>NZ_CP062121.1:0-5930000 GCF_014843395.1 Variovorax sp. 38R
ATGACACGCCGCGCCGACCTGCCGCAGACCCGCGCGGAATTCCTCGCCGCCGATGGTGTACTGCTGGTGGTGCGCGACGCCCCGCCGCCGCCACCGCCCGCCAAAGGCCAGCCCGCCTTCATCGCCAGCAACCCCGTCGAAGGCGACGAAGTGCTCCTCGCGCTGTGGGACGACGGCAGCGTCTCCGCGCTCAACGGCCACGTCGACCTGGGCACCGGCATCCAGACCGCGCTGGCGCAGATCGTGGCCGAAGAGCTCGACCTCGGCATGCCCTGCGTGCGCATGATGCTCGGCGACACCGCGCGCGCGCCCAACCAGGGCGCGACCATCGCGAGCGCGTCGATCCAGATCCACGCGCAGCCGCTGCGGCTGGCCGCCGCGCAGGCGCGTGCGTGGCTGCTCGCGCGCGCGGCCGAAAGGCTGGGCGTGGCCGTCGATGCGCTGCAGGTTCGCAACGGCGTGATGCGCGTCACGGAGACGCCGGACCGCCACATCAACTACGCGGACCTCGTGGCGCACCAGCGCACGGTGCTGCGCCTCGACCTCGACGCGACACCCAAGAACCCGGCCGACTACCGCCTCGTCGGCACGCGCCAAGCGCGCGTCGACATCCCGGCCAAGCTCGCGGGCGACCTCGTGTTCGTGCACGACATGCGCGTGCCCGGCATGCTGCACGGCCGCGTGGTGCGCCCGCCGTACGCGGGCGCCGACCATGGCGACTTCATCGGCAACACGCTCGAGGCGGTCGACGCATCGTCGATCGCGCACATCCCCGGCATCCGCGCCGTGGTCGTGGTGCGCGACTTCGTCGGCATCGTCGCCGAGCGCGAGGAACACGCCGAGCAGGCGATGCGCGAACTGCGTGTGGCATGGAAGCCCTGGCCCGGCATGCCCGATCTGCGCGACGTGGCGCAGGCCCTGCGCGACAACCCCTCGACGCAGCGCTTGCTGGTTGACGAAGGCGATGTCGACGGCGCGATGGCCGCCGCTGCGCAACCGATGCAGCGCACCTACGTGTGGCCGTACCAGATGCACGCGTCCATCGGCCCGTCGTGCGCGCTGGCCGACTGGCAGCCCGCTGACGGCAGCGGCATGCAGCTGCGGTGCTGGGCCGGTTCGCAGAATCCGCACGTGCTGCGCGCCGACCTCGCGAAGCTCATGGGCGTGGACGACGTGCAGGTCGACGTGGTGCGCATGGAGGCCGCAGGCTGCTACGGCCGCAACGGCGCCGACGACGTGGCGGCGGATGCCGCGCTGCTCGCGCGTGCCGTGGGTGCGCCGGTGCGCGTGCAGCTCTCGCGCGAGCAGGAGCATGCGTGGGAGCCCAAGGGCGCCGCGCAACTCATGGAGATCGACGGCGGGCTGATGGCTGACGGTCGCGTCGCCGCTTACGACTTTGAAACCTCGTACCCCTCGAATGGCGCGCCCACGCTGGCGCTGCTGCTCACGCGCACGGTCGAGCCCGTGGCGCAGGCCTACGAGATGGGCGACCGCACCGCGCGCCCGCCCTACAGCTACGACAACCTGCGCGTGAAGGTCAACGACATGGCGCCGATCGTGCGCGCCTCGTGGCTGCGCGGCGTGTCGGCGCTGCCGAGTTCGTTCGCGCACGAGTCGTACATCGACGAGCTGGCGACGGCCGCCGGTGTCGACCCGGTGCAGTTCCGCCTGCGGCATCTGGACGACCCGCGCGCCCTCGAACTCGTGCAGGCCACCGCGCAGAAGGCCGGCTGGCGCATGCGCACCGGACCGCAGGAGAACGCCGACGGCGGGCTGGGCGAGGGCGGCGACATCCTCTTCGGCCAGGGCTTTGCCTACGCGCGCTACATCCACAGCAAGTGGCCGGGCTTCGGCGCGGCGTGGGCTGCGTGGGTGGCCGATGTGGAGGTGAATCGAAAGACCGGCGAAGTGCGTGTGCGCCGCGTGGTGGTGGGGCACGACGCGGGGCTGCTGGTCAACCCGGCGGGTGTCGAGCACCAGGTGCACGGCAACGTGATCCAGACCACAAGCCGCGCGCTGATGGAAGAGGTGAAGTTCGCGCCGCAGCAAGGTGCTGCTGCTGGCGGTGCGCAGTTGCCGGGCGTGTTGCCGACCGGCGTGGTCGCGAGCCGCGAGTGGGGCAGCTACCCGATCATCAATTTCCGCGACGTGCCGGTGATCGAGGTCATGCACATGCCGCGGCCGGGCGAGCCGTCGCTGGGCGCGGGCGAGTCGTCGTCGGTGCCGGGGACGGCGGCGATTGCGAATGCGATCTTTGATGCGACGGGGGTGCGGTTTCGGTCGCCGCCGTTCACGCCGGAGACGGTGCTGGCGGAATTGAATCGGGGTTTGCTGCCTCCCCCTCTGGGGGAGGGCGGGGGTGGGGGCGAGTGGCGTGGGAGTGGTGACGCTGCCGTGCCCCCATCCCAACCTTCCCCCGGGAGGGGAAGGAGCAATACGGGAGCCATCTGGCCCCGGCGCAAGGGCGTGTGGGCCACCGGCGCCGCGCTCTTCATCGGCGGCCTCGGCGTCATCGCCGGTCTGCTCGGCTGGCGTTCCGCCATCGCACCCGTGTCGCTCACCGCGCCGGTCTACAGCGAGTCCACCATCGAACGCGGCCGCGTGCTCGCCGCGCTCGGCGACTGCGCCGTGTGCCACACCGCACCCGGCGGCGCACCCAATGCCGGTGGCCGCGCGATGGACACACCCTTCGGCACGCTCTACACCACCAACCTCACGCCCGATGCGGAGACCGGCCTCGGCCGCTGGTCCTTCAGCGCCTTCCAGCGCGCGATGCGCGAAGGCGTCTCGCGCGACGGCCATCACCTGTACCCCGCGTTCCCCTACACCGCCTTCGCGAAGACCAGCGACGACGACCTGCAGGCGCTCTACGCGCACTTCATGGCGATGCCCGCGGTGCGCGCGGAAACGCCCAAGTCCGAACTCAAGTTCCCCTTCAACCTGCGCCCGTTGATGGCCGGCTGGAACGCGCTGTTCCACGACCCCGCGCCGCTGCAGCCCGTGCCCACGCAGAGTGCCGAGTGGAACCGCGGCGCCTACCTCGTCAACGGCCTGGGCCATTGCGGCGCCTGCCACACGCCGCGCAACGCGCTCGGTGCGGAGCAGGGCGGCAGCGCGTTCCTCTCGGGCGCGATGGTCGATGGTTGGGAAGCGCCCGCGCTCACGCAGCTGTCGAAGGCCGCCGTGCCGTGGGACACCGACGCGCTCTACCGCTACCTGCGCCACGGCCACTCGCCGCGCCACGGTATCGCGGGCGGCCCGATGGCCGAGGTCGTGCGCGAACTCGCGCAGGTGCCCGACGCCGACGTGCGTGCGATGGCCGTCTACCTTGGGTCGTTCAACCCCGAGCCGGTCGCGCAACCGCAGGCGCTGGCGCAACAGGTCGTCGACCACGCCGCGCGCACGCAGGGCCAGCTGCTCGGCCCCGCGCAGCGCATGTTCGACAGCGCCTGCGCCTCGTGCCACCACGACGGCGACGGTCCCACGCTGCTGGGCGTGAACACGCCGCTCGCACTCAATAGCAGCCTCACGAGCGCGCGGCCCGACAACCTGCTGCGCACCGTCCTCGACGGCGTGCGCGCACCCGCGCACCGCGACATCGGCTTCATGCCCGCGTTCCGCGACGCGCTCGACGACCGCCAGATCGCCGACCTCGCGGGCTACATGCGCGCCCGCTTCGCACCGCAGGAAGCGGCGTGGCCGAACCTGCCCGCCGACGTCGCGCGCGTGCGGGCCACGCCGGGCCACTGACCAGCAACGGGTGCGGCAGGCGCGGTTCCGAGGCCGCGGCTACGATGGCGCGCAGACCTTATTCACGGAGACTCCCCGCCATGCCATTGAACCTTTCGACCGCTTCCAGCCTGCCCCGCGACGCCGAGCGCGCCACCCTTGTCGGCCGCCTCTGGCAACCCGGCGTGGGCCCGGTGCTGGTGGCCGTGCAAGGCGATGGCCTGCACGACCTGTCGAAGCTCGCGCCCACCATGAGCGATCTGCTCGAAGGCAAGGGCTCGCCGGCCGAGGCCGTGCGTGCTGCATTGCAAGCGGGCACCGCACCGCGCATCGCCGCGCTCGAGGCCGTGCTCGCCAACAGCGACGAGAGCACGCGCGACAGCGGCCAGCCCTGGCTGCTCGCACCGTGCGACCTGCAGGTGGTGAAAGCCAGCGGCGTGACCTTCGTCGCGAGCCTGCTCGAACGCGTGATCGAAGAGCAGGCGCGCGGCGATGCCTCGCGCGCCGAGGCCACGCGTGCGGCCATCGGCGATGTGCTCGGCGACAACCTCGCCGACATCGTGCCGGGCTCGCCCGAAGCCATGAAGGTGAAAGACGTGCTCATCGCGCAGGGCATGTGGTCGCAGTACCTCGAGGTCGGCATCGGCCCCGACGCCGAGGTCTTCACCAAGGCCCCGGTGCTCGCCGCCGTGGGCACGGGCGCCGACGTGGGCATTCACGCGGACTCGGCCTGGAACAACCCCGAGCCCGAGGTCGTGCTCGCGGTGAACAGCCGCGGCGAGACGCTCGGCGCCGCGCTCGGCAACGACGTCAACCTGCGCGACTTCGAAGGCCGCAGCGCACTGCTGCTGGGCAAGGCCAAGGACAACAACGCCTCGTGCGCCATCGGCCCGTTCATCCGTCTGTTCGATGCGCACTTCGGTATTGCCGACGTGCGCCGCATCACGGTCGCGCTGAACGTGACGGGCCCCGAGGGCTTCACGCTCGAAGGCTCGAGCTCGCTGTCGAAGATCAGCCGCGATCCGCTTGACCTCGTGGCACAGACACTCAACCGCCACCACGCCTACCCAGACGGTTTCATGTTGTTTCTGGGCACGATGTTCGCGCCGACACAAGACCGTCACGGACCGGGGCAAGGATTCACGCACGTCGTGGGCGATCACGTGCGCATTGCCGCGCCTGAATTGGGCGCACTGAACAACCGCGTGGTGCATGCAGATCAAGCGCCTCGGTGGTCTTTTGGCCTCAGTGCCCTGATGCGCAACTTGGCCACTCGCCAGCTGCTGTAGACCGTATTTCTGCACTTTAAAAGCAGATGTACTTCTTTGGAATTCAGAGGCTGCACTTTGCATTCTGTTGCGGTTGACCATGCTTCTTCTTACCCTCAAGATGACTACCATCGCGAGTGGATAAACAAGGGAGTAGCGGTTGCTGTCGAACGAGATCGATCTGTTGCAGACGCCTGTCGAAGGCCCGCTTCCCTGTGGTGAAGATCTGGAATACGACGCCGATTTCATGGCGTTGCAACAGGCGGCCACGGGCAAGCGCGAGCAACAGTTCGGCGACACGATCATTCCCGCCGAACCGCCCGACTGGGCGCGCGTAGACCGCATCGCGCGGCAGCTGTGCCTGCGCACGCGCGACCTGCGCGTGCTGGTGCCGCTCACCCTCGCATGGACCGAAAGCCGCGGCTTGCCCGGCTATGTCGACGGGCTGCGCCACGTCGATGCGGTGCTGCAGACTTTCTGGAACGACGTGCATCCGCGCGTCATCGATGGCACGAATGAAGACCCGCTGCCGCGCATGAATGCGCTGGCCGCACTGGCCGAAGCCGAAGGGCTCGGACGCAGCGTGCGCGATGCGCGGCTGCTCGAAGACGGCGGCACGGCCATGAGCCTGCGGCAGGTCGA
Organism: Variovorax sp. 38R; assembly: GCF_014843395.1. NCBI lineage: Bacteria > Pseudomonadati > Pseudomonadota > Betaproteobacteria > Burkholderiales > Comamonadaceae > Variovorax > Variovorax sp. 38R. Next base: position 5,640 of record NZ_CP062121.1, read on the forward strand.
GGCGCTGCTCGATTCGAGCAAGAGCGACCAGGTGGACTACCCCGGCGGCGTGGGCCGCCTGCGCGAGGCCGCACGCCGCGCACACGACAAGGCGGCAGCGCCCGTGGTGGCCCTGCGTGAGGCTTTGGCACTCCTGCAGCGCATCCGCGAGACCTGCGAGCGCGCGCTGGGCCAGAGTTGGGCGCCCGATTTTTCAAGGCTCGAACGGTCGCTGCGCACCGTCGGCCAGTTGTTGCCGGAGCAGCCGCACAGCGATGTGCCGCAGGCGTCGGCAGTGAGCAGTGCAGAAGACACAAGCGGTGCGGCGCACGTGCACGCACCCGCAGCGCACGCTGCAGCGGCCCAGCCGATGGCCGCGCGGCCGCTGCGCATTCAAGAGATTGAAATATCGGCCCGTGAAGATGTGCAAGTGTTGTTGGAAAAAGCGTGCGAGTTCCTGGAACGAACGGAACCGAGCCATCCGGCGCCCATGCTGATCCGCAGGGCCCAGCGGCTGCTGGACCTCAACTTCTTCCAGATCATCGAAGAGCTCGTGCCCGAGGGATTGCAAAAGATAGAAAGCCTTGCCGGCCGCCCGTTGAACGGCGGCACCGCATCGCCCTAGCGGTCGTTGCAGCCGGCGCGTCCGAACGCCCCGGCACCGGCCGACCGGTACGACCCATGCATTCAGTTTCAAGAGGAAGCTTATGGCAGACAACCGTGTCAGAAACAGTGGTCAGAAGTTCATTGCGCGCAACCGGGCGCCGCGCGTGCAGATCGAATACGACGTCGAGATCTACGGCAGCGAACGCAAGATCCAGCTGCCTTTCGTGATGGGCGTCATTGCCGACCTCGCCGGCAAGCAGACCGACCCGATGCCCGACCTCGCGGAGCGCGAGTTCATGGCGGTGGACATCGACAACTTCGACGAGCGCATGAAGTCGATCAAGCCGCGCGTCGCGTTCCAGGTGCCCAACACGCTCACCGGCGAAGGCCAGATGAACGTCGACATCACCTTCGACAGCATGGACGACTTCTCGCCCGCGCGCATTGCACGCCAGGTCGATGCGCTGCAGCAGCTGCTCGAGGCGCGCACCGAGCTGTCGAACCTGCTCTCGTACATGGACGGAAAGAACGGCGCCGAGCAACTCATTGCGCAGGCGCTGCAGAACCCGGCGCTGCTCAAGTCGCTGGCGTCCGCGCCCAACCCCGTGGTCGCGCAAGCGGCCGCCGATGCAGCAGCCAAGCAAGCCGACGACAGGACCGCATCATGAGCACCGCATCCCAACAAGGCGCGCGCGCCAGGACTGCCACCGTTGAAGCCCTCGAACCCAACGAGTTCTCCGACCTTCTTCAGCGCGAGTTCAAGCCCAAGACCGAGCAGGCGCGCGAGGCGGTGGAAAACGCCGTCAAGACGCTGGCCGTGCAGGCGCTCGAGAACACCGTCACCATCTCGAACGACGCCTACCGCAGCGTGCAGGCCATCATCACGGAGATCGACCGCAAGCTGTCGGAGCAGATCAACCAGATCCTGCACCACGAAGATTTCCAGCAGCTCGAAGGTGCATGGCGTGGCCTGCACTACCTCGTGAACAACACCGAGACCGACGAGCAGCTGAAGATCCGCGTCATGTGCGCATCCAAGCGCGAAGTGGCGCGCTCGCTCAAGCGCCACAAGGGCATCGGCTGGGACCAGAGCCCGATGTTCAAGAAGATCTACGAGGCCGAGTACGGCCAGTTCGGCGGCGAGCCCTTTGGCGCGCTGATCGGCGACTTCCACTTCGACCACAGCCCGCCCGACGTCGAGATGCTCGGCGAGATGGCGAAGATTGCCGCCGCCGCGCACTGCCCCTTCATCGCCGGCGCCTCGCCCACCGTGATGCAGATGGACTCGTGGCAAGAGCTGTCGAACCCGCGCGACCTGACCAAGATCTTCCAGAACACCGAGCACACCGCATGGCGGTCGCTCCGCGATTCGGAAGACGCGCGCTACATCGGCCTGGCCATGCCGCGCTTCCTGGCGCGCCTGCCGTACGGTGCACGCACGAACCCGGTCGACGAGTTCGAGTTCGAGGAAGAAACCGATTCGGCGCTGCACACGCGCTACACCTGGGCCAACTCGGCCTATGCGATGGGCGTGAACATCAACCGCTCGTTCAAGCAGTACGGCTGGTGCACGTCGATCCGCGGCGTGGAGTCGGGCGGCGCGGTCGAGAACCTGCCCACGCACACCTTCCCGACCGACGACGGCGGTGTGGACATGAAGTGCCCGACCGAGATCGCCATCAGCGACCGGCGCGAGGCCGAGCTGGCCAAGAACGGCTTCATGCCGCTGGTGCACCGCAAGAACTCCGACTTCGCGGCCTTCATCGGTGCGCAGTCGTTGCAGCAGCCGGCCGAGTACTACGACGCCGATGCCTCGGCCAACGCCAACCTCGCGGCGCGCCTGCCGTACCTGTTTGCGTGCTGCCGTTTCGCGCACTACCTGAAGTGCATCGTGCGCGACAAGATCGGCTCGTTCCGCGAGCGCGAAGACATGGAGCGCTGGCTCAACGACTGGATCATGAACTACGTCGACGGCAGCCCCGGCACCTCGTCGCAGGACACGAAGGCCATGAAGCCGCTGGCGGCGGCCGAAGTCCAGGTGGAAGCCATCGAGGACAACCCCGGCTACTACGCCGCCAAGTTTTTTCTCCGGCCGCACTACCAGCTCGAGGGGCTGACCGTGTCGTTGCGGCTGGTTTCGAAGCTGCCGTCCAACAAGAAGGACAGCAGCTAATTCCACTGTCCCGCTACCGGGCAATTCATCGATAACTTTTGGGGGTCAATCATGGCAGTAGACATGTTCATGCGCGTCGAGGGAGCAAACGGTGAGTCCAAAGACTCGAACCACAAGGACTGGACCGACATCAAGTCGTTTGCATGGGGTGCGACGCAGCCGGGCAACATGGTCAGCGGCGGTGGCGGCGGTGTGGGCAAGGCCAGCTTCAACGACCTGCAGGTGCTCGCGCGCATCGACAAGGCCGCGCCGTCCGTGCTCAAGAACTGCGCGAGCGGCAAGCATCTGAGCAAGGTCGAAGTGGCCGTGTGCAAGGCCGGCGGCTCGCAGATCGAGTACACGCGCGTCACGCTCGAAGAGGTGCTCGTCACCTCGGTGCAGTACACGGCCGAGCAGGGCTCCGACGCCGTCTTCGTGCAGTACGCCTTTCAGGCCGCGAAGGTGAAACAGCAGTACTGGGAACAGACCGACAAGGGCGGCAAGGGCGCCGAGACGGTGCTGGGCTGGAACATCAAGGAAAACAAGGAAGCCTGATTTCCTTGTTGCGCGGCGGGGTCGTGGCCTTCGGGGCCATGCAGCCCTTGCCGGCGGTCCACAGCCGTTTGTCTGTCTCTTGCGGCGGCCCTTCGCGGCGCGCCGCCTTTCACCTTTCAGCCAGTCAACGGGGAAGTTTCATGGGCGATGGGTTTGCAGTGCTGGGCGAGCGCTCCGTGGCCGAGCACACCGAATGGGTACAGCGGCAGATCCGCGCCAGTCCCCAGAACGCCGGCCTGCGCCTTGCCCTGTGCCACTTCCTCGCGCTGCGCGGCGAATGGCAGCGGGCCGAAGACCAGCTCAAGCTCGCGACCAAGCTCGACCCCACGTTCACGCCCGCCAGCGTCACCTGCGCGATGGCTCTCAGGGGTGAGCAAGCGCGCAGCGACTTCTGGGCCGGCGGCGGACGCACGCCGGCCATCGTTTCGGGCAATGCCGACTGGGTCGAGCAATTGCTGAGCGCGGCTGCCTTGCCTGTGGAGCGCGCCGACGAAGCCGCCGCATTGCGCGAGGCTGCGCGCGACGCAGCACCCGCGCTGCAAGGCACGCTGACCACCATCGACCGTTCCGACGCACGCGGCGTGCAGGCGCTCGACGGCGAGCCCGCGGCGCACAGCGACTTCGCCTGGCTGTGCGACGGCGACGCGCGCATCGGCGCCGTGCTCGAACTGTTCACGCCCTCGGGCTATGCGTGGCTGCCGCTGCCGGCGGTGCGCCGCATCAAGTTCTCGCGTCCGCAGCATCTGGTCGACCTGCTGTGGGCGCCGGCCGAGATCGAACTGCACGACGGCCGCGGCGTCAGTGCCCTGGTGCCCGTGCGCTACCCGGGCGCGCTCGACAGCCTGGACGACGAGACCGCGCTGGGCCGCCGCACCGACTGGCAACCGCTCGCGGGCGAGGACCAGTTCGCGGGCATCGGCCAGCGCACGCTGATCAGCGAGGCCGGCGACCACTCGCTGCTCGACCTGCGGCGCATCGAGTTCGAAGCGGCAGCAGCGGAAGGCGCGGCCCCATGAGTCCCGCCATCAGCACCGACCTCGACGGCGACGCACAAGAGAGCGTCGCACGCGACCGCCTGCAGCCCGTGCTGCTCGACCGCCTCACCGACAAGGCGCCGCAGAACGGCCAGGAGCGCGCGGGCGCGTTCCTCATGAGCGGCAAGCTGCTGCGCGACTCGGTGCTGCGCGACCTGCAGTGGCTGCTCAACACCACCAACTTCGGCGCCGACCACAGCATCAACGGCATGCCGCGCGCACGCGGCTCGGTGGTGAACTACGGCGTGCGCGGCTGGGCCGGCGGGCGCATGTCGGAGGTCGACTTCGCCGACGTCGAAGCGGCCATCCGCGCGGCCATCATCGACTTCGAGCCGCGCATCATGAAGGACAGCATCGACGTGCGCTGCGTGACCGATGCGACCGACCTGGAGCACCACAACCTGCTCGCACTGGAGATTCGCGGCACGCTGTGGTCGGTGCCGTACCCGATCGAATTCATCCTGCGTTCGGAGCTCGATCTTGAAAGCGGGCACATGGTGCTGCGGCCGACGGGAGGGCTGTGATGGACGCCAAGCTCCTCGACTACTACAACCGCGAGCTCACCTACATGCACGAGCTCGGGGCCGAGTTCGCGCAGCGCTACCCGAAGATCGCGGGCCGCCTGGGCATGCGCGGCATCGAGGTCAGCGACCCGTACGTGGAGCGCCTGCTCGAAGGCTTCAGCTTTCTCACGGCGCGCATCCAGCTCAAGATGGACGCGGAGTTTCCACGCTTCTCGCAGCGCCTGCTCGAAGTGGTGTACCCCAACTTCCTCGCGCCGCTGCCCGCGATGGCCGTGGTGCAGATCGACGGCAACCTCAACGAAGGCTCGCTGAAGGCGGGTTACGAGCTGCCGCGCCACACGCTGCTGCGCGGTCGCATGATCAAGGGCGAGCAGACGGCCTGCGAGTTCCGCACGGGCCACGCCGTCACGCTGTGGCCGATCAAGATCGCGGATGCCAGCCTCGGCCCGGTGCCGGCCGAGGTCGCGCATGCATTGCCGATGGCGGCGCGCCAGGCCAAGAGCGCCATCACGATCAAGCTCGAGGCCGTGGGCGGCGCGCGCTTTGCCGAGATGCCGCTCGACCGGCTCGAGTTCTTTCTCTCGGGCGCGGAGCTGCATGCGCTGCGCGTGCTCGAGCTGGTCGCCCACCACAGCGTGGCCACCGTGTGCCGCGCCGGCCCCGGCAGCACGGCGCGCATCGTGCCGCTGGGCGACGAGGCGATCCGCCACGAGGGCTTCGACCCCGAGCAGTCGCTGCTGCCCTACGACGCGCGCTCGTTCCAGGGCTACCGCCTGCTGCACGAGTACTTCGCCTTTCCCGAGCGCTACCTGTTCTTCAGCGTGAAGCATTTGCGCGCGGCGGCCTCGGCCATCGGCGGCACCACGATGGAGGTCGTGATCCTGCTCGACCGCGCCGACGCCGACCTGGAGCGGCTGGTCGACGCCAAGCACTTCTCGCTGTTCTGCACGCCCATCATCAACCTCGTGCCGCGCCGCAGCGACCGCATCCCGGTCGGGCCGGGCCAGCACGAGCACCATGCGGTGATCGACCGCACGCGCCCGCGCGACTTCGAGATCTTCACCGTCGAGCGCGTCACGGGCCACATGGCCAACGGCTCGGAAGAGCGCGAGTTCCGCCCCTTCCTCGGCTCGTTCGCCTCCGACGACGGCGACTTCGGCGCCTACTTCTCGCTGCGCCGCGAGCCGCGCCTCGTGTCTGACCGCGCGCGTGCGCAAGGCACGCGCACCAGCTACACCGGCAGCGAGGTGTACGTGTCGCTGGTCGACCAGCACGACGCGCCGTTCCCGCACAGCCTGCGCCACATCACCCTCGACGCGCTGTGCACCAACCGCGACCTGCCGCTGCTGCTGCCGACGGGGTTGGAGTCGGACTTCACGCTGCGCGTGTCGGCGCCGGTGCGCGGCGTGCGCATCCTGCGCGGCCCGTCGCGGCCGTACCCGGCGCTGGCTGAAGGTGCGCTCACGTGGCGCCTCATCAGCCACCTGGGTCTCAACTACCTGAGCCTGACCGACGTCGATGCCACGCAGGGCGCCGCTGCCCTGCGCGAGATGCTCGACCTGTACGGCAACCTCGCCGACCCCGCGGTGCGCCGGCAGATCCAGGGCGTGCGCTCGATGGCGCTGGCGCCGGTGTTCCGTCGCCTGCCCGAGCCGGGCCCGATCGTGTTCGGGCGCGGCGTCGAGATTGCGCTGCAGATCGACGAGGTCGCGTTCTCGGGCGCGAGCCCGTACCTGTTCGGTGCCGTGCTGGAGCAGTTCTTCAGCCGGCACGTGTCGCTCAACGCGTTCACCGAGTTCGCGCTGTCCAGCCTGCAGCGCGGCGAGATTGCGCGCTGGACCCCGCGCGTGGGACGCCGCCCCGCCGTATGAGCACGACCGGCCTCACCGACGACACGATGCCGCGCGTGCTGCCGGCAGAGGCCGAGGCGCGCGACGAGTCGGTTGCCGATGTACGCAGCCACACGAAAGCGAAGGCGAAAGCCACGCCACGCCGCGGCGTGCCCGAGGCCGATCCCGTGCTGTGGGCCCAGCTCGTCGAGCAGCCCTTCGAGCACGACCTGTTCATGCTGCTGCGCCGGCTCGATGCGCAGGGCGACCATCCGCTGCTGGGCCGCGCACCGCGACCGCTCGACGAGCCGCTGCGACTGGGGCAGGAGCCTTCGATGGCCTTCGCGCCATCGAACGTGTCGGGCGTCGAGGTCGATCACAACGGCGCGCCGCGCATCTCGATCTACGGCTTCGGCCTGTTCGGCCCCAACGGCCCGCTGCCGCTGCACCTGACCGAGTACGCGCGCGAGCGCAAGCGCCACCATGCCGACAACACCCTGAGCGCGTTCGCCGACCTGTTCCATCACCGGCTGATCCTGCTGTTCTACCGCGCCTGGGCCGACGCGCAGTCGGTCAACAGCCTGGACCGCCCCGACGGCCACCGCTTCGTCGACTACGTGGCCAGCCTCATGAACATGGGGCAGCCCGGCCTGAAGGCCCGCGACCGCATTGCCGACCATGCACGCACCCACATGGCCGGGCACCTGGTGCGCCAGACGCGCAACCCCGAAGGGCTCACTCAAATCCTGCGCCTGTACTTCGACGTGCCCGTGCGTGTGGTCGAGTTCGTGAGCGACTGGGTGCGCATCGACGAGCGTCAGGTCAGCCGCATCGGCCTGCTCGGGCGCAACCACCGGCTCGGCAGCGGCGCCACCATCGGCCTGGCGGTGCGCGATGCGCAGAGCAAGTTCCGCCTGGAACTCGGCCCGCTGTCGCAACAGCAGTTCCGCGAGTTCCTGCCGGGCAGCCCGCGGCTGCAGCAGGTGGTCGACTGGGTGCGCCAGTACGTCGGCATCGAATTCGCCTGGGAGCTGCGGCTGGTGCTCCGAAAGCCCGAGGCGCGCGGCATGCGGCTGAGCAGCGACCAGCGCCTGGGCTGGGGCAGCTGGCTCGGCACGCGCCTGTCCGACACCGACGCCGGCGACATGGTGTTCCAGCCCGAGGCGCTCTTTTCCCGCAACGCACCGGCTCCCTCATGACCGACATCCGCCGCGTCTCTCTCTTTTCGAAACTGAATCCGATGCTCTACAAGGCATTGGAAACCGCCACGGCCTTCGCCAAGCTGCGCGGCAATGCCTACGTCGAACTCGTGCACTGGCTGCACCAGATCCTGCAGCTGCAGGACAGCGACCTGCTGCGCATCGTCAAGCGCGCCGGGCTCAACCTCGACGCGGTCGAGCAGGACCTCGTGCGCGCGCTCGACCGCCTGCCGCACGGCGCCACGTCGATCAGCGATATCTCCGAGCACGTCGACCACGCCGTCGAGCGCGCGTGGGTGTACGCGAGCCTGCGCTTCGAGGCCACCTCGATCCGCGGCGCCTACCTGCTGGCCGGCATCGTGAAGACGCCGGGCCTGCGCCAGGTGCTCTCGGGCATCTCGCGCGAGTTCGACAAGCTCGTGCCCGACGTGCTGGTCGCGCAGCTCGCAGCGTGGACCGAAGGCTCGCCGGAAGACGACTACGACGCCACATCGGATGCAGGCACAGGCGAACCTGTGGCGCAGCACCAGGGTGACGCGCCCGCAGCCGGCGGCTCGGCGCTCGCCAAGTACGCGAGCGACCTCACGGCCAAGGCGCGCGCGGGCGAGCTCGACCCCGTGCACGGCCGCGACGACGAGATCCGCCAGATCGTCGACATCCTCATGCGCCGCCGCCAGAACAACCCGCTGCTCACCGGCGAGGCCGGCGTCGGCAAGACGGCCGTGGTCGAAGGCTTGGCCTCGCGCCTGGCCGCAGGCGACGTGCCGCCTTCGCTGAAGGACGTGTCGCTGTGGGTGCTCGACCCCACGCTGCTGCAGGCCGGCGCGGGCGTGAAGGGCGAGTTCGAGCAGCGGCTGCGCCAGGTGATCGACGAGGTCGAGAAAAGCCCCAAGCCCATCGTGCTGTTCGTCGACGAAGTGCACACGCTGGTCGGCGCGGGCGGCACGGCCGGCACCGGCGATGCCGCCAATCTGCTCAAGCCCGCGCTCGCACGCGGGCGGCTGCGCACCATCGGCGCCACGACGTGGTCGGAGTACAAGAAGTACATCGAGAAAGACCCGGCGCTCACGCGGCGCTTCCAGACCATCCAGGTGCACGAGCCCACCGAGCCGAAGGCCGTGGTCATGCTGCGCGGCATTTCGGCCGAGCTGGAAAAACACCACGGCGTGCTCATCCTCGACGCCGCACTCGAAGCGGCCGTGAGCCTGTCGCACCGCTACATTCCCGCGCGCCAGTTGCCCGACAAGGCCGTGAGCCTGCTCGACACGGCGTGCGCGCGCGTGGCGCTGAGCCAGCATGCGCTGCCTGCGGCACTGGAAGATTTGAAGCGGCGCATCGAAGTGCTGGGCATCGAGTCGGGCATCGCAGGGCGCGAGGCGGCGATCGGTGTCGGTGAGCACCAGCGCGTCGAAGACATCGCGGCCCAGGTGGCGGCGGCGCAGGCTGAACTCGCGCTGCTGGAGCAGCGGCGCGTGGAAGAGGCCGCGCTGGTCGAGCGCATCGTCGCGCTGCGCAAGCTGCTGTCGCCTGCGGCGGTGCCGGTGCAGGCGGAAGCGGAAGACAACCACGAAGAATCGCCCGCCGAGCCCAAGAGAACACCCGAATCCCTTCGTGCCGAGCTCAACGAGGCGCAAGACCAGCTCGTGCAGCTGCAAGGCGAGACACCGCTCATCCTCGCGGCCGTCGATGCGCAGGCCGTCGCCACGGTGGTGGCTGACTGGACCGGCATTCCCATCGGCCGCATGGTGCGCGACGACGCGCAGTTGGTGCTGCGGCTCGGCGAAATTTTGTCGGCCCGCGTGGTCGCGCAGCCCGATGCGCTGGAGACCATCTCGCGGCGCATCCGCACCGCGCGTGCGCGGCTGGACAACCCCAACAAGCCCGTCGGCGTGTTCCTGCTGTGCGGTCCTTCGGGCGTCGGCAAGACCGAGACCGCGCTCGCGCTGTCGGAGGCGCTGTACGGCGGCGAGCAGAACCTCGTCACCATCAACATGAGCGAGTTCCAGGAGTCGCACACCGTCTCCACGCTCAAGGGCGCACCGCCCGGCTACGTGGGCTACGGCGAAGGCGGCGTGCTCACCGAGGCCGTGCGCCGGCGGCCCTACAGCGTGGTGCTGCTCGACGAGATCGAGAAGGCGCACCCCGACGTGCACGAGATCTTCTTCCAGGTCTTCGACAAGGGCTGGATGGAAGACGGCGAAGGCCGCCACATCGACTTCCGCAACACCGTGATCATCATGACGTCGAACGTCGGCACCGACCTCGTCATGCAGCTGTGCGAAGACCCGACGTTGCGCCCCGACCCCGAGCCGCTGGCCGCCGCACTGCGCGAGCCGCTGCTCAAGGTGTTTGCGCCCGCGCTGCTCGGGCGGCTGGTGGTCGTGCCTTACTACCCGCTGCAGGCCGATGCGCTGCACCGGATCATTCGCCTGCAGCTGGACCGCATCGCGGCGCGCCTGCAGGCCAACCACGGCATTGCATTGGCTTACAACGACAGCGCCGTCGCGCTTGTCGCACGCCGCTGCACGGCCATAGAGTCGGGTGGACGGATGATCGACGCGATCCTCACGCACACCATCCTGCCCCGACTGAGCGAAGAAGTCATCGGCGCCACCGTCAGTGCGCGCAAGCTCGCCGGCGTTCAGCTGGGTGCGGCAGGCGACGACTTCCAGTACGAGTTTTCAGAACGCCCCGCGTAGACACCAGGGAGAGCCGCATGGACAGAGTCGTCAAAGCCCACACCCCGCTCGCAGAAGAACAGCTGCTGTTCCGCTCGATGCACGGCAGCGAAGGGCTGTCGCAGCTGTTCGAGTTCGAAGTCGATCTGCTGAGCCCGAACACCTCGGTCGACATGAAGGGGCTGCTCGGCAAGCCGCTCGGGCTGGAGATCCAGACGCTCGGCGGCACGCCGCGCTACCTCAACGGCCAGATCACGCGCTTCACGATGATCGGCCGCGAGGGCGGCTCCTCGCGCTACACCGTGTACCGCGCCTCGGTGCGGCCCTGGCTCTGGTACCTCACGCGCACCAGCGACTGCAAGATCTTCCAGAACAAGTCGGTGGTCGAAATTCTCGAAGACGTGCTGGGCGAGTACGGTTTCGCCTTCGAGAAGAAGCTCAGCGCCTCGTACCGCCAGTGGGAGTACTGCGTGCAGTACCAGGAGACCGACTTCGCCTTCGTGAGCCGCCTCATGGAGCACGAGGGCATCTACTACTACTTCAAGCACGACAAGAACCAGCACACGCTGGTGCTGGCCGACGACATGAGCGCCCACGAGACGCTGCCCGGCTACCCGAAGATCGGCTACCTCGCGAGCGACCGCGCCACCGACCCCGGCCGCGAAGTGATCGACCAGTGGGAAGTGACCGAAGAGATCCGCCCCGGGACCTACGTGGTCGACGACTTCGACTTCAAGAAGCCCAAGGCCGACCTGCTCAACACGCGCAGCCAGCCGCGCGGCAACGACCACGGCCGCTACGAGATGTACGAGTGGATGGGCGGCTACAGCGACGCGGGGCAGGGCGAGCACTACGCGCGCATCCGCCTCGAGGAAGCGCAGGCCCAGGCCGAGGTCGACACCGGCCACACCAACGTGCGCGGCATGGCGCCCGGCTACCGCTTCACCATGCAAAACGCGCCGCGCAACGAAGACAACCGCGAGTACCTCGTCGTTTCGGTGATGTACAGCCTGCGCGAAGGCGGCTACGCCAGCGGCGGCATGCAGGGCGAGTACAGCTTTCATTTCGGCGTGCAGCCCACCTCGTTCCCGTTTCGCGCGCGCCGCATCACGCGCGTGCCGAGCACGCAGGGCCCGCAGACCGCCACCGTGGTCGGGCCGGCCGGCGAAGACATCTGGATCGACAAGTACGGCCGCGTGAAAGTGCAGTTCCGCTGGGACCGCTACGGTCAGCGCAACGAAGACAGCTCGTGCTGGGTGCGCGTGTCGAGCGCGTGGGCCGGCTCCAACTTCGGTGCGGTGAACCATCCGCGCGTGGGACAGGAGGTCATCGTCGATTTCATCGCCGGCTGCCCCGACCGCCCGATCATCATCGGCCGCGTCTACAACGCCGACCAGATGCCGCCGCTGGAGCTGCCGGCCAAGGCGACGGTCAGCGGGTTCATCAGCCGCACCATCAAGGGCGACGGGGAGCTGGCCAACCACTTCGTGATCGACGACGACCCGGGGTGCGAGTCGATCAAGATCCATGCGCAGAAGGACTTCACGCTTGAGGTGGAGAATAACGAGATGCACACGGTGGAGGGCAACCGCACCACCCACATCCACAAGAACGACGACCTCACTGTGGACGAGGCGCGGACCACGACGGTGAACAACGGCCTGGATCACGCGATCTACAAGTCGGGCTCGAAGCTGGAGGTGACGAAGAAGGCCGAGCACTTCTTCAACAATGCCATCGCGATCACGACCAAGGAGGGGGCCACGGAGACCGTCGAGACCGGCGACTCCACCGTGCACGTGGTGGCCGGGCTGCGACAGGAGAGTTTCGACAACGCGCTGCACGTCGACGTGAAGAACGGAATGACCGAGCACGTCTACACCGGCGACTCCACGCTCGAGGCGTGGGCCGGCAAGCGGTTCGAGAGCTACAAGACCGGGTGGGACCGGAAGATCCTGGGCGGCGGCGGCAAGGACGACGTGAAGGGGGGGCTGGAAGAGACCATCGACAGCTTCCACAACTCGACGGTCACCGGCCCTTACGTGGGCAAGGCCGCCACCATCCGCATCGAGTCCACCGAGGGCGACATCAGCATCGTGTCCGCAGGGAACGTGCTGCTCGAAGGCGACAACGTCAGGCGGACCAACCGCATGCACGTGATCGACACCGCGCCTTCGCGAGAGACGGAAACCACGGGCCTTGCCTGGTCGAAGAATGGCTCGATGGAGCTGTACAACGGCTACGCCGAGTTTCACAACGACAGGCAGACGGCCTACAGCTGGGCCAAAGCGGATTTCACCTATATCCACTCCTTCACATGGGCGACGACGTCCCTCAGCATGGCTGGATTCACGACCACGCAGTCGTTCTTCCATCTCTCGAACCAAGGCATGGATCTGGAAACGCCATTCCTCAAGTTGATCACTTAGGCGTGACTGAATCCCCCCCATTGAAAACGCGGAGGAGCGACATGCTGGAGGCGATGACATGGATTGCTCTTGTCCTGGCCGCCGTGGCGGCGTTCTTCGTGCTCCAGAGAGTCGTGGTCCGCACGCTGGCCGGAGAGGGAAAAGCCGAGGCCGTGCGCAGGCGGGGTGAGCCTGCGACGGCGGTGGTCCTAGACACCTACGACACGGGCAACCGCGTCGCGAGGTACTTCATCCTGACCCGGCTGACGCTTCGGGTGGAGAGTTCGACAGGCAGTTTCGAGACGACGGTCACCACGCCGATCAGCCCCGTGAAGCAGGCTGAATTTTCGCCGGGGCGCACGATCAAGGTCCGCGTGGACACCGGGACGCGCGAAGTGGCCGTGGACCAGGCACGCCGGTGAGCGACGCACCATGAAGACCATCAAGCCTCTGCGGCTGAGTCTGCTGAATCGCCCCTATGTGCAGGCCGGAAAGACTTATCTGGGCGTAGCGGCGCTGGGCCTTGTGGGCCTGGAGCCTGAACCCAAGCTCTACTCGGAACAGGATCTCTGGCGAATCGCGTCCGAGGAAATCGGCGCAGGCGGCGTGCTGGATCTGGGCTTGCCGAAGCTGGTGCCGGAGTGGCTGTTGAGCGGCTATGGCCATACCGCCCATCAGACCGACAAGACGACCTGCGCCGTGCAGGTGCGCGTCGGCGGACTGGAGAAGTCGCTGACCGTTTCCGGCGATCGGTACTGGCTGGATGGCCGGGCGACGGAACCGCAGGCATTCGATCGCATGCCCCTGGACTGGACACGCGCGTTCGGTGGCCCCGGCATTCCGGAGAATCCGCTCGGCATCGGCGCCGAGGAGGAACGGGTGAACGGGGTGCGCACCCGTCGGCTGCCCAATGTGGAGGCGCCAGGCCAGCGCATGCGTTCACCGCGCGATGCCGTCCGACCGTCGGGCTTCGGTGCCATCCCGCCGGATTGGCCGCAGCGCCTGCGTCTGCTGGGCAGCGACTACGGCGAGCAATGGCGCGAGCAGGACTTCCCCGGCCTGGCCCGCGACGCGGACTGGCGCTACTTCAATGCCGCGCCGGTCGATCAGCGGTGGGAGGGGCTGCAGGAAGTGCCGGCAGGCCTGCCCTACGAACTCTGGAACATGCATCCGGCCCAGCCCGTTCTGCGCGGACGCCTTCCAGACTGGCGCGTGCGCGCCTTCGCCAGCTGGAACAAGGATGGCAGCGCGCTGAAGGAAGCCGGCTTGCGGCTGACCACGGTCTGGTTCTTTCCGCACCTTGAACGGGCCGTGCTGATCTGGCACGGTGTTTTCTCGATCATTGAAGACGACGCGGCCGATGTGCGTCATCTGATGGCGGCCATCGAGATGCCGGATGCGCCGCGGTCGATGGACCACTATGCGTCGGTGCTGGCCAAACGCCTGAACCCCGAAACCGCGATCCATGCGGTTCGCGACAGCGACCTGGCGCCCAAGCCGATCCTGGGCCTCTTGGCCCTGGACGAACAGTTGCGGGCCGCGGACCGGCCCTCGGTGCGAAACGCGAAGGCGGGCGCGCGCCGCGCGCATGAGCAGAGGAAGCAGGCGCTCCTGCAGCGGGGACTCGACCCCGAGGTCCATTTGCCGCCTTTCGCCGAGTCGGAGCAATTGCCCGATCTCGATGATCTGCCCCTCTACCAGGAGCGATTGAAGCGGGAGTTCGAAGATCTGCGGCGCGCCAAGGGCGACGCAGGTGGCGTGGGCGCCGACGGCGCGCAACGGAAGCCGTCTGCGCCCGCGATGGACGAAGACCTGCTTGCGCAGATGCCCGACGGCGGCGCCAGGGTGGACCCCGGCGAAACCATCCGACGCCTGCGCGCGCGCCGTGCCGCGGAGGCAGGCGCCGAAACCCGCTCCCCCGACGATGCCCAAAAGCAGGCCGCGCAGGACGAGGCCCAGGTGCAGCGGGCCCGCGAGTCTCACAGACACATGGCGCACCTGCAGCCGGCGCCACCGCAGGCGACGAGCTTCCGCTCCGCCAAATGGCGTCGCCGGCTGGACCGCGCGCGCGACGGGGCAAAGCAATTCGTGGGCGCCAACCTGAGCGGCGTGGACCTCTCGGACATGGACCTGCGGGGCTATGACCTGTCGAATGCCAACCTCGAGAGCGCCAATCTCACCCAGGCGCGGCTGGACGGGGCCAACCTGTGCGGCGCGGTCCTGGCGCGCGCGACCCTGGCGCAGGCGACCCTGGTCAACGCGCGGCTGGATGGCGCCAGTCTCGCCAAGGCCCATTGCAAGCGCGCCGACTTCACCGGCGCGAGCATGGACGGCACGAACTGCCAGGGCGCCATGTTCGACGACGTGGTGTTTCGGCAGGCCCGGTTCCGTGCCAACGAATTGCGGGACAGCCAATGGTGCCGTTGCGATCTGCGCGAGTCCCACTGGTCGAACCTGGTCTTCTGGAAGGTCCGTCTCGCGCACCTGCGCTTCGATGCGGCGCAGTTCAAGCAGGTGATATGGGTCGAATGCACCTTCGACCAGGCGGCCTTTGTGGGCGCGCGGCTGGACAGCTGCGGCTTCATCACGACCGACGCCAGCGCAGGCGTGGATTTCAGCGACGCTTTTCTGGAGGCCTGCAGCTTTGCGCATGGCACGGTCATGCCGGCTGCGATCTTCCAGCGTGCGCGCCTGAAGCAGTGCGGCCTGAGGACGACGCGGCTGGAAGGCGCCGACTTCACGGGCGCGTGCCTGGAGAACTGCGATTTCTCCGAGTGCGACCTGACGCGCGCGCGCCTGGACGGACTGGTCGCGGGCGAGAGCCTTTTCGTCCGCGCCAACCTGGCCGCCGCTTCCTTGAAAGGGGCGGACCTGATCGATGCCAGCCTGGCCAAGTCCGACCTGAGGTTCGCGAACCTCGAAGGGGCCAACCTCTATCGGGCCGACGTTTCACAGGCATGGATCGATGCCACGACCCTGCTCGCCGGCGCCTACACGCAGCACGCCAAGCTGTGGCCGAAACGCCGTGAAGAGGCAGGTGCATGACGCGCGAGCAGTTGCTGGAACGCATTCGCAATGGCATGCCCCTGCTCCATGTGGATCTTCGCGGTGAGAACCTCGAAGGGCTGGACCTCTCGGGTGCGCAGATGCAGGGCGTCAACCTCATGCAGGCGAGGATGGCCCGCGTGAACCTGGAGGATGCCAGCCTGATCGGTTGCAGCCTGTCGCAGGCGGACCTGTCCGGCGCGCTTCTGAAGGATGCACGCTTCGTGCGCTGCGGGCTTGCCGGCGCCCGCTTCGACGCGGCGAACCTGTCGGGCGCACAGTTCTCGGAGTCGAACCTGGAGGGCGCCCTGCTGAATGGGGCGGATGTCTCCGGCAGCGCCTTCTACAAATGCACGGCCAAGGATGCGGTGTTGAACTTCGGGCGTTGCGACCGGATGGCGATCTTCGAGACCACCCTCGATGGCGCCAGATTGTCCGACGTGCATATGAGCTTCTGCGTCATCATGAAGTCCAATCTGCATGCCGTGGCCTGGGAAGGCGGGTCGTGCGACAGCTGCGTGTTCAACGAGTGCGTTCTGGAAGGCATGGATCTCTCGGGTCGCACCCTGGTGCGCTGCCAGTTCATCGGGAGCCGGCTGCAGGGCGCCGACCTGTCCCGTGCCGTGCTCACGCAGAGCAACTTCAAGGGGGCGGCCATGCAATCCGTCCAGCTCGCCGATGCCCACGGGGAGGCTGCGTTGTTTCCCGAGGCCGACCTGCGCGGCGCGAATTGCCGAGGCGCCAGGTTTCCGCGGTCCGTGTGGGTCGGGGCGTGCCTGGAAGGGGCGGACTTCACTCAGGCGCAACTCGATCTCTCCGCGTTGCACCGGACCCGATGCCACACCGCCGTGTTCGAGCGTGCCAGCCTGTCCGATGCGGACTTCTCGTACGCGGACCTGAGAGACAGCAATCTGCGAGGCGCGATCTTCCAGCGAACGCGCATGCACCATGCCCAGATGGCAGGGGCGCTGCTTTCCGCGCGCAGTGGAATCATCGAGGTCGACGAGGGCCTGCACAAGGCGCAGCAATGGTCGGCCTCACGTACGCGTCCCGACTAGGGCATGCGAGGACATCCGGACTTCATTCAGAAGGGACAACAGCCATGAACGTCGTATCACTGCATCCGAATCCGCCGAGGGAACCCGCCTCGGTCCACGTCCTGGGGCATCTCCTGGGCAGCGCGCCCGACGGCCAGTGGACGGTCGTCGATGAAAGCGGTGCGACCTGGACCTGCCGCCGCGCCGCGAGCTGCCTGCTTCGACCCGCGCCGGGGGACACGGTGATGGTGTCGGGGCCGGACCGGTATCGGCTCTACCTGATCGCCGTGGTCGAACAGGCGGATGCCTCGGCCAGCTGCATCGAGGCCGCCGGCGATGTCACCCTGACCGCCATGACCGGCGGGCGGGTCAGCCTGGAAAGCAGTTCGGAACTGCGCCTGCATGGCGGGCGCATGCTGAACCTGGCGGCCTCCAAGGCCACCTGTGCAGTGACCGAGATGGACTTCTGCGCACAGTCGACCGAGGCCAGCGTCGGGCACCTGCGATTCTTCGGGAAGGCCCTGGAGTCCGTGGTGGATCGCATGGTGCACATGGCCCGGACGGCGCTGCGCATCGTCGACGAGACGGACCAGTTGCGCGCAGGACACGTCGACCATGAAGCGAGGGAAACCGTGCGTGTCCACGGCAGGCACACCGTGGTCACGGGGCAGGACCTGGTCAAGGTCGACAGTGCACAGATCCACATGGGCTGAAAGGCCCCGGACCCACTCAATCCACAGGAGATTCCATGTTCGCAAACTGTCAGTTGATGGGAATGGACCTCGCGTTTCCCGATGTGTGCAAGACGCCCGTCCCCGTGCCCTTTCCCAACATGGCACTGGGGCCCATGGCGATTCCGAACGTTCCCAACATCCTGCTCATGGCCATGCCCGCCCACAACCTGGGAACGGTCACGCCCATCACCTTGGGCGATCAGCCGGGCGCGCTGGGGGGCATCATTTCGCAGACCTTCATGCAGCAGTCGCGCCATATCACCGGCGCGTTCACGGTTCTGACGAAGGCGCTTCCCACGACGCGGGTCACCAGCCTGACTTTGCAAAATCGCATGAACATCGTGGGCATGCGATTGATCCCGAGCCAGTTCAAGGTCCTGGTTCTCGCGCCCTGACTGACTGTTTACCCTAGGCGGCAGCGCGCACCACCGCCGAGCCCGCCAGCGTCACCTGCTGCGGCGCGCCGACCCACACCGCCAGCGCCGAGTAGTTGTCGCGCGACTCGTCGGCCTTGGCTTCGGCCGCGCGGCGCAGCAGGGCGAGCCACTCTTCCGCGCTGTCGGCGAGCTGCAGTGATCGCTCCATCACCTGCTGCGAGATGAGCTGCCAGAGCCCGTCGGTGCACAGAAGAAACGCATCACCGTCGGCAAGCCGCTGCGGTGTCGACACCGACGTCTCCGCCGTCGCGCGCGCGCCGAGCGCGCGGTACAGCAGGTTGCTTTTCACCAGGCGTTCGCCGCCGTTGGCGCCGTGGCCCGCGGCGGCTTCGCCCGAGCGTTCGGACAGGCTGTGGTCTTCGGTGCGCTGCATCAGCGCGCCGCGGCGGAACCAGTAGAGGCGGCTGTCGCCGACATGGGCCCAGCAGGCTTCGCCGGTGGCACGGTCGACGAACAGCGAGACGATGGTCGCGCTCATGCGGCTCTGGTCGGCCAGCTCGCGCTGCTTGGCGAGCACGGCGTCGTTGGCTTCCTTCACGGCGTGGCGAATGTCTTCGGCCGCGACGGACGGGTGGTCGACAAAGGTGTTGAGCGCGGTGTCGACCACGATGCGCGAGGCCAGCTCGCCGCCCGCGTGGCCACCGACGCCGTCGCTCACGACGAAGCAGGCGTTGCGTTCGTCCAGGTGATAACCGATGGCGTCCTGGTTGCCGCTGCGTTCGCCTACGCACGAGAACTGCGAGGTCGAGATGGGCACGGCGAAGGCGTGGGTGGCTTCAAGCACGGCGCGCCTCCTTCAAGCGTTCCATCTCGCGGTCGTAGGCCTGCTGGAAGGCGCGGCCGAAGACGGCCTGGAAGTCGTCTTCGACGGCGGCGGTCGTTTCCGCATGCAGCTGCCGCAGCTGGCGCCACAGGCGCGCTTCGCGTCCGCCGGGCAGTATCTTCTCGCTCAGGCTGCCGTCGTGCGGCGTGGTGCGGTTCAGCGTCGCGGGGTCGAAGCGCTGCAGCACGGTAAGCAGCGCGGCGCGCATGCCGGCGACCATACCGAGCTGGTGCGACTGCAGGTCGCCCAGCGCATCGTGTACGGCGGCCTCGGGCGTGAGAAAGCCGGGCATGCGCGCGCCGAACATCTGCATGAGCACGGCGCGGCCGTTGGGCAAAATCTTGAAGGGGTTGTTCTCTTCGTCCACGATCATGGTGATCTCGGCACGCACTTCGCGCTTGAGCATGGCGCGCGACGACAGCAGCTCGATGGTGCCGTCGGTGAAGGCGCGCATCAGCCGGCCGAGGTGCCGCATCGCGTCGGCATCGAGCGGCTGCTGGCCCGCGATCTCGGGCACACCGGCGCCTTCGAGGAAGGCCTTGAACAGGTCGTCGCCGGACGAGGGTGAGCGGGGCGATGCGGGCGCTGGCGCAGGGACTGCAGCGATTGGCAAGGCAGGCGGCGCTTCTTCATCAGGCACGGCGGGCTCTGCGATCGCGACGGGAATCTCCGGCGCTGCGGCAACGACAGGCTCTTCTTCAACTGGCGCAACCTCTTCCACAGGCTCCGGCGTTGCGACCGAGGGCGCGATCGCCACCGGCTGCGGCGGATTGAACTGCGACGTCATCTCACGCGCATGGTTCGCGAGGCTGTGGCCTGTTGCGGCGGTCGGCGGTCGCGCGATCAGGTCCATCGCCGGATGCACGTCGTCGAGCGGGTTCTCCTGCGTCAGCGCCGTGGGGCGCGGGTCGGACAGCGGCGAGGGCGCATCGCGGTCTTCGGCGAAGAAGGAGAGCGGGTCCATGCTGCGCTTGAGCGCGAGGTCGGACAGGCCCTGCGTCGCCTGCGGGTTCAGCTCGGCGAGCGGATCGACGGGGTTGCGCTGCGACTGCGAGGGCAGGGCGAAGGGCTCCTGCGCCATCGGGTCGGGCATCGGCGCCGACGCATCGTCGGCGCGGCGCGGCGCGTTCGCGAGGATGGCGTCCCAGTCGGCGGCCGATGGCATCTGCGCGGAGACCTGCGTGGTCGTCGTGGAGGTCGCTGTTGCAGTGGACGCAAACGGTGGAGGGGGAGGCGGCGGTGGCGGTGGTGCAGGCAGGGGCGCAGGTGCCGGCGCATTCACCGGCGCGGGCGCGAAGGTCGGCATCGCAACCGTCGTCTCGGGCAGCGCATCGCCGATGGGCAGCGCGCCTTCGCCGAACAGGTCCGCAAAGACATCGGACGCCGGTGACGCAGCAGGCAGCAGCGCGCTGATCGAAGGCGAAGGCGCCGGCGCTGCAGACATGGACACGGGCAACTCAGGCGGCGGCTCCGTGATCGGCGCGACCGGATGTTCGCCGAGCGGTTCGGTGATCGGGGCCTCTGCGATCGCAGGTGGCGCTGCCTGTTTGGCATTCGCGGCTTCAAGCACGTAGCTGCCGATCGTCACGCGGTCGCCTTCCGCCACGCGCGACTCTTCTTCATGGCGCAGCGTGCGTCCGTTCACGCTGATCGGCAGCACCGCGCTCATGTTGCGGACCACGGCGGCGCCTTCGTCGTCGAAGCGCACGGTGGCCTGCAGGCGCGAGATCTGCCGCTGTTCGTCGGGCAGCACGAGGTGGTTGTCGGGGCTGCGGCCGATGGTGCCGCCCGGGGCGGCGAGCAACGCCGAAGGCCCCGAGGCCACGGGCGTGCCGCCGTGTTCAATCACTGTCCAGCGCATGGCATCTCCATGTTCGTCGCGGCATGAGCACTGCGCGGCCGTGACCGGCCGCGTGTCATCCGCGCTTCATCTTCTTCGCGGCCTCGAACGCGGGGCCCCACACGGGGTGGGTGCGTTCCGCGACGTTCAGGTCGAAGCTCGGGAACACATCGAGGAGCTTGCGGAATTGCGTGCGGCATTCCGCGATCTGGTTGTTCACGCAGTAGCTGAAGGCTTCGAGCTTCAAGGCAGCGAGCCGCGTCACGGGCTCGGCCCCGTCGAACACCGACACGCCGCCGCTCTTCAGTGTGGAGATGGCCTTGGCGTAGTCGCCGGTGTCGTAGGCCTGCTGCGCACGTTCGAGCGTGGTGCGCGCCACTTGCTGGCTCAGGCGTTCGGGTTGCTGCGATGCATCCGGGGTGCTCTGGCAGCCGCTCAACAGCGCAAGCATGAAGGCAAAAGACAGAACAGGCAGGCAAGACTTCAATCTTTTCTCCTACTTCGCGAGAGGCAATGCGTGAGGGATAGTGTGCTGTGCATCGTGATGCAACAACACGCAATGCACACCGTGCGCGTGCATGGTTTCGATAATATAGATCGCGAAGCTTTCAGGGAGATCTCATGCATCGACGGACCTTGATTCAAGGCGCATTGGCAACACCACCGTTGCTCGCAGGCCTCTCTGGCATTGCAGGATGCGCATCGACAGCGAAGTCGATGCCCACGCCCTACGCCATCACCGTGCGCATCGACGAGGGCGTGAATCCCGATGGCCGCGGCCAGTCGGCACCGATTCTTGTGAAGGTCTTCGAACTGAAATCTTCCGGCAACTTTGAGACGGCAGACTACTTCGCGCTGCAGGACCGCGACCGCGAGACGCTCATGACCGAACTCGTGAACGCGGACCAGGCCATCTTGCGCAGCGGCGAGGAACGCGTGTTCAAGCGCGAGGCCGGACTCGACTCGCGCGCCATCGGCGTGATCGCCGGTTATCGCAAGCTGGAAGCGGCTCGGTGGCGCATCGTGCTGCCGTTGAAGGAGCCCAAGCAAACGAATCTTTACAAGGTGTGGCAGTTTTCTCCGAGCGAGCAGGGCGTGCGCATCGCGGTGCGCAAGAGCGGGCTCGAAGTGCTACCAAGTCGTTAAGTTTCAGTGCGCGCTAATACAAAAGTGCGGCGCATCTGCCTCTGAAAAGTCGTGCAGAACGCAAGAGGCGCCGTGTAGCATCAGACGCGAATAAAGATCGAGCGGGGAGCCGCTGAACAGCGCATTCCCCGCCTCCGTGTGAGCACTCCAGGAGGTTCTTTGGTGACAGTTCGCAACGCGGGCGCGGCCGGTCAGGGCGCCCAATCTCAGGCATTGGCGAATCGCGTGGTGTGGTCCGAAGGCATGTACCTGCGGCCCCAGCACTTCCAGCAGATGGAGCGCTATGTCGAGCAGTACGTCACTCGCCGCACCGCGGGCATGCAGGGCGCCTACTGGGGATGGCTGCACCTGGACATCGACCGTGATGCCTTCGCGCTCGGCCGCGTGTCGCTGCTCGCCGGCGCGGGCGTGCTGCCCGACGGCACGCCGTTCTCGTTCGGCCTCGAAGACGCACCGATGCCCTTCGACGTGCCCACCGACCTCACCGACGAACTCATCGTGCTCGCGCTGCCCTTGCGCCGGCCCGGCAGCGAAGAGGTGATCTTCTCGGAAGACGAAGGCTCGGCTGCGCGCTTCGGCGTGGTCGAACGCGAAGTGGCCGACGGCAACGCGGTCGCGCTCGGCCCCGCGGTGCTGCAGCTGGCCAAGCCGCGCCTGCGGCTGGCGCGCGCCTCGTCGCTCACGGCCGAGTGGCAGGCGATCGGTGCGGTGCGCGTGATCGAGCGGCGCACCGACCACAAGCTGGTGGTCGATGCCAACTACATTCCGCCGGTGCTCGATGCCTCGGCGCACCCGATGCTGCGCAGCATGACGGCCGAGCTGCACGGCCTGCTCACGCAGCGTTCCGAAGCGCTGGCCTCGCGGCTGTCGCAACCGGGGCGCGGCGGCGTGAGCGAGGTCTCCGACTTCCTGCTGCTGGAGCTGGTCAATCGCTACCTCGCACTCACCTGGCATGCGCAGCAGGCGGTGCAGGTGCACCCCGAGACGCTGTTCGTCGACTGGCTCAAGCTGGCCTGCGACCTCGCCACGCACACCTCGCCCACGCGCCGTCCGGTGGTGTGGCCGGTGTACGACCACGACAACCTCAACGAGAGCATCCGCCCGTTGATGGAAGAGCTGCGGCGTTCGCTGTCGGCGGTGCTCGAGCAGAGCGCCATCGCCATCGAACTGGAAGAGCGCAGCCACGGCGTGCGCGTGGGGCGCATGCCCGACCCGGTGCTGGTGCGCAACGCGGCCTTCGTGCTCGCGGTGCATGCCGACCTGCCGGCCGATGCCGTGCAGCAGCGCTTTCCGACGCAGGTCAAGATCGGCTCGGTCGAACGCATCCGCGACCTCGTGCAGCTGCAGCTGCCCGGCGTGGTCGTGCGCTCGCTGCCGGTGGCGCCGCGCCAGATCCCGTACCACGCGGGCTACCACTACTTCGAACTCGACAAGGGCGGCGACATGTGGCGCCAGCTCGAGAAATCGGGCGGCGTCGCCATGCACCTGGCCGGCGACTTTCCGGGGCTCGCCATGGAGTTCTGGGCCATCCGTCCGTGAGGGACCCTATGAACGGTGCCAATGACATGGCCGTCGGCCCGGGAGGCTTCGTGCCGCCCAACCCGGGCGGCGGTGCGAACACCAGCAGCGGCCCGGGGTCGCAGCAGCCCCAACCACCGCAGCCCCAGCCCGATGCCTTCACCGCGTGGCACGACGCGCGGCGCCCGCACGCGGGCGACACGGCGCTGGCGGGCAACAACCCGTTGGTGGCGGCGGCCAATCCGCTGCTCGACCTGATCCCGCAGATCCGCGCCACCGGCCACCATCCGGCGCCTGCGCAGCTGCGCGAGCACCTGGTCGACGAGGTGCGGCGTTTCGAGACGCGCGCGCAGCAGGCCGGCATTGCGCCCGAAGTGATCATCGGCGCGCGCTACTGCCTGTGCACCGCGGTCGACGAGGCCGCGGCGCTCACGCCGTGGGGCGGCAGCATCTGGTCGTCGCAGAGCCTGCTCGTGATGTTCCACAACGAGACCTGGGGCGGCGAGAAGTTCTTCCAACTGCTGTCGCGGCTGGTGCAGAACCCGCAGCAGCACCTGCACCTCATCGAGCTCATCTACTTCTGCCTGGCCATGGGCTTCGAAGGGCGCTTTCGCGTCATCGACAACGGCCGCTCGCAGTTGGAGACGCTCAAGCAGCGGCTGCTGCAGATCATCCGGCAGACGCGCGGCGAAATTGCCGTGCCGCTGTCGCCGCACTGGCAGGACGCGAGCGCACCCGTGCGCCGCACGCGCCATTGGCTGCCGGTGTGGGCCGTGGGCGCGGTGGCGGCGGTGCTGCTGGTGCTGGTGTTCGCGGTGCTCACCTTCAACCTCGCGGGCCATTCCGACGGCGCGTTCTCGGCCGTGAGCGCGGTGCGCCTGCCGCAGACGCAGCGCGCGGTGGCCGCGCCCGTGGCGGTGCAGCCGCGCCTGCAGCGCTTTCTCGAGCCCGAGATCCGCGACGGCCTGCTCACGGTGCGCGACGAGGCCGACCGCAGCGTGGTGGTGCTGCGCGGCGACGGCCTGTTCGCCTCGGGCTCCGACCGCGTGCTCGATCGCTACGCGCCGGTGCTCGCGCGCGTGGCCGATGCGCTCAATGCGGTGGAAGGCAACGTGCTGGTCAGCGGCTTCAGCGACGACCAGCCGATCCGCAGCGTGCGCTTCCCGTCCAACTGGCAGCTCTCGCAGGCGCGCGCCGATGCGGTGAAGACCATGATCGGCCGGCGCCTCACACGGCCCGAGCGCCTGCGCGCCGAAGGCCGTGGCGACGCGGATCCGCTGGTGCCGAACGACTCGGCAGCCAACCGCGCGCGCAACCGGCGCGTCGAGGTCACGCTGCTGGTGGCGCCGGTGGCGGGCGTGCCCGTGCCCGGGGCTGCATCGCAGCCACAGCAACAGCCATCGCAAGGAGGCACCCGCTGATGCTGCGCGCGCTCTTCCGTTTTCTCGTCAGCCGCGACCTCTGGGTCCTGTTCGGGCTGATCGCACTCGCGTTCCTGATCTGGGTCATCGGCCCGGTGATCGCCGTGGGCCGCTACCGACCGCTCGAAAGCGAGTTCGTGCGCATCGTGGTCATCGCGCTGATGTTCGGCGTGTGGCTGCTGCGCGTGGCGTATCGCAAGTGGCGCGAGCGCCGCCTCAACGCGCAGCTGCTGCACCAGCTGCGCACGCCGTCGCCCAAGGCGAAGGAGGCCAAGCCCGAAGAGGCGCCCGAGATCAAGGAACTGCACAGCGGTTTCTCCGACGCCACGGCGGTGCTGAAGAACATGCGTTTCGGCCCGGGCCCCGGCGGCAAGGCGGCCGGGCGCTTCGCGCTGTTCGACCGGCAGTACCTTTACCAGCTGCCCTGGTACATCTTCATCGGCGCACCGGGCTCGGGCAAGACGACGGCGCTGGTCAACTCCGACCTCGACTTTCCGCTCGCCGACCAGCTCGGCAAGGCGGCCGTGCGCGGCATCGGTGGCACGCGCAACTGCGACTGGTGGTTCACCAACGAGGCCGTGCTCATCGACACGGCCGGGCGCTACACCACGCACGAGAGCCACCGCGAGACCGACGAGGGCGAGTGGAAGGGCTTCATCGAGCTGCTCAAGAAGTTCCGGCCGCGCCAGCCGATCAACGGCGCGATCCTCACCATCAGCATCGCCGACCTGCCGCTGGCCGACGACGCGCAGCGCGCACGCCACGCGATGGCGCTGCGCAAGCGGCTGCTCGAGCTGCGCAACGACCTGGGCATCAACTTCCCGGTGTACGTGCTGGTCACCAAGACCGACCTGCTGGCCGGCTTCAACGAGTACTTCGGTTCGCTGGGCCGCGCCGAGCGCCAGCAGGTGTGGGGCTTCACCTTCCCCATCGAGGGCAACCCCGCCGACCCGGCCAAGGCCGACCTGCGCGAGCGCTTTCACCAGGAATACAAGCTGCTGCACCAGCGCCTGGACGAACGCCTGCCCGAACTGATGGCGACCGAGCCCGACCCGATGCGGCGTGCGCAGGCCTACCTGCTGCCGCAGCAGTTCGCGAGCTTCGAGGACATCCTGGGCACCTTCCTGGCCGACGTGTTCAACCCGTCGAAGTTCGAGGTGGCGCCGCTGCTGCGCGGCGTGTACTTCACCAGCGGCACGCAGGAGGGCACGGCCTTCGACCGCGTGATGGGCGCCATCAAGCGCTACCTGCAGGTGAACGCGCCGCCCGCGCCGCCGCCGGGCCCGGGCAAGAGCTACTTCCTGAAAGAACTGCTGCAGCAGGTGATCTTCCGCGACGCGGGCGTGGCCGGCACCAACCTGCGCTGGTACCGCCGCCGCCGCGCGATCGACCTCGCGGGCTACGCGCTGGTCGGCGTGCTCGCGGTGGTGCTGCTGGGCGCGTGGGCGAACAGCTGGCGCCACAACAAGGCCTACGTGGCCGAGGTCGACGGCAACGCCAAGGCCTTCAACAAGGCGGCGGCGCGCGGCGAGCTGCCGACGGTGGTCGATTCGAGCGGCGACGTCGCGAGCTCGCTGCTCATCCTCGACCGCCTGCGCGACCTGCCCAAGTCCACCGAGTTCGACATCGGCGATCCGCCCGTGGGCTACCGCTTCGGGCTCTACCAGGGCGAGAAGCTGCAGGCCGCCACCGACGGCGTGTACCAGCGCGCGTTGGAAACGGTGCTGCTGCCGCAGGCCGCGC
The DNA here is from genome assembly GCF_014843395.1 of Variovorax sp. 38R. Lineage (NCBI taxonomy): Bacteria > Pseudomonadati > Pseudomonadota > Betaproteobacteria > Burkholderiales > Comamonadaceae > Variovorax > Variovorax sp. 38R. Next base: position 32,348 of record NZ_CP062121.1, read on the forward strand.
AACGTGTCGAGCAGTCGCTGCGCGAGGCCGCGAAGGCCGATGCCGAATACAGCTACGAGGCGCTCAAGGCGTATCTCATGCTGTACGACCCCGAGCGCTACGACGCCGACTTTCTGCAGGCCTGGCTGCTGACCGATGTCGATCGCAAAATCGGCGCCTCGCTCACGCGCGAGCAGCGCACCAACCTCGAGGCGCATTTGAAGACGCTGTTCGCCGACCGCGTCGTGACCTCGCCCTTCACCAAGGACGACAAGCTCATCGCGCAGACGCGCGAGCGCCTGGCCGGCGTGCCGCTCGCGCAGCGCTCGTACGCGCGGCTGCGCCGCATCCTCCTGCAGACCAGCGCGCCCAATGCCTTCACCATTGCCGAGGCGGGCGGTGCGGAGTCGGCGCTGGTGGTGCGGCGCGCCAGCGGCAAGCCGCTGACCGACGGCATCCCGACGCTCTTCACCTACCGCGGCTACTGGGACATCTTCGACAAGCGCATGGCCGAGACCACGCTGGCGCTGGAGCAGGAAGACCGCTGGGTGCTGCAGATCCGCGCACCGGGCATGGCCGACATCACCTCGCGCGAGCTGCTGCTGCGCGAGGTGCGGCGCCTGTACCTCACCGACTACATCCGCACCTGGGACGAGTACCTGGCCGACATCCGGCTGGCCGAAAGCAAGTCGCTGCTGCAGAGCATCCAGATGACGCGCGTGCTGTCGACGGGCGAGTCGCCGATGTCGCGCATCATCCGCGGCGCGGCGCGCGAGACCGACCTGCTGCGCAACCACGACGAGGCCACGCGCAGCCTGCTCGACCAGGCACAGAACCGCGTGACGAGCACGCGCGAGCGCATCGAGCAGCTCATCGGCCAGCCCGACGGCAGCCAGCGCCGCAACACCGCGCCCGACCGGCCCGAGTCGCTGGTCGACAACCACTTTGCGCCGCTGCGCCGCATGGTGACTGCGCCCAAGGCCGGCGGCCAGACGCCGCTGGACCAGACGGCGGCGCTCATCAACGAGCTCTACACCTTTCTCACCGCCACCGACACCGCGCTGCGCAGCGGCAACATCCCGCCCTCGAGCGATGCGGTGACCAAGCTGCAGGCCGAAGCCGGGCGTTTGCCGGTGCCGTTCCAGGGCATGCTGAACGACCTGTCGGCCACGGCGTCGTCGAAGGCCGCGGCGGTGACGCGGCAGAACATCGGGCAGAACGCCGCCGCGACCATCGGGCAGTTCTGCAGCCAGGCGATCGCGGGGCGCTACCCGTTCGCGCGCGGCTCGAACCGCGACGTGGCGGCCGGCGACTTCGCGCAACTCTTCGCGCCCGGCGGGATGATGGACGACTTCTTCCAGAAGAACCTGGCCTCGCAGGTCGACACCTCGGTCAACCCCTGGACCTTCAAGCGCGGCGTGGACGGCAGCGCGTCGGGGCGTTCGGCGTACCTCGATGCGTTCCAGAAGGCGCAGGCGATCCGCGACGTGTTCTTCTCGGGCATGGCGGGCGGGCGCACGCCGTCGTTTACGCTCGACATCCGGCCCGAGGACATGGACGCCACGCTCACGCAGTTCACGCTCGACATCGACGGCCAGACGGTGCGCTATGCCCACGGCCCGCAGGCGCCCAGCAGCATCAAGTGGCCCGGTCCGCGCAACAGCAACCAGGTGAGGCTGCAGGTGACCGTGGCCAACGGCACGCCGGCCGGCGGCATCGTGACCGAAGGGCCGTGGGCGCTGCACCGGCTGTTCGACAAGGCTTCGATCTCGTCGGGCCGCACGCCCGAATCGTTCAATGCGACCTTCGACCTGCAAGGCAAGAAGGTGGTGCTCGCGGTGACGGCCAACAGCGTCTACAACCCGCTGCGGTTGTCGCAGATGAACAGCTTCTCGTGCCCGGGGAAATCCTAGGATGAACCACATCAGCAGGGGCCTTGCATGAACAGTCCCCTTCCTCCGCAGGCCTGGTCGCCCGTCGACGAGCAGATCGGCTGGTACGGCAAGCTGCCGTCGGCCGGCGATTTTCTTTACCGCCGCATGCCGCGCGAGCTGCAGGCCTGGTGGGACCGCTGGATGCAGAACGGCCTGGGCAGCTTCAAGCGCTGGCCCGACGCGATGACGCGGCACTACGCGGTGGCGCCGGTCTGGAACTTCGCCATTCCGGCCACGCACGGCGTGAACGCGGTGCAGTTCGGCTGCATCGCACCGAGCTGCGACCGCGTGGGCCGCTACTACCCGGCCTGCGTGACGCTGCAGGTGGACGCCAGCCGCTACCACCCCGCCGTGCTCGAAGGCTCGGCCGCGTGGTACTGGCAGTGCGGCAGCGCGCTGCTGCAGGCGATTCGCCACGGCGTGGCACCCGACCTCTTCGACAGCCAGGTGCTGGCCGCGGGCCGCACGGGCTTTCGCACGGCCAGCGGCGGCTCGGACGACATCCTCTCGATCCTCGGCGCGGCCGCCGGCCCTGCTGCCAATGGCGCGTACGGTGCGCACGGCGCGAGCGCGCAGCAGCGTTTGGGCTGGCCCGAGCTGCCGCTGTGCTTCGACCCCTTCGGTGGCACCAGCTACTGGTGGACCAACCAGGCCGACGGCTCGCCGCTTCGCACCGCGGCGCACGGCGGCGGGCTCAACACCCCGCTGTTTTCCCAGTTGTTTTCGCAAGGCCACGTGCCATGGGCATGACGCGCCCGATTCACCCGCAGGAAAAAGAGACACCCCATGACGACGCCCGCCAGCCCTAGCGTGACGCCCGACCCGCCGGAGGAGCGCCCCCATCCCCTCGGCACGGGCCACCGGCTCGACGAGTTCGAGCTGCTCGAAGTCATCGGCGAAGGCGGCTTCGGCATCGTCTACCGCGCGTACGACCACTCGCTGCAGCGCGAGGTGGCGGTGAAGGAATACATGCCCTCGATGCTCGCGCGCCGCGTGGGCGACAACAGCGTGCACGTGCGCTCCGAGCGGCTCACCGCCACCTTCGCGGCGGGCCTGCGCAGCTTCATCAACGAGGCGCGCACGCTGGCGCAGTTCAGCCATCCGGCGCTGGTGCGGGTGCATCGCTTCTGGGAGGCGAACTCCACCGCCTACATGGCGATCCAGCTCTACAAGGGCCGCACGCTGCGCAAGCTGGCGGAGAGCGAGCCGGGCACGCTGACCGAGCCCTGGCTGCTCGGCATGCTGGGCCCGCTGCTGGGCGCACTCGACACGTTGCACCACAGCCAGTGCTTCCATCGCGACATCGCGCCCGACAACATCTTCATCCAGCAGCAGGACGACCGCCCGGTGCTGCTGGACTTCGGCGCCGCGCGCAAGTCGATCGCCGACCTCGTCGACGAGGTGGCGGTGATGGTGAAGTCGGGCTACTCGCCGATCGAGCAGTACGCCGACGACAACACGCTGCTGCAGGGCGCGTGGACCGACCTCTATGCGCTCGGCGCCGTGCTGTACCGCGCGGTGACCGGCCACCCGCCGCCCTCGGCCGTGGTGCGCAGCGTGCAGGACGCCTTCGTGCCGCTGTCGTCGATGGACCGCGACGACCTGAGCCCGGCCTTCTGCGCCGCGGTGGACCACACGCTGGCCGTGCACAGCAAGGACCGCACGCAGACGGTGGCGGCCTTCGCGGCCGAGCTGGGGCTGGTGAAGCTGGGCGATCTCTATGTGGTGGATCGGTCGGCACTTGCGGTGGCGACTGCTGCTGCTGTCGTGCCCGTCGCGGCGCCTGTGCCAGAGGAACAGCCGGAGCCGGAAGTGGAGGCGCCACCACCCGCGCCTGAAGTGGCGCCCGTGCCTGTGGAAGCGGTGACTGCGCGCGCACCGACACCCCCACCGCCTGCACCGCCGTCGCCCGTCGCCCGTCCGAAGAAACCGTCGAAGCGCCCGCCGTGGTTCCTCGTGGGCGGGCTGGTGCTCGCGCTGTTCGCGGTCGGCGGCTGGATCGGCTGGCGGCTGACGGCCAAGGCGCCATCCGATCCGATGGTGGCGTCGGCACCGCCGGCCGGCACGCCGATGTCCGACCCGGGCGCGCCGCCGGCGGCGATGCCGCCGGCAGGGACCGCCTCCGGGGCACCGCCTGCGTCCGCGCCCGCCGCGTCGGCCAGCGCGCCGCTGAGCCCGCTCGACAACGTGCCGGTCGCTGCCGCGCCCACGCCACCGGCTGCACCGCCGGCCGAGCCCGAGGCCCCGCCCGCACAACCCGCGCAGCCGGCCCAGCCAGCACCACCCGAAGCGCCGCCGCCCCCCGACCCCGCCGTGGTCGCCGAGGTGGAAGACTGGAACCTCGCCCAGGCCGAGAACACCCGCGAAGGCTACGAGGCCTACCTGCGGCGCCACCGCCGCGGCCTGCATGCGCGGGAGGCGCGCAACGCCATCGCCCAGCTCAACCGGCAGTCACCGCCGCCGCCCGTGGCGGGCAGCAACCCGGTGCCGACCGTGGTCGCGGGCGCACCGCCGGCCGCACCACCGCCATTACCGGCTGCGGCGCCCGGCATGGGCCGCGTGCAATTCAACATCCGGCCCTGGGGCCAGGTCTTCGTCGACGGCGCGGACCGCGGCGTGAGCCCGCCGCTCAAGTCGCTGTCGCTGCGCCCGGGCATCTACACGATCGAGGTGCGCAACGGCGACCTCACGGCCTACCGCCAGCGCGTGACGGTGCAGGACAGCAAGTCCGCACCGGTCGTGAGCCACGAGTTCAAGTAAGGGAAGGGCGGGTCAGGGTGCGCCGCTGCGCAGCGCGCGGTGCGTGCTGCGCGCCGACCAGCCCAGCCGCGCGGCTGCCTGTTGCAGCAGTTGGCGCGCGGCGCTGTCGAGCACCGCGTGCGTGTCGATCGCGCGGCCCTGCAGCGCCTGGTTCGCATGGCCCTGGCGTTGCAGCGCGCGTTCGCGTGCGCTCACCACACGCGCACGGATGCTGTCGGTCGATTCGCCGGCCGGCGCATCGAGCAGCTGCGGGGCCGACACGGCCGCCACTTCGATGTGCAGGTCGATGCGGTCCAGCAGCGGGCCGCTGAGCTTGCTCTGGTAGCGCGCGACGCGCTCGGGCGTGCAGCGGCAGGGCCTCAGCGTGGAGCCGAGGTAACCGCACGGGCAGGGGTTCATGGCGGCGATGAGCTGGAAGCGCGCCGGAAACTCCGCGCGCCGGGCGGCGCGGGTGATCGTGATGGTGCCGGTCTCCAGCGGCTCGCGCAGCGCTTCGAGGGCGGCGCGCGTGAACTCGGGGAACTCGTCCAAAAACAGAACGCCGTGGTGCGCGCGCGAGATCTCGCCCGGCCGCGGCGGCGAGCCGCCGCCCACCAGCGCCACCGCGCTCGCCGTGTGGTGCGGCGTGGCCGTCGGGCGGCTCATCCAGCGCTCGGGCGCCAGCCGGCCGTCGAGGCTGGCGATGGCCGCGCTTTCCAGCGCCTCGTCCACGTTCATCGGCGGCAGCAGGCCGGCGAAGCGGTGCGCCAGCATCGACTTGCCCGAGCCCGGCTCGCCCACCATCAAGAGGCTGTGGCCACCGGCTGCGGCGATTTCGAGCGCGCGCTTGGCGCCGGTGTGGCCCTTGACGTCGGCCAGGTCGGCATAGCGTGGGGCGCCGTCGCCGGGCGCGGCGCGCACGCGGGCCCAGCCGTCGTCGCTCGCATCGACGGGCCCGCCGCCGCCGGCGACGAACTGCCGCACCACGTCGAGCAGGTGCTTGGCCCCGTACACCTCGGCGCCGGGCACCAGCGCGGCCTCGTGGGCGCTGTCCATGGGCAGCACCAGCCGCACGGCGGTGCCGTGCGTGTAGGTGGCGACGGCCATCGCGAGCGCGCCGCGCACGGGACGCAGCTCGCCCGACAGCGACAGTTCGCCGGCGAACTCGTGGCCGGCCAGCCGGTGGTTCTCGATCTGCCCGCTGGCCGCGAGGATGCCCAGGGCGATGGGCAGGTCGAAGCGGCCCGAGTCCTTCGGCAGATCGGCGGGCGCGAGGTTCACCACGATCTTCTTGTTCGTCGGAAATTCGAGCCCGGCGTTCTGGATCGCCGAGCGCACGCGTTCGCGCGCTTCCTTGACCTCGGTCTCGGCCAGCCCGACCAACGTGAAGCTCGGCAGGCCGTTCGCCAGATGCACCTCGACCGTGACGGCGGCGGCTTCCAGGCCGAGCAAGGCGCGGCTTTGCACCAAAGACAGACTCATTTTTCTCCCTCTCCCCAAGTTGGTGCGCTTGCGACATGCAAGCCCAAGACCGTGCAGCGTGCAAGCGTGTGCAACTGCCGGAAACAGGGCTTGTAACGATTTGGGGCTCACTGCCGGGCATCGCCGCCCTCTGGCCGGGGCGGTATTTGCGCACTTTGGCACGCTCCCTGCTTTGAGGGTGCTCAGGTCCAACAACACACTTGCGAGGAGTTCCCTGATGACGCACCGTACCGCCGCCCAGGCGTTGATCGTTCTGGCCACCGCACTGACCGCCTCCGGCGCCGCCATGGCCCAGGCCGCCGACGCCGCCGCACCGGCGCCCGCGCCCCTGCTCACGGGCAATGTCACCCTGACCACGAACTACAAGTTCCGCGGCCAGGACCAGGACATGATCGGCAAGAACGACTACGCCAAGACCAAGGGCTTCAAGCCCGCCATCCAGGGCGGCTTCGACTACGCCTTCGGCGACAGCGGCTTCTACGTCGGCAACTGGAACTCCAGCGTCAACTGGCTCAAGGGCAACAGCATCGAGAGCGACCTGTACGGCGGCTACAAGTTCAAGGCCGGCCCGGTCGACATGGACGTCGGTGCGCTCACCTACATCTACCCGGGCAACTCGGTGGGCAACACCACCGAGCTCTACGTGGGTGCCACCTACGCCAACGAGAGCTTCGGCTCGTTCACGGCCAAGTACTCGCACACCGTGTCCAAGGACTACTTCGGCTACGCCGGCGCCAAGACGGGCTCGGGCCTGAAGGGCCGCAACACCGGCTACCTGAACCTGGCCTACAGCAAGGAGATCGTGCCCAAGGTCACGCTCAAGGCTGCCGTCGGCTTCACCAACATGTCGAGCGACATCCGCAGCCTGGGCTACAAGAGCTACGTCGACTACAACGTCGGCGCGACCTACGACTTCGGCAGCGGCCTGACGCTCACGGGTTCGGTGCAGGGCGCCAACAAGAAGTCCAACTACCAGGTCGTGGCCTACCCGGGCATCGACATCCCCGACTTCGGTACCTTCGGCACCACCTACTACTCGCCCAACAAGGCGCGCTTCATCCTCACGCTGACGAAGACGCTGTAATCGACACAACAACCAGGCGCGGCCCACGTTGCCGCGCCGCCTTTCATCCATCCAGAAGGAGCAACTCATCATGAAGCTGGTCACAGCCATCATCAAACCGTTCAAGCTCGACGAGGTGCGTGAAGCACTCTCGGCCATCGGCGTGCAGGGGATCACCGTCACGGAAGTGAAGGGCTTCGGTCGCCAGAAGGGCCACACCGAGCTGTACCGCGGTGCCGAGTACGTGGTCGACTTCCTGCCCAAGGTGAAGATCGAGGCGGCCATCTCCGACGAGCTGGTCGATCGCGTGATCGAGGCGGTCGAGGGGGCCGCGCGCACCGGGAAGATCGGCGACGGCAAGATCTTTGTCTACAACCTCGAGCAGGTCGTGCGCATCCGCACCGGCGAAACGGGCCGCGAAGCCCTCTGACCGATTCCTGGCCCGAAAGAACAACGACCATGAAAAAACTTCTTGTCTCTCTTGCGCTCGGTTTGAGCGTCTTCGTCGCCGGCACTTCGGCGATGGCCCAGGCACCCGCCGCTACCGCTGAGGCACCCGCTGCATCGGCACCTGCCGCGCCTGCGGCCGCCGCACCGGCACCTGCCGCTGCTGCAGCGCCCGCTGCCGCAGAGGCCGCACCTGCCGCACCGGCTGCCGCACCCGCGCCCAAGGTCGACTCCGGCGACACCGCCTGGATGCTCACCTCGACGCTGCTCGTGATCCTGATGACCATCCCTGGCCTGGCGCTGTTCTACGGCGGCCTGGGCCGCTCCAAGAACATGCTGTCGGTGCTGATGCAGGTCTTCGTGATCTTCTCGCTCATCAGCATCCTGTGGGCCATCTATGGCTACAGCCTGGCGTTCACGGGCGACGGCAATTTCTTCGGAAGCTTCGACAAGATCTTCATGAAGGGCATCACGCAGGAGACCTTCGGCGCGCTGACCACGATTCCCGAATACGTGTTCGTCGCCTTCCAGGGCACCTTCGCGGCCATCACCGTGGCGCTGATCGTCGGCGCCTTCGCAGAGCGTGCCAAGTTCTCGGCCGTGCTGCTGTTCTCGGTGATCTGGTTCACCTTCAGCTACGTGCCCATGGCCCATATCGTGTGGGGCGGCGGCCTGCTGGGCAAGGACGGCGCGCTCGACTTCGCGGGCGGCACCGTGGTGCACATCAACGCCGGTATCGCCGGCCTGGTCGGTGCCTACATGATCGGCAAGCGCGTCGGCTACGGCAAGGAAGCGTTCACGCCGCACTCGCTCACGCTCACCATGGTCGGCGCTTCGCTGCTGTGGGTCGGCTGGTTCGGCTTCAACGCGGGTTCGGCAGGTGCTGCCAACGCCGCTGCGGGTCTGGCCTTCATCAACACGGTGCTCGCCACCGCTGCCGCGGCCCTGTCGTGGATCCTGGGTGAAAGCCTGCACAAGGGCAAGGCCTCGATGCTAGGCGCTGCGTCCGGTGCCGTGGCCGGCCTCGTGGCCGTCACGCCCGCCGCTGGTTTCGTCGGCCCGATGGGTTCGATCGTGCTGGGCCTGCTGGCCGGCCTGGTCTGCCTGTGGGGTGTGGGCGGCCTCAAGCGCATGCTCGGCGCCGACGACGCGTTCGACGTGTTCGGCGTGCACGGTGTGGGCGGCATCCTGGGTGCCATCCTGACCGGTGTGTTCGCAGCCAAGGGCCTGGGCGGCACCGGCGGCCTGACCCCCGACACCTTCACGATGGGCGGCCAGGTCTGGATCCAGGTCAAGAGCGTGCTGTTCACGATCGTGTGGTCCGGCGTGGTGGCGTTCATCGCCTTCAAGATCGCCGACCTGACCCTCGGCCTGCGTGTGTCGGAAGAAGAAGAGCGCGAAGGCCTCGACATCTCCTCGCACGGCGAAACGGCTTACAACCGCTGATTCGCACACAGACAGACAGCGGGTGGTCCGGCACGGTGCCGGCCCCCGCGTTTCAAAGACCACCACCACCCTTTTCGATACAAAGAAGAACAACAGACCCCGAGTTTTTCAGGCGAGTCTCCTTTGGATGTTCAGCCCGCGAGCGCTTCGGCGTCAGCGGGCTTTTTTTTGCCCGCTGCCCGCGTGGCCGGGGGCACAATCGCCCCACCATGTGGACCTCCATCGAAGACAGCCTCTGCGACCTGGGTGAATCGCCGTTCTGGCACCCGCACGAACGCGCGCTCTACTGGCTCGACATCCCGGGCCGCGCCGTGCTGCGCACGCGCGGCGAGATCGGTTCCGCCACCGCCACGGTCGAGCGATGGGCCCTGCCCACCGAGCCCGGCTGCATGGCGCCGGCACGCAGCGGCGGCCTCGTGATCGCGCTGCGCGACGGCATCTACCGCGCCCGTGAATGGGGCGGCCCGCTGGTCGCGATGGCGCGCGTGGAGCACGACGTGCGCACCATGCGCTTCAACGATGGCAAGTGCGACGCACTCGGCCGCTTCTGGGCCGGCTCGCTCAACGAGGCCAAAGACCGCGCCAACGCCGCGCTCTACTGCTTCGACGCCCGCCCCGGCGACGTGTCTCCCAACATCACGTCGATGCTGGAGCACGTCACCACCGCCAACGGCCTGGCGTTCTCGCCCGACAACCGGACGCTCTACTGGGCCGACACCGCCGCGCACGTGGTGCGCGCCTGGGACTGGGACGCCGAGGCCAACACGCTCTCGCATTCGCGCGTGTTCCAGCAGTTCGACCCCAAGCCCGCGGGCTGGGTACCCGGTGCGCCCACGCCGTACGACGGCCGCCCCGACGGCGCCACCATCGACGCCGCCGGCCACTACTGGGTCGCGATGTTCGAAGGCGCGCAGCTGCTGCGCTTTGCGCCCACGGGCGAGCGCGTGGCCGCCATCGCGGTGCCCGTGCAATGCCCGACCATGCCCTGCTTCGGCGGCGACGACCTGCGCACGCTCTTCGTCACCAGCGGACGCAAGGGCCGCCCGGCCGACGAGCTGGTGCAGCGCCCGGCCTCGGGCACGGTGCTCTCGATGCGCGTCGACACGCCAGGCCTGCCGGTGAATTTCTTCGACGACTGAGTCGGGCAGCTGCCACGGATGGCTTTGCTCCACATCCCCCCGATCCAATGCCTGCTGACCTTCGAGGCCGTCGCGCGGCTGCGGCATGCGGGCCGCGCGGCCGACGAGCTGTGCGTGACGGCCAGCGCCGTGAGCCACCGCATCCGCCAGCTCGAGGCGCACGTGGGCTTCAAGCTCTTCGGTCGCAGCGACTTCAGCCTCACGGCCGACGGCGCGGCGTACCTGGCGAACGTGCGTGTCGGCCTGGCCGCGCTGCAGCAGGCCACGCCCGGCAGCCGTGACGCGGCGCTGCGCGCACCGCGCCTGAGCGTGGCCGTCACGCCGACCTTCAGCCGCCAGTTCCTGATGCCGCGGCTGGAGCTCTTTCGCAACATCTACCCCGACATCGAACTGGCGCTGCATGTGTCGATTCCGCTGCTCGACGTCACGGCCGAGCAGACCGACCTGCAGGTGCGCTACGGCATCGGCGCGTACGCCGACTGCGAGCATCGCCTGCTCATCGGCGAGGACGTGGTGCCCGCCTGCAGCCCGAGCTACCTCAACGAGTTCGGGCCCTTCGACGGCTTTCGCACCGCGGCCGAGATCGCCAGCGCGCGGCTGATCCGCAGCCCGCTCGAGCCCTGGGGCACCTGGTTCGCGAGCTGCGGCATCGACCAGCCCGAGCCGCACCTGGGCTCGCAGTTCAACGACCTGGGGCTCGTGTACGACGCGGCCGCGAGCGGCTTTGGCGTGGCGCTGGTGCGACAGAAACTGGGTGCCGCCTGGTTCGAATCAGGTCGGCTGGTGGCGCTGTCGGACCGGCCCGTGCCCTCGCCGCACCGCCACTACATCTGCTGGCAGCCGGGCACGCTGGAGCGCTGGGAGTGCGCGGCTTTCGTCGACTGGATCGTTCAAACGCTCCACTGACCGACACATCGGCCCGACAAATTTTTATCAAGGTCCGGGCAAAAAACCTTCAATTCGGCCGGCGTGCTTCTCCCTAGAGTGCGAGTCACAACAACAGACTCCCCGGAGACAACGCATGACCTGGCAGCAGATCTACGACCCGTTCGGCAACATGATCATTTCCACCGCGCTCGCCGCGATCCCGGTGGTGGTGATGCTCGCGTGCCTTGGTTTCTTTCACATCAAGGCCCACATCGCCGCCGGCCTCGGCCTGCTGGCCGCGCTGCTGGTCGCCGTGTTCGCCTACGGCATGCCCGCCGAAATGGCCGGGCGCGCCGCGCTCTTCGGCGGCTTCACGGGCCTGCTGCCGATCGGCTGGATCGTGCTGAACATCATCTTCCTGCAGCAGCTGGCCGAACAGAACGGCAGCTTCAAGGTGCTGCAGGACTCGCTCTCGGGCATCACCGAAGACCGCCGCATCCAGCTGCTGCTGATCGCCTTCTGCTTCGGCGCGTTCTTCGAGGGCGCGGCGGGCTTCGGCACGCCGGTGGCGGTCACGGCCGGCATCCTGATCGGCCTGGGCTTTTCGCCACTGGCCGCCTCGGGCCTCTCGCTGATTGCCAACACCGCGCCGGTCGCCTTCGGCGCGCTCGGCACGCCGGTGATCACGCTGGCCAAGGTGCACGGCTACGACCTGATGGAAGTCACCGCGATGATCGGCCGCCAGCTGCCGTTCTTCTCGCTGCTGGTGCCGTTCTGGCTGGTCTGGGCCTTCGCCGGACGCAAGGCGATGATGGAAGTCTGGCCTGCGATCCTGGTCACGGGGGTGTCGTTCGCGGTGCCGCAGTACCTGGTGTCGAACTTCATCGGGCCCGAGCTGGTGGACATCATCGCGGCCATCGTGTCGATGGCCAGCCTGGTGCTGTTCCTGCGCGTGTGGCAGCCCAAGAACGTGTGGCGCTCGCCCTCGCTGCGCGGCAAGGACGTGAGCGCGCACGAGGCCAAGCCGCCGGCCGCCATCGTCGTGCACAGCCGCGATGCGCTGGTGCGCGCGTGGATGCCCTGGGTGATCCTCTCGGTGTTCGTGTTCATCTGGGGCCTGCCGTCGGTGAAGACCGCGCTCAATGGCGTGTTCGCGCCCTCGTTCCCGATGGGCGGGCTGCACAACCTGATCGAGAAGATGCCGCCGGTGGTCATGGCGCCCACGAAGGAAGGCGCGGTGTACGTGCTGAACCTGCTGTCGGCCACGGGCACCGGCATTCTCCTGTCGGCGATCGTGAGTGCGCTGTTCATGAAGTACAACCCCGTCGAGATCGTGCGCACCTTTGTCCGCACGCTCTGGATGGTGCGCTACTCGCTCATGACCATCGTGCTGATGCTCGCACTGGGCACGCTCACGCGCTACTCGGGCACCGACACCACGCTGGGCCTGGCGTTTGCCAACACCGGCGTGTTCTATCCCTTCTTCGGCACGCTCATGGGCTGGATCGGCGTGGCCATGACCGGCTCCGACACCGCATCGAACGTGCTGTTCGGCGGCATGCAGAAGGTCGCGGCCGACCAGCTCGGCCTGGCGCCCAACCTCATGGGCGCGGCCAACAGCTCGGGTGGCGTGATGGGTAAGATGATCGACGCCCAGTCGATCGTGGTGGCCTCCACCGCCACGCGGTGGTTCAATCACGAAGGCGACATCCTGCGCTACGTGTTCTTCCACTCGATCGCGCTGGCCTCGCTGGTCGGCCTGTACGTGACGCTGCAGGCCTATGTGTGGCCATTCACCCTGATGGTCGTCCGCTGAAAGTTGCTCCCGCCATGAATGCTCCCGTCACGACCGACCAGCACACGCAGCTGTCGAAGGCGGAGCGCCAGGCGCAGGTGGTGCGGGCGCTGCAGGCGCACCTGCCTGCGCATGCGCTCATCTGGCACGCCGAAGACACCACGCCCTACGAGTGCGACGGCCTCACGGCCTACCGCCAGCGCCCGCTGGTGGTGGCCCTGCCCGAGACCGAGGTGCAGGTGGCGGCCGTGCTCAAGGCCTGCCACCAGCTCGGCGTGCCCGTGGTGGCGCGCGGCGCCGGCACCGGGCTCTCGGGCGGCGCCATGCCGCACGCGCTGGGCGTGACGCTGTCGCTGGCCAAGTTCAACCGCATCCTGAAGGTCGACCCCGTGAGCCGCACGGCCGTCGTGCAGTGCGGCGTGCGCAACCTCGCCATCAGCGAGGCCGCCGCGCCTTTCAACCTGTACTACGCGCCCGATCCGTCGAGCCAGATCGCCTGCACCATCGGCGGCAACGTGGCCGAGAACTCGGGCGGCGTGCACTGCCTGAAGTACGGCCTGACGCTGCACAACGTGCTGCGCGTGCGCGGCTTCACGGCCGAGGGCGAACCGATCGAATTCGGCGGTGAGGCGCTCGATGCGCCGGGGCTCGACCTGCTCGCGCTGGCCATCGGCAGCGAAGGCATGCTGGCCGTGACCACCGAGGTCACGGTGAAGCTCGTGCCCAAACCGCAGCTGGCGCGCTGCATCATGGCCAGCTTCGACGACGTGCGCAAAGCCGGCGACGCGGTCGCGGCGGTGATTGCCGCGGGCATCATCCCGGCCGGCCTGGAGATGATGGACAAGCCCATGACCGCCGCCGTCGAAGACTTCGTGCATGCGGGCTACGACCTCGACGCCGCCGCCATCCTGCTGTGCGAATCCGACGGCACGCCGGAAGAAGTCGAAGAAGAAATCGGCCGCATGACCGACGTGCTGCGCGACTGCGGCGCCACCGCCATCGCCGTGAGCACCAGCGAAGACGAGCGCATGAAATTCTGGAGCGGGCGCAAGAACGCCTTTCCGGCGTCGGGCCGCATCAGCCCCGACTACATGTGCCTCGACTCGACCATCCCGCGCAAGCGGCTCGCCGACATCCTGCTGGCGATCCAGGAGATGGAGAAAAAATACAACCTGCGCTGCTGCAACGTGTTCCACGCGGGCGACGGCAACCTGCACCCACTGGTGCTGTTCGATGCCAACGACCCCGACGAGCTGCACCGCTGCGAGCTGTTCGGCGCCGACATCCTCGAGACCAGCGTCGCCATGGGCGGCACCGTGTCGGGCGAGCACGGCGTGGGCGTGGAAAAACTCAACAGCATGTGCGTGCAGTTCACCGCGGCCGAGAACGAGCAGATGTTCGGCATCAAGCGCGCCTTCGACCCCGCCGGTCTGCTCAACCCCGGCAAGGTGATTCCCACGCTGCAGCGCTGCGCCGAGTACGGCAAAGAGGTGGTGCGCGGCGGCCGGCTGGCGCACCCCGACCTGCCGAGATTCTGAGAACGTGATGACGAACATGGACACCGCCCTCCAGCAGGTCGTCGAGCGCGTGCGCGCCGCCGCGGCCGATGCCACGTCGCTGCGCCTGCGCGGCGGCGGCACCAAGGATTTCTACGGCCAGCCGCCGAATGGCGAACTGCTCGACCTGCGCGCGCTCGCCGGCATCACCAGCTACGAACCCAGCGAGCTCGTCGTCACCGTGCGCGCCGGCACGCTGCTGGCCGAGCTCGAGGCCGCGCTCGCCGAACAGGGCCAGTGCCTGCCCTTCGAGCCGCCGTGCTTCGATGTCGGCGGCACGGTGGGCGGCATGGTCGCCGCCGGCCTCAGCGGCCCGGCGCGCGCCAGCGTGGGCGCGGTGCGCGACTACGTGCTCGGCACCACGCTCGTCAACGGCCGCGCTGAGGTGCTGAGCTTCGGCGGCCAGGTGATGAAGAACGTTGCGGGCTACGACGTCTCGCGCGTGCTGGCCGGCTCGCTCGGCGCGCTGGGCGTGATCGCCGAAGTGAGCCTCAAGGTGCTGCCCGTGGCGCCCGCCGAGGCCACGCTCGCCTTCGCCTGCAATCAGGCCGATGCGCTGCGCCTGCTCAACGAGTGGGGCGGGCGCCCGCTGCCGCTGAACGCGAGCAGCTGGTTCGAACACGCGCCCGGTGCGGGCGTGCTGCGCCTGCGGCTGCGCGGCGCCGTGGCGGCCGTTGAAGCGGCCTGCACGCAGCTCGGCGGCGAACGCCAGGACCCGGCACGCGCGGCCGCGGGCTGGGCCGCGCTGCGCGACCAGCGCATGCCGTGGTTCGCGCGCGACGCCGACGCCGACGCCGACGGTTCGCTGGCACTGTGGCGCCTCTCGGTGCCGCAGACCGCGCCGGTGATCGCCATCGACGGCTGCGCCGCGCCGCTGGTCGAGTGGCACGGCGGACAGCGCTGGTACCTTGCACCGCCCGCGCAGGCTGCGCGTCTGCGTGAAGCCGCGCAGGCAGCCGGTGGCCACGCCACGCTGTTCCGCGTGCCCGCGGCGCAAGCCGCCGACTGCAACGTGCCGCGCTTCGACGCATTGAGCGCGCCCGTGGCACGCATCCATCGCGCGCTGATGCAGGAGTTCGATCCGCACGGGGTCTTCGACCGCGGCCGGCTCTTCGCAGGCGACCAATAAAAAAAGAAACGACACCCCCCCGCGATGCAAACCGAACTAGCCCCCGAATTCCGCGACACCGACGCGGGCCGTGAAGCCGAAGCCATCCTGCGCAAGTGCGTGCACTGCGGCTTCTGCACCGCCACCTGCCCGACCTACCAGCTGCTCGGCGACGAGCTCGACGGGCCGCGCGGGCGCATCTACCTCATCAAGCAGGTGCTCGAAGGCCATGCGCCGACGCGCAGCACGCAGCTGCACCTGGACCGTTGCCTCACCTGCCGCAACTGCGAGAGCACCTGCCCGAGCGGCGTGCAGTACGGGAACCTGGTCGACATCGGCCGCAAGATCGTCGACGAGAAAGTGCCGCGCCCCGCCCTGGAGTCGGCCACGCGCTGGCTGCTCAAGGAAGCGCTGCCATCACCGCTGTTCGGCCCCGCGATGAAGCTCGGCCAATCGGTGCGCGGCCTGTTGCCCGAAGCGCTGAAGGCCAAGGTGCCCGCCAAGCAGGACGCCGGCCGCTGGCCCACCGCCACGCATGCACGCAAGGTGCTGATGCTCGCGGGCTGCGTGCAGCCGTCGATGGCGCCGAACATCAACAGCGCCACCGCGCGCGTGCTCGACGCGGCCGGCATCCAGGCCGTGGTCGCGCCCAAGGCCGGCTGCTGCGGCGCCGTGAAGTTCCACCTCAACGACCAGGAAGGCGGCAAGGCGCAGATGCGCGCCAACATCGATGCCTGGTGGCCTTTTGTCGAAGGCAACGAGGTCGAAGCCATCGTGATGAACGCCTCGGGCTGCGGCGTCACTGTGCGCGAATACGGCCACCTGCTGCAGCACGACGCGGCCTATGCCGCCAAGGCCGCACGCATCAGCGCCCTCACGCGCGACCTGAGCGAGCTGCTGCCCGACCTCGTGCCCGCGCTGCAGGGCCGCGTGCGTGCGCCCGAAGGCGTGGTGGCCTACCACCCGCCGTGCACGCTGCAGCACGGCCAGAAGCTGCGCGGCGGCGTCGAGACGCACCTGCGCGCGCTCGGCTTCGACGTGCGCGTGGCGATGAACGAATCGCACCTGTGCTGCGGCTCGGCCGGCACGTACTCGGTGCTGCAGCCCGAGCTGGCCTACCCGCTGCGCGACCGCAAGCTCGGCCACCTGAAGCAGCTGCAGCCCACGACCATCGCCTCGGCCAACATCGGCTGCATCACGCACCTGCAAAGCGGCAGCGGCGACACGCCCGTGCGGCACTGGGTCGAGCTGCTCGACGCGGCGCTGCAGCCGCCGGCAGGGTAGGGCCTGCGCGGACGGCACGGCACGTTGCCGTCCGACGCGCGCGAACGGCGTTCGGGGCGCATCATGGCGAACCGAAGACGCTGCAAGGAGTTCGTGCCATGTCCTTCGTTTCTGCTTTTCCGCTGCGCCGCGCGCTACTGGCCGCTGTCTGCATCGCAGGCACCGTCGCCGCGCAGGCACAGCAGCCGCCGTCGGCCCTGCCGGCCTGGCAGGGCGCCGGCACCGCGCGCTATGTGTGCGGCGGCATCGGCTCCGACGAGTCGGATGCCATGCGCGCCGCCATGAAGAACCATCCGCTGTCGCTGCTGTTCGCGCGCGCCGATGGTGCGTACCTGGCCAACCTGAATGTCGCGATCAAGGGCGGCGACGCGAATTCGTCCGCTGCCATGGCCTTCATCGCCACCGGGCCGGTCTGCCTGATCGACCTGCCGGCGGGGCGCTATGTGATCGACGTGAGCACGCCGACGGGCGAGACCAAGAGCCAGACCGTGACGGTCGGCGGTGCGCCGAAGACGGCGGACTTCCGCTTCTGATCAGTCGGCGGCCAGGGCCGCCTCGATGTCGCGCGTGAGCGAGGCCGGTGTGTCCAGCGGCGCATAGCGCTTGAGCACCGTGCCGTCGCGCCCCACCAGGAACTTGGTGAAGTTCCACTTGATCGCCGTGCTGCCCAGCAGGCCGGGCTTTTCCTTGGTGAGCCACTGGTACAGCGGCAGGGCGCCGCTGCCGTTGACGTCGACCTTCTCCATCATCGGGAAGCTCACGCCGTAGTTGGTCATGCAGAAGGCGCCGATTTCCTCGTTGGTGCCCGGGTCCTGTCCGCCGAACTGGTTGGACGGAAAGCCCAGCACCGCGAGGCCCAGGCCCGCGTACTTTTCGTGCAGTGCTTCCAGCCCTTCGAACTGCGGCGTGAACCCGCAGTTGCTCGCCGTGTTGACGATCAGCAGCACCTTGCCGCGAAAGGTCGAGAGCTTCACCGGCTTGCCGTCGATGCGGGTGGCCTTGAAGTCATAGACGCTGGTCATGGGGGAGTTCCTCAGGTGGACGCGGAAACGCCATCATCGCGCGCGGGCGGGGTTCGCGCAAACGCCGACCACACCGCGCCCAGCACGATCAGCGCGCCGCCGACGAGGATGCGCGAGTTCATGGTCGATGCGCCCAGCGCCACCGACGAGACGCTGGCAAACAGCACTTCCGACAGCATGATCACCGAGGTCGCGCTGGCCGCGAGCTTGGGCGCGCCGTACTGCAGGCACACGTTGGCGACGATGAAGCCCGTGCCCAGCAGCGCGGCCCAGCCGAACCAGCCGGGCGAGGCGAGAAGCGGCGAATCGATGCCGCCGAACGCGGTGCCGCTCACCGCGCCGACGCCCGCGACCACGGTGCAGCCCCAGAACATCGCCAGCGCGCGCGACTCGCCCGGCGCATGCCGCAGATGGCGCAGCACGATGTTGGTCACGGCAAAGCCGAAGCCTGCCGCCACGCCCAGCCAGTCGGGCAGGCTCGAGGGCACGGGCCAGTCGGTGCCCGGCGCCTTCAGCACCACCACCACGCCGGTGAGCGCCAGTGCCACCCGCGCCAGCGCGCCGCCCGTCGGGCGCTCGCCCAGCAGCAGCCAGGCCAGCATCACGCTCCACAGCGGCATCAGGTAGAACAGCAGCACCACGCGCACCACGTCGCCCTGCGTCACGGCCCAGTTGAAACCCACGTTGGTGAAGCCCGCTGCCAGGCCCAGCGCCACCAGCATCGGAAACGCGGCGAAGGCCTTCCAGGCGTGCCGGCGCACGAGGCCCATCGCCGTGGCGATGACGAGGTAGATCAGGCAGGTGGTCCACAGCGGATGCAGCCCGTGGCTGGCGATCTGGAGGAACGGAATCCAGGACACGCCCCACACGAAGGCGTTGAACATCAGAGCAAGTGCGGGCATGGGGCGTTGGAGTGGGGGCGCTCGGCGCGCCGGCCATTGCACCAACGCGGTCGCGCGAAATCAGTGGTGCTTGTCGCTGCGAGCGATCGCGAGGAGGTGCTCGACCTCTTCAGGATACTTCTTGAGGTTGTTCTCGTGCCAGCGCTTGATGAGCCACATGCAGCCGGCCACCACGAGGCCGAAGGCGCTGATGGCACCGTAGGCCGACAGGCCCAGGCCCGTGCACACGCTGTAGAAGCCGCCCAGCAGAAGAATGCAGGCCTGCTCGTTGAAGTTCTGCACGGCAATGGAGCGGCCCGCGCCCATCAGGTTGTGGCCGCGGTGCTGCAGCAGCGCATTCATCGGCACCACCAGGAAGCCGCCCAGGCCGCCCAGGATGATGAGGAACGGCACTGCCAGCCAGACGTTGCCGATGAAGTTCATGCCGATCACCATCACGCCCATTGCGATGCCCATGGGGATCACGCGCGTGGCCATGTCCAGCCGCATGTACATCGAGGCCACGATGGCGCCCACCGCGGTGCCGATGGTCACCACGCCGGTCAGCGCCGAGGCCTGGGTGGTGTTGTATTCGAGCGCCACGGCGGCCCAGGCCAGCACGATGTACTTGAGGTTGCCGCCCGCGCCCCAGAAGAGCGTGGTGGTCGCCAGCGAGATCTGGCCCAACCGGTCGCGCCACAGGCGGGCGTTGCAATGCCAGAAGTCGGGCAGCAGGCCGGCCAGGTTGCGCGCCATGCTCTGTGCGGGGTCGGAACGCAGCGGGCGCATCTCGACGCCGGTGTGCGGGATGCGGGTGTTGAACCAGGCCGCGAGCGCGTAGACAAAGATCAGCACCGCAATGGCGGCTTCGGCCGGCGAGTCGATGCCGGTGTCGACGAACGGCAGGTCGATCAGCAGCAGCTGGGTCGACACCGCATGGCCCACCAGCACGCCGCCGAGCACGATGCCCAGCAGGATCGACGCAATGGTCAGCCCTTCGATCCAGCCGTTGGCCTTGACCAGCTGCGACGACGGCAGCAGCTCGGTGAGGATGCCGTACTTGGCCGGCGAGTAGGCCGCGGCGCCCAGGCCCACGATGGAATACGACAGCAGCGGGTGCGAACCGAACAGCATCATCAGGCAGCCGATCACCTTGATCGCGTTGCTGATGAACATCACCTTGCCCTTGGGCAATGCGTCGGCAAAGGCACCCACCAGCGGGGCCAGCACCACATAGAAGACCGCGAAGATCGGTACCAGGGCGGCTCGCTGCCATTCGGGGGCGCCTGAACTTCGCATGAGATCGACGGCAACGACGAAAAGCGCTTGGTCGGCCAGCGACGAAAAGAACTGGGCCGACATGATCGTGTAAAAACCGCGCTTCATCGATGGGCTGGCTGGCCAGAGGGTCTGCTGGCGGTAGTGAAAAAGTGTCGCGTCAGGTGCGAATGGGCGGTTATAGCATGGGGGTACGACGTGAATTCAGGCATCCCCACGGGATTCGACCCCATTCCCGAAGATGCTAAAACGTGGTCTGAAACCACCCCAACACCCCCCATGCCGCGCCCCATTCTCGCCACCGTCCACACCGCCGCCCTGCGCCACAACCTCGACCGCGTCCGCCGTTCGGCGCTCGACGCCCGCGTCTGGGCCGTGGTCAAGGCCAACGCCTACGGGCACGGCATCGAACGTGTCTTCGAAGGCCTGCGCGGCGCCGACGGCTTTGCGCTGCTCGACCTGGCCGAGGCCGAGCGCGTGCGCGCGCTGGGCTGGCGCGGCCCCGTGCTGCTGCTCGAGGGTGTGTTCGACGCGCGCGACCTGGAGCTGTGCTCGCGGCTCGACCTCTGGCATTCGGTGCACTGCGACGAGCAGATCGACATGCTCGCGGCCCACAAGACCCTGAAGCCGCAGCGCGTGTTCCTGAAGATGAACTCCGGCATGAACCGCCTGGGCTTTTCGCCCGAGCGCTTCGGTTCGGCCTGGACGCGCCTGAACGCGCTCCCGCAGGTCGACGAGATCTCGCTCATGACGCACTTCAGCGACGCCGACGGCCCGCGCGGCGTCGAGCACCAGCTCGAGGTGTTCGAACGCGCCACGCGCGACCTGCCCGGCGAGCGCTCCATCGCCAACAGCGCGGCCACGCTGCGCCATGCACCGCGCACGCGCGGCGACTGGGTGCGCCCCGGCATCGTGCTGTACGGTAGCGCCCCCGACTTCCCGGAACATGACGCGGCGCACTGGCAGCTGCAGCCGACCATGACGCTGTCGACCCGGCTCATCTCGGTGCAGACGCTGAAGGCCGGCGACACCATCGGCTACGGCTCGCGCTTTGCGGCCGAAGGCCCGCTCACCATCGGCATCGCGGCGGTCGGCTATGCCGACGGCTACCCGCGCCACTGCGACACCGGCACCCCGGTGCTCGTGAACGGCGTGCGCACCCGCATGGTGGGTCGCGTGAGCATGGACATGATCACCGTCGACCTCACGCCCGTGCCCGACGCGCAGTTCGGCGCCGAGGTCACGCTG
Source organism: Variovorax sp. 38R (assembly GCF_014843395.1). NCBI lineage: Bacteria > Pseudomonadati > Pseudomonadota > Betaproteobacteria > Burkholderiales > Comamonadaceae > Variovorax > Variovorax sp. 38R. Next base: position 53,616 of record NZ_CP062121.1, read on the forward strand.
TGGGGCCGCTCGGCCCTGACCGGTGCGGTGCTGCCGATCGACGAGGTGGCGAAGGCCGCCGGCACCGTCGGCTACGAACTCATGTGCGCGGTCGCGCAGCGGGTGCCTTTCGCACCCGCCGACGAATGACGTGAAGGTTCTTTCCAATTGGCGCTCCGTGCGCCTGTGGGAAACCCAGGTCGAACGCGACCTGCACCGCGATCACAGCCTGCGCACGCACGGCCTGCTGATCGGCACTTTCACGCTGCTCCTGATGTGGGGCGTCTCGGCGCTGCAGATGCACCTGCTGCACGTCGAGTCGCTGGCGGTGCGCTACCTCGTCACGCTGGGCGTGGGCTACGTCGGGTATCTGTGCGTGCTGCGCTGGTGGGCGCAGTGGCTGGTCGAACGGCGCACCGAGTTCGAGCCGCCCGATGCCGACCTGGGGGTCGACAGCACCAGCGATCACGGGGGCGTGACCGACGCCACCGACGGCGGCAGCGCGCTCTCCGACGTGGCCAGCGGTGCGCTCGACGCCGCGGGCAGCGCCGACGAAGGCGCGATCATCGTCGTGCCGGTGCTCGCCATCTTCCTGCTCTGCGTGGCCGTCGTGCTCGGCGCGGGCTCGCTCGTGCTGCTGTACTTCAGCTGGGACGCGCTGCTGGCCGTGGCGATCGAGGTCGCCTTCTCTTATGTGTCGGCCCGCGCCGCGGTGCGCGTGGCGCGCGAAGGCTGGCTCATGGCGGCGGTGCGGCTCACCTGGAAGCCGCTGCTGGGCGCCGTGGTCTGCGCGGTGGCGCTGGGCGCGCTCATCGATTACTTCATGCCGCAGGTCCACTCGCTGCCCGAGGCCGTGCGCGTGCTCACGGGGAAGGCAGCGCGCTGAGCAGGTGCTCGACCAGCACCCGGCACTTGGGCGGCAGGTAGCGGCTCGGCGGGTACATCAGCCACGCGTGCCCCTGGTAGGTGCCCTGTAGCGTCCAGTCGGGCAGCACGCGCACCACGCGGCCGTCGTCCAGCGCCTCGCGCGCCGTGAAGGCCGGCACGCAGGCCACGCCCAGGTCCGCGAGCGCGCCGTCGAGCCGCATCTCGCTGTGGTTGCAGACGTAGCGGCCGTCCACCACCACCTCGACCTCGTCTTCACCTTCCTTTCGAAAGCGCCAGTGGTTGTCGCGCTCGTGCTCGCCCAGCGACAGGCAGCTGTGCGCGCGCAGGTCGTGCGGGTGTGCGATGGCGGCGTGGCGCGCCAGGTAGGCCGGCGTGGCGCACAGGAGGTGTTCGACCGCCATCAGCCGCCGCGCCACCAGCCCCTCGGGCGGCGCCGTGGTCAGCCGCACCACGAGGTCGACGCTTTCGCGGATCGGGTCGATGTCGCGGTCGGCCACGATCAGCTGCACGTCCACTTCCGGATAGGCGCGCAGAAAGTCGAGCAGGTGCGGATGCAGCACGCGCCGCGCAAAGGCTTTCGGCGCGCTCAGGCGCACCCGGCCGGCCGGTGTGCGGGCGAACTGCGCACCGATGTCCATCGCACCCTGCGCCGCGGACACCAGCTCGCGGCAGCGCGCAAAAGCTTCGGCGCCGGGCTCCGTGAGCCGCAGCTGGCGCGTGGTGCGCTGCAGCAGCTGCACGCCGATCTCCTGTTCGAGCCGCTTCACCTGCCGGCTCGCGGCCGAGGGCGTGATGCCCAGCAGGTCGGCGGCGGCCGAGAAGCTGCCGAGTTCGGCGACCCGCACAAAGGTCACCATCTCGGGCAGCACCTTGAGAAATGAATTCGTTCCGGCCACGCAACAGTCCTGTTCCGGCCGACGGCTGTGCGGCCCTGGTGCCGCCCGGAACAATGCGCCTTCTCTTCTTCTTTCAGGCGCCCCGGGCCGCGGGCAGACAGTATGGATTCAAAGGCGTTGCAAGGTGCGGTCCCGGTGGGGCGCAGGTCGTGGGCGGCCGGCTTCGGCCCCGCCGAACTCATGCTGCTGCTCGTGGCGGCGGTCTGGGGCGGCAGCTACACGGTGGCCAAGCAGGCGACGCAGCAGCTGCCCGTGCTCGAGTTCGTCGCGCTGCGTTTCGGCCTCACCTTTCTCGTGCTGCTGCCCGCGCTGCGGCCGCTGTGGCGTGACCCGCAGTGGCGCCAGGGGCTTGGCGTGGGCGGCCTGCTGGGCGCCAACCTGCTCGCCATCTTCCTGTGCGAGACCTTCGGCGTCTCGTTGACCCTGGCGAGCAACGCCGCCTTCCTCATCAGCCTGTGCGTGGCGATCACGCCGTTCGTCGAATGGGGGCTGCTGGGCCGGCGGCCCGCGCGGCGCGTATTCTGGGCGGCCGGGCTCTCGGCCGTGGGCGCGGCCCTGCTCTCGGCGCCCTCGCTCGCCAGCCTGTCGATGGGGTGGGGCGACGCACTCATGCTCGCCGCCGCCTTCCTGCGCGCTGTCATGGTGTGCCTCACCCGCCGGCTGGCGGGCCGCCACAACCTGCCGGCGCTCACGCTGACGGCCGTGCAGTCCGGCGTGATGGCGCTGGGCGCGGCGGCGCTGTCCTTGCTGGCCGTGTCGGGCGGCGGCGCCTGGCATTTGCCGCCCGCCACGGCCGGCTTCTGGTGGGGCATGGCCTACCTCGTGCTGCTGTGCACCGTGTTCGCCTTTTTCGCGCAGAACCACGCGGCCTCGCGCAGCAGCCCGAGCCGCGTGTCGCTGCTCATGGGCAGCGAGCCGGTGTTCGGCGCGGCCATCGCGGCCCTCGGCCTGGGCGAGCGCATCGGCGCCTGGGGCTGGGCCGGCGGCCTGCTGATCGTGGGCGCCGCCCTGTGGGTGAGCCTGGCGCCGGAGGAGGGCGAACAGACGCGGCGTCCCTGACGGCGGAAGGGGCCCCGCTGTGCGAGGCCTCCGGCTCGTGGCATCCTCGGGGGCTGCGGCGTTTCGCCGCCCCCCACAACACCAAGGAATGCAGACATGGGCGCGCAATGGAAAGCCAAGCACAAGGACGTGGCCGCGAATGCCAAGGGCCGGCTGTTCGGCAAACTGGCCAAGGAAATCATGATCGCCGCGCGCAACGGCGCCGATCCGGGCTCGAACGCGCGGCTGCGGCTGGTCGTCGAGCAGGCCCGCAAGGTCTCGATGCCGAAGGACACGCTCGACCGCGCCATCAAGAAGGGCGCCGGCCTCACGGGCGAGGCGGTCCATTTCGACCACGTCATGTACGAGGGCTACGCCCCGCACCGCGTGGCCGTGATGGTCGAGTGCCTGACCGACAACGTGAACCGCACCGCGCCTGAAATGCGCGTGCTGTTCCGCAAGGGCCAGCTCGGCACCTCCGGCTCGGTCTCGTGGGACTTCGACCACCTCGGCATGATCGAAGCCGAGCCCGCCACCCCGGACGCCGACGCCGAAGTGGCCGCCATCGAAGCCGGCGCACAAGACTTCGAGCCGGGCGCCGAAGACGGCACCACCCTGTTCCTGACCGAGGCCGCCGACCTCGACCTCGTGAGCCGCGCACTGCCGGCCCAGGGCTTCACCGTGCTGTCGGCCAAGCTCGGCTACCGGCCCAAGAACCCGATCGATCCGGCGAGCCTGAGCGCTGCGGACCTGGAAGAAGTCGAAGCTTTTCTTGCGGCCATCGACGCGAACGACGACGTGCAGAACGTGTACGTCGGGCTGGCGGGTTAACTGAGCGCCTGAGCCCTGACATTCAGGGCGACGCTCCCGCCGACGGGGAGCCTTGCTCCGCGAATGTCCCCCGCCCTTCGGGCTCCTCCTTGATTTCGCTGCGCAAGGCACCCCATCGACGTGAGCGTTGGGCAGTGCGGTCGTTGATCGGCGAGCACCCGCAGCGTGTCCCGTGCTCAGGGCACTGGGTGCTTCCCGCAGCGAAATCAAGACACCGTTGTGTTCGTCAAGGGTTGGTTGCCTTGAGGTAGTTCGCATCAAAGGGTTTTCGGGATCTCAGCACACCGTAGGCGATGGCCAGCAGCTTGTGCATGCAGGCCACCACGATGAGCTTGCCGGGCTTGTTCTGCGCCTTCAGGCGTTGCCAGAACTCGGCGATCAGCGGGTTGTACTTGCCCGCCACCATGGCCGGGAAGTACAGCGCCTTCTTCAACTCCCGATGCCCCTGCGGGTGTGTGCCTCGTCGCTTGTCCAGCGAGGTTCCGGACTGCCGAATCATCGGCGTCAGGCTGGCATAGGCGATCAGCGCCTTCACGGACGTGAACCGCTCGGGACGCCCGATGTACGCCAGCAGCTGGGGGATTGTCCTGTCGCCCAGGCCGGGAATCGAGGCCAGAAGCTCGCTGCGCTGGTGCAGATCGGGGTCGTCGTCGATGGTCTGACGGATCTTCTTGCGCACCTCTTCGATGGATTCGTCCAGGCTGGTGATGACTGCAACAAAGGAGGGCTTGACCGAGTCGTGAGCGACTTCCAGTCGATTCAACTCTCCCTGCCTGAGCTCCTGCAGCGTGTCCAGTCGGGCCACCAGCGCTTGCAGGGAGCGCACGCCCGCGGAAGGCGCCTCCCACACCGGTGGCTCTGTCTTGTCGCAAAACCGCGCCAGGGCCTTCGCATCGCCTTCGTCAGTCTTGTTGCGCACCCGCTCCAGCTCCATGAATCGCTTGACCTGCAGCGGGTTCACGACCGAGACCGCCACGGCATGGTCATGCAGGAAAAACGCCAGGCCCTCGTGGTACGTGCCCGTGGCTTCCATGCACACATGGGCGTCGGCCTTGCCGTCGGGCAGATGGAAATCCAGCCATCGCAGCAGGTCCGCGAAGCCGCTCGCATTGTTGGGAAACACCTTGGATCGGTACTTGCCGTCCACTCTGAGCCATGCCGCATCCAGCTTCATCTTGCTGATGTCGACGCCTACTTTGCATGTCACCGCAGTACTCCTTGCTTGAAGGATCAATGCGCCGCATTCGACATGCACACCCTGATATGCGGGGTCATCGCCAGCGCCCGGCTGGCGACGCCCCAAGACACCGTTCGAGCTACAGCGTCGAATCCGTTCGGGCTCCCAGTCTTGATTGCGGGCTGGTTGGCCCAAGGAGGAGATCGGGGTTCACCGAACGGGCTCCCTTTAGCGCAGGGGGAGCGGGTTAAACAATATCAGGAGGAGGGCGAAGCCCGGGGGACATTCGCGGAGGGAAGTACCCGGTGGCCTGTGCACACGCCCTGAACCTCCCCGCATGAACTGAGCACGCCGCCGGAGACAATCCGCGCCGGAGGAAAACAGTTCAATGACCCATTCGACGAAGAAACGAACGCCGTCGCGTGCCGCACGGCATGCCCTCGGCCTGGCACTGGCCATCACTGGCTTCTCGGCGCAAGCCCAGACCGAAGCGGCCGCGCCGCAACCCATGGCCGCAGCTTCAGCGCCCGCCGAAGCAGCACCCGCCGCAACCCAGCAAACCCGTCTGCGCTTCAACCGCGGCACCTACAAGCCCGGCATCGAGCACCTGCGCGTGGTGCGCCGCGAGAACACGATCAACAACGTCGCCGGACAGGTGGCGCTGAACGTCGCGTTCGCGGTGCTGGCGGGCGGCGTGGGTGCGCAAGGCTTCTCGAAAGACGACCTGGGCGGCACCACGCTCGAGGAACTCAAGGACGATCCGCTCGGCGTCAACCCCGCCATGCGCGAACTCAACGACGCCTTGAGCAAGGTCGCCACCGACATCTACCGCAAGCGTGCCGAGGCCGCGCTGGCCACCGCCCTGACGGACGGCTCCACGCCCGAGGAAATCGAGGCGGCGCGCCAGATTCCGAAGGAAGCCGACACCCTGCTGCTCCCTGGGCCGTGGCATCTCGTCTACGAAAACCTGCTGGGATCGGACGAGTTGTTCCGCCTCAAGTTCGGCGCCGACCTGGGGCGCCCCGGCTTCATGCGTCCGCCCATCGAATGCCGCTACCAGTCGGAGGCGGTTGCATGGGCGCGGTGGCAGGCCGACAACTGGCAACTGCTGCGCGAAGAGCGCGCGAAGGCCGTGGAGGTCTGCACCAAGTTCATCGCCGCCGCGCCCGAAAAGCGCTGGTAAGTCAGCGGCAGGCTGCTCAGTACAACCCGAGCTGCCGCGTCCGCAGCCGCGCCAGCCCCAGCAGCGCATCCGTGAACGGCGTGGCCACGCCCGTCAGTTCGCCCAGCTCGCGCACCACGGTGACGAGCGCGTCGAGCTCGACCGAGCGGCCTGCTTCCACGTCCTGCAGCATCGAGGTCTTGAACGCGCCGAGTTTCATCGTCACTGCATGCCGGTCTTCGGGGCTCTGCGTGATCTCGATGCCGATGCGCCGGCCGATCTCCTTGGCCTCGAGCATCACTGCCGAGATGAAACCGCGCACGTAGTCGTCGCCCATGATCAGGTCGGTGGTGGCGCCCGTGAGCGCGCTGATCGGGTTCACCGTCATGTTGCCCCACAGCTTGAACCACACGTCCTTCTGGATCTGCGGCGACAGCGTGGTGTCGATGCCCGTGCTCTTGAGCAGCTCGACCAGCTTCTGCACGCGCGGCGTGGCCTCGCCCGAAGGCTCGCCCACGATCAGTCCGTTGCCGAAATGGTGGCGCACCACGCCCGGCCCGTCGAGCGAGCAGCTGGCGTGCACCACGCAGCCGATCACGTTGCGCGACGGAATGGCCTTCGCAATCGCGCCTTCGGGGTCGACGGCCGCGAGGCGATGCCCCGTGATCTCGCCGCCGAAGCCGCCTTCGAGGAACCACCACGGCACGCCGTTCATCGCGACCAGCACGATCGTGTCGGGCCCGATCAGCGGCCCGATGCGTTCGGCCACGCCGGCCAGCGCGGGCGCCTTCACGGCGATCACCACCAGGTCTTGAACGCCCAGTGCCTCGGGGTCGGCCACCGCGTTCACCGGCACGCGCGTGCGCACGTCGCCCCGCATGAGCGAGAGGCCGTCCTTCTGCAGCGCGTCGAGCGTGGCACCGCGCGCCACCACGTTGAGGCGCTGGCCCGCCTGTGCGAGGCCGACGCCGATCCATCCGCCGATCGCGCCGGCGCCGTAAATGCAAATCTTCATGGGAACAAGCGCCTCAGTTGCGGTAGCTCGGGTCGATGCGGTCCACCTGCCGCACCAGCGCATTGAACACGTCCTGCCCGGCGCCGTGCGCGGGGCTGAACTGCAGCGCGTCGCGCGTGCAGCGCTGCGCGATCTCTTCGCTCACGGGAATCGCGGCGCCCATCGAGAAGGTCGCCATCTGGATCTCGCAGGCGCGTTGCAGCGTCCACAAAATCGCGAAGGTCTGCGGCAGCGTCTGGCCCCAGGCCAAGAGGCCGTGGTTGCGCAGGATCACCGCGTTGCGGTCGCCGATGCTCTTCAAGAGGCGCGGGCCTTCGTCGGCATGGACCGTGATGCCCTCGAAGTCGTGGTACGCCACCATGCCGTGCAGTTGGGCGGTATAGAAATTGGTCTGTTGCAGGCCGCCCTGCAGGCAGGCCACGGCCACGCCGGCCGTGGTGTGCGTGTGCATCACGCAGTGCGCGCCGGGCAGGCCGTCGTGGATGGCCGCATGCACCACGAAGCCGGCCGGGTTCACCAGGTGCGTCGAGCCGTCGAGCACCTTGCCCTGCAGGTCGATCTTCACCAGGTTGCTGGCCGTCACCTCGCTGTAGTGCAGGCCGAAGGGGTTGATGAGGAACTGCTTCTCGCCACCCGTCACGCTGTCGGGCAGCCGCACCGTGATGTGGTTGTAGATCATCTCGACCCAGCCCAGCATCGCGAACACGCGATAACAGGCCGCGAGCTCTTCGCGCGCGGCGCGCTCGTCGGGATGGATCGAGGGATGGACCAGCGCCGACGGCGCAGTGGTGGCGAGTGTGTTCATGGCAGTTCCTTCATGTGATTAGCCTTCCGCGGTGAAGCCGACTTCCTTGACGATCGGCGCCCACTTGGCGGTGTCCTTCTTCAACAGATCGCCCAGCTCGGCGGGCGTGGAAGACATCGCTTCCAGGCCGAAGGTGCCGAGGCCGTCGATCACGTCTTTTTGCGCCAGCGCGTTCTTCATCGCCGTGTTCAGCTTGGCCACGAGTTCGGGCGAGGCCTTGGCCGGCAGGAAGAAGGCGAACCATTCGCTGTGCGCCATGTTCTTGATGCCCTGCTCGCCGAAGGTCGGCACATCGGGCGCGAAGCGGCTGCGCTTGGCACCCGACACGCCCAGGATGCGCACCTTGCCCGATTGCAGATGCTGCGTGATGTCGCCGATGGGGCCCGACACCGCCGAGATGTTGCCGCCCAGCAGGTCGAGCATGGCCGGCTGCGTGCCGCGGTAGGCCGCGTGCTTGAGCTCGACGCCGCCCTGCTTGCCCAGCAGCGCGCCGATGAAGTGCGGTGTGGAGCCCGCGGCCGGCGAGCCGTAGTTGGCGCCGGCCGGGTTGGCCTTGGCCCAGGTGAGGAACTCGGGCACCGTCTTGACGGTGGCCGGCACGGCCGGGCCCACGGCGAAGCCGAAGTCGAAGATGCAGGCCAGGCTCACGGGCGTGAGGTCGACCATCGGGTCGTACGGCAGCTTCTTGTAGATGTGCGGGTAGATCGTGAGGATCGACGTCGGCGTCTGCAGGATGGTGGTGCCGTCGGCCGGACGGCCCTTCACGTAGCTCACGGCAATCTGGCCGCCCGCGCCGGTGCGGTTCTCGACCACGGCGGTCTTGGCGTAGTCGGGGCTCAGCTTCAGCGCAATGCGCCGGCAGGTGGTGTCCGAGGTGCCGCCAGCCGCGAAGCCGGTGACGATGGTCGCGTTCTCGAGCGCGGCAGCCTGCGCAAAGGCCTGCTGGCCGAGGCTGGCAAGCAGCGCCGAGGCGCCGGTGGACTGCAGCATGTGGCGGCGGGTGAAGGTCATGTCTGTCTCTTTTCTGGAGGGTGAGGAGTGAACAGGATCACGACTCGTCGCGCAGCCAGGTGACCGCGCCCGAGTGGGTCACGGCGCCCTGGTGGGCAGGGCGCACGGTGAGCGCGTATTTTTCCAACAAACCACCGTGCACCACCCCCGCGTTTACCTCACGTCCGGCCAGCCGCGAGGCGATTTCTTCGGCGCTCAGTTCGACCGAAATGCTGCGCGCCGCGGCGCGTGCATCGATGGCCACCATGTCGCCGTCGCGCAGCACCGCAATCGGTCCGCCGTCGGCCGCCTCGGGCCCCGCGTAGCCGATGCACAGGCCGCGCGTGGCGCCCGAAAAACGCCCGTCGGTCAGCAGCGCCACCTTGTCGCCCATGCCCTGGCCGTACAGCAGCGCGGTGATGCCCAGCATCTCGCGCATGCCGGGGCTGCCCTTGGGGCCTTCGTTGCGGATGACGATCACGTCGCCCGCTTCGTAGCGGCGGTTCTGCACGGCGGCCTGCGCTTCTTCTTCCGAGTTGAAGACGCGCGCCGGACCGCGGTACACCAGCGTCTGCAGGCCGGCCGTCTTGAGCAGCGCGCCGTCGGGGCAGAGGTTGCCCTTGAGCACGGCCAGCCCGCCGTCGCGCGTGATCGGGTTGCCCGCCGCGCGCACCACGCGACCATCGGGCGCGGCGGCGTCGGCCACTTCCTCGGCCAGCGTGCGGCCGGTGAAGGTGAGCGCTTCGCCGTGCAGGAAGCCTTGCTCCAGCAGCGTGCGCAGGATCACGCCCGCGCCGCCGATGTAGTACACGTCGCGCGCCAGGTACTGGCCGCCCGGGCGCAGGTCGGCAATGAGCGGCGTACGCGCAAAAATTTCGGCCACGTCGTCGAGGTGGAACTTGATGCCCGCCTCGTGCGCAATGGCCGGCAGGTGCAGCGCCGCATTGGTCGAGCCGCCCGTGGCCGACACCACGGCGCAGGCGTTTTCGAGCGCCTTGCGCGTCACGACGTCGCGCGGCAGCGGGCCATCGCCCAGCACCGCTTTCATGAGCTGCTTGGCGGCGCGGCGCATCAGCGGCGCGCGCTCGCTGAACACCGCGGGCACCATGCTCGAGCCGATGGGCGCCAGGCCCAGCGCTTCCGACACCATGCCCATCGTGTTGGCCGTGAACTGACCCGCGCAGGCGCCGGCCGTGGGCAGGCAGGCGCGGCTCATGGCGTCGAGCTCGTCGTGCGTGGCCGTGCCGGCCAGCACCTTGCCGATGGTCTCGTAGGTGTCGACCACGTTGAGGTCGCGCCCGTCGGGCCCGGGCATCTGGCCCGGCAGCGCCGAGCCGCCATGCACGAACACGCTGGGCACGTTGCAGCGGACCATGCCCATCATCAGACCCGGCAGATTCTTGTCGCAGGCGCCGATGGCGAAGATGCCGTCCCACTGGTGGCCGCGGGTGGACGCTTCCACGCTGTCGGCGATGAGCTCGCGCGAGATCAGCGAGAAGCGCATGCCTGAGTGCGCCATCGTCAGGCCGTCGCTCACCGACACCACCGGGCATTCGTGCGGCGTGCCGCCGCCCGCGTAGATGCCGGTCTTGGCGTGCTGCGCCTGCTCGCGCAGGTTGAGGTTGCACGGGCTCATCTCGCCGCCCGTGTGGAACACGCCGACGTGCGGGCGCGCGATGTCCTCGTCGTCCTGGCCCAGCGCATGCAGGAAGCTGCGCGTGGTCGCGCGGATCGTGCCCTCGCGGATGGTGGCGGAGCGGAAGCGCTTGGGTGTCGGATCGGTGGGCGTGGTCATGCGGCTGGCGAAGGCTGGCTCGTGAAAGGGCGTGAGAGGTCAGTAGCCGTTGGGCGCCGTGGCGCCCGGCGCGGCCTTGTACTTCGCGAGCAGCTGCTTGGCGGCGGCTGCGAGCAGGATCGTGTCGACGCCCACGGCCACGAACAGCGCGCCGGCCGCGAGCCACTTGCGTGCCTGTTCCTCGGTGGTCGACAGGATGCCGGCCGCCTTGCCGGCCTTGCGGATGCGCGCCACGGCGTCGGCGATCACGGCCTGCACCTCGGGGTGGTTGGGCTGGCCCACGAAGCCCATCGAGGCCGACAGGTCGGCCGGGCCGATGAACACGCCGTCCACGCCCGGCGTGGCCGCGATGGCGTCGAGGTTCTTCATCGCCTCGACCGTCTCCGCCTGCACCAGCAGGCAGGTCTGCGCATTGGCTTCGTGCAGGTAATCGGGGTAGGCCTGCCAGCGCGAGGCGCGCGCCAGCGCACTGCCCATGCCGCGGATGCCTTCGGGCGGGTAGCGCATGCCCTGCACCAGCTTGGCGGCCTGCTCGGCGGTGTCGACCATCGGCACCAGCAGCGTCTGCGCGCCGATGTCCAAGTACTGCTTGATCAGCGTGGTGTCGCCGACGGGAATGCGCACGATGGGGTGCGAGCGCTGCGCGTCGGGCTGCGCCGACCACGCGCTGGAAATGCCCTGCAGCTGCGCGAGCACCGAGCGCACGTCGTTGGGCGCGTGCTCGCCGTCGACCAGCAGCCAGTCGTAGCCGGTGCCGGCCAGCAGCTCGGCCACGTAGCCGTCGCCCAGGCCGACCCACAGGCCGATCTGGGGTTGGCCGGCCTGCATGGCCTGCTTGAAGGTGTTGAGTGGGGTGTGCATGGAAAAAACTCGTCAGACGAAACGGAAAGCGATGGAGCCGAGCGGGCCGTAGTCGGCATGGAAGGTGTCGCCCGGCACGGCGGTGGTGGGGCGCGTGAACGAACCGCCCAGCACGATCTCGCCGGCTTCGAGGCATTCGTCCCACGGCGCGAGCTTGTTCGCGAGCCAGGCCACGCCGGTGGCCGGGTGGTTGAGCACGGCCGCAGCCACGCCCGACTCTTCGATCACGCCGTTCTTGTAGAGCAGCGCGCTCACCCAGCGCAGGTCGACCGCGTCGGGCTTCACGGGCCGGCCGCCGAGCACGATGCCGGCATTGGCTGCGTTGTCGGCGATGGTGTCGAACACCTTGCGCATGGCCTTGGTGTGGCGGTCGAACTGCTCGATGCGCGCGTCGATGATCTCGATGGCGGGCACCACGTAGTCGGTGGCGGCCAGCACGTCGAAGAGGGTCACGTTCGGGCCCTGCAGCTTCTTGCCGAGCACGAAGGCCAGCTCGACCTCGATGCGCGGCGCGATGAAGCGCGTGAACGGAATGTCGCCGCCCTGCTCGAAGAACATGTCGTCCAGCAGCGTGCCGTAGTCGGGCTCGTCGATCTGGCTGGACTGCTGCATGGCGCGCGAGGTGAGGCCGATCTTGTGGCCCTTGACGATGCGGCCTTCGGCGATCTTGTGCTTCACCCACTCGCGCGAGATGGCGTAGCCGTCCTCGATCGTCATCTCGGGGAAGCGCTTGGAAAAATGCTCGACCTGCACGCGCGACTTCTCGCTCTCGTGCAGTTCGGCGGCCAGTTGGGCGATGGTGGCGGTGGAGAGCATGGGGGCTCGCTTCTTGTGCTTAGGTCTTGTTGAACAGGGGATGCAGGTTGCTGTGCTTGCCGTCGTACACCTGCCCCGGGGCTTCGTCGATCTGCAGTGTGATGCCGATGTGGCGCTGCGTGAAGATGGGTTCGAAATGCGTGCGCACCGCGGCCAGCAGCTCGTCGCCGGCTTTCTTCTTCACCGCCTCGGAACGGCCCGAAGCCATGCGCAGGTTGAGGTACACGAAGGCGTAGTCGGCCTGGCCGTCGGCCACCGCGTAGTGCGCGGCGGGGTAGGCCAGCACGCGCGTGCCGCCCGTGGGGAACACCGGCTTGCCGGCCTCGTCGCGCTGTTCGAGCATGGTGTCGGCCAGCGTGCGGCACAGCGCCGACACGTCGGTCTCGGCCTCGATGTTGGGCGTGTACAGGATCACGAGGTGCGGCATGCTTGTTCTCTTGTCTTGTTCAGGCCACCGACATCACGGCGGCCGTGCAGGTCACCGCGAAGATCGGGATGGCCTTCATGTGGAAGATCTCGCCCTTGCCGCGCGCGGCCGCGGCCACGCTGAGGAGGGTGCGGATCTCGAAGCCGCCCTGGCCCGCTTCGCGGTAGGTGGCCTCGTCGCCGTAGTCGGCCTGTGAGAGCAGCGCTTCGCGGTCATTGGCGCACCAGCGGCGCATGAACTCGGCGTCCCACTCCGCATTCACCTTGCCCGAATCGGGCGTGGCCGGCCAGTGCGAGATGCCGCCCGTGCCCACCAGCGCGATGCGCTCGGGCGCCTTGTCGCAGGCGCGGCGCAAGGCCTCGCCGAAGGCCCACGCGCGGTGCAGCGGCGTGAGCGGCGGGCCCTGGCAGTTGATGTTCACGGGAATGACCTTGGTGTCGAAGTCCGGCGTGAGAAAGTTCAGCGGCACCATGATGCCGTGGTCGAACTTCCACTCTTCCGCGTAGGCCACGTCCACGGTCTGCATCACCTCACGGATCAGGCGCTGCGACAGCGCGGCGTCGCCGGGGATGGTGCGCGCCTCGATGCCCAGCCACTTCGGGTCTTCGATCGGGCCCTCGTAGCTGTCGGCCATGCCGATCGCATAGGCCGGCATGTTGTTCATGAAGAAGTTCGCGAAGTGCTCGGCCGCGATGACGATCACCGCGTCGGGCTTCGTCGCGCGCATCGCCTCGCCGAAGCGATGGAACTGCGCGTGGAACTCGTCCTTCACCGCGGGGTCGGCGAGATGCGCGCGACCCGTGATGCCGGGGGCGTGGCTGCATACGCCTGCGAATACGAGACTCATACGCCTGCCACCTTTTCGTTCGTGCCTGTTGTCATGGCGTAGATGCCGGCGCGCACGGGGCCGTACTTGCGCACGCCTTCGCGCATGGCTTCCAGATAGTCCGCCCATGCGATGCCCAGCAGCGGCGCGAAGTGCATCAGCAACTGGCCGTTGCACCCGAGCACGTAGAGCTTGCCGATGTCGCCGGTGCCGATCGCTTCACGCTCTTCGTCGTTCAGGTCGTAGCCGGCCAGCAGCGCGGCGCGCGTGTCGCCGCCTTCGCCGAAGCGGCGCTGCACCTCGGCGTCGCGGTTCAGCGCGAACAGGAACTTCTGCATCGCATAGAGGCTCATGGTCAGCCCTCGATCTGGATGTTGGCCTTGCGGATCACGTCGCCGTACTTCGCGATCTCGCTGCGGATGAACTCGGCAAAGCGCTCGGGCGTGCCCGACAGCGACGCGATGCCGCCCTTGTGGAACGCCTCGGTCACGGCCGGCGATGCCAGGGCGCGATTCACCTCGGCGTTCATGCGTTGCACGATGGCGTCGGGCGTGCCGGCCGGGGCCAGCAGGCCGTTCCACGAATTGGACTCGATGGCGACGCCCTGTTCGGCCAGTGTGGGTATCGCGGGCGCGTACTGCGAGCGCTGCGCGGTCGCCATGCCCAGCGCCACGAGCTTGCCGGCCTGCACATGGCTGCGGAACTCGGGCCAGTTGCCGAACATGACGCTCACCTGGCCGCCGAGCAGGTCGGCGAGCGCGGGGCCCTGGCCCTTGTAGGGCACGTGCACGATGTCCAGGCCCATCTGCAGTTTGAGCATCTCGCCCGACAGGTGCGCCGAGGTGCCGTTGCCGAAGGAGGCGAAGCTCAGCGTGCCGGGCTTGGCCTTGGCCTGGTTGCGCAGGTCGGCCAGCGTCTTCAGGCCGCTGCCCGGGTGGGTGGCGAGCACGTGCTCCGACATGCCCATGAGCGCGACCGGGCGCAGGTCTTTGAGCGTGTCGTAGGGCAGCTTGCGCACGAGCGTGGGGTTGGCCGTGAAGCTGTTGGCCACGCACACGAAGCTGTGGCCGTCGGGCGCCGACTTGGCGACCGCATCGACGCCGATCACCGTGCCGGCGCCGGGCTTGTTCTCGACGATCACCGGCTGGCCCAGCGCCTTGCCGAGTTCGAGGCCGACAAGGCGCGCGACGAAGTCGGTGGTGCCGCCGGGCGTGAAGGGCACGACGATGCGCACCGGCTTGGCGGGCCATGCCGTTTGCGCGCGTGCCAGTGCGGGCAGTGCCGCGAGTGCGGCAACGCCCTGCATGAGCGCGCGGCGGTGCAGCGTCATGCCACGCCCCAGTGCGGAATGTGGTGCGAGCCCATCGACACCGCGATGTTCTTCGGTTCGCAGAACACTTCATAACTCCAGGTGCCGCCTTCGCGGCCCGTGCCCGAGGCCTTGGTACCACCGAAAGGCTGGCGCAGGTCTCTTACGTTCTGGCTGTTGACGAAGCACATGCCGGCTTCGACCGCTGCGGCCACGCGGTGCGCCTTGCCGATGTTCTCGGTCCACACGTAGCTGCTCAGGCCGTAGGCGATGTCGTTGGCCAGCTCGATGGCGTGCGCCTCGTCCTTGAACGGAATCAGGCAAGCGACCGGGCCGAAGATTTCTTCCTGCGCGATCTTCATGCGGTTGTCGACGTCGGCGAACACGGTGGGCATCACGTAGTTGCCCTTCTTCACGCGGTCGGGCAGGTTGGCCGGTGTGTCGAGGCCGCCGCACAGCAGCGTCGCACCTTCCTTCGGTCCCAGCTCGATGTAGCTGCGCACCTTGGCCAGGTGGGCCTGCGAAATCATCGGGCCGACGATGGTCTTCTCGTCGAGCGGGTCGCCCACGGTGATGCGCCTGGCGCGCTCGGCGAACTTCGCGGCGAAGTCGGCGTAGATCGACTGCTGCACCAGGATGCGCGAGCCGGCCGTGCAACGCTCGCCGTTGTTGCTGAAGATCATGAACACGGCCGCGTCGAGTGCGCGGTCGAGGTCGGCGTCTTCGAAGATCACGAAGGGGCTCTTGCCTCCGAGTTCCATGCTGAACTTCTTCAGGCCCGCGCTCTTCACGATGCGGTTGCCCGTGGCGGTGGAGCCGGTGAACGAAATCGCGCGCACGTCGGGGTGCGCCACCAGCGGCTCGCCCGCTTCCTTGCCGTAGCCGTGCACGAGGTTCAGCACGCCGGCGGGAATGCCCGCTTCGAGCGCCAGCTCGCCCAGGCGCGCGGCCGTGAGCGGCGACAGCTCGCTCATCTTCAGCACCGCCGTGTTGCCGAAGGCCAGGCAGGGCGCGACCTTCCAGGTGGCGGTCATGAAGGGCACGTTCCACGGGCTGATGAGCGCGCACACGCCCACCGGATGGAACAGCGTGTAGTTCAGGTGCGTGGGCGTGGGGTAGGTGTGGCCGTCGACGCGCGTGCACATCTCGGCGAAGTAGTAGAAGTTGTCGGCCGCGCGTGGAATGAGCTGCTTGCCGGTCTGCGCAATCACCTGGCCGCAGTCGTTGGTCTCGGTCTGCGCGATCTCGGGCACGTGCTTGGCGATGAGGTCGCCGAGCTTGCGAATCAACTTCGCGCGCTCCGGCGCGGGCATGCCGGCCCACTTGGGGAACGCGGCCTTGGCGGCGGCCACCGCGGCGTTCACTTCGGCCTCGCCGCCCGAGGCGACTTCGGCCAGCACTTCCTGCGTGGCGGGGTTGACGGTTTCGAAGTAGTCGGCGCCGTGGACTTGCTTGCCGTCGATGAGGTGATGGATCTGTTGCATGGGCGTGAAGGTGTTGCGGCCTTGCGGCGGTGTGTCGTCAGTCGAGCTTGATGTCGCGCGCCTTGATCAGCGCGTGCCACTTCTTGCGTTCGGTGTCCACGAAGCGGGCCATCTCGGCGGCGTCCGTGGGGCGGGCTTCCCAGCCGGCGTCGTAGAGCTTCTGCTTCACGCCGGGGTCGTTCATGCTTTTGAGCAGGTCGGCGCCGAGGCGCGCCTGGATGTCCTTGGGCGTGGCGGCCGGTGCCACCAGCCCCTGCCAGGTGTAGGCCTCGACGGCGTAGCCGAGCTCCTTGGCCGTCGGCAGCTGGGGCAGCTGCGGCACGCGCTCGGCCGACATGGCCATCAGCGGAATGACCTTGCCGGCCTTCACGGCGCTGATGCCGCTGGGCAGGTCGAGCATCATCAGCGGCACCTGGTTGCCCATGAGGTCTTGCAGGGCCGGCGCACCGCCCTTGTAGGGGATGTGCAGCAGCGAGACGCCGGCTTCGCGCTGGAACAGCTCGTAGGCCAGGTGGTGCGGGCTGCCGGTGCCCGGCGTGGCGATGCTGTACTTGCCCGGCGAGGCCTTGAGTGCGGCGATGAGCGCCTTGGCATCGCTGAAGCCCGCGCCCGGCGCGGCCGTGATGATGAGCGGCGAGCGGCCCATCATGCCGAGCAGCGCGAAGTCTTTCTCGGCGTCGTAGGGCAGCTTCTTGTAGAGCGCGGGGTTGTAGACCAGCACGCCGTTGTCGGCCGAGAACACGGTGTAGCCGTCGCCCGGCGAGCGCGCCACGTTTTCCGACGCGATGATCGCGCCCGCGCCGGGACGGTTGTCCACCGTGACGGGCTGTGCGAGCTGCTGCGAGAGCTGCGCGCCGGCCGTGCGCGCGAGGTAGTCGGTGCCGCCGCCGGCCGGGTAGCCCACGACCCAGCGCACGGGCTTGGTCGGGTAGGCCGATGTGGTCTGTGCTGTCGAGGCCGGCGTGAACATCGTGGCGGCGCTGGCCGCCACGAGGGCGGCAGCAAGGCGGAAGGTCCGGGTTCTGGCAGTCGTCATGGCGGTGTGTCTCCGTTTTTTTTGAAAGGGGTGGCGCAGTCGGCCCGTCAGCGCGCGGCGATGGTGTTGACCAGCGCGCCGACGCCGTCGATCTCGGTCACGACCACGTCGCCCGGCTGGCAATCGACCACGCCGTCGGGCGTGCCGGTGAGGATCAGGTCGCCCGGCGACAGCGTCATGAAGCGGCTGAAGTATTCGATGAGGAAGGGCGCGTCGAAGATCATGTCGCGCGTGTTGCCCTGCTGCGTGACGGTGCCGTTCACCGTGGTGCGCAGCGCGAGCGCCATCGGGTCGGCCACGTCGGCCGCATCGACGAACCACGGCCCCAGCGGCGTGCAGGTGTCGCGGTTTTTCACGCGCAGGTTGGGGCGGTACCAGTTCTCGAGGTAGTCGCGAATGGCGTAGTCGTTGGCTACCGTGTAGCCGCCGATGAAGTCGTACGCGTCGTCGCGCTTCACGTGCTTGGCGGTCTTGCCGACCACGATGGCGAGTTCGCACTCGTAGTGCATGAACTTCACGTCGGCCGGGCGGTGCGTGAACTGGCGGTGGCCGATGAGCGTGCTCTGGCCCTTGACGAACACCAGCGGTTCTTCGGGCGCCTTGAACTCCAGCTCTTTCGCGTGATCGGCGTAGTTCAGGCCGAGCGCGAGGATGGTGCGCGGGCGCGCCGTGGGTGCGAGCGGCGGCAGCCACACGAGCTGCTCCTGCGGCACGACGCGGCCGTCTTGCAGCCGCACGGCCGCATCGGCCTGGCCGTTGAGTTCGTGCGCGGTGCCGGTGTGCTCGCGGCCTTCGAAGATGACGCGTGCGTGCTTCATGCCGTTGCTTCCTTCACCAGCGTATTGCTCAGGGTTTCGAACCCTGGCGCGGAGATGTCGATGCGGTCGCCCGCGCGGGCCAATGGGCGGCCGAGGTCGCAGCCGAGCATCAGCACGTCGCCGTGCGCCAGCGTCATGAACTCGCCCACGTCGGCGAGCAGCTGCGGTGCGGGGCGCACGAGCTGAGAGAAGTCGATCGACTGCTTCAGCTCGCCGTTGATGCGCACCTCGACGCGGAACTGCGCCGGGTCGGCCACGTCCTGTGCGTCGCGCAGCGCCGGGCCGATGCCCAGGAAGCCGTCGACGCACTTGAACTTCACCGGTGGGCGGAAGAAGCTCGCATGCGGAATCGACAGGTCGTTCAGCAGCACGAAGCCTTCGACGTCGCCCTCGGCGCCGATCACCATGCCGATGCTGGCACCGACTTCGACGTCGGGCACCGAAGCGGGCACGGTGATCGCGCTGCCGTGCGGGCTCCAGGTGTTGGCCGTTTTCACGTAGAGCACGGGCGCCTTCGGCGGTGCCTTGTAGGGCGCCTCGGTCATCTGCGGCGCGAGCGCCGCGGCCTCGGCGCGGAAGTTCAGCAGCGTGCCGTACACGGTGCCGGTGGGGAGAAAAGAGGTGGTCATGGTTCGGGTTGCTCCAGCGCAATGAGTTCGTCGAGCAGGCCGTAGAGCTGCGTCAGCTTGGCCTTGCCCATCGACTTTTCCATCCAGTCGTAGTGCGCCTCGATGCTGCTGCCCAGGCGCTTCACGAGCTTCATGCCGTGCGGCGTGGCCTCGACCACGGTGCGGCGCTGGTCGGCCGGGTCGCGGGCGCGGGTGATGAGGTTGTCGCGCTCCATGCGTGCCAGCACGCCTGTGAGGCTGGGGCCGAGGATGAAGGCCTCGCGCGCGACGCGGCCCGTGTCGACCGCGCCGTGCTCGCCCAGCACGCGCAGCACGCGCCATTGCTGGTCGGACAGCGCGTGCTCGCGCAGGCTGGGCCGCGTGTGGGCCATCACGGCTTCGCGGGCCTGCAGCAGCAGGCGCGGCAAATTGCGGTGCGTGAAGGTGGTGCTCAAAAGCTGTGCCTCTCAGAATTATTTAACATGTTAAATGAATGCCGAGAAAACACGCTTGCGGGATAACCCTTGCGGGCTTGCAGGCGCTCAGTCGATCGTCGTGCCCGAGGCGCGGATCACGCGGCCCCAGCGCTCGGTTTCGCTGCGGATGTAGGCGGCCAATTGCTCCGGCGAGCCCGCGCCGTGCGCCCCCGGCGCGGCCGGTTCGAAGCCCTCGCTCTCGAGCTTCTGGCGCAGCGCGGGTTGCGCGACGAGGCGGGCGATCTCCTGGCTGCAGCGGTCGATGAAGGCCTTGGGCGTGCCCGCGGGCGCGACCACGCTCTGCCACGCCACCGCCTCGAAATCGGCGGTGCCGGCCACGCCCGACTCGGCCACGGTCGGCACGGCGGGGAAGGTCGGCTGGCGCTTGCGCGAGGTCACGGCCAGCGCGCGCAGCTTGCCGCTGCGCACGTGCTGCAGGGCCGGCGCGATGTCCGTGAACATGAGCTGCAGCTGGCCGCCGAGCAGGTCGGTCAGCGCGAGCGCGCTGCCCTTGTAGGGCACGTGCACCATGTTCGCCGCGGTCGCGACCTTGAACATCTCCGCGCCCAGGTGCTGCGGGCTGCCGTTGCCGGCCGAGCCGTAGCTCAGCGCATCGGGCCGCGACTTGGCGAGTGCCACCAGCTCGGCCAGCGTGTTCGCGGGCACCGACGGGTGCACCACCACCATCAGCGGCACCGCGCCGATGAGGCCGACCGGTGCAAAGTCTTTCGCAGGGTCGTACGAGAGCTTCTTGTAGAGCCACGGGTTGATGGCGAGCGTGGTGCTGGTCGCGACCAGCAGCGTCGTGCCGTCGGGTGCTGCACGCGCCACCTGCGAGGCGCCGATGGCGGTGCCGGCGCCCGGCCGGTTGTCGACGATCACGGTGCGGCCCAAGGCGGTGCCCAGCTGCTGCGCGATGAGCCGCCCGAGCATGTCGGTCGTGCCGCCGGGCGCGTAGGGCACGACGATGGTGACGGGCTTCTCGCCTTGTGCCAGTGCAGCGAGCGGGTGCGCGGCACAGGTGGCGGCAGACAGCGCGCCCAGATGGCGCAAGGCATGGCGGCGGTTCATTGGCTTGTCTCTCTTTCTTTTTCGGGTGTCGGTGCGGCCACTGCAGTGGCGCCGCGCAGCAGGTCGATCAGCGCGAGCGCGTCGGCCGGCACGGCATGCCCGCGCCAGGCCACGTGCTGGTCGGGGCGCGAGATGACGAGCGGCCGGTCGTACATGGCGGTGGTGTCCGAGGCGCGGATGTCCAGCGTGCGCAGCGGCAGGCCGCGCGCCGCGGCAGCGGCTTCGAGCGGCGCGACATCGATCGCGGGGTCGAAGCGCAGCAGCGTGTAGCCCTCGCCGGGCACGGCCATCGCGTCGTACAGCGAGCGGCCGTCGTCCAGCCACAGGTGCGGCGTGCGGCAGCCCGGCACCGTCGAGGGCGTGAACTCGTACATCGTGTAGGCCGGCGCGGCTTCGCCGTCGTAGGCGATGAGCGGCGAGCCTTCGTAGAAGTAGCCGAAGTTGAGGCCGCCGCAGCAGTACTGCTGCACGTTCAGGTCGTACAGCGCCTGGCCGCGCGCGGCGCGCAGCGCCTCGCCTTCAGGCCCCGGCGCCTCGATGTTCTCGGGCACGCCTTCGCGCTGGCGCTGGAGCGCGAGCGCGTGGTTCATCGCGAACCGCGACACCTGCTCGGTGATCGGCTGGCGCTCGGCCTCGTGCGCCGCGAGCGCTGCCTCGGCCAGCCAGCCGTGCAGCCGGCCCGCGAGCAGCCACGAGAGGTTCATCGCATCGGCGATGCCGGCGTTCATGCCGTAGCCCGCCATCGGAATCCACAGGTGCGCCGCGTCGCCGCAGATGAACACGCGCCGGTCGCGGAAGCGGTCGGCTACGAGCCGGCGGCCGACCCAGTCTTCGTTGGAGATCACTTCGTAGTCGAAGTCGTCGCCCACGCCCAAAATCTGGCGGATCGCCCAGTCGCGGTCGATCGAATCGAAGTCGGTCTCTTCGGGCAGCAGGTAGTTGTGCAGCAGCCAGGTCTCGCGCCCGTCGATGGCGTACACGTTGCCGCAGCGCCGCGGGTTCAGCGCGAAGGTGGCCCAGGCCGGCGGATGCTTCAGCAGGCCCAGCAGCGCGGGCGCGCGGAAGTAGGTCGACTGCACGCGGCCCACCACGTCGGTGCCGTGCAGGCTGGCGCCGATCTTCTTGCGCACCGTGGAGCGGCTGCCGTCGCAACCGACGAGGTACTGGCAGCGGATGCGCACCGTGCGGCCGTCGTCCAGGTCCACGCCCGTGGCCCACACGCCGTCGTCGTCCTGTTCGAAGTCGTCGATGCGCGTGCGGTTGCGGATGCGCAGGCCGGGCGTGCCCTCGGCATGCGCGAACAGCACCGGCTCGAGAAAGATCTGGTTGATGCGGTGCGGCGGCTCGGCCGTGGGCCACCAGGTGTCGGGGCCGCCGGTGGCGGTGTAGCGGTCGCGGCGCGCGGGAATCGGAATGCGCGACAGCTCCATGCCGGTCACGGCCGTGCGGTAGGCCACGTCGTTCGGGTAGTCGGCCGGCAGGCCCGCATCGCGCAGCGCCTGCGCCACGCCCAGGCGGCGGAACACCTCCATCGAGCGTGCTGCCACGTGGTTGCACTTCACGTTGGGCGGCTCGCCGCGGTGGCGGATCTCGGTCATCAGCACGTCGATGCCGCGTTGCGCCAGGTCGATCGCCAGCGTCAGCCCCACGGGGCCGGCGCCGACGATCAGCACCTGGGCTTGCAGTTGTTCGGTCATGGCTCGCTTGTCTCCAGATTCTTGTGAGGCGCCATTACAGTGCCGAACCGGCTCACGGAAAAAGTGAAACTTTCATGGCCATTCATAAAAAACCGTTATCAATGCGCGGCGTACCCTCGGTGCGGCAGCTGCGCGCATTCGCGGCCGTGTATCACAGCGGCCAGCTGTCGAGCGCGGCGGCCTCGCTGTCGCTGACGCAGCCGGCCGTCAGCGTGCTGCTGCGCGAGCTCGAAGATCGGCTCGGCGTGCGCCTGTTCGACCGCACCACGCGTTCGCTGCAACGCACCGAGGCCGCGAACGAAGCCATCGGCTACGCCGAGCGCGTGCTCGCCGAACTCGATGCGCTCGGCACCGGGATGGCCGAGCTGGCGGCGGGCCGGCGCGGACGCGTGCGCATCGCGGCAACCTCCACCATCGCGCAGACGCTGATGCCCAAGGCCCTGCGCCGCTACCTCGACCTGCATCCCGACGTGAAGGTGGCCATCGAAGACTGCGCGCCCGGGCAGTTCGTGGAGAAGGTCGTCGGCGAGCAGGTCGACTTCGGCGTGGGCACGCTGCAGGCGCGCACGCCGGGGCTCGACGAGCGTGTGTTCGTGCACGACCACCTCGCGGTCATTGCCGACCGCGACCTGCGCCTGCCCGGCACCGACCGCATCACCTGGCGGCAGCTCGCGGGCCATCCGCTGATCACCGTCAAGCCGGGGTACGGCGTGCGCAGCAGCATCGACATCGCCGCGGCGACCGCCGGCGTGCGGCTGGACATCGCCTACGAGGTGACGCTCTTGACCACGGCGCTCGCGATGGCGGCCAGCGGACTCGGCCCGGCGCTGCTGCCGGCGTCGATCCTCGCGCATGCCGATCACACGCGGCTGGTCGCGCGGCGGCTCATGCGCCCGACGGTGGCGCGCAACATCGCCGTCGTGACGCGGCAAGGCCGTTCGCTGTCGCCGGCCGCGGCGGCGTTCGCGGACCTGCTGGTGCGCGAATTCGCCATCCCCTGAACCGCGCCCCCTAAACTCGCTGCATGGCCAAGGACAAAACAACTTTCGTCTGCAGCGAATGCGGCGGCACCAGCCCCAAGTGGCTCGGCAAATGCCCGAGCTGCGGGGCATGGAACACACTCATCGAACAGGTCGCCGGCGCGGCCAACGGCCCGGCCAACAACCGCTTCGGCACGCAGTTCGCGTCGCTCGCGGGCGCATCCGAACTGGCCACGCTCTCGGAAATCGAAGCGACCGACATTGCGCGCACGCCCACCGGCATCGACGAACTCGACCGCGTGCTCGGCGGCGGCATCGTGTCGGGCGGCGTGACGCTCATCGGCGGCGACCCGGGCATCGGCAAGTCGACGCTGCTGCTGCAGGCGGTCGACGCGCTGCAGCGCGCGGGGCAGAACGCGCTCTACGTCACGGGCGAAGAAAGCGGCGCGCAGGTCGCGCTGCGCTCCCGGCGGCTCGGGCTCGACCACTCGCAGGTGCAGGTGCTGGCCGAGATCCAGCTCGAAAAAATCATCGCCACGCTCGACGCCACGCGTCCGGCCATCGCGGTGATCGACTCGATCCAGACGGTGTACTCCGACCAGCTCACGTCCGCGCCCGGCTCGGTGGCGCAGGTGCGCGAATGCGCGGCGCACCTCACGCGCTTTGCCAAGACCAGCGGCACGGCCGTGGTGCTGGTGGGCCACGTCACCAAAGAAGGCGCGCTGGCCGGCCCGCGCGTGCTCGAGCACATGGTCGACACGGTGCTGTACTTCGAAGGCGACACGCATTCGAGCTTTCGCCTTGTGCGCGCCATCAAGAACCGCTTCGGCGCCGTGAACGAGATCGGCGTGTTCGCCATGACCGAGCGCGGCCTGAAGGGCGTGACCAACCCGAGTGCGATCTTCCTGAGCCAGCATCCCGAGCCGGTGCCCGGCAGCGTGGTGCTGGTCACGCTCGAAGGCACGCGGCCGATGCTGGTGGAAATCCAGGCGCTGGTCGACAACGGCGGTCCGAGCCCGCGCCGCCTGTCGGTGGGCCTGGACCGCGACCGCCTCGCGATGCTGCTGGCCGTGCTGCACCGCCACGCGGGCGTGGCCTGCATGGACCAGGACGTGTTCGTCAACGCGGTGGGCGGCGTGCGCATCAGCGAGCCCGCGGCCGACCTGGCCGTGATGCTGGCCATTACCTCGAGCCTGCGCGGCAAGCCGCTGCCCAAGGGTTTCATCGCCTTCGGCGAAGTGGGCCTGGCCGGCGAGGTGCGGCCCGCGCCGCGCGGCCAGGAGCGCCTGCGCGAAGCGGCCAAGCTGGGCTTCAGCGTGGCCGTGGTGCCGAAGGCGAACGCGCCGCGCAAGGGCACGAAGGAGATCGAAGGCCTGACCATTCACCCGGTCGAGCGCATCGAAGAAGCGATGGACGTGGTGCGGCGTCTGGACTGACGCGCGGCGCGGCAGGCGCATCATTCATTTTTACGGAGGGTCCCGCCATGCAACTCATCGTCTCCGCCGGGCTGATCGCCGTGGTCGTGCTGTGGGGGTTGATCTCTCCCGCGTCGCTCGACCGCGTGTTCAGCACCGCGCTCGCCGACATCACGCGCAACTTCGGCTGGTTCTACCTATGGGTGGTGCTCGGGCTGGTGGTGCTGGCCGTCTTCCTGGCCTTCAGCCGCTTCGGCGACCTGAAGCTGGGCGACGAAGACGACGAACCCGAGTTCTCCCTCGGCGCCTGGTTCTCGATGCTGTTCGCGGCCGGCATGGGCATCGGGCTGGTGTTCTGGGGCGTGGCCGAGCCGATCTCGCACTATGCGAACCCGCCGCCCGGCGTGATCGCTGCCTCGCCCGATGCCGCGGGCGTGGCGATGCGCTACGCCTTCTTCCACTGGGGGCTGCACCCCTGGGCGATCTACGGCATCGTGGGCTTGTCGATCGCCTTCTTCAGCTTCCGACGCAAGGCGCTGCCGCTGGTCAGCTCGGCCACCGAGGCGCTGCCCTGGCGCTTTGTGCAGCGGCTGTCGCCGGCCTTCAACGTGCTGGCCGTGGTGGCCACGGCCTTCGGCGTCGCGGCCTCGCTGGGCATGGGCGCGACGCAGATCAACAGCGGGCTGCACGCGGCCTTCGGCACAGAAATCGGCCGCTGGACGCAGGCGACGATCATCGTGGTGACGACGGCGCTGTTCATCACCTCGGCGGTCACCGGCGTCGAGCGCGGCGTGAAGTGGTTGTCGATGGGCAACCTGGTGCTGGCCGCGTTGCTGGCGCTCACGGTGCTGGTGGTGGGGCCGACCATTGCCATCGTCGAGACCTTCACCAACACGCTGGGCGCGTACCTGGCCGATTTCGTGCGCATGAGCCTGCGCATGAACCCGTTCCGCAACAGCTCATGGGTGGCCGACTGGACCTTGTTCTACTGGGCCTGGTGGCTCGCGTGGTCGCCGTTCGTGGGCCTGTTCATTGCGCGCGTGTCGCGCGGCCGCACGATTCGCCAGTTCATCCTGGGCACGGTGATCGCGCCCACGCTGGTGGGCTTCGCCTGGTTCTCGGTGTTTGGCGGCGCGGCGCTCAACTTCGAGATCTTCCAGGGCGTGCCGCTGGTCGAAGCGGTGAAGGCCGACGTGTCGACCACCATGTTCGTGATGTTCAAGGCCATGCCCATGGGCGGGCTGCTATCGATCGTGGCCACGCTGCTGGTGTTCGTGTTCTTCGTGACCTCGGGCGATTCCGCCACGCTGGTGCTGGGCATCATGAGCACCAAGGGAAACCCGAACCCGCCGGCCCGCGTGAAGATCACCTGGGGCGTGCTGGTGGCGGCGATTGCGCTGAGCCTGCTGTTCGCGGGCGGCATCAAGGCCATACAGACCGCGACCATCGTGTTCGCGCTGCCGTTTGCGTTCGTGATCCTGCTGATGGCGCTGTCGGTCACGCTGGCCATCCGCGACGATTGGAACGCCGAGCAGAAGCGCGAGCGCGAGCTGCGACGCAAGATGCGGCAGCTCGTGAACTGGTGAACGGGCAAGTCGACAAAAAAATGCCCGGCGCGTGGTGGACGCGCCGGGCAGACCCTCCCTACCTTCCCTGGCC
Source organism: Variovorax sp. 38R (assembly GCF_014843395.1). Lineage (NCBI taxonomy): Bacteria > Pseudomonadati > Pseudomonadota > Betaproteobacteria > Burkholderiales > Comamonadaceae > Variovorax > Variovorax sp. 38R. Next base: position 79,675 of record NZ_CP062121.1, read on the forward strand.
TCCCTGGCCTCCCTGGCCTTCTGTTTCTGTGTGTGTGACGTTGTCTAGCTTCCGATGTGCATCGTGAACGCCGGCCCGTTGTTGAGCACGCACTGGCCGCTGCCCAAGGTGGCGGAGTTCATCGTGTACTGGCAATTCAGGTTGCCGCCGCGACTGCCGGTGGCGTTCGCCACGCCGGTGGTGCGCGAGCCGGCCACGCGGGTCGCCTCTCCCTGAAACTGTTCGGCACCGATCTGCGCATTGAAGTGGCCGCGGCCGTTCATGTCGTTGGTCACCGTGCCCCCGACGGCGCCGTAGCGCGCGGCTTCGGCGTTCGACGGATAGAGCCGCGCGCTGAAGGTCTGTGACACAGGCCCCGGTGCGACGGCATAGCTTTGCTGCGACGGCGCGATGGGAGCGGGTTGCCCGAGCGGCACCACGTAGCAGCCGCTGAGTGCGGTGCCCGCGAGTGCGGCGGCAAGGGTGAGTCGAACGAAAGTGACGGAGCGCGGGATGTTCATGCGTTTCTCGGTGGCCCGGGCAGATGCCCGTGCGACGAAATGTGCCCGCAGCCGCCTCGGTACCCTGCGCTTTTCGGGGTGAGTACCGCTTTCTGCGCCCGGCGGTAGCCACGGTCGCTACTGCGGCGTGGTCGGGGCCGCACAATCGCGGCCCGTTTCCCGCTGTCGCCGAATGAAATCCACCGCTCCCCCCATTGCCGCCGTCATGGTCCACGTCACAGACGTGAATGCGGCGCTGCGCTGGTACGCCCGCGCCTTCCCCGACGCCGTGCCGATGTCGATCGGCTCGCCGGCCTTCGAGTGCCTGTCGGTCCACGGCGTGCTGCTGGAGCTCGTGCCGGCCGATGCGAAGGTCGGCGCCGGTGCCTGCGGTTCGGTCGTGTACTGGAACGTCGCCGACTTCGATGCGGCACTGGCCCACCTCGAGGCATGCGGCGCGCCGTTGTACCGCGGCCCGTTGCGGCTGGAGGGCGACGAGCACATGGCGCAGGTGCGCGACCCCTGGGGCAACTGCCTCGGTTTGCGGGGGCCTTCCACTGGGCGGCGACAATGCGCCCCATGAATTTCCAGAAATTGCTGGTGCCCGTGGGGGCCGTCGTGCTCCTCGGCCTGTCGTGGCATCAATACGGATGGGGCGGCGTGGCGTTTGCCGGCGGCGCGATCGTGATGTTCCTGCTGATGCACTTCAACCGCACGATGCAGGTGCTCAAGCGGGCGGCTGACCGGCCCATCGGCACGGTGGCGAGCTCGGTGATGCTCAACGCCAAGCTCAAGCCCGGCGTGACGCTGATGCACGTCATTGCGATGACGCGCGCGCTCGGCGAACTGCGCTCGCCCGAGAACGAGCAGCCCGAGCTGTACCGCTGGGCCGATGCCGGCGGCTCTTACGTCGATGCCGTGTTCAATGGCGGCAAGCTGCAGAGCTGGACGCTCACGCGGCCCGAGACGTCGGCCGACGAAGAAACGCCCGCGGCCTGAAGGCGGCGCGGGCGCTTCGCCTTAGCCTTGCTTAGAACGGCGCGTCTTCTTCTTCGGGCGTGTCGGCCTGCGCCGCAGGTGCGGTGGCAGTAGCCGCAGCCTTGGGTGCTTCATCTGGCGGTGCCGCCGAGAACGCCGCTTCGCCGCCCAGTGCGTCGAGCAGCGCCGGCACCAGCTGGCCGAGTTCGCCCGTGGCAATGGCTACGTCGGCGTCGAAGTTGTCTTCCTTCTTGCCGCCTGCCGCGCCGTCGCCCGTGCCTTCGAGGAAGGTGATCTTGCGGATCAGCAGGCCGTGCGTCAGCTCGAAGGACACGCGGTCGTCCCAGGTGAGCGCCAGGCGCGTCGGACGCTTGCCGTCGGTGATGTGCTGCTTGACCTCGTCGATGTCCAGCGCGTGCTTGGCATAGCGCACCACGGCCTTCGAGTCGTCGGAGGCCTTGAGCTCGCACTCGCGGTCGATGCTGAAACCGGCCGGCGGCTCCTGCGTCAGCAGCCAGTTGGCCATGGCGGCAGCGGGTTCGATCTGCGTGTTGATCAGCGCCACGGCAAAGCCGTCGAGCGACTTCACGAGGCTGGTGACCACCTCGTCGGCGCGCGAGGCGTTGCCGCTGTTGATCACGAGGCGGTTCTCGGCCTTGTCGATCCACACCGTCACGCGCGCGCTGCGCGTGAAGGCCATGGGCAGCAGCTCGAGGGTGATGTCTTCCTTGAGCTCCTTCTTTTCCTTCTTGCCGGGCTTGCGGCCGGTGGTCGTTTCGATGCTGGCGCAGCGCTCGTCGAGCTTGCGGCGCACCACGGAGCCGGGGACCTGCTTGCTTTCGATCATGTACTCGACCAGCCACTGGCCGTCGATGGATTCGACCAGCGGGCCGTTGGCTTCGCCGCGGGGCTCGACCCAGCCGGCGGACTTTTCCTGCGAGGGGCCGCAAGGCACGAAGCGTTGCTTGGCCAGCCCTTCTTCTGCCTCGGTCAGTGATTGGGACCAGGCAGGTTCGATGCGATAGACGATGACGTTCTTGAATACGGACACGGGAACCCTTTTTCCACTGGTTGGCACAACCGGCCATTGTCGGGCACCGCGTTCCGGGCTCGGCCGTAAAATCGAAAGCTTTTGCGACTTCCCAGTGGGTCGCACCCCCACACCGCTCCCAAAGGAATCAGGAAATGAGCTCGATCCCCCCCTCGCTGGACGACCGTGACGGCAAGATCTGGATGGACGGCGAACTCGTGGACTGGCGCGACGCCAAGATCCACGTGCTGAGCCACACGCTGCACTACGGGTGCGGCGCCTTCGAGGGCGTGCGCGCCTACAAGACGGCCGACGGCGGCACGTCCATCTTCCGCCTGGCCGAGCACACCGAGCGCCTGTTCAACAGCGCCAAGATCCTGCGCATGAAGATCCCCTTCTCGCAAGAGCAGCTGAACGAAGCCCAGAAGCAGGTCGTGCGCGAGAACAAGCTCGAAAGCTGCTACCTGCGCCCGCTCATCTGGATCGGCTCCGAAAAGCTGGGCGTGAGCCCCAAGGGCAACAAGATCCACGCCATGGTCGCCGCCTGGTCCTGGGGCGCCTACCTCGGTGAAGAAGGCATGCGCCGCGGCATCCGCGTGAAGACCTCGAGCTACACGCGCCACCACGTGAACATCACGATGACGCAGGCCAAGTCGGTCAGCAACTACACCAACTCGATCCTCGCCAACATGGAAGCGCTGGACGACGGCTACGACGAGGCGCTGCTGCTCGACGCGAGCGGCTTCGTGTCCGAAGGCGCGGGCGAGAACGTGTTCGTGGTCAAGAACGGCGTGGTCTACACGCCCGACCTGTCGGCCGGCGCCCTGAACGGCATCACGCGCAACACCATCCTGCACATCTGCAAGGACCTCGGCATCGAACTCGTGCAAAAGCGCATCACGCGCGACGAGGTCTACATTTCCGACGAAGCCTTCTTCACCGGCACCGCCGCCGAAGTGACGCCGATTCGCGAACTCGACCGCATCGAGATCGGCAACCGCGGCGACGGTGGCTCGCGCGGCCCGATCACCGAGAAGATCCAGTCGGCCTTCTTCGACATCGTGAACGGCAAGAATCCCAAGTACGCCCACTGGCTCACGAAGGTCTGAGAGAAAACATGTCCACCAATGCAGTTGTCGAACTCCTCGCGAAGGAGCTCAACCACCAGGGCGGCGTGTTCTGCCCCAGCCCCAAGGCCGACATGAAGCTCTGGAGCGGCCACCCGAAGGTCTACCTCGACGTGGCGCGCACCGGTGAAGCCAAGTGCCCGTACTGCGGCACGGTGTACCGCCTGAAGGCGGGCGAGACCGTGTCGAGCCGCCACTGACGTGTCGATCCGCGGCCTGTTGGTGCGATTCGGCCTCGCCTACCTGGTGTTGCTGCTCGGCATCGCCATCGCGCTGAGCCTGCTGGGCGTCAAGACCAACGCCGGCACCAACACGGCGGCGCTGCTCGGCGCCGTCATGTGGGCGTGCATGGCGTTCGGCAAGCGCAACGGCCGCTACTTCACCCGCGAAGAAAAGCCGCGTGCCGTGCTCGGCATGCTGGCGGTCGACCTGGCACTCCAGGCCGTGTTCGGGCTGGGCGTGGGCCTGCTTTCCGGGGCCTTGGCCCCGCAGATGGGCCCGTTGCTGTTCTCGCTGCTCTTCATCGGCGTGTTGCACGCCGTGACGATCTATTTCTTTGTCGGGCTCAGCGGCAAGCAGTTCGCTGCCGCGCAGAAGCAGAAGACCGACCGCGGTCAGGCCTGAAGACGGGCTGGCCACAGGCCACGCCACGGATCGGGGTCCTGCGATTCCTGCGCCAGCCGCAGGTAGACCATCGCGATCCACAACACCGCCAGCCCGATCTGCGCGTCGCGCATCGCCGAGTTCACGCTCGACGCGATGAGCGCTATGAGCGTCGCGGCCAATGCGTAGCGGCCGGCGATGTCGGGCCGGCGCCAGGCCTGCCAGACGGCGACGAGCATGATCGCCAGCAGGCTCAGGATGCCCGGGATGCCGCTTTGTGCGCCCACCCAGAGGAAGTCGTTGTGCGGCATGTTGGAGTCGGCGAACAGCGCGGGGCCGCGCTTGTGCCACTGGTCGGTCCAGCCGCCGATGCCCCAGCCCGCGACGGGCTGGTCGGCGATCATGGCGCCGGTGTCGCGGTACATGTAGTAGCGAATGATCCAGCTGCCGTGGAACACGGCGCCGGCCTGCGCCTTCTCGAGTTCCTCGATGCCGGTCTCGACCTTCTGCTGAAGCTGCGGCAGCTGGTACAGGCTCGCACCGATCACCACCGCGCCCAGGATCAGCGCGGCCGACAGCGCCTTCAAATGGTTCTTCCACTGGTGCAGGCAGACCACCGGAATCACCAGCAGCAGCGCGAGCACCGAGGTGCGCGACGTGAGCGGCAGCGCGACGACGGCGCCCAGCCCGAGCACGAGCGCGAAGGCCGCCAGCGCGCGCCAGGGCCGGTGGCCCGTGATCTGCGACAGCCCGTAGACCGCGGCACTGGCCGCGACGATGCTGAACAGCAGCGCGTTGCTGATCGACTTGTTGCCCACCTCCATCACCACGCCGCGCAGCGCGCCCGGCACCGGAAAGCCCAGCGTGTAGTGCAGCACGATGAGCATGATGTTCAACGCCGCGATCAGCAGGAAGCCGCGCAGCGCCCACAGCGCTTCTTCGCGCGTGAGCGCCATCGCCATCAGGAAGGTGAAGGCGATGCGCAGCCCGTGGAACAGGTTGGAGGGGGTTTCGGGGTAGTGCGGCCGCACGGCCAGGACGATGAAGGTCCACGCCACGTAGGCGACCACCGGCCACCACAGCGGGTTGGCGCGCAGCCGCGCGTAGCGCTCGCGCAAGCCACCGCCCACGAGCAGGGCGAGCAGCAGCACGATGGCCGACAGGTAGGTGACGCCGACCGGCATGAACACCACCAGCCCCCAGAACATGGCCGCGGGCCGAACGATGTGCGATCTCTGCATAGGGGCGGGATTTTAGGTGCGCGAAATGGAACTCCCCCAGGCTTCGCGCACTTCGTGTTGCTTCTCCAACCCCCTCGCCGGGGGCGACGCCAGCGGCCCGGCAAAGCCGGTTCCGCGGCGTCTCACCAATAAGACCGGGAGATTCAGTGGCCGGTCGCGGCCACAGGCAGGCGGATCACGAAGCTCGCGCCCCCACCCGGCCGGTCTTCGCACTGCACCGAGCCGCCGTGGCGTTCAGCGATCGACTTCACCAGCGCCAGCCCGAGGCCGACACCGCCGTTGCGCTCGCTGGCGCCCGGCAGGCGGTAGAAGGGTTCGAAGATGCGGTCGCGCAATGCAGCCGGTACGCCCGGCCCGCGGTCGTTGACGCGCACCGTGGCGTAGCCGCCGGCGCTGCCGAGTTCGACGCTGATCTCGCCCGCGCCGTAGCGGCGGGCGTTCTCGAGCAGGTTGCGGATCGCGCGGCGCAGCAGGCGCGACACGCCCGGCACGGTGAGCGTGGCGTTGTCGGTGCCTTCGGCCAGGTCGAGCTCGGCGTTCACCTGCGCGCACTCTTCGGCGGCCAGGCCCGTCAGGTCGACGGCTTCGATGGTGCCCATATCGGCCTCGCTGGCGTCGAGCCGGCTGGCCAGCAGGATCTCGTCGATGAGCTGGTCGAGCTCGCCGATGTTGCGCGAGATTTCTTCGCGCGCCGTCGGGCTCGGCCGGTCGCCCATGAGCTCCAGGCCCATGCGGATGCGCGTGAGCGGCGAGCGCAGTTCGTGCGAGGCGTTCGCCAGCAGCGACTTGTGCGAACGCACCAGCTGTTCGATGCGTTCGGCGGAGGCGTTGAAAAGTTTGGAGAGATCGGCCACTTCGTCTTGTCCTTCCTCGGGCACGCGCGCCGACAGGTCGCCCTCGCCCCAGCGCTGCACGCCGCGCTGCAGGGTTTCGAGCCGCTGGGTGATGCGCCGCACGATCGGGTAGACGCCCAGCGCCACCGCCACGCCCACGAGCGCGATCATCCAGCCCAGCCCGAACGGGGTGCGCCAGGGCGCGAAGCCGCCGGTGCCGGTGGGGCGTTCGCGCGGCGCGACGCGCAAGGTCATGTCGCGGCCGTCGCTCAGCGACACGTCGAACTCCAGCCCCTGGCCGGGCACGCGCATGGCCTTGCCGGTGCCGATGGTGCGGTCCTGGCTGTCGAGCACGACCACTTCGCGCGGCACAGGCGCCAGGCGCTCGCGCTCGGCCTCGGCGGCCACGCGCACGATCCAGTTGGCCATCAGCGTGAGGATGACCACGCCGCCGACCACCGCGAGCCAGATGCGGACGTAGAGATGGCGGCGGTAGAGGCTGCGCAGCATCGTGGGCGCGTCCTAGTCTTGTTGCTTGGCGAACACGTAGCCGACGCCGCGCACGGTGAGGATGCGTTTCGGGTTCTTCGCGTCGACCTCGATGGCGGCGCGGATGCGGCCCATGTGCACGTCGATCGAGCGGTCGAAGGCTTCGAGCTCGCGGCCGCGCACGGCTTCCATGATCTGGTCGCGCGTGAGCACGCGGCCCGCGCGCTCGGCCATGGCCACGAGCAGGTCGAACTGGTAGGAGGTGAGGTCGGCCAGCGCGCCGGCCACCGACACGGTGCGCGCGTTGCGGTCGATCTCGAGCGTGCCGAAGCGCATCACCGTGGAGGCTTCGCTCTCGGTGGCGTTCTCGCTGCGCCGGCGCAGCACGGCGCGGATGCGCGCCAGCAGCTCGCGCGGTTCAAACGGCTTGGGCAGGTAGTCGTCGGCGCCGATTTCCAGGCCGATGATGCGGTCCATCGGGTCGCCCTTGGCGGTCAGCATCAGCACCGACACCTTGGCCAGCGGGCCGGGCAGGGCGCGGATGCGGCGGCAGACCTCGAGGCCGTCGGTGTCGGGCAGCATCAGGTCGAGGATCACCAGGTCGGGCGCGTGCTGCTGCAACTGCTCCAGGCCGCTGGCGCCGTCACCGGCGTGGTTGAAGGCGAAACCCGACTGCGTCAGGTACTCGCCCACCATCTGCGCCAGGCGGGCGTCGTCTTCGATCATCAGGAGTTGGGGGGTGCTCATGCGCTTCATGGTCGTTCACCGGGAGCAAGCGGGCTTGAACGCTCCGTAAAGTTGGGTAAACGCAGCATCGCCCTGTCAACCTGGATTGCTGCGGAAAACATGGCGCCTCGCCCAGGTTTCAGGGGCGCCATGTGGCAATGATGACGTGTCGGAGCGTGGTGTATCACGCCCCGCTCCGGCGTGGACCGGTCAGCCTGCGGCCTGCAGGCGCAGCCGCAGGGCCAGCGCGGCCGACAGCGGCAGGTCGATGGGCGCGTCGGCGCTGCCCGGGGCCTGGGCCAGCGCCTCGAACAGGGGCAGGGCGTCGGCCATCGGGTTGATGTTCTTCAGCGTGGTGGCGGCGGCCGAGCGCGGCGCGGTCGGCGTGCCGGCGGCATCGCCGACCAGCGACCAGTCGAGGCTGGCCACGGTGCGGGCCGTGCGCTCGGGCGCGATCACCAGCGCCACGGCCAGCAGGCCGCGGCTGTCGGTCACCGAGGTCAGCGCGCCGACCGTGGGGGCGTCGTAGCCCACGAGCAGCACGGGCGTCTGGTCGGCCGCGCACTGCACGGCCGCTTCGAGCAGGCCGGCGGCAAAGCTGTGGCCGTAGGCCGAGACGGCGTTGCTGGCCGCCATGCAGCCGGTGCCGATGGTCCAGTAGCCCACGGCCGCGTTGTGCACCGAGTTGTGGAACTTGGTGGGCGACAGCATCTTCGGATCGCTCGCGAGCGTGCTGCACATGTAGTCGTTGATCGACAGGTCGCCGTGCGCCGACGTGAACACGCAGGGCACGTCGGCCGCGTTGCGGTCGGCGCCTGCGATGGCCGCGGCGGCCACTTCGAGCGCCAGCGCCACGGTGTCGGGCGCGCGGCGGCGCTCGGCCGGGGCCAGCACCTGCGGCGAGGGCCGCTTGGCGGGCGGATCGGCCAGCGCGCCTTCGCCGCGGAAGGCCGCGCGGGCGGCGTCCCAGCCGGGCAGCGTGGGGGTCCAGAAGGCGGGGCCTTCGATGTACAGCGTGGGGGGCGTGGGAACGCTCATCGTTGTTGTCATTGAATGGCTTCCTCGCGGAACACCGTGGAACCGGCTTTGCCGGGCCACTGGTGTTGCCCCCGGTAGGGGGTTGGAGAAGCGACACGAAGTGTGCGGAGCCTGGGGGCGAGCAATGTCATGTCACCGCCTTGCCGAAGACCAGCGCGCAGTTGTTGCCGCCGAAGCCGAAGGAATTGGAGAGCGCGTAGCGCACCTCGCTCGTCGCAGGCTCGAGCTTGATCTGGGGGCCGAACCCCTCGTCCAGCGTGCGCGTGTTGACCGTGCCCGGCATCAGGCCGCGCTCGATCGCCAGCAGACAGACCACTGCCTCGACGATGCCCGCAGCACCCAGCGTGTGGCCCATGAAGCCCTTGGTCGAGCTGGCGTGCGTGCGCGCCGGGAAGCGGCGCGCCACCAGCGCGCCCTCGACCTCGTCGTTCTTCTGGCTCGCCGTGCCGTGCATGTTGATGTAGTCGATGGCGTCGGTCGACAGGCCCGCGCGCGCCAGCGCGTCGTCGAGCGCGCGCTCGGCGCCCAGGCCTTCGGGGTGCGGTGTTGACATGTGATGTGCGTCGCTGGCCTCGCCGTAGCCCAACAGCAGCGGCGTGGCGGTGTCACCGGCCTGCACGCGCTCGACCAGCGCGAAACCCGCTGCCTCGCCGAGGCTGATGCCCTTGCGTCCGGCGTCGAACGGGCGGCACGGTTCGGTGGAGACCAGTTCCAGCGCGTTGAAGCCGAACAGCACGCTGCCGCACAGCGTGTCGGCACCGCCGACCACGGCCGCGTCGGCCAGGCCCAGGCGGATCAGGCGCTCGGCCGAGGCGAACACCTTGGCGCTGGACGAGCAGGCGGTCGAAATCGTCTCGCTCGGGCCGTCGATGCCCAGCACCTGCTGCACGAACATGGCCAGCGAATGCGGTGTGTGGACGGCCGCGCGGCGCTGGTCCGGCGGAAAGTTGCCGTCGGCGTCGAGCTGCGTGTAGGCCAGCTCGGTCTCGCCGATGCTGGCCGTGGAGGTGCCGAGCACCAGCGCGATGCGCGTGGCGCCGTACTTCTCGCGCGCGGCCGCAACCGCCTCGAGGAAGCCGTCGGCCTGCAGGCCCAGCCAGGCCAGGCGGTTGTTGCGGCAGTCCCACGACATCGCCGATTCGGGCAGGCGGACTTCTTCCAGCCCGTCGACGCGGCCGATCCAGGTCGGCAGCGGCGCATCGCCGAAATCGTTGGCACGCAGGCCGCTGCGCGAGTGCGCGAGCGCGTCAGCGTGCGCTTCCTTGCCGACGCCGACGGCCGAGGTGGCCGTGTAGGCACTGATTTGAAGGGGAGAAATTCGGGACGGCACGATGGATGTGGGGGCTGGCGACAGGCGAAAAGGCGTCAACGACAGAAGAAATACCGGAAAAGCGCAATTTTCACGCAATGAATGTCACAGCCTACCAGCGATGCGTATCGGGTTGCGTCGGCTGTTTCCTATAGATGACAGCTCCGGCGTAGGCCCTATTGACGCTCGCCGCCGCCTGTGCGGGCCGCCGAACGCGCGGCCAGTGCCACCAGCAGCAGCACCGGCACGCCCAGCAGGGCGGTGGCGGTGAAGAAGGTGCTGTAGCCGTAGGCGTCGACAAAGGCGCCCGAGTAGCCGGCGATGAACTTGGGCAGCAACAGCATCAGTGAGCTGAACAGCGCGTACTGCGTGGCCGAGTAGCTGACGTTGGTCAGGCTCGACAGGTAGGCGATGAAGGCCGCCGAAGCGATGCCGCCGGCCAGGTTGTCGGCCGAGACCACCGCGATCAGCGCCGTCAGGTCGTGCCCGCGCGTGGCCAGCCAGGCGAACAGCAGGTTGCTCGCGGCACTCAGCACCGCACCCAGCATCAGCACGCGCATCACGCCCAGGCGCATCGACAGCACGCCGCCCACGAAGGCGCCCACCAGCGTCATGATCACGCCGTAGATCTTGCTGACCGTGGCCACCTGGTCCTTGGTGAAGCCCATGTCCACGTAGAACGGGTTGGCCATGATGCCCATCACCACGTCGCTGATGCGGTAGATGGCGATCAGCGCGAGGATCAGCGCCGCCTGCCACCTGTAGCGGCGGATGAAGTCGGCAAACGGCTCGATCAGCACGCTTCGCAGCCATTCGCCTGCGTTTTTTGCCTTCGGCAGCACGCGCCGCGCGGGTTCGGGCGACAGCAGCACCGTGAGCACGCCGACCGCCATCGAGGCCGCCATCACGAGGTAGGCCGTCTTCCAGGCGCCGTTCTGGTACGCCGCCGCGCCGGTGACCGCCACGGCGGGCGCCACCTCGGCCCAGGCCGCGACCCACAGCACGCCGGCGCCGGCCCAGATCATCGCCAGCCGGTAGCCCGTTTGATAAGCGGCGGCCAGCGCAGCCTGCTTGCGCGTCTCGGCCGATTCGATGCGGAAGGCGTCGAGCGCAATGTCTTGTGTGGCCGAGCCGAAGGCCACCAGCAGCGCGCACCAGATCAGCGGCTGCAGCCCCAGGCGCGGGTCGTTCATCGCCATGCCGATCAGCCCGGCAATGACCAGGCCCTGCGCCAGCAGCAGCCAGCCGCGCCGGCGCCCGAGCAGCGTGGTCAGCGGCGGCAGCGGCAGCCGGTCGACCAGCGGCGCCCAGACCCACTTGAAGCCATAGGCCAGGCCGACCCAGCTCAGGTAGCCGATGGTGGTGCGGTCGATGCCCGCCTCGCGCAGCCGAAAGCTCAGCGTTCCCAGCACCAGCAGCAGCGGCAGGCCGGCCGAGAAGCCCAGCGCGAGCATGCGCAGGGTGGCGGGTTCGAGGTAGACCTTGAGCGCGTCACGCCAGGGCAGGGCGGCGCTCGCGGGGGCTTGGGTGGTTTCGGCGGGCGGTGCGGACATGAGTGGGGGATTGTCCATGAGCTGTCGGGGAGATCGGCGTGCGCGCTCGTCTCCATTTGTTCCTATCATCCGGGCACCTATGTGCACACGATGCGAACGCCCCCTTTCTGCCCTCTCTGAAGCCTCGGCATGGAACCCGCGCCGGGCCTTCCTGCTCGCCGCCGCCGGTGCCGCGCTGAGCGCGCCGGCGCTGGCGCAGGTCAACGTCGGCAACGCCTCGGTGGCGCGCAACCTCGTGCCCGCCGACCAGATCGAGTCGGCCGGCGTGCAGCAGTACGGCCAGCTGCTTCAACAGGCGCGTGCCAAGGGCGCGCTGGCCGGCGACGGCAACGCGCAACTGCAGCGGCTGCGCACCATCGCGCAGCGGCTCATTCCCTTCGCCCTGCCGTGGAACGCCCGCGCACGCGAATGGAAGTGGGAGGTCAACCTGATCGGCAGCAAGCAGATCAACGCCTTCTGCATGCCCGGCGGCAAGATTGCCTTCTTCACCGGCATCCTCGAACAGCTCAAGTTGAGCGACGACGAGGTCGCGATGGTCATGGGCCATGAAATGGCGCACGCGCTGCGCGAGCATGCCCGCGCCCGCATGGCCAAGAGCGTCGGCACCGGCGCGGCGCTGTCCATCGGCGCGCAGCTGCTGGGGCTCGGCCAGGTCGGCGACCTCGCGGCGCGCGCCGGCACGCAGCTCATCACCCTGAAGTTCAGCCGCAGCGACGAAACCGACGCCGACCTCGTCGGCCTCGAACTCGCCGCGCGCGCGGGCTATGACCCGAAGGCGTCGGTGTCGCTGTGGAAGAAGATGGCCACGGCCTCCAAGAACCAGGGCGGCCTGAGCTTTTTGTCGACCCACCCGAGCGGGCCGGACCGCATCGCCAAGCTCGAGGCGAATGTGCCGAAGGTCGAGAAGCTGTACAGAGACGCGAAGAAGGGCTGAGCGGCGGCCTGCCGCCCCGCTCAGCGCCTCGCGCGCTCAGACCATCGCGTTGTCGCCGCCCGGGATCTCGTGCGCCTTGATCTGCCGGCGCGTGAGCTTGTAGAGCGTGGACGACAGAAAGCCGTCCTGGTGGGAGTTCTTCGTCACGTTCACCACGAACTCGTCTTCGGGCGCCACGGCCTGCGCGCCCATGATCCAGCGCACGCTCTCGCGGTAGTTGTAGAGCACCTTGTCGTTGGGGTCGGCCAGCAGCGCCGACAGCGCGGCCATGGCGACGGCGTCGCCGTTGGTGGCGTGCTCGCGCACGAAATCCAGGTAGCGGTGCCGCACGGGGATGTCGAACAGGCTGCTGATGAACATCAGTGCGCCTTCGGTGCCGTCGTCGTGGCCCAGTTCGCTGGCCTTCATCATGGCTTCGACCGCCTGCAGCTGCAGCGCCGGGCGCTGCGCCACGGGTGTGGCGGGTTCCCAGGCCATGTCGTGGCAGAGGTAGCCGAGCTTGTAGGCCGCGACGCTGTTGCCGGCGTCCGCCGCCTGGCCGTAGCAGCGCATGGCCTGTTGTCGGTCCTGGGTGCCGTGCTCGCCGCCCGCGTGGAAGATGCCGAGCGTGAGCAGGCACGAGGTGTCGCCCGCCGCCAGCCCGAGTTCCAGGATCTCGAAGGCTTCCTTGTTGCGCGGCACGCGCCACAGCGCGCGCGCCAGGTCGTCCCAGTTCTCGGTGCCGGCGTTGCGTTCGCGTGCGGCCGCCAGCCAGGCGTTGCCCGTCGCCTCGTTGGGCACGAAGCCGAAGGCGCCCTTCAGGCTGCAGTAGCCGTGCAGGATCAGCGCGGTGTTGCATTCGTAGGCGTTGGCGCTGTTGCAGATGGCCTGGCCCAGCCAGTGGCCGTCGGGCTCCTGCTCCAGTGCCAGGTGCACGGCCATGTTCATCGCGTACTCGTCGTCGATGGGGTGATGGCTCTCGGCTTCGCGCAGGCAGGCCAGCGCCTCGGCATGCTGGTCGAGCATGTAGTGGCTCACGGCCAGCCAGCGCTGGGTTTCCCAGCGGTGGTACGGGTAGAGCGCCTCGTTGGCGCGCTGGCGCGTGGCGGCCATGCGCTGCTGCGCTTCGGCCGGGTCTTCGTCCTTGTCGACTGCGTTGCCCTGGTATTCGTCACGCCAGATCTCGTGGCGCAGCCGGTCTTTCTCGACGTGGTTCAAATGGGCGCAGGCGGGCGAGGCGATGAAGGCGCGCACGCGCTCGTGGCTGCCGCCCCAGCGCGGCTGCTGGAACCAGACGCACTGGCGCATGAAGAAGAACAGGCGCGGATGCACATGCATCGTGGCGTGGATCCAGTAGGACGTGCCGCTGATCACCTTCTTGCCCTGCACGGGCGAAGGCAGGGCGGCGGGCACGGCCTCGGGGCAAACCACGCGCTCGTCGTGCGAGAGGCCAGAGCGCGCGAGCTGCACCAGCAACTCTTCGCGGGTGGCCGCATCGTCCAGGGAAAAGTCGTGCTGCAGCGGGTTGCCGGGCCCGCGGCCGCTGCGCACCAGCTCGGTCAGCCACTCGGGTTCGTTGAAGGCCGAGGTGCTCTGCAGCAGCAGGGCGCAGGCGGTCCACATCGTGGGCGCGAGCGTGAGTGCCCGCAGCGCGGCGACGGCGCAGCGCGTGGCGCAGGCATGGGCGCATTCCCAGCCGAGCGCGGTGACCGAGCTGGCCCAGCCCGAGCCGCGGTATTCGTAGGCCCAGTGGTACCAGTAGTGCGCTTCGCAGAGCCAGGCGTGGGCCGATTGCGGATTCGCGGCCTGCCACGCGGCCAGGCGGGCCAGCCCTTCGGCGCCGGCCGCGGTGCAGCCGGCCAGGTCGTCGGGCAAGGCGCCGTAATAGCGCTCTTCGTCGTCGCGGTCCTGAAAGCTGGCGGCCAGCGCATCGTCGAGCCGCTGGTCGAGCGCGGCATAGTCGCCGGCGCGCAGCAGGGCGTCGATGTCGCAGAGCTTCCAGCGCGCGGGCGCGGGGGGAATCACGGTCGCTGCGGCGGGAGGCGTATTTGTTGTCATGGGCGGCGGTCGCGCGTCAGGCCGACGCGGCAGGGGCGGGGATGGAGATCGGGGTGGGTTGGGGATCGAAGATGCGGTAGCGCTTCCACGGCAGCGTGAGCCAGTTGCCCTGGGTGTTCTGCAGGTGCTCCTGCACTTCCAGCGTGGCGCGCGACGAGGCGGGGCCGTCCTGGCTGCTGATGCGCAGCCAGTGCAGCCGCGCCCGCGCATAGGCGTGGCCGAAATCTTCCCAGCTCTCGAAGCTGTCCTGCGCGCGTTGCGCATTGAGGAACAGCACCAGCCAGGCCTGCGACTCGGGCACCCAGCCCAGCAGCGCGATGCAGCGCACCAGGAAGGCCGTGCGCGCGCAGTCGAAGGCCAGCGCGTCGCGCACCTTGCCTTCGGCCGCGAGCTGCTCGTAGAAGTTGGCGTGGGTGCGACCGAGCCCGCTGACCCAGCCGACCAGCGCGGCCTGCATCTGCGTGGCGATGTCGCGCTCGGGCAGGTCGGCGGCCATGTTCATTTCGCGCAGCACCTGCTTGGCCAGCCGCTGGCGCTGCTCGGCGGGCAGCTCGAGCGCCAGCGCGTCGCTGTCGCAGCGCAGGCCGTTGCGCAGCAGCAGGATGTCGCCGAGCGCCAGCGCCCAGCGGCGGCGGTTGGGCGCCACCTTGCCGGCGTCGGCCCGGGCCTGCGCCGCGCGCGCCGCGAGGTCGGCGTTGGCCTTTTCCATGTGGCCGATCGCCGTGCCTGAACCGCGCACGACGATGCGCAATGCGGTGCGCACGACGAACCATGCGACGCGCAGCCCGAGGTACAGCAGCCCGAGCAGCATCACGATGAGGAGCGCCTGCATCATGGCGAGGCGGCTCCCAGCAGCGGCGCGCACACGGCGGCGCTCAGCGAGATGCCTTCGATCTCCATCATCGCGGCGGGCGCTTCCGAGGAGGCGGCCTGCAGCGACGGCGGCAACCGGTTCGCGGGCAGCGTCAGGCGGGCGGCGGCGGCCACCGCCACGTCCATCTGCCGCAGCCGCGCCAGCTCGTGCGGCGCAATGCGCAGCAGCAGCCACTGCAGTGCCGGCGGCGGCTGCTCGAAGTGCTCGATCAGGTGGAAGTTGCCGCTCATCACGCTGAGCAGGAAGTCGGGGCTGCGCACGTCGGTGACGAACTTCCACTGGCCCTGGGTGGTGCTGCTGGCATCGTTCGCCGTCTCGGGCTCGAACACCAGGCCCATGCCCTCGCAGTCGCTGTGGCGCTCGCCGCGCGGCGGCAGGGTGCGCAGGAACTGCAGCACGTCATCGGCGTACTTGCGCACCGGGTGGCGGTTCTGCTTGCCCTTGATCTGGTCGACCCGCAGCCCGTCGGCGTGCACTTCGAGGCTGATGGTCACGTGCGGCAGGTTGCCCGCGCTGCGCAGCGTGAACAGGCGCAGCCGGCCGCTCTGCGCGGCGCTGGCGTACTGCTCGCCGTAGCCGCCGTTCAGCTTCTTGAGGTTGGCGAACTGGCCCAGGCAGTGCTGCATGTGGAACGACTCGTAGGCCATTTCCTCGCGCAAGGCCGCATGGCTGCCGATGAACTCGAAGATCACGCCGTTGGGCGTGCGCAGCAGCTCCTTCAGCGCCAGGCCGCTGCTGGGCACCCAGCCCTTCTTGCGCTTGGCCTGCATGCGCTGGTGCTCCTGCTCCCACAGGGCCATGGCCATGAAGCAGGTGATGCGCTGCAGCTTCTGTTCGAGCCGCGTGCCGCGCCGCGAGCGCAGGAACTCGACCAGCATGCGTTCGCGGTCGACCAGCAGCAGGTGCTCGGGGTCGAGGTAGTAGAAAGTCTTCGAACTGGCTTCGGCGGCTGGCGGGTCGGTGTTGCCGACCTTGGACTTGTCCTTGTTGTCCTTGTCCTGCACGGCCGGTGCGCGCGGCAGCAATTGTTTGGCCAGCCACTCGGGCAGCGGCTTGTCGGGCCCGGCCGCGGCCAGGTAGTCGGCGGGCGACTGCACCGGCAGCACGTTGCCGAAGCTGCCGATGGCCCAGCGGAAGAAGTGGTTGAGCAGCCAGGCCGCCATGTCGGCGTCGTCGCCGCGCTCGGCGCTGCGGCGCGCAATCGCGGCCTTGACCTCGGGCGCGTTCACCACGTCGCGCGGCAGGTACACCGCCGTCGCGGCAGGTGGCGCGGAGGGATTCGTGGAAGGACGCGGAGTCGGGATGGGCATCGACGGGCGGGCGACTTACAGCGTGAAGTCGTACTCCACCGTGATCGGCGCGTGGTCGCTGAACTTGACTGTCTTGTAGATCGCCTCGGTGCGCGCCAGTGCGCCCAGCGCCGGCGTGGCGAGGTGGTAGTCCAGCCGCCATCCCACGTTGTTCGCGTAGGCCTGGCCGCGGTTGCTCCACCAGGTGTAGGCGTCGCCGGTGGTGTCGGGCTTGAGGCGGCGGTACACGTCCACCAGGCCCGCGCCTTCGGTGCCCGCGTCGAGCAGGCGCGTCATCCAGGCACGTTCTTCGGGCAGGAAGCCGCTGTTCTTCTGGTTGCCGCGCCAGTTCCTCAGGTCGATTTCCTGGTGGGCGATGTTGATGTCGCCGCACAAGATGAACTCGCGCTCCTTCTTCAGCGCCACGAGGTGCGGGAAGAAGCCCTTCAGGAAGCGGAACTTGGCGGCCTGGCGCTCTTCGCCCGAGCTGCCGCTCGGGAAGTAGCAGCTGATCACCGAGAACTTGCGCTTCGGCGTGTCGAAGCGCAGCTCGAGGTAGCGGCCTTCGGCGTCGAATTCGGGATCACCCCAGCCCACCACCACGGCGCTGGGCGCATGCTTCGTGTAGACGGCGGTGCCCGCGTAGCCTTTTTTTTCGGCAAAGTGGAAGTGGCCCTGGAGCTCGGCCATCTTTTCGAAGCGGCCCTCGACATCGCTGGCCTGGACGCGGATCTCCTGCATGCAAATACAATCCGGCGCGAGTTCGGCCACCCAGTCGGCGACGCCCTTGGTGGCCGCCGAGCGCAGGCCATTGAGATTGAGACTGGTCAGTTTGAACACAAGGAATTTCCAATGGCTGTAGACGGTCAGACAAGCAGCGCGGTAGCACAGGACTTCGTCCAGTTCGCGCTCGACGCCGGCGTGCTTCGCTTCGGCGAATTCAAGACCAAGGCCGGTCGCATGAGCCCGTATTTCTTCAATTCGGGACTGTTCGACGACGGCGCCAAGATCGCGCGGCTCGCCGGATTCTATGCAGACCGCCTGATCGAAAGCGGGCTCGAGTTCGACATGATCTTCGGCCCCGCCTACAAGGGCATCCCGCTGGGCGCCACCGTGGCCGCCGAGCTGGCCCGCCGCGGGCGCAACTACCCCTTTGCCTACAACCGCAAGGAAGCCAAGACGCACGGCGAGGGCGGCAACCTCGTGGGCGCGCCGCTGAAAGGCCGCGTGCTCATCGTCGACGACGTGATGTCGGCCGGCACCGCGGTGCGCGAATCGATCGCCGCCATCCAGGCCGCGGGCGCCACGCCGCATGCCGTGTCCATCGCGCTCGACCGGCAGGAAAAAGCCACCGAGAACGGCGTCGACGTGGACCACAGCGCCGTGCAGTACGTGCGCAACCAGCTCGGCCTCGCGGTGGTCGCCATCGCCACGCTGGACGACCTGCTGAGCTACCTCTCGGGCAATGCCGCTGCCGACCTCGGCGCGCACCGCGAGCGCGTGCTGGCCTACCGCACGCGCTACGGCGCTTGAGACGCAGCGCCGATGCGACGCCCCGCGCGCGATCCCTCTTCTTCTGCCTGTGCCGTGGCGTCGCTGTGGCTGGGCCTGGCGGCCTTGTCGTCGTGCGGCGTGGCGCTGGCGCAGCCTGCGAAGACTGACGCGCCCGGCGTCGGCATCTACACCTGCATCGATGCGCGCGGACGCACGCTCACGGCCGACCGGCCGATCGCCGAGTGCAGCGACCGCGAGCAGCGCGAACTGGGCCCGAGCGGCACGGTGCGCCGCAAGCTGGAGCCGACCTACACGGCGCGCGAGCTGCAGGAGCGCGAGGACCGCGCCCGCGAAGCCGCCATCCAGGCCGCACGGCTCATCGACGAACGCCGTCGCGAGCGCGCGCTGCTGGTGCGCTACCCCAATGCCACCACGCACGACCGCGAGCGCGCCGAGGCGCTGTCGCAGATCGATGCCGTGATCCAGGCCGCGAAGAAGCGCATCGCCGAGCTCGCCGACGAGCGCAAGAAGATCGACGAAGAGCTCGAGTTCTACAAGCAGGACACGAGCAAGGCGCCCGGCGCGGTGCGCCGCAGGATCGAGGACAACACGCAGAGCGTGGCCGTGCAGAACCGCTTCGTCGCGGAGCAGGAAGACGAGAAGAAGCGCGTGAATGCGCGCTTCGATGAGGAGCGCGGGCGCCTGAAGACGCTCTGGTCACCGCAGAACGGCGGCAACCCCCGCTGAACGAATGAACCCGGCCGGGGCCTTGCGCAAGGCCCCGGGGTTTTTGATCAGCCCAGCTTGGCTTTCAGCAGCTCGGTGACCTGCGCCGGGTTCGCCTTGCCCCCGCTGGCCTTCATGACCTGGCCCACGAGGCCGTTGAGCGCCTTCTCTTTGCCGCCGCGGTATTCCTCGACGTTCTTCGCGTTCTTGGCAATCACCTCGTCGAGGATCTTGTCGAGCGCGCCGGTGTCGTTCATCGGCTTCAGGTCTTTCGCTTCGATGATCGCGTCGACATCGCTGCCTTCGCCACTCCACAGTGCTTCGAACACCTGGCGTGCCGCGTTGTTCGGCAGCGTGCCGTCGGCGATGCGCGTCACCAGCTGCGCGAGCTGCGCGGCCTTCACGGGCGCGGCCTCGATGCCGATTTCGGCGGCGTTCAGGCGGCGTGCCATTTCGCCGGTGATCCAGTTGCTGGCCAGCTTGGGCGCTGCGCCGGCGTTCACCGCATCGTCGAAGTAGTGCGCCAGCGCCGCGCCTTGCGTGAGCTGCGCGGCGTCGTATTCCGACAGGCCGTGGTCGCGCACATAGCGCTCGGCCGTGGCACGCGGCAGCTCGGGCATGGTGGCGCGCACACGCTCGATCCACTCGGCAGCCACCACGAGCGGCGGCAGGTCGGGGTCGGGAAAGTAGCGGTAGTCGGCCGCGTCTTCCTTGGTGCGCATGGTGCGCGTCTCGCCGGTGGCGGGGTCGAACAGCACGGTCGCCTGTTGGATCGCGCGGCCGTCTTCGAGCTCGTCGATCTGCGAGTTGATTTCGTAGTCGATCGCCTGCTGCATGAACTTGAAGCTGTTCAGGTTCTTGATCTCGCGGCGCGTGCCGAGCTTGTCGCCGGGCTTGCGCACCGACACGTTGGCGTCGCAGCGGAAGCTGCCTTCCTGCATGTTGCCGTCGCAGATGCCGATCCACGTGACGATCTTGTGCAGCTCTTTCGCGTAGGCCACGGCCTCTGCGGTGGAGCGCATGTCGGGCTCGGTCACGATCTCGAGCAGCGGCGTGCCGGCGCGGTTCAGGTCGATGCCGCTCTGGCCGATGAAGTCTTCGTGCAGCGACTTGCCCGCGTCTTCCTCGAGGTGGGCACGCACGAGGCGCACGGTCTTCTTTTCTTCACCGAGGAAGAAAGAGACAGAACCGCCTTGCACCACCGGGATCTCGAACTGGCTGATCTGGTAGCCCTTGGGCAGGTCGGGGTAGAAGTAGTTCTTGCGCGCGAATACGCTGCGCGGCGCGATGTGCGAGCCCAGCGCCAGGCCCAGCTTGATGGCTCGTTCGACCGCGCCCTTGTTCATCACGGGCAGCGTGCCCGGCAGTGCCAGGTCGACCGCGCAGGCCTGCGTGTTGGGCTCGGCGCCGAAGGCCGTGGAGGCGCGGCTGAAGATCTTGCTGTTCGTCGACAGCTGCGCGTGCGTTTCGAAGCCGATGATGACTTCATAGCCGCGCACCAGCGGGCCGGTCGGGCGGCCTTGTTGTTGTGCTTCGAAGGTGTTCACGATCTCGCTCATTTCAGAAGCCCTCCGGCGTGCGCGTGTGCCAGTCGGTGGCTTGCTGGAAGCGGTGCGCTGCGTTCAGCAGCTTCGCTTCGCCGAAGTAGTTGCCGATCAGCTGCAGGCCCACGGGCATGCCGCCGTCGAAGCCCGCGGGCACGCTCATGCCGGGCAGGCCGGCGAGCGAGGCGGGCAGCGTGAAGATGTCGGCGAGGTAGGCGGCCACGGGGTCGTCGCCGTGCTCGCCGATCTTCCAGGCGGTGGTCGGCGCGGCGGGGCCGGCGATCACGTCGCATTGCGTCAGCGCCTGCTGGAAGTCGTCCGCGATCATGCGGCGGACCTTCTGCGCTTGCAGGTAGTAGGCGTCGTAGTAGCCGTGCGAGAGCACGTAGGTGCCGATCATGATGCGGCGCTTCACTTCGTCGCCGAAGCCTTCGGCGCGCGTGCGTTCGTACATCTCGGCCAGGTCCTTGTACTGCTTGGCGCGGTGGCCGAACTTGACGCCGTCGAAGCGGCTCAGGTTGCTCGACGCTTCGGCCGCGGCCAGGATGTAGTACACGGGAATCGACAGCTCGGTGCGCGGCAGCGAGACCTCGACGCGCTTGGCGCCGAGCTTCTCGTACTGCAACAACGCTGCATCAATGGCGGCGCGCACGCCGGGTGCCACGCCGTCGCCGAAGAACTCCTTCGGCACGCCGATGCGCAGGCCGTCGAGCGAGTCGTTCAGCGAGCGGCCGAAGTCTTCGGCGGGCTTGTCGAGCGAGGTCGAATCGCGGTCGAGGTCGGGGCCGCAGAAGGCCGACAGCAGCAGCGCGCAGTCTTCGGCCGAGCGGGCCATCGGGCCGGCCTGGTCGAGGCTCGAGGCGAAGGCCACCATGCCGTAGCGCGAGGCGCGGCCGTAGGTCGGCTTGATGCCGGTGATGCCGCAGAACGAGGCGGGCTGGCGGATCGAGCCGCCGGTGTCGGTGCCGGTGGCGGCGGGTGCGAGGCGCGCGGCCACGGCCGCGGCGCTGGCGCCCGATGAGCCGCCCGGAATGCGGTCGAGGTTCCAGGGGTTGCGCACCGGCACGGCGGTGTCGTGGCCGACGGCGGGCACGGCGACGTTCTCGTTGGCCGAGCCCATCGCGAACTCGTCGCAGCTGAGCTTGCCGAGCGTGACCGCGCCGGCTTCGGCCAGGCGGCGCACCACGGTCGCGTCGAAGGGCGAGCGGTAGCCCGCGAGCATCTTCGAGCCGGCAGTGGTGGCGAAATCGGTGGTGACGAAGATGTCCTTGTGCGCGATCGGCACACCGGCCAGCGCGGGCGCGTTGCCCTTCGCGAGGAGCGCGTCGGCGGCGCGGGCCTGGGCCAGCGTGACTTCTTCGTTGACGTCGACAAAGGTGCCGAGCGATTCGTGGGCTTTCATGCGGCCCAGAAAGGCCTGCGAGGCTTCGACGGCCGAAACCTTGCGGTCGGCCAGCGCTTTGGCCAGCGCGACCACGCTCAATTGGTGCAGTTCACCGCTGCTCATTATTCGATCACCTTGGGCACGAGGAACAGGCCGGCTTCGACGGCCGGGGCGCTCTTCTGGTTGGCTTCGCGGTTGTTCGGCTCGCTCACGACGTCGTCGCGCAGGCGCAAGGTCACGTCTTCGCGCGCGGCCACGGGGTGCGCCAACGGCTCGACGCCGGTGGTGTCGACCGCGCGCATGCGTTCGACCAGATCGAAGAAGCCGTTGATTTGAGTGAGCATGCGCTCGCTTTCATCTGGGGCAAGCTGCAGCCGCGCCAGGGAGGCGATGCGTGCAATATCGGAAGCGGAAAGAGACATAGATGGCTGACGGGTCGAAAAAACCAGAGGCAATCGCACGCCGAAGAGGGTGCCGACACGGGATTCAGAGGGGATTCGGTTATTATCCCGCCTTTGCCGCAACCCCCGCGAACGCGCCGGCTTTTGCGCCAAAAACGATCAATTCACCCCGTCAAACGACCCAAAAATAGAGCGACGTCCTGCCGATGCGCAGGCCGTGCTCAGAGGATTCCGCACATGTTTGGAGCTTTCCGTCGGTACTTTTCCACCGACCTGGCGATTGACCTCGGCACCGCCAATACCCTGATCTTCGCCCGCAACAAGGGCATCGTGCTGGACGAGCCCTCCGTGGTCGCGATCCGCCACGAAGGCGGTCCCCATGGCAAGAAGGTGATCCAGGCCGTCGGCCGCGAAGCCAAGGCCATGCTGGGCAAGGTGCCCGGCAACATCGAGGCGATCCGCCCGATGAAGGACGGCGTGATTGCCGACTTCGTGATCACCGAGCAGATGATCAAGCAGTTCATCAAGATGGTGCACCCGCGCACGCTGCTCACGCCGAGCCCGCGCATCATCATCTGCGTGCCCTGCGGCTCGACCCAGGTCGAGCGCCGCGCCATCAAGGACGCGGCCGAAGCCGCCGGCGCCACGGCCGTCTACCTCATCGAAGAACCCATGGCCGCGGCCATCGGCGCCGGCCTGCCCGTCAGCGAAGCCTCGGGCTCGATGGTGGTCGACATCGGCGGCGGCACCACCGAAGTGGGCGTGATCTCGCTGGGCGGCATGGTCTACAAGGGCTCGGTCCGCGTGGGCGGCGACCGCTTCGACGAAGCCATCATCAATTACATCCGCCGCAACTACGGCATGCTGATCGGCGAGCCGACGGCCGAAGTCATCAAGAAGAACATCGGCTCGGCTTTCCCGGGCTCCGAAGTCAAGGAAATGGAAGTCAAGGGCCGCAACCTTTCCGAAGGCGTGCCGCGCAGCTTCACCATCAGCAGCAACGAAGTGCTGGAAGCCCTGACCGATCCCCTGAACAACATCGTCTCGGCCGTGAAGAACGCGCTGGAACAGACGCCTCCCGAACTGGGCGCCGACATCGCCGAGCGCGGCATGATGCTCACTGGCGGCGGCGCGCTGCTGCGCGACCTCGACCGCCTGCTCGCCGAGGAAACCGGCCTGCCGGTGCTCGTGGCCGAAGATCCGCTGACCTGCGTGGTGCGCGGCTGCGGCATCGCGCTCGAGCGCATGGACCGTCTCGGAAGCATCTTCACGAGCGAGTAAAGGCGAAAGCCTCCATCGGCCGGCCTTTGCTTGCGCAGGCCGGCCTTTTGTTATTTGATGCCGCACCACTGCCGGGTCTGACTACATGCCTCTGGGCACGCTCGATCGCACAGCGCCACCTCTGTTCAACCAGGGGCAATCGGCACTCAGCAAGCTGATCTTCTTCGGCGCGCTCTCGCTCTTCCTGATGGTGGCCGACGCACGCTTTCACCTCGTGAAGCCGATCCGCTCGGCCATCGGCGCGGTGCTCTACCCGGTGCAGATGGTGGCGCTCAAGCCCGTCATGCTGGTGATGGGCGGCAGTCGCTACTTCGAAGAGCTGCAGACCGCGCAGCACAACGAAGAAGAAGCACGCAAGGCCCTGATGCTGCAGGCCGAAACCGCCAGCCGCGCCGACACGCTGGCACAAGACAACGCCCGCCTGCGCGAACTGCTCGAGCTGCGCCAGACCACCACCACGCCCGGTCGCCCGGCCGAGGTGCTGTACGACGCGGCCGACCCCTACACACGCAAGATCGTCATCGACCAGGGCCTCACCCAAGGCGTGGCGGCCGGCTCGCCCGTGATTGACGCGCGCGGCGTGCTGGGCCAGGTCACGCAGGTGCTGCCTTTCACGAGCGAGGTCACGCTCGTGATCGACCGCGACCTGGCCATTCCTGTGCAGAACACCCGCACCGGCGTGCGCAGCGTGGCCTTCGGCGACGCGTCGGCGCACGGCGGCGGCATGGAGCTGCGCTTCATGGCGGCCAATGCCGACCTGCAGGAGGGCGACCTGCTGTCCACCAGCGGCGTCGACGGCATCTACCCGGCCGGCCTGCCGGTGGCGAAGATCGAACGCATCGAGCGCCGCGCCGACTCGGCCTTTGCGCGCATCTACTGCGTGCCGCTGGCCCGTGTGACCGCGGCGCGCTACGTGCTGGTGCTCGAGCCCTCGGGCGCGCCCGTGGCGCCGCCGCACGTCGAGGCAGCGTCCACCCAACGCAAGCGCCCCGACGGCAAGCCCGGCGTCGGCAAGAACGAAAAGAAGCCCGCGGGAGCCACGCGATGATCAAGCGTCCCGGCCAGCAGCAGCTCTTGCTGCCCGTCAGCCCCGTCTTCATGTGGACCAGCCTGCTCGTGGCGCTGCTGGTCAACATGATTCCCATCGGCCGCGCCGCCTGGATGCCCGACCTGCTGGCGCTGGTGATCGTGTTCTGGGGCGTGCACCAGCCCGCGCGCGTGGGCATCGGCGCGGCCTTCATGTTCGGCCTGCTCATGGACGTGCACCAGGCGTCGATGCTGGGCCAGCATGCGCTGTCCTACACCACGCTGGGTTTCTTCGCGGCCATGATCCACCGGCGCCTGCTCTGGTACCCGGTGCTCTCGCAGGCGCTGCAGGTGCTGCCGCTGTTTGCGCTGTCGCAGTTCATCGAGGTGATCACGCGCATGATCGGCGGCGGCGTGTTCCCGGGCTGGGGCGTGCTGATCTCGCCGGCCCTCGAGGCCGCACTGTGGCCGCTGGCCAGTGCGCTGCTGCTCGCACCGCAGCGCCGCACCCCTGAACCCGACGAGAACCGGCCCCTCTAAGTTCTGCCCTTCGCCGCATTTGCCATCGCACCTGCGCACGCCTAAGCTCCTGATGCCATGACTGAAATCCGCAACGTTGCCGCCGATCTGGCGCGCTTCAAGCGCCGCGTGATCGTCATCGGCATGGCAGTGCTGTTCGCCTTCAGCCTGCTGGGGGCGCGGCTGGTGTACCTGCAGGTGGTGCGCCATGAAGACCTGGCCGAGCAGGCCGAGAGCAACCGCACGGCCGTGGTGCCGGTGGTGCCGAACCGGGGGCTCATCCTCGACCGCAACGGCATCGTGCTGGCCTCCAACTACTCGGCCTACACGCTGGAGATCACGCCCTCGAAGGTCGGCGATGTCGAGGAAACCATCAACAGCCTGACCAGCGTGCTCGAGGTGTCGCCGCGCGACCGCCGCCGCTTCAAGCGCCTGCGCGAAGACTCGCGCAGCTTCGACTCCATTCCGATCCGCACGCGCCTGAGCGACGAAGAAGTGGCGCGCTTCGCGGCGCAGCGCTACCGCTTCCCGGGCGTGGAGATCAAGGCACGCCTGTTCCGCAACTACCCGAACGGCGAGACGGGCTCTCACGTGCTCGGCTACATCGGGCGCATCAACCAGCGCGAGAAGACCGCGATGGAAGACTGGGAAGAAGAAGACCAGGCCAACTACAAAGGCACCGACTACATCGGCAAGCTCGGCATCGAGCAGAGCTACGAAAAGATGCTGCACGGCCAGACCGGCGTCGAGCAGATGGAAACCTCGGCCGGAGGGCGCGCCGTGCGCCGGCTCGCAAGCCATCCGGCCACGCCGGGCAACACCGTCATGCTGTCGCTGGACATCAAGCTGCAGAAGCTGGTGGAAGACATGTTCGGCGAGCGCCGCGGCGCGCTGGTCGCCATCGACCCGAAGACCGGCGAGGTGCTGGCCTTCGTGAGCAAGCCCACCTTCGATCCGAACCTGTTCGTGGAAGGCATCGACACCGAGAGCTGGAAAGAGCTCAGCGAGTCGCTCGACAAGCCGTTGCTCAACCGCGCGCTGCGCGGCACCTACCCGCCGGGCTCGACCTACAAGCCCTTCATGGCGATGGCGGCGCTGCAGACCGGCAAGCGCGCGGCCAACGTGGTGGTGAACGACCCCGGCTACTTCAACTTCGGCGGCCACCGCTTCGGCAGCCCTGAGGGCAACATCGGCGGCGTCGACATGCGCCGCTCGATCCAGCTGTCGAGCAACATCTACTACTACTCGCTGGCCAACGAGATGGGCGTGGACCTCATCCACGACTTCATGAAGCCCATGGGCTTCGGCCAGATCACCGGCATCGACCTGGGCGGCGAGGTGCGCGGCGTGCTGCCCAGCACCGAGTGGAAGCGCAACGCCTACAAGCGGCCCGAGGCCAAGAAGTGGTACGCGGGCGAGACCATCTCGCTGGGCATCGGCCAGGGCTACAACGCCTTCACCATGCTGCAGCTCGCGCAGGCCACGGCCATCGTGGCCGACGGCGGCATGAAGCACCGGCCGCATCTGGCACTGGCGATGCGCAACACGGTCAGCGGACAGGTCGTGCCGCTGCCGCAGCCGCCGGCCGAGAACCTCGGCTACACGGCGGCCAATGTCGCGGTGATCCGCGAGGGCCTGACCGCCGTGGTCACCAGCGGCACCGCGCGCGGCGTGTTCGCGGGCGCGGGCTACCAGGCGGCCGGCAAGACCGGCACGGCGCAGGCCGTGACGCAGGCCAAGAACACCAAGTACAACGCGCGCGCGCTCGAAGAGCACCAGCGCGACCACGCGCTGTTCATGGCCTACGCGCCCGCCAACAACCCGAAGATCGCGCTCGCGGTCATCGTCGAGAACGCGGGCTGGGGCGCAGGCTCTGCGGCGCCCATTGCGCGCCGCGTGTTCGACTACTGGCTCATGAACCAGTACCCGAGCGAGGCCGACATGGCCGCCGTGCGCATCGGCCGCGCCGGCCCGCCGATGGGCAAGCCGCGCGTGGCCAGCGAGGTGGTGTGGCCCGTGGCGGGAGCGGCTGCGCCGGTGCCTGCGAGTGCGGCATCGGCGGCGGCGGCTACGCCCTGAAGGTTTGACGCCCTCTCCCCTTGGGGAGAGGGCGGGGGTGAGGGTGAGCGGCGATCGAGGCCGCGCAATGTTGTGAGGCCGACTGCCCTCACCCTAGCCCTCTCCCAGAGGGAGAGGGGACAACACGGGACTTCAGGCCACCACGGTCCCGGTGACTTCACCCAAGCCGATGCGCACCGCGCCCTCGCGCTCGCACCAGCCACGCATCACCAGCGTGTCGCCATCTTCCAGGAACGTGCGCTTCTCGCCGTTCGCCAGCGTGATCGGCTGCTTGCCCCCCAGCGTGAGTTCGATCAGCGAGCCGGCCTGGTCGGGCTTGGGGCCCGACAGCGTGCCCGAGCCCAGCAGGTCGCCGGGCTGCAGGTTGCAGCCGTTCACCGTGTGGTGCGTGATGAGTTGCGCGGCGGTCCAGTAGGCGGCCTCGGTGGTGTTGCCGAGCGTGAGGCGCACGGGCGCGACGCCATCGGCGCGCATCTTCGCGGTCTGCAGCAGCACTTCGAGCGTGATGTCGAGCGCGCCGCTGGCGCGGTTCGACGGCGCGTCGAGGTAGGGTAGCGGTTGCGGGTCTTCGGCGGGGCGCTCGAACTTCGCGCGGAACGGTGCCAGCGCGTCGGCCGTCACGATCCAGGGCGACAGCGTGCTCGTGAAGCTCTTGGAGAGGAAGGGGCCGAGCGGCTGGTATTCCCAGGCCTGCACGTCGCGCGCCGACCAGTCGTTGAGCAAAGTCACGCCGAACAGGTGGTCTTCGGCCTCGGCGATGGCGATGGGCTCGCCCAGCGCATTGCCGCGGCCCACGAAGAAGCCCAGCTCCAGTTCGTAGTCGAGCCGCTTCGACGGGCCGAAGCTCGGCGTTTCTGCGTCGGGTGCCTTGGTCTGGCCGTGCGGGCGCTTGAAGGTCTGGCCGCTCACGCGGATCGACGAGGCGCGGCCGTGGTAACCGATGGGCACCCACTTGTAGTTGGGCATCAGCGGCTGGTCGGGACGGAACAGCTTGCCGATGGTGGTGGCGTGGTGGATGCCCGTGTAGAAGTCGGTGTAGTCGCCGATGCGGCAAGGCACGGTCATCTCGGCCTGGGCTTGCGCCAGCAGCGCCTTCGACCACGCGGCCTGCTGGCCGCTGCCTTCGGCGAGGCCGGCGGAGATCGCGGCGCGCAGGGCCTGGCGGTCTTTCACGCTGGCGTTCATCAGCACGTTCATGTCGTCGGTGTCGATGAGGCCGGCCGCGCGCAGGTCGAGGATCTGGTCGCCGATGGCCACGCCGATGCGGAAGGCCTCGCTGCTGCCGGCGGTGCGGAAGCGGCCGAAGGGCAGGTTCTGGATCGGGAAGTCGGTGCCGGCCACGTTGGCGGCGGCGACCCAGCTGCGCAGCTTCGGGTCGTGGGTGGCGTTGAGTGCGGTCATGGATGTCTTTCGGTTCTTGAATCGGATCAGTCGGCGGTCATGCCGGCCTTGCGGGCCACATCGCCCAGGCGCTTGTATTCGGTGTCGGTGAGCGTGCTCAGCTCCTGTGCGGTCGAGCCGCGCGGCGAGAAGCCCGCCTGCTGCAGCTTGGCCTTCACGTCGGGCATCGCGAGCGCTTCGACAAACGCTTCGTTCAGCGCCTTCACGATCGGTGCTGGCACCTTCGCCGGCCCGTACACGCCGAACCATGGCTCCAGCGCATAGCCCTTGAGGCCCGCCTCGGCCATTGTCGGCACGTCGGGCAGCGAAGGCGAGCGCGTGCCGCCTGCCACGGCCAGCGCGCGCAGCTTGCCGGCCTGGATGTGCGGCAGCGACGCCGGCAGGTTGTCGAACATCACGCCGATGGTGTTGCCCAGCATGTCGGTGATGGCCGGGCCGCTGCCCTTGTAGGCGACGTGCGTGAGCTCGGTGCCGGTCATCTGCGCGAACATCACGCCGGCCAGGTTCATCGACGTGCCGGTGCCTGCGGTGGCGTAGGGCAGGCCGGGGTTCTTCTTTGCGGCGGCGATGAGATCGGGCACGGTCCTGATGGCCGAGCTGGCGGGCACTTCGAGCACGATGGTCGACATGCCCAGCAGGCTGATGGCCGTGAAGTCCTTGCGCGGATCGAAGGCCATCGACTTGTAGATGTGCGGGTTCAGCGCATTGGTCGAGATGGCGCCGAAGCCGATCGTGTAGCCGTCGGGCGCGGCCTTGGCCACGGCGTCCATGCCGATGTTGCCGCCCGCGCCGCCGCGGTTGTCGATGAGCACCGGCTGGCCCAGCTTCTCCGAGACCTTCTGGCCCACGGTGCGCGCCACCAGGTCGGTGGTGCCGCCGGGGCTGTAGGGCACGATGAACTTGATCGGCTTCGACGGAAAGTCCGCCGCATGCGCCAGCAGGAACGGCGCCGCGAGCAGTGCGACGGCCGCCGCGCGGCGGGTGAGGGCGAAAGCGCTCTTCTTCATCTTCATGGCTTGAATTGGTCCTTGAGGCCGGCCCAGCAGTCGGTGTAGTCGGTGTCGAGCGCCGGGCTTTGCAGCGCGAAGTTCGTCGGAATGAAACGGTAGCGGCTCTCGAACATGAAGGCCAGCGTGTTGTCCAGCTTGTGCGGCTTGAGGTCGGCGTGCGTGGCCTTGTCGAAGGCTTCTTCATCCGGCCCGTGCGGCACCATGCAGTTGTGCAGGCTCGCGCCGCCGGGCTTGAAGCCGCCCGGCTTGGCGTCGTACTCGCCCAGCACCAGGCCCATGAACTCGCTCATGAGGTTGCGGTGGAACCACGGCGGACGGAAGGTGTTTTCCATCACCATCCAGCGCGGCGGGAAGATCACGAAGTCGCAGTTGGCCGTGCCGGGCGTGTCGCTCGGCGAGGTCAGCACGGTGAAGATCGACGGATCGGGATGGTCGAAGCTGATCGAGCCGATGACCATGAAGTTCGCCGTGTCGTACTTCACCGGCGCGAGGTTGCCGTGCCACGCGACCACGTTGAAGGGCGACTGTTTCGTCGGTGCGGTCCAGAAGCGGCCGCCGAATTTCTTCACCAGTTCGTAGGCGCCGCCGTCTTCCTCGAAGGCCGCCACGGGCGCCTGGAAGTCGCGGGCGTTGGCCAGTCCGTTCGAGCCGATCGGGCCGAGTTCGGGCAGGCGGAAGTGCGCGCCGTAGTTCTCGCACACGTAGCCGCGCGAGAGGCCGTCGGGCAGCGCGACCTTGAAGGCCATACCGCGCGGCAGCACCACGATCTCGCCGGGCTTCACGTCGAGCACGCCGAGTTCGGTCGTGACGACGAGGCGGCCTTGTTGGGGCATCACCAGCATCTCGCCGTCGGCGTTGACGAAGGCGCGCTGTTCCATCGAGCGGCCTGCCAGGTACATCAGCGAGCCGATGCCGACCTGCGATTCGGCATCGCCGTTGGCGGCCAGCGTGTGCATGCCGTCGATGAAGTCGACGTCGGCCGCGCCGTCCAGCGGCAGCGGGCCCCAGCGCATCGGCTCGGGCGGCAGTGCAATCTCGCGGTCGGCGCCGGTGGTCCAGTGCGCCTGCGCGTAGGGCTGGTAGCGGCCCGACACCACCGAGGGCTGGCGGCGGTACAGCCAGGTGCGGCGGTTCTCATGGCGCGGCGCCGTGAAGGCGGTGCCCGAGAGCAGCTCGGTGTACAGGTCGAAGGGGCCGCGCTGCGGGTTGTTGCGGCCTTGCGGCAGCGCACCGGGCACGGCCTCGGAGGCGTACTCGTTGCCGAAGCCGCTCTGGTAGCGCCGTTCGGAGGCAGGGGTGGGTTGGGTCATGGGCTTCTCTTTCGAAAATCGCGATGAGGTGGGAGTGTGCGGATGTGGCGCGGCTCAGCCGGCGCGCGCCGCGTCGAAGGCTTCGCGCAGCACGGCCAGCGAGCCGACGTGGTTGGCCAGCACGAGCACGAGCCGTGCGTTGAAGGCGTGGCTTTCTTCGGTGGAAAGCCCCTGGTGGGCTTCGATGAGCGCCTCGTAGAAATCGTCGGGCGCGTCGAGGTTCGGCGTGGTGATCAGCTGTTGTTGCATCGGGGTCATGCCTTTGCCAGTGCGTGGTCGAGGGCCGCGCGAATGTTTGCCGCCGTGGGGTGCCGCCAGCGCGCGCACACATGCTGGTCGGGTCGCAGCAGATAGACGGTGCCGGGCTGCGCGTCGTAGCGCTGCGTGGCGAGTTCGGCGCCGTCACCTTCCACGCGCACGACGTGCAGCGCGAGGTCGCTGGCGTTCAGCGCTTGCAGGCTGCGTTCGGCGGCGTCGCCGGTGCCGAACACCAGCGCGGTGAAGCGCGCCACATGGCATTCGCGCAGCAGCCAGCCGGTGCTGCCGTCGGCGCGCCGCACGGGCGCATCGGCCGCGGCCGCGCCGGGCACCATCGCGCCGGCGAAGCTGTCGGCGTCGGGCGTGTTGAGCGGCGAGTCGCGCAGCACCGTGGCCACCGACAGCCGCCCGCTGTTGACCAGCGAGCGCGCGAAGGCGTGGCGCTTCGTCAGTTCGAGCACCGCGTCGCGGAACAGCCGGCTCACCTCGCTCTTGGGCGTGATGAAGTCGGTGGCGCGCGTCGAATTGCGGATGTTCTCGTCGGCCGCGAACTCGCGCTCGCTGGCGTAGCTGTCGAGCAGCGCGTCGGGCGCGTCGCCGGCCAGCACGGCCGCGAGTTTCCAGGCGAGGTTGTCGGCGTCCTGCACGCCCGAGTTGGCGCCGCGCGCGCCGAAGGGCGACACGCCGTGCGCCGAGTCGCCCGCGAACAGCACGCGGCCGTGGCGGAAGCGCTCCATGCGCTGGCAGGCGAAGGTGTAGACGCTGGCCCAGCCGATCTGGAACTGCACGCCTTCGAAGCCGATGCTGTCGAGCAGCGCGCGCACGCGCGGCGTGATGCGCTCGGGCTTGCGCTCTTCCACCGGGTCGGCGTCCCAGCCGAGCTGGAAGTCGACGCGCCACATGCCGTCGGCCTGCTTGTGCAGCAGCACGCTCTGGCCGGGGTGGAACGAGGGGTCGAACCAGAAGCGGCGCTCGGTGGGCAGGTGCGCATCCATCGTGATGTCGGCGATGAGG
This sequence comes from Variovorax sp. 38R, assembly GCF_014843395.1. Classification (NCBI taxonomy): domain Bacteria; kingdom Pseudomonadati; phylum Pseudomonadota; class Betaproteobacteria; order Burkholderiales; family Comamonadaceae; genus Variovorax; species Variovorax sp. 38R. The sequence goes on from NZ_CP062121.1 coordinate 111,662, forward strand.
AAGCGGTCGCGGAAGGTGCGGCCCTTGGCTTCCTGGCCCAGCAGCTGGCGCAGGTTGGAGCGGGAGCCGTCGCAGGCGGCGACGTAGCCGGCGGCCAGTTCGTAGTTGCCTTCAGGCGTCTCGATGGTGAGCACGGCGCCGTCGCCCTGCTGTTCGATGCCGACCACCTTGTTGTTCCAGCGCAGGTCGATCAGCGGCAGTGCCGCGGCGCGCTCGACGAGGTAGCCCTCGACGTAGTACTGCTGCAGGTTGATGAAGGCCGGGCGCTCGTGGCCGGGCTCGGGCAGCAGGTCGAAGCGGTAGACCTGCTCGTCATGGAAGAACACCTTGCCGACGTGCCACGACACGCCCTTGTCCACCATGCGGTCGCCGCAGCCGAGGCGGTCGAACACCTCGAGCGTGCGCTTGGCAAAGCAGATCGCGCGCGATCCGCTGGACAGGCTGTTGTCGTTGTCGAGCAGCACCACGGGAATCTGCCGCAGGGCGAGGTCGATGGCGAGCGTGAGGCCCACCGGGCCGGCGCCCACGACCACCACGGGGTGGCGGGCGGGCGCGGCGGCGTCCTGGTCGGCGTGGCGGGTGTAGTCGAAGCGCAGGCTTTGGTAGTCGATCACGTGTTGTCTCCGTGTTCTTGTCGTTTCCGTCGCCTTCCCCGCGCGGGGGAAGGTCGCGGCGCGATCAGCCTTCCAGGGCCTTCCACATGTCGATGTCGCGCTGCGCCGTCCACACGCGCGGGTCGGCATGGCCCGAGGCCTCGTCATACGCACGGCTCACGTCGAAGGGCATGCAGTGGTCGAAGATCACCCACTGGCTGTACTTGGGCTTGAGCTTCTCGTAGGTCTCCTTGTAGACCGCGTTCAGGTCGCGGCCGGCTTTCACGCCGTCCTGCACGCTGGCGTACACGTCGGCGATGAAGGCGCGCGTTTCCTGCAGGCCCTTGGCCACGTCTTCGGGCGTGGTCAGCGCGGCGCCGCGGCCCGGCACCAGGGCCAGGGGCTTCAGGGCGACAAGGTTGTCCAGCGTCTGCGGCCAGTCCTGGAAGTAGGCGTCGCCGGCGTACGGCGTGGCGCCGAACTCGACCAGGTCGCCCGACAGCAGCGCGCGCTCCTGCGGCAGCCAGACGACCGTGTCGCCCTTGGTGTGGCCGCGGCCCAGCTGCAGCAGCTGCACTTCGAGCTTGCCCAGCCACAGCGTCATCTTGCCGGTGAAGGTCATGGTGGGCCAGGTCAGGCCCGGGGGCACCGTCTCGACGTTCTGGAACAGGCGCGGAAAGCGGCCGATTTCGCTGGCCTTGTCTTCCTCGCCGCGCTCGACGATCAGGTCACGCGTGTCCTGGCTGGCCAGGATGTGTTCGGCGCCGTAGCCGGCTGCGCCCAGCACGCGCACTGCGTGGTAGTGGGTGAGCACCACGTACTTGATGGGCTTGTCGGTCACTTCGCGGATGCGGCGCACCACGTCGGCGGCCATGGCGGGCGTGGCCTGGGTGTCGGCCACCAGCACGCAGTCGTCGCCAATGATGATGCCGGTGTTGGGGTCGCCCTCGGCCGTGTAGGCCCAGGCGTGCTCCGAAATCTGGCTGAAGGTGATCTTCTTTTCTTCCAGGTCGGCCTGGCTGGCGAACTTCTTGGCTTGGCTCATCGTGTGTCTCCGGTGGGGTGGTTTTTGGATTCACCTTATTCGTTTAAGGCGAACGAGTTTGCAGATAACGAATGCGCGAAGTGTAAGCCCGAGATCAGTTCATGTCTAATGCCTTCTTCATGAACGAACAACCAGACGGCAAGGCGGCCATGGCAGCGACTGTTGACACCGACCGCGCCCAGCGCGGCATCCAGAGCATCGAAGTCGGCGGGCAGCTGCTGCGCGCGCTGGTGCACCACGGCCGCCCGATGGCGCTCAAAGACCTTGCCCGCGAGGCGGACATGACGGCCGCCAAGGCCCACCCGTACATGGTGAGCTTCGGCCGGCTGGGCCTCATCGAGCAGGACCGCGCCAGCGGCCACTATCTGCTCGGCCCGCTGGCCTTGCAACTGGGGCTGATCAGCCTGCAGCAGGCCGACCCGGTGCACATCGCCACGGCGCTGATCGGCCAGCTCGCGCAGCAGATCGGCCACACCGTGGCACTGGCCGTGTGGGGCGCGCGCGGCGCGACCATCGTGCGCACGGCCGAGTCGCCCTCGCCGGTGCACGTGAACATGCGCCACGGCACGGTGTTCTCGCTCACCAACACGGCCTCGGGCCGCGTGTTTGCCGCCTACCTCGACCCGGCCGTGGTGCGCGCGCAGCTCGAGGACGAGCGCCAGCGCCAGAAGCAGCGCAAGGGCGCCGCCGAACCCGCGCCGCCGGCCGGCATGCCGCCGGTGCAGCCGCTGCCCTCGTGGAGCGACTTCGAGCGCCAGTGCCAGGAAGTGCGCGACCACGGCATCAGCCGCTCCGACGGCGAGGTGATCGAGGGCGTGAGCGCCATGGCCGCGCCCGTGTTCGACCACACCGGCGCCATCGTGCTGGCCGTGACCGCCATCGGCCCGGCCGGCATCTTCCACACCGCCTGGGACGGCGAGATCGCGCGCGCGCTCAAGGCCTGCGCGGGCACGGTGTCGCAGCGCCTGGGTGCGAGCAACAGCCCGGGAGGGGCCGGCGTCGTGGTTCCCTCCGTCTCCGATCGATGACCCTGTTTTCTTCTGCCTTGTCTTCCTCTGCTTCTTCTTCCGACTCCGACGACCTCGCGCTGCGCATCGACCGCACCGTGGCGCTGCTGCGCGGCGCCCGGCGCATCGTGGTCTTCTCGGGCGCGGGCCTGTCCAAGGCCTCGGGCATCCCGACCTACCGCGACGCCGACGGCCTCTGGATGAGCCAGAACGCGCTCAAGTTCTCGCACGCCGACGACCTCGCGCGCGACCCGGGCGGCTTCACCAAGTTCTGGGCCCAGCGCCTGTCGCTGATCGAGACCGCGTCGCCCAACCCCGGCCACCTTGCGCTCGCACAGCTGCAGCGGTTGCGCCCTGCGACCCGGCTCATCACGCAGAACGTCGACGGCCTGCTTGGCAAGGCCGGCGGCCAGGATGTGCTCGAACTGCACGGCTCGCTGCGCCGCTGGCGCTGCGACCACTGCGGCAACCGCAGCGGCCCCTGGCCGTTCCACCGCTGCCTGCGCTGCGGCTCGCACGCGCGGCCCGACGTGGTCATGTTCGGCGAGATGCTGAACGCCGGCGTGCTGCTCGACGCGCAAGTGGCCGCGCAGGAGTCCGACCTGTTCCTGGTGGTCGGCAGCACGACCATCGTCTACCCGGCGGCCGAGTTGCCCAAGCTGGCGATGGCGCGCGGTGCGCGGCTGGTCACGCTGAACATCGAGCCGTTGCCGCATCTGGATGATGCGGCGGCGGTGGTGTTGCGGGGGGCGTCGGAAGATCTGTTGCCGAGCTTGCTGGCGGGCATGGTCGGCGACTGAGCCGTCAGCCGGCCCGCAGCTTCTCGCGCAGCACGCGCCAGCGCGCGAGGCTTTCGGCGGGCCAGAAATCCTTGCGGTCGTAGTACTCAGGCACCGCCGGTGCGCCGGCTGGCAGCACCACCCACGGCTGTTTCGACATCGTGAAGATGTGCAGGTCCGGCGGCAGCCGGTCGGGCGTGTCGAGCGTGCCCACGCGGATGAAGCTCACGGCGTCACCGGCGCCTGCGTAGTGGCTCCACAGTGCGACATGGCAGGCCGGGCAGCGCGCGTACGTCTGGCCGCGCCCGCTGGCCGAGGGCGTGAGCACCCGATCGACCGCGCCCTGCAGCATCTGCACGTGTTCCGGTTCGATCAGCGCATTGAGCGCGAAGGACGAGCCCGTTTCGCGCTGGCACCAGCGACAGTGGCAGCAGTGCACGAAGAGCGGCGGGGCGTTCAGGCGGTAGCGCACCTGCCGGCAGGTGCAGCCGCCTTCGAGCGGCACGAAGGCGTCGGCCATGGCCGGGGTCGGTGGGCCTTCAGCCCTTCTTGCCACCCAGCAGCACCAGCGCGCCGCCCACCACGATCGCCGCCACGCCGGCCCAGGACGGGATGTTGACGTTCTGTTTTTCCTTCACCGAGAACTCCAGCGGGCCGAGCTTGGCCTGGTGGGTTTCCTTGGTGAAGCTGAAGCCGCCCAGGCCGAGCCCGGCGATGCCGGCGACGACCAGCAGGATGCCGACGATGCGCGTTGCGTTCATGGGACGGGTCTCCTCGAGGTGGTTGGAAAGCACAGAAATAAAAAACGCCGGTCGCTCAGCGCCGCGGTGCAGCCGCGCGCGGCTGCGGCGGCTCTTGCTGCTGCAGCTGGTCGACCCATTGGACGACCTCGGCCATGGCCGCGTCGCTCGCTGCGATGAGCGCCTTCACGCCGCCGGGTGCGTCGGCGCTGGCCGCGGGGCGGCGCACGGTGAAGGTCCGCTGGCCCATCACGCGGTCGCCGCCGGTGGCGCTGCGGACCAGCGTGGCGCGCAGGCGCACGAGGCCCGTGCTGCTGGCCGGCGCATCGAAGTAGTGGCTGAACTCGTCGAGCGAAATGCGCAGCGTGTCGGGCACGATGCTCTCGGTGCGTGCGAGCGTTGCGCTTTCTTCGGGGCCGAGCACGGTGCGGCGCTCGGCGAGCGTGTCGCGCAGCCGCTGGCGCAGCAACTGCGCGGGCGGCAGGCTCCAGCGCGACTGGCCGTAGGGACGCAGCTCGTTGGCATCGGCGTAGCCCATGCGGTACAGGATCTGCGTGCCGTCCAGGCGCGCGTTGCTGTCGAACTCCGCGAGGGACAGTGCAGGCAGCGCGGTCGTCGGCGCGGCAGCAGCAGGTGCGGCGGTCGAGAGACCGGGGCCGAAGTCGTACAGCGTGGCGCGCGCCGGCTTGTCGGGCAGCATGCCGCAGCCGGCGAGCAACAGCACGCAGCCGAGGCTGGAGAGGGCGGGGAGGGTGTTCTTCATGCGCATGGTGTTCTGCTCCCGGTCAGTGGCGTGCGGCGGGCGCAACGAAGCCGGGCTCGCCCGGGCCCGCGACCGCGCCGCCGTTGCCGAACAGCAGCGATTGCGGGTTGTCGTTGATGCTGTCGGCCGCGCGGCCCAGGCGGCGCACCGCGTGGGCGGTGTCGTCGGCCACGCGGTTCACGCGCGGCAGGGTGGCGGCGTTGAACGAATCGACCGCCTGCGCCAGCGCCTTGGTGCCCTCGCTCAGGCGCTCGACCGGGCCGTCGGGTGCGTTGAGCTTGCCCACGGTGGAGTTGAAGTTGTTGGCCACGCGCGAGACGTCGCCAGCGGCTTTCTTCACCGTCGACAGCGTCTCGGGCATGGCGGCGAGCGTCGGGTTCAGGCCGGTCTTCACGGTGTTGTCGAGCTGCTTGAGCAGCGTGTTGGCGCTGGCCGAGGCGGCTGCGATGTTCTCCAGCGCATCGGCCACGCGCTTCTGGTTGGCGTCGGCCAGCAGCATGTTGGCGCGCTTGGTCACTTCTTCGACCTGGTCGATGATTTCTTCGCCGCGGTCCTGCAGCTTCGCGAGCATCGAGGGCTTGAGCGGAATGCGCGGCGGGTTGTCGTTGTTCGGCTTGAGCGCGACGGTCGACTGGCCCTCGTCGTCCAGCGCGATGAAGGCCAGGCCGGTCACGCCCTGGTAGCTCAGCGTGGCAAAGCTCGACGTGGTGAGCGGCACGCGCTCGTCGACCGTGATGCGCACGCGCACGTTGCCACGGGTCTTGGGGTCGAAGTCGATCGAGGTCACTTTGCCGACCGAGATGCCGCGGTAGCGTACCTGGGCCTGCGGCTGCAGGCCGCTCACGGCGTCGCGGGTGGAGAGCTCGTACACGTTGCGCACGGTGTTGTCGCGCGTGAACCAGACCACCAGCGCAACGAGCGCGGCGATCAGGCCGAGCACGAAGGCGCCGGCGGCGAGGGCGTGGGCCTTGTTTTCCATGGGGACCTACCTTTCTTCAGCGCGCGCGGCCTCGGGCCGCGGCGCGGGTGGTTCTTCTTTGCCGGCGGCGGGCTTGTCGTGCAGCGCCTCCAGGGCGCGCTGGCCGCGCCCGCCGAGAAAGTATTCGTGGATGAAGGGATGCGGGTAGGCGATGACTTCGCGCGCCGTGCCGCTCACGATCACCTTGTGGTCGGCCAGCACGGCGATGCGGGTGCTCAGGTCGAACAGGGTGTCCAGGTCGTGCGTGACCATCACGACCGTCAGGCCCAGCTCGCGGTGCAGGCCGCGCAGCAGGTCGCAGAAACTGTCGGACGCCTCGGGGTCGAGGCCGGCCGTGGGCTCGTCGAGCAGCAGCAGCGGCGGGTCCATGATGAGCGCGCGCGCCAGCGCCACGCGCTTGATCATGCCGCCCGACAGGTCCGACGGGCTCTTGTTCGCATGCTGCGGCTCCAGCCCCACCATCTGCAGCTTCACGAGCGCGGCATGGCGAATCAACTCGTCGGGCAGCAGCTTGAGTTCGCGCAGCGGGAAGGCGATGTTCTCCAACACGCTGAAGGCCGAGAACAGCGCACCGTGCTGGAACAGCATGCCCACGTTGGCCGCGCCGGCCGCGCTGAGTTCACCCGGCGCCCGGCCCAGCACCTCGACCGTGCCCTTCGTGGGTTTCTGCAGCCCGAGAATCTGCCGCAGCAGCACCGTCTTGCCGGTGCCCGAGCCGCCGACCAGCGACAGCACTTCGCCGCGGTCGAGGTGCAGGTCGAGGTCGCGGTGCACCACCTGCTCGCCGTCGGGGCTCTTGAACACGGTCCAGAGCTTGCGGATGTCGACGACGGTGCCGGGCGGGGATGTCGTGGCGGCGTTCATCCGCGGAATCCTATGCCCTTGAACAGGACCGCAAACAGCGCATCGACCAGGATCACCGCGGTGATCGAGGTCACGACCGACGACGTGGTGCCGCGCCCCAGGCTCTCGGTGTTGGGTTTGACCTTCATGCCGAAGTAGCAGCCGATTAGCGCGATCAGCACGCCGAAAACCGCCGACTTGGCCAGCGCGAGCCAGAGGTTGGCGATGGGCACCGCGCGCGGCAGGGCCGACAGGAAATACGCCGGCGAAATGCCGAGCGCGGCGTCGGCCGCGAGCATGCCGCCGGCCAGCGCCGCCATCGACGTCCACAGGCTGATCAGCGGCATCGCGATGGCCAGCGCCAGCACGCGCGGCATCACCAACCGGAAGCCGTGCGGGATGCCCATGACGCGCATGGCGTCGAGCTCTTCGGTGACGCGCATCACGCCGATCTGCGCCGTGATCGCCGAGCCCGAGCGGCCCGCGATCAGCACGGCGGCCAGCACCGGCCCCAGCTCGCGGATCAGCGACAGGCCGAGGATGTTCACCACGAAGGCCTCGGCGCCGTAGTTGCGCAGCTGCTGCGAGATCAGGTACGCCAGCACCACGCCGATGAGCAGGCCGACCAGCGCCGTGATGTGCAGCGCCGTGGCGCCGAACTGATACAGATGGCCCGAGAAGTCGCGCCACGGCGCGCGGTGCGGCGCGCGCGCCAGCGTGCACAGGTCGAGCGCGAGCTGGCCGATGAGGCCCACGAAGTCGCGCATCACCGCCATCGCGCGCGGGCCTTGGTGGGCGAGTTCGCGCAACCGGTCGCTCAGCGATTTCGGGGGCTCGTCGGGCGTGGCGACCGTGAACTTCGCCACCTGGTCGAGCACCGCCTGGTGCTGCGGCGACAGCTCGAGCGTGGCCGGCCAGTCGTGGCGCCAGTGGTCCCACAGCAGCTGGGCGCCGATGTGGTCGAGCTGGCCGATGGGGCGCAGGTCCCAGGCCTGGTCGTCGGCCGGCGGCAGGGCCGCGAGGTCTTTGGCCACCGCCTCCCAGGCCGGCCGCGACGACATCGCCAGCGTGGTCCAGCACCCGCTGGCCACGGCCCAGCTGCGGCCGTCGGCGTCCTGCGTGCGCGCGCGCGGCGGCGCAGAGGCGTCGTCGGTGGCGGGCAGGTCGGCAGACGACGGGGTGGAAACCATGGGCGTGCGAGTGAGGCTGTTTGTTAACAAAGGACGCAGGTGAGACGGCGCATCGTAACCGCGTGCATCCGGGGCTTGTGTGCGTCTGGCCCTTCGTTTGCGTAGGGCCAGACGCCGTTTTTTCAGGAACCCTTCAGCTCCAGGCCCGGGCCAGCGCGTTCCATGCGCTGGCGATCACGGGTTCGTCGCGGCGCGCCGCCAGCGAGACGAAACGCAGCGCGCAATCGAGCCGCACGCGGTCGGCCAGCACGAGGCCGTGGGCCTGGCTTTCGCGGATCGCGATCGAGTCGCGCACCAGGCTCAGGCCGACGCCCGACTTCAGCAGGTCGAGCATCGAGGCCTCCTGGTCGACCAGCGCCACGCGCCGGGGCGCCAGGCCGAGCGGGCCGAACACGCGTTCCAGCAGCCGGTGGTGTGCCGACTCGGGCGGCGTGGCCAGCCAGGGCAGGGCGGCCAGCGCCTTCCAGTCGCGCCCGAGCACCTGCGGGCCCCAGCCGGCCGGCGCGACCACGCGGTAGCTGAAGCGGGTGAGCGTGCGCACCGCCAGCGGCGCCGGGGCCGCATCGTCGGACTCGTCGCCGGGGTCAAGGTGAAAGCCCACGTCGAGCTCGCCGCGCAGCACCTGCGCCAGCACGCTGCCGCTCATGCCGTGGCGCAGCTCGGTCTCGATCTGCGGCGCGGCCTCGACCAGTTCGCGCAGGAACACGCCGAGCCGCGTGAACTCGGGGTCGAGGATGGTGCCGATGCGCAACGCCCCGCGCACCGTGATCTGCAGGTTGCGCGCGGCCTGCTGCAGGTCGCCCACGGCCGCCAGCACGCGCTCGGCCTGCGGCAGCAGGGCCGCGCCGTCGGCCGTGAGGGCCAGCCCGTGCGGCGTGCGCGTGAACAGCACCAGCCCCGTCTCTTCGGCCAGACGCTTGAGCTGCAGGCTCACCGCGGGCTGCGTGAGGTGCAGCTTTTCGGCGGCGCGCGAGACGTTGCCCTCGCGCGCCGCCAGAACGAAGGCGCGCAGAATCTGGAGGTCCATCGATGGCACAGTCATATAAGACTGATTTATAGCGCCATCGACGCGAATTCATTGGCTTTCTCTTCGTGGATTGGGCCAAATTGCCTTCAGGAGACCCGAACATGTCCATCAGCACCCGAAATATCGACCACCACATCGCCGGCACCGCCGCCGCCAACACCTCCGGCCGCACGCAGGACGTGACCAACCCCGCCACCGGCGCCGTCACCGGCAAGGTCGGCCTGGCCGACGCCGCGCAGGTGGGGGCCGCCGTGGCCGCCGCGCAGGCCGCATTCCCCAAGTGGGCCGACACGCCGCCCATTCGCCGGGCCCGCGTGATGTTCAAGTTTTTGGAGCTGCTCAACCAGCACAAGGACGAGCTCGCCCACCTCATCACCGCCGAGCACGGCAAGGTCTTCACCGACGCGCAGGGCGAAGTGAGCCGCGGCATCGACATCGTCGAGTTCGCCTGCGGCATTCCGCAGCTGCTCAAGGGCGACTTCACCGACCAGGTGAGCACCGGCATCGACAACTGGACGCTGCGCCAGCCGCTGGGCGTGGTCGCGGGCATCACGCCCTTCAACTTCCCGGTGATGGTGCCGATGTGGATGTTCCCGGTGGCCATTGCTGCGGGCAACACCTTCGTGCTCAAGCCCAGCCCGACCGACCCGAGCGCGTCGCTCTTCATGGCCGAGCTGCTCAAGCAGGCCGGCCTGCCCGACGGCGTGTTCAACGTGGTGCAGGGCGACAAGGGCGCGGTCGATGCGCTGCTGGAGCACCCCGACGTCAAGGCGATCAGCTTCGTGGGCTCCACGCCCATTGCCAACTACATCTACGAAACCGGCGCCCATCACGGCAAGCGCGTGCAGGCCCTGGGCGGCGCGAAGAACCACATGGTCGTCATGCCCGATGCCGACATCGACCAGGCGGTCGACGCACTCATCGGCGCCGGCTACGGGTCGGCCGGCGAGCGCTGCATGGCGATCAGCGTTGCGGTGCTGGTGGGCGACGTGGCCGACCGGCTGCTGCCCAAGCTCATCGAGCGCACGAAGACGCTGAAGGTGCTCAACGGCACCAACCTCGCGGCCGAGATGGGCCCGATCGTCACGCGCGCCGCGCATGAACGCATCACCGGCTACATCGACCTGGGCGAGAAGGAAGGCGCGAAGCTGCTGGTCGATGGCCGCAGCTTCGACGGCAACAAGGCGGGCGAAGGCTGCGGCGACGGCTTCTGGATGGGCGGCACGCTGTTCGACCACGTCACGCCCGAGATGCGCATCTACAAGGAAGAGATCTTCGGCCCCGTGCTGGGCTGCCTGCGCGTCGCGACCTTCAAGGAGGCTGTGGACCTCATCAACGCGCACGAGTTCGGCAACGGCGTGAGCTGCTTCACGCGCGACGGCAACGTGGCGCGCGAGTTCGGCCGCCGCATCCAGGTCGGCATGGTCGGCATCAACGTGCCGATTCCGGTGCCGATGGCGTGGCACGGCTTCGGCGGCTGGAAGAAGAGCCTGTTCGGCGACATGCACGCGTATGGCGAAGAGGGCGTGCGCTTCTATACGAAGCAGAAGTCGATCATGCAGCGCTGGCCCGAAAGCATCGGCAAGGGCGCCGAGTTCGTGATGCCGACGGCGAAGTAAAGGTAAAAGGGGGCGCCGCACGCGCGGCGCTTCCCATCCGAAGAACAACGAGAGACAAAAGCCAGCCGCCATGAGCGACACCACCTTCGACTACATCATCATCGGCGCCGGCACCGCCGGCTCGCTCATCGCCAACCGCCTGAGCGCCGACAAGACCAAGCGCGTGCTGCTCATCGAGGCCGGCCGCAAGGACGACTACCACTGGATCCACATCCCGGTGGGTTACCTCTACTGCATCGGCAACCCGCGCACCGACTGGCTCTACAACACCGAGCCCGACGCGGGCCTGAACGGCCGCACGCTGCGCTACCCGCGCGGCAAGACGCTGGGCGGCTGCTCCAGCATCAACGGCATGATCTACATGCGCGGCCAGTCGCGCGACTACGACCAGTGGGCGTCTCTCACGGGCGACGAGGGCTGGCGCTGGGAGAACGTGCTGCCGGCCTTTCGCAAGCACGAAGACTTCTACCTCGGCGCGGACGAGATGCACGGCGCGGGCGGCGAGTGGCGCGTCGAGAAACAGCGGCTGCGCTGGGACATCCTCGACGCGTTCGCCGATGCGGCCGTGCAGGCCGGCGTGCCGCACACCACCGACTTCAACCGCGGCAGCAACGAAGGCGTGGGCTACTTCCAGGTCAACCAGAAGAACGGCTGGCGCTGGAACACCGCCAAGGCCTTCCTGCGGCCCACCTGCTACGGCCGCCCCAACTTCGAGCTGTGGACCGGCGCGCAGGTGTCGCGCCTGCTGTTCGAGACGCTGCCCGACGGCACCAAACGCTGCACCGGCGCGCAGGTGTGGAACGGTTCCGAGATGAGCACCGCCCACGCCGAGCGCGAAGTGATCCTCAGCGCGGGCGCCATCGGCTCGCCGCAGATCCTGCAGCTGTCGGGCATCGGCCCCGCCGATCTGCTGCGCCAGCACGGCATCGACGTGGCGGTCGACGCGCCCGGCGTCGGCGCCAACCTGCAGGACCATCTGCAGATCCGCGCGGTCTACAAGATCGAGGGCGCACCCACGCTCAATGTGCTGGCTTCGTCGATGGTCGGCAAGGCGAAGATCGGCCTCGAATATCTGATGAAACGCAGCGGCCCGATGAGCATGGCGCCGTCGCAGCTCGGCGCCTTCACGCGCAGCTCGCCCGACCGCGAGTGGCCCAACATCCAGTACCACGTGCAGCCGCTGTCGCTTGACGCCTTCGGCGAACCGCTGCACAGCTTCCCGGCCTTCACCGCGAGCGTGTGCAACCTGAACCCGACGAGCCGGGGCTCGGTGCGCATCAAGAGCGCGCGTTTCGAAGATGCGCCCGCCATCGCGCCCAACTACCTGAGCACCGAGGAAGACCGCAAGGTCGCGGCCGACTCGCTGCGCGTGACGCGCCGCATCGCGCAGCAGCCCGCGCTCGCGAAGTACAAGCCCGAAGAGTGGAAGCCCGGCGCGCAGTACCAGACCGACGAAGACCTCGCGCGGCTGGCCGGCGACATCGCCACCACCATCTTCCATCCGGTCGGCACTACCAAGATGGGCGCCGACGGCGACCCGATGGCGGTGCTCGACGCGCGCCTGCGCGTGCGCGGCGTGCACGGCCTGCGCGTGGTCGATGCGGGCGCGATGCCCACCATCACGAGCGGCAACACCAACAGCCCGACGCTGATGATGGCGGAGAAGGCAGCGGGCTGGATTCTGGAAGACAACCGCAACCGCTGAGCCGACGTCAGCGGCGCGGCTTGGCGCCGCGCTTGGTGTCGGCCTCCAGGCGCGCCTTCGCACCTTCGAGCATGAGGTCCACGCCGACCTCGAACATCGCATCGGGGCCGGCCTTGCGGTAGCTGGCGAAGGCCTCGGCCAGCAGCGGGCGCGACGCTGCGGCAGCATCGAGCGCCTGCTGCCGCACTTGCGCATCGGGCGGCGCCGCCTGCTCCTCGAGCACGCAGCCCACGGTGTAGCGGCCCAGCGCAATCAGCAGCGCCATGGCCTGCGTCGCCGGCAAACCCCGGCTGACCACGGCCGCCAGTTGGGCCTCCACCATCTCGAGGTCGCCCGGGTCGGGTTCGGAGCCGGCATGCAGGCGTGCGCCGTCGCGCCGCGCCAGCAGTGCGCGCCGGAAGCTGCGCGCGTTCTCGCGCAAAAACGTCTCCCACGATTCGCCCGCCAGCGGCAGCCGGCGGTCGTGCGCGCGGCGCAGGATCTCGCGGTTCATCGCGTCGAGCAGCGCGCGCTTGTTCTTGAAATGCCAGTACAGCGCCGGCTGCTGCACGCCGAGCCGTTCGGCCAGCAGCCGCGTGCTGAGCTTGTCCATGCCGACCTCGTCGAGCAGCGCGAGCGCGGCCTCGAGGATCACTTCACTGTCCAGTTTCATGTCGGTGTGCGTGCCCGGGAGTGGGCAAATGAGGGGTTCTTCACAGCCTGGAATTTATCGATGATAATTCCTTATCGATGATAAATTCTGATCTTTCTTCTCCGCCCGCCGTCGCGGGCGGTCGCCATGCGCATGCGGTGATCCTGGCGATCGTCACGCTCGACGCCATCGGCATCAGCCTGGTCATGCCGATCGTGCCGGGCCTGCTGCGCGAGGTCGGCCACACCGGCGACCTCGGCTGGCGCTTCGGCGCTTTTCTGTCGCTCTACGCGCTGATGCAGTTCCTGTGCGCACCCGTGCTCGGCGCGCTCAGCGACCGCTTCGGCCGCCGCCCGGTGCTGCTGGTGTCGGTGGCGGGCGCGGCGATCGATGCGCTCTTCATGGCCTTCGCGCCCTCGCTGTGGCTGCTGTTCGTGGGCCGCGCGATCGCAGGCCTGACGGGCGCGAGCATGGCGGTGGCTTCGGCGGCCATCGCCGACCTCACGCCCGAGCACCAGCGCGCGCGCTGGTTCGGCCGCATGGGCGCCTGCTTCGGGCTGGGCTTCATCGCCGGGCCGGCGATCGGCGGCGTGCTCGGCGACCACGGCGTGCGGCTGCCGTTCGTGGCCGCCGCGGTGCTCAACGGCATCACCTTTCTGGTCGGCCTGCTGGTGCTGCGCGAGTCGCGCCCGAAGGCGCTCGCCGCCAAGCCCTTCAACCGCGGCGTGCTGCATCCGCTGGCGCCGCTGCGCTGGGCCGTGGGCGTTCCCGCGCTGCTGCCGATCCTCGGCGTGTTCGGGATGCTCGTGATGGTGGGCGAGGTTGCTGGCACGACCTGGGTGCTCTACGGCGAGGACCGCTTCGCCTGGAACGCCACCACGGTCGGCCTGTCGCTCGCGTGCTTCGGCCTGCTGCATGCGCTGGTGCAGGGCTTCGTCGCGGGCCCGGTGGTCGAGCGCTGGGGCGAGCGCGCGGCGATCGCCATCGGCACGCTGGCCGACTGCACGGCCTACGCGTTGATCGCCTTCGCCACGCAGGGCTGGATGGCGCTCGCGCTGCTGCCGCTGCTGTGCATGGGTGGCATCGGCCAGCCCGCGCTGCAGGCGACGCTCTCGCGACGTGTGGGCGAAGCCGAGCAGGGGCGGCTGCAGGGCGTGCTCGCGAGCCTCTCGAGCCTGGCCTCGGTGGTCGGGCCTCTGGTGATCAGCTCGGTCTACTTCGCGTTCCGCGTGCGCTTTCCGGGCATCGTGTGGCTGGCCGGCGCCGTGCTCTATCTGGTGTGCCTGCCGGTGATGCTGCGCCGGTCGTCGCCGGCGCGCTGATCACTTCAGCTTCCTGTCTTCGCTCTTGGCTTCGGCCATCGCCTCGGGCTCCAGTTCTTCGGCGTAGCGGTTCAGGCGGATGAAGAGTCCCCAGCCCGCCATCAGCAGGCCCACGGCGCCGAGCATGGCCGCGGCGTGCAACATCAGCTCGGGCGCCTCGCGCGCCTTGAAGGTCACGACCAGCCCTTCGACCGCGACGGCCACCACGATCACCACCATGAAGCGCGAGAGGAACCGGCGCACGCGCGTGGGGGCGCCGATGTGCGCGTCGCGCACCACTTCTTCTTCGAGCACGGTCTGTGAGATCTGCAGTGCGACGACGCCGGCCGCGAGCAGGCCGACCGCTTCGATGACGGCCTCGGCCGCCGGAAGGTCCAGGCCGTTCATGACCGCGCCCCAGCCGGCGCGCGCCGCAATCACGACCAGCACGAGCGAGGCCACCGCGAACGCGAGCGCCATCAGCGCATGGACCGTGGCGTAGAGGGCATGGATGAGCTTCATGGCGCGTCCGGCGGGAAGTGAAGGTGCGGAATCTTCAGCGCCCACCGGCGCGTCGCGCGTAGGCGCGCAGCCCGTCGCGCAGGGAGCGCACGCCGAGTTCATTCCGCAAACGCATCAGGTCCTTCCAATTTTTCACTAGGCAAGGGCGCGGGTTTCGCACATATTGGCCCGGTTCCGCCGTTCCGTTTCTTTCCTCCCCCTGGAGCGTCCATGCCAGAAGCCCAGACCCCTGTGTCCCTCCCCGCCGAAGTCGACCAACTGCTGCAGCGCCTGGGCGTGCCCCGCACCGCCCACACCGGCGGCGACCTCACGGTGCGCTCGCCGGTGTCCGGCGAAGTGATCGCGCAGGTGCCGCAGACCACGGCCGTGGAAGCCACCGGCGCCATCGGCCGCGCGCACGAGGCCTTCAAGGCCTGGCGCAATGTGCCGGCGCCGCGCCGCGGCGAGCTGGTGCGCCTGCTGGGCGAAGAGCTGCGCGCCGCCAAGCAGGACCTGGGCCGCCTCGTCACGCTGGAGGCCGGCAAGGTTCCGTCCGAGGGTGCGGGCGAGGTGCAGGAGATGATCGACATCTGCGACTTCGCGGTCGGTCTCTCGCGCCAGCTCTACGGCCTGACGCTGGCCACCGAGCGCGCCGAGCACCGGATGATGGAAACCTGGCATCCGCTGGGCGTATGCGGCGTGATCTCGGCTTTCAACT
This sequence comes from Variovorax sp. 38R, assembly GCF_014843395.1. NCBI lineage: Bacteria > Pseudomonadati > Pseudomonadota > Betaproteobacteria > Burkholderiales > Comamonadaceae > Variovorax > Variovorax sp. 38R. Next base: position 127,103 of record NZ_CP062121.1, read on the forward strand.
TTCCCGTGGCCGTGTGGTCTTGGAACGCGGCGCTCGCGCTGGTGTGCGGCGACTCGGTGGTGTGGAAGCCTTCGGAAAAAACACCGCTCACCGCACTGGCCGTGCACGCCATCGCGCAGCGCGCCATCGCCCGCTTCGGCGATGCGCCCGAAGGGCTGCTCGGCCTGCTGCTCGGCCAGCGCGACATCGGCGAGGTGCTGGTCGATGATCACCGCGTGCCGATCCTCTCGGCCACCGGCTCCACCGCGATGGGTCGCCAGGTGGGGCCCAGGCTCGCGGCGCGCTTCGCCCGCGCGATCCTCGAACTGGGTGGCAACAACGCCGCCATCGTCACGCCCTCGGCCGACCTCGATCTCACGCTGCGTGGCATCGCGTTCGCGGCGATGGGCACCGCGGGCCAGCGCTGCACCACGCTGCGGCGCCTGTTCGTGCACGACAGCGTGTACGACGCGCTGGTGCCCAAGCTCGTGAAGGTCTACGGCAACGTGCAGGTGGGCGATCCGCGCGAGGCCGGCACGCTGGTCGGTCCGCTGATCGACCGCGCGGCCTTCGACGGCATGCAGAAGGCCCTGAACGAAAGCCGCGAGATCGGCGCCACGGTGCACGGCGGCCAGCGCGTCGAGGGTATCGGCACGCCCGACGCCTATTACGTGCGCCCCGCGCTGGTCGAATTGAAGTCGCACGACGGCCCGGTGCTGCGCGAAACCTTCGCACCCATCCTCTACGTGGTGCGCTACCGCACGCTCGATGAAGCCATCGAGTGGCACAACGCAGTGGGCGCGGGCCTGTCGTCGTCGATCTTCACGCTCAACGTGCGCGAGGCCGAGCGCTTCATGTCCAGCGCTGGTTCGGACTGCGGCATTGCCAACGTCAACATCGGCCCGAGCGGTGCCGAGATCGGCGGCGCCTTCGGTGGCGAGAAGGAAACGGGCGGTGGCCGCGAAGCGGGCTCCGACAGCTGGAAGGCGTACATGCGCCGCGCCACCAACACCATCAACTACTCGACGGCATTGCCCCTCGCCCAGGGCGTGACCTTCGACATCGGCGACTGACCCACCCCGGCCTGTTGTTCTCGCCGCGCAGCACCTCGCTGCAGCGGCAGGGCAGCGGTCGCGCATATCCCCCCAAAGAAAACCACCAGGAGACAGAAAAGATGAAGATGCAACTGAAGAAGACCCTTGCCACCGCCGCGCTGCTCGCGCTCGCCTTCGGCACCACCGCCACCGCGCAGCAGACCCCCACCGGCGGCACGCTCGACAAGATCAAGACCAGCGGCAAGGTCGTGCTCGGCGTGCGCGAAGCCTCGCCGCCGATGGCCTACATGCTGGGCGCGGGCGAGAAGTACGTGGGCTACCACGTCGAACTCTGCGAGCGCGTGCTGAAGGACATCGTGCCTTCCGCGAAGCTCGAGTACATGGCCGTGACCGCGCAGAACACCATCCCGCTGGTGCAGAACGGCACGCTCGATATCGGCTGCGGCCCCACCACCAACAACACCGCGCGCCAGCAGCAGGTGGCCTTCGCGCTCACCACGTACGTGAGCGAAGTGCGCATGGCGACCCGGGTCGATTCGGGCATCACCTCGCTCGACCAGCTCGCGGGCCGCAACGTGTCGGCCTCCACCGGCACCACCGCCGTGCAGCTGCTGCGCAAGCGCGAGCGCGCGCAGAACGTCTCGTACAACACGATGCTCGGCAAGGACCACCTGGAGAGCTTCCTGCTCATGGAGTCGGGCCGCGCCGATGCCTTCGTGCTCGACGACAACCTGCTCGCCGGCATCATCGCGAACTCGAAGAACCCGACGGCCTACCGCATCACCGGCGAGGCGCTGGGCTCCGAGCCGATCGCGCTGCTGTTCCGCAAGGACGACCCGAGTTTCAAGGCCGCGGTGGACGAGTCGCTGCGCAAGCTCATGAAGAGCGGCGAGCTCGAGAAGATCTACACCAAGTGGTTCGTGGCCGCGATTCCGCCGAAGAACACCAGCCTCCATCTGCCGATGAGCCCGGCCCTGAAGCAGCTGCTGCTCGAACCCAACGACAAGCCATTGGAAGCCTACGCGAAGTGACCGACGCCGCCGTGTTCTCGCCGGCGCAACGCGTGCGCGCCATCAATGTCTCGGAGATCCTGCGCATCACCGACCACGCGCAGGCGCTCAAGCGCGCCGGCCGCCCGGTGATCGTGCTGGGCGCGGGCGAGCCCGACTTCGACACGCCCGAGAACATCCGACATGCGGCTTCGCAGGCCATTGCGCGCGGCGACACGCGCTACACGGTGCTCGACGGCAGCCCGGCGATGAAGGCGGCGGTGCAGCTGAAGTTCAAGCGCGACAACGCGCTCGACTTTGCGCCCGACGAGATCAGCGTGAGCGCCGGCGCCAAGCAGGTGATCTTCAACGCGCTGATGGCGAGCTTGAATCCGGGCGACGAAGTGATCCTGCCCGCGCCGTACTGGACTTCGTACGCGGACATCGTGCAGATCTGCGGAGGTGTGCCGGTGTCGGTGGCGTGCGGCGAGGAGAACGGCTTTCGGCTGACCGCGGCGCAACTGCAGGCGGCCATCACGCCGCGCACGCGCTGGCTGTTTCTCAACTCGCCGTCGAACCCGAGCGGCGCGGCCTACAGCGCGGCGCAACTGAAGCCGATCACCGACGTGCTGCTCGAGCATTCAGGCGTGTGGGTGCTGGCGGACGATATCTACGAACACATCCTCTACGACGGCCTCGCCTTCGCAACGCCGGTGGCCGTCGAGCCGCGGCTGCGCGAACGCACGCTCACGGTGAATGGTGTGTCGAAGGCCTATGCGATGACCGGCTGGCGTGTCGGCTACGGCGCCGGGCCGCGCGCGCTGATCGCGGCGATGGCCGTGGTGCAGAGCCAGTCGACCTCGTGCCCGTCGTCGGTGAGCCAGGCCGCGGCGATCGAGGCGCTCACCGGGCCGCAAGGCATCGTGGCCGAGCGTTGCGCATCATTCCAACAGCGCCGCGATTTCGTCGTGGCCGCGCTCAATCGCACGCAAGGCCTGCACTGCCGCGTGCCCGAAGGTGCCTTCTACACATTCGCGAGTTGCGCCGGCGTGCTCGGCAAGCGCACCGCCGGCAGCGCGCTGCTGCAGACCGACAGCGACTTCTGCCGCTACCTGCTGCAGGACTTCGACGTGGCGGTGGTGCCGGGCAGCGTGTTCGGGCTCGCGCCGTATTTCCGCATCTCGTATGCGACGTCGATGGCGCAACTCGAAGAGGCGTGTGCGCGGATTTCCGCAGCTTGCGCCGCGCTCTCCTGAACATCTTCATCCCACTGGAATCCTTATGACTTCCTCCCGCACCGGCGGCCAGATCCTGGTCGACCAGCTCATCACCCACGGCGTCAAGCAGCTCTTCTGCGTGCCAGGCGAAAGCTTTCTCGCCGTGCTCGATGCCTTGCACGATGCTTCGATCGACGTGACGGTGTGCCGCCAGGAGGGCGGCGCGGCGATGATGGCCGAGGCGCAGGGCAAGCTCACGGGCCAGCCCGGCATCTGCTTCGTCACGCGCGGCCCCGGCGCCACCAACGCGGCGGCGGGCGTGCACATCGCGCACCAGGATTCGACGCCGCTCTTGCTGTTCGTCGGCCAGGTTGCACGCGATGCGATGGGCCGCGAGGCTTTCCAGGAGCTGGACTACGGCGCGGTCTTCGGCACGATGGCCAAGTGGGTCGTGCAGATCGACGATCCGGCGCGCGTGCCCGAGCTGGTGTCGCGCGCCTTCCATGTCGCGACCTCGGGCCGGCCCGGTCCGGTGGTGATCGCGCTGCCCGAAGACATGCTGACCGAAGCCGCCGTGGTGGCCGATGCGTTGCCTTATGCGGTGACCGAAACTCATCCCGGCGCGGCGCAGCTCGCCGAGCTGCAGCAGCGGCTGTCGCAGGCGCAGCGCCCCGTCGTCATCCTGGGCGGCAGCCGCTGGTCCGAAGCCGCGACGCAGCAGTTCGCGCAATTCGCCGAGGCGTATGCGCTCCCGGTGTACTGCTCGTTCCGCCGCCAGATGCTGATGTCCGCCGACCACCCCTGCTACGCGGGCGACCTGGGACTCGGCGCGAACCCGCGCATGCTGGCGCGCATCCGCGATGCGGACCTCGTGCTGCTGGTGGGCGGGCGTCTGTCGGAAGTGCCGTCGCAGGGCTATGAGCTGTTTGCGATTCCGCAGCCGAAGCAGGCGCTGGTGCACGTGCACGCCGATGCCGACGAGCTCGGCAAGCTCTATCGCCCGACGCAGGGCATCCACGCCACGCCGCAGGCGTTCGCCGACGCGGTGGCCGCGCTGCGCCCGGCCTCGGCGCCTGCCTGGCAGGCCGAGACGAAGACCGCGCGCGAAGACTTCCTGCGCTGGAGCGACCCGGCTGCCATCCGCATTCCCGGTCCGCTGCAGATGGGCGAGGTCATGCAGCACCTGCGCGAGGTGCTGCCGGCCGACACCATCTTCTGCAACGGCGCGGGCAACTTCGCGACCTGGGTGCACCGCTTCTGGCCGTTCCGTGCGTTCGCGAGCCAGCTCGCACCGACCAGCGGCTCGATGGGCTACGGCCTGCCGGCTGGTGTCGGCGCCAAGCGACTGTGGCCCGAACGCGAAGTGGTGGTGTTCGCGGGCGACGGCGATTTCATGATGCACGGCCAGGAGTTCGCGACCGCCGTGCAGTACGGCCTGCCGATCCTCGTGGTGCTGCTGGACAACGGCATGTACGGCACGATCCGCATGCACCAGGAAAAGCACTACCCCGGCCGCATCAGCGCCACGCAGCTGAAGAACCCCGACTTCCGCGGCTATGCCGAGGTGTTCGGCGGCCACGGCGAGCGCGTGACCACGACGGAAGAATTCGGCCCCGCATTGGCGCGTGCGCGTGCGAGCGGCAAGCCGGCGATCCTGCATTGCCTGCTGGACCCGGAGGCGATCACGCCGGCGAGCACGCTGCAGTCGATCCGCAAGGCGGCGCTGGCCGCGAACTGAAGCGTCGTCAGCGCAGGCCGCCGACATAGCGCGGCGGTGGCGTGGGCGGCAGGCCATCAGGTTGGCGTGCCGCCAGCCGCGCGGCGCGGGCCAGCGGCTCCATGGCCTGCTCGAGCCGCGTGGCGAGTTGGTCGAGCTCGTCGTCCTTCGTCTCGGCGGCGTGGATGCGCGTCATGCGCACGATCTCGGCGGCGTACTCGGCGTTGGTGGCCATCCATTCGGTGTCGGTCACGCGTCCGTGCTTGCGCCGCAGCGCCACGTGCAGGCGGGCGGCGAGGGCGATGCGTTCGCTTTCGGACATGGATGGCATGGCGGGTCTCCGGCGTCTGCGGGTCAAGCTCCCAGGTGTTCCTTGTGTTGAGCAAGATCGAGGCCCACGAGTTCGCTCTCGGGGTCGACGCGCAATCCGACCAGCACATGCACGAGGAACAGGACGATGGCCGTGCCCGTCGCGCTGTAGATCGCCACGCTGCCGACAGCGATCGCCTGCGTGAGCACGTTGCCCGTCGCGCCCGAGATGCGCGGGTCGGCGAACACGCCCGTGAGCAGTGCGCCCACGATGCCGCCGATGCCGTGCACGCCGAACACATCGAGCGAGTCGTCCGCACCGAGCAGGTGCTTCAGGCCCGTGGCGCCCCAGTAGCAGGCCAGCCCGGCGATGGCGCCGATGGCCAGCGCCGCCAGCGGCGTGACGAAGCCGGCTGCCGGCGTGATCGCCACCAGCCCGGCCACGAGGCCGGAGCACAGGCCCAGCAGCGAGGGGCTGCGGCGCACGATCCATTCGCCGATCATCCAGCTCATGGCGCCGGCCGCCGCCGCGATGTGCGTCACCAGCATGGCCAGGCCGGCGCGCCCGTCGGCCGCCACCGCCGAGCCGGCATTGAAGCCGAACCAGCCCACCCACAGTAGGCCCGCGCCGGTCATGGTGAGCGCCAGGCTGTAGGGCTCGAAGGCCTCGCGCCCGTAGCCCCGGCGCGGCCCGAGCGCATAGGCGCACACCAGCCCCGCGATGCCCGCGTTGACGTGCACCACCGAGCCGCCCGCGAAGTCGAGCGCGCCCATCTGCGCGAGCCAGCCGCCCGGTTCCCACACCCAGTGCGCCACGGGCGCGTACACGAGCACGCTCCACAGCAGCGCGAACCACAGCAGGGCCGAGAAGCGCATGCGCTCGACAAAAGCGCCGAGCACCAGCGCGGTGGTGATGATCGCGAAGCTCAGCTGGAACATGGCGTAGACCGACTCCGGCACGTTCGGCGCCACGTGGCTCACGGCCACCTGGCCGGCGTCTTTCAGGTACTCGAAGCCCGAGAAGCCGAAGCCCGAGAAGCCGATGCGCGAGAGGTTGCCCAGCCAGGGCCAGCCGGGCGTGAAGGCCAGCGAGTAGCCGAGCGCGAACCAGGTCAGCGAGACCATCGCGGCGATCGCCACCACCCCGGCCATGGTGGCCAGCACGTTCTTGCGCCGGACCATGCCGGCATAGAAGAGCGCGATGCCGGGCAGCGTCATCAGCAGCACCAGCGCGGTCGAGGTCATCATCCAGGCGGTGTCGGCCGCGTTCAGGGAGGCTTGGGGTGCCAGCAGGGCCATGACCGTTTCTTCTTGGAGTGGTGGACACAGGCGTGTGTGCACGAGTCATGCCATCTTGTTAACTGGCTGAAACACTTTCGTTTCCCAACCGGGGGGGCGAAGTAAGTCGAAGCGGGTAATTCCTAATGCACCGGGCGGGTGCGCGCTTGCACAATCTGCGCACTCGCGACGGGCCCTGCTCGTACTGCCGAGGGTCCGAGGAGACAACTTCCGATCGATCAACAAGAACATTCTTCAAAGGCTCCGTACGAGATGCCTGTCTGATATTTGAAAAGCGCCGCTGGTCGGCGCTTTTTTTTTGCCTGCTCGAAGCGTGGCAGTCGGCAATTTCCTCCGAGCCAAACAAGCCTTCTGGTCAACCAGGGTCGATCACCATAGCTATCGTTTTGATAGCGATTCCGGTGAGACAATCGCCCGCATGGAAATGCTGGTGGTCACGGGCGCCTCACTGCTCGCGGGTTTTATCGATGCGATCGTGGGCGGCGGCGGGTTGATCCTGGTGCCGGCCCTCTTTGCGGTGTTTCCGGGCGCGCCGCCCGCCACGCTGCTGGGCACCAACAAAAGCGCGTCGATCTGGGGCACCGCGGCCTCGGCGGCCCAGTTCAGCCAGCGGGTGCAGATGCGCTGGAGCGCCATGTGGCCGGCGGCGCTGCTGGGCTTTGGTGGCTCGATGGTCGGTGCGTGGACCGTCACGGTCTTTCCGGGCGACTTCCTGCGCCGGGCGCTGCCGGTCATCCTGCTGGGCGTGCTGATCTACACGCTGGCGCGCAAGGACATGGGCCGGCTGCACGCGCCGCGCTTCAGCGGCCGTGCCGAGACGCTGGCGGCCAGCACCATCGGCCTGACCATCGGTTTCTACGACGGCTTCTTCGGACCGGGCACGGGCAGCTTCCTGGTGTTTTTGTTCGTGCGCTGGATGGGCTACGACTTCCTCAACGCCTCGGCCTCGGCCAAGGTCATCAACACCCTGACCAATGCCGCCGCGCTGATCCTGCTGGCCGCCAAGGGCCACGTCTGGTGGCACTACGGGCTGGTGATGGCGGTGGCCAACGTGGCGGGCAGCCTGGTGGGCACGCGCGTGGCGCTGAAGCACGGCGCGGGCTTCGTGCGGATCGTGTTCATCGTGGTGGTGAGTGCGCTCATCCTGAAGACGGCCTACGACGCGTTTCTGAAATAGAAAAAGCCCCGGGCGTGAGGGCAGGGGCTTCTTCAAGAAACACCGAGGAACCGGCTTTGCCGGGCCTCAGGTGTTGCCCCCGGTAGGGGGTTGGCGAAGCGACACGAAGTGCGCGCAGCCTGGGGGCGAGCTCAATCCTCGACGAATGCCTCTTCGCGCTTCGCCTTGATCGCCGGCAGCAGCACGATGCACAGCAGCAGCGCCGCAGCCACCAGCAGCCCGGCCGACAGCGGCCGCGTGACGAACACGCTCCACGCGCCGCGCGACAGCAGCAGCGCGCGCCGCAGGTTCTCTTCCATCATCGGCCCGAGGATGAAGCCCAGCAGCAGCGGGGCCGGCTCGGTGCGCAGCTTCAGGAACAGGTAGCCGATGAAGCCGAAGATCGCCACCATCCACACGTCGAAGGTGTTGTTGTTGGTCGAGTACACGCCGATCGCGCAGAACAGCACGATCGCCGGGAACAGGAACTTGTAGGGCACCGTCAGCAGCTTGATCCACATGCCGATCAGCGGCAGGTTCAGGATGATCAGCATCGCGTTGCCGATCCACATAGAGGCGATCAGGCCCCAGAACAGCTCCGGGTTGCTGGTCATCACCTGCGGGCCGGGCTGGATGTTGTGGATCGTCATCGCGCCCACCATCAGCGCCATCACCGCGTTGGGCGGGATGCCCAGCGTCAGCAGCGGAATGAAGGAGGTCTGCGCGCCGGCGTTGTTGGCCGACTCGGGCGAGGCCACGCCGCGGATGTTGCCCTTGCCGAAGGGCACTTCGCCCGGACGCATCTTGATCTTCTTCTCCAGCGCGTAGGCCGCGAAAGCCGCCAGCAGCGCGCCGCCGCCGGGCAGGATGCCCAGGGCCGAGCCCAGTGCCGTGCCGCGCAGCACGGCGGGCGTCATGCGCTTGAAGTCGTCCTTGGTGGGCCACAGGCCCTTCACCTTGTGCGTGAACACCTCGCGCTCGTCATCGGGCTGCGAGAGGTTGCCGATGATTTCGCCGTAGCCGAACACGCCCATGGCGATCACCACGAAGCCGATGCCGTCGGTGAGCTCGGGAATGTCGAAGCTGAAGCGCGCGACACCCGAATTGACGTCGGTGCCCACGATGCCCAGCAGCAGGCCCAGCACGATCATCGCCACCGCCTTGAGCAGCGAGCCCGAGGCCAGCACCACCGCGCCGATCAGGCCCAGCACCATCAGCGAGAAGTACTCGGCCGGGCCGAACTTGAAGGCCAGCTCGGTCAGCGGCGGCGCGAAGGCCGCAAGAATCAGCGTGCCGACGCAGCCCGCGAAGAACGAGCCCAGGCCCGCAGCCGCGAGGGCGGGGCCTGCGCGGCCCTGCCTTGCCATTTGGTAGCCGTCGATGCACGTGACCACCGAGGACGACTCCCCGGGCAGGTTCACCAGAATCGCCGTGGTCGAGCCGCCGTACTGGGCGCCGTAATAGATGCCGGCCAGCATGATCAGCGCCGACACGGGCGGCAGCGCGTAGGTGGCGGGCAGCAGCATCGCGATCGTCGCGACGGGGCCGATGCCCGGCAGCACGCCGATCAGCGTGCCCAGGATGCAACCGACCAGGCAGTACAGCAGGTTGGTGAAGGTGAAGGCGACGCCGAAGCCGGTCGCCAGGTTGTGGAACAGTTCCATGGCGGTGTGCTCCTCAGCCCGAAATGAACGTGGGCCAGACCTGGATCTGGAGCTTGAGCGCCCAGATGAAGGCCACATAGCTGCCAGCGGCCAGGATGGTCGCCAGCACCAGCACGTCGCGCAGCTTGAAGTGCTGGCCGGCCATGCTCGAGATGATCGTCAGCGCGTAGATCGCGATGATCATGCCCATCGCCGGCAGCCCGACGCTGGGCAGACCGCCCAGCAGCACGCCGAAGGCCAGGTTGGCGCCGAGCACGAAGGCCAGTGGCTTCCAGGCCCATTTGCCGATCTTGTCGCCGTCGGCGCTCTCGACCACCATGGCCTGGAACATGATCAGCGCGCCCAGCAGCGCCAGCAGGATGCCCAGCATCAGCGGGAAGTACCCCGGCCCCATGCGGGCGCCGTCGCCGATGGTGTAGTTGGTGGCGCCGATGGCGAACGCGCCACCGACGCTGGCGAACATGACTCCTGAGAAGAAGTCCGCCTGTCTCTTGATTTGCATTGTCTCGACCCTCTGTTTCGAAGGGGACGAGGGTCGTCGCCAGCGGCTGACCGTCGGCTGACCGCGACGGTACGGACAAATGCTTACAAGGGTTTGCCCGCCCCTGGCTCTTCCCCAGGCTTCGCGCACTTCGTGTCGCTTACGCTAACCCCCTCGCCGGGGGCAACACCAACGGCCCGGCAAAGCCGGTTCCGCGGTGTTCCACGAAGGGACCGGGGCCGGGTCGGGTTGTGTGGGGGGCAGAAACGAAAAAAGCTCCCGAAGGAGCTTTTTCATTCATTCAGAGCGCCGAGGCGCTCATGAGTGTGTGGGGGAGGGCTTAGTAGCCGCCGCGGCCACCGCCGCCGCCGCCGTAACCGCCACCGCCGCCACCGCTGCGGCCACCACCGCCGCCGCCGCCGTAACCGCCGCCGCCGCCACCACCGTAGCCGCCGCCGCCGCCACCACCGCCGTAGCCGCCACCACCGCCGGTGCGGGGGGGACGTGCTTCCATCGGACGGGCTTCGTTCACCGTCAGGGCGCGGCCCTGCAGCGATGCGCCGTTCATGCCTTCGACTGCAGCGAGTGCTTCAGCGTCGGTGCCCATTTCGACAAAGCCGAAGCCCTTCGAACGGCCGGTGTCACGTTCCATCATGACCTTGGCGCTGACGATCGTGCCGAACTCGCCGAAAGACTGTTCCAGGTCGTTGTCACGCACGGAGTAGGCGAGGTTGCCCACGTAAAGTTTCTTGCCCATGGAGGGACTCCTAATTCAAACCAAAAAAACACAAAGCGATGGAGTCCCAGAATCACAACAAACTAATGCGCTGTGGCGCGAAACTGACCGATCACCAAATTACGTGCACGGGAGCCGAGGCTCGCAGACACGTGAGCCGGATTATCCGGCCCGATTCCCAAAAAAAGGGAGGAATTTTTGTGTTATCGAGAAACATTCCGGCCCGGCGGGCGGTTTCGCAACGGTTTCAGGAGGTCGGACAGGCCGTTGTGGTCGATTTCATGCATCAAAGCGAGCAGTCGGCCAATTTCTCCCGAGGGAAAACCCTCGCGCGCAAACCAGGTCAGGTAATTTCCGGGCAAATCGGCGATCAGCGTGCCCTTGTGCTTGCCAAAAGGCATTTGAAGCGTCACCAGGCGCTGCAGGTCTTCGGGATGCATGTGCTGCTCAGCCTCCCGCGCGCTTGACCGTGTGGCCCTGCTTCACGAGGGCGGCGATCACCACCTCGCGGTGATCGCCCTGGATCTCGACGGTGCCGTCCTTCACCGTGCCGCCCGTGCCGCAGGCCGCTTTGAGCTGCTTGCCCACGGCCGCCAGCGCCGCCGCGTCGAGCGGCAGTCCCTTGACCACGGTCACGCCCTTGCCCTTTCGGCCCTTGGTCTCGTGCGATACGCGGACAATGCCGTCCGTGGCCGCCGTTTGCGCCTTCGCGAGTTCCTTGCAGCGGCATTGCGCCACCGGGGCGCCGCAGTCGGGGCACATGCGCCCGCCCGCCTCGGTGGAGTACACCAGCGTGCTGCCGGTGCGATTGCTTTTCATCGTTCCCATGCGATCCGTCTTTCGTCTTTCTTTCGATCTCTCTTTTTTCCCGGTGCCCGTTCCATGCCATTCGATACCCTGGGCCTGACCCCCGCGCTCGCGCAAGCGGCCGCCGCGAGCGGCTTTGCCGCGCCGACCGCCATCCAGGCGGCGGCCATCCCTGCAATTTTGCAGGGCCGCGACCTGCGGGGCTCGGCACAGACCGGCTCCGGCAAGACGGCCGCATTTTCCCTGCCGTTGCTGCAGCGCCTGGCCGCCGAGCCCGCCTCGTCGGCGTCGCGCCGCCTGCGCGCGCTGGTGCTCGTGCCCACGCGCGAACTCGCGGCCCAGGTCGGCGAGACGCTGGAAGACTTCGCCCGCCACCTGCCCGAGCGCCTGAAGATCGTCGTCGCCGTCGGCGGCGTCTCGATCAACCCGCAAATGATGCGCCTGCGCGGCGGTGCCGACATCGTGATCGCCACGCCCGGCCGGCTGCTCGACCTGGTCGAGCACAACGCGCTCGCGCTCGACGCCGTGTCGACGCTCGTGCTCGACGAAGCCGACCGCCTGTTCGATCTGGGCTTTGCCGAGGAGCTGGGCCGCATCCTCGCGCTGCTGCCGAAGCAACGCCAGAACCTGCTGTTTTCCGCCACCTTCCCCGCGGCGATCCAGGCCCTGGCCGACGACATGCTGCGCGACCCGGTGCTGGTCGATGTGCAGGGCGAGCCCGGCACGGCGCCCGACATCGTGCAGCGCGCCATCGAGGTCGACGCCAGCCGCCGCACCCAGCTGCTGCGCCAACTGCTGAAGGAAAACGAAGGCACCTGGGACCGCGTGCTGGTCTTCGTCGCCACGCAGCACGCGGCGCAGACCGTGGCCGAGAAGCTCTACAAGAACGGTATCTACGCCGTGCCCTTCCATGGCGACATCGCCCAGGGCACGCGCAGCGACATCCTCGCGCAGTTCAAGCAGAGCCGCTGGGACGTGGTGATCGCCACCGACCTCGCCGCGCGCGGCCTCGACATCGCGCAGCTGCCCGTGGTCATCAACTACGACCTGCCGCGCTCGCCGACCGACTACATCCACCGGATCGGCCGCACCGGCCGCGCGGGCGCGAGCGGGCTGGCGATCAGCTTCGTGAGCGCAGCGACCGAGGCGCACTTCCGCCTCATCGAAAAGCGCCAGGGCCAGCAGGTGCCGCGCGAACGCATCGCGGGCTTCGAGCCGGTCGAGGTGGCGCCGGTGGTGGTCGATGCCTCGGGCAACGGCGGCGTCAAGGGCACGCGGCCTAGCAAGAAGGACAAGCTGCGCGCAGCGGCGGCGGCGCTGGCCGCACAGACGCGCAATGGAGAAGATGCGGACTGACGCGCGTCAGGCGTCAGCCGGCATGAAAAGACGCTGGCGGGTGCTTCGCCAGTTCCGCGAGCAGCAACGTCCAGGCCCGCGTCCCCTGCTGGATCGAGGCCAGCCGGAAGAACTCATTCGGCGCATGCACGTCTTCATCGGGCAGGTTGAAGCCGAACATCAGCGTGTCGATGCCCAGCATCTCCTTGAAGATCGACGTGACGGGCACGCTCGCGCCGAGCCGCACGTGGATGGGGCGCCGGCCGCTCTCGCGTTCGAGCACCGCTTCGGCCGCGCGCACCAGCGGATGGTTCGGTGCGAGGGTGGAGGCGGGTGAGCCGTCGTTCAGGGCCACCACGTCGAGCGTGCAGCCGGGCGGGCAGTGCCGCTGCAGGTGGCGCAGCACGGCGTGGATCACGGCGCGCGGGTCTTGTCCTGCGACGACGCGCGTGGTGAGATTGGCCTGCGCCTCGCAGGGCACGATGGTCTTGCCGCCGCCGCCCGTGTAGCCGCCCCACAGGCCGTTGACGTCGAGCGCGGGCCGCAGCGTGACGCGTTCGCGCGCGGTGTAGCCGGGTTCCCCGTGCGCGCCGGCACCGACGTCCGAGAAGAACGCGGCCTCGTCGTACGGAAACGCCGCGGTGTCGGCGCGCTGCCGCGGCGTGAGCACCGCCGCGCCATCATGAAAGCCTTCGACCGCCACACTGCCGTCCGCATGGTGCAGCGACGCGACCAGCCGCGCCATCTCGTGCAGTGCGTTGCGCACGCTGCCGCCGTAGCGGCCCGAGTGCAGGTCTTTCTGCGCGGTGCGCAACCGCACCTCGAGCTGCGAGTTGCCGCGCGCGCCGGTGTTGATCGTCGGCACCTGCGCGCTCGCGCGCCCGCCGTCGGCAGACAGCACCGCGTCGGCCTGCAGCAGCGTGCGGTGACGGTCGACGAGGGTTCGCAGCGAGGGGCTGCCCGTTTCCTCCTCGCCTTCGAGGAACACCTTGATGTTCACCGGGCACCGGCCCTGCACCGCGAGAAACGAGGCGATCACCTCGAGCGCGATGGTGGTCGAGCCCTTCACGTCGGAGGTGCCGCGGCCGTAGAGCCGGCCATCCACCTGCGTGGGCTCGAACGGCGGCGTGCGCCATTGTTCGAGGGGGGCGGCCGGCTGCACGTCGTAGTGGCCGTAGATCATCAGCGTGGGCTGGCCGGGTGCGCCGCTCCATTCGCCGTACACGGCGGGCTCGCCGTCGCCGTCGAGCAGGCGCACGCCGGCCAGGCCGATCTGCTGCAGCCGCTCGACGAGGAAGCGCCGCGCCTCGTGCATGCCCGGCGCGAAGGCCGGGTCGGCGCTCACGCTCGGGATGCGCAGGAAGTCCTTGAGCCACGCCACGATCTGCGGCTGGCGGGCGTCGAGGTGGTCGATGACGTGTTGTTCGTTCATGGATGGGGGGATGGATGGATGCGTGGATGCGGTGGGTTGGCGCGTCAGTACAGCGGCGGGAACACGTCCGGTCCCCACAGCGTGTCGCACTTGTGCGTCTGCTCGAACGCGTTGCTCGATGTCTTGACGGCGGGGTAGGTGAACTCCATCAGCGCGCGGCCCGACGGCCCCATGGAGCGCGGCCAGTGCGTCGTGATGTGGCGGCCGTCGCCGTTCGGGTCGCCGTTCTTCGCGAAGTTGAGGAGGTAGGCCACCATCTGTGCCGACAGTGCCTTGCGCTGCGCCGTGGTGGCCGCGTCGGGCGTGGCGCTGCCCGGGTCGAAGTACGGGTACGTGGGCAACGCGTCGACCGTGCCGGTCAGGTAGTAGCTGTCCATGCCGTGCGCCGTGCCGTAGAAGAAGGCCGTGGGGCTCGTCGGAAACGACAGCTGCGGATCGGTCATTTCCCAGCCGTACACCGGCACCCAGGCGGCGAGCGCATCGCGCCGCGCGCTGTTGCCGCAGGCGTACATCGCATCGCCCATGGCGCGCGCGATGCCTTGTGCCGGCACGGCGTAGTTGCCGATCGGGTAGGCCGCCTCGATGGCCGTGGTGTCGTAGCCGGCCGGCGCGAGCCCGCGCAGGTACAGCGGGTAGTAGGCGGCGCTCAGCTTCGTGTCGACGAACAGCGAGCCCTCGTCGTGCACGCCGCCGATCATCACGGGCACCTGGTTGAAGTTGCCGGTCACGAAGGCGCGTGCGGGCACCTGCGTGAGGACCTGCGCGTCGATCGTGGGCCGCCACTTGAGCCCGCCCTGCGCGAGCAGTGCCGACACCGGCAGCGCGCGCAGGCAGGCGACCACGTCGGCGGCCCCGCTGCATCCGAGGTTCTGCACGGCGGTGTCGCCGACCGCCAGCGAGGTGTCCATGCCGGGGTTCGAGTACTCGGCCGCGCCGCCGCTTTGCATCACCGCGCGCTGGAACAGCCCCTTGGCTTTCGGCGACTGCAGCAGCGAGAAGCTTTGCGTCGCGCCCGCCGAGGTGCCCCACAGCGTGACGTTGCCCGCATCGCCGCCGAAGGCCGCGATGTTCTTCTGCACCCAGCCGAGTGCGGCCAACTGGTCCATCACCGCGAAGTTGCCGAGGCTGCTGTCCTTGTTGGCCGCGCGCAGCGCCTTGTTCGCGAGGTAGCCGAGCGCGCCGAGCCGGTAGTTGAGGCTGACGACGACCACGCCGCGGCTTGCCAGCGGGCTCGGGCCCATCTCGCCCGAACCCAGCGTGAACGCGCCGCCGTGGATGTAGAAGACCACCGGCAGCTTGTCGCCGGGCCTTGTGCCTGCGGGCTTCCACACGTTCAGGAAGAGGCAGTCTTCGGCGATCGGCGACGACACCGCGCCGGGGGCTTGCGGGCAGGCATTGCCGAAGACCTTGGCCTGCAACGTCGCAGCATGCGCGGCCGGCGGTTGCGGCGGTGCCCAGCGCAACGCGCCCACCGGCGGCTGCGCATAGGGAATGCCGAGGAACGACACCGTGTCCGCACCGGCGTTGCCCGCGACCTTGCCCTCGGTGGTGACCGCGACCGTGAGGTCGTCCGGCGCCGGCGCGGGGGCCACAGGTGCGGGGCTTGCGGGCGGCGGCAGCGCGAGGCCGCTGAATCCTGCGCCATCGCCATCGCCATCGCCATCGCCATCGCCATCGCCACCGCCACCGCCACCGCCGCCGCATGCGGAGAGCGACAGCGCGATCGTCAGCGCCAGGCCGTTGAGTTGTCTCGTCTTCATGGATGCACCTCTTGTTTTTGCGTGGAACGGGGGCTCAGGGCGACTCGTAGCCGATGGTCTTGACGAGGTCGCGGTAGCGCGCGATCTCGGCGGCGTAGAGCTGCTCGCCCGCGTCCAGGCTCATCGGCTCGAAGACGGTCTTGGCCTGTGACTCCAGCTGCGCGCGCGCCTGCGGGTTCTTCAGCGCGGCGGCGATCGCGGCGTTGAGCCGTTCGGCCACCGGCCGCGGCGTGCCCTTGCGCACCACGTACGAGGTCCAGATGCTGAAGTCGAAGTCCTTCATGTCCTTGCTCTGCGCGCTGGTCTGCACCGCATCGAACGGCGCGGGCAGCCGCTTGCCGGGCGACAGCGAACCGATCACGCGCAGGCGTCCCTGCTTCACGTAGTCGGCATAGAAGGCCTGGTACGGCATGAACGCGAAGTCGATCTGCCCGCCGATCAGGTCCTGCAGCAGGGGCGCGCCGCCCTTGTAGGGCACGTGCGTGGCGGGCGCGCCGGTGCGTTTGGTGAAGAGCTCGCCGAGCAGGTGGTAGAGCGTGCCGGCGCCCGGCGTGCCGTAGCTCAGCGGCGCGTCCTTGCGCGAGCGCGCCAGCGCCACGAACTCATCGAGCGAGTGCGCCGGCAGCTGGCTGTTGACCATCAGCACCAGCGGCGAGGTGGCCACCGGCGCGATCCACTGGAAGTCCTCGGGCTTGTAGCGCGTGCTCTTGTTGACCAGCCCCGACAGGATCAGCTCGTTGGGCGAGCCCTGGAACAAATAGTGGCCGTCGGCCGGCGCCGCCAGCACCTTGCCCGCGGCGATGGCGCCGCCTGCGCCACCGAGGTTCTCGACGATCACCTGCCCGCCGAGCGCCTTGCCGACCAGGTCGTTCAGGGTTCGCGCGGTGAAGTCGCTGGCCGCGCCCACCGGGTAGGGAACCATCATCGTGACGACCTTCGAGGGGTAGGGCCCCTGCGCCTGGGGCTGCGCCATCGCCACCGTGCCGCCGCTGAGAAAAGCCAGCGCGCAAAGCCATTGACCGAACCGCTTCATGGGGAAATTCCTTGGTCCAAAGTAGTACGCGATGGATGCTAGGAATCGCATGAATATCTGTCCAATGCATTGTTTTTGTCATTACCATGAGTCCACCTCATGCGTATGACAAAGAGCGGCCCGCCATGAACCTCCAGCAACTCGACCACCTGCTCGCGCTCGCCGAAACCGGCTCCTTCAGCCGCGCGTCCGAGAAAGTGCACCTGACGCAGCCGGCGCTCAGCCGCAGCATCCAGATGCTCGAGCAGGAGCTCGGCATGCAGCTCGTCGACCGCATCGGCAAGCGCAACGAGCTCACGCCGTTCGGCGCCATGGTGCTGGCGCGCGCCAAGCGCATCTCGATGGAAACGCACGAGCTCAAGCGCGCCGCCGCGCTGCTGGCCGACGGGCAGGCCGGCTCGGTGCGGCTGGGGCTCGGTGCCGCGCCGGGCGCCCTGTTCTCGTCGCCGTTGCTGATCCACATGCTGCGCCACCACCCGCGCGTGGGCCTGCAACTGCACGGCGGCGGGCCCGACCTGCAACTGGCGGCACTGCGCGCGCGCACGCTCGATGCGCTGGTGCTCACCTACCGCGCGGTGTCACCGCGGGAAGACCTGCACATCGACGTGCTGCCGACGCTGCGCTCCGGCTTCGTCTGCCGGCGTGGCCATCCGCTGCTCGCGAAGGGCCGCGGCACGCCGGTGGGCTTCGACGACCTCGTGCGCTACCCGGTGGTTTCGACGATGGTCAGCGACGACGTGGCGCGCATCCTGGTCGAGCGCTACGGCAGCGACGCGAGCCCGCAGCGCTGGCTGCATGTGTCGTCGGAAGACATCGGCGCGCTGATCGATGCCGTGCGTAACACCGACGCGATCTTCCTGGGCGTGCTCGCGGCCACCCGCGCGCTGCAGGACAGCGGCGAGCTGGCCGAGTTGACGGTGGCGCCCGCGGCGGGGCTCAGCGCGCAGTTCGCCTTCGTCACGCTCGAAGGCCGCACCGAGGCCCCTGCGCTGCGGCTGGTGCGCGATTTCTGCGTCGGGCTCGCGCAGGCCGGTGCTGATCCATCTGCGGCGCCATCGACCTGATCTGCCCGCGCAGCGAGCACCGCAGTTGCGCGCTATGCGTGCTGCTTGCCGAGAAAGCTCGCCATCAGGTCCACCGGCAGCGGAAACACGATGGTCGTGTTCTTGTCCGCGCCGATCACCGTGAGCGTTTCCAGGTAGCGCAACTGGATGGCCTGCGGTTCCTGCGCCAGCACGCGTGCGGCCTGGAACAGCTGCTCGGACGCCTGCAGTTCGCCCTCGGCATGGATCACCTTGGCACGGCGTTCGCGTTCCGCCTCGGCCTGCCGTGCGATGGCACGGATCATGGATTCGGTGAGGTCGATCTGCTTGATCTCGACGTTAGACACCTTGATGCCCCACGACGCTGTCTGCACGTCCAGCGACTCGCGCACATCCAGGTTGAGCTTCTCGCGCTCGGCCAGCATGTCGTCCAGCTGGTGCTTGCCGAGCACCGAGCGCAGCGTGGTCTGGGCCAGCTGGCTGGTCGCGTTGAAGAAGTCCTTGACCTCGATGATGGCTTTGGCCGCATCGACGATGCGGAAATAGACGACCGCGCTGACCTTCACCGACACGTTGTCGCGCGAGATCACGTCCTGCGTCGGCACTTCGAGCACCACGGTACGCAGGTCGACGCGCACCACCTGCTGGATGGCCGGGATCACGAACACCAGCCCGGGCCCCGCCACCTTCGAGAAGCGACCGAGGGTGAACACGATGCCGCGTTCGTACTCCCGGAAAATCCATATCGCCGAAAAGAGCAGCGCCGCCAGCAAGACCAGAGCGATGGCGCCGATGCCATAAGTGAAAGAGAGCATGGTGATCTCCCGCGACTCAGCAAAGGTGCTGGACGGTTGGACACCCGCTGCGGCAGCGGCGTTCCGGCTGGGGCCGGAATAAAGGTCGAAGGTCGGTGCTGCCGCTACACCCACCCCAGCTGCCGCGCCGCCAGCTCTTTCATGATCTCTTCGGCGCCGCCGCCGATCATCATCACCTTGACCTCGCGGTAGACGCGCTCGCTCACCGTGCCGCGCATGAAGCCCATGCCGCCGAGGACCTGCACGGCCTGGTCGGCGCAGAACTGCATGGTTTGCGTCGCGTGGTTCTTGAGCAGGCAGACCTGCGCCACCCACTCGGGCGCGTTGATGCGGCCCGCCGCTTCGTGCGCATCGCCCTCGGCGGACACGGCCTCGAGCCAGGCCTCGGTCGAGGCGATGCGCATCTGCATGTCGACCAGCTTGTGGCGCACCGCCTGGTGCTCGATGAGCGCGGCGCCGAAGGTCTTGCGCTCGCGCGACCAGGCCAGCGCCTCGTCGAGGCAGGCCTGCGCGAAGCCCAGCGCGCCGGCCGCGAGCCCGACGCGCTCGCCGTTGAAGTTGCCCATGACCATGCGGAAACCCGCGCCCTCTTCGCCGAGCAGGTAGCGCGCCGGCACGCGCACGTTGTCGAAGTGCAGCGTGGCGGTGTCGGAGCACAGCCAGCCCATCTTCGCGAGGCGCGTGCGCGAGAGGCCGGGCGCGTCGCCCGGCACCAGCAGCATCGAGAGCCCGCCCGCGCCGCGGCCTTCGCCGGTGCGCACGGCCACGGTGATCCAGTCGGCGCGCATGCCCGAGGTGATGAAGGTCTTCTCGCCGTTGAGCACGTAGTGGTCGCCATCGCGCTTGGCTGTCGTGCGCACCGCCGCCACGTCGGAGCCGCCGCCGGGTTCGGTGATCGCGAGCGCGGCGATCTTCTCGCCGCGCAGCACCGCGGGCACGACCTCGTGGCGCACGGCGTCGCTCGCGTGCAGCACCACGGGCGGCAGGCCGATGTTGTGCGAGAACAGGCTCGCGAGCACGCCGCCGCTCTGGCCGTGGCGCGCGAGCGCGATCCATGCGGGCAGCTTCAGCGCATAGGAGGCGGGCGTGCCGCCGAGTGCTTCCGGGTAGCCCAGGCCCAGCAGGCCCAGTTCGGCCGCGCGGGCATACAGCGCGCGCGGGAATTCGCCGGCCTCGTCCCAGGCCTGCACGTTCGGTGCGATCTCGGTCTGGGCGAAGCGCCGCACCGTGTCGGCGAGCGCCGCACGGTCGGCCTGCAGTTCGGCGTCCATGGTGCGCCGGTCAGCCGCGCGGCGGGCGCTTGGCGATGCCCATGGTCTTGGCGAGGATGCCGAGCATCACCTCGTCGGCGCCGCCGCCGATCGAGCCCAGGCGGCCGTCGCGGTACAGGCGCGACACGCGGTTCTCCAGCGTGAAGCCCATGCCGCCCCAGAACTGCAGGCAGGTGTCGGCCACCTGTCGCGTGAGGCGGCCGGTCTTGAGCTTGGCCATCGATGCGAGTTCGAGCACGTCCTCGCCCTTCACATGCAGGTCGCACGCGCGGTAGGTGAGGGCGCGCAGCGCCTCCACCTCGGTCTTGAGCTCGGCCAGCTTGAACTGCACCCACTGCTGGTCGGCCAGCGTGGCGCCGAACATCTGGCGCTGCTGCGCCCACTCGATGGTCTGCTGGATGCAGTCGTCCATCGGCGCGAGCGAACTGGCGGCGCACCACAGCCGCTCTTCCTGGAACTGCTGCATCTGGTAGGCGAAGCCCTGGCCCTCTTCGCCGATGCGGTAGCGCTGCGGCACGCGCACGTTGTCGAAGTAGATGAGGCCGGTGTCACTCGAGTCCATGCCGATCTTGCGGATCTTCTTGGCCTTCTCGATGCCGGGCAGGTTCATCGGCACCATCACGAGCGACTTGTTGCGGTGCACGGGGCCGTCGCTGGTGTTGACCAGCATGCACATCCAGTCGGCCTGCAAGCTGTTGGTGATCCACATCTTCTGGCCGCTGATGAGGTAGTCGTCGCCGTCCTTGCGCGCGTGGGTCTTCAGGCCCGCCACGTCGCTGCCCGCGCCGGGCTCGCTCACGCCGATGCAGCCGACCGTGTCGCCCGCGATGGCGGGCACCAGGAACTCGCGGCGCAGCTCGTCGCTGCCGAAGCGCGCGAGCGCGGGCGTGCACATGTCGGTCTGCACGCCGATGGCCATCGGCACGCCGCCGCAGCTGATGTGGCCCAGCCCCTCGGCGAAGGCCATCGCATACGAATAGTCGAGCCCGGCGCCGCCGAAGGCCTCGGGCTTGTTCAGGCCCAGCAGGCCGAGGTTGCCGAGCTTCTTGAAGACCTCGTGCGCGGGAAAGATCTCGGCCTCCTCCCATTCGTCGACGTGGGGGTTGATCTCCTCGTCGATGAATCGGCGCAGGGTGTTCTGCATCTCGAGGTGTTCATGGGTGTACTGCATCAGGGGTCTCCGTTGTCCGTTCGTTCGATCGCTCTTTACTTGTCCTGGAACACGCGCGGTGTCTGCGCGAGGTGAAAGCCGTCGTAGGGCCGCACCGCGGGGCGCTGCTGCGCCTGCGCGTCGGGCAGCTCCATCGGCCAGCCCATGCGCGCCTGCGGGCGCGCGCCGTCCACGCGCAGCACGGAGCCGCTGATGAAGGCGGCGGCCGGGCTCAGCAGGAAGGCGATGGCGGCGGAGGTCTCGGCCTCGTTGCCGAAGCGGCCCGCGGGCACGGTCTTGCGCATGGCGCGCAGCATGTGGCCGGCCTCGGGCGGGTAGTGGTCCATGCCGCTGGAGGCGATGTAGCCCGGTGCCACGGCGTTCACGCGCACGCCGCTCACGGCCCATTCGGCAGCGGCGGTCTCGGTGAAGCTCACCATGCCGGCGCGCGCGGCGCCGCTGTGGCCCATGTTCGGCATCGACCCCCAGATGTCGGCCACGATGTTGACGATGGCGCCGCCGTTCGCCTGCATGCTCTGCACGTAGCACTCGCGCGCGACCAGGAAACCGCCCGTGAGGTTGGTGTGGATCACCGCCTCCCAGCCCTTGGCCGAGATGGCGGCCAGCGGCGTGATGTACTGGCCGCCCGCGTTGTTGACCAGCCCGTCGATGCGGCCGTGCGCCGCGACGATGGCCTTCACGGCCTCGCGCACGGCGTCTTCCTGGCGGATGTCGAAGGCCTGCGCGCTGGCGTTGCCGCCGGCCGCTTCGATCTCGGCGCGCACCGCATCGAGCTTCTCGGGCTTGCGGCCGACCAGCACCACGTGGGCGCCGAGCGAGGCCAGTTCGTGCGCGGTGCAGCGGCCGATGCCCGAGCCGCCGCCGGTGACGACGATGCATTGGCCGCCGAACAGGGTGGGCGCGAAGACGGAGCGGTAGTGGGGTGCGTTCATGGAGAAGGGCTCTGGCAAAGGGAAGAAGGCCATCAGGCCTCGGCGATCTCGGCAACGATGTGGCGCGCAGCGACCTGCGCACCCACGGCCACATGCAGTGCCGCGACGCGGCCCGCGCGGGGTGCGCAGTGCACGTGTTCCATCTTCATGGCCTCGAGCGTGACCAGCGGCTGGCCCGCGGCGACGGTGTCGCCCTCGGCGGCCAGCAGCGCGACCACGCGGCCGTTCATCGACGCGCGCAGCAGGCCGTCGCCGCCGCCCGCATCGGCGCGCGCCACGGCCACGTGCGTGAGGTCGTCGAGCTGGAAGGCGCGACCGTCGAAATGGAAGTCCACGCGTTCGGCGCACCGCACGACCCGCGCCTGCGCGGCCACGCCGTCGCAGGCGAAGCGCAGCAGGCCGTCGTCCGCGAGCGCCAGCAAGGCAAGCGACACGGGCGCGGCGTCGTCCAGCACGACCTCGAAGCGCGCCGCGCCGCGCGGCGTCACGCGCGCCGTGTGCACAGTACCGTCGAGTGCGAAGCGCAAGGCGTTGGGCAGCGTGTGCGCCAGCGGCGAGGGCCAGCCGCGCGCGCCGGTCTGCAGCAGCAGGGCGGCGAGCAGGGCGGCGCGCGTGTCGGCCGCAACGTCGGCGGCCAGCAGCGCATCGAGGTGATCGCCGATGAAGGCGGTGGTCGCCTCGCCATTCGCGAACACCGGGTGCGCGAGCGCGCGCTGCAGCAGCGCCTGGTTGGTGGGCAGGCCGAGTGCGACCGTGTCGCGCAGGCCCGCCAGCAGCCGCTGCCGTGCTTCGTCGCGTGTGCGGCCCGAGGCGATGAGCTTGGCGATCATCGAGTCGTAGAAGGGCGGCACTTCGGCGCCATCGCGCAGCGCGTGCTCGGTGCGCAGCGCGGGTGACGTGCGCCATGCGCTCAGCGTGCCGCTCTGCGGCAGGAAGCCCTGCTGCGGGTCTTCGGCGCACAGACGCACCTCGATGGCGTGGCCGGCGATGCGCACGTCGTCCTGCGTGAGCGGCAGCGGCTCGCCGGCCGCCACGCGCAGCTGCAGCTCGACCAGGTCGAGGCCCGTCACCGCTTCGGTCACGGGGTGCTCCACCTGCAGCCGCGTGTTCATTTCCATGAACCAGTACTGGCCTTGCGCGTCGAGCAGGAACTCGAGCGTGCCCGCGCCTTCGTAGGCGATGGCCTTCGCGGCGGCCACGGCGGTGGCGCCCATGCGCGCGCGCAGCGCGGCATCGACGGCCGGCGAGGGCGCTTCCTCGATCACCTTCTGGTGGCGCCGCTGCACCGAGCAGTCGCGCTCGCCGAGGTGGATCGCGTGGCCGTGCCGGTCGGCAAACACCTGGATCTCGATGTGGCGCGGCGCGACGATGGCACGCTCCAGGATCACGGTGGCGTCGCCGAACGCATGCAGCGCTTCGGACTGCGCACTCTGCAGCTGCTCGGCGAAGGCGCTGGCCGACGTCACGAGCCGCATGCCGCGCCCGCCGCCGCCGGCCGTCGCCTTGATCATCACGGGCCAGCCGATGCGCTCGGCCTCGGCGGCCAGCGTGGCGGTGCTTTGGTCGTCGCCCTGGTAGCCGGGAATGCAGGGCACGCCGGCGGCCTGCATCAACCGCTTGGCGCCGGCCTTGTCGCCCATCGCGACGATGGCCTCGGGCGACGGGCCGATGAAGACCAGCCCCGCGTCGCGACAGGCCTGCGCGAACGCGGCGTTCTCGGCGAGGAAGCCGTAGCCCGGATGCACCGCGTCGGCGCCGCTGGCGCGGGCTGCGGCAATGATCGATTCAATGTTCAGGTAGCTCTGTGCGGGCAGCGGCTGGCCGATGCACACGGATTCGTCGGCCTGGCGCACGTGCTCGGCGTTCGCATCGGCGCGGGAGTAGACGGCGACCGTGCGGTAGCCCATGGCGCGCGCGGTGCGCATCACGCGCACGGCGATCTCGCCGCGGTTGGCGATCAGGATTTTTTGGAAAGAACTCATGGCCGTGCCACCGAAAACTGCATGGGTTGCGGTGCGCGTGCCTCGGCGTCGCGGCAGATCGACAACGCCTCGGCCAGCACGGCGCGCGTGTCGCGCGGGTCGATCACGCCGTCGTCGAGCAGCAGCGCGCTGGTGGTGAAGACGCTCATCTGGCGGTCGAAGCGTTCGACGATCTGGCGCTGCATCGCGTCGATCTTGTCGCGGTCAACGGCACCCTTTCGCGCCATGCCGGCTTCCATCACGATGGCCATGGTCTGCGCCGCCTGCTCGCCGCCCATCACGGCGGTGCGCGCGTTGGGCCACGAGAAACAGAAGCGCGGCGCGAAACCGCGTCCGCACATGCCGTAGTTGCCCGCGCCGTACGAGGCGCCGCAATGCAGCGTGATCTGCGGCACGTTGGCATTGGTCACGGCCTGGATCATCTTGGCGCCGTGCTTGATGATGCCGGCCTCCTCGTGCGCGCGCCCCACCATGTAGCCCGTGATGTTCTGCAGGTAGACGATGGGCGTGCGCGACTGGCAGCAGGCCTGGATGAAGTGCGTGGCCTTGGTGGCGCCGTCGGAATCGATGGGGCCGTTGTTGGTGATGATGCCCACCGCGTGGCCTTCGAGGCGGATGTGGCCGCAGACGGTGGCGCTGCCGTAGTGCTCGCTGAAGGCCAGGAACTCGGAGCCGTCGGCGATGCGCGCGATGACCTCGCGCATGTCCACCGGCCGTCGGCCGTCGGCGGGCATGAGGCCCATCAGTTCCTCGGCGTCGTGGCGCGGCGGCGCGAAGGCGCGCGGTGCTTCGTCGCGCGCCCAGTCGATGCCGCCGAGGATGGCGCGCGCGATGCGCAGCGCGTCGCGGTCGTCCTCGGCCAGGTAGTCGCCCAGGCCCGAGATGTGGGTGTGCATGACGGCGCCGCCCAGTTCTTCCTCGGTGGCGATCTCGCCGGTGGCGGCCTTCAGCAGCGGCGGCCCGGCCAGGAAGGCCCGCGTGCGGTCGCGCACCATCACGATGTAGTCCGACAGGCCCGTCTGGTAGGCGCCGCCCGCGGTCGA
Source organism: Variovorax sp. 38R (assembly GCF_014843395.1). Lineage (NCBI taxonomy): Bacteria > Pseudomonadati > Pseudomonadota > Betaproteobacteria > Burkholderiales > Comamonadaceae > Variovorax > Variovorax sp. 38R. The sequence continues at coordinate 152,329 of NZ_CP062121.1, forward strand.
CGAGCCGTGCGTCACGGTCACCACCGGCAGGCCCGCGGCGGAGAGCCGCGCGAGGTTGCGGAAGATGTTGCCGCCGCGCACGAAGTCCTGCACGCGGTACTGCATGAGGTTGGCGCCCGCGCTTTCCACCAGCTGGATGAAGGGCAGCTTGTTCTCCAGCGCGATCTCGTGCAGCCGCAGCTGCTTGTCCAGCCCCATGGGCTGCAGCGCGCCGGCGTCGATGCCGGAGTCGGAGGCGCTGATCATGCAGCGCACGCCCGCCACGCGCCCGATGCCGGCGATCAGGCCACCGCCGGGCACGCTCTTGGTGAGGTCGGGGTTGTCCTGGCCCAGGCCCGCGAGCGAGGCCAGCGGCAGGAAGGGCGCGCCGGTGTCGAGCAGCAGCGCGAGGCGTTCGCGCGGCAGCAGCTGGCCGCGTTTGGCGAAGCGTTCGGCCGAGGCGCTGGAGGCGGCCACGGCGCGGGCTTCGTGCGACCGGACCTGGTCCAGCAGCGACAGCATGCTCGCGCGGTTGGCCTGGTAGGTGTCTGCGGCCGTCTGCAGCCGGGATTCGAGAAAGGGCATGGGGGTCTGTGCGAAGCGCAACGTGTCGTTCGCACAGACTGTAGGAGGCGGGCCCCCGGCCCGCTTGCGCCAACTAGCTGGGGCGCGTACGCGCCGCTTTTAACTGGGACGCACGCGCTGCCGCGCGGCGGTGGCAGGGGCATCGAGGCTGCTGCCCGTGACCACCCAGTAGATGAAGATCAGCACCGCGCCGGCCGTGCCGAACACCGTGAGGCCCATGTAGCTGCCGCCGAGCGTGAGCGCGTCGACCGGGGCTGCGGCCGTGCAGATCATGCTGGCCGCGCTCATGCCCACGTAGTGCATGGTGCAGACCGCCACGCCCATCACCGCAGCAGCGGCCACCTGGTGGCTCAGCTTGCGCAGGTTGAAGGCCAGCCACAGCGCCGCGGCGGCGGCCGTGATGGCGATGACCACCGACAGCGCGACCATGCCGGGGTCGAAGCTCATCGTGGCCCGCATGTTCATCGCGAACATGCCCATGTAGTGCATCACGCACACGCCCAGGCCGGCCAGCAGGCTGCCCGCCAGCCAGCCGGAGCGGCTGAACTTGGCGCGCCCGCCCGCCAGGTACAGCGCAATGCCCGAGATCAGGATGGCCGCCACCAGCGAGACGATGGTGATCGGCATGTTGTACGAGATGCCGAAAGGCAGCCGGTAGGCCAGCATGCCGATGAAGTGCATCGACCAGATGCCGATGCCGCCGAGCGCCACCGCGGCGCAGGCCACGATGGCCAGGTTGGGTTTGCCGTCGGCACCGACCATGCGCCCGGCGCAGATCAGGGCCACCAGCGAGCCGAAGAAGGAAATGACAAACGAAAGTGCAACCAGCCCCAGGGAGTATTCGGGCGATAGCACCTGGCCTACGACGAGCGGAGTCATGCGATGTCCCTTCGGAAAGAGCGCTTCGCAGACCCCCGACTGCCCTATGCGATCGGAACGCTGCGAGGCGTCCCGGCCAGTTTGTAATATATGTTTATAAAAGTAAACAAAGATTTGTACTAATTGTTACCCTGCATAACAGGTCGAATTCGATAGATCGAATTGTTCTTGTCGGCCGACACGTAGACCGTGCCGTCGCGCCCCACGGCCACGCCGGTCACCACGTAAGGCGGCGGCAAGCCGGGCCCGGCGGCCAGGCCAATGGGCAGGTTCTCGGCGACGGTGCGGCGGGTGCCGGTGGCCGGATCGATCTCGACCAGCCGGCGCGCCGCGCTCTCGGCCACGATGAAACTGCCCCACGGCGTCTGGGCCAGGCCTTCGGGCAGCGCCAGCCCGTCGGCCACGGTGCGCAGCGGCGCGCTGGCGTCCAGCGGAATGCGCAGCAGCTTGCCGGCCGCCTCGGTCACGTAGAGCGCGCCGTCCTGACCGACCACCAGTTGCACCGGGCCGTTCAGGCCGCTAGCCAGCACTGACTTCTCTGCAAACTTCGGCCCGCTGGCGCGCGTGATGCTGCCCGTGGCGAGTTCGGCGTAGATCACGCTGCCGTCGGGCATGGGCAACGCGTCGAACGGGGCCTTCAGGCCGTGGATCGTTTCGACGGTCTTCAGGGTCTGTCGGTCGACCAGCTGCACCGAACCCGTGAACCACGAGGTCAACGCGAACAGCTTGGGCGACAGCCCGACCGCGAACGGGTAGTCGAGCTCGGGCTCGCGCTGCATGCGGAACACGTCGCGCACCTCGCCGGTGCGCACGTCGACCTGCCGGAAGCCGAAGACGTCGGCCACCCAGAGGTCGTTGCCGTCGATCTTCAGGCCCGCGGGCACCGCCAGCTTGCCGCTGGTGAGCGTGCGCAGCTCGCCGGTGGCGGGGTTGAAGGCCTGCACCTCGTTGTTGGCCATGTTCGAGACGTAGATCGTCCCGTCCGGTGCGATGGCCAGGTTGTCGAGCGACGGGCGCAGCTGCTTGGCCACGGTCTTCTTGCCGCTCGCAAGATCGACCTTCACCAACTCGCCGCTGCGCGCATCGACCACCCAGAGGTTGCCCTTGCCGTCGAGGTTGGCGGCGGCCGGGATCTTGAAGCCGTCGGCAATCACCGTCATCGCGCCGTCGGCGGGGTTGATTTTCACGACCTGGCCCTTGAACCACAGCGGGCCGTAGAGCAGGCCGTCGGGCCCGACCTCGAAGCCGTTGAAGCCGCCCATGTCCTTCTTGATGAGCCGGGGCGGCTGTTTGCCTTCGCGGTCGATCTCCCACAGCGCATCGCCCAGGAACACCTGCGAGGCGTAGAGCTTGCCGTTCCTGCGATCGAAGTCGAGTGAGTTCAGGCCGGGCAGGTCCTTGGCGAGCACGCGCAGCGGTGCGCTGTCGTTCTCACGGTAGCGCAGCATGCCCATGAGGTAGTTGGTCCAGGCCAGCTCGCCCTTCGGCCCGACCGCGATGTCGTCGGCCTGGCCTTCGGGTGCGTCGATCAGCACCTTGGCGGCGCCGGTCTGGCGGTCGACCTCCCACAGCGTGTTGCCAAGCACGGAGCCCGCGAGCAGCCGGCCCTTGGCATCGATGGCCAGGCCGTGCACGCCCGCGAAGGACGATGGCGCGACGAGCACTTCGGGCGCCGCCCAGGCGGTCGGCCGCTTGGGCGGTGGCGACAGCGAGCTGCAGGCGGCGAGCAGGGCGAGGGCGGCGGTCAGCGCGGCTGCGCGGATCGAACGACGGGGCATGGCGATCTCCTCTGGGTTGCGTTGTGGCCGCAGTCTAGGAGCCAGAGGAGGCCGCGCAGTCGCTCGCGGGACAAGACGCGGACTTTCGTCCGCTGCGGATTACCCGCAGCTTCAGCCTCGCAGCAACTGTGTCGCCGTGTGGATCAGCAGCCCCACGAGCCCGCCCACCAACGTGCCGTTGATGCGGATGAACTGCAGGTCGCGCCCGATGTGGCGCTCGAGTTCGTCGGTCATCTCGTGCGCGTTCCACTCGCCCACGCGCTCCTCGATGTAGCGGCGGATGTCTTCCCGGTAGCGTTCGATGGCCGCCGGCGCGGCCGCTTCGAGCTGCTCGTTGATCCAGGCGCGGATCGCCGCGTTGCTCTGCAGCCGCTGGCCCAACGCACCGGCCATGGTGGCAATGCGCTGGCGGATGGTCGAGTCGGGGCGCCCGAGGTCGTCGTGCAGCCAGCCCAGCAGCTCGCCCCACAGGCCGTGCAGGTAGTCGCCCAGCGCGGGGTGCGCGATGAGCTCGGCGCGGATCTGCTCGCCGCGCTGCTGGAACTCGGGGTCGAGCTTCAGGCGCACCACGAAGTCATCGACGAAATGGTCGAAGCGCTTGCGCATCGGGTGGTCGGGCTCGGCCGCCAGCTCGGCCAGCGTGCGCGCGATGGCGGCCACGATCTTGCGCGTGGCGAGCTTGGCCGCCACCTGGTCCAGGCCGACGTAGCGCAGCGTTTTGATCTCGCGCGCGATGCCTTCGGTGATGTGCGCCTGCACCTCCTCGCCGTCGAGCAGCTCGGCCACCTGCTGCAGCACGTCGTCGAGCAGTGCCTGGTGGCGCCCGCCGGCCGTGAGTGCGTCCAGCGCCTGGCCGGTGAGGCGCGAGAGGTCGATCTTGGCCAGGCCGGCCGCGGCGGCGCGGCCCATGAAGTCGCGCACGCGCTCGTCGTCGAAGGCGGTGAGGCCGTAGCGCGTGGCGGCCACGCCCCATTCGCCAAGCCTCTCGCCGCTGGCGGGCCGGGCCAGCCACTCGGCGATGCGGGCCGCCGCATCGAACTGGCGCAGCTTGGCCAGCACCTGCGCGGTGCTCAGGAAGTTGTCGCAGATGAAGCCCGCGAGCTTGGCGCCGATGCGGTCCTTGTTGCTCGGGATGATCGCCGTGTGCGGGATCGGCAGGCCCAGCGGGTGGCGAAACAGCGCCACCACCGCGAACCAGTCGGCAATGGCGCCGACCATCGCGGCCTCGGCAAAGGCGGCCACGTAACCCCAGGCCGGATGCTGCGAATGCAGCGCGCTCGCCACGGCATAGAGCAGCGCCGCCGCGCACAGCAGGCCGAGCGCGATGCGCTTCATGCGCTGCAGTGCGGCGCTGCTTGGGTCTTCAGCCAATGCTGTGCGAAGTTGCGAGGCGCTCCATGAACAGCTCGCAGCGCGCGAGCTGCTCCAGGCTCACGAACTCGTCGGGCTGGTGCGCCTGCTCGATGCTGCCGGGGCCGCACACCACGGTGGGGATCCCGGCGTTCTTGAACAGGCCCGCTTCGGTGCCGAAGGCCACCAGCGTGGTGCGGTCTTCGCTGGCCAGGCGCTGCGCGAGCAGCGTGACCGGGTCGCCGGCGGCGCCCAGGAAGCTCGGGATCTCGCAGATCGTTTCGAACTTGAAGCCCGCGTCGGGCGCCACTTTTTTCATGGCGGGCTCGATGCTCGCGGCGTAGGCCAGCACGTCGGACTGCATGCGCTTGGCGTCGGCCGTGGGCAGGTCGCGGAATTCGTAGCGGAACTCGGCGTCGCGCGGCACCACGTTGTCGGCAATGCCGCCGTGGAACTGGCCCACGCTGGCGGTGCTGAAGGGCACGTCGAAACCGTCGTAGCGCGGCTCGCTGCGCTCGAAGTCTTCGGCCATGTCGCGCACCTTGCCGATCACGCGCGCGGCCATCTCGATGGCGTTGACCGATTTCGGCGTGAGCGACGAATGCGCCTCCTTGCCGCGCACGCAGCACTTGTAGCGGTACACGCCCTTGTGCGCGATGGCCGGCACCATGCTGGTGGGTTCGCCCACGATGCAGGCCAGCGGCTTGATGCCGGCGTCGCGCATGTCGGCAATGAGTTCGCGCACGCCGAAGCAGCCGATCTCTTCTTCATACGTGAAGGCGAAGTGCACCGCGAAGGGCGCGTCGCCCTCGAGGAAGCGCTGGGCATTGGCCAGCGCGATCGCGATGTAGCTCTTCATGTCGGCCGAGCCGCGGCCGTACAGGCGCTCGTTCTGCACCACGGCCGACAGCGGGTCGACGCTCCAGGCCTGGCCGTCCCAGGGCACCGTGTCGGTGTGGCCCGAGAGGATCACGCCAGCCGGCTTGCCCTCGCCCAGCGTGGCGAACAGGTTCGCCTTGGTGCGCTCGGCGTTGTAGGTGATGCGGCTCTTCACGCCGAGGGCGGCGAGGTGGGCCTGGGCGAAGTCGATCAGCTCGAGGTTGCTGTTTGCGCTCACCGTGTTCATTCGAACCAAGGTTTGCGCCATCAAGAGGCTCTGGGGAGAAAGCGTGTGCTGCATGCAACAGATTGTCCGGGAAGTTGAACGCGCGCGCAGATGGGTACCGGTGTTGTCACGCGCAGCGGGTAGCCTGCTTCTTCTTTTTTCTTTGTTTGGATGGAGATGGTATGGACGCCTCCCCCTAACTGAGCGATTGCGAGCGCTGGGGATGTGGGCAAGGAAGGGGGGCCTCGCAGTCAACGGCATCGAGTGCCAAAGTGGAAGTTCGATCTACCCACTTACAGACGGAGGCCCCGAAATGGATCGTACGACGTATGGCTTGGACATTGCAAAGAACGTGATGCAGCTTCATTGGGTCAATAGCGAGACGGGCGAGATCGGGCGCAGGAAGCTCGGTCGGGCCAAGCTGAGCGAGTTCTTCGCCCAGTTGCAGCCGGCACGCGTGGCGATGGAGGCGTGCGGCAGCGCGCACCACTGGGCGCGCGAGTTGGGTGCTCTGGGACATCAGGTGGAGTTGTTGCCGGCACGCCAGGTACGTGCATTTGTGCGCGGCAACAAAGACGACGCAGCCGATGCCCGAGCGATCTGGCTGGCCGCGCAGCACTCGGACATTCGCCGCGCACCGGTCAAGAGCAAGGAGCAGCAGGCGGTGATGTCGCTGCATCGAGTGCGCTCGCACTGGGTGAGCGTGCGCACGGCCACGCTCAACATGCTGCGAGGCTTGCTGTACGAATTTGGCGTGGTGCTGCCAGGCGGCAAGAAGGCCGGACTAAAGACGATCGCAGTCAAGCGCGCCGATATTGACGACAAGCTGCCGCCGTTGATGCGTGGGCTGGTCGACCTGCAGCTCGAAGCGCTCAAAGGAGTCGAGCGCAGCATCGATCAGCTCGAAACCGAGATCGCCGGGCAGCAGCGCCAGTTGGACAAGGCGCGCACGCTGCGCGAGGTGCCGGGCATCGGCGTGCTCGGTGCAACGGCGCTGGCCGCAACGCTGGTGACGCCAGCGGCTGGCGCTCGGGACGGAGTTCGCAGCCAGCCTGGGGCTGGTGCCTGCGCACAGCGGCACGGGCGGCAAGACCCGCATCGGGCACCTGAGCAAGCGCGGCGACCCCTACCTGCGGACATTGCTCATCCACGGTGCGCGTGCGGTGATCACGCACGCCAAGGACATGCCCACGTGGCTGGAGGAACTGCTGCGACGCCGGCCGCTGAATGTGGCGGTGGTGGCGTTGGCCAACAAGATGGCTCGCACGGCCTGGGCGCTGGTGGCGCACGGGCGGGCGTACCAATCGGAGTGGAAAAGCACTCCACCAAGTGGCTGCGGCGCGCGAGCGCAGGCGGCTTAGCAACAACCTGAGACAACAACCACAGGAGTGGAAGCCGCAAAGAGTGCGTGAGTCGAGTCGATGAAGTGATGGTGAAGCGGTCGGACCGCGGGTCGGGTAAAGCTGAATGTTGTCTCGGGCAAGCCCTCGCGCGAAGCCCGCGATGGAGATGAGCACCGACCCCGCGCATGACCATCAAGGCCAGCGGGCGGACTTCGGTCCGATCTGCACAAACAGGCCGGATATAAGACCGCAGTCATTACCGCCAGCCGGAACTTCAAGAACTCGCTTGCCACACGGGAGGCGTCCATATAAGACAACATGCGCATGTCCCTGCAGATCACCCTGACCGCCGCGGCCGTCCTGAGCCTGGCCGCCTGCGGCACCACCGGCCCGTCGGCGAACCAGCTGCTCACGCTGGACGGCCAGCCGCCGCTGGTCATTGCCCACCGCGGCGCCTCGGGCTACCTGCCGGAACAGACGCTGGAGTCGTACGCGCGCGCCATCGAACTGGGCGCCGACGTCATCGAGATGGACCTGGTCTCCACCAAGGACGGCGTGCTCATCGCCCGCCACGACCCCAACCTGGCGATCAGCACCGACGTGGCCAAGCACGCACGCTTTGCCTCGCGCAAGAAGACCATCCAGGTCGACGGCGAAACCCAGACCGGCTGGTTCAGCAACGACTTCACGCTGGCCGAGATCAAGACCCTGGGCGGCATCTCGACCGACCCCGAGCGCCCGCAGGAATTCAACGGCAAGTTCAAGATCCCGACCTTCCAGGAGATCATCGATTTCGCCAAGGCCAAGTCGAAGGAAACCGGCCGCACCATCGCGATCTACCCGGAAACCAAGAACCCGACCTACTTCCGCGACCTGGGCATGCCCATGGAAGACAAGGTCATCGCCGCCATCAACGCCGCCGGCTGGAACAGCAAGACCGCGCCCATCTACGTGCAGTCGTTCGAGCCCGGCAGCCTCAAGTACATGAAGAGCAAGGGCCTGAACACCCGGCTCATCCAGTTGATCGACGGCGACGGCATCGACATGAAGACCGGCGCCATGACCTACGCCGTGCCCGTCGACCGCCCCTACGAGTGGACCAAGGCCGGCGACAAGCGCAACTTCGACGTCATGGTCACGCCCGCCGGGCTGGCCGAGATCAAGACCTATGCCGACGGCATCGGCCCCTGGAAGCGCTACATCGTGAGCGTCAAGGGCACGGTCGGCGCCGACGGCAAGGTGGTGGACGTCAACAAGGACGGCAAGATCAACGACACCGACGCCACCTCGACGGCCCCCACCACGCTGATCGCCGACGCCCACAAGGCGGGCCTGTTCGTTCACCCTTTCACGTTCCGTAACGAGTCGCGCCGGCTGGCGTCCGACTACAACAAGGACGGCAAGAACGAATACGCGGTCTATTACAAGCTCGGCGTCGATGGCGTTTTCACCGACTTCACCGACACCGCGCGGGCTGCGCGAACCGACTACCTGAAGAGCATCGGCCGCTGAGGGTTTGCCCGGCACGGTCTTTGCGGCGCATTCCGCAAAGCCTAGACTGTGTCCTATGAAACTCATCGACTCGCTCGTCACGCAGGCGGCCGGCATCGCGGCCGTCCGGCGTGACCTTCATGCCCACCCTGAACTCTGTTTCGAAGAAGTCCGCACCGCCGACGTGGTGGCAGGCAAGCTCACCGAGTGGGGCATCCCCATCCACCGCGGCCTGGGCACCACGGGCGTGGTGGGCATCGTCAAGAACGGCACCAGCAACCGCGCCGTCGGCCTGCGCGCCGACATGGACGCGCTGCCCGTCACCGAGCTCAACACCTTCGCCCACGCCAGCCAGCACCACGGCAAGATGCACGCCTGCGGCCACGACGGCCACACGGCGATGCTCCTCGCTGCAGCGCAGCACCTGGCCAAGCACCGCAACTTCGACGGCACCGTCTACCTGATCTTCCAGCCGGCCGAAGAAGGCGGCGGCGGCGCGCGCGAGATGATCAAGGAAGGGCTCTTCGAGCAGTTCCCCATGGACGCCGTGTTCGGCATGCACAACTGGCCCGGCATGAAGGCCGGCCAGTTCGCCGTGAGCCCCGGCCCGGTGATGGCCTCGGGCAACAAGTTCCACGTCAACGTGGTCGGCAAGGGCGGCCATGCCGCGCTGCCGCAGACCGGCATCGACCCGGTGCCGATCGCCTGCGAGATCGTGCAGGCCTTCCAGACCATCCTCACGCGCAAGATGAAGCCGACCGATTCGGCGGTGATCTCGGTCACCACCATCCACGCCGGTGAAACCAACAACGTGATCCCCGACAACTGCGAGCTGTCGGGCACCGTGCGCACCTTCTCCCTCGAAGTGCTCGACATGATCGAGGCCAAGATGCAGCAGATCAGCGAGCACATCTGCGCCGCGCACGACGCCACCTGCGAGTTCCGCTTCGAGCGCTACTACCCGCCGACCATCAACACCGAGGCTGAGGCCAACTTTGCGCGCCGCGTGATGGGCGACATCGTCGGCCCCGAGAACGTGCTCAAGCAGGAGGCCGCCATGACCTCGGAAGACTTCGCCTTCATGCTGCAGGCCAAGCCCGGCGCCTACGCCTTCATCGGCAACGGCGACGGCGCGCACCGCGACGTGCACCACGGCGAAGGCCCATGCACGCTGCACAACGCGAGCTACGACTTCAACGACGACCTCATTCCGCTGGGCGCCACCTGCTGGGTGCAGATCGCCGAGCAGTTCCTCAAGCCCGGCAGCAGCGGCGGCAACGTTTCATGATCGGCATCGGCGAGGCCTTTTCGCCGCGCTACGCCCAAGCGCGGCAGAAGTTCCTGCAGGGCTGCGTCAGCGCCGGCCTCACGGTCGAACCGCACGCGCACCCGCTCAAGGGCCGCGACGGCGAAGAGCTGTCGATGGACGTGGCGCTCGATGGCGACGCCAATGCCGAGCGGCTGCTCGTCGTCACCAGCGCCTGCCATGGCGTCGAAGGCCACTGCGGCAGCGGCGTGCAGGTGTTCGCGCTGCACGATGCCGAGTGGCGCGAGAAGGCCAAGGCGCAGGGCGTGGCCGTGCTGTACGTGCATGCGCTGAACCCGCACGGCTTTTCGTACGGCCGCCGCGTGACGCACGAGAACGTCGACCTGAACCGCAATTTCCTCGACTTTTCGAAGCCCGTGCCGGTCAACGAGCCCTACGCCAAGCTGCATCCGCTGCTGCTGCCCGACACCTGGCCGCCGACGCCGGACAACCAGGCCGCGATCGACAAGTGGATCGAGAAGCACGGCGCCACGGCCTACCAGGCGGCGGTGACCAGCGGCCAGTACCAGTTCGACGATGGCTTGTTCTTCGGCGGCAAGGCGCCCACGTGGAGCAACAAGACCATCCGCAGCGTGCTCCGTCGCCATGCAGGCAACGCCAAGCGCCTCGCCTGGATCGACCTGCACACAGGCCTCGGCCCCAACGGCCTGGGCGAGCGCATCTTTGCCTGCCGCGACGACAAGGTCGCCTACGCCCGCGCCAACGCATGGTGGGGCACGCCCGCCGCGCCCGTCACCTCGATCTACGACGGTTCCTCGACCTCGGCGCTGCTGCGCGGGCTGATGTGGGACGTCGTGTACGAAGAGTGCCCGCAAGCCGAGTACACCGGCATCGCGCTCGAATACGGCACGCTGCCAATCCTCGAAGTGACCGGCGCGCTGCGCGCCGACCACTGGCTGCACAAGCACCCCGACGCACCGGCCGACCTGGCCGATGGCATCCGCGCACGCATGGTGGAGGCGTTCTATACAGACAGCGACGCCTGGCGCGGCCAGATCGTGAGCCAGGCGCGGCAGGCGATGTTCCAGGCGGTGGACGGGCTCAGCGCCTGAACCGTTTTGGCGTGCGCTCTGGCGTGCTCACGCCGACGGGGTACCTTGTTCCGCGAATGTCCTCCGCCCTTCGGGCTCCCCCTTGATTTCGCTGCGCAAGGCACCCCATCGACGTGAGCGTTGGGCAGTGCGGCTGTTGATCGGCCCGCACAACGACAGCGCTCAGCGGGCGCAGGACACTGGGTGCTTCCCGCAGCGAAATCAAGGAGGGCGAAGCCCGGGGGACATTCGCGGAGGGAAGTACCCGGTGGCCTGTGCACGCGCCCTGAAACAAGCCAGACCTTAAGTCCGCACCCGCCCATCCGCCGTCAGCATCGACAGCTCGACAAACCGCGAAGCCACATGGCTCTTCGGCGAGAACGACACCTCGAAGCCGCCGAACTGCTGCCGCTCGATGCTTTCCAGCCCCGCGATCAGCCCTTCGCGCGTGCCCTTGCCGCCCGGTGCGCGGCGCAGGCCCTCGGTCAGCACCTTCGCGGCCAGGTAGCCTTCCATGCTCGAGAAATTGGCACTCGCACCGCCGCCCGCCTTGCGCACCGCCTCGGTGAACTCGCGGGCCAGCGCATTGGCCTGGTTGTAGGGCGACGGCACCACCTGCGTGACCATCACGCCCGCCGCCTCCTTGCCCAGCTCGTCCGCCAGCGCCTGCGTGCCCACGAACGAGAGGTTGAAGAACACACCACCGTAACCTGCCTTGCGCGCCTCGCGGATGAACGCCGCGCAGGCCTTGTAGGCACCGACCTGGACCACCGCCGCCGGCTGGCTCGCCACGATCGTCTTCACCGCGGCGGCCACGTCGGCCGAGTTGCGCTCCACCGTGGCCAGCGCCACGGGCTTGAGTTCCTGCTGGGCCAGTGCCAGCGTCACGCCGTCAAGGCCGGCCTTGCCGTAGGCGTCGTTCTGGTAGAAGACCGCGATCTTCTTCATGCCCAGGTGGGTGAGCTGTTTCACCATCAATGCCGTCTCGTCGTTGTACGAAGCGCGCAGATGGAATACGTTGCGATGAAACGGCTCGCGCAGCGACATGGCGCCCGTGAACGGCGCGATGAACGGCACCTTGTCCTTCACCGCCAGCGGCAGCGCGGCCAGGCTGGTCGGCGTGCCGATGTAGCCGAACAGCGCGAACACGTCTTCCTCGATCAGCTTCTGTGTGTTGGCCGCGCAGCGATCGGGCTCATAGCCGTCGTCGAGGTTCTTGATCACCACGTTGCGGCGGCCCGGCTGGGCGTTGTATGGGTCCAGGAACAGCTTGGCGCCCTGGTGGAACTGGATGCCCAACTGCGCAGCGGGCCCCGTGAACGGCGCCGACTGGCCCAGCACCAGTGGCGTTTCGCTCTGCGCCCGGGCGATGCCGAAGCCGCCCAGCGTGGCGGCGGCCGCCGTGGCGATCGAAAAATGCCTGCGATTCAGATGCATCGTCATGGTGAAATCTTCCCTCTGCCCAGTGTGTTGATACTCAAATTAGACTTGTTCGATGGCCCACGCAACGGATTCCCTCCTCGACACGCCCGACGCCACCGCACCCTCCACGGTGCTCGGCGCCTGCCCCCACGATTGCCCCGACACCTGCGCGCTCGTCACCACCGTCAAGGACGGCGTGGCGGTGAAGCTGCAAGGCAACCCCGCCCACTCGCACACCGGCGGCGTGCTGTGCACCAAGGTGTCCCGCTACATCGAACGCAATGACCATGCCGAGCGGCTGGTGCAGCCCCTGAAACGCGTGGGACCCAAGGGCAGCGGCCATTTCGAGCCCGTCTCGTGGGGGGCAGCATTGGACGACATCGCCGCGCATCTTCAGGGTTTGCAGGCCGAACCGGAAGCAATTCTCCCCTACAGCTATGCGGGCACCATGGGCCTCGTGCAGGGCGAATCGATGGACCGGCGCTTCTTCCACAAGCTCGGCGCCTCGCTGCTGGACCGCACCATCTGCTCGATGGCGGGCGGCGAAGCGATGGTCTACACGCTGGGCGCCAAGGTCGGCATGCGCATCGAGTGCTTCGCCGAGGCCAAGCTCATCCTCATATGGGGCAGCAACTCCATCGCCAGCAACCTGCACTTCTGGCGCCACGCCCAGGCTGCCAAGCGCGCCGGCGCGCGGCTGGTGTGCATCGACCCGCGCAAGACCGAAACCGCCGACAAGTGCGACGAGCACATCGCGCTGCTGCCCGGCACCGACGCCGCGCTGGCACTGGCGCTCATGCACGAACTCATCGTGCACGACTGGCTCGACCACGACTACATCGCGAACCACACGCTGGGCTGGGAGCAGCTGCGCGAGCGCGCGCTGCAGTGGCCACCGTCGCGCGCGGCCGAGGTCTGCGGCATTCCCGAAGCACAGATCGTGGCGCTGGCCCAGGCCTACGGCACGACCAAGCCGGCCGCGATCCGCCTGAACTACGGCATGCAGCGCGTGCGCGGCGGCGGCAACGCGGCACGCGCCATCGCCTGCCTGCCGTCGCTGGTCGGCGCCTGGCGCGACCGCGCGGGCGGCCTGCTGCTCAGCAGCTCGGGCCACTACCCGGTCGACCGCGCCGCGCTGCAGCGCCCCGATCTGCTGGCCGGGCGCAAGCCGCGCACCATCAACATGAGCACCATCGGCGATGCGCTGCTCGACACCGCGAAGCCCGTGAAGGCCGTCGTGGTCTACAACAGCAACCCCGTGGCGGTGGCGCCCGAGTCGGCCAAGGTGGTGGCGGGCTTTGCGCGCGAAGACCTGTTCACCGTGGTGCTTGAGCAGTTCCGCACCGACACCGCCGACTACGCCGACTACCTGCTGCCCGCCACCACGCAGCTCGAGCACTGGGACATCCACTGCAGCTACGGCCACACCGACGTGCTGCTGAACCAGCCGGCCGTTGCGCCGCGCGGCGAGGCCCGCAGCAACGCCTGGGTGTTCCGCGAACTCGCGCGCCGCATGGGCTTCGACGAGCCCTGCTTTGCCGAAAGCGACGAGTCGCTGTGCCGCACCGCCTTTGCCGAGAATGCGATCGACTTCGACCAGCTGCGCGCGCAGGGCTTCACCAGCCTGAAGCTGGCCGAGGCGCCGTTCGCCGAAGGCAAATTTCCCACGCCTTCGGGCCGCTGCGAGTTCTTCAGCGAGCGCCTGCAGGCCATGGGCATCGACGGCCTGCCCGACCATGTGCCCAACTGGGAACCGGCCGGCAGCTCGACCGAATTCCCGCTGGCGATGATCTCGCCGCCGGCGCGCAATTTTCTCAACTCGACCTTCGTCAACGTGATCAGCCTGCGCGCCATCGAGGTCGAGCCGCTGCTCGAGATCCACGCCGACGATGCCGCCGCGCGCGGCATCGAGGACGGCGCCACGGTGCGCGTGTTCAACCAGCGCGGCGAGCACCGCTGCCGCGCCGAGGTGTCGCGCCGCGCGCGCCGCGGCGTGGTGCACGGCATGGGCATCTGGTGGCGCAAGCTCGGCATGGATGGCACCAACGTCAACGAGCTGACCAGCCAGCGCCTCACCGACATCGGCCGCGGCCCGACCTTCTACGACTGCCTGGTGCAGGTCGAAAAGGCGTGATGCGGCCGCTGCGTGCGCCTGCGCTGGCGGTACTGGCACTTGCCGGCGCGTTCTTTCTCTCCGGCTGCGCCGACCTCGGCTACTACTGGCAATCGGCCAATGGCCACCTCGACATCCTGCGCGCGGCCAAGCCCGTGCCCGAATGGCTGGCCGATCCGGCCGTGGGGGCGCCGCTCAAGGCCAAGCTCGAACTCGCGCAGCGCATCCGCCGCTTCGCGTCGAGCGAACTCGGCCTGCCCGACAACGCCAGCTACACCTCGTATGCCGACCTGCACCGCCCCGCCGCCGTGTGGAACGTGGTCGCCGCACCGCCGTACTCGCTCACGCTGAAGAGCTGGTGCTTCCCGGTCGCGGGTTGCGTGGGCTACCGCGGCTACTACGACGAGGCCGCCGCGAAAACCGAGGCCGAGGCGCAGAAGACCAACGGCCTCGAAGTGGCCGTGTACCCCGTGCCCGCCTACTCCACGTTGGGCTGGATGAACTGGGCCGGCGGCGATCCGCTGCTGTCCACCTTCATCGGCTACCCCGAAGGCGAACTGGCGCGCCTTGTGTTCCACGAGCTGGCGCATCAGGTGCTCTATGTGTCGGGCGACACGGTGTTCAACGAGTCGTACGCCACGGCCGTCGAGCGCATCGGCGGCGCGATGTGGCTGCAGCGCGAAGCCGGCGAGGCGGCGCGCGCCGAATACGCGCAGTTCAATGCGCAGCGGCAGGACTTTCGCGCGCTCGCGCTCAACACGCGCCGCGCGCTCACGCAGGTGTACGAATCGCCCGAAGCCAAGGCCAAGGACTGGACGAAGGTCGAGGCGCAGAAGCAGGCCGCCATGGCCGACTTCCGCGAGCGCTATGCCGCGCTGAAGACGGGCTGGACCGGTCCGCGCCAGAACGCTTACGACGGTTGGGTGGCGCGCGCCAACAACGCGGCCTTCGGTGCGCAGGGCGCGTACGACGACCTGGTGCCCAGCTTCGAGGCGCTGTTCGAACGCGAGGGCCGCGACTGGCCGCGCTTTTACACTGCGGTGCGGCGCATTGCCGCGCTGCCCACGACGGAAGAGCGCCGCAGCGCCCTGCAGGCCGCCACGGGTATCCTGCACACCCACGCGCGCCAAGGCCGCACACACGACGACAACGGAGACCACGGTGCCTGACATCCAAATCGAACGCAACCACACGCTGGGCATTGCCGGCGCCCGCGAAGTCGCGCGCCAATGGGTGCATCAGGTCGAGCAGGACTACGGTCTCGAATGCACCTACACCGAGGGCACCGACTGCGATGTCGCCGAGTTCAGCCGCGCGGGCATCGACGGCACGGTGGAGGTCACGGCCGACACCTTCCGGCTCGAAGCGACGCTGGGTTTCCTGTTCAGCAGCTTCAGCGACCAGATCGAGCAGAAGATCGCGCGCAACCTCGACGCGCTGCTCGAAGCGCCGCAGGGCGGTAGCCGCTTCGCCTGAGGCGCGGCGCTTCTTCCGGGCGGCACGGCACACTCGGAAGCCATGACGCACAGCTCTCTTTCCCCTCCGGCCGCGGGCCCGCTGGCCGGCCTCAAGGTCGTCGAACTCGGGCAACTGATCGCCGGCCCGTTCGCGGCGCGCACGCTGGCCGACTTCGGCGCCGACGTGGTCAAGATCGAGCCGCCCGGCGCGGGCGACCCGCTGCGCACCTGGCGGCTGCTGAAGGACGGCACTTCCGTGTGGTGGCAGGTGCAGTCGCGCAACAAGCGCTCGCTGGCGCTCGATCTGCGCGAGCCCGAGGCGCAGGCCATCGTGCGCCAGCTCGCGGCCGAGGCCGATGTGCTGGTCGAGAACTTCCGCCCCGGCGCGATGGAAGGCTGGGGCCTGGGGCCCGACGACCTGCTGGCCGCCAACCCCGCGCTCGTGATGCTGCGCATCAGCGGCTACGGTCAGACCGGTCCCTACCGCGACCGGCCCGGCTTCGGCGTGGTGGCCGAGGCCATGGGCGGGCTGCGCCACCTCACGGGCGAGCCGGGCCGCGTGCCGGTGCGCGTGGGCGTGTCGATCGGCGACACGCTGGCCTCGTTGCATGGCGTGATCGGTGTGCTGATGGCGATGCAGCACCGCCACGCCACGGTGGGCGCCGAATTCCCGAAAGGCCGCGGCCAGGTGGTCGATGTCGCGCTCTACGAGGCGGTCTTCAACTGCATGGAAAGCCTGCTGCCCGAGTACGGCGCCTTCGGCGCGGTGCGCGAGGCGGCCGGCAGCGCGCTGCCGGGCATTGCACCCACCAACGCGTACCGCTGCGCCGACGGCGGCTACGCCATCGTCGCGGGCAACGGCGACAGCATCTTCAAGCGGCTCATGGCCTGCATCGGCCGGCCCGACCTCGCGGCCGACCCGGCGCTGGCGGGCAACACGGGGCGCGTGGCGCAGGTCGACATGCTCGATGCCGCCATCGGCGACTGGGCTGCGCAGCGCTCGGTGAGCGAGGTGCTGGCAGCACTCGATGCGGCGCACGTGCCGGCCGGGCGCATCTACACCATCGCCGACATCGCGACCGACCCGCACTACGCCGCGCGCGGCATGCTGCAGGAGGTGACGATGCCCGACGGCAGCGCGCTCGCGGTGCCGGGTTTCGTGCCCAAGCTGTCGCTCACGCCGGCCGGCCACCGACGCAATGCGCCGGCGCTGGGGGCGGACACGGAGGCGGTGCTGAAAGAGATCGGCTTGAGCGCCGAGCAGATCGCCGCGCTGCAGGAGCGCGGGATCGTCGGCTAGCCGATCAGCCCCGGAGGGACTCGATCAGGTCGATGTACTTCTGCTTCGCTTCGTCGGCGGTGGCGCCCTTCTGGGCGGTCCACGCGTCCCACTTGGCGCGCGCGACGATGTCGCTGAAGCTGGGCTTCTTGGCGGTGTTGTCGCCTTCGGTCGCCTGCTTGAACAGGCCGTAGATCTTCAGCAGCGTCGGGTTGTCGGGGCGCTCGGCCAGCAGCTTGGAGTTGGCCTGGGCGGCTTCGAATAGGGCGTTGAGGTCGGACATGGCGGTCGGGAAGAAGGTCAGAAAACGCGCATCTTAAATGGATTGGTACCAACTGGTACCAATCGCAAGCGTTCCAGCCTTTCAGTCCGTCAGGCCTGCGCGTGCCAGCTCCACATCCAGCCGCTCCCGCGCATCCGCCGGCGTCAGCGCCGCCGCCTTTTCATACAGCCCGTTCGCCTCGCCCGTGCGCGACTCGCCGTGCAGCATCAGCAGCGCACGCGCGTACTCCATCATCCCGGCCGCCGATTGCGGGTGCAGCGCCAGCCCGCGCTCGAACAGCTCGATCGAGGTCTCGGCGCGCACGCCGTACGTCATGCGCCCGACCAGCGCGCCGACCTTGTCGATCACCTCGGCGTGGAAGGCGGCCAGTGCGAGGTGCGCGTCGCCGTGCTCGGGTTGCAGTTCGATCACGTGTTCCAGCGCGCCCTTGAGCTTGGTGCCCAGGCCCTGCGCCAGGGCGCGCGCCACGCTGATGCCCTGGCTGTAGCGGCCCAGCGCGTAGGCCTGCCAGTAGAGCGCCTGGCAGTTGTCGGGCTCGGCCGCGACCTGCGCGCCGGCGCGTTCGATCACCTGACGGAACAGCGCGAGCCGCACGGCTTCGCGCGGCTCCAAGTAGTTGGCGTAGATCGCGGTCGCCTGGTTGGCGAGCGCCAGGCCGTCGGGGCCGTGCCGCAGGCCGAGGGCGGCGGCGCGTTCGAACTCGCCGCTGTGGTACAGCGCCCAGCCCTCGGCCAGCGGTGCGTCGGCCGCGGGCGGCGGCAGCGCGTGGCCCGCGTGCAGGCGTGGCCAGTGCGTGAGCAGGCTGCGCGCGTCGTAGCGCGGCACATCGGGGTAGGGAAGGGGCGTCCAGGGTTCGGTGCCGGCGGCGGCAGTGGCCGCGGCAGGGCCGGCGGACAGCAGCGAGAGCGGTTTGAAATCGGAGTGGGGCATGGATGTTCTAGGCCGCCATATCGACCGTCGGTGGCACGGGGCTGGGGTTGCTGCTTGCTGCGGCGTTTTCGCCGTTGTAGGCATTGCTCAGCGTCAGCAGGTGGCGGCGCTGGTCGCGTGCGAGGTAGGGCGCGAGCAGGTGCAGCGTGTGGTGGCCGCCGCGCATCAGCGCGCCCTGCGCGTGCGCGGGCTCCAGCGCCTGGCGCGGGTTGCGCACGTACTCGTAGCTGAGCCAGTAGGTCAGCACGACGACCATGCTCTGCGCGAGCGTGTCGACCTCGTGCGCGTCGATGTCCAGGTGGCCGGCGCGGCTCAGGCCGGCGATCAGCTGGCGGATGGCGCGCGCCTTGTTCTTGAGCACGAGCTGGAACTGGGTCTCCAGGTGCCGGTTCTTGCTCAGCAGGTCGTTGAGGTCGCGGTACAGGAAGCGGTAACGCCAGATCAGCTCGAACAGGCTGTGCATGAAGAACCAGGCGTCCTCCACGTCGTGCACGCCCTCGCTGGCGTGCAGCAGTTCGTTGAGCTCGGCTTCGTAGCCTTCGTAGAGCTTGTTGATCAGCTCTTCCTTGGCGGGGTAGTGGTAGTAGAGATTGCCGGGGCTGATGTTCAGCTCGCCGGCCACCAGCGTGGTCGACACGTTCGGTTCCCCGAAGCGGTTGAACAAATCCAATGCGGCTTCGAGGATGCGTTGCGCAGTGCGGCGTGGCGCCTTCTTTGCCATGTCGGTGCCCCCGTGGTTTCTCTTGGTCTTGGGGGCACTCTAGCGCATGTGCGCTGCACCATGAACGGTGCGGGACATGTTTTGCGGCGCTGAATTTTTGTGCAGTGCCGCAATTCCAGAACGATGTCAGCCGGCCTTGGTGCGGCGCAGGGTCTTCTTGGCGGCGGGGGCTGGCGCGGCCTTGCGCGCGGTGGACTTGCGAGGCGCCGTTGCGGCGGCCTTGGCATCGCGCTGCTTGAGCTGGGCTTCGAGCGCCTCGATGCGGGCCTGCAGTGCAGCCACGTCGGCGGCCGAGGGCACGCCGAGTTTTTCGAGCGCGCGCGCCACGCGTTCTTCGAAGATGTTCTCGAGCTTGCCCCACTGGCCGGCGGCCTTGGTGCCGAACTCGCTGGCAAAGCCCGCCATGCGCTGCTGCGCCTGGGCCAGGGTTTCTTCGGCGGCCTGCTGGGTCTTCTTCTGCATGCCGGCGCCGTCCTTGACCAGCGCTTCGAAGGCCTTGCTGCCCTCTTGCTGCATCTTGGCGAAGGCGCCGAGGCCGGCGAGCCAGATCTGCTGGGCCGAGTCCTTGATGCGGTCGGTCTTGTCGTCGCTGGTGCTGCTGCTGTCGTCTTTGGAGGTGGCCATGCAATGTGTTCCTTGGTATGCAATCGCATGACTCTAGCCGCCCGCGCGCCCCGTGGTTAGGGCGCGCCGCCTATCCCCGCGCCCAGGATCAGGGCGTGCCGCCGGCGGCGCGGCTGGCATCGAGGTGCGACTTGGCGCGCTCGGCCAGCGCCATTTCGCCGGGCGTGCCGGGCACGAAGGGCTGCACGGGAAGCGGCCGGCCGTGCGAGTCGACCGAGACAAAGACGATCAGGCATTCGGTGGTCTTTTCCATCACGCCGCCCTTCATGTCGCCGCTGCGCACCTCGACCGAGATGTTCATGCTGGTGGTGCCGGTGTAGGCCAGGCGGGCTTCGACCTCGACCAGGTCGCCGATCATGATCGGCCGGTGGAAGCGGATGCTGCCGATGAAGGCGGTGACGCAGTAGCGTTTGGCCCAACTGGTGGCGCAGGCGTAGCCGGCCTCGTCGATCCACTTCATGACCGTGCCGCCGTGGACCTTGCCGCCGAAGTTGACGGTGCTGGGTTCGGCCAGAAACCGGAGGGTGATGGAAGACATGGGGCGCGCCTTTTCTCTGTGGGCAGTGGGTGGGGAGCCGCGATTATGCGAGCGCCCGGACTCGCTTTGGCACCCGCCCGTCGCCTTGCCGCCGGCGCTCAGCTGCCGCTGAACAGCTGGGCCAGCGTGCGGCGCAGCCAGGCGTTGCCCGGGTCGGCATGAAAGCGCTCGTGCCAGTGCTGCTTGACCGCGTAGGCCGGCAGCGTGAACGGCGGCGCCAGCACCTTCACCGGCTCCTGCGTGGCCAGCACGTTGCCCAGGATGCGCGGCACCACCACGATCAGCTCGGTGTGGGCCACGATGCGCGCCACGCTCAAAAAGCTCGACAGCCGCACCACCACGTTGCGCTTCAGGCCCAGGCGCGCGATGGTGGTGTCGACGATGGCGTGCCCCGTGCCCGAGCTGGACACCACCGCGTGCGCCTCTTCCTCGAAGCGTTTGCGCGTGAGCTTGGCGCCGATGCGCGGATGGTTCTGCGCCGCCAGGCAGACGAAGTTCTGCATGAACAGCACCTGCTGGTAGAAGCCCGCGTCCAGCTGCGGCATGAAGCCCACGGCCAGGTCGACGTCGCCGTCCTGCAATCGGCGGCCGCTGTGGGTGGAGATGATCTCGGTCTCGATGTGCACGCCCGGCGCCGCGTGCCGCAGGTGGTCGAGCAGGCCGGGCAGCAGCACCACCTCGCTGATGTCGGTCATGCAGATGCGAAAGCGCCGCTGCGCATGCGCCGGCTCGAAGCTGCTGCGGTTGCCCTGCGCCTGCGCGAGTTGCGCCAGCGCCTCGCGCAGGTTCGGGTAGATGCGCTCGGCGTGCGGCGTGGGCTGCATGCCCTGCGCGGTGCGGGTGAACAGGCGGTCGTCGAAGTGCGCGCGCAGCTTGTTCAGCGCCGTGCTGGCCGCCGCCTGCGCCATGCCCAGCCGCTCGGCGGCCTTGGTGACGTTGCCGGTCTTGTAGACCTCGTCGAACACGGCGAGCCATTCGAGATCGAGCTTGGACATGGGGTGACGTGGGCTGGGTGGTGAAGGCGAAAGACACCATTATCGAAATTTCGAATTCCGTGTATTGGCACGCGGTCTTGAGCAAATAGTGGGGCGGGACAACAATGCCGGCCAACGGAGACACCGACCCATGAACCCCGCCTCTTCCAGCGCCGTATCTGGTGCGCCTGCCAACCTGGCCGAGCGCCGCGACTACTACGCCCGAATCCGCCCGCTCAACCTTTCGCCGCTGTGGGAGTCGCTGCACGTGCTCGTGCCGCGCGAGCCCAAGAGCCCGTGCGTGCCCGCGCTGTGGCGCTACGACGAGATCCGGCCGCTGCTCATGGAGTCGGCCGACCTCATCACCGCCGAAGAGGCCGTGCGCCGCGTGCTGGTGCTCGAGAACCCGGCGCTGCCCGGCAACGCGTCGATCACGCAGTCGATCTACGCCGGCCTGCAGCTCATCATGCCGGGCGAGGTGGCGCCCTCGCACCGCCATGTGCAGTCGGCGCTGCGCTTCATCGTGGACGGCAAGGGCGCCTACACCACCGTGGGCGGCGAGCGCACGACCATGCACCCTGGCGACTTCATCATCACGCCCTCGTGGGCCTGGCACGACCACGGCAACGAAGGCATCGAAGGCGTGACCGAGCCGGTGGTGTGGCTCGACGGGCTCGACATTCCCATGCTGCGCTTCTTCGACGCCGGCTTTGCCGAGAACGACGACGCCAAGTTGCAGCACGTGGCGCGGCCCGAAGGCCACAGCCTCGCGCGCTTCGGCCACAACATGGTGCCGGTGCGGCACGACCACACCTCGGCCACCTCGCCGATCTTCAACTACCCCTACCTGCGCAGCCGCGAGGCGCTGGCGCAGTTGCAGAAGCAGGAAGCGCCCGATGCCTGGCTCGGCCACAAGCTGCGCTACATCAACCCGCTGACGGGCGGTTCGCCGATGCCGACCATCTCGACCCAGCTGCAGTTGCTGCCCCAGGGCTTCGCGGGCCGGACGCACCGCGCCACCGACGGCACCGTCTACAGCGTGGTCGAAGGCCATGGCACGGCCGAGATTGCCGGCCAGCGTTTCGACTTCGGCCCGCGCGACACCTTCGTCGTGCCCTCGTGGGCGCCGCTGCGCCTGTCGTCGCCGAGCGAGGACACCGTGCTCTTCAGCTTTTCCGATCGCCCTGTGCAGCAGGCCATGGGCATCCTGCGCGAAGCCTTCCTCGAAGACGCCTGAAAGCGCGGCGACCTTCCTTCCTTCTTTTTCTTGTTTGTCTGATGTGCCGTCCCACGCGGCAGGAGCCTTCATGTCTTTCGTCTTCACGCCCCCTTCCATCGTCGGCCTGCCCATCGTGGGCTCCGACAAGCAGTTCCCCGTGCGCCGCGTCTACTGCGTCGGCCGCAACTACGCGGCGCATGCGCGCGAGATGGGTTTCGACCCCGACCGCGAACCGCCGTTCTTCTTCTGCAAGCCCAACGACGACGCCTCGGTCGTGCCCGTGGCCGAAGGCGCCACCGGCGCCGTGCCGTACCCCTCGCTCACGAGCAACTACCACTACGAAGCCGAGCTGGTGGTCGCCATCGGCAAGGGCGGCAAGGACATTCCGGTCGACCAGGCCGCCAGCCACATCCACAGCTACGCCGTGGGCCTGGACATGACGCGCCGCGACCAGCAGATGAAGATGCGCGAAGCCGGCCGCCCGTGGGAGATTGGCAAGGCCTTCGACTTCTCGGCCCCCATCGCGCCGCTGCGCACGCTGGCCGACGTGGGCGAGATCAACGCCGGCGCCATCACGCTTGAGGTCGACGGCCAGGTGCGTCAGAACAGCGACATCACGCACCTGATCTGGTCGGTGAACGAAGTCATCGCCAACCTCTCGACGCTGTTCGCGCTGCAGCCCGGCGACCTGATCTTCACGGGCACGCCCGAAGGCGTGGGCGCGGTGAAGCCGGGCCAGACGATCAAGGTCAATATCGAGCGCCTGCCGTCGCTCACGGTCCGCATCGACTGATCGCCCCGGCCCGCGCATGACCCTCTCGAAGCAACCTCCTTCCGTGCTGCTCGTCGGCGGCGGCATCGGCGGCATGGCCGCCGCGCTCGCGCTCGCACGCCTGGGCGTGGCCATCGACCTGCTCGAACAAAGCGCCGTCATCGGCGAGATCGGCGCCGGCCTGCAGCTGGGCCCCAATGCCTTCGCGGCACTCGACGCGCTGGGCGTGGGCGAGGCCGTGCGCCGCAGTTCGGTGTTCACCGACCGGCTCGTGATGATGGACGCCGTCGACTGCACCGAGGTGGCCTCCGTGCCCGTCGGCGAGGCCTTCCGCGCGCGCTTCGGCAATCCCTATGCCGTGAGCCACCGCGCCGACCTGCACGGCGCAATCCACGAAGCCGTGAAGCAGCATCCGCTGATCCGCTTCCACACCTCGGCGCAGGTCGAGGCGATCGACACCGGCGCGCACGGCGTCACTGCGGTCACGCGCGATGGCCGCCGCTTTCAGGCCGATGCCATCGTGGGCTGCGACGGCGTGAAGTCGGTGGTGCGCGCGAAGCTCATCGGCGACGCGCCGCGCGTGTCGGGCCACGTGGTCTACCGCGCCGTGGTGCCTGCGGCCGACATGCCCGCCGACCTGCAATGGAACGCACCCGTGGTCTGGGCCGGCCCCAACTGCCACCTCGTGCACTACCCGCTGCGCCATGGCGAGCAGTACAACCTGGTCGTCACCTTCCACAGCCGTGAGGAAGAAGAGTGGGGCGTCACCGACGGCAGCAAAGAAGAGGTGCTGTCGTACTTCGAAGGCGTGCATGCGCGCCCGCGCCAGCTGCTCGATCGCCCGACCTCGTGGCGCCGCTGGAGCACCGCCGACCGAGACCCCGTCGAACGCTGGAGCGAAGGCCCGGCCACGCTGCTCGGCGATGCGGCGCATCCCATGATGCAGTACCTCGCGCAGGGCGCGTGCATGGCGCTCGAAGACGCCGTGACGCTCGGCGAGGCCGTGAAAGCTTGCGACTTCGACATGACCGCCGCCTTCCAGCGCTACGAACAGGCCCGCATCGCACGCTGCGCGCGCGTCGTGCTGTCGGTGCGCGAGATGGGGCGCCTGTACCACGCCCAGGGCGTGGAGCGCCTCGTGCGCAACAGCCTGTGGACCGGGCGCACGCCCGAACGTTTCTACGATGCGGTCGAATGGCTCTATGCCTGGCGGCCCGAGCACTGTTTGGGCGACGCGCCCGCGCCGCGCTGACACGGTTTTTCTACGATATTCCCTACCCACGAGGCCGAAGGCCCAGGAGACAATCCATGAACTTTCCGCGCGCATTGCTGACGACCGCCGTCCTGGCCCTGACCGCCGCCTCCGGCGCATGGGCGCAGGGCAGCGACTACCCGAGCAAGCCGGTGACGCTGATCACCCCGTTCGCAGCCGGCAGCGGCCCCGACGCGGTGCTGCGCCTGGTGTCCGACAAGCTCTCGCGCCTGTGGAACCAGCGCGTGGTGGTCGATAACCGGCCCGGTGGCGGCGGCTTCATTGCCATCGACCAGGCGCGCCGCGCCGCGCCCGACGGCTACACGCTGCTGCAGCTCGACAGCGAGCACATCGCCGCGCTGCCGCACCTGTACAAGTCGCGCAACTTCGTGACCTTGCAGCACTTCGACCCGGTCGCCTCGCTGTTCCGCACGCCCTTCTTCGTGGCCGTGGGCACCGAGTCGAAGTGGAAGACCATGGGCGACCTGATCGCCGCCGCCAAGGCCAACCCCGAAGGCATCGTCTACGGCTCGTGGGGCGTCGGCAGCCCGGGCCACCTGGGCGCGCAGCAGCTCGAGGCGCTCACGGGCATCCGCATGCGGCATGCGCCGTACCGCGAGGTGTCGCAGCTGTATTCCAACGTCGGCACCGGCGAGGTGCCGTGGGCCTTCGCAAGCATTCCGTCGAGCCAGGGCATCTACAAGGCCGGCAAGCTGCGCTACATCGCCGTGGCAGCGCCCAAGCGCATCCCGCAGATGCCCGACGTGCCGACCATGGCCGAGGCCGGCGGCCCGGCCTCGCTGGAGGTCAATTCCTTCGTGTCGCTGCTGGCGCCCAAGGGCGTGTCGGCGGCCGTGAAGGCCAAGATCAACGCTGACGTGGCCAAGGTGATTGCCGACCCCGACATCCGCGCCCGCTTCGACACCTTCGCCTTCGAGCCGCTGGCCTGGTCGCCCGAGGAGATCGAGCGCAACGCCGAGGCCAAGTCGAAGGTGTACGGCGAGCTGGTGCGCCGGGGCAACATCAGCCTCGACTGACGAGAGTGCGCCTTGCCCTGGGCTCCGCGCCGCAGTTAAGCTGCCTCTCTTTGCATTTTTGTTCACCTTTTTGACTGTCTTTTTCCCATGCAAGCCACCAAGAGAGCCCTCCTGATCGCCTGCGGCCTGGCCGCCACCGCGGCGTTGCCGCTGTCCGCCAGCGCCGACACCCCCGCGTGGCCGACCAAGCCGATCCGCCTGCTGGTGGGTTTCCCGGGCGGATCGACGCCCGACATCGCGGCGCGCACCATCGCCGAGCCGCTGTCCCGCGCGCTGGGCCAGCCGGTCGTGGTGGACAACAAGGCCGGCGCCTCGGGCAACATCGCGGCCGACCAGGTGGCCAAGGCCACCGACGACCACACGCTGGGCATCGTTATCAACGGCAACCTCACGTCGTCGAAGATGCTGTACCCCAAGCTGCCGTACGACCCGGCGAAAGACTTCACCTACCTGTCGCTGATCGCCACCGCGCCGCTGGTGCTCGTGGCACAGAACAGCCTGCCCTCGGGCACCGCCTTCTTCGACGCCGCGCGCCAGGCCGGCGACAAGTGGAACTACGGCTCGGTGGGCGTGGGCTCGGTCGGCCACCTGGGCATGGAACTGCTCAAGAGCCGCGTGAACGGTTTCAAGCCCGAGCACGTGCCCTACCAGGGCAACCCGCAGGTCGTCACCGGCATGCTGGGCGACCAGGTGCAGATGGGCCTGATCCCGCCGGGCGTGGCCATGCCGCAGATCCGCGCGGGCAAGCTCAAGGCCGTGGGCCTCACGGGCGGACGCAGTGCGCTGGTGCCCGAGATCGCGCCGCTGGCCGAAGCCGGCGTGAAAGACTTCAGCCTCGAGGTGTGGGTGGCGCTTCTGGGCCCGGCCAACCTGTCGAAGACCGCGCAGGCACGCATCAGCCGCGAGATCGAAATCGTCATGAAAGACCCCGACGTGCGCCGCAAGCTCTTCGAGCAAGGCTGGCAAGCCGTGGGCACCTCGCCGGACGGCATGCGCACGCGCGTGAAGGAAGAGGCGGCGATCATGAGCAAGATCATCGCGACGCGCGGCATCAAGATTCAGTGATGACGACGACAACGCAGCAACCACACACCCTGAACGAACCGGCGCGCGCGCTGCCGGTGTTCGGCGACTTCGACGTGGTCGTGGTCGGCGGCGGCCCCGCCGGCATTGCCGCCGCCGTGAGCGCCGCGCGCCACGGTGCGCGCACGCTGCTGGTGGAGCGCTACGGCTTTCTCGGCGGCATGGGCACCGCGGGCGGCGTGACCAACTTCGCGGGCCTGTACGGCAAGCGCCGCGGCGAGATGACGCAGCTGGTGCGCGGCGTGGTCGACGACCTCATCGACCGCATCGCCGGCTTCAACGGCATGAACGCGCCGCAGAACGGCATGGGCGGGCGCATCTGCGTGCGCTCGTACGACACCTCGGCCTACAAGCTGGCCGCCGACCAGCTGCTCGAAGCGGCCGGCGTGCAGATGCTGTTCCACGCGTACGCCGCGGCGGTGCTGCACGACGGCGCGCGCATCAGCGCGCTGGTGGTCGAAACGAAGTCGGGCCGCCAGGCGATCCGCGCCAATGCCTTCATCGACGCCAGCGGCGACGCCGACGTGGCGGCCTTCGCGGGTGTGCCCTTCGAGGTGGGCGACGGCCACGGCAGCGGACTGTTCCCGACCACCATGTTCCGCATCGGCCAGGTCGACGCACCCGCCGCACTGGCCGCGGTGGGCGAGTTCTCGGCCATCAACGGCTTCATGGCGCGCGCCGAGCAGCAGCATCCGGGCAAGTACAGCTTTCCGCGCGAAGGCGCGATCCTGCGGCCCAACAAGGACCCGCGCGAATGGCGCGCCAACGTCACGCAGATCCGCAACGCCGCCGGCGGCGCGATGAACGGCGTCGATGCGCGCGAGCTCAGCGACGGCGAACTCGAAGGCCGGCGCCAGATCGCCGCGTACTTCAAGTTCCTGCAGGCCGAGGTGCCGGGCTTTGCGCCGTCGGCCATCGTGGAGATCGCGCCGCAGGTCGGCATCCGCGAGACGCGGCGCATCCAGGGCCTGTATGCGCTGGGCCGCGAAGACATCCTCGGCTCGGCCACCTTCGACGACACCATCGGCCTGAACGCCTGGCCGATGGAAATGCATGCCGATGGCCGCATCGAATGGGCCTTTCCGCGCGACGAAGCCAACGCCTACAACCACCTGCCGTGGCGCATGCTGGTGCCGCAGACGGTCGACAACCTGCTCGTGGCCGGGCGCTGCGCCTCGATGACGCACGAGGGCCAGTCGGCCGCGCGCGCCAGCGGCGGCTGCTTCGTGATGGGACAGGCGGCGGGCACCGCGGCGGCCTCGCTGGGCAGCGGGCGCTTCGCGGCGATCGACGTGGCGGCGCTGCAGAAAAAGCTGGCGGCCGACGGCGTCGACCTCGACCGCTGAGGGCGGCGCGGCGCTAGAGTCCGGGGCTGGATGAACTCGAACCCCGGACACACCGTGCCTCTCTCTTCTTCGCTGTCGACCCCCGCGCGTCGGCTCTTCCTGGCGCTGGCCTGCGCCGCCTTCGGCCTGCTGCAGGTGGGCTGCGCCAGCACCCCCGAGGGCGACCCCGTCCATGGCAAGGACCGCGTGCTGAGCTTCGTCGCGGCCAAGGACGGCCGCAAGGTCGCCATTGCCGGCGACAAGTACCACTACGTGTTCGACGGCGACCCCTCCGTGGCCGCGCTGCTGCGCTGGGACGGCCGCACCAAGGTCACGCCCGCACTCATCGGCGAACTGAAGGTGGCGCGCAACCAGAGCTTCGAAGGCCAGTACGTGCTGATGGCCTTCGACGCCGACCTGACGCCCGAAGACCGCAACTTCCTCGTGCAGACCGGCTTCGCCAAGGCCGAGGTGAAGTACGGCGACCGCACCGGCCCGGTGCTGCGCTACTTCGGCACCGTCTACGGCAAGCGCTACGCGGCGGTGGCGCTGAAGTCGGCCGACACGGTCGATTTTTCGCGCCGCCAGTACCTGAAGTACGTCGAGCAGGAAACGCTCAGTGGCGCGTTCAGCCAGGCCGAGCGCTCGCCGCTGGTGTACGGCGCCGACGGCGCGATGCTGCTGGGCGGCGTGCCGGTGCGCATCGTCGATGGCGGCACGGATTACGGCTGCAGCCTGCGCCTGATGCTGGACATCTGTTTCTTCAAGTAGGCCCAGCCGGGCGCTGCTGACCGGGCCGCGACAGCGCGCGGGCCCGGCCTTTGCTATCGTCGAAGGCTGCTTTTTTGTCCAGAAATCTCCCCCCGATGACCCCCGAACCCGTCCTTGCCGCCAGCCTCGTTGCCGACCTCGTCGCCCTCATGCAGCTCGAACCGTTGGGCGGCGACCGCTTCCTGGCCCAGAGCGAGGACATCGGCACGCCCGCCGTCTTCGGCGGCCAGGTGCTGGGCCAGTCGCTCATGGCCGCCAGCCTCACGGTGGGCGCCGAGCGCCCCGTGCATTCGATGCACGCCTACTTCCTGCTGCCCGGCGAGCACGCGCCCATCGAGTACAGCGTCGACCGCGTGCGCGACGGCCGCAGCTTCACCACGCGCCACGTGGTGGCGCGCCAGCAGGAGCGCATCATTTTTGAAATGTCGGCGTCGTTCCAGACCGTGGACGAGGGCGTCGAGCACCAGTTCCCCATGCCCGCGGTCGAAGGCCCCGACGGCCTGACCAGCGAACTCGACCAGCGCATCGCGCTCGGCGACCGCCTGCCCGAACCCTGGCGCTCCAAGGCCATCCAGCCGCACGGCATCGAGTACCGGCGCGTCGACCCCGAAGACCTGCTGCGGCCCGAGGTGCGCCCCACCGAGAACCAGAGCGCCATCTGGATGCGCGCCATCGCGCCGCTGCCCGACGACCTGACGGTGCACCGCGCGTTGCTGGCCTACGCCTCCGACCATGGCCTGCTGCGCGCCGCGATGCTGCCGCACGGCCTGAGCTTCATGAGCGGCCAGGTGCGCCCCGCCAGCCTGGACCACGCGATGTGGTTCCACCGCGATTTCCGCCTGGACGATTGGTTGCTCTACGTGGTCGACTCGCCCAGCGCGGGCGGCGCGCGCGGCCTGTGCCGCGGCAGCATCTACACGCGCGACGGCCGCCTCGTGGCGTCGGCAGCGCAAGAGGGCATGCTGCGCATCCGCAAGCCGGGTACGCCGCGCACGCCGATCACGGGCTGAACGTCCTCCGCTTTCCTTCACTCACTCGCACGATCGCTCCGACCATGAAGATCTTCTTCTCCCCCGCGTCTCCTTTCGTGCGCAAGTGCATGGTCGTGGCCCACGAGCTGGGCGTGGCCGATCGCATCGAGAAGCTGCCCAGCGCTGCCGGCCCGGTGAAGCGCGACGCGCGCATCCTCCCGAACAACCCGCTGGGCCAGGTGCCGACTTTCCTCACCGACGACGGTCAGGTGCTGTTCGACAGCCGCGTGATCTGCGAGTACCTCGACACGACACACGGCGGCAGCCTGTTTCCGGCCACCGGGCCTGCGCGCTGGGAGCGCCTGACCGAGCTGTCGCTGGCTGACGGCATGACCGGCGCCGCGCTGCTCGCGCGCTACGAGACCATGCTGCGCCCCGAAGCGCTGCGCTGGACTGACTGGACCGACGGCCAGCTCGACAAGGTGCGCACCGGCCTCGAGTGGCTCGAAGCGGCGGCGCCGTCGTTCGGCGAGCGCGTCGACATCGGCACCATCGCCTTCGGCTGCGCGCTGGGCTACATGGACTTCCGTTTCCCCTCGGTGGACTGGCGCGCCCAGGC
The DNA here is from genome assembly GCF_014843395.1 of Variovorax sp. 38R. NCBI lineage: Bacteria > Pseudomonadati > Pseudomonadota > Betaproteobacteria > Burkholderiales > Comamonadaceae > Variovorax > Variovorax sp. 38R. The sequence continues at coordinate 182,587 of NZ_CP062121.1, forward strand.
ACCGAACAGTGCGAAGTGGTTTGCGGCGTTCAACCAGCGGCCGTCGATGCAGGCCACGTTGCCGACGGTCTGAGCGATGACGTTCGACGATCTCTCGCGCCGCACCGGCATCGAAATTCCCCCGCTGCTGCAACAGCTCCTCGCCAGCGGACCGCCCGATCTGGCCAGCTTCCCCGACTTCGAGTGGCTGGGCGCCGAACAGGCGGCCAACGACCTCGATGAGTGGCTCGACGCCAAGTGGCAGGACGGCCGCCGCTTCCTGCCCTTTGCGCAGTCGGGTGCGGGCGACGCCTACTGTCTCGCGCCGCTGGACGGCGGCGCTGTGGGCGTGGCCTTCGTGTGGCACGACGACGAGGAAAGCAGTGTCGGCCACGGCTCGTTCGCCGATTTCGTCTGCGCGAAATTCCTGGAAGCCTTTGTCGACCTGAGCTACCTCAGCGACGGGGACCTGTCCGAGCCCGAGATGGCCGAGCGCATCGCGGCCGACGTGGCCACCGTCACGGCTTTCATGGACGACACGGAAACCGCCGCCTACTTGCAGGCGCTGAGCCGGCAGCCACTGGTGTCGCGGCCTTTCAAGACGGGCCCGCGCGCCAGGCCCGAACAGGTGCCCTCGCTGATGCCGCAGGCCGAGTTCGAGGAAGACCTGAAGCGCTTCACCCGGCAGGACAGCGCGCCTTTCCCCGTGAAAGCGCGCTGGGACATCGAGGGGTAGGCTACGGGGTTTCATCCGAAGGAGGAACCCACCATGTCAGATCAAAAAGTAGCCATCGTCACCGCCGGCGGCAGCGGCATGGGCGCCGCCGCGGCGCGCAAGCTCGCGGACGACGGCTTTCGCGTGGCCATCCTGTCCTCGTCGGGCAAGGGCGAGGCGCTGGCGCAGGAACTCGGCGGCATCGGCGTGACCGGCTCCAACCAGTCGAACGACGACGTTCAGCGTCTCGTCGACAAGGTCGTCGCCGAATGGGGCCGCATCGACGTGCTCGTGAACAGCGCCGGCCACGGCCCGCGCGCGCCGATCCTGGAGATCAGCGACGACGACTGGCACCGCGGCATGGACGTCTACTTTTTGAGCGCCGTGCGCCCCGCGCGCCTCGTGGCGCCGTACATGGTGAAGCAGGGCGGCGGCGCGATCATCAACATCTCGACCTTCGCGGCCTTCGAGCCCGATCCGGTGTTCCCGACCTCGGGCGTGTTCCGCGCCGGCCTTGCGGCCTTCACCAAGCTCTTCGCCGACCAGTATGCGAAGCACAACGTGCGCATGAACAACGTGCTGCCCGGCTTCATCGACAGCCTGCCCGAGAAGGACGTGTTCCGCGAGCGCATCCCGATGGGCCGCTACGGCCGCAGCGCCGAGATCGCCGCCACCATCGGCTTCCTGGCCTCCGAGGGCGCGGGCTACATCACAGGACAGAACCTGCGCGTGGACGGCGGCATCACGCGCTCGGTCTGAGCTGAGTCAGCAACGGCGCTCCCTACAATCGGCGCCCATGTGTTCCCGGATGCCCCGCTTTCCCATCCGCCGCCGGCAGTCGGGCTGCTCGCGGCCGACGCCTCCCTGACGCGGGCGGCGTGAAGCGCGGCGGCTCACGGCCGTCGCCATCCGCACGGAGGCCGCATGCCGGCCCTCTCTCTCTTTTCCTGTTCCGCATCGCGGCGCTCTTGCGGCGCCTGCGGACTGTTGCCGTTTCCCATGTCTTCTACCCACAGTCGCCTGCGCACCGAGTGGTGCCCGAGCATTCCCCGCGAGCTGATGGCGGGCGCCGTCGCCACCTTCGCGCTCATCCCTGAGGTCATCGCCTTTTCCTTCGTCGCCGGCGTCGACCCGGCGGTCGGCCTCTTCGCTTCTTTCGTCATCGGCCTCGTGATCGCCTTCACCGGCGGCCGGCCGGCCATGGTGTCCGCCGCGGCTGGCTCGGTGGCGCTGGTGGCTGCGCCGCTCGTGCATGCGCACGGCCTGTCGTACCTGCTGGCCGCGGGCGTGCTCGCGGGCGCGATGCAGATCGTGTTCGGCCTGCTGCGGCTCGGCGTGCTGATGCGTTTCGTGTCGTCGTCGGTGCGCACCGGCTTCGTCAACGCACTGGCCATCCTGATCTTCGCGGCGCAGATGCCGCACTTCATCGGCGCCAACACGGCGACCTGGGCCATGGTCGGGCTCGGGCTGGCCATCATCTACCTGCTGCCGCGCCTGACGACCGCGGTGCCGTCGCCGCTGGTGTGCATCGTGGTCGTGACGCTGGTGGGCCAGTGGCTCGGCCTGCCGCTCAAGACCGTGGCCGACCTCGGGCACTTGCCCGATGCGCTGCCCACGTTCGCGTTCCCCTCGGTGCCGCTCACGCTGGAGACGCTGCGCATCATCGCGCTGCCGGCCTTCGCGATCGCGATGGTCGGCCTGCTCGAATCGATGATGACCGCAAGCGTGGTCGACGAACTCACCGACACGCCGAGCTCGAAGAACCGCGAGTGCAGCGGCCTGGGCATCGCCAACGTCGCGGCCAGTTGCTTCGGCGGCATCGCGGGCTGCGGAATGATCGGCCAGACCGTGAGCAACGTGCGCTACGGCGGACGCGGGCGGCTGTCGACGCTGTTCGCCGGCGCCTTCCTGCTGATCCTCATGGCGCTGCTCAAGCCCTGGGTGTCGCAGGTGCCGGTGGCGGCGCTGGTCGCGATCATGGTGATGGTGTCGGCCTCGACCTTCGACTGGGGCTCGCTGCGCACGCTGGTGCGGCATCCGCGCATGTCGAGCGCCGTGATGCTCGCGACGGTGGCCGTCACCGTCGCCACCGACAACCTCGCCGCAGGCGTGGCGGTCGGCGTGATGCTCAGCGGCGTGTTCTTCACCTTCAAGGTCGCGCGGCTGCTGCAGGTGCAGGCCGAAGTGGAAGAAGGCGGCACGCGCGTCTACCGCGTGACGGGCCAGGTGTTCTTCGCCTCGGCAGACATGCTGGTCGATGCCTTCGACGTGCGCGAGATCGACGGCGCACCGGTGCGCATCGACGTGACGCAGGCGCACTTCTGGGACGTCACCGCCGTCACCGCGCTGAGCAAGGTGGTCGAGCGGCTGCGCAAGCATGGCAGCGTGGTGGAGGTCGTCGGCCTGAATCAGGCGAGCCGCGACCTGATCCTGAAGCTCGACGCCGCGCCCGAGTAACGCGCGCGGCCCGCGTTCAGACGCCCAGGTAGCGCGTCCACAGCGACCGGTCGGCGTCGAGCGCGGCCGAGTCGCCCTGCCACACCACGCGTCCGCGTTCGAGGATCATGTGGCGGTCGGCCAGCGGCAGCAGGCGCTGCACGTACTTGTCGACCACCAGGATCGCTTCGCCTTCGGACTTGAGCGTGGCGATGCAGTGCCAGATCTCCTCGCGGATCACCGGGGCCAGGCCTTCGGTGGCTTCGTCGAGGATCAGCAGGCGCGGGTGCGTCGACAGCGCGCGCGCAATGGCCAGCATCTGCTGCTCGCCGCCCGAGAGCTGGTTGCCCGCGTTGGCCTTGCGTTCCGACAGCCGCGGAAAGAGCTTGTAGAGCGCCTCCACGGTCCAGCGCGGCGCGCTGCCGGGCCGGGGCCGTGCGAAGGCGCGCAGGTGCTCGTCCACGCTGAGGTTGGGGAACACGTGACGCCCCTCGGGCACGATGGCCATGCCGCGCCGCGCGATGGCGTCGGGCCGGTGGCCGCCGATGGCCGCGCCGCAGAACTGCACGCCGCCGCGCATCGGCGCGATCGTGCCGGTCAGCACCTTCAGCAGCGTGCTCTTGCCCATGCCGTTGCGGCCCAGCAGCGCCATCACTTCGCCCGCACCGACGCGCACGTCGATGCCGAACAGCACTTGGCTGGCGCCGTAGCCGGCTTCGATGGCGGTGGCCTCGAGCAGGGCGGTGGTCGTGGTCGTCGTGCTCATGCGTGTCCTTCCGCTTCGGTGCCGAGGTACACGGCTTGCACATCGGGGTGGCCCCGCACTTCGTCGGCCGTGCCGCTCATGAGCACCTTGCCCTGCACCAGCACCGTGAGGCGGTTGGCGAGGCGGAACACGGCGTCCATGTCGTGCTCGATGAGCAGGATGGCCATCGATTCACGCAGCGATTCGATCAGATCGACCATGCGCGCCGATTCGTCGGGGCCCATGCCGGCCATCGGCTCGTCGAGCAGCAGCAGCTTGGGTTCGGCGGCCAGTGCCAATGCCACGTCGAGCGCGCGCTGCGCGCCGTGCGGCAGCGTGCCCGCGATGCGGTGGCGCTCGCTGCCCAGGCCCACGCGGTCGGCCAGTGCGTGGGCACGGTCGACCAGCGCACGTTCGTTGGCACGCGGCGCGAGAAAACGCAGGCTGCTGCCCGCATGGGCCTGCGCCGCGAGCATCAGGTTGTCGTGCACGGTTTCTTTGGCGAACACGCGCGTCACCTGGAAGCAGCGCGACATGCCGGCGGCCACGCGCTGGTGGTCCTTGTAGGCCGTGATGTCCTGTCCGTCGAGCATCAGCCGGCCCGCGTCGGCCTCCAGCAGGCCGGTGATGAGGTTCACCAGCGTGGTCTTGCCCGCGCCGTTGGGACCGATGAGCGCATGCACTTCGCCGCGCTCCACCGTGAGGCTCACGTGGTCGGTCGCCAGCAGGCCGCCGAAGCGCTTGACCAACCCTTCGATTCTGAACAGGCTCATGGCTTGGCGCTCCCTGCGGCAGTTGCAGCGGAAGCCGCTGCTGCTGCGACCGTGCGGCGTTTCGTGGACAGTGCGGCCAAGCCGCGCGGAGCCCAGAGGGCGACGGCGATCAGCAGCAGGCCCAGCGGCATGTGCCAGTGTTCGGTGTGCTGCTTGAGCACTTCCTCGAGCACCAGCCAGACCACGGCGCCCACCGGCCCGCCCCAGCTGCGGCCGAGGCCGCCGATGACGACCATCACCACCAGCGTGGCCGACTGCGTCCAGTGCATGGTCGCGGGGCTCACGAAGCCGTTGCCGCCGGCCAGCAGCGCGCCGGCCAGTCCGGCGATCGCGCCCGAGACCGCAAAGCCGACGAGCTGCAGCCGGAACACCGGGTAGCCCAGCGCGCGCATGCGCGTCTCGTTGTCGCGGATGCCCATCAGCGCATGGCCGAAGCGCGCCTGCGTGGCGCGGTGCAGCCACCACAGCGCGAGCGCCACCACCACGAGCACCACCCAGTAGAACGTAGCTTCGTTGCCCAGGTCCAGGCCCGGCAGCAGCGTGGGGCGCGACATCAGCGTGTAGCCGTCGTCGCCGCCGTACTTGCGCAGCGACACGACGACGAAGTACAGCATCTGCGCAAAAGCCAGCGTGGTCATGATGAAGTACACGCCGCGCGTGCGCAGCGCCACCGTGCCGATCAGCGCGGCCACCAGGCCGGCCACCAGCGCGGCCATCGGCCACAGGATCCAGGCCGACATCACGCCGGCGTCGCTGAGTGCCACCACCGTGTAGGCGCCCATGCCGATGAAGCCTGCGTGCCCGAGCGCCACCATGCCGCCGAAGCCGAGGATGAAGTTCAGGCTCGCGGCGGCCAGCGCGACGATGAGCACGCGCCGCACGAAGCCGATGTAGAAGTCGAGCCCGAACAGCGGCGCGACCAGCGGAAAGGCCGCAAGCGCCACGAGGAGCAGCCCGAGGCCGAAGGTGCGTGACGAGAATTTCATGCGCGGGCCGAGAAAAGGCCGGAGGGCCGGAAGATCAGAACGACGACCATGAGCGCATACATCGCGACCTCGGCGAACAGCGGCCCCAGGTCGGCCGCCGTGGCGGGCGGCAGCGTGGCGCGCAGCAGCATCGGCACGAAGGCGCGGCCGATGGTGTCGACCACGCCGACCAGCAGCGCGGCCACGAAGGCGCCGCGCACCGAGCCGATGCCGCCGATCACCAGCACCACCAGCGCCGGGATCAGGATGGCTTCGCCCATGCCCACCTGCACCGCGACGATCGGGCCCATGAGCGCGCCGGCCAGTGCGGCCAGTGCCGCGCCGAGCAGGAACACGCCGTTGAAGATGCGACCCACGCGCACGCCCATCAGCTCGGCCATCGGCCGGTCGGACGCGCCCGCGCGCACCCGCATGCCGATGCGCGTGTGGTTCACGAGCACGTACAGCGCCAGCGCCATCAGCACGCCGCCCGCGAGGATCACGAGGCGGTACGAGGGGTAGGGCAGGCCGTCCATCAGCTCGACCGGGCCCGAGAGCGCGGCCGGCGTAGGTGCCATGATGGGCGAGGGGCCCCAGATCATCTTGACGATGTCGTCGGCCACCAGGATCACGCCGAAGGTGGCGAGCACCTGCGCCAGGTGGTCGCGCTTGTAGAGGCGGCGCATCAGCAGCACCTCGATGAGCAGCGCCACGACCACGGTGACGAGCACCGCGACCACGATGGCCGCGGCGAACGAGCCGGTGCGCGTGTGCGCCTCGGCCGCCACGTAGGCGCCGGCCATGAACAGCGAGCCGTGCGCGAGGTTCAGCACGTCCATGATGCCGAACACCAGCGTGAGGCCCGCCGCCAGAAGAAAGAGCATCAGGCCGTAGCCGATGCCGTTGAGCAATTGCTCGAGGACGAGGATGCCGCTCATGGAAAAACGAGCCGCATCACTTCATCGCGCATTTGCTGGCGTAGCTGTCGCCGTAGTTCGTGAGAACCGTGTTGATCAGCTTGTTCGTCACCTTGCCTTGCGCGTCCTTGCCGATCACGCGCAGGTAGAAGTTTTCGATGGGGAAGTGGTTGTTGGCGTACTTGAAGGTGCCGCGCGTCGAGGCGTAGTTGGCCTTCTTCAGGGCGGCGACCACGGCGTCGCGGTTCTGCGCGTTGCCGCCCGATTGCTTCACGGCGGCGTCCATCGCGAGGATCGCGTCATAGGCCTGCGCGGCGTACACCGACGGGTAGCGGCCGTTGTATTCCTTGCGGAACGCAGCCACGAAGGCCTTGTTGGCGGCGTTGTCCAGGTCGTGCGCCCAGTGCGAGGTGTTGAACAGGCCGAGCATCGGCTCGCCCACGGCGCCGATCACGTCCTCGTCGGCCGAGAAGCCGCTGGTGACGAGCGTGATGTCCTTCGACAGGCCCGCGCCCACGAACTGCTTGATGAAGTTGATGCCCATCGCGCCGGGCAGGAAGAAGTAGATCGAGTCGGGCTTGGCCGCGCGCAGCTGCGCGAGCTCGGCGGCGTAGTCGATCTGGCCCAGCTTGGTGTACAGCTCGTCGGCCACCTGGCCCTTGAACTGGCGCTTGAAGCCGCCGAGCGCATCCTTGCCGGCCGGGTAGTTGGGGGCGATGAGCACGATCTTCTTGAACGCGCGGTCTTGTGCGAACTTGCCGGCGGCCTCGTGGAACTGGTCGTTCTGGTAGGCGGTGCCGAAGAAGTAGGGGCTGCACTGCGCACCGGCGAACTGGCTCGGGCCGGCGTTGGCCGACAGGTACGGCACCTTGGCGTTGAACAGCGTCGGGCCGACGGCCAGCGCCACGTTGGAGCCGATGGGGCCGCTGAAGATATCGATCTTGTCGCGCTGGATCATGCGGTCGACCAGCTGCTTGGCCTGGTCGGGGCTGCCGGCCATGTCGGCCTGCACGAACTCCACGTCCTGCCCGCCGAGCTTGCCGCCCAGCTGCTTGATGCCGAGCGCAAAACCGTCGCGTGCCTCGGCACCCAAAGCCGCGAAAGGCCCCGAAATATCAAGGGCCAAACCGACCTTGACCGGCGCGGCGATGGCCGACACCGAGGCGCCGAGGGCAGCGCCGCACAGCAGCAGCGAGAGCAGGGTGCGCGGCAGCGCGGGCGATTTCAGGAACGTGGGGCGCATCGGTCTCTCCGGCGAAGGAAGGGTGGAAAAAGAACTGAACTGTTGATAGTTAAATACTTTAGCCATAAACAATTCGGTGTCAACGGTACTAGCACGAATGGTGCCAGTGAACCGTGTCGCTTCCGCCCCGCCGTGCCCTCGCCGGAGGGTTCCGCCAACGTCAACCAAACGGGCTGGCCGTCGCGAACCAGAGGCCGATGCCGGTCGCGATGATGAAGGCCCCGTCGGTCACGCCCGCGACCAGAAAGAACTTGGTCTGCAGCGTGTCGACCAGCTCGGGCTGGCGCGTCGTGCCTTCGAGAAACTTCTGGCCCACCAGCGCGATGCCGAGGCACGAACCGAGGGCGGCAATGCCGATCAGCAGGGCAACGGCGAGCGGGAGGATGTTGAAGCCGGTCATGGTTTTTCTCCTGGTGGTTGATGAATCGATGGACCTACTGTTCCAGAACGAGTGCATCGAATCCATGACGCGGGAGGTCATGCGCCAGACGAAAAAAAGCCGGCCGTCGAAACGGCCGGCCGGGTTCGCATCAGGTGCGAAGCTGGGCGCTTACGGCAGCTGCGTCCAGTTCTGGTTGTTGCCGCCGTTGCAGGTCCAGGTGATCAGCGCCGTGTCCTGCGTGGTCGAGCCGTTCGGCACGTCCAGGCACGAGCCCGAGGCACGGTTGCGCAGCGTGCCGCCCACGAGGCTCCACTGCGCCGTGTTGCCCGTCGAGCAGGCCACCTGCACCACCGCCGCGTTCGTGGTCGCCGTGCCGTTCTGCGCCAGGCACAGGCCGCTGTGCTCGGCGATGAACTGCACGTAGCCGCCGGTGACGGGTGTCATCGTGAACTTCTCGTTGCCCGCATTGCCGCACGGCCACTGCACCGCCGTCGCGCCGCTGGTGGTCGAGGCGCCCTTGATGTTCACGCACATCGTCGGGTTGAGGTCGGAGCGCAGCCGCGTGACGACCGCCGGGGCGGTGTCCTGCGAGCGCACGTACTCGCGCAGCGCCACCACGTCGTTCGCCGGCAGGCTGGAGGCGTTGCCGTGGCCGCCCGTGAGCAGGTCCTGCAGCGTGGCCGCCTGGCCGTTGTGGAAGAACGCGGTGGTGTTCCAGGTGCCCGACAGGGTCGGCGTGTCGAAGCCCACGCCCGCCAGCGGCTGGTTGCTGCCCTTGCCCGACGAGGTCTGGATCGTGCCCACGTCGTGCCGCAGGCCGTCGCGGGAGGTGGCACCCGTGTGGCAGGTGGCGCACTGGGCCGTGTTGAACACGGTCTGTCCGCGCACCGCGTCCACGCTCAGGCTGCCGTCCGCGGCGCGGGCCGGGCTGCGCATGTACTTGTTGAGCGAGCCCAGGTACACGGCCAGGTCGTCCAGCTGCGCGTTCCTGCCGGCCTTGGGCGTGCCCAGCGGTGCCTGCGTGGCGGTCCAGTCGGCGTTGCTCAGGAAGCCGGTGCCGCCGAACTCGTTGCGGATGTCGTTCTCGAAGTCCTGCACCTCGTCGAAGTTGGCCGTCCAGTGCAGCTTGCCGTGGCTGGTGCCGCGCCGCCCTTGCAGGCTGATGGTGCGGCGCAGGCCTTCGCCGCGCTGGGTGAAGTCCCACACCATGCCGTCGTCGCCGCCGTCCGCGTGACAGCTGGCGCAAGACATGTAGTTGTCCTTGCTCATGCGCCGGTCGGCCGCGTTGTAGAACACCTGCTTGCCGCGCAGCGCCGCGGCCGCCATCGGCTCCTGCGCCACGGTGGACACGTTCTGCAGGAAGATCGCCGCGTTGGTCTCGGCCGACAGCACCTGCGCCACGTCGTGCACCGACACCGAGCGCGCCAGGAAGTTGTTCACGAACAACCGCTTGCGCGCCGCGTCCAGGTACAGGCCGTGCGGGGCGCTGCTGGCGTTGATCTCGCCGCGCACCGCGCGGGTGTAGCTGTCGACGATGGCGACACGGTTGCCTTCCATCTGCGCCACGAACAGGTAGTCGCCGGCGGGCGAGTACAGCGCGGCGCGCGCGGGGGAGCGGTCGTCGAAGTCGATCTGCTCGGCAAACACCTCGGCGGCGCCCTGCAGGTTCACCTGCGACAGGATGGAACGCACCGTCTGGTCGTGCGGCAGGTCGGTGCCGTCACGGAAGCGGCCGCGCACGATGTTGTCCTTCTTCGACGGCAGCACGGCACGCGAACCGTCGGGCGAGATCACCACCTGGCTCAGGTAGTTGGCCACGCCGCGCGCACGGCTCTCGGTGTCGACGGTCGTGGTGTCCACCGGCAGCGGGATGGTCTGCAGCGCGGTCAGCGTCTGCAGGTTCACCTTGTGCAGCTGGCCACCCGTCATCTTCGACTTGAAGCGCGTGACGTAGGCCACCTGCGAGTCGGCGCTCACGGCGATGCCGCGCACGCCGCCCTCGAGCGCCAGCGCGCCGGTGGTGGTGCCATTGCTCGGGTCGAAGCTCATGAGCACCGACTTGCTTTCGAGCGTGAGCAGGCCCTTGGCGCCGTTGGGCGTGAAGGCCACGCCGTAGGGGCCGCTGCCGTAGGCCAGCGGGATCGACACCGACTGCGAACCGTCGGCGGCGTTGAGCGCCACCAGCTTGTCCTCGCCCTGCACCGCGACCCAGATGCGGCCGTCGGGGCCGACGGCCAGCGTCTTGGCCTCGTCGCCCACGCGCACTTCCCAGAGCTTGGCCAGGGAGGTGGCATCGACGGCGGCCACCGTGCCGCTGTCGGGGTTCACCGAGTACACCCGGCTCGCATCGCCCACGATGTTGCTCGTGTGCGTCGGCGCGGTCGCGGTGACCGGCGCGATGATGGTCACGTTGTAGGTGTAGTAGGTCTCGCGGCCGCTGCTGTCCTTCACCGTCAGGGTCACCGTGTAGTGGCCGGGGGTGGTGTAGGTGTAGTTGGTGTTCGGCACCGACGAGAAGGCCGTCTGCGTGCCGTTGCCGAAGTTCCAGCGGAACTGCACGCCGCTGGCGCCGAGCGTCGCGGGGTTGAAGGTCAGCTGGCCGTTGACCAGCTTGGGCCCGCCGCCCAGGCCCGGGTCGCCGATGATGGCCTGGCCGCGCAGCGTGTCCACCTCGGCCTGGCCGAGCACGCGGCCGTACACGCGCACCTCGGCCAGCGTGCCCTTGAAGAGCGCCGCGTTGCCTTCGATCTGGCCCATGTACTTGAACTTGGTCGACAGGCCCTTGGTGCCGGTGGAGCCGGTCGACGTGGTCTTCACCCCGTCGACGTACACCGCCTGCGCGCCCGAGGCCGCGTCGCGCGTGAGCACGACGTGGTGCCAGTTGCCGTCGTTCACGGCCGCGGTGGAGCTGGTGCCGGCGTCATTGCCCACCGAGAGCTTGATGCGCCCGTTGTTGTCCAGCCAGCCCCAGAACACGTCGTCGGTGCCGCCCGACTGGTCGCGACCGAAGATGCCGGGCGCGGTCCAGGAGTTGGCACTGCCGGCCTGCGTGGTCTTCATGTAGAAGCTCAGCGTGGCGGTGCCGCCCAGCGCGCTGGCCACGGTGTCGTTCTTCAGCTCCACGCCCGTGGTGCGGTTCGCGAAATTCAGGCCGATGCTCTCGAACGCGTCGCCGGCCAGGGGCTTGCCGCCGTTGGCGCCGATCTGGTCGGTCAGGTTGCCCGTGAGCGGCCAGTGGTGCATCAGGTTGATGTCGCTGGCGTTGCCGGTGTTGAAGGTGGAGCGGTAGTCGGCGCCGATGGCGTTGCCCGCATAGTCCTTCACGCCGTTGGCCGGCAGGAACACCTCATAGCTGGTGCCTGGCAGCAGCGCCTGCGCGGGGTGGAAGTTGACGATGCCCAGCTGCACGCTGTAGGTGCCCGCCAGCGTGTTGCCGCCCACCGGGCGCACGATGAAGGTGTTGCTGTTCACGCTCTCCGGCCGGATGCTGTCGGTCATCCCCAGGCCGATGCGCGAGGTGAGGGCTTGCTGCTTCGCACCGTTCACGGGCGAGACCTGCTTCACTTCGGGCTTGGTGGTGTCGGGCTCGACCGAGTGCACGACGAAGCCACTGCCCGAGCCGTGGTCGTTGCCCACGAAGACGAGGTTGCCGAACATCGCGACCTGGCCGTTGTCCGAATGCGAGTAGTTGGGGTCGTCCTCGCGCAGGATGCCGCCGCGGCCCACCTCCACGTGGTTGAGCGGGTTGCTCACGTCCACCTTGTGGATGCGGGTCTGCGCGCCTTGAATGACGTAGTTGTCCTGCGTGGCGCAGTACAGCTGTTCGTCGATGACGAGCCGGTTGTCTTCGGCCACGAAGCGCGAGCGGTCGCTCAGATCGTAGCTGTACATCTTGGCGCCACTGCCGCGCGCGGAGGTGTGCACGGTCTTGCCGTCGAAGCAGGTCGCGTAATAGAACGGCGTGGCGCCGGCGATCGAATCGAGCACCTTGGGGTTGAGCGGATCAGAGATGTCCAGGCTCGCGAACCCACCGTTGCTTTCCATCGCGGTCAGCACCATGTGGTTGCCCATCGTGAAGATCGGGCCGAGGCGGAAACCGCCGAGCTCGCCCGTGGGCACCGGGTTGGGTTTGCCGGCGCCGCGGTTGGCGATCACCGCGTTCGCGGGGTCGGTCGCGTCGACGATGAACATGCCGCGGCCGGCCGAGGCCACGTACAGGTAGGGCGCCTGCCACCAGAGCTGCCAGGCCACGTTCTCGTAGTCGCCAGCGTTGACGCCGGGCAGCGCCAGCTTCTTCACCTGCTTGATGTCGTTGATGTCGGTGAAGTCCCAGAACTCGACGCCGTTGATGCTGGGCAGCACCACGTAGGTCTTGCCGCCGATCTTCGCGGTGCCGAAGGAGTGCGTTTCGCGGAACTCCTTGGTGCGGCCCCCTGACGCGTCATCGGGCTCGTAGATCTTCTTCACGAGCTGGATCTGGCGCGGGTTCGACACGTCGTACAGCAAGAAGCCGCCCGGGCCGAGGCCGCTGTCCGGCGCGAAGGAGGTAAGGAAGTAGCCGTTGACCATGATGCCGGCGTTCATGCCGTAGTCCTTGCGGCCCGGGAACGTGGCGGGCACCTCGCGCGATTCGTAGGCGTCGCTGTGCGCCGGATCGAGCGGGTGGTTGGGGCTGGTGATCATCGACACCGGCTTGAACAGTTCCGCCGAGGTGTAGGTGAGGTTGCCCAGGCCCGGCCCCTGCAGCGGGAGCGGGTCGGCCACGACAGCAGCCGCTGCCGTGGCCATGTTGTTGAGGGTCGTCATCGGACTGACCCCGGTGATTGCCGCATGCGTCAGCAATGTGACGCACGGCACCAGGAACGCCATCAGGAAATACCGGATCTTCATCGTCGCCTCCAGGTTGTTTGAAGTTCGCAGGGAACCCTCTTGTCCTTGGTTCTCTCGAGTCACTCGGCTCTCTTGCAGGAAAGCGCACGCGCAGGCGCGCCCCCGGCGGGCAACGCATGCGTTGTCCGCCGTCCAGCTTCTTCTTCTGTCTTGCTCTCCCGCTGGTTGGCGCCGGCGCCTTCCGGGTGGAAGGCGTCAGCGCCGGGGCGCTCTTATTTCACGCCGCCCGATTCGTAGATGTTCCAGGCCGCTTCGGCGCTGGCATCGTTGTGGATCATGGCCATCAGTGCGCTCACCACCGCCGAGGGGTTGGCGTGCTGGTAGACGTTGCGGCCGTACACCATGCCGACGGCGCCCTGGTCCATGAGCACGCGCGAACGCGCGAACACCTGCTGCAGGTCTTCGCGTCCGCCGCCGCGCACGAGCACGGGGCAGCGCGCGGCCTGCACCACGCGGTGGAAGTCGGTGGCGTCGGTGGTGGGGTCGGCCTTGACGATGTCGGCGCCCATCTCGCGCGCTAGGCGCGTGAGCGTGACGATCTTTTCGGCGTCGCCGTCCACCATGTAGCGGCTGGTGGCGGTGGGCGCCTGCATCACGAGCGGCTCGATCATCAGCGGCATGCCGTAGCGGTCGCAGTCGGCGCGCACGCGGGCGATGTTCTGCACGCACTGGCGGAACAGGTCGGGCTCGTCGGGCAGCATGAACAGGTTGACGACCACGCAGGCCGCGTCCATCTGCACGGCCGGAAGCACCGGGTCGTCCTGGTTCTGCAGCACGGCCCACATCACGCGGTGGTGCACGGCGTTGTAGGGGTTGCCCATGTCCAGGCGCATCACCAGCGCGGGGCGCTCGCGGCCCGGGCGGTTCTGCAGCAGGTCGGACTGCCCGTAGTTGAGCTGGATCGCATCGGGCCGGGCGGCCACGAGCTTGTCGATCACGCCGGGCATGTCCTCCAGGCCGTCGAGAAATGTAGGCTCGTTGCACACGCCGTGGTCGAGGGCGATGTCCAGGCAGCGGCCGTTGTGCAGCAGGCGGTTGAGCCGCGCGGTCTTGTCTTTCGACATGAAGGAAGAACTCCGTGGTGAGGAAAAAGGAAGGAAGGGAAAGGGCGCGTCGCTCAGGCGAGCGCGTCCAGGTGGCGCTTGGCTGCAGCGTCGATGAGCTGCAGCGCTTCGCCGTCGAGCACGACCGCACCGGCGCCGGCGTTTTCAATCGCCTGCTGGCGCACGCGCGCGCCGCACAGCGCCACCGAGACGGTGCCGCGTGCGATGGTCCAGGCGATCATCATCTGGCCGAACGAGCAGCCCAGGTGCGTGCGCAGCGGCTCCAGCGTGTCGAAGAAGGCCTTGAGCTTGGCGCGGTTGGCTTCGCTGAAGCGCGGGTTGGTGGCGCGCTGGTCGTCGCCCTTGAACTCGCGCGCGGGGTCGATGGGGCCGGCCAGCAGGCCCAACGCCAGCGACGAGTAGCCCAGCACCGCCACGTTGTGCTCGGCGCACAGCGGCGCCAGCGTGGTCTCGATCCCGCGGTCGATGAGGCTGTAGAGCTCCTGCGCCGCATCGACCGGGCCGTGCGTCAGGTACTCCGAAAGAATCTCGGGCGTCGCGTTGCTCACGCCGATGGCGCGGATCTTTCCCTGCTTCTTGAGTGAGAGCAGTGCGTCCATGGTCTCGGCCACGGGCGTCGTGTGGTCCTGCCAGTGCGTGATGTACAGGTCGATGTAGTCGGTCTGCAGGCGCTTCAGGCTCTCTTCGCATTCATGAAAGATCGAGTCGCGTCCGAGGTAGCGGTACACCGGGTGGCCGTCTTCCTCGAAGAAGTGCGTGCCCTGCTGCGTGTGCCACACCAGGCCGCACTTGGTGGCGATCACGGCCTCGTGGCGGCGGCCCTTGAGCGCGGTGCCGACGATGCTCTCGGAGCGGCCCAGGCCGTAGGCCGGTGCGGTGTCGATCAGGTTCACGCCCGCATCGAGCGAGGCCTGGATGGCGATCACGGCGGCTGCGTTGTCGCCGCCGCCCCACATCCATCCGCCCATGGCCCAGGTGCCCAGGCCGATGGCCGAGCTTTCGATGCCCGAGGGGCCCAGGGTGGTCTTCTTCATCTGTGTTGCGCTGCTCATCGCTTGGTCTTTCGGGTGTTCAGGATGTGGTCGATGGTCACGGCCGCGAGCAGGATCAAGCCCTTGATCACGTCCTGCCAGTAAGGCGATACGTCGAGCAGGATCAGCGAGCTGGTCACCACCGACAGCAGGGCCAGGCCGAGCACGGCGCCGAGCACGGTGCCCGAGCCGCCCTTGAGGCTGGCGCCGCCGATCACGGCCGCGGCAATCACGTTGAGTTCCATGCCCATGCCGAAGGTCGGCGTGGCGGCGCCGAAGCGCGCCGTGTAGATCACGCCGGCCAGGCCCGCCGACGCGGAGCACAGCACCGTGACCCAGAACTTCACGCGGCCCACGCGGATGCCGGCGTACAGCGCGGCCTTCTCGTTGCTGCCGGTGTAGAACACGCGGCGCAGCAGGGTCGAGCGGCGCAGCACGAAGTCGCTCACGATCACGATGGCCAGGAAGATCAGGATGACGGCCGGCACGCCGAACAGCGTGCCCTGGCCGATGAACTTGAACTCGGCCGGCAGCGAGAACAGCGACTGCGGCGTGCCCTGCGTGAGCGCCAGGCACAGCCCCCGCACGATCACCATGAAGGCCAGCGAGGCAATGAAGTGGTTCAGCCCGATGCGCGTGACACAGCCGCCGATCATGGCGCCGATGAGGCCGCTCGCGCCAATGGCCACCAGGCTTGCGAGCCACGGGTCCATGCCCATGAGAAAAAGCTTGCCGGTCACCACCATCGCAAAGCACACCACCGAGCCCACCGACAGGTCGATGCCGCCGACGATGAGCAGGATGGTCATGCCCACCACCACGATGCCTTCGATGGAGAAGGACAGCAGCATCGCGCGCACGTTGTCCCAGGTGAGGAAGTAGGGCGATGCAAAACTCATCGCGACGCACAGCGCCAGGATGATCAGCACCAGCCCGGCCTCGCGCATGCTCGTGAGCTTGTTGCTCTGCTTCACGGGGTCTCCTGTTCGGCGGGGTTGCAGGGAGCCGGCTGTGGCCGTGGCCGCAGCGCCTGCATCGATTCTGGTCGGAAAGTTCATGCCATTGCCTCTTCGGGTTCGCAAAGTCCGGAGGCCAGCCGCAGCAGGGCTTCCTCCGTCATCTCGTCATGGGCCAGTTCGCCCGCCAATCGCCCTTCGCGGATCACCAGTGCGCGGTCGCACAGGCCGATGATCTCGGGCAGTTCGGAAGAGATCACCACCACGCCCACGCCCTGGTCGGCCAGGTCGCGCAGGATGTGGTGAATCTCGGATTTCGCGCCCACGTCCACGCCGCGCGTGGGCTCGTCCATCAGCAGCACCGCGGGCTGCGTGGCCAGCAGCTTGGCGATCGCCACCTTCTGCTGGTTGCCGCCCGACAGGCTCGACACCTCGATCGCCACGCCGTCCGACTTCAGGTTGAGCTTGGCGCCCAGCTGCACCGCGAGCCGGTGCTCGGTCGCGCGCTGCAGCAGGCCCCAGGCCGAGCTGACGCGGCGCAGTGCCATCGACGAGATGTTCTGCGCAATCGGCAGGTCGAGGAACACGCCGGCCTCCTTGCGGTCTTCGCTGAGGTAGGCGATGCCTTCGCGCAGCGCGTCGCTGTACTTGCGGATCGACAGCGTCTTGCCGTTGAGCCGCACGGCGCCGCGCCGCGCGGGGCGCAGGCCGCACACGGTCTCGGCCAGCTCGCTGCGCCCGGCGCCCATCAGGCCGGCAATGCCGAGGATCTCGCCGCGCTTCAGCGTGAAGGAGATGCCGTGCACGCGGTCGTCGTCGGCGATGTTGTCGACTTCCAGCACGGGGCCGGCGTTCGCGTCGGCAGCGGCACCGGATTGCTTGGGCGGGTAGTAGTTGCCCAGGTCGCGCCCGACCATGCGGCGCACCAGCTCGTCGGGCGTCATGCCTTCGAGCGGGCCGCTGTGCACGTTGCGTCCGTCGCGCAGCACGGTGGCGCGGTCGCAGTGGGTGAAGATCTCGGCCATGCGATGGCTGATGTAGATGATGCCGATGCCCTGCGCCTTGAGGTCGTGCAGCACACGGAAGAGCGCGGCCGATTCGTTGTCGGTGAGGGCGGCGGTGGGCTCGTCGAGGATGAGCACCTTGCAGTCGAGCGTGAGTGCCTTGGCGATCTCCACCAGCTGCTGGTTCGAAATGCTCAGGTCGCGCACGAGCGCGGCCGGGTCGATGTCCTGGCCCAGGCGCGCCAGCACCTTGGCGGCGCGCGTGTTCAAGGCGGAGAAGTTCATCCACGCCTGGTGGCCGGCGTTGATTTCCGGCATGAAGATGTTCTCGGCCACGGTGGCGTCGGCGCACAGGGCGATTTCCTGGTGCACCAGGCCGATGCCCAGGCGCATCGCGTGCGCGGGGCCGTCGATGACCACGGTGTTCCCGTGCAGCGCGATGGTGCCTTCGTCGGGCTGGTGGATGCCGTCGATGATGTTCATCAGCGTCGACTTCCCCGCGCCGTTCTCGCCGCACAGGGCGTGGATCTCGCCGGCCTGCAGCGAGAAGTCCACGCCCGAGAGGGCGCGCGAAGCGCCGAAGCGCTTCGCGATGCCGCGCAGTTCAAGCAATGCGGCAGGGGTGCTCACTCGCCGATTCCCTTGGTGCCACGGCGGGCGAGGTACTTGTCCCAGTAGAAGTCGTCGGCGTTGGCCTTGCTGACCACGGCCAGGCCGTTGTCCAGGAAGGGCACGGCCATCGGGTTGGTGCCGTTGCGCTTGGCGTCGTTCATCGGATCGATGAGGCCCGGGTTCTTGGCCAGGAACAGCATCATCATGCCCATGTAGCCCTGCATGCCCTGGTTCGGGTTGATGGCACCGAACACGTCGCCCGACTTGATCATGTCCAGGATCTTGGCGTTGACGTCGCAGCACATCACCTTGATGTTCTTCTTGGTCTCGACCTTGGCCTGCGCAGCGCCGAGCGCCGAGTTGGCTTCGGGCATGAACAGCGCGCCCAGGTTCGGGTTGGCCTGCGCCAGGCTCAGCACGGCCTGGTAGGCCTTGTTCGGGTCCTGGTTGCTGGCGGCGCGGCCGACCAGCTTCATGCCCGGGTGCTTGGCCTTCATGCGGTTCACGAACGCGGAGATGCGGCGGTCGTGGTTGTCCTGGCCCGGGTTCTCGAGCACGGCGTACTCGCCCTTGCCGTTCAGCGAAGCGGCGATGGCGTCGGCGGCCTGGTTGCCTTCGCGGTCGTTGTCGGACGTGATGAACGAGGTGCGCTTGGAGTTCGGCGAGTCGGCCGCGAAGGTCACGACCGGGATGCCCATCGCGGCGGCGCGGTTGATGGGTTCGATGAACGGATCGGGGTTCATCGGGTGCAGCAGGATGCCGGCGGGCTTGCGCGCCAGTTCCTGTTCGAACGATGCGAGCTGCTTGTTCACGTCGTACTCCGGCGTGCCGGTGTAGCGGGTGCGAACGCCCAGCGTGCGGCCGAGCTGCTTCATCATTTCGTAGACCGGGAACCAGTACTCGACGCCCGAGACCATCACGTTCATCACGTAGACGTCGCTGGCATTGCCGCGCAGGCCGGCACCTGCCGCAGGGGCTGCGGCTTGCTGTTGCGCGAACGCGCTCGCACCGGCCAGGCCGATACCGGCAGCGGCCGCGGACTTCAGGAAATTACGCCTCATTCTTTGTCTCCTCACGTTGACTGGCAGAGCTTTCGGCCCGCCGTTGGGTGGCGAGCCTGTGGACCGTGGTGTCACGACAGTTGTTATGACAGGCTAGAATGTAATGGCGGGCCGTTTATCCCGATAACTAGGGGAAACGCTACTGGTGACAGTCTTTTTTTCCGCCGAAGCTGTTATGACATGAAGACCAAAATACTGATCGGCATCGACATGGGCTCGAGCAGCCTGAAGGCGCTGGCCCTGGACGCGGGGAGCGGGCGCAGCCTGGCCGTGTCGCGCCTGCCCCTGCGGCATGCGCGGCTGCCCGGCGGCGGCTGCGAGGTGGGCGAGGCTGCGATTCGCGCGGGGCTGACCCACGTGCTCGGCGACGTGGCCCGCCAGCTCGGCCCGCGCGCCGCGGAGGTGTGCGCCATCGGCTGCACCGGCCACGGCGCAGGCCTCTATGCCCTCGATGCCCAACACGAACTCGTCGGCGGCCGCGCCGTCGCCTCCACCGACCAGCGTGCCGATGCGCGTGCACTCGCCCTCTCGGCACGCCACGGCGACCGGCTGTTCGCGGACGTGGGCTGCCGCCCCTGGCCCGGGCAGCCCACCGTGATCGCGGCCGAGCTGCTCGGCGCCGACGCCGTGCAGCGCGGCGAGCTGCACCGCCTGCTGTTCGCCAAGGACTACCTCGGTTTCCTGCTGACCGGCGAGATCGCCACCGACGCGAGCGACGCCAGCACCGCCGGCCTGCTCACGCTGGCCACCGGCGACTGGTCGCCCCTGGCCTTCGAGGTCGCGGGCATCGACGGCCTCGGGCCGCGCGCCTTCGGCCCGCTGGTGCCCAGCGGCCAGACGATGGGTCGGCTGCGCGCGGCCGAGGCGGCGCTGTGCGGCCTGCCCGCCGGCATTCCGGTGGCGATGGGCGCCATCGACCTGCTCGCCTCGATGACCGCCATCGGCGCCGAAGACCGCGGCCGCGCCGTGTCGGTGCTGGGCACGTGGTGCGTCAACGCCGTCATCGGCCCGGTGACCGAGCCGCAGCCGCAGGTCGCCGCGCTCGTCAACTTCGGCCGCACGCGCGAGCGCCTGTACATGGAGAACAGCCCCTCGTCGATGGCCAACATCGCGTGGCTGGCCGGTGCGCTCGGGCTGCCCGATGCGCGCGCCGTGGTCGATCTGGCCATGGGCGTGCCGCTCGGTGCGAACGGGCTGCGCTTTTTGCCTTTCATCAACGGCGGGGGCGGCATCACGGCCGGCTTCGTCGGGCTCAAGAGCCATCACACGCCCGCCGACATGGCGCGCGCCGTGGTCGATGCCGTGGCCGCGCTGCATGCGCGCCACACCGCGCGCCTCGCGTCGCAGGGCCTGCCGGTGTCGGCCTCCAGCGTGCTGGGCGGCGGTGCCAGCGATGCACGCCTGGTGCGCCTGCTCGCGGCGCTGCTGGGCCACCCGGTCGAGCGCTGCGCCGACGACGAAACCGGCGCGCGCGGCGCCGCCCTGTATGCCGCGATGTCGCAGGACCTTGACGACGCGGGGCCTGCCAGCCCACTGCGCGCGCCCTGCGAACTCATCGAACCCGACGCGCGCGACGCGCGGGCCCATGCCGATTTCAACGCCGAATTCAACGAACTGATCGATCGCATGTCTCCTGTCTTTTCTCACCTCTCGGGCGGTGCGTCATGAGTGCCTGGCAACTGCCTTTCGTCCGCCCGGCCTCGCTCGAAGGTCGCCATTTTTCGACGGTGATCGTCGGCGCCGGCATCAACGGCGTGGGCGTGTTCCGCGACCTGTCGCTGCAGCGCGTCGATTGCCTCATCGTCGACAAGGGCGACTTCGGCGCCGGCGCCAGCAGCGCGCCCTCGCGCATGATCCACGGCGGCCTGCGCTACCTCGAAAACGGCAGCTTCTCGCTGGTGGCCGAAGCCACGCGCGAGCGCAACCTGCTGCTGCGCAACGCGCCGCACCTGGTGCAGCCGCTGAAGACCGTGGTGCCGCTGTCGAGCTTCTTCGGCGGGCTGCTGAGCAGCGCGCTCAAGTTCTTCGGGCGCACGCCGCCGCAGCGCACGCGCGGCCTGCTGGCCGTGGCCGCGGGCCTGCGCCTGTACGACCTGCTGGGCCGTCGCCAGCGCGTGATGCCCGGCCACCGCATCAGCCGCGTGCCCACGAACGACCGCCGCCTGTTCCGCGCCGCGATCCGCTGGACCGCCACCTTCTTCGACGCCTGGATCAGCCATCCCGAATGGCTGATCCTCGAGCTCATCGGCGACGCCTGCCGCGACCAGCCGCGCTCGGTCGCGTCCAACTACTGCCGCGTGACGGGCTGCGCGGGCAACATCCTCACGCTGCGCGACGAGATCACCGGCGCGCTGGTGCGCGTCACGGCCGACACCGTGGTGAACGCCACCGGCGCCTGGCTCGACCGCAGCGCGGCCGTGCTCGGCGGTGCCGGCCCGCGCGTGATGGGCACGAAGGGCTCGCACCTCGTGCTCGACCACCCGGCGCTGCGCGATGCGCTCGACGGCCGCATGGCCTACTTCGAGGCGGTGGACGGGCGCGTGTGCATCGTCTATCCCTTCCTCGACCGCGTGCTGGTGGGCTCCACCGACATCCCGGTGGAAGACCCCGACCAGATCGTCACCGAGCCGGCCGAGATCGACTACCTGATCGACGTGCTGCGCGAGGTGTTCCCGAACATGGCCTTCGATCGCAACCACGTGATCTACACCTATGTCGGCGTGCGCCCGCTGGCGCGCTCCGACGCCGACAAGCCGGGCCAGATCTCGCGTGACCACTCGGTGGTGGTCGATCCGCCGAGCGCCACGCGCGACGTGCCCATCGTCGGCCTCGTCGGCGGCAAATGGACCACCTTCCGCGCGCTCGCCGAAGAAGCCACCGACCACGTGCTGCGCCACCTGGGCCGCTCGCGCACCGCCTCGACCGAGTCGCTGCCCATCGGCGGCGGCGCCGAGCTGCCGGCCGACGCAGCCGCCACCGAGCGCTTCATCGACAAGATGACCGCAGGCTCGGGCCTGGACCGCGCGCGCGCGCTGGGCCTGCTGCGCCGCTACGGCTCGAAGGCGCTGCCGCTGGCGCAGCGCCTCGCGGCTTCGGGCGACACGCCGCTGCAGCACGCACCCGGGTACTCGGCGGCCGAACTCTCGTACCTGTGCATGGAGACCGGCGTCGTGCACCTGGACGACCTCGTGATCCGCCGCACGCTGCTGGCCATCCGCGGGCTGATCACCGACGACGCGCTCGCCGAGATCGCCGGCGTGGCCGCCGAAGCCCTCGGCTGGGACCCGGCCCGCGCGCACGAAGAGCTGCGCACCTGCGCCGCCGCACTGCGCGAGCGCCACGGCGTGCGCCTGCAACCGGTGGCGGCCAACGAGCCGGCGCCTTCCGCTTTCGATGCATCATTGATGGCCAGCCCCGTCCTCGGCCCGACCTAACGTGACCCTCACCACCGCTTCCGACAACACCGTGTCGACCACCTCGCTCGACCGCAACTCCGAATCGCCGCTGTGGGCGCAGTTCCGCGACGCCATCCGGCTGCAGATCCTGCAGGGCGTGCTGCCCATCGGCGCCAAGCTGCCGTCCGAGGCCGAGCTGGGCGAGCAGTTCGGCATCTCGCGCATCGTGGTGCGCGAGGCGCTGGCCGACCTGGTGCGCAACAACCTCATCTACAAGATCAAGGGCCGCGGCGCCTTCGTGTCGGCCCGCGAGCGCGATGAAGATTTCGTCTCCACCGTGCTGGGCTTCTCCGACGAGATGGAGCGCAAGGGCCGCTCGGTGCGCACGCAGATCCTCGTGCAGGAACTGCGCGCCGCCACCGCGCAAGAGGCCGCCGCGTTGGGCCTCACCGAAGACGCGCAGGTGGTCGGCCTCAAGCGCCTGCGCAGTGTCGACGGCGAGCTGCGGTTGCTGGTCGAGACGGCCGTGCCGGCCGACCTCGCGCCGGGCCTGCACCGCACGCGGCTGGACGACCGCTCGCTGTACGACGTGCTGCGCCGCCAGTACGGCGTGCGGCTGGTGCGCGCCGAACGCTGGATCGACGCCGTGCTGCCCGACGCCGAGACCTGCCGCCTGCTCGACCTGCCGCAGCCCGAGCCGCTGCTGCGCATCGAATCGATCGCCTACGGCGCGAACGGCCGGCCGCTGGAGCACTACCGCGCGCTGCACCGCTGCAAGACCAGCCGCCTGCACGTGCAGACGACGACCTGAGTTCAGGCCCTCGCGCTGCTGTTGCCGCGCGCAGGCAGCAGCACCGAAGCGATGGCGACCATCATCAGCGCCACGGCCACCCAGTCCTGCCAGTGCACGACCTCGCCGAGCCACACCGCGCCGCTGAACACGCCGAGCACGGGAATGAACATCACGCTCAAGGTCGAGGCTACTGGCGGCAGGCCGCGCGCCAGGTAGAACCAGGCCGCGTGCGCGAAGCCGAAGATCAGCACCGCGTTGTAGGCGATCGATCCCCAGGTCACGGCGCCCGGCGAACGCCATGGGTCGCGCTCGAACAGGAGCGACAGCACCGTCATCACCACGGCCGTCATGGCCGTCATCCAGAACGAGAGCGTGAGCGTCGGCAGGCCGATGCGCGTGTGGCGCAGCAGCTGCGTGCCCAGCGCCCAGGTGGCGGCGGCCACCAGCGCCAGCGCCACGTAGCCGGGGCGGCCCGCGAAGTCGGTGAGCTCATGCCACAGCAGCAGCCCGACGCCGATGGCGCAGGCGCCCACACCGGTCCATGCGCGGCGCGTGAGCACGGCCGAAAACAGCAGCGCGCCGATGACGGCAGAGAACACCGGCATCGTGTAGCCCAGGATCGCGGCACGCCCGCCCGACAGTGCCTTCACCGCGAGGATGATGCAGGCGTGCCAGACGAACATGTTGGTCGCGCCCAGCCACACCAGCTCGGGCCATGCGCTGCGCGGCACGCGGAACGGGACCTTCATCACCACCAGCGCCATCGCCAGCACGGGCACGCCCAGCCAGATAGAAATCGCACGGAAGGCCAGCGGCGGGTAGTCGGCCACGCCGAGTTTCATCACCGGCCAGTTGAAGCCCCACGCGAGGGTGAGGAGGACAAGAAGAACGAACTGGCGCGGGGTGAAGGAAGGCATGGGCCGCGATTGTGGCGCGGCCCGCGCATTCGTGGTGGCGGTGCTGCTACAGCAGGCGCTTGAGGTAGCGGCCTGTGTGGCTCGCCTCGTTCGCGGCGATGTCTTCCGGCGTGCCTTCGCCCACCACCGTGCCGCCGCCGGCGCCGCCTTCAGGGCCCATGTCGATGAGCCAATCGGCCGTCTTGATGACGTCCAGGTTGTGCTCGATGACGACGATGGTGTTGCCCGCGTCGCGCAGCTGGTGCAGCACCTTCAGCAGCAACTCGATGTCGGCGAAGTGCAGGCCGGTCGTGGGTTCGTCGAGGATGTACAGCGTGCGGCCCGTGTCGCGCTTGCTCAGCTCGAGCGCGAGCTTCACGCGCTGCGCCTCGCCGCCCGACAGCGTGGTGGCCGACTGGCCGAGCTTGATGTAGCTCAGGCCCACGTCGAGCAGCGTGCGCAGCTTGCGCTCGATGGTCGGCACGGCCTTCAGAAACTCGTGCGCGGTCTCGACCGTCATCTCGAGGATCTGCGCGATGTTCCGGCCCTTGTACTGGACCTCGAGCGTCTCGCGGTTGTAGCGTTGGCCGTGGCACACCTCGCAGGGCACGTACACGTCGGGCAAAAAGTGCATCTCGACCTTCACCACGCCGTCGCCCTGGCAGGCCTCGCAGCGGCCACCGGCCACGTTGAAGCTGAAGCGGCCCGGGCCGTAGCCGCGCTCGCGCGCGGTGTTGGTCTCGGCCATCAGTTCGCGGATGGGCGTGAACAGGCCCGTGTAGGTGGCCGGGTTGCTGCGCGGCGTGCGGCCGATGGGGCTCTGGTCGACGTTGATGACCTTGTCGAAGTACTCGATGCCTTCCACCGACTCGTGCGCGGCCGGCTCTTCGTGCGCGCGGTACAGCGTGCGTGCCACGGCGGTGTAGAGCGTGTCGTTCACCAGCGTCGACTTGCCCGAGCCCGAGACGCCGGTCACGCAGGTCAAGAGGCCCACCGGGAAGGCCACGCTCACGTTCTTCAGGTTGTTGCCGGTCGCGCCGACGACGCGGATCTCCTGCAGGTCGGTCTGCGACGCGAGGTGCGCCGCTTCGCGCGCGGCACGGCGTTCGGCCGCGGGGCTCTGCGGAAAGCGCGAGGGCTTCTTGCCTTCGTTGAAGGCCGGCTTCTTCACGGCCGGCAGCCACGCGGTGCGGTGCTTGGGCACTTCGATCTTTTTCACGCCCGAAAGGTACTGGCCGGTGAGCGAGTCGGGGTTGGCCGACACCTGGGCGTAGGTGCCCTGGGCCATCACGCGGCCGCCGTGCACGCCGGCGCCGGGGCCCATGTCGATGACGTGGTCGGCGGCGTGGATCATGTCTTCGTCGTGCTCGACCACGATCACGCTGTTGCCGATGTCGCGCAGATGCTTGAGCGTGCCGATGAGCCGGTCGTTGTCGCGCTGGTGCAGGCCGATGCTGGGCTCGTCGAGCACGTACATCACGCCCGTGAGGCCCGAGCCGATCTGCGAGGCGAGGCGGATGCGCTGCGCCTCGCCGCCCGAGAGCGTCTCGGCGCTGCGGTCCAGGCTCAGGTAATTGAGGCCCACGTCGTTCAGGAATTTCAGGCGCAGGCCGATCTCGCGCACGACCTTGTCGGCGATGTCGGCCTTGGCACCGCGCAGCTTGAGCGTGCTGAACCAGGCGTAGGCGTCGCGCAGCGTGAGGTGGCTGAGTTCGAAGATCGCCATGCGTGGGGGTTCGCCCCCGTTCGCGGCCACGTGCCCCGTGTCGTCCACCAGAAACACGTTGCGCGCCTCGCGTCGCAGCCGCGAGCCGCCGCAGTCGGGGCAGGGCTGCTGGTTGCGAAAGCGCGCGAGGTCTTCGCGCACCATCACCGAGTCGGTCTCGCGGTAGCGCCGCGTCATGTTCGGGATGATCCCCTCGAAGGGGTGCTTCTTCGTGAGCTTCTTGCCCGCGAAGTTGCCCGACTCCATGGTGTAGTTGAACTTGATCTCTTCAGCGGCCGAGCCATGCAGCAGCACCTGCTGCACCGAGGCCGGCAGCGATTCGAAGGGCGCGTCGACGTCGAACTTGTAGTGCTTGGCGACGCTCTCGACCATGCTGAAGTAGTAGCCATTGCGGCGGTCCCAGCCCTTGATGGCACCGCTGGCGATCGACAGCGACGGAAACGCCACCACGCGCACCGGGTCGAACACCTCGCGATGGCCCAGGCCGTCGCAGCTGGGGCAGGCACCCACGGGCGAGTTGAACGAGAACAGGCGCGGTTCGAGCTCCGACAGCGAGTAATGGCAGATCGGGCAGGCGAACTTGGCGTTGAACAGGTGTTCCTTGTCGGCCGTACCTTCGGCGCCCAGTTCCAGCGCAATGGCGCGGCCTTCGGCCAGGCGCAGCGCGGCCTCGAAGCTTTCGGCCAGGCGCTGCTGCATGTCGGGGCGTGCGCGCAGGCGGTCGATGACGACGTCGATGTCGTGCTTCTCGGTCTTCTTGAGCTTGGGCAGGTCGTTGTATTCGTAGGTTTGCCCGTCGACGCGAAAGCGCACGTAGCCCGCCGCCTGCATCTCGGTGAAGAGTTCGAGGAACTCGCCCTTCTTCTCGCGCGCCACGGGCGCCAGGATCATCAGCCGGGGCTCGTCGGGCAGGGCCAGCGTGGCGTCGACCATCTGCGAGACCGTCTGCGCCTGCAGCGGCAGGTGGTGGTCGGGGCAGAAGGGCGTGCCGGCGCGGGCGTACAAGAGGCGCAGGTAGTCGTGGATCTCGGTCACCGTGCCCACGGTGGAGCGCGGGTTGTGGCTGGTGGCCTTCTGCTCGATGCTGATGGCGGGCGACAGCCCTTCGATCACGTCGACATCGGGCTTGTCCATGAGCTGCAAAAACTGCCGCGCATAGGCCGAGAGGCTTTCCACGTAGCGCCGCTGCCCTTCGGCATACAGCGTGTCGAACGCCAGGCTCGACTTGCCCGAGCCCGACAGGCCGGTGATCACCACCAGCTTGTTGCGCGGAATGTCGAGGTCGACGTTCTTCAGGTTGTGGGTGCGCGCGCCGCGGATGCTGATGCGCTGCTGGGCGAGCAGCGCGCCGAGGTAGACGTCACGTTCGCGTTCTGCGTCGCGCGCACGCTCCGCGGTGTCTTCAGTGGATATTGAATTCAAAGGGGGCGATCGTCCGAGGGCAACCGGACATGATAGTCCGGCCGGGATTTCATGGCCAGCCGGCGGGTTCCGGCGGTCTGGGCGGGCGGCCCGGGGCGGGGGCTGGCCGGCGGGAGCCCGGGCGGGCCCCATCGGGCACAATCGAGGGTTCTCTTCCTCCTCCTTCATCTACTTATCAGGGGCAGTGCATATGGCATCGGTCAATAAAGTCATCGTCGTCGGCAACCTGGGGCGCGACCCCGAAATGCGGACTTTCCCGAGCGGCGATCAGGTCGCAAACGTCACCGTGGCCACCACCGATCGCTGGAAAGACAAGCAAAGCGGTGAGATGCGCGAAGCCACCGAATGGCACCGCATCGTGTTCAACGGCCGCCTGGCCGAAATCGCCGGCCAGTACCTGCGCAAGGGCTCGCAGGTGTATGTCGAAGGCTCGCTGCGCACGCGCAAGTGGACCGACAAGGACGGCATCGAAAAGTACACCACCGAAATCCGCGCCGACCAGATGCAAATGCTGGGCAGCCGCCAGGGCCAGGGCGGCCCGTCGGGCGGTCCGGAAGACGACGGCGGCTACTCGCAAGGCGGTGGTGGCGGCGGCGGCGGTTATTCGCAAGGCGGCGGTGGTGGTGGCGGCGGTGGCGGTTACGCCCCGCGTGCCCCCGCAGCAGCCGCAGCACCGCGCGCGCCGGCACCGGCGCCGCGCCAGGCTCCGGCCAAGTCGTCGTCGGGCTTCGACGACATGGACGACGACATTCCGTTCTGATCCAGCGAGCCGCAGCTGCCGTCCTTCGTGGGCGGACGCGCTGCGATCCGTGCGATTTCACAGAAACGCGCGTTCCCGGTCCGGGGACGCGCGTTTTTGTTTTCCCCTCGCGAACAGGGCCCTGCGCGTCCCGCTTCCTTTCAATTGTTTCGAATCCGTGAACACCGTGGTTCGTTTTGCTACGGGTTTTTACCTAGATCGCGGCGCACAATTTATCTCACGGACCAGCCCTCAAAGCTGATCTGGGTGAACAGGGCCCCGAGCGAGGTGGCCGCCCTCCGAAAAAGAACAGAGGGGCGGTGACCCACCCAAGACCGGTTCGACATCCAAAGCAAGAACTTGAACTGAATTGAAGAAGGAAGAAATCCAAATGACCGCCTCGAAGATCCTCTCCGCCGTTGCTGTTGCCCTGATGGCCGTTGCCGGCGCCGCCCATGCCGAAAGCTATGAAGGCGTGCATCAACTGACCTCGGCCGCCAGCCGTGCCGACGTCGCCGCACAAGCCGTCGTGGCCGCACACAGCGCCAACCCGTACGCCACCGGCGCCAACGCAGGCCCCGCACCGGTGATCGTCTCGTCGACCAGCCGCGCTGCCGTCCGTGCCGACGCCGTCGCCGCTGCACACAGCGCTGACCCGTACGCCGAAGGCGCTTCGTCGGGCGTGGCCCCGATCGTTGCCAGCACCGTCGACCGCGCTGCGGTTCGCGCCGCAGCCCGCGCTGCCGCCCACGGCGACGCACTGCCGCTGTAAGCGGTCCGAACGCCTCGCCGATGGGATCGG
The DNA here is from genome assembly GCF_014843395.1 of Variovorax sp. 38R. Lineage (NCBI taxonomy): Bacteria > Pseudomonadati > Pseudomonadota > Betaproteobacteria > Burkholderiales > Comamonadaceae > Variovorax > Variovorax sp. 38R. Next base: position 211,133 of record NZ_CP062121.1, read on the forward strand.
CGAACGTTCCAGGTCTTCATGAAAGCCGGCCCTGCCAACGCAGGGTCGGCTTTTTTCATGGGCCATGACCGTGAAATCTTGGCCGAAAGTCACATTGCCTTGGCCTTGCGCATCCTTCATGATTTGGGCGCGGAAGGGATGGCCGCCAGAGCGCATGCTTTTGCATTAACGCATCGCCGTAGTGCGGACACGCGAGAATCGAGCGTCGTTCCGACCGCGAAAAATGAAAGCATGACCCGTCGCCGACCCAGCGACGACCCACTACGCATGGCCCTCACTCTCGACCCCGAAGACACGCGCGGACGCATCCACGACCTGGTGTGGAGCGGTTTTCACGCCGATGCCGACATCGGCTGGATGATCACCGACGAGTACCTCGATCCCGATGAGCTCACGCCCGAGGACCGCGCCTGGATCAAGGCCGAGACCACGCTCGCCTGCGCCGCCAAGCGCGCCGCCGAGGCGCAGTGGCCCGTGCAGACCGAGTACGACCGGCTCGACGCCGTGTTCGCCCAACTGCGCAGTGAAAACATCATCGCCCTGCACCGCGCCGGCAACACGCTGTCCGACGGCCACGACGACGTGCGCGAGCAGTGGCGTGCGGCAGGAAGGCTCGAGTCCGGCATCCGGGGCTGCTGCTTCTATCACGCACAGGACCTCGACGGCGCCGTGCGCAACGGCCGCCTGTACCTCGCCTTCAGCGGCGGCATGATTCCCGAGATCGCGCAGCGCGAAGCCAACACCGTCGTGGTCGGCCATCGCATCGTGGAGCTGCTGCGCGACGCCGGCTTCGGCGCGCAATGGAGCGGCAACATCAACGAGCGCATCGAAGCCGACCTCGGCCAATGGCGCAAGCGAGGCCCCACCGCGTGAGCGTGCAGGCCTGGCAGCCGCCGCGCCGCATCGATGCGATCGACTTCTGGCTGCGCTCGCGGCTGCTCGCCACGGCCCACGCCCTGCGCGAAACCTTGCGGCCTTCGGCCCGGCGCTGGCCCCGCGGCCAACACGCACTGGCCGACGCGCCGGTGCTCGCCCAGTACCGAACCCCCTTATGGACCGACGGCCGGGCCGATGAATTTCCGCTGGTCGCCGGTAAGGTGCAGAACCTGCGCGTGGCGCGGGTTGCCTTCGACGCCATCGAGGTGCCGGCCGGCGAAGTGCTGAGCTTCTGGCGCCAGCTCGGGCGACCGGGCGCGGGGCGCGGCTTCGTGGTCGGGCGCGAGGTGCGCGGCGGTTGCGTGGTGCCGACGCTGGCCGGTGGGCTGTGCCAGCTGTCGAACGCGCTTGCCACCGTGGCCGTGCGTGCGGGCTTCGAGTTGGTCGAGCGCCACGGCCACACGGCGCGCATCGAGCAGGCGGACGCGCCGGGCAGCGACGCCGTCGATGCGACGGTGTTCTGGAACTACGTCGACCTCAAGTTGCGCGCCCGGCAGGCGTGGCGGCTCGAAGTGGCGTTGACCGACACCGAGCTCGTGGTGCGCATTCGCGCGCGCACGCCGCTGGCAGTGCCGACCGAGCCCGTCACGCTGCGGCGCACGAACGACGACACGCCCACCGCGTTGCCGTTGGCGCGCGGCTGCCTGAGCTGCGACCAGACCGCGTGCTTTCGCCATCGCCCGCCGATCGCCGTCGGTCCCGAAGGCCAGACGGCGGTGCTCGTCGATGGCTGGACGCCGGAGTTCGCACGCCACCTGCGCGACGCGCATCCGCAGGCGCAACGCATGCAGCCCGTGCCGCTGCGGCTCGCGTTCTGGCGCATGCCTGCTGCAGGCTGGCATCGCGAGCCTGCGACGAAAGAGCAAGTGACCACCCCGTGGGCCGCGAGCCTGCGCCGTGCCGCGTGGCAGCGGCTCTGGGCGCGGCAAGCGGGCCGGCGCCAAGCCAGCCTGATCGACGGCCAGCGCTGGCTCGCGCAGGCTTTTGCCGCGCGGCTGGCGCCTGAACACACGCACCTGGTGGTCGAGCAGTCGCTGCTGCCGCACCTGCAGCGCCTCGGCGCGCTCGACGGGCGCCGCATCACCGTGCTGGCCAGCGCCTTGCCGATGGCCGACATCGAACAGACGCTCGATGCCGCCTCGCAACGCTGGCCCGGCGATGCGACCTTGCGCGACTTCCGTGCCGATGCGTCGCTGGTGCGCGACGAGGCGCTGGCGCTCGCACGCGCGGCAAGCATCGTCACGCCGCATGCTGCAGTGGCGCAGGCCATGGCGGCACACGCACCGCAGGCCACGCTGCAGCGGCTCGATTGGGTGTTGCCTCTGATGAAGGCGACGCGCAGCGCGCGCCAAGAACCGCCGCTCGTCGTGTTCGCCGCGAGCGCGCTGGCACGCAAAGGCGCGCGTGAACTTGCTGCCGCACTGCAAGGGTGGCCATGCCGCCTGCGCGTGCTGGGGGTGCCATCGGACGATGCGCGGCTCTGGCACGGCATCGAACACATTCAACACATGAACTGGCAAGGCGACGGGTTGGCCGGTGCCGCTGTCGTCGTGCTGCCCGCGCACATCGAGCACGCACCGCGCGCGCTGTTGCGCGCCGTGGCGGCCGGCGTGCCCGTGGTGGCATCGACGGCCTGCGGCCTGGCCGGTGTGCCAGGCGTGCACGAGGTCGCACCCGGCGACATCGACGCACTGCGCACTGCATTGCAGACCGCCTGCCTGGCCTGAACGGAGAACAAGACACGTGGCATCGATCGAACAGGCCCGCGCGGCCTTGGCACCTCATGGCGCACTCGCGCCGCAATCCGCCGCCGAGCACTGGCACGGCGAGCTGGCGTTGCCCGCCGCCATCGCCACCTTCTACGAACAGGTCGGCCCGCTCGGCGACTGGGTCAACGACCGCGTGGGCTACGCGGGCCTTACGGTGCCGACCACGGGCAATCCGTTCAGCATTCCCGCGCTGTCGCGCCTGTGGCAGCTGCAGGCGGGCTACCGCTGGCACGGCATCACCGGCGAGCGCATTGCCGACTGGCCCGAGCATTGGCTGGTGGTGGCCGACCAGGGCGCCGATCCGTTCATCTTCGACCTGCGCACCGGTGCGATCCAGCTCGCGATGCACGGCACGGGCGCATGGCAGGAAGACGATCCGCTCTTCGCCGACATCTTCGAGATGGCCGCCTGCCTGGGCACCATCGGCCAGGTGTGGGACGAAGCGGGCGACGCCATCTTCACCGACGAGGACGACTGCGAGGTCGATCCGGTGCATCGCGCGCGGCTGGTCGAGCGCCTCGTGCCGCTGCTGGGCAGCGCTGCAGCGGCCGAAGACATCGTCGACGTGTTCGGCTGGTAAGGGACAAAAGAAAAGACATCCATGAGCATCGATCTGCAGACCCTCAAATGCGGCGAGTGCGGCAGTAGCACGCTGCGCCGCACCGGCCTGAACGAATACACCTGCTCGCACTGCGGCTCGATGTCGCTGGTGGAAGACGACGTGTCCGACCGCCTCGAGCGCGTGTTGCAGCAGGTCAAGCACCACGCCGGCCAGCAGATCGCGGCCGAACAGGCGCTGCGCCAGAAGCAGATGCTGCGCACGATCGGCTTCGTCGTGATCGGCTTTGTCGGCGTGGCGCTGGCCGTTCAGGTCGCGATGCTGCTGTTCGGTTCGGGCAAGCGCAGTGAGGCGCCTTCGGTGGCGCGCGCCATCGTCGACCGCACCATCGCGACCGACGGCCTGAAGCTCTCCGAGCCGCGCCAGGTGCTGGTCGGCGAGCGGCCGAAGCTGCTGGTGCTGGCACGCAACGAGACCGGCCGGCCGCTCGAACGCCCCAGCCTGAAGCTCGTGTTCCACGACGGCGACACACGGCTGAGCGAGCGCAGCGAATCGCTGCCGATCGACGTGCTGATGCCGGGCGAGTCCGCGCCCGTGCTGGTCGATCTGCCGTCGGGCAAGAACGTCACGCGGCAGGACGTGACGGTCGAGAAGCTGTCCGAACCCCGCAGCGCCGCCGAAGGGCCGCGCCTGGCGTTCTCGCGCCTGCGGCTGGTGCAGCAGGGCGAGCGCGTGCGCCTGGCTGGCCGCCTCGTGCATGCGGGTGCCGCGGGTGCACCGGCGTTCGGCAGCATCGAAGCGCTCGTCACGCTGTACGACGACGCGGGTCAAGTGATCGGCGTCGGTCGCGGCCACGCGCCCGGGTCCACGCTGGAGCCGGGCGGGCGCGCCGCGATCGATGTCGACCTCAGCCGCTTCGGACGCGGCACCGCCATCGCGGCGTGGGACTACCGCATCGGCTACCGCACGGTCACGCCTTCGGGGTCGCGCACGACGGTGCTGAGCGCCGACCGCGTGATCCGCACGACCGGCGCGCCGGAGGTCTTCCACCCCGACCTGCGGCTGAGCACCGAAGACCTGCTGGCCGAGGACAGCGAGCGCTTCGACCCGCGGCAACTCGAACTGCTGCCGCTGGTGGCGGGGCGCAGCACGATCCAGCGGCCGCTGTTCATGACCGAGCTGGTGAACCGCAGCACCGACGCCGTGGCGATCACGCCCGGCGCCGTGATCGCGCGCTTCGGCGGCAGCACGGCCGACGGCACCACGCGCCTGGACGAGTTGGCCTACCTGTACCCGGGCGAGCGCTTTCCGATCCTGTTCGAGCCGAGGGCCGTGGACCGCATCACCCAGACCCGCGTCGAGTGGAAGCCGATGCGCCGCGCCGCATTGCCCGGCCCGCGCAAGCCGTTGGAAGTACAGGTGACGGGCACCAAGGCCGGCACCGGCAGCGTGCTGCTCAACTTCAGCCAGCGCTTCAGCTACAAGAGCGTCGAGGTCACGGGCACGGTGAAGAACCCCGGCACGGCCATTGCGGCCAAGGTGCGCCTGTGGGTCAGCCTGCGCGACCGCAACGACCAGCTGACCGGCTTCAAGGTGGTCGAGAACCTGCCGGCCATTGCACCGGGCGAGAGCGTGCCGTTCCAGGTCCATGTGACGCAGCACGGCCGCGATTTCGCGAGCGTCGCGACGCTATACCAAACCGAATAGCCCCGTGCGTGACGGCATGGGGCTGTTCGCGCCATGATCGCGCCATGATTCCGCTTTCGATCCTCGACCTTTCCCCGATCACCGAAGGCAGCGATGCCGCGCAGTCGTTCCGCAACTCGCTGTCGCTGGCGCAGCACGGCGAGGTGCTGGGCTACACGCGCTACTGGCTGGCCGAGCACCACGGCATGCCGGGCATCGCGAGCGCGGCCACGGCCGTGTTGCTGTCGTATGTGGGCGCGGGCACCTCCAGCATCCGCATCGGCGCCGGCGGCGTGATGCTGCCCAACCACTCGCCGCTGGTGATCGCCGAGCAGTTCGGCACGCTGGAGTCGCTGTACCCGGGGCGCGTCGACCTCGGCCTGGGCCGCGCGCCCGGCTCCGACCAGCGCACCGCGCGCGCGCTGCGGCGCAACCTGGAGTCGGACGCCGACCAGTTCCCGCAGGACGTGATGGAGCTCATGGACTTCATGTCGAAGAACCCACAGCAGGCCGTGCGCGCCGTGCCCGGCGCGGGGCTCGAGGTGCCGGTGTGGATCCTCGGTTCGAGCACCTTCGGCGCGCAGCTGGCGGCGCACCTGGGCCTGCCCTACGCCTTTGCCTCGCACTTCGCGCCGCAGCAGATCATGCAGGCCATCCAGATCTACCGCGAGACCTTCAAGCCTTCGGCGCAGCTGCAGAAGCCGTATGTGATGCTGGGCTTCAACGTGTTCGCGGCCGACACCGACGCCGAAGCCGAGTTCCGCGCCACCTCGTGGCAGCAGGCCTTCGTGAACCTGCGCAGCGGCCGTCCCGGCCAGCTGCCGCCGCCGGTGGAGAACTACCGCCAGAAGGTCGGCCCGGCCGAGAACGCGCTGCTCGACTCGGTGCTGTCGTGCTCGGCGGTGGGCTCGGTCGAGACGGTGAAGCAGGGCGTGGAAGCGTTCGTGGCGCGCACCGGCGCCGACGAACTCATGATCACCTCGCAGGTGTTCGACCACACCGCCCGGCTGCGCTCGTACGAGCTGCTCGCCGGTGCGTTCGGCCAGAAGAAGTAAGTAAGGCCTCGTCCTAGGCCCGCTTGCGGGCTTCCTCGTCCACGAGGTCCTTCTTCGAGAGCTTGCCCACGGCAGTCTTGGGCAACTCGGCGCGAATCTCGAGCGCGCCGATCATCTCGTGCTTGCCCAGGCGGTTCTTCAGGAAAGACTTGAGCGTGTCGAGCGTGAGTTCTTCCGCGCCGTCCTTGAGCTTCACGAAAGCTTTCGGCGATTGCCCGCGGTACTCGTCGGGCACACCGATCACGCAGACCTCGGCCACCGACGGGTGTTCGTACACCGCCTCTTCGAGCACGCGCGGGTACACGTTGTAGCCGCCGCACAGCAGCATGTCCTTGGTGCGGTCGACGATGTACAGGTAGCCGTCGGCGTCCATCTTCGCGACGTCGCCGCTGCGGAAGTAGCCGTCGGCCGTCATCGACTCGGCGGTGGCCTTCGGGTTGTTCCAGTAGCCCTTCATGACGTTCGGCCCTTGCACGCACAGCTCGCCGGGCTCGCCGAACGCGGTCACGTCTTTCGTCGGGTCGTCCAGGCTCACGAGCTTGATGCGCACGCGCGGCAGCGGCATGCCGCACGAGCCCGCCTTGCGCACGCCGCGCGCGGGCGTGAAGGTGCCCACGGGCGAGGTCTCGGTCATGCCCCAGCCTTCGTTGAGGTGGCAGCCGGTGAGTTCGAAGAAGCGCTGCTCCACCTCCACCGGCAACGGCGCGCCGCCCGAGCCGCAGAACTTCAGCGAACGCAGGTCCATCTCTTTGGCCTTGGGGTGCGAAAGGATGGCGGTGTACATGGTCGGCACGCCGGGGAAGACGCTGATCTTGCTGGCCGCGAGTTCGTTCATCACCGCGTCGACATCGAAGCGCGTGTGCAGCACCAGCGCCGCACCCAGGCGCACGCCCAGCAGCATCGCGGCGCTGAGCGCGAAGATGTGGAACAGCGGCAGCACGACCAGGAAGCGCTCCTTGCCTTCGTCGAGGATGGGCGGCTCGCCGCGCGTCGATTCGTAGTACTGCGCCGAAGCCGACGTGAGGTTGGCGTGCGTGAGCATCGCGCCCTTGGGCAGGCCGGTGGTGCCGCCGGTGTACTGCAGCACGACGATCTCTTCGGCCAGGTCGCCGAGCGGGTAGGTCTGGTGCGTGCCTTCGCTCTGGAGCAGGTCGGTGAAGCGCATGTGGCGCGCGTCCACCGGCACGGGCGCGATCTGGCCCGCGGCCTGCAGTTGGGCCTGCACCTTGTCGCCCGCTGCGCCGTAGTCGCCGAGGCTGCCGACCACCAGCGTCTTCAGGCGCGAGCTGTCGAGCAGGCGCGCCATCAGCGGGTAGAGGTTCACGAGGTCGAGCGTGACGAGGATGTCGGTGCGGCTGTCCTCGATCTTGTGGGCCAGCACGCGCTCGGCGTCCAGGGGCGAGTAGTTCACCACCGTGCCGCCGGCTTTCAGCACGGCGAAGAAGGCGATGGGGTAGTGCGGCGTGTTCGGCAGGTACAGGCCGACGTGCACGCCCGGCTTCACGCCCAGGTCCTGCAGGCCCTTGGCGGCGCGGTCCACCGCGTCGCCGAGCTGGCGGTAGCTGAGCGACTGGCCCATGAACTCGACGGCCGAGTGGTCGGGCCAGCGGGCGACCGCCTCGTCGAGCATCTGCTGCACAGGCTTGACGGGCAGCTCGGCGTCCCAGCGCATGCCGGGCGGGTAGTTGCGCGTCCAGGGGGTGGGGTCGCCAGAGGGGGAAGGGGTCGCCATGCGTGGTGTCTCCGCTGTGTTTCGGGTCACTGTAGCGCCGGCCTTTCGCATCGTGGAGTGCGGGCTGACAAGCCGGCGACACGGGTTTTCCCGATTTCCCACACGCCGGATGCCCCTGTCGCCGGGCTGGGACAATGGCGGGCTTATGGCAAAACAACGGATCGTGGTCGGGCTGAGCGGCGGGGTGGACTCCGCGGTCACCGCGCACCTGCTCAAGCAGCAGGGGCACGAGGTGGTCGGCATCTTCATGAAGAACTGGGAAGACGACGACGACAGCGAGTACTGCTCGTCGAACGTCGACTTCATCGACGCCGCCAGCGTGGCCGACGTGCTGGGCATCGAGATCGAGCACGTCAACTTTGCCGCCGACTACAAGGACCGCGTGTTCGCCGAGTTCCTGCGCGAATACAAGGCCGGCCGCACGCCCAACCCCGACGTGCTGTGCAACGCCGAGATCAAGTTCAAGGCCTTTCTCGACCACGCCATGCGGCTGGGCGCCGAGAAGATCGCCACCGGCCACTACGCCCGCGTGCGCCTGAACGAGGCCACGGGCCGGCACGAGCTGCTCAAGGGGCTCGACAACTCGAAGGATCAGAGCTACTTCCTGCACCGCCTGAACCAGGCGCAGCTGTCCAAGACGCTGTTCCCGGTCGGCGAGCTGCACAAGACCGAGGTGCGCCGCATCGCGGAAGAAATCGGCCTGCCCAATGCGAAGAAGAAGGACTCGACCGGCATCTGCTTCATCGGCGAGCGGCCGTTCCGCGACTTCCTGAACCGCTACATCTCGAAAGAGCCAGGCCCGATCAAGGACGACCGCGGCCGCAAGCTCGGCGAGCACCAGGGCCTGAGCTTCTACACGCTGGGCCAGCGGCAAGGCCTGGGCATCGGCGGCGTGAAGGAGAAGGGCGCACAGCGCGGCGCGGGCGACCATTCGCCCTGGTTCGTCGCGCGCAAGGACGTCGAGAAGAACACGCTGTGGGTGGTGCAGGGGCACGACCATCCGTGGCTGCTGTCGACCGAACTGAAGGCGGACGACGCGAGCTGGGTGGCGGGCGAAGCGCCCGTGGCCGGCAGCTACGGATCGAAAGCCCGCTACCGGCAGGCCGATGCGGCCTGCGAGATGGCCGAGGGCGCCAACGGTGCGTTCAGCCTGCGCTTCGGTGCGCCGCAATGGGCGGTCACGCCGGGACAGTCGGCGGTGCTGTACGACGGCGAACGCTGCCTCGGGGGCGGCGTCATCGTCTGAGCCTTGCGGCAGCTGATCAGCGCGGCTGCCGCACGCCGTCTTCGGTGTGGATCAGCGTGAGCGGGTGGCGCTTGCCGGCGAGGTAATCCTCGATGCAGCGCAGCAGCAGCGGGCTGCGGTGGCGCGCCACGCTGGCACGGATCTCGTCCACGGTCATCCACAGCGTGCGCACGATGCCTTCGTCGAGCGCGCGACCTGCTTCGCGTGCGCCCAGTTCGCCGGTGAAGGCGAAGCGCATGTAGGTCACGTCGGGCTGTTCGGCCGAGCGCGCCATGTAGACGCCGAGCAGCGCGGTCGGCGTGAAGGCGTGGGCTGTTTCCTCGAGCGTCTCGCGGATGCAGCCGTCCTCGGGCGACTCGCCGGGGTCGAGGTGGCCGGCGGGGTTGTTGAGCTTCAGGCCGTCGTCGGTCTGCTCTTCGACGAGCAGGAAGCGGCCGTCTTGCTCGATCACCGCGGCCACGGTGACATTGGGTTTCCAGCGTGTGGGCATCGTGGGCGCGAGTCTATCGACTATCGGCCGATCGCAGCACACCAGGCGCCGCGGGCCGGAGCGCTTCAGCGCAGGGCCGTGACCGCCTGCGTGTCGACTTCGATGGTTTCCAGCCGGTAGCCGAGGCCATAGACCGCCAGCAGCAGAAAACCGTTCGCGGGGCGCAGCTCGAGCTTGGTGCGCAGGCGCGACACGTGGGTGTCGAGCGAGCGCGACAGGGCTTCGACGCCCAGCCTCCAGACCGCTTCATGCAGGTGCTCGCGCGACAGCAGGCGCCCGAGGTTCTGGAACAGGAAGAGCGCGAGTTCGTATTCGCGGTTCTTCAGTTCGACCAGCGCGCCGTGGACCCGGATGGTGCGCGAGGGCGGAAAGAAGTGGTACGGGCCGAACACCAGTTCGGGCTCGTGCCGTGCGGGGTAGGAGCGGCGCAGCAGCGCGTTGATGCGGGCCTGCAGCTCGGTCGCGCGCAGCGGCTTGGCCATGAAATCGTCGGCACCGACATTGAGGCCCTCGACCAGGTCGGTGTCGTCGTGGCATTCGGTCACGAACAGGATGGGCATCCGGCTCTTGTAGTCCTGGCGGATCGTCCGCACGACGTCGGGGCCCTTCATGTCGGGCAGGCGCCAGTCGAGCACCAGCATGTCGAAGGTCTCGCGGCGCATCGCATGGAGCAGCGCCTTGCCACCAGGATAGGTGTGGCACTCGTGGCCGAGGCTCGCCATGGTTTGGTTGATCAACTGAAGCTGGTCCGGCTCAGTGTCGAGTACTGCAATTCGCATTCCATTCCCTTTTCCGCCCTGAGCCGATCTGTGTATGTGTCGGCAATATGAATCGAAGTGTATCTATCTGCGTCTTGGGTTTGGAGTGTCAATTGCCACTAATTCACCCAAATTGATTTGATCTATGTGATCCAATCGTTAATTGAGGTCAATTGATCTCAATTGATTGCATTCTGGGAATTCCGCCGGATCGCGCGGCCTACGGGTTTCAACCCATGCGGGCGGTGGGCGCCCAGAATCGCATCGATCCTCAATTTGCTATCAATTGAATAGCTATGAATTCAATGTGGGCGGGCATTGGCAGGCAATGTGCATGCAGCATCTTGGCGACAGTGAACGCTTGTAATCTTGCTGTAAGCTCTGCCCGCAATCCGTGCTGCCCCTTCCCCCTGAGGAGATCTCTATGTTGATAGGCGTGCCTGCCGAGACAGCGGCTGGCGAAACCCGAGTGGCCGTGACACCTGAAACGGTGAAGAAACTGGTCGCTTCCGGGCACATCGTTCGTGTTCAGTCGGGAGCCGGCGTTGCAGCCAGCGTCACCGATGCGGCTTACCAGACCGCCGGCGCGGAAATCACAGATCAGGCCGGGGCGTTCTCCGCCGACATGGTGCTCAAGGTGCGCACGCCCAGCGACGCCGAAGCGGCGCAGCTGAAGGCCGGCGCGGTCGTCATCGGCATGCTCAATCCTTTCGACGCGGCCGGCCTGCAACGCCTGGCCGCCGCGGGCGTCACCGGCTTCGCCCTCGAAGCCGCGCCGCGCACCACCCGTGCCCAGAGCATGGACGTGCTCAGCTCGCAGGCCAACATTGCGGGCTACAAGGCCGTGATGATCGCGGCCGACAAGTACCAGCGCTTCTTTCCCATGCTCATGACCGCCGCCGGCACCGTGAAGGCCGCCCGCGTCGTCATCCTGGGCGTCGGCGTGGCCGGCCTGCAGGCGATCGCCACGGCCAAGCGCCTGGGCGCCGTCATTGAAGCGTCGGACGTGCGTCCGAGCGTCAAGGAACAGATCGAGTCGCTGGGCGGCAAGTTCATCGAGGTGTCCTACGACACCGACGAAGAGAAAGAAGCCGCGGTCGGTGTCGGCGGCTACGCCAAGCCGATGCCCCCGAGCTGGCTCGCTCGCCAGCAGATCGAGGTCGCCAAGCGCGTCGCGCTGGCCGACGTGGTCATCAGCACCGCGCTCATTCCCGGCCGCGCCGCGCCCACCCTCATCACCGAGGAGATGGTCAAGTCGATGAAGCCGGGCTCGGTCATCGTCGACATCGCGGCCGGCAAAGGCCCTGATGGTGTCGGCGGCAACTGCCCGCTGTCGGAAGCCGACAAGACCGTGGTCAAGCATGGCGTGACCATCGTCGGCGAAACCAACCTCGCGGCGCTGGTGGCGGCCGACGCGTCGGCGCTCTATGCGCGCAACGTGCTCGACTTCCTCAAGCTCGTCGTCACGAAGGAAGGCGCGCTCCAGATCGACCTCGAGGACGACATCGTCGCCGCCTGCCGCGTCACGCAAGACGGCCAGGTCACGCGCAAGTAAGAGCAGGCTGCCTTTCATGAATCGCACCATGCTCCGCGCGAAGCTGCATCGCGCCACCGTGACCGAAGCCGACCTGCACTACGAAGGCTCGTGCGGCATCGACGAAGACCTGCTCGACGCGGCCGACATGCGCGAGTACGAAAAGATCGAGCTGTACAACGTCAACAACGGCGAGCGCTTCTCGACCTACATCATCAAGGCGGCGCGCGGATCGGGCGCCATCTCGCTCAACGGCGCGGCGGCGCGCAAGGCGCATGTGGGCGACCTGCTCATCATCTGCACCTACGCCCCCATGACCGAGGCCGAAGCCGCGGACTACAAGCCCAAGGTGGTGCTGCTTGGCGATGCCAACCGCATCAACGAAGTCAAGAAGCTCTGACAGAGCCCAAGACCCAGAGACCGAGACCGAACGAGGAGAAGAAAACACCATGGAAATCGTTTCGCACACCGTCATCAACCTGACCATCTTCGTGCTGGCCATCTATGTCGGCTACCACGTGGTCTGGACCGTCACGCCCGCGCTGCACACGCCGCTCATGGCCGTGACCAACGCCATCTCGGCCATCGTGATCGTGGGTGCCATGCTGGCCGCCGCGCTCACCACCACCCCGCTGGGCAAGACCATGGGCGTGCTCGCCGTGGCGCTGGCCGCGGTGAACGTCTTCGGTGGCTTCCTGGTCACGCGCCGGATGCTCGAGATGTTCAAGAAGAAAGACAAGAAGGCCGCCCCCAAGGCTGTTGAGGGAGTCGCCAAGTGAGCATGAACCTCGTCACGCTGCTGTACCTCGTTGCCAGCGTCTGCTTCATCCAGGCCCTGAAAGGCCTCTCGCATCCCACCACCTCGATCCGCGGCAACGTCTTCGGCATGACCGGCATGGCGATCGCCGTGCTGACCACCATCGCGCTGGTCCACGGGCAGGCGCGCGCGCTTAACGTCGACTTCACCACCGGCATCGCCTGGGTGCTGGCCGCCGTCGTGGTGGGTGGCGGCCTGGGCGCCTTCATGGCCAACAAGGTCGAGATGACCAAGATGCCCGAGCTGGTCGCCTTCATGCACAGCATGATCGGTCTGGCCGCGGTGTTCATCGGCGTGGCCGCGGTGGCCGAGCCCTGGGCCTTCGGCATCACCGCCGCGCCCGTGGCGGCCGTCATCGGTGCGCGCACGCCCGACGGCGCCGTGCTCTTCGAGGGCTTCGTGCGCCACGGCATTCCTTACGGCAACCGGCTCGAGCTGTTCCTGGGCGCGGCCATCGGCGCCGTCACCTTCAGCGGCTCGGTCATCGCCTTCGGCAAGCTGTCGGGCAAGTACAAGTTCCGCCTGTTCCAGGGCGCACCGGTGCAGTTCAAGGGCCAGCACATGCTGAACCTGGTGCTGGGCCTGGCGACCATCGGCCTGGGCCTGGTGTTTGTGGCCACCGAAAGCTGGCCGGCGTTCTTCGCGATGCTGGCGCTGGCCTTCGTGATGGGCGTGCTCATCATCATCCCGATCGGCGGCGCCGACATGCCGGTGGTGGTGTCGATGCTCAACAGCTACTCGGGCTGGGCGGCGGCCGGCATCGGCTTCAGCCTGAACAACGCGATGCTGATCGTGGCCGGTTCGCTGGTGGGCTCTTCGGGCGCGATCCTGAGCTACATCATGTGCAAGGCCATGAACCGCTCGTTCTTCAACGTGATCCTGGGCGGCTTCGGCGGCGAGGCGACCACGGCCACCAGCGGCGACAAGGAACAGCGCCCGGTCAAGAGCGGCAGCGCGGACGACGCGGCCTACATGCTGTCCAACGCCGAGACGGTGATCATCGTTCCGGGCTACGGCCTGGCGGTGGCCCGTGCCCAGCACGCCGTGAACGAACTGGCCGAGAAGCTCACGCACAAGGGCATCAAGGTGAAGTACGCCATCCACCCCGTGGCTGGCCGCATGCCTGGCCACATGAACGTGCTGCTGGCCGAGGCCGAGGTGCCCTACGACCAGGTGTTCGAGATGGAGGACATCAATGGCGAGTTCGCGCAGGCCGACGTGGCGATCATCCTGGGCGCCAACGACGTGGTGAACCCGGCCGCGCTCACCAAGGGCAGCCCGATCTACGGCATGCCCATTCTGGAGGCCTACAAGGCCAAGACCGTCATCGTGAACAAGCGCTCCATGGCGGCGGGCTATGCGGGCCTGGACAACGAACTCTTCTACATGGACAAGACCATGATGGTCTTTGGCGATGCGAAAAAAGTAGTGGAAGATATGGGCAAGGCCATCGAATAGGCCGAAGGTCCGCGCCCGCGATGCGGGCCAGATCGTCGCGGCGCCTCACGTGCGCCGTTTTCGTTTTAAAAAACTCATCCGACTCCGAGGAGACACATCCATGACCGAACGCCCCTGGCTCAGCAGCTACCCGCAAGGCGTACCCGCCGACATTGACGCGTCGCACTACCCGTCGCTGGTGGCGCTCATGGAGGAGAGCTTCACCAAGTACGCCGACCGCACGGCCTACAGCTTCATGGGCAAGGACGTCAGCTACGCGGAGACCGACAAGCAGAGCAAGTCTTTCGCCGTGTACCTGCAGGGCCTGGGCCTCGTGAAGGGCGACCGCGTCGCCGCGATGATGCCCAACTGCCCGCAGTACCCGATCGCGGTGGCCGCCATCCTGCGCGCCGGCCTGATCCTGGTGAACGTGAACCCGCTGTACACGCCGCGTGAACTCGAGCACCAACTGAAGGACTCGGGCGCCAAGGCGATCATCATCATGGAGAACTTCGGCACCACGCTGCAGCAGTGCATCGCGGCCACGCCGATCAAGCACATCGTGCTGGCCTCCATGGGCGACCGGCTCGGCTTCCTGAAGGGCGCGCTCGTCAACTACGTGGTGCGCAACGTCAAGAAGCTGGTGCCGCACTTCAGCCTGCCGGGCGCCGTGCGCTTCAACGACGCGCTCGACAAGGGCGCGAGCGGCAAGCTCAAGCCCGTGGCCATCGGCCCCGACGACGTGGCCGTGCTGCAGTACACCGGCGGCACCACCGGCGTGTCGAAGGGCGCGGTGCTGCTGCATCGCAACGTGATCGCCAACGTGCTGCAGTCCGAAGCCTGGAACGAGCCCGTCATGGCCAAGGTGCCGGCCAATGAGCAGCCCACCAGCGTGTGCGCGCTGCCGCTGTATCACATCTTCGCGTTCACGGTCGGCATGATGCTGAACATGCGCACGGGCGGCAAACTGATCCTCATCCCGAACCCGCGCGACATTCCCGGCGTGCTGAAAGAGCTGTCGAAGCACACGATCCACAGCTTCCCGGCCGTCAACACGCTGTTCAACGGGCTGGCGAATCACCCCGACTTCAACACCGTCAACTGGAAGAACCTCAAGGTCTCGGTCGGCGGCGGCATGGCCGTGCAGGCCGCGGTGGCCAAGCTCTGGCTCGAAAAAACCGGCTGCCCGATCTGCGAAGGCTACGGCCTCTCGGAAACCTCGCCCTCGACCACCTGCAACCCGACCAACAGCACCGCCTACACCGGCACCATCGGCCTGCCGCTGCCGAGCACCTGGCTCAAGCTGCTCGACGACGACGGTAACGAAGTGCCGACCGGCGAGCGCGGCGAGATCGCCATCAAGGGCCCGCAGGTCATGGCCGGCTACTGGCAGCGCCCCGACGAAACCGCCAAGGTCATGACGCCCGACGGCTACTTCAAGAGCGGCGACATCGGCGTGGTCGACGAGCGCGGCTACTTCAAGGTGGTCGACCGCAAGAAGGACATGATCCTGGTGTCGGGCTTCAACGTGTACCCGAACGAGATCGAAGACGTGGTGTCGATGCTGCCCGGCGTGCTCGAATGTGCCGCCGTCGGCGTGCCCGATGACAAGACCGGCGAGGCCGTGAAGCTCGTCATCGTCAAGAAGGACCCGGCGCTCACCGAAGCGCAGGTGCGCGAGTACTGCCGCGCCAACCTCACGGGCTACAAGCAGCCGCGCGTGATCGAGTTCCGCACCGACATGCCCAAGACCCCGGTGGGCAAGATCCTGCGGCGCGAGCTGCGGGATAGCAAGAAGTAGTAAGGGTTCCGCCCGGGTGGGGCCGGGGCATCGATCTTGCATATTCGCGGGTCGATGCTCAGATTCATCTATGTCCGCCTAGGCTTGCTCGTGCCGACCTTCATCGGCATGACGCTGCTGGCCTTCTTTCTCATCCGGCTGGTGCCGGGTGACCCCATCGAGACCATGGCCGGCGAGCGCGGGATCGACCCCGCGCGCCACGCCGAGCTGCGCACCGCCATGGGCCTGGACAAGCCCCTGCTCGTGCAATACGGCATCTACATCGGCCGCGTGCTGCAGGGCGACCTGGGCAAGTCGCTCATCACGCAGGACACCGTGATGAGCGAGTTCCTCGCGCTCTTTCCCGCCACGGTCGAACTCGGCGTGTGCGCGATTCTTTTCGCGCTGCTGCTCGGCCTGCCGGCCGGCATCGTCGCGGCGGTGCGGCGCAATTCGATCTTCGACCACGGCGTGATGGCGACATCGCTCACCGGCTATTCGATGCCGATCTTCTGGTGGGGCCTGCTGCTGATCCTGTTCTTCTCGGTGCAGCTGGGCTGGACGCCGGTGTCGGGCCGCATCTCGGTGCAGTATTTCGTCGAGCCGCAGACCGGCTTTTTGTTGATCGACGCGCTGCGCGCCGGCGAGACCGACGCCTTCTGGTCGGCGCTGCACCACCTCATTCTTCCGGCCATCGTGCTGGGCACCGTGCCGCTGGCCGTGATCGCGCGCATGACGCGCTCGGCCATGCTCGAGGTACTGGGCGAGGACTACATTCGCACCGCGCGCGCCAAGGGCCTGTCGCGCTTTCGCGTGGTGGGCCTGCATGCGCTGCGCAACGCGCTGATCCCGGTCGTGACTGTGATCGGCCTGCAGATCGGCGTGCTCTTCACCGGCGCGATCCTGACCGAAACCATCTTCTCCTGGCCCGGTGTCGGCAAGTGGCTCATCGAGGCCATCGGCCGGCGCGACTACCCCGTGTTGCAGGGCGGCATGCTGCTGCTGGGCGGCATCGTGATGCTGCTCAACCTGCTGGTGGACATCGCGTACGGCGTCATCAACCCGCGGATCAGGCACTGAGTCGATGACGAGCAACACCCACGCAGTCTCCCCCGGCTCGCAGGCCGCGGCACCTCCCGGCCCCTGGCGCGAGTTCTGGACCGCCTTCTCGGCGAACCGCGGCGCGGTCGTCGGCCTCGTCACCATCGTGGTGCTGCTGCTGGTGGCGCTGTTCGCACCGTGGATTGCACCGCACGCACCGAACGAAACCAACGCCGCCGCCTTCCTCAAGCCGCCGGCGTGGCAGGAGGGTGGTTCGTGGAGCTATCTGCTCGGCACCGACGCCATCGGGCGCGACATCCTGTCGCGGCTCATGCACGGTGCGCGGCTGTCGCTGTCGATCGGTGTCGCGGTGGTGGCGCTGTCGGTGGTGGTGGGCGTGGTGCTCGGGCTCGTCGCCGGCTTCTTCCGTGGCGTGCTCGAGATCACGATCATGCGGATGATGGACATCATCCTCACGATGCCCAGCCTGCTGATGGCCATCGTGATCGTCGCGATCCTCGGGCCGGGGCTCGTCAACGCGATGCTCGCGGTGGCCATCGTCGTGTTGCCGCATTACGTGCGCATCACGCGCGCCACCGTCATCGCCGAGGTCTCGCGCGACTACGTGACCGCCGCGCGCGTGAGCGGCGCCGGCACGCTGCGCCTGATGTTCCGCGAGGTGCTGCCCAATTGTTCGGCGCCGCTGATCGTGCAGGCCTCGCTCGGCGTCTCGACCGCCATCCTCGATGCGGCGGCGCTCGGCTTCATCGGGCTTGGTGCGCAGCCGCCGTCGCCCGAGTGGGGAACGATGCTGGCCGATGCGCGCGAGTTCGTATTGCGCGCGTGGTGGGTCGTCACCTTCCCGGGGCTTGCGATTCTTGCGGCGGTGCTGGCCTTCAACCTGCTGGGCGACGGGTTGCGCGATGCGCTCGACCCCAAGCTCAAGCGCTGACGCAAAGGAAAGAACCGATGCCTTTGCTGGACATCAAGGACCTGCACGTCGAGTTCCCCACGCAAGGTGGCGTGATGCACGCCGTCGACGGCGTGAGCCTCACGCTCGAAGAGGGCGAGGTGCTCGGCATCGTCGGTGAATCGGGCTCGGGCAAGAGCGTCACGATGATGGCGCTCATGGGCCTCGTCGGCTACCCGGGTCGCGTGCGCGCGGACCACATGCGTTTCGCGGGCAAGGAGCTGCTCGGCATCTCCGACAAGGCGCGCCGCACGCTGGTCGGCAAGGAGGTCGCGATGATCTTCCAGGAGCCGACCACCAGCCTCAACCCCTGCTTCACCATCGGCTTCCAACTCATGGAAACGCTGCGGCTACACCTGAAGCTCGACAAGCGCGAGGCGAAGAAGCGCGCCACCGAGTTGCTCGAACAGGTCGGAATTTCCGCCGCATCGTCGCGCCTGGGAAGCTACCCGCACCAGCTCTCGGGCGGCATGAACCAGCGCGTGATGATCGCGATGGCCATTGCCTGCAACCCGCGCCTGCTGATCGCCGACGAGCCGACCACCGCGCTCGACGTGACCATCCAGGCGCAGATCCTCGACCTGCTGCGCGACCTGCAGAAGGAGCGCGGCATGGCGCTCGTGCTCATCACGCACAACATGGGCGTGGTCAGCGAGATGGCGCAGCGCATCGCCGTGATGTACGCGGGGCAGGTGATGGAGCACCAGCGCGTCGATCGCTTGTTCGCGTCGCCTCAGCACCCCTACACCGAGGCCTTGCTCGCGGCGCTGCCAGAGCGTGCCGCGCCCGAGGGGCGGCTCGCGACCATCAGCGGCGTGGTGCCCGGTGTGCACGACCGGCCCGCGGGCTGCCTGTTCGCACCGCGCTGCGGCTACGTCACCGAGCGTGCCTGCCAGGTGCGACCGGCGCTGCGTGCGTGGCAGGGCGCCGAGGTGCGCTGCCACTTTCCGCTCGGCGAGCCGGGGCGCGCCGAAGCCATCGCGCAAGACCCGCCGCGCGCTGCCATCGCGGAGGTGCTGCCATGAGCGACGTGTCGCCGGAGATCGTCGCCGAGGCGCGCAACCTGCAGCGCACCTACGACGTGCGGCGCGGGCTGTTCCGTGCGCCGGCGCAACTGCGCGCCGTGGGCGACATCTCGTTCCGCCTCGAACGCGGCCGCACGCTCGCTGTGGTGGGCGAATCGGGCTGCGGCAAGTCGACGCTCGCGCGCATGGTCGCGCTGATCGAGAAGCCCACCGCCGGTCAACTGACGCTGATCGGCGCCGATGCGGTGAGTCCGCCGCATGAGCGCAAGCGCGAGCTGCGCCAGGCGGTGCAGCTGGTGTTCCAGAACCCATACGGCTCGCTCAACCCGCGCAAGAAAATTTCGGCGGTGCTCGAAGACCCGCTGGCCATCAACACCACGCTGAGCAAGCCCGAGCGCGCCGACAAGGCGCGAGAGATGCTGGCCCGCGTCGGCCTGCGCCCCGACTACGCCAACCGCTACCCGCACATGTTCTCGGGCGGCCAGCGCCAGCGCATCGCCATTGCGCGTGCGCTCATGCTGTCGCCGCGCCTGCTGGTGGCCGACGAGCCGGTGTCGGCGCTCGACGTGTCGATCCAGGCACAGGTGCTGAACCTGTTGGCCGACCTGCAGGCCGAGCTGGGGCTGGCCTACCTCTTCATTTCGCACGACCTCGGCGTGGTGCGCCACATCGCGCATGACGTGCTCGTGATGTACCTGGGCCATGCGGTGGAGCACGGGCCCAAGTCGCGCATCTTTGCGCGGCCGCTGCATCCGTACACGCAGGCGCTGCTGGCCTCGACGCCGGGCCTGAGCAGCCAGCGCATCGTGCTCAAGGGCGAGTTGCCGTCGCCGCTGAACCCGCCCACGGGTTGCGTCTTCAGCACGCGCTGCCCGCACGTGCAGCCGCGCTGCCGCGAGGAGCGCCCCGCGCTGCGCGTGCTCGACGAACGGCTGGTGGCCTGCCACTTCGCCGAGCAGTTTCTCGATGGCGCGCCTGTCGTGCGCGCCGATGGTCCCGTGCTCGCCGCTTCCTGAAGAGTGAAGTGGCGATTTTTTCAACCCTGTCTCGAGGAGTCCCCATGACGACCCAGTCCTCCGTTTCGCGCCGCTCACAAAAGCTGGCGCTCCTGGCACCGGCAGCGCTCACGGCCCTTACCCTGGCCTGCGGCGCCGTGTCAGCCAAGACGTTGGTGTACTGCTCCGAAGGAAGCCCGGAAAATTTCTATCCGGGCATGAACACCACCGGCACGTCGTTCGACGTGACCACGCAGGTCTACAACACCATCGTCGAATTCGAGCGCGGCGGCACCAAGGTCATGCCGGGCCTGGCTGAAAAATGGGACATCTCGGCTGACGGCACGGTGTACACCTTCCACCTGCGCAAGGGCGTGAAGTGGCACACCACGAGCAAGAGCTTCAAGCCCACGCGCGACTTCAACGCCGACGACTTCATCTTCATGCTCGAGCGCCAGTGGAAGGAGAGCGACCCCTTCTTCAAGGTCACGAGCCAGAACCACTCGTACTTCAACGACATGGGCATGCCCAAGCTGCTGAAGTCGGTGGACCGCATCGACGACCACACGGTGAAGATCACGCTCAACCAGGCCGAGGCGCCGTTCCTGGCCAACCTGGCGATGCAGTACGCGGGCATCCAGTCGAAGGAGTACGCCATCGCGATGCTGAAGGCCGGTACGCCCGAGAAGGTCGACCAGGACCCGGTCGGCACCGGGCCGTTCTACCTCGTGCAGTACCAGAAGGACGCGATCATCCGCTTCAAGGCCTTCCCGCAGTACTGGGGCGGCAAGGCCAAGATCGACGACCTCGTGTTCGCGATCACGCCCGACGCCTCGGTGCGCTGGGCCAAGCTGCAGAAGGGCGAGTGCCACGTCATGCCGTACCCGAACCCGGCCGATCTCGACGCGATCCGCAAGGACCCGAACGTGCAGGTGCTGGAGCAGCCGGGCTTGAACGTCGGCTACCTCTCGTACAACACGACGAAGAAGCCTTTCGACGATGTGCGCGTGCGCAAGGCCATCAACATGGCGATCAACAAGAAGGCCATCATCGACGGCGTGTACCTCACGACCGGTGTTGCGGCGAAGAACCCGATTCCGCCGACCATGTGGTCCTACAACGACGCGACCAAAGACGATCCGTACGACCCCGAAGCCGCGAAGAAGCTGCTGGCGACGGCCGGCTTCCCCGACGGCTTCTCGACCGACCTGTGGGCCATGCCGGTGCAGCGTCCGTACAACCCGAACGCCAAGCGCATCGCCGAGCTGATGCAGGCCGACCTCGCCAAGATCAATGTCAAGGCCGAGATCAAGAGCTTCGAGTGGGGCGAGTACCGCAAGCGCCTGCAGGCCGGCGAGCACCAGATGGGCATGCTGGGCTGGACCGGCGACAACGGTGACCCGGACAACTTCCTGTACACGCTGCTGGGCTGCGCCTCGGCCAAGTCGGCCAGCGGCAGCAACATCTCGAAGTTCTGCTACCAGCCCTACGAAGACCTCGTGGTGAAGGCCAAGAGCACGGTCAAGCAGGCCGACCGCGACGCGCTCTACAAGAAGGCGCAGGTCATCTTCAAGGAGCAGGCGCCGTGGTTCACCATCGCGCACGCGGTGCAGCTGAAGCCGGTGCGCAAGGAGGTGGTCGACTTCAAGCTCAGCCCCTTCGGCCGCCATACGTTCTACGGCGTGGACATCAAGTAAGCCGCCGTGGTTGCGCCCATCGCCATCGTGGCGGCCATGCACGAGGAGCTGAGCGCGCTCCTCGCGCGCATGCCCGACGAGCAGCGCGTGCGCGTGGCCGGCCGCGACTTCTGGGTGGGCCACCTGCAAGGCCAGTCCGTGGTCGCGGTGCTGTCGCGCATCGGCAAGGTCGCGGCGGCGGTCACGGCCACGGTGCTGCTCGAACGCTTCGGCGTGCGGGCGATCGTGTTCACGGGCGTGGCGGGCGGACTGGCGCCGGGCGTGAATGTCGGTGACGTGGTCGTGGCGACCGAGCTGCTGCAGCACGACATGGACGCCTCGCCGATCTTTCCGAAGTACGAGGTGCCGTTGATGGGGCGCTCACGCTTCGCGGCCGATGCGGCCATCGGCGATGCACTGGCGGCGGTGGCTGAAAGCACGCTGCGCGACCCGGTGCACCTGGTGGGACAGAAGGCGGTCGATGAATTTCGCTTGCAGTCACCGAAGGTCCATCGCGGCCTGCTGATCAGCGGTGACCGCTTCGTATCGACCACCGCAGAGAGCGGCGCCCTGCAGCGCTCGTTGCCCGATGCGCTCGCGGTCGAGATGGAAGGCGCGGCGATGGCGCAGGCCTGCCATGACTACGGTGTGCCCTTCGCGGCACTGCGGACCATTTCGGACCGCGCCGACGATGCCGCACACGGCGACTTCACGCGCTTCGTGGCCGAGGTCGCGAGCCGCTACAGCCTTGCGCTCGTCGACGCGTGGCTCGCTTCCTTGCCGCGCGACGCGGCCTGAAGCCCCTACGGCGCGAGCCGACGCAGTGACGGCAGGTCGCGCAACAACGGCGGGATCGACAGTGCCAGCAGCAGAGCGGCCAGCGGCACGACGCAGATGAAGCCCACGTGCTTGAAGCCCAGTGCGCCGACCGCGCCTCCGAGAACGAACATGCCGACCAGCCCGCCGCAGCGGCGCAGCCGGCTGCGGTCGTGGCGCACCGGCAGCGGTGTGGACGGCGCGCGCCGGTTCCAGTAGAGCATCTTGCCCAGCTCGATCCCCACGTCGGTGATGTTGCCGGTCATGTGGGTGGTGCGCGTGCTGCCGCCCGAGGTCTTCGACGCCACGGCGTTCTGCAGCCCCATGATGAACGACAGCAGCAGCACCGTGAGCGGCACCGCGAACGGCGTGGCCCAGGTCAGGGTGATGGCGCCGGCGAGGCCGAACGGGAACATCAGCGCGGCCTCCAGCAGCAGCGGCAGCGCATACACGCCATGCAGCCGATGCTGGCGTGCCCAGTTCACCAGCACCGCGCAGACCGCGGCGCCGCTCACGAACGCGAGGATCGCGCCCAACGCGTTCAGCAGCAACGTGAGGTTGCCCAGCACCATGCCGTCCGCCAGCTGCGAGGCGAAGCCGGTCATGTGCGAGGTGTACATGTGCAGCACGAGGAAGCCGCCCGCATTGACGGCGCCGGCATTGAAGGCCAGCAACAGGCCGAGCGCGGTGTTCGTCGACGGCGCGCGGTGGCGGTTGGTGAGAAAACGAAGTCTGCGCACGGGGCCCTCCAGGTCAACTGCCTGTCGGCAGTCACTCTAGCACCCGATGCACAGCCCTACTTGAGCCAGCCGCGCCGGCGGAAGTACCACATCGGCCCCAGCGCGCTCGCTGCCATCAGCGCCAGGGCGTACGGGTAGCCGCCCTGCCAGTCGAGCTCGGGCATGTACTTGAAGTTCATGCCGTAAATGCTCGCGATCAGCGTGGGCGGCAGCAGCGCGACGCTGGCCACCGAGAAGATCTTGATGGTCTTGTTCTGGTTGATGTTGATGAAACCGACGGTCGCATCCATCAGGAAGTTGATCTTGTCGAAGAGGAAGGCCGTGTGGTTGTCGAGCGATTCGATGTCGCGCAGGATCTGCCGCGCTTCTTCGAACTGCTCGGCGTTGAGCATCTTGCTGCGCATCATGAAGCTCACGGCGCGGCGTGTGTCCATCACGTTGCGGCGGATGCGGCCGTTCAAGTCTTCCTGCCGCGCGATGGCGCCGAGCACCTCGCCGGCCAGCTCGTCGCTGACGTTGCCCGACAGCACTTTCTTGCCGGCCACTTCGAGCTCGTCGTAGATGTTCTCCAGCGTGTCGGCCGAGTATTCGGCGTCGGCGTCGAAGAGTTTGAGCATCACTTCTTTCGCGTCTTCGATCAGCCCCGGCGCGCGGCGTGCGCGCATGCGCAGCAGGCGGAACACGGGCACGTCTTCGTCGTGGATCGAGAACAGCACGCCGCGGCTGCGCAGGTCGGTGTTGTGCTGGTTGAGGATGAAGGCGACGCGCACGGTGCGCGGGTCTTCGTCGTCGTCGATCAGGAAGTCGGAGCGGATGTGCAGCTCGCCGTTGTCTTCTTCGTAGAAGCGGGCCGACTCCTCGATGTCCTCGTCCATCGCGTCTTCGGGAATGGAGAGGCCGTAGTACTGCTTGATCCAGCGCTTTTCTTCGAGCGTGGGCGACTCGAGATCGACCCAGATCGGCTGGAACTTGGAGAGCTCTTCGAGCGACTCGATCTCTTCCTGGACGAGGCGGCCGTTGGCGAGCGTAAAGATATTGAGCATGGGCTCACTCCCGGGAATGACTGAACGATGGGCGAGGGAGGGGCGCTTTCAATTCCCGCAGACCCGGCGTCAGTACATCATGCGCGGCGTCGGAAGGGAGTTGAAAGCTGCCGAGACGGGGCGGTTTCCATGGGGAGTCTCCGGTTGCAGCGAGGCGCGATTATGTCACTGGCCATTGGGCGGCAAGGCACTCGGGCTGGACGGACATACAGTAAAGTCGTGCCCATGCAGACCGCTGCGCCTCCCATTGTTTCCACCGCACCGAAGACGCAAGCCGAGCGCCTGGCTGCGGCGCTTGCCGCGCTCAACGACGACCAGCGCGCGGCGGTCGAGCACGGCGTGGGTACGGCGGTCGGCGAAGACCATCGGCCGCTGCTCGTGATTGCCGGCGCGGGGTCGGGCAAGACCAGCACGCTCGCGCACCGGGTGGCGCACCTGATCGCGGGCGGGGTCGATCCGCAGCGCCTGCTGCTGCTCACGTTCTCGCGCCGCGCCGCGCAGGAAATGGAGCGCCGCGCGGGCCAGGTGCTGGCGCGTGTGCTGGGCCTGAAGTCGGAACGCCCGCCGGCGCTGCCGTGGGCCGGCACCTTCCACGGCATCGGCGCGCGGCTGCTGCGCGAATACGCCGCGCAGATCGGGCTCGACGAGAACTTCACCATCCACGACCGCGGCGACGCCGAAGACCTCATGGGGCTGGTGCGGCACGAGCTGGGGCTGTCGTCCACGGTGAACCGCTTTCCGCGCAAGGGCACGTGCCTGTCGATCTACTCGCGCTGCGTGAACACGCGCGCGCCGCTGGCCGAGGTGCTGAAAGACAACTTTCCCTGGTGCGCCGAGTGGGAGGCCCAGCTCAAGACGCTGTTCGGCGCGTACGTCGAGGCCAAGCAGCAGCAGAACGTGCTCGACTACGACGACCTGCTGCTCTACTGGGCCGAGATGGTCGCCGAGCCCGCGCTGGCCGCGCATGTCGGCGCGCGCTTCGACCATGTGCTGGTCGACGAGTACCAGGACACCAACCTGCTGCAGGCCGCGATCCTGCGCGCAATGAAGCCCGACGGGCGCGGCGTGACGGTGGTGGGCGACGACGCGCAGTCGATCTACTCGTTCCGCGGCGCCACGGTGCGCAACATCCTGGACTTTCCGTCGCAGTTCTCGCAAGAGGCGCGCATCGTCACGCTGGAGCGCAACTACCGCTCGACGCAGCCGATCCTCGATGCGTCGAACCGCGTCATCGCGCAGGCCGCCGAGCGGCACGCCAAGACGCTGTGGACCGACAAGCCCTCGGCCGGCAAGCCGGTGCTGGTGCTCGTGCCCGACGAGGCTGGGCAGGCGCGCTGGGTGGCCGACAAGATCCTGGCGCACCGCGAGGGCGGGTTGGCGCTGAAGTCGCAGGCGGTGCTGTTTCGCACCTCGTCGCACAGCGCGGCGCTCGAACTGGAGCTGGCGCGACGCAACATCCCGTTCGTGAAGTTCGGCGGGCTCAAGTTCCTCGAGGCCTCGCACGTGAAGGACCTGCTCGCCGTGCTGCGTTTCGCGCAGAACCCGCGCGGACGCATGGCGGGCTTTCGCGTCACGCAGCTCATTCCCGGCGTGGGCCCAGCCACCGGCACGCGCCTGCTCGACGCGATGGACCAGGCGGCCGACCCGGCCGCGGCCGTGCGCGACTTCGTGCCGCCGTCGGCCGCGCGCGAACAGTGGGCCGACTTCGCCCAGGCCTATGCCGCGTTGCGCGAACCGTCGCTGAAGTGGCCGGCCGACGTGGAGGTGGCGATGCAGTGGTACCAGCCGCACCTGGAGCGGCTGTACGAAGACACCTCGGGCGTGCGGCGCGCCGACGTCGAGCAGCTGGCGCGGCTGGCGGGCGGCTATGGCTCGTGCGAACGCTTCCTCACCGAACTCACGCTCGATCCGCCCGAAGCCACCAGCGACCGGCCCGGCCCGCCGCTGCTCGACGAGGACTACCTGATCCTGTCGACCATCCATTCGGCCAAGGGGCAAGAGTGGAACTCGGTGCACGTGATCAACGTGGTCGACGGCTGCATGCCGGCCGACGTGGCGCAGGGCGCTCATGAGCTGGAAGAAGAGCGGCGCCTGCTCTACGTGGCGATGACGCGGGCCCGCGACCACCTGCACCTGGTGATGCCGCAGCGCTTCCACATCACGCAGCAGGCGGCGCGCGGCGACCGGCACCTGTACGCCAACCGCACCCGTTTCATCACCGAGTCCGACCTCGCGGGCTTCGAGCTGCAGACCTGGCCGCCGCCTCCGGTGCTGCCGCCTGCCGTGCCGCCGCCGGCTGCAGTGATCGACCTTCGCAATCGCATGCGCGCCGCCTGGCGCTGAACGGGCCAGCCCTTCGGTCGGGAGGGTCACTGGGTGCGGTGCGTGGAAACACTTGCTTCCAATGTGCCGCAACCGCATACCCCTGCACGGGGACAGCTATGGAAACAATAGCGGATTGGGGCATGCAATACACCGGCCCGTCACTCGGGCAAGCCCCGGTATTGCAATACCGTGACAGCTTGGGCATAGTGAATCCGACCGCCCCCTTTCTCCATCTCTCTCTTCCTCTTCCCCTCTCTCCCAACCTCACCTGTTTCGCCGGCCACGCTTCATCCCGGAGCGCGGTCATTTCCCCAACCGTCAATTCTCAGGAGGTCATTCATGAATTTGACGATCAGCGGTCATCACCTCGACGTCACACCTGCCTTGCGCACCTACGTCACGAGCAAGCTGGACCGGATCACGCGACATTTCGACCAGGTGGTCGATGTCAAGGTGATCCTCACGGTGGAAAAGCAGAAGGAAAAGGAACGCCGCCAAAAGGCGGAATGCAACATCCACGTCAAGGGCAGTGACATGTTCGCGGAATCGAGCCACGCTGATCTCTACGCCGCGGTCGATGAGCTGGTCGACAAGCTCGACCGCCAGGTGGTCCGCCACAAGGATCGCCTGCAAGACCACCATCACGTGGCACCCAAGCGCGTGATGTAAACGCCGGGCCCCGCGCCCCGCATCTCAGGCCGCCTTCGGGCGGCCTTTTGTTTGTCCGACCACATTGGTGGGGCTTTGCAAAGGCCTCCAGAGGAGGCGACGCCTCTTGGCAACACATGTAGACGAAAGTAATTAGGGGGACTGGGGGTTTTTACCGAGGAGGTGCATAATCGCCCCCGCCCTGACCCCACCATGAATCGCCTCGCGTCCATCCTGCCGCCCGCTCAAGTGCTCGTGAGCGTTGACGCCACCAGCAAGAAACGTGCTTTCGAAGAAGCTGGTCTTCTGTTCGAAAGCCTTCACGGCCTGGGACGTGCCCTTATCACCGACAGCCTGTTTGCGCGCGAGCGCCTCGGCTCCACCGGTCTGGGCCATGGCGTTGCCATTCCGCATGGCCGCATCAAGGGCCTCAAGGCGCCGATGGCCGCGGTGTTCCAGCTGGCGAACCCCATCGGCTTCGACGCTCCCGACGAGCAGCCCGTGGCGCTGCTGATCTTCCTGCTGGTGCCCGAAGCGGCGACGCAGAAGCACCTCGAAATCCTGTCTGAAATTGCCGAGCTGCTGAGCGACGCCGGCCTGCGCGAGCAGATCAAGTCCAGCACCGACGCCGCCGCACTGCACGGCCTCATTGCCGGCTGGCAATCGACCCAGGTCGCCTGAGCGCACGCGCCGGGCCTGCCGCTGCTGATAAGCTGCGGCGACGCTTTTCTCTCCCTCCATCCTGACCAGAATGCCGGCGTCCCGCGCCGGCCGCCGCACGCATGAAGCCGACCGTCATCAGCGCCGATGCCATGTTCGAGGAGTTCCGCGGATCGCTCCGCTGGGAATGGCTCGCGGGGCTCGGCGCCTCGGAGCGCCAGTTCGACCCCGACGTCATCAGCCGTGCGCAGTCGGCCGCCGACCTGGTCGGCTACCTGAACTACATCCACCCGTACCGCGTGCAGATTCTGGGCGCGCGCGAGGTGGCCTACCTCACGCGCGGCAGCAAGGAAGACTGCGTGCGCCGCATCGGCCGCATCGTCACGCTGGAGCCGCCGATGCTGGTGCTGGCCGACGGCCAGGCCGCGCCCGACGAGCTGCTGTCGATCTGCGAACGCGCCCAGCTGCCGCTCTTTGCCACGCGCGAGTCGTCGGCCTTCGTGATCGACCTGCTGCGCGCCTACCTGTCCAAGCACTTCGCCGAGCGCACCTCGATGCACGGCGTGTTCATGGACATCCTGGGCATGGGCGTGATGATCACGGGCGAGTCGGGCCTGGGCAAGAGCGAGCTCGGCCTGGAGCTGATCTCGCGCGGCAACGGCCTCGTGGCCGACGACGCGGTCGACCTGTACCGCATCAACCAGAACACCATCGAGGGGCGCTGCCCCGACCTGCTGCTGAACCTGCTGGAGGTGCGCGGCATCGGCCTGCTGGACATCCGCGCGATCTTCGGCGAGACGGCCGTGCGCCGGAAGATGCGGCTGAAGCTCATCGTGCACCTCGTGCGGCGCGACAGCTTCGAGCGCGACTACGAGCGCATGCCCTCGGCGCCGCTCACGCAGGACGTGCTGGGCATCCCGGTGCGCAAGGTCATCATCCAGGTGGTGGCGGGGCGCAACATCGCCGTGCTGGTGGAAGCCGCGGTGCGCAATTCGATCCTGCAGCTGCGCGGCATCGACACGTATGCCGATTTCGTGGCGCGCCACCACAAGGCGATGGAGAGCGGGCGCGATCCGGACTGAGCAAAGAAAAAGCCCTTCCAGCTGAAGGGCTGGAAGGGCCGCTGTCTGCTTCAGCAGGTCTTCAGCGTCAGCGCTTCTTGACGCAATCGCCGCACAGGCCGTACAGCGACATGGCGTGGTCCTGCAGGATCCAGCCCTTGTCCTTGGCGATCATCTGCTGGCGGCGCTCGATCTCGGCGTCGTAGAACTCCTCGACCTTGCCGCACGAGGTGCAGATCAGGTGGTCGTGGTGCGTGCCTTCGTTCAGCTCGTAGACCGCCTTGCCGCTTTCGAAGTGGCTGCGCTCCAGGATGCCGGCCTGCTCGAACTGCGTGAGCACGCGGTACACGGTGGCCAGTCCGATGTCGGAGTGTTCGTTGAGCAGCACGCGAAAGACGTCTTCCGCTGTCATGTGCCGCTGGCTGCCGGTCTGGAAGATCTCGAGGATCTTCAGTCGCGGCAAGGTGGCCTTGAGGCCGGTGTTCTTGAGTTCGTCGATGTTGGCCATGATGGTTCCTGCGCCCTGGGCTGAGGCCGGGCCTTCAGGCTCGGCCGCTACAATGTTCGATCATATCGCTACCCCCTCTTCTCCCATGCCTGCCATCCTCCAACGCCGGCCCTGGTTGCTGGTTGCTGCCATTGCGGCGACGCTCGCCCTCGGTGCCTGCAGCGGTTTCAGCGAACGCACGCGTGGCGCGCTGTCTGCCGTCACCCCCTACAAAGTCGAAGTGGTGCAGGGCAATTTCGTGTCGAAGGAACAGGTCGCGGCACTCAAGCCCGGCATGTCGCGCCAACAGGTGCGCGAGATCCTCGGCACCTCTCTGCTGAACGACGTCTTCCACGCCAACCGCTGGGACTACGTCTTCACGATCCGCCGCCAGGGCGTCGATCCGCAGGAGCGCCGCCTGACCGTGTTCTTCAACGGTGAACTCATGGACCGCTTCGAGGGCGACGAAATGCCCAGCGAAGAAGAGTTCGTCGCCACGCTCGACACCCGCCGCAAGACCGGCAAGGTGCCGCAGCTCGAGGCCACCGAAGACGAGCTCAAGAAATTCGCGCCCAAGGCCGACAAGAAAGCCGATGCCACCGGCACCCCGGCAGCCCCCGTGCCCGCGCTGCCGGCCGCCTACCCCCCGCTCGAAGCTGCGCGCTGAGCGTGCGCGGCAGGGCTCCGGCGGCGGCCACCCCACCTGCGGGCGGTGCCCGCCGGACCGGTGGTTGGCTTGCGTCGGTGTCCATGGCTCCCGTAGGGACTTTTCAAAGACTGAATCGCCGTGACTGAACCGACCACCACCCCCACTTCCGCTTCTTCTTCCTCCGCCCCCGCCCTGCGCCGGGTCGCGATCGCCGGCGCCTCGGGCCGCATGGGCCACATGCTGATCGAGGCCGTGCGCAACGCGCCCGACTGCCGCCTGGCCGGCGCCCTCGACATCGCGGGCAGCGCCGCCCTCGACGCCGATGCCGCGGCTTTCCTGGGCTTCACCAGCGGCGTGCCCATCGTGGCCGACCTGCGCACCGGCCTCCAAGACGCGCAGGTGCTCATCGACTTCACCCGCCCCGAAGGCACGATGGCGCACCTCGCCGTGTGCCGCGAGCTGGGCGTGCAGGCCGTGATCGGCACCACCGGTTTCAGCGACGCGCAGAAGGCCGAGATCGCCGAGATCGCCAAAGACATCGCCATCATGATGGCGCCCAACATGAGCGTGGGCGTCAACGTCACGCTCAAGCTGCTCGACATGGCCGCCCGCGCCATGGCCACCGGCTACGACATCGAGATCGTCGAGGCCCACCACCGCTTCAAGGTCGACGCCCCCTCGGGCACCGCGCTCAAGATGGGCGAAGTGATCGCCGACGCGCTGGGCCGCGACCTCAAGGACTGCGCCGTGTATGGCCGCGAAGGCATCACGGGCGAGCGCGACCCGTCGACCATCGGCTTCGCCACCATCCGTGGCGGCGACATCGTGGGCGACCACACGGTGCTGTTCGCGGGCATCGGCGAGCGCATCGAAATCTCCCACAAGTCGTCCAGCCGCGTGACCTACGCGCAGGGCGCGCTGCGTGCGGTGCGCTTCCTGGGCGGCCAGCGCAACGGTCTGTTCGACATGTTCGACGTGCTGGGCTTGCGCTAAGCACGCGGACCACAACCAAGGACGCGGATGAGCGTGCTCGAACTGCTGACCCACGGTGACGGCGTCAGCCGTTCGGTGGCCGCGCTGCTGCTTGCGATGTCGATCGCCAGCTGGGTCGTGATTCTCTGGAAAGCCTGGCTGCTGCGCGGCGGCACGCGCGACGTGCTGCGCAGCATCGCGGCGTTCTGGCAATCGGCCACCCTGGCCGAGGCCGAGCAGAAGCTCCAGGCCTTCGACCGCGCCGAACTCGTGCGTCCCGCCGTGGCCGCGCTGCGTCAGGCCGCCACCGAAGCCCCCGGCGGCACGCTGGGCGCCACGGTCGATCGCAACCAGCGCCTCACGCGCGTGCTGCGCGGCGCGCTGCATGGCGCGCTGCGGCGCCTGCAGGCCGGACAGATCCTGCTGGCCACCGTGGGCGCCACCGCGCCCTTCGTCGGCCTGCTCGGCACCGTCTGGGGCATCTACGGCGCGCTGGCGGGCATCGCGGGCCAGACCGGCGGCTTCACCATCGACAAGGTGGCCGGCCCGGTCGGCGAGGCGCTCGTCATGACGGCCTTCGGCCTCGCCGTCGCCATTCCGGCCGTGCTGGCCTACAACGTGTTCGGCCGTGTCGTGGGCCGCGTCGAGGCCGAGCTCGAAGGCTTCGCGCACGACCTGCTCGGCAGCTTCGGCGAAGCGCCGAAGCCCGCCGCACCGCCGCCCGCGCGGCCGATGCCCGTTTAGAGAGCAGCACACACACCATGGCCTTCGGACGCACATCGCTAGGCAGCAGCGCCGCAGGCGGCGGGCGTGCCGTGGGCGCGGGCGGGCAGCGTCCGCTGTCCGACATCAACGTCACGCCGCTGGTCGACGTGATGCTGGTGCTGCTGGTGATCTTCATCATCACCGCGCCGCTGATGGCCAGCTCGATCAAGCTCGACCTGCCGCAGACCGACGCGGGCCAGCCCAACGGCACGCCCAAGTTCGTGAGCCTGTCGGTCGATGCGTCGGGCAAGACTTTCTTCAACGACAAGCCCGTGACCGACGAAGAGCTGACGGCGCAACTCGAGAAGGCCGCCGCCGACAGCAAGGACACCGAGGTGCAGTTGCGCGCCGACCAGACCGTGCCGTATGGCAAGGTGGTGGCGCTGATGGGGATCGCGAACAAGGCGGGGTTGAGCCGGATCGGGTTCGTGACCGAGGCGGAAGCGGCGCCGGCAAAACCGCGCTGAGCCTGGCTTTGCTCCTTCCCCTTCCCCGGAAGGGGAGGGAGAAATACCGAAGACTCAGCTCAGCACGACCGGCTTCGTATGCCAGATCTCGTGCGCGTACTCCGCGATCGTCCGGTCCGACGAGAACGCCCCCATCCCCGCCACATTGAGGATCGCCATGTGCGTCCACGCGTCCGCATCGCGGTACAGCGCATCGACCTCGGCCTGCTTGGCCACGTAGCTCGCGTAGTCGGCCAGCAGCAGGTAGTGGTCGCCCCAGTTCACGAGCGCGTCGTAGATGCCCTGGTAGCGCGCGGGCTCGCCCGGTGAGAACGCGCCGTCGCGAATGGCGTCGAGCACGCGCTTGAGTTCGGCGTTTTCTTCGTAGATCTCGCGCGGCTGGTAGCCGCGGGCGCGGATGTCGGCCACCTCGGGCGTGGTGTGGCCGAAGATGAAGATGTTCTCGGGGCCCACGTTCTCGCGCATCTCGACGTTGGCGCCATCGAGCGTGCCGATGGTGAGTGCGCCGTTCAGCGCGAACTTCATGTTGCCCGTGCCCGAGGCCTCGGTGCCCGCGGTGGAAATCTGCTCCGACAGGTCGGCCGCCGGCATGATGATCTCGGCCAGGCTCACGCTGTAGTTCGGCAGGAACACCACCTTCAGCAGCTTGCCGACGCGCGTGTCGGCGTTCACGGTGGCCGCCACGTCGTTGATGAGGCGGATCACCTGCTTGGCCATCGCGTAGGCCGAGGCTGCCTTGCCCGCGAACACGACCACGCGCGGCACGATGTCGACCGGCGCGCCGCTGGCCTGCGCATCGAGGATGCGGTGGTAGCGCGCGATCACGTGCAGCACGTTGAGCAGCTGCCGCTTGTACTCGTGGATGCGCTTGACCTGCACGTCGAACATCGCGTCGGTGTCCAGGTCGAGCTTCAGATGCTCGCCGACCCAGTTGGCCAGCCGCAGCTTGTTCTCGCGCTTGGCATGGCGAAAGGCGCGCACGAAGGCGGGCTGCGCGACCATCGGCCGCAGGGCTTCGAGCTGCGACAGGTCGCGTCGCCAACCCTTGCCGATGCGCTGGTCGAGCAGGCCGGCCAGCGGCGGGTTGGCCTGCGCGAGCCAGCGGCGCGGCGTGACGCCGTTGGTCTTGTTGTTGAAGCGCTCGGGAAAGATCTTCGCAAAGTTGGAAAAGATCGACTGCTTCATCAGCTCCGAGTGCAGCCCCGACACGCCATTGATCGAGTGGCTCGCCAGCACCGCCACATACGCCATGCGCACGCGCCGCTCGCCCGCTTCGTCGACCAGCGACAGCCGGCGCATCAGCTCGACGTCGTTGCCCACCTTCTGCGTCACCGTGGCCAGGAACTTCGCGTTGATGTCGTAAATGATCTGCAGGTGACGCGGCAGGATGCGCCCGAGCATCTCGACCGGCCAGGTCTCCAGTGCCTCGTGCATCAGCGTGTGGTTGGTGTAGCTGAACACCTTCTGCGTGTGGCCCCAGGCCACGTCCCACGCCAGGCCGTGCTCGTCGAGCAGCAGGCGCATGAGCTCGGGCACGGCCAACACCGGGTGCGTGTCGTTCAGATGGATGCTGACTTTTTCGGACAGCTGGTCGAAGCTCGTGTGATTGCGCAGGTAGCGGCGCAACAAATCTTGCACGCTGGCGCTGCAGAAAAAATACTCCTGATGCAGCCGCAGCTCGCGGCCCGAGGGCGTGGAGTCGTCGGGGTAGAGCACGCGCGAGACGTTCTCGGAGTGGTTCTTGCTCTCCACGGCCTGCATGTAGTTGCCGCGGTTGAAGGCCGACAGGTCGATCTCTTCGGTGGCGCGCGCCGACCACAGCCGCAAGGTGTTGGTGGCCTGTGTGCCGTAGCCGGGAATGATCGTGTCGTAGGCCACGGCGCG
This sequence comes from Variovorax sp. 38R, assembly GCF_014843395.1. Classification (NCBI taxonomy): domain Bacteria; kingdom Pseudomonadati; phylum Pseudomonadota; class Betaproteobacteria; order Burkholderiales; family Comamonadaceae; genus Variovorax; species Variovorax sp. 38R. The sequence goes on from NZ_CP062121.1 coordinate 245,156, forward strand.
CACGTCGTGCGTGTCGACCCAGTCGGCCGCGCCGTAGGGCGCATTGGTGCCCTCGCGCTTTTGCACGCGACCGCCGAAGCGCACGCGGTAGTTCACCTCGGGCCGCTGGAACTCCCATGGGTTGCCGCGCGTGAGCCAGTAGTCGGGCGTTTCGACCTGCTGGCCGTCGACGATCTGCTGGCGGAACATGCCGTATTCGTAGCGGATGCCGTAGCCCATGCCGGGCACGCCGAGCGTGGCCATCGAATCGAGAAAGCAGGCCGCGAGCCGCCCCAGGCCGCCATTGCCGAGCGCCGCATCGGGCTCGCGTTCGGCCAGCGCCGCCATGTCGACGCCGAAGTCGGCCAGCGCCTCACGCACGATGCCGTACAGGTCGACAGCGAGCAGCGCGTTGGTGAAGGTGCGGCCGATGAGGAACTCCATCGACAGGTAGTACACGCGCTTGAGGTCCTGCGCGTAGTTGGCGCGCGTGGTCGTCATCCAGCGCTCGACGAGCTGGTCGCGCACGGCCAGCGCGGTGGCGTGCAGCCAGTCGTCGGGGCTGGCGGCCACGGGGTCCTTGCCGACGGCGTAGATCAGCTTGTTGGCCACTGCGCGCTTGAAGGCGGCAACGTCGCGGTCGGGGTGGTCGTAGGCGAAGTCCTTGATCGTCATGGGGGGCGTTCTCGGGGTGGGTTGTGGGGTGTGGGGTGTGGGGCGGTCGTTCAGGCCAACGCCCGTTGATACACATCGATGTACTGCGCGGCTGCGGTGCCCCAGTCGGCCGGGCGCCGCATGGCGTTGCCGCGCACGCGGCGCCAGTCGGGGGCGCGCTGGTAGAGCGCGAAGGCGCGGCGCAGGGCGCGGTCGTAGTCGGCGTCTTCGAAGCGGTCGAACACGAAGCCGGTGGCCGCGCCGCTGGCCATGTCTTCCAGCGTGCAATTGACCACCGTGTCGGCCAGCCCGCCCACGCGGCGCACCAGCGGCAGGCTGCCGTACTTCAGGCCGTACATCTGCGTGAGGCCGCAGGGCTCGAACAGCGACGGCACGAGCGTTACGTCGCCTGCGCCGAAGAGTTGGTGCGCGAGCGTCTCGTCGTAGCCGATCGTGACGCTCACCGATTCGGGCGCCGCTGCCGCGCGCTGGCGGAAGGCCTCTTCGAGCCAGCCTTCGCCGCTGCCCAGCAACGCGAGCTGGCCGCCCTGCGCGAGCAGCGTGTCGAGGCCGCCGAGCACGAGGTGCAGGCCCTTCTGTTCGGTGAGCCGGCTCACCACGATGAACAGCGGCGCGTCGGGGCGCTCGGCCAGCCCCAGCTGGCGCTGCAGCACCGACTTGCAACGCGCCTTGCCGGCCATGTGGCGGCCTTCGGGCGTTTGATAGCCCTGCACCAGCGCGGCGTCGGTGGACGGGTTCCAGACCTGGTCGTCCACCGCGTTGAGGATGCCGCTGAGCACGTTGCTGCGCTGGCGCAGCAGGCCGTCGAGGCCGCAGCCCTGTTCGGGCGTCTGGATCTCGAGCGCGTAGGTCGGGCTCACGGTGGTGAGCTGGTCAGCAAAGCAGAGGCCGCCCTTCATGAAGGAAACCTGGCCGTGGTACTCCAAGCCGTTCATGTGGAAGGCCGACGCCGGCAGGCCGAGTTCGGCGAAGTGCTTCGGCGCGAACAGGCCCTGGTAGGCGAGGTTGTGCACGGTGAACACGGTGCCCACGTGCGGGCCACCTGCGCGCCGCGCGAAGGCCAGGTAGGCGGGCGCGAGCGCCGCGTGCCAGTCGTGCGCGTGCACGATGTCGGGCCGCCAGCCGGGGTCGAGTCCTTGCGCGAGCTGCGCCGCCGCCCAGCCCAGCAGCGCGAAGCGCCGGTGGTTGTCGCTGTAGGGCTGACGCGTGGTGCCTTCGTACGGATTGCCGGGCCGGTCGTAGAGCGCGGGCGCGTCGATCACGTAGGTGGGAAGCGGCGGTGCGCCGGCAATGGCGACATGCCCGGCGCGCAGGCCGAAGCGTTCGCCCCAGGGCGCGGTGAACTCGGCCACCGGCGTCAGGTCGCGCACGCCGGCGACGATGGCGGGAAAGCCCGGCAGCAGCGCACGCGCGTCCTGCCCCGCGGCCATGAGCGCCAGGGGCAGGGCGCCGGCGATGTCCGCCAGGCCGCCGGTCTTGAGGAGGGGAAACAGCTCGGCGCTGACCTGCAGGATGCGCATGGTGTGATCAGGAAGCGGCAGCGGGCACGGGGTCGGGCGCCAGCCGGTGCAGCATTTCGCGCGTGACCAGCACCACGCCCGTTTCGGTGCGCTCGAAGCGCGCGGCATCGGCCTCGGCGTCTTCGCCGATCACCGTCTCGTCGGGGATCACGCAGCCGCGGTCGATCACCACGCGGTTCAGCCGGCAGCCGCGGCCCACTTCCACGTCGGGCAGCAGCACGGCTTCGTTGATCTCGCAGAAGGAGTGGATGCGCACGCCCGAGAACAGCACCGCGCTGCTGATCTTCGAGCCCGAAACGATGCAGCCGCCCGAGACGATGGTGTTGACCGTCATGCCGTGCTTGCCCTCGCGGTCGAGCACGAACTTGGCCGGCGGCAGCTGCCGCTGGTAGGTCCAGATGGGCCAGTCCGTGTCATAGATGTCGAGCTCCGGGGTGATCGAGGCCAGGTCCAGGTTGGCTGCCCAGAATGCATCAATCGTGCCCACGTCGCGCCAGTAGGCCTTGGCGTCGGGTCCGCGCGAGGCGCGCGTGACGCACGACATGCTGAACGGATGCGCCAGCGCGCGGCCCTCGGCCACGGCGCGCGGGATGATGTCCTTGCCGAAGTCGTGGCTCGAGTCGGGGTTGGCGTTGTCTTCCTCGAGCAGCCGGTACAGGTAGGCCGAGTCGAAGATGTAGATGCCCATGCTGGCCAGTGCCATGTCGGGGTGGCCCGGCATGGCGGGCGGGTCGGCGGGCTTCTCGAGGAAGCTCGTGATCTGCCGGCCATCGTCCACCGCCATCACGCCGAAGGCCGTGGCCTCCATGCGCGGCACCTCGATGCAGCCGACCGTGCAGCCCAGGCCGCGCTCGGCGTGGTCCTTGAGCATGATGGAGTAGTCCATCTTGTAGATGTGGTCGCCGGCCAGCACCACCACGTAGTCGTGCGGCGTGGAGCGGGTGCTGATGATGTCCAGGTTCTGGAACACCGCATCGGCCGTGCCGCGGTACCAGTGCTCGTCGCCCATGCGCTGCTGCGCGGGCAGCACGTCGACCATCTCGTTGAGTTCGGCACGCAGGAAGCTCCAGCCGCGCTGCAGGTGGCGCATGAGCGAGTGCGACTTGTACTGCGTGACCACCGCCATGCGCCGGATGCCGGAGTTCAGGCAGTTGGACAGCGCGAAGTCGATGATGCGGAACTTGCCGCCGAAGTACACGGCCGGCTTGGCGCGGCGATCGGTGAGCTGCTTGAGGCGGGAGCCCCGGCCGCCGGCCAGCACCAGCGCGATGGTGCGGCGGACCAGTTGATGGGCCTGCAGGGGCGCCTGCGGGGCCTGTGTGGCCCGGGTGTTGAGCTTGTCCATCTGTGTCTCCGTTCGTTCGCTTGTTGAATTCGTCGTCGTCAGAGTGTCCGCACCGAGTCTGGCACTGTGCCGCGGGCTTGGCTCCTACGTTCTTGCAAGCCAGAGGCTCGAAACCGGCACCTCCACCGCGCGGCCCAGCAGGCGGGGCGCAGTGCGCAGCTCATCGGGGTCTTCGGCATCGGTGGCAAGGCAGCAGCGCCAGTCGCCATCCGGCAACGTGAAGGTGACGGGGCTCGGACCCGCATTCACCAGCACCAGCCAGGCGTCCTCGGCATGCCCGAACAGGATCGCAAGGGCCGTGCCTGCGTGCCAGTCGGCCGGTGCCATCGGCTGGCCGTCGGGGCGCAGCCAGCGCAGGCCTGGCGGTGCGCTGGCTGGCGGCTCGGCGGGCCACCAGTGCGCGCTGCGCAGCGCCGGCGCCTCGCGCCGCAGGGCGGTGAGGCGCGCGACGAACGCGGTCAGCCGCGCGCGTTCGCTGGCCGGGTCGGACAGCCCGATCCAGTTGAGCCAGGTGGTCTCGTTGTCCTGGCAGTAGGCGTTGTTGTTGCCGTTCTGGCTGTGGCCGAGTTCGTCGCCGGCCAGCAGCATCGGCGTGCCCTGCGACAGCAGCAGCGTGGCGAGCAGCGTGCGTTGCAGGCGGGCGCGCATCGCGCGCACGGCGGGGTCGTCGCTCAGGCCTTCGACACCGCAGTTGGTGCTCAGGTTGTGCGCATGGCCGTCGCGGTTGTCTTCGCCGTTGGCGAGGTTGTGGCGCGACTCGTAGCTCACGAGGTCGCGCAGCGTGAAGCCGTCGTGCGCGGTGATGAAGTTGACGCTCGCGGTCGGTGCGCGGCCATCGTGCGCGAAGCTCGCGCTGGAGGCGGTGAAGCGGTGCGCGAAGTCACCCAGCCCGGTGGCGCCCTCGCGCCCCTGGCGCAGCCAGAAGCCGCGTTGCGTGTCGCGGAAACGGTCGTTCCATTCGAGCCAGCCGGGCGGAAACTCGCCGAGCCGGTAGCCGCCGGGGCCGATGTCCCAGGGCTCCGCGATGCGCAGCGTGCGCGACAGCACCGGGTCTTGCGCGATGGCCGCGAAGAAAGGCGCACGCGCATCGAAGCCGCGCTGCGCGTCGCGGCCCAGCACGGGCGCGAGGTCGAAGCGGAAGCCGTCGACGCCCATCTCGCAGGCCCAGAAGCGCAGGCTGTCCATCACGAGCTGCAGCACGCGTGGCTCGCCGAGGTTGAGGCAGTTGCCGGTGCCGGCCCAGTTCTCGTACAGTGAGCGGTCGTCTGCGCGCAGGTGGTAGTACAGGGCGTTGTCGATGCCGCGCAGCGAGAGCGTCGGGCCGAGCTCGTCGCTTTCGGCGCTGTGGTTGTAGACCACGTCGATCACCAGCTCCATGCCGCGCGCATGCACCGCATCGGCCATCGCGCGGAACTCGCTGGCGGGCGTGGTGCCGGGACGGCCGCTCCAGAAGCGCGCTTCGGGGGCGAACCAGCCGATGGTGTTGTAGCCCCAGTGGTTGGTCAGGCCTTTGGCGAGCAGGCGCGGTTCGTCGGCGCGGTGTTGCACGGGCATGAGGCTGAGGGTGGTGATACCCAGGCGTTGCAGGTGGTCGAGCACGGCGGGTTCTGCTAGGCCTGCGTAGGTGCCGCGCAAGGGTTCGGGTACGCCCGGGTGTTGGTGGGTGAGGCTGCGGATGTGCAACTCGTAGAGGACGCGGTCGCTGGGGGGGATGTGGGCGCGGCCTGTGGTTTGGGGCGTGTTGCTGGGTGCTGTTACGCGGGCCTTGAGTGCGATGGGGGCGTTGTCTCTGTTGTCGCGTTGGGTTGGGTTTTTTGGGTCATGGCCTAGGAAGAGGTCGCTGCCGTTGTAGTGGCCGACGATTTCTCGGGCGTAGGGGTCGAGGAGGAGCTTGACGGGGTTGAAGCGCTGTCCTTCTGCGGGGGCCCAGGGGCCGTGGACTCGGTAGCCGTAGATCAGGCCTGGTCTTGCGTTGGGGAGCAGGCCGTGCCAGATGCCGTCTGTGCATTCTGGGAGCGTTAGGCGCTGCTGTTCGTTGCTGCCTGTGTTGTCGAAGAGGCAGAGTTCTACTTTGCTTGCTGTTGGGGCTGCGATTGCGAAGTTGACGCCTTGCTGCGATGGGATTGCGCCCAAAGGGAGGGGGCTGCCTGGGCTCAGCATGTTGTTGGCTTCCCTGCGGGTTTTCTTTCGGAGGCCGGGACTCGCCCCGGCGGGCGACTCACTTTCTTTGCTTCGCCAAAGAAAGTAAGCAAAGAAAGGCGACCCCACTGTCTGCGACCCTCCGCTTCGCTGCGGGCAACCTGCGGTGCTCGCGTTTCGCGGGGTCTCGCAGAACTCGCTTCGCTTGTATGGTTGAGGTGCTGGGGTGGAGGGACTCGCTTCGCACTCGGCCGCGGCAGCGGACCGACAGTCTTGAGATTTCTCCCGCCCCACCTTCCAACGTCGATTAGGAACTGAGCGGAGTCCCGTTGTGAACGGGACGACCGCCGATCTGGACGCAAGCAAACGTGGTCGGTGGGCTGCACCCCAGCTTGGCAAATTGTCCGACTGGAGGTGCTGTCATGCAAGAACCCACCCTGTTCATCGGCGTGGATGTTTCCAAGGCCGAGCTGGTCGTTTCGCTGGGGCCTGAACACCGACCTCGCAGCGTTGGCAATGACGCGACCTGCATTGCCAACTGGCTGGCAGAGGTGCCGCCCGGCGCCCTCATCGCGATGGAATCGACAGGCCGGTATCACGGCCTGCTGGCTCATCTGGCGAGTCAGGCCGGTCTGACGGTGTACGTGCTCAACGCGCGCGACGTGTACTTCTACGCCCGGGCCCTGGGCACCCGGGCCAAGACCGACGGCGTGGATGCTGGGGTCATTGCCCGCTATCTGGCCGAGCACCATGAACATCTGCATCCCTGGCAGCCTGCCAGTTCGGTGCAGCAGCGGCTGCAGGACCTGCTCACCCGTCGGGCACAGCTGGCGACGCAGCGCTCGGCCTTGAAGCAGATCGTGAGCGGCGTGGATGTTCGAGACATCGATGCCAGCGGCGTGTACGACGCCCTGGATGGCTTGCTGGGCGCGATGGACGAGAAGGTGCAAGAGCTGATCGCCAGTGATGCACGACTGCGTAGCGGATGCCAGAGATTGCGCACGATCACGGGCATCGGTGCGCAGACGTCGGCGCTGCTGGCGACGTTGTTCAGTCGCTTCGAGTTCGCCAATGCGGATGCGCTGGTGGCGTACTGCGGGCTGGACCCTCGGCCCAATGACTCGGGCACCAAGCGTGGCAGACGTCGCTTGAGCAAGAAGGGGCCGTCGCCGTTGCGCCGGCAGATCTACCTGGTGGGCTTCTCGGCGAGTCATAGCAAGGCGCTCAAGCTGTTGTACGAGTCGATCAGGGCCAAAGGCTTCGCGAGCACGGAGGCTTTCGTCATCCTGGGACGCAAGCTGCTGCGCGTGGCGTTTGCGCTCTGGAAAGGCGATGGCGCGTTCGATCCGGCTCGTCTGATGCCTACAAACGACTTGCAAAAAACATAGAACCTCAAACAGCTGCGAGCCCTGATCCGCGAAACGCTGCGCTCCTCGGCGCATACAGAGGGGGTGGGCACCGAACGGGCCATCGCTTTGCTCGGCTTGCAATCGAGCCTTTGCTTCGCTCGGCCTTGTTGTGGTTGGGCCGCTGCTTCGTTCGGCGGCTGGACTGGCGCCCTCTCCCCTTGGGGAGAGGGCGGGGGTGAGGGCATCGGCCTTTGTGCGGGCCAGGCGATGTTTCTGTGCCGTCGGCCCTCACCCCAACCCTCTCCCAGAGGGAGAGGGAGCCAGTCAAACGGCCAAGCGAAGCCCGGCGTGTCTTCAAGCCCAGAGGCGCCCATCCCTGCCGAGCGAAGCGAAGGCCCGTGGACTGGCCGAGCGAAGCGAAGGCCTGCTGGACCCCAAATCCCTTCTGTATGCGCCGAGGAGCGCAGCGTTTCGCGGATCAGGGCTCGCCCTTGTTTGAGCGAAGCGAGTTTGGGCGAGACCCCGCGAAACGTGAGCACCGCAGGTTGCCCGCAGCGAAGCGGAGGGACGCAGACAGTAGGGTCGCCTTTCTTTTGCCTACGTTTCTTTGGCGAAGCAAAGAAAAGTAGGTCGCCCGCCGGGGCGAGACCCGGCCTCGGAACACAAGCCAGCACAGAGCGGTTCAAGCCACCACCCACATCAAAGTAGCGAGAGGCGGCACGCTGATCACGATCGAATCAGCCTTCCCATGCCAAGGCATCGAAGCACTCTCGACTACGCCGTTCCCAACACCGCTCCCCCCATACACAACCCCATCGGTATTGATCACTTCCCGGTACGAACCAGCACAAGGAACCCCCAGCCGATAGTCATGCCGAGCCACAGGCGTGAAGTTACAAACCACCACCACAAACGCCCCATCCCGCCCCCGACGAACAAACGCAAACACCGACTGCGCCACATCGTCATGCACGAGCCACTCAAATCCAGAACCCTCATGGTCCAGCTCATGCAAAGCAGGAAAGTGCCGATACACATTGTTCAGATCGCGCACCAACCGCCACACCCCTTGATGCCCTGCATGCTCCAGCAAATGCCAGTCCAACCCCCGATCCGCATTCCACTCCGCGTACTGCGCAAACTCCCCCCCCATGAACAGCAACTTCTTCCCCGGATAACCCCAGAGATACCCATACAGATTGCGCAACCCCGCAAACTTCTGCCATTCATCCCCAGGCATGCGCCCGATCATCGACCCCTTGCCGTGCACCACCTCGTCATGCGACAGCGGCAAAACGAAGTTCTCGCTGTGCGCGTACATCAGCCCGAAAGTGACCTGCTGGTGATGGTGCTTGCGATAGACCGGATCGGTGCCCGCATACGCCAGCGTGTCGTTCATCCACCCCATGTTCCACTTGTAGTGAAACCCCAGCCCGCCGTCTTCCGGCGGTCGCGTCACACCAGGAAAGCTCGTCGACTCCTCAGCGATCGTGACTGCACCTGGCCGCTCCACGCCCACCACGCGGTTCATGCGGCGAAGAAAATCGATGGCCTCCAGGTTCTCGCGTCCACCCTGCGCATTCGGCACCCACTCGCCGGCCTTGCGGCTGTAGTCGCGGTACAGCATCGACGCCACCGCATCCACGCGCAGGCCGTCGACGCCGTAGCGCTCCAGCCAGTACAGCGCATTGCCGACCAGGTAGTTGCGCACCTCCGTGCGCGCGTAGTTGAAGATCAGCGTCTGCCAGTCGTTGTGAAAGCCTTCGCGCGGATCGGCGTACTCGTACAGCGCGGTGCCATCGAAGTTGCCCAAACCGTGCGCGTCGGTCGGAAAGTGCGCGGGCACCCAGTCGAGGATCACACCCAGCCCCGCGGCATGCGCGGCTTCAACGAAATGGCGGAAGTCGCCGGGCGTGCCGAAGCGCGAGGTCGGCGCATAAAGGCCGATCGGCTGGTAGCCCCACGAGCCGTCGAAGGGATGCTCGGTGATGGGCAGCAGCTCGATGTGCGTGAAGCCCAAGTCGCGCACGTAAGGCACGAGCGTGTCGGCCAGTTCGCGGTAGTCCAGCCATTCCTGGCCGTGGTGCTTGCGGCGCCATGAACCCAGGTGCACTTCGTAGACGCTGATCGGTGCCTCGCGCGCGTTGGCTTCGGCGCGACCGGCGGGCATCGGCACGGGGGCGGGCAGCGGTGCCACGACGCAGGCGGTGCCGGGCCGCAACTGCGACGAGAACGCGAAGGGGTCGGCCTTGCGCAGCACCTCGCCCTGCGCCGACAGAATTTCGAATTCGTAGCTGTCGCCCACGGCGACGTGCGGCGCGAAGATTTCCCACACGCCGCACTCACGGCGCAGCCGCATCATGTGGCGACGGCCGTCCCAGTTGTTGAAGTCGCCCACCACCGACACGCGCCGCGCATTCGGCGCCCACACGGCAAAAGCCACGCCCTTCACGCCGTCGATCTCGCGCAGGTGCGCGCCCAGCCGTTCCCACGGCCGCAGGTGGGTGCCCTCGGCCAGCAGCCAGACGTCGGTCTCGCCGAGCACGAAAGGAAAGCGGTACGGGTCGTCGAGCTGCGTGGCGTGGCCCGCGTCCCAGTCGACCTGGAACGAATAGCCCATGCGCGCCTCGGCCGCGGGCACGAGGCCGCTGAACAGGTCGGAGCCCTCGTGCCGCGTGAGGATCGACAGCGGCCAGCCGGTGCGCGAATGCACCACGGCCACCTGCCGCGCGCCGGGCATCAGCGCGCGCACCTCGAGACCGTCGGCGGTCTCGTGGGGGCCGAGCACGGCAAACGGGTCGCCGTGTTCGGCGCGCATCAGAGCATGGATGTCGGCCGGCTTGAGGAGGGAGGGAGAAGAAGGGGGCATGGGGTTCAGCGTCCTCCTGCTGCGGCGGGCGTGCCGAAGCACACGCCATAAGGCGCCAGTGTCAGCAGGGGCTTTTCGGAATCGGTGGTGGTGACGGTCGCGGTCGATGCGAGCGGATGCCCGGTCAGCGGCACCCACAGCGCGGGCAGTGGGATCGACACCGGTTCGCTCCCCGTGTTGAAGATCGCATGCAGCATCGCGTCGCCCTCGCTTCGCACGAGGTGCAGCAGCGGCTCGGGCGCATCGACGAACGCCAGCGCGCCCGTGCGCAGCAGCGGCTGCGTGCGGCGCCAGTGCAGCAGCGCGCGGCTGAAGGCCAGCATCGAGTCGGGGTCTCGCTCCTGCTGCGCGACGGCCAGCGGCAGGTGCGCGCCGTCGACCGGCAGCCAGGGCGTGCCGCTGCTGAAGCCGGCGTTCGGCGCGCCCGAGATCCAGGGCATCGGGGTGCGGCAACCGTCGCGGCCCTTGAACTCGGGCCAGAAGGCGCGGCCGTAGGGGTCTTGCAGCAGTTCGAAGGGCACGTCGGCCTCGGGCAGGCCCAGTTCTTCGCCCTGGTAGAGGCTGGCGCTGCCGCGCAGCGCGAGCAGCAGCGCGAGCCAAAGCCGGTCGCGGCGCGTGTCGGGGCCCTTGCCGTCGCTCCAGCGCGTGGCGACGCGCGGCACGTCGTGGTTCGACACCGCCCAGCAGCCCCAGCCGCCCGTGGGCGCGAGCGCGGCGTCGAGCGTCTCGACCTGGTGGCGCAGGTGCTTCGGGCTGTGGTCGGCCGTCAGCAGGCTGAAGCTGTAGGCCAGGTGCAGGCGCTTGCCGAGTTCGGTGTACTGCGCCATGACGGGCGGCGCGTTCTCGTCGCCGACCTCGCCCAGCGCGACCGCGCCGTAGCCGTCGAGCAGTTGGCGCAGGCGCTCGAGGAACACCAGGTTCTCCTGCTGGCTCTTGTCGTACAGGTGCTGCTGCATCGCATAGGGGTTGTCAGCGCGCACCGTGCTGACCTCGTCGATCGAAGCGCTCGTGGCGGGCGGGTTGTCGCGCAGCAGTGCGTCGTGGAACTGGTGGTTGCAGGCGTCGAAGCGGAAGCCGTCCACGCCGCGCTCGCACCAGAAGCGCACCTCGCCGAGCAGCGCGGCCTGCACCTCGGCGCAATGGAAGTTGAGATCGGGCTGCTCGGTGAGAAAGCTGTGCAGGTAGTACTGCCGCCGACGCGAGTCCCACTGCCAGGCCGGGCCGCCGAAGACCGAGAGCCAGTTGGTGGGCGGCGTGCCGTCGGGCTTCGGGTCGGCCCAGACGTACCAATCGGCCTTGGGGTTGTCGCGCGAGCTGCGGCTTTCGACGAACCACGCGTGCTGGTCGGACGTGTGCGAAAGCACCTGGTCGATGATGAGCTTCAGCCCCAGCGCGTGCATGCGTGCGCGCATGGCGTCGAAGTCGGCCAGCGTGCCGAACAGCGGATCGACCGCGCGGTAGTCGGCCACGTCGTAGCCGAAGTCTTTCATGGGGGAGCGGAAGAAGGGCGAGACCCAGACCGCGTCGACGCCGAGGCTGGCGACGTGGTCGAGCTTCGACGTGATGCCGGGCAGGTCGCCGACGCCGTCGCCGTTGCTGTCCATGAAGCTGCGCGGGTAGATCTGATAGATCACTGCGCCCCGCCACCATTCGCTGTTGCTGCCGCTCATGCCTGCCCCTGTGGTCGAAATTCATTGTGGCACGCGAAATCCGGGCCAGCGGTACGCTGATGCGGACAGCCGCCGCACAAGAAGTGGGTAAATTCAGGAGGGCGGGACGCTGCCGTCCCGCCCCCGACCGATGACCACCGACGACACCGCTTTCTCCCCCTCCGCTCCTTCAGTCCCACCCATCGGCCTCGCCGCGCTCGAACGCCGGCTCGCCCAGGACCTCGACTACCTCGGCTGGCCCGCCCGCGCCTGGGTGCCGCCGCGCCAGATCGACGGCGAACCCGTGCTCGACGTGGCCATCATCGGCGGCGGCCAGGCCGGGCTGGCGGCGGCGGGCGCGCTGGCGCAGCAAGGCATCCGCGCCGTGGTCTTCGACCGCGCGCCGGCCGGCCGCGAAGGCCCCTGGGCCACCACGGCGCGCATGGAAGCCCTGCGCTCGCCCAAGGAACTCACGGGCCCCGCGCTGGGGCTGCCCTCGCTGACCTTCCGCGCCTGGTTCGAGGCCCAGTTCGGCACAGAAGCCTGGGCCGCGATGGACAAGATCCCGCGCCTGCAGTGGATGGACTACCTGATCTGGTACCGCCGCGTGATGGGCGTGGACGTGCGCAACGACACCGCCGTCACCGGCCTGCAGCCGCTGCCCGACGCCAGCGCCGTGCGCCTGGACCTGCGCACGCCCGAGGGCGAACGCCGCGTGCTGGCGCGCCGCGTCGTGCTGGCCACCGGCCGCGACGGCCTCGGTGGCCCGGCCGTGCCCGCCTTTGTCGACGGCCTGCCGCGTGCCAAGTGGGCGCATTCCTCCGACGAGATGGACTACGGCCGCCTCAAGGGCCTGCGCGTGGGCGTGGTCGGCGCGGGCTCCTCGGCCATGGACAGCGCCGGCACGGCGCTCGAAGCCGGCGCGCACAGCGTCGAGCTGCTGATCCGCCGGCCCGACCTGCCGCGCGTCAACAAGGGCAAGGGCGCCGGTGTGCCGGGGCTCACGCAGGGGCATTACGACCTGCCCGACGAGCTCAAGTGGCGCATCCGTCACTACATCAACGTGCTGAACGTGCCGCCGCCGCACGGCAGCACGCTGCGGGTGTCGCGGCACGCCAATGCCTTCTTCAACTTCGGCTGCCCCATCGGGGCTGTGGTGCCGCAGGGCGAGGCGCTGCGTGTCACCACGCCCAAGGGCGACTTTGAATTCGACTTTTTAATTGTGTCGACCGGTTTCCAGGTCGACTGGGCCGCCCGCCCCGAATTCGCGGGCATTGCCGCGCACATTCGCACCTGGAAAGACCGTTTCACGCCCGCGCCCGGCGATGAAGACCGCGAACTGACCGATTCGCCCGACCTCGGGCCGGCCTTCGAATTCCAGGAAAACGCCCCCGGCGCCTGCCCGGGGCTGGATCGCATCCACTGCTTCTGCTACCCGGCGGCGCTGTCGCACGGCACGGTGTCGGGCGACATTCCGGCCATCAGCGACGGCGCGCGGCGCTTGGCGGCGGGGCTCGCCAGCCTGTTCTACCGGGAAGACGCGGCCCACCACTGGGCGAATCTGGAGGCCTACAGCGAGCCGGAACTGTTCGGCGACGAGTGGACGCCCGCCCCGCCGCCGCAGGAAAGGGCCTGATTCCGGCTCGGGGCCGGGGAGACGATCACGCACGGCGCGATAATCCGCCTTCCCGGCCGCCGTCGAGCCGGGCCCTGCCGAGATGTCATGAACCCCAGCTACAAACCCAGCGACGTCGAGTCCGCTGCCCAGGCGCAATGGCGCGCCGCCGATGTCTACCGTGTCACCGAGGACGCGAGCCGCAAGAAGTACTACGCCTGCTCGATGCTGCCGTACCCCAGCGGCAAGCTGCACATGGGCCACGTGCGCAACTACACGATCAACGACATGCTCACGCGCTACCTGCGCATGAGCGGCTACAACGTGCTGATGCCCATGGGCTGGGACGCCTTCGGCCTGCCGGCCGAGAACGCGGCGCTGAAGAACGGCGTGCCGCCGGCCAAGTGGACCTACGAGAACATCGCCTACATGAAGGGCCAGCTCCAGGCCATGGGCCTGGCGATCGACTGGAGTCGCGAGATCGCCACCTGCGATCCGAGCTACTACAAGTGGAACCAGTGGCTGTTCCTGAAGATGCTCGAAAAGGGCATTGCCTACCGCAAGACCCAGGTCGTCAACTGGGACCCGGTCGACCAGACCGTGCTGGCCAACGAACAGGTCATCGACGGCAAGGGCTGGCGCACCGGCGCCACGGTCGAGCGCCGCGAGATCCCCGGCTACTACCTGAAGATCAGCGACTACGCCGAAGAACTGCTCGAGCACACCCAGCACAAGCTGCCGGGCTGGCCCGAGCGCGTCAAGCTCATGCAGGAAAACTGGATCGGCAAGAGCGAAGGCCTGCGCTTCGCCTTCACGCACGACATCCGGGACGCGAGCGGCAAGCTGATTCAAGATGGCCGCATGTACGTGTTCACCACGCGTGCCGACACCATCATGGGCGTCACCTTCTGCGCCGTCGCGCCCGAGCATCCGCTCGCCGCGCACGCCGCCACGCTCGACCCGAAGGTCGCGGCCTTCATCGAAGAGTGCAAGGGCGGCGGGACGACCGAGGCCGAGCTGGCCACGCAAGAGAAGAAGGGCGTGCCCACGGGCCTGACCGTCAAGCACCCGATCACCGACGAGCAGGTGCCGGTGTGGGTGGGCAACTACGTGCTCATCAACTACGGCGACGGCGCCGTGATGGGCGTGCCCGCGCACGACGAGCGCGACTTCGCCTTCGCCAACAAGTACGGCATCGAGATCATCCAGGTCGTGCTGGTCGACGACGAGCCGCACTTCGACTATCACAAGTGGCAGGACTGGTACGGCGACAAGCAGCGCGGCGTGACCATCAATTCCGACAACTTCAGCGGCATGACCTACAAGGAGGCCGTGGCCGCCGTGGCGCATGCCCTGGGCCAGAAGGACCTGGGCGAGCTGCAGACCACCTGGCGCCTGCGCGACTGGGGCGTGAGCCGCCAGCGCTACTGGGGCACGCCGATCCCGATCATCCATTGCGACGAACACGGCGCGGTGCCGGTCCCCGAAAAGGACCTGCCCGTGGTGCTGCCGACCGACTGCGTGCCCGATGGCTCGGGCAACCCGCTGAACAAGCACGAAGGCTTCCACGCCGGCGTGGTCTGCCCCGTGTGCGGCAAGGCCGCACGGCGCGAGACCGACACGATGGACACCTTCGTCGATTCGTCGTGGTACTTCATGCGCTACTGCGACCCCAAGAACGACCAGGCCATGGTCGCCGAGGGTGCCGACTACTGGATGCCGATGGACCAGTACATCGGCGGCATCGAGCACGCGATTCTTCACCTGCTGTACGCGCGCTTCTGGACCAAGGTCATGCGCGACCTGGGCCTCGTGAAGGCCGACGAGCCCTTCGCCAAGCTGCTCACGCAGGGCATGGTGCTCAACCACATCTTCTACTCGCGCAACGAGAAGGGCGGCAAGGACTACTTCCCGCCGCTCGAAGTCACGGCGATGCTCGACGCGCAGGGCCGCATCACCGGCGGCACGCTGGCCGATGGCACGAAGGTCGAGTACGGCGGCGTGGGCAAGATGGGCAAGAGCGAACGCAACGGCGTCGACCCGCAGGACCTCATCGAAAAATACGGCGCCGACACCGCGCGCCTGTACACCATGTTCACCGCGCCGCCCGAAGCCACGCTCGAGTGGAACGACGCGGCCGTCGAAGGCAGCTACCGCTTCCTGCGCCGCGTGTGGAACTACGGCGTGGCTCAGGCCGACGTGGCACCGGTGGCGCTCGCCGGCCAGAGCTTCGGCAAGCCCGCCCAGGCCTTGCGCCGCGAAGTGCACACCGTGCTGCGCCAGATCGACTACGACTACCAGCGCATGCAATACAACACGGTGGTGTCGGGCGCGATGAAGCTGCTCAATGCGCTCGAAGGCTTCAAGCCCGATGGCAGCGCGGGCGACGCGGCCGCCGCGCGCGAGGGCTTCGGCATCCTGCTGCGCTGCCTCTACCCGGCCACGCCGCACATCGCGCACCAGCTCTGGCAGCAGCTCGGCTACGACAAGGCATCGGGCGACCTGCTCGACGCGCCCTGGCCCGTGGTCGACGTGGCTGCGCTGGCGCAGGACGAGGTCGAGCTCATGCTGCAGGTCAACGGCAAGCTGCGCGGCAAGCTGCTGGTGCCCGCCGGTGCTTCGAAGGACGAGATCGAGCGGCTGGCGATCGCCTGCGACGACTTCGTCAACTTCGCCGAAGGCGCGCCGCCCAAGCGCGTGATCGTGGTGCCCGGGCGCCTGGTCAACGTGGTCATCTGAACACGACACTGCAGAACGACGGAAACGACAGACGCATGAACATTCGCAATGCCTCGCAGCCGCGCCGCGGCTTTCTCCTGGGCCTCGGCGTCGCGGGGGCTTCGCTGGCCTTGTCCGGCTGCGGCTTCGCACTGCGCCAGGCGCCGAACTTCGCGTTCAAGACGCTGTCGCTCGAAGGCAATACGGCGCTCATCAACCAGCTGCGGCGCGAACTGCGCGCGGCCGGCAACGTGCGGCTGGTGCCCAAGGAAGAGGCCAGCACCGCCGACGCCGTGCTCGTCGTGCTGGGCGAGGACCGCGACCGCTTCGTGATCTCGACCAACTCCGCCGGCCTGCTGCGCGAGCTGCAGCTGCGCCTGCGCATCCGCTTCAGCCTGCGCACGCCGGGCGGTAAGGAATTGCTGCCGCCCTCCGAGGTCTCGCAGACGCGCGACCTGAGCTTCAACGAAACCAATGCGCTGGCCAAGGAAGGCGAGGCCGAGCTGCTGTACCGCGACATGCAGGCCGACATCGCGCAGCAGCTGATGCGCCGGCTGGCCGCGGTGCAGTCCCTGTAAGCGTCGCTTCCGTTTTTTTCAATGCAACTTGCCAGTGCCCAGCTCGGCGCCCACCTGCAAAAGGGCCTGAAGCCGCTTTACACGATCCACGGCGACGAGCCGCTGCTCGCGCAGGAGGCGGCCGACGCCATCCGCGCCGCCGCGCGCGCCCAGGGCCACACCGAGCGCAGCTCGTACACCGTGGCCGGCGCGCACTTCGACTGGAGCGCAGTGCTCGCGGCCGGGGGCTCGCTCTCGCTGTTCGCCGACAAGCAGATCGTCGAGATCCGCATTCCCTCGGGCAAGCCCGGCAAGGACGGCAGCGTCGCGCTGCAGCAGCTGGCCGAAGCGGCGCCGGGCAACGACAGCACGCTCACGCTGGTGATGCTGCCGCGCCTGGACAAGGCCACGCGCACCGGCGCGTGGTTCTCGGCGCTCGAGAACAACGGCGTGAGCCTCCAGGTCGACCCGATCGAGCGCGCCGCGCTGCCGCAGTGGATTGCGCAGCGCCTCGGGTTGCAGAACCAGCGCGTGATGCCCGGCGACGAAGGCCAGCGCACCCTGCAGTTCTTTGCCGACCGCGTCGAAGGCAACCTGCTCGCCGCGCACCAGGAAATCCAGAAGCTCGCACTGCTGCACCCGGCCGGCGAGCTGAGCTGGGAGCAGGTCGAGGGCGCCGTCAACAACGTGGCGCGCTACGACGTGTTCAAGCTCTCCGAGGCCGTGCTGGCCGGCAACCCGCAGCGCGTGGCGCGCATGCTCGACGGCCTGCAGGCCGAGGGCGAAGCCGAGGTGCTGGTGCACTACACGATCGCCGAGGACATTCGCGCCCTCAAGCGCGTGAAAGACGCCATGGCCGCCGGCCGCCCGCTGCCGATGGCGCTGCGCGAGAACCGCATCTGGGGCCCGCGCGAGCGCGCCTTCGAGCGCGTGCTGCCGCGCCTGGACGACCGCATGCTGACCCGCCTGCTGCGCGCGGCCCACCTGGTCGACGGCATCTGCAAAGGCCTGAAGCAGCCCGACTGGCCCGCCAGCGGCTGGCAGGCGCTGCAGCGGCTGGCGCTGATGCTGTGCCGCGCCTGCAGCACGGCCGCGGCGCCACGCCGCGCCTGACCTCCACGTGCCGTCTGTAGACGGCAAAAGGCCCGCGTCAGCCGGACCGAAGGTCCGCGTGGGAAAATGCGAGGCTATGAACGCGTTCAACGTCAGCGAGCACATGCAGACCCTCGGTCTGCAAGCCAAAGCCGCTGCATTCCTCATGGCCCGTGCGGATGCAGCTACCAAAAACAGAGCACTGAAAGCGCTGGCCCGGCGCCTGCGCGAAGTCGGCCCCGAGCTGGCTGCGGCCAACGAGAAAGACCTGGCGCGCGCCACCGCCGCCGGCCTGTCGGCCCCGATGGTCGACCGGCTCAAGCTCACGCCCAAGGTCCTCGAAACCGTGGCCGAGGGCTGCGAGCAGCTGGCCGGCATGGCCGACGTGATCGGCGAGATCATCGGCATGAAGCAGCAGCCCAGCGGCATCCGCGTGGGCCAGATGCGCGTGCCGATCGGTGTCTTCGGCATGATCTACGAGAGCCGCCCCAACGTGACCATCGAGGCCGCGAGCCTCGCGATCAAGAGCGGCAACGCCGCCATCCTGCGCGGCGGCTCGGAAGCCATCGAGTCGAACAAGGCGCTGGCGCTGCTGGTGTCCGAGGCGCTGGCCGAAGCCGGCCTGCCGGTCGAGGTGGTGCAGCTGGTGCAGACCACCGACCGCGAGGCCGTGGGCCAGCTCATCGCCATGCCCGAGTTCGTCGACGTGATCATTCCGCGCGGTGGCAAGGGCCTCATCGAGCGCATCAGCCGCGACGCCAAGGTGCCCGTCATCAAGCACCTGGACGGCAACTGCCACGTCTACGTGGACGACACGGCCGAGTTCGACATGGCGCTGCGCATCGTCGACAACGCCAAGACCCAGAAGTACAGCCCCTGCAACGCCGCCGAAGGCCTGCTGGTGTCGGCGTCGGTGGCCGACCACTTCCTGCCCGAGATCGCCGCCGTCTTCGCCGCCAAGGGCGTCGAGATGCGTTGCGACCCGGCCGCCGCCGCGATCCTGCGCGCCAGCGAGGCGCACCATCCGCAGGCGAAGATCCTCGATGCGGTCGAGTCCGACTGGTCCGAGGAATACCTGGCCGCCGTCATCAGCGTGAAGGTGGTGGCGGGGGTCGACGAGGCCATTGCGCACATCAACCGCTACTCGAGCCACCACACCGACGCCATCGTGACGCGCGACCACATCAACGCCCAGCGCTTCCTGCGCGAGGTCGATTCGGCCAGCGTGATGGTGAATGCGAGCACGCGCTTCGCGGACGGTTTCGAGTACGGGCTGGGCGCCGAAATCGGCATCAGCACCGACAAGTTCCACGCGCGCGGCCCGGTCGGCATCGAAGGCCTGACCTCGCTCAAGTACGTGGTGCTGGGGCAGGGCGAAGTCCGCAGCTAGTCGGGTCCGAAAAGGCTGGGGCCATCGGGCCGGCGGCGCGGCGAGGCCCGTGCCGCGGTGTTCTTGCAACGTGTGTTGTGGATTGGGGTGCTTTGTTCTCGTTGGCTGCTTGTCATCGGGCGCGCCATCCCCAAATCCTACAATTCCACTCCACCTTTAAGCACAAAACCAACAAGGCCGCTGCATGGTTCCGCATCTCGTCACTGCCCTGACCGGCCCGATCAACGAACTGGAGCAGCGGGTGCTCGACTCGACGCCCGCCATCGAGCGCTGGTTCCGCCTCGAGTGGATGGAGCACACGCCGCCGTTCTACAGCGCCGTCGACATCCGCAACGCGGGCTTCAAGCTGGCTCCGGTCGACACCAACCTGTTCCCGGGTGGCTGGAACAACCTCACCAAGGAAATGCTGCCGCTGGCAGTGCAGGCCGCGCAGGCGGCCATCGAGAAGATCTGTCCGGAAGCGCGCAATCTGCTCGTCATTCCTGAAAATCACTCGAAAAACACCTTTTATCTCGCCAACATCGCGCAACTTGTTCGCATCTTCCATATGGCGGGCCTCAATGTGCGCATCGGCTCCGTCGATCCGGCCATCAAGTCGACCAAGAAGATCGAACTGCCCAACGGCGAGACCGTGACGCTCGAACCGGTGGTGCGTTCCAAGCGCCGCCTGGGCCTGAAGAACTTCGATCCCTGCACAATTCTCCTTAACAACGAGCTTTCGGCGGGAACGCCCGGCATCCTCGAAGACCTGCACGAGCAGTACCTGCTGCCGCCGCTGCACGCGGGCTGGTCGGTACGCCGCAAGAGCAATCACCTGCACAGCTATGAAGAGCTGTGCAAGCGCTTCGGCAAGCTGCTGGGCATCGACCCCTGGCTGATCAACCCGATCTACGCGCGCGCCGAAGGCGTCGACGTGGCCGAGGGCCGCGGCATCGACGTGCTCACCAGCCATGTGGATGCAGTGCTCACCAAGGTGCGCCGCAAGTACAAGGAATACGGCATCAACGAGAAGCCGTTCGTGGTCGTCAAGGGCGGCCACAGCGGCAGCGGCAGCCCCGGCGTGGTCACGGTGCGCGATGCCAAGGAAGTCGAGGCGCTCATCGGCAAGTCGCGCACCGCCACCTCGTCGCCCGCCAAGACCAGCGCCGGGCGCGACCTGCGCGAGCCCACCGAACTGATCGTGCAGGAAGGCGTGCTGACCAACGAGCGCGTGCACAACGGCGTGGCCGAACCCGTGGTCTACATGATGGACCGCTACGTGGTGGGCGGCTTCTACCGCGTGCACGCCGAGCGCGCCGCCGACGAAAACCTCAAGCAGCCGGGCGCCAGCTACGTGCCGCTGGCTTTCTCGGAAAGCGCGCAGCTGCCGCAACCGGGCGCCAAGCCCGGTGCCAGCGCCCCCAATCGTTTTTACATGTATGGCGTGGTGGGCCGTTTGGCCATGGTCGCGGCCAGTTACGAGATGGAAGCGACCGATCCGGACGCCGAAATCTACGAATGAGCGGCGGGGGCGGGTTGCGGCGCGGGCGGGCAACGGCAAAATAGCGGCCCCACAGCAAAGGAACCCAAAGGGCGGAGGGATGCGCGGCGCGGCCGCGGTACCCCGGCGTGACTGACGCGTCGATCATTGCGAGCCGCCCTTTTCCCATCGACCTCGTGTCAGCCCCCAAAAACATCTCTGCCGGCCTCATCGTCGGCGCCATTGGCGTCGTCTACGGCGACATCGGCACCAGCGTTCTCTATGCGGTCAAGGAAGTCTTCGGTCACGGCCATGTGCCGTTCACCGTCGAGAACGTCTACGGCATCCTGTCGATGTTCTTCTGGACCCTTACGGTCATCGTGTCGATCAAGTACGTCGTGCTCGTGCTGCGCGCCGACAACGAAGGCGAGGGCGGCCTGGTCGCGATGCTCGCGCTGGCCTCCCAAGCCGTGACCGACAAGCCGAGGCTGCGCCAGCTGCTGCTGGTCGTCGGCATCTTCGGCACCTCGCTCTTCTACGGCGACGGCGTCATCACGCCGGCCATCTCGGTGCTGTCGGCGGTCGAGGGCCTGGAGGTGGTGTCGCCGCACTTCAAGCACTACGTGATCCCGATCACCCTGGTCGTGCTGTTCTGCCTGTTCGCGGTGCAAAAGCGCGGCACGGCGGGCATCGGCAAGTTCTTCGGCCCGGTCACGCTGGCGTGGTTCGCGGCCATTGCCGTGCTGGGCGTGTGGCAGATCGCGCACCACCCCGAAATCATCAAGGCGCTGAACCCCTGGTTCGCGCTGAAGTTCATCTGGGACAACCCGGGCACCAGCTTCATCCTGCTGGGCGCCATGGTGCTGTGCGTGACCGGCGCCGAAGCGCTGTACGCCGACCTGGGCCACTTCGGCAAGAAGCCGATCCGCATCGCGTGGTTCTCGGTCGTCATGCCGGCGCTCACGCTCAACTACCTGGGCCAGGGCGCGCTGCTGCTGGAGAACCCCGAGGCCGTGAAGAACCCGTTCTTCATGATGGCGCCTGAATGGGCGCTCATTCCGCTGGTGCTGCTGGCCACGCTGTCCACGGTGATCGCCTCGCAGGCGCTCATCACCGGCGCCTTCAGCGTCACGCGCCAGGTGATCCAGCTGGGTTACCTGCCGCGCCTGAACATCGAGCATACCAGCGTGCGCACGGCCGGGCAGATCTACATTCCGCTGGTCAACTGGGGCCTGTTCGTCGCCATCGTGATGGCGGTCGTGATGTTCCGCACCTCGAGCAGCCTGGCCGCGGCCTACGGCATCGCCGTGACCACCGACATGCTGATCACCACGATCCTCACCTTCTTCGTGATCCGCTACGCGTGGAAGCTGCCGCTGGCGCTGTGCATCGGCGCGACCGCGATCTTCTTCGTGGTCGACTTCCTGTTCTTCGCCTCGAACCTGCTCAAGCTGTTCGAAGGCGGCTGGTTCCCGCTGCTGATCGGCGGCGCCGTGTTCACGCTGATGATCACCTGGAAGGAAGGCCGCCGCCTCATGGGCGAGGCGCAGCACGCCGACGCGATCGACCTCAAGTCGTTCCTCGGCTCGGTGTTCATGAGCCCGCCCGCGCGCGTCGACGGCACGGCCGTGTTCCTCACGGCCGAGCCGGGCGTGGTGCCCAACGCGCTGCTGCACAACCTCAAGCACAACAAGGTGCTGCACGAGCAGAACATGTTCGTCACCGTGCGCAACCACGAGGTGCCCTGGATTCCGATGGACAAGCGCATCGAGATCGATGCACTGGGCAACCACTGCTGGCAGGTCATCGTGCACTACGGCTTCAAGAACGACATCGACCTGCCGCGCGCGCTCGACAACGCGCGCATGCGCGGCTGCCAGCTCGAGCCGATGACGACCAGCTACTTCCTCTCGCGCGACGTCGTGATCCCCACCTTGGGCAGCGGCATGGCGCCGTGGCGCGAGAAGCTGTTCGCGCAGATGCACCACAACGCGAGCGGCGCGGCGGCCTTCCTGGGCCTGCCCAATAACGCCGTGGTCGAGCTGGGTTCGAAGATCGAAATTTAGGCTCGCCCCCAGGCTGCGCGCACTTCGTGTCGCTTCTCCAACCCCCTACCGGGGGCAACACCAGCGGCCCGGCAAAGCCGGTTCCGCGGTGTTTCTGGCGGGGAGATGTCGCGGGCAAAATCGCGCCATGCGATTCTTCAAAGACCTGAGCCTTTCGGCCTTCACCGCGGGCTTCGTCGCCGTGCTCGTGGGTTTCACGAGTTCGGTGGCCATCGTGTTCCAGGCCGCCCAGGCCTTCGGGGCCACGCCCGAGATGACGGCCTCGTGGATGTGGGCGCTGGGCATCGGCATGGGGCTGGCCTCGGCGCTGCCTTCGCTGTGGTGGCGCAAGCCCGTCATGATTGCGTGGAGCACCCCCGGTGCGGCCGTGCTGGCCGTGGCCGGCGCGGGCTACGGCATGGGCGAGGCGGTGGGCGCCTTCATCGTGAGCGCGGTGCTGATCGTGATCGCGGGCGCCACCGGCTGGTTCGAACGCGTGATGAACAAGATCCCGATGGCCATCGCCTCGGCGCTGCTGGCCGGCGTGCTTGCGCGCTTCGGCATGTCGGCCTTCACGGCGGCGCAGACCGCGCTGCCGCTGGTGCTGCTGATGCTCGGCACCTACCTCGTGGGCAAGCGCCTGCTGCCGCGCTATGCGGTGCCGCTCACGCTGCTTGTGGCCATCGCCTTCACGGCCGCGCGCGGCGAGCTGGCGTGGTCGGCTGTGCAGTTCTCGCTCACCTGGCCGGTGTTCACGGCGCCGGTCTTCACCTGGCAGGCCATCGTGAGCCTGGCGCTGCCGCTGTTCGTTGTGACGATGGCTTCGCAGAACCTGCCCGGCGTGGCGGCGATCCGCGCCAGCGGCTTCAGCGATCTGCCGGTCAGCAAGCTCATCACCATCAGCGGCCTTGCCACGCTGGTGCTCGCGCCCTTCGGTGCCTTTGCGCTCAACCTCAGCGCGATCACGGCCGCCATGTGCATGGGCCGCGAGGCGCACGAAGACCCGGCGCGGCGCTACACGGCGGCCGTGAGCTGCGGTGCCATCTACGTGGTGATCGGCCTGTTCGGCGCAGCCGTCACGGGCCTGCTCACGGCGTTCCCGAAAGAGCTGGTCGCGGCCATCGCCGGGCTGGCGCTGCTGGGCACCATCGGCGGCGGACTGGCGGCGGCGGTGCGCGACGAGGCGCACCGCGAGGCCGCGCTCATCACCTTCCTGGTCACGCTCTCGGGCGTCACCATCGCCGGCATCGGCTCCGCCTTCTGGGGCGTGGTGGCCGGCGCGGTGGCGCTGGCGGTGCAGCAGGTCGGCCGCGCACGCAGCGCACAGGTGCCAAAGGAAAAGGCCCCGGCCGACAAGGACATCGCCGCTTCCGGCAACATGCCGCCAGAAACCCCCTCCACAGCCGCCGTTCCCGGCGCCGGAAAGAACGCCTGATGAAAAACATCCTCTTCGTCGCCGATCCGCTCGATCATTTCAAGATCTACAAGGACACGACCTTCTCGATGATGCGCGAGGCCCAGCGCCGCGGCCACCGCATCGCGGCCTGCCTGCCGCAAGACATCCAGTGGACCTCGAGCGGCCTCGTCTCGGCCGTGGTGCAGCAGATCACGCTCACGGGCGACGCGAAAGACTGGTACCACGTCGACATCATCGAGTCGAAGGCGCTGAAAGACTTCGACGCCGTGCTGATGCGCAAGGACCCGCCTTTCGACGCCGAGTACATCTACTCGACGCACCTGCTGCAGCAAGCCGAGCGCGAAGGCGCGCAGGTGGTCAACTCGCCGCGTGCGCTGCGCGACCATCCCGAGAAGCTCGCGATCATGGAGTTTCCGCAGTTCGTCACGCCCACACTGGTCACGCGCAGCGCGCAGGCCGTGCGCGACTTCCACGCCGAGCACGGCGACATCATCCTGAAGCCGCTCGACGGCATGGGTGGCATGGGCATCTTCCGCGTCAAGCAGGACGCGCTGAACCTCGGCTCCATCGTCGAGACGCTCAACAAGGACGGCGCCGAAACCATCATGGTGCAGCGCTTCGTGCCCGAGGTGACGCAGGGCGACAAGCGCATCCTGATCATCGCGGGCGAGCCGGCGCCCTTCGTGCTGGCGCGCATTCCGCAGGGCACCGAGGTGCGCGGCAACCTGGCGGCCGGCGGCAAGGGCGTGGCCCAGCCGCTCACGGCGCGCAACCGCGAGATCGCCGAAGCGATCGGCAAGGTGCTCGCGCCGCGCGGGCTGCTGCTGATCGGCCTCGACGTGATCGGCGATGCGGTCACCGAGATCAACGTGACCAGCCCGACCTGCTTTCAGGAGATCACCGAACAGACCGGCTTCGACGTGCCGAAGATGTTCATCGACGCGCTGGAGAAAACACTGCGTCCTGCCTGAGCTCGGAAGCTGCGGTGCGGGCCTCGCGCTCGCGCCGCGCCTGCAGGCGCCGTGAGCGCAGCTTGCGTGCCCAGATGACGATGCCGGTGATCGACAGCATCGCCACCACCAGTCCCAGCGCCGACATCAGGATGCGTCCCGGCAGGCCCAGGATGCGTCCGCCGTGCAGCGGCAATTGCAGCTGCGCGAACACATCGGCCGCCGTGCCGTGCCATGGGCGGTTGCTGCCGATGACGTGGCCGTCGCGCCCGTCCAGGTAGAGGTTCGACAGGCCCATGCCGTCGCTGTCGTCGTGCGTGGCGTGGTCGAAGAACGAGACGTTGTAAAAGCCGCCGCGTGCGTTGTAGAACGCGCCGCCCAGCGGTGTCGTCCAGCCGCGGCGCCGCGCTTCGGCATCGGCTTGCGCCACGATCTCGCGGAAGCCGATGGTGGGTTCGATGCGCGTGCCCAGCGGCGCGAGCGGCACCAGCGCCGACGGGCCCGGCGTGGTCTTCGAGACCAGCGAGAGCATCGGGTGGAACACCTCCTTGTAGAGGTTCAGCGAGAACGAGGTGAAGGCCACGACGATGATCAGTCCCCAGATCCACAGCCCGCCCGCGCGGTGCAGGTCGAAGTTGAGCTTGTAGCCCCCGGCCGCCCAGCGCACGGTCCACGACGGCTTCCAGCGTTGCCACCAGGCACCCGCAGGACGATGCGTCGGCTGCACCGCCTTGCGCAGGCGCCGCGGCATGGTGAGGTACAGCGCCACGAAGCTGTCGAGCAGCCACACCAGCGCCACCGTGCCCATGATCCACCAGCCGATGCGGTCGGTGCCCCACATCGCCGGCACGTGCAGCATGTAGTGCAGCTTGCGCAAGAACGGCATCAGCGTCTCGGGCTTGAGCGAGATCGCCGTGGAGTCGCGCCGGCCGCGCACCTCGGCCGTGACCGGATCGACGAACACCTGGTTGTAGCCCAGCTTGAAGGGCTTGCCGGTGGCCGGGTCGGTGCGTGGCTGCACGAAGTAGCCGGCCGCGTGGCCTTCCTCGAAACCCAGCGGCATGTACGCGACCCGCGCGCGCGGGTCGTGCGCCTCGACCGCGGCGGCCAGGTCGAACGGGTCCTTGAAGGGGCCGCGCGCCGTGGTGTCGTAGAGCTTGCGGTTGAGCCAGCCGTCGATCTCGTGGTCCCACGAGATGACGGCGCCGGTCAGGCCCGAGACGACAAGAAACAGCGCAACCGCCAGGCCCGCCCAGCGGTGAATGGCGGTCGCAACAGCGCGCATGGCGTCAGAAGTCGATGGTGCCGCTCACTGCGAAGGTGCGCGGTGCGCCGAGCGTCAGGTAATTGGAGCCTTGCGTGCCCCCCACCGACGCCCAGTACGACTTGTTGAACAGGTTGTCGATGCGCGCACGCAGCGTGAGCGCACGGCCGTTGCCCAGGTCGACCAGGTAGCGCGCGCCGATGTCGAAGCGCGTCCAGCCCGGAATCTGCTGCGTGTTGGCGGCGTTGGCGTACTGCTTGGACGTGTACAGCAGTCGCGCATTCAGCGACAGATTGCGCACGCCCGGCACGTCCCACTCGGCGCCGAGGTTGGCCTGCTGCTTGGCCACGCCGATGGCCGTGCGGCCGTCGGTGGCGCCGCTTGGCGTGTTCTTCTGCTTGGCGTCGAGCAGCGTCAGGCCGCCGAGCAGGCGCAGGCCCTTGGCCGGCTGGCCGAACACCGAGAACTCCAGGCCCTGGTTGCGCTGCTTGCCGTACAGGCCGTAGGTCTGGCCCGCGTACTGGTAGACCGGCTGGTCGGTGGTGAAGAACGCGGCGCTCGCGCCCAGCGAGCCGCCGTCGTACTTGACGCCGACTTCCTTCTGCTTGGCCTGGTACGGCGCGAACACCTCGCCGGCATTGGTGACCGGGCGGTTGTTCACCGTGCCGGGCGCCACGTTGCCCTTGACGAGCGCTTCGATGTAGTTGGCGTAGGCCGACACGGTCGGCGTGATCTTGAACACCACGCCAGCCACCGGCGTGGTCTTGCTCTTGTCGTAGGTGCTCGACTGCTTGAGCGTGGTGTAGGCGAAGCTGGTCTGCTCGATCGTCTGGCGGCGCACGCCGAGCGTGACCAGCAGGCGGTCGTCCATGAACGACATGGTGTCGGCGATGGCGACGCTCGAGGTGTCGATCTTGTCGGTCAGGCGCGGGTCTTCCAGCGTGTTGCCGGTGAAGTTGTTGGCGACCGGGTAGGGCGACGCGTACGGCGCGTAGATGTTGTTGCGCAGGCTGCCGCGCGAGATCGTGTAGGCGTTGTCGCGGTCGTTGCTGTACGTGGCAGCCGAGGCCACCACCGTGTGCTTCACGGGGCCGGTGGCGAAGGTGCCGCGCACGCCGAGTTCGGCGGTGCCGATGCGGTCCTTGCGGGTGTTGCTGAAGCGCGTGTTGCTGGTGTTGCCGAACACGTCGGTCAGCGTCGGGTTCGACAGCACGTTGTCTTCGTCGCTGCGGCGCACGCCGCCGGCGGCCCAGGCCGTGATGTTGTCGGTGATGTCGACTTCGCCGCGGAAGGTGGCGAACTTGTCCTTTTCCTTCGAGTAGGTCCAGGGCTGTGCAAAGTTGGTGCTAGCGTCGGGCGCGCGCGGAATCGGCAGCGCCGACGAAGGCGTGAGGCTGGGGCGGCCGTCCTTCAGGTCGTAGTCCTGGTAGCCGAAGTCGGCCGACAGGCGCACGTTGCGGTTGCGCCAGTCGAGGCCGACGGCGAAGGCGCTGAGCTGCTGGCTCTCTTTGTCGACGCCGGTGCCGCCTTCGCGGCGCACGGCATTCACGCGCACGCCCAGGCTGTCGTCGGGGCCGAAGCGGCGCGCCAGGTCGAGGTTCACGTAGCCCTGGCCGCCCGTTTGCACGCCGAGCCCGACGCGCGTGAGCGGCTCGTTGGGCGCGCGCTTGGGCAGCAGGTTGATCGCACCGCCGATGCCGCTGCCGCCGGGCGCGGCGCCGTTCAGGAAGGAGTTGGCGCCGCGGAACACTTCCACGCGCTCGAAGAATTCAGAGGCGATGTACTGGCGCGGGAGCATGCCGTACAGGCCGTTGTAGGCCACGTCGTCCGAGTACACGGGGAAGCCGCGCACCACGTACAGCTCCTGGAAGTTGCCGAAGCCGCGCGCCTGGCGCACCGACGGGTCGTTGAGCAGCACATCGGCCACGCTCTTGGCCTGCTGGTCCTGGATCAGCTCATTGGTGTAGTTGGTGCTCGAGAACGGCGTGCTCATCATGTCCTGGTTGCCCAGGATGCCCACGCGCCCGCCGCGCGCTACCTGCCCGCCCGCGAAGGGCTTGGTCAGGCCTTCGGCCGAGGCGTCGGCGCTGGCTTCGACGGTGACGGTGCTCAGCGTACCGCTGGCGGGGGCCGTAGTTTCGGCCGGGGGCGTTTGCGCCAGGGCCGTCAGGGCGTGAAGGGCCAGCAGCGAGGCGGCCACGGTCGGGCGAAGGAAGAAAGGAGAGGCGGGCATGAAGGATCGACCGTTTGCAAATGAGAACAGTTATTGTTCATGGTTTGCACTTACTGGTCGGTACTTTCTTGCACTGTTGCAAAAAAGTGTCAGCCAAAAGACTGAGTTTTGGGTCTCAGCGTGGCATCCGTTGGCCGTCCACGAACACATGCAACTCGCCCGAGGTGAAGGGCGTCCAGGTCTCGTTGGTGGTGAGTGGCGCGGTCACCACCACGGCCACGCGGTCGGTGGGCGTGGTGTGCTGGGCGAAGTCGATTTCCAGGTCTTCGTCCGAGAGCTGCGCCGTCACGAAGGGGTGGCGGCGCTCCACGTACCAGAGGTTGGTGGAGGCATGCGCCCACAGTGCCTGCCCGTTCGACAGCATGAAGTTGAAGGTGCCGTGCGCCGCGAGCTGCGGCGCCAGTTCACGCAGCGTGAGCGTGAGCTCCTCGACGCTGGGCACGCCCGCGTGCGACTTGGCCAGCTCCTGCATGATCCAGCAGAAGGCGTGTTCGCTGTCGGTGTTGCCCACCGGGTGGAAGTTGCCGTGCAGGCGCGGGCGAAAGTCCTTCAGGTCGCCGTTGTGGGCGAACACCCAGTAGCGGCCCCACAGCTCGCGCACGAAGGGGTGGCAGTTCTGCAGGTTGACCTCGCCCTGCGTCGCCTTGCGGATGTGCGCGATGACGTTGCGGCTTTGAATCGGGTAGCGCCGGATCAGCTCGGCCACCGGCGATTCGCAGGCCGGCTGGTGGTCGACGAAGTGGCGCAGCCCGCGGTCTTCGAAGAACGCGATGCCCCAGCCGTCGGCATGGTGGTCGGTGCGGCCACCGCGCTGCGCGAACCCCGTGAAGCTGAAGGTCACGTCGGTCGGCGTGTTGCAGTTCATCCCTAGCAATTGGCACATGGCGTCGATTAGAACGCGATTTGCGGCGGGCCGCGGCCGCCATGGCGCGGCGGAACCAACGCGAGAGGCAGATCATCTGAGAGTTCATGAACGCCACACCCCCTCCAGGATTCGTTCGCTCCGGCCTCGCGGCCGGCTCCGCTGCACCGAGGCATCCTGAGCGGGAGGGCCGGCTTGGCCGGCGCACCGTGGCGGCAGCGCTGGTCGCGGTGCCCGCGCTGTGGCTGGGGCCCCGCGCCCAGCCGTCGCCGGCACGCATGGCGACACCGCCGCAGACCGAGGGGCCTTTCTATCCGGTCCGCCTGCCGAAGGATGCCGACCACGACCTTCTGCGCAACGGCACCCTGAACTACCGGGGCGGCCAACCCACCTGGGTGGACGGCACCGTGACCGACCTCGACGGCAAGCCGCTGCGTGGCGCGCAGGTCGAGATCTGGCAATGCGACGAGAACGGGCACTATCACCACCCGGGCGACGGCGACCGCGCCGATGCCGCCTTCCAGGGCTTCGGCCGTATCGCCGTCGGCGCGGACGGCAGCTACCGTTTCCGCACCATCCGGCCCGTGCCGTACAGCGGCCGGACGCCGCACATCCACGTCAAGGTGAAGCTCGGCGCGCGCGAACTGCTGACCACGCAGCTCTACGTGGCGGGCGACCCCGGCAACGAACGCGACGGCCTGTGGCGCCGTCTTGCCCCGGCGGCGCGGGATGCCGTGACCGTGGCGTTCGAGCGCGGACCGGACGGGCTCCAGGCGCACTTCCCGATCGCCATCGCAGCCTGAGCGCTGCCGCGCACGGGTTCAGCCCGGGGGCGTTCGCCGTGAAAGAAAGAGAAGGCGAGTGCCTTCATGACCTCTTTATTCCGGCCGCAGGTTGACCGACTTGGCGATGGCGCGGTAGCGCTCCATGTCGGCCTGGTAGTCGCGGCGCAGCTCGGCGAGCGACTGTTCGGGCGCGACCTTGGCGCCGCCGAGTTCGAGCGCGCGGCGCAGCTCGGGCTTGCGCATCATCTGGTTGAAGGCCGCGTGCAGCCGCTGCTGCGCTTCCTCGGGCACGCGGTGCGACACCTGGATGCCCGCCCACAGGCTGTAGACGAAGTCGTCCAGGCCCTTGCTATTGCGGATCGGCGCAAGCGCCGTGAAGCGCTCGTGCGGCGCCGAGGCCGCGATGCCCAGCGCCTTGATCTTGCCGGCGTCCAGCAGGTCGGGCACGTTGCCGGCCAGCGGCGCAAACACCAGGTCGATCTGCCCGCCCAGCAGGTCGTTCACCAGCGGCGCGAAGCCCTTGTAGGGCACGTGCAGCATCTTCGTGCCCGTCTGCTGCATTAAGCGCTCGCCCAGCAGGTGGTAGAGCGAGCCGGGGCCGATGCTGCCGTAGCTCAGCTCTTTCGTATCGGGGCGGCGCAGCAGTGCGATGAGTTCGTCGACGCTGCCCGCGCCCAGGTCCTTGCGCGCCAGCAGCACCATCGAGGTGACGGCCATCACGCCGATGGGCCGGAAGTCTTCGGCCTTGTAGCGTGCGCTCGTGAGCGTGAGCGGCGTGAGCATCAGCTCCATCGGCGAACCGAGCAGCAGCGCCGAGCCGTCGGCCGGTGCATTCGCCGCCTTCATCACGCCGAGCGAACCGCTGGCGCCGGGCACGTTGTCGACGATGGCCGGCTGGCCCAGCAGCCGCGACAGTTCGGGCGCGGCCAGCCGCGCATTGATGTCGGAGCCGCCGCCCGCGGGGTAGGGCACGATCAGGTTCAGGGTCTTGCCCCCCAGGCCCTGGGCCAGGGCGGACAGGGCAAAGGGGGACAGGCCGGCGGCCAGGCCGGCAGCCATCAACGAACGTCTGCGCATGGGTTCTCTCCTCGGGTTGTGTGTGATGTGTCGGAGTACGGAAACAGGGGGCTTGCTGCTGCTACGGCTGCAGCAGCAGTGGCGATTGCACGTTCGCGAAGGGCACGGCCTGGTGCCAGCCGTGCGCCATGCGCAGCACGTCGAGGTCGGCGCCGGGGCGGCCGATGAGCTGCAGGCCCATCGGCAGGCCGCGCGTGCCGTCGGCTTGCGAGAAGCCGGCCGGGATCGCCATCGCGGGCAGGCCGGCGAGCGACGGGCCGATCGTCACTTCCATCCAGCGGTGGTAGGTGTCCATGGCGCGGCCGCCGACCTCGCGCGGCCAGTGCGTGTCGACCGGCAGCGGGAACACCTGCGCGGCCGGCAGCACCAGGAAGTCGAAGCGTTCGAAGAGCTGCAGCAGCGCGGCATGCCACTGGGTGCGCGTGACGGCGGCTTCGTGCAGCGCGGCGGCGCTCAGGCGCTCGCCCTGTTCGATCTCCCAGCAGGCCTCGGGCTTGAGCTGCGCGCGCGTGGCCGGGTCGGCATGCAGCCCGCGCAACGCGCCGGCCACGATGAAGCCGCGCAGGCGCAGCCAGGCCGTCCACAGGGCGTTGAAATCGAAAGCGGGCACAGCGGGCGCAACGCTGCAGCCCAGCGTGTCGAAATGCCGCAGCGCCGATTCGCACAGCGCCATCACGCCCGGGTCCATCGGCAGGTGGCCGCCAAGGTCGCCGAGCCACGCGACGCGCTTGCCGCGCAACTCTGCATCGAGCGGCTGCGCGAAGACCTCGCCGTCGCCCGCCAGACTCAACGGCGAACGCGCGTCATAGCCCGCCTGCACCGACAGCAGCCAGGCCACGTCCTCGGGCGTGCGGCCCATCGGCCCTTCGCAGCCCAGCTGCTGGAAGAACAGCTCCGGCCCCGGCCCGATGGGCACGCGGCCCAGCGAAGGCCGCAGGCCGTAGACGTGGTTCCAGGCCGCGGGGTTGCGCAGCGAACCCATCATGTCGCTGCCGTCGGCCACCGGCAGCATGTGCAGCGCGAGCGCCACCGCGGCCCCGCCGCTGCTGCCGCCGGCCGCGTGGTCAAGGTTCCATGCGTTGCGCGTGGTGCCGAACACCGTGTTGTAGGTGTGCGAGCCCAGGCCGAATTCGGGCGTGTTGCTGCGCCCCACGAACACGGCGCCGGCGCGGCGCAGGCGCTCGACCATGATCGCGTCGTGCGGCGTGACCTGCTTCGCGAACACCGGGCTGCCCATGGTGGTCGGCAGGCCGGCTGTGGCGACGAAATCCTTCGGCGCCATCGGGAAGCCATGCAGCCGGCCTACGGTGTCGCCGCGCGCGCGTTGCGCATCGCAGGCATCGGCCTGGCGCAGCATCTCCTCGGGCGGTTGCAGCGACACCAGCGCGTTGACCTGCGGGTTGAGGCGGTCGATGCGCGCGAGGCAGGTCTGCATCAGTTCGCGGCACGAGAGCTCGCGGCGTTGCAGGGCGGCGGCGAGCGCGCGGGCGCTCGGCAAGGGCGGCAGGGTGGCGGACATATGGCGATCGACGATAGCGATCACGACTGCAAGCAGTTATCAAAAAACGGCAAAACGAGTGCCCCGAAAACTGAGGGATTCCCCTTGGCCCGTGCGCCGTTTCAGTGGCGCACCGCACCGCGCCTGCGGGCGCAGTTCCCGCTTGCACCGGCTCGCACAGCCTGAAGGACTTCAGGGCCGGGCGATCCCGGTCTGCCCGACGAGGGGCCGATTGCCGAATCGGAAGTTGTGCTCTAGTCTCCCGATCCTTGCGAGGAACGAAGGAGAAGACGAGGCCATGAAATGAGCGTTCGGTCCGCAGAGTTGCTCTTCCAGAGGGGACAGTATTGCAATGCACAAAAGGTCCTGGAGGGACTGGTGCAGGCCGGTCGAAGCGTGGGGGCCGCGCATCGACTGCTCGGCTTCATCGCGGGCCGGCAACTGGATTTCGGGAGGGCCGTGGAGCAGCTGCGGAACTCGTTGCACTACGAGCCCGGTTGCCTCGAGACCTGGTACTACCTCGGCGTCGCCTTGCTTCGCTCCGATCAGCACAGGGCCGCGGCAGAGGCCTTTGGCCAGGTTCTTTTGCGCAATCCCGATGTCTTTGAGGCCGCGCATGATTTGGGGCTCGCACTGCTCGCCACCGGGAGAACCACGGAGGCCCTCACGCATTTCGAGCGCGCGGTGCACTTGCGGCCGGATGCGTTCGAAGCCCATCTGAACCGAGGGGCAGCCTGTGGAAAGCTGCGGATGTACGAGCAGGAGTTGGCATGCTACGAGCGCGCCATGGCACTGCAGAAGTCGCACCCTGCGTTGATCATGAATTACGGGACGGCACTGTGCCAGGCACGCCGTTTTTCCGACGCGGTCGACCTGTACGAGAGCACCTTGCGAGACCATCCCGGCGAAGCGGACTTCGCGTTCGCCCGCGGTGGGCTTTGCTACGCCAAGGCGGCAATCGCCGACTGGCAGGGTCTCGATGAACAGGTGGCGCTGTTGCGCGATGAAATTCGCCAGGGATGGGTGTGCGTCGAGCCCTTTGCGCTTCTGAATCTCCCCTCGACACCGAAAGAGCAATTGCAGGCAGGGAGGCTCCATGCGGCAAGCCTTTATCCGATGGCGCCCCAGCCGCTGCATGCCATCGAGCGGAAAAGGGAGGGGCGAATACGCTTGGCTTACATGTCTGCCGATTTCGGAAAGCATGCGACGTCTTACCTCATTGCCG
The DNA here is from genome assembly GCF_014843395.1 of Variovorax sp. 38R. Lineage (NCBI taxonomy): Bacteria > Pseudomonadati > Pseudomonadota > Betaproteobacteria > Burkholderiales > Comamonadaceae > Variovorax > Variovorax sp. 38R. Next base: position 278,868 of record NZ_CP062121.1, read on the forward strand.
AAGTGTTCGAGCGACATGACCGCGAGCGCTTCGAGATCACTGCGATCTCCCTGCGAAGGAGCGACGGCAGCGCCATGCGCCAGCGTCTCGAGCGTGCCTTCGACCGCTTCATCGATGCGCATGAGCTGTCGGACATGGAAGCGGCGCAGGCCATCGTCGATCTGGAGATCGACATCCTGGTAGACCTGGGTGGCTATACCTACGGTGCAAGACCTTCGGTGCTGGCCTTGCGGCCCGCGCCAGTTCAGATCAGCTACCTGTGCTTTCCAGGCACGCTCGGTGCGCCGTTCATCGACTATCTGGTGGCCGACGCGTTCCTGGTTTCCGAGGCGGCGCATGAGGATTTCAGCGAGAAGATCATCTGCCTGCCCCACAGCTACCAGCCCAACGACTCGCGTCGCACGATGATTTCCGGGCCCATGTCGCGCACCGCCGTCGGCCTGCCGGAAGGTGCCTTCGTCTTCTGCAACTTCAATGGCAGCCAGAAGCTCAACGCCCAGTTTTTTGGCATCTGGGCCCGCCTGCTGAATCAGGTCGACAACAGCGTTTTCTGGCTCAGGAGTGGCTCCGATCTCTACAACGACAACCTGCGCTCATGGGCCCGCGAACACGGCGTCGATTCAGGACGGCTGGTTTTTGCGCCTTGGGTTGAACAAGAGACGCACCTCAGGCGATTGCAACTGGCCGATCTTTGCCTGGACAACCTGCCCTACAACGCACACACGACGGCCAGTGACGCGCTCTGGGCGGGGGTGCCGCTGGTGACCTGTGCCGGCCCCACCTTCGCGGGCCGCGTGGCGGGCAGCGTGCTCACGGCAGCGGGTTTTCCGCAGCTGATCACGGATTCGCCGTTCGCTTATGAGGCGCTGGCCCTGGCCCTTGCCACGGACCCGTCACGCCTCGCCGCGTTGCGGGCCGAGCTGGCTGCGGCGCGCGACACCTGCACGCTGTTCGACACGGGGCAGTACACCCGCCATCTCGAACAAGGATTCACCGCAGCCTGGGAGCGGTGCCGTGCGAACCTGGCACCGGACCACATCGACATTGGCCGTACCCGGCGAGTCCCGGCCTGAATCTGAGCTTCTGGCCGTCGACGGCGGTGCGCGATGCGCATGCCACGACGCCCGCCCGGGCGTATGCTTGCGCGCCGCGGAGGGTTATCCAAGATGCTTCCCATCGTCGTTGCGCTCATGGCGACCGTCATCCTGCTGGTCTGGATGGGGTTCTTCATGATGGGCTCGCTGCCCTTGCTCGTGCTCTCGCACGACACCCCGCTGGATTCGCGCTTCATCCGCGGCCTGTTCAACGTCTACTACGTGGCCGTGGTGCTGACCGCAAGCGCGGCGGCGCTCAGCTATGCGTGGTGCGGCAAGCCTTTCTTCGCAGTCGGCATGGCCTTCATCGCCGGCCTGGCCTTCGCGCTGCGCCGCTGGCTCATCATTCCGCGCATGGACGTGCTGCGCCACACGATCCCGGCAACCGGCACGTCGATCGTGCAGTTCCGCAAGCTGCACATTGCGGGGATGGTGCTCAACGTGATGCAGCTGGGCACGGTGGCCTGGGCGCTCACGCAGCTGGGGCTGTGAGCAGACCCGGGTTTGTCGCTCATGCCTCCATTTTTTGGCGGCTCGGGCAGGGAGCCGCAAGGCTCGCCGGTTTGCGCAAGCAGTTCCTGGTACGCCAACCTGTTCGAGCTGCCGCCTAACGCAGGAACCGCCCTTCCTTCGTCACCCGCACCATCTCGATGAAGCGCGAGCCCGTGTTGCTCGCGCCGGTGAAGTCGATCTCCATGTTGCCGATGCGCAGCTTCATCGCCTTCAGCGTGCCGTGCAGCTTTGCGCGTGTGAGGTCGCGGCCGGTGCGGCGCAGGGCTTCGATCATCACGAGCGCGTTCACATAGCCTTCGTAGCTGAGGTAGCCGATGTCGACCTTGGCGCGCTCGGCCAGCTGACGGTATTCGCGCGCGGTGGCGTCGACCTCGCTCCAGGGGTAGGGCACGATCTGCGAGATGGCCAGGCCGCTGGTCTTGTCGCCGACGAGCTTGGCGGTGACGTCGCCCGGCACGATCGACATGCCGTAGAACATCTGGCGACCGCCGGCGCTCCAGGCGCTCTTCATGACCTCGCCGCCGATGCCGCCGCCCAGGTACATGAGCACGGCCTGCGCCTGGCTGTCGGCCAGTGCCTTGCCCGCGGCCTCGTTGGTCGTGCCGTCGCCTTTGACGGGCACCGCGGCCACGGGCTTGAGCTTGAGCGTGTCGAGCGCCGCCTCGACCAGCCGCGCCACTTCGGCGCCCCCGGGGTTGTCCAGGTAGGCGACCGCGATGCGCGAGACGCCGATGGTTGTCAGGTGCTGCACCAGCGCTTGCGCCTCGCGCGCGAAGGTGGCGCGCACGAAATAACCGGCGCCCGCGACCTTCTCGCGCGCCGAGTCCGACACCGCATAACCGCCGACCATCGGCGCGCCGCTCTGACCCAGCACTTTGGCCGCGGCGGCCGTGGTGCCCGAGCCCACGCAGCCGAAGAAGGCGAAGGCGCGGTGCTCGGCGAGCAGCTTCTCGTAGTTGGCGACGGCCTTCTCGGGCTTGAGCTCGTCGTCGAGCGAGACCAGCTTGAGCTTGCGGCCCGCGAGCCCGCCCTGCGCATTGACCGCGTCGAAGGCCAGCCCGGCGCCGGCCATCACGACCTTGATCGGCGCGCCCAGCGGCCCGCTCAGGATGCCGGTGTGGCCGAGGACGATTTCGCCGTCGCTGACGCCGTTCTCGGCTGCCAGTGCGGTGGAAGGCAAGGAAAGGAGGGGGCCGAGTCCGGCCGTCGCCGCGGCCGAGGCGGCGAGAAAACGTCTGCGATGCATGGAACCGATTCCGCTTTTAGATACAACTGATAACAATTGAAAGCGAAAGCGGCTCTTTGCGCCGCCGGGGTTTACCCCCTGTGTTGCGCCGTGTCCTCGTCGGGTTTCTCGCGCAGCTGCCAGGCCGCGCAGACGGCCAGCGCGCACAGGCCGGCCAGCATCAGGAACACCTCGTCGAACGCCGCCAGCCGCGCCGGGGTGCTCGCCGGGTTGGCGAGCGAGTCGCCGTGCGCGGCCAGGCGCCATTCGAGAATGATGGCGCACAGGCTCACGCCGACCGCGCCGCCGAGCATGCGCACGAAGCTGATCGCACTGGCACCCTGCGGAATGAGCGGCTTGGCCAGCGGGCGCATCGACCCCAAGTTGAGCGAGGGCAGGATGAAGCCCAGCCCGATGCGCCCGACGATCGCGAACACCACCAGCAGCCACAGCGGGCTGTCCAGCCGCAGCACGGCCATGAGCGCGAACGACACCGCCAGCAGCGCCAGGCCGATGCTCACCAGCAGCCAGGTCGGCTGCTTGTCGGCCAGCCGGCCCACGCCCGCGATGGTGAAGGCCAGCACGATGCCGGCCGGCAGCAGGGTGGTGCCCACGTGCGAGGCCGACAGGTGCAGCCCCACCTGCATGTACACGGGCAGCAGGTAGGTCGAGCCGAACAGCGCGGTGCCGTAGATGAAGGCGACCAGGCTGCCCATGGCGAACTGGCGGTAGCGAAAAAGCGCGAGGTTCATCAGCGGCGCGCCGCCCGAGGCCATGAGCCGGCGCTGCCACCACACGAAGGCGACGAAGGCGATGAGCGCACCGGCCAGCAGCAGCGCGGCCTGCAGCGGCGAATCGCCGCGCAGCTCGACCAGCCCGTTCAGCAGGCACAGCGTGCCCACGGTGCCCAGCGCCAGTCCGCGCGCATCGAGCCCGCTGCCGCGCGCCGCGGCCACGCCGCCGGGTGCGGTCTTGGGCACGAACTTGTAGGCCAGCCAGATCGAGGCCAGGCAGAAGGGCACCACCATGAAGAAGATCGAGCGCCATCCGAACAGGTCGACCAGCACGCCGCCGATGCTCGGCCCGATGGCCGGCGCCAGCACCACGCCCATGCCGAAGATGCCGCTGGCGCGCCCCTGCTCGTGCGGCTCGAAGGCGCGCAGGATGATGATGGCCGGAATGGGCTGCACCACGCCCGCCGCCAGCCCCTCGGCCACGCGCGCCAGCAGCACCAGCGGGTAGTGGTTGGCCAGCCCGCCGACGATGCCGCCGGCCAGCAGCAGGAGCATCGTGCCGACATAGGTGCGCCGGTAGCCGTAGCGCGACAGCAGCCAGGGCGTGGTGAGCATAGACACGGTCATCGCCACCATGAAGCCCGAGCTCACCCACTGCGCGCGCTCCTGGCCCAGCGCGAAGTGGTGGCTCATGTCGGGGATCGCCACGTTGACGATGGTCGACGACATGATGGACGCCATCGTGCCGACCATGACCGACAGCAGCAGGTACCAGCGGTAGCGCTCGCCGTAGCGGGCGCGAAGGACACCCATGGAGGGCGGCGTGTCGGGTGTTTGTGGGGAGGTCATGAGGCGGCGCAGGGACGTTCGCGGGTCCGTCGTCCTACAAGCATATCGGTGTTTGCGCGGCCGGCGCCGCGCGCGCGGGTCGCACAATGCGGCGGCTGTCCCCCGTGCGTCAAGCCATCAAAAGAACAAACAAGCCATGAACCCGTCGATCCAAGAACCCGCCCATGAACCGGCCGACCCCGCCGTGTCGGATGCCGCCCCCCCGCTCGCGACCGAACTCGCCGCACCCACCGTCAGTCGCGCCTACCGCTGCCAGTGCGGGCGCCCCGTGTTCCTGCGCAACAGCAAATGCCTGGCCTGCCTCACGCCGCTGGGCTATGTGATCGACCGGCTCGGCGTGGTGCCGCTGGCACCGGCCGAAGGCGAGGGCGCGTTGCCCGACACCTTCACCGTCTTCGGCGACCCGCACGGCGCCACCTACCGCCGCTGCGCCAACCTCATGACGCCGGCCGCCTGCAACTGGATGGTGGCGCAGCCGCGCGAGGGCGAGACCATTCCCGCCGACACGCAGGGCCACGCGCCCGGCTACTGCCTGTCGTGCAGCGTCACGCGCACGATTCCCGACCTGTCGGTGGCGGCCAACGGCGAGCTGTGGTGCAAGCTCGAGCAGGCCAAGCGCCGGCTCATCTCGCAGCTGCTCGCGCTCGGCCTGCCGGTGGTGAGCCGCCATGCTGACCCGGTGCACGGGCTGGCCTTCGACTTTCTCAGCAACGTGCCCGGCCGCCCGCATGTGATGACGGGCCACGAGCAGGGCCTGATCACGCTCAACGCCGAGGAGGCTGAAGACGCCGTGCGCGAGCGCATCCGCGCCGAGATGCACGAGCCCTACCGCACGCTGCTGGGCCACTTCCGCCACGAGGTCGGCCACTACTACTGGGACCTGCTGGTGCTGCCCACGCCGTGGATCGACGACTACCGCGCGCTCTTCGGCGACGAGCGCGCCGACTACGGCGCCGCGCTGCAGCAGCACTACGAACAGGGCCCGCCGCCCGACTGGGCGCAGCGCTTCGTCAGCAGCTACGCGAGCATGCATCCGTGGGAAGACTGGGCCGAAACCTGGGCCCACTACCTGCACATGGCCGACACGGCCGACACGGCGATGAGCTTCGGCATCGACGCGAGCAATGTGGAGCTGCAGAACGACCTCTTCACCGCCGCCGACCTGTGGCAGCCGGACCATCCCGACGCCGCGAAGTTTCTGGACTTCATCAACGGCTGGGTGCTGCTGACCAGCATGCTCAACGAGCTGTCGCGCAGCATGGGCCAGCCCGACTACTACCCCTTCGTGCTGCCGCGCGCGGCGGTGGGCAAGCTGCAGTTCATCCACGGCGTGATCACCGCGCAGCGCAGCGGCACGGCGCCGACGATGGTGATGGCGGGGGATGTGGCGGCGCCTGCGACCGAATCTGTAGAGCCTGCACAGGGGCAGTCGCAATCCCAGTCGCAGTCGCAGTCGCAGTCGCAGTCGCAGGACGACGTCGCTCAGTCCTGAAGCGGCGGCAGGCCTGCGGCGCAGCGTGCGCAGATGCAAGCCTGCCCGCGCAATGCCGGTGCCAGCGTGTCGAGCGGGGCCAGCGAAAAATCGGCGGCCATGCACCAGCAGGGCGGCTGCGCCTGCCCGGTTTCGCGTTCGACCTCCATCGCGCAGCGGTTCGCCTCGCCGCACAGCGGACAGTGCGCGGTGTCGATGACAGCAGTCATGCGAGCGTGAAGGCCGGCAGCTTCTTCGGCACCGCCACGTTGCGCAGCGTCGCGTACACCGGCAGGCCGTCGCGGTAGGCGGGGTAGTCTTCGCCCGCGATCAGCGGCAGCAGGTAGCGGCGGCACTTCTCGGTGATGCCGTAGCCGTCGTCCGAAATGAAATCGCGCGGCATCGGCTTCTCGACATTGGCCACCGCTTCGAGCGGCGCCGCGCCCAGCGTGTAGGCATAGGGCACGTCGCTCGTGCGTTCGATGGTCGGCATCACCGCGTTGCGGCCTTCGAGCGCCAGCTCGACCGCACGCTGGCCCAGTTCGTAGGCCTGCTTCACGTCGGTGGCCGAGGCGATGTGCCGCGCCGCGCGCTGCAGGTAGTCGGCCACGGCCCAATGGAACTTGTGGCCCAGCGCTTCCTTCACCATCTGCGCGACCACCGGCGCTGCGCCGCCAAGCTGCGCATGGCCGAAGGCATCGCGCGCGCCCTGTTCGGCGAGGAAGGTGCCGTCGGGATGGTGGCAGCCCTCGGACACCACCACCGAGCAGTAGCCGTGCTGCTGCACCAGCGCATCGACGCGCGCCAGGAAGCGGGCCGCGTCGAACTCGATCTCGGGGAACAGCACCACCACCGGAATGCCATGGTCGGCCACCAGCCCGCCGGCCGCGGCGATCCAGCCGGCGTGGCGGCCCATCACCTCGAGCACGAACACCTTGGTGGACGTGGCGGCCATCGAGCGCACATCGAACGAGGCCTCGAGCGTGGACACCGCCACGTACTTCGCGACCGAGCCGAAGCCCGGGCAGCAGTCGGTCAGCGGCAGGTCGTTGTCGATGGTCTTGGGCACGTGGATGGCCTGCAGCGGGTAGCCCATCGACTGCGACAACTGGCTCACCTTGAAGCAGGTGTCGGCCGAATCGCCGCCGCCGTTGTAGAAGAAGTAGCCGATGCCGTGCGCCTTGAACACCTCGATCAGGCGTTCGTATTCACGACGGTTTTTTCCCAGCGACTTGAGCTTGTAGCGGCACGAGCCGAACGCGCCCGAGGGCGTGGTGCGCAGCGCTGCAATCGCCTCGGCCGGCTCGGCGCTGGTGTCGATCAGGTCTTCGGTGAGCGCACCGAGGATGCCGTTGCGCCCGGCATAGAGCGTGCCGATGCGGTCCGGGTGCCGGCGCGCCGTCTCGATCACGCCGCAGGCCGAGGCATTGATGACCGACGTGACGCCGCCCGACTGGGCATAGAAGGCGTTGAGGATGGCAGTGCTCATGGGGCAATCTCCGTGCGGGTAAGCGACCGGCGCAGGGTGGCAACGCTTCGCGGGAAGGCCATTCTGGCGCAGTCGCCGGCCGCAGGCCAATGGCCGGTTTGGCAATTTCGCGCGATTACAGTTCGTTGCTGTGCGTCGGCCATGAAGGCCACGCCCATGGCGTGCGACCCGGTCCGCGCCGACCCTATCCATTTGCAGGCACACCCATCATCCAAGGAGTCCGCGCGTGAGCATTTTTTCCCGTTTTTTTGGCCGCAAGGACGAGCCGGGCGATACCGGCGCATTGGTCGCCAACCCCGAGGCCGGTGAGGCCGGCGACACCGTCGCGCTGACGGTCTTGTTCGCGGATGTGCTGAACATCGATGTCGCCGCGCTCGCGCAGGCATTGCGCGCCTACCACCGCTCCACCGGCGACGCGCGCTGCGAGATCACCGAAGACCCCGGTCCTTTTCTGGCGCTGGCGGGCTGGAAGAACCACGTGGTCCGGATGGTCGGCTTCGATGTGCCGATGCCGGCCGAATCGGTCGAGGTTTGCGTGGCGCCCGCGCACTATCCGCAAGAGCTCAAGGCCCAGGTGCGCGCGCACCGCAGCCACGTCATCCTCTACTACGCGGGCTACGAGGCCTCGGTGCTCGAACAGTACGTGGCCCTGGCGACCGTGGCCGGCGCGCTGGCCCGGCTCGGTGCGCTGGTGGTGCTGAACGAATCGGCCCACACCTCGCTGCCCGCGGCCGTGTTCGACGCCGACATCGAAGGCGACAGCATCGAATTGCTGCGAGACCTCGACCTGCCGGCCCTGTACTGCGGCTTCGTCAAGTACGAGGTCGAAGGCGTGCAGGGCGTCTGGATGCGCACCTATGGCGCGCACCACTTCGGCCAGCCCGATTTCGCGGCCCTGGCCGAAGGCCACCACGAAGGGGAGAAATACTTCCAGCTCTTCGGCAACGTGCTGCGCTACCTGATCGACAGCGGCGCCGAAATGGGCGCCGGCCACACCATGCAGGTCGGCGAGGACAAGTTCCTGCGGCTGCGCGAGCCGCTCGAGGCGGAATACTTTCTCGACGGCCCCGAGGCCGTGCTGGTGGCCGAACTGATCGGCGCCGACGAGATCAACGCGCGCCCGCACTGACTGGCCGGCCCGCCGGCCGTGCGGTTGCGCACGGGCTTGCTCGGGTTCAGCTCGCACCGCACGCAGGGCTGCGGTGTCTGTTGCGGCGCGGTCACGCGAGCGCTCCGCTGAAAGCGTGTGTCACGGGGCCATGGCGCCGGTGGTCAAGTCGGGGACAAGCCGTGCAGCGGCAGTCGCCAGGGCGACCGCGCGCGCGCCTGTGCCCGCGAGACCGGGTTCGGCAGCGCGGCGGGCTGCGCGTCCGACACCGAGATGCACGACGACTCCAGCGCCGACACCAGCACGCGCCGGTGCTCGGTGCTCTCGAAGCGCTCGCCCGGCCCGAGCACGATGTCGCGCGGGTCGCGGTCGAGCGTGATCCACACGGCGCCGCTGCGGCACTCGATGCCCACGCCCGCGCCGTCGGGCACGGCGAAGACGGCGCGGCTCGGCAGGCTCACGTGGAAGCGCGAGGTCGACGAGGAGAAAGAAAAGGCGGAAGGAGACGGGGTGGTGGCGGTGCTCATGGGAAGCTCCATTGCATTCGTGATACGAATGAATATAGTGAGTCACCCCCTCTCTTACACGCGGTCATTCGGAACTCGTTGCATGCCTCCAGAGAATGCGAAAACCCCTGCCGGCGAGCTCCCGCCGCTCGAGCTGCTGCGCAGTTTCGAGGCCGCCGCGCGCCGGCTGAGCTTCACGCTAGCGGCCGGTGAACTGCACCTCACGCAGTCGGCCGTGAGCCGGCAGATCCAGCAGCTCGAAGCCAGCCTGGGCGTGCTGCTGTTCGAGCGCCGCCACCGCGCGCTCGGGCTCACCGAGGCCGGCGGCGTGCTGCAGCGCGCCGTCACCGACAGCCTGGAGCGCCTGCGCGACGCCACCGCGAGCGTGCGCGCCAGCGCCGCGCCGCGGCAGGTGTCGATCACCAGCACGCCGGGCTTCGCGTCGCTGTGGCTCATTCCGAAGCTGGCGCGCTTCACCAGCACGCATCCGCAGGTCGACGTGCGCGTGTCGGCCACGCTCGACGTGCTCGACATGGAACGCAGCCGCATCGACGTGGCGGTGCGCTTCGTGCCCATCGGCCGCGGTGTGGGCCCGGCGCTGTTCGAGGAATCGCTGATCCCGCTGTGCGCGCCGCAGGTCGCCGCATCGCTGCGCGAGCTGTCCGACTTTTCCAAGCTCACGCTGCTGACCATCGAATACCCGGACCACAGCGAAGCCCCGACCGCCGACTGGGAGCCGTGGCTCAAGGTGATGGGGCTGGAAGACCTGCGCATGAAAAGCACGGTGCGCTTCACGCAGTACGCCGATGCCGTGGCCGCCGCGGTGGCGGGGCAGGGCGTGGTCATCGGGCGCCTGCCGCTGCTGCGCGAACTGATGCGCGACGGCCGGCTCGTGGCGCCGCTCGGCGAGGGCGCGGCATCGCACCGCGGCTACTTCATCGAGATGTCGCGGCGCGCCGCGGGCAACCGCGACGCGCAGGACTTCGCGCAATGGCTGCGCGACGAAGCCGAGGCCGCGCAGCGGAGCTGACGAAGGGCCGCGGCCCGCCTGCCGATCAACCCGGCAGCAGCACCTTGTTGACGACGTGTATCACGCCGTTCGACTGGTAGACATTGGCGATCGTCACCGCGGCCGTGCCGCCCTTGGCGTCGGTCACCCACACCGTGCCGCCGCTCATCGTCGCCGTGAGCGTGCCGCCGCTCGCGGTCTTCAGCATCGCCTTGCCGCCGCCCGCGTTGATCGCGCTCGTCAGCGCCGCGCTGTCCATGCGACCGGGCACCACGTGGTAGGTCAGCACCTTGGTCAGCGTGGCCTTGTTCTCGGGCTTGAGCAGCGTGTCGACCGTGCCGGCCGGCAGTGCCGCGAACGAGGCGTTGGTGGGTGCGAACACCGTGAACGGGCCCGGGCTCTTGAGCGTGGCCACGAGGTCGGCCGCCTTCACCGCCGCGACCAGCGTCGTGTGGTCCTTCGAATTCACCGCGTTGTCGACGATGTCCTTCGTCGGGTACATCGGCGCGCCGCCGACCATGGGGGTCGCGGCACTGCTGCTGGCATTGCTCATGCCACTGCCGGCGCACGCGCCGAGCAACACCGACACGCCGAGTGCGATCACGAGTTTTTTCATGGATGTCTCCTGGAAAGAAAGGGCTCTGTGGAAACCGCCAACAGCTCGGAGGCGCGATGCGCTTGAGATGCCATACGGCGCGATGCGCCAAGCGGATTCAACGCGTGCGGATTCAATGAACCCGATGCACGCGGCCGTGTCAGCTTTGCGCCACAGCACTGCGCGCCCCGCTTGCGCGCGGCGCGAGCCCTCGCCAGAATCCGCCCTTCCTTTTTCAGCGACAGTTTTTTCCGACACCACGCCCGGCGACGATCAACCTCCCGGGCGAGAACACCATTCAATGAACCGTTCACTGAACACCTGACGCACACCGACCGCCCCGGCCGGATGTGCACCTTCGCATCCGCCGCGGCCGAATCGACAAGGGCCCCGCGCGCAACTGCATTCGCCGGGGCCTTTTTGTTTCTTTCGGAGTGTGCGCACATGAGTGCTCAACGAAAGGCCCGTGACGACGACAAGCGTCTGGGCCGGTTCTACTTTGCGGTGCCCGCGTCGGCACCGCGCAATCCCGTGGTGGCCGCGATGGCCCGCCGCGAATCCAGCCAGGGCGCGGGCCGCCACCTGCGCACCCACCGCGCCGAGCGGCGCGCGCAGAAGGTGGCGCTGCAGAAAGCCGCGCGCGATTTCGGGCGGAGGGCCGTCGATGCGTGACGACATGGACAAGGTGATCGTCGAGCGTCGTTCCGGAAGTTCGCTCCGTTGATTTCCGAGACGGCGTCTCGGAAATCAACGCCTGAGTCGGCGCGAGCGCTCGCGCCGATTTATCAAAGATCGGCCGACGTCGGACGCGCACGTTCGCGCGCTCTCGGCAGCACGAGAAACGCCAACGTCCCTGCCGCCAGCATCCCGCTCACCGTGAGGAACACCGCGCGGAACGGCTCGGTGCCGTGGGCGACGGCCCAGGAGGCGGCGACGCCGGTGGTCCATTGCATCAGCGAGACGCCGAGGAACATCGCCATGTTGAGCAGCGCCATCGCGCGGCCCGTCACGGCCGCCGGATAGGCGTTCTTGGTGTACGCGTACAGCAGCACGCTGTAGCCCGACAGCAGGCCGTAGACGATCGGCAGGCCGATGTCGATGGCGCGCGATTGCGTGAGGGCCATGGCGGCGAACATCGCTGCGCCGGCGAAGGCGCAGCGCATCATCCAGCGCGTGCGGCGCGCGCCGCCGGGGTCGAGGCGGCCGAACAGCATGGGGCTGGCCATGCCGGCGACGGTCATCACCAGCGCCACGTTGCCGCTGGCCACGAGCGAGAGGCCGTGGCGGTCGTGCAGCACGGGGCCGAGCCACAGGCCGCGCAGCGTGATGAAGGCGGCATACGACACGCAGGCGAAGCACAGCAGGCCGAGGGTGTGCGGCATGGCGAACAGCGGCAGCAGGTCGCGCACGGCCTGGCGCAGCGACTGGCGTTCGGGCGCGGGTTCGTCCGGTGCGAGCGCTGCGGGCGTGCGCGCGGGCTCGTGCACGCGCCAGAAGATGACGATCCACGAGAGCACGGCGAAGGCGGTCAGCACGGCATAGCCGGCGCGCCACGACGCGGCCTCGATCAACAGCGCCAGCGGCGTGCCGGTGAACACGATGCCCAGGCCCGCGAGGCTCATCACCAGCCCCGACATGGCGGTGAAGCGCGAGGCGTCGAAGTGCCGCGCGATGAACACGGTGCAGGCCAGGAAGGCCGGCGCGCAGCCCACGCCGATCAGCGCCTGCCCCAGCAGCAGCGCGCCGAAGCCCGGCGCCACGGTGCACAGCGCGGCGCCCGCAATGGCGAGCGGAAAGGCGGTGAGCACGGTGCGGCGCACGCCGAAGTGGTCGATCGACACGCCCATCGCGAGCTGCATGATGCCGAAGGTGAAATGGAAGGTGCCGGCCCACGTGCCGAGCGCCTGCGGCGTGAGGCCGAAGTGCTGCGTGAGCGGCGTGGCCATCATGGCGCCGACGGTGCGAAAGGCCTGGCTCAGCGCGAAGGCGGTGGCCAGTGCGACCAGCATGCCGGCGGCCGAGGTCGACCAGCGGGTCGGGGGCGGCGATGCCGCGTGCTTGTTCATCGAAAGAGACGGAGACCGGAGAGAGAAAAGGAAGGCGGCGTCGATGCTACCGGCATGTCGCGCACCATGCAGAACGGCGCCCGAGGGCGCCGTTCGTTTCCTGTCTCCGAGGCGTCAGTGCCGGCGGTTGCCGGCACTGCGCAGGGCGCGCGTCAGGCCGCGGCCTTGACCTTCAGGCGCCAGGCGTGCAGCAGCGGCTCGGTGTAGCCGCTGGGCTGCTCGATGCCCTTGAACACGAGGTCTTGCGCGGCCTTGTAGGCGGCCGAGGTGTCGAAGTGGCCGGCCATCGGCTGGTACAGCGCGTCGCCAGCGTTCTGCTCGTCGACGACCTTGGCCATGCGCTGGAAGGCCTCGTCGACCTGCGCCTTCGTGACCACGCCGTGCAGCAGCCAGTTGGCGATGTGCTGGCTCGAGATGCGCAGCGTGGCGCGGTCTTCCATGAGGCCGACGTTGTGGATGTCGGGCACCTTCGAGCAGCCCACGCCCTGGTCGACCCAGCGCACCACGTAGCCCAGGATGCCCTGCACGTTGTTGTCGATCTCCTGCTGCTTCTCGGCGTCGGTCCACTTCGCTTCGGCGGCGATCGGCACCTGCAGCAGCGCGTTCAGGATGTTCTCGCGCTCGCCTTCGGCGTCGATCTTTTCCAGTTCTTGCTGCACCGCGGTCACGCTGACCTGGTGGTAGTGCAGTGCGTGCAGCGTGGCGGCGGTGGGCGAGGGCACCCAGGCGGTGTTGGCGCCGGCCTTGGGATGGGCGATCTTCTGCTCGAGCATGGCGGCCATCAGGTCGGGCATGGCCCACATGCCCTTGCCGATCTGCGCCTTGCCGCGCAGGCCGCAGTTCAGGCCGACGAGCACGTTGTTCTTTTCGTAGGCGCCGATCCAGGCGCTGGACTTCATGTCGCCCTTGCGGATCATCGGGCCGCCCTGCATGGCGGTGTGCATCTCGTCGCCGGTGCGGTCCAGGAAGCCGGTGTTGATGAAGGCCACGCGCGCGGCGGCCTCGGCGATGCAGGCCTGCAGGTTCACGCTGGTGCGGCGCTCCTCGTCCATGATGCCGAGCTTGACGGTGTTGGCGGGCAGGCCGAGCAGCTGCTCGACGCGGCCGAACAGCTCGCTGGCAAAGGCGACTTCGGCCGGGCCGTGCATCTTGGGCTTCACGATGTAGATGCTGCCGGTGCGCGAGTTGCCCTTGCGCTTCACATCGATCATCGCGATGGTGGTGGTGACCACGGCATCCAGGATGCCTTCGGGGATTTCCTTGCCGCCTTCGTACAGGATGGCCGGGTTGGTCATCAGGTGGCCCACGTTGCGCAGGAACATCAGCGAGCGGCCGTGCAGCTTCAGCGGCTGGCCGTTGGCGCCGGTGTATTCGCGGTCGGCGTTGAGGCCGCGCGTGAAGGTCTTGCCGCCCTTGGCAACTTCTTCGGTGAGCGTGCCCTGCACGATGCCCAGCCAGTTCGCATACGCGACGACCTTGTCGGCCGCGTCGACCACGGCCACCGAGTCTTCCAGGTCGAGGATGGTCGAGAGTGCGGCTTCGAGCACGAGGTCGCTCACGCCGGCCGCATCGCTCTTGCCGATGGCGGTGCTGCGGTCGATGCGGATGTCCAGGTGGATGCCGTTGTGCTTGAGCAGCACCGACGACGGCGCGGCCGCGTCGCCCTGGTAGCCGATGAACTGCGACGCATCGGCCAGGCCGGTGGTGCTGCTCTGCAGCGCGACGACGAGCTGGCCGTCCTTCACGCTGTAGCCGGTCGCGTTCTTGTGCGAGCCGTTGGCCAACGGTGCGGCCTGGTCGAGCACGTTGCGCGCGAACTCGATGACCTTGGCGCCGCGCACGGGGTTGTAGCCCTTGCCCTTTTCAGCGCCGCCGGTTTCGGGGATGGCATCGGTGCCGTACAGCGCGTCGTACAGCGAACCCCAGCGCGCGTTGGCGGCGTTGAGGGCGTAGCGCGCGTTCAGGATCGGCACCACCAGCTGCGGGCCGGCCTGCAGCGCGAGTTCGGAGTCGACGTTGGCCGTGGTGGCCTTCACGCCCTTGGGTTGTGGCAGCAGGTAGCCGATCTTTTCCAGGAAGGCGCGGTAGGCCGGCATGTCGGCGATCGGGCCGGGGTTCTTCTTGTGCCAGGCGTCGAGTTCGCTCTGCAGGCGGTCGCGCTCGGCGAGCAGGGCGACGTTCTTGGGCGCGAGGTCATGGACGATGGCGTCGAAGCCCTTCCAGAACACGTCGCTGGCCACGCCGCTGGCGGGCAGGACTTTTTCTTCGACGAAGCGATGCAGTTCGGTCGCGACCTGGAGTCGGTGGGCGGTGGTGCGGTCGGTCATGTGTTTTCTCCTTGGGAACGCAATGCAAAAAACAGGAAATCGGGGGGCGGCGGCGCAGCGGGGCGCAATGGCCCCAGGTGAAGCCATGCAAGAACTGTATTCGATACTTTGCGGGCCAGTAAGAGCCGAAAGTGAGATTTATCTGTGACAAAAATGCATGTAATCAACGAGGGCCCGCGAAGGCCCGTGCCAGGGTCAAAGGGTAGGCCCTGAGGCCGGGGCGGTGGCAGCTGTATATATTTAACTTCTTAAATAATCAGCTCCCGCCGCAATGATCCTCCTGGCTTCCAACGAAAACCCGCTCGGCATGCCCGAGTCGGCCCGCCGCGCCGCCGCTGCCGCCCTCGAAGGCGCGGGCAACTACCCCGACAGCAACGGCACCGCGCTCAAACAGGCGCTGGCCGCGCGGCTCGACGTGCCGCCCGAATGGCTCACGCTGGGCAGCGGATCGAGCGAGATTCTCGAACTGGCGGCGCAGGTGAGCCTGAAGCCGGGCGAGAACGTCGTCTATTCCCAGTACGGTTTCATCGTCTATGCGGCGGCCACGGCGCATGCCCACGCGCGCGCCACCGTCGTGCCCTCGCGCGATTTCGGCCACGACCTGGACGCGATGCGCGCCGCCATCGGCGACGACACGAAGCTGGTCTTTGTCGCCAACCCGAACAACCCGACCGGCACCTTCATCGATGCTGCGCCGCTGCGCGACTTTCTGCAATCGGTGCCCGCGCACGTGACGGTGCTGCTCGACGAGGCCTACACCGAGTACCTCTCGCCCGCGCAGCGCTACGACAGCATGGAGTGGGTGCGCCGCCTGCCGAACCTGATCGTGGCGCGCACCTTTTCCAAGGCCTTCGGCCTGGCGGGGCTGCGCATCGGCTACGGCGTGTCGCAGCCGGCGCTCACGGCGCGCATGAACGCGCAGCGCCCGCGCTTCAACGTGACGACGCCGGCCCAGGCCGCGGCCGTGGCAGCGCTGGGCGACGCCGACTTTCTGGCGCGCACCTACGAACTCAACACCGCCGGGCGCGACCAGCTTGCCGCGGGCTTCACTGCGCTGGGGCTGCCGTACGTTCCGTCGTCGGGCAACTTCCTGATGGTGCAGGTCGGCGATGCGTCCGCCGTGCACGCGCGCCTGCTGGCCGCCGGCATCGAGGTCGCGCTGCTTGGCCCGTATGGCCTGCCGCAATGGCTGCGCGTGAGCGTCGGCCTGCCGGCGCAGAACGAGGCCCTGC
This sequence comes from Variovorax sp. 38R, assembly GCF_014843395.1. Taxonomy (NCBI): domain Bacteria; kingdom Pseudomonadati; phylum Pseudomonadota; class Betaproteobacteria; order Burkholderiales; family Comamonadaceae; genus Variovorax; species Variovorax sp. 38R. Next base: position 295,086 of record NZ_CP062121.1, read on the forward strand.
TGGCCGCACTGCGCTGACGGCCGACGGGCCGGTCGCACGAAGAAACAACCACCACCCCGAGGAGACCGCCCCATGCAACGCCGCCAGTTCGCAGCGCAGGCCGCTGCCGTCATCACTGCCACGGCCCTCGCGCCGATGGCGTTCGCGCAGGAGCGCACGGTGCGCATCCTGATCGGCTTTCCGCCGGGCGGGTCGGCCGACGTGGTCGCGCGGTTGCTGGCCGACAAGATGCGCGTGTCGCTCGGGCAGAACGTCATCATCGACAACAAGCCCGGTGCGGCGGGGCGCCTCGCGCTGGCAGAACTCAAGCGCTCGCCGCCGGACGGCAGCGTGCTCATCTTCTCGCCCAGCGGCGCGATGGTGATCCACCCGTGGCTGTATTCCAACCTCGGCTACGACCCGGCGAAAGACTTCACGCCGATCGCGCTCGGCAGCACCTTCGACTTCGCCGTGACGGCCGGGCCCGGTGCACCGGCGGGCGACTTGAAGGCGGTGCTGGCCTGGATGAAGGCCAACCCCGCCAAGGCCAACTACGCGACCTCGGGCGCGGGCACGGTGCCGCACTTCGCGGGCCAGCTGCTGGCGCAGGCGGCGGGCGTGCCGATGACGCACGTCGCCTACCGCGGCGGTGCGCCGGCCGCGCAGGACCTCATCGGCGGGCAGGTGCCGCTCATGGTCGACACGGCCTCGGAAACCATCGAGCACCACCGCGCGGGCAAGGTCCGCATCCTCGCGGTGACGGGCGAGCAGCGCAGCCGCGCGCTGCCCGATGTGCCGACCTTGAAGGAGGCGGGCATCAACGTGACGGCGGATGCGTTCTTCGGGCTTTACGGCCCGCCGGGGATGTCGCCGGAATTGGTGGCGCGCATCGACAAGGCCGTGGCCGATGCGCTGCGCATGCCCGATGTGCAGGACAGGATCTATGCGCTGGGGCTCGTGCCGGCGCATGCGGGACCGGCCGAACTCGCCGCCATTCAGGCGACCCATCTGAAGCGGTGGGAAATGCCGATCAAGAACTCGGGGTTCAAGGCCGAATCCTGAGGACCCCGTATTTCTCCCTCCCCTTCCGGAGGAGGGCGGGGTGGGGGCACGACGGCGGTCGATATGCCGCAGCCTGTTCAAAGGCCGCGTGCCCCATCCCAACCTTCCCCCGGAAGGGGAAGGAGCAAGAAAGAAGACCTTCAGACCTGCCCGCTGAGTTCCTTTGCAGCCGCAAGTGCCGGCCCGACGTAGCCCTCGTCATACCGATGCGTCGGCATCGTCAGCGTGACCGCCGCGGCCAGTCGCCCATCCGCATGGAACACCGGCGCCGAGATGCCCGCCAGCTCGGCCGTGCGATCGCCCACCAGCGCGCAATAGCCTTGCGCGCGGATCGCGTCGTACAACTTGCGCTCCTTCGCGCCGCGCGGCCGTTCGGCCTCGGGCCCGAAGGCGATCAGCACGCGCGCGCCCGCGCCCCGGTCGTTGGGCAGCAGGTCGCCCGCGCGCACGTGGTCGCGCACCACATGCGAGGAATCGACGCGGAACTGGCACAGCCGCACCCAGCTGTCGCCCTGGTCCTGCCGCACGTGGTACGCCGCGCTCTCACCGGTGGCGGTGGCGAGCGTGCGCAGCACCGGCAGCACGAGGCGGTCGAGCGACTGCGACGCCGCATACAGACCGTGCAGCCGCGCAATCTCCAGCCCCAACGCATAGCGCCCGTCGTCCTGCCGGCGAATGAGCCGCGCATGCTCGAGCGAGGCCAGCAGCCGCAGCACCGTGCTCTTGTAGAGCTGCGTGCGCTCGGCAAACTGCGCGAGCGACAGCGTCTCGTCGCCGGCCTGGAAGGCCGACAGCAGGCTCAGCGCACGGTCGACCGCAGCGGCGCCGCCGGGGGCGGCGTTGAGGTCGGACACCGATTCGTTCTGGGCTTTGCGGGGCATGGCGTGGCTTGACAGTCGGCGGGCTTGCCGATTTAATTCTGTTTAACAGAATATAGTTCTGCAAGATAGAACAGTCAAGGAAGCACCCGATGACCTCCCCCGACGTCCTCATCAGCGAGGTCGGCCCGCGCGACGGCCTGCAATCCGTGAAGGCCACCATGCCCACGGCGGACAAGCTGCGCTGGATCGACGCGCTCTACGCCGCCGGCGTGCGCGAGATCGAGGTCGCCTCGTTCGTGCCCGCGAAGCTGCTGCCGCAGATGGCCGACGCCGCCGAGGTGGTGCGCCACGCGGTCACGCTGCCCGGCCTCGTCGTGATGGCGCTGGTGCCCAACCGCAAGGGCGCGCAGGCCGCGCTCGAAGCCGGCGTGCACAAGCTCACGATGCCGGTGTCGGCCAGCGTGGCGCATTCGCTGGCCAACGTGCGCAAGACGCCGACCGAGATGGTCGAAGAGGTGCGCGCCATTGCCGAGCTGCGCCGCGCGATCGCGCCGCAGGTGAAGCTCGAGGCCGGCATCTCCACCGCCTTCGGCTGCACGCTGCAGGGCCTGGTGCCGGAAGACGACGTGATCCGCCTTGCGGCGCAATGCATCGAGGCCGGCGCCGACGAATCGGGTCTGTCCGACACCGTGGGCTACGCCAACCCCGCGCAGGTGCGCCGCCTCTTCCAGCGGCTGCGCGCCGAGATCGGCGTGCACGCCGGCGCCGCCCACATGCACAACACGCGCGGCCTTGGCATCGCGAACTGTCTCGCGGCGTGGGACGAGGGCGTGCGCACCTTCGACGCCTCGCTCGGCGGCCTCGGCGGCTGCCCGTATGCGCCGGGCGCGTCGGGCAATGCGGTCACCGAAGACCTCGTCTTCATGTTCGAGGCCATGGGCGTGCGCACCGGCATCGACATCGAGAAACTCATCACAGCGCGCGCGCCGCTCATGGCCGGCCTGCCCGGCGAGCCGGTCTACGGCATGACGCCCGAAGCCGGCCTGCCCAAGGGCTTTGTCCAGGAAATCCTCTCTCATGTCTGAAGCCAATCCCTTGCCTTACGCCGGCGTCCGCGTCGTCGAGTTCACCCACATGGTCATGGGCCCGACCTGCGGCCTGCTGCTGGCCGACCTGGGCGCCGAGGTCATCAAGGTCGAGCCCATCGAGGGCGACAACACGCGCCGTCTGCTGGGCTCGGGCGCGGGCTTCTTCCCGACCTTCAACCGCAACAAGAAGAGCATCGCGCTCGACCTGAAGAAGCCCGAGGGCGTGGAGGCCGCGTTGCGCCTCATCGCCACCGCCGACATCGTGAGCGAGAACTTCAAGTCCGGCACGATGAAGAAGCTGGGGCTCGACTACGACACGCTGGACCAGCTCAACCCGCGCCTCATCTACGTGAGCCACAAGGGCTTCCTGCCCGGCCCGTACGACCACCGCACGGCTCTGGACGAAGTGGTGCAGATGATGGGCGGCCTCGCCTACATGACCGGCCGCGCGGGCGACCCGCTGCGCGCGGGCACCAGCGTGAACGACATCATGGGCGGCATGTTCGGCGCCATCGGCGCGATGGCCGCGCTGCGCCAGCGTGAGCTCACGGGCAAGGGCTGCGAGGTGCAGTCGGCGCTGTTCGAGAACAACGTGTTCCTGGTCGCGCAGCACATGATGCAGTTCGCCGCCACCGGCAAGGCCGCCGACCCGATGCCCAGCCGCATCTCGGCCTGGGCCGTGTACGACGTGTTCACCGTGAAGGACGGCGAGCAGATCTTTCTTGCGGCCGTGAGCGACAAGCAGTGGGCCATCTTCTGCAAGGCCTTCGGCCTCGAGGAGATGCTGGCCGACCCGCGCCTGAAGACCAACAACGACCGCGTGCGTGCGCGCGACTGGATGATGCCGATCCTGCGCTCGCACCTTGCGAACCACAGCGCGGCCGAACTCAGCGCGGTGTTCGAGCAGAACGAGCTGCCCTTCGCGCCCATCACCAAACCGCAGGAGTTGTTCGACGACCCGCACCTCAACGCCACCGGCGGCCTTGCGCCCGTGCGCATGAACGACGGCCACATGGCGAAGGTGCCGCTCGCGCCCTTCACGCTGGGCGGCGAGCGCCCCGGCATCCGGCTGCAGCCGCCGCACATCGGCGAGCACAGCGAGGCGCTGCTGAAGGAAGTGGGCTACAGCGACGACGACATCGCCGCCCTGCGCGCGCAGGGCGTCACGGCCGGCGACTGAGAAGGCGAGAGCGCGGTGGCGGGCGATATAGTTCCCGCGCCATGGACCGCCTCAAGCAGCTCGAATCCTTTGTCTCGGTCGCGACCCGCGGCAGCCTCACCGCGGCGGCCAAGGCGGAAGGCGTGGCGCCCGCGATCATGGGCCGGCGCATCGACGCGCTCGAAGAGCGCCTGGGCGTCAAGCTGCTGGTGCGCACCACGCGCCGCATCACGCTCACGCACGAAGGCAGCGCCTTTCTCGAAGACTGCCAGCGCCTGTTGACCGAGTTCGCGAACGCCGAGGCCAGCGTGAGCGCCGGCGGCGTGAAGGCCAGCGGTCACCTGCGCGTGACGGCGCCGGCCGGCTTCGGCCGCCGCCACGTCGCGCCGCTGGTGCCGCGCTTTCATGCGCTGCATCCCGAGGTGACGATCTCGTTGAACCTCAGCGACCGCGTGGTCGACGTCACGGGCGAGAGCTTCGACTGCGCCGTTCGCGTGGGCGACCTGCCCGACTCGTCGCTGGTGAGCGTGCGCCTGGCCGACAACCGCCGCCGCTGCGTCGCCACGCCGGAGTTCCTGCGCCGCCACGGCACGCCGAAGCACCCGGGCGAGCTGTCGCGCTTTGCCTGCCTCACGCTGTCGAGCGATGCCTCGCAGACGCGCGGCTGGGCCTTTCGCATTACCAACGAAGAGGGCGCGCAGGAGCTGATTCACCTGCGTCCCAGCGGCCCGCTCGATTGTTCCGACGGCCAGGTGCTGCACGACTGGTGCCTCGCGGGCCACGGCATCGCCTGGCGCAGCACCTGGGAGGTCGAGGCCGAGATCGACGCCGGCCTGCTCGTGCCCCTGCTCGACGACTTCGCCGCGCCGCCCAACGGCATCTACGCGGTGTTCGCGGGCACCAAGCACCTGCCGCTGCGCGTGCGACTGTGGCTTGATTTCCTCAAAGCGCAGTACGGGCAGCCGGAATTCTGGGGCGGGCGGTCCTGAAATCGTGACCGGGCGGCACAATGCTTTTTGCATTTGCTTGCAACCCCGATGAAGAAAGTTTCCGATGACCCTCGAAGCCATCCTCGCCTACCTGCATCTGTTGGCCATCCTCACGATGGTCGTGTTCATTTCCAGTGAAGCCGCGCTGTGCCGCGTGCAGTGGCTCAATGCCGCCGTGGTCGAGCGGCTGGCCAAGGTCGACATGGTCTACGGCATCGCTGCCATCGCAGTGCTGGCCACGGGCATCGCGCGCACCTGGTGGGGCGTGAAGGGCACGGCCTGGTACTGGACCAACCCGTTGCTGCACGTGAAGCTCACGCTGTTCATCATCGTGGGCGTGCTGTCGATTTTTCCGACGCTGACTTATTTCCGCTGGCGCAAGACGCTGCGTTCCACGGGCAAGCTGCCCGCGGAAGCCGACATCCTGAAGACGCGCAAGCTGGTGATGATCCAGGCGCACCTGATCGCGCTGATTCCGCTGGTCGCCGTGTTCCTGGCGCGCGGCTTCGGCAAGTAACCGATCCCTCAAAGACAAAAGAAAAGGCCCGCACGAGCGGGCCCTTCGGGAGTAACAAATGTCAGCGCCGTGCGGCGCTGCGCCGGATCAGGCCTTGGCGGCGCCGGCTTCGCACTTCTTCATGAAGCTGTTCTTGGCGGCACCGGCCAGGGCCTTGCCGTTCTTGTCGATCGCCTTGGCGGCGCAGGCGGGCGCGGCGGCTTCCTTGGTGCACTTCTTCATGAAGCTGTTCTTGGCGGCGCCGGCCAGGGGCTTGCCGTTCTTGTCGATCGCCTTGGCGTCGCAGCTGGCGCCACCGGCGGGCGCGGCTGCTGCAGCGGCAGGAGCGGCTGCTGCAGGTGCGGCGGCGGCTGCGGGGGCCACGACCGGTGCGGGTGCCTTGTCCTGCGCGTAGGCGCTGAACGACAGGCAGGCGCCGAGCGCGACGGTGGAGGCGACCAGGGAAAGGAGCTTCTTCATGATGGATATGTCCTTGCAAGGTTGGGTTGTGACAGACGCCCCGCCTTGGGGCCGACCATCCTAACGGGCGACATCGCCCATCGGATGACGATCGTTAACTGGGTCCGGGTTTGCCCCCGGTAAAATTCACAGATGCTATTGGTCAAACAGGAGCTGCTCGCGGCGCTCGCGAACACGCTCGAAACCCTCTCTCCCGGCGCCGGTGCCAAAGCCGCGTTCGAGTCGCCCAAGGTGGCGGCGCACGGCGATTTCGCCAGCACCGCCGCCATGCAACTGGCCAAGCCGCTGGGGCGCAAGCCCCGCGAACTGGCCGACGAACTGAGCGCTGCGCTGCTCGCCACCCCCGCTTTCGGCCAATGGGTCGAGGCCATTGAGATCGCCGGCCCCGGCTTCCTCAACATCCGCCTGAAGGCCGCAGCCAAGCAGCAGATCGTGCGCGAAGTGCTGGACGCGGGCGAAGCCTTCGGCCGCCAGCCGGCCACGGGCCAGAAGGTGCTGGTCGAGTTCGTGTCGGCCAACCCGACCGGCCCGCTGCACGTCGGCCACGGCCGCCAGGCGGCGCTGGGCGACGCCATCTGCAACCTGCAGGCCTCGCAGGGCGAGAGCGTGTGGCGCGAGTTCTATTACAACGACGCCGGCGTGCAGATCCAGACGCTGGCCAACAGCACGCAGCTGCGCGCCAAGGGCTTCAAGCCCGGCGACGCCGAGTGGCCCAGCGGCGAAAAAGCCCCGGCCTACAACGGCGACTACATCGCCGACATCGCCGAAGACTTCAAGGCGAAGAAGACCGTCAAGTCGGACGACCGCGAGTACACCGCCAGCGGCGACATCGACGACCTGGACAGCATCCGCGAATTCGCCGTGGCCTACCTGCGCCGCGAGCAGGACCTCGATTTGCAGGCCTTCCGCGTGCGCTTCGACAACTACTACCTCGAGTCCAGCCTCTACACCAGCGGCCGCGTCGAGGCGGCCGTGGCCAAGCTCGTGGCCGCCGGCAAGACCTACGAACAGGATGGCGCGCTGTGGCTGAAGTCGACCGACTACGGCGACGACAAAGACCGCGTGATGAAGAAGCAGGACGGCACGTACACCTACTTCGTGCCCGACGTCGCGTACCACATCGCCAAGTGGGAGCGCGGCTTCCACAAGGTCGTGAACATCCAGGGCACCGATCACCACGGCACCATTGCGCGCGTGCGCGCCGGCCTGCAGGCCGCGGGCGAGGGCATTCCCGAGGGCTACCCCGACTACGTGCTGCACACCATGGTGCGCGTCATGAAGGGCGGCGAAGAGGTCAAGATCAGCAAGCGCGCCGGCAGCTACGTCACGCTGCGCGACCTGATCGAGTGGACCAGCACCGACGCCGTGCGCTTCTTCCTGCTCAGCCGCAAGCCCGACACCGAATACACCTTCGACGTCGACCTCGCGGTGACCAAGAACAACGACAACCCCGTGTACTACGTGCAGTACGCCCACGCGCGCATCTGCTCGGTGCTCGCGGCCTGGGGCGGCGACGTGGCCACGCTCAAGGCGGTCGACCTGTCGCCACTCGACAGCCCGGCGGCCCAGGCGCTCATGCTGCTGCTGGCCAAGTACCCCGCCATGCTGACGGCCGCGGCGAAGGATTTCGCTCCGCACGACGTGACTTTCTACCTGCGCGAACTCGCGGCCAGCTACCACAGCTACTACGATGCCGAGCGTATCCTGGTGGACGACGAGCCGGTCAAGCTGGCGCGTCTTGCACTCGTCGCAGCAGCTGCGCAGGTGCTGCACAATGGCCTCGCGATCCTCGGCGTCAGTGCGCCGAGCAAGATGTGAATCACCCTCTGAACATGAAGAAGACAAGCAGACAACGCGGCAACATCGTCATCGGGCTCATCATCGGCCTGGTGCTCGGTCTGGGCGTCGCCCTGGGCATCGCGGTCTACGTCACCAAGGTGCCGATCCCGTTCGTCAACAAGACGCAACGCGGCGGTGCCGAGCAGGACGAAGCCGAAGCCCGCAAGAACCGCGACTGGGACCCGAACGCACCGCTGGCCGGCAAGGCCGGTGCGCCCAAGCCGGCCGCCACGCCGCCGGCCGCCACGGCCACCGGCCCGGTGAACCCGATCACCGGCGCCCCCGTCACCGTGGCACCGGGCACGCCGCCCACCGCTGCCGCGCCCGTCACCGCGCCCGCCCCCGTGGTGGTGGCGCCCAAGCCGGCGCGCCCGGCGCCGGTGCCGGCCGAAGCCAACGCCCTGCCGTCGTCGAACGATCCGCTGGGCGACCTCGCCCGGGCCCGTTCGGGTGGCGGCAGCACGACCACCGCGTCCGCCGCGCCGAGCCACACGGCCGCCGCTGCACCGTCGCCGTCGGGTGCCGACCCCTTCATGTACTTCGTGCAGGCCGGCGCCTTCCGCACCACCGACGACGCCGAGGCGCAGCGCGCCAAGCTGTCGCTCATGGGCGTCGAGGCCAAGGTCACCGAGCGCGAGCAGGCCGGTCGCACGGTCTACCGCGTGCGCGCCGGCCCGTTCAACAAGAAGGACGACGCCGACCGGCTCAAGGAACGGCTCGACGGCGGCGGTCTCGAATCGGCGCTGGTGCGCGTGCAGCGCTGACCGACGTCTTTCTTGAACAGCCTTTAAGCTCTCGCCCGCGCGGCATCTGCCGCACGCTGTTTTTGTCAATTCCAGCGCCTCGGGCGCGCCGCCGACGGGGAACTCCCTGCGGCGCGCCGGCTCTGTCTGCGGTACCCACAGGAGAACCTTTTCCATGAAACGTCGTGACTTTTCGCTGGCCGCCACTTCGATCGGGCTGCTTTCGCTGGCTGCCGTTCCGGCACACGCCCAGCGCGCCCCCAAGGCCGGCACCGATTTCCTCGTGCTCGACAAGCGCGTGCCGGTCGATGCACCGGCCGGCAAGATCGAGGTGGTCGAGTTCTTCTCGTACAACTGCCCGCATTGCAACGACTTCGAGCCCTCGCTCGAAGCCTGGGTCAAGGCAGCCCCGAAGGAAGTGGCGTTCCGACGCATTCCGGTGCCCTTCGTGGGCAACGACGTCGAAGCCAAGCAGCGCCTGTACTTCACGCTCGAAGCGATGGGCAAGCTGGAGGAATACCACTCGAAGGTGTTCGCCGCGATCCACGCGCAGCGCCAGAACCTGAACGGCGAAGCCAACATCCAGGCCTGGGCCGAGCGCGCCGGCCTCGACGGTGCCAAGTTCAAGGAAACCTTTGCGTCCTTCGGCGTGGCCAGCAAGGCCCGCCGCGCGGCGCAACAGACCGAGGCCTACAAGGTCGCCGGCGTGCCAGCCCTGGCCGTGGCAGGCCGCTGGTATGTCGACGGCGAAACCGCCGGCAGCATGGCCAAGGTGCTGCAAGTGGCGACCTTCCTGACCGGCGAAGCCAAGAAGGGCTGACCCCCGACGACCTGTTTTCTGGTCGAATGCAAGGCCCGCTTCGGCGGGCTTTTTCATTGGCGGCGGTGGGCAATCACCGTCCCACGCATACAATGTTTCAGAGCAAGTTTCGTGCCTTTATGACATTGCCCTCCATCCCCACATTCCCCACCCTTCGTCGCCTCGGCCGCCTGGCTTTCGGCGCGCTGGTGCTGGCCGGAGCCGCCTCCGGCGCCCTGGCTGAAACCGCCGACCGCACCAAGCCGATGAACATCGAGTCCGACTCGATGCGCTACGACGACCTGAAACAGACCAGCGTGTTCACCGGCAACGTGCTGGTCACGAAGGGCACGATCATCATCCGCGGTGCGCGGCTGGACGTGCGCCAGGACGCCGAGGGCTACCAGTACGGCGTGGTCACGGCGGCGCCCGGCAAGCTGGCCTATTACAAGCAGAAGCGCAACGCCGGCGACGAGTGGATCGAGGGCGAGTCGGAAGTCATCGAGTACGACAGCCGCGCCGACAACGTCAAGTTCATCCGCCGCGCCGTCATGCGCCGGCTGGTGGGCGCCACGGCCAACGACGAGAGCAGCGGTGCGCTGATCGTCTACGACCAGAGCAACGACACCTACACCGTCAACGGCTCCCTCGTGCCGCCGAACGCCGGCGTCTCGGGGGGCAGCGGTGGCCGCGTGAAGGCCATCCTCACGCCGAAGGCCGCCGCGGCCCCGGCGGCGGGCGGCTCCGCACCGGCAGCCGGCGGCAAGAAGCCCGCCGCTCCGGCACCCACCCCCGCGCCCGGCGCCGGGCTGCGCCCGAGCACCACGCTGGGCGGCAGCACCGATGGGGAAGGGCGCAAGTGATCGAAACCGCAGGAACCCAGACGACCGCCGACGGCGTCCCCGGCAGCCGCCTCGTGGCGCGCGGCCTCAAGAAGAGCTACGGCAGCCGCACGGTCGTGAAAGACGTTTCGCTCGATGTGCAGAAGGGTGAGGTCGTCGGACTGCTCGGCCCCAACGGCGCGGGCAAGACCACCTCGTTCTACATGATCGTCGGGCTGGTGCGCGCCGATGCCGGCGAGATCACCATCGACGGCGAGCCCATCGCCCACATGCCCATTCACCGCCGCGCGCGCATGGGCCTGAGCTACCTGCCGCAGGAAGCCTCGATCTTCCGCAAGCTCACGGTCGAGGAAAACGTGCGTGCCGTGCTCGAGCTGCAGCGCGAGCCCGACGCCAACGGCCGCATGGTGCCGTTGTCGAAGCAGGCCACCGAAGAGCGACTGGCCGACCTGCTGTCCGACCTGCGCGTCGATCACCTGCGCGATTCGCCCGCGCTCGCGCTGTCGGGCGGCGAGCGCCGCCGCGTCGAAATTGCACGCGCGCTGGCCACGCAACCGCGCTTCATCCTGCTGGACGAGCCCTTCGCCGGCATCGACCCGATCGCCGTGATCGAGATCCAGCGGATCATCAGTTTCCTGAAAGAGCGCGGCATCGGCGTGCTCATCACCGACCACAACGTGCGTGAAACGCTGGGCATCTGCGATCACGCGTTCATCATCAGCGACGGGCACGTGCTGGCACAAGGCACACCCTCGGAGATCGTCGACAACGCCGAGGTACGCAGGGTGTACCTGGGCGAGCACTTCCGCATGTAAGGGAGGGGCGCGTCTCCATGAAGCAAGGGCTGTCCCTTCGCGTCTCGCAGCATCTGGCGCTCACGCCGCAGCTGCAGCAGTCCATTCGCCTGCTCCAACTCTCCACGCTCGAACTGAGCCAGGAGGTGGAGCAGATGCTGGACGAGAACCCGTTCCTCGAACGCACCGCGGAAGAAGCGGCGCGCGAGGAATTCGGGCTCGATGCTGTCGACACGCCCGTGCCGCGCGACGACGGTGGTGACAGCGGCGAGGGCGATTTCGCGCCGTCCGCCCCCAGTGCCTCCACCGCTTCCAGCGAAGCGACCACGTCCACACCGGAATCCGACGGCCCCGCCGCCGAGATCACCGAGCGCGAGCCCGACTGGGAAGGCGACGGCACCGTCGAGATGGCGCCCGACGACAGCGAGTGGGGCAGCGACGCGCCCGCACGCCAGAACAACCTCGGCGATGACGAGCGCGCCGACGCCACCGAACTCGCGCGCAGCCAGGAGTCGCTGCAATCGTTCCTGCACCGCCAGGCGCTGACCCTGCGGCTCAACGAAAACGACTGCGCCGCGCTGCGCTTTTTGATCGAATCGCTCAACGACGACGGCTACCTCGAAGACTCGCTGCCCGCATTGGCCTCGGGCCTGGCGGGCGACGACAACGACCAGTTCGACGACCTCGTGCACCACTTTCAGGTGGCGCTCGGCCTGCTGCAGAGTCTGGAGCCCGTCGGTGTCGGCGCGCGCGACCTCGGCGAATGCCTGAGCATCCAGCTGAAGGCGCTCGCGAACGAAGACGAGACCGAGGCCGAAGCGCTCGTGCGCAAGACCGCCATCGCGATCTGCAAGCAGCCGATGGAGCTGCTCGCGCGGCGCGACTTCAAGCGCCTGGCCACGCTCACGCGCACGAACGAAGAGCTGGTGCGCTCGGCGCTGCAGATCATTGCGCGCCTGGAGCCCAAGCCGGGCCGCCGTTTTGTCGACGTCGAACGCAACATCGTCGTGCCCGACGTGATCGTCACCAAGACGGGCCGCGGCACCAACATCAAGTTCCGCGTCATGCTGAACCCCGAGGTCATGCCGCGCCTGCGCGTGCACGACATCTACGCCGGTGCGCTCAAGGCGCACAAGGGCGAGGGCAGCCAGGCGCTGTCGCAGCGGCTGCAGGAGGCGCGCTGGTTCATCAAGAACATCCAGCAGCGCTTCGACACCATCCTGCGCGTGAGCAACGCCATCGTCGAACGGCAGAAGAGCTACTTCGTGCACGGCGAACTCGCGATGCGCCCGCTGGTGCTGCGCGAGATCGCCGACGAGCTGGGCCTGCACGAATCGACCATCTCGCGCGTGACCACCGCCAAGTACATGTCGACGCCCTTCGGCACCGTCGAGCTCAAGTACTTCTTCGGTTCGGCGCTGGGCACCGAGACCGGCGGCAACGCGTCGAGCACAGCAGTGCGCGCGCTCATCAAGCAGTTCGTGAGCTCCGAGAGCATCAAGAAGCCGCTGTCCGACAGCCAGATTTCCGAGATGCTGAAAGAGCAGGGCATCGAGTGCGCGCGCCGCACCGTGGCCAAGTACCGCGAAGCGCTGCGCATCGCGCCCGCCAACCTGCGCAAGGCCCTGTAGAAAGCCGACGATGACCCGTCGCCTGCTGTCGCGCTGTGGGCATTGGGTTTTCGTCATCGCGGCGGCGTTGCTGTTCACCGGCTGCGCCACGCTGCCCGACGAAGCACCGCGCGCACCCACCCAGGCCATCGCCGTCTCGGCCGACACTGCGCTCGGCAAGATCGCGCTGGCCTCGCAGCCCGACCCCGACCTCAGCGGCTTTCGCCTCATGCCCGGTGGCGACTTCGCCTTCGACACGCGGCTGCAGCTCGCGCGCCGCGCGCAGCGCACGCTCGACGTGCAGTACTACCAGATCGAGAACGACGAGACCGGTCGCTACCTGCTGCGCACCCTGCGCGACGCCGCCCAGCGCGGCGTGCGCGTGCGCCTGTTGATGGACGACCTGTACACGTCCGGCGAAGACGAGCTGCTGCTCGGCCTGGCCGCCACGCCGAACGTGGAGCTGCGCCTGTTCAACCCGTTCCCGGCCGGGCGCGGCAGCCTGCTCAAGCGCTTCACCGCGTCGCTGTTCGACTTCAGCCGCGTCAATCGCCGCATGCACAACAAGCTCTTCATCGCCGACGGCGCGATGGCGGTGGCGGGCGGGCGCAACATCGGCAACCAGTACTTCCGGCGCACCTCGGGCCAGAACTTCATCGATCTCGACACCTTCGTCACGGGCGCATTGATCCCGCGCCTGGGCGTGCTGTTCGACCAGTACTGGAACAGCCCGCACGTGCGCCCGATCGGCTCCGTCGTGCGCACCGACCTGCCGCGCGAAGAACTGCAGCGCCGCTTCGACGCCGCCACCGGCCCCGACACCACACCCCCGCCGCCCAAGCCCGCGCCCAACGACCTGCTCGGCTACAGCCCGGTGGCCGACGACCTTGATGCCGGCAAGCTCGGCCTGATCTGGACCACCGCCGAGGCGTACGCCGATTCGCCCGACCGCGTGATCGGCAAGACCGCGTCGTATGGCGGCGTGCCGCTGCTCGATGTCGACAGCGTGCGCTACAACGTGGTCGAGCAGATGCGCCGCGCGCGCAGCGAGGTGACGCTGGTCTCGCCCTACCTGATCCCGGGCGCGTCGGGGCTGGAGGTGATGCGCGAGATCCGCGGGCGCAACGTGAAGATCAGCGTGGTCACCAACTCGCTCGCGGCCACCGACGAGCCGCTGGTCCACACCGCCTACCGCCGCTACCGCGCCGACATGCTCGCGCTGGGCGCCGAGCTGCACGAGCTGAGTTCCGCGCGCACGCGGCGCAGCGTGCGGCTGGGTCTGTTCGGCACGTCGGTGGGGCGGCTGCACGCCAAGTCGGCGGTGATCGACCAGCGCATCCTGTTCGTCGGCTCGATGAATTTCGATCCGCGCTCCGAGATCCACAACACCGAGATCGGCCTGTTCATCCGCAGCCCCGAGATGGCGCAGCAGACCTTGAAGCTGCTCGACGTGCTCAAGCAGCAGGGCGCCTACCGGTTGCGGTTTGCCGAAGACTCGCGACGCATCGAGTGGGTCAGCGAGGAAGGCGGCAAGACCACCGTGCTGCACGAAGAACCCGACTCGGGTTTCTGGGACCGCACCATGCTCGAGCTGCTGTCGCCGCTCACGCCCGAGAGTCTGCTGTAGCGGCTCAGGTGCCGCGCACCGCCGACCACACGAGCCGCAGGCCCAGCAGTCCCATCACGCCGCCGGCCGCGCGGTCGATCCAAGTCTTGTAGCGCAGGTAGGCCGCGCGCGGCGCGGCCGAGGACAGCGCCAGCGCGACGATCGCGTACCAGCCCGTCTCGATGCAGAAGATCACCGCCGGCACCGCGAGCGCCAGCACCAGCGGCACCTCGCGCGGCAGGAAGGCCGCGAAGATGCTCGCGTACACCACCGCCGTCTTCGGGTTGCTGACCTGCGTGGCCAGGCCGAGCAGGAAGGTGCGCCCACTGCGGCCTTGCCCGCGCGGCGAGGCGTCCGTGTCGGGCGTGATCGCGAGCGGCTGACGCGCGCCGCGCCAGATGCGAAAGCCCAGGTAGATCAGGTACGCGCCGCCGAAGGCCTTGATCGCGAGGTACAGCCCCGGCACCGCGAGGAACGCCGCCTGCAGCCCGGCCAGCGCCGCGATCGAGAACGCCAGCCCGCCGGCACCCATGCCCAGTGCGGCAGCGAGCCCGTCGCTGCGCGACGCCACGGCGGTGCGCGCCACCATCACGAAACTCGGGCCAGGGCTCATTGCGCCGACAGCCATGGCGCCGGCGATGCCGAGCAGGGAAAGGGTGGTGTCCATCATCGAGCGGCTCCTTGCGTCGTCGTCATTGCTGCACGTTCACGGCCTCGACCTGCACCAGCAGCTTCACCTTGTTCTCGAAGCCGAAGTTCAGGCCCCAGGTGATGCCCCAGTCGCTGCGCTGCACGGTGGCCTCGAAGTCGCCGCCGCAGACCTGGCGGTTGATGAGCGGGTTCAGGTAGCAGTTGAAGCGCACGGCCTTCAGCGTCACCGGCTTGGTCTGGCCCATGAGCGTGAGCGTGCCGGGCACGTCGGTCACCTTGTCGCCGCTGAAGTCGATGCGCTCGGCCACGAAGCGGCCGGTGGGGAATTCGGCCACGTTGAAGAAGTCCTTGCTCTGCACGTGGCGGTTGAGCAGATCGACGCCGGTGTTGATGGAGCTGATGTCCATCGTGATGTCGACCTTGCCGCCGGTGCCGCTGCCATCGATCTGCACCGAGCCGTCCTTGGTGCTGAAGCGTCCGCGGTTGGTGGTGGTGCCGTAGTGGCCCATCTCGTACATCACGAAGGTGTGGGTCGGGTCGATCACGTAGCTGGCGTTCTTGACCGGCCCGCCCGCGGGCTTGGCGGCCAGCGGCGGCGCGGTGTATTCCTGGGCCGTCGCGGCCAGCGGCAGGGCCGCGCCCGCGCAGAGGGCCGCGGCAAAGAAGAGCTTGTTCATGGCGGAAGAAGAGGGATGCATGGGCATGGGAAAAGGGATCGTCATCACAGCGGCCCGAGGCCCGTGAGCGTCAGCTTGAAGCGCACCTGCACCTCGTTGCCGACCACGGAGGTGTCGGTCCATTCGCCGTCGCCGACCTTGTAGTCGAGCCGCTGGATCGTCAGCGTGCCCGTGGCGACCGAATAGGCGCCGCCCGACGACGTGATGCTCACCGGCACCGTCACGGCCTTGCTGACGCCCTTGATGGTGAGCTTGCCGGCCATCTCGAAGCGGCCCTCGCCCAGCGCCTTGATGGCGCTCGAGCGGAAGCTGGCCTGCGGGAAATGCGTGGTGTCGAACCAGGTCGGCTTGGGCAGCTCGGCATCGCTCATCGGGATGCCGAAGGCGGCGCTGGCGGTGTCGATCTGCAACACGACCGAGCCGCCCTCGGGCTTCTTCGGATCGAAGGCGACCTGCGCGTCGAAGCGCTTGAAGCTGCCTTCCACCGGCACGCCCATCTGCTTGCTGACGAAGGCGATCTGGCTCTTCTCGGGCACCAGCTTCGCGGTGGCCGGCGTCGGCTCGGCCGCGGCCTGCAGCGCGAGGCTGAGGAGGGCGGCGGCGCCCCACAAAAGACGCGTCGTCATCCGGCGGATTCCTTGCGTGGCGCGGGCCACATGCGTTGCAACAGACCGTCGCGGTCGATCCAGTGGTGCTTGAGCGCCGCCGCCACATGCAGCAGCGTGACGCCGGCCAGCAGGTAGGCGCTGCGCTGGTGCAGCGGCTTGAGCACGGCCTCGGCGAAGTCCTTGTCGACCGCCACCAGGTCGGGCAGCGGCAGCAGGCCGAACCACACGACCGGCACGCCCATGCCCGAGCTGTAGGCCCAGCCGAACAGCGGGACCGCGAAGAACAGCAGGTACATCAGCAGGTGGCTGATGCGGTGGGCAGCCCGCTGCCAGGTCGGCATGGCCGCCAGCACCCGCGCCGACAGCGGCGGCGGGCGGTGCGTGAGGCGCCACAGCAGCCGCAGCGCCGACAACAGGAGGATGGTGATGCCGGCCCACTTGTGCCAGCTGTAGAGCTTCAGACGCTGCGGCGAGAAGGGCAGGCCCGTCATGTAGAGCCCGACACCGAGCGAGCCGACGATCATCGCCGCGAGCAGCCAGTGCAGGGCCATCGCGACCCGCCCGTAGCGGGGCTCGCGCAGGGCGGCGGCGCCAACGGAAGGAGCGGGAAGGGGTTCGACGGGCATCGGGGCAGGGGCGGCGGCGGCCTGTGCGCGGAGCATAGCTCGGAAGCGATGACACCGCAGCGGGGCGGGCCCCGTGCCGCGCGCTACGACGACGGCGCTTGTTGCTGCTGGGCCCGCAGCAGCACGCGCCGCAGGTCGTCCGGTTGCACCGGCTTGCGCAGCGCATGCCAGCCGCGCGAGGCGGCCAGCTGCTGCGTGGCTTCGGTGATGTCGGCCGAGATCAGCGCGATCGTCAGCGTGGGCTTGCGCTGCGCCAGCCGCTCGGCCAGCGCGATGCCGTTGAACGCGCCGGGCAGGCGGATGTCGCACAGCGCGACGTCGAGCGCGTCCAGGTCGGCCAGCGCGAGCGCTTCGGCGGCGCTGGCGTAGACGCGCGGCGCCACCTGCCAGTGCCGCAGCAGCGCCGAGAGGCTGTCGGCCACGACGATGTTGTCTTCGACCACCAGCACGGCGAGGCCGGGGCGCAGCACGGCGTTCGCGTCGAGGTCGTCCATCGCCACCGAGGGCGCAGGCGCCGGCACCGCCGCCGCACCGGGCCGGGCCGCCAGCAGCTCGAAGCTGAAGACCGAGCCCTTGCCCGGCGCCGAGCGCAGCGCGACCTCGATGCCGAGCTGCCCCGCCAGCCGCCGCACGATCGCCAGCCCCAGGCCGTGGCCGTGCTGCAGGTTGCGTTCCACGTTGCCGACCTGCTCGAAGTCGTCGAACACGCGCGCTTGCGATTCGGCCGCGATGCCGATGCCGCTGTCGCGCACCTCGACGCGCCAGGCGCGACCGGTGTCTGCGGCGGGCCGGCGGCGCGCGCGCACCGCCAGCAGCACGCGCCCGCGCGGCGTGAACTTGAGGGCGTTGTCCAGCAGGTTGGAGAGCACGCGGCGCAGCGCCACGGCGTCGGTCCAGGCGATGGCGTCGGCAGGGCAGCGCACCGCGATGCGGCCGGCACCGGCCTGGCGCGCCAGCTCCTGCAGCAGCGGCGCGAGCGCCACGGCCGCCGGTCGCAGCGGATCGACCGCAGCCTCGATGCGGCCGATTTCGAGCAGCTGGTTGGTCAGGGCCTCGAGCGCCTGCTGCGCGCGCGAGAGCGAGGCCACCGTGTGTTGCACCGCCGCGCTGTCGGTGCCGTGCTGCAGCTGCTGGCGCAGCACCTCGGCCTGCAACCCGATGGCCATCACCGGCTGACGCAGGTCGTGGTTGGCCGCCGAGAAGAAGCGCAGCCGCTCGGCCTGCGCCTGCTCGGAGGCGCGCAGGCCGGCCAGCGCCTGTTCGCGCAGCGTGCGCTCGTTCAGGCGCAAGCCGATGTTTTCCTCGAGCTGGCGCGAATGGTCGGCCACCAGCTTCCACATCATTGCGGTCAGGCCGATGCCGATCAGCGCGACGGCCATCATCACCGGCGCCCCGAGCCACAGGCCCGTGACGATCACCGGCGCCAGCAGCAGCGTGATGGCCAGCTGCGTGGCCGGCGTGTAGAACGACACCGAGAACGCCGACGACAGCGTCATGCCCATGAGGATCAGGCCCAGCAGCAGTTGCAGCTCGGGGCGCTCGGGGTTGAACAGCAGCACGCCCGCCAGGCCGTGCGCCAGCTCCCAGATGGCCGTGCGCAGCGTGTGCTGGCGCTGTGCCTCGCGCAAGTTGGCTGGGGTGAAGGGCTCGGGCAGGCGCTGCGGAAAGAAGCCGCGCATCACCGTCACACCGGTCACGAGCGTCAGCCACACCAGCGCGCGCATGGGCGAGAACTGCCAGGCAAAAAGCGCCGCCACGCCGCAGTTGAGCAGGTACTGCACCAGCAGCACCGGCCCGAGCGGGCGGATCGACAAGCGCAGCACTTCGCACTGGATCGCGAAGCGGTGGTCGCCGTCGCGGGCGTCTGCCGGGGGGGCCGCGGAGGCGGGGGTGGGCGTCATGGGCAAATCGACTATATAGAGAAGCCCCGCGACGCGGCGACAATGGGAGCCCTTAGCGGGCTTCCCGATGGCCGACTTTCCGTGAACGATCTCTCATTTTTCCTGCCTTGCGCCGCCGGCGTCGAGGAATACCTTGCCCAGGAGGTGCATGGCCTGACCGGCCGCAGCGGGCAAGATCTGCTCACGCTGCGTGGCGGCGTGCGCGTGCGCGCCGACTGGCGCGACGGCCTCAAGCTCAACCTGCACAGCCGGCTCGCGCAGCGCGTGCTGGTCGAACTGGCCCATGGGCCGTACCGCAACGAGAACGACCTGTACACCATCGCCAACGCGGTGGCCTGGGAGATCTGGTTCACGCCCAAGCAGACCTTCAAGATCGAAACGACGGCCCAGCACAGCCCGCTGCAGAGCCTGAACTTCGCCACCCTGCGCATCAAGGACGCCGTGGCCGATCGCTTCCGCGCCAAGGCGAACGGCGTGCGCCCGAGCATCGAGACCCAGTGGCCCGACTGCCGCATCTTTGCGCACCTGACCACCGACAGCTGCACGCTGTACATCGACACCTCGGGCGAGCCGCTGTTCAAGCGCGGCTGGCGCCAGGACAAGGGCGACGCCCCGCTGAAGGAAACCCTGGCCGCCGCCATGCTGGCCGCCAGCGGCTGGTGGAACCCCGAGACCGGCGAGGTCGCCCAGGCCCCGCTGTACGACCCCTGCTGCGGCAGCGGCACCATCGCCATCGAGGCCGCGCAGATCGCCAGCGGCATCGCGGCGGGCTCGCTGCGGCGCTTCGGCTTCGAGAAGCTGCTGCCGTTCCAGCCGCACGTCTGGGCGGCGATCCAGAAGGAAGCCGCCAACGCGCAGCATGCGAGCGACATCGCCGTCTTCGGCTCCGACGTGTCGCACCGCATGGTCGACTTTGCCGAGCGCAACGCCGAACGCGCGGGCGTGGCCGGCGCCATCGAGTTCCGCGGCGGCGATGCCTTGCAACGCATGCCGCCGGCCGACGGCGGTGTGATCATGCTCAACCCGCCGTACGGCGAGCGCATCGAAGTCGGCGGCGTCGCCCGCTTCGGCGCCCGCGAGGCGGCCCAGACGCCGGGTGATGGTGAAGGCGGCGATGGCGGCGACTTCTTTCCGCAGCTCGCCACCCACTGGAAGAAGAACTATCCGGGCTGGACCGCCTGGGTGCTCACGCCCGACCTGAAGCTGCCCAAGCAGATGCGCCTGAAAGAGTCGCGCCGCGTGCCGATGTGGAACGGCCCTATCGAGTGCAGGCTGTTCCGCTTCGACATGGTCCGGGGCTCGAACCGGGCTGCGCCGCAAGACGCGCCCACCTGAACCCAGGGCCTGTTCACGCTATTTCTGGCGACGCCAGAAATAGCGTGAACAGGCCCTACCCCTGCAGCTTCAGGCCGGCGATCCCCAGGAAGATCAGCCCGATGCACACCAGCCGCAGCGGCGCGGCGCTTTCCTGGAAAAAGAAGATGCCGATCAGCGTGACGCCGATGGCGCCGATGCCGGTCCAGATCGCGTAGGCCGTCCCGACCGGCAGCGTCTTCATCGCGGCGGTGAGCAGCACGATGCTCGCCAGCGCGGCGCCCAGGCCCAGCGCGCCGGCGCCGGGGCGCTCCCAGCCCGCCGCGGCCTTCAGCGCGAGGGCCATCACGATCTCCACCAATCCGGCGGCAAGCAGCAGCAACCAGGCCATGGGGGTTCGACCTCCGTGTCATGTGAATGCGGGGCGGGCGAATCGCGGCCCCCTGCGGACGACTGTAGGATCGGCACGTTTGCAAAGCCATTCGCAAGAATCGCATCCGGGGTATGCACAAATGCAGGACACAGACTGGGACGACTTTCGCGTGTTCCTGGCCGTGGGCCAGGCCGGATCGCTCTCCGGCGCCGCGCGCCAGCTGGGCGTCAACCACTCCACCGTGCTGCGGCGCCTGGGCGCGCTCGAGGCGCGCATGGCGGTGCGCCTGTTCGACCGCCTGCCCGCCGGCTACGCGATGACGCTGGCCGGCGAGGCGCTGCGCGAGCGCCTGCAGGGCGTGGGCGAGCAGATCGACGCGGCGCAGCGTCACCTCATGGGGCTCGACCTGCGGCTGACCGGCGTCATCCGCATCACCAGCACCGACACCTTCATGAGCGGGCTGCTCGGGCCGATCCTCGCGGACTTTCGCGCGCTGCATCCGGGCATCGAGCTGCAGATGGTGATGAACAACCTCTTCCTGAGCCTCACCAAGCGCGAAGCCGATGTGGCGATCCGCCCGACCAATGCCCCGCCGGACCACCTGGTCGGGCGCCGGGCGGGGCGGCTGCAGACGGCGGTGTACGCGTCGAAGGCCTACCTCGCGAAGCACCCGGCGAAGACCTCATTTGCTGCGCACGACTGGGTCGCGCCCGACGAAGGCCTGTCGCACCTGATGCAGGCGAAATGGCTGCGCGAGCAGGTGCCGCCCGCACGGATCGCGGCGCGTGTCGACAGCCTCGTCGGCATGACGCAGCTCGTGAAGCGCGGCATGGGCCTGGGCATGCTCCTGTGCATGCTGGCCGATGCGGAAGACGAGCTCGTGCAGGTCGAACCACCGAGGGAGGCGCTCGACACCCAGGTCTGGGTGCTGACGCATCCCGACCTGAAGGAGGTCGCGCGGATCAAGGCCTTCACCGACTTTGCTTACACGCGGCTCGTCGCGGACGCGAAGGTGCTGGCGATGCCTTCAGGGCGCTAGAAGCCCGGGCGCCGCATGGTGCAACATCGGCGGTAGAGATAGACAGACAGTTTTCACGCGACCCATGACCTTGCCAGCTCCCGACCTTGTCGTCATCGACACCAACATCGCCCTCGACCTGCTGGTCTTCGAAGACCCCGCCTGGGCGCCGCTGGTCGACGACCTCGCGCGCGGCGCACTGCGCTGGCTGGCCACGCCCGCGATGCGCAGCGAACTGGAACGCGTGCTGGGCTACCCGCTGATCGCCCGGCGCATGGCGCAGCGCGAACTGACGATCCCCGTCGTGCTCGCCGATTTCGATGCGCGCGTGCAGCTGGTGACCGAGGTGCCGGCGCGTGCGCCCTGCGTGTGCAGCGATCCGGACGACCAGGTGTTCATCGATTTGTCCGTGGCGCATGGAGCACAGCTGTACAGCAAGGACAAGGCGGTGCTGTCGATGAAGAAGCGGCTGGCGCTGCAGGGCGTGGCGGTGCGGGCGGCGCTGGCATAGGCCACGCCGATCTGTCTCAGGCCTTGTTCACCTCGTACCACTGGCCCAGCAACCGCGCGACGGCCCGCACGCGCTGCGTATCCCGCCCCCACCGCCGGCTGGCCGGCAGCTTCTGCGCCCACTTCATGCGCCGCGCGGCATTCGCGATGCGCTCGCGCACTTCCTCGTTCACGCCGCTCAGTGCCGCATGCCAGTGCTGCCCCGCGGCCTGCGGTGCGGCGGCCTCGAGCATCATGGCCGTGGAGTGCAGGTAGCTCAGCCAGTCGCGGGCCTGGCATTCGGCCAGGGTCATGACCTCGGAAGGGTCGTCTTCGAAATCGATATACCCGATCACGCCGTCGGGGCATTGCACGAGGTTGCGGTCGAAAGCCTGGCTCAGGTGCTGGCCGCACAGGTGCACGGCGGCGATGGCGGCCAGGCCTTCGCGCCACACGGCGAGCAGGGCGGCGGGGCCGGCGGCGGCGGCCTGGTCGATGCGCTCCTGCAGCACCACGGTGGCACGGCCGCTGGCGCCGAGGTCGGAAATCAACAGGCCATCGGCCTGCTGCGCCAGCACCACGGGCACGCGCAAACCTGCGGCGGCCAGTTGCTTCAGGCGGCGGGCCTCCGTGGCGATGGCGGCCTCGCCGCCCGGGTTGGGCACGGGCTTGATCACGTCGAGGCCGGCGAGCCGCGCGGCCAGCGCCATCACGCGGTAGCCCCATTTGCCGTGGCGCGGGCCGGCCTTCTTGAGCCAGACGCGCTCGCTGCCGAAACGGTGGCTGGCCACGTTCTTGGCCTGCTTGGGCAGCGTGACGCGCAGGAACTCGGCGTAGTCGCCGGGCGCCGAGGGGCCCGAGCCCGGGGCGTCGTCGAGCGGCGCGGGCGCCGATGCGGTGCCCCGTTGGCTGTACAGGCGCGTCGCGGCGCCTCCTCGTCTCAGTGGATTCATGCGGCCATGGCGAAGCCCGGCGCCAGCAGCCCGTGCGGGCCCTGCGTCAGGGGCTGGAAACTCTGTGCACTGGCCAGCGGCCAGTAGGTGCGGAACACGGTGTGCTGGTTGTCGAGCGGCCCGAGCAGCGCGCCGGGCTGCACCTGCATCACCAGGTTGCTCAACAGGCGCACCTCGGTGTCGGAGATGCGGCGCACGATGTGGTGCGCGGTGATCTGCTGCGGATGGTCCAGGCCCGCGGCCTGCACCAGCTCCTGCAGCGCATGCAGCGTGCTGCGGTGAAAGTTGCGCACGCGGTCGGCCTTGGTCGGCACCACCAGCGCCTGCTGGCGCACCGGGTCTTGGGTGGTCACGCCGGTGGGGCAGTGGCCGGTGTGGCAGCTCTGGGCCTGGATGCAGCCCAGCGCCATCATGAAACCGCGCGCCGCGTTGCACCAGTCGGCGCCCAGCGCCATCATGCGGGCCACGTCGAAGGCGGTGATCACCTTGGCGGCGCAGCCGATCTTGATGCGGTGGCGCAGGTTCACGCCGATGAGCGTGTTGTGCACCAGCAGCAGGCCTTCCTGCAAGGGCGCGCCCACGTGGTCGCTGAACTCGACCGGCGCCGCGCCCGTGCCGCCCTCGGCGCCGTCGACCACGATGAAGTCGGGCGTGATGCCCGTGGCCTGCATCGCCTTGACGATGCCGAACCATTCCCATGGGTGGCCCAGGCAGAACTTGAAGCCGGTTGGCTTGCCGCCCGAGAGCTCGCGCAGCTTGGCGATGAAATGCATCATCTCGGTCGGCGTGGAGAACGCGCTGTGCGACGCGGGCGAGATGCAGTCCACGCCCACCGGCACGCCGCGTGCGGCTGCGATCTCGGCCGTGACCTTGGGCGCAGGCAGCACGCCGCCGTGGCCCGGCTTGGCGCCCTGGCTCAGCTTGATTTCGATCATCTTCACCTGCGGGTCGCGCGCATTGGCGGTGAAGCGCTCGGCGTTGAACGTGCCGTCGTCGTTGCGGCAGCCGAAGTAGCCCGAGCCGATTTCCCAGATCAGGTCGCCGCCGTGCACGCGGTGGTGCTGCGAGATCGAGCCCTCGCCGGTGTCGTGCGCAAAGCCGCCCATCTTCGCGCCCTGGTTGAGCGCGAGGATGGCGTTGGCCGACAGCGCACCGAAGCTCATGGCCGAGATATTGAACACGCTCGCGCTGTAAGGCTGCGTACAGACCTGCGCCAGGTTCGCATCGGCCGACTGCGGCGTGCCGCCGATCACGATGCGGAAGTCGTGGTTCGCCAGCTTCGTGGGCTGCATCGAGTGGTTGATCCACTCGTAGCCCGCGGCCGACACGTTCAGCTGGGTGCCGAAGGGCCGGTTGTCGGGCTCGCCCTTGGCGCGCTGGTACACCAGCGAGCGCTGGGCGCGCGAGAACGGCGCGGCCTCGGCATCGCTCTCGATGAAGTACTGGCGGATCTCGGGGCGGATGAATTCGAGCAGAAAGCGCAGGTGCCCGATGACCGGGTAGTTGCGCAAAATGGCGTGGCGCGGCTGGCGCAGGTCGTGCACGCCGGTGCCCGTGAGCACCGCGAAAACCGCCACCCCGGCCCAGGCGAGCCACAGGTGCGGCGAGGCCAGAACCAGGGCCAGGCAGGCGACCAGACCGAGCACACACAGGGCGAACGCGCTGTAGCGTGCGGGAAACGGAATAATCGTGGGCATAGTCATCAGATGTCGGCAGGAGCCTGCTGCATCATAGAGGGCTGCTCCCAACCTGCCATGACGCTTGCCATGACGACCACTCCAGATACCCCCGATACCCCTGACACCGCCCCGGCCACCCCTTCACAACCCCTGGGCCCCGACGACTTCGACGCCCTCGACACCGCGCTCGACGCCATGCGCGAGCACGACGAGGAAATTCCCCAGTGGGAGTTCTGCGAAGGCTTCATGGCCGCGCTGATCTGCACGCGCCGCCCCATCGACCCCACCGAATACTGGCCCGTGCTGCTGGGCGACAACTTCGTGCCGGCCCAGCACATGGAGTTCGTCTGGAACTGGAAGCGCCGCTGGCGCGAGATCGAGGAAGGCCTCGACGCTCCGGTCGAATCGCTCGAAGACGAGCGCAGCTGGCAGCCCGAGGTGCTCGACACGCGCGGCGCCATTGCTTCGCTGCCCGAGGAAGAGCGTGCCGAAATGGCCGGCGAAGAAATTCCCTCGTTCGCCCAGGTCTGGGCGCTCGGCTTCATGTACGCGGTCGAAAACTGGCCCGAAGACTGGGCCGCGCCGCGCGACAAGGAAGCTGCGCAGATGCTCGACGACGCGCTCGACAACCTCGTCGCGCTGACCGAGGACGACACCGCCAAGCCCACGCTGTCGATGTACGACGAGAACGGCCCGCCGAGCGTGAGCCAGCAGCGCCTGGACGACTTCGGCGCCGCGATCTGGGGGGTGTACGACCTGCGCCAGCTCTGGAAGAGCCTGGGCCCGAAGGTCGAGACGATCCGCAAGGAAGCCGAACCCGGCCGGAACGACCCGTGCCCTTGCGGCAGCGGGAAAAAGTACAAGAAGTGCCACGGGGCATGAGCGCATCTCCGTTCGCGGTAGTCCCGGCATGAGTGCCGTCGCGCCGGCGCAGCGCCCTGCCGCGCAACCCCTGACGCCGCAGGCCGCCTGGGTCATGGTCCTCGCGCTCTGCGCAGGTGTCGCGCTCAGCCAGGCGTTCCGCACCGTCGGCGCCATCATGGCCAGCCCGCTGCAATCGGACTTTCATCTCTCCGCCCAAGCCCTCGGGATCTTCTCGGGGGCTTTTCACTTTGCGTTCGGCGCGATGCAGCTCTTCATGGGCATCGGCATCGATCTGCACGGCGTGCGCCGCACCGTGCTCGTGGCCTTTCCGGTCGCGATCGCGGGTGCACTGCTGTCGGCAATGTCGTCGAGCTACCTCGTGCTGGTGGCCGGGCAGGCACTCATCGGCATCGGCTGCGCGCCGGCCTTCCTGGTGTGCACGGTGTTCATCGCGCGGCACTTTCCGGCGGCGCGTTTCGCCACCGTGTCAGGCATGGTGCTGGCCATCGGCGGCCTGGGCATGCTGGCCACGGGCACGCCGCTCGCGTGGCTGGTGCAGGCGTACTCGTGGCGCGCGGGCTTCCTGGTGCTTGCCCTGGCTTCTGCATTGGCCTGGCTCGCGATCTGGCGCTGGGTGCACGAGCCTGCGTCGGCCGTGCCGCAGCAGAAAGAGTCGATCCCCGCTGCCGTGCGCCAGTTCGGCGCGCTGTTCGCCATGCCGCACACGCTCGGCATCATGGTGCTCGGCGCGGTGACGTATGCGGCCTTCATCTCGCTGCGCGGGCTGTGGCTCGGCCCGCTGATGATGGAACGCCACGGCTACTCGCTGGTGCAAAGCGGCAACGTCGCACTCGGGGTGTCGGTGATCTCGCTGTTCGGCGCACCGCTGTTCGGCCGCTTCGACCGCGACGGCACCGCGCGCCGCCGCTGGATCGTGGCCTGCGGCCTGTTCTACGCCGGGCTGTTCGCGCTCATCGCCGTGGTGCATTCCGCATGGCTCGACATCGCGGGCATGGTGCTCATCGGCGTGCTCTCGGGTTTCATCGTCTGGCAGTACGCCGACGTGCGCGTGGCCTACCCGGCCGCGCTCACGGGCCGTGCGATGGCCGTCTTCACCATGGCGATGTTCCTGGGCGTCGCGTTCATGCAATGGGGCACGGGCGTGGCCGCATCGGTGGCCGCGGCGCATGGCGGCGATCCGCTGACCGCCGTGCTGGCGGTCATTGCCGCGCTGCTGGTGATCGGCATCGCGGCCTTCGCGTGGCTGCCCGCGCCGAAGGTCAACGCAGGCAGCGGTCCTTGACTCGGACTCTGCAGTTGAGCCAGCATGCACGTAGCAGGCTAGGGGCGAGGTGGGGATTCAAACCAAGATGCACCTTCAACCGCTTCAATTGAAACGCCGTCCGTTCGCTCACGCCTAGCTGCACCTGTTATCGGGTTGTAAAGAACGATGGATGAAGACGTCGCAAGCACAACGAGCCCTTCGGCTATCGTCTTCCCCTCTTTCGTAAGTGCCACGCAATCGACAGAGCGAAGTGTCTTCTGAGGTATCGGCTTTGGCTTCTGGCGAGCTTCACGTGTGGCAAATGGGACGCAAGTTTCAGCGCCAATGATCCACTCCTTGATGTGAGCTTTGCCAAGGCCGTACCCAATCGAAGGCAGAGCCGCCAAGAGGACGGGAGCAGAAAAAATTGCGGCCCATACCAGCCATAGCACCGCAAAACCCAAAAAAGTTCCAATCGTCGGCCAAATGAAGGATTGAAAGAACTGTTTCCAGGAGTCTCCCCGAGTCGGTGTTCTGAGCCATGTTTGATCTCGGCGCAATATCGTGAATTTCTTGACTGGCCATCGCCAATCACGAACCGAAAGCAGAAGAAGAGCCCAGACGCCAAACAAGAAGACGGCCAGCATCCAAATTTTCGAGGCGACTTTTAAAAAGCCGTCTACGCTCCATACGGCTGTTGTCCCTGTGTTGACTATCGCCATGATTGCCACACTCGAGAGATCGAGGAGTTCGAAAGCGGACGTGAAGACAGTCGCATGAGGTATTCCGAATTCGGCTTCAACCGCGAGTGAAATGCCGTAACCCAGAGACGCCAGAATGATGGCCAGCAGCGATGCCACAGACAGAATGGAGCCTAGGCCAATCCAAGCCGTCTTGCGATTCGATGTGGCCGCTTCAGTGTTTGGAGCGACGGTCGACTCTTCTTTTTGATTTGATATCTGCGTCACTCGGTGACCTCTCCATTCTTTAGTTGTTTTTAGGTCTCGCAAGCGAACGTAGCGAACCGCAGAAGTCAAAGATTCAAGCCGTCGAGAGCTGCAGAACTACTGTCCTTTTCTTGATCGACTTCAGGTCGGGTGAGCGTTCGTCGCGAGAGTTTTTTCTCCCGACAAGCCTGACCGTCAGATCTTGAAGGCGCGTTGAATGTCCGGCCGCACCAGGTCGGCGTACTCGCGGTGCTTGCGGATGTAGCCCGCGATGAACTGGCACACCGGAATCACATGCCGCCCGTTGGCGCGCGCCTCGTCGAGCACGTGCCTCGCAATGCCCGAGCCCACGCCCTTGCCTTCATGCTCGGGCAGCACCTCGGTGTGCGTGAACAGGATGGCGTCGGTCAGCAGGTTGTACTCGGCATAGGCCGCGAGCTTGCCGTCGAGTGCGGCCTCGTAGCGGTGCTGCGCTTCGTTGTTGGTGAAGGTGAGTGCGGTCGAAGAAGTGGTCATGAGGGTTGGCGTGCAAGAAAAGTAGCGAGGTTGGCGGCGGCCGTGGCGCGCACCTTGTTGCGCAGCATCGGCGTCCAGCCCAGCAGCAGGCCCGGCGTGCCCAGCGCCTGGCGCGACCAGGTCCAGAACGGAAAGCGGTCGCGGTGCGTGGCGATCAGGCCGTCGGGCGTGAAGGTGAAGCGCGCGTCGATGCTGTTGTCGACCAGGCGGCCGGTGGCGCTGAAGCGGTAGTGGGCGTCCCAGTGCGCGCTGCCCGTGCGGCCGTCGGCCTGCACGTCGCGCCAGCTCAGGCGCCACACGTCGGCGCCCTTGGCCTTGGTGGCTTCGCACAGCATGCGCCACATGCCGCCGATCTCGCGCTGGCCGCGCAACGAAAACGCCTCGTCGTCGAACACCGCGTCGGGCGCGTAGCAGGCGGCCATGGTGGCGGCGTCGAGTTGCGAGAACGCGCTGTAGAAGCGCTCGATGGTCGGGGCATGGGAGGCTGCGGTCATGGGGCCTCGCGGTGGTGGTGTCGGATCATCGCCGGGATGCGGCGCGCAAGGAAGCGCATGGGTGATTCGGGGCGTCCCGCATTAACATGCGCCCCGATGCCGGTCCTCGAAGGGCTGGCGCCCTGGCGGGGTCAAAAAATAGAACCACAGTCGCTCCGCCCGTCGCACGCAACCCAAGGGGACGCATCCATGGCCGAGGTGATCAACGACTGGCAGTTCGTCGAGGCCGTCATGGCCGCCCGCACGCTCGAGGAGGTCGCGCAGGTCAACCGCCGCGCGATGCGGGCGATGGGTTTCAACCACGGCGCCTACGTGCTCAAGCGCCCGGTGCCCGCGCCCCGTGCCGACACCCCTGCGCAGGACGCGCTGCTGTTCTTCCACGACCTGCCCGCCGATTGGGCCCGCAGCCGCTACGAGTCGCTGCGCAGCAGCGCCGGCGAACAGGCCGACGCCCGCGTGCAGCATGTGCGCGCCGGCATGCCGGCCACCGCGTGGAGCTGGCTCGGGCAGGTGAGCCACACGCGTGCCGACATCGGGCAGCGCGCCCGCGGCCTGCTGCGCAGCGCCGGCGAGCACGGGCTGAAGGCGGGGCTGACCGTGCCGCTGTGGACGCCCGGCATCGACTGGGCCTTCATGACCCTCACCACCGACGCGACCGCCGACCTGCGCGAACTGCGTGCAACCCTGGCGCCGATGAACTACTTCGCCTCCTGCCTGCATTCGACCGTGCGCCGGCTGCAGGGCGACGCGAAGGTGCCGGTGCTGAGCGCGCGCCAGCGCGAGGTGCTGCACTGGGTGGCCGTGGGCAAGTCGACCTGGGAAATCTCCGAGATCCTGCACATCAGCGAGCGCACCGTGTACTTCCACCTCGTGGGCGCCGCCCGCAAGCTCGACACGCAGGGCCGCACCGCCACCTGCGCGCGGGCGCTGGCGCTGGGCCTGCTCGTCCCTTGAACTGATCCCTGAACCGACCCATCCCTGTCGGAAACGACAGGGGGCCACGTGGCGCCGCGCAGGGCGGTGCTGCAATCGGCCACGGGCAGGCCGTGTGTCACCCGCCCGATGCTTTCAACCAATCGAGCCCATGAGAGAACGCAGAGATTTCGTGCGCCTGCTGGGAGGCGGCATCGCGGTGGCGGCGGGCGCGGCGGCCCTGGCCACCTGGTGGCTCCACGCCGACGTGCCGGCCGCCGCCTTCGAGATCTGGAACGGCCCCGGCGACGAGCCCGATGTGCGCAAGCGTGCCGTCGCCTATGCCGTCACCGCGCCCACGGCCTACAACGGCCAGCCCTGGCTCGTCGACCTGCGCGAGCCCGAGGCCATCGTGCTGTACACCGACCGCGAACGCGTGCAGCCCGCCACCGACCCCTTCGGCCGCCAGCTCATGATCGGCCACGGCGCGTTCATCGAGCTGCTGGTGATGGCGCTGGCCCAGCAGGGCGTGCAGGTGCGCGTGCAGCTGTGGCCGCAGGGCGAGCTGGCGGGCGCGCCGCAGCAGTGGCCGCACCTGCCGGTGGCGCGCCTCACGCTGTCGCGCGGCGGCACGCCCGATCCGCTGTTCGCGCAGGTGCTGCGGCGGCGCACGCCCAAGCAGCGCTTCGACACCGGCCGCATGGTGTCGGCCGACATGCTGCAGGGGCTCACCGCGGCCGTGGCTTCGGCCTCGGGCGGGCGCGTGCAATCCGCCGGCACCGTCGACATGGCCCGCGTGCTGCCGCTGCGCAAGCTGTGCGCGGCGGCGGCGCGCGTGGAGCTGGTCACGCCCCACACCGCGCGCGAGAACCTGCGCATGCTGCGCATCGGGCCGCAGGAAATCCTGGCGCACCGCGACGGCTTCTCGCTCAATGACCCGGCGCTGCGCATGGCGGTTGCGCTGGGGCGTTTCGACCGCGAGGCGCCGGCCGCCGAAGACAGCCTGTCGTTCCGGCAGACGCTGCAGATGTTCGAGGACCAGGCCCACACCGCGATGGGCTTCGTCTGGATCAGCACCGGCGGCAACAGTCACAGCGAGCAGATCGCCGCGGGCCGCGCCTACGTGCGCCAGCAGCTGCGCGCCACCGACCTGGGCCTGGGCATGCAGCCCATGAGCCAGCCGCTCGAAGAGTTTGCGGAGATGGCGCCGCACTACGCGGCGGTGCACGACATGCTGATCGGCGCCGCGCCGTCGCGTCATGCGCGCAGCCCGACCGTGCAGATGATGTGCCGCCTGGGCTTTCCGACAGCGCCGGTGCCGCCCGCGCCGCGTCGGCCGGTCGGCGATTTCATGCAGGCCTGAAAGGCGTCAGCGCGGCAGCAGCTGGATCAGCGTCTGCAGCGCGTAGTGCACCGTGGCCGCGCGCACCGTGGCCCGGTCGCCGTCGAAGCGGCGGCGCTCGGTGCGCACCTGCCCGTCGACCGACCAGCCGAACCACACGGTGCCCACGGGCTTGTCGGGCGAGCCGCCCGCCGGGCCGGCCACGCCGGTCACGGCCACGGCCGCGCGCGCTGGCGCGCCGCGGGCAATGGCGCCCTCGGCCATCGCGCGTGCCACGGGCTCGCTGACGGCGCCGTGGGCGTCGATCAGCGCGGCGTCCACGCCGAGCATCTCGGTCTTGGCGGCATTCGAATACGTGACGAAGCCGCGCTCGAACCACACGCTGGAGCCCGCGAGGTCGGTGCAAGCGCCGGCGATCAGGCCACCGGTGCAGCTTTCGGCGGTGGCCATCATCCAGCCCAAGGCCTGCAGCCGCTCGGCCAGCGTCGCGACGAGCGCGGGGGTGTCCTGTTCGGCCAATGCGGAGGAAGCGGAAGGTTCCATCGGGTTCACCATGCGCGCCACAGCGCAATGACCAGCAGCGTGCAGAAGGCCGCCACCAGATCGTCCAGAAGAATGCCGAAGCCGGCGCGCCACCACTGCACGCGCGTGGGGTCGCGCGGCTTGAAGACGGCGTCGGCCCAGCCCACCGGGCCGGGTTTGGCGGCGTCGAAATAACGGAACAGCGCAAAGGCCACGACCTGCGCCCACAGGCCGGCCGGCGTCACCAGCCAGAGCACGAGCCAGAAGGCGACGATTTCGTCCCACACGATGGCGCCGGGGTCGGACACGTTCATGTTCCGCGCAGCCACCGTGCAGGCCCACCAGCCGATCGGCAGGCCGGCCAGGATGATCCAGCCGATGGTCGCGGGCGTGAACCACAGCTGCATCACCACGAAGGCGGCCCAAGCCCACAGCGTGCCCACGGTGCCGGGCGCAAAGGGCGACAGCCCCGAGCCGAAGCCCAGCGCGATGAAGTGCGCGGGATGCGAGAGCAGGAAGTGCAAGGTGGGGCGACGCATCGGGGGACGGGGCAGGGCGCCGGTGGCGGGAGAGGAATCCATCGAAGAAGAAGCAGAGGAAGAAGAAGCAGCGTGCATCGGTTTCGAAGTGTCGCGCATCCCGTGCGACGCCTGCGCGCCGAAGTTCCTATTTATCAAAGCAATAGCTTGTTTAATTGAGGGGCGCCGCCTAGTATCCAGGCTCCTTTTGCGTTCTCCTTCGTTCCCATGTCTTCCTCCACTTCTTCCCTCGACGCTGCCGCCGTTGGCGCGCCGCCGCCCACGGCCGCGTGGCGCGACCTGTTCAGCGGGCGCAACGGCTGGCGCGCGCTGGCGCTGACCGGCGGCGTCGCGCTGCACGCGGTCAACGTCCACATCGTGACCACCGTGCTGCCCTCGGTGGTGCGCGAGATCGGCGGGCTCAACTGGTACGCATGGAGCACGACCTTGTTCGTGGTCGGCTCGATCCTCGGCGCCACGCTCTCGGTGCGGCTGCTGGCCGCGCGCGGACCGCGCGGCGCCTGCCTCGTGGCGCTGGCCGTGTTCACCGCCGGCTCGGTGGGCTGCGCGCTGGCACCGGCCATGCCGTGGCTGCTCACGGGGCGCACGGTGCAGGGCCTGGGCGGCGGCCTGCTGGGGGCACTGAGCTACGGGCTGATCCAGCGCGTGTTCGAACCCCGGCTGTGGCCGCGCGCGGTGGCGCTGGTGTCGGGCATGTGGGGCGTGGCCACGCTGTGCGGGCCGGCCGTGGGCGGGCTGTTCGCGCAGGCAGGCCACTGGCGCTGGGCCTTCTGGGCGTTGCTGCCGGTGGCGGCGGCGCAGGCCCTCTTGGTGACGGTGCAGCTGCGGCCCGCGGCCGGCATCCGACATGACCGGCCGGCGCAGCTGCCGCGCGTGCCGGCGCCGCAGATCGCGCTGCTGGCGCTGTCGGTGCTGGTGATTGCCGCCAGCGGCTTCTGGCCCGGCCTTGTGGGGCAGGCCGTGGGCGTGGCGCTGGGCCTGGCCATCGGCTTCGCCGCCACCCGCATCGACCGCCGCGTCGGCGCTGTGCGCCTGTTGCCGACCGGCGCCTATGCGCTCGGCACGCCGCTGGGCGCCATCTACGCGAGCGTGGCGCTGCTGCTGATCGGCACCACCACCGAGATCTTCGTGCCCTACTTTTTGCAGCTGCTGCACGGCCACACGCCGCTCATGGCGGGCTACCTCACGGCGGCGATGGCGGGCGGCTGGAGCATCGGCTCGCTGCTGTCGTCGGGCCGCAACGGCGCGGGCGCCGACCGCATGCTGCGCGCCGGACCGGTGGTGTGCACGGCGGGCCTGCTGGCGCTTGCGTGGCTGCTGCCGACGCCGGGCGCGCTCGGCGCCACTGTCGAGACCGCGCTCGTGGCCCTCGCGCTGGCGGCCGTTGGCTTCGGTGTGGGCATCGGCTGGCCGCACCTGCTGACGCGCGTGATGGCACTGGCGCCGCGCGGCGAAGAAGGATTGGCGTCCGCGTCGATCACCACCGTGCAGCTCTACGGCATGGCGGTCGGCGCGGCCGTGGCGGGGCTGGTGGCGAATGCGGCGGGGCTCACGGTGCCGGGCGGCGTGGACGGTGCACGCTCGGCCGCGATCTGGTTGTTCACGGTCTTCGCACTGGCCCCCGCGGTCGCGGCCTGGCTGGCGTCGCGCGCAGTGGCGCTGCGCCGCCGTTAAGCGAGCACGCCTTCCCAGGCCAATGCCCGGCGGCGTCCACGCTCGCGCCGCGATTCACCGCGCAGCGTCGCCACCAGGTCATACACATCCGCCGGCAGGTGTGCGCCGCGCCACGCGATGTGCTGGTCGGCGCGGCACATCACGAGCCGGTGCGCATAGGCCTTGGGCAGGCTCGCGGTCTCGATGTCGAGCACCGTGAGCGGCATGCGGTACGCGGCGGCGGCGCGCTCCAGCGGGCGCACGTCCACGCTGCGGTCGAAGCGCAGCAGCGTGTAGCCCGGGCCGAAGGCGTCGTACAGCGAGCGCCCGTCGGCCAGCCAGAAGTGCGGTGCGCGGCAGCCGGGCACGGTGGAGGGCGTGAACTCGCCCATCGAGTACGGCGGCGCGCGGTGCTCGCCGTCGGGTACGATGATCGGCGAGCCGGTGTAGAAGTAGCCGAAGTTGAGCCCGCCGCAGCAGAACTGCTGCACGTTGAGCGCATAGGCTTCGCGGCCAATTTCGGCACGCAGCGCATCGCCCGCGGGGCCGGGTGCTTCGATGTCGGGCGGCACGGCGCGGCGCGCGCGGATCATTTTTTGCGCATGGTCCATCGCGAACTGCGACACCTGCTCGGTGATCGGCAGCCGCTCGGCCTCGTAGGCGTCGAGGATGGCCTCGTCGGCCCAGCCCTGCACGCAGGCGCCCAACAGCCACGAGAGGTTGAGCGCGTCGGCAATGCCGGCGTTCATGCCGTAGCCCGCGTAGGGCACCCACAGGTGCGCGGCGTCGCCCGCGAGGAACACGCGGCCCTCGCGGAAGCGCGTGGCCACGAGGCGCCGGCCGATCCAGTCTTCCTTGCTGATGATGTCGTAGGGGAAGTCGGGGCCCACGCCCAGGATCTCGCGGATCGAGGTGTCGCGGTCGACCGAGTCGAACTCGGGCTCTTCGGCGTTCAGGTGGTTGTGCACCAGCCAGGTCTCGTGGCCGTCGATGGCGAACATCGTGCCGCAGCGGCGCGGGTTCATCGCGTAGTACGACCACGCGGGCTTGCCGGGAATCAGCTCGCGCAGCTGCGGCGCACGAATGAAGGTCGACTGCACGCGCTGGATGACGGCCGTGCCTTCGAGCTTGGCGCCGATCTGCTTGCGCACCGGCGAGCTGCCGCCGTCGCAGCCGACCATGTAGCGGCAGCGGATGCTGCGCGTGGCGCCGCTGTCCATGTCGGTGGCGATGGCGCTCACGCCGTCGGCGTCTTGCGTGAAGCGCTCGAACTGCGTGCGGTTCAGCAGCGTCACGCCCGGCAGCGCGGCCGTGTGCTTCAGCAGAATCGGCTCGAGGTAGATCTGGTTGATGCGGTGCGGCGGCTCCGGCGTGGGCCACCACGCGTCGGGGCCTTCGGTCTCGGTGTAGCGGTCGCGCCGGCACGGAATCGGAATGCGCGTGAGCTCGGTGCCCGTCACCGTGGTGCGGAACACCACGTCGTTCGGGTGGTCGGCCGGCAGCCCCGCATCGCGCAGCTGCTGCGCCACGCCCAGGCGGCGGAACTGCTCCATGGTGCGCGAGGCCACGTGATTGCACTTCACGTTCGGCGGCTCGGCAAAGCGGCGCGTCTCGCACAGGATCACGCGCACGCCACGCGAGGCCAAGTCCATCGCCAGCGTGAGGCCCACGGGGCCGGCGCCGACGATCAGCACGTCGGCTTGCATCGAGGTGTCGGCAGTCGTCGTCATGTCTCTCTGTGGGCTTGTCTGTCGTTCAGTCGAGCTTGATGTGGGCGTCCTGGATCACCTGGGCCCACTTCTTCGTCTCGGCGCGGATGTAGCTGTCGAAGGCCTCGACCGAGCCCGGCGCGGGCTCCACGCCGAGCGCGCGCATCGCGGTCTTCACCTGTTCGTCGCCGAGCGCGGCGTTGAGCTCGGCATTGAGCCGCGCCACCACCGGCGCGGGCGTGCCGGCCGGTGCGACCACGCCGAACCAGCCGGTCGAGTCGTAGCCCGGCAGGCCGGCCTCGGCCACGGTCGGCACCTCGGGCAGCATCGGCAGGCGCTGCGGGCTGGTCACGGCGAAGGCGATCAGCTTGCCGGCGCGGATCTGCTGCAGCGACGAGGGCAGGTCGACCACCGCGAGCGGAATCTGCCCGCCGAGCACGTCGAGCGCCGCCGGGCCCGAGCCGCGGTAGGGCACCTCGACCAGCCGCGTGCCCGCCATCTGGTTGAACAGCGCCGCCGACAGGTGCATGGCCGTGCCGTTGCCGCCATGGCCGATCGACAGCGTGCCCGGCTTCGCCTTGGCCAGCGCGATGAGTTCGCGCTGCGTCTTCGCGGCCACCGAGGGATGGCCGACCAGCACGAAGGGAATGGCCGCCAGCATGCCCACGGGCTTGAGGTCTTTCTGCGGATCGAAAGGCATCTGCGGGTACAGGCTCACGTTGGCCGCCAGCGCGCCCGCGGCGCCCACGCCCAGCGTGTAGCCATCGCCGGGCGCCTTGGCCACCAGCGTCAGCCCTACGTTGCCGCCCGCGCCGGGGCGGTTGTCGACCACCACCTGCTGACCGAGCTTCTCGTTCAGGCGCGGCACCAGCATGCGCACCACGCCGTCGGCGCTGCCGCCGGGCGGGAAGGTCACGACCATGCGGATCGGTTTGGTGGGGAAATCGCCCGCGGGGGCTTGCGCCAGGGCCGGGCCGGCCAGCAGCAGCGCACCCGCTGCGGCCCACAGCAATCGCCTGCGTCGCTCACGAAACGCGCGCATGCCGCGGGCGATGGGTGCTGTCATTCGGGCCTCTCCTTGAATCCGGTGCTTTGATTGGGGATTGAACGATGGCAGGATTCATTCGTAAATCAAGAAATTCCGAATGATTTTTCAATTTTTCTGATGAATACGAACTTCAGTCCTACGATGCGCCAGCTGCGTGCGTTCCTCGCGGTCTACCAGCTGCGCAAGCTCGGCGCGGCGGCCACGCGGCTGTTCGTCACGCAGTCGGCCGTGAGCATGCTGATCCGCCAGCTCGAAGAAGGCCTGGGCACGCGCCTGTTCGACCGCACCACGCGCTCGCTCAAGCCCACGGCGGCAGCCGAGCAGATGATTTCCACCGTCGAGCGCGTGCTGCGCGACGTCGATTCGCTGTCGGCCGATTTCCGCGAACTCGCCACGCTGGAACGCGGCCGCGTGACGCTGGCCATCACGCCCACGCTGGCAGGGTTTTTATTGCCCGATGCGCTGCGCGTCTTCGGCGAACAGCACCCGAAAGTTCGCCTGCTGGTGAACGACTGCGCGCCCGACCAGTTCCTGTCGCGCATCCTCGGCGAGCACGTCGACTTCGGCATCGGCACGCCCGAGCGCCCCGGCCCCGAGGTCGAGGTGCAGCGCCTCCTGCGCGATCACCTCGCCGTGGTGTGCCGCACCGACCATCCGCTGGCCAAGGCGCGCGTGGTGCGCTGGTCGGACCTGGGGCGCCACCCGGTCATCACCGTGCGCCCCGGCTACGGCGTGCGCCCGCTGATCGACGGCACGGCGGCAGAGGCCGGTGTGACGCTCGACGTGGTGAACGAGGTGTCGTTCCTGTCCACCGCGCTGTGGATGACGGCGGCCGGCATGGGCGCGTCGATCATGCCGTCGGCGTTTGCGCGCGCCGAGAAGAACCCGGTGCTCGTGGTCAAGGTGCTCAGCGCGCCGCGCGTGGCACGCGACATTTCGATCGTCACCAAGCGCGGCCATTCGCTGTCGGCGGCGGCGCGGGCGTTCATTGACGCGTTGAAGCAGAGCCTGCAGTAGCCGTGAAGGCGCACGGTAGGGAGGACTATCCTTCTGCCTTCTTTTTTCCGTGAAAGCGCGTCGCCATGACAACAACAACCCGATCCCGTTTCTCTTCCGCATGGCTGTGCCTTGCATTCGGCCTGATGCTGTCGATGCTGCTCGTCGCCTGCGGCAACAAGGAGGCCGAACAACGCACCGCCTTCATCACCTATCTGCAGACCCGTGTGCTCGACAAGCCCGGCTTGCGCGTGCCCACACCCACCGCCGAAGAGAAAGCCTCGTTCGGCGACTACGCGCAGCATTACGCGGTGATCACCGATTTCAACGAAGGCATGAACCAGTCGGTGAGCAAGCCGATGACGCAGATCATGGCCAAGGGCGCGCTGCGCTCGATGGCCGACCTGCCGGCACGCCGTGACGATCTCAAGGCCGCCAAGGAGGGCCTGGGCGGCCTGCGCACCGCGCTCGACCAGCAGTTGGCCAAGGCCGACGCGGCGCGCGCGCAACTCAAGCAGCCCGACGACCTGAAGCAGGTCTATGCCAAGGCCTATGAAAAGACCGTGACCACGCCCGCGACCACGTTCAAGGAGGTGTTCCCTCCGGTCGACGCCGTCTTCGACAGTGCGTTGGCCATCGCCGATTTCATGGAGAAGAACAAGTCGAAGCTTCAGGTCTCCGGCGCCACGCTCACCGTGACCGATCCGGCGGTGGCGGCGGAGCTCAACAAGATGGCGCAGCAACTGGGCAAACAGTCGGCTGCCATCAATGCCGCGCAGGACAAGATGCGCGCGGTGATGCGCGGCTCCTGATCAGACGAAATGGTCGAACGAGCCGAAGCGCTGTGACACCGGCGCGCCACCCGCATCGACGATGCGCAGCCCGGCGCCTGCCTCGATGCGGCCGATGCGCGTCACGCGCGTGGCGCTGTTCACGCCGGCCTGCAGGACCGCATCGCGGGCCGAGGCTGGCGCGGTGAACACCAGCTCGTAGTCGTCGCCGCCCGAGAGCGCGCAGGTGCGCAGCGCCTCGGTGGGCAGGCCGGCGGTGTCGACCGCGAGCAGCGCGGTGGTTGCATCGGCGTCGAGCGTGGCGCCCACGCGGCTCGACGCGAGGATGTGGCCCAGGTCGCCGATGAGGCCGTCGCTCACGTCCACCGCCGACGTGGCGATGCCGCGCAGCGCCTGGCCGAGTGCCACGCGCGGCGTGGGTTGTTCCATGCGTGCGCGGGCTTGTGCGAAAGCGTCGGCGGGCAGGCTCAGCGTGCCGCGGAACACCTCGAGCGCCAGCCGCGCATCGCCGAGCGAGCCGCTCACCCACAGGTCGTCGCCCGCGCGCGCGCCCGAGCGCAGCAGTGCGGCGCCGGCCGGCACCTCGCCGAACACGGTGATGCAGATGTTGAGCGGGCCGCGCGTGGTGTCGCCACCCACCAGCTCGCAGCCGTGGGCGTCGGCCAGCGCGAACAGGCCGCGCGAAAAACCTTCGAGCCAGGGCTCGTCCACGCCGGGCAGTGCCAGCGCGAGCGTGAACGCCAGCGGCTTCGCGCCGCAGGCGGCCAGGTCGCTGAGGTTCACGGCCAGCGCCTTGTGGCCGAGCCGGGCCGGCTCCACCGTCGAAAGAAAGTGCCGCCCCTCCACCAGCATGTCGGAGGACACGGCGAGCTGCATGCCCGCGGCCGGCGCGAGCAAGGCGCAGTCGTCGCCCACGCCCAGCGGCGAGCGCGTGGCGGGACGTTTGAAATAGCGTGTGATCAGGTCGAATTCACCCATGGGTGCGAGAGCATAACGATCTGGCGCGGGGCCGTTCGCCGCGGCGCCCACGGGAAATGGGGGCTGACACTGGAAGCATTTTGTAATACCGTGCAGCAAACGGATACGCCGAAAGTCCAAACAGGGAGGAGGTCGCCATGACAGCCATCGTGCAGGGAGGCGTGTCCGCTGAGGCAGACACGGACAAGGTCGTGGCCTTGCTGTACGACGGGATCACCTGTCCCGGCGACTGGTACGACGCGCTCGATGCCATGCGCGAAACGCTCGGCGCCGCCTGCTTCCACACGCTCACGGTGCGCCGCGCCGACTTCTCGGTGGTGGGCGCGGGGCTCGCCAACCTGGAGAGCCCGCCCGACAAGGTGCGCGAGTACGAACTGCACCATGCGCGCGACGACATCCGCATGCAGATGCCCGTGAAGGCCCCGCTGGGCACGCCGGTGACCGACCACACCTACTTCGGCGCGCGTGCGCTGTCGCGCAGCCCGATCTACGTCGACTGGCTGGCGCCGCTCGGCCTGCGCCACACGCTCGCCATGGGGCTGCGCGCCGACGACGACACGCGCGAAGTGCTCGGCTTCATCCGCCCCCGGGCCGAAGCGCCCTACGGCCCCGAGAGCGAGGCCTTCTGCCGGCGCCTGTCGCCGCACCTCGTGCGTGCCAGCGAGCTGCGCGCCCGCATGGCGCAGCTGGGCGAGCACGCGGCCACC
The DNA here is from genome assembly GCF_014843395.1 of Variovorax sp. 38R. Classification (NCBI taxonomy): domain Bacteria; kingdom Pseudomonadati; phylum Pseudomonadota; class Betaproteobacteria; order Burkholderiales; family Comamonadaceae; genus Variovorax; species Variovorax sp. 38R. The sequence continues at coordinate 334,964 of NZ_CP062121.1, forward strand.
GGCCTGTCGGCGCTCGACGCGCTGCCGCAAGGCATCGCCGTGCTCGACGAGGCCTGTCGCATCGACCACCTGAACGCCCGCGCGACAGCGAGCGCGGGCCGCGGCGGCCTGTTCGACAGCGCGCAGGGGCGCCTGCGGCTCGCATCGCCCGCGCTGCAGTCGGCCTTCGAGCAGCGGGTGCGCGAGGCCTGCGCCCCGTCCGGCGGCGCGCGTGCCGGCGTGCTGCACCTGCCCGTGTCCGGCGGCGTGGTCCGCATCACGGTGCTGCCGCTGAAGCCTTCGCACCCGCTGGCCGTGCTGCGCCAGCGCCACCGCGCGCTCGTGGTCTTCGCCCATCCGGCCGAGGCCGCCGCCACCGACCCGCGGCAGATGGAAAGCCTGCTGGGCCTGAGCCCGACCGAGGCACGGCTCGCGCTGCTCATCGCGAGCGGAAAGACCGTGAAGGACTTCGCCGCCGCGCAGCACTGCTCCGAGCACACGGCGCGCAGCCACCTGCGCAACGTGATGCGCAAGACCGACTGCCACCGGCAGGCCGAGCTGGTGTTGCTGGTGCAGTCGCTGCGGCTGGGCGGCTGAGCAGGGTCTACCGCGAACGAGGGATGGCGCCGCGCGGCGCTTGCGAGAACCATGGCGCCCGATACACCGACAACGAGGAGTTCGCCATGGCTGTCTACTGGGACGAGACCAAGATGCAGATGGGCCCGCACGGCACCGCGACGATCCTCGCGTTCGGCGATTCGTGGTTTTGGTACCCGCTGCCGGGCGGCTGTCTGCTGAACTACCTGGGCGACGTGGTCGGCGCGCGCGGCCACGTGATTTTGGCCAAGGGCATGAACGGCGCGGAAACGCACGACTACGTCGATGGCAAGTACCGCAACGCGGTGCGCGAGTCATTGCGCCTGTACGGCCCGACGCTGTCGGCGGTGTTCATCAGCGGCGGCGGCAACGACTTCGCAGGCTTCAACGACCTGCGCCCGCTGCTCAAGACCGACTGCTCCGCCGAGACGCTGGCCGCGCAGTGCTTTCGCAACGGCACGGGCGGCTTCGACCAGTTCCTCGTCGAGATGGACGAGCAGTACCGCGCGCTCATCGGCCTCATCTACACCCGCACCAGCGTCGACTGCCACATCGTCACGCACAGCTACGACTACGCCCCGCCCACGGGCGAGGCGCTGTTCGGGCGCGAAGGCTGGCTGCGCCCGGCGCTGGTCGATGCGGGCGTGGCACCGGCGCTGTTCAAGCCCTGCGTCGATCACCTCATCGACGGTTTCCACGGCATGCTGCTGAACATCGCCAAGGGCGACCCGCAGCATCTGCACGTGGTGGACAGCCGCGGCACCCTGGGCCCGAGCGACTGGGCCAACGAGCTGCACCCCAACGGCCGCGGCTTCAAGAAGATCGCGGTGGAGCGCTGGAAGCCGGTGCTGCAGCCGCTGAACTTAGCCTGACCTGGCCTGACCTCTTGTGAAGTTCAGACGCCGCGCGCGCGGCGGTTGGACATGACCACGTTGTCCTTCTCGATCGCCGCGCCGGCCTTCAGTGCAGCGACCCACACGTCGGTCGTCGCCACGGCGGCGAAGTTGCTGTGGAACACGACGCTGAAGACGCGGTGGATTTCTTCGGCGCTCACGCGGCCGGCCGCATTTTCATAAGGCAGCGCGCCAGTGGCGTCCGACAGGAACTCCACGTTCAGCCCGCGGTGCATGGCTTCGAACACGGTGGACGCGTCGCAGTTCTGCGTCATGTAGCCGGTCACGCTCAGCGTGTCGATCTCGTGGCGCGCGAGCCAGTCGGCGAAGTCAGTGCCGGTGAAGACGCTCGGGAAGGCCTTGGTGACCAGGTGGTCGCGCGGGCGCTTCGCAATCTCGGGGTGCAGCTGGCCGTAGAAGTTGTCGGCCTGGAAGATCGGCGCGCCCTTCGGCGCGTGGTGCTGCACCACCACCACCGGCACGCCGGCCGCACGGGCTGCGTCCATGGCCTGCGCGATCTTCGGCAGCGAGCTCTCGACCGGCGGGTATTCGATGGGCAGGCCGCCGCCCTCGAAGTACTCGTTCTGCACGTCGATGACGACGAGGGCGCGGCGCGGTGCGGATTGGCTCATAGGGTCTCTCCTTCGGTGGTGGTTGTCGTGTCTGGAATGGCTCGATTCTTCGCGCACCGCGGGTTTTGCGACAGTGGCCCGAAAGCCATTCATCGATAAGATCGGGCCATGCGCTCATCTGCCGTTGAAACCATCGCCGTCGTGGCCTTCGACGGCATCAGCCCCTTCCACCTCTCCGTGCCCTGCATGGTGTTCGGCGAAGACCGCACCGACACCGGCGCGCCGCGCTTTCGCGTGCAGGTCTGCGCGCCCGAGCCCGGGCCGCTCGCCACCAACGCGGGCTTCACGCTCGTGGTGGCGCACGGCCTGGAGGCGATCCGGCGCGCGCAGATCGTGGTGGTGCCGTCATGGCGCGACGACGGCCGGCCCGCGCCGCCCGCGCTCATCCGTGCGCTGCAGGCGGCGCACCGGCGCGGCGCCACCGTGGTCGGGCTGTGCCTGGGTGCCTTCGTGCTGGCCGAGGCCGGCCTGCTCGACGGGCGGCCCGCCACCACGCACTGGCACCTGGCCGCGGCGTTTGCCAAGCAGTATCCGCAGGTCGTGCTGCAGCCCGAGGTGCTGTACGTGGACGACGGCGATGTGCTCACTTCGGCGGGCACGGCCGCGGGCATCGACTGCTGCCTGCACCTGCTGCGCGTGCGCTACGGCGCCGACACCGCGAACCGCGCCGCGCGACGCATGGTCGTCGCGCCGCACCGGCAGGGCGGTCAGGCGCAGTACATCCAGCAGCCCATGCCGGCGGCGGCCGAACGCGACCGGCTCACGCCGCTGCTCGAATGGCTGGGGCGGCATCTGCAGACGCCGCATGAACTCGACGAGCTGGCTAGGCGCGCGCTCATGAGCCGGCGCACCTTCACGCGGCGCTTTCGCGAATCGACGGGCACGACGGTCGGCCAGTGGCTGCAGAACCAGCGTCTGGCGTTGGCGCAGCGGCTGCTCGAGACGACGGACCGCTCGGTGGAGCGCGTGGCGGCTGATGCGGGCTTCGGCTCGGCGGTGCTGCTGCGCAAGCACTTCGCCACGGCGTTCAAGGTGTCGCCGACGGTGTACCGCCGGCAGTTCTCGCAGGAGGCCGTGGCGGCCTGAACGACGAACTCAGGCCGCGCCGCGAAAGCGCAGCGAGGCTTGCCGCACGACCTCGGCCAGCAGCCGTTCCTTGCCCTGCTTCTCACGCAGCCAGCGCGCGTCGTTGCGGTTGGCCTCGACGCTGGTGCGCAGCTCGCCCAGCGCCTGCGTGGCGTTGAGTGCCTCGCTGTGCCACTCGAGCTGGGTCATGGTCATCAGGATGTGGTCGCGCAGCGGCATGTGCTGGCCGCTGGCCGGGTCGACATACACCGCATCGAGCCCGAAGCGGCAGGCCTGGAAGCGGTTGTAGGTGTAGACGAGGTAGTCGTCCTCGCACGGCTCGAAGGGCTGCTCCTGCAGGAACCACGCGGCCAGCGACTGCACGTAGCCCGCGAGCGCGGCGGCGCGCTCGATGGTGAGCGGCGTGTCGAACACGCGGATCTCGATGGTGCCGAACTCGGGCTTGGGACGGATGTCCCAGTAAAAGTCTTTCATGCTGCGCACGACGCCGGTGCGGGTCATGCGCTCGAAGTAGGCCTCGAATTCCTTCCAGCTCGTGGTGAAGGGCGCGCGGCCCGAGAGCGGAAAGGCGAACACCGAGTTCAGGCGTGCCGAGTCGAACTGCGTGTCCTGCCCCTGCACGAACGGCGACGAGGCCGACAGCGCAATGAAGTGCGGGATGTAGCGCGACATGCGGTGCAGCATGAGCAGCGCCGAGTCGGCGTCGGGGCAGCCGATGTGCACGTGCTGGCCGAAGATGGTGAACTGCTTGCTCAGGTAGCCGTACAGCTCCGACAGCTCGCGAAAGCGCGGCTTGTCGTAGATGCGCCGTTCGTGCCATTGCTGGAACGCGTGCGTGCCGCCGCCGACCACCGCGATGTTGAGCTTGTCGGCGTTCTTGATCAGCGCCTCACGGATCGGCGACAGCTGCGTGATCACGTCCTGCGCCGAGTGGCAGATGTCGGTCGAGATCTCGATCATGCTCGAGGTCATCTCGGGCACCACGCTGCCGGGCAGCGGCGTCTGTGCCATCAGGCGCAGCATGTCTTCGGCATACGGCGCGAGGTCGTAGTCGTGCGTGTTGACCAGTTGCAGCTCGAGCTCCACGCCGAGCGACAGCGCTTCCGATTTGTTGAAGGGCTCGAGCTTGACGGCGCGGCTCGCCGGATCGGCGGGCAGCGGCGCGGAGCGCACGTCGTCGCTGTCCGGATCGATCGGGAGGATGGAGGTGGGGTTGCTGTTGCTGCTCATCGCTGCGTGTCTTCCGTGGTGCTGAAGGCCTGCGGCGTCCAGGGGACCGAGCTTTCGCCCACGGCGTGGATCGCCACGGTGGCGAGCACGGCGCCCAGCACTTCCATCAGCAGGATCGAGGGCAGGGCGACCTGCGTGATCATGGTGCCCAGGAGCGGCGAGGCCGATGCGAAATTGGAGGCGATCAGCAGGGCGATCGACGACAGCGGCGTCATCGCGCAGCCGACCCAGAAGGCCTGCTTCCAGCTGGCGCCGCTGCCCGGGTTGGCAATGGCCACGCCCGAAATCTTGGTGACCAGGCGCACGCCGATCACGGCCAGCACCACGCTGGCCACGGGCAGGGTCCAATCGGCCTGCGCCGCCACCATCGACACCAGCACGAACATCAGCATGGTGAGCAGCGACGAGGCGGTGCCGAGCTGGCGCTGCCAGGCCCAGGGCTTGGGGTTGAGCGTCTTGAGCAGCACGCCGCCGATGAGCGCCGCCAGCGGCGCCGAGCCGCCGATGTGGGCCGTGAGCGCCGCGCCCGCCGCGATGATCGCCAGCAGCAGGATCGACGTGTTCTCGCTGTTCGGGCTCATCACGCGCAGCGCCGAGCGCAGCGCCAGCGCCATGATGGCGCCGACCACGAACGACATGCCGAGCACCACCGCCACCGGGTAGAGCTTGAGCATCAGCGACTGCGGCGCGCGCTCGATCAGGCCGGCCTGCGCGTAGCCCAGCGTGAGCGCATAGAAGGTGTTGAGCGTGGCCAGCGTCATGGCGCGCTCGGTCACCGGGCCGGCGGCGCGGGTGTCCATGATCACGCGGCTGAGCACGGCCGGCGAGGCGACGATCGCCATCAGCGCGATGGGGTTGGCCACCGGGTCGGGCAAGCCCAGCAGAATCAAGATCCAGTACACGCCGAAATACGTCAGCGTCGCTTCGAGCAGGCTCTGCACCAGCACCATCGGGTTGTGGCGGAACCAGCGCAGCGGCAGCCGCCCGCCGGCCTCGAACAGCACCACGGCCGCACCCAGCTCCAGCAAGAAGAGGCTGATGCCGCGCAGCGGCCAGATCGCGCCCTCGAAGCCCGCAAAGCCCACCACCGCGCCCACCACCGAATAGCCGATGACCTTCGGCATCCCCAGGTAGCGCTGCACCAGGTGGCCGGAGGCGGCGGCGACGGCCACCAGAAGGGCCCAGAGTACGGTGGGCAGGCCGGCCGAGGGGCGCGCCCATTCGGCCCAGAAGCCCTGGAGTTCGGCGATGAATTCGGTCAGGTTCATGTAGGCAGGAAAAAGCTCACCGGCCGGCTGCGCCAGCGGGCCCAGATCGCGCTGCGGATGCGGGCGCGGTCACCGAGGCTCACGCTGTGCGCGCGCAGCGCCAGCCGGAAAGCGAAATAAAAACTCACGCTCACATTGAGCGCGCCGATCACCGGAATCGCCGCAACCGCCCACCACAGGGCCGGCTGGTGCAGTGCCGGCAATCCGATGGATGCTGCCGCGGCCGCAATCTGGCCGGCCGACAGCGTGACATGGCGCACATCCAGCCCGAGCCCGAAGAAGCCCGCGAACGCAGGCAGCAGTCCGAGCATGAGTCCCAGCGAGATGTTGGAGGCGAAGCCTGAGATGTGTGTGCGCATGAAGGCGGCCCAGCGACGGGCCCGGGCGGCACCGAGAAAGGCGCCGATGCGAGGGTTGTAACGCATGGCGGAGTCCAGGCGATGCAGGACAAAGGCGTTTTCTGTCCATCCGGCGATGATGCTGGACGAAAACAGCAGGATGCCGGTGAATGCCGCAAAAAGAACGGTCGGTCCCAGCAGCGACAGACCGTTCAGCGTGGCCGCGGCATGGGCCGCGTCGAGCAGCGGCCGGCCCAGCGCGGCCTGGCAGCCCCACACCAGCAGGCCCACCGCCGGCACCACCAGCAGCACGTTGCCCAGCACGGCCGCCACCTGCGAGCGCACGAGGTTGGCGACCTCGTCGACGAACTGGTCCACGGCCCCGTCCGACTTGATGTCGCGCAGCCGCGCCGCCATGGCGGGCGCGGTCATCGCGGGCTGCTTGGTGGCCAGCGTGAGGTGCAGCAGCTGGATCGCCACGAAGCTGGCCGCATACATGAGGCCCGAGACCAGCCCGCTCCAGAAGGCCGACAGCGCCAGCGCGTAGATGCCGAACTTGGCCAGCACCGTCAGCGCGGTGAACGCGCCGCCGCCGGCGGCCTTTTTCACCATCTGCAGGTAGCTGCGGCGGTCGCGGGTGATGTAGTGCTCGCCGGTCTCGGCGCTGCGCTCGGTCACCTTGGCCGCGAGCATCGACGAGTTGGAGGCGATCAGCGCGCGGATGCTGTTGCGCTCGCCGCCCGCCAGCACCAGCTTGCCGACGAGGCGCGCCATGCTCGGCCCGGGCACGGGCGAGATCAGGCAGTCGAGCAGTTCGCGGATGCGCAGCACGCGCTCGCGCAGCTGGCGCAGCCGGAACACCAGGCCGACCGAAATGCCGTTGTCTTCCAGGTGCGTGTAGACCGACGAGGCGCTGGAACGGCAGGCGTCGAGCCGGTCGCGGAAGGCGACGAAGGCGGCCTGCAGCGCGTCTTCATTGCGCGGTTGCGCGAACATCTGCTCGCGCAGGGCGTCGAGGTCGGACATGAGCGCATGAAAAGGGCGCGCCTCGCCCGCTGCGGGGCTGATGCGCAGCCGCAGCTCGGGCGAGAAGCCCGTCGCTACCACCTGGCTGCAGCAGTAGGTGACCGCGTCCATCACCGTGTGGCGCCAGCGCGGCGAGCCGTCGTGGGCAGGCGCCGCGTCGGACAGCAGCGCGCCGATGCGCGCGAGCTGGGTGTCGTCGAGCAGCGCGATCCAGCCGGCGTCGAACACGCCCGGCAGCACCAGCCGGAACAGGTCCGAGGCGTCGGTGGTCTCGGGCGTGCCGGGCAATATCTTGCGGCGCATGCGCTCGCCGAACTCGCTCAGAAAGGCGGTGCGCGGCGCAAAGCCGTAGTCGGCCAGCAGCGCCGTGAGGTCGACCGCCTGCGTGAACGCGCGCCACCAGGCGCGCAGCCGTTCGCACAGCTCGGGGCGTGCCTCGACGGCGTCGAGCAGCAGTTGCACACGGCCGATGGCCGCCTGCGGCGAGGCGCGGTCGCCGCGCAGCCAGTCGAAGAGGTTGATGAGCCAGATGTGGCGCTGCGCCACATCGGCCGTGGGGTCGAGGCCGGCAAGCAGCCCCTGCAAGTCGCGCGGTGCGGCAGCCATGGGGGAGCGTAGAAAAGGGAAGGGGCGTGCGCTCAGTGCAGCACGCGCGAGACGGGGGCGCCGCCGATGTCGGCTTCGAGCACGAACATGGGAACGGGCACGTCGAAGCGCTCGCCTTCCTCGGTCACCACGAAGAAGCTGCCGTGCATCGTGCCGCTGGCGGCCTGCAGGCGGCAGCCGCTGGTGTAGCGGAACGACTCGCCGGGCGCCAGCAGCGGCTGCTGGCCGATCACGCCGAGGCCCTTGACCTCCTGCGGATGGCCCGAGGCGTCGTTGATGAGCCAGTGGCGCGCGATCAATTGCGCGCCCACCGTGCCCACATTGGTGATCGTGATCGTGTAGGAGAAGGTGTAGACGTTGTCCTTGGGCGAGGACTGGTCGGCCAGGTAACGCGGTTCGACCTGTACGCTGAAGGGGCTGTGTGACATGGGGCGCATGGTAACGGAGGCCTTTCCTCGGATTTCCGTCGGCTGCGAGAATCCGGGGTTATGAGCAGCACCCCGTTCCGCATTGCGCCCTCCATTCTTTCCGCCGACTTCGCGCACCTCGGCCAGGAGCTGACCGACGTGATCGCGGCCGGCGCCGACTGGATCCACTTCGACGTGATGGACAACCATTACGTGCCGAACCTGACCTTCGGCCCCATGATCTGCCAGGCCCTCAAGCCCTACGCCAAGACCGCCGACGGCACGCCCGTGCCCATCGACGTGCACCTCATGGTGCAGCCGGTCGACGCACTGGCCGCGTCTTTTGCGCAAGCGGGCGCTGACTACATCAGCTTCCACCCCGACGCATCGCCCCACACGCACCGCAGCATCCAGGCCATCCGGGCCGCGGGCTGCAAGCCCGGGCTGGTGTTCAATCCGGGGCTGGGCCTGGAGGCGCTCGACTGGGCCATCGACGACATCGACCTCATCCTCATCATGAGCGTCAACCCCGGCTTCGGCGGCCAGAGCTTCATCGATTCGGCGCTGCGCAAGATCGAGCAGGCCCGCAAGCGCATTGAGCAGAGCGGGCGCGACATCCGCCTCGAAGTCGACGGCGGCATCAAGGCCGACAACATCGCGCGCGTGGCCTCGGCCGGCGCCGACACCTTCGTGGCCGGCAGCGCGATCTTCAACGCCAAGGACTACGGCACGGTGATCCGCGACATGCGCCAGCAGCTGGCGACGGTCAAGGTCTGACCTTGCCGTCGGGCGTGCGCTCGGGCGTCAGCCCGCGGTCGGTGTCGACCACGCCGCGTTCCACGTCCTCGTAACCGCGCCGGCCCTTTTCGGGCGGCTGGCCGTCCTGCATCGCCTGGCTGTCCGACGACTGGTCGCGCTCGTGCGGCAGGCGCGGCGCCGGTTCGCCGTCCTGCACGACGCGGGTGGTGTCCTTCTCGGTGTTTTTCTTGTGCTTGTGCGGCTGGGCCATCGGGTGCTCCTTCGGGAAAGTCCGGGTCTGGCGCCAGCTTGCGCGGCGCCTCGCCACGGGGCGGTAGGACAGGCCAGGGCGCGGCTGTAGGTTCGCACTGCAAGGGGTCTTGCCTTTTGCGCGCCCCGCATCGCCTCCGCATAATCGCCCGCATGTCCACCGCCCTTTTCGACGACGCCGCGACCGCCATCGACAGCCTGCGCTTGCACACGTTCGCGTCGCTGAACCCGGGCCCGCGCCTGCTCGTGATCGGCGGGGTGCATGGCGACGAGACCTGCGGCACCGAGGGCATCGCGCGCGTGCTGGCCGAGTTCGAAACCGGCGCGCTGCAATTGCTGCGCGGCGAACTCACCCTCGTGCCCGTGGCCAACCCGCTCGCGCGGCGTCGCCTGCAGCGCGAGGGCCAGCGCAACCTCAACCGCCTGTTCCGCCCGAGCGACACGCCCGCCGACTACGAGGCCCGCATCACCAACCGGCTGGCGCCCGTCATCGCGCGCCACGACGTGCTGCTCGACCTGCATTCCTTCCAGAGCGAGGGCGAGGCCTTCGCCATGATCGGTCCGCGCGACAACAGCGGTCCCCTCGAACCCTTTGCGCGCGCGCAGGAAGAAGGCCGGCTCGCGCTGCACATCGGCACGCCCATCGTCGTCGAGGGCTGGCTCGACATCTACGCCGCCGGCCTCGCGCAGCGCGGCGCGGCGGTCGACGAGGCCGCCATCGACTTCGGCCGCGGCACCAACGAATACATCCGCAGCTGCGGCGGCTACGGCGTCACGCTCGAATGCGGCCAGCACCAGGACCCGCAGGCGCCCGAGGTGGCGTGGGCGGCCATCCGCCGCACGCTCGCGCTGCTGGGCATGGCGGCGCTGCCGCCGGGCCTGTCGGGCGCGCCCGCGCAGCCGCCCCAGCTGTTGCGTCTGGCCAGCGTGACCGACCGCCTGCACGAAGACGACAGCTTCGTGCGCGACTGGGCCACCTTCGATGCCGTGCAGCGCGGCGAACCCGTCGGCATGCGCCACGACGGCACGCTGGTCAGCGCGCCCGAAGACGGCTTCATCGTGTTCCCGAACGCCCTGGCGCTGCCGGGCGCCGAGTGGTTCTACTTCGCGCGGCCCAGCGAGCGCGTGCTCGACCCGGGCGCCTGAGGCCCGGCACGCATCGGCGCCTTCGGCGCTGTCGGTGCCCTCCTACCGAGGACGCCCACCTTCTCCCACAGACGGGGAGGGGCGCCCACTACGGGGGCGCGGCCGCGCCGAACCTAAGCTCATCCCTTGCCGACCGACCGGGGCGCTGTCCCGTGGCGTCGGGCGCACCGAGCCGATCGACGCGATCACTTTCTCCGAGGGAACACATCATGGAATTCTCGACACTGTTCGACACGCTCATGGGCACGTGGGGCGATGAAATCCTGGTCTGGGCCGTCGCGGCCGTGACCGGCTGCATCGGCCTCATCGCCGTGGTGAATGTCCTGGACATCTTCATCGGCAGCAGCGGCGGCAGCGGCGGCAGCGGCAACAGCAACGAAGTCAGCTGAGAGAGGGCGACACGACGTGCCCAGAACCCCGATGTCCCCCCAGAACAAGGCTGCCGCCGGCCGCCGCGCCAGCACCGCCAAGGCCGGTGACGGCGCCAATGCCAAGCAGCTGCAGCTCGACGGTTTCACCACCGAGCACCCGACGCACCTGACCACCAACCAGGGCCTGCAGATTCCCGACAACCACAACTCGCTCAAGGCGGGTGTGCGCGGGCCGACGCTGCTCGAAGACTTCATCCTGCGCGAGAAGATCACGCACTTCGACCACGAGCGCATTCCCGAGCGCGCCGTGCACGCGCGCGGCTCGGCGGCGCACGGCTACTTTCAGGTCTACCAGTCGATGTCGCAGTACACCTGCGCCGACTTCCTGCAAGACCCCGATGCCAAGACGCCCGTGTTCGTGCGCTTCTCGACCGTGGCCGGCTCGCGCGGCTCGGCCGACACCGTGCGCGACGTGCGCGGCTTTGCCGTCAAGTTTTACACGCGCGAGGGCAACTACGACCTCGTGGGCAACAACATCCCGGTGTTCTTCATCCAGGACGCGATGAAGTTCCCCGACCTCATCCACGCCGTGAAGCCCGAGCCGCACCACGAGATGCCGCAGGCCGCGAGCGCGCACGACACCTTCTGGGACTTCGCCTCGCTCATGCCCGAGAGCACCCACATGCTGATGTGGGCCATGAGCGACCGCGCCCTTCCGCGCAGCCTTCGCATGATGGAAGGCTTCGGCGTCCACACCTTCCGCTTCGTGAACGCACGCGGCGAAAGCCACTTCGTGAAGTTCCACTGGAAGCCCAAGCTCGGCGTGCACGGCCTCGTGTGGGACGAGGCACAGAAGATCGCCGGCAAGGACCCCGACTTTCACCGCCGCGACCTCTGGGAAGCGATCGAGCAGGGCCACTTCCCCGAATGGGAACTCGGCGTGCAGCTCATCGCGCCCGACAAGGCCGAGTCGCTCGGCTTCGACCTGCTCGACCCCACCAAGCTCATTCCCGAAGAGATGGTGCCCGTGCAGCGCATCGGCAAGCTGGTGCTCAACCGCAACCCCGACAACTTCTTTGCCGAGACCGAGCAGGTGGCGTTTCACCCGGGCCACGTCGTGCCCGGCATCGACTTCAGCAACGACCCGTTGCTGCAAGGGCGCCTGTTCAGCTACACCGACACGCAGATATCGCGCCTGGGCGGCGCCAACTTCCACGAGCTGCCGATCAACAAGGGCGTGTGCCCGTTCCACAACTTCCAGCGCGACGGCATGCACCGCCAGACCATCGCGCGCGGCCAGGTGGCCTACGAGCCCAACACCCTGGGCAGCGGCACCGAGTTCCGCGTGGACGGCGGCAGCCACGGCTTCCAGTCCTTCCCCGAAGAGATCGAGTCCCCCAAGGTGCGGCGTCGCAGCCCGTCGTTCGACGACCACTTCACGCAGGCGCGCCTGTTCTTCAACAGCCAGAGCATGGCCGAGAAGGAGCACATCGTCGCGGCCTTCCGCTTCGAACTCTCGAAGCTCGAAGTGCCCGCCATCCGCCAGCGCATGGTCGACAACCTCGCGCACGTCGACGAAAAACTCGCACGCCGCGTGGCCGAGCCGCTGGGCATCGGCGAGCCCGATGCCAAGGCGGCCGCAGGCTACGCAGGCTTTCGCGAGCACCGCATCGAACTGCCCATCGACGAATCGCCCGCGCTGCGCATGAGCGACGGCAGCGCCGACGGCGTCGTGCGCACGCGCAAGGTCGCGATCCTCGTGGCCGACGGCGTCGACTCGGCCTCGCTCAAGCCGATCCGCGATGCCTTGGAGCAGGCAGGCGCGCTGTGCAAGGTGGTGGGCCCGAAGCTCGGCACCGTGGCCAGCGCCTCGAAGCGCCAGATCGACATCGACATGACCTTCACGAATACCGCCTCGGTGATGTTCGACGCCGTGCTCGTGCCTGCGGGCGCCGAGGGTGCTGCTGCGCTTGCGGCGCAGGGTGATGCCGTGCACTTCGTGCTCGAGGCTTACAAGCACTGCAAGGCGATCTGCGTGGTGGGTGAGGGCGTGCAGTTGCTGGCATCGCTCGGCGTCACGCCCGAGGGCGAGGCACCGGCCGGCGTGGTGGTGGCCGAAACGCCTGTCACCAACCTGGGCGACGCCACTGCGGCGACTCAGATCGCGCAGGATTTCATTGCGGCGATCGCGAAGCACCGGCATTGGGATCGCGCCAACATCGACAGCGTCCCCGCCTAGCCTGCAGGCTCTACGCCATTCGCGCTAGACCGTCTTGCGAATAGGCGAGGTGAACACCCCCTCCTAGACTTTCCCACGAGGCCTGAACGGCGCGCACTCCCGCGGCGTCGAGCGTTCGCGGCAGCGAGTGCATGGGTCGAGGGGGTTCAATGGCGTGGTTTTCGAGTTGGGGATGTACGCATCCGGCGCGTCGCCGTGCCGGTCTCGCCGGTGCGGTCGGCCTGGTGGGTGTCTTGCTTCTGGGCCCCGGTGGTCCTTCAGCCCTGGCGCAACGACCCGCGCCAGCACCTTCGGCGCCCGCTGCTTCAGCGGGCGGCCCGAGTGCCGAAGCCGCGGCCGACCGGATGGCGCAGGCGCGTCTTGCCGACACCGACACGCTGCTGGCACTGACCAGCGAAGGCGCGGTGCTCTACGGGCAGGACGCGGTCAAGCTCTCGGGCTATCAGTACTGCAGCCAGGCGGTCGCATTGGCTGAAGCGGGCGAGTTCCGCCAGAGCGTGCGCGCCGCGAGCAAGGCGCTGCACCTGGCGAACGCCACCAGCGACCCGAACCTGCGCGCCGTGGCGAACCGCGACCTGGCGATCGTCTACAGCTACTCGGGCCAGCTCGAAAAGGCCGAGGAGTTCGCACGCGAAGCGCTGCGCCACACCGCGCGCGACCCCAAGCTGGTGGTCGGCCCCGTGCAGAAAGTGATCGGCGACGTGCGCACGCGGCGCGGCGACTTCGCCGGCGCGGTGCTCAGCTACGACGAGGCACTGGCCAACAGCTCGCCGCGCTATGCGCCGCTGGTGCAGGCCTCGCTGGTCAACGCACTCATCGAATCGGGTGATGCGGCACGCGCACGTCAGGTGCTCGGCGGCATGGCCGAGCCGCGCGAAGCGCCGCTGGCTGCGCAGCTCGAACGCACACGCGCCCGCCTGCTGCTGGCTGAGAACAAGCCGGCCGAGGCGCGCGACAAGTACCGCGCGCTCACCACGCGCCAGGTCGGCACCGACACGGCCTACTACCGCCTCTGGGCCTGGGACGGCGTGGCGCGCAGCGAACTCGCGCTGGGCCAGAAGCAGGCCGCGGCCGATGCCGCGGGTCGCGCGCTTGCCGATGTCGACCAGGTGCGCGCGCGCTTTCGCAGCGAAGAAGTGAAGATGGGCCTGTTCTCCGACCTGCAGTCGGTGTTCGAGCGCGGTGTGGCGGTGTACAGCGAAGCGGGCGATCCGACGCGGGCCTTCGAGGTCAGCGAGCACAGCCGCTCGCGCGCGCTGCTCGATGCGGTGCGTGGCCGCGCGAAGCTCAGCGAGTCGTCGGCCGGCATGGTCGGCGTGGCCGCCTTGCAGCGCACGCTGGCGGCCGACGAGCGCGTGGTGCAGTTCCACGCGCTGCCCGATCGCCTGATGGTCTGGGTCGTGGGGCCGGACAGCATCACCGAGAAACGCATCGGGGTGAAGCGCGAGGAGCTCACCGAGCTCGTCGAGACCTTCCGCAACTCGATCGTGCGTGGCCGCCGCGCCGCCATCGCCAACGCCGACAAGCTGGGCGCCGCGCTGCTCGGGCCGCTGGGCCTGGTGCCGGGGCAGCGCGTGGTGGTGGTGCCGCACGGGCCGCTGCACTACCTGCCGTTCCAGGCGCTGCGCCTGGACGGCCGCTACCTCATCGAGACGCACCCGGTGTCGGTGGCGCCGTCGATCAGCATCGCGGTGCAGCTGGCGCAGCGCACGCCGCGCGTGAACGCGTCGCTCACGGCCTTCGGCAATCCGCGCATCGAAGACAAGTACGACCTGCCCGGCGCCGAGACCGAGGTGAAGCAGCTCGCGCAGCTGTTCCCGCGCAACACGGTGTTCATGGGCGCGGCCGCCACCAAGACGCAGTTCCGCGACGTGGCCTCGCGCTCGCCGCTGATGCACGTGGCGGCGCACGCCGAGGCCGACGAGGTCGATCCGCTGTACTCGCGCATCCTGCTGGCGAACGAGGGCGGCAAGCAGAACTTTCTCGAAGCGCACGAGATCCTCGCGATGCCGATGGAAGGCACGGCGCTGGTCACGCTCTCGGCCTGCGAGTCGGGCCTGGGGCGCATCGCGCAGGGCGACGAGGTGCTGGGCTTCACGCGCTCGTTCCTCTCGGCCGGCAGCTCCAGCCTCATCGCCTCGCTGTGGCCCGTGTCCGACGACGCCACCGCCGTGCTCATGGGCACGCTCTACGGCGAGCTGGCCAAGGGTCGCGACATCCAGAAGGCCATGCAGGCCGGACAACTGGCCGTGCTGAAGGACCCCAAGATGTCCCATCCCTTCTTCTGGGCGCCGTTCAACCTGATCGGCAACTGGCGTCTCACGGTGGGAGGCTGACCATGTCTTCGCCACGCTCCCTCTTGCAAAGAAGCACTGCCATGGCCTCTGCGATCCGCCTTCGTCCACGGCCGACGCCGGTCGCTCTCGCAGCCATGGCCCTCGTCGGCGCCACGCTGTGGGTCGCCATGCCCCGCGCCCATGCGCAGGAAGCCACCACGCTGCTCCCCACCAAGGACCCGTGCGGCAGCTGCGATCGCCCCGTCGCACAGGCGCCCGGCGCCGTCGCTCCGCAAACCCTGCCCGCGCCGCCCCGGCCTGCCGCGGGCGCGGGCAGCTTCAAGCTCACCGACCTGCGCCTGAACGGCGTGAAGGCGCTGAGCAACGACGAGCTGCAGACGATCACCGCGCCCTACATCGGCCGCGACGTCACGCTCGGTGACCTCGAAGGGCTCGCGCAGGCGATTACCACGCGCTACAAGGAGCGCGGCTACTTTCTCGCGCAGGCCGTGGTGCCGGTGCAGACCGTGCGCGACGGCGTCGTCGAGATCAGCATCATCGAAGGCCGGCTCGGCAAGGTCGAGGTGCTGGTGGCGCCCGAGGCGCCGATCAGCGAGGCGCGCGTGCGCGGCTTCCTGGCGGCGCTGCAGCCGGGCGAGGCCGTCAACGCGCCGGCCTACGAGCGCGCGATGCTGCTGCTGTCGGACCAGCCCGGCCTCAAGGTGTCGTCGAGCCTGCAGGAAGGCGCGCAGGCGGGCACCACCGACCTGTCGGTCGAGGTCGAGGCCGGCTCGCGCTGGGCCTTCTCGGCCGAGGCCGACAACCACGGCACCAAGGAGGCGGGGCGCTACCGCGTGGGCGGCACGGCGCGCTGGCTCAGCCCCTTCGGCATCGGCGACAACCTCGATGCGCGCGTGCTGCTGTCCAACAGCAACGCGCTGCAGTACGGCCGCGTGTCGTACGAGGCGCCGCTGGGCACCAGCGGCCTGCGCGGCGGCATCGGCATCTCGCGCGTGAGCTACGACCTGGGCGGCCAGTTCGTCGACCTCGACGCGCGCGGCCGTGCCGACGTGCTCGACGTGTCGCTCAACTACCCGCTGATCCGCCAGCGCCAGCAGAACCTGTTCCTGCGCCTCACGGCCGACGTGAAAGATCTCACCGACGAGCTGCGCGGCGTCGACTTCACAGCAAAGAAGCGCGTGCAGGGCTTCGGCATCGGCTGGGCTTGGGAGCGGCGCGACGAGGTGCTGGGCGGCGGCTACTGGGCCAGCTCGGGCACGCTGTACCACGGCGACCTGTCGATCCGCGATCCGCAGAGTTTCCAGTCCGACCAGCAGTTCGGCGGACGCCACACCGAAGGCGGCTTCACCAAGCTGAGCTTCCAGGTGTCGCGCCTGCAGGCCATCGTGCCGCGCCATTCGCTGTACTTCTCGGTCGGCGGCCAGTGGGCCAGCAAGAACCTCGACGCGTCCGAAAAGCTCGCGCTCGGCGGCGCACGCGCGGTGCGCGCCTACCCCTCGGGCGAACTGCTGGTGGACGAGGGCCTGATCGGCACCTTCGAATACCGCTGGGCTGCGACCGACGAGGTCACGCCCTACCTGTTCTACGACGCGGCACGCGGAAAGATCGCGCGCCATCCCTCGCCCTTCGACGGCGAGAACTCCCACAGCCTGCGCGGCTACGGCATCGGCCTGAGCTGGTCGCGCCCGGGCAACTTCTCGATCAACGCCACGCTCGCCTGGCGCGCCGGCACACCGCCCGCGCAGACCGACGGCGGCGGGCGCAATCCGCGGCTGTACGTGCAGCTGCAAAAGGCGTTCTGACCATGAAGCCACGCAACTTCCAACCCCGGCCGACGCTGCGCCCGCTGGCGCTCGCTATCGCCTGCATGGGCCTGGCGCCGGCGCTGGCCCAGACCATCCTGCCGAGCTTCGGACCGGGCGGCTACACCACGCAGGGCAGCGTGGGCGTGGCGGGTTCGACCACCGCGTCGCCGCTGGGCGGGCAGGCACTGGCGATCTCGCAGGCGTCGCTGCGCGCGATCATCAACTGGAACGCCTTCTCCATCGGCGCCAAGGACGCGGTCAACATCAACCA
The DNA here is from genome assembly GCF_014843395.1 of Variovorax sp. 38R. Lineage (NCBI taxonomy): Bacteria > Pseudomonadati > Pseudomonadota > Betaproteobacteria > Burkholderiales > Comamonadaceae > Variovorax > Variovorax sp. 38R. The sequence continues at coordinate 352,163 of NZ_CP062121.1, forward strand.
GTCGATGGGCGCCTCCAGCATCCTGCTCAACCGCGTGATGGGCAACGAGCTCTCGACCATCGCCGGCCAGCTCACGGCCAACGGGCGCGTGTTCCTCGTCAACCCGAACGGCGTGGTGTTCAGTCAGGGCGCACAGGTCAATGTGGGCGGCCTCGTGGCCTCCACGCTGGCTCTGAGCACCCTCGACAACGCCTTCCTCGAAGGCAGCACCCAGCTCACGTTCGAACGGCCCGACGGCAACACCAAGGCCGTGAGCAACGCCGGTGTGCTCACCGCCGTCGGCGGCCCCGTGGTGCTGATGGGCGCCGAGGTGACCAACACCGGCAGCATCACCGCCAACCGCGGCACCGTCGCGCTGGCCTCGGGCCGCAAGATCAGCTTCGACCTGGGCAACGACGGGCTCACCAATCTCGTGGTCGCGGCCGATGTCATGGCCACCAGCGCCAAGGTGGTGAACGCCGCGGGCGCCACGCTGCAGGCCGATGGCGGGCGTGTGATGCTCGTCGGCAGCTCCAACACGGCGGGCGAGCTGGTGGTGAACCAGTCGGGCACGGTGCGCGCACGCACATTGGAGAACGTCAACGGCGAGATCGTGCTCGGCGCGGGCCGCGACAACCGCATCGAGATGAACGGCGGCCTGCTCGATGCCACCGGCGCGGGCGCGGGCCAGCGCGGCGGCAGCATCCGCATCGCGGCCGGTCAGGTGCGCATCGAAGGCACCGGCGCTGGCGACCAGCGCGCGGTGATCGATGCCAGCGGCCAGGCCGGCGGCGGCAGCGTGTCGGTGCATGGCTACGACGTGGCGCTGTCGTCCACCTCGGTGCTGCGCGCCGACGCCACCACCGAGGGCGCGGGCGGCACCATCACCACGGCCAGCGCCAAGGGCCAGGCCCTGGTGGGCGAGGCCGACGCGGCGCCCGAGCGCGAGTCGCGGCTGCAGGCCTACGGCGAGATGACCGCACGCGGCGCAGGCGCTGGCAAGGGCGGCGCGATTTCGAACGAAGCCGATGCGGTGCGCGTGCAGACCGTGCGCGTCGACGCGGGCGGCGGCGCGCAAGGCGGCGCCAACGGCAGCTGGACGGTGAGCGCGAAGCAGTCGGACCTCGGCATCGTCGAGGCCGTCAACGTGCCGGTGTATGACAGCAAATTGCCGGCCTTCACCGGCGGCTCTGTGAGCGCCGGCAGCGTCGGCGACACGCTGGGCCGCGGCACCGACGTGACGCTGGCGAGCGGGCGCACCGGCCTCGGCGCGGGCGTGACCTTTGCGCCCGGTGTGCAGGTCATCAAGAGCGAAGGCGGCACGGCGCGGCTGCGCGTCGATTCGGCCGGCGGCATCGTGATGAACGAGGGCTCGGCCATCACATCGCAACAAGGCGCGCTGCACGTCGACTTCAACGCCGATTCCACCGGCCTCGTCGCCACCAACGCGAAGAACATCAACAACGCCAGCGGCAACCCTTCCGCCGAGAGCGACTACGCTGGCGCCATCGTGCTGACCGGCGCGACCATCGCGGCCAACGGCGGCGACGTGCGCTTCTTCGGCCAGGGCGACGCGCAGAACGGCCGCGCCATCGGCGGCATCGTCCCGCTCGGCGGCGACACCGGCGCCTACGTGTGGCGCGATGGCGTGACGCTGGCCGGCAGCCAGGTCATGACCGGCGGGGACGGCCGCGTGACGATGCGCGGCCAGGGCCGCACCTGGATCGACGACCAGGACAACAGCGACTTCGTCTTCCGCGGCAGCAACGGCGTGTCGATCACGGGCGGCACGGTCGAAGCCGGCGCCGGCGGCCTGCAGCTCGACGGCCTCGCGGGCTATGGGCGCAGCGGCGTGGCCGTCAGCAGCGGCGCAGTGCTGAAGTCCGTGGGCGACATCGGCATCAAGGGCCAGGGCCCGACCTGGACGTCCAACATCGGCGGGGCTGCCGTGGGCGCCAGCACGGCGGTCGTCATCGACGACGCCACCGTGGCCAGCGAGCGCAACGTGCGCATCGAAGGACAAGGCGCCAACCTCGACGGCCTGCGCACCGACACGGGCTTTGCGGCGGGGAACATGTCGGCCGGCGGCGGCAACGGCGTTGCCATCCGGGGCGAGGTCTCGGCCGGCGCGGGCGGGCGCATCGACGTGATCGGCCACGCGGGCAGCGAAGGCTTCAGCGCCACGCTCGGCAGCCCCGACATCATCATCACGCCCTCGACCACGCCCACCTACGGCGTGGCCGTCACCACCGACGCCGACCGGCCCATGGCGCTGCGCACCAGCGGCGGCACCATCGCCATCGACGCCCAGGGCACCGACGTCTCGATGCGCCTGGTCACCTCCTTCTCCGGCGTGGGGACCAGCGTCGGCACACTGGCCTCGGTGGCCAGCGACAGCGGCAAGGGCGGCAGCATCTCGGTGCAAGGACGCAACGTGCTGATCGATGGCGCCACGAATTTCGACGGCTCGCCCGCGGTGGCGCGCCTCGATGCCAGCGGCGCGACCGGCGGCGGCAGCATCGACATCGCGGCCAGCAACGCCATCGCCATCGGCAAGAACACCAGCCTCGAAGCCAACGCCGGTGCGGGCACGGGCAACGGCGGCGGCGTGAAGGTGGTGGCGACCGAGACGCTGCGCGCCTACGGCCAGCTGTCGGCGCGCGGCGGCACGGCGGGCGGCAACGGCGGACGCATCGAAACCTCGGCCGGGCGCTTCGACCTGCGCGGTGCACGCGTCGATGCCTCCGCGACTGTGGGTACGGCGGGCCAGTGGTTCATCGACCCCTTCGACCTCACCATCAGCCACGGCACGACCGGCGGCACGCTGCCCACCAATCCGTACGACGCGCTCGCCAACTCCACCATCGAGGACGGCGACATCAACACCGCGCTCAACGGCGGCACCAGCGTGCGGATCTCCACGGGCACTGGCACGGGCGGCAGCGGCGTCATCACGCTCGAACCCGATGTGGACATCAACTACACCGGCTCGAAGGGGCCGCTCACGCTCCAGTTGGACGCCGCCAGCGGCATCCAGACGCGAACCACGGGCACCACCATCCGCGCGACCGGCGGCGATGACCTGAACGTGGTGATGAATGCGGGCGTCAACCCCGATGGCACGCCTTCGGGCAACAGCGGCTTCATCGACTTCGGGGGCAACATCCTCACGCAGGGCGGCAGCGTGACCATGAACGCGGTGGGCACGGGCACGCCCGGCAGCGGCTTCATCCGCCTGAACGGCGGGCAGGTCATCACCGACGGCGGCAACGTGTCGCTGCTCAGCGGCCAGCCCGGCGCGCCCACCGGCACCGTGATCCTCACGCAGGACGTGCAGGTCGACACGCGCGTCGGCCAGAGCGACGCGGGCGCGGGCGGCAACGTGCGCATCGAAGGCGGCGACGTGCTGTTGCAGGGCGCGCGCATCGCCAGCGCCACCGGCAACGTGGACATCCGCGGCACCTCGACCACGTGGGACAGCGGCGTGGTCATCACCAGCGGCCAGATCGGGCCGAGCACCATCAGCACCACCAGCGGCGACGTCACGGTGCAGGGCGTGGCGCGGCGCCAGGCCTCGTCGACCTTCGCGGCGGCGCACGGCGTGCTCATCAACGGCGGCAGCAGCATCACCACCGGCAGCGGCGACATCACGCTGCGCGGCTACAACTTCAACAACGACCCCTCGGCGCCGGCCGCCACCGAAGACAGCGGCGTGCGGCTGGAAGACGGCGCGCAGCTTGTCACCACGGGCGGCGGCAACATCGAGGTCACGGGCCGGTCGCAGAACGGCGGGCGCGGCGTCGTGTTGCAGGCCGGCGGTGCGCCGACCGCGCCGGGTGCGCTGCCCGGCATCCGCAGCAGCGGCAACGTGCTGCTGCGCGCGAGCAACAACGGCAGCGGCGATTCGATCGTGATCGAAGCGCCGGTCGTCGCGGCCGGCACCATCGACCTGCGACCGGGCGGGGTCGATGTGAACATGACCGCATCGGACGACACGGCCACGCCCATCGTGCTGGGCGGCCCGACGGTCAACGGCTTTTCGGTGTCGGGCGCGGAGTTCGCGCAGCTGTCGGCGCCGACCATCGTCGCGGGCAGCACCACGCATGCCGGGAACATCACGGTGGCGGGCGCACTCTCGACGTCCGGCGCGCTCACTCTGCAGAACGAAGGCGGTGGCGGCGGCATCGTGCTCAACGCGCCGGTCTCGGCCGCGACGCTGGGGCTGCTGTCGGCCGGCAACGTGAGCCAGTCGGGCGCGGGCACGATCACGGCCGGCGCGCTGCTCGCGCGCTCGCGCAACGGCAGCGTCGACCTGCGCAACCCGGCCAACGACGTGGCCACGGTCGGCGGCGGCGCGGCGGGCGGCTTCGCCTACGTCGATGCGAACGCGGTCATGATCGGGCCGGTGTCGGTCACAGGCTTCGATGCGGCGGGCAATCTGCCGCAGGTGACGTCGGCCGATTCGATGGCCGCCAACACCGTGTTCGTGCGCACGCTGAGCGGCGACCTCACGCTCGGCGCGCCGGTCAGCAGCACCAGCGGCACCGACCTCGTGGCGGCGGCGCGCTTGCAGAACCCGGGCGGCTTCGGCATCTCGGGCGCGCTGTGGCGCGTGTGGGCCGACACCTGGATCGGTGAAACGCGCGGCGGCCTGGCCGGCTCGGGCCCGCTGCCCAACTTCTATCACTGCGCCTACCTGGGCCTGTGCACCGTGACCGTGACACCGGGCGACAACCACTTCATCTACGCGCAGCAGCCGACGGCCACGGTGGTGATCGCCGACGCCTCGCGCACAGTGGGGGCGCCCAACCCGTTCTTCATCTACAGCCTCACGGGCCTGATCCTCGGCGACACCGGCGCGGGCTTCAGCGGCTCGATGTTCTCTGCAGCGATGCCGGGCAGCCCGACGGGCCTGTACCCGATCAACGGCACCTTCACCTCGGCCGAGGGCTACGCGGTGCGCGTGGTGCCGGGCCAGCTGCGCGTGAGCGGCCTGCCGTTGCTGCCTTCGGTGGACGTGGTGCGCGAGCCGCTGACCTCGTACCTGTACGACAGGAACATCGGCCAGGCGCCGATCTGCCTGGCCACCGGCCCGCTCGACGGCGACCGCGCGCAACAGGGCGCCGACGTGCTGGCGCGCGAATGGTCGCGCGTGCGTTCGCGACCCAACCTGCTGAGCTGCGTGAACACCGAGCGGCGCAACGGCTGTTCGGACTTTTAAGAAGGCCGGCGTGTCAGCGCGGCGCGTGATCGCGGGCCGTGAGCACGAAGAGCTGCGCCATCAGGTCCGCGAGCAGCCGCAGCTGCGGGTCGTCGGTGAGCGGTGCGTGCCGCCACGCGGCGACCTGCGCGTCGAGGCCGTCGAGCGGCCCCGCGAAGAACAAACGCCGCAGCGCGCCGCCGAGCACGTCGTGCGCTGCCGATTCCATCGGGCTGCCGAGGGTGCTGTCGGAATGGCTGCCCCGTGCTGGCGTGGCGAGGAAGGGCGAGAGCACCGTGCCTTGCAGGCGGCCATCGCGCAGGAAGCTGCCCAGCGTCAGGTCGTACGGTTGCAAGGGCCCGCTCGCGAGCGCTTCCTGCAGCAATGTAGGCAGCACGCGCAGGCCCTTCGGCGTCACGAGGTAGGCGACCGCGCCCCAGTTGTAGAGCGTGCGCGCGTCGAGAAAGTCGATGCCCGTCAGCGCATGGCGCGGCGCATCGCTGCCCTGCGGCGGCAGGCGTTTCTGCAGGCTCTGCCAGAGCGTGAGCAGGTGCTGCGTCGAGGTCACGGGCTGGCATTCGAGAAACGCGATGTCGCAGCCCTCGGCTTCGAGCTGTGCGAGTGCGCCGCTGCGCAGCACGGCCGGCAGGGCCTCGCTGAGCTGCGCATCGTCTTCGAGCACCAGCAGCGCCTCGCCGGGGTTCGCGCGGGCGAGGGCTTCGGTGTGCGAGAGAAAGCAGGCCCGCTCGCCGGGCGTAATCGCTGCATCGCCAGATATGAGCGTCTGCGCATCGATGGCGGCGTGCCGCCGGACACCCGTCAGTCCGAGCCGCTGCAGCTGCGCGTCCATCGCGGCGCGGCGATCGGTGCTTCGCTCAAGGTTGATGTAGCAGCCTTGCATGGGCATCTCCAGTGCTTCATCGCTGAAGGAGCGATGCAGTGAACATCATGACGTCGGAAGGCCGGGAAGCTGACAGGGGCCACCCGTGGCTCAGCGTCGTGCTGCCTGTTTACCGCAAGCTGGCCGACTTCGAGCGTGTGCTGCCGATGAATGCGGGGTATTGGGCGCGGCCGGGCATCGAGGTCGTGCTCGCGCTCGACGAACCCGGCGAGGAAGCTGGCGTGCTGGCGCTGGTCGCGCGCTTTCCGCGGATCCGCTGGAAGGTGCTCGTCAACGACGTGGCGCATGCGTGGCGCCCGCCGTGCAAGGCCATCAACGCCGGCGTGCGCTGCAGCGCGGGGCGCTTCGTGCTGGTCCATTCGCCCGAGTCTGCCTACGCGGGCGATGCGCCGGCCCTGCTGCTGCAAGCGGCCATGGGGCACGCGCGCGGTGTGGCGGTCGGCCGCGTCGGCTTCGCGCGCTTCGATGAACTCACGGACACGCTCGAAGCCGCCTTCGCGCGCCAGGTGCCGCCCGAGCTGCTGCTGCAGACCTTCTACGGCTCGCTGTGCTGCGCGCGCGAGGCCTTCGATGCGGTGCATGGCTACGACGAATCGTTTGAAGCATGGGGTGGCGACGACGACAACCTGCGCGTGCGCCTGGAGATGGTGGGATGGCAGCTGCTGGCCTGTCCGGACGCGCACCTGCTGCACCTGTCGGACGAAACACGCACGGGCGGCGAGCAGTTCGATCGCGATGTCGACTGGATCCGATGCACGCCGCACGAAGCGCGCGCGGGCGTTGCAGGATGGGGACGCGATTTCCATCGCATCGCGCGCGATGACAGCACCAACGCATGGCCCGCCGAAGCACCGGCCTGGCTCATCACTGCGCCGGTGGTGCCGATGGGCTCGCGCCGCCAGTGCGAGGTCTGCGCGCGCCTGCTGCACCACGAAGCCAGTGCCTTCCATTGCCCACAGTGCGCGAACCCGCCGATCGCACCGCGCCTCACGTCGCGGCTGCGCATCGTCTGCGTGCTGCAGGTGCGGAACGAAGCACGCTACCTGCCCGGCTGCCTCGACCACCTGCGCGGCCATGTGGACGGCATCGTCGCGCTCGACGACGGCTCGACCGATGGCACCTCCGATATCCTGCGACGTGATCCGATGCTGCTCGAGCTGCTGTCGAACCCGCCGTGCGATGACGGCGCGCACGTCTGGCACGAGAACGAAAACAAGCGCCGCCTGCTCGAAGCGGCACGCCGCCACGGCGCGGGCTGGGTGCTGGTGTGCGATGCCGACGAGCGCTACGAACAGCTGTTCCTGAACCACCTGCACGCCACCGTCGATTCGCTGCCCGACCACCAGCTCGCCAGCCTGTCGCTCGTGTCCTGCGAGCTCTGGAACTCGGCCGATGCCTGGCGCACCGACGGCCCGTGGGGACGCAAGTCGCGCGCACGGCTGTTCCGGTTGCCGCAGCAGATTTCGTTCGACCAGAGCCCCACGCTGCACGGCACATGGCTGCCCGACGACACGCAGCGCCACGGCCTGATGTTCTACAGCCGTTATCGGCTTTATCACCTGAAGAGCATCCGGCACGCAGACCGCGTGGCGCGGCGTGATCTGTACACGCGGCTCGATCCGGCGCGGCAGTTCCAGGCCATCGGCTACGACTACCTCGCGGAAGAAGGTCCGGGCCTGCAGCTGATGCGCATCGCGCCCGACCGCGACTACGACCGCAGCACCTTGCCGCCCGACCTGCAACCGGCTCAGCCGCCCAGCCCCAGCGTTCTCGCGAAGTCGCCGCGGTAGGTGCGCAGGCCCTGGTGCGACAGCTGCGAGCGCGTGTCGACATGCACGCGTCCGCCGATCGACTGCCAGCGGCGGCAGAAGCCGTAGTCCTCGCTGAGGTAGCGGCCGTTGTTCGGCTCGGCGAACACGTCGAAGAAGCGGTAGTGCGGGCGCGCCGCGACGACCGGGTCGTCCATGCGGTCGGGCGTGTAGCGCAGCTCGGGCAGCGCCTGCGCCATCTGTTCGAGCACGTGGCGTGCGATCAACATGAAGCCGGTGGGCGCATCGAGCACTTCGAGAAAGCCGTCGGCGTCGACGCGCGCGCCCGCGTCGTGCGCATCGTTCAGGTTGACCGGAAACGCCGCATGCAGCGCCTCGAAGTCCGCGCGCGTGGCGCCGGCCGGCAGCGGGGCGCGCAAGCCGCCGTCGGGCCAGCCGTCGCTCTTGTGCGGGTACACGCCGGCCACCACATCGCGGCCCGCACTCAGCAGCCGCAGCGCGGCCTCGGGCTCGAAGCCGATGTCGGCGTCGATCCAGAACAGGTGCGTCCAGCGCGTGTCGGCCAGGAACTCGGCGGCCAGCCGGTTGCGCGCGCGCGTGACGAGGCTGTCGCCGTCCAGAAAGCGCGTCTGCATCGCGAAGCCGTGGGTCCACGCGAGGTTGACCAGGCCGAGCAGGCTGCGCACGCACTCGGTGCCGACCGCGCCGCTGTGGCAGGGCGTGGCGACGAAGGGACGGACGTTTTTCAGGTCGACGGCAGTGGGCATGAAGGTTCAGGCGCCGGGCGCGTGGCGTCGCGTGGTGAGCAGTGCGCGCAGCTTGGCCGGCGCCACCGGTTTGGTCAACAGCGTCACGCCGCCGTGGCGCAGCCGCTGCAGCACCTCGGGCCCGGTAGCGCCCGAGACCAGCACGGCGAGCGCATCGGGCTGCAGGCGGCGGGCGGCATCGATCACTTCCACGCCGTCGGCATCGCCGGCCAGTTGCAGGTCGCACAGCACGGCGTCGTAGACGATGTCGCCGGTGCCCAGCCGCGCGAGCGCTTCGGCGCCGGTGGTGACGCATTCGACCTCGCAGCCCCATTGCGTGAGCAGCGCGTGCGTGCCGTCGAGGATGGCGGGGTCGTCGTCCACCACGAGGCAGCGCAGGCCCGCGAGCGGCGCGAGTGCGACCGGTGCGGGCTCGGGCGGCGCGACGTCGGCCTTGCGCGCGGGCGGCAGCGTGAACGCGAAGGTGCTGCCGGCCTGCAATGCCGAGCGCACGGTGATGCGGGTGCCGAGCAGGGAGGCGATGCGCGCGCAGATCGCCAGGCCCAGGCCGAAGCCGCGGCGGCGGTCGCGCTCGGTGTTGGCCACCTGGTAGAACTCTTCGAAGATGCGGCCCTGGTGGATGGGCGCGATGCCCACGCCGTTGTCGCGCACCTCGATGCGCACGCCGGCCCGGCTGCGCCGCGCGGCCACCAGCACGGTGCCGCCCTCGGGCGCATGGCGCAGCGCGTTGGCCACGAGGTTGCCGACGATGCGCTGCACCATCGCCGCGTCGCTGCGCACCGCCAGGCCGCGGTCGCGCCAGTGCAGCCGCACCTGCGCCGCGCTGGCGGCGGGGGCGTGCTGCGCGTCGAGCTGGTCGAACAGCGCGGCCAGCGAGACACGCGTGATGGCGGGCGTGAGCACCTGCGCGTCGAGGCGCGAGATTTCGAGCAGGTCGTCGAGCAGCACGCCCATGAAACCGGTGCTCTCCTGCAGCCGCAGCACGGCCGGGCGCTGCGCCTCGGTGGCGCTGGGCAGCAGGCCGTCGATGAACAGGCCCATGGCATGCAGCGGCTGGCGCAGGTCGTGGCTCGCGGCGGCCAGGAAGCGCGCGCGCGACAGCGCGGCCTGCTCGGCCTCGGCCATGCGCTGCAGCGCGACGGCGGTGGCGTCGCGCACGCGCTCCTCGCTCACCTGGCGGTTGTATTGCAGGCGCTCGGCGAGGCGGTCGATGTCGTGTGCGAGCACGGCCAGCTCGTGCGTGCCGCGCGTGCCGCCTTCGACCACGCCGCAGCGCACCTCGAAGTGGCCGGCCTCCAGCGCCGCCACCGTGCGTGACACGCGCCGCAGCGGCCGTGCCACCGTGCGCGCCATGTGGCGCACCGACGCCCACGCCGCCAGCAGCGCGACCAGCGCGATGCCGATGCCGGCAATGAGCGAGCGGCTGCGCTCGTGCGTGTAGGCGGTGGTGTCGCGGAAGGTCTGCACCAGCCCGATGGGCGTGTCGCCTGCGGTGGTGGAGCCGGCCGGTGCGAAGGCGTTGGCGCGCGAGGCCTCGCGCAAGGTGACGGGCGCGCTGAACATGCGCAGCTGCGCAAGCGATTCGTTCTTCGGCCCGGCCGTGACGTACACGCCCGCGCTGTTGCTGATCTCCACGCGCGTCACCTGCCCGCCGCGCAGCGCCGCCGAGGCCACGTTCTGCAGCGCCGGCAGGTCGCCTGCGTACAGGCTCAGGTCGGACATCGCCGCCACCTGCCTGGCGACGGCCTGACCTTCGGCGTCGAAGGCGGCTTCGAGCGTCTGCAGGCGGTTGTGCGTGAACCAGCCGGTGAGCGCCAGCGCCACCGCCGCGCAGGGCACGACGCCCAGACGGAACAGGTCGCGCTGCAGGTTGCCGCGCACGACGAGCGAAGTGGTGGCCGGTGGCGGGGGAGGCGGTGGCGATTCGGTCGCCGTGGCCGCTCCCGCCGCCGTCGGGTGGGACAGCGGGCTCGGGGGGACCGGCGTGGTGTTCATCGCGGCGCTGCGAGTCGTTCGGTCAGCTCTCGTTCCTCCGGCGGACGCAGGCCGAGCCCGCGTGCCACGGTCGCGTTGATGCGCACGGTGGCCGGCGTGGCCGCCTCCACCAGCGGGCTGCTGCTCCCGGCACTTCCTGCGCTGGCCACCTTCTGCCCGAGCTGGCGCGCCTGCTGGGCCAGCTGGCCGGGCGTGGAGACCGCCGCTGCGAGGCCGCCCGAGCGCACCAACCCTTCGCTGGCGCCGAACACCGGCAGGCCCGCGCTGGCGCCGGCACGCAGCACCGAGAGCGTGGCGGCCTGGCTGTCGCCGATCAGGTCGGGCAGCACCATGAGGGCGTCGCTGCGCGGCACGAGGGCGCGCAGCGCGGCGGCCAGCGAGCGGGCGTCGGGCGCGATCTCGACCTGCAGGTCCCAGGGCGGGTTGGCGTTCTGCGCGGCGCGCTGCAGCTCGCGCACCAGCGGTTCGGATTCGGGCGTGGCGATGACGCCCAGGCGGCGCTTCTGCGGCAGCACGGCGTTCACCAGCGCGAGCTGGTCGGCCATGGCCGGGTCGCGCAGCAGCACGCCCACGCGGCGGTCGCCGCGCCGCAGGGCGGCCGGGTTGGCGGCCTTCAGGGTCTCGTAGTCGAGCCGGCTCAGCATCGCGAGCACCAGCGGCTCCGCACTGGGACGCTCGAGGGCGGCGCGCGCGGCGGCGGTGCCCACCGCCACGGTGAGGCCCGCATCGCCGGCGGTGCGCAGGCTGCGCGTGCGCACGCCGGTGTTGGCGGCGGGCTCGGCGTCGGTGCTGGGCGGTTCCGCAGCCGTGGCGCCCGGCCCGATGCGCACGAGTTCGAACTTGCCGGCGGCCGACTGGTCGCTGCGCAGCTGCTGCACGAATTCCGCCGACGCGGCCTGGTCGTCGCCGACGAGCACCGTCAGCGTGGCCGCCGATGCAACGCGCGGCGCGGCGGCGAAGCACAGCACGAGGCCGCAGGCCAGCAGGGCGTGGACAGCGCGGTGCACTCTTCCGAAGAAAAGCGGAATGGGGAGGTTCTCAGCGACGGACATGGACTGCTTTGTGCAGCGAGGGGCAATGGTCCAATGTAAGGACGCGCCCTGTTTCCCGCGATAAGGCGGAGGGCTTATGCCCGCATGCGCGACGGCCTGCGCGTGTGAGGAAGATCACACTGCAGCGGCTGCTTGGTCTATGTCCGACGCACTACCCGGCGCCTACCGGCAAGGTACCGTTGTCAGAGGCCTGCGGCCATCGTCAGCGCGGCGGCGCGCTGTGCCTGGATCGCCTGGCGCAGCACGCGCGGCGACACCGGCTTGTAGAGCACGGCGATGCCGGCGGCGGCCACCTCGCGCAAGCGGTCGGGCTTGGTCTCGCCAGTGACCAGCAGGCGCGCGGTGCCGGCGCCGATGCCGTTCGGGTGGCGCTCGAGCGCGGCGATCACATCGAGGCCGTTGTCGCCGCCCTGCAGCAGCAGGTCGCTCACCACCACGTCGGGCGGCGTGTCCCAGCCGTCGGCCAACGCCAGCGCTTCGGCGCGGGTCTGCGCGGCCAGCACCGTGGCGCCCCAGTTGCCGAGCACAACGCTCAGGCCTTCGAGGATCGTGCGCTCGTCGTCGATCACGAGGATGCGCAGGTCCGCCAGGCTGTCGCTGTTGTCGTCGACGGTGGTGGCGAGCGTGGGCGTCGGTGCCACCGGCGCCGGCAGCGCGGCGGGCGCGGCGCGCACCTGCACGCGCACGCAGGTGCCCTTGTGCAGGCGCGAGCTGAGCTCGACGCGCGTGTTCAGCAGCTCGGCCAGCCGCTGCACCGTGGCCAGCCCCAGGCCCATGCCGCGCGCGCCGCCGGGCGCGTTGCTGCGGCTGGCCGGCTCGACCTGGTAGAACTCTTCGAACACCCGCGCCTGGTGCTGCGCGGCAATGCCCACGCCGGTGTCGACCACGTCGATGCGCACGCCCTTGCCGCGTGCGCGCGCACCGATCAGCACGCCGCCCTCGACCGTGTGGCGCAGCGAGTTCGACACCAGGTTGTTCAGGATGCGCGACAGCATCACGTAGTCGCAGCGCACCCACAGCTCGGTCTTGCGCACCACCAGCCGCAGGCCCTGCTGCTCGGCCACGGGGCGGAAGTTGCGGCTGATCTCGTCGAACAGGCTGTCGAGTGGAAAGTCAGCCCACTGCGGCTGCAGCACGCCGGCGTCGAGTTGCGACAGGTTGAGCAGCTCCGAGAACAGCCGGTCGAGCGAATCGACGCACTCGCGGATGTGGCCGATGCGCTGCAGCTTCACCGGGTCGGTCTCGCCGTTGGCCAGCCCGTCGGAGAACAGCGTGAGCGCATGCAGCGGCTGGCGCAGGTCGTGGCTGGCGGCGGCCAGCAGCCGCGTCTTGGCCTGGCTGGCCACCTCGAGCAGCTGGTTCTTGCGCGCCAGCTCGGCCGTGGCCTCGTTGATGCGGCTTTGCAGCAGCCGGTGGCTTTCGGCGAGCGCGCGCGCCGCCTGGTTGAAGCCGTGCTGCAGGTGGCGCACCTCCGAGGTGCCTTCGATGGCCACGCTGGCGGCTTCGCCCGCGCCGAGCCGGTCGACCGCCTCGCCCAGCGCGCGGATCGGCTCGCTGATGCGCCGCGCCGCCCACCAGCCCGCCAGCCCCACGCCCAGCAGGCTCACGGCCAGCACCAGCGCCACGTTGAGCCACACGGCGCGGCGTGCGCTGCGCACCGCGTCCAGCCCGATCTCGACCATCACCTTGCCGGTGTGCCGGCCGTCGTCGCTGACGATCGGCACCACGACTTGCAGGCCCTCGCCACGGCGGCGGTCGACGGTTTCGGAGTTGGCGACGATCTCGCCGTCTTCGGTCCAGATCTGCACCTGCTGCACGTGCGGCTGGTAGGTGCCTGTCTGCGCGGTGCGCGCCAGCGCGCGGCGGTCCATGCGCGACAGCGGCGCCTGCGCCACCGTGGCCACCTGCAGGGCGACGGTCTGCGCATTGGCGCGCATCAGCTCGGTGAGGTTGCCCAGGTGCTGGCGCGTGAGCACCGCAATCGCCACCAGCGTGGCGGCCGTGGCCGGCAGCAGCGCCAGCAGGATCAACTGCTGGGCGAAGGTGAGGCGGGCCAACCCGCGCAGGAGGCGGAAGTTCCAGTTCATGAAGGCCTTGAGCACATGGGGGGCGAGCTTAGGGCCGTGGCCTCGAACAGGGAAGACCGGAAAAACATCACGAGAAAGACTCGCATTTGGGATGTAATGGCGTCCGCGTCGCCCATGTCAGACCCCGCCGGCTCGCCGCGGGCCCCGTGTCTTCCGCTCCTCCCATGCACGCCTTCTTGCGTCGTTTCGGCAATTTCCTCGACACCGGCCGCCGTGCCGCCCTGGCCTTGGCCGTGGGGCTGTTGCCGCTGCTGGCGGCCGCGCAGGCCCCTCCCGCAGCGGACGCTCCCGTGCGCTTCGGCATCCTGCCGCTGGGCGGTGCCTTCGAGTCGCGCAGCGACTGGGACCCGTTGCTGGCCGAACTCAGCCGCGCCATCCAGCGGCCGGTGAGCGTGCTCTCGGTCAATTCGTACGAAGCACTGGAGCAGGCCATCCAGCGCGGCGAAGTCGACATGGCGTTCCTCTCGGGAAAGATGGCGCTCGATGCCGTCACCCAGCAGCGCATGAAGGTCGTGGCCCAGGTCGTGCGGCACGACGGCCTGCCCGGCTACCGCGGGCTGCTGCTCACGCGCAAGGCGCCGCCCTTCAACACGCTGAAGGAGCTGATCGACCAGCCCGAGCGCTGGCGCATCGCACGCGGCGAGCGGCAGTCGGTGTCGGGCTTCATCGTGCCGCAGCTGCAGTTCTTCTTGCCGAACCACATCGTCATGGAGACGCGCTTTTTGAGCGAGGTCGTCGGCACCCACCAGGCCAATGCGCTGGCCGTGGCCAACAACGAGGCCGATGTGGCCACCAACAACTCGGCCGACTTCGAGCGCTTCAAGTTGCGCTTCCCGGCCGAGGCGCAGCGGCTGCAGGTGCTGTGGGAGTCGGAGCTGATTCCGCACGCGCAGATCGTCGTGCGCCGCGAATACCCGCCCGAGCTGCGTCTGCGTGTGCAGGCCTTCCTGGTCGCCTACGGCCGCGGCAAGGGGCCGCGCGGCGACGCCGAGCGCGTGGTGCTCAAGTCGCTGCACGACCTCGCGGGCTTCGTCGCCGCCAACAACACGTCGCTGCTGCCCGCCGCCAAGCTGGCCTATCAGCTCGCGCTGCAGAACGCGAAGACCGCGCAGTGGGTCAACGACGCGGCGCGGCAGGCGCGGCTGCAGCGGCTGGAGACCGGCTACGCCGGCCAGCTCGCCGTGCTGAAGGATGTGAGCCCTTGAACCGCCGCACGATGCTCGCGCTGGCCGTGTCGTCGCTGATGGCGCCGTGGCCGGCGGGCGCGCAGCCGGCGCCCTCCGCAAAGGGCACGCCGGCGATCAAGGAAGTGCGCTTCGGCGTGCTGCCGCTGGGCGGCACTGTCGAGTCGCGCGCGCTGTGGACACCGCTCATGGCCGACATGAGCCGCGCGCTGGGCCTGCCCGTCAGCGCGTACTCGGTGCCGTCGTACGAAGAGCTCGACCGTGCCATCGGCCGCGACGAGATCGACATGGCCTTTCTCTCGGCCAAGATGGCGCTCGATGCCGTCATGCAGCGGCGCATGAAGGTGGTGGCGCAGATCGCGCGGCGCGACGGCATGCCCGAACACCGCGCCGTGCTGCTCGCGCGCAAAGTCGGGCCGCTCAACACGCTCGAAGGCCTGCTGGCCCAGCCCGAACGCTGGCGGCTCGCGCGCGGCGACAGCCGATCGGTCACCGGCTTCGTCGTGCCGCAGAGCCAGCTCTTCCTGCCGAACCAGATCGAGATGGAAACGCGCTTTCGCAGCGAGTTCGTCGGCACGCACCAGGCCACCGCGCTGGCCGTGGCGAATGGCGACGCTGATGTCGCCACCAACAACACCACCGACTTCGAGCGCTTCCGCGATCAGTTCCCGGTCGAAGCCGCGCGGCTGCAGGTGATCTGGGAGTCCGAACCGCCACCCGGCGCACCGATGGTGGTGCGGCGCGACTACCCGCCGGAGTTCCAGGCGAAGCTGCAGGCCTTTCTGGTCGGCTATGGCAAAGGCAAAGGGACGCGTGCGGACGCCGAGCGTGAAGTGTTGAAGGATCTGCGCGCAGCGTACGGGTATGTCGCGGCGGACGACAGCGCGCTGTTGCCGGAAGCGAAGCTCGAATACCAGCTGGGGCGCCAGCGCGCGCTGGCGGCCGCGTGGGTCAACGATGCGGCGCGCGAGCAGCGGTTGCAGCGCATCGAGAAGGCGTATGCGGCGCAGGTGGAGGCGCTGAAGGCGTCGAGCGCCTCCCGCTGAGGCACGGCCAGCGCAGGCCGTGCCCATGACAAATCGCTCGCTTCGCGCGGGTTTCTGAACACCGGTCGCGGCGGGCGACCATTGTTGTCAATGCAAACGCGTGGTGGCTTCCACACTGCGCGACCTCTTTCCGTGTGAAGGCTGCTGCTGTCGAAGGCGTTCTTGCGAACGGCTCTGTGCGTTGCTCGCTTCTCGCCGGAGAGAGGACGGGGCGAGAGCCCACATCCGACAACAACGATCCCTATCGGGAAGGCAGTTATGCAATGAAGACCTACAAGATATTCAAGGACCCCCTCGGCAGTGTGCAGGCCATCAAGGACGGATGGAGTTGGCCAGCTTTTTTCTTCGGGGCCCTTTGGGCTCTCTACCACCGCATGTGGTGGGTGGGACTGGGCTTTCTGGGCGTGGTGACGCTCATCGTCTTCGCAGAAGACGCCATCGGAACGGAGGCTGCGAGTGGGGTGATCAACGTGTTCTCTCTCATCGTGTCAGTGGGGTTCGGCATCGGTGGCAACGCCTTGCGCGTGGGACAACAGATTCGCAAGGGCTATGAGGAGATTGCGGTGGTGCAAGCCGCCAATGTAGAGATGGCGTTGATTCAGGGGCGTGCGACGGCGGCAACGAAACCCGGGATGCGCTGAAAAGCACAGCCTCCAATCCGGAGGCCGCGCTGTCGATCCACGAGCGCGTTCTCGAAGCCGGGACGCCTCTGGCCCGCGCGCTTCGCGGCTGACCAGCCCGCGGAGAAAGCCAAACCGGTTGGCTTTCTCCGAATTTCTGTCTACTCCCTTCGCCGTACCTCGCATCCGCCACCTAGGCCGTTAGCTAGGCCTTAAGGCGGATTTGCCTCCCGCCCCCCGCGCCGGAAACTTCGTGTTTCTTCTTACTTCCCGGCACCCTTGCCGTAGACGGAGTGCGGATGAGTTGGCGAACCAAAGTGGTCTGGAGCGAGGGGATGCTGTTGCAGCCTCAGCACCTGCAGCAAAGCGAGCGGCATGCCGATCATGCGCGGCATGTGCTGTTGCGCACCACCACGCCCTACGCCTGGGGATTCGCCGAGGTCGAAATCGACGCGGCGGCGCTCACGCTGGGCAAGCTGGCGCTGGTGCGGGCGGTGGGCATCTTCGGCGATGGCACGGTGTTCGACATGCCGGCGGTCGATCCGCTGCCCGAGCCCATCGACATTCCCGCGTCCATGCGCGACGAAGCCGTGGTGCTTGCACTGCCGCTGCGCCGCGCCGGGGCGCGCGAAGCGGACGCCGAAGAATACGAAGAGCTGGTGCGCCACCGCGTGCTGGAGTCGGACGTGCCCGACTCCAACACGGCCGGCGAGCGCACCGCGATGCTGCAACTGGGCCAGCTCCACACGCGCCTGATGCGCGCCAGCGAAGCGACCGACGCCTGGGCCACGCTGGGCGTGGCCCGCGTGGTCGAGCGCCGGGTCGACAACCAGGTGCAGCTCGACCGCGCGATGCTGCCGCCGCTGCTCGACGTGGCCGGCCATGCGGTGATCCGCGCCTGGCTCGACGAGCTGCTGGGCCTGCTGCGCCAGCGCGGCGAGGCGCTGGCCGGGCGCATGACCCAAGGGGGCACGGGCGGCGTGGCCGAGATTGCCGACTTCATGTTGCTGCAGGCCGTGAACCGCAACGAAGCCATCTTTGCGCACCTGGCGAAGAGTGCGATGCTGCACCCGCAGCATTTCTTCGAGCACGCGCTCGGGCTGGCCGGCGACCTTGCGAGTTTTCGCGACACGCGCCGCGTGGCGCGCTTCGGGCCCTACATCCACGACGACCTCGCGCTGAGCTTCCGTCCGGTCATGGACGACCTGCGCCGCAGCCTGTCGATGGTGTTCGAGCAGTCGGCCATCCGCATCGACCTGCACGACCGCAAGCACGGCGTGCGCGTGGCGGTGGTGACCGATGTGGAGCTGCAGCGCAAGGCGACCTTCGTGCTCGCGGTGAGCGCGAACATGCCGAGCGAGGCGTTGCGCGCGCGCTTCCCCACGCAGGTGAAGATCGGGCCGGTCGAGCGCATCCGCGACCTCGTGAACCTCGCGCTGCCGGGCGTCACGCTGACGCCGATGCCGGTGGCGCCGCGCCAGATCCCCTTCCACACGGGCGCCAACTACTTCGAGCTCGAAACGCGCAACAGCGACCTGTGGCGCCAGCTCGAGCAATCGGGCGGCATCGCGATGCACATCGCGGGCGATTTCCCCGGCCTCGACTTGGCGTTCTGGGCCATTCGTTCCTAGCCGCCTCCGGCTGACGGAAACGGAACATCACCATGAGCACCCCTCCCGACCCCTTTGCCGCCTTCGAGTCCGAGCGCACGGTCATCAAGCCCAAGCCGCGCACGCCGGGCGGCACGCCGCCAGCACCGGCGCCCGCGCCGTTCTTCGGCGGCGCCGATCCGACGCCCGTGGCCGAGGTGGGTGAGATCGGCCTGCTCAATCCACTGGTCTCGGCCGCGGGCAAGCTGCTGGTGCTGATCGGCAAGCTGCGCAACCTCGCGCAGCCGCCCAACGTGCCGGCGCTGCGCGCGTCCACCGCCGACGCGGTGAACCAGTTCGATGCCTCGGCGCGCCGTGCGGGCGTGGGCAACGAGTCGGTGCTGGCCGCGCGCTACGTGCTGTGCACCGCGCTCGACGAGGCCGTGGCCAACACGCCCTGGGGCGTGCAGGCCGGCTGGAACAAGCAGAGCCTGCTGGTGCAGTTCCACAACGAGACCTGGGGCGGCGAAAAGGTGTTTCAGCTGCTCGCCAAGCTCGCACAAGACGTGCCCACGCACCGCCAGTTGCTCGAGCTGATCTACAGCGTGCTCGCGCTCGGCTTCGAGGGCCGCTACCGCGTGGTCGACAACGGCCGTGCGCAGCTCGACTCGGTGCGTCAGCGCCTGGCCGACCTCATCGCCAAGGACCGTCCGGCCGTCGAGCCCGAGCTGTCGCCGCACTGGCGCGGGCAGGGCGCGGGCACGGTGCGGCTGCGCGAGTCGCTGCCGCTGTGGGTGTTCGCGGCCGGCTTTGCGCTGCTGCTGGCGCTGGCGTGGTTCGGGCTGCGGCTCACGCTCAATCACCGCTCCGACACCACCTATGCGGCCGTGTCGAGCCTGCGTGTGCCCAACATCCAGATCGCACCGCCCGCCGCGCCGGCCAAGTCGCCGCGGCTCGCGCGTTTTCTCGAACCCGAGATCAAGCAGGGGCTGGTCACGGTGACCGACGAGGCCGACCGCAGCGTGGTGCGCCTGCGTGGCGATTCGTTCTTCGGCTCGGGCAGCGCCGAGCCGATGGCGGCCTCGCTGCCCGTGCTGCGCCGCATCGGCCAGGCGCTGGCCGAGGTGAAGGGCGAGGTGCTCATCACCGGCCACTCCGACAACCAGCCGATCCGCTCGCTGCGCTACCCGTCGAACTGGCACCTGTCGGCCGCACGCGCCGATGCGGTGAAGGGCGCGCTCACCACGCTGGTCGACCCCGCGCGCATGCGCTCCGACGGCAAGGCCGACGCCGAGCCGGTGGCCGCTAATGACACGCCGGTCAACCGCGCGCGCAACCGTCGCGTCGACATCGTGCTGCTGACCGAACCCGAGCGCGTGGCTGCTGCTGCCGCACCCGCTGCTCCCGTTCCAGGAGCAACGAAATGATCAAGAAAATCTTCGGGTTCCTGTTCAGCCCGCTGCTGCTGACGCTGCTGGCGCTGATCGTCGTCGCACTGCTGATCTGGTGGATCGGCCCGCTGGTGAAGATCGGTTCGCTCGCGCCGCTCGAAGGCGAGATGACGCGCGCCATCGTCATCGGCGTCATCGTGCTCATCGTCGTGCTGCGCGCGCTGTACCGCCGCTGGCGTGCGCGCCGTGCCAGTCAGCACCTGACCGACGGCTTGATGAAGGCGCCGGCCGCCGCCAAGACCGGTGCACCGGTCGACGGCGAACAGAAGATCCTCGACACGCGCTTCAGCGAAGCCGTCGCCACGCTCAAACAGATGCGTCTGCACGCCGCCGGCAAGAAGCCGGGCTGGCGCGACTGGCTGTCGATCTCGGGCGGCAGCTATCTGTACGACCTGCCGTGGTACGTCTTCATCGGCGCACCGGGGGCGGGCAAGACCACGGCGCTCGTCAACTCGGGCCTGAGCTTTCCACTGGCCGAGAAGTTCGGCCCCGGCGCCATCCGCGGCGTGGGCGGCACGCGCAACTGCGACTGGTGGTTCACCGACGAGGCCGTGCTCATCGACACGGCCGGCCGCTACACCACGCAGGACAGCCACCAGTCGGAAGACAAGAGCGCGTGGGAAGGCTTCCTCGGCCTGCTGAAGAAGGCGCGCCCGCGCCGTCCGCTCAACGGCGTGTTCCTCACCGTGAGCGTGGGCGACCTGCTGAGCCAGGGCCCCGAGGCGCGCACGCAACTCGCGGCGTCGATCCGCGCGCGGCTGCTCGAACTCGACAGCAAGCTCACCACGCGCCTGCCGGTGTACGTGCTCGTGACGAAGAGCGACCTGCTCTACGGCTTCACCGACTACTTCGACGACCTCGGCAAGGAACAGCGCGCGCAGGTCTTCGGCTTCACGCTGCCGGCGGACGAGAACGTGCAGCTTGAAGAGAAGGGTCTGTCCGCTGCGTTCCACCGCGAGTTCGGCCTGCTGCACAACCGCATCAACGACGGCCTCATCGCACGCATGCAGCGCGAGACCGACGGCACGCGCCGCGCGGCGATCTTCGGCTTTCCGGCGCAGTTCGGTTCGGTCGGCCCGCTGCTTTCTGATCTGCTCGAACAGGTGTTCACCGGCTCGCGCTTTGCGCAGCCGCCGTGGGTGCGCGGCGTGTACTTCACCAGCGGCACGCAAGAGGGCAGCCCGATCGACCGCGTGATGGGCAGCCTGGCGCGCAGCTTCGGCATCGAGCGCGCCATGCTCGCGCCGCAGAAGTCGAGCGGGCGCAGCTACTTCCTCACCGCGCTGCTGCGCGAGGTCGTGTTCCCCGAGCAGCGCCTCGCGGGCGCCGACGTGAAGCTGGAGCGCCGCCGCAACACGCTGCGCCTGGCGGGCGTGGCCGCGATGACGCTGGTCACCGTGGGTCTGCTCGCGGCCTGGGGCTACAGCACCTGGCAGAACCACAACTACCTGAAGTCGGTCGAGGCGCGCGTCGAGCCCGCGCAGAAAACCCTGGCCGCGCTGCCGACGCGCGTGCAGAACCTGGTCGAGGTCGCGCCCGTGCTGCAGGGCCTGCGCGACATCTGGAAGACGCCCGACAACCGCCAGGGCGACGAGCCGCTGTCGATGACGCTGGGCCTGTACCAGGGCGACAAGCTCGACGCCGCCGCCATGCTCACGCACCAGCGCGCGCTCAACGACGCCTTCCTGCCGCAGATCGCCAAGCGCATCGAGGACCAGCTGCGCACCGCGCAGAAGGACAACCTCGAGTTCACTTACGAGGCCCTGAAGAGCTATCTGATGCTCTACCAGCCCGAGCGCTTCGACCCCGAGGCGCTGAAGGCCTGGATCACGCTCGACTGGGCGCGCAACCTCGACCGCGGCATTCCCGAGGACCAGCGCAAGGCGCTCGAAGACCAGCTCGACGTGCTCATCGCCCAGGGCCCGCCACGCTCGCCGCTGAAGATGGACGAGAACCTGGTGCGCAGCGTGCGCGCCGTGCTCGCGAGCTACCCGCTGGAGCAGCGCGTATTCAGCCGCTTGAAGCGCCAGCGCGCCACCAAGGACATTCCGGGCTTCAGCGTGGCGCAGGCCACCGGCCCGTCGGGCCCGCTCGTGTTCGAGCGCATCAGCGGCAAGCCGCTGAGCGAGGGCGTGCCGGGCATGTTCACTTATGACGGGTATCACAAGCGCTTCCAGAACGAGGTCGTGGTGCTCACCGGTCTGCTGGCCGCCGAAGACCCGTGGGTGCTGGGGCAAGACCGCAATGCCAGCGAACGCCTGCGCGATGTTGCCGCGCTTGGTGCGCTCACCGACCGCGTGCGTCGCCTCTACCTCGAGGAGTACGTCAAGCAGTGGGAAGCACTCTTAGCCGATGTGCGGTTGATCCGCGTCAGCGGCCTGGAGAAGAACATCGAGACCGCGCGCATCCTGTCGGGCGTCGATTCGCCGCTCGCGAACTTCCTGCGTGCGGTGGTCAAGCAGACCACGCTGATTCCCGCGGCCGATGCCAACAAGGACGTCGTGAGCAAGGCCACCGAGACCGTGCGCAACACGCGCAAGGGTTTGGAAGATCTGTTCGGCAGCGACCCCGGCAAGCAGGTGGCGCCGGGCAAGCGCATCGAGAGCATCGTGGACGATCGCTTTGAATCGCTGCGCCGCCTTGTCACCGCGGGCGGACCGAACCAGCCGGCGCCGATCGACGATGCGCTCAAGCTCTTCAACGAGGTGTACGTGTACCTCAACGCCGTCGACACGGCCGTGAAGGGCCGCACCTCGCCGCCGCCCGGTGACGTGGCCGGCAAGCTCAAGTCGGACGCGGGCCGTCTGCCCGAGCCGGTGCGCAGCATGATCGAGAACCTGAGCCAGACCGGCGCGACCCAGGCGCAGGTGGCCGAGCGCGGCAACCTGAGCCAGGACCTGCGCCCCGTCACCGAGTTCTGCACCCGCGCCATCGCGGGCCGCTATCCGTTCGTGCAAAGCAGCAAGCGCGACGTGCTGCCCGAAGACTTCGGCCAGATGTTCGGCGCCGGCGGCCTCATGGACGACTTCTTCCAGAAGCGCCTGGCCGCGCTGGTCGACACCAGCACCCGGCCGTGGCGCTACAAGCCCGTGGCCGAGCGTGGCGCCGTCACCACGCAGGCACTGGCGCAGTTCGAGCGCGCGGCGCGCATCAAGGACATCTTCTTCCGTGGCGGTGGGCGCGGGCCGTCGATGCGGCTGGACTTCAAGCCGGTGGAGATGGATGCGGGCATCACGCAGTTCATCCTCGACGTGGACGGGCAGCTCGTGAAGTACGCGCATGGGCCGGTGGTGCCGATGGCGGTGCAGTGGCCGGGGCCGAAGGGCAGCAACCAGGTGCGCGTTCAAGTCAGCCCGCCGTCGACCACCGGGAGTTCGGGGTCGGCGATGGATGGGCCTTGGGCTTTGTTCCGCACGCTGGACGATGGGCAGCTGGAAGCTGGGGATGCGCCGGAGAAGTTTTTTATCACCTTCCAGGTGGGGGCGCGGAAGACGCGGTTCGAGGTGACGACGAACAGCGTGCAGCATCCGATTCGGTTGAAGGAGTTGCGGGAGTTTTCTTGTCCGGAGGGGTTGTGAGCTTGGCCTCTTCTTCTCTCTTCGTTTCCTCTGAGTTGCCGGGGTGGTTTGGCAAGCTGCCGGGGATGGGGGACTTTGCGCATCGGCGGTTGCCGGAGTCGTTTCGCTCTGTCTGGGACCCGTGGTTACAGCGCGGGTTGGCGCGGCTGCGGGATCGGCATGCGGATTGGACTGCTCACTACCTGGAGGCGCCTGTTTGGTGCTTTGCGCTGGGGGCGCAGGTGGTGGGGGAACGGGGGTGGATGGGGGTTTTGATGCCTTCGGTCGATGGGGTGGGGCGGTACTTTCCGTTCACTCTGGCTGTTGAGTTGGATGAGGGCGTTGCTTCCTCTGATGCTTTGAATGGGGCGGCGTTGGGTGCTGCGCTTCGGTGGTGGGCGTTGGGGACGCTGGCTGTGCTTGAAGGGCTTGAGAGTGATTTGGATGCGTTGCGGTTTGATGCGGTGTTGAGTCGGGTGTTTGTTGGTGCTGCTGATGAGCCTTCCGCTGAGGACCGTTCGCTTGAGTTGCCCTTGGCGGGGACCTCGCTTTGGATGGAGACGCCCGGTTTGGAAGGCGGGGTTCGGATGTTGGCGACGGGCTTGCCTCGGGATTTGCAGTTTGAGGCTTTGTTTCTTGGGGGTGGTGAATGAGGGCGGTGCTTTCTCTTTTTTCCCGAGGCCGGGAATTCCGCCCGGCGGCGGACTTACTTTCTTTTGCTTCGCCAAAAGAAAGTAAGCAAAGAAAAGGCGACCCCACTGTCTGCGACCCTCCGCTTCGCTGCGGGCAACCTGCGGTGCTCGCGTTTCGCGGGGTCTCGCAGAACTCGCCTGCGGCTCAAACAGCTGCGAGCCCTGATCCGCGAAACGCTGCGCTCCTCGGCGCAGCCAGAGGGGATTTGGATACCGGACGGGCCTTCGCTTCGCTCGGCCCGGGAATCTCCTGCAGTGGGGGGGCACGGTTTTGCTCGCACTCGCACTCGCACTCGTGCCAGCACCAGCACCAGTGCCAGTGCCAGTGCCAGTCCTTACGCCTACGCTCTGCTCCGACCACCGCCACACCCCATGCGACCCGCAGCAGGCGCGAAGCGCCTGCTGCGGCCCCCTGGCCGAGCGAAGCGATGGCCCGTTGGTATCCCAACCCCTTCTGTATGCGCCGAGGAGCGGAGCGTTTCGCGGATCAGGGCTCGCAGCTGTTTGAGCGAAGCGAGTTCTGCGAGACCCCGCGAAACGTGAGCACCGCAGGTTGCCCGCAGCGAAGCGGAGGGACGCAGACAGCAGGGTCGCCTTTCTTTTGCCTACGTTTCTTTGGCGAAGCAAAGAAAAGTAGGTCGCCCGCCGGGGCGAGACCCGGCCTCGGAAAGCAAACCCCAAAAGGCGTTCCCCCAGCAGGAGCAGGTCAATGACCGACAACGCCCCTCCACCCGAAGACGACCGCACCCGAGTCGTCTCACGCACTCCCACAACCGAAGCTGACACAGGCGGCGCCACCGTCATCACCGCCGGCGGCTTCACCACAGCCTCAGGCACCCCCGTCACCAGCCCAGCAACAGCAACCCACGACGCAGGCCTCCTCCCCGTAGGCAGCCGCCTCGCCGAATTCGAAGTCACCCGAGTAGTCGGCCAAGGCGGCTTCGGCGTCGTCTACGAAGCCTGGGACCACACCCTAGAACGCGTAGTAGCCATCAAGGAATACCTCCCAACCTCGCTA
Organism: Variovorax sp. 38R; assembly: GCF_014843395.1. Lineage (NCBI taxonomy): Bacteria > Pseudomonadati > Pseudomonadota > Betaproteobacteria > Burkholderiales > Comamonadaceae > Variovorax > Variovorax sp. 38R. The sequence goes on from NZ_CP062121.1 coordinate 377,070, forward strand.
TCCACAAGACAGCAAGACGGCACCGTAGTCCCCTTGTCAGAAAGACACCGAGAAACCTTCGACCTAGGCATGCGCAGCTTCATCAACGAAGCCCGCCTCCTCGCCCAGTTCGACCACCCGTCCCTCCTCAAGGTCTACCGCTTCTGGCAAGAAAAGGGCACCACCTACATGGTCATGCCCTTCTACAAGGGCGACACCTTGCGAGAGGCACTCGTAGCGATCCCCGCAGGCGTAGACGAAGCCTGGCTCACCCGCATCATGGACGGCGTCACCCAGGCCCTCGCCGTGATGCACAGCGCTAACTGCTACCACCGCGACATCGCCCCCGACAACATCATCCTGCTCGAAGGCTCCGGCCGCCCCGTGGTGCTCGACTTCGGCGCCGCGCGCCGCGTGATCACCGACAAGACCCAGGCGATCACCGTCATCCTCAAGCCCGGCTACGCGCCCATCGAGCAGTATGCCGAGATGCCGGACATGTCCCAGGGCGCATGGACCGACGTCTACGCGCTCGCCGCCGTGATGCACGTCGCCGTGTGCGGTCGTGCGCCGCCGCCGTCGGTGGCGCGGCTGCTGTCCGACAGCTACGTGCCGCTCGCGGGCAACGACATCCTGCGCCAGCGCTACAGCGATCGACTCCTCGCCGCGATCGATGCCGGCCTGGGTGTGCGGCCTGAAGCGCGGCCGCAGTCGATGGCCGAGCTGCGCGCGGCGCTGGGCCTCGAAGTCGGCCACAGCATCGCACCCACGCCGCGCACCGTGCCGCCGTCGGGTGCACGAAGCAGTCAGTCGGGTGCCGATGCACCCACCGTGATCGGCACGGCCCACATGCCGAAGCCCATCGCCGCGAAGGCATCTGTCTCTACGAGCAAGAGCGGCGGCAGCAACAAAGCCGTCCTCGGCGCAGTCGCCGCTGCCGTGCTGCTCGTCGCAGCAGGCGGCGGATGGTGGTTCCTCGGCCGCACAGGCGGCGAAGGCGATGCGGGCAAGACGGCGCAAACCGCCACACCCGCACCACCCCCCGACACCCCCACCCAGGTCGCCGAGGCCCCACCGCCGCCTCCACCCCCGCCGCCCCCGAAGCCACGCACCCCCGTCGAATCGCTGCAATCCCTGGCGACCGGCGCCGCCCCGGGCTTCGAGGTCACAGCCACGCCGAAGAAGGCCGAGGTCGCCATCGGCAAGGACAAGCTGGCCTTCGAGGTGCGCAGCAAGCGCGACGGTTTCGTCTACGTGTTCCTGCTGTCCAGCGGCGGCGAGATGTTCCTGCTGTTCCCGAACCTGCTCGACAAGTACAACAAGATCACCGCCAACGCCGCGCTCGCGCTGCCGCGCGCCTCCTGGCCGATGGACGCCGGCGGGCCGGCCGGCACCAACCAGTTCGCGGTGCTCGTGAGCGAGCACGAGCGCGACTTCGGCGCCTCCGGCGTGCAGAACGAAGGCGTGTTCCCGCAGTTCCCGCTGCCGGTGCTCGCGGCACTCGAAGCCACACGCGGCACCGGGCCCACGCCGTTGCTGGGCAAACCGGTGTGCGCGCCAGGCGCCACGCCGTGCAACGACGTCTATGGCGTCGCGAATTTCAAAATCGTCGAGAAGTAATCGTCTGTAGAGCGTCGGCCGCTTTCGGCCCCCTTTCCACGACCCGACCAGGAGACTTTCATGCACACGTCACCGTCGCCGCACTTCGCGCTTCCCCTCTGCCGGACGGCCGCCGTGGTCGCGCTGGCGCTGCTGGCCGCCTGCGCCAACACGCCGCCGTCCGCCACGGGCACGGCCGCCACGCCGACCGCCACGACCGACCCCGCGACTGCACCGGCCCGCCCCACCGGCGGCAGCGTGGCCGGACAGGCGCGCACCTTCTCGACTCAGCTCGCCACCTACACCTCGGTCGGCTTCGACGCCGTGCCGGGCTGGGCGCGCGACGACTTCTCGGAAAGCTGGCCGGCGTTTCTGGGCAGCTGCAAGGTGCTCAACGGCCGCGGCGTTGAATGGAAGGAGGTGTGCGACCGCGCGCTGAAGGTCGACGGCAAGAGCACGCAGGCCATTCGCGGCTTCTTCGAGAGCGAGTTCTCGGCGTACCAGATTCGCGACGACGACCGCAAGCCCGACGGCGTGGTCACCGGCTACTTCGAGCCCGAGATCGCGGGCAGCCGCACTTATGTCGCGCCGTTCATCTACCCGGTCTACGGCCAGCCCGAGGACATGCTGTTCGTCGATGCGCGCAAGCTCCCGGCCGGCAGCGCCACGGTGGCCGCGAAGGTCGAGGGCCGCAACGTGATCGTGCAGACCGGCCTGAACACGCGCGACATGGGCGCACCGGGCCTGTACGCGCTCGATCTTTCCGCCATCACCCGCGACACGCTCGACCGCAAGGTGCGCCTGCGCATCGACGGCAAGCGCCTGCTGCCGTACTACACGCGCGAAGAGATCGAGACCAAGGGCGCCCCCAACGCCAAGGTGCTGGCCTTCGTGAGCAGCGCCACCGCGCTGTACGAGATGCAGATCCAGGGCTCGGGCCGCATCAAGCTGCCCAGCGGCGAGATCGTGCGCGTGGCCTACGCCGAGCAGAACGGCCAGCCCTTCCGCCCGACCATCGCGCAGGCCGCCAACGGCAAGCCGCGCAGCGCGGTCAAGGTGCGCGGCGGCTCGCTCGAGCTGACGCTGGACGACGGCGACGACGAAGACACGGGCGCCATCGACAACAGCGTGATCCGCACGCGCGGCTTCACGCTGGCACGGCCCACGTCCAGCGGCGCGGTGGTGGTGCCAGGCCGTCGCACGGCCGGCGCGGTGGCCGGCTCCGGCATCAAGGACCCGAGCTACGTGTTCTTCAAGGAATCGACCTCGCCCGCGGGCGGGCCGGTGGGTGCCTTCGGCGTGCCGCTGTCGGCCGGCCGTTCGATCGCGGTCGATCCGCGCAGCACGCCGCTGGGCTACCCGGTGTTCGTGTCGACGCGCACGCCCGGCAGCGGCGCACCCATGCAACGCCTGACCATCGCGCAGGACACCGGCGGCGCCATCCGCGGCGCGGTGCGGGCCGACTACTTCTTCGGCAACGGCCAGCAGGCGGCCACCAACGCGCGCCGCATGAAGGAGCGCGGGCAGCTGTGGATTCTTCTGCCACGCGGCCTGGCCGTGGCGCAGGCCGCGGTCTCGGGTGCGATCCGCACGCGCGGTGGCCCGGCCGGCGCCAACCTGCCGCAATGCCTGGTTCCTTCCGAAGGCGTCTGCGTCGACGACTGACCCCGCTTTTCTCGACCCCCTTGGCCCTTCATGCAGGAAACCCTCTCGTCCGCGGAAAGCTCTGAACTCGTCCGCCTCTGGCGGCGACGGCAGACGCTGTCCTCGGAGGACATGGGCACCATGTACCGCATCGTGGGCGATGCGCTCGTGGCCTGCAATCCGCCCGAGCTGCAGGTGCTGGGCGAGGGACGGCAGGAGCTGGTGGCGCAGTTCATCTATGTGAAGGTGCTGCGGCTCGATGCCGACCCCGACGAGTCGGAAGAGCGCGCCGGCCACAGCGCACCTTCCACCGCCTTCGCGCTGTGCGCGTACTTCCGTCGCTACCTCATCGACTGCACGCGCGCCAGTTCGTTTCGCCGCAAGGTTTCCATCGGCGACCAGATCACCGAGGCCCAGCTCGAAGACGAACTCGGCCCGGGCGAAGACCTCGAGGGTTGCCTGGCCGAGCACGGCTTGAGCGCGCAGGCCGTGCAGCTGGCGGCGCGCGCCTTCATTGCCGGGCTGCCAGAGCCCGAGCGCATCCTGCTGTGCGAAGGCTTCGGACAGGAGGCCGAGGGCGGGTTGTCGGGAGTCGCCTCGCGCCACGCCATCGCCTCGTACCACTACCGCGCCGGCCGGCTGGGCCTCGTGCACAAGCGCGAAGGGCTGGGCGCCGGCTATGCGCAAACCCGCATCGGCAGCTGGATCGGCCAGACCCTGGGCATCGCCATCGAGGCCGACAACATGGCGGCGATCCTGCAGGTTTTCAAAATCCTCGGGGCTGAAGCGTCTTATGTCTGAAGACATAGCCATTCAGGAACAGACGCCATGACCACCGACCTCTGGCCCCCGCTCAGCGTGATCCGCCATGCGTTCGAAACCGGCGCGCCGCCCGGCGATGCCCCACCGGGCGTTGCCACCGTCGCGATGCCGCACAGCAGCAGCGCGAGCGCGGGCACGCCCGTCGTGTCGGACCTGCTGCTGCCCTTGACCGAATTGGCCCGGCGCCGCGAGGCTGTCGCCCGGCGCGCCTTCACTGCGCGCTGGGCGCCGGGCCGCCTCGTGAGCGTGGTGCACGACGGGCGCCTGCTCGGCGTGCTGCTCGACCGCTGCATCCACGGCGATCTCTGGCAGGGCTGGATGGCCGCCGGCGAGCCCGACTGGGCCTCCGACTTCGACGTGCTGCTCGAGCCCGACGACGAGCCCTTCGAGCCGATGTTCGGCGTGATCCAGGCCTGGAACGTGCTCACGCTCGAACCCAGCCCGCAGCTGGCCGCGCGCGTGCTCGGCGAGGTGTCGGCCACGCGGCTCGCCGCGATCCGCGCGGTGCACGACGAATGGGCCGCGCACGCGGCGTCCGCCATCGCACCGGAGCCGGGGCGCATTGCGTTGCGCGCCGTGGGCGGTGCGTTCTCGGTGCTCTCGGGCACGCCGCTCGGGCCGCGAGACCCGCGCACCGATTACCAGGCGCTGTACCGCGACGCCGGCCTGCAGTTCGGCCGCGCGCTGGCCCAGCCGCAGGACGAAACCCCCGCCGCACCGACGCCATCGCCCGCCCGGCCGCTGCCACGGCCCGAAGACGGCTGGTGGGGCAGCATCCGCCGCTGGTTCGGCGCCGAAGGCTGGGCGCGTCCGGCGTTTGCGGCGGTGGCGTTGTTTGCGGTGATCCAGAACGTGGGGCTCATCGGCGGGCGCAGCACCACCGAAGACGACGACGTGCGCTTTCGCTCGGTGCCTGTGGCACCGGTCGCGGCGCAGGCGAACCTGGTCGTGCGCTGGAAAGACGGCGTGCGCATCGAAGAGGCCGATCGCCTGCTGCGCACGATGTCGGCGGAAGTGGTCGGTGGGCCGGGGCCGAACGGCGTCTGGCGGTTGCGTGTGGCCGATCCGGTCGGTGCTTTGTCGGTGCTTGCGGCATCTCCATTGGTCGCGTCGGCCGGGCCGGCTTCGGAACAACGATGACACGCGTCGCACGGCTCCCGTCTTTCTCCCTCCCCTTCCGGGGGAGGGCAGGGGTGGGGGCAAGCGGCGCATCCATCGGGCGCTCTGCCCGCCCCCATCCCAGCCTTCCCCCAGCGGGGGAAGGGGCGATGCGGGTGCTCGGTTTGCAGGTGCTTTTGATGCTGACGCTCCTCATCGCCAGCAGCACCGCCTTCGCCACCCAGCGCGCCCTGCTCGTCGGCGTCTCCGAACTCGTCAACCAGCCGCAGGCCCTGTGGCTGCAGGCGCCGCGCAACGACGTGATGCTCATGCGCGATGCCTTGCTGAAACAGGGCTTCACCGCGCCCGACATCGCCGTGCTCGCCGATGGCGTGCCCGGCGCCGCGCTGCCCGAATCGCAGGCCATCCACGAGGCCCTGGCGCGGCTGCTCGCGCAGTCGGCCAGCGGCGACTTCGTGTTGCTGTATTTCTCCGGACACGGCACGCGCCTGCGCGACGTGGCCAAGCGCTACCAGGAGCCCGACGGTCTGTCCGAGAACTTCCTCGCGCGCGATGTGCGCGGCACGCTCGGCACCGACGCGGCACTCAGCGGTGACCTGCGCGACGTCGACTTCGACGCCTGGATCCAGGCCTTCCTGGCGAAGAACGTGTTCGTCGCCTCGGTGTTCGACACCTGCTCCGCCAACTCCATGACACGCGGCACGGGCGATGCGCCCGCGACCGCCGAAGGGCCGGCCGACGACGAGGTGCGATGGCGCGGCCTGCGCACGACGCAGCTCACGGGCGGTGGGCCATCCGCACGGTCCCTGTCTCCGCCGGCTGCGACCGATGCCGTGCCGCGCGCCCGCTACGTGGCCCTGTTCGCGTCCGAGAGCCACCAGATCACGCCCGAGCTGCGCCTGCCGCGCAAGGCGCGCAGCGCCCGGCCGCAGGGCTTGCTGACCTGGGCCGTGGTCGAGTCATTGGCGCGCAAGCCCGCCACCTGGCGTGACCTGTTCGACGGCGTGCTTGCGCTGTACCCGCCGGTCATCGACGAGCTCGCGCAGCGCTTTCCCACGCGCGAGCTGCCGTCGCCCGTGGCCGAGGGCAACCTCGATGCGCCGCTGTTTGCCAACAGCGGCGCGCCCGCGTCCACGCGCCCCGTGTGGAGCGCGCAGCGCAGCGGCGACAGCCTGGCCGTCAAGGCCGGCCTGCTCGACGGCCTGGCGGCGCAGCAGGAGGTGCGCGTGCTCGCGACCCTCGACGACGGCACAGTGCGCCGCGCACCGGCCGCCATCGCGCAGATCAAGCTCGGCGGCGCCTGGCTCGCCGTGCCCGCGGCGTTGAAAGACCTGCCGGGCAGCGCGTTCTGGAGCGTCACGCCGGTCACCGAGCCGGCCGCGACGGCGCTGCGCGTGCGCGCCGACAAGCCGCTGCCCCCCGGCCTGAGCCTCGACTACCCGGCTGCGATCCGCCTGGCCGACGACCCCGCGAGCGCCGACGTGCGCTGGACCGACCTCGGCCCCGCAGGCCATCGCCTCGAAGCGCTCGCGCCCGTGTTCGGCACCGCCGCTTCGGCTGTCGTGGTGCCCGACGTGGCCGCGCTGCGCCGCCGCCTCCAGGCCCTGGCGCAGCTCAAGTGGCTGGCCCAGTTGCAGGCCCATGCGAAGGGCGGCCAGCTCGACGGTTTCGATGCGGCGCTCGAAGTCTGGAGCGCCGACCGGTTGCTGCGCAGCGTGCCGGTCGCCGAGGCCGCGAGCGTGCTGCCTGCATTGCGTACAGGGGAGCGCGTGCGCCTGAACGTGCGCAACACCAGCGGCCGTTCGCTCGACCTCGTCATCACCGGCATCGACGCGCGTGGCGCGCTGCAGGCGGTGTACCCCGACGGGGCCGGCGAAACCAACCGCTTCAAGCGCGGCACGCCCGAGCAGCCGGCGGTCAAGCGTTTCGATCTGCCCTGGCTCGACACGGCCGGCGAGGCGCGCCTGCTTGTCATGGCGGTGCCGGCCGCGCCCCACAGCGCGCCGCGCCTGTTCGGCGTGGCCACCGCGGCGCAGGCCGACGTGTCGGAAGTGCGCGTGCGCGGCGGCCAGCCACCGGCCGCCAGCGGCGAGCGCCAGGTGTTCGCGGCCTTGCTGCGCAGGAGCGGCAGCAGCGCTGCCACGGCAGACGGTGGGGCGCGGCCATGAGGCGGGCGCGCGTGGTGCCGGTTCAGTTGTTTTCTTTGTCCGAATCCGGAGGTTGATATGGCATTTCTCGAAGACGGCTCCTGGAGCCCCGAAGACGCACGGCAGTTCTACGAACTGATCGGCACCGGCTCGGCCGAGACCGACCTGGTCATGATGATCGAGAGCAAGGGCTCGCCCGTCGAGGGCGAACTCGAACGCGTCTTCGACGACGGCAAGGCGCGCCTGAACATCGGCGGCTACTACTGGTCGGTGCAGGTGCCCGAGTCTTCCGCACAGAACCAGGTCGTGCCCAACAACCTGGTCGTCGCACGCCGCAGCGATGCGGCCACGGCCACGCTCGCCAGCCTGCTGCGCGCGCAGGAGAAAGACCTGAAGGTCGTCATCAGCGCCTACAAGGCCGGCGGCGATCCGCAATCGCCCGAGGCGCAGTCGACCTTCGAGATGTCGCTGGAAAACGCGCGCATCTGCCGGCTGGTGCTCAACTCCGGCGGCCACTGGGGCGTGCCCTCGGAGCTGGTCTCCATCAGCTACCGCACGGTGAAGATCAAGTCGGCCCCGCAGAAGACCAGCGGCGCGCGCGGCGCGGTGCGCGAATGCCAGTTCACCCGGACATGAGTCTGAACGCCTCCAGGAGCACTACGCCATGACGACGACCGCCGCAGACTTCCTCAAGGCCGCCGACCCGGCCGCCGCGCTCAAGGCCCTGAGCGACGATGTGCGCGCCAAGCCCTCCGACGCCAAGCACCGCGTCTTCATGGCGCAACTGCTGTGCGTGCTCGGGCAGTGGGAGCGCGCGCTCAACCAGCTCACCGTCGCGGCCGAGCTCGACGCGCTCGCCGTTCCCATGAAGCAGGTGTACGGCGAGGCCGTGCGCTGCGAAGGCCTGCGCGCCGACGTGTTCGCCGGCACGCGCACGCCGATGATCTTCGGCCAGCCCGATGAATGGCTGGCACTGCTCATCGAATCGCTGCTGCGGCAAGGCCGCGGCGAGAGCGGGCTGGCCGAAGACCTGCGCCAGCGTGCCTTCGACGGCGCGCCCGCCATTGCCGGCACCATCGACGGCGTGCCCTTCGAATGGCTGGCCGACGCCGACATGCGCCTGGGCCCGGTGCTCGAGGCCTTCGTCAACGGCAAGTACTACTGGATTCCCTACGCGCGGCTTGCGCACATCAAGATCGAGCCGCCCGAAGACCTGCGCGACTGCGTCTGGATGCCCGCGCACCTGCAGTTCGAGAACGGCGGCGAAACGCTGGCGCTCATTCCCACGCGCTACGAAGGCACCGAGGCGCAGGACGACGGCGAGTTGCGCCTGGCGCGCAAGACCGAGTGGCGCGAGCTGCGCCCCGAGGTCTGGGCCGGCTACGGCCAGCGCGTGCTCGGCAGCGACGCCGGCGAGTACGCGCTGATGGACGTGCGCGAAATCCTCTTCACGCCCGCCGCCGCCGACACGGCCGAGGGCGGCGAAGAAAGCAGCGGCAGTGCCTGAGCTCACTGCGCAAGAGCGGTTGCAGCCTTCGCTGCTCGACCGCCTCGTCGACCACGCGCCCGACGAAAAACGCGAGGGCGACGACAAGCGCACGCTCACCAAGCAGGCGCTGCGCCAGGCCGTGCTGCGCGACCTCGGCTGGCTCTTCAATGCCACGGGGCACGGCCTTTCGATGGACGACAAGCAGCACCCGAACGCCGCGCGCTCCGTCATCAATTACGGATTGCCTATGCTGTCTGGCCAGTTCACCTCGTCGGTGCAGCGTGTCAGCATGGAACAGGCTTTGAAGAACGCAATCCTGCAGTTCGAGCCGCGCATTTTGTCCCGCACACTCGAAGTCGAACTCGTCATGGAAGGCCCGGCCCTGGAGTCCCACAACAGCATCGGCCTGCAGATCCGCGGCATGCTGTGGGCGCAGCCCGTGCCGCTCGAGTTCCTCATGCGAAGCCGCGTCGATCTTGAGGAAGGCCGCATAGAGATCGTGGACATGGCGCAAAACCCAAGGTAAGTCCACATGGACCCTCGGCTGCTGAGCCTGTACGAGCAGGAACTGCGCTACTTCCGCGAAAGCGCCGCCGAGTTCGCGCGCGCTTTTCCGAAGATCGCGCACCGCCTGGGCATCGAAGGCCAGGAAGTCGCCGACCCGTATGTGGAGCGGCTGATCGAGGCCACGGCCTTTCTCTCGGCGCGCGTGGGCCTGAAGCTCGACGCCGAATACCCGCGCTTCACGGGCCACCTGCTCGACATCGTCTACCCGCACTTCCTGGCGCCCACGCCGGCCATGACGGTGGTGTCGTTCGTGCCCGACCCGGAAGACGCCAACCTCGCGGCCGGCCCCACGCTGCCGCGCGGCGCCGGCCTGCGCGCGCGCCAGGCCGTGGGGCAGAACACGCACTGCGAGTTCCGCACCGCCGCCGCGCTGCGCATCTGGCCGGTCGAGGTGCAGCGCGCCCAGTACTTCACCTACGCGCCCGACCTGCCGCTGAACACGCATCCGCAGTCGCGCGCCATCCGCGGCGGCCTGCGCATCGCGTTGCGCGCCACGGCGGGGCTGGACTTCAGCCAGATCGCGCTCGACGACCTGGTGCTGCACTTCGGCGGCGCGGAAGACGTGGCCTGGCAGCTGCATGAATGCGCGCTGGGCCAGCCCATCGGCGTGTGGGTGCGACCCCTCACGGCCAGTGGTGCCTTGCAGGGCACGGCCCGCAGCCTGCCGGGCAGTGCCATTGGCGCGGTCGGCTTCGAGGACGACGAGGCCCTGCTGCCGGTCACGGCCACGGGCTTCTCGGGCTTCCGGCTGCTGCAGGAGTACTTCGCGTTTCCGCAGCGTTTCCAGTTCGTGCGCATCGGCGGGCTGCAGGCGCTGCTCGCGACGATGCCGGTGACCGACATCGAGATCGTGCTGCTGTTCTCGCGCGGCGATGCGGCGCTCGAGAAGCTGGTGAGCGCCGACAACGTGCAGCTGCACTGCGTGCCCGCCGTCAACCTGTTCACCAAGCGGCTCGACCGCGTGCCCGTGACCGAAGGCGTGAGCCAGTTCCACCTCGTGCCCGACCGCACGCGGCCGCAGGACTTCGAGGTGCACACCGTCACCGAGGTCATCGGCCACGGCGCGCCCGGTGCCGACGCCGCGGTGGCCGAGCAGCCGTTCCGGCCGTTCTACTCGGCCTTCCACGGCAGCCGCAACAGCCACCCGGCCTACTTCACGACCACGCGCGAGCCGCGCATGCTCTCGGTGCGCCAGCGCACCGAAGGCCACCGCAGCAGCCATATCGGCTCCGAGGTCTACATGCAGATCGTCGACCCGCAGCAGGCGCCGTATGCCGCCACGCTGCGCCAGCTCGCCGTGACCGCGCTGTGCACCAACCGCGACCTGCCGCTGTTGATGCCGCTGGGCCGCGAGAACGACTTCGACTGCGTCGACTCCTTTCCCGTGCAGCGCGTGCGCATGGTGCGCGGGCCGTCGCGGCCGGTGTCGCCGGTGGTGAGCCAGGGGCTGGGCTGGCGCGTGGTGGACCATCTGGCGCTCAACTACCTGTCGCTGTCCGACAGCACGCCGGAGCAGGGCGCCGCCGCGCTGCGCGAGACGCTCATGCTCTACGCCGTGCATGCCGACGAGATGCGCCAGGGCCAGGTGCGCGGCCTGCTGTCGGTGAAGAGCAAGTCCGTCGCGCGGCGCCTGCCGCTCGCCGGACCGATCGCTTTCGGGCGCGGGCTCGAAGTGACGCTCGAGGTCGACAAGGACGCCTTCCACGGCCACAGCGCCTTCCTGTTCGGCGCCGTGCTCGCGCAGTTTCTCGCGCGCCATGTCGAGGTGAACCACTTTGTCGAGACCGTGCTGCGCGTCGCGGGCAAGGGCGAAGCCATGCGCTGGAGGCCGCTGTGCGGGACACGACAGATTCTGTGAGCACCCGCGTCGACCACGCGCTGCGCGGGTGGTCGGCGCAGCCGTGGGACTTCGATTACTTCGCCGTGATGCGCCGCCTCGAATCCGTCGCGAAGACCACGCCGCGCTGGGGCCGCGCCTTGCTGCCCAGCGCCGAACCGGTGCGCGTGGGGCAGGAGCCGTCGCTCTCGTTCGCGCCCGCCAGCTTCAGCCGCTTCGAGCCGGCCACCGCCTATTCGCCGCCGCGCCTGCGTCAGCACTTCTTCGGCTACATCGGCCCCAACGGCCCGCTGCCGGTGCACCTGAGCGACTTCATCCGCGAGCGCAGCCTGAACCACGGCGACCCGACCTGGCTGGCTTTTCTCGACACCTTCTCGCACCGCTTCTCGCTGCACTTCTACCGCGCGTGGGCGCAGTCGCGACCGGCCGTGGCGCTCGACCGGCCCGGCGAAGACCGCTTTCGCCTGCAGGTCGGCGCGCTGATCGGCATCGGCACGCCGGGGCGCATCGACCGCGACGAGATTCATGACGACGCGCGCCTGCATTTTTCGGGCTGGCTCGCACGCCGCGTGCACAACGCGGAAAGCGTCGAGTCGGTGCTGTGCAGTTACTTCGGCGTGCCGGTGAAGCTGGAACGCTGGGTCGGCCACTGGATGCGCCTGCCGACGGACGACCTCACGCGGCTGGGGCAGGGCGAGAGCTCGCGCTCGATGGGCATGGGCGCGATGCTCGGAACGCGCGCGTGGGACCGCCAGCACCGCGTGCGGCTGCGCCTGGGGCCGCTCACGGTCGAGCAGTACCGCATGTTCTTGCCCATCGGCGACGCGCAGCCCGTGCTGCAACGCTGGATGCAGCAGCTGCTCGGCGACACCCTCGAATGGGACGCCGAGCTGGTGCTCGAAAAAGCACAGGTGCCGTCCACGCGCCTGGGCCAGGCCCGGGGCAACGGCCCGCGCCTGGGCTGGGTCTCGTGGCTCGGCGAACGCCCGCGCACGCGCGATGCGGCGGACGTGCGCATTGCCAGTCAGCCGTCGAGGGCGCGGTCGTCGCAGCCCGCCTCCTTTCAATAAACCCCTCTTCATTCGTTCAGAAGAGATACGGAGTCCTCCATGAGTGAAATCAGCCGCACCGCCCTCTTCGGCAAACTCAACTCGCTGGCCTACAAGGCCATCGAGGGCGCCACCGTCTTCTGCAAGATGCGGGGCAATCCGTACGTGGAACTGGAGCACTGGTTCGCCCAGCTGCTGCAGGCGCAGGACTCCGACCTGCACCGCGTGATTCAGCACTACGGGCTCGATGTGTCGGTGATCGCCAAAGACATGACGGCCGCGCTCGACCGCCTGCCGCGCGGCGCCACCGCCATCAGCGATTTTTCGCCGCACATCGAGAACGCCATCGAGCGCGCGTGGACTTACGCGACGCTGCAGTTCGGCGAGGCGCAGGTGCGCACCGGCTACATCGTGGTCGCCATGCTGAAAACGCAAAGCCTGCGCAACCCGCTGTTCAATCTCTCGAAGCAGTTCGAGAAGATCAAGGTCGAAGACCTCGCCGACAACTTCCCGAAGATTTGCGACGCCTCGCCCGAAGCGCAGATGCGCGCCCAGGACGGCACCGGCATGGGCAGCGGCACACCCGGCGAAGACTCGGGCGCCATGGCGCCGGCCGCCATGGGCAAGGGCGACGCCCTCAAGAAATTTGCTGTCGACCTCACGGAGAAAGCCAAAAAGGGAGAGATGGATCCGGTGACCGGGCGGGACGAGGAAATCCGCCAGATCGTCGACATCCTCATGCGCCGCCGCCAGAACAACCCGCTGCTCACGGGCGAGGCGGGTGTCGGCAAGACGGCGGTGGTGGAAGGCTTCGCGCAGCGCCTGGCGCGCGGCGACGTGCCGCCGCAGTTGAAAGACGTGAAGCTGCTCACGCTCGACATCGGCCTCTTGCAAGCGGGTGCGAGCATGAAGGGCGAGTTCGAGCAGCGCCTGCGCCAGGTGATCGACGAGGTGCAGAGCTCGCCGACGCCCATCATCTTGTTCATCGACGAGATCCACACGCTCGTGGGTGCGGGCGGCGCGGCCGGCACTGGCGATGCGGCCAACCTGCTCAAGCCCGCGCTCGCACGCGGCAACCTGCGCACCATCGGCGCCACCACCTGGGCCGAGTACAAGAAGTACATCGAGAAAGACCCGGCGCTCACACGGCGCTTCCAGGTCGTGCAGGTGCCCGAGCCCGACGAGACCAAGGCGATCTTGATGCTGCGCGGCGTGGCCAGCGTGCTCGAGAAGCACCACCGCGTGCAGCTGCTCGACGAGGCCATCGAGGCGGCCGTGAAGCTGTCGCACCGCTACATTCCCGCGCGCCAGCTGCCCGACAAGGCCGTGAGCCTGCTGGACACCGCCTGCGCGCGCGTGGCCGTGTCGCAGCACGCGACGCCGCCTGAAGTCGAAGACTGCATGCGCCGCATCGAAGGGCTCACGGTCGAGCAGGAGATCATCGGCCGCGAGGCCACCATCGGCATCGACGTGACCAAGCGCTCGGCGCAGGTGGAAGCGCTGCTGGTCGAATCGAAGCTGCAGCTCGAAGGGCTGAATGCGCGCTGGCAGGAAGAGAAAGGGCTGGTCGATCGGCTGCTCGAACTGCGCAGCAAGCTGCGCGCGGGCAACAAGCCGGTCGATGCGCCCGCGAACGGCGAAGCCGCGGCAGAGCCCGCCGAGGCCGGTCCCGACCGCGCCACGCTGCTCGCCGAGCTGCATGAACTGCAAGCCAAGATCCATGCGGTGCAGGGCGAGTCGCCGCTCATCCTGCCCTCGGTCGACGAGCAGGCAGTGGCCTCGGTCGTCGCCGACTGGACCGGCATTCCCGTCGGCCGCATGGTCAAGAACGAAGTCGAAGCGGTGCTCAAGCTCGCCGACACGCTGAACCAGCGCGTCATCGGCCAGAAGCACGGCCTCGAGATGATCGCGCGCCGCATCCAGACCTCGCGCGCGCGGCTCGACAACCCGCAAAAACCCATCGGCGTCTTCATGCTCTGCGGCACCTCGGGCGTGGGCAAGACCGAGACCGCATTGGCGCTGGCCGAGGCGCTCTACGGCGGTGAGCAGAACATCATCACCATCAACATGAGCGAGTTCCAGGAGGCGCACACCGTCTCCACGCTCAAGGGCGCGCCGCCCGGCTACGTGGGTTATGGCGAGGGCGGCATCCTGACCGAGGCCGTGCGCCGCCGGCCCTACAGCGTGGTGCTGCTCGACGAAGTCGAGAAGGCCCACCCCGACGTGCACGAGATCTTCTTCCAGGTCTTCGACAAGGGCTGGATGGAAGACGGCGAGGGCCGCATGATCGATTTCAAGAACACGATCATCCTGCTCACCACCAACGCCGGCAGCGAGCTCGTGATGAGCATGTGCCGCGACCCCGAGCTGCTGCCCGATTCGAATGCACTGGCCGATGCGCTGAAGGCGCCGCTCATGAAGGTGTTCCCGCCCGCGCTGCTGGGCCGCATCGTCACCATTCCCTACTACCCGCTGTCGCCCGACATGATGAAGAAGATCGTGCGGCTGCAGCTGGGCCGCATCAAGAAGCGCGTGGAGACCAACCACGGCGTGCCCTTCGAATACACCGAGGCGGTGATCGAGCAGGTGGTCGCGCGCTGCCAGGACCCCGAGTCGGGCGGGCGCGTGATCGACGCGATCCTCACCAACACCGTGCTGCCCACCATTTCGGTCGAGTACCTGCAACGCCTGGCCTCCGGCGGCGAGATCCGCCGTGTCGCGCTCGACGTGAAGGACGCCGACTTCACTTACGCGTTCGACTGACCCCCGCGCAGCGAGACGCTCCACTTCCGAGAGACCCAAGATGGCCGACCACGAGTTCCGCATCGAGAGCGATTCGCCCGCCAAGGACGACCTGATGTTCTGGCGCATCGTCGGGCACGAGGCGCTGGCACGCCCCGCGGCCTACGAGCTCACCGTGCTGTCGAAGAACAAGGACCTCGCCGCCAAGGACATCCTGGGCCACGCCTTCGACGTCGTCATCGCGTTCCAGGACGCCGACGGCGGCGCGCACGAGCGCCATTGCCAGGGCCATGCCGTGCGCTTCGTGCGCGCGGGCCACATGGGGCGGCACTACGAGTACCGCATCACGCTGCGCTCGTGGTTCTGGCTGCTGACCAAGCGCGCCAACTCGCGCATCCACCAGGAAAAGAAGGTGCTCGAAGTGCTCGACGCGGTGTTCGAGGACAGCCCGATCAAGCGCTTCAAGAAGACCAAGGCGACCAACGTCATCGGCACGCACAACCCGCGCCGCTACTGCGTGCAGCACCAGGAGAGCGACTACCAGTTCCTGTCGCGCCTGCTGGAAGACGAGGGCATCTACTACTGGTTCGACGCGCACGACGCGCCCGGCACCATGCACCTGTCGGACGCCAGCGACATGGCGCACGACAAACTGCCCGCCACCGACACGCTGCGCCACATGGCGGTCAATGCGGCCGAGCCGCGCTTCAACGAAATTTCGCGCTGGGTCAGTGCGCGGCAGTTCGACACCGGCAAGCATGCGTCGCGCGACAGCGACTTCAAGGCCATCAAGAAGAAGCTGGGCGCCGACATCGACAGTTCCGACGAGCACGAACTCGCGGAGTTCGAGATGTTCGAGTTTCCCGGCGGCTACTTCACCGGCGGCGACGCCGAGACGCGCGCCAAGCTGCGCGGCGACGAACTTAACGCGCGCCGCGACCGCCACTGGGCGCTCACACCGTGGCCCGACGTCGCGGCCGGACGCAGCTTCAAGTACGAGGACGACCCCGACGGCACGCGCAACGGCGAGTACGTGATCGCCGCCTGCACCTTCATCGCCAGCCACCGCGGCTACGAAGGCGTGAGCGCCAGCGCGGCGGCGCAGCCCGTGCAGCGCGCGCTGGCCGACGTGCTGCGGGACGACGCCGTGAACGCCGACACCCTGCCGGTGCTGGAAGAGCTGATCGCCGCCACGCCCGCGCTGGCCGCCGCGCAGACCGGCAGCAGCATCTTCCTGCTCACCGTGATGCCGGTCGACCGCCCGTTCCGTGCGCCGCGCCTCACGCCGCGCGTGACCATGCCCGGCCCGCAGACCGCGATCGTGGTCGGCCCCAAGGGCGACGAGCTGCACGTGGACGACCACGGCCGCGTGAAGGTGCACTTTCACTGGGACCGCTACGACGAGAGCAACGAGAAGTCGACCTGCTGGGTGCGCGTGTCGCAACCCTGGGGCGGCAAGGGCTGGGGCGGCTACTTCGCGCCGCGCATCGGCCAGGAGGTGATCGTCGACTTTCTCAACGGCGACCCCGACCGCCCGGTGATCGTGGGCCGCGTCTACAACGACGACCAGCCCATTCCGTACAAGTCGCCCACGCAGAGCGGCTTCCGGACCCGGTCCACGCCGGGCGGCGGCGTGAACAACTACAACGAGATCATGTTCGAGGACAAGAAGGGCGAGGAGAACATCAACATCCACGCCGAGAAGAACATGAGCCGCAGCGTGGAGCTGGACGACTCCACCACGGTGGACCGCGACCAGACCGTGACCGTGAAGCGCGACCAGACCTCCACGGTCGTGCGGGACCGCAAGACGACGGTGGAGAACAACGACACCACGATCATCCAGAAGTTCCAGAAGCTCACGGTCGGCAAGAACCAGGACAACCATGTGGTGGGCTACCAGACCACGAATGTCGACATCGACCATGCGTTGCTGGTGAAGGGCCATCACAAGATCCAGTCCGACGGCAACCGCACCGACATCACGGGCGGCAACGAGACGCGCACGGTCACGGGCACGCAGACCGTCACGGTGCAGGGCGGAGTGAAGTACAAGGCCCCGACCATGGTCTTCGAAGCGGGGCACATGGAGTTCAAGGTGACCGGCGGCAACTCGATGAAGATCGATGCCAATGCCGCACCGTATGCCGCGGCGTTCCAGAAGTACACGCTGGTGAGCAACACCGAGCTCAACATGGTGGCCATCGGCAACATCAACACCGTGTCGGTGGGCTCGAACACCACGGTGCTCGGCCCCAACACCAGCGGCTACATCGGCAACAACACCGACTTCAATCTCGGCGTCGCCCGCTCGACCTTCATGGGGCTGAGCATGGACAACGCGCTGGGCATCGCGATGTCGAACTTCCTCGGGTTGAAGGTCGACAACACCTTGGCCATCAGCATGGAATCGGTGGCCGGCCTCAAGATCGAGCGGGACGGCACCTCGGTGCGGCAGGCCCCGCTGCATTCGATCATGCCGGGCGCCGGGGCCGGGGCGGGCACCGCCGCGACGGGCGCCATGGCCACCGCCGGGACGGTGGGGGCAGTCGCGAGCCTTGCGTACGGTGCCGTTTCCATGATCAGCGGCGCGGCGTCCCTGGGTTCCCAGTACGCCGACGCGAGGAAGTTGATGAACGAAATTCTCTCGAGCAGCGACATCGACCGCATCCCCGGCATGCGCGGACGGCTGGAGCGCATGCGCAATCTGGTGAGCACCAACCTCAACGACGGCGCCCTCACGGTCGCGACGGTGGGCACCGGCGGCGCGGTGCTGGCACTGCTGGGCATGATCCCCGGCGTCGACGCCGTGGGCAGCGAACGCGGCGCCGGCGAGCTGCTCGGCCGCGATGACGCCGGCAACCCCACCCATCCCAACGGCTGATCGGGAAGAAGGCCAGCGCGCGAACCATCATGCAAGTCGTCAAACCCCAGGCTGTCTGCCTGAGCACCCGGCCGATCGAGTACCGCAAGCGCTTCGGCCTGTGCGTGACGGCCATGCTGCACGTGCCGTTCGAGCAAGCCGAGGGCGGCACGCTGTGGGGCGAGCAGTCGGCCTGGAACTTCATCGGACGCGAGATGGCGGTGCCGCTGGTCGACGAGGGCGTGGCCAAGCTCACGCCCGAGTTCCTCGTGCACGGCCAGGCCTTTCCTCCCGCTGAAAGCCCGAGCGCCTGCGCGGTGCGCGCGCGGCTGGGCAGCCGCAGCAAGACCCTGCTCGTCTTCGGCGATCGCCACTGGGAGGGCACGAAGGCCAGCGCGCCGCTGCCGTTCGACGCCATGCCCATCGACGCCGCGCATGCCTACGGGGGCCCCGCGGTGCCGGCCAACCCCGAGGGCATCGGCGCCGCGCCCGAGGGCGGGCGCCACCGGTTGCCCCACATCGAGCGGCCCGACCAGCCCTTGCGCGATCCGGCACAGCCTGTGGCGCCCGCCGGCTTCGGCCTGCGGGGGCCGATGCATCCGGAGCGCGCGCGTTTTCGCGGCACCTACGACGCGGACTACCTCAAGGCGCACGCGCCGGGCTTTGCGCCCGACCTGGACTGGCGCTACTTCAATCTCGCTCCCGAGGATCAATGGTTCGACGCCCCGCTGCGCGGCGACGAGCCTTACCAGTTCGATCACATGCATCCGCAGAAGCCGCGGCTCGAAGGGCGGCTGCCCGGCCTGCGCGCGCGCGTGTTCGCCGACTACCGCGCCGTCGGCACCGCCGAGCCGCGCCTGCGCGAAGTGCCGCTGCGCCTGACGACGGTCTGGTTCTTTCCGCATGCCGAACGGGCGCTGCTGCTGTTCCAGGGGCTGGCCGAGGTGGCCACCGACGACGGCTCCGACGTGCACGGACTGCTCGGCGCCGTCGAACGTGTCGATGCGTCGCGGCCCGACGCCCACTACCTCGATGCGCTGGCGCGACGCGCCGATCCGCGATGGGGCGGGGTCGAATGCCTGGACGACAGCGACCTGCTGCCCGAGGGCCTGGACGCGGTGGACCCCGAGGCCGAGCGGGCCGCCGAGGCCTTCGCGAGCCAGGGCCTGCAGGCGCAGGCGCAATACCGCCGCGCCGAGATCGATGTGGCCCTCGCACGGGAAGAGGTGCGCGCCAGCGGCCGCGACCCGGATGCGATGGGCATCGTCATGCCGCCGCGTGAAGAGCCCCCAGCGCCGGCGCAGCGCGTGGCCTATCTGAAGCAGAAGCTGCAGGAGGCCGAAGCGCAGAAGCTGGCGGCCGTCGACGATGCGCTCGACGCCCTCGAGCAGGCGGTGGCGGCGCGCAAGGCGAACCCGGCCATGAAGCCTATCGAGCATCGGGGGCCGCCGCTCTTCAATGCCGATGTGGCGCTGGCACAGCTCCAGGGTGCGAACGCCGGCGCGACCGGCACGTTCGACCTCGCGGCCGTGCATGGCCAGTTGCTGCAGCAGGAAGCGATGGAGCGGCTGGGCTATCTGCAGGGCGCGCACGCGCAGCAGCCCGCACCCGCGATGCAGGCGGCGCAGGCCCAGACGCTGAAGGACGGCATGAAGCAGGCGCTGGCCGGCGGGCTGCGGTTCTTCGGCGGCATGGACTTCACCGGCGCCGACTTCTCGGGGCTGGACCTGCGCGATGTCAATTTCGCCGGCGCGTGGCTCGAGAGCGTGGACTTCGGAAAAGCCAACGTGTCGGGCGCGAACTTCACGGCGGCGGTGCTGGCGCATGCGAACCTCGACGGCGCGATCGGCATCCGGGCCATCCTCCAGGGCGCCAACCTGGGTTGCACGCGCTGGCAGGGCGCGGTGTTCGACGAAGCCGATTTCAGCGCGACGCAGCTGTCGCACGCCAACCTGGGTGGCCTCTCGCTGCGACGCGCCAGGATGAAGGGCGCCATGCTGATCGGCACGCGCTGGGACGGCACCGATGCGCACGGGCTGCAGGCGCCCGAGCAGCTGTTCTACCGGCTGTCGCTGCCGGGCCTCTCGATCGCCGAGGCCGATCTCGCGGGCTGCCAGTTCGTCGAGTGCGACCTCACGGGGGCCGACTTCCGCGAGGCCCACCTGGCCCAGGCCAACCTGATCACCTGCAAGCTGACCGGCGCCCGCTTTGGCGGTGCACGCGGCACGGGCATGGTGTTCGCCCAGCACTGCGACCTGGCCGACGCGGATTTTTCCGGAGCCCGGATGCAGGGCGCCAACTTCGGCGCCGCGGACATGTCGCGCGCGCGGATGCTCGGCAGCGTGCTCGACGGCGCCAACCTGTGCGAGGCCCGGCTGCCCGACAGCGACTGGCGGCTGGCCTCGGCCAAGGGCGCGTTGCTGCGCCGGACCGTGCTGCGGGGCGCCAGGCTGGCGGGCGTGAACTTCAGCGAGGCGATCCTGCAGCACGCGGACCTGCGTGGCTGCGACTTGCGCAACAGCAACCTGTTCGCGGCCGACCTGTCGCGCGCACGGCTCGACGGCGACGTGCGCTTCGACGGGGCCCTGCTGCAGCGCGCGCGCACATGGCCGCGGCTCACGCCCGAGCAGCAGGCCGCGGGCGCATGAGGACGCCGCCGCCATGATGAACACCACCACGCTGACCCTGGCCGTGCTGCTCGGCGAGTCGATTGCCGGGCTCGACCTGTCGGGCGGTCATTTTTCGAATGCACAGCTGGCCGGCGGGCTGTTCGACCGGGTGAACTTCGCGAAAGCCGATCTGCGCGGGGCCGACCTGCGCGAGGTCGTGTTCAACCAATGCGACCTGCGCGGCGCGCTGCTGGGCGGGGCGCGGCTGCAGCGCGCCGTGTTCAACCAGTGCCTGATGGATCACATCGACCTGCACGGGGCTGGCCTGCACGCGGCCGTGTTGAGCGAGTGCCAGGCGCCGCATGCGAACCTGTCGGATGCCGACCTGAGCATGCTCGCCTGCACCAAGACCCGCCTCGATCACGCGATGTTGCGCGGTGCGCTGCTGGATGCCAGCGTGCTGACCGAGAGCAGCCTGGTCGACCTGGGGGCCGAATCGACGCGCTGGACGCATGTGACCGTGGCCGGCTGCGATCTGCGCCATGTGGCGTGGCGCGGTGCCCACCTGCTGCGCGTGGCGTTCTCCACCACGCAGCTGGCCGGCGTGTCGTTCGACGGCGTCGCGCTCGAGAGCTGCCAGTTCGCGGGCGCCGACCTGCGCGGTGCCCAGTTCAGCGGGGCGCCGCTGCGCCAGTGCAACTTCCAGGGCGCCACGCTCGACGAGGCGCGCTTCGACCGCATCGACGCGCCCCTGGCCCTGTTCTGCGAGGCCCAGGGAGCCGGCGTCGATTTCTCCAGTGCCGTGCTGACGCAGGCACTGTTCACCGGCGCCAAGCTGCCGCAGGCGAACTTCAGCGGCGCGCGCCTGCACCAGGCCCATTTCGCCGGCGCCGTGCTGGACCGGGCGCGCTTCAACGGGGCGGACCTCACGTACGCCGACCTGCGCCACGCGCACCTGCACCAGGCCGACCTGCGCGGTGCGACCCTCGCGCGAACCTGCCTGCACCGGGCCCTGACCGACGAGGCGCAGATCGAGGACCGCTCCCGCGCGATCGAAATCGATCCCGAGTTGGCCCAGGCCGAAGACTGGCGCCCCCTGCCGGCCTGAGGCGCCACCGGCCGATGCCCCTTCTTTCCATTGGAAGCCCTGCCATGAAAACCACCGCCCACCACCCCGTCCGCTGCGCCACCGCCGCGCCGCGCAGCGCCAGGCCGATCGACGCCGACCCGGCGCCGCCCGCGGGACCCCCCGAGCGTTGCTGGACCGCGCTGCTGGAGGCGGGACGCAACGGCACGCTGTGCGTCCGGCAGGGCGCGCAGGTCGCGGCCGTGCGAACGGCCGCGGGCTGCCTGCTGGTGCCGGCGGCCGGCGACACCGTGCTGTGCTTCGGCACGGCACCGGGCGACATCTGGGTGCTCTCGGTGCTGGAGCGCTGCGCCGGCACGCAGGAGCGCGTGCTCCGGTGCAGCGGCGACACGCGGCTCGTGGTGGAGGGCGGACAGCTCGCGCTCGAGGCCGATCAACTGCACCTGGCGTCGCACCGCCTGGGCGTGCGCGCCGCCACCGCCACCGTGTCGCTCGATTCGACCGAGTTCATCGGCGAACGGGTGCGCATGATCGCCGGCACGGTCAAGCTCGTGGGCAGCCTGCTGAGCACGGTGGTGGACCGCGTCAACCACTTCAGCCAGCACTACCTGCGCACGACCAAGGGGCTGGACCGCGTGAATGCGGCCCACATCGAATGCGATGCAACCGAGCTGCTGCACCTGCGCGGCGAGCATGCGCTGATCAACGGCGCCAAGCTGGTGAAGACGCGCGGCGCGCAAATCCACTTCGGCTGAGGCAGCACCATGTTCGCCAACTGCCAGATGATGGGAACGGACATGGGGTTTCCCGATGTCTGCATCACGCCCGCCGCGCCCTCGCCGATCCCGGTGCCTTATCCGAACATCGCGATGGGGCCGATGGCCATTCCGAACTGCCCGACGATCCTGTTCATGTGCACGCCGGCCCACAACCTCGGCACGGTCATTCCCATGACCAATGGCGACAACCCGGGCGTGCTGCTGGGCGTGGCGTCCGGCACGGTCATGGGACCCAGCCGCCATCTGACGGGCGCCTTCACGGTGCTGCTGAACAGCATGCCCGCCACGCGCCTGACCAGCACCTCGCTGCAGAACAGCACCAACTGCCCCGGCGTGCGCACGGTGCCGAGCCAGACGCTGGTGCTCCTGCTGGCGCCCTGAGGTGCATGCAGTGCGCGCTTTGCCACCACCGCGCCGCAATGGCATACCTCTTCCGGCGAGATTGCCAACCCGCCCCCCGGAATGAATACTCCTTTGGACTTCGCCCGCGCACGCGCGGGCCGTGTTCGGGCGTAGCAGCCCCGGGGGCCGACTCATGATTCATATCGCTGTCATCACACGGCAAGGTGCCCCGGCAGGGCCGGCCATTGCCGCCGATTTCGGTCCCAGCGGGGGCATGATCGGGCGTGCCGACACCAACACGCTGGTGCTCGACGATCCCGATCGCACCGTCTCCCGCGTGCACGCGCAGGTGCTGTGCCGCGAGGGCCAGTACTTCGTCATCGACCGCGGCAGCAACGCGATGCAATGCAACGGCGTGTCGCTGGGCGCGGGCAAGGAAGCGGCGCTGACGGACGGCGCACGCCTCGTCATCGGCAGCTTCGAACTCTCGGTGCGCGTGATGGCGGCTGCGGCGCCATCGCCCGCGCCGGTCATTCCCAACACCGTGATGTCGGCACCGGCCGCTGCGCCTGCCAGCAACAGCGACGATCCGTTCGCTGACCTGCTTGCGGGGCTGGGGTCACCGGCGGCGCCCGCCCCGGCGCCTGCTGCGGCCCGTGCCGCCGCGCCCGCCGAGTCGCTGCTCTTCCCCGACCCGATGGCCGGCGGCTCGCGCAATGCACAGGCCGACGAGGTCGACCCGTTCGCGAACCTGCTCGGCCCCACGCCGTCGGCCGCACCTTCTGCGGGGCTCGGCGCGCTCGACGATTTTTCCGACCTCGGCGCGCCGCCCGCGCATGGCAAGGCCGCGAGCATCGACGACCTCTTCGGCGGTTCGCCGGGCGCCGGCGGCATCGGCGGTGATCCGCTCGCGCTGTCGCCGCTGGCCGATCCGCTGCTGCAGCCCAACACCGCGTCGGACGCCGACCCGATGGCCGCGTTCCAACGCACCGCGCCCGCCACGCCGGTGCCGCGCTCCGATCACCTGCCGATCGACCAGTTCGGCTTCGAGCCGCCGAAGGCCATCACGCCGCCACCACCGCCACCGCCGCCGCCCCCTGCGCCCGCGCCAGCACCTGTGGCCTCGCTCGCGAAGTTCGACGACGTGACCGGGCAGCCGATCCGCATCAGCGGGCCCGAGAACGCCGGCCGCGTGGCCGAGCCGCCACCGCCCCCGCCACCACCGCCTCCCGTGTACGTCGCGCCGCGCGCAACGCCGGCAGCCTCGCCCCCACGCACCGCCTCCGACGACGAACTGCTCGCCGCCTTCCTGCGCGGCCTGGCCAGCACGCACCAGCCGCCCGAGATGCTCACGCCGGGCCTCATGGAGCGGATCGGCGCGATGTTGCGCACGTCCACCGAAGGCACGCTGCAGCTGCTGCTCACGCGCCAGGAGTTCAAGCGCGAGGTGCGCGCCGAGGTCACGATGATCGCGTCGCAGGCCAACAACCCGCTCAAGTTCTCGCCCACGGTCGAGGTCGCGCTGGCGCACCTGCTGGGCCCCGGCGTGCGCGGCTTCATGCCGCCCGAGGCCGCGATGCGCGATGCCTTCGACGACCTGCGCGCGCACCAGTTCGGCGTGATGGTGGGCATGCGCGCGGCGCTGGCCCATGTCATCGGCCGCTTCGAGCCGGCCGAGCTCGAGAAGAAGATCAGCGCCAGGACCGCACTCGACGCGCTCTTTGCCGCCAACCGCAAGGCCAAGCTCTGGGACCAGTTCGTGGCGCTGTACGGCGGCATCGCGAGCGAGGCCGAGGACGACTTCCACAGCCTCTTCGGCAAGGCCTTCCTCGCGGCCTACGAAGAGCAGATGGCGCGCCTCAAGTCCGACACCTGAAGACCACCAGAACAACCCCCAGCACACGCGAGGCACCCCGCTTGGAAATCGAAATCGTCACGCTCTCCCGGCAGGGCGGCCGCACCTACAACGAGGACGTGCACGGCCACTGGCACGACGAGCGCTACGTCGCCTGCCTGGTGGCCGACGGCGCGGGCGGCCACGGCGGCGGCGACGTGGCGGCCGCCACGGTGCGTGCCAGCATGCTCGGCGGCTTCTCGGGCGCGCCCTCGCTGGACGAGGCCGCGCTGCGCGCGCTGGTCGAACGCGCCAACCTCGATGTGGTGGCGCGCCAGGCCGAAGGCGGCAAGCTCGCCGGCATGCGCTCCACGGTGGTGTTCGCGGTGATCGACCTGGAGCGCGAAGCGCTGGCCTGGGTCCACAGCGGCGACAGCCGTGCCTACCTGTTCCGCGGCGGCGCCATCGTGGCGCGCACCACCGACCACAGCCTGGTGCAGCAGATGGTCGCGGGCGGCATGCTCGACGAAGAGGGCGCCCGCCTGCATCCGCAGCGCAACATGCTGCTGTCGGCACTGGGCTCGATCGAGGAGGCGCCCGACATCGCGGTGTCCGACCGCATGCGCCTGCTGCCCGGCGACGTGCTGCTGTTGTGCAGCGACGGCGTGTGGGAACCGCTGGGCGACGAGTGCCTGGTCGACACGCTGCATGCCTCGCGCACGCCCAGCCAGTGGACCGAGCTGCTCGATGCGCAGATCAAGGCCAATGCCAAGCCGGGCCACGACAACTACACGGCGCTCACGCTGTGGGTGATCGAGGACCAGGATGACGACATGACGCGGCTGCTGCCCGAGAGCGTGGCGCCGACGGACCCTTGAGCACGGCCTGCCTCGCGACGAGGCGGTGCCATCCCATCCCTCAAGCAAAACGCCCATCCGATGGATGGGCGTTTTGCCTGGGGCCGCCGAGACTGTTCAGCTGTACTTGCTGGCCTTCTTCTTGACCTTCTTCAGCGCGCTGCGCAGCAACGCGGGCATGTCTTCCCGGTTCGGCAGGTTGGTGTAGTTGTCGATGTTCTGCTCTTCGCAGCTGTTGGCACAGCCGTTGTTCAGCAGGTCGAGCGCATAGCGCGTCTTGCTGATCGTGCTGGACGCACCGGGCTCGCGGAACGGATCGAAGATGCCGTCCGGCAGGACCTTGCGACCGCGTGCGATCGCCTGCTCCTGGAAGTGCGTGATGTGCTTCTGCGTGACCGGCCCGTAGTAGCCGTCCACGACGATCACTTCGTTCCAGTTGGGGGGCGGGTCGAAGTCGTGGTTGAAGCCGAGCAGCTCGTAGTAGAAGATCTTGAACAGGGCCTGCACCAGCATCACGTCTTCACGCGTGTTGGAGCCGATCCGTCCGACCGACCAATCGGAGTTGTAGGTGGTGTGCAGCTTGCCGCTGCTGCCGACGAGTGTGGTGCTGAATGCCATGGCATTGCTCCGGTGAGGACGTGCAGGGACCGGCCCCGGCACCGTGGGGTGCCAAGGGCGGACTGGGCTGGCGAGTCCGTCGCCCGTCAGCGGGTTTCGGTGGTGGCCACGTTCCAGCCGAACTTCACCTCGCCGCCGCCGGCGCCCTTGTCGTCCTGGCCCTTGTAGGCGAACTCGATGTCCTTGAAGCTGCAGGCCACCTGCTCGTGCACGTCGCCGCCTTGCGCGCCGCCGGGGCCCACGTTGGAGATGAAGACTTCCTTGAGCGTGACCTTCAGGTACTCCTGCTGGCCTTCGCCCGACTTGCGGCAGGTCATGACCATGTCCTTGAAGTGCTTGCCGCTCACGCAGTGCTTGGCGAGCACGGGGGACGCCTTGTCGTAGGTGTGCGTGAAATTGAATTCACCCGGCGAGGCCTTGCCCTTGCCTGAACCGCCGCCCGATCCCGCGCCCGATGCGTTGCTCACGTTCCAGGACCACGACGAAATCTCGATCTCGTCCTTGTGGTCCTTGTGCGAGGACTCGCCCTTGACGCCGTCGAGCTTGATGTGAAAGTCAGATGACATGTTCCTACTCCTTGGAACCCGATTGCACTCGGGCGGTTGATGATCGAAACGAAAAAAATGGCTGCCGGCGGGGAGAGAAAAGTTCCGATGCCCGGCAGCTACTCATAGAACGAAACGGAACCCGGAATTCAAGAAGAATCCGCAGATTTTTTTCAACCGGCCCCCTTGGCCGTCGGCAGCTTCGACACCAGCCGCAGGGAGACCGTGAGGCCTTCGAGCTGGTAGTGCGGACGCAGGAAGAACTTGGACGTGTAGTAGCCCGGGTTGCCTTCGACTTCTTCCACGATCACCTCGGCGGCGGCCAGCGGCTTCTGGGCCTTGGTGGTTTCCGACGAGTTGGCGGGGTCGCCGTCCACGTAATTCATGATCCACTTGTTGAGCCAGCGCTGCATGTCCTCGCGCTCCTTGAAGCTGCCGACCTTGTCGCGCACGATGCACTTCAGGTAGTGCGCAAAGCGGTTGCAGGCAAACAGGTACGGCAGGCGCGCCGCCAGGTTGGCGTTGGCCGTGGCGTCGGGGTCGTCGTACTCGGCCGGCTTGTTCAGCGACTGGGCGCCGATGAAGGCGGCGAAGTCGGAGTTCTTGCGGTGGATCATCGACAGCAGGCCGGCTTTCGACAGCTCTGCTTCGCGCCGGTCACTGATGGCGATCTCGGTGGGGCACTTCTGGTCCACGCCGCCGTCGTCGCTGGGGAAGGTGTGCAGCGGCAGGTTTTCGACCGCGCCGCCCGACTCGATGCCGCGGATGCGCGAACCCCAGCCGTACAGCTTGTACGAGCGGTTGATGTTGGTCGCCATCGCATAGGCGGCGTTGGCCCAGGCGTACTTGCTGTGGTCGGCGCCGGCCGTGTCTTCCTCGAAGTCGAACTCTTCCACCGGGTTGGTGTTGGCGCCGTAGGGCGTGCGCGCCAAAAAGCGCGGCATGCACATGCCCAGGTACTTGGAGTCGTCCGACTCGCGCAGGCTGCGCCAGCCGGCGTACTCGGGCGTGGAGAAGATCTTGGTCAGATCGCGCGGGTTGGCCAGCTCCTGCCACGACTCCATCTGCATGAGGTTGGGGCTGGCACCGGTGATGAAGGGTGCGTGGGCCGAGGCGGCGATCTTGGCCATCTCGCCGAGCATCTCGACGTCGGGCGGGCTCTGGTCGAAGTGGTAGTCGCCCACCAGCGCACCGAAGGGTTCGCCGCCGAACTGGCCGTACTCTTCCTCGTAGATCTTCTTGAACATCGGGCTCTGGTCCCAGGCCGCGCCCTTGAACTTCTTGAGGTTCTTGGCCAGCTCGACCTTCGAGATGTCCATCACCCGGATCTTCAGGTTCTCGTCGGTCTCGGTGTTGTTCACCATGTAGTGCAGGCCGCGCCACGCACTCTCGAGCTTCTGGTAGTCGGGGTGGTGGATGATCTTGTTCACTTGGTCGGTGAGCTTGGCGTCGATCGCGGCGATCATGGCCTGGATCGACTTGGTCACGTCCTTGCCGATGACGGTGCTGTTGCTCAGCGCCTGCTGCGCCAGCGTGAGCACGGCCGCTTCGACGGCGCTCTTGGCTTCGTCGCTGCGTGGCTTGAATTCTTTTTGCAGCAGCGACGAAAAGTCGCTTCCCGCATACGCAACGTCTTTGAGTGCGCTCTGCTCGAGTGCGTCGGCCATGATGGTTTCTCCTCGTGTACCGGTGTGTGTCTGTCAGGGAATCTGAACGGGCTCAGGCGGCGGCTTCGCCGTCTTCGGGCTTCTTGCTGGCGGCCAGCGTCTGCAGCAGGGCCGGGTCTTCGAGCACCTTGGCCAGCAGGTCTTCGGCGCCGCCCTTGCCGTCCATGTAGGTCACGAGGTTCGACAGCTGCGTGCGCGCTTCGAGCAGCTTGTTGAGCGCGCCCACCTTGCGGGCCACGGCGGCGGGCGAGAAGTCGTCCATGCTGTCGAAGGTGAGCTCGACCTTGAGGTCGCCCTCGCCGGTGAGCGAGTTCTCCACGGCGAAGGCGGCGCGCGGCTTCATGGCCTTCATGCGGGCGTCGAAGTTGTCGACGTCGAACTCCAGGAACTTGCGATCGACCACAGGCGCGAGCGGGTCGGCGGGCTTGCCCGACAGGTCGGCCAGCACGCCCATCACGAAGGGCAGCTGGACCTTTTTCTCCGCGCCGTACAGCTCGACGTCGTATTCGATCTGGACCCGGGGCGCGCGGTTGCGTGCGATGAATTTCTGACTGCTCTTGGCCATGGCGATGCTCCTTGCGGGAATGAAGGGGAACGGGTGGAAACGGGGTCGGTCATTCGGACTGGCGTTTGCCCGTCACGGTCTCGATGGTGTCCATCGCGCCGGGCGCGAGGTTGGCCATGATGTCCAGGAAGCTCACGCCGATGAGCTTCTTGGCGCGTTCGATCAGGAGCGGCGCGGGGTTGCCGGGCTCGGCCTGTTCGAGGTAGCGGATGACGCGGTCGAGCATCTGCACCGCGTCCTGGCGGTTCTGGATCTCGCCGCGCGCTGCGGCCGGGCGTGCCGCGTTGCCAGAGGGTGCGTCGCCGTCTGCGACTGCGCCCTCGTCGGTCGATGCTTCTGGTGCGCCGGCTGCTGCCGTGCAGGCCTTGGCGACCGTGCGCGACACGGTGCGCAGCGTGCCGAGGTCTACTGCATCGGTGCGGCCGGTGCGCTCGCCCAGCAGCTTCTGCAGGCGGTCGAGCAGCGCGGGAAGGCCGATGGCGGCCTGCAGCTGCTCGGGGTTCGCTGCGTGCAGCGCCTCGAGCCCGCCATGCACCTGCGCGGGCGAATAGGAGGCGTCGCCGCCGACGGCGTTGAGCACGCCGTGCGCAATGGCGATGTCGCGCACGCGGATCGGGCCCACGCCGGGCGCGTTGCCCACCACGGCGTCGTACAGGTCGCGCGGCACCATGCTGTCGTCGCCGAGCGGCGCGAGCGCGTTCAGGCGCATGGTGGGGTCGTTGTCGTCGTCCGCATCCAGCTTTGGATGTATGCCGTCCCAGAAGGTGTCGAGCAGGGAGGTGAGCAATTGCAGGCCGGTGGCGAAGCCGACGGTGCCTTGCAGGCGCGTGGCGCCGCGCAACAGCAGCACGGCGGCGCGCACGTCTTTGCTGCGGCGCAACTGCGCGTCGGCGCGTTCGGCCACGTCGCGCCAGTCGGGTTCGACAGCGGGGATCACGGTGTCGCCGAACTGCTGTTCGGCCTTGCCCTGCGCCGCAGCGGTGAGGGCCATGAAGTCCGCGTCGTACTCCAGGTCGTCCCCGCAGGGCGAGGCCTCGCCGATGGGCGTGAGCAGTGCGTCGACGAGTTGTGGAGTCAGCATGTTGCCTGTTCGAGTTCGCTGGTGATAATCAAAGATGCGTCAGGACCGGTCAATGCAACGAAGGGAATAGCATGCGCACGTTGGGTACACACCATTCGTCCTATGAGGGCCTTCTTGCTGCCGCATCGCGGCGCCGTATCGCGGCCCTTGGCCTTGCTGCAGCGGGTCTTTGGCTGACAGGCTGCGCGAGCAAACCGGTGGTCACGCCGGTGTCGATCACGCTCACGGCCGCCGCCGATGCCAATCCCGACGCGCGCGGCCGCGCCTCGCCGCTCACAGTGCGCGTCTACGCGCTCAAGACGCCGGGGCCCTTCGAAGGCGCCGACTTCTTCTCGCTGTTCGAGAAAGACCAGGCCACGCTCGGCGCCGAGCTGGTGCAGCGCGAAGAGATGCTGCTGCGCCCCGGCGAGAGCAAGAAGCTCGACCTCACCCTGCCGGCCGATGCCAAGGCGATCGGCGTGATGGCCGCGTTCCGCGACCTCGATCGCGCGCGCTGGCGCGAGGTGCGCGCGGTCACGCCGGGCCAGGCGCAGGTACTCAACGTGACCTTCGGCGCGCGGCAGATCCGCGTGGACGCGGCCAAGTAGCTTCAGCGGCTGCGCGCGCTGACCACGTTCAGCGCGCCACGGTTTCCAGCGAGATGAGATCGGCGATCAGCCGCTCGCTGTTCTTGCTGGCCGCCAGCGCCTCGCGCAGGCGCAGCAGGTAGGCCGAGGCCATCTCGTATGGCGGGCGGTTGGAGGTCTCGCTGAACGGCATCGGCGCCGACAGCACGGTGATCATCACGTTGCCGAACGGCGGACTCACGAGCCAGCTTGACGGGATGTCGCGCCCCAGCTCCAGCGACTCGCCCGCGCGCAACCGCGTCGGGGCCGGCCCGGTGTTCAGGTGCATCACGGAACCGTCGGCGGTGAAGTAGTCGACCCAGATGTAGCTCTCGTGGTGCGGTGCCACCACCTGCACGCGCACCGCATCGCCCTCGCGCAACCGGCCGTCGATGGCCGAGGGGGCGCTCACGCTGAGCCCGTGTTTCTTCTGGCGGTTGCGCGCCTGCGAGGGCTTGAGGATGGCGAACACCTCGCAGTGCGGCCACACGCGCAGCCCGATGTTGAAGTGGGGCGCGCGCACGCCGGGAATGGCCGCCACGTCGTCCGCCACTTTCAGCAGGTCGTCGCGCTGCGAGACGAAACCGGTCACGCGCGGGCGGCCATCGGCGTCGATCGACGCCTCGAGGTCGGCGCAGGCGTAGCTGGCGAGCTGCTGGTCGATGCGCTGCGTGAGGGCGGTGTCGGCCGCCGGCGGGCCGGCCTGCCAGAGCCACAGCAGGACGAGCGAGGGCAGCAGCACCGCGAGCGCGGCGGCGGTGCGCCGCAGCGTGCGGTCGCGCCGGCGTCGGCGCAGGGCGGCGAGGCCGCGCGGGTCATGAAGGTCGCGCACGTCGTGCGGTGGCAGCGCGGCGCCCTCTTGTGCCAGGCCTTCGAGTTCGGCCGGGCGCGGCTGCAGCTGCCGCCCGTGCAGGTCCTTCAGCTTGCCCAGCTCGCCTTCGTCGCCCGACTCGAAGTAGTACTGGCCCTTGAAGCCGTGCGCCAGCGCGTGCCAGTAGACCTCGCGCACTTCGTGATCGTGCGCGCCGAGGGCCGAGAGGTGGTGGAAGAACTCGCTGTGTGCGTTGTTGGAGTTGAACAGCTGCACCTGCAGCGGCGCGGCGCCGTCCACCGCATCGGGGTGGCGCCCCAGGATCTCGTCGAGCCACGCGACCATGGCGAAGGCGGCCGATTCGATCTGCGTGGCGCTGGCGCCCGCGTCACGGGCGTCGGCGCGCGCAATGTCGAGCAGCCGCAGGGCCTCGCGCTGGGCGTCGTCGTGGGGGAGGGTGGGGCGGCCGGCGGCAATCGATGCGTCCAGGCCGAGACCGAAGGCAATGAAGGGCGAGAAGCAGTCGAGCAGGCGGGCCATGAGGGATGCCCGCTTCTCAAGCGTGCATTGCGAAGCATGCCGTGCACCGGCGCCTGCAGCGATCGCACATGCCCATGTCCCCGGTGGTTCGAGTAGGCGTTCATTTTTTCAACGCGCCGAACGGGCCGCCATACCGCTTGGGGTCTATGCCGTTGGTAGGGCGCAGCGGCCTTGTGGGACGGGACAATCGCCGTTATCTTCGCAGTCGCAGAAGAATCCAATGCACATTGACGTTGGGACACTGGGGTATGCCATGAAAATTCTGATCGCCGACGACCACCGGCTCGTCATCGAGGCGGTCAAAGCCAAGTTGTCGGAGCTGGGCACCGGCATCGAGTTCGTCCTGGCGCTGAGCGTCGACGAGCTGCTTGCCGGCGCCACCGACGATCTCGACCTGGCCCTGATCGACCTCAACATGCCCGGCGCGGACGGGCAGGCCCACATCGACGAAATCCGGCGACGACATCCGGCCGTGCCGGTGATCGTGCTGTCGGGCTACGAAGACCCGTCCATCATGCGCAGCGCGCTCGAACGCGGCGTGCTCGGTTTCATTCCCAAGGCCTATTCCCCCGAAGTCATGCTGTCGGCCGTGCGCCTCGTGCTGGCGGGCGGCGTGTATGTGCCGCCGATGATGCTCACGGCGCTGCCGCCGGGCATCGTGGCTGGTGTGTCGCCGTCGTCTTCGGCAGGGGGCGAGCCCTTTGCGCGCGGCGGCAATGGCGGCGGCACCCAGACCCTCGAACACCTGCGCAACGTGCTGACCGAGCGGCAGGTCGAGGTGCTGCAGCTGCTGTCGCAAGGCAAGCCGAACAAGCTGATCGGGCGCAGCCTGGGCATCAGCGAAGGCACGGTGAAGATCCACCTCGCGGCGATTTTCCGTGCGCTCAACGTGCGCAACCGCACCGAGGCGGTGGTGGCGGCGCAGGCGCTGACGGAAGCGCAGCAGGCCTGACGCGAGTGCGGTGGCTCAGTCGGCGACAGCCGACGCCGGGCGGCGCATGAAGCCGCGCGAGGGCACGATCCATTCGACAAGGTGATCCGTTTCGACGGCGACGTTTACTACGTCGTCCGTGAACAGCATGCGCTCCTCGGCCAGCAGGAAACCCTGTGCGCCCAACACATGGAGCGTGGCGCCGCCAAGGTCCAGGGACTGCGGCGCAGCGTCAGCCGACAGCACCCATCGCACCGGCCCGGCCGCCGCCGCCCGCAGCGCAGCCTCGTGCGCCGCGTCGCCGGGCACGCGGTTGATCAGCGCCCAGCCTTCGGTGCCGCCGATCACAAAACTGTTGAGGCCGCTGTCGTGCACGACGCGCAGCACGCGCGCGGACAGCGGCGTGACGAGGCCCGCTTCGAGCGCATAGCGACCGCCGCCCTGGCCGTCAGGGTCGAGGTGACCGATCTCGTCGTAGGCAGGCTCTTCCATGTTCACCGGGCGACGGCCTGCGGGGCCATCGGCCAGCCGCGGCATGGTCAGCGGAATGCGGCGCAGCGCGTGCGCATGCGCCATGAAGTCGCCGACGTTGGCGAAGGTGCCCAGGTGCTCGAGCACACGCCGCGTCACGTTCATCAGCTTGAGGCCGCGCGCGGGGCTGACCGCATCGGCGGGCTTCAGCCACAGGTGCTCGACGGTCTCGCGCCCGTCGGGGCGCACCTCCTGGCCGGCGGGCATGGCGGCGGCGAAGAAACGCGTGTCGAAGCGGCGCGGCATGCCGGGCGGGGTCAGCCAGTGACTGAAGTACGAGACGCGATCGACGGCGAGGCACCAGCCCCGTTGCGCGCACAGTGCGAGGAGGGCGTCGGTGCTGCGCTCGGCGGCGGCGCGCATGGCATCGAGTTCGCCCGACGTGAGCGTGAGCAGCTCGACCGGCCGGCCTTGCACATCGTTCGCGAGCAGCAGGCCGGCCTCTTCGAAGCATTCGCGGATCGCCGCCGCATGGAAGTCGAGCCCGCCTTCGGGCAGGCCCAGGCGCGCGCTCGCGGCGGCATCGTCCAGGCCGGCACACAGCGGGTGCAGCAGCCGGTCGTGCGCATCGACCATGCCGCCCGGAAAGACGCTGGCGCCGCTGTTCTGGTCGTTGGTTTTTTCGGCCCGCCGCAGCATGAGCACCTCGAGGCCGTCGGGGCCGTCGCGCAGCACGACCAGCGTGGCGGCGGTGCGGATGGGGCGAGGGGCGGAGGGCGGGGGGGGCGTGGAAGTCATAGGCGCCTATTTTGCGGCCGGGGGAGAATGCGTGCCTCGCGCATCCACCACCCACTTCGCTCCCCGGGAGCCGCCTGTTTTGGACACTCTTCGCACCGACCTTTCCCGTTTCGACGCTGCCATCGTCGACCTCGACGGCACCATGGTCGACACGCTCGGCGACTTTGCCGAAGCCCTGAACCGCATGCTGCGCGACCTCGACCTGCCGCCGGTGCCGCCCGCCGCCATCGAGCACATGGTGGGCAAGGGCTCGGAGCACCTGATCCTGTCGGCGCTGGCGCATGTGGGCGCGCCGGCCCCGGCGGCGCTGTTCGATCGCGCCTGGGAGTGCTACCAGCATCACTATCTGGAGATCAACGGCCGCCATTCGTCCGCGTACCCCGGCGTGGTCGAAGGCCTGAAGGCGCTGCGCGCGCGTGGGCTGCGGCTGGCCTGCCTCACGAACAAGCCGACAGCGTTCGCCAAGCCGCTGCTGGCCGCGAAGGGGCTCGACGGTTTCTTCGAGCAGGTGTTCGGCGGCGATGCCTTCGAGCGCAAGAAGCCCGATCCGCTGCCGCTGCTGAAGACCTGCGAGGCGCTGGGCACGGTGCCGTCGCGCACGCTGATGGTGGGCGATTCGAGCAACGACGCGCGGGCCGCGCGCGCTGCCGGCTGCCCCGTGGTGCTGGTGACCTACGGCTACAACCACGGCGAGCCGGTGCGCGGCGTGGATGCGGACGGGTTCGTGGATTCGCTGGCCGACCTCGCGGCGGCCTGACGGGCTACTGCTTTCCGAGCAGCGCGTCCTTCAGCTTCCAGTCGGCCGGGTTCGGGCCTAGCCAGATGCGCATCAGCGCATTGAAGAACGCCACTTCCTTCACCGGATCGGGCTGCGGCACGCCGCGCACCGTGATCAGCGTGCCCGTGCCGGGCACCCAGTCGATGGTGAAGGTGTCGCCGGCCTTGAGCTGCTTCTGGTCCGCGAACATCTGGCCCATGCGCAGCAGGCCGGGGATCAGGTGGACCATCTCGCTCTTGGGCGAGTTGTCTTCCACGCCCTTCACGAAGAGCTTGCCGAGCTCGTTGGCGTCGATGTCGCGCAGCATCGTGATCGCCACGCGCTTGGGGCCCGGCACAGCCAGCGCTTCCTCGGTGGTCGAGGCCTTCTTGCCCAGGTACAGCCCGGCTGTGTAGACCTTGATGATGGTCTTGTAGCGGATGCCTGCGCCGTTCAGCACCAGCGGGGCGCCGCGCAGGTCCATCTGGTCTTCGAGCTTGACGCCGGCCACGTCGACCTGCGCCGCAAAGGCGCCGCCGCAGAGCGCGGCGGAAAGAAAAGCGAACGCCGCGAGGCGGGAGAACACGGCCGGGAGCGGGAGGGCGAACAAGTGAGTCTCCTTGAATTTGCGAACGGTCGTGCGAATGTATCTTTTCGTTTTATCCCGCAGGGCCCGGGGGAACCCTGAAGCCAGCGGTTGCACAAGGCGCCGTTTTCGTGGGCTAAACTCGGCGCTCCATGTTCGTTCATCACATCATTCAAACAGGTGAAGGCAGCCGGGGAGCCTGGCCCTGGCGTCGCCATACATCGCTGACTGTTTGATTGCACGGCGCACGCCGTGCGCCCGCGGTTCCGGATCGACGCATCGATTCCGGGCCACCAGTGAATGACCTTGCCACCGGCCAAAGGAGCGCCGGCAGGCAACTGGAGAACGATCCGTGATCACCGAACTTGAATTCAAGAGCCTCAGCGCCCAGGGCTACAACCGCATCCCGCTGATGGCCGAGGCCTTTGCCGACCTCGAAACGCCGCTTTCCCTGTACCTCAAGCTCGCCCATTCGCAGGGCGGCGGCAAGCACAGCTTCCTGCTCGAATCGGTCGTCGGTGGCGAGCGCTTCGGGCGCTACAGCTTCATCGGCCTGCCGGCGCGCACCTTGCTGCGTGCCTCGGGCTTCGGCGACGAGGCCGTCACCGAAGTGGTGACCGACGGCCAGGTTGTCGAGACCGCCAATGGCAATCCGCTGGACTTCGTGGCCGACTACCAGAAGCGATTCAAGGTTGCGCTGCGACCCGGCCTGCCGCGCTTCTGTGGCGGCCTGGCCGGCTACTTCGGCTACGACACCGTGCGCCACATCGAGCGCAAGCTCGAAAAAAGCTGCCCGCCCGACACGCTGGGCTGCCCCGACATCCTGCTGCTGCAGTGCGAAGAACTCGCGGTCATCGACAACCTGTCGGGCAAGCTCTACCTGATCGTCTACGCCGACCCGAAGCAGCCTGAGGCCTATGCCGTGGGCAAGCGCCGCCTGCGCGAGCTGAAGGACAAGCTCAAGTACTCGGTGAGCGCGCCCGTCGTGAAGCCCACGCAGGCTCACCCGCCCGAGCGCAGCTTTGCCAAGGCCGACTACATCGCCGCGGTCGAGCGCGCGAAAGAGATGATTGCCGCCGGCGACTTCATGCAGGTGCAGGTGGGCCAGCGCATCAGCAAGCGCTACACCGAGTCGCCGCTGTCGCTGTACCGCGCGCTGCGTTCGCTGAACCCGTCGCCCTACATGTACTACTACAACCTGGGCGACTTCCACGTGGTGGGCGCCTCGCCCGAGATCCTGGTGCGCCAGGAGAACACGGGCGACGGCGAGCAGAAGATCACCATCCGCCCGCTGGCCGGCACGCGCCCGCGTGGCGCGTCGATCGAACTCGACAAGGCCGCCGAGGTGGAGCTCATCAACGACCCGAAGGAGCGCGCCGAGCACGTGATGCTGATTGACCTCGCGCGCAACGACATCGGCCGCATCGCCAAGACCGGCACCGTGAAGGTGACCGAGGCCTTCGCGGTGGAACGCTACAGCCACGTGATGCACATCGTGAGCAACGTCGAAGGCACGCTGAAGGACGGCATGACCGCCATCGACGTGCTCAAGGCCACGTTCCCCGCCGGCACGCTGACCGGCGCGCCGAAGGTGCACGCGATGGAACTCATCGACCAGCTGGAGCCCACCAAGCGCGGCCTCTACGGCGGCGCCTGCGGCTACATCAGCTATGCGGGCGACATGGACGTGGCGATTGCGATCCGCACCGGCATCGTGAAAGACCAGATGCTGCACGTGCAGGCCGCGGCCGGCGTGGTCGCCGACTCGGTGCCCGAGCTGGAGTGGAAAGAAACAGAAGCCAAGGCGCGCGCACTCCTGCGTGCCGCCGAACTGGTCGAGGAAGGCCTGGAATGAGCAACGCACCCGACATTCAGAACGACTTCTCGCACGAGATCATCGGCGCCGCCGTCGAAGTGCAGCGTGTGCTCGGCACGGGGCTCGACGAAGGCGCCTACGCCGCGGCGCTGGCCATCGAACTCGCCGAGCGCGAGATCGGCTTCACGCGCGACGTGGCGCTGTCGGCCAGCTACAAGGGCCGCTCGCTGGGCGATGTTTACCGCGCAGGCTTCGTGATCGAGCAGTCGGTCATCGTCGAGCTGAAGGCGGTCGACGTACTGACCGATCTGCACCGCGCGCAGGTGCTGGCCGCATTGCGCCTGTCGGGCCTGAAGCTGGGCCTTCTCATCAACTTCAACGTGTTCCCTGTCGTGAAGGGCGTGCACCGGATTGTGAGCAAGCCATGAAACTGCTGATGATCGACAACTACGATTCGTTCACCTACAACATCGTCCAGTACTTCGGCGAGTTGGGCGCGGACGTGCAGGTGCATCGCAACGACGAGATCACCGTCGCGCAGATCGGCGAGCTGATCGCTTCGGGCGTGACGCGGCTGGTGGTGTCGCCCGGGCCGTGTTCGCCGGCCGAGGCGGGCGTGTCGGTGGCGGCCATCGAGGCCTTCGCGGGCAAGCTGCCCATCCTGGGCGTGTGCCTGGGCCATCAGGCCATCGGCGCGGCCTTCGGCGGCAAGATCGTGCGCGCGCAGCAGCTCATGCACGGCAAGACCAGCGAGATCACGACCACGCAAGAGGGCGTGTTCGCGGGCCTGCCGCAGAAGTTCATCGTCAACCGGTACCACTCGCTCTCGATCGAGCGCGAGAGCTGCCCGAAGGCGCTGGCTGTCACCGCGTGGACCGACGACGGCGAGATCATGGGCGTGCGGCACACCGGCTTTGCGCATGACGTGCGCATCGAAGGCGTGCAGTTCCATCCCGAATCGATCCTGACGGAGCACGGTCACGCCATGCTCAAGAACTTCCTGGACTGACCCCCATGACCGACCGCTCTTCCCTCGTCGACCTGCGCAGCGACACCGTCACGCAGCCCACGCCCGCGATGCGCGAGGCCATGGCGGCCGCACCGCTGGGCGACGACGTCTTCAGCGCCGACCCGAGCGTGAACGCGCTGCAGGAGAGGATCGCCGCGCTGCTGGGCTTCGAGGCGGCGCTGTTCGTGCCCACCGGCACGCAGAGCAACCTGTGCGCGATCCTGTCGCATTGCGGCCGCGGCGACGAGTACATCGTCGGCCAGCAGGCGCATGCGTACCGCTGGGAAGGCGGCGGCGCCGCGGTGTTCGGCAGCGTGCAGCCGCAACCGCTCGACCACGCGCCCGACGGCACGCTGCCGCTCGCGCAGATCGAAGCGGCCATCAAGCCCGACGACGCGCACTTCGCACGCACGAAGCTGCTGGCGCTGGAGAACACGCTGGGCGGCAAGCTGCTGCCCTTCGACTACGTGCAGGCCGCCACCGATCTGGCCAAGCGCAAGGGACTGCAGCGGCATCTTGATGGCGCGCGTCTCTTCAATGCTGCCACCGCGCAGGCGGCACTGAACAAGCGAGGCGACATCCGTGCCGAAGCGCGCCGCATCGCGCAGTGCTTCGACAGCGTGTCGGTGTGCTTCAGCAAAGGCCTGGGCGCGCCGGTTGGTTCGGCGCTGGTCGGTTCGCGTGACTTCATTGCGCGCGCGCACCGCATTCGCAAGATGGCGGGCGGCGGCATGCGGCAGGCGGGGTTGCTTGCTGCAGCCGCTTCGCATGCGCTCGATCACCACATCGACCGATTGGCCGACGACCATGCGCTGGCGCAGCGGCTCGCACAGGGGCTCGAAGGCATCGAGGGCCTGACTGTCGAGGCGCCGCACACGAACATCGTGTTCGTCGATCTCACGGGCGCGGCGCAGGCGCGTTCTTCGGAGCTGCTCGCCAGCCTCAACCAGCAGGGCATCCTCGCGACCGGGCTGTACCGCCTGCGCTTCGTGACGCACCTGGACGTCGATGCCGCAGGCGTCGACCGCGCTGTCGCGGCGATCCGCGGCTTCTTCAAGGCTTGAGGCCTGCCGATACGTACACACCGAGGAGACTCTTCATGATCACCCCCCAGGAAGCGCTGCAGCGCACCATCGAACACCGCGAAGTCTTCCACGACGAGATGCTGCACATCGTGCGGCTCATCATGAGCGGCGAGTGCTCGCCCGTGATGATGGCCGCGCTGATCACCGGCCTGCGCGTCAAGAAGGAAACCATCGGCGAGATCACCGCCGCAGCCGAGGTGATGCGCGAGGTGTCGACCAAGGTGCCCGTGGCCGACACCACGAACCTCGTGGACATCGTCGGCACCGGCGGCGACGGCTCGCACACCTTCAACATCTCGACCTGCTCGATGTTCGTCGCGGCCGCGGGCGGCGCCAAGGTCAGCAAGCATGGCGGGCGCAGCGTGTCGAGCAAGTCGGGCAGTGCCGACGTGCTGGAGTCGCTGGGGGTCAACATCAACCTCAAGCCCGAGCAGATCGCGCAGTGCATCGCGCAGGTCGGCATCGGCTTCATGTTTGCGCCGAACCACCATCCCGCGATGAAGAACGTCGCGCCGGTGCGCAAGGAACTCGGCATCAAGACGATCTTCAACATCCTCGGCCCGCTGACCAACCCGGCCGGCGCACCGAACATCCTGATGGGCGTGTTCCACCCCGACCTCGTCGGCATCCAGGTGCGTGCGCTGCAACGCCTCGGTGCCGAGCATGCGCTGGTGGTCTACGGCCGCGACGGCATGGACGAGATCTCACTGGGCGCGTCCACCATGATCGGCGAACTCAAGGACGGCGAGATCCGCGAGTACGAGCTGCACCCGGAAGACTTCGGCTTCCAGATGGCGAGCAACCGTTCGCTGCGCGTCGAGACGCCCGAGCAGTCGAAGACCATGCTCATGGGCGTGCTGGACAACCAGGCCGGCCCGGCGCTGGACATCGTGCTCCTCAACGCGGGCGCGGCGCTGTACGCGGCCAACGTGGTCGACTCGGTGCCGGCGGGCGTGGAGCGTTCGCGCCAGGCCATCGCCTCCGGTGCGGCCAAGGCCAAGCTCGCCGAGCTGGTCAAGGCCACCACCTCCTTCTGAGAATCAGGCCGTCGTGCCACCGAAAGCAGAGCAAGCCATGTCAGACATTCTCGACAAGATCGTCGCCGTCAAACGCCAGGAAGTCGCCGCTGCGCTGAAGCGCGCCCCGCTCGAGGCCGTGCGCTTCGACGCCGAAAGCCGCGTGCTCACGCGCGACTTCGAAGCCGCACTGCGCGCCAAGGTCGCGGCCGGCCAGGCGGCGGTGATCGCCGAGGTCAAGAAGGCCAGCCCGAGCAAGGGCGTGCTGCGTGAAGACTTCATTCCGGCCGATATCGCGCAAAGCTATGCCGAGGGCGACGGCGTGGTCAGCGCGGCCTGCCTCTCGGTGCTGACCGACAAGCAGTTCTTCCAGGGCGGCGTCGACTACCTCAAGCAGGCGCGCGCCTCGTGCGACCTGCCCGTGCTGCGCAAGGATTTCATCATCGACGCCTACCAGGTGTACGAGTCGCGCGCGATGGGCGCCGACGCGATCCTGCTGATCGCCGCCTGCCTCGACGACACGCAGATGAAGGACTACGAAGCCATCGCGCGCGGACTGGGCATGGCGGTGCTGGTCGAGGTGCACGACGCGGCCGAACTCGAGCGCGCGCTGAAGCTCAAGACGGCGCTCATCGGCGTCAACAACCGCAACCTGCGCAACTTCGAGGTGTCGATCCAGGCGACGATCGATTTGCTGCCGAAGCTGCCGGCAGATCGCCTGCCGGTGACCGAGTCGGGCATTGCCACGCGCGAGGACGTCGCCACGCTGCGCGCCGCGGGCGTCAACGCCTTTCTGGTCGGCGAAGCCTTCATGCGCGCCAAGGAACCCGGCGAGGCCCTCGCTGCGTTGTTCAAATGACGCGGCCGGATCAGCTGTCGAGCAGCGATCCTGCCGACTGGCCGGTGGCGCCGGGCTGGCAGCCGCTGGTCGACGAGTTCTTTGCGGGCGCTGTCGGGCAGAAGCTGCAGGGTATCCTGCGCGAGCGCCTCGACGCCGGGGCGGTGATCTTTCCGCCGCAGCCGCTGCGGGCGCTGGAACTCACGCCGCCGGAAGACGTGCGGGTCGTGATCCTGGGCCAGGACCCGTACCACGGGCGAGGGCAGGCCGAGGGCCTGGCCTTCTCGGTGGCGTCGGGCGTGGCCCTGCCGCCGTCGCTGCGCAACATCTTCAAGGAACTCCAGCGCGACCTGGGCACGCCGCCGCCGGCGTTTCCGAACCCGGGCGGCAGCCTCGTGAAATGGGCGACGCACGGCGTGCTGCTGCTCAACACCTGTCTCACGGTCGAAGAAGCCCAGCCGGCCAGCCATGCAGGTCGCGGCTGGGAGGTGCTCACGGACGCCGTGATTCGCCATGTGGCGCAGGGCGAACGGCCTGTTGTTTTTATGCTATGGGGCTCGCATGCGCAGAGTAAGCGCGCGTTGATCGATGTTGAGCGCCATAAGGTGCTGATGTCGAATCATCCCTCGCCGCTTTCTGCGCTTCGGCCGCCCGTTCCGTTCATCGGTTGCGGCCATTTCGGTGAAGCCCGTGCATGGCGTGAGGCGCAGGAGTCGGGAGGCTCCGAACTTCGCTCATAATCAGAGGCTTCACACCTCGAGCAGGTTTCCCCGCTTCATCTTTTGCTGGGAATCCTGTGTAGTCACAAAATCGTGCTATATTTCGAGGTTCGCCGGAGAGGTGGCCGAGTGGTTAATGGCAGCAGACTGTAAATCTGCCCTCTTACGAGTACGCTGGTTCGAATCCAGCCCTCTCCACCAGCGATGAATTTGGTTTCTAAGAGCGATTGGATCTAGCGCTTTGGGTGCCTTGAAGTGCCCCCGATGCGGGAGTAGTTCAATGGTAGAACCCCAGCCTTCCAAGCTGATGACGCGGGTTCGATTCCCGTCTCCCGCTCCAGAGACCCGGTTCGGCGCCGGAAGCGATTTGGTTAGAACAAAAGCCCTTTTGGCTCAGTGGTAGAGCACTCCCTTGGTAAGGGAGAGGTCGCGGGTCCGATTCCCGCAAAGGGCACCAGTTTTCTGGGGTTGCAACGACAGGCTTGCGACCCATCTGCATGCGTTGAAATCGTTTTTTTCGGAGTCGAAAAATGGCAAAAGGTAAATTCACCCGCACCAAGCCGCACGTGAACGTGGGCACGATCGGTCACGTTGACCACGGCAAGACGACGCTGACGGCTGCGATCGCAACCGTTCTGTCGGCCAAGTTCGGCGGCGAAGCCAAGGCTTACGACCAGATCGACGCAGCGCCCGAA
Organism: Variovorax sp. 38R; assembly: GCF_014843395.1. Taxonomy (NCBI): domain Bacteria; kingdom Pseudomonadati; phylum Pseudomonadota; class Betaproteobacteria; order Burkholderiales; family Comamonadaceae; genus Variovorax; species Variovorax sp. 38R. The sequence continues at coordinate 419,588 of NZ_CP062121.1, forward strand.
GAAAAGGCCCGCGGCATCACGATCAATACCGCGCACGTCGAGTACGAAACGGCCAACCGCCACTACGCACACGTCGACTGCCCCGGTCACGCCGACTATGTGAAGAACATGATCACGGGCGCCGCTCAAATGGACGGCGCCATCCTGGTGTGCTCGGCCGCTGACGGCCCGATGCCCCAGACCCGTGAACACATCCTGCTGGCTCGCCAGGTGGGCGTGGGCTACATCATCGTTTTCCTGAACAAGTGCGACATGGTCGACGACGCCGAGCTGCTCGAGCTGGTCGAAATGGAAGTGCGCGAGCTGCTCGACAAGTACGAGTTCCCTGGCGACGACACCCCCATCATCCACGGCTCGGCCAAGCTCGCTCTCGAAGGCGACAAGGGCAAGCTGGGCGAAGAAGCCATCCTGAAGCTGGCCGAAGCGCTGGACACGTACATCCCCACGCCTGAGCGCGCTGTGGACGGCACGTTCCTGATGCCCGTCGAAGACGTGTTCTCGATCTCGGGTCGCGGCACCGTGGTGACCGGCGCCGTTGAGCGCGGCGTGATCAAGGTCGGCGAAGAAATCGAAATCGTCGGCATCCGCCCGACGGTCAAGACCACCTGCACCGGCGTGGAAATGTTCCGCAAGCTGCTGGACCAAGGTCAAGCGGGCGACAACGTCGGCGTGTTGCTGCGCGGCACGAAGCGCGAAGAAGTCGAGCGCGGCCAAGTGCTGTGCAAGCCCGGCTCGATCAAGCCGCACGTGCACTTCACCGCCGAGGTTTATGTCCTGTCCAAGGACGAAGGCGGCCGTCACACGCCGTTCTTCAACAACTACCGTCCGCAGTTCTACTTCCGCACGACGGACGTGACCGGCGCGATCGAGCTGCCCACGGACAAGGAAATGGTCATGCCCGGCGACAACGTCAGCATCACCGTGAAGCTGATCAACCCGATCGCGATGGAAGAAGGCCTGCGCTTCGCCATCCGTGAAGGCGGCCGTACCGTGGGTTCGGGCGTCGTGGCCAAGATCCTCGACATCTAAGCCAAGCGTAAAGAGTACCGGAGGGGTATAGCTCAATTGGCAGAGCGTCGGTCTCCAAAACCGAAGGTTGTAGGTTCGATTCCTACTGCCCCTGCCACCTAGGTGGCACCCCGACAAGCCCATCGCGATCCGGTGGGCTTCGGCGTCTCAAGGGACGCATTGAATTGAAGGCCGCAAGGTCACAGGAAATCAGCCGACATGGCCACTTCTCAAATCGAAACCGTGAGCACGGGTGCCGACAAAGCCAAGCTGGCTGCGGCGGTGGTGCTGGCAGTGGGCGCCATCGTGGCGTTCTACCTGCTGTCGCGCCAAGGCTCGCTGGTGCAATGGGCTGCGCTGCTGGTCGGCCTGGCCGCGGCCGTGGGCGCCTTCGGCAGCTCCGAGAATGGCCGTCAGCTGTGGGCTTTCGGTCGTGACTCGTGGCGCGAGGTCAAGAAGGTCGTCTGGCCGACCCGCAAGGAATCGATGCAGATGACGGCCTATGTGTTCGCCTTCGTGGCGATCATGTCCGTCTTCCTCTGGCTCACCGACAAGACGCTCGAATGGGTGTTCTTTGACCTCATTCTGGGCTGGAGAAAATAATGACCGACGACGCAGTTGAAACCACGCCGAGCACGCCGGAAGAGGAGAAAAATCCCCTTCTGATGCCTGCTGCCAACCCTGATCTGCGGTGGTACGTGGTGCATGCCTATTCAGGCATGGAGAAGGCTGTCGAGCGCAACATCACCGAGCGCATCACCCGCGCCGGCATGCAGGACAAGTTCGGCCGCATCCTGGTCCCGACCGAAGAAGTGGTCGAAATCAAGAATGGCCAGAAGCGCACCACCGAGCGCCGCTTCTTCCCGGGCTACGTGCTGGTCGAAATGATCATGGATGACGAGAGCTGGCACCTGGTGAAGCACACCAACAAGGTGACGGGTTTCGTGGGCGGTGCCAAGAACCGTCCGGCTCCGATCTCGCAGAAGGAAGTCGAGGACATCGTCAACCAGATGCAGCAGGGCACCGAGAAGCCGCGTCACAAGGTCGAGTTCACCGTGGGTGAATTTGTGCGCGTCAAGGAAGGCCCGTTCACCGACTTCAATGGCACGGTGGAAGATGTCAACTACGAGAAGAGCAAGGTCAGCGTGTCGGTCATGATTTTCGGCCGCGCCACCCCTGTGGAGCTCGAATTCGGTCAGGTCGAGAAGACCTGATCCCACGGCCTGCCTTCGGGCGGGCCTGCTAGTTTCCGGCTGCGCGTTGTCCGACTCGGCGCGCGGCTTTGATCGAAGAGTCGTTTAACCCCGGGGAGCCGCGGCGAAAGCCAAGGCGATATCACCCGCAAGGAGCAAAGCATGGCGAAAAAAATCGTCGGCTTCATCAAGCTGCAAGTGCCAGCTGGTAAGGCCAACCCGTCACCACCCATCGGTCCCGCACTGGGCCAGCGTGGTTTGAACATCATGGAGTTCTGCAAGGCGTTCAACGCGCAAACCCAAGGCGTCGAGCCGGGTCTGCCGCTGCCGGTGGTCATCACCGCGTTCGCTGACAAGAGCTTCACCTTCATCATCAAGACGCCCCCGGCGATCACCTTGATCAAGAAGGCCATCAAGCTGGACAAGGGCTCGGCCCGTCCGCACACCGACAAGGTCGGCAAGATCACGCGCGCTCAGCTCGAGGAAATTGCCAAGGCCAAGATGAAGGACCTGACTGCCGCCGACCTCGACGCAGCAGTTCGCACCATCGCCGGCTCGGCCCGCTCGATGGGCGTGAATGTGGAGGGCGTGTAAATGTCCAAGATCACCAAGAAGCAAAAGTCGCTCGAAGGCAAGGTCGACAGCAACAAGCTGTACGCCCTGGCTGACGCCATCGTCATCGTCAAGGACGCCGCTACCGCCAAGTTCGACGAATCGATCGACGTGGCTGTGCAGCTCGGCATCGACGCGAAGAAGTCGGACCAAGTGGTCCGCGGTGCTGTCGTGCTGCCGAACGGCACCGGCAAGACCAAGCGCGTTGCTGTGTTCGCCCAAGGCGCCAAGGCTGAAGAAGCCAAGGCCGCCGGCGCCGACATCGTCGGCATGGACGACCTGGCTGCGATGGTCAAGGCTGGCGACATGCCTTTCGACGTCGTGATCGCTGCTCCTGACGCCATGCGCGTCGTCGGTACGCTCGGTCAGATCCTCGGCCCGCGTGGCCTGATGCCCAACCCCAAGGTTGGCACCGTGACGCCTGACGTCGCCACCGCTGTCAAGAACGCCAAGGCTGGCCAGGTCCAGTTCCGCGTCGACAAGGCCGGCATCATCCACGGCACGATCGGCCGTCGCTCGTTCGACAACGACAAGCTGCAAGGCAACCTCGCTGCGCTGATCGACGCTCTGGTCAAGGCCAAGCCCGCGACCAGCAAGGGTGTGTACCTGCGCAAGGTGGCTGTGTCGTCGACCATGGGTCTGGGTGTCCGCGTGGACACGCAAACCATCTCGGCGAGCTGAAGAGATTGGCCCGGCTCTGAAAGGGGCAGGGCGAATGTGGTGGGTCGCGGCAGCTTCGGTTGCCGCGAGCCATCCAAGACCGCTGGTGTGCAGGGCGCTGCACTTAATGGCCGGATCGATCCTTCCGGTATCCAGCGCAGATGGCGACCCCACTGCAAGGAATTTGATTTTTGTTCCGAAACAGTTGGTCGCTGCATGAAGCGCGATCCGAGGCCCCGGCCGAAGGTCGCATTAAAAGGAGTAGACCTTGAGTCTGAATCGCAGTGAGAAAGAAGCGGTCATCAGTGATGTGACCAGCCTCGCCGCAAAAGCTCAAACGCTCGTGATGGCGGAATACCGTGGTATTTCGGTTGCCGACATGACCAAACTGCGTGCCGAAGCTCGCAGCAAGGGTGTGACCCTGAGTGTTCTGAAGAACACCCTGGCACGCCGTGCTGTGGCTGGTAGCGCATTTGAAGTCATTGGCGACCAGATGACCGGTCCGCTGATCTACGGCTTTTCCGAAGACGCAGTGGCCGCCGCCAAGGTGGTGGCCGACTTCGCGAAGACCAACGACAAGTTGGTGATTCGCGGTGGTGCGTTTGGCGGCAAGGCCCTGGACGTGAACGGCGTGAAGCAGCTCGCAAGCATCCCTTCGAAGGAAGTGCTGTTGGCGCAGTTGCTGGGCTTGATGCAATCCCCGATTTCCCGTACGGCACGCGTTCTCGCGGCGCTGGCCGCGAAGCGTGGCGAAGGCGAAGCAGCACCCGCAACCGATGCACCGGCGGAAGCCGAAGCGCAGCCCGCGTAAGCGGCCCGCGTTCGAAATATTCAACCCAATTGTTAGGAAACAAAAATGGCATTCGATAAAGACGCATTTCTGACCGCGCTTGACGGCATGACGGTCCTGGAACTCAACGACCTGGTGAAAGCCATCGAAGAGAAGTTTGGCGTGAGCGCTGCCGCCATGGCGGGCCCCGCAGCTGCCGGCCCCGCCGCTGCAGCCGTTGAAGAACAAACCGAATTCAACGTCATGCTGATGGATGCTGGCGCGAACAAGGTGTCGGCGATCAAGGCCGTGCGCGAAATCACCGGCCTGGGCCTCAAGGAAGCCAAGGACCTGGTGGAAGCCGCTCCCAAGGCTGTCAAGGAAGGCCTGTCGAAGGCTGACGCTGAAGCCGCCAAGAAGAAGCTGGAAGATGCCGGTGCCAAGGTGGAACTGAAGTAATTCAGACCCCCTAGAGGGCTGGAGGTGCCTGAAAAGGCCCTCCAGCCTTTGCCGCTTTCAGAGCGCACCCAAAAGCCGGCTTGGTTCCGGCTTTCCCGAAGACCGAAAGGTCGACGGAAAAGCAAAAACCAAGACGATTTTTGAGTGTCTTCTGAACCCGACTGCAGAAGACCCCTTGGTTCGGGCGATGTGCAATGCATCGCCGTCCGCCAACGGCTGGTAGTGGCCAGCCGCCAAGCAGTGATGCCGTTCGTCCGGCATCGCTGACAAGTCGCTGAAGATCTCAAGCACCGGAGCTCTCATGGCCCAATCGTCCGCGTACAGTTACACCGAACGCAAGCGCATCCGAAAAAGTTTCGGTAACCGCGACAGCGTCGTCGAAATCCCTTACCTGCTGCAGATGCAGAAAGACGCGTACACCGCGTTCTTGCAAGCCGGCATCGCCCCCAAACAACGCACCGTCGAAGGCCTGCAGGCCGCGTTCGACGCCGCCTTCCCGATCGTCTCGCACAACGGTTTCGTCGAGATGAAGTTCCTCGAGTACAACCTGGCGAAGCCGGCGTTCGATGTGCGTGAGTGCCAGACCCGTGGTCTGACCTTCGCCTCGGCCGTGCGCGCCAAGGTGCAGCTCATCATCTATGACCGCGAGTCGTCGACGTCGCAGTCGAAGGTGGTCAAGGAAGTGAAGGAACAAGAGGTCTACATGGGCGAAGTGCCGCTCATGACCGACAAGGGTTCGTTCATCATCAACGGCACCGAGCGCGTGATCGTCTCGCAGCTGCACCGTTCGCCCGGCGTGTTCTTCGAACACGACAAGGGCAAGACGCACAGCTCGGGCAAGCTGCTGTTCTCGGCCCGCGTGATTCCTTACCGCGGTTCGTGGCTCGACTTCGAGTTCGACCCGAAGGACATGCTGTACTTCCGCGTGGACCGTCGCCGCAAGATGCCGGTCACGATCCTGCTGAAGGCCATCGGCCTGAACCCGGAATCGATCCTCGCGAACTTCTTCGTGAACGACAACTTCCGCCTGATGGACAGCGGCGCGCAGATGGAGTTCGTCTCCGAGCGTCTGCGCGGCGAAGTCGCGCGCTTCGACATCACCGACAAGTCGGGCAAGGTCGTGGTCGCCAAGGACAAGCGCGTCACGGCGCGCCACACGCGTGAGCTCGAGCAGGGCGGCACCACGCACATCAGCGTGCCGGAAGACTTCCTGATCGGCCGCGTCATCGCCCGCAACATCGTCGACGCCGACTCCGGCGAAATCCTGGCCAAGGCCAACGACGAACTGACCGAAGCGCTGCTGAAGAAGCTGCGTACCTCGGGCGTGCAGGACATCCAGGTCATCTACACGAACGAACTGGACCAGGGCGCGTACATCTCGCAGACGCTGCGCATCGACGAAACCGTCGATGAGTTCGCTGCGCGCGTGGCCATCTACCGCATGATGCGCCCCGGCGAGCCGCCGACGGAAGACGCAGTGCAGGCCCTGTTCCAGCGCCTGTTCTACAACCCGGACACGTACGACCTGTCGCGCGTGGGCCGCATGAAGTTCAACGCCAAGGTCGGCCGCGACGAGTCGACCGGCCCGATGGTGCTGACCAACGAAGACATCCTGGCTGTCGTCAAGATCCTCGTGGACCTGCGCAACGGCAACGGCGAAGTCGACGACATCGACCACCTGGGCAACCGCCGCGTGCGTTGCGTCGGCGAACTGGCCGAAAACCAGTACCGCACCGGCCTGGCACGTATCGAGAAGGCCGTGAAGGAACGTCTGGGTCAGGCCGAGCAAGAGCCGCTGATGCCGCACGACCTGATCAACAGCAAGCCGATCTCGGCCGCGCTGAAGGAATTCTTCGGTGCGTCGCAGCTGTCGCAGTTCATGGACCAGACGAACCCGCTGTCCGAAATCACCCACAAGCGCCGCGTGTCGGCCCTTGGCCCGGGTGGTCTGACGCGTGAACGTGCAGGCTTCGAAGTGCGCGACGTGCACGTGACCCATTACGGCCGTGTGTGCCCGATCGAAACGCCTGAAGGCCCGAACATCGGTCTGATCAACTCGCTGGCCCTGTACGCCCGCCTGAACGAATACGGCTTCATCGAGACGCCGTACCGTCGCGTGGTCGACAGCAAGGTCACGATGGACATCGACTACCTGTCGGCCATCGAAGAAGGCAAGTACGTCATCGCCCAGGCCAACGCGGTCCTGGACAAGGACGGCAAGCTGACCGGCGACCTGGTCTCGGCACGTGAAGCCGGCGAATCGATCCTGGTCGGTGCCGAACGCATCCAGTACATGGACGTGTCGCCCGCGCAGATCGTGTCGGTGGCTGCCTCGCTCGTGCCGTTCCTGGAGCACGACGATGCGAACCGCGCATTGATGGGCGCCAACATGCAGCGTCAGGCCGTGCCTGTGCTGCGCCCCGAAAAGCCGATGGTCGGTACCGGCATCGAGCGCGTTTCCGCGGTCGACTCGGGCACCGTGGTCACGGCCACCCGCGGCGGTATCGTCGACTACGTCGATGCGACCCGTGTCGTGGTGCGCGTGAACGACGCCGAAGCGGCAGCCGGTGAAGTCGGTGTGGACATCTACAACCTGATCAAGTATCAGCGTTCGAACCAGAACACCAACATCCACCAGCGTCCCATCGTCAAGCGCGGCGACAAGATCGCCAAGGGCGACGTGGTGGCCGACGGCGCATCGACCGACCTCGGCGAACTGGCCCTCGGCCAGAACATGCTGATCGCGTTCATGCCCTGGAACGGCTACAACTTCGAAGACTCGATCCTGATCTCCGAACGCGTCGTCGCCGAAGACCGCTACACCTCGATCCACATCGAGGAACTGGTGGTGATGGCGCGCGACACGAAGCTGGGCGCCGAAGAAATCACGCGCGACATCCCGAACCTGGCCGAGCAGCAGCTCAACCGCCTCGACGAATCCGGCATCATTTATGTCGGCGCCGAAGTGCAGCCGGGCGACACGCTGGTGGGCAAGGTCACGCCGAAGGGCGAGACCACGCTGACGCCGGAAGAGAAGCTGCTTCGCGCCATCTTCGGCGAGAAGGCTTCCGACGTGAAGGACACCTCGCTGCGTGTGGACCAGGGCTCGCAAGGCACTGTGATCGACGTGCAGGTGTTCACCCGCGAAGGCATCCAGCGCGACAAGCGCGCCCAGCAGATCATCGACGACGAGCTGAAGCGCTTCCGCCTTGATTTGAACGACCAGCTGCGCATCGTCGAAGCCGACGCGTTCGACCGTATCGAGAAGCTGCTGACCGGCAAGGTCGCCAACGGCGGCCCGAACAAGCTGGCCAAGGGCACCAAGCTCGACAAGGCCTACCTGTCGTCGGTCGAGAAGTTCCACTGGTTCGACATCCGTCCGGCGGAAGACGAAGTGGCTTCGCAGCTCGAGTCGATCAAGAACTCGCTCGAGCAAACGCGCCACAGCTTCGACCTCGCGTTCGAAGAAAAGCGCAAGAAGCTCACGCAGGGCGACGAGCTGCCCGCGGGCGTGCTCAAGATGGTCAAGGTCTACCTGGCCGTCAAGCGCCGCCTGCAACCCGGCGACAAGATGGCCGGCCGTCACGGCAACAAGGGTGTGGTGTCCAAGATCGTTCCGGTCGAAGACATGCCCCACATGGCCGACGGCACGCCGTGCGACATCTGCCTGAACCCGCTGGGCGTGCCTTCGCGGATGAACGTGGGCCAGGTGCTTGAAGTGCACTTGGGCTGGGCCGGCAAGGGCATCGGCCAGCGCATCGGTGACATGCTGCAGCAAGAGGCCAAGGTGGCCGAGCTGCGCAAGTTCCTGGAGCAGCTGTACAACGGCTCGGGCCGCAAGGAAGAGCTCGGCCAGCTGAGCGACACCGAGCTGCTCGATATGGCGGCCAACCTGCAAAGCGGCGCGACCTTCGCGACGCCGGTGTTCGACGGCGCCTCGGAAGAAGAAATCCGCGGCATGCTGAAGCTCGCCTACCCGGACGACATCGCCAAGCTCAAGGGCCTGACCGATACGCGCACCCAGGCGTACCTGTACGACGGCCGCACCGGCGACCAGTTCGAGCGTCCCGTCACTGTCGGCTACATGCACTTCTTGAAGCTGCACCACTTGGTCGACGACAAGATGCACGCTCGTTCGACCGGCCCGTACTCGCTCGTCACGCAACAACCGCTGGGCGGCAAGGCCCAGTTCGGTGGCCAGCGCTTCGGTGAAATGGAAGTGTGGGCACTGGAAGCCTACGGCGCCGCTTACGTGCTGCAGGAAATGCTGACCGTGAAGTCCGACGACGTGGTCGGCCGCACCAAGGTGTACGAGTCGATCGTCAAGGGCGAACACTCGATCGAAGCCGGCATGCCGGAATCGTTCAACGTGCTGGTCAAGGAAATTCGTTCGCTGGGTCTCGACATCGAGCTCGAGCGTTCCTAAGTTGAAAAGGGAAAGAGTCTTATGAAATCGCTACTCGACCTGTTCAAGCAATTCACGCCCGATGAGCATTTCGATGCCATCAAGATCGGCATGGCTTCGCCCGAGAAGATCCGTTCGTGGTCTTTCGGCGAGGTGAAGAAGCCTGAGACGATCAACTACCGCACGTTCAAGCCCGAGCGCGACGGTCTGTTCTGCGCCAAGATCTTCGGCCCCATCAAGGACTACGAGTGCCTGTGCGGCAAGTACAAGCGCCTGAAGCACCGCGGCGTGATCTGCGAGAAGTGCGGCGTTGAAGTCACGCAGACCAAGGTGCGTCGCGAGCGCATGGGTCACATCGACCTGGCCGCGCCCTGCGCCCACATCTGGTTCCTGAAGTCGCTGCCGTCGCGTCTGGGCCTCGTGCTCGACATGACGCTGCGCGACATCGAACGCGTGCTGTACTTCGAAGCGTACGTGATCACCGACCCCGGCATGACCCCGCTGAAGAAGTTCGGCATCATGTCCGAGGACGACTACGACGCCAAGCGCAAGGAATACGGTGACGAGTTCATCGCCAAGATGGGCGCCGAAGGCATCAAGGACCTGCTCGAAGGCATCGAACTCGACAGCGAGATCGAACGCCTGCGCGGCGACCTGACCGGCTCCGAAGTCAAGGTCAAGAAGAACTCCAAGCGCCTGAAGGTGCTCGAGGCCTTCCGCAAGTCGGGCATCAAGCCCAACTGGATGGTGCTCGAAGTGCTGCCCGTGCTGCCGCCGGACCTGCGTCCGCTGGTGCCGCTGGACGGCGGCCGCTTCGCGACCTCCGACCTGAACGACCTGTACCGCCGCGTCATCAACCGCAACTCGCGTCTGCGCCGCCTGCTGGAGCTGAAGGCTCCGGAAATCATTGCTCGCAATGAAAAGCGGATGCTGCAGGAAGCGGTCGACTCGCTGCTGGACAACGGTCGCCGCGGCAAGGCCATGACGGGCGCCAACAAGCGCGCACTGAAGTCGCTGGCCGACATGATCAAGGGCAAGAGCGGTCGTTTCCGCCAGAACTTGCTGGGCAAGCGCGTGGACTACTCGGGCCGTTCGGTCATCGTGGTGGGCCCGACGCTCAAGCTGCACCAGTGCGGCCTGCCCAAGCTGATGGCGCTCGAACTGTTCAAGCCTTTCATCTTCTCGCGCCTCGAAGCCATGGGCATCGCGACCACGATCAAGGCTGCCAAGAAGGAAGTCGAATCGGGTACGCCGGTGGTTTGGGACATCCTGGAAGAGGTCATCAAAGAACACCCGGTCATGCTGAACCGTGCGCCTACGCTGCACCGTTTGGGCATCCAGGCGTTCGAGCCGATCCTGATCGAAGGCAAGGCCATCCAGCTGCACCCGCTCGTTTGCGCGGCCTTCAACGCCGACTTCGACGGCGACCAGATGGCTGTCCACGTGCCGCTGTCGGTGGAAGCACAGATGGAAGCCCGTACGCTGATGCTGGCCTCCAACAACGTGCTGTTCCCGGCTTCGGGCGAACCGTCGATCGTTCCTTCGCAGGACGTGGTGCTGGGTCTGTACTACACGACCCGCGACCGCATCAACGCCAAGGGCGAGGGCCTGGTCTTCTCCGACATCGGTGAAGTCCAGCGCGCGCTCGACGCCGACGTGGTTGTGCTCACCGCCAAGATCGCCGTGCGCATCACGGAGTACACCAAGGACAAGGAAACCGGCGTGTTCACGCCGTCGACCTCGCTGGTGGACACCACCGTGGGCCGCGCCCTGCTGTCCGAGATCCTGCCCAAGGGCCTGCCGTTCTCGAACATCAACAAGGCGCTGAAGAAGAAGGAAATCTCCAAGCTCATCAACGTCTCGTTCCGCAAGTGCGGCCTGAAAGAGACCGTCGTGTTCGCCGACAAGCTGCTGCAAAACGGCTTCCGTCTGGCAACCAAGGCCGGTATCTCGATCGCGATCGACGACATGCTGGTGCCCGCTGAAAAGCACGGCATCATCGAGCGTTCAGCCAAGGAAGTGAAAGAGATCGAGCAGCAGTACGTCTCGGGTCTCGTGACCTCCGGCGAGCGCTACAACAAGGTGGTGGACATCTGGGGCAAGGCCGGCGACGAAGTGTCCAAGGTCATGATGTCCAAGCTCTCCAAGGAGCGCGTCATCGATCGCCACGGCAAGGACGTGGAGCAGGAGTCGTTCAACTCCATCTACATGATGGCCGACTCCGGCGCCCGCGGTTCCGCAGCGCAGATTCGCCAGGTGGCCGGTATGCGGGGCCTGATGGCCAAGCCGGACGGCTCGATCATCGAGACGCCCATTACCGCGAACTTCCGCGAAGGCCTGAACGTGCTGGAGTACTTCATCTCCACCCACGGTGCCCGTAAGGGTCTGGCCGACACGGCGCTGAAGACGGCGAACTCGGGTTACCTGACCCGTCGTCTGGTCGACGTGACGCAAGACTTGGTCGTGACCGAGCAGGACTGCGGCACGCACGGCGGTTACCTGATGCGCGCCATCGTCGAAGGCGGTGAAGTGATCGAGTCGCTGCGCGACCGTATCCTCGGCCGCTCGGCTGCGGACGACGTGCTGCACCCGGAAAACCGTTCGGTGCTGCTCAAGGCCGGTGAGATGTTCGACGAAGACAACATCGAAGTCCTGGAAGCCCAGGGCGTCGACGAAGTCAAGGTCCGCACCGCGCTGACTTGCGAAACGCGTTTCGGCATCTGCGCGACCTGCTACGGCCGCGACCTGGGCCGCGGCGGCCTGATCAACATCGGCGAAGCCGTCGGTGTGATCGCTGCCCAGTCCATCGGTGAACCCGGCACGCAGCTGACGATGCGTACCTTCCACATCGGCGGTGCCGCTTCGCGCGCTGCCATCGCTTCGAGCGTGGAAGCCAAGTCGAACGGCTCGATCGGCTTCAACGCCACGATGCGCTACGTGACCAACAGCAAGAGCGAGCTGGTCGTGATTTCGCGTTCGGGCGAGATCGTCATTCATGACGAGCACGGCCGTGAGCGCGAGCGTCACAAGGTGCCGTACGGCGCGATCCTGGCCGTCAAGGCCGACCAGCAGATCAAGGCCGGCCACGTGCTCGCCAACTGGGACCCGCTGACCCGCCCGATCATTACCGAGTTCGCCGGCAAGGCGCAGTTCGAGAACGTCGAGGAAGGCCTGACGGTCGCCAAGCAGGTGGACGAAGTGACCGGTCTGTCGACCCTGGTCGTGATCGACCCGAAGCGCCGCGGCGCTGCCAAGGTCGTGCGTCCGCAGGTCAAGCTGATCGACGCCCAGGGCCTGGAAGTGAAGATCCCCGGCACCGACCACTCGGTGACGATCGGCTTCCCGATCGGCTCGCTGGTGCAGATCCGCGACGGCCAGGACGTGGGCCCCGGCGAAGTGCTGGCACGCATCCCGGTCGAAGGTCAGAAGACCCGAGACATCACCGGCGGTCTGCCGCGCGTGGCCGAGCTGTTCGAAGCCCGTTCGCCGAAGGACAAGGGCATGCTCGCCGAAATGACCGGTACCGTGTCGTTCGGCAAGGAAACGAAGGGCAAGATTCGCCTGCAGATCACCGATCCCGAAGGCGGCGTCTACGAAGACCTCGTGCCGAAGGAAAAGAACATCCTGGTGCACGAAGGCCAGGTGGTGAACAAGGGCGAAAGCGTGGTCGACGGTCCGGCAGACCCGCAGGACATCCTGCGCCTGCTGGGTTCGGAAGAACTCGCGCGCTACATCGTGGACGAAGTGCAGGACGTGTACCGTTTGCAGGGTGTGAAGATCAACGACAAGCACATCGAGGTGATCGTTCGCCAGATGCTGCGCCGCGTCGTGGTCGACAACATCGGCGACACGAGCTACATCTCCGGCGAACAGGTCGAACGCAGCGAAATGCTCAACACCAACGACGCCCTGCGCGCCGACGGCAAGATCCCCGCAACGTTTACCAACCTGCTGCTGGGTATCACGAAGGCGTCGCTGTCGACCGACTCGTTCATCTCGGCCGCTTCGTTCCAGGAAACGACGCGCGTGCTGACCGAAGCCGCGATCATGGGCAAGCGCGACGAGCTGCGCGGTCTGAAGGAAAACGTCATCGTCGGTCGCCTGATTCCCGCAGGCACCGGCATGGCGTACCACCAGGCCCGCAAGGTCAAGGACGCCATGGACGAGGCCGAGCGCCGCGCCATCGCCGAGTCGGAAGCCGCCGATCTGGCCGGCTCCAGCGAGAGCGAAGCGACGACCAGCACGGTGGACGCCAACGAAGGCGCTGCGACCGAGTAATTGGTTAGCATCACCGGCATGACCGGTAGCCCACGCCCCCCGACCGAACCGGTCGGGGGGCGTTTTTCTTTGTGTTTGCAGGGTTCCGACCGATGACCAAGAGGTTCTGTTTCCGATGAGCGTCCTGCCCGATTCGCTGGCCGGCTGGCTCGTTGTCGCGCTGCTGCTGTTCTGGTTCGTGGGCGCCTACAACCGGCTCGTGCGTTTGCGTGCGGCCGTGCTCCAGGCTTATGCCGTGCTCGACGTGGCGCTGCGCAAGCAGCTCGATTTCGTCCAGGCCAGCATCACCGCCGCGCCGCGGCCCGAGACGCCGCCCGAGGGCGCGCCCACTGTGGCACCGTTGCAGGCCGCCACCACGCAGCTCGCGACCCTGCTCGGCGCAACGCGGGTGCGCCCGCTCGACCCGGGCAGCATGGCGGCGCTGGCCACCGCGCTGCAGGTGCTCATTGCCGCATGGCGGCGCCAGTACCCGGGCGCGGTCACCGTGTTCGACGCGGACGGCACGCTGTCGCGGCCCGCGCCGCTGATGCCCGGCCTGGGCGGCGCGTCCGATCCGGCCGCGCCCATCGCCTGGCCCGAGCCGTCGGCTGCAGCGGAAATCGCGCGCGGCCAGTTCAACCAGGCTGTGGCGCAGTACAACGCAGGCATCGCCCAGTTTCCGGCGCTGCTCGTGGCCTGGATCGTGCGGCTGCGGCCCGCGGCCCCACTGCTTTGACCTGACCCGATCTGACGACAGGCGGGTAGCGCCTTCGTTTCTCTTTCCACCGCGCGGCGTGCTGTCTTTCTCGCCCGTTACCATCGGCTCCAACTTGCCAGCAGATCTTTCCTCCGACCCCTCTTCGGGCAGCGCCTCCTCGGCGCCGCAACAACCGCCGCTCTGGCGCCAACTGCAACTGACCGCAGGGGCGCTGGCGTCGATTCGCGCCGGCACCTCGGGCACCGTCGCGTTCGAGGCCGTCGAGGCCGTCGAGCCCGCGCTGCGCCCCGGCGTGCAGGCCCTCGGCTTCCAGGTGCTGCGCTGGCTCGGCCGCGCCGAGGCGCTGCGTCGCCACCTGGCCAAGCGCACGCCGCCGCCGTTGCCCGACGCCTTGCTGTGCACCGCGCTCGCGCTGGCCTGGCACAGCGACCACGCCCCCTACGAGCCGTTCACGCTGGTTGATCAGGCTGTTGAAGCCGCCAAGCGCAACCCGGCAACGCGCGCGCAGGCCAGCTTCATCAACGCCTGCCTGCGCCGCTTCCTGCGCGAGCGCGACGAACTCGTGGCCGCCACCGACACCGAACCGGTCGCGCAATGGAACCACCCGCGCTGGTGGATCGAGCGCCTCAAGCGCGACCATCCGCGTGACTGGCAGCGCGTGCTGTCGGCCGACAACGCCCAGGCGCCGATGACCTTGCGCGTCAACGCGTTGCAATCGACGCCGGCCGCCTACCTGTTGGAACTCGAAGCCGTGGGCCTCGGCGCCACGCGCGTCGGCACCGACGGCCTGCAGCTGACGCGGGCCCGACCCGTGCAGCAGCTCCCCGGTTTCTCCGACGGGGCCTGCTCGGTGCAGGACGCCGCCGCGCAACTCGCCGCCCCGTTGCTGCTCGACGGCCTGCTGCCGTCCAAGCCCGGCGCCGCGCCGCTGCGCGTGCTCGACGCCTGCGCCGCCCCCGGCGGCAAGACCGCGCACCTGATCGAACGGGCCGGCGCCGACGCCATCGAGGTGACCGCGCTCGAGGTCGATGCCGTGCGCAGCCGCCGCATCGACGAAACGCTCGCTCGCCTCGGCCTGAAGGCCAAGGTGGTGGTGGCCGATGCCGGCCGCCCCGCCGACTGGTGGGACGGCGTGCTGTTCGACGCCATCCTGCTGGATGCACCGTGCACCGCCTCGGGCATCGTGCGGCGCCATCCCGACGTGCGCTGGCTGCGCCGCGAGAGCGACACCGCCCAGCTGGCGACCCAGCAGGCGACGCTGCTGGCCGCGCTCTGGCCGCTCGTACGGCCCGGCGGCCGGCTGCTTTATTGCACCTGTTCCGTGTTCCGCGAAGAAGGCGCGCAACAAATTGATGCGTTTCTTGTACGCAACACCGACGCCCGATTGCTGCCGTCCCCGGGACACTTGCTGCCTCAAAGTGGGGCGAATGCCCGTGGCGTCCCGGACAATCCCTCTGGTGACCACGACGGCTTCTTCTACGCCCTGCTTGAAAAACCCGCGCCGCACTGACGGCCGCCGGTCGATCCTGCTGGCCGGTTTGCTGTTGGTCTGGGCCCTGTGGATGGCCCTGTTCCCCGCCGCCGCCACCGCCCAGGCCCGCGCCGGCGGTGCCACCATCACCCAGATGCGCCTGGAGCAGGCCGACGACGGCGTCTATCTCAGCGCGGCCGTGCAGTTCGAGCTGCCCACGCTGGTCGAAGACGTGCTCGACAAGGGCATCGCCATCTACTTCGTGGCCGAGGCCGAGGTCTTCCAGGAGCGCTGGTACTGGACCGACCGCAAGGTCGCGCAGGTGGCGCGCCACATGCGGCTGGCCTACCAGCCCCTCACGCGCCGCTGGCGGCTCAATGTGTCGCCGGTGCCGATCACCGGCGCCGCCGGCTTCGGCATCTCGCTGAACCAGAATTTCGACAGCCTCGGCGACGCGCTCGAGGCCATCAAGCGCATCGGCCGGATGCGCCTGGGCGACGCCGCCGAGATCGGCGACGAGCCGCTGCACCAGGTCACCTTCCGCTTCCGGCTCGACACCTCGCAATTGCCGCGTCCCTTCCAGATTGGCATGGTCGGGCAGGCCGAATGGAACATCGCGGCCGAGCGCACCGCCCGGCTGCCGCTGGAGAAGCAGCGGTGAGCACCAAGCCGCGCAGCGGCGCCGCGGCCACGCCCGCCGCCCGCCGCTCGCGCGCCCTGCGCTGGGCCGTGGGCGTCGGCGCGGCCATGGTCACGGCCATCGGCCTGGTGCTGATCTTCCTGCTGGCGCAGGCCACGAACAACCGCGCGCTGTACGAGCGCTACTACGTGCGCCTGTTCGGCATCAACGTGGTGGTGGCCGTGCTGCTGGTGCTGGTAATCGGCTGGGTCGCGTTCCGGCTGCTGCGGCGGCTGCGGCAGGGCAAGTTCGGCAGCCGGCTGCTGATCAAGCTCGCCGCCATCTTCGCGCTCGTGGGCGTGGTGCCGGGGGCGCTGGTCTACGTGGTGTCCTACCAGTTCGTCGCGCGCTCGATCGAGAGCTGGTTCGACGTCAAGGTGGAGGGCGCGCTCGATGCCGGCCTGAACCTGGGCCGCGCCACGCTCGACTCGCTCTCTGACGACCTCGCCGCGAAAACCCGCACCGCCAGCGCGCAGCTGGCGCAGGTGCCCGACGCGAGCGCGGGGCTGCTGCTGGAGCGCATCCGCGACCAGCTCGAAGCCACCGACGTGATCCTCTGGACCGGCTCGGGCCAGCTGGTGGCCAGCGCGGGCGCGTCGCGCTTCCAGCTCAACCCCGAGCGGCCGACCGTGCAGCAGTTTCGCCAGGTGCGCCCCGACCGCGCCGTCGCGCACATCGAGGGCCTGGAAGAAACCGCGCTGCCCAGCGCCACGCCGTCGACCGCCAGCGTGCGCGCGCTGGCCATGGTGCAGCGACCGGGCTTCGATTTCGACACCGCGCCGCGCTACCTGCAGGTCACGCGGCCGCTGCCGCCGGCCGTGGTCGCCAACGCGCTGGCCGTGCAGGAGGCCAACCGCGAGTACCAGGAGCGCGCACTGGCGCGCGAGGGGCTGCGCCGCATGTACATCGGCACGCTCACGCTGAGCCTGTTCCTGGCCGTGTTCGGCGCCGTGCTGCTGGCCGTGCTGTTCGGCAACCAGCTGGCGCGACCGCTGCTCGTGCTGGCCGACGGCGTGCGCCAGGTGGCCGCCGGCGACCTGCGGCCCACCGCCGTGCTGCAGGGCAAGGACGAACTCGGCGGCCTCACGCGCTCGTTCGCCGTCATGACGCAGCAGCTGGCCGACGCCCGCGGCGCGGTCGAGAAGACCATGGACCAGCTCGACGCCGCCCGCGACAACCTGCAGACCATTCTGGACAACCTGACCTCGGGCGTCATCGTGCTCGACGCCAAGGGCACCGTGCTGTCCACCAACCCGGGCGCCACCCGCGTGCTGCGCGCGCCGCTCGCCGCCTACGAAGGGCAGGCGCTGGTCAATGTGCCGGGCCTGGCCGACTTCGGTGCCAAGGTGCAGCAGCAGTTCGACGAGTTCCTGGTCGAGCGCATGCAGCACGGCCTGGACCACTGGCAGCACGCTTTCGAGCTGCACGCCACGGGCACCGACATGCCGCAGCAGGACGACGCCATCAACATCGTCGCGCGCGGCGCCGAGCTGCCGGGCGACGCGCGGCTGCTGGTGTTCGACGACATCTCCGAAATCGTCTCGGCCCAGCGTGCGCAGGCCTGGGGCGAGGTGGCGCGGCGCCTGGCGCACGAAATCAAGAACCCGCTCACGCCGATCCAGCTGTCGGCCGAGCGGCTCGAGATGAAGCTCTCGGGCAAGGTGGCGCCGCCCGAGCAGGCCATCCTCGTGAAGTCGGTCAAGACCATCGTCGACCAGGTCGATGCGATGAAGCGGCTGGTGAACGAGTTCCGCGACTACGCGCGACTGCCCGCGGCCGACCTCAGGCCGGTGGACCTCAATGCGCTGCTGGCCGACGTACTGCAGCTGTATCACACCGAGAACCTGCCCATCACGCTGCGCTCGGAGCTCGACGAGCGCTGCCCGCCCGTGCGCGGCGACGAACAGCAGATCCGCCAGGTCGTGCACAACCTGCTGCAGAACGCACAGGACGCCGCCGAGGCCGCCGCCAGCGGCACGGGGCAGGTGGGCGAGGTCGTCATTCGCACGCGGCTGGGCGATTCGGGCCAGCGCGTGCGCCTCACCGTGCAGGACAGCGGCCCCGGCTTTGCCGAAAATATTCTCAAGCGCGCCTTCGAACCCTACGTCACGACGAAAACAAAAGGTACCGGTTTGGGCCTGGCCGTCGTCAAGAAGATCGCCGACGAACACGGTGCGCGCATCGAGCTTTCCAACCGTGTCGTGGACGGGGCTGTGGCCGGCGCGCAAGTCTCGCTATCATTCGCGCTGGCAGGCGAACCGCGAGCAGCGGTCGCTCACACCGAAGATTCGAAGTCTTCGTCCGCCTGAGTACCGGTGAATCCAGCGCACGCGGCTGGATCGGGAGCGGATCAATACACACAGCGCATACAACAAGCAGCACTCATGGCAAACATTCTCGTGGTCGATGACGAGCTGGGCATCAGGGACCTGCTCTTCGAAATTCTCAATGACGAAGGCCACAACGTGGAGCTCGCGGAAAACGCCGCCGAAGCCCGCGCGGCCCGACAACGCGCCCGGCCCGATCTCGTGCTGCTCGACATCTGGATGCCGGACACCGACGGCGTCACGCTGCTCAAGGAATGGTCCACCGCGGGCCTGTTGAGCATGCCCGTCATCATGATGAGCGGGCACGCCACCATCGACACCGCGGTCGATGCCACGCGCATCGGTGCCTTCGCGTTCCTTGAAAAGCCCATCACGCTGCAGAAGCTGCTCAAGGCCGTGGAGCAGGGGCTGGCACGCGAGAACGCCCGCCGCACCGCCGCCGGCGTGGTGCCGCCGCCCACGGGCGCCCACCAGGCCGCCGCCATCACGACCACGGGCGACAGCCTGCTGATGGCGTCGTTGGCGGCCGTGCCGGTGGCCGACGCGGGCCCGCAGTCGACCCAGAGCTTCGACCTCGACCGCCCGCTGCGCGATGCGCGCGACGGTTTCGAGAAGGCTTACTTCGAGTTCCACCTCGCGATGGAGAACGGGTCGATGACCCGCGTGGCCGAGAAAACCGGCCTCGAGCGCACCCATCTTTATAGAAAACTCAAACAACTTGGCGTGGACCTTTCGCGAGGCCGCAGAAGCGCTGTATAATTTGAGGCTGCACACCAAGGCCCGGTAGCTCAGTTGGTAGAGCAGCGGATTGAAAATCCGCGTGTCGGTGGTTCGATTCCGCCCCAGGCCACCAAATCCAGCAAAAGCCCAATCTTCCGAGATTGGGCTTTTTGCTTTCTGGCGCCGTACCGGGGAATGCCGCTCTCCGCTCTCGCTACTCGGCCCGATCCCCGTTGATGTCGTCATGCCCGCGGCGCCTGCGTTCGGCCCGCGTCTTCGCCAGCGTTGCCTGGCTCTGCTTGGCCGCCGCCTCGCAGCGCGCATGCAGCGCGATCAACTCCTTGTCCGTGAGCCGCTCGATGCCGATGAATTCGTCTTCCGCGTCGGAGGTGCGGATCAGCTCGTCGAGCTTGGTCTGCAGGGCGGCGCTGTCGCGGTTCTGCGTGTTCTGGATCAGGAACACCATGAGGAAGGTGACGATGGTCGTGCCCGTGTTGATCACCAGCTGCCACGTTTCGGAAAAGCCGAAGAAGGGCCCTGCGGCCGCCCAGGCCACGACCACGACCACACAGACCAGGAAGGCCGCCGGGCTGCCCGTCCAGCGTGCGACGGTGTTGGCGAAGGAATCAAAGAGTCGCTCCATGCGCGTGTCCTCCAAGTCGGGGCGATGCTGCCGCGATGGCACGCGCAGCCGCGTCAGCCGATGCCCGCCTCGCATGGCATCGCAATTCCCCTGACGCTGTCGGTGGAAAGCGGCGCGTGGTCGCACCTCGGACAAGGCTTACACGCGTCATCGGGCCGAGACGACAGGAGGTGCGCCGCACCGTGTCGACCATGAAGCTTCATTGCAGTCTTTCTCAACCCGGCCCTCGCTTCGGCGACCGGCCTTCAAAGGAGCAACCACCCATGGCCAACGATACCCAGGCAACCACGGCGGACGTGGTGTCGAACGATCAGGTGATCGACGTTCTGAACGACCTTCTGGAGAACGCGCGCGACGGCGAGTACGGCTTTCGCGCCTGCGCGAAGGAAGTCGACTCGGCGCAACTGAAGCCGGTGTTCGAGAGTCGCGCCTCGCAATGCGCCAGCGCGGCGTCCGAACTCGTCGCGCTCATCCGCCAGCTCGGCGGTAAACCCGACGACGACGGCGGCACGGTCAGCGGTGCGATGCACCGCGGCTGGGTGCATGTGAAGGGCACGGTCGGCGCGAACAGCCCGCTGTCGATGCTTGAAGAGTGCGAGCGCGGCGAGGACGCAGCGGTCGCGCGCTACCGCAAGGCCCTCAAGGCCGACCTGCCGGCCGAGGTGCGCATGCTGGTGCAGCGCCAGGCCGACGGCGCCCAGGCCAACCACGACCAGATCAAGGGGCTGCGTGACCAGTTCCGCAGCGCCAAGGGATGAGCACCGGCCTTTCACCATGACCGGTGACAGCCCTGCGCCCGCCATGCCCAGTGCGCCGTCCGCGATCGAAGCCGCGGACGGCGTCGGCGAGCGCCTTCTCACGTTCAGCTACCTCGGCTGGTGGTTCTCGTGCGCCGCGCAGCAAGTGGACGTACAGACCTTCCGGCCCGTGGTCTTCTGCCGCGCCCATGGGGGCGGCGACGTCGAAGGCCCCGAGCACCGCTTGCCACCCGACACGGACAACGTCGCGTACGGCAGCGAAGCCGAGGCGCTGCGCCATGCCGAGCAGCAAGCCATTCGCTGGGCGCATGACCGCACGGGCGACGGTCAGGGCCGGTTCTGACCGATCACGCAGGTGAGACGAGCGCGACCGTCGCGTCGTCCCGCATGCCGTTGAAGTACCGCACCAGCACGTCGCCGAACACCGGCGCGTCAGGCGCCACGATCTCGAACAGCGTCATGCAGGAGCGCAGCTTCATGGTGTCCGGCGAGCCGAAGATCGCGTGCGCATCGGTGCCGGGCAGTTGGCGCAGCAACTCCGCGCAGTGACGCAGCCGCTCGCTCAGCACAGGGTGCTGCCAGTAGGCCGTCGCCTCGTCGGCACCGTCGAGGCCGAAGAATTGCGCGGTCGCGCTGCGGCCCAGCGCCTTCAGTTGCGGAAAGACGAACCACATCCAGTGCGTGCGCTTGCGTCCCGCCGCAAGTTCCGCGCAGACCTGCGCGTACACGGGGTCCTGCGCCGCGACGAAGCGCTCCAGATCCCAGTCGATGGCCGTCGGCATGTGGATGTCCTTCAGGCGCCTGGCGCCGTTGCTGTCGCCGGATCATGCTGCAGCCGCGGTGGCAAGCGATGGTCGAGCCAGTCCATGCGCCACGCCAGCAGCAGCACCGCGCCGACCACACAGGTGACCGCCAGTGCACCCGCGAGGCCGTGCCGTTGGCGGTACGGATCGGGCGCGATGCGCTTGGCGCCCGGCGGAACGCGCGCCGTCTGCGACAGCATGCCGCCCAGGCGCACGTTGACCTTCATGCGGCCGTTGATGGCCCATCCGCTCGCATCGAGGATCGGGCCCAGGCTGCGCTGGCGCAGCTTGAGCCACGCGATCAGCATGCTCGGCCCCGAGATCGCGATCACGATGCCGACGAGCGCCACCGGAATCCACTGCCCGAGGTCGACGAACTTGCCGAAGATGCCGACCAGCACGGCGCTGATGCTGCCCAGTGCCACGCCGATGGCCGCGACAGTGCCCACGTCGATGCGGCTGCTGGTGGGCAGGATCGGCCCCGGTTTGGCCAGCGTCTTTGCCGAAGCGGCACCGGCGTCGGTCGGCTGGTCTGCGGCGGCGACCTGTCCGGCGAGCTTCTGCAACGCGCTCTGCGAGCCGGCCTCGCTGGCCGCTGCGCGCTTCGCCACCTGTTCCTCGATCAGCCGCACGAACTTCTTGTACGGCGCGAAGAAAGCCTGCGCCACGCTGGTGGGGTTCTCGATGAGCTTGGTGATGGTGGCGTCCCAGTCGCGGCCCTGGCGGTCGTAGAACACGCCGTTGCGCCCGACAAAGAGGAAGTCGACATCGCCTGCGGTGAAGGCGGCGACGATGCTCATCTTCTCTCCCTGGCGCGTGCAGTCGCAGTACGCGAGGCAGGTCTTCGCCAGGCCGGCCAGCGTGGCGTGGCGCGCGGTGTCCTGCACCTGCACCGTGAGCTCGCAGCTGCGCCCGTCGAGATAGAGCGTGCCGGCCTGGAAGATCGCGCCTTCGCGCCGGTAGAACGCCTTGAACGACAC
Source organism: Variovorax sp. 38R (assembly GCF_014843395.1). Classification (NCBI taxonomy): domain Bacteria; kingdom Pseudomonadati; phylum Pseudomonadota; class Betaproteobacteria; order Burkholderiales; family Comamonadaceae; genus Variovorax; species Variovorax sp. 38R. Next base: position 442,050 of record NZ_CP062121.1, read on the forward strand.
GAAGTTGTGCAGCAGCACGCGCAGGTCGCGCTGCAGCCGAAGCAGTTTCTCGAGGTCGGTCAGCAAGCGGTTGTGGTGCTCGGCCGCTTCGTCTTCGGCGATGAGTGCGAGCAGCGCCTCGCGTGTGGCAAGCAGCGCGTCGATGCGCTCGCGCGGCAGGCCGGCGAGTGCGTTGTCGGGCCGCGCGGTGATCCATGCCTCGCACGGTGCGAGCTGGAGGCGCAGCGATTGCCACTGCGCCTCCTCCAGCGTGTCGCGTTCGCCGAGCAACGGGCCCACGGTGTCGCGCGCGAGCGCGGCCATCGCATCGGCCCAGGCGGGGTTGAGGCTCGCGCCGTGCAGCGGCAATGCGCGACGCGGGGTCACGGGCGCCAGCGGCAGTTCGGCGATCGGCTGCGCGTTCGCGTCGAGCGTGTGCCCGGCGAGCGCGTCGTAGGCTTCGGGGGAAGGGTTGAGCGCTGCCACGGCCTGCACGTCGTAGGCGGCCACGCGGCAGCGCGCGAAGAAGTCGTCGACCTTGGGTGCGACCGCGCGCAGGGCCTCGGCCGCAGCCAGCGTGTGCGCGCCCAGCGGCAGCAGCGCCTCTTCGTCGCCCTGCGCATACCAGTTGCGCATTGCCAGCGCGTCGGCCATGAAGGCTTCGGCGCGTGCGCGATCGAGGCCGGGCTTGCTCTCGTGGCGATCAGGTGTGCTGCCGTGGGTGCGGATCGCTTTCTCGATGACCGCACGCAGCGCATCGTCGTCGTCCGCGGTGTCGGGCGTGACCACGCCGTCGCCGTTGAAGCGCATCGACGCGAGCCACTCGCCGCGGTCGGCGATGTCGGCGAGCGTCAGCGTGTGCGTGTCTTGTTTTCCGAGCAGGTCGAGGATGCGCCGGCCTTCCTTCGCAAGGTCGGCGCCCGGTGCGCGCGTGGGGTCGAGATCGTCCAGCGACAGTGTGCCGCCGCCTGCGAGCAGCACGTCGGCGCTGCGCAGCCGTTCGCAGGCCCATTGGCAGGCCGCGATGACCTCGGGCGGGCGCACGCGGCCGTCGCTGTCGGTGTCGATGAGGTCGAGCGTGCGCGCATCGAAGTCGATGCCGCGCGTGGGGCAGGCGAGCGCGACCCAGAGCTTCTGGTCGAGTTCGGCGATGCGTGCGATGTCCTCGCCGTTGCGGAACACCACCTGGTCCACGCCGCCCGCGCGAAGAAACTGCCAGCGGTGCGGCGAGCGAGTCGGTGTGGAGTGGCCGGGCGTGCCGGAGGGAACGGGGGCGGTGGCGGTCGTCAACGGACTGAATCCCTTCTGATGGTGGGCGGGGATGCAGGCAAAGCAAAGCGCGCCTTCATCGCACGGGCATCAGCCTAGATCGCGTGGCGGGCAAGCCTTGAGGACAGACGACGCACGGCGATGTCGTCCTAGGCCGACATCGCGCTCGACCCACGTGCAGAAGGGTCAATGCACGGTTATTTGGGGGCGGATGTTTCATGGCGACTTATCCTCGATCGCCATGGACGCCACACACATCGATCTCGATTTGCCCGAAGGGTGGAGCTGCTGGCTCGAACTCCAGCAATCCCCGGAAGGGGCTTACTCGGGAAAGGCGGAGCTTCGCGAGGGAAACGACCCGCGGTGCGTGCTGGTCATTGCACAGCAGCCGAACCGCGAAGCGCTCATCGAGCGGTTGAAGTTTCGCGCCGACTACTTCGTCGGGGAGTGGCGCATGCGACAGGGCTCGGGCCAACCGCCACGGCCCTGAGCCTCGCGCGTCTTGCGACCGTCTTCGAGGGGCATCGGGCCCACGGCGGACTGTGGGGTGTGGGAGCGAAATGCGGCGCCACAAAAAAGAAAAGCGACCATCCGAAGAGGTCGCTTTTTCCAGGTGAGTGAGGGTGCCATCGCACCCCGATGTCACATCCGGTACGGCGCAGGCGAGCTGATCGGCACCAGTTGATAGCCCTGCCCGTAGACCGCGCGCAGCACGAAACCGTTTTCGCGTTGCAGCGGCAGCTTGAGGCGGACGTTCGTGGCGCAGGCGTCGAGCGAGCGCGTGACGGGACGCTCGGGCGGCAGCTTCCACACCGAGCTCATGAGCCACGAGCGCGTCAGCACATTGCCGAGGTTGCGGAACAGCTCGAGCGCGAAGGAGAACTGCCGCGGCTGCAGCGAGATTTCGCGGTCGCGGTGCAGCACGGTGTTGTTGCCGTCGACGAAGCGGTATTCGCCCCAGGTCCAGCGGTCCGGTGCACTCTGGCGAGCGACCGTGCCGGTGTCTTGTTCCATATAGAGCGTGTGCATGTGCTGCACCAGCGCTTCGTTCGAGATCCGGCGCAGGTCGAAGCTGATGCCTCCGCTCGGCAGGGGAATTTCTTCGAAGTAGGAAGGCAGTGCGACCACGTCTGGTTCGCCCTGCGCGGTGATGGGAAGGGCCGGCATGCCCAACACCCAGCACACGGTGAGAAGGCTTTCGCTGCCCATCGCATCTGGAGCCGCCAGCAGCAGGTCGAAGCGGGTGCCACGACTCAGGGTGGACAGCAACTCACCGATGCTGCTGAACGTGATGGGTCGGTGTCCGGGTCGTCTTCGATCTTGCGGCGCAGCCGCGACACCAGCACGTCGATCGTGCGACTCACGGCATCCGACTGGGCGCTGCGTGTCTTGAGCAGCAGCTGCTCGCGGTCGATGACGCGGTTCGCATGCAGCACGAAGACCTCGAGCAAGGCGAACTCGCCATGGGTCAGGTCGCAGGGCGAGCCGTCGCTGTGCAACAGCTCGCGGGCGGTGATGTTGAGGGTCCAGTCGCCGAACAAATAACGTTCGTGGCTCAGGCGGTCGGCGCGCAGCGAGCGCGGCATGCCGGTGCCGGCCGAGCGGCGCAGCAGGGCGCGGATGCGCGCGATGAGTTCGCGGTTGTCGAAGGGCTTGGCGACGAAGTCGTCGACAGCGGTTTCGAGGCCCAGCACGCGATCGGCCGCCGTGCCTTGGCCGGTGAGGATGATGATCGGAATGCGCGAATGCGTGCGCAGCTGGCGCGCGAGTTCGATGCCGTCTTCCTTCTTCAGCCGCAGGTCGATGATCACGAGCGAGAAGGCGCGCTGGTCCAGGCGCGCCGCCATGGCCAGGCCGTCCGGCACGGCCTGCGCACGAAAGCCCGATGACTCGAGCAGGTCGACCAGCGTTTCGCAGACCTCGGGGTCGTCATCGACCAGGAGGATTTCGGGTTTCACTACATCGAGCATGGGATTCCAAAGGGCTGGGCGTTGCGCTGGCCATTCAGATTTTTTACAGACGTATGCACACCAATCGATACCAAATGGTCACATAGGTCGTCCGCAGCTCGCTTTTCGAGACTTAATTCCATTGCCTATTCACACATGCATAGGCAGGGGCGGTTTTGCGCTGTTTCAGCGCGCCGCGCCGGGTGCCGGCGGCTCGACCGGCAGCGCCCGCTTGTGGGCGCTTTTGCGATGCGTTGCCAGGATCACCGCACGCGCTGCGGCCGACACCGGCTTGCCTTCGAGGAAGTCGTCGATCTGCTCGTAGCTCACGCCGAAGGCGTCTTCGTCGGGCTTGCCCGGCACCAGCGACTCGAGGTCGGCGGTCGGCACTTTGTAGACCAGCGCATCGGGCGCGCCGAGCAGCTGTGCCACCGCGCGCACGCGGCGCTTGTTGAGGCCGGTGAGCGGCGTCACGTCGGCCGCGCCGTCGCCGAACTTGGTGAAGAAACCCATGAGCGCCTCGGCCGCGTGGTCGGTGCCGATCACGAGGCCGTCGTGCGCGCCGGCCACCGCGAACTGCGCAATCATGCGCTGGCGTGCCTTGATGTTGCCGAGCACGAAGTCTTCGTGCGCTGCGTCGCGAAAGACCAGGTCGCCGGCGCGCAGCGCGGCCAGCATCGCATCGGCGGCGGGGCGGATGTCCACCGTCAGCAGTCGGTCGGGGCGGATCACCGCCAGCCCGGCCTGCGCCTCGGCCTCGTCGCGCTGCACGCCGTAGGGCAGGCGCATCGCGATGAAGGTGGCGTCGCGGCCTTCGGCGCGCAGCTTCTCGACCGCACGCTGCGCGAGGCAGCCGGCGGTCAGCGAATCGACGCCGCCGCTGATGCCCAGCACCAGCGCTTTCAGGCCGGTGCTGCGCAGGTAGTCGGCGAGAAAATCGGTGCGCCGCACGAGTTCGGTGGCGGCATCGAAGGCGGGCGCCACCTGCAGGGCCGCGATGATCTCGCGCTGCGTGGCATCGACGGGGGAAAGGTCTGCACTCATCTGTGGGGCTCTGGATGTGAGGAAGATCAGAAGTCCACCAGGCTGAGACCGATGCTCAGCACAGTGCGCTTGCGGTTGTAGTCCACCAGCGTGTCGCCGTAGCCGTGGAACAGCTGCGTGTGAAAACGCAGGTTGCTCTTGGTCGGATCGCCGATGGCCTTCAGCCATTCGAGGCGCACCGAGCCGCGGCCACTGTCGCGCAGGTTGTTGCGCACCGTGATGCCCAACTGGTTGTCGCGGTTGAGGTTCCAGCGGCCCGTGACTTCGGCGCGGCCGATGTAGTCGGAGATGTCGGGGTTGTCGTCCTTCGCGGCGCTTTCCGACATGCGCTGCCAGACGCGGCCCGTGATGGTGAAGCGGTCGTCGAGCTCGGCGCCGCCCATCAGGTAGACGCGGTTCCAGCTGCGCGACAGCGGCAGGCTCTGGCCGTTCGACTGGTGCACGATGCCCACGCCCGCATAGCGCCAGCGCCAGCCGCCGGGCAGCTTGAAGTCGGTCGGGTAGACATACATCAGCTCGGGCTCGTGGTCGGTGGTGCGAAACGGCCGCGAGATGTCGCCGTTGAACAGCTGCCACGTCGACAGCTGCGAGTAGGCGAACCACAGCGAGTCTTTCTTGACCGGGTCGTTCTGCGTGAGCATGCCCTGCGCGAGCTTGGTACGCACCGACAGGCCGATGCGCATTTCGTTCGCCTGGTAGGCCACGGGCTCGGCCGTGTGGCCGGCCGACGGCGAGGTCGGCGGCTGGGGCTTGTCGGTGGCGGCCGAGGCCGACACCGTGAGCGGGCGGTAGCCGCGGAAGCCGAAGGTGCCGCAGTCGGTGGCGTTCTCGAGTTCCCAGAAGCGCGACAGCGTGGAGTACTGGCGATCGCGGCAGCCTTCGGTGGTGGCGACCGTCACCACGCGGGTGGCCGGAATCGTGCCGTCCACCGGCGGCTGCGTGCTCGCGAGCACCGGCGGCGCGACGGGCACCGACACCGAGGGCAGCGTCTGCTGCTGCGACCAGCGGTCGTAGCAAGCCAGGCGCGCTTCGTTGTTCGCGCCGAGCGCGGCGCACTGCTGCCACGTGAGTTGCGCATCGGCCAGCGGACTGGCGGGCTTGTCGACGGCCTGTGCTTGCGCGGCAGATGCGGCACCGAGGCATGCGGCGACGGCCGCAACGGTGCGCAGAGTAAAGAGTGAAGCAGGGTGTCGTCGTGTCGTCTTCATGGCTTTCCTTCCTGTGCGACGGTCTTGCGCAGCACGAACGGGTGCGTGCGCTCGGTCGCGGCGTCGCGCCACGTGCCGCGGAACTCGCGGCCGCAGGCGTCGGGTTGCAGCGTGCCCGACCAGACGCCGCTGATGGCGCGGCCGTCCAGCGATTCGTCGATGGACAGCGCGCCCTCGTCGTCGACGTCGCCCGCGAGCTGCGCGACGGTCGTCTTCGTTGAGGCACCGTCGGCGCGGCGCGTGATGGTGCCGCGCACGCCGGCGTATTCGGGATGCTTGCCCAGTTGCACGACGGCCGCGCCGGGCAGATCGTCGAAGCGGGCTTCCCACTGGCCGTACAGCGCCTGCAGCGGCAGCTCGCGTGCATCGGCGGGGCAGTTGGGGTCGCGGGGCGCGGCACAACCGGCCGCGAGTATGGCGGCGAGCAGCGCGGCCGCGATTGTCGCCGTCGTCGCCATTTTCTTCATGGCGTGGCGGCGGCCTTGGCAGCGCTGTCGAGCGCCTTGCGTGCGAACTCGGCGCGCAGCGCCTTCAGTTTCTCGCGCGGGTCTTCCTTGGTCGTGGCCTTGTCCAAGCCCATCTCGGCGATGAAACGGCTCGGCATGCAGGGCACCATGTCGCGGCCCTGCTTGCGCTTCTTGGTCCAGCTCACGGCCAGGCTGCGCTGCGCACGGGTGATGCCCACGTACATGAGGCGGCGCTCTTCCTGCAAGCGCTGCGTGGTCTCGTCGCTCACCACCTTCTGGCGGCCGTTGTCGTCGTCGAGCTTGAAGGGCAACAGGCCCTCGGTCACGCCGATGAGCATCACGTGTGGCCACTCGAGGCCCTTCGATGCATGCAGCGTCGAGAGCGTGACCACGTTCTGGTCTTGTTCGCGCTCGCTGATGGTCGACAGCAGCGAGATGGTCTGCGCCACTTCGAGCAGGCTCTTGTGCTCGTTCGGGTTCGTGTCGTCGGCGCCCGAGGCGTCGTCGAGCGAACCGCCGGCGCGCTGCGACATCCAGTCGACGAACTCCAGCACGTTGGTCCAGCGCGTGGCGGCTGCAGCCTCGCTGTCTTCGCCTTCGTAGAGATGGCGCTCGTAGTCGATCTCCTTGAGCCATTCGAGCATGAAGGCCCGCGAGGCTTCGGCGCCCATGGTGCGGCGCGCGCGGTACTCCAGGTCGTTGATGTAGCGGCCGAACTCGTGCACGCCGTCGAGCGTGCGCTTGGGAATCACGCTCGGCAGCGACGGGCTGAACAGCGCCGCGAACAGGCTCAGCTTGTACTGGCTCGCGAAGCTGCCCAGGCTGGCCAGCGTGGTGTGGCCGATGCCGCGTTTGGGCGTGGTGATGGCGCGCAGGAACGCCGGGTCGTCGTCGTTGTTGACCCACAGGCGGAACCAGCCGCACAGGTCCTTGATCTCGGCGCGGTCGAAGAAGCTCTGGCCGCCCGACACCTTGTACGGAATCTGCGCCTTGCGCAGCGCCTGTTCGAAGATGCGGGCCTGGTGGTTGGCGCGGTACAAGATGGCGAAGTCGCGGAACTCCTTGTACTGCTTGCCCTGCGAAATGGTGTCGCCCGCGCGCAGGCTGATGATGCGCGCCACCGTGCGCTCGGCCTCGTGCAGCTCGGTGTCGGCATCGACGATGCGCACCGGCTCGCCTTCGCCCAGTTCGGAGAACAGCGTCTTCGGAAACAGCTTGGGGTTGGGGCCGATCACGTTGTTGGCCGCGCGAAGAATGGCGCTGGTGGAGCGGTAGTTCTGCTCCAGCTTGATGACCTTGAGCGTCGGGTAGTCGACCGGCAGCTTCTTCAGGTTGTCCAGTGTGGCGCCGCGCCAGCCGTAGATCGACTGGTCGTCGTCGCCCACGGCCGTGAACTGACCGCGCTCGCCGGCCAGTGCCTTGAGCACGTCGTACTGCGTGGCGTTGGTGTCCTGGTATTCGTCGACGAGGATGTGGCCCAGCGCCGCCTGCCACTTGGCGCGCACCTCGGGGAACTCGTACAGCAGCTTCAGCGGCATGCCGATGAGGTCGTCGAAGTCCACGCTCTGGTAGGCCTGCAGCCGCTCTTCGTACTGGCCCATGATCTCGGCCGTGATGCGCTCGTTGTCGTCCACCGCGGCGGCCGCGGCCTGCGTGGCGTTCAGGCCCATGTTCTTCCACTTGCTGATCGTCCACTGCCAGATGCGGGCGGTGGCGACATCGACGGTGCCGCCGCAGTCTTTCAATATCTTGGTGACGTCGTCGCTGTCCAGGATGCTGAAGGCCTTCTTCAGGCCCAGCACGTGGCCGTCTTCTCGCATCATGCGCACGCCCAGCGCGTGGAAGGTGCACACCACCACCTTGCGCGCGTCGCGCCCGATCAGGTCCTTGGCGCGCTCGCGCATTTCGGCCGCCGCCTTGTTCGTGAAGGTGATGGCCGCGATGCGCTCGGGTTTCAGGCCCGACTGGATCAGCCGGCCGATCTTGTGCGTGATCACGCGCGTCTTGCCCGAGCCCGCGCCTGCGAGCACCAGACAGGGACCGTGCATGTAGTTGACCGCTTCTTGCTGGGCGAGATTGAGACCGTGGGACATGGGGGAGGGGGGAACCGGGAAAGCCGAAGAGCCGAAAAGCGGGAAGGGGCCGCAGGGCGCGGCCGTCGCAAAGCGGGCAATGATACGGGCCCGGCTCCGACCGCCTGTGTCAGCGGGCATCGCGCGGCGAAGGAGGACGACAATGCCGGCGTGCTGCCTGTTTTTCTTGTTACTTTTCCTTTCTTCGCGCTGATTGCAGCCGGCTATGCCGCCGCCCGCACCCGCGTCCTGCCGCTGGAAGCGATTCCGGGGCTCAACACCTTCGTGCTGTATTTCGCGCTGCCCTGCATGCTGCTGCGCTTCGGCGCCGGCACGCCCATCGCGCAGTTGCTGGACGGCAGCGTTGCACTGATTTGGGGCATCTGCGCGCTGGCCGTGGTGGCGGGCGTGGTGCTGTTCACGCGCAATGCACGCATCGGCTGGAACGACGCGGCCTTCGGCGCGCTGGTGGCGGCCTTTCCGAACACCGGCTTCATGGGCGTGCCGCTGCTGGTGGCGCTGCTGGGCGCGCAGGCGGCCGGGCCGATCATCATCACCATCGCGTTCGACCTGGTCGTGACCTCGTCGCTGTGCATCGCGCTGTCGCGGCTCGACGGCGCCGGCAGTGCGGGCCGCCAGGGCGCCACGCTGGCTGCGCGCAAGGCGCTGCGCGGCATCCTCGTGAACCCGATGCCGTGGTCGATCCTGCTGGGCGTGCTGCTGTCGGCCATGCGCTGGCAGCTGCCCGGGCCGGTCGAACGCACGATCGCCATGCTGGCCGATGCGGCCTCGCCGGTGGCGCTCTTCACCATCGGCGCGGTGCTGGCACGCTCGGCGCTGCTGGCGCGCGAGCACGGCGCCAGCGCCATGGTGGCGGCGGCGATGGGCACCGGCGCCGGGCCTGCGCCCAAGGCCCCGCTGGCTGACGTGCTGCCCGTGGTGCTCGTGAAGCTGGTGCTGCATCCGCTGGCGGTCTGGGCGCTGGGGCGCGGCGCCATCGCGCTCGGGCTGCCGCTGGCGCCGTCGGCGCTCGCGGTGATCGTGCTGGTCGCGGCACTGCCGAGCGCGAGCAACGTGTCGATGCTGGCCGAGCGCTTCGGCGCCGACAACGGGCGCATCGCCCGCATCATCCTGTGGACGACGGTGGCAGCGTTTTTCACCTTTCCGGTGGCGGTCGGCGCGCTGCGCTGACCCAGGGCGTTACTCGGTCAGCACGCCGAGCTTGTAGGGGTCGGCGTCCGACAGCCGCTCGCACTTCGAGAAGTCGCGGCCCTGCGTGCCGTCGCAGTAGTAGGTGTTGTAGATGCGGCCGAACAGCGTCGGGCTGGCCGTGAAGAGCACGCCGTGGTCGGGCTGCCAGTTGTCCTTGGGGGCGGGCGCGGTGGCGTTGGTTTCGATCGGGCGCGCCGCGTCGGCGTTGGCAGGGGCGGGCGTGAAGTCGGCCAGCGTCTTGCGTGCCTCTTCGCCGCGCCAGCGCACCGCCAGCTCGGCCGCCGTGGGGCGGGTGGCCACTGGTACGAGGATGCCGTTGACCTGCAGGCCATGTCCGAAGCGGTGCGTCTTGCCGGCCAGGAAGGCGTAGGCGCAGGCCGCCATGCAGTGGCCACGCACCTCGGTCTGCACGCCGCTCTCGCGGATCGCGTCGGCATAGGCGCCTGCGGCTTCGGCGGTGCCGCCGAACGAATCTTCGAACACCACGGTGCGCACCGTGCCGCTGCTCAGGTGCTCGGTGAAGGCCTTGACCTTGCTGCCGTCGAGCGTGCCCGATACCACCAGTCGCCGACCCTGCAATTCGAGCTCCGCCGCGCCCGCGGACCCTGCAACAGCAAGGCACGAGAGCGACACGGCGACAGCCACAACGACCCCAGCCAGAAGAGACGACGATTTCACGGCGACCTTTGCATCAAGCGAGCGGGCACGAAACCACGCGGACCCAGCAGTGGAACCGCACAGGCACAGCTTGTGCAAGGCGCGGGGTACCGTCAACTCTTTTTGCAGATTATTTCGGGGTAATCCCAGGGCATGTCTAAAGGCATACCGTGCGTTATCTCTTCAGATGAATGCTTGCGTATGCACTTGCACTGCTACAGTGGTTCCGAGTCCAAGGTGTGAATGGTGCAAGTGTGAGATCCAAGTGGGGCGCGCGATGGCAATACTGGTTCGCATCCTGATGTGGTTGGCTTGGCTCGCTGCGGTGGGCTGGTTCTGGCATGCCGGCACGCTCGGCACCGCCGCCGCGCTCGCGCTGGCCGCGCTGAGCCTCGTCGTGTTCGCGTGGCCGAACAGCGTCGCGCGGCGACGGCACAACGAGCTGCGCTACGTCGACATGGGCAAGGAGCCCACCGGCTACCACTGACGATCGACGCGGCGCGTTCGGGCTGCGCATAGGACTTTGGTCCAATGCGCAACGACGCAGAGCTTCCTAGGATGGCGGCGCCTTACCGCCCTCCAGGAACTTCGCCGTGTCTCTTTTTCCTCTGCGTTTGCGTTTCGCCCGTCTTCTGTTGCTGTCCGTTCCGATGGCCGTGCTCGTCGCCTGCGGCGGCGGGGGAGACGGGGGCTCGGCCGTCAGCTTCTGGCCGAACAGCGGCACCGACGCCACGCCTCCCACCACCCCACCCACGGCACCGCCCGATGCGCCCGATGACGGCGATGCCTTGCGCGACGCGCCCTGGGTCGAAGGCGTGTTCCGCACCGCGAGCCTCTACAAGGACCGCTGCGCGGCACCGCGCACCGGCACCGGCTACGACGGCAAGCCCTTCGCCGACAAGGCTGGCCGCACGCTCGACGAGAACAACTGGCTGCGCGCGTGGACCAACGACACCTACCTCTGGTACGACGAGGTGCCGGACCTGGACCCCGCGCGCTACGCCACGGCTGACTATTTCGACGTGCTCAAGACCCACGCCGTGACGCCGTCGGGCAGGGACAAGGATCAGTTCCATTTCACCTATACCACCGAGGAGTGGGATGCGCTCTCGCGCGCCGGCTCGTCCGTCGGATACGGTGCGCAGTGGGCATTTTTCGCCGACCGCCCGCCACGCGATCTGCTCGTGGCCTATGTGGAGCCCGACTCTCCCGCATCCGTGCCGGGTGTCGGTCTGCGGCGCGGCGACCAGGTGCTCAAGGTCAATGGCATCGATTTCGTGAACGACAACACGGACGCAGGCATCGACATCCTCAACGCGGGGCTTGCTCCCGCCGCGCCGGGGACGCGCACGGTCTTTATCGTTCGCGATGTCGTCAGCGGCATCGAGCGCGAAGTCACGCTGACGGCCACCGCCGTGACCTCGATGCCTGTCCAGAACGTCAAGATCCTCCCGAACGAGGGCCGCAAGGTCGGCTACCTGCAGTTCAACGACCACATCGGACCCGCGGAGCTGCAACTGAAGACAGCCATGGAGTGGCTGCGCGCGCAGCAGGCCACCGAGCTGGTCGTCGATCTGCGCTACAACGGTGGCGGCTACCTGGACATGGCCAGCCAACTGGCCTTCATGGTCGCCGGCGAGACGAAGACGCGCGGCAAGACCTTCGAGACCGTGCGGTTCAACAACAAGCACACGGAGCGCGATCCGGTGACCGGCGACCCGCTCCTGCCCACGCCGTTCTGGGCCACGACCCTGGGCTTCCTTGCTCCCATCGACCCGCCCCAGCCGCTGCCCAGTCTCGACCTGCGGCGCGTCTACGTGCTCACGGGGCCCGACACCTGCTCGGCCAGCGAGGCGTTCATCAACGGCCTGCGCGGCATCGACATCGACGTGGTCCAGATCGGTGGCACCACCTGCGGCAAACCTTACGGCTTCTATCCCCAGGACAACTGCGGCACCACCTACTTCAGCGTGCAGTTCCAGGGCGTGAACGCCAAGGGGTTCGGCGACTACCCGGACGGTCTCGCACCCACCTGCGCCATGCCCGACGATTTCGGCCATGCGCTCGGCGATCCGGCGGAGGCGCGCCTGGCCGCCGCGCTCTCGCACCAAGTCACGGGCGTTTGCCCTGCCGTGCCCGGCGGTCGCCTCGCCAAGAGTGCCGCCAGCGGCCCCGACGCGCCCTTGCTGCGCAAACCCGAAGGCCTGCGCAACCGCATCCTGCGCCCGCGCTGAAACGCAGGCGCCTTCGCGCTTCGCTCAGATGCTGTGCGGGTCCACGTCCACCAGCCAGCGGATCACGCCCTTGCCCTCGGGTGTGCGCCGCAGCTCGTGCAGCAGCGGCTGCCAGGCGGCCAGCAGGCGCTGCAGCGCGGCGCGTGACGGGCTTTCGATGAGCATCTGCGCGCGCTCCACGTTCGCCACGCGCTGGATCGCCAGCGGCACCGCCGGGTAGCGCGTCACCAGGTCGGCGCCGGGCAGCGCCTCGGCCTTGTCGGCCGCCAGATTCAGGAAGCCCTGCGCCACGGCCTGCTCGCGCGCGTCGGCGCGCAGCAGCGCCTGGAACGCGAAGGGCGGCATGGCGGCGGCCTGGCGCTCTTCGAGCTGCTGCTTGGCGAAGGCCTCGTAGTCGTGCCGGCGCAGCGCCGCGAACAGCGGATGCGGCGCGTGGTGCGTCTGGATCCACATCTCGGCCTTGGTGCCTTGCGCCGCGAGGTAGGCGGCATCGCGGCCCGCGCGGCCGGCCGATTGCATCAAGAGGCTGAACAAGCGCTCGGGCGCGCGGAAGTCGCTGGAAAAGAGCGCGCCGTCGGGGTTCACCGCGGCGACCAGCGTGATGCGGCGGAAGTCGTGGCCCTTGGCGATCATCTGCGTGCCGACGAGCACGTCGACCTCGCCCGCATGCACGGCCGCGAGTTGCGATTCGAGCGCACCCTGTTTCTTGGTGCTGTCGGCGTCGATGCGCGCGATGCGCACCGCGCTGCCGTCGGCATGCTTCACGCCGGCGAACAGCTCGGCCAGGTGTTCTTCGAGTCGCTCGGTGCCGCGGCCCACGGGCGCGATGTCGGGGTTGCCGCAGGCCGGGCAGGCGCGCGGCACGCGCTCGGTGAAACCGCAGTGGTGGCAGCGCAGCGTGCGGTCGATCTTGTGGAACACGCGGTAGGCGCTGCAGTGCGGGCACTCGCTCTTCCAGCCGCAGTCGCCGCAGGCCAGCACCGGCGCATAGCCGCGCCGGTTCAGGAAGATCATGCTCTGCTCGCCGCGCGCGATGCGCTGGCCGATGGCGTCGAGCAGCGCGCCCGAAATCACCGTCTTCGGCGGCTGCAGATTCATGTCCACGAGCCGCACCGCCGGCAGCGCGCCCGCGCCGATGCGCGAAGGCATGGCCAGCCGCACATAGCGCCCGCCCGGGTCGTCGCCCTCGGGCGGCCGGCTCTGGTGCCAGCTTTCGAGCGAGGGCGTGGCCGAGCCCAGGATCACCTTGGCTTTTTCGCGCTGGCCGCGCCACACGGCGAGGTCGCGTGCCGAGTAGCGCGCGCCTTCCTGCTGCTTGTAGCTGGGGTCGTGCTCTTCGTCGACCACGATGAGCTTGAGCCCCGGGATCGACGCGAACACCGCCATGCGCGTGCCCAGCACGATGCGCGCCGCGCCGCCATGCGCCGCCAGCCAGCTCGCGAGCCGCTGCGGGTTGGTCATGCCGCTGTGCAGCGACACCACCGCCTCGTCGCCGAAGCGGGCCTTGAAGCGGGCTTCGAGCTGCGGCGTGAGGTTGATCTCGGGCACCATCACCAGCGCCTGCGCCTCGGGGTCGCGTGCGAGCAGGTCGGCCACACAGCGCAGGTAGACCTCGGTCTTGCCGCTGCCCGTGCTGCCCACCAGCAGGAAGGTGCCGCTCTCGGCCTCGATGCGGGTCAGCGCGGCCGCCTGCTCTTCGCTCAGTGCGATCAGGTTCGCGGATTCGGCCGTCTCGGCCACTGGCCCGGTGGTGGTCTTGCGCTTGAGGCGGCGCGCCAGCTGCGTCGTGCTCAGGTCGCGCAGCTGCGGCGGCAGGGCGGCCAGCGCGATCTCGCCAATCGAGCGCTGGTAGTAGCGCCCGGCAAAAGCCACGAGGTCGCGCCAGGCCTCGCCCAGCGGCGCCAGCGCGTCGAGCGCCGCGCCCACGGGTTTGAGCGCCATGTCGGGCTCGGCGCCGTCCAGCGAGGTCGGCTCGTTCCAGACCACGCCCAGCACCTCGCGCTTGCCCAGCGGCACCCGCACCAGCGTGCCCGGCACCAGCGGCTCGGCGCCGGCGTAGCTCAGCAGGTCACCGAGTGCGGCATGCGCGGGCGTCTGCACCGCGATGTCGAGCCGCCAGGGAAAAGAGACGTGTGTGACCGGTGGCGCGCCGTCTGCGGGCGGCGATTCGGCGGAGGGGCTTGGCGTCCTTTTTGGCAAGGTTTGTTAATGCGTTTTGGAGCAAGACCGCTTAAGTTGTTGATTTCACAGTGCTTTGGCGGTCATCCAGAGTTTCTGTGGATAACTTTGTTGACAAGACGGCTGGATGGCCGCCGAAGCCTTGATTTTCAAGGCTTCCGCTGGAATGCCTGTAAAAAAAGCAAAAATCAAAACCTATATAAATCAACCACTTAGCGTCGCTATTGGTTTAGGAGCAGAACCAATGCCCCCTCAGATAATCTTGCGCAGTGCAACACGCGTTTTGTGCATAAGTCGGGCGTCCGGGGCCGTTTTAGGGCTTGACAAACGCCGGTCGACTGGCTTTTAGGGGGCGCTGAGTCTGCCAACCGAACGGTCGGCAGATTACAGTTGTCAACTTCAGGCGCGCAGCGCGCGCGACTGGTCGTGCACCGCCTGAACCAGCGCCGACACGTGGTCGGGCGGCGTGAACTGGCTGATGCCGTGGCCCAGGTTGAAGATGTGCGTCGGGCCCGCCGTGGTGCGGTCGGTGTGGGGCTTGCCGAAAGCCTGCAGCACCTTGCCGACCTCGGCCTCGATGGCCGCCGGCGGGGCGAACAGCACGTTCGGGTCGATGTTGCCCTGGATCGCCTTGGCCTTGTCCTCGGCACCTTCGGCCACCAGGCGGCGCGCGGCCGCGAGGTTCACGGTCCAGTCGACGCCGAGCACTTCGCAGTCGAGCGCGCGCATGGCGCCCAGCCACAGGCCGCCGCCCTTGGTGAACACGAGGCGCGGCACCGGCTGGCCGTCGGGGCCGTTGCGCTTCAGGCCGGCGAGCACGCGTGCGGTGTAGGCCAGGCTGAATTCGTGGAACGCGCCGTCGGCCAGCACGCCACCCCAGCTGTCGAAGATCATCACGGCCTGCGCGCCGGCGTCGATCTGCGCGTTGAGGTAGGCGGCCACCGAATCGGCATTGACCGCGAGGATGCGGTGCATCAGGTCGGGGCGGCCGTACAGCATGCTTTTGACGAGGCGGTAGTCGCTCGAGCCCGCGCCTTCGACCATGTAGCAGGCCAGCGTCCACGGGCTGCCCGAGAAACCGATCAGCGGCACGCGGCCGTTGAGCGCCTTGCGGATCGAGCCCACGGCGTCGAACACGTAGCGCAGCTTGTTCAGGTCGGGCACTTCGAGCGCAGCCACGGCCGCTTCGTCGCGCACCGGGCGCGCAAAGCGCGGGCCTTCGCCGGCCTCGAACGACAGACCCAGGCCCATCGCGTCGGGCACCGTGAGGATGTCCGAGAACAGGATGGCGGCGTCGAGCGGGTAGCGCGCCAGCGGCTGCAGCGTGACCTCGGTGGCGTAGTCGGTGTTGGTGGCCAGCCCCATGAAGCTGCCGGCCTTGGCGCGCGTGGCAACGTATTCAGGGAGGTAGCGGCCGGCCTGGCGCATGAGCCAGACGGGCGTGTGATCGGTGGCCTGGCGCCAGCAGGCCAGCAGGAAGGTGTCGTTTTGCAAAGGGGCGAAAGGCATGGCCCGATTGTCGCAGGGCCCCCGCGGGCCAGGAGCTCGCGGTTCAGACGACGGGCACGCGGCCCGCGTCGGCCGGGTCGACGTCGCGGCGGTACAGCACCAGCGTGGCGATCAGGCCGCAGGCTGCGGCGGCCGTCATCCACAGGCCCGGCGCGCCCTTGTCGCCCGTCATCTCGATCAGCCCTGTGGCAATGGCCGGCGTGAAGCCGCCGAACAGCGCCGTGGCAAGGCTGTAGGCCAGCGAAAAGCCGGCGGTGCGCACGCTGACCGGCATCACCTCGGTGAGCGCCACCACCATCGCGCCGTTGTAGCTGGCATACAGGAACGACAGCCACAGCTCCACCTCGAGCATGCGCGCGAAGCTCGGCGCACCAACCAGCCACTTGAGCGACGGGTAGGCCGTGAGGATGGTCAGCACGGTGAACAGGATGAGCAGCGGCTTGCGCCCCACGCGGTCCGACAGCGAGCCCATGATCGGCAGCCAGATGAAGTTCGAGATGGCCACGCACAGCGTGACGATCAGCGCGTCGGTGGTGCTCAGGTGCAGCACGGCCTTGCCGAAGGTGGGCGTGTAGACGGTGATCAGGTAGAACGACACGGTGGTCATCGACACCAGCATCATCCCGGCGACGACGAGGCCCCAGTTGGCCACCATCGAGCGGAAGATCTCGCGCGCGTCGGGGCGGTGCTTGCGCGCCATGAACTCCTCGGTCTCCTGCAGCGAGCGGCGAATGATGAACAGCACCGGCACGATCAGGCAGCCGACGAAGAAGGGAATGCGCCAGTAGAAGTCGCCGATCTCCTGTGAGGTGAAGGTCACGTTGAGCCAGTAGCCGAGCGCGGCGGCCACGACGATGGCCACCTGTTGACTGGCCGACTGCCAACTCACGTAGAAGCCCTTCCGGCCCGGCGTGGCCATCTCCGAGAGGTACACCGACACGCCGCCCAGTTCCACGCCCGCCGAGAAGCCCTGCAGCAGCCGGCCGACCAGCACCAGCAGCGGCGCGATGACGCCGATGGTCGCGTAGCTCGGCACGCAGGCGATCAGCAAGGTGCCGACGGCCATCAGCGCGAGCGTGACGATCAGGCCCTGGCGGCGGCCCACGCGGTCGACGTACGCGCCGAGAAAGATGGCGCCCAGCGGCCGCATCAGGAAGCCTGCGCCGAAGGTCATGAAGGTCAGCATCAGCGACGCGAACTCGTTGCCCGCGGGGAAGAAGGCCTTCGAGATCTGCGTGGCGTAGAAGCCGAACAGGAAGAAGTCGAACATCTCCATGAAGTTGCCGCCGGTCACGCGCAGGACGGTGGCGAATTTCGAGGAGGTCTGCGCGTGGGCAGGCGCGGAAGTCATGGTGTGTCCCCTGGGGCGATGTTGTGGGCCCAAGGGTAGGTCGGGGTTCCTGACCGGGAGCTGACGAGAGGAGTCAGGTAGCTGTCAATGCGTCCTGTCAATCTCCCCCGCACCCGCTGCGCTGGAGCACGGGCAGCAGCTGCGGCCCCAGCGACTTCAGCAGCTGGGTCGGCAGCGCGCTGGTGAACCGGTAGCGAGCCGCATAGGGCTCGTGCACGTAGGCCATGATGGTGCCGAAGTAGCGGTCGCC
Organism: Variovorax sp. 38R; assembly: GCF_014843395.1. Taxonomy (NCBI): domain Bacteria; kingdom Pseudomonadati; phylum Pseudomonadota; class Betaproteobacteria; order Burkholderiales; family Comamonadaceae; genus Variovorax; species Variovorax sp. 38R. The sequence goes on from NZ_CP062121.1 coordinate 459,429, forward strand.
GATCATGAACACGAAGGTGGCCGAGCGGTCGATCTTGCGCTGCGAGATCACCCGTCCGCCGCGGCCGGTTTGCTCGTAGCGATGGTCGCCGGTGCCAGTCTTGCCGCCGATCTCGAGGGCCCGGCCGTTCTCGTCCGTGAGCGCGCCCTTCAACCGCCGCGCCGTGCCATCGTTCACCACCCCGACCAGCGCGCGCTGCAGCGTCGCGGTCACCTCGGTGGGCAGCACCCTTTCGGCGCTCGCGTTGTGCGGCTCGAGCCGTGTCTCGTAGGGCGTGTCGCGCCCGAAGTGCAGTGCACCGACCCGTTGCGTGGGCAGCCGCACGCCGTCGTTCGCGATGATGCCCATCAGCTCCGCCAGCGCGGCCGGCCGGTCGCCCGACGCGCCGATCGCGCTCGCATACGACGGCGTCAGCGATGCGAAGGGGTAGCCCACGCGCTGCCACGAACGATGAATCTGCGCGAAGGCGTCGAGCTCGATCAGCTCGCGCACGCGCTTGTCCTGCGCGCCCTTGTGGCGCGTCTTGAAGAGCCAGGCGTAGACCTCCTGGCGTTCGCTCGCACTGGCATCCAGCACCTCGGTCAGCGAGGCGCCGGGGTGCGTCCGCAGGAAGCCGACCAGCCAGAGCTCCAGCGGATGCACGCGCGCGACGTAGCCGCGATCGGCCAGCGACAGGTTGGCGTAGGTGCTGCGCAGCGCCCCCAGTGCGCGCGGCGAGTCGGCGCCGCGGCCCAGCCGCTGCACCAGAAGCGCGTCGAGCCGTGCGTCGCTGGCCTCGGGCTCGATGGTGAACAGCACGCTCGCCAGGCGCGGCGCCGACGGCCTCAGGCCGCGCAGCAGCAGTGCTTCGGCCTCCGCGGCCGACAGGCGCTGGTACTTGCGATGGAAGCGGACGAGGAAGGCCGAGCCTTCGCGGTCGGCAAAGCGCACGAGCATTTCGCGCCGGCGCGGGTCGGCAGGGTCCTTCAGCAGGCGCTCGGCGTCCGACGCGCCGCCGAACATGCGGTGGCGCACCAGGTCGCGCATCAGGCGGATGAACACCAGGTTGACCGAATGCTTGAAGCCCTCCCGCACCGTCATCGAACTGCTGTTGCGCGAGCGCTCGAAGTTTTCGAACTGGTGCAGGCCGCCGCCCGTGAAGAAGGACTCGCCCGGGTTCGCCGAATACTTCCGCTCCATGGCCGCCTCCAGCATCGGCATGAGGCTGCGATCCTTGGCGCGCAGGAGGTACTGCCGCGCCCACGCGCCCAGCGGGTCGCGCGGGTTCGGCGCCAGCGCGGACAACTGGGCCGTGCTCAAGTCGGCCCAGCCCGCGTGCAGCTCGGCCACGAGCTCGAGGTAGCTCACCAGCGTGCGCAGCTTGGCGGTGGAGCCGAGGTCCAGCCGCGCGCCCTGGTTCACGTCGAACGGCTGGTCGATGTTGTCGGCCTGAACGCGCAGCAGGTTCGCCCCGGCACTGCGCTCGAACAGCGTGAAGCTGTAGACCAGCGGGCTCGGGTCGGCACCCGGGTCGAGCAGGTGGGCTCCGTACAGCCCGGCCGCCTTCGCCGCGGCGGGCGTCCGCAGGCCCGCCAGCACCTGCGCCACGAGCGCCTGCGCTTCGCCGTCCAGGCTGGTGTCGGCCTCGAGGTCGAGGCGCTCCAGGTCGTAGGCGCGCGGCACGTCGAGCAGCGTGGCGATGTGGGTGCGCAGCGCGCTCGCGGCCTTGCGCTGCACGAAGTCGGGCCGGGGCGCGGGTGGCAGCGGGGGCTGCAGGTGCAAGGGCAGCGGCAGCGCCGCATCGCGCAGCGCGGGCGTGATCAGGCCCGCCTCGGCCATCAGCCGCAGGTAGCTGTCGGTCAGCCGGGCCAGGCCGGCGCCGTCGCCGAGCAGGTGCTGCGACGGGCGGCGCTGCGCGATCATCAGCGACAGCGCCTGCTTGAAGGCCTCGGCCTGCTGCCGGAGCGCTTCGTCCGTGGGCGCTGCCGCCTCTTCCGCGTGGTCGGCGAGCAGGCGGTTGACTTCACCGAAGTCGCGTCCGTACCAGGCCCACAGGCCATCGCCCAGGCCGTGCACCTCGCCCATGCCCGGGCGCGCGGCCAGCGGCACGGTGTCGAGGTAGTCGACGACGATCTGGCGGCGCCGCGCCAGCGTGTCGTCACCGTCCTGGTAGGCGCGCAGCGAGGCCGATGCCATCTGGCGCAGCTTTTCGCCGACCGACCCGGTGCGGCCCTGCGGCGAATGGCGGTACTTCTCGAGCTGGGTGGCCAGCGTGCTGCCACCCGTCGCCGACTGGCCCAGGCCGACCGCCCGCAGCGCCTGCTCGAGCGCTGCCTTCGCGAAGCGTTCCGGATCGATCGCGGGGTTGCGCTGCAGCGGCTGCGCGTCCAGCAGGTGGCGGTCTTCGACGAACAGCAGGGCGCTCACCAGCAGCGGCGGCACCTCCTCGAAGCGCTCGTAGGCGCGCTTGGGCACACGCGTGTGCAGCAGCGCCGCATGGCGGCAGTCGCGCACGGTCAGGCCGGCCTGGTTTTTCTCGCGGTAGGGCGCAAAGAGCCCGTGTTCCTGCAACTCGATCAGCCGCGGCGACATGCGGGCCTGGCGGGTGACGGCATAGCCCTGTGGCTTCAGGCGGTCGATGTAGCCGGGAAGCTGGTGATAGCCCAGCCGTTCGTCGTAGGGGCCGTTGCGGGGAAAGCGGATGGCATCGCTGGCACCGGCGCCGACGCTGAAGTTGGCACCGCTGGCAAGGTCGCGCCACAGGGCCGATTGCAGCCGGGAGGTCTTCAACTCGTTCGCCACGAGCGCGGCAAGCGTTCCCCCCACGGCGAGTCCAGCGCCGACCCAGAAAAGCGTCTTGAACCTTCTTGTCATGCTCGCCTCGCGAACAGTCCGCACCGTGGGTTCGTCAGTGACGATGATGCGCTTTTTGCGGCGATTTGGCTTCTGCCCGAACGAACCGGCCGACGGGTTCGAAGCGGGAGGGGCCGGGCATGGACGTGCCCGTTTCAGGCCTGGACGGAACGTGTCCGTGTCATCGAGGAAGCGAGATGGGGTTGCCTGCGCTTCGCTTGGCGCGAGGTCCCCTGCGGGCGCAGCGCCCGCGCGCTCAACTCTTGTACTTGATCGAACACCCGTACGGCCGCGTGCTCGCCATCGACACCGGTTTTCCGCCGAGCACTTCACCCAGTGCCTGGTTCACGTAGTTGGTGGCGGTCTTGATGTCGTCGGCGCGCGCCGAGGCGATGCTGTCGATGCCGCCGGCATACACCAGCATGCCCTTGGGATCGATGATGAAGATGTGGGGCGTGGTGCGCGCGCCGTAGACCTGGCCGATGACGCCGTCTTCGTCCATCAGCACGGCGGTGGGTGCGGCCTTTTGCGACTTCATCCAGGCGTCGAGCGCGTCGGCCTTCAGGTAGTCGCTGGCGGCGCGTTCGGTGGAGTTGATCGCGAGCCAGACCACGCCCTTGTCGGTGGCCGCCTTCTGCGTGGCCGGCATGTTGCCGCTACCGTAGTGCTTGCGCACGAAGGGGCAGCCAGGGTTGGTCCATTCGAGCACCACGAACTTGCCCGCGAAGTCGGACAGCTTGTGCTTGGCGCCGCTCGTGTCGACGGCGACGAAATCGGGCGCCTGCTGGCCCACGGCGGGCGCGGCAAAGGCGTTGGTGCCCATGAGGAAGGTGGCGCCCAGCGCCACGGCGGCGGCCACGACGGCGCGGCGGGACGCGCGGCTGAGGGCGGCGCGTGCCTGGCGTGCGGCACGAAGGGAGCGTGAGTCGACAGTGGGCGAAAGCGTCATGGCCAGCTTGAACTCCAAAAACAAAATTCCAAACAACAACTGCAGCTTAGAACGGTTTCTTCAAGTGCGTGTGACAACCCATGACAGCGGCGTTGTCATCTTTTTTCAATTCACCGCATCGGCGTTCAAAGCGCTGCCAACGCGGCGCGCACCTCGTCCTTGCTGAGGATTTCGGTCAACACCACGGGCGCCTTGCCCGGTGCCTGCAGCACGTACACCGGCACGCCGCTGCGGCCCAGCGCGGTGAGCGCGGCGGTGATGGCGGGGTCGCGCCGGGTCCAGTCGGCGCGCAGCATGGCGACCTGCTTGGCGTCGAAGTCGGCGAGCAGCTCGGCGTCGGCCAGCGTGCTTTTCTTGTTGTACTGGCAGGTCACGCACCAGGCGGCGGTGAAGTCGATGAAGACGGGGCGGCCCGCGGTCGCCATGTCGCTCACGCGCTGGGCCGACCACGGCTGCCAACGCTCGCCGTCGTTCGGTGATGCCGAGGCCAGCTTCGCAGTCGGTTCGGGCACCTGCACGATGTTGCGGCCGATGGCGCCGGCCAGCACGGCGGTGAAGGCGATCATCACGGTGGCGATGACGAGCCGCGTGCGTCCGCGCAGCGTGAACGCCCAGACCACGGCGGCCAGGCACACCAGCAGCGCGAGCAGCGTGCCCGCGCCGTCGATGCCGCTTTGCTGGCCCAGCACCCAGACCAGCCAGGCGACGGTCGCGAACATCGGGAAGGCGAGCAGGCGGCGCAACGTGTGCATCCACGGGCCCGGCTTGGGCAGCAGGCGCGCCACGGCCGGCACAAAGCCCGCCACGAGGTAGGGCAGGGCGAGGCCGAGGCCCAGCACCGCGAACAGCATCAGGGCCTGGGTGGCCGGCAGGCCGATGGCAAAGCCCAGCGAGGCGCCCATGAACGGCGCGGTGCAGGGCGAGGCGATCACCACGGCCAGCACGCCGGAGAGGAAGTCGTTGGCCAGCGGGTGCTTGGCCTGCGCACTGCACACCGACTGCGGCGCCGCGCGGCCGAACTCGAACACGCCCGCCAGGTTCAGGCCGAGCAAGGTGAAGAGCGCCGCCAGCGCCGCCACCACCGCGGGCGACTGCAGCTGGAACCCCCAGCCGAGCTGGGCGCCGGCCGCGCGCAGCGCGAGCATGGCGCCGCCCAGTGCGAGGAAGGACAGCATCACGCCGCCCGTGTAGGCCAGGCCCGCCTTGCGATGCGCGCTGGCGTTGCCCGCCTGCCGCGCGAAGCCCAGCACCTTGATCGCGAGGATCGGGAACACGCAGGGCATGAGGTTGAGCAGCAGGCCGCCGAGCAGCGCGCCGAGCAGGGCGACCATGAAGGCGCCGGCGGGCTGGGCTTGTGCTGGAGCAGCAGGTGCAACGGCCTGTGCCGCGTTGGCCGCCAGCGCCGCCTGCAGCGCGGGCGACACCTCGGCGGCGCGCGGCGCGGCCGCGGCGGCGGGCCAGGTGCCCGACACCGGCGCTTCGGCGCGCCAGGCCACGGGCTGGCCGGCCTGGCGATCGGCTTCGGCCAGCACCACCACGACCGGCATGACGGTGGGGCTCTCGCTGCGCTGGTCGGCCAGCGGTATCGTGGCGGTCCAGGTCGCGCCGTCCCAGGCCTGCGTCCAGTCCTTTCCGGAGACGGCGGCGGTGCGGATCACCTCGGGCGTTTCGGGGAAGAACTCGAGCGTCTTGCCGCGCGCCGCGGCGGGCAGGCCGTCGAGGCGCACCTTGAGCTGCTGGCCGTCGACGGCGATAGTGCCGGGCGCGCCCAGCGGCTGCGGCTGCGCGGCCTGCGCGGTGTCGAAGGCCGCCTTGTTCAGCGCGGTCGAGCCGCGCGTGGGCAGCGAGAGCGTGAACTCGCCCTCTTCAGGAATGCATTCCTTGCGGCAGACCAGCCAGGAGGCCAGCAGCTTGATGTCCATGACGGGCGATCCGCCGGTGAGCGCCAGGTCGGGCTTGTAGAGCGTCGAGACCTCGAGCGGCACCGGCAGCAGCACGGCGTTCTCGTAGCCGTAGTTGGCGAGCGTGCCGACCGGGATCTTCTTGGGCACCGGCCAGGCGATCTCGCCGGTCGAGACGCCGGCGGGCAGCGTCCACTTCAGTTCAGTCGGAAGCCCCGAATCGCCGGCGTTCTTCCAGTAGGTGTGCCACTCGGGCTGGTGGGTGATCTGCAGCCCGACCCAGACCGGCGCGCCGGGCGCCACGCCTTCGGGCGCATGGGCGACCAGTTCGGCGCGCACATGGGGGGTGGTGACCACGGCCCCGGTCTTCGGGGCCAGCTGGGCCGCAGCCGGCATGCAGGCTGCGGCGGTAGCTATCAGAAAGGGAGCGAGAGAGATGCGCGAAAGGATCATGCCGGTCAGTCGGAGCCAGAGGGCGGGGCGAAGTTCCTGGGGGCCGCGTCTTTCCGGGGCTCAGGCCGCGGAAGCCGCGGGCCAGCCGAGGACCACGCGCCGGGTGGTCGCGCTCTTCTTCTCGATCTTGGTGACGACCATGGCGCCGATTTCCGCCGTGTTGGCCACGTGCGTGCCGCCGCAGGGCTGGAAGTCGATCGACGGCGCGCCGCCGTCTTCGCCCGTGCCGCCGATGCGGATGGTGCGCACCGTGCCCGTGCCGCGCGGCGGCTGCACGCTCATGCTCTTGACCAGCGCGGGGTTGGCGTCGAGCTCGGCGTCACTGATGGCGCCCACGGTCAGCGGATGGGCGGCTTCGACCAGCTTCGCGAGGCCGGCGGTGAGCGTTTCCTTGTCGAGCGGGTCGGTGATGTGGAAGTCGATGCGCGCGTACTCGGGCGTGATCGAGCAGCCGTTCACCGGCACCGGCACGAGGTGGCACAGCAGGTGGCTCGCGGTGTGGAAGCGCATCAGCCGGTGGCGGCGCTCCCAGTCGAGGCGGGCGGTGACGGTGTCGCCGGGCGCCAGCGCGGCCAGCAGCTCGGCCTGGTCGGGCGCGGGCACGTGGACAAACTCGGCGGTCGGCTGGCCCTCGGCGTCCTTGGCCTTGCGGGTGTCGGCGATGGCGATTTCGCGGCCGTCGGCGAGCACCAGCACGCCGGCATCGCCGGCCTGCCCGCCGCCCAGCGGATAGAACACGGTGCGGTCCAGCACGATGCCGGTGTCGTCGAGGCGCAGGATGCGGGCTTCACAGGTGCGCAGGTAGGCGTCGGCGCGGAACAGGTCGTCGGTCATGCGGCGATGGTAGCGACGATGCGCGAAGGAGGTGCGCGCACGCCGGAAAGCGCCCACGACCGACACGCCCGCGCCGTGCGATTGCGCATGATCCAGCGGTCTGCGGCCGCCTGCCGCGCAAGGAATCTGCATGAACGCATCGCCGCACCTTCCCGCTCGCCTCGCCTTGTCCACAGCGGCCATGGCCGCCGTGCTGCTCGTCGCCGGCTGCGGCGAGACCGCCAAGCTCGCGCCCGAGCTCACGACCGGCCCCCGGCCGCAGCTCGTCGATCCGAACAAGACACTGATCCCCACCGTCAACGTGGCGCCTGCCGTCGGATGGACCGACACCGCCGCGCCCACGCCCGCCGAAGGCCTGCGCGTGACGGCGCTGGCGCGCGGCCTGGACCATCCGCGCTGGGTCTACACCCTGCCCAACGGCGACGTGCTGGTGGCCGAGAGCAACAAGCCGCCCAAGCCCGAGGGCAGCGACACGGGAGGCCCGGTCGCGAAGGTGCGCAACTGGGTCATGGGCAAGGTGATGGGGCGCGCGGGCGCCGGCGTGCCCAGCGCCAACCGCATCACCTTGCTGCGCGACGCCGACGGCGACGGCCTGGCCGAGGTGAAGCAGGTGTTTTTGTCGGACCTCGTCTCGCCCTACGGCATGGCGCTGGTCGGTAACGAACTCTTCATCGCCAACGCCGATGCGCTCGTGAAGGTGCCCTACACCGAAGGAGACACGTCTGCCCGCGCCAAGCCGGTGGTCGTGACGGCGCTGCCCGCCGGCATCAACCACCACTGGACCAAGAACGTCATCGCCAATGCCGACGGCAGCAAGCTCTACGTCACGGTCGGCTCCAACAGCAACATCGGCGAGAACGGCATGGCGGCCGAAGAGGGCCGCGCCGCGATCTGGGAGGTCGATGCGAAGAGCGGCGAGAAGCGCCTGTTCGCGAGCGGCCTGCGCAACCCCAACGGCCTGGGCTGGGAGCCTGAGACGAACACGCTGTGGACCGTGGTGAACGAGCGTGACGAAATCGGCAGCGACCTCGTGCCCGACTACCTCACCTCGGTGAAGGACGGCGCCTTCTACGGCTGGCCCTGGAGCTACTGGGGCGGCGTCGTCGATGCGCGCGTCACGCCGCAAAAGCCCGAGCTCGTGGCGAAGGCGCTGGCGCCCGACTACGCGCTGGGTTCGCACGTCGCACCGCTGGGGCTGGTGTTCTCGAACCCGCGCGGCATGCCGCCCGAGTTCGCGAATGGCGCCTTCATCGGCGAGCACGGCTCGTGGAACCGCAAGCCCAAGTCGGGCTACAAGGTGGTGTTCGTGCCCTTCATCGGCGGGAAGCCCAGCGGGCCCCCGGTCGACATCCTCACGGGCTTTTTGAGCGCCGATGAAAAGGCGCACGGCCGGCCGGTGGGCGTGGCGCTCGACAAGAGCGGCGCGCTGCTGGTGGCGGATGACGTGGGCAACGCGGTGTGGCGCGTGTCGCGCAGCAAGCCCAACTGACGCGCACGCGCAGCAGAAGGGGCGGTCAGCGCTGGCGTGCCGACGACAGGCGCGGCACCAGCTGGGCCGCCGGCCCGTCGACGCGGCGCCGGCTGGTGTCGCCGCGCAGGTGGTCGAACAGCAGCGCAATTGCCTGCTGAGCCACCTCGTCCAGGTGTAGGTCGACGGCCGTGAGCGGCGGCACGCAGGTGCGGGCGCGCAGGCCGTCGTAGCGCGTGACGACCATCACGTCGTCGGGAATGCGCCGGCCCGATTCGAGCACCGCCGTCACCGCGCCCGAGGCGAACGCGTCGACCGGTACGCAGAAGGCGTCGATGTCGGGGTGCGCCGCGAGCAGCGCCAGCGCGGCCTGCCGGCCACCGTTCTCGCCCTCGGCCTCGTCGACCAGCGACAGCAGCGGCGCTTGCCCGTGTGCGGCGGCGAAGGCCTGGTAGGCCGCCTGGCCTTCCACATACGAGTTGCGTGCGGCCGAGCCGAGGATCATCGCGACCTTGCGCGCGCCCTGGTCGTGCAGGTGTTCGAGCAGCAGGCGCGTGGTCTGCCCTGAGTGGATGTCGACATAGGGTGGCATCGCCGGCCCGTCGGCCGCTTCCTCGGCCGGCTTGCCGATGGCCACCACCGGCAGGCCGCGCCGCAGCAGGTGCGCCAGGTTGGGGTCGCCCGCCGAGGGCTCGATGACCAGTGCGCCATCGACGTCGAGCAGCTCCATCGGCACGCGCCCGGTTTCCATGGGCGGTGCCAGCACCAGCGCCAGGCGGCGGTCGAGCGCCGCCGCCGCCGCCACGGCCGCCACCTCCATCAGGAAGCCGAGGCGCGACGGGCCGCCGGCCACCGCGAACGGCATCGACGACAGCAGCACGATCATGTGCGCCTCGCCTGTGCGCAGCCGCTGCGCATTGCGGTTGGGCCGGTAGCCCAGCTTCAGCGCCGCCTGCTCGACGCGCGCGCGCGTTTCCGCATCGACCTGGCCCCGGGCGTTGAGCGCGTGCGAGACGGTGGTCGGTGACACGCCCGCTTCGCGCGCCACGTCCTTGATGTTTGCCCGCGGCGATGGATTGGTGCTCATCCCGTTGACCTTTTCGAAAAGCGGTGATTCAATTCCCAAATCGTTTTGGGGCGCGATGCCACGGAATGTACTTCACCCGCTTCGGCGGCTTTTTTTGCCAGTGCGCCCAAATCGATTTGGGCGCGGTCCCGGTTCAAGGATTCCATGATGTCCCGTGTTCCCGATGCCTCTGCTGTGCCTTCTGTCGTGCCTGTCGGCACGCCCTCCGCAACCACCGCCACGATTGCCGCGGTCGATGCGGTGCTGCCCCTGTCGCAACTGCTCCTGTTCGGCCTGCAGCACGTGCTGGTGATGGCGGCCGTGCCCATCACCTCCGTGTTCCTCGTGGCCAAGGCGCTGGGGCTGGAGTCCGCGCTCACGGTCAACCTGATCAGCGCCACCTTTCTGCTGTGCGGTGTGGGCACCTTGCTGCAGTCGTTCGGGCCGTGGAAGTTCGGCGCGCGCCTGCCGTTCGTGATGGTGCCGGGCGGCGCGCCCATCGTGATGTTCGTGACCATCGCCCAGCAGCGCGACCTGCAGACCGCCTCGGGCGCGGTGATTCTCACGGCGCTGTTCTACTTTCTGGTGCTGCCGGTGTTCGCGCGCTGTCTGCGCTTCTTTCCGAAGATCGTCATCGGCACCTTGCTGCTGCTGGTGTCGATCAACCTCGTGAAGGTGTACGGCGGCATCATCGCGGGCAAGGCGGGCACGTCCACTTTTGCCGACCCGATGAACATCGGGCTGGCGCTGGCGACCATCGGCTTCACCGTGCTCTTCGCGCGCGTGTTCAAGGGCACGCTCGGCCAGCTCGCGGTGCTGCTGGGCCTGCTGGCCGGCACGGTGCTGGCCGCGGCGTGCGGGCTGATGGATTTCAGCGGCGTGGCGGCCGGACCTTTCTGGAGCGCCCCGACGCTGCTGCCCTTCGGCATGCCGCGCTTCGACCTGGTGGCGGCCGTGCCGCTGCTGATCTTCAGCATCATCTCGATGGTCGAGGCCACCGGGCAGACCGTGGCCGTGGCCGACGTGGTGGGCCGCAAGATCGATCCGCGCGACGTGGTGCCGCGCACCATCCGCGGCGATGCGCTGGTGTCGCTGGCGGGGGGCTTCTTCGGCACCTCGATGATCATCACCAGCGGCGAGAACATCGGCATCGTGCGCGCCACCAACGTGCGCTCGCGCTACGTGACGGCCGCGGCCGGCGTGATCCTGGTCCTCATTGCGCTGTCGGCGCCGCTGGGCCGGCTGGCCAGCGCCATTCCTTCGGCCGTGGTCGGCGGCACCGCGATGGTGGTGTTCGCGATCATCGGCACCATGGGCATCGACATGCTGCGCAAGGTCGACCTGCACGAGCGCGGCAACATGTTCGTGCTGGCCGGCGCCCTGACCATGGGCCTGCTGCCCATCGTCGTGCCGGGCCTGTACAGCCGCTTTCCCGACACGCTGCAGCTGGTGCTGGGCAACGGCCTGGCCATGGGCTCGCTCACGGCGGTGGTGCTCAACCTGGTGTTCAACCGCGTGCAGGCCGACAGCCCGGCCATCGCACCGGCGCCGCAATGAGCGCCGCGCGTCTCTCCCTTTCTTTTCCTGTTCTCTCTTTTCACCATGTCTCCTGAACTCGATGCCGCGCTCTTCGCGGCCGACGAGCTGCTGCTCGTTCCCGACCACCTGATGTTGCGCGACGGCCCTGCGACCGGCCATGCCGTGCGGATCGAAGGCGGGCGCTTTCGCGACGTCGGCCCCGCCGACGCGCTCATCGCCCGCCACCCGCATCTCACGCCGCGGCACCTGCCCGGCAAGTTGCTGATGCCCGGCATGATCGATGCGCACCACCACCTCACGCAGTCCTTCGGCAAGTCGCTGGCCTATGGCGAGCCGTCTGAAATCTTCCGCCGCGTGTGGGTGCCGCTCGAGTCGAGCCTGGACGACGAGTTCGTCTACATGGCCTCCAAGCTCGCGGCGCTCGAATCGCTGCGCGGCGGCTTCACCACCGTGTGCGACGCGGGCACGCGCGCGCCGGGCGACATCGGCGCCGTGGCCGCGGCCGTGAAGGAGGCCGGGCTGCGCTGCGTGCTGGGCCTGATCTGCAACGACGGCGGCAACGACAGCACCGCCGCCGAGCGGCAGGCGATCCAGTCGCACGCTGCGCAGTTCCTGCAGCAGTGGTCGGGCGCGGAGCTGGTGCATCCCTCGCTCGCCATCTCGGTGCCCGAGGCCGCGTCCGACGAGATGCTGGTCGCCGTGTCGGCCTTGTGCGCCGAGGCGCGCACCGTGTTCCAGACGCACGTCAACGAACACCTCGCCTCGGTCGAGCGCTCGGTCGTGCAGCGCGGCAAGCGGCCGCTGGAGCTGCTGGCGCACCTGGGCGCGCTCGGCCCGCAGGTGCTCATCGCGCACGGCACGCTGGTCACGCCGTCGGAACTCATGGTGCTGCGCGACACCGACACCGCCGTGAGCTACAACCCCGTCGCCAGCCAGTGGAAGGGCAACGCCGTGGCGCCCGCGAACCTGATGGCCGCGCTGGGCATCCGCTTCGGCCTGGGCACCGACGCCACGCGCAGCGATGCCTTCCGCCTGATGGACGCGGCCGAGGCCGCGCAGAAGCTGGCCTTCGGCATGGCCATCGGCGATGCGTCCAGCGGCGGCGGCTGGACCTGGTTCGACCACGCGACGCACGAAGGCGCGCGCGCCGTGGGCCTGGGCCACCTCACGGGCGAGATCGCCGTGGGCAAGGCGGCCGACTTCCTCATCGTCGATGTCGATACGCCCGAGATGTGCACCTCGGTCGACCTCACGTGGGACCTCGTGCGCCTGGGCAACCGCGACCAGATCGTGGCCGTGTTCGTCGACGGAAAACTGCGCCTGTGGGAAGGCTGGCCGCCCGACTGGGATGCACGCGCGCTGCAGCGGCAGCTGGCGCGCGTCGCCCATGCGGCGATGGACCGCGCGCCCATCGTGCGGCTGCATCCCCCCGCGGCAGCGCACCGCCGCCTGGCCACGGAGCGGCATTCGCAGTGAGCGCGCAGCACCTCTTTCTCGTCTCCATCGCCGTGCTGTTCGCCGCCTTCGTGCAGGGCGCGACCGGTGTCGGCTTTGCGCTCATCGCCGCGCCGGTGATCGGCATCGTGCGTCCCGACCTGCTGCCCGTGTGCGTGCTGGTGCTGATGCTGCCGCTGAACTTCTATGTGATGTGGCGCGAGCGTGGCGCCATCGACCGGACGGGTGCCAGCTGGATCACCGGGGGGCGCCTGCTCGGCACCGTCGGCGGGCTCTGGGTGCTGGCGGCGCTGAGTGCGAGCCACCTGTCGCTGTTCGTCGGGGCATCGACCATCGCGGCGGCACTGGTCACGTTGATGATGCCGGCCTTCTCGCCGGGCCGCACCGCCTTCGTGGCGGCGGGGCTCGTCACCGGCGTCACCGAAACCGCGACCGGCATTGGCGGGCCGCCGCTGGCGCTGGTCTACCAGCACCAGCCGGCGCCCACCATGCGTTCGACGATCGCGCTGTGCTTCCTGGTGGGCGAGCTGGTGTCGCTGGCCACGCTGATGGTGGCGGGGCGCATCGACGGTTCACAGCTCTACGCTGCGGCCCAGTTGCTGCCCGCGCTCGTCGTGGGCGCGGTGCTCAGCCGCGTGGTGCATCGCCGCATCAACGGCCGCGTGCTGCGGATCTTCGTGCAGGTCTTCGCGATTGTGTCGGGCGCCGCGCTGCTGCTGCATTCATTCTGAGGCGCTGTGCGCGGCCTGCCATGCCGCGCGGTCGATGCGGAACAGCCGGTGGCGGCGCAGCACATGGTCTTCGGGCACCGCAGGGTGGTCGAAGGCGCCGGGCACGTCCTCGTGCATGCCGATGCGCGTCATCACCGCGGCCGAGCGCACGTTGCCTTTGGCAGTGAATGCCACGATCTCGCCGAACCCAAGCCGCTCGAATCCGACCTGCAGCGCACCGCGCGCCGCCTCGGTCGCGAAGCCCTGGCCCCAGCTGGCACGCGCAAGGCGCCAGCCGATCTCGACGCAGGGCGAGAAGGGCAGCGTGGTCATCGGCACGCTCAGGCCGGTGAAGCCGATGAACGCGCCCGTGTCCTTGCGCTCGACGGCCCAGAAGCCCCAGCCGTGCTCGGCGATGCGGGCCTTGACGCGCGCGGCCATCGCGTCGCTGTCGGCGCGGGTGGGCAGGGGCAGCAGGAACTCCATCACCGCCGGGTCGGACGCCAACGTGAAAAAAGGCGCGAGATCGCTCTCGCGCCATTGGCGCAGCCGCAGGCGCGGCGTGTCGAATTCGATGAGAGGCGGGTGTGTGCTTTCTTCGGTCATGCGACCGATTGTGCGCAGATCAGAACCCGGCCAGCACCACCTTGCCCTGCGCCTTGCCGCTTTCGATGAGCGCATGTGCCTTCTTCAGGTTCGCGGCGTTGATGGTGCCGAAGCTCGCATTCGCCGTCGTGCGGATGCGGCCCGCGTCAACCAGCGCGGCCACCTCGGCCAGCAGCTTGCCTTGCTCGGCGATGTCGGGCGTGGTGAAGCGCGAGCGCGTGAACATCATTTCCCAGTGCAGCGAGATGCACTTGGTCTTCAGCGGCATCGCGTCGAGCACCTTCATGTCGTCGATCACCGCGAGCTGGCCCTGGGGCTTGAGGCTCTCGATGATCTGCGCGTAGTGCTGGTCGGTCTGCGTGAGGCTGGCGACCATGTCGACCTCGTCGATGCCGGCGGCCTTGAGTTCGGCGGCGAGCGGCTTTGAATGGTCGATGACGACGTGCGCGCCCAGTGCCAGGCACCATGCGCGCGTTTCGGCGCGCGAGGCGGTGGCGACGACGCGCAGCTTCGTGAGCTGGCGTGCGAGCTGGATGAGGATGGAGCCCACGCCGCCGGCACCGCCGGTGATCAGCAGTGTCTGGCCTTCGCCGCCGCCCTTGGGCACCTGCAGGCGGTCGAACAGCAGCTCGTACGCGGTGATGGTGGTCAGCGGCAATGCGGCGGCTTGTGCGTCGTCGAGGCTCTTCGGTGCGAGGGCGGCGATGCGCTCGTCGACCGCGTGCAGCTCTGAGTTGGCGCCGGGGCGAATGATCGAGCCGGCGTAGTACACGCGGTCGCCGACCTTGAAGCTTTGCACGCCGCTGCCGATGGCTTCGACGGTGCCAACGGCGTCCCAGCCCAGCACCTTGGCCTGGCCGGCTTCGGGGGCGGCGTTCTTGCGAACCTTGGTGTCGACCGGGTTGACCGACACGGCCTTCACGCGCACCAGCAGGTCGCGGGCGCCGGGCACCGGGGCGGGCAGTTCGATGTCCTGCAGCGATTCAGCGTTGTCGATGGGGAGGGGCTGGTAGTAGCCGACGGCTTTCATGGGAGGGACCTTTCTGGAACGATGGCTCTACTGTAGGATGGCAACGCTTGTTTGATAAGGTGGGCTGAATCACCAACACTTTCAAATGAAGATTGAAAATATATCGGACCTGCAGGTGCTCGTGCAGACGGCGCGTGGCGGCACGTTGACGGCTGCGGGGCATGCGCTGGGGATCACGCCCGCGGCGGCGAGTGCGACGTTGAAGCGGCTCGAGACGCAGTTGGGGGCGCGGCTGTTCGAGCGCTCGACGCGGGCGATGCGGCTGACGCCGCAGGGGCAGACGCTGCTCGACTACGCGGTGCGTGCTTTTGAACTGCTGGACGAAGGGGAGTCGCTGGTCACTGCGGATCGGGGGGAGCTGGTGGGGACTTTGCGGGTGGCCTCGCCGTCGGACCTGACGCGCAGCACCTTGCTGCCGTGGTTTGACGAGTTCCTCGCGCTGCATCTGGGGGTGCAGTTATCGCTCTCTGTCGGGGATCGGCCCCTGGACGTGATGCGCGATGAGGTGGATGTGGCGTTGCGCTACGGGGCGCTGGCCGATTCGCGGCTGGTGGCGCGGGCGTTTGCGATGACGAACCCGGTGCTGACGGCTTCACCGGACTATCTGCGTCGGCATCCTGTGCCTCGGGTTCCGCAGGATCTGTTGCAGCACAACTGTTTGACGTTCAACCGGAGTGGGCGACGGCACCGGGTGTGGCGGTTTGCGCAGTTGGGGCAGTGGACGGAGGTGCGGGTGAATGGGAATCGCAGTGTGGACGATGCTTCGTTGGCGCGGGAGTGGACTGTGGCAGGGTATGGGATTTCGCTGAAGTCTGCGTTGGATGTGCGGGAAGACATTCGCGAAGGCCGGTTGGTGCGGCTGCTGGCGGATTGGGAGACGGAGCCTTATCCGTTGCATGCGCTGTTGCCTAGTGGGCGGTTTGTGCCGGCGCGTGTGCGGGCGTTTGTCGATTTCCTCGCGCTGAAGTTCGAGGGGTTGTTGGCTGGGGTTTGAGGCTGCTGGCCGGGACTCGCCCCGGCGGGCGACTCACTTTCTTTGCTTCGCCAAAGAAAGTAAGCAAAGAAAGGCGACCCCACTGTCCGCGTCCCTCCGCTTCGCTGCGGGCAACCTGCGGTGCTCACGTTTCGCGGGGTCTTGCAGAACTCGCCTTCGGCTCAAACAGCTGCAAGCCCTGATCCGCGAAACGCTCCGCTCCTCTCCTCGGCGCGGCCAGAGGGGAGGGGGCGCACTCGGGCCATCGCTTCGCTCGGCCTGGGGGATCGCATCACTGCGTTCGCTCCCCGGACTCGCTTCCCCGATTTACTCCCTCTGCCTCTGGGAGAGGGTTGGGGTGAGGGCAGCAGCCTTCGAACTCGCGATGCCCGTCCTCAAATCATCGGCGTCACAGCCCCATCCATCGCCACGATCGCCCCCGTCACATAACTAGCCTTCGCCGACGCCAGGAACAGCACGGTATTGGCCACTTCCTCCGGCGTCGCAATGCGCCCCAGCGGCAAGCGCGCAGTCGCGCGCTCCAGCGCCTCGTCCGTGCCGATCCCTGCCAGCTTCGCATCCGCCTTCATCCCTTCCTGCAGCCGCGCAGTCAACGTGAGCCCCGGGTTCACGGCGTTCACGCGCACGCCCTTGGCCGCATAGGCCGCAGCCATGCCCGCACTCACCAGCATCAGCGCCGCATTGGCCGCACCGCCGGCCATATGCACCGGGCTCGCGACCTTGCCGCCCTGGCCGATGACGTTGACGATCGCGCCTCGGCCGCGCGTGCCCATGCGCTTCACCACCGGATCGATCATGTGGATGTAGGTGAAGTACTTGGCGTCCATCGCGTCGTGCCACGCGGCGGGCGTGAGTTCGTCGGGTGGGGTGCGGCGCGCGGCGCCGGCCGAGTTGACGAGCACGTCGACAGGGCCGAAGGCCTGTTCGGCGGCGTCGAGTGCGGCGACGGCGCTGGCGGGGTCTTTCAGGTCAGCGGCGTGCAGGGAGACGCGGCCTTCGGCTTGGGGGAATGCGGCGATCAGCGACTGCTGGCCCTGTTGCAGGTTCTGCAGGTCGCGCGAGACCAGGCTCACGCGCGCGCCTTCGCGCAGGAAGCCCAGCGCGCAGGCCAGGCCGATGCCCTTGCTGCCGCCGGTGATGAGAACGTGCTGGTCCTGAAGCTGGAGGTCCATGTCGGGGTTCCTTGAGGGAAGAAGGTGATTCGATCGCGGCGCTGTTGCCGCCGTCGCCGCGATTGAATCACCGCCCCGAAATTTCTGCAGCGACACGGCCGAAAGGCCGCGTCGGTTTCCCTCGCCCTGCGCCTCAGGCCTTGCGGCGCTTCGCTGGCGCTTCTTCTTCCAGCGCGGCCGGCGCGGTATCGGTGGCGTCGCGCAGCTGGCCGTGGGTGTCGTGGTGCGCCAGCAGCTGGCGCGTGCGCTGCCAGGTCGACAGGCGCGCGGGCGCGACCTCGATGTACGACGCCAGCGCGAACAGCGACGACTGCTCTTTCTCCGGCGGGGTTTCGCGCCGGTGCTGGCGGCGGCGCAGCGGGCCCATGACCAGCATCGAGGCGAGGATCACGCCGATGACGATGGCGTACAGGCCCAGCAGGTGCAGCACTTCGGGTTGGGAGCGTGCGCCCATCACGTAGGGCCACGCGTACCAGATGGCGCAGAACCAGATCGCAACGGTGATCGCGGGGCGCACCACGCGCAGCCACAGGAACATGGCCAGGGTGCGCGCCGGCGAGCGGCCGTTGCCGAAGGCGTGCAGCGGGATGCGCGCGGCGTCGATGATGGGCTCGTCCATCGCGGGTTGGCCCCACGAACGGGTGCGGGGCGGCGGGGCTTCGTGGACCGTCGGCGAAGAAATCGGGTGTTCAGGATGCATCAGAAGAAACTCCTCGGTCAGGGCTCGTCCACACCGCGCGCTTGCCGCGTCGGCGTATCAGGGCTTTGGGAAGGGCGACCACCGTGGTGGCCATCGTGATCGTCCAGAACGCGATCGGGTACCAGATCGTTCCGGCGAAATAGCGCATGAGGTCGCGGTCGTAGCGACGGTCGATCCACAGGCTCAGCAGCATCTGCAGGATGCAGGTCATGGCCAGCAGCGTGCCCTGCCAGTGCGGCAGCAACGCCGAATGCCAGGCCGATTCCTGCGGCAGGAAGGGGCGGATGAAGCTGATCAGCAGCACCAGCGCCATCGCATAGGCCCACACCACGCTCACCATGTATTCGCTGTAGATGAGCCACAGGCGCCAGCTGCGCAGGCGCAGGATGGACGGCGTGATGCGCAGCATGGTCTGGATGCCGCCGACGGCCCAGCGCAGGCGCTGCTTCCACAGGCCGCGCAGCGTCTCGGGCATGAGGATCCAGCACAGCGCGCGCGGCTCGAAGCGCAGGCGCCAGCCGGCGAGCTGGAGCTTCCAGCTCATGTCGATGTCCTCGGTGAGCACGTCGGGGCTCCAGAAGCCCACCTCGAGCACGGCGCGGCGGCGGAACATGGCGAGCACGCCCGACACCGTGAACAGCGTGCCGATGAGCTGCTGCGAACGCTTGATGAGGCCGATGATCGACGAGAACTCGCCCACCTGCATGCGCCCCAGCAGCGTGGTGCGCGTGCGGATGCGCGGGTTGCCGGTGACGGCGCCGATGCGCTCCGAGGCCAGCATGCGCTTGAGCATCCAGGCGATGGCGTGGGGGTCGACCAGCGCGTCGCCGTCGATGCCCAGGATGTACTCGCCGCGCGCCAGCTGGCAGGCGGTGTTCAGGCCCACGGCCTTGCCCTGGTTGCTGGCGTTGTGGATCACGCGCAGGCGGCTGAACTCGAGCGTCATCTGGTCGAGCAGCTCGCCGGTGCCGTCGGTGCTGCCGTCGTTGACGGCGATCACTTCGTAGTTCGGGTAGTGCGTGCGCATGAGCTGCTCGATCACTTCGCGCAGGTGCGGCGCTTCATTGAAGCAGGGCACGACCACGGTCACGAGCGGCTGCGAGGGCAGCAGCGGCAGCGGGTCGACCTCGACGTCGCGCTTGCGCTCGAACGACCATGCATGCGAGAGGCCGCCTGCGATCCACACCCACGCCATGAAGAACGGGTAGTAGAAGACGAAGCCGAAGAGCACCGGCGGAATCAGGTCCACCAGCATTTGGAGCGTGTTCATCGGGGCTTCCCTCCTTCAGGCGGCAGCGTGGCGGCGTCGTGGTTGCGCCGGGGTGCGCGCGACAGCAGCGAGCGCACCGAGATCGCGCGGCGCACGGTCTCCAGCGAGGGCTGGTTGTTCAGGAAGTCGTCGGGGTAGTAGCCCAGGTGGCGCACGCCGGCACGCTGCAGCAGCGTCCATTGGCGCGTGAGTTCGGCGTCGGGCACGGGCTTGCCGGTGCGCCAGTCGCGCGCCTGCAGCTCGAACACGGTGCGGTCCAGGCCGTGCGGCGTGGCGGCCGCGCGTTGCGCGAGGCGACCCAGCCAGGCATCGCTGTCGGCGGCGGTGCGAGCCTCCTGCTCCATGCGTGGCATGGCCATCAGGCCGACGTAGTCGTAGGCGGCGAGCGAGGCTTCGTAGTTCTGTGCGAACCACTGCTCGGCGGCGGGCTCGAGCACCGGCCGCGCGTAGAGGTTGCGCGCGGTTTCCAGCGCGGGGCGCCAGGTGCCGGCGCGCGCCGCCAGTTCTTGCGTGAACGCGATCAGGTAGCGGGTCTTGGCGGTGGTCCAGCGCGCCATGAGCGCGGGGTCGGCGCGCAGCGCGGCCACGTCGGCCGGCAGGCCCCAGCGGCGGTAGGTGTCGAGTGCGGCGGGGCTGGCGTCCTCGTCGTCCGAGAGCATGGCGTCGTCGTGGAACAGCAGGCCCTCGAAGAAGGTGTGGCGGCCCAGGTCTTCGTACAGGTCGCCGACCAGCGTGCGCACGGCGGGGTCGAAGGGCGAGAGCCGGTGGTAGCGGTCGGCCGGCGCGTCGCCCTTCAGCGTGCGCACCGTGTGGGTGGCCAGCGGGTTCGACGCCGGCAGCCGGTAGGCCGTGACGGGCATCCACGCGTAGACCTTCACACCGGTGCGGCTGCGCAGCTGCCAGGCGGCGCGGGCGAACAGGTCGGCGCGCATCGGCAGGTGGCGGTTGGGAAAGTACAGCGCGTCGGCCACGCCGTCGCCGTCGGGGTCGGCATAGGCCTGCAGGAACACGGAGCGCGGGCGCACGGCGGCCACGCGTTCGATGAGCGCCGAGAGGTTGCGCTCCTGCTGGGCCGGGTCGAGGTCGTACACGTAGTCGAGGTCGACGTGCATCACGCGGTTGATCGGCCGCACCTCGCCGCCCACCGGGCTGCGCAGCATCTGCACGTAGTCGGGCGCCTCGTTGTCGTAGGCGGCCAGTGCGCGGCGGATGCGCGTGAGCGGAATCTCCTTCGTGTTCGCGCCGTCGTCGAGCGTGAAGGTGATCGGCAGGCCCACGCGCGCCGAGGCTTCCAGCGCGGGCGTGTTGTAGGCGCCGTAGGGCCACACGGTGGCGCGCACCTTGGCGCCGGTGCGCTGCTCGATCAGTTCGCGGCTGCGGCGCAGGTCGGTCTCGATGCGGCGCAGGTAGGCGGCGTCGTCCTCGTAGCGACCGGTCTTGGGGTCGTAGCGGTGCGTGGCCGCGGCGGGCAGCATGTTGCCCTGCGGGTTGGCCTGGATGCCGGTGTGCATCGCGTCGGTGTGGCTCGCGAACTCGACCAGCGGCGAGCGCGCCATCTCGGCGGCTTCGCGCCACAGCAGGAAGTTCTCGCGCGGCGCGGGCTTGTCGCCCCAGTGCACGGGCTGGCCTTCGGGCACTTCGAGCCAGCTCGTCACCAGCGCGAACAGCGCCGGGTAGTTGAAGCGCTTGAGCAGCGGGAACACGTGGGTGTAGGCGCTGCGGTAGCCGTCGTCGAAGGTCAGCAGCACGGGCTGCGACGGCAGCGGCTGGCCGCCGTTGCGCGCGTCGATGATCTGCTGCAGGCTGACCGGGTGGTAGCCGCTGTGCTGCAGCCAGGCGAACACTTCGGCGAGCGTGCGCTCGTCGATGGCGGTTTCGTCGGGCGAGGTCTCGAAGCTGGCGCGTACGTTGGGGCGCACGTCGTGGAACGAGATCACGCGGAAGTCGACGCCGTTGTCGGGGTCGGCGGGCAGCACGGGCGCCGAAAGCGTCGGCAGTGCCGCCGCCAGCAGCAACCCGAGCAGGGCCGTGCGCAACCAGGAGAAGAAGGTGGGGGCTTGCATCACGGACATCACTGCAGGGGCATCGAAAGGTTCAGGAACACGCCGCGCTGTTTTTCGCGCACGCCGTCGTAGGGATGGCTGCCGTAGGTCAGTCCGTAGCGCAGCGTGAGCTTCTGGCCCAGGGCCCAGCGGTGCTCGTAGCGCAGGTTCCACAGCGGGCCGCTGCCGAAGCCGGCCTGGTGGTAGCTGCCGCCGCCGAGCTCCAGCACCTGGAAGAACTGGCGGTCGTCGCTTTTCCACGTGAGCCACTGGCCGCGCACCGACAGCTGCGCGCTGGCGTCGCGCGAGGGGCTGAAATAGCGCACGTCCTGCAGGCGGCTGCGGCTGGCATCGACGCCCAGCCGCGTCTCGATCTGGAAGCGCGGTGTGCTGACCCAGCGCTCGCGCCAGCCGAAGTCGAGGCCGTCGCGCAGGTTGCCGTCGCTGAAGTCGAGCCGGCGCCATTGCAGGTCGAAGCGGCGCGACTCGTTGACGATGTGCGCCACGCTGGCGCCGAACTCGCGCGCGCCGATGGCCTGCGCGCCGAAGGGCACGGCGCGGGCCTTCCAGGGCAGCTCCTTGCTGTCGCCGTCGTAGGTGGCCGACAGCTGCCAGGCATCGCCCGCGCGGTAGTCGACGCGGCCGGCCACGCTGTTCCGGTAGCGGCCGCTGTTCGCATGCTGCAGCACGCCTTCGGCCAGCCAGCGGCCCTGCTGCCAGCTCGCGCCGAGGCCGCTGCGGGCCCACTTGGCAGTGCCTTCGGAGGTGTAGCCGCGGGCCAGCGTCTGCGCGTAGAACACGCGCCACGCGTCGCCGATGAGGCCGGAGCTGAGCCGGCTGTCGACGCGCCATTCGCGGCTGGCCAGCGTGCCGCCGCCGCGCGAACCTTCGGCGTCGATCTCGAGCTGCGGGCCGACCAGCGAGCGGCGCTTGCGCGCCATCTCGCGCACTTCGGCGGCGTCGGGCGCATCGGCCTCGAGCGACTCGGCACGGATGCGGGCCGCGCGGAACTCGTCGGCGTCGAGCAGCGCTTCGACATGGCCGGTGCGCACGCTCAGGTCGTCGGGGTGGTCGGCGCTCAACGCCTCGAAGCGCGCCACGGCCGCTTCGGGGTGCTCGCGCAGCCGCTCGGTGAGCGCAGCGCCGTAGGCGTAGCTCGCGTTGAGCGGGGCTTCGTAGGTGAGCGTGTCGAAACGCGGCTGCGCGATCTTCGGCCGGTCGCCGTAGAGCTGCAGCAGCGCGCTCAGGCCGCTCACCTCGGAGAACTGGTCGTTGGGGCGGCCGGCTTCCGGGGCCAGGCGCATCAGCACGGGCGTGGCGCCTTCGATGCGCTGGAGCAGCGCTTCGGCGTCGTTGAAGCGGCCCGTGTCGAGGTAGGCGTAGACCAGGCTGAAATGCAGGGGGTCGGGCATCGGCAGATCGACGACCGCCTTTTCGAACAGCGGCACGGCGTCGGCCGAGCGGCGCTCCTGCGCCAGCGCACGGGCGGCGGTGCCCAGTGCGTAGGGCGGCAGCACGGTGCCGTCGGCACGCAGGCTGTCGTACAGCGCGATCGTGTCGGCGGGACGGCCGCGCTCCAGCAGCGCCATCATGCGGTCCGACTGCAGCCGCGTGCGCAGCGTGCGCCAGGTGTCGGCGTCCGGCGTGGCGGGCTGTGCGAGCGCGGCATCGACCCGGGCCAGCGCGGCACTCTGCGCGGCCAGCACCTTGTCGAGGTCGGTGACGCGCGCCGCGCCCAGGCGCTGGTCGCGCGCCTTCACGGCCCAGCGCAGTTGCTGCGCCAGTGCCGGTTGCTCGAGCAGCGCGAGCGTCAGCGGCGCGAGGCTGCCGGGCTGCTTGCGTTCGGCGGCCTGTGCGTCTGCGAAGGCAGCGGTGGCGCCGCCGTACTCGGCCAGCAGGAAGTCGGCGTCGCGCCGCGCATCGCGCCTGTCGGGCTGCAGCGCGGTGATCTCGCCATAGGCTGACAGTGCCTGGAAGGGCTGGCCTTGCGCACGCGCCAGCGCGGCGCGCAGGTCGAGCAGCGCGACGCGGTCGGAGACCGCTGTGGGCGCGGGCTGGGCCAGCGCACGGTAGATGGTTTGCGCGCCCGCCGTGTCGCCGCTGGCCAACCGCCAGAAGGCTTCATGAATGCGTGGCTCGCGGGCGGCCGGCTGGCGTGCGCGCCAGACCTTGATCGTGTCGCCTTGCAGCGCCACGTCGCCCGTGCGCCGCGCAGCGCCGGTCAGCGGGCCGAGCGCGTAGTCGCTCAACTCGCCCGGCGGCACCTGGCGGCCCACGGCCACCGCATCGGCGAACTGCCCGTCGGCCACCGCGATCGCGATGGCGTCGGAGGCCACGCGGCGGCGCTGATCGTCGGCGAGCGGAGCAGCAAGCCATTGGCGCAGCTGTCGCAGGGTTGGGGCCGGCGCGATGCGACCGGCGCGGCGCGCGACGATCAAGGCGTCGTGCTGCGAGGCGTCATACGCCAGCGCGCCGCCAAGATGGGCGACAGGCGAGGGCGCGACAGCGGACTCCGCGAACGCGGTGCTGCTTCCGAAGACCAGCACGCACACGATCGGCGGCAAACCTCGCACGGCACGTGCGAGATGGTGAGGCAATGCCTTGAAGGGCGCGACTTTGCGCCCGGCAACGACGGTGCCTCCATTTTTTTGTGAATGGATGGACACGCAACTCCCTTTTGCTTGAACCTCCCTGGGCCGTGACAAGCCGTGGCGGGAAGTTCGTGAAAAGGGACTCTAGGCCAATTTGTTAACAATTGAGCCGGATATGGGGAAAGATGAGAACTAATCGTGAACAGATTCGCGATCAATTCGTCCGATGTTGGCAAGTTGTATGCAAGTGCTACCCACAACGCGCCTCTGGCCCCCGCCCTAAGATCGCGACATGAACGCACTTCCGGTTTCTTTGCCCCGTTTCTGGTCCCAGTTGACGACGCGCGACTTCGCCGCGCTCGACGCGGCGACCACGGTGGCGGTGCTGCCGCTGGGCGCGACCGAGCAGCACGGCCCGCACCTGCCGCTGGGCGTGGACACCGTGCTGGCCGACGGCATCGTGGCTGCTGCGCTGCCGCTGCTACCGCCGGAGCTGCCGGCGCTGTTCCTGCCGACCCAGCAGATCGGCCTGAGCCCCGAGCACGCGCGTTTCGCGGGCACGCTCACGCTGTCGGCGGAGACGCTGATCCGGATGTGGAGCGAGATCGGCGCGGGCGTGGCGCGGGCGGGCGTGAAGAAGCTGGTGCTGTTCAACGCCCACGGCGGCCATGTGGGCGCGATGGACATCGTGGCGCGCGAGCTGCGCGCCGCGCACGGTCTCATCGTCTACAGCGTGAGCTGGTTCAACCTGCCGCTGGGCGATGCGAACGCGCAGTTCAGCGCCCAGGAGCACCGCTTCGGCGTGCACGCGGGCGAGGTCGAAACCTCGATGATGCTGGCGCTGACGCCCGCGCTGGTGCGCATGGGCGAGGCGAAGGATTTCAGTTCCACCTCGCAGCAGCGCGCGGCGGACTACGCGATCCTCGGCAACGGCAAGAGCGCCAAGCTCGGCTGGGCGATGGAGGACTACAACGCGCAGGGTGCGGCGGGCAACGCCGCAGCGGCCACGGCCGAGAAGGGGCAGGCGGTGATCGATGCGGCTGCGCAGCAGCTCGCGCTGCTGCTCGCCGAGGTGTCGCGGCTGCCGTTGAGCACGGCGAATACAGGGCCGCTGCCGTAAGGCTGTGGTTCAGGGCGGCGCTCCCGCCGACGCGGTACCCTGCTCCGCGAATGTCCCCCGCCTTCGGCTCCTCCTTGATTTCGCTGCGCAAGGCACCGCATCGACGTGAGCGTGTTCGGTGCCGTCGTTGATCGGCCAGCACAACCACTGCGCTCAGTGTGCGTAGGACACTGGGTGCTTCCCGCAGCGAAATCAAGGAGGAGGGCGAAGCCCGGGGGACATTCGCGGAGGGAAGTACCCGGTGGCCTGTGCACGCGCCCTGAACAGCAGCAACCCGCTCAGGAAGCGGAGCGCCCCAACACCCCGGCGAACATGTCCGCATCGACATTGCCACCGCTCAGCGCAATGCCCACGGTCTTGCCGCGCCAGCGCTCCTGCTGCTGAAGCGCCCCAGCCAGCGCAGCGGCGCCCGCCCCTTCCGCCACGTTGTGCGTGTCGCTGAATAGAACGCGCATCGCTTCCGCCACCTCGTCGTCGGTGACGGTGATCACGTCGTCGGCTTCCTGCAGGATCACGTCCAGCGAGGCAGGCACCGGCGTGCGGCAGGCCATGCCATCGGCCAGCAAGGTGGTCGCGGGCGATTCGATGGCACGGCGCGCACGGAAGGAGTCGCGGTAGGCCGTGGCATGCGCGGACACCACGCCGATGAGCTTCGTCGACACACCGCAATGCGCGCGCGCCGCTGCCGCGCCGGCAAAGCCGGAGCCCAGGCCGATGGGCATGAACAGCACGTCGGGCGGTGAATTTTTCAAAGCACTGAAGAACTCGACGTACGCGGTCGATACGCCCCGCACCAGCTCGCGATGGAACGAGGGCACGCGATGCAGCGCGTCGCGCTCGGCCAGCACGGCCGCATGTTCGGAGGCGGCCTGGAAGTCGTCGCCATGCTCGACCAGCGTCACGCCGAGCGCGCGCATCGCCGCGTTCTTCTCGCGCGAATTGCCATGCGGCACCACGATGGTCGCGGCCAGCCCGTGGCGTTGCGAGGCGAAGCCGACCGACTGGCCGTGGTTGCCGCGCGTGGCGCTGATTACGTGGCGCACCTCGGGCTGTTCGCGCGCGAGGGTTTCGAAGTAGGTTAGACCGCCTCGGATCTTGAAGGCGCCGACCGGCGTGTGGTTCTCGTGCTTGGCCCAGACCGTGGCGCCCAGGCGCTGCGACAGCAGCGGCCACGTGTACTGCGGCGTGGGCGGCATGGCCGCATGCACGGTGCGCAGCGCGGCGTCGATCTCTTCGCGGGTGAATCGCATCTGGCGTCTTTCGTTCTTACTTGCGTTCGGTGAGCGCCACGCGCACGGCCAATGCGGCCAGCACGCTGCCCATGATGTAGCGCTGCGCGCGCAGCCAGCCGGCGCTTTGCGACAGCACGGCGGTGATGCTCGCGGCGCCGACGATCACCACGGTGTTGACCAGCGCGCTGCTCGCCATCTGCGCCAGGCCCAGTTGCAGGCTCTGCAGCAGCACGGAGCCGCGCTCGGGGTGGATGAACTGCGGAAAGAACGACAGGTAGAACATCGCCACCTTCGGGTTCAGCAGGTTCGTGAGAAAGCCCATGCGGAACAGCTTGGCCGGCGGATCGGCCGGCAGCGAGCGGGCCTCGAAGGGTGCGTTGCCGCCGGGCTTGACCGCCTGCCACGCGAGCCACAGCAGGTAGGCCGCGCCGGCCAAACGGATCGCGTCGAACGCGACCGGGACCGCCAGCAACAGCGCCGTGAGCCCCAGCGCCGCGGCAAACAGGTGCACCAGGAAGGCCATCAGCACACCGCCCAGCGAGATCATTCCCGCGCGGCGGCCCTGGATCAGCGTGCGCGACACGCAATAGATCATGTTCGGCCCCGGCGTGAGCGCCAGCAGCAGCGAGGCGAGGGCGAACCAGGCGATTTCGGTGAGGGTCAGCATGTCAGAGTCCTTTGGATTCGAGCGTGACGGGGCCGCGCGGCGTGTCGAACACCGCGACGAGGTTGGGCGGGCCGGCATCGACCGGCAGGCGGCCCATGCCGATGGCCGAGAGCGCGGCCGACAGTGCCGGCGCGCGCGGATGCGCCACGCGCAGCGAACGCAGCGTGAGGCCTGAGGCGGGCATGGCATCGGTCGGATGCACCGCGCCCCACTGGATCAGCGTGGGCAGCGCGCCATAGAACAGGCGCTGGCCGTCGTCGCGCACGGTGATCTGCCATTCGAGCCGGCCGACGGGCGTGTCGCGCGAGGCTTCGAGCAGCTGGCCGCGGTCGATGTGCGCATGCTCCTCGCGTGCGAGCGCCTGCGTGGCGGCGTGCGCATCGGGCACGCGCGCCACGAAATGAATGAGCCGTGGGCCGTGCTGCGCGAGCGCGGCCTGCAGCGCGGTGTCGTCGAGGTCGAACCAGCGGTGCGTCTTCGGCCGCGACGGTGCCTTGCCGGGTTCGATGGCGATGATCTCGGCATAGGCGCGCGGGAACGCGTCGCTCGCGATGTTCAGCAGCCGGTTGTGCGTGCCCATGAGCGGGTGCGCGCCGCCCGGTGCGGGTGTCACGCCGAGCGTGGCCTCGCACCACGCCACGCCCTCTGCCAGCGAGGCGGCGGCGATCACCAGGTGGTCGACTTCGGCGGGGGCCATGCTGTGCTTTCGTTCAGAGCGTGACGTGGCCATCGACGCAGGTCACGGCATCGCCGCCGACCCAGATCGTGCCGTCGCTGTCGCGCTCGATGTACACGCGGCCCGCGCGACCCAGGCATTGGCCTTGCGCGGCGAGGTAGCGCTCGGGCATGTGGCCGTCGGCGATGAGCCATTCGGCCAGTCCCGCGTTGAAGCTGCCGGTGACCGGGTCTTCATCGACGCCGACGGCGGCGGCAAAGGCGCGCACCTCGAGATCGATCGTCACGCCGTCGGCGTCGGGCGCGACCACGGTTGTCGACCGCTTGCCGAAGGCGCGTGCTTCGCGGTTGGAGCGGCTGATCAGCTGCGAGGAATCGTGCGCCGAAGGCACGCCGGCCACGCCCACCTCGACGCCCAGCTCCTTGAGCAGCCGGTGATCGGGTCGCAGCTGCAGCACCGCATCGGCGTTCTCCAGCAGCAGGCCGAGCCAGGCGGGGCCGTTCTGAAGCATCTGTGCCGCGACGATCTGCTGCGCCTTCAGGCCGAGCGCGCCGGCCACCTTGGCCAGCAGCGCGGGGCTCGGTGCGCTGCGCTTGAGCGGCGGCGCGGCAAACGCGAGGCGCTCACCATCGCGTCGCAGCGGCACGAGGCCGGCGCCGCACTGCTGCACCACGCGGCCTGCCACCTTGGGCTTGCCGCCGGCCTGCAGCCAGGCGTGGCAACTGCCGATGGTCGGGTGGCCGGCAAAGGGCAACTCGCCGCCGGGCGTGAAGATGCGCACGCGGTAGTCGGCGGCCGCGTCGGTCGGCGGCACCAGGAAGGTGGTCTCGGACAGGTTCGTCCACTGCGCGAAGCGCTGCATGGCGTCGTCGTCCAGGTCCTGGCCGTCGAGCACCACCGCGAGCGGGTTGCCGAGGTAGGCGGTGGCGGTGAAGACGTCGACTTGCTTGAAGGGGCGGGATTTCATCAGGATCATTCGAGAGGTAAATCGAGCACGCCACGCGTGCCCGGTCGGGAAAGCAGGTCGGCGTACCAACGCTCGACGTTCGGCCAGACCGGCCGGCGGTACTCGGCACCGGGCAGGCCGAACCAGCGGTGCGCTTCGCAGCCGATGGGGATGTCGGCCATGGTGAAGCGCTCGCCGGCCATGTAGGGGCGCTGCGCGAGGTGCGCGTCGAGCATCGCGAACAGCGCCTCGCTCTCGCGCACCGACGCGGCAATCAGCGCGGGCTGGCGCTCCGAAGGCGCCGTGCGCACCCATTGCACGAAGGCGTCTCGGCTGGCGCGGTTGAGCGTGGTCTGTTGCCAGTCCATCCAGCGCTCGGCGTCGAAGCGCGCGGGCAACTCGCTCGGGTAGAGCGTGCCGTGCGCGTGCTTGGCGCAGAGGTAGCGCACGATGACGTTCGATTCCCACAGCGTGACGCGCTCGGCGCCTTCGCCGTCGTCGATGGTGGGCACCATCGCGTTCGGGTTGAGCGCGCGGTATTCGGGCGTCTGCACCACGCCGAACTTGCCGCCGGCCTCGGTGCGCTGGAAGTCGAGCCCGAGTTCCTGCGCGCACCACACGACCTTGCGCACGTTGATCGAGCTGATGCGGCCCCAGATGTTGAGCATGGGTGAGGTTCCTTGTCTGTGTGTTTGCTGAGGGGGCTCAGGCCGCCATGACGCGCGCCGTGCCGGACACGCGGACCGAGCTGCCCGCCACTGGCGAGATGTCGGCATGCAGGCGCGACAGCATGCCCATGTCTTCGCCCTGCACCACGTCGATGGCGCCCCCGTGGGGCCATCCGAGGTCGCGCAGGTAGCCCGCGAGCGCGGCCGTCGCGGCGCCGGTGGCCGGGTCTTCGTAGACGCCGCCCGAGGCAAACGGGTTGCGTGTGTGAAAGCGTTGAGCGCTTTCTGCGTGGACCAGCACGATGGTCGTCAGCTCGGCGCGCTGCATCAGCGCGCGGCCGGCTTCCAGCGCATAGCGCATGGCGGACAGGGCCTGGCGGCTGTGGAGCGCCAGCACCAGGTGGTTCGCGCCGGCGTGGGCCACGGCGGGCGGAATGCGTGCGTCGAGGTCGCTGGGCGCGTAGCCGAAGAGGGCCAGCGCCTCGGCGACCAGTGCGGGCGCTGCAGGCGCACTGCGCGTGGGCGGCGATTGCAGCGCGGCGGCGATGACGTTGCCTTCGCGCCGGCCCTCGACCGTGATCTCGGCCTGGTTGAGCGTGAGCGCGAACACGCCGTCGCCGTGGCGCAGCGCGAGCGCGGCCCCGAGGGCGATGGTCGCGTGGCCGCAGAACGGCACTTCGGACTGCGGCGAGAAGTAGCGCACGCGCCAGCCGCCGTCGATGGGGGCCGCGAAGGCAGTCTCGGAGAAACCGACCTCGGCGGCCACCGCCTGCATCTGCGCGGCGGACGGCAGTGCATCGCCGATGACAACGCCGGCGGGGTTGCCGCCCGTCTGTTCGTCGGAGAAGGCTGCGATCTTCAAGACGTTCATGAGGTGTTTACTTTCAGCGCGGTGCCGGTCGGTCGAGGAACAGCAGGCGCACGGCCAGCCCCAGCATCACGGCGGCGAGCAGGCCGCGCTGGAATTTCTCGGCGCCCGGGCGTTGCTGCAGCCAGCGGCCGACCTGCCCGCTGCAGGCGCCCAGCAGCGTGTTGAACGCCAGCGCAGCCAGCGACAGCACCACGCCGAGCTGCACCAGCTGCAGCGGCACACTGCCGTGCGTCGGATCGACGAACTGCGGCAAAAAGACCATGAAGAACAGCAGCGCCTTCGGATTCACGAGGTTGTTCAGCAGCGCCATGCGCACGATGCGGCCGAAGCCGGCCGGCTGCGCCTGCGTGCCCGGGCGGAAGCCGCCGTCGCTGCGCAGCGCCTGCACCGCGAGCCAGACCAGGTACAGTGCACCCGCATAACGCAGCACGTCGAAGGCGGGCGGCCACGCCGCGACCAATGCGGTGACGCCGGTGGCCGCGAACAGCGTATGGACCAGGTCGGCCGCCGAAATGCCGACCGCCGCCGCGAAGCCGCCGCGCGGGCCATGCGCCACGCCGTGCGACATAACGAAGGCCATGTTCGGGCCGGGCGACAGAAACAGCGCCAGCACCGCGAGCAGGAAGAGCGAGAGGGTTGCGAGTCCGATCATGTCCGTGTTCCGTGGATCAGGCCGTGGCCGGTTGCTGCGCCTGCAGGTACGGCTCGATGTTGCGCATCGCGCGCGCCACGTAGTCGTCTTTCTCGCCGACCGGCGCGACGTAATGCAGCGCGCTCTTCGCAGCTTCAAGGCCTTCGGTGCGCGCGATGAGCCACGCCGCGAGGTAGGGCGCCGAGAAGCAGCCGCCAGCGGTGGCCACGTTGCCCTGCGCGAAGAAGGGCTGGTTGAGCACCTCGATGCCGGCCTCCTGCACCCAGGGCTTGGTCGTGAGATCGGTGCACGCCGGCACCGTGCCCAGCAGGCCGAGCTTGGCGAGCAGCAGCGTGCCCGAGCATTGCGCGCCGATGAGCTGGCGCGACGGGTCGAGCCCGCGCAGCACGCCCATGAGGCCCGCGTCGGCGGCGATCTCGCGTGTGCGGATGCCGCTGCCGACGATCACCGCACCCGCCTCGCAAGCCGATTCGAGCGTCGCGGTGGCGTGCACCGTGACGCCGTTCATCGAGGTCACGGTGGCGCTGGGCGAGGCCAGTGTCACGCGCCAGCCGGGCTTCTTCACGCGGTTGAGCACACCGAGCGCGACCAGCGAGTCGAGCTCGTTGAAACCGTCGAAGGTGAGGATGGCGATGTGCATCGTCGTGGGCCGGTTCAGGCGTGAGCGGGGGCAGGGGCGAGCAGTGCCAGCTCTTCGCGCAGCGTGAGCGCGAGCGCGGCGATGGCGGTGTCGATCTCTTCGACGCTGGCCGTCACGAACGACAGGCGCAGCGTGCGCGGATCGCCCTCGCCCGCGTAGAACGGTGCGCCGGGCACGAAGGCCACGTTGCGCTCGACCGCCTTGGGCAGCAGGGTCACGGTGTCGATGCCCTCGGGCAGGCGCGCCCACAGGAACATGCCGCCCTTGGGGGCGTTGAACTTCACATCGAGGCCGGCCATCTCGCGCGTGAGCGCGGCGATCATCGCGTCGCGCTGGCGCTTGTACAGCGCGCGGATGGTGGGCACGTGGCGGTCGAGGAAACCGTCTCGCATCACGGCCGAGACCATGCGCTGCGTGAAGATCGGCGTGTGCAGGTCGACCGCCTGCTTGGCCTGCAGCAGCTTGGGGAAGATGGCCTTCGGCGCCACCAGGAAGCCCAGGCGCAGGCCCGGGGCCAGCACCTTCGAGAACGAGCCCAGGTAGATCACGCCTTCGGGGTTGCGCGCGGCCAGCGGCAGCGGCGGGGCTTCGTCGAACCAGAGTTCGCCGTAGGGGTTGTCTTCGACGATCGGCAGGTTGGCGGCAGCGGCGGCAGCCGACACGGCGGCGCGGCGCGCCTCGGTCATGGTGCGGCCGGTGGGGTTCTGGAAGTTGGGCAGCAGGTAGACGAAGCGCGCGTCGGCGGCCTTGCTCACGAGGTCGTCGACGATCACGCCGTCGTCGTCGCTGGCCACGCCCACGGGGTGCGGCTCCATCGGGCCGAAGGCCTGCAGCGCGCCCAGGTAGGTGGGCGTTTCGACCAGCACCTTGCTGCCCGGATCGATCAGCACCTTCGCCACGAGGTCGAGGCCCTGCTGCGAGCCGGTGGTGATGAGCACCTGCGAGGCATCGACGTCCCAGGGCAGCATGTCGGCCACGGCCTGGCGCAGCGGTGCGTAGCCTTCGCTGGCGGCGTACTGCAGCGCGGCGGCGCCGTCGTTGTGCAGCACTTCGGCGCAGGCGTCGGCGAATTCCTGGATGGGGAAGGTCTTGGGCGAGGGCAGGCCGCCGGCCAGGCTGATGATGCCGGGGCGCTCGGTGACCTTGAGGATTTCACGCAGCACCGAAGGATTCATCTTGGCGGCGCGGGCGGCGAGTTTCCAGTTCATGGGAGGCTTTCTTCTTTCTGGCGGATGAGAGGTGAGGTGAGTCTGAGTGTGGGGTCAGGGCGGCGGAATGTCGCCACGGTGCACGACATGGATTTTGTTGCCGTCCGGGTCGCGCAGGTAGGCGCCGTAATAGCCCTGCCCGTAACGGGGGCGGGGCCCGGGCGCGCCGTCGTCGCGGCCACCGTGGCGCAGGGCCGCCTCGTGGGCGGCATGAACGGCTTGCGGCGAGGGCGCGCAGAACGCGACCATGCTGCCGTTGCCGGCGCTGGCGGGTTCGCCGTCCAGCGGGAGATACACGTAGAAGCGCGGCAGCGTCTGTCCCGGCACGATCCAGCAGGCGGCGTCGGGGCCGCCGTCGGGCGTCACGGGGCGGCGGATGAGGCCGAGCGGCGCGAGCACCGCGTCGTAGAAGACGGCGGCGCGCGACAGGTCGGTGCAGCCGACGGTGACATGGCTGAACAGCGTCATCGTCGTCAGCTCCTGGCCTGCGGCTCGGCGCCGCGCGGCACGGCGGCCGGTGCGGCCGCCGGTTGCGACAGCCGCTTGCCCACGACCACCGTGGCGACCACGGCGGCGGCGAAGCCCAGCGTCACCACGTCGAGTGGTTCGCCCAGCAGCGGGATCGACGCGAGGATCGACAGGAAGGGCTGCAGCAGCTGCGTCTGGCTCACGCGCAGCGCGCCGCCCAGGGCCAAACCGCGGTACCACGCGAAGAAGCCGATCCACATCGAGAACATGCCCACGTAGGTGAAGCCGACCCAGGCCGACGTGGCCACGGGCTGCTGCGGCCACAGCGCGATCGTGGCGGGCAGCGATACGGGCAGCGCCATCACGCAGACCCAGCAGATCACGCGCTCGGCGCCGAGCGCGGGCGTGACCTGCGCGCCGTAGATGTAGCCGACCGACGCCGCGATGACCGCGCCGACCAGCAGCAGGTCGGCCCATTCGAAGCCGAAGCCGTGGCCGCTCTGTTGCGCGCGCAGCACCGAGAACACCACCACCAGCAGGCTGCCCGCGACGGCGCAGAGCCAGAAGCCCAGCCGCGCGCGCTGGTGCAGCACCCAGGCCGCGACCGCGGCCGTCACCAGCGGCAGCAGCGCCGTCACCACCGCCGCGTGGCTGGCCGTGACCACGCGCAGCGCGTAGCCCAGCAGCAGCGGATAGCCGATGGCGTTGCCCAGCACCGCCATGCCCAGCGGCTTCCATTGGTGCGTTGCCGGGCGCGGCGAACGCGTCACCAGCAGGAAGATGACCGACAGCACGCCCGCCAGCGCGGCGCGCCCGACCGTGACGAACCACGGGGACAGCTGCGGCGCGTCTTGCGTGCCCGTGGCCAGCCGCGTCATCGGCAGCGTGACGGCGAACAGCGCGACGCCCACCACGCCGAGCCACATGCCCAGCGTTTCGTCTTTTATGGCGAGCTTCATACGCTCACCATCCACCACGCCGTGAGGACGAGGATGAGGCCCATCGCGCGGTTGAACCACAGCAGGCGCGTGCCCTTGGCCAGCCACTCGCGCAGAAGCGCGCCGACCAGCGCATAGGCGAAGTTGCTGGCGAAGGCGTAGGTCAGCATCACGGGCGCGACGATGGCGAAGCGCGCGAACGCGTCGGGCTGGCCGGCGATCCAGCCGGCCACCAGCGTGAGCGCGAGCAGCCAGGCCTTGATGTTCACGAACTGCAGCATCACGCCCTGCGTGAACCCGACGGAGAGGCTGGCGTTGTCGGCCTTGCCGAGCTGGGCGCTGCCGCTGAGCTTGTAGGCCAGCCACAGCAGGTAGGCGATGCCCAGGCCCTTGATCGCCAGGCGCAGCGGCGGCATCGCCACCACCAGCGCGCCGAGGCCGGCCGCGCAGATCGCCAGCAGCAAGGTCCAGCCGACCGGCACCGCGACCACGAAGCGCATGGCGCGCGGCAGGCCGCCGTTGGCCGCCAGGGCGGTGGAGAGCGTGGTGTTGGGTCCGGGCGAGAAGCTCATCGCCGTGGCCAGCACCAGCAGCGCGGTGAATTCTTGCCAGTTCATGTCACAGACTCTAAACTTTGGACCATTACAGTTCCAGTACAGATGATCGAACAAATCTGAAATCTGTATTGGTCATTCCTTCGACACACACCGCAGTCTTTGTGCGATGCAGACCGACCCGATGCTGACCCGAACCTCCACCCAGTCCCTGACCGGGCAGCTGGCCGACCGCCTTGCCGAGCGCATCCGCAACCGGCTGCTGGCACCCGGCGCGCGCCTGCCCTCGGTGCGCGAATGCGCGCGCCAGCAGGGCGTGAGCCCGTACACCGTGGTTGCCGCGTACGACCAGCTGCTCGCGCAAGGCCTGGTCGAGGCGCGCCGCCAGCGCGGCTTCTATGTGCGCGACGCGGCGCCCGTGCCCGAGAGTTCGCGCAACCCGGCGCATGCCGCGCCCGAGGTCCCGCCGATGATGGCCTCGCGTGTACCGGCCGACGCCAGCTCGCTGATCCGCAGCATGTTTCACCGCCCGAGCGACAAGCCGCAGCCGGGCATGGGCGTGTTCCCGCCCGACTGGATGGCCTCGACTTTCCTGGCGACCGCGGTGCGCCGCGTGACGACCACGTCGGCGCTGCAGGAACTGTCGCTGCAGTACGGCGAGCCCTCGGGCGACTTGGCGCTGCGCCGCAGCCTGTCGCAGAAGCTGGTGCGCATCAACGTGCCGGCCGGGCCGGACCAGATCGTCACCACCATTGGCGCCACGCACGCACTCGACGTCGTGAGCCGCACGCTGCTGCGCGCGGGCGATCCCGTGATGGTCGAGGAGCCCGGCTGGGCGCTGGAGTTCGCGCGGCTCGAGGCGCTGGGCATGCGCATCCTGCCGGTGCCGCGCCGCGCCGACGGGCCCGACCTCGATGTGATGGCGCAGTACTGCAAGCTGCACAGCCCCAAGCTCTTCGTCAGCGTGAGCGTGCTGCACAACCCGACCGGCTACAGCCTCACGCCGGGCAGCGCGCACCGCGTGCTCAAGCTGGCGAACGAATACGACTTCCACATCGTCGAGGACGACACCTACAGCCACCTCGCGCCCGAGCACGCCACGCGGCTCAGCGCGCTCGACGGGCTGCAGCGCACGATCTACGTGAGCGGCTTCGCGAAGATCCTGGCGCCCAACTGGCGCATCGGCTTCCTGGCGGCGTCGCCCGCGCTGAAAGAGCGGCTGCTCGAGACCAAGCTGCTGGCCACGCTGACCTCGCCCACGCTGTTCGAGCGGGCGCTGTCGTGGTGCATCGACCAGGGCCAACTGCGCCGCCATTCGGAGCGCGTGCGCATCCGGCTCGACGGTGCGCGCGGCCGTGCGGTGAAGCTCGCCATGTCGCACGGCTGCACCTTCGCCTCGGAGCCCGCAGGGCTGTTCGGCTGGGTCGACACGGGCGTCGACACCGACGCGCTCACGCAACGCATGCTCGACCAGGGCTACCTGCTGGCGCCGGGCTCGCTGTTCCATGCGCGCCGCCCGCCGAGCACGATGATGCGGATCAACTTCGCGACCTCGCAGGACGCGGCGTTCTGGAAAGTTTTCAGCCGGGTCAGGGACGAGCTCTGATTCGCTTGCAAAGGGCTTGGAGTAAGCTGGCAACAGAAGAAAACCCAGCCAGGAGACCTCCCGCATGAGCAACGCCAGCAAACCCTTCGACTTCAGCCAGTTCGTCCCCGGATTCGACTTCCTGAAGAACCTCGCCGGCGGTGCCGCAGCGGGCTCCGGGTCGGTGCCCGGCATCCCCAGCCTCGCCAGCTGGGTCGCGCCCACCATGAGCGTCGAAGAGGTCGACAAGCGCATCCAGGAACTGAAGACGGTCCAGTACTGGCTCGAGCAGAACGGCCACGCGCTCAAGGCGACCATTCAGGCGCTCGAGGTGCAGAAGATGACGCTGTCGACCCTGCGCGGCATGAACGTGCGGATGGAAGACATCGCCAGCGCGTTCACCCAGCAGGCTGCGGCCATGGCGCCCGCGCCGGCCCCTGCTGCTCCGGCCCCGGCAGCCCGGCCCGAACCGGAAGCCGTCGAGGAAGAGGAAGAAGAGTTCGACGAGGCCGAGGAAGAAGCAGAAGAAGAAACCCCGGCGCCGAAGAAGAAGTCGCGCGCCAGGTCCGCATCGTCCAACGGTGCCGCCGGCGGGGTCGACCCGATGCAATGGTGGGGCTCGCTCACCGAGCAGTTCCAGCAGATCGCGAGCACGGCGCTGCAGGACGCAGCGCAGCTCAAGGTGCCGGCCATGGCGCAGCCGCTGGCCGACGCCGTGGAGCAGGCCATCGGCAAGGTGACGGCGGCGCGCAAGCCGGCCGCCAAGACTGCACCGAAGAAAACCGCCGCAAAGAAAGCCGCGCCGGCGCCCGCCGCGCGCAAGAAAACCACGTCCGCCGCCGCGCGCAAGCGAACCTCCGGCCGGCGCTGACGTCTTACAGCCACCTCTTCAGACGACGACGCACGGGTCGGTACGCACCATGAAACTGTTTCCCACCGGCCATGCCACCCACCCGCAATGGCGCATGGCCGCCGGCCTCGTGCTGGCCCAATTGCGCGCGCAGATGGCGCTGCCCGACTACGCGTCGAACCCGACGCTCGGGCTGCTGTACATCACCGACCACTACGCGAGCGAGGCGCAGGAGATCCTCGATCACCTGAGCGCCGAACTGCCGGAGGTGACCGACTGGTCGGGCACCGTCGGCATCGGTGTGTCGGCCAACAACGCCGAGTACTTCGACGAGCCCGGCCTGAGCCTGATGCTGTGCGCGCTGCCGAGCGACCAATACCGCGTGTTCTCGGGCGTGGCGCCGCTGGGCAGCTCTGAAATGAGCGGCTTCGAGGCGCACACCGCGCTTGTGCACGCCGACCCCGCCACGCCCGACCTGGGCGAGCTCATCGGCGAGATGGCGGGCCGTACCGACACCGGCTACCTGTTCGGCGGACTTTCGTCCGGCCGCGGCGGGGCGCTGCAGTTCGCGGTCGGCGGCAACGGCAACATCCGCGGCCACGGCGCGGCGGGCGGTGTGTTCTCGGGCGGCCTGTCGGGTGTGGTGTTCGGCGAGGGCGTGCGGCTGGTGTCGCGCGTCACGCAGGGCTGCCAGCCGCTGCGCACGGGCGGCGCGCGCGAGCGCGAGATCACCGAGGCCGACGGCAACCTGCTGCTGTCGCTCGACGGCGAGCCGGCGCTCGACGTGCTGCTGGCCGACCTGCAGGTGTCGCTCGACCGCCCGCAGGAAGCCATCGACGCCGTGCGCAACACGCTGGTCGGCCTGGCCGACGCGGGCAGCGACGGCCTGCGCCGCACCGGCGACCTGGGCGCCGACGTGCTGGTGCGCCACATCATCGGCCTCGATCCGACGCGCCGCGGCATCGCCATCGCCGACAACGCCGAAGCCGGCATGCGGCTGAGCTTTTGCCGCCGCAACGCGCAGGCGGCACGCGCCGACCTCATGCGCATCTGCGCCGAGATCCGCGAAGAGCTCGAGCCCGAAGAACAGACGCTGGCCACCGCGCGCGCCGTGGCGGCCGGCGAGGCCGAAGCCGCGCCGCATCCGGCGCGGCGCATCGCGGGCGCGGTGTACGTGAGCTGCTCAGGGCGCGGCGGTCCGCACTTCGGCGCACCGGGCGCCGAGCTGCAGATCGTGCGGCATGCGCTGGGCGACGTGCCGCTGGTCGGCTTCTTCGCCGCCGGCGAAATCGCACGCCACCACCTGTACGGCTACACCGGCGTGCTGACGGTGTTCACGGCGCCGGACTGACGGGAAAAAACGACGCGGCGCCTGCGCGCAGTTTTCGCAGGCGGCTCGCGTCGCTAGAATTCGCCCGCTTTCTTGAATCTCTGCTGCTGCAAGAAAGAGTGATCCGCGCGCCTCGAAGCACGCGGTCGATCTCTTTCGCCCCGCCACGCGATGTGACCGGGGCCCGGAAACCGACACGGTTTCCCCGAATGGAATTGCAGCCATGGGCAGCCCCACACACAGTCATTTTTCGAGACTCCAGCGCGCCTTTTCGCGCGCGAACATCGCCGTCGATTACCGCGACGGCATCTATCACCTGCGCAACGAGGCCGCGCAGGCGACCGTCCTTCTGCCGCACAGCCTGCCGCTGGAAGAAAAAGCCGTGAACCAGCTGCTGGCCTTCGCCAGCGTGCGCTCGCCCGACGGCGAACACGGCGTGTGCAAGGCCTGCGCGACGCCGGACTTTCATCCGGGCTCGGTCGCACCGGTGGGCAGCGTCGTCGCGACCGATGGCGACTTCGTGATTCCCGCAGCGGTCGGCACCGACATCAACTGCGGCATGCGCCTGCTGACCACCGGCCTCACGCTGGACCAGGTGGCGCCGCACAAGACGCAGCTGCTTGCGCGGCTCACGCGCAGCCTGCTCGACAACGGGCGCGACGTGCCGGTGCACACGGCGGCGTTTCGCGCGCTGTTCGACGAAGGGCCGGCGGCGTTCCTGGACGCGGTGCGCGGCGATGGGCTCTGGGCCTCTTGCGACCGCGATCGGCTGCAGGCCGAGATCGGCGCGTGCATCGGCCTCGCGAGCTTCGGCGGGCAGTCGCGGCACGCACCGCCGGCCTACACCGGCGCGCGCCACGAGGTGTTCCGTGACCCGTGCCTCGGCACGCCGGGCAGCGGCAATCACTTCGTCGAGCTGCAGGTGGTCGACCAGGTGATGGACCGGCACGCGGCGTACCGCGCGGGGCTCAAGGCCGGCGAGGTCGTCGTGATGATCCACAGCGGTTCGCGCGACATCGGGTTCCATGTCGGAGGCCGCTGGATGGACCGCGCGCGGGCCGAGTGGCCGCAGGGCCTGCGCCATCCGAAGAGCGGGCTGTACGGTCTGGCCGGACCGCTGGCGCAGGAATACCTCGAGGCCATGGGTGTGGCCGCGCGTTATGCGTGGGCCAACCGCGTCGTGCTGGCCGAGCTGGTGCGCAAGGACTTCGCCGAGCTGCTGGGCGCGACGGCGTCGACGCTGGTGGTCGACGTGCCGCACAACGTGGTGCTGCGCGAGCACGGCATGAACATCCATCGCAAGGGCGCGACGCCGGCGCACGCGGGCGACCTCGCGCTGATTCCGGGGTCGATGGGCGATCACTCGTACCTCGCGACCGGGCTGGGCCATGAAGACTGGCTGTGGTCGTGCAGCCATGGCGCCGGTCGGCGCATGCGGCGGCAGGAAGTGCGCGCGATGCGGCCTGCACCTGATGATGCGGACGCCAGCTGGCAGTGCGTGACGCTGCGCGAGGAGCGCCGCATCGAAGAGGCGCCGCAGGCCTACAAGCCGATCGGCGCGGTGATCGACGCGCAGGAAAGCGCAGGGCTCATCCGCTGCGCCGTGCGACTCAAGCCCTGGGTCACGTTCAAGGCGTGACCCGAGGGTGCGTGTCGTGTCAGCCCAGTGCGGGCTGCACGGCGCGCGGCGCGGGCGCCGGCATGCCGGCGAACGCGAAGTCGACCTCGGGCGCGAGCCCGCTCACGATGCGCGCGATCGACTTGCCCGAGCCGCAGGCGTGCGTCCAGCCGAGCGTGCCGTGGCCCGTGTTGAGGAACAGGTTCGGCAGCTTGGTCTTGCCGATCAGCGGCACGTTGCTCGGCGTGGCCGGGCGCAGGCCGGTCCAGAACTGCGCGCGCTCGGTATCGCCGGCGCCGGGGAAGAGTTCTTCGACGCGTCGCACGATCGCTTCGCAGCGCACGCGGTTCAGGTCGCGGTCGTAGCCGTTGAGTTCGGCCGTGCCGGCGATGCGCAGGCGGTCGCCCGACTCGGACGTGTAGCGCGAGAACACCAGCTTGTATTCGTCGTCGGTCAGCGAGACCTGGTGGGCCTTCGATGCGTCCTTCACGGGCAGCGTCACGGAGTAGCCCTTGGCCGGGTAAATCGGCAGGCGGATGCCCAGCGGCGCGGCGTACAGCGGGCTCAGCGAACCCATCGCGAGCACGAAGGCGTCGCCGCGGATGCGCTGGAAGCGGCCTTCGTTGTCGGTCGCCTCGATGTGGTCGATGCTGCCGCCGGCTTCGCGCAGCGCGGTCACGGTGTGGCTCATGAGGAACCTCACGCCGGCCGCTTCGGCCAGCTTCACGAGCTCGCGCGCAAAACGGTTGGCGTCGCCCGACTCGTCTTCGGCGGTGTAGGTCGCGCCGGCGAGTTGCGGGCGGATGTGGGCGAGGGCGGGTTCGATCCGGATGGCCTCGTCGGCCGAGATGACCAGGCGCTCGCAGCCCAGGGCGCGCATCTGCTCGGAAGGCTTGAGGGCGCCGTCGAATTCTTTCTGCGTCGTATAGAAGTGCAGGATGCCCTGCGTGCGCTGGTCATAGCTCAGGCCGGTGTCTCGACGCAATTGCTGCAACATTTCCCGGCTGTATGTACCGAGACGCACGATCTGTTCGATGTTGTGGCGGGTGCGCGCGGGGGTGCATTCGC
Source organism: Variovorax sp. 38R (assembly GCF_014843395.1). Lineage (NCBI taxonomy): Bacteria > Pseudomonadati > Pseudomonadota > Betaproteobacteria > Burkholderiales > Comamonadaceae > Variovorax > Variovorax sp. 38R. Next base: position 500,132 of record NZ_CP062121.1, read on the forward strand.
GCAAAAACTGCAGACCCCAGAGCCACTGGCGCATGTCGGCGCGGATGCGGAAGAGCAGCGGCGCATCTTCCTTGCCGAGCCATTGCAGCACCTTCAACGGCGCGCTCGGATTGGCCCACGGTTCGGCATGGCTGACCGAGATCTGGCCGCCGTTGGCGAAGCTGGTTTCGGCGGCCGGGGTGGCCTGCCGATCGATCACGGTCACCTCGTGACCGAGTTGCTGGAGGTAATAGGCCGAAGTCACGCCGAGCAGGCCGGCGCCAAGAACGATCACACGCATTGCAAGTACCTTTGAGTTTGCAGCGCTTGAACGGCGGGCGTGGAGTGCTATTGAACCAATAGCAAGCAACCGGACGACCGATGTCCAAGTTGCCGCTCCCCCTGTCCTCGGTACCTGAGAGATTCACCCTGCTGCACCCGCAGCGGGTTTGCTCCTTCGGTGCGCCACATGGCGTGGCGGCTCTCCAGACGGCTGTATCGATGAGTGCAGTACTGACCCCTTGCCGATGTTCCTTGTTTGCACTTGGAACTTCGTCGGGCCGACCTGAGCGTTTATGGGAGTTTGCGCCTTCGGTAGGGCCTCCGTGAGGCCCGCTCTCCTGCAATTGTTTGTGATTGTAGGCGGGCCCCGCAAGCCGGCCAAGCCCTGTACATCCGCAGGTCACGCCGATGGGATAATTGACTGTTAATTTTCCGTAAAGCAAACTTTTTTCTACAGGCGAGGGACTCCATGATCCTGGTTACCGGCGGCGCAGGCTTCATTGGCGCCAATTTCGTACTCGACTGGATCGCGCAGGGCGACGAGCCCGTCGTGAACCTCGACAAGCTGACCTACGCAGGCAACCTCGAGACCCTCGCATCGCTCAAGGGCAACGCGAACCACGTCTTCGTGCAAGGCGACATCGGCGACAGCGCGCTGCTCGACCGCCTGCTGGCCGAACACAAACCGCGCGCAGTCGTGAACTTTGCCGCGGAATCGCACGTGGATCGCTCGATCCACGGACCGGAAGACTTCGTGCAGACCAACGTGCTCGGCACCTTCCGCCTGCTCGAGTCGGTGCGCGGTTACTGGAACGCCCTGCCGGCCGACCAGAAGGCGGCCTTCCGCTTCCTGCATGTGTCGACCGACGAGGTCTACGGTTCGCTCTCCAAGACCGACCCGGCCTTCACCGAAGAGAACAAGTACGAGCCCAACAGCCCGTACTCGGCCAGCAAGGCCGCCAGCGACCACCTCGTGCGCGCCTGGCACCACACCTACGGCCTGCCGGTGGTCACCACCAACTGCTCGAACAACTACGGCCCGTTCCACTTCCCCGAGAAGCTGATCCCGCTGATGATCGTCAATGCACTGGCTGGCAAGAACCTGCCCGTGTACGGCGACGGCATGCAGGTGCGCGACTGGCTCTACGTGAAGGACCACTGCAGCGCCATCCGCCGCGTGCTCGAAGCCGGCCGGCTCGGCGAGACCTACAACGTCGGCGGCTGGAACGAGAAGCCCAACATCGAGATCGTCAACACCGTGTGTGCGCTGCTCGACGAGCTGAGCCCGCGCGCCGACGGCAAGCCGTACAAGGAACAGATCACCTACGTCACGGACCGCCCGGGCCACGACCGCCGCTACGCCATCGATGCGCGCAAGCTCGAGGCCGAGCTTGGCTGGAAGCCCGCCGAGACCTTCGGCACCGGCATCCGCAAGACCGTCGAGTGGTACCTCGCGAACGGCGAGTGGGTGCGCAACGTGCAAAGCGGCGCGTACCGCGAGTGGGTCGAGAAGCAGTACGACGCCACGACGGCGAAGGCCGCCGCATGAAGCTGCTGCTGCTTGGCAAGGGCGGACAGGTCGGCTGGGAGCTGCAGCGCAGCCTTGCGCCGCTCGGCGAACTGGTCGCGCTGGATTTCGACAGCACCGACTTCCACGCCGACTTCAGCCGTCCCGAGCAGCTGGCCGAGACGGTGCTGGCCGTGCGCCCTGACGTCATCGTCAATGCCGCCGCACACACCGCCGTCGACAAGGCCGAGAGCGAGCCCGACTTTGCGCGCAAGCTCAACGCCACCTCGCCCGGCGTGGTGGCCGAGGCCGCGCAGCAGATCGGCGCGCTCATGGTGCATTACTCCACCGACTACGTCTTCGACGGCAGCGGCACTCGCCCCTGGAAAGAAGACGACGCGACCGGCCCGCTCAGCGTGTACGGCCAGACCAAGCTCGAAGGCGAGCAGCTGGTCGCCAAGCACTGCGCGAAGCACCTGATCTTCCGAACCAGCTGGGTGTATGCGGCACGCGGCGGCAACTTCGCCAAGACCATGCTGCGCCTGGCCAAGGAGCGCGACAAGCTGACCGTCATCGACGACCAGTTCGGTGCCCCCACCGGCGCCGAGCTGCTGGCCGACATCACCGCGCACGCCATTCGCGCCACGCTGCAAGACCCGACCAAGGCCGGGCTGTACCACGCCATCGCCGGTGGCGAGACCAGTTGGCACGGCTACGCGCGCTTCGTGCTCGAGATGGCGCAGCAAGCCGGCGTCGAACTCAAGGCCGGCCCGCAGGCCGTGGAAGCCGTGCCCACCAGCGCCTTCCCGACGCCCGCGACGCGGCCGCACAACTCGCGGCTCGACACCACCAAGCTGCAGACCACCTTCGGCCTGCGCCTGCCGCCCTGGCAGGAAGGCGTCGCGCGCATGCTGCGCGAGACGCTCTGACGACCGACTGATTTTTCCGGCCCCAACAGAAGAAGACCCCCATGACGCAACGCAAAGGCATCATCCTCGCCGGCGGCTCCGGCACCCGCCTGCACCCCGCCACGCTCGCCATGAGCAAGCAGCTCCTGCCGGTGTACGACAAGCCGATGATCTATTACCCGCTGAGCACGCTGATGCTCGGCGGCATGCGTGACATCCTGATCATCAGCACGCCGCAGGACACACCGCGCTTTCAGCAGTTGCTGGGCGATGGCAGCCAGTGGGGCATGAACCTGCAGTACGCGGTGCAGCCGAGTCCCGATGGCCTGGCGCAAGCCTTCATCATCGGCGAGAAGTTCGTGGGCAATTCGCCGAGTGCGCTGGTGTTGGGGGACAACATCTTCTATGGGCATGACTTTGCTCACCTGCTGTCGGACGCTGATGCGAAGCAGGGCGGCGCGACCGTGTTCGCGTACCACGTGCATGACCCCGAGCGCTACGGCGTGGTGGCCTTCGATGCCAACGGCAAGGCCAGCAGCATCGAAGAGAAGCCCGTCAAGCCCAAGAGCAGCTACGCCGTGACCGGTCTGTATTTCTACGACAACCAGGTCGTCGACATCGCCAAGGCCGTGAAGCCCAGCGAGCGCGGCGAGCTGGAAATCACCGCGGTCAACCAAGCCTATCTGGACCTCAACCAGCTGAATGTCCAGATCATGCAGCGCGGCTATGCATGGCTGGATACCGGCACGCACGAAAGCCTGCTCGAAGCGGGGCAGTTCATTGCGACGCTGGAGCATCGGCAGGGGCTGAAGATCGCGTGTCCTGAAGAGATTGCGTGGCGCAATGGGTTCATTGACCGCGAGCAGTTGGCGAGGCTGGCTGCGCCGCTGCAGAAGAACGGATACGGCAAATATCTGAGCCATCTGCTGGCTGAGGAGGTGCGCTCGTGAAGGCCACACCGACCGCAATTCCTGAGGTGCTGATCATCGAGCCGAAGGTCTTCGGCGATGCACGCGGCTTCTTCTTCGAGAGCTTCAATCAGGCCGCATTTGACGCCGCCGTGGGAAAACATGTTTCCTTCGTGCAAGACAACCATTCACGCTCTGCAAAAGGCGTGCTGCGCGGGCTTCATTATCAAATTCAGCAACCGCAAGGAAAGTTGGTGCGGGTAACGCGCGGCACGGTCTATGACGTGGCTGTGGATATCCGCAAATCGTCCCCGACGTTTGGTCAGTGGGTCGGTGTAGAGCTCAATGAGCAAAATCAAAAGCAATTCTGGGTGCCTGCAGGCTTTGCGCACGGGTTTCTTGTTTTGAGTGAGTCGGCCGATTTTCTGTACAAGACAACTGAATACTATGCGCCTTCACACGAAAAATGCATTGTGTGGAATGACTCCGATTTGAATATCCAATGGCCTGTCGCCGGGTTGGATCCATTGTTGTCTCAAAAGGATCAGCAAGGGTCCAGCTTCTCGGAGGCCGCTCTATTCGAGTGAGCCTCGACCTGTCGGCCCAGCAGCCGATGCGGAAAATTGGGTTTGGCTAGGTGAGTGAATCGATGACTGATTCACCAGGATTGATTTGAAGGGTTGAGATAAATGAAGAAAATCGTGCCCAATCCTGATTGGCCATTGGAAAAAATTGCAGCATCAGCATTGTTCGATGCCGATTTTTATTTGGAGAAATATCCGGATGTTGCGGCCGCAGGATTAGATCCCCTTGAGCATTACTCTTCCCACGGCTGGCGTGAAGGTCGAAACCCTAGTCCGTCGTTCGACACCAAGTTTTATCTTCACGCGTATCCCGATGTCGCGGCCGGGGATCTAAATCCGCTGAATCACTACGCAGTTTATGGCGCAAAGGAAGGGCGCGCCGCCGTTCCCCCGCGACGTGCCGCCGAAAGCGGAAAAGATATTGTTCTGACTGCCCGTCCTGCGCGACTACGGGCAATCGGCTGGACCCCGGTTTTTGACATTGATTCACCGCTCGACGGGGAGTTTGTCCAGCAACTCATTTCTTCGGCATTCCAGAAGAGCGCGGGCGCTGCGATCATTTCCATGAGTCATGATCAATATTTAAAAAGCGTTGGCGGAGTCCAGACGGCAATCGCCATTGAACAAGGAGTGCTGACCGAGGCTGGCTGGATCTATGTGCATCTTTGCCCCGCATTCCCGTTGCCATTTCTTGCTGACGCGACCGCCGAGAACGCTACTTTTCTAGTGCTGACATTGAACGGCAAGCGCGAGGGAGTTGTCAGACTGAGCGATTTATTGACTTCGTTGCCTCTGGCTGCAGATGAGTGCCAAAAATCCTTGAATTTGGTGATTCATCATTTGATGGGTTTTTCCGTGGAAACGGTGGCTAAACTGTCCCGAATCTGCACTGCAGGGACTCCCATGTTATGGGTGCATGATTTTTTCAGCCTTTGCACAAATCCATTTCTGCTGCGCAATGACATTGCATTTTGCAATGCGCCTTCGGTTGAGTCCTCAGCATGCATGGTCTGTTGTGAGGGGGGCGACAGACGTCTCCACCTCGAAAATTTAAGGCGTTTGTTCGACGAACTTCAACCGATTGTCTTGGCACCCTCGGAAACGGCGCTGAATTTTTGGAAAAGCAGGGGCGCATTTCCCCATTCCAAGGCCTTGGTTCTCCCATTGGCGCACGTCGAGTTGGGGATGCCCTCCCACCATATCCAGCGCAGACCTTTGCGTGTTGCTCACCTGGGGGCTGCAGCCCCGCACAAAGGGTGGGCGACTTTCAAGAAGATTGTCGAGCATCATGCCGAAGATGAGCGCTATCAATTTTTTCGCCTCGGATTCGGAAAAGCTGAATTGAAGGGTTTGACAGAGGTGCTGGTCGAGGTCAAGCCCGGAAATGCTGATGCAATGATTGAAGCAGTTCTTGAATATGAAATTGATGTGGTAATCAATTGGTCGAGCTGTTATGAGACCTTTTCCTTCGTAACCCTCGAAGCCCTTGCTGCCGGGGCATTCTTGGTTGCTCGAAGGGATGCTGGAAATGTGTGGCCAGCAGTGGTCGCCGCTGACGAAAAAAGAGGCATGAGCGTCGCCACAGAAATTGAGCTAAGGGCGTTGTTCATGACGGGAGAAGTTGTGCAGCGAGCCAATGAAACGCTCACAAGGGGGCAACTCCTGCGCTCAAGAGGTACTGCGGACTTGCTATTGAAAGAGGTTTCCCTTGCCTAGTACTCATTGTTATACAAGCATTTCATTCAGCTATCTGGATCGCGCACGCGTACTTGCTGAAACGATTCGAAAGCATCATCCGGATTGGATTTTGTGGTTGTGCCTTTCTGATCGGGAGCCGGAGGGTTTTGAATTCAATCTCGACGATGAAGATTTCGACCATGTGGTGCGAGTTTATGAACTCGATGTTCCAAGCCACCATCCGTGGGTTTTTGGGCATGACGTAGTCGAGTTGTGTACGGCAGTCAAGGGGCCGATGCTTCAAAGAATATTGGCGAGTGGCGCCGACAGGGTCTTGTATATCGATCCCGATATCGCTTTATTTGCCCCTTTGATTCACGTTGAGAAGTTGCTTGAAAGCCGAGCAGTTGTTCTGACGCCTCATCTCTTGACGCCCGAGCGTACCCGGATCGGTGTGGTAGGCAATGAAATTTCCTGCTTGAAACACGGAGTCTATAACCTTGGGTTTGTTGCAGTGAGAAATTGCCCGGACGGCCATCTTTTTGCAAATTGGTGGGCGGAGCGGCTCCGAGAGTTTTGTCACGACGATATCCCCAATGGGCTGTTCACCGATCAGCGCTGGTGCGATTTGGCTCCCGCTCTTTTCGACAATGTCGCCGTGTTGAGAGATCCTGGTTACAACGTGGCCAGCTGGAATATTGGTAATCGTCCAATTTCTATTGATGGGGTCGGGGAAATTTACGCGGGAGATGCGTTGCTCAGATTTTTTCATTTCACCAAGGTAAATTCCGTGGGTGAAGAGCAATTGGAGTTGTATTCAAAGGGGCGGTCTGAGGTTTTTGAGCTCCTTCGCTGGTATCGCTCTCGATTAATTCATCATGCAATCAAAGGATTGCCGGCCGGGTGGTGGCGGTATAGCCATTATGACGACGGAGTTGCCGTGCCGCGTTCTCATCGAATTTTCTGGCGTAATAGTCCTGAACTCCATAGTCTGTATTCGGATCCCTTTGCAGTTGGAGTCGATACTTTTCGGAGTTGGTGTGAGAGCAATCATGTTTGAAAAGCAGCTTGCCTCGCTGATTTTTTATTTTCTTAAAAGTGTCGATCTTTATGAAATCTCTTGATACGCGGTACGGTGCGCTTTGCGTGCCGGAAGCAGCAGATGACTTGATCGGACGCTTTCTTTCCGCGTACGGCGAGTGGGCGCACGACGAGGTGCGTTTCGTCGCGAATGCATTGCCACGTGGCCCGGTGCGTGTTCTGGATGTTGGGTCTTTTGTTGGGACTTTTGGCATCGGCCTGACGGCCGAAGCAGAGGTTTCGGCCCTTGCATTTGTCGAGGCCAATCCAGTTGTGGCGCGGGCACTGCGAAAAAATGTGGAAAGCTTGGTCCGCGTTCCAGCCTCCGTGATTGAGGCCGCTGTTGTTCCCGGCGGGCAAGAGTTGACGGGGCGATATGACGAAAGCAATCTCGGGTCATTGTCATTCGCCGGCACTACCGATGAGACGCGCGTTGAGTTGGTTTCCAAGACGAGTTTCGTCAGGCTGTCGGATATTTTTCGAGAGCATGGTGGTTTTGATCTGATCAAGATGGATGTCGAGGGGCTTGAATATTCGATACTCGAATCCGATCGCTCACTTCTTCTACCGGGTGGCCCTGCTTTTTGGCTCGAATGTAATGAGGAGCCTGTCGTCCTCGATTTGGCCGAGCTTTTAATTTCGGCCGGGCTGACCGTTCACTACTTCGCGTTTCCCGCGTTCGCACCGAATAATTTTCACGGAGAGCAGGCGCAGATATTTCCATGGGCTTACGAATCAGGGTTGTGGGCGAGTCGCGGCGATACGCCCTCGCTTTCGCCCTTGTTGGCTGAGCACAATTGCATTCTCAAAACTATCTCATCCCGTGAGGATCTTCGGATTGCACTCTGGCAGACGCCGCGATGGGGAAGGGTCGAATGGAAAGACGCTTCGCCGACGGCCTTGGTGGCAGAGGCCGCGCACGCTGCGTTGCGGCAGGAGTTCGACGATTTTCTGGCGAAGCCAGCTCGTCCGCCTGGCCTCACTTTTCATGAGCTCCGACAGGAAGCTGCGAGTTTAAAAAATGAGCTTCAGTCGACACAGACGATGCTCGATGACAGCGATAGGCGTCGCGCCGACGCCGAAAATAAGATGCGATCGCTGGAGGCGGTTCTTGCGGTTGCCAAACAGTTTGAATCAGTCGTCGAGCGTCAGAGGCTCGAACTGAGCAGGTTGAGTGCCATTGAGCAAAGCACATACTGGCGCGCTGGGTCTCGTATTCGTCGGTTTTTATCGACGCATCCAAAGATAAAAAGTGCGTTGCGATCCTTGCTGACCCGTATACATCGAATTCTCAAGCCTGCCAAATAATTGATCCTTAAAGAAGTTTATTCGGCAAGCGAGCGTTGAGCTTCTCCTGAGTTGTACTGCGTAAAAAAAGAATCTCACAGTCGTGAAAATAAATCCTGAAAAATTTGGCTCGAGAGTCGTTTTCCTTTTTGCGCTCGCAGTGACGGTATTGTTCAGCATAGCTTCCAATCCGGGATTTATGTCGTTCGACTCCGTCGAGGCACTTCGCCAAGCCAGAGAGGGTGTTGAAGGCTCTCAGTATCCGCCCTTTGGAAGCTACGTTTGGCGGGTGTTCGATTGGGTTTGGCCTGGCCCGACATTGATGCAGCTATTTCAGAATGGAACATTATTGTTGTCATTCGCTTGGATACTCAAAAATATTGGTTGGCCATGGCCTGTCCGGTTGACTATTCTTGCAGTTTTCGCTTTGCTGCCGCCTCTCGCCGGAACAATGCTGGTGGTTTGGAAGGATGTGGCTGTCGCGGCGTTCTACATGCTCAGTTTTGCTTTGATGTTCGCGGCATCGAAGCTGGAGGCTGGAGCAAAAAGAAATGGACTTCTGGCTCTCGGGGTTGTTTTTTTATTTTGTGGAATGGCCTATAGATTCAACGCTGCGAGTGGCGCACTGGCCATCCTTGTGTACGCATTTTTTCTGTGCGAGGACGGGCGTGGCGTTCGAACTTCTTTTGTGAAATATTTTCTATCTGCTTTTGCATGTCTTTTGATTTTATTTTCATTGGTTTGGGTGATCAATAGTTTTCGATTTCCGGAATTTGTTCGGCTTGAGAAGAACACCAACATGATGAGCATCATGCGGCATGACCTGGTTGGGATTTCGGCGTTTTCTGGGAAAAGTTTTTTGAAGGATAATTCCGGCCTTCCAGTGGCGCCAGAGTATTTAAAGAAAATCTATGACGCGCGCCACCTGAACATCACTAGCAACAACGATGTTGAAAAACGTATAGCCAGCGAACTAGATGGATTGACGCAACAGTGGCTGGATGCGATTAGGAAAAATCCCGGGGCCTATTTGAAGCATCGGTTTGCGATTTTTTCCGAATATGTGGGATTCCATGATCATGAAGTCTTTTACGTCACCCATCCAAATGTCGATCAGAATAAATTTGGAATCGTGCAGTTGCCAAATCGACTGACTCCGATTTTGGTGGATTACGTTGTTTCTTTTAAGCAGAGCTTCGTAGACCGAGCGTGGATCTATTACTTGATCGGAATTTTGGCCTTGGCGTCAACTTTTTCGCAGAAGGCCTTTCGCTATCGAACAGAGGCTGCCGTGACTCTTTTTAGCGCGCTGCTCTATCTGGCGCCGATGTATTTCATTACCCCGGCGGGAGATTTGAGATACAACTTCTGGAGTATTTGCGGCACCCTGGTCAGTATTGTTTTTGTGGGCGCGGGCTATGTTGAAAGGCTTCGGCAGAAGCGGGCTGCTGCCTTGGCGGCCTGAAATCGATTTCCCATTAATTGGTTTTGATTGAAAATAAAATGAAAGCTGTAATATTGGCTGGGGGACTGGGGACTAGAATCTCTGAGGAAACGCATCTGAAGCCAAAGCCAATGATTGAAATTGGTGGCAAGCCCGTGCTTTGGCATATCATGAAAATATATTCCACTCATGGGATTCGTGAATTCATCATTTGCTGCGGCTACAAGGGGTACGTCATCAAGGAGTATTTTGCCAACTACTTCTTGCATATGTCCGATGTCACCTTTGACATGGAGCGCAATGAAATGCACGTTCATCAGCGCTTTGCAGAGCCTTGGAAGGTGACACTCGTAGATACGGGAGATGAAACCATGACGGGTGGTCGCCTCAAACGTGTGGCTGCGCACCTAGACGGGGAGGAGGATTTTTGCTTCACCTATGGCGACGGTGTCAGTGACATAAATATTACCGAGCTTGTCAAATTCCATCGGGCCAACAAGTTGAAGGCCACGTTGACCGCAACGCTCCCTCCCGGCCGGTTTGGCGCGCTGGAATTGCAGGATCACAAGGTCAAAGCATTTCAGGAAAAACCGAAAGGCGATGGCGGACATATCAACGGAGGCTTCTTCGTCCTTTCGCCTTCGACGATCGACTACATCACCGACGACCAGACGATCTGGGAGCGCGAGCCTTTAGAGCGGTTGGCCAAAGAGTCGCAACTCGGCGCCTACAAGCACGATGGGTTCTGGCAGCCAATGGATACGCTGCGCGACAAGATGCATTTGGAAGAACTCTGGCAAAGCGGAAAAGCACCATGGAAGACGTGGTGATGACTAATTCCTTTTGGGCGGGCAGGCGCGTATTCCTGACCGGGCATACCGGTTTCAAAGGTGGGTGGCTGGCCCTGTGGCTCGCCAAACAGGGCGCTGTGGTGACCGGCTATGCGCTGGCGCCGGTGTATGAGCCAAGCCTTCACTCGTTGACGGCATCGTCAGGCTCGGTTGAGTCCATCGTCGATGACATCCGAGACTTGGAGCTGCTGCGGGGCGCGATGGCGGCATGCGACCCTGAAGTGGTGTTCCATCTTGCCGCTCAACCGCTTGTGCGGCGTTCCTATGCAGATCCTGTTGAGACCTACTCGACCAACGTCATGGGAACGGTCAACTTGCTGGAAGCGGTTCGTTCCAGCAAGTCGGTACGCTCGGTCGTGGTCGTTACCAGCGACAAGTGCTACGAAAATCGCGAATGGCCGTGGGGCTATCGGGAGAGCGAGCCCATGGGGGGCTATGACCCTTACAGCAACAGCAAAGGATGCGCGGAGCTGATTTCGTCGTCATATCGCTCGTCGTTCTTCAATAAGGATCGCTACGCTCAGCACGGTGTTGCGTTGGCCACCGCTCGCGCCGGCAACGTGATCGGGGGCGGCGACTGGTCGGCCGACAGGCTGGTCCCGGATCTGCTGCGCGCGTTTGGCGATCAGCGTGACGCCAGTATTCGCAATCCGGGCGCGATTCGACCGTGGCAGCACGTGCTGGAACCCTTGAAGGGGTACATGATGCTCGCCGAGAAATTGCATACCGAAGGTCCTGCGTGGGCCGAGGCATGGAACTTCGGTCCCAACGATACAGATGCGCGTCCGGTGTCCTGGATCGCCGATCAATTGGTGAGCCTGTGGGGCGGCAATGCCCGGTGGCGTAAGGAAACGGAAGCTGAACAGCCCCACGAGGCTAATTGGCTCAAGCTCGACTGCTCCAAGGCACGGCAAACGTTGGGTTGGGTTCCTCGCTGGGATCTACGACGGAGCCTCGCCGCAATAGTCGATTGGCAAAGGGCTTGGACCGACGGCCGCGACATGACTGAATACACCATCGAACAGATCGAACAATACGAAAGCACCCCCACCCATGACTGAAGTTTCATTCCAGAAAAACGAGCTGCGCAAGAAGATTCTGGCGCTGGTCGCCGAATACGGCGAACTGGCCGGCAAGCCCCAGCCGTTCGTCCCCGGCGAAACGTTGATACCGCCTTCGGGCAAGGTCGTCGGCACGCCGGAAATGCAGATGATGGTAGACGCCTCGCTCGATGCATGGCTCACCACAGGTCGCTTCAACACGCTGTTTGAAAGCCGCCTTGCCGCGTACCTCGGAGTGAAGCATCTGATGACGGTCAATTCCGGGTCATCGGCGAATCTGGTGGCGTTCTCCACGCTGACTTCGCCCAAGCTGGGTGACCGTGCAATCAAGCCAGGCGATGAAGTCATCGGCGTCGCTGCGGGTTTTCCGACCACGGTCAATCCGATCCTGCAGTGCGGCGCGGTGCCCGTCTTCGTGGACGTGCATATCCCCACTTACAACATCGATGCGGACCTGCTCGAGGCGGCCATCGGCCCGCGCACCAAAGCGATCATGCTGGCCCACACGCTGGGCAATCCGTACAACCTGAAGGTGGTCAAGGCCGCTTGCCAGAAGCATGGGCTGTGGCTGGTCGAAGATTGCTGCGACGCCCTCGGTGCCCGCTATGAGGGGCAGTTGGTGGGAACGTTCGGCGATATCGGTACCTTGAGCTTTTATCCCGCTCACCACATCACGATGGGCGAGGGTGGCGCGGTATTCACGAACAGTGACGAGTTGCGTCTGATCGCCGAATCCATTCGCGACTGGGGTCGTGACTGCTATTGCCCGCCAGGCAAAGACAACACCTGCGGCAAGCGCTTTTGCTGGAAGCTTGGTGATTTGCCCGAGGGTTACGACCACAAGTACACGTACTCGCATCTCGGCTACAACCTGAAGATTACCGACATGCAGGCGGCCTGTGCGCTCGCGCAACTCGACCGTCTCGACGGTTTCGTGGATGCCCGCAAGAAGAACTTCAACTACCTGAAGGACCGGCTTCGCGGCGCGGAAGAGTTCCTGGAACTGCCTGAAGCAACGCCCGGCTCGGACCCGTCGTGGTTCGGCTTTCCCATCACTCTGCGGGAATCCGCTAATACGCGCCGCGTCGATTTGTTGACTTACCTCGACCAGCAGAAGGTCGGAACGAGACTGCTTTTTGCGGGCAATCTGTTGCGTCAGCCCTATATGGCGGGTCGCAATTACCGTGTGGTCGGAGAACTCAAGAACACCGACCGGATCATGAACGACACATTCTGGATCGGCGTCTATCCGGGCCTGACCGAGTCCATGCTGGATCACACGATCGAAAGCATCGAGACCTATCTGGGGCTGCGATTTGACTGAACCTTGTCAGCCGGTGTCGAGGCAGGATCTCGAAGAGATCTTGCGCCTGACGTCGGACAAGGTGTGGGACGGTTTGCGTGGGCAAGCGGTCTTCATGACCGGCGGCACGGGCTTTGTCGGCAAGTGGTTGTTGGAGTGCTTGTTGCATGCCGACCGCCGAATGGAGCTTGGCCTTGCGTTGACGGTGCTGACACGCGAGCCCGACAGGTTCGCTCGCTCCAGTGCGCACTTGGCAAACGCATCGGCTGTAAGACTTGTTCAGGGGGACATCGTCGACTTCGAGTTTCCGGCTGGAGTGTTCTCGTCGGTGATTCATGCCGCCTTGCCGGTGGCTGCCCCGCAGTCGGGCGATGCTGAGCTCGTGCGGCTCGCTGATGCTGGTGCACGCAGAGTCTGCGAATTTGCAGCAGCTCGCGGCGCTCGGCGTTTACTCCATGTCAGTTCGGGCGCCGTCTATGGCACGCAAGGATCGCCTGCGGTGTTGTCCGAAGAGTTGACCTGGAGCGACGAGGAGGCTGTCAATGGCTACACGCGCGCGAAGCGTCGCGCGGAAGCTGTGGTCATGCAGCCTTGGCCTTTTGAGGTGCTGGTCGCGCGGTGCTTCGCGTTCATCGGTCCCTGTCTGCTGCCTTCGAGCGGCGCGGCGGCTGCTCAATTCATCGCGACGGCTGCGAGCGGCGAAGGCATCGTCATACAGGGCACTGGGCAAGCTGTGCGGACTTATCAATACGCAGGCGACATGGCGCGCTGGTTGCTCAGCAGTCTGGTGCTCGGTGCGCCCGGTCGCGCCTACAACATCGGCGGTGACGTCAAAATCACCATTGCAGAGCTGGCTGCACGGATCACCCGATTGGCTGGCACCGGCGTGCCGCCTCGCGTCGCCGGGCAGGCTGCACCGGGCCTTGCAGGGCCCTGCTATGTACCGGACTTGCGACGTACAACCACTGAGCTTGAGCTGCGCAATGCGGTTGATCTCGAAGAAGGAATTCGGCGAACGCTTGCATGGCAAAAAGCTTCAAGCTCCTTATCAAACGCTCCAACATGAAACCTCAATTCAACCCTTCCAGCCTGCGCAGGACCGTGGTCGAGATGGCGTTTGCAGGTAACGCCGTCCATCTGGGTTGCGCGTTCTCGATCATCGAACTGCTGTCGCGCCTTTACGGCCGTCACATGCGCTACGACGAGTCCAATCCCGACGACCCTTCGCGAGACTATCTGGTGCTGAGCAAAGGCCATGGAGTCATGGCGCAATATGCTTGCCTGTACGAATTGGGATGGATCGGTCGCAACGACATCGATGCCTACTTTCACGACGGCTCTCGACTCAAAGGACTCTCGGATGCACATGTACCGGGATGCGAAGTGACCTCCGGCACCTTGGGGCACGGGCTCTCGGTTGGCGTTGGGCTCGCGCTGGCGGCCGCACGCGGAAAGACTGGGCAAAAGTGCTACGCCATCGTCGGTGATGGCGAGATTAACGAGGGCTCGATCTGGGAGGCGATGCTCTTCGCCGCTCATGCAAAGCTGGACAACCTCATGGTCATCGTCGACGCCAACGGTTTCCAGGCGATGGGGACCACCGACGAAGTGATGCAACTCGGGAGCATCAGCGCAAAGTTTTCGGCGTTCGACTTTGACGTGCTGAAAGTCGATGGGCATGACATGGATGCCATATCGGCCGCCATCGAAAAATTGGAGTCCATCAAGAGCGGGCGTCCCAAAGCGCTGGTGGCGCAAACGGTCAAAGGGAAGGGCGTTTCTTATATGGAAAACGTCAATGCCTGGCATTACTCCCGCCTGAACCAAGATCTCTACGCGAAAGCGCTGCGCGAGCTCGAAGGAGCACCCCAATGAGGGCCGCATTTTCCAACGCGCTGATCGAAGCGGCGACCAATGACGAGCGGGTGATTCTTCTGACCGGAGATCACGGCTACGCGCTGTTTGACGAATTTCGCAAGCGTTGTCCGAATCAGTACATCAATGCGGGAATCGCCGAGCAAAACATGGTCGGGGTGGCCGCCGGGCTGGCGAAGGCCGGCCTTCGCCCCATCGTCTATGGGCTGAGTGCGTTCGTGCCGGTACGCGTGCTCGAGCAGATCAAGATCGACGTTTGCTACGAACAGTTGCCGGTGATTTTCACGGGCGACGGAGCGGGTCTGGTTTACAGCACGCTGGGGACGAGTCACCAGAGCTTTGAAGATATTGCGTGTCTTCGTGCGGTTCCGTACATCGACATCTTGTCTCCGTGCGATGCGCACGAGTTGACGGTCGGTATGAGAATGGCGCTGGCGCAGAAGAGCCCGGTGTACTTCCGTATGGGCAAGGCCGACATCGGAGCAGTCCACCAAGCTCCGCCGCAACTTCGGCGTGGTGGGTTGGTACAGGTTCGCAAGGGCGGCCACTCCGTCAACCTCATTGCGACCGGCTCTATGGTGAAGTCGGCCTGTGCGTTGGGCGACGAGTTAGATGCCTCGGTCTGGAGCGCACCATGGATCAAGCCACTTGATGCAAGTCAGCTGACGGAGATGGCCGCAAGTGCCTCGGCGTTCGTTACGTTGGAGGAGCATTCTGCGGCGGGAGGTTTGGGCGGGGCCGTGCTTGAGGCGATCTCCGAACTCGCACCGCTTCCTGTTCTTCGCATTGGCATCGGCGAGCGCTTCTCCGAAACCTGCGGCAGTCACGTACATGCGATGCGCGAGCACGGACTCGACCTTGCGACCGTGCGTGAACGTGTACTGCCTTTCGCTGAGAAATGGAAAGTCACGTGAAGTGCTGAATTCGCAGCTGCTTCGCTTTCTCGTGGTTGGCGGCCTGAATACGGCCGTCGGCTACGCGCTTTTTGCTGTGCTCTCCTGGGCGGGGTTGCCCTACCCGTTGGCCATCGGGTTGGCCACGATCGCCGGTGTTGCATTCAACTTTCAAAGTACCGGGCGGTTGGTGTTTGGTGGCGCGCCGCTGTCGTTGCTATGGCGCTTCGTTGCTGCCTACGTTCTGGTGTATTTGATCAACATCGGTGCAGTGGCACTGTTACTGCGTGCAGGGCTTAATGTCTATGTTGCAAATGCCTTGGTCATCCTTCCTTTGGCGCTGATCTCGTTTGTGCTGCAGCGTCGATTCGTTTTTGGAACGTCATGAAACATATCACCGTCGTCACGCCTTGCTACAACGAGGAAGACAACGTCGAAGAGGTTTACCGTCAGGTCCGCGCGGTCTTTGCGACCATCGAGGGAGTGACTTATGAGCATCTGTTCATCGACAACGCTTCCACGGACAAGACGCCAACCCTTCTGCGCGAATTGGCGGCGACGGACTCTGGCGTCAAGGTCATTCTGAATGCGCGGAACTTCGGTCATATCCGCTCACCTTTTCACGGGCTGCTGCAGGCGCGTGGGGACGCAGCGATTCTGCTTGTGGCCGACCTGCAGGATCCCCCCGAACTCATGAAGGAGTTCATTGAAAGATGGCTGCAGGGCGCGAAGCTGGTGGTGGGCGTCAAGCCCTCCGCAGACGAATCCGGACTGATGTTCGCAATTCGCAGGGCCTACTATCGGACGGTGACACGCATCGCGGATGTCAAGCTGATTCAGAACTTCACTGGCTTTGGCCTCTACGACAGACAGGTGCTGGAGGTGTTACGCCGCATTGACGACCCGTACCCCTATCTGCGCGGGCTGGTTTCCGAGGTGGGTTTCGAAGCGGTGCAGGTGTCCTACAACCAGCCGCGCCGAAAACGCGGCATCACCAAGAACAACTTCTATACCCTCTACGACATCGCGATGCTCGGGATTACCTCGCATTCGAGGGTTCCCTTGCGCATCGCGACGATGGCCGGGTTTGCCCTTTCCGGTCTCAGTCTTGCCGTTTCGTTGCTCTATCTTCTGTTGAAAGTCGTCTTCTGGAGTCAGTTTTCGGCCGGCTTGGCGCCGATTCTTATCGGCATGTTCTTCTTCGCCTCCGTGCAGTTGTTCTTCATCGGATTGCTGGGGGAGTACGTCGGGGCGATTCTTACGCATGTCATGAAACGCCCGTTGGTTGTAGAGCGCGAACGCCTAAACTTCGATCAGTCCTGAATGAAAAATGCCACACCCGAATAGACCGATGGGTGGTGTGTGAAAGCGTAGCCCCAGAGATATAGAACAAGGAAATCGGAGCGATGAACGAGCGAGTGAGAAGGTTTTTTTCGTTTTGGAAGGAACAGGGCACAGGGGCCGTTGTGAGACTGTTTCGTGCCAAGCTGGGGCGTGCGGTAGCCGGGCGACCGAGTCTGGGAAGGGGAGAGGTAGCCGCAGCCATCAACGCTGTCGACCCGATCATGAAGGCGAACGACGTTACGGCTGGGTACTTCTTGGCGATTCAGCCCTTGGAAACTTTCCTGATACCGGCTTCCTCGACGCGAAGAATCAGCCTGATTACCGACAGTATTGGTCGTGGCAGCCTGTTTGGCGGCGTCGGAACGGCCATGCTGTTAGCGGCACAGCTGGCCAATCGGTTGAGTGCAACACTGCGAATTGTGACCCGTACCGAAGAGCCATCGCCGTCGAACGTTGCACAGATCCTGGGGGCGTATGGCATTGAGTTGATTCATGAAGTTCAGTTTGCATTTTTGCCACCCGTGGTGTCCGGCTTAGAGGCCGCTTCAGAAAAACCGCAAACCGACCCTGTGGCCCCGGGTTTGGATATCCACCCGGACGAACTGTTCATCACGACCTCTTGGTGGACAACAGCCGCAACGTTGCCCAGTGTTCCGCGCGCTTCGATCATCTACCTCCTCCAGGAGGACGAACGGATGTTTTACCCCTTTGGAGAGCAGCGGGTCCAATGCGAACGTGTGCTCTCTACCCAGGACATTCGGTTTGTCATCAACACAAGACTGCTGTACGACCACCTCATTGCATCTGGCTTGGAGAATTTGAATCGCAGTGCGAGCTGGTTCGAGCCGGCGTTCCCGAAAACGCTGTTTCACGAGCGTGAGCGTGTTCCGGGCGAAAAGAAGCGTTTCTTTTTCTATGCGCGACAGAACAATCCGCGCAATCTCTTTCACATCGGCCTCGATGTGATTGATCGCGCGATCAATCAAGGCGTTCTCGATCTCAATGAGTGGGAGGTGTTTCTTGTTGGAAAAGACATCCCGAATGTGACATTCGGCGACGGTTACGTGCCCCAGCGCTGTGAGGGCCTGGAATGGAAAGCTTACGCAGATCTTGCCGGAACAATCGACCTGGGGCTTTCCTTGATGTATACGCCGCACCCTAGCTATCCGCCCCTGGATCTGGCTGCGAGTGGTGCGATCGTGGTGACCAACAAGTTCGCCAATAAGCAGGACCTGTCCAACTACTCGCGCAATATCATTTGCGCCGAACTCGATACCGAGGCATTGGTGGAGGCTCTTCGAACTGGTGTAGCGCTTGCGGAAGACCAGCAAACGCGTAGCCGCAACTTCTCGGCCAACGCACTCGGCGCAGACTGGGCCGCGGCGTTCGAGGAAACGCTCCAGTTGCTCACAGCGGCGCGCTAATGTTTTCTCTGGATATTCCTCAGGTTCCCTATTCGGACCCGTGGCTTCAGCCGCTCTCGGCACGGCTGGCGATGCTGCATCGTCGCAAGGTTCGCGTCGCCTATTTCTACGAAGAGCCGAACAACAGCACCTTCCGCTACCGTGCCTACAACATGGCCCAAGTGCTCAATGAGGCTGACGAAAGCAATGTCTCGGCCAGCTACTTTTTCCTGTCGGATGTAGCGCGCTTCGATGAGATCGCAGATGCTGCAGGCGTGCTGGTAATTTGTCGTTCGCGCTATTGCCATCGGGTCAACGGATTGATCGCGAAGTTCCGCGCACGCCGCAAGCGTGTGCTGTTCGATGTCGATGACTTGGTTTTCGACACCGACTATGCGCACTTGGTGGTTGCCACGCTGGGCCTTGACGTCGCGCAGAAGGGGCTTTGGGACGATTGGTTTGCGATGATCGCGCGCATGGGCCAGACGCTGCGTCTTTGCGACGGTGCCATCACCACCAACGAATTTCTTGCGCAGAAGATTACGGATTACTCCGGCCTTCCGGCGTTCGTCGTGCCAAACTTCATGAACAAGGAGCAGCTGGCTGTCGCGGAAGATGTCTTTGCTGCCAAGCAGCGCATGCGCTTTGTCGGCGACGAGAAAATCTGTCTTGGTTATTTCAGCGGCTCGCCATCGCACCGACTCGACTACGCCATCGTGGAGCCGGCATTGGCCGAAGTACTCGCACAGCGCCCGAACGTGGAAGTCATGGTGGTTGGCTACATTGAGCATGGCCCCAGGATGCGAGAGTTTGCTGATCGCGTCAGTCGACAGCCTTTTCACGATTACGTGAACCTCCAGCGTCTGCTGGGAGCAGTCGAGTTCAACCTGATGCCGTTGCAATCAAACGCTTTTACTGACTGCAAATCCGAACTGAAGTACTTTGAGGCGGCCAGCGTTGGTACTCTGAGCATTGCCTCGCCGAGCTTCACTTACCGCGGCGCTATTCGCGAAGGCGAGAACGGCTACTTGGCGAAAGCCCACGAATGGACCGCATCAATCTTGAGCGCCATAGACCGAAGTGAGTCCTATGAAGCGATGGCGACCGAAGCCAGGCGGGACGCGCTGCTGAAGTTTGGATGGCAGCACCAAGGTGCCACGATTCTTCGAGCACTGCAACTCATTTGAGTTGCAATGTCCCGCGGAGCGATGGCTTGTCATGTTCAATAGATCGCCACAACCTCAATGAACGACGACTACCGAACTTGACGAAATTTCTCCACAAAGACACGGTTCGGGCGCAGACCATCTTCATCTTTCTTGCGATTGGCACCGTGTTGCTGGCAGTCGCTTTGGTTATGGCGATAGGCGTTCAGACGCCAAATATTGCATCTTCTGCCAGCTTGATCATCGACGCGTACAAGGACTACATCGCGCCGAAGCCAACCGAGCGTCTTGTTTTTGGATTGCTTGCCGTCACGATACCGGTGTTGGCTGTCTGGGTCACATTGAAGGCTCCCAACTTTGAGCATTTGACCGCCCGGCCGCTTGCGTTATCGCTGCCATGGCTTGTTGCCTTGATGCTCTACTTGCCGTTTCTCGGCTCTGACTTCGTTGTCACGCTGCTCGGTCGATATGGCGAGATCAATCCGCACATGGGTCTTCGAGTTGCTGCGAGCCTTGTCGTGGCGATAGGGTGGTGCGTATGGTTTGCTCGGCTTGAGCGAGTGCGCCTGTATGGTGCGTGGCGCGGGAACACACTGCTTCTGGCTTGGTTGATCTTTGGTGCAGCTGTTCTGCTTCAGTTGTTGTCTTGGCGGGTTGTCAGCTTTGCGTCGGTTACGCGAAGCGGTGTCTGGTCGACGCATGCCGATCCGGTCTTTTTTGCGCTGAGCCAAGTGGTTGCAGGGAAGACGCTGCTTGCTGACTTGCCGTCCCAATACGGGCTGTTCCCGCACATGCTGGCTCCGATGTTCCGTGTCGTGGGACTCTCGGTGCTGCAGTTGAGCGTTCTTTTTGCATTGATGCAGGTGGCGTCGATGGCTGGGCTGTTCTTTGTCACTTCCAAGCTTGTGAGGAGCCGGTTGCTGCTGCTGCTGGCGGGCCTAGCACTTGTGATGGTGACGTTCGAGACGGTCTTGTACTTCGCTGGCATAGATGAGCGCTACTACCAGTACTGGCCTATTCGATTCTTCTGGCCAGCAATGTCTGTGCTTGTGTTCTATTGGTTTACGTGCAGACGGACGCTATTGCGATGTGCGGCGATGTCGCTGCTCTCGGCCATCGGTCTACTCTGGAACGTCGATTCGGGGCTCTTTATCGTTGTTGCGTTCGGTGCCTATCTCGTGGCGCAGTGGGCAATGATCATCTTCCCGGGGTCAGAGCCTTCAAACGAATTGCGAGACCGTTGGACTTCGCGCTCCTTCGCTGCAGCAATTGCCATTCACGTGGTCGTCGCTACGGCGGTCGTGAGCGTATCGCTCGCCGTGATGGCTCTGAAGGCTGACGGCCCGCTCAATTTTCGTGCGTTGTTCGAGTACCAGCGAATCTTTATCGAACTCGGTCTCATGATGCTTCCGTTGCCGACCAAAGTGCATCCTTGGATGTCAATCTTGGGTGTGTACCTTGCCGGGTTGGTTGTTTCCCTTGGCATCTGGCGGCGGCGTGGCGCTCAAGTGCGGGCTGATGTCATGTTTTATCTCAGCATGTTGGGACTGGGCCTCTTTGTGTACTACGCTGGTCGTGCGCACATCTTGAACCTTGTCACAGTATGCTGGCCTGCTGTGGTGCTCGCCGCATTCGGGGCAGATCATTTGCTTCGTGGTGTGCGCGCAAAGGCATTGCCACGCGTACAGCTGGCTCTGCCCGTCGTCGCAGTCGCAATGCTTTTGCTGGCGGCAACCAGCTTTGTGAGCAGAGTGCCGTTTCTGCTCACAAAGGTTTGGGCGCAACTCGAAACGCACGGGCAAGTCGAAGAGCCGTTCGTTGCGAGCGAACTCGATTTGATCAAGGCACTTAGCATTGGCAAGCGTGAATGCCTGATTCTTTCCCAGCGCCAAGGCATCTACTACGCTGAGTCAGGGCTTGCGTCGCCTCTCAGGGGGCCAGGCATTGTGGAAATCCTGCTCAAGAGCGATCAGCAAGCTATCGTCGAAGCCTTCGTCAAGGGGCGTCTTGAATGCGTATTTCTCGGTGTGGGCGGATTTTCGAATCCCGGGCTGAACATTGATCTTGGCAATGTCCTTGCCAACTACGAAATCAAGGGCCGCAATACGCCGGAAACGATGCTTTTCCTGCAAGCCAAACCTTAACGTCGCTGCTGCTGGCGTAACCGCGCTCAGCACCGATGTGGCTCCGCGCAACCACGAAGACCGCGTCTCATGATCCAGTCGCGGTCACTGGCCGCAGACAACGGTCGGATATCGGGGCGGCGAGACCGCGCCGTGCCGTCCTAGCTCTCGACGATCCGCCCATGCTCCATATGAATCACCCGATTGCACTCCTTCGCAATCAGCTCCGGAGAGTGCGAAGCCAGCACCAGAATCCCCGACTTCGACACCACGTCGCGCATCCGCTTCTCGGCCTTCTCGGTGAACGCAGCATCGCCCACCGACAGCCATTCGTCCATCAGCAGGATGTCGGCTTCGACGCTGGTCGAGATGGAGAACGCGAGCCGCATCATCATGCCGGTCGAGTAGGTGCGAACGGGCATGTTGACGTACTCGCCCAGCCCGCTGAATTCGCAGATATCGGGCGTGAGCCGGTCAACCTCTTTCTTGCTCATGCCCATCACGAGGCCGCGCAGCATGATGTTCTCGATGCCGGTGGCATCCATCTCGATGCCCAGCGCGGGGTCGATCAGGCTGGCCACCGAGCCCTGGCGCGTGAACTCGCCCGACGAGGGCTCGTAGACGCCCGCCAGCGTACGCAGCAGCGTCGACTTGCCCGCGCCGTTGTGGCCGATCAGCCCCAGCCGGTCGCCGCTCTTGAGCTCGAGGTTGAGGCCGCTGAGCGCCTGCACCACGGTGACCCCGGTCTCCTTGCCGAAGCGCCCGCCGGTGACGGACGCCGCCAGCGTCTTCTTGAGCGACACCGAGCCTGCCCCGTAGATGGGGAAGCTGACCGAAACGTTTTTAAGTGAAATGGATGCCATGGATCAGAGCCAGTAAACGACGCGGCGACGGTATTTGACGAACATCACGCTCGCGGCGGTCAGGCACAGGGTGGTCCACACGCCGATACCGATCCAACTGTGAAGGTGGGCCTCGCCGCCCATCAGCGGTGTGCGCAGCAGGTCGAGCATCTGCGCGAAGGGGTTCCACAGCACGTACTTGGCACGGCTCGGGAGGTTCTCTGGGAGCCAGAACACGGGCGTGAGGAACATCAGCATCTGCATGATGCTCGTGATGATCTGGGTCACGTCGCGGTAGCGGGTGCAAATGAGGCCCAGCAGCAGGCCGAGCGCATGGGCGTTGACGATGAGGATCAGGAAGGCCGGAATGACCAGGAGAACCGACCACGACAGCGAGACGCCGGCCCAGAGGGCGACGGGGATGTACAGCACGATCTGGTGGGCGAACTGGATCAGGTTGCGCCCGAGGCCTCGCCACACGAAGAGGCTGATGGGAAAGTAGCCCTGCTTCAAATAGTTGGAGGCGCCGACGAAGGCGTTACAGGCATCGGTGACGATGGCGGAGAAGAAACCCCAGAAGATCACGCCGAGCGCCAAGTGCGGGAAGAACTTGTCCAGCTGGGTGCCGAAGAGCGAGGCATACAGCGGGCCCATGCCGCCGATCATGATGCCCATGCTCAACGTGAGCCAGAGCGGCCCCAGCATGGAGCGGCGATAGCGCAGCACCACGTCGAACCATGCCAGCGTCCACCAGATGTCGGTGCGGCGGGTGCCTTCCCACCAGTCGGCCAGGGGGCTTCGGTGGAGATTGGAATGAACTTGGCTCATGCGTGTGCGTCAGTGTCGTTGTCTGCCATGCGGACGGTGATGTCCAGGGTCAGGTTCCCACCGCCGCATGACACGGCGATGAGCAAAAGCGCTTCGTGGCCGAGGAGATCAAGCGGGATTTCTTGGAGGGCTATGGCCGTAGGGCCGGAACGGTGCTCGTGCGAGCCCGCGCATTTTATTCAGAGTATCAACTGAGAGATAATTTTACCGGCTCCGGTTCCCCTGCAATTCGTAACCATGGAAGAGCCCACCGCTCCCCCGATCGGCCGGGTTGCGGCTGCCATCGGCAGCATGCCCCACAGAAGAATCGATCAACCCATGCGCAGTTCCCATCCCCTTGAAGTCTCCGTCGCCCTGTGCACCTACAACGGCGCCCGCTTCCTGCGTGAGCAGGTGCGCAGCATCTGCCTGCAGACCCGCCCGCCGGTCGAGATCGTGCTGTCCGACGATGCCTCGCGCGATGGCTCGGTCGAGGTCGTGCGCGCCGCGGTCGCTGAATGTGCAGCAGAGCGCCCCGGGCCGCCCATCGTCTTGCGGGTCTTTGAGAACCCCGTGGCCCTGCGGGTCGTCAAGAATTTCGAGCAGGCCATCTCGGCCTGCACGGGCGACCTGATCGCGCTGAGCGACCAGGACGACGTGTGGGTGCCCGACCGGCTCGAGCGGATGGTGGCGCCTTTCGTGCAGAACGACAACCTGTGGCTGCTGCACACCGACGCGCGCCTGGTGGATTCGCAAGGCCGCGACCTGGGCAATACGCTGTTCCATGCGCTGGAGGTCACGCCGTCCGAAATCGAGCGGATTCACACCGGCCGGGCCTTCGACGTGTTTCTGCGCCGCAACCTCGTGACCGGTGCCACCACGGTTTTCCGTCGCTCTCTGCTCGCCGATGCGCTGCCGCTGCCCGTCGAATGGGTGCACGACGAGTGGCTGGCCATCGTCGCGTCGACGACGTCGCGGGTCGACCTGCTGGAAGCGCCGCTCATCGACTACCGCCAGCACGAGTCCAACCAGATCGGCGCCCGCCGCGACACCTACAAGGAAAAGGTGCGCAAGGCGCTGGCCTCGCGCGGCAACACGCACGTCGAGCGCGCGATCAAGGCCGAGCTGTTGCTGGAGCGCTTGCTCCAGCTGGGCGACCGCGTGCCCCCCGAGATCATCGACAAGGTGCGCAGCAAGATCGTGCACCAGCGCTTTCGCGCCGCCTTGCCCGCCTCGCGCCTGGCCCGGTGCGTGCCGATCCTGCGTGAGGCCATGACCGGCCGCTACGACAAGTTCGGCCGCGGGGTGCGCGGCGTGGTCCGCGATCTTTTCGAATCTGTCTGACACCAAAAGAATGAATTCCACCCTCACCCCCATGAACTCTCCCCGGCCCAGCGAGCCGCCGGCCTGGCCGAGCGTTGTGGTCATCATTCCGTTCTACAACGGTGCCGATTTCATCGAGCGCTCGGTGCGCAGCGTGTTCGAGCAGTCGGTGCCCGCACACGAGGTGATCGTGGTCAACGACGGCTCCCGCCCCGAAGAGCGTGCCGCGCTCGACGGGCTGGCCGCCCGCTACCCGTTCCGCATCCTCGACAAGGAGAACGGCGGCCAGGGCTCGGCGCGCAACGCGGGCGTGGCAGCGTCGACCTCCGAGTACATCTGCTTCCTGGACCAGGACGACTTCTACCTGCCGAACCACATCGAGACGCTGGTGTCGTCGATCCCGGCGGACGACCGCCTGTTCGGCTACATCTACGCCGACCTGTACGAGGCGGACGGCGACGGCAACGTGATCCGCACGGGCGTCATCAAGGACCACGCGCAGCACCCGAAGCGCAGCATCTTCGACCTGCTGCGCTACGACATGTTCGTGCTGCCGTCGGCCGCACTCGTGAGCCGCAAGGCCTTCGACGCGGTGGGCGGCTTCGACTCGCAGTTCATGGGCTACGAAGACGACGACCTGTTCCTGCGCATCTTCCGCAAGGGCTACAGCAATCACTTCGTGGACAAGGCCGTGACGGTCTGGTGCATCCACACGGCCAGCACCTCGTTCGGCATCCGCATGGTGCGCAGCCGCTTCAAGTACTTCAAGAAGCTGCTGCAGATGTTCCCCGACGAGCACCAGCGTGGTCGCTACTACCTGCGCGAATACCTGATGCCGCGCTTCCAGCTGTTCTTCGTGAACGAGGCGATCGAGGCCATCAAGAAGGACGACCAGTACCGCGGCGAGATGACGGCGGTGCTCGACGACTACGCGGCCATCGTCTTTGCGAACCCGTATGTGGGCCGCAAGAAGAAGCTGCGTCTGTGGATCACGTTGTTCCTGCTGCGTCGCAGCACGCCGGGCATGGTGCGCTTCATCGGCGCGCTGACGAAGCTGCCGGGCATTCGCAGCCTGCGCAAGGTCTACAAGTCCTGATGCGCGCTGCGGCGGCCCGGAGGCCGCCGCAGCCTGACCCTCAGCGGGCCGGCGCCGGCGTTGCTGGTGTCGTCATCGCCGGGTCCATGTAGGTCGCGTGCTTGCGCACGTATTCGGCGCGCAGGTGGCCGGCGTCCTTGTAGATCGGCGTGGCGTCGGCATCGGCGCGGGTGCACCAGTCTTTTTTGCACAGGGTCGGAATCGGGTCGATCACGATGGCGCCGCTGCGCTGCGCAATCTGCCGCATGCGCTCGTGCAGCGCCTTCTGTTTCGGGTCCCAGGGGGCGGTGGGCGACATCTTGCCCACTTGCATGTCGCCCAGGCGCCCGCCCTTCACGAACTCTTCGGGGCCGAAGCCCTCGCCGACCGGGTTGTCCAGCAGCAGGTAGACCTGCTTGTGCTTGGACAGGGTGGTCAGCACGGTCTCGAGCATGTTGAGCGAGAAGTCCACGCCACCGCCGCCCATGAAGCGCCGCTTGTCCTTGCCGTCGAAGAAGTAATAGCGGTCGTACGCCGCGGTCTCGGCGTTGGGCTTGTCGGTCTGGGAGAAGTAGCAGTTCCAGCAGCCGCCGAAGACGACGGCGTCGAACTTGTCGCTCATCGCCAGGCGCATGCCGCCGTCGCGGCGGTCGCTGCAGACGTTGTTCTGCTCATCGACCACGTTGGGAATCGGCGGGCAGGCGCCCCAGGTCACGAAGGAGAGTGAATCGAGCGTGCCGGACGAGGTCTTGGAGAGCTCGACCGCGCGCGGCCCGTACTGCTCGACGTGGCTGTCGCCGAAGAACAGCACGCGCCGCTTGCCTTGGCCGATCTGCTGCAGCACCTCGCCGTCGACCTTGATCGGGCTCAGGCCGTCCGGGTAGGCCCAGTCCTTGGCGGCCGCAGCAGTCTTGTTGAAGTACGGATCGCTGTGGCGGCCCACGTAGTAGCGCGTGGTCGCCAGCAGGCCGAGCACCACGAAGCCGACCATCACGGCCACCAGCCCGGCCGTCACCGTCGGGTTTTCGCTGCGGCGCGTGTAGCGCTCGACAAAACGGTAGGTCAGCCAGGCGAGCACGAACGACGCCACCAGCATCAGCGCGCGGATGCCGTCGGATGGCAGCTTGCCTTCGAGGATGCGGGCATAGGCCAGCAGCGGCCAGTGCCAGAGATAAAGCGGGTAACTGATCAGGCCGACCCACACCATCGGTTTCGAGGCCAGCACGTAGCGGTTCAGCACGCCGGTCGGCCCGGCGGCGATGCAAAAGAAAGCGCCCAGCGACGGCAGGATGGCCCAGAAACCCGGGAAGGCCTTGCCGCCGCGGATGTAGCACAGGCCCAGAATGATCAGCACGAGCCCGGCGATCGACTGTGCGTGGCGGCCCCAGCCCGGCTTCGGTGGTGGCCGGTGCAGCCGCGCGTAAGCCAGCATGCCGCCAATCATCAGTTCCCAGAAGCGCGACAGCGGTGAATAGAACGCGGCCGTTCGGTGGCTGTGGATGGTCGTCACGTTGAGCAGGAACGACATTGCCGCCACCGTGCCGAGCACCGTGAGCATGCGCCACTTGCGCTTCCAGGCCAGGCCCAGCAGCACGGGCCAGAAGATGTAGAACTGCTCCTCGATGGCCAGCGACCACAGGTGCAGCAACGGCTTGGTTTCAGCGGCGTTGTCGAAGTAACCGGCCTCGCTCCAGAAGGCGAAGTTCGAGACGAAGCCCGCGCCCGCGGCCACGTGCTTGCCCAGCTGTTCCCATTCGTGCGGCAGCAGCGAAAACCAGCCGAAGGCCATGGTGGCCAGCAGCACCAGCGCCAGCGCCGGAAAGATCCGCTTCACACGACGCGCATAGAACTCGCGGTAGCTGAAACCGTCGCCCTGGAAGCTGCCCAGGATGATGGTGGTGATCAAAAAGCCCGAGATGACGAAGAAGATGTCGACGCCGATGAAGCCGCCCTTGATCCACTGCGGGAACGCGTGGTAGCCGAGCACCGAGAGCACCGCGACGGCGCGCAGCCCGTCGATGTCCGGGCGGTATTTCGGGTGAACCAGGTGGGCGTGTTCAGGGAGGGAGGGCGGGCTGCTCGGTGTCGTCATCGTCGGTGTTGAAAGCGGCGCTTGCGGGCTTCGGTGCGGGGCTTTTCGGCCCCGATTGTCCCTGCAAACGTCGCGGCGCCTTTTTCAGGCGGTGGTGCGCTGCAGCCGCCAGTAGCGCCAAAAGGCCCCCGACAGCCACACCTTGAGCAGGCTGGTCACGTGCCAGTACAGGTACTTCTTGCTGCGGTGGCTGGCGCGCTGGGCGTCGTGGCGCGCGCGCAGGTCTTCGGCCACCTGGAGCTTCCAGCCGGCCAGCCGGGTGCGGGCGCAGATGTCGAAGTCTTCCCCGTACATGAAGAAGCGCTCGTCGAAACCGCCGATGCGGCGGTAGGCCTCGCTGCGGAACAGCATGAACAGGCCGGGAATCCAGGCCGGCGCGGCCGGCGGCTGGTAGCCGGGCTTCTTGCGGCCCACGATCTCGAAGGGGGTCAGCAGGTCGCGGTGCGGCTCGGGCACGGGGCGGCCCGACTCCAGGATGCGCGGCGTCATGAGGCCGGCATCGGGCGCGGCCTGGGCGAGCATCGGGGCCAGCACGTCGGCATCGAAGCGGATGTCGGGGTTGAGCACCAGGAACCAGGGCGTGTCGCAGCGCGCAAAGGCCTGGTTGTGGTTGGCGCCGAAGCCCAGGGGCGCCGGGTTCTCGATCCGCTCGATGGCGAAGCCCCAGGGGCGTCCGGCGGTCAGGTCGGGCTCGGGAATGTTCAGCGTGAGCACGACCTTGGCGATCGAGTCTCGGCTGTGGCGGTCGAGCTGCTCGAGCAGCGGCAGCACCAGCGCGAGCTGGCCGTGGCTCACGATCGACAGGGTGACCGGGGCTTGGGGTGAAGAAGGGGGCGTGGGCATGGTCTAATTTCGCTCGGGAATTCTAGGGTTCCCCCAACCCCACTCATGATTGCCCTGATCATCCTCAGTTTCTTCGTCTCCGCCATCGCGGTGCAGCTGTTCATGCGCCGCGCGCGCAGACACGCGCGCCGCTACGGCGCCGACATGCCCCAGCGTTTCCACAAGGGCCACGTGCCCCGTCTGGGCGGGGCCGGCATCATGCTCGGCATGAGTGCGGCCTGGTTGGGCGCCGGCCTGATCGAGCCGCTGAACATCGCCTGGCCGCTCAAGTCCTCGATGCTCACGCTGGTGTGCATCCTGCCCGCCGTGCTCGGCGGCATCGTCGAAGACGTGACCCAGCAGGTCAAGGTGCGCTACCGGCTGGGCCTGACCATCGGCTCGGCGCTGCTGGTGTGCTGGGTGCAGGGGCTGGGCGTGGCGCGCACCGGCTTCGAGACGCTCGACGGCTGGCTCGCGATGCTGCCGTATGCCTCGTTGGTGTTCGCGGCCCTGGCCATCGGCGGCCTGCCGCATGCCTTCAACATCATCGACGGCTACAACGGGCTGGCCGGCACCGTCGCCGTGCTCGTGTGCCTGGCGATCTCGCACGTCGCGCTGCAGCTGGGCGACCGGCAACTGGCCGCGATGGTGATCTGCCTGGTTGGCGCCACCTTCGGTTTCCTGGTCTGGAACTACCCGCGCGGCAAGATCTTCGCCGGCGACGGCGGCGCCTACGTCTGGGGCATGGTGATCGCCGTGGCCTGCGTGACGCTGGTGCAGCGCCACCGTGTGGTGTCGCCGTGGTTCCCGATGCTGCTCCTGATCTACCCGGTGTGGGAGACGCTGTTCTCCATCTACCGCAAGCTGGCCCGGGGCCAGTCGCCGGGCACGGCCGACGCGCTGCACTTTCACCAGCTGATCTTCCGGCGCATCGTGCGCGTGGCCTTCGCGGACGACGAGGCGCGCCAGCTGCTGGCGCGCAACAACCGCACCTCGCCCTACCTGTGGATGTTCGCCGCGCTGTCGGTGGTGCCCGCCGTGCTGTTCTGGAACAACACCTTCGTGCTGATGCTGTTCTGCCTTCTGTTCGTCACGACCTATGTCGGGGCGTACCTGATGATCGTGCGCTTCAAGGTGCCGCGCTGGTTGCGGCCCTGACCGCCACCGCCGCCTTGTTGCGAGAATTCTTTCCTTCGTCCACCGCTTCGGAGCCTGACTGTCCATGACCGATCCCGTCCTCAACATTCCTCCGCGCGACAAGGCCGAGATCCTGGCCCAGGCGCTGCCGTACATCCGCAAGTTCCACGGCAAGACCATCGTCATCAAGTACGGCGGCAACGCCATGACCGACCCGGCGCTGCAGGCCGACTTCGCCGAAGACGTGGTGCTGCTCAAGCTGGTCGGCATGAACCCGGTGGTGGTGCATGGCGGCGGCCCGCAGATCGAGGCCGCGCTGAACAAGCTGGGCAAGAAGGGCAGCTTCATCCAGGGCATGCGCGTGACCGACGCCGAGACCATGGAAGTCGTCGAATGGGTGCTGGCCGGCGAGGTGCAGCAGGACATCGTGGGCCTGATCAACCAGGCCGGCGGCAAGGCCGTGGGCCTCACGGGGCGCGACGGCGGCCTCATTCGCGCACAGAAGCTCAAGCTGGCCGACCGCACCGACCCCAACGTGCACCACGACGTGGGCCAGGTGGGCGACATCGTTTCCATCGACCCCAGCGTGGTCAAGGCGCTGCAGGACGACGCCTTCATTCCCGTTGTCAGCCCGATCGGCTTCGGCGAAGAGAACGAGAGCTACAACATCAACGCCGACGTTGTCGCCGGCAAGCTCGCCACGGTGCTCAAGGCCGAGAAGCTCATGCTCCTGACCAACACGCCCGGCGTGCTCGACAAGAACGGCAACCTGCTCACCAACCTCAGCGCGCGCGAAATCGACGAGCTGTTCGCCGACGGCACCATCTCCGGCGGCATGCTGCCCAAGATCGAAGGCGCGCTCGACGCGGCCAAGAGCGGCGTGAACGCGGTGCACATCATCGACGGCCGCGTGCCGCACGCGATGCTGCTCGAGATCCTGACCGACCAGGCCTACGGCACGATGATCCGGGCGCGCTGAGCGCTGCGGAGTTCCCTCGCGTGCCTTCCGAAGCCAGAAGGCGCGCGCTCACTGCGCTGTGCGAGAATCAATTGATTACATCTTTGCACGCGCTCCCATGCAGAACGAAGAGACAGCTGCCCCCGGCGTAGAGACCCCGGCGGAAACCCCCGCCGCCGCACCCACGCGCAAGCGCCCCAAGCCGGGCGAGCGGCGCGTGCAGATCCTGCAGGCGCTGGCCGCCATGCTGGAACAGCCCGGTGCCGAGCGGGTCACCACCGCCGCGCTGGCCGCGCGGCTCGAGGTGAGCGAGGCGGCCCTGTACCGCCACTTCGCGAGCAAGGCCCAGATGTTCGAGGGCCTCATCGATTTCATCGAGCAGAGCGTCTTCACGCTGGTCAACCAGATCCTTGAGCGCGAAGGTGCCACCGGCAGCGAGCAGGCCGCCCGCATCCTCACCCTGCTCGTGCAGTTCGCCGAGCGCAACCCCGGCATGACGCGCGTCATGGTCGGCGATGCGCTGGTCTACGAGAACGAGCGCCTGCAGCAGCGCATGAACCAGTTCTTCGACAAGATCGAAGCCACGCTGCGCCAGGTGCTGCGCGGCGCGGCCGCCGCTGACGGCTCGGCCACGCCCAGCGTCGATGCCCAGGTGCGCGCCGCGGCGCTCACGGCCTTCGTGGTCGGGCAGCTGCAGCGCTTTGCGCGCTCGGGTTTCCGCCGCGCGCCTTCCGAACACCTGGAAGCCACGATCGCCCTGATCGTTTGACGGCAAGGCCGGCCGGTCCGGCGCAGCCATGCCGAACTCGACGCGCCCTCTTACGGCGCGTACGATGAATTCCTCCCTTGCCGCCACGCGGTGTCGCGGTGACAAGCCCGTTTCGCATGACCTCTGATCGGAGGTTCGCATGAGCGCTTGTCCTTTCAGCCCGCGCGGCCGCGGCCCCTGGCCTTCCGGGGCGCGCCATGTCTGACGCCGCCGCTGCCCGCCCGGCCCTTCTTCTGCACGTCGTCGCGCTCACCGCAGTCGCCATGATCGCGTTCGCGGCCAACTCGCTGCTGTGCCGACTCGCGCTGCAGCACGGCGGCATCGACCCCGCCAGCTTCGGCAGCATCCGGCTCGCATCCGGGGCGATCACGCTCGCGCTCGTCGTGCGCTTCCGGGCGACGCCGTCGGCCCTCGGGCGCACCAGCTGGCTACCCGCCGTCATGCTGTTCGCCTACGTCGCGTTCTTCTCCTTCGCCTACCTGAGCCTGTCCGCGGGCACGGGCGCGCTGATCCTCTTCGGCGCGGTGCAGCTCACGATGCTGGGCGCGGGCCTGGGTGGCGGCGAGCGCTTCGGGGTGCTGGCGTGGTTCGGCTTTGTCCTCGCGGCGGCCGGACTCGTCTACCTGGTGTCGCCGGGCGTTGCCGCGCCGCCACTGCTCGGCGCCGTGCTGATGGCGGTGGCGGGCGTGGCATGGGGCGTGTATTCGCTGCGCGGCCGGGGCGTGGCCGACCCGTTGGCCGCGACCGCGCGCAACTTCCTGCGCGCGGTGCCGATGGCCTTCGCGCTGAGCCTGGTGTTCGCCACGCGCGCGCACGCCGATGCGCGTGGCATTGCGCTGGCCGTGGCCTCCGGCGCGCTGACTTCGGGGCTCGGCTACGTGGTCTGGTACGCGGCGCTGGGCCGCCTGTCGGCCTTGCGCGCGGCGACCGTGCAGCTGTCGGTGCCGCTGCTGGCGGCGTTCGGCGGCGTGCTGTTCCTGTCGGAGGCGATCACGCCGCGGCTGGCGCTCGCCTCGGCGGCGATCCTCGGCGGCATCGCACTGGTGCTGAGTCAGAAGTCGCGCAACGCGGCGCGGCGACCTTAGCCAACGGCCACGCCCACCTTGGCACCGGCGGCGACGATCTCGCCCCAGGTCGCGTCATCGACCCACACGCCGTCGCGCCGGCGTGCCGCGCGCGCCTGGCGCTCCGGCTCGCCCGCGATCTGCACGGCCTCGAAGCCTTGGCCCGGCGGGCTTTGCCGCAGCCAGTCGATGAACTCGCGCGCCTCGTCGTCGAAGGCCTTCTGCGTGCCGAGCTTCACGGGGTCGATCAGCACCGTCAGCATGCCGTTCAGCACCGTGCGCGCCGTGTCTGCAGGCCGGTGCCAGGTGCCGCCGCCCGTGAGCGCGCCGCCCAGCAGCTCGCAGGCCACCGCCATGCCGTAGCCCTTGTGCTCGCCGAAGGTCATGAGCGCACCGAACAGGCCGTTGCCTTGCGGCACGACGACCACGCCCGGGTCGTTGGTGGGCGCGCCGCGTTCGTCGATGAGGTAGCCGTCGGGCACCTGCTCGCCCTTGTTGTGGGCCACGCGCATCTTGCCCTGCGCCACGCGGCTGGTGGCGTAGTCGAGCACGAAGGGCTCGGCGCCCGCGAGCGGAATGCCGATGCAGCACGGGTTGGTGCCGAAGCGCCCGTCGCCGCCGCCCCAGGGCGCGACCACGGGCCGCGAGAGCACGTTGACGAAGTGCATCGCCACCAGCCCCTGCGCCGTCGCCATCTCGGCGAAGTGACCGATGCGCCCCAGGTGGTGCGCGTTCGCGAGCGTGAAGATGCAACTGCCGTGCTGCTTCGCGCGCGCAATGCCGAGCTCCATCGCCTGCACGCCGACGATCTGCCCGAAGCCGTGTTGGCCGTCCAGGCCCATCAGCGTGCCGATGTCGAGGTTGATCTTCACTGAAGCGTTCGGCGTCAGCCCGCCCTCGGCCACTGCGTCGATGTAGCGCGGCAGCATGCCCACGCCGTGCGAGTCGTGCCCGCTGAGGTTGGCCAGCACGAGGTTGGCGGCCACCTGCTGCGCCTCGGCGGCCGTGCTGCCTGCGGCTTCGAGGATGCGGGCGACATTGGTTTGCAGGCCGTCGGCCGGCAGTGTTCTGGACATGGATCAGGCTCCTCGTGCGTTCAATGGGATGGCGTAGCCGAAGGGAAGGGCGGGCATGGGCTGCGCGGGCCTCACATCACCGCGCCGACCTGCCACGGCACGAACTCGTTCTGCCCGTAGCCGTGCTGTTCGCTCTTCGACTGCGCGCCCGACGCGGTGGCCAGCACCAGCTCGAAGATGCGCTGGCCCATCTCCGCAATCGAGGCCGTGCCGTCGACGATTTCGCCGCAGTTGATGTCCATGTCTTCTTCCTGCCGCTGCCACAGCGCCGAGTTGGTCGCGAGCTTGAGCGACGGCGAGGGCGCGCAGCCGTAGGCCGAGCCGCGCCCCGTCGTGAAGCAGATCAGGTTCGCGCCGCCGGCCACCTGGCCCGTGGCGCTCACCGGGTCGTAGCCCGGCGTGTCCATGTAGACGAAGCCGTGCGCGGTGACGGGCTCCGCGTACTCGTACACCGCTTCGAGGTTGCTGGTGCCGCCCTTGGCGACCGCGCCCAGCGACTTCTCGAGGATCGTCGTGAGCCCGCCCGCCTTGTTGCCCGGCGAGGGGTTGTTGTTCATCTCGCCCTCGTTGATCTCGGTGTAGTGCTCCCACCACTTGATGCGGTCCACGAGCTTCTGGCCCACCTCGCGCTTCACCGCGCGGCGCGTCAGCAGGTGCTCGGCGCCGTACACCTCGGGCGTCTCGCTGAGGATGGCCGTGCCGCCGTGCGCCACCAGCAGGTCGACTGCCGCGCCGAGCGCCGGGTTCGCGCTGATGCCCGAGTAGCCGTCGGAACCGCCGCACTGCAGGCCGATGGTGATGTGCGCCGCGCTGCACGGCTCGCGCTTGACCGCATTGGCGCGCGGCAGCATCTCGTTGATGAGCGCCACGCCCTTCTCGACCGTCTTGCGCGTGCCGCCCGTGTCCTGGATGTTGAAGGTGCGGAAGTTCTCGCCCTCGGCCAGGTGCCCCGTCGCGAGCCACGCATTGATCTGGTTGGCCTCGCAGCCGAGGCCGACCACCAGCACGCCCGCGAAGTTCGGGTGCGTGGCATAGCCCGTGAGCGTGCGCTCCAGGATCTGCATGCCCATGCCCTGCGTGTCCATGCCGCAGCCGGTGCCGTGCGTCAGCGCGACGATGCCATCGACGTTCGGAAACGCCGCGAGCGCCTGCGGATTGGTCTTGCGCGAGAAGTGATCGGCAATGGCGCGTGCGGCCGTGGCCGAGCAGTTCACGCTGGTCAGCACGCCGATGTAGTTGCGCGTGGCCACGCGACCATCTGCGCGCTTGATGCCCATGAACGTCGCCTCGCGCTTGGCGGGCGCGGGCTTCACATCCGCACCGAAGGCGTAGTCGCGCTCGAAGTCTCCCTTGTCGGGCCCCATGTCCAAATTCTGCGTGTGCACGTGCTCGCCGGCGGCGATGGGCTTGCTCGCGAAACCGATGATCTGGTTGTAGCGGCGCACCGGTTCGCCCTGCGCGATGGCGCGCATGGCGATCTTGTGGCCCGGCGGGATCAGGCCGCGCACGGCCACGTTCTCGACGAGCGTGCCGCCGAGCAGTTGCGAACGCGCGATGACGACGTCGTCGGCGGGATGGAGTCGGATGTAGGGGGTCATGGTCAATAGAACATCTTGGGCAGCCACAGCACGAGCTTGGGCATGTAGGTGATGAGGCCCAGGCTCAGCAGCAGCGGCACCAGCCAGGGCAGGATGGCCATCGTCGTGCGCTCGAAGCTCAGGCCCGCCACGCGCGCCAGCACGAACAGCACCATGCCCATCGGCGGGTGCAGCAGGCCGATCATGAGGTTGAGCACCATCACGAGGCCGAAGTGAATCGGGTCCACGCCGAGCTGCGTCGCAATGGGCAGCAGGATCGGCACGA
Organism: Variovorax sp. 38R; assembly: GCF_014843395.1. NCBI lineage: Bacteria > Pseudomonadati > Pseudomonadota > Betaproteobacteria > Burkholderiales > Comamonadaceae > Variovorax > Variovorax sp. 38R. The sequence goes on from NZ_CP062121.1 coordinate 535,635, forward strand.
GGATGGTGATGGCCGCCGTCGGCTCCAGGAAGCAGCCCACGAACAGCATCAGCAGGTTGGCCAGCAGCAGGAACACCCACGCGTCCTTGGTGAAGCCCAGCACCCAGCTCGCGATGTCGGTGGTGACGCCCGTGGCCGTGAGCATCCAGCCGAAGATCGACGCCGCCGCCACGATGAACAGGACCGTGCTCGTGGTCTCGATGGTGTCCAGGCAGACCTTGATGAACATCTTCCACGACAGCGTGCGGTACCACGCGAAGCCCAGGATCATGGCCCACACGCAGGCCGCAATGGCGCCTTCGGTGGGCGTGAACAGGCCCGTGGTCATGCCGCCGATGAGCAGCACCGGCGTCATGATGGGCAGCAGCGCCTCGAAGCTGAAGATCTTGTCGAGCACGAAGAGCGAGGCCAGCCCCGCGAACACCGTGAGCTGCGGCGGCGTGCCCAGCTTGGCCACCAGCAGCCACATCAGCATGGGCCAGCCGATCACCACGACCAGCTCCATCAGCGCCTTGAACAGGCGCGTGCGCGAGAACTTGACGTCGGCGCCCCACTTGTTCTTGTGCGCGTAGTAGGCCACCGTGAGCATCATCAGCACGGCCATCATCACGCCCGGCAGCAGGCCCGCGAGAAACAGCGCGCCCACCGACACGTTGGCCATCATTCCGTAGATCACGAAGGGCAGGCTCGGCGGAATGATCGGGCCCAGCGTGGCCGAGGCGGCCGTCACGCCCACCGCGAACTCGGTGGAGTAGCCGTGCTCCTTCATGGCCTTGATCTCGATGGTGCCCAGGCCGGCCGCGTCGGCAATGGCCGTGCCGCTCATGCCCGCGAAGATCACCGAGCCCAGCACGTTCACATGGCCCAGGCCGCCCTTGAGCCAGCCCACGAGCGCCAGCGCGAAGTTGTAGATGCGCGTGGTGATGCCGGCGTTGTTCATCAGGTTGCCGGCCAGGATGAAGAAGGGCACGGCCAGCAGCGGAAAGCTGTCGATGCCGCTCACCATGCGGTGGATCACCACGAACGGCGGCAGCGTGCTGTCGCTCACGAGGATGTAGACCAGCGAAGCGCCGGCCATGGCAACGGCCACGGGGATGCCGCCGGCCATGAAGAACAGGAAGATGATTTTCAGCATGGGGTTGTGTCGCAGGACCGCGCCTGCGTCTGTGTGGCGGTGGGGTCCGCGTCAGCGGTCGTGCAGGGTGGATTCGGGTTGTTCGAGCACGCTGTAGCCGCGCTGCCAGTGGATGCGCAGCACCTGCAGCGAACGCCACGCCATCGCGGCGAAGCCGAACACGCACAGCGCGTACACCACGTTCATCGGCAGGTCGACGAGCGTCATGCGCGTCTGGTTGCCGATCTTCATCATCATCTGCACCGTCATGACGACGGCCGCGACGAAGAAGGCGGTGCGCAGCACGTCGACGGCCATCGAGAGCAGGCGGCCCATCGCGCGCGGCATGTGGCGGTAGAAGAAGTCGACCTGGATCTGGTTGTTCTTCGCCACGCCGATCGCCGCGCCGACGAAGACCACGCCGATGAGCAGGTAGCGCGCCACTTCTTCCGTCCAGGCGGCCGAGTCGTTCATCACGTAGCGCGTGACGAACTGGTAGAACACCGTCAGGCCCAGCAGCCAGAAGACGGCCAGGGAGATCCAGCCTTCGGCGATGGTGTCCGACAGGTCGACCACTTCGTCCTCCGCATGGAAGTGGCCCTCGTCGTCGATGATCTTCTGTTCGGTCATGGCCGCTTCGCTTACTTGATCGCCAGGATGCGGTCGTAGTCCTGCTGGCGGTAGCCCTGGTCGGTGGGCTTGGTGGCTTTCAGCACCGCTTCACGGAACGCGTTCTTGTCGACCGTGATCACGTTGTTGCCCTTCTTCTTGAACTCTTCCACCAGGCGCGCTTCCGACGCGATGATTTCGCGGCCGGTCTTCTCGGCGGCTTCCTGCATCACCTCGGTGAAGATCTTCTTGTCTTCTGCCGAGAGCTTGGTCCACAGCTGGCCCGAGGTGATGGTGAGCAGCGAGTCGACGATGTGGCCGGTGAGCGAGATGTTCTTCTGCACCTCGAAGAACTTCTTGGCCTCGATGGTCGGCAGCGGGTTCTCCTGCGCATCGACCGTGTTGTTCTGCAGCGCCAGGTACACCTCGGCAAAGGCGATCGGCGTCGGGTTGGCGCCCAGCGATTTCGGGAACGCCAGGTAGGCCGGTGCGTCGGGCACGCGGATCTTCAGGCCCTTCATGTCCTCGGGCTTGGCCACGGGGCGCGCGGCGCTCGAGGTGACGTGGCGCGCGCCGTAGTAGCTGAGCGCCGTGATGTGGTTGCCGCTCTTGTCGTCGTAGCCCTTGGCCAGCTCCTTGAACACGTCGCTCTTGGCGTACTTGAGCTGGTGCTCGGCGTCGCGGAAGATGAACGGGAAGTACGAGATCGCCAGCGGCGTGTAGGTGCGGCCCGCGAAGCTTGCGCCCGACAGAATGATGTCGACCGTGCCCAGCGTCAGGCCCTGGTTGATGTCGGCCTCTTTGCCCAGCGTGGAGGCCGGGAACACCTGCACCTCGTAGCGGCCGTTGGTGCGTTTCTTGATCTCGTCGCCGGCCCACACCGAGTACTTGTGGAAAGGCTCCGAGGTCTCGTACACGTGGGCCCACTTGAGCTTGGTCTGTGCGCTGGCGATGCCCGTCACGCCCAATGCGCCGGCTGCGAGGGCGCAGGCGGCCAGGGCCTTGAGGGCGGTGCGTTTGCTGTTCTTGCTGCTGATCATGTGGCTTGTCTCCGTTGTAGTTAATGGGCAGGAATGCTGGCGAGGAATCAGGAGGGCTTTGCGCGGCGCCAGCTCGCGCTGAAACGGTGGTGCGAGTTGTCCATGTGCGCGTGCATCGCGGTGCGCGCGGTCTCGGCGTCGCGCGCGGCAATGGCATCGCGAATCGCCTCGTGCTCGGCGATGGCGGCGCGCCATGAGGTCACGGTCTCGAAGTAGCCGCCCAGCCGCGTGAAGATCGGCCCGCGACGCGAATCCCAGAAGCCCTGCACCGTCTCGACCAGCACCACGTTGCCGCTGGCGCCGACGATGGCCAGGTGAAAGGCGCGGTCGCCGTCCAGCGGCATGACGTTGCGGTCGGCCATCTCGCGCATGGTGGCGATGGCGCGCGTCATCGCGTCGACGTCCTTGCGCTTGCCCGAGAGCGCGGCGATGGCGGCGGTCTCGCCCTCGATCACGCGGCGCGCGCGGATCAGCTCAAGCGGCCCCCATTCGGTGGGCGCCACCGGCGCGCTGGCACGGTGCGAGCGGTCGAGCACGTACACGCCCGAACCGGTGCGCACCTCGACCCAGCCCTCGACCTCCAGCGCAATGAGCGCCTCGCGCACCGACGGCCGGCTCACGCCGAGCTGCTTGGCGAGGTCGCGCTCGGCGGGCAGGCGCGCGCCCACGTCGAACTCGCCCTTGGCGATCAGCCCCCGGAGCTGGTCGGCAATCTGGCGATAAAGGCGTTGGGGTTCGACGGTCTGGAGCGGCACGGGAGCAGGGCAGGTGGCGGGCGGGGCGGTGGATCGGCTTAAGGGTTGTCCTGAATTGGACAAGTGGTAAGGCCAATTCAGAATACGGCGATTCACACATGTCACCCATCGGGCCTAACCCGAATCCACCCCCCGCACTTGCGAACCCCCAGGAGACACCGACCATGAGATTGAAGGGAAAGACCGTGCTCGTCACCGCCGCCGGCCAGGGCATCGGCCGCGCCAGCGTGCTGGCGCTCGCGGCCGAGGGCGCCCATGTGTGGGCCACCGACGTCAACGAGCAGCTGCTGGCGGCCTACGCCGGCGTGGCGAACGTCACGGCCCTGAAGCTCGACGTGCTCGACAAGGCGGCCATCGGCGCGGTCGTGGCGCAGCTGCCCGCGCTCGACGTGCTGTTCAACTGCGCGGGCGTGGTGCACAACGGCACCATCGAGCAGGCCAGCGACGACGACCTCGACTTTGCCTTCCGCCTCAACGTGCGCGCGCAGATGTGGGCCATCCAGGCCGTGCTGCCCGGCATGCTCGCGGCTGGGCGCGGCAGCATCATCAACATGGCCAGCGTGTGCTCCAGCATGAAGGGCCTGCCCAACCGCTTTGTCTACGGCACCACCAAGGCGGCCGTGCTCGGCCTCACCAAGAGCGTCGCGGCCGACTACGTGGCACGCGGCATCCGCTGCAATGCCGTGTGCCCGGGCACGGTCGACACGCCCTCGCTGGGCGATCGCATCAACGCCAACGCCGACCCCGAGGCCGCGCGCAAGGCCTTCGTGGCGCGCCAGCCCATGGGCCGGCTCGCGCAGGCCGAGGAGATCGCGCCGGTGGTGGTGTTCCTGGCCAGCGACGAATCCATCTTCGCCACCGGCCAGTACTTCACCGTCGACGGCGGCATCACGATATGAACCGGCTCGATTTCGAAGGCCGCCACGCGGTGGTCACCGGCGGTGCCACGGGGCTGGGCTTCGGCATCGCGCAGCGGCTCGTCGCCTCGGGCGGCAGCGTCACGCTGTGGGACCGCGACGAGGCTGCCGCCGGGCGCGCGGCCGAAGCGCTCGGCGCCAAGGCCTTCGCACTGAAGGTCGACGTGACGCAGCAGCCTTCGGTTGCGAAAGCCGTGGCCGCCACGCTCGCGCACGCGCCGCGCATCGATGCGCTGGTCAACAGCGCCGGCATCACCGGGCCCAACGTCAAGCTGTGGGACTACCCGGTGGACGACTGGCGCCAGGTGATGGAGGTCAACGTCAACGGCGTGTTCCTGTGCTGCCGCGAGGTGGTGGCGCAGATGCGCAAGCAGGGCACGAACGGTGAAGGCCGCATCGTCAACATCGCCTCCGTCGCGGGGAAAGAAGGCAACCCCAACGCCAGCGCCTACAGCGCAAGCAAGGCGGCGGTGATCGGGCTCACCAAGTCGCTCGGCAAGGAACTGGCCGACACCGGCATCCGCGTGAACTGCGTGACGCCCGCCGCGGTGAAGACCGCCATCTTCGACCAGATGACGCCCGAGCACGTCGCGTTCATGCTGTCGAAAATCCCGATGGGCCGTTTCGGCACGGTGGAAGAAGTGGCCGCGCTGGTCGGCTGGCTTTGCACCGAAGATTGTTCGTTCTCCACCGGCGCGGTCTTCGACCTGTCCGGTGGCCGCTCTACCTATTGATTTTTCAATGCACTGAAAGGAAAGCATGAAACTCGTCCGCTATGGCAACCCCGGCAAAGAGAAGCCCGGCCTCATCGACGCAGAAGGCAAGCTGCGCGACCTGAGCGCCATCGTCAAGGACATCGGTCCCGAGCAACTGAGCGATGCCGCCATTGCCAAGCTGCGCAAGACCAAGGTCGACAAGCTGCCGCTGGTCAAGGGCAAGCCGCGCCTCGGTAGCCCCGTGGCCAACGTCGGCAAGTTCATCGCCATCGGCCTGAACTACGCCGACCACGCCGCCGAATCGGGCCTGCCGGTGCCCAAGGAACCCATCGTCTTCATGAAGGCCACGAGCTGCATCCAGGGTCCGAACGACCCGGTCATGCTGCCCAAGGGCTCGGTCAAGTCCGACTGGGAAGTCGAGCTCGGCGTGGTCATCGGCACGAAGGCGCGCTACGTCTCGCAGAAGAGCGCACTCGACTACGTGGCCGGCTACTGCACCATCAACGACGTGAGCGAGCGCGAGTTCCAGATCGAGCGCGGCGGCACCTGGGACAAGGGCAAGGGCTGCGACACCTTCGGCCCCCTCGGCCCGTGGCTCGTCACGCGCGACGAGATCGAGAACCCGCAAAAGCTCGCCATGTGGCTCGACCTCAACGGCCAGCGCGTGCAAACGGGCAGCACCAAGACCATGATCTTCAGCGTGGCCAAGCTCGTGAGCTACGTGAGCCAGTTCATGACGCTGATGCCCGGCGACGTGATCACCACCGGCACGCCGCCCGGCGTCGGCATGGGCATGAAGCCGCCGCTGTACCTGAAGAAGGGCGACGTGATGACGCTGGGCATCGAAGGCCTGGGCGAGCAGCGCCAGGAAGTGCTGCCCTTCAAGCTCTGATCACGCGGATCAGCTCGTCGTACACCAACCGCACGCGCGCCGGCACCGGCGCGCGCTGCGGGCGGTAGACGTGGACCGGCCAGGGCTCCGGCGCATCGGCCGCCAGCACCTCCACCATCGCGCCTGATTGCAGCCACGGCTCCGCCAGCGGGCCGATGAGCTGGCCGAAGCCGATGCCCGCCAGCACCGCGGCGCATTCGGCGTCGATGTTGTCCGTCACGAACGCGGGCGACGACACGGTGAACACCCGCTTCTTGCTGAACGCCCAGGGCCAGGGCCGGCCCGAGCTGCGGTCGATCAGCGCGGTCACCGGCAGCTTGGCCAGCGCATCCACGGTGCGCGGCGTGCCGACCCGCTCGATGAGCGCCGGTGAGGCCACCACGCGCAGCGGCATCTTTCCCACACTTCGTGCCACGAAGCGCGCGTCGCGCATCGGTCCGACGCGCACGCCGATGTCGATCTGCTGATCGACCACATCGGCATGCTGCTCCGACAGCCGCAGGTCGAGCACCAGCCCCGGATGCGCCACCAGCAGCGGCGCCAGCGCTTGCGGAATGAGCCGGCCGTACACATGCGGCGCCGTGACCCGCACCGTGCCCGCGTGCTGCGACAGCGCGCGCCGGTCGATGCGATGAAAGAGCTCGTCGACACCGCCCACCGCGATGCGAGCGCGCTCGGCGAGTTGCCGCCCGAAATCGGTGAGCTGCACGCCGCGCGTGCTGCGGTGAAAGAGCGGCTCGCCCAGTTCTTCTTCGAGTTCGCGCACGGCACGCGTCACCACCTGCGGCGACACCGACAGGCGCACGGCCGCCTCGCGGAAGTTGGCGGCATCGGCAGCGGTGAAGAACACGCGCAGGGCTTCGAGGCGGTTGGACATGGGGTGTTCCTCGTTTGGGAATTCTGAAGTCGCCAGAGTTTCATTTACTGGAACGCGTGGATTTTCCACACTGCATGCACTTCTTCAACACACCCCAAAGGAAATCTTCATGACCTCCGTTCAAGACAACATCCAAGGCAAGGTCGCCATCGTCACCGGCGCGAGCAGCGGCCTGGGCGAATCGACCGCGCGCCACCTGGCCGCACGCGGCGCCAAGGTGGTGCTCGCGGCCCGCCGCACCGACCGGCTCGACAAAGTCGTCGCCGAGATCCGCGAGGCCGGCGGCGAAGCCATCGCTGTGGCCACCGACGTGGCCAAGCGCGCCGATCTCGAAAAGCTCGCCGCCGTCACGGTCGAGGCCTTCGGCCGCATCGACGTGCTGGTCAACAACGCGGGCGTGATGCCGCTGTCGCCCCTCGACAAGCTCAAGGTCGACGAGTGGGACCGCACCATCGACGTCAACATCAAGGGCGTGCTCTACGGCATTGCCGCCGTGCTGCCGCGCATGCAGGCGCAGGGCAGTGGCCACATCGTGAACGTTGCGTCGATTGCCGGGCTCAAGGTGTTCACGCCCATCGGCACCGTCTACAGCGCGACCAAGCACGCGGTGCGCGCCATCTCCGAGGGCCTGCGCGTGGAGGTGGGCAACAGCGGCGTGCGCGTGACCATCGTGTCGCCCGGCGCCGTGGACTCGGAACTGAAGCTCGGCAGCAGCGACGCCGAGAGCGCCGCCGGCCTGAAGGCCTTCTACGACGCCAACCAGATCCCCGCCGACTCGGTGGCGCGCGCCATCGTCTACGCGGTGGAGCAGCCGGCCAACGTGGACATCAACGAGGTCGTGCTGCGGCCCGTGTCGCAGGATTTCTGAGCGCGCCGGGCAAGGGTGCGACCCTCTGGCGGTCGCCCCTTGCCCCGGTTAACCTTCATTAACCCAGCGCCGCCCAAGGTCATTTGCGGTCAAAAGTGCAAAGCCCCTGCAAAATAGAACGACCGTTCGTTTTATTCGGAGCTTTCACGATGTCTGCCACCGCCGTTCCCGCCAAGCCGGCCCGCGCCGCCCCCAAAGGCCAGCAGACCAAGGCCATCATCGTCGACGCCGCGCTGGCGCTGGCCGCGCAGATCGGGCTCGAGGGCCTGTCGATCGGCGCCGTGGCCGAGATCACCAAGATGAGCAAGTCGGGCGTGTTCGCCCACTTCGGCTCGCGCGAAGAGCTGCAGATTTCCGTGGTGCGCGAGTACCACGCGCGCTTCGAGCAGGAAGTGTTCTTCCCCGCTCTGACGGCCCCGCGCGGCCTGCCGCGCCTGCGCGCCATGTTCGCCAACTGGATGAAGCGCACCTCGACCGAAATCGACTCGGGCTGCATCTACATCAGCGGCGCCTCCGAATTCGACGACCGCCCGGGTCCGGTGCGCGATGCGCTGGTCGAGTCGGTCAGCATCTGGCAGGCCGCCGTGCTGCGCGCCATCGTGCAATCGAAGACCGAAGGCCACCTGCGCGCTGACGCCGACGAGCGCCAGGTCGGGTTCGAGATCCACGGCCTGATCCTCGCGCTGCACTACGAAGCCCGCTTCCTGCAGGTGCCCGGCTCCATCGGCCGCGCCAACGTCGGCTTCGACAACATCCTCGCGCGCGCCGCCACGCCGGACGCGCCGCCTGCCTCCAATGCCGCCGAGTCCGCGCCTGCTGCGCGCGGCACGCGCCGGCTCAAGACCGTGCGCTGAGCGCCACGGCCGCCCGTTTCGTTCTTCCGTTTTCGTTTTTTCCAATCTATCTAGCTTCGACCAGGAGAGTCCCGGATGCCTACCTACAACCCCCCCGTGCGTGACATGCAGTTCGTGCTGCACGAAGTGCTCAACGTCGCCGAGGAACTCAAGGCACTGCCGGCCCACGCCGAGACCGACGCCGACACCATCAACGCCGTGATCGAAGAGGCCGGCAAGTTCGCGGCCGAGGTCACCTTTCCGCTGAACATCAGCGGCGACGAAGAAGGCTGCGTGCTCGACAAGGCCACGCACGAAGTGAAGACGCCCACCGGCTTCAAGGACGCCTACGCCAAGTACGTCGAAGGCGGCTGGCCCGCGCTGTCGTGCGACCCGGCCTTCGGCGGCCAGGGCCTGCCGTTCGTGGTGAACCAGTGCCTGTTCGAAATGCTCAACAGCGCCAACCAGGCCTGGACCATGTACCCGGGCCTCTCGCACGGCGCGTACGAAGCGCTCAAGGCCCACGGCACCGACGACCAGAAGAAGACCTACCTGCCCAAGCTCACGAGCGGTGAGTGGACCGGCACCATGTGCCTGACCGAACCCCATTGCGGCACCGACCTGGGCCTGCTGCGCACCAAGGCCGAACCGCAGGCGGACGGCACCTACCGCATCACCGGCAGCAAGATCTTCATCTCGGCCGGCGAGCACGACATGACGGACAACATCATTCACCTGGTGCTGGCCCGCCTGCCGGACGCGCCCAAGGGCAGCAAGGGCATCAGCCTGTTCGTGGTGCCGAAGTTCCACGTCAAGGCCGACGGCTCGCTCGGCGAACGCAACCCGATCTTCTGCGCCGGCCTGGAGCACAAGATGGGCATCCACGGCAACGCCACCGCGCAGATCGTGATCGAAGGCGCCACCGGCACGCTGGTGGGCGAGCCCAACAAGGGCCTGGCCGCGATGTTCGTGATGATGAACGCCGCACGCCTGGGCGTGGGCAACCAGTCGCTCGGCCTGACCGAAGTGGCTTATCAAAATGCACTGGCCTACGCCAAGGACCGCATCCAGATGCGCTCGCTCTCCGGCGTGAAGGCCAAGGACAAGGAAGCCGACCCCATCATCGTGCACCCCGACGTGCGCAAGATGCTGCTCACGGCCAAGGCGTATGCCGAAGGCGGCCGCGCGCTGCAGATCTTCTGCACGCTGCTGCTCGACAAGGAGCACAACCATCCTGATGAAAAGGTGCGCAAGGACTCCGGCGAGCTGGTCGCACTGCTCACGCCCATCGTCAAGGCCTTCATCACCGACAACGGCCACATCGCGACCAATTCGTGCATGCAGGTCTTCGGCGGCCATGGCTTCATCAAGGAATGGGGCATGGAGCAGTTCGTGCGCGACAACCGCATCAACATGATCTATGAAGGCACCAACACCATCCAGTCGCTGGACCTGCTGGGCCGCAAGATCCTGGGCAACAACGGCGCCTCGCTGAAGAAGTTCGGCAAGCTCGTCGCCAAGATGGTGGAAGAAGAAGGCGTGAACGAGAAGATGGCCGAGTTCATCAACCCGATCGCGATGCTGGGCGACCAACTCACCAAGTTCACCACCGAGATCGGCTTCAAGGGCTTCCAGAACCCCGACGAAGTGGGCGCCGCCGCCGTCGACTACCTGCGCGTGGCCGGCCACTTCGTGTTCGGCTACCTGTTCGCCCGCATGGCGCAAGTGGCCCTGCGCGAAATCGCGGCCGGCAACACCGATCCGTTCTACGTCGCCAAGCTGCAGACCGCACGCTTCTACTTCGCCAAGCTGTTCCCCGAGACCGTGATGCTGATGCGCACCGCGCGCGCCGGCAGCAAGGTGTTGATGGACACCGACGCCGCACTCGCTTAAGCGACGCACACAGCCTTTCTTCATCGACCCACCGGGAGCCCGCTCATGAAAGCAACGCTTGCAGCCGTCTTGTTCACCGTCACCGCCGTCTCGGCCATGGCCCAGAGCACGCCGGTGGGCCTGTGGCGCAACGTCGACGACAAGACCGGCGAGGCCAAGGCCGAAATCCGTATCGCCGAAACCAACGGCGCGCTGCTCGGGCGCATCGAGAAGTCGTTGAAGAAAGACACCAAGCCCGACGCCACCTGCGACGAATGCGCCGATGACCGCAAGGGCAAGCCCATCGCGGGCCTGGAGATCGTCCGTGGCGGCAAGAAGGCCGAGGGCAAGGACGTCTGGGAAGGCGGGAAGATCCTCGACCCCGAGAACGGCAAGGAATACCGCGCGAGCTTCACGCCCATCGACGGCGGCAAGAAGCTCGAAGTGCGCGGCTACCTCGGCCCCTTCTGGCGCACCCAAACCTGGAACCGTGTGCAGTAAACCTGCACGCAACCCATCCAAGAAATACCAAGCAACATGTCCCGATTTCAAGTGAAGAAGGTCGCCGTGCTCGGCGCCGGCGTGATGGGCGCGCAGATTGCCGCCCACCTCGTCAACGTGCGCGTGCCTGTCGTGCTGTTCGACCTGGCTGCCAAAGACGCGACCGGTGCGGTCGCTCAAGGTGCAGCGAAGAACGGCATCGTCACGCGCGCCATCGACAACCTCAAGAAGCTCAAGCCCGCGCCGCTCGGCGACGTGGCCGACGCGGGCCTGATCGAGCAGGCCAACTACGACGACGACCTGGCCAAGCTCGGCGAGTGCGACCTCATCATCGAGGCCATTGCCGAGCGCATGGACTGGAAGCTCGATCTGTACAAGAAGATCGCGCCGCACGTGGCCAAGCATTCGATCCTGGCCTCGAACACCTCGGGCCTGTCGATCACCAAGCTCAGCGAAGCACTGCCTGAAGCCCTGAAGCCGCGTTTCTGCGGCATTCACTTCTTCAACCCGCCGCGCTACATGTTCCTGGTGGAGCTGATCAACACGCCCACCACGCAGCCGCAGGTGCTCGACGACCTCGAAGCCTTCGTCACCAGCACGCTCGGTAAGGGCGTGGTGCGCGCGCACGACACGCCCAACTTCATCGCCAACCGCGTCGGCATCGCCGGCATGCTGGCCACGCTGAAGGAAGTCGAGAAGTTCGGCCTGACGCCCGACGTGGTGGACGACCTCACCGGCAAGAAGCTGGGCCGCGCCAGCTCGGGCACCTTCCGCACCGCCGACGTGGTGGGCCTGGACACGATGGCCCACGTCGTGAAGACGCTGCAGGACAACCTGAACGCCGAGAGCGATCCGTTCTACGCCAACTTCGCGACGCCGCCGGTGCTTGCGAAGCTGCTCGAGCTGGGCAACCTGGGCCAGAAGACCAAGGCCGGTTTCTTCAAGAAGGTCGGCCGCGACATCCTGCGCTTCGACCTGAAGAGCGGCGACTACGTGCCCGCCGGCGCCAAGGCCGACGAGGTGTATGGCCGCATGCTCAAGAAGCCCGCGGGCGAGCGCCTGAAGCTGCTGCGCGAGAGCGAAGGACCGCAGGGCCAGTTCCTCTGGGCCATCCTGCGCGACGGCTTCCACTACGCCGCGGTGCACCTGGCCGACATCGCAGAGAGCGCGCGCGACATCGACTTCGCGATGCGCTGGGGCTTCGGCATGAAGCAGGGCCCGTTCGAGCTTTGGCAGGAAGCCGGCTGGGCGCAGGTCGCCAAGTGGATTCAGGAAGACATCGACGCCGGCAAGGCGCTGAGCACCGTGCCGCTGCCCAAGTGGGTGTTCGAAGGCGCCGTGGCCAAGGCCGGTGGCGTGCACACGCCTGAAGGTTCGTGGAGCGCGTCGCAGGGCCAGTTCGTGCCGCAACGCAAGCTGCCGGTGCACGACCGCCAGCTGTTCCCCGAGAGCGTGCTCGGCGCGAACGCGGCGGACGCGAACACCGCAGGCACGACCATCAGCGACGAAGGCGATGTGCGCGTGTGGACGCTGGACGGCGAAGTGCTCATCGCGAGCATCCATTCGAAGATGCACGCCATCAGCCCCGACGTGGCCGAGGCGCTGGGCGCCGCGGTCGAACTGGCCGAGGCTGAATACAAGGGCCTGGTGATCTGGTCGCCCGACGAGATGTTCTCGGTCGGCGCCGACCTGCAGGCGATGCTGCCGGCCTTCGTGGTCGCCGGTATCGGCGCGGTCGAAGGCGCGGAAGAAGAGCTGCAGAACGTGATGCTCAAGATCCGCTATGCGAGCGTCCCGGTCGTCTCGGCCGTGCGCGGCATGGCACTGGGCGGCGGTTGCGAATTGGCCGTGCATTCGGCCAAGCGCGTGGCTGCGATGGAAAGCTACATCGGCCTGGTCGAAGTGGGCGTGGGCCTGATTCCCGGCGCGGGCGGCCTCACCTACATTGCACGTCGCGCGGCGGAGAACGCATCGGCTTCCACCGGCACCGACCTGCTGCCCTTCCTCACCGAAGGCTTCACCGCCGCGGCAATGGCGAAGGTCGGCACGGGCGCACTCGATTCGAAGAAGCTGGGCTACCTGCTCGACAGCGACGTGATCGTGCCGAACAAGGACGAACTGCTCTACGTCGCGCTGCAGCAGGCCAAGGCCATGGCCGACGCCGGCTACCGCGCACCGCTGCGCCGCACCTTCCGTGTGGCGGGCCGCAGCGGCGCCGCGACGATCAAGGGCCAGCTCGTGAACATGCGCGACGGCGGCTTCATCAGCGCGCACGACTTCCACATCGCCAGCCTGATCGCGAACGTGGTCACCGGCGGCGATGTGGACGCGGGCTCGCTCGTGACCGAGGAATACCTGATGACGCTGGAGCGCAAGGCGTTCTGCTCGCTCATCGTGCATCCCAAGACGCAGGAACGCATCATGGGCATGCTCAGCACCGGCAAGCCAGTGCGCAACTAAGGACAGATTTCATGAGCAGCAAGCAAGTACAAGACGCCTACATCGTCTCCGCCACCCGCACGCCCATCGGCAAGTCGCACCGCGGCTATTTCCGCAACTACCGTCCCGACGATCTGCTCGCGACCACGCTGAAGGCGGCGCTCGCCGCCGTGCCGGGCCTCGACCCCAAGGCCATCGAAGACATCATCTGCGGCTGCGCGATTCCCGAATCGCAGCAGGGCCTGAACGTCGCGCGCATCGGCGCGGTGCTGGCCGGCCTGCCGACCAGCATCGGCGGCATCACCGTGAACCGCTTCTGCGCCTCCGGCCTGTCGGCCGTGCAGATGGCCGCCGACCGCATCCGTGTCGGCGAGGCCGACGTGATGATCGCGGCCGGCGTCGAGAGCATGAGCATGGTGCCGATGATGGGCAACTCGCCCTCGCTGTCGCCCTCGATCTTCGAGCGCGAAGGCGACGTGGGCATCGCCTACGGCATGGGCCTCACGGCCGAGAAGGTTGCGCAGCAGTGGAAGGTGAGTCGCGAGGCGCAGGACGCGTTCGCACTCGCCTCGCACCAGAAGGCGCTGGCCGCACAGGCCGCCGGCAAGTTCGCCGACGAGATCACGCCGATCGAAGTGACCGACCGCACGCCGGACCTGGCCACCGGTGAGTCGATCGCCAAGACCCGCACCGTGAGCCTGGACGAAGGCGCGCGCCCCGACACCAGCCTCGAGGGCCTGGCCAAGCTGCGCACCGTGTTCGCCGCGCGCGGCACCGTGACGGCAGGCAACAGCTCGCAGACCTCCGACGGCGCGGGCGCGCTGATCCTGGCGAGCGAGAAGGCCATCAAGCAGTACGGCCTCACGCCGCTCGCACGCTTCGTGAGCTTCGCCAGCAAGGGCGTGCCGCCGCACATCATGGGCATCGGCCCGATCGAGGCGATTCCCGCTGCGCTGCGCTACGCCGGCCTGAAGCACGAAGACATCGACTGGTTCGAGCTCAACGAAGCCTTCGCCGCGCAATCGCTCGCGGTGATGAACACGCTGGGGCTCGATCCGTCGAAGGTCAACCCGATGGGCGGCGCCATTGCACTGGGCCACCCCCTCGGCGCGACCGGCGCGATCCGCGCAGCCACCGTGGTGCACGCGCTGCGCCGCGAGAAGCTGAAGTACGGCATGGTCACGATGTGCGTGGGCATGGGCCAAGGCGCAGCCGGCATCTTCGAGCGGGTCTGATCGGCAGGGGAATCACGGCCATGCACGGCACGCAGCAGCAGCTCCCTGCCGGCGGTGCATGGCCCCCGGTGCGTGCCGCAGTGCAGCACGCCAACGTCCCGCACACGACTGCGTGAGGTCATCCACCGGAGGCACACTGGCGATCACCATGCGCACGACCCCACACCCCTTCGACAAAGCCCTGGCCCTGCACCACAGCGACATCCGCGTGGGGCACTTCACGGGCACCACGAGTCCCGACTACTGGAACATGGTCGGTCCGTTCGGCGGCACCACCGCGGCGCTTGCGCTGCAGTCGGTGCTCCGGCACCCCGACCTGCTCGGCACGCCCATCGCGCTGACCGTCAACTACGCGGCCGCACTCGGCGAGGGCGCGTTCGACATCCAGGCCACCGCCGTGCGCACCAACCGCTCGACGCAGCACTGGACGGTGACGATCACGCAGCCCGGCGCCGACGGCACGACCAACATGACGACCACCGCCACCGTGGTGACGGCCGCACGCCGCGACACCTGGAGTCAGGCCGACCTCACCATGCCCGAGGTGCCGGCGCCCGAGTCGGTCGATCGCATGAGCATCGGCCCGTCGGGCGTGGCCTGGCTCGACCAGTACGAAATGCGCCCTTTCAGCGGCGGCATTCCCTCGAAGTGGGACGGCAGCTTGCAGCACAGCGAGACCCGCATCTGGGTGCGCGACGCGCAGGCCCGCCCGCTCGACTTCGCCTCGCTCGCTGCATTGAGCGACGTGTTCTATCCGCGCGTCTGGCTGCGCCGCGCCAAGCACGTGCCCGCGGGCACGGTGTCGATCACCACGTACTTCCATGTCGGCGCCGCCGAGCTGGCCGAGGTCGGCACGGGCTACCTGCTGGGTTGCGCGGCGGGGCAGCAGTTTTTCAACGGCTTCTTCGACCAGAAGGCGCAGCTGTGGAGCGAGAAGGGCGCGTTGCTCGCCACGTCCAATCAGATCGTCTACTACAAGGAATGAACGTCATGGCGCTCACCAAGGCTGCTCTCATCGTCGGCGCGGGCGACGCCACCGGCGGCGCCATTGCCCGCCGCTTCGCACACGAGGGCTACGCCACCTGCGTCACGCGGCGCAGCCTCGACAAGCTGCAGCCGCTGGTGGCGCAGATCGAGGCCGACGGCGGCCGGGCCCACGCCTTTGCCTGCGATGCACGCAAGGAAGAAGAAGTGGTGGCGCTCATCGAGCAGATCGAATCGACTGTCGGGCCGATCGAGGTGATGGTGTTCAACATCGGCGCGAATGTGCCGGAGAGCATCCTCACCGAGTCCGCGCGCAAGTACTTCAAGGTGTGGGAGATGGCCTGCTTCTCGGGCTTTCTCAACGGCCGCGAAGTCGCGAAGCGCATGGTGGCGCGCGAGATGCCGACGGGCGCTCATCGCGGCACGATCATCTTCACCGGTGCGACGGCGTCGCTGCGTGGCGCGGCCAACTTCGGCGCCTTCTCGGGCGCCAAGATGGCCTTGCGCGCGTTGGCCCAATCGATGGCGCGCGAGCTGGGGCCGCAGGGCATCCACGTCGCGCATGTCGTGGTCGACGGCGCCATCGACACCGAGTTCATCCGCAGCAATTTCCCCGAGCGCTATGCGCTGAAGGACAGCGACGGCATCCTGAATCCGGACCACATCGCCGACAGCTACTGGATGCTGCATTCGCAGCCGCGCGATGCGTGGACGCACGAGCTCGACCTGCGTCCCTGGTCCGAGAAGTTCTGACCGGCGCCGAGCTTCGCGCCGCGACACACAGCCTCAAGGAGACGACACCATGACGAAATCCGTCGATTTCTATTTCGACGTCGGCAGCCCCGCCGCCTACCTGGCCGCCACGCAGCTGCCGCACGTGTGCGCCGACACCGGCGCCGAGCTGGTCTGGAAGCCCATGCTGCTGGGCGGCGTGTTCCAGGCCACGGGCAACCACTCGCCCGCTGAAATCAAAGCCAAGGGCCCGTACCTCACGACCGACCTGCAGCGCTTCGCGAAGCGCTACGGCGTGCCCTTCGTGCACAACCCGCACTTCCCGATCAACACGCTGCTGCTGATGCGCGGCGCCACCGGCGTGCAGATGACGGCACCCGAACGCTTCGGCGCGTACGTCGATGCGGTGTTCCATGCGATGTGGGTCGCGCCGAAGAACCTCAACGACCCCGCGACCGTCGGCGCCGTCTTGCAGAATGCGGGCTTCGACGCCGCGGGCTTGCTCGCGCTGGCCGGCGCGCAGGAGACCAAGGACCGCCTCAAGGCGGTCACGCAAGAGGCGGTGGAACGCGGCGTGTTCGGCGCCCCCACCATGTTCGTCGGCGACCAGATGTTCTGGGGCCAGGACCGCCTCGACTTCGTTCGCGAAGCCCTGACCTGATGCACACCCCCAGGCTTGCCCACTTCGTGTGGCCGCCAACCCCCTTGCAGGGGGCGACACCTGCGGCCCGGCAAAGCCGGTTCCGCGGTGTCTCCCGAAGGAGCCACGCTCGATGAGCGTGGCGTTGTCCATTTTTTGTTTCAAGGAAATCCCATGAGCGACATCCTCGTCCACACCGAAGCCGGCGTGATGACCATCACCTTCAACCGCGTCGACAAGAAGAACTCGATCACCAGCAGCATGTACGCCGCGATGGCCGACGCGCTCGCCACGGCCGAGAGCGATGCGGCTGTGCGCTGCGTGCTGTTCCAGGGCGACCCGACGATCTTCAGTGCCGGCAACGACATCGGCGACTTCCTCAACGCGCCGCCTGCCAACACCGAATCGCCGGTGTTCCGTTTCCTGCGCGGCATCGCGACCTTCCCCAAGCCGATCGTCGCGTCCGTCTGCGGCCCGGCCGTGGGCATCGGCACCACGATGCTGTTCCACTGCGACCTCGTCTACGCGGGCGACAACGCAGCCTTCTCGATGCCCTTCGTGAACCTGGGCCTGTGCCCCGAGGCCGCGTCGAGCCTGCTGGTGCCGCAGATGCTGGGCTACCACCGCGCCGCCGAAGCCCTGCTGCTGGGCGAGCCCTTCATGGCCGAGGCCGCGCTCGAAGTGGGCCTGGTCAACCGCGTCGTTCCGCCGACCGAAGCCAACGGCATCGCCCAGACGCAGGCGCGCAAGCTCGCGGCCAAGCCGTTGACCGCGCTGATCGAAACCAAGCGCCTGCTGAAGAAGGCGCAGATGCCCGCCGTGCTCGAGCGCATGGGCGAAGAGGGCGCGAGCTTCGGCCGCATGCTGCGCGAGCCGGCTGCCAAGGAAGCGTTCGGCGCTTTCATGGAGAAGCGCAAGCCCGATTTCTCGAAGGTCTAAGCCTTCCGTGGACTTGCTTGCGAACGGTGGCTGCGTACACTGTTCCTCGTGCCTGCTCCAGACATCAACTCGTCCACAACGCCCGCCACACGGGCGATGCGTGCTACTGAAAAAGTAGCATTCAGGCCGACGCGCCGGCATGCTTTGGGCTTACTCGCGGGCTCGCTCGCGGCGCCCTCGCTGGTGCTGGCGCGTGTGCGGCCGTTGCGCATCGGGGTCATCGGCTCGTGGTCGGGGCCCTATGCGGGCGGTGGGCGCCAGTTCGACGCCGGCATGGCGGTCTGGCTGGCCGACCACAAGCAGCAGATCGCGGGCCGGCCGGTCGAACTCCTGCGCCGCGACGTGCCCGGCAGCGCGCCCGAACAGGCGCGGCGCCAGGCACAAGACCTCATCGAGAGCGAGCGCGTCGACCTGCTCACGGGGCTGGACTTCAGCTCCAACGCCTACGCCGTCGGCACCGTCGCCACGCAGGCGCGCGTGCCGACCGTGATCATGAACGCCGCCTCCTCGGGCATCACCGGGCGCTCGCCGTTCATGGTGCGGGTGTCGTTCACCATCGCGCAGGTCACGGCGCCGCTGGCGCGCTGGGCGCTGCAGCAAGGGCTGCGCGACGTGTGCACGGTGGTGGCCGATTACGCCTCGGGCGTCGATGCCGAAAGCGCCTTCGTCTCCGGCATCACCGCGGGCGGCGGGCGTGTCGGCGCGATGCTGCGCGTGCCGCTGAACACCCTCGACTATTCGGCCTACATGCTGCGCCTGCGCGAGCTGAAGCCGCAGGCCGTGTTCTTCTTCCTGCCCTCGGGCCAGATGCCGGCCATCTTCCTGAAGTTCTGGCGCGACCGCGGCATGGCCGACACCGGCATCCGCCTGCTCGCGACGGGCGACGCCACCGACGACCACTACCTGGACGGCATCGGTGAACTGGCCGAGGGGCTGGTCACCAGCCACCACTATTCCTTCGCCCACGAGTCGCCGGCCAACCGGCGTTTTGCGGGCGCCTTCGAGGCCGAGTACGGCAGCCACTTGCGCCCGGGCTACTTCGCCGTGGCGGCGCACGACGGGCTCGCGGCCATCGATGCCGCCCTGAGCGCACCGGGTGCGCGCGGCGGCAAGGCGGGCGCCGAGCGGCTGGTGGATGCGTTCCGCGGCCTGCAACTGGACAGCCCGCGCGGGCCAGTCGAGATCGACGCCCACACGCGCGACGTGGTGCAGTCGGTCTACATCCGCCGCGTGGAGCGGCGCGACGCGCGCTGGATCAACCGCGAGTTCGAGTGCATCGAACGGGTGCGCGACGCCGGCATCGGCGTCGGCTGAAGGGCGAGGTTCAGGCCGCCGGCTGCTCGATGGGACGCGGGCGGCCGTTGTCGTCGATGGCCACGTAGGTGAAGGTGGCCTGCGTCACCTTGATGTACTCGCCCTGGGCACGAAACCGCTCGGCAAATACTTCGACCGTCACCGTGATCGAGGTGCGGCCTACGCGCACCAGCTTTGAATAGAACGAGAGGATGTCGCCCAGCCGCACCGGCTGCTTGAAGATGAACTCGTTGACCGCCACGGTGGCCTGGCGGCCCTTGGCGTAGCGCGCCGGAATCACCGAGCCGGCCAGGTCGCACTGCGCCATGACCCAGCCGCCGAAGATGTCGCCGTTGGCGTTGCAGTCGGCCGGCATCGGAATGACCTTGAGCACCAGCTCCATGTCGGTGGGCAGGCTCTTGAGGGTGGCGGCGGCCGTCGCGGCGGCGGAAGAGGCACTGGAAGAAGAGGACATGGGCACAATCTGAGGCAACAACAACAGCCACGATTGTCCCCCATGCGCCGAAGCGGCGAAGCCCTTTCCTCCTCTCCCCATGCGCCTGGCGGCCATCCGCCGGACCGCGCCGACCGTTCCGACTGGGCGACCCTGCGTCGCCTCTTTCCCTATCTCTGGCAGTACAAATGGCGCGTGATGGCCGCGCTGGCTTTCATGGTGGGCGCCAAGGTGGCCAACGTGGGCGTGCCGGTGCTGCTGAAGAACCTCATCGACACGATGACGCCCAAGCCCGACATGGCGCAGGCGCTGCTCATCGTGCCGATCGGGCTGCTGCTGGCCTACGGGCTGTTGCGCTTTTCGACCGCGCTCTTCGGCGAGCTGCGCGAGCTGATCTTTGCGAAAGCCACCGAGGGCACGGCGCGGCAGATCGCGCTGGAGGTGTTCGGCCACCTGCATTCGCTGAGCCTTCGCTTTCACCTGGAGCGCCAGACCGGCGGCATGACGCGCGACATCGAGCGCGGCACGCGCGGCGTGCATTCGCTCATTTCGATGTCGCTGTACAGCATCGTGCCGACCATCATCGAGCTGGCGCTGGTGCTCACCATCCTGGGCGTGAAGTTCGATTCGCTGTTCGTGTGGATCACGGGCGCGGCGCTGGTGCTGTACATCAGCTTCACCGTCACGGTGACCGAGTGGCGCACGCAGTTTCGCAAGACCATGAACGAGCTCGACTCGATGGCCCAGAGCCGCGCGGTCGATTCGCTGCTGAACTACGAAACCGTCAAGTACTTCAACAACGAAGACTTCGAGGCCAAGCGCTACGACGCCAGCCTGGACCGCTACCGCAAGGCCGCCATCAAGAGCCAGCGCACGCTGAGCATGCTCAACACCGGCCAGCAGCTGCTGATTGCCGTGAGCCTCGTGCTGATGCTGTGGCGCGCCACCTCGGGCGTGGTCGAAGGGCGCATGACGCTGGGTGACCTGGTGATGGTCAACGCCTTCATGATCCAGCTCTACATTCCGCTCAACTTTCTGGGCGTGATCTACCGCGAGATCAAGCAGAGCCTGACCGACCTGGACAAGATGTTCGTGCTGATGGAGAAGGAGCGCGAGGTGCGCGACGCGCCCGGTGCGCAGCCGCTGGCGGGCATCAACTCCACCATCCGCTTCGAAGACGTGAGCTTCGCCTACGAACCGGAGCGCCCGATCCTCAAGCACGTGAGCTTCGAGATCCCCGCCGGCAAGACGGTGGCCGTGGTCGGCCCGTCGGGCTCGGGCAAGTCCACGCTCGCGCGCCTCTTGTACCGCTTCTACGACGTGCAGCAAGGCCGCATCACCATCGGCGGCGAAGACATCCGCGCCGTGCAGCAGTCCAGCGTGCGCCGCGCCATCGGCATCGTGCCGCAGGACACGGTGCTGTTCAACGACACGGTCGAATACAACATCGCCTACGGCCGCCCCGGCGCCACGCGCGAAGAGGTCGAGGGCGCCGCGCGCGCCGCGCGCATCCACGACTTCATCTCGGCCACGCCCAAGGGCTACGAGACGACGGTGGGTGAGCGCGGCCTGAAGCTCTCGGGCGGCGAGAAGCAGCGCGTGGCCATTGCGCGCACGCTGCTGAAGAACCCGCCGATCGTGATCTTCGATGAGGCCACCTCGGCGCTCGATTCGGCCAACGAACGCGCCATCCAGTCCGAGCTGCGCAGCGCCGCGCAGGGCAAGACCACGCTGGTCATCGCGCACCGCCTCTCGACCGTGGTCGAGGCGCACGAGATCCTGGTGCTCGAATCGGGCGTGATCGTCGAGCGCGGCACGCATGCCGATCTGCTGGCCCAGCAGGGCCGCTATGCGCAGATGTGGGCTTTGCAGAAGAGCGAAGCGGTGCCTCTGCTCTAGCCCGATCATTCATTCCCCTTCCTATCGATTCAGGAGTTCAGACGTGTCGACCAAGATTCCCCTGCTGGTGCTCAACAGCCTCTCGAGCGCCCACCAGGCCCAGATTGCCGAGGTCTACGACATGACCTACGCCTTCGGCGAGGCCGAGCGCGCCGCTGCCATCGCCGAGCACGGCGCCAAGTTCCGCGCGGTGCTGACCATCGGCGTCATCGGCCTCACACCCGCCGACATCGCGGCCATGCCGACGGTGGAGCTGATCTGCTGCCTCGGCGCGGGCTACGAGGGCGTGCCGCTCGACGTGACACGCGCACGCGGCATCGTCACCGCCAACGGCGCGGGCACGAATGACGACTGCGTGGCCGACCACGCCTTCGGCCTGCTCATCGGCATCGTGCGCGAGTTTCGCAAGCTCGACCGCCTGTGCCGCGAAGGCGTGTGGCGCGAAGCCATTCCGCAGCCGGCCAACGTGTCGGGCAAGAAGCTCGGCATCCTGGGGCTGGGCACCATCGGCCAGAAGATCGCCAAGCGCGCCGCCGCCTTCGACATGGAAGTCGGCTATCACAACCGCAAGCCGCGCGAAGGCGCCACGCAGCGCTACTTCGACGACCTGAAGTCGCTCGCCACCTGGGCCGACTTCCTGATACTGGCCGCGCCGGGCGGCCCGGCCACGAAGCACCTGGTCAATGCCGAGGTGCTCGACGCGCTGGGGCCACAGGGCTACCTCGTGAGCATCGGCCGCGGCAGCGTGGTCGACACCGAGGCGCTGGCGAAGGCGCTGCGCGAGCACCGCATCGCGGGCGCGGGCCTGGACGTGTACGAGAGCGAACCCAAGCGCCCCGAGCCGCTCGTCGGCCTGGACAACGTGCTGCTCACGCCGCACATGGCGGGCTGGTCGCCCGAGGCCACGCAGAAGTCGGTGGATCACTTCCTCGCGAACGCCGAAGGGCACTTCGCGGGGCGTGGCGTGCGCACGCCGATCTGACGCGTCGGCGGCTGCCGCGCCTCAGAACTGGTAGCGCACGCTCAGCGTCGTGCTGCGCGGCTCGCCGTAGAAGGCGGTTTCGAACAGCCCCAGGCCCGAGTAGTACTTCTTGTCGAAGAGGTTGTGGATGTTCAGCGTGGCCGACAGGTTCTTGTTGAACTGGTAGCGCGCCATCAGGTTCACCAGCGCGTAGCCCTTCTGCTTGAGGATGGCGTAGTCCGCATCGGCCGGGTTGTAGACCTTGCCGTGGAACGCGCTCTGCCAGCTGAGGCCGCCGCCCACGGTGAGCTGGTTCCAGCTGCCGGGCAGACGGTAGCTGGTCGACAGCCGCACCACATGCTCGGGCTGGCTCGCCATCAGCGTGGCGCCGTAGACGCGCTCGCCCTTGGCATTGCGCACGTGGTTGTAGGCATAGCCGGCCTGCAGGTTCCAGCCGTCGGCAATTTCCCCGGTCAGCTCAGCCTCGATGCCCTTGCTCTTGACGCCCTTGATGGCCTTGTAGACCGACGCGCCATCGACGAAGTCGACGTACTCGGCCAGGTTGTCCTGCTTGATCTGGAACGCGGCGAGGCTGGCCTTCAGGCGGCCGTCGAGGTAGTCGGCCTTGATGCCCGCTTCGACGCTGCGGCCTTCCACCGGCGGCAGGAACTGCCGGTTGACGTCCATCAGCGACTGCGGCGAGAAGATGCTCGTGTAGCTGGCGTACACCGAGTAGGTGTCGTTCAGGTCGTACACGACGCCCGCATACGGCGTGACCACGCCGCTCTTGCGCAGGCTGCTCGTCAGCGGCTGCGTGATGCCGTCGCTGTACACGCGGCGGTCGTCACCCGAGACGCGGCTCACGCGCGCGCCGAGGATGACCGACAGCGCATCGGTGGGGCGCAGGCGCGTCGCGCCGTACACGCCGGACTGGCGGCGCTTGTCGTTGTACGACGCGGTCTGCGTGAAGGCCGGTTGCGCAAACGTGCCGTTCCAGTTGAAGACGCTGCCCGTGAGCATCGGGTACTGCGACTCCGACCACGGGCCGTCGGTGCGGGTGTCGGAGCCCATCGCGCCGAGCATCAGCTCGTGCTTGCGGCCGAACAGCGCGTAGCTGCCCGTGAGGCTGGCGTTGACGGTGTTCTGCTTGCGGTTGCCGCGGAAGTCGCCGGAGAACAGGTACATGCCTTCGCCGGTGAGCGGATCGGGGTTGCCGCCGCTGGCCGAGCCCAGCAGCGAGCGGTGCTTGCTCGACTCGCTGTTCACCGACAGCTTCAGGCGCCAGTCGCCCGACAGCCGCTGGTCGAGCGTGGCGAACAGGTTGCGCGTTTCCAGCTTGCGCCGGCTCCAGGTGGTGGCCGGGTTGAACGAGCGCGCGAAGTCGGTGCGCGTGCCGTCGGTGTTGAAGACCGGGAAGCCGGTCCACGTGGAGCCGCGCGGGTCGGTGTCCTGCAGGTCGGCGCCCAGCGTCAGGCGGGTGTCGGGCGACAGGTCGGCCTCGATCACGCCGTACAGCACGCTCTTCTTCTGGCGGTAGTGGTCCAGGTACGACTCGCGGTCCTGGTAGGCGCTCACGAAGCGCCCGCGCACGCTGCCGCTCTGGTTGAGCGGGCCCGACAGGTCCACCTCGGCGCGGCCGTTGTGCCACGAACCCACGCTGGCGGAGACCGAGCCGGTGAAGTGGTCGGTCGGCCGCTTGCGCACGAAGTTGACGGTGGCCGACGGGTCGCCCGTGCCGCTGAGCAGACCGGTGGCGCCCTTCACGATCTCGATGCGGTCGTAGATCGTCATGTCGCTGTTGGTGGCGCCCCAGTCGTACACGCCGTCGTAGTCCTTGGCCACGCCGTCGTACTGGAAGTTGGTGACCGAGAAGCCGCGCGCGCTGAAGCTCCAGCGGTCGCTGTCGTAGTTCTGCGCCGTGATGCCGGCGGTCTGGCGCATCACGTCGGACACGCTGACGCTGCCCTGGTCGTCCATCTGCTGGCGCGTGACGACGGTGACGGTCTGCGGCGTGTCGCGCAGCGACAGGTCCAGCCCCGTCGAGCCCGACGACGTGCCGCCGGTGTAGGCGCCGGTGCCGTCGGTGCGCGCATCGCGCGCGGCCGAGGCGGTGACGGTCACGGCCGGTAGCGCGGAAGAAGCCGCGCCTTCCGCCCCGATCGACGGCTTCTGCAGCGTGCGCAAGGCATAGCCGCCGCCCGCCGCGCGGATGGCGGTGAGCCCGGTTCCCTGCAGTGCCATCGCCATCGCTTCATCCGTCGGATAGCTGCCGCTCACGCCGCTGCTCGTCAGGCCTTCGGTGACCTTCGACTCGAAGGTGATGAGCACGCCCGCATCGCGGCCGAGGCGATTGAGCACGCCTTCGAGCGGGCCGGCCGGGATGTTGAAGCGCTGCATTGCGGGCCCCGTCTGGGCCCACGCCTGCGCGGGCGCCACGAGGCCGCCGACGGCCAGGCTGGCCATGGTGGCCACGCACACGGCCTGCAGCGCGCGCGACAACGGATGCATGCCGGACGACGGACGCGACGGGGAAAGATGCGGCGCGTGGATCGGCCGGCGGATGCGTTGCAGCATGAAATTACCTTCGATGGATCGGTGGTCAGGGAAGTGATGAAAGGGCCCTGCATGGGCGCCCTTACCTCCCTTGACAACCAGCACCGCGCAATCAGCTCAACTTTTTTCGAAAGACCTGCAAACGGCCTATCCGCGCCGGGCGCGCGGCCGCACGGTGACCCAGAAGCGGGTGTAGGTGTGCACCTCGACCGGCAGCGCCGAGGTCAGCGACGCCAGCACGCGGTCGATGTCGGCCAGCGGATAGGCGCCCGACACCTGCAGGCCGGCAATGGCCGGGTCGCAGCCGAGCCGGCCGCGCCGGTAGCGGCCCAGCTCAGCGAGGAAATCGTCCAGCCGCATGTGCGAGGCGACCAGCATGCCGTCGGACCAGGCCGAGGCGTTGTCGTCGAGCGGTACCGCCGCCTGCACGCCGGTGCGCGTGAAGCGCGTGGCTTCGCCGGCCTGCAGCGTGCGCACGGTGGCGGGCGCGTCGGCCGGCCGCAACTCGACGGCGCCTTGCAGCACACCCACGCCGACGTCGTCATCGTCGCGCTGGTGCACGGTGAAGCGCGTGCCGATGGCGCGCACCGATCCGGCTTCGGTCTGCACGAGGAAGGGCCGCTGCTGCGCATCGGGCGCGGTCGTCACGAGGATCTCGCCGCGCACGAGCTGCAGCACGCGGCGCTCGGCATCGAAGCGGACGTTGATCGCGCTGTCGGTGTTGAGCATCACGGTGCCGCCGTCGGGCAGCGGGACCGTGCGCTGTTCGCCCACGGCCGACACGTGGTCGGCGGTCCACGCGCGCCAGGGTGTGGATTGGCGCGCCGCCATCACGGTGCCGCCGGCGACCACGATCGCGGTCAGCAGCTGCACGCTGCGGCGCCGTTGCATCGACGCGGGCGCCGCAGCCAGCGCGGCTTTCACGAGGGGCGCGGGAACCTCGGCCAGCCGACCGCTGATGGCCTCGATGCGCTGCCACGCGGCTTCATGCACCGGGTCGGCGTCGCGCCAGTCGCGCCACGCGGCCAGCCGGTGCCTGTCGGCGCTTTTCGACTTCAGCTCGATCCACCATTGCACGGCCTGCCGCGCCACGGCGGGCGGCACGCGCGGCGTGTCGGCCACGCCCGGAAAGGGCGCCGTGGCGCCGTGGGTCTGCGAAACCTCCATGCCGGGTTACTCGGGGAAGAAGCAGCGCATGGCTGCCTTCGCAAGATGGCGCTTCACGGTGGAGACCGAGATGCCAAGCTCCGCCGCGATCTCGGCGTGCCCCAGCCCTTCGAGCTGCGCCAGCAGGAAGGCCTGCTTGGCCTGCGCCGGCAGCGTGCCCAGGCGGCGGTCGATCTCGACCAGCGTCTCGAGCAGCATCAGCCGCACTTCGGGCGGCGGCTCGACCTGCTCGGGCATCGCGGCCAGCGCATCGAGGTAGGCCTGCTCGATCGCGCGCCGGCGCACATGGTTGATCAGCAGGTGGCGCGCGATGGTCGTGAGGTACGCGCGCGGCTCGTTCAGCCGCTCGGGGCCCGGCGCCGTCAGCAGGCGCAGGAAGGTGTTCTGTGCGAGGTCCGCTGCGTCGAAGGTGTTGCCCAGCTTCTTGCGCAGCCAGCCCTGCAACCAGCCATGGTGCTCGCTGTAGAGCGTGTGGACCTGTTGGTGAAAAGCGGGCTCGACGGCGGGCATGAACGGGGCTCGGGCGCAGGCGCGACGACCTGCGGGCTGCAAATAAGAATTGTTCTCATTGTAGCGAGCCGTGAATCAGGCGGGTGTCGGCCCCAGCACAGCGGGGCGCTGGCGGGCGAAGCCGCAGGCCTGGTCATACGCATGCCCGAGCCGCAGCACGTCGAGGTCCGCATGGATCGGCCCCGCCAGCTGCAGCCCCATCGGCAGCCCGCCGTCGCCGAAGCCCGCGCGCACGTTGAGCGTGGGCAGGCCCGCCAGCGTGAAGGGTGTGACGATCTCCATCCAGCGGTGGTAGGTGTCGCTCTTCACGCCGTTCACCTCGGCCGGCCAGTGCAGGTCGGCGTCGAACGGGAACACCTGCGCGGTCGGCGCGAGCACGAAGTCGAAGCGCTCGAAGAGCTTGAGGAACGCGCGGTACACGTTCGAGCGGTAGAGCGAGGCCTGGTACAGCGAGGCGGCGTCGAGGTGACGGCTTTGCTCGATCTCCCATTGCGCCTCGGGCTTGAGCTGGGCGAACAGCTTCGGGTCGCTGACGTAGGCGCCGAGCTTGCCGCCCACCAGCAGTTGCCTCAATCGCAGCCACGCGCTCCAGTTGTGCTCGCGCGGCACGTCGAGCGTGCAGGGTTCGACCTCGCAGCCGATGGCGCGGAAGGTGTCGAGCGCCTGTTCGCCGAGTTCGCGCACGCCCGGTGCGAGCGGCAGCTCGGGCCACACGCTGCCGAGCCAGCCGATGCGCAGGCCCTTGCCGTCGCCATCGAGCGCGATGTCATCGGGCGACGGCAGCGCGTGCGGCGACGACAACGGCACGCGCGTGTCGAAGCCCGCCTGCACGGCCAGCAGCCGCGCGGCGTCTTCCACCGTGCGCGCCATCGGGCCTTCGCAGCCCAGCTGCTGGAAGAACAGCTCCTGCTCCGGGTCGCCGGGCACACGACCGCGCGAGGGGCGCATGCCGATCACGTTGTTGAAGGCGGCGGGGTTGCGCAGCGATCCCATCATGTCGCTGCCGTCGGCCACGGGCAGCATGCCCAGGGCCAGCGCGACGGCCGCGCCGCCGCTGCTGCCGCCCGCGCTGCGGTCGGGTGCGTAGGCGTTGCGTGTGGTGCCGAACACCGTGTTGTAGGTGTGCGAGCCGAGCCCGAACTCGGGCGTGTTGGTCTTGCCGATGACGACAGCGCCGGCCGCGCGCATGCGTGCGACGTGCAGGCTGTCGGTGCGCGCGGGCGAGCGCGGCGACAGCGGCGAGCCCATCGAGGTCGGCAGGCCGGCGGCATGGCTCAGGTCTTTCGCGGCCAGCGGAAAGCCGTGCATCCAGCCGCGCCGTTCGCCGCGCGCCAGCTCGGCATCGCGTTCGTCGGCCTCGGCCAGCAACTGGCCCGGGTCGCGCAGGGAAACGATGGCGTTGAACTGCGGATTGAGCGCGTCGATGCGGGCGAGCGACGCCTGCATCACCTCGCGGCAGGACACGTCGCGGGCCGCGATGCGGCGCGAAAGTTCGGTGGCGCTGAGGTCAGGCAGGTCGTCGAAAGACATGGCGCATGCGGGAAAAGGAGGGGGCGCCCAGTATGGCGCGGCGCTCGCATAATCGCCGCGTATGGAAACAAAGTGGCTTGAAGACTTCATCAGCTTGGCGGAAACCCGCAGCTTCAGCCGCTCGGCCCAGTTGAGGCACGTGACGCAGCCGGCGTTCTCGCGGCGCATCCAGGCGCTCGAGGGATGGGCCGGCACCGACCTGGTCGATCGCAGCTCGTACCCCACGCGCCTCACGCCCGCGGGCCAGACGCTCTACAGCCAGGCCATCGAGATGCTGCAGTCGCTGCAGAGCACGCGCGCCATGTTGCGCGGGCACTCGGCTGCGGGGCAGGACGTGATCGAGATCGCCGTGCCGCACACGCTGGCCTTCACCTTCTTCCCTTCGTGGGTGACCAGCCTGCGCGAGCATTTCGGGCCGATCAAGAGCCGCCTCATCGCGCTCAACGTGCACGACGCGGTGCTGCGGCTGGTCGAGGGCAGCTGCGACCTGCTCATCGCCTACCACCACCCCTCGCAGCCGCTGCAGCTCGATGCCAACAAGTACGAGATGGTCAGCCTCGGCGAGGAAACCGTCGCTCCCTGGGTCAAGGCCGATGCCGACGGTGCGCCACGCTACCGGCTGCCGGGCCGTCCGGGCCAGCCGCTGCCCTACCTGGGCTATGCGCCGGGCGCGTACCTCGGGCGCGTGGTCGACCAGTTGCTGAAAGAGTCGGGCACCGCCATCCACCTCGACCGCGTCTACGAGACCGACATGGCCGAAGGCCTGAAGGTGATGGCGCTCGAAGGCCACGGCATCGCCTTCCTGCCGCAAAGCGCGGTGCGCAAGGAGATCAAGGCGCGCAAGCTCGTGAGCGCGCTGCCGCCCGAAATCGACAGCCTCGAGGCCAAGATGGAAATCCGCGCCTACCGCGAGCGGCCCAGCGCGCCGGTCCCGGTGAAGGCCGGCGCCAGCCGTTCGGCCGCGCGGGCCGGGCTGTCGGAAAGCATGCAGCCCAAGCGCACAGCCGACGCGCTGTGGTCGTACCTGGTCGGGACCCAGCCGCCGCATTGAACGACCGTGAATGGCTGTCGGATTTGTGCACTGCACAATCTATAAGCACCACGCATACCGCTCCCCGCAATCAGCATTGGCGGTTGAGGCCGGGCGCCACTACAGTCGCGGCAGTTTTTTTCGGCCACTGCACGCCGGGGATCGCCGGTACGCTGCTTGCGCCACACACAGCCGCCCGAATGCCGGGCACAAAGGCTGCTTAGTGAAAGTCAGACAATGCGAAATGTCTGGATTGCACCAGGCTGGCGCCCCGATGGGCGCGGCCGGTGCGAGGCGGGCGGCGATGCCCGTGGGATGCACCGGGTTGGTCCGGGTATCCCGCAAAATGCGAGTGTCTAGAATTTCGTTCTATTTGTTTCAGTCACCCTCAGGAGCTTTTCGTATGAAAAAACAAGTATTGGCATTGGCTGTCGCAGCGCTCGCCACCAGCGGCGCCTTTGCACAGGCCAATGACACCCTGGCCAAGATCAAGGCCTCGGGCACCATCACCGAAGGCGTGCGTGAGTCCTCCGGCCTTTCGTACACGCTCGGCAATGGCCAGTACACCGGCTTCCACTACGACGTCTGCGCCAACATCATCAAGGACCTGGAGAAGGCCGCTGGCAAGAAGCTCGAAGTCAAGTACCAGCCCGTGACCTCGCAGAACCGCATCCCCCTGGTGCAGAACGGCACCGTGGACATCGAGTGCGGCTCGACCACCAACAACGCCACCCGCCAGAAGGACGTGGCTTTCGGCGTGACCACCTACGTCGAAGAAACCAAGATCGTCGTCAAGGCCAACTCGGGCATCAACTCGCTGGCCGACCTGAAGGACAAGACGGTTGCCACCACCACCGGCACCACGCCGCTGCAGACCGTGCGCAAGCAAAAGCGCGCCGAGAACCTGACCTTCAAGGAGGTCTACGGCAAGGACCACTCCGACAGCTTCCTGCTGCTGGAAACCGGCCGTGCCGACGCCTTCGTGATGGACGGCTCGATCCTGGCTGCCCTGGCCGCCAAGTCGAAGTCGCCCAAGGACTACAAGATCCTGAACGACGTGCTGGCCGTGGAACCCATCGCCATCATGATCCGCAAGGACGACCCGGCTTTCAAGAAGGCCGTGGACGACAGCATCAAGGCACAGGCCAAGTCGGGCGAACTGACCAAGCTGTACGACAAGTGGTTCCTCAAGCCGATTCCCCCGGCCAACGTGACCATCAACCTGCCGCTGGGCGAAGCCACCAAGAACGCGTGGGCCAACCCGAACGACAAGCCGGCTGAAGAGTACGTCACCAAGGAATAAGCGCGCGTCGCTGCGTGAATGGACGCCCACCTTTCACGGTGGGCGTTTCTTTTCAAGGGGCGGTTTTTCGAAAAGAAGCTGAAGGAGTAAACACACATGGGAAACTGGGATTGGCAGGTCTTCCTGCAAGACCCCGGGGGGGAATATCCGAGCTACCTGCAATGGATGCTCTCGGCCTGGGGCTGGACGGTGTCCGTCGCGCTGCTGGCGCTGATCGTCGCGCTGGTGCTCGGCTCGCTGGTCGGCATCATTCGCACGCTGCCCGACAGTCCGTGGCTCGTGCGCTTCGGCAATGCATGGGTGGAGCTCTTTCGCAACATCCCGCTGCTGGTTCAGATCTTCCTCTGGTACCACGTGATTCCGGCGCTCATCCCCGTGATGAAGGGCGTGCCGAGCTTCATCTTGGTGGTGCTGGCGCTGGGCTTCTTCACCTCGGCGCGTATCGCCGAGCAGGTGCGCTCCGGCATCCAGGCGCTGCCCAAGGGCCAGCGTTATGCGGGCATGGCGGTGGGTTTCACCACGCCGCAGTACTACCGCTACGTGATCCTGCCGATGGCGTATCGCATCATCATCCCGCCGCTCACGAGCGAGACGATGAACATCTTCAAGAATTCGTCCGTCGCGTTCGCCGTGTCGGTCACCGAACTCACCATGTTCGCCATGCAGGCGCAGGAAGAAACCTCGCGCGGCATCGAGGTCTACCTCGCGGTGACGGCGTGCTACGTGGTGTCGGCGCTCATCATCAACCGCCTCATGGCATTCATCGAGAAGAAGACCCGCGTGCCGGGCTTCATCGTCTCGGCCAGCGCCGGCGGCGGAGGACACTGACATGATGAATCTCGACCTGTCCTTCTACAACTGGGACGTCATCAGCAACTTCGTCATCAAGGGCTTCTACTTCAGCATCATGCTGACGGTGGTGGCCACGATCGGCGGCGTGATCTTCGGCACGATCCTGGCGCTCATGCGCCTGTCGGGCAAGAAGTGGCTCGATACGCCCGCGGCCATCTACGTCAACGGCATGCGAAGCATCCCGCTGGTGATGGTGATCTTGTGGTTCTTCCTGCTGGTGCCGGCGTCGTTCTATTCGATGTTCGGTTCGCTCGGCTCGAACTACCGCTCGGAAATCTCGGCGGTGATCACCTTCGTGGCGTTCGAAGCGGCCTACTTCAGCGAGATCATGCGCGCGGGCATCCAGTCGATCCCGCGCGGCCAGGTGAACGCGGGCCAGGCGGTGGGCATGACCTACGGCCAGAACATGCGTCTCGTGGTGCTGCCGCAGGCCTTCCGCAACATGCTGCCGGTGCTGCTGACGCAGACCATCATCCTGTTCCAGGACACCTCGCTGGTCTACGCCATCGGCGCCTACGACATGCTCAAGGGCTTCGAAACGGCGGGCAAGAACTTCGGTCGTCCGATCGAGGCCTACCTGCTCGCGGCGGTCGTGTACTTCGTCATGTGCTACGCCCTTTCCTGGCTGGTGAAACGCCTGCACAAGAAAATCGCCATCATTCGCTGATTGAGTGGCTGAACTGAACCGGAGAGAAACAAATGTCCGAAAAAATGATTGAAATCAAGAACGTCTCCAAGTGGTACGGCCCGGTGCAGGTGCTCAACGACTGCTCGGTGAACATCTCCAAGGGCGACGTGGTGGTGGTGTGCGGCCCGTCGGGTTCCGGCAAGTCCACGCTCATCAAGACCGTGAACGCGCTCGAGCCCTTCCAGAAGGGCGAGATCACCGTCAACGGCATTCCGCTGCACGACCCCAAGACCAACCTGCCCAAGCTGCGCTCCAAGGTCGGCATGGTGTTCCAGCACTTCGAGCTGTTCCCGCACCTGTCGGTGACCGAGAACCTCACGATCGCGCAGATCAAGGTGCTGGGCCGCACGCCCGACGAAGCCAAGGTGCGTGGCCTGAAGATGCTCGACCGCGTGGGCCTGATGGCGCACAAGGACAAGTTCCCGGGCCAGCTGTCGGGCGGCCAGCAGCAGCGCGTGGCCATCGCCCGTGCGCTGTCGATGGACCCGATCGTGATGCTGTTCGACGAACCCACCTCGGCGCTCGACCCCGAGATGGTCGGCGAAGTGCTCGACGTGATGGTGGCCCTCGCCAAGGAAGGCATGACCATGATGGTCGTCACGCACGAAATGGCCTTCGCCCGCAAGGTTGCGAGCCGCGTGATCTTCATCGACGTGGGCGGCAAGATCCTGGAAGACTGCCCGAAGGACGAGTTCTTCAACCACCCGGAAAACCGCCAGCCGCGCACCAAGGATTTCCTGAACAAGATCCTGCAGCACTGATTCGCTGCGCGCTCAAAGCACAAAGCCACGCTGTCCGCAGCGTGGCTTTTTTCATGGGGCTGACCCGTCCTGATCTGGGTTGACACCTTTTCCCTCAAGAAAAGGCAAGTCAATGGAATTAGGCATCAAACGCACGCAGCGGGACTACACGCTGGCTTTTAAGCTGTCGGTGGTCGATCAGGTAGAAAAAGGCGAGCTCACGTACAAGCAGGCTCAGGCGCGCTACGGCATCCAGGGCCGCTCGACGGTGCTGGTGTGGCTGCGCAAGCATGGCCGCCAGAGCTGGGGTTGGGCATCATCTGGGCTGCCCATGCCAGTACCGACCAAGAAACCCTCCCTTGCACCCGCACCGCTGACTCCCGAGCAGAAGATCAAGGCCCTCGAAGTCCAGCTTCGCGATGCCAACGAGAAGGCTCAGCTGTTCGAAGCGGTGATCAACGTCCTGAAGAAGGACTATGGGGTGCGCATCGTAAAAAAGCCTTCGGGCAAGTCCTCTCGCAAAGCTCCTCCCAGGGCTGAGCGTGGCGAGGGCTTGCCGCCATTGGGCGTCAGCCGCCAGGCCTACTACCAGCAGTTGCAGCATCAGCAGCAGCGCTGTGCACGCGCTGACACCGTGATCGAGCTCGTTCGAGAGGTGCGCCTGCGCCAGCCCGGTTGGGCGCGCGTAAGTTGCACCATCTGCTCAAGCAGCCGCTGCAGCAGGCCGGCGCGGGTCTGGGGCGCGATGCGCTGCTGGACGTGCTGCGCCAGGCTCGCCTGCTGGTGGTACCCAGGCGGGCGTACCACAAGACCACCGACAGCCATCACCGCTTCCGACGCCATCCCAACCTGCTCAAAGAGGGGCCGCATCAGGTGCGAGCGACTGCCTGCGAGCAGGTGTGGGTGGCCGACATCACCTACTTGCCGACCGACCAAGGGTTCGTCTATCTCAGCCTGGTGACTGACGCGTGGTCGCGCAAGATCGTGGGCCATCACGTGCACGACAGCTTGCACACCCAACAAGTCAGCCAGGCACTGAAGCAGGCGCTCAAGGGACGCCAGACGCGGCAAATGCTGGTGCATCACTCGGACAGAGGCATCCAGTACTGCTCGAACGACTACCAGGAGATCCACCGGCGCCATGGCATCGCTTGCTCGATGACCGATGGCTACGACTGCTATCAGAACGCGCTGGCCGAGCGCATCAACGGAATCCTGAAGATAGAGTTCCTGCTGCATCGGCCCGCCGACCTGGCGCAGGCCGCCCGGATGGTTCGCCAGTCGGTGCAGATCTACAACCAGGAGAGACCGCACCTGTCCCTAGAATTGAAAACGCCCGATGAGGTTCATCGGGCGTCTATTGCCGGCTTCAGCACGCCGGCTATGTGTCCCTCGTAGGTGTCAACCTATCGCAGGACGGGTCAGGCTTGGCCGAACCGAAGGCTCAGGGCAGCCGCGCGATGTGTTCCGTCAGCAGGTCGAAGAAGCCCTGCGCATCGCCGTCGACGATCCACTGCACGTTGGCAGGCCGCTTCAGGCTGCCGTGCCAGTCGGCCACGGTCTGGCCGAAGCCCATGCCTTCGCGGCTGTCGATCTCGATGTGGATGCGGCGGCCCTGGAACAGATCCGGCCGCAGCAGGTAGGCCGTGACGGTGGCGTCGTGCACCGGGCCGCCGGGCATGCCGTAGTGCGCCATCTCTTGCGGCGCGTAGGCGTCGAGGATGTCGGCGACGATCGCGCCGGCGCGGTTGCCCAACTGGCGCAGCCGCGCAATGCGCGCGTCGCTCGTGAGGATCTTGTGCGTCACGTCCAGCGGCAGCATCGTGATCGGCACGCCGCATTGCAGCACCGCCTCGGCCGCGTGCGGGTCGGCGAACACGTTGAACTCCGCCACCGGCGTGATGTTGCCGCCGTTGAAGTGCGCGCCGGCCATGAGCACCAGCTCGCGCAGGCCACGCACGATGTCGGGCGCCTGTTCGAGCGCCAGTGCGAGGTTGGTCTGCGGGCCAAGCATGGCGAGCGTCACGCTCTGGTCGGGTGCGGCGCGCAGCGTGCGAACGAGGTAGTCGACGGCACTGCCTGCGGCCAGCGGCACGGCGGGGTCGTGCACGGCCACGCCGGTGAGGCCTTCGCGGCCGTGGATGTTGGCGGCGTAGATCGGTGTGCGTTGCAGGGGCCGCTCGGCGCCCGCGTAGACCGGAAGCTCCGGCCGTCCGGCCCATTCGCAGGCCAGGCGCGCATTGCGCGAGGTCTTGGCCAGGGGGACATTGCCTGCCACCGTGGTCAGCGCCTGAATCTCCAGCGATTCGGGCGCCGCCAGGGCAAACAGCAGCGCGATCATGTCGTCCGCGCCGGGGTCCGTGTCGATGATCAGGGTGGGATGCAGCATGGCGACATTGTCGCGATCGTCACCACCACCCGTCACCCCGATCCACGGGGAAGAAGCGCGAGGCTGCTTACTTCGCGCGGGCCGCGATGGCCTTCTCGGCCTTCGCCACCAGGTCGACGCCGACGGTCGACTTCCACTTGTCGTACACCGGGCGCGTGGCCTTCACGAAGGCGTCGCGCTCGGCCGGCGTGAGGTTGGTCACCGTCACGCCCATGGCCGCGATGTCCTTCAGCACAGGCTTGTCGGCTTCGACCAGGCCCTTGCGCGCGATGGCGATTTCCTGCTTGCCGGCATCGAGCGCGGCCTGGCGCACGATGGCCTGGTCGGCCGGCGTCCACGAGGCCCAGATTTCCTTGTTCACGACGAACACCAGCGGGTCGGCCACGTAGCCCCAGGTGGTGACGAACTTCTGGCCCACCGTGTGCATCTTGAGCACGGTGAACAGGAACAGCGGGTTCTCCTGGCCGTCGACCGCGCCACTGGCGAGCGCGGGCTGCGCGTCGGCCCAGCTCATCTGCGTGGGGTTGGCGCCCAGCGCGGTGAGCATGTCGGAGTAGATGGGCGAGCCGACCACGCGAATCTTCATGCCCTTGATGTCGGCCGGCGACTTGATCGCGCGCTTCGAGTTGGTGATTTCGCGGAAGCCGTTCTCGCCCCAGGCAAGCGGCACCACGCCGGCCTTGTCGAGGGTCTTGAACATGTCCTTGCCCACTTCGCCTTGGGTGAGCGCATCGATGGCCGCGTAGTCGGGCATCAGGAAGGGCATCGAGAACAGGTTGAGCTGCTTCACCTGCGGCGACCAGTTGATGGTCGAGCCCACGGCCATGTCGATCACGCCCTGGCGCAGCGCGCTGAACTCGCGCGTCTGGTCGCCTTGAATCAGCGACACGCCCGGGTACAGCTTGATGTTGATGCGGCCCTGGGTGCGCTCCTTCACGAGGTCGGCCCAGATCTTTCCGGCCTGGCCCCACGGCGTGGGCGGGCCCAGCACCAGCGACATCTTGTACTCGGGCTTGTAGGCGGCCTGCGCCATCGCGCCGGTCGAGAACAGGCCGAGCGTGGCGGCCACAGCGGCAAGGCCGAGCAGGGTGCGGCGGAATTTCATGAGAGAGGTCTCCTCTTTGTAGATGGTCGATGGAACGAAAAAATCAGTAGCCCAGCTTGCGGGGCAGCCAGAGCGCGAGTTCGGGGAAGGCGATCACCAGCACCATCACCACGAACATCGAGAACAGCATCCAGCCCACCCACTGCACGGTTTCTTCCATGCGCACCTTGGCGATGCGGCACGAGACCATGAGGTTGACGGCCAGCGGCGGCGTGAACTGGCCCAGCGCCACCTTCAACGTGAGGATCACGCCGAACCACACCGGGTCCCACTTGTAGTGCTGCACGATGGGCAGCAGCAGCGGGACGAAGATCAGGAAGATCGACACGCCGTCCAGGAACATGCCCACGGTGATGAGCAGCAGGATCAGCAGCGCCAGGATGCCGTACTCGCCCAAACCGGAGTTGACGATGGCCTGCGTCACCGGATCGATGATGCCCAGCGTCGAGAGCGAGTACGCGAAGATGCCCGCCAGCGACACCACCAGCAGGATCACCGCCGACAGCTCGCCCGACTCGCGCAAGATCACGAACAGGTCGCGCACCTTGATGGTCCGGTGGATGCACATGCCCACGAACAGGCCGTAGAACACCGCGACCACGGCCGCTTCGGTCGGCGTGAACCAGCCCGCGCGCATGCCGCCCAGAATGAGCACCGGCGCCGCCAGGCCCCAGATCGCGTCGCGAAAGCTCTTCCAGAATGGCGGGCGTGGCAGCGTCGATTCGAGCGCGCCCATCTTGTGCTTGCGCGCCAGCCACACGGCCGGAATCATCAGCGCCAGGCCGGCCATCACGCCGGGGATCATGCCGGCCGCGAACAGCGCCGGCACCGAGGCGCCGGGCACCAGCACCGAGTACACGATGAACGCGACCGAGGGCGGAATCAAAATGTCGGTGGCCGCCGCGGCGCCCACCACGCTGGCCGAGAAGGCCGGCGGATAACCGGCGCGGCTCATTGCCGCGATCATCACCGCGCCCACGGCGGCGGCGTTGGCCGGGCCCGAGCCCGAGATGCCGCCCAGGAACATCGCCACGGCAATCGCCACCAGCGGCAGCATGCCGGGGCCGCGGCCCACGATGGCAATCGCAAAGTTGACCAGGCGCAGCGCCACGCCCGAGCGGTCGAAGATGGAGCCGACCAGCACGAACATCGGAATTGCCAGCAGCGGGTACTTGCCCAGCCCGGCGTAGAAGTTCTGCGGCACGGCCAGCAGGCCGAACCACTGGGCGTCGGCGTTGGCCAGCGCAATGCAGGCGGCGCCCGCCAGGCCGAGCGCGGCGCCGATGGGCACGCCCACCAGCATCATGAGCACGAAGGCGACGAAGAGCAGGGTGGCGATCACTTGGTGCCGCCCTTGTTGCTGTTGCTGTTGTCGTCGGACTTGTAGTTGGTCTTGCGGCCACGGCGGACCATGAGGCCGATGGCGCGCCCCGCGATCGCGAACGACACGATGGGCAGCCAGATCGAATACCACCAGGCCGGCAGCCCGATGCCAGGCGTGGTTTCCTCGAAGCGGTAGTCGTCCCACACCATGCGGATGCTGAGCGCGCCGATCAGCGCGAACAAGATGGCGATCATCAGCGCGCCGAACTGCGCCAGGCGCTTGCGCCGCGCCATGGAGCCGCTCTCCGAGAAGTACTCGATGCGGATGTGCCGGTCGCGCGCCACGGCGGCCGAGCCGGCCACCAGCGCCAGCATGATCATGAGGAACACCGAAAACTCTTCCGTCCACGCGAAGGACGAATCGGTGAAGTAGCGCACGATGACGTTGGCGAAGGTAATGAGCGCCAGCGCACCCATGATGAGAACCGTGAGCCAGTCTTCGATGGCGAGGGGAACCTTGGTCGGTTCGTCGGCGGCTTCGATGTCGGGGGGGAGGGGGCTGGCGGCGTCCAGCGTGGGGCCGGACTCGGGAGGAGTTGTCATCGAAGGAAAGGGCAGCTGAGGCAGGCGCCATGTCACCGGGCGGACGCCGGGACGCGATCCGTACACCTTGACAGGCGAGCAGCGCTCGATCCTAGGGGGTCAATGACCATTCATATATCGGGGGTTTCCTTAGCTGTGGCGGCGCGTTGACGGCCTCGATTGAGGGGGCTTCGGGGCGTGTGCCCAGGG
Organism: Variovorax sp. 38R; assembly: GCF_014843395.1. Classification (NCBI taxonomy): domain Bacteria; kingdom Pseudomonadati; phylum Pseudomonadota; class Betaproteobacteria; order Burkholderiales; family Comamonadaceae; genus Variovorax; species Variovorax sp. 38R. The sequence goes on from NZ_CP062121.1 coordinate 574,187, forward strand.
CACCGGGAACTTCCCTCGGTGCGTTCAATGTTCGCGTCAGACTGCGCGCTGTCTTTCAGTCACGACGTCTGACCGTCGCCTTCGGGGCCATCGCTGAAGTTAACCTGCAGCCAACAGAAGCGTCGAAGGCTTCTGGAGCCCTTCATAATCAAAACCTGCCCCCCCCGCTTGTTCGAGATACCGATCTTTCGTCATGGATAAATTCTTGCTGCAACAGCAGGTGCTGGAACGGCTCGCCGAAGACCTGCTGCAAGCCGAACAGGCAGTGCGGGCAGCCCATGAGACGGCGACTCACGAAGAGAACATCGCCGAAAACAAATACGACACCTTGGGACTCGAAGCCGCCTACCTGGCCACCGGCCAAGCTCGGCGCGCCGAAGCCATACGCCAGGCGATGGCCAATTGGCGCCGATTCCGCCCGCGTCCCTACGACGCCATCAAAGGCATACAGCTCGGCTCGCTGGTCTGCCTGGTCGATTCCGACGACAAGCAGCAACAGCTCTTTCTCGGCCCGGATGGGGGCAGCATGACGTTGGTCAGCGGCACTCAGCTTGTTCAGGTCATCAGCAGCGAAGCCCCTTTGGGCAGGGCAATGCTGGGCAAATGCGAGGGTGATGAGGTGTCGATACAGGTCGCTCCAATCCGACAGCAGTTTGAGGTGCTGCGGGTTCTTTAAGCCGCGACTGGACAGAAGCGGCGCGCGTGACGTTGAGAGTCAGTCGAAGGCGGCGGACCTCGACCTGCGTTGACGCTAACTAGGGTCTCGACGAACGTTGCTCGAAGATTGGCTCCGATTTCCCAGTTGTAGATTTCAGCTGCGCGTTGGCGAGATCTCCAAGACTCCTGATAGCCCCTTCCAAGCGCGGGTCGCCGAGATACCCGTAGTTGATGCGCAGGTGCCGGGTGTATCGGCGGTCGGCTGAAAACAGATGGCCCGGCGCTACGCCTATGCCGAGCCGAAGAGCGTCCTGGTGCAGTGCGAGCGAGTCGACACCTTCTGGCAGCGCGAGCCACAGGAAATAGCCACCCTCGGGGCGCGTGACCCGCGTTCCAGTCGGAAAGTATCGATCGATAAATCGCAAGCATGCAGCCTGCTGGCGGCTGAGCGAATGCCGCAGGGCGCGCAGGTGACGATCGAAACTCTTGTGTTGCAGGTACTCCTGCAACGCCAGTTGCGAAGGGAGTGCCGTCGCCAGCGAGCTCATCAACTTGTTGCGACCCAAAGTGGCTGCAAAGCGACCGCCCGCGACCCAACCGATGCGATATCCGGGTGCCAGGGATTTCGAGAAAGAACTGCAGTGCAGCACCCAGCCAGCCCGGTCCCAGGCCTTGGCTGGTGGCGGTCTCCGAGCCCCATGCGCGAGCTCGCCGTACACGTCGTCTTCGATCAGCGGTATGGCGCGAGTGGCGAGCATGCTGACCAGTTGCTCTTTGGCTGCGTCGCTCATGGTGCAGCCCATTGGATTCTGGAAGGTCGGCATGAACCAGCAGGCCTTCACCGGATGCTGGTCGATCACGCGAGCAAGAGAGTCGAGATCTACGCCTGTTCGCGGGTGGGTCTCAACCTCGACCGCGCGAAGACCGCGCCGCTCCAGTGCCTGCAACGCACCATAAAAGGTTGGCGTTTCGATCGCCACGAGGTCGCCTGGCTGCGTCACCGATTCGAGCGCAAGATTGAGGGCTTCCATCGCCCCGCTGGTGATGACCAGTTCAGATGCAGGAACATCCATCCCGACGCTGCCGTAACGCAGGGAGATCTGATGGCGTAATTGGGCGTTTCCTGGAGACAAATCTTCGACGGTCTGCCAAGGATCCATCCGCTTGAGCGCTCGCGTCAGGCCGGCGGCAAGTTGCTCGAAGGGAAACAACTCTGGCGACGGAAAGGCCGAGCCGAGCGGGACCATATCGCGCTCGCGAGCCTGTGCAAGGACCTGAAAGACAAGCGACGAGACGTCGACCGACATGGACCGCAGGACAGGCTCGCTGGCGGCGAGTTCGTTGGCCGGCATTTCCGCGCCCGCTCGAACGAAGTATCCCGACCGCTGCCGAGCTTCGACAAGCCCTTGCGCCTCCAGCAGGTAGTAAGCAGAGAACACGGTGGACGCACTGATGCCCATTTGCGACTTCAGTTCGCGCACGGAGGGAAGGCGATCGTTCGCCTTCAGGCTACCCGCGCGAATACGCTGAGCGATGTTGTCGGCAAGCTTCTCGTAGCGGTTCATGGGCATCTCCTTCTGATACGGTCGTTCTGAACCGCTCCAGAGATTGTCATATCAGACGTCGACCCGCCCCGGCGCGACTACCGGCCTCCTTGCATCTGATACGAAAATTTTCAGCTGATCTGGTTCTGTACGTATCAGCCTGGAAGATGAACACTCGACAGCACGATGAGAGTGCTTCTGTGGTGCAGGCAGACTGCTCCGCCTTTCGACCCATGTCTTGCGTGCCTTTCGACGCGCCTTGCGGACGCCCATTTAGCTCACCGCAACCGTTTCGTTAGATTGATTGATTGATTGATTGATTGATTGAATTTCCGTTTCTTCATCGGTCTATTGAGCTACTCGCCGCACTCGGGCACTTCGCCGTCTGTCACCATTGATATCCCTTCAATCATGAATTCAATCCCTATCTCTTTTGTTATTTTCAAGGTTCTCGTGCTCAGCGTGGGCATGTATTTAGCCGTCAAGTGGCATTACGAACGGGGACAGAAGGACAAGAATCAAAAGACAGCTGCAGTGGTACTGACATCCATCAAGGTGGGCGGGGCGTTCGTCGCTTCTGCGTTCCTCGTGCTCTTCCTCACCTTTGAATTTTGCAATTGGATGGGTCTGGACCTGGCCATGCAGTGATTGGAAGTTTTCGGTCGATAGCCCGGATACGGTGCGACTGACGGCACGACCCTTTTAGAGACGGACATCGGCACGATGGCGCGGTATTTGGCTGGCATGCCGACGTGCGAGGCGAGCGCGCCGATGGCAAAGTTCTCGCCCAGAATTCATGTCGAGTGATCGCCCGGCTGCATAGTCTCTGCTCCTGCGCCGACCTGCGCCAACCTGCGCCAACCTGCGCCAACCTGCGTCAGTGCCAGGCATCAGGCCAGTTACCTTCTTGCCCGCAGCCTTGAGGCGGCGCCGGAACTCGATCTGGCAATCTTCGATTTTCATATTCGATGAGCCCGCCGAGTGGCTGCTTGTGGCCGACGGTACCCATTCGCGCGAGGCCGTGGGATGTCGGCAACCGCTGCATCGCCGTCCTTCGTGTGCGCCCGCTTCAGACTGTTGCGAGACAGGCCTGCACGCCTGGCTATCTCGCGAATGGACAACCATTCATTTCATTTGCATCTTTTACTCAGAGCAAATTAACCGGCGCATCATGCCTTGTGCATGTCGCTTACTGATGCACTTTGGGTCTCGGCCCGACCCACCCGGCCGCTCCGGTATCCAACTACCTCAACTGGAGACCCAAATGAAAAAATTCATTCCCAGCGCCATCGCCAGCCTCCTGATCGCAGGGGCAATCTTGCCGGCCGCCGCCAAGGAGAAAATCGTCGACCGGAGCATCACGGAAGCGGAAGTCCTGGGGGCCCAGCAGGCCTGGTGCAAGGCGCTGGTCGACATCAGCGCTGCGAATTCCAGCGCAGGGCAGCCGGCCGCCAGGGCGCTGGCCGAGAAGGTCATCGACAGCGCCTACGCCTACCAGCTGGGCGCAGTGCTGTTCAAGCCGACGCTCACGACATCGCCGCAGACCTTCCGCACCGCTCGCGACGGCGCGCTGGCGTACTTCGTGGGCGGCAACCCTGCCTTTCCCAACGACACCGGCTTCGCCCTGAAGGGCTGGACCAAATGCGAGATTGCCAACAGTGCCGTGCTCATCCACGGCGACGTGGCCAGCACGCTGGGTAACGTGCTGTTCACTGACCCGGACGGCAAGGTCACCACGGTCGACAAGACCTGGACTTTCGTGAAGGACGGTGCCGGCAAGCTGCGCATCGTCGTGCATCACTCGTCGCTGCCGTACGCTGGCCGTTGAACACCGCGTTCGAGTGCAGCAGACATTGGGTCAGCTTTGACCAGGCGCCAAGCAAATCAGGGTAGATAAAGCCTCCATCCACAGTCAGCTGAAATCGCGCAGCGACGGAGGCTCTGGTTGCTATCGAGCGGCAGCGGCCAGAGTGGCTGAACTCCTGTCTGTCTTGGGTTAGTAGGCACCCATGTAGTCGCGCTTACCGATCTCCATACCGTTGTGGCGCAAGATGGCATAGGTCGTGGTCACGTGGAAGAAAAACTGCGGCAGTCCATAGTGCAGAAGATATGCGCCTGCGGTCAGCTTCTTTTCCTTGGGGGTGCCGGGGCGCAATACGATCTCGCGGCTCTCGCTGGAATCAAATTGCTCAGACTTGAAGGAGCCGATATGGTCCAAAGCTTTGGCGATCAACGCTTGCAGGTCGGCGAAGCTGACCTCAGTGTCGGGCCAGGACGGCACCTCGGCACCAGCCAGGCGGGAGGCAATGCCCTTGGAGAAGTCTGCGGCGATCTGTACCTGACGTAGCAGCGGAAACATGTCAGGGAACAGCCGCGCCTGCAGCAGCGCATTGGGATCGATATTTTTCTGCGTCGCCTGGTCTTCGGCCTTCTTGAGCACGTCGGACAGGGCGCGCAGCATCTGCTGCATGACGGGAACGGAGGCGTTGTACAGCGGGCTGGTCATGGTGAGTTCACTTCTTAAATTGGGCGCGATGGCCGGAGTTGGCGTGGCAGAGGCCCTGCCGACCATGTAAGGCTAACAGCACAGGGCGAACTGAATCGCCCCGTCTTTTGTGGCCAGCTTTTCTTCCCGCTGGTAGTCGGAGCAGCTGTGTAAAAACGCCGCTGTCGCGCCGGCGGCCTGAGGGGCGACCTCTCAGATGCATCAGGATCGACGATTGAGGCTCAGCGAATGGTTTGGCTACCCACGAAAACACAGCTTTCGCACGTTTCCACACAGCCTCGACTGAGAGCAGACATTCGTGAACAGGCGGTTTCAGGCTCCCGAATCGCGCGACTAGTAGGGATGGTCCAGCCAAGAAGCGCGCTCTCGTTGGCCCTCAGTCGGAGCCAACACCGATCAGTGTCGCTTGCGTCGTGCTCAAATGTTGCGCAGAAATCATTCACATACAACCAAGTTAGCCCTTCGAAGACACGGTCATGGATCAGCCGATAAAACCCAACAACATCACCAAACCGATCCAGCTCTTGGCAGCCTGGTTGGCCGGCTTGCTAGCAATCGACTCCTGCTTCCTGATTGCGGCTGCGCGGCTACCAACTGGCAGTTGGGAGGCGCAAGCTCTGACCGTCGCGTCAATCGCTAACGTTCCGCTATTTCTTCTTGCTGTTTTCCTTCTCCAAACACGATTTCGCCCGGAACTGCAGGAAGATCTCTATTACTCCACCTACATCAGCCAAAAGACGAACGCTCGGGTGGCACTCACGAAGGAGGATGCCGCTTCTGTTGCCTTGCAACAGAGACTCGAAAGACTCGAAGTTCAGCTTGTTACCGCAAGCACCAGAGTACCTCGCGCAGATGAAGACGTGGACCTTCTCAGTCTCCGCTGGGGCATCAACAAGAACTTCGAAGACCGTGAAGCGATTGCGCGAATCTTGTCTCAAGCGGGAGTACTTGGTTATACGTTGTTCGGCTCAAACGAAAAGCCATTGCATCGGGTTGTGGCCTTAGTACCAAACCTGCAGCCAAAGATCGAGAGAGCTGTACTCCGGCTAGCAGCAGATGCCGGGTTCAAGAAATACAGCTATATCAACGAGTTCGAGGAACTCGAAGAACAAGTCTTGCTAGGCGGGTACGGCGATGAAACTCTTGAACTCACACCGCCACCGGAAGCCTAAACTTTTTATTTGGGGAAGCCTCTTCGGCCTACGGTCGCAAGGCGCCTCTCATGTCAAACGTTGAACGACCACCATCGAGGCCTACCCAACAAGCCTCAATCGAACCGAATTCCCTTCACCACGAAGGCTTCAGGCGAACCCCACAGCCCGCAGACCAGCCACTAACCGCCAGTCTCAAGCGCCCCATGTCGCGCCTTCTCGCTCAGCTGAAACAGCTCCCCAGCCTTGCGAGAAAGTTCAGCCGCAAGCCAGAGCAGGTTGTCCAGCTGTCGAGGCCCGTCACCGCTGCACCAGTCGATGCCTTCTCCGTGGCAGACCCACAGGAGCGCTTCGAGTTGCGAGAGGGTGTTTTCGAGAAGATCCGCCGGGTCTTGGGCGTTGTCTTCGGAAGCTACCGGCGTAGTTGGCCGGGCTATAGTCTTGGTAGCCATTTATGTGCGCTCCTTAGAGGTGATTGCACGTTTTTGGTTAGACGGCTGGGGTGCTAGTAACACCTCGGCCGTCGCCTTTTGATACCTCGCATCTGCATCGCTGCTTTCGCACCGACGACCTGCCGCGAGGCAAGCAGCCTTCAAACATCTCGGTGGATCGGTGTGTCGCGCCTTTCTTCTTCCCTTGGTGGGGTGTCGAGTGACAGGGGCATTCACTCTAGAGAAGAACCCGGCGAAGTAGCCGGTTCATGCGGCACGAAGTCTCGGCGAGCGCCAACAAATGCAGCTTCTGCGATGCACCGAGCACGGGCCTCGTGGGCCCGGTGCTGCGGCAGAGCCTGAAGCCCTCAGTTCATCCAGCTGCGGGCCCGGTCCAGATGCTCGCGGCACTCACGCACCATGCGCTCCAGCAATTCAGCACACGTCGGGATGTCGTCGATCAGCCCGATGCACTGGCCGGCCGAGACCACGCCGTCGTGCACCTCGCCCGACTCCAGCGCCGCGCGGCCACGCGCACCGGCCACCAGCGGACGGATGTCCTCGAACTCGCAGCCGCCCGGACGGCGTTCGGTGGCCACCACTTCTTCGGAGATCGCGTTGCGGAACACGCGCGCCGTGTTGTGCAGCGTGCGGAACATCAGCTTGGTGTCGCGCTCGGTCGCGGCCACCAGTGCCTGCTTGATGTTGTCGTGGATCGGCGCTTCCTGGGTCACGCAGAAGCGCGTGCCCATGTTGATGCCTTCGGCGCCCAGCGCCAGCGCGGCGGCCATGCCGCGGCCGTCGGCGATGCCGCCCGACGCGATGATCGGAATGCGCAGCTTGCGCGCCGCCACTGGCAGCAGCACGAGGCCGGGTACGTCGTCCTCGCCCGGGTGGCCCGCGCATTCGAAACCGTCCACCGACACCGCATCGACGCCGTTGCGCTCGGCCGAGAGCGCGTGGCGCACCGAGGTGCACTTGTGGACGATCTTCACGTCATGGCGCTTCAGGGCCTCGATGAAGTCCTTCGGGCTGTTGCCCGCGGTCTCCACGATCTTCACGCCGCTGTCGATGATGGCCTGGATGTATTCGGCATACGGCGGCGGCTTCACCGCCGGCAGGATCGTGAGGTTCACGCCGAAGGGTTGGTCGGTCATCGTGCGCGTGCGCTCGATCTCGTGGCGCAGGTCGTCGGGCGTGGGCTGCGTGAGCGCGGTGAGGATGCCGAGGCCGCCGGCGTTCGACACGGCCGCGGCCAGCTCGGCGCGGCCCACCCATTGCATGCCGCCCTGGATGATAGGGTAGCGGATGCCGAGCAGTTCGGTGATGCGGGTCTTCATCGTCGCAGCCGCTTACAGCGCCTTCACGAGTTCCGGCACGGCCGTGAACAGGTCGGCCACGAGGCCGTAGTCGGCCACCGAGAAGATCGGTGCTTCTTCGTCCTTGTTGATCGCGACGATGACCTTCGAGTCCTTCATGCCGGCCAGGTGCTGGATGGCGCCCGAGATGCCCGCGGCGATGTACAGCTGCGGCGCGACGATCTTGCCGGTCTGGCCCACTTGCCAGTCGTTGGGGGCGTAGCCTGCGTCCACTGCGGCGCGGCTGGCGCCCAGGCCGGCGTTCAGCTTGTCGGCCAGCGGAGCCATCACTTCGGTGAACTTCTCGGCGCTGCCGAGAGCGCGGCCACCGGAGACGATGATCTTGGCAGCGGTCAGTTCAGGACGCTCGCTCTTCGTGACTTCGCGGCCGACGAAGCTGCTCTTGCCGCTGTCTGCAACGCCTTCAGCGGTTTCGATCGCTGCGCTGCCACCGGTGGCGGCTGCGGCGTCGAAGCCGGTCGTGCGAACCGTGATCACCTTGGTGGCGTCGGTGCTCTGCACGGTGGCAATGGCGTTGCCGGCGTAGATCGGGCGCTCGAACGTGTCGGGGCTGACAACCAAAGTGATGTCGGAGATCTGCGCCACGTCCAGCTTGGCGGCCACGCGCGGTGCGACGTTCTTGCCGTTGGCGGTCGAGGGGAACAGGATGTGGCTGTAGTTCGCTGCGATCGCGAGCACTTGAGCAGCGACGTTCTCGGCGAGGTTTTCTGCCAGCGATGCGCTGTCGGCAGCGATCACCTTGGACACTCCGGCGATCTGCGCGGCGGCCTTGGCAGCCTCTGCTGCGTTGGCACCGGCCACGAGGATGTGGACGTCGCCACCGCAAGCCAGGGCTGCAGTCACGGTATTGAGGGTGGCCGGCTTGATGCTGGCGTGGTCGTGTTCGGCAATGACGAGTGCGGTCATGTTCGTTTCTTCCTCAGATCACTTTGGCTTCGTTCTTGAGCTTGTCCACCAGGGTGGCAACGTCAGGCACCTTGATGCCTGCACCGCGCTTCGGCGGCTCGCTGACCTTCAGGGTCTTCAGGCGGGGCTTCACGTCCATGCCCAGGTCTTCAGGCTTGAAGACGTCGAGCTGCTTCTTCTTGGCCTTCATGATGTTCGGCAGCGTCACGTAGCGCGGCTCGTTCAGGCGCAGGTCGGTCGTGATGACCGCGGGCAGCGTGAGCGTCAGCGTTTCCATGCCGCCGTCGACTTCGCGCGCGACGGTGACCTTGTCGGCCGTGAGGTCGACCTTCGAGGCGAAGGTGGCTTGCGGCAGGTCGGCCAAAGCAGCCAGCATCTGGCCGGTCTGGTTGGCGTCGTCATCGATGGCTTGCTTGCCCAGGATGATCAGCTGAGGCTGTTCCTTGTCGACCAGTGCCTTGAGCAGCTTGGCAACCGCCAGCGGCTGCAGCTCTTCGGTGGTCTCGACCAGGATGCCGCGGTCGGCGCCGATGGCCATCGCGGTGCGCAGGGTTTCCTGGCACTTGGCATCACCGCAGGAGACGGCGATGACTTCGGTCACGATGCCCTTTTCCTTCAGCCGCACCGCCTCTTCGACAGCGATCTCGTCGAAGGGGTTCATGCTCATCTTGACGTTGGCAATGTCCACCCCGGTGCCGTCGCTCTTGACGCGCACCTTCACGTTGTAATCGACGACCCGTTTGACAGGCACCAGAACTTTCATGGCTGTTCCTCTTGAATGACAAAAAATGGGGAAGGGGTTACTCGAGCTTGGCGCCCGACTGCTTGATCAGGCGTTCCCACACGGGACGCTCCTGCTTCCAGGCGGCGGCAAAGAGTTCGGGCGAGCTGTCCTTGATCTCGAAGCCCATGGCCGCCACGCGCTCGCGCACGTCGGGCTGCTGCGTGGCCTTGCGCACTTCGTCGGCGATGCGGTCGACGATGGCCTTGGGCGTCTTGGCGGGCGCGGCAATGGCGAGCCAGCCGGTCACGCGGTAGGCCTCGTCCTTCAGGCCTTGCTCGGCCAGCGTGGGCACGTTGGGCAGCGTGCTCATGCGGCGCTCGCCGGTCACGCCGACGGCCTTGAGCTTGCCGGCGTCGATGTGCGGCTTGGCCGCGAGCGCGCTGGCGTAGGCCATCTGGATCTGGCCGCCGATGAGGTCTTGCACCATCGGTGCCTCGCCCTTGTAGGCGACGTGGTTCATGTCGGCCTGCTGCGTGAGGCTCATGTGCGCGCCGGCCAGGTGCGGGTAGGCGCCCACGCCGTACGAACCGTAGGCGACCTTGCCCTTGTTCGCGGCCACGTACTTCAGCAGCTCGGGGCCGGTCTTGGCGGGCACGCTGGGGTGCACCACGAGCACCAGCGGCGCCATTGCGATCTGGTAGACCAGCGTGAGGTCGCGCTGCGTGTCGTAGGGCAGCTTGTCGTACAAGAACTCGTTGGTCATGAGCGAGTTGCTCAGCGACAGCACGATCGTGTAGCCGTCGGGCGCGGCCTTGGCGACCGTGTCGGTGCCGATGATGCCGGCCGCGCCGGGCTTGTTGTCCACCACGATGGGCTGGCCCATGCTGGCCGCCATCTTCTGGCCCAGCACGCGCGCCAGCACGTCGGTCGCGCCGCCGGCCTGGAAGGGCACCACGAGGCGGATCGGCTTGTTCGGGTACGGCGCCTGCGCATGCGCGGGGGCCAGCGCGAACAGCGCGGCGGTCGATGCTGCCGCGCACAGCAGGGCGCGACGGGTCGAGGGGTGATGGGTCATGGTTTGTCTCCCGTTCGGTTTCAGAAAATCGTGTCGAAGAAGAAGCAGGTCGGTCACTTCAGCGCGATGCGCGTCTTGAAGGGCAGCGGCTCCAGGGCCTTCTGCAGCCGTTCCTGCAGTGCAGCGGCTTGTGCGCCCGCTGCGGCGGCGTCGATCTGCACCTGCACGAGGCTTTCACCTTCCGTGGTCACTGCAGGTTGAGCCGCATCGCTCAGGCCGAGTGCCGTGCAGACCTCGGCGACCGTTGTCGCCACCACCTGCCGCGCGGCCATGGCGCGCAGCTCGGGCTTGTAGATCTTGCCGACGTTGGTCATCGGCATCGTGGCGATCACCGACACCCACTTGGGACGCGCGGGCGCTTCATCGACGCGTGCAGAAGTGAAGGCCAGCAGCTCGTCTTCGGTGGCCGAGGCGCCGGGCACCAGCGTCGCGAAGATCACGGGCAGCTCGCCCGCGTAGGCATCGGGCGCGCCGACGGCGGCGCACAGCTGCACGGCCGGGTGCGCGCCCAGCGCGTCCTCGATGGTCTTGGGGTCGATGTTGTGGCCGCTGCGGATGATCAGGTCCTTCGAGCGGCCCGTGAGGTGCAGGCGCTCTTCGGCGTCCATCCAGCCCAGGTCGCCGGTGGCAAGCCATCCGTCGGCTGTGAAGGCCTTGGCGTTGTCGGCCGGATCGACAAAACCCGAGAACACGTTGGGCGACTTGAACAGCACCATGCCGGTCTCGCCCTGCGCCACTTCGCGGTCGCTGGCGTTGCCGTTCTCGTCGAGCGCCACGATGCGCACCTGCGCATACGGCAGCCGAAAGCCGACGCAGCCCGCGGGCCCGTTCACGCCGGGCGGCGTGATGGTCGAGATGCCGGCCATCTCGGTCATGCCCAGGCTCTCGTGCACGTGCAGGCCGAACAGTCGCTCGAAGCGCGCGGCCAGCTCGGGTGCGAGCACGGCAGCGCCGGTGCGGCAGTAGGTGATGGACGAGATGTCGGCGCCGTCCAGCGGCACGCTGGCCAGCGCGGCGAGCACCGTGGGCACGGCCGACAGCGAGGTGGGGCGGTACTTCTCGACCAGCTTCCAGTAGTTGGCCAGCACCTCCTTGTTGCGCAGCAGCGAGGGCGTCGGAATGATCACCTCCACGCCCGCCGACAGCGACGAGAGCGAGGCCGGCAGCACGCCCGCCACATGGAACAGCGGGTAGCCGTTGATGGAGATGCCCTGCTCGTTCATGCCCGCGAGCTGCACGCTGGCCCAGGCGGTGAACACCTGCGCGCCGTGGCTGTGGCGCGCGAGCTTGGGCGCGCCCGTGGTGCCGCCGGTGTGGAAGTAGGCGGCGATGTCGGTGGGCGCGATGTCGCGGCCGCTCACGAGGCGGTCGCTCGGTTGCGCGGCGCGCAGCACGTCGAACTCGGCCACGCCTTCGGGCAGCGTGCCGCCCGCACCCGGCGCTTCGTCGTGCGGCGCCACGCGCAGCACGGTGGTGAGCGTGGGCACCTGGCCGCGCAGGCGCATGGCCTTCGACCACATGCCCGATTCGCTGTCCGAGCCGTAGGCTATGAGCACCTTGGCGCGGCCCGCGGTCATCAGCGCGACCAGCTTCTCGTCGGTGAGCAGCGGGTTCAGCGGCTGCACGATGCCGGCCGCCTCGCCGCCCCAGAGCGCGAGGTGGTACTCGAGGCAACCGGGCAGCAGCACCGCGACCGCATCGTCCGGCCCCACGCCCAGCGTGTGCAGCAGGTTCGCGGTCTGGTGAATGCCTGCGAGCAGCTGCGCATACGACCAGCGGATGGGTTCGTCCGCCGGGTTGCCGCTGCGCAAAAAGGTGAGTGCGGTCTTGTCGCCGAAGGCCGCGCCGGAGTTGCGGAAGAGCTCGTAGGTGCTGCGCACCGTGAGCGCTTCTTCCAGCGGCGTTGCTTCGAGCGCACGGATGTCGGCGAGCCCGCGCACCGGAAACCGGGGGCGGAACGGTGTGCCGATGACGTTGTTGTTGTTCTTGTCGTTGCCTGTTGTCATGGTGTCTCCTTGAGGTCGTCTGGCCGGCTGCGGACGGGATGCCCCGTCGTGTGTCTTACTGGTTCGTGATCTTGTTGTCGCGAATCACCTTGCCCCAGCGCTCGAAGTCCTGGCGCATGCGCGTGGCGGTCTGTTCCGGCGTGCCGTAGGCCGCGAAGGAGCCCACGCTCTGCAGCTTCTCGCCGACTTCCTTGTCGGCCAGCGCCTTCTTCAGCTCGGCGCTCATGCGGTCGACCACGGCCTGCGGCGTGCCGGCCGGGGCCAGCAGCCCGCCCCACGAGGTGGCGTCGAAGCCGGGGAAGCCCTGCTCGGCCACGGTCTTCACGTCGGGCAGCAGGCTCACGCGCTTGCCGGAGCCCACGGCGAGCGGGCGCAGCGTGCCGGCGCGGATGTGCGGGATCACGGCCACGAGGTCGGAGAACATCGCCGGCACCTGGCCGCCGATGAGGTCGGTCACGGCCGGGGCGCTGCCGCGGTAAGGCACGTGCTGCATCTCGAAATTGCCGATGTTCTTCAGCTGCTCGGTCGTCAGGTGGCCGAAGCTGCCGGCGCCGGCGGTCGTGTAGTTGAGCTTGCCGCCGTCGGCCTTGGCCTTGGCGATCAGGTCCTGCAGGCCGTTCACGCCGGGCAGGGCCTTCGGGTTCACCACCATCACGATCGGCAGGTCGTACACCGTGCCCACGGGCGTGAAGTTCTTGAAGATGTCGTAGGGCACGGTGCCGTACAGGTGCGAGGCCAGCAGCGTCGGCGTGGCCAGCATCACGAAGGTGTAGCCGTCGGGTGCGGCCTTGGCGGCAAAGGCCGCGCCGATGGTGCCCGAGGCGCCGCTGCGGTTGTCGACCAGGATGTTCTGCTTGAGCGACAGCGACATCTTCTGCGCCACGATGCGCGAGGCCACGTCGGTCGGGCCGCCGGGCGGGAAGGGCACGACCAGCGTGATCGGCTTGGTCGGCCAGGCCTGGGCGAAGGCGCTGCCGGCCAGGAGGGGAAGGGCCAGCGCGATCAGGGCGCGGCGAACAGGATTACGGGGATTGCGGAGGGACGGAAAGGCCATGGACTTCTCTTCAGGGATGCGGGCGTTGTCTTCGCTGTGTGCGATCAGACGACGCCGTTCGTTTTCAGCGCTGCCAGCTTTTCATCCGACAGGCCGAGCAGGGACTTCAGCACGTCGTGCGTGCCTTCGCCCAAAGTGGGCGGCGCGCTGCGCACGGGCAGGCGCTCGCCATCGAAACGGTAGGGGGGCGCCAGCACGTCGACCTCGCCGGCCACCGGGTGCGGCTGCTTGGTCACCAGGCCGGCGTCGGTGGCGCGCTTGGAGTTCAGCGCCTCCAGCAGGCCCAGCACCTCGCCGCAGGGAATGCCCGAGGCGTTGAGCTTTTCGAGCAGCGCGGCGCGCGGGCGCTTCGCCAGTTCGGAGTGCAATTCGGGCAGCAGCACGGCACGGTTGGCCGAGCGCAGGATGTTGGTCTTGAAGCGCTCGTCGGCCGCGAGGTCGGGGCGCTCGATCACCTCGGTGCAGAAGCGCGAGAACTGCGCGTTGTTGCCCACGGTGATCACCAGCGGGCCGTCGGCCGCATCGAACACGCCGTAGGGCACGATCGACGGGTGCGAGTTGCCATAACGCGGCGGGTCTTCGCCCATCAGCAGCGCTTCGAGGCCGTAGTAGGCGGTGATCATCAGGCCGCAGTCGAACAGCGCCATCTCGATGTGGCGGCCGGTGCCGGTCTTCTCGCGCTGGTAGAGCGCGGCCAGCACGGCCTGCGCCGAGTACATGCCGGTGAACAGGTCGACGGCGGCCACGCCGAACTTCAGCGGCGGCTGGTTGGCTTCGCCGTTGAGCGCCATCAGGCCGGCCTCGCCCTGCACCACGAGGTCGTAGCCGGGGCGTGCGGCCTCGGGGCCGGTGCGGTCGTAGCCCGAGATCGAGCAGTAGATGAGGCCCGGGTTCTCCTTGCGCAGCTGTTCGTAGCCCAGGCCCAGCTTGTCGATACCGCCGAACTTGAAGTTCTGCAGCACCACGTCGCACTGCTTGGCGAGGTCGCGCGCGATCTGCTGGCCTTCGGGCGTCTGCAGGTCGAGCGTGACCGAGCGCTTGTTGCGGTTCACGCTGTTGAAGTAGGCGGTCTCGGTCTGGCCCACGCGCAGGCCCCAGTCGCGCGTGTCGTCGCCGCGGCCCGGGTGCTCGACCTTGATCACCTCGGCACCCATGTCGGCCAGCACCATGCCGCACCACGGGCCGGCGAGGATGCGGGACAGATCGAGGACGCGCACGCCGGCAAGCGGCAGCGAGGAATTCAGCGAGGGCATGGGAACAACTCCAGGAAAACGAAAGACCCCCGCATCTGCATCGGCATGCACACGCGGGGAAGGGCGCGGCGCGTCAGGACGCGTCGGGCTGGGGCGCGTGGCGCAACGCAACGAAGTCGGCCTTGCGCTTGCCGAGGAAGGCACCGATGCCTTCGGCGGCTTCGGCGTCGGCCTGCGACGTCACCATGTAGACCGCTTCGGCCTCGAGTTGTTCCTCGAGCGTTGCACGATGGGCCAGGCGGCACAGCGTCTTGATGCGCGCGCTCGCGCGCTGCGGGCCGTTGGCCACCTTGGACGCGAGTGCGATGGCTTCGGCCAGCGCGCCGCCCTTGTCGGTCAGGCGGTTCACGGCGCCCATCGCATGCAGGCGCTCGGCCGTGAGGCGGTCGCCGGTGAGGCACAGCTCGGTCAGCAGCTGGCGCGAGACGAACTCGGCGAGGAAGGCCGTGGCGCCGCCGTCGGGCGTGAGGCCGACCTTGACGTAGGCCACCGTGTAGAACGCATCGCGCGCCGACACCAGCATGTCGCAGGCCAGCGCCATCGACAGGCCGGCACCGGCCGCGCCGCCTTCGACCGCTGCGATCACGGGCTTGCCGCAGTCGCGGATCGCGCGGATCAGGTCGTGCAGGCCTTCGAGCTTCTCGCGGCGTTCGGCCTCGGGCAGTTCGCGGCGCTTGGCCAGCAGGTTCAGGTCGCCGCCCGAGCAGAAGAAGTCGCCCGCGCCGGTGAAGACGATCGCGCCCACCTCGGGGTCGTTCTGCGCGTCGGTGAGCGCGGCGGAGAGTTCGGCGTACAGCGTCGGCGTGATCGCGTTGCGTGCCGCCGGGTTGCTGTTAGTCAGGATGCGGACGGCGCTTTCCTGCGAGATCAGCACGGTCTTGTCGGTCTTGTCGGTCATGCCGCAACCTCCTTGCCGAGCGCGATGTAGCGCTGCAGGTGGTGGTCTTCGTCGCCGAGCTGATGGTCGATCATCACGAGGCGCTTGGCGTAGTGGGGCAGCGGCAGCTCCCACGTCATGCCGATGCCGCCGTGCATCTGGATGCTTTCTTCGGCCACCAGCGCGCCGATGCGGCCGATGCTGAACTTGGCGGCCGACAGCGCACGCTCGCGCGCCACGCGGTCGGTGCCGTCGATGGCGGCGGCGGCGTTGATCACGGCCGAGCGGGCCTGTTCGATCTCGAGCAGCAGGTCGGCCATGCGGTGCTGCAATGCCTGGAAGCTGCCGATGAGGATGCCGAACTGCTTGCGCGTGCGCAGGTACTCGAGCGTGGCGGTCTTGGCGGCTTCCATGGCGCCCAGTGCTTCGGCGCACAGCGCGAGCACGCCGCGGCCGATGGCGCGTTCCAGCGTCGCAGCGCCCTGGCCTTCGGCGCCCAGCAGCGCGTCGGCGCCGAGCGTCACGCCGTCGAGCGTGAGTTCGGCCACGCGGCCCCCGTCGATCGCGGGGCAGCCGCGCACCGTGAGGCCGGCGGTCTTGGCGGGCACGAGGAACAGCGAGATGCCGGCTTCGTCGTCCACATTGCCCGAGGTGCGGGCGGAGACCAGGAACAGGTCGGCCTGCTCGCCTTGCGGCACCACGGCCTTGGCGCCTTTGAGCACCCAGCCGTCGCCGCTGCGCTCGGCGGTCGTGGCCACGCGCGTGCGTTCGTAATGCGTGTCGGCTTCGTCGTGTGCAAAGGCCGCCACGGTCACGCCGTTGACGATGTCGCCGATCTTCTCTTTCTGCGCATCGCTGCCGGTGGCGCTGATCGCCTCGCCGACCATCACGGCGCCCAGCAGCGGCTCGACCACGAGGCCGCGGCCCAGCGCTTCGAAGACCACGGCGATGTCGAAGCCGCTGCCGCCGAAGCCGCCGTCGGCCTCGCTGAACAGCGCGCCGATCACGCCGAGCTCGGCGAAGTTCTGGAAGATCTCTTTGCTGAAGCCGTGCGCCGACTTCGCGATGCGGTCGCGCGCATCGAAGGCGTACTGTTCGGCGATGAAGCGGTTCAGGCTGTCGGCGAGCATGCGCCGGTCTTCGGTGTGTTCGAAGTTCATGGCGTCTTTCCTTTACAGGCCCAGGATCATCTTGGAGATGATGTTCTTCTGGATTTCGTTCGAGCCGCCGAAGATCGACAGCTTGCGGTTGTTGAAGTAGCGCGAAGCGGCAGCCTTGGCGTAGGCCGGGCCGAAGGTCTCGCCGGTGAAGCCGTCCTGCAGCGCTTCGGCGACGAAGGGACGTCCGTACACGCCCATGGCGCGGCGTGCGAGCGACGAAATCTCCTGGCGAATTTCCGTGCCGCGAATCTTCAGCATCGAGCTCTCCGCACCCGGCACGCCGCCGCCGGCCACGGCCGCGATCACGCGCAGGTTCGTCGTCTTCATGTTCTCCAGGTCGATCTCGACGCGCGCCAGGCGTGCCGCGAAGGCCGGGTCTTCGGCGAGCGGCTTGCCGTTCTTGGTCTGCGATGCGGCGATGCCCTTGAGCTGCTCGAGCGCGGCCACCGAGAAGCCCACGCCCGCGATGTTGGTGCGTTCGTAGGTCAGCAGGTACTTGGCGCAGGTCCAGCCCTTGTTCTCTTCGCCCACGAGGTTCTCGGCGGGCACGCGCACGTCGGAGAAGAACACCTCGTTGACTTCATGCTCGCCGTCGAGCGTGATGATCGGGCGCACTTCCACGCCGGGCGAGGTCATGTCGACCAGCAGGAAGCTGATGCCTTCCTGCTTCTTCGCCTCGCGGTTGGTGCGCACCAGGCAGAAGATCATGTTGGCGTGCTGGCCCAGCGTGGTCCAGGTCTTCTGGCCATTGACGATGTAGTGGTCGCCCTGCGCGTCGATGCCGCGCACGGCCGTGGTCTTCACCGCGGCCAGGTCGGAGCCCGCGCCGGGTTCTGAATAACCCTGGCACCACCAGTCGGCGCCGCTCAGGATGCGCGGCAGCCAGTAACGCTTCTGCGCTTCGTTGCCGTACTTGATGAGCACCGGGCCCAGCATGTTGACGCCGAAGGGCACGATGCGCGGCGCGAAGGCCAGGGCGCATTCGTGCTCGAAGATGAACTTCTCGACCGCCGTCCAGCCGGGGCCGCCGTACTGCTCGGGCCAGTGGTTGGCGAGCCAGCCGCGTGCGTTCAGGATGGCGTGCCATTCCTGCATGTCGGCCTTTTCCAGGATCTTGCCGCCGCGCACTTTGTCGGACAGCCGCGCAGGCAGCTTGTCCGCCAGGAAGGTGCGCACTTCGCTGCGGAAGGCTTCTTCTTCGGTCGTGAAGTTCAGGTCCATCGCGGACTCCTCAATGAATCAATAAATTTCGAACAGACCCGCGGCGCCCATGCCGCCGGCGATGCACATCGTGACCACGGCGTACTTGGCGCCGCGGCGCTTGCCTTCGATGAGCACGTGGCCCGTGAGGCGCGCGCCGGTCATGCCGAAGGGGTGGCCGATGGAGATCGCGCCGCCGTTCACGTTCAGGCGTTCCGACGGAATGCCCAGCTTCTCCTGGCAGTAGATCGACTGCGAGGCGAAGGCTTCGTTGAGTTCCCACAGGTCGATGTCCTGCACCTTCAGGCCGTGGCGCGCGAGCAGCTTGGGCACGGCGAAGACCGGGCCGATGCCCATTTCGTCGGGCTCGCAACCGGCCAGCGCCAGGCCGCGGAACGCGCCCAGCGGCTTCAGGTTGGCGCGCTCGGCGTCCTTGGCTTCCATCATCACGCAGGCCGAGGCGCCGTCGGACAGCTGCGAGGCGTTGCCGGCGGTGATGAACTTGTCTTCGCCCATCACGGGCTTGAGCTTGGCCAGCGCTTCGTAGGTGGTGCCGCGGCGGTTGCAGTTGTCTTCCGTGGCGGTGACTTCGCGGTGCGTGACTTCCTTGGTGTCCTTGTCGGTCACGGCCATCGTGGTGGTGCAGGCCACGATCTCGTCCTTGTAGCGGCCGGCCAGTTGCGCTTCTTCGGTCTTGCGCTGGCTCTCGGCGGAGAAGCGGTCCTGCGCCTCGCGGGTAATGCCGTAGCGCTTGGCCACGATGTCGGCGGTGTCGATCATCGCCATGTACAGCTCGGGCTTGTGCTCGACGATCCATGGGTCGAGGCTGAGGTCGCCACCGTCGCCGGGGCTGCGGCCGCGGATCTGCGAGATGCTTTCCACGCCGCCCGCGATCATGGCCGGCGCGCCGTCCACCACGATGCGGCCGGCGGCCATGGCGATCGCCTGCAGGCCCGAGGCGCAGAAACGGTTCACGGTGGTGCCGGCGATGCTGATGGGCAGGCCCGAACGGATGATCGACTGGCGCGCGATGTTGCGGCCGGTGGTGCCTTCGGGGTAGCCGCAGCCGAGGATCGCGTCCTCGATCAGGGCCGGGTCCAGGCCCGAGCGCTCGACCGCGGCCTTCACCGCGAACGAGGCCAGCGTGGCGCCGGAGGTGATGTTGAATTCGCCGCGGTGCGCCTTGGTGAGCGGGGTGCGGGCGGTAGAAACGATGACGGCTTCACGCATGGGGTTGTCTCCTGGACGGTGGGCTCTAACGGTTACTCGGATTTGTTGAGGCTGGCGAAATCGGCGCCGCGCTCGACCAGCTCCACGAGCAGCGGCGACGGCTTCCAGAAAATCGGGTCGGCCTTGGCGAACTCGCGGATGTCGGCCAGCACCTTGGGCAGGCCCACGGTGTCGGCGTACTTCATAGGGCCGCCGCGGTGGCGCGGGAAGCCGTAGCCGTAGAGGAAGGTCACGTCCACGTCGAGCGGGCGCAGCGCGATGCGCTGGAGCACGACATTGGCGCCTTCGTTGACCATGGCGGCCATGTAGCGGCGCATGATTTCTTCTTCGGTGAAGGTGCGCGGCGTGATGCCGGCGCGTTCGCGCTCGGCGTCGATGATGGCCAGCACCTCGGGGTCGGGCACGCCGGTGCGCGCACCTTCGGGGTACAGGTAGTAGCCGCGCTGCGTCTTCTGGCCGAACCAGCCGCGCTCGCAGATGCGGTCGGCCACCTGCACGTAGCGCGCCTGCGGGTCGCGCGTGGCGGCCTTGCGCTTGCGCGTGGCCCAGCCGATGTCGCCGCCGGCCAGGTCGGACACCTGGAACGGACCCATCGGGTAGCCGAAGTTGCGCACGGCCGCGTCGATCTCGTAGGGCGAGGCGCCGTCTTCCATCATGTGGTCGGCGGCCTGGCGGTACACGGCCAGGATGCGGTTGCCGATGAAGCCGTCGCACACGCCGGCGCGCACGGGCACCTTCTTGAGCTTCTTCGCGAGTTCGAAGCCGGTGGCGACCACGTCGGCGCTCACCTTGGCGGGCACCACGATCTCCAGCAGCTTCATGATGTTGGCGGGCGAGAAGAAGTGCAGGCCCACCACGTCCTGCGGACGCGAGATGCTGGCGGCGATCTCGTCGATGTCCAGGTACGAGGTGTTGGTGGCGAGCACGGCGCCCTTCTTGCACACGCGGTCGAGTTCGGCGAACACGGCCTTCTTGACGCCCATCTCCTCGAACACGGCCTCGACCACGATGTCGACGTTGGCGAACGCGTCGTAGCTCGTCGAGCCCGAGAAGCGCGCCATCACGGCGGCCTTGGCCTCGGGCGTCATGCGGCCATTGGCGATGAGGCCGTCGTACACCTTCTCGACGTGCGCACGGCCGCGCGCCAGGCTGGGCTCGTCGCGCTCGACCATGGTCACGGGCAGGCCCGCGTTGAGCATGGCCACGGCAATGCCCGCACCCATGGTGCCGCCGCCGACGATGCCGGCCGAGGCCAGCGCGCGCGGGCTGGCCGAGCGGGTCTCGGGTGCCTTCAGCACTTCGCGCTCGGCGAAGAAGGCGTGGATCAGGCCGGCGCGCTGCGGGCTGTCGATGCACTGCAGGAAGAGCTTGCGTTCGAGCGCCATGCCTTCGTCGAAGGGCAGCGTGAGCGCGCCTTCGACGGCTTCGATGATCTTCATCGGCGAGAACAGGCCGCGGCTCTTCTTGGCGGTGTCGGCGCGCGCGGCGTCGAGGGCGGCGCGGGCTGCGTCCTTGTCGGCCAGGCCGGCGGCTTCGCGGGTGCGGCGCACCGGCGCGTTCGCGGCGGCGAGTTCCTGTGCGTAGGCGAGGCCTTCGGCGCGTGCGTCGGCGTCAGCGCCGAGGCGGTCGACGAGGCCGAGCGTCAGCGCTTCCTTGGCGCCTGCATGGCGGCCGCTGAGCATCAGTTCGAGCGCGGGCTTCACGCCGATGAGGCGCGGTGCGCGTTGCGTGCCGCCCGAGCCGGGCAGCAGGCCCAGTGCCACTTCGGGCAGGCCCAGCTTGGCGGTGGGCGAGGCGAGGCGGTAGTGCGCCGACAGCGCGATCTCCAGCCCGCCGCCGAGTGCGGCGCCATGGATGGCGGCGACCACCGGCTTGGTGCAGTTCTCGATCTTCAGGCAGACCTCGGGCAGCGAGGGCTGCTGCGGTGCCTGGCCGAACTCGCGGATGTCCGCGCCGGCGATGAAATTGCGGCCCGCACCGACGATCAGCACCGCCTTGGCGCCGCTGTCGGCCTCGGCCGCGTCGATGGCGGCGGCCAGGCCGCGGCGCACATCCACGCCCAGGGCGTTGACGGGCGGGTTGTCGATGGTCACCACACATACGTCGCCTTGACGCTGGAAGGTGACGGGACCGTTGGACGTGGAAGGGCTGGGAGTGGGGGTGGCCATGTGCGTGTCGCTTGTCTCTTGCTTGCGTGGCAGGCCCTCGTGAAGCCGAGGGGTCCGGGGCTCTGGGGAGCCCTGCATTCTTGGCCGGTATCTCGGCTTTGACAATTGCATAGGTGGTTGACAGACTGTCAAAGAATTTTTGACACAATCCGCCCATGGACCTGCAATCGCTCACCCTGCTGGTGGAAATCCTTGACGCGGGCAACCTGAGCGCGGCGGCCCGCCGGCTCAAGATGACCCGCGCCAACGTCAGCTACCACCTGAACCAGCTCGAGCGCTCGGTCGGCGCGCAGCTGATCCGGCGCACCACCCGGCGCGCCGAGCCCACCGAGATCGGCCTGCGGCTGTACCAGCACGGCGTGGCCATCCAGACCGAACTGCTGGCGGCGCGCGAGTCGGTCACCGCGCTGGGTGAAGGCCTGCAGGGCCGCGTGCGCCTGAGCGTGCCCAGCGGCTACGGCCAGCTCGTGATGGCCGACTGGCTCATCGACTTCAAGCGCCAGTACCCCGGCATCGTGCTCGACGTGGTGTTCGAGAACCGCATCGAAGACTTGCTGCGCGACGAGGTCGACATTGCGATCCGCGTGATTCCCGAGCCGCCGCAGAACCTCGTGGCGCGCGAGATGGGCCCGGTGCGCTATGTGGCCTGCGCCACGCGCGCGTACGCCGAGCGCCACCCGCTGCCCGTGCAGCTCGACGCACTGCGCGCCACGCCGGTGGTGACGGCCGCCGTCATCGGAAGGCAGCTGCGCATCTCGGCCTACCAGGGCGAGACGCGGCGCGAGGTGATCCTGGAGCCGACGCTGATCTCGGAGAACTTCTTGTTCCTGCGCCAGGCCATCCTCGCGGGCTTGGGCGTGGGCCTTGTGCCCGACTACGTGGTGCAGGAAGACGTGCGCCGCGGCGACGTGGTGACCACGCTGGACGACTGGCGCCTGTCGATCTTCGGCACCCAGATGTTCATGCTCTACATGCCGAATCGCCAGCACACGCGGGCGATCCGGACATTCATCGATTTCATCCTGGCGCGGGTGCGGCCGGAGGAAGCCGAGGCTCAGTCGCAGGGGTAGGTGACTTCTCCCGCCGGCCCCCATCGAGGCCGCTGCGCTGGCTTGATCAGACGGGGCGCAACTGCTCCGCGAGCGAGCGCGTCTTCTCGGTGACGGTGCTGCCGGTGTGCAGCGTGGTCTTGCGCTCGATGAGCATCAGGTGGCATTCCTCGTCGGCGACCGGGTTGTGCCGCACGCCCTTGGGCACGACGAACATCTCGCCTTCGCCGAGTTCGACCGGGCCCGCTTCCATCTCGATGCGCAGGCGCCCCTTGAGCACCATGAACAGCTCGTCTTCGTCGTCATGGCTGTGCCACGCGAGCGAGCCGTGGACCTTGGCGACCTTGATGTAGGCGTCATCGACTTCGGCGACGACGCGCGGCGACCAGAACTCGGTGAGCGAGGCGGCGATTTCCTTGGGGGTGGTGACCTGGGTGTTGTTCGACATGGCGCTTCTGTGCGGGACGTGGGAACAGCAGCCTAACCCAGGCCACATGGCCCTGTATTACCCCGCGATGCGCTCGGCCAGCGCGATCAGCGACCGGTCCGACCCCGCCGGCCCGAGCAGCGAGATACCCAGTGGCGCGCCGTCGCGCGTGGCGAGGGGCATCGACAGCTGCGGAAACCCCGCCAGCCCCGCGATGCACAAGAGGCGGATCGCGCGGTTGCGGTAGTCCTCCATCGCCGACTCACTGTCGCTGCGCAGCGGCGCGATGTCGGGCATGGTCGGCATCAGCAGCACGCCGTCGGTGCCGAGCAGCCTGGCCAGGTGCTCGCGGAAGGCGGTACGGAACACGCGCGCGGTCGCCACCTGCGCATCGGTCACGTCGCGCGACCACGCGAAGCGCTCGGCCACGCCCGGGCCGAGCGGCGGTGCGTAGCGCTCGATCAGCGGGCCGTCGGTGAGCCAGGCTTCGCGCGACTGCAGGTAGCGGAAGTTCCAGTACATCGCGTCGAAGGATTCCAGCGCCACCATCGTGCCCTTGGCGGGACCGAGCAGGCTCTGCACGCGATCGGCCACGCCTTGCAGTGCTTCGGCCGCGGCAGGCACGGCGAGCGCCCAGACGTCGTCGGGCCGCAGCAGCCGCACGCGCTCGGGCAGGGCGGCTGCATCGGCGCCCAGCAGCACATCGGCCACGCGTGCAAAGGTGCCGATGTCGCGCGCGAACCAACCGCAGGTGTCGAAGCTGGGTGCGAGGTCGAGCGCACCCTCGAGGCTCACGCGGCCGTGGGTCGGGCGCAGGCCGTACAAGCCGCAGTGGTTGGCCGGCGCGCGCACCGAGCCGCCGGTGTCGGTGCCCAGTGCGAAGTCGCACAGGTTCGACGAAACGGCAGAGGCCGAGCCCGACGACGAGCCGCCCGTGATGCGCAGCGGCGCCCCGCCGTTGAGGGGCGCACCAAAGTGCGCGTTGTTGCCGTTCATCGAGAACGCGAGTTCGTCGGTCACGGTCTTGCCGGCAAAGCGCGCGCCGGCATCGAGCAGCTTCTGCACGGTCGGCGCGGTGCGTGTCTTGATGCCCGACATCGCAAGCACGATCGGGTTGCCGCCGCCCGTGGGGTAGCCGGCCACGTCGAACAGGTCCTTCGCGGCAAAGCTCAGGTCGGCCAGCGGGCCGGTCGAGGCGCGCGCCACCGGCGCATCGGGGTACGGAACGAATGCGTGGGCGGGATCGTGCAACGGCATGGTGGTGGGATTGAAAGGGTGGAAGGTTCAGGCGACCAGCACGGGCGCGATGGCCGCCGCGGCATCTGTATGGATGCAGCGCACACGGTGGTTCGGCGCCAGCTCGACCACGGGCGGTTGTGCGGCGCGGCAGGCATCGCTGGCCAGCGCGCAGCGCTCAGCGAAGGAGCAGCCGGGCGGCAGTGCGGAAAGATCGGGCGGTGCGCCGCCAATGGTTTCCAGCCGCGTGCCGCGCGCCAGCGCCCCATGCGCCCGGCTCTTGAGCAGCGCGATGGTGTACGGATGGCGCGGCGAGCGGATCAGCTCGCGGGCCGTGCCTTCCTCGACGATGCGGCCCGCATACATCACGGCGATGCGGTCGGCCACTTCGACGGCGGCACCGATGTCGTGCGTGACGAAGATCACCGACAGGCCGAGGTCGCGCTGCAATTCGCGCAGCAGCAACAGGATCTGGATCTGCACCGTGGCGTCGAGCGCCGTGGTCGGCTCGTCGGCCAGCAGCAGCTGCGGCTTGCAGGCCAGCGCGAGCGCGATCATGGCGCGCTGCCGCATGCCGCCGGACATCTCGTGCGGATAGGCCTCGAGCCGTCGTTCGGGGCTCGGAATGCGCACGCGCTCGAAGAGGGCCAGCGCGCGCTGTTGCGCCTCGGCCTGGCCGACGGATTCATGGCGGCGGATCGACTCGACGATCTGCGCGCCCACCGAGTACACCGGGTCGAGCGCCAGCAGCGGCTCCTGGAAGATCATCGACGCGACCTTGCCGCGAAAGTCCGCGAGCTCGCGCTGCGACATCGCGAGCACGTCGCGGCCCGCCACCTGCACCTGGCCGCCCATGCGCGTGCGGCGCTCGGGGTGCAGGCGCAGCAGGGTGCGCATGGTCACGCTCTTGCCCGAGCCCGATTCGCCGATCAGCGCGACCACCTCGCCGCGCTGCACTTCGAGGCTCACGCCGCTGACCGCATGCACGGGCTTGCGGCCGCCGCTGAAGGTGACGCTGAGGTCGCGCAGCCGGACCATGGGACCGGTGGTTTCTGTTGTTGTCGCTGTTGCGCTCATGCGGCCTGCCTCTGGAAAGGTTGCGGCTGCGCCATCGGGTGCCCGCTGCCGGGCTCATGCACCAGGCAGCTCACCGCATGCTGCGAATCCGTCGCGATGCGCTCGGGCACGACCTGGCTGCACACCGGCGCCGCGATGGAACAGCGCGGATGGAAGCGGCAGCCCGTCGGCGGGTTGATCGGGTTCGGTGGATCGCCCGCGAGCGCCGCCACCTCGGTGCGGTGGTCCGGGTCCATCGATGGCATCGAGGACAGCAATGCGCGCGTGTAGGGATGCGCGGGCGTCTCGTACAGCGCATCGGCTGGGCCGATCTCGGCCACCTGCCCGAGATACATCACCATCACGCGATCGCTCACGTAGCGCACCACGTTGAGGTCGTGGCTGATGAACACGTAGGTCAGGCCGAACTCTGTCTTCAGGTCGAGCAGCAGGTTGATGACCTGTGCCTCCACCGACTTGTCGAGCGCCGACACCGCCTCGTCAAGGATCACCATGCGCGGCTGCAGTGCCAACGCCCGGGCGATGTTCACGCGCTGCCGTTGGCCACCGGAAAGCTCATGCGGATAGCGCTCGGCAAAGCGCTGCGGCGCAAGGCCCACGCGCGCGAGCAGGTCGCGCGCCCGCGCCACCGCCTCGCGCCGCGACACGCCGTGCACCTGCGGCCCGAAGGCCACTGAGTCCTCGATGGTGAGGCGCGGGTTGAGCGAGGCGTAGCTGTCCTGGAACACCATCTGCACCTGGCGGCGGAACTCCTTGAGCGGCAGGTCGCGACTGCCGACTTCGCGGCCGTCGAACACCACCTCGCCGCGCGTGGGCTCGATCAGCTGCATCAGGAGGCGCGCGGTGGTCGACTTGCCGCAGCCCGATTCGCCGACCACGCCGAGCGTTTCGCCCTTCATGACTTCGAAATCCACGCCGTCGACTGCGCGCACCATGCCGCCGCCGCGGCCGAGCGGGTCTTTCTTCAGCGGGAAATGCTTGACCAGGCCGGTGATGGTGAGGAGCGGCTGTGCCGGGCCGCCGATGTCTTTCAGTGCGTCCATGGCCTCACCCCTTGTTGTCCATCGCCGAACGCAGGCCGTCGGAAAGCAGGTTGAAGGAAATCGACGTGATGAAGATCATCACGCCCGGCAGCGCAGCCACCCACGGCTGCGCGTAGATCGCCGTGCGCAGCGTGTTGAGCATCAGGCCCCACTCGGGTTCCGGTGGCTTCACGCCCAGGCCGAGGAACGACAGGCCCGAGGCCAGGATCATCGACACCGCGATCAGGCTGGTGGCGTAGACGAAGATCGGACCGAGCACATTGCCCAGCACATGCACCCGCACGATGGTGAAGGGGCTGGCGCCCGAGGCGCGTGCCGCTTCCACGTAGTCGCGGGTGCGCACCTGCGTGGTCACGCTTTCGGCCACGCGCGCGATCTGCGGAATGAACACGATGGTCAGCGAGATCAGCGAATTGACCACGCCCGCGCCCAGCGTGCCCGAGAGCGCGATGGCCAACAGCACCGAGGGGAACGCGTAGAACACGTCGATCGTGCGCATGATCAGTGTGTTGGTGATGCCACCCGCATAGCCCGCGACGATGCCGATGACCGTGCCCAACGCGAAGGCGCAGAGCACCGGCGTGATGCCGATGAAGAGCGACAGTCGCGCGCCGACGATCAGCCGCGAGAGCATGTCGCGGCCCAGTTCGTCGCTGCCGAAGGGCAGGCCTTCGGTGCCGATGGGCTTGAGGCGCTTGAGCATGGACGACTGGTACGGGTCGGACGGCGCGAGCCAAGGGCCGAACAGCGCGAGTGCGATCAGCAGCAGCACGACGATGGCCGCGCCGACCGCGACCGGGTCGCGGCGAAAGCGCAGCCAGACCGAGGCCCAGTAGCCGCGGGATCGCTGGGCCGGCAACGGCTCGACTGCGATGGCGGAAGAAGCGGGAAGCACGGAGGACATGGTGTTGCGGCTTTCTTCTCTTCTTCAGGCGCGCGCGATGCGCGGATCGAGCAGCGTCTGCAATACATCGACCAGCAGGTTGAGCACCACGAAGAACATCGCCAGCACCAGGATCGTTCCCTGCAGCAGCGGCAGGTCGCGCTGGAAGATCGCCGAGTTCAGCAGGAAGCCGGTGCCGGGCCACGAGAACACGGTCTCGATCAGGATCGAGCCGCCCAGCAGGTAGCCCAGTTGCAGGCCCATCACGGCGAGCGCCGTGGGCGCGGCGTTCTTCACCATGTGGCGGAACACGCCGAAATGGGTGAGCCCCTTGGCGCGCAGCCCGACGATGAACTCCTGGTCGAGGATGTCGGCCACCAGCGCGCGCACGGTGCGCGCGATGATGCCCGTCGGGATCACCGACATCGTGAGCGCCGGCAGCAAGAGGAACTGCAGGTGTTCCCAGTCCCAGGCCCAGTCGCCCGAACCGCTTGGGCCCGCGCCGGTGGCCGGCAGCCACATGAGCTGCGACGAGAACATGATCACCATCACCATGCCCAGCCAGTAGTGCGGCACGCTCACGCCGAGCACCGAGAACATCGAGGCGAATCGGTCGATCCATGAGTTGCGGAAGTAGCCCGCCACGAAGCCGAACAAACAACCCAGCACGAAGCCGATGAAGGTCGCAACCACCGCCAGCCGCAGCGTGTTGCCCACCGCGGTGAACACTTCGCCGGCCACCGCGCGGTTGCTCGCGATGGACACGCCCAGGTCGCCGTGCAGCGCGCGCCAGACCCACAGCGCGAACTGCTCGGGCAGCGAGCGGTTGAAGCCGTAGAGCTCGCGCAACTGCGCCTGCAGGTCCGCCGAGGCGTCGGGCGGCAGGATGGACACCAGCGGATCGCCGGGCGCGATGTGCACGAGCAGAAAGCACACGAGGGCCACGCCGATCATGATCGGCACGGCGTAGATCACGCGGCGCAGGAGGTAGGTGAGCATGGGTGGCTGGCTCGTGGCTGGCTGCGGGAGAGGCTCAGTCCATCGCCATGGTCGCGATGTCGATGAACCAGCTCTTCGGCTGCACCACGTTCTTCACCTTGGCCGACATGGCGCGCGGCCCCACGTCGTGCGCGATCCACACGAAGGGGGCGTCGTCCACGATGTGCGTGTGCAACTTTGCGAGCGCGGCGTCGCGCGCCTTGTCGTCGAAGCTGGTGCGCGCGTCGGCCACCAGCTTGTCGACCTCGGCGTTGCCGTAGTAGCCCCAGTTGTTCGACACCGGCGGGAAGGCCTTGGTGCTCACGAAGCGCACCATCGCGAAGAACGGGTCCATCGCCGCGAAGCTGATGTTGACCGCGCTGGCGCCGTTGGCCGACGCATCCTTCGCGCCCTTGCGCCAGTTGGTGAAGAGCGTGTTCCATTCGATGACGTCGAACTGCACGTCGAAGAAGCACTGCTTGAGCGACTGCTGCGCGAACTCGTTCATCGGCAGCGGCTGCATCTGGCCCGAGCCCGAGGCCGATATCTGCACCTTCACCTTGATCGGCTTGGCGGCCGAGTAGCCGGCCTGCGTCATGAGCGCCTGCGCGGCCTTCACGTCGTACTTGATGTCGAAGCCGGGCTTGCCGAACCAGGGGTGGCCGGGCGGCACGGTGCCCTTGGGCTCGGCCATCATGCCGCCCAGGAGCTGCTTCATGCCGCCGCGGTCGATGCACAGGTTGGCGGCCTGGCGCACGCGCTTGTCGAGCCAGGGCGAGCCTTCGGCGAACGACAGCTGCCACGGCCACACGTGCGGCTGCGCGTTCGAATAGACCTTGAAGCCGCGCTGCGTGATCTGCGCCATGGCGTCGGGGGCGGGGGCCTCGATCCAGTCGACCTGCCCGCCCAGCAGCGCGGCGGTGCGCGCGTTGGCTTCGGGCATCGGAATCATCACGACCTTGTCGATCTTCGGCGTGCGTTTGGCGTCCCAGTAGGTCTTGTTGGCAGCAAGCTCGAGGCGTTCGCGCGCCACGAAGCGCGTGACCTTGAACGGGCCCGAGCCGGCCGGGTCGGCGGCGAAGGCGGTCCAGGCGGCCTTGGCCTTGTCGGCGGGCGTGGCGCCGGCTGCGGCATCGAACTTCTTCTGCCACTGGGCGGGCGAGGCAATGAACAGATTGGTGAGGTTGATCGGCAGGAAGGCGTCGGGCTCGCCGGTGGTGAGCTCGACCGTCATGTCGTCGATCTTGCGGGCCGACTTGAGCGTGGGCATGCGGGAGGCAGTGACGCCCACCTGGCTCGGGTCGAACTGCGGCGCGTCTTTGTCGAGCACCTTCTGCACGTTCCACACCACGGCGTCGGCGTTGAAGGCCGAGCCGTCGTGGAACTTGACGCCGGGGCGCAGCTTGAAGACCCACTTGGTCTTGTCCTTGGCATCGACGGCCCACGACGTGGAAAGTCCAGGGATCAGCACGCTCGGCGCATCGGCCTTCGACAGGTCCCACTGCGTGAGCGCGTCGTAGATCGGGATGCCGGTGAAGCGGTTGCCTTCGAAGCCCTGGTCGGGCTGGCCGAGGGTGCGCGGAATGTCGGCCGCGGTCATGGCGATGCGCAGTGTTTTTTCCTGGGCCAGCGCAGCGGGCGATGCAAGAACCAGGACGGCGAGCGCCGCGCAGGCGGCCAGGGGTTTCAGGGACAGGGCGGGGGCAGCACGCTTCACATGGAACTCCGGTGGGTGGGGGGTGACGGAAAGGACGAAAACCCCTCAAGCACGACATGTGCCAGCCGACGGATATCCCCTGGCCGACTCAGGCGATCTCGCGCCGTGCGCAGCGCAGGCCCACCTCGACTCCCACGTTCATGATCGTCACGATCGGCGGCCGCGCCAGGTGCCAGTCAGGCCGGTGGTGAGCGCGCCGCGCTGCACGATCTCGTCGAACACCCGCGCGCACGATGTCGTGCGGCCCGAGGAAGCCGACGCTCAGTCGCAGCGGTAGACGACTTCCCCTGCCGGCACGCCCTCTGCCGCTACTTCCGACAGCGTGCTGCTCAGGAAGCGCATCGGCGCACCGAAGTTTCGGCAGTAGTTCTCGGCGTCCTGCGCGGTGGGCGACTTGAACACGCCGTCGGCCAGGAAGGTGACGCGCGGCGCGGGTCGCGAGACGCAGCCCGCGGCGACGAGCAGGGCCGGAACGAGGGCGAAGAGAGCAGCGAATCGGCGCATGGGGCAGGGCGGAAAGAAGAGGTCGCGACTGTAGCGGCTCGAAGGCCTCAGTCGGCCAGCCACACGCTGCCGTCCGGCGCTTCGCGCAGCGCCAGCGGCGTGAGCCGCGCGCCCCGGCAGGGGCCGCCGACGCAACGTCCCGTATCGGGCTCGAAGATCGCGCCGTGCCGCGCGCACATCAGGTAGCGCCCGGAGCTTTCGAGGATCTGGCCTTCGAAATCGAGCGGGCCGCCCGCGTGCGGGCACTGGTTCAGGTAGCCGTGCACGGCGCCCTGCCAGCGCACCGCGAAGGCCGGCGCGCCACCGGGCGCGGTGAACAGGGCCGCGAGGCCGCCGTCGGCGAGTTCGGTGGCGATGGGCTGGGCGGTCGGGGCGGGCGCGGTCATGGGGAGCGAGCCTACCAAGGTCCATCGCTCGGGGGCGAAGCCCTGTGTCATCACATGTTCCGGCTATGTCATCCGACCAATAGACGCAGGGGGCGTGCCGTTTCCACAATGCACCCGCTCGCATTCCTTCGTCCGTGCATCCTTGTGTCAAGGGGGATACCCACCGATGAGCACGCTGAAACAGGGCTGGCGCGGGGCCGATGTCCGCCGCCTGCAGGACGCCCTGAACCGCAAATTGCAGCCCAGCCCCGGCCTCGTACCCGATGGCGACTACGGCCCCGTCACCCGGGCGGCCGTGCTGCGTCTGCAGGCCGCGCACTGGCTGTGCGAGGACGGCGAGGCCGGCCCCTGCACCCGCAACGTGGCCTTCGACAACGAAACCCACGCGCCGCTGCTGCACCCCGTGGCGCTGATTCCGCAGCCCGTGCACGCGCTGTGCTGGGCCGCGGCCACGGCGATGTTCACGCGCGCCACCGTGCAGACCGTGATGGCGCGCACGCCCTCCGAGCTGATGGGCGCCGACGGCGCGTTGTGCCGCCGCGTGGACAGCGACCGCCACGCCGCCGGCAGCGGCGATGACGCGGACGACTACAACCGCCGCTTCGCCGCCGCGCACGGCCTCACGCTGCGGGCTTCCGGCCCGTGGACCGTCGCCGCGCTGCGCACCGCGTTGCACGCCGGGCCGCTGATGTTCGACCTGCGCTGGGGCGCCAAGGGCGGTGCGCCCGCCGGCCAGCCGGGCCACATGGTCGTGCTCGTGGGCATCCGCGGCGACAACGACCCCGGCGGGGGCGGCACCACGCTGCGCGTGTTCGACCCCTGGCCGCCGGGCCGGGGCGCGCGCAGCTCGACCAGCCATGTGCGCTGGATGCAGGCCGTGGCCGACCGCGTCTGCGGGGTGTTCCAGCGGTAGCTGTGCCTCGTGCGGACGCGTGTGGCCGCGAGGCCATGAAAAAAATCCTGATTTTCCGCGAACCGTTTCAGCGGGTGACCGCCTCTTTCCATGCGGGAGGGGCGTTCTGTCCCCCCGCACTCACACGTCACGGATCGAAGGAAACCACCATGCTCTACGTCAAGAATGTCCCCGGCTGGGAACGCGCCCTGCGCATCGCCCTGGGCCTCGTCGGCCTCGCTTTCGCTGCCATGAACTGGCCGGCGAACGCCCTGGCCGTTGCGGTCGGCCTCATGGGCGCGATGCTGGCGCTCACGGGGCTGGTCGGCTTCTGCCCGATGTGCGCGATGCTCGGACGCAAGCTCGACCAAGAAGGACGCTGACCCATGGCTGCCGCCACCATCGACCGCACCTGCCTGATCCTGGCCGCGCAGACGGGCGACCCCGTCGCCATCGAGGGCCTGCTCGCTGCCTGCCAGACCGACGCGCGCCGCTACGCCCGCCGGCACTGCCAGGCCAGCGACGTGGACGACGCCGTGCAGGAGTCGTTGCTGGTGGTTGCGCGCCGGGTGCGCGGGCTGCAGGCGGCCGCGGCGTTCTCGTCGTGGCTGTTCACCGTCATCCGGCGCGAATGCCTGCGCCTGCAGCGCGCGATGTTCCGGCACGATGCGCTCGACGACGACGTGGTCGAACGCCAGCTCGCGGCCCGCAGCGACGACGCGCTGCGCATCGACCTGGCCAATGCGCTCGAATCGCTGCCGGCGCACTACCGCGAGGTCGTGCTGCTGCGCGACTTCGAGGAACTCACCATCGCCGAGATCGCCGAGCGCCTGGGCGAGCCCGGCGGTGCGGTGAAGAGCCGGCTGCACCGGGCGCGCCTGCTGGTGCGCGAGTACCTGCTGGGGTAGGGGCTGCCGCGGGGGGACACCGCGGAACCGGCTTTGCCGGGCCGCAGGTGTCGCCCCCGGCGAGGGGGTTGGCGAAGCGACACGAAGTGCGCGCAGCCTGGGGGAGTTCCCATTCCAGCGACAATCGCCCGGCCATGACAGACACCCTCACGATCACCCGCCCAGACGACTGGCACCTGCACGTGCGCGATGGCGCCGCCCTCGAAGCCGTCGTGCCCCACAGCGCCCGCCAGTTCGGCCGCGCGCTGATCATGCCGAACCTGCGTCCGCCCGTGACCACTGCCGCACAGGCCGTGGCCTACCGCGACCGCATCCGCGCCGCCGTGCCCGCGGGCACGTCCTTCGAGCCCGTGATGTCGCTCTACCTGACCGACAAGCTGCCGCCCGAAGAAATCGCCCTCGCCGCCGAAGCCGGCGTGCGCGCGCTCAAGCTCTACCCGGCCGGCGCCACCACCAACAGCGATGCCGGCGTGACCAACATCCGCAAGACCTACAAGACGCTCGAAGCCATGCAGAAGCACGGCCTCCTGCTGCTGGTGCACGGCGAAGTGACCGACCCGGCCATCGACCTGTTCGACCGCGAAGCCGTGTTCGTCGACCGCGTGATGATCCCGCTGCGCCGCGACTTCCCCGAACTCAAGGTGGTGTTCGAGCACCTCACGACCAAGGAAGGCGCCCACTACGTGCGCGACGCCGGCCGTTTCACGGCGGCGACCATCACGGCGCACCACCTGCTGTACAACCGCAACGCCATCTTCACCGGCGGCATCCGCCCGCACTACTACTGCCTGCCCGTGCTCAAGCGCGAGACGCACCGCGTGGCGCTGGTCGAGGCCGCCACCAGCGGCAGCGACCGCTTCTTCCTGGGCACCGACAGCGCGCCGCACCCCGCCCACCTGAAGGAGCACGCACTGGGCTGCGCCGGCTGCTACACCGCGCTCACCGCCATCGAGCTGTACGCCGAGGCCTTCGACAGCGTGAACGCACTCGACAAGCTCGAAGGATTTGCCAGCTTCCACGGCCCCGACTTCTACGACCTGCCGCGCCACACCGACACCGTCACGCTGAAGCGCGAAACCTGGACCCTGCCCGAGACCGTGCCCTACGGCGAAGCCACGCTCAAGCCGCTGCGCGGCGGCGAGACCGTGAACTGGAAGCTCGCATGACGCCCCTCACGCCCCTGTCGTCGCTGCGCGTCATGCTGCTGATCGACGCCGACAACGTCTCGGCCGACGTGATCGAGCAGGCCGTGCAGCGCACGATGGAAGACTTCGGCGCCATCCACGTGCGCCGTGCCTATTGCAACGCCGAGATGGCCGTGAACCGGCAGGCGCTGTTCAAGCGGCTGTCGGTGCGGCCGATGGTGAATCTGTCGGCGGGCAAGAACAGCACCGACATCGCGCTGGCCGTCGATGCCATCGACCTCGTGATTGCCGAGCGCCCCGACGTGGTGGTGCTGGTGTCGTCCGACTCCGACTTTGCGCCGCTCGTGATCCGCCTGCGCGAAAAAGGCTGCCGTGTCTGCGGCATCGGCCAGCAGGGCAAGACCGGCGAAGAGACCGTCGGCGTCTACGACAGCTTCATCGACATCCCGCACCACGGCGTGAAGCCGGCCGTGCGCACCGCGCCGGCCAAGAAGACGACCGCTGCGGCGAAGAAGACGCCGGCCGCCAAGACGGCCCCCGCGAAGAAAGTAGCCGCCAAGACCGCGCGCAAGACGGCGGCCAAGACGGCCAAGCCCGCCGCGCCGCCCCCACCGCCGCCGGTGCCTCAAATCTCCGAAGCGGCCGAGTTCATCCTGCAGGCCATGCCCGCGCTGCGCCGCGGCACCGACGTGCCGCTCAACGACGTGGCCAAGGCCCTGCGCACCGCCGGCCTGCTCAGCAAGAGCGGCAGCTCGCTCAAGCTGTTCGACAAGCTCACGGCCGAGTTCGCAGTGATGCAGCACCCCGACCGCATCCGATGGACGGGGGCGACCGCGCCTTGAGTTCGGCCCTGCCGGCGGTCGCGGCCATAGAGTGGGCCGCACCCTGGCTGGCCCCGTACCGCGACCCCGGCGAAGCCGTGGCGCAGGCCATTGCACAGAGCGGCACCGTCGCCGCCGCGCTGCAGGCGGCCAAGCCGCCGACCGTGCCCGACTTCGTCACGCAAGACGCGCTGCCCGAAGGTCAGGCCTACGAGGCCCACATCTTCCGCACGCGCACCGTGCCCACGCGCGACAACCTGCACGACTTCTTCAACGGCCTCGTCTGGCTGGCCTTTCCCGAGACCAAGCGCCGGCTCAACGAAGTGCAGGCCACCGAGATCGCACGCGCCGGCGTCGGCGCCACGCGCGGACCGCTGCGCGATGCGCTCACGCTCTTCGACGAGAACGGTGCGGTGCTCGATGCACCGCCTGCGTTGTGGGACGCGCTGATCGCGCGCGACTGGCAGGCGTTGTTCGTCACGCAGCGCAGCCTGTGGCATGAGGCACGCCTGCTGCTCTTCGGCCATGCGCTGCTCGAAAAACTGGTGACGCCGCGCAAGCCGATCACCGCGCATGTGTTGTTGACGCACCGTGCGACCGGCGCCGCAGCCCTCGACGATGCGGCGATGGCGCGAAATATCGACGCGAAACGGCTCGAAGCGAAGCCTTTCGTTCCTATTCCGGTGCTCGGCGTGCCCGGCTGGTGCGTCGAAAATACATCGGCTTCGTTCTATGCCGACCCGCAGGTCTTTCGACCCTTGCCGGGCGCGGTCTCAGAGCGGAAGTCGCGCTAGCGTTCACGGGCCCGGGAGGGCCCTTCGCCCAGCGCTTGCATCGCGCGCCACGCGCGCGTCATACGTTCACATGCCAGGGGAGAGGTCAAAAAGATGGACACCATCATCATCGTGCTCAAGGTCGGGCTGATTCTTTACGGGATCTACAGCTTCATCGTCTACATGTCGCGCCGCTCCGACAACCGGAGTGCCCTGAAAGACTTCCGCAATGCGCCGGTGCTGCGCCGCATCACCGACGAAGAAAAATCGGCACTGCAACCCTTCCTGATGGGGCAGAAGCTCACGGTTGACGACAACGTGCGCGAACTCAGCGGTGCGTTCCTGCGCCATGGCCTGTCGACGCAGGGCTCGTCCACCGAGCACGACACCATCGGCGACGTCGATGTGCTGCTGCCCTACGACGCCATCGACTACATCGAGCCGCACAACCAGGCGCTGGTGGTGCTCGCCGGAAAGTCCGCCGTCGTGATCCGCCTGAACGGCTTCGATCTGTTCGAAGGCCGGCAGCGCGCACAGCGCCAGCAGGCGCAGGACCAGCAGTGGAAGCGCGGCGAGATCGGTGCACTTCCGTCGCTGGATGAAGTCGGCGCAGACACCGGCGCGGCCATGCCCGAAGCCGTGGCCGCCTCGATCGCGACCGACCCGAATGCGCGCTACCAGCGCGGCGAGGTCGACATCCTGAGCCAGCGCACCGAAACGCCCGAAGAGGTCGAGAGCCGCATGGGGCGCGGCGGCTGGGCCTCGGCCTTCGCCTGGCTGCTTGCCTTCGTGCTGTTGTGGGTCGCCACCTGGGACGCCACGCAAGCGGTGAGCGTCTACCTGATGGGCGCAGGCGGGCTCGCGGGCCTGTGGGCCGCGTGGCTGTTCGTGCGCACGCCGCCGGCAACGGCGCCTGCGCGGCAACCGCAGCCGGTGAACCGCGTGCGCGGCATGCTCAACCAGATCGCGGTGGTCAACGCCAGCAACGCGTCGGTGCAGAACGTGGGGCTCTTCATCGGCGACAAGCTGAGCCTGGTGCTGCCTTCGCATTGGCGCACGACGGCGTCGGTCCCTTACGGCGAGGTGATCGAAGCCGAGCTGCGCACCAGCGACTTCAGCGCCGTGAGCTTCGGTTCCAAGTGGTCGGTGGCCGACGAATGGCGGCGTTTCCGGCCCGCGTACTGGGGCCGGCACCTGCTGCACCTGGTCATCGGCCTGCTCGCCATCGGCGCGGTCGCGCTGTCGACACCCGACCCGCGCGGCGAGGCTGCGCTCGCCGCGCAATGGCTCACGAATGGCGGCGCCACAGCCACCTATGGCGATGCTGGGCAGCTCGCGGACAAGCCGCCTCATTGGAGCAGCCGCGCGCGCATGGAGGGCCAAGGCCGGTGCGAGATCGACATGAATGGCCGTAGCGAAGCGCACACCACCAGCGGCGTGCCGGTTATCGATTGCACGTCCGTGCGCTGGAACGGCACCGCACCCGTCGTCCCCGCACTGGACATTCCGCCGAGCGTGCTGGCGCTCGCCGAGCCCGGCTTCCTTCGTGCCACCGAGAACCACGCGATGGCCAGCCTGATCGCGATGCTGCGCATGCAGCAAATGGGCGGGCAGGCCTCCGACCCGCTCGCGGCCTACCGTGCGCGCGAGAGCGTGCCGCTGACCGTGCGCGGCTTCGACCGCTCGGTGGCGATGATCGATGCCGCCTGCAAGGACGCCGCCGGCCTGTCGCCCGCCGCCTGCGAGCGCCTGCAGCGCGAGCTCGTGCGCGCCATCGACGCCACGGTCGACAAGGACGGCGTCGACACGCCGGTGAACACCTGGCAGGCACTGGCCACGAGCGCAGCAGCAGGCCAGGAGAACGCTGACCTCATCCTGTCGCGCCAGCAGCTGGCGTCCGTGCAGCGTGCGCTGGCGCAAGCGGTCGACAGCGTGGTGGCCGCGAAGATCGAGGCCGCGCGTCCTGCCATCGTGCCCGCCCAGGGCGGCGTGCTGCTGGCGTCTTCCATGCGCATCGACAACGCGCCGGTGCAGCAGCCCGGCGAAGGCAGCGACGATGTGCCGGGCGCGACCGCGGGCGCGGCCGATGTCGCCGAAGACGACACCGACAGTTCCCTGCTCGCCCGCTGGACCCGCCTGCAGCGCAACGCCACGGCCGAAGGCCTGAAGCCCTTCACGCTCGAAGGCCTGGTCACCGCCAGCGGCAAGGACGCCGCCGGCACGCCGTGGGTGCGCATCGACCCGAGCCTCGATGCTTCGCGCATGACCGCAGCAGGCGCGCACGTGCTGTGGTGGCTGTTCGCCGCGGGGCTGGTGCTGGTCAACGGCGTGCTGTTTGCGCTGCGCTGGACGCAGGACAGTCGCCGTCGCGGCCGGCTGCACGCCGACATCGCCACCCGCCCGGCACCGGGCTCCGACGGCCTTTTCTGACAGGCCTTGACTCCGGCGGGGAATATCGGGGCGCCAGAACTTTTGCTCCTATCATGGCTCCACCGGATGCAACACCGAGGGCCTCCCCGTCGCGCGCGGCTTGAAGAGGGCCCCGGGGCCCTTATCTAGGTGGCAGATTTCCCCACGGAGAATTCAACTTGAAACGTATCCTTCTGTTTGTCCTGACCAACGTGATGGTCGTCGCGGTGCTCGGCGTGGTCGCCAGCCTGCTCGGCGTCAATCGCTTCCTCACGGCCAACGGCCTCAACCTCACGGCGCTGCTCGGCTTCGCGCTGATCATGGGCTTCGGCGGCGCGATCATCTCGCTGCTCATCAGCAAGCCCATGGCCAAGTGGACGGCCGGCCTGCGCATGATCGACAACCCCCAGTCGCCCGACGAGGCCTGGATCGTCGGCACCGTGCGCAAGTTCGCCGACAAGGCCGGCATCGGCATGCCCGAGGTCGGCATCTTCGAAGGCGAGCCCAATGCCTTTGCCACCGGCGCGTTCAAGAACTCGTCGCTCGTGGCGGTGTCCACCGGCCTGCTGCAGGGCATGACGCGCGAAGAGGTCGAGGCCGTCATCGGCCACGAAGTCGCGCACATCGCCAACGGCGACATGGTCACCATGACGCTGATCCAAGGCGTGATGAACACCTTCGTCGTGTTCCTCTCGCGCGTGATCGGCTACGCGGTCGACAGCTTCCTGCGCCGCGGCGACGACCGCTCGTCGGGCCCCGGCATCGGCTACTACGTGAGCACCATCGTGCTGGACATCGTGCTCGGTTTTGCCGCCGCGATCGTGGTGGCCTGGTTCTCGCGCCAGCGCGAGTTCCGCGCCGACGCCGGCGCCGCCGCCCTCATGGGCAACCGCCAGCCGATGATGAACGCGCTCGCCCGCCTGGGTGGCCTGCCAGCCGGTGAACTGCCGAAGGCGGTCGAAGCCATGGGCATCACGGGCGCGATGGGCAAGCTGTTTGCGACGCACCCGCCGATCGAAGAGCGCATTGCGGCGCTGCAGAACGCGCGCTGAGCCAACTGCCAGGGACGGCTAGCGCCGTCGCCATGAAAAAAGCCGCCACAGTGATGTGGCGGCTTTTTTCGTTGGGTTGGGCGTGTGCTTCAGTCCGCGGCGGGTGCTGCGGGCGCGGCGGGGGTGGCTTCTGCGTCGGGCGCGGCAGCCTGCACGTCCGTCGCTTCCGGTTCCGGTTCCGGTGCTGCTGCGGCAGCCGCCGCGGCTGCCGCTGCCCGCTTCTGATCGTCGCGCACGCGCTGCAGCGTGCGCGTCACGTCGGCGGGCTTCATGCCGTACATGTCGGCGAACTCCTGTTCGCTGCGGCCGCTGGCTTCGAAGGCGCGCAGCAGGGCTTCGCGCTTGGCGGCCTGCTGGGCGAGTTCGGCCAGGGCTTCGTCGACGATGGCGTTGGTGTTGGCGTCGCGCGAGCGCACCAGCACGGCATACGCCTCGTGGTCGAGGCCCGAGGCTTCGATGGCCTTGGCGATGCGCGTCACCAGCTGCGGACGCAGGTCTTCGCCGGGGTTGCGGTGCGAGCGGCGGCGGTGCAGCTCGAGGATGGCGTGGTGCACGTGCTCGGGCGCGACCGGGTCGAGCGCGTTGCCGTCGAGGTCATGGCGCGCATGGCCGGCGGCCACGCTCTCCAGGTAGCGCGTGGAGCGCGCATGCTGGCCCATCGCGACCTTCAGGTCTTCGGCCTTGAAGTCTTCGGGATGGCGCGCGATCAGCTCTTCGTACACGCCGAGCTTGAGCGGCACGAAGCGTGCGCCGAAGAGCTGCGGGTACAGCGCGAACAGGCGCTCGAGCACCGGGTTGACCTTGCGCGGTGCGCGCTGGGCTTCCGGTTGTTGTTGCTGCTGCTGCGGGCCGCGCGGCTTGCGCCCCTGCTGAGGCTGCTGCTGCCCCTGCGGGCGCTGCTGCTTCGCCCGCGGCGGGCGTTGTTGTTGCTGCTGCTGTTGCTCGGAAGCGGGCTGCGCAGCCGACGCGTCAGCGCCTGCGTCGGGGCCCGCGCCCGTCTTCAGCTGTTGCAGCTGCTCGGCCAGGTCCTGGCGCGGGCGCCGTGCGTTGCGCGCGTTCGTGTTCGGGGCGGCGGTGGATGCGTCGGTCATACGTGGGATCGGCGGTGGGCGCGATGGATGGAAAGAGGAACAACAGAAAGCCGGTTGACCGCGTTCAGCGGGGCCGGAACATCCTGAACATATTGTCGGCGCTGATCTCGAAATAATCGGCCGGACCGCCGCCGCGCAGGATGGGCTGCGCCGCTGCGGTGTCGTAGATGCCGTTCTTGAGCAGGTGGCGCGCGATGTGCACGCCCACCACTTCGCCGAGCACGAGCCAGGTCTGCACCGGCACGCCATCGACGCCTTCGAGCTGGATCAATTGCGTGAGACGGCATTCGAAGGACACGGGGCT
The DNA here is from genome assembly GCF_014843395.1 of Variovorax sp. 38R. Classification (NCBI taxonomy): domain Bacteria; kingdom Pseudomonadati; phylum Pseudomonadota; class Betaproteobacteria; order Burkholderiales; family Comamonadaceae; genus Variovorax; species Variovorax sp. 38R. Next base: position 614,203 of record NZ_CP062121.1, read on the forward strand.
CTCGGCCACGCGCGGCACGGCGATCTGATTCGACGCCACCGGCGTGAGGCCCGCGAGCTCGAACTCGTTCACTTCGGGCGGCACGGCCGCGCACGACTGGTTCATCCGCTCGGCCAGCGGGCGCGTGGCCAGGTTCCAGCCGAACTCGCGGGTCTGGCGGATGTTGTGCAGGCTGTCCTTCGCGCCGATGCTCGCGAAGCCGACGATCGGCGGCGTGTAGTTGAAGGCGTTGAAAAAACTGTAGGGCGCGAGGTTGAGCACGCCGTTCTCGTCCTGCGACGAGATCCAGCCGATGGGACGCGGGCCGACCATCGCATTGAACGGATCGTGCGGCAGGCCGTGACCCTTGGCGGGTTCGTAGTAGTGGAAATCGTCGTTGGACATCATGGCTCTCAATGGCTCAGGGCCGCGGTGCGCGCGGCCGTGCGGCCGATCAGCAACCGGAACGGCAACAGCATCAGCACGCCGACACCGAGCTTCACGCCGAGGTCGCCGAGCGCCCAGGTGAGCCAGGGGCCGTCGGTGCCTGCGAAGGCGATGCCCCAGAAGACGATGCTGTCGAGCACGGCCGCGATCACCGTGGCCACGAGCGGCGCGCGCCACCAGAGGCCTTGGCGCAGGCGGTCGAACACGCGGATGTCGAGCAGCTGCGAGGCGATGAAGGCCAGGCCCGAAGCGGCGGCGATGCGCGCCGGCGCGAGCAGCAGCGACACCGCCACGGCCACCGCGAAGCCGACCCACGCCACGCGGCGCGCCATGCGGGGGCCGAAGCGCCGGTTGACGAGATCGCTCACGAGGTAGGCCACCGGGTAGGTGAAGGCACCCCAGGTGAGCCAGTCGTTGATGGCGAACTGCACGAGGATGTTGGACGCGAGCACCACGGCGGCCATCGCCAGCGTGGCGACGGCCAGCTGGCCGGTGGTGGGGCGGTGGAAATCCATCATCAAACTCAAACGGCGGTGCCGAGCACGCTGCGCGCCACGGCCTCGGCCACCTTGATGCCGTCCACGCCGGCCGACAGGATGCCGCCCGCGTAGCTCGCGCCTTCGCCGGCCGGGTAAAGGCCGCGCACGTTCAGGCTCTGCAGGTCGTCGCCGCGCGTGATGCGGATCGGCGACGAGGTGCGCGTTTCCACGCCCGTGAGCACGGCGTCGTGCGTGTCGAAGCCCTTGATCTTGCGACCGAAGGCGGGAAAGGCTTCGCGCATCGCCTCGATGGCGTAGGCGGGAAGGGCCTGGTGCAGGTCGGTCGGCGTCACGCCCGGCTTGTACGACGGGATGATGCTGCCGAGTGCGGTCGACGGCTTGCCGGCGATGAAGTCGCCCACCAGCTGGCCGGGCGCGTGGTAGTTGCTGCCGCCGAGCACGTAGGCGTTGCTTTCGAGCTGGCGCTGCAGCGCAATGCCTGCGAGTGCGTCGCCCGGGAAGTCCTTCGGATCGATGCCCACCACGATGCCCGCGTTGGCGTTGCGTTCGTTGCGCGAGTACTGGCTCATGCCGTTGGTGACCACGCGGCCCGGCTCGCTGGTGGCCGCGACCACGGTGCCGCCGGGGCACATGCAGAAGCTGTAGACCGAGCGCCCGTTGCTGGCGTGGTGCACCAGCTTGTAGTCGGCCGCGCCCAGCAGCGGATGGCCCGCATGGCGGCCCCAGCGGGCGCGGTCGATCAGGCCCTGCGGGTGCTCGACGCGGAAGCCGATCGAGAAAGGCTTGGCCTCGATGTACACGCCGCGCGCATGCAGCATCTCGAAGGTGTCGCGCGAGCTGTGGCCCAGCGCCATCACGACGTGGTCGGCGCGCAGCTCGCTGCTCTGGCCGGTCGTCTGGTCGAGCACGGTGAGCCCGCGCAGGTGGCCGTTTTCGATGTGCACGTCGGTCACGCGCTGCTCGAAGCGGATCTCGCCGCCGAGCGCGACGATCTGTTCGCGGATGTTCTCGACCACCTTCACCAGCTTGAAGGTGCCGATGTGCGGATGCGCGACGTACAAAATTTCGGGTGGCGCGCCGGCCTTCACGAACTCTTCCATCACCTTGCGGCCGAGGAAGCGCGGGTCCTTGATCTGGCTGTAGAGCTTGCCGTCCGAGAAGGTACCGGCGCCGCCTTCGCCGAACTGCACGTTCGACTCGGGGTTGAGCACGCTCTTGCGCCACAGGCCCCAGGTGTCGCGGGTGCGTTGGCGCACGGTCTTGCCGCGTTCGAGCACGATCGGCTTGAAGCCCATCTTCGCGAGCATCAGCGCCGCGAAGATGCCGCAGGGGCCGAAGCCGATCACCACGGGGCGCGTTGCATCCGCGGGCGCATGGCCCGGCGGCGTGTAGCGCATGTCGGGCGCGGGCTGGATGTGCGGGTGGCTGGCGTGCTTGGCGAGCAGCGCGGCTTCGAGCGCCGCATCGGCCAGCTGCACGTCGCAGATGTAGACCGTGAGGAGGTCGACCTTGCGGGCGTCGAAGCTGCGCTTGTAGACGGTGTGGGAGGCGATCGCATCAGGCGGAACGCCGAGCGTTCGGGCGATCAGGGAGACCAGCGCGTCAGGCGCGTGGTCGAGCGGGAGTTTGAGTTCGGAGATTCGCAGCATGTCGTGGGGCTTGTGGTTATCAAGCAGACCGACGATTTTAAGCGCCCAGGGCGCTATGAAACTTGTAGCTGGTCAGGCGGGGAAAAAGCCCTCGACCGACAAGTAGCGCTCGCCCGTGTCGTAGTTGAAGCCCAGCACCACCGCATCGGGTGCCAGCGAGGGCAGCTTCTGCGCGATGGCCGCGAGCGTCGCGCCCGACGAGATACCGACCAGGATGCCTTCCTCGACCGCGCAGCGGCGCGCCATTTCGCGCGCGGGTTCGGCGTCGACCTGCAGCACGCCGTCGAGCAGCGAGGTGTCGAGGTTCTTCGGAATGAAGCCCGCACCGATGCCCTGGATGGGGTGGGGCGCCGGCGCGCCGCCCGAGATCACGGGCGAGGCCACGGGCTCCACCGCGAACACCTGCAGCTTGGGCCACTTCTTCTTGAGCACCTTCGCCACGCCCGTGATGTGGCCGCCCGTGCCCACGCCGGTGATGAGCACGTCGATGCCCTCGGGAAAGTCGGCCGCGATCTCTTCGGCCGTGGTGCGCACGTGCACGTCGACGTTCGCGGGGTTGTTGAACTGCTGCGGCATCCACGCGCCCGGCGTGCCGGCCACGATTTCCTCGGCGCGGGCGATGGAGCCCTTCATGCCGTTGGCGCGCGGCGTGAGGTCGAAGGTGGCGCCGTAGGCCAGCATCAGGCGGCGGCGCTCGATGGACATGCTGTCGGGCATCACCAGGATCAGCTTGTAGCCCTTGACGGCCGCGACCATCGCCAGGCCGATGCCGGTGTTGCCCGAGGTCGGCTCGACGATCGTGCCGCCGGGTTTCAGCGCGCCGCTCTTCTCGGCGTCTTCGACCATCGCGAGCGCGATGCGGTCCTTGATCGAGCCGCCGGGGTTGGCGCGCTCCGACTTGATCCAGACCTGCTGCTTCGCGTGACCGAACAGGCGGTTGATGCGGATGTGCGGCGTGTTGCCGATGGTCTGGAGGATGTTCTGGGCCTTCATGGAATCTCCTTGGATCAATGCGTTTGTCGGACGGACAGCGCGCATTGTGAGACCAGCCCGCGACCGTTTCAGCGCGAGGGTGTTGCGGGCTTTCCCGTCTTCACGCCTCCAGGGCTTCGAGTGGCCCGAAGAACTCGTAACGCAGCTGCTGCTTGGGCACGCCGAGCGCCAGCCCGTTGGCATAGACCGCCTTCATGAAGGGCTTCGGTCCGAGAAAGTACAGGTCGACGTCACGGTCTTCCGGCAGCAGCCCGGCCAGCAGCTCACGGGTGACGAAGCCGGTCGCGTGCGGCGTGTCGGTGTCGCGCGGCGCGTCGTAGACATACAGCGGCTTCACGTTCGCATGCCGCTTTGCCAACGCATCCACGCGGGCGCGGAACGCATGCGCGCCGCCGTGCCGGGCCGCGTGGACGAAGTGCACCGGCCGGCCCGTGTGCGCCATCGATTCGAGCATGCTCATCGCGGGTGTGATGCCCACGCCGCCCGTCACCAGCACCAGCGGGCGCGCCTGCTCGCCGGCGGGCTGCAACACGAAGTCGCCGCACGGTGCCTGCGCCTGCAGCTGCGTGCCGATCACGGCGGCCTCGTGCAGCCAGTTCGAGGCGCGACCGCCTTCTTCCTTCTTCACGCTGATGCGGTACCACGGCTTGCCCGGCGCGTCGGACAGCGAGTAGTTGCGCCGCACCGGCTGGCCGTCGATCTCCAGCACCAGCGTGAGGTACTGCCCCGGCGAGAACGCCAGCAGCGGGCCGCCGTCCTCGGGCTCCAGGTAGAACGAGGTGATGACTTCGCTTTCGTCTTCGCGCCGCGCCACGCGGAATTCGCGCGTGCCGCGCCATCCGCCGGTCTGCGCCGCATTGGCGCTGTAGACGGCTTCTTCCGCGGCGATGAGCAGGCTCGCCAGCGATTCATAGGCCTCGCCCCACGCCGCAATCACCTCGTCGGTGGCGGCATCGCCGAGCACCTCTTTCACGGCGCGCAGCAGGTAGTGGCCGACGATCGGGTAGTGCTCGGGCAGCACGCCCAGCGCCGCGTGCTTCTGGATGATCCGGGGCAGGGCGCCGGCGATCTCGTCCAGCCGGTCGATGTGCGCGCCGTACGCGATGACGGCACCCGCCAGCGCGCGCGCCTGCGTGCCGGCGGCCTGGTGCGCTTCGTTGAAGAAGGCCTTCACCTGCGGATGGCCCTCGAACATGATCTTGTAGAAGTGGCGGGTGATGGCCTCGCCGTGGGCCTTCAGCGCGGGCACGGTGGACTTGACGATGGCGATGGTTTGCGGGTGCATGGTCTGGCGTTCCTTCGGTTGGAGATGCCTGTGTCATCTCACGATCCGTGCCAGCCGGAAGGCCGTTGCAAGTGCTTGACGTCATTGGGGATTTATCAGGCGTGGTCAAATTAACAACAAATCAAGCGTTGTATATATGACCGCAAACCGTGTCGATTCGACCACCGAGCCCGAAGCCGAGGCCGCCCGCTACCGATCGCTTCTCGCCGCCGCGCGCGGACTGGTCCGCTGCGATGCCGCCGCGCTGCTGCAGCTCGACGTCGACGTGCTGAAACCCGTCGCGGTCGACGGCCTGAGCGATGAAACCCTCGGGCGCCAGTTTCCCGTGGCCGCCCATCCGCGTTTTGCGCGCCTGCTCGGCAGCGAACGGGGCCTGCGTTTCGCCCACGACAGCAACCTGCCCGACCCGTACGACGGCCTCGTCGCCGGCCAGCCGGGCATCCTGCCGGTGCACGACTGCATGGGCGCGCCGCTGCGCCTGCGCGGCGCCCTCTGGGGTCTGCTCACGCTGGATGCCCTGGAACCGCACGCCTTCGATGCCGTGAGCCCGGCGCAGATGGAGGCGTTGGTCACCCTCGTCGAGACCGGCATCGAGGCCGCCCACACGATCCGCGAAATGCAGGCGCGCGCGATGCGCGAGCAGGCCGTGGCGCAGGCGCTGCGCGCAGGCCGCGGCGCGCCCCGCGAGCTGCTGGGCAGCAGCCCGGCGATGAAGCAGCTGTGCGACGAGATCGACACGGTCGCCGTGTCCGACCTCACGGTGCTGCTGCTCGGCGAAACCGGCGTGGGCAAGGACCTCGTCGCGCAGCGCCTGCACGCGCGCTCGCGGCGCAGCGAGCAGCCGCTGGTGCAGGTCAACTGCGCGGCGCTGCCCGAGACGCTGGCCGACAGCGAACTCTTCGGCCACAAGCGCGGCGCGTTCACCGGCGCCGTGCAGGACCGCGACGGCAAGTTCGAGATCGCCGACGGCGGCACGCTCTTTCTCGACGAAGTCGGCGAGTTGCCGCTGAGCGTGCAGGCCAAGCTGCTGCGCGTGCTGCAAAGCGGCGAGGTGCAGCGGCCCGGCAGCGACCGCATGCGCAAGGTCGACGTGCGCGTGATCGCGGCCACCAACCGCGACCTGCCCGCAGCGATTGCGCAGGGCCGGTTTCGCGCCGACCTGTACCACCGGCTGTCGGTCTATCCGCTCGTCGTCGCGCCGCTGCGCGAACGCGGGCGCGACGTGCTCGTGCTCGCCGGCAGCTTTCTCGAGGAGAACCAGCACCGGCTGGGCGCGCGCAACCTGCGGCTCTCGCCGGCGTCGAAGGCCGCCCTGCTGGCGCACGGCTGGCCGGGTAATGTGCGCGAACTCGAACATGTGATCAGCCGTGCGTCGCTGCGGGCGTTCAGGGAACAGCCGCGCGGTTCGCGCTGGACGGCCATCGAACCGCACCATCTGGCGCTGGAGACCGCCGCCGCGACAGCGCCCGTGGCGGCGCCAGAGCGGGCCCTGGCGAGCGAACACGCGGGGCTTGCAACCGCAGGCGGCACGCTGCGCGAGGCGACCGAGGCCTTCCAGCGGGCCTGGCTCTCGGAGGTCCTCGCCCGCCACGGCGGCCGCGTGGCCAGCGCCGCGCGCGAGGCCGGCATCGACCGCAGCAACTTCCATCGGACGCTGCGCAAGCTGGGCCTAGTGCAGGCCGGCGACAACGAAACGCCCGACTGACGATCGAGGCATCGCCCAAAGGGTCATCGCGCGCCGGGCGATAATCGCGCCGTGAAGCACGCCAGACCGCCGCTGGTGCAAGCCCGAAAGGGACGACGCTCTGCCTTCGGGCAACAGCATCGGGTCGAAAGATCGCACTGGAGGAACGTCCGGACTGCACAGGACAGCGCAGGAGTTAACGACTCTCCACCGCGAGGTGAGGATCAGAGCAACAGAGACGAGCCGATTAAGTTCGGGTGAAACGGGCAATCTCTGCGCGCAGCAACACCAAGTAGGCCAGTATTGAGGTGGTTCCGCTGAGCTGGCGGGTAGGTGGCATCGAGCCGTTTGGCGACAAACGGCCCAGAGTAATGGCGGTCACGCCGGAGTCTTCGCAAGAGGGTTCCGGTGCACAGAATCCGGCTTATCGGCGAGCTTCACACTTTTCTTTTTCGACCACGGCCTCCTGCCGTCGTCATGCATCGAGCGCGCCGCACGGCAGCCGATGCGACGCGTAGCAACGCCGCAGCGCGTCGATCCACCCTGACGAAAAACCGGCCAGCGTCGCCTCGAGGATCAGGCCGGCGTCGTCGGACAGGCTGGCCGCCAGGTCGGGGCTGCCGCAGGCGCCCATCACCTGCTTGAACACCGGTTCGCGCAGCGCGGCCGAGCCCTTCTCGATGGCCTGGCGGGTCGGTTCCGGCCGTTGTTCGAGCGTCTTCTGCAGCCCGGCGTGGGCGTGGGACCAGGCTGGGTCGAACGGCGCTGCGTCCCTGTCGTCCAGATAGTCGTCGACCGAAAAGCCGGGCGTCGCCATGGCTTGTTGCAGCGCCTGCGCGATGTCGAGCGCGAGTTTTTCCGTTTCCATCGGGTCATTGTCCAGGCCGTGCAACGGTCGCCTGCAAGGATTGGTAGAAACCCGTACAATTGTTAGCAAGCTAACTAATTGATAACGCCGTGGCCGATACCGAACCCATCTCCCCGCTGCGCGAACACGCGCTGATGCGGCTCGGCACCTCGCTGTCGGTGCTCCAGCGCGGCTACCGCGCGGCGGCCGACAAGGCGGTGGCACACGTCGGCCTGTCGCAGACGCTGGCCTGGCCGGTCGTGGTGCTCGGGCGCATGGAAGACGGCGTGCGCCAAGGCACGGTGGCCGAGGCGCTGGGCATCGAGGGGCCGTCGCTGGTGCGCTCGCTCGACCAGCTGGTCGAGGCCGGCCTGGTCGAGCGCCGCGAAGACCCGGCCGACCGCCGCGCCAAGACGCTGCACCTCACCGCCGCCGGCCGCGCCGTCTGCGAGCCCATCGAGGCTGCGCTGCGCCAGATGCGCGCCGCGCTGTTCGAAGGCATTCCCGACGAGGACATCGCCGCCACCTTGCGCGTCTTCAGCGCGCTGGAGGCCAAGCTCGGCCGCAGTGCCTCCGGCATGCAGAGCCTGCAGCAGGAAGGGCGCGGCCAGTAAATGGCACTGTCGATGGCGTTGCCGCGCTTCACCCGCGCGGAAGTTCTCTTTTCGGTCAAGAGCTTCGCCGCCGCGATGCTGGCGATGTACCTGGCCAGCCGCGCCGGCCTGCCGCGCCCGTTCTGGGCGCTCATGACCACCTACGTCGTCGCCCATCCGCTGGCCGGCGCCGTGCGCTCCAAGGCGGTGTTCCGCTTCTGCGGCACGCTCATCGGCAGCGTCGCCACCGTGCTGATGGTGCCCGCGCTGTCCAACGCGCCCGAGCTGCTCACGCTGGTGCTCGCGCTGTGGGTCGGGCTGTGCCTGTACATCTCGCTGCTCGACCGCACGCCGCGCTCGTACGTCTTCATGCTCGCGGGCTACACGGCGGCGCTGATCGGCTTTCCGTCGGTGCAGACGCCGCTCGTGCTGTTCGACACCGCCGTGGCGCGCGTGGAAGAAATCGGCCTGGGCATCTTCTGCGCCACGCTGGTCCACAGCCTCGTGCTGCCCGCGGGGCTCGCGCCCACCGTGCTGGGCCTGCTCGACCGCACGTTGAAAGACGCGCGCCAGTGGATCGGCGACCTGTTCCAGCCCGGCGATCGCGGCACCCCCAAGGACGTCGACCCCAAGCGCCTGGACGACGACCGCCGCCGCCTCGCGGGCGACATCACGCAGCTGCGCCTGCTCTCGACCCACGTGCCCTTCGACACCACGCACCTGCGCTGGACCGCCGGCGCGATCCGCGCCATGCAGGACCGCGTGGCGGCGCTCACGCCCGCGCTGTCGGCCGTCGAAGACCGGCTGCAGGCGCTGGCGCAAGCCGAAGGCCGCCTGGCGCCCGACGTCACCGCCGTGCTCGCGCTGGCCGCGCAGTGGCTGCGTGACGAAAGCGACCCGGCCGTCGATGCCTCTGCACGCTTGCAGGCGCTGCGCCAGGCGATCGGCGCGCTGGGCACTGCACAAGATGCGGGGCTCACGCCCTGGGCCCGCGCCCTGCGCATCGGCCTCGCGGGCCGGCTCGAAGAACTGGTCGACGGCTGGACAGCCTGCGCCCAGCTGCGCCGCGACATCGACGAAGGCCTGAAGGGTGGCGCGCCGCTGCGGCGCACGGCTGCGCTCGGCCATCGCGCGATGCACCGCGACTACGGCATGGCGCTGCTCTCGGCGCTTGCGGCCGTCATCGCCATCTGCCTGTGCGGCGCGTTCTGGATCCTCACGGGCTGGACCATGGGCTCGGCCGCCACCATGATGGCCGCGGTCTTCTGCTGCTTCTTCGCGACCATGGACGACCCGGTGCCGGCGATCCACGGCTTCCTGAAGTGGACGCTGTGGTCCATTCCGATCTCCGCCGTCTACGTGCTCGTGCTCATGCCCCCGGTGCAGGACTTCGGGATGCTGGTCGCGATCTGCGCGCCGCTCTTCCTGTTGCTGGGCCTGTACCTGCCGCGCCCGACGCACTTCATGGCCGCGATGGCGCTGGTCTTCGGCGTGTCGGGCACGCTCGCGATGCACGACACGGCCAGCGCCGACCTCGTGAGCTTCATCAACAGCATGATCGGCCAGGTCGTCGGCGTGGTGGTCGCAGCGCGCGTCACGCGGCTGGTGCGTTCGGTGGGCGCCGACTGGAGCGCGCGCCGCATCCAGCGTGCCACCTGGCGCGAACTCGGCGACATGGCCGCTTCCACCCAGCCGCAGTACGCGCAGAGCGACGCTTATGCCGTGCGCATGCTCGACCGCATCGGCCTGCTGGCGCCGCGCATCGCGCAGGCCGGCGGCACCGTCGAGGGCGTGGCCGCCAACGACGCGCTGCGCGACCTGCGCATGGGCGCCGACATCGCCGTGCTGCAGCGCGTGCGCGCCCAGTTGCCGATGGCCACTTCGGCTGCGCTGCTCGGCGGCATTGCGCGGTTCTTCCGCCAGCGCGGCGAAGGCCGCATGGCGCCGCGTCCGGCGGCACTGCTGCCGCAGATCGATGAAGCATTGGCCGCCGTGCTCGCTGCACGCGACACCTCCACCGCGTCGCGTGCCGCCGTCACCGCACTGGTCGGCCTGCGCCGCAACCTGTTCCCCGACGCGCCGCCTTCGCTCGCGGCCGTGTCTTCTTCTTCTTCACCGCAAGGAGCTTCCGCATGATCGGCGAAGCCAGTTTCTACGGGCTCTACGTGCCCTGGCTCATGTTGCTGGCCGCCGCCGCGCTGCTCGCCCTGTGGGGCGTGCGCCGGCTGCTCGCCGCCACCGGCCTGTACCGCTGGGTGTGGCACCCGGCGCTGTTCGACATGGCGCTGTACCTGGTGCTGCTGTACGGCCTGAGCCGGCTCACGGCGCCCCTGCAATGACAACTCAAACACCACAGAGATTCCCATGAAAGCCAACCCCTTCGCAGACAACCCCCGGGCCCAGAGCCTGCTGCGCGTTCTTCTCACCGTGGCCGTGGTGGCCGCCGCCGTCTGGGCGGGCTTTCGCCTGTGGGACCACTACGAGCTCGCGCCGTGGACGCGCGACGGCCGCGTGCGCGCCAACGTGGTCCAGATCGCGCCCGACGTCTCGGGCCTCGTCACGGCCGTGCCGATCCGCGACAACCAGTCGGTCGCCGCCGGCACGCTGCTGTTCGAGGTGGACCGCGCGCGCTACGACCTCGCCGTGCGCCAGGCGCAGGCCGCGCTCGCCGCGCAGCGCGCCGTGAGCGCCCAGGCCCAGCGCGAGAACGCGCGCAACACGGGGCTCGACGACCTGGTGTCGAAGGAGTCGCGTGAACAGACCCGAGCCCGCGTCGAGCAGGCACACGCTGCCGTCGCGCAGGCCGAAGTGGCGCTCGATTCGGCGCGCCTGAACCTGCAGCGCGCCGAAGTGCGCGCGCCGGCCGACGGCCTCGTCACCAACCTCGACCTGCGCCAGGGCAGCTACGCCGCTGCGGGCCACCCGGTGCTCGCGCTGGTCGATGCGCAGTCGTTCTATGTCGAGGGCTACTTCGAAGAAACCAAGCTGCCGCGCATCCACCTGGGCGACCGCGTGCGCGTGACGCCGATGGGCGGCGGCGCGGTGCTCGAAGGCGCGGTCGACAGCGTGGCCGCCGGCATTGCCGACCGCGACCGCTCCACCAGCGCCAACCTGCTGCCCAGCGTGAACCCGACCTTCAACTGGGTGCGGCTGGCACAGCGCATCCCGGTGCGTGTGAAGCTCGATCCGCTGCCCGAAGGCGCGCGCCTCGTGGCCGGCCAGACGGTCACCGTGCAGGTCCTCGAACGCGACGCCCGCACTGCTGACGTGCCGAAGAAGGGATAAGTGCCATGACCCGCTTCGCTTTTCGCATGGCCTCGCTCGCTCTCGTGGCTATTGCGGCCGGACTCGCGGCCTGCGCGGCGGTCGGCCCCGACTACCAGCAGCCGCCCGAGGCACTGGCCAGCCAGCCCGCTGCCGGCAAGCCTTTCGCCGAAGCACCGGCGAACGCCGCGCCGCTGCCCGCGCACTGGTGGCGCCTGTACCACGACCCGCTGCTCGACCGGCTCGTCACGCAGGCCCTTGCGCACAACACCGACCTGCGCCAGGCCGTCGCCAACCTCGAACGCGAACGTGCCATCGAAACCGAAGTGGCCGGCGCCAAGTACCCCACCATCGGCGTCAACGGCGGGCCGTCGTTCGGCCACGTCTCGGGCCTGTCGCTGCTGCAGAAGGGCTACGAGCCGCCGAACACCTTCAACTACAGCGCGGGGGCGTCGCTGTCGTACCAGGTCGACCTGTTCGGCCAGATCCGCCGCGCCATCGAGGCCTCGGCCGCCAACAGCCAGGCCGCCGAAGCGGCGCTCGACCTCGTGCGCGTGAACGTCGCGGCGGGCACCGCGCGCGCCTACGCCGAAGCCTGCTCGGCCGGCCTGCGGCTGCAGATTGCGCAGAAGTCGGTCGCGCTGCAGCAAGACGCCGTGAACGTCACCGAGCGCCTGCAGCGCGCGGGCCGCGCCGGCGCCATCGACGCGGGTCGTGCGCGCGCCCAGCTCGCGCAGCTCGATGCCGCGCTCCCGCCGCTGAAGGCCCAGCGCCAGGGCGCGCTCTACCGACTGGCCACGCTCACCGGCGCACTGCCGCAAGACTTTCCGCGCGAGGTGGCAGACTGCACCGTCCCGCCGCGCGTGGCCGGCGCACTGCCGGTGGGCGACGGCGCCGCGCTGTTGCGCCGCCGGCCCGACATCCGCCAGGCCGAGCGCAGCCTCGCTGCATCGACCGCGCGCATCGGCGTGGCCACGGCCGACCTCTATCCGAAGGTCACGCTGGGCCTCTCGGGCTCGTCGGCCGGCCATGCCACCGGCTTCGGCCGGCAGGACACGCTGGGCTGGAGCGTCGGCCCGCTGATCTCGTGGACCGTTCCCAACACCGGCGCCGCGCAGGCCCGCATCGCACAGGCCGAAGCTGGCACGCGCGCCGCGCTTGCCAAGTTCGACGGCACCGTGCTGACGGCGCTGCGCGAGACCGAGACCGCGCTCGGCACCTACGCCCGCGAGCTCGACCGCCGCGCCGCGCTGCAGGCCTCGCGCGACGAAAGCGCCAAGGTCGCCGCGCAGGCGCGCCAGCTGTACCGCAACGGCCGCACCGCCTACCTCGACACGCTCGACGCCGAACGTGCATTGGCCGGTGCCGACGCCGCATTGGCGGCCAGCGAGGCACAACTGGCCGACGACCAGGTCGTGCTGTTCATGGCGCTCGGCGGGGGCTGGGAGCCGGCCGATGACGCGGTCGCACAAAGCCTACAAGGCAAGCCCGCCGCGACCGTCCGTTAAGCGGCACGCGCCGCTCGCCGGCCGCAACGCTCAGCGCGTGAACAGCCAGCCGCCCTTGGGCTGGCGCGTCAGCTCGTGGCGCTTGATGGCGCGCTCCTCGCCGTCGTCGCCCACGTAGACCACCTCGAAGCGCAGCAGCCGGGGCGACACCAGCTTCCAGTTCTGGATGCGCTGCACCGTCACGCAGGCGGTCTTGTCGTGGTACTGCATCTCGGCCATCGGCCCGCCCTGGAAGCCCGTGCCGTCGAACAGCCGGCCGGGCGCCGCGAAGGGGTTGAGCACCGCGCCGTTGCGCGCCGTGATGCAGCCTTCGGTACGCAAGAAAGATTCGATGGTCGGCGACGCGCTCCCCACCACCTTGCCCACCGCGGGGCTCGGGGGCTTGCCGCCGACGACCTCGCGGATGCGGTCCACCTGCACCGCGGTGATCGGCGCGAGGCCGTCTTTCGAGACCACGGTGGGCTGGGTGGCCGTCGCCGCGGCCGGCGCGCCGATCGGCGCGTCGGGGAACAGCAAGGCGGTGAGGTAGCTGCAGCCCGCCAGCAGTGTCAGAGGCAGGGTGCAGGCGAGGGCGCGGATCGGTGGTCCGAACTTCATGGTGATCAATCTCCCGTGCGCGGCCCAAGGGCCGTTTTTTCCAAGTGGCAGTTCGCGGTGCCGCGCTGCCTCGTCGTGTGAATCCTTTTCTCTTCTAAGAAAGTGCTTCTTCGTTCGCTCAGAAGCGCTCGTGCGGCGCCAGGTAGCGCCACTGTCCCGGCTGCAGCCCCGCCAGCGGCACGCGGCCGATGCGCAGGCGCCGCATCGCCAGGATGCGCAGGCCCACGGTGTCGCAGATGTTCGCGATCTGCCCGGGCCGCGCGCCCTTCAGTGCAAAGCGCAGGCCGGTCTGGTCGTCGGCCTGTCGGCCGATGCTCACGCGCGCGGGCGAGCGCTCCAGCCGCGCCAGCACCTCGGGACCGACCGGGCCGGCCACATCGACCATCACTTCATGTTCGAGGATGCCCGCGTCTTCCTGCAGCTTGCGCTCGATGCGGAACTCCTGCGTATAGGCCACGAGGCCGCTGGCGCCGGTTTCGAGCGGCGTCATGCAGCGTTGCCCGCGCACATGCGCCGGCAAGAAGCGCTGGCCCTCGCGTTCGGGGTCGTGGCGGTTCGCGGCCACCAGCAGTTGGTGGGCGTTGTCGGTCGGCATGCCGGCCGGCTTGTAGAGCACCAGCGTCACCGGCACGATCGGCTCGGGCCGCGCGCCGGCTGCAATCTCGACCTGCTGGTGCGCCTGCACGCGCGACTGCGGCAGCAGCGCGGGCACGCCGTCGACGCGCACCGCGCCGTTCTCGATCAGCAGCTCGGCTTCGCGGCGCGACACCTGGGCCATGGCGGCCACGCGCTTGGCGAGGCGCACGCCTTCGTCATTGGAAGCAGAGGGGCGGTTCGAGCGGTTCATCGTGCGTCCGCCAGTTGACGGATGCGCGCCACGTGCGCTGCCAGCGACCGCGCCGCCACCGGCCACATGCGCTCGGGCACGTCGTCGTAGGCGAGCGGCAGCCACTGCTCGGGCGTGCCTTCGGGCAGCCGCTGCATCGCGGCGGCGATCTTGGCCTCACGCTTCAGGCGGTGCGCTTTCAGGTGCGCGATGGCCGTGCGCGCAAAGCCGATCACGTAGCCGTGCGCCGGCAGGATGAAGTCGATGCTGCCGGCTGCGCAGGCCGCGTCGAGCTTGTCGAGCGAATCGAGGTAGGCCGTCATGTCGCCGTCCGGCGGATCGACCACCGTCGTGCTGCCGTTCAGGATGTGGTCGCCCGAGAACAGCAGGCCGTCTTCTTCGAGCACCAGGCACAGGTGGTTGGCCGCATGGCCGGGCGTGTGGATGGCGCGCAGCGTGTGCACGAGCGGCGTGCCGTCGGCCGCGGTGCCCGAGAGCACCAGCCGTTCGCCGTCGACCAGCTCGCGCTCGGCGCTGAAGCGCGCGGTGGAACGTGCCGTGGGCGCGGACGACAGCCCGAGGATCGGCGGCTTGCGCTCTGCCGCGCACAGCGCCTGCAGCGGCGCGGCGCCCGGCGAGTGGTCGGCGTGCGAGTGCGTGCAGACGATGAGGCGGATGTCGCCTTGCGTGGCCTCCATCAGCCGTGCGAGATGCGTCGCGTCGTTCGGGCCCGGATCGATCACGAGGTAGCCGGTGGCCGCGTCGCCCACGAGATACGTGTTGGTGCCCGGGCCAGTCATGGCGCTGGGGTTCGGCGCGGTGAGGCGCTGCACGTTCTTCAGCAGCGCCACGGGCTGCGTGCTCTGCCAGTCAAGCGCGTGCGCGATCTGGCCGTCGGGGCACACCAGCGCGAGCTCGCCGAAGGGCGACTCGTGTTCCATGTAGCGCGCGTCCTCGCCCTTGAGCAGGCCGGCGCGCGGGCAGCTGGTCCACAGTGGCTTCTCTTCGCCGGTACCAGGTGCACAGGCCGCGAGCACTGCATCGACCGTCGCGTAGGCCGCCATGCGCTGCAGCGTGCGGATGGTCGGGAAGATCATGAAGAAGCTGCCCGCCTCGTGGCGCGCCAGCGCGTCGGCCGGGCGCACCCAGCAGGGCTCGAACTGTTCGCTCTCGTCGGCCGTGGGCACCTGGCCCTCGGGCATGCGCGCCACCAGGAAGGGCACGTCGAAGCGCTTGGGCAGGTCGCGGTCGGTGATCCAGTGCGCGAAGGTGAACACCGCGTCGGCCGACAGCACCAGGCCGCGTGCCGCGCACTGGTCGGCGAAGGCCGTGCCGGCGGTGGCGTTGCGGTCCATCGCGGCGACCTCGTCGGCGTTCACCGCACGGCCGTCGGCATGGCGGGCCAGCAGGATGCCCAGCTCTTCGAAGGCCTCGCGGATCGCGGCGATGGCCTGGGTGTGTTGCGTGGTGCTTTGCGTGGCGCGCCGTGCCGCGATGCGTGCGGCCGCGGCGTCGGCCGCGTCGATGTGGCCCCCCGGGAAAACGTAGGCACCGGGCGCGAAGCTCGCGGTGGCCGAGCGTCTGGTCATGAGGAGTTCGAGCCCGGCGTCGGTGTCGCGCAGCAGCAGGACGGTGGCGGCGGCGCGCACGGGCACCGGCTCGCGATGGGCGTGGAGTTGTTGTGTGGGGCGGACCATGGAGCGATTATGGAGAGGCAAGGGGCGCGGTGCATAAGCACATGTGCAAACAGATATCAGCCGCGCGCCACAATGTGCGCCTGCACCGTCCGCCTCGAAGAAAGACCGATATGGCCCATTCTCCCTTCTCGCGTCGCGCCTTGCTGGCCGCCGGCGCCTTGCTCTGCACCGCCGCCGCATCGACCCTCGCGCTGGCCCAGCCCGACTGGCCGCAACAACCCGTCACACTGATCATGGGCTTCCCGGCCGGCTCCGGCGTCGACGTGGTCGCCCGCGCCATCCAGGAGCCGCTGTCGCGCCAGCTCGGCAAGCCCGTGATCATCGACTACAAGTCGGGCGCGGCCGGCAACATCGCCAGCGAGTACGTCGCCCATGCCAAGCCCGACGGCTACACGCTCTCGTTCGGCACCGCCGCCACGCACGGCAGCAACGCTGCGCTGTACAAGAAGCTGCCCTTCGACGTCGAGGCCGACTTCGTGCCCGTGGCGCCCGTGCTCGACGTGTCGAACGTGCTCACCATCAACCCCGACGTGATCAACGTGCGCACGCTCAAGGAATTCGTCGAGCTGGTGAAGGCCAACCCCGGCAAGTACAACTACGCCTCCACCGGCAACGGCGCGGGCACGCACATGGCCTTTGCCGAGTTCAATTCGCGCCTGGGCCTGAACATGGTCCACGTGCCCTACAAGGGCGGCCCCGAGGCCATCACCTCGGTGGTGCGCGGCGAAACCTGCTGCATCATGAACCAGGTGCAGACCGTGCTGCCGCACTACAAGGCCGGCAAGGTGCGCCTGCTGGGCGTGACCACCGCCACGGCGGTGGCGGCCGTGAAAGAGGTGCCGACCATCGCTTCCAGCGGCCTGCCGGGTACCAAGGGCTTCGACAGCGCGATCTGGTTCGGCATCTTCGCGCCCAAGGGCACCGACGCGCACATCGTCGACAAACTCAATGCCGCCGTGAAGACGGTGCTCGAGCAGTCCGAGATTCGCGAGCGCTTCGAGAGCCAGGGCAACACCGTGCGCATCGAGTCGCCCGCCCAGTTCAAGAAGACCGTGCACGCCAACCGAATGAAGTGGGCCGAGGTCGCCAAGGCGGCGAACATCAGCATCGACTGATCAGAGCGTCTTCGCCAACGTCAGGATGAAGCGGGCCTTGTTCGGCGAGTACGTCGTCTGGCCGAAGGTGCCGAAGCCGAGGTCGTAGCCCGGGTTGGCCACGGCGACGTACGAGCTCTTCTTGTTGGCGCCCTGCACCGAGCCGGTGAGCGTGAGGCCGCTGCCGAAGTCGTAGGTGGCGCCGACGTTGTAGTCGACATAGCTCTTGTAGCCCAGGCTGCGGATGTCGCTGGACATGTTCGTGTAGCCGACAGCCGCCTTCAGCGTGACCTTGGGCACGATCTCCTTGCTGTAAGCCAGGTTCAGGTAGCCGGTGTTGCGGCCCGTGCGGCCCGAGCCGGCCTTGGCGCCGGCATAACCGAAGTAGTCCTTCGACACCGTGTGCGAATACTTCAGCGTGAACGAGCCGAGCGTGGCGTCGGTGTAGCCCGCGCTGGCGTACAGCTCCGTCGTGTTCCCCGTCGAATTGCCCGGGTACAGGTAGGTGAGGGCACCCACGTCCATGTCGAGCGGGCCGGCCTTGAACTTGTAGCCACCGTACAGGTCGCTCTCGAGGCTGTTGCCCTTGAGCCAGTTGACGCTCGAATTCCAGTTGCCAATGTAGAAGCCGCTCTCGCCGAAGGCGTAGTCGAAGCCGCCCTGCACGGCGGGCTTGAGGCCGCGGGTCTTGGCGTGGTCGTTCTTGCCGAGCATGTCCTGGTCCTGGCCGCGGAACTTGTAGTTCGTGGTCAGTGCCACGTTGCCCGTGAGCTGCGCGTTCGCGAGCATCGGCAGGGCGAACAGGGTGGGAAGAACGAGCACCGGCAAGGCGGTGCGAAGGAGGTGTTTCATCGAAAGAATTCGCTAACGGATGGAGGAGCCGGCAGCGTAGAAGGGCGCGTCTAAAGGCCGCGTAAAAAACGAAGGCCCCGGCGCAAAAGTTGTGTGTCGGGCATCGTCATCGCGACCACGCCCACCACCACGCAGGCCAGCCCGACCCACGCCGTGGCCGCCAGCGTCTCGCCCAGAAACACCACGCCGATCGTCACGCCGATGGGCACGCGCAGATAGGCCTGCGCCGACGTCGACATCGGCCCCAGCGTCTTGATGAGCCGGAAGTAGATCGTGAAGGCCAGCGCGGTCGAGAGTACTGCCAGCGCCAGCACGGCGAGCATCGATGCGGCCGAGGGGGCGAGCGCCCAGGGCCTGTCGATCGCCAGGCTGGCGGGCACGAGCAGGGCCGCGCCGCTCAACAGCGAGCCGGCCGCGGGCACCATCGGGTCCAGGCCCTTGAACACGCGGCCGAACATCGCGGCGCAGCCGTAGCAGACGGCCGCCACCACCAGCGCCAGCTGTGCCAGCAGCGAATGCCCGAGCCCGTGCAGTGCCTCGAAGCCCACGATCAGGCAGATGCCTGTCAGCCCGGCGCCCACGCCGAAAAGGCGCTGCAGCGTGGGCTTCGTCGACCCGCCCATGCCCCACCCCAGCAGGAAGATGAAGATCGGCGAGGTCGAGTTGAGGATGGTCGCCAGCCCCGCATCCACGCTGCGTTCGGCCCACGCGATCAGCGTGAACGGCAGCACGCTGTTCAGACAAGCCTGCAGCGCGAAGCGCCGCCATGTCGCGCCATCTTTCGGCAAGCGCACGCCGCGCACGCGCAACACCGCGAGCAGCAGCAACCCGGCGATCAGGGTGCGTGCCGCGATCAGCGTGACCGGCGGGATCGTCGCCACGCCGATCTTGATGAAGGTGTACGAGGCGCCCCAGCAGGTCGCGAGCACCGCGAGCAGCGCCCATTCGAGAGCGGGAGCGTGGGGTTGGCCTGAAGCGGCGAGCGTGGTCGTTGGCATGGTGCGCCGATCTTCGCGAGACCGGCCTCTCGACACTTCGCTGATGAACGAAATGTGGGCGAAACGTGCGCGCGAAAGCCTCAGTGGCCGTGATCGTGCCCGTGGCTTCGCGCCGGCGCATCGCCGTTCAGCAGCGCCGCCAGGTCGACTTCCTGCTCCGCCGCCGCTCCCGCGATCACGCGCTGCTCCAGCTCGTCCAGGTGTTCCAGCGCCACGGCCAATGCGGCGTCGAGCGAGTCGCCCATGAGCGCTTCGATGATCTGTTCGTGCTCGCGCGGCGCGCAGCTCGCGGCCTCGGCCGAGTCGTACAGCGCCTTGTACAGCTCGGTGTTCGCAATCAGCCGCCGGATGTACGACAGCAGTTCGTCGCTGCCCGCCATCTGCGCCAGCAGCAGGTGGAAGTCGCCCGCCAGGCGGATCGCGTCCTCGCGCCGGCCTTCCTTGAACGCCTTCTGCTCCGCCTGCACATGCTTGCGCAGCGCAGCCACCTGGTCGCGCGCCAGCGTGCCGAAGAGCGTGGTCACCAGCCCGGCTTCCACGATGCGGCGCGCGCGGTAGATGCCGCGCATGTCCTCGATCGACGGGTTGGGCACGAAGGCGCCGCGGTTGTGCTCCAGCACCAGCCGTTTTTCGGAGCCCAGCCGCGCGAGCACCTTTCGCACCGCACCGCGCGTGCAGCCCAGCGCCTCGGCCAGCGCGCGCTCGCGCAGCGGCGTGCCCGGGCGCAGCTTGCCGCTGAGCAGCGCCTTCGACACGGCGGCGTAGACGCGCTCGTCCACGTTCGCGTCCACCGTGTCGACGGGGGCGCTGGCAGAGGGAAGGGCGGGCGGGGAACGGCGTGCGGCGGCGGGCATGGGCGCTGGATTATTGCCTGCGGTCTGCCGCGCCCCGAATGCCCTCCGGTTTGACGCGGCCTGCTGGGCTTCGTACCATCTCCCAAATATGGTTAACCAAAATAATTAAATATGGTTGACAAAAATACGACCCCCATGAGTTCCACCCCGCCTTCCCTGCTGCTTCGCAACGTGCGCCCGCTCGGTGCTTCTCCGGTCGATGTGCGCGTGCACGACGGCCACATTGCCGAGATCGGCGCGGCCCTCGCCGCACCGGCCGGCGCCACCGTCGAAGAAGGCGAGGGCGCCTTGCTGCTGCCCGGCCTCGTCGAAGGCCACACCCACCTCGACAAGACGATGTGGGGCATGGACTGGTACCGCAACGAGGTCGGCACGAACCTCACCGACAAGATCGAGAACGAGCGCGCCTTCCGCCACGCCAGCAGGCACGATGCCGCTGCTCAGTCGCTGGTGCTCGCCAAGGCCTTTCTTGCGCTCGGCACCACGCGCTTGCGCACGCATGTCGATGTCGACACTCAGGCCGGCCTGCGCCACCTCGAAGGCACGCTGCGCACGCGCGAGACGCTGCGCGAGGTGCAGCAGATCCAGGTCGTCGCCTTCCCGCAGTCGGGCCTGCTCGGGCGCGCCGGCACGGCCGAGCTGCTCGACCAGTCGCTGGCCATGGGCGCCGACGTGCTCGGCGGCCTCGACCCCTGCGCCATCGACGGCGACCCCGTGAAGTCGCTCGACGTGCTCTTCGACATTGCCCACAAGCACCAGCGCCCGCTCGACATCCACCTGCACGAGCCCGGCGCCATGGGCGCCTTCTCGCTCGACCTGATCCTGCAGCGCACCGAGGCGCTCGGCATGCAGGGCCAGGTCGCCATCAGCCACGGCTTCTGCCTGGGCGATGTGAGCGAACGCGAGCGCGATGCATTGCTCGCTCGAATGGCGAAGCTCGGCGTGGTGCTCGTCACCAGCGCGCCGGGTTCGCGCAGCGTGCCACCGCTCATGGCGTGCCGCGCGGCCGGCGTCACCGTGCTCGGCGGCAACGACGGCATCCGCGACACCTGGTCGCCCTACGGCAACCCCGACATGCTCGAGCGCGCCATGCTCATCGGCCTGCGCTACAACCTGCGCCGCGACGACGAGCTCGCCGTGGCGCTCGACACCGTCACCCACGCCGGCGCGCGCGGCTGCGGCTTTGCGGCCTACGGGCTCGACGTGGGCTGTCGCGCCGACCTCGTGCTGGTCGATGCGCAAACGACCGCGCAGGCCGTGGTGAGCCGCCCGGTGCGCCGGCTCGTGGTGTCGGGCGGCCGCGTGGTCGCGCGCCACGGCACGCTGGTGCCCGGCGCCGTGCCCGCGTGAGCCGCGCCGCATCCGCCGTAGCGACCCACTCGCGCACCGGCGCGGGCCCGGTCTTCTTCGCCTGCGTGGTCGTGCTGGTGGCGCTCAACCTGCGCGCCTTTCTCACGTCGAGCAGCCCCTTGCTCGAACCGATCCGCGCTGCGACCGGCATCGGCTTTCACGCCGTCGCATTGCTCACCGTGCTGCCGATGTTTGCGATGGGCGCCGTGTCGCTGTCGGGTGCGGCCGTGGGCCAGCGCCTGGGCGCGCGCGGCGGCATTGCGCTCGGGCTCGGCGCCATCGCGCTGGCCTGCGCCGGCCGCTACGTGGCAGGCGGTGCCGCGGCGCTGCTGTGGAGCGCCGCGCTCGCGGGCGCGGGCGTCGGGCTGGCGCAGGCGCTCATGCCCGGCGTGGTCAAGCAGGCGTACCCCGCGCGGCTCGGCCTCATGACCGGGCTCTATTCGGCCGCCATCATGGGCGGCGGCGGGCTCGGCGCCATGGCCAGCCCGTGGCTCGCGCGCGCCGCGGGCGGCGATGCGCAGCTCGACTGGCACGCCGGCCTCGCCATGTGGGCGGTGCTCGCGGTCGTGGCGCTGGTGGCGTGGCTGCGCGGTGCGCGGCAGCTGCCGTCTGCGTCGTCGTCCGCGCGCGGCACCGCCGACCCGTCGCTCGATCGTGCCTGGCTGCGCTGCTTCGGCCACCGCCGTGCGTGGTTGCTGGCGCTGTGCTTCGGCCTCATCAACGGCGGCTACACCAGCCTCGTCGCATGGCTGCCGCATTACTTTCATGCCGAGCGCGGCTGGACTGCGCAGCAGGGCGGCGCCGTGCTCGCACTCATGACGCTGGCGCAGGTCGTCGGCGCGCTGACCCTGCCGGCGCTCGCGCGGCGCGGCGGCCAGCGCGACCTGCGGCCCTGGCTGGTCGGCGCGTTGCTCGCGCAGCTCGCGGGCTTTGCGGCGCTCGGGCTCGCACTGCCCGTGCCGGCGGCGGTCATCGCCGTCGTGCTCGGCGTGGGCCTGGGCGGTGCGTTCTCGCTGTGCATGGTGCTCGCGCTCGACCACCGGTCCGACCCCGCACAGGCCGGCGCGCTCGCGGGCTTCATGCAGGGCGTGGGTTTCATGATCGCGGCGCTCGCGCCCTTCGTCACCGGCTGGGTGCGCGAGCAGACCGGCGGCTTCACCATGGCCTGGGCCTACCTGGCCGTCATCACCGTGCTGCTGCTGCCCGCCGTGCTGCGCTTCGACCCGCGCCGGTACGCGAGCGCCACCATCGGCCTCTTCGGCGCACCAACCGCGCCCGCGCTGTCCCCCATCGACCACGCCCGCAAGGCCTGAGACAACAAGAGATCCGACCCATGTACCAAAAACACTTCATGCAGCGCGCCCTGGCCCTCTCGGCCCGGGCACTCCAGGAGCCCGGCACCGAGCCCTTCGGCGCTGTCGTCGTCAAGAACGGCGAGGTGGTCGGCGAGGGCTTCAACCACTCCGTCGCGCACCACGACCCCACCTCGCACGGCGAGGTCGAAGCCATTCGCGACGCCTGCCGCCGGCTGGGCACGGTTGATTTGTCGGGCTGCGAGCTCTACACCTCGTGCGAGCCCTGCGCCATGTGCGTGGCGGCCATGCACATCGCGGGCATCGGCCAGCTCTACTACGCGGCCACGCTCGCGCAGTCGGGCGAAGCGTTCCAGGGCGTGACCTTGGCGGCGCGCCACCCGATCGACGTCGATGTGCTGCGCACCGAAGCCGGCGCACCGCTGGCCGCGCGTGCGCAGCCGGCTGAACAGAAGATGGACGCCGAGGCCGTGCGCATTCTGTCGGCATGGGCTGCCCCGCGGCGCGGCGGCTGAAGCGCTACGCAGCAGCGTCGCCGCGCGTCGCTGCTTCGAACTCGGCGCGGTTGAACAGGCCGAAGTACAGAACCTCCGACCACTGCAGCCCCAGCGGGTATTCCGTCGCGCGGCTGCGAGTGCTGTCGCAGTCGTCGTCGAAGCGCAGCCCGAAGAACGCATCGAGCGGGGCTGCCTGCTGGGTCGCACCGGCCTCGCGCAGCAACTGCGCCGCCGCCTCGATGTCTTGCGGCAACGCATCGAGCGCGGCGCCGGCCTGTTGGCAGCGCGCGAGTTCCTGCTCGACGCAGGCCCGCAGCGGGGCTTCTTCCGATTCGGACATGGTGTCGAGCTCGACCGTCTCCAGCAGCAGGTGCGTGTCGCGGTGGGCTTCAAGAAACGCCAGGGTGTCGTCCAGCCAGGTCAGCAGCTGCGCCGAGCCCGTCGTGGGTTTCGCCGTTGCAGGAGCGGCAGCCGGCGAGAGCCAGCCCTTGAGCCGGCCGACAAGCGACGTGGCCTGTGGCGCAGCAGCAGCAGAGACCGTTGCTGCAGGCGTCACTGCTGGCGCCTGCGCCGCCAGAAACCGCACGATATCGATGAAGCGCTTCACCCGCACAAAGCCCGGCTCGAAGCGGCTGCTGATCGCGTACAGCTTCACCTTCTCGTCCGCCTCATCGTCGTCGAGCCCGTCGGAGATCAGCGACGCGCACAGCTGCGGGTCGCCCGACATCAGCAGTCGGTACATGAACGGTACGTCGTAGTTCCACTCGGACACGCCCGAGATCGTTTCGGGCCGGTCCGCATACGACGTGGGCCGGTTGCTGAGGCTGTACAGGTAAGAGCGATTGGCCATGGACTCAGAGTGTGAATGGCGGCTGCAATGTGAGCGCAGCGCCGTGACAAAAATGAAGAAGTGCCACCCCTTGCGAAGCGGCCTTCGGCCCGGTGGGCAGATTCTGCCCGCGCCAGATTTACACTCCGCCCCATGCAAGGAAAGCAAGGAAAAGACGACGTTCAGCGCGGTCTGCAGCCCGTGGTGGAGCTGCGCTCTGAAGGCGCGTCGTACCTGTATTCCGTGCGCGCGCCGCGCTCCAAGGGCGTGATCCCGCCCAGCTCTTACAGCCACACCGGCTTTGCCAGCGTCGCCGATTGCCTGCGCGACATTGCCCGCGCGCTCGGCGGCAACTTCACGCGCATCTACGTTCGCCTCGAAGGCCACTGCGTCGGCGAGCGCGACATTGCCGAGCTGCGCAAGGCGCCGGACGCCGTCGCGGCGGAACTGCAAGCCATGTGCCGCGCGGTGATCGCCGAGCAGCAGAAGCAGAAGCCGCCGCAGCAACAACAGGAACAAGGCGAAGCCACCGTGCAGCGCGGGTAGCCGCACCCAGCGACGACGACCGCCGCCGCTGTCGCGCGCGCTTACTGCGGCACGTTCACGATGGTCGCCTGCATCATCGCCACCACCTTGTAGTCCGTGTCGCCCGCCTTCGCGAAGGCACGCACTTCGCCCGTGCACACCGCGAGCAGCTTGCCCGAGCTTTGCACGCGGCCGACCGCCAGGAAGCGCTCGCCCAGTGCGGGCCGCATGAAGTTGATCTTGAACTCCGCCGTCACCACGTCGCAGCCCTGCGGTGCTTTCGTGAGCCCCGCGTAGCCGCAGGCGCTGTCGACGATGCTCGTCACCGCGCCCGCATGCACATAGCCGCGCTGCTGCGACAGCGCCTTCGAGAACGGCATCTCGATGTGCACCTCGCCGTCGCCCACATGCACCAGCCGCGCGCCGAGCGTGGCCATCAGGCCCTGTGCGTTGAAGCTGTCGGAGATGCGGGTGTGGAGGTCGGTCATGGCTGGCAGGGGGAAAGAAGCAGAAGAAAAAGGGCGCCGGTCGTGGCGCCCCGAGGGGTTGCTGCATTCTGCCGCGCGGCCGCACCGCCTCATGCCCGACGCCAGAGCCTCAATCCCACGCCGGCGACAGTCCTTGCGGATCGGTCAGCCGCTCGCCGCGGTCGAGCGCCGCGATCTGCGCCATCTCGGCCTCGGTCAGCGTCAGTTGCCGCGCCTTCAGGTTGCTTTCGAGGTTCGCGCGCTTCGTCGACGACGGAATCACCGCGTAGCCCAGTTGCATCGCCCAGGCCAGCACCACCTGCGCGGGCGTGGCGCCGTGCGCCGTGGCAATCGCGCCGATCACCGGATCGTTCAGCACCTTGCCGTAGGCCAGCGTCATGTACGAGGTGATGCGGATGCCCTGACTCTGCGCGAAGGCCGCCACCTTGCGGTTCTGCAGATAGGGGTGCAGCTCGATCTGGTTCGTGGCAATGGCCGGCGCGCCCACGGCGGCAATGGCTTCCTGCATCAGCGCGATGTTGAAGTTCGACACGCCGATCTGCTTCGTGAGCCCCAGCGCCTTGGCTTCGGCCAGCGCGCCCATGAACTCCGCCACCGGCACGGCGTTGCCAGGCGAGGGCCAGTGGATCAGCGTCAGGTCCACATGGTCGGTGCGCAGCTTGGCGAGGCTGTCTTTCAGGCTCGGCACCAGCTTGTCTTTGGCGTAGTGGTCGGTCCAGATCTTGGTGGTGATGAAGAGGTCTTTACGGGCCACGCCGCTTTCGGCAATGGCCTGGCCCACCTCGGCTTCGTTGCCGTAGATCTGCGCCGTGTCGATCGTGCGGTAGCCCAGGTCGAGGCCGTTCTTCACCGAGTCGATCACCACCTGGCCCTGCAGGCGGAAGGTGCCGAGGCCGAAGGCGGGAATGGGAGCGTTGTTGTTTGTGGTCATGACGTGTGTGGTCCTTGTGCGTTCAAAGAAGGGGAAAAGAAGAGGGAGGAAGATGGCTCAGTGCCCGGCCGGCACCGGCCCCGAGGCGTGCACCGGAATGCCGGCACGTCGGTCGAGCGTGCCGCTCCACTGCGTGAGGGCCAGCGACACCAGCACCACCAGCGCGCCGATCCAGGGCGTGTGCATCAGCCCGAGGTGCGTCACGATCAAACCGCCGGCCCAGGCTGCGCCGGCAATGCCCAGGTTGAAGGCCGCGATGTTCAGGCCCGAGGCCACGTCCACCGCCTGCGGCGTGAAGCGTTCGGCCTGCTTCACCACGTACACCTGCAGCCCCGGCACATTGCCGAACGCCACCGCGCCCCACATCAGCACCGCCACCAGCGCCAGCCACTTGTGCGGCGCCGCGAAGTTGAAGACCAGCAGCACGGCCGCCAGCAGCGCAAAGATGATCTTCAGCGCCGGAATCGGTCCCAGCCGGTCGGCCAGCTTGCCGCCCCAGATGTTGCCCACCGCCACCGAGATGCCGTACACCAGCATCACCCAGCCCACCGCGCCGGCGCTGAAGCCCGATACCTGAGTGAGGATCGGCGCCAGGAACGTGAACGGAATGAACGAGCCGCCGTAGCCGATGGCCGTCTTGGCATACACCAGCAGCAGGCGCGGCTCGGCCAGCACCTTCGCTTGTTGCGCCAGCGAGGCCGGCGGCGTGTGGCGGATGTTGCCCGGCACGAAGATCCAGCTGCCGATGAAGGCGACCACGCCCAGCGCCGACACCGCCAGGAACGTTTCGCGCCAGCCGAAGTGCTGCCCGATGAACGTGCCCAGCGGCACGCCCGTGACCAGCGCCACCGTGAGGCCCGTGAACATGATCGCGATGGCGCTCGCCGCCTTGTCCTTCGGCACCAGGCCGGTGGCAATCGTCGAGCCGATCGAGAAGAACACTCCGTGTGCCAGCCCCGTGAGCACGCGGGCGGCAATCAGCGATTCATAGCTGGGCGCCTGCCACGCCAGCAGATTGCCGACCGTGAACAGCGCCATCAGCCCGAGCAGCAGCGCCTTGCGCGGCAGCTTGCCCGTGAGGGCCGTGAGCACCGGCGCGCCAATGGCAACACCCAGCGCATAGAGGCTGACCAGTAGGCCGGCCGAGGGAAGGCCGATGCCGAGGTCGGCAGCGACGGTGGGGAGGAGGCCAACGATGACGAACTCGGTCGTTCCGATGGCGAAGGCGCTGAGGGTCAGCGCGAGTAAGGCGATTGGCATGAGAGCACTCCTTGTGGGACGAGGAGGAGTGTCTTGCGGTTACCTTTGCGGATTAAGAGGGGATAGGGCAGAAGATAGTTGCGCTCCAGTCAATGATCAGAGCGGGCTTCTTTCGCGCTCGGCGGAGCGGATGAGTCTGGAGAGGTGGAATGTTGGATTCCGCCGATCGCATCCCCGCTGGGTCAATTTTCGGCGGCGATCAACAACGACAGCGAAGAACTCGCTCCCACCCGCACTGAACTGAGCGCCTTGCTCCGCCTGCTTAACGAAGCGTTGATGACACGTATCGCCACCGTCAACGCAACAGCCGGCGCCGTACGCGATGCGCTGCAAGCGCAACCTTCGCTCAAGCCGGCCTAGCCACAGCGGCTGGCGTGAAGCCTCTGCATCACGACCGGCCCGCAACCCCTAAGCAGCCTTCGGCTCCGGCAACACCGCCGTCAACGCAAAGTCCACCAGCATCAACCACGTCTCTTCGAGCCCGGTGATGTTGTGGTGGTCCGAGTTCGACACGGTCTGCACGCTCACGGGCGTGGGCCAGGCGGCGATGAGTTTTTCGGAGCGTTCGTGCGGCACCACGTCGTCCTTCGCGGCGAGCAGCACCTGGGTCTTGGCGGCGACTTCCTTGCTGTGCTCGATGGAGTTGAAGCGGTGCCGCAGCAACAGCGACAGCGGCACGAGCGGAAAGCGCTTCTTCGCGACTTCGAGCAGCGAGTCGTACGGGGTGACGAGCTGCAGGCTCTCGAAGGGCTGCTGCGCCACAAGCTGGATGGCCACGCCGGTGCCGAGGCTGCGGCCCACCACGTGCAGGCGCGCATGCGGAAAGGCGCGGCGCAGGTGGTTGGCGAACTGGGCGGCGTCGGCCACGGAGGCGATTTCAGACGGTGCGCCCTCCGAGTCGGCCACGCCCCGGTAGTTGAGCGCCGCAAAGCCGAAGCCCTCGGGCAGCCAGTGCAACATCTGCGCGGTGGCGCGCACGTCTTCGCCGCGGCCGGCGAAGTAGATGAACAGGTCTTGCAGCGCGTCTTCGCCGTGCGGGTGGTACACGTAGCCGCGCACCATGCCGCCCGGCACGGGGTGCGAGTAGGTCGAGAAGTCGTCCGACAGATGCACGACGGGCAGCTTGCGGGCGTTGAACAAGATGTGGCCCTGTCGCGTGGCGAGCAGGGTCCAGTAGGCGGCCAGGCTGCCGATGACGGCGGCCGAGGCCGACAGGGCAATGCGTGCAATCTTGGCTTGGGTCTTCGGCTGCAAATCAGGGCTCCCGGAAAAATGGCTGCGTGGCGCCGCAAGGGCAGGGCCCAGCGAGTGCACAACGCGCAAGGGACGTAGTTTCACCGCGTTCGCAAGGCGCTGCGTTGCGAGGTGTATGGCGCCGCCGTCGGGCGCTGGCCGGGGGGCTGAAGATAATCCGGACATGATCGCTCTCGACTGCTACTACAGCCTCTCCTCGCCCTGGGCCTACCTCGGCGGCCCGCAACTGCAAGACATCGTGCGCCGCCACCATGTGCAGCTCACGCTCAAGCCCTACGACTTCCAGGCGGTGGTGCCGCAGACCGGCGGCATTCCGCTGAAGACGCGCCCGGAGCCGCGCCGCACGTACCACGCGCTGGAGCTGTCGCGCTGGCGCGATTACCTCGGCCTGCCGATGAACCTGGAGCCGGCGCACTACCCGAAGGGCGCGCCGACCGACCCGAACTGGAACAAGTACCCCGGCTGGATGGTGATTGCCGCCCAGCTGCAGGGCCTCGACGCGCAACCGCTGTCGCACGCCTTGCTGCGCGCGCTGTGGGCCGAAGAGCGCGACACGGCGCAGGCCGACGTGCGCATCGCCATCGCCGACGAAACCGGCTACGACGGCGCGGCGCTTCAGGCGCTGGAGCAGTCGGCCGAAGTGCTGGCCGTGTACCGCGCGAACAGCGCCGACGCGGTGGCAGCGGGCGTGTTCGGCGCGCCCACGTTCATCCTGAACGGCGAGCGCTTCTGGGGGCAAGACCGCCTGGCGTTCCTCGACCGGGCGCTGGACAAGCTGCGCGCCGGCGGCTGAGCGACAGCCTCTTCGTTTTTCTTTCTCTTCAGGCGAACGAGCGCGGCAGCAGCGCGGGAATGAGCGAGCGGTTCAGCCGCTCGCGCCACCAGCGCAGCGCCTGGCCTTGTGCGCCGGTCTTCCACGCGAGCCAGAAGGCTTCGGGCGTGCGCGGCTCTTCGGTCGGCAGCTCGACCAGCGTGCCGCGCGACAGCTCGCCGGCGATGCAGGCGCGCGGCAGAAAGCCATGGCCCAGCCCGGCGACCTGGCAGGCGACCTTGGCGGCCATCGACGGCACGGTGATGCGCGGCTGGCCGGCCATGAGGCCGACGGTGCGGTCCGACAGGATGCGCGCGGTGTCGCCGACGACGATGGCGTTGCAGTCGATGAGGTCGCCGCGCTGCACGGGGCGCGTCAGCCGCGTGAGCGGGTGGGTGGGCGCCACGCAGAAGGCGAAGTCGAGGTTGCCCACGGCCGCGGTCTGGTAGCCGCCGCCGGCCGGGCCTTCGCCTGCGGCCACCACGATGTCGGCGCGGCCCTCGCGCAGCGCCTCCCAGCTGCCGGTGAGCGCCTCGCAGCCGATGCGCAGCCGCGTGCCGCAGCGCAGGTCTTCAAAAGCGCGGATGTCGCTCATGAAGGCCTCGGTGGGAATGAGCGAGTCGTGCACCAGCCGCAGTTCCGACTCATAGCCGGTGGCAATCTGCCGCATGCGCGATTCGAGGTCGCTCGCGGCGC
Organism: Variovorax sp. 38R; assembly: GCF_014843395.1. Taxonomy (NCBI): domain Bacteria; kingdom Pseudomonadati; phylum Pseudomonadota; class Betaproteobacteria; order Burkholderiales; family Comamonadaceae; genus Variovorax; species Variovorax sp. 38R. The sequence continues at coordinate 643,824 of NZ_CP062121.1, forward strand.
CGAGCAGCCAGCGGCCTTCCTTGAGCATTTCTTCGCCGGCCCCGGTGAGGGTCACGCGCGGGCCGTTGCGCTCGAACAGCAGCATGCCGAGCTGTTCCTCGAGCTTGCCGACGGCGTACGAGATGGTGGAGGGCACCTTGTTCAACCGCGTGGCGGCGGCGGCAAAGGAGCCGTGGCGCGCGATGGCGTCGACGACCTCGATGGCTTCCAGGGTGAGCTTGAGCACGGGGCGTTCCTCGCAAAAAAGGAATGATCGAAAACTTCGATCATTGATGGTGAAAAGTTTCGTCGATGGGGCCCTGCGTGCACCGGATGATTCAGCCCACGCCAAGGAAATTCCCTCCGAAAGCGATTGTGAACCGAATCGAATATCTAAGTACTCAACCCTGTCGAAGGAGCCTCTCATGACCGTCAAAGCAACCCCCACCGCCGGCGCCACGCTGCTCACCCCCACCGATCACACGCTGGTGATGATCGACTTCCAGTCGCAGATGGCCTTTGCCACGCACTCGATCGATGCCGTGAACCTGCGCAACAACGCCGCGCTGGTGGCGCAGGCGGCGGCCGGCTTCAAGGTGTCGACCATCCTCACGACCGTGGCCGAGAAGAGTTTTTCGGGCCCGATGTTCAGCGAGATCACCGACGCCTTCCCCGGCCAGAAGATGCTCGACCGCACCTCGATGAACACCTGGGAAGACGCCGCCGTGATCGACCGCGTGAACGAAATCGGCAAGCCGCGCATCGTGCTGGCGGGCCTGTGGACCAGCGTGTGCATCGTGGGCCCGGCGCTGTCGGCGCTCGACCAAGGCTTCGAGGTGTACGTGATTGCCGATGCCAGCGGCGACGTCTCCACCGAGGCGCACAACCGCGCGATGGAACGCATGGTGCAGGCCGGCGCGCGGCCGATGACCTCGCTGCAATACCTGCTGGAGCTGCAGCGCGACTGGGCGCGTGGCGACACGTACGAGCTGACGACCGGCATCGCCAAGAAGGTGGGCGGCGCGTACGGTCTGGGCGTGACGTACGCCAAGACCATGTTCGGCGCGCACGAAGGCTGAGCGCCAGAGCACCCGGAAGGCCGACCGACCATGAAGACCTATGTCGTTTCCCTCGCGCTCGGCCTGCTGGTCGGCGTGATCTACGCGCTCTTCCAGGTGCGCTCGCCGGCGCCGCCGGTGATCGCCCTGGTGGGCCTGCTGGGCATCCTGCTGGGCGAGCAGATCCCGCCGCTGGTGCGGCAGGTGTTCGACCGGCCGGCCGCCACCTCGTGGCTCCAGCACCAGGTCAAGCCGCACGTGTTCGGCGAACTGCCCACCTGCGTGAAGGCCGAAGCGGTGAAGACCGCCGCCGCCCGCCCCTCGGAGCGGAGCGACGCATGAGCTCGCAAGACCCGCAACGCCGTCACTTTCTTGGCGCCCTTGGCGCCCTCGCAGCCACCTCCATCGCACCCGCATCGACCATGGCCCACACCGAAAACCCCACCCCCGACCTCATCCTGCGCAACGGTCGCTTCACCACGCTGGACCGTGCCAATCCCACGGCCGACGCGGTGGCGATCAAGGACGGCCGCTTCACCCGCGTGGGCCGCGCCGAAGACGTGCTGCCGCTGGCCGGTAGCCGCACCCGCGTGATCGACCTGCAAGGCAAGCGCGTGCTGCCGGGCCTCATCGACAACCACCTGCACATCATTCGCGGCGGGCTCAACTACAACATGGAGCTGCGCTGGGACGGCGTGAAGAGCCTGGCCGATGCGATGGGCATGCTCAAGCGCCAGGTGGCGATCACGCCAGCGCCGCAGTGGGTGCGCGTGGTGGGCGGTTTCACCGAGCACCAGTTCGTCGAGAAGCGCCTGCCGACCCTGGCCGAGCTGAACGCGGTGGCGCCCGACACGCCGGTGTTCATCCTGCATCTGTACGACCGCGCGCTGCTCAACGGCGCCGCGCTGCGCGCCGTGGGCTACACCAAGGACACGCCCGCGCCGCCCGGAGGCGAAATCGTGCGCGACAGCGCCGGCAACCCGACCGGCCTGCTGCTGGCCAAGCCGAATGCGGCCATCCTGTACGCCACGCTGGGCAAGGGGCCGAAGCTGCCGTTCGACTACCAGCTCAACTCGACGCGCCACTTCATGCGCGAGCTCAACCGCCTGGGCGTGACCGGCGCCATCGACGCGGGCGGTGGCAACCAGAACTTCCCCGACGACTACGAAGTGATCCGCAAGCTGCACGACGACGGGCAGCTCACGATCCGCCTGGCCTACAACCTCTTCACGCAGAAGCCCAAGGCCGAGAAGGACGACTTCCTGAACTGGACGGCGAACTCGACTTACAAGCAGGGCGACGACTACTTCCGCCACAACGGCGCGGGCGAGATGCTGGTGTTCTCGGCGGCCGACTTCGAGGACTTCCGCCAGCCGCGCCCGGAGATGGCGCCCGAGATGGAAGGCGATCTCGAAGGCGTGGTGCGCATCCTGGCGCAGAACCGCTGGCCCTGGCGCATGCACGCGACCTACGACGAAACCATCAGCCGGTCGCTCGACGTGTTCGAGAAGGTCAACAAGGACACGCCGCTGGCGGGCCTGAACTGGTTCTTCGACCATGCCGAGACGATTTCCGAGCAGTCGATGGACCGCATCGCCGCGCTCGGCGGTGGGGTGGCGGTGCAGCACCGCATGGCCTACCAGGGCGAGTATTTCGTCGAGCGCTACGGCCCCGGCGCGGCCGAAGCCACGCCGCCGGTGAAGCGCATGCTGGAGCGCGGCATGAAGGTGTCGGCCGGCACTGACGCGACGCGCGTGGCCTCGTACAACCCGTGGGTGTCGCTGTCGTGGCTGGTCACGGGCAAGACGGTGGGCGGCATGCAGCTGTACCCGCAGCGCAACTGCCTGGACCGCGAAGGCGCGCTGCGCATGTGGACCGAGAACGTCACCTGGTTCTCGAACGAAGAGGGCAAGAAAGGCCGTATCGAAGCCGGCCAGCTCGCCGACCTGGTGGTGCCCGACCGCGATTTCTTCGCCTGCGCCGAATCGGAGATTGCCGACACGACCGCGCTGCTCACGATGGTGGGTGGCAAGGTGGTCTACGGCGCCGGGCCGTTCGCTCCGCACGACGAAGGCAGCGTGCCGCCCGCCATGCCCGACTGGTCGCCTGCACGCACCTTCGGCGGCTACGCCGGCTGGGCCGACAAGGCCGAAGGCGCGCCGCTGCAGAAGGTGATGCGCAACGCTGCGATGTCGTGCGCCTGCGCCAACGACTGCAACGTGCACGGCCACCAGCACGCGACGGCATGGAGCAGCAAGCTGCCCATCGCCGACCTGAAGAGCTTCTGGGGCGCGCTGGGTTGCGCCTGCTGGGCGGTGTGATGAAAGCGATGCACTGGACCCTTTCACCCGCTGTGCGCTGGATCGCTTTGTTGCTGCTGTGCGCGGCCTACCTGCAGGGCGGCCTGAACAAGGCGATGGACTTCAACGCCGCCCTCGCGGAGATGAACCACTTCGGCCTGTCGCCGGCCGGCCCTCTGGCCGTGGCGGTGATCGTGCTGGAGCTGGGCGCCGCGGCGCTCATCCTCGTCGGCTTCTGGCGCTGGCTCGGCGCGCTCGCACTGGGCGGCTTCACGCTGATGGCGACTTTTGTCGCGCTGCGTTTCTGGGAAATGCCGTTGGGGCCCGAGCGCTTCATGGCCGCCAACTCTTTCTTCGAACACCTGGGCCTGGTCGGCGGCTTCGTGCTTGTCGCCTGGCTCGACCTCAAGGAGCGCCACGATGACTGAGCCTCAAAAGTCTGCCGGCGCTTTTGCGCCGCTGCGCCAGCCGGTCTTCGCGGTGCTGTGGGGCGCCACGGTGCTGGGCAACATCGGCAGCTTCATGCGCGACGTGGCCAGCTCGTGGCTGGTGACCGACCTGTCGGCCAGCCCGACCGCGGTGGCGCTGATCCAGACGGCGGCGACGCTGCCGATCTTCTTGCTGGCGATTCCGGCGGGCGTGCTCTCGGACATCCTCGATCGCCGGCGCTTCCTGATCTTCGTGCAGGTGCTGCTGGCCGCGGTGAGCGGCACGCTGCTGGTGCTGTCGCACACGGGCGCGCTCACGGTCGAATACCTGGTGGCGCTGACCTTCGTGGGCGGCATCGGTGCAGCGCTCATGGGGCCGACCTGGCAGTCGATCGTGCCGGAGCTGGTGCCGCGCAGCGAGCTGAAGGGCGCGGTGGCGCTCAACTCGCTGGGCATCAACATCGCACGTTCCATCGGGCCGGCGGCGGGCGGGCTGATCCTCGCGAGCTTCGGCGCAGCCGCCACCTACGGGCTCGACGTGCTGAGCTACGTGTTCGTGATCGCGGCGCTGCTGTGGTGGAAGCGCCCGGCGGCGGTCGACAGCGGGCTGTCGGAGAACTTCTTCGGCGCCTTCCGCGCGGGCATCCGCTACACGCGGGCCAGCAAGGAGCTGCATGTGGTGCTGCTGCGCGCGGCGGTGTTCTTTTTGTTCGCGAGCTCGGTGTGGGCGCTGCTGCCGCTGGTGGCGCGCCAGATGCTCGGCGGCACGGCGAGCTTCTACGGCATCCTGCTCGGCGCGGTGGGCGCGGGCGCCATCGGCGGTGCGTTGGTGATGCCGCGGCTGCGCGCACGGCTCGACGCCGACGGCATGCTGCTGCTGGCCTCGCTGCTCACGGCCGCGGTGATGGGCGCCCTGGTGTTCGCGCCGCCGCAATGGCTGGCGGTGCCGATGCTGGGCGTGCTCGGCCTGGGCTGGATCATTGCGCTGACCACGCTCAACGGGGTGGCCCAGTCAATCCTGCCGAACTGGGTGCGCGGGCGCGGGCTGGCCGTGTACCTCACGGTGTTCAACGGCGCGATGGCCGCCGGCAGCCTGGGCTGGGGCCTGGTCGCGCAGCAGATCGGCGTGCCGGCCACGCTGGTGGCGGGCGCGGTGGGGCTGGTGGTGATGGGCCTGGTGTTCCACCGCGTGCGGCTGCCCGCCGGCGAGGCCGACCTGCAGGCCTCGAACCACTGGCCCGAACCGCTCCTGGCTGAGCCGGTGGCGCACGACCGCGGGCCCGTGATGATCCAGGTCGAGTACCGCATCCGCAAGGAAGACCGACCGGCGTTCCTCGATGCAATGAAGCGGCTGTCGCTCGAGCGCCGCCGTGACGGTGCCTACGCCTGGGGCGTGCAGGAGCACACGACCGACGCCGAGCGCGTGATGGAGTGGTTCCTCGTGGAATCGTGGGCCGAGCACCTGCGCCAGCACCACCGCGTGTCGCACGCCGATGCCGACCTGCAGGCCGAGGCGCTGCGCTTTCACATCGGCCCGGGCAAGCCCGAGGTGCACCACTTCCTGGCGCTCTGAGCGGCGCGGATTCTGCTTCTTCCTGCCTTCTTTTTATTTGTCTCTCGTTCCCTTTCACCCTCTCGCCAACCTCAAGGAAAAACCATGACCACACTGACCCTTCGCGACGGCACCGAGCTCTACTACAAGGACTGGGGCAGCGGCCAGCCCATCGTCTTCAGCCATGGCTGGCCGCTGAGCGCCGACATGTGGGATGCCCAGATGCTGTTCTTCGCCGAGCGCGGCTACCGCGTCATCGCGTTCGACCGCCGCGGTTTCGGCCGGTCGAGCCAGCCCTGGACCGGCTACGACTACGACACCTTCGCCGACGACATCGCCGAGCTGATCGAAACGCTCGACCTGAAGGACGTGATCCTGGCGGGCTTCTCGATGGGCGGCGGCGACGTCACGCGCTACATCGCGCGCAAGGGCAGCGCCCGCGTGGCCAAGCTCGCGCTCATCAGCGCGGTGACGCCGCTCTTCATGAAGACGCCCGACCACCCTGTGGGCCCCGAGGCGTCGCTGTTCGCGGGCATCCGCGCCGGGCTGGCCGCCGACCGGCCGCAGTTCCTCGACGACTTCAGCACGCTGTTCTACGGCACCAACCGCCCGGGCGCGAAGGTGTCGCAGGGCGTGTTCAAGCAGACGCTGCAGATCGCGCTGCAGGCCTCGATCAAGGCCACCATCGACTGCGTGACGGCGTTCTCAGAGACCGACTTCCGCCCCGACATGGCGAAGATCGACGTGCCCACGCTGGTGATCCACGGCGACGACGACCAGGTCGTGCCCTTCGAGGCCACGGGCAAGCTCGCGGCCGAAATGATCAAGGGCAGCCAGCTCAAGGTGTACGCCGGCGCGCCGCACGCCACCTGCACCACGCACGCGGCGCAGGTGAACGCCGACCTGCTGGCGTTCATCCAGGGCTGAGGCCGGGCACGCACACACGCGCCGAAAGGGCCGCGCCCTGCAGTCTGTGTAAATAGTCTGCTGGCCGCTTAGATCGAGATGCCCCGCGAGAGCGGGGCATTTTTCATTGGGCGAGCGATTGCCCCAAGGGCCTCAGCCCCGCAGCGCCTGGAGCATCCAGGGCGCTCCCTTCATGTTGAACACCCGCTTCAGGTTGTAGGCCATCACAGCCAGGCTGAACTCCGCACGCGCTCCGCTCGTGTGCCTCATCAGCAATCGCGCATTGCCCAGAATGAGGTACTTGATGCTGGCGAAGGGGTGTTCCACCGTCTGGCGCCTGAGCGCCATCATCCAGGGCTGAGCGGCCAGCCGGCTCGCATTGGCCTCAAGCGCCTCTTCGTGCAGGTGGCGCGAGACGAAGCGCTGGCGCGCCGTGGTGCATTTTGGTTTTTGCTCACAGTCGGCGCAGTCGCTCGGCTGCGCTGCGTAGACCACCATCTTGTCCTTGCGCGAGAGCTGCTTGCGCTTTAGGGCACTGCCCGCCGGGCAGGTGAAGCTGTCGCTGGCCGGGTCATAAACGAAGGCGCTGCGCTGGTACAGGTTGCCGCCGCCCTGGTGGTTCACCGAACGCTCGCCCGCCACGTAGCTGGTGATGCCCTGGGCGTCCAAGGCTGCAATGTGCTCCCCATTGGCATAGCCCGCATCGGCCACCACCGTGCAGGGCTGCTGCAGCACCTGGCTGGCCGCCTCGGCCATGGGCTGCAACTGGCGCTGATCGTTCACCTCGCAGACCACCTCGTGCGCCACGATCAGGTGACTTTGCGTCTCCACCGCCGTTTGCAGGTTGTAGCCCGGCTGGCTGTTCAGGCTGCGCATCGGGCGGGCCTCGGGCTCCCCGTTGACGATGGTGCTGGCACCGCTGCGCATGAGTTGCTGGGCCTGATTGGCGATAGCGCGGCCCTCGGCCTTCAGGCGCTCCAAGGCCGCGCGCACTTCATCCGGCGTGCCAGGGCCGCCTCCGGGCCCATCGCCGCCCTGGTCATCCTCACTGTCCCGGCTGTCTAGCAACCGCAGATAGGCTGCGATCTCCTGCGCGTTGCGCTGCGCCTGGGCAGCCAGCTCGCGCTGGCCCACCACCGCCTTGCGCGAGGCCACCGCCTGCACCTTCGAGCCATCGATGGCCACTGTCGATCCACGGATCAGCCGGCTTGCCCGCGCGAACTGCACGAAGGCCGCACAGCTGGCCACCAGGGCCGCCGTGTTCTGGCGCCTGAACTCGGCGATGGTCTTGTGATCCGGCGCCAGGCGCCCCAGCAGCCACATGCACTCCACGTTGCGGTGGCACTCGCGCTCCAGCGCCCGCGAGGAACGGATCGCGCTCAGGTAGCCCCAGATGTACAGCCGCAGCAGATCCCCTGGGTCGTAGGGCGGTGTTCCCAGTCGCTGCGCCTGCGCCTTGGCAAAGCCCAGTGCCTTCAGGTCCAGTGCCTGCACCCAGGCATCCACCACTCGAACCAGCGCGTTCTGGTCCACGAGCTCATCGAGCATCAGTGGGAACAACGTTGCCTGTCCCCGCGCCTGTCCGTATCGATGTCCCATTGGTCAGCCTCCAATGAAAAATGCCCCTCAGACAAACGCCTGAAGGGCACTTCTCGCGGACTCAGCGATGACTATTTACACAGACTGCCTGCGGCCCTTTCGGCGCGAAGGGCGGCGCCGGTGGCGATAATCCGGCGATGCGAATCCGCTTTACCAAGATGCAGGGAGCCGGCAACGATTTCGTCGTGCTGGACGAAACGCGCGGCACGCTGGGCCTCACGGCCGCGCAGTACCGCTTCCTGGCCGACCGCCATTTCGGCGTCGGCGCCGACCAGATCCTCACGGTGCGCCCGTCGCCCGCTGCAGGCATCGACTTCCAGTACGTGATCCACAACGCCGACGGCGGCGAGGTGGAGCAGTGCGGCAACGGGGCGCGCTGTTTCATGCGCTTCGTGAGCGAGCACGGCCTGACCGACAAGAAAGACGTGCGCGTGCAGACGCTGGCCGGCGTGATCGAGCCGCGCACGGGCGACGACGGCCGCGTGACGGTCGACATGGGCGCCCCGGTCTTCGAGCCGGCGCGCGTGCCCTTCGACACGGCCGGGCTCGACCCGCAGCACGAAGGCGCGTGGCAGAAGTGGCACCTCGCCTTGGGCACCCGGGCCGGCAGCGCTATCGTTTCGGTAGCGGTGCTGTCGATGGGCAACCCGCACGCGGTGCAGGTGGTCGACAACGTCGACACGGCGCCGGTGGCCGAGCAGGGCCCGCAGATCGAGCACCACCCGCGCTTTCCGCAGCGCGTGAACGCGGGCTTCATGCAGGTGGTCGACCGGTCGAATATCAAGCTGCGGGTGTTCGAGCGCGGTGCCGGCGAAACGCTGGCCTGCGGCACGGGCGCCTGCGCGGCGGTGGTGGCAGGCATTCGCCTGGGGCTGCTGGATTCCCGCGTCGACGTGCAGACGCACGGCGGCATTCTCACGATCGAGTGGCAGGGCGACGGCCGGCCGGTGCTCATGACAGGACCGGCCACGACGGTGTTCGAGGGCGAGATCGACGTGCCCGACATTTCGGAACAGCCATGACCCCATTCACCCACGACAACAACGCCATGAACCCGATCACCGAAGACGACATCGCGAACTACCTGTCGAACACGCCCGACTTCTTCGAGCGCCACGCCCAGCTGCTGGCGCAGGTGCAGCTCACCAGCCCGCACGGCAACCGCGCCGTGAGCCTGCAGGAGCGCCAGGCCGAGATGCTGCGCGAGAAGATCAAGGCGCTGGAGCACCGCCTGATGGACATGGTGCGCCACGGCACCGAAAACGTCGTCATTGCCGACCGCCTGCAGCGCTGGACCAAGGGCCTGCTGACCACGCGCGACCCGCGCAGCCTGCCGTACCGCATCGCGGTCGACCTGCAGTCGCTGTTCCTGGTGCCGCAAACGGCCATCAAGGTGTGGGACTGCGGCACCGAGTACCTGAACGAAGCCTATGCCCAGTGGGTGAGCGACGACGTGAAGGCGCTGGCCACCTCGCTCACCTCGCCTTATTGCGGGCTCAACTCGGGCTTCGAGGCGGCCAACTGGCTGCCCGAGCCGCAGGGCGCCGCATCGATCGCGCTGATTCCGCTGCGCGCCGACGCCGAGTCGCCGGCCTTCGGCCTGCTGGTGCTGGCCTCGCCGGACGCGCAGCGCTTCAACGCCGAAATGGGCACGGACTTTCTCGAGCGCATCGCCGAGCTGTCATCGGGCGCGCTGTCGCGGCTGCGCCCTTGAGCGGTCCCAGCAGCCGTCCCGCGCGACGCGGGTGGCGCCGCCGGCCCTGGCTGGCTGGCCTGTGCATGGTCTTGCTGGCTGGCGTGCTGACGTACGTCGTCATCGCGGGCGTGATCTGGGAGCGTGCCGAGGCCGCATTGGCCGGACCCCTACCGCGCGTGGCCGACGTGGCGCTGGTGCTGGGCAACCGTGCGTACCTCGACGGCAAGCCGAACCCCTGCCTCACGGGCCGGGTCGACCAGGGCATCGTGCTGGCACGCGCCGGTCGCGTGCAGACGCTGGTGTTCTCGGGCGGCGTCGATGTCGAAGACGGCCGCATCGAAGCCGAGGTGATGCGCGACCACGCCACGGCCGAGGGCTACACGGGGCCGATGGTGCTGGAGTCGGTGTCGTCGTCCACGCGCGCCAACCTGTCGCTGTCGCGCACGGTGCTGGAGGCGAACGGTGTGCGCAGCGTGATCATCGTGTCGGAGCCGTACCACCTGTGGCGCATCGAGCGGCTGGTGCGTGCCAGCGGCTTCGACCAGGCCTTCGACGTGCAGTACGCCGCCGCGCCCACCTCGTGCTGGCGCCGCTGGGGCATGCTGTTCAAGGGCGCGTTGCGTGAGCCCGCGGCCATCGTGAACAATGCATCGCTCGGTTATCTGTTCTAGCTAGCGCGGCCCCGGGCAGCGCACGGAGCACGACGACACCATGGAATGGATCGACAAATACCTCGAACACGTGCGCGTGGAGCGTCGGCTCGCGCCGCGCACGGTCGAGCTGTATGCGTTCCACCTGCGCGCGCTGACCGACCACGCGGCCGAGGCCAACCTGCCGCTGGACCGCGTGCAGACGGCGCACATCCGCCGCTGGATGGCTCAGCTGCACAGCGCCGGGCGCGAGCCGCGCGGCATTGCGCTGGTGCTGTCCTGCTGGCGCAGCTTTTACCGCTGGCTCGGCCATGAAGGGCTGATCGGCTTCAACCCGGTGCAGGACGTGCACGCGCCCAAGGCGGGCCGGCCGCTGCCGAAGGCGCTGGGCGTGGACGACGCAGTGCGCCTGGCCGAGCTGTACGACCCCGAGGCTGACCCCTGGACCGAAGCGCGCGACGGCGCCATCGTCGAAGTGCTCTATGGCTGCGGCCTGCGCGTGAGCGAGCTCACGGGGCTCGACGCACAGGCGAGCGGCACGGCGCGCGGCTGGGTCGACCTGGACGCGATGGAAGCCCATGTGCTCGGCAAGGGCAGCAAGCGGCGCAGCGTGCCCGTGGGCAGCAAGGCGGCCGAGGCGCTGCGCGACTGGCTCGCGGTGCGCGGCGAGCGCCAGGAGCCGGCGCTGTTCGTCAGTGCGCGCGGCGCGCGCATGTCCTCGCAGGCGGTGTGGAAGCTGCTGCGCGAGCGCAGCCTGAAGGCGGGCCTGGCCGCGCCGGTGCATCCGCACATGCTGCGCCACTCGTTCGCGAGCCACGTGCTGCAGTCGAGCAGCGACCTGCGCGCGGTGCAGGAGCTGCTGGGCCATGCCAACATCGCGACCACGCAGGTCTACACGCGGCTGGATTTCCAGCACTTGGCCAAGGTCTACGACGCGGCGCATCCGCGCGCCAAGGCCCGGCCGGAGAAGGACGGCAAGTAGCCACCGTCCGCAGCTTTTCTTTTCGTTTTTTATTTCTTCTTTCATTCATCCGTTCTCCCATGAAAACCCTTCGCCTCAAGCCGGGCAAGGAGCGCTCGCTCCAACGCCGCCATCCCTGGGTCTTCGAATCCGCCATTGCGCGCGGCGGCGCGGACTCGGGGGAAACGGTGCGCGTGGAGTCGCACGACGGCAACTTCCTTGCGTGGGCGGCCTTCGGCCCCACGTCCAAGATCCGGGCACGGGCCTGGAGCTTTGATGAGAAGCAGCGCATCGACGCTGCTTTTTTTTCCACGGTCTGTGCGCGCGCGGTGCATGCGCGCGGCCTGTTCGACCTGCAGAGCGACGGCATGCGGCTGGTGCACGGCGAGGCCGACGGCCTGCCGGGGCTGATCGTCGACCGCTACGGCGACACGCTGGTGGCGCAGTTCCTGTCGGCTGGCGTGGAGCGCTGGAAAGACGTGCTGGCCGATGCGCTGCTCGCGGCCACGGGCCTGACCAAGCTGTATGAGCGCTCCGACGCCAGCGGCCGCGAGCGCGAAGGCCTGAAGCCCGTCACGGGCTGGCTGCGCGGCGAGGGCGAGACCCAGATCACCATCCGCGAGCACGGCTGGCAGCTGTCGCTGGACATCGCGACCGGCCACAAGACCGGCTTCTACCTCGACCAGCGCGACAGCCGCCAGCGCTTTGCCGAGTTGGCGCAACACCGGCGCTTTCGCCGCGTGCTCAACTGTTTTTGCTACACGGGCGGCTTCACCGTGGCGGCGCTCGCGGGCCTGAAGGCGGCCGGCGCGCTCGACGGGGCTTCGCTGGTGTCGGTCGATTCGTCCAAGCCCGCGCTCGACCGGGCCCGCGCGCACCTGGCGCTGAACGGCTTCGAGGGGCAGGGCATTGCCACGGAGTTTCTCGACGCCAACGTGAACACGGTGCTGCGCGAGTTCATCGACCAGGGCCGCACCTTCGACGCCATCGTGCTCGACCCGCCGAAGTTTGCGCCCACGGTGCTGCACGCCGAGCGCGCCGCGCGCGCCTACAAGGACATCAACCGCCTCGCGCTCAAGCTGCTGGAGCCCGGCGGCGTGCTGCTCACGTTTTCGTGCTCGGGCGGCATCAGCGCCGACCTGTTCCACAAGATCGTGGCCTCGGCCGGGCTCGACGCCGGCGTGGACGGTTACATCGCCGAACGCCTGGGCGCCTCGCCCGACCACCCGATGACCATCGAGTTCCCGGAAGGGGAGTACCTGAAGGGGCTGGTGGTGGTCCGAAAGCCGTTGTGAACGGGGGCTTGACCCCGTCGGCAACGCAACTCAGTGGCATTGGCTAAACTGCCCGCCAACCCCCGCCTTTTTCTGTTTTCCGCTTTCGGAGCACTTTTCCATGGCCCTCATCCCCGCGACCATCCTGACCGGCTTTCTCGGCTCGGGCAAAACCACGCTGCTCAAGCGCATCCTGACCGAGGCCCATGGCCAGAAGATCGCGGTCATCGAGAACGAGTTCGGTGAAGAGAACATCGACAGCGACATCCTCGTGACCGAGTCGAAGGAGCAGATCATCCAGATGAGCAACGGCTGCGTCTGCTGCACCATCCGCGAAGACCTGCGCGAGGCGCTGCAGCTGCTGGCCGCCAAGAAGCGCCAGGGCCTGCTCGACTTCGACCGCGTGGTGATCGAGACCACCGGCCTGGCCGACCCCGGCCCCGTGGCGCAGACCTTCTTTATGGACGACGAGATCGCCGAGAGCTACCTGCTCGACTCGATCCTGACGCTGGTCGATGCCAAGCACGCGCCGCAGCAGCTCAACGACCGCCAGGAAGCGCGCCGCCAGGTGGGCTTTGCCGACCAGATCTTCATCAGCAAGAGCGAGCTGGTGTCGGCCGAAGAGACCGACGCGCTCATTCACCGCCTGAAGCACATGAACCCGCGCGCGCCGCAGCAGAAGGCGCATTTCGGTGATGTGCCGCTGAAGGACATCTTCGACCTGCGCGGCTTCAACCTGAATGCCAAGCTGGACATCGACCCGGACTTCCTGAAGGAAGAAGAGGCGCACGACCACCACGACCATGACCACGCGCATGGCGAGGCGTGCGACCACCCCTCGCACAAGCACGAGGGCCACGGTCACCATCACCACACCGATGACGACGTGAAGAGCTTCGTCTACAAGGCCGACCGGCCTTTCGACCCGGCCAAGCTCGAAGACTTTCTGGGCGCCATCGTGAACATCTACGGCCCGCGCATGCTGCGCTACAAGGGCGTGCTGAACATGAAGGGCACCGAGCGCAAGGTGATCTTCCAGGGCGTGCACCAGCTCATGGGCAGCGACCTGGGCCCGGAGTGGGGCAAGGACGAGGTGCGCCAGAGCCGCATGGTGTTCATCGGCATCGAGCTACCGCGCGAGATCCTGGAGCAGGGGCTGGAGCAGTGCCTGGTCTGAGCACGCGCGCGTGAAATGAAAAAACGGCGCTGACCGCGAGGTCAGCGCCGTTTTTCATGGGGCAGGAATTGGTTACTTGCCGAAATTCCCCACCGGCTTGCCGATGAGCTTGAGCTGGCCTTCGCTGAACTCGACCTGGCTGACCACGTCGTCGCCCGCGCGCTTCACGTAGCCGTTCTCTTCGGCCTGTTCGATCAGGCCCGCGACCATTTCAGGCGGCGGCGTCTGGCCGCTCTCGGCGCCGGTTTCGGCCAGCTTCTCGATCCACTTCACGGGCACGCGCGCGTTGGCCTTGAGCACGCCGCGCTGGAGCAGCAGCGTGTTGCCGGGCAGCTTCAGGTCTTCGTCGGTCACGCCGGCGAGGGCCACCGAGTAGCTGATCTCGGCGCTCTGGCCGCCGATCTCGATCAGCATGCGGTCGAGGCCGGCTTCGGGGCTGTGCTTGGCCATGGCCTTGAGGTCGGGGGCGAGCTGCTTGATCAGCGCCTGCATCGCGTCCTTCTGGCCCTTGCTGCGCTGGCCGCAGCCGGCACCGTCGGTCGACTGCAGCCAGGCGTCGGCCAGCTTCTTGTAGCCGGCCGCCTGGATGCGGCGTGCGCTGCTGGCGATCTCGAACTTGTCGATGGCGGTCTCGTTGACCTTGCCCTTGCCCTTGAAGGCGCCTTCGGAGGCGTACAGGCCGTCCTTGATGGTGGCTTCGGCAATCAGGTCGACGTTCTGCAGCAGCACCTTGATCGACTTGGCGGGGGCGGCGCCCTCGCCGCCGGGGAGCAGGCCCTTGGGCGCGTTCAGCTCGAAGCTGTCCAGACGGCCTTCGGACTTGCCGGTGGCCAGGAGCCAGCCGGCGCTGCCGTCCATGTCGGCCTTGGCGGTGAACTTGCCCACCTTCACCTGCACGCCCTTGGAGGCGGTGCTGATGTCCATGCCCGGCATGGTCATGTCGTAGCGCAGGCGGGTGCGGGCCGCGTCCATGTCCAGGCGGGCCTGCGCGCCTTGCCAGGCGAACTCGCCCTTGCCTTCTTCGGCCAGCTTGGCGGGCGCGACCGTGAGGTCGCTGGTGAAGCCGCCGCCGAAGCCGACCTTGGTGTGCGCGGTCACCGGCTTGGCCTTGCCGAACAGCTTTTCGGCCTCGGCCTGCGCCTTGGCGTCGAGCACCAGTTCGCTGTCGATGACGGCCGCGGCCAGCGTGCCGCCGGCGAACGGGCCGTGGTGGATGGTGTCGCGGAAGGTGATGCGCACGGGCTTGGGCGGCGTGGCCTTGGCGTCGCTGTCGTCTTCGGTGGGTTCTTCTTCGTCGCCTTCGGTCGTGGCCTGCGCGACGTCGGTCGTGTCCGCGGCCGGCGCGGCGGCGGGTGCCGATGCGGCAGGGGCGGTGGCGGCTTCGGCCTCGGCCGGGCAGCCCAGTTCGAGCGTCACGGTGCTCACGGCGCCGAAGAAGTTGTGCTCGTAGCTGCGCTCGATCACGCGCACCAGCGCGGTCTGCTTCGGCAGTTCGCCGAGGGCGACGTCGTAGCTCGATTTGATTTGCGTGCCGGCCCACCAGGTGCTGCCGCCATAGGCAACGACGATGGCCGCGGCCAGGACTCCCAATGCTGTTTTCTTGTTCAAGATTGCTTTCCGATCGGTTGTTTGAAGGGCCGCCGCGCTGCCTCCCGCGGCGCGCGGCGTGCCTGCGCCACCCCCTGTGGCGGCGCCGCGCGATGCTACCGGAGCAGGGCAGTGCGGTACCCGATGGCGCTGCGTTTCGAGTTCTCTATACAATCGCGCGCCTGTTCCGGGAGCCATGCTTCGTCCACAGGGGCGAGATATGACTTACGGCACGGGGCGCCAAGGGTTTTTGGCGGGCTTTCGGGGGTATAACCCCGGGGTTCGCCCACCTGCGGACGCCCCCCGACACGTGGAGCCCGCGCGGCCTGACACCCGCAACGACTCCCTTGGGAGGAGACACCCAGTGAAAGCGCGTTCCAGTTCGTACAAGGAGCCAGTCACCGTGAAGAAACCCGCCGTCAAGGCCACGCCAGCCACCAAGCCCGCCGCAAAGAAGGCGCCGGCTGTAAAGGCTGTACCCGCGGCGAAGAAGGTTTCCGCCACCGCTGCTGCCGCCCCTGCCGCGAAAGAGAAAAGCGCTCTCAAAAAGCCTGCGGCAACCCCGGCCAAGACCGGGACCGCGGCTGCCAAGAAGTCCGCCAAGCCCGCAACCAAGTCCGCGGGCACGGCGCCTACGTCATCCCAACCGGTCGGCCGTTCTGCGGCCACCCTTTCTGCTCCCCCGACCCCCATGAAAAAAACGGCTGCCGCCTCTTCTTCCGCCCCGGCGACACCCTCGATCCCCGCTACGCCCGCTCCCGCCGCGCGTGGTGGCCGCGTGTCCCGGCTGTCGCAACTCACCGTGCCCTCGATGCCGCAATCCGTGGCGTCGACCGCCGCCAAGTCCAGCTTCTCGCAGGCGCCTTCCACCGCGCTGGTGCCGCCGCCGCCGCTGGCCGTCAAGAAAGACCCGAAGCTGCTCAACAACTGGAAGACCAAGACGCCCGCCGAACTGAGCGACGCCGAGGTCATCGCGATGCCCGACGACGAGTACATGAACGACAAGCAGATGGCGTTCTTCCGCCTGAAACTCGTCGAACTCAAGCGCGGCATCCTCGAGAACGCCGGTGAAACCACCGAGCACCTGCGCGAAGACACCGTGGTCGTGCCCGACCCGGCCGACCGCGCCACGATCGAGGAAGAGCACGCGCTCGAGCTGCGCACGCGCGACCGCGAACGCAAGCTGCTCAAGAAGATCGAGCAGTCGATCCAGCGCATCGACGCCGGCGACTACGGCTACTGCGACGAGACCGGCGAGCCCATCGGCGTCGGCCGCCTGCTGGCCCGCCCGACCGCCACGCTCTCGCTCGAAGCGCAACAGCGCCGCGAGCTGAAGCAGAAAATGTTCGGGGATTGAGCCGCAGCAAGGTAGAGAGAAATTCGCGCTTTCGATAACCTTCTCTGAATGGCAAAGGAAGAGTCAGGCCGCCTTTTTTCGAAGGTGGCCAAGTTCGTTCGAAATCCCCTGAAAGACTGGTCGGAGCTGGACGCCCCGTCCTCCGACTCGTCGCTGCCCGAGCAGACCTACAGCCGCGAGATGCTGAAGGAAATGATCGAACGGCGCCAGCGCAACGACTTCGTGCGCCGCCGCGAGTTCGACATGCTGCGCAAGCTGCGCCAACGCGAGGCGGCAGCCCACGCTTTTGAAGCGACGGTCACGCCGTCGTCGTTCAACCTCAACAGCACCTCCGAAAAACCCGAAGGCCGCGCACTCACGCTCAAGAAGATCGACGAGATCGAAGAGCAGATGTCGCAGCAGTGGTGGAAGGGCCGCGGGCCGAACGGCGAGACGCTGGTCAATCCGCCGCCCGACGCGGGCGCTGAAACGCTGCCGCCGGTCGACAGCGGCGGCGACCAATTGCCGGCCGAGCCAGGCGCCCCGGCCGTTTCCGCACCCGTAGCCGCTGCGCCAGAGGTTGCTGCCGCAGCCGCCGTCCCCGCGCCCCAGCCGTCCCGGCTCACCCATGACGGCGCACTCGAAGAAGCGGTGATCCGCTTCGCGCACGGCGACGACACCGGCGCCGAAGCCATCCTGCTGCAGGCGCTGGCCGCCGAGCCGGTGCCTTCCGCCGACGACGGCGCCGCGGCCGCCACGGTGGAGCGCGACGACGCCCGCTGGCGCGCGCTGTTCGACCTGTACCGCGCCATTGGCGACGCCGCCAAGTTCGCAGCCGCCCGCATGCGCTATGCGCAGCGCATGAAGCGCATGGGGCCCGACTGGGTCTCGCTCGACGAGCTCGCGCGCAGCGTGAAGGCCGTCACCGCCAGCGAGGACGCCGAAGCGGCCTCCGACACCACCGGCGCCGCCGACTGGGCCAGCCCCGCACATCTCACGCGCGAAGGGCTGATGGCCCTCACGCGCGCGCTCTCGCAGGCCGGCATGGTCTGGACGCTCGACTGGCGCGCGCTCGCCGAGATCGATCCGCCGGCCGTCGCGCCGCTGCGCATCCTGTTCACCCACTGGTCCGATTCGCCGGTGCAGCTGCGCTTCTTCGGCGTCTCGCAGCTTCTGGCCGTGCTGGCCGCGGCCACGCCCAACAACGAACGCCATCCCGACGACGCCTGGTGGCAGCTGCGCCTCGCGACGCTGCGCATGCTGCACATGCCCGACGACTTCGAGCTGGTGGCGCTCAACTACTGCATCACCTACGAGGTGTCGCCGCCGTCCTGGCAAGACCCGAAGGGCGAGTGCACCTCGCTGGCCGCGCCGCCGCCGAGCCGGCCGAGTTCGGTGTGGTCGCTGCTATCGGTCGGGGGCGATTCCGAGAGCTTCCCGTCCACCGACAGCGGCTTTGCCGCGCTGGCGGGCGACCTGCGCGGCGATTCGCTGTCGTGCTGGCAGCGCCTGGACCACGACCTGCGCCACACGACGGCGCCGGTCATCTCGTGCGCGGCCCTGCTGCGCATGGACCTGGCGGCGGCCGGCACGCTGCTGAGCTGGGTCCGCGAGCGCGACGCAAATGGCGAACGGGTGCAGTTCGTCGATGCGCACCGGCTGATTGCCGCGCTCTTCGGGCTGATTGGCATCACCGACCACGCCACGGTCGCCGTCCGCAAGAACTGACCCCGGCACAGGGGCGTTCACGGCTCCTGCGCCGCGTTTTTTCCGCCAGCAGCTTGTCCGACCGCAGGGGTTGCATTGGCTGGGCCCATCCCCAGATGGCTGCGATGGAACAGTTTCACGGCACCACCATCGTGAGCGTGCGCCGCAAGACCCCCCAAGGCGATCAGGTCGCCATTGGCGGAGACGGGCAGGTCACTCTCGGCAACATCGTCATCAAGGGCACGGCGCGCAAAGTGCGCCGGCTCTATCACGGCAAGGTCCTGGCGGGGTTCGCCGGCGCCACCGCCGATGCCTTCACGCTCTTCGAGCGTTTCGAGGCCAAGCTCGAAAAGCACCAGGGCCACCTGACCCGCGCAGCGGTCGAGCTCACCAAGGACTGGCGCACCGATCGCGTGCTGCGCAAGCTCGAGGCCATGCTGGCCGTGGCCGACGCCACGACCTCGCTCATCATCACCGGCAATGGCGACGTGTTGGAACCCGAAGACGGCGTGATCGCCATCGGTTCGGGGGGCGCGTACGCCCAGTCGGCGGCCAAGGCGCTGATCGACAACACCGACCTGTCGGCCGAGCAGATCGTGCGCAAATCGCTGGCGATCGCCGGAGAAATCTGCATTTACACGAACATGAACCACACGGTGGAAGCGCTCTGACCATGTCCATGACCCCCCAGGAAATCGTCTCCGAGCTCGACAACCACATCGTCGGCCAGCCCGCCGCCAAGCGCGCCGTGGCCATTGCACTGCGCAACCGCTGGCGCCGCCAGAAGGTCGACGACTCGCTGCGCCACGAGATCACGCCGAAGAACATCCTCATGATCGGCCCGACGGGCGTCGGCAAGACCGAAATCGCCCGCCGCCTGGCCCGCCTGGCCGATGCACCGTTCATCAAGGTCGAGGCCACCAAGTTCACCGAGGTGGGCTACGTGGGCAAGGACGTCGACTCGATCATTCGCGACCTCGCCGAGATCGCCGTCAAGCAGACGCGCGAATCCGAAAGCGTGAAGGTGCGCGCGCGTGCCGAGGACGCGGCCGAAGAGCGCATCCTCGACGCGTTGCTGCCTCCGGCACGCGGCGCCGATGGCGCAGCGCCCGCACTCGACAGCCCCAACCCGACGCGCCAGGCCTTCCGCAAGAAGCTGCGCGAGCACCAGCTCGACGACAAGGAGATCGAGCTCGACCTCGCCGAAACCCGCGCGCCGCTGGAGATCATGGGCCCCGCCGGCATGGAGGAAATGACCGAGCAACTGCGCGGCATGTTCGGCCAGATCGGCGGCGGCAAGCGCAAGACGCGCAAGCTCAAGATCGCCGAGGCGATGCGCCTGCTGATCGACGAAGAAGCCGCCAAGCTGGTCAACGAGGACGAGATCCGCACGCAGGCGATCGCCAACGCCGAGCAGAACGGCATCGTGTTCATCGACGAGATCGACAAGGTCGCCACGCGCAGCGAAGCGCAGGGCTCCGACGTCTCGCGCCAGGGTGTGCAGCGCGACCTGCTGCCGCTCGTGGAAGGCACGGCCGTGTCGACCAAGTACGGCGTGGTGCGCACCGACCACATGCTGTTCATCGCGAGCGGCGCCTTCCACCTGAGCAAGCCGAGTGACCTCATTCCCGAGCTGCAGGGGCGCTTTCCGATCCGCGTCGAGCTGCAATCGCTCTCGGTGTCGGACTTCGAGAGCATCCTCACGCAGACGCGCGCGTCGCTCGTGAAGCAGTACCAGGCGCTGCTGGCCACCGAAGGCGTGACGCTCGACTTCACGCCCGACGGCATCACGCGGCTGGCGGCCATCGCCTTCGAGGTGAACGAGCGCACCGAGAACATCGGCGCACGCCGGCTCTCGACCGTGATGGAGCGCCTGCTCGATGAGGTAAGCTTCGATGCCACCCGCATCGAGGGCCAGACGGTCCGCATCGATGCCGCTTACGTCGACGAGCGCCTTGCGGCACTAAGTCACGACGAAGACCTTTCGCGCTTCATCCTCTGAAGCCGCCTCCCTCGGCCCCTGTAACGGGGTCGTCCTTCACGCATCACTTTCACTGCGTGAGCTAAGTACTTCATTTTCAACACAATTCGCCGATTTCCAGGTTTGGAAATCGGCGCTAAGTCGTTGATTCCATTACAAAAAATACCCCCGGGCCCCAGTTGCGTCGCAAGTGTTTCCTGCTACAGTGGAAAAAAGTGCAGTTAAGTGGGAAAAAGTGCGGGCAACGCCCCTTTCGGGTGTCGCGGCACCTCCCACCACAGGGGTTTCGTGGTCGTGTTTCAAGGCGCTTCATCGCTCAGTCTGGATGCCAAGGGGCGGCTCTCCGTGCCGACCCGGCATCGCGACGTCCTGAGCGCCACGGCGGGCGGCCAACTCACGATCACCAAGCATCCGCACGGATGCCTGATGGTGTTCCCCCGTCCCGAATGGGAAAAATTCCGCGAACGCATTGCTGCGCTGCCGATGTCGGCGCAGTGGTGGAAGCGCGTCTTCCTCGGTAACGCGATGGACGTCGAGATGGACGGTACCGGCCGCGTGCTGGTGTCGCCCGAGCTGCGCGCCGCTACCGGCATCAACCGCGAAACGCTGCTGCTGGGCATGGGCAACCACTTCGAGCTCTGGGACAAGGCCACCTACGAGGCCAAGGAGGCCGAGGCCACCCAGGGCGAGATGCCGGATGTGTTTCAGGACTTCGCGTTCTGAGGAGCCCTGTGAACACCCCTCTGACCCACACGACCGTCTTGTTGAACGAGGCGGTGGAAGCACTTCTTTCCGGCAGCGCGGCAGCCACGGGTACGTACGTGGACGCCACCTTCGGCCGCGGAGGGCATGCGCGCGCCATCCTCGCGCGGCTGGCGCCGGAAGGCAGGCTCATCGCATTCGACAAGGATGCAGAAGCAGTGGCCGAAGCAGCGCGCATCTCGGATGCGCGTTTTTCTATCCGCCACCAGGGATTCCGTTCGCTGGGCGAATTGCCCGACGCCAGCGTCAACGGTCTGCTGATGGACCTGGGCGTGAGTTCGCCGCAAATCGACAACCCGGTGCGCGGCTTCAGTTTTCGTTTCGACGGTCCGCTCGACATGCGCATGGACACCACGCGCGGCGAGAGCGTGGCCGAGTGGCTGGCAACGGCCGAACTTCAACAAATTGCAGAGGTGATCCGTGACTATGGCGAAGAACGGTTTGCTGTTCAGATTGCAAAGGCGATTGTTGCTCGCAGACAAGAACGGGGCGCAATTTCAACCACCACCGAACTGGCCGAGCTCGTGGCTGGCACGGTCAAAACCCGCGAGCAGGGCCAGAACCCTGCAACGCGCACATTTCAGGCTTTTCGGATTTTCATCAACGCCGAGCTTGAGGAGCTGCAACAAGCGCTAGAAGCCAGCCTGTCGGTGCTCGCGCCCGGCGGCCGGCTCGCGGTGATCAGCTTTCATTCGCTCGAAGACCGCATCGTCAAGCAGTTCATCGCCAAGCACTCGAAGGAGGTCTACGACCGCCGTGCGCCCTTCGCTGCGCCCAAGGTGATGAAGCTGCATGCGCTCGAGCGCATCAAGCCGTCCGAAGAAGAAGTGCGCGGCAACCCGCGCTCGCGCAGCGCCATCCTTCGGGTGGCTGAACGCACGGAAGCCGGGTAGCCATGGCGCGGATCAACCTGCTCCTTCTGCTGGCCGTCATTGCGACGGCTTTGTACCTTGTGCACACCCAGTACCAGTCGCGCCAGCTCTACACCGAGTTCGACCGCGCCCAGCAGGAGGCGCGCAAGCTCGAAACCGAGCACGACCGCCTGCAGGTGGAAAAGCGCGCACAGGCCACGCCGCTGCGCGTGGAGAAGCTGGCCAAGGAACAGCTGCAGATGCGCACGGCCTCGCCGGCCATCACGCAGTACGTGCGCCCCGACGGCTCGGTGATTCCGGCCATCGCACCGCTGCCGCCCACCACGCCGCCCAAGCCCGGCGCCGCCACCGCGAGGCCCGCCCGATGAGCCGCGGCAACCGCAGCGTGCGCTACACCACCAGCCCCTTGCTCGCGAGCAAGACGCCGGTGTGGCGCAGCAAGTTCATCGTCGCCGGCATCGCCTTCGGCTTCGTCATGCTGGCGGGGCGGGCCGCGTACGTGCAGGTCTTCAACAACAGCTTCTTCCAGCGCCAGGGCGAGGTGCGCTTTGCGCGCACGCTCGAGCTGCCGGCCAACCGCGGCCGCATCCTCGATCGCAACGGGCTCATCCTCGCGTCCAGCGTGGTCGCGCCCAGCATCTGGGCCATTCCCGAAGACGTGGAACGCGACGACCCCGAGGTGCGCGCCAAGCTCAAGCAGGTGGCCAAGCTGCTCGGCATGCCGCAGAAGGACTTCGACAAGAAGCTCGAAGACGAAGACAAGACCTTCGTCTGGATCAAGCGCCAGGTCGACGAGCCCATCGCCAAGCAGATCGCCGCGCTCAACCTCAAGGGCATCTACCAGCGCAAGGAATACAAGCGCCAGTACCCCGAGGGCGAGGCGGCGGCGCACGTGGTGGGCTTCACCAACGTGGAAGACAACGGCCAGGAAGGCATCGAGCTGGCGTTCAACAAGGAACTGGCCGGCAAGGCCGGTTCGCGCCGCGTCATCAAGGACCGGTTGGGCCGCGTGGTCGAAGGCGTGGGCGAGCAGGTGCCGCCAGTCGAGGGCCAGGACATCCAGCTCAGCGTCGACAGCAAGGTGCAGTTCTTCGCCTACCAGAAGCTGCGCGACGCCGTCACGGCGCGCAAGGCCAAGGCCGGCAGCGTGGTGGTGCTCGACAGCACCACCGGCGAGGTGCTGGCACTGGCCAACTACCCGAGCTACGTGCCCGACAAGCGCCAGAACCTCACCGGCGAGCAGCTGCGCAACCGCGCGCTCACCGACACCTTCGAGCCCGGCTCGACCATGAAGCCCATCACCGTGGCGATGGCGCTCGAGGCCGGTCGCGTGAAGCCCTCGACCATCATCGACACCGCGCCCGGGCGCTACCAGCTGGGCGGCTTCACCATCAGCGACACCCACAACTATGGGGCGCTGACGGTCGAGGGCGTGATCCAGAAGTCGAGCAACGTGGGCGCGCTCAAGATCGCCCAGAAGATGACGCCCCACGAGATGTGGGACACCTACACCGCGCTCGGCTACGGCCAGAAGCCGCAGATCCAGTTTCCCGGCGCCGTGACGGGCCGGCTGCGCCCGTGGAAGACCTGGAAGCCGGTCGAGCAGGCCACCATGGCCTACGGCTACGGCCTGTCGGCGTCGCTGTTCCAGATGGCGCATTCGTACACCTCGTTCGCGCACGACGGCTCCATCATTCCGGTGACCATCCTGAAGAACACCGAGCCGCCCGTCGGCGTGCGCGTGTTCTCGCCGTCCAACGCGCTCGCGGTGCGCAAGATGCTGCAGATGGCCGCCGGCCCGGGCGGCACCGGCACGCGCGCGCAGACGGTCGGCTACTCGGTCGGCGGCAAGTCGGGCACGGCCCACAAGCAGGTCGGCAAGGGCTACGCCAGCAACAAGTACCGCGCCTGGTTCACCGGCATGGCGCCCATCGAGAAGCCGCGCATCATCGTCGCGGTGATGATCGACGAGCCCAGCGACGGCCAGTACTACGGCGGCCTCGCCGCAGCACCGGTGTTCAGCGAAGTCGTGCAGCAGACGCTGCGCATGATGAACGTCCCGCCCGATCTGGCGGTCAAACCCCTCGTGCAGACGCAAGACGTCCCCGAGAGCTTCTGACATGCTGACACTCACTTCCCCCACCACCGCCGCGTTCTGGCTGAAAGAGCGCGTGCAGGGCGCACTGCTCGCCGACAGCCGCGCGATCGGCCCGGGCGATGCCTTCATCGCCTGGCCCGGCGCCGCGACCGACGGCCGCCAGCACGTGGCGGCCGCGCTGGCGCAAGGCGCCGTGGCCTGCCTCGTCGAGCACGAGGGCCTGGACGCCTTCGGCTTCGACGGCGACGAGCGCATCGTGAGCTACCCCGGCCTCAAGGCCGCCACCGGCCCGATCGCCGCCGCCTTCTACGACAACCCCTCGGCGCAGCTCGACGTGCTCGCCGTGACCGGCACCAACGGCAAGACCTCCACCGCGTGGTGGCTGGCCGAATCGCTGTCCACGCTGCGCGCGGCCGGCGGCGTGCGCGCGATGCGCCCCGACGGCACCACCGAGCGCGGCGCCCCGTCGCCCTGCGCCGTGGTCGGCACGCTGGGCATCGGCGTGCCGCCAGCGCTCACCTACACCGGCCTGACCACGCCCGACCCCGTGATGCTGCAGCGCGCGCTGCGCGACTTCGTCACCGACGGCTTCGGCGCCTGCGCCATCGAGGCCTCGTCGATCGGCATCGCCGAGCGCCGGCTCGACGGCTGCCGCATCGCGGTCGCCGTGTTCACCAATTTCACGCAGGACCACCTCGATTACCACGGCAGCATGGACGCCTACTGGCAGGCCAAGGCCGAGCTGTTCCGCTGGCCCGGCCTGCGCGCCGCGGTGATCAACATCGACGACATGCATGGCGCGAGCCTGTGCGCCAACCTGCTCGACGCCGGCATCGGCGCGCTCGACGTCTGGACCGTCTCGGCCGCCGGCAAGCCCGCGCGGCTCATGGCGCGCGACATCGGCTACGACGCGCAAGGCCTGCAGTTCACCGTGGCCGAGCACGGCAGCACAGCGCCGGCCGAGCGGCTCGCCACCGGGCTGATCGGCCAGTACAACGTCGCCAACCTGCTCGGCGTGCTCGGCACCCTGCGCGCGCTGGGGCTCACGCTCGCGCAGGCCGTGGCCGCCTGCGCCCACCTCAGCAGCGTGCCGGGCCGCATGGACCGCGTGCAGCCGACCGACAACGCGCCGCTGGCCGTGGTCGACTACGCCCACACGCCCGATGCGCTCGACAAGGCCCTCGCCGGCCTGCGCCCGCTCGCCAAGCAGCGCGGCGGTGCGCTCTGGTGCGTGTTCGGCTGCGGCGGCAACCGCGACCCGATCAAGCGCCCGCTGATGGCCGCCGTTGCCGAGCGGCAGGCCGACCACGTCGTGCTCACCAGCGACAACCCGCGCAACGAGAACCCCGACGCCATCATCAGCCAGGCGCTGCGCGGTTTCACGCGCGTCGAGGCGGCCCGCGTACAGGTCGACCGTGCGCGCGCCATCGCTGAAACCATCGCGCAGGCGGCACCGCAAGACGTCGTGCTGATCGCCGGCAAGGGCCACGAAGAGTGGCAGGAAATCGCCGGCCAGCGCCTGCCGTTCTCCGACAAGACCCACGCGCTCGACGCGCTCGCGAAGCGGGGTGCCGCATGACCGCCATGGCCACGCCCGTCTCCACACCGCTCCACCTCACGCTGGCGCAGGCGCAGCAATGGGTGCCGGGTTCGCGCCTCGTGGGCGACCCCGCCACCGTCGTCGCGCGCGTCCACACCGACACCCGCACCCTGGCCGCCGGCGACCTGTTCGTCGCGCTCAAGGGCGAGCGTTTCGATGCCAACGATTTCCTGGCCGACGCGAAGAAGCAGGGCGCCGTGGCCGCCATTGCGCACGGCGGTCTCGACGCCGCGGGCCTTGCCGGCCTCGAGGTGCCCGATTCGCTCGTCGCGCTCGGCGCACTGGGCGCCGGCTGGCGCGCGCAGTTCAGCCTGCCGCTGATCGCCGTCACCGGCAGCAACGGCAAGACCACGGTCACGCAGATGATCGCGGCCGTGCTCGCCGCCTTCCGCGCCGACCGCGCGCTGGCCACGGCCGGCAACTTCAACAACGAGATCGGCGTGCCGCTCACGCTGATGCGCCTGCGCGCGCAGCACCAGCTGGCGGTGCTCGAGCTGGGCATGAACCATCCGGGCGAGATCGCGCGGCTGGCCGCCATGTCGCGCCCGACCATCGCCCTGGTCAACAACGCGCAGCGCGAGCACCAGGAGTTCATGGCCAGCGTCGAGGCGGTCGCCATCGAGAACGCCGCCGTGTTCGCGGCGCTGCCCGACGACGGCACGGCCGTGTTCCCGTACGGCGACACCTTCACCTCGCTGTGGACCGACATGGCGCGCCAGAACGGGTCGCGCCGCTGCCTGACCTTCGGCGAACACGCCGATGCCGACATCTGGCTCGACAGTGCCGAATGGCTGCAGGGCGCTTGGACCGTGCGCGTGCGCACGCCGCTGGGCGCCTTCGACGCGCGCCTGCACATCGCGGGCCGTCACAACGTGGGCAACGCGCTCGCCGCCACCGCCTGCGCGCTGGCCGCCGGCGTGTCGCTCGACACCATCGCCGCGGGCCTGTCGGCCTTCGAGCCGGTCAAGGGCCGCTCCCGGGCCGTCGAGATCGTGCTGCCCGATGGGCACGCGCTCACGCTGGTCGACGACAGCTACAACGCCAACCCCGACTCCGTGATTGCCGCCATCGACGTGCTCACCGGCCTGCCCGCCCCGCGTCTGCTGGTGCTCGGCGAGATGGGCGAGGTCGGCGACCGCGCACCTGCGTTCCACGCCGAAGTCGGCGCCTGGGCGCGGCAGCGCGGGCTCGACGCCGTCTACACGCTGGGCGGCGAGACCGTGCACACGGCGACGGCTTTCAACAACAACGACGACGCCGGCGATGCCGGCGGCCGTCATTTCGACGATTTCGACACGCTCCGCGCGGCCGTGCTCGCCCGCCTGCCGCAGTTGGGCAGCGTGCTGGTCAAGGGTTCGCGCTTCATGAAGATGGAACGCGTGGTGCAGGCGATCGAGGCACAACAACAAAAGGAGGCCGGTCATGACGCATGAGCCGCGCAACACACCATGCTGATGTCCCTGGCCCAATGGCTGCAGACGCTGTCGCCCGAGTTCGGGTTTTTGCGCGTTTTCCAGTACCTCACGTTCCGTGCCCTCATGGCCGCGCTGACGGCGCTCGTGGTCGGCCTGGTGGCCGGCCCGTACGTCATTCGCCGCCTCGCCGCGCTCAAGATCGGCCAGCCGATCCGCGGCTACGGCATGGAAACGCACCTGACCAAGAGCGGCACGCCCACCATGGGCGGCGTGCTCGTGCTGTTCGCGATTGCGTTCGCCACCTTGCTGTGGTTCGACCTGTCGAACCGCTTCGTGTGGATCGTGCTGTGGGTCACGATGGGCTTCGGCGCCATCGGCTGGGTGGACGACTGGCGCAAGGTGGTGCGCAAGGACCCCGAAGGCATGCGCTCGCGCGAGAAGTACTTCTGGCAATCGGTGGTCGGCCTGCTCGCGGGTTTCTATCTGCTGTTCAGCATTTCCGAGAGCTCCAACTGGCGCGTGCTCGAGCTGTTCTTCGCCTGGGTGCGCTCGGGCTTCGACCTCGACTTTCCGCCCAAGATCAATCTGCTGGTGCCCTTCTTCAAGGAAGTCAGCTACCCGCTGGGCGGCATCGGCTTCGTGATCCTCACGTACCTTGTGATCGTGGGTGCGAGCAACGCCGTCAACCTGACCGACGGCCTCGACGGCCTGGCGATTATGCCGGTGGTGATGGTGGGCTCGGCGCTGGGCGTGTTCGCCTACGTCACGGGCAGCGCGGTGTTTTCCAAGTACCTGCTGTTTCCCTACATCCCGGGCTCGGGCGAGCTGCTGGTGTTCTGCTCGGCCATGGCTGGCGCGGGGCTCGCGTTCCTCTGGTTCAACACGCATCCGGCGCAGGTCTTCATGGGCGACGTGGGCGCGCTGGCGCTCGGCGGCGCGCTGGGCACCATCGCGGTCATCGTGCGCCAGGAGATCGTGTTCTTCATCATGGGCGGCATCTTTGTGGTCGAGGCGATCTCGGTGATGGCGCAGGTCATGTACTTCAAGTACACGAAGAAGCGTTATGGCGAAGGCCGCCGCGTGCTCAAGATGGCGCCGCTGCACCACCACTTCGAGAAGAGCGGCTGGCGCGAGACGCAGGTCGTCGTGCGCTTCTGGATCATCACGATGCTGCTGTGCCTCATCGGCCTTTCCACGCTGAAGCTGCGGTAACCACACAACCATGCGGCACCTGAAAGACCTCCCCGTTCTCATCCTCGGCCTCGGCGCGTCCGGGCTGGCGATGGCGCGCTGGTGCGCGCGCCACGGCGCGGTCGTGACCGTGGCCGACACGCGCGAGGCACCCGCTTCGCTCGCGACGCTGCAGGCCGAGCTGCCCGACGCGACCTTCATCGGCGGGCCGTTCACGGCCGCGCTGGTTGAAGGCACGCCGATCCGAGCCGTCTACCGCTCGCCGGGCCTGTCGCCCGCGACGCTGGCGTCGGTCGTCAATGCCGCCAAGGCCGTGGGCCTCGTGGTCGGCGGCGAGCTGGACCTGTTCGCGCGCGCGCTGCTCGACCTGCGGACGGTCGAGGTGCCGGTGGTGGAAGTCGAGGCTGACGTGCCCGTTGAAACCGCCGTGGCCGAGCCGGTCGTTGAAGCGCCGGCCCAGGCCGAACTGGCCTTGAGCGAAGAAGTCCCAGTGGCGGATGCTGTGACGGCCGAGACGCCGGAAGTGCCCGCGCCGGAGGCTGCTGCGGTTGTCGAAGGCGAGCCCGAAGCGTCTGCACCCGTCGAAGCTGTGGAGGCGACCGAGGCGGCTACACCCACGGAGGCCGTGGCCGCTGAGTTGACCGAAGCCGCGCCGCCAGTCGATGCGACTGCCGCAGAAACCGAACCCACCGCGCCCGTCGAACCGACCGAAGCCACACCGCCCGCCATGGCCGAAGCCATGCCGCGCGACGCATCGCTGAGCGTGCCGGTGACGCGGCCGACCGAAGACGTCGTCGCTGAAGACGCCGCCACGGAAGACGGCGCAGCACCGGCCGCCACCACCGATGTGCCCGACGCACCTGACGCGTCGGCTGCACCCGCACCCGCGTCCGCCGCCAGCCTCTCCCGGCTCCCGCCCCCCGGCAAGCCCTACGTGCCCACCGCCGCGCTTGAGGCCGCCGCGTTCGTCGCCACGATCGCCGAGCTGTCCGCCACCAACCCGGCGTCGGCGGCGGTCGAGGAAGACACGCCCCAGATGGTGCTCGTGCCCGAGCCTGAACCCGAAGCGCCCAAGGGCTACACGCCGGCCGTGCTCGCGATCAGCGGCACCAACGGCAAGACCACCGTCACCTCGCTCACCGGCCAACTGGTCGAACGCGCGGGCAAGACCGTGGCCGTGGCCGGCAACATCGGCCCGACGCTGCTCGATACGCTGGCCGCGCACATCGATGCCGACACGCTGCCCGAGGTGTGGGTGCTCGAACTCTCGAGCTTCCAGCTCGACGGCGTGCAGGGCTTCGAGCCCACGGCCGCGACCGTGCTCAACCTCACGCAGGACCATCTCGACTGGCATGGCGACATGCCGGCGTATGCCGCTGCCAAGGCGCGCATCTTCGGCGCCAAGGGCCTGATGATCCTGAACCGCGACGACGCCGGCGTGATGGCCATGCTGCCGCCGCCCGTCCGCGTGAAGCTGCAGCGTCCGCAGATCCGCACCCACGTCACCTTCGGCGGCGCGATGCCGCTGCGCCCCGGCGACTACGGCATCGAGCGCATCAATGGCGTGGCCTGGCTGGTGCGCGCGCTGGAAGCCGACGAAACGCAGAAGCGCAAGCGCGGTGCGGTGGTCGAAGAAGAAATCTTCTTCCAGCGCCTCATGCCTGCCGACGCGCTGCGCATCCGCGGCCGCCACAACGCCATGAACGCCCTGGCCGCGCTCGCACTCGCCAGCGCCGCCGACTGCCCGCTGGGCCCGATGCTGTACGGCCTGCGCGAGTACCGCGGCGAACCGCACCGCGTCGAGCCCATCGCCATCGTGGACGAGGTCGAGTTCTTCGACGACAGCAAGGGCACCAACGTCGGCGCCACCGTGGCCGCGCTCAGCGGCCTCGGTGAAGAGCGCCGCGTGGTCGTGATCCTCGGCGGCGAAGGCAAGGGCCAGGACTTCGAGCCGCTGGCCGACCCCGTGCGCCAGTACGCGCGCGCCGTCGTGCTCATCGGCCGCGACGCCCCGCTCATCGAGGCCGCACTGGCCGCCACCGGCGTGTCGCTGAAGCACGCGGGCTCCATGGAAGAAGCCGTCAAGCTCGCCGCCGCGCGCGCCCATCCCGGCGATGCCGTGCTGCTGTCACCGGCCTGTGCGAGCTTCGACATGTTCAAGGACTACGCGCACCGCGCCGAGGTGTTCCGCGAGGCCGTGGAGGCTTACGCCGACAGCCCGCGCGATGCCGTGGGTGGCGACGATGCCGTGGTGTCGTACGCCCCGCAAACCTCGCTGTCCACCGCCGGATCGATGGAGGACCCGATTTGAACTCCGCAGCCGCAGGCCAGGAAACCCGCACCGGCAGCCGTTTCGGCGGCTGGTTCCGGCGCGCCCGCAGCGGCATGGATTCGCTGCCCGTGCACCTGCCCGTGCGGCTGGGTGGCGCCGGCATTGCGCAGACCAAGGCCACGCCGATGCGCGTGCTGGGTTTCGACCAGGCGCTGGTCTGGGTCACGGTCGCGCTGATGACCTGGGGCCTGATCATGGTGTATTCGGCCTCGATCGCGCTGCCCGACAACCCCCGCTTCGCGCGCGCCGGCTACGGTCCGTCGTTCTTCCTCACGCGGCACGCGGCCTCGCTGGTCATCGCCTTCATCGCCGCGCTGCTGACCTTCCAGATCCCCATGAAGACCTGGGAGCGCACCGCGCCCTGGCTCTTCGTCGCCTCGCTGCTGCTGCTGGTGGCGGTGCTCATTCCGCACATCGGCATCAACGTGAACGGCGCGCGCCGCTGGCTGCCGATGGGCTTCATGCGCTTCCAGCCGTCGGAGCTGGCCAAGTTCGCGATGGTGCTCTACGCCGCCAGCTACATGGTGCGCAAGATGGAGATCAAGGAGCGCTTCTTCCGCGCCGTGCTGCCGATGGGCATCGCGGTGGTGGTGGTCGGCATGCTGGTGATGGCCGAGCCCGACATGGGCGCGTTCATGGTGATCGCCGTGATCGCCATGGGCATCCTGTTCCTGGGCGGCGTGAACGCGCGCATGTTCTTCGTGATCGCGACGCTGGTGGTGGTGGCTTTCGGCTCCATCGTGGCGAGCAGCCCATGGCGCCGCGAGCGCATCTTTGCGTACCTCGATCCGTGGAGCGAAGAGCACGCGCTGGGCAAGGGCTACCAGCTGTCGCACTCGCTGATCGCCATCGGGCGTGGCGAGATTTTCGGCGTGGGCCTGGGCGGCAGTGTCGAGAAGCTGCACTGGCTGCCCGAAGCACACACCGACTTCCTGCTGGCCGTGATCGGCGAAGAGTTCGGCCTCATCGGCGTGCTGCTGATCATCGGCATGTTCCTTTGGCTCACGCGCCGCATCATGCACATCGGCCGCCAGGCGATCGCGCTCGACCGCGTGTTCTCGGGCCTCGTGGCCCAGGGCGTGGGCGTGTGGGTCGGCTTCCAGGCCTTCATCAACATGGGCGTGAACCTCGGCGCGCTGCCGACCAAGGGCCTGACCCTGCCGCTGATGAGCTTCGGCGGTTCGGCGATTTTGATGAACCTCGTGGCGCTGGCCGTGGTGCTGCGCATCGACTACGAGAACCGCGTGCTCATGCGGGGAGGTCGCGTATGACGACGCGTACTGCTCTGGTCATGGCAGGCGGAACGGGCGGCCACATCTTCCCGGGCCTGGCCGTGGCCGAAGCCCTGCGCGAGCGCGGCTGGCGCGTGCACTGGCTGGGCGCGCCCGGCAGCATGGAAGAAAAACTCGTGCCGCCGCGCGGCTTCGCCTTCGAGCCTGTGCAGTTCGGCGGCGTGCGCGGCAAGGGCCCGCTCACGCTGTTCCTGCTGCCGCTGAAGCTGCTGCGCGCCTTCTGGCAGAGCCTGGGCGTGGTGCGCCGCGTGAAGCCCGACGTGCTGGTGGGCCTGGGCGGCTACATCACCTTCCCGGGCGGAATGATGGGCGTGCTCATGGGCAAGCCGCTGGTGCTGCACGAGCAGAACTCGGTCGCCGGCCTCGCCAACAAGGTGCTGGCGGGCGTGGCCGACCGCGTGTTCACTGCCTTCCCGAACGTGCTGAAGAAGGCGCAGTGGGTGGGCAATCCGCTGCGCGCGGCCTTCACGTCGCAGCCCGATCCGGCCACGCGCTTCGCGGGCCGCACGGGTCCGCTCAAATTGCTCGTGGTTGGCGGCAGCCTGGGCGCGCGTGCGCTCAATACCGTGGTGCCGCAGGCGCTGGCGCGCATCGCGCCCGACCTTCGCCCGCAGGTGCTGCACCAGAGCGGCGCCAAGCAGATCGACGAGCTGCGCGCCAACTATGCGGCGGCCGGCGTCGAGGGCGAACTCACGCCCTTCATCGACGACACCGCGCAGGCGTACGCCGGGGCCGACCTCATCGTCGCGCGCGCTGGCGCCAGCACCGTCACCGAAATCGCGGCCGTCGGCGCAGCAGCGCTGTTCGTGCCTTTCCCCTCGGCGGTCGACGACCACCAGACCACCAACGCGCGTTTCCTCGTGGACGCGGGCGGCGGCTGGCTGGTGCAGCAGACCGACCTCACCCCTGAATTGCTGGCTGATTTGCTACAGACAACCGAACGCGCGACCTTGATCGAACGGGCCCAGAAGGCCAAGACTATGCGGAAGACCGAAGCCGTCGAGGCGGTCGTCCGCGCCTGCGAGGAGCTCGCGAAATGAAGCACGCGATCCGTCACATCCACTTCGTCGGCGTCGGCGGCTCCGGCATGAGCGGCATTGCCGAGGTGCTGCTGAACCTGGGCTACAAGATCACCGGCTCCGACCTGTCGGACAGCGCCACGCTGCGCCGCCTTGCAGGCCTGGGCATCGGCACCTTCGTG
Source organism: Variovorax sp. 38R (assembly GCF_014843395.1). Lineage (NCBI taxonomy): Bacteria > Pseudomonadati > Pseudomonadota > Betaproteobacteria > Burkholderiales > Comamonadaceae > Variovorax > Variovorax sp. 38R. Next base: position 676,778 of record NZ_CP062121.1, read on the forward strand.
GGCCACGCCGCCGCGCACATCGATGGCGCGGACGCAGTCGTCACCTCCACCGCCGTGCAGTCGGACAACCCCGAGGTGCTGGCCGCGCGCGAAAAACGCATTCCGGTCGTGCCGCGTGCGTTGATGCTCGCGGAGCTGATGCGCCTGAAGCAGGGCATCGCCATTGCCGGCACGCACGGCAAGACCACGACCACCAGCCTGGTGGCGAGCGTGCTCGACGCCGCCGGGCTCGACCCGACCTTTGTGATCGGCGGTCGCCTGAACAGCGCCGGCGCCAATGCGCAGCTGGGCAGCGGCGACTACATCGTGGTCGAGGCCGACGAGTCGGACGCTTCGTTCCTGAACCTGCTGCCAGTGATGGCGGTGGTCACGAACATCGACGCCGACCACATGGAGACCTACGGGCACGACTTCGCGAAGCTCAAGAAGGCCTTTGTCGACTTCCTGCACCGCATGCCGTTCTACGGCGTGGCCATCCTGTGCACCGACGATCCGGCGGTGCGCGACATCGTGGCCGACGTGACCTGCCCGGTCACCAGCTACGGCTTCGGCGAAGACGCCCAGGTGCGCGCCATCGACGTGCGCGCCGTCGGCGCCCAGATGCATTTCACCGCGCAGCGCCGCAACGGCGTGACGCTGCCCGACCTGCCCATCGTGCTGAACCTGCCGGGCGAGCACAACGTGCGCAACGCGCTGTCCGTGATCGCCGTGGCGGTCGAGCTCGGCATTCCCGACGAGGCCGTACAGCGCGGCCTCGAAGGCTTCAAGGGCGTGGGTCGCCGCTTCCAGAGTTATGGCGACGTGGCCGTGCCGAACGACACGGCTGGCGGGCGCTTCACCGTCATCGACGACTATGGGCATCACCCGGTCGAGATGGCGGCCACCATTTCCGCCGCGCGCGGCGCCTTCCCCGGCCGCCGGCTGGTGCTGGCCTTCCAGCCGCACCGCTACACCCGCACGCGCGACTGCTTCGAGGACTTCGTGAAAGTCATCGGCACGGCCGACGCCGTGCTGCTGGGCGAGGTCTATGCCGCGGGCGAGGCGCCCATCGTGGCCGCCGATGGCCGGTCGCTGGCGCGCGCGTTGCGTGTGGCCGGCAAGGTCGAGCCGGTGTTCGTGGACGACATCGGCGCGCTGCCGCAAACCATTCTGGACAACGCCCGCGCGGGTGACGTGGTGCTGTGCATGGGCGCAGGCTCCATCGGCGCCGTGCCGGGCAAGGTGGTCGAACTCGGCGCGGCTGTCGTGCCGTCGCCCGCACCCTCATCAACAACTTCAGAGCGCACTGCGCGCAAGGGGAGGGCCTCGTGAGCCTTCAGGAACCACATCTTTTCGGCAAGGTGGCCGTGCTGTTCGGCGGCAGTTCCGCCGAACGCGAGGTGTCGCTGATGTCCGGCGCCGGCGTGCTGCAGGCGCTGCGTTCGCGCGGCGTCGATGCGCACGCGTTCGACCCGTCGGAGCGTGATCTCACCGACCTGAAGCGCGAAGGCTTCGCGCGCTGCTTCGTCGCGCTGCATGGCCGCCATGGCGAAGACGGCACGGTGCAGGGCGCGCTCGAGCTGCTCGGCATTCCCTACACCGGCTCGGGCGTGATGGCCTCGAGCGTGGCGATGGACAAAGTCATGACCAAGCGCATCTGGCAGGCTGACGGCCTGCCGACGCCCAAGTACGTGCGCCTGGCCTTCGACCAGCAAAGCCGCGAGCAGGTCATGGTGGTGCCCGACGTGCTCGGCCTGCCGCTGATCGTGAAGCCGCCGCGCGAGGGCTCGTCCATCGGCGTGACCAAGGTCGAGGGCTACTCGCAGATGCAGGATGCTGTGGCGCTGTCGGCGAAGTTCGACGCCGACGTGCTGTGCGAAGAGTTCATCGACGGCGAAGAAGTCACCTGCGCCGTGCTCGGCCAGGGGCTCGATGCACGGGCGCTGCCGGTGGTGCGCATTGCCGCACCTGAAGGTGCCTACGACTACCAGAACAAGTACTTCACCGACGACGTGAAGTACCAGTGCCCGAGCGGCCTGCCCGAAGCCGAGGAACGCGAGATCCAGCGCATCACGCTGGCCGCGTACCACACGCTCGGCTGCCGCGGCTGGGGCCGCGCCGACGTGATGATCCGCGCCAGCGACCGCAAGCCCTTCCTGCTCGAGATGAACACCTCGCCCGGCATGACCAGCCATTCGCTGGTGCCGATGTCGGCGCGCGCGGCGGGCATTCCCTACGAAGAGCTGTGCGTGCGCGTGCTCGCGTCCGCGTCGCTCGATGCCAGGGGAGGCGCGAACTAAGCCATGGCCGACAGCATCCCCGCTCCCTTCGACGTCAAGCTGATGAACATCGTCGCGAACGTTGCGTTCGTGCTGGTGGCGCTCATGCTGCTGGCGGCGAGCGCGTGGTGGGTGCTGCGCCAGCCTTTCTTCCCGATCTCGGGCATCAAGGTGGACGGCGAGGTGACGCACAACAACGCGGTCACGCTGCGCGCCAACGTGGCGCCGCAGCTCAAGGGCAACTTCTTCACCATCGACCTGGCGCGCGCGCGCACCGCTTTCGAGACGGTGCCGTGGGTGCGCAGCGCGGTGGTGCGGCGCGAGTTTCCGAACAAGCTGCGCGTGACGCTGACCGAGCAGGTGCCGGTGGCGGTGTGGGGCGAGGAGGCCGGCTCCAAGCTGATCAACGGCTTCGGCGATGTGTTCGAGGCCAACGTGGCCGAGGTCGACAGCGACCTGCCGCGCCTGGACGGACCGATCGAGCAGGCCGGGCAGGTGCTGGGCATGTACCGCGTGCTCGCGCCGATGTTCGAGCCCTACGACTTCGACATCGCCGAGCTGCGGCTGTCCAGCCGCGGCAGCTGGAAGGTGCTGCTGGACAACGGCGCCGAGATCGAACTCGGCCGCGGCCAGAGCGACGAGGTGTCGGCGCGTCTGCAGCGGTTCCTGAAGACCGTGACGCAGGTCGCGGGCCAGTACCGCCGCACGGTGGCCGACGTCGAACGCGCCGATCTGCGCCACAACGACGCGTATGCCCTGCGGCTGCGCGGCGTCACCACGGTCTCGCCCGAGGCCCCAAGAAAAATCAAGTAGCGAATACCGAGGACATCTACATGCCCAAAGAATACAAAGACCTGGTCGTAGGCCTGGACATCGGAACCGCCAAGGTGATGGTGGTCGTGGCCGAGGTGCTGCAAGGCGGCGAGCTCAAGCTGGCCGGCCTGGGCATCGCGCCCAGCAACGGCCTCAAGCGCGGCGTCGTGGTGAACATCGACGCCACCGTGCAGAGCATCCAGCAGGCGCTGAAAGAAGCCGAGCTGATGGCCGACTGCAAGATCAGCCGTGTCTACACCGGCATCACCGGCAGCCACATCCGCGGCATCAATTCGAGCGGCATGGTGGCGGTGAAGGACAAGGAAGTCACGCCCGCCGATGTGGCCCGCGTGGTCGAGACGGCGCGCGCCATCAACATCTCGAGCGACCAGCGCCTCTTGCTGGTGGAGCCGCAGGAGTTCGTGATCGACGGCCAGGACGTGAAGGAGCCGATCGGCATGAGCGGCATGCGCCTGGAGGCCAAGGTGCACATCGTGACCGGCGCGCAGAGCGCGGCCGAGAACATCATCAAGTGCGTGCGCCGCTGCGGCCTCGAGGTCGACCAGCTGATGCTGAACCCGCTGGCCTCGAGCCAGGCGGTGCTCACCGAAGACGAGCGCGAACTCGGCGTGGTGCTGGTCGACATCGGCGCGGGCACCACCGACGTGGCGATCTTCACCAACGGCGCGATCCGCCACACGGCCGTGATCCCGATCGCGGGCGACCTCATCACGAGCGACATCGCGATGGCCCTGCGCACGCCCACCAAGGACGCGGAGGACATCAAGGTCGAGCACGGCTATGCCAAGCAACTGCTGGCCGACCCTGAATCGCAGGTCGAAGTCCCCGGCCTTGGCGATCGCGGCCCGCGCATGTTGAGCAAGCAGGCGCTTGCCGGCGTGATCGAGCCGCGCATCGAAGAAATCTTCTCGCTGGTGCAGCAGGTGGTGCGCGAGTCGGGCTATGAGGAAGTGCTGTCTTCCGGTGTGGTGTTGACCGGCGGCAGCGCCGTCATGCCCGGCATGGTCGAGCTCGGTGAAGACATCTTCCTGAAGCCCGTGCGCCGCGGCATTCCGAAGTACTCGAGCGCGCTCTCGGACATGGTGGCGCAGCCGCGCGCGGCCACCGTGATGGGCCTGCTCGAAGAAGCACGTTTTGCACGCATGCGTGGTTTCAAGGTCGCACAGAAGAACGGGTCCGTAAAGACTGCGTTCGGACGTTTCAAGGACTTCATCGTGGGGAACTTCTGACCATGAACCACTCCCCACTCTGGCTCGCACGCGCGGGTCCTCCGCTGCATTTCAACGAGCGATGGCGACGCACCGGTCCACCATCGCGACGGCGATCCCGTTGATCACGTCAGGCAGAAGAAATATTCATAGATACATAACGGCAACTGCAATATTCAAGGAGTTAGAAATGACCATCGAAATGATCGAAGTCGAAGAATTCAACCAGGGCACGCAGATCAAGGTGATCGGTGTCGGCGGCGGCGGTGGCAATGCGGTCGCCCACATGATGGAGCGTGGTGTGCAAGGCGTGCAGTTCGTTTGCGCCAACACCGACGCGCAAGCCCTGCAACGCAGCAACGCGCACAAGAACATCCAGCTGGGCATCAGCGGCCTGGGTGCCGGCAGCAAGCCCGAGAAGGGCCGTGACGCGGCCGAAGCCGCGGTGGACGACATCCGCGCCGCCATCGACGGCGCGCACATGCTGTTCATCACGGCCGGCATGGGCGGCGGCACCGGCACCGGCGCGGCGCCCGTGATCGCGCGCGTGGCCAAGGAAATGGGCATCCTGACGGTGGGCGTGGTGACCAAGCCTTTCGACTGGGAAGGCGGCCGTCGCATGACCAACGCCGATGCCGGCCTGGCCGAACTCGAAGCCAACGTCGACTCGCTGATCGTCGTGCTCAACGAGAAGCTGCTCGACGTGCTCGGTGAAGACATCACGCAGGACGAAGCCTTCGCGCACGCCAACGACGTGCTGAAGAACGCCGTCGGCGGGATCTCGGAAATCATCAACGAGTACGGCGGCGTGAACGTCGACTTCGAAGACGTGCGCACCGTGATGGGCGAACCCGGCAAGGCCATGATGGGCACGGCCGCGGCTGCAGGCCCCGACCGCGCGCGCATCGCCGCCGAACAGGCCGTGGCCTGCCCGCTGCTCGAAGGCATCGACCTCTCGGGTGCCAAGGGCGTGCTGGTGCTGGTGACGGCATCGAAGGGTTCGCTGAAGCTGAACGAGTCGAAGCTCGCGATGAACACCATCCGCGCCTACGCCTCGCCCGACGCGCACGTGATCTACGGTGCCGCCTACGACGAAAGCCTGGGCGACCAGATGCGCGTCACGGTGGTGGCCACGGGCCTGTCGCGTGCCGATGCACGCCGCCAGGCCCCGACGCTCGAAGTGATCCGCACCGGCACCGACAACATCCCGTTCACCGTGCCGACGCTCGGCGGCATGGGCCACGCGGGTGGTGGTTCGGGCAGCCAGCCCAACTACGACGGCATGGCCGTGCCCAGCGTGTGGCGCACCAACCGCACGATGGCCGCTGCCAAGGTCGACGCGCTGTCGTCGGGTGGCATGGACGACTTCGAAATCCCTGCATTCCTGCGCCGTCAAGCAGATTGACCGCAGGCCACTGAACGCAGAGGGCACGAGGGTTCGCAAGGGGACGGGGAAGACCTGAAAGGGACTGACCCCCGGCTCTAGGCGCTGCGTTCACCTCGTGCCCCTTGCGTCCACCGCCGGGGGCTCCCCGGCTTTTTTTTGTGCGCTTTCTTTTTTGACCGGTCCATGTCTATCGCGGCCATAGCCAGGGGAATAGGGCGTCAAGGTCGCCGCCCGCCTAAAATCATGGGCGTGCTGCAACAACGAACCCTCAAGTCGATCAGCCGCGCCGTGGGCGTGGGGCTTCACAGCGGCCAACGCGTGGAGCTGACCCTGCGACCGGCCCCGGCCGACACGGGCATCGTGTTCCGCCGCGTCGACCTGCCCGAGCCGGTCGAGATCCGCATGACCGCCGAATCGGTCACCGACACACGCCTGGCGTCCACCGTGTCCACGGGCGGCGCCAAGGTGCAGACGGTCGAACACATCATGTCCGCCTGCGCGGGCCTGGGCATCGACAACCTCTACATCGACATCACGGCCGACGAAGTGCCGATCCTCGACGGGTCGGCCTCGTCCTTCGTGTTCCTGCTGCAAAGCGCGGGCATCGAGTTGCAGAAGGCGCCGCGCCGCTTCATCCGCGTGCTGCGCAAGGTCGAGGTGCGCGAAGGCGAGGGTGCTAACGAGAAGTGGGCGAGCCTGGAGCCGTACCACGGCTTCAAGCTGAGCTTCGAGATCGACTTCGATCACCGCGTCGTCAACTCCACCGGCCAGCGCGTGGAGTTCGACCTGGGCACCGACTCGTACAGCCGCGACATCGCACGCGCACGCACCTTCGGCTTCACCAAAGAGGTCGAGTACATGCGCAGCAAGGGCCTCGCGCTCGGTGGTGGCCTGGACAACGCCATCGTCATGGACGACACCAAGGTGCTCAATGCCGGTGGCCTGCGCTACGACGACGAGTTCGTGAAGCACAAGATCCTCGACGCCATGGGCGACCTGTACATCATCGGCAAGCCGCTGCTGGCCGCGTACACCGCGTTCCGCTCGGGCCATGCGCTCAACAATAAGCTGCTGCGCGAACTGCTCTCGCACAGCGACGCCTACGAGGTCGTGACCTTCGAAGACGAGAAGCGCGCACCGCGCGGCTTCGGCGAAGTGGCGCGGGCCTGGTAAGCAGGGCGCGCGCCTTTTCCCGATGCTTCTCTTTCGCTGGGCCATCCTGCTGCTTCTGCTGGTGGCGGGCGTGTCCTTCGCGTTCTATGCGGGCACGGGGCAGGTCAAGTACCGCCGCTTCGGGTGGGTCGTCTTCAAGTGGACGATTCTTGCTGCGCTCGGCTTCTTCGCCGTTCTGATCGCCGAGCGCGTCGCGTAGCCAGCCAGCCGTTCAATCGACCAGGGCCTGCAGCGCCTGCACCTGCTGCGCGAGCAGCGGCCCCTTGCGGTGCGCGGGCACCAGCAACATCAACGTGTCTCCCAGCGCCTTCGGCCGCCCCCAGGGCGCGTGCAGCCGGCCTTTCTCGAGCAGCGGCGCCACCAGCCGCTCGCGCCCCATCAGCACCCCTTCGCCGTCGAGCGCGGCCTGCAGCGCGAGGCTGTAGAGCGAGAAATCGGGCCCGGCAGCCAGCGCATCGGCTTCGGTCGAGGTGGTGCCGGGGCGCACGGCCTGCAGCCAGCGCGACCAGTCGTCGCGCCACACCGTGTCGTGCAGGCCGCCGCAGCGCGCAAGCACATCGATGAGGTCGTCGAGCGGGCGCGGGCGACCGCTGTCCAGAAGCTGCCGCACGCGCGGGCTGCACACGGGCACGAGGCGGTCGCGCGCGAGCGGGATGCCCGTCGCGCCGACGGCGGCCTCGGCGCCGCGCGCATAGAACAGCCCGAGGTCGAACGGTTCGCGCCGGAAGTTCGGCGGCTGCTCCAGCGCCGTCACCGACACCTGCACGCCAGGCAGCGCGGCCTTCAGCCGGGAGAGCCGCGGCGACAGCCACAGCTGCGCCATGGCCGGCAGGGCCGCCACCTGCAGCGTGCTGCGGCGCGCAGCGGTCTGCGTTTCCTGGCGCAGCGCCTGCACCGCAAGGCCGAGCTGGTCGACCGCCGCACTGAGCGCAGGCAACGCGCGCCGGCCGTGCGCGCTGAGCCGGATGCCCTGGCTGTGCCGCTCGAACAGCGCACCGCCGGCCCAGGTCTCGAGCGCCTTGATCTGCTGCGCGACGGCGGCGGGCGTCACGAACAGCTCTTCGGCCGCGCGCGCGAAGCTGCCGTGGCGCGCCGCGGCCTCGAAGGCGCGCACGGCCGTGTGCGGCGGCAGGCGAGGGCGGGGTGGGGCGAGGGACATGGTGTGGAGGCCAAGTTTTTCTAGGGCTCGGGCCCAGTTTATCCATGTTGCCGGCACAGGCACAGGGCGCGACCATGCGGTCATTCCTTTCCTCAGCGAGACACCGCATGCCCGCAGCCCTTCACCGCCGTTCCTGGGTTCCCGCCGCCAGCGAGGACCACGTGCTCGCCATCGCCGCCGATGCCGCCGCGCGCGACGCCGCGGGCGTCGTCGCCGAGATCGAACGCCTCGTGGCCGACAACCACCGCATCCACGACGTCGACGGGCTGAACCTCAACCCCGCCACCAACGTGATGAACCCCGCCGCCGAGGCGCTGCTGTCGCGTGGGCTGGGCTCGCGTCCGTCGCTGGGCTACCCCGGCGACAAGTACGAGATGGGGCTGGACGCCATCGAGCGCATCGAGGTCGTCGCCGCCGAACTCGCGGCCGAGGTGTTCGGCGCGCGGTTCGCCGAGGTGCGCGTGAGCTCGGGCGCACTGTCGAACCTCTACGTGTTCATGGCGACCTGCCAGCCCGGCGACACGATCATCGCGCCGCCGCCCGCCATCGGCGGCCATGTGACGCACCATGCGGCGGGCGCGGCCGGGCTTTACGACCTGAAGACCGTGCCGGCGCCGGTCGACGCCGACGGCTACTCGGTCGACGTGGTCGCGCTGGCGAAGCTCGCGCGCGAGGTGAAGCCGAAGCTCATCACCATCGGCGGCAGCCTGAACCTGTTCCCGCACCCGGTGTCCGCGATCCGCGAGGTGGCTGACAGCGTGGGCGCGAAGCTGCTCTTCGATGCCGCGCACCTCTCGGGCATGGTGGCCGGCAAGGCCTGGCCGCAGCCGCTCGAAGAGGGCGCGCACGCGATCACCATGAGCACCTACAAGAGCCTGGGCGGCCCGGCCGGCGGGCTGATCGTGTCGAACGACGCGGCGCTGATGGAGCGCATCGACGCCATCGCCTACCCGGGTCTCACGGCCAACTCGGATGCGGGCCGCACGGCTGCGTTGGCCCGTGGCCTGCTCGACTGGAAGGTGCACGGCGTGGCCTATGCGGCGGCGATGCGCGACACCGCGCAGGCGCTCGCACGCGCGCTCGATGCCGAAGGCCTGCCGGTGTTCGCCAAGGCGCGTGGCTTCACGCAGTCGCACCAGTTCGCGCTCGAGGCCGCGCGCTGGGGCGGCGGGCAACGCGCCGCGAAGCAGTTGGCCCAAGGCGGGTTGCTGGCCTGCGGCATCGGCCTGCCGATCGCGCCGGTCGATGGCGACATCAACGGCCTGCGCCTGGGCGTGCCCGAGATCGTGCGTCTGGGCCTCATGCCCGAGGACATGCCGCAACTGGCCAATTGGATCGCGCGGGCGCTGGCAGGCGATGCGCCCGCCGTGGCCGCCGAGGTGCGCGAACGTCGCCAGCGCCTGGGCGAGTTGCGCTACATCGTGCGCTGAAGCTCCGTCAGCGCGAACGCCCTTGCCGGTAGGTGCCGGCGTGGGTCTTCGACAGCTCGGCCGCTTCCGCGAGCCGCGCCATCGAACGTCCGACCTGCGCGTGCGTGATGGCGATGCCCAGCGCGTCCGCCGCGTCGGCGCCCGGCAGGCCGGGCAGGTCGAGCAGGCGCTTCACCATCTCCTGCACCTGCGCCTTCGCGGCCTGGCCGTGGCCGGCCACGGCCTTCTTCATCTGCAGCGCCGTGTACTCGGCCACCGAGAGGTTGTGGCTCACCAATGCCGTCACGCAGGCGCCGCGCGCCTGGCCCAGCAGCAGCGTCGACTGCGGGTTGACGTTGACGAAGATGATTTCGACCGCCGACGCATCGGGCTGGTAGCGCGCCGTGATCTCGCCGATGCCGTCGAACAGCACCTTCAGGCGTGCCGGCAGGTTGCCGCTGCCCAGGTGCCGGGTGCTGATGGTGCCGCTGGCCACGTAGCGCAGCGCATGGCCGTCCGCATCGACCACGCCGAAGCCGGTGGTCTGCAAACCGGGGTCGATGCCAAGGATCCGCATGAAAAGGAAGCGTAAAGGCCTAAGCCTGGGTGAGGAAGGTTGAAGAAGGTGCGAATTCGTGCGGGATGCGTGTGTATCGCGGGCAGAATCCGCCCGGTTCTTGCATTCCGCCCCGCTCCGTGCGGGGCGCGCCACACAAGGAAGCGAAGGTGAATGTAGTCGAGTCCTCCGCACAGCAGCAACTGAAGCAACTCAAGCCACTGAACGACGCCCAGTCCCCGCTCGCGCGCCTGCAGCCTCCCGCCGAACGCGCCGCCGCGAGCTTTCGCCAGGCGGAACTGTTGAGCGACCTCGGCCGTCGCCGCGAGGCGATCGCCGCCTGCAGCCAGTTGATCGCCGAGTTCGGCGCGCTGCCCGAGGCCGCCGTGGTCGTACCCTGCTGCCAGGCGCTGCGCCTGCTCGCGCACGTGCTGCGCCAACTGCATCGCCCGGCCGACGCGCTGGCCACGCTCGACCGCCTCGTCGCCGCGCACGGCGCGCGCAGCGAGCCCGAGATCCGCGCGCACATCGCCCACGCGCTGTACCAACGCACCTGGCTCATCGACGATGCCGCCGCACGTTGCGAGGCCTGCGACTTCATGAGCGAGCAGCTCGATGCGCAGGCCGACGCTGCACTCGATGCGTGGCGGCTCGATGCGCGCCTGCTGAAAGCCGAGATCGAACACCACCGCGGCCTGCCGCAAGACGCATTGGCCACGCTCGACGCAGCCATCGAACGCTTCGAAGGCGGCACCGATTCCGGCGTGGTCCTGCGCGTAGCGAGCGCGCGATTGGCCGCGGTGCTCAACCTGCGCGAGCTGGCGCAGCACACGCAGGCGCAGGTGCTGTGCCTCCAGGTGGCCGACCAGATCGAGGCCGGGCTGGCCGATGCCGCACCCGAGCTGCGGCTGGAAGGCGTGCGCGCGCTGGCCCTGTTCTTCGACGGCCTCGGGCTCGACGAGGCCGCGCGCCGCGCCGAGTTGGTCGGCTGGCTGCTCGACCGCTACGGCCACGACGCCTCGGCGCAGGTGCGCCGCCTCGCGGCCGTGCGCGCCCACGACTGGGCCGTGGGGCTGCGCGACCAGGGCGATGGCGATGCCGCGCTGGCTGCCTGCGAGCGCCTGCTCGGCACCTTCGCGCGCGACGGCGACGCCGTGGTGCAGCGCACCGTGGCCACCACCTTGCTGCACAAGGGCTTCGTGCTGCTCGATCTGCTCGGGCGGCCCGAGGCCGCGCTCGCGGTGTACGAGCCGCTCGTGGCGTTGTCGCGCGACGGCGCCACACCCGAATTGCGCGAGCTGCGCGTGAAGGCGACAGCCGGGCGCGAGGCCTGCCTCAAGCGGCTGCGCAAGACCGGCGGACTCGAGGCCGGCGAGTTGCCGGCCGAGCTTTTCGATGCGGCGTGCGACACCGTCCGCGAAGGCCGCAAGCTTGGTGACGCGGGCGCATCGGCCGAGGCCATCGCGCTGTTCGATGAAGTGCTCGCGGCGCATGCCGCCTCGCCGCACCCGCTGATGCGCCGTCAGTGCGCGCGTGCCCTGTCGCACAAGACCTTTTGCCTGCTGGCGCTGGAACACTTCACTGAGGTCGTCGAGGCCGCCGACGCGATGGACGCGCGCTACGGCGCCGACGCGTCCACCGAAATGCAGTCGCAGGTGGCGCTGTGCCTGCAATACAAGAGCACCGCGCTCGACCGCCTCGCGCGGCCTGCGGACGAGATGCGTGTGCACGACGAGATCGTCGCGCGCTGGGGCAACTCCGAGCTGCCCGACCTGCGTACGCGCGTGGCCGGTGCCTTGTTTCGCAAGGGCGCCGTGCTGCGCCGCGCGGGCCGGTTCGCCGAGGCCGTGGCGAGCTACGACGAGGTGATCGCGCGCACGGCGATGGCGCGGGACAGCGCCCTGCAGCTGTGGGCCGCCAAGTCGATGATCAACAAAGCCAAGGCCTTCGACAAGATGGACGACCTGCCGGGCCAGGCCAAGGCCTACCGCCTGCTCATCGCGCGCTTCGGCGAGTCGGGTGACGCGGCCTTGCGCGGGCGTGTCGCCAATGCCTGCGAATGGCTGGCCGAGGCCGAAGGCCGGCAGGGGCGGGTGGCGGCGCAGCGAGAGGCGCTCGAACAGGCGCTCGGGCGTTTCGGCACCGCGCTCTCGGCCGAGCAGCGCACGCGGCTCAAGCGCGAGCTTCAGGCGCTGAAGACGAAGGCTCTAGGGCGGCGCGCGAAGCAGGCCTTCGACCGGGTGGTGCTGCGCAAGGCGTGACGGCCGCTGCCGCCGGGTGCTTCAGACGTTGAAGTACCAGCGGATCGAATGGAAGAAGATCGGTGCCGCGAAGCACAGCGCATCGACGCGGTCGAGCAGGCCGTTGGCGCCGGTCACGCCCACGCCCTTCTGGCCCCAGTTCGGAATGCCGCGGTCGCGCTTGAGCGCCTTCATCACGAGGTGGCCCATCGAGCCCGCGACGCAGGCAATGATCGACACCGCGAGCGCCTGCCCGAACTTGAACGGCGTGATGAACGAGAACAGCGCACCCACCAGGCTGGCCACCACGATGCCGATGCCCCAACTGGTCCAGTTGAAGCTGCGGCTCACGTTCGGCGCAAAGGGCGTGCGCTGCATGCGCCGCGAGATCAGGTGCTGCACCAGCACCGAGGTCTGCACCACGAACACCAGGAAGAACACGAGGAACGCGCTCTTGCCTTCGTAGCCGGGGAAGGTCAGCAGCAGCAGCGCGGGCACGTGGCTCATGCCGTAGACGCAGACCATGATGCCCCACTGCAGCTTGGCGTTGCGCTCGAGAAAATGGCTGGGGTCGTTCGCCAGCGCGCTCGCCACCGGAATGGCGAGGAACACGTAGACCGGAATGAACACCGTGAACAGGTCGAAGCGCGCCGTGGCCACGAGCCAGAACTGGATCGGCAGCACCACGAAGAACGCGAGGATCAGGCTGCGGTGGTCGCCGCGCCGCGTCGGCGAGAGCGTGATGAACTCGCGCAGCGCAAAGAACGAGATCAGCGCGAACAGCACGGTGGCCACCGTTTCGCCCAGCGCCCAGCCGATCCAGAACACGATCACCATGAACCAGGTGGTGCCCAGCAGCGCGCGCACATGCGCCAGCTCGGCCTGCCACGATTCGTCGTGCACCGGGTTGCGCCGCTCCTTGAAGCTCAGGAAGAAGACGGTGGTGCTCACGATGACGAGCAGGCCGAAGACGATCAGGAAAAGGGCCGCGACCTGTTCGGTCGGGCTGAGGCTGCGCAGGAACTGGTTCATACTTTCAGGCCTCCCGCCGGGCCGCCCCAAGGGAGGTCTGCGCCCCCTCAGGGGGCAGCGAATACACGAAGTGATGAGCGTGGGGGGGCATATTCAGACGTCGCGCAATGCGATCACGGCGGCACGCGCGCGGTCGAGGAAAGGGCGGCGCTCTTCGCCGTCCTCGACGCGAATCGGCGCGCCGAAGGTGACGGAGCACAGGATGGGCACGGGCACGATCTCGCCCTTGGGCATCACGCGCTGCACGTTGTCGATCCAGGCCGGCACGAGGACCACGTCGGGGAACATCGTCGCCAGTGCGTACAGGCCCGACTTGAACTTCTGCGGCTCGCCGGTGTGGCCGCGCGTGCCTTCGGGAAAGATGATGATCGAGTCGCCGCTGCGCAGGGCGTCGATGAGCGGTGCGAGCGGATCGGCGGCGGGCGGCTCGGGCGTGGCGGCCAGTGCTTCGGGTTCGATGACGGGCGGCGGTGCGACCGGTGGTGGGGGCGGCGGCGGCGCGGGGAGGTCGAGCTGTCCCTGGATCTCCTGCGGAGCTTCGGCGACGGTGATCGTTTCGATCGGCAGCAACGGTTCCATCGACGGCTCGATGCGCTCGGCCGGTGCGGTGGATGCTGCAGGTGGCCGCGCTTCAGGCGGCGGCGGGGCGACCGGTGCTGCAGCCGCCGCAGGCGCCGTCGCCGCACGCTCCACATACACCGCGTTGAACACCTCGGTCGTGATCCAGCGCTTGAACGGCGTGTTGGCCCAGTAGTCGCGCGCCGCGATCGGCCGCGTGATGCTGCGCAGCTCTTCGGGCAGCGCGGCCCAGATCATCACGAGGTCCGCGTGGCTCTGGTGATTCGCGAAGTAGATGCGCTGCTCGGCCTTCGGTGGACAGCCGTACCAGCGCGCCTGCGCACCGGTGAGCAATCGGACGATTCCCAGCAGCAACCAACCTGTGAGCTTTGCCAGCATAAGGAGGCGATGATACGGGCCATGCGATGGCGTTTCGATCTTCTTTCCCTGGCGTGGGCGGTGGCCCTCTTTGTGTTGCTCGTGCTGCTGGCCACCGTCGGCGCGCGCTGGGGCTGGGTGCGAAGTTTCTTCGGCGACGTGCTGGCCGTGGCGTGGGTGTACGTGGTGTTCAAGACCTTCGTCGCCACGCGCGTGCTGCCGCTCGCCCTGGTCGCCTTCGGTGTGGGGCTGCTGGTCGAGCTGGGGCAGTTTCTTGCGTCGACGTGGCACCTGCACATTCCGAACCGCGCGCTGCGCATCGTGCTCGGTGCCACCGCCGACTGGTGGGATGTGGTGGCCTACGCGATCGGCTTCGTCGCCGTGCTGGCGGTGGAAGCGGCGGTGCGCAAGCTCAGGGCAGGTCGACCGCCGACATCCGCGCCACGATCGTCGATGCCCGTCCGTTGATGTAGGGCGAATTGGGCCGGCGCTCGAAGAACTTCGGGCTCGGCAGCATCACGGCCAGGCGCGCGGCCTCGTGTGAACTCAGGCGCGCAGCCGGCTTCTTGAAGTAGTACTGCGCCGCAGCCTCGGCGCCGAACACGCCTTCGCCCCATTCGACGTTGTTCAGGTAGATCTCGAGGATGCGCCGCTTGTCGAGTAGCACCTCGAGCAGCGTGGCGAGCACCAATTCTTGGCCCTTGCGCAGCATGGTGCGTTCGCCCGACAGCAGCAGGTTCTTCGCGAGCTGCTGCGTGATGGTGGAGCCGCCGCGCAGCGGGGCCGGCTGCACCGGCTTGCCACGTGCTGCCGCGCGCGCCATGCGCTTGGCGGCCAGTTGTTCGGCGCGGGCGTTGCGCTGGCGCGCACGCTCGATGGCTTCCCACTCCACGCCGTTGTGGTCGACAAAGCCGGCGTCTTCGCTCGCGATCACGGCGCGCTTGAGGGTGTCGTTGATCTGCGTGTACGGCACCCAGTCCTGGCGCCATCCGCCCTCGCGGCCCTGCGAGAGCGCAACGCGCCAGGCCTCGGAGCGCTGGAAGGCCGTGCTCTGCGGATCGATCACCGCCATGGCCGCGATGCGCACCACGAAGAACAGCTCGAGCGCCAGGCCCGCCACCACGAGGCAGGCGATCAGGCGCAGCAGGCCCTTCATGCGCCGGCGGCGAGCGAGGCGCGCAGCTCGGCCAGCACCTGGGCCGAGGGCGGGCGCACGCCGCGCCAGAACTCGAAGGCTTCGGCGGCCTGTTCCACCAGCATGCCGAGGCCGTCGCGTGCGACCGCGCCGTGCGCCGTGGCCCAGGCCATGAAGCCTGCGGCGGCGGGGCCGTACATCATGTCGACGGCCAGTGCGCCGGGGCGCAGCACCTGCGCGCTCACGGGCACCGCGTCGCCCGCAAGGCTGGAGGCGGTGGCGTTGACCACCACGTCGAAGGCGCCGGGCACTTCGTCGAGCGCCCAGGCTTCGAGCGTGGCGCCGTGGCGCAGCGCGAGCGCGGCATGGCGCTGCACCAGCGCGATGGCCTTATCGAGCGTGCGGTTGGCCACCACGACGTGCGCGGCGCCCGCGTCGAGCAGCGGCCCGAGCACGCCCGCCGCAGCGCCGCCGGCGCCGATCAGCAACAGCGACCGGCCCGCCAGCGGCACGCCGGCGTTGCGCACGATGTCGTTGACCAGGCCGATGCCGTCGGTGTTGTCGGCGTGGATGCTGCCGTCGGCTTCGAAGCGCAGCGTGTTCACGGCCTGCGCCAGCGTGGCGCGCTCGCTGGTGTGCTGCGCGAGCGCGGCGGCGTCGAACTTGAAGGGCACGGTGACGTTGCAGCCGCGTGCGGTGTCGCCCTGCGCGGCGGCCTCGCTGCGGAAGGCGGCGATGCCTTCGGCAAACGCGCCGATCGGCACCAGCCGCCGGCCGTAGGCCATCGGTTGGCTGCAGAGTTCGGCAAAGCGCGCGTGGATGCGGGGCGAGCGGCTGTGCTCGACAGGGTTGCCCATGACGCAGTACTGATCCATGGCCGGTGTTCCGTGTTCTGCTGTGGGGGTTATTGAGACGACAGCTCGATCGTTTCGTCGCGCGTGAACTTGAAGCGCGACTGCAGCACGATCTGGTCGGTCTGCTTGCGCATCGCGTCGGTGAAGGTGCCGAAGTTGCCGACGCTGCGCACGATGGCCTGGGCGCGGCGGTCGAGCGTGGTGTTGCCCGAGCTTTCGTCGACCACGGCGTCGAGCACGCGCCCGTCGTGGTTGATGGTGACCGTCATCTTGAGTTCGCCGTAGAGCTTCTTGCCGGCCGCGGTCGGGAAGTTCTCGGTGCCCTTGACCTCGATGCGGCGGCGCAGCGTGTCGACGTACAGCGCGTAGGCGGCCTCGCGCGTGGCGGGGCTCAGGTAGCGCTTCTTGGGGCGCGCGTTTTCCTCGTTCACGCGGCGTTCGATCTCGGCGAGCAGCGCGACCATCTGGCGGCGCTTTTCTTCGCGCGCGACGGCTTCGGTCGGGTCGCCGGCCTGGCGCGGATCGGGCACGGGCATGGCGGCCAGCTCGCGCTTGAGCTGCGCCAGCATCTGCATCTGCTGGGCCTGCATGGCCTCGACCTGGCGGCGCGATTCCTCGAACGAGTCGCCCATGGTGGTGAAGCTCGACGGCGGCAGCGGGCTGGTGGCCCGGCCCTTGTCGAGGTCACCGCCGCCCGCGAGCGTGGTCTGCGCCATCACGCGCGCCGCGGGGTCGGGCTTGTCGTTGGTCTTGCTGTTGACCAGGATCACTTCGAGCGGGGTTTCGCTGAAGACCCGGTTGAACGATTCGGGATCGACGAAGCGCACCGCGAGCAACGCGGCATGCGCGATGACCGACACGCCCAGAGCGATCTGCAGCGTGCTGAGGTCCTTGAGATTCATTCTCGAAACTCCTCCAGGGGGCGGCGCGTGTCTCCGGTCGTTCGACCGGGGGTCATGCAGGCGCGGTCGTCGTCGGGTCGGGTGCGGTTTCGCTGTCGCTCAGGTCGACCGCGATGGCGATCGGGCCGGCGACTTCTTCTTCGTCGTCCTCGCCACCGCTTTCATCGGCCGCAGCATCGGTTTTCGGCATGTCGAAGCGTTCGAGCACGGTGCCGCTCACGTCGAGCGCGATCTCGTCGATCTCGCCGAGCTTCACGCGCACGCGCGCACCGCGCTCCTGCTGGCCCGCCACCGGGAACACCAGCGGCAGCGCATCGGCACGCACCAGCGCGCCGTTGGGAATGTCCTTGATGACCGTCGCTTCGAGCTCGGTGATGCCGTTCTGCTGCAGGTACTTGAGCGTCCAGAAGCGCTCCATGCCGCCCTGGTAGGCGTTGTACGTGGCGTAGGCGGCGTCGAAGCCCGAAAGAATCGAGAACAGGTCGGCGTCCTTCGGCTTGAAGGGCGCGGCCAGCGCGGCGGTCTTGCCGTGGCGGGCGGCCGCGATGATCTGCCACTGGTTCACGAGGTCGGTGTAGCGGCGCAGCGGCGAGGTGCTCCAGGCGTAGCTCTTCACGCCCAGGCCCGCGTGCGGCAGCGCGCGCGTGCCCATGCGCACCTTGATGCCGGGCGCCAGGCTGGCCTGGCTGCGGTACAGGCCGGGCACGCCGAGTTCGCTGAGCCAGCCGCCCCAGCTGCTGTTGGCCAGGATCATGGCCTCGGACACGATCAGGTCGAGCGGTGCGCCGCGCTGGCGCGTGGTGATCTGCACCTGCTCGTTGCCGGTGGGCTCGGCGCCGTCGTTGCCGACGAGGCGGAAGTTGTAGTCGGGCCGGCTGAAGTTCTCGGGCTTGCCGCGCACCACTTCGCGCTGCGCCTTCAGGTGCTTGGCGAGGCGGAACAGGAAGGAGAGCGGCGCGCGCAGCTTCGCGGCGGCGTCGGGCGTGTTGTCTGAATTGAAGGTGGCGTCTTCGAGCCAGGGCTGCGTGACGACGGCGTCGAGCTGGTCGTGGCGCAGGTTGGCGACGATCGGCACGCGCTCGAGCTTGGTCTCGGTGCCTTGCAGTTCCAGCGTGGCTTCGTCGAAGCGCGCATAGAGCGACACGGCCGGGCGGTCGCCGCCTTCGAGCAGCGTGTAGGTGTCGACCACCTCGTCGGGCAGCATGGTGATCTTGTAGCCCGGCATGTACACGGTGGACATGCGCGCGCGCGCCACCGCGTCGATGGCGCTGCCCGGCGTCAGCGCCAGGCCCGGTGCCGCGATGTGGATGCCGACCGTGATGGTGCCGCTGCCCATGCCCTGCACCGACAGCGCGTCGTCGATTTCGGTGGTCTGCGAGTCGTCGATCGAGAAGGCCCGCACGCCTTCGGCCAGCGGCAGGTCGTCGGCGACGGCCGGCGCTGCGAGCGCGGGAAAGCCGGTGCCCTTGGGGAAGTTCTCGAACAGGAAGCGCCGCCAGTGGAACTGGTAGGGCGAATCGATGGCGCCGGCACGCTCCAGCAGGTCGAGCGGCGGGCGCTGCGTGGCGCGCGCGGCGTCGACCACGGCCTTGTATTCGGGCGCGTTCTTGTCGGGCTTGAACAGGATCTTGTAGAGCTGCTCGCGGATCGCCGGCGGGCACACGCCTTCGGCCAGTTGCCCGGCCCACTCGACGATCTGCGCCTGGATGGCTTTCTTCTTCTCGATGGCGGCCAGCGCCTGCTGCACGATTTCAGCGGGCGCCTTCTTGAAGCGCCCCTTGCCCGCGCGGCGGAAGTAGTGCGGCGCCTCGAACAGCGCGAACAGCGCGGCGGCCTGCTGCGCCAGCGTGGGCTTCTCGCTGAAATAGTCGGCGGCCAGATCGGCAAAGCCGAACTCGCCTTCGGCTGCGAATTCCCAGGCGAGGTCGAGGTCCATGGCTGCGGCCAGCGCACGCGCCTCGGCCATCAGCTCGGCCGGGGCCGGTTTCTCGAAACGCAGAACGATGTTGGCGCCCTTGACCTTGACGCGCTTGCCGGTCTCGAGCTCGACCTGTGCCGAGGCTTCGGCTTCCGACAGGACGCGGCCGCCGAGGTATTTACCGGCTTCTTCAAACAATACAAACATGCCGCGATTGTCCACGACTCGGCCAGCCCGCAGCCGCCGCCCCGGCCGGCGGCGCGCGCCCTAAACAGGGTTGATGAAGGCCATCACGTCGGCCAGGTGCGCTTTTTCGAAGTCGGACAGCGCATGGTCGCCGCCCTCGAGCAGCTTGATGCGGCTGTCGGGGTAGCGCGCCGACATCTCGTGCCAGTCGAGCGCCTCGTCGCCCTTGGCGATGATCGCGAACAGGCGCTCCGGCCGCGTGAGCGCGCCGATTTCCATGGCGCGCAGCTCCTGGATGAACTCCGGCTGGAAATAGAAGTGCTCGGCCGGATCGTGCCAGGCGGTCTGGCTGCCGATGTAGCGCGTGAGGTCGCGCGCAGGGTGCACCGCGGGGTTGAGCAGCACGGCGCGGCAGCGGGTCATGCCGGCGACGTAGGTGGCGTAGAAACCGCCGAGCGACGAACCGATCACCGCCATCGATTTGCGCGGCCAGTCTGCGATGCCCTTCATCACCATGTCGATGGCGTCGTGCGGCGACGGCGGCAGTTGCGGACACCACCACTCCAGGTTCGGATGCTCTTGCGCCACGTGCTTTGCCACCAGCCGCGCCTTGGTCGAGCGGGGCGACGAGCGGAAGCCGTGCAGGTACAACAGATGGGTGGTTTGCGGGTCCATGGGAGGAGGTGACTGGCGGTGCGCAGGGCGCGCCCCGTGGCCGGGTTCAGACAATTTTGCATGAGGTCCGCGCCGCTGCTGGTGTGGTGACCCCACAAATCCCTGCGAATCAGCCAATGACGAGGCGACAAGCACGTGTCTGGAATTCGAAAGTATTCACGGGAAGGCCATGCAGGTGCGGGTGATGCGGGCAAGGGAAGAGATGAGACAAGTTTCGTGACGCATCTGGCACGGGGCATCCCATGAACGGGTGAGGTTCGCCGGGCGTGGCAGCAGGTGTCGAGGCTTATGCTTCAACCCATGAATACCGAGGCACAGGATGACGGGATGCCACGCCGCTGGGGCGTGCTCGTGGTGGAGGACGACAGCCGCGCACGCGCCTTCTTCGAAGCGAGCGTGCAGCGCAGCCCGCGCCTGTTCTGGCTCGGCAGCGCCGGCACGGTGCAGGAAGCGCGCAGCTGGCTGGCCGCCACCGCGACCATTCCCGACGTGCTGCTGGTCGACCTCGGCATGCCCGACGGCACCGGGCTCGATGTGATCCGCGACGCCGTCGCCCGCTTTCCCGGCTGCGAGCCGCTGGTGGTGTCGGTCTTCGGTGACGAAGAGAACGTGCTCGCCAGCATCGAGGCCGGCGCCGTGGGCTACATCCACAAGGACGCCGCGCCCGAAGACATCGCGCAGACCATCGTCGAGATGAAGGCCGGCGCCTCGCCGATCTCGCCCATGATCGCGCGCCGAGTGCTCGCCAAGTACCGCAGCAGCCTGCAGGCTGCCGTGCCGGGGAGCACCGGCGCGGCGCCGGCCGAGTCGGCGCCGGACGAGAGCGACCGCGGCCTGCTCTCGGCGCGCGAACACGAGGTGCTGACGCTGATCGCGCGCGGTTTCTCGTACGCCGAGATCGCGCGCCTCAAGGGCCTGAGCGTGCACACGGTGCAGACCCACATCAAGAACCTCTACGGCAAGCTCGCGGTGCATTCCAAGAGCGAAGCGGTGTTCGAGGCCACGCGCCTCGGCCTGCTGTCCCACCCGGGCTGAGGACGGATGCTGAGGCGGCTGGCGTTCCTGTGCCTGCTGGGGCTGGCGGCGCTGTTTGCCGCGGGGGGCGCGGGCGCTGCGGCACAAGGCCCGATCGAGCTGCGCCATGCCATGGTGACCACCACCATCGACGGTGTCGTGCAGACCGAAGCCGTCGACCTGTCGTATCACTGGGACCGCCGGCACCGCGGCCGCACCGGTTTCGCGAGCTTCGACCTGCCGTTCCGCGTCGAGGCCGTGCCCGAGGTGCCCTGGGGCGTCTTCATTCCCCGCGCCGGCAGCGTCTTCGAAGTGCAGCTCAACGGCGCGCTGCTGCAGGCCTACGGCGACCTCGGGCAGGGCAACCGCGCCGACTACGCCAAGGCCCCCGTCTACGTGCCGGTGCCCGGGCGGCTGTTGAAAGAGGGCGAGAACCTGCTGCAGATCCGCATCCGCGCCGACAGCGAACGGCGCGCCGGCCTGTCGCGCGTCACCATCGGGCCGGCGACACCGGTGCGCACCGCGTTGTTCGAGCGCGCCTATGCCTGGCGCTTCACGGGGTCGGTGCTGCTGACGGCGTTCAGCCTGATCGTCGGCAGCATCGCACTGGCGCTGTGGTTCACACAGGTCGACACCGGCGCGACCGGCCGCCGCCAGCGCGACGCCCTCTATTTCTGGGCCGCGCTCGCCGAGTTCTGCTGGGCCGTGCGGGTGGCCGACGCCATGATTTCCGAGCCGCCGCTGCCGTGGCAGCTCTGGGGCGTGCTGATGGCCGGCTGCTACGCGGGCTGGGCCGCGTCGGCCATGATGTTCTGCTACCACCTCGCCGACTGGGCGCAGAACCCGCGCCTGCGCTGGGCACGCTGGCCGATGGCGGCCGTGGTGGCCGGCACCGTGGTGTTCACCTGGCTGGCGCTGAACCGCGAGGAGCCGCGCTGGCTCACGGCCTGGCTGGCGGTCGAGATCACCATCGTCGTCGGCTTCGTGATCGCCTTTGCCGTCGCCACGGTGCGCCGGCCCAGTGTCGAGCGGCTGCTGGTGGCCGGCGCCGCGCTGGTCACGGTGGCCTTCGGCGTGCGCGACTGGCTGGTGATCCGCCTGAGCGACGCCTACGGCGAAACCACCTGGGTGCGCTACACCTCGGTGCTGTTCGGCGTGGCGCTGCTGCTCATCGTGCTGCGGCGCTTTCACTTCGCCAGCGTGCAGGCGCGCGGCTGGGTCAAGACGCTGGCCGACCGCGTGGCGCAGCGCGAGCGCGAACTGGCGGCCACCTACGCCGAGCTGGAGGAGGTGGCGCGCGACCAGGCGCGCACCCATGAGCGCGAGCGCATCCTGCGCGACATGCACGACGGCGTGGGCTCGCACATCAGCTCGGCGATCCGCCAGCTGCAGTCGGGCCAGACCAGCCCCGAAGAGCTGCTGCGCACCCTGCGCGACTCGCTCGACCAGCTCAAGCTGTCGATCGACTCCATCCACCTGCCGCCCGGCGATGTCGGCGCGCTGCTGGCGGCGCTGCGCTACCGGCTGGAGCCCCGGCTGGCCGCCGCGGACATCGCCTTCGAATGGGGCGTCGACGAGCTGCCCACAGTCACGCAGCTCGACGCCCACGCCACGCGGCAGCTGCAGTTCCTGCTGTTCGAGGCCATCTCGAACGTGCTGCAGCACGCCCACGCGAGCGCGCTGCGCATCGAGGCCGACGCGCGCGGCGGCGCCGTGCACCTGCGTGTGATCGACAACGGCGTGGGCTTCGACGCTGCGGAGGTGCCGAAGGCGCTGTCGAAGCGCGCCGCCGCCATCGGGGCCCGCCTGGCGCTCGAAAGCCGACCGGGCCGCACGGTCGTTCAGCTCGGTTTCGACTGAAGGGGCGGGCGGGGCGCGGATAATCCGCCCCCATCATGTCTGCCGTGTTCAATCAGCCCTCCCTGGCGCGTCGCATTGCGCCCATCTTCCAGGGCTTCGACGGCTTCCTGGCCTTTGCCGTGCTGCTGCTCGTCTTTGCCGGGCTGCTCACCATGTATTCGTCCGGCTACGACCATGGCACGCGTTTTCTCGACCATGGCCGCAACATGCTGCTGGCCGGCGGCATCATGTTCGTGGTGGCGCAGGTGCCGCCGCAGCGGCTCATGGTGTTTGCGGTGCCGCTCTACGCGGCGGGGGTGGCGCTGCTGATCGCGGTGGCGCTGTTCGGCATCACGAAGAAGGGCGCCCAGCGCTGGATCAATGTGGGCGTGGTGATCCAGCCCAGCGAAATCCTGAAAATCGCGATGCCCCTGATGCTGGCCTGGTGGTTCCAGCGCCGCGAAGGCCAGCTGCGGCCGCTCGACTTCGTGGTGGCGACCGTGCTGCTGGCGGTGCCGGTCGGGCTCATCATGAAACAGCCCGACCTGGGCACCTCGCTGCTGGTGCTGGCGGCCGGGCTGGCCGTGATCTTCTTTGCCGGGCTGCCGTGGAAGCTGATCGTGCCGCCGGTGGTGATTGGCGCGGTGGCCATCACGCTGATCGTCGGTTTCGAGTCGCGGCTGTGCGTCGACGGCGTCGACTGGCGCGTGCTGCACGACTACCAGAAGCAGCGCGTGTGCACGCTGCTCGACCCCAGCAAGGACCCGCTGGGCAAGGGCTTCCACATCATCCAGGGAATGATCGCCATCGGCTCGGGCGGCGTCGGCGGCAAGGGCTTCATGCAGGGCACGCAGACGCACCTGGAGTTCATTCCCGAGCGCACCACCGACTTCATCTTTGCGGCGTATTCGGAAGAATTCGGCCTGATCGGCAACCTGGCGCTGATCGCGGCCTTCATCCTGCTCATCTTCCGCGGGCTGACCATTGCGCTGAACGCGACCACGCTGTTCTCGCGCCTGCTGGCCGGGGCGGTGACCATGATCTTCTTCACCTACGCCTTCGTGAACATGGGCATGGTCAGCGGCATCCTGCCGGTGGTGGGCGTGCCGCTGCCGTTCATCAGCTACGGCGGCACCGCCATGGTCACGCTGGGGCTGGGGCTGGGCCTGCTGATGTCGATCGCCCGGGCACGGAAGCTGTCCCAGAACTAGAGTCCCCCGGGGCGGCACGGACGGGGGCGGCTGCCTAGAATGGCAGCCATGATCTCTCGCGAACCCACCATCGAGCGCTTGGCTATAGCGCAACAGCTCCTGCTCACGCCGTTCGGCCTGGACGAATCGCACCTGAGCAAGGCACTGGCCGAGATCACCGCGCACCGCGTGGACGATGCCGACCTGTACTTTCAGTACACCCGCAGCGAGGGCTGGAGCCTCGAAGAGGGCATCGTCAAGACCGGCAGCTTCAGCATCGACCAGGGCGTCGGCGTGCGCGCCGTGAGCGGCGAGAAAACCGCTTTCGCCTATTCGGACGACATCTCCGAGGCCTCGCTGCTCGACGCGGCGCGCACCGTGCGCTCCATTTCTTCCGCCGGTCGTACGGCACGCGTGAAGACGCCCGCCCGCAAGATCGCCGCGAGCCGCTCGCTCTACAACGGCGTCGATCCCATTTCCACGCTCGACAGCACCGCCAAGGTCAAGCTGCTCGAACGGGTCGAGAAGCTGGCCCGTTCGCGCGATCCGCGCGTGGCGCAGGTCATGGCCGGTTTGGCCAGCGAGTACGACGTGATCCTGGTGGCGCGCGCCGACGGCACGCTGGCGGCCGACGTGCGGCCGCTGGTGCGGCTGTCGGTCACGGTGATCGCCGAGCAAAACGGGCGCCGCGAGGTCGGCTCGGGCGGCGGCGGCGGGCGCTTCGGCCTGGCCTATTTCACCGACGAGCAGATCGCCGAGTACGTCGACCACGCCGTGAAGGCGGCGCTGACCAACCTCGACGCGCGCCCGGCCCCGGCCGGCGAGATGACCGTGGTGCTCGGCTCGGGCTGGCCCGGCATCCTGCTGCACGAAGCCATCGGCCACGGCCTGGAGGGCGACTTCAACCGCAAGGGCTCGAGCGCGTTCTCGGGCCGCATCGGCCAGCGCGTGGCGGCCAAGGGCGTCACGGTGCTCGACGACGGCACGATTGCCGACCGCCGCGGCTCGCTCAACGTGGACGACGAAGGCCACGCCAGCCAGCGCAACGTGCTGATCGAGGACGGCATCCTCAAGGGCTACATCCAGGACTCGATGAACGCGCGCCTCATGAAGGTCAAGCCCACGGGCAACGGCCGCCGCGAGAGCTACGCCCACGTGCCGATGCCGCGCATGACCAACACCTACATGCTCGGCGGCGACAAGGACCCGAAGGAAATCGTCGCCAGCATCAAGAAGGGCCTGTACGCCACCAACTTCGGCGGCGGGCAGGTCGACATCACGAGCGGCAAGTTCGTGTTCTCGGCCAGCGAGGCCTTCTGGGTCGAGAACGGCAAGATCCAGTACCCGGTGAAGGGCGCGACCATCGTGGGCAACGGCCCCGACGCGCTCACCCGCGTGACCATGATCGGCAACGACATGGCGCTCGATTCGGGCGTCGGCACCTGCGGCAAAGAGGGCCAGAGCGTGCCCGTCGGCGTCGGCCAGCCGACCCTTCGCATCGATGGCCTGACCGTAGGTGGAACGGCTTAGGACTTTCGGCACTTGCCGGCTGTTTCCTTCGGTTGCTAAGCTGCGCTCCTTTTTTGCGAACGACGAATCAAGGAGCATCTCAATGGGGAACAGGATCAATTCGCCCGCCGTGCTGTGGGCCGTGACCGCCGTGGTGGCGCTGGCCACTGTCGGTTGTGCATCGCGCGGCAGTTCGGGCAGCCAGCCCGCCGCCGCACCGGCACCCGCTGCTGCAGCGCCTGCGGCGCCCAGCGGTTCGAAAGCCGGCCTGGACGCCCGCGGCAACGTGGTCGACTCGTCCAAGGTCGAGGCCGGCAGCGGCCGCACCGTCAAGGGCCTGAACGGCTACGAAGGCGAGATCACCGGCAACCCGGCGCGCAACAGCAAGTTCACGCGCCTGCAGATCGGCATGAGCACCAAGCAGGTCACCGACCTCGCCGGCCAGCCCACCGACCAGGGCGCCTACATGACGGGCAAGGCCTGGATTCCGTTCTATTTCGGCAGTGATCGCCACCGTTTCGAGATGACCTACAAGGGCCAGGGCCGCCTGATCTTCGCGGGCGGCGGCATGGGCGATTTCAGCAGCGGCAACCTGATCTGGATCATTCACAACGCCAACGAATCGGGCTACCGGTAAAAACAACATCGACCCGGCCGTGCGGCCGGGTTTTTATTTTCCGTGCTACATTCCGCCCACATGTCCGCCCTCCGCGCTTACTTTTTTGCCTACTTTTGGTTCCCGGTTTCCGGCGGACGAGAGGCGAGCGCGTAAAGCAAACGAACACCCTCCCAGAACCGCCGGTGGCTTCAAGCCCCCGGCGGTTTTTTTATGCCCTGACGATTTTTCATTCACACCCACAAGGAAGAGAACCATGAGCACGAACACCCCTCCCGCCGGCGACAGCTGGTATGCGAGCGTCGAAAAAACCAGCAAGACCGACGACGAACGCATCAAGGACATCAACGTGCTCCCCCCTCCCGAACATCTGATCCGCTTCTTCCCGATCCGCGGCACGCCGATCGAAACGCTGATCACCGGCACCCGCCGCGGCATCCACAACATCATGGCCGGCAAGGACGACCGGCTGCTGGTGATCATGGGCCCGTGTTCGATCCACGACCCGGCCGCGGCCCTCGAGTACGCCCGCCGCCTCAAGGCCGAGCGCGACAAGTACGCCGGCACGCTGGAAATCGTGATGCGCGTCTACTTCGAGAAGCCGCGCACCACGGTCGGCTGGAAGGGGCTCATCAACGACCCGTACCTGGACGAGAGCTACCGCATCGACGAAGGCCTGCGCATCGCGCGCCAGCTGCTGATCGACATCAACCGCCTGGGCCTGCCGGCGGGCAGCGAGTTCCTCGATGTGATCTCGCCGCAGTACATCGGCGACCTGATCGCCTGGGGCGCCATCGGCGCGCGCACCACCGAAAGCCAGGTGCACCGCGAGCTGGCCTCGGGCCTGTCGGCGCCCATCGGCTTCAAGAACGGCACCGACGGCAACATCCGCATCGCCACCGACGCCATCCAGGCGGCGGCGCGCGGTCACCACTTCCTGTCGGTGCACAAGAACGGCCAGGTCGCGATCGTGCAGACCAACGGCAACCGCGACTGCCACGTGATCCTGCGCGGCGGCAAGACGCCGAACTACGACGCCGCCAGCGTCGAGGCCGCCTGCAAGGATCTCGAGGCCGCCAAGTTGCCGCCCACGCTCATGGTCGACTGCAGCCACGCCAACAGCTCCAAGCAGCACCAGAAGCAGATCGACGTGGCCAAGGACATCGCCGACCAGATCGCCGGTGGTTCGAAGCGCGTGTTCGGCGTGATGATCGAAAGCCACCTGCAGGCAGGCGCCCAGAAGTTCACGCCGGGCAAGGACCAGCTGTCGGGCCTCGAGTACGGCAAGAGCATCACCGATGCGTGCATCGGCTGGGACGATTCGGTGCAGGTGCTCGAGACCTTGTCCCAAGCCGTCAAGCAGCGCCGCGGCTGAACGGGTAGTTAGTTAGAGCATGGGGGCCAGGTCGGGCCAGTGGTGCCGCATTGACGCCGCCTCGTCGCTGCCCTGCTGCACCAGCGAGAAATCCGCGAAGTCGAAGCCCGGCCCGACCATGCAGGCGACCAGCGTGTAGTCGCCGGCCGTGTGGCCCTGGATCGGGCGCGCGGCCTGCCATTGGCCGGCGGGCACCACGTGCTGCGGCCGGGTGCCGTGGACATCGACCGGGCCCAGCTTCGCGTGGGCTGGCGCGGTTCGCATCGCGGCGTCGCAGGTCCACAGCGCCAGCGGCACGCCTTCCAGATGCACCCAGACTTCATCGGACAGCACCCGGTGCCAGCGTGAATGCTGGTGGGCTTCGAGCAGGAAATAGATGCTGGTCAGCGCGCTGCGGGGCGCGCGACCGTCGGCGGGCGTGACGCTCGCGGCCGACCGGAACACCTCGGCATACCAGCCGCCCTCGGGGTGGGGCTGGAGCTTCAGGCTGTCGATCAGTTCACGCGCGCGCATGCCACTCATGATCCGTGGGCGGCGCGCAGGGCGTCCAGCAGTTTGTCGTGCACGCCGCCGAATCCGCCGTTGCTCATGCAGACGATGTGATCGCCGGGCCGCACCGCGGCCACGACCTGCTGCACCAGTGGCTCGATCGCGCCGGCGACCTGGGCGCGCGTGCCCATCGGTGCCAGTGCGGCGGCTGCGTCCCAGTCGAGGCCGGCCGTGTGGCAGAACGACAGGTCGGCCGATTCCAGGCTCCACGGCAGTTGCGCAGCCATCACGCCCAGCTTCATCGTATTGCTGCGCGGCTCGAAGGCCGCGAGGATGCGCTCACTTTGCTTGCCGGCGTCGTCGAGCTTCTTGCGCAGGCCGTCGAGCGTGGTGCGGATCGCGGTGGGGTGGTGCGCGAAGTCGTCGTACACGGTGATCGCTCCGCCGTTGCCTTCGACCGTGCCGCGCAGCTCCATGCGGCGGCGCACGTTGCGAAAGCGCCCGAGCGCGCGGGCCGCATCGGCCGGCGGCACGCCCACATGGTCGGCTGCCGCGATGGCGGCCAGCGCGTTCATCTGGTTGTGCAGGCCCGAGAGCTCCCACTCGATCCGGCCGACCACCTCGCCGCGGTGCAGCACATCGAAGGCGTCGTGCGTGCCGCGTGCCTGCCATTCCGTGGCCGGGCCGCCATCGCCGAAACGGGCGAGTTCGCTCCAGCAGCCCTGGGCCAGCACGCGCTGCAGGCTCTCTTCGGTGGCGTTCACCACCAGGCGTCCTGTGCCGGGCACGGTGCGCACGAGGTGATGAAACTGGCGCTCGATAGCGGCCAGATCGTCAAAGATGTCGGCGTGATCGAACTCCAGGTTGTTCAGCACGGCGGTGCGCGGCCGGTAGTGAACGAACTTGCTGCGCTTGTCGAAGAAGGCCGTGTCGTACTCGTCGGCCTCGATCACGAAGGCCGGGCCGTCGCCCAATCGGGCCGACACGCCGAAGTCGAGCGGCACGCCACCGACGAGGAAGCCGGGCGCCTTGCCGCCCTGTTCGAGCACCCAGGCCAGCATCGAGGTGGTGGTCGTCTTGCCGTGCGTGCCGGCCACGGCCAGCACATGCCGGCCCTGCAGCACGTGCTCGGCCAGCCACTGGGGGCCGCTGGTGTAGGGCTTGCCGGCGTCCAGGATGGCTTCCATCAGCGGGAACTTGGGGTTGCCGTCGGGCAGGCGGGCCCGCGACACCACGTTGCCGACCACGAACATGTCGGGGGCGAGGGCCAGCTGGTCGGCGCCGAAGCCTTCGATCAGGTCGATGCCGAGCGCGCGCAGCTGGTCGCTCATCGGGGGGTACACGCCGGCGTCGCAGCCCGTGACCCGGTGGCCTGCTTCGCGTGCGAGAGCGGCCACGCCGCCCATGAACGTGCCGCAGATACCCAGAATATGAATGTGCATCGGCCAATTCTAGGGAGGCGGTGCGAGTGCCTCGGCCGCTTCGCCCCGGGCGCCGTACTGATGTTCATGTGAGGGATGCCCGCAGCGGGCAAAATGCCCCGATGGACACGTCCAAGCGCGAAATCGCAGCCGTTGCCGCCCGACTCGTGGTCGAGGAGGGGCTCGAGTACGGCCCAGCCAAGCGCCGGGCGCTGCGCGAACTCGGCCTCCCGACGCGCACCGCGCTGCCCAACAACGACGAGGTCGAGGCCGAGGTGCGCGACTACATCACGCTCTTCTGCGCCGACACCCAGCCCCAGGAACTGCACGCGCTGCGCCTGCTTGCGCTCGAGTGGATGGAGCGCATGGCCGTGTTCCGGCCGCACGTGGGCGGCGCCGTCTGGCACGGCACGGCCACACGTTTGTCAGACATTTATATTCAATTGTTCTGCGATGATTCCAAGTCGGCCGAAATCGCCCTGATCGATCACCACGTGGACTACGAGCCGCGCATGGTGACCGGCTTCCATGGCGAGCAGGTCGAAGCCCTCAGCGTCCACGCGCCGAGCCGGGCGCTGGGCGAGGAAATCGGGGTGCACTTGCTGGTGTACGACCTCGACGACCTGCGCGGCGCCCTCAAGCCCGACGCCCAGGGGCGCGCGCCGCGCGGCGACCTGAACGCGCTGCGCCGACGCATTGAACAAGAAAAGGACCAGTGAATGACTTCAACGCCCACACGACGCGGCATGCTGTATGCCGGCGTGGCGGCAGTCGCTGCCGCGGCCGGCGTGGCCGGCGCCTGGTGGCGGGAGCGCAATGACAACGGCGTGGCGGCCACGGGCGGCGAAAAGCTCGATGCGGCCATGTTCTGGGACCAGCGCTTCGAGCGCCCCGAAGGCGGCGAGCTGGCCCTGACGAGCTTGCGCGGCAAACCCGTGCTGCTCAACTTCTGGGCCACGTGGTGCCCGCCCTGCGTCGAAGAAATGCCGATGATCGACGCCTTTTTCCGCGAACATGGCGCCAACGGCTGGCAAGTGGTCGGGTTGGCCATCGATCAACCCAGTGCCGTGCGCAAGTTCCTGCAGCGCACGCCGGTCACCTATCCGACCGCATTGGCCGGGTTGCAGGGCATGGAACTGGTGAAAAATCTGGGCAACACGGGGGGCGGTCTGCCGTTCACCCTGGTGCTTCATGGCGATGGTTCCGTGCTGGCTCGTAAAATGGGCAAGCTTGAAACCACCGACCTGGACGCTTGGCGACGCCAACTTGTTCACGGTTAGAATTTAAATACACAACCTGGCGTTAGACGCCAAACGCCGAAAATCGACGGTTTTCGGTCAAGTTCTTTCCTAAAGACCGGCAAAGCTGGCACTGGAGTCCCATGGATCTGCGCAAACTCAAGACACTGATCGATCTGGTGTCCGAATCGAATATTTCCGAACTGGAAATCACCGAAACCGAAGGCAAGGTCCGCATCGTCAAGGGTGGCGGTGCCGCCCCCGTGCAGTACGTGCAGACCCTGGCCGCCGCGCCCGCCGTGGCAGCGCCCGTGGCTGGTGCTGCCGCCCCGGCCGCCGCTGCTCCCGCCGTCGAAGCCGCACCGAGCGGCCATGCCGTGAAGTCGCCGATGGTCGGCACTTTCTATCGTTCGTCCAGCCCAGGTGCTGCGGCCTTTGTCGAAATCGGCAGCAAGGTGAACGAGGGCGACACGGTCTGCATCATCGAGGCGATGAAGATCCTCAACGAAATCGAGGCCGACAAGTCCGGCACGATCACGCAGATCCTCGGCGAAAACGGCCAGGCGGTCGAATACGGCCAGCCGCTGTTCATCATCGAGTAAGCATGTTCAAGAAGATTCTGGTCGCCAATCGCGGCGAGATTGCCCTTCGGATTCAGCGTGCCTGCAGCGAGATGGGCATCAAGGCCGTGATGGTCTATTCCGAGGCTGATCGCGACGCCAAGTACGTCAAGCTGGCACAGGAAGCCGTCTGCATCGGCCCCGCGCCGTCAGGCCTGAGCTACCTCAACATGCCGGCCATCATCTCGGCCGCCGAGGTGACGGACGCCGAAGCCATTCACCCTGGCTACGGTTTCCTCAGCGAGAACGCCAATTTCGCCGAACGCGTGGAGCAAAGCGGCTTCCAGTTCATCGGCCCGACGCCCGACAACATCCGCACGATGGGTGACAAGGTCTCGGCCAAGCAGGCCATGATCAAGGCCGGCGTGCCTTGCGTGCCCGGCTCGGAAGGCGAACTGTCCGACGACGCCGCCACCAACAAGCGCATCGCCCGTGCGATCGGCTACCCGGTCATCATCAAGGCGGCAGGCGGCGGCGGTGGTCGCGGCATGCGCGTGGTGCACACCGAAGCGGCGCTGGTCAACGCGATCCAGATGACCAAGGCGGAAGCCGGCGCGGCCTTCAACAACCCGGCCGTGTACATGGAGAAGTTTCTCCAGAACCCGCGCCACATTGAAATCCAGATCCTCGCGGACAAGCACAAGAACGCCGTCTACCTGGGCGAGCGCGACTGCTCCATGCAGCGCCGCCACCAGAAGGTGATCGAGGAATCGCCGGCTCCCGGCATTCCGCGCAAGCTGATCGAGAAGATCGGCGAACGCTGTGCGGCGGCCTGCAAGAAGATCGGCTACCGCGGCGCCGGCACTTTCGAGTTCCTGTACGAGAACGGCGAGTTCTACTTCATCGAGATGAACACGCGCGTGCAGGTGGAGCACCCGGTCACGGAGTTCACCACCGGCATCGACATCGTGAAGACGCAGATCATGGTCGCCGCCGGCGAGAAGCTGCCGTTCACGCAGCGCCAGATCGAGATGCGCGGCCACGCCATCGAAGTGCGCATCAACGCCGAAGACCCGTGGAAATTCACGCCGTCGCCGGGCCGCATCACGATGTGGCATCCGCCGGGTGGCCCGGGCGTTCGCGTCGACTCGCACGTGTACACCAACTACTTCGTGCCCCCGAACTACGACTCGATGATCGGCAAGATCATCGTGTACGGCGACACCCGCGAGCAGGCCATGGCGCGCATGCGCACGGCCCTGAACGAGACCGTGATCGAAGGCATCCAGACCAACATGCCGCTGCACCGCGAGCTGATGGTCGACGCCAAGTTCATGAGCGGCGGTACGAACATCCATTACCTCGAAGAGTGGCTCGCAGCGCACAAGCGCTGAGTCCACGCGCGAAAACGCCCTGTATGTTTGAACTCCGCCTGATGGCGCCGGAAGACC
Organism: Variovorax sp. 38R; assembly: GCF_014843395.1. Classification (NCBI taxonomy): domain Bacteria; kingdom Pseudomonadati; phylum Pseudomonadota; class Betaproteobacteria; order Burkholderiales; family Comamonadaceae; genus Variovorax; species Variovorax sp. 38R. The sequence continues at coordinate 709,342 of NZ_CP062121.1, forward strand.
GGGTCGAATGGCTCGGCGATGCGCTCGACGCACTCGATGCGCTGAGCGTGTCGGTCGAAGACGCCGATGCGCAGACCGATGCCGAGCAGGCCCTGTTCGGCGAGCCCGGCATGCCGCCGCCGAAGGAGGGCTGGCAGCGTTCGCGCGTGATCGCGCTGTTCCCCGATGAAGCGGCTGCCAACGAGGCGGCTTCGGTGCTCGCGCTGCAGGACCTCTTCGGCGGCTGCGCGGTGCTCGGCGTGGCGCCGGTGCCGGACCAGGACTGGGTGCGGCTCACGCAATCGCAGTTTGCGCCGGTCGAGATCACGCCCGAGTTCTGGATCGTGCCCACCTGGCACGAGCCGCCCGCACAAGCCAAGCAGGTGATCCGGCTCGACCCGGGCCTGGCCTTCGGCACGGGCACGCACCCGACCACGCGCATGTGCCTGCGCTGGATCGCGACGCAAGGCGAGGGCGCCTTTGTCGACCAGCGCGTGCTCGACTACGGCTGCGGCTCCGGCATCCTGGCCATCGGCGCGGCGAAGTTCGGCGCGCGCACCATCGATGCCGTCGACATCGACGAGGCCGCGGTTTCCTCGACCCGGCTCAACGCCGAAGCCAACGGCGTGCAACTGAACGCCGGCCTGCCCGACGCAGCCCAGGGCGAATACCAGACGGTGCTCGCCAACATCCTCGCGACGCCGCTCAAGGTGCTGGCACCGCTGCTGCGCAGCCATGTGGCGGCCGGCGGTTCGCTGGTGCTGGCCGGCATCCTCGAGCGCCAGGCCGACGAGCTGAAGGCGGCCTATGCGCCGTACGCCGCGCTCGAAGTCAGTGACACCGAGGACGGCTGGATCCTCATGACCGCGCGCTGCTGACGCGCGCGGCCGGGCGCTCGCGCGGCGGGTGCCCCGGGCACCTGCCTGCACGGCGAGGGCCCAACCCTACAATCGCCCGGTCATGAGCCTCGTCACGCGTTGCCCCGCCTGCACCACCACCTTCAAGGTGGTGCGCGACCAGCTTCGCATCTCGGACGGCTGGGTGCGCTGCGGCCGCTGCAGCCATGTGTTCGATGCGACGCTCGACCTGCAGGATGCGCCCGATGGCGCCGTGTCCGCGCCTGCCGCGCCGGCGCCTTCGCCGATGGCTTCGATGGCGGCATTGGTGGCGTCGTTCGACGACGCGCGCATCGACCTCACGGCGGTGCCGCCGGCTGTCGGGGAGGCGGACTTTCTCGACGACGAGTCTGAGCCGCAGGCGCCGTCGGCTGCTTCGCAAGAGGAGGCTGGACTGTCGACCGCCGCCGCCACCGTCGCGCCGGCCGCACCCCCGCTGCCTTTCTCGCTGACGCTGCCCGCGCACGGACTCTCTGCGGACGAGCCCTGGTCCGATCTCGACACCACCGAACCCGCCTGGCGTCCGCCCGCTAGTTCGCTGCCGCCATTTCCGAACATCGATCTGAACCTCGGCGCACCGCCGCCCGCATCGCCGTCGCCTGCGCCGCCGTTGCCCAACCTGCCGCGCACCACCGCGCTGCGAGGGTTGGTCGCGGCGACCGGTGAGAACGACGATGGCGCGGCCGCGGAGCGTGAGCAGGAAGAAAAAGACCACGACCAGCTCCTGATCCAGAAGGCGCTGCGCCGCGCACGCGCCAAGTCGGCCAAGATCGCGAACGCCAAGGCCCGCGATGCGCAGCACCACGAAGAGGCTGTCGCACCGCTGCCAGGCCCCGGCATCCGCGCCGAGGGCGAACCGGACTTCTCGCTCTCTGCGACCTTCGAGGCGCCCGAGGACCATCCCTTCGCGGAAGAAGAAGAGGCGGCTGACAAGCCGCTTGGCTTCTGGCAGCGCAAGGGCGTGCGTCGTCTGCTGGTGGTGCTGGCCGTGCTCGCTGCCTTGGTCCTCATCGTGCAGGTCGTTCGCCATGAGCGCGACGGCATCGTGGCGCGTCAGCCGAACCTGCGGCCGGCGCTGATGGCGCTGTGTCAGTACACCGGCTGCGAGCTCGCGCCGCTGCGCCAGATCGGCGACATCGTGATCGAAGGCGCGGCCTTCGCGCGCGAGAAGAGCGGTGGCAACGACTACCGGCTGAGCTTCACCTTGCGCAATGCGGCGACCGTGCCGCTGGCCATGCCGGCCATCGAGCTGTCGCTGCTCGACTCGCAAGAACAGGCCGTCGTGCGGCGCGTGATCACGCCCACGGACTACGGCGCGCCGGGCGTGCTGGCGGCGCGTGCCGACCGCGCGGCCTCGCTGCCGCTGACCTTGTCGGCCAGCGAAGCGGCAGCGCTGCCACCGATCGCGGGTTACCGCGTCGAAGCTTTCTATCCCTGAGCGGAGCGCCGACACGCGCGCCGTTCGTTCCCTTTCTCATCCAACCTACGGTCCACCCATGGCAGCAGTGATTTGCGGTTCTCTTGCGTTCGACACCATCATGACTTTCGAAGGCCGGTTCGCCGACCAGATCCTGCCGGACCAGCTGCACATCCTGAATGTGTCGTTCCTGGTGCCGGGCCTGCGTCGTGACTTCGGCGGCTGCGCCGGCAACATTGCCTACAGCCTCAACGCACTCGGCGGCACGGCGCTGCCGATGGCCACGCTGGGCAGCGACGGCGCCGACTACGCCGAACGCATGCGCACGCTGGGCATCAGCACGGAGTTCGTGCGTCAGCTCGACGACACGTTCACTGCGCAGGCGATGATCATGAACGACACGGACAACAACCAGATCACGGCGTTCCATCCCGGCGCGATGCAGCAGGCGCACGTCACGAAGGTGGTGGCGCGCGAGGACATCAAGCTCGGCATCATCGCGCCCGACGGCCGCGAGGCGATGCTGCAGCACGCCGAGCAGTTCGCCGCCGCTGGCATTCCCTTCGTGTTCGATCCGGGCCAGGGCCTGCCGATGTTCGACGGCGACGCGCTGCGTCACTTCATCAAACTCGCGAGCTGGGTCGTGGTCAACGACTACGAAGGCAAGATGCTGTCGCAGCGCACCGGCTGGAGCCTGGCCGAGATCTCGCAGCGCGTGCGCGGCCTCGTGGTCACGCTGGCCGCCGAAGGCTGCGAGGTGTGGACCCACGGCGAGCGCGAGCACGTGCCCGGCGTGACGCCTGTGGCGGTGATCGAGCCCACGGGTTGCGGCGACGCATGGCGCGGCGGCCTGTTGTACGGTCTGGAAAAGGAATGGCCGCTGGCCCGCTGTGCAGCCCTCGGCAATCGCATTGGTGCGCTCAAGATCGCGCAGCGCGGACCGCAGAACTACCAGATCGATCGCGCGACGCTCGACCTGTAAATCGCTGGCTTGCCTGCATCGCTTCGGCGATGCGGCAACAGCGGGCGCCCATGAAAAAAGCCCGGCACCTTGCGGTGCCGGGCTTTGCGCCTTTCAGGGCCGCTGAGAATTCACTCAGGGCTTGCTGGCCGTCGGAAACGGCCAAGCTGCCTGGGGATTCAGCGTCGTTTGCGCCGCAGGGGCAGGCGCTACGGCAGCCTTCGCAGGCGCGGCGGCCTTCTTGGCAGCAGGCTTCTTGGCAGCAGCGGCAGGCTTGGCAGCGGGCTTTTTCGCGGCTTTCTTGGCTGCTGCCTTCTTGGCAGGAGCCTTCTTGGCGGCAGCCTTCTTCGCAGGGGCCTTCTTGGCAGCAGCCTTCTTGGCAGGCGCCTTCTTCGCAGGCGCCTTCTTGGCGGCGGCCTTCTTTGCCGGAGCCTTCTTGGCAGCGGCCTTCTTCGCCGGTGCAGCCTTCTTCGCTACGACCTTCTTGGCTGCAACCTTCTTGGCCGCGACCTTCTTTGCCGGAGCCTTCTTCGCTACGACCTTCTTGGCGACAGCCTTCTTAGCCGGAGCCTTCTTGGCCGCGACCTTCTTTGCCGGAGCCTTCTTCGCGGCGACAGCCTTCTTTGCCGGAGCCTTCTTTGCAGCGACCTTCTTGGTCGGCGCTTTCTTTGCAGTTGCCATTTCTATTTCTCCTTGATCAAGTTGAAAAAATCAACCTATTGAAGCACTCCACGCGCGTTGGGAGCGTGAAGTGATTCATGGCGTTGGAATCTAAGCCCCAGCACCATGAACACCTGAGCCCTCATCCATGCCGCGCTCTGTGGCGCAGTCGGTGGCAAGGGCAATTCTTGAATTCATGAATTGTTGTGTATCGAAAAATTCAATCCCAGGAGAGCGCACCACCCGACTGGTACTCGATCACGCGGGTTTCGAAAAAGTTGCGCTCTTTCTTCAGGTCAATCATTTCGCTCATCCAGGGGAACGGGTTTTCCTCGTTCGGGAAGAGCGTTTCGAGGCCGATCTGCTGCGCGCGCCGATTGGCGATGTAGCGCAGGTAGCCCTTGAACATGGAGGCGTTCATGCCGAGCACGCCGCGCGGCATGGTGTCTTCGGCGTATTTGTATTCGAGCTCGACGGCCTTCATGAAGAGGTCCTTGATCTCGGCTTTGAACTCTGCGGTCCACAGGCCGGGATTCTCGAGCTTGAGCTGGTTGATCAGGTCGATGCCGAAATTGCAGTGCATCGACTCGTCGCGCAGGATGTACTGGTACTGCTCGGCGGCGCCGGTCATCTTGTTCTGGCGGCCCAGCGCAAGAATCTGCGTGAAGCCGACGTAGAAGAAGAGGCCTTCCATCAGGCAGGCGAACACGATGAGCGACTTGAGCAGCGTCTGGTCGGTCTCGTGCGTGCCGGTCTTGAAGTGCGGGTCGCTGATGGCGTCGATGAACGGGATCAGGAACTGGTCCTTCTCGCGGATCGATGCCACTTCGTTGTAGGCGTTGAAGATCTCGCTCTCGTCCAGGCCGAGCGACTCGACGATGTACTGGTACGCGTGCGTGTGGATCGCTTCCTCGAAGGCCTGGCGCAGCAGGAACTGGCGGCACTCGGGGGCCGTGATGTGGCGGTAGGTGCCCAGCACGATGTTGTTGGCGGCCAGCGAATCGGCGGTCACGAAGAAGCCGAGGTTGCGCTTGATGATGCGGCGCTCGTCGTCGGTCAGGCCGTTCGGGTCTTTCCACAACGCGATGTCGCGCGTCATGTTCACTTCCTGCGGCATCCAGTGGTTGGCGCAGGTGGCGAGGTACTTTTCCCAGGCCCACTTGTACTTGAACGGCACCAGCTGATTGACGTCGGTCTGGCCGTTGATGATGCGCTTGTCGGAAGCCTTGACGCGCTGCGCTGCAGGCGCGGCCACCGATGCGGTGGCAGTGGCGGGTTGTGCAAGCGACGAAGTCGGAGCGGCGACCGCGCGACCTGCGGAAGAACCGCTGGTCGATGCGTGGTGCTGCTGCAATCCTTGTTGCATATCCTTTGGTAAGGAGGGCTTGACTTCTTCGTCCCAGGTCAACATAGAAAAATCCAATGCGCAATTATCGGAGCAACGATGTGAGTTGCAAAGTGCTCGTTCACATCGTGCGCCATTTATGGGGTTGTTATGTTGCTCGCATGCATCGCGCGACGTCAGTCAATGCCTTGATTGATTGAACGTCGCGCGCTTTTCAGTTCTGCGAGCACCTCGCTGATCGATCGAAGCGTCTTCTTCTTTGACGCTTCACTTGCACATCACTGGCAGGCTTCGCAGGTCGGATCGTCGACACCGCAGAACGCGATGTCGGTGGCGGGCATTGCGCTCATCTGTGCCTTCGCTGCAGCAGCGGCGGCTTCGAGTGCGCTCATGCCCGAGGGTGCGTCGTTGCCCGACGACACCGCGTTGAGACGGCCCGATTGCACCGTCGACTTTTCAGCGTGCGTCGCGCTCTGCGTGCGCAGGTAGTACGTGGTCTTCAGGCCGCGCAGCCATGCGAGCTTGTAGGTGTCGTCGAGCTTCTTGCCCGAGGCGCCGGCCATGTAGATGTTCAGCGACTGCGCCTGGTCGATCCACTTCTGGCGACGCGAGGCGGCTTCGACGAGCCACGTGGTTTCCACTTCGAACGCGGTGGCGTACAGCGCCTTCACGTCTTGCGGCACGCGGTCGATGGGACGCAGCGAACCGTCGAAGTGCTTCAGGTCCATGACCATCACGTCGTCCCACAGGCCCAGGCGCTTCAGGTCGCGCACCAGGTAGTGGTTGATCACGGTGAACTCGCCCGACAGGTTCGACTTGACCGACAGGTTGCCGAAGCAGGGTTCGATTGAAGCGTCGACGCCGATGATGTTCGAGATGGTCGCGGTCGGAGCGATGGCCACGCAGTTCGAATTGCGCATGCCCTGGCTCTTGATCTTCTGGCGCAGTGCGTCCCAGTCGAGCGTGGACGAGCGGTCCACTTCGACGTAGCCGCCGCGGGCCTTCTCGAGCAGGTCGAGCGTGTCGATCGGCAGGATGCCCTTGTCCCACAGCGAGCCCTTGTAGCTCGAGTACTTGCCGCGTTCGCGCGCCAGGTCGGCCGATGCCGAGTACGCGTGGTAGCAGATGGCTTCCATCGACTCGTCGGCGAACTGCACGGCTTCTTGCGAGGCGTAGGGAATGCGCAGTTCGTACAGCGCGTCCTGGAAGCCCATCAGGCCCAGGCCGACCGGACGGTGGCGCAGGTTGGAGTCGCGCGCCTTCTTCACGGCGTAGTAGTTGATGTCGATCACGTTGTCGAGCATGCGCATCGCCGTGGAGATCGTCTTCTGGAGCTTGACCTGGTCGACCTTGCCGTCCTTCAGATGCTGCAGCAGGTTCACCGAACCCAGGTTGCAGACGGCGGTTTCGGTGTCGCTGGTGTTCAGCGTGATCTCGGTGCACAGGTTCGACGAGTGAACCACGCCGGCGTGCTGCTGCGGCGAGCGCACGTTGCAGGCGTCCTTGAACGTGATCCAGGGATGGCCGGTCTCGAACAGCATCGTGAGCATCTTGCGCCACAGGTCCGACGCCTGGAGCGTGCGGGCGGGCTTGATCTCGCCGCGGGCGGCCTTTTCTTCGTAGGCGACGTAGGCCTTTTCGAAGTCGGCGCCGAACAGGTCGTGCAGGTCAGGCACGTTGGAGGGCGAGAACAGCGTCCAGGTGCCCTTTTCCATCACGCGGCGCATGAAGAGGTCGGGGATCCAGTTGGCGGTGTTCATGTCGTGCGTGCGGCGGCGGTCGTCGCCGGTGTTCTTGCGCAGCTCCAGGAACTCCTCGATGTCGAGGTGCCAGGTTTCCAGGTAGGTGCAGACGGCGCCCTTGCGCTTGCCGCCCTGGTTCACGGCCACGGCCGTGTCGTTCACCACCTTCAGGAACGGCACGACGCCTTGCGATTCGCCGTTGGTGCCCTTGATGTGGCTGCCCAGTGCGCGCACGCGGGTCCAGTCGTTGCCCAGGCCGCCGGCGAACTTCGACAGCAGCGCGTTTTCCTTGATCGACTCGTAGATGCCGTCCAGATCGTCGGGCACGGTGGTCAGGTAGCAGCTGGACAGCTGCGAGCGCAGCGTGCCGGCGTTGAACAGCGTGGGCGTGCTCGACATGAAGTCGAAGGACGACAGCACTTCGTAGAACTCGATGGCGCGCGCTTCGCGGTCGATTTCGTTCAGCGACAGGCCCATGGCCACGCGCATGAAGAACGCCTGCGGCAGCTCGATGCGCGACTTGCGCACGTGCAGGAAGTAGCGGTCGTACAGCGTCTGCAGGCCGAGGTAGTCGAACTGGTTGTCGCGCTCGGCCTTCAGGGCGGCGCCCAGGCGGGGCAGGTCGTACTGCAGCAGCTTCTCGTCGAGCAGTTCGTTGTCCACGCCCTTCTTGATGAACTGCGGGAAGTAGTCGGCGTAGGCGGTGGCACGGTCGGCCGGCATCACTTCGCGGCCGATGATCTCCTTGAAGATCGTGTGCAGCAGCAGGCGCGCGGTGGCGAAGGTGTAGTCGGGGTCTTTTTCGATCAGCGTGCGGGCCGCCAGGATCGAGGCCTTGTAGACCTCGTCGAGCGGCACGCCGTCGTACAGGTTGCGCATCGTCTCGGCCTGGATCGGCGCGGCGGTGATGCTGTCGCCCAGGTTTTCGCAGGCCGATTCGATCAGGCCCTTGAGCTCGTTCAGGTCGAGCGCCACGCGCTCGCCGTTGTCGAGCACATGCAGCACCGGCGCGGCGGGCAGGTCTTGCTCGACTTGCTTGGAGCGCTCCTGCGTGCGGCGTTCGCGGTACAGCACGTAGGCACGTGCGATTTCATGGTGGCCGCCGCGCATCAGGCCGAGCTCGACCTGGTCTTGCACGTCTTCGATGTGGAAGGTGCCGCCGCCCGGACGCGAACGCACCATGGCGCGGATCACGCCTTGCGTGAGCACGTCGACCGTCTCGCGCACGCTGGCCGAGGCCGCGCCCTGGGTGCCGTGCACGGCCAGGAAGGCCTTCATCATCGCGATGGCGATCTTGTTCGGTTCGAAGGGAACCACGGCGCCGTTGCGGCGAATGATCTGGTAGTGGGCGAGGTTCTGACCGGTGGGCGAGCCCGCAGTGTCTTGTTGCTGCTGCGGCGTCGCGGGGACGGCGCGGGGGGTCGACGGGGTGTTCAGTGCAGTTTGCATTCGCTTCCTCTCGGTTGTGCAATTCTTGTTGGTTGGCAAGGCCTCGCGGGCCTTGCGTCGGCGTTGTTGCCGAACGGGAAGACACTATATCTAGGGTGTCGGTGCCCCACAAGCCACTACAGGTAGTGTTTTCTTGTAAATGCAACTCGGCAGGAATTGCGCAGGACTCAGCGCATCACCAGCGATGCCGCATGAATACTGGACCATGGTGGCGCAACCCACGCTGGGCGCGGCTTGCAAGACGATTTGGGCCTGCAGGCCGCATGGTTGCTGTGCTGCGCGCTTGCACTCATCGAATTGCTGCGCTGCGAGAGCGCCGCATCACGAGGCGCCACGCGATTGAAAAAATTAGCGCGCCACCACCTGCTCGGGAAACATTTGTGGACTCCAGCCGAGCTGTTCGCGCAGCACGCGCCAGTCGAAACCGGCGCCGGGGTCTTGCTTGCGACCGGGCGCGATGTGCTCGTGGCCGGCGATGTGGGCGATGGCGTAGTGCTGCGCGAGCGCCGCGCAGAGGCTGGCCAGCGTTTCGTACTGCCCCTCTTCGAAGCGCTCGCCCTCGAGGCCTTCGAGCTCGATGCCGACCGAGTCGTCGTTGCAGTTGCTGCGTCCACGCCACGACGACACGCCGGCGTGCCAGGCGCGGTCGTCGCAGCTCACGAACTGCCACAGCTCGCCGTTGCGCCGCACATAGAAATGCGACGACACCTCGAGCCCGCGGATCGACTGGAAGTACGGGTGCGCGTCCCAGTCGAGCTGGTTGGTGAAGAGCTGCTGCACCGCGTTGCCGCCGTACGCGCCGGGCGGCAGGCTGATCGAGTGCAGCACGATCAGGTCGGTCTGCGCGCCGATGGGGCGCGGGCCGAAGTTGGGCGAGGGCAGGGCCTTGGCGAAGCGGTACCAGCCGGCGCGCCAGAGTCCGTCGTCGCCGGCCGGTGGGGTGACGAGGTCGTCAGTCGTCGGCATGCGCGGTGGCACCGTCGTCGCCGTTGGGCGTGGAGATGCCCAGGCGCGCGATGCGGTAGCGAATCTGTCGCAGGCTCATGCCGAGCCGCGCGGCGGCGGCCGTGCGGTTGAAGCCGCTTTCGTGCAGCGCGCGCACGAGGATCTCGCGCTCCTGCTGGTCGAGCCAGGCTTGCAGATCGGAAGGCAGCGGTGGCGGTGCGGGTTTGGGTTCGACGGCCGGTGCCGGTGCGGGCGCAGCAACCGCGGCGGTCGCCGCCTCGGTCGGCACGGCGGCAGTTTCGCTGCGGGGCGCCGCCGGCATCGTGCCCATCAGGTCGATCTGCAGCTCGTCGCCGTCGTTCAGCGCCACGGCGCGGTGCAGCAGGTTCTCGAGCTCGCGCACGTTGCCGTCGAGCGGGTGCTGGGCCAGGCGCTGCAGCAGCGCGTCGGACAGGCGCGGCGCCGGCAGGCCGCCGTCTTGCGCGATGCGCGCGAGCAGCGCGGTGCACAGCGCGGGCAGGTCTTCGCGGCGCTCGCGCAGCGCGGGCACCGCGATCTCGATCACGTTGAGCCGGTAGAACAGGTCTTGCCGGAAGCGGCCGGCCAGCACTTCGGCGTGCAAATCTTTGTGGGTGGCGCTCACGATGCGCACGTCGACCGCGTCTTCCTGCGTCGAGCCGATGGCGCGCACGCTGCGTTCCTGAATGGCGCGCAGCAGCTTCGACTGCATGGCCAGCGGCAGGTCGCCGATCTCGTCGAGGAACAGCGTGCCGTCGCGCGCCGCCTGGAAGTAGCCGTCGCGGTCTTGCGACGAGCCGGTGTACGAGCCCTTCTTGGCGCCGAAGAATTCGGCCTCGAGCAGGTTCTCGGGAATCGCGCCGCAGTTCACCGCGACGAAGGGGCCGTCGCTGCGCTGGCTGCAGCCGTGCACGGCGCGCGCGACCAGCTCCTTGCCAGTGCCCGACTCGCCGCGCACCAGCACCGGCGCCATGCCGCGCGCCACCTTGGCGATGCGCGACTTCACGAGGCGCATCGGGTCGGAGTCGCCGACCAGCCGGTCGAGCGCGGTGGCGCCGCTGCGCGTCACGGACAGCGCATCGGGGCGTTCGCCGCCGTGGCTTGCGGCTTGCGGCGCAGGCTTCTGCGGCACGACCACCGCGGCGCGGTTGGCCTGCACGGCCGACGCCACCACGGCGCGGAACTGCTTCAGGTCGACCGGCTTCGTGAGGTAGTCGAAGGCGCCGGCCTTCAGCGCCTCGACCGCGTTCTCGGCCGAGCCGTAGGCGGTCATGACCACGCACCGCTCGCTGCGCTGGTCTTTCTGGATGCGATGGATGATCTCCATGCCTTCGCCGTCGGGCAGCCGCATGTCGGTGATCACGGCGTCGAAGCGGCCGGCTTCGAGGTGCTGCCAGGCTTCGGACACGCTGCCTGCGGCTTCCACCCGGTAGCCTTCGCGCAGCAGCGTGAGTTCGTAGAGCGTGCGCAAGTCGGGCTCGTCGTCGATGACGAGGATCTGCGCGGGGCGCGAGGCGGCGGCGGAGGGCGGGAGGGAGCTCACGGCCGCTATTGTGTCAGCCGGTTTTCGCTCGGGGCGAAGCTGACGAAGAATTCATTGCCCTCGGGGCCACCCGGCACCAGCGCCCGCCGTTCGTAGCCGATGGTGGCGCCGTGGCGCCGGCACAGCTCGCGGCACAGGAACAGGCCCAGGCCGCTGGAGCGGCTCTCGGACGAGAAGAAGGGTTCGAACAGATGGCGCTGCACCGCCGGTTCCAGCGGCGCGCCGTCGCTCCACACCAGCAACGCGGCGCGCTGCACGCCAGCTCGCTGCAAAGTGGTGATGACCTGGATCGCACCCTCGCGCTGGCTCGCGTAACGCGCCGCGTTGTCCAGCAGGTTCACCAGCAGGCGGCGCAGGTGCTCGGCCTCGAAGCGCACCTCGCTGCCCGGCGCGTCGAGCGCCACGCGCACGCCCTTGCGCTGCGTCTGGCGCACCCATTCCTCGGCCAGGATCTGCGCGGCCGGGTCGAGCACCAGCTGTTCGCCGAGCGAGAGCACGCGCTGCTGGCGCGCGCGCGAGACGTCGAGCACGTCGTCCACGATGCGCGCCAGGCGCTGCGCGTTGTGCTGCACCATGTCGGTCAGCTTGCGGTGCGCCGGGTCGGTCAGGTCTTCGCTGAGCAGCGCGCTGGCCTGCGCGATGGCGGCCAGCGGGTTGCGGATTTCATGCGCCACCGCGGCAGACATGCGGCCCATGGCGGCAAGCTTTTCGGTGCGGATGCGGGCTTCGAGTTCGCGCAGGTCCTGCAGGAACATCACGCACAGGCTGTCGGCGCGGCGGTCGTCGGTGGGCGTGAGCCGGGTGCGCACGCGCACCTCGCGCGCCGCGCCGCGGGCCTGCGCCACCGGAATTTCTTCGGTCTGCGGCGCGCGCCGCGCGAAGGTCTGGCGCGCCAGCGCGGCCAGCGCATGCCAGGCCGGCTGGGCGTGCAGCGGGAACGGCAGTTGCAACTGCGCCAGGCCTTGGCCGAGGATCGCGTCGGCCGCCGGGTTGGCGGTGTGCACCAGGCCCTCGGCGTCGATCACCAGCACGCCTTCGGTGAGCGTCTCGATCACCAGGTCGTTGACCTGTGCCTGCATCTGCGCGTGGCTGCGGCTGCGTTGCGCCACCGCCTCTTCGCGCGCCAGCCGGCGGGCCAGCTCGTGCGCGAGCAGCGCCACCACGAACAGGCCGGTGCCGGTGAGAGCGGCCTGCACGAAGCGGGCCGACGGGTCGCCGGGTTGCTGCAGCCAGTGCCAGCCGGCGTCGGCCAGCAGCAACAGCGTCACGGTGGCCGTGGTGCCCAGGCCGACGAGCAGCGTGCCGAGCACCGCGCTCATCAGTACGGGTAGCGCGAACAGCGGCGTGTAATTGACGCTACCGCCCTGCAGCACCTGCAAGGCGCTGAAGATGCCCAGGTCGACCCCGATGGTCAGCAGCCAGAGCGTCGAGAAGCCGCGGATCGGCGGCTCGAAGTGCGCGTAGCGCATCTCCAGCCAGGCCAGCACGAGGTAGCCGCCCGACAGCACGATCGGCAGCGGCTGCACGGCCTGCCCGATGGCGAAGGCCACGCCCTGCAGCAGCACCAGCACCACCGCCACGAAACAGCGCGCCGCCATGAAGCCGCGCCACAGCCGCAGCAGTGCCGTGCTGTCGCCGGCGCCCAGGTCGAGCACGTCCCAGTCGGTGGCCGGTTCGCCGCGCGACCGGCGCAACGAACTCATGCGGCGGTGCCGGCCTGGCGATGCGCGGCGCTGCAGTAGACCGCGCCGTCCGGCCCGGCGAGCGCGTCGGCCGCGGGCAGGTGCAGCCCGCAATGGGCGCAGCGCACCATCGCCTGCGGCGGGCCGACGGCCGGCGTGCGCTGTTGCGCCTTCTTGGCGCGTTCCTGTTGCGCGTCGCGCATCTCTTCGCGCCGGTTCTTGCGCCAGAGCCAGATCGCGACCCACACCACCGCGAGGACGAGCAGGTACTTCATGCGGGCAGGCGTGTCAGCACGACTTCGAGCACGAAGCGCGAGCCCACGTAGGCCAGCAGCAGCAGCGCCGCGCCCGCGTAGAGCACGCGCCGCGCGGTGCGCCCGCGCCAGCCGAAGCGCGCGCGGCCGGTCAGCAGGACCGCGAAGCTGAGCCAAGCGAGCACCGAGAAGATGGTCTTGTGGTCCCACTTCCAGGCGCGGCCGGCGGCGCCGTAGAGCTGTTCGCTGAACAGTAGGCCGGCCAGCAGCGTGGCCGAGAGCAGCACGAAGCCCGCCGTGACGAAGCGGAAAGTGAGCCGTTCGAGCGTGAGCAGCGGCACGCCGGCCTGTGCGTCGGCACTGGCGAGGCGGATCTGCTTTTCGGCCCGCGTGATCAGCCAGGCGTGCACCACGGCGGCGCCGAACAGGCCGTACGAGGCGATGCCCAGTGCCAGGTGCAGCGGCAGCCAGGGCGAGGCGCTGACATGCAGCGGCGTGCCCGGGAACAGCAGCGCCAGCAGCACCGCCGCCGCGCCCAGCCAGGCCAGCGCGCGGCGTGCCTTCAGTTGCGGGTACAGGCGGCTTTCGACCGCATAGACCGTGAGCACCAGCCACGCCGTGACCGACAGCGCCGGTGCAAAACCGAAGCGAGGGTCGCCGCCGATCAGCCCGTGGCCCAGCACTGCAGCGTGCAGCAGCCATGCGATGCCGAGCGCCCATTGGGTGGTCTGGCGGCTGAGCCGCGCACCGGCGGCAGCGGCAAAACCGTAGGCTGCCGCGGTGGCGATGCCCAGCGCCACGCCGAGTGGAGAGGGGATCGCTAAAATCATCGGTGGAGTGTATAGGCTCGCCCCGAGGCTTCGCGCACGCCGTGTCGCTTCGCCCACCCCCTGCCGGGGGCAACGCCCGCGGTCCGGCACAGCCGGTTGCGCGGGGTTCCACGACAGAGCGAGCCCGCGTACCGCTTCCAGGTTTTCACGACTTTCCATCGGTCCGCTGCCGCGGACAACAAGGTATTTCCTTCATGGCCACCGCCCTCACCGAAAAGTTCTCCCGCCTCGTCAAGACGATGAGCGGCCAGGCCCGCATCACCGAAAGCAACGTGCAGGACATGCTGCGCGAGGTGCGCATGGCGCTGCTGGAGGCCGACGTGGCGCTGCCCGTGGTGCGCGACTTCGTCGCCCGCGTGAAAGACAAGGCGCTCGGCCAGGAAGTGCTGGGCTCGCTCAAGCCGGGCCAGGCGCTGGTCGGCATCGTCAACCGCGAACTCGCCGCCACCATGGGCGAGGGCGTGTCGGACATCAACCTCGCGGCCCAGCCGCCCGCCGTGATCCTCATGGCCGGCCTGCAGGGCGCCGGCAAGACCACCACCACCGCCAAGCTGGCCAAGCACCTGATCGAGAAGCGCAAGAAGAAGGTGCTCACCGTGTCGGGCGACGTGTACCGTCCGGCCGCCATCGAGCAGCTCAAGACCGTGACCAAGCAGGCCGGCGCCGAGTGGTTCCCGAGCACGCCCGACCAGAAGCCGCTGGACATCGCACGCGCCGCGCTCGACCACGCCAAGCGCCACTACTTCGACGTGCTGCTGGTCGACACGGCCGGCCGCCTCGCGATCGACGAAGTGCTCATGACCGAAATCAAGCAGCTGCACGCGGCGCTCGATCCGGTCGAAACCCTGTTCGTGGTCGATGCCATGCAGGGCCAGGACGCGATCAACACCGCCAAGGCCTTCAAGGAAGCGCTGCCCCTCACCGGCATCATCCTGACCAAGACCGACGGCGATTCGCGCGGCGGTGCGGCGCTGTCGGTGCGCCAGGTCACGGGCGTGCCGATCAAGTTCGCCGGCACCAGCGAGAAGATCGACGGCCTCGAGGTGTTCGACGCCGAGCGCCATGCGGGCCGCATCCTCGGCATGGGCGACATCGTCGCGCTGGTCGAGCAGGTCACGGCCGGCGTCGACGTCGAAGCGGCGCAGAAGCTCGCGGCCAAGGTCAAGAGCGGCGCGGGCTTCGACCTCAACGACTTCCTCGGCCAGCTGCAGCAGATGAAGCAGATGGGCGGCCTCTCCAGCCTGATGGACAAGCTGCCGCAGCAGATGGCCGCCAAGGCCAGCGAGGCTGACATGACGCGTGCCGAGCGCGACATCCGCCGCAAGGAAGGGATCATCCAGAGCATGACCCCGCTGGAGCGCCGCAAGCCCGAGCTGCTGAAAGCCACGCGCAAGCGCCGCATCGCGGCCGGCGCCGGCGTGCAGGTTCAGGAAGTGAACCGCCTGCTCAACGAGTTCGAGCAGATGCAGGGAATGATGAAGAAGATGAAGGGCGGCGGCCTCATGAAGATGATGAAGAAGATGGGCGGCATGAAGGGCATGGGCGGAATGTCCGGCATGGGCGGAGGCGGCGGCAAGCTGCCGTTCTGAGCCCCCTACATATATAGAGACAGTCACACAGAAGCCCGCCGGGGATGCCCCGGCGGGCTTTGTCGTTTTCAGGTCTGCATGTCGTAGACCGTGGCGTGCGCTTCGACGGGCGCGGGCAACTCCCAGCGGTGCAGCATCCGTTCGATGCCCGCGTTCGAGAGCGTCGTGTCGCGCGCGCGGTTGCGGCGCATCAGCTCCGCGTGCGGCACCTCCAGGTACACCAGTTCGGTCTGCGCGTGGTACGCCCAGAGCAGGTCCAGCGTCTTGGTGCGCATCTGCTGGCTCAGGTGCGTGGCGTTCCAGACGAAGCGCTCCTGCTTGCGCAGCAGCGCCTTGGCCTGGTCGACCGCGTGGTGCGCGGCGAGCCCGTCGTTCTCGCCGTGCTTGAGGCCCAGTTCGGCGCGCGCATCGTCGAAGGACACGACCGGCCAGCCCTTGCGGTGCAGCGCCACCCAGTGGTTCTTGCCGCTCGCGGGCAGGCCGCACATCACCGTGACCTGCGAGCCCGGCGTCTGGAACAGCGGGTAGTCGGGGCTGGTGTCGGCGCCGCGGAAGTAGGCCAGGCGCGTGTGCGCATCGGCCATTTTTCGCGGGCCTTCCCAGCAGCCTTCTTCCTGCGCCAGCTGCTCGAAGAGTGCGATGTCGGCCAGGCTGTCCGCTCGCTTCTCGTAGTGGCGCCCCACCATGTCGCAGCGCGCCACGCAGCACAGGTCGGGCAGGCTCAGCTCCCACGAGAGCTTGTGCACCAGCCACTCGGGCCGCACGCCCTTGCGCGAGGCGAAGGCGTGGAACGGCACCTGGTGCACGGCGATGATCCGGCAGACCGCCTCGCGCAATGCGAACGGCACGCGGGCCTTCCACATCAGCACGCGCACGTCGACCGATCCGCGACGCGAATGGCCGGGCTGGCCGATGCGGCCGCTGGCCTCGTCGATCACCGTGGTGTCGGGCTTGGCGATGTCGTGCAGCAGACAGGCCATGAACAGCACGAAGCGGCCGCCGGCGTCGGCGCGTTGGTAGTGCACGTCGGCCAGGAGCGCGTCGAGCACCATGCGCGTGTGGATGCCGACATTGCCTTCGGCGTGGTAGTACGGGTCCTGTGGCGTTTCTTCCAGGCGCAGCAAGGCCGGCAGCAGTTCGCAGCACTGCGCCCAGTCGTAGTCCTGTGAAGACTTCGGGACGAGTGCGCGCAAATCGTCGTAGGTCATCGCGGCCTCCTTGTAGTTGTTGCCAGCTCGGCTGGGTCGCGCAGCGTGCGCAGCCCCAGGTCTTGCCAGTTCAATTGCGGTGTCGGCGCGTAGAGGTCCACACCCGGCGCCAGTTGGTTCGGCAGCACGGGTCGGCGACTGTGGTGCGAGCCCGAGTCGAGGATGGTCTGCACGAAGTCGGGTCGCACCCACTTGTAGCGGCCGGTCACCTGCCCGACCGATTCGGTCTTGAGGTACAGGCCCTCGGCCAGATCAGACAGGTCGGTTTGCTGCCGCACGAGGTCGAGCGGTTGGCCTTCGTGCGCCACCGCCTGCTCGAAGGCCGGCTTCCAGTCGGCACTGCGCGCGAGCGACGGCTGCACCAGCGTGCGCAGAGCCTTCGCGCTGCGCGGCATTTCGCCCTCGTACAGCACGGGCACCGACAGCACGGGGCCGTCGGCCAGCAGCGCATGCCGCGCGGGCGTCGACAGGAAACACTGCGCCTGCCGGTCGTAGAGGTCGAACTCCAGAAAGAACGCCGGCAGCCGGTCGTACCAGCAGCTGTGCTTGGCAAAGCACCACTCGCCGTACATCACGTAGCGGTCTTCGAGCCGTTCGAGCAGCGCCGCTTCATGTGCCGCGGCCCAGTGCTTGAACAGGTTGAACTGCCGTTCGCCCGCGCCGCCGGCCAGGTAATGGCCGCGCGATTGCAGCAGCAGCTCGCCCGCCGAGGTGAACGACACGGCCGCGTTGGCGCCATCGAGTTTTTCCTCGATGACCACCTGCTGGCCGTGCAGTGCGGACAACGGCGTCTGGCCGTCGTCGGTGTCGCCGGCCTGCAGGCGCGAGCCTTCCAGGTGCGCAGTACGCGGGTACTTGAGCAGCGGGATCGACGAAAGAGAAAGAGAAGAGAGAGGGAACACGTTGGTCTCCAGATGCAAATCAGGAAGAACCGACAACGTGCGGGAGCGAAGCTGGAAGAGAGATCGACTCGGCGGCCGGAGCGGGGCCGTGCCTGGTCAGTGGGGGAACGCAGCTTGGCGCCCGACATGACCAGCGAGTGGTGTTGTCGGCGTCAGAGAGTGATGACGGCGAATCGGGGCACTTGGCGCTCCAGGGGATCGAAGAGATCCGTGGGTGGATAAAAAAGGAAGGCGCGATTCTAGTGTGGTGTCCCGCAAATAGCTGCGCGATTTCATCTGCGCAGCTATTTGCGGGACACCACACTGACCACGCGCCATGAAAAAAGCCGACCCTGAGGTCGGCTTCTTGTGAGTGCTGTGTCTTCAGCGCATCAGGCGGTTGCCAGTGCCGGGCGCGCCAGGCGCAGCGCATGCATCCATGCACGACGCAGCACGGCGGGCGAACGCGATTCCTCGGGAATCAGCAGGAAGCCGCGGTCGCGCAGCGTGGTGCCCAGCGCGATCTGGCTGGTCAGCACGGTCAGCGGAATCGCCAGCAGCAGCGGCAGGCCGACAGGCATGAGCCAGATCAGTGCGCTCGGGTCGATCATGGCGACACCGATGGCGAGCATGGCGATCACCAGCGTCATGGGGGCCAGCTGGGTTGCAGCGACCTTCCACGGCACGGCGTTGGCTTCACGCGGGGGCGACTTCCAGTCGAGCTTGATGCCGGTGAGGGCGACGAGCACGAACAGCGAGTGGGCCAGCATGCGCACCGGGGCCTGCACGATGGCCAGGCCGGCTTCGAGCACCGAGCTCTTCACCAGGCCCCACACACCACCGTACTGGCGTTGCTCACCGCGCATCAGCACGGCGGCGATGCCCAGCACGCGCGGCAGGAACAGCAGGCACAGGGTCCAGACCCAGAGGCCGGCCAGCTCGGCGGGCAGCACGCTCCAGCTCGACACGAGGCTCGAGCCGCTCAGCCACAGGGCGGTGCCCAGCGTCAGGAACGCGAGCCACAGCGGGGCCGAGGCATACGCCATGGTGCCGGTCACGAACATCGCGCGGTGCACCGGGTGGATGCCGGGTTCGGCCATCAGGCGGGCGTTCTGCAGGTTGCCCTGGCACCAGCGGCGGTCGCGTTGCAGCTCGGCCAGCAGGTCCGGCGGTTGTTGCTCGTAGCTGCCGACCAGGTCGGACACCAGCCACACGTGGTAGCCGGCGCGGCGCATCAGCGCGGCTTCGACGAAGTCGTGCGACATGATGCCGCCCGACATGCCGCCGGTGCCCTTGATGGGGGCCAGCGCGCAATGCTTCATGAAGGCTTCGACGCGGATGATCGCGTTGTGGCCCCAGTAGTGCGACTCGCCGAGCTGCCAGAACTGCATGCCCAGCGTGAACAGGCGACCCGTCACGCGCGAAGCGAACTGCTGTGCGCGGGCGTGCAGCGTGACGTGGCCGATGGCCTGCGTCGCGGTCTGGATGATGCCGGCGGTGGGGTTGGCTTCCATCAGCTTGACCATCGAGGACAGGCAGTCGCCGCTCATGACCGAGTCGGCGTCGAGCACGACCATGTAGCGGTAGTCCTTGCCCCAGCGGCGGCAGAAGTCGGCCACGTTGCCGGCCTTGCGGTGGGTGCGGCGGGTGCGCAGGCGGTAGTACACCTCGACCTGCGGCTGGTTCGGGCTTTCGGCCAGGGCGGCGCGAAGGTCTTCCCAGGCAGCGCGCTCGGCGGCGGCGGTCTCGGGGTTGTAGCTGTCGGACAGCACGAACACGTCGAACTGCTTGGCGTGGCCCGTGGTGGCCACCGATTCGCAGGTGGCGCGCAGGCCGGCGAACACCGTGGCCACGTCCTCGTTGCAGATCGGCATGATGATCGCGGTGCGTGCCTCGGGGTTCATCGGGTGGTGGGCCACCTGTTTCGCCGAGAGGGCGTGCTTGTCACCGCGCACGGAGACATAGAAGCCCATGAGCGCGGTCACGAAGCCGGTGACGACCCAGCCCGACAGCAGGCCGTACAGGCCGATCTGGCCGTATTCGAGCCAGACGTTGTCGTAGTCGGGTTGCACGCTGGCGAACAGCGACGACGCGATCACGGTGCTCAGCAGCGTGAGCAGCATGAAGGCGAGGCGGCGCTGGCCGGCGGCGCGTTCCCAGGCCTGCGGAGCCGGGGTGGCTTGCTTGGCGGCGGGGGCGCTGTCGGCATTGCGGCCGGCGCCCAGGCGCACGAGCATGGCGGTGCCCAGGCTGTTCCAGAAACCGCGCCAGGGGCGTGGTGCCATGGAGCCGCGGTTCACCGGCGGTGCCGTGACGGCGTTGGGGTGGCGTTCCTCGCGCAGCGCGCTGCGGCGCGCGATGTCGGATTCGGCGAGGACGTTGAGGTGGGAGAAGTCGTTCGGCTTCATCGTTTCATTCACCAACGTTGCTTGTCGAGGGGGGTGTCGCCAATGGCCGGAAGGCGCTTGAAGACGCAGTCCGTGGCGGCGCCGCCAACGCCCGAGAGCGCGGTCAGCGAATGGCCCGCGGCACGGGGCCGCGAGGAGGAAAACTGCTTTTGACGCAGGCCGTCGCGCTGCGGACGCAGTGCGAAAGATGGGCTGGTAAGTGCTGTCATGCCAGTACAGGGGCAAACCCTGTGCCAGCCTGGAAAAATTCTTTCAAATCAACGACTTGGCGCGACTCGGAGCGTTTTTCCGTGGGGAAGGGGCCCGCCGGGCCCCCGAAACCCCCGTTTTTGTCGCCGAATCCCGACAAGCCCTGGGGCCCCTCGGAAAACAGCCTTTCAAATCAACAACTTAGGCCTGTCGCTACTCGGCGACAGGGTCGCCACCGGGAGCGACAACGTCGGCCTTGAAGTTGCCCGGCGTGAGCTCGTGCTTCTGCAGCAGGCGGTAGAACTCGGTGCGGTTGCGGTCGGCCAGGCGGGCGGCGTCGGCCACGTTGCCGTCGGTCAGCTTGAGCAGGCCGACGAGGTAATCGCGCTCGAAACGCTGCTTGGCCTCGGCATAGGTGAGCACCTCCACGCTCGGCACGCGCAGCGCGCGCTGCACCAGCGCCAGCGGGATCAGCGGCGAGCCCGACAGCGCGCAGACCTGCTCCACCACGTTGTAGAGCTGGCGCACGTTGCCCGGCCATGCGGCGGTGGTCAGCGCCTTCAGCGCCTCGGGCGCGAAGCCCGACAGCCGCTTGCCGTACTTGGTCGACAGCTTCTGCAGGAAGTGGTTGGCCAGCAGCGGAATGTCTTCGCGCCGCGCCGACAGCGGCGGCAGCGTGAGCGTCACCACGTTCAGGCGGTAGTACAGGTCTTCGCGGAACTGGCCGGCTTCCATCGCGGCGTCCAGGTCGCGGTGGGTGGCCGAGACGATGCGCACGTCGACCTCGATCGACTGGCTCGCGCCCAACGGGCGCACCGCGCGCTCCTGCAGCACGCGCAGCAGCTTGACCTGCAGCGCGGGCGGCATGTCCCCGATTTCGTCGAGCAGCAGCGTGCCGCCGTCGGCCTGCTGGAACAGTCCCTTGTGGTTGGCGTGGGCGTCGGTGAAGGCGCCCTTCATGTGGCCGAACAGTTCCGACTCGAGCAGCGCCTCGGGAATGGCGCCGCAGTTGACCGCCACGAAGGGCTTGTCGGCGCGTGCGCTGGCCTTGTGGATGGCGCGCGCCAGCAGTTCCTTGCCGGCGCCGGAGTCGCCGCGCAGCAGCACGGACGCGTCCGACTTGGCGACCATGCGCGCCTCGGCCAGCAGCTCGGCCATGCGGTTGCTGCGGCTCACGATTTCCGAGCGCCAGCTGTCGTCGCCGGTCTTGCTCGGCGTGGTGGTCGGTGCACCGAGCGCCAGCGCCTGCGAGATCTTCTCGAGCAGTTCGCGTGCGTCGTAGGGCTTGGTGAGGTAGGTGAACACGCCGCGCGCCGTGGCCTCGACCGCGTCGGGAATGGTGCCGTGCGCGGTCAGCAGGATGACGGGCAGCGTCGGGTGGCGCTTGCGGATCTCGTCGAACAGCTGCAGGCCGTCGCGTCCGGGCAGGCGCACGTCGCTGAGCACCAGCTGCGGGTGCTCGATCTCGAGCTGGGTGAGCGCGGTCTCGGCCGAGGTGACGGCCGTGACCTGGTAGCCCGCCGACACCAGCCGCATCGACAGCAGCCGCAGCATGTCCGGGTCGTCATCGACCACGAGGAGGCGGGCGCCGGTGGTACTCATCGATCTACCTCCGTGCTTCGCACTTCGGTGCGAGCTTGTTTGGGGCGGCCCGGCACGGCGCTCATGGATTGGACCGGCTTCCGCTGGGGGCAATGACAGGTGCCGGCGTGTTGGGCCGGGCGAAGCTGCGCTCGATGGCGCGCAGCGCCTCGATGCGCTCGTTGAGCTGGTCGATGCGGCGCTGGCTGTCGCGCAGCTGCTGCACCTGCTTGTCGCGGTCGTCCTCGACGCGGCGTTGCTCGATGTAACGCGCGGCCAGCGCCCGCGCGAGCGGTTGCAGCGGCTGCGCTTCGGGGGCCGGGTTGCCGATCACGCGCTGCAGCAGGCCCAGCGCGCGCGCCAGGTCGGCCGGCACGCGGGTCTGCGCGAGCAGGATCGCGAGTTGCATCTGCGCCGCGGGCGTTTCGCCCTGTTCGCCGACGCGCGAAATTTCTGCGCTCAGGTCGGCGCCGCCCAGCGGGCGCACCTTGTCGGCGTAGGCTAGCAGGGCCGCGACGGGGCCCTGCGTGAGCTGCGTGAACAGCGAGGCCGGCTGCGTGGCCGGCGCGCGGGGCTCGGCCTCGACCGGCACCACGCGTGGCGCGGCCACGGGCGGCGGCAGCGCGTCGGCTTCGGCCGGCGGCTTGGGCTGGGAGGCGCAGGCCGCCAGCAGCAGGGCGCATGGCACGGCCATGGCCCCGGCGAAGGTGGATCTGCGGACGAACGAAAGGAACATGGGTCGAAAAAGCGCGGGGCGGTGTTGGGTGGGGGTGTCCGGGGTCAGGTCGTGCGCGGCAGTTCGATGCGAAAGCGTGCACCGGGGCCGTCCGGCAGCAGGGCGATGCGGCCCCCATGGGCTGCAATGTACTCCTGCACGATGGAAAGTCCGATGCCGGTGCCTTTCACCGTGTGCTCGGGCTGGCGCTCGCCGCGGAAGAAGGGTTCGAAGATGCGGTCGCGGTCGCCCGCGGCAATGCCGGGGCCGGCGTCGCACACGTCGATGTGCACCGCCTCGGGCGTGCCCGACACGGCCAGCGTGATCACGCCGCCCGCGGCGGAGAAGCGGATCGCGTTCGACAGCAGGTTGGCGATGGCGGTGCCGAGCTTGGTGCGGTCGACCGTGAGCGTGATCGGCTCGCCCTCGGCGCGCACGCGCAGGCCGTGCGCCTGCCACTGCAGGCGCTGGGCCTCGATCTGCTCTTCGATCAGCGGCAGCAACTCGGTGCGTTCGCGGCGCAGCTCGCGCGCCTCGAAGGCGGCGGCGTTGAAGCGCAGCAGCGCTTCGATCTGGTTCTGCAGCGACACGGTGTTCTGCTGCAGGATCTGCGCGACTTCGAGCTGCGCCGGGTTCAGCGGGCCGGTCACGCCGTCTTCGAGCAGCGACACGCCTTCGCGCAGCGCGGCCAGCGGCGTCTTCAGCTCGTGCGACACGTGGCGCAGAAAGCGCGCCTTGTCGGCGTCGAGTTCGGTCAGGCGCAGGCGCAGCCATTCGAGCTGCTGCGACACGCGCCGCACGTCGGCCGGGCCGCGGATGTCGATCGGTTCGTCGAGCCGGTTCTGGCCCAGGCCGACGATGGCGTTCTCGAGCCGCTTGAACGGGCGCGCCAGCCAGATGCCGAAAGCCAGCGCCAGCGACACGGCCAGCACGCTGGCGGCCACCACCTCGCGCATCAGCCGGCGGCGCGCGTTCTCGATGCGCTTGGCCAGCGCGTCGTTCTGCGTTTCGATGAGGAACTGCGCCTGCTGCGCGAGGTTGGTGTTCAGCGCGTCGAGTTCGCGGAACTGCATCGCCATCGTGCTTTCGCGCGCCAGGGCGCTGTCAGGGCTGCCGCTGAGCAGACCTTCGATCACGCCGAGCTGGCCGCGCCACATGTCGATGCCGGCGGCCGGCAGGCCGTTGCGTTCGAGGCGTTCCAGCACCTGGTGGGATTCGCGCGCCGCTTCATCGAAGCGGCGGCGCAGCACGGCGTCGTTGAGCACCAGCGACTGGCGTCCGGCGCGCTCCATGGCCGCGCTGCGTTCGGCCAGCGACTGCGAGGCCCCCGACAGGCGCAGCGCGCGCGCCGCAGCGTCGCGGCTTTGCGTGACGAGCGCGTCGTACTGCAGCACCGAGCGCAGTGCCACGCCCACCAGCAGCGCGGTGATGAGCAAAAAGGCAAACAGCAGGAGCTGTTGGAACGAGCCCCGGACGGACGGACGTTTCGCCATCAGTGGGCGAGCGCCGTGGCGGCAGCAGCAGCCAGGGCCGATTCGCGCGTGACCACTTCGCCGCGCAGCGTGTAGGCCAGCGAGCGCGTGATGCGCAGGTCGGCCATCTGGCCCACGAGGCGGGCGTCGCCTTCGAAGTTGACGACGCGGTTGCAGGCGGTGCGGCCCATGAGCTCGTTCGCGTCCTTGCGCGAGGCGCCCTCGACCAGCACGCGCTGCGTGCTGCCCACGAGCGCGTCGCCGAAGCGGCGCACGTTGCCGTCGATGACGCGCTGCAGCGTCTGCAGGCGCGCCAGCTTCACGTCGTACGGAGTTTCGTCCTGCAGCGTCGCGGCCGGCGTGCCGGGGCGCGGGCTGAAGATGAAGCTGAAGCTGTTGTCGAACTGGCAGTCGTCGATGAGCTTCATCATCTTGTCGAAGTCGGCATCGGTCTCGCCGGGGAAGCCGACGATGAAGTCGCTGGAAAGGGCCAGGTCGGGTCGGATGGCGCGCAGCTTGCGCACCGTGCTCTTGTATTCCATGGCCGTGTAGCCGCGCTTCATCGCCATGAGGATGCGGTCGCTGCCGTGCTGCACCGGCAGGTGCAGATGCGACACGAGCTGCGGCACCTTGGCGTAGGCTTCGATGAGCCGGGGCGTGAACTCGTTCGGATGGCTGGTCGTGTAGCGGATGCGCTCGATGCCGGGGATCTCGGCCACGTACTCGATGAGCAGCGCGAAGTCGGCGATCTCGGCGGTGTCGCCCATCTTGCCGCGGTAGGCGTTCACGTTCTGGCCCAGCAGCGTGATCTCGCGCACGCCCTGGTCGGCCAGGCCGGCAATTTCGACCAGCACGTCGTCGAGCGGGCGATTCACTTCCTCGCCGCGGGTGTAGGGCACCACGCAGTAGCTGCAGTACTTGGAGCAGCCTTCCATGATCGACACGAAGGCGGTCGCGCCTTCGACGCGCGCGGGCGGCAGGTGGTCGAACTTCTCGATCTCGGGGAAGCTGATGTCGACCTGCGGGCGGTCGAGCCTGTCGCGGTCGTTGAGCATCTCGGGCAGGCGGTGCAGCGTCTGCGGGCCGAACACGATGTCGACATAGGGCGCGCGCGCGATGATGGCCTGGCCTTCCTGGCTTGCCACGCAGCCGCCCACGCCGATCTTCACGCCCTTGGCCTTCAGGTGCTTCACGCGGCCGAGGTCGGAGAACACTTTCTCCTGTGCCTTCTCGCGCACCGAGCAGGTGTTGAACAGGATGAGGTCGGCTTCGTCCACGTTCTGCGTGGGCTCGTAGCCCTGCGCGGCGTGGAGCACGTCGGCCATCTTGTCCGAGTCGTACTCGTTCATCTGGCAGCCGAAGGTCTTGATGAATACTTTTTTCATGGGGAGCTCTCTCTGCCCTTCGCGAAGTGGAAGGGCGGCGGGCGCTCGTGGCGCCCGCGGATTTTTTCTTGCTTGCGGGGAGGTCGCGTTACTGCGTGTTCACCGTGTCGTTCGAGGTGAACGGCCAGATGTTCAGGAACGGCTTGTTCAGCGATTCGCGGCTGGCCATCGCCTCGTCGGGCGTCAGGATCCAGACCTCGCGCAGCAGCCCGGCGGGGTCGCGCGTGTAGTTCACGAGGTACTTCTGGCCGATGATCGCGCCGGGCATCACCAGCATGTTCTGCGGGCTGCGGATGCGCGCACCGGCGCCCAGGCGGTCGGCCCGGCCGTCGAGTTCGACGTCGGGGGCGCTGGTCACCATGAACTTGCCGCGCAGCGTGCCGATGGGAAAGTTGCGCCCGCCATTGAGCGACTCGTTCTGCGTCTGCGGACGGGGCACCTCGTCCTGGGCACTGGCGTGGAGGGAGAAAAGACCTGCGGCGCCGGCGAGGGCTGCGCAAAGGGCGAGGGAAGTGAGCGTTTTCGTGGGTGCCTTGCAGCGGTTCATGGGGTATATCCAGAGGCTGTGGAACCGGCGATTTTAGCGAGGGGGTGTTTTCCCTCATGCCGGGGCGCAGCGGGTGGTGAAGGGCTTTCCGTCGGGTCTGCTTTACATTTCTTTACGGTGCCCGTGAACACCGCGCGTCGGCCACTGCTCCAATAGCTGCTGTCAGCCCAAAGTGCACAAGAAACCCATGAAGAAAACTGCCGCCTTCGCCCTCGCGGGCGTGTTGATCGTAGCCGTCGCAGGGGGCTGGTGGCGCATGTCCGGCGACCGCGCGGTAACGAAAAGCGCGAAAGACGAGGCCAAGCCCGCCGCTGCCGCGCTCGTGACCCTGGCCACCGCGGAAAAGCAGGACGTGCCGGTCACCGTGCAGGTCAACGGCAGCGTGGTCTCGCTCAACAGCGTCGACCTTCGCCCGCAGGTCACCAACACCGTGAGCGCGGTGCACGTCAAGGAAGGCCAGTTCGTCAAAGCAGGGCAGTTGCTCTTCACGCTCGACGACCGCAACGACCAGGCCAACCTCGCGCGCGCCCGGGCCCAGCAGCAGAAGGACGAGGCCACCATGGCCGACCTGGAGCGCCAGTACAAGCGCAGCCAGGACCTGGTGGCACAGAATTTCATTGCCAAGAGCGCGGCCGACGCCACGCTGTCGCAGCTCCAGGCGCAACGCGCCGCCGTTGCGGCCGACCGCGCGGCCGTGCAGTCGGCGCAGGTGGCGCTGGGCTACGCCACGTTGCGCGCGCCCATCGCGGGGCGCATCGGCGCCGTCAACATCTACCCGGGCACGCTGGTGCAGCCCACGCTGTCGCTGGTCACCATCACCCAGCTCGACCCCATCGCCGTGAGCTTCCCGGTGCCCGAAGGCAACCTGCAGGACCTGCTGGCCGCCGCGCGCACGCGCGCCAAGGTCGAGGCGCTGGTCACGGGCCGGCGCGAGCCGCTGTTCGGCACGCTCGACTTCGTCGACAACACGGTCGATCCGCAGATCGGCACCGTGCGCGCCAAGGCCGTGTTTGCCAACGCGGACCAGAGCCTGTGGCCCGGCCAGTTCGTCAACACGCGCATCACGGTGCGCATGCTCGACGGCGTCACCGTGGTGCCGGCCGCGGCGCTCATGATGCTGTCCGACGGCACCTCGCTGTACGTGGTCGATGCCGAGCGCAACGCGGCGCGCCGCCAGGTCAAGGTGCTCCACACCTTCGGCACCAAAGTCGCCGTGAGCGGCGTGACGCCTGGTGAGCAGGTCGTGATCGAAGGCAGCCAGAACGTGCGCCCGGGCGGCAAGGTGCGCATCGACGTCAAGGCGCCGGCCGGCCCCGGCGGCGCGCCCGGCAACGGCACCACGGGCGTCACGCCGGGCAGTGCGGCCTCGTCGGACATCAAGCCCACGCGGGAACGCGCATGAACATTTCCGAGCTCTGCATCCGCCGTCCGGCGATGACGGTGCTGCTGTCGGCGGCCGTCGTGGTCATCGGCATCTTTGCGTACTTCAGCATCCCGGTCGCGGCGCTGCCGAGCTACAACACGCCGGTCATCAACGTCAACGCGCAGCTGCCGGGCGCGAGCCCCGACACCATGGCGAGTTCGGTCGCGTTGCCGCTCGAAAAGCAGTTCTCGACCATCCCCGGCCTGCAGACCATCAGCTCGGTGAACACGCAGGGCGTGACCTCGCTCACGCTCGAATTCGTCAGCAGCCGCGACATCGACGCCGCCGCGGTCGACGTGCAGGCCGCGCTGCTGCGCGCCCAGCGCCAGCTGCCGCAAGAACTGACGCAGCTGCCCTCGTACCGCAAGGTGAACCCGGCCGACGCGCCGGTGCTGTTCATTGCGCTGATCTCGCCGTCGATGAACCCGTCGGAGCTCAACGACTACGCCGAGAACCTCATTTCGCCCACGCTCTCGACCATCGACGGCGTGGCGCAGGTGGGCGTGTACGGGCGCAAGGCTTTCGCGGTGCGCATCAAGGCCAACGCCGACCTGCTCAACGCGCGCAACATCACGCTCGACGAACTGGCGAAGGCCGTGAACTCGGCCAACGCCAACACGCCGGTCGGCACGCTCGACGGCCCGCGCCAGACGCTCACCATCCAGGCCAACCGCCAGCTCATGAAGGCGGCCGACTTCGCCAAGCTCATCATTGCCCAACGCAATGGCGCGCCGGTGCGGCTGGACGAAGTGGCCACGCTCGAAGACAGCTTCGAGTCGGTCAAGACCGGCAGCAGCTTCAACGGGCAAGACTCGATTTCGCTGGCCGTGCAGCGCCAGCCCAATGCCAACACCGTGCAGGTGGTGGACGCGGTGCGCGCGCTCATCCCGCGCTTCAAGGCCGAGTTGCCGCAGTCGGTCGAGATCCAGATGGTCAACGACCGCTCGATCTCCATCCGCGAGGCGGTGCACGACGTGCAGCTCACCTTGCTGGGCACCATCGCGCTGGTGGTGCTGGTGATCTTTTTGTTCCTGCACCGGCTGGTGGCCACGCTGATTCCGGCGGCCACCATTCCGATCTCGCTGATCGGCGCCGTGGCGCTGCTCTACGCCTTCGGCTACAGCCTGGACAACGTCTCGCTGCTGGGCATCACGCTGGCCGTGGGCCTGGTGGTGGACGACGCCATCGTGGTGCTCGAAAACATCATGCGCTACGTCGAGAAGGGCATGGAGCCGATGGCCGCTGCCCTGCGCGGCGCGCGCGAGGTGGGCTTCACCATCGTGTCGATCTCGATCTCGCTGGTGGCCGTGTTCATCCCGATCTTCTTCATGCCCGGCGTGATCGGCCTGCTGTTCCACGAGTTCGCCGTGGTGGTGGCGCTGGCCGTGCTGGTGTCGGCCGTGGTGTCGCTCACGCTCGTGCCGATGCTCGCGAGCCGGCTGCTCAAGCACGTGCCACGCAAGGAAGGCGCGCTGGACCATGAAGAAGGGCACCCCGAGCCCGGCACCGCGATCGGCCGTGCCTTCGAGCGCGGCTACCGCGCGGTGCACGGCGGCTACATGCGCACGCTCGACTGGACGCTCGGGCACCGCACGCTGATGCTGGCGATGGCGGGCCTGACCTTCGTCGTCACGGCCTGGCTCTTCGTCAGCATTCCCAAGGGCTTCTTCCCCGAGGAAGACATCGGCCAGATCCAGATCACCACCGAGGCGGCCGAAGACATTTCGTTCACCGCCATGAAGGCGCTGCAGGACCGCGTGGCCGCCGCGCTCCAGGCCGACCCGAGCGTGGCCTACGTGAGTTCCTTCGTCGGCGTGGGCGGCCCGACTGCCACGCAGAACTCGGGCCGGCTGTTCGCGGTGCTCAAGCCGCGCAGCGAGCGGCCCAAGATGCCGAAGGTGCTCGAGTCGCTGCGCCAGCGTTTCCGCGAAATTCCGGGCGTGGCCGTCTACATGCAGCCGGTGCAGAACCTGCGCCTGGGCGGGCGCCAGAGCAAGGCGCGTTTCCAGTACACGCTGCAGAGCGTGAACGCCGGCGAGATGGTGCCGTGGTCGACCAAACTCATGGAGCGCATGCGCGCCGACCCCGACTTCCGCGACGTCACCAGCGACTCGCAGAACCGCGGCCTGCAGGCCACGCTCGAGATCGACCGCGACAAGGCCGGCGTGCTCGGCGTGGCCGTGGGCGACCTGCGCACCGCGCTGTACAACGCGTACGGCGACCGCCAGATCGGCAGCATCTACGGCGCCAGCAACACTTACCAGGTGATCTTGTCGGCGGCCGACAGCGACCGCCAGTTCGAGGAAGACGTGGCGCGCCTGTCGGTGCGCAGCAC
Source organism: Variovorax sp. 38R (assembly GCF_014843395.1). NCBI lineage: Bacteria > Pseudomonadati > Pseudomonadota > Betaproteobacteria > Burkholderiales > Comamonadaceae > Variovorax > Variovorax sp. 38R. Next base: position 738,796 of record NZ_CP062121.1, read on the forward strand.
CACCGGCAAGCTGGTGCCGCTGTCGGCCTTCTCGACCGTCAAGCGCACCGTGGGGCCGACCTCGGTCAACCACCAGGGCCAGCTGCAAGCGGTGACGGTGTCGTTCAACCTCGGCCCCGATGTGCCGCTGGGCAACGCGACCGCGAAGATCGACCGCTTCAAGGACGAGCTGAAGATGCCGCAGTCGATCATCACGACCTACGGCGGCGACGCGGCGGTGTTCCAGAGTTCGCAGTCGAGCCAGGCCGTGCTGCTGGTGCTCGCGGTGCTGGTCATCTATGTGCTGCTGGGCGTGCTGTACGAAAGCTACATCCACCCGCTGACGATCCTGGCGGGCCTGCCCTCGGCGGCGGTGGGGGCGCTGCTCTCGCTGAAGCTTTTCGGCTTCGACCTCACGCTGATCGCGACCATCGGCATCCTGCTGCTGATCGGCATCGTGAAGAAGAACGCGATCATGATGATCGACTTCGCGCTCGACGCGCAGCGCACCGAAGGCATGAAGCCGGTCGATGCGATCCGCGAGGCTTGCCGGTTGCGCTTCCGCCCGATTCTCATGACCACGCTGGCCGCGCTGATGGGCGCGCTGCCGCTCGCGCTGGGCCTGGGCGCCGGCGCCGAGTTGCGTCAGCCACTGGGCGTGGCGGTGGTGGGCGGCTTGATCTTCTCGCAGGTGATCACGCTGTACATCACGCCCGCGATCTACCTGGCGCTCGACCGCTACAGCGGCAGCGGTCCGATGGTGGAGCTGCCGGGCGAGGCGAAGGCCGAGGCTGCAGCGGGCGGTCACGCCGCCTCGCACGCCTGACGGCGATCCAAAAGATGCCGGATGGCCACGCGCGTGAGCCACCCGGCCAGAAGAACTTTTGCAGTCCTGCGAAACGTCACACCGGGCCATCGTCCATTGAGGGCGCTCTGGCCTCTTGCTTCAACGGTCCCTCCGTTTTTTCCTCCTGCCCTCTTCCCATCCATGTGTGTGACGGGATGAATGATGGCGAGGGGGTGAAGGCGCCGAAGGTATCCAGCGATACAGGAAGTGGGCTTTTTTCTTACGGTGTCGCGTCGCGGTAACGACGCAAGGCCGCTGCATTCGGAATGCTGACCTGCCGGGCCCGCGTTTCAATGAGCCCGTGTCCCACCAGCGCATTCAACGTGCGGGTGACGGTGACGCGGCTCAACGCCGTCATGGCGCCGATCTGCTCGTGCGTCAGATCGACGGTGAGTGTGTTCGATGCCTGCGTCGATGGCGGACGCGCCACACGCAGCAGCAGATCGACGACCCGCTCCTTGGGCGCCGCCGAGGCCACCCCGGCCAGCTTGGCGACGATCATGTGGTTCTTGAAGCCGAGCAACTGGATCAACGAGGTCGCGAGTTCGGGCAGCGCTGAAAACTGCTGCGCGACATCCGCCGGGCGGTAGCGGCTGAGCATGGCCGGCGCGACCGCACGGGTCGTCGTGGGGCGAGGGCTGTCGGCAAACGCCGGGCCTTCGCCAAAGATCGCACCGGGCCCGAAGATCTCGAGCAGGAACTCCGAGCCGTTGCTTCGCTGGATCGTGGAGTGAACGAAGCCCGATCGCAACAGATAGAAGTAATCGTGCCGTTCGCCTTCGCGCGCAATGGTGTCGCCGGCCTCCAGGGTGACGAAGCTTCCCAGATGCGTGGCGTCGGTCCACGGCGCAGACAAGGTCTGCGACGCATCCCAGCTGGCGTACGCCGAGGGGGTGGGCGTTGTTCTTTTCATGGGAGCGTCTTGCCCGGGTCGGAGAAAGGCGAGCGGCCCATCGTGCTGTCGCGCCAGGTCCTAGGTCGTGGACTCGTCGAGCGGCGTGTCCGCGGCCAGATGCGTGATGTCGCTCCAGCCGACGAGACTGAAGCCCTCGGGCGTCCACAGCATGCGGTTGATGGCCGCATTGCCGAGCTGCCAGGTGCGCGGCGCCTGTAGCTCCTGGCGCGTGGCGGCGCGGTAGAGCACGTCCATCACGCCGCCGTGGGCCACCAGCACCACCAACTGGCCCGGATGCCGCGCGGCGATGGCCGAGGCGGTGCCCGTCACGCGATCGCGAAAGGTCAGCAAGCTCTCGCCGCCGCCTTCGGGCTCGAACTCGGGGTCGCGCTCGCGCCAGCGGCGGGCGTCTTCGGGCAGCGTGGCCTCGATCTCGGCGAAGCTCATGCCCTCGAAGCGGCCGAAGGCGCGCTCGCGCAGGCCCAGGTCGGGTTGCACCTCGAGGCCGTGGGGCTGGGCGATGGCTTGCGCGGTCTGCCAGGCGCGCGAGAGGTCGCTGGCATAGACCGCTGCAATCGGCTCGTCGGCCAGCGCCTGTCCGGCGCGCTGCGCCTGCCAGAGGCCGGTGGCATTGAGGCCGATGTCGAGGTGGCCCTGGATGCGGGTGTCGACGTTCCAGGCGGTTTCGCCGTGGCGCACGGCGATCAGGCGGGTGAGGTTGGCTTCCATCCGTCCGAATTCTAGAAGTGCGTCATTTCTTGGTTGCGGGCGTGAGTTCGATGTTCACGCGGTGCTCGCCCGGCGGCGGGTTCGGAAAGCCCTGCAGCGCGGCCTCGAACATCACCGGCAGGATCGCCGCGCTCGAGCTGTAGGGGCCGTCGTTTCGCGCGCGGGTCTCGTACACCACGCGGTGGCTGCCGCCCGCCTCGCGCAGCACGAGGCTCACCTCGCGCTGGTACCAGGGGTTGGCCGGCGGCGTGAACATCGGGCCGCCGTACCAGCCGCCGCCATGCCAGCGGTGGCCGTAGTAGCCGCTGTAGCCACCATAGCCGTAGCCCCAAGGGCCGGGCCCGTACAGCCACGGATCGGCCCAGGGCGACAGCGCCGCCGTGACGCGCGCGCCGATCTGCGCTGTGTACTGCGGCCGGGCGTCGTCGCGGCGCAGGCCGACCTTGTCGAGCGCCGCCGCGGCCATGGCCTCGAGCCCTTCCTGGCGCGCCGTGTCAGCCTGCTGCGAAGGCAGGCGCTCGAAGCGGTAGGTGGCGCCGGGCGGCACGGTCGTGCCCGGCGTGGCAAAGCTCTTGACGTTGCTGTCGACCACCCAGGAGGTGGCGCAGCCGCTCAGGGTTGCTACTAAAAATAGAGCTGAAAACGCACGATACATAAGGGTCTCCGGGCCTCTGGCCCTCAAAGTCCCCTGGGTTGCCCGAGTCAGCCCTGGACGATGCGCAGGGCTGAGGGTGCCTGGGAGAGCAGGTCGAAAGCGGGCGTGTCGAAGGCCTTGTCGCCGTTCTCGTCGGCCACGCCCGTCGCCTTCAGACCCTTGAAGTTGTGCAGCGTTCCGTCGAGCAGGTGCGAAGGCACGACGTTCTGCAGTGCGGTGAACATGTTTTCGACGCGGCCGGGGTACTTCTTGTCCCACTCGCGCAGCATTTCGCCGACCTGCTTGCGCTGCAGGTTTTCCTGGCTGCCGCACAGCGTGCAGGGAATGATCGGGAACTCGCGGTGCTGGGCCCAGCGCACCGTGTCTTTTTCGGCCACGTAGGCCAGCGGGCGGATCACGATGTGCTTGCCGTCGTCGCTCACCAGCTTGGGCGGCATGCTCTTCAACTTGCCGCCGAAGAACATGTTGAGGAAGAAGGTCTGCAGCATGTCGTCGCGGTGGTGACCCAGCGCGACCTTGGTGGCGCCCAGTTCGTCGGCCACGCGGTACAGGATGCCGCGGCGCAGCCGGCTGCACAGGCCGCAGGTGGTCTTGCCCTCGGGGATCACGCGCTTGACGATGCTGTAGGTGTCCTGGTTCTCGATGTGGAAGGCCACACCCAGGTCGCTCAGGTACTTGGGCAGCACCTCTTCGGGAAAGCCGGGCTGCTTCTGGTCGAGGTTGACCGCGACGATGTCGAAGTGGATGGGCGCGCGCGCCTTCATCTTGAGCAGGATGTCGAGCAGCGCGTAGCTGTCCTTGCCGCCCGAGACGCACACCATGACCTTGTCGCCCTCTTCGATCATGTTGTAGTCGACGATGGCCTGGCCGACCTGGCGGCACAGGCGCTTCTCGAGCTTGTGCGTCTCGCGCTCGATCTTGAGCGAGTTGGGGGGCGCGCCGGCTTCGGGCGTTTCGTCGATCCAGACGGCGTTCATTGGGTGGCTACTTCGGGCAAATCGGGGGAAAGACCCCCGATTTTGCCTTGGATCACCATTCCCCGGCTTCGATGCGGATGGCGACTTCGCAGTCGTCGAAGATTTCGAGCTTGGCAATCTTCACGCGCACGCCCCGCACGCCGGGCAGCTGCAGCAGGCGCTGCGCGAGCTTGCCGATCAGGCTTTCGAGCAGGTTGACGTGCTCGGCGGTGCACTCGTCGATGATGATGCGGCGCACCTTGCGGTAGTCCAGCACGTGGAAGATGTCATCGTCCTGCGGCAGCAGCGGCTGCGGGCCGAGGTTGAGTTCGGCGTCCACCAGGATCGGTTGGGGCGCGGTTTTTTCCTGCTCCAGGATGCCCAGGTTGGCGTCGAAGCGCAGGCCCTGGAGGGTGAGTGTCTGGTGGCCGTGCGGTGTGTTCGTGGACATGGTGGTGGTGCTCGTCACATGAGCGAGAAGTCGCGCTCGAATTTCATGAGGTGCTGGCCGCCGTCGACGAGCAGCGTGGTGCCGGTGATCGAGCTGTTTTCCAGCGCGAACTTCACGGTGGCGGCCACGTCTTCCGATGTGGACGAGCGGCCCAGCGGCGACAGCTTGTGCAGCTGCGCAAATTTGTCGTCGTCGAGCATGTGGCTCGCCAGCGTGAGGCCGGGCGCCACGCCCACCACGCGCACGCGCGGCGCCAGCGCCAGTGCCAGCATGGGTGTGGCGGCTTCGAGCGCGGCCTTGGAGAGCGTGTAGCTCAGGAAGTCGGGGTTCGGGTTCCAGAGCTTCTGGTCGAGCAGGTGCACCACGGCGCCCTGCGCGTCGCGCCGGGCCAGGTGGTCGTGCAGCGCCTGCGCCAGCAGGATGGCCGCGCCCGTGTTGCTGCGCGCGTGGCGCTCCATGAGCGCGTAGCTGAAGCTGGCGGCGTCGTCGTGTTCGAAGAGGGCGGCGCTGTGCACGACCGCATCCACAGCGCGAAAGCGCGCCGCCACGCGCGGCAGCAGCGCGCGCGTGGCCTGCTCGTCGGCCAGGTCGGCCTCGAACAGCGCCGAGTCGCCCGAGCGCGCGGCGCAGTCGGCCACGGTCTGCTCGGCCTCGGCGCGCGAGCTGCGGTAATGCACCGCCACCTGCCAGCCGCCCGCCGCGAGCGCCAGCGCGATCTCGCGGCCCAGCCGGCGGCCTGCGCCCGTGACGAGGACGGTGCGGCGGCGATCGGGGGAGGAGGGTGGGATGGCACTCATGCGAGGGAAGAAAACGAGGAGGAAGAGGACAATGGCGCCGTGACGACGCCAACGACAAACAGTTTACCCATCGCCCTCGACCATCTGATTACCCGTTCTGTCGAACGTGCGGGCGGATGGATCGGCTTCGACCGCTTCATGGCCCTGGCCCTGTATGCGCCGGGGCTCGGCTACTACGCCAACACCTCGGCCAAGTTCGGCCACATGCCCTCATCCGGCAGCGACTTCGTGACCGCGCCCGAGCTGACGCCGATGTTCGGCCACACGCTCGCAGTGCAGGTGCTCGAAGCGCTGGAGAAAACCGGCACCGACACGGTGTGGGAATTCGGCGCGGGCTCGGGGGCGCTGGCGGTGCAGCTGCTGCATGCGCTGGGCGAGATGGGACGCAGCGATGTGCGCTATCGCATCGTCGATCTGTCGGGCACCTTGCGTGAGCGGCAGCAGCAGGCGCTGGCGGGGCATGCGGGGCGGGTCGAATGGCTTGGGGAATTGCCTGAGTCCATGGCGGGTGTGGTGGTCGGTAATGAAGTGCTCGATGCGATGCCGGTGCAGCTGCTGGCGCGGGTGAAGGGGGCGTGGTTCGAGCGGGGGGTGGTGCGCAATCCGGCGGGGGATAGGTGGACCTGGGCGGACCGGGCGACTGATCTTCGGCCGCCGGTCGAGGTGGTGGGGGTGCATGACTACCTGACCGAGGTGCATCCGCAGGCTCAGGCTTTTATCGCGACGCTGGCGGACCGGCTCGAGAAGGGGGCGGCTTTTCTCATCGACTATGGGTTTCCCGAGGGGGAGTACTACCACCCGCAACGGCACATGGGGACGGTGATGTGCCACCGGGGGCACCAGGCGGATGGCGATCCGCTGTCGGAGGTGGGGTACAAGGACATCACGGCGCACGTCGACTTCACGGGGATTGCTGTGGCGGGGCAGGAGGCGGGGCTTTCTGTTCTTGGCTACACGAGCCAGGCTCGGTTTCTTTTGAACTGCGGGATGTTGGGGTTGATGGAGCGAGGGACTGTGGGGCAGCGGGGGATGGCGGCTCGGTTGATTCATGAGCATGAGATGGGGGAGTTGTTTAAGGTGGTGGGGTTTGCTGTTGGGGAGCCTTGGGACGCTGTGGGGTTCTCTGAAGGGGATCGGAGTCACACCCTCTGAGGGTTTACTTCCCGAGGCCGGGAGTTCCGCCCGGCGGCGGACTCACTTTCTTTTGCTTCGCCAAAAGAAAGTAAGCAAAGAAAAGGCGACCCCACTGTCTGCGTCCCTCCGCTTCGCTGCGGGCAACCTGCGGTGCTCGCGTTTCGCGGGGTCTCGCAGAACTCGCCTGCGGCTCAAACAGCTGCGAGCCCTGATCCGCGAAACGCTGCGCTCCTCGGCGCAGCCAGAGGGGTTTGGGGACTGGGCGGGCCATCGCTGCGCTCGGTCCTGGGGCTTGTGCTTTCAACGAGAAGACTTGGTCATAAGCAAGCAACAAAGACTTCGTTGGGGAACGCTGCTTGCGCTCCTACATTGGCGGCATGACTGCCGTTCTTTCTCGCGCAACCCCCACCTTCGAGGTGCGGCCTTTCGATGCGCCGGTCGGTGCGGAGATCGTCGGGCTCGACATTGCTGAGCCGATCAACGCTGCCGACTTCCAGCGCATCCACCGCGCGCACCTCGACCACCATGTGCTGGTCTTTCGCGACCAGCGCATCACGCCCGCACAGCACATCGACTTCAGCCGCCGCTTCGGGCCGCTCGAGATCCATGTGCTGCACCAGTTCCAGCTGGAGAACCACCCCGAGATCCTGATCGTTTCGAACATCAAGGAGAACGGCGAGCCGATCGGGCTCGGCGATGCGGGCGTGTACTGGCACTCCGACATTTCGTACAAGCCCAAGCCCAGCCTCGGCTCGCTGCTGCACGCGCAAGAGCTGCCGAGCGAAGGCGGGGACACGCTGTTTGCCGACCAGCACCTGGCGTGGGACGCGCTGAGCCCTGAACTGCAGCAACGCATCCTGCCGCTGAAGGCGGAGCACAGCTACCTCGCGAAGTACGAGGAGTTGCGTGCGAAGAATCCGTGGCGGCCCAAGCTGTCACAAGCGCAGGTCGACCAGGTCGCGCCCGCAGTGCAGCCTGTGGTGCGCACGCACCCGGAGACGGGGCGCAAGGCGCTGTTCGTCAGCGAGCACTTCACGACGCGCATCGTCGGGCTGCCGCAGGACGAGAGCGACGCGCTGCTGGCGGAGCTGTTCGTGCACAGCGTGAAGCCCGAGTTCGTGTACCGCCACGCGTGGGCGCCGCACGACCTGGTGTTCTGGGACAACCGCTCGCTGATGCACCTCGCGGCGGGCACGCCCGATCACCTGCGCCGCCGGCTCAACCGCACCACGGTCGTGGGCGATACGCCTTTCTGATTCCCTTCTTTCCTTTCTTCTTTCTCTCGGACTTTCCAATGAACCGCTTCACACGCCGCGCCGCCGCGCTCGTCACCGGCCTCGGCCTTCTCGCTGGCAGCCTGGCCGCGCAGGCCGAAGGGCAGATCCGCATTGCCGAGCAGTTCGGCATCGTCTACCTGCTGCTCAACGTGGCGCAGGAGCAGAAGCTGATCGAGAAGCACGCGAAGGCCGCGGGGGTGGATGCGAAGGTGGAGTGGGTCAAGCTCTCGGGCGGGTCGGCGGTGAACGACGCGCTGCTGTCGGGGAACATCGAGATCGCGGGCGCGGGTGTGGGGCCGCTGCTCACGCTGTGGGACCGCACCAAGGGCAAGCAGAACGTGAAGGGTGTGGCCTCGCTGGGCAACTTCCCGTACTACCTGGTGAGCAACAACCCGAACGTGAAGACGATCGCCGACTTCACGGAGAAGGACCGCATCGCGCTGCCTGCGGTGGGCGTGTCGGTGCAGTCGCGGGTGCTGCAGATCGCGTCGGCCAAGCTGTGGGGCGACAAGGAGTTCAACCGGCTCGACAAGATCAGCGTGGCGCTGCCGCACCCCGATGCGGCCGCGGCCATCATCAAGGGCGGCACGGAGATCACGGGGCACTTCGGCAATCCGCCGTTCCAGGAGCAGGAGCTCGCGAGCAACCCGAACGCGCGCATCGTGCTGAACTCGTACCAGGTGCTGGGCGGGCCGTCGTCGGCCACGGTGCTGTACGCGACCGAGAAATTCCGCAATGAGAACCCGAAGACCTACAAGGCATTCGTCGATGCGCTCGACGAGGCGGCGAAGTTCGTCACGGCCAATCCCGAGAAGGCGGCCGACATCTACCTGAAGGTGAGCAACGCGAAGCTCGACCGTGAGCTGCTGCTGAAGATCATCAAGAACCCCGAGGTGCAATTCAAGACCGCGCCGCAGAACACCTACGTGTTCGCGGAGTTCATGCACCGCGTGGGTGCGATCAAGAACAAGCCGGCGTCGGTGAAGGACTATTTCTTCGACGATGCGCACACGGCTTCGGGGAATTGAGTGAGCCCCACGGTCGCCTTGCCTTCGGGGATTGACTCCCTCTCCCATCGGGAGAGGGCGGGGGTGAGGGGGGAGCCTTCGGCATCGTCGGCAGCCCTCACCCCAACCCTCTCCCGCGCGCGGGAGAGGGGGCAAGACACAGACACGGCGCCGCTGCTGCAGGTCGACAACGTCAGCCTCGAGTACCGCACCCCCGAGCGCGTCGTCCGCGCCACGCACCGCGTGAGCTTCGACGTGCACGCCGCCGACCGCTTCGTGCTGCTCGGGCCTTCGGGCTGCGGCAAGTCGACGCTGCTCAAGGCCGTGGCCGGGTTCATCCCGCCGGTCGAGGGCGAGATCCGGCTCGACGGCCGGCGCGTGTCGCAGCCGGGCCCCGACCGCATCGTCGTGTTCCAGGAGTTCGACCAGTTGCCGCCGTGGAAGACGGTGAAGCAGAACGTGATGTTCCCGCTGCTCGCTTCGCGCACACTGGGCCGCAAGGAGGCGGCCGAGCGCGCGCTGCATTACCTGGACAAGGTGGGTCTCTCGAAGTTCGCCGACGTGCACCCGCACCAGCTCTCGGGCGGCATGAAGCAGCGCGTGGCGATTGCGCGTGCGCTGGCGATGCAGCCGCGCGTGCTGTTGATGGACGAGCCCTTTGCCGCGCTCGACGCGCTCACGCGCCGCCGCATGCAGCAGGAGCTGCTCGAACTGTGGGACGAGGTGCGCTTCACGCTGCTGTTCGTCACGCACTCGATCGAAGAGGCGCTGGTGGTGGGCAACCGCGTGGCGCTGCTGTCGCCGCATCCGGGGCGCATGCGCGCCGAAATGAACAGCCACGGCTATTCGCTTGAGAGTCTGGGCGGTGCGGACTTCCAGGCGACTGCGCGGCGCATCCACGACATGCTGTTCGAGGAAGAACAGGGCACACCATGAGCACCCTGACGCCACCCATCCGCCCCGAATACGAACGCACGCTCGAGCCTTTCACCGAGCTGCCGGTCGAACGCGCGCTGCCACTGGCCACGCGCCTCGCCTCGCACACCTGGCTGCGCAAGGGCCTGATCCTCGCGGTCATCGCCGTGCTGTGGGAGCTGGCGGCGCGTTGGCAGGACAACGACCTGCTGCTGCCCACCTTCACCGCCACCGCCCGCGCATTGGTCGAAGGGCTGGCCAGCGGCGAGCTGGTCGAGAAGGTGCGCATCTCGCTCGCGGTGCTGCTGCAGGGCTACCTCGCGGGCGTGTTGCTGGCCTTCGGGCTCACCACATTGGCGGTGTCCACGCGCATCGGGCGCGACCTGCTGGACACGCTGACTTCGATGTTCAACCCGCTGCCCGCGATCGCGCTGCTGCCGTTGGCGCTGCTGTGGTTCGGGCTCGGGCGCGGCAGCCTGGTGTTCGTGCTGATCCATTCGGTGCTGTGGCCGCTGGCGCTCAACACCTATGCGGGCTTTCAGGGCGTGCCCGAGACGCTGCGCATGGCGGGGCGCAACTACGGCCTGACGGGGCTGCGCTACGTGCTGCAGATCCTCGTGCCGGCCGCGCTGCCGTCGATCCTGTCGGGGCTGAAGATCGGCTGGGCCTTTGCGTGGCGCACGCTGATCGCGGCCGAGCTGGTGTTCGGCGCCTCGTCGGGCAAGGGCGGACTGGGCTGGTACATCTTCCAGAATCGCAACGAGCTCTACACCGACCGCGTGTTCGCAGGCCTGGCAATGGTGGTGCTGATCGGCCTGCTGGTGGAAAGCCTGGGCTTTCGCACGCTGGAGCGGCTCACGGTGCGGCGCTGGGGCCAGCAGCGCTGACAGCAAGCGCGTGAAGGGGCGGAGCGCACGAATGCCCCGGCGATGGCGAAACGGGTGCGGGCTCGGGTCTAATCGCAGCTTTTGGCACGCGTTCTCCTTCCCATGAGCTCTTCCGCCCCCGACCTTTCTTCGATCGCCGGTGCGCTGGCCGATGCCGCCGCCGCCCAGTCGATGCGCTACTTCCGCACGCCGCTGGACATCATCACCAAGGCCGACGAAAGCCCGGTCACGCTGGCCGACCGCGCCGCCGAAACCGCCATGCGCGAGATCCTCGGCGCACGCGTGCCCACCGACGGCATCTTCGGCGAAGAGCACGGCCCCGAGCGGCTCGACGCCGACCGCGTTTGGGTGCTCGACCCGATCGACGGCACGCGCAGCTTCATCACCGGCTCGCCGCTGTGGGGCACGCTCATCGGCGTGCTGCAGGGCGGTCGCGTGGTGTTCGGCATGGTCGACATGCCGGTGCTCAAGGAGCGCTGGGTGGGCGAAGCGGGCAAGGGCGCGACGCGCGACGGCCAGCCCGTGCGCGTGAGCGGCTGCACCGAGATCGCCAAGGCCCGCATCGTCACCACCTCGCCCGACATCTTCTCGCCGGCCGACTGGAGCGCCTTCGACCGCCTGAGCCGCCAGTGCGCGATGCGCCGTTTCGGCGGCGACTGCTACGGCTACGCCCAATTGGCAGGCGGCACCATCGACCTTGTGGTCGAGACAGGCCTGCAGCCCTACGACTTCCTGGGCCCGGCGGGTCTGATCGAGGCCGCAGGCGGCGTCGTCACCGATTGGGAGGGCCGGCCGCTGGGGCTGAATCCCGATCAGCGCGTGATCGCTGCAGCCACACCCGAACTTCACCGACAAGCCCTGGCCGTGTTGGCCGCCTAGACTGTTTTCCATGTTCCGCTGGCTGATCGTCGTAGTCCTTGCGCTGGTGCTCATGAGCGGCCTGACCGCCTGGCTGCGCCGCTTCGGCTTCGGACGGCTGCCCGGCGATTTCGAGTTTCGCGCCTTCGGCCGCGACTGGCAGCTGCCGATCGCGAGCACGGTGGTGCTCAGCATGATCGCGGCGCTGGTGGCGCGGCTGCTCTGAGCACGGTGCGGCGACGCCTGAGAAGCACTTGAGAAAGAAGAGAACCCCGCAATGAGAGCCTGCGTAGACATCGGCGGCACCAAGGTCGCCGTGAGCCTTTCCGCTTCGAGCGACGCGCCATTGATCGGCCGCCGCAGCGAGCCCACCGCCAAGACCGGCAGCAACGACGCCGTGGCGGTGCAGATCCTGCGGCTCATCGACGAGGTCTGCGCCGAGCAGGGCGTCGATCCGGCGAGCATCGACCGCGTGGGTGTGTCGTCGACCGGACCCTTCGAGCTGCACGACGGCATGGTCGAGCTGGCCACGCCCAACATCTGCGGCGGCATCGCCGGCCCCTCGCGCGGGCTGCCCAACGACTGGATGACGGCCATCGTCGAGGCGCCGCTGGCGCGCCGCTTCGCCCGCGTGCGCGTCGAGAACGACGCCGTGGCCGCGCTCGAGGCCGAGCGCCACTGGGGCGCGCTGAAGGGGCTCGACAACTGCGCCTACGCGACCTGGAGCACCGGCGTGGGCGTGGGCCTGTGCGTCGACGGCAAGGCGCTGCGCGGCAAGAACGGCAACGCCGGCCATGCGGGCCACAGCTTCGTGGTCGACGACGACAGTGGCGCGCTGTGCGGCTGCGGCAACCTGGGCGACGTGGAAGCGCTGGCGGGTGGCAACTCGATCGCGCACCGCTTCGGCCAACCCGCGGCCGATCTGTTCACGGCCGCCGCAGCCGGTGACGCCGCTGCACTCGCGAAGGCCGATGCGCTGTGCCGCGTGATCGGCCGCATGCTCTACAACCTGGTCATCACGCTCGACCTGCAGCGCATCAGCCTGGGCGGCAGCGTGTTCTGGCACCACCGCGACTTCGTGCTGCCGCGGCTGCAGGCGCAGGTCGACGGCAAGCTGCTGCCGCTCACGCGCGGCGTGCTGCTGGTGCCCGCCGGGCTCGGCGACAAGGTGGGCGACTACGCGGCCCTGGCGCTGCTCGACTGAGTTGCGGCGCGCGGCGACCGCACCAGCGTCGCCGGCTGGTTCTTCTGCGCGGCGCAGCCTTCCTCGACGATCCGCCCGAGCCGCCGCAGCCCCGCATCGACCGCTTCGCTGAAGGGCCAGCCGCAGTTGATGCGCAGGTAGTGGTCGAAGCGCGAGGCGTTCGAGAACTGCGCGCCCGGCGCCACCAGCATGTGCTCGCGCAGGGCCGCCTCGAACACCGCCACCGACGACAGCCGATCGGGCAGCTCCACCCACAACTGGAAGCCACCGCGCGGCAGGTTGAGCCGGGTGCCGGCCGGGAAGTAGCGGGCGATGGCGTCGGCCGTCTGGTCGCGCTGCGTGTGCAGGCGTTCGCGCAGTCGGCGCAGGTGGCGGTCGTAGCCGCCGCTGGCAATGATCTCGCCCGCGGCGATCTGCGCCAGCGCCTCGTTGTTGCGCGTCTGCGCGTACTTGAGCATTTCGACCTGCGCATGCCAGCGCCCGGCCGTGATCCAGCCCAGCCGCAGGCCCGGCGCCAGCACCTTGTGCAGCGAGGCGCAATACACCACGTTGCCCGTGCGGTCCCAGGACTTGATGGCGCGCAGCGGCACCTCGGTTTCCACCAGGTCGCTGTAGGTGTCGTCCTCGACCAGCGCGATGCCGTGGCTTTCGCACATCTGCACCAGCCGTTGCTTGTGGGCGTCGGGCATCACGCTGCCGATGGGGTTCTGCAGGTGCGGCACGACCACCACGGCCTTGATGTCGTCGTAGGTGTGGATGGCCAGGTCGAGCGCTTCCAGCGAAATGCCGGTCTGCGGGCTGGTGGGAATCTCCAGTCCGCGCAGGCCCAGGCTTTCGAGTACCTGCAGCAGGCCGTAGAAGGTGGGCGATTCGACGGCGACGGTGTCGCCGGGCTTGGCGATGGCGCGCAGTGCGAGGTTCAGCGCCTCGATGCAGCCGTTGGTGACCAGCACGTCGTCGGGCGCCACGGTCATGCCCACGCGCAGGTTGCGCTGGGCCACGACCTGGCGGAACTGCTCGTGGCCTTTTTGCGACGAGGCGGTGGTCAGCAGCTCGGGGCGCTGGCGCAGCGCGCGCGTCATGGCGTTGCGCAGCGCCTCGGCCGGGTAGAGCTCGGGGGCGGCGCGCGAGATCGCGAAGTTGAGCTTCACGTCGTTGAGCCGTCCGCGCGCCATGAAGTTGGCCATGCGCGTGCGCATGTTGACGAACTGCGCCGGGTCGGGCGGCAGGCCCGAAACAGGTTCTTCCATCGCCGCGATGGCCAGCCGCTGCGGGCGGCGCACGAAGTAGCCGGAGCGGTCGCGCGCCTCGACCCAGCCTTCGCTCTCCATGGCGCGGCAGACCTGCAGCGCGGTCGAGAGGCTGATGTCGTGCAGCCGCATCAGGCTGCGCAGCGACGGGAGCTTGTCGCCGGCCTTGAGCGAACCGGCGTGGATCGCGTCGACGTAGTGCGCCGCGAGCTGGCGGTAGAGCGGTAGCGAGTCCATGGGTCGATGTTCCCCGCATCGGGCATCTGAAAACAGATGCAGTTGCTCGGGAAAAAGACCATAACAGATGGCGCGACGGCCTGACTGTTCCGGTCGCAATAGCCATCGGGTGTGCCTGTTTTTTGGGCGGCGAAATTCCTACGATGAAGCCTCATCCATCCGAGGTCCGCCATGATCACCACCCTCTGCGAAGCGCCCGATTCCATCGTCCTCGAACCCGGCCAGTCGCTGCGCACCGCCGTCGATGCGGGCGCCTGGCTTCAGCTGGCCGAAGGCCGCGCCCGCGTGGTGTCGCCACCCGGCTGGCTGGGCGAGAGGGTGTTCATGACCGAGACGCTGCTCGGCGAAGGCGACGTGCACTGCGTGCCGCAGGGCGGGTGGATCGAGGTGTCGGCGATCACGCCGGTGCACCTGCGGGTGCATGCGCCGGTGCGGGCCGCGCGGGCCACGGCGCCGGTAGAAGAGGCGCGGCCGGTGATGCGCTTCGTGCGCCTGCTGACGGGGTGGTGAGGTCCGGGGCAGGGCGCCTGCCCCGAACCCGCGCCGTCAGTTTTTCGGCAACTTCTGCGGCCGCTTCCAGTTCGCAAAGCTGACCTGCTTGCCCCGCGCCACGGTCAGCGCGCCGGGTTCGGTCGACTTGTTCACCGTCGATCCGCCGCCGATGGTGCCGCCCGCACCGATCGTCACGGGTGCCACGAGCACGCAGTTGCTGCCCACGTGCACGTCGGCCTCGATCACGGTGCGGTGCTTGTTGGCGCCGTCGTAGTTGGCCGTGATGCTGCCCGCGCCGTAGTTCACGCGCTCGCCCACCGTGGCGTCGCCCAGGTAGGCCAGGTGGTTGGCCTTGGCGCCGGCCGCCAGCGTGGAGTTCTTGACCTCGACGAAGTTGCCGATGTGCACCTCGGCACCCAGCTGGGCGCCGGGCCGCAGCCGCGCAAAGGGCCCGACCAGCGCGCCCGCGCCCACCGTCACGCCGGCCTTCTCGCCGTCGATGTGGGTGAAGGGATGGATCACCGCGCCCGCCTCGATGCGCGCGTTGGCAATGACGCAGTTCGCGCCGATGCGCACGCCTTCGCCCAGCGACACCGTGCCTTCGAACACGCAGTTGACATCGATGTCGACGTCGGCGCCGCAGCTCAGCGTGCCGCGCAGGTCGAAGCGCGCCGGGTCGGCCAGGCGCACGCCCTGTTCCATCAGCGCATTGGCCTGGCGCAGCTGCCAGGCGCGTTCCAGCGCCGCGAGCTGGGCCGGGCTGTTGATGCCCGCCACCTGCAGCGCGTCGGTCGTGACGTGCGCCACCACCGGCACGTGGTCGTCGGCCGCGAACTTCACGATGTCGGTCAGGTAGTACTCGCCCTGGGCGTTCTTGTTGTCCAGCCGCGCGAGCCAGCCCTTGAGCAGGCGC
Source organism: Variovorax sp. 38R (assembly GCF_014843395.1). Classification (NCBI taxonomy): domain Bacteria; kingdom Pseudomonadati; phylum Pseudomonadota; class Betaproteobacteria; order Burkholderiales; family Comamonadaceae; genus Variovorax; species Variovorax sp. 38R. The sequence continues at coordinate 754,279 of NZ_CP062121.1, forward strand.
GCGGGTGCGGCCATCACGCCGCTGTTGATCTCGCGCACGGCGCGCTGCGCCTCGGTGGCGTCCTTGTGCTCGACGATGGCCGTCACTTCACCGCCCGCCGTGGTGCGGATGATGCGGCCATAGCCCGTGGGGTCGTCGAGTTCGATGGTCAGCAGCGCGAGCCGCTCGCCGCCGCTGGCGGCGATGAGGGTGCGCAGCGTGTCTTCGGCGATCAGGGGCACGTCGCCCGACAGGATGACCACGGTGCCGTCGTCCGGCAGCTGCGGCGTGGCCTGCTGCACGGCGTGGCCGGTGCCCAATTGGGGCTCCTGGCGCGCGAAACCGAGGGCGGCGGCGTTCACGGCGGTGGCCTTGATGGCGGTCTCGACCTGCTCGGCGCCGTGGCCCGTCACGACCACAACATGGCGCGCGCCGATGCGCGCGGCGGTGTCGGTCACGTGGGCCAGCAAGGCGCGGCCGGCCAAACGATGCAACACTTTGGGCAGCTTGCTCTTCATGCGCGTGCCCTTGCCGGCCGCCATGATGACGACGTCGACCGGTCCCTGGTTGCTCTGCTGCGGAGTCTGATTCATGCGCTTTTCTTCCCGGATTCGTTGTGCTGGACTGGCCCGAATTATCGGTGTGCTGCTGCTGGCTGCTGCCCTGGGGGCTTGCAGCGCGGTCAAGCTTGCTTACAACAACCTGCCCGAGCTGAGCTATTGGTGGCTCGACGGCTACTTCGACTTCGACGACGCCCAGACCCCGAAGGTGCGCGACGAGCTGGCCCAGCTGCTGGCCTGGCACCGCCAGAACGAGCTGCCGCGCGTCATCGGCCTGCTGCAGGAAGCCCAGGGCCTGGCGTCGGCCGACGTGACGCCCGCCCAGGCCTGCCAGCTGGCCGACCGGGTCCGCGAGCGGCTGCTGGCCGTCACCGAGCGTGCCGAGGCCGCCAGCGCCGAACTCGTGCTGAGCCTGAGCGAGGCGCAGCTGCAGCAGCTCGAGCGCAAGTACGCGAAGAACAACACGGAGTACCGCAAGGACTGGCTCGACCGCAGCCCCGCGCAGGTGCATGACAAGCGTTACGACCAGTTCCTGGACCGGCAGGAAGACTTCTACGGGCGCCTCACGACCGAGCAGCGCGCGCTGCTGCGCCAGCAGGTGGCGCAGTCGGTGTTCAGCCCCAAGCTGGCGTACGAGGAGCGGCGCCAGCGGCAGCAGGAGGCGCTGGTGCTGCTGCGCGGCTTTCTCGGCGCCAATGGTGCCCCGCGCACCTCGCCGGCCGAGGCCCGCGCCGCGCTGCACGCCTATATCTTGCGCATCGCCGATCCGCCGCCCGGCCCGTGGCGCGACCAGCAGCAGGCGCTGCTGCAGGAAGGCTGCCGCAACCTGGCGGCGCTGCACAACACCACGAGTGCCACGCAGCGCGAGCAGGCGGTGCGGCGGCTGCAGGCCTACCAGAGCGACCTGCGGCAGCTGGTGGCCGCGCGCTGAGGCGACTGGCCGGCCTCCATCAGACCATCGGCACCGGCCGCAGCGGGCGCTCGAAGTAGTCGCCCAGCGTTTCGAGCGCATGCGGCTCCAGGATGCGCAGCCAGCCGCCGTCGAGCTTGTACAGGCCCAGGCGCTGCAGCCGCCGCATCGTCTTGTTGGTGTGCACCAGCGACAGCCCGAGCGCGTCGGCGATGTGCTGCTGGTTGAACGGAAACTCGACCCACTCGTCGCGCACCATGCCCAGGCGCTGGGCGCGGCGGTACAGGTGCATGAGCAGCATCGCCACGCGCTCGCCGGCGTTGCGGCGGCCTGCGGTGACGAGGTGGTCGTCCACCATCTTTTCTTCGCGTGCGGCGAGCCAGGTGATGTCGTAGCCGAGCTGGGGCTCGGCGTGGAACAGCTCCCACAGGCGGTCGCGCGAAAAGGCGCAGAGCGTGGCGTCGGTCACGGCCTCGACGCCGTGGGTCTGGCCGTCGGCGAACTCGTCCTGCAGGCCGATGAAGTCGCCGGGCAGCAGGAAACCCAGGATCTGCCGGCGGCCGTCGCTCAACGTTTTGTAGCGGAAGGCCCAGCCCGCGTAGAGCGTGAACAGCTGCGGGCTGGCCCGGTGCTCCTCGACGACGGTGCCACCCGCCTCGACGCGCCGGGTGCCGACGCGGAAAGACTCGATGGCCTGGAGCTGCTGCGCTGTCACCGGCAAAAAGGCCTCGAGGCGGCGCAGGGCGCAGTGCTCGCACGCGTTTGCGCCCTGGGGCGGTGCGGCGGCAACGGGATAGTCCTCGAATTTCACGCCGCACTATAGGCTGCGGCGCTGTGTCTTTTGACATTTCGGGGCGCGGGGCGGCTCCCTAGACTCGGAAGCGATTACCCTTCCGCACCGAATGACACAAGAACAATCACCCGCATCAGCCACCGCAGAACCGGAACAACTGCACGAATTCCTTTACTGCAGCCTGCTCGTGCAGGACCTGCCGCCCGCCACCGTGGGCGCCATCGTCACCCAGGCCCGCGCGCGCAATGCCGAGGACGGCATCTCCGGCCTGCTGGTGTTCGACGGCCAGTGCTTCTGCCAGCATTTCGAGGGGCCGCGCGAGGCGGTACAGGGGCTGATGGCGCGGCTGCAGCGCGACCCGCGGCACGTGGCGCTCGTGGTGGTCCACGAAGGCCCGCTGGCCGAGCGGCGCTACACCGGCTTTGCGATGGGCTTGGCCGAGTGCGAGGGCCCCGACCCGATCTCGGCCCTGCAGGCCTTGCGCGGGGAGGCCGCGCTGGCGCACTTCCTGGCACTGCGCGGCAGCTTCGACATCAGCAGCTGAACCTGGCGGCGGGCGCAAAAGCGCCAGGCAAAGAAAAAGGCGGCCGAAGCCGCCTTGGTTCAGGAGTGCTGGAGGTGCCAGTCGTGCGGGCGGTCGGTCAGACCGGGTCCCACGCGTAGGTGGCACCGTAGCCATCCCAGGCTTCCATCACGATGCGCTGGCCGGCGGCCACCGTGAGCGACTCGCCCGGGGCCAGCACGATGTCTTCGCTGGGGCCATGGGCCGTGGCGTCGGGCGTGACCCACACGCGGCCCTGCTTGACGCGCAGCACGCTCGCCGACCGCGCCTTCAGGCTCATCGCCTCGCCGGGCGCGATCTGCCAGGCGCCACGGCGCACGGCCGGCGGAATGGCCGCGGTGCGGTTGGCGTGGGACAGGGAAGCGAGCGATTCGTTGGTGCAGACGGCGGTGGACATGGTGTGGACTCCTAAGCTGATCCGAGCGCCTTGACAGACAGAGAGGTTGGCGCAGTTCGGGAATGAATGATCGTTTCTGCGGCCTTGGAGGTCCAATGAAAACGAGGTAGCCTACTGATGCGCGTTTCGCATCAATCGATCTGGCCGCCGGGACGCACACCAAAGTCATACCCATGCAACATTCGCAAACCCACCTGCGCTCCCGCCCCATTTCCGCGGGGCACCTGCGGGCCTTCGAGGCGGTCGCGCGGCACCTCAATTTCCGCGCCGCGGCCGAGGAAATGGCGCTCACCCAGTCGGCCGTGAGCCGGCAGATCCAGTCGCTCGAAGAAGAGGTGGGCGTGTCGCTGTTCCTGCGTCACACGCGGGCGGTCGAACTGACCAGCGCCGGGGCGCAGCTGCTGCTGTCGGTGCAGCAGGCGCTGCCGCGCATCGACATGGCGGTGCGGCAGATTCGCCAGAGCGCGGGGCGCAAGAGCGTGGCGCTCACCACCTTTGCCTCGTTCGCCTCGATGTGGCTGATTCCGAGGCTCGAGGCTTTCCAACGCGACAACCCCGAGATCGACATCCGCATCGACGCCAGCGACATCGCGGTCGACCTCGACGTGGCCGACGTCGACATCGCGCTGCGCTACGGCCCGCCCGAGGCCATGCCCGCCGGCGCCGTGCGCCTGTTCGGCGAAAACCTGACGCCCGTGGCGAGCCCGTGGCTCATCAAGAGCAACCCGCCGATCAAGACGCCGGCCGACATCGCCCGCTTCACGCTCATCGAGGCCGGCGACGCGCACCGCACGCACCTCGAATGGCTCACGTGGCGGCGCTGGTTCGAGGTGAACGGCATGGAGCGCGCGCAGCCCAAGCGCTGGCTCTACTTCAACTACGCCTACCAGATGGTGCAGGCCGCGCTCACCGGCCAGGGCGTGGTGCTGGCCCGCAACTCGCTGGTGGCCGAGAGCCTGGCCAATGGCGACCTGATCGAGGTGCTGCCGCAGCACCGCCTCGATTCACCGATGGCCTACTGGCTCATTTCAGGGCCGCGCAATGCGCTGCGGCCGGAGATCAAGGCCTTTTCCGACTGGCTTGAAGCGCAGGCCGCCATCACGCGTGAAACGGTGGGCGAGGTGCCCGACCCGGACACCGTCGACAACCTCGACTGAGCCGGCTCAGGACGTCGGCCAGACGACGCCGTTGTCGTTCAGGATGGCATCGAGCGGCAGGTCGTGCGCCTCGGGCTCGAAGTCTTCCAGGAAACCGTTCGTGAAGCCCAGCCCCACCGTGAACGGCCGCGGCTCGAGCGCCGCCAGCGTGCGGTCGTAAAAGCCGCCGCCGTAGCCCAGCCGGTAGCCGCCCGCGCTGTAGCCCACGCAGGGCACGAACAGCAGGGTCGGCACGATCAGCTCGGTGTCCTTGGGCTTGGGAATGCCGTAGGCGTCTTCTTCCATCTGGCAGCCCGGGTACCAGGCGTGGAAGGTGAGCGTCTTGTGGACCTTGTCGATCACCGGCAGGCCGATGCGGCGGCGCTGCGTTTCTTCCATGAGTTCGCCGTCTTCCTTCCAGCGATGCAGGGCGGGCAGGGGGTCGAACTCGCCCTTGATCGGCCAGTAGGCGCCGATCACGGTGTCGGGCCGGCCGACCAGCCAGATCCGCATCACCCGCTGCAGCAGGTCGGCCCGCGCGAGGCGGTCGGGCATGCCCAGCCGTTGCTCGATGAGCGCCTTTCTCAGCTGGCCCTTCAGAAAACTCGCGGTGGCCGAGGTGTCGGCATCCTTTGACTTGTCCATAATCCCCCGATGCAGTTCCCAAGCATTTTGGCATCCGCGCGCGCTCATCCGCGTCGCGGCGCGCCCGCCCTGATTTTTTCCGCCGTTCTTGCACTCGCCGCGCTGCTGTCGCAACAGCCCGCCGCCGCGCAGAACAACACCAACGACGACGTGCTGGTCCAGATGAAGCAGGCCTTCCAGCGCGGCGACAAGGCCCGCCTCACGGCCCTGCTGCCGCAGGCCCGCGGCCACGCACTCGAACCCTGGGCCGCCTACTGGGAGCTCAAGGCCCGCCTGCAGGAAGCCGCGCCCAACGAGGTGCAGGACTTCTACGCCCGCTACCCCAACACCTACCAGGAAGACCGCCTGCGCAACGACTGGCTGCTGCTGCTCGGCCAGCGCCGCGATTGGGACGGCTTTGCCGCCAATATCGCCGGCTTCCGCATGGCCGACGACGCCCAGGTGCGCTGCTACGCGGTGCTGGTCGACACGCTGCGCACCGGCACGGCCACGCAGGCGCAGGCCGACGAAGTGCGCCGCAACTGGTTCGCGCAAAAGGACAGCGACGACGGCTGCCTCACCGCCGCCGACCGCATGGTCGCGGCCCGCCTGATGACCACCAACGACGCCTGGAAGAAGGCGCGCCTGGCCATCGAGGCCAACCGGCCCGCGGCCGCACGCGGCGCCGTCACCATCGCCGCGCCCGACGCGCTGCCGCTGTTCGAAGAGGTCAACGCCAGCGCTGCCAAGTTCCTCACCGGCCGCGCCTTCGTGGCCGCCAAGTCGCGCAAGGAACTGGTGGTGCTCGCGCTCATCAAGATTGCGGTCGCCGACCCCGACCAGGGCGCTGCGCAGCTCGACAGCAAGTGGAGCCCGATGCTCTCCGCCGAAGAGCGCAACTGGGTCTGGGGCACCATCGGCCGCGCGGCCGCGAACAAGCTCTCGCCGATGGCCGTGAGCTACTTCGGCAACGTCACGAAGAACAGCGACCTGTCCGACGACATGCTCGGCTGGCGCGTGCGCGCCGCACTGCGCGCCAGCCAGTGGAAAGAGGTCGCGCCCGCCATCAACGCCATGAGCGACGCCGCCCAGCAAGACCCGACCTGGGTCTACTGGAAGGCCCGCGCACTCAGCGCCGCCGGCGGCGACGAGCGCCGCGCGCAGGCCCGCGAGCTCTACACCAGCATCGCCGGCACGCGCGGCTTCTACGAAATGCTGGCGCTCGAAGAGCTGGGCCAGCGCGTCGTGGCGGCCACGCGCCCCGCGCCGCTCACGCCCGAAGAAAAGAACGCCGCGCGCACCAACCCGGGCTTGCAGCGCGGCCTGCAGGCCATCGGCATGGGCCTGCGCTCCGAAGGCACGCGCGAGTGGAACTACGCCACCAACCTGCATGAGAAGGGCGGCATGGACGACCGCGCCCTGCTGGCCGCCGCCGACCTGGCCTGCCAGCGCGAGGTGTGGGACCGCTGCATCAACACCAGCGAGCGCACCAAGGGCGTGATCGACGTCGAACAGCGCTTCCCCATGCCGTTCCACGACACGGTGCTGCGCAAGAGCCAGGACATCGGCCTCGACCCGGCCTACGTGTACGGCCTGATCCGCCAGGAAAGCCGCTTCATCATGGACGCACGCTCGGGCGTCGGCGCCTCGGGCCTGATGCAGGTCATGCCCGCCACGGCGCGTTGGACCGCCCGCAAGATCGGCATGACCGATTTCACGCCGGGCCAGATCAACGACCGCGAGACCAACATCACGATCGGCACCAACTACCTGAAGCTCGCGCTCGACGACTTCGACGGTTCGATGGCGCTGGCCGCCGCGGCCTACAACGCCGGCCCCGGTCGCCCGCGCAACTGGCGCAACGGCCCGGTGATCGATGCGGCCATCTGGGCCGAGAACGTGCCCTTCAACGAGACGCGCGACTACGTGAAGAAGGTGCTGGCCAACACCACCAACTACGCCGCCCTCATCAGCGGCAAGCCGCAGTCGCTGAAGGAGCGCCTGGGCCGCGTGGGCCCGCGCAACGCCGCCGAGCCGGAACCCAACAAGGACCTGCCCTGAGATGACCTGGCGCGATGAGGTGCTCGACACCGTCGCGTCCGAATTTTCGGACGTGGGCGACGTCGCGCAGCTCACGCGCATCTCGGTGCGGCTGCTGCTCGCGGCCGTGCTGGGCTTTTTTCTGGGCTTCGAGCGCGAGCAGCAGGGCAAGGCGGCCGGCGTGCGCACCCACATGCTGGTGGCCATCGGCTCTGCGCTGTTCGTGCTGATCCCGCAGCAGACCGGCATCGTGCCGGCCGACATGAGCCGCGTGATCCAGGGGCTGGTGGCCGGCGTCGGTTTTCTGTGCGCCGGCACCATCCTCAAGCAGGGCAAGGACGAATCGCACGTGCAGGGCCTCACCACCGCCGCCGGGCTCTGGATGACGGCCGCCATCGGCATGGCCTGCGGGCTCGGCCGCGAGGTCACGGCCGTGCTCAGCGCGCTGCTGGCGCTCGCGGTGCTGTCGCTGGTGCCGCGCCTCGTGACCCTGATCGAACGCGTCGTGAAGCCAGCGGCGGATGTGGGCGCCTCCGGCCCGCGCGTGATCGTGCCGCCCGAATCGCGCCGCGACGACGAACGTTGACGCGGCCCGCATCAATTCACGCCGCCTTCGGCATCAATCGCAGCGCGCCGCCCGGCTAGCATCGAAGGCTTTGCCCCGCATTCCCGCACTGACCCGGAGACCCTGACAGATGTCCAAGCTCTACATCGGCAACAAGAATTACTCGTCGTGGTCCATGCGCCCCTGGGTGCTCATGACCCAGGCCGGTATTCCCTTCGAGGAGGTGATGGTGCGCTTCGATTCGTTCGACGCCACCTCGCAGTTCAAGCACGTGATCGGCGCCATCAACCCGGTGGCCAAGGTGCCGGTGCTGGTCGACGGCGACCTCGCCGTGTGGGACACCCTCGCCATCGCCGAATACCTGGCCGAGCGCTTCCCCGAAAAGCAGCTGTGGCCCCAGGGCGTGGCCGAGCGGGCCCGTGCGCGCAGCGTCTGCGCCGAGATGCATTCGGGTTTCGGCAACCTGCGCGGCAACTGCCCGATGAACATCGAGGCCTCGCTGCCCGAGGTGGGTGCGCGGCTGCTGGCCGAGCAGCCCGGCGTGCAGGAAGACCTCGACCGCATCGTGCAGATGTGGACCGAGCTGCTCGAGACGCACGGCGGCCCGATGCTGTTCGGCGCCTTCACCATCGCCGACGCCTTCTTCGCGCCGGTGGGCATGCGCATCCGCGGCTACGGCCTGCCGGTGCCGCCGGTCATCGACGCGTACATCGCGCGCGTGGCGGCCCTGCCGGGCGTCGCCGCGTGGATCGCGGGCGCCCTGGCCGAGAAGACCTTCGTGGCCTTCGACGAGCCCTATCGCACCTCGCGCGACTGAGCGCGCGATTGGGGCTCGCCGGACTTCATCAGAACCGGTACGTCGCCGCCAGGTAGGTGACGATCGGGTTCAGCTTCAGGCTCGACTCGCTGCGCGCCACCGGCAGGCCGGTGATGCTGGTCGTCGTGAGCTTGGCCTTGGTCTTCAGCGGGATGTACGACACCGAGAACGACACGCCCCAGTGCTTGTCGAACTGGTAGGCCACGCCGGCGTTGAGCACGGGCGCGAACGCGCTGTCGAGCTTGGCCGTGGTGTTCACCGACGACGGACGCACGTGGAACTGGCTGGCCAGCGCGCCCTGCAGGTTCGACGTGAGCTTCACGTCGCTGTACCAGACATAGGTGGCGCCCAGGCCCACGAACGGACGGAAGGCGTCGTTGCCTTCGTTGAAGTAGTACTTGGCCAGCACGGTCGGGCTCCACTGGCGGGCCTGGCCGAGTTCGCCCACGCGGGCCAGCGTGCCGGTGCCGTGGAGCTTGAACTTGGGCGGCACGCCGAGCACGCCTTCGACGGCCCAGTGGCTGTCGACGAAGTAGGCGATGTTCATGCCCAGCGTGTCCGAGTCGCTGACGCTCGCGCCCGAGCCGGCCAGCACGCTGTGCACGGGCGAGGTCACGGTCAGCGGCTTGCTCGAATCCTGCGGCGACAGATGGAACCAGCCGGTGCCGACGACCCAGTCGCCGGCGTTCTGCGCCAGGGCGCTGCCCGATGCCAGGCCCCCGAATGCCGCCAATGCCAACGATGCTGTTGTTGTGAGTTTTTTCATAGGTGTGAATGCTCCTTGGGTGTTGAAAACAGCCCCGCGCACGGGGGCGCCGGCCAGCGACCGGTGCTTCGCGCGATGCGAATTTACGAACGGTCGTTCGCATCGCTCGAAGATTATCGAACGACCGTTCTTTTTGTGCAGGGCGAGTATCCCTACACTGCACTCATGAACATTTTTCTCGTCGGCGGTGCACTGCGCGACCGGCTGCTGGGCCGTCCTGTGTCCGACCATGACTGGCTCGTGGTGGGCGCCACGCCCGAGGCCATGGTGGCGCGCGGCTACCTGCCCGTGGGGCGCGATTTCCCCGTGTTTCTGCACCCGCGCACGCGCGAGGAGTACGCGCTGGCCCGCACCGAACGCAAGAGCGCGCCGGGCTACCGCGGCTTCGTGGTGCATGCGGCGCCCGACGTTACGCTGGAGCAAGACCTCGCGCGGCGCGACCTCACCGTCAACGCCATTGCGCTGCCCGCCGAGCACGTGGCCGACGACGGCAGTTTCGATCCGCGCCCCGAGACGCTGGCCGACCCCTTCCACGGCCAGCGCGACCTGCGCGACAAGGTGCTGCGCCACGTGACCGACGCCTTCCGCGAAGACCCGGTGCGCATCCTGCGCGTGGCACGCTTTGCCGCGCGCTTCGACGACTTCACCGTCGCGCCCGAAACCATGGCGCTCATGCGCGAGATGGTCGCGGCCGGCGAGGTCGATGCGCTGGTGCCCGAGCGCGTGTGGCAGGAGCTCGCGCGCGGCCTCATGGAAACGCGGCCCTCGCGCATGTTCGACGTGCTGCGCGCGTGCGGCGCGCTCGCCGTGCTGCTGCCCGAGGTCGACCGGCTCTGGGGCGTGCCGCAACCGGCGCAGCACCACCCCGAGATCGACACCGGCGTGCACCTGATGATGGTGCTCGACACCAGCGCGCGCCTGGGCGCCACGCTGCCCGTGCGCTTCGCCTGCCTCATGCACGACCTCGGCAAGGGCACCACGCCGGCCGATATGCTGCCGCGCCACATCAACCACGAGCTGCGCAGCGTTGACCTGCTGCAAGACGTGTGCGAGCGCTGGCGCGTGCCGGTGGAACTGCGCGAGCTGGCCGAGGTGGTGGCGCGCGAGCACGGCAACATCCACCGCAGTGCCGCGCTCGGCGCCACGCCGCTGGTGCGGCTGCTGGAGCGCTGCGACGCCTTCCGCAAGCCGGCGCGCTTCGCCGAGGCGCTGCTGGCCTGCGAATGCGACGCGCGCGGCCGGCTCGGCTTCGAAGACAACGCCTACCCGCAGCGCCCGCGCCTGCTCGCGGTGCTCGCGGCGGCCCAGGCCGTGGCGACCGACGTGGTGGCGCGCGAGGCCCAGCAGGCCGGCGCCACCGGGCCGCGCATCGGCGAGGCGATCCACCGGGCGCGCATTACGGCGGTGGCGGCGTCGTTGCCAGCGACCGCCGACTGATCATCGCCGTCGGCGCACGCCGGGACTTTGGCCGACACGCGCCGCGTGCGAGCCGTGCTATGGTTTTTCCCAATGCCAAAGTCCTCCAGCAGCAACGTGCAGTTGCCTCCTCCGCCGGGCCGGGACGCCGCCCTTTTTCTTGATTTCGACGGCACGCTGGTCGGCCTTGCCGCCACGCCTGAAGCCATCGAGGTGCCGCCTGCCCTCGTGCCCCTGTTGAGCGACCTGCGCGACCTGCTCGGTGGTGCGCTCGCCGTGGTGTCGGGTCGCCAGATCGACGCCATCGACCGCTTTCTCGCGCCGCTGCGGTTGCCCGCCGCGGGCGAGCACGGCGTGCAGCGACGCGATGCCAAGGGCGGCATGCAGGAGCAGCGCGCGCCCGACCTCGTGCCCATCCTCGACGTGGCCAACGAACTCGCGCGCATCCACGAAGGCCTGCTGGTGGAGCGCAAGCACGCGGCCATCGCGTTGCACTACCGGCTCGCGCCGCAGCTCGAGGCCGTGTGCCGCGACGCGATGACGCGCGCCATCGAAGGCCATCCGCAGCTCGAACTGCTGCACGGCAAGTTCGTGTTCGAGGTGAAGCCCGCGGGCGTGAACAAGGGCCTCGCCATCGAAGCCTTCATGAACGAGGCGCCGTTCGTGGGTCGCACGCCGATCTTCGCGGGCGACGACACCACCGACGAGAGCGGCTTCGCCGTCGTGCAGCCGCGCGGCGGTGTCGCGATCAAGGTCGGTGCCGGGCCCAGCCTGGCGCTGCACCGGCTCGAATCGCCGCGCGCGGTCTACGAATGGCTGGTGCAGGCACGCGATCGGCTGGCCGCACCGGCCCCCAAGAACAACACATCACCGAGGAACCCCGCATGAGCGAACACCAACTGTCGGAGGCCCCGGAGGACCGCGCGGGCGACGCCCTGGCGGGCGCGGCGGGCCCCGACGAGCAGGCGCCGGCGGACGTCGCGAAAGTTGCGGCGAAAGTGGCCGCGGCCCCACCGCGCGGCTTTGCGCCGCCGGCCGAGCCTTCGCTCAATGTCGGCGTGATCGGCAACTGCGCCTACAGCGCGCTCATCGATGCGCGCGCCCGCGCCGTCTGGTGCTGCCTGCCGCGCTTCGACGGCGACCCGGTCTTCAACGCGCTGCTGCACCCCGGCGAAGAAGCCGGCGCCTGGGCCATCGAGATCGAGGACTTCGCTTCCAGCAAGCAGTGGTACGAACCCAATACCGCCGTGCTGCGCACGCAGCTGTTCGACAGCGCGGGGCAGGGCATCGAGATCACGGACTTCGCGCCGCGCTTCTACAGCCGCTCGCGCTACTTTCGCCCGCTCATGATGGTGCGCCGCGTGCGTCCCATTGCCGGCGCGCCGCGCATCCGCGTGGCGCTCGACCCGCGCTTCCAGTGGGGCGCTTCGGAACCCATCGAGGTCACGCGCGGCAGCAACCACATCCGCTACGTCGGTCCTGACGTCACGCTGCGGCTGAACACCGACGCGTCGATCTCGCACATCCTGTCGCGCCAGCCCTTCGTGATCTCGCGCGAGTACAACTTCATGTTCGGCGTGGACGAGACGCTGCTCGAAGGCATCGCCGACACCGCGCGCAAGTTCGAGCAGGAAACCATTGCGTACTGGCGCACCTGGAGCAAGCGCCTGGCCATTCCCTTCGAGTACCAGGACGCGGTGATCCGCGCGGCCATCACGCTCAAGCTCTCGCTGTACGAGGACACCGGCGCCATCGTCGCCGCCATGACCACCAGCATCCCCGAGGCGCCGGGCAGCCAGCGCAACTGGGACTACCGCTACTGCTGGCTGCGCGATGCCTTCTTTGTGGTGCGCGCGCTCAACTCGCTGAGCGAGGTGGGCACGATGGAAGACTACCTGCGCTGGCTCGGCAACGTGGTGATCGGCTCGCACGGCGAGCACATCCAGCCGCTGTACGGCATCGGGCTGGAGCGCGAATTGCCCGAGTCTTTTGTCGACGGTCTGCCCGGCTACCGCGGCATGGGCCCGGTGCGCGTGGGCAACCAGGCGCAGGAGCACTTCCAGCACGACGTGTACGGCAACATCGTGCTCGGCGCGGCGCAGGCTTTTCACGACCACCGGCTGCTGAGCCGCGCGGGCGTGGCGGAGTTTCCGCACCTCGAAGCGGTCGGCGAAAAAGCGGTGCGCGTCTACGGCACGCCCGACGCCGGCATGTGGGAGCTGCGCACGCGCGCCCGCGTGCACACCAGCTCGGCGCTCATGAGCTGGGCCGCCTGCGACCGGCTCGCCAAGATCGCGCGCACGCTGGAGCTGCCCGAACGCGCCGCCTACTGGCACGGTCATGCGGCGCGCATGAAGGAAGAAATTCTGGCCAAGTCGTGGAGCGAGGAGCGCCAGGCCTTTGCCGAGAGCTTCGGCGGCAACGAGCTCGACGCGAGCATCCTGCTGATGGTCGAGGTGGGCCTGATCGATGCGCGCGACCCGCGCTTCATCTCCACCGTCGACGCGATGGAAAAGTCGCTCTGCGACGGCCCCTACATGCGCCGCTACGAAGCCGCCGACGACTTCGGCAAGCCCGAGACCGCCTTCAACATCTGCACCTTCTGGCGCATCGATGCGCTGGCCAAGATCGGCCGCAAGGCCGAGGCACGGCAGATTTTTGAAACCATGCTCGCCGCGCGCAACCCGCTGGGGCTGCTGTCGGAAGACACGCACCCGGTGACGGGCGAGATGTGGGGCAACTTTCCGCAGACCTATTCGATGGTCGGCATCATCAATGCGGCCGTGCGTTTATCCGCTCCCTGGGATTCCTGCATATGAGCCGTCTCGTCGTCATCTCGAACCGCGTGGCCGACCCACGCAAGCCGGCAGCCGGCGGCCTGGCCGTGGCGCTGGGCGAGAGCCTGCAGCAGAGCGGCGGCCTGTGGTTCGGCTGGAGCGGGCAGATCGTCGAAGGCGGCCCCACGGGCGAAGGCGAGCTGCACACACAGCAGGCCGGCAAGGTCACGCTCGCCACCATCGACCTGAGCCGCGACGACCACGACAGCTACTACCTGGGCTACAGCAACGACGTGCTGTGGCCGGTGTTCCATGACCGGCTCGACCTGGCGCACTTCGAGGCCGGCTTCATCGGCGGCTACCGGCGCGTGAACCAGCTGTTCGCGCGCAAGCTGCTGCCGCTGCTGCGCGAGGACGACATCCTCTGGGTGCACGACTACCACCTGATCCCGCTCGCGGCCGAGCTGCGCGCCATGGGCTGCAAGCAGCGCATCGGCTTCTTCCTGCACATCCCGCTGCCGCCGCAGATCATCATGGCGGCCATTCCGCAGCACGAGTGGCTGATGCGCTCGCTGTTCTCGTACGACCTGATCGGTTTCCAGGCCGAGCAGGACGTGCAGCACTTCGCGCACTACGTGCACAACGAGGCGCACGGCGAAGCGCTGGGCGGCGACCTGTTCCGCGCCTACGGCAACACGGTGCGCGCGGCGGCCTTTCCGATCGGCATCGACGTCGACGAGTTCGCGGCGCTCACGCACGCCAAGGAATCGCGCGACATGTACGAGACCATGAAGCGCGAGTACTCGAGCCGCCGGTTGCTCTTGGGCATCGACCGGCTCGACTACTCGAAGGGCATCCCGCAGCGCGTGCGTTCGTTCCGCGAGCTGCTGGCCAACTACCCCGAGAACCGCCGCAGCGCCACGCTGATCCAGATCGCCTCGCCCACGCGCGAGACGGTCGATGCCTACGGCGACATCCGCCGCGAACTCGAATCGCTGTGCGGCGCCATCAACGGCGACTACGGCGAACTCGACTGGATGCCGGTGCGCTACATCCACCGCATGGTGGCGCGCAAGCGGGTGCCGGGGCTGTGCCGCGCGGCGGCCGTGGGGCTGGTGACGCCGCTGCGCGACGGCATGAACCTCGTCGCCAAGGAATACATCGCGGCGCAAGACCCGGCCGACCCCGGCGTGCTCGTGCTGTCGCGCTTTGCAGGCGCGGCCGAGCAGCTGAAGGAAGCGCTGCTGGTGAATCCGTACGACACGCACGGCACCGCCGAGACGGTGCAGCAGGCGCTGCAGATGCCGCTGGAAGAGCGGCGCGAACGGCACCAGAAGCTGCTGGCGCGCATCCGGGCGCAGGACATCCACTGGTGGCGGCGCACGTTCCTCGAAGCGCTGCGCGAGGCGGCGAGCGAGCGCTGATCGCGCCCGGGGCCCGCGTCAGCCCAGCGGCACGCGGGCGCCGAACTTCGCGCGCTTGAGGCTGAAGAACGCCTTCACATTGCGCACGTTGGCGTCGGCCGTGAACAGCCGCTGCGTCAGCGCGCCGTAGCCGGGCATGTCGCGCGCCACCACCACCAGCACGAAATCGGGCCCCGGCGACACGCGCCAGCACTGCTGCACCGCATCGTCCGCGATCACGCGGGCCTCGAAGGCGTCGAGCGCGGCGGCGTCCTGCCGGTCGAGCGAAATCTCCACCACCGCCTGCAGGCCGTGGCCCAGCACCGTGGCGAGGCGGTCGGGGGAGAGCAGGGCGACCTGGCGCTCGATGAGGCCCTCCTGCCGCAGGCGCTGCACGCGGCGCAGGCAGGTCGGCGGCGAGATGCCGACCTCGGCCGCCAGGCGCTGGTTGGTCTGCGAGGCGTCGTGCTGGAGCGCGTCGAGCAGCTTGAGATCGATCGCATCGAGGGAGATTGATTCCATATGGGTTGAAATTATGGAATAAAACTCCATCTGTAGGTTTTGGTGAAATAAAACTCCAAAACCGTGGAAATTTAGACGCCATATTTCTTGGCCGCCTCCCTACCATCGAGCCCTTCTGTTCTTCAAGACAAGGTACACCTATGTGCGGCATCGTCGGCGCAGCCTCCCATCGCGACATCGTTCCGGTCCTGGTCCAGGGCCTTCAGCGGCTCGAATACCGCGGCTATGACTCCTGCGGCGTCGCGGTGCATGCGGGCGGCCTGAGCCGTGCGCGCACCACCTCGCGCGTGGCCGAACTGCTGACCCAGGTGCGCGACGACAAGATCGAAGGCCTCACCGGCATCGCCCACACGCGCTGGGCCACCCACGGCGCACCGGCCGTGCACAACGCGCATCCCCACTTCAGCCACGGCCCCGGCGCCGACGCACCGGCCGCGCGCCCGGGCCGCATCGCGCTCGTGCACAACGGCATCATCGAGAATCACGAGCCGCTGCGCGCCGCACTCGAAGCCAAGGGCTACGTGTTCGAGAGCCAGACCGACACCGAGGTCATCGCCCACCTCGTCGACAGCCTCTACAACGGCGACCTGTTCGAAGCCGTCAAGGCCGCCGTGCTGCAACTGCATGGCGCCTACGCCATCGCCGTCATCTGCCGCGACGAACCGCAGCGCGTCATCGGCGCGCGCGCCGGCTCGCCGCTGATCCTCGGCGCGGGCAAGGACGGCACCGAGAACTTCCTGGCCAGCGACGCGATGGCGCTGGCCGGCGTGACCGACCAGATCGTCTACCTCGAAGAAGGCGACGTGGTCGACCTGCAGCCCGGCAAGTACTGGATCGTCGACAAGAACCACAAGCCCGTCACCCGCACCGTGCGCACAGTGCACGCCCACAGCGGCGCGGCCGAGCTGGGCCCGTACCGCCACTACATGCAGAAGGAAATCTTCGAGCAGCCGCGCGCCATCGGCGACACGCTCGAAGGCGTCGAGGGCATCGTGCCCGAGCTGTTCGACGGCATCGGCCAGGACGGTGCCACCGGCGCGAGCGCACACCGCGTGTTCCAGGACATCGACAAGATCCTCATCCTGGCCTGCGGCACCAGCTACTACAGCGGCTGCACCGCCAAGTACTGGCTCGAGAGCATCGCGAAGATCTCCACGCAGGTCGAGATCGCCAGCGAGTACCGCTACCGCGACTCCGTGCCCGACCCCAAGACGCTGGTCGTCACCATCAGCCAGTCGGGCGAAACCGCCGACACGCTGGCCGCGCTCAAGCACGCGCGCTCGCTGGGCATGGAACAGACCCTGACCATCTGCAACGTCGCCACCAGCGCCATGGTGCGCGAGTGCAAGCTGGCGTACATCACGCGCGCCGGCGTCGAAATCGGCGTGGCGTCGACCAAGGCCTTCACCACCCAGCTCGCGGGCCTGTTCCTGCTGACGCTCGCCATCGCACAGGCCAAGGACCGCCTGAGCGCCGTCGACGAAGCGCGCTACCTGAAGGAAATGCGCCACCTGCCCGTCGCGCTGCAGTCGGTGCTCGCGCTCGAGCCGCAGCTCATCGGCTGGGCCGAAGACTTCGCGCGCAAGGACAACGCCCTGTTCCTCGGCCGCGGCCTGCACTACCCGATCGCGCTCGAAGGCGCGCTCAAGCTCAAGGAAGTGACCTACATCCACGCCGAGGCCTATGCCGCCGGCGAACTCAAGCACGGCCCGCTCGCGCTCGTCACGAGCGAGATGCCCGTGGTCGCCGTGGCGCCGAACGACGCGCTGCTCGAAAAGCTCAAGAGCAACCTGCAGGAAGTGCGCGCCCGCGGCGGCGTGCTCTACGTGCTGGCCGACGGCGACACGCAGATCGCCAGTGGCGAAGGCCTGCACGTGATCCGCATGCCCGAGCACTACGGCGCGCTGTCGCCGCTGCTGCACGTGGTGCCGCTGCAGCTGCTGGCGTATCACACGGCGTGTGCGCGCGGGACGGACGTGGACAAGCCGCGGAATCTCGCTAAAAGCGTGACGGTGGAGTGAGACTGCGTAGGCGGCGCGATCCTGATGATCGCGCCAAATAAAGTCTTGAACGCGCAAATAGCGTCCTAAATACTTTGAATTTGTTGACTTCCGTTTTCGAGTGATCCAGATTTCCCTGCGAGCAACGGCCGAAAGAAATTACGGCCGGTCAGTTCGCGACGGACAGGTGGATCAAACGTCCACGGAAATCAACAGGGAGTGATCCGGCGCTAGCGTCGAATGCAACTCACAGAGGCGACAGCACCCAAGGGCTCCGCTCATCGGTCATGAGATCTTCGGCAATGCCGATGATTCCGCCCAGCGTCATGTTCTGACCCGCCCAACTGGCTCGGCCAATGATGTAGCTCTTTGCAAACTGCGGCCAGGACGAAAAATTCGAACGCAATTCTTTGTCTGCATGCGCAAGAATGCGATTGAATTCAGCCTGCTCGATGTATTTGCAGTCCAATGACATCCGTGCAACCGTGACGAGGCGGCCCAGATCCCAGGCAAGGATGCCGGCGCTGTAATCCTTGGGAAGGTACGAGCCATTGACTTTGTCTTCGAGAAGACGAAAAACGGATCGCAGATTTTCCAGCATCTCCAAGGCCTGCGCCAAATCCGAGAAAATGAGGTCTTTTTCCTCACACGGCCCCTGTGCGGCAATCTGCTCGCGCACCGTTTCCGGGGCGCCGTATCGACCGCTGGCTATCAATGCCTCGAGAACCTCCTGGCGCCCGTCTTCTGAAGCACCATCGCTGTCAATACGAAAAACAATGTCGTAAAAAAAGCGATGGCCATGGCGACCGAGTGATTCCAGGGTTTCGGCAGCCTCCTGAGGCGAGCGTATGCCCCAGTGCGAGCCAAGCCCCTCGGAGAGAGTTTCGTCAGACAGCCCCGTTGCGTAGCTGTCGCAGTACGCCATGATCTGTTCGGAGTTGATGAGCCCCGCTTGAAGTGCTCGCTGTGCGACCGGGTCCACGGCGGCCCCATCGGGGCAATTCCGGTATTTTTTCCCAGAAACTATCTGGAACAACTTCTTCAAGAAACCCATGGGTCAGATTTGCTTGAAGGCGGCATTGACGGCGCGATGCTTGAGCTGACTCTTATACACAAGTAGCGTCCTGAACGGAACCTTTCCCGTTTTCCAGGATCTGATCTTCCATGTGACCTCCTAACATGGTAACGTTCATGATAACTTCTGCTCTTCATCGTGCGGCCGACTGGGCTAAATCTGTGTTCTCTTCGGCGGCGCTGGGTGATCCTCGCCGTACTGCCCGCTTGGTTAACGTCGCCGCCCAATTGGCAAAATATTCTGGTAAATCAATAACCATCTCATCAGAGGGTAGTGAAGCCATGCAGGAAGGCGCTTACCGATTTATCCGCAATCCCAACGTTTCTGCCGAGGCGATCAGAAAGGCTGGCGCCATGCAAACAGTCAAGTTGGCTCAGGAGTTTCCCGAACTGCTGGCCATTGAGGACACCACCTCTTTGAGTTATCGCCACCAGGTCGCCGAAGAGCTTGGCAAGCTGGGCTCTATTCAGGATAAATCCCGCGGATGGTGGGTTCACTCCGTTCTCTTGCTCGAGGCCACCACATTCCGCACCGTAGGATTACTGCATCAGGAGTGGTGGATGCGCCCGGATGACCCTGCCGATGCGGATGAAAAGGAGAGTGGCAAATGGCTGGCAGCGGCCGCAACTAGCCGGTTACGCATGGGCAGCATGATGAGCAACGTGATTGCGGTCTGTGACCGCGAAGCCGATATTCATGCTTATCTGCAGGACAAACTGGCGCATAACGAGCGCTTCGTGGTGCGCTCCAAGCACCCACGCAAGGACGTAGAGTCTGGGTTGTATCTGTACGACCATCTGAAGAACCAACCGGAGTTGGGTGGCTATCAGATCAGCATTCCGCAAAAGGGCGTGGTGGATAAACGCGGTAAACGTAAAAATCGACCAGCCCGCAAGGCGAGCTTGAGCCTGCGCAGTGGGCGCATCACGCTAAAACAGGGGAATATCACGCTCAACGCGGTGCTGGCCGAGGAGATTAACCCGCCCAAGGGTGAGACCCCGTTGAAATGGTTGTTGCTGACCAGCGAACCGGTCGAGTCGCTAGCCCAAGCCTTGCGCGTCATCGACATTTATACCCATCGCTGGCGGATCGAGGAGTTCCATAAGGCATGGAAAACCGGAGCAGGAGCCGAGAGGCAACGCATGGAGGAGCCGGATAATCTGGAGCGGATGGTCTCGATCCTCTCGTTTGTTGCGGTCAGGCTGTTACAGCTCAGAGAAAGCTTCACGCTGCCGCAAGCACTCAGGGCGCAAGGGCTGCTAAAGGAAGCGGAACACGTAGAAAGCCAGTCCGCAGAAACGGTGCTGACCCCGGATGAATGTCAGCTACTGGGCTATCTGGACAAGGGAAAACGCAAGCGCAAAGAGAAAGCAGGTAGCTTGCAGTGGGCTTACATGGCGATAGCTAGACTGGGCGGTTTTATGGACAGCAAGCGAACCGGAATTGCCAGCTGGGGCGCCCTCTGGTAAGGTTGGGAAGCCCTGCAAAGTAAACTGGATGGCTTTCTTGCCGCCAAGGATCTGATGGCGCAGGGGATCAAGATCTGATCAAGAGACAGATGCTTGAGTGCATTCACAAGAACATCAAAGTCTGAATCCTTCACCATGTGAATGGCATCGAACTCATGCTTCTTGAAGGCCATCGACGGCGTGCTGATTTCTACTGTTTTTTCTGCACTCGATGTCGAGGTTTCCGGAATGTCCGTGACGGTGACTTTATTGATGGCGTCATAGCCCACGGTGGTCAGTACGCCCGAGAATTTCTTGACGGTCGTGAAAGACATGCTCTTTTCATCAAGCACAATGCTGGCACCCTGGCTGTTGGCTGCGCGCTTCTTGAAAAGTGTTCCGACCGTAAGGTACGTGACATACGCCCCGATCAACATGAGAACGCCATTGGCCACGCCAGTCGGCAAGTGAAGCCGAAGGGTTCCTATTTTCAGATCGGCAATCGGATAAAAAATGGCGGCGATGATAATTGCCGGGCCAATAAGGCCGAAAACGTACTCGAGAATCGAGTATTCCATTTTGTAGTTAATGGTCTGCATGTAGCATATTTCCTTATATTTGATTTTGGCCGGGCGATCGCCGGCAGGTAGTCGGTTCTGAAAAACTCCTCCAACCCCCAGACTAATGTAACAAGTCGCATCTCGGTGCCGCGAGCCTGCTGTACCTCCAATGCGCCTGCAGAGGTTTCGCCTGCCTTCGTGCGCAACACGTGCATCGCGATGGCGGTGAGCGCACTTCTGGCTGCTTGCGGTTCACACGATCCCCAGCCGCCCGAGCGAATGCCACCCGCACCTGCTGCCCACACCACGGTGGTGCTGCCGCCTGTCGCGTACGGGCATGACCAGGGCCGCCAGATGTCTGAAGCCGATGACGCGTGCGGTGTGCCGGACCCGCTGCGTCAGGCCGTGCAAGATCAGTTGAAGGCGCGGTATGACGTGGTGCGCCCCGTGCCCGGTACCACCGGCAGGGAAGCCGCCCTTTGGCTGAAGATCGAAATCATGGACATCGTGACCGTCAGCGCCGGCGGCCCCACGATCGTGGCTATCCATGCGGTGCTTGAACAACCGGGACTGCCCCCTGCGCAATTCAAAGGCCTGCGCCAGGTGCACACCCCTTCCGCCGATGTCACGGCGGAGACGACCGAATGCACCGCAATGGACGCAGTGATTCACGGGTTGGGCGTGGACCTTGCGAAATGGATGCGCAAGCCGGTGGACGGGGTGTCGCTGGTGAACGGGGAGTGAGCTCAGCCCCGCGGCCTTCATGGACAAACGGTAATGAAGCGCGGGCCTTTCCCACTTCCAGCTGGGCTAGGATTTATGTTGCAGCCCCTGCATCCCGGGGGCACCACATGAGTTCAACGGCTCCGTCATCCATGGGTATTTCTTGTCGTGGCCGCACCGACTGACGTGCTCGGCCCCACCGTCATCTGGCACTGCCTCATCGTCGAGGACGATGCCGACAACGCGCGCTACATCGCCGAAGGCTTCCGTTCGCTCGGCCATGTGGCGGTGATCAGTCGCGACGGCGCGGATGCGTTCGCGCGCGCCACGGGCGAGACCTGGGACCTCGTCATCCTCGACCGCATGCTGCCCAACGACGTGGACGGCCTGTCGATCCTCACCACGATGCGCGCCCTCGGCAAGAAGACGCCGGTGCTGGTGCTCAGCGCGTTGAGCGCGCTCGACGAGCGCGTGCGCGGGCTCAAGGCCGGCGGCGACGACTACCTGGCCAAGCCCTTTGCCTTTTCCGAACTCGCGGCGCGCGCCGAGGCGCTGGTGCGGCGCTCGCGCAGCGGACCCGAGATCCGCACGCTGCAGCTGGCCGACCTCACGCTCGACCTGGCGCGCCGCCACGTGGAGCGCGGCGGCCGGCCCATTGCGCTGCAGCCGCGCGAGTTCAGGCTGCTGGCCTATCTCATGATGCATCCGGGCCAGGTGGTCACGCGCACCATGCTGCTCGAGGCCGTGTGGGACTACCAGTTCGATCCACAGACCAACGTGATCGACGTGCAGGTGAGCCGCCTGCGCGGCAAGCTCGATGCGGGCGGCGCGCCGACGCTGATCCACACCGTGCGCGGCGTGGGCTACACGCTGGCCGCGCCGCAATGACCCGGGCCCTGCGCCAGCTGTGGCGCTCGGTCGGCTTCCGGCTCGCCTTCTACTACGGCCTGCTGGTCGCCATCACGATGCTGGCCGCACTGGCCATCGTCTATATGCAGACCGTCGGCGTGCTGCAGCAGCGCATGGCGCGTCAGGTGGCGACCAGCATGCAGCAGCTGGTGGTGCGCTACGAAGCGCGTGGCGCCGAGGGCGTGGCGGGCGAGATCACCCATGCGCTCTCCGACGGCCGCAACTCCGACAACGAGATCTATCTGCTCACCGACCGCGAGGGAAACAAGCGCGCGGGCAACCTCGACCAGATGCCTTCGCTGGCACCCGACGCGGGCGACGGCGTGCACCGCCGCGTGGTGCGCGCGGGCCAGACCGTCATCGCCTACCTCGTGATGCGCCCGCTGCCCGACGGCGGCATGCTCGTGGTGGGGCACGACCTGCGCGACCAGGAGTCGATCGAGTCGCTGGTGGCCAGCGCCAGCGCGGCGGCGGGCATCGTGGCGGTGCTGCTGCTCATCGGCGGCACCTTCGTCTTTCGCCAGGAGCTGGAGCGCAGCGTGGGCGCGGTGCGGCGCACGGCCGCGCGCATCGCGGCGGGCGAGCTGCAGGAGCGCGTGGCGCCGTCGGGCGAGGAGGACGAGTTCGCGCTGCTGGAAGGCGACATCAACGCGATGCTCGACCGCATCCAGTCGCTGATGGACGGCGTGCGCCATGTGTCGAACACCATCGCGCACGACCTGCGCACGCCGCTCACGCGCGTGCTGGTGCGCCTGCGTGCGGTGGAGGCGGGGCTCGGGCTCGGCGACACGAACCACCCGCAGCGCGAGCCCGTGGCCACCGCCATCCGCGAGCTCGAGGAGCTGGCGGTGATGTTCGAGAAGCTGCTGCAGATCGCCGAGGTCGAGGCCGGCGCGCGGCGCCAGCAGTTCGCGCCGGTGGCGCTGCACGTCATTGCCGACGACGTGGCGGAGCTGTACGAGGCGGTGGCCGAGATGCAGGGCATCACGCTGCTGCGTGAGCCCGCCGACCGCGCCGTGGCGCTGGGCGATCGCGACCTGCTCGCGGGGGCGGCGGCCAACCTGCTCGACAACGCGCTGAAATATGGTGGAGCAGGCGCCACCGTGCGCATCGGCACGCACACGGTCGACGGGCGTGCGCAGCTCGTTGTGCAGGACGACGGCCCCGGCATTCCGAGCGCCGAGTACGCGCATCTCGGTGCGCGCTTCCATCGGCTGGACCACAGCACGCCGGGCCACGGCCTGGGGCTCGCGAGCGTGCAGGCGGTGGTGGCGCTGCATGGCGGGCGCCTGCAGTTCGGCGATGCCGGCCCGGGCCTGCGCGCCTGCATCGACCTGCCGACCGCCGACCACTGAGCGCGGCCTTCGCCGTCTCTTCGCGCCCCGAACATTGCCAAACGGCAATGCTTTGTTCACACACACCGCCGCGCTGAATTCCTAGGATCGCTGACGCACATCGTGTGCCGATCAACGCAGTTCCAGGAGACATCAACGGTGAGAATCAAGAGTCAGAGAGACTTCTGCTCGGGCGTGCTTTTCAGCGCCTTCGGCGTGGCCTTCGCATGGGGCGCCACGACCTACAACGTGGGCACCGGCGCCCGCATGGGCCCCGGCTACTTTCCGCTCATCGTGGGCATCCTCATCGCCTTCATGGGCGTGCTGATCACGTTCAAGGCCCTCACGGTCGAGACCGACGACGGCGAACCCGTGGGCCGCATCGCATGGAAGCCGCTGCTGTTCATCATCGGCGCCAACCTGGTCTTCGGCGTGCTGCTGGGCGGCCTGCCGAGCATCGGCCTGCCGTCGATGGGGCTCATCGTCGCGATCTATGCGCTGACCTTCATTGCGAGCCTGGCGGGCGACAGCTTCGGATGGAAGGGCGTGACCCTTCTGGCAACGGTGCTCGCGCTCGGCAGCTACCTGGCCTTCGTGGTGGCACTGAAGCTGCAGTTCCAGGTGTGGCCCACCTTCATCGCCGGTTGACCCGCGCAGAACAACAAGAAATCCAAGAGAACAATGGACCTGATTACCAATCTTTCGATCGGCTTCGGCGTGGCCTTCACCGCGCAGAACCTTGTCTATGCCTTTGTCGGCTGCCTGCTGGGCACGCTGATCGGCGTGCTGCCGGGCATCGGCCCCGTGGCCACCATCGCGATGCTGTTGCCTGCCACCTACGCACTGCCGCCCGTGTCGGCGCTGATCATGCTGGCCGGCATCTACTACGGCGCGCAGTACGGCGGTTCGACCACCGCGATTTTGGTGAACCTGCCCGGTGAATCGTCGTCGGTGGTGACCGTGATCGACGGCTACCAGATGGCACGCAAGGGGAGGGCCGGGCCGGCGCTCGCTGCAGCGGGTTTAGGCTCGTTCTTCGCTGGCTGCGTCGGCACGCTCATTCTTGCGGCCTTCGCACCGCCGCTGACCGAGCTGGCCTTCAAGTTCGGCCCGGCCGAGTACTTCTCGCTGATGATCCTGGGCCTGATCGGCGCCGTGGTGCTGGCCTCGGGCTCGCTGCTCAAGGCCATCACGATGATCCTGCTCGGGCTGGCACTGGGCCTCGTGGGCACCGACGTCAACTCGGGCGTGGCGCGCTACAGCTTCGACATTCCTGAACTGACCGACGGCATCGGCTTCATCGCGATTGCCATGGGCGTGTTCGGCTACGGCGAGATCATTGCCAACCTGGCCGTGCCCGAGCACGAGCGCGAGGTGTTCACCGCCAAGGTCAAGGGCCTGTGGCCCACCAAGGAAGACTTCAAGCGCATGACGCCCGCCGTGCTGCGCGGCACGGCGCTGGGTTCCGCGCTGGGCATCCTGCCGGGCGGCGGTGCGCTGTTGTCGGCCTTCGCGGCCTACACCATCGAGAAGCGCATCAAGCTCAAGCAGGGCGAAGTGCCCTTCGGCAAGGGCAACATCCGCGGCGTGGCAGGACCGGAATCGGCCAACAACGCGGGCGCGCAGACGTCGTTCATTCCGCTGCTGACGCTGGGCATTCCGCCCAACGCCGTGATGGCGTTGATGGTGGGCGCCATGACGATCCACAACATCCAGCCCGGCCCGCAGGTGATGACCAGCAACCCGGAACTCTTCTGGGGCCTCATCGCCTCGATGTGGATCGGCAACCTGATGCTCATCGTGCTGAACCTGCCGCTGATCGGCATCTGGATCAAGCTGCTGACCATTCCCTACAAGTGGCTCTTTCCGTCGATCGTGCTGTTCTGCGCGGTGGGCGTGTACTCCGAGAACAACAACACCTTCGACGTCTGGATGGTCGCCATCTTCGGCATCGTGGGCTACCTGTTCCTGAAGCTCAAGTGCGAGCCCGCGCCACTGCTGCTGGGCTTCATCCTCGGGCCGATGATGGAAGAGAACCTGCGACGCGCGCTGTTGCTGTCGCGCGGCGACTGGAGCGTGTTCGTCATGCGCCCGCTGTCGGCGGGGCTGCTGGCTGCGGCCGTGCTGCTGCTCATCGTGGTGCTGCTGCCTTCGGTGAAGGCCAAGCGCGAAGAAGCCTTCGTGGAGGAGTGACGCGGCTGCGCTGTCTTACCCGCCGAACAGTCGCCGCATCCAGCCCAGCTTGACCTGCCCCGCGGCGCCGCCCTGCTGCACCGCCTGGCGGACCTGGGCATGCACGAGGACTTCGGCCGATGAATCCGTGGTCCGCAGATGCGCTTTCACGGTCGGCACATAGGCGCCATCTTCGTGGCGGATGTGATTGAACAGCCATCGAGAGAGCATGTCGTGCAGCTCGGCCAGCACCTCTTCGCCGCATTCGAAGCGGGCGCGGAATTCGGTGACGCGGCGCACGAAGATCTCGTGCACCTTCCGGTGCGGGCCCGAGAAGGGATAGCCCGCGTCCTCGATCATGGCTTCCTCGAACGCGAAGTGCGAGGCGGTGTAGTCGATGGTCTCTTCGATGATCCGGCCGACGACCTTGCGGTCGTTGGTGCGCCGGGCGTCGTC
This sequence comes from Variovorax sp. 38R, assembly GCF_014843395.1. NCBI lineage: Bacteria > Pseudomonadati > Pseudomonadota > Betaproteobacteria > Burkholderiales > Comamonadaceae > Variovorax > Variovorax sp. 38R. The sequence continues at coordinate 780,223 of NZ_CP062121.1, forward strand.
CAGCGCGTTGATGTACTGGACGATGCGCTGATGCTGCGTGTCAATCTCATGGATCCCCGTATTGAGCTCGGTCTTCCATACAAGGTGGGCCATGGTCTTCAGAACTTTGCAGGTGGATGTAAAAGTCCAGTATCGGCAGCCCCAACCCGCACGCGCTTGATCTGAATCAAGCGCGTCCGTGGGGCGAAGGAGAAAGAAAGACAATCGTCTTGTGACCCCCGACGAAGACCCTCACCACAACCCGCCCGCTGTTGTCGAGCCACGGCCTTTTCCGCTCGTCGTGCGCTGGCTGCTGATGGTCTTTGCCGTGCTGTGCCTCGTGCTGGCCGCCATCGGCGTGGTCGCGCCGGGCATGCCGACCACGGTCTTCGTGCTGATGGCCGCCTGGGCCGCCGCGCGCAGTTCGCCGCGGCTGCACCGCTGGCTGCTGAACCATCGGCTTTTCGGCCCGCTGCTGCGCAACTGGGAAAACGGCCGCACCGTGAGCCGCCGCGCCAAGTGGAGCGCCACCGCGGCGATGGCGTTCTGTGCGGTCGTCATTGTGTTCACCGCGCACAAGCCGTGGCTCGCGGGCGTCGCCATCGGCTCGATGGCGGTCGTGCTGGCGTGGCTGTGGCGGCGGCCGGAGCCGCAGCAGCAGCAGCAGCAGCAGGGTTGCTGATCAGCCCTTGGCCAGCTCCGCGCAGATCGCCGGGTTCCAGTGGAAGCTGCGTGCCTTGTAGTCGGTGTCGAAGATCACCTTGTAGCGGCAGCTCGTGGCGCCGCCGCCCGAGCGGAAGTGAAAGACGTAGTCCCACTCGCGCACGGCCGCCATGCCTTCGTCGAAGTGCGGGCGGCCGATGAGGGCGTAAAGCTGGTCCTTGGTGGCACCGGGGCCGATGGCGCGCAGGTTCTCGCGGTTCGGAAAGCTGCCTTCGGTCTGCCAGGTCTGTTGTTGCTCGGCGCCGGGCCAGACCAGTTCGGTGGCCTTGCCGTCGTTGTCGATGCCGCGGCTCACGTACGAGGTGCAACCGGTGAGCGCCAGCACGGTCAACAGCGTGGCGATGGGGAAGAAGGTGCGGGTCATGAGAGAAGAAGTCCTGTGGACTGGATCGATGGCGGTTCTGTGGCTCATGCAACTCACCACTGGAAGCCCGCACCAGCCGACACGCCGACGTTGCCGCGCGAGTTGGCCGAGCCGGTGAACTTCATCACCCACTTGCCGTTGTCCGAGATGCTCGAGAAGCCCAGCGCGACGGCGCTCTGGCCTTCGTAGCCAGCCACGCCCGCCGCGAGCATGTTCTTGCCCGGCATGTAGGCCTGCGGCATGCCCGCCATGGCCATCGCACCGGCGGTGCCTGCGTTGGCATCGCGCTGGTTCAGGCGGACGGCGTCGCGCCACTGCGCGCCCTGCGCGTTCAATTGGTTGACGTTGACCGCATCCGTGCCGGCCACGCCGGGCGCCACGTTGGACACGGTGGTGCCGTTCGGCGCCTGTCCGTTGCCCAGCACGATCTGGTTGTGGTTCACGCTGCCATCGACGTTGGTGACGTAGTTGACCGCGCCGGCCTGCAGCGCCTGCAGCTGGCGCACGTTGACCGCGTCGGTCGCCTGCGTGCCGCCCGCGACGTTCGTGATCTGCCGTTCGCCGCCCGCGCTGCCGACCGAGACCGCGCCTTGCGTCGAGCCCACGGCGATGTTCGAGAAGCGTTCCTTCTGGCCGCTCATGCCCGCGCGATCGGCGACGGCGCCAGCGCCCAGCGCCACGCCATTGACTGCGCTCGCCGTCGCGCCGGTGCCGATCGCCACGGCCGACGCAGCCGATGCGGTGCTCTGCCGGCCCACGGCCACGGCCGACTCGGCGTTCGCGGTGGCGCGGTCGCCCACGGCGACGGCGCTGTCGGCCAGGGCCTGCGTGTTCGCGCCCAGCGCGGCGGCGTTGATGCCATCGGCAATCGCCTTGTCGCCGGCTGCGAGGCTGCTCTTCTTGCGCGCCTGGGTGTTGGCGCCGAGCGCGGTGGAATTGATGTCGCTCGCGGTGGCGCGGTCGCCCGCGGCGAGGCTGCTGGTGGCCACCGCGGTGGTGTTGGCGCCGATGGCGGTGGCGTTGGTGCCGAAGGCTTGGGCCACGTTGCCCACGGCCGTGCTGCTCACGCCCGCGGCCACGGTGGTGGAGCCGATGGCGGTGGCGTAGGTTTCGGTGGCGCGCGCGTCGGAGCCCGCCGCTACGCTGCCGAAGCCGGTGGCCTTGGCAGACGTGCCGCCGAGCAGCAGGGCGTCGCCGCCGAGGTTGCCGCTCACCATCCCCTGCAAGGCCGCGGCATCGGGGCCGCCATTGACGGGGTCGGTCGGCACGCCGGTGATGAGCGCGAAGCCGCCGCTGCCGTTGGGCACTTGGCAGGCCCACGTCGGGCCGGTGCTGCCCGCGCTGCATACCGCGCCCGAGCCGGTCGTGTAGCTGGCGCCACCCAGGCTCACGTCGGCCCAGGCCGATGGTCCCGCGAAGCTGGCGGCCAGTGCGAGCACGGCGCCCGCGATGCCTTGGGTTTTCTTCTTGTGGACGAATGCGACGCGCGCACCGATCCCCACGTGCTGGATGACGTGTTCCATGGTTCTCTCTGCTCCCTGAGATGGCGCCTGATGGCGCGCTTGATGTGTGACGCTTCGACTGTATGAATCGGAGGCCGCACGAACCTAGGACCTAATTCACAATAAATGTGAAGGTACCGAAAGCAAATGTTGCTTTCCAACCCGCATTCACACTTCCCTCAGGAGATCGCATGAAACCCCAGCCCATCGAACACGCCGCCGCTTCCGACGAGGTCCGCGCGGTGTTCGACGACATCAAGGCGTCGCGCAACGTGCCCGAGGTCAACAATTTCTGGAAGTACCTGGCCAACGACCCCGCCACGCTGAAGCGCACCTGGGCCAGCCTCAAGGAGGTGATGGCGCCGGGCGCGCTCGACCCGGTGGTGAAGGAAATGGTCTACCTCGCGGTGAGCGTCACCAACAACTGCGGCTACTGCATTGCGAGCCACCACGCGGGCGCGGAAAAGGCCGGCATGACGCCGGCCATGTTCGCCGAGCTGATGGCCGTGGTCGGCATGGCGAACGAGACCAACCGGCTGGTCAACGGCTACCGCGTGCCGATTGACCCGGCTTTCGACAAATAAGCCCGCTCAACCGATCGTCATCAAGCTCGCATTGCCGCCCGCCGCGGCAGTGTTGACGCTCAGCGCGCGCTCCAGCACCAGGCTTTCGAGCGGGATGCCGGTGTCGCCGGGTGCGAAGCCGCGCACGCCGACGATGGGACCGGGCCGCGCCGCCACCTGCTGCAGCACGGTGGCGAGGTGGCCTGCGTCGCCGTGGTGCAGCACGGCATCGAAGACGACGGTGGGCGCGCGCCAGTCGTTGGCGAGCACGACCGCGTGGCGCGCCTCGTCGGGCAGCGCGGCCAGCAGCGTGTGCGCGCCGGGCGCATCGGCCGGCCAGATGGCGGTGCTGCCGACCGACAGCACGGCCGCCAGCTGCACGAGTCGGTCGGCCTCTGCATCGGCAAGGCACAGCACGGCCTCGCGCGGCTGCAGCGTGTAGACGTTGCGCTCGCCGGTCGGGCCGGCCAGCGTGCGTGCGCGGCCCACGGGGGCAAGGCTTGCGAAGCGGCGGCATTGCGTGGCGAGTGCATCGCGGCCTGTGTCACGCGCCCAGCCTTCGAGCGCGGCGAGTCCGCGAGAAGGCGCAGCGGTCTCGTCGCCGTCGGCCACGGCGCGCGCGAGCACGTCATCAGGCCGCGCCGACAGCAGGCGCGCCATGTACAGCGGCCCGCCGGCCTTCGGCCCGGTGCCCGACAGCCCTTCGCCGCCGAAGGGCTGCACGCCCACCACGGCGCCGACCATGTTGCGGTTCACGTAGACATTGCCGGCTTGCGCCTGCGTCACCACCTGCGCGATGGTCTCGTCGATGCGCGTGTGCACGCCCAGCGTGAGGCCGTAGCCGCTGCCGTTGATCTGGCCGATGAGCGCGCCGAGGTCGCGGCGGCGGTAGCGCAACAGGTGCAGTACGGGGCCGAACACCTCGCGCTCCAGCTCACCCAGGTGGTCGAGCTCGACCAGCGTCGGCAGCACGAAGGTGCCGTGGCGCGTGTCGTGGCCGAACTCGCGACCCTGGCGGAACACGCGCCGTCCGCGCCCGCGCATGCCGGCGATGTGGCGCTCGATGCCGTCGCGCGCCTCGTCGTCGATGACGGGGCCCACGTCGACCGCGAGCCGCGCGGGGTTGCCGATGCAGTTCTCGGCCATCGCGCCCTGCAGCATCGCGACGAGGCGATCGGCCGCTTCTTCCTGCACGCACAGCACGCGCAGCGCCGAGCAGCGCTGGCCCGCGCTGTCGAAGGCCGAGGCCATCACGTCGGCCACCACCTGCTCCATGAGCGCGGACGAGTCGACGATCATCGCGTTCTGCCCGCCGGTCTCGGCGATCAGCGGCACGGGCGCGCCGTGCGCACCGAGGCGCGCCGACAGCGTCTTCTGCAGCAGGCGCGCGACCTCGGTCGAGCCCGTGAACATCACGCCCTGCACGCGCGCGTCGCCGACCAGCGCAGCGCCGACGGTTTCGCCGCGGCCCGGCAGCAACTGCACCGCCGCGCGCGGCACGCCGGCCTCCCACAGCACGCGCACGGCTTCGGCGGCGACCAGCGGCGTCTGCTCGGCCGGCTTGGCGAGCACCGGGTTGCCGGCCGCGAGCGCGGCGGCCACCTGGCCGGTGAAGATCGCGAGCGGAAAGTTCCACGGGCTGATGCACACCACCGGCCCGAGCGGGCGGTGCGTGGCGTTGGCGAACTCGGTGCGTGCCTGCGCCGCGTAGTAGCGCAAAAAGTCGACCGCTTCGCGCACCTCGGCGATGGCATTGGCGCTGCTCTTGCCGGCCTCGCGCATCAAGAGGCCGAGCAGGCGCGGCTGCTGCGCCTCGAGCGATGCGGCGGCGCGGTCGAGGGCGGCGGCGCGATCGGCGGGCGGCGTGGCGGCCCATGCGGCGGCGATGCCTTCGGCTTGTGCAATGGCCGAGGCCACGTCGCCCGGCAGTGCGTCTTGCACCTGCCCGACGAGGTCGCGGCGGTCGGCGGGGTTGCGCACGTCGGCCCAGGTGCGGGCGGCTTCGTCTTCGGCGCGTGGCGCCGCGAGCATCGGCATGGCGCGCCAGGGTTCGGTCGCGCTGGCCTGCAGCGTGGCGGCGAGCGCATGCAGCGTGTCTTCGCTCGCGAGGTCGAGGCCTTGCGAGTTCGCGCGCTGCGCGCCATAGAGCGCGGCTGGCAGCGGAATGGCCGCGTGCGGCAGGCCCATCGCGCCTTCCTGCGCAGCCATGCGCTCGACCGTGGCGACGGGGTCTTCCACCAGCGTGTCGAGCGGAATCGACGCATCGGCGATGCGGTTCACGAACGAGGTGTTCGCGCCGTTCTCCAGCAGCCGCCGCACCAGGTAGGCCAGCAGCGTCTCGTGTGTGCCCACCGGCGCGTAGATGCGGCAAGGCCGACCGAGCGGGCCCACCACCTGCTCGTACAGTGGCTCGCCCATGCCGTGCAGGCATTGAAACTCGTACTGGCCCGGCGTGTAGCGCGACGGGTCGGCCATCGTGTAGATCGCGGCCAGCGTGTGGGCGTTGTGTGTGGCGAACTGCGGGTACACCGCATCGGGCGCGTCGAGCAGGCGGCGCGCGCACGCGAGGTACGACACGTCGGTGTAGGCCTTGCGCGTGTAGACCGGGTAGCCCGCGAGCCCGTCGAGCTGCGCGCGCTTGATCTCGCTGTCCCAGTAGGCGCCCTTCACGAGCCGCACCATGAGCCGGTGGCCGCTGCGGCGCGCGAGGTCGATCACCCAGTCGATCACGAAGGGGCAGCGCTTCTGGTAGCCCTGCACCACGAAGCCGATGCCCTGCCAGCCCGCCAGCGCGGGCTCGAAGCACAGGCGCTCCAGCAGGTCGAGCGACAGCTCGAGCCGGTCGGCTTCTTCGGCGTCGATGTTCAGGCCGATGTCGTAATGCAGGGCCAGCAGCGCCAGGTCGCGCAGCACCGGGTACAGCTCGGCCATCACGCGCGTGTACTGCGCGCGGCTGTAGCGCGGGTGCAGCGCCGACAGCTTGATCGAGATGCCCGGCCCGCCGTACACGCCGCGCCCGTTCGAGGCACGGCCGATGGCGTGGATGGCGTCTTCGTAGGCGGCGCGGTAGCGGCGCGCATCGTCGGCGGTGAGCGCGGCCTCGCCGAGCATGTCGTACGAATAGCGAAAGCCCTGCGCCTCGAGCGTGCGCGCATGCGCCAGCGCCTGCCCGATGGTTTCGCCGGTGACGAACTGCTCGCCCATCATGCGCATCGCCATGTCGACGCCCTTGCGGATCAGCGGCTCGCCACCCTTGCCGATCAGCCGCGTGAGCGTGGCCGACAGGCCCGTCTCGCTGTGCGTGGCCACCAGCTTGCCCGTGAGCAGCAGGCCCCAGGTCGCGGCGTTGACGAACACCGACGGGCTGCGCCCCGCATGCGCATGCCACTGGCCCTGCGCGATCTTGTCGCGGATGAGCGCGTCGCGCGTGTCGGCATCGGGAATGCGCAGCAGCGCCTCGGCCAGGCACATCAGCGCCACGCCTTCCTGCGACGACAGCGCGTACTCCTGCAGCAGACCCTGCACGAGGCCGGAGCGACCGCCGCCGTTCTTGCGCTGGCGCAGCTGGTGGGCAATGCGATGGGCGAGGGCGTGGGCTTCGTCGGCCTCGGCGGCGGGCAGCCGGGCCTGGTCGAGCAGCGGCTGCAGCGCCTCGGCTTCGGGCGGCCGGCAGGCGGCGGTGATGCAGGAGCGCAGCGCGGACGGCGCGGCGGGGCCATCGGCGAAGGTGGCGAAACGCGAGGGCAGGGGGGCGGAGTCGTTGGCGCTCATGGTGCGTCGGTGGTGGTGATGTGTTGGATGATTTCAGCGATGGGCATGAATATTTCTCCAAAGAACAGTCACTTCGTCGAACAAGTCTCCGATGGCCGCAACGACACGCTTTCATCCAGGGGTTGACTGAGTTTCTATTTAATTGGATATTTCATCCAATATGAAAGAAGATCCCGGTTCAGCCCCCAGCCTCAACGACCGCATCGCTCAGCGCGTACGCGCACTGCGCGCCGCACGCGACCTCTCGCTCGATACCCTGGCCACGCACTGCGGCGTCAGTCGCTCGATGATCTCTCTGATCGAGCGCGGCGAGAGCAGTCCGACGGCCGTGCTGCTCGAAAAACTCGCGACCGGCCTCGGCGTGCCGCTGGCCTCGCTGTTCGAGCCCGATGCGCCCACGGCCAGCCCGGTGTCGCGCCGTGCCGACCAGCTCGAATGGCGCGATCCGCATTCGGGTTACCTGCGCCGCAACGTCTCGGCCGGCGGCGACGCTTCGCCGATCCAGATCGTCGAGGTGCTGTTTCCGCCCGGCGCGCGCGTGGCCTACGAAACCGGCGCGCGCGAGCCGCGCATCCACCAGCAGGTGTGGGTGCTCGAAGGCTGCATCGAACTCGCGGTCGGCGACCAGCAGTACCGGCTCGAAGCGGGCGACTGCCTCGCGCTCGTGCTTGACCAGCCCACCAGTTACTACAACCCCACCCGCGAGACGGCGCGCTACGCGGTCGTCATCACCAGCGCACCCTCCCACTCCAACTGGAAATGACCATGACTGCTGCCACCACCCCGCGCCTGCGCGCCCTGTCCACCGTCAGCGAGGCCGAGCTGAACGCGCTGGCCGGCGTGCTCATCGATTGCGTTGAAGGCGGCGCCTCGGTGAGCTTTATGCAGCCACTCACGCCCGAGCGCGCACTGGCCTTCTGGCGCCACGTGGCCGACGGCGTGGCGCGCGGCGAGCGCGAACTGCTCGTGGCCGAGGACGACGAAGGCATCGTCGGCACCGTGCAGCTGGTGCTGGCGCAGCCCGAGAACCAGCCGCACCGCGGCGAGGTCGCGAAGATGCTGGTGCACCGCCGCGCACGCCGGCTCGGCCTGGGCGCGCTGCTGATGAAGGGCGCCGAACAGCGCGCACGCGACCACGGCAAGACCCTGCTGGTGCTCGACACCTCCAGCCCCGAGGCCGAGCGGCTGTACACCCGCTGCGGCTGGCAGCGCGTGGGCACGATCCCCGGCTACGCGCTGCTGCCCGACGGCACGCCGTGCGGCACCACCTACTTCTACCGCGCGCTCGGCGACTGACGGCCGTGCGGTCTACAGTCGGCCAGCCCTTTCATTCCGCATCGCCATGAAACACCCCTTCGCCGAACTGATCGACCTGCACTGCGAGCAAGCCACCGCAGGCGCCAGCACCATGACGCTGGTCGTCGCGCCGCAGCACCTGAACCCGCACGAGGTGGTGCACGGCGCGGTGCTCTACGCGCTGGCCGACACGGGCATGGGCACCGCGCTGTACCCCACGCTCGAGGCGGGCGAGATCTGCGCCACCATCGAGATCAAGATGAACTACTTCAAGCCCGTGTTCGAAGGCAAGGTCGTCTGCAAGACCACGCTGCTCAACCGCGGGCGCACCGTCGCCAACCTGGAGTCGCGGCTGTACGTGGGCGACGTGCTCGTGGGGCATGCGAACGGAAACTACGCGATCTTCCGGCGCAGCCGCGCTGAGGGCTGACCGCCCGCGCGCTGCTCAGGGCGTGACGCCGCAGGTGCGCTGCCCCGGCACCGGCGCACGGACCGGAGCGGCTGGCGCTACTGCCCGCTTCGCCGCCGCCACATGCAGCAGCAGCGCCGCCACCACCATCGCCACGCCGACGATCTCGTGGGTCGCAGGTGGCTTGCCCAGTGCCACGCCCATCAGCAACGCCGACACCGGCACGAAGTTCAGGAAGGCCGTGCCCGTGACCGCGCCGAGTGCGCGCACGCCGTGGTTGAAGGCCAGCACCGCGAGCGCCGACGGCACCAGCCCCACGTACAGCAGCACCTGCCACGACAGGCGCAGCCCTTGCGCGTCGGGCGCGGGCGATGCGCCCAGCGCGGTCATTCCGACGGCGACACCCAACAGCAGCGGCCACGAGGCCAGCACCGTGAGCGCGGTGTATTCCACCGTGTCGAGCGTGGGAAAGCGCGCCGCGCCGCGCGTGTAGAAGACCCAGCCCAGCGTGCCGACGAAGGCGATGGCGTCGCCGAACAGCGTGTCGTGCGACAGGGCCGCGCCGCCGGGCGACAGCAGCCCGGCCACCGTCGCCACGCCGGCCAGCGCCAGCGCAGCGGTCAACAAGGTGGTGCGCGTCGGGCGCACGCCGTCGAGCCACCAGCGCAGCAGCTGCGTGGTGATCGGCGTGGTCGCGATCAGCACCGCGCCGTGCGAAGGCTCCGAGTGCGAGAGCCCGATGAACAGCAGGATGCTGAACACGCCGAAGCCCGCAAAGCCGTGCAGCGCCAGCGGCACCGCATGCCGCCGCAGCTTGTGCCAGCCGCCGGCGCCGCGCAGGCCCAGCAGCGCGGCGAACACGAGCGCCGACAGGGTGTAGCGGATGAGCGTGAGCCACACGGGCGCCACGTGGTGCAGCACGCCCTTGCCGACGAGGAACAGGCTGCCCCAGCTGGCGGTGGCGAAGAGCAGGGCCGCAATGCCCGGCAGGCGTGAGGAAGGGGAGGACACGGGAAGACCTTTCAGAAAAACACGGAGTGCGTGGTCTGAAGGATGGGGACGCCGCCCCGCGAAGGCCATTCGTTTCTTTGGACAGGGGCTTCCGAAAAAGCGAACGGACGACCGCGCCGCACGCGCTCACAATCCGCGGTCATGGAGCTGTACCAACTGAAGACCTTCGTCGCCATCGCGAAGGAGGGCAACCTGACCCGCGCGGCCGAGCGCGTGTTCACCAGCGCCCCGGCCGCCAGCGCGCAGCTCAAGGCGCTGGAAGACGAACTCGGCGTGCGCCTGTTCGAGCGCACGCCGCGCGGCATGTCGCCCACCGCGGCCGGCCAGCGCCTGCTCGAAGAGGCCGAGCGCACGCTGGCGTCCGCGATGCGCATGCAGTCGGCCGCCGACCAGCTGCGCGGTGCGGCGCAGGGCGTGGTGCGCTTCGGCACGGTGGTCGATCCGGTGGCGCTGCGGCTGGGCAGCGTGCTGGTCACGCTGGCGCAGCAGCACCCGCAGGTCACGCTGCAACTGAAGCAGGGGCTGTCGTACGAAACCTTGGCGGCCGTGCAGCGCGGCGAACTCGACTGCGCCTATGTGCTCAGCGATGTCGAGCGGCTCGAAGGCTTCGAGCTGCGGCGCCTGGGCGTGGTCGACCTGGCCGTGGGCCTGCCGCTGTCCGTGGCGCAGGCGCATCCCGAGCTCACGCTCGACCAGCTCACCGAGCTGACCTGGGTCGGTACGCCGCCCTCGTGCATCCTGCGCGCGCACCTCGAAAAACTGTTCGCTTCGGCCGGGCGCGACTACCGCCAGGGCGTCACCGCCGACGGCGAAAGCGCCATCCGCAGCATGGTCGCCAGCGGCATGGGCGCGGGCCTGATGCGGCTCGACCAGGCCGAGCAGGGTGAGCGCCAGGGCGAACTGAAGATCTGGAACGGTTGGCGCTCACACACGTGGCTGTGCTGGCTCGCGCCGGCCGGCGGCGAGCGCTCGGCGGCGGTCGAGGCCGTGCGCGGCGCGGTGTTCGACGCCTGGGCCTGACCCGGACCTGATGCGCCCCGGATTTCCGCAGTGGCAGGCCGCGCCGCGGCCTGTCATCATTCGCGGCGCATGACTCACCAAGCTCCCGTTCCCCTCGCCGATCTGTTGAACCGCGCCAGGCAGGCCCTGGCCACCCCGGACGGGGCGCTGCCCCCGGCCGCACCCGCCACCGACGAAGCCGGTTGCGTGGTGTTCCTTGCCATCGGCGAGGGCGAGAGCCGCGCCCGCGTCGTCATGGGCCGTGGCCCCGACACCGAGGCCGCGTGGCAGGCCGCCGCCGAGGCGCTGGCCGTGAAGGCCAAGCGCGCCGAGCGGCCCGCGCAGCGGCTGCGCGCGGAGATCGTCGAGCGCAGCACGGCGATGACCTGGGGCGAACTGAAGGCGCGGCTGGCGCAGACCAAGCGCAACTACTTCAACGAAGGCATCGCGCTCGACGCGCTTTTCGACACCGCGCTGCTCGCGCAGGAGATGCACGGCAGCGCCGTGCTCTACAACGGCACGGTCGATCACGCGGAGCCCAACAACGGCAACCTGCGCACCCACACCCAGCGCCGCTTCGGCGCCGAGCGCGACTTTCCCACCGACGACGCCGCGCCCGTGTGGTGCTTCACCACGCGCGCCGTGTATGTCGATGCCGACGGCGCCTGGCCGCTCACGGCCGAGGGGCAGGCCGCGGGCTTTCGCACGCTCACCGACTGGAACGCACAGCAGGTGCGCGCGCTGGTCGATTCGGCGAGCGACTACCTGGCCGAGCAGGTCAAGCCCACGGGCGAGTTCCACTACGGCTGGTTCCCGTGCTTCGACCGCGCGATTCCCACCTACAACACGCTGCGCCACGCCAGCTCCACCTACGCGATGCTCGAAGGCTGGGAGCTCACGCGCAACGACACGCAGAAAGCCGCCATTGACCGCGCGCTGGCCTTCCTGAGCCAGCGGCTGATCCGCCGCGCCACGTTGCCCGACGGCACGCAGGCCGCGTTCCTGGTCGACGTCGGCAACGAGATCAAGCTCGGTGGCAATGCCGTGTGCCTGCTGGCGTTTGTGAAGTACACCGAGCTCACCGGCGATGCGCAGTACCAGCCGCTGATGGAGCAGCTCGCGCTCGGCATCCGCTCCATGCAGGACGCGCAGACCGGCCGCTTCGTGCACGTGCTCAACCACCCGGGGCTCGATGTGAAGGAGCCCTTTCGCATCATCTACTACGACGGCGAAGCGGCCTTCGGTCTCATGCGGCTGTACGGCCTCACGCGCGACGCGCGCTGGCTCGCGGTGGTCGAGAAAGCCTTCGAGCATTTCATCGCCGCGGGCCACTGGCGTGCGCACGATCACTGGCTGAGCTACTGCGTCAACGAGCTCACGCGCTTCAAGCCCGAAACGCGCTACTACCAGTTCGGCCTGCAGAACATGGCGGGCCACCTGGACTTCGTGCTGGAGCGCATCACCACCTTCCCCACGCTGCTCGAGCTGATGATGGCTGCGCGCGAGATGGTGCTGCGGCTTGAAGCCGACCCGGCGCTGCGCCCGCTGCTCGCGGGGCTCGACCGCCACAAGTTCGACCGCGCGCTGGAGCACCGCGCGCGTTACCTCGCCAACGGCCACTTCTGGCCCGAGCTGGCGATGTTCTTCCGCCACCCCGACCGCATTGCGGGCTCGTTCTTCATCAAGCACCACAGCTTCCGCGTGCGCATCGACGACGTGGAGCACTACCTGTCGGGCTACGTGGCCTACCACCGGCTGCTCGAAGCGCGCGAGGCGCAGCAACAGAGCGCGCAGCTTTCGCAAGCGGTGGCCGAGCCGGCCGCACCGCGCGGCCTCGAAGGCGTCGTGCTGTGGGGCGGCGACGTCAACCTGGGCCGCCGCCTGCACTACCGCATGCACGAGCTGGGCGGCCCGGCCCGCATGCTCGGCGACATCCCCGCGCTGCGCGAGGCCGACTTGCGCATCGTGAATCTCGAATGCGTGGTCGCCACCACGGGCGCGCAGGGCGTCGAGAAGAACGAGGGCTGCCCGTACTACTACCGCGCACGGCCCGAGATGCTGTCGGTGCTGACCGAGGCCGGCATCGACATGGTCGCCACGGCCAACAACCACAGCGGCGACTACGGCCCCGAAGCGCTGCTGGAGCAGCACGGGCTGCTCAACGCCGCCGCCATCGCCTTCGCCGGCACCGGGCCCGACCTCGATTCGGCGTTGAGCCCTGCCTTCCGTCAGGCCGGTGGGTTGCGTGTGGCGCTGTTCTCGCTCGACGCCACGCAGCCGAGCTTTGCCGCGACCGCGAAGCTTCCCGGCGCGGCCTGGCTGCCGCTCAGCGACCCGGCCGCCTGGCGCGCCACGCTCGCGCCGCGCATCGCGGCCGCGCGCCGTGAGGCCGACGTGGTGCTGATGGCCGTGCACTGGGGCAATAACCAGGAGACCGCGCCTTCGCGGGCCGAGATCGCCGTCGGCCATGCCATCGTCGAGGCCGGCGCCGACGCGGTGCTCGGCACCTCGGCCCACCTGCTGCAAGGCATCGAGGTCTACCAGGGGCGGCCGATCCTGCACGACGCAGGCGACCTGCTGTTCGACGCCATCCGCAACGACCTCGGGGATTCCGGCGTGTTCTCGCTGCGCCTCGGGCCGCATGGCGTGGAAGAGGTGGTGTTCACGCCGGTCGGCGTGGGCTTCGGTTTCTCGCGGCAGCGCGAGGGCGAGGCGGCGCAGGCCGCGAGCGCGCGCTTCGCTGAACTGTGCCGTGCGCTCGGCACCGAGATGACGCCGCGGCCCGACGGGCGCTGCGCATTGCAGCTGTCGCCGCCCGCGCGCACCGCGCCGGCCGGACGCCCGCCGTTGGCGCCGCTGTCGGCGTCGCGCCCGCCCGCGCTGGTCGGGCCCGTGCTCGCGCCCCGGCGCGAGTGGTCGGTCGATGCCGTGCCGGCCGATGCGCAGATGCGCCCGATCCAGATCGGCCCGCTGCGCCTCGTGGGCATCCGCTGCGCACCGACGCAGATCGTCGGGCGACGCCTGCTGTGGGTCGAGTCGTACTGGACCGTCGATGCGCCCGTGAGCGCCGACCTGCGCGTGCAGTTCCGCGCACTGGCGATGCGCAGCACCGCCATGCCGGCCTGGGGCGAGGCCATGGACCACGACCCCTGCGACTGGATGTGGCCCACCAGCCGCTGGACGCCGGGGCGCATCTACCGCGACCGCTACGGCCTGCGCGCGCCGCGCCTGGGCCTGCTCGAGGACGACGTGCTGCAGATCGAAGTGCGCGTGCGCGGCGCGCTGCCCGACCTGCCGCCCGCGCGCCGCCTGCCCGTGTGGTGCGGCCTGCGCCTGAAGGCGCCGACGCCGCTGCCCGAGCGCCCCGCGCCCGTGCTCGCCGCGCTGCGCCCGGGCGCCGCACCGCAGGCATCGCCCGTGTGGACCGCCGACGAACTGCAGCGAATCACCGGCGGGCAGTGGCTCGTGCCGCCGCCGCCGGGTTGGGTCGCGAACGCCGTGGTGCGCGGGCCGACGCACATGGCACTGCTGCCGAAGCCGGGGCTGTTCATCGCGTCGGACTACCGCACGCTCGCCAGACACGAGAACTACAGCAAGCCGCGCGCCGACAACCCCGACCGCCACGACGACCTGCCCGTGCTGCAGCGCGCGCTCGCGGGCGCCGTGGTGGCGCACGCGGTGGACGGGCTCGATCCGTCGTTCCCGCTGCTGCAGGTGGACGACCCGATCCGCGCCATGATCGATCTGGGTGTCGCCGCGCGCGCGCGCTTCAAGGGGCGCGTGGTGGGCGTGACCGGCACGGTCGGCAAGTCGTCCACCATTGCCATGCTGCGCGACCTGCTGCCCGAGGCGGCGCGCGTGCACACCACGGTCGACAACTACAACTCGCGCGTCGGCGTGCCGGCCGCGCTGGCCAGCCTGCCGGCCGATGCCGACGTGTGCGTGCTCGAGATGGCGCAGAGCGGGCTGTGGATGGACCGCGGGCCGATCTCGCTGATGGCGCGGCCGCACGTGGCCATCCTCACCGAACTCGGCCTGTCGCAGACCTACCGCGCGACCACGGTGGAACAGACGGCCGACTACAAGTCGCGCCTCTTCCTCGGGCTGGAGCCCGGCGGCGTGGCCATCGTGCCCGACCACATTCCCTGCCTGATGCAGGTGGTGCAGGCGGCCGCGCGCACGGCAGGCGCCATCTGGGTGGTGGGCAGCGGGCCCGACGCCAACATCCGCATCGTCGACACCCGGCCCGAGCCTGACGGCGGTTGCCGCGTGCGCATTGCGCTGCCGGGTCGCACGGTCGAGTACCTGTTCCCGATCGCGAGCGCGGGGCTGGTGCGCAATTCGGCGCTGGCCTTTGCCGCGCTGCTGGCGCTGGGCTTCGACGCCGAGGCCGCATGCGCGCGCATGCCTTTCGTGCGCCTGCCAGCGTCGGTGATGCAGCTGCGCGCGCTGCGCACGCAGGGCGGCGTGCAGGCCACGCTCATCGACGACAGCTGGAGCGCCGAGGTCATGTCGATGCGCAACG
Source organism: Variovorax sp. 38R (assembly GCF_014843395.1). NCBI lineage: Bacteria > Pseudomonadati > Pseudomonadota > Betaproteobacteria > Burkholderiales > Comamonadaceae > Variovorax > Variovorax sp. 38R. Next base: position 795,365 of record NZ_CP062121.1, read on the forward strand.
CGATGGAGTTCGTGCGCACCTGCGAGCGCGCCGCGCACGGGCCGGTGACGCGCAAGATCGGCGTGCTCGGGCGCATCGTCAACCTCGACAAGGACGCCGAGGCCATGCACCGCGGCCTGGCGGCGCCGCTGCTCGCGTCGGGCATCGCGCACCTCGTGACGCACGGCGCCGAGATGCGCTGGCTGCGCGAAGAGGTGCCGGCCGCGCTGCTCGGCCCGCACTTCGAAGACGCCGCGCAGCTCACCGGCTACCTCGGCGACTTCCTGCGCGACGGCGACCTGGTGCTGGTGAAGGGCGACCGCCTGGCGTCCGACTTCGGCCTCATTCCCGAGCTGCTGCAAAAGCTATGAAACCACGCGCACGCCTGGCCTGTTTGCTGTTGGTTCTCGTGCAGACAGCCTGCGCGCAGCGCGTCGACGTGCCGAGAACGCCAACGCCCCGCGAGCCGGTGGCCTCCGCGTCGGCCGAGGGCGCGCTGCTGCACTGGAACCAGCCCGCCGTGCGCGCCAACTGCCCCGACCGTCCCGGCTTCCTCTGGGTGCAGGCGGTCGAGGGGCCGTCGTGCATCCGCTACTTTGCGAGCCGCGACATCGACGACGCGCGCATCGCCATCGTGCAGTTCTCGGGCGACCGCGACAGCCTGATGAACCAGTCGCCCACGCGCATTCCCGGCAACACCGAACCGCTGCGCACGCTCGATGCGCAGGCCGCGAGCGATCGCGCCGGCATGCCGTGGATCTTCATGGCGCGGCCTGGCACCTACGGCTCGTCGGGCGACCACCGCCGGCGGCGCGAGGCGGTGGAGTTCCATGCGCTCGATGCGGCGCTCGAGGCGCTGATGCAGCGCCACCGGCTGCAGCGCGTGGTGATCGTCGGCCACAGCGGCGGCGCCACGGCCGGCGCCGCGCTGCTCACGCTCGGGCGCACGCGCGTGGCCTGCGCGGTGCTCACCTCGGGCGCGTTCGACCTGCTCGAGCGCGCGCGGCGGCTCGGCCGCTCGAAGGACGGGCGCACCGACACCACGGGCAGCACGCAGGTCTACGACCCGCTGGACCATGTGGCCGGCATCCCGCGCGACCCGCAGCGGCGCATCGTGCTGATCGGCAACCCCGACGACCGCAACACGCCGTTCGTGCTGCAGCAGCGCTTTGCCGATGCGGTGGGCAAGGCGGGCCACCGCGTCGAAGTGATGACGCATGCGGCCGAGCCGCCGACCTTCCACGACCTCAAAGACCGCATCGGCCTGCGCACCGCATCGCAATGCGCGCGCGAGGCGCTGCAATCTCAAGCCCGATGACCCACCCCATCACCTCGCGCCCGTTCGGCGCCATGCCTGACGGCCGCCCCGTCACCGAATACACGCTCGACAACGGCCACGGCCTGCGCCTGAGCGCCATCAACCTCGGCGGCATCGTCACCGCGCTGCACGTGCCTGACCGGCAGGGGCGCAGCGCGAACGTGGTGCTGGGGCTGCCGTCGCTCGATGACTACCTGAAGCCGCATCCGCACTTCGGCACCATCGTCGGCCGCTATGCCAACCGCATCGCGGCGGGCCGCTTCACGCTCGACGGAACCGCTCAACAGCTGGGCCTGAACGACGGCCCGAACACGCTGCACGGCGGCGCCACGGGCTTCGGCAAGCGCTACTGGGAGATCGTGCCGGTGCCCGACGAGCTCGCCCTCGAGCTGCGCTACACCAGCGCCGACGGCGAAGAAGGCTACTCCGGCGAAGTGCAGCTGACGGTGCGCTACACGCTGAGTGCCACGGCCAACACCTGGCGCATCGACTACCGCGCCACCACCGACCGGCCGACGGTGCTGAACCTGAGCCACCACGACTACTTCAATCTCGCCGGCAGCGGCTCGGTGATGGACCATGTGCTCACGCTTCCCGCGAGCCGCTACTGCCCGGTGGATACCACGCTCATTCCGCTCGGGCTGGGCGAGGTGGCCGGAACGCCTTTCGATTTCCGCACGCCGACGCGCATCGGCGAGCGCATCCGCGAAGGCCACGAGCAGTTGCTGCGCGCGCATGGCTACGACCACAACTGGGTGCTTGATCGCAGCGGCACGGGGCTTTCGCTTGCTGCGCGTCTCGCGCACGAGGACTCGGGCCGCGTGATGGACGTGCACACCAGCGAGCCCGGCGTGCAGTTCTATTCGGGCAACTTCCTCGACGGCAGCCTGCTCGGCGGCGCGGGCGCGAGCCTGCGCCAGGGCGACGGCCTGTGCCTGGAGACGCAGCACTTTCCCGATGCGCCGAACCAGCCGGCGTTTGCGTCGACCGTGCTGCGCCCCGGCGAGGTGTTCGCCAGCACGACCGAGCACCGCTTCAGCGTTTGCTGAAGCGCGCGTCGGCTCAGCCTGCGAACAACGCAGCCGGCACGCCCGGGCTGTCGATGCGCACCGAGAAGAGCCCACCGGCCAGCGGCTCGCTCTTCAGCTGTTCTTCGGTGCGGCTGTTGCGCGCGGTCGTGATGTAGAGCGTCTGCATATCCGCGCCGCCAAAAGCGCAGTCGGTCACGTTGCTTGCGGGCAGCGCGATGCGGCACAGCTCGGCGGCGCTCACCGGGTCGTGGCAGGTGATGCACGACCCGTCCCAGTGCGCGATCCACAGCCGGCCGGCCGCGTCGGTGGTCATGCCGTCGGGCAGGCCGTCGCCCTTGGGGAAGCGGTGCCACACGCGCTTGTTCGACACGCTGCCGGCCTCCATGTCGAAGTCGTACGCGTACAGCAGGTTGATCGCCGTGTTGTTGAAGTACATGGTGCGGCCGTCGCCCGACCACGTCGGCCCGTTGGTCACCTCGAAGCCGTCGTCGTGGCGCGTGCAGTGGCCGTCGGCGTCGAAGCGGTAGAGCGCGCCGGTGGGCGCCTTGCAATCGAAGTCCATGCTGCCGGCCCAGAAGCGGCCGCGGCTGTCGCACTTGCCGTCGTTGAAGCGGTTGCCGGTGCGCTCGGGTTCGGGCTGGTGCAGGTAGCGCGGCTTCGTGGTGTCGCCGGGGGCGGTGGTGTCGAACAGCGCGAAGCCGCGGCGCAGCGTGAGGAACAGGCCCGGCGCGGACGCGCGCTCGGCAATCGCGGTGATCTCTTCGTCGAAGTGCCAGGTGCGCTGCGCGCCCGTGGCCGGGTCGTAGCGGAAGAGGCGCGGCTGAAGGATGTCGATCCAGTACAGCGCCTGCTCGCGCACTGACCACAGCGTGCCTTCGCCGAGATCGGCGGCGGCGGGCCAGAGGCATTCGGGCGTGCCGAGCACGCGAGGGGCCGCGAGCGGCGAAGAAGGGGCGCTTGTCTCTTGCATGGTCATTTGTTCTTTCTGAATGTCATGTCGCCTTGACGCGGCGGATCGTATCAAGGCATATTGATAACTGAAATCGAAAATATCGGCATCGATTGATATTTGTTTTGCAATGTCATGAGATGCGCCCTGGAGACCTTTTCCTTGAATTCCCCTCAACTTTCCATCCATCCCAGCCTCAAGAACCGCACCGTGTTCGTCACCGGCGGCGGCAGCGGCATCGGCGCGGCCATCGTCGCTGCTTTCGCGGCGCAGGGCGCGCGTGTGGCCTTCGTCGACATTGCGGAAGGTGCCAGCGCGGCGCTCGCCGCGCAGATCACCGAGGCCGGCCACGCTGCGCCGTGGTGGCGCGCCTGCGACGTGCGCGACATCGGCGCGCTGCAGAAGGCCGTGGCCGACGCGGCCGCCGAACTCGGCGACTTCGCGGTGCTGGTCAACAACGTGGCGAGCGACGATCGCCACACCCTCGAATCGGTCACGCCCGACTACTACGACAACCGCATGGCCATCAACGAGCGGCCCGCGCTGTTCGCGATCCAGTCGGTGGTGCCGGGCATGAAGCGCCTGGGCTTCGGCTCGGTGGTCAACCTCGGCTCCACGGGCTGGCAGACCAAGGGCTCGGGCTACCCCTGCTACGCGATCGCCAAGTCGTCGGTGAACGGCCTCACGCGCGGGCTCGCGGTGGAGCTGGGCCGCGACCGCATCCGCATCAACACCGTGTCGCCCGGCTGGGTGATGACCGAGCGGCAGGTCAAGCTGTGGCTCGACGACGAAGGCGAGAAGGCGCTGCACCGCAACCAGTGCCTGCCCGACAAGCTGATGCCCGAAGACATCGCGCGCATGGTGCTGTTTCTCGCATCGGACGACGCGAAGATGTGCACCGCGCAGGAGTTCACCGTCGACGCCGGCTGGACCTGATCAGTCCATCTCGAGTTTGCGTCCATAGACGCTCATGCTCGCCGTCTTCAGCGCCTTCATCATCACCTTCGCGGCCGGCGACAGCAGCCGGTCGGTGCGCGTGATGATGCCGAACTGGTCCATGTGGCAGGGCATGTCCAGCGGCAGCAGCGACACGATGCCGTGCGCCGCGTAGTAGCGCGCCACATCGCTCGCCAGCACCGCCACCATGTCGCTCTGCTGCAGCATGCGCGTGATGAACAGCAGCGCCGGGCTCTCGATGATGTTGGCCGGCGGCGCGAGGCCTTCCTCCTGGAACATCAGCTCGAAGCGGTGGCGCAGCACGCTGCCCGCGGGCGGCACGATCCAGCCGGCGCCCACCACGTCGCGCAGCGTGAGCCCGCTCACGCCGAGCAGCGGATGGCCCGGGCGCACCAGCGCGCACACCGGTTCTTCGGCCAGGGCCTCGTAGCGCAGCTGTGATTTGTCGTGCTCGGCGAACAGCCGCGCCACGAGGATGTCGAGCTTGCCCTGCGCGAGGCGTTCCATCAGCACCGCGCTGGTTTCGATCTCGAGCGACACGCGCAGGTCGGGCTGCTCGCGCTTGACCATCGCCACGGCCGGCGGCATCAGCGTGAGGCCCGGTGCGGTGATGGCGCCCACGTTCACCTGGCCGAAGCGCCCGGCCTTCAGCGCGGTGAGCTCGTCGTGCGCCTGGTTCAGGCTGGCCAGCGCCACGCGGGCGTGGCGGATCATCGTTTCGCCGTACCAGGTCGGGCGCATGCCGCGCGGCAGCCGGTCGAACAGCGGCACCTCGAGCACGTCTTCCAGGTCTTTGAGCAACTTCGACGCGGCGGGCTGCGTCATGTTGAGCACCTGCGCCGCGCGGTGGATGTTGCCTTCCTCGGCCAGCGCCACCAGCAACAGCAGCTGGCGGGTCTTGAGGCGGGCGCGAATGAACCAGTGGTTGTAGGTGTTCATGAAGAAGGTGCGAACGAAGGTCTGACGGGGTTTTCCAGAATCCACCGATTGATATGCATTTTGTCTAAAAAACGATTGGATCGATATCGAAATCGTTTCTAGACTTCCGGCCCAGACCCACAACAACAGAGACAAGGCAAGCCACGGTGATCCACGGCGAGCTTCGGCAGAGCGTGCGCCAGTACATCAACGGCCGCTGGGAAACCAGCGCGACCACGGGTGTCAGCGTCAATCCTTCCGACACCAGCGAGGTGGTGGCCGAGTACGCACGTGCCGACCGGCGCCAGGTCGAGCTGGCGATCCGCGCGGCCAACGAGGCCTTCATGCACTGGAGCCACAGCACGCCGCAGCGTCGCGCCGACGTGCTCGACCGCATCGGCGCCGAGCTGCTCGCACGCAAGGACGACCTGGGCCTGCTGCTGGCGCGCGAGGTCGGAAAGACGCTGCCCGAGGCCGTGGCCGAGGTGGCGCGGGCGGGCCAGATCTTCAAGTTCTTCGCAGGCGAAGCCCTGCGCGGCGGCGGTGGCGAGAACGTGGCCTCGGTGCGCGCCGGCGTGCAGGTCGACGTGACGCGCGAACCGGTCGGCGTGGTGGGCCTCATCACGCCGTGGAACACGCCCTTCGCCGTGCCGGCCTCGAAGATTGCCGCGGCGCTGGCGCATGGCAACAGCGTGGTCTTCAAGCCGGCGGAGCTGGTGCCGGCCTGCGGCTGGGCGCTCACCGACATCATCAGCCGCGCGACGCTGCCGGCCGGCGTGTTCAACCTCGTGATGGGCAGCGGGCGCGAAGCCGGCCAGGCGCTGGTCGACAGCGCGCTCGTCGATGCGCTGAGCTTCACCGGCTCGGCCGCCAATGGCGAACGCGTGCTGCAGGCGGCCGCCGCACGGCGCGCCAAGGTGCAGCTGGAGATGGGCGGCAAGAACGCGCTCGTCGTGCTGGCCGATGCCGACCTCGACCGCGCCGTCGACTGCGCGGTGCAGGGCGCCTACTTTTCCAACGGCCAGCGCTGCACGGCATCGAGCCGGCTCATCGTCGAGGCCGCCGTGCACGACGCCTTCGTGGCGAAGCTGCGCCAGCGATTGAAGACGCTCAAGATCGGCCACGCGCTGGAGCGCGACATCGACATCGGCCCCGTGGCCGATGCAGAGCGGCTGGCGCAGAACCTCGCGTGGATCGACGTCGCGCGCGAAGAGGGGGCAGAGCACGTGTGGGGCGGCGACGCACTGCAGCGCGCCACCGCCGGCCACTACATGAGCCCTGCGCTCTTTCTGGCCAGGCCCGAGCACCGCATCGCACGCGAAGAGATCTTCGGGCCGCTGGCCTGCGTGCTGCGCGCCGGCGATTACGACGAGGCGCTTGCGCTGTGCAACGACACGCCCTTCGGCCTGTGCGCGGGCATCTGCACCAACTCGCTGAAGCACGCGATGCATTTCAGACGCCATGCCGTGGTCGGCATGACGATGGTCAATCTGCCGACCGCGGGGGTGGACTTTCATGCGCCCTTCGGCGGCCGCAAGGGGTCGGGCTACGGGCCGCGCGAACAAGGGCGCCACGCCGCGGAGTTCTACACGACGGTCAAGACCGGCTACATGCTGGCCTGACCGGACGGGGTTTCATCGCGTACGACAAACACACCACAGACTCATCAAGAAGGAGACAACCATGACCATGAATCGCCGCACCCTCAACACCGCGCTCGCCGCCGCAGCCCTGGGCAGCCTGCTGCCCGTGTCCGCTTTCGCGCAGAAAAAACTCGTGCTCGGCTTCGCGCAGGTCGGCGCCGAAAGCGAATGGCGCACGGCCAACACCGAGTCGATCAAGTCGTCGGCCAAGGAGGCGGGCATCGAACTGAAGTTCTCCGACGCGCAGCAGAAGCAGGAAAACCAGATCAAGGCCATCCGCTCGTACATCGCGCAGAAGGTCGACGTGATCGCGTTCTCGCCCGTGGTCGAGTCGGGCTGGGAAACCGTGCTGCGCGAAGCCAAGGCCGCCAAGATTCCGGTCGTGCTGACCGACCGCTCCGTGAGCACCAAGGACGACTCGCTCTACGTGACCTTCATGGGCTCCGACTTCACCGAAGAAGGCCGCAAGGCCGGCCGCTGGCTCGTCGAGAAGATGAAGGACCAGAAGGGCGAGGTGAACATCGTCGAGCTGCAGGGCACCGTGGGCTCGGCGCCGGCCATCGACCGCAAGAAGGGCTTCGAGGAAATCATCAAGGCCGACCCGAAGTTCAAGATCACCCGCTCGCAGACCGGCGACTTCACGCGCGCCAAGGGCAAGGAGGTGATGGAAGCCTTCCTCAAGGCCGAGGGCAAGAAGATCAACGTGCTCTACGCGCACAACGACGACATGGCCATCGGCGCGATCCAGGCGATCGAGGAAGCGGGCCTGAAGCCCGCGAAGGACATCACCATCATCTCGATCGACGGGGTGAAGGGCGCCTTCGAAGCCATGATCGCCGGCAAGCTCAACGTGTCGGTGGAATGCAGCCCGCTGCTCGGGCCGCAGCTCATGCAGGCGGTGAAGGACATCAAGGCCGGCAAGCCGCTGCCCAAGCGCATCGTGACCGAAGAGGGCATCTTCCCGATGGAAGTGGCCGCCAAAGAGTTTCCTAATCGCAAGTACTGAGAGCCGACCGACATGAAACGCAACTTCCTCAAAGCCTCGCTCGCGGGCCTCGCCTTTGCCGTCGTCGGCTTCACGCCGATGGCCCATGCGCAGGACAAGGGCCTCATCGCCATCTCGATGCCCACCAAGTCGTCGGCCCGCTGGATCGCCGACGGCGCCAACATGGTCAAGTACTTCAAGGACAAGGGCTACAAGACCGACCTGCAGTACGCCGACGACGACATTCCCAACCAGCTCGCGCAGATCGAGAACATGGTGACCAAGGGCTCGAAGGTGCTGGTCATCGCGGCCATCGACGGCACCACGCTGTCCGACGTGCTGCAGAAGGCCGCTGACAAGGGCGTGAAGGTCATCGCGTACGACCGGCTCATCAAGGGCTCGAAAAACGTCGACTACTACGCCACCTTCGACAACTTCCAGGTCGGTGTGCTGCAGGCGCAATCGATCGAGGCGGCGCTGGGCCTGAAGAGCGGCAAGGGCCCGTTCAACATCGAGCTGTTCGGCGGTTCACCGGACGACAACAACGCCTTCTTCTTCTACAACGGCGCGATGTCGGTGCTCAAGCCCTACATCGACAGCGGCAAGCTGGTGGTGCGCAGCAAGCAGATGGGCATGGACAAGGTCGGCACGCTGCGCTGGGATGGCGCGGTGGCGCAGGCGCGCATGGACAACCTGTTGTCGGCCTACTACACGAAGAACCGCGTCGATGCGGTGCTGTCGCCGTACGACGGCCTGTCGATCGGCATCCTCTCGTCGCTCAAGGGCGTGGGCTACGGCTCGGGTTCGCAGCCGATGCCGGTGGTGTCGGGGCAGGACGCGGAGATTCCGTCGGTCAAGTCGATCCTGCGCAAGGAGCAAAGCTCCACCGTGTTCAAGGACACGCGCGAACTCGCCAAGGTGACGGTGGCCATGGCCGACGCCATGCTCTCGGGCAAGACGCCCGAGGTGAACGACACCAAGACCTACAACAACGGCATCAAGGTCGTGCCCTCGTACCTGCTCAAGCCGGTGAGCGTGGACGGCTCCAACTGGAAGCAGGTGCTGGTGGACAGCGGCTACTACAAGGAAAGCCAGGTCAAGTGAGCCAGGACGGCGAACGCACGATCCTCGAGATGCGCGGGATCACCAAGACGTTTCCCGGGGTGAAGGCCCTGAGCAACGTCAACCTCGCCGTGCGCGCGGGGGAGATCCACGCGGTGGTCGGCGAGAACGGCGCGGGCAAGTCGACGCTCATGAAGGTGCTGAGCGGCGTCTACCCGTGCGACTCGTACACCGGCGAGATTCATTTCGAGGGCGAGCTGCGCCGCTTCAAGACGATTGCCGACAGCGAGAAGCTCGGCATCATCATCATTCACCAGGAGCTGGCGCTGGTGCCGCTGCTCTCGATTGCCGAGAACCTGTTTCTCGGCAACGAGATCGCCACCGGCGGCGTGATCGACTGGTTCGCCGCCTATGCGAAGACACGTGAGCTGCTGGCGAAGGTGGGGCTGAAAGAATTGCCCACCACGCTCGTGACCGACCTGGGCGTGGGCAAGCAGCAGCTGGTGGAAATTGCCAAGGCGCTCGCCAAAGAGGTGAAACTGCTGATCCTCGACGAGCCCACCGCGAGCCTCAACGAGAACGACAGCGATGCACTGCTGATGCTGCTGCTCGAACTGAAGCGGCAGGGCATCGCGTCGATCCTCATCTCGCACAAGCTCAACGAGATCGCCAAGGTGGCCGACGCGATCACCGTGCTGCGCGACGGCGCGACGGTGGAGACGATGGACTGCGCGAAGCAGGCGATCAGCGAAGACCGCATCATCCGCGGCATGGTGGGCCGTGACATGGAACACCGCTACCCGCAGCGCTCGCCGAAGATCGGCGAGACCGTGCTGGAGGTGCGCGACTGGCGCGTGCACCACGCGCTGCATGCCGACCGCGAGCAGATCAAGGGCGTGAACCTGCACGTGCGCCAGGGTGAAATCGTCGGCATCGCGGGCCTCATGGGCGCGGGCCGCACCGAGCTGGCGATGAGCGTGTTCGGAAAGTCGTACGGCCAGCGCATCAGCGGGTCGGTGCTCATGCATGGCAAGCCTGTGGACGTGAGCACCGTGCGCAAGGCCATCGACCACGGCATCGCCTACGTCACCGAAGACCGCAAGGGCCTGGGGCTGGTGCTGGAGGAAGGCATCCGCAAGAACATCAGCCTCGCGAACCTCGATGCGATTTCCGAACGCGCGGTGATCGACGACGGCCGCGAATTCAAGGTGGCCAACGACTACAAGAAGGCGCTGAACATCCGCTGCTCGGGCGTCGAGCAGTTGGTGGTCAACCTGTCGGGCGGCAACCAGCAGAAGGTGGTGCTGAGCAAGTGGCTCTTCACCAAGCCCGAGCTGCTGATATTGGACGAACCCACGCGCGGCATCGACGTGGGCGCCAAGTACGAGATCTACACCATCATCGACCAGCTCGCGAGCGAGGGCAAAGGCATTCTCATGATCTCTTCCGAACTGCCGGAGTTGCTCGGCATGTGCGACCGCATCTACGTGATGAACGAGGGTCGCTTCGTGGCCGAGTTCACGGCGGCCGAGGCGTCGCAGGAACGCATCATGCATGCGATCGTCAGCGCAGGGAGCAGTGTCCATGTCGCCGCCTGAAGCCAACGCGGTGCAGGGCGCCGCCCCCGTGGCAGCGAAGCTCCATGTGGGCTTCCTGAAGAACAACCTGCGCGAGTACGGCATGCTGATCTCGCTGGTCGCGATCATGGTGCTGTTCCAGGTGCTGACCGACGGCACGCTGCTGCGGCCGCTCAACCTCACCAACCTGCTGCTGCAGAACAGCTACGTCGTCATCATGGCGCTGGGCATGCTGCTGGTGATCGTGGCGGGCCACATCGACCTGTCGGTCGGTTCGGTCTGCGGCTTCATCGGCGCGCTCGCAGCGGTGTTGATGGTGGAGTACGAATGGCACTTCGTGCCGACGGCGATCATCAGCATCGCGGCCGGTGCCGTCATCGGTGCGGCGCAGGGCTGGTTCGTCGCTTTCCGCAAGATCCCGTCGTTCATCGTCACGCTCGCGGGCATGCTGGTGTTCAAGGGGCTCACGCTGGCGCTGCTCGCCGGGCAGTCGGTGGGGCCGTTTCCGGTGGAGTTCCAGCGCCTGAGTTCGGGCTTCATTCCCGATCCGCTGGGCGGCGACACCTTGCGCACCACCTCGCTGGTCGTGGGCGCGCTCGCGGCCGCGGCGCTGGTGTTCTTCAAGCTGCGCGGGCGTGCCAAGCTCAAGGCGCATGGCATGGAGCAGGAACCGTACGCCTTCTTCCTCGTGAAGAACCTGTTCTTCGCGGCGATCATTCTTTTCTTCAGCTACCTGCTCTCCACCTACAAGGGCCTGCCCAACGTGCTGATCGTGATGGCGGTGCTGATCGTGGTGTACGACTTCGTCACCAACCGCACCACCATCGGCCGGCGCATCTACGCGCTCGGCGGCAACGAGAAAGCGGCGCGGCTCTCGGGCGTGAAGACGCAACGGCTCGCGTTCCTCACTTTCGTGAACATGGGTGCGCTGGCCGCACTCGCGGGCCTCGTGTTCGCGGCGCGCCTGAACACGGCCACGCCCAAGGCGGGCCTGGGTTTCGAACTCGACGTGATTGCCGCCTGCTTCATCGGCGGCGCCTCGGCTTCGGGCGGCGTGGGCCGCGTGATGGGCGCGGTGATCGGCGCCTTCATCATGGGCGTGATGAACAACGGCATGTCGATCCTGGGGATCGGCATCGACTACCAGCAGGTCATCAAGGGGCTGGTGCTGTTGGCGGCGGTGTTCATCGACGTCTACAACAAGAACAAGTGAACGCATGACCGGCAGCAGCGTCACCCCCGTGCTGGAGCTGCGGGGCATCCACAAGCACTTCAGCGGCATCGCCGTGCTGAACGACGTGCAGCTCAAGCTCTACCCGGGCGAGATCCACGCGCTGATGGGGCAGAACGGCGCGGGCAAGTCCACGCTCATCAAGGTGCTCACGGGCGTGCTGCCGTCGAGCGGCGGCGAGATGTTCCTCGATGGCCAGGCCATCCGGCCCGGCTCGCCGCTGGAGGCGCAGAAGCTCGGCATCAGCACGGTCTACCAGGAGGTGAACCTGTGCCCGAACCTTTCGGTGGCGGAGAACGTGTTTGCGGGGCGCTATCCGCGCTGCGGTGCGCTGCAGGGCTTTCGCATCGACTGGGCGGCTGTGAACCGTCGCGCCGAAGCGCTGCTGGCGCGCATCGGGCTCGATATCGACGTGACGCGCTTGTTGTCGAGCTACTCCGTGGGCGTGCAGCAGATGGTGGCGATCGCGCGGGCACTGGGCGTGTCGTCGAAGGTTCTGATCCTCGATGAGCCGACCTCGAGCCTCGATGACGACGAGGTCGAGAAACTGTTCGAGGTGCTGCGGCGACTGCGCGGCGAAGGGCTGGCGATCGTGTTCGTCACGCACTTTCTCAACCAGGTGTACGCGGTGTCGGACCGCATCACGGTGCTGCGCAATGGTCATTGGGTGGGCGAGTGGAAGGCGGAAGACCTCGGCCCGCAGGCGCTGATCGCGGCGATGCTGGGGCGCGAGCTGGCGGCGCAATCGGCGCGGCCTGCGGCACTGCCTGCGTTCGACGAAGCGGCGCCCGCGCTGCTGCAGTCCGAAGGGTTGGGGCAGGCCGGGCAGTTGCAGGCGACCGACCTGCGCGTGCGGGCCGGCGAAGTGGTCGGCATTGCGGGGCTGTTGGGGGCAGGGCGCACCGAACTTGCGCGGCTGCTGTTCGGGCTCGAATCGCCGGACCGTGGCGTGTTGAAGATCGACGGGCGTTCGGTCAGTTTCTCGAACCCGGCCGATGCGATCCGCGAAGGGCTCGCGCTGTGTCCTGAAGAACGCAAGACCGATGGCATCGTGGCCGAGCTGTCGGTGCGCGAGAACATCGCGCTCGCATTGCAGGCTCGGTTGGGCACGCGGAAATTTCTCTCGCACGCGGAGCAGACCGCGATGGCCGAGCGCTTCGTCGCCTCGCTGGGCATCAAGACGGCAAGCGTTGAAACGCCCATCGGCCTGCTGTCGGGCGGCAACCAGCAGAAGGCCATGATCGCGCGCTGGCTCGCGACCGAGCCGCGCCTGTTGATCCTGGACGAGCCCACGCGCGGCATCGACGTGGCGGCCAAGCAGGAAATCATGGAAGAGATCCTGCGGCTCGCGCGCGCGGGCATGGCGGTGATCTTCATCTCGTCGGAGATGAGCGAGGTGGTGCGCGTCGCGCATCGCATCGTGGTGCTGCGGGATCGCAAGAAGGTGGGCGAACTGCCGGGTGGTTCGACGGAGGATGAGGTGTACGAAATGATTGCTGCCGCATGAACCGCCTCTCGTCCCTCATGAGCCACCGCCTCGCCTGGCCGCTCATCACGCTGCTGCTCCTGCTCGCCATCAACACCGCATTCAACGCGAGCTTCCTGCACCTCGAATGGCGCGACGGCCATCTTTACGGGAGCCTCATCGACATCCTGAACCGCGCGGCGCCGCTCGTGCTGGTCTCGCTCGGCATGACGCTGGTGATCGCCACGCGCGGCATCGACATCTCGGTGGGCGCGGTGGTCGCCATCGCGGCGGCGGTCGCGGCCTGGATGATCGGCGGCTCGGTGTCCAGCGACGTGAGCCGCTTCCCGATGCCGCTCGCGATCCTCGCGGCCATCGCGGTCGCCTTGCTGTGCGGCCTGTGGAACGGCCTGCTGGTCGCCAAGGTCGGCATGCAGCCGATCATCGCGACGCTGATCCTCATGGTGGCGGGCCGCGGCATCGCGCAGCTGATTGCCGACGGGCAGATCATCACGATCTACTACAAGCCCTTCTTCTTCCTCGGCAGCGGCTACCTGCTGGGGCTGCCGTTCTCGCTGTTCATCGTGGCGGCGGTGTTCGTGCTGCTGTACCTGGCGATCACGCGCACGGCGCTCGGCCTGTTCATTCAGGCGGTGGGCATCAACCCGACCGCAGCGCGCGTGGCGGGTATCCAGTCGCGGCGGCTCGTTGTCGGTGCGTATGCGTTCTGCGGTGCGTGCGCGGGCGTGGCGGGCCTGTTGATCAGCTCGAACGTGAAGAGCGCGGACGGCAACAACGCGGGGCAGTTGCTGGAGCTCGACGCGATCCTCGCGGTCACGCTCGGCGGCACGGCGCTCACGGGCGGGCGCTTCAGCCTCGTGGGCAGCGTGATCGGTGCGCTCATCATCCAGACGCTGACCTACGCGATCTATTCGCTGGGCGTGCCGCCGGAGATCAACCTCGTGGTGAAGGCGGTGGTGGTGTTCGTGGTGATGCTGATGCAGTCGCCGGAGTTCAGGGCGGAAGTTCGCACGCTGGTGCAGCGGCCGGTGCATGACGGGGGCAGGGCATGAGCGCTGTGATCGACGCGGCACCTTCACCTCAACCCACTCCCGCGCGTGGGAGCAGGGCAAGGCTCAATCCGAAGTACCTGCCGCTCACCGCGACGATCTCGCTGTTCATACTGATGGCGACGCTGGGCTCGGTGTTCTACGACGGCTTCTTCTCGGCGCAGGTGTTCCTCAACCTGCTGATCGACAACGCCTTCCTCATCGTGGTCGCGGTCGGCATGACCTTCGTGATTCTCTCGGGCGGCATCGACCTGTCGGTGGGCTCGGTGATTGCGCTCACGACGATGGTGTCGGCGTCGCTGGTCGAGAAGCACGGATGGAGCCCGGCCATCGTGATTCCGCTGGTGCTCGCGATGGGCACGGCGTTCGGCGCGTTCATGGGCCTGCTCATCGAGCGCTTCCGGCTGCAGCCCTTCATCGTCACGCTCGCGGGCATGTTCCTCGCGCGGGGGCTGTGCTACCTCATCAGCATCGACTCGATCAGCATCACGAACGCGTTCTACTCCGAGGTTTCGCAGGTCCGCATTCCCATCTGGGGCGAGGCCTCGGTGTCGATCAGCGCGGTGATCGCCATCGCGGTACTGCTGGCCGCGGTGTTCATCGCGCACTGCACGCCCTTCGGGCGCGCGGTGTACGCCATCGGCGGCAGCGAGCATTCGGCGATGCTGATGGGCCTGCCGGTGCGCCGCACGCTCGTGGGCGTGTACACGCTCTCGGGTTTCTGCTCGGCGCTGGCGGGCGTGATCTTCACTTTCTACATGCTCTCGGGCTACGGCCTGCACGCGGTCGGGCTGGAGCTCGACGCCATCGCGGCCGTGGTGATCGGCGGCACGCTGCTCACGGGCGGCGTGGGCTATGTGACGGGCACGCTCTTCGGCGTGCTGATGCTCGGAATCATCCAGACGCTGATTTCCTTCGACGGCACGCTGAGCTCGTGGTGGACGCGCATCGTGGTCGGCGCGCTGCTCTTCGTGTTCTGCCTGCTCCAACGCTTCTTCACCTTGCGCGCCCCGCGCCGCTGACCACTTCCCCATGACAAAGAAATTGCGCTCGACCGAATGGTTCGGCTCCGCCGACAAGAACGGCTTCATGTACCGCAGCTGGATGAAGAACCAGGGCATCCCCGACCACGAGTTCGACGGCCGGCCGATCGTCGGCATCTGCAACACCTGGTCGGAGCTCACGCCGTGCAACGCGCACTTCCGCAAGATCGCCGAGCACGTGAAGCGCGGCATCTCGGAGGCGGGCGGCTTCCCGGTCGAGTTCCCGGTGTTCTCGAACGGCGAGTCGAACCTGCGGCCCACCGCGATGCTCACGCGCAACCTCGCGAGCATGGACGTGGAAGAAGCGATCCGCGGCAACCCGGTCGATGCGGTGGTGCTGCTCACGGGCTGCGACAAGACCACGCCCGCGCTGCTGATGGGCGCGGCCAGCTGCGACATCCCGGCCATCGTCGTCACGGGCGGCCCGATGCTCAACGGCAAGCTCGATGGCAAGAACATCGGTTCGGGCACGGCCGTGTGGCAGCTGCACGAATCGCTGAAGGCGGGCGAAATCGACCTGCACCAGTTCCTCTCGGCCGAAGGCGGCATGTCGCGCTCGGCGGGCACCTGCAACACGATGGGCACGGCCTCGACCATGGCCTGCATGGCCGAAGCGCTGGGCACCTCGCTGCCGCACAACGCGGCGATTCCGGCGGTCGATGCGCGGCGCTATGTGCTGGCGCAGATGTCGGGCATGCGCGCGGTGCAGATGGCCAAGGAAGGGCTCACGCTGTCGAAGATCCTCACGCGCGAGGCCTTCGAGAACGCCATTCGCGTGAACGCGGCCATCGGCGGATCGACCAATGCGGTGATCCACCTGAAGGCGATTGCGGGGCGCATCGGCGTCGAGCTGGAGCTGGAAGACTGGACGCGTATCGGCAGCAACACGCCAACGATCGTCGACCTCATGCCCTCGGGCCGCTTCCTCATGGAAGAGTTTTACTACGCGGGTGGTCTGCCTGCCGTGCTGCGCCGCCTCGGCGAGAACGGCCTGCTGCCGCACCCCGATGCGCTCACCGTCAACGGCCGGTCGATCTGGGACAACGTGCGCGACGCGCCGAGTCTCGACGACGAGGTGATCCGCCCGCTCGACAAGCCGCTGATCGCCGATGGCGGCATCCGCATCCTGCGTGGCAACCTCTCGCCGCGCGGTGCGGTGCTCAAGCCCTCGGCCGCCACGCCCGAGCTGCTCAAGCACCGCGGCCGCGCCGTGGTGTTCGAGAACCTGGAGCACTATAAGGCACGCATCGTCGATGAAGACCTCGACATCGACGCGAGCTGCGTGATGGTGCTCAAGAACTGCGGCCCCAAGGGCTACCCCGGCATGGCCGAGGTCGGCAACATGGGCCTGCCGCCCAAGCTGCTGCGCCAGGGCGTGAAGGACATGGTGCGCATCTCGGACGCACGCATGAGCGGCACGGCCTATGGCACGGTGGTGCTGCACGTCGCACCCGAAGCGGCCGATGGCGGGCCGCTCGCGGCGGTGCGCGACGGCGACTGGATCGAGCTCGACTGCGATGCGGGGCGATTGCACCTCGACATCAGCGACGAAGAACTCGCATCGCGCCTCGCGTCGTTGTCCGCCTCCGATGCGCAGCCCATGAGCACGCGCGGCGGCGGCTACCAGAAGCTCTACGTGAACCACGTGCTGCAGGCCGATGAAGGCTGCGACTTCGATTTCCTGGTCGGCTGCAGAGGCTCGGCCGTTCCCCGCCACTCCCATTGATCTCACCATGACCCCCCGATACCGCGGCATCTTCCCGGTGGTGCCCACCACCTTCACCGAACAGGGCGCGCTCGACCTCGAGAGCCAGAAGCGCTGCGTCGATTTCATGATCGACGCGGGCTCCGACGGGCTGTGCATCCTTGCGAATTTCTCCGAGCAGTTCGTGCTGTCCGACGAGGAGCGCGAGGTGCTCACGCGCACCATCCTCGAACACGTGAAGGGCCGCGTGCCGGTGATCGTGACCACCACGCACTACAGCACCCAGGTCTGCGCCGAGCGCAGCCGCCGCGCGCAGGACATGGGCGCGGCGATGCTGATGGTGATGCCGCCGTACCACGGCGCGACCTTCCGCGTGCCCGAGCCTCAGATCCATGAGTTCTACGCGCGGCTGTCCGATGCGGTGACGATTCCGATCATGGTCCAGGACGCGCCCGCGAGCGGCACGGTGCTGTCGGCGCCGTTCCTCGCGCGCATGGCGCAAGAGATCGAGCAGGTCGCGTACTTCAAGATCGAAACCGCCGGTGCGGCGTCGAAGCTGCGCGAGTTGATCCGCCTGGGCGGTGATGCCATCGAAGGGCCGTGGGACGGCGAAGAGGCCATCACGCTGATGCCTGATCTCGATGCCGGTGCGACCGGTTCGATGACCGGTGGTGGTTATCCCGACGGCATCCGCCCGATCATCGAAGCGCACCGCGCGGGCGACCGCGACAAGGCCTTCGCGCTCTACCAGCAGTGGTTGCCGCTCATCAACTACGAGAATCGGCAGGCGGGCCTGCTGGCCTGCAAGTCGCTCATGAAGGAGGGCGGCGTGATCGCTTGCGAGGCGCCGCGGCATCCGCTGCCCGCGCTGCATCCCGAGACGCGCGCCGGCCTCATCGAGACCGCGAAGCGGCTCGATCCGTTGGTGCTGCGTTGGGGGAAGTGAGAAAGAAAAAAGGCGGGCCCGGGTGCCAGGCCGCCATGGGACGGGCTCAGGGAGCGGGGTTGCCCGCTTCGAGCTCGGTGACTTGCAGCGAGAGATCGAACAGCTTGGACTTGCTGGCGTAGTAGCGGTCCAGGCGCCACTCCTTGAGGATGTCCATCGCGAGTTCGAAGCTCTTGTAGTCGAGGCTGTAGAGCGTGATCAGCTCGAAGCTGCGTTCGGATTCGAGCGCCAGCACCAGCTGGGCAAGGATCTTGGCCGATTCGTTGGCCGGGTCCGTTTCGATGAATCGGCGAGCGACCTTGATGGCATTCATGGGAAAGTGTTCCTCGGTTGGCAGGGACCGGGAACTATAGCTAGCACATGCCTTTATTTTGTGACCGTTTCATGACAAACGAGGGCATCGCCACGGGAGCGCCCGTCGGTGTTATCACCGAGACGCTCCCGGGTGATGCGCATCGGGTCACTGCACCGGCATCGGTGCCGGGCGCGGCATGGGCCTCGGCATGGGCATGGGCATCGGTTCCGCAGGCATGGGGGCCGGCATCGGCGCGACCATCGGCGGCGGCAGTGAAGTGGCGGGTATGTTCACCACGCGGGTCGAGACCGACTCGCGGATCACACCGCCGCCCATCACGCTGCCATCGACATTGCTGCGGATGTTGCCCTCGCTGCCCAGCACGCGTGCTTCGCAGTCGGCGCGCTCGGCCGGCGGCTGCAGGCCGCAGCGGGCCACGGCGTTGGCGCGGTAGTCGGGCGCAGAGGTGAGGCCGCCGCGTGCCGCGGCCTGGCGTGCGGCACCGGCTTCGCGGATGCAGGCGGCGCGGTCCTGCTGGTTGTGGCCGCAGACGGACACTTCCTGCTGGTAGGTGCTGCCGCCGTCGCCACGGGCGGCCGTGGCGATGGTGGTGGTGGCCAGCCCGCTGAGTGCGAGCAGGGCGAAGATCATCGAACGCGCATTGTTTGGCATGGTGTGCTCCTTGTCTGGCGTATCGGGGTGAAGGCCGGCCTTGTTTCGATCAACGCACCGGCTGCACGGGCTGTGGCGGCAGCGGGGTGACGGTTTCGCGGATCACGCCGCCGCCCATCACGCTGCCTTCGGTGGAGGTGCGCGCACCGCCGCGGATGCGTGCTTCGCAATCGGCCCGGTCGGCCACGGGTTGTTCGCGGCAGCGTGCGAGCGCGTTGGCGTCTTCGCGCACCGCATCGGGTGTGGTCAGGCCGTGGCGTCCGGCTTCCTGGCGCGCAGCGCCGGCTTCGCGCAGGCAGGCCGCGCGGTCCTGTTGCACGCCGTCACAGGTGGCGCGCTCCTTCTGCATGCGGGCATCGCTGCCGGGCGCCTGGGCCGAAGCCAGCGGCGCACCGGCCATGAAGAAGCCGCCGACTGCCACGAGGGCAGCCGTCGAGAGCGTGGAACGGAAGGTGTGGATCGTCATCGGGGCTCCTGAAGCGGCGCGCCGTGCGAACAGAGAACAGAAACCAAAAGAACGCAGGGCGCGACCGGTGTCCCAGTGTGGGCCGGCCGGTGGCGCGGGGCTGTGGGACAAGCCGCACGCCGTGGAGCGGGCCGGACGCGCCCCTGCGTGTGGGACACGTCCGTCAGCGCAAGGAGGGCGTGCCTCCTGCGCTGCGGTGCGAGGGGATCAGCCCTGCGCGATGCGCTGCGCGAGGTGGGCCAGCGCCTCTTCGACCTGGTCGACGAGGATCAGCGACAGGTCGCCCGGCTGCAGCCGCGCGAGCGCGGTGTCGATGGCGACGAACTCGCCGCGAATCTCGTCGATCTGGCGTGTGCGCGACGCGCCCTGCAGGCCCTGGCGCAGCAGCGCCATCACCTCGCCGTCGGCACGGCCGCGCTGCGCCGCGTCCTGGTACAGGATCACGTCGTCGAAGGCCTGGCCGAGGATCGCGGTCTGGTCGCGAATATCCGAATCGCGCCGGTCGCCCGCGCCGCTGATGACCACCGAGCGCTTGTTGGCGGGCATGGTGTCCACGGCCGACACCAGCGCCTTCATGGCATCGGTGTTGTGGCCGTAGTCGGCGATCACGGTGGCGCCGCGGTAGTCCATGACGTTGAAGCGCCCGGGCACGCCGGCCGCGTCGTTCATGAAGCTCGACAGGCCGCTGCGGATGGTGTCCCAGTCCAGGCCCACGGCCCACGCGGCGCCCACTGAGGCCATCACGTTGTCGACCTGGAAGCCGATGGTGCCGCCGCGCGTGATCGGCACGTCGCGCAGCGCGATGCGTTCGCGCCACGAGCCTTCGGCGGCCACCAGCGTGTCCTGGTCGACGTACACGGTGCGCTTGCCTTGTGCGCGGTGCGTGGCCATCACCGGGTGCATGCGGTCGGCGGTGAAGAAGATCACGTGGCCGGGGCAGCCGGCCGCCATGGCGGCGACGTTCACGTCGGCTGCGTTGAGCACCGCGTAGCCGTCGGCGGCCACGTTGCGCACGATCACGCGCTTGAGCACCGCCAGGTCTTCCACCGTGGTGATGTAGTTCAGGCCCAGGTGGTCGCCGCTGCCGATGTTGGTGACCACGGCCACCTCGCAGCGGTCGAAGCCCAGGCCCTCGCGCAGCACGCCGCCGCGGGCCACTTCGAACACGGCCGCATCGACGTCGGGGTGCATCAGCACGTTGCGTGCGCTCTTGGGGCCGCTGCAGTCGCCGCTGTCGGTCTGGCGGCCGTTGACGTACACGCCGTCGGTGTTCGTCATGCCGGTGCGCAGGCCGCTGGAGGCAATGATGTGGTTGATCAGGCGCGCGGTGGTGGTCTTGCCGTTGGTGCCGGTGACGGCCACCACGGGAATGCGGCCGTCGTCGCCGGGCGCGAACAGCGTGTCCATCACCGCTTCGCCGACCGCGCGGCCGCGACCGAACGAGGGCGAGATGTGCATGCGCAGGCCGGGCGCGGCGTTCACTTCGACCACGCCGCCGTGCTGTTCTTCGAGCGGGCGCAGCACGTTCTCGCAGACCATGTCGACGCCGCAGATGTGCAGGCCGACCATCTGCGCCGCATCGACCGCGCGCGCGGCCACTTCGGGGTGCACGGTGTCGGTCACGTCGGTGGCGGTGCCGCCGGTCGAGAGGTTGGCGTTGTTGCGCAGCACGACGCGCTGGCCCAGCTCGGGCACGCTCTCGGGCGTGAGGCCCTGCGACTCGAGCCGGCCGATGGCGATGTCGTCCAGTCGGATCTTGGTGAGCGAGGTGGCGTGGCCCTCGCCGCGGCGCGGGTCGAGGTTCACGGTGTCGATCAGCTGGCGCACGGTCGAGCTGCCGTCGCCGATGACTTGCGGCGGGTCGCGGCGCGCGGCGGCCACGAGGCGGTCGCCCACCACCAGCAGGCGGAAGTCGAAGCCCGGCAGGAATTTCTCGACCATCACTTCGCCGTACACGGCGGCCGAGTCGTAGGCCGAGGTGAGTTGTTCGCGCGTGGTGATGTTCACCGTCACGCCCTTGCCCTGGTTGCCGTCCTGCGGCTTGACCACGACCGGCAGGCCGATTTCTTCGGCGGCCACCCAGCCGTCGTCGGCGCTGACCACGGGGCGGCCCAGCGGCACCGGCACGCCGGCGGCGTTGAGCAGTTGCTTGGTGAGTTCCTTGTCCTGCGCGATGGCTTCGGCCACACCGCTGGTGCTGTCGATTTCAGCGGCCTGGATGCGGCGCTGCTTGGAGCCCCAGCCGAACTGCACCAGGCTGCCGCTCGTGAGGCGGCGGTACGGAATGCCGCGCGCCACGGCGGCGTCGACGATGGAGCCGGTGCTCGGGCCCAGGCGCTCCGACTCGTCGAGGTCGCGCAGCTCGGTGATGGCGGCGTCGGCATCGAAGGGCGTGTCGGCCAGTGCGGCCTGGATCAGCTCCTCGGCCAGGGCCAGCGCGCGGCGGCCCACGTCTTCCTCGGAGTACTGCACGGTGACCTGGTACACGCCTTCTTCGGTCGTGGGTGCGGTGTTGCCGAAGTTGACGGCGCAGCCGGCCTGGGCCTGCAGCGCCACGGCGGCGTTCTCGAGCACGTGGGCCAGCGCCAGCGGCTGGCCGAGCACCATGGGGTGCAGCTCGCCGATGGTCGGGAAGCGGGCGCGCAGGCGGGCTTCGAACCCGTCGAGCTTGCCGACGGCGTTCTCGTCGCCTTCGCAGGCCACGACGGCCTCGATGGTGGTGTGGCGGCTCCAGAGATTGGGGCCGCGCAGGGCGCGGATGCGGGTGACTTTCATGGGGCTACGGCACGGGGCGCGCGGTTGCAGTGATCTTGCGGAGTGACCTGGGCGCCGGCCCCGCGGGTGGCGGGGCGGCGCATCGGGTCATGCCAGTTGTTGTTGCTGAGGTGAAAGCGGCGAGGTCTGCGACAGCTGCAGCGAGGCCAGGGCCGCCTGCAGGTCGGCTTCGAAGGCCTCGACGCCGGCGCCGATCAGGTTGAGCGGAATGCCCAGGGCCCAGCCAGCGGCCACGGCGGCCAGCAGGCTTTCGAGGCTCACGCCGACGTGGGTCGCGCGCCAGATGGTCAGGCGGCCCAGGCCGGGCAGGAACGATTCGCTCGTGCCGTTGGCCAGCACCACGCGGTCCTGGCGCACCAGCACGGCCTTGCCGCCGGCGGCCTGGTGCGCGGTGAACGCGGCGGCCTGCGGGTCGGTGCCGTAGAGGATGACGGCGCCGTCGCACAGCGGCGCCAGCGCGGCGATGCGCGGCTCGTCGGCGTTCAGCACGGCCGTGCCTTCGGCCAGCACCACGTCGACCTGCGTGCGCAGCACCTTGACCATCTGGTCGCTCTCGGTGATGTCGTAGTCGGCCAGGGCTTCGGAGCCTTCGAGGTCGGTCACGATGCCGACTTCGCAGCGGTCGTAGGCCAGGCCGTCGCGCAGGATGGTTTCGGCGCCGTTTTCGATCACCACGGCCTCGACGGCACGGTTCACGAGCAGGCGGTGGCCGGCGTCCCAGTTGGCGCTGTTGCGTGCGTCGACGCGGCGGCGTTCGAGGAACAGGCCATCGCGGCAGGCCAGGCCGGTGTGGCGCCCGCCGAGGTTGATGAGCCAGGCCACCAGCCGTGCGAGCACGGCGGTGTCGCGCGAACCGGCCACGCCCACCACGGGGATGCGGCCGGGTGCGTCGTTCGGGAACAGGTGGTCGCAGATGGCGCGGCCCACGGGACGCGGCGAGCCGATGGCTGGCTTCAGGTGCATCAGCAGGCCGGGGCCGGCGTTCACCTCGACGATCGCGCCGCCCTGCGGGCCCAGCGGCTTGGAGATGTCCTGCGCGACCATGTCGATGCCGGCGATGTCCAGGCCGACCACGCGGGCGGCGAGCACGGCGGCGTGTGCCACCTCGGGGTGCACGAGGTCGGTGCAGTCGTAGGCCATGTTGCCGTTGCGCTGGATCGTGACCACGCGGCCGGCGGCCGGCACCGAAGTGCCGTCGAGCTCCTGGCGCTTGAGTTCCAGCTGCAGCTTGGCGTCGGTGGCCAGCACGATCACGTCGAGCGGAAACTCTTCTTCGGCGCCGCGGCGCGGGTCGCTGTTGAGCTGCTTGTCGATCAGCCCGGCCACGGTGTTCGTGCCGTCGCCGGTCACGGTGATGATCTCGCCGCGCGCGGCCGCCACCACCTCGCCGCCCACCACCAGCAGGCGGTGTTCGTGGCCGCGGATGAAGCGCTCGACCATCACGTCGCTGCCTTCGGGCTCGGCGACCGCGAAGGCGGCCATGATTTCTTCGCGCGTCGTCAGCTCGAGCGACACGCCGCGGCCATGGTTGGCGTCCGACGGTTTCACGACCACGGGCAGGCCGATGTCTTCGGCGGCTTCCCAGGCTTCTTCGGGCGACTCGACCACCTGGCCGTGCGGCACGGGCACGCCGCAGCTGGCGAGCAGCGACTTGGTCAGTTCCTTGTCGCTGGCAATCGATTCGCCGATGGCGCTGGTGTAGTCGGTTTCCGCGGTCCAGATGCGCTGCTGGTTGGCGCCGTAGCCCAGCTGCACCAGGTTGCCGCTGTTCAGGCGCATGTGCGGAATGCCGCGGTCGGTGGCGGCGGACACGATGGCCGCGGTGCTCGGGCCGAGGTAGCAGTCTTCGACCTTGGCCTTGACCGCCTCGACCGCCGTTTGCACGTCGGCCGCGGTGAACGGGTCGTTGTTGATGGCCGCCATCAGCAGGCGGTGGCCTTCGGTCAGCGCCACGCGGGCGACCTGCTCGTCACGGGCACGGAACACCATGCGGTACACGCCGTGCTCCGAGGTGCTGCGGGTTTGCCCGAAGCCGGTCGGCATGCCGGCCAGGTTCAGCAGTTCGATCACGACGTGCTCCAGCACGTGGCCCGACCAGGTGCCTTCGGTGAGGCGCTGGATGAAGCCACCGCGCTCGCCCACGCCGCAGTGGTGCTCGATGAGCGCCGGCAGCAGGGTGGTCAGCCGGTCGGTGAAACCGTCGATCTTGTTGGAGGGGAAGTCTTCCAGTTGACCCAGGTCGAGCCAGACTTCGAGCACCGGACGGTAGGTCCAGAGGTTGGGACCGCGCAAATAGTTAATGCGCAGCAATTGGATGTCGTCGAAACGGGTCATGCAAACGTTCGATGTGCTTTGGCCGAGCACCACGGCGCCTTCAAGCGCACCCATGGCGATCAGTCAGAATCGGCGCCCGACCAAGGACGCCATGACGCGGTCCCTGCGGCCCGCGACGGGCAAGAGTCAAATAAACACAATGCAACATCACGATCCAGTCGGCGCCCAGGCGGGCGAAACGGAGGCGGTTTCAGGCGTGCTGAAAAGCCGACTCGCAGGCGCTGAAAACGTTTCGGTAACACTTGCGGTTGACCTCGACGACCAACTTCGATTCGCCACGGGCCTTGTCGCCCTGACCGACCAGCGGCTCATCGCCCTGGAACCCGGCGGCGAGTGGCGTGAGTGGCCACTCTCCGATCAGGCCTTGGAAATGCGTCTTTCCGACCATGCCGGCGTCGGAACCCTCGACCTTATCGGGCCCGCCGGACAGCTCGCCCGGTGGCGCTACACGCTCGCCGGCCAGCCGGCGGCGCTCAAGATGCTCAAGTTGTTCGGTCAGCGCGCGGCGCCGGCTGTCACGAAGGCGACAGAAGAGGTGCCCGACGGGCTCGAGGTCGACGGCACCGACACCGAACTGCAAACGCCGCCCTCGACCTGGGTGCTGCTGCGTTTGGGCCGCTTTGCCGGGCCGTACCGCAAGCAGCTGATCCTCGGGTTTGTTCTGACCCTGATTTCCACCGCCGCCACGCTGGTGCCGCCGTACCTGACCATCCCGCTGATGGACGACATCCTGATTCCGTTCCAGAACGGGCAGAAGATCGATTCCGGCCGGGTCGGCCTGTACCTGGGCGGCCTGCTGATTGCCGCGCTGGTCGGCTGGGGGCTGGGCTGGGCGCGCACCTGCCTGCTGGCGCTGGTGTCGGAACGCATCGGCGCCGACCTGCGCACCACCACCTACGAGCACCTGCTGACCCTGCCGCTGGACTACTTCGGCGGCAAGCGCACCGGCGACCTCATGGCGCGCATCGGCTCGGAAACCGACCGCATCAACGTCTTTCTGTCGCTGCACGCGCTCGATTTCGCCAACGACGTGCTGATGATCGTCATGACGGCGGTCATCCTGTTCTCGATCAACCCGCTGCTGGCCGTGGTCACGCTGGTGCCGCTGCCCTTCATCGCTTGGATGATCCACGTCGTGCGCGACCGCCTGCGCACCGGCTTCGAGAAGATCGACCGCGTGTGGTCCGAAGTGACCAACGTGCTGGCCGACACCATTCCCGGCATCCGCGTGGTCAAGGCCTTTGCGCAGGAGCGCCGCGAAGCCGAGCGCTTCCGCGTCGCCAACGCCTACAACCTGCAGGTCAACGACAAGCTCAACCGCACCTGGTCGCTGTTCACGCCGACCGTGTCGCTGCTCACCGAAATCGGCCTGCTCGTGGTCTGGGCCTTCGGCATCTGGCAGGTGGCGCGCGGCCACATCACGGTGGGTGTGCTCACCGCCTTCATCGCCTACATCGGCCGCTTCTACACGCGGCTCGACTCGATGAGCCGCATCGTCTCGGTCACGCAGAAGGCCGCCGCTGGCGCCAAGCGCATCTTCGACATCCTCGACCATGTGAGCAACGTGCCCGAGCCGGCCAACCCGGTGAAGGTGGAGCGCGTGCAGGGCCGCATCGAGATGAGCGGGCTGGGCTTTCGCTACGGCTCGCGCGCCGTGATTCACGACCTCGACCTGACCATCGAGCCCGGCGAAATGATCGGCCTCGTGGGCCACAGCGGCTCGGGCAAGAGCACGCTGGTCAACCTGATCTGCCGCTTCTACGACGTGACCGACGGCGCCATCAAGGTCGACGGCACCGACATCCGCCGCTTCGCCGTGGCCGACTACCGCCGCCACGTCGGGCTGGTGCTGCAGGAGCCGTTTCTGTTCTTCGGCACCATCGCGCAGAACATCGCCTACGGCAAGCCCGACGCCACGCGCGAAGAGGTCGTGGCCGCAGCCCGCGCGGCCCACGCGCACGACTTCATCCTGCGCCTGCCGCATGGCTACGACTCGCTGGTCGGCGAGCGCGGCCAGGGCCTGTCGGGCGGCGAGCGCCAGCGCATCAGCATTGCGCGCGCACTGCTCATCGACCCGCGCATCCTGATCCTCGACGAGGCCACCTCGGCCGTGGACACCGAGACCGAAAAGGAAATCCAGAAGGCGCTCGACAACCTTGTGCAGGGCCGCACCACCATCGCCATCGCGCACCGTTTGTCCACGCTGCGCAAGGCCGACCGCCTCGTGGTCATGGACCGCGGCGAGGTGGTCGAGGTCGGGCCGCACGACGCGCTCATGGCCAAGCAGGGCGCCTACTGGCGCCTGTATCAGGCGCAGTTGCGCCAGGGCGACGAAGACGATGTGAGCGAGGGCGCCGCCGACGAGCGCGCCAACGCCCAGGCGCCGCTGGCCGTGAGCCACGCCGCCCATCCGGCAGGGGACGTGTGATGAGCAGCAACACCAACACCATGAGCTTTGAACTGGCACGCGACACCTTCGGCCGCCTCGTGCTGACCGACGCACAGGGCGAGCGCCATGTGGGCGTGACGCCCGTGCGCGCCTTTCCGCTGAGTGCGCCCAACGAGGGCGTGTCGCTCGTCGGCAGCGAAGGCCGCGAACTCGTGTGGGTCGACCGCGTCGACCAGCTGCCCGCGCCCACGCAGGCGCTGCTGACCGAAGAACTCGCCGTGCGCGACTTTGCGCCGACGCTGCTGAAGCTGCACGGCGTGTCGAGCTTCGGCGTGCCCAGCACCTGGACCGTGAGCACCGACCGCGGCGACACCAGCTTCGTGCTCAAGGCCGAGGAAGACATCCGCCGGCTCGACGGCGGCGCGCTGCTCATCGCGAGCGCGCACGGCGTGCAGTTCCGCATTCCCGATACGAAGGCGCTCGACCGCGCCTCGCGCAAGCTGCTGGAGCGCTTTCTCTAGAAGCCACCGAACAGGGCGGTCAGCAGCCGCATCGATCGGCTGCGAAAATCACGCATTTGCACTACAACGGCCCCGCCGTTGACGGACATGCCCCTGCACACCACCGCCCTCGTTCTGTTTTCCGGCGGCCAGGACTCGGCCACCTGCCTGGCCGAGGCCCTGTCCAAGTACCAGCGTGTCGAAACCCTGGGCTTCGACTACGGCCAGCGCCACCGCGTCGAGCTCGACGTGCGCGGCACCGTGCTCGCCCAGATGCGCGAGCGCTTTCCCGAATGGGCGCCGCGCCTGGGCGAAGACCACGTGCTCACGCTCGCCGCGCTGGCCCAGCTCGGCGGCTCCTCGCTCACCGAAGAAGTCGCCTTCGCCATGCAGGCCGACGGCCTGCCCAACACCTTCGTGCCCGGGCGCAACCTGCTGTTCCTCACGCTCGCGGGCGCGCTGGCCTATCGACGCGGGCTGCAGGTGATCGTCACCGGCGTCTGCGAAACCGACTTCTCGGGCTACCCCGACTGCCGCGACGACACCATGAAGGCCATGCAACTCGCGCTGTCGCTCGGCCTGGAGCGCCGCCTCGTCATCGAGACGCCGCTCATGTGGATCGACAAGGCCGAGACCTGGGCGCTGGCCCACCGCCTGGGCGGCCAGCCGCTGGTCGACCTCATCGTCGAAGAAACCCACACCTGCTACCTCGGCGACCGCGAGCATCGCCAGGCCTGGGGCTACGGCTGCGGCGAGTGCCCGGCCTGCGAGCTGCGCAAGAAGGGCTGGGAGCGCTACGTCGCTGCGGGCTGAGCAGCGGTAGTGGTATCGAGCCGGTAGCGCGCGCTGCCGGCCGCGCTTTCTTCCTGCGGCATCAGCGTCCACCGCTGGCCATGGAAATCGCCCACCGCCGGGCGGTGCGCGATCGACACCATCGCGCCGCCGCCCGCCCGCACCGTGTCGGCGAGCCGCTGGTAGAGCACGGCTTCGGCCGGCGCATCGAGCGCGCTGGTCACTTCGTCGGCGAACAGCCAGGCCGGCTTCTTCAGCAACACCCGCGCGATGGCCAGCCGCTGCTGCTCGCCGCCCGAGAGCTTCTGGCTCCAGGCATCGCTGTCGTCGAGCCGGTTCACGAGGTCGGGCAAGAGCGCATCGACCAGCGCCTGGCGCAGCTGGTCGTCGCTGAAGCCGGCGGCAGGGTGCGGGTAGGTCAGCGCCTCGCGCAGTTTGCCGTCGGGCAGGTAGGGGCGCTGCGGCATGAAGACTGCGTCCGCCGGGGCCTGCACCTTGCCGCTCGCAAACGGCCAGATGCCAGCGAAGGTGCGGAACAGCGTCGACTTGCCGCTGCCCGACGGGCCTTGCAGCAGCACGCTGTCGCCGGGACGCACCGCCAGCGCGGCGCCGGCCAGCAACTGCGTGCCATTGGGCAGCGCGACCGTGAGTCCGGTGGTGTCCAAAGCGGTGGCGTTGTCGTCGCGTTGCAGGCCGACGTCGCGTGCCGCGTGGGCGCGCATCGCGTCGTCGAAGCTGATCAAACGGTCGGTGGTGGCGCGCCAGACGGCCACCTTGTCGTAGTTTTCGACGAACCAGCTCAGCGATTCCTGCACCTTGTCGAAGGCCGATGAAATCTGCATGAGGCCGCCCAGCTGAATGGCGCCGCTGAAAAAGCGCGGCGCCGACACGATGAACGGGAAGATCAGCGACGCCTGCCCGAACATCGCGGTGAACGTGACCAGGTTCTTCTGCTGCTTGATCAGCTGCAGGTAGTTGCGCAGCACCGCACCAAAGCGCACGTCGAGCTGGCCGCGCTCCACGGTCTCGCCGCGGTCGAGTGCGATGGCTTCGCTGTACTCGCGCACGCGCACCAGGTGGTGGCGGAAGTCGGCCTCGAAGCGCTGCTGGCGGAAGTTCAGCCCGATCAGCGGCCGGCCGATGAAGTGCGTGATGACCGTGCCGACCACGCAGTAGACCAGCGCCAGCCACACCATCGAGCCGGCCACTTGGTAGGTGCTGCCGCCCAGCGACAGGTCGAAGGTGCCCGACAGGCCCCACAGGATGCCGATGAAGCTCAGCAGCGTGACCACCGCGTTCATCAAGTCCATCGACAGCGTCATCGTGGCATTGGTGAACATCTGCATGTCTTCCTGGATGCGCTGGTCGGGGTTGTCGGGCGTGGCGCCGTCGGCCTGCGCGTAGCGCGCCAGCTCCAGGTGATAGAAGGCCCGGTCGGCCATCCAGCGGCCGAGGTAGTTGCGCGTCATCCAGGCGCGCCAGCGCAGCTGGAGCATCTGCGTCACATAGAACTTCAGCACCTGGATCGCGATGTTGAAGAAGGCCAGCACGGCGAACACGCGGATCTCGCGCCAGAAGACCGTCGCATCCTTGTTCTGCAGCGCGTCGTAGAAGCGGCCGTACCACTGGTTGAAGAGCACCAGCGCGTACACATACGCCAGGTTCAGCGCGACGATGCCCGCGAACATCAGGCGCGCCCGCCATTTCTCTTCGTCGGAGTTGAAGTAGGGCGCCGCGAGCCGGAACACGCGGCGCACGACCTGGACGAAGGTGCCGGCACGCGCGGCGATGGTGGGCGATGGGGCAGAAGATGACATGCAGATTTCCTCGCAGGCGCTCGTGCGCCAGACCTCGTGGGGAGCCCATCGTAGACAAAGCTTCCTTAGACGGGGCTGAAGCCGCCCGCGTCACCCCGTCGACATGACAGCCGTGTGACGCCCGCGGCCGCGCTGTGGCATCTCTGTGTCATGTGACAAACCTTTGTCACATAGCGCTGCGAGCATCGCTGCGTTCACGGCCCCGGCCGTGTTTTCTTTTTGCGTACACCGCCGTTCTTACCTCGAGGGAATCTCCCATGCTGCATCGTCGTCTGATGTGGGCCGCCGTGCCCGCCGCCCTGTTCTCGCTGGCTTTTGCCGCCTCGGCCCAGGGCCGCACCGAGCTGCTGGTCTACACCGCGCTCGAAGCCGACCAAGTACAGGCCTACAAGGCCGCCTTCGAAAAAGAAAACCCGGCCATCGAACTGAAGTTCGTGCGCGACTCCACCGGCATCGTCACCGCCAAGCTGCTGGCCGAAAAGGCCAACCCGCAAGCCGACGTGGTGTGGGGCCTGGCCGCCACCTCGCTGATGCTGCTGGACAAGGAAGGCATGCTCCAGCCTTACGCGCCCAAGGGCCTGGAGGCCATCAAGCCCACCATGCGCGACACCGCCAACCCGCCCAAGTGGGTCGGCATGGACGTGTGGTCGTCGGCCATCTGCTTCAACATTGTTGAAGCCACGAAGAAGAGCCTTCCCAAGCCCACCAGCTGGGCCGACCTGACCAACCCGGTCTACAAGGGCCAGATCACCATGCCTAACCCCGCTGCCTCGGGCACGGGCTACCTCATGGTGTCGGGCTGGATCCAGATGATGGGCGAAGACAAGGCCTGGAAGTACATGGACGCGTTGCACCAGAACATCGGCGTGTACAGCCTGTCGGGCAGCAAGCCCTGCCGCCAGGCCGGCGCCGGCGAGTTCGCGCTCGGCATGTCGTTCGAATACCGCGCCAACAAGACCAAGCGCGACGGCGCGCCCATCGACATCGTGCTGCCCAAGGAAGGCCTGGGCTGGGACATGGAAGCCACCGGCATCATGAAGGCCAGCAAGAAGCAGGACGCCGCCAAGGCCCTGGCCGACTGGGCTGTGACCAAGCAGGCCAACGAGCTGTACGCGAAGAACTTCGCCGTGCTCGCGCTGCCGGGCATCCAGGAAAAGCTCGAGTTCGTGCCGGGCGACGTCGAGAAGCTGCTGGCCAAGAACGACTTCAACTGGGCTGCCGCCAACCGCGACCGCATCCTGACGGAATGGTCGAAGCGCTACGACGCCAAGGCCGAAAAAAAGCCGATGTGATCGGGACTCCGGGTAGCCGCACATGACCAGCTTTCTCTCCCTTCGCGGCATCGGCAAGTCCTTTGGCGCCACGCGCGTGCTCGACGGCATCGACCTGGACATCGAGCCCGGCGAGTTCGTCTGCCTGCTCGGCCCCTCGGGCTGCGGCAAGACCACGCTGCTGCGCATCGTGTGCGGCATCGAGCGCGCCGACAGCGGGCAGATTCTGCTCGGCGGCCAGGACATCGCGGGCCTGCCGCCCGCGGCGCGCGGCTTCGGCGTGGTGTTCCAGTCGTATGCGCTGTTTCCCAATCTCACGGCGGCACAGAACATCGCCTACGGCCTGCACCCCACGGGCGCGCTGGCGCGCGAGATGGCCAAGCGCTCGCGCGAAATGCTCGACCTCGTCGGCCTCGCCGCGCATGCCGACAAGTACCCCGTGCAGCTCTCGGGCGGCCAGCAACAGCGCATCGCCCTGGCGCGCGCCCTGGCGCCCAACCCGCGCCTGCTGCTGCTCGACGAGCCGCTCTCCGCGCTCGACGCGCAGGTGCGCGCCACCTTGCGCAGCGAAATCCGCGCGCTGCAGAAGCGCCTGGGCATCGTCACCATCATGGTCACGCACGACCAGGAAGAAGCCCTCTCGATGGCCGACCGCGTGGTGCTGATGCACAACGGCCGCATCGAACAGGCCGGCACCCCCGACGAGCTGTACCGCCAGCCGCGCACCCGCTTCGCGGCGGGCTTCGTGGGCCGCATGAACATGCTGCCCGCCACCGTGCTGGCCGGCGGCAAGGTGCGTGTGCGCGACAGCGAACTGTTCTGCGCACCGGGCAACCTCAGCGTCGGTTCGCAAGCCACCGTGGGCATCCGGCCCGAGCATGTGGTGGTGAAGCGCTTCGGCTCCGAACTCGGCACCAACAGTTTTGCCGCACGCCTGCTCGACACCGAGTTCTTCGGCAACCGAACCTCGGCTCGATTGGCCTGCGAGCCGCTGGGCATCGAGATCGAAGCCGAGCTGCCCGCCGATGCGCGCAGCGGCGGCGAAGAGCCGCTGGTGCCGAGCAGCATGGTGCACATCCAGCTGCCTTTGAACGCGCTGTCGGTCCTGGCGCAATGACATGACACCGCGCGTGCGGGTTCCTTGTCGCGCGGTGCGCAGTCCTTCAGGGCGCGCTCTCGCCGACGGGGTACCTTGCTCCGCGAATGTCCCCCGCCCTTCGGGCTCCCGCCGCTCCCCCTTGGTTTCGCTGCGCAAGGCACCCCATCGACGTGAGCGTGATTCAGTGCGGTTGTTGATCGACCCGCACAACGACCGCGCTCAGTGGGCGCAGGACACTGGGTGCTTCCCGCAGCGAAATCAAGGAGGAGGGCGAAGCCCGGGGGACATTCGCGGAGGGAAGTACCCGGTGGCCTGTGCACGCGCCCTGAACAACGACACCACAAGAAGAACAACATGAGCACCCCAACAGAAGCCCTCGCCCCGATCGCAATACCGCGCACTCCTCACTTCGACCGCGAACGCTGGCTCACCGGCGCCGCCGTGCTGCTCGTCGTGTTGCTGCTCGTCGTGATCGTCGCGCTCCCTGTCGGCGCACTCGTCGGCCAGAGCTTCTACGACCGCAGCGGCAACTTCGTAGCCCTGACCAACTTCGCGCGCTACTTCGAGAACCCCGGGCTCGTGCAGTCGGCCTTCAACAGCGTCGCCCTCGCGGTGATCAGCGCCGTGCTGTGCACCTCTATCGCCTACGTGTACGCCTACGGCCTCACGCTGTCGTGCATGCCCGCCAAGGGCCTGCTGCGTGCCGTGGCGCTCATGCCGCTGCTGGCGCCCTCGCTGCTGCCGGCCATCAGCCTGATCTACCTGTTCGGCAACCAGGGCCTGTTCAAGGGGCTGCTCGGCGATGTGTCGATCTACGGCCCGCTGGGCATCGTGCTCGGCTCGGTGTTCTGGACGTTGCCGCATGCGCTGCTGATCCTCACCACCGCCATGGCCACGTCCGACGGGCGTTTGTACGAAGCCGCGCAGACGCTGGGCGCCTCGCGCTGGCGCATCTTCCGCACCGTCACGCTGCCGGCGTCCCGCTACGGCCTCATCGTGGCCGCGATGGTCGTGTTCGTGCTCGTCATCACCGACTTCGGCGTGCCCAAGGTCGTGGGCGGCCAGACCGGCGTGCTCGCGACCGACATCTACAAGCAGGTGGTCGGGCAGCAGAATTTTCAGATGGGCGCCGTGGTCGGCCTCGTGCTGCTGATTCCGGCCGTGCTGTCGTTCCTCGTCGAGCGCCGCGTGCGGCGCAAGCAGGCCGCGGCGCTGTCGGCACGCGCCACGCCTTATCAACCCGAGCCCGTGAAGTCGCGCGACCGCGCGCTGCTTGTGTTCTGCACGCTCACCGCCGTCGCCATCGTCGTGATGATCGGCATGGCCGTGTTCGCCTCGCTCGCCAGCTACTGGCCCTACAAGCTCACGCCGTCGCTGAAGAACTACGACTTCAGCAACATGGACGGCGGCGGTTGGGGCAGCTACGGAAACTCGCTGCGGCTCGCGCTGTACGCGGCCGTGGCGGGCGCGCTCGCCACCTTCGTGTCGGCCTACTTCGTCGAGAAGCCGCGCCACTTCGGCCTGCTGCGCGAGCTGCTGAACCTGCTGGCCAACCTGCCGCTCGCGGTGCCGGGGCTCGTGCTCGGCGTGGGCTACATCTTCTTCTTCAACGCGGCGTCGAACCCGCTGCACGGCATCTACGGCGGCATGTCGATCCTGGTGGTCTGCACCGTGGCGCACTTCTTCTCGGTGGCCCACCTCACGTCGCTCACCGCGCTGCGCCAGCTCGACCGCGAGTACGAGCTGGTGTCCGAATCGATGGGCGTGCCGTTCTGGCGCACGCTGTGGCGCGTGCACCTGCCGGTGGCGCTGCCCACTGTGCTCAACGTGGCGGGCTACTTCTTCGTCAACGCGATGACCACCGTGTCGGCCGTCGTGTTTCTCTACTCGCCGCAGACCACGCTGGCCGCCATCGCCGTGCTCAACATGGACGACGCCGGCGACGTGGCGCCCGCAGCTGCGATGGCCTCGCTCATCATGCTCACGGCCGCCGTCGGCCGCGGCCTCTTCGCGCTGGCCGGGCACGGCGCACTGAAGCGCACGCAGGCCTGGCGCCAGCGGTGACGAGCAACGCAGCCGCCTGACAGCGGCGGCGCCATGCCGATTGGCGCCACGTCCGACTTGACGCGCGATGTTGCAGGCTTAGCATGCGCCGCATGAGAAGCACAGCCTTTGTTCTTCTGTTGTGTCTCGGCCTGCTGACAGCGGCCTGTGACGGCAAGCGCAAGCCCGGTGTGCCGGTGCCGAAGGCCTTGTCGTCGAGCTTCGTCGTCATGCCCGCGCCGTTCGTCGGCTGAGGCTGCCGGGCGTTGACGCGCACCGGCCACGGGGTACGTCTCAGGACGGGACGTACGCCAGCACTTCGTCGCCCGCCGCATCGAATTCGCCCGTGGGCTTCCAGCCCAGGTGTCGGTAGACGCGGGCGGCCCCTCGCAGTTCGATGCACGCGGGCGTGTCTGCAGGCACGGCCTGTCTGTAGGTGATTTGCATGCGTTGGGTTCTCGAGGGCGTGCGCAGCAAGCGACGCAGCCTTCCGCGAGAATGCCACACGACATGCACCGCCCGATGCATGCGTGGAGAGACAAAAAGAATGAAGACGACACACGACACAGCCATCGTCCACCAGCCTGATTCGCGCTACGCCATGGTGCGTCTGGCGCTCACGCTGCTGGTCATGACGGTCGGCAGCAGCGGCATGTACGTGGTGTCGGTCATGCTGCCCGCCGTGCAGGCCGAGTTCGGCGTGGCGCGCGCCGATGCCTCCATGCCCTACACGCTGCTGATGCTGGGCTTCGGTTTCGGCGGCGTGCTCATGGGCAAGCTGGCCGACCGCATCGGCGTGATGAAGCCGCTGCTGATGGGCTCGGTCTTTCTGGCGGCCGGCTACATCGCCACGGGCCTGTCGCAAGACATCGTGTCGTTCACCATCGCGCAGGCGCTGCTGGTCGGCCTGCTCGGCAGCTCGGTGGCCTTTGCGCCGCTGGTGGCCGACACCTCGCTGTGGTTCGTCAAGCGACGCGGCATCGCGGTGGCCGTGTGTGCCAGCGGCAATTACCTCGCGGGCGCCGTGTGGCCGCCCATCGCGCAGCACTTCGTCGAGCAGGTGGGCTGGCGCCAGACCTACATCGGCATGGGCATCTTCTGCGGCGTGACGATGGCGCTGCTCGCATTGTTCTTCCGCGCACGGCCGCCGGCACTGGCCGAGGCGGCGCCGGTGTCGCACGTTGCGGGCAGCACCCTGGTGCGCGACATGACGCGGCCCTTCGGCCTGAGCCTGGGCACGGCGCAGGGCCTGCTGTGCGTGGCAGGGGTCGCCTGCTGCGTGGCGATGGCGATGCCGCAGGTGCACATCGTGGCGTACTGCGGCGACCTGGGCTACGGCCCGGCGCAGGGCGCGATGATGCTGTCGCTGATGCTGGGCTTCGGCATCGTGAGCCGGCTGGTGTCGGGCGCCATCTGCGACCGCATCGGCGGGCTGCGCACGCTGATGCTGGGCGGGGTGCTGCAGTGCGTGGCGCTGCTGCTGTTTTTGCCCTTCGACGGGCTGGTGCCGCTGTATGTGATCTCGGCGCTGTTCGGCCTGTTCCAGGGCGGCATCGTGCCCTCGTACGCGATCATCGTGCGCGAGCACTTTCCGCCCAAGGAAGCCGGCGCGCGCGTGGGCACGGTGCTGATGTTCACGCTGTTCGGCATGGCGCTGGGCGGCTGGATGTCAGGCAAGGTCTTCGACCTGACGGGCAGCTACCACGCGGCCTTTTTGAACGGCATCGGATGGAACCTGGTGAACGTGAGCATCACGGCGTTCCTGTTGTTCAGGGTGAGCCGGATGCGGCGGGGTGGGGTGGCTGTGGCGGCTTGAGGGCCTCTAACCGACCGCGTACGAACTCACATCGTCGGACGAAGAGATCTCGATCGTCTGGTCGTTCGCGAATCGGAACAAGACGCGGCTTCCTGACGGAAGCGCGTCCATCTTGATATCGGTCAGGTCTTGGCCGATGACTCGGGCCATCGATCCCACGTCGACGTGGGGGTAGTCCCAGGCCTCCTCTTCAATACGCCATGGCTGTGGCTGCTCGCTGTACGCACTCCATACGATCGCTTGAATCTCGAGAGCCAGGCTGTACCACCTGCCACCCAACTTCACATAGGTCCGGTTGGCCGTGCAAATGGTCTTGCCATCGGCGCGGAAGCCCTCGCAGATGAAGGCTTCGCATCGTTGAGGAAAGTCGGGCGGCTTGCCCACCAAGTCAAAGTCGATTTCATGCATGCAGGTCATGCCTCGGATGCGATGCGTTTGATGCATCGAGCCCACGAAGGTCGTTCACAACGCACCACCTCCTAATTGAACGCCGGCTGCTGCGGCGGCGACGTGATGAAAAACCGGATCGGCACTTCCCGCCACACCACCGTGCCGTCGTCCGGCGTCGGCTTGAAGCGCCATGTGCGAACGGTCTCGACGGCCGAGCGGTCCAGCCGTGCGTGGCCGCTCGATTCCTTCACTTCGACACTCGCCGGCAGGCCGCCCGGCGTGGTGCGCACGCGCAGCAGCACCATGCCTTGCTCTCCGTTCATCCGCGATTCGGCCGGGTAGGGCGCGTTCGGATTGGGTGGCTGCGGCGACCACTCGCCGGGTGTCGACGGTGGTGCCGCGCAGGCGGTCAGCAGGGCGGCGGTGGCGCCCGCCATGAGCGCTTGGGCGAAGGGCCGGGGTGGAGTCTTCATCGCGTCTTCCTGTTTGAATGTGATGCGAACCGGCCGAGTATCGGCGACACCTTCACCGGCCTCAGGCTGCATCCGCGACCAGTCGCCCGAGTGTCTGCAAGGCCTGCTCGCTGTGCGCATCCCACGCATGCCCGTAGTTCAGCCGCAGGCAGTTGGTGAACGCGCGCGTGGCCGAGAAGATCGGCCCGGGCGCCACGCTGATGCCGCGCTCCAGCGCCAGGCGATGAATCTCCAGCGCATTCACCTGCGGCGGCAGCTCGACCCACAGGAAGTACCCGCCCAGCGGCCGCGTGGCGCGCGTGCCCGCCGGAAAGTAATGCCCCACGGCCTGCGTGAAAGTGGCCTGCTGCATCGCCAGCGTCTGGCGCAGCTTGCGCAGGTGCTTGTCGAAGCCGCCCTTCTCGAGGTAGTCGGCCAGCGCCAGCTGCGCGGGCACCGAGGTGCTGAGCGTGGTCGTGAGTTTTTGCCGCGCCACCTTGCGCGCGAAGCGCCCGGCCGAGGCCCAGCCGATGCGGTAGCCGGGCGCGAGGCTCTTCGAGAACGACGAGCAGTGCAGCACCAACCCCTGCGTGTCGAAGGCCTTGGCCGGTGGCGGGCGGCGCTCGCCGAAGTAGAGCTCGGCGTACACGTCGTCTTCGATGAGCGGCAACTCGTGCCGCGCGAGCAGTTCGACGAGCGCCTTCTTCTTCGCGTCGGGCATCAGGCTGCCGAGCGGGTTCTGGAAGGTGGTCATGAGCCAGCAGGCCGTGGGTTGGTGCGCGGCGATGGCCTGCGCGAGCGCGTCGAGGTCGATGCCTTCGCCGGGGTGCGTCGGCACCTCGATGGCGCGCAGGCCCATGCGTTCGAGTGCCTGCAGCGCCGCATAGAAGGTGGGCGATTCGACGATCACCGCATCACCGGGCCGCGTGACGGCCGAGAGGCAGAGGTTGAGCGCCTCGAGCGCGCCGTTGGTGACGACGATCTCCTCGGCCGGCACCGGCAGGCCGTCGGCCAGGTAGCGCAGCGCGATCTGCCGGCGCAGGGCCGCGCTGCCGGGCGTGAGGTCGTCCACGGTGCGCCACGGGTCGAGCGACTTGGCGCTGGCCGCCATGAACTGGCCCAGCCGCGCCAGCGGAAACAGCAGCGGGCTCGGAAAGGCCGAGCCGAAGGGCACGACCTGGCGCGACATGCTGGCTTCGAGGATGTCGAACACCTGGTCGCTCACGTCGAGCGCGCGCGGACCCTCGGCGGGGCGCGAGGTGAGGGTGGTTTCGGGCGGCGCGTCGCGCAGGCCGCCACCGGCCACGTAGTAGCCCGAGCGGTCGCGCGCGCGCACGAGGCCGCGCGCTTCCAGCAGGTAGTAGGCTTGGAACACGGTGGAGGCGCTCACGCCGCGGCTGCTGCCCGTGTGGCGCACGGAAGGCAGGCGGTCGCCGGTCTTGAGGGTGCCGTTGCGGATCGAGGCCTCGATGTCCGCGGCCAGGGCTTCATAACGCTTCATCGGTGGGCCGTTGTCATTCGCGGGGACTCTAATCTGATATGGTGAATCGAGCTGGATCTGCATCTGTTTTTTTTGACCCGTTTGCGCGACAGTGGAGCCATGTTCAATCTGATGCGCGCGGTGCGCGCCGTACTCTGGAGCTTCATCGGGCTGGGCGGCCGCCGGGCCGACGCCGACAAGCGGACCGCCCAACTGGGCATCCTGCCGCTGATCGGCGTGGGGCTGTGCATGGCCCTGCTGCTGATCGCGGGCCTGCTGGCCCTGGCGCATTTCGCGGCGGGCACGTGATGAAGGCAGTGCTCCACCGGGCAGCGCTGGCCCTGGCGCTGCTGTTGCCGCTTGCCCCGGTTGCGGCGCAGGCTGCCACCACCACCGTTCCCGACACCATCGAACAGCGTGTGGCCGCCTGCATCGCCTGCCACGGGCGCGAGGGCGCGACCACCAACGCCGGCTTCTTCCCGCGCCTGGCGGGCAAGCCCGCGGGCTACCTGTTCAACCAGCTCGTGAGTTTTCGCGACGGGCGCCGCTTCAACAGCGACATGACCTACATGGTCCAGCACCTGTCGGACGACTACCTGCGCGAGATGGCCGAGTACTTCGCGAACCTGTCGCTGCCGTACGCCGCGGTCTCGCCGCAGAGCGACGCCTCGCCCGAGCAGCTGCGCCGTGGCCGCCAACTGGCGCTCGAAGGCGATGCGGCGCGCAACATCCCGGCCTGCGTGCAGTGCCACGGCGCCGCGCTCACGGGCGTGCAGCCGGCCATTCCGGGCCTGCTGGGCCTGCCGCGGCTGTATGTGTCGTCGCAGCTCGGCGCCTGGCTCACCAAGGAGCGCCACGCGCCCGCGCCCGACTGCATGGCGCAGATCGGCCAGCGCATGACCACCGCCGACATCAACGCCGTGGCCAGCTGGCTGGCCGTGCAGCCGATGCCGGCCGACACCCGCCCGGTGGCCTCGCTGCCCGCACCGCTGCCCGTGACCTGCGGCGGCATGCCGACCGCAGCGAAACCCTGAGAACCCGATGACCGCGCGATTGAGACATTTCGGCTGGGCCCTGCTGGGCCTGGTCACCCTGGCGGCCGTGTTGGCCGGCGTCGTGCTGGCGCTGAACCTGCGCGGCGAAGACCCGCTGCCCGAACGCGCCGAAGCCTTCGAGGCCACGCCGCAGCTGGTCGAGCGCGGGCGCTACCTCGCGCTGGCGGGCAACTGCGCCGGCTGCCACACCACGCGCGGCGGCCAGCCCTACGCGGGTGGCGTGCCGCTCGAAACGCCGTTCGGCACCATCTACGCGACCAATCTCACGCCCGACCCGACACACGGCATCGGCGGCTGGAGCAGCGCGCACTTCTGGCGCGCCATGCACAACGGCCGCAGCAAGGACGGGCGCCTGCTGTACCCGGCCTTCCCGTACCCGAACTTCACGCAGGTCACGCGCGAAGACTCCGACGCCCTCTACGCCTACCTGCGCAGCGTGGCGCCCGCGGCCACGGAAAACAAGGCGCACCGC
The DNA here is from genome assembly GCF_014843395.1 of Variovorax sp. 38R. NCBI lineage: Bacteria > Pseudomonadati > Pseudomonadota > Betaproteobacteria > Burkholderiales > Comamonadaceae > Variovorax > Variovorax sp. 38R. The sequence goes on from NZ_CP062121.1 coordinate 835,362, forward strand.
CTGCGCTTTCCGTACGACACGCAGGCCGCGCTCGCGGTGTGGCGCGCGCTCTCGTTCAAGCCGCAGCCCTTCGTGGCCAACGCGAACAAGCCCGCCGAATGGAACCGCGGTGCGTACCTGGTCGGTGGTCTCGGCCACTGCATCGCCTGCCACGGCAGCCGCAACTCACTGGGCGCGACAGAAACCCAACTCGGGCTCTCGGGCGGCCTGATCGCGGTGGAGAACTGGTACGCGCCCTCGCTGGCCGATCCGCACGAAGCGGGCGTGGCCGACTGGCCCGCGGCCGATGTCGTGGCGCTGCTCAAGTCGGGCACCTCTCCACGCGGCTCGGTGATGGGCCCGATGGCCGACGTCGTGTTCCGCAGCACGCAGTACCTGAGCGACGCCGACCTGGGTGCGATGGCGATCTACCTGAAGGACCTGCCCGAGGCCGTGAAGCAGGACGCGCCCGAAGCCCAGAAGGCGCCTGCCGCCCCGCTGCGGCGCGACGCCGGCGCGATGGTGCGTGGCGCCAAGATCTACGACCAGCGCTGCGCCTACTGCCATGGCGACCAGGGCCAGGGCGCGGCCGGCGCCTACCCGCCGCTCGCGGGCAACCGCGCCGTGACGATGGCGCGGCCCACCAACCTGATCCAGGTGGTCGCGCACGGCGGCTTTTTGCCCGCCACGGCCGGCAACCCGCGTCCCTACGGCATGCCGCCGTTCGGGCACGCGCTCGACGCCACCGAAGTGGCCGAGGTGCTCACCTACATCCGCGGCGCGTGGGGCAACAACGCCGCGCCGGTCACGCAGCTGGACACGATGCGGCGTTGATGCGCACTGCGCACCGCCTTCTCAGGCGGTGTGCGGATGCCGCGCGCTTTCGTACAGCGTGCGCGCCAGGTCGCGGTGCGTCGCCAGCAGCGGCGCCAGCTCGAAGCCCGTGAAGCGCCCGTCGCGGATGCGGACCACGCCGTCGATCACGCTCAGCGACGCTGCCACCGGCGTGCAGAACACCAGCGCCGCGACCGGGTCGTGCCACGCGCCTGCGTGGTCGACGCCGCGCATGTCGAAGGCCACGAGGTCGGCCGACATGCCCGGTGCGAGGGCGCCGATGTCGTCGCGCCCGAGCACGCGGGCGCCGCCGAGCGTGGCGATCTCCAGCGCCTCGCGCGCCGTCATGGCGGCGGGGCCGTAGCCCACGCGCTGCAGCAGCATCGCCTGGCGCGCCTCGCCCAGCATGTGCGCGCCGTCGTTCGACGCGCTGCCGTCCACGCCCAGGCCCACGGGCACGCCCGCGCGCCGCATCGCCCCGATGGGCGCGATGCCCGAGGCCAGCCGCATGTTCGAGCACGGGCAGTGCGCTACGCCGGTGCCGGTGCGCCCGAAGAGCGCGATGCCGGCGTCGTCGAGCTTCACGCAGTGCGCGTGCCACACGTCGGGGCCGACCCAGCCCAGGTCTTCGGCGTACTCGGCGGGCGTCATGCCGAACTTCTCGCGCGAGTAGGCGACGTCGTTGTCGTTCTCGGCCAGGTGCGTGTGCAGCGACACGCCGCGCGCGCGCGCCAGCTCGGCCGACAGCCGCATCAGGTCGCGCGACACCGAGAACGGCGAGCAGGGCGCGAGCACGATGCGGCGCATCGAATGGCGCGCGGGGTTGTGCCAGCGGTCGATGAGCCGTTCGCTGTCGCGCAGGATCGCGGCCTCGGTTTCCACCACCTCGTCGGGCGGCAGGCCGCCGGCGCTGCGGCCCACGCTCATGCTGCCGCGCGCCGCGTGGAAGCGCATGCCCATGGCGTCGGCGGCCTCGATCGAATCGTCGAGCCGTGACCCGTTCGGGAACAGGTAGAGGTGATCGCTCGTGGTGGTGCAGCCCGAGCGCATCAGCTCGGCCATGGCGGTCTGCGTCGACACGCGGATCATCTCGGGCGTGAGCCGCGCCCACAGCAGGTACAGGTGAGTGAGCCAGCCGAAGAGCTCCGCGTCCTGCGCCTCGGGCACGGCGCGCGTGAGGCTCTGGTACATGTGGTGGTGCGTGTTGACCAACCCCGGCATCACGACGTGGCCGTGCATGTCGATGGCCTCGGCCTGGCCGCTGCACAGCGCGTCGAGGTACGGCACCGGGAGCTCGGCCGTGGCGCCCACCCAGGCGACGGCGGGGCCGTTCATCACCACGGCGCCGTCGGCGATCTCGCGCCGGGCGGCGTCCATGGTGACGAGCACGTCGGCGTGCCGGACGATCAGCAGCGGCGGGCGCTGCTGCGGTTGCGAGGAAGAGGATGGATTTTGAAAAGTCATTCGGAGCCGTGCGAAGTGCGCGCCGCCATCGCGAAGGAACGTTCCTTCGACAGCACGCCGTTGTAGAAAAGATTGAGCAGCACCGCGGCCAGCGTGCCCAGCACGATGCCGCTGTGCGTCAGCGGATGGGTCCAGGCGGGAAAGTGCTGGAAGAAATTGGGCGACAGCGTGGGGATCAATCCGAGCCCGATGGAAATGGCGATCACATACAGCGCGTGGCGGTTCTGCGCGTAGTCGATCGCGCCCAGGATGCGCACGCCCGTGGCCGCCACCATGCCGAACATCACGATGCCCGCGCCGCCGAGCACGAACTGCGGCACCGAGGCCACGATGTGCGCGATCTTCGGGAACAGCGCCAGCGCGACCAGCATCAGGCCACCGCCCGCCGCCACGTAGCGCGAGCGCACGCCCGTCACCGTGACCAGCCCCACGTTCTGCGAGAACGAGGTGTAGGGAAAGGTGTTGAACACACCGCCGATGACGGTGCCCAGCCCGTCGGCGCGCAGTCCGCGCGTGAGCGCGTCGGTCGTCACCTTGCGGCCGGTGATCTCGCCGAGTGCGAGGAACATGCCGGTCGATTCGACCAGCGTGATGAGCATCACGATGCACATCGAGGCGATGGCTGTGAGCTCGAAGCGCGGCAGGCCGAAGTGGAAGGGCGTGGTCACGGCGACCCAGCTGGCTTCTTCGAGCCCGTCGAAATGCATGCGCCCGAGCGCCAGCGACACGCCCACGCCGAACACGATGCCCAGCAGCACCGCGATGTTGGCGATGAGGCCCTTGCCGAAGCGGGTGATCGCGATGATCACCGCCAGCACCGCCGCGGCAATCGCCAGGTTCACCGGCTCGCCGTAGGCCGGGTTGGCCACCGCGTGCGCCACGCCGTCGATCATGCGGGTCGCGGTGGGCTGGCCGCCCGCGGCCCAGTTGATGGCCACGCCCATGAGCGACACGCCGATCAGCGTGATGACCGTGCCCGTGACGAGCGGCGGAAACACGCCCAGCACCCGCCCCATGAGCGGCGCGACGAGCATGCCGAACACGCCCGCCACGATGGTCGCGCCGTAGATCGCGGGCAGCCCGAGCGAGGGGTCCATGCCGATGGCGATCATCGGCCCGACCGCCGCGAAGGTCACGCCCATCATCACCGGCATGCGGATGCCGAAGCGCCAGAAGCCGATGGCCTGCACCAGCGTGGCGATGCCGGCGGCGAACAGGTCGGCGTTGATGAGAAACGCGATGTCGGCCTTCGAGAGGCCGAGCGCACCGCCCACGATGAGCGGCACGGCCACCGTGCCCGCGTACATCACGAGCACGTGCTGCAGGCTCAATGCGCCGCAACGGGCGAGCGGAAGCTTCTGGTCGACCCCTTCGCCGTCTCCTGCGGGGGTCTTTTTATCGTTCGAGAACATGGGAACCTTTCCTGCCGATGAACCGGCGCGGCAGTCTAGGAGCGATGTCTTTGCACATGCAAAGTCAATAAATGACGCGCCCTGTGCACAAAAAGTGGACGGTCATCGCAAGGGCTGCCAGAGCGGACGCGCGCGGTTTCAGGGCGCCAGCAGGTCGTCCAGGCAGGCCACGACATGGTTCGCGAACAGCTCGGCCGCGGCGCTCGGCGGCTGTGCGGCGCGGGTCTCGAGCGTGAGCGTCTGCGCGCCCAGCGTGGTGTCGCGCAGCGGCACGAAGACGAGCGTGCCGTCGTTGCGCTCCTCGTCCACGTCCAGGCGGTTCAGCAGCGTGATGCCGCCGCCGTCGCGCACCAGCCGGCGCATCAGCGCGGTGGAGGTGGTCTCGACCACCGGCGACACGCGGATGGCCGAGCGTTCGAACGCGGCATCGAGGATCGGGCGGATCGACAGCGACGGCGCGGGCAGGATCAGCGGGTAGCCCACGCACTCCGCCAGCAGCGCGGTCGCATGCGCCGTGAGCGGATGGCCCGGCGGCACCACGGCGCCGATCGGCCACTCGCTGCTGAACAGCGTGCGAAAGCCGGCCGTGCCGGGCACGTCGTAGGCCAGCGCCAGGTCGGCATCGCCTTCGGCCACGCTGCGCAGCACGGCCGCGATGGGCAGGCCGAGCAGCTTCAGCTGGATGCCCGGGTGCGCGGCGCGAAAGCGCTGCACCACGGCGGGCAGGAAGGCATCGGCCAGGCCGGCCGTGGTGGCCAGCGTGACCTCGCCCTGGCGCAGGCCGCGAACGTCCTCGATGCGCTGGCGCACGAGGTCGAACTCGCGCAGCGTGCCGCGCGCATGCGCCAGCACGATCTCGCCCACGGGCGTGAGCTTGAGCGTGTTGTGGATGCGTTCGAACAGCGGCGCGCCCAGTTCTTCCTCGAGGTTGAGGATCTGCCGGTTGACGGCCGTGGGCACCACATGCAACTGCTCGGCCGCCTTGCGGATCGAGCCCGCGCGAACCACCTCGACGAAGTACCGAATGACCTTGGCGTGCATGAATTCCCCCGCGCCACTGGCGGGCGCGGGGGAATCATGCCTACGTCTTCAGAGGTCGGGCAAGCCCATCGCCGGATCGCTGACCGTGTGCTTGCCGGTTTCCACGCGGCCGGCGAAGCGGCGGTAGAAGGCCGGGTCGCTGTCGCAGGTGACGGCGAAGTCGTACCACTGGCCGCTGGCGGCGAGCTCCCAGTGCTGTTCGGCCTGCGCGCCGCCGTTCACCGTCGCGGTCCACGGGCCGTCGTCGCGGTAGGCCTTGGCGCGCACCGTGAACTTGCACGCGGCCTTGCCGTCGTTGCGCATCTGCAGGTACACGTTGCCGTTGGCGATGTCGTAGCAGACACGCACCTCGGGCGCGGCCACGCCGCCCGCGCGCAGGCGGTTGAGGTCGCCCTTGAAGTGGCGGTGGTAGCCGTTGGGGCCGAGCACCCACAGGTCGTATTGGCCGGCGTCGTCGGTGGCCGCTGCCCATGCGTCGTCGAGCTGCTTGCCGGCTTCCACCACGTAGCGGCGCGGCAGACGGTCATCCAGGTGGAGCTTGTCGTAGACATGGAACACCGCGGCGGCTTTTCCGGTGTTCGAGAAGATCAGCTTCACTTGGCCGGTGAGGGCGTCGGCCTTGGCACTCGTGTGCAGCTCGTAGGGCAGTGCGCGCGAAGGCCGCGTGCCGGTGGGCTGGCGCGGCAGCTGCGGGTTGAGTGGAACCGGAACATGGTCCAACTTTTCCTGCGCGACGCGCAGCGTGTCGGCTTCCCCGCGCGACTTGTGGCCGGCAAGCGCAGGGACTGCCTCGCTGTTGGGCGTGGCGAAGTTGAACGCGCTCGTGAGGTCGCCGCACACCGCGCGACGGAACGGAGAAATGTGCGGCTCCTTCACGCCGAAACGCGCTTCCAGGAATTGCAGCACCGAGGTGTGGTCGAAGGCCTGCGAGTTCACCCAGCCGCCTCGGCTCCACGGAGAAATCACATACATCGGCACACGCGGGCCAGGGCCGAACACGCGGCCGTCCGGCGTGGGCTGCTTGAGGCTGCCGTCCGGCGCCGGCTGTGTGAAGTACTCGGCCTTCAGGTCGGCATCGGCGAACGTCGTCTTGCCGGCCGGCGTCTTGTCGGGGTTGAGCGAGGGCGCCGACGGCGAGGGCACGTGGTCGAAGTAACCGTCGTTCTCATCGAAGTTGACGAGCAGCACGGTCTTGCTCCAGACCTCGGGCACGGCGGTGAGCGCATCGAGGATTTCCTGAATGAACCACGCGCCCTGCACCGGACTGGAGGGGTCCGGATGCTCGCAATAGGCAGAAGGTGCGTTGACCCAGCTCACCTGCGGCAGGCGGCCGGCCTTGATGTCGCGCCGGAACGCGTCCAGGTAGTCGTCGGGCGTTTCGCCAGGCAGCGTGTTGGCAATGCCCTTGTAGAGCGGGTTGCCCGGGTTGTCGCTGGCCGCGTCGTAGGCGTGATATGGCGTTGACTGGCCCGTGTCGGTGAAGGGCGCCCTGTAGTAGCCACTGGAAACCGGGTAGCCGGATGCTCGATTGGCGCGCCTGAACTGCCGGAAGGCCCCAAGCATGTTGTCGCCCCATTCATCGGGCATGTTCTGGTAGCAGATCCATTTCACGCCGGCGTCTTCGAGCCGCTCGGCATACGTCTTCCACGTATAGCCGGTGTTGACCTTCTCGGCGGTACCGTCCAGCGCGTCCCATTCGTTGGTGACGAAGGCCACGCCCTGCGCGGTCGGGCCGTTGGTACCGGTGATGTGGACGGCGCGGTTCGCGTCGGTGCCGGTGTGCATGGCGCAGTGATAACCGTCGCACACGGTGAATGCGTTGGCAAGCGCGTACTGGAACGGAATCTCGGCTTCTTGCAGGTAGCCCATCGATTGGTCGCGCTTGTAGCGAGCCCACTGCGACAGGCGACCGCCGTCCCAGGCGCCTTGCGAGTCGCTCCAGTCGTGTGGAAGATTGTTTGGCCGCTGCGCGTTGCCTTTGCTGCCGTCGAGGTGGTAGGGCAGGATCAGCTGGCCGCTGGCATTGCTCTGCTGCCAGACGTTCAGGCCCCTGGGCAGCGGAACCGTGAAGCGATCGCCGAAGCCGCGCACGCCCGGCAGCATGCCGAAGTAGTGATCGAACGAACGGTTCTCCTGCATCAGGATCACGACGTGTTCGACGTCGTTGATCGTGCCGGTCTTGTTGTTGGCCGGAATGGCCAGTGCGCGTCGGATGCTCGGCGGAAAGGCCGAGAGTGCGAGCGCAGCGGCACCGGTGGTGGCGGTGCCGGTGAGGAAGCTGCGGCGGGAGGTCATGGTGTCACCCCGGCCTCAGGCGCGGGCCGTGCCCATGGCCGGGTCGCTGACCGAATGCCGGCCGGTTTCCACGCGGCCCGCGAAGCGCCGGTAGTAGCTGGTGTCGGCGTCGCAGGTCACTTCGAAGTCGTACCAGGCGCCGCTGGCGGCCAGCTCCCAGTGCTGCTCGGCCGAGGTGCCGCCCGCCACGGTCGCGGTCCACGGGCCGTCGGTGCGGTAGGCCTTGGGGCGGACGGTGAACTTGCAGGCGTTTCGGCCACCGTTGAGCATCTGCAGGTAGACGTTGCCGTTGGCGATGTCGTAGCACACGCGCACTTCGGGGTTGGGCGCATCGCCGGCGCGCAGGCTGTTCAGGTCGCCGCGGAAATGGCGGTGGAAGCCGTTGGGGCCGAGCACCCACAGGTCGTAGAAGCCCGTGTTGTCGACCATCGCGTTCCAGGTGTCGTCCAGCGTCTTGCCGGCCTCGACCATGTAGCGGCGCGGCAGGCGTTCCAGGTTGAGCTTGTCGTACACATGGAACACGGCCGCGGCCTTGCCGGTGTTGGCGAACACCAGCCGCACCTTGCCGCTGATCGCGTCGTTGCGTGCGCTCACATGCAACTCGTAGGGCAGGGCGCGCGAGGGGCGCGTGCCCACCGCTTGAACCGGCAGTTGGGGATCGACGGGCAGGGGAACTGGCGCTCGCTTGGTCGTGCCATCTGCCTCGAACTCTTGCGATTTGTTCTGTGCAACGGCTTCGTCCAGGCTCTTTCGTCCCGCGAGTTGAGGTCGCGGCTCGTTGTTCGGGTTGGCGAAGTTGAAAGCACTGGTCAGGTCGCCGCACACCGCGCGGCGGAACGGGCTGATATTGGGCTCCGCCACGCCAAAACGCGCCTCGATGAAGCGCAGCACCGAGGTGTGATCGAATGCCTGCGAATTCACCCAGCCACCACGACTCCATGGCGAGACCACGTACATGGGAACACGCTTGCCCGGTCCGAAGACCTTGCCATCCGGTGGGTACTTGCTCTGGTCGGTGGTGCCGGGCGGGGCAGGGTAGTTGTGGTATTCGAAGGCCAGCTCGGCATCGCTCAGCGTGGTCTTGCCGGCGGCGGTGCCGTCCGGGTTGATGGAAGGTGCAGCCGGCGACGGGTAGTGGTCGAAGATGCCGTCGTTCTCGTCGAAATTGATGAACAGAACGGTCTTGCTCCACACCTCGGGCACGGCGGTGAGCGCATCCAGCACTTCCTGGATGTACCAGGCGCCCAGCACCGGGCTGGAGGGCCCCGGATGTTCGGAGTACGCATCGGGTGCCACGATCCAGGACACCTGCGGCAGCTTGCCGTTCTTCACGTCGTTTCGGAAGGTGTTCAGGTACTCGTCCACCTTGGTACCGGGCATGGTGTTGGCGATGCCCTTGTACAAGGGGTTGCCGACGTCGTCGCTGGCTGGATCGTAGACCGGCACCGGGTTCTGGCTGGTGATCTGCTTTGCCTTCGCTGCTTCGTTGGCCAGACGGTACTGCTTGAAGCCCGTGAGCGGGTTGTCGCCGTAGTTGTCGGGTATGTTTTCATACACGATCCATTTGACTTTGGGCGTTGCCGCTTCCAGGCGTTCGGGGTAGGTCTTCCACTCATAGCCGCTGGTCGAAGGGGGCGGACGCCGGTCGTCCCATTCGTTGGTGACCGTGGCCACGCCGGCGCCGGTGGGACCGTTGGTGCCGGTCCAGACGAACATGCGGTTCGAGTTGGTGCCCGCGTGCATGCTGCAGTGGTAGCCATCGCACAGGGTGAAGGCGTTGGCCAGCGCCGTTTGATACGGCAACTCCGCTTCTTTGTAGTAGCCCATGGAAAGCGGGTGCTTGTAGCGCGGCCACTGATAGTTGCGACCGCCGTCCCAGGCGTCCTGGCCATCGGCCCAGTCGTGCGGCGTCTGACCCGCGCGCAGCGCGTTGCCCTTGGTCTGGTCCAGGTGGTAAGGCAGTACGGGCGTGCCCGTTTCGTCGGCCTGCTGCCAGACGTTGCGCCCGCCCGGCAGCGGAATGGTGAAGCGGTCGCCAAAGCCGCGCACGCCCATGAGCGTGCCGAAGTAGTGGTCGAACGAACGGTTCTCCTGCATCAGGATGACGATGTGCTCGACGTCGTTGATGGTGCCGGTCTTGTTGTTGGCGGGAATGGCCAGCGCGCGGCGGATGCTCGGCGGGAAGGCCGAGAGTGCGAGGGCGGCAGCGCCGGTGGTGGCGGTGCCCGTGAGGAATTTGCGGCGTGAATTCATGGTCTTGTCGTGGCTGTTCATGAAGTCGCGTGTCACGGTGCGCAGCGCATTTCGGGCTTCACGCCGGTCTCGGGCTGGGGCTGCGGGGGCGGCGTGATGATGGGCGGGAAGCCGCCGCCGTTGTTGTCGCTGCCGCCGCAGGCGGACAGCGTGCAAGCCAGGAGGAAGGCGGCCAGGAGTCGCGTGGGGAGTGAGGCTTGAAGAAGCATGAGGTGATCCTCTCTTTGTGATGTCGTGGAGATCGGGGGGTGATCAGGGCGCGAGCGCGAAAAGCGGCTGGCCCGACGTGCGCACCGGACAGGCGACAAGACTAGGGAGAACCCGTTACTCGGCAGTGAACGAGCGATGACAGTGGGACGAAACGCGTGTGACAACGCGCTGGTCTGCGGCTGCTTCAACAGCTGCGAGAGAGGGGCCGTGGCGCGTGCACAGGACACCGGGTACTCCCCTCCGCGAATGTCCCCCGGGGCTTCGCCCCTCCTCCTTGATTTCGCTGCGGGGAGCACCCAGTGCCCTGCGCACGGGACGCAGCGCTGGTGTGCGGCCGATCAATCACTGCACTGCCCAACGATCACGTCGATGGGGTGCCTTGCGCAGCGAAATCAAGGGGGAGCCCGAAGGGCGGAGGACATTCGCGGAGCAAGGTGCCCCGTCGGCGTGATCGCGCCCTGAACAGCACCACTCAATGCGACCCAACAGATCGCAAGGAGGTTTTCAGGGCTCGTTGCTGATGCCGCTCGACACATGCCCCGCAGGCACATGCCGCGAGGCCGCGTCGACGTGACCCGTCTGGTCGTCGAAGAAGAAGTCGGGCTCGAACTCGCGCAGGAACTCACCCTTGGGCAGGCCGCCGAGGAACATCGCTTCGTCGACGCGGATGTTCCACTTCATGAGCGTGCGGATCGCGCGCTCGTGCGCCGGTGCACTGCGTGCCGTGACCAGTGCGGTGCGGATGCGCATCTGCGCATTGCCCGCCATCTGCAGGCGGTGCAGGGCCATCAGCAGCGGCTTGAACGGGCCTTCGGGCAGGGGCAGGTCGGCCTTGCTGAGTTCGTGCGCCTGGAAGGCGTCGAGGCCCTCGGCCTGGAACACGCGCTCGGCTTCGTCGCTGAACAGCACGGCGTCGCCGTCGAAGGCGATGCGCACTTCGTTCGGCCACGCGTCGCTGGCCTTCACCGATTCGACGAGCACGCGCGCGGCGGGAAAGCCTGCGGCGAGTGCCTCACGCACGTCTTGTGCGTTGACCGACAGGAACAGGTGCGCGCGCAGCGGGCGCAAATAGCCGAAGGGCGGGCGGCCCTGCGTGAACACGCCGCGCTGCAGCTTGATGTCGGCCGCCGCGCTCGACTTGAAGATGCGCATGCCCGACACCGGATCGTTGCGCGAGAGGATGACCACCTCGACGCGCTGCACGCCGTCGTCGTTGAAACGCAGCAGCTTGCGGATCAGCGACGACGCGATGCCGGGGGCGGCCGGTTCGTCGATGCGGTCGAGCTGCAGCTTCATGTAGCCCTCGTTGTCGCCGGCCTCGAAGATCTTGTTTTCTTCTTCGAGGTTGAAGAGGGCGCGCGAGGAGATCGCGACCACGAGTTTGTCTTCGAGCGTTACGGGCATGTGAGGGGCTCCCCGTCCGTCGTCACTTGACGAACTGGTTCAGCTGAATGATAGGCAGCATCACGGCCAGCACGATGAGCATGACCACGCCGCCCATGGCGACGATGAGCAGCGGCTCGAGGATGGTGGCCAGGTGCATCGCGCGGCGCTGCACTTCGGCGCCGAGCTGGTTGGCGGCGCGTTGCAGCATCACGGGCAGCGTGCCGGTCTGTTCGCCCAGGCGCGCGAACATCGACACCAGCCCCGGGAAGCGCTTTTTCTGCGCCAGTGCCGAGGCGAGCGGCGCGCCTTCGCGCACCAGCACCAGCGCGTCGAGCGCGTCGGCGCGCATGGCGCGGTTGCCCAGCGTTTCGGAGGCCGCCTGCAGCGCACGCAAGATGGGCACGCCGGCTGTGGCCAGCATGGCGAGCGTGCTCGCGAAGCGCGCCGCGTTGTAGCCGCGCGCGAGCTTGCCGACCAGTGGCAGCTTGAGCCAGGCGGCATCGAACTTGAGGCGGAAGGCTTCCTGCGCCAATGCGACGCGCACGCCGACCGCCGCGATCACGATGGCGCCCAGCATCCACCAGCCGTAGTTGCGCACGGCCGCACTCAGCGACAGCATCACGGTCGTGAGGAAGGGCAGCGAGCGCTTGGTGCCCGCGAACACCTGCGCGACCTGCGGCACCACATAACTCACGAGGAAGATCACGATCACGATCGCCACCAGCGTGACGATGGCCGGGTACAGCGCCGCGCCGATCAGCTTCTGCTGCAGCACCTGGCGCTCTTCGAGGTCGTCGGCGAGCCGCTCGAGCACGAGCCCGAGGTTGCCGCTTTGCTCGCCCGCGCCGATCACGGCGGTGTAGATGGGCGAGAACTCGCGCGGGTGCGCCGACAGCGCGCGCGCGAAGGGCGAGCCCGCGTTGACCTCGGCGCGCAGCGAGGCGACGAGGTTGCGTTGCGGTTCCGATTCGGCTTCGTCGGTGAGCGCGGTGAGGGCGCGTTCCAGCGGCAGGCCGGCGGAGATGAGGCCGGCGAGCTGACGTGTCCACACGGCGAGGTTGGTCGAGTTGAAGACGCGCTTGCCGCCGCCGAGCCAGCGCATGAGCGCGTTGCTGCCGGCGCCACCGCCACCGGCCGCATCGCCGCTACCGACCGGCTTGACCGACAGCGGAATGAGCGCCTGCGCCCGCAGCAGGCCGCGTGCGGCGCGTGCGGTGTCGGCCTCGAGCACGCCTTCGCGCGAGTGGCCGCTGGCATCGATGGCTTCGAAGGAATAGGCGGGCATCGCGGGTCGCTACTCGCGGGTGACGCGCACGAGTTCGGCGCGCGAGGTGATGCCGGCCTGCACCAGCCGTTCGCCGTCTTCGCGCATGGAGCGCAGGCCGCCGCGTGCGCCGGCTTCGAACAGCGCGCTCTCGGCGGCCTTGCCGTGGATGAGTGCCTGCACTTCGTCGTCGGCCACGAGCAGTTCGAAGATGCCGGTGCGGCCCTGGTAGCCGGTCTGGCCGCAGACCTCGCAGCCCGGGCCGCCGCAGGCCGTGCAGACCTTGCGCACGAGGCGCTGGGCCAGCACGCCGAGCAGCGACGAGCTCAGGAGGAAGGGCTCGACGCCCATGTCGGTCAGGCGCGTGACGGCACTCACCGAATCGTTGGTGTGCAGCGTGGCCAGCACGAGGTGGCCGGTGAGCGAGGCCTGGATGGCGATCTGCGCGGTTTCGAAGTCGCGGATTTCGCCGATCATGATCACGTCGGGGTCTTGCCGCAGGATGGCGCGCAAGGCCTTGGCGAAGGTGAGTTCGATCTTCGCGTTGATCTGCGTCTGGCCCACGCCCGGCAGCTCGTACTCGATCGGGTCTTCGACCGTCATGATGTTGCTGCGGCTCGCATCGAGCCGGGCCAGCGCGGCGTACAGCGTGGTGGTCTTGCCCGAGCCCGTGGGGCCGGTCACGAGGATGATGCCGTGCGGCTGCGCAATGAGTTTTTCGAAGCGCGCCAGCGAGTCGCCCTGCATGCCGACCGATTCGAGCGTGAGCTTCGATTCGCTCTTGTCCAAGAGGCGCAGCACGGCGCGTTCGCCGTGCGCGCTGGGCAGCGTCGACACCCGCACGTCGACCGCGCGCGTGCCGATGCGCAGGCTGATGCGCCCGTCCTGCGGCAGCCGCTTCTCGGAGATGTCGAGGTCGGCCATGATCTTCAGGCGCGAGATCAGCGCGGCGTGCAGCGCGCGGTTGGGCTGCACCACCTCGCGCAAGGTGCCGTCGATGCGAAAGCGCACGGACGACGTGCGCTCGTAGGGCTCGATGTGGATGTCGCTGGCGCCGTCGCGTGCGGCCTGTGTGAGCAGTGCGTTCAGCATGCGGATGATGGGCGCGTCGCCGGCGCTGGCCAGCAGGTCTTCGACGGCCGGCAGCTCCTGCATCATGCGCGAGAGGTCGGCGTCGTTCTGCACTTCGCTGACCACCGCGGCGGCGCTCGATTCGCCCTGGGCGTAGGCGGCGCTGATGCGTTGGGCGAGCGGGCCGGCGTCGAGCACCTCGAAGGCCTGCACGCCGTACTTGCGGGTCACTTCACCGACCGCGCTGCGTGCCGGGTGGGCAGACATCCACAGCGTGTGGCGGCCGTCGTCCGTGGCTTCGAGCAGCAGTTGCTGGCTGCGGGCGAACGCGTAGGGCAGGGGATAGCGCATGGGGGCTGGCGTGTGCGGGACGGGGTTCAGGGCGACTCGCGCGAGCTGGTCGGGTCGGAGGTGGGCGGCAGCGCGCCGCGCAGCGGGCTGGGTGCGAGCCGGCGGTTGTCGCTCGCGGCGCGCGGCGGCGGAATGAGCTGCGTGCCTTCCATGCGGGTCTTGCTGCCGTCGTTGCTGTTCAGGCGGTTGATGCGCACCAGCGGCGCCTCGGGCAGCACGGGCGCCGAGTCGACACCGCGCAGCATGATGTTGTCGGTGTTGGGCTGCGTGCGCTGCTGCATGCCGCGGATCTCGTCGTAGCGGTCGTAGGCGAAGGCTTCGGTGGAGGCGCCGTCGCGCATCACGGCGGGGCGCAGGAACATCATGAGGTTGCTCTTGTCGCGCGTGCGCACCTCGTTCTTGAACAGGTTGCCGAACACGGGAATGTCGCCGGCCAGCGGCACCTTCTCGATGGTGTTGCCGTAGTTGTCCGACAGCAGGCCGCCGAGCATCACGAGGCCGCCGTCTTCGACCAGCACGCTCGACTCGATGGAGCGCTTGTTGGTGGTCGGGCCGTTCGGGTCTTTCACGGTGTTCTGGTCGACCGTGGAGGTCTCCTGGAAGATGGTCATCTTCACGGTGCCGTTCTCGTTGATGGTCGGGCGCACGCGCAGCGTAAGGCCCACGTCCTTGCGTTCCACCGTGGTGAACGGGTTGATGCCGACCGAGCCCGAGGTGCTGGCGTACTGGCCGGTCACGAAGGGCACGTTCTGGCCGATGACGATCTTGGCTTCTTCGTTGTCCAGGGTCAGCAGGTTGGGCGTGGACAGCACGTTGGCGTCGCCGTCGCTGTTGAAGAAGTTGGCGATGGCGCCCAGGATGTACTGGCCGCCGATCTTGCCGGCGATGCCCAGGTTCAGGCCGGTGGAAGGCCGGATGTTGGCCACGTCGCGCGTGGCCAGTGCCTGCGTCAGCGCCAGGATGTTGGCGCTGGCCAGGCTGGAGTTGGTGCCGATGACGGCGTTGTTGCCCAGCGCGCTCTGCCACTGCACGCCGAAGTTGGCGGCCTTCTTGGCGCTGACCTCGACGATGAGCGCTTCGATCATCACCTGCGCGCGGCGGCCGTCGAGCCTGTCGATCACGGCGCGCATCTGGCGGTACTGCGGTTCGGGCGCGGTGATGATGAGCGAATTGGTGCTCGGGTCGGCCTGGATCTGGCCGCCGGTGGACGGTTGGTTGGCGTTGTTCAGCGGCGCGTTGGCCGCGGCCGAACCGCCGCCCTGGTTGTTGCCGCCGAAGCCGGCCTGCATCTGCTGCGGCATGCCGGCCGGCGGCACCGACGAACCTGCGCTGCCCACGGCCCCGGGCGCACCGGGCACCTGCGACTGCTGCTGGCTCGCGGCCATGGCGGCGCGCAGCGTGGCTGCAAGGCGCACCGCATCGGCGTTCTTCAGGTAGACCACGTAGATGTTGCCGGCCGCGCCGTTGCTGGTCTCGGCCGGTGCGCGGTCGAGCTTTTCGACCAGCGTGCGCACGAGCTGCGCGCGTGCAGGGTTGGCGGCGCGAAGAATCAGCGAGTTGCTGCGCGGGTCGGCCATGAGCGTGGTGCGGAACGAGGCGTCGGCCCCGCCCGGCGCAGCGGCGCCCGGCGTGCTCGCACCGCCGCCGTCGACCAGCCGCGTGACCAGCGGCACCATGTCGGTGGCCACCGAATGCTTGAGCTGGATCACCTCGATGTCGGACGCGTTGGGCACGTCGAGCGACGCGATGATGCGCGCCAGCCGGCGCATGTTGTCGGCGTAGTCGGTGATCACGAGCGAGTTGTTGCCCGGGTTCACGTTGATGGTGTTGTTCGGCGGAATCAGCGGGCGCAGCACCGGCAGCAGGCTGTTGGCCGACTCGTAGTTCAGGCGAAAGATCTGCGTGACGATCTGGTTGCCCGCGGCCGAGCTGGCGCCGCTGATGGAGGTGTTGACGGTGCTGGTCTGCAGCTTGGCGTCGGCCTCGGGCACCACCTTGTAGAGGCCGTCGGCCTCGACCACCGCGAAGCCCTGCAGGCGCAGCGCGGCGGCAAACTGGTTGAACGCGGCGGCCGGCGCCAGCGGGCGGTCGGTGACCAGGTTCATGGTGCCCTTCACGCGCGGGTCGACCACCACATCGCGCCCGGTGACCACGGCCATGGTGCGGGCCACGGCCTCGATGTCGGCGGCGGCGAAGTTGAGCGTGATCGGTTCGCCGCGCCGCGGGGCGTCGCCGGTCTGTGCGTAGGCGGCCGGCAAGACCGGCACGAACGACGCCGCGATCAGCAGGCGTACCGCGAGCGCAATGAGGCCGGGGCGGGCGCCGGACGAGGACAGAGGCTTCTTCATGGTCGGATCAACCCAGGGTGATGATCGAGCGCGCACCGTCGCGCCGCCCGATGATGTTCAACAAATTGGAAAGTGCGTCTTCGCGGCCCGGCGCCGCGCTGGCTTCGCCGTTGAAGCGCAACGCGGTGCCGCTCCAGCTGCCGCTGCCGTTCAGTTCGAGGCTGCCTTCTCGTGTGCTCAGCAGCAGCGTGGGGCGCGTGCCGCCTTCGAGCGACAGGCGGTAGCTGCCCATCGGCCGCAAGGTCGACAGGGCGGATGAAACGTCGGTGGCGTCGAGCGTGGCCTGGCCTTCGATGCGCAAGGCGGGGCCGTCCCACTGCATGGCGAAGGCGCGCGTATTGAGGTCGAGCGCGCCTTCGAGCTTGAGGGTGTTCCAGGGCGCGCCCAGGCCGGTGAGCAGCGTGGCGGGCCAGCGCGAGCGGGCGTCCTGCCACGTGAGCTGCAGGCCGTCGGCACGCGGGCTGGCTTGCAGGCCGAGCGGTTGCGCTGCGCAGCAGGACAGATCGAGGCGTGCCGAGAGGCCGCGCCAGTTCGGCCACATGCGCCAGTTCAGCAGGCCCGGCAACGAAACGGCCTGCGCGCCGCCGGCGCCGCTGGCGAACACGACGGCGGCGGTGCCGTTCCAGACCGTGCCGCGCGGGTTGACCAGCAGCAGGCGGCCTTGCGTCCAGCCCGACAGCGCCGATGCCAGCCAGCGTGCCGGTGCGAACAGCACGACCGCGACCAGCATGCCGGTGACGGCGCCGAGCACGGCCCAGCGCCAGCTGCCGCGGCGCGGCTGGAGGTCGGGGACCGGAGAGCGTCTCGCCATGCCGTGCGGTGCGTGGGGTGCGTCAGCGCGGGGCGGGCAGCGCCATCACGAGCGTGCCGTCCCAGCGGGGTTGCGGTGGTTGGTCGGGCGTGGCGGGCGCAGGCTTGGCGCCCGGCGGCGGCGGTGCGACGGGCGCGCGCGTCAGGTGCACTTCGCGCGGCACGGCGTGGGCATTGCCGCGCGCCTGTGCGAGCCATTGCGCCAGGTTCTGGGCGGGCGCGCCGCGCAGCGTGACGGTGGCGCCGCCGTCGCCACCGGCCGTCATGAGCTGGGCGTTCGTGACGCCGAGGCCGTCGCGCACCGAGCTTTCGAGTGCGCGCAGTGCGTCGTCGCGCGCCAGCCGCGGTTGCGACTGCAGCGCCTTCGCGCGGTTCTGAAGGGTAGCCATCTGCTGGAGCTGGGCGTCGAGCCGTGCGTGTTCGGCCGGTGCCGCGGCCAGCGTGCGCAGCGCGGGGGCGAGCGCAATCCACCAGAGCAAGGCCAGTGCCACCAGCGCGACGGCGCCGATGACGAGGCGGCGCTCGCGCATCCCGAGGACGGCCCAGCGGGCCTTGAGTTGTTCGCTGAAGTTCATCGGTTGGCCTCGGCCTGCACCAGCAGCAGATCGCCCTCGGTGCGCACCTGGTAGCCGCGCGGCGACAGCACGCTGGTGATCTGCGTGACCTCCTGCGGCTGCAGCCCGAGGCCGCGCAGGCGCAGCTGGCCGGCGCTGAAATCGATCGCGCTCGGGGAGCGGCCGGGCGGCAGGGCGGCGGCGATGGCGCCGACCATGGGTTCGAAATCGCTCGGTGCCACGTCGCCCACGGCCTGTTGCAGCGCGGCAACCTCGCGGCCCATCTGCAGCGGCGCGTCGACCACGATCTTCACCGAGGGGAATGTTTGCGTGAGGATGGCGCGCGTGGCCTGGCGCTTGGACTCGAGCGCGTTGCGCTCCTTCCAGGCCCAGGCGTTCAGGCCGATGAGTTGCGTCAGCAGCAGCACCACGATGCCCCAGCGCGCAGCGCGCCATTCGGGCGCGAAGCGCAGCGTCTGCAGCACCGAGGCGAACTTCTTGCCGGCGCGCGCGCGGCCCGTCACGGCGAGGTCGAACTGCGCGAGCTCCCAGGGCGTGCGCGTGGCGTGCAGCCAGCGCTGCGGCGCCTGCACGATCGGTACGCGGCGCTCCAGCAGGTGTTCGGCCGCTTCGGCCACGGCGGGTTCGGTGCTGATCACGGCGGTGTCGAGCGGCAGGCTGCCCGACAGGGCCAAGCCCGCGCCGGCCAGCGGCAGCGAGACCACGCCGTCGCCGTCGCAGACCGAGAGCTGCGGCGCTTCGGCCTCACCCGTGATCTGCAGCAGCGGCGGCGCATCGGCGGGCTGCGGCGTGAATTCGGGAACGATGCGCACGACGCGCCGGCCGGCCGCTTCGAGCCCCTGCACGACGCTGCGCAGCCAGATGCGGTTGCAGGCCGCGACCCACACGGGCTCGCCGGCCTTGGCGTCGGGTGCGAGTGCGAAGTGCAGGGTTTCCGGTTCGTCGAGCAGGTGCTCTTCGAGCAGGCCGTCGAGCACGGCGCGCAGCTTCGAGGTGCTGCCCATGCTGCCCTTGGGCAAGGTGACGCGGTGCCACGAGAGCGCCGCGGACGGAATGCCGAGCGTGACCTCGGGGCCCGACGGCAGCAGTGCCAGCAGCGCACGGCCCTGGTCGCGCAGGGCGATGCCGTCTTCACCGGCCTGGGCCCAGTCGTACTCACCCGCGGCATCGGCCGGAGGGAGGGGAGCAATGAGCAGCAGCGGGGTCATGTAGGGGGTGTCGGAAAAGCCGGAGATTGTAGGGGGTGGCTTACAAGTTGTTGCTATTGTTTGAATAGCATACCTTGCAGAGACTACGTGCGTTTGACGGTGTTTTGAGTGGACAAAAGTTAACGGGACTCAGGGTTTTGCCGGAGGCGTGGTGGCGCCCGCGCCACGGGTGCGCCAGACGGTGGTCACGGCCAGGCCCTTGCGAAAGAGCAGCGAATGTTCTTCGACCCAGGTGCGGTCGAGCCGCAGCCGGCCGTACACCTCGAAATACTGGGTGCCCACGCCGTGCTGGGCCGCGTTGAAACGCGAGCCGCCGCTGGGCAGGCCGGCGTTGGCCTCTTCGATGTTCTTGAAGAAGGATCGGGTGCGCCGCTCCACCAGCTGGCGCGCGCTGGCAATGCCCAGCGATTCGACGCTCGCGCTGATGGCCTCGGCGCTGGCCGTGTTGAGGTTGAGCGTGGTGCGCTCCGGCAGGATCGTCACGTAGGGCTCGAGCGCGGCGGCGGTGGCGGGTGAGAGACCGAGCCACACGAGTTGCGCGACTTCCTGCGGCATCAGCGGGGCGCCGCCGGTGTCGGCGCTGGCATCGCTGCTGCCACCGCCGCTACCGGCCGAGGCAGCGTCGGTGCTGCCGGTGTGCAGCGCGCTCGCGAGCCGCGTGGTCATCTGGCCGAGCTCGCCGGCCGGCAGGCCGAGCAGGTTGAAGAGCCGCGTGAAGGTGGCCACGCTCGCGGGCACCGGCTTGCCGGCATCCACCAGCGACAGCACGTTGAGCTTGGACTGCGCGTCGACGATGCGGCCCGACAGGAACGCGTCGGGCAGGCCTTCGAGGTTGTCGCTGGCCACGTTCTTTTCGGCCGAGAGAAAGCTGGTGAGGCGGGCTTCTTCGAGGGGCACGGCCCATGGCTCGCCGAGATGGTCGGGGCCGCCCGCGCGGCCGTCTTCGCCGAGGATCAGGCGCGACCAGTCGAGCGCGCCGATCAGCACCCAGGCCGCCTGCACGCGCGCGCGCTCGGCGCCTTCGACTTCGGCGGAGCGCCACTGCTGCCAGAGCGCGGCGGCGGAAAAGGTGGCGACCAGCATCACGGTCAGCATGGCGGCGAGCAGCGCGGCGCCGGACTGGCGGCGTGTGCTTGCCGTGCGACTTGGTCGCGGCGCGGTCATGAGCGCGGCCCTCCGAGCGTCGGCCGGACCCAGTCGCGCGTGAGCGTGCCCGAGAGCCCGTCGCCGGGCGGCAGGTTCAGCACGAGCCGCACGCCGTCGGGCATGGCGACGAGTGCGCCGGCCGGGTTGGACGGGTTCGCCGCCGCGACGGGCAGCGGCTCCGCCGGCACCCAGGCGTTGTTGCGGAAGTACGCGAGCTGCCAGCTGTTGACGGGCATCAGCGCCACATCGGTGGCGCCGCCGGTGGGCGCGGCGCCATCTTGTGCCCAGGCGGCTGCGAGGTTCCAGGCCTGCACCCATTCGCCGCGCGTGGCGAAGGGCGCCGATTGCCAGCGCCGCCAGCGCGTGCCGTCGGCGCCGGGGCGCAATGTCCACGCAACGACCTGCACGGTCGGCGTGCTGGTGTCGCTGCCGCGGCGCGTCATGCGCAGCACGCGGCCGTCCCAGTCGATCGGACGGGTCTGCGCGAGCAGGGTGACGGCATCGAGGTCGGCGCTCCATTGCGCGAGCGTGGCCTGCAGCGTGAGCACCGCGTCGGCGCGCAGCTGGTTCTGCGTGGTGGCGCGCGACATGCTGTCCAGGCCGCGCCAGCTCACGAGTGCGAGCAGCGCCATCACGGCGATGGCGACCAGCAGCTCGATCAGCGTGAAGCCGCGTGCGCGCGAAGGCTTGCGGATGTGCGCCATCAGACGCGCCCCACCACGGTCGAGACGCGCAGCAGCGGCGCGCTGCCTTCGTCGCGCACCTGCACGTCGACGCGCCGGAAGTTAGGGTTGAGCGTGGGGACCGTCGTGGTCGTCACGAGGAAGGTGAGGCCGGCCTGCAGGCAGATCGAGCCCGAGTCGCCGATGGCCGGCATCTGCCGCGACAGGCGCGCCTTGGCGAGTTCGTTTTCGGCGCACAGGCCGGCCAGCACGAGGTCGGACTGGCGCTGCGCATTGCGCGTGAGCGACATCGTGGCCTGCGAGCCGGCCGCGAGCGCGAGCGCGACGATGCCGAGCGCGATCAGCACCTCGATCAGCGTGAAGCCGCGGCTGGAGCCGGCGCGCCGCAGCCGTTGTGTCATGGCACGGCGAACACGGTGAAGGGCCGCAGCCCGTCGGTGGCAACGCGCAGCATGCGCGCGGGCGGGCCTTCGCTGTGCAGCATGACCTGCTGCGCCGGAATGATCGGGTCGGGCCCGAGCTGCAGCGCCGCCACCGGCGTGCCGCCGCCCAGCAGGGGCTGGGCAGTGATGCCCGCGTGGATCCAGCCGGTGGGAAGTGCGTCGGCCGGCAGCCCGTCGAAGACGAAGCCGCCGCCTTCGACGAGGCGCCAGCGCACCATGACGCCGCTGGCGCGCGACTGGGCACGGGCCGATTCGAGCAGGGCGGCGAGGCGGTCGGCCTCGCGGTCGAGCGCGGCGGCGTTGCTGTCGCGCATTGCGAAGCTCACGCTGGCGGTCGCGATCGCGATGATCGCGATCACCACGATCAGCTCCAGCAGCGTGAAGCCGCGCACCGCGCGAGGCGTTGGCAGCACGACGCGGCCGGGGGCGATGCGCTTACTGCCAGCTGCCGATGTCGGCATTCTTGCCCTCGCCGCCGCTCTGTCCGTCGGCGCCGAAGGAGAGCACGTCGATTTCGCCCTTGATGCCCGGGTTCATGTATTGGTACGGATGGCCCCAGGGGTCGTTGGGCAGCTTCTCGACGTAGGGCTTCCAGTTGGGTGCGGCCGGGCCCGCGGTGGGACGGGTCAGCAGCGACTGCAGGCCCTGCTCGGCGGTCGGGTAGCGCTGGTTGTCGAGGCGGTAGAGCTTGAGCGCCTGCATCAGGTTGTTGATGTCGGTGCGGGCGGCGGTGACGCGGGCGTCGTCGGCGCGCTCGATCACGTTCGGGACGATCAACGCCGCGAGCACGCCGATGATGACAAGCACCACCATGAGTTCGATCAGCGTGAAGCCGCGCTGGGCGGTGCGGGAGACGGAACGAAGGAGTTTGTTCATAGCTTGCGGGGACATGAGGCAGTAAGCGCGCTGCATGATAATCCGCGGCCATGACAAGTCCTTACTCCGCAGCCCGCTGGCATGCCCCACTTGCAACGACGGGGCTTTGGGCGTTGGCCGCAGGCGCCGCGGTGTTCTGGGCGCTGCGGCTGGCGTCCCCGGCCGATGCCGTGGCCGCTGCGGCCACGATGCCGCGAGCACCGGTCGCGGCCGATGCCGAGGCGGTGGCCCGGTTGCTGGGCGTGGTCACGGTGACGTCGAACGCCCCCGTGGCACCGGAGGCCGCGAGCCGCTTCGCGCTGTCGGGCGTGGTGGCGGACCCGTCGAACCAGGGCGCGGCGCTGATCTCGATCGACGGCAAGCCGCCGCGGCCGTTCCGCGTCGGCTCGAAGGTCGGTGAAAGCTATGTGCTGCAGTCGGTGGGTGTGCGCGCAGCGACGCTCGGCGCCCAGCGCGACGGGCCGGCGGCGTTCACGCTGCAGCTGCCGGTGCGTGCGCCGCTGAGCATGGGGCTTCCGACGCCGCCTGCCGGTCTGCCCACGGTGTCGTCACCTGCGCCGGCCGGGCCCTTGCCGGCCACGATGCCGGCGGTGGTGATGCCGCCGCAGCAGCAGCAACTGCAACCTGCCGCCACGGCGGGTGCTGCGATGGAGCCGCCGCCGCAGGCGCAGAGCCCTGCGCAGTAAGCGCAGCGGTCTCTATCTCTTTTCTTCTTCTTTCGCTCAGGCCTGAAGGAACAGGCGGTAGGCCGGGTTGGCCGTTTCCTCAACGCAGGGGTAGCCCAGCGTTTCGAGGAAGCTGTCGAAGGCGGCAGACTCTTCGGCCGGCACCTGCAGGCCCACGAGGATGCGCCCGTAGTCGGCGCCCTGGTTGCGGTAATGGAACAGGCTGATGTTCCAGTTCGGCCGCATCAGGCTCAGGAACTTGAGCAACGCACCGGGACGCTCGGGGAACACGAAGCGCAGCAGGCGCTCGTCGTGCGCCAAGCCCGTGCGACCGCCCACCAGGTGGCGCAGATGCTCCTTGGCGAGTTCGTCGTGCGTGAGATCGAGCGCATCGAAGCCGTGCTCGATGAAGACCTTCGCGATCGTGGCTGACTCACCGCGCGCCGAGGTCGTGAGGCCGACGAACACGTGGGCCTTGGCCGCGTCGCTGATGCGGTAGTTGAACTCGGTCACGTTGCGCGGCGCACCGCCGGCAGGCAACTCGCTGATGAGTTCGCAGAAACGGCGGAAGCTGCCGCGCTCTTCGGGGATGGTCACGGCGAACAGCGCTTCGCGTTCTTCGCCGACCTCAGCCCGCTCGGCCACGAAGCGCAGCCGATCGAAGTTCATGTTCGCGCCGCACAGGATCGCCGCGTAGGTCTCGCCCTGGCGGCCGTGTTCGGCTACGTACTGCTTGATGGCCGCCACGGCCAGCGCACCGGCCGGTTCGACGATGCTGCGCGTGTCGACGAACACATCCTTGATGGCGGCGCACACGGCGTCGGTGTCGACCGAGATGTAGCTGTCGACCAGGTTCTGCGCGATGCGGAAGGTTTCCTCGCCGACCAGCTTGACGGCCGTGCCATCGGAGAACAGGCCGACGTCAGGGAGGTTCACGCGTTGGTGCGCGGCGACCGATTGCATCATCGCGTCAGAGTCGTTCATCTGAACGCCGATCACCTTGATCTCGGGCCGCACGGCCTTGATGTAGTTGGCCACGCCGGAGATGAGGCCGCCGCCGCCGATCGCCACGAACACCGCATCGAGCGGGCCCTGGTGCTGGCGCAGGATTTCCATCGCGATGGTGCCCTGGCCCGCGATGACATCGGGGTCGTCGAACGGGTGAACGAAGGTCAGGCTCTGCTGCGCCTGCAATTCGAGCGCATGCAGGTAGGCGTCGGAATAGCTGTCGCCATGCAACACGATCTCGCCGCCGAAACCGCGCACTGCATCAATCTTCAATTGCGGCGTTGTCACGGGCATCACGATCACCGCACGCGTGCCGAGCTTGCGCGCGCCGAGCGCAACACCTTGTGCGTGGTTGCCGGCCGATGCGCAAATCACACCGCTCGCCAATTGCGCTTTGCTGAGGTGTGCCATCTTGTTATAGGCACCGCGCAGTTTGAAACTGAATACGGGTTGCTGGTCTTCGCGCTTGAGCAAGACGGTATTGCCTAGGCGCTCGCTGAGCGCGCGCGCCTTCTCCAGCGCGGACTCGACGGCCACGTCGTAGACCCGTGCGTTGAGGATTCTCTTGAGGTAGTCGGCGGGCGTGAGCGCCGGAGCGGGTGCGTCGGGCACGGTCTTTTCCAGGGGAGTGTTCATGAGCGAACCGGCGATGATAAGAGGCCCGGCCCCCAGGGGCGCGCACAAAGAAAAAAGCCCCGAGTCTTGCGACTCGGGGCTAAATCCACCAATTGGAAGGGTGGAGGAGACAACTGGGTGCGCACCATGAAGTGCACAGCAATGAAATAGAGTATACCCACCCTTTGCTGCGACGCAACAAGCGGGCGATGCTTTTCCCACACACAAAACCGATGTTGGCGTGCACTTTTGCGCACCAACTCATCCCAATTGGAACTGAAACACCATGGAATGCACAGTAAGTTGGACCGGTGACGCAGGCACCCGATCGGCCATGGGCTTCGTGGCCGAGACTGGCAGCGGCCACGTCCTGATGATGGACGGGGCCCCGGATGCGGCCAAGCCCGAGAACGGCGGACAGAACCTGGCCGCGCGGCCGATGGAAACCGTGCTCGCGGGCACCGGGGGCTGCACGGCCTACGACGTGGTGCTCATATTGAAAAGAGGGCGCCATCGCGTCGAGCGCTGCAGCGTCAAGCTGACCAGCGAGCGTGCGGAAAAGGACCCCAAGATCTTCACGAAGATCCACATGCACTTCACCGTGGCGGGTAAGGGAATTCCGGCTACCGCGGTAGAGCGGGCGATCGCTCTGAGCCACGAAACCTACTGCTCGGCCAGCATCATGCTGGCGAAGACGGCGGAAATCACGACCAGTTTCGACCTGATCGAGACCTGAAGACACCCTGCGGCGACGCCCGCGAGGTCAAATCCGGTGCGCTACGGTCGTCATGACCCGTGATGCCAGGCGCATGAGGGCCTTGGCCGGCGCCGGCAGTTCAGCCGCGCCGGCGTCCACGGCTTGCGTGGCATGGCGGGCTTCGTCGATCTTCATCTGCTCGACCACGGCACGGGAGGCGTGATCGGTCGGCGGCAGGCGATCCAGGTGGCTTTCGAGGTGCGCCTCCACTTGGCGCTCGGTTTCTGCAACGAAACCGAGGCTCAAGGGATCGCCCAGACGCCCCGCAATCAGCCCGAGGCCGAAAGCGCCGGCATACCAGAGCGGGTTCAGGAGGGACGGGCGGGCGCCCAGGTCGTCCAGTCGCTGCCGGGTCCAGGCCAGATGGTCGGTTTCTTCATGCGCGGCTTCCAGGAAATGGGCGCGCAATGCCGGGTCACGCGTCACGGCGGCCTGGGCGGTGTACAGCGCCTGTGCGCACACTTCACCCACATGGTTCACGCGCATCAGGGCGCCGGCTTCGCGGCGTTCCGACTCGCTCAATTCACCTTGAGGCTCGATCGCCGGAGGAAGCGCCCGAGTGGCGTGAGATCGGGCAAAAAGCGTGCGCAAAGCCGCATCGGCGGCAGTCAGGGCTGGGTCGAACAAGGCGGTCATGGGTCTATTTGAACCCACCTGCCCAGTGATGCAAGGCGGCCACATTTTGTTTCACATCGTGGAAAAACAACTCGCCTAAGTCCTTTGTTGCACGACTGCAACGAAACACGCGGGGCTTCCAAGATTTAGGGCGATTTGTTTTGCCCTGTTGCAGTGGCTCTGGTGCAATAGCATCAACTTCCCAAAAGGAGGTTGGCCCGGGGTCCGGTGGGAGCACAAAGTGCCAGTCACGGTGAGCCCTTCGCACCGGAGCCCTATGTTTAACCTTGGAGAAACTTGCAATGAAAAAATCTCTAGTTGCTCTGGCTGCCCTGGCTGTCGCCGGTGTTGCCTCGGCTCAGTCGTCCGTCACTCTGTTTGGTGTGGTCGACGCGTCGATCAGCGGCTACTCGTCCACCTCGCGTGACCTGCGCGGCGCCACGTTCGTCGACCCGTTCTACCTGAACCGTGGCAGCGTCAAGGTCAGCCGTACGGCTCTGGCCAACTCGGGTTACAACTCCAGCCGTCTGGGCTTCCGTGGTACGGAAGACCTGGGTGGCGGCCTGGCAGCCAGCTTCTGGCTCGAAGCCCCGATCACCAATGACGACGGCGCAACCGGCGTGTCGACGTTCGCTCGTCGCTCGACCGTGAGCCTGTCGGGTGGTTTCGGTGAAGTCCGCCTGGGTCGTGACTACACCCCGACGTTCTGGAACGACACCGTGTTCGATCCGTTCGGCACCAACGGCGTTGGCACCAACCTGATCTCGACGGCCAGCGGTTTCAACACCACCGGCGGTTCGGGTGGCTTTGGTGGCAACCCGAACTACGTTCGCGCCAGCAACACCATCGGCTACTTCCTGCCCCCGAACCTGGGCGGCTTCTACGGCCAAGTGCAGTACGGCTTCCACGAGAAGGACAAGTTCAGCCCTGGTACCGCTACGCCTAACGTCGCGAACAACTCGCGTACCGGCCGTTACGTCGGTGGCCGTTTCGGCTACGCCAACGGTCCTCTGGACGTGGCGCTGGCTTATGGCAGCAGCACCTCGGGTGACCAGTTCTACGCTGGCGTGACCAACAAGGTCAACACGCTGAACCTGGGCGCTTCGTATGACTTCGGTCCCGTGAAGCTGTTCGGTGAAGTGTCGCGCGTCAAGAACAAGGTCGACTACGAAGTCACCCCGTTTGCTAACGCCGCTGCTGACACCGATCTGACCGGTTACCTGCTGGGCGTGACCGTGCCCGTCGGTGCTGGCCTGATCCGCGCTTCGTACTCGCACGTCAAGTACGACTTCAACCAACCCGAGTCGTTCTTCACGCCCCGCGTTTCCGACCCGAAGGCTAACAAGCTGGCTATCGGCTACGTGCACAACCTGTCGAAGCGCACGGCTCTGTACGCTACGGTTGCTCGCGTGAGCAACAAGAACGGTGCAGCCCTGACCGTTGGCGGCCCGGCCTTCATCAACAGCGGTGTCTTCACCCCGAAGAACTCGACCGGCTACGACTTCGGTATCCGTCACGCTTTCTAATTTGATGCTGGCGTAAGCCAGCTTCGAATCGAAAGACTCAAAAGCCACCTGGCGCAAGCCGGGTGGCTTTTTTCATTCGGGGTGCGCCTGCTCGCACTCGTAAAGATTGCACCTCCACCCCCGGGGAACCCCCGTGCGGGCACGCTGCTTGCACTGCTAGCATGCCGCGATCACTCTTGTTGCTGAATGACTGCCTTTGTACTGCGCCGCCTGATCCAGGCCGTGATCGTGATGATCGCGGTTGCGTTCATTGCCTTCCTTCTCTTTCAATATGTCGGCGACCCGGTCGTGTTCCTGCTGGGACAGGATGCCAAGCCCGACCAGATCCGTGAAATGCGCGCCGCATTGGGGCTCGACCGACCCTTCTTCGTGCAGTTCTGGCATTTCCTCGTCAATGCCGCACAAGGCGAGTTCGGCCTGAGCCTGCGTCAGGGCGCCAAGGTGTCGCGCCTGATCGGCGAGCGCTTCCCGGCCACGCTCGAACTCGCACTCGTGGCCGCGGCTCTGGCCCTGTTCGTCGGCATCCCGATGGGCGTGTACACCGCGTTGCGCCGTGGCACCTTTATGAGCCAGGTGTTCATGACCGTGTCGCTGCTCGGCGTGTCGCTGCCCACCTTCCTGATCGGCATCCTGCTGATCCTCGTCTTCGCCGTGACGCTGGGCTGGTTCCCGAGCTTCGGGCGCGGCGACACCGTGCAGTTCGGCTGGTGGACCAGCGGCCTGTTCAAGGCCGACGGCTGGCACCACATCATCCTGCCGGCGGTGACGTTGGCGATCTTCCAGCTCACGCTGATCATGCGGTTGGTGCGCGCCGAGATGCTCGAGGTGCTGCGCACCGACTACATCAAGTTCGCGCGCGCCCGGGGCCTGTCGAACCGCGCGATTCACTTCGGCCACGCGCTCAAGAACACGCTGGTGCCGGTCATGACCATCACGGGCCTGCAGCTCGGCGGCCTGATCGCCTTCGCGATCATCACGGAGTCGGTGTTCCAGTGGCCGGGCATGGGGCTGCTCTTCATCCAGGCCGTGACCTTCGCGGACATCCCCGTGATGGCCGCCTACCTGTGCCTGATCGCGTTGATCTTCGTGGTGATCAACCTCGTGGTCGACCTGTTGTACTTCGTGGTCGATCCCCGGCTGCGCGTGGGCAAGGCGGGAGGCCATTGAGGTGAGTGCCGCCGCAACAGCAACGGCCGCTGCAACGCCGCGCCTGCAGGCCTCCGGCCGGGCCTTCGCGCACATCGCCAGCTTCTACCCCGAAATCACGGCCTTTCGCCGCGACCTGCATGCCAACCCCGAGCTCGGCTTCGAAGAGGTCTACACCTCGGGCCGCGTGCGCGAGGCACTGCGCGCTTGCGGCGTGGACGAGATCCATGACGGCATCGGCAAGACCGGCGTCGTCGGCGTCATCCGTGGCAAGTCGACGGCCAGCGGTCGCATGATCGGCCTGCGTGCCGACATGGACGCGCTGCCCATGCGCGAAGACAACGACTTCGGCTGGCGCTCCGCCAACGACGGCCTGATGCATGGCTGCGGCCACGACGGCCACACGGCGATGCTGGTCGGCGCCGCGCGCTACCTGGCCGAGACGCGCGACTTCGATGGCACCGCCGTGCTGATCTTCCAGCCCGGCGAAGAAGGCTTTGCCGGTGCGCGCGTGATGATCGAAGACGGCCTGTTCGACCGCTTCCCGGTGAACGCTGTCTATGCGATGCACAACTGGCCCGCGATGCCGGCCGGCACCGTCGGCATCAACCGCGGCGCGATGATGGCCGCGGCCGACCGCGTGACGATCGAGATCAAGGGCAAGGGCGGCCATGGCGCGCACGCCTACCAGACCATCGACCCCGTCGTGGTGGCCGCGCACATCATCACCGCGGCGCAGACCATCGTGTCGCGCAGCGTGCGCCCCATCGACGCGGCCGTCGTCAGCATCTGCGCCGTGCAGGCCGGCGACCTCGGCGCCATGAGCGTGATCCCGGGCGAGGCCACGCTGGTCGGCACCGTGCGCACCTTCAGCGCGCGCGTGCAGGCGCAGGTCGAGCAGCGACTGAGCGAGCTGTGCACGGCCATTGCCACCGGCTTTGGCGCGACCGCGACGATCAAGTACGAGCGCATCTACCCGGCCACCATCAACACCGCGCCCGAGGCGATGTTCGCGGCCGACGTGGCCGAGTCGCTGGTCGGTGCGAAGAACGTCGACCGCAACCTGGAGCCCAGCATGGGCGCCGAAGATTTCTCCTTCATGCTGCAGAAAAAGGCCGGCGCCTACCTGCGCATCGGCCAGGACGCCCGTAGCGGCGCCTTCCTGCACAACAGCCGCTACGACTTCAATGACGAGATCCTGCCGCTCGGCGCCGCATTGCATGCGGGGCTGATCGAGCGGGGCATGCCGCTTGCCGCCACCCGCGGTACGCAGCCAGAGCAAGCAGCCGCCACCGCGGCTTCTTGATGTATTTTTTGATCCCAACCCGAGGAGTGTTCCCATGAGTTTCAAGAAGAAAGCGGCCGCGGTCGCCGTCCTGTGCGCTCTGAGCGCCGTCAGCATGGTCGCGAGCGCGCAGACCATCCGCATCGCGAACCAGGGCGATGCCCTGTCGCTCGACCCGCACTCGCTCAACGAGTCGCTGCAACTGAGCGTCACCGCCAACGTCTATGAAACTCTCGTGGGCCGCAACAAGGACCTGAGCCTGGCACCGCTGCTGGCCACGAGCTGGAAGCAGACTTCGCCGAACGTGTGGCGCTTCGAGCTGCGCAAGGGCGTGGTGTTCCATGACGGCACGCCGTTCAGCGCCGACGACGTGGTGTTCAGCTTTGCGCGTGCGCAGGGCGACGGCTCCGACATGAAGGCCACGCTCAGCGAGATCAAGGCCGTGCGCAAGGTCGGTGACCTCGCCGTCGAAATCGAAACAAACGGCCCGTTCCCGATCTTGCCCGACGTGATCTCGCTCACCATGATCATGAGCAAGAAGTGGTGCGAGGAAAACCAGGCCACCAAGCCCGTCGACCGCCGCAAGGGCATCGAGAACACGGCCTCGTTCAAGGCCAACGGCACCGGTCCGTTCCGCGTGCGCGAACGCCAGCCCAACGTGCGCACCGTGTTCACGCGCAACGGCACCTACTGGGGCAAGATCGACGGCAACGCGCAGGAGATCGTGTTCACGCCCATCGCCAACCCCGCGACCCGCGTGGCCGCGCTGGTCTCCGGCGAAGTCGACGTGATGGAGCCCGTGCCCGTGCAGGACATCGCGCGCATCAACGCTGCGCCCAACGCCCGCGTCATCACTGGCCCCGAGATGCGCACCATCTTCCTGGGCATGGACCAGAAGCGCGACGAGCTGCAGTACTCGAACGTGAAGGGCAAGAACCCGTTCAAGGACAAGCGCGTGCGCCAGGCCTTCTACCAGGCCATCGACATCGCCGGCATCCAGCGCACCGTGATGCGCGGCGCCTCCAAGCCCACCGCGCTGCTCGTCGGCCCGGGCATCAACGGCTGGACCGCCGATCAGGACAAGCGCTTGCCCTTCGACGTTGATGCCGCCAAGAAGCTGCTGACCGAAGCCGGCTATCCGAACGGCTTCGAAGTCTCGATGAACTGTCCGAACGACCGCTACGTCAACGACGGCCAGATCTGCCAGAGCGTGGCCGCCAACCTCGCGAAGATCGGCGTGAAGATCAACCTCGTGGCCGAGACCAAGGGCACCTACTTCCCCAAGATCCTGCGCCGCGACACCAGCTTCTACATGCTGGGTTGGACCCCGACCACCTACGATTCGCACAATGCGCTGAGTTCGCTCACCTCGTGCCCCGACGACAAGGGCACGGGCCAGTTCAACCTGGGCGCCTACTGCAACCCCAAGCTCGACGAGCTGACCAAGAAGATCCAGTCCGAGTCGGACAAGGGCAAGCGCAACGAGATGATCAAGGAAGCCTTCAAGGTCCATTCCGACGACATCGGCCACCTGCCGCTGCATCAGCAGTCGCTGGCCTGGGGCGTGAGCAAGAAGGTCGAGCTGGTGCAACTGGCCGACAACTTCATGTACTTCAAGTGGATGAGCATCAAGTAAGTCGACCGTGGGCCGCTGCCTGAGCGGCCCGACCATGGGCCCGCTTCCTGCGGGCCCATTCTTTTTTGCCCACGATGAAAAAAACCCTTGCCCGCTGGCTCGACAGCGATGTCGGCTACAGCTTCCGCAATTCGCCGGTGGCGATCGCTGCCGCCGTCATTGCGCTGGTGTGCGTCTTCTGTTCGGTGTTCGCCGGATGGGTGTCGCCGCACAATCCTTTTGACCTCGCCACCCTCGAACTCGGCGACGCCCGCCTGCCGCCAGCCTGGAACGCCGAAGGCTCCTCCAAGTACCTGCTCGGCACCGACGACCAGGGCCGCGACATTCTTTCGGCCGTGATCTACGGCGCGCGCATCTCGCTGATCGTCGGCGTGGTGTCGGTGGTGCTGTCGGTCGTGGTCGGCGTGGTGCTCGGCCTGCTGGCTGGCTTCTTCGGTGGTTGGCTCGACTCCTTCCTCATGCGCGTGTGCGACGTGATGCTGTCGTTCCCGCCCATCCTGGTCGCGCTGCTCATCGCCGGTGTCGGCCGTGCGCTCTTTCCGAGCGCGCACGAATCGCTGGCCTTCGGCGTGCTGATCATTTCGATCTCGCTCACGGGCTGGGTGCAGTACGCGCGCACCGTGCGCGGCTCCACGCTGGTGGAGCGCAACAAGGAATACGTGCAGGCCGCGCGCGTCACCGGCGTGGCGCCGCTGCGCATCATGTTGCGCCACGTGCTGCCCAACGTGATGGGGCCGGTGATGGTGCTGGCCACCATCCAGGTCGCGACCGCGATCATCACCGAGGCCACGCTGTCGTTCCTGGGCGTCGGCGTGCCGCCGACCTCGCCCTCGCTGGGCACGCTCATCAGCATCGGCAACCAGTACCTGTTCTCGGGCGAATGGTGGATCACGGTGTTCCCGGGCCTGATGCTGGTGCTCATCGCACTCAGCGTGAACCTGCTCGGCGACTGGCTGCGCGACGCGCTCAATCCGCGCTTGCGCTGAACAGAAAAGGACAACGCCCCCATGACGCTGCTCCAGGTCAAAGACCTCGTCGTCGAATTTCCGCACCGCCGCGGCACGCTGCGCGCGATCGACCGCATTTCCTTCGACATTGCGCCCGGAGAAATCCTCGGCGTGGTGGGCGAATCGGGTGCGGGCAAGTCGCTCACCGGCGCGGCCATCATCGGCCTGCTCGAACCGCCGGGCCGCGTGGCCAGCGGCGAGATCCTGCTCGAAGGCCAACGCATCGACAACCTCGGCTTCGACGCGATGCGCCCCATTCGCGGCCGCAAGATCGGCGCGATCTTTCAAGACCCGCTGACCTCGCTGAACCCGCTGTACACGGTGGGCCGCCAGCTCATCGAGACCATCCGCACCCACCTGCCGGTGACCGAATCGGAAGCGCGCAAGCGCGCCATCAGCCTGCTGCAGGACACCGGCATTCCCGCCGCCGAACAGCGCATCGACCACTTTCCGCACCAGTTCTCGGGCGGCATGCGCCAGCGCGTGGTGATTGCCCTGGCGCTCGCGGCCGAGCCCAAGCTCATCGTCGCCGACGAGCCGACCACCGCGCTCGACGTGTCGATCCAGGCGCAGATCATCCAGTTGCTCAAGCAGATCTGCAAAGACCGCGGCGCGGCGGTGATGCTCATCACCCACGACATGGGCGTGATCGCCGAAACCTGCGACCGCGTGGCCGTGATGTACGCGGGCCGCATCGCCGAGATCGGCCCGGTGCACGAGGTGATCCATCAGCCCGCGCATCCCTACACCTCGGGCCTGATGGCGTCGATTCCCGACATGACGGTCGACCGCGAACGGCTCAACCAGATCGACGGCGCCATGCCGCGGCTCAATGCCATCCCGACCGGCTGTGCCTACAACCCGCGCTGCCCGCGCACCTTTGCACGCTGCCTGACCGAACGGCCCGAGCTGATGCATGCGGGCGCCACGCGCGCCGCCTGCTGGCTGCACGACGCCGCCGATCCGCATGCGGGCCAGGCCGAGATCGCCGCGCAACACCACGACGCCCTGGCGGCCGGCGAGCGCGCCACGCCCGAGGCGACCGAACCCCTCGCGGAGGTGACCCGATGAGCGCCGTGATCGAACCCCGCAAGGACGCTGCGGCGACCAAGGCCGGCGAGCCGCTCGTGGTCGCGCACGACCTCGCGCGCACCTTCGACGTGTCGCCGCCCTGGCTCAACCGCGTGCTCGAACGCAAGCCGCGCGTGCTGCTGCATGCGGTCGACGGCGTGAGCTTTTCGATCGAGCGCGGCAAGACGCTCGCGCTGGTCGGCGAATCGGGCTGCGGCAAGAGCACCGTCGCGCGCCTGCTGGTGGGCCTGTATGCGCCGACTCGCGGCGGCCTGCAGTTCGACGGGCAGGACGCGCACGCCGCGTTCAAGACGCCCGAAGGCCGGCAGCTGCGCCGTCGCATCCAGATGATCTTCCAGGACCCCTACGCGAGCCTCAACCCGCGCTGGATCGTCGAAGACATCATCGGCGAGCCGCTGCGCGAGCACGGCATCCTGAGTGACAAGGACGCGCTGCGCCAGCGCGTGGGCGAGCTGCTGCAGTCGGTCGGCCTCTCGCCGCTGGACATGAGCAAGTACCCGCACCAGTTCTCGGGCGGCCAGCGCCAGCGCATCTCGATCGCCCGCGCGCTCGCCACGCAGCCTGAGTTCCTGGTGTGCGACGAGCCCACCTCGGCGCTTGACGTGAGCGTGCAGGCGCAGGTGCTCAACATCATGAAAGACCTGCAGCGCGAGCAGGGCCTGACGTACCTCTTCATCTCGCACAACCTCGCCGTCGTGCGCCACGTGGCCGACCAGGTCGGCGTGATGTACCTGGGCCGGCTGGTCGAGGTGGCGGACAAGCAGAAGCTCTTCGCCGACCCGCAGCATCCGTACACCCGCATGCTGCTCGACGCGATCCCGCAGATGAAGCACACCGGCCGTGCGCGCACGCCGGTGCAGGGCGAAGTGCCGAACCCGCTGAACCCGCCGACCGGCTGTGCCTTTCATCCGCGCTGCCCGCACGCGAATGCGCGCTGCTCGTCGGAACGGCCGTCGCTGTTGAGCCTGAAGGGCGTGCAGGTGGCCTGCCACGCCGTGGAGGAAGGCCGCTTGTGAGCGAAGGCGGCAGCCCGCAGGGCTGGCCGGCGGATAACTTTCCGTACCGGCCGCACCTGCGCTTCTGCTCGCTGGGCAATGAGAACGTGCAGGAGGTGATGGAGGGTTTTCGCCTCGCCTGCGAACGCCTCGGCTACACGACAAGCATCGCGCCGGGGCCAGGTGTCGACAACGACGACATCAACCTTTTCTTTTTCGCGATGGGCCTGAGCCTGCCCTCGGACGACGAGTTGCCGCCGAACGCGATCGTCGTCAACTTCGAGCCGGCCCTGCCAGCGTTGCTCGCGGAGATGCCCGGTTACCAACGGCTGCTGCAGCGCGCCCACGTGTGGGAGTACAGCCTCGAGAACATGGTGCACCACCCGGCGCTGGGCATCTACCGCTCCGACTACGTGGGCCCGGGCTTCGAGCCGCTGGCCACGCCGTTGGTGCCGGCGTCCGAGGTGCTGGACGATGCGCAGCAGGACATCGACGTCATCTTCTTCGGTGAGACGACTCCCCGGCGGCTGCAGGTGCTGGAGGCGCTGACGGCCGCCGGACTGCGCGTCGCTTATCCCTTCGGCACGGCCTGGACGCCGGCGCAGCGCGACGCCTTGCTGCCGCGCGCCAAGGTCGGGCTGAACATGCGCAAGGCCGACCACTCCAGCACCGTGGAGCTGCCGCGCCTGTCGATCCTGCTGCGGCATCGCAAGGCCGTGGTGTCGGAGCTGTACCCCCATTCCGAGATTCCGCAGGTGCTGCGCGACGCGGTCGAAGGGTGCACGAAGGACGAACTGATCGACCGCGTGCGCGCGCTGGTGGCCGATGCGCCGCGGCGGCGTGCACTGGAAATCGCGGGGCCGCGAGCGCTGCAATCCTTGCCGCCGCAGCATGAGGTGCTGGCGGGCGCGATGCAGCGCTACCTTGCGGCGGCCCGGCAGCGGTGGGTGGGGCAGCAGGCACGGCGCACGGGTGAGCCTGCCTCGCAGGTGTCGGTGCTGATGGTGACGCGCGACGACGAGACACACATCGTGGAGGCCCTGGCATCGATCGCCGAGCAGAGCCTCGCACCGCACCAGATCATCGTGGTGGACGACGGCTCCACCGACGCCACCGTGGCCGTGGTTCGCGCGCGCATGGCGGCCGATCCGCGACTGGCCGGGTTGCTGCTGTTGCAGGCACCCGTTCCGATGGGATGGGCCGCCGCCGCGCAATGGGGCTTGATGCAGGCGCACGGTGACGCGCTGGCGCTGTGGTCGCCGACCGTGCGCTGTGCGCCCGAGCGCTTGCAGGTGCAGTCCGCGTTCCTGCGGGCATCGCCGGAGATCAGCGCGGTCGGTGCCTGGTACGTCCGCGACGGCGATACGGAACCGCCGCCGATGCAGCGCCTGCCGGAGATGCACGAGCAGATCCTGGCCGCGCTGCTGGCCCATCTGCCGCATGAACAACCGCTGCTGATGGGCGGCCTGATGCTGGCGCTGCCTCGCATCCAGCAGCGCGGGCTGGGCTTCGACGCCACGCTCGGCCGGTTCGCATGGCTCGGCCTGCTGCTGGAACTGGTGCGCGGCGGTGCGCGGCGGTGCGCGGCTCGCCAACCTCGGCATGGGCCTGATTCGCCTGACGCGCCACCACGCCGCGGGCCTTGCGGAAACCGATGTGATGGCGCTGGCCCATGTGCGGGAGCGCTTGCTGCCGCTGGTCTTCCCCGATGTGCCGTCCGCCGATGCGCAGCGGCTGGCCCGGCTCTACGGCCAGCAGTGGGCGCCCGATGCCGACGATGCCGCGGCGCTGCTGCGCGACATGGCGAGCGCCTGCGAGCGGCAGGGCGACGTCCACGCGACCACGGTGCTGCGCGGTGAAAGCCTGCGCGTGCTGGCGGTGTATGCAGAGAACGGGCGACTGGCCCCGGGCTACATCGACACGCTGATGCGCGAGCCCTTGCTGCGCGATTTCCTCGCGCCGCTGGGCGAGCGTCTGCGTGCATTCGTGCCGTGATCCTGGCGTTTGCGCCTCACGGTGTGCGTAAACGCACTTTCCCTGCCATCACTCTGTTGCACAGTCCCGGGTTGGCCCCGAACCCCCACCCCCTGACACGATGACCTCCACCCCGATGACCCGCCTGCTCGGCCGCCGCGGCTTTCTCATGGGCTCGGCGCTGGGCGCGACCGCCGCGCTGGCGTCGATGAGCGAGATCGCGCACGCGGCCGGCGCAGCACCCGCGCGCCGCATGCCCGTCATCTTCATCGGCCACGGGTCGC
Organism: Variovorax sp. 38R; assembly: GCF_014843395.1. NCBI lineage: Bacteria > Pseudomonadati > Pseudomonadota > Betaproteobacteria > Burkholderiales > Comamonadaceae > Variovorax > Variovorax sp. 38R. The sequence goes on from NZ_CP062121.1 coordinate 871,616, forward strand.
CGATGAATGCGCTCGCGGACAACGCCTTCACGCGCCGCCTCGCCGCCTGGGGCCGCGAGCTGCCGCGCCCCACGGCCATCCTCAGCGTGTCGGCGCACTGGCTCAGCCAGGGCGCGACCGGCGTCACGGTGCATACGCGGCCCAAGACGATCCACGATTTCGGCGGCTTTCCGCAGGCGCTGTTCGACATCGAGTACCCGGCGCCGGGTCATCCCGCGCTCGCACGCGCGGCGGTCGGCGCCGTCAAGCAGACGCCGGTGATCGCCACCGAGCAGTGGGGGCTGGACCACGGCACCTGGAGTGTGCTGAAGCACCTGTACCCGAAGGCCGACGTGCCGGTCTTCCAGCTCAGCATCGACTACGACAAGCCGGCGGCGTTCCACCATGCGGTGGGGCGCGACCTGTCAGCGTTGCGCGACCAGGGTGTGCTCGTGATGGGCAGCGGCAACGTGGTGCACAACCTGCGCGTGACCGACCGCGGCACGCCCGACGGCCCGAAGGCCAGCCGCCCGTGGGCGCAATCTTTCGATGATGCGGTGAAGGCCGCGCTGGCCGGCCGGGACGACCGTGCGCTCATCGGCTACGAGAAACTCGAGGGGGCGTCGACCGCCGTGGCCACGCCGGATCACTACTTTCCCTTCCTGTATGCCCTGGGTGCTGCGGCGCCGGGCGAGCGTGCGAAGACCGTCTACGAAGGCTTCCAGTCGGGCACGCTCGGCATGCGCTGCCTTCAGTTCGGCTGAAGGAAGGCCGCGCAGCCTTGCTGCTGCGTTACTGCTCTTCGCCCCAGGCGAAGCCGTCGCGCGCGATCATGGCGCTCGATGCGCTGGGGCCCCAGGTGCCGGCCGCATAAGGGCGCGGGCCGCCGTCGGATTCCCAGGAATCGATGAGCGGCTCGACCCAGCGCCAGGCTTCTTCCTGCTCGTCGCTGCGCACGAACAGGTTGAGGCGGCCGTCGATCACGTCGAGCAGCAGGCGTTCGTAGGCGCCCACGCGCTCGGCGCCGAAGCGCTTGTCGAAATCGAGGTCGAGCTGCACCGGCGCCAGTTGCGCGGCGCTGGGATGGCCGTTGCCGCCGCGCTGCCGGTTGTCCTGGGCCTGCGCGAGCATGTGCAGTTCCAGGCCGTCTTTCGGCTGCAGGTTGATCACGAGCTTGTTGACGTTGCCCGCGGGCGCGCGGTAGATCGCGTGCGGCGTCGGGCGGAAGTTGACCTCGATGCGCGCGTCGCGCGAGGCCAGCCGCTTGCCGGTGCGGATGTAGAAGGGCACGCCGGCCCAGCGCCAGTTGGCGATTTCGGTGCGCAGCGCCACGAAGGTTTCGGTGCGGCTGTCGGGGTTCACGCCCGGCTCGTCGCGGTAGCCCTGCACCCGCTCGCCGTAGGCCGTGCCGGCCGTGTACTGGCCGCGCACCGCATGCAGGCCGAGCGTCTCGGGCGTCCAGGGCTTGAGGGCGCGCAGCACCTTGAGCTTTTCGTCGCGGATGGCGTCGGCGTGGGCGTTGATCGGCGGCTCCATGGCCACGGCGCACAGCAGCTGCAGCGCGTGGTTCTGCACCATGTCGCGCAGCGCGCCGGTCTGGTCGTAGAAGGCGCCGCGCTTTTCCACGCCGAGGTCTTCGGCCATGGTGATCTGGATGTTGGCGATGTGCTCGCGGCGCCAGATGGGCTCGAACAGCGCGTTGCCGAAGCGCATCGCGAACAGGTTCTGCACCGAGGGCTTGCCCAGGTAGTGGTCGATGCGAAAGACCTGCTTTTCTTCGAGCACCTTGCCCACCGCGGCGTTGATGGCGCGGTTGGAGGCCAGGTCGTGGCCCAGCGGCTTTTCGAGCACGACGCGGGTGCGCGGGCCGTTGAGCCCGGCGGCGGCGATCTGCTCGACCACCTGGGTGAAGAGCGCGGGCGCCGTGGCCACGTACATCACGACCGTCTTGGCGTCGCGCTGCTGGAGCAGCTCGGCCAGGCTGGCGTAGTCGGCGGGCTTGGACAGGTCCATGCGCAGGTAATGCAGCATGGAGGCGAACTTCTTGAACTCTTCCGGGGAGGGGCGCTTGGCGCCTTCGACGGCGCTGAAGCGCGACTGGATCAGCTCGCGGTACTGGTCGTCCGACAGGTCGTCGCGTGCCACGCCGACGATGCGTCCGTCCTGCGGCAGGCTGCCGTGCCTGAAGGCCTGGAACAAAGCGGGCATCAGTTTGCGCCACGCAAGGTCGCCAGTACCGCCGAACAGAACGAGATCGAAGCTCATGAGAAAACTTTCCTTTTGTCTGGATGCAGAGCAGGCCGTGTGCCAGTCGCGATGGTACTTCTACCGATTCGGCACACCTGTACTAAAGCTACGCTGACCCAAGGCCGCAAGGCCTTTTTTTATGGCCGATGCAGGGGAATATCAAATGAAGAAGCTTTTCACGGCAGCCGCGCTGCTGGGTCTGTCGGCCGCAGCGTCGGCGCAAACCGTCAACGTCATCTGCTCGGTGCAGGCCGAGTGGTGCAACGTGATCTCCACCGTCTACGCCCGCACCACGGGCGTGCGGATCAACATGGCGCTCAAGGGCTCGGGCGAGGCGCTGGCCCAGCTCATCGCCGAGAAGGACAACCCCAAGACCGACGTCTGGTTCGGCGGCACGGGCGACCCGCACCTGCAGGCGGCCGAGCAGGGGCTCACGCTCGAATACAAGTCGCCCACGCTGCCGCAGCTGCACCCCTGGGCGCAGCAGCAGGCCAAGCAGTCGGGCTACAAGACCGTGGGCATCTACTCGGGCCCGTTGGGCTTCGGCTACAACCCCGAGCTGCTGGGCAAGAAGAAGCTGCCCGTGCCCAAGACCTGGGCCGACCTGCTCAAGCCCGAGTACAAGGGCGACATCCAGGTGGCCAACCCGGCTTCCAGCGGCACGGCCTACACCATGATCGCCACGCTGGTGCAGCTCATGGGCGAGGACAAGGCCTTCGACTACCTCAAGGCGCTGCACAAGAACGTCGGCCAGTACACCCGCTCGGGCACCGGCCCGATCAAGGCGGTGGCGCGCGGCGAAACCGCGATCTCCATCAGCTTCGTGCACGACGGCCCGGGCGAGAAGATGCAGGGCTTTCCGGTCGAGACCATCACGCCCAGCGACGGCACCGGCGCCGAGATCGGCTCCATGAGCATCATCAAAGGCGCGCGCAACCTCGACGCCGCCAAGAAGTTCTACGAATGGGCGCTCACGCCCGCCGCGCAGGAACTGGGCGCCGCCAACAAGCAGTTCCAGCTGCCGAGCAACGCGACCGCCAAGCTCGACCCGCGCATTCCCGATTTCAAGAAGATCAAGTTCATCAACTACGACTACGCCAAGTACGGCGCCAGCGCCGAGCGCCGCCGTCTGATCGCGCGCTGGGAAAAAGACGTCAATTCGCTGCCGCGCTAAGTGGAAGCGCGTTCCAACGACAGCGCACCGGTCAACCCGGCGTCTCTCGCGGCCGCCCGGCGCGCGCGGCACTGGATCTGGGCCTGGGTCGTGCTGGGCTTTGCGGCCTACCTCGTGCTGCCCTGGTATGCGATCCAGGATGCGACCTGGTACGAAGCCGTTCCGCAGGTGTTCGGCAGTGCAGAGGGCGCCAATGGCCTGATGCAGGCGGCCACGCAGGGCCGCAGCTGGCTCTTCATCGGGCTGGCCGGTTTGCTGCTGTGCGCCGTCGGTGCAGCCTTGCCGGCCGGCAAGGCGCAGGGGCGCTGGCTGCTGGCGGGCGGCGCGATCGGCGCCATCGGCCTGGCCGTGGCGGGCTTCACCATCGGCGCGCGCGGCTGGAGCGTCGCGGCGCTCAACACGCAGTTCGGCGAGCTGGCCGTCAACCAGTTCGGCATCGGCGCGGGCGGCTTCGTGGCGCTCACGGCGCTGGTGCTGCTGGCGGCCTTCGGCATTGCGCGGCTCGGCCTGTTCAAGGGCGACCTGTTCGTGGCGGCGGCGGTGGTCGGCTGCGGCGTGCTGATGGCGCTGTTCATCGCCTACCCGGTGAGCAAGGCGCTGTCGGGCGCCTTCTTCAACGAAGACGGGCAATGGTCGATGGCTGCCTTCGTCGCACGCGTGTTCACCGAGCGCATCTGGGGTCTGGGTTGCCTGGCGGGCGGCGTGCGCTGCGGCGTGGCGTGGAACACGCTGGTGCTGGCGCTGCTCACCGCAGCCGGCACCACCTTCCTGGGCACGCTGATGGCGCTGATGGCCGAGCGCGGCAACCGGCGCGGACAGGGTGTGCTGCGGGTGCTGGCGCTGTTGCCGATCATCACGCCGCCGTTCGTCGTCGGCCTCGGCCTGATCCTGTTGTTCGGTCGCGCGGGCATCGTCAACCAGGTGCTCGAAAGCGTGTTCGGCATCGAGCCCACACGGTGGTTCTACGGCATGCCGGGCGTGCTGGTGGCGCAGCTGTTCGCCTTCACGCCCATCGCCTTCATGATCATGCGCGGCGTGGTGCAGGGCATCGCACCCAGCCTCGAAGAAGCCGCGCAGATGCTGCGCGCCGACCGCCGCCGCGCCTTTTTCACCGTCACGCTGCCGCTGCTCAAGCCCGGGCTGGCCAACGCCTTCCTGGTCGGCTTCATCGAGAGCATGGCCGACTTCGGCAACCCGGTGGTGGTGGGTGGCCAGTTCTCGGTGCTGTCGACCGACATCTTCTTTGCCATCGTCGGCGCGCAGTACGACCAGGGTCGCGCGGCCTCGCTGGCCTGGGTGCTCACGCTGTTCGCGCTCGGTGTGTTCGCGCTGCAGCGCGGGGTGCTCGGCAAGCAGAACTACACGACCGTGAGCGGCAAGGGCGACGCCGGCATCGCGATGGCGCTGCCCGACGGCGTGCGCCGCACCATCCAGTGCATCGCGCTGCCGTGGATCGCCTTCACCGCCGTGGTCTACCTGTTCGCCTTCGCGGGCGGCTTCGTGCAGACCTGGGGGCGCGATTACAGCTTCACGCTCAACCACTTCAAGAGCGCCTTCGCGCTGGAGTGGGGCCAGTTCGGGCTGGTGTGGGCCGGCACCGCGTGGAACTCGCTGATCACCACGCTCAAGCTGGCCGGCATCTCGGCGCCGATCACCGCGGCGCTCGGTTTGCTGATCGCCTGGCTGCTGGCGCGCAACGAGTTCAAGGGGCAGGGCCTCTTCGAGTTCGGCGCGCTGCTGGCCTTTGCGATCCCGGGCACGGTGCTCGGCGTGAGCTACATCCTGGCCTTCAACGTGCCGCCGTTCGAGCTCACGGGCACGGGGCTCATCATCGTGCTGTGCTTCATGTTCCGCAATTTGCCGGTGGGTGTTCGGGCCGGCACGGCGGCTTTCAAGCAACTCGACCGCTCGCTCGACGAAGCCTCGCTGATGCTGCGCGCCTCGACCTCGCAGACCTTGTTCAAGGTGGTGCTGCCGCTGCTCAAGCCGGCGCTGGTGGCGGCGCTGGTCTACAGCTTCGTGCGCGCCATGACGACGGTGAGCGCCGTGATCTTTCTGGTCACGGCCGAGAACGAACTGGCCACCACCTACATCATCGGCCGCGTCGGCAACGGCGACTACGGCATCGCGCTCGCGTACTGCACGGTGCTCATGGTACTGATGTCGCTGGCGATTGCGCTGGTGCAGTTCGTGGTGGGGGAGCGCAAGCTGGGGCGGCGCGGCACGGCGCCTCCGCATGAGGGTCATCACAAAATGGAAAGCCTGGCAGCATGAACGGCATCGAATTCCGCAACGTCACCAAGCGCTACGGCACGGACAAGAACGGGCCGATGGCCGTCAAGGGCATCAGCTTCGAGGTGCCGGTCGGCACGCTCACCACCATCCTCGGCCCCTCGGGCTGCGGCAAGACAACCACGCTGCGCATGATCGCGGGGCTCGAGTCGCCGACCTCGGGCTCGATCTTCATGGGCGGGCGCGACGTCACGACGCTCGGCCCGGGCGAGCGCAACGTGAGCATGATGTTCCAGAGCTACGCGCTGTTCCCGCACATGAACGTGATCGAGAACGTGGGCTACGGCCTGCGCATGAGCGGCGTGAAAAAGGACGAGGCCACGGTGCGGGCGCGCGAGGCGCTCAAGGGCGTCGGCCTGGTCGGCTTTGACGAGCGCCTGCCCAGCGAGTTGTCGGGTGGCCAGCAGCAGCGCGTGGCCCTGGCGCGCGCGCTGGTGCTCGAGCCTGCGGTGCTGCTGTTCGACGAGCCGCTGTCCAACCTCGACGCCCGCCTGCGGCGCGAGATGCGCGAGGAAATCCGCTCGCTGCAGCAGCGTCTGAAGCTCACCGTGGCCTATGTGACGCACGACCAGAGCGAGGCGTTGGCCGTCAGCGACCAGATCATCGTGATGGACCACGGCGTGATCGCCCAGCGCGGCACGCCCGAGCAGCTCTACGGCCGCCCCGAGAGCGAATTCGTCGCCGGCTTCATGGGCGAAGCGATGGTGTTCCCGGCCGTGGCGCAGGCCGACGGCAGCGTCACGCTCGGCCCGCTGCGGCTGCAGCCGCGCTACGCGGTGGCGCCCGGTACGGTGAAGGTGGCGGTGCGGCCCGAGGCCTGGGACATCGGCGCGCTCGACGGTCTGCCCGCCACGCTGCGCAAGGCGGCCTACCTCGGCAGCTACTACGAATACGGCTTCGACACCCCGCTGGGGCCGGTCTTCGTGGTGTCGACCGACCTGTCGCGCCCGCTGGCGGCGGGCACGCAGACCACCCTGTCACTCGGAACCCATGGCGTGAGCGTGGTGCCCGGCGCATGAAACAATGGCGCCATGAACGTGGTTTTCGATCTTGGCGCCGTGCTGTTCGCCTGGGAGCCGACACGGCTGGTCCAGGCCCATCTTGCCCCTCACGCCCCCACTGAAGCCGCTGCCGCGGCCTTGGGCCGGGCCCTTTTCCATCACGACGACTGGACCGGCTTCGACTGCGGCACCCGCACGCTGGACGACGCGATCGCCCGCATGTCGGCCCGCTTGGCGCTGCCGTCCGAGTCGTTGCACGCCATGCTCGACGGGCTCGGCGAGCGGCTGGAGCCCATCGACGTCACGCTGGAGATGCTCGAACAACTCATCGCCCAGCGCGACGCCGGCGAGCCGCTGCGGCTGTACTACCTGTCGAACATGCCCGCGCCGTTTGCCCGCGCCCTCGAGCGCCGGCACGCGTTCATGCGGCGTTTCGACGGCGGCGTGTTCTCGGGCGACGTGAAGTTTCTCAAGCCGGAGCGCGAGATCTACGAGGTGCTGGCCATGCGCCACGGCCTCGACCCCGAGCAGACCGTGTTCATCGACGACTCGGCCGCCAACGTCGAGATGGCGCGCGCCTTCGGCTGGCACGCCATCCATTGCACCGCGCCGGCCATGCTGCCGTCGCAGCTGCAGCGCTACCTGCCGGTGAGCACCACCTTGTCGGTGTCGAACCCCAGGCTGCGGGCGTAGTCCAGCTCGGCCTGCAGCGCGTCGTCTTCGAGGCGCGGCGCGCGCGACAGCACCCAGAGGTATTCACGGTCGGGCGTGCCGACCAGCGCCACCTGGTAGTCGCGGTCGAGCTTCAAGATCCAGTAGTCGCCCCACACCAGCGGCAGCCAGCCCATCCACGCGGGCGCAAAGCGCACCTGCAGCCGGCCCGCGCCGGGCTGGCCGGCCACAGGCACCACCCGCGCACTGCCGATGGCCTCGTCGAAGTTGCCGTCGGCGCGCACGCAGCGGTTGCGCACCTGCATGGTTCCATCGGGCTGCGGGATGTACTCGGCGCTCACCGGGCCGGCGCACTGTTTCTGGAACCGGTTGGGCAGCCGGGCCTGTTCGTGCCAGAGGCCGGCGTAGCGGTGCAGGTCGACCGGCGCCACCACCTGCAGCGGCGCACGCATCAGCGGGGCGCCGTCGGCCGGGCCGGCGGGCCGGGCACGGGCCGTGCGTGCGGCGCCCAGCGCGTACCAGGTGGCCACGCCGCCCACGACGAAGGCGGTGGCCATGGCGCCGATCGCGTGGCTGGTGCGGCGGTCGTCGAAGGGGCGGCCGGCAACGGGCGCGGGGCGAGGGTGGCGAGAGGTCATGGGGGCTCCTGAGGGGAAAGTCTCGTTCGGCAAGTTGCCGCGTCCGCTTCAGGGTAGCCCCCGACCCGGGCCGGTTGCCGTCAGCCACGGACCACAGCCCCTGTAGGGCAGGGCGGCCGACAACCCTTCGGGCCGCAGGCCGATGGAGCTTCGCGAAAACCCGTGCTACGGTTCGCATGAAAACATCGCCCGATGCGCAACTGCGTGCAGGACTTGTCACCCCCCTCCCCGGATAATTGATTTCATGAACCAACTCGATGCACTCCGCCAGTGGACCACCGTGGTTGCCGACACCGGCGACTTCAAGCAGCTCAGCATTTCCAAGCCGCAGGACGCGACCACCAACCCGTCGCTGATCCTCAAGGCCGTGCAGAAGGCCGAGTACCGGCCGCTGCTCGACGAGACCGTGAAAGCACATGCCGGCAAACCGCTCGACGAGGTCATCGACCGCCTGCTGGTGCGCTTCGGCACCGAAATCCTCTCCATCATTCCGGGCCGCGTGTCCACCGAAGTCGACGCCCGCCTCTCGTTCGACACCGCCGCCACCGTGGCCCGCGGCGAGCGCATCGTGGCGCTGTACAAGGCCGAAGGCATCGACACCGAGAAGCGCCTGCTGATCAAGGTTGCCTCCACCTGGGAAGGCATCGAGGCCGCGCGCCTGCTCCAGCAGAAGGGCATCCGCACCAATCTCACGCTGCTGTTCTCGTTCGCGCAGGCCGTGGCCTGCGGCGCGGCCGGCGTGCAGCTCATCTCGCCTTTCGTGGGCCGCATCTACGACTGGTACAAGAAGTCGGCCGGTGCCAAGTGGGACGAAGCGGCCAATGCCGGCGCCAACGACCCGGGCGTGCAGTCGGTGCGCGAGATCTTCAACTACTACAAGCAGCAGGGCATCCAGACCGAGGTCATGGGCGCGAGCTTCCGCAATGTGGGGCAGATCCAGGCGCTCGCCGGCTGCGACCTGCTGACCATCAGCCCCGAGCTGCTGGCCGAACTGGCCGCGAGCAACGAGCCGCTCACGCACGCGCTCGACGCCAAGGCTGCCGCGAGCGGCAACGCCGAGAAGGTGAGCTACGACGAGGCCGGCTTCCGCTTCGCACTCAACGAAGACGCCATGGCCACCGAGAAGCTCGCCGAGGGCATCCGCGCTTTCGCGGCCGACGCCGTGAAGCTCGAAAAGCTCATGCAGGAAAGCGGCAAGTAAACATGACCATGACCCTGCGCTGTGACCGCGCGCCGGCCTGGGCGCAACTGCAGTCCAGCTTCGACACGGCCGGTCGCCAGTTCGATCTTCGCCATGCCTTCGTGGACGACACCGGGCGCTTCGCGCGCTTCAGCCAGGAGGCGCCCCACGTCTTTGCCGACCTGTCGAAGAACCTGATCGACGCGCGCACCGAGGCGCTGCTGTTCACGCTCGCGCGCGAATGCGGCCTCGAGGCCCACCGCGACGCCCTGTTCGCGGGCGCGCACATCAACAACACCGAAGACCGCGCCGTGCTGCACACGCTGCTGCGCGCGCCGGCCGATGCGGCCACCGGCCGCCAGACGGCCCACGAGCTGCGCGAGGTGCACGCCACGCTCGACGCCATGCTGGCCTACGCCGAAAAGGTGCGCAGTGACCACACGATCACCGACGTGGTCAACATCGGCATCGGCGGTTCCGACCTCGGCCCGCAGATGGCGGTGCTGGCGCTTGCGGAGTTCGTGGCGCCGGGCAAGCGCTTTCACTTCGTCTCGAACGTCGACGGCCACGAGCTGGCGGGCGTGCTGAAGGGTCTGGCGCCCGAGCACACGCTGTTCCTGGTCGCCTCCAAGACCTTCACCACGGCCGAGACGATGACCAACGCGCTCTCGGCCAAGCGCTGGTACGAGCAATCGGGCGGCACCGACATCGCAGGCCACTTCGCCGCACTCACGACGAATGTCGAGGCCGCGAACAAGTTCGGCATCGCCACCACCTTCGGCTTCTGGGACTGGGTGGGCGGCCGCTATTCGCTGTGGTCGGCCATCGGCCTGCCGATTGCACTGGCCATCGGCGCCGACGGCTTTCGCCGGCTGCTGGCAGGCGCGCATGCGATGGACGAGCACTTCCGCACCGCGCCGCTCGAGCAGAACCTGCCAGTGCGCCTGGGCCTGCTCGACGTCTGGTACCGCAACTTCCACCGCTTCACGAGCCGCAGCATCGCGCCGTACCACAGCGCCTTGAAGCGCGTGCCGGCCTACCTGCAGCAGCTCGAGATGGAGAGCAACGGCAAGCAGGTCGACGCGAGCGGCGCGCCGCTGGCCTTCGGCACTTCGCCCGTGCTTTGGGGCGAGCCCGGTACCAACGGGCAGCACGCGTACTTCCAGATGCTGCACCAGGGCACCGACGTGATCCCGCTCGAATTCATGGCGGTGCGCGACGCCTCGCACGACCTCGACGGCCACCATTCCAAGCTGCTCGCCAATGCGCTCGCGCAGGCGCAGGCGCTGATGGTCGGCAAGCTCGACGAAGGCGGCCACAAGAACTTTCCGGGCAACCGGCCGAGCACCTTCTTCGTGTTCGAGAAGCTCACGCCCGAAGCACTGGGCGCCTTCCTCGCGATGTACGAGCACCGCGTGTTCACCAGCGGCGCGCTGTGGGGCATCAACAGCTTCGACCAGTGGGGCGTGGAGCTTGGCAAGGTGCTGGCGCGCGACATCGAACCGCGCCTCGCTTCGGGCGATGTCTCGGGGCTCGACGCCTCGACGGCCGGCCTGCTGAAGCGGCTGAGCGCCTGACGGCACACGTCACTGCAAGCTTCGCAAGCCTTGGCCAAACGCTCTATTCGCTAGGCCGTTAGACCATTGGTTTGCAGCGTGGTGGCCGGTTTGGTCGAGTTTGTCGTTGCACAGTGCGCCGATATGATGGCCCCGGGGGAATTTCCCTGGGATTCATCAAGAGGAGCGAGTCAATGGACTTTCAAACAGCGGTCAAGACGTGCATCGCCAAGTACACCGATTTCACCGGTCGTGCGTCGCGTTCCGAGTTCTGGTGGTTTTTTCTGGCCCAGTTCGGCGTGCTCGTCGTGACGGGCCTGATTCATGAGTACGTGTATTTCATCGCAGCGCTGGCCCTGCTTCTGCCCGCACTCGCGGTGGGTGTGCGCCGCCTGCACGACATCGGCAAGAGCGGCTGGTTCCTGCTGCTGTCGATCATCCCGCTGATCAACTTGGTGCTGATCTACTTCTTCGTTCAGCCGTCGCAGCCGGAGAGCAATGCTTACGGCGAACCGCCGAGCGCCTGATCTTTCCCCTCAAGGGCCGCACATGCGGCCCTTTTCTTTTGCGGCGCAAGCAGCTCAGGCCACCGCCGTTTCGACGGACGCTGGTGCAGCAGGCGCGCCGCTCGCCATCCGCACGCACAGGTCGAAGGCCTGCTGCAGCCCTTCGATCTGCGCCATGCCCTTGCCGGCAATGTCGAAGGCGCTGCCGCTGGCCGATGTCGCCACCGGCACCGGCAGCCCGCCGTGCAAGGTCACGCCCTGTTCGAAGCCCATGAGCTTCATCGCGATCTGGCCCTGGTCGTGGTACATCGACACCACCGCGTCCACGTCGCCGCGTCGTGCGCCGATGAACACGGTGTCGGGCGAGAACGGGCCGCGCGCGTCGTAGCCCTCGGCGCGCAGCTGTTCGATGGCGGGCGCGATGATCTCGATCTCTTCCATGCCGATCGAGCCGCCATCGCCCGCGTGCGGGTTGAGCCCGGTCACCGCGATGCGCGGCTGGGCCACGCCGGCGCGGCGCAGTGTCGACGCGATGATCTTCACGGCGTCGCTCACGCCTTCCACCGTGATGTGCCGTGCCACGTCCTTCAGCGGAATGTGCGAGGTCACGCGCGAGGTCCACAGCGATCCGGTGAGGTTGAACTCGCAGACGAAGCTGGTCACGGCGAAGCGTTCCTGCATGTAGCGCAGTTCGTCCTCGTGCGTCAGGCCTCCGAGCCGCAGTGAATGCTTGTTGAGGGGCGCGAAGAGGATCGCATCCGCTTGGCCGCGTCGCACGGCCACGGTCGCGTCTTCGAGCGCCTGGAACGAGGCCCGGCCCGAGCGTTCGTTCGACTCGCCGAGCACCGGCTCCTCGCCCGCCATCCAGTCGCGTGTGAGGAGGCTGAGCCGGCCGTCCTCGAAGCGCAGGTCGTCGAGGGTGTTGACCGGCAGCGGCGCCAGCTTCACGCCCGCCACGCGCTCGCCCGCGGCCAGCACAACGGGGTCGGCGATCAGCAGCACGCGCGCGGCGTCGAGGTTGCGCTGGCGCGCGAGCAGCTTCACGGCCATCTCGGGGCCGACGCCGCTGGGGTCGCCGAGCAGCACGGCGATGCGGGGTTTGGCGGAGGTCACGCTCGGGGTTGTCGATGGGGTTGGCATGGTCGGCAATGGATGTGGGGAAAAGAGAAGGGAAGGGCGGCCTCACTCGGCCTTGATGCGCGCCGCGCGCACGAGCTGGCCGTAGTGGTCGAACTCCTGCTTGTTCATCGCCGCGAAGGGCTCGCCGATCAGCGTGCCGGGCTCGCCGCCGAGTGCCTTGATGCGCGACTGCACGTCTGCCAGGTTCATCGTGCGCGTGAGTTCGGCGCTCAGCCGCTCGATGGCGGCGCGCGGCGTGCCGGCCGTCACGTACAGGCCGTACCAGGTCGACACGTCGGCGCCCTTGATGCCTTGCTCGGCGAGCGTGGGCACGTCGGGCAGCTCGGGCGAGCGCTGTGGCGCGCTCACGGCCAGCGCGCGGAACTTGCCGGCGCGGATCTGGCCCATGGCCGAGGAGGTGCTGTCGAACATCATCTCGACCTCGCCCGAGATGATGTCGATGTGCGCCTGCGAGCTGCCCTTGTAGGGTACGTGGATCGAGGTCATGCCCGTGGCCAGGTTGAAGGCCTCGCCGCCCACGTGCTGCGTGCTGCCGATGCCCGACGACGCGTACTTGAAGCCGCCCGGCTTGGCGGCCATGGCGGCCAGCAGGTCCTTCACCGATCGGTAGGGCGAGTTGGCCGACACCACCAGCACGTTGGGCATCACGGCCACGAGGCCGATGGGTTGCAGGTCTTTCAGCGGGTCGTACTTGAGCTTGAGGATGTGCGGCGCCACGGCCTGCGCCGTGTTGGTGGCCAGCAGCAGCGTGGCGCCGTCGGCCGGCGCGCGGGCCGTGAGTTCGCCGGCGATGGTGTTCGAGGCACCGGGGCGGTTTTCCACCGTCACGGGCTGCTTGAGCACGGGCGCGAACTTGTCGGCCAGCACGCGCGCGAGGATGTCGGTGCCGCCGCCCGGCGAGGCGCCGACCAGGATGCGCAGCGGCTTGTCGGGGTAGGCCGGCTGTGCGCCCGCGCTCAGGCAGGCGGCCAGCGCCAGCAGCGCCGCCACGCCGGCACCGCGGGCCAGGGGAAAGAAGGTCATCGCGTCGTCTCCTGCTTGTTGTGGCCTCGAGCCTAAGGAGCTTCTGGCACGCGATCCAATCGAAAAAGGCCGAAGCTCCATATACTTTTGTGCATGAACACAGGCCTCACGGACGCTTCGCTGATGCTCCATGTCCGGCCGCGCCAGCTGCTGTTGCTGGCCCGGCTCGACGCGCACCGCCACCTCGGCCGCGCGGCCGAGGCCATGAACATCAGCCAGCCTGCGGCCACCAAGTTGCTGCAGCAACTGGAGGAGTCGCTGGGCGAACAGCTCTTCGAGCGTTCGGCGCGTGGCATGGCGCCCACGCCCTACGGCGAGATCCTCATCCGCTACGCCCGCCGCGTGCTCAGCGACTTCGGCACCGCGCGCGAGGAAATGCTCGCGCTGCGCTCGGGCCTCAGCGGGGCGCTGCGCGTGGGCAGCGTGCCGGGCGCGGTGCCCGAGCTGCTGGCACCGGCGCTGGTGGCGTACCACCTGCGCCATCCGCAGGTGGCCGTGTCGGTGGTGGTCGAGACCAGCGACGTGATGCAGGCGCAGCTCGAGCAGGGCGATGTCGACCTCGTGCTGGGTCGCCTCACCGACGGGCACGACGAGGCCAAGTACGCGAGCGTGCCGCTGCTGGGCGAATCGCAGGTGGTCGTGGTGCGCGCGGCGCATCCGGTGTTCGAGCGCGCGGCCACGGTCACGCTGGCCGAGATGGCGAACTGGTCGTGGGTGCTGCAGCCGCCGGGGTCGCCGCAGCGCGGGCGCTTCGAGGCGGCGATGCGCGAGGCGGGCATCCAGGCGCGGCTGGACATCATCGAAACAGCATCGCCCATCGCCATCACGGCCCTGCTGGAGAACTCCGACATGGCCGCCGTCATGCCGGCCTCGCAGGCCAACCACTACGGCCGGCTGGGCGTGCTGCGCACGGTGCCGGTGGAGCTGCCGGTGCGCGTGCCACCGATCTGCCTGATCACCCGCGAAGACCGCGCGCTGTCGCCGGCCGCCGCGCAGTTCCGGCGCCAGCTGCTGGGTGGCGGCGGGCACGCCTGAGAACTTCAGACAGGCAGTTTTCCATCCTGAATTGCGTGAACTAGGGAATTCACTAGCCGACTGGTGCATGAAAGTACTGCCGGTAACCTTCCAAATACCAAACCCGCAAGCGCGTTTCTCCAGAATCCGGGCACGGCGACCACGCATCGGGGCGTCGCTCACCCAAGGAGACAACATGAAGCGCTTTCTGAAAGCGGGCCTCGCCCTCGCACTCATCGGCACGGGCCTCGTGTCCCACGCCGCCACCGAACTCGTGATCGCGACCGTCAACAACGGCCACATGATCGAGATGCAGAAGCTCACGCCCTTCTTCGAGAAGGCGAACCCCGACATCAAGCTCAAGTGGGTCACGCTCGAAGAAGGCACGCTGCGCCAGCGTGTGACCACCGACATCGCCACCAAGGGCGGCCAGTTCGACGTGATGACCATCGGCCTGTACGAAGCGCCGATCTGGTCGAAGAAGGGCTGGCTGCAGCCCATCGCCACCGATGCGGCCTACGACGTCGACGACCTGCTGCCCGCCATCCGCGCCGGCCTGTCGCACGAAGGCAAGCTGTACGCCGCACCGTTCTACGGCGAGAGCTCGATGCTCATGTACCGCAAGGACCTGGCCGACAAGGTCGGCTTCAAGATGCCCGAGCAGCCCACCTGGGCGCAGGTGAAGGAATTCGCCGGCAAGATCCATGACCCGAAGGGTGGCCTGTACGGCATGTGCCTGCGCGGCAAGCCGGGCTGGGGCGACAACATGGCCTTCCTGACCACGCTGGTCAACACCCACGGCGGCCAGTGGTTCGACATGCAGTGGAAACCGCAGATCGACACCAAGCCCTGGAAGGACGCGATCGGCTTCTACGTCGACCTCATGAAGGCCTACGGCCCGCCGGGCGCCTCGGCCAACAGCTTCAACGAGAACCTCGCGCTCTTCAACGAAGGCAAGTGCGGCATGTGGGTCGACGCGACCATCGCCGCCTCGTTCATCAGCGATCCCAAGCAGTCGAAGGTGGCCGACAAGGTGGCCTTCGCGCAAGCACCTGTCGCCGTGACGCCGAAGGGCGCGAACTGGCTGTGGACCTGGAACCTCGCCATTCCCGCCAGCTCGACCAAGGGCGCCGCGGCACAGACCTTCGTGAAGTGGGCGACTTCCAAGGAGTACGTCAACCTCGTCGCCAAGGAGCACGGCTGGGGCACGGTGCCCACCGGCACGCGCAAGTCGACCTATGCGAACCCCGAGTTCCAGAAGGTCGCCAAGTTCGCCGCCGCCGAGAAGAAGGCCATCGACAGCGCCAACCTCAGCGACAGCACCTTGCCGAAGTCGCCGTACGTCGGCGTGCAGTACGCAGCCATTCCCGAGTTCCAGGCCATCGGCGTGGCGGTGGGCCAGCAGATGAGCGCGGCGCTGTCGGGCAAGGTCACGGTCGACCAGGCGCTGAAGACCTCGCAGACCGCAGCGGAACGCGAGATGAAGAAGGCCGGCTACTACAAGTAAGCCGCGCTTCTTTCCCTCTCCCCGCGGGGAGAGGGCCGCAGCCCGAGAGGAACAGACCATGAAAAGACTCCTGCCCCGCGCCCTTATGGCGCCCGCCGTGCTCACGCTCTTCCTCTGGATGATCGTGCCGCTGCTGATGACGTTGTACTTCTCGTTCGTGAACTACAACCTCATGCAACCCGGCGAACGCACCTTCGCGGGCCTCGAGAACTTTCACTACTTCGTCACCGACCCCGACTTCTGGCCGGCCACGTGGAACACGCTGCTGCTCATCGGCAGCGTGATCGTCATCACGGTGGTGTTCGGCGTGCTGCTCGCGCTGCTGGTGAACGAACCCTTCCCGGGCCGCGGCATCGTGCGCGTGCTGCTGATTTCACCCTTCTTCGTCATGCCCGCAGTCAATGCGCTGCTGTGGAAGCACATGATGATGAACCCCATCTATGGTGTGCTGGCCGACCTGTGGCGCTTCTTCGGCGCGCAGCCGGTCGACTGGCTCACCGACGTGCCGCTGTTCTCCGTGATCATCATGGTGGCGTGGCAGTGGCTGCCTTTCGCCTGCCTGATCTTCATCACTTCGCTGCAGTCGCTCGACCGCGAGCAGATGGAAGCCGCGCGCATGGACGGCGCGAGTTCGTTCCAGCGTTTCTTCTATCTCACCATTCCGCACCTTGGCCGCCCGATGGCGGTCGTGATCATGATCGAGATGATCTTCCTGCTCAGCGTGTTCGCCGAGATCGCCATCACCACCAATGGCGGCCCGGGCAACGAGAGCACGAACATGACCTACATGATCTTCAAGCAGTCGCTCATGAATTTCGATGTGGGCGTGGCTTCGGCCGGTGCGCTGTTTGCGGTGGTGCTGGCGAACATCGTCGCGGTGTTCCTCATTCGCATCATCGGCAAGAACCTTGATTGAAGGAACGACCATGCAACCCAGCAACTTCCTTCCCCAGCTGCTGCGCACCGTCGGTGCGTGGGCTGTGGCGCTGCTTCTGTTCTTCCCGCTCGGCTGGCTGTTCCTCACGGCCTTCAAGACGGAACTGCAGGCCATTCATGTGCCGCCGCTGTTCATCTTCGAACCCACGCTCGACAACTTCGGCGAAGTGCAGCGCCGCAGCGACTACCTGCTGTATGCGCGCAACTCGCTCATCACCAGCCTGGGCTCGACCATCCTGGGCCTCCTGATCGCCGCGCCCGCCGCGTACTCGATGGCCTTCTTTCGCACGAAGAAGACGCGCGACATCCTCATGTGGATGCTCTCCACCAAGATGATGCCGGCCGTGGGCGCACTGGTGCCGATCTACGTGCTCGCACAGACCGCGGGCATGCTCGATTCGCTCACTGCGCTCACCATCGTGTTCACGCTGTCGAACCTGCCGATCATGGTGTGGATGCTCTACAGCGCCTACAAGGACATTCCGAACGAGATCCTCGAAGCGGCGCGCATGGACGGCGCGAGCCTGTGGACCGAGTTCCGCCATGTCGTGCTGCCGCTGTCGGTGGGCGGGCTCGCATCGACCGGCCTGCTGTGCCTGGTGCTGAGCTGGAACGAGGCCTTCTGGGCATTGAACCTCACCTCCGCCAAGGCCGGCACGCTGGCCACGCTCATCGCCTCGTACTCCAGCCCCGAAGGCCTGTTCTGGGCCAAGTTGTCGGCCGCCTCGCTGATGGCCATCGCGCCCATCGTCGTGTTCGGCTGGTTCAGCCAGAAGCAACTGGTGCAAGGCCTGACCTTCGGCGCCGTCAAGTAAAGAAAAGGGAGACATCTCATGGCCTACCTCGAACTCAAGAACATCAAGAAGAGCTTTGGTGACGTCAACATCATCAAGGGCGTCGACCTCGACATCCAGAAGGGCGAATTCATCGTCTTCGTCGGGCCTTCGGGCTGCGGCAAGTCGACGCTGCTGCGCCTGATTGCGGGGCTCGAGCCGATCACCAGCGGCAACCTGCTGCTCGACGGCAAGGACATCACCTGGGCGCCTTCGGGCAAACGCGACCTCGCGATGGTGTTCCAGAGCTAAGCGCTGTACCCGCACATGAGCGTGTACGACAACATGTCCTTCGCGCTCAAGCTCGCGGGCGTGGCCAAGAGCGAGATCAAGACCAAGGTCGAGCACGCGGCGAAGACGCTGAACCTCACGCAGTACCTCGACCGCACACCGAAAGACCTGTCGGGCGGTCAGCGCCAGCGCGTAGCCATCGGTCGCGCCATCGTTCGTGCACCGAAGGTGTTCCTGTTCGACGAGCCGCTGTCCAACCTCGACGCGGCGCTGCGCGGCAACACGCGCGTCGAAATCCACAAGCTGCACCGTGCGCTCGGTGCGACCACGATCTACGTGACGCACGATCAGGTCGAGGCCATGACGCTGGCCGACCGCGTGGTGGTGCTGAAAGACGGGCTCATCGAACAGGTCGGCACACCGCTCGAACTCTACGACCGCCCGGCCAATCAGTTCGTCGCGCAGTTCATCGGCATGCCGTCGATGAACATGGTGGCGGCGAGCGCGATCCCGAGCTTTTCCGCCGCGACCGGCGGGCGTTTGCCGAGCGATGGTTTCCTGGGCGTGCGTCCCGAAGGCCTGCGCGTGCATCCGAAGCAGGGCGCGGCCGCCGGTGTGCCGGGCCGCGTCGAGCTCATCGAGGCGCTGGGCGCCGACACGCTGATCCACGTGGACGTGGGCGGCGTGCCGCTCATTGCGCGCCAGAACGAGCGCACGCCGCTGCAGGCTGGCGACGACGTGGCGGTCGAGCTCGACCCGTCCGTGCTGCACCTGTTCAGCCGCGAAGGCCGCGCTGTGGCCGCCTGACCCGACGATCTTTCATCTTTCCCGGACCTTCCCCGTGACCCTCGCAGCAGCAGCGGCCCTCGTGCCCACCCCACCGGCGCCTTCTGAATTCACGGTGCTTCACCTCGGCCTCGGCTCGTTCCACCGTGCCCACCAGGCCGTCTACCTGCAGCGGCTGATCGACGAAGGCGACACCCGCTGGTCGCTGTCGGGTGCCAACATCCGGCCCGACATGGCCGAGGTCGTTGCGGCGCTGCAGGCCCAGGGCGGGCGCTACACGCTCGAGACGGTGTCGCCGGCCGGTGAGTACCGCTACGCGCAGATCGAAGCCATCCGCGAGGTGCTGCCGTACGAGCCCTCGCTGGCCGCGGTGATCGCGCGCGGCGCCGCGCCGTCCACGCGCATCGTCTCCTTCACGGTGACCGAGGCCGGCTACTACCTCGACACCAAGGGCAAGCTCGACCTGTCGTTCATCGACCTCGCGGCCGACATCGAGCGCGCGCGGCGCGGTGAGGCTGGCGAGACGATCTACGGCGCGGTCTGCGCGATCCTGCGGGCACGGTGTGCCGCGCAGGCGGGCCCCGTGACGCTCCTGAACTGCGACAACCTGCGCCACAACGGCGACCGCTTCCGCGCGGGCCTGCTCGAGTTCATCGCGCTGGTCGGCGACGCGCCGCTGCAGGCTTGGGTCGATGCCAACACCCGCTGCCCGAACGCGATGGTCGACCGCATCACGCCGCGTCCTCCATCGGAACTGCGCGCGCGCGTGCAAGCCGCCACGGGCCGCGACGACGGCGCGGCGGTCACGGGCGAGAGCTTCATCCAGTGGGTGATCGAAGACGACTTTGTCGCCGGGCGGCCCGACTGGGGGCGCGTGGGTGTCGAGCTGGTCGAATCGGTGCAGCCGTATGAAGAGGCCAAGATCCGCATCCTCAACGCCACGCACAGCTGCATCGCCTGGTCGGGCACGCTGGCGGGGCTGGGCTTCATCCACGAAGGCACGCACGACGCCGCCATCCGCCAGATGGCCTTCGACTACGTGACGGACGACGTCATCCCGTGCCTGAGCCCGAGCCCGATCGACCTCGCGGCCTACCGCGACGTGGTGCTCGACCGCTTCGGCAACCCCGCGATCCGCGACACAAACCAGCGCGTGGCGGCCGACGGCTTCTCGAAGATCCCGGGCTTCATCGCGCCGACCGTGCGCGAGCGCCTCGCGGCCGGGCAGGGCATCGACAGCGTGGCGATGCTGCCCGCGCTGTTCCTCGCGTTCCTGCAGCGCTGGCACCGGGGCGAGCTGCCCTATGCCTACCAGGACCAGAGCATGGACGACGCCGTGGCGCACGCCATCTGCGACGCGGCCGACCCGGTGGCGGCGCTGTGCGCCGATGCCGGGCTGTGGGGCAGCCTCGCGGGCGATGCCCGGCTGGTCGACGCGGTGCGCCGTGCCGGAGAGCGCGTGGCGCGCTTTGTCGAAGAGAAGGCCGCGCCATGAGCGGCCGGCTGCAGGATCGTCATGTGCTGCTGACCGGCGCCGCCGGCGGCATCGGTCTGGCCGTGGCCGAGGCCTGCATCGCCGAGGGCGCGCGCTGCAGCGTGATCGACCGCGCGACCGCCGCGCCCGACGCAGTGCGGGCTCTGCAGCAGCGCCACCCCGACAGCCTCGCTTACATCGCGGCCGACGTGACCGACACGCAGGCCATCGCGCACATGCTGGCCGCGGCACAGGTCGCCTTCGGCCCTATCCATACGCTGTTCAACAACGCCGCCGTGTTCGACCTCGCGCCGCTGCTCGACAGCGACGAAGCCTCGTTCGACCGGCTCTTCGCCGTCAACGTGAAGGGCATGTTCTTCGTGATGCAGGCCGTGCTGCGCCACATGGTCGAGGCCGGCACGCAGGGCGCGTCAGTCATCAACATGGCCTCGCAGGCCGGGCGCCGCGGCGAGGCGCTGGTGTCGCACTACTGCGCGACCAAGGCGGCCGTCATCAGCTACACGCAGAGCGCCGCGCTGGCCATGGCGCCGCACGGCATCCGCGTCAACGGCATCGCCCCCGGTGTGGTCGACACGCCGATGTGGGACCATGTCGACAGCCTGTTTGCCAAAGCCGAAGGGCTCGCGCCGGGCGAGAAGAAGCGGCGTATCGGCCTCGACGTGCCGCTCGGGCGCATGGGCGTGCCGGGCGACATTGCAGGGGCGGCGGTGTTTCTCGCCAGCGACGAGGCGCGCTACATCACGGCGCAGACCCTCAATGTCGACGGCGGCAATGTCATGAGCTGAACCCCCTCTTTCGCATGAACGACGATTTCCATCTGTACCTCGACAGCGCCGACCTGGCCGACCTGCAGGCCTGCCTGCCGCACCCGGTGGTGCATGGCGTGACGACCAACCCGACGCTGCTGCAGCGCGCCGGCGTGGGCCGTGCGGCCGTGCCGGGGCTGCTCAAGCGCTGCATCGAGCTGGGCGCGCGCCAGGTGCAGGCGCAGGTGTATTCGAGCGAGGTCGACGGCATGCTCGAAGACGCGCAGGCGTTGCTGCCGCAGTTCGACCGCGGCCAGCTCGTCATCAAGATTCCCGCCACGCGCCAGGGCCTGGATGCCGGCGCGCAGCTCATCGCGCAGGGCGTGCCCGTCACCTGGACCGCCGTGTACGCGCCCGAGCAGGCGCACTTTGCCGCGCAACTGGGCGCGGCCTACGCGGCGCCGTACCTCGGCCGGCTCGAAGACGCCGGCATCGATGGGCTCGGGCTCATCGCGCAGATGCAGTCGCTGGTTGCACGGCGCCCCGCGTCGGGCACGCGGCTGCTGGTGGCGAGCATCCGATCGCGTGCGGCGTACCTGTCGCTGCTGGGGCTCGGCGTGGGCGCCATCACCATCCCGCCGCGCCTCTTTGCCGAGCTGCTCGACCATCCCGCCACCCTGGCTGCCGAAGCGGGTTTCCTGGCCGACGCCCGGGCCTTGCCCTGACAGAAGAACAAAATAAACACACCATGCGCATTGCACTCACGGGCGAGGCCCTGATCGATTTCACCGCCGGCGAAGGGGGTTCGCTGGCGTTCCTGGGCCACGAGGGCGGCTCGCCGCTCAACACGGCCGTGGCCTGCGCGCGGCTTGGGCAGCCGACCGGTTTTCTCACGCAGCTCTCGACCGACCTGTTCGGCGAACGGCTGATGGCCTTTCTCGAACGCAACGGCGTCGACACCCGTCTCATCCTGCGCAGCGATGCGCCGTCGACGCTGGCCTTTGTCGAGCGCACGCCGCAGACCAACCGCTACGCCTTCTACACACGCGGCAGTGCCGACGCGACCTGGGCGCCCGAGCCGCTGCCGCAGCTGCCTGCGGAATGCCGCTTTCTGCACTTCGGCTCGATCTCGCTGCTGCAGGAGCCGGCGTCGTCGCGCATCACCGACCTCGTGGCGGCCCATACCGGGCGCTGCGTGATCGTGTTCGACCCCAACGTGCGGCCGAGCCTGATCCCGAACATGGCCGCCTACCGCGCCCGTGTCACCGAGTGGTTCGCCATGGCCGACCTCGTCAAGCTCAGCGACGAGGATGCTCAGCTGCTCGCCCCCGGGCGGCCCGTCGATGCGCTCGCGGCCGAGTGCCTCACGGCCGGCGCGCGCGCCGTCGTTGTCACGCGCGGCGGTGCTGGCGCCACGCTGTGGCGCACCGGCAGCGCCCCGCTCACCGTGGCCGCGCCGCGCGTCGAGGTGGTCGACACCATCGGCGCGGGCGACACCTTCACCGCCGGGCTGTCCGTGGCGCTGCTGGCCCATGGCGTGGAGCATCCGGCGCAACTGGCCGAACTCGGCGACGACGCCTGGCGCGCCGTGATGCGCTTTGCCGCCACCGCAGCGGCCCTGAACTGCACCCGCGAGGGCGCCGATCCACCGACGCTGGAAGCCGTTCACACGGCGCTTTCGCAGGAAGACAATGAGGCCGTCGCTTCCCGGCCCTGATCGATCCGTGCTGCCATGACAACGACCACCCGCAAACGCGCGATCCCTCGCCAACGCCAGCCCGAACTGGAGCGCGATTTCGCGCGCTCTCCTTCATTGGGCTACGAGGCCCCGGAAGAAACCGGCCTGGTGCGCTGCCTCGCGCACGGCTTCCCGAGTCCGCTGGTGCGTTGGCACTTCCACGAAGACTACGAGCTGCACCTGATCACCGAGACCTCGGGCAAGGCCTTCATCGGCGACTGGATCGGGCCGTTCCAGCCCGGGCATCTCGTGCTGTGCGGACCGCGCCTGCCGCACAACTGGATCTCGCTCGACGTGCCCGAAGAAGGCGCGGCCGGGCGCGACCGCGTGATCCAGTTCCGCCACGAGCCCATCGAGCGCGCGGCCGCCGAGATTCCCGAACTGCGCGACGTGATGCCGCTGCTCGACCGCGCGCGCCACGGCATCGAGTTCTTCGGTATGTCGGAACAGGCGCTCGCGCACTGGGACGCCATCAAGGCGGCGCGCGGCGTGCGGCGCCTGGGGCTGTTCTGCGAGTTCATGGCCGACCTGGCGCAGTGCACCGACTATCGGCTGCTGTCGAGCGTGCAGATGCAGGGCGTGCAGGGCAGCGACGGCGATGCGCAGGTCGACCAGATCAATGACATCGTGAACCGCATCACCAACAACATGACCGACTCGATCTCGATGTCGGACGTGGCCGCCGAGCTGGGCATGAGCGAGAGCCGCTTCAGTCGCTTCTTCCGCCGCTCGACCGGCAACAGCTTCACCGACTTCGTGAACCGCGTGCGCATCAACAGCGCCTGCCACCTGCTCATGCAGACCGATCACTACGTGACCGACATCTGCTACCAGGTGGGCTTCAACAACGTGGCGAACTTCAACCGGCGCTTCCTTGAAATCAAGGGCATGACGCCGAGCGAATTCAGGCGCCAGGCCGACACGCGCTTCGGCTGACTTCTTTCAAGGCGAACGCGCCCGCTCCGAAGGCGCCATCAGGGAGACCATCTTGTATCTGGGACTCGACCTCGGCACGTCCGAGCTCAAGGCATTGTTGCTCGCGGACGATCACCGCATCGTCGGCGTGGCACGCGCGCCGCTCACGGTCGATCGGCCGCAACCACTGTGGTCGGAACAGGCGCCCGCCCAATGGTGGCAGGCGCTCGACACGGTCATGACCGAACTGCGCACGGCGCATGCCGAGGCGCTGTCGCAGGTGCGCGCCATCGGCCTGTCGGGCCAGATGCACGGCGCCACGCTGCTCGACGCAGCGGGTGAGGTGCTGCGCCCGGCCATCCTCTGGAACGACGGCCGCAGCGGCACGCAGTGCGAGGCGCTCACGCGCGCCGTGCCGCGCCTGGGCGAGATCGCGGGCAACCTCGCGATGCCCGGCTTCACCGCGCCCAAGCTGCTGTGGGTGCGCGAGCACGAGCCCGAGGTCTTCGCCCGCGTCGCGCGCGTGCTGCTGCCGAAAGACTGGCTGCGCTTCATGCTCAGCGGCGAGGCGGTCAGCGAGATGTCCGATGCGGCCGGCACGCTCTGGCTCGACGTGGGCGCGCGCGACTGGTCCGACGAACTGCTTGCTGCCACGGGGCTCACGCGCGATCACATGCCGCGGCTGGTCGAAGGCAGCGAAGTCTCCGCGCTGCTCAAGCCTGAACTCGCGGCGCGCTGGGGCTTGCGCGATGGCGTGAAGATCGCCGGCGGCGCGGGCGACAACGCCGCCAGCGCAGTCGGCATGGGGCTCGTCGAGCCGGGGCAGGGTTTTGTCTCGCTCGGCACCTCGGGCGTGGTGTTCGTCTCGACCGACCGTTTCCTGCCGAACCCCGCGCAGGCGATGCACGCCTTCTGCCATGCGCTGCCCAAGCGCTGGCACCAGATGTCGGTGATGCTCTCGGCCGCGAGTGCGGTGAGTTGGGCGGCGAAGACCTTCAAGTTCGTCGACGAGGCGGCGTTGCTCGAAGCGGCGGCATCGGTTGCGTTGACGGATCGGGCGCGCTGCCCGCTGTTCCTGCCGTATCTGTCGGGCGAACGGTCGCCGCACAACAACCCGAATGCGCAAGGCGTGCTCTTCGGCCTCACGCATGCCCACGGCCCCGCAGAGATCGCCTATGCCGTGGTCGAGGGCGTGAGCTTTGGTCTTCGTGATGGCTTCGACACGCTGCGCTTGCCGGCCGACATGCCGCTGCGCGAAGTCGCGCTCGTGGGTGGCGGTGCGCGCAGTGTCTGGTGGGGGCAGTTGCTGGCCGACATCTTCCAGGTGGAGCTCACGCTCTACGCTGGCAGCGAGACGGGCGGTGCGCTCGGTGCGGCGCGGTTGGCGTGGCTGGCCGATGGGGGTGCGGTGGCCGACGTGTGCACGCTGCCGCCGGTGAAGCAGACGCTGGTGCCCTCAGCCGAAGGGGCCAGTGGGCACAAGACGCGGCATGCGCGTTTTCAGGTGCTCTACATGGCGCTGCGCGATCAGTTTCGATAAACGTCGCGCGCAATGAAAAAGGGCCGCTTGCGCGGCCCTTTCGTTTGGTGAGCAGAGCTCAGCCGGGCATTACATGCCCATGCCGCCCATGCCGCCCATGCCACCCATGTCAGGCATGCCGCCGCCGGCGCCCGACTCGTCCTTCGGAGCGTCAGCGATCATGGCTTCGGTCGTCAGCAGCAGCGAGGACACCGAAGCGGCGTTCTGCAGTGCAGTGCGGGTGACCTTCGTCGGGTCCAGGATGCCCAGCTCGAGCATGTCGCCGTACGTGTCGTTCGCAGCGTTGAAGCCGTAGTTGCCCTTGCCGGCCAACACAGCGTTCACCACCACCGAGGCTTCGCCGCCGGCGTTGTTCACGATTTCGCGCAGGGGGGCTTCGATGGCCTTCAGCACCAGCTTGATGCCGGCTTCCTGGTCGGCGTTGTCGCCCTTGACCGAGTCGCCCACAGCTTGCTTGGCACGCAGCAGAGCCACGCCGCCGCCAGCCACAACGCCTTCTTCCACTGCAGCGCGGGTGGCGTGCAGGGCGTCTTCGACGCGAGCCTTCTTTTCCTTCATTTCGACTTCGGTGGCAGCGCCAACCTTGATCACTGCAACGCCGCCGGCCAGCTTGGCCACGCGCTCTTGCAGCTTTTCACGGTCGTAGTCGCTGGTCGCTTCTTCGATCTGAACGCGCACTTGCTTCACGCGGGCTTCGATGTCACCCGCAGCGCCAGCGCCGTCGATGATGATCGTGTTTTCCTTGCCCACTTCGATGCGCTTGGCTTGACCCAGGTCGGCCAGCGTCACCTTTTCGAGCGTCAGGCCCACTTCTTCAGCGATGACCTTGCCGCCCGTCAGGATGGCGATGTCTTCCAGCATGGCCTTGCGGCGGTCGCCGAAGCCAGGAGCCTTGACAGCCACGACCTTCAGGATGCCGCGGATCGTGTTCACGACCAGCGTAGCCAGGGCTTCGCCTTCGACTTCTTCGGCAATGATCAGCAGCGGACGGCCAGCCTTGGCGACTTGCTCCAGCACCGGCAGCAGGTCACGGATGTTGCTGATCTTCTTGTCGAACAGCAGCACGAAGGGGTTGTCCAACAGCGCCGATTGCTTCTCGGGGTTGTTGATGAAGTAGGGCGACAGGTAGCCGCGGTCGAACTGCATGCCTTCGACGACGTCGAGTTCGCTGTCCAGCGACTTGCCGTCTTCCACGGTGATCACGCCTTCCTTGCCGACCTTGTCCATCGCGTCAGCGATGAGCTTGCCGATGGTTTCGTCGCTGTTGGCCGAGATGGAGCCGACTTGCGCGATTTCCTTGGAGGTGGTGGTGGGCTTGGAAGCCTTCTTCAGCTCGGCGACCAGGGCCGTGACAGCCTTGTCGATGCCGCGCTTCAGGTCCATCGGGTTCATGCCGGCAGCCACCAGCTTGAAACCTTCGCGAACGATGGCTTGGGCCAGGACCGTGGCGGTCGTGGTGCCGTCACCAGCGTTGTCGCTGGTCTTGGAGGCCACTTCCTTCACGAGCTGGGCGCCCATGTTCTGCAGCTTGTCCTTGAGTTCGATTTCCTTGGCCACGGACACACCGTCCTTGGTCACGGTGGGGGCGCCGAACGAACGCTCGAGCACCACGTTGCGGCCCTTGGGGCCCAGGGTCACTTTGACTGCGTTGGCCAGGATGTTGACACCCTCGACCATGCGTGCGCGGGCTTCTCCGCCGAAGACTACGTCTTTTGCTGCCATGATGAATTAACTCCGAATGGATTGAATTTGGATGAGATCGAAAGGAGGAGAAGAATTACTTCTCGACGACTGCGAACAGGTCGTCTTCCTTCATCACGAGCAGTTCGTCGCCATCGACCTTGACGGTCTGGCCGCTGTACTTGCCGAACAGGACGCGGTCGCCGACCTTGACGGTCAGTGCGGCCAGTTCGCCCTTGTCGTTGCGCTTGCCCGGGCCCACGGCCAGGACTTCACCCTGATCGGGCTTTTCGGCGGCTGCGTCGGGGATGACGATGCCAGAGGCGGTCTTGGTTTCGCTGTCAACACGCTTGACGATCACGCGATCGGCCAAAGGACGAAGTTTCATTGCATCTCCTGGAAGGGTAAGAAACGGGTTTGTTTGTGGTCGGACGCCGGAGAAACCGGCGACCTGTCGACTGGATGGGAGGGCTGTTAGCACTCGTCAGCAGCGAGTGCTAATCATAAGGGCATTCGATGACCTTTCAAGAGCGAGGGCCCGCAACGGCTGCCGCACGACCGTGCTTTCGAGGGGACACAGGGGCGCGCCGGGCTGCACTAAAATGAGAACCATTCTTATTAATGGTTTGCCCGTGCCGCCACCGCAAGTGGCAGAGGTCACCCTTGGCGTTCACCGAAGTCGCACCCTCTCAGCCCGTCGAAGTCCTGTACAGCGACCACCATGGGTGGCTGCGCGGCTGGCTGCGCAAGCGACTGGGCAATGCCTTCGACGCGGCGGACATTGCGCACGACACCTACCTGCGCATCCTGTCGTCGGGCCGGGTGCCGCCGCCGGACGAGTCGCGCCGCCACCTGACGCAGATCGCCAACGGGCTGGTGATCGACCTGTACCGGCGCCGCCAGATCGAGGCCGCGTACATGGAAGCGATCGCGCTGGGGCCCGAGGCGCTGGCGCCGTCTGAAGAAGAACGCGCACTTGCGCTCGAGGCGCTGCTCGAACTCGACACGATCCTGCAAGGCCTGCCGGCCAAGGCCCGCACTGCCTTGCTGCTGTGCCGGCTCGACGGGCTCAGCTACCGCGAGATCGCGCAGGAACTCGGCGTGAGTGTGTCCTCGGTCGAGAAATACATCGCGGCCGGCCTGCAGGCCTGCTACCAAGTGATGCACGCATGAGTTCCGTCGCCCCAACCGTCGACGCCAATCCGATCGACCCCGCCGTCGTGCAGCGCGGGGCGCAGTGGATGGCGCGCCTGTGGTCGGGCGAGGCTAGTGATCAGGACCGCGCGGCCTGCGAGCGCTGGCGCGCGCAGCACCCCGACCACGAGCGCGCCTGGTGCCGTCTGCTGGGTTTCGACGACAAGCTGCACGGCGTACCGCGCGACGTGGCGAGCCACGCATTGCGCGCCGCGCCGCCGCGCCGCGTGCAGGCCTCGCGCCGCCGCGCGCTGCAGCTGCTCGGCCTGACCGTGGCCGTCGGCGGGCTGGCCGCGGCCGTGCGCCGCACCGACGGCTGGCAGCTGGTGGCGTCCGACATCGGCACGCGCACGGGCGAGATCCGCGAGATCACGCTGCCCGACGGCACGCGGGTCGTGCTGTCCACCGCCACGGCCATCGACGTGCGCTTCGACGCGCACGAGCGCCGCATCGTGCTGCGTGCCGGCGAAATTCTGGTGACGAGCGCGCCCGACCCGGCCGCCACGCACCGCCCGCTGCGCGTGCAAAGCCGCGAGGGCACGGTCGAGGCGCTGGGCACCCGCTTCACCGTGCGCCAGGACGAGGCGTCGTCGCATGTGGCCGTGTTCGAGGGCGCGATCGAAGTGCGCCCCGCGCGCGCCACCGCCGACGCCGTGCGCGTCGACGCCGGCGAGCGCACGGTCTTCTTCGCCGACAGCGCGCAGCCGCCCGAGGCCGCGCCCGACAGCGCCGCCGCCTGGGCGCGCGGCGTGCTGGTGGCCGAGGCGATGCGCGTGGACGACTTCGTCGCCGAACTCGCGCGCTTCCGGCCCGGCCTGCTGCGCTGCGCGCCCGAGGTGGCGGCGCTGCGTGTGACCGGCGTCTTCTCGCTGCACGACACCGACCGGGCGCTGCAGAACCTGGCGTCCGCGCTGCCGGTGTCGCTGGCCTACCGCTCCCGCTACTGGGTGACGGTGCAGGCGCGGTGACGGCGCCCCTCGCGCCGTCGTTACAAATTTCTTTCGCCATGGCTTGAGGTTTTGCCGCGCTCGCCCGGGAGACAGGGGAGTGCATAGAAATCTTCCGAACTGAAAGGACTCCCGCCATGGCGACCCGTCTCCCCCAGCGCCCCGCTGCCATCCGTCACTTGCCGCTGCCACGCCCTGGCCTCGCGGCCTTCGCGACCCACCGCATCGCCGCTTCGGCGCGGGCCGCGCTGGTGATGGGCCTGGCGCTCGGCGCGGCCGGTGCCGTGGTGCTGCCCGCGCAGGCCCAGCCGGCGGCGCGCCCGGTCGCCGACGGCGCGCGCAGCTTCAACATTCCGGCCGGTCCGCTCGACCGCGCGCTGGGCGGCTTCGCCAGCGCTGCGGGCATCGAGCTGTCGGTCGACGCGAGCCTGCTGCAGGGCCGCAACACCGCGGGCCTGGCCGGCAGCTTCACCGTGGGCGACGGCTTTGCCGAGCTGCTGCGCGGCCACGGCCTGCAGGCGGTGCGCCAGCCCAACGGCAGCTACACGCTGGGCCGCTCGCCCGTTCCCGCGTCCGCGGCGTCGGGCGCGGCATCGCCGAACGCAACCGCCGGCGGCACCGTGCTGCCGGTGGTGACCGTGCAGGCCGCCGGCCCGCAGGAAACCGCCACCGGCCCGGTGCAGGGCTACGTCGCCAAGCGCAGCGCCAGCGCCACCAAGACCGACACCTCGCTGCTGGAGACGCCGCAGCTCATCAACGTGGTCACGCGCGCGCAGATGGACGACCAGGGCGCGCGCACCGTGGCGGAGGCGCTGCGCTACACGGCGGGCGTGCTGGCCGAGCCCAACGGCTTCGACGTGCGCTACGACTGGAACTACATCCGCGGCTACAACACCTTCGGCACTCAGTGGCTGGACGGCCTGCCGATGCCCGGCGATCCGTCGAGCTATGCGGTGCCGCGCATCCCGGCCTACGGGCTGGAGCGCATCGAGGTCATCAAGGGTCCGGCGTCGGTGCTCTACGGCAAGTCGATTCCCGGCGGCCTGCTCAACCAGGTGTCGAAGCGGCCGCAGGCTGAAGCCCAGCGCGAGGTGCAGGTCACGGCCACCAACTTCGGCGGTGCCCAGGTGGCGGCGGACCTCACGGGCCCGATCGACAAGGACGGCCAGTGGCTCTACCGGCTCGTGGCGCTGCGGCGCGACGCGCACACGCAGGTCGACCACGAGCGCGACACGCAGACCATGATCGCGCCGAGCTTCACGTGGCGCCCGTCGGCCGCCACGTCGCTCACGCTGCAGATGCACTACCAGAAGGACGATCCGCGGATGAGCCCGCGCTTCTATCCGGTGGTCGGCTCGCACACGCCGAGCGCGCTGTTCGGCTACATCCCGCGCAGCCTGTACCTCGGCGAGCCGTCCACCGACAGCTTCAACCGCACGTACAAGTCGATCGGCTATGCGTTCGAGCACCGCTTCAACGACACCTTCGCCGTGCGCCAGAACCTGCGCTACGGCCACGCCGAGCAGGACATGTTCCTGGTGCGCGTGCACCCGTTCAACGCCTACCGGCCCGACGGCCACACGATGAACCGCGTCTCGGCCATCTCGGACGACGACATCCGCTCGCTGTCGGTCGACACGCAGGTCGAAGCCAAGGTGCGCACCGGCCCGCTGGAGCACACGCTGCTGGCCGGCGTGGACCACCTGCGCGGAAAGCTCTCGTTCAACTTCGCCAACAGCGCCGTGGGCGTGCCGTCGCTGGACGTGCTGAACCCGGTGTACGGCCTGCCCGTGACGCGGCCGACCGCGTACACCACCTCGAACCTGCAGCAGCTGCAGCAGACCGGCCTGTACGTGCAGGACCAGATCCGCTGGGGCCGCGCCATCGCCACGCTGGGCCTGCGCCACGACCGCTCGTCCATCGACACCACGAACCGCACGCTGGCCTCGCGACCCACGGTCGCCACCGACGATTCGGCGACCACCGGCCGCGTCGGCCTCACCTACGTGTTCGACAGCGGCATCGCGCCCTACGCGAGCTACTCGACCTCGTTCCTGCCGACCTCCGGCGTGGACCGGCTCAACCGGCCGTTCCAGGCGCAGAAGGGCCGGCAGTTCGAGGTGGGCCTGAAGTACGAGCCCGTCGGCGGCTGGGGCTTCATGACGGCTTCGCTGTTCCGCAACGAACTGGAGAACGGCCTCACGCCCGACGGGCTCAACGCGCAGTACTCGGTGCAGACCGGCCGCCAGCGCCTGCGCGGGCTCGAGCTGGAAGCCAAGGCTGAACTCACGTCGCGCCTGAGCCTCATCGCCGCCTACTCGTACACCGACTCGGAAGTGCGCAGCAGCAACGACCGCGTCGCGTTGGGCCAGGACATGCTGCGCACGCCGCGGCACCAGGCCTCGGCCTGGATGGACTACCGCTTCGAGAGCGTGCCCGGCCTGCAGGCGGGCATCGGCGCGCGCTACATGTCGGCCTACGACACGGCGCCCACCTACGACCCGGCGCTGCGCATTCCCTCGCTGTTCCTCTGGGACCTCGGCGCCTCGTATGACCTGGGCATGCTGAGCGAGACCCTGAAAGGCGCGCGGCTGCGACTGACTTTGGCCAACGTGTCCGACAAGCGTTACGTCTCGCACTGCCTGATGAGCAACGGCTCGCCCTGCAACTACGGCGCGCGCCGCACCGCCACCGCCACGCTGTCGTACGCCTGGTGATGGTGTTGCTCTTGTCGAGCCTGGGCACCGCGCTCGGCGCGCTGTGCGTGTACCGTGCTGCGCCGCGGCAGCGTCTGGGGGGCCCGCTGCGGCGCCCCGCGTGGCTGCGCGGCGCCGGCTGTGCGCTGATGCTGGCGGGTGTCGCGGGCCTGTGCCGCGCGCTGCATCCGGCGGCCGGCTTCTTCACCGCGCTTACGCTCGTCATGTGCGTGTGGATCGCGCTGCCCTACCTCACGGCCGGGCGGCCCGCACCGTCGGAGGACGTCGATGGCGCGCAGTGAGCCCCGCACCCGCACCACGTGGCTGTCGCTGAGCCTGGCCGGCACGCTGCTGGGCTTCGGCCTGGCGATCGCGCTGTCGGGCCTGTTCGCCTGGCTCGGGCCCGGCGGCCTGGCGCCGCTCAACAAGTACCAGTTCAACATGTGGATCGTGCCGCCGCTGTGGCTCGCCGCCTGCGCGGCCGTGTTCATGGCGCGCTCGGCGTGGCGCGCCTGGGCCTGGCTGGGCGCGGCCAACCTGCTGGCCTATGCGGCCTTGTTTGCCGTGCGGCAAGGGCAGGGCTGAGCGATGCGCGCAGACACCCTTCGCACCTACAAGACGCTCCACACCTGGACCGGCATCGTCGCCGGGCTGGCGCTCTTCATCGCCTTCTATGCCGGCGCGCTCACGATGTTCAAGGCGCCGCTCGCGCGCTGGGCCACGCCGCCTGTGGCGGGCGTCGCCTCATCGCCCGCGCAGGCCGACGCGCTCATCGCACAGGCGATGACCGCGCGGCCCGATGCGCGCGCCGACTTCACGCTGTACCTAGGTGATGCCGCCATTGCGCCGCACATCGTCTGGAAGCCGCGCGGCCAGGCCACCGAGTGGAAGGCCACGCTCGCCGCCGACGGCACGCTGCAGGTCGCGCCGGCCGATCCCTCGGGGCTCGGCGTCTTCATCGACGTCATCCATCGCACGGCGGGCCTGCCGGTCGACCTGGAGACCGGCACGCTGGTGATGGCGCTCGTCAGCGCGCTCTACGCGCTGGCCATCGTCTCAGGCGTGATCGTGCTGCTGCCCACGCTGGTGAAAGACTTCTTCGCGCTGCGCATCGGGCGCAACCTCAAGCGCATGTGGCTCGACGCGCACAACGTCGTGGGCATCGTCAGCCTGCCGTTCCACCTCGTCATGGCGCTGAGCGCGATGGTGTTCGGCTTGCACGACCTGGTCTACGACGCGCAGAAGGCCGTGGTCTACGGCGAGCCGCGCTTCGAGCGCATCTGGAAGGAGAGCGGCCCGTTCTCGGCCGTGCGGCCCGACCCCGCGCCCGCCGCGTTGCTGCCGCTGCAGGCGCTCGATGCCCGCGTGCGCGAACAGGTGCCCGGCTTCGCGCCGCACACGCTGCGCTTTCGCGGCGCGGGCACGACCGGCGCCGCAGCCTGGATCACCGGCGACATGCCCTGCTGCATGGTGCGCACGGCGCAGGGTTCGCCCGTGCTGGTGAGTGCGGTCGACGGGCGGCTGCTGCACACCGAATACCTGGCCGGCCGGCAGTCGGGCTGGATGGCATCGGTGTCGGCCTTCTTCGCGCTGCACTTCGGCACTTACGGTGGCGAGACCGTGCGCTGGGGCTACTTCTTCCTCGGTCTGGCGGGGGCGTTCCTTTTCTACTCGGGCAACCTGTTGTGGATCGAGTCGCGCCGCAAGGCCGCACGCGGCGGCAATGGGCCGGTGGTGCAGCGGCGCGCGACAGAGCGCATGGCGGCGGGCACGGTCGGTGTGGCGCTGGGGTGCGTGGCGGGCCTGTCGGCGACGGTGGCTGCAGAGAAGTGGCTGCCCGGTGCAGCGGCCGGATGGCGCGAAGGTGTCTACGCGGCGGTGTTCCTCGGCAGCGTCGCCTGGGCCTTCGCGCGCGGCGCCGGACGTGGCGCGGTCGAGCTGCTCTGGTTCAGCGTGGCGGCCACGCTTGCGATTCCGGTCAGCGGTCTGCTGGGCTGGGCCTGGCCCGCGTCGGGCCTGTGGCTGCGTGCGGATTCGCTCGGGGTCGAAGCGGTCGCACTCGCGGGCGCGGCGGCCTTCGCCTGCATGGCACGGCGCACCGCACGCCGCGTGGCGCAGGGGCCGGCCGACAGCGTGTGGGCACGGCCGCCCGAGGGCACGCCTTTGGGTCTTTAGAACTTCGCGCGCAGCGTCAGCTGCACCTCGCGCCCCGGTCCCGGCAGGATCAGGTTGTCCACGCTGCCGTGGGCCGAGACGTAGTACTTGCGGTTCGCGATGTTCTTCAGGTTCAGCGCGATCTCGTAGCGCTCGGTCTTGTAGTTGGCCGCGAGGTCGGCGGTCAGGTACGAGGGCAGCGTGACGAGGTTGCTCAGCGAGGCATAGCGCGCGCTGACGTAGTTCAGGCCGCCGCCGGCGCTGAAACCGTGGCCGAGGTCCTTCATGGCCCACACGAAGGCCGAGTGGCGCGGCGTGAGCGCGGCGGTCTTGCCCTGCACCGGGATCGCGGCGCCCACGGGCAGCTGCAGCGAGCTCACGGTGGCGAGCGACTTGGTCATCTTCGCGTCGAGGTACGCATAGCCCGCGCTCACGTCCCAGCGGCCCGGCAGGCGGCCGTTGAGTGCGAGCTCCAGGCCGTTGGTGCGCTGCGTGCCGACGTTGATCTGGCGGCGTGGGTTGTTCGGGTCGGTGTTCTTGATGCCCGAGCGTTCCAGGTTGAACAGCGCGGTCGTGAGGTTCAGGCCGCCGTCGAGCAGGTCGAACTTGGCACCGATTTCCTTGTTGACGGTGATCTCGGGTGCGTTGTCGATGTTGCCGGTCGACAGCGCAAAGTTCTCGCCCGAAGGCTGGAACGAGCGGCTGTACGACACGTAGTACGACTGCACCGCATCAGGCTGCCACACCACGCCGGCGCGCGGGCTGAACTTGCGGTCGGTGCGCGCCAGCGGCGCGAGCTTGCGCTCGAAGCTGGTGTCCTGCTTGAACACGTCGTAGCGTCCGCCGATCAGCGCCTTCCAGTGCGGCGCCAGCGTGATCTGGTCCTGGAAGTACACGGCCGCGGTCTTGAACTCGCTGTTGCTCGGGATCGCGCCGTCGGCCAGGTAGGTCGCGAGCGGAATGGGCTGCGGGTCGGCCACCGGGTTGAACAGGCTCACGCGCTCGTAGCCCGTGGCCGACGACACGCTGAACAGGCGCTTGCGCTGTACACCGAACTCGGCGCCCACCAGCCACTCCTGCTTGAAGCCACCGATGTCGTTGCGCCAGGTCAGGTCGGTCTGGTTGAACCAGCCGCTCTCGTCGCGGTCGACGATGCCGCGCGTGCGGCCCACCGTCAGGCGCACCGGGTCGGTGGTGCCGCTGGGCAGTGTGTTGTTGCGGTCCAGGTGGTAGCTCGAGTAGCGCGTGGTGTTGCGCAGGCTCAGCGCGTCGCTGAAGCGGTGGTTCAGCGTGGCGGTGAAGGTCTGCACCTTGCTGGTCACGGTGTCGTCGCGCTTGCCGTGCGCGGAGCCGTAGTAGGCGCCGATGGGCACGTCGACCGGGCGGCCGTTGAGCGCCGGAATACCGAAGTCGGTGAGGCGCTGGTCGCGCAGGTTGGTGTACTGCAGCAGCAGGTCGGTCTGCGGGCTGAACTTGATCGCCAGCGAGGGCGCGATGTTGTAGCGGTCGGTGAACTGCTGGTCGCGGTAGCTGTCCGACTTCTCGCCCGCCACGTTCAGTCGGAAGGCCATGTTCTCGCCGATGGGCGTGTTCAGGTCGATCGTGCTGCGTGTGTAGTGGTTGCTGCCCAGGCCCAGCGAGACCTCGCCGAAGCGGCGCTCGAACACGGGCTTCTTGGTCACGCGGTTGATCAGGCCGCCCGAGGAGCCGCGGCCGTAGAGCACGGCGGCAGGGCCCTTGAGCACCTCGATGCGCTCGGTGTCCGAGAGGTCGCGGAAGTACAGCGCGTCATCGCGCACGCCATCGACGAACCAGTCGGAGATGCCGCTGAAGCCGCGGATCACGACCTGGTCGCGCTGGCCGTCGCCGTGGTTGAAGCTCACGCCCGGCACGTTGCGCAGGGCGTCCTGCATCGACACGGCGCCCTGGTCGCGCAGCAGCTGCTCGGGCAGCACGTTGACGGCCTGCGGCACGTCGCGCAGCGGCGCGCTGCCCTTGGTGGCGGTGCTGGCGGCGGCGGGGGCGTAACCCTTGTCGTCCTCGGCGCTGACGGTCACTTCCTTCAGGGTCGAGGCGGTGGTCTGCGCCAGTGCGGTGCCGCTCAGCGACGCGAGGGCGGCGCCGGCCAGCAGGGAAAGACGCCACAGCGGGCGCGACGTGGGGGCGGTACGGAAAGAGGGCTTCATGTTGTCCAGTTTTTTTGAAGGGCGTTAAGCGCACGGCGGCCGCGCACGCGCACGGCACGGCCTTCGTCGGCGGGACGAAGGGCGATGTCGTGCCTTGCCTTGAAAAAATCTGGGTGAGGCGAGGGCCGCTCGGGCGGAAGCTCCGCTGGCGGCACCCGTGGTGACGGCCGCTGGGCGCGGCGGGCTGGATTTTAGAGAGCCGGCTGCGACGCGCCCGCCCTCTGTGGCGGCGATGCGACGCGCAGCCGCCCGCTCACAACTGGTCGGTCGGCACGAACCACGAGAACAGCAGCAGCTGCAGTCGCGTGAGCATGCTGGAGTCGGGCTCGCTGTCGAGCACCTCGTTGTGCACGTCGCCGGTGCCGATCCACTGCACGTTCTGGCCGTCGGGCTTGAGCACGACGCGGTACACGCCTTCCATGTCGTCCAGCTGGTAGGCAAAGAGCAGCGCCTGCGTGAGCTCGAAGCTGCGCACGCGCACGCCGAACTCGGTGTTGAGCAGGGCCGAGCGCGGGTCGAGGTTCATCGAGCCGAGCAGCACCCACTGGCGATCGACCAGCGCCAGCTTGGCATGCAGGCGCCCGCGCGCCTTCTTGAGCAGGCTGCGGAACTGGCCGCTGCGCTTGAGCTGCTGCGTGCTCACCTCGTACAGGTTCACGCCCAGCTTGAGCATGTCGACGCGGTAGCGGTTGTAGTTGATGTTGACCAGCGGCTCGTCGCTGTCGGCCAGCGAGTTGGTGACCACGGTGATGCTCAGGCCGTGGTCGCGGCCCATGCGGATGCGCTCCATGCCCTCGTCACCGGGAATGAAGTAGGGCGAGATCACCACCACGTTCGACTTCGCGGCGCCCAGCATTTCGTGGAAGCGCTGCGCCAGCGATTCCTGCGGCTGGGCCATCTTGCCGAGGGCCTTGTTGGGGCTGTCGGCGGTGGCGGCGGCCTCGGCGCGGATCCAGCGCGTCTCGCCGATGTTCGCGAGCTGCGCGCCCAGCGGCAGGTCGCCCAGCAGGTCGGTGGCGGCCAGCGGGTCAGGCAGCGGCGCGAAGGCCGGCGAGGTCGCGGTGTCGAAGGCGGCCTTGAGTTCGTCGGGCGTGAGCGTGGTGCCGGCCATGCGCTGCAGCGGGTAGACCACGTCGCTGTTCCAGTAGGTGTCGAAGATCCCGGCCGACTGCGCCACCACGGGGCCGGCCAGCAACAGCTCGAAGTCGATGAAGTTGGCGCTCTCGCTGCGCAGGAAGTACTCGTCCGCGAGGTTGCGTCCGCCCGCGATGGCCATCGCGCCGTCGGCGATGAAGAGCTTGTTGTGCATGCGGTGGTTGAGCCGCCGGAAATCGCCGAAGAACTCCAGCCAGCGCATCGACGAATGGTCGCGCGCATTCACGAAGGGGTTGAACAGCCGCACCTGCGCGTTCGGCTCGGCGGCCAGTCCGAGCAGCAGGCGGTCCATGCCCGCGGTATAGAAGTCGTCGAGCAGCAGGCGCACGCGCACGCCGCGCCGGGCGGCGTCGCGCAGTTCGCGCAGCAGCAGGCGGCCGGTTTTGTCGTTGCCGAGCTGGTAGGTCTGCACGTCGAGCGAAGACTGGGCGCGCCGAATGAGCTCCAGCCGCGCGTCGAGCGCGAACGAGGCCTCGATGAGCGGTCGCATGCTCGAGAGCCCGTCGGGCGGTGAATCGAGACTGGCGGCGGCGCGGCCGAGCAGGGTGGCGGACGAGGCGGGAATCGCCACTGCCGGTGGTGCATCGGGCAGGCGTGGCGGCAGGCCGGCGCAGCCGGTCAGCACCAGCACGACCAGCACCAGCGCCGGGCCGCGCAGCGCAGGAAACAACAAGGCGAGGAGCTTGAGCATGGGGCCTGTCAGCGCACGCAAACGGCGTGCGGGCGGGATCGTAGCCCGGCTGGCGCGGCCGATCGCGGCACTTTTGCAACACCTCGCGCCCTGCTGCTGGAAAACCCGTGGACCGCGACTTTCTTGACAATAGAATGCGAATTGTTATCAATAGTGTTCACTGAGCGATAAAAACATGGCAAGAATCTTGGCGCGGCGCAAGGCCGCTTCGGTGCTGGTGGGCTGTCTGGCGATCTACGCGCAGCAGCACGTTCTGGCGCAAACGAGCGGCACGGGGTCGCTCCCCGAAGTGCGCGTCGATGCGAACGCCGAAGCCGAAACCGCCACATCGCCTGTGATCGGTTACCGCGCGAAGAACGCCGTCACCGCCACCAAGACTGACACGCCGCTGTCGGAGACGCCGCAGTCCGTCACCGTGATCACGCGCGACCAGATGGTCGACCAGGGCGCCAACAACCTGCAGGACGCGCTCAACTACGCGGCGGGCGTGCGCTCCGACGCCTACGGTGTCGATTCGCGGACCGACTCGATCCGCGTGCGCGGCGCCTACCCCGACATCTACCTTGATGGCCTGCGCCAGGCCTACGGCTACTACACCAGCACGACGCGCACCGAGCCCTACACGCTGGAGCGCCTCGAAGTGCTGCGCGGCCCCTCGGGCATGCTGTTCGGCGCGGGCACCGCAGCGGGCGTGGTCAACATGGTCAGCAAGCGACCGCTGCAGGAGGCCCAGCGCGAGGTGGGCGTGCAGTTCGGCAGCTTCGGCCGCAAGCAGCTGCATGCCGACCTCACCGGTCCGCTGAACGCCGACGGTTCGCTGTCGTACCGGTTGATCGCGCTGCAGCGCAAGTCGGATTCGCAGGTCGACTTCGTGCCCGACGATCGCAGCGTGATCGCGCCGTCGCTCACCTGGCGACCCAACGCGGCGACCTCGCTGACGCTGCAAGGCCTGTGGCAAAAAGACAAGAGCGGCAGCAGCTCGCAGTTCCTGCCGTGGGAAGGCACCTTGCTGCCGGCGCCGTTCGGCCGCGTGCCGGCCAGCCGCTTCATCGGCGAGCCCAGCGACTACTACAACAGCGAGCGCCAGACCTTCGGCTGGCAGTTCGAGCACAAGTTCAACGACAACTGGACCGTGCGCCAGAACTTCCGCTACGCGAAGAACGAAAACGACAACCGCTACCACTACGGCGGCGCGTTCAGCGGCTTCGACAGCTGGTCGACCGACCCGATCTTCAAGCGCGTGCTGGGCCGTTACTACGACAGCCAGCTGACCCGCAACCGCACGCAGACGCTGGACAACCACGTCGAAGGTCACTTCCAGACCGGCGCGCTCAAGCACACGTTGTTGATCGGTGCAGACTACGCGCGCCAGCGCGAGAACGTCTGGGGCGGCACCACGGCCGACACCATCGACATCTATGCGCCGGTGTACGGGCACCTCGACGAGCCCGAGCGCGTGGCGCGTCCGCGCACCCGCCAGCGCCAGACCGGCCTGTACCTGCAGGACCAGATCAAGCTCGACAACTGGATCTTCGTGGCCGGCCTGCGCCGTGACCGCGCTGTGTCCAGCGCCGTCGGCAGCGACGAGCAAAAGAGCAGCGCCACCACCAAGCGCCTGGGCGTGATGTACGCCCATCCGTCGGGCTGGTCGCCGTACCTGAGCTACAGCGAGTCGTTCACGCCGCAGTCGCCGCGCGAAGGCCGCATCTTCTCGCCGCTGCGCGGGGAGCAGTGGGAAGCGGGCGTGAAGTACGAGCCCAAGGACCGCGCCCTGGCCTTCAGCGCCGCGGTGTACGACCTGCGCGAGAAGAACCAGATCGTCGAAGAGCAGCCGAAGGTGTTCTCGCAGCGCGGCCTGACCAAGACCAAGGGCGTGGAGCTGGAAGCCAAGGGCTCGGTGGGCGCCAACCTCGACCTGATCGCTCACTACAACTACACCGACGCCGACGCGCAGATCGAAGGCCTGCCCAAGCACCAGGCCAGCTTCTGGGCGAAGTACAAGTTCTCGGTGGCCGGCATGAGCGGCTTCTCGGCCGGCGCCGGCGTGCGCGTGATGAGCTCGTTCCGCGACACCCAGTTCGGCACCGGCCCGCGCATTCCGGGCGTTGCATTGGCCGACCTGGTGTTTGCTTACGATACGGCCCAGTGGCGCTATGCGCTCAACATCAACAACGTGACGGACAAGGTGTACTTCAGCACCTGCCTCTCGCGCGGTGACTGCTGGTACGGTGCACGACGCAACATCGTGGCGAGCGCCACGTACCGCTTCTAGCCTTTTTCCACCCAACGACGCACGACGACATGGACAGCCGAAAGATCAAGACCTGGGCCTGGGTCCACAAGTGGAGCAGCCTCGTCTGCACGGTGTTCATGCTGCTGCTGTGCATCACCGGCCTGCCGCTGATCTTCCACCACGAGATCGGCCACCTGCTGGGCACCGAGGTCGATGCACCGAAGATGCCGGCCAACACGCCGCGCATCAGCCTGGACAAGGTGGTCGAGATCGGCCGCGCCAAGCACCCCGACCGCGTGGTGCAGTTCGTCTCACAGCCTGAGGACGACGACGGCCTGTGGTTCGTCACGCTCACGCCCACGCCCGAACCCACCGAAGACTTCAAGTCGGTGGCGGTCGATGCGCGCACCGGCGTCGTGCTGGCGCAGCCGGAGTTCAGCCAGGGCTTCATGTACATCATGTTCAAGCTGCACGTCGACCTGTTCGCCGGGCTGCCGGGCAAGCTGTTCCTGGGCTTCATGGGCCTGCTGCTGCTGGTGGCCATCGTTTCGGGCGTGGTGCTGTATTCGCCGTTCATGCGCAAGCTCGACTTCGGCACCGTGCGGCGCGAGAAGCGCCCGCGCCTGAAGTGGCTCGACCTGCACAACCTGCTGGGCATCGTCACGCTGGTGTGGCTGTTCGTGGTGGGCTCCACCGGCATGATCAACACGTGGGCCGACCTGATCATCAAGTACTGGCAGTACGACCAGCTGAGCACGCTGCTCGCGCCCTACAAGAACGAGCCCGTGGTGCCGGTGGCCGAGCGCGGCTCGCTGCAGCGCTCGATGGAAGGCGCCATGCAGAAGGCGCCGGACATGAAGCTGTCGTTCATCGCGTTCCCGGGCACCTCGTTCTCGAGCCCGCACCACACGACCTTTTTCCTGCGCGGCAACGAGCCCTTCACCTCGAAGCTGCTGCAGCCGGTGCTGGTCGATGCCAAGACGGCACAGGTCACGGCGGCGCCGAAGATGCCGTGGTACCTCACGGGCCTTTTGGTGTCGCAGCCGCTGCACTTCGGCGACTACGGCGGCATGCCGATGCAGATCCTGTGGGCGCTGCTCGACATCGCGACCATCATCGTGCTGGGCAGCGGGCTGTACCTGTGGCTCAAGCGCGGCAACACCGTGCCGGCCCGCGCGGCCACCACGGCGGCGCCGGCCACGGAGCGCGCGCCGCCCTCGGCCTCGGGCCCGCAGCCCGACCCGGCACCGGCCATGAAGGTGCAGGCATGACGACGCACCACAAGGCACCGCACCAGTCCTTCTGGCGCATGTGGGGTTGGCCGATCGTGCTGGGCGTGCTGATCACCATCGGCCTCATCACCGCGCTGTTCAGCGACGGCGGCTTCGGCGACATGGTGGCCTGGGTGGGCCTGGGCATTCCGGTGCTGGTGTGCGCCTGGTACGGCTGGCGCCGGTCGCCGCGCACGGGTTCGCGCTAGGCGGAAGGGGCAGGGCACCGACGCAGAATCGGTGCCGATGAATGCCGCACTCTCTTACCCGCTTCGCCTGCTGATCCTGGGCGCTCCGCTGGCCGTGCACGGCCAGCAACCCGCAGCGTCGCCGGCCGGCACGCTGCGCGATGTCACCGTCTCCACGCCGCGCGGCACGCTGTCTCCTTTCCTCGTGCCCGGCTCGGTCGATCGCGTCGACGGCGACGAGATGCGCGACAGCCGGATGCAGGTCAATCTGTCCGAAAGCCTCGGCGCCGTGCCTGGCCTGCAGGTGCAGAACCGCATGAACTACGCGCAGGACCTGCAGCTGTCGGTGCGTGGCTTCGGCGCGCGCTCGACCTTCGGCGTGCGCGGCGTGCGCCTGTACGTCGACGGCATTCCGGCCACCTTGCCCGACGGGCAGGGGCAGACCTCGAACATCGACATCGGCTCGGTCGACCGCGTCGAGGTGCTGCGCGGGCCGTTCTCGGCGCTGTACGGCAATTCATCGGGCGGCGTGGTGCAGGCGTTCACGGCCTCGGGGGAGGGCGCGCCGCGCTTGTCCTATTCGCTTGCAGGCGGCAGCTTCGGCAGCTGGCGCCAGTCGCTGCAGCTCAGTGGCGCGCAGGGCGCGGTCGACTACCTGCTCGGCGCGAGCCACTTTCGCACCGACGGCTGGCGCGAGCAGAGCGCCGCGCGGCGCAACATCGCGAACGGCAAGCTGGGCGTCGCGCTCGACAACGGCGACAAGTTGACGCTGGTGTTCAACAGCGTGCGCATCGAGGCGCAAGACCCGCTGGGCCTGACGGCCGAGCAGGTCGCGCAGGCACCGCGCAAGGCGCCGCTCGCGCTGCAGTACGACACGCGCAAGACGGTCGAGCAGACCCAGGTCGGCCTGCGCTACGAGCGTCGCCTCAATGCCGAGCAGGCGCTGCAGTTCATGGTTTATGGCGGCGAGCGCAAGACCGTGCAGTTCCAGTCGATTCCGCCGTCCGCGCAGCAGAGCCCGCTGCATGCGGGTGGCGTGATCGACCTCACGCGCCAG
Organism: Variovorax sp. 38R; assembly: GCF_014843395.1. Classification (NCBI taxonomy): domain Bacteria; kingdom Pseudomonadati; phylum Pseudomonadota; class Betaproteobacteria; order Burkholderiales; family Comamonadaceae; genus Variovorax; species Variovorax sp. 38R. The sequence continues at coordinate 914,217 of NZ_CP062121.1, forward strand.
TACGGCGGCGTCGACCTGCGCTGGACCGCCGCGCTGCAACTGGCCGACCGGCCCTTCGACCTCGTGGCGGGCCTGGGCTACGACAGCCTGCGCGAGCGCCGCCGCGGCTACGAGAACTACCAGGGCTCCGCGGCGATGCCTGTGCTGGGCGTGCAGGGGCGCTTGCGTCGCAACGAGCGCAACGAGGTCTGGAATCTTGACCCGTATGCGCAGGCGGCCTGGCGTTTTGCCGAACGCTGGACGCTCGAGGCCGGCGTGCGCCGCAGCCGCGTGCACTTCGATTCGCACGACCTCTACATCGGTGGTGCCAACCGCGACGACAGCGGCAGCGCGAGCTACAGCAAGACCTTGCCCGTGGCGTCGCTGCGCTACCAGGCCACGCCCGATCTTGCGGTGTATGGCTCGGTGGGCCGGGGCTTCGAGACACCGACGCTCAACGAGCTGTCGTACCGCCCGGGCGGTGCCAGCGGGCTCAACTTCGGGCTGCGGCCTTCGGTGAACGACAGCCTCGAGGTGGGCGCGAAGGCGCGGCTGGGCGGCGGTCTGCTGACGGCGGCGCTGTTCCACACGCGCACGCGCGACGAGATCGTGACGGCCACCAACAGCGGCGGCCGCGCCACGTTCCAGAACGCGGGGCGCACGCGGCGCAACGGTTTCGAACTGGGGTGGCAGCACGAGACGGCCAACCACTGGCGCACGCAGGTCGCCTACACCTGGCTGGACGCGACGTACCGCGATGCCTTCTGCTCGCCGTCGCCTTGCGCGGGCAGCAATGCGGTGAACGCGGGCAACCGCATCCCGGGCATCGCGCGGCAGTCGCTGTTCGCCTCGCTCGGCTGGGTGCCGCCCGAGGGCTGGCGCGCGGGTGTCGAGATGCGCGCGCTGAGCCGCATCCAGGCCAACGACCTGAACACCGCGAGCGCGCATGGCTACGCCGTGGCGGCGCTGTACGCCGGCTACCTGAAGAAGTGGGAACGCTGGGACTTCAACGCCTTCGCGCGCGTCGACAACCTGTTCGACCGGCGCTACATGGGCTCGGTCATCGTCAACGAAGGCAATGCGCGCTTCTACGAGCCCGCGCCGGGCCGCAACTGGACGCTGGGCCTGAGCGGCGCGTACCGCTTCTGAACGCGCAATGAAAAGAAAAGGCCCGCCGCCCCGAGGGGACGGCGGGCCTTTTGGCGTCAGGCGTTCGCGTGGGCTTAGTTGAGGCCGGCCGCAGCGCGCAGTGCAGCGGCTTGCGTCGTGGCTTCCCAGGTGAACTCGGGCTCTTCACGGCCGAAGTGGCCATAGGCGGCGGTCTTCTGGTAGATCGGGCGCAGCAGGTCGAGCATCTGGATGATGCCCTTCGGACGCAGGTCGAAGTGCTCGCGCACGAGTTCGGCGATCTTCTCGTCGGGGATCACGCCGGTGCCTTCGGTGTAGACCGTGATGTTCATCGGCTGGGCCACGCCGATCGCGTAAGCGACCTGGATCTGGCACTGGCGCGCCAGGCCGGCGGCCACGATGTTCTTGGCCACGTAGCGCGCGGCGTAGGCGGCCGAGCGGTCGACCTTCGACGGGTCCTTGCCGGAGAACGCGCCGCCGCCGTGCGGGCAGGCGCCGCCGTAGGTGTCGACGATGATCTTGCGGCCGGTGAGGCCGCAGTCGCCCTGCGGGCCGCCGATGACGAAGCGGCCGGTCGGGTTGATCAGGTAGCGCGTGTTCTGCAGCCATTCCTTGGGCAGCACGGGCTTGATGATCTCTTCGATGATGGCTTCGTTGAACGAGGCCTTCATCTTGGTCGAGGTTTCGCTCTGGTCGGGACTGTGCTGCGTCGAGAGCACCACGGTGTCGATGCTGTGCGGCTTGCCGTCCACGTAGCGCATCGTGACCTGGCTCTTGGCGTCGGGGCGCAGGAAGGGCAGTCGGCCGTCCTTGCGCAGCTGGGCCTGGCGCTCCACGAGGCGGTGCGCGTAGTAGATCGGCGCGGGCATCAGCTCGGGCGTCTCGTCGCAGGCGTAGCCGAACATCAGGCCTTGGTCGCCGGCGCCGGTGTTGAGGTGGTCGTCGGACGCATGGTCCACGCCCTGGGCGATGTCGTTGGACTGCTTGTCGTAGCAGACCATCACCGCGCAGCCCTTGTAGTCGATGCCGTACTCGGTGTTGTCGTAGCCGATGCGCTTGATGGTGTCGCGCGCGACCTGGATGTAGTCGACGTGCGCGTTGGTCGTGATCTCACCGGCGAGCACCACGAGGCCCGTGTTGGTCAGCGTTTCGGCTGCCACGCGGCTGCGGGGGTCTTGTTCGAAGATCGCGTCGAGGATCGCGTCCGAGATCTGGTCCGCGACCTTGTCGGGATGGCCTTCGGAGACCGATTCGGAGGTAAAGAGAAAGTCGTTCGCCACTGTAGTCACTCCTTGAAGTTGCAATTGGCGCGTTGCCAACTCTGCGGAGCCCTGGCGAACGCTTTAGCAGATGTCGAAGAATCGACGGGACACAACCGCATTCGCGCTTGTGGGTGTCGCCCTGCAAGTTGTTCCGTAACTCGGCGACAATTTGCATTCTATTCGAGCCGCGCAATACCATGCGCGCGCGTCCGCCTTTTGACGCTCCCTGACTCTCTCCCCCTCCCCGTTCAATGATCACCCTGTTCCGCCTGCTTGCCCGCGTGCCGATGCCGTTGATGCATCGGCTCGGCGCCTTGCTGGGATGGCTGGTCTGGTGGTGCGCGCCGGACTACCGCCGCCGCTTCAAGGCCAACGCCGAGAGCGCCGGCTTCTCGGCTGCGCAGTACCGTCCCGCGATTGCCGCCGCCGGCCACATGGCCTCCGAACTGCCCTGGCTGTGGCTGCGCCCGCAGGGCGAGAGCGTGCTGACGCGCGTGGTGCGCTGGGAAGGCGTCGAGGCCTTCGAAGCCGCCATGCGCGCGAAGAAGGGCGTGATCCTCGTGGCGCCGCACCTGGGCAGCTGGGAAATGTGCGGCCAGGCCATCGGCGAGCGCTTTCTCGCCGACTTCGGTCCGATCACCGCGCTGTTCCGTCCGGCGCGCAAAAAGTGGATGGCCGACCTGATCGCCGCGGGCTCGCGCGACCGGCCCGGCCTGCAGACCCTGCCGACCAACAACACCGGCGTGCGCGGCCTGATCCGGACGCTGCGCAGCGGCGGCTACACCGGCATCCTGCCCGACCAGGTGCCGCCGATGGGGCAGGGCGTGTGGGCGCCTTTCCTCGGCCGGCCCGCGTACACCATGACCCTGCTTCCCCGTTTGGCCCAACAGACCGGCGCCGCCTGCTTTCTCAGCGTGTGCGAGCGCCTGCCGCGCGGCGCGGGCTACGTGATCCGCTTCGAGCCGATCGTCGGCACCGCGCTCACCGACCCCAAGGCCTCGATCGAAGACGCCGCTGCTGCCATGAACGACGGCATCGGCCGCCTGATCCACAGCCTGCCCGGCCAGTACGTCTGGGACTACGCGCGCTACAAGGAGCCGCGCGGCGAACCCGCCGTGGTGGCTGCGGCCGGAGGGGCGGCGCCATGAGCCTCAGCTCCCGACTCGGTATCGGCTTCATGCGGGTGCTGGCACCGCTGCCCCTGCCGCTCGTGCGCGGCTTCAGCAAGGTTCTTGGCCGCGCGCTGCACACCATCGCCGTGCCGCGGCGGCGCGTGGTCGACCGGAACCTGGCCCTGTGCTTCCCCGAAAAATCGGAGGCCGAGCGCCGCGCCATCGCGCGCGAGACCTTCGTCTTCGTCGCGCAGTCGTGGCTGGACCGCAGCTGGCTCTGGCATGCACCCGAACAGGTGGTGAAGAGCCGGCTGAAGATCGTCGGTTCTGCCTCGGAGATCCGCGAGATCGCCGAGGGCGACGCGCCGATGATCCTGTTTGCGCCGCACTTCTACGGGCTCGATGCCGCGGCCACCGCGCTCACCATGCACACGGCGCGCCCGTCGGCCACGATCTACACGACCCAGCGCGACCCGATGGTCGACGCCTGGATCCGCGAAGGCCGCACCCGCTTCGGCGACGTGGCGGCGCTCAACCGGGTCGACGGCATCAAGCCCATCCTCTCGGGGCTGCGCAAGGGCGGCCTGCTGTACCTGCTGCCCGACATGGACTTCGGGCGCGACCAGACCATCTTCGTGCCGTTCTACGGCGTGCAGGCGGCCACCGTGCCCTCGTTGTCGCGCTTTGCGCGGCTGGGCAAGGCCAAGGTGGTGCCGGTGGTGGCGAAGCTCACGCCCGGCGGCTACGAGATCCAGGTGCTGTCGGCGTGGCAGAACTTCCCGACCGACGACGTCGAGGCCGACACGGCGCTCATGAACGAGCGCCTGCAGGGCTACATCGACACGATGCCGTCCCAGTACTACTGGGTGCATCGGCGCTTTAAGACCCGCCCGGAAGGCGAGCCGCCGATTTACTGATTGCGGGCCAGAAAGCCTTCGATCTCGCGCGCGACCAGCTGCGGCTGCTCGTGCACGATCCAGTGGGTGGCGTTCGGCACCTTCTTGACCTCGAGCTTCGGTACGTACTCTTCCAGCCCTTCGAGCAGGCCCGGCAGCAGCGCCGCGTCATCGAGCGCCCAGAACACGAAGGTCGGCATGTTCACCGTGAGGCGTTCGCGCGGCAGCACCGGAATGCTGTCGACGGTCTGGCCCGGCAGCGGCGGCTTCATCGGCGTCACGCGGTACAGGTTGCAGGCGCCGGTGAGGCCCGCGCTCCAGACTTCGCGGTACTGCTGCTTCACCTCTTCGGTGAGCCAGCCGAAGCCGTCGGGGCCGGCCTTCATCAGCAGGAAGAAGGGCCACATGCGCTTGAAGTCGTCGGCCGCGAGCAGGGCTTCGGCGTCGGGGCGCGCCAGGAAATGCATGTAGGCGCTGGCCTGCTGCTGCGCCGGGCTGTTGCGCAGCTCGCGCGTGAAGGTGCCCGGGTGCGGCGAATTGATGATGACGAGCTTGCCGACCTGCTGCGGGAAGGCATTGGCGTAGCCCCAGGCGAAGGCGCCGCCCCAGTCGTGGGCGATCAGCGCGGCCATGGTGCCGTCGGCGCTCTCGGTGGCGACGAGCTGCTGGATGTCCTGGATCAGCAGGTGGGCCTTGTAGTCGGCCACTTCCGTGGGGGCGCTGGACTTCTCGAAACCGCGCAGGTTGGGTGCCACGCAGCGGTAGCCGCCGTGGGCCGGGTCCGAGAAGTAGGCGAGCAGCTCGTCCCAGATAAACGCGGCCTCGGGAAAGCCGTGCAGGAACACCATCAGCGGCTGGCCCGGCTTGCCCGCGGCGCGGCAGCTCAGGGTGGTGCCGTTGGGCAGGCTGCGTTGGAAGGTCTCGATCATGCTTCGTGTCTCCTTGGGTTGACTGTCGCTATTCTTTTGATAGTGAACTTCGCAGGCGAGGCGCTCGATGCAGCCGGTTCCTCTAGCGCATCAGGCGTCTTCGGCCGGTGGCGGCTCGGGTGCCACCGGTGTCGCCGGTGCCGCGGCAGCGTCGTCGGGATGCACCCAGCGCCACAGCAGCTCGGCCGCCTCGCCGACCCCTTGCTTCTTCAGGGCCGAGAACAGTTTGACCTCGCCGCCGCCGGCGTTCAGTCGCGTAATCGACAGCACCTTGGCGGCTTCGCTGCGCGTGAGCTTGTCGGACTTGGTCAGCAGGATCAGGAACTTGAGGCCTTGCTGCACGCGCGGGCGGATCACGTCGAGCAGGATCTCGTCGAGCTCGGTCAGACCGTGGCGCGGATCGCACATCAGGACAACCCCGCGCAGGCTTTCGCGCGTCATGAGGTAGTTGCCCATCACGCGCTGCCAGCGCAGCTTGGCTTCCTTCGGCACGGCCGCGTAGCCGTAGCCGGGCAGGTCGGCCAGCACGGCGTCGTCGACCTTCTGCTTGCCGATGCCGAACAGGTTGATGTGCTGCGTGCGGCCCGGCGTCTTCGAGGCAAAAGCCAGGCGGGTCTGCTGCGTCAGGGTGTTGATGGCGGTCGATTTGCCGGCGTTGGAACGGCCGACAAAAGCGATCTCGGGCAGGTCGACCGGGGGCAGGTGTTCCAGCTGCGGAGCGCTGGTCAGGAAGTGGGCGGTATGCAGCCAACCCAGGGCCACGCGCTCGCGTTCAGCGACCTGCGGGTCCACGGCAGGGGCCGCGCGGGGAGGATAAGCGGCGGACTTGGCGCGCGGGGAGGTCATCAATGGGCTTTCGGAACGGGGCGCCATTGTAGAATCGCGGGGTTTTGCGCCATAAATCTAAGCCCCCGATATGAAGTTGTTTGCCAATATTCTGCTTGCAGCCCTCATGGGCGTCACAGCCAGCGCGAGTTTTGCAGCCGATGAGCATGCCGCTGCCCCCGCAGCGGCGGCCGCCAAGCCGGCCAAGCCCGATCCCGCCAAGGGCGACACGCTGTTCAATGCGACGCCGGCCAACAGCCAGAGCTGTGCTTCGTGCCACAACGCGGACGGCAACTCGGCCATCGCAGCCAACCCCAAGCTGGCGCAACAACACCCCGAATACATCCTCAAGCAGCTGCAGGACTTCAAGTCCGGCAAGCGCAAGAGCGCGATCATGAAGCCGCTGGCGTCGGCGCTGTCTGAAGAAGACATGCGCAACATCGCCTGGTTTGTCGGCTCCAAGAAGATCAAGCCGGGCTTCTCGAAAGAGAAGGACACGGTCGCCCTCGGCGAAAAGATCTACCGCGGCGGCATCGGCGATCGCCAGATCCCCGCCTGCGCCGGCTGCCACAGCCCGAACGGTGCCGGCCTCCCGGCCCAGTACCCGCGCCTGGGCGGCCAGCATGCCGACTACACCGTGACCCAGCTCGTGGCCTTCCGCGACAACGTCCGCCTGAACAGCTCGCCCATGAACGGCGTGGCCGCCAAGCTCAACGACCGCGAAATCAAGGCTGTCGCCGACTACATCGCCGGCCTGCGCTGATTTCCGCTGTCGCGCTGTCCAGCGTGAACTAACCGCCGATAAAAATCCCAAACAAAGGGCGGGCCGATCCAGCAGGATGGCCCGCCCTTTTGTTTTTTCCCCTTTCCTGGTTCCCTTCCGATGACCGTTTCCACCCATGGCCTTCGCGTGCATCGCGGCCCGCAGCTGCTTCGCGCCGCGGTGGAACTGCTGTCGTCGATGCGCTTCGCGATCGCGCTGCTGACGGTCATCTGCATCGCCTCGATCATCGGCACCGTGCTCAAGCAGCATGAGCCGATCAACAACTACATCAACCAGTTCGGGCCCTTCTGGGCCGAGCTGTTCCGCGCGGCCCGGCTCGATTCGGTCTACAGCGCCTGGTGGTTCATGCTGATCCTGCTGTTCCTGGTGATCAGCACGTCGCTGTGCGTCGCGCGCAACACGCCGCGCATCCTGATCGACCTGCGCACCTTCAAGGAAGACATTCGCGCCCAGAGCCTCAAGGCCTTCGGCCAGCGCGCCGAGAACCGCCTGGCGGAAACGCCCGACATGGCAGCCAACCGCATCGGTCAACTGCTCGTGAGCGGCGGCTGGAAGGTCAAGCTGCAGCAGCGCAACGCCAGCGCCGACGGCAAGGCCGCGGCGGGCTGGATGGTGGCCGCGCGTGCCGGCGGCGCCCACAAGCTGGGCTACATCGCGGCCCACAGCGCCATCGTGCTGGTGTGCATCGGCGGCCTGCTCGACGGCGACCTCGTCGTGCGCGCCCAGACCTGGTTCAACGGCAAGAGCGTGTTCACGGGCGGCGGCATGATCGCCGACGTGGGCCCTGAGCACCGCCTGTCGACTGCCAACCCGACCTTCCGCGGCAACATCCTTGTGCCCGAGGGCGGGCGGGGCAACGTGGCCATCCTGAACCAGGCCGACGGCGTGCTGTTGCAGGAGCTGCCGTTCACCATCGAGCTGAAGAAGTTCATCGTCGACTACTACTCGACCGGCATGCCCAAGCTGTTCGCCAGCGAGGTGGTGCTGCACGACCGCGAGAGCGGCGAGCAGGTGCCTGCCCGCATCGAGGTGAACCACCCGGCCAGCTACAAGGGCGTGGAGATCTACCAGTCGAGCTTCGACGACGGCGGCTCCACGGTGAAGCTCAAGGCGGTGCCGATGGCGGCCGCGGCCAAGCCCTTCGAGGTCGAGGGCATCATCGGCGGCCCGAGCACCGAGATCACCAACGGCACCGACAAGCTCACGCTCGAGTACGCCGCGCTGCGCGTGATCAACGTCGAGAACTTCGCCGACGGCGGCGCCATGGGCAGCGGCGCCGACGTGCGCAAGGTCGACCTGCGCCAAAGCCTCGAGTCGCGCCTGGGCGCCGCCAACAAGACCAACAAGCCGAAGGTGCTGCGCAACATCGGCCCGAGCATCGGCTACAAGCTGCGCGATGCGTCGGGCCAGGCGCGGGAATACCAGAACTACATGGTGCCGGTCGACGCCGGCGACGGCCAGCCGGTGTTCCTGCTGGGCATGCGCGAGAAGCCCGAAGATCCGTTCCGCTACCTGCGCGTGCCCTCCGACGAGCAGGGCTCGATGGACGGTTTCGTGCGCATGCGCACCGCGCTGGGCGACCCCGCCACGCGCGAGCGCGCCATCCAGCGCTACATCGCCAAGGCGACCGACCCCAAGCGCCCTGAAATGGCCGAGCAGCTGCGCGTGTCGGCTGCCCGTGCGCTGGCGCTGTTCTCGGGGGCCGAGCGCGCCAAGCCCGACGCCGCGTCGCAGGGCGGCTGGCAGGCGATTGCCGAGTTCATGGAAGCCAACGTGCCCGAGGCCGAGCGCGAGCGCGCCGGCACGGTGCTGGTGCGCATCCTCAACGACGTGCTGTTCGAAGTGCTCAACCTGAGCCGCGAAGGCGCCGGCCTGGCCGCGCTGCCGAACGACGAGAAAACCCAGGGCTACCTGACGCAGGCCGTGCTGGCCCTGAGCGACGCGCACTTCTATCCGGCGCCGGTCGCGATGATGATGACCGACTTCACCCAGGTGCAGGCCAGCGTGTTCCAGGTGGCGCGCGCCCCTGGCAAGAACATCGTCTATCTGGGGTGTCTGTTGCTGATCATCGGTATTTTTGCCATGCTGTACGTGCGCGAGCGCCGTTTGTGGGTGTGGCTGACACCCGGCGGCGGCGCATCTGGAGACAACGACGGCCGCGACACCAGCGAAACCGTCGCCACGATGGCGTTCTCGGTCAACCGCAAGACCCTGGACAGCGATCGCGAATTCGAGCATCTGAAGCACAGGTTGCTCGCCCTGAAGAAAGAAGAACCGGCGTCACCATGAACACCACGACCCTCACGCTCCACGAAAGCTGGCTCTCCCGCCGCAACCTGTTCGACTGGGTGTTCGCGGCGCTGGTGCTGGCCGGCGGCGCGTTCGCCTTCATGCGCCACGCCGGCTCGATGGACAGCTACGAAAAGCCGATCCTGATGGCGGCCTTGATTTCGGTCATCGGCATCTGCTGGTTCTGGCGCCCGCTGCGGGTGCTGACGCTGGTGGTGGCTGCGGCCTCGCTGCTGGCCATCAGCTCCTACCAGGGTGACCTGGCGCGCGCCGACTCGGTGTTCTGGCTCAAGTACTTCCTGTCGAGCCAGTCGGCCATCCTCTGGATGAGCGTGCTGTTCTTCATGAGCACGCTGTTCTACTGGATCGGTTTTGTCGCCGGCAAGCAGCAGGCCGACACCTTCGACCTGATCGGCTCCCGCTTGGCCTGGGCGGCCGTGACCATGGCGCTGATCGGCACCATGGTGCGCTGGTACGAAAGCCACCAGCTCGGCCCGGACATCGGCCACATCCCGGTGAGCAACCTGTACGAAGTGTTCGTGCTGTTCTGCTGGCTGACGGCTGCGTTCTACCTGTACTTCGAAGAGCGCTACAACACGCGCGCGCTCGGCGCCTTCGTGATGCTGGTGGTCAGCGCGGCAGTCGGCTTCCTGCTCTGGTACACGATCGTGCGCGAGGCGCATGAAATCCAGCCGCTGGTGCCTGCGCTGCAGAGCTGGTGGATGAAGCTGCATGTGCCCGCCAACTTCATCGGCTACGGCACCTTCGCGCTCGCCGCCATGGTGGCCTTCGCCTACTTGATCAAGGAGCAGGCCAACGAAACCCGCTGGTACAAGCTCACGCCGATCTGGCTGCTGGGCGCGGCGCTGTGCTTCGTGCCGGTGGCGTTCCGTCAGCGCGTGCAGGAAGCCGGCGGCAGCTACTGGGTGGTCTACGCGGGCATCTCGGCGCTGATCGCCGCAGGCATCCTGCTGGGCCGCAAGCGCATCGCGGCGCGCCTGCCGGCCAACGAAGTGCTCGACGACGTCATGTACAAGTCGATCACCGTCGGCTTTGCCTTCTTCACCATCGCGACCGTGCTCGGCGCCCTGTGGGCGGCCGACGCCTGGGGCGGCTACTGGAGCTGGGACCCGAAGGAAACCTGGGCGCTGATCGTCTGGCTCAACTATGCGGCCTGGCTGCACATGCGCCTCGTGAAGGGCCTGCGCGGCACCGTCGCAGCTTGGTGGGCGCTGGCCGGCCTGGCCGTGACCACCTTCGCCTTCCTTGGCGTGAACATGTTCCTGAGCGGCCTGCACAGCTACGGCACGCTCTGAGCGCAGGTTCTGCGCCTTTCGCGAAGAATTGAAACCACGCGCCCCCATGGCGCGTAACCAAACCAGGGCATGTCACGAACTACCCTGAGCACAACGATTCACGCGAAAGGCCTGTCATGTCGTTCCCTTCCCGTTCGCACCGTCGCGACACCAGTGGTTTTGTCCATCCGCTGTCGAGCGAGATCACGCCGCGCGCGGCCTACGAAGGCCGGCGCGACCTGCTCAAGCTGATGGCCGGTGGTGCCGCCGGCGCGGCGCTCGCCACCTTCGCCGGGCGCGAGGCCTTCGCCCAGTCAACCGGCCCGCACAAGCTGGCGCTGCTGCCAGGCGCCAAGTCGGCCGTGCCGGGCGCGCAGACCATGGAAAAGCTCACCGACTACAAGGACGCGAGCAGCTACAACAACTACTACGAGTTCGGCGTCGACAAGGGCGATCCGGTGAAGAACGCCGGCACGCTCAAGACGCGGCCGTGGACCGTGGAGGTCGAGGGGCTGGTCAAGAAGCCGGGCAAGTACGGCATCGAAGACCTGCTCAAGCTCAGCGCGCAGGAAGAGCGCATCTACCGCCTGCGCTGCGTCGAGGGCTGGTCGATGGTGATCCCGTGGGTCGGCTACTCGCTGGCCGAGCTCATCAAGAAGGTCGAGCCGCAGGGCAACGCCAAGTTCGTCGAGTTCGTGACCCTGGCCGACCCCAAGATCATGCCCTTCGTCGGCTCGCGCGTGCTCGACTGGCCCTACACCGAAGGCCTGCGCATGGACGAGGCGATGCACCCGCTCACCTTGCTGGCCTTCGGCATGTACGGCGAGGTGCTGCCCAACCAGAACGGCGCGCCGGTGCGCCTCGTGGTGCCATGGAAGTACGGCTTCAAGTCGGCCAAGTCGATCGTCAAGATCCGCTTCGTCGAAAAAGAGCCGAGCACGGCCTGGAACAAGGCGGCGGCGCAGGAGTACGGCTTCTATTCGAACGTGAACCCGGCTGTCGACCATCCCCGCTGGAGCCAGGCGACCGAGCGCCGCATCGGTGACGGCGGCGGCCTGTTTGCGAAGCGCAACAAGACGCTGATGTTCAACGGCTACGAGGCGCAGGTCGGCCAGCTCTACGCCGGCATGGACCTGAAGAAGAACTTCTGAGGCGGGCGCGCACCCCTTCTGTCCGCGGGGAGCGCGACCCGAACGTCATGAACAAGCTGCTGCTCCATCCCGCCGCCAAGCCCCTTGTCTTTGTGCTGTGCCTGCTGCCGTTCGCGTGGTTGGCCTACGGCGTGGTCGTCGAACAATTGGGACCCAATCCTCAGGAGTACCTGATCCGCGCGACCGGCGACTGGACGCTGCGTTTCATCTGCATCGTGCTGGCGGTGACGCCGCTGCGGGTCATCAGCAAATGGAACGCGCTGGCGCGTTTTCGCCGCATGCTGGGCCTGTTCGCGTACTTCTACGTGGTGCTGCACCTGCTGTGCTACAGCTGGTTCGACATGGGCTTCGAGTGGGGCGAGATCGCCAAGGACATCGCCAAGCGGCCGTTCATCCTGGTGGGGTTCTCGGCCTTCGTGCTGCTGACGCCGCTGGCGGCCACGTCATTCAACCGCGCGATCAAGGCGATGGGCGCGAAGCGCTGGCAGCTGCTGCACAAGCTGGTCTACGTGATCGCGGGGCTTGGGCTGTTGCACTTCTTCTGGATGCGCGCGGGCAAGAACAACTTCGCCGAAGTGTTCGTCTACGCCGCGATCATCGGCGTGCTGTTGGCGTGGCGCGTCTGGAATTTCGCGCGCAAGCGCCAGGTCAAGCCCGCAGTGACCGCGCGCAGCAGCGAGAAGCCGCTGCGCACCGGCTGAGATCCGATCAGCCGTCGATCTCTGCGCGCAGCTGGTCTTCCATCGTCTCGCGACGGCGGATCATCTTCGCTGTGGCGCCGCTCACCAGAACCTCGGCCGCACGGCCGCGCGTGTTGTAGTTGCTGGCCATGCTCATGCAGTACGCACCCGCCGACAGCACCGCCAGCAGATCGCCGGCCACCACGTTGAGCGCGCGGTCGCGGCCGATCCAGTCACCGCTTTCGCAGACCGGGCCCACCACGTCGTAGGTCGGCGCGTCGCCGGCACGCTCGCGCAGCGGCACGATCTTCTGGAAGGCCTGGTACATCGCGGGGCGCGGCAGGTCGTTCATGGCCGCGTCGACGATGCAGAAGTTCTTGTCTTCGCCGGGCTTCGTGTAGAGCACCTCGGTCACGCAGACGCCGGCATTGCCGACCAGCGAGCGGCCGGGTTCGATCACCAGCTTGCGCTGGCCGAAGCCGCGTGCGTCGAGCTTGGCGAGCAGTTGCTGCCACAGCGCATCGGCCTTGGGCGGCACTTCGCCGTTGTAGTCGATGCCCAGGCCGCCGCCGAAGTCCAGGTGATGGATCGGCACGCCGGCCGCCTCGATGGCCTCCACCAGGTCGAGCACGCGGTCGCAGGCGTCCAGGTAGGGCGAGGCTTCGGTGATCTGCGAGCCGATGTGGCAGTCGATACCGACCACCTCGAGGCCCGGCAGCCGGGCGGCGTGCTGGTAGGCCTGCACCGCGCGGTCGTGCGCGATGCCGAACTTGTTGCCCTTGAGGCCGGTGGAAATGTAGGGGTGCGTCTTCGGGTCGACGTTCGGATTGATGCGGATGCTGATCGGCGCGCGCACCTTCTCGGCCAGCGCCACCTCGTTGAGCACGTCGAGCTCGGCCTCGCTCTCGACGTTGAAGCAGGCGATGCCGGCCGCCAGGGCCTGGCGCATCTCGGCGCGCGTCTTGCCGACGCCCGAGAAGATGATCTTCTTCGGATCGGCGCCCACCGCCAGCACGCGCGACAGTTCGCCGCCCGAGACGATGTCGAAACCGCAGCCGGCTTCGGCGAACACGCGCAGCACGCCGAGCGACGAATTGGCCTTCATCGCGTAGCAGATCAGCGCCTCGCGACCCTCGAAGCCGCGCTGGTAGGCGGCCAGGGCGTCGAGCATCCACTGCTTCGAATAGACGAACAGCGGCGTGCCGTGCGTGCGCGCCAGCGCGTCGAGCCCGACGCCCTCGACGTGCAGGGCGCCGTCGCGTTGGGCGATGTGGGGATGGCCGGGCAGGGAGGTGTTCGTCGTCATTTCTGGGGAGGGGTGGGGGCGCTGCTCGCTGCGGCGGGCTTCGGTGCCGCTTCGTTGTCGGAGGCTTTGGAGGAGCCGCCGGGGGTGAGCAATTGGGGCAAGGTGGCGCGCTGGGCGGCCGCTGGATCGGTCGGCAGGTAGAGCGCGCCGCGCTGTCCGCACGCCGCAAGACCGGCCGCGCTGGCGGCAAGGCAGACCATGAGCGCGGCGCGGGCGCGAGCGCTCACTAGAATTTGGCGAACATTCAACATGCTGAAATTGTAATGACCGACACCGAGTACATGGACCACGCCGAGGCGGCACTTGCTGCCATCGAGCAGGGCTGCGACCGCATCAACGACGCGACCGACGCCGACATCGACAACCAGCGGGTCGGCGGGATGATCACGATGTCGTTCCAGAACGGCAGCCAGCTGATCGTGAACCTGCAGAAGCCGCTGCACGAAATCTGGCTGGCGGCACGCTCCGGCGGCTACCACTACCGGCACGACGGCCGGGTGTGGGTGGACACCAAGACCGGCGAGGAATTCTTCGGCAACCTCTCGCGTGAGGCGACCCTGCAGGCGGGGCTGCCGCTGGTGTTCGCAGCGGCGGCCTGAGCCGCCACTTCCCGCTGCTTCCCGCCGCTTTCCTTCCTTTTGATCAGTTCCTGAACAGGTCGAGGATACGGTTGCGCTCCTCGGGCGGCGCAGGTGCGCTGATCGCCGGGCCGCTGAGTGCTTCCGCCGGTGCCACCGGCGCAGAAGATTCCACGCCCAGGCTCGACACGCCGCGGCCCGGCGCGTAGTCGTCGTAGTACCACTCGCCGCCGACGCTCACGATGCCCGAAGGCGGCGTGGTCGACAGGTCGGTCACGGGCACGCCCTTGAGGGCGGTTTCCATGTAGTTGATCCAGATCGGCAGGCTCAGGCCGCCACCGGTTTCGCGGTCGCCCAGGTTGCGCGGCGTGTCGTAGCCGATCCACGAGATCGCCGTCATGGTGGGCTGGAAGCCCGCGAACCAGGCGTCGAGCGAGTCGTTGGTGGTGCCGGTCTTGCCGTAGAGGTCGGGGCGCTTGAGCATCGCCTGCGCCTTCGCGGCCGTGCCGGCGCGCGTGATGGACTGCAGCAGCGTGTCCATGATGAAGGCGTTGCGCTGCGGGATGGCGCGCGACGCTTCATTGAGCAGCGGCGGCTGGACGTCGACCAGCACGCGGTCCTTGTGGTCGGTGACGCGGGTCACGAGGTACGGATTCACGCGGTAGCCGCCGTTGGCGAACACCGAGTAGCCCACCGCCATCTGCATCGGCGTGACGGCACCGGCACCGAGTGCCATCGGCAGGTAGGCGGGGTGCTTGTCCTTGTCGAAGCCGAAGTTGGTGATCCAGTCTTGCGCATAGCGCGTGCCGATGGATTGCAGGATGCGGATCGACACGAGGTTGCGCGACTTCATCAGCGCGGTGCGCATCGACATTGGACCGTCGAAACCGCCGCCGTAGTTCTTGGGCTCCCAGGGCTGGCCGCCGGTGGTGCCGGCGTCGAAGAACAGCGGGCCATCGTTGATGACGGTGGAGGGGGTGAATCCCTTTTCGAGCGCCGCCGAGTAGATGAAAGGCTTGAAGCTCGAACCCGGTTGGCGCCACGCCTGCGTGACGTGGTTGAACTTGTTCTTGCCGAAGTCGAAGCCGCCGACCAGTGCCTTGATGGCGCCGTCGCGCGGGTCCATGGCGACGAATGCGCCTTCGACTTCGGGCAGCTGGGTGATTTCCCAGGTGTTCTTGGGCGTCTTCGCGACGCGGATCACGGCGCCGCGGCGAATCTTGATGTTGGGCGGTGCCTTGTCCGACAGGCCGGACTGCGCAGGTTTGAGGCCGTCGCCTGTGATCTGCACGGCGTCGCCATTGGCCCGGATGGCCTGGATTTCCTTGGGCGTGGCCTTGAGCACCACGGCCGCCATCACGTCGCCGTTGTCGGGGTGGTCGTTCAGCACGTCGTCGACCGCTTCGTCGAGTTCCTTGGGGTCGTTCGGCAGGTCGATGAACTTCTCGGGACCGCGATACACCTGACGGCGCTCGTAATCCATGATGCCCTTGCGCAGGGCCTTGTAGGCAGCCGCCTGATCGGCCGCGACCAGCGAGGTGTAGACCTTGAGGCCGCGCGTGTAGGTGCTGTCGCCGTACTGCGCGTACATCAGCTGGCGCACCGTTTCGGCGACGTACTCGGCGTGCAGGCGATTCGGATCGGCGGCGTCGCGCAGGTGCAGTTCTTCCTTCTTGGCTTCGGCCGCTTGTTCAGCGGTGATGAAGCCGGCTTCCTGCATGCGGTCGATCACGTAGAACTGGCGGCCGCGCGCGCGTTGCGGGTTGTTGACCGGGTTGTTCGCGCCGGGCGCCTTCGGCAGGCCGGCGAGCATGGCGGCCTGGGCGATAGTCATCTCGGACAGGGGCTTGCCGAAATAGGCCTCGGAAGCGGCCGCGAAACCGTAGGCTCGGTTGCCCAGGTAGATCTGGTTCAGGTAGATCTCGAAGATCTGGTCCTTCGTGAGCATGTGCTCCAGCTTGAAGGTCAGCAGTACTTCGTAGATCTTGCGGGTCAGCGTCTTCTCGGAGCTCAGGTAGACGTTGCGGGCCACCTGCATGGTGATGGTCGAGGCGCCTTGGCTCTTCACGCGATTCAGATTCGCGAGGCCGGCGCGGACCAGGCCCTTGTAGTCGACGCCGCCATGGTCATAGAAGCGGGCGTCTTCGGCGGCGAGGATGGCGTCCTTCACGACCTTGGGGATTGCGGCGATGGGGGTGAGGTTTCGTCGCTCTTCCCCGAATTCGCCGATCTGCATGCCTTCGGCGGAAAACACCCGCAGCGGCAGCTTCGGGCGGTAGTCGGAGAGTTCCGAGATGTCCGGCAGGTTCGGATAGGCCACTGCCAGGGCCACGGCCACCACGCACAGGATGGAAATCAGGCCCGCCGCAGCGATGCCCGCGCCCCAGAACACGAAACGCAACAGCCATTTGAGCCAGAAGGGGCGTTCGGGTGGAGGGGTCTTGGCGCGCCCTTTGGGGCTGGAAGTTTCTTGCATGGGGGCCCGGAGAGTCACCGGACATTATAAAAAGCCGCCCCCTCGGTGCGCCCGGATCTTTGTTACCTCGCGCATTCCCTCCCCCGGGGCTAAGCAGAAAGTTACAGAATGCGGCTTTGACGTCACGTTTTGACAACGGTTGCTGGTTCCGGGCTTTCTGCACGCTTGGTGGGCGCAGTGCCTGCTGCTAGCATGCAACCGAACGCATATTTTTCCATTGGTTACAAATAACAGGGGGAGAGGGACCTAACTTGGCTGCTCTTGGATCATTGTTTCGTCGTCAAAACGCCCCCCTGCTGGGACTGGACGTCAGTTCGTCCAGCGTAAAGCTGGTGGAGCTCGGCCGCGAGGCCAGCGGCAAGCTGGTTCTGGAGCGCTGCGCCATCGAGCCGCTCGAACGCGGCTGGATCACCGACGGCAACGTCGAAAAATTCGACGAAGTCGCCGAAGCCGTGCGCCGTGTCGTGCGCAAGAGCGGCACCAAGACCCGCAACGTCGCGCTGGCGCTGCCGCCTTCAGCCGTCATCACCAAGAAGATCATTCTTCCCGGTGGCATGAGCGAGCAGGAACTCGAGATCCAGGTCGAGTCCGAAGCCAACCAGTACATCCCGTTTTCGCTCGATGAAGTGAGTCTCGATTTCTGCGTGACAGGACCGAGCACGACGTCTGTCGGCGACGTGGAAGTGCTGATCGCCGCCTCCCGCAAAGAGAAGGTGCAGGACCGCGAAGGCCTGGCGGAAGCCGCCGGCCTCAAGGCGATGATTCTCGATGTCGAGTCGTATGCATCGCGCTTGGCAACCGCGCGCCTGATCGAGCAGCTCCCCGGTAAGGGCGTGGACGCCATCGTGGCGCTGTTCGAGGTGGGTGCCTTCACGACCAGCATGCAGGTGCTGCGCAACCAGGAAGTGCTGTACGACCGCGACCAGGCCTTCGGCGGCGCGCAGTTGAGCCAACTGATCGTGCGCCAGTACGGATTTTCCGCAGAGGAAGCCGAAGCCAAGAAGCGCAGCGGCGACCTGCCCGACGACTACGGCTCGGGCGTGCTCAAGCCCTTCGTCGAAAGCATCGCACAGGAAATCGCGCGGGCGCTGCAGTTCTTTTTCACCAGCACGCCGCACAACCGCGTGGACTACGTGCTGCTGGCGGGTGGCTCGTCGTCGTTGCCAGGGCTGACCAATGCCGTCACGCGTCAGACCTCGTTCGCCTGCTCGCTCGTGAACCCGTTCGACGGCATGGACTTCGGCCCCAGCATCCGCGAGAAGAAGGTCCGCCGCGAAGCGCCTTCCTATCTGACCTCCTGCGGCCTGGCCATGCGGAGGTTCCTGCAGTGATCCTGATCAATCTGCTCCCGCACCGCGAAGCCGCGCGCAAGCGCCGTCGCGAGGCCTTTTACGGCACCTTGGGTGGCGCCGCATTGCTGGGTGTTCTGATCGCCGGCCTCGGTTACCTCTGGTTCGAAGCCCAGATTTCGGGCCAGCAATCGAAGAATGGTTTCCTGCAGGCCGAGATCAAGAAGCTCGAAGTCGAGATCAAGGAGATCTCGACGCTGCAGGACGAAATCGCGGCCCTGCGCGCGCGTCAGCTGGCTGTGGAAGACCTGCAAGGCGACCGCAACCTGCCGGTGCACCTGCTCAACGAACTCGTCCGGCAGCTGCCCGACGGCGTCTATCTGACCAGCATGAAGCAGGACAACCAGACCGTGACCCTGCAAGGCATGGCGCAATCGAACGAACGCGTGTCGGAACTGCTGCGCAACCTCGGCAACAACAGCCCCTGGCTCGTGAAGCCCGAGCTGGTCGAAATCACCTCGGCCAACGTGAACCTGAGCCAGCGCGACCAGCGCCGTGTGGCCAACTTCACGATGCGCATCGGCCTCAAGCGGCCCACCGATGCCCAGAAGGCGGAGGCCGAGAAGGCCCTGGCCGCCAAGGCACAGGCGAAGGGGTAACCGATCATGGCCATCAGCAACCGATCTCTCCCCAAAGTCGACGTCGCCACCGCACTGCGGAACTTCGGCGACCAGTTCCGCGGACTGAATCCGAACGATCCTTCGATGTGGCCGGCGGTGCCGCGCTACGCGCTGTGCCTGGCTGTGACCGCGTTGGCGCTCGCAGGCCTGTGGTTTCTCTGGCTCACGAACTCGAACGACGAGCTCGAAGCCGAGCGCGCCAAGGAAGTGACGCTCCGAGCCGACTACAAGAAGAAGGTGGCGCAGGCTGCCAACCTCGATCTGCTGAAGAAGCAGCGCGAGCAAGTGCAGCAGTACGTGATCCTTCTCGAGAAGCAACTGCCCAGCAAGGCGGAAATGGATGCGCTGCTCTCGGACATCAACCAGGCCGGCCTCGGCCGCAGCCTGCAATTCGAGCTGTTCCGCCCGGGCCAGGTGTCGGTCAAGGATTACTACGCCGAACTGCCGATCGCCGTGCGCGTCACGGGCCGCTACCACGACATGGGCGCCTTCGCGGCCGATGTGGCCAGCCTGTCGCGCATCGTGACGCTCAACAACGTGACCGTCACACCGCAGAAGGACAAGGACGTGCTGACGATGGACGCCACCGCGCGCACCTACCGCTATCTCGATGAAGACGAGCGGGCCGCCCAGAAACGCGCCACGGCGCCGAAGGCGAAGAAATGAAGGCGGTCGCCAAAGTTCTGTGGCTGGCACTGGCCACGCTGGGCCTGAGCGCCTGCGGCGATTCCGACCAGGAAGACCTGCAGCGCTGGATGGTCGAGGAGCGGGCCCAGGTGAAGCCTTCGGTGCCGCCGATCTCCGAACCCAAGAAGTTCACGCCGCAGGCCTACACCGAGGCGTCGTCGTTCGAGCCTTTCAACATGCTGAAGCTGACCCAGGCGCTGCGCCGGGAGTCGAACCAGCCGAGCACCTCCGAGCTGATCGCCCCGGAGCTGGCGCGCCGCAAGGAAGCGCTCGAAGCGTTCCCGCTCGACACGATGGCGATGGTCGGCAGCATGAACCGCAACGGCCAGCCAGTGGCGCTCGTGCGCGTGGACAAGCTGCTCTACAAGGTCCGGGTCGGCGAGTACCTGGGCCTCAACTACGGGCGCATCACCCGTATCAACGAAACCGAAGTCGCTCTGCGCGAGATCGTGCAGGACGCCGCGGGCGAATGGATCGAACGCGTAGCCACGCTGCAGTTGCAAGAGAGTGCGAAATGAACCAAAAAAAATCAACGATGGCACAGTGGCTGCGCGCCGCCGGGCTGGGTCTGCTGGCTTTCGGTGCCCTGGCCGTCGCCCATGCGCAAAACGCGATCGAGTCGGTGACGAGCTCGACCCAGTCGGGCGCGGAAGTGATCCGCATCGACCTGGCCCAGCCGCTCACCTCGGTGCCTGCCGGGTTCTCCGTGCAGACGCCGGCGCGCATCGCACTGGACTTCCCGGGCGTGACGAATGCCATCGGGCGTTCTGCCATTGAGGTGAACCAGGGCAACCTGCGCTCGGTCAACGTGGTGCAGGCTGGTGATCGCAGCCGCGTGGTGCTGAACCTGAAGCAGGCGACGGCGTACAAAGCTGAGATCCAGGGCAAGTCGCTGCTGGTCGTGCTCGAGCCGGTCGCCGGAACGGCGCTCGCGGTCTCTGCCGCGACCACTTTCGCCGAGAACCGCAATCGCGACACGCTGCCATTGCGCGATGTCGATTTCCGCCTCGGTGCCGACGGCACCGGCCGCGTGCTGGTCGACCTGCCGAACAACCAGGTCGGCGTCGATGTGAAGCAGCAGGGCAAGAGCCTGGTCGTGGAATTCACCAAGTCGACGCTGCCTGAAGGCCTGCGCCGCCGCCTGGATGTGGCCGATTTCGGAACGCCCGTGCAGTTGATCACCTCGCAGCAATCGGGTGACCGCGTGCGCATGACGATCGATGCCAAGGGCGACTGGGAGCACAGCGCCTACCAGAGCGAAAACCAGTTCGTGGTGGAAGTCCGCGCCCGCAAGGTCGATCCGAGCAAGCTCACGCAAGGTGTGGGTTACAACGGCGAGAAGCTGTCGCTCAACTTCCAGAACATCGAGATCCGCTCGCTGCTGCAGGTGATCGCCGACTTCACGAACTTCAACATCGTGACCTCCGATTCGGTCAATGGTGCGCTGACGTTGCGACTGAAGGACGTGCCCTGGGACCAGGCGCTGGACATCATCATGCAGGCGAAGAACCTGGGCATGCGCAAGAACGGCAGCGTGCTGTGGATCGCGCCCAAGGATGAGATCAATGCCAAGGAAAAGCTCGAGTTCGAAGCCAAGGCGGCGATCGAGAACCTGGAGCCGCTGCGCACGCAGTCGTTCCAGCTGAACTACACGAAGGCCATTGCGATTGCGCAAGGCCTGACGGGTACTGGTGCATCGGCGGGCGGTGGTGGTGGCGGTGGCGGCGGCACGACCTCGCGCATCCTGAGCCCTCGCGGTAGCGTGATTGCTGAAGCGCGGACGAATCAGCTGTTTGTTTCGGACATCCCCTCGCGCCTGGCCCAGGTCACCGATCTGATCCAGAAGCTGGACATTCCCGTCCGGCAGGTGCTGATCGAAGCGCGCATCGTGGAAGCCTCGGACACCTTCGGCAAGTCGCTCGGCGTGCGGATGGGCGGCGGTATCTCCCGCGAACGCGTCGCGTCGGCCAACGGCAATCCGGCATACGGCACCTTCGGCGTCATGCCTGCCACCACCGGCGGCGTCGGCGCCGCAGCGGCCACCTGGACCAACTCCAACTTCATCAACTTGCCCGCAGGCGATGCCGGCGGCACGGGCAACTCGGCTGGCACCTTCGCAATCTCGCTGTTCAACTCGAGCTTGTCGCGCATGCTGAACCTCGAAATCTCGGCCCTCGAAGCCGATGGCAAGGGCAAGCTGGTGTCCAGCCCCCGCGTCATCACGGCCGACCAGACCAAGGCGCTGATCGAGCAGGGCGAAGAAATCCCCTACCAGCAGGCCACGTCCAGCGGCGCCACCTCGATCTCGTTCCGCAAGGCGGTGCTCAAGCTCGAAGTCACGCCGCAGATCACGCCCGAGGGCAACATCATCCTGACGCTGGATGTGAGCAAGGATGCCCGCGGCGTCAACACGTCGGCAGGCCCGGCCATCAACACCAAGCACGTGCAAACCGAGGTGCTGGTCGAGAACGGCGGCACGGTCGTCATCGGTGGTATCTTCGAACTCACCGAAACCAATGACGAATCGCGCGTGCCGGTGCTGGGTGAAATCCCCTACATGGGGGCATTGTTCCGCAAGCGCGAACGCGTTGCCAACAAGACTGAAATGCTCGTCTTTATCACCCCGAAGATGATTACCGACCGCAACGCCGCGCGCTGACGCGCGGGCGTAGCAGCCACCGCGTGGCGGTCGCACTTGTCGGGTTGCCCGGCGCCGGAAAGTCCGCAGTGGGCCGGCGCCTGGGCGCTCGGCTGAACACTCCCTTCATCGACACTGATCACGTGATCGAGCAGCGCATCGGCTGCACGATCCGTGATTTCTTCGATCGCGAAGGCGAAGCCGCCTTCCGCGACATCGAGCAGGCGGTCATTGCCGACTTGGCGGCCAGCCCGCACGGCGTGCTGGCGACCGGCGGTGGCGCTGTGCTGCGCGAGGCTAATCGCCAGCAGTTGCACGGCCATTTCCACGTCATCTACCTGCGCTCTTCACCCGAAGACCTGTTCCGGCGCCTGCGCCATGACGTCAAGCGCCCGTTGCTGCAGGTGGCTGACCCGCTGGGCCGGCTGCGCGAGCTGCACGACGCACGCGACCCGTTCTACCGGGAAACGGCCCATGACGTGGTCGACACCGGCCGCCCATCGATCGCGGTGCTCGTCAACCTCATCGTGATGCAGCTCGAACTGGCTGGCGTGGTCGAGCCCGGCGCCCATCCGGAAGAGCCCTCCGACTGACCCCGACAGGCCCGAGCGCCTAAACTCGCGGCCATGTCCCTGTCCGTTTCGCCCGCACTTTCCGCCTCACAACAGCCCGAACGCGTCGAGATCCAACTCGGCGAGCGCAGCTACCCGATCCTGATCGGTGGCGGCCTGCTGGAAGACCCCGCCAGCTTCGGCGTCGTTCCCGCGGCCGCGACCGCGCTGATCGTCAGCAACACCACCGTGGCGCCGCTCTACGCCCAGGCGCTGCGGACCGTGCTGGCCGACCGCTTCCGAACGGTCCACCTGCTCGAACTGCCCGATGGTGAGGTGTACAAGAACCTCGAGACGCTCAACCTGATCTTCGACGCCCTCCTGGGCCACGGCAGCGACCGCAAGACGGTGCTGTTCGCGCTCGGCGGCGGGGTGGTGGGCGACATGACCGGCTTTGCGGCGGCCAGCTACATGCGCGGCGTGCCTTTCGTGCAGGTGCCGACCACGCTGCTGGCGCAGGTCGATTCCTCGGTGGGCGGCAAGACGGCCATCAACCATCCGCTGGGCAAGAACATGATCGGCGCGTTCTACCAGCCGCAGCTCGTGCTGTGTGACCTGGACACGCTGCAGACGCTGCCCCCGCGCGAACTGAGCGCCGGTCTGGCCGAGGTCATCAAGTACGGCCCGATCTATGACATGGCCTTCTTCGACTGGATCGAGTCGAACATCGAAGCGCTGGTGGCGCGCGACCCGGCCGCGCTGGCCCATGCCGTCAAGCGCAGCTGCGAGATCAAGGCGCTGGTGGTCGGCCAGGACGAGCGCGAGACCGGCCTGCGCGCCATCCTCAATTTCGGCCACACCTTCGGCCATGCCATCGAGTCGGGCCTGGGCTACGGCGAGTGGCTGCACGGCGAGGCCGTTGGCTGCGGCATGGTCATGGCCGCGCAGTTGTCGCAGCGGCTCGGCGGTGTCGACGCGGCTTTCGTCGTGCGGCTCACGCGCCTGATCGAGCGTGCCGGTTTGCCCGTCGTGGGGCCGGCGCTGGGGGCCGAGCGCTACCTCGAGCTGATGCGCGTCGACAAGAAATCGGAAGCCGGCGAGATTCGCTTCGTGGTGATCGACCGACCCGGCTCCGCCGTCGTGCGCAGCGCGCCCGACGTGATGGTGCGCGACGTGCTCGCGCAGTGCTGCGCGGCATGAGCCTTGCGGCGTACGCCTGCCATCCCGCGCGCTCGCGCGGACGGCGTCACGCGGAGCCGCCCGCGCCCACGCGCGACGCCTTCCAGCGCGATCGCGACCGCATCGTTCATTCGACCGCCTTCCGCCGGTTGGTCTACAAGACCCAGGTCTTCCTGAACCACGAAGGCGACCTGTTTCGCACGCGGCTCACCCATTCGCTCGAAGTCGCGCAGCTGGGCCGCTCCATCGCGCGCGCGCTGCGCCTCAACGAAGACCTGGTCGAGGCGATCGCGCTGGCCCACGACCTCGGCCACACGCCCTTCGGCCACGCCGGCCAGGACGCGCTCAATGCCTGCATGGCCGAACACGGCGGCTTCGAGCACAACCTGCAGAGCCTGCGCGTGGTCGATGCGCTGGAGCACCGCTATCCGCAGTACGACGGCCTGAACCTCAGCTTCGAAACGCGCGAAGGCATCCTCAAGCATTGCTCGCGCGCCAACGCCGAACGCATCGAGGCCGCCGAGCCGCAGGGCGTGGCGCGACGCTTTCTCGATCGCACGCAGCCGGGGCTGGAGGCGCAACTGTGCAACCTCGCTGACGCCATCGCTTACAACGCGCACGACATCGACGACGGCGTGCGCTCGGGCCTGATCAGCGTCGAGCAGCTGGCCGACGTCGAACTGTTCGAGCGCTACCGCCGCGAGGCGCTGGCCGAGCATCCGCAGCTGCCGGGCCAGGGCCGGCGCGTGCTCTATGAAACCATCCGCCGCATGCTCAGCGCGCAGGTCTACGACGTGATCGACACGACGCGCGCCGCCATCGAGGCGCTGGAGCCCGTCGATGCTGACGCCGTGCGCCAGGCGCCGCCGCTGGTAGCCTTCAGCGGCGCGATGCAGGCGCAATCGGAGGCGCTCAAGCAGTTCCTGTTCCGTAACCTCTACCGCCACCCACAGGTCACGCAGACCACCGACCAGGCGAGCGAAGTCGTGCGCGAGCTGTTCGATGCCTACCTCGCGCGCGGCACCGAGATGCCCGCGTCGTACGCCGAGCGCCGCGACCGGCACCGCGCCGTGGCCGACTACATCGCTGGCATGACCGACCGTTTCGCTATGCGCGAACACGAGCGGCTGACCGGCCGCCGGGGCATCGCATGACAGCGGCCGTGCGCTCGAGCAGTGCGTCGGCCCGTGTGCCTGCCGCGGCCTTCGCCGTCGTGCTGGGCGGCGTCAGCGCCGCGCTGCACCTGGGCAAGCTGCCGCCCGCCGTGCCGGCGCTGCAGGCGTCGCTCGGCATCGACCTGGTCGAGGCCGGCTTCCTCCTTTCGCTGGTCCAGGTCGCGAGCATGACGCTCGGCCTGCTGGCCGGGCTCGCGGCCGACTCCATCGGCCTGCGGCGCAGCATGCTGGTCGGGCTGGCGGTGCTGACGACGGCCAGCCTGCTGGGCGGTGCCGTCGGCGCCGGCCTGCTGGGCGAGTCGCACGCGGTGCTCTGGCTGTTCGTGCTGCGCGCGGCCGAAGGCATCGGCTTCCTGATGGCGGTGATGCCCGGCCCGGGGCTCATCCGCGCACTGACGCCAGCGGGCGCCGACAAGGCCGCGCTGGGCCTGTGGGGCGCCTACATGCCGCTCGGCGTGGCGCTCGCGCTGCTCATCGGTCCGGCCCTGATCGCCTGGGGCGGATGGGCCGACTGGTGGTGGACGCTGTCGCTGGTGTCGGCCGGTGCGGCGTTCTGGGTATGGCTGGCGGTGCCGCGCGACCGGGCCCGCGTCGTCGGTGCGAGCCTGCAGCCCGCATCGTCCGGCTGGGCCTCGCGGCTGCGCGAGACGGTCGGTGCGCGCGCGCCGTGGCTGATCGCGCTGACCTTCGCCGTGTACTCGTCGCAGTGGATGGCCGTGATCGGTTTTCTTCCTGCCATTTATGCCGATGCGAAGGTGCCGGCCGCCTGGAGCGCGGTGCTGACTGCGCTGGCCGCGGCGATGAACATCGTCGGCAACCTCATGGGCGGCCGCTGGCTGCAGCGCGGTGTGGCGCCCGAGCGGCTGCTGCAGTGGGGCTTCCTGACCATGGCGCTGGGCGGTGTCGCCGCCTTCGCGCAGGTGGGGCAGGGCGCCGAGGCGTTGGGCCTGCCGCCCACGATGCGCTATGCCGCGATCTGTGCTTTTTCGCTTGGCGGCGGCATGATTCCGGCCACGCTGTTCCTGCTCGGCGTGCGGCTGGCGCCGGGGCCGAGCACCGTGTCGACCACGGTCGGCCTGATGCAGCAGGCGTCGTCGCTCGGCCAGTTCCTGGCGCCGCCTGCGGTGGCCTGGGTGGCGCACCGTGTCGGTGGCTGGCATTGGACCTGGACCGCCACGCTGGCCTGCTCGCTCGCCGGCATGGTGATCGCGGTACGCCTCGGGCGCATTCGCCAGACGGCGGAGGCCACGCCATGAGCGACCCTGCCATCGTCGACGCCGCACAAGCCGAAGCCGACACCCGTCGCTGGCTCGAACGCGCCGTGATCGGCCTCAACCTGTGCCCCTTCGCCAAGGCGGTGCATGTGAAAGGGCAGATCCACTACGTCACCTACCTCGACACCTATGAGGGCCGCCTCATCGATGCGTTGCTGGCCGAAGCCCGCGCGCTCGTGGCGCTCGACGCCGAGGTGCGAGACACCACGCTCTTGATCGTCCCCCACGCCCTGGCGGACTTTCTCGACTTCAACGATTTCACGGAGCGCGCCGAGCGCAAGCTCGCCCGTGCGGGCTTCGACGGCGTGCTGCAACTCGCCAGCTTCCATCCGCATTTCCAGTTCGGCGGCACCGAGCCCGACGACATCACCAACGCCACCAACCGCGCGCCATATCCCACGCTGCATCTGCTGCGCGAAGACAGCATGGACCGCGCGGTCGAAGCCTTTCCCGAGGCCGAGGCCATCTTCGAGCGCAACATCGAGACGCTCGAAGCCCTGGGCCCGGCCGGCTGGACCGCGCTCGATGTCGGCCCGGGAAGCGCCACGCCATGAACACCAAGAACACCATGTCCCGTCCCGCGAAAGCGCACCCCACAAACAAGGCTGCCAAGGCCGAGGCCGAGCTGGCCGAAGTCCTGCGGCCGGGCCAGTCCGTCGAGCTCCTCAAGGAGCTGCACATCCTCACGCGCGAAGGCCGACTCAACCAGGATTCGCGCCGCAAGCTCAAGCAGGTCTACCACCTGTTCCAGTTCATCGAGCAGTTGCTGCGCGAGCTGCCGGGCGAGGGCGCCGAGGCCACGCTGGCCGACCACGGGGCCGGCAAGTCGTACCTCGGTTTCATCATTTATGACCTGTTCTTCCGCGCACGGCAGGGCGGTCATGTCTACGGCATCGAGACGCGCAGCGAGCTGGTCGAGCGCTCCCGCGCGCTGGCGCAGCAACTGGGCTTCGGTCGCATGTCGTTCCTGAACCTCACCGTGGCCGAGTCGGCGCAGGCAAGCGAGTTGCCCGCGCAGATCGACGTGGTCACCGCGCTGCACGCCTGCGACACCGCCACCGACGACGCCATTGCCTTCGGCCTTGCCAAGAAGGCGCGCTGCATGGTGCTCGTGCCCTGCTGCCAGGCCGAAGTGGCGGCCTGCCTGCGCGAGACCAAGGCGCTGGCCCTGTCGCGCACGCCGCTGGCCGAACTCTGGCGCCATCCGCTGCACACGCGCGAAATCGGCAGCCAGCTCACCAACGTGCTGCGCTGCCTGTACCTGGAGGCCAACGGCTACAGCGTCACCGTCACCGAGCTGGTCGGCTGGGAGCACAGCATGAAGAACGAACTGATCCTGGCGCGCTACACAGGCCAGCGCAAGGCAAGCGCGGCGACGCGGCTGCGCGAGTTGCTGACGCAGTTCGGGCTCGACACGCTGGGCGACACGCGCTTCCGCCTCGCGGACTGAGTATTCGGACGGCATCGTCCACCGTCACCATGGCCCGTCTCCCCCGCCTCACGCTGGCCGGCATGCCGCACCACGTGATCCAGCGCGGCAACAACCGCCAGCCGATTTTTGTCGACCGCGCCGATCACGAGAAGCTGCTCGGCCTGCTGGCCGAGAACGCCGTGCGCTTCGGCATCGCGCTGCACGCCTACGTGCTGATGGACAACCACTTCCATCTGTTGGCCACGCCCGACAGCACCACGGGCCTGCCGCAGTTCATGCAGTCGGTCGGGCGCAGCTACGTGCGCTACTTCAACGACCGCCACGGCCGCAGCGGCACGTTGTGGGAAGGGCGCTACAGATCGACCCTGATCCAGACCGAGCGCTACCTGCTGACCTGCATGGCCTACATCGACCTGAACCCGGTGCGCGCCGGCATGGTCACCGAGGCGCGCGACTTCCCGTGGTCCAGCCACGGCCACTACGCCGGCCTGCGGCAAGACCGGCTGCTGACGCCGCATCCGCTGTACTGGGAGCTCGGCAACACGCCCTTTGCGCGGGAGGCGGCGTATGCCGAACTGGTGCGTGGTGGCGTCCGCGCAGCCGATCAGCGGACCCTGACCGACGCCACCTTGCGCGGCTGGGCGGCCGGCGATGGTGACTTTTTGGACACGTTGCAGAAGTCCACCGAGCGCCGCGTCATCAAGGCCAAGGCCGGCCGGCCGCCTGCATCCGCCAAAGATCAAGACTGAAAACGGCGGAGTGCCGCATGCGTGCTGCGATTCGTGCTTTCATTTTTGATATGTCCCCAATTTAATTCTGACAAGAAAACTCAAGATTTAATAGGAATCTGACCCTCATTAAAGTGTTTGGCATTCTTTGTGCATCGCAATATGCTCCCTTTCCCTGCGAAAACTGAAGGAGCGCGCCATGACGACGGCTGCCGAGATTCAACACCTCCAAGAACACGGTCTGTATTCCGGTGCCGATGAGCACGACGCCTGCGGCGTCGGCTTCGTCGCCCATATCAAGGGCGAGAAAAGCCACGCCATCGTGTTGCAGGGTCTGAAGATCCTCGAGAACCTCGACCACCGCGGCGCCGTGGGCGCCGACAAGCTGATGGGCGACGGCGCCGGCATCCTGATCCAGCTGCCCGACCTGCTGTACCGCGAAGAAATGGCCAAGCAGGGCGTCACGCTGCCCCCGCCCGGCGAATACGGCGTCGGCATGATCTTCCTGCCGAAGGAACACGCCTCGCGCGAAGCCTGCGAACAAGAGATGGAACGCGCCATCAAGGCCGAAGGCCAGGTGATGCTGGGCTGGCGCGACGTGCCGGTCAACCGCGACATGCCGATGTCGCCCACCGTGCGCGAAAAAGAACCGCTGCTGCGCCAGATCTTCATCGGCCGCGGCAACGACGTGATCGTGCAGGACGCGCTGGAGCGCAAGCTGTACGTGATCCGCAAGACCGCCAGCGCCAACATCCAGCGCCTGAAGCTCAAGCACAGCAAGGAATACTACGTTCCGAGCATGTCCAGCCGCACCGTGGTCTACAAGGGCCTGCTGCTGGCTGACCAGGTCGGCACCTACTTTCTTGATTTGCAAGACAAGCGTTGCGTCTCGGCCCTGGGCCTGGTGCACCAGCGCTTCTCGACCAACACCTTCCCCGAGTGGCCGCTGGCCCACCCGTACCGCTATGTCGCCCACAACGGCGAAATCAACACGGTCAAGGGCAACTACAACTGGATGAAGGCACGCGAAGGCGTGATGTCGTCGCCCGTGCTCGGCGCCGACCTGCAGAAGCTCTACCCGATCAGCTTCGCCGGCCAGTCCGACACCGCCACCTTCGACAACTGCCTCGAGCTGCTGACGATGGCCGGCTACCCCATCAGCCAGGCCGTGATGATGATGATTCCCGAGCCCTGGGAACAGCACGCCACCATGGACACGCGCCGCCGCGCGTTCTATGAGTACCACGCCGCCATGCTCGAGCCGTGGGACGGCCCGGCCTCCATCGTGTTCACCGACGGCCGCCAGATCGGCGCCACGCTCGACCGCAACGGCCTGCGCCCCTCGCGCTACTGCGTGACCGACGACGACCTGGTCATCATGGCCTCCGAATCGGGCGTGCTGCCCGTGCCCGAGCAGAAGATCGTGCGCAAGTGGCGCCTGCAGCCCGGCAAGATGTTCCTGATCGACCTGGAACAGGGCCGCATGATCGACGACGAGGAGGTCAAGTCGACCCTCGCCAACAGCAAGCCCTACAAGCAGTGGATCGAGAACCTGCGCATCAAGCTCGACAGCGTCAAGGCCGAGCCGGCCGCGATTCCCGTGAGCCAGGTCGCGCTGCTCGACCGCCAGCAGGCCTTCGGCTACACCCAGGAAGACATCAAGTTCCTGATGAGCCCGATGGCGCAAGCCGGCGAAGAAGGCATTGGCTCCATGGGCAACGACAGCCCGCTGGCCGTGCTCTCCAGCAAGAACAAGCCGCTGTACAACTACTTCAAGCAGCTGTTCGCGCAGGTCACGAACCCGCCGATCGACCCGATCCGCGAAGCGATCGTGATGTCGCTCGTGTCCTTCATCGGCCCCAAGCCGAACCTGCTGGACATCAACCAGGTCAACCCGCCGATGCGGCTCGAAGTGAGCCAGCCGATTCTCGACTTCGCCGACATGGCGAAGCTGCGCGACATCGGCACCTACACGCAGGGCAAGTTCAAGAGCTACGTGCTCGACATCACCTACCCGCTGGGCTGGGGCGATGAAGGCGTCGAAGCCAAGCTGGCCTCGCTCTGCGCCGAAGCGGTCGACGCCATCAAGGGCGGCCACAACATCCTGATCGTGAGCGACCGCGGCGTGGGCCCGACGCAAGTCGCGATCCCCGCCGTGCTGGCCCTCTCGGCTGTGCACCAGTACCTCGTGCGTGAAGGCCTGCGCACCACGGCCGGCCTCGTGGTCGAGACCGGTTCGGCGCGCGAAGTGCATCACTTCGGCGTGCTCGCCGGCTACGGCGCCGAAGCCGTGCACCCGTACCTCGCGATGGAAACGCTGGCGGCCATGCACGCCGACCTGCCGGGCGACCTGAGCGCCGAGAAGGCGGTCTACAACTACGTCAAGGCCATCGGCAAGGGCCTGTCGAAGATCATGTCGAAGATGGGTGTCAGCACCTACATGAGCTACTGCGGCGCCCAGCTGTTCGAAGCCATCGGCCTGAACACCGAAACGGTGAACAAGTACTTCACCGGCACCGCCAGCCGCGTGGAAGGCATCGGCGTCTTCGAGATCGCCGAAGAAGCCATCCGCATGCACAAGGCCGCCTTCGGTGACGACCCGGTGCTCGCCAACATGCTCGACGCCGGCGGCGAATACGCCTGGCGCACGCGCGGCGAAGAGCACATGTGGACGCCCGACGCCATCGCCAAGCTGCAGCACAGCACGCGCTCCAACAACTGGAACACATACAAGGAATACGCGCAGCTCATCAACGACCAGAACCGCCGTCATCTCACGCTGCGCGGCCTGTTCGAGTTCAAGATCGATCCGGCCAAGGCCATCCCGGTCGACGAAGTCGAAGCCGCTGCCGAGATCGTCAAGCGTTTCGCCACCGGCGCGATGTCGCTGGGCTCGATCAGCACCGAGGCGCACGCCACGCTCGCCATTGCCATGAACCGCATCGGCGGCAAGAGCAACACGGGCGAAGGCGGTGAAGACCCCGCGCGCTACCGCAACGAACTGAAGGGCATCCCGATCAAGCAGGGCGACACGCTCAAGAGCGTGATCGGTGCGGCCAACGTCGAAGTCGACCTGCCGCTGAAGGACGGCGACTCGCTGCGTTCGCGCATCAAGCAGGTGGCGTCGGGCCGCTTCGGCGTCACCGCCGAGTACCTGCACTCGGCCGACCAGATCCAGATCAAGATGGCGCAAGGTGCCAAGCCGGGCGAGGGCGGTCAACTGCCCGGCGGCAAGGTCACCGAGTACATCGGCAAGCAGCGTTATGCCGTGCCGGGCGTGGGCCTCATCTCGCCCCCGCCGCACCACGACATCTACTCGATCGAAGATCTCGCACAGCTGATCCACGACCTGAAGAACACCGCGCCGCACGCCAGCATCAGCGTGAAGCTGGTGAGTGAGATCGGCGTCGGCACCATCGCTGCGGGCGTGGCCAAGTGCAAGAGCGACCACGTCGTGATCGCCGGCCATGACGGCGGCACGGGCGCTTCGCCTTGGTCGTCGATCAAGCACGCGGGCAGCCCGTGGGAAATCGGCCTGGCCGAAACGCAGCAGACGCTGGTGCTCAACCGCCTGCGCAGCCGCATCCGCGTGCAGGCCGACGGCCAGATGAAGACCGGCCGCGACGTCGCCATCGGCGCGCTGCTGGGCGCGGACGAGTTCGGCTTCGCCACCGCGCCGCTGGTGGTCGAGGGCTGCATCATGATGCGCAAGTGCCACCTGAACACCTGCCCGGTGGGCGTGGCCACGCAAGACCCACTGCTGCGCAAGAAGTTCTCGGGCAAGCCCGAGCACGTCGTCAACTACTTCTTCTTTGTTGCCGAAGAAGTGCGCCAGATCATGGCCCAGCTGGGCATCCGCAAGTTCGACGACCTGATCGGTCGCGCCGACCTGCTCGACATGCGCAAGGGCATCGAACACTGGAAGGCCTCGGGCCTCGATTTCAGCCGCCTGTTCGCGCTGCCGATCGTGCCGGCCGACGTGCCGCGCTTCCATGTCGAGAACCAGGACCACGGCCTCGAGCGCGCGCTCGACGTGAAGCTCATCGAGAAGTCGCGTCCCGCCATCGACAAGGGCGAGAAGGTGCAGTTCATCGAGGTGGCGCGCAACGTCAACCGCTCGGTGGGCGCCATGCTCTCCGGCGCGCTGACCAAGGTGCATCCGCAAGGCCTGCCCGACGACTCGATCCGCATCCAGCTCGAAGGCACGGGCGGCCAGTCGTTCGGCGCCTTCCTGGCACGCGGCATCACGCTGTACCTGATCGGCGACGCCAACGACTACACCGGCAAGGGCCTCTCGGGCGGCCGCGTGGTCGTGCGACCCAGCCTCGACTTCCGCGGCGAAGCGGTGCGCAACACCATCGTCGGCAACACCGCGCTGTACGGCGCGACCACCGGCGAGGCCTACCTGTGCGGCGTGGCCGGCGAGCGTTTCGCGGTGCGCCTGTCGGGCGCCACGGCGGTCATCGAAGGCACCGGCGACCACGGCTGCGAGTACATGACCGGCGGCACGGTCGCGGTGCTCGGCAAGACGGGCCGCAACTTCGCGGCCGGCATGAGCGGCGGTGTCGCCTTCGTCTACGACGAAGACGGCCAGTTCGCCACGCGCTGCAACCTCTCGATGGTGTCGCTCGACAAGGTGCTGACCTCGGCTGAGCAAACGGCCAGCGTGCATCGCAAGATCTGGCACGGCGGCGAAACCGACGAAGCACAGCTCAAGAAGCTGCTCGAAGAGCACCACCGCTGGACCGGCAGCAAGCGCGCGCGCGAGCTGCTCGACAACTGGGCCGAGTCGCGCACCAAGTTCGTCAAGGTGTTCCCGAACGAGTACAAGCGCGCCCTGGCCGAACTGCACGACCGCCAGGTCGAGCTGGCCAGCAGCGGCAACAACGCCCACGTGGGGCTCGAGCCGCACGCACTGGCCGCGCCCGCCACGGCCGCCGTCTGAGCGCGCCATAGATACGAAGAACAGAGGACAGCACGATGGGAAAAATCACCGGCTTCATGGAGCATGAGCGTGTCGAAGAGGGCTACAAGCCCGTCGAAGAGCGCGTCAAGCACTACAAGGAATTCGTGGTCGGCCTGAACACCGACCAGGCCAAGGTGCAGGGCGCACGCTGCATGGACTGCGGCACGCCGTTCTGCAACAGCGGCTGCCCGGTCAACAACATCATTCCGGACTTCAACGACCTCGTGTACCGCGACGATTGGCAGAACGCCTTCGCGGTGCTCGACTCGACCAACAACTTCCCCGAGTTCACCGGCCGCATCTGCCCCGCGCCCTGCGAGGCTGCCTGCGTGCTCAACGTGAACGACGACGCGGTCGGCATCAAGTCGCTGGAGCACGCGATCATCGACCGCGCCTGGGACGAAGGCTGGGTGGCGCCGCGCGTTGCCAAGCACAAGACTGGCAAGAAGGTCGCCGTGGTCGGGGCCGGCCCTGCCGGCATGGCGGCGGCTCAACAACTGGCGCGCGTCGGCCACGACGTGACGCTGTTCGAAAAGAACGACCGCATCGGCGGCCTGCTGCGCTACGGCATTCCCGACTTCAAGATGGAGAAGACGCACATCGATCGCCGCGTCGAACAGATGAAGGCCGAAGGCGTGACCTTCCGCACCGGCGTGATGGTCGGTGCTGCGAAAGATCCGCTGGGCAAGGGCTCCAAGGTCACCAACCTGGCCAAGGAAACCATCACGCCCGAGCAGCTGCAGAAGGACTTCGACGCCGTGGTGCTCACTGGTGGCGCCGAGCAGTCGCGCGACCTGCCCGTGCCCGGTCGCGACCTCGACGGCATCCACTTCGCAATGGAGTTCCTGCCGCAGCAGAACCGCGTCAACGCGGGCGACAAGGTCAAGGGCCAGCTGCGCGCCGACGGCAAGCACGTGATCGTCATCGGTGGCGGCGACACCGGCTCCGACTGCGTGGGCACCAGCAACCGCCACGGCGCCGTGAGCGTCACGCAGTTCGAACTGATGCCGCAGCCGCCAGAAGAAGAGAACCGTCCGCTGACCTGGCCCTACTGGCCGATCAAGCTGCGTACCAGCTCCAGCCACGAAGAAGGTTGCGAACGCGAGTTCGCTATCTCGACCAAGGAGTTCATCGGCGAGAAGGGCAAGGTCACCGGCCTGAAGACCGTTCGCGTCGAATGGAAGGACGGCAAGATGCAGGAAGTGCCCGGCAGCGAGCAGATCCTCAAGGCCGACCTCGTGCTGCTGGCGATGGGCTTCATCAGCCCCGTGGCTACTGTGCTCGACGCCTTCGGTGTCGAGAAGGACACCCGCGGCAACGCGCGTGCGAGCGTGGACTTCATCGGCGGCTACGCAACGAATGTGCCCAAAGTGTTTGCAGCCGGTGACATTCGTCGCGGCCAGTCGCTGGTGGTGTGGGCGATTCGCGAGGGGCGTCAAGCGGCGCGCTCGGTCGACGAATTTTTGATGGGATTCAGCGACTTACCGCGCTGATTTTTGTTTCAGTGAAGCGGCGCCGTTCGCGGCCCCGTTATCATCCGCGGAAACCGCATGCCGGGATGCCTCTCAAGGCGCCCGGCTTTTTTATTGTGATGGACCCAGCCACACCACCGTCTTCCTCCTTCGTCGAATTCCGCGATGTCTCGTTCGGCTACGGCGCGCGCGCGATCCTCGATGGCGTGTCGTTCTCCGTGCCGCGAGGCAAGGTGACGGCGTTGATGGGGGCATCGGGTGGCGGCAAGACCACCGTGCTGCGCCTGATCGGCGGCCAGCAACGCGCACAGCGCGGCGAAGTGCTGTTCGATGGCAAAGACGTCGGCCGCTTCGATGTCGCCACGCTGTATGCGGCGCGGCGTCGCATGGGCATGCTGTTCCAGTTTGGCGCGCTGTTCACGGACATCAGCGTGTTCGACAACGTGGCCTTTCCGCTGCGCGAGCACACGCAGTTGTCAGAAGC
Source organism: Variovorax sp. 38R (assembly GCF_014843395.1). Classification (NCBI taxonomy): domain Bacteria; kingdom Pseudomonadati; phylum Pseudomonadota; class Betaproteobacteria; order Burkholderiales; family Comamonadaceae; genus Variovorax; species Variovorax sp. 38R. The sequence continues at coordinate 949,462 of NZ_CP062121.1, forward strand.
GCTGGTGCGCGACATCGTGCTCATGAAGCTCGATGCCGTCGGGCTGCGCGGCGCGCGCGACCTGATGCCCAGCGAGGTGTCGGGCGGCATGGCGCGACGCGTGGCGTTGGCCCGTGCGATTGCGCTCGACCCCGATCTGGTGATGTACGACGAACCCTTTGCGGGCCTTGATCCGATCTCGCTGGGCACGGCTGCGCGGTTGATCCGCCAGCTCAACGATACGCTCGGCCTCACCAGCATCATCGTGTCGCACGACCTCGAAGAAACCTTCCGTATCGCCGATCACGTGATCGTCCTGGCCAACGGCGGCGTCGCCGCGCAGGGGCGGCCCGACGAGGTGCGTGAAAGCGCCGATCCGCTGGTACACCAGTTCGTCAATGCGTTGCCTGATGGTCCGGTGCGGTTCCACTACCCCAGTGTCAGCATCGAGGACGACTTTGGCAATGGCGAAGGAGGGCGGTCATGAGCTGGTGGAAGCCCGCCGATGTCGGCTTTGCCTTGCGCAGCCAATTGGCCGATATGGGCCATGCGGCCAAGCTTTTCCTGCGCCTGCTCGGTCCGGGCGCGCAGATCATGCGCCGCTTCGGGCTGGTGCGCGACCAGATCCATTTTCTCGGCAACTACTCGCTTGCAATCATTGGCGTGTCGGGCCTGTTCGTGGGCTTCGTGCTCGGGTTGCAGATGTATTACGCGCTGCAGCGCTACGGCTCGTCCGAAGCGCTCGGCCTGCTGGTTGCGCTGAGCCTCGTGCGCGAACTCGGTCCCGTGGTGGCAGCTCTGTTGTTCACCGGGCGGGCCGGAACTTCATTGACGGCCGAGATCGGCCTCATGAAAGCCAACGAGCAGTTGAGCGCCATGGAAATGATGGCGGTCGATCCGGTGCAACGCATTCTTGCGCCGCGCTTCTGGGCCGGCGTCATCACCATGCCGCTGCTGGCGGCCGTGTTCAGCGCGGTCGGCATCATGGGCGGCTATGTAGTGGGCGTCCTGATGCTGGGTGTCGACCCGGGCGCCTTCTGGGGTCAGATGCAGGGCGGCGTCGATGTCTGGCGCGACGTCGGCAACGGCGTCATCAAGAGCATCGTGTTCGGTTTCACCGTGACCTTCGTGGCGCTGCTGCAGGGCTTCGAGGCCCAGCCGACGCCCGAGGGCGTGTCGCGCGCGACCACGCGCACTGTGGTCATGGCGTCGCTGGCGGTCTTGGGGCTCGATTTCTTGCTCACCGCCATGATGTTCAGTATCTAAAGGGGCCCCGGCCCCATCGTTCTAGACAGAGAGTGCAAACCATGCAACGTTCCACCAACGACATCTGGGTCGGCCTGTTCGTGCTGATCGGCGGCGCCGCATTGCTGTTCCTGGCGCTGCAGTCGGCCAACCTGCTGAGCCTGAACTTCCAGAAGACCTACACGGTCACCGCGCGTTTCGACAATATCGGCGGACTCAAGCCCCAGACCGCGGTCAAGAGCGCTGGCGTCGTGGTCGGTCGTGTGGAATCCATCGCATTCAACGACAAGGCCTTTCAGGCCGACGTGACACTGGCGCTTCAAAACCGTTACAGTTTTCCCAAGGACAGCTCGCTCAAGATTCTGACCAGTGGCCTGCTCGGCGAGCAGTACATCGGCATCGAGGCGGGCGCCGAGGAAAAGAACCTGCAAGCCGGCGACACCATCACCGCGACCCAATCGGCCGTGGTGCTGGAGAACCTGATCAGCCAGTTCCTGTACAGCAAGGCGGCTGACACGCCGTCCGGAACAGCCAATAAGAAATGAAAACACGAGTGAATTTGTGGCTTGCTACAAAAAATGTAGCAAAAAAGAGCCGTTGGGTGGGAGCCCTTGCCATTCTGTCTGTGGCTGCAGGTTGTGCCTCCGGGCCGCAGGCCAACCCGGCTGACCCGTTCGAGCCGTTCAACCGCGGCGTGACGCGCTTCAATGAAACCGTCGACGAGGCGGTGCTCGTGCCCGCGGCGACGGCCTATCAGCGCGTTTTGCCGTCGATGGTGCGAACCGGCGTGACCAACTTTTTCAGCAACCTCGGCGATGTGTGGAGCTTTGCCAACAGTGTGGCCCAGTTGAAGTTGCAGAACAGTGCGGAAACCTTCATGCGGCTCAACGTCAACACCTTCTTCGGGCTCGGCGGCTTGCTCGACGTCGCCACCGAGGTGGGCATCGATCGCCATGAGGAAGACTTCGGCCAGACGCTCGGGCGCTGGGGCGTCGGCCCCGGCCCGTATGTCGTGCTGCCGTTGTTGGGCCCCTCGACGCTGCGTGACACCGCGGCGCTGCCCGTGGACCGTGCCGGTAGCGTAGTGGGCAGCATGAATGACGTGGCCTGGCGCAATTCGCTGTCGGTGCTGGATGCAGTCGACACCCGGTCGCGCTACCTGCGTGCGGGCCGCCTGCTCGACGACGCCGCGCTCGACAAGTACACCTTTGCGCGCGACGCTTTCCTGCAGCACCGTCGCAATGCCGTTTACGACGGCAATCCGCCGGATCAGGACGACGACAGCGGCAAGTGACAGGAACCGGAACCGGCGGCGATGCTTTCGCCCGCTTGCATCCGGTTGCAGGCTTCACCTGCGAGACAGGAACCCTGTCGGCGAACGACCGCTCGAACCCGTTCATGCAGAAGGCCAGCCTTTGCGGCGGTGCCTGCATCCGTGCTTCGTAGATTTCAAACTTGATTGAGGGACTCACATGAACATCAAGACCTTGCAACGACGTGACGTAGGCCGCCTCGTGCTGGCCGGTGCCTTGTTGATTGGCGCCACCGTCGCTTTCATCCAGCCCGCGCGGGCCGCCGACGAGGCGCCCGATGCGCTCGTCAAGCGCCTGTCGACCGATGTGCTGGACACCATCAAGGCCGATTCGTCCATCAAGTCGGGTGACGTCAACAAGATCATGTTGCTGGTCGACAGCAAGATCATGCCCAACGTCAATTTCCAGCGCATGACCGCCTCGGCCGTCGGCCCGGCATGGCGCCAGGCCACGCCCGAGCAGCAGAAAAAGCTGCAGGACGAGTTCAAGACGCTCCTGGTGCGCACCTACGCTGGCGCGCTGGACCAGGTGAGCGACCAGACCGTCACGGTCCGTCCGTTCCGTGGTTCGCCGGACGACAAGGAAGTGCTGGTCCGTACCGAGGTCAAGGGCCGCGGCGATCCGGTGCAGCTCGATTACCGCCTCGAAAAGACGCCAGGCCAGGGCGCCGGCTGGAAGGTCTACAACCTGAATGTGCTGGGCGTCTGGTTGGTCGACACCTACCGCACCCAGTTCGCGCAGGAAATCAACAAGAACGGCATCGATGGCCTGATTGCCGCGCTGGCCGCGCGCAACAAGGGCAACGGCAGGGGCTGACGGGCGCACGCCATGCTGGTCCTTCCCTCTCGGCTCACCCACGACGAGGCTCCTGCCTGCATGCGCATGCTGCAGCAGGGGCTCAAGGGCCAGTCCGGCTCCACCTCCACCGTGGTCGATGCCACGCCGTTAGCCCAGTTCGATTCCTCCGCGCTGGCGGTGCTACTCGAGTGCCGACGCGAGTCGAGCGCGCTGGGCCGCAGCTTTTCCGTCAAAGGCCTCTCTCCGCGCCTGCGCGAGCTGGCGGCCCTGTACGGCATTGCGGGCCTTTTGCCCGCTGCGCCCTGACACCCTAGCGCGTGCGTGGCACTGCTGCGGTCAGCAGTGCGAGCGCCTTGTTCAGGGTCGAGGTCGCGAATCGCTCCCCTTTGGAGTGGCCGATGCGCACGACGACTAGGTCGTGCGACGGAATCACGAGCACGAACTGGCCCCCTGCGCCGAGCATGTAGTAGGCCGTCGTCGGCACCGCCAGCGCCCCTGTTCCATTGATCCAGAAGAATCCCCCGTAGATGGGGCGCTGGTCCGCGGCCCAGGCAGGTGCGGCCGTGCTCACGAAATTGACGAACCCCTCGGGAAGAATGCGCTCACCGTTCCACACGCCGTCCTGCAGGTAGAGATTGGCCAGTCGGGCCCAATCGCGGGCCGACATGAAGTCGTAGCCTTGCGTGAGGAAGTTGCCGTAGGGATCCGTCTCGATCACCATGGAGCGGATGCCGATCTTGTCAAAGACGGCGCGCTGCGGGAACGAGAGGTACTCTTCGCCGCGCTTCTCGACCGCAAGGCGGACCAGGTAATTGGCAAGCACCGGATCGGTGTTGCGGTAGCGGCCCACCGTGTTGGGCGGCCATTGCTGCGGTCGGGTCGCGGCGTAGTTGAAGGCGTTGATCCGACCCGTGTAGTAGTAGATGTGATCGGGATAGGTGCCGTTGGGATCGAAGTCCGGATCGTCCGGGGCCTTGATGCGCAGCCCGCTGGACATGCGCAGGATGTCGGCAATTCGGATCTGCTGCCGGCCGTCGCCGGCACCTTGCCACTCGGGAATCGGCGCGGGCTGGTCGAGCTTGTACGCGCCCTGCTTGATCAGCACGCCCATCATCGTGGCCACAACGCTCTTGCCCATCGACCATGATTCGAGCGGCGTTGTCGTGCCGATGCCGCTCATGTAGCGCTCGCCGATGAGCCGCCCCTTGTGCGTGACCACGAAGGCCGCGGTGTAGGCCTCCGTGGTTTCGAAGGCGGCGCTGATGGCTTGGGTCACCTTGGCCATGTCGACGTCGGCGGGCGGCGGGTCGTTCGGCAGCACATCCCCCATGGGCCAGGGCACGGTCGCAGGGTCGGCCAGCGCGCTCTTGACATTGACGGGCGTGAAGAAAACGTCGTCCTTGCCGGGCGGCAGCGTGATGCAACCCTGGGAGCCGAAATGGCGGGCCACCAGCGTCGGTCCGCCGTTGGGCATCGTGATGCGGACCTCCTTCTTGGCGCGGTCGACCACCGGCGCGCCCACCTTCTTGCGCTGCTCGTACGGCCCTGTGAAGTACCCGGTGGTTTCGGCGGCGACTGCAGGATCGAGTCCGGTGATGAATACCGCCGAGCACATGGCCTTGGCATACCCGGACGTGTTGTGCTCCAGCACATCACCGGGTGGCGGGACGTAGGGCGTGTCCAGCTCCAGGCACTTGGCGCGCGCAATGAGTGCATCGCGGGCCGGCAGTTGGGTGGAGCCGGAAGATGCGGTGCAAGGTTGGGCGGTGCCACCCCCTGCGCCAGTGCCAGCGCCAGCACCGAGTCCAAGGCCGATGCCACTACCTCCGCCGCCGCCACCTCCACCTCCTCCCCCGCAAGCGGTCAGCACCATCGCCAGGAGAAGGGCGGCAACGGTTGAGAGAGGGCTGCGGATCAAACACTTCATGGGCGTTCCTCGCGATGGGCGGTTGCGGTGCGCAAAATCGACACCGGCGGGATTGTGGGTGAACTCCGGACGGATGCCTAGGGCAACCGGCCCTCCGCGTTCACCCCTGCACTGCGCTGAAAACCCCATCGCCCGTAAAATCGCGGGCTCCCATGCCCGCGATCTCATTCCAGTCGGTCTCCAAGACCTACCCTCCCTCCCGTCAGCAACGCGCCCAAGGCAAGCAAGGGCTGCGTGCGGTCGACGAGGTTTCCTTCCAGATCGAGCCGGGCGAGTTCTTCGGCCTGCTCGGCCCCAACGGCGCGGGCAAGACCACCCTGATCAGCATGCTCGCGGGCCTGTCGCGGCCCACGGCGGGCGCGATCAGCGTGCATGGCTTCGACGTTCAGCGCGACTACGCCGAAGCCCGGCGCCAGCTCGGCATCGTGCCGCAGGAGCTGGTGTTCGACCCCTTCTTCAATGTGCGCGAGTCGCTGCGCATCCAGTCGGGCTACTTCGGCATCAAGAACAACGAATCCTGGATCGACGAACTGCTGCAGAGCCTGGGCCTGGCCGACAAGGCCACCGCCAACATGCGCCAGCTCTCGGGCGGCATGAAGCGCCGCGTGCTGGTGGCGCAGGCGCTGGTGCACAAGCCGCCGGTCATCGTGCTCGACGAGCCCACGGCCGGCGTCGATGTCGAGCTGCGCCAAACGCTCTGGCAGTTCGTCGCCAAGCTCAACAAGCAGGGCAGCACCGTGCTGCTCACCACCCATTACCTCGAAGAGGCCGAGGCGCTGTGCAACCGCATCGCGATGCTCAAGCTCGGCAAGGTGATCGCGCTGGACCGCACCAGCGAGCTGTTGAAGTCGGCCGCAAGCAACGTGCTGCGCTTCAAGACCGACGCCATGCTGCCCTGGGCCATCGCCCAGCACGCGCGCATCACCGGGCGCATCGTGCAGCTGCCGGCGCAGAACGCGCATGAAGTCGAACAACTGCTGGCCGCGATCCGCGAAGCCGGCGTCGCGGTGGAAGACGTGGAAATGCGCAAGGCCGACCTGGAAGACGTGTTCATCGACCTGATGGCGGGCGAGCAGACGCCGCTGGAGGTGTCGCGATGATGGCCGTCACCGGTTGGCGCGCGCTGCTCTACAAGGAAACGCTGCGCTTCTGGAAGGTTGGCTTCCAGACCGTCGGCGCGCCGGTGCTCACCGCGCTGCTGTACCTCATGGTGTTCGGCCATGTGCTCGAAGGCCGTGTGACGGTCTACGGCACCGTGGGCTACACCGCCTTCCTGATCCCCGGCCTCGTGATGATGAGCGTGCTGCAGAACGCGTTCGCGAACAGCTCGTCCTCGATCATCCAGAGCAAGATCATGGGCAACCTCGTGTTCGTGCTGCTCACGCCGCTGTCGCACTGGGGCTGGTTCTTCGCCTACGTGGGCTCCTCGGTGATCCGCGGGCTGGCGGTGGGCGTGGGCGTGTTCGCCGTGACGATCTTCTTCGCTGTGCCGAGCTTCGTGGCGCCGGTCTGGATCGTGGTCTTCGCGCTGCTGGGCGCGGCCATGCTGGGTACGCTGGGCCTCATCGCCGGGCTCTGGGCCGAGAAGTTCGACCAGATGGCCGTGTTCCAGAACTTCCTGATCATGCCCATGACCTTCCTGTCGGGCGTGTTCTATTCGATCGGTTCGCTGCCGCCGTTCTGGCAGAGCGTGAGCCACCTGAACCCCTTCTTCTACATGATCGACGGTTTCCGCTACGGCTTCTTCGGGGTGAGCGATGCCTCGCCCTGGCTGAGCTTTGGCATCGTCGGTTCCGCCTGGCTGGTGGTGAGCGCGATCGCCGTTCACCTCCTGCGCATCGGCTACAAAATCCGCGGCTGACCGCGACTTCCAAGACCCCATGACCGCTGACGAACTCCAGACCATCATCGCTGCCCATCTCCCGTGCGAGCACATCACGCTCGAGGGCGACGGCCGGCATTGGTACGCGACCATCGTCTCGGCCGAATTCGAGGGCAAGCGCGCCATCCAGCGCCACCAGCGGGTCTACGCCACCCTCGGTGCGAAAATGCACACCGACGAGGTGCATGCGCTCTCGATGAAGACCTACACGCCGGCCGAGTGGGCCGCCGTGGACAAATGACTTTCCGGCCCCTGCGGGCCTCCTGATTTCGCTGGATCCTTCATGGACAAACTTCTGATTCGCGGCGGGCGTGAGCTTCGCGGCGAAGTGCTCATTTCCGGCGCTAAGAACGCCGCGCTGCCCGAGCTGTGCGCGGCGCTGCTGACCGACCAGCCCGTGGTGCTGCACAACGTGCCGCGCCTGCAGGACGTGTCGACCATGCTCAAGCTGGTGCGCAACATGGGCGTGACGGCCGAGGCCGACGACAACGGCACCGTGCGCCTGAACGCCGGCGCACTCGGCAACCCCGAGGCGCCCTACGAACTCGTGAAGACCATGCGCGCCTCGGTGCTGGCGCTGGGCCCGCTGCTGGCTCGCTTCGGCCACGCCAAGGTGTCGCTGCCGGGTGGCTGCGCCATCGGCTCGCGGCCGGTCGACCAGCACATCAAGGGCCTGCAGGCGATGGGCGCCGAGATCCTGGTCGAGCACGGCTACATGGTCGCGCGCCTGCCCGAGGGCCGCACGCGGCTGAAGGGCGCACGCATCCTGACCGACATGGTCACCGTCACCGGCACCGAGAACTTCCTCATGGCCGCCGCGCTGGCCGAGGGCGAGACGCTGCTCGAGAACGCCGCGCAAGAGCCCGAGATCGTCGACCTCGCCGAAATGCTCATCCGCATGGGCGCGAAGATCGAAGGCCACGGCACCAGCCACATCCGCATCCAGGGCGTCGAGAAGCTGCACGGCTGCGAGCACGCCGTGGTGGCCGACCGCATCGAGGCCGGCACCTTCCTGTGCGCCGTGGCGGCCACGGGCGGCGAGGCCTTTCTGCGCCACGCGCGTGGCGACCACCTCGACGCCGTGATCGACAAGCTGCGCGACGCCGGCTGCACCGTCGTGACCGAACCCGACGGCATCCGCATCGGCTCGCAGGGCCCTGCGTACGACCACCTGAAGGCGCAGAGCTTCAGCACCACCGAATACCCCGGCTTCCCGACCGACATGCAGGCCCAGTTCATGGCCCTGAACGTCATTGCGCGCGGCGCCTCGATGGTCACCGAGACCATCTTCGAGAACCGCTTCATGCACGTGAACGAGATGGTGCGCCTGGGCGCGCGCATCCACGTCGAAGGCAAGGTCGCGATGGTCGAGGGCGTGCAACAGCTCTCGGGCGCCACCGTGATGGCCACCGACCTGCGCGCCTCCGCCAGCCTCGTCATCGCCGGCCTCGTGGCCGACGGCGAGACGCTGGTCGACCGCATCTATCACCTCGACCGGGGCTATGACCGCATGGAATCGAAACTGCGCGGCCTCGGTGCCGACATTGAACGCGTGACCGGAGCCGCCGCATGATCACTTTGGCTCTTTCCAAAGGCCGCATCTTCGAAGAGACGATGCCCCTGTTGGCCGCCGCCGGCATCGAGGTCACCGAAGACCCCGAGAAGTCGCGCAAGCTGATTCTCGAAACCACCCGCCCCGACGTGCGCGTGGTGCTGGTGCGCGCCTCCGACGTGCCGACCTACGTGCAGTACGGCGGCGCCGACCTGGGCGTGACCGGCCTCGACGTGCTGCTCGAAAACGGCAACCAGGGCATGTACCAGCCGCTCGATCTGCGCATCGCGGCCTGCCGCCTCAGCGTGGCCGTGCGCGCCGACTACGACTACGCCTCGGCCGTGAAGCAGGGCTCGCGTTTGCGCGTGGCCACCAAGTACGTGGGCCTGTCGCGCGACTTCTTCGCCAGCAAGGGCGTGCACGTCGACCTGATCAAGCTCTACGGCAGCATGGAGCTGGCGCCGCTCACGGGCCTGGCCGACGCCATCGTCGACCTGGTCTCGACCGGCAACACGCTCAAGGCCAACCACCTCGTCGAGGTGGAACGCATCATGGACATCAGCGCCCGGTTGGTCGTCAACCAGGCCGCGCTCAAGCTCAAGCGCGAACCCATCCGCCGCATCATCGACGCCTTCGCGTCAGCCATTCCCTCCGCCTGAACCTCACGCACATGACTCTGCAAGCAGCCCCCGCCCGACTGTCCACGAACTCAGCCAGCTTCGACGCTGAATTCAAGGCGCGGCTGCATTGGTCCGCGGACGCGGACGCTGCGATCGAAAAGGTGGTGGCCGACATCCTGGCCGATGTGCAGAAGCGCGGCGACGACGCGGTGCTGGAGTACACCAATCGCTTCGACAAGCTCGACGCGAAGACGCTGCCCGAGCTGGAGCTGACGCAGGCCGAGCTGAAGGCCGCCTTCGAAGCGCTGCCCGCCGTGCAGCGCGACGCGCTCGAAGCCGCCGCGCGCCGCGTGCGCAGCTACCACGAGGCGCAGAAGAAGGCCTCCGGCGAAAGCTGGAGCTACCGCGACGCCGACGGCACGCTGCTCGGCCAGAAGGTCACGCCGCTCGACCGTGTCGGCATCTACGTGCCGGGCGGCAAGGCCGCGTACCCGTCGAGCGTGCTGATGAACGCCATTCCGGCGCACGTCGCGGGTGTGGGCGAGATCATCATGGTCGTGCCCACGCCGAACGGCGAGAAGAATCAGCTGGTGCTCGCCGCGGCCTACGTGGCAGGCGTCACCCGCGCTTTCACCATTGGCGGCGCGCAGGCCGTGGCCGCGCTGGCCTACGGCACTGCCACCGTGCCTGCTGTCGACAAGATCACCGGCCCCGGCAACGCCTACGTCGCCGCCGCCAAGCGCCGCGTGTTCGGCACCGTGGGCATCGACATGATCGCGGGCCCGAGCGAGATCCTGGTGTTGGCCGACGGCTCCACGCCGCCCGACTGGGTGGCCATGGACCTGTTCAGCCAGGCCGAGCACGACGAGCTGGCCCAGAGCATCCTGCTGTGCCCCGACGCCGCCTACATCGACCGCGTGCAGGCCGAGATCGACCGCCTGCTGCCGACCATGCCGCGCGCCGAGATCATCGCCGCCTCGCTCAACGGCCGCGGCGCGCTGATCCACACGAAGAGCATGGAGGAGGCCTGCGAGATCAGCAACCGCATCGCACCCGAACACCTCGAGGTGAGCAGCAGCGAGCCGGGCCGCTGGGAGCCGCTCTTGCGCCACGCCGGTGCGATCTTTCTGGGCGCCTTCACCAGCGAGAGCCTGGGCGATTACTGCGCGGGCCCGAACCACGTGCTGCCGACCAGCGGCACGGCGCGCTTCTCGAGCCCGCTGGGCGTGTACGACTTTCAGAAGCGCTCCAGCCTCATCGAAGTGAGCGAGGCCGGCGCGCAGGTGCTGGGCCCGATCGCCGTCACGCTGGCCGAAGGCGAGGGCCTGCAGGCGCACGCCGAAGCTGCGCGGATGCGCCTGCGTAAGATCTGAGGCTCCAACAACCCCGCTTCAGGGAGGAGCACGCCAGATGATTTCACGCCTCTACCGTTCGCGATTTTTCCGGTTCGCCACCGGCCTCGTTGCAGGTGCCGCCTTGCTGGCCGCCTGCACCCAGATGCCGCAGACGCGCACCCAGACGGCCGCGATGTCGGCAACCCCCAGCGCCGCACCCGCGCCCGCACAACTGGGCACGCAATGGGGCGAAGGCATCGAGTCCAAGACCCGCACGGTGGCTGCCAAGCGCCTGTCCGACCAGCCCGACGACGTGGCTTCGGTGGGCTACAACGAAGCGACCGCCGTGCGCCGCGACGTGGGCAGCAACCCCGAGCGCCGGCTCAACCTGCAGCTGGCCCAGGGCGACATCGAATGGTCGGTGCTCGACGAGAACGACCGCCCGCTGCCGTTGCAGCGTGCACGCCGCGGCAACAGCGATGACATGTTCCGCCTCGCCGGCGTCGAAGGTGCGCGCTACACGCTGCGCTTTCGCAACCTCAGCGACCGCAGCTACGAGGTGATCGCCACCGTCGACGGCCTGGATGTGCTCAACGGCAAGCCCGGCAGCCTGCGCAACGGCGGCTACGTGCTGCGCCCGCAGCAGACCCTCAACATCGAAGGCTTCCGCAAGAGCCAGAGCGAAGTGGCCGCCTTCCGTTTCGCTACGCCGGGCCGCGCCTACGCCGCGAACACCGAGGCCGGCGACGTGCGCAACATCGGCGTGATCGGCGCCGCGCTGTTCGAGCTCGAAGAGCCGAATGTGCCGCGCCGCACGCGCCGCGATGCCTCGCCGTCGCAGCCCAGCGCCTTCCCGGCCGACGGCGCGTACGCCCCGGCGCCGCGCTACCGCAAGTAAGCAGCGAGGCCATGCAACGTGCCGCCGTCCTGCTGTTGCCGCGCCTGTCGGCGCTGCTGCTTGCACTGGCGGCCGGCGCGGTCGGCGTCGGTGCGCAGGCCATGAGCATCCGCGAACTGCGCACGCTCGAAGCCGGTGAAAAAGACGGCAAGGCCTACGCCAGCTACTACCTCGTCGGCGTGCTCGAAGGCCTGCGCGAAGGGGTCGAATCGTCGCAGCGCAACGGTCAGCTGCCGCCGTTCTGCGTCGAGGGCCGCCGCCTCGAACCCTCGATGGCCCGTTCGCTCTACCAGACCGAGCTGAGCCGCAACGCCGACAGCTACGAAGCCGACATGCCCGTGCAACTGGTCATGGCCGGCGCCCTCCGCAACAGCTACCGCTGCACCCGATGACCGTTCCCGATTCTTCCGCTTCCGACAACCGTCTGCCGCTCGACCGCATCCGCGCCGACGTGCGCGCCATGCACGCCTACGCGGTGCAGGACGCGCGCGGTTTCCTCAAGCTCGACGCGATGGAGAACCCCTACGGCCTGCCGCCTGCGCTGCAGACCGAACTGGGCGCGCGCCTGGGCGCGCTGGCGCTCAACCGCTACCCTGGCGACCGCGGCGCCGACCTGCAGCGCGCACTGGCCGCGCACGCGGGCCTGCCCGAAGGCTTCGGGCTGATGCTGGGCAACGGCTCGGACGAACTGATTTCGCTGCTCGGCATCGCCTGCGACCAGCCCGGCGCCGCCGTGCTCGCGCCCGTGCCCGGCTTCGTCATGTACGCCATGAGCGCCCAGCTGCAGGGTCTGCGTTTCGTCGGCGTGCCGCTCACGGCCGATTTCGAGCTCGACGAGGCCGCCATGCTGGCCGCCATCGCGCGCGAGAAGCCCGCCATCGTCTACCTCGCCTACCCGAACAACCCGACCGCCAACCTCTGGGACGACGCCGTCATCGAGAAGATCGTGCAGGCCCAGGGCGCGCAGGGCGGCCTGGTGGTGATCGACGAGGCCTACCAGCCCTTCGCCGCCCGCAGCTACATCGACCGGCTCGCGAAGCACCGCCACGTGCTGCTGATGCGTACGCTGAGCAAGTTCGGTCTGGCCGGCATCCGCTTGGGCTACCTCATGGGCCCCGCCGCGCTGGTTGCCCAGATCGACAAGGTGCGCCCGCCCTACAACATCAGCGTGCTCAACTGCGAAGCCGCGCTGTTTGCGCTGGAGCACGCCGCGGTGTTCGAAGCGCAGGCGCGCCAGATCCGCGAAGGGCGCGACCAGCTGATGGTCGCACTGGCCCGGCTGCCGGGCGTGAAGACCTGGCCCAGCGACGCCAACATGATCCTGCTGCGCGTGCCCGATGCCACCCGTACCTTCGAGGGCATGAAGGCTCGCGGGGTGCTGGTGAAGAACGTTTCTAAAATGCATGAACTGCTCGCCAACTGCCTGCGCCTCACCGTCGGAACGGCCGACGAGAACGCGCAGATGCTGGCGGCGCTCGAAGCCTCACTATGACCACCCCCACGACCCCGGGCAGCACCGATCGCATTGCGACGGTCTCCCGCAACACCGCCGAGACGAAGATCACGGTCAGCGTCAACCTCGACGGCACCGGCAAGGCCAAGCTCTCCACGGGCATCGGCTTTTTTGATCACATGCTTGACCAGATCGCCCGCCACGGGCTGATCGACCTGGACATCGATTGCCAGGGCGACCTGCACATCGACGGCCACCACACGGTGGAAGACGTCGGCATCACGCTCGGCCAGGCCGTGGCCCAGGCCATCGGCGACAAGAAGGGCATCCGTCGCTACGGCCATGCCTATGTACCGCTGGACGAAGCGCTGAGCCGTGTCGTCATCGACTTCTCGGGCCGCCCGGGCCTCGTGATGCACGTGCCCTTCACCAGCGGGATGATCGGAACCTTCGACAGCCAGCTCACCTACGAGTTCTTTCAGGGCTTCGTGAACCACGCCTTCGTCACGCTGCACATCGACAACCTGAAGGGCGTGAACGCGCACCACCAGTGCGAGACGGTGTTCAAGGCCTTTGCCCGCGCCATGCGCGGCGCGCTGGAACTCGATCCGCGCTCCGTCGGCGTCATCCCCTCGACCAAGGGCTCGCTCTGACCTCCGTTCGCGAACAGCTATGAAATCTGTAGCAGCCAATTCCGTTGCCGTCGTCGACTACGGCATGGGCAACCTGCACTCCGTGTCGCAGGCCGTGCGCCATGCTGCCGACCAGGTGGGCGTGGAGGTGTTCGTCACCTCCGACCCGGACGTGGTGCGCAAGGCCACCCGCGTGGTGCTGCCGGGGCAGGGCGCCATGCCCGACTGCATGCGCGAGCTGCGCGATTCGGGCCTGCAGGAGTCGGTGCTCGAAGCCGCGGCCAACAAGCCGCTCTTCGGCGTGTGCGTGGGCATGCAGATGCTGCTGTCGCGCAGCGACGAAGGCCCGACCGACGGCCTGGGGCTCATTTCCGGCGAGGTTATCAAGTTCGACCTGGCCGGTCGCCTGCAGCCTGACGGCAGCCGTTTCAAGGTGCCGCAGATGGGCTGGAACCAGGTCCGCCAGGCTCAGCCGCACGCGGTGTGGGCGGGCATTCCCGACCAGAGCTACTTCTATTTCGTGCACAGCTTCTACGCGCGCCCGGCCGACGCCCGGCACAGCGTGGGCGAGGCGGATTACGGGGCATGCTTTACCGCAGCCATCGCACGCGATAACATTTTTGCCACCCAGTTCCACCCGGAGAAGAGTGCGGACCATGGGCTGCAGCTGTATCGCAACTTCCTCCACTGGAATCCCTGAACCTTTTTTCCCGACCGGGCCGAACCCTCCACAGCCCGGCTTTCGCACACTCGCGCCACTTCCATGCTCCTCATTCCCGCCATTGATCTCAAAGACGGCCACTGTGTTCGCCTCAAGCAGGGCGACATGGACCAATCCACGGTCTTCAGCGAAGACCCCGCCGCCATGGCCCGCAAATGGGTCCAGGCCGGCGCGCGCCGGCTGCACCTGGTCGACCTGAATGGCGCCTTCGCCGGCAAGCCGCAGAACCACGCGGCCATCAAGGCGATCCTGAAGGAAGTCGGCGACGACATCCCTGTGCAACTCGGCGGCGGCATCCGCGACCTGGACACCATCGAGCGCTACATCGACGACGGCCTGCGCTACGTGATCATCGGCACCGCCGCGGTCAAGAACCCGGGCTTCCTGAAGGACGCCTGCGTGGCCTTTGGCGGCCACATCATCGTGGGGCTCGATGCCAAGGACGGCAAGGTCGCCACCGACGGCTGGAGCAAGCTCACGGGCCACGAAGTGGCCGACCTGGGCAAGAAGTTCGAGGACTACGGCGTCGAATCGATCATCTACACCGACATCGGCCGCGACGGCATGCTCTCGGGCATCAACATCGACGCCACCGTCAAGCTCGCGCAGGCGCTGACCATTCCGGTCATCGCCTCGGGCGGCCTGTCGAACATGGCCGACATCGACCAGCTCTGCGCGGTCGAGTCCGAGGGCGTCGAGGGCGTGATCTGCGGCCGTGCCATCTACTCGGGCGACCTCGACTTCGCCGCCGCCCAGGCGCGCGCGGACGCGCTGGCCGGCGTCTGACGCCTTTCTGCCTCTGCGCCAGCCCGGATGCACCGGACTGGCGAGGGGTGAATTGCCTTCGATTCTTGAGACTACGCCGCCTTGCGCGGCCAGAGGCGAACCGCCAGCGCGGCGGCAGCCGTAGCGGTCGCCAGCGCAGTCACGCCAGCCCAGCCCCATTCGGCAAGCGCCAGCGCACCCAGCGCTGACCCCGCCGCCATGCCGATGAACATGCTGGTGAACAGCACCGCATTCAGTCGGCTGCGCGCACCGGGCTCAATGCCGTAGACGATGGTTTGGTGCGCGATCAGCGTCGCCTGCATGCCCAGATCGAAGCCGATTGCGGCCAGCGCCAGCAGCCAGAGCTGTGCATGCGGTGCCATCAGCGGCGCCAGTCCCATGGCTGCGAATGACACCACTGCAAGTCCGGCGCCCAGGCGCGTCACCAGCTCCGGTCCGCGCCGGTCGGCGAGCCTCCCGGCCAGCGGTGCTGCCAGCGCGCCCGCTGCGCCGGCCAAGCCAAAGGCGCCGGCCGCCGCGCTGCCCAGGTGGAAGGGCGCGCCGTGCAGCATCACCGCGAGCGTCGACCAGAACGCGCTGAACCCCACCGCCAGCAGCGCCTGGGCCAGCGCCGCGCGGCGCAGCGTGCCGTGGCGCGACCACAGGGTGCCCAGCGAACCGAGCAGCGCGGCGTAGGCCAGGTGCGTGGTCGGCCGGAAGCGCGGCAGCCCGCGCCAGGCCGCGGCGCCGATGAGCGCGATGCTGGCCGCCGCTGCGATGAACATTGCGCGCCAGCCGAAGTGCTCGGCCACGAAGCCGCTCACCACGCGCGACAGCAGGATGCCCAGCAGCAGCCCCGTCATCACCGTGCCGACCGTCTTGCCGCGCGTGGCGTCGGGCGCCAGCGTGGCGGCGGCCGGCACGATGTCCTGCGCCATCGTGGCGGCCAGCCCGATCGCCAGGCTGGCCGCGAGCAGCACGCCGATCGACGGCGCTGCGCCGGCCACCAGCAACGCGGCGCACAGCGCCGCCGCCTTGATCAGCACGATGCGGCGCCGGTCGAAGCGATCGCCCAGCGGCGCCAGCAGCAGGATGCCCAGCGCATAGCCCAGCAGCGTGAGCGTGGGAATGAAGCCCACGGCGCGGGTGGACGCGCCGATGTCGGCGCCCAGCACGCCGAGCATCGGCTGCACGTAGTAGAGCGACGCCACCGACAGCCCCGCGCCGGTGGCCAGTAGCAGCACCAGCGAGGCCGGCAGGTCGCGGCCCTGCGCTGCGACCGGTGCATGCGTACTTTGAATGGAAGGCATGGTGTTAACCCTTGAATAGCGAAGCAAGGGATGAAATGTGCCCTGTGGTGGCTTGGCTTGGTAGTCCCGGCGATCGCACAATGTTCATACGCCTGATGCATAAAGCAATCTCATGTCAACTTCCGCTGCAGTCGATCGCATCGAGTTGATGCAAACCTTCCTTCACATCGTCGAGGCCGGCAGCCTTTCGGCGGCCGCGCTCCAGATGGGCGCGACCCAACCCACCGTGAGCCGTCGCTTGCAGGCGCTGGAGCGCTCGCTGGGCGTGCGGCTCCTGCGCCGCTCCACCCACGCCATGAAGCTCACAGAAGATGGCGAACGCTGCTACGAGCGCGCCAGGGAGCTGATTGCAGACTGGCATGCCTTCGAAGCCGACCTGCGCGGGGTGGGCGACGAACCCGAGGGCACGCTGCGCGTGGTGGCGCCGCACGCGCTGGGCCAGACGCTGCTGGTCGGACCGCTTGCCGATTACTTGCGCGCCTATCCGCGCGTGTCTGTCGAATGGCTGCTGAACGACCGTCGGCCCGACTTCGTCGCTGAAGGCGTCGACTGCGCGATCCAGGTCGGCGAGATGACCGACACCATGGCGGTGGCGGTCAAGCTCTCGGAGGTGCCGCGCGTGGTGGTGGCCGCGCCCTCGATGCTCGCCGGTCGCACGCCGCCCACGCACGCAGCGGAACTGGCCACGCTGCCGTGGCTTGCGCTGCGCACCTTCTATCGCAACGAGGTGCTGCTCACGCACCGGCCGACCGGCGAGAGCGTGCACGTGCCGATCCACCCGCGCATGAGCACCGACAGCCTCTATGCGCTGCAAAGCGCGGCCCGCATGGGTCTGGGCGCCTGCCTGGGCTCGGCCTGGCTCCTGAATGACGACATCGCCGCGGGACGGCTGGTGCAGCTCGTGCCGCAATGGCATGTCGCGCCGCTGCCCGTCTATCTGGTCTATCCGCAAGCGCGGTTCCAGCCGGCGCGCCTGCGCCGTTTCATCGAGACGATGCGGCTTGCATTGGCCGACCCGATGGGCCGGGCCTGGGAGGCGGGAGCGGCCTGAACGAGTTGAGCGCTGGCGGCCCTGCGGTAGCGGTCGACTTACTCGGCCTTTACCGCCATCGTCTGGATGATCGTTTCCAGCTGCGCGCTCATCGGCAGGTTCAGGCTTTCGCCCGAGGGCAGCTTGCGCATGAACCAGCGCTTGTACTGCCGGTGGATCTCGCCGTCTTCCGCCAGCACCTGGAAGGTGTCGATCACCACCTTGTTCAGCTGCGCGTCGTCCTTGCGGTACATGACGGCGTAGGGGTCGTAGGAGAGAAAGTCGCCGACCACCTCGTACTGCGCCTTGGCGGCGTCGCGGGCGATGAGGCCGTAGAGCAGCACGTCATCGGTGGCGAAGGCGTCGGCCTGGCCGTCCTTCACGAGTGCGAACGACTCGGCATGGTCACGCGCCACCTTCAGGTCGATGTTGAGCTTGAACTTCTGCGACAGGTCGCGCAGCGTCTTCTCGTTGGTGGTGCCGGCCGTCACTGCCACCTTCTTGCCGGCCAGGTCGCGGAACGACTGGATCGGCGAGCCCTTCTTCACCAGCACCTTGGTGCCCGAGACGAACATCGTCGGCGAGAAGGCCACGCGCTTCTGGCGCTCGATGTTGCTCGTGGTGGAGCCGCACTCGAGGTCGACCTGGCCGTTCACGACCGCGTCGATACGCGAGTCGGAGGTGACGGGCACCCACTGGATCGTGAGGCTCTTGTTGACCGTGTCCTCGATGGCCGTGACGAGTGCGCGGCACAGCTCGATGGAATAGCCGATCGGCTCCTTGCGCGCATTGAGGTACGAAAAGGGCACCGAGGCCTCGCGGTGCCCGATGGCGATGGTGCCGCTTGTGCGCACCTTGGCCAGCGTGCCGCTGAGCACGGTGGGCGCCTGCTCCTGCGCCAGCGCTGCCGTGGCCAGCAGCGACAGGAGCCAGGCGGCGAGCAGGCGGGCAGGGCGTTGCATGGCCGCGTGCCTCACGCGTGCGCCGGGTGGGCGAGGGTGGCCGCAGCCTCCTCGTCGAGCGCCTTGGCGTTGACCTCGGCGTCGCTCTCGGACAGCAGTTCGCCTTCCCACTTCGCGACCACGGCCGTGGCGATGGAGTTGCCCACCGCGTTGGTGGCCGAACGGCCCATGTCGAGGAAGGTGTCGACGCCCAGGATCAGCAGCAGGCCGGCCTCGGGAATGTCGAAGTGGTTCAGCGTGGCGGCAATCACCACCAGCGAGGCGCGCGGCACGCCGGCCATGCCCTTGGAGGTGAGCATCAGGATCAGCAGCATGGTGATCTGCGTGCTGATCGGCATGTGGATGTCGTAGGCCTGCGCGATGAACAGCACGGCGAAGGTGCAGTACATCATCGAGCCGTCGAGGTTGAACGAGTAGCCCATCGGCATCACGAAGCTGGAGATCTTGCGCTTCACGCCGAAACGGTCGAGCGCCTGCAGGATCTTCGGGTACGCGGCCTCGGAGCTTGCGGTGGCGAACGAGAGCAGGAAGGCTTCCTTGATGAGCACCAGCAGCTTGAACACGCGCGGCCCGAGGAACAGCAGGCCGGCCATGATGAGCACGCCCCACAGCACGAACAGGCCCAGGTAGAAGTCGCGCATGAACACGGCGAACTTGATCAGGATGCCGAGGCCATTCACCGCCACGGTGGCGGCCATGGCGGCCAGCACCGCCAGCGGCGCGAGCTTCATGACGTAGCCGGTGATCTTGAGCATCGCGTGCGACAGCTCCTCGATGGCCGCCACCAGCGTCTTGGCCTTGTCGCCGAGCGAGGCCAGCGCCACGCCGAAGAACATCGAGAACACCACGATCTGCAGGATCTCGTTGTTGGCCATCGCCTCCGCGAACGACTTGGGCACCGTGTGGCTCACGAAGTCCTTGAAGGTGAACTTGTTGGTCGCCAGGTTGGCCGAGGCGCCGATGTCGGGTAGCGGCAGGCCCAGGTTCTCGCCGGGCTTGAGCACGTTGGCCATGACCAGGCCGATGACCAGCGAGATCAGCGATGCGGTGAGGAACCAGCCGATGGCCTTGCCGAACACCCGGCCGACCGATTTGGCGTCGCCCATGTGCGCGATGCCCACCACCAGCGTGGAGAACACCAGCGGGCCGATCAGCATCTTGATGAGGCGCAGGAAGACGTCGGAGATGATGGAGACGTAGTCGGCGACCTCCTTGGCGGCCTTCTTGTCAGGAAAGCTCGTGAAGATCATGTAGCCAACGATGATGCCGAGCACCATGGCCATCAGGATCCAGGCGGCCATCGGCAGCTTTTTCTTCATGCGTATCCCCTTGAGTCGTGTGAGAGTGGTTCTTTTCGAGTGCGCGGGACCGACCCGCGACAGCGTATCCAAGAAAGGCGCAGGCACGCAATGGCTCGCTGTCGGGATGCGGCGGCTGCCTACAATTCCTCACATGGACATCCGCTCGATCGAGTTTCGAGGCCAGCCGGCGTTGCACGCCGAGGCGGCCGATGGCAGCACCCTGACGGTCGCGCTGCATGGCGCCCAGGTGCTTTCCTGGGCCCCGGCCCGCGGTGGGGAGCGACTGTATCTGAGTCCGAAGGCCGTTTTTGACGGCCAAACCGCCATCCGCGGCGGCATTCCCCTGTGCTGCCCCCAGTTCAACCAGCGCGGCATGCTCCCCAAGCATGGCTTCATGCGCAATCTGCCTTGGATTCAAGAGAAATCGGGCGCGCCCGACACGCTGCGGCTCGTGCTGCGCGACAACGAAGCCACCCGCCGGCTCTGGCCGCATGCCTTCGAGGCGCGGCTGGACGCCACGCTCGCGGCCGGCCAGCTGCGCACCGCGCTCACCCTGACCAACACCGGCGACGCGCCCTGGCCGTTCTCGGCCGCGCTGCACACCTACCTGCGCGTGGACGACATCGCCACGGTTCGCCTCGAAGGCCTGCAGGGCGCGCCGCGCTGGGACGCCGTGCGCGATGTGCGCCAGACCGAAACCGCCGCCGCGCTGCAGTTCGACGCCGAGTTCGACAGCGTCTACAGCGCCCCGGCGCAGCCGCTGCGGCTGGTGCAGCCCGGCGGAACGCTCGAAATTACCCAGAGCGACACCTGCACCGAAACCGTGGTCTGGAACCCCGGCGCCGTGCTCGGTGCGACACTCGCGGACATGCCCGCAGAGGGCTTCCGCCACATGCTCTGCGTCGAAGCGGCCCGCATCGACGAACCCGTCGTGCTGGCCCCCGGCGCCCAATGGCAGGGCTGGCAACAGCTCCGCGTTCTCTGATTTCCTTCCGGTTCAACTTCCCATGCTTGCCAAACGCATCATTCCCTGCCTCGACGTCACGGGCGGCCGCGTCGTCAAGGGCGTCAACTTCCTCGAGCTGCGCGATGCCGGCGACCCGGTCGAAATCGCGGCGCGCTACAACGCGCAGGGCGCCGACGAACTCACCTTCCTGGACATCACGGCCACCAGTGACGGCCGAGACCTCATCCTGCCGATCATCGAAGCGGTGGCCTCGCAGGTGTTCATTCCGCTGACCGTGGGCGGCGGCGTGCGCACCGTGGCCGACGTGCGCCGGCTGCTCAACGCGGGCGCCGACAAGACCAGCTTCAACTCGGCCGCCATCGCCGATCCGCAGGTGATCAGCGACGCGGCCCAGAAGTACGGCTCGCAGTGCATCGTGGTCGCCATCGACGCCAAGCGACGCAGCCCCGAAGACGCCGCCACGCGCGGCGCGGGCTGGGACGTCTACAGCCATGGCGGGCGCAAGAACACCGGCCTGGACGTCGTGCAGTGGGCGATCGAGATGGCGCGCCGCGGCGCGGGCGAGATCCTGCTCACGAGCATGGACCGCGACGGCACCAAGAGCGGCTTCGACCTCGCCCTGACGCGCGCCGTGAGCGATGCCGTCAACGTGCCGGTGATCGCCTCGGGCGGCGTCGGCAGCCTCGACGACCTGGCCGACGGCATCCAGAAGGGCGGCGCCGACGCGGTGCTGGCGGCGAGCATCTTCCACTACGGCGAGCACACCGTGGGCGAGGCCAAGGCCCGCATGGCCGAGCGCGGAATTCCCGTGCGAATTCAATAAACCTTCGTGGTAAGTCACTACTTACTGATCACCGACAATCCAGCTCATGAATTGGCTTGACGAAGTGAAATGGGATGCGAACGGGTTGGTGCCCGTGATCGCCCAGGAACAAGGCACGAACGACGTGCTCATGTTCGCGTGGATGAACCGCGAGGCGCTCGAAAAGACCGCCGAGTTGGGCCGCGCGGTGTATTTCAGTCGCTCGCGCAACAAGCTGTGGTTCAAGGGCGAGGAGTCGGGCCACGTGCAGACCGTGCACGAGATCCGCCTCGACTGCGACAACGATGTCGTGCTGCTCAAGGTGACGCAGCTCGGCCACGCGCCCGGCATCGCCTGCCACACCGGCCGCCACAGCTGCTTCTTCAGCAAGTACGAAAAGGGCCAGTGGACCGTGGTCGAGCCGGTCTTGAAAGACCCTGAATCGATCTACAAATGACCGCCACAGTGAACGATTCGAACACCTCCGACGCACTCGCCCGCCTGGCCGCGGTGCTCGAGAGTCGCCTGCCCGCGAACGGCGGCGACCCTGACAAGAGCTACGTCGCCCGGCTGCTGCACAAGGGCCCCGACGCCTTCCTCAAGAAGATCGGCGAGGAAGCCACCGAGGTCGTGATGGCGGCCAAAGACGCCGACCACGGCGGCGACCGCTCGAAAATAGTGAACGAAGTGGCCGACCTGTGGTTCCACACCATGGTGGCGCTGGCCCACTACGGTTTCTCCCCAGCCGACGTCGTCGCGGAGCTCGAGCGCCGCGAGGGCACCAGCGGCATCGAGGAAAAAGCCCTGCGCAAGGTGCAGGCCCGCGAAGCTTCCAACGACTGAATGATCGATTGAAAGGGCACCGACCATGGCCAATGACATCGTGAACGTGGAACCCGACGACTCCCTCAAGACCTGGGGCTGGGTCAGTTATGTGCTGCACCTGATCGTGGCCATCGGCGCGGTCGTGCCGGGCGCGCAGGCCTCCGTGCTGCTGCTGCTCATCGCCTTGCTGATCGACTTCGTGAAGCGCGACGACGCGGCCGGCACCTGGCAGGCCTCGCACTTCAGCTGGCGCATCCGCTCGGTGCTGTGGGCCGGCCTGCTGTACATCGTCACCTCGTGGCTCTGGCTGCTGCTGTTCGTGCCGGGCTGGATCGCCTGGAGCCTGATTTCGCTGTGGTTCCTCTACCGGATCGTGAAAGGCATGATCCGCATGAACGACAGCCGTCCCATGGAACCCAAAGATGTCATCTGATCCGAACTGCGTCTTCTGCAAAATCATCGAAGGCAAGATCCCCTCGCGCAAGGTCTACGAAGACGACGACCTGTTCGGTTTTCACGACATCTCGCCCTGGGCGCCGGTGCATTTCATGCTGGTGCCCAAGAAACACATCGCCTCGATGGCGCAGCTCACGCCCGAGGATTCGGCGCTCATGGGCAAGATCATGACGCTGGCTCCCCAGCTGGCGCTGGAGCAGGGCTGCAGGCCCTATCCGGACGGCGGCTACCGCGTCGTCGTGAACACCGGCGCTGAGGGCGGGCAGGAGGTTCACCATCTCCATGTGCACGTCATGGGCGGCCCCCGGCCCTGGCTTCGCGGCTGATCAGGGTTAAGCCAAACTGTCACATTCCCCCCGACTAAAATCGGACACATTCTTAGGAGTTCTCCATGGGTTCTTTTTCCATCTGGCACTGGCTGATCGTGCTGCTCGTCGTGGTCATGATCTTCGGCACCAAGAAGCTGCGGAACATGGGTTCGGATCTCGGTGGCGCCGTCAAGGGCTTCAAGGACGGCATGAAGGACGGCTCGGCTTCCACCGACGCCTCCGCTGCACCGGCCCCCACGCAGCAAGTGACCGGCCAGCCGGCCAACAGCGACAAGTCGACGATCGACGTCGAAGCGCGCCAGAAGTCCTGAGCACCGCAGGCACACATCCGTGATCGACCTCGGCATTGAGAAGCTGGCGCTCATCGGCGTCGTGGCGCTGATCGTGATCGGGCCGGAGAAGCTGCCGCGCGTTGCACGCACGGTGGGCGCCCTGCTCGGCAAGGCGCAGCGCTACGTGAACGACGTCAAGGCCGAAGTCAACCGTTCGATGGAGCTCGACGAGCTCCGCAAGATGAAGACCACGGTCGAGGACGCGGCGCGCGACGTGGAGCACAGCATCCACACCGGCGCCAGCGAGTTCGAGAAGCAGTTTGCCGGCGCGTCCGGCGACACCTTGTCGGCGCTGGCCGAGCCCGAACAGGCGGTGCCCGAATACAGGCACCCCCGCAAGAACTGGCGCCTGAAACAGGGTGCCACGCCGAATTGGTACAAGGCGCGCAACGGCGTGCGGACCAAAGCGCTGTCGGGCGCGGCGCGGGTCGCCCGCTTCCGCCCCCACAAGATCAACTGACGCCCACACGCACGTCCCGCGGCGTTCCCGGGCGCCCCGTGCGCCTGTGTCTCCCACGCTTTCTCCTTTCCCCATGGCCGATTCCGACAACAAGAACAAAGAAGACGAGCTGGCGGGCACCGAGCAGCCGTTCGTGCAGCACCTGGTCGAGCTACGGGACCGGCTGCTGTACTGCGTCTACGGCCTCGCGGTCGCGGGCATTCTGCTGGCGATCTGGCCCGGCCCGAGCGGGCTCATGGACATCATCGCCATGCCGATCCGCGCGCACATGCCGCCGGACGCCAAGCTGATCGCCATCGGCGTGTTCTCGCCCTTCTTCGTGCCGCTCAAGGTGCTGATGATGGCGGCCGTGCTGCTGGCATTGCCCTGGCTCATGTACCAGGCCTGGATGTTCGTTGCGCCGGGCCTGTACAGCCACGAGAAGCGCTTCGCACTGCCGCTGATCTTTTTCGGCAGCATGCTGGCCTACGGCGGCATCGCTTTCGTGCAGCTGTTCGTGCTGGACAAGATGTTCGGCTTCATTCAGAAATTCACGCCTGACGCGGTGGCGGCCACGCCCGACATCTCGTCGTACGTCGAGGCCATCCTGTCGCTGTACATCGCCTTCGGCGTGGCCTTCCAGGTGCCGATCGTGGTGATGCTGCTGGTGCGCTTCGAGATGGTCACCATCGAGAAACTGCGCTCGTTCCGCGGTTACTTCATCGTGATCGCCTTCGTGGTGGCCGCGGTGCTCACGCCGCCCGACGTGGTCTCGCAGCTCGCGCTCGCGGTGCCGATGTGCCTGCTGTACGAGGTGGGCATCATCGGGGCGCGCTATTTCGCGGGGAAGGGCAAGGCGCCCGAGGGCGAAGAAGAGGGCGCGGGGTCGGAGTCTTCCGGCAGCTCCTGATCCCGAATCGGTCGGCCTCGCCTTCGCAGCGGCGTGCCACCAAAACAAAAGCGGCCTGAGGGCCGCTTTTGTTTTGCTGCGTGGTCTGTGGCCGGAGCCGCTTTCCGCGTTTCTCGCTATTCGTTGTTGGGCAACTGCTGTCGGATCGGGCTCTTCGGTCGCAGCCCCGGCGTCACGTCCAGTTCCATCTTGTCGGTGCCGCGCTGCAGCGCGAAGCGGGAGGTGTCGCCCGGCTTGAGACCGGCCACGGCGGTCAGCAGGGCCTGCACGCTGTCGGTCTTCTTTTCGCCCACCGAAGTGATCACGTCGCCCGGACGGATGCCGGCCTTGGCGGCGGGGCCGTTCTGCAGCACGCCGGTGATGATCACGCCCGCGTCTGCCTTCACGCCGAAGGTTTCGGCCAGTTCGGGCGACAGGTCGCTCGGCTCGACGCCGATCCAGCCGCGGCGCACCTGGCCTTCTTTCACGATGCCCTCGAGCACGATCTTGGCCATCGACACGGGAATGGCGAAGCCGATGCCCATGCTGCCTCCCGAGCGCGAGTAGATCGCGGTGTTGATGCCCTGCAGGTTGCCGTCGACGTCGATCAGCGCACCACCCGAGTTGCCGGGGTTGATGGCCGCGTCGGTCTGGATGAAGTTCTCGAACTGGTTGATGCCCAGCTGGTTGCGGCCCAGCGCCGAGACGATGCCGCTGGTCACGGTCTGGCCCACGCCGAAGGGGTTGCCGATGGCCAGCACCTGGTCGCCCACCAGCAGCTCGTCGGAGTTGCCCAGCACGATCACCGGCAGCTTGTCGAGTTCGATCTTCAGCACGGCCAGGTCGGTGTCGGGGTCGGTGCCGATCACCTTGCCGCGCGCATGGCGGCTGTCGTTCAGCGTGACTTCGATTTCGTCGGCGCCCTCGACCACATGGTTGTTGGTGAGGATGTAGCCGTCGGTGCTCACGATGACGCCGCTGCCCAGGCCCACCTGGGGCTGGTCGGCCTGGTCGCCGAAGAAGAAGCGGAACCACGGGTCGTTGCTGCGCGGGTGGCGCTGCGCGGCCTTGCTGGTGTTGATGCTCACGACCGCCGGCGAGGCCTTCTTGGCCGCCGCGCTCAGGCTGCCCGGCGCGGGCGTGGCCGGCGCGCCGCTGGGCGCCTCGACGATCGACACCACGCCACCCAGCGAGGTCGAGCGCTTGTTGATCCATTCAGGCTTGAGCGTCGCGACGACGAAATAGGCCGCCAGCAGGACGGTCACGGCTTGGGCAAAGAGCAGCCAGGTGCGTTTCATGAAAGCTTGATGGAAGAGCGTTGGAAAAGCGCTGAAAGAGGGCGCCGGTTGCAATTGTCCCTCAACCCGCCGGAGCCATAGACCGCGCGACAGGGTCGAGATTGGGCGGCCCCTGGGACGCGAATAAGGGGTAACCCTTAGTATCGACGGTTGATCCGACCCGGATCGCCTCTTCAGGCCTCCCGCGCTGCCCACCCGGCGGACGCGGCCAGGCGATTCTTTCGTCGGCGCGCCACGCTCTGCCCCTATCCGGTTCCAAGGCAGGCGAGCGGCCACGATGCCCTTCCTGCCATGACCTCAGAAGCTACCTACACGGACGGCGCGAACGCCGCCACGCCTGCTCCGGCGCGCACGCTCGATGCGCGCGACTACAAGACCCTGGCCCTGTCCGCCCTCGGCGGCACGCTCGAGTTCTACGACTTCGTCATCTACGTCTTCTTCGCGACCGTTCTGGGCGCGCTGTTCTTCCCCGCCGACATGCCCGACTGGTTGCGCCAACTGCAGACCTTCGGCATCTTCGCCGCAGGCTACCTCGCGCGGCCCGTGGGCGGCATCGTCATCGCGCACTTCGGCGACCTGCTGGGGCGCAAGCGCATGTTCACGCTGTCGATCTTCCTGATGGCGGCGCCCACGCTGGTGATCGGCCTGTTGCCCACCTACGCGAGCATCGGCGTCGCGGCGCCCCTGCTGCTGCTGGCGATGCGCGTGCTGCAGGGCGCGGCCATCGGCGGCGAGATGCCCGGCGCCTGGGTGTTCGTCGGCGAGCACGTGCCGGCCCGGCGCTACGGCTTCGGCATCGGCACGCTGACCTCGGGCATCACCGGCGGCATCCTGCTGGGGTCGCTGGTGGCCGTGGCCATCAACCGCTACTATGGGCCCGAGCAGGTGCACGACTTCGCCTGGCGCATTCCCTTCATTCTGGGCGGCGTGTTCGGGCTGTTCTCGGTCTACCTGCGCCGCTTTCTGCACGAGACGCCGGTCTTCAAGGAGCTGGCCGGCCGCAAGACGGTCGCCCGCGAGCTGCCGCTGCGCACCGTGCTGCGCGAGCACCGCCTGGCGAGCGTGTACGTGGGGCTGCAGACCTGGGTGCTGTCGGCGGCCATCGTCGTCGTGGTGCTGTACACGCCCACGTACCTGCAGAAGGTGCACCACATTCCGGCTGCGCTGGCGCTCGAAGCCAACGCACTCGCCACGCTGACCCTGACCATCGGCTGCGTGATCGTCGGCTGGGCCAGCGATCGCATCGGTACGCGCGCCGTGATGCTGGTCGGCTGGGGCGGCCTCTTTGCCACCGCCTACCTGTTCTACACCGGGCTGCCCGGCACGCCGGCCACGCTGTTCTGGCACTACGGCCTGGTCGGCCTGTTCGTGGGCACCATCGCCACGGTGCCGATTGCAGGCGTGCGCGCATTTCCGGCGCCGGTGCGCTTCACGGGGCTTTCGTTTGCCTACAACATGTCGTATGCCATCTTCGGCGGGCTGACGCCGGTGATCCTCACGCTCTGGCTGCAGCACGACCCGATGGCGCCGGCGCATTACGTCGCCGCGCTGGCGGCGCTGGGCTTCCTGCTGGCGCTGTGGCCCCTGGCCGCGCGCGGCCACCCGGTGCGTGATGGCGCGCCGGCCGCGGGGAGCGCGACAATGTCGCGATGAGCACCACACGTCACGAACTGCTTCTCGCATTCGACCTGCTGCTGGCCCCCGGGCGCTTCAAGGACTATGGACCCAACGGCCTGCAGGTCGAGGGGCGCGCCGTGGTCCGCAAGATCGTCTCGGGCGTGACTGCCAGCCGCGCGCTGATCGAGGCCGCGATCCACGCCGAGGCCGATGCCATCTTCGTTCACCATGGCCTGTTCTGGCGCGGCCAGGACGGCTGCGTCACCGGCTGGATGAAGCAGCGCCTGGGCCTGCTGCTGGGCGACGACGTCAACCTGTTCGCCTACCACCTGCCGCTCGACGCGCACCCTGAACTGGGCAACAACGCACAACTCGGCTTGCAGCTGGGGCTCGTGGCGCATCCGGGGTCGGCTGGTCGCTTCGGTGAGCAGGAGCTGGGCTTCCTGGGCGCGCGCGAGAACGGCGAGAACTTCGCCAGCGCGAAGGCCCTGGCGACCCATGCCGAGAAGGTGCTGAAACGGCCCGTCACGCTGGTCGACACGGCCCACCGTCCGATCAAGAACATCGCGTGGTGCACGGGCGGCGCCCAGGGCTACTTCGAGGCGGCCATCGCGGCCGGCGCCGACGCCTTCATCACCGGCGAGATTTCAGAGCCGCAAGCGCACTACGCTCGCGAGCTGGGTGTGGCCTTCCTGGCCTGCGGCCACCACGCCACCGAGCGCTACGGCGCGCAAGCCGTGGCGGCCCACGTGGCGGCGCAACTCGGGCTGAAGCACGAATTCATCGACATCGACAACCCGGCATGAAGGCGCCGATCGCGATCACGCTCGGCGACCCGGCCGGCATCGGCCCCGAGATCATTGCCAAAGCCTTCCGCGACGCGCCCGACGCCGTGCGCGGTGCGTTCGTTGCCGGTGACGTCGGCACGCTGCGCAATGCCTCGCAGGCGCTCGCGGCGCCAGGACGGCTGGCGTGGCCCGTCGTCGAGATCGCCAGCGTCGCTGAAGCGGCCACCGTGCCACCCGGTTGCATCCCGGTGTTGCAGGTGATCGCGCCGCCCCAAGGCATCGAACAAGGGCGTATCAGCGCCGAAGCTGGTCGCGCGGCTGGCGACTGCGTCGTGTGGGCCGCGCGGGCTGCGTTGCGCGGCGAGATCTCGGCCCTCGTCACCGCGCCGCTGCACAAGGAAGCGCTGGCCGCGGCCGGCTTTCCGTACCCCGGCCACACCGAACTGCTGCAGGCCGAGGCCGCCGCCCACCTGGGCCGCACCGTGGCCGACGTGCCCGTGCGGATGATGCTGGCCAACGACGAGCTGCGCACCGTGCTCGTGAGCATCCACATGTCGCTGCGCGACGCCATCAAGGCTGTGCGTTTCGAGGGCGTGCTGGACACGCTGCGCATCACCCATCGCGCGCTGACCCACGCGCTCGGCCGGCCGCCGCGCATCGGCGTGGCTGGGCTCAACCCGCATGCGGGCGAGGGCGGCCTGTTCGGTTCGGAAGAGCGCACCATCATCGCGCCGGCCATCGAGGCCGCGCGCGCCGAGGGCATCGACGCCCACGGGCCCCATGCGCCCGACACCGTCTTCATGCGCGCGCGCGCCAAGGCCGGTGTGCCGTCCAGCGGCGAGTTCGACGTGGTGATTGCGATGTACCACGACCAGGGGCTGATCCCGGTCAAGTACCTCGGGGTGGAGAAGGGCGTGAACGTGACGCTCGGGCTGCCGCTGGTGAGGACCAGCCCGGATCACGGCACCGCGTTCGACATTGCGGGCCAAGGCGTGGCCGATGCGTCGAGCCTCGTCGAGGCGCTGCGCATGGCGCGAACGCTGGCCGGCGCCTGAGCGCGCGGCCAGAAAGGCTCAGGGGCGCTGCTTCAGGCTGTCGCGGATCTCGCGCAGCAGCGTGATGTCTTCAGGCGTGGCGGCCGGTGCGGCGGGCGCGGCTTCTTCGGTTTTGCGTAGCTTGTTGATCTGCTTGACCATGATGAAGATGATGAAGGCGAGGATCACGAAATTGACAGCGATCGTGATGAAGTTGCCGTACGCCAGCACCGGCACGCCGGCCTTCTTCAGCTCCGCCAGCGTGTTCGTCACGCCCGGCGGCACCGTGCCCAGGGTCACGTAGAGGTTCGAGAAGTCGAGCTTCCCGAACACCAGGCCCACGAGCGGCATGATGATGTCGGCGACGAGCGAGTCGACGATCTTGCCGAACGCCGCCCCGATGATCACGCCGACGGCGAGGTCGACGACGTTGCCCTTGACGGCAAACTCCTTGAATTCGCTGAGGATGCTCATGATTCAGAAAGGGTGCTGAAGACCTGCTGGTGAAAGGGGTGCCAGTATGCCTGCGGAAGCAGGGCGCCAAGGCGGGTGGCGCTCCGGGTGATGCTGGACCGCAACTGAGGAACAGCCGCCTATGCCTCGGCTTGGAACGGTTGGAGGGTACTCAGTTTCCGTGGCTGACTATTTGCCGACTACGCTTTGGAACGTCTTGTTTCCAATTTCGAGGGATGGGTAGAGCCAGCCGCGTCATCGCGTTTTACGCTTGGAAAGAAGGCCTGAGGGCGCCGGACAGCCCTTCCGGAACCATTCTGGAGCGCAGGCGCAACCCCATTGACAGTGCACTGCACTGGTACGATGAGAGGGGAGCAGTGAGGAGCGGCCGCGCGAAATCGACCTTCAAGACTTCTGTCTGTCAGCGCGCATACGTCCCGGGTGTATCAGGTTCTTGCGTGACTCCGCGATGAATTCTGCACCTTTGCCGCCTGAATATTCCAGTTTCAGCGCGACTTTAGCTGTTCAAATTTTTACATAAACGGTGCCGCGTAGTGGTGGCGATCACAAGTGTTTGAAAAAGAAGCGCGATACAACCGAACGGATGTGCGAGCCTCGCATGCCTTCGGGAATTGTTCTTTCGCCGCTTCGTTGTTATTGATACGACTGACTGACTGACTTTCAAGGGACCTGAATTGAGAAGAGATGCGAAAGCCCTTGCGTGGGTAGCGCTTGCCGGCGCGATGTTGCTCCAGGGCTGTGCCGTGGTGCCTGGCATGGGGTCGGTGGAGCCTTACGAAGCGGGCGGAGAGTTGCCGTCCCAGTTCCGCTACCTTCCCGACGAAGCGCCTGAGGGGGAAATCACGCCTATTTCGCTGGCGTTGGTGCGTACGTTGGCAGAGGTGTCGCCGAAGGGCGTGCCGCCTGATGTGCAGGCGCTGTTTGGCAAGGGGGCGCGCTACACGATCGGGTCGGGTGATGTGGTGGGCGTGATCGTCTACGACCACCCAGAGCTTCTTCCCAATGCTGGTGCCGTGATCTCGCAATCCGCCGACCCGACCGGCGTGCAGGTAGCACCGGGCTTCATCGTCGATGCTGACGGTGAGATTGCTTTCCCCTACATTGGCCGCGTGCGTGTGGCGGGCCTGAGCGAAGGCGATGCTTCCGACCTGATCGGCAAGCTGTTGCGGCCACATGTTCGCGATCCCCAAGTGACGGTGCGCATTCAGTCCTTCCGAAGCCGCCGCGCCTATGTAGAAGGCGAAGTACGTAATCCCGGCTCGCAGATTTTCACCGACGTGCCCATGACGTTGAATGAGGCGATCAATCGCGCCGGAGGCATGACGGCCAATGCCAACCAGTCGGCCGTCACTCTCATTCGTGATGGCCGCTCGGTCCCGATCAACATGACGCGCCTGCGCGAGGCGGGCTACGACGGGAACAACATCCCCCTGAAGAACGGCGACACCGTCCGCGTGGCGCACCGGGAAGATTCCAAGGTCTTCGTCATGGGTGAGATCATGGCGCCCGTTGCTCTGTCCATGCGTAGCAACGGCCGCTTGAGCTTGAGCGAGGCCTTGGGCGAGGCAGGTGGTCCGATGACGACCACCTCCAACGCCGGCCAGATCTACGTGATTCGCCAAGGCGCGACCGGCGCACCGGCCATCTTCCATCTGAACGCCAAGAATCCGGCGACGTTGGCGTTGGCAAGCCAGTTCCGGTTGCAGTCGCATGACGTCGTGTACGTCGATCCGGTGCCGCTGGTCAAGTGGAACCGTGTGGTCAGTCTGATCCTGCCGTCAGCACAAGTGGTGAACAACGCCAGCGAGGTTTACGTCAGGCATCGCTAGTCGAATTTAGACCCAGAGTGAGTTCTTGAGGTTCGCATCACGGGTCTGCCCACTTTTGAAGTCAGCAGCCGCGAACGCGGTGTGGCGGCATGACTCTTGATTGAGTCTGTCGCCAATTTTTCGTCTCCAGTGCTTTCCAATATGCAAGTCATTCAATCAACTCAACCTATCGCGATCATCGGTCTCGGCTACGTGGGTCTTCCCCTCGCCGTGGAATTTGGCAAGAAGCGGCGGGTGGTCGGCTTCGACATCAATGCAAAACGCATCACAGAGCTGCAGGGTGGACACGATCACACACTCGAAACCACTAGCGAAGAGTTGAAGGCGGCGACCCAACTTGTGTTCACGTCGCATGCCGATGACTTGCGCGACTGCGCGGTCTTCATCGTGACTGTGCCTACCCCGATCGACAACGCGAACCGTCCCGATCTGACGCCGCTGGTCAAGGCCAGCGAAACCGTCGGCAAGGTCATGTCAAACGGGGCAATCGTCATCTTCGAATCGACGGTCTATCCCGGTGCGACAGAAGAAGTGTGCGTGCCCGTGCTGGAGAAACTCAGCGGCAAGAAATTCAATGTCGATTTCTTCTGCGGCTACAGCCCGGAGCGGATCAACCCCGGCGACAAGGTCAACACGCTGACCAAAATCAAGAAGATCACCAGTGGCAGTACGCCTGAGGTGGCCGATGTGGTCGATGCGCTCTACAACGAGATCATCACCGCCGGCACGCACAAGGCCGCCAGCATCAAGGTGGCCGAGGCCGCCAAAGTGATCGAGAACACGCAGCGCGACCTGAACATCGCACTGGTCAATGAGCTGTCCGTCATCTTCGAGCGCCTGGGCATCGACACCCTCGACGTGCTCGAGGCCGCAGGCAGCAAATGGAATTTCCTGCCTTTCCGTCCAGGCCTTGTGGGTGGGCATTGCATTGGTGTGGACCCGTACTACCTCACGCACAAGGCGGAGCAGGTCGGCTACCACCCGCAGGTGATATTGGCCGGGCGCCGTATCAACGACAACATGGCGCGCTACGTGGCCCGCAACACCATCAAGCTGATGCTGAAGAACGGCATGGACGTGCCGCGCTGCCGTATCGGCGTGCTGGGCATCACTTTCAAGGAAAACTGCCCGGACATCCGCAACAGCAAGATCGTCGACATGGTTCGCGAGTTCGAGGCATGGGGTGCTTCCGTAGAAATTGTGGACCCATGGGCGGACGCCGAAGAGGTGGCCCGTGAGTACGGCCTTCAACTCGGCCAGGTCGATGCGGACCACCCGGTCGATGCGCTCGTTGTTGCCGTAGGCCACAACGAATACCGCCGCGCAACCATGACCGAGCTGCGCACCCTGTGCCGAGGCGAACAGCCCGTGCTGGTCGACGTCAAGAGCCTGTTCAACACCAAGGAAGCCCGCGACAGCGGCTTCTCCGTGTTCCGCCTGTAAGCCAATTCCCGTTTCTTTCTCGACATGAAAAACTTTGCCCTCATCGGCGCTGCCGGTTACATCGCTCCGCGCCACATGCGTGCCATCAAGGACACGGACAACCATCTGGCGGTGGCCTACGACATCAACGATTCGGTCGGCATCATCGACAGCATCTCGCCGCAGAGCGAGTTCTTCACCGAGTTCGAACGCTTCTACGAGCACGCGCAGCAGCTCAAGCGCAATCCCGCGACGGCGCTGGACTACGTGGCGATCTGCAGCCCCAACTACCTGCACCATCCGCACATTGCCGCTGGCCTGCGCTTGGGTTGCGACGTGATCTGCGAGAAGCCCCTGGTACCCACGCCGGACCTCGTCGACGAACTGCAACGCGTTGAAAAGGAAACCGGCAAGCGCGTCTTCAACATCTTGCAGCTGCGCCATCACGAGGCCATCCTGAAGCTGCGCGACAAGGTGGCAGCGGCGCCCGCGGATACCAAATTCGACGTCGAACTGACCTACATCACCTCTCGCGGCAAGTGGTACATGGAAAGCTGGAAGGGTGACAACCGCAAGTCGTTCGGCGTGGCAACCAACATCGGCGTGCACTTCTACGACATGCTGCACTTCATCTTCGGCAAGCTGCAGCGCAACGTGGTGCACTACAGCGGCACGGCCAAGGCGGCGGGCTATCTCGAATACGAGCGCGCACGCGTTCGCTGGTTCTTGTCCATCGACGCCAATGATCTGCCGGCCGATGTGAAGGGCAAGAAGACCACCTTCCGCAACATCGACATCAGCGGGGAGAAGCTCGAGTTTTCGGAAGGCTTCACCGACCTGCACACGGTGAGCTACAAGGAAATTCTGGCCGGCCGCGGCTATGGCCTCGAGGATGCGCGCCACTGCATCGAAACCGTGAACGTGATCCGCAGCGCCACGCCGGTTCAAGGCGAGCAGGGCGAAGTGCATCCATTCGTGCGGCAGCTCGCCTGACGCCCCGCGAGACCGGCATGGCATACAACGCCCACCCCACCGCAATCGTCGACGAGGGCGCCCGCATCGGCGACGGCACCCGCATCTGGCACTGGGTGCACGTCAGCGCACAGGCGTCCATCGGCGAGGGCTGCTCGCTAGGGCAGAACGTCTACGTCGGCAACGACGTGACCATCGGCCACAACGTCAAAATCCAGAACAACGTCAGCGTCTACGACGCAGTCACCCTAGAAGACGACGTGTTCTGCGGGCCGAGCATGGTCTTCACCAATGTCTACAACCCGCGCTCGGCCGTCGCGCGCAAGGACGAATACCGCCGCACCCTCGTGAAGCGCGGCGCGACGCTGGGCGCCAATTGCACCATCGTCTGCGGCAACACCGTGGGCGAATACGCTTTTGTCGGCGCCGGCGCCGTGATCAACAAGAACGTGCCGGCCTATGCGCTCATGGTCGGCGTGCCCGCCAGGCAGATCGGCTGGATGAGCGAATTCGGCGAGCAACTCGCGTTGCCGCTGCAAGGCGCAGCAGAAGCCATTTGCGCGCACACCGGCGCGCGCTATGTACTCGACGGCAATGCCGTGACCAAGTTGGATGCCAAGACGCCATGATCGAATTCATCGACCTCAAGACCCAGCAAGCCCGCATCAAGGACCAGATCGATGCGGCGATTCAGCGCGTGCTGGCGCATGGTCAATACATCCTCGGGCCGGAAGTGGCCGAACTGGAAGAGAAGCTGGCGGCCTATACCGGCGCCAAGCATTGCATCACTGTGGCCAATGGCACGGATGCTTTGCAGATCGCCCAAATGGCGCTTGGCATCGGGCCCGGTGATGAAGTCATTACGCCGGGCTTTACCTACATCGCCACTGCGGAAACCGTGGCGCTGCTGGGCGCCAAGCCGGTGTACGTGGACATCGACCCGCGTACCTACAACCTGGACCCGGCGCTCCTGGAGGCTGCGATCACGCCGCGGACCAAGGCCATTGTTCCGGTGAGCCTGTATGGCCAGTGCGCGGACTTCGACGCGATCAATGCAATTGCCGCGAAGCACGGAATTCCTGTGATTGAGGATGCGGCGCAGAGTTTTGGCGCTATTTACAAGGGGCGTAAAAGCTGCAATCTCAGCACGATTGCGTGTGCGAGTTTCTTCCCCAGCAAGCCACTGGGCTGCTATGGCGACGGTGGAGCCATCTTCACCAACGATGACGAATTGGCCAAAGTGATGCGGCAGATTGCTCGGCATGGACAGGATCGGCGCTACCACCACATTCGCGTGGGAGTAAATAGTAGATTGGATACGTTGCAGGCTGCGGTACTGCTAACGAAGTTGGAAATCTTCGACGACGAAATCGCTAGCCGTCAGCGTGTAGCTGCGGAATATGGGCGCCTATTGGGAGAGGCCGGCATTGCGGCCATTCCATATGTCGAGTCACATAACCAAAGTGCGTGGGCTCAATACACTGTACGTGTCGACAAGCGAGAGGCGCTGCAAGTGCGTATGAAGCAGGCTGGAGTGCCGACCGTTGTGCATTACCCCATTCCTTTGAACAAGCAGCCCGCAGTGACAAATGAAGAGGCCAATGTACCCGTGGGGGACATGATAGCAAAAGATGTGCTGAGCTTGCCGATGCATGCGTACCTGACTCCCTCTGAGCAAATCCTGATTATTTTGGCCTTGACCGCCCCCTAGTCCGAAAATGCCAGTTCGACGTATTGGAGCGGCGTTACGCGCCAAATTTCAATCCCTCAAGCGTACTGACGCTATACGTTCGGTCGGTGTGTTGGTAGGAGGCACCGCTTTCGCACAGGCACTTGCATTTTTGGCGCTTCCAGTCATCACACGCCTATATACGCCTTCTGATTTCAATGTGCTTGCAATTTTCTCCTCCATTCTTTCGATCATTTCGGTGATTGCATGCATGCGATTAGAGATTTCGATCCCGATGCCAGAGGGAGACGAGGATGCGGTCAACCTGCTTGCCTTGGCTTTATGTGCTTGCTCTGCAATTTCTGCACTAACGGGAATTACGGTTTGGCTCTTTCCAGATTCAATCGTGAAATTGGTGGATTTGCCTGCGTTAAAAGATTATTTGTGGCTGTTGCCTTTTGGAGTTTGGTTGGCTAGCGCGTACGCAGCAATGCAATTTTGGACTACCCGAAAAAAACGCTTTGGAATTATTGCGGGAACCCGTATGACCCAAGCTGTTAGCGGCGTAGGAGTGCAGCTCGGATTTGGAATAAATGGAGTTGCCCCTCTTGGATTGCTATTGGGACAGATCGCCAACAATGGCGCCGGTCTATATGGTCTGGTACGCGCCATGCTTAAAAAGGATCGAGGGGTTTTCGAAAGCATAAGCTGGAGAAATATGCGCCGCATGCTCCGAAAATATGATCGATTTCTAAAGTACTCAACATTTGAGGCGCTGGCAAATACCGCCGCAATCCAAATGCCAATCATAATTATTGGCGCGTTGGCCATCGGGCCGGAGGCCGGATATTTGATGTTGGCGATGCGTGCAATGACTGTGCCACTAGGTCTTATTGGTAGCGCCGTTTCGCAGGTTTACTTATCCCGTGCATCCGAAGAATCGCGCATCGGACGCTTGGTCCCATTTACACTGGAGAATTTGAAAGGCTTGGTCAGAAGCGGAGTTGGTCCATTGATATTTGCCGGACTCGTCGCTCCGATTTTGTTTCCCTTGATGTTCGGCACGAAATGGCAGCGAGCGGGAGAATTGGTTGCATGGATGACGCCTTGGTTTGTCATGCAGTTTCTTACTTCTCCAATTTCTATGGCACTTCACATAACCAATAACCAGCGTGTGGCCCTAGCTATTCAGCTGTTTGGGCTCATCCTTCGTGTTGGAGCTGTCTGTGTTGCTGGTTGGGCAATGCCGATGTATGTTGCTGAAGTGTATGCCATCTCCGGATTTGTTTTTTATCTCCTTTATCTTCTAGTGATATTCGTTGTACTAGAAATAAAAGCGAAGGAGGTGCTGAAATTGGCGCACAACAGTCGGGTGGCTTTGGTTCTTTGGGTAGTTGCCGGAGTCGCAATCGTGAGTATTTTTCGCGCACAAGGCTTTTAGCATTCGACGCTTTCCCCCGATTTAGGCGTGTCGAAAATCATCCTGAAATGCTGGGGAGGGATTGATGAATTCAGCCGAGGGTTGCAATTTTGTTAATTGGTGATAGGGATTAAATTGAATTCTTCAGCGGCATCAGAGCGTTTTGCAAAGGCAGTTTTTGTCTTGTTCCAAATAAAGATAATCACATTCATATTGTGGTTTTTCTTTGATAAGCCCGATGTATGGATTTCAAATTTTCTGACTTATCCCATCGGGGTGATGGGATTTTTCTGCGCTGCGGCCGAGTTCTTTAAAAAAAATTCGAGATCTCGGATGACAGTGGGAGGGCTTTTGACAGTGATGCTGCTTGGCTCTATTTCTATTTCTGTCTTACTGCAAAACCTCTTGCTCAATGACTCCATAATAATCGAAGGAATGACGCCCGGAGTCGTCTCTCTCACGTATCTCCTTGTTGGAATGGTCTGGTTTTTTTTGGGGGCATCGGTTCAGGCGATAAGCCCTGAAGGCTTGAATAGAAAAATAATATTTCTTCCTGCCGTAGTTCTTCTGCTTTGTGTGATTGCTAATCTGAACGAAGGATTGATATTGGACTATAAGTCAATATCCAGCGAAAAGGCAGGTGATTTGGAGATATCTCATCTGACGATCGGATCCTATGCTGTCATCGCTTCTTTGATGGCTATTGCATTTTTCAATAGACCGTTCAAGTTGATTGCTTGCGTTGTTGGCGCGCTTTTATTTTTCTTTTTGGGTGGCCGCGCAAATCTCTTTATTTTCATCTTGACCTGCGGAATTTTTTACCTTCCGAAGTTGGGGTTGACGCGTTCAGTCATCGTATTTTTTGCTCTCGCTCTATTTTCCGTTGCGCTGCTCTTTGTGTTTAATTTTGACCTCACTGATCCCCAAGTTCAGAAGATGATTTTTTATGACGGAATTTCGCAAGATCAATCCGAAGTAGCGCGCGATATTTTTTTTCAGGGAGCGTTGGAAGGGTTGTCTAGGCAAGCGCTGTATGGAGACCCTGCTTACTTGATTGAAAAATTCTACTCCTTGGGGGCATATTCCCATAATTTGCTGAGCGCATGGCAGTTTTTTGGAATGGTGCCATTTTTTATTTTTTCGACTTCTATTGTCTATGTCTTGAGAAAGATAATCTCGCACAGATCGGTTTTGAAAAACCCGATGGATGAATTCGGTGTTTTGTTATTTATTTTCTGCGTGATTTCTGTTGTTTTTGCGAAGTCAATTAACTTCAATCCTTTTTGGATGGCGTTGGGTTTTTGGCTGTTTAGGTTGAGTGGCGTCAAGTTTAAAAAGCATAGGCCTATTTGAGTATTTCTGATGAAGACTAGACGTGTTGAGTATTTTTCTTGCTTCAATCCTCAAGATTTTCCAGGCATTTTTAGGAAAATAGATGACTCTGTGTTGTCGTTGAGGAAGTCAGGACTTGATGCTGAGAATCGAAATTTCCTTGCGAATTTTCGTGGATTTATCGACTTTGCCTTTTCTCTTTTTAAGACGAATGCAGATGTTGTTGTTGTGAGGAATTTTTTTCAAATTCCAATATTCTTCCCTGTTTTTGTTTATCTTAGATTGCGTCGAAAATATCTAGTCATTGATATACCAACTCCGCTGGCAGTGGTGTTGAAAGAATTCGATCTGCGGGAAAGGATGAGCAAATGGGCAATACGAGCGAGAAAGGGGATGGTTTCTCTTTTTTATCCATATGCCTTGTTTCCGTTTAATAGGGTGATCCATTATGCCGAAGAGTCTGCTTATTTTTCTTTTGGTTTGAAAGGAAAAATAGAGTTAATGGCTAACGGGATTGATGTTGAGAGATATGAGTTGAAGAAGAAGGACGTTTCGTTGGCGGAAAATTCGATCGTCTTGCTGGCCGTGGCAAAGGTCTCGGCTTGGCATGGCTTTGACCGGGTGTTGAGTGGAATTTCGAATTATGTTTCCTCCAAGTCGGCTGATATAGATTTAAAGCTCTATATTGCCGGGGATGGAGATGAAATAGAAAATCTAAAAAAGATTGCGGAGAGGCTTAAGATCTCAGAAAATGTCTCTTTTTTGGGATTTAAGTCACACAATCAATTGGGTGCATACTTTGATATTGCAGATATTGGCGTTTCTTCCCTGGGGCTTCACCGGAAGGGGCTCGACTCTGCATCCAGTTTGAAAACTAGGGAGTATGCGGCCCGTGGATTACCAATGATTGTTTCGGGTCAGGATCTGGATTTGCTTCCAAATCCGCATTTTGCGCATCTTGTGCCAAATAGCGATGAGCCAATAGATATGCTCAAAGTGATTCGGTGGTATGAGAGTCTTCCAAAAAATGGAATCAACAGAGAAGTGATAAGAAGTTTTGCGTTAGAAAGAATGGATTTTAAGAATAAAGTTAAATTCTTCCTTCCTTAAGTGTGGAGTCCTGTTTTTTGAGCGCAAAACCGAGGAATTAAATGGTGCAGAAGATTGGTTTTATTTCTGTTAATTATAAAAACTTCGAGGTCACGCGAGACCTCTGTAAATCATTGGAATCCCAAAGTGGGTTGGGGGAGCTCTTTGAAATTGAATGCATTATTGTTGATAATTCAGAGTCGGAGGACCAAGTAAAAGAGTTGAGTTCTTTCGAATTTCCTCGGTTAAACATGAGGGTGATAGATGCAAAACGCAATGTCGGATATTTCGGGGGGCTCAATCTGGGGTTGCGCGAAACGAATTCCAAATATGTTGTGATTTGCAACAATGACTTGAAATTCCATGAGGAGTTTTGCGCTATTTTAATTTCTCAAGATTACGACCCCTCCGTTTTTTCCATTGCGCCAGATGTTGTTACGGTTGATGGATATCGGCAAAATCCGCATGTTCTTAGGCCGATGAATTGGTTTAGACGTATGCAACTCGATCTTTATTATAGTAATTACTACATTGCACGCTTCATGCTCGTGCTATTGGCTGTGCTACGACCAAGACGCAGGAGGTTGCCAGTCTTGCACGAAGGACAGGAAATTCATATGGGGATTGGGGCTTGTTATGTTCTTATGCCTGGGTTTTTAAATAAATTCAATAAATTGAATTTTCCCAATTTTCTATATGGTGAGGAGGCGTACTTTTCTAAACAAATACATGATGCAGGAGGCATTTTGTGGTACGAGCCAAAATTGAATGTAATCCATGCCGAGAGCTTGTCGACCGCTAAGATTCCTAAGCGGCAGACTTATGAGTATGCAAAAGAGGGATATCCCGAATACAGGAGAATGCTGTGAATAAATGGGGCACTTCAGGAACTTTGCTGATTACAGGCGGTACCGGTTCATTTGGCAACGCAGTGCTTCGTCGGTTTTTAAATTCCGAGATTTCTGAGGTTCGTGTTTTTAGCCGAGACGAAAAAAAGCAGGATGACATGCGCAAACGCTACAACCATCCCAAGCTAAAGTTCTATATCGGCGATGTGCGTGATTCCCGAAGCGTGAGCGACGCCATGCGGGGCGTGGACTATGTTTTTCATGCGGCAGCGCTTAAACAGGTACCGTCGTGTGAGTTCTATCCAATGCAAGCGGTGCGCACCAACGTGCTCGGT
The DNA here is from genome assembly GCF_014843395.1 of Variovorax sp. 38R. Taxonomy (NCBI): domain Bacteria; kingdom Pseudomonadati; phylum Pseudomonadota; class Betaproteobacteria; order Burkholderiales; family Comamonadaceae; genus Variovorax; species Variovorax sp. 38R. The sequence goes on from NZ_CP062121.1 coordinate 990,350, forward strand.
ACCGAGAACGTTCTAGAAGCGGCGATCGCGGCAGGCGTAAAGCGCGTTGTGTGCCTCAGCACCGACAAGGCGGTCTACCCCATTAACGCCATGGGCATCAGCAAAGCCATGATGGAAAAGGTGATGGTCGCTGCCAGTCGGAATCTGGAAAGTACGAACACCGTTATTTGTGGCACCCGCTATGGCAACGTCATGGCGTCGCGCGGGTCGGTCATTCCGCTGTTCGTCGAACAAGTACTCGCAGCCAAGCCCATCACCGTGACCGACCCGTCCATGACGCGCTTCATGATGACGCTGGAAGATGCAGTCGAGTTGGTCCTACACGCCTTCGAAAACGGCAATAACGGCGACATCTTTGTGCAGAAGGCGCCGGCGGCCACGGTGCAGGTGCTGACGCAGGCCATCCTGGACTTGATGGGCAAGCCGAATCATGAGGTGCGCGAGATCGGTACGCGCCATGGCGAAAAGCTCTACGAAGCGCTGCTCAGCCGAGAGGAAATGGCCTGCGCCGAAGATCAAGGTAACTACTACCGCGTGCCGCCCGACGGCCGCGACCTCAACTACGCCAAATTCGTGGAAGAGGGCGAGAAGCGCATCACCTACAGCACGCACGGTGAAGACTACAACTCTCACAACACCAGCCGCCTCGATGTGGAAGGCATGAAGAAGCTGCTACTCAAGCTCGACTTCATGCAACGCATTGCGCGTGGTGAGCGGGCCGAGACACAGGATTAAGACGATGAAGGTGTTGATTACTGGTGCGCGTGGTTTCGTGGGCAAGAATCTCCAACTGCATTTGACCGAGCGCAAGGATGTGCAAGTGGTGTGCTTCACCCGCGACGATGACGTGGAGCAACTGCCGACGTTCTTGCAGAATGTGGACTTCGTCTTCCATTTGGCAGGCGTCAACCGTCCGCAAGACCCGCGGGAATTCGCCACCGGCAACGCAGAGCTCACGCAGAGCCTCTGCAGCGCCGTGGGGGCCGTTGCCAAAGCCAGCGGGAAGAAAGTGCCGATCGTCTACACCTCGTCTACCCAGGCGGGGCGCGACAACCCTTACGGCCACAGCAAGCGTGGAGCGGAAGAGGCGCTGCAAGCAGTAGCTCTCGGCCATGGTGTCCCGGTGCACCTCTTCCGTTTGCCCAACGTGTTCGGCAAATGGTGCCGGCCCAACTACAACTCGGCCGTGGCCACCTTCTGCCACAACATTGCGCGTGACCTACCGATCCAGGTCAACGACCCGGCGGCTGCCGTCACGCTGGTGTATGTAGACGATGTCATCGAGCGGTTCGTTCAGCTCATGGATGGCGCCGACGCCACCGTGGACGCAGACGGTTTTGCGACCGTTGCACCGCAGTACACCACCACGGTGGGCGAGTTGGCCCGGCAGATTCAGTCGTTCAAGGACAGCCGAAACACGCTCATGACCGACCGCGTGGGAACGGGCTTGGTGCGCGCGCTCTATTCGACCTATGTGAGCTATCTGCCGCCCGAGTCGTTTGCCTATACGGTGCCGCAGTACGGCGATGCGCGCGGTGTGTTTGTCGAGATGCTCAAGACGCCGGACGCAGGCCAATTCTCGTTCTTCACCGCACACGCGGGCATCACGCGAGGTGGTCATTACCACCATAGCAAGACGGAGAAGTTTCTGGTCATCAAGGGCCAAGCGCGCTTCAAGTTCCGGCACATGCACACCGGCGAATCCCATGAGCTGGTCACCTCCGGTGATAAGCCTGAAATCGTCGAAACCGTGCCCGGCTGGACGCATGACATCACCAACATAGGCGTCGAAGAAATGATTGTCATGCTCTGGGCCAACGAGGTATTCGACCGTGCGCGACCCGACACCTTTGCTTGCCCGCTGTAGATCTTTGGACTTTCTATCTTCCCCATGAAAAAACTCAAGGTCTTGACCGTAGTGGGCACCCGCCCCGAGATCATCCGTCTGTCGCGTGTACTGGCCCGACTCGATGAGCATTGCGATCACGTGCTGGTGCATACCGGCCAGAACTACGACTACGAACTGAATCAGGTCTTCTTCGACGACCTGGGCGTGCGCAAGCCCGATCACTTCTTGAACAGCGCGGCCAATGCCACCAGCGCGGCGCACACCATCGGCAACCTCATCATCGCGGTCGACCAGGTGCTGGGCGAGGTGCAGCCCGAGGCGATGCTGGTGCTGGGCGACACCAACAGCTGCCTCTCAGTAATCCCGGCCAAGCGTCGCAAAATTCCGATTTTTCATATGGAGGCGGGCAACCGTTGCTTCGACCAGCGTGTGCCCGAAGAAACCAACCGCCGCATCGTGGACCACACGGCGGACGTCAACCTGACCTACAGCACCATCGCGCGCGACTACCTGTTGCGCGAGGGCTTACCACCTGATCTGGTCATCAAGACCGGTAGCCCGATGTTCGAGGTGTTGACGCACTATCTCCCGCGCATCGAAGCGTCCGATGTGCTGGAGCGTCTGAGTTTGGAGGCTGAGCAGTACTTCGTGGTCAGCGCCCACCGCGAAGAGAACATCGAGTCACCTCAGTCATTTGCAAAGCTGGTGGCGGTGTTGAATGCCGTGGCCGAAGACCACGGTCTGCCGGTCATTGTGTCGACGCACCCGCGCACGCAGAAACGTATCGACGCGACCGGCGCGCGCTTTCATCCGCAGGTGCGCCTGTTGAGGCCGCTGGGCTTTCACGACTACGTGAAGCTGCAGCTCTCGGCGCGGGCCACGCTGTCCGACAGCGGCACGATCAACGAAGAGTCGTCGATCCTGAATTTTCCGGCGCTCAACTTGCGCGAGGCGCACGAGCGGCCCGAAGGCATGGAAGAGGCGGCCGTGATGATGGTAGGCCTCGAGGTGGATCGTGTGCGCCAAGGCCTGGCCATTCTGGAGAGCCAGCCGCGAGGCGATGCGCGCGGCCTGCGCCAAGTGGCCGACTACAGCATGCCGAACGTATCGGACAAGGTGCTGCGCATCGTTCACAGCTACACCGACTATGTGAATCGCGTAGTCTGGAAAAAGTATTGACTACCGACCATCACCGGATGTCCAAGATTTGGGTTGTTTCTGAATACACGAGTTCCAAACAGAACTCGACCGGCTATTTCTGGGAAAAGGCGATACATCAACTGAAATCCGATGGGTTGCAAGTGGATGTTTTGACGCTGAAAGAGGCTGTAAAAAATACCACCAAGAAGTCAATTGTAGAAAGAGCGGGAGCAAAATTAATGGCGGCCGCCAAACTCGCGTGGGCTACCGGACGCAAGGCACAAAAGGGTGACATCGTTTTTTCAGGAACAAATCCTGAAACACTGCTTTTTGTTTTGGCGCTGCTGCGCAAACTAATTAGATTTCGCTGGTATGTTTTGGTCCATGATGTTTTTCCTGAAAATCTCGTCCCCGCTGGAATTCTCAAAAAGGAAAGTGTATATTTTCGAATATTGAAAACGATTTTTGATTGGGTCTATGCCCAGCCGGATCGTCTTTTTGTGATCGGACGGGATATGAAAGAGTTGGTGGATGAAAAAACAGGAAATCCAGCAAGAAGTTTTTTTGTTCACAACTGGGTCGACGCAGATCAAATTTTTTCGCTTGCAAAGAAAAAATCAAAACTGATCAAAAGTTTAGGGTGGGAGGAGAAAACGGTTTTCCAATTTTTTGGAAATATGGGTAGGGTTCAAGGAATACCGAATATCTTGCGGGCTATAGATCAGGTAAGTTCTGAGCGGGCGGCGTTTCTTTTCATTGGAGCCGGGGCGTGTGTTGATTTGGTTTCAAAATACAAAAAAGAAAATCCAGAAAAAAGCTTTCATTACTTTGGGGAGCTCCCACAGGAACAAAAAAATGAGGGGCTCGCTGCTTGCGATGTGGCCTTGATTTCGCTGGAGCCAGGCATGTATGGACTGGGTGTACCCAGTAAAGCTTATTTCAGTATGGCAGCCGATCGCCCCATCTTGGCTGTCATGGATGCCCGCTCCGAAATTTCTCTGACAGTAGAAGAGAACGATATTGGCTGGAGTTGTGAAGCGGATAATCCCGAAAAAATAGCAAGAACTATCGACCTCATCTGCAATATGGATCTGTCTAGATACGAAGGACGCTCGAAAAAGGCATTGCAGGAGAAGTACTCGAGCACTGTAGCGTTGACCAAACTCAGCGGTCTCATGCAGGCCGATATGGCTTAGGTCACATGCAAAAAATCATAGCTGTTACTGGTGCTGCCGGTTTCATCGGTGGGGCGGTGGTTGAGGCTTGCAGAAAGCGTGGTCGCGAGGTGCGCGCGTTGACGCGAAAGCAATCCACGAAGAATGCGGGTTCATTCGCTGTCGGAGAGATTGGTCCGAATACGCGTTGGAACGAGGCGCTGCAGGGCGTGGAGTGCGTTGTTCACTGTGCGGCTCGGGCGCATGTATTGAAGGAAACGACCTCAAATCCGCTGGGGGAGTTTCGCCGAGTCAATCGGGATGGGACCTTGCGCTTGGCGGAGCAGGCGGCGGCTGCGGGAGTCCGCCGATTCGTATTTCTCAGTTCCATTGGGGTGATGGGTCAAGGGACCGATGGTCGCCCCCCTTTTTCCGAAGTCGATGAAGCGAGGCCAATGTTGGACTACGCCGTCTCCAAGTGGGAAGCAGAGCAAGGACTGAAGGACATTGCAGAGCGCACGGGTCTGGAAGTCGTGAGCTTGCGGCCACCTCTGGTCTATGGGCCGGCGGCACCGGGTAATTTTGATCGCCTTATGCGATCGCTTCTCAGGGGCGTGCCTCTACCCCTTGGCTGGGTCAATGGCAATCGGCGCAGCTACGTCGGCATCCAGAATTTGGTGGATCTGATCGTGACCTGCACCGATCATCCTGCTGCTGTGTCTCAGGCCTTTCTGGTCTCGGATGGCGAAGATGTGTCTACAGCTGAGTTGCTTCGCCGCATGGGGAGCGCACTGGAGACCTCCCCTCACCTTCTTCCTGTTCCTGTATGGATGCTGAAGCTCGGGGCGGGACTTGTGGGGAGGGCCTCGATCGCACAGAGCCTTTGCGGCTCATTGCAGGTGGACAGCAGCAAGGCTCGGCGATTGCTCGGCTGGCAGCCCCCACTAAGTCTCGATGAAGGATTGAAGCAAGCTGCAGAAGGATATTTGCGTGAAGCGTCTGTTTGATTTGTTGTTGGCGTTGTGTGCTGGGGTGGTCTTGTTGCTGCCTGTCGCGATGGTCGCACTGGCGGTGCGTTTGACTTCGCGCGGCCCCGCTCTTTATTGGTCTGACCGTGTCGGCAGCAAGAACCGCATCTTCAGGATGCCCAAGTTCCGGAGCATGCGGGTCGGCACGCCCGCGGTCGCGACGCACTTGCTGTCTGACCCCAAGGTGTACTTGACGCCGATTGGCTCTTTTTTGCGCAAAAGCAGCCTTGATGAGTTGCCGCAGTTATGGAGCATTTTGGTCGGCGACATGAGTTTTGTTGGGCCTCGTCCGGCACTCTTTAATCAGCAGGATCTGATCGATCTGCGGACGCAGCATGGTGTCCATGTATTGGTGCCGGGTCTCACGGGCTGGGCACAAGTGAACGGGCGAGATGAGTTGCCCATTCCGGCAAAGGTCCAGCTTGACGTCGAATATCTTCAGCGTCGCTCGTTCTGGTTTGATATCCGCATCCTGTGGCTTACCTTCGTGAAGGTGCTGAGGCGCGAAGGTGTGACGCACTGAATATGGGAGAGCAGTTGAAAAAGCGCTTGCTGATCATTGGGGCGGGCGGTCATGGACGTTCCGTTGCCGAGGCCGCATTGCTCGGGCAGGACTATGCATTGACGGCATTTCTGGATGATGCGGCCAAGCCAGAGCAGCATCATTTATGGGGCTGCCCGGTCTGGGGCACAACGGCAATGCTGGCCGACTGTCGCGGCCGAATCGATACGGTGATCGTGGCGATCGGCAATAACGCATTGCGTGAAGCCCTGCACCAGCAAGTAAAGGCGCAGGGATTGACGCTGGCGATGGTTGTTCATCCGGCAGCCATGGTGTCGCCCACAGCCACCATCGGGGAGGGCAGTGCAATCATGGCCGGCGCTATCGTCGGAACCGGGGCTCAGCTGGGCGAGGGCGTGATCGTCAACTGTGGCGCCGTTGTCGATCATGACTGTGTGGTGGAGTCATTCGGCCATCTCGGTGTTCATGCTGGCATGGCCGGGGGCAGTGTGCTCGGGCGTTCAGCATGGATGCCCGTGGGCTCAGCGCTCGCTTATGGCGTCAAGGTTCCCGCTGGGCGTGTGCTGCGAGCGGGCGAAGTGGTCGAGGCTTGAAGTGGTGCCCCATGCTGTCCGTGCCCAGAAGAGCGTAGGCAGGTGAAGTCGAAGATCGCTTTGCTATCGGTCTGGGCTTTCTGGGCCTGCGTTTGCGCGATTCTTGTGCTGTCGCTCGCGCCTCCCTCGACCCCCATGCCCAGCACCGGCTGGGACAAGAGCAATCATGTCCTCGCTTTTGCAACATTGGCCTTCTTGGCACACAAGGCGTGGCCGGGGCGCTTATGGCTGTGGCTGCCTAGCTTGCTGGCCTACGGTGCACTCATCGAGACATTGCAGTCTTTCACGCCTGATCGATACGCTGAATGGAGCGACCTTTGGGCAGATGGTCTCGGGCTGCTTGTTGGGGAAATTTTCGCGCGGCTGACGTGGTGGCTGGCTCAGCGACAAATCGGTCGCTGATTCTCCTGCCTTGCGGAAGCTCCCTGAAGAGCCCCGATGGAGAGCGGCTCCCTTGCCGCGTCCCGCTAATTATTCCGAGGCTACCCCAGCTTCTTTGTACTTGTATTCGGTGTAGCGATAGCCACCGTACTTGTAGCCATAGCTGCCATAGTGCCTGCGCGAGAGGTCCATGCCATTGAAGACCACGCCGTTGACTTGCTGGCCAGCATGCGCAAGGCGCTTGACGCTCTCGTTCAATTCGCCCAACTGGGTCAGGTTGTCGCGAGCGACCAGCAGCACAGCACCTGCATGCGCAGCAACTGCAGCGGCATCAGCGGCTACCAGCACCGGCGGGCTATCGATCACCACCAGGTCGTAGCGTTCCGAGAAGGCGTCCAGCAACTCGCCAAGCGCTGACGACAGCATCATGTTGGCGGGATTGAACGGGTAGGCGCCCGTGGTCAGGACGTCCAGGTTCGGGACGACTTGAGCATGAATCGCTTGCTCGGGCGTCATCTCGCCTGACAGTACGTCCGCCAAGCCGCCCTTACGTGGCAACCCGAAGGCTTTTTGAAGATGGCCTTTGCGTAGGTCGGCATCGATCAACAGAACACGCTTACCGGCTTGCGCCATGATGACGGCGAAATTGCCGGAGACGAAGCTCTTGCCCACGCCAGGCGTAGCGCCCGTGATGAGCACACGGTTGTTCCCGGTCTCCATCAAAGTCAGCTGCAGGGAAACACGTAGATTACGCAGGCTCTCGATGGCAAGGCTCTCGGGGGACGTCACGGCCAGCAATTGCACACCCTTCGCGCCGCCTGCAATATGCTCCAGAAGCGTTTCCTGCTCGAGCGCCAGTGGCACAACGGAATAGACGTTGAGGCCGAGACGCTCCTCGATTTCTTGAGGGTTCTGGATGCCGCTCGAAAGCTTGCTTCGGACAATGGCGAATGCCACACCCGCCAGCAATCCGAGCACTAGAGAAAGCGCGACAACCAGTGATTTCTGCGGTTTGACGGCCTTCTTCGGTTCGACAGCGGTATCGAGCAGTCGCACGTTGCCGATCTTGCCTTCCTTCACAAGGCGCAGTTGCAGTGAACTATTGAGCAGCGACTTGTAGAGCTCACCATTGACACGCACATCGCGCTCGAGCCGCAAGGCGTCACGTTGAACAGCCGGCATGGCACTGACACGGGTCTCGAGGCCCTCAATCTCATGGCGAATGGCCGCGATCTGGCCGTCGATCATTCGGACCTTTGGATTGCTCTCCGTGAAGCGCGAAAGCAGTTCGCGTCGCAGTTGTTGAGATTCCAGCAGCTTGGTCTGCAGCTGTACCGACATGGTCAGAGCAGCCTTGGCCTCTTCATCGAAAGCGACGGTGCCGTTCTGGTTGCGAAAGCGTGCGTACGCGTCTTCAGAGTCTTCGAGTTGTTGCTTGAATTCCGGAAGCTGCCGGTCAAGAAATTCAATGGTTTTTTCGGCCTCGGCGGCTTTACGCTCAACGTTCTGGCGAACGTATTGAGCGCCGATTTCGTTGAGCGTGCTCCGCAGGCGGTCACGGTCGCTGTCTTCGAGCGAAACACTGATCACGTTCGACTGCTTGCCCTGTTCTCCCAATTGGAGACGCTTTTGAAGATCTTCGATGGTGGTGAGCAACGATGCGCGCGAGACCAAGAATTCGGCGCCGGGTTTGCCGTCGAGTCGCGATACCACCAAGGCGATGGTTCCTTCGGGAATCTGCTGGTTGAGCACCTTGCCGACAGTGCCGGTCAATGGTTCGGCAAGATCGGGATGGCTCAGCGTGTATTGATCACCGGCCAGCGCGGTGATCGTGAAGGGCTTCTGGTCTTCGAACGTGGAAGGCACGTCGAACTTGGCAATGTTGACCGTTTCGGTGCCAGAAACGTAGCCCCCGATGCCAAGAAAGCCTGGACTCGACAGTTCCTTGGCACGCCTTGAAAACCATTCGCCTATGAGCGGCAGGTAGCGTGGCTGCGCATCGATATACAGCTGCTTTGCCTCGATGGCGCCTCCAATGACTAGCCTCGAGCGGATGATCTGGATTTCACCCGTAGCTGGTGTCTTCACATCGAAGAGGTTTGCGGTGTCACCAAGAAAGTTCTTGGCGTCTGGAGCGGAGTCTTCGACCTGAATCAAAAGGTTGGATTGATAGATCGGCGTAGCCAGGAGCGCATAGGCCGTACCGATGACGAGGGCGACGGCGGTAACGCCTGCCACCAGCCACTTTCGGTCGAGCAAGATATCGAAGTACTCGGACAGATGAATTGAATCGTTGTCATCGTCGCGCGCGAGTGCTGCGGAAGGAGCCGAAGTGGAAGCAGAAGAAGTCATGAGAGTTTGCGAATGCGTTCGGCCCAGGCTTGGGCGCCGTCAGCGATGAGTTGCAGGGCGTACTCGAAGGCCGGACGGCCCATGCGATAGGGATCGGGAATGTCAACGCGTGCGACTTCGCCCAAGCGAAACAGCTTGCCCCGGGTTAACGGATGGCGCTGCCCGATGTGAATCCGCTGGGCTTCGTCCATCGCAAGAATGAGGTCTGCCTGTTGGCACATCTGCCCTGTAAGTTGGCGTGCCCGGTGGGCCTCGATGTCGATGCCACGTTCGGCCATGAGTTTGCGTGCAATCGGATCTGCCGGGTGCCCGACCAGGGCTCCGGTCCCCGCTGACGTGACTTGAACCTGCGGCAATGCTGCAGCGATCAATGCTTCACCCATCGGGCTACGGCAGATGTTGCCAATGCATACCACCAGAACAGATTTCATGAGACTTGGCTCCCTGCGAAGGCTTGTGCCTCTGTTGTCAGACTCAACGTATTGCGTGCCGCATGCTTCATGTCCGGCATGAAGCACATGTCATTCAGAAATGTCCTAGCCATTTGTCCTTCGTTGAGCGATTGAATCGCGCTATCTAAATAAAGAGAGACGAAGGATGGGGAGGCACGCCCTTGACATTGTAGTCAGGGCATCGGCGCTCACTCCCTCGTGGCGTTGGTCAAGCCGCAGGCTTTCTGGCCTCAGATCGGTCGTGGCTGCCAAAGGGACAGCTGCTTGAGGGGGCTGATCAGCGGCTCTATGACCAAAGTCATGTCGATGCAAAAGATACAAAAAATGACATTATGAGTGTCGCGAATACCCTGAATTGGGGGGGAGGGGTGGGTACCCTTCACGGACAATTGTTGCAGCGCGGCGCACTCCAAACGCCGCAGGAGTTTTCTGTGTGATCAATCGTTTGGCTACGCCCTTGCTTGCTTTGCCGCGCCCCTTGAAGCGCATGCTGGCTCTGGGGGTCGATGCAATGCTCTGCGTCCTGTGTGTCTGGTTGGCATTCAGCTTTCGTTTCGAGCAATGGGTGACGCCGCGTGGTGTGCAGTGGTCAGCCATCGCGGTCGCTGTAGCCCTTGCGCTTCCCCTCTTTGTGGTGTTTGGGCTCTACCGAGCCATCTTTCGCTATGCAGGCACGGCTGCAGTCATGGCCATCGTGCGCGCGTGCGTATTGTTTGGCCTCGGCTATGCGTTGATCTTCTCGGTTGTCGGTGTGCGAGGAGTGCCGCGCACGGTCGGTTTGCTGGTGCCGTTGCTCTTGTTCTTGGCCATCGCCGGCTCGCGCATGTTTGCGCGCTATTGGTTGGGCGGTCTCTACATGAGCGCTCTGCAACGTAAGCAATTGCCTCAGGTTGTGATCTACGGTGCCGGTAGCGCGGGTTTGCAGCTGGCCGCAGCGTTGGCCCAAAGTCGGGACATGGTCGTCCGGGCTTTCGTTGACGATGACTCGCATCTCCAAGGCAACACGATCAACGGTCTGCGCATTCAGTCCTCCGATTGGCTCAGCGACAACGCTGCCAGTTGGGGCATCACAGACGTGCTCTTGGCGATGCCCTCGGCCAGTCGCGGACGCCGCGTTGAAATTCTGAACCAGTTGTTGCCATTGCATCTGCATGTGCGCATGCTTCCGGGGTTGCTCGATCTGGCCAACGGCAAGGTCCAGGTCAATGATCTGGTCGAGGTTGACATCGAGGATTTGCTGGGGCGTGATCCGGTCGAGCCGGTGGCAGACCTGCTCCACAAGCACGTCCGCGGCCAAGTGGTGCTAGTCACTGGCGCTGGTGGCTCCATCGGCAGTGAGTTGTGCCGGCAGATTGTTCAGCTGTCGCCTTCCACGCTGCTGCTCGTGGAATTGAGCGAGTACGCGCTCTATGGCATCCACCAGGAGCTGGAGCAGTTGGCGCCGAGCGTACGTGTCGTCCCGCTGCTCGCTTCGGTATGCGATGCGGCGCGGCTGCGCGAAGTGATGCGCGCCTGGCGTCCTGACACGGTCTATCACGCGGCGGCATACAAGCATGTGCCGCTCGTCGAGCACAACCCGGCAGAGGGTGTGCGAAACAACGCGATAGGTACGCTCACAACGGCGCGGATCGCCATGGAGTGCAAGGTCCCCAACTTTGTCCTCATCAGCACCGACAAGGCCGTGCGGCCGACGAACATCATGGGGGCCAGCAAGCGGGTCGCCGAAATGGCGTTGCAGGGGCTGGCGCAGCAGAGCTCGGACACCTGCTTCTCGATGGTCCGCTTCGGCAATGTGCTCGGCTCCAGTGGCTCGGTGGTGCCGTTGTTTCGCAAGCAGATCGAGGCGGGTGGCCCGATCACGCTCACGCATGCGGACATCACGCGCTATTTCATGACCATTCCCGAAGCTGCTCAACTGGTGATCCAGGCGGGTGCAATGGCTCAGGGCGGCGATGTCTTCGTGCTCGACATGGGTGAGCCCGTGAGGATCATTGACCTCGCTCGCCGGCTGGTAGAGCTTTCGGGGCGCACAGTTCGCGACGAGCATTCGCCGGACGGCGATATTGAGTTGCAGGTGACCGGGTTACGACCTGGAGAGAAGCTCTACGAAGAGCTCCTGATTGGTGACAGCGCGATGCCTACGGCGCACCCTCGTGTCATGAAGGCCCACGATCCCTGCCTGCCTTGGAATGAACTCTGGCGCCAGTTCGAGACGCTGAATGCGGCGCTCGAAAGCAGCGATGTGCCGATGCTGAAGCGGACGCTGACGCAGATGCTGCCCGGCTATCGGCCTCATGCGGAGGTTGTGGATTGGGTGCACATGGAGCGTCACCGCGTGCGTGACCGGGCTGTGCCGCTGGCAGCGGCCGCCGGCGCTGCGCAAGGGGGCGAGGCCGACCAGCCGTCCGCGCCGAATCCAATTGCCGTGGCAATCTGATTCTGATTCGATAGAACCGCGTCGTTCTTTTTTCGCCCCGACTCACCCGGGGTGATGCTGAGACCAAGAGCCCCGGATCGGGGCTCTTTTGTTTTCAGCCGGCGTCGTCTACTGCGCCCGCTTGAAGTCGAGGATGTTGTCCCCCGCCTTCGGCGCCTTGTCGTCGGGTGAAGAGAAGCTGAAAGCCTTCGGATCCCGTATCGACGTCATCTCGAAGAGCGGGTTGATTCGCCCCAGTTTGGCGCCACCGTCGCGTATCAGCGGAGCCCAGGCAAAATTCGCTGTGAACTTGCTCGAGCGCGGCAGCAGTGCATCGAAGGGGATGGACACATAGATGCCCTTGTCGAAGCTGCCTTCGCCGAACTGTGCGGCCGACACATTGGTCTTGGTGGCCCAGGCGCCGATCGTCACTCCGTTGTCGAAGCGGCGGCTGATGTCGAGGGTCACGCCTCGATCGCCCGCAAGGTATTGGCCGGCGCTGATTCTGGCCTGCACGCCGTTCCAGCCCGTGTCCCAATAGAGCGTGGCGTGGCCGGTGTTGACCTTGTAGTCGCGCAGACCGAGGTCTTGCGCGAAGTCTCGCTGCCGCACGTGGTTGACGTCGATGCCGAATGCGAATTTGCTGCGCCACGGACGGTAGAGCCACTCTGCGCCCACGCCGGCAAACATCGACTCGAGAGCGCCACCGTAGACGCTGTAGTACTGGTCTTCGTTCAGCCGGCCCACATGGGTCAGCTGAAACACCGGCATGGTCAACCGCTTGGTCGTTGCGTACTCGCGCTGGTAGGTTCGCACGCGGGGAAGGTTGCTGGGGGCTGTGTAGGTGAACTTGTCGAAGTTGTCGATCAAGCGCCAGTTCACCGCGGCATTCACCCACGTGCTGGGTGTGAAGCGGTACTCCGCCGTGGCCGAGACGCCCAGTTGATAGAGCAGGAAGGCATCGGGGCCGCCGAGGATCTGCGAGAAGCTCGGGGTCAGGCCGAAGGTGAGTTTTTCCGTGCGCCGCTCCCATGGCGCCATGGCCGGCGTCTCGCCGGGCGATGCGGTGGCTGTCGGATCGGCGGGCGTGCGCTGCGGCGATGTAGGTACGTAGAGCCCATCTTCGGTCCGGCCGCGCGGCGGGGCGTAGTCACGCTGGTCCGTGGCGCGCAGTTCTGCTGGCGTCTGCGCCTGGTAGTGCGCCGTCACCCACTCGCTGCGATCGACAACCTGCGTGTGCAGTGCCAGTCCACGCTCGTTGTAGTGAAGGATGAAGTGCTTGATCGAGGCCGGGGCATCGCGATGCATGACGGCAATGACCTGCTGCACGCGCGCCTCGCGATACACCGTGTGGCTTTCGGTGATCCACACGTGTGCGCTGTCGCCTTGCGGTGCAATGCGTTGCACGGTCCATTCGGTGCGTGCCTGGATCTCTGCAGCGGTGGTAGCCCAGCCGGGCGGATTGACTGGCGCTTCCGGGGTGAAGCGGGGCGGAGGCGGGTCTGCGGGCTTGCTGGCTCGCATGTTGGCCATGTTGGTGGACAGGGTCAGGCCCACCATCACTTTGTTGCCGCGTTCCAGGCCGGCGGTGAAGGCGACGCCGGGTGAATAGCGATATTCCAGTCCGACGTTGAAAGGCGAGCGCTGAACCTGGTTGTTCTGCTGGGGCTCGTTCTTGTAGTTGTTGCCCTCGTACTCGAGCTTGACGGTCAGGGGATCCCAGGGGGTGCGCCATTCGACGCCACCGAAGAGCGCGGCCGGGCCCCGGAAGAAGGAGTTGAAGTTTGCTTCGCCACCCGTCGACGAACTGGCGGAGCGGGTTCTGAAGCGGTTGCTCAGTGCGAGCAAAGGATTTCGGATGTTCCCGCTGCTGCCCATGTACCCCCAGCCGATGCCGAGGCTGAAGTCGAGATCGCCGTAACGTTTGTTAGCGACAAGGTACTCGGAGGAGAAGAGGCCGGTGCCGCCGAGGTCGCGAAAGCCCAGCGCCACTTCCGGCACATAGGCCGATTCGCGCAGCAGCCGCACCTTCACGTCGATGCTCTTGTCCTTGTAGCTCTGGCCTGGGGTATTGGCGAAATAGGTGCGGTTGCTGACCGAGGTGTAGCGAAAGCCCGCCTCCAGCCAGTCCAGCGGCTGGAACATCACGTTCAGTCGCGTATAGGGCGATACGTGGCTGATCGATGTGCGGAAATCGCCGGCCTCGCCCATGCGTGCCGTGGGCGTTTGGAGCAGACCTGTTTCGCCCCAGTCGTTGCTGCTTGTGCGCGGTGCTTTGTACTGCGGGGCCGAAGTGTCGGAGCGCACGGAGATGATGCTTTCCGGTGGCACTGACGGCAGGGCGGGCGTACTGTTCGCGATGACCGGCTTGGCTGGCCCAAGCGCTGCGGTGGTTGCGCGCAGCGTTGCCGTCTGGGGCGAGGGGCCTTGGGTCGCCAAGAACTTGATGATGCCTTCCGACGCGTCGACCAGTTCGGTCATGCCGCGCGGCGCGGCCCAGATCCATGCGCCAGGCGCCGGTTCGTCGGAAGGGTGGCCGTTCCAGGGGGCGATGCCCACCCGCGACGTCCGGCCGTCGGGCTGCGCAACCCATGCCCAATCGTGGGCGGTGTTGGGCGCGCAGGCTAGGACGTAGTCCCAAACGGTTCGGCCGGCTTCGTGCGCCACATGGCAGAGTTCTCCATCGGGCCGTACGACCGCGATGGTTTTCAATTGCGAGGGGGGCGCAACGAGCTGCTGTCCGGTCGACAGCACGGGATCTTGATCCGGGTGCGCTTGCAGCCAGCGAGGGTCCACGATGCCCAGCGCGACGCGACCGGTGATCGGGAGGTTCTGCAGCCACGTGATGAGCTTCAGTCGATCGAGTTGCTCGGAGCGCGGTGCGCGCCTGCTGGCCGCTTCGAGGCGCACGAGCAGGGTGTTCTTCAGGAACTGCTGGGCCAGCCGCTCCTGCGGCACGCGCCACGCCAGCCCGGGTGCTGCTGTGTCCCCTGGTTGGCGCAGCAGCCAGGTGCTCAGCCGTTCGCCAGGCCGCACCTTGGCATCATTTGCGGGTTCAACAGTGGCCGTGTTCTGCGGCGGCTCTGCCAGTGCGCCAAGACTCGCCATCAGCGCGCAGGCAAGGGCCGTTCGACGGGGCCAATGCGGGGGGCTGATGGCTTGCAGAAAGAGGGGGCTCATGTACCAGCGCGCGCCGCGGTGCCGGCTGCTGGTGCGGGGGGTGTCCACTGTTCGAAGCTCATGCAGAGGTCGCGGGAAATACATTGCTCCGAATACACGACCTGGGGGGCGCCAGAAGCAAACGAAACGCCGAAGCGGGCGGGTGGGACGGAGGCTGCTGCAGGGCGAGATGCACTGCGTTCTTCGTACCAACGCAAAGAGTTGGCGGACGCGCCAGCAAGGGCGCTGTCGATGGGAGGAGCGATTGATGTACGCGCGATGTCGTCGCGAATGCCGAAGCGATAGCCGGGCATCAGGTCGCGCTCTCGAACGTAGGTCTGCGTTGAATTGGCAGCATGAGCTTGCCAAGCAGGCGGATTGGAGAGTCGAACGTCGCGCCAGTCAATGGACAAGCCAGTCGTGCCGACCAACTGGCCATTCAGGAGTCGAACGACCTCACCCGAGCCGCTGTACCAAACCTCGACGGGCCCTTCGGCGCGCTGGTCGATGTAGCCGAGCACCATGAAAACGATGCGCCCATTGACGCCGGTTCTCAGGTATCGATAGCTGGGATTGAAATCGGGCTGGGCTGCTGCAGACTCACCGCGATAGAGCAGGCGAGCTGAATCCAGCATGGCTGAGGTTCCGGAGGAGCAACCGCCAACGCCCAAGCAAAACGTTGCCAAAAGGCAACGTTCTAAGAGTCGCGTGGCGGAAGCAACGCGCGGACTTTTCAGCGAATGCCCTCCTTTCGGGAGGGCAAGCAGCATTAACGCGTGCCGGTGGTACCCGTGCCGGTGGTACCGGTGCCAGGGACGAAGAAGCCGCCGCCACCGTTGCCGTTGTTGCTGCTACCGAGGGCCAGCATCAGAGCACCGGTGCCTCCAACAGCGCCCCATTGAGCGGGGGTCAGGCCGCCAAGGCCAGCAGCAGTTGCGGTCGGAGCGCCAGCGGGGCCCGGTGCAAATGCGCGAGTGTTGTTGCTTGCGGGCGCAGGGGTAACCTGCGTTTGGGCGAAAGCCGACGAGATTGCCAGGGTAGCAAGGGCGACGGTAGCAACCAGTTTGTTCATCTTCACAGTGATCCTCTCAAAGGGTTTTTTATGCTCTTGAGTCGAGGTTAGCAGCATCAGAAGTGTGCCGCAACTAATTTGGCCTTGGGGATGGGGCGTTTGCCACGGCATCCTTGTAACTGCATATTGCCTCGATTTTTGCTGGTGAATGTGACGGGCACATGTGTATCTCAATGCTACGTAACGTTCTGGCCAAGACAACCGTAACGGCGACGACGGGGGCATGGCTTTATCGCGAAAGTTCCATTCGTTGCGGTTGCATTTCTTCAATGAAATCAACACGCTGGCCTAAACCTCGTTGGGATTGCTCGAATAGCCGATCCGCAGGCACCGTTCCTGCAGTGTCCCGAAACGAAAGTTGACATTCAAGGTATGCCGCGGGGCACAACAAGGGGATATGCGTGATTCGATTGTCTGAGGGTGCGGTGGCGGAGGGTGTGCGGGTGCGCGCGGCAGAGGGCGCGCGTGGAGGCGCCTGCTCATGATGAATCACCAGTCCGTCAGCAGCGCGCATTCGGCGCCAGCACCCATTGGGCGATACGCCGCCTCGGGCTGTGCCTTCTTCGGGGCCTTGATCGTCGAAGGTGATCTGGTCCTGGCCGACCGCATGCGACGCCTCCTGTGCGACCTGGCCCCGGGGCGCCGCGTCGTGGTCGCCTCCACGCACGCGGAAGCGATCCATCTGCTGGCCGCGTTGCCCTACGACCTGGTGCTGGTCGACATGCACCTGACTGACAACGGCGGCGTCGCGCTTCTGTCGCATCTGCGCCGCGCCTACCCGCAGATCGACGCCATCGCCATGTCGATGAGCGACGACGGTCTGCTGGTCCAGGCCGCGATCTCGTCAGGGGCCTCCGGCTATCTGCTGACGAGCACCGACGATGCAGAGCTCTCTTTCTTGCTGCGCTCGATCGAGCGTGGCGGTTCGCCGATCGATGCGCGTGTCGCACGTCGCGTCCTCGGCTTGATTGCGGCGTCGGCGAAACCGGAGGGTGTCGAGTCCGCGCTGCGCGACGGCGACACGGTCTCGCCCCCGATGCCTGCTCCCGGGCTGCTGTCACCTCGGGAGCTCAATGTGCTGCGGCTGATTGCGCAAGGCTGGAGCAACCGGCAGATTGCCGAAGCGATCTGTCTCTCGATCAACACGGTCGAGTTCCACGCCAAGCGGATCTACCGCAAACTGGCCGTCAAATCGCGGACCCAGGCCGTTCGGCAGGCGACCCAATACGGGTTGCTGAGCTGAGCGCTGCGAGTCGCTGCCTGCTGTCGCGCACGCGCTGCGGCACCGTGCGGACGCGCGGCAATCATTGAAAAACCCTTTTGCGCCCCGCTACAATCTCGGGTTGACCTTGCTGTGGCAAAGGTCAGCCCCTGCTCCAGCGAAGAAGACTTAGAGGATCCCCATGAGTGACATGACCTCCGGCTCGCCCCGGATCGACACAAGCAAGCGGACGTGGTTGATCGCATCCAGCTGTGCCGGCGTAGCGGGCGGCGTGGCCACCGCAATCCCTTTTGTGAGCACATTCCAGCCGTCCGAAAAGGCAAAAGCCGCGGGCGCCGCGGTCGAAGTGGACATCTCGGCCCTCAAGGTCGGCGAAAAAATCACTGTCGAATGGCGCGGCAAGCCGGTCTGGATTCTCAAGCGCACCCCCGAACAGATCGCCGAACTCGCCAAGCTCGATGGCCAGCTCGCCGATCCGCTATCCAAGCGTCACCCCGACGAATTCACGCCCAAGTACGCACAGAACGGCCAGCGTTCGATCAAGCCCGATGTGCTGGTCGTGGTCGGTATCTGCACCCACCTCGGCTGCTCGCCGGTCGACCGCCTGCAGGCCGGCCCGCAACCTTCGTTGCCGAACGACTGGGAAGGCGGCTTCCTCTGCCCTTGCCACGGTTCCACGTTCGACCTCGCCGGTCGCGTCTTCAAGAACAAGCCCGCTCCTGACAACCTTCCTGTGCCTCCGCACATGTACCTGTCGGACACGCGCCTGCTCATCGGCGACGACAGCAAGAAGGCCTGAGGGAGACCACGAACATGGCTGAATTTCACGAAGTTTCCCCCAACGCTCCCGCAGGCGAGAAGCTGCTCAACTGGGTCGACAACCGCTTCCCGCTGACCAAGCTCTGGAACGACCAGTGGGGCAAGTACTACGCACCGAAGAATTTCAACTTCTGGTACATCTTCGGCTCGCTCGCGATGCTGGTCCTCGTGATCCAGATCGTGACCGGCATCTTTCTCGTGATGCACTACAAGCCCGACGCGAACCAGGCGTTCGCATCGGTCGAGTACATCATGCGCGACGTGCCCTGGGGCTGGCTCATCCGCTACATCCACTCGACGGGCGCCTCGGCGTTCTTCATCGTGGTGTACCTGCACATGTTCCGCGGCCTCATGTACGGCAGCTACCGCAAGCCGCGCGAGCTGATCTGGGTGTTCGGCTGCGCGATCTTCCTGTGCCTGATGGCCGAAGCCTTCATGGGCTACCTGCTGCCGTGGGGCCAGATGTCCTACTGGGGCGCCCAGGTCATCGTGAACCTGTTTGCTGCCATTCCGTTCATCGGTCCTGACCTGGCGCTGCTGATCCGCGGCGACTATGTCGTGAGCGACGCCACGCTGAACCGCTTCTTCAGCTTCCACGTCATCGCCGTGCCGCTGGTGCTGCTCGGCCTCGTGGTGGCCCACCTGATCGCGCTGCACGAAGTGGGTTCCAACAACCCCGACGGCATCGAGATCAAGGCCAATCGCGGTCCTGACGGCCATCCGGTCGACGGCATCCCGTCGCACCCGTACTACACGGTGCACGACATCTTCGGCGTGGTGGTGTTCCTCACGATCTTCTCGGCCGTGATCTTCTTCGCGCCCGAAGCCGGTGGGTACTTCCTGGAGTACAACAACTTCATCCCGGCCGATTCGCTGAAGACGCCGAACCACATCGCCCCGGTCTGGTACTTCACGCCGTTCTATTCGATGCTGCGCGCCACCACCGACGACATGGTCAACGTGTTCGCACTGATCATCGCGGCGGCCGCCATCTGGAACTTCGTCAAGGGCAAGTCGGGCATGGGCCTGAAGATTGCCGCCGTGGTCGTGGCCGCTGTCGCCATCTTCCTGCTCAAGACCTTCGACGCCAAGTTCTGGGGCGTGGTCATCATGGGCGGCTCGGTCATCATCCTGTTCTTCCTGCCGTGGCTCGACCACAGCGAAGTCAAGTCGATCCGCTACCGTCCGAGCTGGCACAAGTATGTCTACGGCGTGTTCGTGTTCCTGTTCCTGATCCTGGGCTACCTGGGCATCCAGGCACCCGGCGTCTGGGGCAACCTGGTCATCGGCTCGTTCGCCCTGGACATCGCCCAGACCATCTCGCAGATCGGCACGCTCTTCTACTTCGGCTTCTTCCTGCTGATGCCGTGGTGGAGCAGCAAGGGCGAATTCAAGACCGTGCCCGAGCGCGTGGTCTTCGCCGCCCATTGATGCGCGAGAAGTGCAAGAGAGCTTGAGAGAAACACGATGAAGAAAAGAATTTCCGGCTGGCTCGCTGTCATGGGTCTGGCTTTGGGCCTGACCTTCTCCGCGACCGCATCCGCCGAATCCGGCGGTCTGGCGTGGGACAAGTCGCCCAACAAGACCACCGACGTGGCGGCACTGCAGAACGGCGCCAAGCTGTTCGTCAACTACTGCCTCAACTGCCACTCGGCCGCCTTCATGCGCTACAACCGCCTGCAGGACATCGGCATCAGCGAGCAGCAGATCAAGGACAACCTTCTGTTCACGACCGACAAGGTCGGCGAAACCATGAAGGCCAACATCGACGCGCGCCAGGCCAAGGAATGGTTCGGCACCACGCCGCCCGACCTGACGCTGGTTGCACGTTCGCGCGCTGGCCACGGCGGCACGGGCCCCGACTACCTGTACACCTTCCTGCGCAGCTTCTACCGCGACGACACCAAGGCCACGGGCTGGAACAACCTGCTGTTCCCGAGCGTCGCCATGCCGAACCCGCTGTGGGAACTGCAAGGCGAGCGCCTGCCGGTGCACGCCAAGGTCGAGCAACACGGTCACGCGACCGACGTGTTCACGGGCAAGTGGGAACAAGTGACCCCCGGCACGCTGACCCCGGTGCAGTTCGACAGCGCAGTGGGCGACCTCGTCGGCTACCTGCAGTGGATGGCCGAGCCTGCACAGAACACCCGCGTGCGCATCGGCGTCTGGGTGCTGCTGTTCCTGGCCATGTCGGTGGTTTTCGTATGGCGACTGAACGCCTCGTACTGGAAAGACGTCAAGTAATTCCGTTCACGCCGATCGGGCGCCTCGTGCGTCCGGTCCCACAGAGTGGGTTGCCCAGGCGACCCACTCTTTTTGATTTTTAGGAGTCTCTCGCCATGATGGTCTTGTATTCAGGAACGACCTGCCCCTTCTCCCACCGTTGCCGCTTCGTGTTGTTCGAAAAGGGCATGGATTTCGAGATCCGCGACGTCGATCTCTACAACAAGCCCGAAGACATCAGCGTGATGAATCCGTACGGCCAGGTGCCGATTCTGGTCGAGCGCGACCTGATCCTGTACGAGTCGAACATCATCAACGAGTACATCGACGAGCGCTTTCCGCATCCGCAGCTGATGCCCGGCGATCCGGTCGACCGCGCCCGCGTGCGCCTGTTCCTGCTCAACTTCGAGAAGGAACTGTTCGTGCACGTCGCCACGCTCGAGAATCGCACCACCAAGGGCAACGACAAGGCCATCGAAAAGGCACGCTCGCACATCCGCGACCGCCTCACGCAGCTCGCGCCCGTGTTCCTCAAGAACAAGTACATGCTGGGCGACAACTTCTCGATGCTCGACGTGGCCATCGCACCGCTGCTGTGGCGCCTCGACTACTACGGCATCGACCTCAGCAAGAACGCGGCACCGCTGCTGAAGTACGCCGAGCGCATCTTCTCGCGCCCGGCCTACATCGAAGCACTGACCCCGTCTGAAAAGGTCATGCGCAAGTAAGTAAGCTGCGTGCTTGCTTTCCTCGTAATTCGCCGTCCTTCATGATCAACGCGCTCGAGTCCTCTTCCACCCGCCCGTACCTCATCCGGGCGCTGTACGAGTGGTGCACCGACAACGGGTTCACGCCCTATGTCGCGGTGCTGGTCGACGACACCGTCCAGGTGCCGCGCGAGTACGTGAAGAACGGCGAGATCGTGCTGAACATCAGCTTCGACGCGACCAGCTCGTTGAAGCTGGGTAACGACTTCATCGAGTTCAAGGCCCGCTTCGCAGGCACGGCGCGCGAGATCAGCGTGCCGGTCGGCCGCGTGATCGCGATCTACGCCCGTGAGAACGGCCAGGGCATGGCGTTTCCGGCACCCGTGCCGGCCGCCACGTTGGACGATGGTGGCAATGACGCTGCCTCGGCGACTTCATCGCCGAACAGCGCGCCGCGCATGCCGCTGCGCGATGCCTCGCGCGGCACCGAAGGCGACGCCAGCAAGGTGTTCCATCTGGTGACTGGCGAGGACGACGAGGCGGTCGATACCGACTCGGAGGCTGTCGACCCGACCGAGCCGCCGCGCCCGCCAGCCGGTGGCGGCTCCAGGCCGTCGCTCAAGCGCGTCAAGTGACGACAGGTCGGGCCCAAAATCGGTCGCTTAGAATCTTAGCCAACACTGTTTTCAGCCGCTTTAGCTCAATTGGTAGAGCACCCGCCTTGTAAGCGGAAGGTCGTCAGTTCGATTCCGACAAGCGGCACCACAACAAAGCCCGGTAACGTCTAAGGACGTCCGGGCTTTTTTTATAGTGGCGAAAAAAACCTACACGGCGACTTTGGGATTTGAGCGAGGCTCTATAGTCGGTCCCGCAAATCCTTCGTCCCTCGCATGAAAATTGGGTTTGGTGAGCGTTCCGGGTGACGGTTAATCTTCCAGAAATCGTTGAACATCGAATTGATTTCTGAGGGATTTTGTTGATGCTTGAACCTTTTGCTGGAGTTGATTTTAGATTGAAAAACGAAGGGAAATCATGAAAAGACGTACCCTTTTTAAGAAATTCACCCCCCTATTGGTGTCGGTTTCGGCTGGGGCATTTCCAATTATTAGCAACGCTAAGGAACAGAGCCTCACTGACCGTGCTCCTAGTCTTTCGGACTATAAAGATTTGTTGAACTATTCGGGGCCTGCAGTCACGGTTCGCGTTGTCGGCAGAGGGACTTCTGATGGGAAAGAAGGCGTTTTTCAGTACAACGCCTTAGCGCCAAATAGAACGAACGGCGGAACGGCGTTCGCCCATGTCTCCGGGGTCGGTGCGTGGATGCGGCAGTTTGTGGGGGGGCTGCATTCGAGCTGGTTCGGTGCCGTCAGTGGGCGCGATACCAGTGCCTCTGCGGAGTTGCAAGCCTTATTTGATGCGGCTGCAGGAGGTTTAGCCATCATCGATCCTGGAGTTTACCGCTGTACGTCCAGCTTGATACTTCGTGGAGATCTTTCAGCTCACGGCGCTGTGCTGAATTTCTTTGGTGCGAAGGCTGGTGGGGCTGTAAATGCGTGTGTATATCAGGTCGAACAAGGAAACATTGACGGCCTGCAGATTAATGCTGCTGGCGTTTCTAGTTGCTGTGCGGGTGTCTGGGTAAATGCAGATTTACAGCAAAAACGCCCATGCAAATATAACTTGACTATAAAAAATGTATCAAACAATGACAAAACTCAGCCGGCTTATGGATTCATACTAGTTCGCTCCTCGAACTCGAATTTTAAAGATGGCGATTATGATATCCGAGTAAGTGTCGAAAATATTCAAGCTGCGGCGAATGGACGAATTGGGGACGCAGGAGGTGCTGCACGCGGCATTGGTGTTTCTTTTAACGCTAGAGGATGCACTCCGCGAGTAAGAATCCATGACTCACTTGTAAATGGTGTCAAGAGTGGCTCGGCTCCCTTTGGAGAAGATGCCGATGGTATTGGCATTATACAAGTGGATCATGCTGAGCCTGGTGCGGGTGGGTCCTACCTAATTGAGAATTGCGTTGTCAATGAATCAATGGGCAGGGGGTATAAAATTCAAGCGCCAAACACAACTCTGGATAATTGTATTTCTCGCGGCCGATGCCTTGAAAGTTTTTCAACTTATTCTCCCAATACAAGCATTAAGAACTCAAAATCCTACAATTCTGGTGCGGCGTGCATTTCTGTAAATGGGGATGGCTGTATCATATCTGAATTCTACGGGGATAGCGTAGGCTTTGCACCGCTGCGAATTTATGCGACTGCGAACAACACCAAGATTTCAGGGGGCACATTTATTTATCGTGCGCCGGTCACTTTCGATAAAACGCTTCGGGCTTGTATGTTTGCGGCGAACACGGTTTCGGTGTCAAATTCAGTTTTTAAAAATACGTCGGGGCAAGGAACGGGAATTCGAGCGTTGGGGGCGATAAAATTAAATATTTCCGATTGCGATTTCAAGGATTTGGAATACGGAGTGTCTTTTGATGCTTCTTGTATTGGGGTCGCTCTTATTGAGAATAGCTTTATTGATGTTTCTAATGATGGATTGATTTGCTTTGGGAATTTTCCGTTGACCGTTGCCGTGAAGAAAACAAAAATATCTGCAGGGCGTCGAGGGATAAATTTGTATTCTTCTGGTGGTTTGGCGTCGGCTGCGGCTCATATCGAGAATTGTACTGTGAGTGCGGGAGCAGATGGAATTACAAGCGGACAAGGCTCTCTGATTCTAAATAACAAAATCAATTCCACGGCGACACGTTCTGACAGTCATGGGATCTCTCTTAAAGGGCATTCAGAGGCTTCAGGAAACACTGTTGGATTATTTAAATATAATTACGTTTATGAGGATCCAGCCAAATTTTCAATCAGTAGAAATATATCAATTTCCGCAGTAGAAACGGGATATTTTAGGCCAGGCGAAGATAAAAAAGTCAAGAAGAAAAACTTGGAGAAATAAGATTTCTATAGCCTGGTGTGCGTTCGAACGGCTCGCATTCCTGTACAAGATCGTGGTTGGTCGATCTAGCGGGGAGTTGTGCCCCGCAAACCGTAGTGGTACTCGGTGCATTCGTCTTCAAGCTCAGACGACGAGGCGTTGGTCGGTGGCCATTCTGAAGAGCCGGGGCGATGTCGAGCGCTAATTGCCACTGCCACATCTGAGATTGATCAACGCCGCAGTTGATTCGTCTGGCAGTGAGCGCTCGTCGAGCGGCTAGAAAGCGGCACTGCGCCTGGCAAATAATTTCCTGTCCGCCATGCCAGAAGATTCGCCGATCGACGGCCTCGTCAACGTCGCCCCGCGCTTTCGCATTGCGCGCGACTACGTGGATCTGAAGCAAGACTTAGGAACCGTGCACCAGACGCTCGAACACGTCGTCTGAGCCCATCTGGCCACCCTTCAGCATAATCTCCAGGCCGTCGAGCGTGGCGTCGTCGCTGTGCACGCGGCACAACGAGGTGCCGGCGCCGATGTCCGCCACGTACGAAAGCCCCCAGGCGTCGAGCGCCTGCACGGCATGGCTCGAGGTATCGCCGCCGGCAATGCCTACGCGCCGCAGCGGCACCATGGCCAACACGCGGGCCAAGAGTTCGCCACCGGCGCGCGCGAGGGCTTGGGCGTCGATGCCTCGCTCCAGCGGCAATGGATCAAGAGGACGCGTGCAGGCCAGCACGTTGCGGCCGCTGGCGAGCCCGTTCGCGATGTCTCGCGCATGACGTTCCAGCGTGGCGGCGTCCCGCTGCGCCATCGCTGACGCATCGAGCCACACGGTATCGAAGGACCGTGCCGCCGCGACCTGCCGCGCTGTGACAGGCGACAGGCTTCCCGCAAGCACAAGCACCGGACCTGGCGCGGGCGTCACGACACGCTGCGCGAGCTCAGTGCCGTTGCGTGAGTCCAGTGCTGGAGCCAACGCGTCGACCACGCTGCTGGGGCCCACCGCGAGCAAGGTGTTGCGCTGTGCTCGCACCCACAGCACCTGCCCGATGGTCGCGAGCTGCGCGGCATCGGCGACGTCGAACAGAACGACGCTAGGCGGCGCTGCGGGCAAGGGCGGCTGAAGCGCGTGTTGCAGCGCCGCCTCGAGTGCATCGCTGTCCTTCGACGCAGCCGTGAAAGGCATGGAATGCACATCGGCCAAACCTTGCTCGGCCAGATGCCGTCGCAAGTCCGCCTCGTGCATCGGCGTCACCGGGTGCCGGCTCATCGTCGGATGGCGGTCGATGCGGAACACTTCGCCGCCCGCGC
Source organism: Variovorax sp. 38R (assembly GCF_014843395.1). NCBI lineage: Bacteria > Pseudomonadati > Pseudomonadota > Betaproteobacteria > Burkholderiales > Comamonadaceae > Variovorax > Variovorax sp. 38R. The sequence continues at coordinate 1,015,703 of NZ_CP062121.1, forward strand.
CCGCAGCCGCGAACAGGTTGCCGAACAGGCAATGCCGACCGAGGTTCGGCTGCCCGCCGACGATCGCCGTCCATGGTTGTTCGACCGCGCCGCGCAATGCGCGCACCGCGGCGCCGATCGAGCCGATGTGCGGCGCGCTGTCGAAGGTCGAGCAGGTCTTGTAGTGCAGCACGCGCGCGCTGAGCGTGCGGAACAAAGCGGCGACGGGCACCAGCTCGGCCTGCATCTCGTCCGGCGTCATGGCGCGCGCCGCGCCTGCGATGCCCAGCACGTCGAGCGGGCCGACGCATGCGAGCCGCGCGGCGTCGGGCGTCTTCAGGAACAGCAGGGCCCTCAGGTCCGCGCGGGCCGCGGTGCCGAGCGTGTCGGTCGCGCCGGTGAAATCGTCGCCGTAGTAGACGACGGCCGGGGTTGGATTCATGGCTTGCCGAAGAAGGCGAGGGCGCGCGCGAGTTCGGGCGCGTGCTTCGCGGCGTCTTTCAGTGCCGTGCCTGCGCGCGCTGCCGACCAGGCTTGGCGGATGCTGGTCACGCCGGCTTCCGCGCCGTCGGGGTGCGCGAGGATGCCGCCGCCGGCCATGAAGAGCAGGTCGTCGCTGCCGATGGCGGCCCAGGTGGCGGGCACGGTGCCGGCCCACTGGCCCGAGGAGAAGGCGGGCATCACGCGGTCGTCCAAGACATCGGTGAGCGGTGTGAAGCAGTCGCGCGCCGATTCGATGACCTCGCTGTCGGGCTGCGAGAACTTGCCCTGGAGGCCGTGCACGTGCATGTGGTCCACGCCCGCGAGGCGCCAGAGCGTCTGGTAAGCCTGGAACGAGATGCCCAGCAGCGGATGCCGCGACAACGCGCCGTAGCCATTGCGGTGGCCGTGCAGCGCAAGGCCGGTGTGGCGCCGCAGCGTCTGGATGCCCGAGTGCCCGCACCAGTTGAGGCTGGCCATGACGCAGGAGCCGCCTTCGCGTTCGACAAGGTCGGCATGGCGCTTCATCGCGTCGGTTTCGTCGGTGATGTTGAAGGCCACCATCACATGCTTGCCGGTGCGTTCCTGGTGCGCGCGCACGACCGCCATCACGGCGGGCACGCGTTCGGCCAGCGGCGCATGCGCGGGGTCGGCGCAGACCTCGTCGTCCTTGATGAAATCGACGCCCGCGGAGCAGAGCCGGCCAACCAGCGCGGCCGTCTCGGTGGCCGACAGCCCCACGTTCGGCTTGATGATCGTGCCGACCAGCGCACCGCTCGCCACACCCGTGGCGCGCCGCGTGCCCGCGATGCCGACGCGCGGCATCTCGAACTGCGCGCGGTACGCGGCGGGCACCTGCAGCGATTCGAGCCGCAGGCCCGTCACTTCGCCCAGGTCGTAGAGGTTGCCCGAGACGGTTGCGGCAAGCGTCGGCAGATTGGCCCCGATGTTCGCAACAGGAAACGAGATATCGACATGCGCACGCCGCCACGGCCCACGCGTTCCCTTGCGCTCCAGCAGCGCGTTCGGCAGGCTCGGTGATGCAACGGGTTCCAGCTCCGTGATGGCTTCGACCGTCGCACGCGCACGTTCGCGCAGCGCATCGGTCTCGCCCTCCACGCGTGTGAAGGTGCCGCACGATTGCTCGCCGGCCATCACCTCGGCGACGGCCGCCAGGTCCACCGGCGTCTCGATCAGGTAGCGCGCGCGGATGCGTTCGGCCGCCATCGTCACAGCTTGCTCAGGTCGGGAAAGGGCCGCACCGGCTCGCTGCCGTCCCAGCCCTCGGAGGCACTGCGGATCAGGTCGAACATCTTGCCCTTCGGCCCCGCCACTTCGGAGAGCTCGATCACCGTGCCCGGGTGGTACTCGGTGTCGAAGTAGATGAAGCGGCCGCGCTCGCCCACTTCGCCGCTCATCACCGGCTTGAAGCCTTGGGCGGTGAGGCGCGCGAGGTCGGCGTCGTAGTCGGCGGTCCAGTAGGCGACGTGCTGCAGGCCCGTGCGGCCGGCCTGCAGGAAGTCGCGGTACATCGAGGGCACGTCGTTGCGCGTCTGGATCAGCTCAACCTGCACGTAGCCGGAGTTCGCGAGCGCCACCGAGTTGTGCGGCTCGTGCGCCTCGCCGTTGTAGCGGTAGTTCTTGATGGGCACCTTGGGGTTGTAAAACCACGGGCCCACGCCCAACGTGGTGCTCCAGTAGTCCATGGCGGCTTCGATGTCGTGCACGACATAGCCCAGCTGGCGGATCTCGCCGAGGAATCGACTCATTGCAATTGGCTCCGGTGATGTGAGTGTGTTGTTGTGATCAGAACTTGAGGAAGCCGGTCGAGAACCACGGGAAGGCGGCCACGATCACCAGGCCCACCAGCATCGCGGCGATGTAGCCCCAGATGTGGCGGATGCCCTCGTCGGGGTTGACCTTGCTCACGGCGCAGGCGCCGTAGTAGCCGACGCCGAAGGGCGGTGCGAAGAGGCCGATGCCCATCGAGAAGATCACGACCATCGCGTAGTGCACCTCGTGCACGCCCGCGGCCTTGGCGATGGGAAAGAGGAGCGGTCCGAACAGCACGATGGCCGGAATGCCCTCGAGCACGCTGCCCAACACGATGAACGCGACGATCGATACAGCGAGGAAGCCATACGTGCCGCCCGGCAGCGCGCCCATGATGCGGGCCAGGTCCTGCGAGAAGCCCGACTGCGTGAGGCCCCACGCCATGGCCGTGGCGCAGCCGACGATGAAGATGATCGCGCCCGAGAGCGAGGCGGTGTCGATCAGCATCGGCTTGAGCCGCTTCCAGTCGAACTGCCGGTACACGAAGAGCCCGACCAGCGCCGAATACACGATGCCGATGGTCGATACCTCGGTGGCCGTGGCCACGCCTTCGACCACGGCCGCGCGGATCACGAAGGGCAGCAGCACCGCGGGCAGCGCGACCATCAGCAGCTTGCCGATCTCGCGCTTGCTGTAGCGCTGCACACCGCTCAGGTCTTCACGGCGGTAGCGCCACCACACGACCACGCACAGCGCCGCGCCGAGCACCACGGCCGGCAGCAGCCCGCCCGTGAACAGCGCAGCGATCGAGATGCCCGTGACCGAGCCGATGGTGATGAGCACGATCGACGGCGGAATGGTCTCTGTCTGCGCGCCCGTGGCCGAGAGCAGCGCCACGAGGTCGCCGGGCTTGGCGCCCCGCTTGATCATCTCGGGGAACAGCACCGGCGCGATGGCCGCCATGTCGGCGATCTTGGAGCCCGAGATGCCCGACACCAGGTACATCGCGCCGATCAGCACGTACGAGAGGCCGCCGCGCACATGGCCCAACAGGCTCGCGAGGAACTGGATCATGGCGCGCGCCATGCCCGTCATTTCGATCAGCGCGCCCAGGAAGATGAAGAGCGGCACGGCGAGCAGGATCAGGTGCGACATGCCTTCATCGAGCCGCCCGACCATCACCAGCAGCGGCGTGCGCGTGGTGAGCGCCAGATACCCGAAGGTGGCGAGCGCGAACGAGAACGCGATGGGAACGCCTGATAGCACAGTGGCGGCCACCACGACCACGAAGAAGATCACGAGGTTGAACTTGCCGAGCGTCGCGAACAGCGGCGCGGCGAGCCAGAAGGCGCCTACCAGCGCGGCCATGCCGAGCACCGCGACGGCGATCTGCTTGCCCGTGCACACGCGCAGCAGCCGCAGCAACGCCATTACCAGCATGATGCCGATGCCCGTTGGAATGGCCGCGGCGCGCCAGGCGTTGCTGATCTCCAGCGCGGGCGTGACGATGAACGACTCTTCATGCGCGTAGTCGATCGACGGCCAGACGATGAGCACGAGGAACGCGATCGACGCGGCGATGGCGAAGGCATCGAGCATGGCGCGCGTCGAAGGCGTCACCTTCTGCAGCAGCGCCGTCATCCGCATGTGCTCGCCGCGCCGCAGCGCCACCACGGCGCCCAGCATCGAGAGCCAGAGAAAGAGGATCGACGCGAGTTCGTCCGACCACACCAGCGGTGCATGGAACACATAGCGCGACACCACGCCCGCGAACAGCACGCAGATCTCGGCCAGCACCAGCAGCGCGGCCACGGCTTCGACGGCGCCGCCGATCACGCGGTCGGCGCGCCCGGCGATGCCACTCAGCGCGTTGGCCGAAGGGCCAGCGCCACTAAACGGCGCCGCCTCGAAAGTGGATTCATGCACCATGACCGCTTAAGCCAGCTTGCCGACGGTGCCTTCGAGCAGCGCCCAGGCCTCGGGACCGAAGCGGCCCTTCCACTCGCCGTAGAAGCCCGATTCGCGCAGCTTGGCGCGGAAGCTGTCGGCCGTCGGGCGGTTGATGGTGAGGCCCTTGGCCTGCAGGTCGCCGACGACGGAGTCGTTGAGCTTCTTGATGTCCTCACGCTGCTGCATGCCGGCGTCATTGATGGCGCGCGCGACGATGGTCTTCAGGTCGGCGGGCAGGGCGTCCCATGCGCGGCCGTTGGCAATGAACCAGTAGCCGTCCCAGATATGGTTGGTGAGCGAGCAGAACTTCTGCACCTCGAAGAGCTTGGCGACCTGGATGATGGGCAGCGGGTTCTCCTGCGCATCGACGATCTTCGTCTGCAGCGCCGAATACACCTCGCTGAACTGCAGGCTCGCAGGCGCGGCGCCCAGGCCCTTGAACATCGAGATCGACAGCGGGCTCACCGGCACGCGGATCTTCAGGCCGTCCATGTCCTTCGCGGTGGCAACGGCCGCCTTGCTGCTCGTGGTCTGGCGAAAGCCGTTGTCCCACATCTTCTCGAACGCATAGAGGCGCGACTTGGCGATGGCACCGCGCACATGCGCGCCGACCTTGCCGTCCATTGCGGCCCACACCTGGCTGTAGTCGTTGAATGCAAAGCCCACCGCGTTGATGGCGGCCACCGGCACGAGCGTGGCGATGACGAGTGCCGACGGCGTGAAGAACTCGATGCCGCCCGAGCGCACCTGCGCAAGCATGTCGGTGTCGCCACCGAGCTGGTTGTTGGGGAAGATCTTGATCTCGACCCGGCCCTTGGTTTCCTTGGCGATGCGGTCCGCGGCTTCCTGCGCGCGCACGTTCAGCGGATGGCTCAGCGGCAGGTTGTTGCCGTACTTGTACGAGAACTCCGCAGCGCGCGCGATGCGCGGCACGGCCGACACGATGCCGGCGGCGGGGAGGGCGGAGAGCGTGCGCAAGGCACTGCGGCGAGTCAGCGAGGTCATGTCTTTTGTCTCCAGGATCTTCGGAATGCGCTTGATGCAATCTGATGCATCGGTGGATTCGGGCCACAGCGAAGATAAAAGCATGCATCATCCGGGTCAAACTCGATCCTGATGGTTTTTGATGTATGCGGGATAACCCTTCACCTCCTTCCGATGCACGCCGCGCGCGCGTGGTCGACATCGCGCGCGCGGCGCAGGTGTCGACCGCCACGGTCGATCGCGTGCTCAACCGCCGGCCCGGCGTGCGTGACGCCACGGTGCAGCGCGTGCTCAAGGCCGCGGGCGAGCTCGACTACCTGCCGGGCCCCGAGCTCTATGCGGCGCTGACACCGCCGCCGCTGCGGCTCGTGTTCCTGCTGCCCGCGGGCACTAACCGCTTCATTCGCATGCTGGGCGACATGGTGGGTTACTCGCAGGAGCACTGGGCGCCGTTCAACGTGCAGTGCCGCACGGTGTTCATCGAGAGCTTCAATCCGCACGAGCTGGCCGACGCATTGCGCAAGCACGGCCAGCGTTGCGACGGCATCGCGATGATGGCGCTCGAACATCCGGCGGTGCGCGAAGCGGTGGCCGCGCTGGCCGCGCGCGGGCTGCCGGTGGTCACGCTGATCTCGGATCTGTCGAACTCCGAGCGCGCTGCGTTCGTGGGGCTCGACAACCGCGCCGCCGGGCGCACGGCCGGTTACCTCATCGGCCGCTTCATCGGCGCGCGCGCCGCGAAGGTCGCGCTCATCGCGGGCAGCCTGAGCTACAAGGCGCACGAGGAGCGCGAGGCGGGCTTCCTGCACGTCATCGACGAGATGTTCCCGAAGCTCGAAGTCGTGGGCCTGCGCGAAGGCCAGGACGACGCGGCCAAGAACTACCGCCAGACCCGCGCGCTGCTGGAGCAGCATCCCGACATGGGCGGCATCTACAACATCGGCGGCGCGTCAGACGGCGTGGCACGCGCACTGAAGGAAGTGGGGCGCGAGCAGAAGGTGGTCTTCATCGGCCACGGCCTCACGCCCGACACGCGCGCGCTCCTCATCGACGGCAGCATGGACGCGGTGATCACGCAGAGCCCGCACACCACGCTGATGAGCTGCGTGCGCATCTTCACCAACCTGCGCGACAAGCGCGAGGCGCTCAGCGGCGTGGAGACCACGCGCAGCCAGGTGATCTTTCGCGAGAACCTTCCGTAAATACGGCACCTGGCTGCGGCCAGGCCGCTTCATTTGGTAGATGGGCCGCTCCCTCGTTGCGCTGGAGCGGCTCTGCTCGCGGCAAAGGGCGGTTGGCCGTGCTAACAAGGTGTGTTGCGGGGAAATATCAGGCTTTGGCTCTGGACAGGGGTGGTCAATTCTCGATTTCGAGCGAACGTGTTTGATTCCAGAATTTTTCAGACCCATATGACTTAGGTGAGCACTGACAAGAAGTGACCACCTGGCCTGTCCAGTCGGCCGAGTACGTGCGATGGAGTTGATTTCTCATCAATCCTCGATCGAACTCTCGCTTTCTCGAACCTAACCAGCCAAACCAGCAAGAAGCCCGGCACGACCTCGCGGTCCGCCGGGCTTTTTGCCGTCTGGGTGCTCCCTCTCTTCTATTCACCAGTCTGCAAAAGGAGCTTCTTCAGCTTGTCCTACTTTCAATGTCCCAACTGCGGCTCCAACCGCATCGAAACCCGTGACGTGGCCCAGCGAACCGGTGGCACGCTCGGCGGTCTGGCCGGTGCTGCCGGTGGCATCGCTGGCGCACTGCGCGGTGCGCGCACCGGCTTCACCATCGGCATGGCTGCCGGACCGGTCGGCGGCAGCCTCGGCACCGCCATCGGCGTCGTCCTCGGCGCTCTGGGCGGCGGTGCGCTCGGCACGGAGGTCGGCGCCATCTTCGGGCGTGTCGTCGATGACCGGGTCCTGAACAACTGCCGATGTACCGCGTGCGGTCACACATTCAGTGGGCAGCGAGGAACCAGTGAGCCGCCATGGTCCTCGGCCGAACCGACTGCACCGTCCCCTTTTCGACCGATGAATCCCGACTCGGAGCCGAATCCGCACGAAATCGATCCTGACGACCCTGATTTCGCCTGACGCGCAGCCGACCCTTTCCGCACTTAGCACCTTTGAGCCACTCGGCTCGTCGTTTCCTTTTCTCCTTCCCACAAATCTCCTGGCCGAGGCTGTCGCAGCGCCTCGGCCAGCGCTCGCCTGTGCGCGCAACTTCAAGAAAGATCTTCCATGGCACACCAAATCGAACAGATGGCTTACGTCGGAGACACCCCCTGGCATCGCCTGGGGCATCGCCTTCAACCCAAGCAACCCCTTGAGGTCTGGGCCCAGCAAGCCGGCATGGACTGGACCATCCAGGAAACCCCGGTGCGCTTCATGACCCAAGCTGAAGGCGATTCCCTGCAGGCCCTGGAATCCTTCTGCGAGCAGAAGGTGCTCTACCGCAGCGACTCGCGCGCACCGCTGTCGGTCGTCAGCAGCCGTTACCAGGTCGTGCAGCCCCGCGAAGTCCTGGAGTTCTACCGTGACCTCACCGAGGTCGGCGGCTACGAGATGGAAACGGCAGGGGTCCTCAAGGGTGGGCGCAAGGTCTGGGCGCTGGCACGTACCGGCAAGCAAGCCGTGCTCAAGGGCAGCGACACCGTCAACGGATACTTGTTGTTCGCGACCTCCTGCGACGGCTCACTGGCCACCACTGTCACCCCGACGACCGTGCGGGTCGTGTGCAACAACACCCTGGCCATCGCACTGGACAACACGAGCAGCGTGATTCGCGTGCCCCATAACACCTGCTTCGATGCCGATGCTGTCAAAAGGCAACTGGGCATTGCCATCGGCCAGTGGGACGACTTCATGTACCGCATGAAGGTCCTGTCCGAGCGCAAGGTCAAGGGCAAGGAGGTCGACGCCTATATCCAGCATGTGCTCTACGGGCCGATGGAATCGAATGGACTCGCAACTCCTCAGGTCGGCACCCAGTCCATGCCGCGAGCTTGGGCGGCGCGCAAGGTCCTGGCGCTCTACGAGGGCAAGGGCCGGGGCGCTGAGCTCGCTGCAGCGCGAGGCACGACTTGGGGCCTGCTCAGTGCGATGACCGAATTCGTCGACCACGAGCGCCGAGCACGCAACCGCGAGTACCGGCTGGACAGCGCCTGGTTCGGCCAAGGCGCGGCCCTCAAGCAACGAGCGTTGGCGCATGCGCTGGAGCTCGCCGCTTGACGCTATTGGATCTTCGACCTCCTCCTTCTCACTCCCTCTCACCACTCCCACTCAGCTCCTCCAGCAAAGCCCCGCCTCTCCATCGAGAGGGCGGGGCTTTTTGCTGGATGGGCGGTTTGAACCTTCAGAAAGAAATCGATGAACTCAATTCCCCGGAACACACAGCGTTCCCCAAGCGCCCCCGCATTGCGCCTGGTGCCGACCACCTGTTCGCAGGATGCGACCACCGGGCGCTGGCCGAGCGCGGGCGAAGCCGGGATTGGCAGTCTTGACGCCGCCGCAGCCGTAGGCCGCGATCCCTTCAAGTCCCCCGTGCGACTGTGGATGGAAAAGACCGAGCGCCACGACCTGCTGCAGCCCGTCGATCCTTCCCTCATCCAGTCCGCAGCTACCGCTGCTTATTGGAGCCGGCTGCTCGAGCCCATCGTGGCGGCGCACTACGCGCTGCGCACCGGGCGCCAGGCGCGGCGAACTCGCGACGTGCTGCGGCACCCGCAGAACCCCTGGATGCTGGCCCATCCCGGCCGCGAAGTCGTCGGCGCCCCCGATGTCCAACTGCTGGAATGCCGATGCGTCGGAATGGATGCGGCTGAGCTCTGGGGCGAGGGCCTACCCGACTGCGTGCGGATCCAGATGCTGCACCGCCTGGCCGTGACAGGCGCCCAGGCCATCGACGTCGTGGCATTGATCTGCGGCCAGGACCTGCGGATCCACCGGGTCGAACGCGACGAGGTCGAGATCTCCCGGCTCATCGATACCGAGCGCGAGTTCTGGCACTGCGTGCAAACCGACCGCGCGCCGTTGGCGGGCGATCGGGAGGCGGTCTGAGATGGGAAGCATCGTCTACCGGGCCACCAAGGAGCAGGCCGTTCATGACGAACTGCACAGCGTCACAGCTTTTGCTGTGGTGTTCGCCCATCGCGCGATCGGCAACCGGCTGTGGTTCCTGGCGCAGAACCGCTCGGGCGAGCACGCCGGGCGAATCTGGATCGGCCTGACCCTCATCGACTGCAGGAAGGGCGAAGTGGCCGTCAAGAGCATGGATGAAAGCTGCGGGCCGTACTACTTCGACTGCCCGCTGGCCTTCCTGGATCGCGCCAGCCCTCCGACTGGGCCCTACGCAGGCCCATGGCGCGAGAAGGTGCGCGAGTTCCATGCGAACCGGGCCGCCAGACGAGCAGCCATCCGCCCGGGTCTGCGCATCTCCTACGGCGAATCGACGTACGTGCTGCGCCGAAGTCTCGGCCGCCGTGGCTGGGACGTCTCGCGCGAGAGCGACGGCCTGATCTGCCGCCTGAAATCCCGACAACTCGGCCACGCGACGGTGTTGCCGTCCCAAGACAAACATCCACAAGAGAAACATCCATGAAAACCAGATTCCGGCGGCACATCACGGTGCCGCCCTATACCCGCGATCCCTTCGCCCAAGACACATTCAAGTGGTCGGCCGACTTCGAGGTTCCCTCGATCGGCGACGACGTGCTCATCCGCATCAACGGTATCGGCCGCGCCAAGGTGGTGGGCTACGCCTCGCAAGGCGGCTACCTGGGGGTGATGACGGTGCCGTACAGCCCGCCTGATTGGTGGATTCGCCAGAACGGAGCGCCCAGTCCCGACAACGCGGCACTGGCGTTCGGCGCGGAGATCTCGCGCATTGATGCCGGGGAGGGTGCATGAGTGGCCCGCCGCCCATGCCCCGAACAGTGGTGGTCTTCAGCATCGAGCTTGCCGTCTTCGATGAGGAGGCGCTCGCCGGTGCTGCCAGGGTGCGTGCGCGCGAGGATGGCCTGGACGATGAGGTGTGGGCGTCGATGCGCTCGGGCATCTCGGATGACCTGGTCATGCTGCTGGATCCGGGCCTCATTGCCGATTCGGGCTTCGAGATCCTTCAGTCGACGTGCGAGGTGTGCGAGGTGTGCGAGGTGTGCGAAGTGTGCGAGGTGAATGAGGGGAGCCAGCATGCCTTCGACCAACGTTGAATTCGTCACCGAGCTGATGGAGTTCAGCGCCCACGGGGCGCTCATCCAGGCATTCGTGATGCAGGCGCTGGAGCAGTACGCCCAGCGTGTGGCTGCAATGGATCCTGAAGCACTGGACACCCCCATGGTCAGCGGCCGTGCCTGGCACGGCTGCGCTGTGGAGGTGCGAGACAAGCTGGCCAGAAGGCTCGGCCGCAACGACCCGATCCCACCTGCCACTTTGCCCGCGCAAAGACGCTGAGTCTCTACGGCAGCGGGACTTGCTGCAACTGCATGCAGGCGCCCTGCGTGCGCATCGGACCTCCCGGTCCGCCTTCATCCCCTACGCGCGCACCCACCACGCCCCGGCCTCTCTGGCCTGGAGCGTGGTGGAGGTGCGCGCGTGGGTCTGGCTCGCCCTTTGGGGCCGGCACTTCATGGCGTCGCCGTCAACGGCTGCGCTCACAACATAGAGGATCAACTTTGTTTATTCCGATCATGGCGGAGGCACACACTCGCCCGCAATCGACCCGGCCGTCCCGGGAACGGCTGAATCACTCTCCTGCGGCTTCCACCAAGCAGGACACCTGCACCTATCACCTGGTGCGCGTCAGCCGCAACCGCAAGACCGGCCCGATTCCGGTGACCACGACGAGTGCGAACTCGTGCCCGCCGAGCTGCAGCTTCAAGGGCAATGGCTGCTATGCCGAGAGCGGGCCCCTGGCCATTCATTGGCGCAGCGTGTCCGAGGGGCGGCGAGGTCATACTTTCGACGAGTTGCTCGAGGAGATCGCGACCTTGCGACGCCATGCCCTCTGGCGCCACAACCAGGCGGGTGATCTGACGCCCGAAACGCCCGGCGTCATCGACAGTCGCAAGCTCACACGGCTGGCTATGGCGAACCGGGGGCGTCGCGGATTCACCTACACCCACTATCCGCCCACACCCCAAAACCAGGCGGCGATCCGCCATGCGAACTGGCTGGGCTTCACGGTCAACCTCAGTGCCGAGACCTTGGTCCAGGCCGATGCGTACGCGGACCTGGGCATCGCGCCAGTGGTCGTGGTGCTGCCGCAAGGCACCTCCAAGCCCACTCGCACGCCGGCCGGGCGCCAAGTGATCGTCTGTCCTGCCAGCACCGGCAACTCCGATTGCCTGAACTGCGGGATCTGTCAGCAACGCGATCGCGCCGCCATCGTGGGCTTCCCGGCCCATGGCGCGGGCGCCGAGCGCGTGCAGGAGATCTTCTTGGAGGGCAGGCTTTCATGAGAAGCACACCTGACGCGATACCCGCGCAGGGCGCGGCCGGCCAGAAGGAGATGTTCCCGCTCGACGAGGCGTTCTTGCAGCGGGTGGACTGCGTGATGCTGCAGCGCAAGCAAACCGATCCGTTCCAACAGGAAGCGGCTTGGCGCGCCACCGAAGAGGAGGCCAGGTTGCGACAACTCCAGTTTCCAGATGAAGAACCTGTCCGTGTCCCTCTACTTTGAATGCGGCATCAGAACGCCGCTCTCCCGATCTCCTTCTTCTCATCTCGAGGACACAGACCCCGGCGCCCTCTCAAGGGACCGGGGTTTGGTCCTTGTGGAGCTGGAGATTCACCTCGTCCACCAGAAAGAAAGAGATAAGGACATTGCCATGAACATCTGCTACGGGCCGGTTGACTACCTGACGGCCTTCGCGTTCGTGCTTGCGACCGGAATCCTCCTGGGCCTTGGGCTGGGATGGAATTTCTGCAGCTACTGGCGCCGGGACTGCTTTGGGGGGCTTTGACGGAAACCGGCGATCACCTGGCCAGCAGATCACCAAATCGCCATCGAGTCGGCCAGCTCGATGGCCACGCCCCATTTCCGCGGGGGCTCACAGCGGCCCGCCCCAGCGGATTGAAGGGGCGGGCTGAATTCAGATTTGAACCACATCAAGGATCACTCATGCACACAGAACAGACCCTGCCGCGGCCCACCATCGCATGCGCCGCCATCAGCAGGGTCGTCATCACGGATGACGCCTCCAGAGAAAGACGACAACCACATGGCCCATCTTGAGCACCTGTTCGCGAAGGGCATCCGCTTCGACACCGAAGTTCAGTACCTCGCACAGGGTGTAAGTGGCGCTGATGGCCTCGTGTACCAGAACCTGCCCATCCGCAAATCGGCATCGGCCGAAACTTGTGCGCTTGCCAGCGTGATCCAGTGCCTCGCGGTACTGGGGCAGTTGTCTCGTCAGCAAATGAGAGAGGCCCAGCGCCTGGCTCGAAAGGCATTGCAGGGAACTGGCGACGACAGCGTTCTGCGCTGTATCGATGCTGCTGGCTTGCCCATCGTCGTCGAATTGCACGCCTCAGATCCCGGCCAAGCGGGCCACGTCGGGACGACCGCATTGGAGGCGCTGCGCGCGGGTCGAGCATGCCTGGTGCACTTCGAATCCGCCGCCGCCAACCGATGGGCGACAGTGATCGGGGTGGAGTGGGAGCGCGGCATCGGCGAGCCCCGGGCGTTGTTGTTGCTGGACGCCGGCGCAGGTGAACCCTGGGCCTGCGCTCACAACGTGCGCATCGAACTGCAAGCCGAGGCGGGCAGGTCGGTACGCGCGAGCCCGGGGTTCACGCTGAACTGCCGTCACCTCACGGGTGAGGCGTGTGCGGTTCGTCTGCGCAGCTTGATCGTTCTGCGGCGCAACACGTCAGCCGGTGTCTAGCTGCGACGAGTGCTGCGCTTCTTGACCGGGTAGGGTCGGGCGGTGCGCGGGGCCCGCGTCAATGTCACATCGAGATCGCGCTGCTGCGGCAAGTCCGGGTCCATCAGCTCATGGGCGGGCGCGCCGATGGCTTTGGAAATCAGCTCGATGTTGTCGATGGAGATGTTGCGCTGGCCGCGCTCCAGTGTGCCAACGAAGGCCCGGTCCAATCCGGCCTCGGCGGCCATGCGCTCCTGCGACATGCCCGCGTGAATGCGCATCAGGCGGATATTGCGGGCGAACACCAGGCGAAGAGAAAGAGGAGCGGCACGAGGCATGCCCTCGATGCTCGAAAAACGAGGTGTTTGAAACCACGGTGTTTGAAACCCTTTAACATTCAGATGCAATCAACGAAGACGTCCAGCTGCGCGCTGGATCGGGTACTGCCCTGTCCGGCGTGCCTCACCTTAGTCAAAAAGGAGATTCAAACACGCCTTTAAAGAAAATCCAACGAAGACGAGACCGCATTCAGCGCTGCGATCGAAGGGGCCATCCGGCTGACTCGGAGAAGTCAGCCTCGCGCGGCTCGCCAGGGTGGGGACCTTCCTGTCTTCCTCCTTTCTACTTTCCACTCAAAACTCAACATGGACTCATTGAACATTTATCACTTGCTCATCCTCGTCGGCTTGGTTGTCCCGCCTGCTCTGGGCTGGCGCTTCGCCAAGAAACTGGGCCATCACGGCGCCTGGGGCCTGCTGGCCTGGAGTCTGTGTGTTCCGTGGGCGGGCATCGTCGTGCTGGCCGTCTTGGTCTTCATGAAGCTGCCGTTTGAACGGGCGGCTGAGCGAAATTCCGGTGCAGGGGTGGCGCGCAGCACGCTGTAGTTATTCGGGTGGGCTAAACCCGGTTGGCGCCTTCGTCGACTTCCATCAAAGGCCGCCCGCCCAATGGCCGTACAAGCCTGATCCGGAAGGCTTCACGGCGCTTTCACTTCCTTTCAAGGGCCTCTCATGAAAACCATGCTCGGCAGCGTCTTCGCTGTGCTCATCGCGATCGTCTGGACGCCCTTGGCGCTCGCCAAGGGCATCGATCCGCTGATTAACCCCGATGCCGTGAAGCACCAGATCGACCGCTCGGCCATGGAGATCCAGATCCAGGGCTGGAGCCGCGATCTCAAGTACCCGGTCTACCCGATCCAGGTGCACGCGGGAGCCGACGGCGTGTACTACACGACCAATGATCGGGCGAGTTCCTACCAGGATTTCGATTTCGACGAACTGCGCTGCGAGATCGGTGATGCCGACCGCGCTGTACTCAAAGCGCCTGGCTATGGCTGCGCCGACGGCGTGTGCATGACCGAGGAAGGTGCCGTGCTCGGCACTGATCCCCGACGGCCGGTGAACAAGAAGCATCGCTGCTGAGCAAGCAGGCCATCGCGCGTGCTCTGCACTCTGACGGTGGCGCCGACATGTTCGGCTTGCACCTTCGCATAACCATTCCTCATCAAGAACTTTCTACATGACTACCTTCAATACGACCAAACTGATCGGCTTCAGTCTCGCCCTCACCGTGATGGCCGGCTGCGGCGACAGCGAGATCTCCGCCGTCAAGGACACGCGCTTGCACGGTGACGAGTTCACGGTCGGCGAGACCTTGAACAAGGTCAAGGAATGCAAGAGCACCGACTGGACCAGCGAGATCGTGAACAACGCCACGATCGTCACCCACACCTGTACGGTCAAGCTCGATGACGGGTTGCTCAAGTTGGCCAAGCAAGGAGAGCTGGACGCCTTGAAAACCAGGGCAAATCTCGCCGACCTCTCCGTGACCCACGCGTTGTCGGAAGCCCGCAGCATCCAGGCTAATGCACTACGCTACAGCCAGGAGCGCGCGGCGCAAGCTTCCCGACGGGTGGCGGAGATCGATCAGCGGATCGAACGCATCGCCACGGCGCAACGTTCGGAATTCCTATCGCTCAGTGGTGATCGACTGCGACGAGGAGAAGCACCACCCGACGCCGCGGCATGGGAAGCGCGTCGTGCCGAGAACTTGGCTACGGCGAATGGAGAAAAGGAAAAGCTGCTGGCAGAGATCGAGGCCGAAAAGCAGAAGTCTCAAGCTGCCATTGATGCAGCCGCCAAGCAGATTGAGGACGCATCGACCTGGAATGAGAAGTTCGCGCAGGAGATTCAGCGAACCCATCAAGCCATGATCAAGGAAGTGGATGCTTACTACGAGAAGAGCCACACCCTTAAGGTCAAGACGGCGTTTCGATACCGTGAAGCCGGTAATGTCGAGCCGGTCTCCGCCGCCTTGTTCATTGATGATCTAGAGGGGAGAAGTGCTCTGCCGGTTTATCTCATGGATCCCAATCGCATGCGGGAGTACCTCACCTACCTGACGAAGAGTGGGCTGGGAATGGAGGCCAATCGTTTGTTCGATGAGCGATTCCCGATTGAACGCATCAGCGGCCCTGAGGGCGGCTTCAGATACACGGCCCCGAAATCTGCGAAATGACTTTCCGCTGACGCCCAGCCTTTGCAATCTGCCTCGGCGGATTAGCGGAGCCTGGGCGAGTCAGCTCTGCTCTTTTTTTTGCTAGGGCATCGCCCTTTTTCCATGCATTGCTCGCAGATCTCGAAGAGGCGGCGCGGATGCTCGGATCGCCGAGCAACAACCCTTTTCCATTCACATTCAGACCAAGTAGGCGTCGGATCACTCGCGAGGGTACTTCTGTGACCAGCACAGATAGTCGTGGATGGTGGCGGCGAATTTGTACACCACCATCGGTGGAGAGTCGTAGTCATTGCAATCGTGCTTTGAGTTCATGTACTAATTTAGGGCAGTCTCAAGCTGCCCCTCCTAATTTCTTCATATCACTCTTAAATGGGCCACTTGGGCAGATGGGATTGGTCACCGAATAAGAGAATAGATGAATAACCTGTCTGGCGAATGATTCGGCAATGGCGTTCTCTTCTGTTGTTTATTTTTACATGTTTTCCTATTGGTATAGGACTCTCACGTCGAGGGACTAGAGGGGGAGGGTAAATTAGCATGCGCACTTACCGTTTCTCCCATTTTCCAATTAGGAGCAGAGAATGGCCAGTTTTCACATCACGATCAAGACGGGTAAGAAGGGCAGTGCCGCACGGCACTCGAGCTATATCGCTCGTGAAGGTCAATACGCACGAGAAGATAAATCGGCGGATCTCATTGCGACTGGGTATGGCAATCTTCCGCCGTGGGCCAACGGATCGCCTCGAGCGCTGTGGAGTGCAGCCGATAAGTACGAACGTAGTAATGCTGCCGCCTATCGTGAATATGAGGTGGCATTGCCGGTTGAACTGACGGCAGAGCAGAATGATGAGTTGGTCAATTCGTATATTAAGGAGAGCTTCAAAGGCAAGCCCTACCAATACGCCATTCATTGCCCCATGGCCAGCCTTGGGGGCGTTCCCCAGCCGCATGCGCACATCATGATTTCTGAGCGGCTGGACGATCAGCATGATCGGGAGCCGTCTCAATATTTCAGGCGCTACAACCCCGTGCATCCGGAGCGAGGCGGGTGCCGGAAGGACAACTGTGGGCGCCCGCGTGGGGTTCTGGGGGCCGAGGTGACCATGCGGCGCAAGCACTGGGCCGGCAAACAAAACGAGTTCCTGGAGAGGTTCGGGCACGCCGTTCGTGTCGACCATCGCAGCCACGAAGAGCGAGGACTGACTGCCGCTCCGGGCAGGCATTTGGGGCAGGCCGCAGTACGAAGCATGACCCATGGGAGCAAATCCTGCAGGCCCAGCACACCGGTTCAACATGAGGGTGCGCAAGAAAAGTAGAGCGTCCAAAGCAAAGAGCCGCTACTCCTGCTACGAAGTAGCAGGAGTAGCGGCCTTTTGTGGGGCGACAAGTTGAAAGGCGAGGGCGGCGCTGCCTTCCCCGCCGAGCCAGCCGACAAGGCTTCAGCTCAGATCCGACCCGACGGAAGGCCGCTGAATGGCGGCGGAAACCAGGCCGGCGGGTTTTGGACCGGGAAGAACTCCGGGTTCAAGTGCACGAACGTGGTCTTGTTGCTGAACTCCAGGCGTACATGTCCAGCCCGGACCATGAAGATCAACGCAGCCTCTCGGCGCACAGTGTTGCGAAGAGCGGCCGGGCCGAACTTCAGGATTTCATTGCGGCGAAAGCGTGACATGCCGCCATAGCGCTCGCACTGTTTAAAGAGCCAGCGCCCCAAGCTGCCTGCATCAATTTCGTCTTGGGGGATCTCCGGCTTGGCGCCAAAAATCTCCTTATGCTGCATAAGATGTCCGCGGGCAATATTGATCCCACGCTCCGCATTAACCACATTGATTGGGGATGGCCCGTGTTCGACATACTGAAGGACTGCGCTGATGCGCGCCGCCTGCTCCCCAATCTTGGAGGCAGCCTCGGGGATATCCGCGAACGAACCTCCGGGGGCTTGTGCCAATTCGGTCTCATTGAAGAAGTCGATCCAGGGCTTGTAAGCCGGCGGCTCATATTCCATGACGTACTTGCTGGCCGGCGCATCGAAAATATGTGTTGCCTTCAGGATCTCCGTGACCCTGGACTTGAATTCGTCCGAGCGAGTGCGAGAAAGATCCTCGCCGGTAATGATTCGTGTCCCTCGCTTGGGTAGGGCTTGGGAGACTAAAAAACGGGACATGAAGCCGCTGTTGTGGAGTTCGCTGCCCTTGCGTTTCAGGAATTTCTTTAGCACCTCTTCCTGGACAGCGATTGTTACCCCGAAATTCGGACTGATGATCTTCAGCGTTTCCTTAGTCCTGCGCGCAATTTCAAGGTCCTCGTTGCTCCAGAGTGAATTAAACATGCCGAGTGATCGAAAAAGCGCCGATTCGAGAACAACACCGCCTTCGGAAGAAACAATTGCAGCGGTGGGATGCTCCTCGTGCAGTCGTTGAGCTACGGCCTCGGCGGTGGCATCCTGCACGAGCAGTTTGAAGCCTTTTGGACGCTTGGGCTTTTCTTTCAGCATCTGCTCGATTTCATCTTGGGCTGCCTGCGTCGGTTTGCCTGATTTCTTCAGGCTGGACTTCCGGCGATAGAGGTCTTTGATTTCGACTTCCCATTCGGAAAGTGCGAGGTAATAGTTGTCGATCTGCGGAAGCATTCGCATTTCCTCCTCGTGCTGGAAATCGGCGACGGGCTGAAAAATGTCCTTGTACACAGTCGTCTTGCGCTCACCGCTGGGAACGATATCGATAAAGGACAGGCTCACGGGGCCCTCTTGCCCACCAGGGCGGCGAACACGGAGGAAGTGCTGGCATGCGAGGGAAGCCACAGACAGGTGCGCAGACGCAATCAAGGACTCGGGTGCCTGGGTGATGCGCTCTGTCGCGAGGACAGACTCGCGAAGCAAGGGCGGGAGGAAGAAGGTCGGGAAGTTCATAAAAAAATAGAAAACGATGCGCCGCATCTGAGTACAGAGTGGCGGGTGGGTGTCAGGGATGCTTGACAGCGTGTCGGCACTCCGAACTGAACTGCTCGGTTTAGTCGAGACAGTTTTCCTAGAGGACAGCGGGGTGCAATTCTGATCTCGCCCCCGTATTTCAGGACACGGACTATTCGCAATGTAGCGTCTGCTCGATCTGAGCAAGGCGCTGGTGGGCAGCGCGATGCTGCCGGAACTCCCTGGGTGATTTCATCTTCAATGCCGAGTGCGGATGCACCTCATTGAAGTGCTCGAAGGCTGCGGCCATCTGCGCCATTACCGTTCTCGCATCGGCAAGGTCCATGCGGCTGACGTAATCGCGCTTGAACGTGTTCACGAAGCTCTCGGCCATGCCGTTGCTCTGGGGACTGCACACGGGCGTGTTGACCGGGCTCAGGCCCAGTTGTCGAGCGATCTGTCGAGTCTCGGCCGCGATGTAGGCGCCCCCGTTTGTCCGAGAGGAACTCCAAGGCGTGGGTACTGGGAACACCCTCGACGCCGCCGAAGCGCTTCTCCACGGCCTCGATGAGCATTTCGCGCACCGGCTCGCCCGGCAGCCCTTTGCCCTCCCATGCCCGATAGGCCAGGATCTCGCGGTCGCAGCAGTCCTTGGTGAAGGTCGCGGTCACGGTCTGCCCCGAATCACACTTGATCTCGAAGCCGTCCGAGCACCAGCTCATGTCGCTGTGCACGACGGCCACCTTGCCCTCATGGGGCCGGCTGGACTGGCGCCGTCTCGGCGCCTTCGGTAGCAGCAAGGCATGGGCCGCCATCACGCGGTAGGTGCGCTTGGCATTGACCCGTGGCGCACCAGTATTGGCCCTATGCCGGTTCACCAATGCGCAGGCACGCCGGTAGCCATAGGTCGGTAACTCGGTGATCTGGGCCTTGATCTCGTTGAGCAAGGTTACGTCGCTGCGCTCCGCAGGCTAAAGCGCACCTGCAGGTGCTTTGAGTCCACAGATCGACCTGTTCTCGATAACTCCGGGTCGCGCTGATTGTTTATCGATGCGATGGGCGTAACAAAAGCGTCACCGGCCGATGCGACCATGCGCTGTTACCTCAAGGTGCAAGTCTTTGCCGGCTCGAAGCGTTTCCCCTTTCACACCATTTCCCGCAGCCTGGCTGCGGGCGTGATGGCGTGCGCGGGAATGCGACAGGGTGCGACGACCGGCCATGGGGTCGTTTCGCGCGTGTGGCGTGTTGACGTGTCGCCGCCCCGCGCGATGGGGGCTGTGTTGCATGGCTGCATGGATGTCGATCTTTCCCGCTCATGTCGCCCTTGCAGCCGATGACACCGGCAGCCCGCCGCCTCCCGACGAGCCGCGCGTGACGCTTCATTCCAGCTCCGTCGAACCGCAGTTCGACTTCGACCTGCCGGCCCAGCCGCTTGCGTCCGCACTGAACCGCTTCGCCGACGTGTCGGGCCGCGCGGCGCTGTTCAGCAGCACGCTGGTGGCCGGTCGCTCGGCGTCGCCGGTGCGCGGCCGCCTCACGCCGCGCGATGCCTTGCTGCGGCTGCTCGAAGGCACCGGACTTGCGATGGAAGAAGTGAGCGCGGGCCGCGTCAACGCCTTCGTGCTGAAGCCGCTCGGCGCACAGGCCGAGGCGGCGGCAAGTGTCCGCGCGCGGCTGGAGCGCTACGACGGCCTGGTGCAGGCCCGCGTGTGGGATGCGCTGTGCGCCGATCCGCGCACGGCGCAGGGCGACTACCGCTCGCTGCTGCGCTTTCGTGTCG
This sequence comes from Variovorax sp. 38R, assembly GCF_014843395.1. Taxonomy (NCBI): domain Bacteria; kingdom Pseudomonadati; phylum Pseudomonadota; class Betaproteobacteria; order Burkholderiales; family Comamonadaceae; genus Variovorax; species Variovorax sp. 38R. The sequence continues at coordinate 1,035,935 of NZ_CP062121.1, forward strand.
ATGCGGCGGGCCGTGTGCACCGCGCGCAGCTGCTCGGCAGCACCGGCGACACGCGTCGCGATGCCGTGCTGGTGGCCACGCTGGAGCGCGTGCGCATCGACCGGCCGCCGCCCGACATGAAGCAGCCGCTGGCCATGCTGATCCTGCCGGCGCAGGCGGGCGGGCCGTCCTGCGAAGACGCGGCAAGGCCATAGCCGTGTCCGAAGAAGTCCGACTGGTTCTGCTCGACTTCCTGTCGCAGCGCTACGGCGAGTTGAAGCGCCGCCTGACGCGTCTGCTGGGCAGTGACGATCTGGCGGGCGATGCCCTGCAAGACACCTGGCTGCGGTTGCGTCGGCTGGAAGACCAGGGGCCGGTGCAGCACCCGCGTGCGTTCCTGCTGCGCATGGCCGTCAACATTGCCGTGAACAACCTGCGCAGCCAGAGCCGCATCGTGCCTCGCAGCGAGGTCGATGCGCTGCTGGATGTGGCCGACACCGCGCCGGGACCAGCCGAGATCGCCGAGGCGCGCTCGGAAATGGCGGCGCTCTACAAGGTGATCGCGCGCATGCCGAAGCGCCGCCGCGACATCCTCGTGCTGGTGCGCTGGCAGGGCCTGCCGCAGAAGGACGTGGCCGAGCGGCTGGGCGTTTCGCTGCACACGGTCGAACACGAGCTGAAACGGGCGCACGATTTCTGCGCGGCCCACATGGGCCGTCAGATGGATCAAAAAAAATAGTTGGAGGATTTGCGCCGTGCCAGTTGTCTTGAACAGGAGGAGTTCCGCACCTCGGTGCGGCGCGGCCTCGTGAACACCATGTCCTCCATACCCCCAACGCCTCCGATGCCTGCCGACGAACGCGGCCATGCCGTGCCCGACGCGCTGCGGGAAGAGGCGCGCATCTGGCTGGGCCGGCTGGCGCTGGCCGAGGTGACGCAGATGGACATGCAGGCCTTCAAGCGCTGGCAGCACACCAGCGCCGCGCACCAGGCGGCCTTCGACGAGGCGAAGCACCAGTGGCATGCGATGAAGCTGGCCATCGACGAGGGCCTGCGCGCCGATCCGAAGGCGGCGACGCGCTACCGGCAACTGGCGCAGGGGACCCCGCGCGCCGCGCAGCCGGGCCGCCGCGCCTTCCTGGGCGCGGCCATGAGCGCGGCCGCGGTCGCCGGCGTGGCGGTGGTGGCCTATCCGCCGCTCGGCCTCTGGCCCGCGCCGGGCGCATGGGGCGCAGACGAACGCACTGCCACGGGCGAGCAGCGAACGCTCGGTTTCGCCCACCACGTCCGCGTGACGCTGAACACGCAGACCCGCGTGCGCCGCGAAACGTCGGTCCATGGAGAAACCACTGGCATCGACCTGCTCGCGGGCGAAGTCGCCATCGACCTGCAAGCGATGCAAGAGGGCGCAAGCCCGTCCTTCGTCGTGACCGCGGGCGCGGGTCGCAGCGGCGCGCAAGGCGCCTCCCGCTTCCAGGTGCGGCACCTGCGGGGCAGCAAGGTGTGCGTGACCTGCATCGAAGGCTCGGTGCAGGTAGCGCATGCAGCGGGGCACAAGCTGTTGCAGGCGCGGCAGCAGACGGTTTACGACGCCACCTCGCTCGGTGGCGTGCAGGCCGTCGAACCGGCGGATCTGTCGGCATGGCGCAAGGGCGAGCTGGTGTTCAGGCAGACGCCGCTTGCGCAGGTGCTCGATGAAATCAATCGCTACCGGCCCGGCCGCGTGGTGCTGATGGCCGATGCGCGGCGCGACAGCGCCGTGAGCGGGCGCTTCTCCATCGCCGTGCTCGACGAGGCGCTGCTGCAGATCCAGCACTCGTTCGACCTGCGCGCGCGCGCGTTGCCCGGCGGGTTGCTGATCCTGAGCTGAAGGCCGCGACTTCTGCTTTGGCGTGGCATTCGCGTGACGACCGAATGACTGCCGCGTGACCCTCGCGAAACCACGCACTGCCCCGTGCGCGGAGTTCAAAAAATGTTGGCGGAATCCGGCGGCGTCCGGTGTCTTGGCAGTAACGGGTTTTTCGTCGCGCCGCATTGCATTTCTTCTCTTGCACTGCGGCCCTTTGATGTGAAGCCCTTCCAGAACATCGAACCAATCATTGGCGGGAACTTCACATGAACACGGGCATGCGCGGGAACGGGGATCGACGACAGGGGAATTTCAGGCTGGCGCCCATTGCGCGCGCCATGGCGCTGATGCTGGTGGCCGGCGGCATGGCCGGGCAAGTGCAGGCGCAGCGCGCCTTCAGCGGTGCATGGTTCAACGCCAAGGGCTCGGCGCAGAGCACGGCCGCGCTCACGGGCTACCTGCCGAACGGCCAGCCCGCGTCGAGCCTCACCAATCCGGTGGCGCGGCAGAAGGCCGACAACCCACAGTGGCAGCGCTCCATCAACAACCTGAACCTGGCGGCGCAGACCATCGCGGCGCAACAGGCCGCGCAAGCAGCGGCACGGCAGGCGGCGGAGAACGACGGCTCGGTGCCCGATGGGCTGACCGAGGGCGGCCTGAAGATCGATGCGAACAGCCTCACCGCCGGCTGGGCCAACGCCAATGCACCGGTGCAGAGCGCGGCGGGTGGCAAGACCCAGGTGAAGATCGAACAGACGGCGGACAAGGCGATCCTGAACTGGGAAACCTTCAACGTCGGGCGCAACACCGTCGTGCAGTTCGACCAGCGCGCCGGCGCCAAGCCCGACGGCACCAACACCTGGATCGCGCTGAACCGCATCAACGACCCGAGCGGCAAACCCAGTCAGATCGCGGGGCAGATCAAGGCCGACGGGTCGGTGTATCTCGTCAACCGCAACGGCATCGTCTTCACCGGCAACAGCCAGGTGAACACGCGCACGCTGGTGGCGTCGAGCCTGAGCCTGTCGGACACGCAGTTCAAGCTCGGCATCAACAACGGCCAGAGCCATTCCTACCAGGGCAACGACGCGAGCATTCCGCAGTTCGGCGACTTCAGTCCGTTCAAGCCGGAGATCTTTGCCGACTCCGGATTCAAGCCCGGCCACGGCACGCGGCCCGACCGGATGGGCGGCGTGGACCGCTTCAGTCCGGGTGCGCCGCCCGGTGAGGTGCGGGTCGATGCGGGCGCGCGGCTGGCGGTGGACGCGGGCGGCAAGCTCATGCTGTTCGGGCCCAAGGTGCGCAACGCGGGCCACCTGTCGGCACCCGACGGGCAGGTCATCATGGCGGCGGGCGAGAACGTCTACCTGAAGACACCGATCGGCAACGACCCGAATGGCGTGCGCGGGCTGGACGTGGCGGCATCGGCCGTACCGGGCTGGGCCTTCAATTTCGGGCAGGTGCTCAGCGCCCATGCGCTGACACCGGCGTACGGCGACGCCGCCTACATGGCGGGGGTACGCGACGTGGTACTGCCCGAGATGGCCGCGCGCGCCGCGCAGGTCGGCTACGAAGTGGCCAACACCGGCATCGTGCAGTCCGACCGGGGCAACATCACGCTGCAGGGCCGCGACGTGCGCCAGAGCGGTGTGCTGACGGCGACCACGGCACTGAACAACCGCAACGGCTCGATCGTGATGCGTGCCTGGGGACAGGGCGCGCGGGCCTACACGGGTGACATGAACGACCTGATGAACTGGTCGGCCGGCACGCTCACCCTGGGGCCGAACAGCGTGACGCAGGTGCTGCCCGATGCCAGCGACAGGTCGGAGATCGAGGCCAGCGCGCTCGTCACGCGCTACAAGCCGGGACGCATCGAGTTGTTCGGCAATCTCATCGACGTCCAGCCGCGTGCGGGCGTGATCGTGCCTTCGGGAACCATCCACATGGAGACGGCGGCCAACCCCATCTTCACGCAGTTGCCCTACTACAAGGGCAACCTGCGCGACGGAAGCCGCATCTACCTGGACAGCGAGGCCTTCCTGAGCGTGGCGGGCGTGCAGGACATCCTGCTGCCGATGTCGCGCAACTTCATCGAGGCCGACCTGCGCATCAACGAACTGCGCGACTCGCCGCTGCTGGTGAACTCGTGGGTGCGCGGCAAGAAGGTGATGGTCGACCGGCGTGCCAACGGCGTGTTTGCGGGCGGCCCCATGGGCGGCGTGGAATGGGTGCTGGGCAGCGACGGCAAGACCTACATCCCGGGTGCCTGGGTCGGCACGCCGCTGGGCGACATGACGGGCTGGATCGGCGTCGGCAAGACCGACCTGCAGGAGCTGTCGGCCGAAGCCGGCAAGATCACGCTGCGTGCGGGCGGCGCCGTCATCACGCGGGCCGGTTCGCTGCTCGATGTGGCGGGGGGCTCGGTGCGCTATGCCGACGGCCGCAACACCAGCACCAAGCTGATGGGCGCGGACGGCCGTGTCTACGGCATGCAGCAGGCCATGCCCGACATGGACTACGTGGGCATTGCCGGCCAGTACCTGCAGAACCACGCGCGCTGGGGCGTGAAGACCACGTGGCGCAATCCGCTGATCGGCGCCGACATGCCCGAGGCCGGCTACACCGAAGGCCGCAAGGCCGGCGCGATCCAGATCTTCGCGGGCGACGCGATGGTGCTCGAGGGCGACTACTGGGGCGGCAGCCTGGTCGGCGAGCGCCAGCAGATGCAGCCCACGAAGAACCTGGGCGGCGAACTGCAACTGGGCAACGGAACCAAGGACGACCGGCCCTGGTGGGTCGGCCAACTGGTCGTGAGCCGCGACCCGCGCCGCCTGGTCGCGGGCTTCAATGCGCAGTCGGCGCTGGGCGACGATTTCCGCGTGCCGCCGGTGCCCGATTCGGGCGTCAAGGAGCCCGGCAAGCTGACTTACCTGTCCGACGAAGTGCTCAACCGTTCGGGCATGGGGCGTCTGCTGTTCAACGTATCGGGCGACTTCATCCTCGAATCCGGCGCGGTGCTGAACCTGGCGCCGGGCAGCACCTTCCAGGCGAGCGGTGGCGAGGCCGCGACCGTCAACCTCCAGGTCGACGGCACCATCCGCGCACCCGGTGGCCAGATCGCGCTGGACTCGGTCAACGGGGCGCTCGCATTCGGCGCGGCCAGCGCGCTCGATGTGCGGGGCCAGTGGATCAATGCCTGGCGCGACGGCTCGGCACCCGCTCAGTGGGCCCTTGACGGCGGCAAGCTGGCGCTGAGCGCGGCCAAGCTCGCGATCGATCCCGGCGTGGTGCTCGACGTGTCCGGTGGCGGACGGGTCGATGCCGGCAAGCAGGGCCTGCCGAAGCTGCGCGTGGGCAACGGCGGCACCGTCTCGCTGGGCGGCGTGACGCCGCAGGCCGACATGGCGGCGCTCGACATCCGCGGCTACGCGGCCGGCTCGGCCGCGCGCTTCGAACTCGGCACCTTGTCGCCGGTGCAGATCGGCGGCACGGCACCCGATGCAAAGACCGTGGTGCTGCCCGAGGCCCTTTACAGCGAGCGCGGCTTCGGCGCGGTGGCTGTGAACGTGGGTGACAAGTCGGGCATCGCGATCGCCGAAGGCGCCAGCGTGATGCGCCCCGCAGCGAGCATCGACCTGGCGACGTTCCCCTACCGCGATGTCGCCAGCGGCACCACGCTGGCACAGGTCGCGCCGGTCGGCGTGCTGCGGCCGGAAGAGCGGTTGGCGCACAAGCCCGCGTCGCTCGAACTCGGCACGGTCGAAGGCCCCATCGAAGTGGGCGCCGGTGCGGTCGTGCGTGCCGACACCGGAGGCAGGCTGATCATGTCCGCAGGAGGCCCCGCCAGCAAGATGAGCATCAAGGGCACGCTGGAGGCGCCGGCCGGGCGCATCGAACTGGGCGCGGCCGACCTCACGCTCGAAGCCGGCGCGCAATTGTTGGCGCGCGGCGTGCCGGTGATTCATGCCGATTCGCGCGGCATGCTGAAAGGCCAGGTGCTGGCCGGCGGAGAGGTCTCTCTGCTGGGCGGCGATGCGCTCCAACTGCAGCCCGGCGCGCGCATCGATGTGTCCGGCGCTTCCGGCGAAATCCAGATCCCCATCGCGGGTCCGCGGCTGGGTCCGGTGGGCTGGGAAAGCGTGGCGCTGTCCAGCGACGGCGGCGCGATTTTGCTCAAGGGCGGCAGCCGCGGCACGATGCGCGTGGCCGCCGACCTGCAGGGCCGCAGCGGCGGCGCGGGCGCATCGGGCGGCTCGCTCACCATCGTCGATTCGAGCGAAGGCCCGCCCGGCAAGCCGGGCGGCGTGACGGTGCCCACCACGCTGTACTGGCGCGACCCGGTCACCAGCAAAGTCATGAGCAAGCTCTTCAGCCAGGTGCCCGACCTCGACCTGTTCGACGAGTACAGCAAGACGCCCCTGAAGTTCACGACGCAGATGCGCTCGGCCATCTCCAACCTGCCGGGCGTGGTGGGCGGCGGCATGGAGATCGTCAACGACCTCGATGCACCCGGGGTCTCGGGCGTGGTCCGGCCCTGGGAGGCCAACCTCACCATCAGCCCGATCGTGCTCGACCTGCTGGCGCGCCATTTCTACACGAGCGCGGCGCTGACCACGCATGTGCTGGTGCCCGACGTGAAGACGCAATCGACTTCGCGTGTCCTGGCCGGGTCCATTTCGCAAGGCGGCTTCGATGCCGTGTCGCTGAATGCGTCCAAGGGCATCTCGCTGGCCGACGGCGTGCACGTGAAGGCCGGCCGCAGCCTGTCGCTTGCCACACCCAAGCTGGGCAACGGCGGTGGACTCGGCAGCGCACAGCTGTCGGCGGCGCACATTTCGCTCGATGCGCTGTCGCCTTTTGCATCGAGCGGGTGGACCGACCCCACGGCGCTCGGCGGGCAACTCACCTTGTCTGCCGCGCTGATCGACATCGGCAGGGCCGCACCCGAAGGCACGGCCGGCATGCGCATCGCCGGCTTCGGCCGCACCGTGCTGCAGGCCGACGACATCCGGCTCGGCGGCGCGTTGCCCGCGACGTTCACGCCCGCAACATCGCTGCAGGTCAACTTCGATGTCGACGGCCAGCTGGTCATGAAGGCCGGCCAGGTCTACCCGTCCACCGCGATGACGGCGGTGGTGCGCGCCGGTGAGTCGATCGCCATCGAGCGGCTGGGCGATGCGGGCCCGCCCGCACTGTCGGCTGGCGGCACGCTGCGCCTGGAGGCTCCGGTGATCGCACAGAACGGCGTGCTGCGCGCGCCGCTCGGACAGATCGAACTCAACGCCGGCAAGAGCCTGGCGCTGGGCAGCGACAGCATCACCTCGGTGAGCGGCAGCGGCCTGACCGTGCCCTACGGCACGCTGTCTAACAATGAGCACTGGCTCGATCCGTCGCGCCGGCGCGACGACGGCAGTCCTTCCGACAGCGCGCTGGTCGCGCCGCCCGAAAAGCGCATCACCATGAAGGCGCCCGACGTGGCGCTGGCCAAGGGCGCGGTGGTCGACATCTCGGGCGGCGGCGACATGTACGCCTGGGAATTCGTGCCCGGCCCCGGCGGCTCGCACGACGTGCTGTCGATGCCCGGCACCTATGCCATCCTGCCGGGGCGCACCGGCACGGCGCCGGCCAGCGCCATCGAGGCCGGCCAGCGCATCTGGCTGTCCGGCGGCCCAGGCCTTGCCGCCGGCTGGTACGACCTGCTGCCCGCGCGCTATGCGCTGCTGCCCGGCGCGATGGCGGTGCAGTCCACCGGCACCGCGTGGGCCGGCCCGGCAAAGACCGGCTTCAAGGCACCCGACGGCGGCATCGTCATGCAGGGCAAGACCGGCAACGCCTACGGCGGCACGCAGCAGGCCACCGCCTCCGCGTGGCGCGTGATGTCGGGCGACACGCTGCGCCGCTACAGCGAATACAACGAGGCCTTTTCCAACGATTTCTTCGCGTCGGAAGCTTTCAAGCTCACGCAGTACCGCCTGACGGGCCAGCGCGTGGTCACGCCGCGGCTGGCGCGCGACGGCGGCGCGGTGGTGTTCGACGCCACCCAGCGCCTGCTGCTGGACGGCACGCTGCGCTCGCAGCCCGACACGGGCGGGCGCGGCGGGCTGCTCGACATCGCGGGCAAGAAGATCGCCATCGTCGGCGCCGGGCAGGACGCCGGCACGCTGCGCGGTGACGGCTACCTGGTGATCGACTCCGCCGCGTTGTCGAACTTCGGCGCCGGCAGCTTGCTGGTCGGCGGCACGCGCAAGGGCGATCCGCTGGGCGTGGGGCTGAATGTGACGGCCAGCGACATCGTGGTGCGCAACGACGCGGGCTCGGCGCTTTACGGCCCCGAGATCATCCTGGCCGCGAGCGGGCAGGTGGCCGTCGACGCGGGCAGCGTGGTGAGCGCGCGCGGCACCGGCGCCAGCACCGTGGGCGACCTGATCGTGGCGCCGCAGCAGCGCGAGGTGTACGACACCAAGGGCACCCCCGCCACCGACGACGACGTGCTGACGACACCGGCACGCGACTGGGGCGCGCTGGTGCGCGTGGCCAACGGCAACGTGGCGAAGGTGCTGCGCCAGAACGTCGACACCACCACCGGCGGCCTGGTCCGCATCGGCGCCGGCGCCGAAGTGAACGGCGGCGCGGCGCTGCTGCTGGACGCCACGCGCAACACCGAACTGGCCAGCTCGGCGCGCATTGCCGGCACCGACCTGTCGGTGGCCTCGGGCCGCATCGGCTTTGGCGGCGGCAGCGAAGGCATGGTGCTCGACGAAGGCGCGCTGGCGCAACTGGCGAACTCGCAGCGCCTCACGCTGCGCAGCTATTCGAGCTTCGACTTCTACAAGTCGCTCGACCTCGGCGCCGCGGGCCTGGCCTCGCTGACGCTCGACGGCGCGCGGCTCGCCGGCGCGGGCGCCGGCGATGTCGTGCTGCGCGGCGACACCATCGCCTTGATGAACAGCGGCGGCACTGCCACCGCTGCGGGCGGCACCGGCACGGGCACGGGCGGCCTGACGCTGGATGCCGGCACGCTGGTGCTGGGGATGGGGCAGAAGACCCTCTCGGGCTTCGGTGCAATCTCGCTGCACGGGCGCAACCGCACCCTCGGCGAGGGCAACGGCGGCATCGACGCCGGCGACTCGGCGCTGACGCTGACCACGCCGTTGCTGACCGGCCGCGGCGGCGCGGCGCAATCGATCCTCACGCGCGGCGCGCTGCAGGTGCTGGGCGCTCAAGGCGACGGCGCGGCGGACCAGGGCCTGCAGGACAGCCTGGGCACGCGCCTGAGCCTGGGCGGCGGCAGCGTGCTGTTCGGCAGCCGCGCCGTGGCACTGGGCGGCGCCGTGGACATCACGGCCTCGGCTGGCAGCGTGGTGCTGGCCAACGGCGCGCAGATCGACGTGGGCGGTTTCGCCAAGAATTTCTTCGACGTGACCGCGTATGCCGATGCGGGCCGCATCAACCTGTCGGCCGTGGGCGGCGACGTGCGGCTGGACGCGGGCAGCGCGCTCCACCTTGCCGCGCATGCGGACGGCGGCAACGCCGGCACGCTGGCGCTGGCGGCATCGAACGGCGGCACCGTGGTGCTCGACGGCCGTGTCGCGGCGCAGGCGGGCAACGGCGGCAAGGCCGGCGCCTTCTCGCTGGACATTGCCACGCTCGGCGACTTCGCGGGTTTCAACCAGCGGCTGAACGATGCGGGCTTCTACCGCTCGCGCCAGTTCCGCATCCGTCAGGGCGACGTGACGCTCGACGGTGCCACCACGGTGGAAGACTTCGGTCTCACTGCGGACCACGGCAGGGTGAACATCACGGGCCGCATCGACGCACGCGCGGCCTACGGCGGCGCGATCCGCGTCACCGGCGGCAACGGCGTGTCGATGCAGGACGGCGCACAGTTGTTGGCCGGTGCCACCGGCACGCTGGGCAGCGGCCGTGTCACGCTCGAGGCGACGGGCGGTTCGCTCGACCTGCGCGGCGGCACCATCGATGTGGCCGGTGCCGACGGCGGCAAGGTGCGCCTGCGCGCGCGCCAGAACGCGACCCACGACGACTTGGCCGCAGTGGCCGTGAAGACCGGCATCGTCGGTGCGCGCTCGGCCGTGCTCGAAGGCGTGGCCGTGTACGAAAACCAGACCTCGGTCGATGCCATCAAAAGCACGGTGATTGCTGATGCGACCACTTTCGCCAACCGCGGCGGCGCCATCGCCGGCCGGCTGGGCCTGGGCTCGGGCCTGCGCGTGATGCCCGGCATCGAGATCAGCAGCACCGGCGACCTGGCGATGGGCAGCGACTGGAACATGTTCACCGATTTCGCCGACGCCCGCGAAGGCAGCCTCACGCTGCGCGCGGCCGGCAACCTGCTGATTGACGGCCACCTGAGCGACGGCTTCAGCGCGGCCGACCGCACCGGCACGCTGCAGGAGGCCGCGTCATGGAACCTGCGGTTGGTTGCCGGCGCCGACATGGACTCGGCCAATGCACTGGCGCTCAAGCCGCTGGCCGGGCAGGCGGCGGGCAGCGGCACGGTCCGCATCGGCAGCGCCGACACCGACCCCGATGCGGCAGTCGACAGCGGCGCGGGCAAGCTGGTACGTACCGGCACCGGCGACCTCGAAGTGCGCGCGGGGCGCGACCTGAAGCTGGCGCACAAGGATTCGGTGATCTACACCGCGGGCCGCAAGGACACCACCACCTGGAGCGACTTCAGCAGCGCGCCCGCCAATGCCGCCTACGGCGTGGAGGGCGGTAGCCTGGACATCGTGGCGCAGGGCGGCATCGAGGCCCAGCCCTCGGGACAGCGCTTCACCGAGTGGCTCAACCGGCAGGGCAACGTCAACGCCGACCGCGTGTTCGGCCCGTACCACGACGGCGCGACCAACTGCAGCAACGGCGTTTGCGCACCGAACATCCGCCCGATCGAGCAGGCGAGCTGGTGGGTCAACCACGGCGAGTTCAGGCAAGGCGTGGCCGCCTTCGGCGGCGGTAACGTGAACGTGAGCGCCGGCGGCGACCTCGGCAACCTGGTGGTGGCGCTGACCAGCAACATGCGCATGCGCGGCGGGCGCAGCGTCGGCGAGGCCATGAACATGGAGGTGCGCAACGGCGGCGCGATGACGGTCGAGGCCGGCGGCGCGATCCGCGGCGGCCAGTACTACATCGGGCGCGGCACGGGCGAGATCCGGGCCGGCGAAACCACCACCGGCCACACGGTGACCGTGACGAAGACGGACGCGCAGAACGTGGGCGTCTTGAAGACCTTCGCCGTGGCGCCGGTGCTGGCGCTGGGCGACGCCACGCTGAGCCTGCGCACCGCAGGCGACCTGCGCCTGCAAGCGGTGGTCGATCCGTTGCTCGTGCGCTATGGCAACGGCATGACGCCCGACGGACGGCTGCTCGACCATGGTGCCTACATGGCGGGCTATTCGGAGCGCAGCGGCCTGAACCTGGTCTCGACCGGTGGCGATATCACGCTGGTCAACCAGGCCGACTTCATCTTCCGCGACGTGGTGTTGCGCCCTCAGACTACGGCCGAAAACGGCCTCGTCGGCTACGGTGGCAACCGCTACCCGGCACGCCTGCATGCGACGGCCATGAACGGCAGCCTGCAGATCCAGGGGGTGATGTACGTCATGCCCGCCGCGACCAACGACGTGCAGTTGATGGCGCAGCGCGACGTGCGCTTCAACAGCCAGGACGCCGCATTGCTGAAGACCTGGGCGGGCCATGAGAACGACGCGGAAATCGTCATGTCGTACGCCACGTTGCCGATGGTGCCATCGCCCTTCCTGCCAGCGGGTGCGGGCGGCTACGCCCACCAGATCGTCAACATGGACACAGTGCTGCGCAACCCGCTGTCGCCGGGTACGTACCTCGGGGCCCCGTACTTCACCGACGTGGGCAATCCTGAAGTCCCGACGCTGATCGACGATCGTGCGCCGAGCCGCGTCTATGCCGCGCAGGGCTCGATCCTGGGCGCCAACATCGTTGCCAACGAGCAGACCTGGCTGCGCGCCGGCACCGACATCCGCGGCATCCAGATGAATGCGCGCAACGTGCACTCCGACGACACGACGCTGCTGGAAGCAGGCAATGACATCATCGCGGCGGCGCTGGTGCGCCGCGGGTTGAGCCCGGCCCACTACGGCTCCGGCAGCATCAAGCTGCAGGGCGCCGGCTCGCTGGTGCTGTCGGCGGGACGCGATGTCTATGCCAACGACTTGCGGGTCATGACGCTGGGCAACCAGCAGTACGACGCCGCCGACAACCGCCCGATCCCGAAGACCCAGGTCAACGGGTTGTCCGAGCAGGGGGCCACCATCACCGTGATGGCCGGCATGAACCACGCGCCGGCCTACGAGGCCTTCGCCGGTGCCTACCTCGACCCGTCGAAGGTCGCGGCCATGCCTGGCCACCTGAAGACCCGCGGCGTCGACGGCAGCACGCTGCCGCTGTACCTGGTCGACGGCACCGAGATGCGGGCCGGCCACGAGAAGGTGACACGCCGCGGCCTGGTGTCGTACATGAAGGACATGACCGGCGAAACGCTGGCGCCCGTGGCCGCGTGGCAGCGCTTCCAGGCACTGCCGCAGCTCGCGCAGCAGCAGTTCCTGCGCCAGATCTACATGCTGGAACTGCGCGATGCCGGCCGCGACCAGAACGAACCCGGCGTGGACGACCTGCCGCGCAACGGCGGCTACAACCGCGGCTACACCGCCATCGAGACCCTCTTCCCGGGCGACCAGTGGAAGGGCAACGTCGCGGCCAACCTGATGATGCTGCGCACCATGGCCGGCGGCGACATCAACGTGCTGACGCCGGGCGGCGGCCTGCAGGTGGCGGCGCTGGGCACCAAGGTGCCCGACGGCCACGGGCTGGTGACGCTGGGCTCGGGCCATATCAACGTGTTCGCCAGAAACGACGTGACCGTGAACCGCTCGCGCATCCTGTCGTTCGTGCCCGAAGCCACCTCGCGCGGCAGCGACCAGATCATCTGGTCGAGCAAGGGCGACATCGACGCCGGCCGCGGCTCCAAGACCGTGCGTGTGCCCTCGGCGCCCGAAGTGATGACCGACCTGGACGGCAACACCACCGTGCGCGAGAAGTCCGACATGAGCGGCAGCGGCATCGGCACCGTGGGCGATGGCGACGTTGACCTGGTGGCGCCGAGGGGCGTGGTCAACGCCGGCGATGCGGGCGTGCGCGTGGCGGGCAACCTGAACATCGCGGCGCTGCAGGTGCTCAACGCCGACAACATCCAGGTCAAGGGCGAGTCGAAGGGCATTCCGGTGGTGGCGGCGGTGAACGTGGGCGCGCTCACCAATGCAAGCGCTGCAGCCTCGCAGGCGGCGATGGCCGCGCAGGACGCGGTGCAGCGCGACCGCGCCGCCAGCCGCCAGGCGCTGCCCTCGGTCTTCACCGTGCGGGTGCTCGGCTTCGGCAGCGAGGCGGCCGAGCGCGGCGGCGCGCTGTCGCCTTCCGGTGCACCGGATGCGCGGCCGCCGGGCGTGGCCAGCCACGACCCGAACCACCGCGTGCAGGTCATCGGTCACGGGCAAAGCCTCAAGCCGGAACAGCTGGCGCGGCTGACCGAAGCCGAGCGCCGCCGCTTGCAGCAGCCCGACTAGACCCGCCACCCCGGGCACAACAAGGTGCGGCTTCCCCTCGCGTGTTTGCATGCGAGGGGAGGGTGGGGCGTGCTTCGGCCATTGCGCAGGCCCCGGCCATTTTTTGCAGATGCAGTCACGAAGGCACATCCGTCATGGACATGAGCATTCAACTTTGCCTGGCGTCTTCCGAAGAAGGCGATGCCGGCCATGGCGTCGCGCTGCTGCGCGACTGCCTGGTGACCAACTACCAGCGCCTTCACCGGCGCCTGCTGCACCGCCTGGGCTGCGCCGACCAGGCCAGCGACTGCCTGCACGACGCCTGGCTGCGGCTGGGCGACGGCGCTGTTCCCGATGCGGTGGACAGCCCCGAGGCCTATGTGTTTCGGGTGGCCTGCAACGTGGCAGTGGACCGCCTGCGCGCCGACCGGCCCTGGCAGTACAGCGGCGATGCGGCCGTTGAACTGGAAAGCTTCGCGGACCCCTCGCCCGGCCCCGAGCCCATTGCCGAAGCCCGCTCCGGCTTGCTGGCTGTGGAGCGCGCCATGCGCGGCTTGCCGCATCGTCACCAGGCGATCTTCATGGGCTTGCGCATTCATGAGCTGACGCGCGACGAGGTGGCCGCCCGTCACGGGCTTTCGCTGCGGCGTGTGGACACCACCTTGCGCCAGGCGTTGGCGCATTGCGCGCAGTCGCTGCGCTGACGGGCCTTCGGGGACGGCGCGTCAGGCTGTGCCGAAGCGGAGCTTGGCGCGCTTCCGTAACTACGGCACCTCCCTGCAACGAGGCCGTTTCACTTGGTAGCCGCGGCAATCATCTGGTTGCGCTGGAGCGGGTCAGCCCACCTCCACCGTCACCCGCAGGAACGTCGCGGCGATCAGGCAGGTGTTGGGGTACTGGCTCTGGTTCTGGCTCTGGAACAGCGTCACCAGTTCCGCACGCAGTTCGTCGGTGCGCCCGGCCTTGGCGGCCGCGTCGAATGCGTTCATGGTCGGGCCATAGAACTGCCGGAACGTGTCGACGAATTCTTCCGCTGAGCCTTTGAAGTCGAAGATGTAGCTGTCGCGTTCCCAGCTGATCGCCTCCGAGGCAATGCCCACCGCGCCAAAACGCTCGAGGATGTTCGGGGTCGAACCCCAGCCCATCGGGCTCACGAAACCTTCGGGCGGCGGGGGCGCATACGACGAACTGATCTTCAGGATCTGCGCCACCAGCGTGGGGTCGTTGGGAATCCAGTTGCCCATGAGGATGCGGCCGCCCGGCCGCGTGACACGCACCATCTCCCGTGCCACGTCGAAGGGCCTGGGCGCGAACATGGCGCCGAACATGCTGATGACGAGGTCGAAGGACGCGTTTTCGAGCCGCAGCTCACAGGCGTCTCCTTCCTCGAACCGGCAACTGGCCGACAGCCCGGCCTGGGCCGCCCGCCGGTTGCCCGCGGCGACCAGGTTGGCGGCGATGTCGACGCCCAGCACCTGCGCGCCGAGTTTCGCGGCCGGGAGGGCGGTGTTGCCGTCGCCACAGCCGAGGTCCAGCACCTTCATGCCGGGCGTGATGTGCGCGTGCCGCACGACGTCTTCACCGCTCTCGCGCATGCTCTCGGCGATGCGCGTGAAGTCGCCTTTTTCCCAGAGGGCCTTGTTCGGGTTCATGACTTCACCTTCTCGATCATGTGGTTGATCACGTGCGTGTGCTCGTGTTGCGGGCTGAACATCACGATCTCCGCGTCGGCGTCGACCTTGACGTTGTGGCCGGGCGGCCAATAGAACAGGTCGTGGGTCTTGACGGTCTCCTGCTCGCCGGCGTCGTCGGTGGTGGTGATCTGGCCCTTGAGCACGAACCCCCAGTGCGGGCACTGGCACGAGTTGTGGTTCAGGCCCTGGAAGAGCGGCGTCGTGTCGACGCCCGCCGACAGCGTGAAGTACTCGCCGCTGATCTTGCTGTAGCCGGTCGCGTCGCCGAAATCCAGGCGCTGCCGGATCAGAGCACCGGGAATTTCCATCTTCACGTCGACTGCGTCTTTTGCGATATGCATGAGGTACTCCTTGAGGGTCCGCGGGCGCGGGATGGTGCGTCTATTCGTTGCACCCGCCAGATTCGATAGACGGCATACTCATCCTCCACGCTTGGCGTTCCTGAAACGTTCCCGGCCTTGTGCTGGTGGAAAGGAATCGCGATGTCGCTCCCACCGACTCCGTCGTCCGAGGCCGTGTCGATCCGGCTGCTGGGCCCGTTCCGCCTGAGCGTGGGGGTGGCTGCGGCCGGCGATGACCCGCAGACTCCACCAGTGCCGCTGACCCGGCGGGCCGCCGAGTTGCTGCAACTGCTGTCCTTGCAGCCCGACCGCAGCCTCGCGAACGAGCAGGTGGTGGAAGCCCTGTGGCCGCACCTGGACCCTGACGCGGGCAGCGCCAACTTGCGCAAGGCCGCGCACCACGCGCGCCAGTTCATCGGCCAGCCCGATGCCCTGGTGCTGCGAGGCGGCCGGGTTTTCCTGCTGCCCGACCATGCGGTGGCGTGCGACGCCGACCGCTTCGAGCGCGCCGCGGACGAGGCCCTGGGCAGCGGCGATCCGCAGGCCTGCAAGGCGGCCGCGCAGCTCTACAGTGGCGACCTCCTGCCGGACGCCCGCTACGAAACCTGGACCGAGGCGCCGCGCCAGCGGTTGCGCGACAAGTTCCTGCGGCTGTTGCGCCAGACCGGCGACCTGGAACGGCTGGTGCGCGAAGACCCCACCGACGAAGCGGCCCATGTCCAGTTGATGCGCGAAGAGCTGGCGGCCGGGCGACGCTCTTCGGCGCTGCGCTGGTACGGCCACCTGCGCGACCACCTGCAGCAGACCTTGGGCATGCGCCCCGGTCCGTCGGCCGAGGCGCTGTACCGCGACTGCGTGGCAGGCCTGGAAGGCGCCGCGCCGCGTTTCGTCGGCCGTGCCATGGAACTGGTGCGTGTGCTCGGATGGCTGCGCGCCAGCCTCGCGGGCCGCCCGGGTGGCGCCGTGGTGCGCGCACCGGCGGGCATGGGCAAAACCGCTTTCTGCCGCCGCGTTGCCGAAGAAGCGCGGGGCCTGGGCTGGCAGGTGCGCTCGTTGCATGCGAGCGACTGGACCCGGCCCTACGGCATCGCGGCCGACCTGGTCGAGCCCTTGCTCGGCGAACTGCCCGATGCGGCACAGGCCATCGGTGCGCACGCCCAGGCCGTGCTGGCGCAGATGACCGCTTCGGGCGACGTGAAACCGCTGGCCATGCCGCTCGGTCGCCACCAGATGGTGGGCGCCGTGCGCCGGCTGCTGCTGGCCACGGCCTCGCAAAAGCCGGTGCTGCTCATCGTCGACGACGCGCACGCGGCGGACGACGCCAGCGCCGAGACGCTGACGCAACTGGCGGCGAGCGGCCCGCCGGTGTTCGTGCTGCTCGCGTGCCGGCACGCACTGCCGCCCCTGCTGGACCGGAACACCTCGCGCTTGCTGCGCGCCGGTCAGCTGGAGGCCCTTGAACTGGGGCCGCTGTCCGAGGAAGAAGCGGCACTGCTCGCGGCCCGCTCGGCCGACGCACCGATGGCAGGCGAGGCCGCCATCGCCATCGCGCGCCGTGCAGAAGGCCTGCCGTTCGCCGTGATCGAACTTGCGCGCGCTGCCGCCACGTCAGACGGCGCCACGGGGGCGATGCCTCACAGCGTGTCGTCGGCCTTGGCCGAACGCCTGTGCGATCTGGACCCCGGCACGACGGAGGCCTTGCGCCGGTTGGCGCTGTCGGCCGAAGATTTCGACGTGGCCACGGCCGTGGCGCTGGCCGCCGACGAGGGCCACGACGCGCTGGCGCGGCTCGACCAGGCGCTGGCCGCAGGCGTGCTGGTGGTGGCCGAGGGTCGCTACCGCTTCCGCCACGCCCTCGTGCGGGAAGCGCTGGCCGAAGGCATCCCGCCGCACCGGCGTGTGCTGTTGCATCGCGATGTGGCGGCTCGGCTTGAGCAAGGCGGTGCGGCACCGGGCCTGGTGGGCCATCACTGGCTCGCGGCGGGCGATGCCGAGCGGGCGATGCCGTGTGCGTTGGCGGCTGCGCGCCAGGCCTTTCGCCTCGGTGCCTGCGAAGACGTGCTGCGCCACGTCGAGCCGCTGCTCGCGCACCGGCCGGCGCAGCCGGAAGCACTGGCGCTGCGTGCCGAGTCGCTGGACGCGCTGGGCCGGCCAGGCACCTTGGCCGCCTACGATGCGGCCGCCGCCGTCGCGCCAGAAGCGCTGTCGCACGAATTGCGCGCCAAGCGAGCCTTGGCGCAAGTGAAGATGAGCGACCCGCCCGGTGCCCTGCAGTACCTGAAGGACGTGCATCCCACCACGGTGGCGGGGCGCCTCGCCGAAGCGCTGGCGTACAGCGGCGCGGCGGCCCTGGGCTTCGGGGACCCGGCCGAAGGCACGCGCCGGTCGGCCGAAGTGCGTCGGATTGCCTTGGAGACCGGTGACGAAGGCACGCTCGTGATCGCCTCGTGGTCGCAGGCCGCGGCGGCGCACGCGCGCGGTGACCTGCACGGCAGCGTGTGGGCCGACCTCAAGGAGACGAGCCACCTGCCGCAGCTGGCGGTGCGCGTGTTCGACGGCCACCTGTGCATCACGCAGCGCTTCCTGTATGGCTCGCGGCCGTATGCCGAGGTCATCGCATTCGCCAATGCGCTCGCGACAGAAGCGCAGCGGCTGGGCGCGGCGCGCGGGCATGCGTTCGCGGTCACGCTGCGCGGCGAAGCCTGGCTGCTCAGCGGCCAGCTCGACGCCGCCGAGCAAGACCTCGTGGCGGGCGGGCGCATGCACCGCGCGATCGGCGGCGCGACGGGCGAAGCGCTGTCGCTGCAGCGCCGCTCCGAACTGGCGATCTACCGCGGGCAGATGGACCGGGCGCGCGGCCTGCTCGACGAAGCGCTCGACGTCGCGCGCCAGTCCGACGTCGGCTTCCACCTGCTGGACCGCATCTATGGCACCCGCATCGCAATGGCCACGCAGCCCGACGCCGCGCTCGGCGTGCTGGAGGAAGCCGAGGCCAACGTGCGCGGCCCGCTCGAAAGCTGCCCCGGCTGCCGCATCACCTTCGCCATCCCGGCCACCATCGCGGCCGCGAGAGGGCACGCGCTGGACCTCGCGGCCGGCCACCAGCAGCAGTCCGAATACCTGGCGAATGTGGTGATGAAGCTGCCGGCCTGGTACGCATCGCTGCATGAGGCGCAGGCCCACATCGAACGGGCTTCGGGCCGTGTCGCTGCCGCGCGCGAAGGCTTCGCTGCGGCGGCGCAGGAGTTCCGCGCCTGCGGCCATGCGCTGGACGCCGCACGCTGCCGGGAGTTGGCCGGCTAGGAAGTCCGCGCAGCACCGGCGTGACGAACGGGATGGCTTGACAGATCGCCCGGCGATCCCCTCAGTACCGCTGTCAGGTGCCTTTCAGCGGGGTCGCAAACAAGTCAAGCTGGTCTCAAGCCTTGCGCACGAATTCCGACTTCAGCTTCATCGCGCCAATGCCATCGATCTTGCAATCGATGTCGTGATCGCCATCGATCAGGCGGATGTTCTTCGCCTTGGTGCCGACCTTCACGACCAGCGACGAGCCCTTGACCTTGAGGTCCTTGATGACGGTGACGGTGTCGCCGTCGTTCAGCACGTTGCCGACCGAATCCTTGATGACCCGGCCCTCATCGGCCGCGCTTTCGGCGGCATCGCCCGAGGCGGACCATTCGTGACCGCATTCGGGGCAGACAACGTTCAGGCCATCTCCGTAGGTGAATTCCGAATGGCATTGGGGGCAAGGAGGCAGAGTGCTCACGGCGGTAGGTGGGGTCCGTATCGGTTGAAGGGCGTGGATATTAGCCTGCCTTCATGGAAGCAGGTCCTGTTGATCCGGCAGCAGCGAGCTTGAAGTTTCGGAGGGCTCCATCGTGTTGCGCCCGTGTCCACGGCCGCTCAGTTCAATGTGTCGAAGAGCCGGAAGATCCACGACAGCTGTTAAGCCAGCATGACCGGGGTCAGGTCTTTCACCGGGTCGTAATGCTGTGCCGGGGTCACCAGCACCGTGGCCGCCATCTCGTTGCTGGAGCCGGCCAGCAGCGTGTAGCCGTCGGCCGGGCTGCTCACCGCGCGCTTTACCGCAACCACGTCAGCGGCGCCGGTCAGGTTCCTCGGCCAGCGACAGTCAGCTTCTGCTGCTTGTTGGGCTCTGGCTTCCGCGACTTGCCGATCCATAGACTAGTGATTCAGATGCGATCCACGGTCGGGAGTCACGAAGACGTGAATCCAGCTCTTGTTGGGCTAGTGCAATGCGGACCGGTCTGACGGTGGCGCCAGCACGAAGAAGTCCTCAAGGGCGCGATGTGGTAGTTCGTAGCCGAGGGTCGTGAACGCGACCCCTGCAGCTTCGCGCGGGGCGCGGTCCTTGTTGAGTGGATACAGCGTACAAGCCAAGCCGGCGAGCCAAAGGGGGTCAATTTGCCCATCACAAAGCTCGTGGAACTCTTCTTCGAACTCGATAAGCCATGTGTCGTGATCGGACAGCGCGCGGCCCGCGATCATGAGGGGGCGGTCAGGTTTCCACATCGGCGAATGGTAGCTTGGGGCACTTTTCTTCGGTGCCTCGCGCAAATCTCCCGCACGGCTATTTGCCTAAAATTTGTGCACTAGTCGATCAAATCCCCGACCTTTTGGGGATCTCAGCTGCGAGAGACCCGCCGCAGTGGAGCGAAACGAGAAGACCGTCCGATCCCCCTGGCCGCGGGTCATGGATCGCCTTGGCCGAGGCACCAGCCATCTCAAGCAGGAATGCTCGCAGGTGTTGAAATTATTCAACATTTCAATTATCGTTGAATCATGGAAGAAAAAAACGTCATTCAAGCCTTGGCCGCTCTGGCTCAACCCGTTCGCCTTCAGGTGTTTCGGGCGCTTGTCGTTGCAGGTCCGGGTGGGCTCACGCCAGGTGTGCTGGCGGAACAACTCGCAGTGCCATCGACCAGCCTTTCGTTCCATCTCAAGGAGTTGACGCACGCCAACCTGGTCAGCCAGGAGCGCGACGGCCGCAACCTGATCTATCGCGCGGTGTTCGAGCAGATGAATGCGCTGCTCGGCTATCTCACGGAGAACTGCTGTCAGGGCGAGGCGTGCCTCACCGACAGCGCCACTGCCTGTGAATGCTGAAGGAGAAACCCATGAAGCGCTTCCACGTCCACCTGCATGTCGATGACCTCGCAAAGAGCATCGCTTTCTACTCCAAGCTGTTTGCTTCGGCGCCTTCGCGCGTTGAAGTCGACTATGCAAAATGGATGCTCGACGATCCGCGCGTCAACTTCGCCATATCGACGGTGGGAGAGGCGAAGGGCATCGACCACCTCGGCTTTCAGGCAGAGAGTTCGGACGAGTTGATCGAGCTGAAGCGCCGAGCCGGCGCGGCGGATCGCACGGTGTTCGATGAGGGCGCGACGACTTGCTGCTACGCCAAGAGCGAAAAGCACTGGGTCACTGATCCCCAAGGGATCGCTTGGGAACACTACCAAACCTTCGAGGACAACCAGAGCTTCGGTCAGCGGCGCGACCTGGTCAGCCAGCAGGTGCAAGGATGGTGCGAAAAAGCCGCTGATCGCGTTGGCCTCACCAAGAGCAAGAACGCCTGCTGCTGACGGCCGCACCATGCCCCAAGAACCTGTCGCTGCGCCACCCGAGTCGGTGGTCAAGTCCCTCTTTGTGCGCGCAGAAGCTGAGTCTCTCGCACCCGTGCGAACGCTTCTTCGCGAGGCCGGCCTGCCCGAATCCGATCTGCGGGAGGAGCACATGGAGGCCTTCTTCGTGAGCCGTGCCGGCGATGAAGGGATCCTTGCCTGTGTCGGCCTGGAGCGATTCGGCGACACCGCCTTGTTGCGCTCCCTCGCGGTTCGCGCTGATGCACGTGGCCATGGTGTGGGCGACCAGGCCCTGAAGACCATGGAAGCCTTCGCTGCGTCGAAAGGCGTGAATCGCCTCTGCATCCTGACCACCACGGCAGAGCCATTCTTCGAGGCCCGAGGCTTCGAGCGCTGCGACCGCACCGCGCTGCCGGCATCCATGCAGGCGAGCAGCGAATTCAAGAGCCTGTGTCCGGCCTCGGCCGTGTGCATGTTCAAAGAGATCAACCCCACTTCCTCCACCAATAGACATCGTCATGGCTGACAAGACATACAACGTGCTGTTCATCTGCACTGGAAACTCTGCGCGCTCCATCCTGGCCGAGGGCCTGCTGAACCATCTGGGGGGAGGGCGATTCAAGGCCTACTCGGCCGGTAGCCACCCAACTGGCAAGGTCAACGCGTATGCGTTGCTCACTCTGGAAAAGATGCACCTTCCTACCACTGGCTATCGCAGCAAGAACTGGGACGAGTTTGCAAAGTCGGATGCGCCGGCAATGGATTTCGTCCTGACCGTGTGCGACAAGGCTGCGGGTGAGGTGTGCCCGGTGTGGCCTGGCCAGCCGATGACCGCGCATTGGGGCGTAGCCGACCCTGCAGCTCTTGAGATTTCGGATGAGGCCACAGAGCGTCAGTTCATGGACACCGCCCTCACATTGAAGCGCCGCATCGAACTGATGCTGGCATTGCCCCTGGCCCGGCTCGACTCGATGGCCATCCAGCGCGAAATCCGCGACATCGGCAAGGTTCAGAAGGCTGCGCAATGACGCTCAACGTACTCATTCTCTGCACCCACAATTCGGCCCGCAGCGTGCTGGCCGAGGGCATGCTCAACCACTGGGCCCAGAAGCTCGGCAAGGACGTGAAGGCGTTCAGCGCCGGCAGTGCGCCCAGCGGAAGAATCAACCCGTTCGCCATCGAGGTGCTGCAGGCGGCCGGCGTGAACACCGAAGGCTTTCGCAGCAAGAGCTGGGACGAGTTTTCCACGCCGACCATGCATGTGGTGATCACGGTGTGCGACAGCGCGGCGCAGGAAACCTGCCCCTATTGGCCGGGCACGCGTGTCAAGGTGCACTGGGGATATCCTGACCCGTCTAACACCGAGGGTGGCGATGCTGCCAAGCGGCAGGCCTTCGAGCTGACGCGCCAGGCGATCTCCTATCGCATGCTGCAACTGCTTGCACTGGACAGCCCGGAAACGATGAGCGACGCCGAGCTGCAAGAGCGGCTGAAGCGCATCTCTGCGAACTGACCCTATGAGCGCAGTCATCGAAAGCCCGCGCGCCAGCGCGGCTCCCATGAGTGTGTTCGAGCGCTACCTGACAGTGTGGGTGTTCCTCTGCATCGTCGTCGGTATCGCGTTGGGGCAAATGTTCCCGGCGGCATTTCAGGCGGTGGGCCGCCTTGAGGTCGCGAAGGTCAATATTCCAGTGGGCGTGCTGATCTGGGTGATGATCATCCCGATGCTACTGCGAGTCGACTTCGCGGCCCTCGCGCAGGTAAAGAACCATTGGCGCGGCATTGGCGTGACGCTGTTCATCAACTGGGCCGTAAAGCCGTTCTCCATGGCCTTCCTGGCATGGCTCTTCATACGCCACGTATTCGCCGGCTCGCTACCGGCCGACCAGCTCGACAGCTACGTCGCCGGTTTGATCCTGCTGGCCGCCGCCCCCTGCACGGCGATGGTCTTCGTCTGGAGCCGGTTGACCGGCGGTGATCCGGTCTTCACGCTGTCGCAGGTTGCATTGAACGACGCCATCATGGTGTTCGCCTTTGCGCCCATCGTCGGTCTGCTGCTGGGCCTGTCGGCGATTACGGTGCCGTGGGACACGCTGATCACCTCCGTAGCGCTCTACATCGTGCTGCCGGTGATCTTCGCGCAGGTGCTACGCAAGCAACTGCTCAAGAGTGGGCCCGCGGCCTTCGAGCGCGCCATGCATCGCATTGGACCGTGGTCGATTGCGGCGTTGCTTCTGACGCTCGTGCTCCTGTTCGCGTTCCAGGGCGAGGCCATCATCAAGCAGCCGCTGGTGATCGCGATGCTCGCGGTGCCGATCCTGATTCAGGTGGTGCTGAATTCCGGCCTGGCCTACTGGCTCAACCGCAAGCTCGGCGAGAAACACAACATCGCGTGCCCATCCGCGTTGATCGGCGCCTCCAACTTCTTCGAGCTGGCGGTGGCCGCCGCCATCAGCCTGTTCGGGTTCCACTCTGGCGCGGCGCTGGCCACCGTGGTCGGCGTGCTAATCGAGGTGCCGATCATGCTGGCCGTGGTGAAGGTGGTGAACTCATCGAAAGGTTGGTATGAATCATGAGCTGCCGAACATTGCCAACTGCGCGTGTTCGTGGGGGCGCATGCTCACCATCTCCAGCCAATCTTCGGTAGCCAAGACCTTTCTTGAGTTCGACCACACGGGCCGTATGAAGCCCTCCCCCACTACGAGCGCGTGGGCGATGTGATGGAAGAGCTGGTGAAGTTCATGCTTCTCACGCGAGACTGCGCGGACTATCTGGTCGACCGCTACAGCGAACGACGCGAGAGCGCTGAGGCGTGGTCGAGGCGAGCTAGCCTTCGCGGCCGCCCAGATACTTACTAAGTGCAACCGGGCGGGCAGTAACATGCGCCCATGTGGAAGCCCGCCAGCCCCATCGTGATTGCCGGCCGCACCCTGACCGATCAGGAGGCATGGTGGCACGAGTTCAGGGACGAGTTCTACGGCCTGTACGAGGGCGTGGTAGATAGCGACTTGCTCGCCATAATCTGCGGCACGATCTACCCGCGCGCACTCAATGACGACCCACGTCATGTCGCCCGTCTGGCCCACGCGGTGCTGACGTACGAGCGCCCGGAACTTGCCGAAGCCCGGCGCGGGGCGCGCGCGCATCCGTCGCGCACGGCCGCGCCGCGGTCTATGCGGTGCACCTGCTGCCGCCGACCACGGCGGTAGCTCAGAAGAGAAGCCCTCCACGCCCAACGCGTCGGGCGATACGTGGATCAGACCTTCGCGTCCGCGTCCTCTTCCTGCTTCGTTCCGCTGGGAACAAAGGTGACGCCGTGATGGTTCAGGTAATCGCGAATCAAGCGCCGCACCACCTGCGAAGGAGTGACGTCCTGTCGATCACAAAGCGCCTCGAATGCTTTCTTCTTTGAGGGATCGATCAGCACCGTCAGGCGCGCTGTCTTGAGTTCCATGTGATGTACCTATGTCAGTTCTATGATAATAACAGTATCATTCAGAACAACTAAATTGCAAGCTGGAGAGAGCCACTCGCTCTCTGTCTGGCCCGGCTGATAGAGCCGCTCACTTGCATGTCTCGTTGACTGGCGCATTGCATGTGGCGCGGCATCCCGGAATTGGGCGGCACTTCGCCAGAGATGCTGCAAGCAAGAGCCGGATGCTCAGTCTTCCCGCGTCGCCTGCTCAAGAACGGCCATGACAGCACTCAGTGTCGCAGTCTTTGTCCTGCTGCTTGGTGCAGTCGTTTGTTTGCTGCCTCTGCGTAGCGCACACACGCAACTGTTGGAACACTCTCTCAGGTTGTCGCAACAGGCCTCGCATGGTCATTCGCGATCCCCGTTCTGACCGCATTACGCTGTTGATCGACGAACTGGCATAGCCCTATCCGAAGCACTGCGCAAGCGCATTGGGCGTTCCCTCAAAGTGAGATCGATGCCGCGCTTGCGGCGGCAACGGCTGTGAGTTCGAAGTCAATCCGCTGGTCAACTTCAACATCGCGCGCTACGGCATCGGCATCGAGACCTCTGCACGACATGCGGACGGCTTGGTACTGACGGGACCGAACACCCGCAACATGGCTGTGGCGCTGGAACGGTGTTGAGGCGGCATGCCCGATCCGAAACGTGTGATCGCGGTCAGGGTCTGCGCGATATCGGGGAGTCCGTTCGAAGGGGTGGGAACCCTGGAGCGGAGTTTCCTCCGGCGATTCAAGCCCACGCGATCTGTACCCGGGCGTCCATGCACCCGCTCACCTTTGTGCGCGGGGTGCTCGATCTGCTCGGGCTCAAGAGCTGAAATCACTGCCGCTGACTTGCCGGCGACAAGCTCTTTGAGTTTCTTGTGGCTCGAAAACATGTTAATCAAACACGCATTACAATCGACTTTCAGGCGAACCTTATTCGCCTTTTTACGCAAGCCGAGAACGCGCTGGAGGTGCGATTGGCTTGTGCTTCGTCGAGGGGGCCTCGTTCGGGCGGCGCCGACAAGCGCCGTTGAGACCGTCAAAACGGTCCATTCCTTCCCGGAGATGATTCATGCGCAACGATCTGTGGAGCCTTGTCAGGCAGGTACTGGAAAGCGAGCCCGAACTGACGGTGGAACAGACCGTCCCGGCGTTTCAGGAAGGTAATGACATCGCGATCCTGAACGTTGGAACGGATCGCGCGGTCGTCATCACCTTGCTCACCGACATCGCGCCGACGGATGTCGTACGCCAGGGTGTCCTGGCCCATCAACGGATGACCGCCCTGGGCACCTCCCGGTTCCAATGCTTGCTCGTGTTGCCGGGCATCGAGCTCAGGGCACCGGCGGTTCTCACGCCGCGTGTGGTGATCACCAACACGAGCATCGATCACATTCGAGCTTCGCTGGTACAGATGGTCAAGCGCTGACTCTCGAATCTCTACAGCATTCAGCCCCTGTCTCCGCCTTTGCCTCATGCCCGATCACTTCACGCCTGCGCAGCACGTCAAGCCGTTCATCTACGAGACTGCTACATCCAAGAACCTTCATTTCTGCATCAGCGACATTCAAAGCCGCATGCGCGTCGGCGACCCCAATGCGCTCGCCCTTGAATACACACGCACGATGATGGGCTTCCTGCTCTTCAAACCAGAACCTCGAAGTATCGGGATGATCGGCCTGGGGGGCGGATCGCTGGCCAAGTTCTGCTACCGCTACCTGAGCCGCGCCAGAATCCAAGTTGCTGAGATCAATCCGCAGGTCATCGCCTTACGTGAGGAGTTTCATATCCCGCCCGATGACGCTAGGTTCATCGTGTTTCAGGCCGATGGCGCTGATTTCGTGCACCACGGTACGGGTCGCTTCGATGTACTGATGCTGGACGGCTACATCCTCGAAGGACTGCCGCCCCAGCTGGGGTCCCAGCGTTTCTACGATGGCTGTTACGCCTCGCTCAGGCCTGACGGGATCATGGTGCTCAACCTGCAGTACGGCGACACCGACACCGACGCGCATCTTGCCCGTATCCGTCACAGTTTCAACGACGCGGTCCTGGTGGTCGAAGATGGAGAGGAGAGCCACAGCATCGTGTTCGCCTGCAAGGGCAATGCCCTTGAAAAATTTCCACTGGGCGCGATCCGCCGTCCGCCCGACCTGGACCCGGCTGCCACCCACCAGTTGCTTGCGGGCTTCGCTCTGATCGCATCAGTGCTGAAAGATCAGCGAAGCTGATGGCGAACTTCAGTGCACGTTGACATGCTCCAAAAGTTAAGGCGCCTCGCGAACTTCCGGTATGAGCTGCCGTGTGCCTCACTGTCGAACCTAGGTGGGTAGCGAGCACCACCTCTTCACTCACATACCTTGATGTCCGACCACCTCGAATGCCATCCGCATCCACGCCCGTTTGTGGACAGTTCGCTGAACTCGAAGACGCTGCACTTCTCGATTTGCGACGTTCAAAGCAGGATGCAGATCGATCGGCCGAACGATCTCATGCTGGCATACACACGGCTCATGATGGGATTTCTGCTGTTCACCCCCAATCCCCGCCACATCGCGATGGTCGGATTAGGCGGTGGATCGCTGGCAAAATTCTGCTACCGGTATCTGCCCGACACCCTGATTCAGGTACTGGAGATCAATCCCTACGTGATCGCATTGCGAAACGAGTTCGAAGTGCCTCGGGACGATCACCGATTCAATGTCCGAAAAGAGGATGCCGCCGACTACGTTCGCACAGCCCCCTATCGCTTCGACGCGATCATTGCTGACGGATTCGATGCCAATGGAGTCCCGCCAAGTCTGTGCTCGCAGGCCTTCTACGACAACTGTCATGACAAACTGCAGCCCGAGGGGGTTCTGGTGGCCAACCTGCACACGGGTCACGAGCACTTTCCAATACAGCTTGAACGAATGGCACGCAGCTTCGCTGGCCAGGTCATTGCCGTTGATGATTTCGAGTGCAACAACGTCATAGTTTTTGCGTTCAAGGAAGTCGCAACATCGAGGCGCCTTCTCGGCAATCTGAAGCTCTGCGCAATGACGTTGGTGCCCGAAGCGTGGCACCAACTGGAGCCGAGTTTCTTCAGGATCGGGAAGTCGGCCAGCGGAAAAATGAACCACGCCCGGGATTGACCACGTGAGCATCGGCGCGATCGTTCGGATGGTCCAGGATAGCAACCGGCCCATGTGTCAAGATTTTTCTCTTGGACTCCGACTGCATTGCGGTCCGTGGGCGAGATGCTGTTGGCGATCTCCGATACCGGAGTCGCCATGATCGGGCAGTCTCAATCGAAGCGCGTTGGCAACAGGGACTGGCTGATACGCACATACATGGCCTGGAGCACCGCTGAGCAGTGCTTCGCAGGTCGTGCAGAAATTTTCCAGGCAGGCGCCCTCAAATGCCGGATCACGTTGCCCAGAGACTTCCTTGAGGCCGACGCTGCGACCACCTCACTCCACCGCAGAGCGGAGGACTTCATCGCCGATTGGTCACGCCGCGAACACGGCGCTGAGACGGAGTTCAGCGAGCTCTAGGTTCCGTTCCGTCCGCAGCCCCGCCATCTGTGCGGCTCTTTCCCACGGCGGGAGGGTTGGCCGGGAGATTCGCGCACGCAACCGAAGCTCACATTGTCACCATTGGTGCGCTTGATCACCATGCCACGTTGGCGCACTGGTGATGAGCTATTGCGCACTGGGCCACGGTCAACGGAGCGGCTAAGTTCCGATCGGCGCCAACAGCCTTGGACTTCGGTCTGTGCGCCAACGCACGGTGCGAAAACATCCTGAGCAGTAGAGTGGCTACTCAACTGCCTCAATAGAGGGCGACATGACACCTTTCCAGGTCACTGCCGAGTCACTGCTTTGGAGCTGCCTCGGTGGGCACAGCATGCCGAAGATCTCTTCCTGTGATCTCAGCGCCAGCATTCGGCAACACTGATTCACGCTCAAGGGGATTCAGGTCTTCCGTCCGTTCGAACCGTGTTGATAACGGACAGAACGGCGTCGACCACAGCATCGGGGTCGTCGAACTGAATGTTGTGCCCGGAATTCGCCAGTAGCTGGTGTCGACTTCGCGAGGACCACGTTGCGAGGTCTTCGTGCAGCTGCTTCCAGATGGCTTGAACCTGATTGCCCTGCTCGGGCGTGATCTTCATCCCCCGGAGTTCCGCCGTGGTGTACGGAGCCATTGCCGTAAGCACCACCAGTGGACGACTGCCCAGATCCCGAAAGGCACGCGCCTCGGCGAGCGTTCTGTTGGTCGAGTCACTCTCCGCGAGTTGCGTACTCAATGATTTTGGAGCGTAGGCGCGAATTGCTCGTGCATCGCGCTCACTCTGATGCGGTGCCTGCGGCAGGAGCACCGGTGCTGCCGCGCGAAGGATGCCGGACCACGCGAATGCCACACCGATGCGAGACAGCATGGATCGGGATTCCGTCATCAAGCCAGCGACGCGCTCGACCTGCTCCGGATGGGAGGGATCAACAAGAACTAATCCCACCACTTCGCGGCCGAAATGCCTCGTGAAACTCATGACGTAGAGACCGCCCAATGAGTGGCCAACCAGCACGAACGGACCATGTTCGCCTGCGTTGATCAACGTCGCGTGAAGTTCGATCGCCACACGCTTGCCATCTGGAGCAGCATCCGAAGGATCGCTCCACATCAACCCCGGGCGGCTGTATGCGCATGCCCGAGTGTGCGCAGCGATCTTCCCCTGGACTGCTGACCAGCTCAGCGAACCGTCAACGCTCAATCCTGCTTCGAACACGACTGTGGGCACGCCGGAGCCTTGGCAACTTAGCTGGACACTTCGACCACCGATATCGACCATTTTTCCGGGCGGGGGGAAGTCCAGGGCGGCGCGGTGTTGACCGACGCGCTCGTAAACAATGCCTGTCAAAACGAACGCGGCAACGAGAATCGCGCCCCCAAGACCGATCCCCAGTGCTTGAAGTTTCGAGGGCTTCACTGTTCGACCTCATTGGCCCAGGGTGCGGTGACGGACCGCCGGGCCATGGCGCATCGCTCACGCGGAAATTGCCTCTTTGCTCTTTGTAATCCAAGTGGCGGGGGATTGGTGGATAGGCGACCGAGATGGGATGAGAAATGGCCCAGAGCCGAATTCCGTCCACCGACCAAAGCCACAGGATAGCCACGCCGATGTAAACCCCGCCGTAGGCGGCATACACGCGACCAGCCGCCGCTGGGTGCAGGGAAAGCAGCCAGGCGACAGTGCCAGGCTGATCCCGGCTGGCACAAGCAACCAAGCGGAGCGGTCTTGCTTGAGCCACAGGTACGGCAGGTAATCGGGGAGAAGTGCTTGCCTTCTCAACGCCAGCCGTCGGCGAACCGCCCAAATAACTGGGAGGACGGTGTCCTTACCTTCGGCCGCCTGGACATCCTCGTGAACAATGCCGCCATCGCCATCGGCAAGCCACCAAGAACCACCTGCGCGAAGGCGGGCGAAAGCAATTCTGGGAGGTGGGAAAATTACACTCATCCGCTGCCAAAAAAGGAGCGCCTGGTGCCGAAGGATTTTCTTAGAAGGATTGGGAGTGCAACGCTCCCGTGGGCCGTGACTGACCCGGCGGACCTGCGCGATCTGTCGTTGCTAGTTGCAACGGACCTGGTCGAGGCGATCCTTCCGACCGATAGCGAGACGCTCGATCTTCCAGGTGTCGTCTTGCGCATCACGCCATCGGGCCGCGCCGAACTCCGCTAGATGCACGCCCGGCAGGTTTAAGAAACCGCTCAGACCTTTTGCTCCGTCCCCACTACCGAAGCACCAGGACAGGCAATGTGGAGTGCGCGAGCACGTGCTGTGTCTCGCTTCCCAGGAGGATGCGCTTGATGCCTTTTCGCCCGTGCGAGGCCATCACGATCAAGTCATTCTTGTGCTTCCTCGCGGCGGTGAGGATCGACTCGCCAACGAGATCCGAGTTGACCGTGATTGTTCGGGCGCGCACGCCACTCTTCCCGGCGAGCGCGCTGACCTTTTCGAGCATTGCTTGCGCATTGTCGGCCCATTGCTTTTCCACGCGACCAATCTCTTCGGCGGAGAAGCGCACGGAGCCTTCAAAGTAGCTTCGAGGGTAGCGAGGCACAACGTTGAGTGCCACCAGATCGGCGTCGTGGTCCGCTGCAAGTGCAATCGCGGCTGCGACCGCCTTCTGAGAGAGTGCGGAGCCATCGGTCGCAACCAGGATGCGCTTGAACATGAGAAGGTCTCCGGTATGTGTCGTGTGAGTTCGGTGGGAAATCTTCGGAAGATCGATGAGAGCCAATGACCGGGCTCTCAATCCAGCGTGATCAAGGAGATGAACGCCCGGAAGCCGAACCACAACGCGATGGCGCACAGTGCGACGCACAGCGCCAGGAACCACCATGCACCGGCAGACATGCGTTTCTGTGTGCTGGGACGACGCGAGTGCATCCTGAATTCAGTGTGTGCGAGGAGCACAGGTACTGAACCCCAGTAGGGAATACGCCGGGCAGTTGCCAAACACGCCGGTCACCAGAGGGACCACGCCAAGATATCCCCAGGCGCCGATGGATTCCATCGCAGCCAAGGCGATCAACAGCACGCCTGCGCTTATGCGCACTGCGCGATCGAGGGTTCCGACATTGCGTGAGAAGAAGGACATTGGACGCTCCATGACCGTGGGTTGAGTCGGGGATCATCCTGCGCGCCCGACCAGGCCTGGACCTTGAGAAAAATCAAGATCCCTGCGGCGGCGGCTCCTTGCTCCAAATGACCGGCGGTGACGCAGTGCGGGGCGTTCCAGCCTTGATCAAGACTGCATGCTCAAAACGGGTCGGACTTTGAAGGCTGAACGGCTGACTACGAGGCAGCGGGGCGGTCAGTCCGCACTTGAAGCGTATAGGTTGCTCGGCAGGTACGCCTCGGGCTTCAAACTCAGCTTGAGACCTGCCAATCATCGTGAGATCGCGACACGCCCCTCCCAGGTTATGCGAACCTGCTCTCGACTGTCCCCTGGGGTGATCATTTCTGCATCGGTTGGAAGTTCAAGATGTTCCACCGCCACGAAAAGTGCACTAACGCTATCGCGTAATAAGGCAGTCACGCGCGGCTGACACCATGGCAGATTCCCACATGGTGCCTACCCTTGCCGAGCCGATCACACCTTCTGTCACCATGCCGGCGGCTTGGCCTCAGGCTTGACGTCGCTCGCGGCAATGTGGGGCGCAAGGATCGGCCGGGATGCGCTCGCACGCGGCAGGACTGATCCATGGCGGCGCCGTGTGGTGGCTGCTGTGTGGGCTGGCGGGATCGGCGTGGGCGTCCGATGACCGCAAGACACCGCCGCAGCCCTTGCAGGGCAGCCAAGCCGCGGCACCCGCCTTCAACAGCGCGCCGCTCGACTTCGACATCCCGGCACAACCGCTGGGCGCGGCGCTCAAGCGTTACGCCACGCACTCCAACCGGCCGACGCTGTTCCGCGGCGAGATGGTGGTCGGTCGCACCTCCTCACCTGTGCACGGGCGTTATTCACCCGAAGCGGCCTTGCGCCTGCTGCTCGAAGGCACGGGCCTGATCGTGGAAAACGTCCACGGCGGCCCGGCCGACGCGCTGATTCTGAAAGAGGCCGGCGCCACCACGAACACCGCGCGCACGGGCACCGGCACCGAAGGCGTGGACACGGACTACGGCGCCTGGGTCCAGGCGCGCGTGTGGCAGGCCCTGTGCGCCGATCCGCGAACGGCGCCGGGACGGTACCGTTCGCTGCTGCGTTTCCAGGTCGATGCCGAAGGGCAAATACAGCATCCGCGTCTGCTGGCAACGACCGGTGATCCGGACCGGGATTCCGCCGTGCTGGCCACGTTGAAGCGCGTGCGCGTCGATCGCTCCCCGCCACCGGACCTGGCGCAACCGTTGACGATGATCGTCCTGCCGCGCGACGCCGGCAGCAGCGCGCCGCAATGCGGCAACGAAGCGGGTTGACGCGCGCATGGCCGAAGACTCACGCCCGCTCCTTATGGACTACCTGGCCAAGCACTACGGCAGCCTCAAGCTGCGCCTGACCCAGTTGCTGGGCAATGGCGAACTGGCCAGCGACGCCCTGCAGGACACCTGGTTGCGCGTCCAGAGCAAGGCCCCGGAGGAAGAAGACCCGATCCAGAGCCCCACCGGCTACCTGGTGCGCGTGGCCGTCAACATTGCCATGGACATCCAGCGCCGGCAAAGCCGCACGCTGCCCTACGATGCCGTCAGCGCGTTACTGGAGGTGTCCGACCCGAGCCCCGGGCCTGCGCAGACGGCTGAAAGCCGTTCAGACCTCGAGGCGGCGCTCAAGCTCATGAAACGCATGTCCCCGCGTCGCCGCGAGGTGCTGATGATGGTGCGCGTGGAAGGCTTGCAGCAAAAGGAGGTGGCCCGGCGCCTGGGCGTCTCGCTGCGCACGGTGGAACACGAACTGAAGCGCGCACATGATTACCTGGACGCGCACCTGAACCGTGACTGAAAAAAATAGTTGGGGGATTTGCGTGCGGCCGTTCGTCTTAGCGGGTGAGAAACCTCAAGCCCCACGCGCCTGCGCGGTCCCGTCACCGCGCAGGCGACCCGTTTCGCCCTGCGCCGAGATGCCATGAAGACGTCCGCTGACGCTCGCCCACCACCGACGGCTGAGGAACTGCAACAGCAGGCCCGGGTCTGGTTGCGCCTGCTCACCTCGACCGAGGTCAAGGAAGTCGACGCCGAGGGCTTCCAGCGCTGGCTGCGCACCAGCCCGTCTCACCAGGCCGCGTTCGTGCAGGCCAAGCGTCGCTGGGAGGCCCTGAAGCCGATGGGCATGGAGTTCCTGCGGGCCGATCCCGAAGCCGCGGCCCTCCACCGGCGCGCCATGCGCGGCCCAGCCGCCAGCCGCCGGGCTTTCCTGGGCACGGCAGTGAGCGCGGCCGCCGTCGCGGGTGTCGCCGGCATGGCTGTGGTGCATCCTCCCGGTGGCCTCTGGCCAGCGCCGGGCGAATGGGATGCCGACGAGCGCACGCGCATCGGCGAGCAGCGCGCTGTCACGCTGGCTTCGCGGGTGCAGGTCACCTTGAATACGCAGACCAGCATTCGACGCCATGCGGCGGACGACGAGATGGCGGGCATCGATCTGCTCAGCGGCGAAGCGGCCATCGATCTGCCGGTTGCCGGCCAGCGTTTCGTCGTCATGGCCGGCGCCGGCCGCAGCGTGGCCGAGTCGGGGCGTTTCGAAGTGCGGTATCTGGCAGGCCGGGCGTGCGTGAACTGTCTCGAAGGGGCGGTGCGTGTCGAGCATCCGGCGGGCGTGCGCCGGTTGCAGGCAGGCCAGCAGACCCTCTATGGCATCGACGCTGTCGGCGGTGTCGCCAACGTCGAGCCGGACACCGTGTCCGCGTGGCGCCAGGGAGCGCTCGTTTTCAACGAGGTGCGCTTAAGCGAGGTGCTCGAGGAGATCAATCGCTATCGACCCGGTCAGGTCGTCTTGATGAAGTCCTCCGCGCGCGACTACCGGCTCAGCGGACGCTTCCTGATCGCATCGCTCGATTCGGCGCTCTCACAGATCCAGGGGATGTTCGACCTGCACGGCCGCTCGCTGCCGGCGGGCCTGTACCTCCTGAGCTGACGCGCCGCGCGGGCCGTGACATCCGGATGACGTGCACGCATGTCGCGGGCATGTCGTGCGCCATTGATGCGGTGAGGGACGTCGACATCACTCGGAGAAGACACGCGCCGCAAAAAAAGCTGGGGGATTTCGGGGAGGCCGTTCGTCTTAGCCCATCGCGATTTTTGTGCAGACACCGGTGATCGCTCACCGCTCTGTCTGTGCAGAACTCCCGGAAAGTGGCTGGCCGCCCGGCAAGGTCGGACAGCCGAACCGCATCGATGCAACTTCGGCGAGAACTCACATGACCCCACGCGCACGCAACGGCAAGGCTCCCTCGAAACGCAGGCAGGAACGCGTGTTCCGGATGGCGCCCCTGGCTCGCGCCATTGCCATGACGCTGGCCGCCGGCGGTGTCATCGGCACGGCGCATGCCGGGCAGGCCTTCAGCCCGGCATGGTTCGCTGCGAAAGGGGCGGTGCAGAACACCGCCATGCAAACCGGCAAGCTGCCCAATGGCATGCCCGCATCCTCGTTGACCAGCCCGCTGGGCCAGCAGCAGCACAGCGCCAACGAGCAGTTGCAGCGCTCGATCCATAACCTGAATCAAGCCGCACGCGGGATCGCCGCCCAGCAGGCCGCGCAGGAGGCCGCCCGGCGTGCTGCGGGTGCTGCACCCTCCGATGTGCCCGAGGGCCTGGGCGAAGGCGGCTTGAAGGTCGACACCAACCGCCTCACCGCCGGCTGGCTCAACGCCAAGGACCCGACCCAGTCGACGAGCGGCGGCAAGACCACGGTGACCATCGAGCAGACCCATGACAAGGCGATCCTGAACTGGGAGACCTTCAACGTCGGGAAGCACACGACGGTGAAGTTCGACCAGCGCGCAGGCACCAACGCCAAGACCGGCACCAACGAATGGGTCGCGCTCAACCGCATCAACGACCCTCGCGGCCGGCCCAGCGAAATCGCCGGCCGCATCGAGGCCGAGGGCAGCGTCTACCTCATCAACCGCAACGGCATCGTCTTCACGGGAAACAGCCAGGTCAACGTGCGCAACCTCGTCGCCTCCAGCCTGAAGCTCAGCGACGAACAGTTCAAGGCCGGCATCAA
Source organism: Variovorax sp. 38R (assembly GCF_014843395.1). Taxonomy (NCBI): domain Bacteria; kingdom Pseudomonadati; phylum Pseudomonadota; class Betaproteobacteria; order Burkholderiales; family Comamonadaceae; genus Variovorax; species Variovorax sp. 38R. The sequence goes on from NZ_CP062121.1 coordinate 1,071,169, forward strand.
TGCGCGCCTGGGGGCGAAGCCGGGCGACCCCGGCTATTGGAGCGGGCTGGAGATCGCGATGGGGGTTCCCACGTTCGGCGAGAACCCCACCCGGATGCCGGAGGATTCGTCCGTCCTGTTCGATGACATGGGCCCGGCCTTCCATCCGGGCGCGGCCCCGGGCAAGGTCGAGGTGCAGGCGGGCGCGCAAATCACGGGCCAGGGCGGCCACGTGCTGCTGTTCGCACCCAAGGTCAGCAATGCCGGCCGCATCCTGACGCCGGGCGGTCAGACGCTGCTGGCTGCGGGTGAAAACGTCTGGCTGGAAGCCAAGGAGATCAGTCCCACCGTGCGCGGCTTCGATGCCGTCGCCTCGGCGGTGCGGCCCTGGGCCTTCCCGGCCAAATATGCGGTCAATCCGATGGCGGGCACTGCCTACCAGCAATATCTGATCGGACGCATCGTGTCCGACATCATGCCGCTGATGGAGCAGCGCGCGGCCGAGGTCGGCTACAGCGTGCTGAACACCGGCACCATCCAGGCAGACCACGGCGACATCACCATGGTGTCGCGCCAGATCGGCCAGAACGGCATCCTGCAGGCCAGCACGGCGCTGAACAATCGGGCGGGGTCCATCCGCCTGCGCGCCTGGGGCCAGGGCGTCTACAACATCGACAATTCCCTGGACTCCGCCGCCACTCACCTTGCGGCTTGGTCGGGCGGCTCGCTGACCCTGGGACCGGACAGCATCACCCAGGTCGTCAACGACTGGCGGGACCTCACCAAGATCGAAAGCGGTGCCATCGGCCAGCGTTACCAGCCCGGCCGCATCGAGCTGTACGGCAAAACCATCGACGTGCAGGCGCGCGCGCAGGTGACCGCGGCAGCGGGCCACATTGACATCCAGGCCCAGGCCAATCCCGCGGCCCTGATCCGCAACGCCCAGGTGGGCGACGGCAGCCGCATCCTCATCGGTGAAGACGCCACTATCAGCACCGCCGGCCTGCTGGAAATGCCGGTGGACATGGCCAGCAACTTCGTCGAGGCCGAACTGCGCATCAACGAGCTGCGCGACTCCCGCCGGCAGTCCGGCACCTGGCTGTACGGCAAAAAAGTCATCGTGGATCGGCGCAGGTCGGGCAGCTTCACCGGCCTGATGGCGGGCGTCGAATGGGTCACCGACGAGTCCGGCAAGCCGGTCAAGGGCGTCTGGGTCGGTACCCCGCTGGCGGACGTGACGGGCTGGGTGGGCAATGGCCTGATCACCTTGTCCGAACTGGCGGCGCGGGGTGGCGACATCACCGTCCGATCCAACGGCTCGGTGATCACGCGGCCCGGCTCCATCCTGGACGTGTCGGGCGGGTCGGTGCGCTACAGCGACGGCTGGAATACCGAAACCCTACTGCGCGGCGCGGACGGGCGCAGCTATCTCATGTCGTCCGCTCCGGCGGATATGACCTACGTGGGCATTGCCGGCCAGTACCAGCAGTCGCATGCGCGCTGGGGTGTCACGCAGACCTATGTCAATCCGCTGCTGTCGGGGCGGCGCTGGGAGCCGGGCTACGTGGAAGGCCGGCAGGCAGGTTCGATCGAGATCCTGGCCGGCAGCGCCTTCGTCCTCGAAGGCGAGTTCAGGGGTTCGGTGCAGCCGGGCGACCGCGCACAGCAGCAGGCCGACCTGCCCCGGGCCGGCCGCCTGACGCTGGGCTCCGACCGGGCGCAGGAGGGCATGTGGACCTTGGGCCAGGTCGTCATCAGCGACCGGCCCGCGCTGCTGCCGGCCGGTTTCGCGATCGACAGCCGGCTCGGAGAGGACGTCTTCCTCACCGAGCCCGAAGGGCAGTCCCCCGGCGCGGGCGCAGGGCCGCACCGCACCACCTGGCTGTCGGCCGCGGGGCTCAGCCGTTCCGGGCTGGGCACCATGGCGCTGAACCTGAGCGCCGGCTTCGCGCTCGAAGAAAACGCGGTGGTGAACCTGGCGCCGGGCGCGAGCTTCACGGCCGCGGTCTACGAGGGCCAGGGCAATCCCGGCAATTTCGACATCCAGGGCAGCCTCATCGCACCGGGCGGCACCATCACCCTGAGCGGGGGCGGCGTCGCCGACAGCGTGCTGCGCCTGGGCGCACACAGCCTGCTGAGCGTCGCGGGCCAGTGGGTCAACGACACCGCCGGCGGCGTCACGCTGGGCCGCGCCATCCATGGTGGCGCCATCACGCTGGGCACGCCGGTGAAGGAGGGGCTGGGCACGGTGTACGGCAAGGTGGACGTGGCCGCCGGTGCGGTGCTGGACGTCTCCGGCGGAGGCTGGTTGCCCGGTGCCGCGTCAGGTCGCGGGGTCGGCAAGCCGCAGGCCGGCGACGGCGGCGCCCTGACCCTGATGGCCTTCGACAGCAAGGCGCTCGGTACGCTGGACCTGCGCGGCGGGTCGGGGGGCGATGCGTCCCGGCTCACCATCCGGGCCACGGGCGACGTGCAGGTGGGCGGCGCTGCGCCTGCCACCGCGGACACCCTTCACCTGCCCGAAACCCTGTTCGCCGAGCGCGGCTTCGGCACGATCGGCATCCGCTCGATCGGCGGGGACATCGTGGTCGCGGAAGGTGCCCGGACGCACATCCGGCCCACGGGTTGGGACCTGCCTGCGGCGGTGACGGCGTTGCGGGCGCTGCCCAGCGGAAGTTCGCTGGGCCAGGCACTGGCCCCGGTCGCGCTGGACGAACTGGGCGTACAGCGTCGCGCTGCGCGCGCGCCGGGCAGCTTGTCGCTGGCCACCGGCGCGTCCGGCGGGGGCATCCGCATCGACGCGGGCGCCACCATCCAAGTGGAACCCGGCGGCGCGGTGTCCCTGGACGCGGACGGCGCCGAGCAGCGCGCGTCCGTGGTCGTGGCCGGCCGTATCCTGGCGCCTGCGGGCACGCTGAACATCCGTGCCAAGAACACCCTGACGCTGGCCGACGGAGCCGAACTTCTGCTGCCCGGGGCGGCGCAGGTCTTTCGCGATCCCGCCACGCAGTTGCGCAAAGGCCAGGTGCTGCCGGGTGGCAAGGTCACGTTGACCGCCGGCACGCTGGACGCGCAGGCGGGCGCCCTGATCGACGTATCGGGCACGCGGGGTTCGGTGGACCACTGGATGCGCGACGCGGGTGCGCTCGGCCCGCTGCGTCGCGTGACGCAGGAATGGGGCAGTGACGGCGGCGAGGTGGCGATTGCGGCGTCGAACGGCGGCGCCATCAACGCCACGCTGCGCGCCCACGGTGGCAATGCCCAGGCGGCGGGCGGCTCCTTGTCCATCATGGACACCAGCGCGGCCAGCAGTGCGTCGGGGGACCTGGTGGCACCGGACATCGGCTCCTTCCTCTTCTACAAGAATCCGGCCGGAACCTACACGTTCGACGGAGAAAGATACTCGCGGATCATCGGCACCAGCGGCAACCTCGACGTGCACGACGAGTATGCCGGCGACGTGAAGATGGCGAGCGCCATGCGCACCGCGATCAACAGCGCGCTGCCGACGTCGGTTTCCAGCAGCAACGGGCTGATCATCGATGCGGGCCCGGCGATGGCCGCCGGACCGGGTGGGCACCTGGCACCGTGGGAATACAACACGGCCATCGACCAGAAGGTGGTGGACCTGCTCAACAAGTACTTCTGGAGCGGGACCGGAACGGCCCTGGGCCACAAGATCAATATCGGCAGCATCGGCACCACCGACGGCACCCTGCACGTCTCGGCGGCGGCGCTGCAAGGCACGGGCTTGTCGGCGGTCAACCTGCACTCCACGCAAGTGGGCGTGCAGGTCTCCGGTGGTGTGAACCTGAACATCAATGGGCGCTTGAGCATCACCGCACCGGTCATCCGCAGCGACGGCCAGGGCGGCGTGGCGCGCTTGCACGCCCACCATCTGCAACTGAACCCGTTGGCGGGCGCGGCCAGCACCGCCGCTACGAAGGTGGGCGAATTGATCCTGTCGGCCAGCCAGGCCATCGACATCGCGGGCAGCAGCGTGAAGGGCGGCAATGGCGAGGCGCAGTCCGTCAAGCTGCACGGTTTCGAACGCACGGTGCTGGAAACCGGCGACCTGCGCTTCGTGGCGGGCGCCTACAGTGAAGGCGGCACCGATTACGACGACGCCCAGCTCAGGTCCACGCTGGACGTGCCCGGCGCGCTGGAAATCAAGGCCGCGCAGATCTACCCGGCCACGGCCGTGACGGCGGAAATCAGGTCGGGCGAATCCATCACCGTGCGTGGCAACGGCACGGCCTCCGCGCCGCTGTCGGCCGGCGGCAGCCTGACGCTGACCGCCCCGGCCATCGCGCAGCATGGCGTGCTGCGCGCGCCCTTCGGGCAGATCGCGCTGAACGCCGGCGAGCGCCTGGTGCTGGGCGCGGACAGCCTGACCTCGGTGTCTGGCGCCGGCCTGGACGTGCTCTATGGCAGCCTGCGCAACGCCGAGTACTGGCTAGACCCGGCCAACCCCTCGGGCCGCAATCGCGCCAACGGCGGTGATGCCAACCCGCTGGACGAGAACCGCTACCTCTCTTCCCTCCCTGAAAAGCGCGTGTCGCTGCAAGCGCCGGACGTGGCCATGGCCGCGGGCGCAGTGGTGGACATCGCGGGCGGCGGTGAACTGCACGCCTGGGAACACGTGCCCGGCTCGGGCGGCTCGCACGACGTGCTGACGCTGCCGGGCATGTACGCGGTGCTGCCGGGCTACCAGGGCCTGTCGCCCGTGGCGGGCGGCGCGGCGGGCCGGCAGGTCTGGCTGGCCGGCGGTGGCCTGGCTGCCGGCTGGTATACGTTGCTGCCGGCACGCTATGCGCTGCTGCCCGGCGCCTTTGCAGTGCAGAGCGCGGACTTGGCTTTGCCGGGCTGGGATGCATCCGGCGCCAAGGTGGTCGGCCTGCGCGACGGCTCGGCGATCGTGGGCGGGCGCACGCGGGACACGACCAGCGGTGCGCAGGATATCGCCGTCTCGGGCTGGCGCGTGCTGCCCGGCGCCCTGGTGCGCCAGGTCAGCGAATACAACGAAGCCCGGGGCAATGTCTTCTTTGGGTCGGATGCGTTCAAGCTGACGCAATACCGTCTGACGGGCCAGGACGTCGTGACCCCGCGTCTGCCGCGCGACGGCGGCGCGGTGGTGTTCAAGGCCACCCACGCTTTGACGCTGGACGGCGAACTGCGCGCCCAGCCCGACGCGGGCGGACGCGGCAGCCTGGTGGACATCGCCGCCGCCAAGATCGCCATCGTCGGGGCGGGGCAGCACGACAGCGACCTGCGGGCCGACGGCTACCTGGTCGTGGATGCCGGCAGCCTGACGCGCTTCGGTGCGGGCAGCCTGCTGGTGGGCGGCACGCGCACGGGCGATGCGCGGGGCCTGCAGCTGGACGTGGCCGCCAGCGCCGTGGTGCTGCGCAACACGGCGGGTACTGCGTTGAGCGGCCCGGAAGTGATTCTGGCCGCGACGAATCAGGTGTCGGTCGAGTCGGGCAGCGTGCTGCGCGCGGACGGCCGGGCGTCGGGCGAAGAGGTGAACCTGGTGCTCAAACCGCAGGTGGCGGCCGTTTGGAGCGACAACAACACGCCGAACGACACCGGCGACGACCACATCACGACACCTTCCAGAGATTGGGGCGCGCTGGTGCGCGTGAGCAGCGGCAAGGCCGTGCGGGCACTGCGCGAGAACGTGGACACCGCGGTCGGCGGGCAAGTGCGCATCGGCGCCGACGCGCTGCTGCAGGGCGGCGCGGCATTGCTGATCGACGCCACCCACACCACCGAGATGGCGGCCGGCGCGCAGTTGTCGGGCACGGCCTTGTCGGTGGCCGCGGGCCGCATCGGCATCGGTGGCGGCAGCGGCGGTCTGGTGCTGGACGACGACGCGCTGGCGCAGCTGTCGCGCACCCAGGCGCTGACGCTGCACAGCTACGGCAGCCTGGACTTCCATCGCGCGCTGGACATGCGCGGCCTGGCGCAGGTGGTGTTCGACGCCGCGGCCCTGCAAGGCCATGGCGCCGGCACCGTGCAGGTGCAGGCTTCGCACCTGACCCTGCAAAACACCGGCGCGCCGTCGACCGGTACCGGTGCGGGCGGCGGCCGCCTCGAACTGACGGCAGACGAACTGGTGCTGGGCGAAGGCGACAAGACCCTGTCCGGCTTCGATCGCGTGTTGCTGTCGGCCAGCCGGCGCATCGTCGGCGAAGGCACTGGCGGCCTGGATGCCGGTACGGCCACTCTGACACTGCGCGCTCCGGCGCTGCAAGGGCTGTCCGGCTCGGACCAGACGCTGCACACGCAGAGCGCGTTGGTACTGGAACAAGCGGGGACCGCGCTGGACACGGCCGCGTTGGACGAACTCGGCCGCGCGAGCCTCGGCGCGCGCCTGAGCCTGTCGGGCCAGGGCGTGACCCTGGCGCTGCCGGTGCTGACGTTGGGCGGCAGCATCGCGGTCGATGCCGGCACGGGCGACCTGAGACTGACCGGCTCCGGCAGCCTGCGCGCCGGCGGCCTGGAAAAAACCATCCACGACGTGGCGCGCTACGTGGACGCCGGCCAGATCAGCCTGGCGACCCGGGGTGGCTTGATCGATCTGGCTGCGGGCAGCCTGCTGGACGTGTCCGCCCATCCGGGCGGCGGCGATGCCGGCAGCCTGACCGTGGATGCGTCGGCCGGCGGACGCGTGAATTTCGGCGGCGCGCTGCAGGCACAGGCCGGCGGCAACGGCAACGGCAACGGCAACGGCGGCCGCTTCGCGCTCGCCATCGACCAACTGGCCGACTTCGGCGCGCTGGCGCAAACGCTCAACGACACGGGGTTCAGCCAATCGCGCCGGTTCCGGGTTCGCCAGGGCGACCTGACCCTCGCGGGCACCACGCGCGTGGCCGACTTCGAAGTCATCACCGACCAGGGCATGATCACCATCGACGGCGCGGCGCGCATCGAGGCCGATGCCGCGTACGGCGGCAGCATCCGCCTGGTGGGCGGCGGCGGGCTGACGATGCAGCCCGGCGCGATGCTGGCCGCTCGCGCCACCGACGCCATCGATGGCCTGGGCAGCAGTCGCATCGACCTGGAGGCCGTCGACGGCCAGCTGCACCTGGCCGGCGGCACGCTGGACCTGAGCGGAGGCGAAGGCGGCAAGCTGCGGCTGCGGGCACAGCGCACGGCAGGCAACGACGGCCTGAACGTCACGGCGCTGGACGCCGTCGTGCAGGGGGCGCGTTCCGCGGTGCTGGAAGGCGTGCGTCGCCATGCCAGCGCAGATGGCACGGTGGAATCCGTGGCGCCGCAGGCGATCAGCGAGGCCAACGCCTTTGCCGGCAGCACAGGCATCCTGCAGCGGCTGGGCGGCAATGCCGCGGGCTACACGCTGGCGGCGGGAATCGAGATCGCCAGTGCGGGCGACCTGACGCTCGGCAGCGACTGGAACCTGTTCGACAGCTTCGGCGCGGCCCACCGCGCCGGCACGCTGACACTGCGCGCCGGCGGCAACCTGAACATCAATGGCCACCTGAGCGACGGCTTCGACATGGCTGGCCGCGACAACGGTGCCGGCCAGGCAGCGCGACTGCAGCAGGCGAACTCGTGGAACCTGCGCCTGGTGTCGGGCGCGGACCTTGGTTCCGTCGATGCGCTGGCCACTCGGGCGTTGGGCGCGCTGGCGACCGATGCCGGCACGATCCGCGTGGGCACGGCCGACACCGAACCGGGCGCCGGCGGCGCCGGCAAGCTGGTGCGCACCGGAAGCGGCGACCTGACGGTGCGCGCCGGGCGCGACCTGGTGCTGGCGCACAAGGACTCGGCGCTCTACACGGCCGGCCGGGCCGAGGCCGACCCCACGCTGGGCGGGCGATTCAGCACCGCCAGCGTCGACGCCCAGTACGGCGCGCAAGGTGGCCACGTGGACATCGCGGCGCAAGGCAATGTGCGGGCACCCACCGCGCAGGGTTCGCGTTCGGACCAGATACTGACCGAATGGCTGTTCCGCCAGGGGCGCTATGGGGGCGAGTCCGACAATCCCACGGGCTACTACGATCCGTACAACGTCGGCCCTTCCTGGGCGCCCGTCATGTCCGCACAAGGCCAGCAGCCGAGCTGGTGGGTGAACTACGCCACCTTCCAGCAGGGCCTGGGCGCCCTGGGCGGCGGCAACCTGCGGCTTTCGGCCGGAGGTGATCTGGTCAACCTGGTGGTGGCATTGCCCAGCACCATGCGGGTGACGAACGGGCGTTCCGCCGGCGATGCCGAAGCCGCCATCGTGACCCGCAACGGCGGGCAGCTGCAGGTGACGGCGGGCGGCACCCTGAAGGCCGGCCAGTACTACGTGGGCCGCGGCGCGGGCGAGATCGAAGCCGGTGCGAGCGCCGCCGGCTATGTCCTGACCGGCACCTCGAGCGGTTGGCCCTATGCGGCCTATGCCTACGACATCGCGCCCGTGCTGGCGCTGTCGGACGCCACACTCAAGCTGAAGACGCTCGGTGACCTGACCCTGCAGACCGTGGTCGATCCCATGGCCATCCGCCGTGCCTACATCGATCAGGCCGACAGGGAGGTCGATGGCGGTGCGAGCCACGGGATGTTCATGAACAGCTACACCGGGCGCAGTGCGGTCACGCTGGTGTCCGCCGGTGGCAATGTGCACCTGGTGAACCAGTCGGAATACGTCGCCGGCAATGACGCGGGCAACACCACCGGGCTGGCAAGCGGCGTCACCGACACCAAGCTCCAGACGGACATGGTGGGCCTGTACCCTGCCAAAGTGAGCGTCTCGGCCCTGGGCGGCAGCATCGATGTCGGCGGCCTGCTCGCCATGGCGCCGGCGAACACCAGCGATCTGTCGCTGCTGGCGGCGCAGGACCTGCGCTTCCTGCGCGGCAACAGCCTGCTGAATACGGGCGCCATCGTCATGGCCCAGAGCACGCTGGCCCGATGGCCGTCGATCTTGCGTCCGTGGACGGGCCTCACGACGATGCTGGACGGCACCTCGGCGTTCGGCGCGCCGCTGAAGTCGGTCTACGCCGGCTTCTCGGTGAACAACACGTTCCTGACGAACAGCCTCAATGGCGCGGAACTGTTCGACAACCCCGATGCACTGCCCATGCAGGCGCACGACTTCACGCCCAGCCGCCTGTACGCCGGCGATGGTTCCATCACCGACCTGAACCTGATCGCGTCGGAATCGGTGCACGTGCAGGCCGGCACCGACATCCGCAACTTCGAGTTGAGCGCGCGCAACCTGCGCGCCACGGACACCACCCTGATGGCTGCGGGCAACGACATCCTGGCGGTCGCGAACAGGCCTTTGACGCACCGTTACACGCCCTACACCGGCAGCGCAGAGGCGTATCACTACGACAGGGGCAGCCGCGTCGCGCTGCAAGGGCCGGGAGAGTTGCTGCTGCTGGCCGGGCGCGACATCCAGGGCAACAACTTCTCCCTGTACACCAACGCCAACCGCTATTGGGAGTACGTTTCGGCCAAGCCGCACGGCGAGGAAACGAACATCATCAAGGCCCTGCCTGGCGAAGGTGCCGACATCACGCTGATGGCCGGCATGAACCAAGCCGCCAGCTACGAGGCCTTCGAACAGGCCTACCTGAATCCGGCCAACGTGGCCGCGATGCCGGACTACCTGAAGACCACGCTGGCCGACGGTACGCTGGTGCCGCTGTACCTGACCGATGGCTCGCAAACGCGCGGGACCCTCGAGAAGATCACCCGGCGCGGGCTGGTGTCGTTCGTGGAGGGCATGACCGGGGAAAAGGCGCTGTCGCCGCAGCAGTCCTGGGAGCACTACCGGCAGTTGCCGGCGCTCGCGCGCCAGCAGTTCCTGCGCCAGGTGTTCACCTACGAACTGCGTGAAGGCGGTCGCGACCAGAACCTGACCGATGCGCAGGAACAGCCGCTCAACGGCGGCTACCAGCGGGGCTACGCGGCCATCGACACCCTGTTCCGGAACGGGCATGCGCAGGAGCGGCCTGTGCGCTATGCGCAGGACATTCCGCGCGACTGGCAAAGCGACTGGGCCGGCCGGGGCGGCATTGCCGCCACGCGCATGGCAGTGCGCACGCACCAGGGCGGCGACATCAACGTGTTCACGCCCGGCGGGGGCCTGCAGGTGGCCGCGCTCGGTGCGGCCGTGCCCGAGGGCTACGGTCTCGTGACGCTGGCTTCGCCCGGCCAGGTCAACGTCTTCGCCGAGCAGGACATCGTCGTCAACCGCTCGCGCCTGCTGTCCTTCGTGTCGAAGGCGAACCCGTTGGGCAGCGACCAGATGCTGTGGGCGACGCTGGGCGACATCGACGCCGGCCGCGGCGCCAAGACCGTGCGCGTGGCGCAGGCACCGGAAACCACCGCGGACCCGGACGGCAACATCATGGTGCAGGAAAAGCTGGACATGAGCGGCAGCGGCATCGGCACCGTGGGCGAGGGCGACGTGGACCTGGTGGCGCCCAAGGGCACCATCAACGCCGGCGACGCCGGCATCCGCGTTGCCAGCAACCTCAACATCGCCGCGCTGCAGGTGTTCAATGCGGACAACATCCAAGTCGAAGGCGAATCGACGGGCCTGCCGGTGGTGGCCGCGGTGAACATCGGCGCGCTGACCAACGCCAGCGCCGCGGCGAGTTCGGCGGCCATGGCGGCGCAGGATGCGATGCAGCGCGAACGGGCATCGGCTCGGCAGAACCTGCCCTCGGTCTTCACCGTGCGAGTGCTGGGGTTCGGCAATGAACGGCTGGAGCGGGACGATTCGAACAAGCCGGCAGCGCCTGCGTCGGGGTTGCAGTCCGGCGTCCCTCGATATGACGCCTCGAACCTGGTACAGCTCGTCGGCAATGGTCAGCACTTCGACCCGCGCCAATTGGGCCGCCTGACCGCGGACGAGCGACGCCTGTTGCAGCAGGACCGCTAGGCCAACCCACCGAAATCGCGTTTCTCACCTGTTCCCCGCACTGGCGGCAAGCCGGCTGGGGAACCCGTTGCTCAGGATCCGCCATGAACGCATTCCACCCCGCTTCTGCCCCTGCCGCCGTTGCACCCGCGCTGCGCTGGCGTCGCACCGACGCGCCGGTGCCGAACGCGCGGCGTCCTGCACACGATCACCGAGGCCACACCCTCGCGGACCTGGGGGCGTGGCACTGCCCTGCACTGCTCACGGCGATGGAGGCGGTTGCGCCCGAGGCCCCCGCCGAAAACCACGGCGCTGTTCTGCGCGAGTTCCTTGCCGCGAACTACACCCGCCTGCGCCAGCGCCTGCAGCGCCACCTGGGCTGCCCCGACCTGGCCAGCGACTGCCTGCACGATGCCTGGCTGAGGTTGGGGGAGATGACCGTGTCCGAGCCCGTGCAAAGCCCCGAAGCCTACGTCTACCGCGTCGCCTGCAACCTCGCCATGGACCGCCTACGCAGCAACCGCCCCTGGCAATACGCCACCGACGTGGCGTCCGAACTGGAGGCGCTGGCCGATCACTCCCCCGGCCCCGATCTCATCGCCGAAGCCCGCTCCGACCTGCAAGCCTTCGAACGCGCCATGGAGCGCCTGCCGCGCCGCCACCGTTCGGCGCTGATCGGGCTTCGCATCGAGGAGAAGAGCCGCCAGGAGGTGGCCGACTGGCTGCGCATCTCGCTGCGCAGCGTGGACACCGCGTTGTGCCAGGCGCTGGACTACTGCGCCGAACACATGGGTCAAGAGGTATCCACCGGCGTGCGCACCGCTCGGCGTTCCCTGCGTGTGATGCCGAAGCCGACACCGAAGCCGACGGGCGCCTGAACCGCATGCCATCGCAACGGCTGTGGGCATCCGAGCGCAGCTTGATCGATGGCCCGCCGTGAACCGGGAGGAAGCCTTCAGCGCCGAACAGAACGCCCGCCTGGTCAAGAACGCCGAGGCTTACTACCGCTCGATGTACCTGAGCGATGTGTCGTCATGGAACCTGCGCGATCGGCACATGGCCGAGACGCTGGACGAACTCGAACGCCACCTCGGATGGCGCGGCGCGCGCCCCCGGATCGTGGTGTGGGCCCACAACTCCCATCTGGGCGACGCGCGCGCCACCGAGATGGGCGGGCGCCGCGACGAACTCAACGTGGGCCAGCTGATGCGCGAACGCCATGGCCGCGATGCGGTGCTGGTCGGCTTCACCACGCACGCCGGCACCGTGACGGCCGCGTCCGATTGGGGCGCCGCCGCCGAGCGCAAGCGGGTCGTGCCGTCGCGCGCCGACAGCTACGAGGGCCTCCTGCATGCGACAGGCATCGACCGGTTCATGCTGCCGCTGCGCGGCGCAGGCAGCCACCTTGCGGCGCTGCAGGAATCGCGGCTGGAGCGCGCGATCGGCGTCATCTACCGTCCCGAAACCGAACGCCAGAGCCATTACTTTTCGCCGAGTTGCCCGCGCAGTTCGACGCGGTGTTCCACTTCGACGCGTCACGTGCGGTGGCGCCGCTCGAGCGCGAAGCCGGATGGACGGACGCCGAGGCGCCCGAGACCTACCCCTTCGGCATGTAGTCGCGCTACACCGCGCCCACACTGCCCGTCACAGGTAGCACCACACCGGTGATGTAGCTCGCGCAGCTCGGCGCCGCGAGGAACACATAGGCGGGCGACAGCTCCTCGGGCTGGGCCGGGCGCTTCATGTCGGTGTGCTTGCCGAAGTCCTTCACTTCTTCCGCGGGACGGTCCGCCGGATTCAGCGGCGTCCACACCGGGCCCGGTGCCACAGCGTTCACGCGGATGCCACGTTCGAGCAGGTTGCTGGCGAGCGACTTGGTGAAGGCGTGGATCGCGCCCTTGGTGGCCGAGTAGTCCAGCAGCTGCGCGCTGCCTTCGAGGCCCGTCACCGACCCGGTGTTGATGATCGAGCTGCCGCGCCCCAGGTGCGGAACGGCGGCGCGCGCCATGAGGAAGTAGCCAGCGATGTTGGTGCGCAGCGTGAGGTCGAGGCGCTCGTCGCTGATGTCCTCGATCGATGCCGCATGCAGCTGGAACGCCGCGTTGTTGACCAGGATGTCGAGCTTGCCGAAGGCCGCGATGGTGGCGTCCACCGCTTGCCGGCAGAAGGCTGGGTCGCGCACGTCGCCGCTGATCGTGAGGCAGCGCGCGCCCTCGGCTTCAACGTGGCGCCGCGTCTCTTCGGCGTCCTCCTGTTCGTCGTCGAGGTGGACGATGGCCACGTCGGCGCCTTCGCGCGCATAGAGCACGGCCACCGCGCGGCCGATGCCCGAATCGCCGCCGGTGACCAGCGCGCTCATGCCCTCGAGCTTGCCGCTGCCGACGTAGTCGGGCGCTTCGAAGCGCGGGCGCAGCGCCATCTCGGCTTCCAGGCCCGGCTTGGTCAGGTGCTGCTCGGGCATCGGGTTGGCCGGCAGCGGCCGATGGCCAGCCTGCACCGGCGCTTTCTTCTTGCTCTCAGATTCGGGTTGCGTGGCGCGGTCCTTGGCGTCCTGGCTGCTCTGCACGGCGCGATGGCGCGCGGTGACAGCGGCGGTCTTGCCGGTTTTTCTCGGCGTGGCTGTGGCGGTGGATTTCATGGCGGCTCCTGCGGTCTGGCGTTCGACATTGCGTTCGAATAGCCACCGTAAAACGCTGCGCCGTCACATGCGTAGGAAAGCGTCCCGACCGCGCGCCCGTGGAATCCGAAGCCGCGCACGGCCCGGCCGATCAATCCAAGGTGTCGAAGAGCCGGAAGATCCACGACAGCTGGTACGCCAGCGTGCCCGCGACGAAGGCCGTGTGAAAGCGCGGGTTGGCGGAGCGGGCCGCCGCGATGCACAGGCCCACGAGGATGGGCGTGCGAATGAGGTACTCCATCGCAAAGCGGGCGAAGTGCGCCTCGCCCTTGATCAGCGTGTCGACCACGTCGAGCAGGTAGGTGGCGGCCAGCAAGCCGAAGAACCATGCGCGGCGGGCGTAGAAGTAGTCCTGGTAGCTCGCGTAGTCCTGCATGCTGTCGGGAAAGAGCAGCGCGCACAGCAGGAACAGAAGAATCGCGTAGCTGACGATGAAGGCGTAGGTGCCGAAGGTCCAGCTGTCGATCTGGTACAGGCCGAACTCCCACCACCAGAAATGCACCAGCGCCAGCAGCACCGAGGCGACCCAGGCCAGGTGCACGGCATAGAGCCGGTACTGCGTCGGGTGCTGCACGATGCGCGCCACGCCCGACAGCAGCCGGGTGACGCCCAGGCCGATGACCATGCCCATCACGACACGGATGTGCGGAAAGATGTCGTGGGCCGAGATGGCTTCTTGCTGCATTCGAGAGTGCCCCGATCGAATGAATGAATGGGCCTCCAGTCTAGGACGCTTGCGCGCCCGCCGTCACCCCGGCCGCGTCAGACCTCCGCCCCCTCGACCAGGAAGCGCAGCCGGCGCACGCCCTGCCACTCGTCCGCATCGAGCCGGAAGGCCAGCTTCACGCGCGGCGGCAGCGGCTCGGTGTGGCTGAACCAGATCGCATCGATCGGCTGGCCCTGGTGCTTGAGCTTGAGCGCCAGGTGCTTTTCGCCCACCAGCCGCTGCGACACCACCTCGACCTCCTCGCTGAAGGTGGGCGGCGCGAAGCCCTGGCCCCAGACCTCGCGGTGCAGCGTGTCGACGAGGTCGATGCGCATGTACTCGCGGGCGATCGGTCCGTCGGTCTCGATCTGGCGCGTGAGCGCGGCTTCGGCCAGCCATTCGCCCGCGACCTGCGCCAGCGCGCGTTCGAAGACCGGAAAGTGCTCGCGCGCCACGGTGCAGCCCGCGGCCATCGCGTGGCCGCCGAAGCGCAGCAACACGCCTGGGTGGCGCTTGGCCACGAGGTCGAGCGCGTCGCGCAGGTGAAAGCCCGGAATCGAGCGGCCCGAGCCCTTCAGCTCCTGCTCCTTGCCGGGCGCCGCGCTGGCCGCGAACACGAAGGTCGGGCGATGAAAACGGTCCTTGATGCGCGAGGCGACGATGCCCACCACGCCTTCGTGGAAGTCGGCGCCGAACACGCTGATGGCCGGCGGTGGTGCGTCGACGCCTTCGCCGTCGGCCGCGAACAGCGACTCGGCCAGCAGCAGCGCCTGGTCGCGCATGCCGCCTTCGATGTCGCGCCGCTCGCGGTTGATGCCGTCGAGCATGCGCGCGAGTTCGTCGGCACGGCCCGCGTCGTCGGTCAGCAGGCATTCGATGCCCAGCGTCATGTCGGCCAGCCGGCCGGCCGCGTTGATACGCGGGCCGAGGGCAAAGCCGAAATCGAAGGTGGTCGCGGCCGAGGCGGTGCGGCCCGCGGCCTTGAACAGCGCCGCCACGCCGGCCGGCATCGCGCCCGCGCGGATGCGGCGCAGGCCCTGCGCCACGAGGCGGCGGTTGTTGGCGTCGAGCTTCACCACGTCGGCCACGGTGCCGAGCGCGACCAGCGGCAGCAGCGCATCGAGCTTGGGCTGCGTGGCGGTGTCGAACACGCCGCGCGTGCGCAGTTCGGAGCGCAGCGCGAGCAGCACGTAGAACATCACGCCGACACCGGCGATGCTCTTGCTTTCGAACTCGCAGCCGGGCTGGTTGGGGTTGACCATCACGTCGGCCAGCGGCAGTTCGGGGCCGGGCAGGTGGTGGTCGGTCACCAGCACCTGCAGGCCGCGCGCCTTGGCAGCGGCCACGCCCTCGACGCTGGCGATGCCGTTGTCGACGGTGATCAGCATGTCGGCGCCGGCGTTGGCCACGCGCTCGGCAATCGGCGGCGTCAGGCCGTAGCCGTCGACCACGCGGTCGGGCACGAGGTAGCTCACGTGCTTGGCGCCCAGCAGGCGCAGGCCGCGCACGCCGACCGCGCAGGCGGTGGCGCCGTCGCAGTCGTAGTCGGCGACGATGCACAGGCGCTTGTCCTGTGCGATGGCGTCGGCCAGCAGCATGGCGGCTTCGCGCGTGCCGCGCAGCGTGTCGGGCAGCAGCAGGCGCGCGAGGCCGTCGTCGAGCTCGTCCTTGCCGCGCACACCGCGTGCGGCAAAGAGGCGCGCCAGCAGCGGATGCACGCCGGCTTGTTCCAGCGCCCAGACGGTGCGCGGGGGGATGTCTCGAGCGATGATTTTCACAGGGCCTCCAGCACGCTGGCGGCGCGTGTGCGATCGAACAAACTCTTGGCCCAGCGGGCCAGGCCGCGCTGTTGCACGGTGTAGCGCTGCGCGGCGCGGTCGCCGCACAGCGTGAGCGCCACGTCGGCGCCGCGGGTGTAGTCGCTCAGCAGGCTGGCGATGGCGCCGGCGTCCAGGGCCTGCCAGGCAGCAGCCCAGCCGGCGCCGTCGTCGCGCAATGAGGCGATGCGCAGGGCGTCGCTGACTTCGGGCGCCGGGCCAGCGAGCGCGACGTCTTGCGTCAGCGCGCCGGTGCCGCTGAGCCAGAACGAGTTGATGGGCGGCACGCCGCGCGCGGTGCGCTCGTCGTTCACGCGCTGCGTGTACAGCAGCATCTGCATCTCGTTCTGCAGGCGGCGCAGCGGCCGCGACGCGTCGCCCAGCGGCGACCACTTCGAAATCGGGTCACCCACGGCGCGGTCGATGGAGGCGGTGGCCAGCCCGTCGAAGATGGGCGCGCGGGCGAGCCAGCGGCCCGGCGTGCCGGAGGGGTACAGCGCGATGCCGTCTTCCTCGAAGAACGGCTGTGCTACGGCCAGCAGGGCCGTCGATTCGTCAGCGTCGATCTCGATGGCGGACGGATCGCCCAGTGCCACGTCGTCGATGCTGACCTGCCAGTTGCACAGCGTCACCAGGCCCCAGGCCTCGTGGTCGCCGGGCGCGGCCAGGCCGGTCTGGCGGGCTTCGAGCGCGGCCCAGGGAATGCAGCCGTCGTCGGCGGCGGGCAGGCCGAGCGCGCGGGCCAGCGCGCGTTCGTGCGGTGGGGAGCGGGTGCTGTCGTCCTGCGTGTCGGTGTCGGCGAGCGTCAGGCGCAGCAGCAGGGTTTCGAGGTTCGGCAGCCGCAGGGTCGCGAGCGCCGCGCGGCAAGCCGGGGAACCGCGGCCGGCAAAGGGAATCAACAGATGACGTGGGAGAGGTTCGGCCATTTCCCTATTGTCCGGGATGCCACAATTCCACCGTATGACCTACCCCCTCGCCCCTCACCCCGTGTATTTGCCGCCCCCCGCGGGTGCGCCCATGCCCCTTGAGGCCACGGGGCGGGGCTTCTGATGCGATTCCCTTATGAACTGCAGCTCGGCTGGCGCTACACGCGCGCAGGCCGTGCCACGCGACGCAACGGCTTCATCTCCTTCATTTCCGGCGTGTCGATGCTCGGCATCGCGCTGGGCGTGGCGGCGCTGATCATCGTGCTCAGCGTGATGAACGGCTTTCAGAAGGAAGTGCGCGACCGCATGCTCAGCGTGGTGTCGCACATCGAGATCTTCTCGCGCGACGGCCAGGCCTTGCAGGACATCGACGCCATCATGGCCGACGCCCGCAAGAACCCCGAGGTGATCGGCGCAGCGCCTTTCATCAACACGCAGGCACTCATCGCGCGCGGCGAAGACATGAAGGGCGCCATCGTGCGCGGCATCGATCCCGCACTCGAGCCCGAGGTCACCGACACCGGCAGCATCGCCAAGGGCGGCACCTTCGACAAGCTGGTGCCCGGCGAGTTCGGCATCGTGCTGGGCGTCGAGCTGGCGCGATCGATGTTTGTGCAGCCCGGCGACCAAGTCACGCTGGTGGCGCCGGGCGGACAGGTCACGCCGGCCGGCGTGGTGCCGCGCCTGAAGCAGTTCACCGTGGTCGGCGTGTTCGACTCGGGCCACTACGAGTACGACTCGGCGCTGGCGATGGTGCACGAGAAAGACGCGGCCAAGGTGTTCCGCCTCGAAGGCCCGACCGGCATCCGCCTCAAGCTGCATGACCTGCACGAAGCGCGCGACGTGGCCGACCAGCTCGCCGTCACGCTGCCGGGGCAGTTCCTCATCCGCGACTGGACGCGCCAGAACAAGACCTGGTTCGCGGCCGTGCAGGTCGAGAAACGCATGATGTTCATCATCCTCACGCTGATCGTCGCGGTGGCGGCCTTCAACCTCGTCTCCACGCTGGTGATGACCGTGACCGACAAGCGCGCCGACATCGCCATCCTGCGCACGCTGGGCAGTTCGCCGCGCAGCATCATGGCCATCTTCGTGGTGCAGGGCGCCATGGTGGGCGTGATCGGCACCGTGGGCGGCCTGCTGCTGGGGCTGGGCATTGCCTACAACATCGACGTGATCGTGCCCTTCCTGGAGCAGCTCTTCCACGCCAGCTTCCTGCCCAAGGACATCTACCTGATCAGCAAGATGCCGAGCGACCCGCAGCAAAGCGACATCATGCCGATCGCGATCATTTCCCTCATCCTGGCCTTCCTGGCCACGCTGTATCCGAGCTGGCGCGCCAGCCGCGTCAATCCCGCCGAGGCCCTGCGCTATGAGTGATGTTGTCCTGAAGGCCCGCGGCCTCACCAAGCGCTTTCACGAAGGCCGCATCGACCTCACCGTGCTGCACGGTGTCGACCTCGACGTGCACGCCGGGGAAACGCTGGCCATCGTCGGCGCGTCCGGCTCCGGCAAGAGCACGCTGCTGCACCTGATGGGCGGGCTCGACGCGCCCACCGCGGGCAAGGTCGAACTGCTCGGCAAGGACATTGCGCATGCCGATGCCGCCGAGCAGGGCCGCTTGCGCAACCATCACCTGGGCTTCGTCTACCAGTTCCATCACCTGCTGCCCGAGTTCAGCGCGCTCGACAACGTCGCGATGCCGTTGAAGATCCGCCGCGTCGAGGCCGGCGAAGCATCGCAGGCCGCCGCAAAGATCCTCGCGAGCGTGGGTCTTGGCGAACGCCTGCACCACCGGCCGGCCGAGCTGTCGGGCGGCGAGCGCCAGCGCGTGGCGATTGCACGCGCACTGGTCACGAAGCCCGCCTGCGTGCTGGCCGACGAACCCACCGGCAACCTCGACCGCAGCACCGCCGATGCCGTGTTCGCGCTGATGCTCGACCTTGCGCACCGGCACGGCACGGCCTTCGTGATGGTCACGCACGACCAGGACCTGGCCAAGCGCTGCGACCGCGTGCTGCAGTTGGTGGCGGGGCGGCTGGCGGGCTGAGCGTTGGTCAGCCGCTCGAGGGGAGGCCTCGGGCTTCCCGCGGCACACGGGATGCGCGCCACGCGCCGAGGCGTACGAAAGTCTGACGTTGCAACGAGACCGTCACACGCCGGTGACAGCATGCAAGTTTCCCGACTGGCGTGCATTCCTTGCCGACTCGACTTTTCTCCCTGCCATGGCTTTCGCATCCTCACGGCGGGCGTGACGATGCGCGCGGCATCGTCGCGCCTCGGGGGTGAGCGACGTGCACCTTGGGTTCGCGGGCGCCACAGGCCGCAGCGTCGCACTCTGCGCGCTCGCGCTGTCCTGGGCGGCCGGCACGGCCTGCGCGACCGACGGACCTGCATCGCCGCTGCGTGAGGGCGAGGCCCCGGCCGGCGCGTTGCCCCGCACGGGTGACGCAGCACTGGATTTCGACATTCCCTCGCTTCCCTTGGCCGATGCGCTCAAGCGCTATGCCGCTGTCACGCGGCAGCCTGCACTCTTTCGCAGCGAAATCCTGGCCGAGCTGACGTCCTCTGCGGTGCGCGGGCTTTACGCCCCCGACGCCGCGCTTGACCTGTTGCTGGAGGGCACGGGCCTGGTGGCCGAAAAGGTCCGCACGGGTTCGGCCGTCACGCTCGCGCTGAGGCCGGCGCAGGCTCGGGCGGAGGCCCCGCGCGCGGCCAGCCTTGGAAGCCTCGCGGGTTACCCCAGCCTGCTGCAGGCGCGGGTCTGGGACGCGTTGTGCGACAACGCGCGCACGCGGCCGGGAACGTACCGGTCCTTGCTGCGCTTCGAGGTGGACGAGGCGGGCCAGCTGCGCCGGCCGCGCCTGCTCGGCCTGACCGGCGACGCGGCCCGGGACGCCGAGATGCTGGAGGTTCTGCGGGGCGTGCGCCTTGCGCATGCGCCGCCGCCAGACCTGCCGCAGCCTTTGACCTTGCTCATCCTGCCCACCGATGCGCGCGGCGGAACGCGCTGCCGCGAGGCGGCCGGCCGCGCGCCGTCCTGATCCAGCATGGCCGAAGACGTCCGCCCCGTGCTCATGGACTACCTGTCCAGGCACTACGACGCCCTCAAGCGCCAGCTGGGCCGCGCGTTGCGCAATGCAGACCTGGCCGAGGACGCGCTGCACGACACCTGGCTGCGCGTGAACGACCAGGGCGGAAGCGAACAGGAACCGATCCAGCGGCCGGGCGGCTACCTCGTGCGCATGGCGTTCAACATCGCGCTGGACATCCAGCGTCGCCAGAGCCGCAACCTGCCGTTCGACGAGATCGACGCGCTGATGGAACTGGCCGACACGGCGCCCGGTCCGGCCCGGATCGCCGAAGCGCGCTCGCAGCTGGACGCCGTGGTCAAGCTGCTGGACCGCATGCCGGCGCGGCGGCGCGAGGTCGTCGTGCTCGTGCACATGGACGGACTGACGCAGCCCGAAGTGGCCCGGCGGCTGGACATTTCCCTGCGCACCGTCGAATACGAACTCAAGCATGCGCACGACTACCTGAGTGCCCGGATGGCCCATGACAAAAAATAGTTGCGGGATCGGCGCGGCCCGTTCGTCGTACGCAGTGAAACATCGAATCACCCAGGTCCTCGCAGCGGGCCGCGGCCCCGAAGAAGGGCCGCGGCCGTGATGCACGACCCCCTGACGGCCCCCGCCGACGATCCCGCCCTCGCGGCCGACACGACGCGGCACGAGGCCTGGGAGTGGCTGCGCCTGTTTCATTCGGGTGCCGTCAAGCCGCAGGACGCCCAGCGTTTCAAGCACTGGCTGGCGCGCAGCCCGGCGCACGCGTCGGTCTTCAGGGAGGCCAGGGCGCAATGGGCCGTGCTCGGTCCGGCCTCTGCCGGCGTGCTTCGCGGCAATGCCGATGCGGCGGCGTTTCATGCGCGGCATCTGGCCAGGCCGGTGCTCGCGCGCCGCGCCTTCCTCGGTGCGGCAGCGGGCACGGCGGCCATGGCCGGCGTGGCGGGCGTGGCGCTGTTCCATCCGCCCGCGGGCTTGTGGCCCGCGCCGGCGGGGTGGGGTGCCGACTACCGCACCGCCACCGGCGAGCAGTTGGAAGTGGGCCTCACCGAGCGGGTGCAGGTCACGCTGAACACCCAGACCCGCATCCGGCGCCGCACGGTGGACGGCCGGACGACCGGCGTCGACCTGCTCGAGGGCGAGGCCGCGTTCGATCTGTCGTCCGGCAGCGGCGCGCGGCCCTTCGGCGTCGTGGCCGGGGCCGGCCGCAGCCTGGCCGAGTCGGGGCGTTTCGAGGTCCGCTACCTGGACGCCAAGGTGTGCGTGACCTGCATCGAAGGCGCGGTGCGCGTGGAGCACCCCGCGGGCGCGCGCGAGCTGCGCGCGCGCCAGCAGACGGTGTACGACGGCACGTCGGTGAGCAGCGTGGCGCTGATCGGCGCCGCCAACCTGTCGGCCTGGCGCAAGGGCGAGCTGGTGTTCACGCAGGCCCGGTTGTCCGACGTGCTCGACGAGATCAACCGCTACCGGCGCGGCCGCGTCGTGCTGATGAACACGGCCGCGCGCAGCCGCCTAGTCACCGGCAGCTTCTACATCGCATCGCTCGACCTGGCGCTCGCGCAGCTGCAGCATGCCTTCGATCTCGACGCCCGTTCGTTGCCGGGCGGGTTGACCGTTCTCAGCTGAATCGGACGGCCGTGGTGCGCGGCCTGAAAAATAAGTTGCGGGGTCGTGGGGCGGCCGTTCGTCGTAGTGCATCGACTCAACTTTCCGGCGGACACGACTCATGAGCACACGCGGGCCCCTCACACCGATCCACGCAACGAAGGCGCGCAACCCGCGGCAGGCGCGGCGCTTTCGCATGGCGCCGATCGCGCGCGCCATTGCCATGACGCTGGCGGCCAACGGCGCACTGCTGATGGATGCCCAGGCCCAGCAGGCCTTCAGCGGCGCCTGGTTTGCCAACAAGAGTGCCATGCAGAACACCGCCTCGGCGACGGGCCGCCTGCCCAACGGCATGCCGGCATCGATGCTGACCAACCCGCTGGCCGTGCAACAGCGTGACAACGCCCAGCTGCAGCGCTCCATCGACAACCTGAACCTGGCCGCCCGCGGCATCGCCGCACAGCAGGCCGCCCAGGAGGCGGCGCGCAATGCCGCGCTGGCTGGTGCCTCGGACGTGCCCGACGGCCTGGCCGACGGCGGCCTGAAGGTCGACACCCACAGCCTGACGGCCGGCTGGCTCAATGCCAAGGCGCCGGTGCAGACGGCCGCGGGCGGGCGCACGGTGGTGGGTATCGAGCAGACCGACGAGAAGGCGATCCTGAACTGGGAGAGCTTCAACGTGGGCAAGAACACCACGGTGAAGTTCGACCAGTCGAAGGGGCGCAACGTGAAGGACGGCACCAACAGCTGGATCGCGCTGAACCGCATCAACGACCCGAGCGGCAGGCCCAGCCAGATCGCCGGGCAGATCCAGGCTGACGGGTCGGTGTACCTGATCAACCGCAACGGCATCGTCTTCAATGGATCGAGCCAGGTGAACACGCGCAGCCTGGTCGCCAGCTCGCTGCGCCTGACCGACCAGCAATTCAAGCTGGGCATCAACAACGCGCAGCTGATGGAGCACCAGAGCGCTGAGTACCCTGTTCCGCAATTCGGGGAATTCACCGCGCACAAGCCTTGGGTTTACAGCCAGGTCGGCGGCTATGTTCCGGGCAACGGTGTTGTGCCGGACCGCCTCGGTGAGGTCGATCGATTTGACCCCGGCTTGCCGCCCGGTGCCGTCACGGTCGCGCCAGGCGCAGGGCTGAGTGTGAGCAGCGGCGGCAAGATCATGCTCTTCGCGCCCAAGGTGAGCAATGCCGGGCGCCTCTCTGCGCCGGACGGCCAGGTCATCCTGGCGGCCGGCGAAAACGTCTACCTCAAAACCCCCTCGGCGCAGGACCCGAATCCGGTGCGCGGGCTGGACGTTGCCGTGTCGGCAGTGCCGGGCTGGGCATTGAATAGTTCGTTTTTGAATGCCGCGCTTGGTTTGTCGCAGGTCCCCTATCCCTACGCCATCGGCGTGCGCGATGTCGTGATGCCGGAAATGGCCGCGCGCGCGAAGGCGGTGGGTTACGAAGTGGTCAACAACGGCGTCGTGCAGGCCGATCGGGGCAACATCACCCTGCAGGCACAGGACGTTCGCCAGAACGGCGTGTTGCTGTCCACCACCGCTTTGAACAACCGCAATGGTTCGATCCAGTTGCGTGCCTGGGGTTTGGGGACACGCGAGTACGGCAGCGACATTGACCGGTTTTACAACTGGTCGGCAGGCACCTTGACGCTGGGCAGTGGCAGCGTGACGCAGATCATGCCGGACGCCACCGACACCAGCGAGATCGAAGCGTCCGCGCTGGGCACCCGCTACCAGCCGGGCTGGATCGGCATGTACGGCAAGCTGATCGACATCCAGTCGAAAGCCGGCGTGCTGGCGCCCGCAGGCAAGATCAACATCGAAACGGCGACCAACCCGTTGTTCAGAGGCGTGCTGCAGAGTGCGGGAGACGACAGCCGGATATACCTCGACAGCGATGCCTTCCTCAGCGTGGCGGGTCTGCGCGACATGCTGGTGCCGATGTCGCGCAACTTCGTCGAGGCGGAGTTGCGCATCAACGAGTTGCGCGATTCACCGCTGCTGCTGAACTCCTGGTTGCGCGGCCAGAAAGTGATGGTCGACCGCCGGGAAAACGGCGTGTTCGGCAACGGACCGATGGCGGGGGTGAAGTGGGTCCAGAGGACGGACGGCAACGGCCAGATGGTCGACATGCCAGGCGAGTGGGTAGGCACCCCCCTGGCGGATGTGACCGGCTGGATCGGTGTGGGCAAGACCGACCTCCGGGAGCTGTCGGCCGACGCCGGCAGCATCATGCTGCGTGCTGGCGGCGCCGTCATCACGCGTGCCGGCTCGCTGCTCGACATCTCCGGCGGTTCGGTGCGCTATTCGGACGGCATGAACACCGCCACAAAACTCGCGGGCGCCAATGGCGGCATCTACACGATGAGCAGCGCCATGCCCGACATGGAATACACGGGTCTTGCCGGCCGGTTCGCGCAAACGCATGCGCGTTGGGGCGTGAACACGACCTGGCGCAGCGCGTTGATAGGCGGCGACTTCAAAGAAGCCGGGTACACCGAAGGCCGCAAGGCTGGCGCGGTTCAGATATTCGCCGGTGACGCCATGGTGCTCGAAGGCGATATGTGGGGCGGTGTCATCACGGGTGATCGCCAACAAAATAAACCGGCCAGCAACAAAGGGGGCCAGTTGGTGCTGGGTGGCGGCAGGGTAGAGGACAAAGCCTGGTCGCCAGGCACCCTCATCGTCAGCCATGATCCCAAACGCCTGGGCAATGCATTCAACGCCGGTACCGCTCTGGGCGCGGACTTCTACGTTCCCCTGGACCCCGTCACTCCGAGGTCAAAGAAATTAACTTTTCTGTCCGACGACATGCTTGGCAGTTCGGGCATGGGGCGGGTCAATTTCTTCATCATCAACGGCGACGTTGAGCTGGCCACGGGGGCCAAACTCGAGTTCTCGCCCGCAACCTCGTTTGTTGTCACCGGTGGTGAAAATTCGACCGGCACCCTCCGTATCAACGGCATGGTCCGGTCGGCAGGCGGTTCCATATCCCTTGATTCGCTCTACGGACAACTGGAGATGGGCGCGCAGGGCAGCCTGGATGTTTCCGGCCAATGGATCAATGCCTGGCGTGACGGCCGGTCCTCCGGGCCTTGGGCCATGGATGGCGGTGCCATCACCCTCAAGGCCGGCAAAATCCTTGCCGACAAGAACGCCGTATTGGATGTTTCCGGTGGCGGCCGCATCGATATCGGCAAGAAGGGCTTGCCTGCATTGCGTGTGGGCAACGCCGGCTCCCTCAGCTTGACGGGCGTCACGCCGGACACGGATCTGGGGTCATTGAACCTGCGTGCGTATGCAGCGGGTTCCGCCGGCAGCCTGTTCCTTGAAACGCCTTCATCCGTGCAAGTGGGCGGTGCACGCAACGATCCCTCGGTCGTGGCCTTGCCCGCCAACCTGTTTGGCGACCGCGGTTTTGGCACCGTGTCGGTTGCGGTCCGCGGCAACGGCGGCATCGTGGTGCCTGACGGCGCGACCGTGACGCAGCAGGCGGTCGGTATCGATTTGAATTCTTCTTTTGCCTACCACGACGTGGCGACCGGCACGAGCCTTGCCGGGGTAGCGCCGATTGCCGTGCTGAGCCCGCAGGAGCGTCTCGAGCGCAGACCGGGCGGACTGACCCTGGGCACGGAAGCCGGCGACATCCATGTCGGGTCGGGTGCATCCATCGTGACCGATACCGGCGGCAAGTTGACATTGGCTGCAGGTGGCGCAGGTGCGCTGACGATACGGGGTCGCCTGGAAGCGCCTGCGGGACGGATTGACCTGAGCGGCAAGACCGTCCGGCTGGAGCCGGATGCGCAGTTGCTGGCACGCGGCGTCCCTGCGATTGACCTGGACAAGACCGGGCACCTTCAAGGCAAGGTGTTGTCGGGTGGTGTCGTCGATATTCGTGCCGCGGATGTGCAGCTGGCGGCGGGTTCGCTGATCGACGTGTCGGGCGCGAGCGGGGAGATTGAACAGGCGCAGGCAGGTGGCGCATTCGGACGGGTCAGCTACAAAAAGCTGGGGCTGGCCAGTGACGGCGGTGCAATCAACATTCGTGGCGAAGGGCTGGTTGCTTCCACGTTGGTCGGGAAGGCCGGGGGGACGGGCGCGCAAGGCGGCTCCGTGTTGATCCAGCAAGTGGCCGCCGGTGCGAGCACCAACCTGGCCGACAAGCTTCTGCAGTCCTTTTGCCAGATCGATTCGTCCTTCTGTACACCGGAAAGCGTCGTCGGGGTCGATTTCGCGCTTCTGCTGGGATACAACCCCGGCGAAAAAGCACCCATGGTCATCACCCAGGCGGTGCTTGACCATCTGGGCTCGGCATCCAGGAATTCGTTGGTCGTTTCCAATACGGCGTCTTCCGGCGCAGGGCAGGGTGGGCCCGGAATTGACTACGCTGCGCTTGGAATGAGCGACGAAGTCGTGGATTTGTTCAAGAACGAACTCTCCATCGACCTGCGTGCCTTGACCCCGTCGAGTTCATTGCTGGTGGCGCGTCCCCAATCTTTTGCCGAAGGTGGTTTTGCCAATCTCGCTCTGGCCTCCCAGGGTGGTTCGATCGAGCTGGGTGATGTGCAGCTTTCCGCGAACCGGAGCATCACGGTCGACGGCACGCTGCGCCATGCCGTCGGGGAATCCGGACACGCAAGCCTGGCGGCGGCTTATATCGGGCTCAAACAAACTGCTTCCCTCATTGCGCCGGCTGCCACGGCCCATCGCACGGGAAGTTTGACTTTGAACGCGGACGTGATTGATGTCGTGGGCGGCGTCAATGGACCTGGGTCCACCTTCGGGCCCGCGAGCATTCGCAGCTTTGCGAAAACGTCATTGAATGCGTCGGAACTGCGCTTCAGCGCGAAGAACGCCGCAGTGGACCCAGGCATGGCTGCGGATGCCGCCGCGGCAACACTGGATGTGGACGGTGCATTGGCCATCACCGCCGGCCTGGTTTACCCGTCCGTCGCCGTGAACGCAAAAATCCTGTCCGGTGAATCCATCACCGTGGGGCGTTCCGGAAATTCTTCCGTGCTGCCTTTGTCGGCTGGAGGGACGCTGCGGTTGGAGGCGCCGGTGATTGAACAGAACGGCGTGCTGCGGGCCCCGTTCGGGCAGATCGAACTGGTGGCCGGTGATCGTTTGACGCTGGGCGCTGGCAGCATCACATCGGTCTCGGGTGCGGGCCTGATGGTGCCCTACGGGACGCTGTCGAACAACGAGCACTGGAACGACCCGACGAAGGCGAGCGATGGCGCCAATCCCTCGAGCGGTTCGTTGACGTCGCCGCCCGAGAAGCGGATCACGATGAAGTCGCCGAATGTCGACCTCGCCAAAGGCGCGGTCATCGACATCGCCGGCGGCGGTGACCTGTACGCCTGGGAATTTGTTCCCGGTCCGGGCGGCTCGAACGATGTGCTGACGCGGCCCGGCATGTATGCCGTCCTGCCGGGCCAGCAGGCCACTGCGCCCGTCAGCGGTGTGGAGGCTGGCAGCCGAATCTGGCTGGCCGGTGGCCCCGGCCTGGCGGCCGGCTGGTACACCTTGCTGCCTGCGCGCTACGCCCTGCTGCCCGGCGCCTTTGCCGTGCAGGCCACCGGCAAAGCCTGGGCGGGCGAGGCCGCGCCCGGCTTCGCCACGCGCGACGGCAGCATCATCATGCAAGGCAGGAGCAGTAACGCCTACGGCCACAACGAAGATGCGCAAGCCTCTGTCTGGCGCGTCATGTCAGGCAGCACCCTGCGCAAATACAGCGAATACAACGAAGCCTTCGCCAACGACTTCTTCTCATCGGATGCCTTCAAGCTCACGCAATACCGCTTGACTGGGCAGGACGTGGTGACCCCGCGCCTGTCGCGCGACGGCGGCGCTGTCGTGTTCGAAGCCACCACGCGCCTGACGCTGGACGGCACGCTGCTGTCGCAGGCCGAGAAGGGCGGGCGCGGCGGCCTGGTCGACATCGCCGGCAAGAAGATCGCCATCGTCGGTGCCGGCCAGGACGCAGGCACGTTGCAGGCAGACGGCTACCTCACGATCGATGCCACCAGCCTCTCGAATTTCGGTGCCGGCAGCCTGCTGGTTGGCGGCACGCGCAAGGGAGACCTGTTGGGCACGCAACTCGACGTGACGGCCACTGACATCGTCGTGAGAAACGGCACCGGCTCCGAATTGTTCGCCCCGGAGATCATCCTGGCCGCCACCGACAAGGTCGCCGTGGACGCCGGCAGCCTCGTCAGCGCCAAGGGCACGGGCGCCAGCAGCAGCGGCAACCTGATCATGAAGCCGCAGCAGGCTGCGGTCTACGACAGCAAAGGCACACCCGACACCGCCGACGATGTTCTGATGACGCCGGCCAAAGACTGGGGTGCGTTGATTCGCGTGGCCAATGCCGAGGCGATCAAGGTCGTCCGCCAGAACGTGGACACCACGCAAGGCGGTGTGGTCACCATCGGTGCCGGTGCAGTCCTGAACGGTGGCGAATCCCTGCTGATCGACGCCACGCGCACCACGGAGCTTGCAGCATCGGCGCAGATCTCGGGCGTTGACCTCTCGGTGGCCGCCGGCCGCATTGGCTTCGGCGGCGGCAGCAGCGGCATGGTGCTGGACAGCGCCGGTCTGGCCCAGTTGGCCAACTCCAAACACCTGACGCTGCGCAGCTACTCGAGCTTTGACTTCCACCAACCGGTCGATCTCGGTGCGGCGGGCCTGGCTTCGTTGACCTTCGACGGCGCAGCCTTCACCGGTCATGGCGGCGACATCGTCATCAAGGGCGACACGATTGCGCTGGAGAACAGCGGCGCCAACCTGGCCGCAACAGGCAACGGTACCGGCAACTTCACGCTGGACGCCACCACCCTGGTCCTGGGGGCGGGCCAGAAGAACTTCGCCGGCTTCCATCGCATTGCCTTGGGTGGCCGTGATCAGATCGTCGGTACTGGCAAAGGCGGCATCGACACCGGCGCCATCGCGCTGACCTTGAACACCCCGCTGCTCACAGGCCGCGGCGGTGCCGCACAAAGCATCACCACCACCGGTGCATTGCAAGTCCTGGCAACAGCAGGGGGTGATTCAGCCCCACAAGATCTGCAGGACAGCCTCGGTTCACGCCTGAGCCTGTCCGGCGCCAGCATTGTGTTCGGCGGCCGCGCTGTTGCGCTTGGCGGCAGCGTCGACATGACGGCGACTGCCGGCAGCCTGACCTTGGGCGATGGCGCGCAGATCGATGTCGGCGGCTTTGCCAAACAGTTCTTCGACGTGGCCGCGTATGCCGATGCGGGAAGCATCAAGCTCTCGGCGGTGGGCGGCGACGTCCGGCTCGATAGCGGCAGCACTCTGAATCTTGCTGCTCACAAGGACGGCGGCAACGCCGGCGCCTTGAATGTTGCGGCCGCCAACGGCGGCACCGTCGTGCTGGACGGCACGATCAATGCACGAGCGGGCACGGGCGGCAAAGCCGGCGCCTTCTCGCTCGATATTGCCGAGCTGGCGGACTTCGCCGGCTTCAGCCAGCGTCTGAATGTTGCGGGCTTTAACCGCTCACGGCAGTTCCGCATCCGCCAGGGCGATATCACGCTGGACGGCACCACCACGGTGGAAGACTTCGGCCTGACCACCGACCAAGGCAGGATCACGATTGCCGGCACCGTCGATGCAAGGGCCGCTTATGGCGGCGCCATCCGCATCACCGGCGGCAATGGGGTGACGATGAATGCCGGCGCGCAGCTGTTGGCGGGCGCCTCCGGTGAGCTTGGCAGCGGCCGCGTCACCCTTGAAGCGGCAGGCGGGCAGCTGGACCTGCAGGGCGGCGCCATCAACGTGGCCGGCAACGAAGGCGGCAAGGTCAGGCTGCGTGCGCAGCAAAATGCGGCTCACAGCGACCTCAACGCCACCGCCGTCAACGTCAGCATTGCCGGTGCGCGTTCGGCGGTGCTCGAAGGCGTGGCGACCTACAACGCCAGCACGGTCGACGCCGTCAAGGCCGCTGCAATTGCCGATGCCAACCAGTTCAGCGCTGCGGCGCCCGCTGTGGCGGCACGCCTGGGCACCAGCCTGGCCGTCATGCCCGGCATCACGATCGAAAGCGCCGGCGACCTGGCCATGAACAGCGACTGGAACCTGCGCAGCGACTTTGCCAACGCAAGGGAAGGCACGCTCACGCTGAGGGCTGGTGGCAACCTGGTCGTCAATGGCCACTTGAGTGACGGCTTTGACACCGCCGACCGCGCAGGCAAGCTGCAGGAAGGCGCTTCGTGGAACCTGCGCCTGGTCGCAGGCGCCGACCTGGACTCGGCCCACACGCTGGCGGTCAAGCCGTTGGCGGCGCAAACCGCGGGCAGCGGCAGCATCACCGTCGGCACGGCCGACACCAACCCGGACGCTGCCGTAGACAACGGCGCAGGCAAGCTGGTTCGCACCGGCACCGGTGACCTCGAGGTGCGTGCGGGCAGAGACCTGACGCTGGCGCACAAGGAGTCGGTGATCTACACGGCTGGACGCAAGGACATGACGGCCTGGAGCGACTTCACGACGGCCAATGCAGCCGCGATCTACGGCACTGACGGCGGCAACCTGGACATCAGTGCGCAGGGCAGCGTCGTGGCGCAGCCGGCCGGCCAGCGATTTACGGAGTGGTTGAACCGGCAGGGTGCCCTCAACCCGCAGGGCTACTTCGGTGAATACGAGAGTGGTGAGTACGGTATGCGGCCGGACGGTACCTGGGGTCCTCTGACGCTGCCGCCCGAGCAATCGAGTTGGTGGATCAACCATGGCGCGTTCAAACAGGGTGTGGGCGCGCTGGGTGGCGGCAACGTGACGGTCAACGCCGGCGGTGACCTGGGCAACCTGGTGGTGGTGTTGCCGACGACCATGCGCATGCGCGGCGGCCGCTCGGCCACCGAAGCGATGGCGATGGAAGTGCGCAACGGCGGCACCCTGACGGTCGAGGCCGGCGGCGCGATACGCGGGGGGCAGTACTACGTGGCACGCGGTGCGGGTGACATCAAGGCCGGTGAAACAGCGGTGGGCCACACGGTATCGGTCACATTCAACGACGGTGCTCCTGACAGCCGTGTGTACACCTTTCCCGTGGCGCCGGTACTGGCCCTGGGCGACGCCACCTTGAACGTGCGCACGGCGGGTGACCTGCGCATCCAGACAGTGGTAGACCCCCTCCTTGTGCGTTATGGCGACGACGGAAGTGTTGCAGGTGCCTTGCCGAAACGTGATTACCGCGCTTACATGAGCGGTTACACCGACCGTACGGCGCTCAAACTGGTGTCTACCGGCGGAAATATTACGTTTGTCAATCAAGCCGAGTTCATCTTCCACGACCTGTCCCTGATCTACAGCAGCACCGCCCAGGACGACCTGATCGGCGCGGCTGGCAATCGTTTTCCCGCGCGCATGGCTGCTTTGGCCATGAACGGCAGCATTGAAATACAAGGACCCTTGTGGGTCATGCCAGCCGCGACGAATGATGTGCAATTCATTGCGCAAGGCGACATACGCTTTGCGACACAGAATCGCGAAGCTTTTACGCAGTTGGACATTCGCGGGGACCTGGAAGCGCAGCTGGCCATGCCGCGTGCCACACCCGGAATGTTGCCTTCCGCGTTCTTGCCCGGCACTGGGGCCTCGGATTCTGAAACCATGGAAAGGTTGCTTGCCAACCAGATGTGGTCCCATGTCATAGCTACCTCGCTCAACAATCCGGATGTGTTGCCCTTGGCAAGCGACTTTGAACCGAGCCGCATGTATGCCGGACAGGGTTCCATCCTGGGGCTTGACCTGACGACCAATGAGCAAACCTGGGTGCGCGCCGGGACCGATATCCGCGGCGTGCGTGTCAATGCGCGAAACGTGCGCGCCAGCGATGTGACCTTGCTGGAGGCCGGCAACGATTTCCTGGCCATGGCGAACGTGCGTGCTGCAACGCTGAACACTCCCGAGGATACGGGCAGCATTGCGATACAAGGGCCCGGCACCCTGGTGCTGTCCGCCGGGCGTGACGTCTATGCCGACAACCTGAAGGTCCAGACCCTGGGCAACCAGCAATATGACCTGAACAACCGCCCCATGGCCGGGACGCAGATCAAGGGCCTGCCCGAGCAGGGTGCCTCGATCACGGTGATGGCGGGCATGAACGGCGCGGTGGGCTACGGCGCGTTCGCCAGCGCCTACCTCGACCCGTCGAAGGTGGCATCCATGCCTTCGTACCTTCAAAGCGCCAGCGCCGACGGCAGCGTGCTCCCGGCCTACCTGACCGATCGGGTCGAGACCCGCCCGGGCGGACAGGAAAAAACCGTGCGCCGCGGCCTCGTGTCGTACATGAAGGACATGACCGGCGAGACGCTGGCGCCGCTCGACGCCTGGGCGCGCTTCCAGCAATTGCCTGCGCTCGCGCAGCAGCAGTTCCTGCGGCAGATCTACCTGATCGAGCTGCGCGAAGCGGGGCGCGACCAGAACGAACCGGGCACCGGCGGCTTGCCGCGCAACGGCGGCTACAACCGCGGCTACGCGGCCATCAAGACGCTGTTCCCGGGCGACGACTGGAAGGGCGACGTGGCGGCCAACAAGCTCATGCTGCGCACGATGGCCGGCGGCGACATCGACGTGCTCACGCCAGGCGGGGGCCTGCAGGTGGCGGCGCTGGGGGCCACGGTGCCGGCCGGTTATGGCCTGGTGACGCTGGCCTCAGGGCACATCGGCATCTTCGCGAAGGACGACGTCACGGTGAACCAGTCGCGCATCCTGTCCTTCGTGCCCGAGGTCACCCAGCAGGGCAGCGACCAGATCATCTGGGCCACCGACGGCGACATCGATGCGGGCCGCGGCTCCAAGACGCTGCGCGTGCCGTCGGCACCCGAGGTGGTCACCGATCTGGACGGAAATACAACCATCCGCGAGAAGTCGGACATGAGCGGCAGCGGCATCGGCACGGTGGGCGACGGCGACGTCGACCTGGTGGCGCCGCGCGGCACCGTGAACGCCGGCGATGCCGGCTTGCGCGTGGCGGGCAACCTGAACATCGCGGCACTGCAGGTGCTCAACGCGGACAACATCCAGGTCAAGGGCGAGACCAAGGGCCTGCCGGTGATCGCGGCAGTGAACATCGGCGCGCTCACCAACGCGAGCGCTGCCGCTGCGCAGGCGACGGCCGCGGCGCAGGACGCGGTGCAGCGCGAGCGCACGGCTGCGCGGCAGGCGCTGGCGTCGGTCTTCACTGTGCGCGTGCTCGGCTTCGGCAGCGAGCCCGCACAAGAAGGGCGCGACGCGCCGCCGCCGCGGTCGGGACTGCAATCGGGGGCGCAGGTCGACTACGACCCGCAGAACCCCGTGCAGGTGGTGGGCATGGGCCGCAAGATCGCCCCGAAGCACTGGGCCGGCCTGAGCAGCGACGAGCGTCGTCGCCTGCAGCAGGACCGCTAGGCGGGCAGGGGCGCATGTCATGGCACCCAGTGTCCTTTGCGAACAGGAAGCGCCGGCGCGCGACGACGCGGCCAGCGAGCTGCGAGACGAAGCGCAGCGTCGCCTGGCGCTGCAGGTTTTTCTCTGCGCCAACTACGAGGGGCTGCGGCGCAAGCTGACCCGCCATCTCGGGTGCGCCGAGATGGCCAGCGAATGCCTGCACGATGCCTGGCTGCGGCTGGGCCATCTGCGGGTGTGCGCGCCTGTGGAGAACCCCAACGCCTACGTCTATCGGGTGGCCTGCAATCTGGCCATGGACCGGTTGCGCAGCGAGGGGGCATGGCGCTATGTGGACGACCCGCACACCGTCGTCGAGTCGGCCATCGACCACGCGCCCGGGCCCGAGGACATGGCCGAAGTGCGCGCCGAAGTCGGGTCGGTCGACCGCGCGATGCAGGGCCTGCCGCGGCGTCACCGGGCGGTGCTCGAGGCTTTGCGCATCGAGGAGAAGACACGCCAGGAGGTGGCCTCGCACTACGGCCTGTCGCTGCGCACGGTGGACACCGTCCTGCGTCAGGCGCTGGACCATTGCGGCGCGATGACGGGGCGCGCGGTGCTGGCCGGCGTCGGCACACCCCGACGGGCCGTGGTGTCGCCCCGGCTGGCCGCCTGAGCGGCAAGTGGCACTTGCGGCACCGCGGTGCCGCTTGCCACGGCACGCGCAATGTCACGACACTGTGGGCTTGTTCGTCAAGACAGTTCAACCACAGGAGCTTTCTTCATGCAGGCCATGTTCTCAATGGAAACCGACGACGACACCCCGCCCGCGGCCACGGCCGAGCCGCGCAATTCCTACCTCGAGGAGAAAGCGTTCAAGTCGCGCACGCTGCTGATCTTCGGCAGCATCACCGACAGCGTGGCGGCCGATGTCACGCGCCGGCTCATCGCGCTCGATGCCGACAGCAGCGACAAGCCCATCGACATCCTCGTGAGCTCGCCGGGCGGGCACCTGGAGTCGGGCGACGCCATCCACGACGTGGTGCGCTTCATCAGCGCGCCGGTGCACATGATCGGCACCGGCTGGGTCGGCAGTGCCGCCACGCATCTGTTTCTGGCGGCGCCGCGCGAGCGCCGCGTGTGCCTGCCCAATACGCGCTTCCTGATCCACCAGCCCAGCGGCGGCGCGGGCGGGCAGGCGACCGACATCGCCATTCAAGCGCAGGAAATCCTCAAGGCCCGCCAGCGCATCGCGCACGAGATTGCGCGCGAAACCGGCAAACCCCTCGAGGTGGTGCTGGCCGACATCGAGCGCGACCGCTGGTTGTCGGCCGCGGAGGCCGTCGAGTACGGGCTGGTCTCGCGCATCATTCAGCGCAAGACCGAGTTGCGGCCCGCCTGATCAGGCCTTGGGCTTGTAGGCGACGACGTCGATCTCGACCTTCGCATCGACCATGAGGCGCGCCTCGGTGGTCGAGCGTGCCGGCTTGTTTTCACCGAAGTAGCTCATGTAGACGCGGTTGAAGGCACCAAAGTCGCGCGCGTCGTGCAGCCAGACGGTGCTCTTGCACACGTCGTCGAGCGTGGCGCCGGCCAGCGCGAGCACGGTCTTCAGGTTCTCCATCACCTGGCGCGTCTGCACCTCGATGCCGCCCGCCACGATCTCTCCCTGCGCGTTGGCGGGCACCTGGCCCGACACGTAGACGAAATCGCCCGCGCGCACGGCGGGGGAGAAGGGGCGTGCCTGACGGTCGGAGGCGATGGGCGGGGCGCCGAGGTATTCGAGGGGCATGGGAACTCCTGTGAAGTGAGGGGTTGAGTGGAGGCAGGTGAGGGCTTCAGTATCCGTCTGAATTGAAAGACTTTTTCAGAATAACCCCTCAACAAGGGTTAACACGGATGATTTGGCATGAAGTCTGCTTCAAAGTCCGGGCCAGAAAGAAAATTTCTTTCATAAATCAGCCCGACCCCACGAAGGAGTTCTCCATGTCCCACGCCGGTCTTGTTGTCCAGCGCCTGCCCCGCCTGTCGAAGCGCAGCCTGCTGGGAGCTTCCCTGCTCGCGATGCTGTGTGCTGCACTGCCGCATCCGAGCGCCCACGCGCAGGGCCCGCGCAACTTCGCCACGCTGGCGATGGTGGCCGAGCCGCAGACGCTCGACCCGATGGCCTCCACGGCCGACCTGGTCGGAACCATCATGCAGCACGTGTACGAGACGCTGTACACCTTCGACGCCAAGTGGAACGTGGTGCCGATGCTGGCCGAGACGATGCCGAAGATTTCGGCCGACGGCAAGACCTACGCGATCACGCTGCGCAAGGGCGTGGCGCTGCACAACGGGCGCGAGCTCACGGCCGACGACGTGGTCGCCAGCCTGCAGCGCTGGATGGACCAGTCGCCGCGCGGCAAGGCCGTGGGCAAGGAAATCGAGAGCCTCAAGGCCAAGGGCCCGCTGGGCGTGGAGATCGTGCTGAAGGCGCCGTATGCACCGCTGCTGTCGCAGCTCGCGCTGCCCAGCGGCATGGCGGCCATCATGGCCAAGGACTCCATCGCTTCGCCGCTGAAAGATTTCGTCGGCACCGGCCCCTACAAGTTCAAGGAGCGCCGCCCCGACCAGTTCGTGCTGCTCTCGCGCTTCGACAAGTACGCCGCACGCAAGGAGCCCGCGAGCGGCTACGGCGGCAAGCGCGAAGCGGCCATCGAAGAGCTGCGCTTCGTGCCCGTGCCCAACGCCAGCACGCGCGTCGAGGGCGCGCTGGCCGGCCAGTACGACTTTGCCGACCTGCTGCCGGTGGAAGCCCTGCCGCGCCTGGAGAAGGCCGGCGGCAAGACGCTGCCGATCCTCACGCCGTCGTTCGGCTTCCCGTACCTCGTGCTCAACACCAAGGAAGGCGTGGCCGCGAGCCAGCCGGTGCGCCAGGCGATCCAGACCGCGCTGGGCCAGGGCGAGATGCTCGCGGCCGGCTTCGGCGACACGCGCTTCTTCGTGGCCGAGGCCAACCACTTCCCCAAGGGCTCGCCGTTCTACTCGACGGCCGGCGCCGACCAGTACAACCAGCGCAACGCCACCAAGGGGAAAGACGCTGCGGCCAAGGCCGGCTACAAGGGCGAACCGATCCGCGTGCTCACCAGCCGCCAGTACGACTTTCACTACAACATGTCGCTCTTGATGGCCGAGCAGCTCAAGCGCGCCGGCTTCAAGGTCGACCTCAACGTGGTCGACTGGGCCACGCTGGTGCAACGCCGCAACGACCCGAAGCTGTGGGACATCTACGTGACCCACTCGGGCCAGTTCCCCGAGCCCATGCTCTCGCCGCCGCAACTGGGCGACGGCGCACCCGGCTGGTGGGATTCGCCCGCCAAGAAGGCCACGCTGAGTGCCTTCAACACCGAAAGCGACCCGGCCAAGCGCGGCGCGCTGTGGGGCAAGGTGCAGCAGGTGGTGTACGACGAGGTGCCGTACATCAACGTCGGCAAGTTCAATGGCCTCTCGGCCAAGAGCCCTGCGCTGGACAACTACCAGCCCGCGACCTGGCCGTTCTTCTGGAACGCGAAGATCAAGTAAGGCCGCAAGGACACCCGCCATGCCATCGCGTCGCCAACTTCTGCAAGCCAGCGCACTGGCCTCCGGCCTCGGAGCCCTCGGCCTCACAGCCTCGACTGTCCAGGCCGCCACTTCCGGCCCGGTCTACGCCTACGTCGGCACCTACAGCGACGGCGGCAAGCCGTGGCGCGGTGGGCGCGGCCTCGGCGTGCACCAGTTCGTGGTGGACGGCGCGACCGGTTCGCTCAAGCCCATCTCCGGGGCACCGCCCGCCGTGGCGAGCGCAGGCAGCGATGCCAAGCTGCGCAACCCCGCCTCGCTCGCGCGCCATCCGACGCTGCCGATGCTCTACGCCGCCAACGAGTTCGAGGCTGGCTCGGTCTCGGCCTTCCGCATCGGCGCGAACGGCGCGCTGTCGTTCGTGGCCGAGATGCCCTGCGGCGGCAAGGACCCGGCGTACGTCAGCGTGCACCCCGACGGCCGCTTTCTCTTCACCGCCAACTACGCCAGCGGCGATGTCAGCGTGATCGCGTTGCGCGCCGACGGCACGTTCGACACCGATCGCGCCCCCGTCGTCTACAAGGACGTGGCTGCGTGCGGCGCCGCCACGCCCTGCAAGCCCGGCGCCGACGTCGTGCCGCTCATCGCACGCGTGCATGAGGGCTTTGCCACCAGCGACCACGACGGCCCGCACGCGCACATGGTGCAGGCCGACCCGGCCGGCAACTTCGTGCTCGTGGCCGACCTGGGGCTCGACCGCGTCATCTCGTACCGCTTCGACCGTGCCACCGGCGTGCTGAGCCAGCCGAGCACGGTGGCCGTGTCCGAGAGCTCGGGCGCGCGCCACTTCGCCTTCCACCCGAATGGCAAGTGGGTCTACCTCGTCAACGAAGAGGCCTCGACCATCGCCTTCCTGCGTTACGACGGCGCCACCGGCGTGCTCACGCTCGTGAGCGAAACCTCGGCGCTGCCCGCCGGCTTCAAGGGCACCAGCTACGCCTCGGGCATCCGCATGCTGCCGGGCGGCACGCACTTCGTGTCGCTCAACCGGCTGCACGATTCGATCTCGATCTTCAAGGTCGATGCCCGCACCGGCGCGCCCACGCTCGTGCGCGAAGAGTGGACGCGCGGCAACTACCCGCGCAGCTGCACGCTCGAGCCGAGCGGGCGTTTTCTCTACGTGTGCCACAACAAGCAGGGCGACAACGTGACCATCTTCCGCGTGAAGAAGAACGGTGACGTGCAGTTCACCGGCCAGTACGTGGCCGTCGGCAGCGCCGCCGCCATCGAGTTCTCGTCATGATCAAGAGCGGATCGCTTCGCTACATCGCCTCGCGCGCGGGCGGCATGCTCACCGTACTGGCCCTCGTGGCCGTGCTGGTCTTCGTGCTCACGCGCGCCGCCTCGGGTGACCCGATCTCCGTGCTGCTGGGCGACCAGGCCACCGCCGCCGACATCGCCCGCGTACAGAAGGACTACGGCCTCGACAAGCCATTGCCCGTGCAGTTCGGCTACTGGCTGCGCGAAGTGCTGCAGGGCAATCTGGGCACCTCGATCTTTTTGCAGCGCCCGGTCACGCAGGCGCTGTGGGAGCGGGCCGAGCCGACCACCTTGCTGGCCCTGATGGCCGTGGCCATCGCCGCGCTCATCGGCGTGCCCTGCGGCATCGTCTCGGCGGTGTTCCGCGGGCGTGTGGTCGACCAGTTCTTCACCGGCATCGCGATGCTGGGCGCCAGCATCCCCAGC
Organism: Variovorax sp. 38R; assembly: GCF_014843395.1. Classification (NCBI taxonomy): domain Bacteria; kingdom Pseudomonadati; phylum Pseudomonadota; class Betaproteobacteria; order Burkholderiales; family Comamonadaceae; genus Variovorax; species Variovorax sp. 38R. The sequence goes on from NZ_CP062121.1 coordinate 1,109,516, forward strand.
TTCTGGATGGGCATCGTGCTGATCCAGATCTTCGCGGTGTCGTTCGGGTGGTTCCCCGTGTCGGGCTACGGCGCGCCCGATGCGCCGTTCGCCGAGCGGCTGCATGCACTGGTGCTGCCGGCCACCGTGCTGGGCCTCTTGAACTCCGCACTCATCATCCGCTTCACGCGCGCCTCGATGCTCGACGTGCTGGGTGAAGACTACGTGCGCACCGCACGCTCCAAGGGCCTGAGCGAGAGCACCGTGGTCTTGAAGCATGCGCTGCGCAACGCACTGGTGCCCATCGTCACCGTGATCGGCCTGACCGTCGCGCTGATGATCGGCGGCGCCGTCATCACCGAGACCGTGTTCGGCCTGCCGGGCGTGGGCAACCTCGTGGTCAACGCCGTTCTGCGGCGCGACTACCCCGTCATTCAGGGCGCGCTGCTCGTGATTGCCGCGATCTATGTGCTCATCAATTTCTCGATCGACCTGCTGTATGCCGTCGTCGATCCGCGCGTGAAGGTCTGAACGATGCGCATGCCTCGAATGCTCCGCCAGCTGATGCACCGCCGCATCGTGATGGTCTCCGCCCTGGTGCTGCTGGTGATTGCCGTGCTTGCTGTGGGTGCGCCGCTGTTTGCGTCCGCCGACCCGAACGACACGGCAGTGCTGCAGCGCCTGAAGGCGCCCAGCGCCGAACACCTGCTCGGAACCGACGAACTCGGGCGCGACATGTACGCGCGCATCGTGCACGGTGCCCGCTACTCACTGGCCATCGCGGCGCTCACCGCCTTGGGCTCGGTCATCGCCGGCACGGTGCTTGGTTTGATGGCCGGTTTCTTCCGCCGCCTCGATACACCGCTCATGCGCGTGGTCGACGCCATGATGTCCTTCCCCGACATCCTGCTGGCCATCGCGCTGGTGGCCATCCTCGGCCCCTCGCTGATGAACACCGTGCTCGCGCTGGTGCTGGTCTACACGCCGCGTGTCGCGCGGGTGGTGCGGGCCTCGACCCTGGTGGTGCGCGAGCTGCTCTTCGTCGAAGCCGTGCGGGCCCTGGGTGTGCGCACCTCGCGCATCCTGTGGCGCCATATCCTGCCGAACCTGATGTCGCCGATCCTCGTGCAGGTGTCCTTCATCTTTGCCTACGCGATCCTGGCCGAAGCGGGCCTGTCGTTCCTGGGCGTCGGTGTGCCGCCCGAGATCCCGACCTGGGGCACCATGGTCGCGGGCAGCCAGCAGTACGCGCACCAGGCCTTCTGGGTCGTGCTGTTCCCGGGCCTGGCGATCATCTTCACGGCACTGTCGCTGCAGCTGCTCGGTGATGGCGTGCGCGACCTGCTGGACCCCAAGCTGAAGAAGACCTCGTGATGACGAACGCCACGAACACCCCACGGCTCACGGTCACGAACCTGAGCACCAGCTTCCCCACCGAAGACGGCCTGATCCGCTCGGTGGCCGATGTGAGCTTCTCCATTCAGCCGGGCAAGACCACCGCGCTGGTGGGCGAGTCGGGCTCGGGCAAGTCGGTCACCAGCCTCACGCTGATGCGCCTGCTGCCCAAGACCGCCAATGCGCAGGTCAGCGGATCGGCCTCGTTCGTCACCCGCGAAGGCAAGACGCTGGACCTGCTGCAGATCGGCGAACGCGAGATGCGCTCATTGCGCGGCAACCAGCTGTCGATGATCTTCCAGGAGCCGATGACGAGCCTGAACCCGGTGTTCACCATCGGCGAGCAGATTGCCGAGAGCGTGCGCCTGCACAAGGGACTGGACCGCAAGGCCGCATTGGCCCATGCGCTGCGCATGCTGGAGCTGGTCGAGATTCCGGCTGCCGCCCAACGCATCCACGAGTACCCGCACCAGCTGTCGGGCGGCATGCGCCAGCGCGTGATGATTGCGCTGGCCATGGCCTGCGACCCGACGCTCTTGATCGCCGACGAGCCCACCACGGCGCTGGACGTGACCATCCAGGCGCAGATCCTCGAACTGATGCGGCGGCTGCAGGCCGAGACGGGCATGAGCATCCTGTTCATCACGCACAACCTGGGCGTGGTGGCGCACCATGCCGATGATGTGGTGGTGCTGTACTCGGGTCGCGTGGTCGAGCAAGCGCCCGTGCGGCCTCTCTTTGCGCAGCCCGAGCACCCGTACACGCAGGGCCTGTTGGCCTGTCTGCCGGGCAAGGCGCGGGTTCCTGGGCAACCGAAGCCCAAGCGGCTGTTTGCGATCCGTGGGCAGGTGTCCAGCCCACTCGCCCCGCCACCGGGCTGCGCCTTCGAGCCGCGTTGTGACCAGGCGCTGCCCGAATGCCGCAGTGCGATGCCGCCGCTGATCGACATTCGCCAGGACCGCCAGGCGCGCTGCGTGCGCGTGCAGCCGGACCAGCCTTTGGTGAGAGTCGCATGAGAAGCGCACCGCCTGGCGTGTTGCTCCTTCCCCTCCCGGGGGAAGGCTGGGATGGGGGCAAGCGGCGTTCGTTCGGCGCAGTGCTTCATCCCGTGCCGTCGTGCCCCCACCCCAACCCTCCCCCGGAAGGGGAGGGAGCTAAAACCACACGCCCACGATGACTACCGCCGTCCCCCTCATCGAAGTCCGCGGACTTAAAAAATACTTCGGCAGCAGCGACCGCCCCGTGCGTGCGGTCGACGACGTCTCCTTCGCCATCCACCCCGGCGAGACGCTGGGCCTGGTCGGCGAATCGGGCTCGGGCAAGAGCACCATCGGGCGCACCGTGCTGCGCCTCGTCGAGCGCACCGAGGGCCAGGTGCTGTATCGCGGCGACGACATCGGCACGCTCTCGGGTGAGCGCATGCGCAAGCTGCGCAGCAAGCTGCAGATCATCTTTCAGGACCCGTACGCCAGCCTGAACCCGAAGATGCGCATCAGCGCCATCCTCGGCGAGGCGCTGTCCACGCACGGGCTGCACAAGGGCGCAGCCGCGCGCGACAAACGCATCGCCGAGCTGCTGGAGACCGTGGGACTGCGCCCTGAGCACGCCAGTCGCTTTCCGCACGAGTTCTCCGGCGGCCAGCGCCAGCGCATCGGCGTGGCACGCGCGCTGGCCGTGGAGCCCGAGTTCATCGTGGCCGACGAGCCGCTGTCGGCACTCGATGTGTCCATCCAATCGCAGGTCATCAACCTGCTGGCCGATCTGCGCGAGCGCCTGGGCCTGACGATGCTCTTCATCTCGCACGACCTGGACGTGGTCGAGTACCTGTGCGACCGCGTGGTGGTGCTGTACCTGGGCAAGGTGATGGAAGTGGCGACCACCGACGAGCTGTTTGCGCGTCCCTCGCATCCCTACACGCAGGCGCTGCTGGCCGCGAGCCCGAAGCCTGACCCCGAGATGGCCACCGAGCGCATTGCATTGAAGGGCGACATCCCCAGCCCGATCTCGCCGCCCTCGGGCTGCGTGTTCCGCACGCGCTGTCCACATGCCATCGAGGCTTGCGCGCAGACGGTGCCCAGCCTGGATGAGATTTCCCCCGCACACTACAGCGCCTGCATCCGCAAAGAACTGCTCTCCAACATCGCCGTTGCACGACCATGACCGACACCGCTTCTGCTACCCAAGACTTCATCGACCCGCTGCTCAGCGACCGTTTCAAGGGCTACCCGCGCACCCAGGCGCCGCGCCGGCGCAGTGAAGTCGGCGCCGCCGGCTGGAACGTGCTGGCCGGCGATCTGCCGCTGCCGCTGGCCGTTCTCAAGCGCGAGGCGCTCGAACACAACCTCGCGTGGATGCAATCGCGCGTGCGCGAGTGGGGCATCGACCTCGCCCCGCACGGAAAGACCACCATGTCGCCGCAGCTGTTCCAGCGCCAGCTTGACGCCGGCGCCTGGGGCCTGACCTTCGCCACCGTCACGCAGCTGGCCGTGGGCGTGGCCGCCGGCGCGCGTCGCACGCTGATCGCCAACCAGGTCGTGAGCGACGAAGACCTGGCCGGCATCCAGCTGCTGCTGGCCGACCATGCCGACCTGCGTGTCGTGTTCCTGGTCGACTCGATCGCGCAGCTGGCGCTCATCGAAGACTGGTCGAAGCGCAACCCCGCAAGCGTGCCCTTTGAAGTCATGCTCGAGATCGGCGTGCAAGGCGCGCGCACGGGCTGCCGCACGCACGACGAAGCCATCGCGCTCGCCACGCGCGTGCGCGCGAGCGACGCGGCCAAGCTCGTGGGCATCGAGACCTACGAAGGGCAGGGCGCCACGGGCGAGAGCGAGCCCGACACGGCCTACGCCACCACGCTGATGGACCGCGTCGAAGCTGTTGCGCGCCATTGCGACACGCAGCAGCTCTTCGAGACCGACGAAGTGCTGGTCTCGGCCGGCGGCTCGGCGATCTTCGACCTCGTGGCCGGGCGCCTGAAGCCTGCCTTGGGTTCTCCGGTGCGCGGCCTGCTGCGCTCAGGCTGCTACGTGACGCACGACCATGGCTTCTACAAGCGCATGGTGAATGTGGTGGACGAGCGCCTGGGTTGCGAGTGCGGCGAGGGTCTGACACCGGCGATGGAAGTCTGGGCCAACGTGCAGTCGCGACCCGAGCCGGGCCTGGCGATCCTGTCGGTCGGCAAGCGCGACATCTCCTTCGACCTCTCGCTGCCCGTGCCAATCGCGCGCGCGGCGCGCGGAGCGTTGCAGCCGCAGGGTGTGCCCGCCGGCTGGAAGATCACCGCACTGAACGATCAGCATGCCTACCTGCGCTGGGACGCAAGCGAAGAAGCCGACGCCCCCAAGGTCGGCGACCGCGTGGGCCTGGGCATCTCGCACCCCTGCACCACCTTCGACAAATGGCACTGGATGCCCGTGGTCGAGAACGACTACCGCGTGAGCGACGCCGTCGCCATGCACTTCTAAAAACAGACGCACCGATGACGCCCTCCTTGCTCAAGAGAATCGCCGAGGCGCGTGGCGACGCGCCGGCCACGCGGCGCGCGATTCTCGACCTGATCCTCGAAGACCCCGACCGCGCGCTCGAAGAGAGCTTCGAGCAGCTGGCCGAGCGCTCGCGCAGCTCGGTGCCCACCATCATGCGCACCTGCCGCGACCTCGGCTTTGCCGGGCTGCGCGAGTTCAAGCTCGCGCTCGCACAGGAACTGGCACTCGGCGGTTCGCCGCTGCACCGCCGCGTCAACATCGAAGACGCCGCCGACGAAGTGGTCAGCAAGATCGCACGCAGTGCCGCCGCCTCGGTCTCGGGCGTGCGCGGCCAGCTCGACATGCAGGTGCTCGACGGCGCCGTGCGCGCCATCGCGGCCGCACCGCACGTTGACCTGTACGGCGCGGGCGCCACCTCGTGGTTCATGGCGAGCGACCTGCAGGCGCGGCTGTTCCGCCTCGGCCTCTCGGCCAATGCCTGGGCCGACTACCACCTGCAGCAGGTGGCCGGTGCAGCGCAACGCCCGGGCGGCGTGGTCATCGCCATCTCGCACGTGGGCGGCATGCCCTCGCTGCTCGACGCCGTCGACATCGCGCGCGGGCAGGGCGCCCAGGTGGTCGCGATCACGCGGCCGGGCACCGCGCTCGCAGCCAAGGCCGACTTCCTCATCGGCCTGTCGGTGCCCGACGACGCCGTGATGCACGTGGGCATCGACGCCTACCTCACGCACCTCACCGTCATCGAGATCCTCACCGTGCTGGTGGCGCAACGCCGCGGCGAGCCCGCCGTGCAGCGCCTGCAGCGCGCACGCGAGGCCTTTCAACGCCATGGCATCGACGCCACCACGCACCCGCTGCAGAGCTGGGACGGCGGCGGCATCAACGCGAAAAAGGGAGACCGCGAACCATGAGCGACACCCCACCCGTGCTGCTCGAAGCCGGCCTCGTGGTCGACGGCTCGGGCGGCCCTTCATGGCCCGGCGACGTGCTGCTGCAGGGCGACCGCATCGTGGCACTCGGCGAAGGCCTGCGCACGCGGCTGCCTGAGGGACTGAACATCGCGGACGTCGACGTGGTCGACTGCCGTGGCAAGGTGATCGCCCCCGGCTTCATCGACGCCCACACGCACGACGACGCCATCGTGCTGCGCGACCCGCTGTGCCTGCCCAAGGTGTCGCAGGGCATCACCACCGTGGTCACGGGCAACTGCGGCATTTCGCTGGCGCCGTACCGCACGCCGCAGTCGAAGCCGCCGCTCACGCTGCTGGGCGCCGATTCGTTCAAGCATGCGACCATGGCCGAGTACCGCGCGGCGGTCGATGCGACGCAGCCTGCGCTCAATGTGGCGGCACTGATTGGCCACACCACGCTGCGCTTCGCGGCGATGCAGGCGCTCGACCGGCCCGCCGACAGCGACGAATTGGGGCGCATGGAAGCGCTGCTCGACGACTGCATGGCCGCAGGCGCGCATGGCATGTCATCAGGCCTGTTCTACGAAGAAGCCTTTGCCGCACCGGCCGAAGAAGTCACCGCGCTCGCGCGCGTCATGGCACGCCACGGCGGCGTGTACGCTACGCACCTGCGCAGCGAAATGCAGCAGATCATCGAAGCGCTGCACGAGGCCGGCGACACGGCCTTCAGCGCGGGCGTGCCGCTGGTCATCTCGCACCACAAGTGCGCCGGTCCCGCGAACTGGGGCCGCACGAAGGAGACGCTGCCGCTGATCGAGGCGCTGTCGCAGCGCCAGCAGATCGCGATGGACGTCTACCCCTACGTGGCCGGCTCCACCGTGCTGCGCGAAGACCTGGTCGACGGCGTCATCGACGTGCTGCTGACCTGGTCCGACCCGCACCCCGAGATGACGGGCCGCCTCCTCTCCGACATCGCGCGCGAGTGGGGCACCACCGAACAGGAAGCCTGCCTGCGCCTGAAGCCCGGCGGTGCCTGCTACTTCCAGATGCAGGAAGAAGACGTGGAGCGCGTCATTGCGCACCCGCTCACCATGATCGGCAGTGACGGCCTGCCGCACGACCGCCATCCGCACCCGCGCCTGTGGGGTGCGTTCCCGCGCGTGTTTGCGCGCTACTGGCGCCAGCGCAAGCTCTTCACGCTGGAGCAGGCGGTGCACAAGATGACCGGCATGACCGCGCGCAACCTGCGCATCGCGGATCGCGGCCTGCTGCGCGTCGGCACGATGGCCGACGTGGTGGTGTTCGACCCTGAGACCATCACCGACACCGCGACCTACGACCAGCCGCTGGGCGTGAGCGAAGGGATCGAACGCGTGTTCGTGAACGGCGTGCTGGCCTATCGCGGTGGCGGGGGCGAAGCGAAGGTGCTGGCGCGCGCGGGGCGGATGCTCACGCGCGGCAGCTAGGCATCAGGCAAACACCAGGCACACCGGCGTAGGCACCTGCGCCACCTGCACCGGCTGGTCCAGCGTGCCGCTGGCCGGATCGATGCGCAGGCGCAGGATCGTGTCGCCTTTCTGGCTGAGCGCGTAGAGGTGGCTGCCACCCGGCGCCATCGCCAGCGCACGCGGAAAGCGCAGGCCCTCGCTCCAGTGCTGCAGCGGTGTCAACGCGCCGTTGCTCGCGTCGATGCGGAACGCCGCAATGCTGTCGGCCATGGGATGGTCCGACTTCAAGCGCCGGTTGGTCGCATAGAGAAATTGCCCTGACGGATGCATCACCAGCGCCGCCGCGTTCTTCTGGCCGACGTAGCCCTCGGGCACGGTCGAGACGCGCTGGCGCTGTTCCCCGACCTTGCCACTCGCCGCGTCGTAGCCGAAGCTGGTGACCGTGGCGTCGAGTTCGTTCACCACGTACAGGAAGCGCTGCGACGGATGCAGCGCCAGATGGCGCGGGCCGCTGCCGGGCGCGACGGACGTGCGACCAAGCAAGGCCAGCTTGCCGTCGGCGAGCGTGAACGCATTGATGCGGTCGGTGCCGAGGTCGGTGGCGAGCAGGCGTTGGCCCGTGCCATCGAACAGCACCATGTGCGGATGCGGCGATTCCTGGCGTTCCGCGTCGGGGCCGGCGCCGGTTTCCTTCTCGATGCCCGAGACCTTGCCGAGCTTGCCGTCCGCCTCGATGGGCAGCACGTTGTAGGCGCCGCCACCGTACAGCGCCACAGCGAGCGCGCGGCCATCGGGCGACACGGCCAGGTGCGCAGGCGTCACGCCCGAGAGCGAGAGCGGCTGGCGGTTGAGCAGCGTCAGGCGCCCATCGTTCGCATCGATTGCATAGGCCTCGGCCGTGCCGGTGGGCAGTCCCAGGTAGCTGTCGATCTCGTTGATCGCGTAGAGGACGCGCCGGTTCGGGTGCACCGCGAGGAACGACGGATTCGCGCTCGCGACGGTCTGCACCGGCGTCCAGCCACCGTCCCGAATCGCGAGCACGTAGATGCCCTTCGACGCCGGGCCCCCGGCGGTGCCGCCGCTGGTGTACGTGCCGACGTAGGCGAAGCGGGGCGCGGGCGCGGTGCTGGTGACAGTGCTGCTGCTCGCGGCGTCCGGAGTCTGTGCACCGGCGGGGACCATCGGTGTCAGCGCGCCTAGCGCGGAGGCGCCGCCGATCCACTGCATGACGGCGCGGCGGTTCTGACCGGAGAGTTGGGGGCTGTGTGTCATGGCGTTCATTCCTCTCGTTCAGGGCCGCACCGACATGGCATGGTGAAGGATGTTGTTCGGGTCGTAGCGCCGCTTCACTTTCCGAAGGAAGGCGTAGAGCCCCTGGTCCCCATAGTAGAGCTGCGGCCAGAACGGGTAGGCCAGCATGTCGTTGTCCGGGTAGTTGATGTAGCAGCCTTCGTAGCGCTCGCCGGGGTAGGGCGTGCCGGCAAAGCGCTCGGGTACGTCGGGCGTGCCGTACACGTCGCGAAAGAAGTCGCTGATCCAGCGCAGGTGGCCCGCGTCGTCCGCCGCGCTGCGCCAATACGTCTGGTACTGCAGCTTCATGATCGATGCGCGCTGCGGCACGGCGGTGTCTCCGATGCGCTCGGGCTTGTTGATCGCGCCGCCATAGGAGTCGACCTGCACCAGCGACTGGCTCAGGTCGACGCCAGGCATCGTGCGCGTGAGGTGCGTGTAGATGCGCTGCGCTTCGCGGGCCGTGAAGTTGCGCTTCATGTAGGCCGACTTGTACTTGCCGCGCTGGTTCTCGCCCGAGCCGTTGAGGTACTGCGTGGCCGTGAGCCAGTCGTAGCGCGTCACCGTGTGCGGCTTGGAACACAGCAGCTGCCCCGTGTCTTGCCGCGGCGCCGGGCCCACGCCGGGTGCGCGGCCCTTCAATGGCACCGGCGTGCAGGCACGGAAACGGTCGAGAAAATCGTGGAGCACCGTGAGGTCGTTGCAGGTGCCGTCGGGGTTGCAGAACTGCGTGAGCATCACGATCTGGCCCGACGAGCGGTGCGTGAGTTTGAGCAGCGAGAACATGCCCCAGGTGTCGGGCGATGTGCCGCGCGTGGCCCAGTAGTCGCCGTAGATGGAGAGTAGTTCGGCAAAGCGCGCGGGCGTCATCGTGGCCCAGTCGAACGCGACCACCGCGAGCGCCACCTCGCGCGGCGCGGTCGGCAGGGTGTCGAACACATAGCCGGTGATTGCACCGAAGTTGCCGCCGCCCGCGCCGCGGCAGGCGCGGAACAGCTCCGGCTCGCGCGTCGCATCCACGGTGCGCGGCACGACCTTGCCGCGCGCATCGACCGTGAGGATGTCCACCGCCGAAAGCCAGTCGACAGTGAGCCCCTGCAGGCGCGACAGCAGCCCGTAGCCGCCGCCGCAGATGTGCCCGCCCGCGCCCACCGAATAGCAGGAGCCGCCGGGCAGCGTCACGTTGTGCTGCTTGTAGAGCTCGAGGTAGCCATTCCAGTTCTGCGTGCCGGGGCTGATGCGGTAGCGCCCGTCGCCCTTGCGGTCGGCGCTCGCCTGCGTGAGCAGGCTCAGGTCGAGGATCGCACCGCCGGGGTTGTTGGAGACGAAGTCTTCATAGCAGTGCCCGCCGCTGCGCACCGTGGGCCGCAGGCCCGCATCGACGATGCGCTGTAGTGCAGCGGCGGCATCGCCCGCGTTTTCCACCAGCTCGATGCGCGACGCGGCATCCGATTCCGTGGCCGGCCATCGCAGGTTGAAGCCCTTCTTCAAGGTGTTGTAGCGAGCGTCCTGGCGTGTCACGGTGATGGTCATGGGCACTGTCTCTGAAGAAGGTCTGGCGGCGATGGCGCCGGGAGAAGGGGAAGGTCTGCGTTGTTTCGGGTGGGCTTGAAATTGAAAGGTTTTTTCTTAACTTCCTTGAATTCACGTGGATATGGCGGAATCTCGCCAGTATTGACGTGAATTTCAGACGTTATGAAAAATATTTTCAGTTCGACACAGCGTCTTCGGTGGGCTGAGCCTGGAACATCCGCGTGAAGTCGCAGCACGCCTGCGCCAGCATCACGATCGACGACGTGAGCGCGCTGCGGTGCTCGCCTTTGTGCATCGCCACGTAGCGCACCACGGGCAGCGCGGGCGTCACGTCGATCACCTCGAGCATGCCGGCGTCGACCAGCGGCGCGAGGCATTCGCGCGGCAGGTAGCTCACGCCGAGACCCGACACGGTGAGCCCCGTGAGCGCGACGAGGTTGCTCACCACGATCGCGTTGGCGGGCTGCACGCCCTGGTCCTTCATCCATGCGTCGTAGGCGCGGCCGGTGCCCGAGTTGTTGCCCTGCACCAGCATGCGGTGGCGCGCGAGGTCGTGCAGGCGCACGGTGCCGGTGGCCGCGGCTGAGGGAATCACGCCGGGCTTGCACATCCACGCGCTCTTCACCCGGCCAATGACCTTGCTCTGCATGCGCGAGTCGGCGAAGGTGTGGGGCACGATCACCACGTCGAGCTCGTCGGCCAGCAGCTTGTCACGCAGCTGCAGGCTGTCGTCCACGTCGGGCTCGAGGATCACCTTTGGGTAGTGCTGCTGGATCAGGCCGACGAGGCGCGGCAGCCAGGTCATCGCGGTGAGCTCGGTCACGCCGATGCGGATGCGACGCTCCACCACACCCGGCTTGCCGAACTGTTCGACGGCGGCATCGCGCTGGTCGAGCAGCTTCTTGGCGAGCACGAACATCTCTTCGCCCTTGTCGGTGAGACGCGCGGTGCGCTGGCTGCGGTCGAACAGTTCGGTGTCGAACAGCTGCTCCAGCTCGTGCACGCGCTTGGAGATGGCCGACTGCGAGGTGTGCAGCTGGTTGGCCGCCTGCGCGAAGCCGCCCAGCCGGGCGATCCAGTACAGGGCTTCGAGTTGCTTGAAAGTCATCACGGCGGGCGGCTCCTGAAAGAACGCTTTTATTCATGCAATTCGATCACAAAAAATCGCTTTTAGAAATTCATCGAGGCGCACAAGATGCGCCCCAGGCCACCGTCATCGCAACCCAAGGAACACACCATGGACTTCAAACTGCCTCTCGCACCTCTCGCAATGGCACTCGCCCTTGTCTTCGCCTGCGGCGCCGTCAGTGCCCAGGACGCCGGCACGCTGCGCAAGATCAAGGAGAGCGGCACGATCCAGATCGGCGCGCGTGACAGCCAGATCCCGTTCTCGTACAAGCTCAGCGCCGACAGCGCGCCCATCGGCTTTACCAACGACATCTGCCTGAAGATCGTCGACGCCGTGAAAGCCAAGCTGGGCCTGCCGAAGATCGAGGTGCGCTACACCATGCTCAACTCGACCAACCGCATTCCGCTGCTGCAGAACGGCACCGTGGACCTCGACTGCGCGACCACCACCAACACCACGCAGCGCCAGGCGCAGGTCGACTTTGCGCCCAGCCACTTCGTCACCAACATCACGGCCGCCGTGAAGAAGAACTCGGGCATCAACGCGCTGCCCGACCTCAACGGCAAGAACGTGGCCACCGTCTCGGGCAGCACCTCCATCCAGCTGCTGCGCGGCGCGCGCAAGAGCGGCACCATCGAGGTGAACGAGATCGCGGGCAAGGACACCTCCGACGGCTTCCTGCTGCTGTCCACCGGCCGCGCCGATGCCTACGTGCTCGACGACGTGCAGCTGGCCGGCATGATCGCCAGCGCCACCAACCCGGGCGACTACAAGATCCTCAAGGAGTCGCTGCGCCAGGAGCCCTACGGCATCATGCTGCGCAAGGACGACCCCGAGTTCAAGGCGCTGGTCGACGAGACCGTCAACGGACTCATGAAGTCGGGCGCCATCGAGCAGCTGTACACCAAGTGGTTCCTCTCGCCGATCCCGCCGCGCAACGCGAACCTCAACTTCCCGATGACGGACGCGGTGCGCGAGATCTACAAGAACCCCAACAACAAGGGCGTCTGACACCATGGCAGTCACACGTGCGGACCTGCCGCAAGGCGAGCTCTTTTCCGAGACGCTCATGCGCGAGGTGCGTGAGCGCTTCCTGGGCATCGAGCGCGACCACCACGGCCGCGAGCGCCTGTACTTCGACAACGCCGGCGGTTCGTTCCGACTGAAGGCGGCAATCGAGCGCTTCGCGCAGGTCGACGCCATTCCCGACAACGCCGAGCGCATCCACGAAACCGCCGTCGAGCTGCAGGCGATGCAGGCGCGCGGCGCCGACGACCTGCGCACCATCCTCAACGCCACCGGCGGCAGCGTGTACCCCTCGCTCACCGCCTCGGGCGCCATGTTCGACATGGTGCGCGCGGTGGCCGAGAACGTGCCGGGCACGAACATGGTCACGACCGCGCTCGAGCACCCCTCGGCCTTCGACGCCATGCGCCTGTATGCCGAACGCCTCGGGCGCGAGCTGCGCGTGGCGAAAAGCAACCCCGTCACCGGCGGCGTCGACGTGGACGCCATCGTGGGGCTGGTCGACGAGCACACCTGTGTGCTCAACGTGATCCATGCGTCGAACATCTCGGGCGCCAAGCTCGACATGGCGACCATCGTGCGGCGCGCGCGCGAGATCAAGCCCGACCTCTACATCCTCGTCGATGCCGTGCAGCACGCGCCGCACGGCGTCATCGACCTGCAGCAGACGCCGGTGGACGGCATCAACCTCGCGCCCTACAAGTTCTTCGGCTGCCGCGGCTCGGGCTTCGCGTGGATGTCGGAGCGCGCGGCTGCGCTGCCGCACCACAAGCTGGCCGGCAAGAAGCCCGGCCACTGGGAGCTGGGCAGCTCGGCGCCGTGGCAGTTCGCGGTGCTCACCGAAATCGTCGACTACGTGGGCTGGCTCGGCGGCCATTTCACTGATGCCACCGACCGCCGCGCCCGCTTCGTGGCGGGCATCGAGCGCATCGAGCTGCATGAGCGCGCGCTGCTGGCGACGCTGCTCGACGGCACCGCGCAGACGCCGGGCCTGCGCGCGCTGGACGGCGTGCAGGTGTTTCTGGACCACGAAGACCTGACACAGCGCGACCTGATCCTGGGCATCGGCTTCGACGGCCTCGATTGCACGCAGGCCGTGGTCGAGTACGGCAAGCGCGGCGTGACCGTGTACGAGCGCGTGGCCAGCAGCATCTACTCGAAGCGGATGCTCGAATCCTTCGGGCTCGAAGGCACCGTGCGCGTGTCGCCGCTGCACTGCCACACGGTGGGCGAGATGGAAGACTTTTTGCGCGTGACGCGCGAGATTGCGCAGGCCATCAGCGCTGCGTAGGCCCACCTGCGGCCTGCTGTTGTGCGTCCACGCGCGCGATGTTCTGCTGGTGCGACACCAGCATCGCCGTCAGCTCGCCGTGGACGTGCGCGTCGCTTATGCGCGGCAGCAGCGCCTGCAGCTTGCGCACCACCCAGCCCTGGCCGCGGTTGAGCAGCGCCATGCGCGCGGCCAGCTCGGGCACGGCCATCGCGCGCTCGTAGAACGCGCCGGTGCGCGTGCTGGGCGTGGCGGCCAGCGACTGGATCGCGTCGATCAGCACGCCGCACCAGCGCACCTCGTCGCGGTGGATGTCGGTCACCAGGCGCTGCAGCGCGGGGTCGTCAGTCTCGGCGGCGCTGCGCAGCGTGATGCGCGCGCCGGCACGCTCGGCTTCGAGCAGCTCGTTCAGCGCGGCCAGCAGCTCCTCGCGGTTGCCGGCGTCGCGGTAGGCCGCATCCAGCTCATCGGCGTAGCAGACCGGGGAGGACACTTCCACGCGCTCGGGGAAGCGCAGCCCCTGCGCGCGCAGCGCGGCGGGCGTGTCGGCGAAAGGCGGCGTGGCATCGTCGGGCGGGGAGGCGTGGGGCATGGGCGGCAGGGGGCGCATGGCAGGGCTCCTGAAGTCGTGTGCGTTCCCATGATGAACCGATGCTTCTCTCCAAGCCAGTGGGAGCGTGCGCGCCAGCATGTCGCGCTGCCGCCGGGAATCGAAGAAGGCGTGAGCGTGGGCAGCGAACCCAGCCTGTGGCACCCGCTGCTGGCCGACTGGCTGATCTGGATGCACCGCGTCTGCCCCGAGATCGCGCTGCGCGCCGAAGTCGACAGCGCACAGCGCCCGCTCCACGCCGTGCAGGGCGGCGCGCTCGACCTGGCCGTGCTCTACAACCCGCCGCAGCGCCCCGGCATCGGCATGCATTCGCCGGGCTGAGGCGCAGTCCTGCTCCGCGGGTTGCTACTTTCAGGTACTTACGTCCAGGGCACCGGGACTCCGACAATCGGGCGCACGCCACCCTGCGCAACGCGGGGAAGAAAAATAAGCTTCGGGGAGTTTCATGTCCAACCACGGCAGTGTGCCTGTGCGCACGCGTTCGTCGTCACCATCCGCTGACCGCAGCGCCCTGTGGGCCGAGCTGAGCCAGACGGCTCGGCTGTACCGTCTTGAAGCACCGAGCGCTGCTTCATCTTCTTCGTCGGCCGCGCGCGAGAGCATCGACGCCTTGCGTGTGGAAGGCTGGGTGCAGCGCGAGGCCGTGTCGCAGCTGTTCGAGCTGCGCATCGTGTGTTTGAGCCTGCGCGCGGACCTGGCGTTGTCTTCGCTGATCGACCAACCGCTGACGCTGGTCTCCGTGCTGGCTGATGGCTCTCTTGGCAGACGCACCGGACTGATCCGCGCAGTCGAGTCGCTCGGCTCCGATGGCGGCCTGGCCCGCTACCGCCTGACGCTCGTGCCCTGGCTCTGGCTGGCCACTCAGCAAGGCCGCAGCCAGGTCTTCCAGCAACGCAGCGTCGCAGACATCATCGAGCGCGTGCTCGCCCCGTATGCCGATGCGGGCAGCTGGGCCTTCTCCTCCGAGGTGAATGGCTTCCTGGCCGATGCGCCCGTGCGCACCTACTGCACTCAGTACCGCGAGAGCGACTTCGACTTCTTCTCGCGCCTGCTGGCCGAAGAGGGCCTGGCCTGGCGCATTGAGGAAGACGCCAAGGCCCCGATGGGCCACAAGCTCGTGATCTTTTCATCGAACGACGCCCAGCCCGCCGATGCCGGCTCGCCCGTTCGCTTTCACCGCAAGAGCTCGCAGGAACGCAGCGACGCCGTGCAGGCGCTGGTGCGGCGCATGCGCCAGTCGGTCGCGCAAGTGCACCTGAGCGCCTGGAACGTCGACGGCAAGCGCCAGCTCACAGGCAGCGCCCCGGCGCGCTTTCCGGTCGGCGGCAAGAACGCCCCGCGCCTGGAGTACGACGACGTGCTCGGCCTGAACGACCGCAGCCGAGGCTGGGACACCAACCGCACGCTGGAGCGCTATGCGGCCCTGATGATGGAAGCGGCCGAATGCCGCGCCGACCTGATGCTGGGCCACAGCACCGTGCGCACCTTGCGCGCGGGCACACGCATCGAGATCGATGACGCACCTGCATTGGGCCTACAAACCAAGCCCGCGCTGCTGCTGGACACCGTCGAGCATGTGGGCATCAACAACCTGCCCAAGGACACGGCCGCGTCGATTGCGGCGCAGCTGGGCGAACTGACGGAACACCTGGTGTTCGATCAGTCGTGCGCCCCCGTGACTGCGGAATCCGATGTGTTCGGGCTGGTGTCTGCAGCAGTGGCAACGAGCAACGACAACGGCATCCACCCGCAGCCCCAGAACCTCGCCACCGCGCAGGCCCAGGGCTACGCCAACAGCTTCTCGGGCGTGCACACCCCGCGCCCTTGGCGCCCCGCCCTGGCTGCGGCCGACGGCGCACGCCTGCACGCCAAGCCCACAGCCAGCGGCGTGCACAGCGCGATCGTGGTCGGGCCGTCGGGCGAGACCTCGCCCAACGGCGCCGACGAGCTGTACTGCAACGACCGCGGCGACGTGCGCGTGCGCTTCCATTGGCAGAATGGAACTGGAGAGAACAACGACAGCGCCCCCGACAACCGCAGCACCCGCTGGATTCGCGTGGCCCAGCGCCAGGCGGGCCCCGGCATGGGCTGGCAGTGGCTGCCGCGCATCGGCCAGGAAGTGCTGGTCAAGTTCGTCGACCTCGATGTCGATCAGCCCGTCATCGTCGGCGCGCTGTACAACGGCCGCGGCGACGGCGGCATCGCCCCCACGCCCGGCGGCGCATCGCGCGGCAGTGAGGAAAGCAACGACGTCTTCGCCCAAGCGGGCAACGCCTCGCCCAGCGCCCAGGCCAACCTCGCTGCAGGCCATGCCCCACCCTGGCACGGTGCCAGCGCCGACGACAAGGGCCACCGCAATGCGGCCGCCCTGAGCGGCTTCAAGACCAAGGAGTTCGGCGGCGAGGGCTTCAGCCAGCTGGTGTTCGACGATTCGAACCAGCAGCTGCGCGTGCAACTGCATGCGAGCACCGCCCACAGCCAACTGAACCTGGGCCACCTGATCCACCAGGCCGACAACTTCCGGGGCAGCTTCCGCGGCCAGGGCCTGGAGCTGCGCACCGACGGCTATGCCGCCCTGCGCGGCGGCAAGGGCGTCTTGCTCAGCACGTACCACGGCGCAGGCGGCCAGAAGCTGGAGCTCGCGGGCGACTTCGCCGCCGGCATGGCGCTGCTCAAGCAGGTGCAGCAGCTGGGCCAGGCGCTGAGCGATGCCGCCAAGACCCACGAGACCGTGCAGCTGGCCGGGCACATCGGTGCCAACAAGGCCGACGAATCGCAACTGGACAAGGAACGCGCGCCCTACGCCGCGATGGAGCGCACCGCCAGCGGCATGGTCGCTGCCGACGCGCTCGACACCGCCTACGCGGATGCAGCAGACAAAGCCATCGCCACCGGCGAAGGCAAGGTGCCGCACACGAGCGACGCCGTGGTCGCACTGGCCGCACGCGGCGGGCTGGCGATGGTGGCAGGCCAGCAGCTGCAGATCGTCAGCGGCGAGACCGCCACGCTGGCCAGCGGCGGCGACATCAACCTGGCGCTGGCCGACGTGCTGCGCGTGCACAGCGGACAGACCATCGGCGTGCTGGCCGGGGCGCAGAAGGCCGATGCCGAATCGGGCCTGTCAGTCATCGCGGGCAGCGACGACCTGGACTTCCAGGCGCAGCACGATGAGCTGCGCATCCAGGCCAAGGAGGCGCTGAAGATCGCGAGCACGGACCAGACGGTGGAGTTCGCGGCCAAGAAGAAGATCCGCATCGCGACCGCGCAGGGCGCGTCGATCACGCTGCAGGATGGGGACATCACCTTCGAGTGCCCGGGGAAGATCACGTATCACGCGGTGCAGCGGAAGTTGGCTGGGCCGACGAGCCTAGGCGCCGATCTCCCCGCTTTTCCGAAGTCGGGCGGCAGCCATCGCTCCTTTGTTCTTGTGCGAGAGATCGATGGTCATCCGATCCCGAAACAACGGTATCGCATCACACGTGCCAACGGCCAGGTCATTGAAGGGGTCTCCAACGACAAGGGCGAGACCGCGATCACCGATTTCGATGGCTTCGAGACCATGAAGATCGAATTCCTCCGGACCCAACACGCATGACAGACGAATCGACAAACGCAGCGCCTGCGCAGGGCGCGCCGGTCAGTGCAGAGAACTACGTGCTCGCCAACGACGATCGCGTGTCGACCGGAAAGAGCTTCGACCCACGGCAGGAGTTGATGGCCAAGTCTCCGATTCCTGGCGTGATCATCCTCGTGCACGGTGTGAACTCCACGGGTGAGTGGTACGAGCAGACCGAGGCAGGGTTGTGCCAAGGCCTGATGGAGCGACTGGGTTGGGTCGACGGCGCCGCTGCCGGCTCGACGCTGTCAGCCGTGCAATACAAGCCCGAGGTGCAACCCGACGGCAGGCTGGACCAGAGCCTCAGCACGAAGTCGTACATCGACGAAAGCAGCGAGGCCCGTTCGCCGGTGATCCGTTTTCGCTGGGGCTTCAAGGCTGCGGCGAAAGACGGCACCAACAAGCAGGACAACGCCGAGTATTGGCAGGAGCGCATCTTTCTCGACGAGTTCGACGCATGGGGCGGTGGCCCGTTTCAGAACGGCACGGCCACCCTGGCCGACATGTGGGGGCTGGGGCTGAACGACCGCGCGTTCTGGTGGATCTACACCAACATGCTGCCCGTCGAAGGGCGCGAGATCTACGCATCGCCGCCGCGCGCCTACTTCGCGCATGCGGCGCATCGGTTGAAGGAACTCATCAAGGCCATTCGCAAGGCACAACCCGATTGCCCGATCACCGTGGTCTGCCACAGTCAGGGCAACATGGTGTCGCTGGGCGCTGCGTTCCTGGGGAGCAACGACAAGGAGGCTGGTGGCAAGGCCGTTGCCGACACCTATGTCATGTGCAACCCGCCCTATTCGACCGGGATCAACTTCATGGACAAGGTCGTGAACCGGAGTCAACGCAGCCACGCTGGCAAGAAGGGCGCTGTGACGCCCGAGGCGCGCGTCAAGACATTGGCGAATTTCATCGCACTGGTCCAGGCACGGGCCGCGGCGGAGCAGAAGCGCGAAGAGATCAATGCCTGGCTCGGCCTGAAGGACAAGGAAAGCGGGAAGTCGCTGTGGGAGCTGGGTGCCTTCTGGGTCGATCCGCCGGAAGACCCATCCAAGGACCGGGACAACCGAGGAAAGATCTTTCTTTATTGCAACCCGCACGATCAGGTCATTTCGGCAAGTCCGGTTCAGGGCATCGGCTGGAAGGGCCTCGATCTTGCGACCCTTCAACAGGTCGACAAGACGGTCATGCCCAAGGACGCAAAGGAGCCGAACCCGGCAGGCACCATGTTCCAGCGTGTGTGGGCCCAAGCCCGGCGCGACGGCAAGCCGCTCCAGATAGGCGACAAGGCCTGGGGGCGCAACTACCGCTATCACGAGGACAACCACGATCCCAAGAAGTTCTGGGTGCCGGAGCCCGAGCACGTGAAGTACTCGCTGGACTTCAATCCCTCGCAGACCTTGCCGAGCCGGATGGTGTCGTGGCTGGCCTCACCGTTGTTCTATGTGATCACCCGCGCCATGGGCGGCATCAGCGCCAGCGCCATGCCGGACAAGGGCTATGCCGTGCCGGTCTCTGCGCCTTACTTGCGCAAGCCCGTCATGCCGCAAAGCGTTCGCTATGGAACCGTCGGAGACTTCGATCAAGGCAAGGACGGTTCGCGCGATGCCCTGAATGCCGCGAACCCCGAAAGCGGAACGCTGTACGGCGGGCAAGGCCAAGGCGATGAACGAAGCCAGGGCGAGTTGATCTATGAACACAATGCGCGCGTTCGCATGCACCGTGCGCAAGGCGACATCAAGACAGACGATGACGAACACAAGGATCGTCAGAAGATGATCAACGAGAACCCCAACGCAACGGACCACTCGACCATCCTCACCAATGCCGAGCATGCGCGGTGTGTGCTTGCGTATGACGTGGCGGTGGGGAACTGCTGGTTGAGCCCGGAGGATTGGGTGAGGTTCCGGAAGATTGCGCATTGGCGGTTCATTCCGGACAAGTTGGAGCAGGAGTCCAACAATTTCTTTTCGTACTACGCCGAAGGAAAGTACGACGTTCCGACCGAACAAGACAAGAAAAAATCCAAAAAATCACTTCATGAGTACTACAACATCGAGCACATGCGAACCTACGCCGATGGAATCAAAGATGAACGCGAAGGCCCTCCATTGGGCTTCCTTTATTGAGGGTATTCCATGCAGCAACGTCGAACACTTCTGACCAAGGGAGCCGTGATGGGACTACTTTCCGCCCTGGGATGGCGCAAGAGCGGGGGCGAAGCGGTCGCCGCTACGTCCGTGCTTCCTCCTGCCTCCGTTGGTGTTCAGCCAGTAGCGCAGCTGATCGGAGCCAACCTGATCTCGCCGCTGACGCAACGCGGCTATCCGTTGGCATTCAATCTGTCAGGCTTCCTTGACCCGGGGCCTCGAGGAGTACCTCCGAAGAAGATTTGGGCGCCGGTTGACGGAACAGGCGGTACAACCAAACGCTCGCATTTTGTCTATATCTTGACCAGGGAAACCTGCGCTGCGTTCACTCTTCCGGTCAGCAACTACAACCGAACGACCTACGACGGCTTTCACTTTTTCCTCTGGAACGGGATCAAGATGAACGGACTGAAGATCGTCTCCAGCTTTGAGCCGCGCTATGCAACGCAGGCGCAAGTCAACGATTTCTGGACTTCAGGCTACGGATACTTTGGCGGCGAGTCTCAGCCCGATCTCGCCCTGGTCCCCAGCACCGATGGATGGTCGGGCCTTCTGACTTCTCTCGACTACATTCGCCAAGTCCCTGGCAAGGGCATGTGGATGGCCTCGGCCGACGCGCCAAATGCGCCCAAGGATGAGCAGCCTAACGAGGCCGCGGTTCTCCTGATGCTGGCCAACCCAGGTTTCGCTACTGGCCGCACGCCGCTGGTCAACTGGTATGCACCAGCTCAAGTTTCGATCGATGACATGAAACCCGAAGCCAAGGGCGATACCAAGTCGTCCATGGCCTATCGCGCAGCAATCGAGCAAGCCGCTGCCAATGCAGGCATTGCGCCCAAGCAGATCGGGACCTGGGTGCGCGACGCGGGACGTGGCACCAAAGACGCGACAGCACGATTGGTGCTGCTCACCCGTGCCCTTCACGATCTGAAGATTGATATCGACGACTTCGACGATGTCGAACAGAACGTGGACATGGTCTCGTTGCTGGGAGAACTGGGTGCCAACACCGTCAGCTTCTCTTTGCTGATGGCCTGCTATGCAGCCCATCGGCGCAACCACCCCGTGATGTACGTGAGCACGCAAGACCCCGGTTCGGCGCGCGCCATCGTGGTGCTGCCGCCGCCGAATCACACGCCACCGCCGGAGCGCCAGGAGTTCCGCTATGCGACCACATTCAGCCAATTCAATCGACCGTGGTGGGGCAAGCGGCTGGATGGGAAGAAAGACATCTGAGTCTCCCTGCGAGGCATCCTTTCGGTTCTGACAGACGCGGCGACCCTTGTCAGAACGGATAGTGCCGAGGCGTCGTCTGCACCGTAATCCACCGCAGCTCCGTGAACGCTTCGACGCCGGCCCGCCCCCCAAAGCGCCCGTACCCTGACGACTTGACACCGCCAAACGGCATCTGCGCCTCGTCATGCACTGTCGGCCCGTTGACATGGCAGATCCCCGCCTCGATGCGCTGCGCCACGTTCCACGCACGCGCCACATCGCGGCCGAACACGGCGGACGACAAACCGAACTCGTTGTCGTTGGCCACTGCCACGGCCTCTTCGACGCCATTCACGCGCACGACCGCCTTCACCGGCCCGAACGATTCCTCGCGGTAGATGTCCATCGCGGGCGTCACGTGGTCGAGCACGGTGGCGGGCATCAATGTGTTCTGCGCCTTGCCGCCGCACACGAGCACCGCGCCCTTGGCAAGTGCGTCGTCGATCAGCGCGTTGCAGCGCGTCACGGTGCTCATGTCGACCACCGAGCCCAGTACCACCGGGCCTTCGCGCGGATCGCCCAGCGGCAACGCCTGCGCGCGGGCGGCGAACTTCGAAACGAACTCATCGGCGACGGCGTTGTCGACGACGATGCGTTCGGTCGACATGCAGATCTGCCCCGAGTTGGCGAAGGCGCCGAAGATCGCACCGTTCACGGCCGCGTCGATGTCGGCGTCGTCGAGCACCACGAAGGGCGCCTTGCCGCCGAGTTCGAGCACGGCGGGTTTCAGGTACGTGGCGCAGGTCTGCGCGATGAGGCGGCCCACGCGCGTGGAGCCGGTGAAGTTGACGCGCCGCACCGCCGGGTGCGCGACCATGGCCTCGACCACGGCGCCCGCATCGGCCGGCGCGTTGGTGACGAAGTTGACCGTGCCCTTGGGCAGGCCAGCTTCGGCCAGCGCTTCGATGATGAGCGCATGCGTCTCGGGGCACAGCTCGGAGCCCTTGAGCACCACCGTGTTGCCGCAGGCCAGCGGCGTGGCAATGGCGCGCGTGGCCAGGATCACGGGGGCGTTCCACGGCGCGATGCCCAGCACGACGCCCGCCGCCTGCCGCACGCCCATGGCGAGGCTGCCGGGCACGTCGGACGGAATGACTTCGCCGGCGATCTGCGTGGTGAGCGACGCGGCCTCGGTGAGGATGCCGGCCGCGAGGTGCACGTTGAAACCGGCCCACAGCGCCGAGGCGCCGGTCTCGCGCGCCATGGCCTGCACGAAGGCGTCGGCGCGCGCTTCGAGCGCATGTGCGGCCTTCAGCAACAGGGCGCGGCGTTCGTTGGGACCGGTCTTCGACCA
The DNA here is from genome assembly GCF_014843395.1 of Variovorax sp. 38R. NCBI lineage: Bacteria > Pseudomonadati > Pseudomonadota > Betaproteobacteria > Burkholderiales > Comamonadaceae > Variovorax > Variovorax sp. 38R. Next base: position 1,131,927 of record NZ_CP062121.1, read on the forward strand.
GGTGGCGAAGGCGCGTTGCGCGGCGTCGACTGCAGCGACCGCGTCGGCGGGCGTGGCCGCGGGGGCGCGCGTGGCGACGCCGCCGTCCAGCGGGTTGCGGCGCTCGAAGGTCTTGCCGCCGGTGGCGGCGCAGCGTTCGCCGTCGATGAACATGGAGATGTCGGTCATGGGTGTCCTTTGCGAAAGAAGAGGAAGAGGGGTGTTCAGGCCACGCCCAGGTAGGCCTGGCGCACGGCGTCGGAATGCAGCAGCGCCTGCGCCTCGCCCGAAGCGACCACGCGCCCGCGTTCGAGCACGTAGCCGCGGTCGGCGGCCTGCAAAGCCTTGCGCACGTTCTGTTCGACCATCAGCACGGTCACGCCCTGGTCGGCGATGCGGCGCACGATGGCGAGCAGCTCGTCGACCATGCGCGGCGCGAGGCCGAGCGAGGGCTCGTCGAGCATCAGAAGGCGCGGCCCGCTCATGAGGGCACGCGCCACCGCCACCATCTGCTGCTCGCCGCCGCTCATGGTGCCGGCGAGCTGCGTGGCGCGTTCTTTCAAGCGCGGAAAGTCGTCGAAGGCGCGCGCGAGTCGCTCGGCGCGCAGCCGTGCGGGAATGAGCCAGCCGCCGAGCTCGAGGTTCTCGGTGACGGTCATCTGCGGGAACAGCTGGCGGCCTTCGGCGACGAGTGCCAGGCCGCGCCGCACGCAGACGGTGGCGTCGGCGGACGGCAGCGCCGCACCGTCGAGCATTGCTTCGCCCGTGCGCGGCAGCAGCCCCGCGAGCGCCTTGAGCAGCGTGGTCTTGCCCGCGCCGTTGGGCCCGAGCACGACGGTGACGCCGGGCGTCACGTCGAGGTCCAGGCCCTGGATGACCTCGAAGCCGTGGTAGCCGGCCGACAGGCCGCGCACGGTCATGAATGTGCCGCTCATGCCGTGGCCTCCATCTCGTCGCCCAGGTAGGCCTCGACCACCTCGGCATTGCGCACGACCTCGGCCGGCGTGCCGTCGGCGATCTTGCGGCCCTGGTGCAGCACCAGCACGCGTTCGACGTACTTCAGCAGCGTGGTCACCGCGTGCTCGATCCACACGACGGTGAGGCCGTGGTCGTCGCGCAGGCGGCGGATGCGCCGGGCCATCGCATCGACCTCCGCTTCGGTGAGGCCGGCGGCCACTTCGTCGAGCAGCAGCACGCGCGGCCGGGTGCCGAGCGCCATGCCGATTTCCAGCAGCCGCTGCTGCGAGGGCGTGACGTCGGCGGCGATCTGCGTCGCGAGGCCGCCCAGGCCCAGCATGTCGAGGATCTCGCCTGTGCTGCCCAGGCCCGCGATGGGCGCGCGACGGCGCCCGGCGAACTGCATGCCGAAGCGCACGTTGTCTTCGAGCGTCATGTCGGCCATCACGCGCGGCGTCTGGAAGGTGCGCGCGATGCCGTGCGCGGCGTACAGGTGCGGGCCGCGCTGCGTGAGGTCGACATCGCCTTCCACCAGCAGCCGTCCCGACGTCGGCATGACCACGCCCGAAATCGCGTTGAAGAAGGTCGTCTTGCCCGCGCCGTTCGGGCCGATGATGCCGACCAGCTCGCCCGCATGCAGCGTCGCGCTCACGGCATCGACGGCCGTGAGGCCGCCGAAGCGCACCGTGAGGTCGCGGGCTTCGAGAAGAGGCGTTGCCTTCATGGCGCATGCCTCCGCAGGGCCGCCCGCTTGCGCTGCCACAGCGACGCGAGGCCGTTGGGCAGGTACATCACGCACAGGATCAGCAGCAGCCCCAGCACCATCATGTAGCCATAGGGCAGCTGCAGCCGCAGCGTCTCCGACAGCAGGCTGAACACGATGGCCGCGGCCACCGGCCCGCCGATGCTGGCGGCCCCGCCGATCATCGCGATCAGCACGGTCTGGAAGCCGATGAAGGGGCTGAACACGGCCGCCGGCTCGATGTAGGTCCAGCGCACGGCCATGGCCGCGCCGACCGCACCGGCGAAGGCGGCGGTGAGCGCGAAGCCGGCGATCTTCACGCGGCGCGTGTCCACGCCCAGCGTCTGCGCGCGCTGCTCGTCGGCGCCGATGCCGGCCAGCGCCAGGCCGAAGCGGCTGCGCTTCACGAGCAGCGCGGTGGCAATGGCCACACCCGCAATCGCCAGCACCGTGAGGTACACCGTTTCGTTCGACGGCACCACGGTCAGCACGCGGCCCACCGTACCCGAGACCTGTTTCTCGACGAAGGTGACTGCATGGCGAATCAGCTCCGTCATGCCGAAGGTCAGCACCGCGAAGTAGGTGCCGCGCAGGTGCAGCACGGCCGCGCCCATCAGCACCGCCACCGCGCTCGCGATGGCCGCGCCGCTCAGGATGACCAGCGGCCAGGGCAGCACCTCGAGCAGTGTGGCGCTCGCATACGCACCCAGGCCGAAGAAGGCCGAGGTGGCGAGCGACAGGTAGCGCGTGGCACCGCAGAACAGCGACCAGCTCGTGGCCAGCGCGATGTACATCAGGCAGCCGAGCGCGACCGATGCGATGAACTCGCTCGCGACCCACGGCACGGCGGCTGCCAGCGCGAGGCCGATGGCGAGCACCCACCAGGGCTTGTTTTGAATGAGTGAAATCATCTTCTGGAGAACAGTCCGTTGGGCCGCCAGATCAGCACGCCGATGAACACGGCATACGACAGCAGCATCTTGAGCGAGGGGCTCGTGTAGTACATGCCCAGCGCTTCGACCACGCCCAGCAGCAGGCCGCCGACGAGGCTGCCCGCGATGCTGCCGAAGCCGCCGAGGGTGATGACGATCAGCGCCGTCACGGTGTAGGGCTCGCCCATCGAGGGCGAGATTTCGTAGGTCATCGACAGCAGCGCGCCGGCCACGCCCGACAGGCCCAGGCCGATGCCGAACATCAGCGGGTGCAGCCGCTTGGTGTTGATGCCTACCAGCTGCGCGCCGGTGGGCGACTGCATCAGCGCGCGCACCGCCTTGCCCAGCAGCGTGAGCTTGAGCAGCGCGATGAGCACGAGGCTCAGCGCCAGCGCCACGCCGAACAGCACGAGCTTGTTCGCGGTGAAGCGCATCTCGCCCAGCTGCACCGGCTCGGCCAGGTAGTCGTAGCCGCGCAGGTCGCCGCCCCACACGAGCAGGGCGGTGTTCTGCACGAAGAACATCAGGCCGAAGCCGACCATCAGGCTGCGCGCCTCGAACACATCGACGTTCGGCGCGCGCGCCGCCACCTGCCGGAAGCACAGCCCGTGCACCGCCATGCCCAGCGCCATCAGCAGCGCGAAGGCCACCGGCATGAACAGCAGCGGCGAAATGCCCAGCGCCGTGTGCGCCCACCACGTGAGAAAGGCGCCGAGCATCAGGAACTCGCCGTGCGAGATGTTCATGATGCGCATCAGCCCGTACTGCAGGTTCAGTCCGATGGCCACCAGCGCGTAGATGCCGCCCGTGATCAATCCGCCGGCCAGGAGTTCGGCCCATCCAGAGATCGACACGCTGTTATTTCCAGGCCGGTTTCGGCATCAGTTGCGCGGTGGCGCGGTCTTTGGGCCACACCACTTCGAAGTCGCTGCCCTGCCACTGCGACACGGTGCCGGGAATCGACGCGTTCTCGCTGCCCTCGAAGCGGATCGGCCCGAGGATGGTCTTGAACTCGTTCTTCGCGATCTGCTCGCGCAGCGCCTTGCGGTCCAGGCCCACCTTCTCCACCGCCTGCTGCAGGATCTGCAGGCCGGCCCACGCGTGGCCGCTGGCCCAGCGGTCGGGCTCCTTGCCGAACTTCTTGGTGTGCGCATCGAAGTACGCCTTGGCCTCGGGGCTGGTCTTGCCGTTCCACGAGCCCATGCCGATCACGCCCTCGGTGTTCGCCGCCATCACGTTCTTGTAGAGCTGGAAGGCGGTGCCCACCGAGGCGTAGAAGTACTTCGGGTTGAAGCCCACCTCGCGCGCCTGCCGGCTCGCCAGGATGGTGTCCGGCGGGTAGGTGATGCCGATGAAGGCATCGGGGTTCAGGTCCTTCATGCTGCGCAGCACGGGCGCGAGGTCTTTCACGCCCAGCGGGTAGCTCTTGCGGTCGAGCACCTGGATCTGCGTCTTCTTCAGCGCGTTGTTCAGCGCCGCGAAGTTCTCCAGGCCGAACAGGTCGTCCATGTAGACGATGGTGATCGTCTTCACGTTCTGCGCCACGAGCATGTCGACCAGCGCGCCCATCATCTTGTCGGGCTGCTGCAGCAGCGAGAAGAAGAAGGGCAGGCGCATGTCGATGAGCTTGCGCGACAGCGCGGTGGGCGCCAGCAGCGGATAGCCGAAGCGGTTGGCCAGCGGCGCGACCGCGAAGTTGGCGCCCGATCCCCAGGGCGGCAGCACGAGGTCGACCTTGTCGCTGCCCATGAGTTTTTCGAACGTGCGCACGCAGGTCTCGGTCTCGCTGCGGTCGTCGTAGCCGATCAGCTCGACGGGGCGCTTGGCGCCCTTCACCGACAGGCCGCCCGCGGCGTTGACCTGCTCGGCCCACAGCAGGTAGTTGGGCTCCTGGCTCACCTGCGCGCCCGCGGCCCAGGGGCCGGTGCGGGCGATGGCGTAGCCGATGCGAACGGGGGCGCTTTGCGCGAACAGCTGCGGCGCAACGGCGGCCGCGCCCAGCGCGGTGGCCGTGCCCTGAATCCAGTGGCGGCGGGTGGGGTGAAGCATGGAGGTCTCCTTCCGGGCGTCGGTATGCGCCCGCTGACCGGGATCGTAGAAACGGACGCACTTCGCCGCTGTGCCTGCCGCGCACAAAGCACTTGACGCAGCGTGCAGGGGCCTAGTGGTTAACCCGCAAAGTCGAGGGCCTTGCGGGCACTCCACAATGCGCGGCACCCCGGCTCCGTGCTGCAATCTTTCGTCTTCACTGCTTTCGCCCCATGACCGCGTCCCTGCTCCTGTCCACCGACGAGATCCCGCCGAAGGAGCGCGGGCCGCTGTGGTGCGAATGGGTGTGGCGCCACTTCGGCGGGCTGGGTTCGGACCTGTACGGCGACAGCGATTTCGACGGCCACCTTGCGTCGTCGCATGCGGGCGACGTGATCCTCACGCGGCTCGAGGCGAATCGCCACCGTGTGCTGCGCACGCCGCAGATGGCGCGCCTGAGCGACGCGCCGTACCTGAAGATCGTCGCGCCCTGGCAGGGCTCGGCCGAGGTCACGCAGCGCGGGCGCGCGGCGGCCGTGCGTGCGGGCGGCTGGACGCTGTACGACACCACGCTCGACTACACCGTGGCCAACCCCGAGCGCAGCGACCATCTCATCGTGATGCTGCCGAAAGACCAGATCGCTTCGCCCGCGCTGCCGCTGGGCGACCTCGTGGCGCGGCGCATCGGCGGCGACAGCGGCATCTCGCGCGTGGCGCTGGAGACCATGCGCAACACCTACCTGGAGCTGCCCTACATGAGCGAGGCCGCCGCGCGCGGCGCGGGCGAGCTGTTGATCCAGCTGGTTCGCCTGTCGCTCATGGAGCTCGCGGGCCAGAGCACCGCCCAGACCCAGCGCGAGGCGCTCAAAGACCGCATCCACCGCCACGTGGCGCAGAACCTGCGCGACCCCGCGCTGTCGATCGACGGCATGGCGCTGGCGCTGCGTTGCAGCAAGCGCCTGCTGCACCAGGCCTTCGCGGGCGACGACGACACGCTCACCGGCTACATCCAGCACCAGCGGCTGGCAGCCAGCATCCGCGACCTGATCGACCCCGCGAACGCCGCGCGCTCGATCACCGACATCGCGCTGGGCGCGGGCTTCGGCAACCTCTCGCACTTCAGCCGCGTGTTCCGCGCGCACACGGGCGGCAGCCCGAGCGAGTTCAGGCGGCAGGCGATGGTGCCGCGCTGACGACGCGCGTGTGCGCGATGTGCGCCGCGCCGGCAGGCTGCAGCCCGTTGCGCCCGGCGGGGTCGTAGCGCGCCAAGGCGGCGTGGCCGTCGATGTCTTCGAGCAGATCGAGTCCGGTGCCACGCAGCAGCGTCGGCAGCGTCTTCGGATCGAAGCCCGACAGGAACGCCTCGCCGACCGCGGCCACGTCGCTGCGCAGCTTCTGGAAGGCTGCGGGGCCGGCGTGTAGTGCGGCCTCGTCGATGTAGGTGAAGACCAGCTCGCTGCCGGGCGCTGCGCAGGTGGCGATGTCGCGCAGCGCGGCAAGGTTGGCCTCGCGCGTCAGGTACACCGTCACGCCGAGCCATGAGAAGAAGGTCGGCTGCGCGGCGTTGAAGGGCGAGCGCGCGAGTGCCGCGCCGAGGCTTTCGGTCGACAGGTCTGCCGCGACGAAATGCACCGATGCGGAAGGCGGCACGCCGCAGGCCGCGAGGCGCTGGCGTTTCAGCGGCTGCGTGGCCGGGTGGTCGACCTCGTAGATGTCGAGGCCCTGCGCCCAGGCGGGGATGCGGCACACGAAGCTGTCGAAGCCCGCGCCGATCAGCACGTACTGCGTGATGCCGCGTGCGACCGCATCCTGCAGCCCGTCTTCCGTGTAGCGCGAGCGAAGGATCACGTCGGGGTAGGCGGCGTTGGCGCGCATCGCGTCGTCGAGCGCTGTGTCGGGCGCACCCGCCGCGGACGCATCACGCCGCGCCAGCGCGCGTTCGTGGAAGGCGGCGCGCACGGTGTCCGGCACGAGGCGCTCGCCCCACGGGTCGTCCAGCAGCGGCGCGGGCGCGCTGCGCGAATGGATGGACCGCATGAGCGCGGTGGCGAGGGCGGTGCGGCTGGCTTGCGAAGAAGGATTCAAGGGCGGGGCTCCGGTGGTGCAAGGGTGCAAGGGCGCGAAGTTTCTGCCCGCGCGACACGTCTGTACAGTGCATTGTTCAAAGCAATGACCTGCACGAAATGAATTCCATGGACCTGAACCTGCTGGCCGCGCTCGACGCCCTGTTGAGCACCGGCAGCGTGAGCGCGGCGGCCGAGCGCATGCACCTGAGCGCGCCGGCCATGAGCCACACGCTCGCGCGCATCCGTGAGTCGCTGGGCGATCCGATCCTCGTGCGGGCTGGTCGCAAGCTGGTGCCGACGCCGCGCGCGGTGGCGCTGCGCGATCCGGTGCGCCGCCTGATCGCCGACGCGCGCCTGCTGATGCAGCCCGACGGCGGCGTGCCGCTGGCGCGTGTGACGCGCGAGTTCACGGTGCGCGCGCCCGAAGGCATGGGCATCGTCTACGGCGCCACCTTGCTGGCCGCGCTGCGGCGCGACATGCCATTGGCGCGCCTGCGCTTCGTGCCCGAAAGCGACAGCGATGCGATGGCCCTGCGCGAAGGGCGCATCGACCTCGACGTGGGCACGCTGCCTGACAAGGGGCCGGAGATTCAGACCGCGCTGCTGTACGAGCAACGCATCGTCGGCGTGGTCGGGGCGGGGCACGAACTGCTCAAGGCGCGCGTCACGCCCAAGCGCCTGGCGGCCCAGCAGCATGTGGCGGTCACGCGGCGTGCCAGGTCGGTCGAGCCCCTCGACAGCCTGCTCGCGGCACAAGGCTGTGCGCGGCAGATTGCGTTGACCGTGCCCAGCGCTTATGGCGCGCTGATGGCTGCCGCCCGCTCGTCGCTGGTGGCCTGCGTGCCCGAGCCGCTGGCGCGCACCGTCGCGGCGAGCCTCGGCCTGGCGATGTTCAAGCTGCCGGTGGCTGTGCCGCCCGAGCAGGTGCTGCAGGCCTGGCATCCGCGCGACGAGGTCGACCCGGCGCACCGCTGTCTTCGTGAGGCGGTGTCGGCCGTGTCGAAAGATGCGCGCTTCGGTCCGCTCACGGGGCGCGACGCGCAGGCCCCGATGCGTGGGCGCGCGCTGGCGGCACACCGCGCGCTGCTTGCAGAGTTGCCATGAATGCTTAAGCAGCGGTTGTGTCGAAGCGGGCATCAAACTTAAATCTTCTCGGTTAATGGACTTCGCAGAGAGCGCTGCCTGTCCAAAAAAAAGACGCCGTAACGCGCGCGCAGCCTCGAGAGTGACGCTTCTCGCTGGTATCTTCGTGCGCGCAATTCAGCTCCACGCCACCACGCCCGTTGTCGACGCATTGGGTACTTGCTTCACATGCCCCTTCGTCACGACCGCATCTTTCCGCGCTACGCGTTCTACTGTGTGCTGGCCGGCCTGGCCGCGATCTATGTCTTCTGCGCCATGGTGCTGGTGCCGGCAAAGATCTACATCCTTCCCTACCTCATCACGCCGGACTTCGTGCGCTACAAGGGCGCGTTCTTCGTGCTGGTGCTGGCGATTCCGGCTGCGATCTATTTGATCTGCTGGAAGGGCAGCGACTTCTTTGCGTGGTTGCGAAGCCCGCAGGTTCTGACGCTGAACGCGCACGGTCTGCAGCTCGGCACGCAGACCATCGCTTTTGCCGACGTGACGCGGCTGCGCCATCGCCACAACCGCAACCACCTGCTGCTCACCACCCGCGACGGCCAGACGCTGCGTCTGCGGCTCGACCTGTGGGACGACGCCTTCGAGCTGCTCGCCGAGGTGGAAGAAGCCGTCGGCGAGGTGCTGCGGCACGACGTCGAGCGGCGCCTGCATGCGGGTGACACCGTGCCCTTCGGCGCACTGGCGCTGAACGCGGAAGGCCTGGTGCACAAGGGCCAGCTCATCGCGTGGTCGAGCATCGACACCATCCGCACGCAGTCGGACGCCGAAGCCATGGACGTCGACGAGCACCTGGTGATCGTCGCCAACGGCAAGACCCGCAAGATCGATCGCTCGAAGATCGACAACGAGCCGGTGCTGATGGGCTGCCTCATGCAGCGCCTGCCGTCAGCCTGAGCCTTCTCCTTTTTCTTTTCTTCATCTCCAAAGTACAGCGATACCGGGACTCAAAAAAATGGAAATCTACAGCTCCGCCAACCAACAGGAAAAAACCCGCCAGGACCGCCCGGTCTTCTACTCGCGCACGCGGCTGATCGCCGGTGCCACGCTCTGGGTGGTGGTGACGGTCGTGCTGGCCGTGCTGTGCATCCGCGCGCAGGACAAGAACATCGGCATCCTCATTGCGGCGGGCTTCGGCCTGCTGGCCGCATGGCTGGCCGTCAAGTGCATCCGCACGCTGGCCAACATCGCCACGCCCGCGTTCGTCATCGGCCGCCAGGGCCTGACCTTCGAGAACGGCCTGCTGCTGCCGTGGGGCAACATCGTTGAGAACACCTGGGTCAACCAGGACTACATGGGCATTCCCATCGGCAAGCAGATCCAGATCAAGACCGACCTGCCCAAGCCGAAGGCCCGCGTGCTGCGCCGCGCGACCGCGCTGGAAATTTCTGGCGACGAGTACCTCGCCCTGTGTGACGCCTACGCGGCCTGACGGGCGACAAGCGAGCGCCTGAGCCCCTCTGCAGGGCAGGGCGCGACGCCTGCTGGTAGGCTGGTGGGCCACCATCTTCCGGGCTCGCCTTCGCGGGCCCTACGCGCATGAACGCCTCTCACCGCCGGCCGGTTCCGCTGAACAAGGCCTACCGACTTTTGAACCACGGACCCACCGTGCTCGTGAGCGCCGCGCACGACGGCCGGCGCAACATCATGGCCGCGGCCTGGGCGATGCCGCTGGATTTCGATCCGCCCAAGGTGGCGGTCGTGCTCGACAAGAGCACCTGGACGCGCGTGCTGCTCGAAGGTGCGGGCACCTTCGCACTGCAGGTGCCCACGCGCGCGCAGCTCGACCTGACCGATGCACTGGGCAACAGCTCAGGCCGCGAGATCGCCGAGCGCGACGGCAGCGACAAGTTCGCCGCCTACGGCCTCTCGACCTTCGCGGGCGACGCCACCGGCGCACCGCTGCTCGAAGGCTGCGCGGCCTGGCTCGAATGCCGGCTGCTGCCCGAGCCGCCGATCCAGCAACGCTATGACCTGTTCCTGGGCGAGGTGATCGCGGCGCAGGCCGATGCGCGCGTGTTCTCCGAAGGGCGCTGGCATTTCGAAGGGCATGACGACTTGCGCACGCTGCACCATGTGGCGGGCGGGCACTTCATCGTCGACGGTGAAGCGGTCGATGCGAAGGCGCTGCCGCGTCTGACACCGTAGCCTGCATGCCGGAGCTGAGCCAGGTCATCACCGTCGTCGCCTACAGCCTCATGGGGCTGCTGGTGGCCATGATGGGGTCGCTGGGACTGGCCGCGCTGTGGACCTGGCGCGACTGGCCCGGCGCCGACCGTTTGACCGGCCTGGCCGCGCGGCTCGCGATCCTCACGTGGATGGTGGGTGGTGTGATGCTGATCGTCGGCGGGCTGGCGATGGCCGGCCTCGCGACCTGGGTCATCTTCTGGGCGTCCAAGCCGCTGCCGTCCACCGTGCTCGGTATCGCGGGCTACGTGGCCTCGCGGGCCGTGCTCGTGGTCATGGCGGTGCTGCTGGTGCGCAAGGGCGGGCTGGTCCTCGCGGCCTGGTGGGGGGCGCGCACAGAAGACGGCGCGCCCGACGAAAAACCCGGCGCTACACCACGAAAGGAATGAAGCGCCGCGTGCCGCGCATGTACTCGCGGTAGGCGTCGCCGAAGTGCGCGAGGCATTCCTTTTCGTCGCGCAGCGCCGTCAGGAACAGGAACAGCGTGGCCGCAAGCACCAGCGCCAGCGTGAGCCAGGTGAACTGCTTGAGAAAGGCGCCCCAGGCCAGCAGCATCAGCGCCGTGTACATCGGGTGGCGGATGTAGCGGAAGGCGCCGGTGGTCACCAGCGCCGAGGTCTTTTCAAAACCGTACAGCGCCGGATCGTCGCTGCGCGCCTCGCTCGGCTTGCCGTGCGCCTTGAGCAGCCGCACCGCGTGGATGGGCAGCCAGATCGACAAGGCGAGCAGCACGCAAGAAATCAATTGCGTAGCCGAGAGCGGATCGACGTGCCACACGGGCAGGTTCAGCACGATCAGCACCAGCATGCATTCCCACGCGAAGAAGCGGTAGAAGCCGTGGGAGCCGGGCTGACTGAGCGGGCCGCGCGACACGTACAGCAGCGCGGCCGTGCCGGCGACGAAAAGAAAGAGCTGAAACCAGAGGAGCATGGCGGCCGAATTTACACGGCCCGCGTGGTTCAGCCGGAGATCGAAAACCCGCCGTCGACGGGGATGGCGGTGCCGGTCACGTAGTCCGATGCGGCGCTCGCCAGGAACACGGCGGTGCCCGCGATGTCCGAGGGCTGGCCCCAGCGGCCGGCGGCGGCGCGGGTCTTCACGCGCTCGTACAGGCCCGGAATCTGGTTGCGTGCGCCGTCGGTCAGCTCGGTCTCGAACCAGCCCGGAAGGATGGCGTTGACCTGGATCTGGTCGGCCGCCCACGAGAGCGCGGTCGACTTGGTGAGCTGCACGATGCCGGCCTTGCTCGCGGCATAGGCCGGGGCGTAGGGCGCGCCGAAGATCGACATCATCGAGCCGATGTTGATGATCTTGCCGCCGCCCGCGGCCTTCAGGTGCGGGTGCGCGGCGCGGCTGCACAGGAAGGCGCTGGTGAGGTTGGTGTCCATCACCTGGTGCCACTCGGCCAGCGCGAGCTGGTCGACGGGCTTGCGCACCGTGGTGCCGGCGTTGTTGATGAGGATGTCGAGCCGGCCGCAGCGCGCGACGACCTCGTCGAAGGCCTTCTGCACCGAGGCTTCGTCGGTCACGTCGAGTGCGAGTGCGAAGCTGTCGCTGCCCAATGCCTTCAGCGATTCGACGGCGGCGGCCGACTTCTGTGCATTGCGCGCCGCGACGATGACGCGGGCGCCAGCCTTGGCGAGGCCCTGTGCCATGCCGAGGCCGATGCCGCCGTTGCCGCCGGTGACGAGCGCGACTTTTCCTGTGAGATCGAACATCAGTTGGTTTCTGGTTTCTTGGAGACGAGCGTCAGGATATCGTAGCTCGCGACCAGTTCGCCCAACTGGTTGGTCACCTCCACGTCCCAGGCCACCACGCCCTGGCCCTGGCCGCTCGCGTCCTTCTTGTTGCGGTCGATCTTGCGCTTGCAGGTCAGGCGCGCCTGGATGGTGTCGCCGATGCCCACGGGCTTGACGAAGCGCAGCGTGTCCAGGCCGTAGTTGGCCAGCACCGGGCCGGGCGAGGGAGAGACGAACAGGCCCGCGGCCGCCGACAGCACGAAGTAGCCGTGCGCAATGCGCTTGCCGAAGGGCGAGGCCTTGGCCGCCTCTTCGTCGAAGTGCATGTAGAAGTAGTCGCCCGAGATGCCGCCGAAGGCGACGATGTCGGCCTCGCCCACGGTGCGGCGGTGCGTGAGCAGCGAGTCGCCGATGCGCAGCTCTTCGAAGTAGCGGCGGAAGGGATGCACCTCGCTCTCGCGCAGCGCGGCGCCGCGCACGTGCTCGCCGGTGACGGCGGCCAGCATGGTGGGCGAGCCCTGCAGTGCGGCGCGCTGCAGGTAGTGCTTCACGGCGCGCAGGCCGCCGAGCTCTTCGCCGCCGCCCGCGCGGCCCGGGCCGCCGTGTTTCAGCACCGGCAGCGGCGAGCCGTGGCCGGTCGATTCGGCGGCGGCCTCGCGGTCGAGCACCAGCAGGCGACCGTGCCAGGCGGCAGCGACCGGAATGGCCTTTGCGGCGATGGCCGGGTCGCGCGTGACGAGCGTGCCCACGAGGCTGCCCTTGCCGCGTGCGGCCAGCGCCAGCGCTTCGTCGATGCCGTCGTACGGCATGAGCGTGCTGACGGGGCCGAAGGCCTCGATGTCGTGCGCGGCATCGTGTTCGAGTGGCTTGCGGCTCAGGAGCAGCGTGGGCGCGAAGAACGCGCCTTCGCTCACGCCGTCGCCCACGGGCGAGAAACCGTCACGTGCGCCGTACACCAACTCCGCGCCCTGCAGCAGCGTGGCGACGCGCTCGGCCACGTCGGCCTGCTGGTCGCGCGAGGCGAGGGCGCCCATGCGCACGTCTTCGCGCGACGGGTCGCCGATGACGGTCTTGGCCAGGCGGGCGCGCAGCTTCTCGGCCACCGCGTCGAGGTGCTGGCGCGGCACGATCGCGCGGCGGATGGCCGTGCACTTCTGGCCGGCTTTTGTGGTCATCTCGCGCGCCACCTCTTTCACGAAGAGATCGAACTCCTCGTCGTCGGGCGTCACGTCGGGCGCGAGGATCGCGCAGTTGAGCGAGTCGGCTTCGGCGTTGAACGGGATCGACTGGCGCACCAGGTTCGCGTTCACGCGCAGCTTGGCGGCGGTGTCGGCCGAGCCGGTGAAGGTGACCACGTCGGGGCCTTCGAGGCGGTCGAGCAGGTCGCCTGTGCCGCCGATCACGAGTTGCAGGCTGCCTTCGGGCAGGATGCCCGACTGCACGATGAGCTTCATCAGCGCTTCGGTGAGGTAGCTGGTGGCCGTGGCCGGCTTGCCGATGCAGGGCATGCCCGCGAGGAAGCTGGGCGCGAACTTTTCGAGCAGGCCCCACACCGGGAAGTTGAAGGCGTTGATGTGCACCGCCACGCCGCCGCGCGGCACCAGGATGTGCGTGCCCGCGAAGCCGCCCTTCTTGCCGAGCGGGAAGGCCGGGCCTTCGTGCACGAGGTTGCCCGAGGGCAGCTCGTTGGTGCCGATGCTGGCGTAGGCGCTCAGCGTGCCGGCGCCGCCTTCGATGTCGATCCAGCCGTCGGCGCGCGTGGCACCCGTGTGGGCCGACACGGCATACAGCGCTTCCTTGTTGGCGGCGAGGTACTTGGCCAGCGCCTTCAGGCGCTCGGCGCGCTGCTGGAAGTCGAGCTTCATGAGCGCGGGGATGCCGACGCGACGCGCATGCGCCAGCGCCTCCGCGAAGTCGATGGCCTCGGCGTGCGTGCTCGCCACGGCCTGGCCGTTGACGGCGCTGCGCAGCGATTGCGCGGCTTCCTGGCCGATCCAGCGGCCGGCGATGTAGCTTTGAAGGGTGGTCATGGTGATGTCCTTTGGCTGTTGTGTTGCTCCTTCCCCTTCCGGGGGAAGGCTGGGATGGGGGCAGGCGGCGCTGGTTCGGCGGGGTGCTTTATCGATCGCCGCTGGCCCCCACCCCGACCCTCCCCCGGAAGGGGAGAGAGGAAAACGGGGGCAGCGTCATTTCTTGTTCCCGATGCCCAGGTAGGTATCGATGATTCTTTGGTCGTGCAGCAGATCGCCGGCATTGCCTTCGAGCGCCACCGCGCCCATCTCGAGCACATAGGCGCGGTCGGCCACCTGCAGGGCGGCGCGGGCGTTCTGTTCCACCAGCAGCACCGAGACGCCGTGCTTGCGCAGTTGCGACACCACGCGCAGCACCTCGCGCACCACCAGCGGGGCCAGGCCCAGCGAAGGTTCGTCGAGCATCAGCAGGCGCGGGCGCGCCATGAGTGCGCGGCCGATGGCCAGCATCTGGCGCTCGCCGCCCGAGAGCGTGGAGGCCATCTGCGGACGGCGCTCCTTCAGGCGCGGAAAGATATCGAAGATCTCGTCCATGCGCGCGCGCTGGTCGCGCTTGCCCTTGCGCCACTGGTAGAAGCCGCCGAGCAGCAGGTTGTCTTCGACCGACATCTCGCCGAACAGCTCGCGCCGCTCGGGCACCAGCGCCACGCCGCGCGCCACCATGGTCTCGACGCCGGGGCGCGCGATGCGTTCGCCGTCGAGCGACAGCTTGCCGCTTGACACCAGCAGGCCCATGGCCGCGCACAGCAGCGTGGTCTTGCCGGCGCCGTTGGGGCCGATCACGGTGACGATCTCGCCTTCGTTCACGTGCAGGCGCACGCTGTGCACCGCCTCGACGGTGCGGTAGGCGACACAGAAGTCGTCCAATTGGAGGATGGGATGGCTCATCGGGCGTCTTCCAGCAGTTCGTCGTCGGCGCCACCGAGGTAGGCCTCGAGCACGCGCGGGTTGGCCTGCACTTCGGCCGGCGTGCCGGTGGCGATCACGGTGCCGAACTCGAGCACGGTGATGCGGTCGGCGAGGTTCATCACGAACTCCATGTCGTGCTCCACCACGAGGATGCCCAGGCCTTCGGCGCGCAGCTGGCCCAGCAGCTCGGAGAGCGCGCGCTTTTCAAGATGGCGCAGGCCGGCGGCGGGTTCGTCGAGCAGTAGCACCGACGGCTGGCCGGCGAGCGCGCGGGCGATCTCGACCACGCGCTGCTGCCCCAGCGAGAGCGACGCGGCCGGCGTGTCGGCGTGCGCGCCGAGGCCGCAGCGCTCGATCTGCTTGCGCGCTTCGGCCATCAGCGCGGCCTCTTCGGCGCGGTCCAGCCGCAGCATCGCGGCGAGCCAGCCGCGCTTGGCGCGCAGGTGCGCACCGAGCGCCACGTTCTCGACCACGCTGCGCTGGCCCAGCAGGCGCACGTGCTGGAAGGTGCGGCCCAGGCCGCGCGCCGCGAAGGCGCGCGAGGGGCGGCCCGACATGGCATCGCCTTCGAGCCGCACCTGGCCCGAACTGGGGTCGTCCACGCCCGAGATCATGTTGAAGAAGGTGCTCTTGCCCGCACCGTTCGGTCCGATCAGCGCATGGATCTCGCCGGCCTTCAGCGTCATCGAGATGTCGTTGTTGGCGATGAGACCGCCGAAGCGCTTGCTGACCGCGTCGGCCTGCAGCAGCATCGTTCCCGCCGCCGGCAGCACGCGTTGTGCAAGCTGCGCCGCCGGGGCCGTCGCGCCAGCCAGCGGTGCCTTGGCCACCGGCCGCACCCAGCGGCTCACCAGCCGCGCCAATGTGGGCCACAGGCCGTCGGCAAAGCGCTGCAGCACGAACAGCATCAGCAGGCCGAACACCACCACCTCGAAGTTGCCGCTGGTGCCCAGCAGCGCGGGCAGGATGTCCTGCAGCTTCTCTTTCAGCAGCGTGATCAGCGTGGCGCCGAGCACCGCGCCCCACAGGTGGCCCGCACCGCCGACCACCGCCATGAACAGCATCTCGATGCCGATGTTGAGGTTGAAGGGCGTGGGGTTCACGAAGCGCTGCATGTGCGCGTAGAGCCAGCCCGACACGGCCGCCAGCAGTGCGGCCAGCACGAACAGCTTGATGCGGTGGCGCGCCGTGTCGACGCCCATCGACTCGGCCATGAGCCGGCCGCCCTTGAGCGCGCGGATGGCGCGGCCTTCGCGCGAGTCGAGCAGGTTGTGCAGCGCCCACAGCGCGAGCAGCAGCACGGCCCAGATCACCACGCCGAGCGCGCGCGGCGAGGCCAGCGAGATGCCCGCGACCACCAGCGGCGGCACGCCCGTGATGCCGGTCTGGCCGCCCAGGAACTCCATGTTGCCGAGCAGGAAGTACAGGCTCAGGCCCCAGGCGATGGTGCACAGCGGCAGGTAGTGGCCCGACAGCTTGAGCGTGACCGCGCCGAGCGCCCAGGCCAGTGCGAAGGTCAGCACCAGCCCGAGCAGCAGGCCGAGCCATGGCACCAGCGCCGAGCCGGCGATGCCGCCGAGCCAGCCCGCGGCCGTGGGCGAGGTGCAGATCCACGCGGTGGCATAGGCGCCCATGCCGACGAACGCGGCCTGGCCGAAGGAGGTCATGCCGCCCACGCCGGTCAGCATGACCAGCCCGGCGGCCACCAGCGCATACAGGCCGATGTTGCTGAGCACCGCGACCGTGAAGTCGGGCAGCCAGCCCCAGGCCAGCGCGAGCGCGACGATGCACGCCAGCGTGAGCGTGCGCGGCGTGACCAGCGGACGGCCCGCGTGTGCAGCCGTGGCGGAAGAGGTGGTGGGCGACGCGCTCATTCCTCGTCCTCCACATGGTGGCTGCGCAGCGAACGCCACCACAGCACCGGAATGATCAACGTGAACACCAGCACTTCCTTGTAGGCGCTGGCCCAGAACGAAGAGAAAGCTTCCAGCAGGCCGACCAGCAGCGCGCCCGCGAGCGCCAGCGGGTAGCTCGCGAGCCCGCCGACGATGGCGGCCACGAAGCCCTTCAGGCCGATGAGAAAACCGGTGTCGTAGTAGACCGTGGTGATCGGTGCGATCAGCAGGCCCGACACCGCGCCGATGAGCGCCGCGAGTGCAAAGCTCAGGTCGCCCGACAGCTCGGTGGGAATGCCCGAGAGCCGTGCGCCCACGCGGTTGATGGCGGTGGCGCGCAGCGCCTTGCCGACCATGGAGCGACCGAAGAACCAGAACATGGCAATCACCAGCAGCAGCGTGACGCCGACCACCACGATCGACTGGCCGCTCACGGGGATGCCGCCGATGTCGAAGCGCACGTCGGAGAACGGCGTGGTGCGCGAACCTTCGGCACCGAAGAAGAACAGGCCCAGGCCGACCAGCACGCCGTGCAGCGCGACCGAGACGATCAGCAGCATCAGCACCGTGGCATCGGCCAGCGGGCGGTACGCGAGGCGATAGAGCAGCGGCCCGAGCGGCGCGATCAGCACCAACGTGGTGATGGCCTGCATCGTCATCGACGTGGGCTTGAGGCCCAGCACCAGCACCGCGGCGACGGCCGGGAAGGCGACGCACCAGGTGAAGGCCGAGCGCCAGTCGATCGTTGCGCCGCGCTTCCAGCGCCACAGCTCCACGACCAGCGCCATGGCACCCAGCGCCACCAGCAGCCACAGCGTGGCCGGCGTGCGCCCGCCCTGCAGCGCGGCCATCGAGAGCGCACCGAAGGCGACGAACTCGCCCTGCGGAATGAAGATCACGCGCGTGACCGAAAACACCAGCACCAGCGCGAGCGCCATCAGTCCGTAGACCGCGCCGTTCACGATGCCGTCCTGCCCGAGCAACAGGGCAATCTGCAAGTCCATATGAAAACCTTCGGGCGGGGCCCGTGTGTCGAGTCAGTGTCTGTTGCTAGCGCTGTCGGTCGCGCGCGCTGCTGTCTGTCTGCGTCTGTATTGCTCCTTCCCCCTCTGGGGGAAGGTTGGGATGGGGGCAGCCACTGCGTTCGCGGCTGCGCGGTGTTCAATGCCGTCGTGCCCCCACCCCCGCCCTCCCCAGGAAGGGGAGGGAGCAAGGCAGGAAGACTTCAGGGCTGGTACTTCCAGGCGCCGTTTTCGATCTTCACCATCACGCGCGCGCGCTGGTCCAGGCCCAGGTGATCCGCCGCGGTCATGTTGAACACGCCGTGCGCGCCCGACACGTCCTTGGTCTGCTCGAGCGCATCGCGCAGGGCGGCACGGAACTCGGGCGTGCCCGGCTGGGCCTTCTTCAGCGCGACCGGCACGGCCGAGCTCATCAAGAGGCCCGCGTCCCAGGCGTGCGCGCCGAAGGTCGAGACCGTGCCCTTGCCGTAAGCGGCTTCATAGGCGGCGACGTAGGCGAGTGCAGACTTCTTCACCGGGTTGCTGGCGGGCAGCTGGTCGGCCACGAGCACCGGGCCGGCCGGCAGGAAGGTGCCGTCGACGTCCTTGCCACCCACGCGCAGGAAGTCGGCATTGGCCACGCCGTGCGTCTGGTACATCTTGCCGGTGTAGCCGCGCTCCTTGAGCGTCTTCTGCGGCAGCGCGGCCGGCGTGCCGGAGCCGGCGACCAGCACCGCGTCGGGCTTGGCGGACATGAGCTTCAGCGCCTGGCCGGTGACCGAGGTGTCGGAGCGCGCATAGCGTTCGTTGGCCACGATCTTGATCTTCTTCAGCTCGGCGGCTTTCGCGAACTCCTGCGACCAGCCTTCGCCGTACGCGTCGGAGAAGCCGATGAAGCCGACCGTCTTCACGCCGTTGGCGGCCATGTGCTCGGCGATGGCCAGCGACATCATGATGTCGTTCTGCGGCGTCTTGAAGACCCACTTCTTCTTGGCGTCCATCGGCTCGATGATGCGGGCCGAGGCGGCCACCGAGATCATCGGCGTCTGCGCTTCGCTGGCCACGTCGATCATCGCGAGCGAGGCCGGGGTGGTGGTCGAGCCCAGGATCACGTCGACCTTGTTCTCGGCGATCAGCTTGCGCGTGTTGTTCACGGCGGCCGTGGTGTCGGAGGCATCGTCCAGCACGATGTAGTTGATCTTCTGCCCGCCGATGGTCTTGGGCATCAGCGAGATGGTGTTCTTCTCGGGGATGCCGAGCGACGCGGCCGGCCCGGTGGCCGAGATGGTCACGCCGACGTTGACGTCGGCCCAGGCCGAGAGGGCCGTGGCGCACAGGGCGGCGATCAGCAGGGGCTTGAAGAATGTCATGGTTGGTTTGTCTCCGGGTTGGTATGGGAAAGGCCGAGGGAAAAGCGGGCGTTCAACGCTCGTCGAAAGACAGCGTGACGCGTTCGGTCAGGGGGTGGGCCTGGCAGGTCAGCACGAATCCCGCGGCCACTTCATTCTTGTCGAGCGCGAAGTTTCTTTCCATGCGGACTTCCCCGTCCACGCACTTCGCGCGGCAGGTGCCGCACACGCCCGAGGTGCACGAGAACGGCACTTCGAGCCCGGCCGCCGACGCCGCATCGAGGATGCTGGGCTGGCCCTCGGTGTAGGTGATCTCGCGCTGCAGGCCGTCGCGCACGATGGTCACGCGCGCCTGCTTGGCATCGCCCGGCTGCGCCTCGTGCACCACCGCGCCGACCTGGTTGGCCGACGTGGCCGAGGGCAGCGCGACGCCGAAGCGCTCGATGTGGATGCGGTCTTCGGGCACGCCCGCGGCGAGCAGCGCGGCCTCGGCCTCGTCGTTCATCTGGAACGGGCCGCACACGTACACCTGGTCGATCTGCGCGGCGGGCACCACCGAGGTCAGGAACTCGCCGATCTTCTCGCGGTTCATCACGCCGAAGCCCAGCGGCGAATCGGTGTGCTCGTCGGAGAACACGTGCTGCAGCACGAGGCGCGTCATGTAGCGGTTCTTCAGGTCCTCGATCTCTTCCTTGAACATCGTGGACTGCAGCTGGCGGTTGCCGTAGATCAGCGTGAAGCGGCTCTTCGGCTCGCGCGCCAGCACGGTCTTCATGATCGACAGGATCGGCGTGATGCCGCTGCCGCCCGCAATGCCCACGTGATGTCGCGCGGCCTCGGGCTCGATGGGCACGAAGAAGCGGCCTTGCGGCGCCATCACCTGCAGGCTGTCGCCGGGCTGCAGGTGGGCGTTGATCCAGTTGGAGAACACGCCGCCGCGCACCTTGCGCACGCCGACGCGCAGCTCGCCGTCGTCGATGCCGGCGCAGATCGAATAGGAGCGGCGCAGGTCCTGGCCGTCGATGTCATGGCGCAGCGTGAGGTACTGGCCCTGCGTGAAGCCGAAGACTTGCTGCAGGTCGGCCGGCACCTCGAACGAGACGATGACGGCCTCGTGCGTGTCGGGCTCGATGGCCTTCACGCGCAGGGGGTGGAAGAGGGTGCTCATCGTGGGCGTGCCTCAAATAGGCTTGAAATGTTCGAAGGGTTCGCGGCAGGCCATGCAGCGATAGAGCGCCTTGCAGGCGGTCGAGCCGAAGGCCGAGAGCCGCTCGGTGCGCTCGCTGGCGCAGCGCGGGCAGGCGATGCGCTCGCCGGCCATGCGGCCGAAGAGCTTGATCGGCACGGCGGTGGTGGAGGCCTGCTCGGGCGTGAGGTGCGCGGGCGGCGCGATGCCGTAGGCCTTGAGCTTGTCGCGGCCTTCGTCGCTGATCCAGTCGCTGGTCCAGGCGGGTGCACGGCGCAGCGTGGCGCGCGCGCGGCCCAGGCCAGCCTGTTCGATGGCGGCCAGCACGTCGTGCTCGATGGCTTCCGTCGCGGGGCAGCCGGAGTACGTTGGCGTGAGCACGATCTCGAGGCCGTCGTCGTGCTCGATCACCTCGCGCACGATGCCCAGGTCGCAGACCGACACGGCCGGCACCTCGGGGTCGGGCACGGTGTGCAGCACGGCCCACGCCGCATCAATGCGCGACGCCAGGGCGTTCGTCACCACACGCCTCCGGGGAAGCTGCGCTGCAGGTGCTGCATCTCGGCCAGGATGTAGCCCATGTGCTCGCTGTGCACGCCATGCTTTCCGGTGCTGCGGAAAGCGGCTTCCTTCGGCATGGCGAGGCCGGCCGCGTCGAGCACCTGCTGCATGTCGGCGAGCCAGGGCTCGCGCAGTTCGCTCCAGGCCGGGCCGAGGCCGCTGGCGCTGGCTTGCGCATCGACGTCGTCGCTCTCGAACAGCTCGGGCACGTAGAGCCACAGCTGCTTGAGCGCCTTCTCGGTGCGGCGGCGCGACTCGTCGGTGCCGTCGCCCAGGCGCACGACCCAGTCGGCCGAGTGCTGCTGGTGGTAGCGCGCTTCCTTCAGCGCCTTGCCGGCGATGGCGGCCACTTCGGCGTCGCTCGATGCAGAG
This sequence comes from Variovorax sp. 38R, assembly GCF_014843395.1. Taxonomy (NCBI): domain Bacteria; kingdom Pseudomonadati; phylum Pseudomonadota; class Betaproteobacteria; order Burkholderiales; family Comamonadaceae; genus Variovorax; species Variovorax sp. 38R. The sequence continues at coordinate 1,153,000 of NZ_CP062121.1, forward strand.
AGGCGTTGCCACAGCAGCTTGAGCAGCGTGGCGACCATGGTGTTGCGCAGCACGGCAAAGGCGAAGTCGCCGCGGGGCAGTTCGACCAGCGTGAGGTTGAAGTAGTCGCGCTCGTCGCGCAGATACGCGAGCTGGTCTTCGTCGTGCGCGCGGTCAGCCCCTTCGAGCTTGCCGGCGTGCGTGAGCACGGCGCGGGCCTGGCCGACGAGGTCGAGCGCGATGTTGGCCATCGCGATGTCTTCTTCGAGCACCGGTGCGTGGCCGCACCATTCGCCCAGGCGCTGCGCGAGCACGAGGCAGGTGTCGCCGATGCGCAGCAGGTAGTGCACGGCGGGCGTGCGGTTCAGTTCGATCGAGGCTTGCATGGCGTGCCGTCCTGGGCTCACATGTGGTCCACGGACTTGGGCAGTGCGTAGAAGGTGGGATGGCGGTAGACCTTGTCTTCGGCCGGGTCGAAGAACATGTCCTTGTCGCCCGGGTCGCTGGCCACGATCTGGTCGGAGCGCACCACCCAGATGCTGCTGCCTTCCTGGCGGCGCGTGTAGACGTCGCGCGCCATCTGGATCGCCATCTTCGGATCGACCGCGTGCAGGCTGCCGCAGTGCTTGTGGTCGAGGCCGGCCTTGCTGCGCACGAACACTTCCCACAGGGGCCACTCTTGCTTCACTTCGGTGCTCATGCTGCTTCCTTCATCGGTTGTTTGTTGGCGTGGGCGAGGGCGGCTTCGCGCACCCATTCGCCGTCGTCCCAGGCGTCGACGCGCGCTTGCAGGCGTTCGCGGTTGCAGGGACCGTCGCCGGCGATCACGCGCCAGAACTCGCTCCAGTCGATGACGCCGAAGTCGTGCGACTGGCGTTCTTCGTTCCACTTGAGGTCGGGGTCGGGCAGGGTCACGCCGAGGATCGCGGCCTGCTCGACGGTGGCGTCGATGAACTTCTGGCGCAGCTCGTCGTTGCTGAATCGCTTGATGCCCCAGCGCATCGACTGCGCCGAGTTGGGCGACTGGTCGTCGGGCGGGCCGAACATCATGATCGAGGGCCACCACCAGCGGTTGACCGCGTCCTGCACCATGGCTTTCTGCGCGTCGGTGCCCTGCTTCATCATCGTCAGCAGTGCTTCGTAGCCCTGGCGCTGGTGAAAGCTCTCTTCGCGGCAGATGCGGATCATGGCGCGCGCATACGGTGCGTACGAGCAGCGGCAGATCGGCACCTGGTTCATGATGGCCGCGCCATCGACCAGCCAGCCGATGGTGCCCATGTCGGCCCAGCTGAGCGTGGGGTAGTTGAAGATCGAGCTGTACTTGGCCTTGCCCGTGTGCAGCGCGTCGAACATCTGGTCGCGCGAGGTGCCCAGCGTTTCGGCGGCGGCATACAGGTAGAGGCCGTGGCCGCCTTCGTCCTGCACCTTGGCCAGCAAGATGGCCTTGCGCTTGAGCGTGGGTGCGCGGCTGATCCAGTTGCCCTCGGGCAGCATGCCGACGATTTCCGAGTGCGCGTGCTGGCTGATCTGGCGCACCAGCGTCTTGCGGTAGTGCTCGGGCATCCAGTCTTTCGCCTCGATGAAGTCGCCGGCGTCGATGCGGGTGTCGAAGCGTTCCTCGAGACGCAGCTCGTCGGCGGAGCGCACGGCCTTCTGCTTGCCGTCGCCTGCGTCCTTGCCCATCGTGTCCATGGCCTGGGTGTACATGTGCGTGTCCTTTCGGTGCGGTGTGGGGGCGCGCGGGCGGCTCAGCGCGGGCGCGTGTCGATCACGCGGCGGGCCTTGCCGGTCTGCGTGCGTTCCATTTCGTCGGGGCCGTGCACGACCACGCGGGTGGAGATGCCGATGAGCGTCTTCACGCGGTGCTGCACCCAGTCGGAGATGGCGGTGCGGTCGGCCGCGGCGGCCTCGTGCGGTGTGAGTTCGCAGTGCACCTCGACCTGGTCGAGCAGGCCTTCGCGGCTCACGCGCACCTGGTACAGGCCGGTGAGGGCGCTGTGCGCGAGCACGATCTCTTCCACCTGCGTGGGGAAGACGTTCACGCCGCGGATGATCATCATGTCGTCGCTGCGCCCGACGATCTTGCCCATGCGACGGAACGCGCGCGAGGTGGGCGGCAACAGGCGCGTGAGGTCGCGCGTGCGGTAGCGCACGATGGGCATGGCCTCCTTGCTCAGCGAGGTGAAGACGAGTTCGCCTTCTTCGCCGTCGGCCTTCAGCGCGCCCGTTTCGGGGTCGATGATCTCGGGGTAGAAGTGGTCTTCCCAGATGACGGGGCCGTCCTTGCTCTCGACGCATTCGCTGGCCACGCCCGGGCCCATCACTTCGGAGAGACCGTAGATGTCGACCGCGTCGATGCCGGCCTTGGTCTCGATGTCGCGGCGCATGGCCTCGGTCCATGGTTCGGCGCCGAAGATGCCGAGCTTGAGCGAGCTGTCTTTCGCGTCGAGGCCCTGGCGCTCGAACTGCTCGATGATCACCTGCATGTAGCTCGGCGTGACCATGATGATGTCGGGCTTGAAGTCTTGAATCAGCTGCACCTGCTTCTCGGTCTGGCCGCCCGACATCGGGATGACGGTGCAGCCCGCGCGCTCGGCGCCGTAATGCGCGCCCAGGCCGCCGGTGAAGAGGCCGTAGCCATAGGCGACGTGGATCATGTCGCCGGGCCGTCCGCCCGCTGCGCGGATGGAGCGCGCGACCAGGTCGGCCCAGGTGTCGATGTCGTTCTTGGTGTAGCCCACCACGGTCGGCTTGCCGGTGGTGCCCGACGACGCGTGGATGCGCGCCACCTGCGTGCGCGGCACGGCGAACATGCCGAAGGGGTAGTTGTCGCGCAGGTCGGTCTTCACCGTGAACGGGAACTTCGACAGGTCGGCCAGCGACTTCAGGTCGTCGGGATGCACGCCCTTGGCATCGAAGGCTTTGCGGTAGTGCGGCACGTTGTCATAGGCGTTGCGCAGCGTGGCGCGCAGGCGCGTGAGCTGCAGCGCGGCGATCTCGTCGCGGCTGGCGGTTTCGATCGGGTCGAGGTCGCCGGGGGCGGGGCGTTTCACGGTCATGGTGTCTTGTCTCCTCAAGCCGGCACGGCCGGGCGGCCCTTGGCGGTGTACGAGCGGCCGCGGAACATCGCGATGCGCTCGCCGCGCTGGTTGGTGATTTCGGTGTCGTACACGCCGGTGCGGCCGGCCTTCGACACTTCGAAGCAGCGCGCGGTGAGCACGTCGTCCTCGCGCGCCGGCGCGAGGAAGTCGATGGCGAAACCCGAGGCCACGGTCAGCTCGTTGTACGAGTTGCAGGCGAAGGCGAAGGTGGAATCGGCCAGCGTGGCCATGAAGCCGCCGTGGCAGATGGCGTGGCCGTTGAGCATGTCGGGGCGCACGCGCATTTCGAGCGTGGCCTGGCCGGGGCCGACCTCCACGATGCGCATGCCCAGGCCCTTGCTGGCGTTGTCGTTCGCGAACATGCCGTCGCGCACGTACTCGGCGGTCTGTTGCGGGGTGCGGGAGGAAGCGTCTGTCATCTCAGCGGTCCTTGAACACCGGGGCGCGCTTGGCGCGGAAAGCCTCGACACCTTCGCGGTAGTCGTCGGCATTGCCCATCTCACGTTGGATGCGCGCTTCTTCGGCAAGTGCCGCGCCGAGGTCGAGGTTCTGCGCGGCGGCCATGGCCTCGCGGGTGGCGACCAGCGCGCGTGTCGGCATGCCGGCCAGGCGCGAGGCCAGCGCGGCGGCGGTGTCGGCCAGGGCCGCGTCGTCCACGCACTGCCAGATGAGGCCGATGCGCGCGGCTTCTTCGGCGGGGAGCTTGTCGCCCAGCATCGCGATGCCCAGCGCGCGCGCCGGGCCCACGAGGCGCGGCAGCAGCCAGGTGCCGCCGGTGTCGGGCACGAGGCCGATCTTGGTGAAGGCCTGGATGAAGCTGGCCGAGCGGCCGGCCACCACGAGGTCGCAGCACAGCGCGAGGTTGGCGCCCGCGCCGGCGGCAACCCCATTGACGGCTGCAACCACCGGCACCGGCATCGAGCGCAGGCGTGCGACCAGCGGGCCGTAGTAGGTAGAGATGACGTGGCCCAGGTCCTTGGGCGCGGCGCCCGGCGTGGGGTCGGGCGCGACCGACGGGTCGGCCAGGTCCTGCCCGGCGCAGAAGGCGCGGCCGGCGCCGGTGAGCACCACGCAGCGCACGCTGCTGTCGGCGGCAGCGGCTTCGAGCGCGGCCAGCAGTTCGGCGTGCAACCCGGTCGTGAAGCTGTTGAGCGCCGCAGGGCGGTTCAGGCTCAGCGTGCGGACGGCGCCGCTGTCGCTGATGAGTACCAAAGGCTCAGTCATGCGTGTCTCTTTCATCCTTTGTGGGGCCGGATCGGCAGGCAAACACTATTGACCGACCGTTCGGTTGATTTTAGGATCGACCTCGATTCCGGCACAAGCGGGGTGCCTTCAGGGCAAACCCTGAGACTCGCAAAAAACAAGGAGACCGAATGCCCAGCTATTCCATCGACGGCGTGATCCCCGTCGTCGACCCGAGCGCCTACGTGCATCCCACGGCCGTGCTGATCGGCGATGTGATCGTCGGACCGCACTGTTATGTGGGCCCCTGCGCCAGCCTGCGCGGCGACTTCGGCCGCATCGTGTTGCAGGAGGGCTCCAACGTGCAGGACCACTGCTGCATCCACGGCTTTCCCGACAACGACACGGTGGTGGAGGTCAACGGCCACATCGGCCACGGCGCGATCCTGCACAGCTGCATCGTGCGGCGCGACGCGCTGGTCGGCATGAACGCGGTGGTGATGGACGAGGCCGAGGTGGGCGAGCAAGCCATCGTTGCGGCCTGCGCCTTCGTGCCCGCCGGCATGAAGGTGCCCGCGCGCTCGCTCGCGGCGGGCATTCCGGCCAAGGTGCGGCGTGAGCTGAGCGACGAAGAGATCGCCTGGAAGCTCGAAGGCACGCAGACCTACCAGGCGCTGACGGTGCGCAGCCTCGCGAGCCTGCACGAGGTGGCGCCGCTCGCCGAGGTGGAAAAAGACCGGCCGCGTTTGCCCGCCCCCGACGTGAAATCGTTGATCGCCACCCGCCGCGGGTAGCCCTGCGGCTTCATGCAAGATCGAGCGTGCTGCATGCCAGCAACCGACAGATAACCCAGGAAGAAGACCCGATGCCGCGTGGAAGATCCGCCACCTACGACGACCAGCGCGAACTGATCCTTGCGCAGGCCGCCCAGCTGTTCGCCCGCCGTGGCTACCCCGCGACCTCGATGAACCAGGTCGCCGAGGCCTGCAACCTCTCGAAGGCCACGCTCTACCACTACTACAAGGACAAGAGCAGCTTGCTCATCAGCATCGCCGAGACGCACGTCTCGAAGCTGGCGGCGCTGGTGGCCGAGGAAGAGGCCAACCCGCACACCGACGAGGAGCGGCTGCGCCGCTTCATCTACCGCATCGTCGAGGAGTACGCCGGCGCGCAGGACGCGCACCGCGTGCTCACCGACGACGTGCGCTTTCTCGCAGACGAAGACCGAGAGCGCGTGCTCGACCAGGAGCGCGCCGTGGTCGCGGGCTTCGCGCGCGCCGTGTCGGCGCTGCGCCCCGGCGCGCCGAGCGACGAACTCGCCAAGCCGCTGACCATGCTGCTGTTCGGCATGATCAACTGGATGTTCACCTGGATGAAGCCCGGCGGCCGGCTCGACCACGCGGCCATCGCGCCGATCGTGGCCGACCTGTTCTTGGGCGGGGTGGGGGCGGTGAAGATGCCGCCCGCTGCCCCCTCAGAGAGCGCTAAAGAATCCGGTTGAACCAGAGCAGCGACAGCCCCGCCGACAGCAGCGTGAGCACCGCGGCGGCCAGCGCGAACAGCGCCGACACCTCGGTCTCCTTCTTCTCGACGGTGAGCTTGGAGCTCAGCGTTTCGTAGACCTTCTTCAGGTCGCTTGCGGTGCCGGCGTAGAAGTATTCGGCGCTGGTCTTGTTGGCGATGGCCTTGAGGGTTTCTTCGTCGAGCCGCACGCGCATCGACCAGCCTTCGAAGCCGATGGTTTCGCCGTCGACCGTGCCCACGCCCACCGTGTAGATGCGCACGCCGCGGTCGGCCGCGGCCTTGGCAGCGTCGAGCGGGTCGACGCCGGTGGTGCGCTGGCCGTCGGTCAGCATGATGATGGCGGCCGAGGTGAACGAGCCGGGTGCCACGGGCGTGAACTCCTTGAGCTGCTTCTCGTTCTGGTCGATCGGAATGCCGCGTTGGCGGCTCGGCGCGCTGAACTGCGAGATGTCGATGCCCGCGTCGGGGAACAGCGTGGCCAGCGACACCACGATGGCGTTGCCCGTGGCCGTGGCGCGCTGCAGCTGAAAGCTGTCGATGGCCGTCACGAGATCGTCGTGGTTGGTGGTGGGCAACTGCGCCACCTGCGCGCTGCCCGCGAAGGCGACGATGCCCACCTTCACATGGCGCGGCAGGTCCTTGATGAAGCTCTTGGCCGCCTCCTGCGCCGCCACCAGCCGGTTGGGCAGCACGTCGGCCGCGCGCATGCTGCCCGACACGTCCATCGCCAGGATGATGGTCTGCTGGTTCGACGGCAGCACCACCACCGCCATCGGCCGCGCCGCCGCCACGAGCATCGCGGCCATCGCCACCAGGAACAGCAGCGGCGGAATGTGGCGCCGCAGGCTCTGGCCCGGGCCCATGGCCTCGCGCACGATCGACAGGCTGGCGTAGCGCACTGCCATCTTCTTCTTGCGGCGGATCAGCCAGACATAGAGCAGCACCAGCAGCGGCAAGGCCGCCAGCAGCCAGAGGAATTGAGGCCAGAGAAATGTCATGCCGCCACCACCGCCTTCCCGCCACCCGCTGCGACGCCGCGAACCCGGCGCTTGCGCAGGTCCGCGAATCGCACGATGGCTTCGACCAGATCGTCATTGGTCGAGAGTTCGAGGGCGTCGACGCCGGCCCGGGCCAGCGTGGTGCGCAGGATGGTTTCGCGCTCGGCGGCCAGCCGCGCGAAGCGTTTGCGGAACCCCGCGTCATGGGTGTCGACCCACAGCTGCTCGCCGGTTTCGGCATCGCGCAGCGGCACCAGGCCGAGGTCGGGCAGCTCGAGTTCGAGCGGATCGAACAGGCGCACGGCAATCACTTCATGCCGCTGCACCAGCTGGCCCAGCGGGCGCTCCCAGCCGGGCTCGCTGAGAAAGTCGGACACCACGAACACGGTCGAGCGGCGCGGCATGAGCGAGGCGGCGGAGGTCAGCAGGTCGGCCAGGCGCGTCATGCCTTTCTGCGTGGGGGCAGCCTCGGCCTGGTTCGCGCGCCTTTCCATCGCGTGCAGCAGGTGCAGCACATGGCGGCGGCCGGTGCGCGGCGGAATCACGGCCTCGAGGTCGCGGCCGTAGACCAGCGCACCGACCCGGTTGCCATGCCGCGTGAGCAAGCGCGCGAGCACGCCGACGAAGCCGGCCGAGATCTCGCGCTTGGCCTTCAGGCCCGAGCCGAAGTCGACTGAGCGGCTCAGGTCGAGCACGAACCAGGCGGACATCTCGCGGTCTTCGGTGAACACGCGCACGTGCGGCGTCTGCAGCCGCGCGGTGACGTTCCAGTCGATGTGGCGCACGTCGTCGTGGTGCTGGTACTCGCGCAGGTCGGCCAGGTCGAGGCCGCTGCCGCGCATCAGCGTGCGGTAGTCGCCCTGCAGCAGGCCGTCGAGGCGGCGGATCACGGTCCATTCGAGCCGGCGCAGTGCGCGTTCGGCCCCGCCGGCTTCGAGTGCGAGCCGGTCGTCGTTCGCGGCCTCGGGGGCCTTACGCCACCAGCTTTTCATGTTCGAGGGGCTTAGGGGGAGCAGGGACGGCCTTCATGATCTTCTCGATCAGCCCGTCGGGCGTGAGCCCTTCAGACAGGCCTTCGTAGGACAGCGTCACGCGGTGGCGCAGCACGTCGGGCACCAGCGCGCTCATGTCTTCGGGCAGCGCGTAGCTGCGGCCGCGCAGCAGTGCCAGGGCGCGCGCGCCTTCGGTGAGGCTGATGCTCGCGCGCGGGCTGGCGCCGAAGGTGATGAAGCGGCGCAGGTCTTTCAGGCCGTGCTTCTCGGGCGTGCGCGTGGCCGACACCAGCTTCACGGCGTACTGGATCAGTGAGGGGTCGACGTACACGCGCCGCGCCTCGGCCTGCAACTCGGCCAGCTGGTCGGTGGTGGCGACCGGCGTGGCCGAGACGGGCGGGCCGATCACGCGCTGCACGATCACGAACTCTTCTTCGTCGCTCGGGTAGTCGACCATCACCTTCATCATGAAGCGGTCGACCTGCGCTTCGGGCAGCGGGTAGGTGCCTTCGGTTTCGATGGGGTTCTGCGTGGCCATCACGAGGAAGGGGCGCGGCACCTTGTGCGTTTCGCCGGCGATGGTGACCTGGCGCTCCTGCATCACTTCGAGCAGCGCGCTCTGCACCTTGGCCGGCGCGCGGTTGATTTCGTCGGCCAGCAGCAGGTTGGCGAACACCGGGCCCAGCGAGGTGCTGAACTCGCCCGTCTTCTGGTTGTAGATGCGCGTGCCCACGAGGTCGGCCGGCACCAGGTCGGGCGTGAACTGGATGCGTTTGAACTGGCCGCGCACGGTGTCGGCCAGCGTCTTGATGGTGAGTGTCTTGGCCAGCCCCGGCACGCCCTCGACCAGCAGGTGGCCGCCCGCGAGCATCGCGACCATCACGCGCTCGAGAAAGCGGTCTTGCCCCACGACCACGCGCTTCACCTCGTAGAGGATCTGCTCCATCAGCTCGGCGGTGGCGGGCGCTGTGGAAAAGGTCGAGGAGGTCGGGTTTTCTGTGCTCATGCGAAGGGCTTTCTTTCGAAGAAATCAGAAAGGCGGCGAGCCGGCCGCAGAGGCGGCGTTCTCGATCGGCACGGCGAAGCCGATGCCGATGAAGGTGCGCTGCTGCGTCGGGTTGAGGATGGCGGTGACGATGCCGAGCACCTCGCCGTCCATGTTGATGAGCGGCCCGCCCGAGTTGCCGGGGTTGGCGGCGGCGTCGAACTGGATCAGGTTACCCAGCTCCTGCTTGCCTTCGGGCGAACGGAAGGAGCGCTTCAGGCCCGACACCACGCCGGCCGACACCGAAGGCCCGATGCCGAACGGAAAGCCCACAGCCGCCACCTGGTCGCCGGAGCGCAGGTCGGCGGTGGAGCGCATCACGGCGGGAATCAGGTCGTCGGGAATCTTCTGCGCCTGCAGCACCGCGAGGTCGTTCTCGGGCTGCACGCCGGTGATGACGGCGATGGCTTCGAGGCCGTCGGCGAAGGTGACCTTGATCTTCTCAGCGCCGGCGACCACGTGCAGGTTGGTGAGGATCACGCCCTTGTCGACGATCACCACGCCCGTGCCCACGCCGCGCTCAACCTCGCCCGGCGTGCCGCCGTCGGCGGGCGCCTCGGGCGCCTTGCCCTTGGCCATGTTGCGGCCACGCTTCTGGGTCTTGGCCTCGGGCGTGGCCTTCTCGGGGCCATAGCCGACCACGCGCACCACCGAGGGCCGCACGATGTCGGCGGCCCTGGCAGCGGGCGAGGGCAGGGTGTTGGTCTGCAGCGTGCGCAGCACGGCGGCGTCGATGTCTTTCTGCGTGAGCGCCTTGGCGCCGTGGTGCGGTGCCCAGAAGGCGCCGCCGGCGGCGATGGCGATGCAGGAGACGGTGAGCAGTGCGAAGGCGCGGCGCCCGGGTTGCCAGCGTGCGCGAGGTGGTGGGGTGATTTGCACGGTGTCCGCGTCGGCCACAGCCGCGGCATCCGCCGGCGACCCGGCCGCCGGTTCTGCGGCCGGCGGCAGCGTGCGGGGCGAGCGGCTGTAGAAAGCGGGCCTGCGCATCGGAGCACCTCCGGCAAAAAAGACGCGTGAAGGAGTTCACAGTAGCACGCTTTCCGCGCCTGTGCATCCCTTCGGGCATCATGGCGCGATGGCTGCGTTTGTCGATACCCACTGTCACCTCGATGCGCCCGAATTCGGTGCGGAGATGCCAACGATTCGCGCCCGCGCCGCTGCGCAGGGCGTGGTGCTGTGCGTCATTCCGGCGGTGGCGGCCTTCAATTTCGCCACCGTGCGCGAGCTGGCCCACACGCAAGGCGACGCCTACGCGCTGGGCATCCACCCGCTGTGCACGGGCGAGGCGAGCGATGCCGACCTGCAGACGCTCGATGCCGAACTGCACGCACGCCGCGACGATCCGCGCCTGGTGGCGGTCGGCGAGATCGGGCTCGACTACTTCGTCGAAGGCTTGGATGCGGACAAACAGGAACGCTTCTTTCACACTCAGTTGCAACTGGCGCGCAAGCATGGGCTGCCCGTGCTCATCCATGTGCGGCGCTCGGTCGACAAGGTGCTCAAGCACTTGCGGCAGACGGGGGGCGGGCGGCCGTGGCACGGCATCGCCCACGCGTTCAACGGCAGCGAGCAGCAGGCGCAGGCCTGCATCGAGATCGGGCTCAAGCTGGGTTTCGGCGGCGCCGTGACCTTCGAGCGCGCGCTGCAGTTGCGCCGCCTCGCGGCCACCTTGCCGATGGACGCGCTGGTGATGGAAACCGACGCGCCCGACATCCAGCCGCACTGGCTCTACCGCACGCAGGCGCAGCGCGATGCTGGGCAAGCGCAGGGCCGCAACGAGCCCGGCGAGCTGCCGCGCATCGCCGAAGTGGTCGCGCAGTTGCGGGGCATCGACATCGCGTCGCTGGCTGAAAACACCACGCGAAATGCCGTCGCAGCCCTGCCGAAGCTCCAAAGTCTGCTGAGCGTGTCGGAGGGGCGTCCGCCCGCCGCGTAGGTCAAGGTCCCGAGTTGCGCCAGCGCAGGTTATCGGGCCGTTTTTGCTGTCATCCTTGAAGTTCGAAGTGACGTTGGTTGTCCAGTGGCACTGTCGTCACTCCGCTAGTTCACTCAAAAAAGGAGTCTTTCATGACCACATCTTTTGTTCGTACCCTGCCTGTCACGCTCGCACTGGCGCTGGCCTCCATCGGTATGTCGGCCGTCGCGCAGACCACCGCGGCACCCGCCACGGCCGAGCCGACGACCACCGAGAAGGTGAAGGAAGCCGGCAAGGACGCCGTCGATGCGACCGCACGCGGTACCGAGAAGGCCTGGGACGCCACCAAGAGCACGACCAAGAAGGCCGTGAACGCCACCGAGAGCGGCGCCGAGAAGGCCTGGGATGCCACCAAGAGCGGCACCAAGAAGGCAGCCACCGCCACCGAGCGCGGCACCAAGAAGGCTTGGAACGCGACCAAGAACACCACCAAGAAGGCCACCACCGCCACCAAGAAGGCCGCCGTGAAGACCGGCGACGCTGTTGAAAACGCCGGCCACAAGACGGCCGACGGCATGCGCAGCACCGGCAAGGCGATCGGCGAGAAGGTGCCGGGCACGGCCGAGCACGACGCGGCCAAGAAGCCGTAACTTCCACGCACCGGGGCTTCGGCCCCGTGCTTCAAGAAAGAACCCGCTTCGGCGGGTTTTTTCATGGGCGTTCAAGGCGCCTGCGCGGCAATGCCAAGATACCGCCCATGAAACCGACCGCCGCCCCGTCTCCGACCGTTGCTGCCGCCGCCGGCGGCACGGCGCTGACCGGCCTCGCACCCCTCGTCTCGTCGAACACACGTGTGCTCATTCTCGGCAGCTTCCCGGGCGTCAAGTCGCTCGTGCAGCAGCAGTACTATGCGCATCCCCAAAATCAGTTCTGGAAGATCTTGCAAGCCCTCTGGCCCGACCCTGCGCTTCCGACGGGCGCGGACAGCTACCGCGCGCGCTGCGCGTGGCTGCTCGATCGCGGCCTCGGCGTGTGGGACGTGTACGGCGCCTGCGAGCGCGAGGGCAGCCTCGACACGGCGATCCGCTCGCCGGTCGTGAACGACATCGCCGGCCTGCAGCTGCCGAAGCTCGCGGCCATCGCCCACAACGGCGGCGAGAGCTTCAAGCACGCACGCCACACGCGCACCCTCGGGGTGCCGGTCTATTCGCTGCCATCCACCAGCCCCGCCAACGCGTCATGGTCCTTCGAGCGCAAGCTCGCGGCCTGGCGCGAGGTCTTCGTTGCTCACCACCTTCTCTGATGGCTTCCTCTTCCGCTGCTTCCAAGAAAACCCTCGTCCTCCCCGAAGTCAATTTTTCCGACTGGGGCGACATCCGCTACCTGCACCTGGGCACCGAATGGGTCCAGGGGTCGATGAAGCTCGACGCGCCGTTCGAGATCGAGCTCGAGTACGTGCAACGCATGATGGCCTGGCTGCTGTTCGTCGACAGCAAAGGCGTGGGCAACCGCCACGCGATGCAGCTCGGCCTGGGCGCGGCCACGCTCACCAAGTTCAGCCGCAAGACGCTGCGCATGCGCACCACCGCGGTCGAGCTGAACCCGCAGGTGGTGTCGGCCTGCCGCGGCTGGTTCAAGCTGCCGGCCGACGACCTGAAGCTGCGCGTGGTGATCGCCGATGCGGCCGAGGAAATTCGCAAGCCCGAATGGCAGGGCACGGTCGACGCGCTGCAGGTCGACCTGTACGACCACGAGGCCGCCGCGCCGGTGCTCGACAGCGAAGACTTCTATGCCGACTGCCGCGCGCTGCTCACCGAAGACGGCTGCATGACGGTCAACCTGTTCGGCCGCTCGTCGAGCTACGAGCGCAGCCTCGAGAAAATCGCCGCCGCCTTCGGTGCCGATGCCGTGTGGGCCTTCAAGCCGACGCGCGAAGGCAACACGGTGGTGCTGGCCCAGCGCACGCCGTCGCGCCCGAAGCGCGAGGTGCTTGCCGAGCGCGCCCAAACCATCCAGACTCGCTGGGGCCTGCCCGCGCCCAAGTGGCTGCGGGTGTTCAAGCCGATGACGCTTTCCCTCACCACCTGATTTCCGGTTCATGAGCGCTGTACCCGCCGCCGCCTCCGCTGCTGCCCGCCACGAAGGTCCGCTCGACCTGCGTCGCCTGATCGAATGGCTCGCCACCGACGGCGTGATCTCGCCGATGGAGGCCAAGCGCACCATCGCGCGCTGCGCCCAGGCCGAGAGCCGTCAGGCGCCGCTGGTGCGCCTGGCCAATGTCGCCATGACGCGCGAGGCCGACGGCAAGCCGCTCGACCTCGAAGCGCTCACGCAATGGCTCGCCGGCCGCGCCGGCCTGAGCTACCTGCGCATCGATCCGCTCAAGGTCGACGTGGGCAAGGTGGCCGACACCATGAGCGCCGGGTATGCCGAGCGCCACAAGGTGCTGCCCGTGCAGGTGCTGCCGAACGAGGTGGTGGTGGCCACGGCCGAGCCCTTTCTCACCGACTGGATCGCCGAGGTCGAGCGCCAGTCGAAGCGCACTGTGCGCCGCGTGGTGGCCAACCCGTCGGACATCCAGCGCTACACGGCCGAATTCTTTGCGCTCGCCAAGTCGGTGCGCGCCGCGCAGAAGGCCGGCGGCAACACCGGCGGTGCGAGCTTCGAGCAGCTGGTCGAACTCGGCAAGAGCACCAAGCAGCTCGACGCGAATGACCAGAGCGTGGTGCAGGTGGTCGACTGGCTGTGGCAGTACGCCTTCGACCAGCGCGCCAGCGACATCCACCTGGAGCCGCGCCGGGAACAAGGCGTGATCCGCTTTCGCATCGACGGCATCCTGCACCCGGCCTACCAGATGCCCATGGGCGTGATGAACGCGATGGTCGCGCGCATCAAGCTGCTGGGCCGCATGGACGTGGTCGAAAAGCGCCGCCCGCTCGACGGCCGCATCAAGACCCGCAACATGCGCGGCGACGAAGTCGAAATGCGTTTGTCCACCTTGCCGACCGCCTTCGGCGAGAAGATGGTGATGCGGATCTTCGACCCCGACACCGCGGTGAAAGACCTCGACGCGCTGGGCTTTGCGCAGCACGACGCGCAGCGCTGGGAACAGCTGGTCACGCGGCCCAACGGCATCATCCTGGTGACCGGGCCCACGGGCTCGGGCAAGACCACCACGCTGTACTCCACGCTCAAGCGCGTGGCGACCGAAGAGGTCAACGTGAGCACGGTCGAAGACCCGATCGAAATGATCGAGCCCTCGTTCAACCAGACGCAGGTGCAGCCGCAGCTCGACTTCGGCTTCACCGAGGGCCTGCGCGCGCTGATGCGGCAGGACCCGGACATCATCATGGTCGGCGAAATCCGCGACCTCGCCACCGCCGAGATGGCGGTGCAGGCCGCGCTCACAGGCCACCTCGTGTTCAGCACGCTGCACACCAACGACGCGCCGAGCGCCATCACGCGGATGATGGAGCTGGGCGTGCCCTCGTACCTCATCACCGCCGTGATGCTGGGCGTGCTCGCGCAGCGTCTGGTGCGCACGCTGTGCCCGCATTGCAAGCAGCCTGACGACGCGGTCACGCGCGAGAGCCTGGAGGCCATCGTCAAGCCGTGGCAGATCACCGGCCCGGTGCGTGCCTACAAGCCGGTCGGGTGCGTCGATTGCCGCATGACCGGCTACATGGGCCGCATGGGTTTGTACGAACTGCTGAGCGTGACCGAGCCGTTCAAGGACAAGGTCACCAAGGAGCCCAACCTCACGGGCCTGCGGCGCCAGGCCGTGATCGACGGCATGCGGCCGCTGCGATTGGCCGGCGCGCTGCGCGTGGCCGAGGGCGTGACGACCATCGAAGAAGTGCTCAGCGCCACGCCCCCGCTCGAGTAGAAACACGTGCCCCCCGCGCGACGGGGCATGAGTCATTTCGGGTTATCCCTAGTCCTCCGGTTAGTGGAATCCACATCAGCCTGACCGGAGGCTGACTCGACAATCCCGCATCGAAATTGTTCGAGGAGACTGTTCGTGAAAATCAAAAGTCAGAAAGACTTTTTCTCGGGACTGATGTTCACCGTCGTGGGCGTGGCGTTCGCATGGGGCGCCACCACCTACAGCGTGGGCAGCGGTGCTCGCATGGGTCCGGGTTACTTCCCGCTGATGCTCGGCATCCTGATGGCCTTCATCGGCCTGGGCATCATGTTCAGCGGGCTCACCGTTGAAACGACCGACGGCGAAAAAATCGGCAAGTGGGCCTGGAAGCAGGTCGTGTTCATCCTGGGCGCCAACCTCGCCTTCGGCGTGCTGCTGGGCGGCCTGCCGAGCCTCGGCGTGCCGGCCATGGGCATGATCATCGCCATCTACGCGCTCGTGATCATCTCGAGCCTGGCGGGCCATGAGTTCAAGCTGCCCACCGTGCTGATCCTGGCCACCGTTCTGGCCGTCGGCAGCTACGTCGCGTTCATCTGGGCGTTGAAGCTCCAGATCCAGGTCTGGCCGACCTTCATCACCGGTTGAGAAGAAAGCTGCTCACACCATGGAACTGTTTGAACACCTCTCGCTGGGTTTTGGCGTTGCCTTCACCTTCACCAACCTGCTGTACTGCCTGGCCGGTTGTATTCTGGGCACGCTGATCGGCGTGCTGCCGGGCATCGGCCCGGTCGCGACCATCGCGATGCTGCTGCCTGCCACGTACGCGCTGCCGCCCGTGTCGGCGCTGATCATGCTGGCCGGTATTTACTACGGCGCGCAATACGGTGGCTCGACCACCGCGATTCTGGTGAACCTGCCAGGCGAATCGTCGTCGGTGGTGACCGTGATCGACGGCTACCAGATGGCGCGCAAGGGCCGTGCAGGTCCGGCGCTCGCCGCTGCGGGCCTGGGCTCGTTCTTCGCGGGTTGCGTCGGCACGCTCATTCTTGCTGCCTTCGCACCGCCGCTGACCGAGCTGGCCTTCAAGTTCGGCCCCGCCGAATACTTCTCGCTGATGATCCTGGGCCTGATCGGCGCCGTGGTGCTGGCTTCGGGTTCGCTGCTCAAGGCGATCGCGATGATCGTGCTGGGCCTGCTGCTGGGCCTGGTCGGTACCGACGTGAACTCGGGTGTCGCGCGCTTCAGCTTCGACGTGCCTGAACTCACCGACGGCATCGGCTTCGTGGCCATCGCCATGGGCGTGTTCGGTTACGGCGAAATCATTGCCAACCTGTCGCGTCCGGACGAAGAGCGCGAAGTCTTCACCGCCAAGGTCTCGGGCTTGTTCCCGACCAAGGAAGACTTCAAGCGCATGCTGCCCGCCGTGCTGCGTGGTACGGCGCTGGGTTCGTCGCTGGGCATCCTGCCCGGTGGCGGTGCGCTGCTGTCGGCCTTTGCGGCCTACACCATCGAGAAGAAGACCAAGCTGCATCCGGGTGAAGTGCCCTTCGGCAAGGGCAACATCCGCGGCGTGGCCGCGCCTGAAGCCGCCAACAACGCCGGCGCGCAGACCTCCTTCATTCCGCTGCTGACGCTGGGCATTCCGCCCAACGCCGTGATGGCGCTGATGGTCGGTGCCATGACGATCCACAACATCCAGCCGGGTCCGCAGGTCATGACCAGCAACCCCGAGCTGTTCTGGGGCCTGATCGCCTCGATGTGGATCGGCAACGCGATGCTGGTGATCCTGAACCTGCCGCTCATCGGCCTGTGGATCAAGCTGCTGTCGGTGCCCTACAAGTTCCTGTTCCCGGCGATCGTGCTGTTCTGCGCGATCGGCGTGTACTCGACCAACAACAACACCTGGGACATCTGGATGGTGGGTGCGTTCGGCTTCATCGGCTACACCTTCTTCAAGCTCGGCTGCGAACCCGCACCCTTGCTGCTGGGCTTCATCCTGGGCCCGATGATGGAAGAGAACCTGCGCCGTTCGCTGCTGCTGTCGCGTGGCGACTGGAGCGTGTTCGTCACGCGTCCGATCTCGGCCGGCCTGCTGATCGCTGCAGCGCTGCTGCTGATCATCGTGCTGCTGCCCGCAGTGAAGTCCAAGCGCGAAGAGGCCTTCGTCGAAGAGTGATCGACGGCTTTTGCCTGACTGCACAAACGGCGCCTTCGGGCGCCGTTTTTCGTTGGGGCTTCGCAGTGGCACGATTGATGCGCTGGATTCATATATCTATCCGATAAATCCATTTCCCTTTTCAATGCCCCGCGTGTCCAATCCTGCGGCCACGTCGGACAAGGCGCGCCCTCGACACACCACCTCGGACACAATGAATTCCATGAAACGAACCACCCGTATCGCGCTCGCCGCGGCCGCGCTGGTGCTGGCCGCGGTGCCTGCCCTGGCCCAGCAGACCTATCCGAACCGTCCGATCCGGTTGATCGTTCCGTTCCCGGCGGCCGGCGCCACCGACCTCTTCGCCCGCACGCTGGGCCAGAAGATGAGCGAGAAGCTCGGCACCCAGCTGATCATCGACAACAAGCCCGGCGCGGGCGGTGCCATCGGCTCCGACCTCGCGGCCAAGGCGCCGCCCGACGGCTACACGCTGCTGCTCGCGACCACGAGCACGCACGCCATCGGCCCGGCCATCACGGCCCGGCTGCCCTACGACACGGTGCGCGACTTCGCGCCCATCGCCCACGTGGGCGATGCGCCGAGCATCATGCTGGTGCCGGTCAACACGCCCGCCAAGACGGTGCGCGAGTGGATCGACCACGCCAAGAAGAACCCCGGCAAGCTCAACTACGCATCGAGCGGCAACGGCACCATCGTGCAGCTCACGGCGGAGCTCTTCAAGGCGCAGGCCGGCGTGTTCGTCACGCACATTCCCTACCGCGGCACGGCGCTCGCGGTGCCCGACCTCATCAGCGGCAAGGTCGACGTGCTGTTCGATTCGCTGCCCACCGGCATGCCGCACGTGCGCGACGGCCGGCTGCGCGCACTGGGCGTCACATCGCTCAAGCGCAGCCCGCTCGCGCCCGAGCTGCCGCCCGTCGCCGACACGCTGCCGGGCTTCGAGTCGAACACCTGGTTCGGCTTCTACGGTCCGAAGGGGCTGCCGGCCGACATCGTGGCGCGCGTGAACAAGGCCGCCAACGAAGCGCTGGCCGACCCCGAGCTGAAGGACAAGCTCGCGCGCCTGGGCATCGAGCCGGCGGACGCGGGCACGCCCGAGCAGTTCGCAAAGATGGTGGCCGTTGACGCCGCCAAGTGGAAAAAAATCGTCGTCGATCGCAAGATCACGAATGAATAAACGAGAGCACGCCGACATGAACTTCGACTTCAACAACCCCTACCTCTCCACCCGCCTGCCGGTGTTTGCGCGCAACGTGGTCGCCACGTCGCACCCGCTGGCCGCGCAGGCCGGCCTGCGCATCCTGCAACAGGGCGGCAACGCGGTCGATGCGGCCATTGCCACGGCCGCCGTGATGACGCTGGTCGAGCCCGTGAGCAACGGCCTGGGCAGCGACGCCTTCTGCATCCTGTGGGACGGCAAGGAACTGCACGGCCTCAACGCCTCGGGCCCCGCGCCGAAGGCCTGGACGCCCGAATACTTCAAGGCCAAGTACGGCGCCGACGCCGCCACGCCGCCGATGCGCGGCATCGACTCGGTCACGGTGCCGGGTGCGGTGCGCGGCTGGGTCGCGATGAGCGATCGTTTCGGCAAGCTGCCTTTCGCCGACCTGATGGCGCCCGCCATCGACATCGCCGAGCGCGGCTACCTCGTGCCGCCGGTGGTGCAGGGCAAGTGGGCGGCGGCCACGCCGCTGCTGAAGTCGCAGCCCGGCTTTGCCCAGGCCTTCCTGCCCTGGGGCCGCGCGCCCGAGATCGGCGAGCTGTTCCGCTTCACCGCGGCGGCCCGCGCGCTCAAGGCCATCGCCCGCACCAAGGGCGAGGCCTACTACAACGGCGAGATCGCCGAAGCGATCGCCAAGTTCTCGCAGGAACAGGGCGGCGCGCTCACCGTGGCCGACATGGCGGCCTACCAGCCCGAGTGGGTCAAGCCCATCTCGCGCGACTACCGCGGCCACACGCTGCACGAGATCCCGCCGAACGGCCAGGGCATCGCGGCGCTGATCGCGCTGGGCATCCTCGAGAAGTTCGACATCGCGTCGCTGCCGGTCGACTCCGTGCAGTCGCAGCACCTGCAGATCGAGGCCATGAAGCTGGCCTTCGCCGATGTGTACCGCTACGTGTCGGAGCCATCGTCGATGACGGTGACCCCCGCGCAAATGCTCGATGACGCGTACCTGGCTTCGCGTGCGAGACTCATCGACGTGAACAAGGCGCAGGACTTCAAGGCCGGCAACCCGGTCAAGGGCGGCACCATCTACCTCACCGCGGCGGACGAGAGCGGCATGATGGTGAGCTTCATCCAGAGCAACTACATGGGCTTCGGCTCGGGCTGCGTCGAACCCGACTTCGGCATCAGCCTGCAGAACCGCGGCCACGGCTTCAGCCTCAAGGCCGAGAGCCCGAACGTGGTGGCACCGGGCAAGCGCCCGTTCCACACCATCATCCCGGCCTTCCTCACCAAGGACGGCCAACCGGTGATGAGCTTCGGCGTGATGGGCGGCAACATGCAGCCCCAAGGCCACATGCAGACGCTGGTGCGCATGCTCGACTACGGCCAGAACCCGCAGGCCGCGTGCGACGCACCGCGCTGGCGCTTCAACGCGGGGCTCGAGATCAACGTCGAGGCTGCGATGAATGCCAACACGTTGCAAGGGCTGCGCGACCTGGGCCATCACCTCGAGGTGATCAACGACTCCTACCAGGACTTCGGCGCCGGCCAGTTCATCTGGCGTGCGGGCGAGCCGTCGGTCGAAGGCTATGTCGCTGCAAGCGATCCGCGCCGCGACGGCCTCGCTGCAGGCTACTGAGGATCAAGGGATGATCGGGGGATGAACAAAGCAGCCGCATCGGCCGGCATTCCCCCGCACGCACACGAGGCCGCCCGCAAGGGCTACGCCACCGGCCTCGTCCTTGCCACGCTGGGCGCCATCGCCTTCAGCGGCAAGGCAATCATCGTCAAGCTGGCGTACCGCTACGGCGTCGACGCCATCACGCTCATCATGCTGCGCATGCTCTTTGCGCTGCCGCTGTTCGCGCTGATGGCGTGGTGGGCTGGCCGCGGCAAGCCCGCACTTACGACGCGCGACTGGCTCGGCATTTTGGGGCTCGGTTTCTCGGGCTACTACCTCGCGAGCTTTCTCGACTTTGCCGGACTGGCCTACATCTCGGCCAGCTTCGAACGGCTGATCCTGTACCTCAACCCCACGCTGGTACTGTTCTTCGGCTGGCTGCTGTACCGGCGCCGCCCGACGCGCCCGCAGGTGTTCGGCATGGTCGTGAGCTACGCCGGCGTGCTGCTGGTGTTCGGCCACGAGCTGTGGACCGGCGGCGACGGCAAGGGCGGCGGCGCGGCCGCGTGGGGCGCGTTCCTCGTGTTCCTCAGCGCGGTGAGCTACGCGGGCTACCTTGTGTACAGCGGCGAGTTCGTCAAGCGGCTGGGCTCGCTGCGGCTCGTGGGGCTGGCGACCACCGTGGCCTGCCTGCTGTGCATCCTGCAGTTCGTGCTCACGCGGCCCATGAGCGCGGCGATGGCAGTGGCGCCCGAGGTGATCTGGCTGTCGGTGCTCAACGCCACGCTCTGCACCGCTGTGCCTGTCCTCATGGTGATGATGGCCATCGAGCGCATCGGCCCCGCCATTGCGGCGCAAACCGGCATGATCGGGCCCCTGTCCACCATCCTCATGGGGGTGGTCATATTGGGTGAGCCGTTCACCGCGTGGATCGCGGCCGGCACGGTGCTCGTCATCGCGGGCATCTTCGTTTTCACACGCAAGGGGCGTTAGCCGCCCCTGCACGATCAATCGATCGATCGACTGGAGCAAACACATGGATCTGGGCATTGCAGGCAAGACCGCGCTGGTGTGCGGCGCGAGCAAGGGGTTGGGCTACGGCTGCGCCGAGGCGCTGGTGCGCGAGGGCGTCAACGTGGTGATCGTGGCGCGCGGCGCCGAGGCGCTCGACGCCGCGGCCAAGCAGCTGGTGGCAGCGGCAGGGCCGTCGGGTCCGTTCGTCAAGCACGTGGCGGCCGACATCACCACCGAAGCCGGCCGCGCGGCCGTGTTCGCGCTGGGCCACGACTTTGACATCGTCGTCACCAACGCCGGCGGCCCGCCGCCCGGCGACTTCCGCAACTGGGACCGCGAGGCGTGGATCAAGGCGGTCGACGCCAACATGCTCACGCCCATCGAACTCATCAAGGCCACGGTGGACGGCATGGCGAAACGCGGCTTCGGTCGCATCGTCAACATCACGTCGAGTTCGGTGAAGTCGCCGATCGACATCCTGGGCCTGTCGAACGGTGCGCGCAGCGGCCTCACGGGCTTCGTGGCCGGCGTGGCGCGCACGCCCATCGCGGCGCAGGGCGTGACCATCAACAACCTGCTGCCGGGCTCCTTCGAGACCGACCGCCTCAAGGGCACGATGGCTGGCGCGGCGCAGAAGTCGGGCCAGGATTTCGACACCGTGTGGGAAGCGCGCAAGAAGAACATTCCGGCCAAGCGCTTCGGCAACCCGGCGGAGTTCGGTGCGATCTGCGCGTTCCTGTGCAGCATGCAGGCCGGCTACATGACGGGCCAGAACGTGCTGGCCGACGGCGGCGCTTACCCCGGCACCTACTGACCGACGCAGCGGCGCGCGTTCAGCGCCGCGACGACACCACGATCCCGCCGACGATCAGCACGAAGGCGGCGCCGTGGTACCAGTGCGGTGCCTCGCCGAGGAAGGCCGCCGACAGCACGGCCGCGAACAGCGGCGTGAGGTTCATGAAGATGCTCGCTGCCTGCGGCCCCGCGCGTTGCACGCCGGTGCCCCAGCAGCGGTAGGCCAGCACGGCGGGGCCGATACCGATGAACAGCATCGCCGCAATGAGCGGCCAGCCCAGGTCGATGTGGGCGTCGGTCAGCGTCCATTCGCCGGCGGCCAGCGCGCCCGACCATGCGAGGCCGAACACCAGCTGCGCCATCAGGAAGGCAGCCCAGTCTGCGCGCACATTGGCAGGCTCGTTCGTGTGTGCCAGCAGCCAGCTGTAGAAGGCCCAGACGATGGTGCCCACGATCATGTACAGGTCGCCCGGCACCAGTCGCAGCGCCAGCAGTTGCTGCCATTCGCCGCGGCTGAGCACCAGCAGCACGCCGAGCATCGACAGCAGCGCGCCGCCCACCGTGCGCCGACTGGCGCGCGCGCCGAAGCACAGCGTGCCCACGGCCAGCATCCACAGCGGCAGGCTCGAGCCCACCAGCGTGACGTTGATCGGCGTGGAGGTCTGCAGCGCCAGGTATTGAAAAGCGTTGTACAGGCCGATGCCCAGCAGGCCCAGCAGCGCGTAGCGCTTCCAGTGCGCCCACAGCGGGCTGCTCCGTCGCAGCACCCACGCTGCCAATGGCAGCAGCAGCACGAACGCGATCACCCAGCGCACGAAGTTCAGCGTCAGCGGCGACACCAGCGCGCGCACCAGCCGGCCGACCACGGCATTGCCGGCCCACAGCAGCGGCGGCACGGTGAGCAGAAGGGCGGTGAGGGGCGTGATGCGGTGGTGCGATGCGGAAGACATGGCCGCCGACTCTACCGGGCCCGCGCAGTGTCCATGGCCCGTCGCGGAAAGAGCAAACGTGGCACGATGCCCGTCCCATTCTTTTTTCCCCCTGCGTGGAGACAGCAACGATGTTGAGCAAAGCCGTCCGTATCGACCGCCATGGCGGTCCCGAGGAACTGAAGGTCGTCGAGGTCGAGGTGGGCGAGCCCGGCCCCGGCGAGATCCGCATCCGCCACAAGGCCGTGGGCCTGAACTTCATCGACACCTACCAGCGCACGGGCCTGTACCCGTTCCAGATGCCGCTGCAGCTGGGCATGGAAGCCTCGGGCATCGTCGAGGCGGTGGGCGAGGGCGTGACGCACCTGAAGGCCGGCGACCGCGCCGCCTACGCGAGCCAGCCGCCGGGCGCGTATTGCGAGCTGCGCGTGATGCCCGCCAAGTGCGTGTGCAAGCTGCCCGACGACATCTCCTTCGAGACCGGCGCGGCCATGATGCTCAAGGGCCTCACCGCGCAGTACCTGCTGAAGAAGACGCTGCCCGCCGAGGGCCTGCAGCCCGGCGACTTCGCGCTGTTCCATGCGGCGGCCGGCGGCGTTGGCCTCATCGCCTGCCAGTGGGCCAAGGCGCTCGGCCTGCAGCTCATCGGCACGGCCGGCAGCGACGCCAAGTGCAAGCTCGCGCTGGCGCACGGCGCGGCGCACGCCATCAACTACAGCACCGAGAACTTCGCGGCGCGCGTGAAGGAGATCACCGGCGGCAAGGGCGTGAAGGTGGTGTACGACTCGGTGGGCAAGGACACCTTCGAAGGCTCCGTCGACAGCCTGCGTCCCTTCGGCCTGCTGGCGATCTTCGGCAACGGCTCGGGCCCGGTGCCGCCGATCAACCTCGGGCTGCTGGCCTCGAAGGGCTCGCTCTACGTGACGCGTCCGACGCTGTTCACGCACATCGCTACGCGTGAAAGCACGCAGGCGATGGCCGACGACCTGTTCGCCGTGGTGCAAAGCGGCGCGGTGAAGATCCCCATCGACCAGCGCTACGCCCTGGCCGACGTGCAGCAGGCGCACCGCGACCTCGAGGCGCGCAAGACCACGGGCTGCACGATCCTCACGCTCTGAGGCGAAGCGGCGGGCCGACGGGTGATGTCCTACGCGCGGTGGGGTGTCACACCTTCGACTTGTGGCGGGCGCAATTTGTAGCCTGCACTTGTCCCGTCGCACATCCCG
Organism: Variovorax sp. 38R; assembly: GCF_014843395.1. Classification (NCBI taxonomy): domain Bacteria; kingdom Pseudomonadati; phylum Pseudomonadota; class Betaproteobacteria; order Burkholderiales; family Comamonadaceae; genus Variovorax; species Variovorax sp. 38R. The sequence continues at coordinate 1,176,530 of NZ_CP062121.1, forward strand.
CCATGACCACCGTCCGCGCCTTCATCGTCGAAGACAACCCCGCCCAGCGCGCCAGCCTGGCGGGCACGCTGCGCGAGATGGCGCGCATCGATCCGGTCGGCCAGGCCGAGTCGGAGGCCGAGGGCACGCGCTGGCTCACGCGCAACCCGGCGCTGTGGGACTTGGCCATCGTCGACCTGTTCCTGGGCGATGGCACCGGCTTCAGCGTGCTCGAGGCCTGCCGCAACCGCGACCCAAAGCAGAAGATCGTGGTGCTGAGCAACCACGCCACGCCCGAGACGCGCCGCAAGTGCGCGCAGCTCGGCGCCGACGCGGTGTTCGACAAGGCCACCGAGGTCGAGGACCTGATCGACTATTGCGTGCGCCAGCGGCAGGAGCGTTTCTTCAGCGCGCCTTCGTCGCCGATGAAGCCGGTGGCGCCTCACTGAGCGCGGCCGTCTCGCGCACCATGCGCCAGACCCGCTGCGCCAGCGGCGACAGCTCGCGGTTGCGGCGCCGGATCAGCATGATCGCGCGCTGAACGTTCGGCACCAGCGGGCGCACCACCAGCCGTGCCAGCCCCTCGGGCGGCAACGACAGGCCCGGCATCACGCTGATGCCGATGCCGGCCTCGACCATGCGGAACACGGTGGTCGCATGGCCCAGCTGCTGCTTCACGTCGCAGCGCGCGCCGTGCCGCTCCAGCGCCAGGTCGATGAGGCGCCGGCTGCCCGAGGCGTGATCGAGCAGCACCAGCGGCTGGCCGTCGAGTGCGGACCAGTTCACCGAGGCTTTTTTTTCCGTCAGCCGGTGGCCGGGCAGCGTGACCACCATGAAGGGGTCGGCGAGGATCGATTCGCAGTGCAGGTCGTCGGCTTCGGAGGGCTCGATCACCACGCCGAAATCGACCTCGCCGCTGCGCACGCTGTCCAGCACGTCCTGCTGGATGCGGTCGAGCAGCAGGAACTGGATGCCCGGCGCCTGCACCGCGCAGGCCGCGATGCAGTCGGGCATGAGGTTGGCCGACAGCGTGGGGCTGCTCGCCACGCGCACCTTGCCGCCGCGCGCGCTGGCCAGGCCGGCCACGTCCTGCAGGGTCTGGTCGAGTTCGTCGAGCACGCGGTCGAGCCGGGCCGCGAACGAGTGGCCGGCTTCGGTCAGCACCACCTCGCGCGTGGTGCGGTCGAGCAGTTTGAGGCCGAGCTGGGCCTCGAGTTCCGAGATCGACCGGCTCACGGCAGGCTGGCTCAGGCCCACCTGGTCGCCCGCGCGGCTGAAGTTGCGGCCCTCGGCCACCGAGCGGAAAACGCGGAGTTGGCGCAGCGTGACGTTCATGCGCTCAAATCATATATCCATCCGATAAATCCATTTCTCTTTTGAATGGGCGAGCGGTCCAATGCAGGCCATGGCACGTTCACGCTTTCTTCCTGACAACTTCACGCTCACGCTCGTCGCGGTCGTCACCCTGGCCAGCCTGCTGCCCGCAAGCGGCCGCGTCGCGCATTTCTTCGAAGGCCTGACCACGGTCGCGATCGGGCTGCTGTTCTTCCTGCACGGCGCCAAGCTGTCGCGCGAGGCGATTCTTGCGGGCATCACGCATTGGCGGCTGCACCTGCTGGTGTTCGCCTGCACCTTCATCCTGTTCCCGCTGCTGGGGCTTGGGCTGCGGCCCGTGCTGGGGCCGCTGGTGACGCCGCAGCTGTACACGGGCGTGCTGTTCCTGTGCGTGCTGCCGGCGACGGTGCAGTCGGCGATTGCGTTCACGGCCATGGCGCGCGGCAACATGCCGGCTGCCATCTGCAGTGCTTCGGCTTCGACGTTGCTGGGGGTGTTCATTACGCCGGTGCTGGTGAGCCTTGTTGTTTTGCCTGAGGGCGGGGCAGTAGCGTCGTCTTCTTCACTCGATGCGATCGAGCGGATTCTGTTGCAGCTGCTGGTGCCCTTCGTCATCGGTCACCTGTCGCGTCCTTTGATTGGCAAGTGGATTCAGAAGCGGGCTGCGGTGCTGAAGTTTGTGGACCAGGGGTCGATTCTTTTGGTGGTCTATACGGCGTTCAGTGCGGCTGTGATCGAGGGGCTTTGGAAGCAGATTCCTGTGAGTGCGCTGTTGGGGCTGCTGTTGGTTTGTGGGGTGTTGCTGGCGCTGGCGTTGGGGGTGACTACGTTCATGGCGCGGCGCTTCGGCTTCAGCGTTGAGGACGAGATCACTATCGTTTTTTGTGGGTCGAAGAAGAGTCTGGCCAGTGGGATTCCTATGGCCAAGGTGCTGTTTGCTTCGCACGCTGTCGGGGCCATCGTTTTGCCGTTGATGTTGTTTCATCAGATGCAGTTGATGGTTTGTGCGGTGTTGGCTCAGCGGTATGCGCGGAGGGCTGCTGCAACTGCTTCGGCTGGCTTGCGGGCGGCTGAGTAGGGTTTGTTTTCCGAGGCCGGGATTCCGCCCGGCGGCGGACTCACTTTCTTTTGCTTCGCCAAAAGAAAGTAAGCAAAGAAAAGGCGACCCCACTGTCTGCGACCCTTCGCTTCGCTGCGGGCAACCTGCGGTGCTCACGTTTCGCGGGGTCTCGCAGAACTCGCCTGCGGCTCAAACAGCTGCGAGCCCTGATCCGCGAAACGCTGCGCTCCTCGGCGCAGCCAGAGGGGCTTGGATACCGGGCGGGCCGTCGCTTCGCTCGGCCCGGGAACTTCCAACAGCCGGATGCCACGGCTTTGCTCGTGCTCGTGCTCGTGCTCGTGCTCGTGCTCGTGCTCGTGCTCGTGCTCGTGCTCGTGCATGTGCATGTGCATGTGCATGTGCATGTGCAGGTGACAGCGATAACGCCCATGTCGAGGCCATCCATCGCCCCTACCAACCCCCGCCGCAGCAGGCGCGAAGCGCCTGCTGCGGCCCACTGGCCGAGCGCAGCGATGGCCCGTGAGGTATCCAAACCCCTTCTGTATGCGCCGAGGAGCGGAGCGTTTCGCGGATCAGGGCTCGCAGCTGTTTGAGCGCAACGCAGTGGAGCGAGTTCTGCGAGACCCCGCGAAACGTGAGCACCGCAGGTTGCCCGCAGCGAAGCGGAGGGACGCAGACAGCAGGGTCGCCTTTCTTTTGCCTACGTTTCTTTGGCGAAGCAAAGAAAAGTAGGTCGCCCGCCGGGGCGAGACCCGGCCTCGGGAGAAAAAACGATCAGCCCTCGATCTTCCCAAGCCGAGACTCACGAAGCCGGCTAGGTGCCAACGCCCCAGCCGATTCAAGAATCGGATAAGCAATCGAGCAGATGTGCGAATTGATCCGCTTCAAATCGCTGATCAAGTCGATGTGCAGCGAACTCGTCTCGATGCTGAGAGTGGTCCGATCCGACAACCGGTCCAGGTGAGTCGTTGCATAAGCCCGCTCCAGATCACGAAACCGCGCCTTCTCTTCCAGAAGCTTCTGCGCATCCCGCACATTCCCATTCAAGAACACACTCATGCTCAACCGCAGATTGGCAATGAGCCGCCCATGCAGCTCCACAATCTCCGCCATCCCCGCGGCCGAAAAGTTGCGCTGCGGCTTGATCTTCTTGTCCTCGATATCAATGATCACCCGCTCGATGATGTCCCCGATCTGCTCCATGTTGATGGTGAAGCTGATGATGTCCGTCCAGCGCCGGCTTTCCTCTTCGCCCAGCGCCTCGCGCGAGATGCGCGTCATGTAGTACTTGATCGCCGAGTACAGCTCGTCCACCGTGTCGTCGAGCTGCCGCAGCTCCTGCGCCAGCCGCAGGTCGTTGTTGCGGATCACGTCGAGCGTGCCGATGAGCATGGTCTCCACGATGTCGGCCTGGTGCAGCGCCTCGCGTGCGGCATTCGAAATGGCGAGCGAGGGCGTCGACAGCGCCGACGGGTCGAGGTGATGCGGCCGGCTGGTGCCCACGGGCTGCGGCGGCACGGGCAGCATGCGCGTCACCAGCTTGGCGACCCATTGCGTGAGGCCGATGAAGCCGATGCTGATCACGACGTTGAACGCCAGGTGGAACAGCACCACACCATGCGTCTGGTTGGGCAACTGGGGCTGCACGTAGCGAATCCACAAGCCGACGAACGGCGTGACCAGCGCCACGCCCAGCGCCTTGAACAGCAGGTTGCCGACGGTCACCTGCCGCACCGACACCGCCGACTTGGCCGTGGTCAACACCGCGAGCAGGCCGCTGCCGAGGTTGGCGCCGAGCACGAGGCCGAGCGCGACGTCCAGCGGCACCACGTTCGACGTCGCCATGGCCGCCACCAGCAGCACCACTGCCAGGCTCGAATACGCCACGATCGCCAGCGCGGCGCCGAGGGTGATCTCCAGCAGCACGTCGCTGGTGATGGACGCGAGCAGCGCGCGCACAGCCGGCGATGAGAAGAGGGGCTCGGTGGCCGCGACCACCAGCTGCAGCGCCAGCAGCATCAGCCCCAGCCCGATCAGCACCCGCCCCACGCGGCCGGCCACGGTGGCGGAGCGCGTGATGAACAGCACCACCCCCACGAAGATGAACATCGGCGAGAGCCACGAGAGGTCGGCCGAGAAGAGCACCGAGATCAGCGCCGTGCCCACGTCGGCGCCCCGCATCACCGCCAGTGCGGCCGGCAGCGTGACCAGGCCCTGCCCCACGAAGGAGGAGGTCATGAGCGACGTGGCCGTGCTGGACTGCACGAGCGCCGTGACGCCGATGCCCGAGAGCGCGGCCGTGAAGCGGTTGCGCATGCTCTGCACGAGGATCTTGCGCAGGTTGGCGCCGAAGACGCGCAGCACGCCGGTGCGCACGAGGTGCGTGCCCCACACCAGCAGGGCGACGGCTGCAAGCAGATTCAGAAGGTGCTTCATGGAGGGCGGGGGCTGACCTTTCTCTTGTTTTCGTTTTGGTTCGTTTCAGCCCCATTTTCCACAAGTGGACGCTTCAGTCGATCAGGGCTCCGTTGTCGTGGAAAGGATAAGGGCCTTCGAAGCTCCCGGAGGCCGCCAGGTGGGTGACGAGCCGGCGCCCGGCCGGGGACCAGGCGTGGACACGGAACGAGGGCGGCTCCAGCGTCCAGGCCGAGGCGGCGTCGGGCGCGAGGTCGAGGCAGACCTGGTGCGCCTGCGCCGGCGAGGTCGAGGCGATGGTGCCGCCGAAGCGCACGTCGATGGCGCGGTGCAGGTGGCCGCAGATCACGCGCTCGACGTTCGTGTAGCGGCGCAGCAGCGCCTCGAGCGCGTCGGCGCCTTCGAGCAGGCCGATCTCGTCCATGTGGCCGATCAGCGTCTCGAAGGGCGGGTGGTGCATGGCGACCACCACGGGCTCGTGGCGGCAGGCGTCGAGCTGGGCTTCGAGCCAGGCCAGGCGTTTGTCGCACAGCGTGCCGTGGCTGGCGCCGGGCACGCAGGTGTCGAGCGTGAGCAGCCGCAGGTCGCCGACGCGCACTGAATACTGGACAAAGCCGTGCGTGTCGGCGCCCGTGCCCAGGTAGGCGTGGCCGGGGAAGCTGCGGCGCAACTGGTCGCGGTCGTCGTGGTTGCCGGGCAGCAGGTAGATGGGCATCGTCAGCGGCGCGAGCAGGGCGGCCAGGTGTTCGTACTCGGCGGCGCGGCCGAAGTCGGTCAGGTCGCCGGTGATCACCACCGCGTCGGGTGGCTGGCGCAGCGCGAGCACCGATTGCACGGCACGCGCGAGGTAGGGCGCGGTGTCGATGCGGCCATAGGCCAGCCGGCCGGGCTCGCGGATGTGCAGGTCGGTCAGCTGGACCAGGAAGGTGTTGGGGTTCGCGGTTGTCGTGGTCATGCGCTGGTTTCCTGCGACGTCATCAGGCGCTCGGCGGGGATGCGCAGGCCCACCGCGTCGCCCGGCCCGAAGGGGTTGTCGCGGCCCACGTCGGCCACCAGCACGGGCTGGTCCTGCACGCGCAGGTGCAGCTGCACGCGGTCGCCGAGGAAGGTGCGGCGTTCGACGGTCGCGCGGCCCCAGCCGGGCGTGTCGTCGGGCGGGGGCGCGCCGATCTCGATGTCTTCGGGGCGCACCAGCAGCGTCGCATGCTGCTGCCAGGGTGCGGGGCAGGGCAGGTACGACCCTCCGAGTCGGACAACGCCCTGTGCGATGGCGTCGGCCGCGCGCTCCAGCCGGTTGACCCGGCCCAGGAACTCGGCCACGAAGGGATGCGCGGGCGCGCGGTACAGGTCTTCGCCGCGGCCGACCTGCACGATGCGCCCGGCGCGCATCACGGCGAGCCGGTCGGCGATGGCCAGCGCTTCCTGCTGGTCGTGCGTGACGTGGATGGCCGTGATGTGCAGGCGGCGCAGCAGTTCGGCGAGTTCGTCGCGCAGCGATTCCTTGAGCTTGGCGTCGAGCGCGGCCAGTGGCTCGTCGAGCAGCAGCACGCGCGGGCGCACGGCCACGGCGCGCGCCAGGGCCACGCGCTGGCGCTGGCCGCCCGAGAGTTCGGCGGGGCGCTTGTTCTCCAGGCCGCCCAGGCGCACGAGGTCGACCAGCTCGCCCACGGCGCGTTTCTCTTCCGCGGGCGACACGCCGCGGATGCGCAGGCCATAGCCGATGTTGGCTGCCACGGTCATCTGCGGAAAGAGCGCGTAGCTCTGGAACACCATGCCCACGCCGCGGTGCTCGACCGGGCGCTGCGTGACGTCCTGGTCGCCGAAGACGATGCGGCTGCCGTCGTCGGGCGCCTCGAGCCCAGCGATGAGGCGCAGCAGCGTGGTCTTGCCGCAGCCCGAGGGGCCGAGCAGCGCGAGCACCTCGCCGGCCTCGACCTTGAGATTGGTGGGCTGCAGGCCGCGCGTGCCGTCGGCATACGTCTTTGCGCAGTTCGAAATGTCGACGGGGATGCGTTCAAGTTCCATGGCGTTTCTGCATCAGGTTGGCGAGATATTGAAGGCCCCACAGCACGGGAAGGATCACGGCGAAGAAGACCAGCGTGTAGGCCGATCCGATCTCGATGCGCATCGAGGCGTAGCTGTCGGCCAGGCCCACGGGCAGCGTGCGCGTGAGCGGCGTGTGCAGCATCCAGGTGAGGTTGAACTCGCCCACCGAGAGCGTGAACACCATCAGGCTGCCGGCCACGATGGCGGGGAACACGGCCGGCACCAGGATGCCCATGAAGCGCTGGCGGAAGTTCGCACCCAGCGAGCGCGCGGCCTCTTCGAGCGCGAGCAGGTCGTCGCGCTGGAAGGCCGAGCTCACGGTGCGCACCATGAAGGGCAGCGTGAAGACGATGTGGCCCACGAGGATGAAGGCGAAGCTGGTGCGGAAAGCCGTGAGCTGGCCGTAGGCGAGGATGAGCGCGAGCGCCGTCGCCAGCCCCGGCACCGCGACCGGCAAGGTCAGCAGCTCTTCGAAGATGCGCGCCGCGCGCGAGCGGCTGCGCGCCAGCGCGTAGGCGCAGGGCACGCCGAGCAGCACGGTGCACACGACGCAGGCCACGGCCAGCGCGAGCGACCAGCCGACGGTGCCGCCGTAGTTTTCCCACACCTCGCCGAGCCAGCGCAGCGTGAGGCCGCTCTTGAGGCCCACGCTGTAGTTGTTGACGAGGCCGGCCATCACCGACAGCAGCATCGGCGCGATCATGAAGAGGCTCACGATCACCGTGATGGCGAGCAGGAACGGGGCGCGGGGTTGTGAAGGTGTCTTCATCATCGGGCGACCGGGTTGGCGCCGAAGCGGCGTGCCACGAAGAGCACCAGCCAGGTCACGACACCCAGCGAGATCGACAGCGACGCGGCGAGCGCGAAGTTGGCGTAGTTGGTGAACTCGTTGTAGATGGTGATCGGGATCACCTCGAACTTGCTGGCCAGCGTGAAGGCCGTGCCGAAGGCGCCCATCGAGGTCGCGAACAAGATGGCGCCGCAGGCCAGCGTGGTGGGTGCCAGCTCGGGCATCCACACGTCGCGCGCCACGCGCAGCTTCGAGGCGCCGAGCGAACGCGCCGCTTCTTCGAGCTGCGTGTTCATCGACTCGGCCGCCGCGGCATAGGTGGCAATGGCGCGCGGCAGCGAGAAATACAGGTACGCCAAAAAGAGGCCGAGCAGGCCGTAGGCGAAGGTGATGCGCTCGCCGATCAGCGTGTCGCTCAGGTCGGCCACCACGCCCTGGCGCCCGCCGAGCAGGATCACGAAGAAACCGATGATCACGCCCGGGAACGACAGCGGCAGCGTGAGCAGCGACAGCAGCATGCGCTTGCCGGGGAAGGCATGGCGCGCGAGGTAGATGCCCACCGCCGCGCCCAGCACCAGCGTGGCCAGCGTCACCGCCACCGACAGCGCGACGGTGTTGGCCATGCTTTGCAGATAGCGCGCATCGGTCAGCACCGCGAAGTAGGTGGCCGCGCCCTTGTCGGCCGGCAGCGCGAGCAGGCGCACCACCGGCAGCAGCCAGAAGGCCGCGAAGAAGACGGCCGCCGGCGCGACGCAGGCCAGCAATCGCCAGCGCGGGTTCCAGGCGTTGGAGGATGTGGTGGTGCTGCGTGTCATCGCGCGCGGCGCCGGATCAGCGCACTTCCTTCAGGTACTGGTCGGAGAAGGCACGCTGCGCTTCGGCCATGCGGGCGTAGTCGACGGTCTTTGCACGCGCGTAGTCGCTTGCGGGCAGGAACTGCACCTCGATCTCCTTGGGCATGGCGCTGGCGCGCACCGGGCGCAGGTAGGCCTTGGCCCAGATCGCCTGGCCTTCGTCGGACAGCGTGAAGTCGAGCACCTTCTTCGCGTCGGCCGCGTGCGGCGCCTTGGCGACCAGGCTCATCACGTAGGGCACGGCCAGCGTGCCTTCGCTGGGAATGACAAAGGCGACGTTGGCCTTGTCCTTGTACTTGGCGCGATAGGCGTTGAAGTCGTAGTCGAGCAGGATCGCGATCTCGCCCGACAGCACGCGCGCGTACGAGGTCTGCTTGGGCACGATGGGCTCGTTCTTCTGCAGCGCCTTGAAGTAGTCGATGCCCGGCTTGAAGTTGTCGAGCGTGCCGCCGCGCGCCTGGTTCACGGCCACGGCGCCCACGTAGCCCACGAAGGCCGAGGCGGGGTCGAGATAACCGATGAGGCCCTTGTACTCGGGCTTGAGCAGGTCGGCCCACGACTTGGGCACCGGCTTGCCCTTGAGCGCGTCGACGTTGACCATGAAGCCGAGCGTGCCCGAGTGGATGGTGAACCAGTTGCCGGCCGGGTCTTTCAGGCCGTCGGGGATGTCTTTCCACGCGGCCGGCTTGTAGGGCTCGACCACGCCGTCTTTCGCGGCCTGCACCGCGAAGGTCACGCCGAGGTAGGTGACGTCGGCCACGGGGCTGGCCTTTTCGGCGACCAGCTGCGCGAGCGACTGGCCCGAGTTCTTGTTGTCGGCCGGCACGGTGATGCCGGTCTTGGCCTTGATGGCCTTCAGCTGGGTGCCCCAGTCGGCCCATTCGGTCGGGCAGTTGTAGCAAATGGCGGTCTGGGCCATGGCGCCGCCGGCGGCGACGAGGGCGGCGGCCAGTACGCCGAGGCGGGCGAGTCGGTGAAAGCGTAGGGACATGGAAGAACTCCTGGGAGGGGTGGTGAGGTCAGGACACTGCGGCGTCGTTGTCTTCGCGCGCACTCGCGCACGACTCGCCGTCTCGGAAGGCATGGGGGAGCAGCAGGCTCGCGTCGGCCTGCAGCGCGCGGCCGCCGGCGATCGCCTGCACCAGCAGCTCGACGCTGTGGCGGCCGATGTCGCTGTTGGGCTGTGCGATGGTGGTGAGCGCGGGCGTGAGGTCTTCGCCGAGCGCGATGCCGTCGAAGCCGACCACGCTGAGGTCGTCGGGCACCGCAAGGCCGCTCAGGTGCGCGGCGCGGATGCTGCGGATGGCCAGCAGGTCGTTCGAGCAGACCAGCGCGGTGGGGCGGGTGTGCGGGCGCAGCTCGGCGCACAGCGCATCGACGGCGGTCTCGACGAACGGCACCTCGACGAGCGGTGGCGCCGCGAGGCCGGCCTCGGCCATGCCGCGCTGGTAGCCGCGGTAGCGCTGCTGCGCGCGGTCCGACGCGGCCAGCGTGCCGCTGACCATCGCGATGCGCCGGTGGCCCAGCAGCACGAGGCGCGTGACCGCATCGGCCACCGCGCCTTCGCTGTCGACCGACACGCAGGGGTGGTCGGCGTGCCGGTTGTAGGCCAGCACGTAGGGCACGGCGGCGGCCTGCAGGCGCTGCAGCGCGGCCGAGGTGGACGGGTTCGACACCACGAGGATCAGCCCGTCGACGTTGCCCGCCAGCAGCAGCTGCACGGCGCGTTCTTCCTCGTCGAGCCGGTAGCCCGTGGTGACCGGCAGGATCGCGTAGCCGCCCGCGACGGCCGCGCGCGCAATGCCCTGCAGGCATTCGGCAAAGGTCGGGTTCAGCAGCGTGGGCAGCACCACGCCGAGCGTGCGGCTGCGCTGGGTGCGCAAGGTGCGGGCGCTGGCGTTGGGCAGGTAGTTGAGCTCGCGCGCCACGCGTTCCACCAGTTCGCGCGTGGCCGGCGTCACCTTGTCGGGGAAATTGAAGGCGCGCGAGACCGTGGCCACGGAGACCCCGGCTTGGGCGGCTACAGCTTGGATGCTCATCGTGCGGGGTCCGTGGCGTGGTTCATGTAATCGATTACATTGGACCGGCGCAGTATGACTTCGCGATGACAGGGTGGGGAAGTGGGGAGAACCCCGGGGCCGTTGGCGCAGCGTGCGGCCCAAAGAAAAAGGGGCCCGTGCAGGCTGTGTAAATAGTCTGCTGGCCGCTTAGATCGAGATGCCCCGCGAGAGCGGGGCATTTTTCATTGGGGCGAGCAAACGCCCAAGGGCCTCAGCCCCTGAGCGCCTGGTGCATCCAGGGCGCTCCCTTCATGTTGAACACCCGCTTGAGGTTGTAGGCCATCACCGCCAAGCTGAACTCCGCGCGCGCTCCACTGGTATGCCTCATCAGCAACCGGGCATTGCCCAGAATGAGGTGTTTGATACTGGCAAAGGGGTGTTCCACCGTCTGGCGCCTGAGCCCCATCATCCAGGGCTGAGCGGCCAGCCTGCTTGCATTGGCTTCGAGCGCCTCTTCGTACAGGTGGCGCGAGACGAAGCGCTGGCGCGCCGTGGTGCATTTGAGTTTCTGGGCACAGCCCGCGCAATCGCTCGGCTGTGCTGCATAGACCACCATCTTGTCCTTGCGCGAGAGCTGCTTGCGCTTTAGGGCACTGCCCGCCGGGCAGGTGAAGCTGTCGCTGGCCGGGTCATAGACGAAGGCGCTGCGCTGGTACAGGCTGCCGCCGCCCTGGTGGTTCACCGAACGCTCGCCCGCCACGTAGCTGGTGATGCCCTGGGCGTCCAAGGCTGCAATGTGCTCCCCATTGGCATAGCCCGCATCGGCCACCACCGAGCAGGGCTGCTGCAGCACCCGGCTGGCCGCCTCGGCCATGGGCTGCAACTGGCGCTGATCGTTCACCTCGCAGACCACCTCATGCGCCACGATCAGGTGGCTTTGCGTCTCCACCGCCGTTTGCAGGTTGTAGCCCGGCTGGCTGTTCAGGCTACGCATCGGGCGTGCTTCGGGCTCACCGCACACGACGGTGCTCGCGTCGCTGCGCAGGAGTTGCTGGGCTTGGTTGGCGATGGCTCGCCCTGGGCCTTCAGTCGTTCCAAGGCCGCGCGCACTTCATCGGGCGTACCAGGACCATCGCCGGGCCCATCACCGCCCTGGTCATCCTCGCCGTCCCGGCTGTCCAGCAACCGCAGATAAGCCGCGATCTCCTGCGCATTGCGCTGTGCCTGTGCGGCCAGCTCACGCTGGCCCACCACCGCCTTGCGCGAGGCCACTGCCTGCACCTTGGAGCCATCAATGGCCACTGTCGATCCGCGGATCACCCGGCTGGCCCGCGCGAACTGCACGAAGGCCGCACAACTGGCCACCAGGGCCGCCGTGTTCTGGCGCCTGAACTCGGCGATGGTCTTGTGATCCGGGGCTAGGCGCCCCAGCAGCCACATGCACTCCACGTTGCGGTGGCACTCGCGCTCCAGGGCCCGCGAGGAACGGATCGCGCTCAGGTAGCCCCAGATGTACAGCCGCAGCAGATCGCCCGGGTCGTAGGGCGGTGTTCCCAGTCGCTGCGCCTGCGCCTTGGCAAAGCCCAGCGCCTTCAGGTCCAGCGCCTGCACCCAGGCGTCCACCACCCGAACCAGTGCGTCCTGGCCCACGAGCTCATCGAGCATCAGTGGGAACAACGTTGCCTGTCCCCGTGCCTGTCCGTATCGATGTCCCATTGGTCAGCCTCCAACGAAAAATGCCCCTCAGACAAACGCCTGAAGGGCACTTCTCGCGGACTCAGCGATGACTATTTACACAGACTGCGTGGGCCCCTTTGGTCTAGAACTGGCTTACTTGCCGCGTCGGACCCGCCGGATCTCGTCGACGATCAGGCAGATCGCCCCGAGCGTGATGGCGCTGTCCGCCGCGTTGAACGCCGGGAAGTACCAGTTGCCCCAGTGGAAGCTCAAAAAGTCGACGACGTAGCCGTGCATCATGCGGTCGACCACATTCCCGATGGCGCCGCCCAGGATGCAGGCCATCGCGAAGGAGAAGAGCTTCTGGCCCGCGTGCGACCGGAGCATCCAGACGATGAAGATCGCCGCTGCCACGCCGATGGCCGTGAAGAACCAGCGCTGCCAGCCCGAGTGGTCGGCCAGGAACGAGAAGGCGGCGCCCGTGTTGTGCGCGCGCACGACATTGAAGAAGCTCGTCACGTAGGTCGCGTCGCCGAGCTTGTAGTAGCCCAGGATCAGCGTCTTCGTGAACTGGTCGATGATCACGATGATCGTCGCCAGCCCGAGCCACGGCCAGATGCTGGCGCCGCGCGAACGCGAGGCCGACGAGGCGGAGCGTGCGGTCGCCATCAGGCCACGCTGCGCGATTCGCCCGCGCCGAACAGGTTGCTCGTGCAGCGGCCGCAGATGGTCGGGTGCGCCGCATCGTGGCCCACGTCCTCGCGGTAGTGCCAGCAGCGTTCGCATTTCTGCGCGGTGCTGGGCGTGACCACGGTCGACAGGGTGTCGCCCGCCGCCAGTGCCACGGCCGAGGCGATGAACACGAACTTCAGGTCGTCGCCCAGCGAGCCCAGCAGCGCGAGGTCGTCGGCCGGTGCGTTCAGCTGCAGGGTAGCCTGCAGCGACGAGCCGACCTTGCCTTCGGCGCGCACCGCCTCGATGTCCTTGTTGACGCCGTCGCGGATCTCGCGGATGCGGCCCCACTTGGCGAGCAGCGCTTCGTCGGGTGCGGCGAACTGGCTGTAGGTCTGCGTGAAGATCGATTCGCCGGCCTTGCCGGTGCCCACGATCTTCCAGGCCTCTTCGGCCGTGAAGCTCAGGAACGGCGCCATCCAGCGCAGCATCGCCTGCGAGATGTGCCACAGCGCGGTTTGCGCGCTGCGGCGTGCGAGCGAGCCCGGGGCCGTCGTGTAGAGGCGGTCCTTCAGGATGTCGAGGTAGAAGCCGCCCAGGTCTTCCGAGCAGTAGATCTGCAGCTTGGCCACCACCGGATGGAACTCGTACACTTGGTAGTGCGCAAGGATCTCGGCCTGGAACTGCGCCGCGCGCGACATGGCGTAGCGGTCGATCTCGAACAGCTGGTCGAGCGGCACCGCGTCTTTCGCGATGTCGAAGTCGCTGGTGTTCGCGAGCAAAAAGCGCAGCGTGTTGCGGATGCGGCGGTAGGCGTCGACGACGCGCGCGAGGATCTTGTCGTCGCCCGCGATGTCGCCCGAGTAGTCGCTCGCGGCCACCCACAGGCGGATGATTTCCGAGCCCAGCTTGTTGCTGATTTCCTGCGGGTCGATGCCGTTCTTGAGCGACTTGCTCATCTTGATGCCCTTGGCATCCACCGTGAAGCCGTGCGTGAGCAGGCCCTTGTACGGTGCGCGGTCTTCCAGCATGCAGGCGATCAGCAGCGACGAGTGGAACCACCCGCGGTGCTGGTCGTGGCCTTCGAGGTACAGGTCGGCTTCGGGCCCGGTCTCGTGGTGCACGTTGGGGTGCGTGCCGCGCAGCACGTGCGAGAAGGTCGAGCCCGAGTCGAACCACACCTCGAGGATGTCGGTGCTCTTGGTGTAGCTCGGTGCGTCTTCGGCGCCCAGGATGTCTTCGACGGTGACGCGGCTCCAGGCCTCGATGCCGCCCTCCTCGACGATGTCGGCAGCCTGGTCGAGGATTTCCATGGTGCGCGGGTGCAGCTCGCCCGAATCCTTGTGCAGGAAGAACGGGATCGGCACGCCCCAGCTGCGCTGGCGGCTGATGCACCAGTCGGGCCGGCCGGCGATCATGTCGTGCAGGCGGGCCTTGCCGTTCTCGGGATAGAAGCTGGTCTGCTCGATGGCGTCGAGCGCGGTCTGGCGCAGCGTCTTGGGCGCCTTGTCCTTGGTGAACACGCCTTCGCCCTCGTCCATGCGCACGAACCACTGCGCGGCCGCGCGGTAGATCACCGGCGTCTTGTGGCGCCAGCAGTGCGGGTAGCTGTGGGTGATGGTCTCGGTGGTCAGCAGGCGGTTAGCGTCGCGCAGCGCGGCGATGATCACCGGCACGGCCTTCCAGATGTTCTGGCCGCCGAACAGCGGAAAGTCGGGCGCGTAGCTGCCGTTGCCCTGCACCGGGTTCAGGATGTCGTCGTACGCCACGCCGTGGGCGATGCAGGAGTTGAAGTCGTCCACGCCGTAGGCAGGCGAGGAGTGCACGAGGCCGGTGCCGTCGGTGGCGGTGGCGTAGTCGGCCAGGTACACGGGCGACAGGCGCTGGTAGCCCGCATCGACGTCGTACAGCGGGTGCTCGAATTCGAGCCCGCCGAGCTTCTCGCCCTTGACCGTGGCCAGCACCTTGCCGTCGAGCGCGTAGCGCGTCATGCACATCTCGACCAGCGAGTTGGCCAGGATCAAGAGGCCGCGCTCGGTGTCGACCAGCGAGTACTCGAGCTCGGGGTTGAGGTTGATCGCCTGGTTGGCCGGGATGGTCCACGCGGTGGTGGTCCAGATCACGGCGAAGATGTCGCCGAGGATCGTGTGGTCGGTCTCGAAGGCCTTGAGCACCTTCTCGCGCTCGTGCGCCTTGAAGGCCACGTCGATGGTCTGGCTCTTCTTGTCGGCGTATTCGATCTCGAACTCGGCCAGCGAGGAGCCGCAGTCGAAGCACCAGTACACGGGCTTCAGGCCCCGGTACACGAAGCCGCGCTCGATCACGCGCTTGAACGCGCGCAGCTCGCCGGCTTCATTGGCGAAGTCCATCGTCTTGTAGGGATGGTCCCATTCGCCCAGCACGCCCAGGCGCTGGAAGTCGACCATCTGTTGGGCGATCTGCTCGGTGGCGTAGGCGCGGCTCTTGGCCTGCATCTCGTCACGGCTCAGGTTGCGGCCGAACTGCTTTTCGATGGCGTTCTCGATCGGCAGGCCGTGGCAGTCCCAGCCGGGCACGTACAGCGCGTCGAAGCCTTCGAGCTGGCGCGCCTTGGTGATCATGTCCTTCAGGATCTTGTTCACCGCGTGACCCATGTGGATCTGGCCGTTGGCGTACGGCGGGCCGTCGTGCAGGATGAACTTGGGCGCGCCGTGGCGGGCGTCACGCAGGCGGTGGTAGCGGCCTTCGTCGTTCCATTCCTTGACCCAGCCCGGTTCGCGCTTGGGCAGGTCGCCGCGCATCGGGAAGGGGGTGTCGGGCAGGTTCAGCGTGGAACGGTAATCTTTGGGGGAAGCAGCGTCAGACATGTTGGGTGCGGCGAAACAGAGGGGGCTTCGACAGGCTCAGCCCGAACTGCATTGAGCGGTCGGTGCGGAAGATATAGCCGTTCGCCCTGAGCTTGTCGAAGGGCGGCAGCACGGGGCGTGCAGGGCTAAATTCGGTCGCGCGTGGTCTGGCGGTGGGTCTCGGCGTGGGTCGATGCGAAGAACGCGCGTGCGTCGCGGCCATCCTTCGCGATGCCCGCAGTGAGGGCTTCGAGGCTGGTGTAGCGCAATTCGTCGTGCAGTTTGTGCAGGAGTTCCACGCGCACGATTTTACCGTAGGCCCCTTCGGCCCCCAGATGCGAGGGCCACTCCAGGCAATGCGTCTCGAGCAGCACGCGTCCGGCGTTGACGTCGTTGGCGTCCAGCGAGGGGCGAACGCCGAGGTTGGCCACACCGGGCAGCGGCTGGTCGGCCAGGCCATGCACCAGCACCGCGAAGATGCCGCTGGCGGCCGGTTTCCAGTGCTTGAAGCGCAGGTTGAGGGTGCGAAAACCGTCGTCCTTGCCCGGCGACGAAGCGCCCAGCGCCCGGCCCAGCTTGCGGCCATGGACCACGTGGCCGGAGATCGTGTACGGGCGACCCAGCAGGGTGTGGGCGTCGGCCATGCGGCCTTCGGCCAGCGCCTCGCGCACGGCCGAACTGGACACCCGCAGGCCGTGCACCTCATAGCTGTTCATGCGGGCGACGTCGAAACCGTGGGCCTCGCCGGCGGCATCGAGCATGGCGTAGTCGCCGGCGCGCTTGGCGCCGAAGCGGAAGTCGTCGCCCACCAGCACGTAGCGCGCGCCCAGGCCGTCGATCAGCACGTTCTGGATGAAGGCCTCGGGCGACTGGGACGCCAGCCGGCCGTCGAAGGGCAGCACGATGGTCTGGTCGACGCCGCAGGACGCCAGCTCGGTCAGCTTGTCGCGCAGCGTGCCGATGCGGGCCGGGGCCAGGTCGGGTTTCTTGGTGACGGCGGCGAAATAGTCGCGCGGGTGCGGCTCGAAGGTCAGCACGCAGCTGGGCAGCCCGCGATGGCGGGCCTCGGTCTGCAACAGCGCCAGCATGGCCTGGTGGCCGCGGTGGACGCCGTCGAAGTTGCCGATCGTGAGGGCGCAGGCCGGAGCTACGCCCGGGTGTCGGAAGCCGCGGAAAACCTGCATGGGAGAGTATCTTTTTGATAGCGCCTGATGCCCGTCGAATGGGCAAATCAGGCCGATTTGTCACAAAGCCGGTATATTGTGACGCAGTGCGTGGGTTGACGTGAGTCACCGATGCACCCCGAGTCTCTGGTCTCTGCGTGGTTTTCTCGTTCGAGGAGGCGTGTGTGAAGGTCTTGAAGCTGTCGGCCCAAGGGCTGCCCCAGTCATGGATATCGCTGGAACAGGCGGTGATCCACTACGCAGCGGACGAAGTCCGCTGGGAAGTGGGCGCGCAGGTGGCCGTGTTCCGTGGCGGCCACAACGCGGTCACGGGCGAGCAGTCGCAGATCGCGATCAACAGCATCATCGGCACCAAGGGTGTGCCGCGCATCAACCCCTTCGCGCAGCGCCCGGGCCTCACCAACAGCAAGCTGTTCTCGCGCGACCGCAACGTCTGCGCCTACTGCGGCGGCCATTTCCACGAAGACGAACTCACGCGCGAGCACATCATTCCGTTCGCGCAGCGCGGCATCGACACGTGGATGAACGTGGTCACGGCCTGCAAGCCCTGCAACCACCGCAAGAGCAGCCGCACGCCCGAGCAGGCGAACATGCCGCTGCTGTATGCGCCGTATGTGCCGAGCCTGTGGGAAGACTTCATCCTGCGCAACCGCCGCATCCTGGCGGACCAGATGGAGTTTTTGATGGCGCACCTGCCGCAGTCGTCCCGGTTGCACGACATCTGAAAACAAAAAGAGGCTTCGGCCTCTTTTTTGTTTTCAGCCCTTCCAGGCCGGCGGTCGCTTCTCGATGAAGGCCTGCACGCCTTCCAGCGCGCTCTCGTCCATCATGTTGCAGGCCATGGTCTGGCTGGCATCAGCCAGTGCGGCCTCGATGCCGGTCTCGAGCTGGCGGTAGAACAGCGCCTTGCCCAGCGCGAGTGCCGTGCGGGGCTTGGCGACGATGCTGGCCACCAGCTTCTCGACCGTGGCATCGAGCCCTTCGGGCGGTGCGACCCGGTTGACGAGACCTTTCTCGCGCGCTTCCTCGGCGCTGATGAATTCGCCCGTCACCAGCATCTCGAAAGCTTCCTTGCGCCCCAGGTTGCGCGACAGCGTGACGCCGGGCGTGGCGCAGAACAGCCCCACATTGACGCCGCTGACGGCAAAGCGCGCGTCACTGGCGGCCACGGCCAGGTCGCACACAGCGACCAGCTGGCAGCCGGCCGCAGTCGCAATGCCATGCACGCGCGCGATCACCGGCACGGGCAGCCGCTGGATCGACAGCATCATCGCGCCGCACCGGTCGAACAGCTGCTGGTAGTAGCCGAGCGACGGTTCGGCGCGCATTTCCTTCAGGTCGTGGCCCGCGCAGAAGGCCTTGCCTGCGGCAGCGATGACGACGGCGCGCACCGTGTCATCGGCGGCGACGGAACCGAGCGCCTCTTCGAGCGCACCCAGCATGCCTTCGGAGAGCGCGTTGAAGGCGGCGGGGCGGTTCAGCGTGAGCGTGACCACGCCGCGCGCGTCACGCGCCGTCACAACAAAGGGGGACGTGTCGTTCATGGCGGTTCAGTACGTCAGCTCGAGCACCGTCGTGTGCCCTTGCGCGGCGGGCCAGCTCTGGCCGGTGAGGCGCTCGCCGTTGAACTCGGCGCTGACCGTGCGCTGCGGCGCGCCGGCCGCGATGCGCAGCCGCGAGGTCGACTGTCCCGCGCCCTGGGCTGGCACGCCGGCGGGCGGGCTCTGGCCGTCGAATTGCATCGTGTCGCGCTGCGCATCGAAGTAGCCGCGCGGACGCGTGAAGACGACCACCGCACCCGCACCGCTTTCGGCCGGCGCCAGGCGCTCGGGCCGCAGGTTGACGACGCCGCTGCTGCGCACGAACGGGCTGCGGTAGAGGTGCGTGGTGCCCTGGCCGGGCACGTCGAGCACGAACTCGTAGCGCGCCGCCGGCTGCGCGCTGAACGGCCCCCAGCGGCCGTCGGCGCCGACCGTCTGCTGGTGCGCCGCCTCGCCGCGCCGCGCGCCCGAGGCCGGGTCGACCGCAAAGACCGTGACGCGTGCGCCGGCCAGCGCGAGGTTGTCCGCGCCGATCGCGCGGCCGTCGAGCACGACCTTCGATTCCGGTGCCACCGCCGTGCTGGCGGGCGCCTGGCCGGTCAGGAAGCGCCAGGTCGCTGCGAAGGCAGCGGGCGAGAACGAGGTCTCGCGGTGGTCCACGCGCGGCAGCACGAGGTTGGTGGCGCCCTTGAGTGCCGGCCCGTCGAAGCCGATGTTCGTCGGCTGGCCCGGCGCGCCGATCCACAGGCCGTCGGGCTGGGCGTACTTGTCGTTGCTGTCCGAGCGCAGCGTGAGCCACTGCACGCCGGGCGTGACCTCGTCGCCGTTCAGGCCCTTGGGCGCATTGAGCTGCTGCATGAAGGCCGAGAGCCCCGAGAACTCGTTGTTCTCGCGCAGGCCCTTCACCTTCCAGATGCCGTGCGCCGGGTTGCCGCCGAGCACCACATGGCTCACCACGGCCGCGCCGCCGCCGTTCTGCACGTAGTTGCGGATGGTGTTGCCGCCGCGCGAATTCCCGATCAGCACCACCTTGGGCGCGCCCGTGGCCTTCAGCACCTTCTCGACCTCGGCGCGCAGGAACGCGGCCGACTCGGTGGTGGAGCTGCGCCCCGGCTGGGCCACGGCGTCGTCGTCGCGGGCCAGGGGATTCGGCTGGTCGACGGCAAACAGCCGCTCGCGCGGCCAGCCGTTCGATTCGAAGCGCCAGACCGTGGTCTGCCACAGCGCCGCCGAGTCGCCGTTGCCGTGCATGAAGACGATGGGCGGGCGCTCGGTGGAAGAGGGTGTGGAGGTCGCGCAGGCGGTCAGCAAGGTGACGGCGGCGGTTCCGGCAAGGGCCGAGGCAAGCAGGGTGCGGCGGGAAGGCATGTCTGTCTCTCTCCTGGCAGGGGGAGCGGGCCCCGCAAGTGAAAACGCCCGCCGGCGCAAGGCGGGCGGGCGTTGGATGCTATCGACAAACAGCCGTCAGGCGAAGACGCCGGCCGTGTCCTGCATGCGTGCCGACACTTCACCCAGGTGGTGCAGCGTGTCGCCGAAGGTGAGTTCGAGCTGCGTGAGCTTGCGGAAGTAGTGGCTGCCGATGTACTCGTCGGTCACCCCGATGCCGCCGTGCAGCTGCACCGAGTTCGCGGCCACGTAGCGCATCGACGTGCCCAGCTGGTACTTGGCGCGGGCCAGCGCCTGGCGGCGTTCGTCGGCCGGGGCGTTGAGCTTGAGCGTGGCGTAGTAGCTCATCGAACGTGCCAGCTCCAGCTGCATCTTCATGTCGGCGATGCGGTGGCGCAGCGCCTGGAAGCTGGAGATGACCACGCCGAACTGCTTGCGCTGGTTCATGTAGTCGATCGTGACGTCGAGCGTCTTGTCGAGCACGCCGACCGCTTCGGCGCAGGTGGCGGCAATGCCGACATCCACTGCGTATTCGAGCGCGGCCAGGCCGTCGGCCGTGACCAGCGTGGCGTCGGCCTTGTCGAACACGACCTCGGCCGCACGGCCGCCGTCCTGCGTGCCGTAGCCGCGGGCTTCGACGCCGCTGGCGCTGCGTTCAACCAGGAAGAGGGCGATCTTGCCGTCGACCTTGGCGGGCACGAGGAAGGCGTCGGCTTCGTCGCCCACGGGCACCACGCTCTTGGCGCCGGTCAGCGAATAGCCGTTGCCCGACTTGACGGCGGTGGCGTCGCACACGTCGAGGCGGTAGCGTGCCTTGCGTTCCTGGTAGGCCAGCACCACGAGGGCCTGGCCGCCGGCGATGCGCGGCAGCCAGTTTTCCTTGGTGGCCGCGTCGGCGTAGCCGCCGAGCACGGCGCCGGCGATCAGCGTCTGCGCGAAGGGCTCCAGCACGATGCCGCGGCCCAGTTCTTCCATCACGACCATGCCGGCCACCGGGCCCATGCCCAGGCCGCCGTCGTCTTCGCTGATGTACAGGCCGCCCAGGCCGAGCTCGGCCAGTTCGTCCCACGCCTCGCGCGAGAAGCCGCCCTTGGCCTCGATGCCGCGGCGGCGCTCGAAGTCATAACCCTTGTCGACCCACTTGCGAACGGCGTCGCGCAGCTGGTCCTGGTCTTCCGAAAAATTGAAATCCATGTTGGTGTCTCCTCAGCCCAGGACGGTTTGCGCCACGATGTTGCGCTGCACTTCGTTCGAGCCGCCGTAGATCGTGGTCTTGCGCATGTTGAAGAAGGTCGATGCCAGCGGTGCCAGCGCCGGGTTGCCGCCGGGGAAGTTGCCCTGCCAGCCGGCTTCCATGGCTTCGCGGATCAGCGGCAGCGAATAGGGGCCGCCGGCCAGCATCATCAGCTCGGCGTAGCGCTGCTGGATCTCGCTGCCGCGGATCTTGAGCAGGCCGGCCACGTCCAGCGAGTTCTTGCCCGAGGTGGCGGCCGACAGCACGCGCAGCACCATCATCTCGAGGGCGACGATGTCGACTTCGAGCTTGGCGATCTCGTCGCGGAAGCGCAGGTCGTCGTACACGCCTTCGCTCTTGGCAATGCGCTTCAGGCGCTCGAGTTCGCGCTTGGCGCGGTTCACGTCGGCGATGTTGGTGCGCTCGTGCGAGAGCAGGTGCTTGGCGTAGGTCCAGCCCTTGTTCTCTTCGCCGATCAGGTTCTCGGCGGGCACTTCGACGTTGTCGAAGAACACCTCGTTCACCTCGACGCCGCCGTCGATCAGCTTGATCGGGCGCACGGTGACGCCGGGCGACTTCATGTCCAGCAGCAGGAAGCTGATGCCGGTCTGGGGCTTGCCTTCGTTGCTGGTGCGCACGAGATTGAACATCCAGTCGCCGTGCTGGCCGAGCGTGGTCCAGGTCTTCTGGCCGTTGACGATGTACTTGTCGCCCTTGCGCTCGGCCTTGGTCTTGACCGAGGCCAGGTCGGAACCCGAGCCGGGTTCGCTGTAGCCCTGGCTCCACCAGACTTCACCGCTGGCGATGCCGGGCAGGAAGCGCTTTTGCTGCTCGGCGTTGCCGAAGGCCATGATCACCGGGGCCACCATGACGGGGCCGAACGGGATGATGCGCGGCGCGCCGGCCAGTGCGGTTTCTTCCTCGAACAGGTGGCGCTGCACGGCGGTCCAGCCGGGGCCGCCGAATTCCTTGGGCCAGCCGTAGCCCAGCCAGCCCTTCTTGCCGAGGATCTTGGCCCAGCCTTGCAGATCGTCGCGCGTCAGTTCGAGCGCGTTGTGCACCTTGTGCGAAATCTCCTGGGGGAGGTTGTCCTTGACCCATGCGCGAACTTCTTCGCGGAACTTCTGTTCTTCGGGTGTGAAGCTCAAATCCATGCGTGCCTCGCTGTGTTGATCGGTCCACCGCAGACGCGGGGTGTCTCCGGAATTGCGAGTTTTAGCACGGTCGTGCTGCGATCCGGTGTCCGCGTCGCGACAAGCCCGCCGGCGCGTGGGTGGACGGGAGGCTGATCGGGGTGTTGGCGGGGCACGGATAATCCCGGCCTCCCATGAAGAACATCGTGATCCTGATCTCCGGCGGCGGCTCGAACATGGCGGCCATCGTGCGTGCCGCCGAGCGCGACCGCTGGGCCGAGCGCTTCGGCGCGCGCATTGCCGCCGTCATCAGCAACAAGGCGGAGGCCGGCGGGCTGGCGCTGGCCAGGTCGCACGGCATCGCGACTGCCGTGGTGCCGCACCAGGCCTTCGACAGCCGCGAGGCCTTCGACGCCGCGCTGGCCGAGGCGGTCGACGCCCACGCGCCCGCGCTGGTCGTGCTGGCGGGCTTCATGCGCATCCTGACGCCGGGCTTCGTGGCGCGCTACGCGGGGCGGCTGGTGAACATCCACCCCTCGCTGCTGCCGGCGTTTCCGGGGCTGCACACGCACCAGCGCGCCATCGACGCGGGCTGCAAGGTGGCCGGGGTGACGGTGCACCAGGTCACGGCCGAGCTCGACCACGGGCCGATCCTGGCGCAGGCCGTGGTGCCGGTGCTGCCCGACGACACGGCCGCCACGCTGGCCGGCCGGGTGCTGTCCCAGGAGCACCTGCTGTATCCGCGCGCCATCGCTGGATGGCTTTTGGATACATTGAGTCACAAAGCTTAAAGTTGTTTATATTCGCGGGTTTTCGGGAGCACAGAACTTTGAAAACCCAATCGCTACTGTTGACGATGGCCACCGTGGCCCTGCTGGCCGCCTGCGCCGCCCCGGCCCCCGCGCCGGCACCGGGCAGCGCTGCTGCCGCTGCACCTGCCGCGCCGGCCGAGCCCGTCTTTCAGTGCAACGCCGAAGGCGCCCGCTTTGCCGTGGCCCAGCAGGTGACGCCTCAGCTCGAAGCCGCCGCGCGCGCACGTGCCGGCGCCGGCACGGTGCGGGTGCTCAAGCCCAACCAGGCAGTGACGATGGAACTCAACGCCGGTCGGCTCAACCTCAGCGTGGACGCGCGCGGCCGCGTCAAGGACGTTCACTGCGGCTGAGCGTCGATCGGGGTGAACCGGCGTTGCGGCCGGCCCTCGATCTCGATGGTTTCTTCAAACATCGCGGCGGGCCGGACCCACAGGCCGCGGGCACCGTAGAGGGCGCGGTACAGCGTCATCGGCTCCAGCGTTTCGCTGTGGCGGACGGTGCCGATCACGTCGTACTCGCCGCCCTTGTAGTGGCGGTAGCGACCGGGGGGCGTTTCGATCAGGGGAGGGAGGTCTTCGTCGTTCAACGGGGCACTTCTTTCTTCGAATAACAACTGTCGGATGTGTATTTGACGGGAGTCGGATGGACCGTGCGGATTTTGTTCACCTGGTTCGCCTGAGCGAGCACGCAAGTGCGGACGACAGCGCGCGCTACCGGCGTGGCGTCGCGGCGTTTGCCGCGCTCGGCTATCTCTGGGTGCTGGCCTGCCTCGGCCTGGCGGTGGGCATTGTGGCCTGGGTGGTCGTGTCGGTGGCCGAGGGGCGCTTCAACTTCACCCGCGGCTGGCTGCTCGTGTTTGCGCTGGGCCTGTTCTGGGCGACCCTGCGCGCGCTCTGGGTGCACTTCGACGAGCCCGACGGCGAGCTGCTCACGCGCGCGGACGCACCCGGATTGTTCGAGGCGCTGGACCGCATCCGCGAGCGGATCAAGGGACCGCCGGTGCACCGCGTCTACCTGGACGACAACTTCAACGCCAGCATCAGCCAGGTGCCGCGCTTCGGCCTGTTCGGCGGCGCGCTCAACTCGCTGAGCATCGGCCTGCCGCTGCTGATGATGCTGGACCGGCAGCGCCTGCTGTCGGTGCTGGCCCACGAATACGGGCACCTGCGCGGCAACCACGGCCGCCTCAGCGCCTGGATCTACCGCACCCGGCTGTCGTGGCTGCGGCTCGATGCCAGCCTGCAGCGCGACGAGGGCGTGATGGCGCTGGTCTCGCAGGCCTTCTTCCGCTGGTACTTTCCGCGCTTTGCCGCCAAGACCTTCGCGCTGGCCCGCCAGGACGAGTACGAGGCCGACCGCATCTCGGGCCGGCTGCTCGGCACCGAGGTGGCCGCGGCCGCGCTCACCGAAGTAGCCATCAAGGGCAACTGGTACGCCAGCGAGTTCTGGCCCTGGCACTGGGCGCGCGCCGAGCGCGAGCCGCTGCCGCCTGGCCCGTTCGCCGCTTTGCGGCAGCGCGCCCGCACGCCGCCGAGCGAGGAGTTCGCACGCCAGGCACTGCGCGAGGCCATGCGCCGCGTCAGCGACCTGGACGACACCCACCCGGTGCTGCGCGACCGGCTGGAAGCACTGAACCAGAAGGCGGCGCTGCCGGCCTGGTCGCAACGGCCCGCGCTCGACATGCTGGCCGACAAGCACAAGTGGATCTCGCATTTCGACAACGCCTGGCGCCGCGCCCACGCAGCCGACTGGAAGCAGCACCACGCGCACCGCTCGCGCATCCGCGAGCGCATCGCCGTACTGGCGGCCCGCGGCGAGCGCAACACGCCCGACGAGATGGTCGAGTGGGCCGACGCCGAGCGCCGGCTCGACCCGGCGGCGCCGGTGCGCGCGCGCTACGAGAGCGCCTTGCGGATCGCGCCGGACCACCCGGGCGCCCTGCGCGGGCTGGCCCAGATGCTGCCCGTGCGCGAGCGCGCCGAGCGCCTGGCGGTGCTCGAGCGGCTGCACCAGTCGGGCGTGGCCAGCCGCTGGTGGGCGGCCAAGAACGCCGTCGCCTCGCTCGAAGATCCCGAAGCGGGGCCGCACGACGAGCAGGGGCTCAAGCTGTGGCGCGCGCGGCTCAAGGAGGCGGAGGAGGCCGAGGCGCGCGCCTGGGAAGAGATCACCGACACGCCGTTCTTCAGCCAGATTTCGCGCCACGACCTGAACGACCACGAGCTGGGCGAGCTGCGCGCGGACATCGTGCGCTGCCTGCCCGTGTCGCGGCTGTGGGTGGTGCGCAAGAACCTGCGCGAATTCGCATGGCGGCGGGCGTACATCGTGTTCGTCGACGTGCCGGGGCTCGGCGACGAGGACCGTTGGCACCTGTGCCGCGAGCTCGAGCAGACGCTGACCCTGCCGGGGGCGGCGCTGGTGCTCTGGGCCGGGCATTCGCCCACGCTGGAAGACATCGAGCGGCAGGCCTTCGGAACCGTCTGGGTGCGCGGCGCCTGAGGCGTTTCGGCCGCGAGGCCGGCCGGCTGAGACAATCGGGGCTATGCATCCCAAAGCCCTGTTGGAGGCCACCGCCGATCTGGTCGGCCTTGTCCTGAAATTCGATCACCCGGCCGACCAGGTCGTTTCGCGCTTTTTCCGCGACCACCGCGAGTTCGGCCCGCGCGAGCGCGCGACGCTCGCCGAGACCGTCTACACCGTGCTTCGCAAGAAGCTGCTGTTCGATCACCTGTCGCCCTCGGGCAGCGGGTCGAAGGAGCGCCGCATGGCGATCCTGGGCTTTCACGGCCCGCGCGACTTTCTGAAGAGCGCGCTCAACGACACCGAGAAGCGCTGGCTCGACAACTGCGACGCCGTCACACCCGACGACCTGCTCGAACGCCATCGCCACAACCTGCCCGAATGGCTGGTCGCGCCGCTCAAGGCGCAGCTGGGCGACGGCTTCTGGCCGATGGTCGAGAGCCTGCAGCAGCCGGCACCGCTCGACCTGCGCGTCAATGCATTCACGGACAAACGGGCCGAAGTGAAGGCGGAGCTTGCGAAGGCTGCTATCAAATCGGTAGTAACGCCGTTCTCGCCCTGGGGTTTGCGCATCGAGGGCAAGCCCGCGCTGACCAAGCTCGACGCGTTCGTCCGCGGCGCCATCGAGGTGCAGGACGAAGGCTCGCAGCTGCTGGCGCTGCTGCTGGACGCCAAGCGCGGCGAAATGGTGGTCGATTTCTGCGCCGGCGCCGGCGGCAAGACCCTGGCCATCGGCGCGACCATGCGCAACACCGGCCGGCTCTACGCCTTCGACACCTCGGCCCATCGCCTGGACGCGCTCAAGCCGCGGCTGGCGCGCAGCAAGTTGTCGAACGTGCACCCGGCAGCGATCGCCCACGAGCGCGACGACCGGGTCAAGCGCCTGGCCGGCAAGATCGACCGCGTGCTGGTCGACGCGCCCTGTTCGGGGCTCGGCACGCTGCGCCGAAACCCCGACCTCAAATGGCGGCAATCGGCCAAGTCGGTGGCCGAGCTGACGGCCAAGCAGACCGCCATCCTGCAAAGTGCGGCGCGGCTCGTGAAGTCGGGCGGCCGGCTGGTGTACGCCACCTGCAGCGTGCTGCCGGAAGAAAACGAGGCCATCGCCGAGGCTTTTGCCGCCGCGAACCCCGATTTCGAGCCCATGGACGCGGCGGAATTGCTCCAAAGCCTCAAGGTGGAGGGCGCCGAGGCCCTCTGCGCGGGTGGAGAAGACGGCCGCCGCTACCTGCGGCTGTGGCCTCATCGCCACGCCACCGACGGCTTTTTTGCCGCCGTGTGGAACCGGAAATAGGGACGGGGCTCCAAACTAGGGTAAATCTGCGGTGTGACAGAAGGACAAAAGGCCTCGTTTTGGCCCTGACATCCTAAAATCGCGGGTTACTTACCTGAAGGCTGCACCTTCGTGTGGCCATGGAGTACCTGACTCAATGATGCTTCCTGACTCCGCCGTTTTGAACGCGGTCATCCAATGGCTCGGACACGGCCTGTGGGACATTGCCTGGTGGCAAGTCGTGCTGTACACGCTCGTCACCACGCACTTCACCATCGCAGCGGTCACGATCTTTCTGCACCGCACGCAGACGCACAAGGCGATGGACCTCGGTCCGATCCCCTCGCACTTCTTCCGTTTCTGGCTCTGGCTCGGCACCGGCATGGTGACGAAGGAATGGGTTGCCATTCACCGCAAGCACCACGCAAAGTGCGAAACCGCCGACGACCCGCACAGCCCGCAGGTCAAGGGCATCGACGAAGTCTTCTGGCGCGGCGCCGAGCTGTACCGCAAGGAATCGAAGAACAAGGAAACGATGGAGCGCTACGGTCACGGCACGCCCGATGACTGGATCGAGCGCAACCTGTACACGCGCTACAGCTGGCAAGGCGTGGGCCTGATGCTGGTGATCAACCTGGCGCTGTTCGGCGGGCTCGGCCTGACCGTGTGGGCAGTCCAGATGCTCTGGATCCCGATCACCGCCGCCGGCATCATCAACGGCATCGGCCACTACTGGGGCTACCGCAACTTCGAGGCTGCCGACGCCAGCCGCAACATCATGCCCTGGGGCCTGATCATCGGTGGCGAAGAGCTGCACAACAACCACCACACGTACCCGACCTCGGCCAAGTTCTCGGTCAAGAAGTACGAGTTCGACATCGGCTGGCTCTACATCCAGGTGTTCCAGAAGCTCGGCTGGGCCAAGGTCAAGAAGGTGCCGCCGAAGATGCAGATGGGTGACGTCCAGCCCGTGGCCAACGAGAAGACGCTCGAGGCCGTTATTGCCAACCGCTACGAAGTGATGGCCGGTTACGCCCGCGAAATGCGCCGTGCGACCAGCGAGGAAATCGAAGTGCTGAAGGCCAAGGGCGCCGACCTGTCGGTGCTCAAGGCAGCCAAGCGCTGGCTGCACCGTGACGACGACAAGGTGCCCGCCTCGGCTCGCACCCATCTGGTGCAGGCCCGTGCCGCGCACCCGGTGCTCGACAAGATGGTCACGATGCGCGAAGAGCTGCGTCAGCTGTGGCTGAACACCTCGCAATCGCGCGAGCAGCTGGCGGCCGATCTGGCGGCCTGGTGCCACCGTGCGGAAGCCAGCGGCATCGCCGGCCTGCGCGAGTTCTCGACCCGCCTGCGCGCTGCACGCGCCTGACGTAGAAAAGAGTGCCAGCGCCTCGCGCGCTGTTGCTCTGGCTCAATCAAAAAGCCGACCTGAGGGTCGGCTTTTTTGCGCCTGTCTTTTCTGCGTTTGCAAAAACGACGGGCAATAAAAAACCCGCTGGGTGAGCAGCGGGTTTTTTGGGAGAGCAGGCTGAATTACTTCAGCTTGATTTCCTTGTATTCGACGTGCTTGCGTGCCTTGGGGTCGAACTTCATGATCGACATCTTTTCAGGCATCGTCTTCTTGTTCTTGCTCGTCGTGTAGAAGTGGCCGGTACCCGCAGTGGATTCCAGCTTGATCTTTTCGCGTCCGCCTTTGCTCGTTGCCATGATTCAGCTCCTTAAGCTTGGCCGCGGGCACGCAGGTCTGCGAGCACGGCATCGATACCGTTCTTGTCGATCAGGCGCAGTGCAGCGCTCGAAACGCGCAGGCGAACCCAGCGGTTTTCAGTCTCGACCCAGAAACGGCGGTATTGCAGGTTCGGCAGGAACCGGCGCTTGGTTTTGTTGTTGGCGTGGGAAACGTTGTTTCCGACCATCGGGCCTTTGCCCGTTACGTCGCATACGCGTGCCATGTGGACACTCTTTCTTGAACAGCTGGCACCGGCGCAATCAGGGCGATTGCAGGGTGTTTTGCAGCTTGACCTCGCCAGAAACGGGTGGCGGTACCCCGGATTTGCCGCAACCCGACTCCTGGTAGGAGCTGGACCTTATTTCGGCAAAGCCTCGGATTATAGCCCTTTCGGGTCCGGCTGGGATGGCCGTGCCGCAGATGCGGGAAACCAGGCCCTGAGGGGCCGGTGTCCGTCCCGCGGGAAAGGCCTCAGTGCTCCTCGAGGAAGCGCTGCGCGTCGAGGGCGGCCATGCAGCCCGTGCCGGCGCTCGTGATGGCCTGGCGGTAGATGTTGTCCTGCACGTCGCCGGCGGCGAACACGCCGGGCACGCTGGTCATCGTCGCGAAGCCCTTCAGGCCTGAGCGGGTCACGATGTAGTTGTCCTTCATTTCCAATTGGCCCTGGAAGATGTCGGTGTTCGGGTGGTGGCCGATCGCGATGAAGCAGCCCTTGAGCTCGATGTCTTCGGTCGCGCCGGTCTGCGTGTTCTTGATGCGGATGCCCGTCACGCCCGTGCCGTCACCGAGCACCTCGTCCAACTGGTTGTGCAGCTTCAGCACGATCTTGCCTTCGGCCACTTTTTCCATGACCTTGTCGATCAGGATGGGCTCGGCGCGGAACTTGTCGCGGCGATGCACGAGCGTTACCTTGTTTGCAATGTTGGAGAGGTACAGCGCTTCTTCGACGGCCGTGTTGCCGCCGCCGATCACGCAGACCTCTTGCTCGCGGTAGAAGAAACCATCGCAGGTCGCGCAGGCGGAGACGCCGCGGCCCATGAACTTTTCTTCGGAATCCAGGCCCAGGTACTTGGCCGATGCGCCCGTGGCAATGATCAGCGAATCACACGTATAGGTGCCACTGTCGCCCGTGAGCGTGAACGGCCGCTTGCTCAGGTCGACCTTGTTGATGTGGTCGAACACGATCTGCGTCTTGAAGCGCTCGGCGTGCTCGAGAAAGCGCTGCATCAGCTCCGGGCCTTGCACGCCGTGCACGTCGGCGGGCCAGTTGTCGACCTCGGTCGTGGTCATGAGTTGACCGCCTTGCGCGATGCCCGTGATGAGCAAAGGCTGGAGGTTGGCGCGTGCCGCGTAGACGGCGGCGGTGTAGCCGGCCGGGCCGGAGCCCAGAATGAGAACCTTGGCGTGTTGGGGTGCGGACATGAGTAGAAAACCTAGGATAGACGCTGCGTCAGCGTGTACATTTTCAGGGTGGTAGCGATACGTGGGGAGTATCACCGCCCGGTTCAACACCGGGTGCACGGTGTTTTCAATGCGCGCGATTGTAGTAATCCATGGGCTCAGCATCAGGATCACATCAGCGCGCTGTTTCAGGGATTGATTAATGTCGATGCTGTCCAACCTTGAATTGCTTCGGCGCGTTCCATTGTTCGCGTCGTTGACGGCCTCGCAGTCCGCAAGCATTGCGGATGCGATCATCAAGAAGCGCTTCAAACGCGCCGAGGTCGTTGTAGAGCAGGGCAAGAAATCCGATGCGCTGTACATCATCCTGACCGGCCGCGCCCGCGTCACGAGCGCCGACAGCCGCGGTCGCGAGGTGATCTTGGCGACGCTGCATCCCGGCGACTATCTCGGCGAGATGAGCCTGATCGACGACGAGCCGCATTCGGCCACCGTGCGCACCGAAATCCAGTGCGACGTGCTCATGCTGGGCCGCGACGCCTTCGCGCGCTGCCTGCCCGAGAACTCCTCGATGGCCTACAACATCATGCGCGGCCTGGTGCAGCGCCTGCGCCACGCCGACCGCAAGATCGAGTCGCTGGCACTGATGGACGTGTACGGCCGCGTGGCCCGCGCGCTGCTCGAGTTCGCCAGCCAGGACGGCCTGGGCAACCTCAAGGTCCGTGACAAGATCTCCCGCCAGGACCTGGCCAAGATGGTCGGCGCGTCGCGCGAAATGGTGAGCCGCGTCATGAAGGACCTGGAAGAGCGTGGTTTCGTGCAGTCCCAGGAAGACGGCTCGGTGATCATCAAGGACCGGCTCCTGACGCTGACCTGAGCCCACAGGCCCGGCGCTTTCGGCGTCCACGGCCTTTTGTTGTAGTGTTCGGGCGGCCGGCCTTCGTTTTTTCGGGCCGGACGCCGTGCTTTTCATGACCTATTCGCTTCATACGCTTCAATCGTCGTCCTCTTCTTCTTCCGCTGCCGAAGGGCAACCCGTGCGCCTGCGCGCCCTGCGCTTCGCCCACGAAATCACCTTGATCGCCGGGTTCGCAGCCCTCCTGTTCTGGCTGCTGGCGATGCTGAGCTTCACCCCGTCCGATGCCGCCTGGTCGACCTCGGGCACGGGCGGTGAGGTCAAGAACTGGGGCGGCCGCATCGGCGCCTGGCTGGCCGATGGCAGCTACTTCCTTGCCGGCTATTCCGTCTGGTGGTGCCTCGCGGCCGGTCTGCGCGCGTGGCTCTCGTCGCTGGCCGGCTGGCTGCGCGGTGGCGAACCCACACCTGCGGTCGAGCAACCCCCGCGCGGTCGCTTCAATCGCAGCCGGCTTGCTTTCTGGTTCGGCCTCGTCCTGCTGCTGTGCGCGAGCGCGGTGCTCGAGTGGTCGCGCCTGTACCGGCTCGAATCGCACCTGCCGGGTTCGGGCGGCGGCGCCCTCGGCTTCCTCGTGGGGCCGGCGAGCGTGCGCTGGCTGGGTTTCACGGGCTCGGCGCTGGTCGCCATTGCGGGCGGCGTGATCGGCTCGGCGCTGGTCTTTCGCTTTTCGTGGAGCCTGATCGCCGAGCGCATCGGTGCTCGTGCTTACTCGCTGTTCGAGTCGCGCCGTGAAAAACGCGAAATGGCGGCCGACATCGCCATGGGCAAGCAGGCCGCGCGCGAACGCGCCGGCGACGAGGAAGAACTGGCGCCCGCGCCACGCGCCAAGAAAACGCGTCCCAGCAAGGAGACCGCGTTCGGCGAAGCTCTGGATCCGAGCTTCGACGACGACGAGGAAGAAGTCGCGCCCAAGCGCCGCCCCGCATCGCCGCCCGTGCAGATCGAGCCCGCGATGACCGAGGTGCCCCGCAGCGACCGCGTCGTCAAGGAGCGCCAGAAGCCGCTCTTCAACGAACTGCCCGACAGCAAGCTGCCGCAGGTCGACCTGCTCGACGCCGCGCTGGTGCGCCAGGAAACGGTGTCGTCCGACACGCTCGAGATGACCTCGCGCATGATCGAGAAGAAGCTCAAAGACTTCGGCGTCGAGGTGCGCGTGGTGCTCGCCTCGCCGGGCCCCGTGATCACGCGCTACGAGATCGAACCCGCCACCGGCGTCAAGGGCTCGCAGATCCTGGGCCTTGCCAAAGACCTCGCGCGTTCGCTCTCGCTGGTGTCGATCCGCGTGGTCGAGACCATCCCGGGCAAGAACTACATGGCGCTCGAGTTGCCGAACGCCAAGCGCCAGTCGATCAAGCTCAGCGAAATCCTGGGCTCGCAGGTCTACAACGAAGGCAAGTCGATGCTCACGATGGGCCTCGGCAAGGACATCATCGGCAACCCCGTGGTGGCCGACCTCGCGAAGATGCCGCACGTGCTGGTGGCCGGTACCACCGGCTCGGGCAAGTCGGTCGGTATCAACGCGATGATTCTTTCGCTGCTCTACAAGGCCGAGGCACGCGACGTTCGCCTGCTCATGATCGACCCGAAGATGCTCGAAATGTCGGTCTACGAAGGCATCCCGCACCTGCTGGCGCCCGTGGTCACCGACATGCGCCAGGCGGCGCACGGCCTGAACTGGTGCGTGGCCGAGATGGAGCGCCGCTACAAGCTCATGAGCAAGCTCGGCGTGCGCAACCTGGCCGGCTATAACACCAAGATCGACGAAGCCAAGGCGCGCGAAGAGTTCATCTACAACCCCTTCAGCCTCACGCCGGACGATCCGGAACCGCTGCGCCGCGAGCCGCACATCGTCGTCATCATCGACGAGTTGGCCGACCTGATGATGGTGGTCGGCAAGAAGATCGAAGAGCTCATTGCCCGCCTCGCGCAGAAGGCGCGCGCCGCCGGCATCCACCTGATCCTGGCCACGCAGCGGCCCAGCGTCGACGTGATCACCGGCCTCATCAAGGCCAACATTCCGACCCGCATCGCGTTCTCGGTGGGCTCCAAGATCGACAGCCGCACCATCCTCGACCAGATGGGCGCCGAGGCGCTGCTGGGCATGGGCGACATGCTCTACATGGCCAGCGGCAGCGGCCTGCCGATCCGCGTGCACGGTGCCTTCGTGAGCGACGAGGAAGTGCACCGCGTGGTGGCCTACCTCAAGAGCCAGGGCGAGCCCGACTACATCGAGGGCGTGCTCGAAGGCGGCACGGTCGATGGCGACGGTGACGGCGATCTGCTCGGCGGTGGCGGCGATGCCGAAAAAGACCCGATGTACGACCAGGCGGTCGAGGTCGTGCTCAAGAACCGCAAGGCCAGCATCTCGCTCGTGCAGCGCCACCTGAAGATCGGCTACAACCGCGCCGCGCGCCTCGTTGAAGACATGGAAAAGGCCGGCCTCGTGAGCGCCATGAGCGGCAGCGGCCAGCGCGAAATTCTCGTGCCTGCGCGCCAGGCGGAGTGAGCCCCCGGCGCGCCATCGACGACCACTGCCACCAAGCCGGTTACGTGCTGAGAGGCAATTTGCAAACGCGCACCGGTGCCGCTGCAAATCTTCATCAAAGCCTACAGATGCCGGCATCTGCTGCGGGTAGTGTCGATGGACATCGCAGCAACGTTTTTCCGAGGAACCTCCCATGAAGAAAACCCGCCTCTGGCTGTTGGCCGGCCTGTTCTGCACGGTGGCCGGCAGTGCCTGGGCCGACGGGCTCGAAAGCCTCGAAGCCTTCGTGAAGACCGTCAAGTCCGGCCGCGCCGAGTTCACCCAGACCGTGACGGCCCCGCCGCGCGAGGGCCAGCCGGGCCGCGTCAAGACGTCGACCGGCACCTTCGAATTCCAACGCCCCGGTAAATTCAAGTTCGACTATCGCAAGCCCTTTGCCCAGAGCATCGTGGCCGACGGCAAGACGCTCTGGCTCTACGACGCCGACCTGAACCAGGTCACGCAGCGCACCCAGGCGCAGGCGCTGGGCTCGACGCCCGCGGCGCTGATTGCCTCCGCCGCCGACCTGCGCGCCCTGCAGGCCGATTTCGCGCTGGAAGCCGCACCGGAGCGTGATGGCCTGCAGTGGGTCAAGGCCACGCCGAAGAACAAGGACGGCCAGCTGCAGAACGTGATGGTCGGCTTCCAGGGCGACGCGCTCGCGGCCCTCGAGATCCTGGACAGCTTCGGCCAGCGCTCGATGCTCAAGTTCAGCAAGGTGGAGGTGAACCCGGCCTTGCCTGCGAGCACCTTCGAGTTCAAGGCGCCTGCGGGCGCGGACGTGCTCAAGCAGTAATCACCAGCAGACGGTAGTTTCGGTTTGGCCACGCGCTCCCACCAGCCCCTCGCCGAGCGCCTGCGTCCCAAGACGCTCGGCGACGTGATCGGCCAGCAGCACCTGCTCGGTCCGGGCATGTCGCTGCGCATCGCCTTCGAGTCGGGCCAGCCGCACTCCTGCATCCTCTGGGGCCCGCCGGGCACCGGCAAGACCACCATCGCGCGGCTCATGGCCGACGCGTTCGATGCGCAGTTCCTGAGCATCAGCGCGGTGCTGGGCGGCGTGAAGGACATCCGCGAGGCGGTCGAGCAGGCCACGGTGGCGCGCGACGGGCTCACGCAGCAGCGCACGATCGTCTTCGTGGACGAGGTGCACCGCTTCAACAAGAGCCAGCAGGACGCGTTCCTGCCGCACGTCGAGTCGGGCCTGTTCACCTTCATCGGCGCGACCACCGAGAACCCGTCGTTCGAAGTCAATTCGGCCTTGCTGTCGCGGGCGGCGGTGTATGTGCTGCAGTCGCTCAACGAAGGCGACCTGAAGCAGATCGTCACCCGGGCGCAATCGATCCAGGCGGTTCCGGCCATCGACGAGGCGGCCATCGACCGCCTGGTCGCCTACGCGGACGGCGACGCGCGCCGCCTGCTCAATACCCTCGAGACGCTGGCCGTTGCGGCGGGTGCCGAAAAGCTCACGAACATCACCGACGAGTGGCTGCTGCGTGTGCTCGGTGAGCGCATGCGCCGCTACGACAAGGGCGGCGAGCAGTTCTACGACACCATCAGCGCGCTGCACAAATCGGTGCGCGGCAGCGACCCCGATGCCGCCCTGTATTGGTTCGTTCGCATGCTCGACGGCGGCGCCGACCCGCGCTACATGGCGCGTCGCCTCGTGCGCATGGCCAGCGAAGACATCGGCCTGGCCGACCCGCGCGCGCTGCGCCTGGCGCTCGACGCGGCCGAGGTCTACGAGCGACTGGGTACCCCCGAAGGCGAGTTGGCACTGGCCGAATGCGTGGTCTACCTGGCCATCGCGCCCAAGTCGAACGCGGTCTACAAGGCCTACAACGCGGTGCGCGCGCTGGTAAAGAAGGACAGCACGCGCCCGGTGCCGATGCACCTGCGCAATGCGCCGACGAAGCTCATGAAGGAGCTCGACTACGGCAAGGGGTACCGCTACGCGCACGACGAGGAGGGCGGTTTTGCCGCCGGTGAGCGCTACCTGCCCGAGGGCCTGGAAGGCCAGGTCTTCTACGAACCGGTCGAGCGCGGGCTCGAAATCCGTATCTCAGAAAAGCTGCGCGAACTGCGCCGCCGCAACGCTGAAAAAGACGATTGATACTGTCTTGCAACATGCGCTCACGCCGCGCATGACCTCACCCACATACAGCATGAGGTGAGCGGGTAAACCCCGGTCATCCCGCCCCAAAACAGCGCCGGGGCATGTCTAAAATCCCGCCCACCAAACCTACCGACGGCACATGTTGGCTGGTTTTTTGCTTGTCAAGCCAGAGGCGCCAAACCGGTGCCTCGGTAGGTGAATGGCACCCGCAAGGTGCAACACATAGGGAATCGCGTTATGGAAATATTGCTGCAGCAGATCATCAACGGTCTGGTTCTCGGCAGCATGTATGCCTTGATAGCCTTGGGCTACACCATGGTGTACGGCATCATCAATCTGATCAATTTTGCGCACGGTGAAGTGCTGATGGTGGGGGCGCTCACAAGCTGGACCATCATCGGGCTCATGAAGGACGGCATGCCCAACACACCGGGCTGGCTGATTCTTCTCGTCGCGTTGATCATTGCCTGCGTCGTCGCGGCAAGCCTCAACTTCGTGATCGAAAAAGTGGCCTACCGGCCGCTGCGCAACAGCCCCAAGCTCGCACCGCTCATCACCGCCATCGGCGTGTCGATCCTGCTGCAGACGCTGGCCATGATCATCTGGAAGCCGACCAACAAGGCCTACCCCAACCTGCTGCCGACCGACCCCATCCACGTGGGCGGCGCCGTGATCTCGCCGACGCAGGTCATGATCCTCAGCGTCACGGCGTTCTCGCTCGTGGTGCTGATGTGGCTGGTCAACTACACCAAGCTCGGCCGCGCGATGCGCGCCACCGCCGAGAACCCGCGCGTCGCGGCGCTCATGGGCATCCGGCCCGACATGGTCATCTCGGCCACCTTCATCATCGGCGCCGTGCTCGCGGCCATCGCCGGCGTGATGTACGCCTCCAACTACGGCATCGCGCAACACGCGATGGGCTTCCTGCCCGGCCTCAAGGCCTTCACGGCGGCCGTGTTCGGCGGCATCGGCAACCTGGCCGGCGCGGTGGTCGGCGGCATTTTGCTGGGCCTCATCGAGGCCATCGGCTCCGGCTACATCGGCACCCTCACGGGGGGCGTGCTGGGCAGCAACTACAGCGACATCTTCGCTTTCATCGTGCTGATCGTGATGCTCACGCTGCGGCCTTCGGGCTTGCTCGGCGAGCGCGTGGCGGACCGGGCCTGAGGAGCAGCACACCATGAAAAACAGCAAGAACCTCGCGCTCTACATCCTCGGCGTGGTCGCCGTGCTGGCGCTGCCGATCCTGTTGCAGACCCAAGGCAATGCCTGGGTGCGCATCGCCGACATCGCATTGCTCTACGTGATGCTCGCGCTCGGCCTGAACATCGTGGTCGGCTATGCCGGCCTGCTCGACCTGGGCTACGTGGCCTTCTTTGCGGTCGGCGCGTACCTCTACGCGCTGATGGGCTCGTCGCACCTCTCGGACACCTTCCCGTGGTTCAAGGCGATGTTCCCGAACGGGCTGCACACCTCGCTCCTGATCGTGGTTCCGCTCGCCCTGGTGGTGGCCGGGGTGCTCGGCGCGATGCTGGGGGCGCCCACGCTGAAGCTGCGCGGCGACTACCTCGCAATCGTCACGCTCGGCTTCGGTGAAATCATCCGGGTGTTCCTGAACAACCTCGACCAGCCGATCAACATCACCAACGGGCCGAAGGGCATCACGGCGATCGACTCCATCAAGTTCTGGGGCCTCGACCTCGGCAAGGCGTGGAAGTTCGACGGCTTCACGATCTCCTCGGTCACGCTGTACTACTACCTGTTCCTGGCGCTGGTGGTGGCCACCATCATCATTTCGCACCGGCTGCAGATCTCGCGCATCGGCCGCGCCTGGATGGCCATCCGCGAAGACGAAATCGCAGCCAAGGCGATGGGCATCAACACCCGCAACATGAAGCTGCTGGCCTTCGGCATGGGCGCCAGCTTCGGCGGCGTGTCGGGCGCGATGTTCGCGGCCTTCCAGGGCTTCGTGTCGCCCGAGTCCTTCAGCCTGATGGAGTCGGTGATGATCGTCGCCATGGTCGTGCTGGGCGGCCTCGGGCACCTGCCCGGCGTCATCCTGGGCGCCGTGCTGCTGGCCGCGCTGCCCGAAGTGCTGCGCTACGTGGCGGGCCCGCTGCAGGCGCTGACCGATGGCCGCCTCGACGCGTCCATCCTGCGCCAGCTGTTCATCGCGCTGGCCATGATCATCATCATGCTGATGCGTCCGCGCGGCCTGTGGCCTTCGCCGGAGCACGGCAAGACGCTGACGAAGAAGGGCGGCGTGCCTGTCGATCCGACCCATGCGGCCGTGGCGCCCGGAACGCTCCAGACCCACGCACCGGGCATCGACAGCCCCGCTGACGAAGTGCCGGGTGCGGCATCGCGTCCCATGTCCATCAATCCGTGAGCCCAGGAAACACAGACATGACGACAGACACCATCCTCGAAGTTCGCGGCATCTCCAAGCGTTTCGGCGGGCTGCAGGCCCTCTCCGACGTGGGCATCACCATCAAGCGCGGGCAGGTCTACGGCCTGATCGGGCCGAACGGCGCCGGCAAGACGACCTTCTTCAACGTGATCACCGGGCTGTACACGCCCGACAGCGGCACCTTCGAGCTGGCCGGCAAGCCCTACCAGCCGACGGCCGTGCACGAAGTGGCCAAGGCCGGCATTGCACGCACCTTCCAGAACATCCGCCTCTTCGCCGAAATGACGGCGCTCGAGAACGTGATGGTCGGGCGCCACATCCGCACGCACTCGGGCGTGTTCGGCGCGATGCTGCGCACCAAGGGCTTCAAGGCCGAAGAAGCGGCCATCGCCAAGCGCGCACAAGAGCTGCTCGACTACGTGGGCATCGGCAAGTTCGCCGACTACAAGGCGCGCACGCTGAGCTACGGCGACCAGCGCCGCCTCGAAATTGCCCGCGCACTGGCCACCGACCCCCAGCTCATCGCACTGGACGAACCGGCCGCCGGCATGAACTCGACCGAGAAGGTCCTGCTGCGCGAACTGATCGACCGCATCCGCAAGGACAACCGCACCATCCTGATCATCGAACACGACGTCAAGCTCATCATGGGCCTGTGCGACCGCGTCACCGTGCTCGACTACGGCAAGCAGATTGCCGAGGGCAACCCGGTCGAGGTACAGAAGAACGAAAAGGTGATCGAGGCCTACCTCGGCACCGGAGGACATTGAGATGAGCACCGCAGAAGCAACGATGGCAACCACGACGGCAGCGGCCGCCGCCAAGGCCGCAGGCAAGAACCTGCTCAAGGTTCGCGGCCTGAAGGTCGGCTACGGCGGCATCCAGGCCGTGAAGGGCGTGGACTTCGACGTGTTCGAGGGCGAGCTGGTCTCGCTCATCGGCTCCAACGGCGCCGGCAAGACCACCACCATGAAGGCCATCACCGGCACGCTGCCGGCCGGCGCGGGCGAGATCGAGTTCATGGGCCGCAGCATCAAGGGCCGCGGCGCGTGGGACCTGGTGGGCGAGGGCCTCGTGATGGTGCCCGAGGGCCGCGGCGTGTTCACGCGCATGACGATCACCGAGAACCTGCAGATCGGCGCCTACATCCGCAACGACAAGGCCGAGATCGCGAGCGACATGGAGCGCGTGTTCGTGACCTTCCCGCGCCTGCGCGAGCGCAAGGACCAATTGGCCGGCACGATGTCGGGCGGCGAACAGCAGATGCTGGCCATGGGCCGCGCACTCATGGCGCGCCCGAAGGTGCTGCTGCTCGACGAACCCACCATGGGCCTGTCGCCGATCATGTGCGACAAGATCTTCGAGGTGGTGCAGACCGTGGCCTCGCAGGGCGTCACGATCCTGCTGGTGGAGCAGAACGCCAACCGCGCACTGCAACTGGCCGACCGTGGCTACGTGATGGAGTCGGGCCTCATCACGATGAACGGCGACGCCAAGGAACTGCTGCGCGATCCGCGCGTGCGCGCCGCCTACCTCGGCGAGTAAGCACCAGCCAGCGCCGACCGGCCAGCACCGCAGCGCGCGGTGGCTGGCCGTTTTTACGTCTATCCCATCATCGCGGCGGCGGCCTTGATCGCCTCGCGGATGCGGCCGTAGGTGCCGCAGCGGCACACGTTCTCGATGGCGTCGATGTCGGCATCCGTCGGGGTGCGGGTGCGGCGCAGCAGGTCGACCGCGGCCATGATCTGCCCCGGCTGGCAGAAGCCGCACTGCGGCACATCGAGGTTCATCCAGGCCTGCTGCACCGGGTGCAGCGTGTTGCCGTTGGCCAGGCCCTCGATGGTCGTCACCTGGCGGCCGCGCACGTCGGACACGCGCACCGAGCAGGTCGTCACGGCCTTGCCGTCGACGTGGCAGGTGCAGGCCTTGCACACGTTGATGCCGCAGCCGTACTTCGGGCCGGTGATGCCGAGCTTGTCACGCAGCACCCACAGCAGCGCCAGGTCGTCGGGCGCCTCGACGTCGACGTTCTGGCCGTTCACCTTGAAAGATTGCACAGGCATGGTGGGTCTCCTCAGGCGGGAATCGGAACGTTGACGGGCGTGGGCAGCTTGCCCGGCGGGATCGGCGTGAAGTCGACCGGAAAGTTCAGCGGGAAGCTGCGCGGCTTGATGCCGGTGGCGCGCCCGTAGGCGTTGGCGATCGCACCCGAGCTCGCCGACAGGCCGACCTCGCCAAGCCCGCCGATGGCCTCGCCGTTGGCCGGCATGATGATGATCTTCACGTCCTTCGGGTAGTGCTTCATGCGCGAGAAGTGGTACTGCGAGTAGCTGCCTTCCAGCGGCAGGCCGTTCTGGATGTGCAGCCCCGCCGACAGCACCAGCGCGATCGATTCGCACAGGCCGCCCTGCAGCTGCGCCTCGATGCCCGAGGGGTTGATCGGCGTGCCGACATCGATGGCGATGGTCGCGCGCACCACGCGGGCCTGCGCCGGCACGCGCGCGTCGATCTCGACGATGCAGGCCGTGAACGACTTCGACTCCTGGTGCACGGCCACGCCCTGCGCAAAGCCCGCCGGCATCGCCTTGCCCCACTGCGCGGCCTCTGCCACCGCCTTCAGCACCGCACGGGCGCGCGGCAGGCGCAGGTACTCGAGCCGGAAGGCGATCGGGTCCTTGCGCGCGGCGCGGGCCATTTCGTCGACCAGGATCTCTTCCACCAGCCGCGCGGGCTGGATGTGCACCGAGCGGTAGGAGCAGGTGTTCATGTCCATCGCCACCGGCGTCAGCAGCTTGGTCGTGACGCCGAAGTTGTACGGCGAGGTCACCATCGTCTTGAACATCACCTGCTCGATCGCGAAGTTGCCCACCGTCTGCGGGAAGGCATTGGGCAGCGCGATGGCGGCGGCTTCGAGCATGTTGCCGAAGCCGTGGCGCGTGTCCAGGCGCACGCTGGCGATGCGCTGCTCGAAGGCGATGACCTGGCCCAGCAGCATCGTGGCGCGCGCCTTCTGGTAGATCGGCGGGCGGATGCGCGTGTGGCGCATGTCGTCGGTGCGGTGGTACATCAGGCGGCAGGGGCGTCCGAGCGCCTTCGACACCTGGATCGCCTGCAGCACCGGGTCCCAGAACAGGCGCCGCCCGAAGGAACCGCCCGAGGGCACCGCATGCACGACGACCTTGTTCAGCGGCAGGCCCAGTTCGGCGGCCACCGCCTGCTGGGTGACGATGGGGCTCTGCAGCCCGGCCCAGATTTCGGCGCGATCAGCGCGCACGTCGGCAATCGCGCATTCGACCTCCATCGGGCAGTGCGCGGCCGGCGCGAACTCGAACTCGGCCTCGACCGTCAGCGCGCCCAGCGGCGGCAGCGCAAAGGGCAGCAGCGACGACTTCAGCTTGCGCATGATGGTGGCGTTCGATTCGCCGTCGAGTGGGCCCGCGGCCCAGGTCACGTCGAGCGCGTTCACCGCGGCCCAGGCCTGGCCGAAGGTCTCGGCCATCACGGCCACGCCCGGCGGCGTCGGCGTGATGCCGTTGGTCGACGGAATCGGCACCACGCCGATCACGCCCGGCATCGCCATCACCGTGTTCATGTTGTTGATGCCGACGAACTTGCCGTTGATGGTCGGCGGGCGCCGCACCATCGTCGGCTTGGCATTGGGCACCGCCTGGTCGAGCGTGAACTTCTTGCGGCCGGTGACGATGTCGAGCGCATCGAGCCGCGTCACGCGCTGGCCGACCACCGAAGGCGTGGAGCCCGAGAGCAGGCCGCCGAGGCCACCCAGCAGCGGCATGCCCGCGTGCATCGAGCGCACGCTCGACGAGCCGCCCGTGAGCTGGTTCCAGATCAGCTCGGGGCTCGCGTCGGCCGACGTGACTTCGATCGCGCTCAGCGGCAGGCGCAGCTTGTCGGCCAGCATCATGGCGCTGGCCGTGGCGATGCCCTGGCCCACTTCGAGGCGCGGCAGCGCGAGCCGCACGCGACCGTCGCCGGTGTTCGTCACCTTCACGAGCGCCATGGTCGGCAGCGCCGTGAGCGTGACCGCGTCGCCGATGTCGATCAGGTCGGTGGTGTCGGGCGGGGTCATCGGCAGCAGCGCGGCGACCGCCGAGGCGGGCGCCGTGAGGGCGCCGAGCCCCGCGATGCCGGCCGCCGCCGAGGCCAGCGGAGCGGCCGTGGCGTAGCCGAGCACATCGCGCCGGCGCAGGCCGTGCGCATCCCCGTCGTCCGGTCCGCGCGCGGGGCGCGGGTCCTTGTTCGAACGCTTCATCGTTGTCTCCTTGTTGTTTGGCGAACGCGAATGACTGTGGCACCATCGCCGCGCCGAAGATGTCGTTGCAACGACACTTCTTACGGTACCCCGCCGACCGGCGCCTGCGACGGATCGGCCGATGCGATGTCACGAGGGAAGACAGCAGGAGGCGCGATGTCGGACGCGTTGGAGAACATGCTCCGCGAGAGCTTGTGGGCGCGCGCGCTCACGGACGACGAACTCGATCGCGTCGTGCAGGAGTCGCACGAGCGCGTGGTCCCGGCCGGCGGCTTCGTCGTGCGACGCGGCGAGCCCGCTGATCACTGGATCGGCGTGATCGACGGCCTCATGAAGATGTCGGTGTCGCTGCCCGACGGGCGCGTGTCCACGTTCACAGGCGTGACCGCCGGCGGCTGGGGCGGCGAAGGCTCGCTGCTCACCCCCGGATGCTGGCGCTACGACGGCGTGGCGCTGCGGCCGACGCGCGTGGCCTGTGTGCCGCGACACAGCTTCGAGCGGCTGATGTCCACCAGCATCGACTTCAATCGGTTTCTGTTGTTACACATCAACGCGCGACTGAGCCTGTTCATCGGCCTCATGGAGTTCGATCGGCTGCTCGGTCCGGATGCGCGCGTGGCGCGTTGCCTGGCCAGCCTGTTCGACCCGATCCTCTACCCGCGCGCGACGCGTTTCGTGCGGCTGAGCCAGGACGAGATCGGCCTCTTGTCGGCGGTGTCGCGCCAGCGTGCCAACCGCGCGCTGCATGCGCTGCAGCGCGACGGCCTGTTGCGCATCGAACACGGTGGCGTGGAAGTGCTCGACCTCGCGGGCCTGCGCACGTACCAGAGCGGGGCGGCCGAAGCGGCGGTGGCCGTTGCGGCGGCCACCGACACAGAAGCGAGCGCGCCCCTGGACGACCTCGTCAGTCCACCTTCGCCCCGGTGGCCTTGACCACCTTCTCGTACTTGGCGAGCTCGCTCTTCATGAAGCTGCCGAACTGCTCGGACGAGTTGCCGACCGGCTCGGCCAGCATCGAGGCGAAGCGGGTCTTCGTTTCCGGCGCGTTCAGCGCGGCGACGAAGGCCTGATTGAGCTTCGCGACCACATCGGGCGGCGTGCCGGCCGGTGCGACCAGGCCCCACCACGTGTCGATCGAGAAGCCCTTGAGCGTGTCGGCCACGGGCGGCACGTCGGGCAGGGCGCTGCTGCGCTGGAGCGTCGTGACCGCAATTGCCTTCAGCTTGCCCGAGCGGATGTTCGGCGCGGCCGTGGCGAGGTTGTCGAAGTTGAAGTCGACCTGCCCCGACAGCAGCGCCAACTGCGCCGGGTTGCCGCCGTTGTACGGAATGTGCACCGCGAAGATGCCCGCTTCTTTCTTGAACAGTTCGCCCGCCAGGTGGCCGGCGCTGCCGTTGCCGCCGCTGGCGTAGTTGAGCTTAGCGGGGTTGGCCTTGGCATAGCGGATCAGGTCGGCCAGCGTGCGGATGTTCAGGCGGTTCGCCGTGTCGGCGTTCATCACCAGCACGTTGGGCACGCGCACCATCTGCGTGATGGGTGCGAAGTCGGTCGCGGCGTTGAACGGCATCTTGCTGTACAGCCACGGATTCACTGCGTTCGTGGCCGTGGCCGCGATGCCGATCGTGAGGCCGTCGGCCGGCGCCTTGGCGACGAAGTCGGCGCCGATGTTGCCGCCCGCGCCGGGCTTGTTGTCGATGATGACCGGGCCGCCCAGCGTGTCCTTCACCTGCTCGGCCAGGATGCGCGCCGTGTTGTCGATCGGGCCGCCGGCCGCGTAGGGCACGATGAGGCGGATCGGGCGGTGTTGCTGGGCTGCGGCGTGGCCGGTGCCGAGCACTGCGGCGCCGGCGATCAGGGTCAGGAGGAAGTGTCTCGTCTTCATGTTGTTCTACGTAACGTCTGCGGAAAGGAAAAGGGGAACGCGAAGGCTCAGGGCAGTGCCTTGTCGGCTTCGGTGGTGAACGCGTCGGCGAAGAACTCTTCTTCAGGCAGGCCGGCCAGCGCCACGTAATCGCGCTTGGCCGAGTCGACCACGATCGGCGCACCGCAGGCATACACCTGGTGGCCCGACAGGTCCGTGAAGTCTTCCAGCACCGCCTGGTGGACGAAGCCGGTGCGGCCGGTCCAGTTGTCTTCCGGCGTCGCGTTCGACACCACGGGCACGTAGCGCAGGTTCGGCATTTCGGCCAGCTGCGCGCGCAGCCAGGCGTCCATGTACAGGTCTTCGGGGCGGCGCCCGCCCCAGTAGAGCGTGGCGGGCCGCTCGATGCCCTTGAACTTCATGTG
The DNA here is from genome assembly GCF_014843395.1 of Variovorax sp. 38R. Classification (NCBI taxonomy): domain Bacteria; kingdom Pseudomonadati; phylum Pseudomonadota; class Betaproteobacteria; order Burkholderiales; family Comamonadaceae; genus Variovorax; species Variovorax sp. 38R. The sequence continues at coordinate 1,220,918 of NZ_CP062121.1, forward strand.
CTCGAGCAGCGCCTTGATCGGCGCGAAGCCCGTGCCCGAGGCCAGCAGGATCAGCGGCTTGTCGGAGTCCTCGCGCAGGAAGAAGCTGCCGAAGGGGCCTTCGATGCGCAGAATTTCCTTTTCCTTCATCGCGCCGAAGACGTGGTCGGTGAACTTGCCGCCCGGCAGGTGCCGCAGGTGAAGCTCCAGCCCCGTGCCGGGCACGGCCACCGTGTGCGGTGCATTGGCCATCGAATAGCTGCGGCGCGCGCCGTCGCGCAATATGAACTCCACGTACTGGCCCGCATAGAACTGCAGCGGCTCGCCGGCCGGCAGCTGCAGGCGCAGCAGGATCACGTCGTGCGACTGGCGCGTGAGCGCCATCACACGCACCGGCATCTTGCGGATCGGCAGCGCGCCGGCCTCGGTGACCTGGCGCGACTCGAGCACCACGTCGCTCGTCGGGTGGGCGCAGCAGGTCAGCACGTAGCCGGCCAGCTGCTCCTCGGCGCTCAGCGCCTTGCTCTGGTGCGGGCCGAGCGTGACCTCGCCCGACAGCTTCTTGCACTTGCAGGAACCGCAGGCGCCGTCCTTGCAGCCGTAGGGGAGGCCGATGCCCTGGCGGATGCCCGCGGCGAGGATCGTTTCGTCGCCCTGGACCACGAAGTGGCGCCCGCTGGGTTCGACGGTGATGGAAAAGCCCGCTTCGTGCGGCGCTGTAGCAGTCATCGGTATTCTTCGGGGGTGAACTTTCCCGGCTGCGTGCGGCCGGGACAACTGAAAAGAGACAGGAACCCGGATTTTGCCTTCAATCAATAGCCCCTCCGGCGCACTGCCGGCCCGGTTCCGGCGCGAGCGCCTGCTGATCGTCGGCTGCGGCGACGTCGGCCAACGCGTGGCGCGCGACCTGCGCGGGCGCATGCAGCTGGTGGCGCTCACGTCCTCCGCCGACCGTGTCGCAGCTCTGCGCGCGGCCGGCATCCGACCCCTGGTGGGCAATCTGGACGACAGCGCCGCCCTGCGCCGCTTGGCGGGCATCGCCACCCGCGTGCTGCACCTGGCGCCGCCCGCGCGCGATGGCGGGGCCGCCTGGTGGCGCGATCAGCGCACCGTGTCGCTGATGCAGGCGCTGCGGCTGCGCTCGCTGCCTTCGGCGCTGGTCTACGGCTCGACCAGCGGCGTGTACGGCGACTGCGGCGGCGCGCGCGTGAGCGAAACGCGCGGCGTGCGCCCCGACACCCCGCGCTCCCACCGGCGCGTCGATGCCGAGCGCGCCGTGCGCTGGTTCGGCCGCAGCACCGGCGTGCGCACCAGCATCCTGCGCATTCCGGGCATCTACGCCCCCGACCGCGAAAACGGCACCCCGCGCGGCCGCCTGGAGCGCGGCACGCCCGTGCTGCGCCGCGAGGACGACGTCTACACCAGCCACATCCACGCCGACGACCTTGCACGCGCCTGCACGGCGGCGCTGTTCCGCGGCAAACCCCAGCGCGTGGTGCATGCATCGGACGACACCGAGCTGCGCATGGGCGACTACTTCGACCTGGCCGCCGACCTCTACGGCATGCCCCGCCCGCCGCGCGTGGCGCGCGACGAAGCCGAGCGGCAATTGCCGCTGCAGCTGCTGAGCTTCATGGGCGAATCGCGCCGGCTCGACAACACGCGGCTCAAGCGCGAGCTGCGCGTGCGGCTGGCGCACCCGACGGTGCATACCGGGCTGCTGCCGGCAGAAGCCTGACAGGACGCACCCCGTGAGCAAACAGAGCGTCCGCATCCCCGACGGCCATCCGACCTTCGGCTCGACCGCCGTCTTCGACACCTTCAAGTACGCGCCCGGCGTCAAGGCCGGCGGCCTGCTGTTCGTGGCGGGGCAGGTCGGCCTGCGTGCCGACGGCAGCGTGCCCGAGAGCGCCTCGGAACAGGCCGACTGGGCCTTCCGGCGGCTGGGCGTCGTGCTCGAAAGCGCGGGGCTCGGTTTCGCCGACCTGGTGGAGATCGTGAGCTACCACGTCGACGTCGGCAGCGAACTCACGGGCTTTCGCGAAGTGAAGGACCGCTACATCACCGAGGATTTCCCGGCGTGGACCATCCTCGGCGTGGCCGCGCTGGCGCGGCCGGCGCTGCGGGTGGAGATTCGTGCGGTGGCGGCGTTGAGGACCGCGCAGGCAGACTGACGGAAGCGGGTGCCCGGGGCCGGCATCGCAGACCGGGCCGGGCGTACCATGGCGGGACGGGTGCCAGATCGAACCCGTCGAAGCGAACGAAACGTATGCCAAAAACAATTGAAACGTTGCTTGCCGATCAAGGCGCGCAGGCGGTCCTCGCCTACTTGAATGCGCGTGTGCCGCACCGGTACACCGGGATCTACAAGATCCGCTCCGACCTGGTCACGAGCCTCTATCTGCATGACAAGCAAGGCGAGCTGATCCCCGAAAACATTGCCGTCGTTCCCTTCGAGGCGAGCATCTGTCCCTTCGTGTTGCGTGACGGCTGGTTCCGGACCGACGACTCGAGTGCGGACGAACGCTTTGCAACGCATCCCGGGCGGGACTACACCATCAGCTACCACGGGGTTCCCTTGTTGAACCCCGCAGGCGCGGTCGCCGGGACCTTGTGCCACTTCAACTTCACGGCCATGCCGCTGCCGGACGACGAGTTCGAGCTGCTCCACCGGGCCGCCTTGTCGCTCCAGGTGAGGCTCGCCGGCGTTCTTGGCTAGGAAGGGCGCTGCCCGGCCCGAGAGGGCTCGAAGCAAAGAAAAACCCGCTGCGCCGATGAAGCGAGCGGGTTTCTTGATGTGGGGGTGAGACGCTGTCGTCTCATGGTGCCCGGGGCCGGAATCGAACCGGCACACCTTTCGGTGGGGGATTTTGAGTCCCCTGCGTCTACCAATTTCACCACCCGGGCACATCCGGAAGGAAGCCCAAAATTATGGCACAGTGGCTGGCATGAATTATCCGACGATCGAAGACGCCATCGGCAAGACCCCCCTGGTTGCCCTGCAACGCATCCACGCCGCGGAAAACGCCAAGCGCGGCAACGTGATTCTGGGGAAGCTCGAAGGCAACAACCCGGCGGGTTCGGTCAAGGACCGGCCGGCGCTGTCGATGATCAAGCGGGCCGAGGAACGCGGTGAAATCAAGCCCGGCGACACGCTGATCGAGGCCACCTCGGGCAACACCGGCATCGCGCTGGCGATGGCCGCCGCCATCAAGGGCTACCGCATGGTGTTGATCATGCCGGAGGACCTCTCCGTGGAACGCGCCCAGACCATGAAGGCCTTCGGCGCCGAACTCGTGCTCACGCCCAAGAGCGGCGGCATGGAATACGCGCGCGACCTGGCCGAGCAGATGGTCGGCCAAGGCAAGGGCCGCGTGCTCGACCAGTTCGCCAACCCCGACAACCCGCGCATCCACTACGAGACCACCGGCCCTGAGATCTGGACCGACACGCAAGGCAAGATCACCCACTTCGTGAGCGCCATGGGCACCACGGGCACGATCACCGGTGTCTCGCGCTACCTGAAGGAAAAGAACCCGGCGGTGCGCATCGTCGGTGCGCAGCCGGCCGAAGGCTCGCGCATTCCTGGCATCCGCAAGTGGCCCACTGAATACCTGCCGAAGATCTACGACCCGAGCTGCGTCGACGAAGAAATCAGCGTGACCCAGGACGACGCCGAGGAAATGTGCCGACGCCTGGCGCGCGAAGAGGGCATCTTCGGCGGCATCTCGGCAGCCGGCGCGCTGTGGGCGGCCATCGAGGTGTCGAAGAAGGTCGAGAACGCGACCATCGTCTTCGTCGTGTGCGACCGCGGCGACCGCTACCTGTCGACGGGCGTTTTTCCCGCCTGATTCCGTCATCCCGCTGCGGCGCCTTCATCGGGCGCGGCACGCCCGAGAAAAAAGAACAGAGACTTCCCCATGCCCCACCCCAAGTTTTGCCAAGCTTGTGCCACCCCGCTCGAATGGATCGCGTTGATGGAAGACGGCGGTCCCAAGGAGCGCCTGCGCTGCCCCAACTGCGGCCACACGCACTGGAACAACCCCACGCCCGTGCTCGCGGCCATCGTCGAGTACCGCGGCCAGGTGCTGCTGGCGCGCAATGCGGCCTGGCCGGGCAAGATGTTTGCGCTCATCACCGGCTTCATGGAAGCCGGCGAGACGCCCGAGGAAGGCATCGCGCGCGAGGTCAAGGAAGAGACCAACCTCGACGTGAGCGCCTCCAAGCTCGTCGGGGCCTACGACTTCCAGCGCATGAACCAAATCATCATCGCGTACCACGTGGTGGCCGAGGGCGAGGTGAAGCTCTCGCCCGAGCTGGTGGACTACCGCCTCTACGACCTGCCCGACCTGCGGTGCTGGCCCGCTGGCACCGGTTACGCGCTGGCCGACTGGCTGCGCACGCGCGGCCACGAGCCCGTGTTCTTCACCGCCGCGGAAAACGAAGAACGTCGCCGCGGCCTGAGCCTGCCGCCGGAGCCTGGCAATGCAAGTTGATCGCGAAATCGACACGCGCGGCCTCAACTGCCCGCTGCCGATCCTGAAGGCGAAAAAATCGCTCAACGACATGGCGAGCGGCCAGCTGCTGAAGGTGGTGTCGACCGACCCGGGCTCGGTGCGCGACTTCCAGGCCTTTGCGCGCCAGACCGGCAACGAGTTGATGGCGCAGGAGACCGTGGGCAGCGACTTCATCCATGTGCTGAAGCGGCGCTAGCGATCGGCGATCGACAAAAGGAAAGGGGCCTCACGGCCCCTTTTCGTTGGTGCTTCTGAGCGCCCTCAGAGCTTCAGGCTCTTGAGGTATTCGCGGAACTGCTCGCCCACTTCGGGGTGCGCCAGCGCCAGTTCCACCGAAGCCTGCAGGAAGCCTTCCTTGCTGCCGCAGTCGTAGCGGACGCCCTTGTACGAGTAGGCGTAGACCGATTCCTTCTTCATCAGCGCCGCGATGCCGTCGGTCAGCTGGATCTCGCCGCCCGCGCCCTTGGGCTGGTTGCGGATCTCGTCGAACACGCCGGGCGTGAGGATGTAGCGGCCGGCCACGCCCAGGCGCGAGGGCGCGTCTTCGGGCTTGGGCTTCTCGACCATGCGGTTGACCTTCACGAGGCCCTCTTCCACGGTCTCGCCGGCCACGATGCCGTAGCGCTTGACGTGTTCGAGCGGCACTTCCTGCACGGCCAGCACCGAGGCGCCCAGGCGTGCGAAGGCTTCGGTCATCTGCGCCAGTACGGGCTGACCGCCGACAGGGCCGACCATCAGGTCGTCGGCCAGCAGCACGGCGAAAGGCTCGTTGCCCACCAGGTGCTCGGCGCACAGCACGGCGTGGCCCAGGCCCAGCATGCGCGGCTGGCGCACGTACGAGCAGGTCATGTCGTCGGGCGACACCGAGCGGGCGATTTCGAGTAGCGCGTGCTTGCCGCTGGCTTCGAGCTGGCTTTCGAGCTCGTAGGCGGTGTCGTAGTGGTCTTCGATCGCACGCTTGTTGCGCCCGGTCACAAAAATCATGTCGCGGATGCCCGCGGCATAGGCTTCTTCGACGGCGTACTGGATCAGTGGCTTGTCGACAACCGGCAGCATTTCCTTCGGCTGCGCCTTGGTGGCGGGCAGAAAGCGGGTGCCGAAGCCTGCAACAGGGAATACGGCCTTGCGGATGCGTGTCGGGGAAGAAGTGGACATGGGCGGTTCAGTGTCGTTTCAAAGAGGAAAGAAGAGGGTTGGGAGAGGATGCAGCGCAAAGCCTGCATCCGCATCCTAAGCCCCCACTCTGGCCTCGTCTGTCAGCCGAGGCGTACAAGCTGGTCGCGCAGGCGCTCCAGCGTGGCGGTGAAATCGGCCAGGCGCGTGCGCTCCTGCTCGATCACGGCGGGCGGCGCCTTGGCCACGAAGGCCTCGTTGCCGAGCTTGCCGTGCACCTTGGCGATCTCGCCCTCGATGCGTGCAATTTCCTTGCCGATGCGCAGCTTCTCGGCCGCCTTGTCGATCTCCATGTGCAGGCACAGGCGCGTGGCGCCCACCACCGCCACGGGCGCTGCTTCGGCGGCGGCCTGCCACGAGGCCTCGTCGTCGAACACCTTCACTTCCTTGAGCTTGGCCAGCGCCTGCAGCACCGGGGCCGCGTCGCGCAGGAAGGCTGCGCCTTCGGCATCGTCGGCCACCGCGTACAGCGGCAGGCGCGTGGCGGGCGACACGTTCATCTCGCCGCGCAGCGTGCGGCAGGCGTCGACCAGCGCCTTCAGGCGCGCCACGTGCGCCTCGGCCGCTTCGTCGATCTTCTCGGGCTGGCTCTGCGGATAGGCCGCGATCATGATCGACGCGCCTTCACGGCCCGCGACCTTCGAGACCTTCTGCCAGAGCTCTTCGGTGATGAACGGAATGATCGGATGCGCCAGGCGCAGCAGCGCCTCGAGCACGCGGATCAGCGTGCGGCGCGTGGCGCGCTTTTGCGCGTCGTCGCCGGTCTGGATCTGCACCTTGGCAATCTCGAGGTACCAGTCGCAGAACTCGTCCCAGGCGAACTGGTAGATCGCGTTGGCGACGTTGTCCAGGCGGTATTCCTCGAAGCCCTTGGCCACTTCGGCCTCGACGCGCTGCAGCTGCGAGACGATCCAGAAGTCGGCGCGGCTGAACTTCAGGTAGCCGTGGGCCTTGCCGCCGACCTGGCAGTCTTCCTTGGTGTGTTCGAGCAGGCCGCAGTCCTGGCCTTCGCAGTTCATCAGCACGAAGCGCGTGGCGTTCCACAGCTTGTTGCAGAAGTTGCGATAGCCCTCGCAGCGCTTCGAGTCGAAGTTGATGCTGCGGCCCAGCGAAGCCAGCGAGGCAAACGTGAAGCGCAGCGCATCGGCGCCGAAGGCCGGAATGCCGTCCGGGAATTCCTTCTGCGTGTTCTTGCGCACCGCCGGTGCGGTCTCGGGCTTGCGCAGGCCCTGCGTGCGCTTGTCGAGCAGCTGGGGCAACTCGATGCCGTCGATCAGGTCGACCGGGTCGAGCACGTTGCCTTCCGACTTGCTCATCTTCTTGCCCTGGGCGTCGCGCACCAGGCCGTGGATGTACACGTCCTTGAACGGCACCGTGCCCATGAAGTGCTTGGTCATCATGATCATCCGGGCGACCCAGAAGAAGATGATGTCGTAGCCCGTGACGAGCACGGTCGAGGGCAGGTACAGCGCCAGGTCTTGCGTCTTCTCGGGCCAGCCCAGCGAAGAGAAGGGCACCAGCGCCGACGAGTACCAGGTGTCGAGCACGTCTTCGTCGCGGGTCAGTGTCTTGCCCGGTGCCTTGGCCTGCGCCTCGGCTTCGGTCTCGGCCACGTACACCGTGCCGTCTTCGTCGTACCAGGCAGGAATCTGGTGGCCCCACCAGAGCTGGCGCGAAATCGTCCAGTCCTGGATGTTCTCCATCCAGTGGTTGTAGGTGTTGACCCAGTTCTCGGGCACGAAGCGCACTTCGCCCGACTTCACGACGTCGATGGCCTTCTGCGCGATCGACTGGCCGTCGGCGCCGGGGCGCGTCATGGCCACGTACCACTGGTCGGTGAGCATCGGCTCGACCACGGCGCCCGAGCGTGCGCAGCGCGGCACCATGAGGCGGTGCTTCTTCACCTCGACCAGCAGGCCCAGTGCCTCGAGGTCGGCCACGACGGCCTTGCGCGCCACGAAGCGGTCCAGCCCACGGTATTTTTCAGGCGCGTTGTCGTTGATGGTCGCGTCGAGCGTCAGGATGCCGATCACCTCGAGCTTGTGGCGCTGGCCGACGGCGTAGTCGTTGTAGTCGTGCGCAGGCGTCACCTTGACCACGCCGGTGCCGAATTCCTTGTCGACGTAATCGTCGGCAATGATCGGAATCAACCGGTCCACCAGCGGCAGCTTCACGCGCTGGCCGATCAGGTGCTTGTAGCGCTCGTCTTCGGGGTGGACCATCACGGCCGTGTCGCCGAGCATGGTTTCGGGGCGCGTGGTGGCCACCGTGAGCGTGCCGCTGCCGTCTTCCAGCGGGTAGGCGATGTGCCAGAGCGAGCCGTCTTCTTCTTCGCTCTCGACTTCGAGGTCGCTCACCGAGGTCTTGAGCACCGGGTCCCAGTTGCCCAGGCGCTTGCCGCGGTAGATCAGGCCTTCTTCATAGAGCTTCACGAAGGTGTGCGTGACCACCTTGGACAGGTCGTCGTCCATCGTGAAGTACTCGCGGCTCCAGTCGACCGTGTCGCCCATGCGGCGCATCTGCTCGGTGATGGTGCTGCCCGACTTTTCCTTCCATTCCCACACGCGCGCCACGAAGTTCTTGCGGCCCAGGTCGTGGCGGCTGACCTTCTGCTCCTGCAGCTGGCGCTCCACCACGATCTGGGTGGCGATGCCCGCGTGGTCGGTGCCCGGCACCCACAGCGTATTGGCGCCCTTCATGCGGTGGTAGCGCGTGAGGCTGTCCATGATCGTCTGGTTGAACGCATGACCCATGTGCAGCGTGCCCGTCACGTTGGGCGGCGGCAGCTGGATCGCGAACGACTCGGCGCCTTCCTTGGGCTGCTGCGTGCCGCGGAAACCCGCCTTGGCGTAGCCGCGCTGCTCCCATTCCGGGCCCCAGTGCGCCTCGATGGCGGCGGGTTCGAACGATTTGGAGAGGCTCTCGAGGCCGGGCTGGGAGGTAGGTTCGCTCATGGGGAATGCAAAACGGCACCCTCGGGTGCCGTTGGTGACAGGGTGGGATTGCCCGGGATTTTACCGGCGTGGCCCGGGGTAACCCCAGCCCCACATAATCGACCGATGCTGTTCCTGCTTTCCCCCGCGAAGTCGCTCGACTACGACACCCCCGTCCCCTCCGAAACCCCCGCCACCCAGCCCCACTTCGAAGCCCCGCGCGGCCCCTCGGCCGAACTCATCAAGCTGCTGCGCGAGAAGTCGCCCCAGGACATCGCCGAGCTGATGCACCTGTCGGACAAGCTCTCGGCCCTCAACGTGGCCCGCTACGCCGCCTGGTCGTCCAAAAGCACCGAGAAGAACGCCCGCCAGGCCGCCTTTGCCTTCGATGGCGACGTCTACGGCGGCTTCGACGCCCGCAGCCTCACGCCGGCCCAGCTCGCCTGGGCCCAGGACCACGTCGGCATCCTGAGCGGCCTGTACGGCCTGCTGCGCCCGCTCGACCGCCTGCAGCCTTACCGGCTCGAAATGGGCACCGCGCTGGCCAACCGCCACGGCAAGGACCTGTACGCCTTCTGGGGCTCGCGCATCGCCGAGCATTTGAACGAACGCCTCGCGGCCGACCGCACGCCGGTCGTCATCAACGTCGCCTCGCAGGAGTACTTCAAGTCGGTCGACCAGAAAGTGCTCAAGGCGCGCGTGGTCGAATGCGTGTTCCAGGAGTGGAAGGGCGACAAGTACAAGATCGTGAGCTTCTTCGCCAAGCGCGCCCGCGGCCTGCTGGCGCGCTGGGCCGTGCTGCACCAGGCGGCCACGCCCAAGGCGCTGGAAAAATTCGATCTCGAGGGTTATGGTTTCGACGCAAACGTGTCGACAGCCGAAAGGCTGGTGTTCAGAAGGAAAGTCTGATGTCCCAAGCGATCAGTCCGGAATTGCGCGAATGGCTGGTGGCCCAGCTCGCGGCCGGCCATTCGGTGCCCGCACTGCGCATGTCGATGCGCGAGGCCGGCTGGCACGATTCGGCCACCGACGCGGCGCTGGCCCAGCTCGAGGCCGGTTTCCCCGAGGCCCAGGCCGAGGCGGCCCTGGCGCCGGCCCGCACCGAGATGCCCGGCCCCGACCTGGACGGCGCGCCGCTGTACATCGAGGCCGGCGACCGCCGCGTGCAGGTGCTGCAGACCGTGCGGCATCCGCGCGTCGTCGTGTTCGGCAACCTGCTGTCGGCCGAGGAATGCGAAGGCCTGATCGCCGCCGCCCGCGTGCGGCTGGCCCGTTCGCTCACCGTCGAGACCCGCACCGGCGGCGAGGTGCTCAACGTCGATCGCACCAGCGACGGCATGTTCTTCGAGCGCGGCGAGAACGAGATCGTCGCGCGCCTCGAACAGCGCCTGGCCATGCTGCTGCGCTGGCCGCTCGAATACGGCGAGGGCCTGCAGATCCTGCGCTACGCGCCCGGCGCGCAGTACCGCCCGCACTACGACTACTTCGACCCGCACGAGCCCGGCACGCCCACCATCCTCAAGCGCGGCGGCCAGCGCGTGGCCACGCTCGTGATGTACCTGCAGGAGCCCGAGCAGGGCGGTGCCACCACCTTCCCCGACATCGGGCTCGAAGTGGCCCCGGTGCGCGGCACCGGCGTGTTCTTCAGCTACGACCGGCCCGACCCGGCCACCCGCACGCTGCATGGCGGCGCGCCGGTGCTCGCGGGTGAGAAATGGGTCGCCACCAAGTGGCTGCGCGAGCGCGAATTCAAGTAGCAGCAAGAGAAACAACAGGGAACCGATGAAAGTCACCGCCAACGGCCTGCAGATCGAAGTCGACGACACCGGCGGCGAAGGGCGCCCCGTCATCCTGCTGATCATGGGGCTGGGCATGCAGCTGGTCGCCTGGCCCGACGGCTTCGTTCAGCAGCTGGTCGATGCGGGCTTTCGCGTGGTGCGCCACGACAACCGCGACATCGGCCTGAGCCAGGGCTTCGACCACCTCGGCACCGGCAACCTCGTCTGGGAAACCATCCGCCACCGGATCGGCCTGAAGGTGCGCAGCGCCTACACCCTGCAGGACATGGCGCTCGATTCGCTCGGCGTGCTCGACGCGCTGGGCATCAAGAAGGCCCACATCGTCGGCGCCTCGATGGGCGGCATGATCGCGCAGCGCATCGCCGCCACCGCGCCCGAGCGCACTGCCAGCCTCGTGAGCATCATGAGTTCCAGCGGCGCGCGCGGCCTGCCGGGCCCGCGCCGCGAAGTCGGGGCCCTGCTCATGCGGCGCCCGCGCAGCCACGAAGAAGCCGCGCTGGTCGCGCACAGCATCAAGCTGCTGCGGCTCATCCAGAGCCCGGCCTACCCGCAGACCGACGAGCAACTGGCCACGCGCCTCACCTTCAGCATGCGCCGCGCCTACCACCCGGCCGGCCTGATGCGCCAGATGCTCGCCATCGGCGCCGACGACGACCGACCGCAGGTGCTGGCACGCATCCAGCGCCCGACGCTGGTGCTGCACGGCGACGCCGACGCGCTCGTGCCCATCGCCTGCGGCAGGGATTCGGCGCAGCGCATTCCGGGCGCGACCTTCATCTCCGTGCCCGGCATGGGCCACGACCTGCCGCCCGAGGTCTGCACGATCCTCGCCCACCACATCGCTCCGTTCGCACACGCGGCGGATGCCGGAACTGCCCCATGAGCCACGACCCGACCAACCCCAACACCCCTGAACAATCGCAACTCGGCCGCGCCTCGGCCTACGCCGACAAGTACGACCCGAGCCTGCTGTTCCCCATCGCACGCGCCACGCAGCGCGAAGCCATGGGCATCCAGGCCGGCGCCTTGCCCTTCTTCGGCGCCGACCTCTGGACCGCCTTCGAGCTGAGCTGGCTGAACCCGCGCGGCAGGCCGCAGGTGGCCATCGCGCACTTCACCATTCCCTGCGAAACGCCGAACATCATCGAGAGCAAGTCGTTCAAGCTGTACCTCAACAGCTTCAACAACAGCACCTTCGCCAGCATCGATGCCGTGCGCGAGCACCTGCGCACCGACCTCGCCGAAGCCGCATGGCGCGGCAGCGACCAGTCGGCCGGCATCGGCGTGAAGCTGCTCACACCCGAGCTGTTCGACCGCGAGCCGGTGCACGAGATCGACGGCCTCGACCTCGACCGCCTCGACATCGAATGCACCCACTACCAGCCCGCGCCCGAGCTGCTGAGCAGCGACACGACGCAGGTGCACGTGAACGAAACCCTCACCAGCCGCCTGCTCAAGAGCAACTGCCTCGTGACCGGCCAGCCCGACTGGGGCAGCGTGCAGATCCGCTACAGCGGTCCGCCCATCGACCAGGCCGGCCTGCTCGCGTACATCGTGAGCTTTCGCAACCACAACGAGTTCCACGAGCCCTGTGCCGAGCGCATGTTCACGGACATCTGGCGCCAGTGCCAGCCGACCAAGCTCGCGGTGTATGCGCGCTACACGCGGCGCGGCGGGCTGGACATCAACCCGTTCCGCACGAGCTGGCCGCAGACGCTGCCGGCGAACATCCGTACGGCGCGGCAGTAGCCAGCCAGCCGGCCTTCGCGCCGTCGCTTAAGCCCCTCTTCGGAATTCCTGAACCCGCAGCCCACCCCCTGTGGCATTCTGAAATTCCCCCGCGAACGCGCGGGCGAACGAACATCCGAAGCAGAGGCAAGACACATGGTTGAAGGAAAAGTGATCGTCGTCACCGGCGCGGGCGGCGGCATCGGGCGGGACATCGCGCTCGCGATGGCGCGGCATGGCGCGAAGGTGGTGGTCAACGACATCGGCGCGAGGCTCGACGGGGCACTCGACGCCGAAGGCGGCGGCACAGCAGGCAGTGCCGGGCCGGCGCAGCAGGTGGTCGAGGAGATCCGTGCGGCGGGCGGGCAGGCGGTGCCCAACACCGACAGCGTGGCCGATGCCGCGAGCGCGGGGCGCATCGTGGAATGTGCGGTCGACAGCTTCGGGCGCATCGACGCAGTGGTCAACAACGCGGGCATCTTGCGCGACCGGTTCTTCCACAAGATGTCGGTCGACGAGTGGGACGCGGTGATCAAGGTGCACCTGTACGGCGCCTACTTCGTGAGCCGTGCGGCCGCGACGCATTTCAAGGAACAGAATTCGGGCGCGCTGGTGCACATGACCTCCACCTCGGGCCTGATCGGCAACTTCGGCCAGGCCAACTACGCGGCGGCCAAGCTCGGCATCGCGGCGCTGTCGAAGTCCATCGCGCTGGACATGCTCAAGTTCAACGTGCGCTCCAACTGCATCGCGCCCTTCGCCTGGAGCCGCATGATCGGCGCCATTCCCACCGACACCGACGAGCAGCGCGCCCGCGTCGACAAGATCAAGCAGATGACACCCGCCAAGGTGGCGCCGCTCGCGGTGTACCTGGCGAGCGATGCAGCCGCGGCAGTCAATGGTCAGATCTTCTCGGTGCGCAACAACGAGATCTCCCTGATCAGCCAGCCGCGCCCGGTGCGCTCCGTCCACCGCTCGGAAGGCTGGACACCCGAGAGCATTGCCGAGCACGCCATGCCGGCGATGCGCGCCAGTTTCTTCCCGCTGGACCGCTCGGCCGACGTGTTCAGCTGGGACCCGGTCTGAAGACATGAGGGCATGAGGACAAACCCGCAAGCGGCTGCAGGCGGCACGGTTCGCCGGACAATGCGCGTTCCTCCCGCTTCCTTCGTGCCCGCCCGGTGAACCTGCACTTCGACCTGTTCGACCTGAAACTGTTCGTCTACGTGGCGGACGCGCGCAGCCTCACGCGTGGCGCCGAGAAGGCCTGCATCTCGCTGGCCGCCGCGTCCACGCGCATCAAGCAGATGGAAGAGGCGGTGGGCGGCAAGCTGCTGCATCGCAGTGCCCAGGGCGTGACGCTCACGGCCGCGGGGCAGGCGGTGCTGTACCACGCCAAGCGCGTGATGCAGCAGATGGAGCACCTGCGCTGCGACATGCAGGACTTCGGCAAGGGCATCAAGGGCCATGTGCGCGTGTTCGCCAACACCACCTCGATCACCGAGTACCTGCCGCAGAAGCTCGCGGGCTTTCTCACGCAGCACCCGGCCGTGCAGGTCGATCTGCGCGAATACCTGAGCGAAGAAATCGTGCGCGCCGTGGCCGACGGCGAGGCCGACATCGGCATCCTCGCGGGCGACGTGCACACCGGCGAGTTCGATGCGCGCCCCTTCGGCCGCAACCAGCTCGTGCTGGTGGTGCCGCCCACGCATCCGCTGGCGGGCGCGTCGTCGGTGGCCTTTGCCGACACGCTCGACGAGCAGCATGTGGGCCTGCACCACGGCAGCGCGATCCACCGCTTTCTGCAGCGCCGCGCCGAACTCGCGGGGCGCGGCTTCAACCCGCGCATCCAGGTGAGCAGCTTCGAGGCCATCTGCCTGATGATCGAAGCGGGCGTGGGCGTCGGCGTGCTGCCGTCGTCGTCGGCGCACCGGTTGTCGATGGCCATGCGCATCTCGACCGTGGCGCTCAGCGACGCCTGGGCCGAGCGCGAGCTCAAGCTCATCGCGCGCAACCGCGAACAGCTGCCGGCCTCCGCGCGCGAGCTGTTCGATCACCTCGTCCTCGCCTGAGGACCGACCGGCCATGTCCGCCGACCTGAAGTCGCTGCGCCTGTTCGTGGCCGTGTCCGACCACGGCAGCATCAGCGAAGGCGCCAAGCGTTGCCACATCGCGCTGGCGGCTGCGAGCAAGCGCATCTCCGATCTTGAAGCGCGCGCGCGGCTGCCGCTGCTGGTGCGGCATGCGCGCGGCGTCACGCTCACCTCGGCCGGCCATGGGCTGCTGCTGCATGCGCGCGCCGTGCTGTCGGCCATGGACCGGCTCGGCGCCGAGCTCGACGACTTTCAGAACGGCGTGGCGGGCGTGGTCAGCATCACGGCCAACGCCTCGACCATCGCGCAGTTTCTGCCGGCGCAGATCGGCTCGTTCCTGCGCCTGCATCCGGTGCTCAAGATCGATCTGCAGGAACGCGCCAGCACCGAAGTGGTGAAGGCCGTGCAGGCCGGCCTGGCCGACATCGGCGTGATCGAAGGCCAGACGCCGGCCGACGGCCTCGAATGCCTGCCTTACCGCACCGACGAGCTGGCCGTGGTCATCGCGCGCGACCACCCGCTGGCGCGCCGCAAGCGCATCGATGTGCAGGAGGTGCTGCGCCACGACCATATCGTGGTGCGCGAAGGCACGGCGCTGCACCGCGTGCTGCTCGCCGCCGCGCTCGAGGCGCAGGTGCCGCTCAAGGTGCGCATGCAGGTGGGCAGCTTCGACATGGTCTGCCGCATGGTGGAGCAGGGCGTGGGCATCGGCGTGCTGCCCTATGCGGCCATCCTGCCGCAGCTGCAGATTCTCAAGCTGCGCTGCCTCAAGCTCGACGCGCCCTGGGCGCTGCGCCGCCACCTGCTGTGCGTGCGGCGCCAGCAGGACCTCACGGCCGCCGCGCGCTCGGTGCTCGAACACCTCGGCCGTCCCGACTGAGCTGAGGCGGGCGGTCCATCGGGCAACGAGCCTTCGCGCCGCGCGAAGGCTCGAACTCGCCAAAAACGAATTGTTCTCCTGCGGCCCGCGCGCAAAGATGCGGGCACACCAAAGGAGACAGCCTTGAAGATCATCCGCGTCAGCGCCACGCCGCTGAACATTCCCGTGACCATCGACGTGGTCGGCCTGAACAAGCAGACCTCGCTGTCGCTGTGCCTCACCGAGATCGAGACCGACACCGGCCTCGTCGGCCACGGCATGACCGCCATCACCGAAGAAGAAATCATTGCCGCTGCCGTGCGCGAAGTGGCCGGCCCCGCGCTGATCGGCGAAGACCCGATGGCCACCGAGCGCCTGTGGGAGAAGCTCTACTGGCTGCTCTCGCCGCGCGGCCAGACCGGCTACGCGAGCCACACCATCGCCGCGCTCGACATCGCGCTGTGGGACCTGAAGGGCAAGGCGCTCGGCCAGCCGCTGTGGCGCCTGTTCGGTGGCGCACGCGCCAAGGTGCCGGTGTATGCCACCTTCGGCTTCGGCTTCTTCGAGCGCGACCAGCTCGCCGCCGCCGCCAAGCTGTGGGTGTCGCAAGGCTTTCAGCGCCTGAAGATGACCGTCGGCAACCATGCCCTCGCGCGCCGCGACGAGCCGCGCCCGCTCGACGAAGTCATTGCCGAAGACGTGCGCCGCGTCGCCGCTGTGCGCGAGGCCGTGGGCCCCGACGTCAAGCTGTATGTCGACGCCAACTGCGGCCTCGACCTGTTCCACGCCACCGAACTCGCGCAGCGCATCGAGCCCTACGGCATCAGCTTCTTCGAGGAGCCGCTCACGCAGAACGACGTGCGCCAGATGGCCCAGCTGCGCGCACGCACGCGCATTCCGCTGGCCTGCGGGCAGAACGAAGGCCTGGCCTTCCGCTTCCGCGACCTGCTGGTGAACCAGGCGGCCGACGTGCTGCAGCCCAACGTGACCATCTCGGGCGGCTACTCGCAGTGCCTGAAGATCGCCGGCATGGCCGCCGCCTTCAACGTGCCGATCGACAACGGCGGCGCTTGGCCCTTCCACAACATGCACCTGCACGCGGGCGTGTCGAACGGCGGGCTGGTCGAGTACCACTACGTCGCGGTGCAGATGCTCAAGCAGATCTTCGACGGCCTGCCCGTGCCCGACCAGGGCTGGCTCACGCTGCCCGAGGCGCCGGGCCTGGGCTTCACGCCCAATGCCGAGCGCGTGCGCGAACTCGCGAAGCTGCCGACCTCGCACGGCAAGGGAAAGGCCTGACGCGCAACGACACTTTCGACCCCGACCAGGCCGCGCAGACGGCCGGCGAATCCCGACCACCACGGAGACAAGATGAACGACAGAAGAAGAGACGCCATGCGACCCTCGCGCCGGCATGCAATGCGGGCCGCCCTGGCCTTGGCCGGCCTGCTGGCCGCCGCACCCGCCGCGTGGGCGCAGAAGTTTCCCGACAAGCCCATCCGCATCGTCGTCGGCTACTCGGCCGGCGGCGGCGTCGATGCCGTCGCGCGCATGCTCAGCGCGCGTCTGCCGGCCGTGCTGGGCCAGCAGGTGCTGGTGGAAAACCGCACCGGCGCCACCGGCCTCATCGCGGCCGACCTCGTCGCCAAGGCACCGCCCGAAGGCTACACGCTGATGATGGGCGACAGCGCCTTGCTCATCGCCAAGCTGCTGCAGCCGAAGATCCCCATCGATCCGCTGACCAGCTTCAAGCCCGTGGCCGGCGCGTTCGTGTCGCCGCTGATGATCGTTGCGGGCAACGACTTTCCCGCCAAGACGCCCGCCGAACTCGTCAAGGAACTCAAGGCGCATCCGGGGCGCTACTCCTACGCATCGTCGGGTGTCGGCACCGTGCAGCACCTGGGCTTCGAGATGCTCAAGCAATCCACCGGCGCGTTCGTGGTGCATGTGCCGTACCGCGGCGCCGCGCAGATCGTGCCCGACGTCGTTGGCGGCCAGGTGCCGCTGGGCGTGGTGAGCGCCACGGCGGCGATGGCGCAGTCGAAGGCCGGCAAGCTGCGCGCACTCGCGTTGTTGAACAACGCAAAACTCGAAGGCGCCGAAAGCGTGGCACCGCTGGCCGACGCATTGCCGGGCTTCGACGTGGCGCCGCGCATCTTCCTGCTCGCACCGGCGGGCACGCCCAACGATGTCGTCGACAAGCTCTCAGCTGCGGTGAAGACCGTGCTCGACATGCCCGAGACGGGCACGGCCGCTGCGGCGCAAGGCACGCTGCGTGCCTACGCCACACCGGCTCAGCTGGGCAAGGACATGGCGGAGGAAACGACGCGATGGAAACGCATCATCACGGACCAGCGCATCGTGGCGGAGGGGAACTGAGGTGGCTGTCTGCTTGAGTCGTTCTTCTGTGCGCTGCGGTTCTTCAGGGCGACGCTCCCGCCGACGGGGAGCCTTGCTCCGCGAATGTCCCCCGCTTCGCTCCTCCTTTATTTCGCTGCGCAAGGCACCCCATCGCCGTGAGCGTTGGGCAGTGCAGTCGTTGATCGACCAAAAAAACGACCGCGCTCGGTGTGCGCAGGGCACTGGGTGCTTCCCGCAGCGAAATCAAGGAGGAGGGCGAAGCCCGGGGGACATTCGCGGAGGGAAGTACCCGGTGGCCTGTGCACACGCCCTAAACCAACAAGAGCCACACCCATGACCCCTCCTCATCTGGGCCTCATCGTCCCCCCCGCAGCCGGCGCAGTCCCGGTAGACGGCCCACTGCTCTACGGCGACCGCATCCGCTTCTCAGCAAAAGGTTTGGGCCTCGGCGAAATCTCCACCCGCGGCTACACCGAAGTGATCGACTCGGTCATCGGCAAAGCGCTGGAACTCAAGGAAGAGGGCGCCAGCGCCATCTCCCTCATGGGCACGTCGCTGAGCTTCTTCCGCGGCGTCGCCTTCACGCGCCAACTCCAGCGAGAGATGGAACAGGCGACGGACCTTCCCTGCACGACCATGAGCGACGCGATCATCGCGGGCCTGCGTCACCTGAAGGTGCGGCGCGTGGCCGTCGCCACCGCCTACATCGACGAGGTCAACACGCAGCTGCGCACCTACCTCGAACAGAGCGACTTCGAACCGCTCGCACTCGAAGGCTTGGCCATCTCCGACGTGCAGGCTGTCGGCCAGGTGTCGACCGAGGTGCTGGTCGACCTGTGCCTCAAGGTGTTCGAAGACCAGCCCGGTGCCGACGGCCTCCTCATCTCGTGCGGCGGCCTCGTCACGCTCGATGCCGTGCGCGAGGTCGAGGCGCGCCTGCAGGTGCCCGTGGTGTCCAGCTCGCCCGCGGGCTTCTGGGACCTCGTGCGCACCGCGGGGCTCGATGCGCGCTCGCCGGGGCAGGGCCGGCTGTTCGCCTGAACGACCGGCCTCAGCCGAGCCAGCGCCCCACGCGCGCCGTGTCGGCCAGCTGCCAGACACGCTCGCACAGCGCCGTCGCTTCGTCGGCCGTCGCGCCTTCGCCGTAGTGCGCGAGGCGCTGCATCTTGTCCTCGATCTCGGCGCGGCTCAGGCTGTTGCCGGGGTCGCCCTTGGGCTCGTCGACGCGACCGGCCAATGTGCGGCCGTCGGTGGTGTGCACGCTGACCTTGCCGATCCAGCGCGCGGGGTAGGCGGTGTCGACCTCGTCGTCGAGCGCCATCGTCACCTTCTCGCGGAAGGCCGAGACCTCGGGTGAGAGAAAGTCGCGGTCGAACTCGCCCAGGCCCGCGCGCCCGTGCACGGCGATGAGGCCCAGCACCGTGCCCATCGAGAACTTGCCCTGGTGCACCGTGGCGGGCACCGTCACGCGGCCCAGCACGTCGATGGCGCCCTGGTGCACATGCGTCGTGACCTGGGAAACGTCTGCCGGCTTGAGCTGGTTCTGTTCCATCACCTGCAGCAGCGCGTCGGCAGCCGGGTGCGTGTGGCGGCAGGAGGCGTGGTACTTGAACGAGGTCTCGGCCAGCGTCCAGCGCGTGCCCAGGCCGTCGGTGAGCTTCGCCGGATCGGCGTCGTTCGACATGCCTACGCCCAGACCCTGCGCACCTTCGAGAATTTTTGCCGCGCCCGTGAAGCCGTCCTGCGCAAGGTAGGCCGACATCAACCCGCTGGCCGCCGCGTGCGCGCAGTGCAGCTGCTTCGAATCGGCGGCGTCGCGCAAGAACTCCCACACGCCGGCCGACTGCGTGCCGGCGGAGCCGAAGGCATGCAGCATCTGCTGCGGCGACAACTCGAGCAGCCGGCCCACCGCAGCGGCTGCCGCGAGCGTGCCCGCCGTCGCCGTGGTGTGGAAGGTGCGGTAGTGCGATCGACCCAGGAACTCGCCGACGCGGATGCCCACCTCGTAGCCCGCGACCACGGCCGTCAGCAGCTGCGCGCCGCTGGCACCGATGCTCTGTGCCACCGCGAGTGCGGGTGCGATGACGACGGCGGCCGGGTGGAACACCGAGCCGTTGTGCACGTCGTCCTGCTCCACGTAGTGCGAGGCCGCCGCGTTGACCAGTGCCGCGAACAGCGGCGAGCTGGTGCGCCGCGAGGTGAGGATTTCGCTCGGGCCTTCGGCGGGGCCCATCATCTGTGCGAAGCGCTCGATGCTGCGTATCGGCCGTGCCGTGCGCGCCGCGAGCACCGAGCCGAGCCAGTCGAGCGTCAGGTCCTCGGTGCGGCGCAGCACCGGCGCGGGAATGTCGGCGAACTTCAGTTCGGCCGCGAAGGTCGCGAGCACCTTGCTGGGGTGGTCGATGGCGTTCATGTGCAGTCCTTCAGAACGAGCGCGGCAGGCCGAGCATGTGTTCGGCGACGTAGCTCAGGATGAGATTCGTCGAGATCGGCGCCACCTGGTACAGCCGCGTCTCGCGGAACTTGCGTTCGATGTCGTATTCGCACGCAAAGCCGAAGCCGCCGTGGAACTGCAGGCAGGCGTTGGCCGCCTCCCAGCTCGCCTTGGCCGCCAGGTACTTCGCCATGTTGGCCTGTGCGCCGCAGGGCTGGCGCGCGTCGAAGAGGCGGCAGGCCTCGTAGCGCATCAGGTTGGCGGCCTCGGTCTCGATGAAGGCTTCGGCAATCGGGAACTGCACGCCCTGGTTCTGCCCGATGGGCCGGCCGAACACCACGCGGTCCTTCGTGTAGGCCGTCACCTTGTCGATGAACCAGTAGCCGTCGCCGATGCACTCGGCCGCGATCAGCGTGCGCTCGGCGTTCAGGCCATCGAGGATGTACTTGAAGCCCTGGCCTTCCTCTCCGATCAGGTTCTCCGCCGGGATTTCGAGGTTCTCGAAGAACAGCTCGTTGGTCTCGTGGTTCACCATGTTCAGGATGGGCCGCACCGTCATGCCCTTGCCGATGGCCTCGCGCAGGTCGACGATGAAGATCGACATGCCTTCCGACTTCTTCTTCACGTCCGCGAGCGGCGTGGTGCGCGCCAGCAGGATCATCAGGTCCGAATGCTGGATGCGCGAGATCCACACCTTCTGCCCGTTGATGACGTAGCGGTCGCCCTTCTTCACGGCCGTGGTCTTGATCTTCGTGGTGTCGGTGCCGGTGGTCGGCTCGGTCACGCCCATCGACTGCAGGCGCAAGTCGCCGCTGGCGATCTTCGGCAGGTACTGGCGTTTTTGCGCCTCGCTGCCGTGGCGCAGCAGCGTGCCCATGTTGTACATCTGGCCGTGGCAGGCGCCCGAGTTGCCGCCGCAGCGGTTGATCTCTTCCATGATCACCGAGGCTTCGGTCAGGCCCAGGCCCGAGCCGCCGTATTCCTGCGGAATCAGCGCGGCCATCCAGCCGGCCTTGGTGAGCGCGTCGACGAACTCGGCGGGGTAGCCGCGCGCCTCGTCGACCTTGCGGAAGTACTCGTTGGGAAACTGCGCGCACAGGTCGCGCACGGCGTCGCGAATGTCGGGAAAGCGGTTGTCGGTGGCGATCATCATGTGCTTCAGTCCTGGCGGGGGCCGCCTGCTTCTTTTTCGACGCGTTGCCAGATTTCGATGGCCATCGGGTCGTCGATCTCCTCGAGGATGTGGCCCACGAGGCCGATGGCGCGCGCCATCACGCCGAAGCCGCGAATGATCTTCCACGGAAAGCCGAACTCGGCCGCAATGGCGCCGATGGCACCCGTGGCGTTGATCGGCAGCGACTTGCCCGACACGCGCTCGGCCTCTTCCTGCACCGCCTGCATCAGCGCGACGTAGTGGCTCGACAGGCCGTTCTCGGCTGCGATCTGGAACAGGCGCGGCGTGCGCGGGTCGATCGGCTTGTGCAGAGGATGGCCCAGGCCCGGCACGATGAGCTTGCGCGCGCGGTGGTCGGCCACGATGTCCTTCGCCATGTCGGCCAGCGGACGCGACGGCTTCTCGCCGAAGGGAATGGCCTCGTAGAGCATCTTCGCGGCGCCTTCGGTGCTGCCCACGAACACGCTGCCCAGCCCGCACAGGCCGGCGGCCACGGCGGCCTGCAGGGCTTCGGGCGCGCCGGCGTAGGTGAGCCGTGCGGCCAGCGCGCTCGGCGTGACGCCGTGCTCCACCAGCGTGACGACGATGGCGTTGAAGGTCACGGATTCCTGCGGTGTCGGGATGCGGCCCGTCAGCTCCAGGAAGGCCATGTCGCCCAGGTTGAGGTGGCCGAGGATTTCCGAGGGCAGGTCGCGCCCGCGCACGGTGATCTTGTCGGGCGTGCTGTGGCCGAGGTCGGTGTGCAGGGATTTCTTGATCTTTGTCATGGCCGCAAATCTATCCCCGTGCGCGCGATCGGCCACTCAGTGATTGCCAAACCCTCCCTTCCGCAATTGCGAATGCCCTGCGGCGGGGTCTTCGGGCACGCTGCGACTCGTCATTGCAACGGAAAAGAAAAGGCAGACAGCGCGATGGATTCCGACTCACTTCTGGCCGTGCGCGAAGCGGCGCTCGATTACTTCACCCGCAGCGGTGCCACCGCGCGGCGCCGTGCCCGCACTGAGCATCCGGAGGCCGACGAGGCCAACGGCTGGGGCGAAATCGCCGCGCTCGGCTGGCCCGGCATGCTGGCGCCCGAAGCGGCCGGCGGCCTCGCGCTGGGGCTCGACGGCGCTGCAGAAATCCTGCGCGCGGCCGGCGAGCACGCAGCGCCCGAGCCGCTGCTGGCGGTGGCGGGCCTGAGCGCGCTGCTGCTGGCGCGGCTCGACTCGTCCGGCGCGCGTGCCTTGCTGGCCGACCTCGTCGCGGGCCGTAGCCTGCCCGCGCTGGCCTGGCAGGAAAGCGCGGGCGACCTCAGCGCCGTGCCGCTGGCCTGCGGCTGCGAAGCGCGGTCCGGTCATGTGGGTGGCGTGCTGCTGCAGGGCGAAAAACTCATGGTGCTGCCCGGCGCCGCTGCCAGCGGCTGGCTGGTGTCGGCGCGTGGCGAGGACGACGCCGTGCTGCTGTGGGTGCCGCGCGGCACGGCGGGCGTGAGCGAAACGCTCGTGCCGCTGGTCGATGGCAGCCAGGCAGCCAACCTTCGCTTCGAAGAGGTCGTGCTGCCGGCCGAAGCCGTGCTGGCCAGCGGGCCGGCCGCGCAGGAGGCGCTGCGCCAGGCGCTCGCGGCCGGGCAGATCCTGCAGGCGGCGGAGTTGCTGGGCGCGGGGCAGGCGATGCTGGCGCAGACGCTGGCCTACCTGCGCACGCGCTCGCAGTTCGGCAAGGCCATCGGCAGCTTCCAGGCGCTGCAGCACCGCAGCGTCGACATGTTCATTCACCTCGAAGTGGCGCAGGCCACGCTCAACGAAGTGCTGGCGCTGGTGGGCGACGGTGCGTTGCCTTCTGACCGGCTCGAAGCCGAGGCCAGCCGCGTCAATGCGCGCTGCACGGCTGCCGCGTTGCAGGCGTCGCGCGCAGCGGTGCAACTGCACGGGGCCATCGGCTACACGCAGGAGTGCGACCTGAGCCTGTTCTACAAGCGCGTGCTGTGCCTGTCGGCGTGGCTGGGCAATGTCACGGCGCACCAGCGCCGGCATGCCGCGCTGACCGGCGAAGCCGAAGCCGCTGCGAGCAGCGCGACAGCTTGGAGCGCCGAGTTCCTCGCGCGCACCACCGACTGGTCCACGGTGCCCGAGCCCGAGTTCCGCCGCATGGTGCGCGGCTTTCTGCAACAGCGGTATCCGGCGCAGTTGCGCTACCTCTCGCACCGCGCGCGCTGGAGCGAGATGCGCGACTGGTACCTCACGCTCTCGGCGCAGGGCTGGATCGCGCCGGCCTGGCCGCAGTCGCATGGCGGCATGGGCCTGCCGGCCGACAAGCTCATCGCCTGGATCGAAGAGCTGGAGCAGCACGGCGTGGCGCGCGCGCCCGACCAGGGCATCGTGATGATCGGGCCGCTGCTCATCCAGCACGGCACGCCCGAGCAGCAACAGCGCTTTCTGCCGCGCATCCTCAGCGGCGAGCACGTGTGGTGCCAGGGCTATTCGGAGCCCAATGCCGGTTCCGACCTGGCCGGCCTGCGCACCGAGGCGGTGGCGGGGCGCGATGCGCAGGGCGACCACTTCGTCGTCAATGGCCAGAAGATCTGGACCACGCTCGCGCAAGACGCCAACCACATCTTCATGCTCGTGCGCACCGACAAGGGCGCGCGCAAGCAGGAGGGCATCAGCTTCCTGCTGTGCGACCTGCGCACGCCGGGCGTGACGGTGCGGCCCATTCACACGCTGGCGGGCGAGCCCGAGTTCTGCGAAGTGTTCTTCGACAACGTGCGCGTGCCGGCCGACCAGCTCGTGGGCCAGCTGCACGGCGGCTGGACGATTGCGAAGGCGCTGCTGGGCTTCGAGCGCATCTTCCTGGGCAGCCCCAAGCAGTCGCAGTACGCGCTGGGCCAACTGGCGCGGCTCGGGCAGGCGCGGCGGCTGTTCGCCGACCCAGTGTTCGCACAGCGCTTCGCAGCGCTGCGGCTCGACGTGCTCGACCTGTCGGCCGCGTACACGGGCTTCGCCAACATCGTGCGCGCCGGCAAGCCGCTGCCGGCGTCGGTGTCGCTGCTGAAGATCTGGGCCAGCGAGACGTACCACCGCATCGGTGCCTTGCTGGTCGAGGCCGGCGAAGAGCAGGGCGCGGTCGCGGGCGACC
Source organism: Variovorax sp. 38R (assembly GCF_014843395.1). Lineage (NCBI taxonomy): Bacteria > Pseudomonadati > Pseudomonadota > Betaproteobacteria > Burkholderiales > Comamonadaceae > Variovorax > Variovorax sp. 38R. Next base: position 1,245,085 of record NZ_CP062121.1, read on the forward strand.
AGGTGCTCGACGGCCAGAGCTTCAACGTGCTATCGCCGCTCATCGGCTCCACCGCCGCAATGATCTACGGCGGCACGAACGAGATCCAGCGCAACATCCTCGCGCGACAAGTTTTGGACTTGCCGGCCTGAGCGATGTGAGCGACCGAAGACATACACAAAAGGAGACAACGCTCATGCAATCCCTCGAACTCTCTCGCCGCCAGCTCATGGCCGCGCTGGCGGGCAGCGCGGCGCTGGCCGCACTGCCGCACCGCTCCTTCGCGCAGCAGCCGCTGCCACCGCTCATCAAGCTGGTGGTCGGCTATTCCGCCGGCGGGCCGGTGGACGGCGCCGCGCGCCTGCTCGCGCCCGCGCTGGGCCAGGAGCTGGGCACGCAGGTGATCGTCGACAACCGGCCCGGCGCTGCGGGCTCGCTCGGCGGCAACGCCGTCGCCAAGGCGCCGCCCGATGGCGCGATGCTGTTCTTCGGCGCGAGCCCGACCATCACCATCAACCCGAACGTGCAGCGCAGCATGCCCTTCGACCCGATGAAGGACCTCACGCCCCTGGCGCCGCTGGTCGACTACACCAACGTGCTGGTGGTCAACAACGACCTGCCGGTGCGCAACGTGGGCGAGCTGCTGGCCTATGCCAAAGCCAAGCCCGGCAAGCTGTTTTACGGCTCGGCGGGTGTGGGCGCATCGAACCACCTGTGCGGCGCGCTGCTCGAGAAGATGAGCGGCCTGCAGCTCACGCACGTACCGTACAAGGGCAGCGCGCCGGCGCTGGCCGACGTGATGGCCGGCACCGTGCCGATGATGTTCGACATCATCGCCACCTCGCGGCCCTTCATCCAGTCGGGCAAGCTGCGTGCGTTGGCCGTCACCTCGCGCCAGCGCAACCGCATGCTGCCCGACGTGCCGACCATGATCGAGTCGGGCGTGCCCGGCTACGACGTGGGCGGCTGGTTCGGCCTGTACGGCCCGGCGCGCATGGACCCGACGCTGGTCGCGCGCGTGAACGCCGCGGCGCAGAAGATGCTGGCACGCGAGGACATCGCCCACCGCCTGCGCGAGCAGGGCTACGACGTCTGGGCGGGCGCACCGGAGGTGCTGGGCACCAAGGGCGTGTCGGACCGCAAGCTGTGGGCGAGCGCGTCCAAGGGCATCGAGGCGGAATAGCCGATGCAGCCATCACGCATTCATCACCTGCTCGAAGACCGCGCCGCCCGCACGCCGGACGCGGTGTTTCTGTACGAACTTGAGGGCACCACGACGTATGGCGCGCTGCAGGCCATGGTCGAGACCGCCGCGAACGACCTGCTCGCCGCCGGTGTGCGGCCGACCGACCGCGTGGTGCTGGTGGCCGAAAACTGTGCTGCCCACATCGCGCTGCTGCTGGCCTGCAGCCGCGTGGGCGCATGGTCGTGCGGCGTCAACGCGCGCATGTCGCCGGGCGAGATCGCGGCCATTGCCGAACGCGCCGACGCGCGGCTGTGCGGCTTCACCACCGATGCGTCCGATGCCGCGCGCACGCACGCGCAGCGCGCGTCGGCCGTGCCGGCCACGCTGTCCGGCGTGATGTTCACCGCCGCGCGCGCCGAAGCCCGCCCCGAGCCCGACGCCGCGCTGGCCGATGCCGCCGCGATCATCTTCACCTCAGGCACCTCGGGCACGCCCAAGGGCGTGATGGTGTCGCACCGCGGGCTGCTGCACTTCGGCCGCGTGTCGGCGGCGGTGCGTGCGCTCGACACGCACGACCGCGTCTACGCCTTCCTGCCGATGACCCACATCTTCGGCATCGGCACCGTGCTGATGGCCGCGCTCACGGGCGGGGCCGCGCTGGTGCTGCGCGCCAACTTCTCGCCGGCCGACATGCTCGAAGCGCTGGCGCACGGGCAGGTGTCGAACCTGCTCGGGCCGCCGACCATGTACGCGCGGCTGCTGGCGCACATCGAGGCACAACAGCTCGCGCCGCGCTTTCCGAATCTGCGCTACGTGTACACAGGGTCCGCGCCGCTCGACCCCGCGCTCAAGCAGCGCGTGGAGCAGCGCTTCGGCCAGCCGCTGCACTACGGCTACGGCCTCTCGGAGTACGCGGGCTCGGTGTTCCTCACGCGCACCGAGGCGCCGCGCGCCGACACCTCGGCCGGCTATGTGGTCGAGGGCGGCGAGGGGCGCATCGTCACGGCCGAGGGCGCCGAAGCCGCACCCGGCGACACCGGCGAGATCTGGCTGCGCGGCCCGGGCCTGATGCTGGGCTACTTCCGCGATGCGGCCGCCACCGCGCAGGTGATGCGCCCGGGCGGCTGGTACGCCACCGGCGACCTCGGGCGCTTCGACGCCGACGGCGCGCTGTTCGTGGTCGGGCGGCTGAAGGAAATGATCATCCGCTCGGGCTTCAACGTGTACCCGGCCGAGGTCGAGGCGGTGATCGGCCGCTTCACCGGCGTGCACCTGTGCGCCGTGGTCGGCGTGCCCGAGGCCGACGGCAACGAGCAGATCGTCGCCTTCGTCGAGCTGAACCCCGGCGCGGCGCTCGACGAGGCGGCGCTGCGCGCGCACCTGGTCGAGCACCTGTCGCCCTACAAGCGGCCCGCGCGCGTCGAGGTGATCGACGCGATGCCGACCACGGCCAATGGCAAGCTGCTCAAGCGGGAGCTGCAGGCACGGGCCCGCGCGTCCTGAAACCCATCGGGCCGGTCCTCGGACTTTTCCTGCACGGGCGCGCGCTGCTGTCCTCTAACGAGCGGCGCGCCGACGCGGCATGGTGAAAGCATCTACCGAGGAGACTTTCCCATGGCCGATGACCTGAGCAAGCGCGGACCGCAGGATGCAGCCCGCGTCAATGTCAATGAACTCCACGAGGTTCGCTACTGGACCCAGACGTTGGGCGTGACGGAGGCGCAGCTGCGCTCGGCCGTCGCGGCGGCCGGGGTCGAGGTGAAGGACGTGCGCGCCTACCTCGGCAAGCCAGCGGCTTGACGCGCGGCGGCGCGGGCAGGGCGTAGGCAGGCTCCTACAGCCGCGGCGCGGAGCGGGCCCGATACTCGTGGCCTTGTTCCCGCCTTCAGGAATCCTCCCGTGACCGTGTTCCCTGCCGCCTCCCGCCACTCGGGCCGCGCGCCCTTGCGGGCCGCTGCACCGCGATGAAGTCGTCCCCCAGCGCCCGCAGCTGGATTGCGGCCGGCGTGCGCCACGAGCTGCTCACGCGCGCCCTGCCGGCGCTGCGGCACGACATGACGGCGCCCGTCTCGGTGATCCGCATGGCGGTGCTGATGCTCAAGCGCCAGGTGGCGGCCGACCCCGTCGACCCCGCCGCCTGCGAGGACCGCGTGAACCTCATCGACAACCAGGTGTCCGAGCTGGTCGGCGCGATCCGCTCGCTGCGCGACTGGGAACTGGCCACCACCGACGACGGCATCACGCGCAGCGCGCTGGTGGCGCAATGCATGACGCTGATGCGCTCGGCCTTCGACCTGCACGGCGTGACGCTCGAGGTCGATGACGCACTCGCGGCCCCGCAGGACGACGAGCCGCGCTGGCCCAATGCCGCTGCGCTGCGCTACCTGTTCCTCGGCGCGCTGGGCTACCTGCACGACGGCGTGGACGAGATCGGCACCATCTGCATCGAGCCCGACGGCGCCGATGCGCTGCGCCTGCGCGCCCTGGTGCGCGAGGCCGGCGGTACGAACGCGGTGCTCGACGCCCACCGCGCGCCGCGCGCCCTGGCCATCGATACCGTGGCGCTGCAGAACCTGGCCGAAGACCTCGGCTACGCCGTGCTGCTCGACGCCGACACCGTGCGCCTCGCCCTCGCCGCAGGCTGAGGCGCCCGCAGGAAGGCGAGCAATCGCCGCTCCGCCGCGACCAGGCCGCGCGCCGGGCCGGCCGTGGCGGCACGGGCCGCGATCTTCTCCAGCAGCGTGCCCGTGACCGCCGTGTCGTCGGCGCGCGCCAGCGCCTCGCCCAGCGCCAGCACGGCCGGGTGCACATACGCCTTCTTGCAGACCGCCGGCGTGTTGCCGAGCTGCCGCGCGACGGCCGCGAGGATGTCCTTGGCGCCGGGCCGGCGCTCGTCGCCCTCCCAGGCGCAGGCCAGCCGTGTGAGTTCCAGCGCCTGCACCGTGCCGTGCCAGGTGCGGAAGTCCTTGGCGGTGAAGCGCTCGCCGTCGCCCTTGTCGGTGGCGTCGGCGATGTAGTCGTTCACGTCGTTGGACGGCACGCCGCGCACCTCGCCCGCTTCGTCCGTGTACTGGAACAGCGCCTGGCCCGGCAGCTGCTGGCACTGGCGCACCACGCGGGCCACGCGTGGGTTGTCGACGCGGGCCTCGTGCGTCACGCCGCTCTTGCCGCGAAAGCGCAGCCGCAGCGCCGAGCCTTGCACCGCCGCATGGCGGTTGCGCAGCGTGGTGAGGCCGAACGATCCGTTGCTGCTCGCGTAGGCCTCGTTGCCCACGCGCAGCAGCGTGGTGTCGAGCAGGCGCACCAGCGTGGCGATCACCTGCGCGCGGCCGGGGGTCTTGGTGCCGGCGCGCAGGTCGCGCGCCACGCGGGCGCGCAAACGGGGCAAGGCGCGCCCGAAGGCCTCGAGGCGCTCGAACTTGGTGCCATCTTGCAGCGTGCGCCAGTCGGGGTGGTAGCGGTACTGCGTGCGGCCGCGCGCGTCCAGCCCCGTGGCCTGCAGGTGGCCATTGGGCAGCGGGCAGATCCACACCTCGGTGTAGGCCGGCGGAATCGCCAGGCGGCGGATGCGCGCCAGCGTGTCGGCGTCGCGCACCCAGCGGCCGTGTGCGTCGCGGTAGCGAAAGCTGTCGCCCCACTTCAAGCGGCGGATGCCCGGCATGCCGGGGTTCACGTAGACCAGGCCGCGGGCCAGGGGCAGGGCGGACGCCGGTGCGGGCCGGCATGGGGTTTGCATCGAAGGCATGACATCGCGCTTGTGCCAGCATCGACAATCGTGCGGTGTAGGACGCCGCACGCTCACGCTGTTACCGAGGTGCGCTTTCCCTTCCTTCTTTCTCTTCGGATTCCACCCATGTCCCTCCTCAACTCACGCCGCTTTTCCCTGGGCGCCCGCGGCCTGGCGCTGTGCGGCGCCGTGCTGCTCGCCACGGCCTGTGCCTCCACTTCGCCCACCGCCGACACGCGCGCTGCTGCTGCAGTTACCGCCGCACCCGTCAAGGTGAAGGTGTTCGTCGCCGCCATGTTCGAGATCGGCCAGAACACCGGCGACCGCGCCGGCGAGTTCCAGTACTGGTACGAGCGCTACTGGAAGGGGGCCAAGCCGATGGCCGTGCCCGGTGCGCTGCAGCCCGTGTACTGCAACACCGACGGCGTGTGCGGCGCGGTGCTGGGCATGGGCAAGGTCAACTCGTCGTCGTCGATGCAGGCCATTCTGCTGAACCCGCAGTTCGACTTCTCGCAGGCCTACTACGTGATCTCCGGCGTGGCCGGCACGCCGCCGCAGCGCGGCACCATCGGCGAGGTGAGCTGGGCCACCTGGCTCGTCGACTACGACCTCGGCCACCGCTGGGCGCCCGAAGAGAACAAGCCCGGCGAACCCACCTTCATGCCGCGCAAGGGCTACGAGGAGTACCGCCGCTTCAAGCTCAACCCCGACCTCGTCGGCTGGGCCATGAAGCTGTCGGCCGACACGCCGCTGAAAGACTCGGAATCGGCCCGCAAATACCGCCTGCGCTACGCCGATACCGCCGCACGCCGCGCGCCCTTCGTGGGCACCGGCACGCACATGACGGGCGACACCTTCTTCCACGGCCCCGGCATGTCGAAGCAGGCGCAGTACATCGCCAAGCTCTACGGCGCCGACGACTACGTGATCACCGAAATGGAAGCCGCCGCCATCACCCTCGTGATCAAGCGCACCCACGGCACCGACCGCGTGATGAGCCTGCGCGGCGCGGTCAACTTCGACCAGGGCAACCCGAAGGAAACCACGCTGCAGCACCTGGACCCGGCACCAGGCGAGACGGCGGGCGGCTTTGCCGAGACGGTGGAGAACATCGCGCTGGTGGGCACGCGCGTGGTCGATCACATCGTGAAGAACTGGCCCACGTGGTCGACGGGCGTGCCCAAGCCCTGAAGATCGTCAGCGCTGCAGCACCGGCTGCAGATGCCACGTCACGTTGAAGTCGAACGGCGTCCAGCGGCTCACCGTGACGCCCGCCTGCCGCAGGCCGCGCCCAGTCCAGGTGTTGCAGGTCTCGAACAGGTGGTAGCTGCCTTTCGCTTCGTAGAAGGCATCGTCGCTCGCGTAGTGCGCGCCCGCGATCGGCACCGCGCGGCCTGAGGGCAGCGTGGCGCGCACGTGGGCTACGAGCTGCGCGTACTGCGCCTGCGTGAGCGGCAACTTGTAGGCCCCGCGCCGCAGCTGCGTGCGCTGCAGGTAAGTCACGTGCAGCAGCGAGCGATTGCCGCCTGACAGCGCCCCGAAGGCGCGCGCGGCCGTGAGGTCGGCCCAGGTCGGTGTGTGCAGATAGAACTCGCGGTCGCCCCAGCCGATGGCGACGAACTCGGCATCGGGCGGCGGCGACTTGAAGTCGGACAGCGGAAAGAGCTGCAGCCAGTCGACCGTGGCCGAACGGACCGGAAACACCAGGTCGGTGTGCACGCCATTGCTCAGCACCCAGGCCTCGACGGCCGCAGGCTCGACCGGTGGTTTCGCGTTCGCCGGCAAGAAGACCAGCGCGCAGGCCACGGCCACATACAGCGTGATCGCGAGCAGCAGCCCCAGCAGGGTGAGGGCGATGCGTCGCAGCCAGCGTCGGATCATCGGGGAAGCGATCAGAAGAGCGACGCCGTGGTCGCCACCGGCTCCGCGCTGCGTGCGCTTCCGGCGGGCGCCAGCGCCTCGGGGCTGCCCGCCTTGGCCAGTGCGCCCACGCGCACGCCCAAGAGGCGCAGCGGCCTTTCCAGCGGCACGCGCTTGAGGCACTGGCCGCCGATCTGGCGGATGGTCTTGCCGTCGTCGGTGAAGCGGTCGATGGTCTGGTCGCGCGTGGCGATCTTGAAGTCGTCGTAGCGCAGCTTGATGCCGATGGTCTTGCCGACGTAGCCCTTGCGCTGCAGGTCTTCGGCCAGCTTCTCGCACAGGTGCGTGAAGATCGCGCCCAGCTCGGCGCGGTCGCGCACCGCGTGCAGGTCGCGTTCGAAGGTGGTCTCGCGGCTCATCGACACGGGCTCGCTCTCGGTCACCACGGGGCGGTTGTCGCGGCCCCAGGCCACTTCGTGCATCCACGCACCGGTGGCCTTGCCGAAGGTGTCGATGAGCCAGCCGCGCTCGCGCGCCGCGAGCTGCCCCACCGTCTCGATGCCGAAGCGCTTGAGCTTTTCGTCGGCCTTCGGCCCGATGCCGTTCACCTTGCGGCAGGGCAGGGGCCAGATGCGGGTTTCGAGGTCGTGCTCGTAGACCACCGAGATGCCGTTGGGCTTCTCGAACTCGCTGGCCATTTTTGCGATGAGCTTGTTGGGCGCCACGCCGATCGAACAGGTCAGGCCTGTGGCGTCGAAGATGGCTTTCTGGATCAGCCGCGCCAGCGAGCGCCCGCCGTCGCGCTGGCCGCCGGGCACGTCGGTGAAGTCGATGTACACCTCGTCCACGCCGCGGTCTTCCATGAGCGGCGCGACCTCCAGAATGACCTGCTTGAAGGTGCGCGAGAAGCGCCGGTACTCGTCGAAATCGACCGGCAGGATGAGTGCCTGCGGGCACAGCTTGGCGGCCTTCATGAGCCCCATGGCCGAGCCGATGCCGAACTGCCGTGCGGGGTAGGTGGCGGTGGTGATCACGCCGCGCCCCGTGTAGTCCTTCAGGCGCGGAAAGGCCTCGATGGGAATGTCGGCCAGCGTGGCGCCCTCGGGCAGCTCGCGGATCGCCTCGTCGACGCGGCGCCGGCCGCCGCCGATCACCACCGGCAGCCCCTTGAGCTGCGGATAGCGCAGCAGCTCGACCGACGCGTAGAACGCGTCCATGTCGAGGTGGGCGATGCGGCGGATCGGAGGGGCGGGGGGCGCTGGCTGGGAACTCACGGTGACAATTGTCTCGCTCTCGCCGCATGTTCGCCCGCGCCCGTGTCGCGTGCAAGAATGCGGCGGAATTTCAATCCCCACGCAGGTGGCGAACGGAAAGGAATGCACGATGGGTGACGACGACGAGGTGGAAGGCGGCCTGTCGGTCGCGCTGACGCCGGTGCAGATGGCGGCGGTGCTCGGCGGCGAAGACGTGCCCGAGTCGGCCAGCCTCAGCAACCGGCTCTGGGGCACGGCGGCGCTGATCGGTGGCGTGATCGAACTGGTCGGCGCCGGCGTGCTGTGCGTCGCACCCGAGCCCACCATGGCCAGCAAGGTCGGCTGCGTGGTGCTGGGCGCGCATGGCAGCGACGTCACCGCCACGGCCGCGCGCCAGATCTGGACCGGCCAGACCCAACGCACTGCCACCGCACTCACGGCCGATGCCACCGCGCAGGCGCTGGGCGCCTCGCCCGAAACGGGCGCGCAGGTCGGGCTCGCGGTCGATGTGGCGGTGCCGCTCTTCGTGGCGGGCGGGGTGGCGGTGTCGCGCGTGATTGCGGTGCGCGCGAGCCGCTTCAAGCTCGAGCCCGTGCGCCTCATCGAGCACGAGGGCATCGCGGGCTCCAAGGCCGGCGGCCACACCATCCGCGAGCACGTGGGCAAGTCGGCGCAAGAGCTGTTCGACCGCTTCGCGAAGAAGCCCAGCCTGCAGCGCTCGTCGTCGTTCTTCGACCTCGCCACGGCCGAGTCGGCCATCAGCCAGACCGTGCGTGCCAACGCCCGGGCCATTCGCGCGTGGTCGCGCTCCGCGGCGGTGGGCTCCAAGCCCGTGGCCTTCGAGCACGACATCGGCGCTGTGGTCGGCATCGGCGTGCAACGCGGCAGCACCGCCGTGAGCCAGCTCACCAAGGTGCGCGTGACGCTGAACATGCGCACGTACAACGGCAAGCCGTTCTACATCCTCACCGCCCATCCGTTCTGACCATTTCTCCCCCACAACGACCCACGATGCGATTCGAACTGATCGACCACCTCACCAAGGTTTATTTCGGCCAGGACGCCGACATCCTCTTCGGCGAAACCGGCGCCGAGATCATGGCGTCCTACCGCGAGTCGAGCACCCCGGCCGAACTGGCCGCGCTGCGTGCCGAGATTGCGGACTACCTCGGTTCCCACGAGGACATTGAAACGGCGTTTGCGCGCGACTTTTCGCGCGACTACGTGCCTGAAGATTTCGGCACGCCGGCGAAGCAGTTTCTCGACAGCGTGCTGGCTGCGGTGCAGTAGCGGGCGGGTCCGCGCTGCAGACTCACGGGTCCTGCGCCGCGCACTCGAGCAGCCACTTCAGGAACTCGAGCAGGTGCTTCGGCTTGTCGGAGTCCAGCGGCAAGAGCGCGAAGTAGGTGCCGCCCGGAATCTCCAGCTCGGGAAAGACGCGCGCGATGCGGCCCAGCCGCTCGTCCGATGACAGCGTCGGAAAGGTGCCGATGCCCATGCCCATGCCATCGACCACCGCCTGCAGCGTGACGAAGAAGTGGTCGAAGCGCAACTGCTGCAGGGGCCGCAGGTCGCCGCACCCGGCCGCCGCCAGCCACGCTTCCCAGTCGCCCGGCCGCGTCTCGGTGGACAGCAGCACGGTCTTCAGCAGATCGGCCGGCCGGCGCGGCCTGTTCTTCGCGAGCAGCGTCGGGCTGGCGATGACGGTGCTCGTTTCCGCGAACAGCGGCATCACCTCGAACTGGGTCTGGTCGCCCGGTGCGCGCCGGATCGACAGGTCGAAGCCGCCCTGGAACATCGGGTCGCTGCTCAGCGCCGTGGACACCCGCACCTCGGTGCCGGGCTGGCGCTCGCGAAACGCCGCGAGGCGCGGGATCAGCCACCGCATGGCGAAGGTGGCCGGCGCGTTGATGCGGATCACCTTGCTCGTTGCGGCCCGGCCGTAGCGGCGCGCCGCGTCGCCGATGTGATCGAAGGCCGCGCTGATCTCGCGCGCGAAGGCCTTGGCATGCACCGTGGCCACCATGCGCTGGCCCTCCTTGCGGAACAGCGTCTGGCCAAGCGCCGCTTCGAGGCGCTGGATCTGGCGGCTCACGGCGCCGTGTGTCAGGTTGAGTTCCTTGGCCGCCTCCGTGAAGCTGCCCGCGCGGGCCGTGACTTCGAAGACGCGCAGGGCGTTGAGCGGGGGCAGGTGATGGGGCATTGGTGTGAGCTTTCGTCACGTATCCGCGACTTTTTATCGATTGTGTCAGCAGTTTTCACACGATACGCTGCAATCCATGATCCGCCAACCCATCATCACCGTCAACCAACGCAGCTACACGCTGCCCCGCACGCCCACCGTCATCGTCTGCATCGTCGGGTGCGAGCAGGACTACCTCAACCAGGCCGTGCAGGCCGGCGTGGCGCCGTTCTTTGCGTCGCTGGCCCGCAAGGGCACCGTGCTGTCGGGCGACTGCGTGATGCCGTCCTTCACCAACCCGAACAACCTGTCGATCGTGACCGGCGCGCCGCCCAGCGTGCACGGCATCTGCGGCAACTACTTCTTCGATGCCCAGCAGAACGCCGAAGTGCTGATGAACGACGCGCGCTACCTGCGCGCCCCGACCCTGCTCGCCGAGGCCGCCATCGCGGGCGCCAAGGTGGCCGTGGTCACCGCGAAGGACAAGCTGCGTTCCCTGCTCGGCCATCGCCTGCAGGGCATCTGCTTCTCGGCCGAGAAGGCCGACACCGCGACCCTGGCCGACAACGGCATCGACGACCTGCTGCGCAAGGTGGGCATGCCGCTGCCGTCGATGTACAGCGCCGAACTGTCGGAGTTCGTGTTCGCCGCCGGCGTCGTGCTCATGGAGTCGGAGCGTCCCGACCTGATGTACCTGTCGACCACCGACTACATCCAGCACAAGTTCGCCCCCGGCACCGAGGGCGCCAACAGCTTCTACGCCATGATGGACCGCTACCTGTCTCGCCTGGACGAGGGCGGCGCGGTGATCGGCATCACGGCCGACCACGGCATGAACGCCAAGACCGATTCGCTCGGCGTGCCGAACATCGTGTTCCTGCAGGACGAACTCGACCGCGAGCTGGGCGCCGGCGCGGCGCGGGTGCTGTTGCCCATCACCGACCCCTACGTCGTGCATCACGGTGCGCTGGGCTCGTTCGCCACGGTCTACCTGGGCGACGGTGCCGACCCCGCGCAGGTGGCGCGCCTCATTGCGGCGCTGAACGGCGTCGAGGAGGTGCTCGACCGCCAGGCCGCGTGCGAGCGCTTCGAGCTGCCGTCCGACCGCATCGGCGACCTCGTGGTGCTCGGGCACCGGCTCTCGGTGCTCGGCACGTCCGCCGCCAAGCACGACTTGTCGGGTCTCACCGTGCCGCTGCGTTCGCACGGCGGGTTGTCCGAGCAGCGCGTGCCGCTGTTGTTCAACCGCGTGTTGCACGACGTGCCCCCGGGCCGCCTGCGCAATTTCGACGTGTTCTCGCTCGCGCTGAACCACGTGCGCTAGCCGGCGCGCCGCCCCCATCCGCGGTGCTGACCCACGACAGCACCGAGAGCCGGATCGCTCACATAAATACAAGGAGACACGCATGCTCAATTTCATTCGTCGGCGCACCCTCGCGTTCCTGCCGGTCGCGTTGTTGGCGGGGGCCGCGTTGCCCGCGGCGGCCCAGTCCTATCCGACCAAGCCCGTGCGGCTGGTGGTGGGATTCGCGCCCGGCGGATCGACCGACAAGCTGGCACGCGTGCTGGCGCAGCGCATGACCGAGCTGCTGGGGCAGTCGGTCGTCATCGACAACCGGCCCGGCGCGGCAGGCAACATCGCGGCGGAGACCGTCGCCGCCGCGGCGCCGGACGGCTACACGCTGTTTCTCGGCACGGTGAGCAGCCAGGCGATCAACCCGCACCTGTATCCCAAGCTGAGGTTCGATCCGGTCAAGAGCTTCGAGCCGGTCGCGCTGGTCGCCAAGTACCCCTTGCTGCTGGTCGTGGCGCCGCAGCTGCAGGTGTCGACCGTGCAGGAGCTGGTGGCCTATGCCAAGGCCAACCCGGGCAAGACCTATTTCGCGTCGTCGGGCAGCGGTTCGCCGGCGCACCTGGCCGGCGAGATCTTTCGCGCCGGCGCATCGATCGACGCCAGCCATGTGCCCTACAAGGGCGGCGGGCCCGCCATGCTGGCGCTCATGTCCAACGAAGTGCAGTTCGGCTTCGAGACCATTCCCAGCGCCATCGGCCATGCGCGCAGCGGCAAGCTCAAGGGGCTGGCCGTGACCTCGGGCGCACGCTCGTCGGCATCGCCCGAACTCCCCACCATGCAGGACGCCGGCATCAAGGGCTTTCCGGTGACCTCATGGGCTGGGTTGCTCGCGCCGGCAGGCACGCCGAAGGACGTGCTGGCCAAGCTTTCGGAGGCCACGAAGTCTGCGCTCGCCAGTCCCGCGCTGCGTGCCACGCTCGCCGCCGACGGCGCCGAACCCGGTGGCGGCACACCGGCCGAGTTCGCCAGCTTCATGAGCGACGAGCTCAAGGCCTGGGGCGCGGTCGTCAAGAACGCCGGTGTCAAGGTCGATTGAGGGGCGCAACGCACGATGACCCGACTGCTTGAGCTCGTTGCAGCCATCGCGTTGCTGGTGTGGGGCACCCAGCTCGTGCGCGCCGGCGTGCTGCTGGCGTTCGGCGCGAACCTGCGCTACCTGCTCGCGCGCGCCGTCGGCAACCGCTTTGCCGCCCTGACGGCGGGCCTGGGCGTGACGGCGGTCGTGCAGTCGAGCACGGCGACCTCGCTGATGGCCGCGTCCTTCGTGGCCGAACGCGTGCTCGCGCTGCCGCTGGCACTGGCGATGATGCTGGGCGCCGACATCGGCACCAGCCTGGTCGCGCTCGCGCTGTCGCTCGACCTGTCGTGGCTGTCGCCGCTGTGCATCCTGGTGGGCGTGGTGATGACGGTGGCCCGGCGCCAGAGCGAGATGGGGCGCATCTTCGTGGGCCTGGGGCTCGTCATGCTGGCGCTCAAGCTGGTGCGCGCCTCGACGATGGAGCTCACGCACATGAGCGCGCTGCAAGGCATGCTCACCGGCCTGGGCGGCGACGTGGCACTGGCCCTCACGGTCGGCGCCGCGTTGGCGCTGGTGGCCTATTCCAGCCTGGCCATCGTGCTGCTCACCGCCGTGCTCGCGACCGCCGATCTGCTGCCGGCGAGCGCCGCGCTGGGCCTGGTGCTCGGTGCCAACGTGGGCAGCGGGCTGCTGGGCGTGCTGACCACGGCCACGGCCAAGCTCGAAGCGCGCCGCGTGCCGCTGGGCAACCTGGTGTTCAAGCTGGGCGGCGTGGCGCTGGTCACGCCCTTCGTGCCCGCGCTGCTGGCGTGGGCCGAGGCCGCGGGCTCCGATGCCGCGGCGCACATCCTGGGCTTTCACCTCGCGTTCAACGTCGTGGTGGCGCTGGTGTTCATCGGCCTCACCACGCAGGTGTCGGCATTCGTCGAGCGGTGCCTGCCTTCTCCCACCGCGCCGAAGGAAGGCGCGCGCACCCCGCACCTTGCCGCGAGCGCGCTGCCGACGCCGCACCTGGCACTGTCGTGCGCGGTGCGCGAGGCGGTGTACCAGGCCGATGTGGTGGAGACCATGCTGCGCGGCATTCCGGCCGCGCTGCAGGACAACGACCTCGGGCTGCCAGAGCGCCTGCGGGCACTGGACGACACGGTCGACACCCTCTGCTCGGCGATCAAGGCTTACCTGGCCCGCCTGGCGCCGGAAGCCCTCAGCCTCGACGAGCAGCGCCGGCGCGGAGAAATTTTGGCGTTCGCGATCAACATGGAACAGGTGGCCGACATCGCGGAACGCGTGCTGCTGGATGTCGAGGAGCGCAAGATCCGGCCGGGCCGGCGCATGTCCGCAGCCGGCCTCACCGAGGTGAACGAACTGCATGCGCGGTTGATGACCACCCTCAGCCTGAGCCTGGGCGTGTTCCTCGGCCGGCAGCAACGCGATGCGCGCGAACTGGTCGATGAAGAGCAGCGTTTTCGCGAACTCGAGCGCGCCTTTGCGAACACGCACCTCGTGCGCTACGCGGGCAACACCCGCGAAAGCGTGGACACGAGCGGGCTGCACCTGGACCTGATCAGCGAGCTGCAGCGCGTTCACTCGCACCTGTGCGCGATCGGCTATGCGGTGCTGGAAGAGCGGGCCGCGCCGTTCAGCCCGGCCTGGGGTTCGCAGGCGCCGTAGCGAAAAGACGCAGCGGTTCAGCGCGATTCGACCGTCACCAGCAGCGGCGAGTCGAACATCGCCACCGGCGAGATCACCGGCTCGTCCATCGGTACGGTGTCGCCGTAGCGCTCGCGCATCTTGGCGCGCACGGCCGGGTCGGCGAGGTTGAAGCTGCGGATCTTCTGCAGCTCGCCGATGCGCACGCCCAGTGCGCGGTCGTAGAGCTTCCACACCAGTTCCGAGCAGTAGATGCGCGAATCCGACCACTCGAAGGTCAGGTCGTACGGGCGGCCCGCGAAGTCGGAGGTGCGCGCATGCAGGCGCGCCACGGCGCCGGGCGTGAGCCGCGTGTCGGCGTCGCGCAGCCGCTTGACCACGTAGCGCCCGCCGTTGCCGCGCGCCGTCCATTGCGCCAGCGGCGTGTAGCGCACCGTCGAGACGGCCTCGAATACGTAGGGTTTGCCCTCTCGCAGCAGCACGATGCCCATGTGGCTGTAGCGCGAGCCGGTGGCGCGCTGCACGGCGACGCTTTGCGCCGAGCGCGAGGTGTGGAAGATGATGTCGCCGTCTTTCAAGGCGGTGGCCGCGTGGCCGGCGCTCGCTGTCAGAAGGGCAAGAAGGGTAGACAGCAACGGATAAAGGGCTTTCGACATGCAGGGCATTTTGCTGGATGCCGCTTGCGCCCCGCGGCATGCCGGTGCCATGATCCGCGGCATATGCAAACCGTCGCCTCCATCCTCTGGCGCAGGCTCGATGCACCGGGCCACGATGCCTGTCGCCTCGAACGCAACGCCTCGGCCTGGCAGCTCGACGGCGCGGCGGTGTTCCGCACCGAAGGCGGGCGCATCGCGCAACTGCACTACCGCGTGCGCTGCGACCTGCTCTGGCACACGCAATGGGGCACCGTGCGCGGCTGGCTCGGCGAGTCGGCCATCGACCTGTCGATCACGCGCGACGCGCGCGGCCACTGGAAGCTCAACGACGAAGCTGTGTCCGACATGTCGCACTGCGTCGACCTCGACCTGGGCTTCACGCCCGCCACCAACCTGCTGCAACTGCGCCGGCTGAACCTCGCGGCCGGCGAAAGCGCCGATGCGCCGGCGGCCTGGGTCGATATCGAAGACGGCGGGCTCAGCGAGCTGATGCAGCGCTACGAGCGGCGCAGCGAGAGCACGTACGCGTACGAGGCCAAGCGCTTCGACTATGCGGAGGTGCTGGCCGTCACGGCGGACGGCTTCGTGAGCGACTATCCGCGGCTCTGGCGCGCGGAGGACTGACGCGTTGTTGGGAGTCATCGGGCGCTGCGCCTGAACGCAGCGGCATGGGCTTTCTGAGTTTCGTCTTCAACGCAGCCACCGTGGTGCTGCTGATGGTCGGCGTCGTGATCGTCGGCGTCGTCCTGCTGCGGGTCTTCGGGGCGCTGGAGCGGCGGATGAGCTCCCGGGCGGCCGGGCGTTTCTTCAAGTTCACGGGCTACTTCACGCTGGCGACCTGCGTGGCCGCGCTCGTGGGCGGCTTCGTTCTCTACGTGACGCGCGCGCCGGACCCCGCGGAACTCGAGCGGGGCATGGCCAAGCTCTTCACCTACCCGTCGAACCGCATCCGCATCGACCTGAACGATGTCAGCGACGCGCAGCGCCAGGAACTGGTGCGCGCACTGCAGCCGCTGCTGACGAGCACATCGCGCGAGTTCTACCAACGCGTCACCACGCGCCGCGGCGGCTACGGCGTGAAGGCGACGCTGCCGAGCTACTACCGCCTGACCGCCGATCGCCTGGAGATCGCCACGGGCGAGAGCTTCGGCAACGGCAAGACGCTGCCCCCGCTGTTCCCGCAGGTGCTGGCGCATGCGGCCAACGCCGCCACCGTGCCGGCGCTGCCTGCCGCGGTCGACGCGCAGATCGTGGCGGGCGACCACGAACCGGTCCCGCTGTCGCTGGTGTCGAAGACCGCCGAGCTGATGGTGCTCACGCGCCAGACGCTGCAGGGCACGCAACCCTTGCCCGCGCCCTGCCTGATGGCGATCCAGGCGCAGGTGCCCACCGATCACTTCGAGTGGCTCTTCGACGCCGACCGGAACGGCCTGGGCAAGGACGTGCGCCTGCAGGTGAACGCCGTGCCCGGCGTGCTGCCGGCCGGCGAGTACGAACTGCGCCAGCTGACACTGCTGGGCTCCGAGCGCCGGCGCGTGCTCTGGGAACGGGCGGCCGCCCAGGGGCACGTCGCAGTGCAGCTGGGCCTGGCGCCGGTCGGCCTGCGAGAGAGCCCCGGCTGCGAGGCCCGCCTGCTCAAGCAGCTCGACCGCGCATGGACCGTGACGGCGTTGCGCAACGTGTCGCCGGCGCTGGCCAGCGCGGTGAGGCAGGTCGACATCGAACAGCACCCGTCGCGCTTCAGCCCCTGGTACGCGGGCTTTGGCTGGACGGCGGCACCGCCCTAATCGAACTGCGCCCGCGCCCCCGCCACCAGCGCGCGGTTGCGCCGCCGGTCGGCCGCAATCTCCTGCGCGAAGTCGTCGATGCTCCCTCCGGCCGGCAGGTTGTAGGCCTCGCGCAGGCGCGCACGCAGCGCGTCACCTTGCAGCAGCCGGTTGATCTCGGCGTTGAGGCGCTGCACCACCGCTGCCGGTGTGCGCGCGGGCGCGAAGATGCCGAACAGCGAATCGCGGTTCGCCTTCTCGTAGCCCAGCTCCGCGAGCGTGGGCACCGCAGGCAGCGCCTCGATGCGCGCGGGTGCGCCGACGGCCAGCGCCTGCAGGCGACCGCTCTCGATGTACTGCAGCTGCTGCGCCGCGACGTTGGTCGACAGCACTTCGAACTGCCCGCCGAGCGCGTCGTTGAGCTGCGGGCCGCCGCCCTGGTAGGGGATGTGCGTGATGTCGGTGCGGCTTTGCATGCGCACCTGCGCCAGCACCATGTGGCCGATGGTCGCGACGCCCGAGGTGGCCCAGCGCACCGCGCCGGGCTGGCGGCGCGCCAGTGCGATCAGCTCTGCAAAGCCGCGGCCCGCGAAGGCCGGCGTGCCGACCACGAGCACCGGCGTGCGCATGACGCTCGCCACGGGCGCGAAGGCGCGCAGCGGGTCGTAGGGCGCGCGCGCGAGCAGCGGGTGCAGGGTCAGCGGGCTGATGGCGGAAAAGGCCAGCGTGTGGCCGTCGGGCGTGGCGCGTGCGAGCGCGTCCATGCCCAGGCTGCCGCCCGCGCCGGCGCGGTGTTCGATGAGCACCGGCACGCCCAGCGACTGCGCCAGCGGCTCGGCCAGCGCGCGCGCCATGCCGTCGCTCACGCCGCCCGGTGGGTAGACCACGATCAGGCGCACGGGGCGGCTGGGCCAGGGCGACGAGCCCGAGTGCGACAGATGCGGCAACGCGCACGCAGCCGTGAAGCCGATGCGTTGCAGGAAATGGCGGCGCAACAGCGGCTGGGTCATGCGACGGGCTTCCCCTCGGCCAGTCCGCGCAGCAGCGCCGCGAAGTGCCGCGCCGGCAGGTTGTCTTCGTCCGCACGCGACACCAGCGTGAGCGGCGCGTCGAGCTGGCCGCCATCGGCCAGCCGCGTGTAGGCGATGGCGTGCGCGTGCACGCCGGTCATCGAGGTCGGCACCACCGACAGGCCGACGCCCGCGGCCACGAGGTTCAGGTTGGTCATCATGCGATCGACTTCGGCCACCACGCGCGGGCGCAGGCCCTGCGCGTGGCACAGCGCGAGCAGCTCTGCATAGAGGCCGGGCGCGCCCGGGCGGCGCACGAGGATGATGCCTTCTTCGCAGAGCTTCGACAGCGACAGTGGCTTCGCCGGCTTCTTGCCACTTGTAGGTGCGAAGCGGTGATCGCTCGGCATCGCGACCCACACCGGCTCGCGCAGCAGCGTCTCGAACACCAGCCCTTCAGGTCGCGCCACCGGCACGCGCAGCAGGCCGCAGTGCAGCCGGCCCGCGGCCAACGCCTCGGTGAGTTCGGCGGCGTTGTCTTCGCGCAGCTGCAGCTCCACGCCGGGGTGAGCGCGGCGGAACGCGCGCAGCGCCTCGGGCATGAAGCGGTGCGCCGCGGCCGAGCTGGTGAAGCCGACCGCGAGCGTGCCGGTCTGGCCCTGGGCCACGCGCGCCATGCGCTGCTTCATGGCCTCCATGTCCTGCAGCATGCGCAGCGCCTCGGCCTGGAACAGCCGGCCGGCGTCGGTGAGCGCCACGCCGCGCGGGTGGCGCTTGAACAGCAGCACGCCCAGCTCGCGCTCCAGCGCCTTGATCTGCAGGCTCAGCGGCGGCTGCTGGATGCCCAGCTGCTCGGCGGCGCGCGTCATGTGGCCGGTGCCGGCCACGGCCACGAAGTACCTCAGGGCGCGTATGTCCATATGTTTTTTGTATTGAATAGGCCTTGTTATTTTATTTGACCCTAGGTCACACGGAATCTATCGTCCGGCCGCCTATTCAAAAAGCAGCCCACCGAGGCTGCATGCCGGAGACAAATCCATGCGCACACCGCGCCCTGCCTCGAAGTTTCGTGTCGTCGTTGCGCTGATCGGCGCCTCGTTGGTCCTGGCCGCCTGTGGTGGCGGCAGCGGAGGTGGAGGAGGGGGGCCCGGCTTCTTCCTGCCGACCCCGCCGCCTGCCAGCGGCAACACCCCGCCCGCCGAGGACCCGCCCGGCACGGCGCCCCCGCCCGTGGTGCCCGTCGTGGCCTGCGCCGACCTCGCCGGTAAAAGCCTGCCCGCCGCGCTCATCAGCCTGCCCACGCAGGGCGCCACCGTCACCAGCGCCACGCCCGTGGCCGCCGGCGACGCGGGCAACACGCTGGGCGACTACTGCCGCGTGCGCGGCACCATCGCGCCGGTCGATCCGGCCTCGCAGCTCATCAACTTCGCGGTCAACCTGCCCGAGCAGTGGAACCAGAAGACCATCCACTTCGGCGGCGGCGGCTTCGACGGCGTGCTGATCGACGGCACCGAAGTCATCCGCTTCGGCCCTGCGGGCAAGCCCGCGCCGCTGGCGCTGGGCTACGCCACCTACGGCGACGATTCGGGCCACCAGTCGAGCAGCATCACCGACGGCAAGTTCGCGGCCAACGACGAGCAGCTGGCCAACTACGGCGGCCAGTCGCTCAAGAAGACGCGCGACGTGGCGCAGGCGCTCGTGTTCGCGCGCTATGCCGAGAAGCCCAAGCACGCCTACTTTCTCGGCACCTCGACCGGCGGGCGCGACGCGCTCGGCTACATCCAGCGCTGGCCGCAGGACTACGACGGCGTGATCGCCAACGAGCCCGCGCTCAACTACACCGGCACGCGGCTGTTGAACGTGGCGGTGGGGCGTGCGCTGTACAACAACGGAGCGGCAGGCTGGCTCAACCTCACCGAGACGCTGCTGGTGCAGAAGGCCGCGATGCAGGCCTGCGACAAGCTCGACGGCGCCCTCGACAACCTCGTGAGCAACGTCGAAAGCTGCCGCCAGCTGAACACGCAGATCCTCGCCTCGCTGCGCTGCCCCAACGGCGCCGACACGGCGGACACCTGCCTGTCGGACGCGCAGATCGACACGGTGCACGCCATCGAGTCGCCACTGGAGTTCACGCGCTATTCACTCGCCAACGGCGTGAAGCGCGCGGGCGGCTACAACCTGCTCGAAGGTGCTCTGGTGGCGGGCCCGTACACCACGCGCGACCTCGGCACGCGCAAGGTGCCGGGCAACCCCGCCACTTCGGCCGACGCCAACATGTACGTCACCGGTGACCAGTGGGTGAAGTTCTTCGTCACGCGCGATGCCGACTTCAACACGCTGACCTTCGATCCGCAGAACCCGGGCACGTATGTCGCGCGCGTGACCGAGGTGTCGAAGCTCACCGATGCGACCGACCCGAACCTCGCGCCGTTCTTCGCGCGCGGCGGCAAGCTGCTCATGCTGCACGGCCTGGCCGACGAGGTGATCAGCCCCAACTCGACCATCGACTACTACCAGCAGCTCGTCGCCACGCTGGGCCAGGCCGCGGTCACGCAGAGCGTGCGCTTCTACACCGTGCCCGGCATGGGCCACGGCACCGGCAGCTTCATTCCCAACTGGGACTCGCTCGCGGCGCTCGAAGGCTGGGTCGAGGGTGGCCTGGCGCCCGCCACGCCGGTGGCGGTGGACGCCGTGGCCGGCAGCTACGGCCGCACGCGCCCGCTGTGCCAGTTTCCGTCGTGGCCCAAGTACCGCGGCAGCGGCAGCCTCGATGCGGCCGTCAACTACAGCTGCGTGACCGAGGTCGGCGACCCCCTCGCTTGTCCGAACCTGCCGGCGAGCGCAACGCGCTACAAAGGCGGCAACAGCTTCGGCGAGGAACTGCAGGTGCAGATCGACCCGGCCACCATGGCCTACACCGTGACCATCGATGCGAGCCATGAACCCACGCGGGTCGGCACGCAGCGCAGTGGTTCGCTCGTGTCGCAGGGCAGTTGCAGCTACACGAGCGGCGAGAGCGGGGCGGTGTTCAGCTTCGGCGCCGGCGGCGTGCTGCTGGGCGGCGTGAATCCGCCGAGCGGCACCGGCTTCTCGCCGCTGATGGCGTTCCAGAACACCTTCCAGAACGTGTCGCCGTCGACGGACTTCCGCACGGTGTCGTTGATCTTCAATGCGGCCGGCGTGGAACAGCTCGGCGCGGGGGCCACGGCGGCGTTCTCGTCGGCGGGGCGCCTGCGCAATGCGGGCACCTTCCAGTTCTGTCGCAGCCCGGCGTCGAACAGCTTCATGACCTACGACCAGACCTGCAAGAACACCGAGAAGGGCTACCTCAGCTACAGCACGGCGCGCGGCGCCTTCGACATGTACACGACCTCGACCTCGTCGAGCGGCACCGCCGAGACCACGGGCGGCACGCTCACCGGCTCGGTGGTGATCGGGCTGGTCAACGGCGTGTCCACGCCGCTGTACCTGCGCCGCGTGGCCACCGCCGTGCCGGCGGCCGACACCAGCGCCGGCGTGGCGACCGTCATCCAGCCGGGCCTGCGCCTGCTGGCGGTGCAGCAGACGCTCATGCCTGGCGCGGCCGACGGCAGCTATGCCATGGCCAGCGTGAAGGGCGAGAGTCGCGAAGCCACCGTGGTCGGCACCGCCTTCAACCTCGGCGGCGCGGCCACCACGCTGGGCTACGACACGCCGGTGCTCGGCGTGGTGCAGGCCGGCGCCGGCCGCCCGGGCCATTTCATCTTCAACAGCGGCGTGATGGCGTTCGTCTCCACCGACGGAACGAACGCCGCGCTGGACCTCGGAGTACGCCATTGAAAAAATACCTCTCGCAACTTGCCGCCTTCGCTTTGCTGGGGGCGGCGCCGCTGCTGTCCGCGCACGCGGCGCCCGCCACTGCGCCCAAGTCCACGGCCTGCCCGTCGCCCGTGCCGGAGACCGCACGCTGCTACACCGGTGAAGACGGCACGGGCGCGTTCTACTGGATCGCCATCCCCAAAGACTGGCAGCGCGGCGTGCTCGTGATGCATGCGCACGGCGGGCCCGAGACGGGCGCGCCCAAGCTCGCGCGCAGCGAGGAAGACCTGAAGCGCTGGGCCATCACCGTGAAGGCCGGCTACGCCTGGGCCGGCTCCACCTACCGGCGCGGCGGCTACGGCGTGACGATGGCGGCCGAAGACACCGAGCGGCTGCGCCAGATCGTCGTGCGCCACTTCGGCACGCCCAAGCGCACGCTGCTGCACGGGCAGAGCTACGGCGCGGGCGTGGCGGCGAAGGCGGCCGAACTCTATGCGCCGGTGGGCGATGCGAAGTCGCCCTACGACGGCCTGCTGCTCACCAGCGGCGTGCTCGGTGGCGGCAACAGCGCCTACGACTTCCGGCTGGACCTGCGCGTGGTCTACCAGTACGTCTGCCGCAACCACCCGAAGCCCGACGAGCCGCAGTACCCGCTGTGGATGGGCCTGCCGATGGACGCGAAGCTCACACGCGCCGATCTCGCCGCGCGCGTCAAGGACTGCACCGGCGTCGGCACGCCGGCCGCGCAGCGCACGCCCGAACAGGCGGCGCGGCTGAAGACCATCCTGTCGGTCGTGAAGATCCCCGAGCGCTCGCTGGTCGGCCATCTCAACTGGGCGACGTGGCTGTTCCAGGACCTCGTGCAGCAGCGTCTGAACGGCCGCAACCCCTTCGGCAACATCGGCGTGGTCTACAGCGGCTCGACCGACGATGCAGCGCTCAACGCGGGCGTGCTGCGCTACGCAGCCGACCCGCAGGCGCAAGGCGCGCTCGCGGCCGACAGCCAGCCCACGGGCCGCACGTCACTGCCCACCGTCGGCCTGCATGCCATCGACGACCCCACCGCGTTCGTCGAACTCGAGAACGCCTACCGCCGCATCCGCGACGCGGCCGGCACCGGCGGGCATCTGGTGCAGAGCTTCAGCGCCGAGCGCGAGCACAGCTACCTCAGCGATTCGGAATACCCCGCGCTCTTCGGCGCGCTGCTCGACTGGATCGACACCGGCGAGAAGCCCACGCCCCAGAGCCTCGCGCAACGCTGCGCATCGCTCAAGCCGCGCTACGACACCGACGGCAAGAACGGCTGCCACATCCAGCCCGAGTGGCAACCCCCGACGCTCGAAAGCCGCGTGCCTTCGCGCGCGCCCTGAATTTTCCTTTTGACCTTGACGGAGACTCTGATGAAAAAACTGTTCGCCCTCGCGGCGGTGACTCTTGCCGTGTGCGCCCACGCGCAAGACTTTCCCGCGGGCAAGCCCGTGACCATCGTCGTGCCCTTCGCGGCCGGCGGCCCGACCGACCGCGTGGCGCGCGACCTCGCCGAGGCGCTGCGCAAGCCGCTGGGCGGCGCCAGCGTCATCATCGACAACGTGCCCGGCGCGGGCAGCTCCATCGGCGCGGCCAAGGTGGCGCGCGCCAACCCCGACGGCTACACGCTGCTGCTCAACCACATCGCGATGGCGACCGTGCCGACGCTGGTGCGCAACGTGCCGTTCAAGGTCGAGACCGACTTCGAGTACCTGGGCATCGTCAACGACGTGCCCATGACGCTCATCGCCAAGCCCAGCCTGCCGGCCACCAACTACAAGGAACTGACGGCCTGGATTGCTGCCAACAAGGGCAAGATCAACCTGGGCAACGCGGGCATCGGCTCGGCCTCGCACCTGTGCGGTTTGCTCTACCAGAGCGCCATGAAGACCGAGATGACGCCCGTGCCCTACAAGGGCACGGCACCGGCCATCACCGACCTCATCGGCGGCCAGATCGACCTGCTGTGCGATCAGAGCACCAACACCTCGCCGCAGATCGAGGCCAAGAAGGTCAAGGCCTATGCCGTGACCACGCCCAAGCGCCTGACCACCCCGCTCTTGAAAGACCTGCCCACGCTCGACGAGGCCGGCCTGAAGAACTTCCAGGTGACGATCTGGCACGGCCTGTACGCGCCCAAGGGCACGCCCGCGCCGGTGCTCAAGAAGATCAGCGATGCGCTGAAGCAGGCACTGAAAGACGCCGACTTCATCAAGCGCGAGGAAGCGCTGGGCGCCGTGGTCGCCACTGACGGGCGCATCGAACCCGAAGGCCACAAGAAGTTCGTGGCGGCGGAGATTGCGAAGTGGAGCCCGATCATCAAGGCGGCGGGCGTCTACGCCGACTGACCTTGCAATCCGGCGTCAGCCGCCCGGTGCGACGGACTCTCCGCTCCACCGTGCGTGCGACGCCTGCAGATGGTGCAGCATGGCCGCGGCTGCCACCTGCGGATCGCGCGCCACCAGCGCGAGATAAATCGCCTCGTGCTCCACGAACGCGGCCTTCCAGGCCTGCGGGTTTTCGGTGCGTTCGCTCATGCGCGACGAGATCGGGCTGTGCCGGTCGTCGAACAGATCGCCGATGAGCCGGATCAGGATCGAGTTGCCCGTCATCTCGGCAATCGCGAGGTGAAAGCGGCGGTCGTTCTCGACCATGGTGCGTCCGCTCAGGCCGTCCTGGCGCATCGCTTCCAGGCACTCCTTCACGCGCTCCAGCTGCTGGCGGCCGACCCGGGCCGCGGCCAGCGTGGCGGCCGAGCTCTCGAGCATCGAGCGCACCTGCATCAGCTCTGACGGGCTCTCGCCCAGCGCGGGCGTCTCGCCCTCCAGCATGGCCTGCGGCGAGCAGACGTACACGCCCGAGCCCATGCGGATTTCCACCGTGCCATCAATTTCCAGCGCGATCAGCGCCTCGCGCAGGGAAGGGCGCGACACGCCCAGTTGCAGCGCCAGCTCGCGCTCGGGCGGCAGGCGCGTGCCCGCGCTCAACCGGCCATCGCGGATGAAGGCGCGGATGCGGTCGGCGACCTGCTGGTAGAGCCGGCGGGCGGGCGGGGACTTGGCGGAAAGAAGCATGCGGCTCCGGCGGAAAAAAGAGGCGAGGGGGCTTGGTCAGGCCAATTTAAGCATCCTAAGCCAGCGGCATTCCAGAGGGAAGCGTGGCCTATGAAAACAAAGGCTGTCATAGGGTTTGTTCTGGTAAGGCCAATTCCAAGTGCTGCTCAAATTGGCCCGACCAGATGGTTTTAAGCGAATTGGCTTGACCAGATGGCACCTGCCTGCATCGAGGTCCTGCCATCCAGAAAGGGTACACATGCGCTTGAAATCCACCGGGGAGACCGTGTCCATCGCCGGCGAGGCATCGCCCGCGATCGACATCCGCCGCCGCACGCTGTTCGGCGCGCTGGGCGCCTTCGCCACCTTGCCCCTGCTGTCCGCCTGCGGTGGCGCCAGCGACGGTACGGGCTCGGCGTTTCCCTCGGTGGCCGGCGCGCAGCCGCCCGCACCGGCGCCTGCCGCCGCCAAGACCGCGGTGCCCGACGTGGCCACCAGCGGTGGCCGGCGCATGTGGTACGCGGCCCCCGCGTCGACCTGGCTGGAAGCCCTGCCGCTGGGCAACGGGCGGCTCGGCGCCATGCTCTATGCGGGCGTGTCGTCCGACCGCCTCCAGTTCAACGAGAACAGCCTGTGGACCGGCGGCAACAACTTCGACAGCGGCAATTACGACCTGTCCGACCAGGCCTTTGGCACCTACAAGAAGTTCGGCGAGCTGCTGGTCGAATTCGACAGCGGCAACCGCGTGAGCAGCCCCACCGGCCATCTGGGCAGCAGCGGGGAAGAGGTCGAAAAATCGGTCGACGGCACCTCGGCCACCAAGTGGTGCGTGACGCCGGTCAGCAGCCGCATCGAGTGGCAGGCGACGCTGGCGGCGCCGGCCGTGGTGTCGCGCTACACGATCACGAGCGCCAACGACGTGCCCGCGCGCGATCCGCGCCAGTGGACGCTCTCGGGCTCCAACGACGGCACGACCTGGGTGCTGCTCGACACCGTGAGCCTGCCCGGTTCCTTCGAGTCGCGCCTGCAGACCAAGAGCTTCAGCTTTGCCAACAGCGCGTCGTACAGCCGCTACCGGCTGGCGTTCACGCACGACACGGCCACGCCGCATTTCCAGCTCTCGGAAATTGCGCTCGACGGCGTGGTCTTCGCCAGTCCGTCGGTGCAGCCCTGCCTGTCGTCGCCGAGCGGCCATGGCGGCGAAGACAACGTGTCGGCCAACGAAGACATCTCGCGCTCCGTCGACGGCCGGGTCGACACCAAGTGGTGCGTCGAGACGCGCGATGCCGAGGTCGTCTGGCTGCTGGACAACCGCACGCCGGTGGTCGTCAACGCCTGCGCGCTCACGAGCGCCGGCGACGTGCCGGCGCGCGATCCGCAGAGCTGGCAACTGCAGGGCTCCGCCGACGGTATCGGCTGGACCACGCTCGACACGCGCAACCTCGGCGGGCCCTTCGCGCAGCGCAACCAGGTGCGCGACTTCTCGTTCAGCAACGGCACGGCCTTCCGCTACTTCCGCTTCGTGTTTGCGCGCGACGTGGCCGTGTCGCACTTCCAGGTGGCCAACATCGTGCTGCGCGGGCCGGGCTACACCAGCGACGGCCTCGACGTGCTCGCCAACTACGAGCGCAGCCTCGACCTGCGCCGCGGCGTGCACGGCGTCGGCTTCCGGCGCCAGGGCCAGCGCCAGGCGCGCCTGGCCTTCGCGTCGCGCATCGACGACGTGGTGGTGTGCTTCTACGAGGCCACGCAGGCGGGCGGCCTCTCGGGGCGCATCGCGCTCACGAGCGGGCAGTCGGCGGGCAGCATCACCGCGCCCACGGGCAGTTCGCTGGAACTCACATCAACGCTGGGCAACGGGCTGCGCAGCGGCGCGGTGCTGCGCGCTATCCCTACCGGCGGCACGCTGTCGAGCGTCGGCAACGAACTGCGCTTCGCCAACTGCAACGGCCTGCTGCTGGTGCTCGATGCGGGCACCGACTACGCGCCGTCGTACGACGCCGGCTGGCGCACCGGCAGTGACCCGATGCCCGCCATCCGCCAGCGCGTGGCCGCCGCCGCGGCCCGCAGCCTGGAGACGCTGGTGGCCCGGCACGCGGACGATTTCGCGGCGCGCATGGTGCGCGTTCAGGCGACCTGGGGCGCCGAGGCCGCGTCGTCGCTGCGCGCGCTGCCGATCAACCTGCGGCTGAAGTCGTTCAAGACCGCCATGGCCGATGCGGGGCTCGAGCAGGTCATGTTCGACTACAGCCGCTACCTGCTCGCCAGTTCGTCGCGTCCGGGCGGCCTGCCGGCCAACCTGCAGGGGCTGTGGAACGACAGCAACGACCCCGCGTGGGCCAGCGACTATCACAACAACATCAACGTCCAGATGAACTACTGGGGCGCCGAGACCACCGATCTCGGCGACTCGCACCAGGCGCTGGTGGCCTACGTGCAGGCACAGGCGGCGCCGCTGCGCATCGCGACGCGCGCCGCGTTCGGCGCCAGCACGCCGGGGTGGACCGCCCGCACCAGCCAGAACATTTTCGGCAGCTCCGCATGGGACTGGAACGTCGTCTCCAGCGCCTGGTATGCGCAGCACCTGTGGGAGCACTTCGCGTTCACGCAAGACGTGCCTTACCTGCGCGACGTGGCCTACCCGCTCATCAAGGAGGTCGTGCAGTTCTGGATGGCCCGCCTCAAGCGCCGGACCGACGGCCTGTACGTGTCGCCCAACGGCTGGTCGCCGGAGCACGGACCGGTCGAAGACGGCGTGATGTACGACCAGCAGATCATCTGGGACCTGTTCCAGAACTACCGCGACGCCGCGGCCCGGCTCGGGCAGGACACCGCCTATGCGGCCGACGTGCAGGCCCGGCAGGCCGCGCTCGCGCCCAACAAGATCGGCAGCTGGGGCCAGCTGCAGGAGTGGCAGACCGACAGGGACGACGCGGGCGACCGGCACCGCCACACCTCGCACCTGTTCGCCGTGTACCCGGGCCGCCAGATCACGCGCACCGCCACGCCAGCCTTTGCCGATGCCGCGCTGGTCTCGCTCAAGGCGCGCTGCAACGAAAGCACGGCGCACGCCTTCGTCGCCTCCGACGTGGTGGGCGACAGCCGCCGCTCGTGGACCTGGCCCTGGCGCTGCGCGCTGTTCGGCCGCCTGGGCGACGGCGCCCGCGCCGGCGAAATGCTCAAGGGCCTGCTCGCGTTCAACACGCTCGACAACCTGTTCTGCGACCACCCGCCGTTCCAGCTCGATGGCAACTTCGGCATCTCGGGCGCCATCGCGGAGCTGCTGCTGCACAGCCACGAGGGAAAGATCGTGCTGCTGCCGGCGCTGCCCGTGCACTGGCGCGCCAGCGGCTCCTTCAGCGGGCTGCGCGCACGCGGCGGCTACCGCGTCGACTGCACCTGGGCCAACGGGCAGGTGAGCGCGTACGCCATCACGGCCGACCGCGCGCCGAACAAGAACCCGATCGTCGTGCGCGTGAACGGCGTCGACACCACCGTCGTGCCCACGTAGGCCGCCCCGTTTCCCCAGCCGCACGGCCCGGATCGGCCGCCCTTCGCATCGACAACAACACAAGAGACAAGGAAGAAAGATGAAGTACGGTTTCCAGGCTGCCACGGCCACCTTCTGCCTCTGCATTGCTGCAGCGGGCGCGCAGGCCCAGAGCAGCGTCACCCTCTACGGCCGGGCCGTGGCGGGCGCCGATTACCAGAACAACATCGCTAACCCCGACGGCAAGGGCCGCGGCCACTTGTGGCGCCATGCGGGCAACCAGTGGGGTACCAGCCTGCTGGGCGTGAAGGGCAGCGAAGACCTGGGCGGCGGCATGCGCGCGTTCTTCGTGCTCGAAGGCGGCTTCGACCTGCCCGCGGCCAAGCCCAACGGCGCAGACCTCTTGGTCAACCGGCGCTCGTACGTGGGCCTGGAAGACTACTGGGGCAAGCTCGTGCTCGGCAAGAATCTGTCGATCGCCAACGACGTCTGGTACCTCGACCCCACGGGCCAGCAGTTCATCGGCACCGCCACGCTGGTGCGCGGGCGCAGCTGGCAGGGCAACGACAACGGCATCGAGTACACGACGCCCAACTGGGGCGGCTTCAGCGCCACTGTGCAGACCGGCCTGGGCGAGCAGCTCGACGGTTTCACCAAGCTGCGCAAGGATGGCATCTCGCTGTCGTACACCGCGCCTTCGTTCGAGGTGCGCGCCATCTACGACGTGGCGCGCGACAAGAACGGCAAGTACACCGAGCTGTTCAACACGTCGAAGGAACTCACGCTCGGCGGCACCGCCACGCTCTTTGAAGACCTGAAGATGTTCGTCGGCTACCAGCGCCTGTCGGCACCCGACGCGCCGCTCAACGCACCGAGCAAGGCCAACCACTACTGGGTCGGCGCCAACTACAAGCTCACGCCCTGGCTCACGCTCATCGGCTCGATGTTCCGCGTCGAGCAGAACCGCAACGCCGGCAGCGCCAACCTGTACATGCTGGGCGCGAACTACGTGCTCTCGAAGCGCACGCTGCTTTACGCATCGGTGGGCAAGGTCTACAACAGCGCCAACGCCAACTTCTCGGTGGAAGCCACCAACAACAACCCGCCCATGGGCGGCAAGCAGTCGGGCACGTACTTCGGCATCAGCCATACGTTCTAAGCCTGGCCCGCCACGCGAACCATTGAACATTTCGAATGACTTCGACACGACTGCAGAACAAGACGATCCTCATCACCGCGGCGGCGCAGGGCATCGGCCTGGCCACCGCGCTGGCCTGCGCACGCGAAGGCGCGCAGGTGATCGCGACCGACATCAACGCCGCGCTGCTTGAGAAGCTCGGGCATGCATCGCCCGGCATCCGCACCGCGGTGCTCGACGTGCGCAGTGCGGACGCCATTGCCGCACTCGCTGCCGAGTTGCCGCCGCTCGACGGCCTCTTCAACTGCGCGGGCTACGTGCACCACGGCAGCGTGCTCGAATGCGACGAGGCCGCGTGGGACTTCAGCTTCGACCTCAACGTGAAGAGCATGTACCGCATGGTGCGTGCCTTCCTGCCGGGCATGCTCGACAAGGCGGCGCGTGAAGGCAGCGGCGCTTCGATCGTCAACATGGCGTCGATGGCGTCGTCGGTGAAGGGCTTCCCGAACCGCTTCGCATATGGCGCCTCCAAGGCCGCGGTGATCGGCATGACGAAGGCGCTGGCGGCCGACCACGTCAAGCAGGGGCTGCGCTGCAATGCGCTGTGCCCCGGCACCGTGGACACGCCTTCGCTGCGCGAACGCATTGCCGCCGCCCCCGATCCGGCGCAGGCCGAGCGCGACTTCATTGCGCGCCAGCCCATGGGCCGCCTCGCGGTGGCCGACGACATCGCGCCGCAGGTGGTCTACCTGCTCAGCGACGAGTCGCGCTTCGTCACGGGTCAGGTGGTGCTCGTCGATGGCGGCGTGACGATCTGACGCGACGGATGGTGCCTCCCCGCATGACCCCACGCATCGACTCGCATCAGCATTTCTGGCGGCCCGCGCGCGGCGACTACACGTGGCTGCGCGCCGACGTGCCCGCGCTGGCGCCGCTGGTGCGCGACTTTCTTCCTGAACACCTCGCACCGCTGCTGCAAGCGCATGGCGTGCAGCAGACCGTGCTCGTGCAGGCCGCCGACGCGGAAGCCGAAACCGACTTCATGCTCGAGCTGGCCACCGCGCACGACGTGATCGGTGGCGTGGTCGGCTGGGTCGACCTCGCCAGCCCCGACGCCGTGGCCTCGATCGAGCGCATGGCGCGGCATCCGAAGTTCAAGGGCGTGCGGCCGATGCTGCAAGACCTGCCCGACGACAACTGGATCGCCCGCATGCCGCGCCCCGATGCCCTCCAGGCGCTCGTGCGCCGGGGCCTGTGCTTCGATGCGCTGGTGATGCCCCGGCACCTGCCGTCGCTGCTGCGCTTTCTCCAAGACTGGCCGCAGCTTTCCGTGGTGATCGACCACGCCGCGAAGCCACCAGTGGGCGCGCACGACAGCGAGGCCTTCGCCACCTGGCGCCGACACATGACCATGCTTGCCGCATTGCCGCAGGTCTGCTGCAAGTTCTCCGGCCTCTGGGGCGAGGCGCCGCGGGCGGTGCACCACGACGTCGATGCCGCGGTGCAGGCCGTGCGCCCCGTGTGGGAGCACCTGCTCGAGAGCTTCGGCCCCGCGCGCCTCATGTGGGGCAGCGACTGGCCGGTGCTCACCCTGACCGGCGACTACGCGGGCTGGATCGCGGTCAGCGAGGCCTGCATCGGCAGCCTGTCGGCCGGCGAACAGGCCCACCTCTGGCGCGGCACCGCGCAACGCTTCTATGGCCTCCCGACGAACTGAACGCGCCCCCATGCAACCCATCGTCTCCCTCCGCGACCTGTGCAAATCCTTTGCCGGTGTGCGTGCCCTCGACAAGGCGCAGTTCGAGCTGCAGCCCGGCGAGGTGCATGCGCTCATGGGCGAGAACGGCGCGGGCAAGTCCACGCTCATGAAGGTGCTCGCCGGCGTCTACACCAAGGATTCGGGCGAGGTGCTGTTCGACGGCCAGTCCGTGGACATCGCGAGCCCCCGCGCCGCGCAGGCGCTGGGCATCGGGATCATTCACCAGGAACTCAACCTGATGAACCACCTGAGCGCCGCGCAGAACATCTTCATCGGCCGCGAGCCGCGCGGGCGCCTGGGCCTGTTCATCGACGAGGAGGCGATGCGCGTCGACACACAGCGCATCTTCGATCGCATGAACCTGCGGCTCGACCCGCACACGCCGGTCGGCGAACTCACGGTGGCCAAGCAACAGATGGTCGAGATCGCCAAGGCGCTCTCGTTCGACTCGCGCGTGCTCATCATGGACGAGCCCACCGCCGCGCTCAACAACGAGGAGGTGGCCGACCTGTTCCGCATCATCGGACAGCTGAAGTCGCAGGGCGTGGCCATCGTCTACATCTCGCACAAGATGGACGAGCTCAAGCGCATCGCAGACCGCGTGACCGTGATGCGCGACGGCCAGTACATCGCCACCGTGTCGATGGCCGACACGCCGATGGACTCGCTCATCGCCATGATGGTGGGCCGCCAGCTCACCGAGGTGGAGAACGATTTTCCCGACACCGCGGGCAACGCCATCGTGCTCGAAGCACGCGGCATCACGCGCGGCGCGATGGTGCGCAATGCCAGCTTCGTGCTGCGCAAGGGCGAGATCCTGGGCTTTGCCGGCCTCATGGGCGCGGGCCGCACCGAGCTGGCGCGCGCGGTGTTCGGTGCCGACCCCATCGATGCGGGCGAGGTCTTCGTGCACGGCAAGAAGGTGTCGATCCGGTCGCCCGAAGACGCCGTGCGACACGGCATCGGCTACCTCTCCGAAGACCGCAAGCACTTCGGCCTGGCCACCGGCATGGACGTGGAAACCAACATCGCGCTGCCGAGCATGAAGAAGTTCGTGTCGATGGGCGTGTTCATCGACCAGGCCGCCATCGAGGCGGCCGGCAAGCACTACGTGAAGCAGCTCAGCATCAAGACGCCCTCGGTGCGCCAGCAGGTGCGGCTGCTCTCGGGCGGCAACCAGCAGAAGATCGTGATCGCCAAGTGGCTGCTGCGCGACTGCAGCGTGCTCTTCTTCGACGAGCCCACGCGCGGCATCGACGTGGGCGCCAAGGCCGAGATCTATCGCCTGCTCAACGAGCTGGCCGCGCAGGGCAAGGCCATCGTGATCATCTCGTCGGAACTGCCCGAGATATTGCGCGTGAGCCACCGCGTGCTGGTGATGTGCGAAGGCCGCATCACCGGCGAACTGACGGGGCGCGAGGCCTCGCAGGAAAAGATCATGCAGCTCGCCACCCGGCGCGAAGCAGCTGCCACCGCATGACGATTGGAGACACCCCCTTGACCACCCCTACCGCTGCAACCGCCGCCACGCCTGGCTTCTCGCTGAAGGCACGGCTCTTTCGCCCCGCCACGCGGCAGAAACTGCTGGCTTTTGCCAGCCTCATCGCGCTGATGGTGTTCTTCAGTTTTGCCTCGCCGCAGTTCTTGCAGACCGACAACCTCGTGAGCATCCTGCAGTCGACCGCGGTGAACGGCGTGCTGGCGATTGCCTGCACCTTCGTCATCATCACCGCGGGCATCGACCTGTCGGTGGGCACGCTCATGACCTTCTGCGCCGTCATGGCTGGCGTGGTGCTCACCTACATGGGCATGCCGCTGGCGCTGGGCATTGCGGCGGCGATTCTCTTCGGCGCGCTGGCCGGGTTTGTGTCGGGCGTGCTGATCGCCAAGCTCAAGATTCCACCTTTCATCGCCACGCTCGGGATGATGATGCTGCTCAAGGGCCTGTCGCTCGTGATCTCGGGCACCAAGCCGATCTACTTCAACGACACGCCGAACTTCCCGGCCATTTCGCAAGACTCGCTGATCGGCTACTTCATTCCGTCGCTGCCGATTCCCAACGCGGTGCTGATCCTGTTCCTGGTGGCGGTGGCCGCGAGCATCTTGCTCAACAAGACCATTCTCGGGCGCTACACCTTCGCGCTCGGCAGCAACGAAGAGGCCGTGCGCCTGTCGGGCGTGAACACCGACTTCTGGAAGGTCGTGGTCTACACGGTGAGCGGCGGCATCTGCGGCATCGCAGGTTTGCTCATTGCCTCGCGCCTGAACTCCGCGCAGCCTGCGCTGGGGCAGGGCTATGAGCTCGATGCGATTGCGGCCGTGGTCATCGGCGGTACGTCGCTCAGCGGCGGCACCGGCACCATCGTCGGCACGATCATCGGCGCCTTCATCATGAGCGTGCTCATCAACGGGCTGCGCATTCTGTCGGTGGCGCAGGAGTGGCAGACGGTGATCACCGGCGTGATCATCATTCTTGCCGTGTACGCGGACATCCTGCGCCGCCGCAGTGCCGCCACGCACTGAGCGACTTCCCCTTTTTCTTTCCACACACAACAGGAGACTTGCATGATCCACAGAAGAACCCTCACGGCCACGTTCGGCGCGGCGCTCATCGGCCTGTCGGG
Organism: Variovorax sp. 38R; assembly: GCF_014843395.1. NCBI lineage: Bacteria > Pseudomonadati > Pseudomonadota > Betaproteobacteria > Burkholderiales > Comamonadaceae > Variovorax > Variovorax sp. 38R. The sequence continues at coordinate 1,278,615 of NZ_CP062121.1, forward strand.
CCTTGCGCAGGCGCAGCAGCCCACGGAAATCTACATTCCGCTCGTGTCCAAGGGCTTCCAGCACCAGTTCTGGCAGGCCGTGAAGTCGGGCGCCGACCAGGCCGCGAAAGACCTGAAGGTGAAGGTCAGCTTCGAGGGCCCCGAGTCGGAATCGATGGTCGACAAGCAGATCGACATGCTCTCGGCCGCGCTCGCCAAGAAGCCGCAGGCCATCGGCTTTGCCGCGCTCGACAGCCAGGCCGCCATTCCGCTGCTGAAGAAGGCGCAGGCCGCGAAGATTCCCGTGGTGGCTTTCGACTCGGGCGTGGACAGCGACATTCCCGTGACCACGACCACCACCGACAACAAGGCCGCTGCGGCGTTGGCCGCCGACAAGATGGCCGAGCTGATCGGCAAGGCCGGCGAGGTCGCGCTCGTGGTGCACGACCAGACCAGCCGCACCGGCGTGGACCGGCGCGATGGCTTCGTGAACCGCATCAAGTCGACCTACCCGAACATCAAGATCGTGAGCGTGCAGTACGGCGGCGGCGACCAGCTGAAGTCGACCGAGATCACCAAGTCGATCCTGCAGGCCTCGCCCAACATCAAGGGCATCTTCGGCGCCAACGAGGGCTCCGCCATCGGCGTGGTCAACGGCGTGAAGGAGATGAAGCGCAACGGCAAGGTCGTGATCATCGGCTACGACTCCGGCAAGCAGCAGAAGAACGCCATCGTCGACGGCAGCATGGCCGGCGCCATCACGCAGAACCCCGTGGGCATGGGCTACAAGACCGTGGAGATGGCGGTGAAGGCGATCAAGGGCGAGAAGCTGCCCAAGGTGGTCGACACCGGGTTCTTCTGGTACGACAAGACCAACATCACCGATCCCAAGATCGCCGCTGTGCTCTACGACTGATTCATCTCTTTGCGAAGACCCCGTTCATGACCATCGTTCGATCCATGCGCGTACTGGACGTGCGCTTTCCCACTTCGCAGCAGCTCGACGGCTCCGACGCGATGAACCCCGACCCGGACTACTCCGCGGCGTACGTCGTGCTGGAGACCGACCAGCCGGGGCTCGAAGGCCACGGCCTGACCTTCACCATCGGGCGCGGCAACGAGATCTGCTGCGCGGCCATCGAGGCGATGCGGCACCTGGTCGTCGGGCTCGACCTGCAGTGGGTGGCGCAGGACATGGGCCGCTTCTGGCGGCACATCACCTCCGACAGCCAGCTGCGCTGGATCGGCCCCGACAAGGGCGCCATTCACCTGGCGACCGGTGCGGTGGTCAATGCGATGTGGGACCTGTGGGCCAAGTCCGAAGGCAAGCCGGTGTGGCAACTCGTGGCGGACATGAGCCCGGAAGAGTTGGTGCGCTGCATCGACTTTCGCTACATCACCGACTGCATCACGCCCGAAGAAGCGCTGGTGTTGCTGCGCGATGCGGCTGTCGGCAAGGCCGAACGCATCGCCACGCTGAAGGCCGAGGGCTACCCCTGCTACACCACCTCGGCCGGCTGGCTTGGCTACTCCGACGAGAAGCTGCGCCGGCTTGCGCAAGAGGCGGTCGATGCGGGCTTCAACCACATCAAGCTCAAGGTGGGGCGCGACCTGCAGGACGACATCCGCCGCCTGACCGTGGCGCGCGAGGTGCTCGGGCCCGACCGCCACTTGATGATCGACGCCAATCAGGTCTGGGAGGTCGACCAGGCGATCGACTGGGTGAAGCAGCTCGCCTTTGCCAAGCCCTGGTTCATCGAAGAGCCGACCAGCCCCGACGACGTGGAGGGCCACCGCAAGATCCGCGAAGGCATTGCGCCGGTGGTGAAGGTGGCCACGGGCGAGATGTGCCAGAACCGCATCATGTTCAAGCAGTTCATCATGCGCGGCGCCATCGACGTGGTGCAGATCGATTCGTGCCGCCTCGGCGGCGTGAACGAAATTCTGGCGGTGATGCTGATGGCCGCGAAGTACAAGCTGCCCGTGTGCCCGCACGCCGGCGGGGTGGGGCTGTGCGAGTACGTGCAGCACCTGTCGATGATCGACTACCTGTGCATCTCGGGCACGCGCGAAGGGCGTGTGATCGAGTACGTCGACCACCTGCACGAACACTTCGTCGAACCCTGCGAGATCCGCGGCGCGGCCTACATGCCGCCGAAAGGCGCGGGCTTCTCCATCACCATGAAGCCGGCGTCGCTCGAACGCTATCGCTTCCGCGCATGAACAGAAACACCCCCAGCAAAGGCATCGGCCCCTCATGGACCTGCATCTGAAAGACAAGGTGGTCATCGTGACCGGCGGCGGCAGCGGCATCGGCGCGGCCATTTCACTCACCCTCGCACGCGAAGGCGCAGTGCCGGTGATCTTCGGCAAGAGCCCGCTCGACGCGCCGTTCGAGCACGAGCTGCGCGCGCTGCAGCCGCGTGCGCGCTTCATGCAGCTCGACCTCATGGAAGAGGCCGCGTGCGCGAAAGCCATCGATGCCACGGTGGCCGAGTTCGGCCGCATCGACGGGCTCGTCAACAACGCGGGCGTGAACGACAGCGTCGGGCTCGAAGCGGGCCGCGAGGCTTTCGTGACCTCGCTGGAGCGCAACCTCGTGCACTGCTACGTCATGGCGCATTTCTGCCTGCCGCACCTGAAGGCCAGCAAAGGCGCCATCGTCAACATCTCGTCGAAGACGGCGGTGACGGGGCAGGGCAACACCAGCGGCTACACCGCTGCCAAGGGCGCGCAGCTGTCGCTCACGCGCGAGTGGGCCGCGTCGCTGCTCGAAGACGGCGTGCGCGTCAACGCCGTGATCCCCGCCGAAGTGATGACACCGCTGTACCAGCGCTGGATCTCCGGCTTCGACGAACCCGACAAAAAGCTTGCGACCATCACCGACAAGATCCCCCTGGGCCGCCGGATGACCACCTCGCAGGAAATCGCCAACAGCGTCGTGTTCCTGTTGTCCGACCAGGCCTCGCACACGACCGGGCAGTGGGTGTTCGTCGACGGCGGCTACACCCACCTGGACCGGGCCTTGACCTGATCGGACGACGACCCATGCGCCACTGCCTTGCCCTCGACCTGAAAGACGACCCCGCACTGATCGCGGAATACGAGGCGTACCACCGCGACATCTGGCCCGAGGTGCGCGCGCACCTGCACGCGCACGGCGTGACGGGCATGGAGATCTACCGGCTCGGTACGCGGATGGTGATGCTGATGGAGACGGACGATGCGCGGTATGACGCGGAGGCGATGGCGGCGGCATCGCACAGCGACCCGAAGATTCGGGCGTGGGAGGAACTGATGTGGAAGTTCCAGGCGCCTACGCCTTGGACGCCGGAAGGGGAGAAGTGGGTGGGGATGGAGCGGATCTTCTGTTTGTAGATTCCGCGTCCATCGCACTCAGAGCCCGTGGATGGCGACCGTGGCCCAAAAGGCGGCCCACACGCCAATCAGGCCCAGCAGGGCCATGACGGTGAGGTATGCAATGAAGTACGTGATGCGCCTTGCGATGCTGCGGGTGGCTGGAACCTGCCGCCAGTAGATCAACCCGGCCCACAAGAGCAGGGCGCCGGCAACGAGTGCGACCATGGGCCCCGTCAATGTCAGGACCCGCCGTCGCTCAAGGCCGCCGAGCAGGACATTGAGGACCGGGATCGAAGCGGCCCACGACAGCACGCTCAGCACCAGCCGCGAGCCGGCACTCATCGGATGGCCTCGCCCTTGAAGAAGTGCCCAGGAATGGGGTTCTCCCATTCTGGTGTCTGGAATCCGGGGGCGGAGATCGAAGGCACGCAGCCCATCACGCTCTGCAGCAGACCCGCGACATACGAGCTGCTGTTGTATTCGCCGGGCCGCATCTGCGACCCACGGATGTTCTTCGGCGCCGAGTAGGGGGCGACGTAGCTCACAAATCTTTGCGAGCTGACGATGATCCGATGCGCGAATTCCTGTCGACTCATTCCTTGCGGTGGCTGCAATGGAATTCTGACTCTGATCCCGCTTGGAAGTGTGTTGTCCTGCCTGTTGGTCTTGATCAAGGCCATGTTGCGAATACCAGCTTCCATCATCGTCGGCTGGCCGTCGAGAAGTGTGATGCCGCTGTAGGCGTCGTCGATGATGATCGAGAAGTGCAGATCAGGCGGATCAGGCCAACTGACATACCCGACCCCACCTGCGGCGATCCGCCCATACAGCGTGACGGTTGGCTCCGAGTGCTGTGCCTGGGCGACCGAAGGATCGCTGATGTTTGACGGATGCCCGCGTGTTGCTTTTGCCGCGCCCGCTGCGCTGGCTGAGTTCTGTACTGTCATTTTTCTCTCCCTGTTGGACCGTTGTGGCCTCCTCAAAATCATAGGGAGAGCTGTCTCATGCACATGCGGCAGGTCGCGCGGGAATCAGCAATGACCGTGACGCAAGTGGCTTGCGAGCCGTTGCAATCGCAAACCGATCGTGAACGCTTCAACCCAGCCGTATCGACAACTCCACGTCATCGGCAAACGGCACCGACAGATACCCACTGTCCGCAGCGCGCACGCGCGCCAGGTACTCCGGGCTGTGGTCGGCGTTGTCCGCCACGATCAACGCGCCCGGCCGCAGGCGGCTTTCGACCAGCGCCAGCACGTCGGGGTAGAGCGCCTTGGCGCCATCGAGCAGCAGCAGGTCGATGGACTGCGGCAGGTCGGCCGACAGCGTCTTCAGCGCATCGCCTTCGCGGATCTCGACGAGGTCGGCCAAGCCGCCTTCGTTCAAGTGCTCGCGGGCCCTGGCGACTTTCGAGGGCTCGAACTCGCTGCTGATCAGGCGCCCGTCGCCGTTGTCGCGCAGCGCCGCGGCCATGTACAGCGTGGACAGGCCGAAGGAGGTGCCGAACTCGATGATGTGGCGCGCGTTGGTGCTGCGCGCCAGCTGGTACAGCAGTACGCCGGTGTTGCGCGACACGGGCAGCCACAGGTCCTTGAGTCGGCTGTAGAGGTCGAGGTATTCAGTCTTGCTGTGCATCAGCCGTTGGCGCTCTTCCGGGCTGATGCTGGCGACGGCGGGACTGGTGGCTGCGCTGGCCTCCTGGAACAGGCGGTCCAGCAAGGGCGCGAGGGGTGCAGTGGTCAAGGTTGTCACGGGGTTCTTTCGTGTGAAAAGCAGATGCGAAATACTATGAAGAACCCTTCATGTTTTCCATTCGCGTTCCGCAGCGCTCCCATGACCGACCGTCGAAACACCCCGATCTCCTCTCGCAAGAAGCCCCAACAGGCGCGCTCGGCCGACCTTCTTGGGGCCATTCTTCAGGCAGCTATTCAGGTTTTGGCGAAAGAAGGCGTGCGCCGTTTCACGACGACGCGTGTCGCCGAAAGAGCGGGCGTGAGCGTCGGATCGGTCTACCAATACTTCCCGAACAAGGCGTCGATTTTGTTCCGTCTGCAGAGCGATGAATGGCGGCGGACGACGGAGATGATGCGCGGCATCCTCGGGGACACGCAGCGGCCCGCGCTTGAACGCCTTCGCCTGCTCACGCATGCCTTCGTCCGCTCCGAGTGCGAAGAGGCTGACGTGCGAACGGCGCTTGGCGACGCCGCGCCGTTCTATCGCGACGCACCCGAGGCACAGGAAGTGCGCGCTGCCGGCGACGACATCGTCCGCGTGTTCATGCAGCAGGCGCTGCCCGCGGCATCCGATGCCACGCGTGAGATGGCGGGCGACCTGATCGTGGCGACGCTCAGCGCCGTGGGAAAAGAGTTTTCCGAAAGCCCCCGCACCGACGCCGAGATCGAGGCGTGGGCGGATGCGATGGCGGACATGTTCTGCGTCTACATGGAACGCCTGGCGTCGCGCTGAGCCGATCGAGAGGCGCTGCGGTGCAACAAGGGTTCGCTGCAATGAAAACGGACCCCGAAGGGTCCGTGGCCAGAGACTGAAACCCGCGTTACTTGGGCGAGTAGGTCATCTTCGTCACAACCATCGACGTCTTCGTATCGCCGCCCTTCAGCAGCTGGCCGCGATACGGGCCTTCGGCGGCGAGCCAGAACTCTCTCGTGGCTTCCTTGGTGATCACCGATGCACCCACAGTGATCTTGAGCGAGAGCTTGCAGGTGTTGAACGTGCCCAGTGGCGTGTCCAACTGCTCGCGGCCGTGGTAGGTGAGCTCGCCACTCGCGGGCAGCGAAACCGTTGTGCCACTGCTGCCGTTGAGAACCGGCGTCTTCGCCACTGTGGATTGTTGGCTGACGACCTGGCCCGGCGTCATGTCGACCGGGAATGCGAACGGCGGCGTGAAGACCTGGGACACCGTGCTGACATTCACCAGCGGATAGCCCGGAGGAAGCGAAGGCGCGAACGTCGGATCGATCGTGTTCTTGTACGTGGCCGATTTCCCGTAGAGCAGGAAGCTGCCGTTCACGAGGTCCTTGTATTCCTTCTTGACGGTGATTTGCTGAAACGCCGGATAGGTGATGCTTTCCGAGCCCACGTTCACCGCGATCGGGTTCGCGCCGCCGAATGCCTCGCGGCCCTCGGTCACTGCTTTTCTGCGGAAGGAGGGAGTCGCTGGATCTGTTCCTGGCTTGGCTGCCTCGAATTCCACAACCGTGCCTTCGCGGAAGTCGGCCTCATTGAAGCAAGGGCCCGAACTGTCCGACACGGGCGCTGGTGCGGGCGGCGGCGGGGCGGGCTCCGCGATGGGCAAGATGGGAAAGGCGGGAGCGCCACCACCGTCTCCGCCACCGCCGCACGCGGAGATCGCTGCGACTGCGGCAACAATGGCAAGCATTCGCGCGCGCGAGATGTTGTTAGAACGTGCTTTTTTCAAGATTCCTCCCTGTTGTTGAGGGCCGAATATTGGCGGGCGATCTTGTTCGTTCGAACGAGGTGTGTATTTGGTTTGCAGTTGACCTTTCTTGGTTGGGGAATAAGTCACACAAGCGCGCGAAGGCCCCGTTGGCAGCCCTCGGGGCCAGTGTCTATCGGCCACAGCGGCCCACGAGTGAAAGAGCCATGAGCACGAATGAATCGACCTTTGACCCGGACGCAACGCCCGGGCCGGAACATGCCCGTCGGCATTCGTTGGATATCGTGCGTGCGATCGTGCGCCTGTTGACTGCCTCAGGGCTGCCGTGGACGCGCCTGCGGGTGCTTTTGGGGTTGAGCGGTTGCGTGCTGATGTCCGCCTGCGGCGAGGACAAGATCCCCGTAGAGGTGACCGGCTACAACCACATGAGCGACGAAAGCATCATCGGGTTCACGGTCAATGGTGCCAGCGGTCCCAACATGGCGCCCCAATCCGGGGGCACCAGTTTCAATTGCTGCGTCAAGATCCCAAAGGACTGGCAGCCTGGAATGAAGGCGCGCGTGACGTGGGCCTATGGCAGCGGCCCGCCGGGCTCGCGGCCTGCGCCGCCGCCGCAGGAGGCAGAAGTGGAAGTACCGAAATACTCCCGCGAGAGTTTCGGCACCGTGCAAGTCCACTTCTACGCGAACCACCGTGTCAAGTTGCTGGTTTCCAGATTCGGCATCGAGAGCCCTTGCAGTGTTTTTCCCGAGGCTGACAAGGCCCCTTGGGAAACCCGCAAGGACCTCACCGCGTACTACACCCGCGGCAAGGGAAAGAGCGAGGCTTGCGAAGGTTTGCGTGCATCGAGGAGGGCGCCATGAGCGCCATCGAAGCCGGAGTTCGAGAACACGCTGTTCACCAGCACGCTTCAGTGCCCGGGAACGAGGTTTTCAACCGCCGCAACCTGCTCCCGGCGAGGTCTTCAGCCGCCCCTCAGAACGTCCCCGGCAACAGGATGTCCGACTTCACGTCGTCGATCTGCGTGCGACCGCAGAAGGCCATCGTGATGTCCAGTTCCTTGTGGATGATCTGCAGCGCGCGCGTCACGCCTTCCTGGCCGTAGGCGCCCAGGCCGTACAGGAAGCTGCGGCCGATGAGCGTGCCGCGTGCGCCGAGCGCACGGGCCTTGAGCACGTCTTGCCCGCTGCGCACGCCGCCGTCCATCCACACCTCGATCTGGCTGCCCACGGCGTCGGCGATGGCCGGCAGGGCCGCGATGGAGGAGGGCGCGCCGTCGAGCTGGCGACCGCCGTGGTTGGAGACGATGAGCGCGTCGGCGCCGCTGTTCACTGCCAGGCGTGCGTCTTCGGCGTCCATGATGCCCTTGAGGATCAGCTTGCCGCCCCAGCGCTTCTTGATCCATTCGACGTCCGCCCAGCTCAGGGCCGGGTCGAACTGCTCGGCGGTCCACGACGACAGCGATGACAGGTCTTTCACGCCCTTGGCGTGGCCGGCGATGTTGCCGAAGGTGCGGCGCTTGGTGCCCAGCATGCCCATGCACCAGCGCGGCTTGGTCGCCAGGTTGATGAGGTTCTTGATGGTGGGCTTGGGCGGCGTGGACAAGCCGTTCTTGATGTCCTTGTGGCGCTGGCCGAGGATCTGCAGGTCGAGCGTGAGCTGCAGCGCCGACACGTTGGCGGCCTTGGCGCGGTCGATCAGGCGCTCGATGAAGTCGCGGTCCTTCATCACGTAGAGCTGGAACCAGAAGGGGTGGCGGTCGGTGTTCTCGGCAATGTCTTCCAGCGAGCAGATGCTCATGGTCGAGAGCGTGAACGGGATGCCGAAGGCCTTGGCCGCGCGGGCCCCGAGGATTTCGCCGTCGGCGTGTTGCATGCCGGTCAGGCCCGTGGGCGCGATGGCCACGGGCATGGCGACTTCCTGGCCGATCATGGTGGTGCGGGTGGAGCGGCCTTCCATGTTCACGGCCACGCGCTGGCGCAGCTTGATCTTCTGGAAGTCGCTCTCGTTGGCGCGGTAGGTGCCCTCGGTCCAGGCGCCGGAGTCGGCGTAGTCGTAGAACATCTTCGGCACGCGCCGCTGGGCGATCGCCCGCAGGTCTTCGATGCAGGTGATCTTGGAAAGGTCGGGCAAGGGGAAGTCTCCAGGCTGGTGTTATGGGGGTCAAGGCGGGCCGGCTACGCAGGCCACGGCGGCGCCGGGGGTCGAGTCTGCAGGGGAAACGCGCCGGCCACCTGAAAAAAGCCCGCACCCCGTCTGAAAATTATTCAGCCCGGCTCGCGCAGCGCCTGGCGCAGCCATTCGACGAAGGTGGCGCATTCCCAGCGCTCCATGGTGCCCGGGCGCCAGCACAGGAAGTAGGCGTTGGGCGAGGGCGCGCTGTGCGGCGACAGGCGCACGAGCCGGCCGTTGTCGATCCAGGCGCGGCCCAGCCGCAGGTGCATGAGCACCACGCCGAAGTCTTCGGCCGCGGCGTCGAGCGCCAGGCCCAGGTCGTTGAACTGATGGCCCACGGCCGGCTCGGGCAGGCCGATGCCGCAGGCCTTGAACCAGATGCGCCACGACTCCAGCGGCGTGCGCAGCAGCTGCACGCGCGCCACCTCGGCGTCGGTCGAGAAGTGCTCGTCGAAGGGACCGTGGCGTTCCAGGTAGGCCGGGCTGCACACGGGCGAGACGTCGTCGGCCAGCAGCTGGCAGAACTCGCGGTCGTGGAACGGGCCGGTGCCGAAGCGCAGCTCGATGTCGGCGTCTTCGGCGGTGAAGTTGCGCACCGGCATGGTCACCTGCAGCATCAGCTCGATGGTCGGGTAGGCGTCGCGGAACTCGGCCAGCCGGGGCAGCAGCATCTGGCGCGAGAAGGTGGGCGTGACCGCCACGCGCAGCCGCCGCACCTGCGACGCGGGCTCGCGCCCCGGCACCTGCTGCAGCGCCGCAATGGCCTCGCGCACGCGCGCCAGGTAGGCCACGCCGTCGGCGCTCAGGCCGAAGTCGTTGCCCGTGAAGAGCTTGAGCTCGAGCTGCGTCTCGAGCTGCCGGATGCGGTGGCTGACCGCGCTGGGCGTGACGCTGAGCTCCTCGGCCGCGACGTTCACGCTGCGCAGCCGCGCAACGGCCTCGAAGGCCTGCAGGCCCTGGGTCGAGGGGAGTCGCGTCGATGCCATGTGTTTTTTGGGGAAGAGAGTGAGCGATGCGATGTTATCGAAGGGCGACGAGCGCATCGAGCAGCCGCCGCAGGTCGTCGACCGCCTCGCGCGCCAGGGCCGCATCGCCCATCTGCGCCTTGACGATGGTGCCATCGACGCCCAGCGCGGCCGCCTGCGCGATGGCCATGCGCTGCGGGCCGTCGGGGAGCAGGCCGGCGATCACCTCGACCATCTCGCGCTTGTGCTCGCGCGCGATGTCGGCGGCGCCGGCCACGCTCGCACCCACTTCCACCACCGAGTTGATGAAGGCACAGCCCCGAAAGACCGGGTCGGCGAACCACTCGGCCATCACGTCAGCCAGCACCGGCAGCGCCTGCCCCTGCGCGATGCGCTGCTGCGCGTCGCGGCGGCCCAGCGCATCGACGAACCAGGCCATCCACACGCCGTGTCGGTGGTCGAGAAAGGCGCGCACCAGGTCGTCCTTCGACGGGAAGTGCCGGTAGAAGGTGACCTTGGTGACGCCCGACGCGGCGATCACGCGGTCGATGCCGGTGGCGCGGATGCCGTCGGCATAGAAGAGCTCGTGCGCCGTGAGCAGGATGCGCTCGCGTGCGGGCAGTGCAGAGATGTCCATGCGGCGATTGTAGGCATGTAGACAGGTCTGTCTACTCGTGGCACATTGCGGGCCTTCATCACTTCATTTCTTTGACTGAAAGCCCGCCATGGAATCCCGCCCGCCGCTGCCACCCTTCACCCTCGAATCTGCGACCCAGAAAGTCCAGGCCGCCGAAGACGCCTGGAACTCACGCGACCCGGTTCGCGTGAGCCTGGCCTACACGCCCGATACCGAATGGCGCAACCGTGCCGACTTCGTCAACGGCCGCGCGCAGGCGGTCGAGTTCCTCTCGCGCAAGTGGGAGCGCGAGCACGACTACCGCCTGAAGAAGACGCTGTGGGCCTTCATGGACAACCGCATCGCGGTGCGCTTCGAGTACGAATGGCACGACGCCGCGGGCCAGTGGTTTCGCAGCCATGGCAATGAGAACTGGGAGTTTGCGGAGAACGGGTTGATGCAGAGGCGCTTTGCGAGCATCAACGACCAGCCCATCGCGGAGTCGGAGCGCAAGTTCCGCTGGGAGCGCTGAGCCGGTCTTGCTCCTTCCCCTTCCGGGGGAAGGCGGGGATGGGGGCAGGCCTTCGAACAGGCGCCATGCTTTCTCGGAGTCCGCCTGCCCCCACCCTCGCCCTCCCCCAGCGGAGGAGGGAGAAAGACGGGGACGGGCATGTCTGTTGCTTGTCCTGTTGCATCCATTTCAACCCCAGGAGCCAAGCCGCATGAACCGCAACGACGTCACCGAGAAGATCATCACCGTGAAGGTGTCCAAGGGCATCCAGTGGGCCGACGTGGCCAAGAAGGTCGGCCTCTCGAAAGAATGGACCACCGCCGCCTGCCTCGGCCAGATGACGCTCGACGACAAGCAGGCAAAGATCATCGGCAAGATCTTCGGCCTCACGCCCGAGGAGCAGAAGTGGCTCAAGGTCGTGCCCTACAAGGGCTCGCTGCCCACGCCGGTGCCGACCGATCCGCTGATCTACCGCTGGTACGAGGTGGTGAGCGTGTACGGCACCACCATCAAGGAACTGATCCACGAGGAGTTCGGCGACGGCATCATGAGCGCCATCGACTTCAGCATGGACATCCAGCGCCAGGCCGACCCGAAGGGCGACCGCGTCAACGTGGTGCTGTCGGGCAAGTTCCTGCCGTACAAGAGCTCCTGAGGCGGGGTTGCGTCAGTACACCGGCGTCGCAGGCTTCGGCCGCGGCGTCGGGGCCGAGCGCCAGCCCGGGCCCGCCATGCCGTAGCTCGCGCCTTCGATCGCTCCGGCAATGGCACGCGCCACGCCCTCGACGGGCGTCGTCAACCGCCGCCGCGTGCACATGCGTTCGAAGGTGTAGCTCGCGGCGATGCGCTCGGCCAGCGGGTCGGCGGCCTCGGCCACGTCGGGGCTCACGAGCGCGACGTGCAGGCGCCCCGCGTGTTCCCGCCGCAGCCCTTCGGAAATCGCCTGCACCGCGTACTGCGTGCCGTGGTACACGGCCGAGTCGGGCGTGGCGCCGCCCATGGCCACCGGCGCGACGTTGACGATGTGGCCCCAGCCCTGCTCCTGCATCGTCGGCAGCACGGCCGCCACGCCCAGTAGCATGCCGCGCAGGTTGACGTCGATCATCAGCTCCCACTCTTCGATCTTGCGCTGCCACAGCGGCGACAGCGGCATCACGCCGGCGGCGTTCACCAGCACGTCGATGCGGTCGTGCGTGTCGAGGGCGAACTCGGCAAAGGCCTCCATGTCGGGCCGGTGCGTCACGTCCAGCCGCCGGAAGCTCGCCGAGCCGCCGGTCGCGTTGATCTCGGCCGCCAGCGCGGCCAGCCGTTCGGTGCGGCGCGCGCCGAGCACCACATGGGCGCCGCGCCGCGCGAGCCGCCGCGCCGTCGCCTCGCCGATGCCGCTGCTGGCGCCGGTGACGAGAACCACTGTGTCCTGGATTGCACTCATACAAAACTCCTCATGCGGGTCGATGCGCCATGGCGCGAAGGGTGCGCCGGGCATGCAGAGGAGTCTCGGGGCGAAGGGGCCGGAGGCGGTATCCGGATCGAACGAGGTTTTTGCCTGATCCTGCGAAAAGATGCCGGTGGGCCGGCAAGCATCGAGCGGCGCAGACCTTAGGATCTCTTCATGCGAATTCCGGCCTTGCTGTTTGCAGTTCTTTTGTTTTCGACCTTCCTGCTGAACGCGTGCGGCAATCGCGATTCCGAAGACAGCGTGTGGCGCTCTAGCAAGATGGAGGTGATCAGCACGCTGACCCGCTACGGCACCGAGAGCGGTCCGCAACACAGGCGACGGCTTTCGCTGAAGGTCAACGGGTGGGGTGTGGGCGATCAGGAAATCAGCGAGAAGCTCTTTCAGAGGGGCGGTCGTTGCTTTTCACCGTTCTATCGAATTTCGGACGTTCGCCCTCTCAAGGACGAGTCGGTGTTGGCGTTGCTCGCGGTGAGCGAGTCGGCGTGTGGCGAGGCGCAACTGGTCCGGCTTTCTGTCGAGCGCGGCAAGCTCCGCGTCCAGCACATCGATCTGTCTTCGTTCTCCAATGGGCGGTCGGGTGTCGAGGCGATCCATTTCGAAGAGGTGCACTCGCGCCCCAGCGCGCCCGACTTCACGTACTTGGACTATCAATTGGCCGCGCAGCGAGACACGCAGCTCGAATGGGTCGTCGTGCCTGTGCGCCAAGAGACTACGGACAATCAATTGGGCCAGAAGCGAACGATCGCCATCCGCCTCGCCGACGTGAGTCTTCACGACCTGGGGCCGGGGGAGCTGATTCGCTTTCTTGACGACAACTCGGTCGCCCTGATGAGCCACGATGCGGAACGAGGCACTGCGCAAGCGCATGTCCAGTTTCGCGCGATGCGCCCCATCGATGGCGTCGTGCTGGATCGCATCGATCTGCGCGTGGCTTGCTTCGCGCTCGTCGATTCCTCCATGCAAGAGGAGGTCATGTCCAACCTTGAAACGATCCGGAGCCTAACGAGCGGTCGCGTGGGAATGCTCGAGCGAACGATCAAGGATTCGGAGGCGATCACCACAACAGACCCGAGATTTCCAGGGGTGGTCGATTCATTGAAGATGTCTGCGGCCGCTGCGGCACGTGAATTGGCCGAAGTGAACGCGGTGTCGAAAGCGCAACTGATCAGTGGACAGGGCCTGAGCGACAGTACGCGCTGGATCCACGATTCGGTCGCATCGAGCGTGCTGCTCGATACGGAGCAGACCGCAGTTGAATGGAATGCCGAACGAAGGAAACTGGAACTTCGGATCAGCACTGGCATGACCCAAGATGTGCGATGCGAGGAGCAGCGCTCGAAGAGCGATTGACGCGAGCCCACCCCGCCTTTACATTCCAGTCGCCTCGTGATGAGCGGGGCCGGGTTTAGCAGCCTGAAGAATCGCGGCATTCGAGCCGCCGTCCTCGCTTCGCAGCGTGGTTGCGGTTGTAGCAACAGCAAAAATGCGAGGAAGGGCCCACATGGCCAAGTCATCGAGCACTGCGCATGACAGTGCGCAATTCAACCCCTTTGTCTGGATCCCGTGCAGGGACTCGACCCCAAGGAGCGGCAGTACGCCGTGTTCCTCGGCGATGCGCGCGACGTGGTGCAGGGCGCGCACACGTTGATGCAGTTGCTCGCGTGGGATGAAGATCGACGCGATGAAGCGCATCCGTCGGCTGGTGCTGCATCGTTCTTCAGTGCGACCGATCGCGCATCGCTTCAGCGGTTCGCGATCGCTTCACTCGGCATGTTGCACGCCGACATTGAAGGCCTGTGCGAGGGCCTCGGCACAGCGCGCTGACAGCGCCGTCAGCCTTCCGCGCTGCGCTGCCCCAGCCGGTTCCCCAACGCCAACAACCCCCATCCCGCCATCCCGAAGGTCAGCGCGATGCCTGCCGCATAGACGGCCACGCCGCCGTAGCCGCCCACATTGGCGGGGTTGAGGAAGGGGTAGGGATACCAGCCGGTGCTGCTGCCGCGCGCCAGCGTGTAGGCCAGGTAGACCATCGGGACGACGAGTATCCACAGCAGCTGCCGGCTGCCGAGCCGCGTGCGCGGCGGCTGCAGCAGCCAGTCGAGCAGCACGACACACGGCATCACGTGGTGCAGCAGCGTGTTGATCCACGGTCGCAGCGCGCCGAGGTCGACGTCGCGCAGCAGCAGCGAGAAGACGATGCCGACCACCACCATGTTCACGGCCGACATGGCGCGCAGCCCTTCGTCGGGCCCTGTAGACGCTGGCTGCCAGAGGCGGCGCGCGCCGAGCACCAGCACGATCGCCGCGAACAGGTTCGAGAGGTTGGTGAAGAAGCTGAAGAAGTTGACGACGTTGAAGCCCATGCGGACATGGATCGTCAGCTGCCAGCCGATCGCCAACAGGGTCAACAGGCCGAAGAAGAGGCGCAGGGCGGGCCAGATCACGGGATGCTGCCCTGCGCTCAGGGCTTGCAGGTGCCGCCCATGGACACCGAGCCGTCCTTGCACTCGGTGAGCAGGGGCGCGCCGCGTGGCGCGGGGGCCGACGTGGAGGCCGGGGGCGGCGAGGCCGCACCGCCTTCGCGCTGATAGACGATCTTTTTGGTGCCGAGGTCGCAGCTGCCCACGACCTGGCCGCTCGCCGTGGCGGCGGCATCGACGGTGACGACGCTGAAATTGGTGACGCCCGACGCGGCGATCTTGGCCTCGATCTCGGCGCGCAGCGTGTCGCAGTTGCTCTGGGCGTGGGCGCCGCCAACGGCCGCGAGCAGGGTCGAGGCGGCAGCTGCAGCAAGCAGACGGAGTTTCATGAGGGGCCTGCCTTTCTTTTCTCTTGCAGTGAGTGGGGCGGGGAATCGCAGTCTAGTCTCGCGCTGTGCGATGGAAGATGCAAAGACAAACGGCCTGCCGCGCGAGCAACAGGCCGTTGGTAGGAAGGCTTCCGGGTCAGCACAGACCCGGAAGGCGCAGGCACAGCGCGATCAGACCGCCGGTGCCAGCACCGCGTTCAGCGTGGCGCTCGGGCGCATCACGGCTTCGTACTTCTTCGGGTCGGCCAGGTAGTAACCGCCGATGTCCACGGGCTTGCCCTGCACGGCCGCGAGTTCGTCGACGATCTTCTTCTCGTTGGCGGTGAGCGCCTCGGCGAGCTTCTTGAACTTGGCTTGCAGGTCCTTGTCCTCGGTCTGCGCGGCGAGTTCCTGGGCCCAGTACATGGCCAGGTAGAACTGGCTGCCGCGGTTGTCCAACTGACCGGTCTTGGGCGACGGGTTCTTGTTGTTGTCGAGCAGCTGGCCCGTGGCCGCGTCGAGCGTCTTGGACAGGATCTTGGCTTGCGCGTTGCCGGTCTTCAGGCCCAGGTCCTCCAGGCTCACGGCCAGCGCGAGGAATTCGCCGAGCGAGTCCCAGCGCAGGTGGTTTTCTTCCACCAGCTGCTGCACGTGCTTGGGGGCCGAGCCGCCCGCGCCGGTTTCATACATGCCGCCGCCGGCCATCAGGGGCACGATCGACAGCATCTTGGCCGAGGTACCCAGTTCCATGATGGGGAACAGGTCGGTCAGGTAGTCGCGCAGGATGTTGCCGGTGGCGCTGATGGTGTCCAGGCCGCGCACGACGCGCTCCAGCGTGTAACGCATGGCACGCACCTGGCTCATGATCTGGATGTCCAAGCCCGTGGTGTCGTGCTCGTGCAGGTACATCTTGACCTTGGTGATCAGCTGCGCCTCGTGCGGACGGTAGGCGTCGAGCCAGAACACGACCGGCATGCCGGAGTTGCGTGCGCGGTTGACGGCCAGCTTCACCCAGTCGCGAATGGCGGCGTCCTTGACCTGGCACATGCGCCAGATGTCGCCCTTTTCGACGTCTTCGCTCATCAGCACTTCGCCGGTGTCCAGGTCGGTGATGTTGGCGATGCCGTCTTCGGCGATCTCGAAGGTCTTGTCGTGCGAGCCGTACTCTTCGGCCTTCTGGGCCATGAGGCCGACGTTGGGCACGGTGCCCATGGTCTTGGGGTCGAAGGCGCCGTGCCACTTGCAGAAGTTGATGATCTCCTGGTAGATGCGGGCGAAGGTCGATTCGGGCATCACGGCCTTGACGTCCTTCAGGCGGCCGTCGGCGCCCCACATCTTGCCGCCGTTGCGGATCATGGCGGGCATGGATGCATCGACGATCACGTCGTTGGGCGAGTGGAAGTTGGTGATGCCCTTGGCCGAGTCGACCATAGCCAGCTCGGGGCGGCCTTCGTGGCAGGCGTGCAGGTCGCGCTTGATCTCGTCTTGCGTGCTCTGGGGCAGCGTGGCGATCTTGTTGTACAGGTCGACCATGCCGTTGTTGACGTTGATGCCCAGCTCGTCGAACAGCTTGCCGTGTTTCTCGAAGGCTTCCTTGTAGAAGATCTTCACGCAGTGGCCGAACACGATGGGGTGCGAGACCTTCATCATGGTCGCCTTCACGTGCAGCGAGAACATGACGCCGGTCTTGTGCGCGTCTTCGATTTCCTTTTCATAGAAGGCCAGCAGGGCCTTCTTGCTCATGAACATGGAGTCGATGATCTCGCGGTCGAGCAGGGCGACCTTGGGCTTGAGCACGATGGTCTTGCCACTCTTGGTGATCAGCTCCATCTTGACGTTGCGCGCGCGGTCCAGGGTCATGGACTTTTCGCCGTGATAGAAGTCGCCGCCGTGCATGTGCGAGACGTGCGAGCGCGAGGCCTGGCTCCACTCGGCCATGCTGTGCGGGTTCTTGCGGGCGTATTCCTTCACGGCGCGGGGCGCGCGGCGGTCGGAGTTGCCTTCACGCAGCACGGGGTTCACGGCGCTGCCGGTGCACTTGTTGTAGCGCGTGCGGATGTCCTTGTCCTCGTCCGAGGTCGGGTTCTCCGGGTAGTCGGGAATCTTGTAGCCCTTGCCCTGCAGTTCCTTGATGGCCGACTTGAGCTGCGACACCGAGGCGCTGATGTTGGGCAGCTTGATGATGTTGGCGTCAGGCCGCAGCGTGAGCTTGCCCAGTTCGGCCAGGTTGTCGGGCACCTTCTGGTCGTCGCTCAGGAACTCGGGGAATTCGCCCAGGACGCGGGCGGCCACCGAGATGTCGCTCGTCGTCACGTTGATGCCGGCCGGCGCGGTGAAGGCGCGCACGATGGGCAGGAAGGCGTAGGTCGCCAGCAGCGGCGCCTCGTCGGTGAGGGTGTAGACGATGGTGGGTTGCTTCGTGCTCATGCGCTTGCTTCCGTAGGTTCTGGGTTGTCGAGAGGGCTGAAATTTCATTGGGCGAAATGGACTTTCGCCGGAGCCCCCCATTGTCGCCCGGTCGAGCCCGGGCGCGGTCGGAGAAACCCCGATGACCCCGCTGCCGCGGCCCATGCCACTCCGTGGCACGCAAACTGCTTTGAAGAAAGCATCCAGGAGAAATGCCTGGCTCGATGCGTCGAGCTGGTGCATTACCGAAGGCGATAGCCCATAACGCTCAGGTCCCAAGACTGGATTTTTCTAACGCTGGAGAGCGCTGACCGGCCCCCTTGCAGGGACCGAGGGCAGCCGCCGAAGGGGCAAGCCCTGCGCGATGTGCGTGCAGGGTGAATCTCTCAGGCAAAAGGACAGCAGGGGCACGCCGCGCGATGAGCGCGGTGTGTCCGTGTTCGCTCCGGAGCCTTTTCCATGACCTGTTTCCCGCACCGCCGCACGACGCCCGCGCCCCCGGCGTTGCCCGCGCGCGCGCCCCTCTTTTTTCAACCGGAGAACTGACCCATGCTGAAGACACGACAACTGAAAGCCCTGTTCGCAGGTGCCTTGCTGGCCGCGGCAGCGGCCTCCTCCTTCGCGCAGGACACCGGCAAGGTGCTGCGCCTCGTGCCGCAGTCCGACCTGAAGATCCTCGACCCGATCTGGACCACCGCCTTCGTCACGCGCAACCACGGCTACATGGTGTACGACACGCTCTTCGGCGTGGACGCCCAGGGCAAGGTGCTGCCGCAGATGGTCGACAAGTACACGACCAGCGCCGACGGCAAGACCTGGACCTTCACGCTGCGCAAGGGCCTGGCCTTCCATGACGGCAAACCCGTCACCCCGGAAGACGTGCTCGCATCGCTCAAGCGATGGGGCCAGCGCGACGGCCTGGGCCAGAAGATGTTCACCGCCCTGGACAAGACCGAGGCGGTCGATGCCAACAGCTTCAGGTTCGTCTTCAAGGAGCCCTTCGGCATGGTGCTCGACGCGCTGAGCAAGCCGTCGTCGAACCCGCCCTTCATCATGCCGGCGCGCGTGGCGGCCACACCGGCCGACAAGCAAATCGACGACGCCACCGGCTCCGGCCCCTACATCTTCAAGAAGGACGAATACCGCCCCGGCGAAAAGATCGTCTACCTGAAGAACACCAAATACGTGCCGCGCACCGAGGCGCCGTCGGGCACGGCCGGTGGCAAGAACGTGTACGTCGACCGCATGGAGTGGATCGTCCTGAAGGACGCGCAGACGCAGGCCAATGCGCTGGCCAACGGCGAGGTCGACATGATCGAGTGGGTGCCCTCCGAGCAGTACACCGCGCTCAAGAACAACCCCGCCATCACGCTCGACAGCCCCGTGTCGAAGGGCTCGTTCGCGCTGCACCTGAACCACCTGATCCCGCCCTTCGACAACCCGAAGATCGCGCAGGCGGCCTTCATGGCCATCAACCAGGAGGCGCTGATGCGCGCCCAGCTGGTGCACAAGGAGCTGTACAACGGCTGCGCATCGATCTACCCCTGCGGCTCGGCCTTCGCCTCCGACAAGACGGGCTACTTCACCGGCAAGCCGCAGTTCGAAAAAGCCAAGGCGCTGCTCAAGGAGGCAGGGTATGACGGCAAGCCCGTGGTGCTGATGTACCCGGCCGACTTCGCGGTGCTCAACAAGTTTCCGCCGGTGATGGCGCAGCTGCTCAAGCAGGCCGGCTTCAACGTCGACATGCAGTCGATGGACTGGCCCACGCTGGTCACGCGCCGCGCGAAGAAAGATCCGGTCGACAAGGGCGGCTGGAACCTCTTCATCACCGGCTGGGGCATTGCCGACAACATGAACCCGATGTTCTTCGCGCCGCTCACGGGCAATGGCGAGAAGGGCTGGTTCGGCTGGGCCACCGACGACAAGCTGGAGCAGCTCAAGTCCGACTTCCTTGCCAGCAGCGACGAACCCCAACGCAAGGAGCTGGCCACCGCCATCCAGCAGCGCGTGTACGACACCGGCATCTACGCACCCATCGGCGAGTACAAGCCGCTCACGGCCTACCGCAAGGGCGTGGTGAGCGGCGTGGTGCGCTCGCCGGTCGCCGTGTTCTGGAACCTGAAGAAGAACTGACGCGGCCGGACCCGGGAGTCACCATGCTGCTTTTTCTTGCACGCCGCATTCTCTCGACCGTGCCGGTGCTCGTCATCGTCGCGCTCATCGTGTTCCTGATGCTGCGGCTCGCGCCCGGCGACCCCGCGGCCGCCATCGTGGGCGACAGCGGCACCAGCGAGAACATCGCCAAGGTGCGCGAGCAGCTGGGGCTCAACGAGTCGCTGCCCGTGCAGTTCTTCCACTGGAGCGCGCAGCTGCTGCAGGGCAACCTCGGCGAGTCGTACTTCATGAAGAAGACGGTGGTCGAACTGATCGGCCAGCGCATCGAGGCCACGGTGTCGCTCGCGGCCGTGACGCTGGTGGCCACCATCCTCATCGCGGTGCCGCTCGGCGTGCTCGCGGCGTGGCGCCACGGCGGCTGGCTCGACCGCATGCTGATGGGCTTCTCGGTCATGGGCTTTTCGATCCCCGCGTTCGTGATCGGCTACGTGCTCATCTGGATCTTCGCGCTGCACCTGCAGTGGCTGCCGGTGCAGGGCTACCAGCGACTGAGCCAGGGGCCTTTGCTGTGGCTCAAGCACCTGATCCTGCCGTCGATCACGCTGTCGATCATCTACGTGGCGCTGATCGCGCGCGTCACGCGTGCGGCCGTGGCCGAGGCGATGACCGAGGACTACATCCGCACCGCGCGCGCCAAGGGCATCTCCGAGACGCGGCTGCTGATGCGCCACGCGCTCGCCAACGCGGCCATTCCCATCGTCACGGTCATCGGCATCGGCATTGCGCTGCTGATCGGCGGCGTGGTGGTCACCGAAACGGTGTTCGCCATTCCGGGGCTCGGGCAGCTCACGGTCGACGCGGTGCTGTCGCGCGACTTCCCGTTGATCCAGGGCATCACGCTGTTCTTCTCCGTCATCTACGTGCTCATCAATCTGCTGATCGACCTGAGCTACCTGGTGTTCGACCCCCGCATCCGGTACTGAACGAAGTGAACGGAAACACCATGACCGATTCGACCCTTTCCATGTCGGCCGCCGCAGCAGCCGGAGCCGCAGCAGTTGTGCCGGACATCGCCATCGAACCGCTGGCACCGCCGCAACGCCGCTCGCTGCTCACGCGCATCCTGGCCGACTGGTCGGTGCGCGCGGGCGGCAGCGTGCTGCTGCTGCTCGTGCTGATGTCGCTGGCCGCGCCGTGGCTCGGCACCATCGACCCCACGGCCATCGACCCCGGCAGCGGCAACCTCATGCCCGGCACGCGCGGCGAGTTCAACAGCCTGGCCGGCGACACCTTCGAGCATCTGTTCGTGATGGGCACCGACAGCCTGGGGCGCGACATCTGGAGCCGCACGCTGTACGGCGCGCGCGTGTCGCTCACGGTGGGCGTGGCCGTGGCCGCGCTCGCCATGGTGCTCGGCATGCTCGTGGGCCTGCTGGGCGGCTACTTTCGCCGCATCGACAGCGTGATCATGCGGCTGATGGACGGCGTCATGGCCATCCCCGGCATCCTGTTCGCGATCAGCCTCGTGGCGTTGTTCGGCGGCAGCCTGCTCACCGTGGTGGTCGCCATCGCGGTGCCCGAGATTCCGCGCGTGGCGCGGCTGGTGCGCTCGGTGGTGCTCACGGTGCGCGAAGAGCCGTACGTCGAGGCGGCCATCGCGCTCGACACGCCGACCTGGAAGATTCTTGCGCGGCACATCCTGCCGAATGCGATTGCACCGCTGATCATCCAGGCGACCTATGTGTGCGCCTCGGCGATCCTGGTGGAGGCCATCCTGTCGTTCCTCGGCGTGGGCCTGCCGGCGGACATGGCGACCTGGGGAAACATCATGGCCGAGGGCCGCGCGCAGTTCAACCAGTATCCGCACAACGTGCTGTTCCCGGGCATCTTCCTGGCGCTCACCGTGCTGGCCGTGAACATCCTGGGCGACGGGCTGCGCGACACGCTCGACCCCAAGTTCAACAAGCGCGGAGGCTGAGCCATGACGCAACAAACCCCCGTACTTTCGGTTCGCGACCTTGCCATCGCATTGCCGCGCGGCGGCGACCGGCCGCATGCGGTCGACAAGGTGTCCTTCGACGTGCCGCCCGGCAAGATCGTCTGCCTGCTCGGCGAATCGGGCTCGGGCAAGTCGGTCATCGCCAATGCGGTGATGGGCCTGCTGCCCGCGGGGCTCGCGCCGGTGCGCGGCACCATCGAATTGCAGGGCGAGAACCTGCTCACCGCGCCGACGTCGCGCCTGCGCCAGTTGCGCGGCCCGTCGATGGCGATGGTGTTCCAGGAGCCGATGACCGCGCTCAACCCCGTCATGACCTGCGGCGCGCAGATCGATGAAATGCTGGCGCAGCACGTGCACATGGGCGCGGCCGAGCGGCGGCAGAAGATACTTGCGATCATGGCGCGCGTGCGGCTGCCGGAGCCCGAGCGCATCTACGCCTCGTACCCGCACCAGCTCTCGGGCGGACAGCGCCAGCGCATCGTGATCGCGATGGCACTCATCCTCAAGCCCGCGCTCCTGATCTGCGACGAGCCGACCACCGCGCTCGACGTGACGACGCAGGCCGAGATCCTCAAGCTCATCCTCGAACTGCAGACCGAGAGCGGCACGGCCGTTCTCTTCATCACGCACGACTTCGGCGTGGTGGCCGAGATTGCCGACGAGGTGGTGGTGCTGCAGCTCGGCGCCATGATCGAGAAGGGCGACAAGATGGCGGTGCTCACGGCGCCGCGCGAGCCCTACACGAAGATGCTGCTGGATGCGGTGCCCGAGCTTTCCGCGCACAAGCGCCCGCCGGTCGTGGACGCTTATCCGCTGCTCAACGCGGTGAACATCTGCAAGACCTACGTCACGGGCAGCTGGCCCGGCAAGCGCCGCACGGTGAAGGCCGCGCGCGACGTGTCGCTCGCGGTGCGGCCCGGCGAAACCGTGGGCATCGTGGGCGAATCGGGCTCGGGCAAGTCGACGGTGGCGCGCTGCATCGCGCGGCTGATCGACCCGACCTCGGGCGACATCTTTGCCGATGGCCGGTCGGTCGCGCATGCCAAGGGGCGCGCGCTGTCGCCGTTCCGGCGCACGGTGCAGGTGATCTTCCAGGACCCGTACCGCTCGCTCAACCCGCGCCAGACCGTGGGCGACTCCATCGTCGAAGGGCCGGTGAACTTCGGCACGCCGCACGGCCAGGCCTGGGCGCGGGCGGAAGAGCTGATGCGTCTGGTGCGCCTGTCGCCCGACGCGTTGCGCCGCTACCCGAGCGAGTTCTCGGGCGGCCAGCGCCAGCGCATCTCGATTGCACGCGCGCTGGCCTGCGACCCCAAGGTGTTGATCGCCGACGAGGCGGTGTCGGCGCTCGACGTGTCGGTGCAGGCGCAGATCCTGCGGCTGCTCGACGAGATCCAGCAGCGGCTGAAGATCGGCATTCTCTTCATCACCCACGACCTGCGCGTGGCCAGTCAGATCTGCGACAGCGTGATCGTCATGAGCCAAGGTGAAATCGTGGAACGCGGCTCAGTGCGCGACGTGTTCTTCGCGCCGCAACACGACTACACGCGCAAACTGCTGGCAGCCGCGCCGGGTCGCGACTTTGCCTTTGCACGCAGCTGAAATTCCTTCGTTCCCACGTCAATGAAAAAAAGGATGCCATGAAAGTCTTCATCGCCGGTTTCCAGCACGAGACCAACACCTTCGCACCCAGCAAGGCCGACTGGGCCGCGTTCAATGCGGGCTCCAGCTTTCCGCCGTACCGGCGCGGCGCAGCGATCGTCGAGGCCTACGCGGG
The DNA here is from genome assembly GCF_014843395.1 of Variovorax sp. 38R. Classification (NCBI taxonomy): domain Bacteria; kingdom Pseudomonadati; phylum Pseudomonadota; class Betaproteobacteria; order Burkholderiales; family Comamonadaceae; genus Variovorax; species Variovorax sp. 38R. The sequence continues at coordinate 1,302,180 of NZ_CP062121.1, forward strand.
CCGCAACATTCCCGTCGGCGGCTTCATCGATGCGGCGCGCGAGAAGGGCTGGTCGCTGGTGCCTTCGGCCTGGGCCGGCGCCACGCCTTCGGCGCACGTGACCGAGGACGCTTTCGAGCGTATCTCGGGCGCCATTACCGAAGACCTGGCGGCCGCGCTGGCCGATGGCGGCATCGATGCGGTCTACCTCGACCTGCACGGCGCGGCCGTGACCGAACACCTGGAAGACCCCGAGGGCGAGCTGATCGCGCGCATCCGCACGCTCGTGGGCCCTGACGTGCCCATCGTCGCGAGCCTGGACCTGCACGGCAACATCACCGCCCAGATGCTGGCCGAGGCCGATGCGCTGGCCACCTACCGCACCTACCCGCACATCGACATGGCCGACACGGGCCGCCTGGCCGCGACGCTGCTGGAGCGCCGCATGGCGCGCGGCGCGCGCGAGCCGCTGCATGCGCGGCGCTTCACCTTTCTGCTGCCGTTGAATGTGCAGTCGACCATGATCGAACCCGCCGCGTCGGTGTACGGGCTGCTGAAAGCGCTCGACGCGCAGCACGACGCGGTGCTGAGTTTTGCCACCGGTTTTCCGGCTGCCGACATTGCCGAATGCGGCCCGGTGGTCTGGGGCTACGGTGACGATGCCGGCGCGGCCGTGGCCACGCTGTACGAGCGCATCGACCAGCCGCGTTCGCAGTGGCGGCTCGACGTGCTCGAGCCGCGCGTGGCCGTGGCGCGCGCGCTCGAACTGGCCGAGGGCGCGAGCCAGCCGGTCGTCGTCGCCGACACGCAGGACAACCCCGGCGCGGGCGCCGACAGCAACACCACCGGCATGCTGCATGCGCTGCTGGCCGAGGGCGCGGGCAAGCGTTTTCCAGGCAAGGTCGCGCTCGGGCTGATGTTCGATCCGGCCGCCGCGGCCGCGGCACACGCCGCGGGCGTGGGCGCGCAGATCCGCATCGCGCTCGGCACCTCGGTGCCCACATGGGGCGGCCAGTTCAGCGACGCGCCGGTCGAAGGCGTGTTCACCGTGACGGCGCTCAGCGACGGCCAGGTGAAGGGCAAGGGGCCGATGTCGCGAGGCGGCACGGTGTCGCTGGGCCTGAGCGCCTGCCTGGAGATCGAGGGCGTGCGCATCGCCGTGGCCAGCGGCAAGAGCCAGATGCTCGACCGCGAGTTCTTCCGTTACCTGGGCATCGAACCCGAGGCGATGAAGGTGCTGGTCAACAAGAGCTCGGTGCATTTCCGGGCCGACTTCGCGCCCATCGCCAGCACCATCCTCGTGGCCAAGGCGCCGGGACCGATGGCCGCCGACCCGGCCGACCTGCCGTGGACGCGGTTGCCCGCCACGATGGCGCTGCGGCCTTGAGCAACGCTCGCTTTTCTTTCTTCCACCTCACACAGAGCACACGATGCCTCAGAACGCACAGCACTACCTCGAGTACATGAGAAAGCACGCCGCTGAATTCGTGACGGTGCGCCAGCAGATCCACCAGAACCCCGAGCTCGGCTTCGAGGAATTCGGCACCAGCGACCTGGTCGCCGAGCGCCTCGCGGCCTGGGGCTACGAGGTCGAGCGTGGGCTGGGCGTGACCGGCCTCGTCGGCCGCCTGAAGCGCGGCAGCGGCACGCGCACCATCGGCATCCGCGCCGACATGGACGCGTTGCCCATCGAGGAGAAGACGGGCCTAGCCTACCGCAGCGGACGGCCCGGCATCATGCACGCCTGCGGCCACGACGGCCACACGGCCATGCTGTTGGGCGCGGCCAAGTACCTGGCACAGCACGGCGAGTTTTCGGGCACGCTGAACCTGATCTTCCAGCCGGCCGAAGAGGGCATGGGCGGCGCCGTGAAGATGATGGACGACGGCCTGTTCGAAAAGTACCCGTGCGACGCGGTGTACGCCATGCACAACTCCCCGGGCCGCAGGCAGGGCGACCTGGTGTTCCGCGAAGGCGCGGCCATGGCCTCGTCGGACTACGCCACCGTCACGCTCACCGGCGTGGGCGGCCACGGCGCCATGCCGCACCGCACGGCCGACCCCATCGTGGCGGCGTCGAGCATCGTCATGGCGCTGCAGACCATCGTCTCGCGCAACGCCGATCCGCAGGAGATGTCGATCGTCACCGTCGGCGCCATCCATGCCGGCAAGGCCAACAACGTGATCCCGGAGACCTGCACGCTGGAGATCAGCGTGCGCTCGCTCGATCGCGAGGTGCGCGTGCTGCTGGAGAAGCGGCTGAAGGCTATCGTGAACGCGCAGGCCGAGAGCTTCGGCGTGCGGGCGCACATCGACTACCGCAAGGGCTATGCGGTGCTGGTCAACACGCCGGAAGAAACCGAGTTCGCGCGCCGCATCGGCCGCGAACTGGTGGGCGAGGCCCACGTCGAGCCGCAGGGCCCGGCCGTCACGGGCAGCGAAGACTTCGCCTTCATGCTGGAGAAGAAGCCCGGCTGCTACCTGTTCATCGGCAACGGCGCCACGGGCGAGCACGGCGGCTGCATGGTGCACAACCCCGGCTACGACTTCAACGACAGCAACCTGCCGATCGGCGCCGCCTACTGGGCGCTGCTGGCCGAGAGCTACCTGCAGTGAGGCTCAGTGGCGCGGCACCGTCACCGCGCCCACATGCAGCGTGCGCCCGGCGCCCAGCCCCGCGATGACCAGCGCCACGCCCAGGCCGACGAACAGCCAGGCCGAGGCGTGGAAGCTGCCGGTCCAGCCGTGCAGCAGCCCGGCCAGCAGCGGGCCGAAGGCCGCCACCATGTAGCCCACGCCCTGGGCCATGCCCGACAGGTGCGCCGCCACGTGCGAATCGGGCGAGCGCAGCACGATCATGGTGAGCGCCAGCGCGAAGGTGCCGCCCTGCGAAATGCCGAGCACCACGGCCCAGGTCCACATGCCGCCGGGGGCGTCCAGCGGCGCGAACAGCATGGCCAGCATGGCCGCCACCGTCATCGCCGACAGCACCACCGCCAGCGCGCGCTGGTTGCGCAGCTTCACGGCCAGCGCGGGTACCACGAGGCAGGTCACGACCTGCGTCATGACCGACAGCGACACCACGTAGCCGGCCATTTCGCCGCTGAGCCCGCGCTCGCGCAGGATCGGCGCCAGCCAGCCCATCACGATGTACGCCAGGGCCGATTGCAGCCCCATGAAGAAGGTGACCTGCCAGGCCAGCCGGTCGCGCCACAGGCCGCGCACGGTGAAGCCCGACTCGCTCGCCACCGGCTTGAGCGGCAGCGCCTGCGGTGCCCAGATGAACGTGACCAGCGCGGCCGGCACGGCCCACATGGCGAGCGCCAGCGTCCAGCCGCCGCCCAGTGCGTGCTCCAGCGGCACCGTGAGGCCCGCGGCACTGGCGGCGCCGCCGCACACCGCCATGGTGTACAGGCCCATCATCAGCGCGGCCTGCTTGGCGAAGTCGCGCTTCACCAGGCCCGACAGCAGCACGTTCGACACCGCGATGCCGCTGCCCGCGATGGCCGAGGCCAGGAACAGCAGCGGGATGTTGCCGGTGCCGCGCAGCAACGTGCCCACGCCGATCAGCACCATGCAGCCCAGCAGCGTGCGCTCGGTGCCGAAGCGGCGCCCGAGCCAGGGCGCCATCGGCGCGAACACGCCCAGGCAGACGATGGGCAACGTGGTCAGCAGGCTGGCGGCGGTGGCCGACAGGCCGGTGGCCCGGATGATTTCCGGCAGCACCACCGACAGGCTGGCGAACACCGGCCGCAGGTTGAAGGCGATGAGCACCACCGTGAGGCCGAGCAGCAGCCGGCGGCCCCGGCTGGGTGTCGGTGTGGGGCGCGGTGCGGGCAGGCTGTCGACCTCGGCGTCGATCAGCAGTTCTTCGGCGCCCGACGGCGCCGCCTGGGTGCGCGCCGTGGTGGCCGCACCCGTGGGCAAAGTCATGGAGTTCATGCCGTGCCCAGCGCCAGGACGTGCATCGTGGGCGCCATCAGCTCGCGCACGGCGGCGGCGGCGCGCTCGGGGTCGCCGCTGGCTATGCCTTCGACGATGGCGCGGTGCGCTGCCTCGTCGGGCTCGGGCAGGCTGGCGCTCAGCGTGCTGGCAATGGTTTCCTTGATGTAGCCGGTGATGAAGCGGCAGGTTTCGACCAGCGCCAGGTTGCCCGACACATCGACGATGGCCAGGTGAAAGGCCAGGTCGCGCTCGATGAAGGCCGCGCCGTTGTCGGCCATGTCGGGCTGGCCGCGCTTGTCGAGCAGGGCGTGGAGCCGGCGCAGGTCTTTGGCGGTGTGGCGCACGGCGGCGAGCCGGGCGGCTTCGACCTCGAGCGCGCGGCGCACCTCGAACTGGTCACGCAGGCTCGCCAGGCGCAGCTTCTGCAGGCTGGCCGAGGGGTCGAAGCCCGAGCGCACGTAGGTGCCCGAACCCTGGCGCACCTCGAGCAGGCCGCGCGAGACCAGCGTCTTCACCGCCTCGCGCACGGTGCCGCGGCTCACGCCCAGCAACTGCGCCAGCTGGGGCTCGATGGGAATGCGCGAGCCGATGGGCCAGCGGCCTGCGGCGATCTCGGTGCGGATGCTGTTCGCGGCGGCGTCGGCCAGGGAGGTGCGGGGGGGTTGGACGAGCATGGGATCAGGCCGGCTTATTCATTGAATGATTGGATGAATTTAACCATCCTTGAAAAGTCGCAGTCGGCGGCAGGGGCATGGAAGCGGCGCGTCGGGGTGGCCGGCTGCCCGCATCACCAGCTGCCCGAGGCGCCGCCGCCGCTGCTCGACCCGCCGCTGTCCGAGGAGGACGAAGACGACGAGGAAGACGATGACGAACTGCTGCTGCTGCTGTCGTCATCGTCGCTGCTGCCCGATTCCCAGACACCGGGCGGCAGGAAGCCGAACAGCATCGAGAAGAACGCCGCCAGCGCGATGGGAATCCACGAGGTGTCCGGCACCGGGCCGGGCGAGGTGATGTGGAACACGTAGCCGCAGATGCCCGCCACGATGACCAGCCGGACGAAGAAGCTGACCACGCTGCGCTGGAAGGTGTTGACCATGCAGCGCAGGATGACCACCGCGAACAGCGTCACGCCGCCGATGCACAGCGCCCACAGGAAGCCCCACCAGAAGCGCTCGGCGCCGACCGTGAAGGCGATGGCGACCAGTGACGCGATCACGCCCACGAAGCCGCCCATGAAGATGGCGGCCGTGCGCGACATGCCGCAGAGAAAGCCCAGCCCGTAGCCGAAGGCCGCCGGCATCGCCAGCACCAGTGCGATGGGCGGATTCAGCAGCGCCGCGCCGGCCGCCAGCGGGCCGGCCCCGAGCAGGCCGAGCACCAGGCGCAGGTCGCGCGGGGCAGGGCGCGCACGCGCCGGTTCGGGCTTCATTGCCGCCAGGGCGTCGGCCCAGGGTTCGGGTCCAGCGCTGGCGTTGCGCCCGCCCTTGCGTTTTTTCTCTTGGGCGCGTCGCGAGGCCGAGGTGCCGCGCGGCGGGTCGCGCTCCACGCCACGGCCGTGGTAGATGCCCAGGCCCAGGCCCCACAGCAGCACGCCCAGCAGGCTCCAGCCCTCAGGCGTGACCTGGCCGCCGCTCGTCAGGCTGGTGACCTTCTCGTCGTCGGGTGCGGGTGCAGGGGCGGCGGCGTGGTCCATGGCGATCTGCTGCGACTCGGGCGCGACGAAGCTCACCTCGCCGTCGAGCAGCCGCGCGAGCGCGCTCACCGCCGACTGCACGCCGCCGCCGAAGTCGCCCTCGCGAAAACGCGGCGCCATCTCGCGGTCGATGATGCGGGCCGCCTGGATGTCGGTCACCGTGCCTTCGAGGCCGGTGCCGACTTCGATGCGCATGCGCCGGTCTTTCTGCGCCACGAGCAGCAGGATGCCGTCGTCGGCCTCGCTGCGGCCCAGCCGCCATTTGGCGAACACGCGCGTCGCGTAGGCCTCGATGCTGTCCTCGCCCGTGGTCGGCACGATGAGCACGGCGAGCTGGGCTTCGGTACGGGATTGGATGTCGGCGATCTGTTGGCGCAGCGCATCGGCCTCGCGGGGCGACAGCGCCTGTGCGAGGTCGACCACGCGCGAGCTCATCGGCGGCACTGGCACGGGCTTGGCCTGCACGACACGAGGGCCTGTGAGGCACAGCACGAGCAGCAAGGCGAGGCACAGCGACAGCCAGCGGGGCATCCATGTCAGTCCGTTCATCATCTACGCGTTCCCTTCGCTGCCACCACACCCGCGCCGCGCACTTCGACGCGGCGCTGATCAACCACCTTGCCGCTGGCGTCGACCAGCTCGATGAGGTGCCGACCCGGCCACGGCAGCCACTGCGCGCTGTTGCCGCGTGCGTGGAACTTGCCGTCGATGCGCCACTGCACGCCGCGCCCTTCGGATTCGAAGCGCACGCGCTGGCGCTGCGGCGGAATGTCGGGGTCGAGCGCGAGGATCGTGCCGTCGGACGGCGCCGTGATGCGCGCCGAGGCCGCGTCGCTCGCCATGCCGGTGTCGAGCGCGAACAGCGGCTGCTCGGTGCCCTGCAAAAACCATTCGCTGCGCGCCGCTTCGAGCGGGCTGCCGTCGGCGCCGGGGCCGAAGCTCACGGGCGCCTCGACCAACCCGGCGGGCGGCGTGGGCGCGCGGCTGGGTTCGCGGGCGTGCAGGAAGCGCATCACCTCGGCCCACACGGGCGCGGCGCCGCTGGTGCCGCTCACGTCCCACATCGAGGCGCCGCTCGCGTTGCCGACCCACACGCCGACCGTGTAGCGCTGCGACCAGCCCACTGCCCAGTTGTCGCGCATGTCCTTGCTGGTGCCGGTCTTCACGGCGGTCCAGAAGCGGGTCGACAGGATGCTGTCCAGGCCGAAGGTGCGCGTGCGCGCGTTCGGGTCGGACAGGATGTCGCCGACGATGAAGGCGGCGCGCGGGTCGAGCAGCGGCGCGGCTTCAACGGGCTTCGCCTTGGTGGCCGGGGCAGACGGTCGTGGCGTGAGGGGCGTGAGCGTGGTCGCCCCGAAGCGTCCGCCGTTCGCCACCATGCGGTAGGCATTGGCCAGCGACAGCAGCGACACCTCGGCGCTGCCGAGCGCCAGGCTGTAGCCGTAGTAGTCGCCGCTCTCGCGCAGCGGCAGGCCGGCGGCGCGCAGCTCGCGCGCGAAGGCCTCGGGCGACACCATCACCAGCGTGCGCACGGCCGGCACGTTGAGCGAGGCGGCCAGCGCGGTGCGCGCCGACACCGGGCCCTTGAAGCGGCGGTCGTAGTTCTGCGGAATGTAGAGGCCGCTCGCGGTGCTGATCTGCGCCGACGAGTCCTCGATGAGCGAGGCGGCCGTGATGCGCTTCTCGGCGATGGCCTGTGCGTACAGCAGCGGCTTGAGCGTGGAGCCGGGCTGGCGCAGCGCGGTCACGCCGTCCACCTCGGCGGCCTGGCTCAGCGGGCCCGAGGAGCCGACCCAGGCCAGCACCTCGCCGCTCGCGTTGTCGAGCACCACGAGCGCGCCGTCTTCGACATGGCGGTCGCGCAGCTCGCGCAGGTGGCGCTGCAGGCTGTCGAGCGCGTAGCGCTGCAGCGGCGCGCGCAGCGTGGTGCGGACGCTGGCGGGGGCGACGGGCTTGTCGTTGCTTGCAGTGCCCGCCGTGCCCGGGGCATCACGCAGCTCGCGCAGCACCCGCCGTGCGGCATGCGGTGCGATGCCTTCGTTGGGCTCGAACGCGCGCCGTTGCACCACCGCGCTGGTGAACATGTCGAGCGCCTCGCAGTCGGTCCTGGCGCCGGGCTCCATCACGCGCAGCACCTCGCAGGCGCGCTGCGCCACCAGCGCCGGGCGGGCGTTGGGCGCGCGCACCAGCGCGGCGGCCACGGCGGCCTCGCGCGCGTCGAGCCCGCTCGGGGCCTTGCTGAAGAGCGTGCGCGAGAGCGCGTCGATTCCGACGATCTCGCCGCGGAAGGGCACCGTGTTCAGGTAGGCCTCGAGGATCTGGTCCTTGCGCCAGCGGCGCTCCAGCTGCGTGGCGGCCACGGTCTGGCCGATCTTCTGCGTGAAGCTGCGCCCGCCCGCCGCGCGGCGCAGGTCGTCGTCGAGCAGGCCCGCCAGCTGCATGGTGATGGTCGAGGCGCCGCGCGTGCGCGTGTTCCACAGGTTGCCCCAGGCCGCGGCCGAGGCGGCGCGCCAGTCGACGCCGCTATGTTCGTAGAAGCGCTTGTCTTCGCTCAGCAGCATGGCCGCGCGCAACGCGGGCGACACGTCGGCCAGCGCGGTCCACTGGCCGCGCCGCACCGTCGGGTCGGTGCGCACGCGCTGCAGCAACTCGCCCTGGCGGTCGAGCACGGCGGTTTCGGAGGAACGGAAGTCGCGCTTCACTTCCTCGAAGCTGGCCAGCGCCCAGGCGGAGGGTGCGGCGGCTGCCGTCAGCAGGACCACGGCCAGGGTGTGCCGGGCGGTGGAAGAAAACGAGAACGCAAGAGGCATCGCAGCAGACGGGGCCGCAGGGCGGCAGGCAAAGCGGAGACGGCCCATTCTCCGCGATGCTTTCCGGGCGCCCTTCACACGCGGGCGCGTCAGGTGCGGACGTACGCCGCGAGGTGCTGTCCTGTGAGCGTGGCGCGCTTGGCGACCAGGTCGGCCGGCGTGCCCTCGAAGACCACGCGCCCGCCGTCGTGGCCGGCGCCGGGGCCCAGGTCGATGATCCAGTCGGCGTGCGCCATCACCGCCTGGTGGTGCTCGATGACGATGACCGACTTGCCCGCATCGACCAGCCGGTCGAGCAGGGCCAGCAGCTGCGCCACGTCGGCCAGGTGCAGGCCGGTGGTCGGCTCGTCGAGCACGTACACGCCGCCTTTCTCTGCCATGTGCGTGGCCAGCTTGAGCCGCTGGCGCTCGCCGCCCGACAGCGTGGTGAGCGGCTGGCCCAGGCTCAGGTAGCCCAGGCCCACGTCGGCCAGGCGCTCCAGGATGGCGTGCGCGGCCGGCGTGCGCGCCGGGCCTTCGCCGAAGAAAGCGGCCGCCTCGGTCACCGGCATCGCGAGCACCTCGCTGATGTCACGCCCGCCGAAATGGTGTTCGAGCACCGAGGCGTGGAAGCGCTTGCCCTCGCACTCCTCGCAGATCGTGGCCACGCCGGCCATCATCGCGAGGTCGGTGTAGATCACGCCCGCGCCGTTGCAGGTGGGGCAGGCGCCTTCGGAGTTGGCGCTGAACAGCGCCGGCTTCACGCCGTTGGCCTTGGCGAAGGCGTTGCGGATCGGGTCGAGCAGGCCGGTGTAGGTGGCCGGGTTGCTGCGCCGCGAGCCGCGGATCGCGCCCTGGTCGACCGCCACCACGCCCGCGCCGGCCGGGATCGATCCGTGCACCAGCGAGCTCTTGCCCGAGCCCGCCACGCCGGTCACGACCACCAGCACGCCGAGTGGAATGTCGACATCGACATTTCGCAGGTTGTGCGCCTTGGCGCCGCGGATCGGCAGCGCGCCCGTGGCCTCGCGCACCTTCTTCTTGAGCGCGGCCCGGTCGTCCAAGTGCCGGCCCGTGAGCGTGCCGCTGGTGCGCAGCGCCTCGACAGTGCCTTCGAAGCAGACCGTGCCGCCCGCCGCGCCCGCGCCGGGGCCGAGGTCGACGACGTGGTCGGCGATGGCGATGGCTTCGGGTTTGTGCTCCACGACGAGCACTGTGTTGCCCTTGTCGCGCAGCCGCAGCAGCAGCTCGTTCATGCGCTGGATGTCGTGCGGGTGCAGGCCGATGGTCGGCTCGTCGAAGACGTAGGTCACGTCGGTGAGCGAGGACCCCAGGTGGCGGATCATCTTCACGCGCTGCGCCTCGCCGCCCGAGAGCGTGCCCGAGGGGCGGTCGAGGCTGAGGTACCCGAGGCCGATTTCGACGAAGGAGTCGAGCGTGTGCGCCAGCTTGGCGAGCAGCGGCGCCACCGAGGCTTCGTTCAGGCCGCGCACCCACACGGCCAGGTCGCTGATCTGCATCGCGCAGGCTTCGGCAATGTTGAGCTTCTTGATGCGCGACGAGCGCGCCCCTTCGCTGAGCCGCGTGCCGCCGCACTCGGGGCAGGTGGTGAAGGTCACGGCGCGTTCCACGAAGGCGCGGATGTGCGGCTGCATCGCCTCGACGTCCTTGGCCAGGAACGACTTCTGCACCTGCGGAACGAGGCCCTGGTAGGTGAGGTTGATGCCGTCGATCTTGATCTTGGTCGGCTCCATGTGGAGCAGGGCGTCGAGCTCTTTCTTCGTGAACTTGCGGATCGGCTTGTCGGGGTCGAAGAAGCTGCAGCCGTTGAAGATGCGCCCGTACCAGCCCTCCATGCTGAAGCCCGGGATGGTGAGCGCGCCTTCGTTGAGCGACTTGCTGTCGTCGTAGAACGCGCTCAGGTCGAAGTCGGTGACCGCGCCCCGGCCCTCGCAGCGCGGGCACATGCCGCCGGTGCGGCTGAAGGTCTGCTTCACCGTCTTGGCCGCGCCGCGCTCCACGGTGATGGCGCCGGTGGCTTTCACCGAGGGCACGTTGAAGGCGAAGGCGCTGGGCGAGCCGATGTGCGGCTTGCCCAGGCGGCTGAAGAGAATGCGCAGCATCGCGTTGGCATCGGTCGCGGTGCCGACGGTGGAGCGCGGGTCGCCGCCCATGCGCTCCTGGTCCACGATGATCGCGGTCGTCAGGCCGTCGAGCACATCGACCTCGGGCCGCGCCAGCGTCGGCATGAAGCCCTGCACGAAGGCGCTGTAGGTTTCGTTGATGAGCCGCTGCGATTCGGCCGCGATGGTGCCGAACACCAGCGAACTCTTGCCCGAGCCCGAGACGCCCGTGAACACCGTGAGCCGCCGCTTGGGCAGCTCGATGCTGATGTCCTTCAGGTTGTTCACCCGCGCGCCCTGCACGCGGATGAGGTCGTGGTGGTCGGCAGCGTGCCTGTGCTGCGCGTCTTTCGGGGGCTTCGCGTCCTTCTTCGGGGCCTTGCTGCTCATCGGGTCTTTCGTCTTTGGAAGGAACACGGGGCCGCCACGGCGGCGGCGCCCGTGCAGGAGGTCAAGGGGCTGCGGCGCGAAGTGGCCGGCTCAGCGCGTCTGCTGGATGCGGATCAGGTTGCCCGCCGGGTCGCGCACCGCGCAGTCGCGCACGCCATAGGGCTGGTCGGTGGGCTCCTGCACGATCTCGGTGTTGCGGCCCTGCAGCCGCTCGAAGGTGCCGGTCAGGTCGGGCGTGGTCAGCAGCAGCGAGGCGAAGGTGCCCTTGGCCATCATCTCGGCGATGGTGCGGCGTTCGTCGTCGGTGAGCCCGGGCGTGGCGGCCGGCGGGTACAGCACGATGGACGTGGCGGGCTGGCCGGCCGGGCCGACCGTGATCCAGTGCATGCCGCCATAGGCGACGTCGTTGCGCACCTCGAAGCCGAGGGTGTCGCGGTAGAAGGCCAGCGAGGCCTCGGGGTCGGTGTGCGGAAGAAAGCTCGAATGGATGCTGAGGTTCATGGTGAGGGTCCGTAGTGGTGTCGGGCCGTCATGCTAGGTGCGACTCGGGGTTTCGCGCTTCTCGATTCCTGATCGGGCGCGTCACTTGTTTGGCGATGCACGCCGGCATGCCCGCCGTGGCCTGCGCCGCCTCGCGCCGGTAGACGCCGGGCGACACGCCGACCAGCTCGGTGAAACGTGTGGTGAAGGTGCCCAGCGAGGCGCAGCCGACCTCGAAGCAGACCTCGGTCACGTTCATGTCGCCGCGGCGCAGCAGTGCCATCGCGCGCTCGATGCGTCGCGTCATCAGGTAGGCGTAGGGCGATTCGCCGTAGGCCAGCCGGAACTGGCGGCTCAGGTGCCCGGCCGACATGTTCGCGTCGCGCGCGAGCGCTTCCACGTCGAGCGGCTGCGCGTGCTCGCGGTCGATGCGGTCGCGCACGCGGCGCAGCCGTGCGAGGTCGGGCAGGGAGGGTTGGGGCTGCGTGGCGCTCATCGGCGGGATCGTGCCACGTCGCTCCGGCGTGCTCAAGCGCAGGCAAAGGTTCCACATCCGGTAACGAACTTCACACAAGCACCTGCATCTGGAAACCCGAAGCGAACGCGGCGGGGCTTCAATACGGTACGGGCTCGCAGCAGGTGCGCCCGACCGTACAGCTCACCCAAGGAGAACTCCGCATGACAAAAACACTCGCGCTTCTGCTGGCCGCCTCGGCCATCCTGGCTGGTTGCGTGGTCGCCCCCTACGACCGGGGCCCGCCCCCGCGTGGCCATGGCTACGACCGCGACCGTGACGGCGTGCCCAACCGTTATGACCGCGATCGCGACAACGACGGCGTGCCCAATCGCTACGACCGCCGTCCGAACAACCCGTATCGCAACTGACACCTGGGCCGAAGCCCCCCAAAAGAAAGACCGCGAGGCGCACAGCCCCGCGGTCTTTCTTTTGTGTGCCGGACGTGTACTCAGGCAGCGCGGCGCGCCATCAGCGCCCACAGGCCGGCCGCGCTCAGCAGCGAGCCACCCGCCAGGTGGAAGCGCCGCTGCGCGCGCGGCGAGGCCAGCAACCGGCCCGCCGAACTGGCGAACACCGCATAGAGCGTGGCATTGAGCGTCGCCAGTGCCACGAAGGTCAGGGCCAGCACCCACATCTGGTGCGACACGTCGGCGCCCGGGCGGATGAACTGCGGCAGGAAGGCGACGAAGAACACGATGCCCTTGGGGTTCAGGGCCGTCACCAGGTAGGTGTTGGCGAACAGGCGCCAGCGCGAGGCGGGCGCGGCCGGCGCGGCGGTCTCGGTGGACGAGATGCCGGCGCGCAGCAGCTTGATGCCCAGGTACAGCAGGTACAGGCCGCCGACCCACTTCACCACCGTGAACCAGAAGGCCGACGTGGCCAGCAGCGCGCCCAGGCCCAGCAGCGACACCACCAGCGCGGTCGAATCGCCCAGCGCCACGGCGGCCACCAGCGGCACGTTGGCGCGGCGGCCGTGCGACATCGAATAGCTGATCACCGTGAGGATGGTCGGCCCCGGAATGATGAGGAGCAACGCAGAGGCAGCGACGAAGGCGAGCCAGAGTTCGATGGGCATGGGGACGGATGCTCCTGATGGTGTGGGAAGGGCGCGCCGTTCAGCGCGGGAACGAAGTCTTTTTCATGCGTCCGACGTCGACGCGGGCGCTCCGAAGCGCAGTGCGGACCGCGCCTTGGCGCGCTCAGCCTCGATGGCACGGTCACGCGGCTCGGCCGTGGTCACCAGCGATTCGATCAGCCGCCCGGCCGTGGCAGCCACCTCGTCGACGGCGCGCTCGAAGGCCTGCTCGTTGGCGCGCGAGGGCACACTGAAGCCACTGAGCTTGCGCACGAACTGCAGGGCGGCGGCGCGGATTTCCTGCTCGGTGGCAGGGGGCTCGAAGTTGTAGAGGGTCTTGATGCTGCGGCACATGGCGGATGCTCCGGTCAGACGCGGCGCAGGGGCCGCGCGGCCAGTCTAGCGAAACCACGTCTTCTTGCGCAGCACCCGCCGGGGAAGGCCTGCCACAGGCCCGGGACACCCCGCTCAGCTGCCTTCGTAGAAGAACTCTTCGCGCACGATCTTGCCGTCCTTGACCGTGTACAGCGCCATTTCTTCCATCGTGAAACGCTGGCCCGTGGGCTTCATGGTCACGTCGAAGCGAAAGCCGACGATGAAGCGGTCGCCGTGCGGCCAGGGGCCGGCCACCTGGAACGAATGCACCTCGTGGTTGGCCACCCACCATTCGCCCTTGGCGCGGATCGCCGAGAGGCCCACCGCTTCGCGCGACATGCCGGGCGGCGCGCTGGCCTCGACGCTGACGGCCTCGGGCGCGTAGAGCACCTGGGCTTCGTCCATTTTCCCTGCGTTGCACAGCGCCACGAGCTTCGCGGCGATTTCCTGGGTGTTCATGCGTTTCTCCAGTGAGGTCGGGGGATGACGGGAGGCGCAGTGTAGGCCCGCGCACCGCGCGGCGTCGACAGCCGTTCAGCGCGCCGGGTCGTTGAGCGCGCGCAGGCTGTCGACGCCCTCTGGCGAGAGCCACAGCAGCGTGTTCAGGTAGGTCTCGATGCGGTCGACCAGCGCGCTGCGTGGGCCCTCGCGCCATTCGGTGGAACCGTAGAACGCCGCCTGCTCGGCCTCCAGTGCCTCGCGGCTCGCGTAGGCACGCACGATGCAGTAGCTCTCTTCCTCGTGGTCCGACTTGCCGTAGCTCACCACGTCCATGCCCTTGCTGCGCAGCATGGGCACCGCGCGTTCATGCATCGCGCGGTGGAAGTCGTCGAGGGTGCCGGGCTTGAGGCGGTAGGTGCGGATTTCGAGCAGGCGCTTCATGAGGAATGGACTCCGGCGTTCATGCGGGAATGCGCGGCGCTTCGACGTCGTGCAGCTGCGCACTGAAGTCGTACCTGTATTCGTAGTCGCCCGTGTAAGCCAGCGCGATCTTTCCCGTCCACGTGATGTGGAAGCGGTCGGTGCCCGCGATGCGGTCGAAGCGGATGCGATGCTGGGCCGCGGCGTCGTGTCCGAGCAGGTAGATGTGAAAGACGTTGTCTTCCATGTCGTCGGGCGGTGGCAGGTCGATGCTGACCTCGAGCCCGTCGAGCCGCGCCAGGCTGAAGTCGGGCAGTGCGCAGACCGCGAAGCCGCCGCCGTCGCCCCAGGCGGTCGACGACAGCGTGCAGCGGTGGTAGTTGTTCCAGACCCCGGGTGCCTCCCAATCGGACGGGTGGTCGATGTCCTCGTCTTCGGGCTCGTCGATCTCGCGCTCGGCGTCGTAGTCTTCGCTGCGCAGGTGCAGGTCGAACCACACCTCGTTGTCCCGAACGGACGCGGTCCAGCGGAATTCCTTGACGGGATGGCCTTCGGGCCAGGGGTTGCCGGCGAAGTGAATGCGGTCTTGGGGGCGTGTCATGGGAGGAGTTTTCGTTGCGCCGTCGTGTGTGCGGGCATAGGCGCTGTCGTCCGCGATCGCGATGCAGCGGTCCAGCAGGCCGGCCTCGCGCACCTCTTGCTCGGTGTCCACCTGGAACACGTTCTTGCGGCAATCGCTGCAGTACCGGACGCCGGGCGTGGCGGTTTCTTCGAGTGCGTCCCAGGGCTTGGGGCACGAGAGTGATCCGTCGTGCGCGCTTCTCGACGGCGCTTGTGGATCGACCGGCGCGCGACCGATGCGGATGGACTTCTTCATGGAGGCGGTGGGCGGCGGGTCCCGAAAACGTACTGCGCGACCCATTCCGCCTGCTCCGATGTATCGGGCATCTCGATGCCCCGGGAGCGGCTCAGCAGATGGAAGATGTTCTGGCCCGGAACGCCGAGCCCGTGGAGCAGGCTGCCCGCGATGAGGCCCGTGCGGCCGATGCCTGCGTGGCAGTGAATCGCGATGGCCTTGCCGCTCGCCAGTTCGACGCCCAGTTCGGCAATGAAGGCCGCCGCGTCCCGTTGCGATGCCGGGATGCCGTGGTCCGGAATCGGGAAATGCCGGAACACGATCCCATGTTCGGCGCAGAGCGCAGGCTCTTCCTGGAGTTCAAGTTCCCTGATTTCCTGCGCCTCGAGCAGGGAGACCACGATGTTCAGCGAGGCACGCTGCCAGGACGCCACGTCCCCGCGCAGCAGGTCACCGCCGCGCGGACGTGCCATCAGGCCCAGCCGATGTGGCGGTATGCCGCGGACCCAGTGGATGGTGGTCTCGAACATGGCCTCTGCTTCCGGTAGCCGATCGAATCGGGCTTGTGTCTCTCAGGTGAAAACAATCGCCGTCTTGTGCGCAATGCTCAGTCGCGCCGACTCATACAGCAGCAGCCATGACTCGATCTCCCGGTAGAGGCCTTCGTCCTCGCCCATGCTGTCGCCGAGCCGCGCGGCTTCCTCGTCGGACAGCTCGCCGTCCGAGAGCGTGATGCCGAGCGCGGGAGCCACCAGCACCAGTTCTTCGAGCAGGCGGTACGACGAGCCGAGCATGCCGCCGGGCAGGTCGGTCTCGTCTTCCTCGGCAAAGATCACCTCTTGGAAGTCGACCGGCAGATAGAAGCCTTCCGCGTCGGAGTGGCACAGCAGGTGGCTTTCGAACATGCCGGCCACGTCTTCGAGCGTCTCGTCTTCCGTGGGATCGGTGTCTTCCGGCAGCGGCGTGGCGATCCAGTCGGGCGTCGTGACGCGGTGCGCGTAGGCGCGGCGCAGGTAGTGGATGAACGAGTAGGGCAGGCCGTCGAGCGGCGCGCGGGATTCGAGTGGCGGCAAGGTGCGCGGCTCGACGTGCGGCGGCAGGCCGGCTTCGGCGAGCTTGCGGTTCGCGGCGGCGAAATCGGCCTCGAAGTGTTCGACGCTCTCGGGATCGTTCTCGATCAGGTCGGCGAGGATGCCGACGCTAATGGCCAGGCCCATGGGGTTCTCCAGTAGTGGGTTCGCTGCGATGGTGACGAGGACGGGTGAAGGCGGGATGACGGCCCGCCTTCACCGTTGTTCCTCAGTGGCTGCGTTACTTCGCCGCCTCCACCTTCACCCGCGCATTCGGCGTCTCGCCAAACATCTCGGGCGCATACATCGCTTCGACGCGGCTCGGCGGCAGCGCGAAGTCGCCGACGTTGTTCAGGCGCACGGTGTATTCCATCTTCACGACGCCCTTGGGCAGGTACTCGTAGTAGCTGCGGAAGGCCTCGAAGCTGCGCTCTTCGAACGCCGGCCAGCCGGAACCGCTCTTCTTCTCGCCCTGCGTGGCGATCTGCGAGTCGCGGCCCAGGCCGCTGCCCAGGATGGTGGCGCCGCCCGGAATCGGGTCGCTGATCACGACCCAGGTCATGTCGGTGCTGGCGTTGACCTCGATGCTCACGCGCAGCACGTCGCCGCGCGTGTACTTGCCGGCCACGGCCTGCTCGACCGGCGTGATGGTCTTCTTGAGCGCATAGCCCGCCGCGAACGGTGCCTTCAGCTGCACGGCGGCCAGCGACTGCAGCGTGAGCCACGGCTTGCCGGTGCCTTGCTGCGTGACCAGCAGCGTGTCGCGCACGGGTGCGCCCGACGGCGACGCGGACCACGGCAGGAACATCGTGTTGTTGCGCAGGTTGCCCGGCGAGGCGGGCGCACCGAACATGGTGGTCTGGTTCGGCGCACCGGACGCGTCGCTGGCTTTCACGCGCTCGACCTTGCTCCAGTCGACCTGCGCCTTCACCGCGCCCAGCGTGGCGGCCGTGACGCCGGCCACCGGGGTGCTCTCGAACACCTTGCTGAATTTCTCCAGCGCGAGCCCGCCCCACAGGTTGGCGGTGGTGGTGTGCCAGGCGCCGTTCTGCTGGCGGCCGATGAAGCCGTTGGCGAGCTTGCCGATGTCGTCCTTCCAGCTCGGGTCTTCCATCACCGTGAGCAGCAGGCGCGCGGTGTTGACGTCGCCGTTGGTCATGAGCCACCACCAGTAGTCGTCCTGCTCGGTGCTGAAGATGAGCTTGGTGCCCTGGTACGAGAGGCGCGCCTTCAGCACGTTGTTGGCTTCGTCCAGGCGCTGCTGGCGCTGCGGCACGTCGTTCACGCGCTTGAGGATGTTGAGCCAGTCGATCACCGCGCTGGTGGGCCACTGGTTCGGCGCGATGGTGATGCTGCCGAGCATGCTGCCCTTGGCCTTGCCGTAGCGCGAGAGCGCTTCGAGCGCGGCGAGCTTGCGCACGTCCAGGTCCTTGCGTGGGCTCCAGAACTCGCGCGTGACGCGGCCTTCGACGAACGCGATCAGGCCCGATTCCATCGGCGCGCGCGCGTCGTCGGCGAGCGCGAAGGCCGGGTTGAGCTGGGCCGCTTCGTGCGTGGCCGCGAGCAGGTACGACGTGAGGATGTCGCTGCCGCGGTTGGCTTCGCCGTCGCGCGGCGGGAAGTAGCTGGCGAGGCCGTCGCTGTCCAGGTAGGTGGGCAGCGTGGCCAGCACGCCCTGCCACATCTTGGCGTCGCGCAGGCCGACCGCCTTGCTGGTCTTCTGTTCGAGGCAGCTGAAGGGGTAGTTCGCGAACCAGTCTCGCACGCCCGGCAGGCCTTCGGCGAGCTTGGGCTGCAGCGACATCTTCAGGCCGCCGCGGCCGGGCAGGGCGTCGGCGGGCGGTGCCACGTCGAGCGTGAACGGCCCGTCGATCTGCACCAGCGTGGCCTGCTGCACCGTGAGCGGCACGGCGGGCACGATGCGCTGGCGCACCTTGAGTGCGTCGCGCGCGCCACCGACCGTGTCTTTCGCTTCGATCTCCCACAGGATGGCTTCGGCACGCGTCTGCGCGAGCTGCGCGGGCGCGGTCACGTTCCAGGCCACTTCACGCGATTCGCCGGCCGGAATGTCCACGGTCTGCGTTTCGAGCGTGAGCAGCGTGGCGCGCGGCGTGGCCTCGACCTTCATCGGCTTCTGCGTGGTGTTGCGCAAGGTGATCTGCGCGCGGAACTGGTCGTCCTCGCGCACCAGCGGCGGCAGGCCGCTGATGATCTGCAGGTCTTGCGTGGCCTGGATGCTGGCCTGGCCGGTGCCGAACAGGCTGGTGCCCGCATCGGCCACGGCCACGATCTTGAAGGTGGTGAGCGCGTCGTTCAGCGGCACCGTCACCACAGCCTGGCCGTTGGCGTCGAGCACGATCTTGGGGTTCCACACGAGCAGGGTGTCGAGCAGTTCGCGCGTCTGGCCCTTGCCGCCGCCGCCGCCCGCGGGCACGGCCTTGCGACCGTAGTGGCGCCGGCCGACGATTTCCATCTGCGCGGTGGAGGTGCTCACGCCCCAGCTGCGTCGCTGCAGCATCGCGTTGAGCAGGTTCCAGCTGTCGTTGGGCATGAGCTCCAGCAGCGCCTGGTCGACCGCGGCCAGCGCCACTTCGGCGCCGGCGGCCGGCTTGCCGTCGGGCAGCTTGGCGGTGATGGTGACCTGCGCCTTGCTGCGGATCGGGTAGCTGGGCTTGTCGCTGGTGACGGTCACGTCGAGCTGGTGCGCGCGCGTGCCGACACGGATCTCGGCCATGCCCAGGCGATAGGCAGGCTTGCTCAGGTCGACCATGGCCGTGGGCGCGACGTATTCCTTGCCCTCGTACCAGAAGGCGGTCCACCACTCGCGCGGCGCCTTGAAGCCCCAGGTGAAGAAGCTGTACCACGGCACTTCGCGCAGGCGCCCGCGCAGCGCGAGCACGCTCACGTAGGCGTTGGGGCCCCACTCGGGCTTGACCTGCAGCGAGACGGTCGGGTCCTTGCCGTCGAGCTGCACCACGTGCGTCTCGATGATGCCCTCGCGTTCCACGGCCACCAGTGCGGTCGCAAAGCGGAATGGGCTGCGCACCTGGAACTTGGCGACCTCGCCGGGCTGGTAGCTCTTCTTCTCGGGCAGCACGTCGATGCGGTCGTTGTCTTCGCCGCCGAACCAGAGTTCGCCCTGCTTGGTCACGTAGACCGAGCTCACGGCGCTGGCGCTGCGGCCGTCGCTGTCGGTGGCGCTGGCAATGAGTTCGACCTCGCCCGCTTCCTTCAGCTCCGATTCGCACAGCAGCAGGCCGCGCGAGTCGCTCTTGCCGGAGCAGACGGTGCCGATGTCTTTCGTCTCGGTCTTGTTGTCGTAGGTGTAGAAGCCGCCCACCATGCGCTTGCGGCTGGTGGTGGTGATGCGCGCCACGGCGCGCACGTTGAGCGTCACGCCGGCCTGGGGCTTGCCCGTGAGGTCGAGCGCGAGCGCCTGGAACTTGAGCTTCTGGCTGGTCGAGACCCAGCCTTCGGTCTTGATGCCGGCGATGACCGATGCGGGCCACAGCGTCTGCGTGCTGCGGATCGTCTGCACCTCGCCGTTCGGGTCGGCGTACGTGGCTTCGAGCAACAGCTCGCGCGCGGCCTTCACCTTAGGCACCTTGTCGATCGTGACCTTGCCGGCGCCGTCCTTGTTGAGCGTGAGCGGCAGCTTGTCGGCGATCACGCGGGTGTCGTTCACGCTGTTCAGGTCTTCCTCGCCGGCGCCCGTGTCGGCGGCGGTGGCGGCTTCGCTGCCATCACCGGAAGCGCGCGGCGGGTTGAAGCTGAAGGCGTCGTAGTCGGAAAAGCTCAGGCCCTTGCCGCGCACCATGGCCGACACGCGCACCGGCAGGTTGGCGGCGCCGCCGCCGGCCACGTAGTTGATCTGCACGTCGGTGGGCACGCTCGTGGCGGCCACCAGCGGTTTCTTCTCGGTGGGCGCGATGCGGCCTTCGAGCACCGGCAGGCGGAACTCCTCGACGCGGA
Source organism: Variovorax sp. 38R (assembly GCF_014843395.1). NCBI lineage: Bacteria > Pseudomonadati > Pseudomonadota > Betaproteobacteria > Burkholderiales > Comamonadaceae > Variovorax > Variovorax sp. 38R. Next base: position 1,322,304 of record NZ_CP062121.1, read on the forward strand.
AGATGCCGGTCGAGTAGGTGCGGTTGTTGCCCTCGTCGCTGGTGCCATCGCCGGAGCGCAGCTCGACCTGGTACACGCCGAGCTTGGCGGCCGGCGGAATGGCAAAGCTGTTCTCGGCGCTCAGGCCGCCGGTGGCGGTCTTGCGCCAGGCCAGCGGCTGCGTGAAGCGCTGGCCGCTGCCCATGTGGGTGACGACCAGCGTGTCGGGCCGGTCTGCCGGCAGGCCGAAGCCCTTGCTGGTCTGCGTGCGCAGCAGGCTCTTCATCGACACCGTTTCGCCGGCGCGCAGCAGCGTGCGGTCGAAGATGGTGTGGGCGATGCCGTCGGGGCGCACGTCCAGGCTGGTGGGCACGTTGAAGCGCCAGGGCTCGATGCCGCGCTGCCAGTCGCTCCAGGTGAAGGCGAGGTCTTCCACGCCCTTGTCGTCCTTGGCGCGCGCGCTCACGAACCAGGCGCTGGTCTCGTACTCGTTCGGGCCGTTGCAGCTCGGCGCATCGGGCGACACGCCGTTGAGCATCACGATGCCGCTGGCGTCGGTGGTGCCGGTGGCCACGGCCTTGCCGTCGCAGCTGGACACGCGCACCTCGGCGCCCGCCACCACCTTGCCCTTGTCGAGCGTGGTGACCCAGGCCATCGAGTTCTCGCGGCCCAGCTTGAAGTGCACGGCCAGGTTGGTGGCCAGCGCGGTGGTGCGCACGTACATCGTGCGACCGGCGTTGTAGCGTTCGTCGAGCAGGGCTTCGCCGAGTTTCTGCGAGGCGATTTCGAGCACGTGGAAGCCCGGCGTCAGCGGGATGCCGATGACCTCGAACGGGCGCGGGTCACCGCTCTCGGCCTTGGGCATGTCGAGCGCCTTCACGCCCGGCTGGCCGCCGAGCAGCGACAGCATGCGGGTCTGCACGTGCGAGCGTTCGTTCTTGTCGATCACCGGGGGCAGGGCGCCCTTCACGTCGCGGCGCGCGGTGTCGCGGCTGATCGTGTAGTTGTCGTAGCGGCGCACCTTGCGGTACCACGCAATGATCTCGGCGTCGGTCTTGGGGTTGAGGTCGCTCACCTTGCCGGGCGTGAGGGCCTGCACCATGAGCTGCGGCTCCACACGGCGCACCGTGACCGGCATCATGGCCGGGGTGTCGGGTTCGGCGAGGCGCTCGATCACGCCGAAGGGCGAGGCGGCGAACTTGGCGAGCGGCGGCATCGCGCCGGTCGCCACCTTCAGCGGAAAGCTGCCGGGCGTGCCCAGCGGGCGGCCCGAGGCGTCCTGGAAGCCGGAGGGCAGCTCAATGCTGAACTGCGCGCTCTCGGCCAGCGGCGGGCCGAAGCTCGCGCTGTTGACCACGTCGTCGTCGTTCTGCGAGCCGCCGCCGCTCTCGAGCGTGGCCTTGATCGTCTTGCCGTCGCCCTTGAGCTCGATCTGCGACGCCACCTTGCGCGTCACCGGTGCGTTGAACTGCAGCTGCATCGGGCGCAGCGGCAGGCAGGCGGCCTGCGCGTTCTCGCGCTCGCAGCTGAACGACACCGCGAAGGGCTCGCGCACCTGGTAATCGAAACGGCGTTCCGTGGCGTTGGCGACGCCCGACGGCGTGGCCACGCCCTTGCCGTAGACGACCTGCACCTTGGCGCCCGGCGTGAGCGTGCGGTTGCACTGCATCGTGATGAAGCGCAGCGGGTCTTTCGCGGCTTCCTTCTCACGGTGGAAGGCCTTGAGCAGCTCGGTGCGCGCCTCGCCCTCGAGCAGCTTGGCCGGAATGCGTTCGCCGACACCGTCGGCCGCGCACCAGACGTTCTGGCGCACGCTGTCGATGGTGGCCGCGCCGTTGAGCTCGAGCACGAACATCTGCTGCTCGTCGATGCGGGCATAGGTGCCCGGCATGTAGTTGCGCACGAACGGGCCGCCGCTATTGAATTGATAGCGTTCGGGGCCGGTCAGCTCGCCGCCGCCGGCCGGCTTGAAGGTGGGAATGCGGGTGACCGAGCAGCGCACGCCGGGCGGCAGGTCGTTCTCGAAGTCGTAGACCCAGGCCTTGGCGTCGGTCCAGCGGCCGGTGCCCTTGCCGGCCTGTGCGTCCGAGCAGCTCACGGTGAGCGGGGCGGGCGCCTTGGGGTCGCCGAAGTTGACCGCCGCCTGATCGAATTTGGCGACGACCTGGCGCACGCGCGCCACTTCGCCCTGCGGGGTCAGGCTGGTGATCTGAAGTGCATGGCCCGGGCCCGCCGCGAGCGTGCCGGCGGCCAGTAGCAATGTCGGAATGAAACGGTTCACGGAGTTCTCCACCTTGAGGCAGCGCGCAGCGTAGCCGATTTGCGTGGCGCTTCGGGAGTGCCAAGCGTCATAGGCCGTGCGTGCTTTGAGCGCGCGTTCTGTTGACGTACGCCGGTCTTCTTACAATCGCAGACGTCGTGCGTGCGCTGCGCAGACCGCCACCAAGACCTCGCCGCCGACCGAATGAAACGCTACTGGGAAATAGACGCCTTGCGCGGGCTGATGCTCGTGCTGATGACCGTCACCCACCTGCCCACGCGGCTGACCGATCCGCTGGGTCAACCTTTTGGCTTCGTGTCGGCCGCCGAGGGCTTCGTGCTGCTGTCGGCCTTCGTGGCGGGGCTGGTCTACAGCCGCATCGGCCACGTGCGCGGCGTCGACTCGATGCGCCAGGCCTTCTGGCGGCGCGTGCTCAAGGTCTACCTGTGCCAGGCGGCGATCCTGCTCTTCTTGTTCACGGTGATTGCGGCGCTCGGCGTGCACATCGACCAGCCGGCGGTCAAGAACCTCGTGTCGTACTACCTGGCGGAGCCGCGCGACGGCTTCCTGTTCGGGCTGCTGCTGATCTACGAGCCGCCGCTGCTGGACATCCTGCCGATGTACATCTTCTTCATGCTCATGAGCCCGTGGGTGCTGGCCTTCGCCATGCGCCACGGCTGGACGCTCGTGATGGTGGCCAGCGCCACGGTCTGGGCGATGGCGCAGTTCGGGCTCAGCGAATGGGTCTACGGGCTGGCGGTGCGCTACCTCGGCGTGCCGGTGCCGTTCCACGAGATGGGCGCCTTCAACACCTACGCCTGGCAGTTCCTGTGGTTCGCCGGCCTGTGCCTGGGCGCCAGCCGCAACGCGCCCGACGCCCGGCCGCTGCGCTTTCCGGCCTGGCTGCTGGTGCTGGCGGCGGGCATCGCGCTCTACGGTTTCTACTGGCGCCACACCGGCATCAACGGCCAGGCGCCGTTCGGCGGCGATGTGGAAATGAACCTGCTGTTCGACAAGTGGCAGCTCGGCCCGCTGCGGATCGTGAACCTCGTCGCCCTCGGCATCCTGGCGGTGGGCTTCGGGCCCTGGCTCATGCGCAAGATCCCGCGCCTGCACTGGCTCGAAGCCATGGGCTCGGCCTCGCTGCCGGTGTTCTGCGCGCACCTCGTGGCGGTGCTGCTGGTGCTGGCCTTTTACGGCGACAACCAGATGGCGCGGCCCTGGTGGGGCGACGGCCTGCTGCTGGCGGTAGTGTTCGCGGGGATGTACTTCGTGGCGCGCTTCACGCGCGGCGCCGACGTGCCGCCGCCGGCGGACGACGTGCCTTCGCAGCCTGCGCCGGCGTAGGCGCCTGTCGGGGCGCCACTCGATTTTTTGAGAAGAGGGAGAGGGCGATGATCGATTCCGTGCTTTGGAAACGTGCACTGTTGGCCTGCGTGCTGGCGTGGGGCGCGGCGGCGCATTCGGCGCTGCCGGAGGCGGTGCAGCAGGAAGTGCAGCGGTGGCTGGATTGCTACAGCGCGGTCTCTTGGGGGGACTGCGAAATCGCACTCGGCGAGAGCGGCTCCACCCTCGGCCGTGTGCACCGCGACTCCGGACGCTTGTTGGGTGGCTCGAAGATCGGTACCACGACCTATGCGCGCGCAATGGATGGCCTTCTTTCCGCGGCGAGAGAGGGCTATCCGCCCGCCTACGAATGGATCGGGATCTTTGTCGCCCGTGATGTCGGTCTACGCAAGAGCCTGCCTTGGCGCTGGTTGGCAGCTGAGCACGGGAAGGCCGACGCGGCGAGACAACTGAACAGAATCATCGAGCGGGAGGGGCTCGGCAGGCTCGATCGTCAGTCAGTGGCCGACCGGATGTTCTTGTCGTGGGTCCAATGCCACCCGGCATCATTCGCCAGCGGCGGACCCGTGATGAACGCGGTGAACATGCTGCGCAAGGCGTCACCGGAGGCGGACATTGCCCAGTTGATAGCCCAATTGCACGCGGAGCGGTTGCGCGAGGCCGAATCGAGGGCAGAGGGGTTTTTGCGTAGTTGCGCGCCGAGCGACTACCACTTGGCCGGTCTGCCGGCCGACGAGCATGCCTGGGTGCGCAACGAGGTGCGTGCTCGCATGGCGCAAACGCTGAAGAACATTCAGGAGGCGGTGCGCAAGTTCCCAGAACTGGAAATTTTCACGGTCCCCGAATACCAGGACCTGCTGCCGCCGCCCTGATCAGGGCGCGTTGGCAGGTGAGGTCGGCACCGAAGGCGGCATCGGCAGGTGCGGCGCCACCACCGACTGCCACAGCCGGTAACCCTCGTCCGTCAGGTGCAGCCGGTCGCCGCGGAACAGCTCGGGGCGCGGGCGGCCATCGGCGCCGAGCATCGGCGTGTGGATGTCGATGTACTCGCTGTTGGGCAGCAGGTTCAGGTAGGCCGAGATCACGTGGTTGGTCTCGCGGATCTGCGGCATGAGCTGCTCGCGCGATGGGCTGGGCTTGACCGAGATGAAGCTGATGCGCACGTCGGGCAGCTCGGCGCGCACCGTGTTGGCAAAACGCGCGAAGCTGTCGAGCACCTGCAGCGGCGTGCGGCCTTCGGCCAGGTCGTTGTCGCCCGCATAGAGCACCACCTGGCGGGGCTTGTAGCGCACCACGAGGTCGCGCGCGAACAGGGCGCAGTCGGCCAGCGTCGAGCCGCCGAAGCCGCGGTTGACGATGCCGCCCGGCACGCGGGAAAAATCCTGCGACAGGCGGGTCCACATGCGCACGGTCGAGCTGCCCACGAACACCACGCCGCCGGGTTGCGGAAAGCGTTCCTGGTCGGCGCGCGCGAAGGCGGCCAGTTCGTTGTGCCAGCGGGCCTTGGCGGCGAGGTACGCGGGGGCGGTGTCGGCGGCCGTCGAACCATCGGCTTCGTAGGGGAAGGCGGCGGCCGCGGTCTGGGCCTGGGCGGTGAAGGCGAGGGCGGCTGCCAGAAGCAGCGCCGCCGCGCGGACGGATTTCATCGAAGGCATCGAACGGACAGAAGCAGGAAATTCAGGACAGGATCAGAGCGTTTTTTCGATCAGCGGGCCATGGAACAGCACGGGCCCGGTCGGGCCGCCCGCGCTCGGGACGCCGCCCTTGGGCTCCAGGCTGATCGCCAGCGCCGGCACGCGCACATCGGATTCCGAGGCGGCCAGCCGCAGCGCCGGTGCATTGTCCAGCACGCCGAGCGAGCGCGGCGCGCCACCGGGTGGCAGGGCCCACAGCTGCAGCGACTTGTCGGTGCCTTCGCGGAAGTTGCCCACGCGCTGCAGCACGAGCTGCTTCTTCTTCGGGTCGAAGGTCACGAGCATGGAGGCGGCGGCCTTGTCGTCGGACAGCACGGCCACGTACTGCACGGCGGGTGCGTTGATCAGCTGCTCGCGCAGGTTCAGGCCCACGCCCACGGCCAGCACGGCCACGAGCGCGCCGGCCGCGGCGGCGCCGCGCCACAGCGCGAGACTGCGCAGCCAGCCGCCGGTGGTGGTCGCCGGTGCGGTGATGGGCGTGGCGGCGTCGCGCTGCCGCGCGAGGGCCTGCTGCGCCTGCTCGGCGTCGATCAGGTTGCGGATGCGCGTCCAGACGGCCGGGTCGGGCGTAACGGGCTGCTGCAGCTCGGTCATGCCGGCCAGCCGGCCCTGCCAGACCAGCGCGGCGGCGCGCACGGGCGCCTGCTCGCGCGCCAGGGTTTCGAAGCGGCGGCGGGCGCCGCCGCGCAGCGTGCCGAGCGCATGGCTCGCGGCCAGCAGTTCGAGCAGTTCGGGATGGGCAAGGAGGTTCATGGGGCGGGTCTCGTGGTCAGGCGAAGCGGCCCATGCAGGTGCGCAGCTTGTCGAGCCCGCGCCGGATCCAGGTCTTCACGGTGCCCAGTGGCAGCTTGAGCTGCTCGGCCAGCTCGCTGTGGCTCAGCTCGCGCAGGTAGGCCAGGCTGACCACCTCGCGCTGGCGGCCCTCGAGCTGGCTCAGGCACTGGTGCAGCGCCCAGGCCTGCTCGCTCGCATCGGCCATGTCGGCCGGGTTGGGCGTGTCGGATTCGAAGGTGTCGGCCATCAGCTCGTCGAATTCCTGCGTGAGCTGGGCGCGGTCGGCGGTGCGGCGGCGCAGCAGGTCGAGCGAGCGGCTGCGCACGATGAGCCCCAGCCAGGCCAGCGGCGGACTCAGCGAGGCGCGGTAGTCGCCGGCCACGCGCCAGACGGTGAGAAAGGACTCCTGCAGCACGTCTTCGGCCCATTCGCGCTGGCGCACCACGCGCATCGCCAGGCCCATGAGGCGGGGCGAGGTGCGGTCGTACAGCTGCCGCAGGGCGGCTTCGTCGCGATGGCCGATCCGGTCGATCAGCGCCATCAGTTCGGCGTCGGGGCTGGGTGCGGTCATCGGCGGATTGTGGGGCATCGGTGCGCATGTCCGAGGTACGGCCCGGCCGCGTCGGCGGATTCAGTGCGACCGGTCTGAATCCAACGGGCGTCGGGCTGCGTACAGGGGGCAGGGGGGCGTCGACATGCAGAACTCCAGACGGCGGCTCTTTCTTTTTCACCACCGATCAGACACCAAGGAAACGACCATGCACATCCGCACCCTGACCGTCCTGGCTTCCACCCTTGCAGCGGCGCTTGGCCTGGCCGCCTGTTCCGGCATGGGCGCCAAGCCCCTGCCGATGTTCTCGCAGGCCAGCCTGCCCGATGCCGTGAAAGTGCCCGCCGGCCACCGCGTGGCCATGGAAACCGTGGGCGCCGGCGACATCACCTACGAATGCCGCGCCAAGGCCAACACGCCGGGCCAGCATGAATGGGTGTTCGTCGGCCCCGACGCCAAGCTCACGGACCGCGCCGGCAAGCAGGTGGGCACGTACTACGGCCCGCCCGCCACCTGGGAGAACGCAGACGGCTCGAAGGTCACGGCCACGCAGGTGGCGGTGGCGCCGAACGGCACCGGCAACATTCCCCACCAGTTGGTGAAGGCCAACCCCGCCACAGGCATGGGCGCCATGCAGGGCGTGAGCTACATCCAGCGCGTGGCCACGCAGGGCGGCGTGGCCCCTGCCGCCGCTTGCGGCGCCACGAACATGGGCCAGAAACAGGTCGTGAAGTACCAGGCCGACTACATCTTCTACCGCGCCATCTAAGGCCGGCTGAGCCCCCGCCGCGCCGCCGTCTGGAAACATTCGGCAACGTATACTGCGCCGCAAAACGGAGTGGGACCGCGTGCGCGCGGGGGCGGGAATGAAGCAAATTGCGATCGTGATCGCGCTCTGCGTGGGCGCGTGGTTCTTCTTTGTCGGCGGCCGCAAGCTCGACGAGGCGATGGTGCGCGACTACTACCAGAAGGACGCCCACGCCATCTACTCGCGCGACGCCGATGCGATCTGCAAGAAGCTCAGCCGCAAGGCGGTGATCGAGAGCAAGGTCACGGCCATGGGCCGCACCCTCGAGACCACCCAGAACCGCGACGAAGCCTGCGACTCGGTGAAGGAAAACATCGAGCTGTTTCGCACCGTCGGCGACCGCATGGGCGGCATCCTCACCATCGAGTACGACTACCACATCGACAGCATCGAAGTGGCCACCGACCGCAAGAGCGCGACCGTCACCGGCACCAGCGTGCTGAAGATGGGCGAGTCGGTGCTGCAGTACAAGAGCAATTTCACCCAGCGGCTGGAGCGCGAACTCGGCCAGATGCGCCTCGTGCATTCCAATGGCGTCACCGTGGTGCGCCTGGGCGGCGCAGGCGCGATGAGCCAGAGCGATTTCTTCCGCAAGTAGCCGCGCCAGCAGAACAGGCCCCGCCATGATCGACCGCGACTCCCTGCCGCCGCCCCCGCCGTTCTGGCACCGCCTCAACAGCTTCTTCGCCTTTCCGTTCCAGCTGCGGCCGCTGGCCTACGGCCTGGTGCTGTCGTTCTGCAGCCTGCTGTTCGAGGCCGTGTTCTTCCTGCCCGATGCGCTGGCCTTCATCGTCATCGAGGTTGGCATCATCCTGGCGGCCAGCCGCTACGGCTTCAAGGTCATTGCGCTGGGCGCGCGCGGCATCCGCGACTCGGCCGACTTCGGCCGCGAATCGAGCGACGAGTGGACCTACCTGCCGTGGAAGCTCTTTGCCATCTCGCTGGTGCAGACGATGCTCATCGGCTGGCTCGCCTGGTACGAGCCGGTGCTGGGCACGGTGGGGCTGTTCATCATGTCCTTCACCTTCCCGGCGGCGGTCATCGTGCTGGTGCAGTCGGGCAGCTTCTTCCAGGCCATGAACCCGGCCTACGTGATGGACGCGATGCGCACCATCGGCTGGCCTTATGCGCTGCTGTGCTTCTTCTTGTTCCTGCTGAGCACGGGCGCGCAGGTGGCGATCTCGATGGTGCTGCCGGTGTTCGACGGGCGCATCGTGCTGCCGATCGTCAACTTCGCGTTCATCTATTTCGGCTGGGTGATGGCGAGCCTGCTGGGCTACGTGATGTACCAGCACCACGACGCCTTCGGCATCGACCTCGTGCCCGGCGCAGGTGCCGACGAGGGCGCGCCGGCCGACCGCCGCACGCCCGCGCAGATCGCCGCGCAGCGCACCGACGCCGAGGTGGCGCAGTGCATCACCGACGGCGACCTGGCCGCCGCATTGGGCATTGCCTACGAGGCGCAGCGCACCGCCGACGCCGACGACCTGGCCGCGCAGCGCCGCTACCACCGCGTGCTGGCGCTCATGCCCGACAAGAAGGACACGCTGTTCGACCACGCGCGCCGCTTCATTCCGCTGTTGATGCGCCGCGACCTCACGTCGGACGCGCTGAAAGTCTTCAAGGCCTGCCGCACGATCGACAAGACCTTCGTGCTCGACGACCCGGCCATGGTCATCGCCATGGCCCGCGCCGAATGGCGCGGCGGCGACGCCCACGGCACGCTCGCGCTGCTGTCGGGTTTCGACAAGCGTTTCCGCGGCCACGCGGCGATCCCGCAGGCCTACGAGCTGGCCGCGCGTGCGCTGGTGCAGGGGCTGGGCCGCGCGGACATGGCGCAACCGATCCTCACGACGCTCGAGGCCCGCTACCCGGAGAGCGAGCAGACGCAGGAAGTGCGCTGGCTGCTGCGGCCGGCGGCCTGACGGGAGGCCGGCCCACGGATCAGGGCAAAATTCCGCACGCCGCGCCGGCCGGACCTGCGGACCCGCCTCCCATGCCGCCCCTCACGCCCGAACCGTCCCTTCCTGCTCCTGCTTCCCCATCGCCGACGCGCTCCCGCCGCCGCGCGCTGGTGGCCTGGGCGGCTGTTCTCGCGCTGGTCTTGCTGCTGATCGCCGTGGCCGGCCAGTGGGCCGCGCGACGCGAGGCGAACTTCCAGGCCGATTCGATCCGCCGCGCCATGGAAGTGCACGTGCTCGGCCTGCGCGATGCCGCCGGCAAGTACGGCTACCTGCCGTTCACCGCCGGCATGCACCCCGACGTGCTCGCCGTGCTGGCCCGTCCGCAGGACCCCGCCACGCGGCAGCGCGCCAACCACTACATCGAGGAAGTGAACCGCCTCGCGGGCTCCGACGCGCTGTACCTGACCGACCCGCAGGGCCTCACGCTGGCCGCAAGCAACTGGGCCACGCCGCAGAGCTTCGTGGGCGAGTCGTACGCCAACCGGCCGTACTTTCTCGACGCGCGGGCCGGGCGCCACGGCCTGTTCTACGGCGTGGGCCAGACCACGGGCGAGCCGGGGCTGTTCATGTCGGCGCCGGTGCGTGCCGAGGGCGGTGGGGGCGAGGTGCTGGGTGTGATCACCGTCAAGGTGAGCCTGCGCCAGCTGCACGACGCTTGGGCCTTCGTGCGCGATCCGATCTTGCTGACCGACGCGCGCGGCATCGTGTTCCTGAGCTCGGTGCCGGGCTGGATGTACCAGGCCACGCGGCCGCTGAGCCCCGCCGACCTGGCGGGCATCGCGCACGACCAGCAGTACGGCGCGCACACCCGCTTCGCGCCGCTGCCGTGGCGTGTCGAGCCCATCGAGGACGCGCCGGGCTACCTGGTGCGCACGACGGTCGGCGGCAAGGCGCGCCGTTTTCTCGCCGTCGACGAGCCCTTGCCCGACCTGGGCTGGACCCTGACGGTGATGGCCGACCACGCCGAAGTCACCCGCGCGCGCGAGCGCACCTGGATGCTCGGCCTGCTGGGCGCCGGCGTGCTGCTTCTGGGCGCGCTGTACTGGCGGCTGCGCGAGCGCCGCTTTGCCGAGCAGCGCGACGCGCGGCGCGACCTCGAGCTGCGCGTGCGCGAGCGCACCCACGAGCTGGACCAGGCCCACGCCTTCCGCAAGGCGATGGAAGACTCGCTGCTGGTCGGCATGCGCGCACGCGACCTGCAGGGCCGCATCATCTACGTCAACCCGGCCTTCTGCGAGATGACCGGCTACGGCGCCGACGAGCTGCTGGGGCGGCTGCCGCCGTACCCCTACTGGCACCCCGACGACGTGACGCAGCACTGGTTCCACTACGAGGCCATGATGAGCGGGCAACCCGCGCGCTCCGGCTTCGAGTCGCGGCTGCGGCACCGCGACGGGCACGAGGTCATCACCATGGTCTACACCGCGCGGCTCATCGACGCCGACGGCCGCCACAGCGGCTGGATGAGTTCGGTGGTCGACATCACCGAGCAGAAGCGCGCCGAGCTGCGCCAGCGCCAGAACGACGAGCAGCTGCAGCACGCACAACGCCTGGCGAGTCTGGGGGAGATGGCCTCCACGCTGGCCCACGAACTCAACCAGCCGCTGATGGCGTTGAGCAATTTCGCCAGCGCCGCCAAGGCCTTCGCCGAGCAGGGCAACCAGTCGTTGCTGGCCAGCAGCCTCGACGAGACCGTCGCGCAGGCCAAGCGCAGCGCCGAGATCGTGCGGCGCATCCGCGGCTTCGTGCGCCAGCGCACCGCCGGCACTGAAGACTGCGCGGTGGCCGCGCTGGTGGCCAACGTGCTGGCGCTGCTGCAGGGCGAGATGCGCCAGCGGCAGGTGCGCGCCGAGGTGCGCGTGGCGCCCGCGCTGCCGCCGGTGCGCGGCGACCGCGTGCTGCTCGAGCAGGTGCTGCTGAACCTGCTGTCGAACAGCCTGCAGGCGATGGAACAGGGCACGCCGCCCGACCGGCGCGTGGTCGAGGTCGAGGCCGAGCTGCATGAAGGGCGCGTGCACATCCGCATCGCCGACCACGGCCCCGGCATCGACGCCGCGCTGGCCGAGCAGGTCTTCGCGCCGTTCTTCACCACCAAGGCCGGCGGCCTCGGGCTGGGCCTGAACATCTGCCGCACCATCGTTGAGGCCCACCGCGGCCGGCTGTCCTTTGCCGACCGGCCCGGCGGCGGCACGGTCTTCACCCTCGAACTGGAGGCTTCCCCGTGAACGCACCCCTGCTTGCCAACCACCTGTGCGTCGTCGACGACGACGAGGCCGTGCGCCGTTCTCTGGGCCTGCTGCTGCTGTCGCGCGGCCATGCGGTGCAGGCCTTTGCCTCGGGCGAGGCCTTCCTGGCCGGCGCCGACCTGCAGCGCCCGGGCTGCGCCATCCTCGACCTGCGCATGGAAGGCATGAGCGGCCTGCAGGTGTTCGACGCGCTGCGCGCGCAGGACAGCCCGCTGGTCGTGATCTTCCTGTCCGGGCACGGCGACATTCCGATGGCGGTCGAGGCGGTGCAGAACGGCGCCTTCGGCTGGCTGGAAAAACCCTGCAACGACGAGCGCCTGCTCGACAGCATCGCCAAGGCGCTGCAGAAGGCCGAAGAGGTCGCCGTGCGCCGCCAGGCCCGGCAGGCCGCGCAGGCGCTGTGGGCCAAGCTCACGCCGCGCGAGATGCAGGTCGCACGGCTCGTGGCCGAAGGCCTGCCCAACAAGCGCATCGCGCAGGAGCTGGCGCCGCTGGAGCTGCGCACGGTGGAAACGCACCGGGCGCACATGTTCGCGAAGCTGGGTTTTTCGAGCAGCCTGGAGTTGGACCGCTTCCTGCGTGAGCACGGGCTCTAGAACTTAGGGTTTACCCCTGCGTACGGGTACGCAGTCCCGCGGCGGGGGCCTACGGACGACAGCGCGCCCCCGGCGGACCAGACTCCCCGGCACGGCTTTCCGCGGGCTTCGCGGGGGCTGAAGCCAGAGACAAGGACCCCCTCGCATGACCGCCATTGCCAGCAGCAGCACGAGCGCCGGCGCTTCCAGCCCGGACGCGACCCGCGACACCACCCCCTACACCTTCGAGGAAAAGCGCAAGCGCATCTTCGCCATCTTTGCCGCCTCGTCCGGCAATCTGGTGGAGTGGTTCGACTTCTACGTCTACGCCTTCTGCGCGATCTACTTCGCGCCCTCGTTCTTCCCCAAGTCGGACCCGACGGTCCAGCTGCTGAACACCGCCGGCGTGTTCGCCGCCGGCTTCCTGATGCGCCCGATCGGCGGCTGGATTTTTGGCCGGCTGGCCGACCGCAAGGGCCGCAAGACGTCGATGGTGACCTCGGTCGTCATGATGTGCGTGGGCTCGTTGATCATTGCCTGCCTGCCCACCTACGCGCAGATCGGCGCCTGGGCGCCCGCGCTGCTGCTGGCCGCGCGCCTGCTGCAGGGCCTGTCGGTCGGCGGCGAGTACGGCACCACCGCCACCTACATGAGCGAAGTGGCGATGCGCGGCCAGCGCGGCTTCTTCTCGTCGTTCCAGTACGTCACGCTGATCGGCGGCCAGCTGCTGGCCGTGGTGGCCGTGGTGGTGCTGCAGCAGCTGCTCACCGAGGCCGAGCTCAAGGCCTGGGGCTGGCGCATTCCCTTCGTGCTGGGCGCCCTGGCCGCCGTCGTGGCGCTGATGCTGCGCCGCACGCTGACCGAGACCGCCAGCACCAAGACCCGCGCCGCCAAGGGCGCCGGCAGCGTCGCCGAGCTGTTCAAGCACCACAAGCGCGCCTTCCTCGTGGTGCTGGGCTACACGGCCGGCGGCTCGCTGATCTTCTACACCTTCACCACCTACATGCAGAAGTACCTGGTGAACTCGGCCGGCATGTCGATCAAGACGGCCAGCAACGTGATGACGGCCTGCCTCTTCCTGTACATGTGCATGCAGCCGCTGTTCGGCGCGCTGTCGGACCGCATCGGCCGTCGCAGCAACATGCTGCTGTTCGGCGCCCTGGGCATGCTGATGACGGTGCCCGTGCTGAGCAACCTGCAAAGCGTGAGCAGCCCGCTGATGGCCGGCGTGCTGATCACGCTGGCGCTGGCGGTGGTGAGCTTCTACACCTCGATCAGCGGCATCGTGAAGGCCGAGATGTTCCCGCCCGAAGTGCGCGCGCTGGGCGTGGGCCTGTCGTACGCGGTGGGCAACGCCATCTTCGGCGGCAGCGCCGAGTACGTGGCGCTGGGCCTGAAGTCGATCGGCCACGAGTCGTACTTCTACTGGTACGTGACGGCGATGATGGGCGTGGCCTTCCTGGTCAGCCTGCTGCTGCCGAAGCAGGCGACGTACCTGCACAACGACAAGTAAGCGCTGCGGCGCTTCGTCAACCGAACCCGGCCTCGCGCCGGGTTTTTTACGTGCGCTGCAACGCGCGCGTGACCATGTCGTTGGGCGCCAGCCGCAGCAGGTGCGGCAGCAGGCCCATCGCCCGCTCGCGTTCGCCCGCGTGCAGCAGACCGTTGGCGCACACCGAGAGCGTGTCGGCCAGCTCGGGGTGGTCGGGCGCGGTCTTCAGCAGGATGCGGCAGAGCTTGTCGGCGTCGCCGAACTGGCGGATGCGCGCAAAGCGGCGGGCCAGCCGGGCCATGTCGTCGGGCTTCAGGCGCACGCCCGGCTTGGCCTGGTCGAGGTAGGTCGTGAAGCTGCTGTGCTGCAGCGCCAACGTGTCTTCATCGGTGGCGGGCAGGCGGAAGATGCGGCGCGCGGCCTGGTGGAAGTCGTCGCTGGCGGGCTGCAGGCGCGCGGTGTTGAACCAGGCGCGCAGCGTGTCGGTGTCGCCGGGGCGCAGGGCGGCGGCGGCGCGCCATTCGGCACACGCGGGTTCGAACTTCATCGCCGCCGACAGCTTGCGCGCCGCGGCCACGTGCTGGTTGAAGCGGTGGTCGTCGGTCACCATTTCCGACTTCACGGTCTCGGGCGTCTTCACGCGGCCCAGCCACATGGCGCCGGCCATCAGCGCGGCGCCCGTCAGCAGGCCGCCCAGGTGGGCCATGTAGCCGACGCCTTGGTCCCCCATCCATTGCTGCAGCAGCTCGTTGGCGATCCAGGCCGGCAGCAACAGCAGGGCGGGCGCGGTGACGTAGCTGAAATAGAAGAACAGCTGGTAGAAAAAGCGGATGCGCCGCAGCCGGTACATCACGGCGTACATGCCCATCAGCGCCGAGATCGCGCCCGAGGCGCCCAGGCCATGGCCGCCGTTGCCGGCATAGGCCCAGCTGGCCAGCAGCGACGAGCCGACGGCGCCGAGCAGGTAGAAGCACAGGTAGGTGCCGCGCCCCAGCGCCAGTTCGACCGAGAAGCCGAACAGGAAGAGGAACAGCATGTTGCCCAGCAGGTGGCCGGTGTCGGCGTGCAGGAAGGCCGCGGTGATCCAGGTCCAGGGCTTGAACGCGGCGCCCTTGTTCTGGTCGAGCGACCAGCGCTCGGTGAAAGGCGCGGGCAGCATCGCCTCGTACTGGCGGCGTTCGCGTTGCCACTCGTCGAAGCGCGGGTTCGCGGGCGTCACGACCTCGTCGGCGCGCAGCTTCTTCAGGAAGGGCTGGTCGTTCTGCAGCGCTTCGAGCAGCTGCGGGTAGGCCTCTTCATGCCGCAGCGCGCGGCGCGCCGTCTTGCCGCGCTTCGGGTCGGTCTTCTCGAGCCACTCGACGAAGGGTGGCAGCTCCAGTTCAGGCAGCACGCTCTGCACGTAGAACTGCGCGGCGCGCTCGCGGCCGTTGTCTTCGCTGCGCTGCGGACCCCAGAACACGATCATGTTCAAGAGGATCAGCAGCACCGTCATCCACGGCGGGTTGTGCCAGCTCGGTTTGTTTTCGAGCGGGATGGCGTAGAACATGAAGTGCGGCCCTCGGTGGTGTGGCCGCGGGCTTCAGCCCAGACGGGCGCGGTGGCGGGCGACTTGCGCTTTGACCTGCACGGGCGCGGTGCCGCCGAGCACGTTGCGTGCGTTGAGCGAGCCGCGCAGGCTCAGCACGTCGTACACGTCTTTTTCGATGTTCGGGTTGAACTGCTGCAGCACCGACAGCGGCAGCTCCGACAGATCGACCTGGTGCGAGGTGGCGGCCTTCACGGCATGGGCCACGGTTTCGTGCGCGTCGCGGAAGGGCAGGCCCTTCTTCACAAGGTAGTCGGCCAGGTCGGTGGCGGTGGCGTAGCCGCGCAGCGCGGCGGCTTCCATGGCCTCGGGCTTCACGGTGATGCCGCCGATCATCTCGGCAAAGATGCGCAGGGTGTCCTTGAGCGTGTCGACGGTGTCGAACAGCGGCTCCTTGTCTTCCTGGTTGTCCTTGTTGTAGGCCAGCGGCTGGCCCTTCATGAGCGTGATGAGCGCCATCAGGTGGCCGACCACGCGGCCCGTCTTGCCGCGCGCCAGCTCGGGCACGTCGGGATTTTTCTTCTGCGGCATGATCGACGAGCCCGTGGTGAAGCGGTCGGCGATGTTGATGAAGCTGAAGTTCTGGCTCATCCAGATGATGAGTTCTTCGCTCAGGCGGCTCACGTGCACCATGCACAGGCTGGCGGCGGCGGTGAACTCGATCGCGAAGTCGCGGTCGCTCACGGCGTCCAGGCTGTTCTGGCAGACGCTGTCCATCTTCAGGGTGCGGGCCACGAGTTCGCGGTCGAGCGGGTAGCTGGTGCCGGCCAAGGCGGCGGCGCCCAGCGGCAGGCGGTTGACGCGGCGGCGCACCTCGCCCATGCGCTCGGCATCGCGGCTGAACATTTCCACGTAGGCCAGCATGTGGTGGCCGAAGCTCACGGGCTGGGCCACCTGCAGGTGGGTGAAGCCGGGCAGGATCACCTCGACGTTCTTCTCGGCGATGTCGACCAGCGCTTTCTGCAGGTCGACCAGCAGGTCGCCGATGAGGTCGATTTCGCCGCGCAGCCACAGGCGCACGTCGGTGGCGACCTGGTCGTTGCGGCTGCGGCCGGTGTGCAGGCGCTTGCCGGCGTCGCCGACCAGCTGGGTCAGGCGGGCCTCGATGTTCAGGTGCACGTCTTCGAGGTCGAGCTTCCATTCGAAGCTGCCGGCCTCGATCTCGCCGCGGATCTGCGTCATGCCGCGCTCGATGGCGGCGTGGTCCGTCACGCTGATGATGCCCTGGGCCGCGAGCATGCCGGCGTGCGCCAGCGAGCCCTCGATGTCGGCTTGCCAGAGGCGCTTGTCGAAGAAGACGCTGGAGGTGTAGCGCTTCACCAGGTCGCTCATCGGTTCGGAGAACAGGGCCGACCAGGCTTCGGATTTCTTGTCGAGTTGGTTTTGGGTCATGGGAGCCGTCCAGGAAGGCAATAATGGGTTGGTCACCCGATGGATCTGATGTCTGCGATGCGCAACCCGGCGATTTTATCGGCCAGCTCCCCCTCCACGTCCGCTTCGTCGCCGGAACGCGTACGCGCGCCTGTGCGCGGCGGCCCGGCGCTGTTCGACGCCTGCCAGATCGGCGTGGTGCTGCGCACCGTGGTGTTCGTCGAAGCGGTGGTGGCGGTGGCCACGCTGTTCGTGGTCGGCTCCTTCGGCGAATGGCTGGTGCAGGCGGCCACGGTCACCGGCGGCGCACTGCCCGCCACGCTGCTGTGGCTGGTGGCAGCCTGCGGGCTCAAGAAGCAATTGCGGCGCCTGCCGCCCCCCGGGCAGTACGCCGCGGGCGCCGTGCTGGGCGCCGTGGCCTCGCTCTACGGCTGCGGCCTGCTGCGCCTGACCGGCGTGATCGCCAGCGCCCCCTGGCTGGCCAGTGCATTGGCCGGTGCGCTGTTCGCGGGGCTGGTGATGGCGGCGATGGTGCTGCGCGCGCGCGGCCAGACGCCGGCCGCCACCACGGCCCGGCTCGAAGAGCTGCAGTCGCGCATCCGCCCGCACTTTCTGTTCAACACGCTCAACAGCGCCATCGCGCTGGTGCGCGAAGAGCCCGCCAAGGCCGAGACCATGCTCGAAGACCTGGCCGAGCTGTTCCGCCAGGCGCTCACCGTGCCCGGCGAATCGGGCACGCTGGCCGACGAGATCGCGCTGGCCGAGCGCTACCTCGCCATCGAGCAGGTGCGCTTCGGCGACCGCCTGCGCATCCGCTGGGACCTCGATGCCGCCGCCAGCGACGCGCGGCTGCCGCCGCTGCTGCTGCAGCCGCTGGTCGAGAACGCCATCAAGCACGGCGTGGAGCCCAGCCCCGACGGCGGCAAGCTGCGCATCCGCACCGAGCGGCGCGGCGGCATGGTCGTGATCGAGGTGGTCAACAGCCTGCCGCCGCTGCGCTGGGCCGACGAGCCGCTGCCGCGCGGCCATGGCATCGCCCTGGACAACGTGCGCGAGCGGCTGCGCCTGCTGCACGACATGCAGATGCAGTTCAGCGCCGGCATGGACCAGAAGAACTACCGCGTACGCATCGCGATTCCCGCAGACTCCGCCGAATCCCCATGAGCCTCAAGACCCTGATCGTTGACGACGAAGCCCTGGCCCGGTCGCGCCTGCGCACGCTGCTGCGCGACTGCACTTCGCCCGCCGCCGAGGTGACGGCCGAGGCCGCGCAGGGCGAGGAGGCGCTGGCGCACCTGGCCGCGATGGACCTCGACCTGGTGCTGCTCGACGTGCACATGCCCGGCGTCGACGGCATCGAGGTGGCGCGCGCGCTGCGCAGCCGGCCCGACGCGCCGGCCGTGGTGTTCGTGACGGCGCATGCCAGCCACGCGGTCACGGCCTTCGAGCTGGAAGCGGTCGACTACCTCACCAAGCCCGTGCGCGCCGAGCGGCTGCAGCAGGCGCTGCAGAAGGCCGAGCGCTTCCTGAAGGAGCGCCGTGCGTCGCAGCCGGCCGCCGAGGCCACGCCCGAATCCGTACTCATCCAGGACCGGGGCCGCGCCGAGCGCGTGCCGCTGTCCGAGGTGCTGTATCTCAAGTCCGAATACAAGTACCTCACGGTGCGCACCGCCACGCGCAGCCACATCCTCGACGGCTCGCTCAACGATTTTGAAGAGCGCTACCCGAACCGCTTTTTGCGCGTGCACCGCAACGCGCTGGTGGCGCGCTCGGCGATCCGCGCGCTCGAACGCTACGACGACGGCGAAGACGCCGAAGGCTGGGCGCTGCGGCTCGATTCGGTGCCCGAGCCCGTGGCGGTGTCGCGCCGCCAGCTGGCCGCGGTGCGCGAGATGCTGAAGGAGTCGCGATGACCGACGAAACCCCGGCCGGCCCGAAGCCCGCGCCCGAGCGGCCCGTGGCCGCTGAAGAACCGCCGCCTGCGCCCGCACCGGTGCCGGTGCCGCCGGCTGCGCCGGTCGAACCCGTAGCGCCCGCTGCGCCGGTCGAGCCGAAGGAAGAGGCCACCTCCGCCCTGCGCAAACGCCTCGTGCTGCACATGCCGGTCGACGTGCGCAGCGCCTCGCTCGTGGTGCTGGCCGTGCTCGCCAGCGTCTTCGCGTTGCGCTGGGGGCAGGCCGTGTTCGTGCCGCTGATGCTGAGCCTGCTGCTGAACTACGCGCTGTCACCGCTGGTCGAGCGCCTGCACGACTGGTACGTGCCGCGCTGGATCGGCGCGGCGGCGATCCTGCTGGGCCTGTTCGGCGGGCTCGGGTGGACCGGCTATTCGCTCTCGGGCAGCGCCTCGCAGCTGCTCGACTCGTTGCCGGTCGCCGCGCAGAAGCTGGGCCAGGCCATGCGCCGCAACAAGAACGCCAGCGCCACGCCGCTGGACAGCGTGCAGCAGGCCGCCGCCCAGCTCGAGAAAGCGGCCGAAGAAAACTCCGCGCGCGTCGCCTCGCGCAAGGGCGTGGCGCGCGTCGTCATCGAACGGCCAGGTTTCAACGTGCGCGACTACCTGGTGAGCGGCACCGTCGGCCTGCTCAACGCGATGGGGCAGCTGACGCTGGTGGCTTTTCTCACCTACTTCGCGCTGTGTTCGGGCGACACCTTCCGGCGCAAGCTCATCAAGATCACCGGGCCCAGTCTGCAGAAGAAGAAGGTCACGGTGCACGTGCTGGACGACATCACGCGCAACATCGAGCGCTACCTGCTGGTGCAGATACTGGTGAGCGCGCTGGTGGGGCTCACCACCGGCCTCGCGTTCTGGCTCATCGGCGTGGAGAACGCGGCCGTGTGGGGAATCATCGCGGCCGTGACCAACCTCATTCCCTACATCGGCTCGGTGATCGTGCTGGTGGCGGCGGGGCTCATGGCCTTCCTGCAGTTCGGCAGCATCGAGATGGCGCTGCTGGTGGGCGGCGTCTCGCTGGCCATCCACACGGTGGTGGGCAACCTGCTGATGCCCTGGCTCACCAGCCGCACCAGCCGCATGAACCCGGTGGCGGTGTTCGTGGGCGTGATCTTCTGGGGCTGGCTGTGGGGCATCTGGGGCCTGCTGCTGGGCATCCCGATCACCATGGTCATCAAGTCGATCTGCGACCGGGTGGAAGACCTGCAGCCGATCGGCGAGCTGCTGGGCGAATAGCAGGCCCGCTCAGGCGGCGGGCACGGGCAGCTTCTGCACCACGGTGTCGGCCGCGTCGAGCGGCTGGCCGTCGCGCGTGCGCAATTCGATCGGCGTCACGGGCTTTCCGCTGCCGCGCTCCAGCAGCACCGAATGCGGCTCGCCGGGCGCGAACAGGTTCGCCTCGCCCCAGTGCCGCAGGCCGACCACCACGGGGAACAGGCCGCGGCCCTTGGCCGTCAGCGCGTACTCCTGGTAGAGCGAGCCGTCCGACGCCGGCACGAGGTCGAACACGCCTTCCTGCACCAGCCATTTCAGCCGGTCGGCCAGGATGTTCTTCGCCACGCCCAGGCTCTGCTGGAACTCGCCGAAGCGCCGCATGCCGTCGAAGGCGTCGCGCACGATCAGCAGCGACCACTGGTCGCCGACGATCTCGAGGGCGCGCGCCATCGGACAGGCGTCGAACCTCAGACTTTTTCTCCTGGCCATCGTGTGCTTGTCCTGTGCGTCCTCGGGGATGGCGGGATTAGACCGTAGCGCCGGATTGGTTGCAAATTAAAACTGATACGGCTAGCATCCATCTGGTTTTAATTTGAAACCTGAAATGACCATGACCGACCCAGCAAACATTCCTTCCGGCGGCGACGCCGTGCCCGGCCTGCGCGCCAGCCCCGTGCGCGTGGCCGTCGTGCAGTTCGATCCGCAGGTCGGCGTCGAGAACCTCGCGCGCAATGCCGCCGCCGTGCACCAACAGCTCGAGGCTGCCGTGGCCGGCGCCGCGCAGCTCATCGTGCTGCCCGAGCTGGCGACCACCGGCTACTGCTTCAATGGCCGCGCCGAGGCCTTCGCCCATGCCGAGCCCGTGCCGCATGGCCCCACGGTGCAGGGCTGGGTCGCGTTCACGGCAAAGCACGGCGTCTACCTTGTCGGCTGCCTCGCCGAGCAGGACGGCATGCAGCTGTTCGACACGGCCGTGCTCGTCGGCCCCGAGGGCTACATCGGCCGCTACCGCAAGACGCACCTGTGGAACAACGAGAAGCTCTGGTTCACGCCCGGCAACGAGGGCTACCGGGTGTTCGAGACGAAGATCGGCCGCATCGGCCTGCTCGTGTGCTGGGACATCTGGTTTCCCGAGGCGCCGCGCATCGTGGCGCAGCAGGGTGCCGACATCATCTGCGTGCCCACGGGCTGGGTCTGGACGCCGCCGCCGCTGTACGACGCCAGCGGCGTCTGCATGCCGGCCTACCTGACGATGGCGGCCGCGCACACCAACAACGTCTTCATCGCCACCGCCGACCGCGTGGGCCAGGAGCGCGGCACGGGCTTCATGGGCAACTCGCTGATCGCGGGCACCAACGGCTGGCCGATGGGGCGCATCGCCGGGCCCGAGGAAGAAACCATCCTCTACGCCGACGTCGACCTGGGCGCCGCGCGTTCGGCGCCGATCTGGACACCGCTCAACGACCTGCACCGCGACCGGCGAACCGATCTGTACGACGCGATGCTGGGCTATCGAGGCGGGGTGGCACTGCCGCGCTGAGCCGCGCAAAACGGATGATCATCCACGGCCCGAGCAGCGCCCCGAGCCCGACCGAACTCCACGCCGCGACCCACGCATACGTGCTGCCGAAGCCGAACTGCGCTTGTCCCCAGTCGAGCGCGAGCCCGAACACCCAGGGGCTGAGCGCGCCCGCGCCGAAGCCCATCACCGAGCGCACCGAGAACGCCACGCCGAGCCGGTGCGGCGCCACCACGTCGGCCAGGGCGGTCGAGTAGACCGACGAATCGGCGATGGCGAGCAGGTTGTACAGCGCCGCCATCGCGGCCAGCGCCCACAGCGGCCAGGTCCACATCCAGCCGAAGGTGAACGACAGGCTCAGGCTGGCGACGGTGGCGATCATCATCACGCGCGCGCGGCCCAGCCGGTCGGACGCGGCGCCGCCCACCACGCTGCCGAACACGCTCACGAGATGTGCGAACGCCGCCAGCGCGATGCCCGCGGCTGGCCACGTGGTCGCGCCGCCGCGCGACGAGGCCATGAGGTAGGCGGGCAGCCACGCCCACAGCGCCATCAGCTCCCAGCAGTGGAAGGCGTAGGCCCAGTTGCCGGCCATCGCGGGCCGGTCGCGCACGGTTGCGTTCAGCGCCTGCAGCACGCCTTCGCGCGGCGCACCGGCGACCGGTGGCACGGGCGGTGCCATGCGCCGCAGCGCGAGCACGGCCAGCAGCACGCCCATCACCGTGCAGCCCGCCGCCACCAGCAGCCCGGTGCGCCAGTGCGCGACCACGCTGAAGCCCGCCACCACCGCGAGCGACAGCGCATAGCCCATCGACGCGGCACCGAGGAACAGCCCCATCGCGCGCCCCCGCACCGCCGGCCCGGCGTTGAGCGACAGCAGCTGCAGCCCCGGCGTGTACGAGGCGCCCGCGCACAGGCCCGCCAGGCCGTACAGCAGCAGGGCCGAGCGGTGGTCGTGCGCGAAGAGGGCGAAGGCCAGCGAGGCGGCCGCGCCGATCACGCCACCGACCGCGAAGATGCGGTGCGGGCCGAAGCGGTCGGCCAGCAGGCCCACGGCGAACAGCGAGCTCATGTAGCCCACATGCCAGGCGCTCTGGATGGAGCCGGCCTGCGCGGCCGTCATCTGCCAGTCGTCCCGCATGAACGGCAGCACGCCCGAGTAGGCGGTGACGATCATTCCCTGCAGCAGGCGGCTCGCGCACAGCAGCGCGAGCCATCCGCGCTGCGGCGACGCTGGGGTGTGGTCAGTGCAGTGCACGCTGCATCAGCACGGTGTCGACCCACTGGCCGAACTTGAAGCCGACGTTGCGCAGCACGCCGACCGTCTCGAAGCCCAGGCGCGCATGCAGCCGCTGCGAGCCCGCGTTGCCGCTGTGGCCGATGCACGCGACCATCTGCGTGAAGCCGGCCTCGGTGCAGCGGTCGATCACCGCCTGCAGCAGCGCCGTGCCGATGCCGTGGCCGTGCATGTCGGGCGCGACGTAGATCGAGTCTTCCACCGTGTGCCGGTAGGCCGAGCGCGCGCGGTAGGGGCTGGCGTAGGCGTAGCCGGCCACCTCGCCGCCTTTCAGGGCCACGAGATACGGCAGGCCGCGTGACAGCACGTCGGTGCGGCGCGTCTGCATCTGCGCGAGGGTGGGCACTTCTTCTTCGAACGAGCACAGGTCGTGCTGCACGTAGTGGCTGTAGATGGCCTGCACGCGGGCCATGTGGTGGGGCTCGGCATCGGCGATGTCGAGCGCGGTGAAAGCAAGGGTGGGGGAGGACATGACTCGATCTTGACGAGGCGAGAGCTATAAGTGAAGCTGGGTCCACCTATGCAACGCATAAGAAATACTTTGGAAAAAAACCTCAACCTCGACCAGCTCGCCACCTTCGGCCTGGTGATCGAAACCGGCAGCTTCTCCGCCGCGGCCGACCGGCTCGGCCTGTCGCAGCCGGCCGTGAGCCTGCAGGTGCGCCAGCTCGAACGCCGGCTCGCGGTGCGGTTGATCGAGCGCGTCGGCAAGCGCGCGCGGGCCACGCCGGCCGGTGCGGAGCTGCTGCGCCATGTGCCGCAGATCGAGGCGGCGGTCGAGAATGCGATCGACGCGCTGGCCGACCACGCGCGCGGCGTCACGGGCCGCGTGCGGCTGGGCACGGGTGCCACGGCCTGCCTGTACTTTCTGCCGGCTGTGCTGCGCCAGTTGCGCGAGGCGTTCCCCGCGCTCAGCGTGGTGGTGAGCACGGGCAACACCGACGAGCACGTGCGCAAGGTGGAAGACAACAGCATCGACCTCGCGCTGGTCACGCTGCCCGCGGCCGGGCGTTCGCTAAGCGTGATGCCGGTGTGCGACGACGCGTTCGTCGCCATCGGCCGCGCCGACCTCGCGCCGCTCAAGGCCCGCGTGACGCCGGCCGACCTGGCGACGCTGCCGCTGGTGCTGTTCGAGCCCGCGGCCAACACGCGCAAGCTGGTCGATCGATGGTTTGCCGCCGAGGGCCTGCAGCCGCAGCCCGTGATGGAGCTGGGCAGCGTCGAGGCGATGAAGGAGATGGTGGCCGCAGGGCTGGGCTATGGCCTGGTGCCCGGCATGTCGATGGCGGGGCGCGGTGCCCACCCGGCGCTGAAGGTCAGCCGCCTGGCCCCGCGCATGCACCGCACGCT
Organism: Variovorax sp. 38R; assembly: GCF_014843395.1. Classification (NCBI taxonomy): domain Bacteria; kingdom Pseudomonadati; phylum Pseudomonadota; class Betaproteobacteria; order Burkholderiales; family Comamonadaceae; genus Variovorax; species Variovorax sp. 38R. The sequence goes on from NZ_CP062121.1 coordinate 1,346,281, forward strand.
GGCGGTGGTGGTGCGCCGCGACAAGCCGCTCAACAAGGCGCTGCGCACGGTGCTCGAGGCGATCGTGGCGGCCGGCAAGAAGCCCGGCCGCCGCTAGGAGCGGTTAGGAGCGCTTATTCCGGAATGGCCGCCAGCGGCGCCGCGCCGCCGCGTGCGCGGCCCAGCGTGCCGACGATGAGCGCGGCGATCAGCACCAGCACGCCGCTGAGCACCATCGTGGGCGAGATGCCGCGGCTGTCGACCATGAGGCCGCCGATCAGCGCGCCCGAGGCGATCGCCACCTGGAAGCCCGTCACCAGCAGGGCCTGGCCGGCTTCCTGTGCGTCGGGCACGGCTTCCATCATCCAGCCGGTGAGCGCCACCGGGATCAGGCCGAAGGCCACGCCCCAGATCACCACCACGACCGCGCCGGCCACCATGCCGGTGCCGATGAGCGTCGACAGCAGCAGCGCCGTCGCGAGCATCAGCGCCGCCAGCAAGGTGGTGCCGCGCACGCTGCGCGCCACCAGGCTGCCACCGAGGAAGGTGCCGATGAAGCCGACGGCGCCGTAGACCAGCAGCAGCGTCGAGACCTCGTTGGCCTGCAGGCCGAACACCTGCTGCAGCAGCGGCTTCAGGTAGGTGTAGGCCGCGAAGTGGCCGGCAATGAAGAACAGCACCGCGAGCAGGCCGACCTGCGCCATGCGGCGCGTGAGCGGCGTGAGCAGGTCGCGCGCACCGATGGCGCGTTGCGGCGGAATCGCGGGCAGCAGCCACAGCTGCACCAGCAGCACGGCCGCGGCCAGCGCGCCGGTCACGGCGAACGAGGCGCGCCAGCCGAACATCGTGCCCAGCCACGAGCCCGCGGGCACGCCGAGCACCGTGGCGGCCGACACGCCGGCCAGCACCAGCGACATGGCGCGCGGCTTCGAGGCGTCGGGCACCAGCTGCGTGGCGGCGGCGGGCGCGAAGGTCCAGAAGCCGCCGACGGCCAGGCCGAGCATCAGGCGCGCGACCACCATCGTCGTGAAGTTGGGCGCGAACGCGGCCAGCAGGTTCGAGGCGATCAGCAAGAGCGTGAGCGCGATCAGCACCGTGCGCCGGTCGAGCCGGCCCGAAGCGACGATCAGCGCCGGCCCGGCAAAGGCGGCGAGCACGCCGGGCATCGTGATCATGAGACCGGCCGTGCCGTCCGACACGTTCAGGCCGCGCGCGATGTCGGTGAGCAGGCCGATGGGCATGAACTCGGTCGACACCATCGCGAAGGTGCCGACGGCGATGGAGCCGACCGCGAGCCAGGCGGAGCGGGTGGGGGCGGCGTCAGACGTGGCGGCCTCGCGCGCGGGCGCTGCCAGGTCGTCGATGCAGGGGTTGCTGCCGGAAGAATTCATCATGGAGATGCTGTCCTTGAACGCATCGGCGATGAAGGCGCCAATGCCGGTGTGGGGGCATTGGAGTGTGCGAGCGGGCCGCCTTGCGACCAAGGGGCGGTGGAGCAGTAGACAGTTTCCCTGCGGCGAACAATCGACCCTTTTGCCGCCTGAAGCCGCCCGGGGATGCGGCAATGGCGCCTTTCGCCATCACCGTCTTTTTGAGTGGCCGAGATTAAGTGTGGGCGTGGCGCAACTGCAGCGCCTGTCCATCGGCCACGAACGATTCGTCGACCAGCACGCGGAAGGCCGTGCCCTGCACGAACTTCGGTTGCGCGACGGCCGGCGAGAGGAACTCGATGTCGAGCGCGACCGGTGTGCCGCGCGCGAGCGATGTGCCCTGCGGCACGCGCCAGCGCGCCGAGAAGCCTTCGGTGCCGAGCACCAGCGCGCCGCGGTACTCACCGGGGCCCAGCGGCACGTCTTGTGCCGGCACCGACGGCCGGCGGAAGGTCAGCTCGGCCTGCAGGTGCGGCGTGAATTCGGGCAGCGTGTCGAAGCCCTCGGGGGGGGGCTGCTTGGCCGCGCGGCGCGGCAGCTTGCCGATGAGCCACGCGATCACGTTGCCGATGATCGGGACCCACAGCACCATCAGCAGCGTGCCGATGTCGCGCGTGGTGGAGCCGGGCGTCGCGTAGTGCCGCACGATGGCGCCGCCCACGGCCACGCACAGCAGGATCATGACGATGAGTCGTCGGCGGAACTGGATTTTGGTCATGAATGCGCGGGGTGAAAGCGGGTCCGGACCATAACCTACGCCGTCATCTGCCCGTCACCCGCCCTTTCACCTGCCGCTTCAGCGACCCGCAGCACCGCATCCGCCGGCAGCGCCTGCCAGTCGATCCAATCGCCCACCGTCACATGGTGCGTGGGCGCGGCGGCGCCTTCGACGCTGCCCCATTGCAGCGTCAGCCGGTGCGTGCCGAGCCGCAGCGCCAGCTCGAAGCCGGGCCAGTGCGTGGGCACGTGCGGCGTCATCGACAGCTGCCGGCCCTTCACGCTCAGGCCCAGCAAGGTCTCGACCGCCGCGCGGTGCAGCCACGCGGCCGAGCCGGTGTACCAGCTCCAGCCGCCGCGGCCCACATACGGCGCGGCGCCGTAGACGTCGCCCGCCATCACGTAGGGCTCCAGTTCGTAGACCGGGCCGCGCTCGGGGTGCTGCGAACGGTGGGCCGGGCTCAGGCCCTCGAAGCTCTGCCACGCCGCTTCATGGTCGCCCTGCAGCGCCTGCGCCATGAGCGCCCACACGGCGCCGTGCGAGTACTGGCCGCCGTTCTCGCGCACGCCGCGCGGGTAGGCCTGGATGTAGCCCGGGTTGTGGGTCGACTGGGCAAACGGCGGCACCAGCAGCCGCAGCAGGCCGGCCGGTTCGTCGTGCAGCTGCGACCGGATGGCGGCCATGGCCGGGCCGGTGTGGGCCGCGTCCGAGGCGCCCGACAGCACCGACCAGGCCTGCGCGATCAGGTCGATGCGGCACTCGTCGTTGGTCGACGAGCCCAGCGGCGCGCCGTTGTCGAAGAAGGCGCGGCGGAACCAGGCGCCGTCCCAGCCGGCGTCGTGCAGTGCGGCGATCCAGCCGGTGCGTGCCTCGGTCCAGCGCGCGGCGCGTTCGTGTTCGCCGCGTGCCTCTGCGATGGGCGCAAAGCGCTCGACCACGCTGCACAGGAACCACGCGAGCCACACCGATTCGCCGCGGCCTTCGTGGCCGACACGGTTCATGCCGTCGTTCCAGTCGCCGGTGCCCATCAGCGGCAGGCCGTGCACGCCGGTGGTCAGGCTGCGGTCGATGGCGCGCGCGCCGTGGTCGAACACGGTGGCCATGCGGCCGCTGTGCTGCGGCGCGTAGTAGGCGTCTTCGGCGCCCTCGGGAATGCCGGGGCCTTCGATGAAGCCGACCATCTCGTCGAGCAGCGAGGCGTCGCCCGTCACCTCGACGTAGTGCGCCGACGCGTAGGGCAGCCACAACAGGTCGTCGGAGAAATGCGTGCGCACGCCGGCGCCGCCGGGCATGTGCCACCAGTGCTGCACGTCGCCTTCGGGGAACTGGCGCGCCGCGTTCACGAGGATCTGCTCGCGCAGGCGCGGCGGGTCGGTGAGCGCGAAGGCCATCGCGTCCTGCAGCTGGTCGCGAAAGCCGAAGGCGCCGCCGGCCTGGTAGAAGCCGGCCTTCGACCAGAGCCGGCACGCCAGCGTCTGGTACACGAGCCAGCGGTTGACCAGCGCATCGAACAGCGGGTCGGGCGTGCGCACCTGCAGCCGACCCAGCAGGTCGTCCCAGAAGCCGCGCACCTGCGCCAGCGCCTCGGGCACGTCGCGCTGCCGCCAGCGGCGTGCGAGCTCGAGCGCCGCGTCGGCTGTGCCGGCGTGGCCGAGCACGAAAGTGAAGCTCGCGGTTTCGCCAGATGCGACGACGAACTCACCGCCAATCGCCGCGCAGGCATCGAGCCCGCTGCCGGCGCGGCGCGCCAGCGTGTCGGGCACTTCGACGATGCCGCGGCCGGCGAAGAATTCGCTGCGGTCGCAGGTCCATTGCGTGGCCCCGGTCGTCGCGCCCTGCAGGCCGGCAAGCAGCAGGAAGGCGGCGCTGCCGCCGAAGCCCGTGCTCGATTCGCGCTGCTGGCCGAACACGGCCGGCTGGTCTTCGGGCTTCCAGCAATGCACGGTGCGCCGTTCGCCGCGCGCGGCGCCCAGTTGCCACTCGACCATCGCGAGCGCGCGCAGGCGACGCTGGCCGGCACCTTCGTTGCGCACGCGCACATGCACCAGCTTGACGGCTTCGTCGCGGTCCGCGAAGAAGGTGGTTTCGAGCACGAGGTCGCCTTGGCGGACCTCGAAAACCGAGTAGCCCTGCCCGTGCCGTACGAGATGGCGGGTGGCGCCGTCGCCACCGCCGGCAGGCGTGAGCGGCAGCATCTCGCGCGTCGTCACGTCCTGCAGCAGGTAGTGCTCGAAGGCCGGGTCTTGCACGGGGTCGTTCGACCACGGCGTGACCTGGTGCATGCGGCTGTTGCCGGCCCAGGTGTAGCCGGTGCCCCACTCGGACACCTGGAAGCCGAAGGCCGCGTTGGCGATCACGTTGATCCAGGGCCGCGGCGTGCGACGGTCGGGGCCGACCTCGAAGCGGAACTCGCCGCTCTCGGCATCGAAGTCGCCGGTGGCGGGCGTGGACGTCGACGAGGCCGTCTGCCGCGTCAACAGCGGCGTGCGGTGCTGCACCGGCGCGCTGCTGTCGTCCGCAATCGTCGGGCTGCGTGCCTCATGCAACGCCGCCACCTGCACTTCGAGCGCGCGGCCGTCGGCCGTGAACACCACGCGGGCCAGGCTGGAGAGCGCGGCCTTTTCCGACGGCACCACATCCTGGTCGCGCAACAGGTAGAAGCCGGCCGTGTCGTTGCGCGGAAAGCTGTTCTGCGTCTGCTGCGCGACGCGCGAGCGCAGCGTTTCGATCTCGCGCTGCAGCGGCATCAGGTACGAATTCGGTTCGCTGTTGAGCACCACGAGGTCGCAAGCCACGCCGCCGAAACCCCACCACGGTTGCGCGCGCAGCAGCGTGTTGATGAGGCCCATGCCGTTCATCGAGTGGATGTACACGAGCACGATGGGTTTGTCGCCCGAGATGCCGAAGCGCCAGATCTGGCGCAGGTCGATCAGCCCACGGTCGCTCATCACGCGCGGCGTGGTGTAGGTGAGGATGGTCGTCAGGTCTTGCAGCGCGAGGTTCTGCGCGGGCGCAATGCTCAGGTCGCGCAGCCGCACCTGCGCCAGCGTGGCGGCCATGCGCGTGGCGCGCTCCACGTGCATCGGCTGCAGGTAGCGGTCGATGCTGGGCATCAGTGCCTCGATGCTCTCGTCGGCGGCGGTGGCAAAGCTCAGGCGCGCGGTGGTGCCCGGCGCGATCGACAGGCGCACGCGCAGGCAGGCGATGGGGTCCAGGCCGTTCACCTGCTTGCCCTGGGCGGTGAGCGGTTGCGCATCGAGCGCGGGGTCGGCCAGCGTGCGGTTGCGGCCGATGAAGGCGCGTCGGTCGGTCATGCAGTCGATCGACAGCACGTTGGCATCGACCGAGGCCAGGAAGTGAACGGCCGCCACCACCGCGTCGCCATGCAGGCGCGGCTTGCGCGACAGCAGCAGCGCGCGCCACGTGGGCTCCCAGCGCGATTCGACGAACAGGTTGGCAAAGGCCGGATGCGCCTCGTCGGCCTTGGGGTTCGACAGCACGGGCTCGAAGTACGAGACGAGTTCGAGCGTGCGCGTTTCGTCGCCCGAGTTGTGCAGCGTGATGTTGCGCAGCTCGGTGTCGTCCTCGGGGCTGATGAGCACCGTGGTGCGCACCTGCAGGCCGGGGCCGGCCGCGTCGAACTGCACCTGGTCGGCCAGGAAGCGCGTGCGGTAGAGCCAGTCGGCGCCGGGCGCGGGCAGGGCGGTGAGCGAGGTGAGTTCGCTGTGGCCTTCGTCACGCACATAGAAGAAGGTGCCGTAGCTGTCGCGCAGCGGATCGTCACGCCAGCGCGTCACGTTGAACGCGCGCCAGCGGCTCACGCCCGCGCCGTTGGCGCGCAGCGCCACCGTGTAGCGGCCGTTCGACAGCAGGTGCGTGGGCTGGAAGCCTGGCCCCATCGGATCGACCACGCGTGGCTGGAACAGCGGCGCCAGTTCGGCCTGGCTGGGCTCGGGCGGCGTGCGCGGGTCGGCGCTGCCGATGATTTGGCGCGGCGTGCGCTCGTGCAGCAGCGCCTCGTGCGCCTGCACCAGGGCGGCACTGCCGAACCAGCGGCGCGGCGCGTCGGCGCACAGCAGGTTGCACAGCGCGACCAGCGACATGCCCTGGTGGTGCGCCATGAAGTTGCGCACCACGGTGAAGTCCTGGCCCTGGGCCTGGCGCGAGGTGGTGAAGTCGACCGCATCGAGAAAGCCGAACTCGCCGCGCGCGCCGAGCGCTTCGAGCCGCTGCAGGTTGCGCACCGCTGCTGCGGGCGCGAAGGGCGCGGCCATCAGCGTGGCGTAGGGCGCCACCACGCGGTCGGTCGGCGGCGTGCGCCGCAGCGCCAGGCGCGGCACGCCGAAGGGCGAGTACTGGTAGGCCAGCGAATGGTCTTGCGCGAAGTAGGCCGACTCGGACACGCCCCACGGCATGTTCTGCGCACGGCCGAAGGCCTGCTGCTCGGCAATGGCCGCGGCGTTGGCCACCTGCAGCAGGCCGTCGGTGGGCTCGGTCATCACGAGCGCCGGCATGAGGTACTCGAACATCGAGCCCGACCACGACTTCAGGCTGGGCTGGAAGCCCACCAGCAGGAACGGCCGGCCCAGCGCCATCCAGTGGCGGCGCGGCACGTCGCCCTTGGCAATCGCCAGGAAGCTCAGCAGGCGCGACTCGGAGGCCAGCAGGTCGTAGTAACTGGCGTCGAGCACGTTCTCTTCGACACGCAGGCCGATGTGGAACAGGTGGCGCTTGGCGTCGTAGAGGCCGCTGAAGTCCATGCCGTCGTGCAGCGCGTCGCAGCGTTGGGCCAGGGCTTCCAGCGCGGGTGCTTCGTGGGGCTGGCAGCTTGCGTCCGCCGCGAAGGCGCGGCAGGCCTGCGCCACGGTCACTAGGTGCCCCGCGAAGTTGCCACTGTCGACGCTGGACACATAGTCGGGCGGCAGCGGCTTGAGCGTCTGCGTGTCGTACCAGTTGAACAGGTGGCCGTTGTGCTTCTGCATGCGGTCGACGGTGTCGAGCGTGGCCGTGAGGCGCGCCAGCAGGCCGGCCGTGTCGATCCAGCGGAATTCACGCGCGCAGCAGGCGGCCAGCAGGTACATGCCGATGTTGGTCGGCGAGGTGCGGTGCGCGAGGGTCGGCTGCGGTTCGAGCTGCAGGTTGTCGGGCGGCAGGTGGTTGTCGTCCGGGCCCACCACATGCTCGAAGAAGCGCCAGGTGTCGTGCGCCAGCGTGTCGAGGTAGCTGCGCTGCGCGGGCGCGAGAGGGTCTTCGGCGTGTGCGTCGACGCGACTGCCCCACCAGGAAGCGATGGGCGCCAGCGCCCAGAGCACGAAGAGCAGCGGGCCGAGCACCGGGTAGGCGCTCCAGTTCGCGAGGACGGCCAGCACGAGGCACACCGCGCTGCTGAGGGCCGCGCTGCGCACGAAGGGCTTCAGGCGCTGGCTCGATTGCGCCTGCGCCTGGTCGGCCGTCGTCCATTGCAGCAGGTGCCTGCGGCTCACGAGCAGCCGCCAGGTGGCGAGGAAGGCCGCGTCGAGCAGCAGCCGTGTCTGCGCCGCCAGCTGCACGAACTGCCAGGCCGCACCGGCCATGGCGCGCAGCAGCTCGACCGCGCCCACGTCGAAGAAGTGGCGCAGCTCGATCGCGCGCCGCGTCGGCACCAGGCCGGCCAGCGCGCCGAGCAGCGGGCCCAGCGTGAGCGCCGCGCCGACGGCGGCCAGTGCCCAGCCCAGCGGCATGGCCTGCGTGAAGATCACCAGCACCAGCAGTGCGAAAGATGCCGGCGCGACCAGCGAGCGGCGCAGGTTGTCGCACATTTTCCAGAGGCCCAGCGCGTCGATGCCGAAACGGCGCGCGCGCCACATCAACGGCAGCAGTTGCCAGTCGCCGCGCACCCAGCGGTGCACGCGCGAGGCGGCCACGCCGGCGTGGTGCGGATGGTCTTCGACCAGCACGACGTCGCTGACCATCGCGCAGCGCGCGACGCTGCCTTCGAGCAGGTCGTGGCTCAGCACGGCGCTGTCGGGCAGGCGGTCGTTCAGCGTGGCGTGCACCGCGCGCACGTTGAGCAAACCCTTGCCGGTGAAAGAGCCGCTGCCGAACACGTCCTGGTAGATGTCGGACGCACCGCTGCCGTACGGGTCGAGCCCGCACTGGCCGGCGAACACCCAGTGGAAGAACGAGCGCTCGCTGTGCATCGGAAACGGCGTGACGATGCGCGGCTGCAGGATGCCGAAGCCCGCGACCACGCGCCGGCTTTGCATGTCGATCTCGGGCGCGTTCAGCGGATGCGCGGCAATGGACACGAGGTCGCGCAGCGCGCCGGGCGGCAGGCCGGTGTCGCTGTCGAGTGTGAGCACGTAGGGCGTGCGGCCGGGCGCGAGCTGCTGGCCCGGTGCGAGCGGAAGAAAACCGTTGGCGTCGCCGCTGGCCAGCAGGCGCATGAGCATTTCGAGCTTGCCGCGCTTGCGTTCCCAACCCATCCAGCGCTGCTCGGTTTCGCTCCAGCTGCGCGGGCGGTGCAGCAGCAGGAAGCGCGGTGAGGTGCCTTCCGCCGGGGGGTACTTGGCGTTGAGCGCGGCGATGCGTTGCTGGGCGTCGTCGAGCAAGGGTGCGTCGTCGGGCATCGACGCTTGCGAGGCATCGGCCCAGTCGGTCAGCAGCGCGAACTGCACGTGCGCCTCGCGGTTGGCGAGCCAGTGCAGTTCGAGCCGGTGCGCGAGCTTGGCGTTGTTCGCGGTCGAACCCAGCATCGTGGGCATGACGACGAGCGCGCGGTGCCGCTCGGGAATGCCGTTCGCAAAATCGAGACGTGGCAGGGCCTGCACGCGCACAGACTCCGCCATGATGCGCTGCGCCAGCGCAATCAGCGCTTCGGACAGCGGCCATGCGAGCAGCAGCAACGCCGCGACGATGGTCCAGTCGCCGCGATGCGGCAGGCCGTGCACCACGGCCGCCAGCAGCAGCGCGGTGCCGACGGCGACGGAACCCACGTAGACGGGCAAGCGCCAGCCGCGATGGCTGCGCGCGGGCCGCGTGTTTGCTGCGCGTGAGGAACGGCCCGCCGGTGCGTTCGCCTGCAGCGAAGCGATCAGCGCGGGCCGGCCCTGGCCGAAGAGGTAATAGCCGGCGGTGCCGTCGGCGCGGTCGGTTTCGGCGCCGGCTTCGTCGGCCGGCGCGCTGGAGGCCAGCGTGACCACGGCCTGCGCCACTTCGCGCTCGGTCCGTTCGGTGTTGCGCGCCACCTGTTCCATCGCATGTGTGATCTGCTGGCGCGTGAGTTCGCTCTCGTTCGCATAGCTCGGCAGTTCGCGCAGCACGCGCAGCGAGCGGCTCACCGGTTCGATGAGGTCGCTCCACTCGACCTGGCCGATCATGCGCAAGGTCGTGATGATGTTGCCGACCGTGAGGTTGGCCGCGGCCTGTGCGTTCTGCGCGTCGTCGATCAGCGCCGGGCCGTTGGGGCAGTGCTGCTCGGTCCAGCGCACCAGCGCGGGCATGTCGTCGCCGTGCTCGACGGGCAGGCGCTGCCACAGCTGCGTGAGGTAGTTGTCCTGCAGGCCATGGCTTTGCAGCGCGCGGTAGAGCACGTCGAGGTCTTGCACCGACAGATGCGGCGCTGCGTCCCAGGCCGCATGCGCGATCTCGCGCGCGACTTTGTTCTCGGCAATGCGCTCGGCCACGCGGCGCAGGTTTTCGAGCAGCACCACGCGCAAGGTGGTGGGCAGCGCCCACAGTTCGCCGAGCATGAGCTCGTCGATGTCTTGATAAGCGTTGAGGAAGGCGGTGAACAGCGTCTTGTTGAGCACGCTGTCGGTGTGCGCCACATAGGCCCACGCAATGCCGTACACGCGCGGCAGCCCTGCCAGCGGCGGCGTGACGAGCTTGGGCAGCCGCGCGTAATAACTGCGCGGCACGCCGTCATGGATCTGTTGGAGCTGCGCCTCGACGAGGTGGAAGTTGTCGAGCAGCCACTCGGCCGCCGGCGACACGTAGCGCCCGCTGCGCGAGATCAGCGCGATGTAGTCGAAGGCCGCGCGCAGCGATTCGAGGTTTTCGTCGACCCGCGGAAAGAAGGGCGCGCCTTCGCGCGCGCGGTGGTGTTCGTCTTCCACCACCTGGGCGCGGGCCAGGCTGTGGCCGTGCTGTTCAAAACGTTGGGCACCGAAGAGTTCGGCGCGAATAGCGAGGGCTACCGGGTCGTGCGGACCGAGCAGGAGAGACCTGGCGTAGTAACTGAGCCCTTGGAGGCGGTCGACGACGGCAGCGGCGCTCAAGTGACGGCGAACAGGCCGATGCCCAGCACCGCGGCCACGCAGGCCATCGTGACGATACGGCCCGCAGCGAGCGCGCGCACACGTTGCATGTGGCTTCGCACCGAGAACCATCGCCCGTGGGCACGTGCACAGTGGTGCATGTGTGAAGCCAGGGCTTCGAAATCGCTGCCGACGAAATCGATCTGCGAATGGGAAAGGGACTGCGGGACGGACATTGCAACGGGCTCCTGTGAAACGACTTCGAGCTGCCGCGCGATTGCGAGAACTGGGAACGTGTCCCGACCGTACCCTTTTAAATGACCTTACGGGTACCTCATTGCCGACAGCCCTCGTAAGAAAGGGCGCACAAGGCGCCCTTCGTTCATCGAGGCTGCGTGCAGATCAGCCCGTGTTGCGCAACCCTGCAGCCACCCCGTTGATCGAGATGTGGATGCCGCGTTGCAGCCGTTCGCCGCCGTCGCCCGCGCGATAACGCCGCATCAGCTCGACCTGCAGGTGGTGCAGCGGGTCGATGTAGGGGAAGCGGTGGCGCACCGAGCGCTGCATTTCGGCGTTGCCCTCGAGCCGTTGCTTCGCGCCCGTGATGAGCGTGAGCGCGTCCGACGTGCGTTGCCATTCGCTCTCGATCATCGAGAACACCTTCTGGCGCAGCTTGCGGTCGGTGACCAGCTCGGCATAGCGCGAGGCCAGCGCAAGGTCGCTCTTGGCGAGCACCATGTCCATGTTCGACAGCAGCGTGCGAAAGAACGGCCACTGCGCATACATGCGCTGCAGCAGCGCCACGCGCTCCTTCTTGCCCGCGCCGTTGCCGGCGGCGGCCAGGAACTGCTCCACGCCCGAACCGAAGCCGAACCAACCCGGCAGCGTGAGGCGGCACTGGCCCCAGCTGAAGCTCCACGGCACGGCGCGCAGGTCGTCGATCTTGTGGCTCGGGTTGCGCGAGGCGGGGCGCGAGCCGATGTTGAGTTCGGCAATCTCGCGGATCGGCGTGGAGCCGAAGAAGTAGTCGCCGAAGCCCGGGGTTTCGTACACCAGCTTGCGGTACGCAGCCATGCTCGCGGTCGACAGCTCGCCCGCGGCCGAGAGGAAGGTGGCAGGCGCCGGCTTGCCCTGCGGCAGCAGCGTGGCTTCGAGCGTGGCGGCCACCAGCGTCTCGAGGTTGCGCCGGCCGATCTCGCGGTTGGCGTACTTCGAGCCGATGACTTCGCCCTGCTCGGTGAGGCGGATCTGGCCGCGCACCGTGCCGGGCGGTTGCGCCAGGATCGCCTGGTAGCTCGGGCCGCCGCCGCGTCCCACCGTGCCGCCGCGGCCGTGGAACATGCGCAGGCGGATCGGGTTCTTTTTCTTCTTGTTCAACTCGTCGAACAGCGACACCAGCGCGATGCCCGCGCGGTACAGCTCCCAGTTGCTGGTGAAGATGCCGCCGTCCTTGTTGCTGTCGCTGTAGCCGAGCATCACGTCCTGCTCGCCGCCCGAGCGCTCGATGAGCGCCTGGATGTTCGGCAGCGCGTAGAAGGCGCGCACGATGGGCGCGGCGTTGCGCAGGTCTTCGATGGTCTCGAACAGCGGCACGACGATCAGGTCGCAGGTCGCGTTGCTGTCCATCGCGCCGCGCAGCAGGCCCACTTCCTTCTGCAGCAGCAGCGCTTCGAGCAGGTCGCTCACCGTTTCGGTGTGGCTGATGATGTAGTGGCGAATGGCTGCGGCGCCGTAGCGCGCACGCGCGGTGCGCGCGGCCGCGAAGATGGCCAGCTCGCTCTTGGCGAGCGGCGAATAGTCGGCGTCGGGCACGCGCAGCGGACGCGCGTCGTCGAGCAGCTTGAGCAGCAGCGTCTGCTTGGCTTCTTCGGCCAGCGAGGCGTACGAGGGCTCGATGCGCGCGGTGGCCAGCAGCTCGGCGATCACGGCCTCGTGCTTGTCGGAACTCTGGCGCAGGTCGACCGTGGCCAGGTGGAAGCCGAACACTTCCACCGCGCGGATCAGCGGACGCAGGCGCGGCGCCGCGAGCACGGTGCCGTGCTTCTCGACCAGCGACTCCTCGATGGTGCGCAGCTCGGCCAGGAATTCTTCGGCGTTGGCGTACGGGTTCTGCGGTGCGACCGCATGGCGCGCGGCCTCGCCGCCGCTGAGCTCGCGCAGCGTGGCCGCCAGGCGCGCGTACACGCCGGTGAGCGCGCGGCGGTAGGGCTCGTCCTTGCGGTGCTCGCTGGTGTCGGGCGAACGCTCGGCCAGTGCCTGCATCTCGACCGACACGTCGACCAGCGTGGCCGACAGCGACAGCTCTCCGCCCAGGTAGTGCACCTCGGTGAGGTAGTGGCGCAGCGCGAGTTCCGACTGGCGGCTCAACGCGTACTCGAGCGTCTCGGCCGTGACGTTGGGGTTGCCGTCGCGGTCGCCGCCGATCCACTGGCCCATGCGCAGGAAGGTCGCGACCGAGGGCGTGACGCCGCTCTGGGCCAGCGCCTTTTCAAGATCCGCATAAACGCGCGGGATCTCGCGCAGGAACGTGGCTTCGTAGTAGCTCAGCGCGTTCTCGATCTCGTCGGCCACGGTGAGCTTGGAGAAGCGCAGCAGGCGCGTCTGCCAGATCTGCGTGACGCGGATGCGCATCTGGGTTTCATTCTCGGCCAGCTCGATGGGCGAGAGCGCGTCCTTGCCGCCTGCGTAGGCGTTCTGGCGCAGCTTGATCTCGTCGCGCGTGGTGAGCAGCAGGGCGATGGCGCGCTCGGCATCGAGGATGCTCTTGCGCTGCACTTCGGTCGGGTGCGCCGTGAGCACGGGCGACACGTAGCTGTGGGCCAGCGAGGCGACGATGTCGTCGGGCTTGATGCCGGCCTTGCGGATGCGCACCAGCGCGGTCTGCAGGTCGCCGTCGGCCTGCACGCCTTCGCGTTCGGCCTCGGTGCGGCGGCGGATCTGGTGGCGGTCTTCCGCCAGGTTGGCCAGGTGGCTGAAGTAGGTGAAGGCGCGGATCACGCGCACCGTTTCGGCGGCGCTCAGGCCCTTGAGCAGGTTTTTGAGTGCGCGGTCGGCGGCGTGGTCGGCGTCGCGCCGAAACGACACCGACAGGGTGCGGATCTTCTCGACCAGCGCGTAGGTTTCGTCACCCTCCTGCTCCCGGATCACGTCGCCGAGGATCCGGCCTAACAGCCGGATGTCGTCGATCAATGGCTGGTCTTCGGTCTGGCGGCGCTTGGCGGGGATGGCAGGAGTCTTGCTGGCTTTCATTCGATGTTGTTCCTGGGGACTTGAATGGACGCGCCGCCTCCGTTGCTGCGGCGCAACATGCTAGCATTCCGGAGGTCAGAAACCACGTACTTTTTGGGAGCGATCTTGAGCAACATCGTGATCGCCACGCGCGAAAGCCGGTTGGCCCTGTGGCAGGCCGAACACGTGCAAACGCTTTTGCAAGAACGCGGCCACACCGTCAGCCTGCTGGGCATGACGACCCGCGGTGACCAGATCCTGGACCGCACGCTGAGCAAGGTCGGCGGCAAGGGACTCTTCGTCAAGGAACTCGAAGCCGCGCTCGAAGACGGGCGCGCCGACATCGCCGTGCATTCGCTCAAGGATGTGCCGATGGAGCTGCCCGAGGGCTTCACGCTGGCCTGCGTGCTGGAACGCGAAGACCCGCGCGACGCGCTGGTGTCGCCGGGCTACGCCTCGCTCGACGCACTGCCGCAGGGCGCGGTGGTCGGCACCTCGAGCCTGCGCCGCGTGGTGCTGCTGCGCGCGCAGCGGCCCGACCTGCGCATCGAACCGCTGCGCGGCAACCTCGACACCCGCCTGCGCAAGCTCGACGAAGGCCACTACGACGCCATCGTGCTCGCGGCGGCCGGGCTCAAGCGGCTGGGCCTCGAAGACCGCATCCGCGTCGCCTTCGACCCCGACACCATGCTGCCCGCCGCGGGGCAGGGCGCCCTCGGCATCGAGGTGCGCGCCGACCGCCAGGACCTCATCGACCTGCTGGCCCCGCTGGCGCACCGCGGCGACTGGCTCTCGACCACCGCCGAGCGCGCCGTGAGCCGCGCGATGGGCGGCAGCTGCTCCATGCCGCTCGCGGCCCATGCGCGTCGGCAGGCCGACGGCACGCTGCGCATCGACGCCGCCTGGGGCGACCCGGAAGGCGATGCGCCGCTGGTGCGCGTGCATGCGCAGGCCGAGGCCGGCGACTTCGCGACGGCCGATGCCCTTGGCCAACACGCCGCGAGCCTGCTGCGCGACGCCGGTGCCCACTGATCGCCGTGGGCGCTGAGCGATGAGCGCGGGGCCCGTCATCGTCACGCGGCCCGCGCATGAAGCGGCGGCGTGGGTTCGTGATTTCCAGTCGGCCGGCCTCGAGGCCGTGGCGTTGCCGCTGATCGCCATCGCACCTGCGCTCGATGTCGAGCCGCTGCGCGCCGCCTGGGCACGGCTCGCGGACTACGCGGCGCTGATGTTCGTGAGCGCCACCGCCGTCGATCATTTCTTCCAGCACCGCGACACCTCGGCACTCGCCGGTTGCCGCTTCTGGGCCACTGGCCCCGGCACCGAGCGCGCGCTGCTGCGCGCCGGCGTGCCGCCCGCCGCCATCGACGCGCCGCCACCCGGCGCCACGCGCTTCGACTCCGAGGCGCTGTGGGCGCTGGCGCACGGGCAGGTGTCGCCGGGCGTGCGCGTGCTCATCGTGCGCGGCGGCGACGAAGCGGGCCAGCCCGCCGGTCGCCAGTGGCTCGCACAGGAGATCGATGCCGCCGGCGGCGTGCGCGACACCGTCGTGGCCTACCGGCGCCTGGCGCCTGCACTCGACGATGCACAGCGCCGCATCGCGACCGACGCCGCAGCGGGGCACGGCATCTGGCTCTTCAGCAGCTCGGAAGCCATCGGAAACCTGCAGCGCGCACTGCCGGGCACCTCGTGGCAGGCCGCGCGCGCCATCGTCACGCATGCACGCATCGGCGAAGCCGCACAGGCCGCGGGTTTCGGGGCGTTGCGTGTCTGCACACCCCTGCGGGAAGCGCTGATCGCGTCGATAGAATCCTTCGCATGAGCGCCGCGTCCCCGTCCGACGACCTTTCTCCCCCTTCCGCCCCCACGGCGCACCCGACGGCGCATGTGCCCGCCACGGTGGCGCCGCACCAGACGCCCGCCGCCCAGGCGGCCGCAGCCACGCTGCTGGCGCGCATCGGCGTGGGCCTCGTGGCCCTCGTGGCGCTGATCGCGCTGCTGTCGACGATCGCGCTGTGGCAGAAGGTCAGCGGCATGAAGGAACAGCTCGCGCGCCAGAGCGCCGAGGCCACCGCCCAATCGATGGAAGCGCGCACGCTGGCGCGTCAGGCCAGCGACACGGTGCGCGACGCCGCCGCCCGCGTGGCGCTCATCGAGACCCGCGTGGCCGAAGTCACGCTGCAGCGCTCGCAGCTGGAAGAACTCATTCAAAGCCTCTCGCGTTCGCGCGACGAGAACCTCGTGATCGACATCGAATCCGCCGTGCGCCTCGCGCTGCAGCAGGCGCAGGTTACGGGCAGTCTCGAGCCACTGCTCGCTGCGCTGAAGGCCGGCGACCTGCGCATCGCACGCGCCGCGCAACCGCGGCTCGCGCCCGTGCAGCGCGCCATGCAGCGCGATGCCGACCGCCTGCGTACCAGCGCCAGCACCGACAGCGCCGAGGCCCTGCAGAAGCTCGACGAGCTGGTGCGCAGCGTGGACGACCTGCCCACGCTCAACGCAGTGGCCGTGCGCGGTAACGGCGTCAACGCCTGGCGTCCCGAACCCATTCCCGCCGATGCGCCCTGGTGGCAGCGCGTGCTGCTGACCATCCGTGGCGAGGCGCGCTCGCTGGTGCGCGTGGGCCGCATCGAGAGCCCCGAGGCGGTGCTGCTGGCGCCCGAGCAGTCGTACTTCCTGCGCGAGAACCTCAAGCTCAAGCTGCTCAATGCACGGCTGTCGCTGCTGTCGCGCCAGATGGACGCCGCACGCGGCGAGTTGGGCCAGGTGGCCGCGTCGCTCAACCGCTATTTCGATCCGGCCTCGCGCCGCACGCAGGCCGCCGCCACGCAGCTGCAGCAACTGCAGCAGCTCGCGCGCAGCACGGAGCCGGTGCGCATCGACGACACACTGGCCGCGCTGACCACCGCGGCCGCAGGGCGCTGATCCGTTCATGCGCGCTGCAATCTGGCTCCTCGCGCTGTTCGCCGTCGCTGCGGCGGTGGCGCTGTTCGCTGGCAACAACCAGGGCACGATCACCGTGTTCTGGCCGCCGTGGCGGGTCGATCTCTCGCTGAACCTCGTGCTCGTGATCCTGCTGCTGACCTTCGTGCTGCTGCACGTCGCGTTGCGCGCGCTCGCGGCGCTGTTCTCGCTGCCCACGCAGGCGCGCCACTGGCGGCTGCAGCAGAAGGAACGCATGCTGCACTCCGCCTTGCTCGATGCGATGGTGCAGCTGATTGCCGGCCGCTTCTCGCGCGCACGCAAGGCCGCGCAGGCCGCACTCACGCAAGAAAAGACACTGGCCGCGCTCGGCGCCGAACTGCCGCAGGCGCAGCAAGTGCGCGTGCTGTCGCACCTGCTGGCCGCCGAAAGCGCGCAGGCCCTGCAGGACAAGGCGGCGCGTGATGCCCACCTGCAGCAGGCCCTCAACGAAAGCGCCGACCGCACCGTGCTCGCAAGCCCGGAAACCCGCGAAGGCGTGCAGCTGCGCGCCGCACGCTGGGCGCTCGACGACCGCGACCCCACGGCCGCGCTCGCACGGCTCGAAGAACTGCCGCAAGGCGCGCAGCGCCGCACGCTGGCGCTGCGGCTGCGGCTCAAGGCCGCGCGGCAAGACCGTCGCACGGTCGAGGCGCTCGACACCGCGCGCCTGCTGGCCAAGCACCGCGCCTTCTCCGACGCGGCGGCGCAAAGCATCGTGCGCGGCCTCGCGACCGAGCTGCTGACCGGCGCGCACGACCCGGCGCAGCTGCTGCGTGCGTGGTCCGAGCTGGATTCCTCCGAGCGTCAGATGCCTGAAGTGGCCATCCACGCGGCCCAGCGCATGGTCGCGTTGCGCGGTGACCTGGCGCTGGCACGCGGCTGGCTGCTGCCGGCCTGGGAACGCATGGTGGCGAACCCGCGCGGCCTCGGCGATGCGCTGCGCGTGAAGCTCACGCGCGCGCTCGAAGCGGGGCTCGATTCGGTCGACGCCGACTGGCTCGCACGCATCGAAAGCGCGCAGCGCAACAACCCGCGCGACCCGAACCTGCAGTACCTCGCCGGCATGGCCTGCATGAAGCGCCAGCTGTGGGGCAAGGCCCAGCAACTGCTCACGCAGGCCGGGCTCGGCTTGCAAGACCCCGACCTCTACCGGCGCGCCTGGCTCGCGCTGGCCCAGCTGGCCGAGGCGCGCGAAGACCACGCGCAGGCCGCCGACGCGTGGAAGCGCGCGGCGCAGATCGACAACACGCCCTGAGCGTTGGCTGGGTCCGTCGTGCGTCCTGGCCTCAGGAGCACGCGGATTCCTTGGCGGCCGTCAGGCCCGCTGTTTGCACCGATGGCTTGCCGTTGCCGAAGATCAACAGGCTCAGGCCGGCCAGCACCCACACGCCGATGCCGCCGTAGAGCATCACCCATCCGAAGCTCTGCACCAGCGCCGCATGCACCGCTGCGCCCGACGGGTCGGCCTGCGACAGCGCCGGAAAGCTCTCGGGCAGCGACGCGGAACTGCCTGCCGCGACCTTCTCTGCCAGCGCGCGCAGTTGCACCGCATCGAGCGACGTGGACAGGGCGCTCTTCAGGTGCGCATGAATGCCTTCGAGCAGCAGGAACCCCATCAGCGCGATGTTGATGGCCAGCGTGATCAGCCGCGCGCTCATGTCCATGCCCGAGGCCATGCCTGCGCGCGCGCTCGACACCGAGCCCGTGGTGGTGTTGGTGACGGGCGTGTTCGTCAGTCCCAGCCCGATGCCGGCCAGCAGGCAGCCGGGCAGCAGCGTGAGCCAGCTCGCGTGCGCCACGCCGCTGCCCCAGCGCATCGCGATGAAGCCGAGCCCGATCACGAACAGCCCCGCCGGAATGACCACGCCGGGCCGGTAGCGCATCGACAGCCGCTCGGCCAGCGGCGGCAGCACGAGCGTGGGCAGCGTGTAGGCCAGCAGCGCCGAGCCGGCCGTGACGGCGTCGTAGCCCAGGCCGCTCTGAAAGTAGATCGGCAGGTAGATCATGAACGGCCAGAAGCTGAAGTTCATGCCGATGGAGCCGACGATCGAGCCCGAGAAATTGCGGATGCGAAAGACCGAGAAGTCGAACATCGGGTGCGGGTTGATCTTTTCGACCCACAGGAAGACCGCGAAGCAGGCCAGCGTCGCCACGAGGATGCCGATGGCCACGGGGCTCCCGAAGCCGAGGCCCGGCCCCTGCGTGATGAAGTAGGTGAGGCCGAACACCGCCAACGACAGCGTGACGATGCCGGGCAGGTCCAGTCGTTTCGCGTCGGGGTCGCTCGACTCTTCGACGCTGCCGAGAACCAACGCCAGCGCCACCACGGCCAGCGGCACGTGCACCAGGAACACCCACTGCCAGCTCGACAGCGCCACGATCGCGCCGCCGACGATCGGCCCGAAGCCCAGCCCCATGCCGAACACCACGCCCCAGATGGCGAATGCCTTGCTGCGCTCCTTGCCTTCCTGGAACTGGTGCGACAGCACCGCGAGCTGGCAGATCAGCATCGCGCCGCCGGCCAGGCCCTGCAGGAAGCGGCTGACGATCAGCACCGCTGCGTTGCCTGCGATGCCGCACGCCAGCGAGGTGATGCCGAACAGCACCACGCCGACGATCAGCACGCGCTTGCGGCCGTAGCGGTCGGCCACGGTGCCGGCCGCCATCAAGACCGTGGTGCAGGCGAGGGTGTAGGCGTTCATGATCCACTGCATGTCGCTGAAGTCGCCGTGCAGTGATTTTTCGAGCGTGGGAAGAATGACCGGCACGCTGGAGATTTCCAGGCCGAACATCAAGGCAATGAGGCAGACCGCGGACAGGGCGATCCGGTTCTTGCCGGCGGGAGAGAGAGGCATCGAGCAGCTTTCCAGAAGAGGTTCAGCTGATTCTGTTGAAACCCTCTTCATGATGGAAATGATTTGATTTCCTAGAATTCATTAGGAACCATCATTTATCCAGGATCGCCATGGACTTCGACCCCACGCTGTTGCGCGCCTTCGTGGCCGTCAAGGAAACCGGCGGCTTCACGCGCGCCGCCGAGCGCCTGCACCTGACCCAGTCGGCCATCAGCCACCAGATCCGCAAGCTCGAGGCGCAGGTGGGCCGGCCGCTGCTGCATCGCACGACGCGCCGCCTCACGGTGACCGAAGACGGGGAAGACTTTCTTCGCTATGCCCAGCAGATTCTCGACACGCTCGATGCGATGACGCGGCGCTTTCAGCCCTCGCCGATCTCGGGCGTGGTGCGCTTCGGCGTGCCGGACAACTTCATGGGCGACCGACTGCCGCCGCTGCTCTCGCAGTTCGCGCGCGGGTTCCCGGCGGTGCGCATGGAGGTCTGCGTGAGCATGCACATCGACCTGCGCGCGGCCATCCGCGCCGGCGAGCTCGATCTTGCGGTCGTGATGTCGCCGCCCGAGGTGGTGGAGGGCACGTGCCTGCGGCGCACCCAGCTCGTGTGGGCCGCGGCCGAGACCTTCGAGGCGCCGAGGGGCGCGTCGCTGCCGCTGGCTTTTTTTCCGAAGCCTTGCGTCAACCGGCAGGTGGCCGGTTCGGCGCTCGACCTGGCGTCGCTCGACTGGCACGTGGTCTTCACCTCGGCCAGTCCGCAGGGCATTCGCGCGGCGGTGCTGGCGGGGCTCGCGGTGACGGTGCTCACGCGCGAAGAGGTGGAGCCGGGCATGAAGATCGTCGACGGTCGCTACGGCCTGCCGCCGCTGCCGAGCGTGAACTTCTCGCTGATCTGGAGCGAGAACGGCAAGACGCCGTGCGCCTGCCGCTTCGGACAACTGATCCTGGAGATGCCGGACCTGCCCGGCGTCGAGGCGCTGCCGCAGCAGGCCTAAACTCCGAAGCAAAAAAACGGCGCCACGAAGGCGCCGTTTTCATTTGCGAGGAAGCAGGGCTCAGAGCGAGCGCTGCTGTTCCTGCGGCTGCTGCTGTTCGAACGGCAGCGCCATCGAACCGAGGTCGCGGCGGGTTTCGACCAGCACCAGCGGACCTTCGTCGAGCACGATCACCGGCGGGCGCTCGCGCGGCACGTGCACCGGCTTCGGCTCGGCGGCCATCGCGGCGCGCGCTTGCGCGATGCGGTCGGCATCCGAGTTGACCCACTGCAGGCCCGAGCTCTCGGCGATCTGCGCGAGTTCGTTCAGCGGCAGTTCGAAGGACTGCACCTTGGGCAGTGCGCGGCCATTGCTGGCGGGCGCTACTGCGGGCTTGGCGGCAGCCGTTTCGACCACGACGGGTGCTGCTGCGATAGGCGCCGGTGCGGGCGCAGCAGGGCGCTCGAAGCGCGGCTGCTCTTGCACTTGCGGGGCGGGTTCACGCACTTCGACAGCGGTAGCGACCACTGCCACTGCAGCGGCTTCCGACACCAGCGGCAGTTGCTGCTGCGGCTGGCGCTCGGCCTGGCCTTCGGCAGCAGCCACGGCGCCTTCGGCGACCGGTGCGGCTTCTGCGGCATTGGCTTCGTTGCCACCGTTGCCGGCGTCGTCACGCGGACCGCGTTCGCGGCGGTCACGGCCGTAACGGTCACGCGAGCGGCCACGGCGCTCTTCGCCTTCGCGGCGCGGGGCTTGCTGCTCGTTGCCTTCGTTGTTGCCTTGCTCGGCATCACCAGCGGCAGCCGATTCGGCCACGCGTGCGTCACCTTCATTGGCTGCAGGCGCGTCGTTGCGGCGCTCGCGGCGGCCGTCGTTGCGCTCACCGCGCGGGCCGCGCGACTCGTCGCCACGGCCGTTGCGGGGCTGGCGCTCGCCGTCGCCGGCGGGTGCTGCCTCGTCGTCGCGCGGCTGTTGCTGCTGCGCGTCGCCGTTGCGCTCACCGCGCTCGTTGCGGTCGCCGCCACGTTCACCACGCTCGCCGCGCTCGCCACGTTCACGGCGCTCGCCGCGGGCGCGCGGTGCGCGTTCCGCTGCCGCATTGCCGTTCTCGTCGCCGCCGGGTGCCGGCTGCTGTTGCTGGGCGTCGAGGTTCAGGTTGCCGTCGAGCAGGGCTTCGGCCGGCGCGTTGCGGCCTTCGCCACCTTCGCGGCGCTCGCCGCGACCGCCACGGCGCTGTTCGCCGTCACGCGGGGCGCGTGCTTCACGTGCTTCGCGCGGTTCGCGTTGCTCGCGTGCCGGGTTGGTGCTGTCGTTGCGCTGCTCGGTGTTGCGAGCCTCGCCGCGGCGTTCACCGCCGCCTTCACGGCGTTCACCGCCGCGTCCGCCACGGCGCTCGCCGTCGCGTCCGCCCGAACGGCCGCCGCCTTCGCCACGGCCTTCGCCGCCGCGTCCGCCGCGGCGCTGTTCGCCGTCGGCGCCGCGCGCACCGCGCGTTTCGCCGTCACGGCCTGCACCACGGCCGCCATCGCGGCGGGGCTTCGGTGCTTCGACCGGAATCGCGCTCGGCGCAGGCGCCGGTGCGGTGGCCGGCGAGCCGCCGAAGAAGCTCTTGATCCAGGCCATGAAGCCGGTCTGTGCCGGGGCCGGAGCGGCCACCACGGGCGGGGCCACCGGTGCCGGGGCGGGCGCAGTTGCGCGCACCGCTTCGGGCTTGGGCGGCACCACCGGCGCGGGTGCGTCGGGCAGCACGCCCTTGATGACCGGCGTCTGCTTGTTGGTGGGTTCTTGCGAACGGCGCGTGACCGAGGTCGGGTCTTCGATCTCGTCGGCCATCTTGTAGCTGGCTTCGATGTGATCGAGGCGCGGATCGTCGTGCTTCAGGCGCTCGAGCTTGTAGTTCGGCGTTTCGAGCGTCTTGTTGGGCACCATCAGCACGGTGACGCGCTGCTTGAGCTCGATCTTGGCGATTTCAGGGCGCTTTTCGTTCAGCAGGAACGAAGCGACTTCCACGGGCACCTGCACATGCACGGCCGCCGTGTTGTCCTTCATGGACTCTTCCTGAATGATGCGCAGGATTTGCAGGGCGCTCGATTCGGTGTCACGGATGTGGCCCGAGCCGCCGCAACGGGGGCAGGGGATCGACGAACCTTCGGACAGCGCCGGCTTCAGGCGCTGGCGGCTCATTTCCATCAGGCCGAACTTGCTGATCGAACCGAACTGCACGCGGGCGCGGTCTTGGCGCAGCGCGTCGCGCAGGCGGCTTTCGACTTCGCGGCGGTTCTTCGACTCGTCCATGTCGATGAAGTCGATGACGATCAGGCCGCCCAGGTCGCGCAGGCGCATCTGGCGGGCCACTTCGTCGGCGGCTTCGAGGTTGGTGCGGGTCGCGGTTTCTTCGATGTCGCCGCCCTTGATGGCGCGGGCCGAGTTCACGTCGACCGAGACCAGTGCTTCGGTGTGGTCGATCACGATGGCGCCGCCCGAGGGCAGTTGCACGGTGCGGGCGTAGGCCGACTCGATCTGGTGCTCGATCTGGAAGCGGCTGAACAGCGCCGCGTCGTCGCGGTAGCGCTTCACGCGGGCGGCATGCTCGGGCATGACGTGCGCCATGAACTGCTGCGCCTGGTCGTAGATGTCGTCGGTGTCGATCAGGATGTCGCCGATGTCGTGATTGAAGTAATCACGGATGGCGCGGATCACGAGCGACGATTCCTGGTAAATCAGGAAGGCGCCCTTGCCGCCCTTGCCTGCGCCGTCGATGGCGGTCCAGAGCTTGAGCAGGTAGTTCAGGTCCCACTGGAGTTCGGGCGCCGAGCGGCCGATGCCGGCGGTGCGCGCGATGATGCTCATGCCCTTCGGGTACTCGAGCTGGTCCATCGCCTCCTTGAGCTCGGCGCGGTCGTCACCCTCGATGCGGCGCGACACGCCGCCGCCACGGGGGTTGTTCGGCATCAGCACGACATAGCGGCCGGCCAGCGAGATGAAGGTGGTGAGGGCGGCGCCCTTGTTGCCGCGCTCTTCCTTTTCGACCTGGACGGTGAGTTCCTGGCCTTCACGGATCACGTCCTGGATGCGGGCCTGGCTGGCCGACACGCCTTCGGCGAAATACTGCTTGGAGATTTCCTTGAACGGCAGGAAGCCGTGGCGGTCTTCGCCGTAGTCGACGAAACAGGCTTCGAGCGAAGGCTCGACGCGGGTCACGACGGCTTTGTAGATGTTGCCCTTGCGCTGTTCGCGCCCTTCGATTTCGATTTCGTAGTCGAGCAGTTTCTGCCCGTCGACGATGGCCAGGCGCCGTTCTTCCGGCTGCGTGGCATTGATCAGCATCCGCTTCATGATGCGTTGTCCTTATATGTATCGTTTACCGGCTCTTGACGAGCCAACGATGCACGGACGACGCCCGCGAAACCAGGGAATTGCCGCTTGGCCCCGGATGCTGTAACTGCCGCGCCAAGCGCGAGCAGGCCTCTTGAGCGTCAGCTCAAGAAGACAGCCGGGGTGGGGGCGCGTGGATGGGCGCGAGCCAGATTCGGTGTTGGGTGGCTGTCTTATTGACAGCCGGTTGCGCAAGGGTGGCGCGCACTGCGGGCAATTCAATGCCTGAGGCGACTGGTCGAAACCAGGTCGACCAGCGCAGGCATATTTGAATCAGCAGCATCAACACAACAAGGGACTCGCTTCGATCCGCCTGCAGCTTGGAAGCTGCAGGCTGGGTATTCCGTATCGGTGTTTCGTGGGTGTCGGCTTGACTTGGGTGCCTGGCCTGCCACTTTGCGCGATTGCGCGGGGTTTGCGGGCTGGACGCCAAAGCGGCATCGACCTCACAGCATGGTCGTCAGTGCTCTAAACTTCTGTCTAATCAAGCACTTACACGACCGCGCTGGTGAAAAACATTATAGGTGCGAAGAAAAGCCCCACGGGGGCTCCAAATCCCGCGGATCGACCTGCGGGCGCCGACGCCGGCACGCCGCATGCGGCCATCCACTTCCTGACCGTCGACGCCGAATCCGCTGGGCAGCGGCTCGACAACTTCCTGTTTCGCCATCTGAAAGGCGTGCCGAAGACGCACGTCTACCGGATCATCCGGTCGGGCGAAGTGCGCATCAACAAGGGCCGCGCCCAGGCCGACACCCGCATCGAAGACGGTGACCAGGTCCGGATTCCGCCGGTGCGGATTTCGCCGCGCGCCGAAGAGGGCGCCACGCCGCCCGCGCCGGCGCGCGAGTTTCCGGTGCTGCTTGAAGACGAGGCCGTGCTGGCCATCGACAAGCCCGCCGGTGTCGCGGTGCACGGCGGCAGCGGCGTGAGCTTCGGCGTGATCGAGCAATTGCGCACGGCGCGACCGAGCGCCAAGTTCCTCGAACTGGTGCACCGGCTCGACCGCGAAACCTCCGGCATCCTGCTGGTCGCCAAGAAGCGCAGCGCGCTGGTGGCATTGCAGGACCAGTTCCGCGAGCGCGAAACCGGCAAGACCTACCTGGCGCTGGTCGAAGGCGACTGGCCTGCCAACAAGAAGGTGCTCGACGCGCCGCTGGCCAAGTACCTGCTGCCCGACGGCTCGGGCGCCGGTGCCGGCGAACGCCGCGTGCGCGTGGTCGCCAAGGACCACCCCGATGCGATGCGCGCCATCACGCTGGTGCGCGTGCTGGCCCGCCTCAGCCTGCCGGGCGACGCCACACCGCTGTCCTTGCTGGCCGTGACCATCAAGACGGGGCGCACCCACCAGATCCGCGTGCACCTGGCCTCGGCCGGGCATCCGATTGCCGGCGACGACAAGTACGGCGAGTCCGATCGGCAGCGTGCCCTGCAGAAGCTCGGCCTCAAGCGCATGTTCCTGCATGCGTGGCGGCTGCAATTCAACCACCCGGCCAGCGGCGAGCGCATCGCGCTGCAGGCCGGACTGCCGCCCGAGCTGCATGCACTGATGTCGCGTGCGGCGCTCGAGGCGATGGCCCAACACCCCACTCCCACGGCCCATGACTGATTCTTCCGCCCGTCCTGCACGTCCCCCTCGCTTCGACCTGATCGCCTTCGACTGGGACGGCACGCTCTACGACTCCACCCGCCTGATCGTGCGCTGCATCCAGGCGGCCGTGGTCGATGTCGGCGGCGCCAAGCCCAGCGAGGACGATGCCGCCTGGGTGATCGGCCTGGGCCTGGCCGAGGCGCTCGCGCGCGCGGCGCCCGACGTGCCCAAGGAAAAGTACCCCGAACTTGGCGCCCGCTACCGCTATCACTTCCTGCAGCACCAGGACGACCTCGTGCTGTTCGACGGTGTGCTGCCGATGCTCGATGCGCTGCGCGCGCGCGGCCACAAGCTGGCCGTGGCCACGGGCAAGTCGCGCCGCGGTCTCAACGAGGCCTTGAAGACGGTGGCGCTGCGCGACCGCTTCGACGCCTCGCGCACCGCCGACGAAACCTTCGGCAAGCCGCATCCGCGCATGCTGCTCGAGCTCATGGAAGAGCTCGACGTGCCGGCCGAGCGCACGCTGATGATCGGCGACACCACGCACGACCTGCAGCTCGCACAGAACGCCGGCTGCGCCAGCGTGGGCGTGGGCTTCGGCGCGCACGCGTCGTCGACCTTCGATGAATTCAAGCCGCTGTACGTGGCGCAGTCGATCGCCGAGCTGCAGGCCTGGCTGCTCGACAACGCCTGAGGATCAGGGCATGAGCGACCAGCGCATCCCTTTGTGCAATGCCTCGGATCTGGTCGAAGGCGGCAACGCCGTGCCCTTCGACGTGGTCCACGGCGGCGAAACCTGCCGCGCCTTCGCGGTGCGCTTCGAGGGCCTGCCGCATGCGTACCTCAACCGCTGCAGCCACGTGGCGATGGAGATGGACTTCCAGCCCGACCGCTTCTTCGACGACTCCGGCCAGTGGCTGCTGTGCGCCACCCACGGCGCCGTCTACACGCCCGACACCGGCGAATGCGCGGGCGGGCCGTGCCGCGGCGGGCTCGTGAAGATCGCGCTGAGCGAAGAAGATGGCGTGGTGCACTGGCATACTGACTGGAACCTCCAACCTCTTTCCTTCTGACATGACCGATCCGAACCGCAGGGAACCCCAGGGTTTCGAACCGCTGGAGCCGGCCGTCCCCCTTACGACATCCCAAGACAGCCCCCGCACCATGGCCCAAGATCCCACGCAGCGCCCCGGGTGGGAGCGCGCCACCCTCGAAAAACTCGCTTTTGCCTCCCTGAATGAGCAGAAGGCCACGCGCCGCTGGAAGACCTTCGTGCGCCTGGGCTGGCTGGCCTTCTTCGTGTTCCTGGCGTGGTTCGCGTTCTCGCGCAGCACGCCCAGCACCGCCAAGACCACGGCCCACACGGCCGTCGTCGAGATCAAGGGCGAGATCGCCAACGGCGGCGACGCCAGCGCCGAGTTCGTGATCGCCGCCATGAAGACGGCCTTCGAGGACGAGGGCGCCAAGGGCGTGGTGCTGCTGATCAACTCGCCCGGCGGCAGCCCGGTGCAGGCCGGCATCATCAACGACGAGATCCGGCGCCTGAAGGCCAAGCACAAGAAGCCGGTCTATGCGGTGGTCGAAGAAACCTGCGCCTCGGCGGCGTACTACATCGCCGCCGCGGCTGACAAGATCTTCGTCGACAAGGCCAGCATCGTCGGCAGCATCGGCGTGCTGATGGACGGCTTCGGCTTCACCGGCGTGATGGAAAAGGTCGGCGTCGAGCGTCGGCTGCTGACGGCCGGCGAAAACAAGGGCTTCCTCGACCCGTTCAGCCCGATGAGCGATGCGCAGCGCGCGCATGCCCAGTCGATGCTCAACCAGATCCACACGCAGTTCATCAACGTGGTGAAGACCGGCCGCGGCGACCGCCTCAAGCTCGACACCCCGGGCCTGTTCAGCGGCCTCTTCTGGAGCGGCGAGCAGGCTGTCGAATTCGGCCTGGCCGATCAGCTGGGCAATGTCGACTTCGTGGCACGCGAGGTGATCAAGGCCGAGGAAGTCATCGACTACACGCGCCGCGACAACGTGGCCGAGAAGCTGGCCAAGAAGTTCGGCGCCGCCATGGGCGCGGCCTCGGTGAGCGCACTGAAGACCTCGCCGGCGCTGCGCTGAGCGCGGCTTTCTTCAGGCGGCGCTGTTGTCGCCGCTGCCGGTGAACTTGGCCGAGGCCGCCAGCGCAGCGGCAAAGGCCACCACCACATAGAGCGCGGCGGTCAGTGAGCTGACCCGCGCCAGCAGGCCGATCACCGCGGGCCCTGCCATGAACCCCAGATAGGCGATGGCCGACACGGCCGCAATGCCGTTGGCAGGCGCCACGCCGGGCACGCGGGCTGAAGCCCCGAACAGGATCGGCACCACGTTCGCAAAACCGACGCCGACCCCCGCGAAGCCCAGCAATGCGAGCCAGGGCAGGTCGGTCAGCAGCACCAGTGTCATGGCCGCCGCCGCGAGCAGGCCGCTGCCGCGCAGTAGGGCCGTGGGCGAGAAGCGGGCGCGCATCGCGTCGCCACCGAAACGCGCGGCCGCCATTGCGGCGGAAAAACTCGCATAGGCCAGCGCGGCCTGTTGCTGCGGGCTGCCCAGTTCCTGCTGCATGTAGAGCACGCTCCAGTCGTAGATGGCGCCCTCGGCGATCAGCCCCAGCGCGGCCAGCACGCCGAGCACCGCGAGCACGCCACGCGGCAGGCGAAAGCCGTGGTCCGCTGCGGCCGTGCCGTCGGCGGGGGCGGTCGGCGTGGGCAGCATGCGCGTCGAGGCAATCGCGACCACCCCGATCATCACCACGGCCACCGTCCACAAGTGCGTCTGCGGCGCCATGCCGGCGGCCAGCGCCGCGCTGCCGCTCGCGGCACCGACCATGCCGCCGAGGCTGAACATGCCGTGCATGCCGCTCATCAACGGCTGATTGCCGCGCAACTCGAGCTGCGCGGCCTCGGCATTGATCGCCACGTCGAACACGCTGGTGACGAGGCCGAACACCGCCAGCAGGCCCAGCAGCGCGGCGTAGCCCGGCATCGCGATGAGGCCGGCAATCAACAGCGCGTAAATGCAGCCGCAGAGCGCGGCCATGCGGCGCGGGCCGTGGCGGCCGATCCAGCGCCCGGCGCTGGTCAGGCCGACCATCGCGCCGGCGCCCGCTGCAAGCATGGCGAGCCCGAGCTGCGCCTCGTCGATGGCGTAGTGCGCCTTGACCGTCGGCACGTGCACGCCCCAGGTCGCAAAGATGAAGCCCGACGCGAAGAACTGGGCGCGCGACGCCCAGCGCGTACCAGCGGTGACGCCTGGCCCCACCGTCAGCGCCCGATCGCGAACACGGCGGGCAGGCGCTCGTCGGTCGTGGCCTGCGGCTTGGCGGCGCGCCAGGCTTTCACCGTCTCGCTGCGCACCTGCGCGGTCGCCAGCGTCAGGCCGCGCGCGACGGCGAGGCGGGTGTTGTGCTGCAGTGTCTGCACCAGCGCTTGCAGCAGGGCGGCGTTGCGGTACGGCGTCTCGATGAAGAGCTGGGTCTGGCCGGTCTTGAGTGCGAGCGCCTCGAGCTCGCGGATGCGCGTCTGGCGCTCGCCGCCGTCCTGCGGCAGGTAGCCGACGAAGGCGAAGTTCTGTCCGTTCAGGCCGCTCGCGGCCAGGGCCAGAAGCAAAGACACCGGTCCGGTGAGCGGGACGACGGTGATGCCCAGGTCGTGCGCGGCGCGTGCCACCGACGAGCCCGGGTCGGCCACGGCGGGCATGCCGGCTTCGCTCAGCAGGCCAACGTCATGGCCTTCGAGCGCGGCGGCCAGCAGCGGGCGGGCGTCGAACTGGCCCGCGTGGTCGCCTTTCTTGTGCACTTCGCGCGGCAGTTCCTGGATGTTCTGGGCCTGAAGCGGCGCGGCCAGTGGGGCGATCGCGTCGATGCGCTTCAGGTAGGCGCGCGCCGACTTGGCGTTCTCGCAGATCCAATGCGTGATGCCGGCGGCTGTCTGCAGCGTGCCCAGCGGCAGGGCGTCCTGCAGCGGTGCCTGGAGATCGCAGCCGAAATCGAGCGGCGCGGGGACGAGGTAGAGCTTGCCTTTTGTGGTCACAGCAGGTCGACCCCCGCGGCGCGCAGCATCCGGCAGGTGCGGATCAGAGGCAGGCCGACCAGCGCGGTGGGGTCGTCGCTGTCGATGGCGTCGAGCAACGCGATGCCGAAGCCCTCGCTCTTGGCGCTGCCGGCGCAGTCGTAGGGCTGTTCCGCTAATAGATAGCGCTCGATGGCGGCGTCCGAGAGGTCGCGGAACACCACGCGCACGGGGGCGATGTCGCGCTGGACGAAGCCCGTCGCATGGCAGACGACGGCCACGGCGGTCTGGAAGATCAGCGTCTGGCCGCGCATCCGGCGCAATTGGGTGGTGGCCAGTGCGTGGTCGCCGGGCTTGCCGAGCGCTTCGCCCGCCAGGTCGGCGACCTGGTCGGAGCCGATCACCACCGCGTCGGGAAAGCGCACGGCCACGGCGTTGGCCTTTTCCAGCGCCAGGCGCTCGGCCAGCGCGCGGGGCGTTTCGCCGGCATGCGGGGTTTCGTCGACGTCGGGGGCGTGCACCTCGAAGGGCAGATGGAGGCGGTTGAGCAGTTCGCGGCGGTAGCGCGAGGTCGAGGCGAGGATCACGGTGCGTTGCATGAAGCGATTGTGCGTGAGCGCCCGGACCCGACCCGTCCGGTGGGTTGCTCGCCTGAGAAGCAGGCCGGCAGGCTAGACTGGGACGGATGAAGAGAGAATTTGCCCCCGAAAGGCTCAATGTGCCCGCGTTCACCGCGGCGGCCGCCACGCTGGAAGGCGACGACCCGGTTCCGGGCTTTGCGCGCCTCGTCGCTGAACTGGCAACGCCGGCCGCCGACGCGATGGTCCGCTGGGAAGCGACCGGCGAGGAGCGCCCCGGCGCCGACGGCAAGGCGACGTCCTGGCTCCACCTGGACGTCGAAACCACCGTGCCGCTGGTGTGCCAGCGCTGCCTGTCGCCGGTCGATACCGAACTGTTTGTGGACCGCTGGTTCCGTTTCGTGGCCGACGAGGCCACGGCCGAGGCGGAAGACGACGAGTCCGACGAAGACCTGCTGGTCATCAGCCGCGATTTCGATCTGCGCGAGCTCATCGAGGACGAACTGCTGATGGAAATCCCCACCACGCCGGTCCACGACGTGTGCCCGACACCGGTTCGCCTGTCGTCGAGCGACGACGATTTTCAGGCGGCTGAAGAGGCCAAGCCGAACCCCTTTGCCGTGCTCGGTGCGTTGCGTCCGCGCAAGCCCGAAGAGGGCAAGTAGCCCTTTCTCTGCGGCTAGGCTATAATCATGGGCTTCGCGCGCGCCGCCGTGAGCAGCAATGCATACAAGGCAAAGGCAGAACGTGGCATTCCATGCATGCCGCCGGAGCTTTCGCCTCATTGCCACCGCTTGAGCCCGCATCCAGTCACCCACCTAACCGTCCAGGAGCCATCATGGCCGTCCAGCAAAACAAAAAGTCGCCTTCCAAGCGCGGCATGCACCGTTCACACAACGCTCTGGTTGTTCCCGGCATCGCCGTGGAGCCGACCACTGGCGAAACGCACCTGCGCCACCACATCAGCCCCAACGGTTTCTACCGTGGCCGTCAGGTGCTCAAGAACAAGTCCGAAGCCTGATCTCGAACCCCAAGGCCAAGGCCCGAAGCTACTTTTGCTGTAGCGTCGGGCCTTTGTTTTGATGGCTGCGCCTTTTTCTCCCGAACCCACTGCTGCGCCCGCTGCAATCACGCTCGCCGTGGATTGCATGGGGGGCGACCATGGGCCGCGCGTCACGCTTGCGGCCTGCCGCGCGTTTCTCGAGCGGCACAGCGAAGCTTCGTTGCTGCTCGTCGGTGCGCCGGCCGCACTGGCGGGGTTTGCCGACCATCCGCGCGCCCGCATCGTGCCGGCCAGTGAAGTGGTCGGCATGGACGACCCCATCGAAATCGCCCTGCGCAAGAAGAAGGACTCTTCGATGCGCGTCGCGATTCAGCAGGTGAAAGATGGTTCTGCGCAAGCGGCCATATCTGCCGGCAACACGGGTGCATTGATGGCGATTGCACGCTATCTGCTCAAAACGCTCGATGGCATCGACCGTCCCGCCATTGCGCCCCAACTGCCCAACGTGAAGGGCGGGGCGACCACCGTGCTTGACCTCGGTGCGAATGTCGACTGCGACGCGGAAGACCTGCTCCAGTTCGCTGTGCTCGGCTCGGCGCTTGTTTCGGCGCTGACCGGCAACGAGTCGCCTTCGGTGGGCCTGCTCAACATTGGCGAAGAAGCCATCAAGGGCAGCGAAACCATCAAGAAGGCGAGCCAACTGCTGCGTGCGGCTGCCAACTCCAAGGATCTGAACTTCTACGGCAACGTGGAAGGGAACGACATTTTCAAGGGCACGACCGACATCGTCGTGTGCGATGGATTTGTCGGCAATGTGGCGCTGAAGGCCAGTGAAGGCGTCGCTTCGATGATCGGCGAGTTCATTCGCGTCGAATTCTCGCGGAACATCTTCACCAAACTGGTCGCAGTTGTCGCTTACCCGGTTCTAAAAGCGTTCAAAGGTCGTCTGGATCACCGTCGTTACAACGGTGCAGCCCTTTTGGGCTTGCGCGGGCTGGTGTTCAAGAGCCATGGCTCGGCCGACGAAGTGGCTTTCGGTCATGCGTTGGATCGCGCTTATGATGCCGCTCGCAACAACCTGCTCGATCGCGTGCGGGCCCGCATCGCCCACGCCGCGCCTTTGCTCGCGCGGCAGGAGTCGGCGGCGCCGGTCGACGCGACAGCCCTTCACGCTTGATGACCCCTTTTTCGCGCATTACCGGCACCGGCAGCTACCTGCCCCCACGCCGCGTCACCAATGACGACCTTGCCAAGGATCTGGCGACACGCGGCATCGAAACCTCCGATCAGTGGATCGTCGAGCGCACTGGCATCCACGCGCGCCACTTCGCGGCGCCCGATGTCAATAGCAGCGATCTCGGCCTCGAAGCCGCGAAGCACGCGCTGGAAGCCGCCGGCCGCAAGGCGAGCGATGTCGACTTGATCATCGTCGCGACCTCGACGCCGGACATGGTGTTCCCGTCGTCGGCCGCGATCCTGCAGCACAAACTCGGCATTGCTGGCTGCCCGGCCTTCGATGTGCAGGCGGTCTGCAGCGGCTTCGTCTATGCACTGACGGTGGCCGACGCGATGATTCGCACGGGCACTGCGCGCTGTGCGCTGGTGATCGGCGCCGAAGTGTTCTCCCGCATCCTCGACTTCAACGACCGCACCACCTGCGTGCTGTTCGGCGATGGCGCGGGCGCGGTGGTGCTCGAGGCTTCCGACGAGCCCGGCATCCTGGCCAGCGATCTGCATGCGGACGGCAAGCACGTCGGCATCCTGTGCGTGCCGGGCCATGTGTCGGGCGGCAACGTGCTCGGCACGCCGCTGCTGCACATGGACGGCCAGGCCGTCTTCAAGCTGGCGGTCCGTGTGCTCGAAGAAGCCGCGCGCGCCACGCTCGCCAAGGCCGGCAAGACCGAGGCCGACATCGACTGGCTGATCCCGCACCAGGCCAACATCCGCATCATGGAAGGCACGGCCAAGAAGCTGAAGCTGCCGCGCGAGAAGCTGGTCGTCACGGTGCACGAGCACGGCAACACCTCGGCCGCCTCGATTCCGCTGGCGCTCGACGAAGCGGTGCGCTCCGGCAAGGTGAAGAAGGGTGAGACCCTCATGCTCGAAGGCGTGGGCGGTGGCTTCACCTGGGGCGCGGTGCTATTGAATCTGTAGTGCGTCGCGGCGCCCCGGGGCGGGCGTCGGCGCGGTGACGAAGAAACAACAATGAAATCCTTTGCTTTTGTCTTTCCGGGTCAGGGCTCGCAGGCGGTCGGCATGCTCGACGCCTGGGGCGATCACCCGGCCGTGGCCGAGACCCTGCGCGAAGCCTCCGAAGCGCTGGGCGAAGACATCGGTGCACTGATCAAGAACGGTCCCAAGGAAGAGCTGGCGCTCACCACCAACACGCAGCCCGTGATGCTGGTGGCCGGTGTGGCCGCATGGCGCGCCTGGTTGGCCGAGGGCGGCGCCACGCCGTCCGTCGTGGCTGGCCATTCGCTGGGCGAGTATTCGGCGCTGGTGGCTTCGGGCGTGCTGACGCTCGCGCAGGCCGCGCCGCTGGTGCGTTTCCGTGCGCAGGCCATGCAGCAGGCGGTGCCCGTCGGCGTTGGCGCGATGGCGGCAATTCTTGGCATGGCGTCTGACAAGGTCATTGCCGGCTGCGCGGAAGCCTCCGCCACGTTCGGCCCCGGCAGCGCCGAGGTGGTCGAGGCCGTGAATTTCAACGATCCGATGCAAACCGTCATCGCTGGCAGCAAGGCCGCGGTCGACAAGGCCTGCGAACTGCTGAAGGCCAACGGCGCCAAGCGCGCGCTGCCGCTGCCGGTGTCGGCACCGTTCCACTCGAGCCTGATGAAGCCGGCGGCCGAAGCCCTGCGCGAGAAGCTCGCGAGCGTGGCACTGGCCGCACCGCAGATTCCAGTGCTCAACAACATCGACGTGGCCGTCGAAACCGACCTCGACCGCATCCGCGACGCCCTGGTGCGTCAGGCTGCCGGCCCGGTACGCTGGGTCGAAAGTGTTCAGGCCTTGAAACTGCGCGGTGTAGCCGCCATCATCGAGTGCGGTCCCGGCAAGGTGCTGGCCGGCATGGTGAAGCGCATCGCCCCCGAACTGGACGCCGCGTCGGTGTACGACCCGGCCACCCTCGCGGACGTCCGACAATCGCTCGCCGGCTGAACGCCGCCAGGCACCGATACTCTTTCTCTTTTATGAGCATTCCCAAATTCGAAGGCCAGGTCGCCCTGGTCACCGGCGCAACGCGCGGCATCGGCGCTGCCATTGCGCTTGAGCTGGCGCAGCGCGGCCTCAAGGTCGTGGGCACCGGCACCACCGACGACGGCGCCGCCAAGATCACCCAGGCGCTGAGCGCGTTCGACGGCCGCGGCCGTGCGCTCGACGTGAACGACGGCGCTGCCGTCGAAGCCCTGATCGATGAGATCGTGCAGGCTTACGGCGCGATCCACGTGCTGGTCAACAACGCTGGCATCACGCGCGACACGCTCGCCATGCGCATGAAGGACGACGACTGGGATGCGGTGCTCGACACCAACCTCAAGGCCGTGTTCCGCCTCTCGCGCGCGGTGATCCGCCCGATGATGAAGCAGCGCTATGGCCGCATCATCAGCATCACGAGCGTGGTGGGCGCGTCCGGCAATGCCGGCCAGGCTAACTACGCGGCCGCCAAGGCGGGCGTGTCGGGCATGACCCGTGCGCTGGCCCGCGAACTCGGCAGCCGCAACATCACGGTCAATTGCGTCGCGCCGGGCTTCATCGAAACCGACATGACGGCCAGCCTGCCGGAAGCCCAGCAACAGGCGCTGCTCTCGCAGATCCCGCTGGGCCATCTGGGGAAGCCGGCCGACATCGCGCATGCAGTGGCTTACCTTGCATCGCCGCAGGCGTCGTACGTGACGGGGCAGGAACTGCACGTCAACGGCGGCATGCACATGTAGCCGAAAGGCGCAATCTTTTTCCGTACCGGAGCCCAGGGCAAATGCCACGGGCCGCCCGGCTAAAATCCACCAGTTACCTACAACCCTTAGAGGGAATCAAATGAGCGATATCGAAGCACGTGTCAAGAAAATCATCGCCGAGCAGCTCGGCGTGGAAGAGTCCCAAGTGACGAACGAAAAGGCTTTCGTGGCCGACCTCGGCGCTGACTCGCTCGACACGGTCGAACTCGTGATGGCACTCGAAGACGAGTTCGGCATCGAGATCCCGGACGAAGATGCAGAGAAGATCACGACGGTGCAGAACGCCGTCGACTACGCCACCAAGAATCAAAAGGCCTGATCGGCCAGCTGACACTGCAACGACGGCCGGCGGCTCTTTTATCAACCGCCCGCGCCGATCGGCAGCTGTCCAGCGCTTCCAGAAAGGTTTGCCGGCATGACCAAACGCCGCGTCGTCGTGACCGGACTCGGTTGCATCGCTCCTGTCGGAAACACCGCAACCGAATCCTGGACCAACCTGTTGGCCGGGAAGTCGGGCATTGCGAACATCACCGCGTTCGATGCAAGCGCCTTCGCCTGCAAGTTCGCCGGTGAGGTCAAGGGTTTCGACATCACCCAATACATCTCGGAGAAAGAAGCGCGTCACATGGACCGCTTCATTCATCTGGGACTTGCCGCCGCCATCCAGGCGGTGCAGGACAGCGGACTGCCGACCGGCGACGCGCTGCCCTATGAAAAGGCCGTGCGCATCGGCTGCAACATCGGTTCGGGCATCGGCGGTCTGCCGATGATCGAACAGACGCACGGCGAATACGCGAGCCGCGGCCCGCGCCGCATTTCGCCGTTCTTCGTGCCGGCGTCGATCATCAACATGATCTCGGGCCACGTGTCGATCAAGTACGGCTTCAAGGGCCCGAACATCGCCGTGGTCACCGCCTGCACCACCGGCCTGCATGCCATCGGCACGTCGGCACGCATGATCGAGTACGGCGATGCCGACGTCATGATCGCGGGCGGCGCCGAATCGACCATCTCTCCGCTCGGCATCGGTGGCTTCACCGCGCCTCGCGCGCTGAGCACGCGCAACGACGATCCCGCCACGGCCTCGCGCCCGTGGGACAAGGACCGCGACGGCTTCGTGCTGGGCGAGGGCTCCGGTGTGCTGGTGCTCGAAGAGTACGAACACGCCAAGGCGCGCGGCGCCAAGATCTACGCCGAAGTCTCTGGCTTCGGCATGACCGGCGACGCGTACCACATGACTGCGCCCGACGTCGATGGCCCCCGCCGTTCGATGGCGATGGCGCTGGCCAATGCGGGTGTCAACGCCGACGAGGTTCAGTACCTGAACGCGCACGGCACCTCGACGCTGATCGGTGACCTCAACGAGACCAACGCGGTCAAGCTCGCCTTCGGCGATCACGCGAAGAAGCTCGTCGTGAATTCGACCAAGTCCATGACCGGCCACCTGCTGGGCGGCGCGGGCGGCATCGAATCGGTGTTCACGGTGCTGGCTTTGCATCACCAGAAGAGCCCGCCGACGATCAACATTTTCAACCAGGATCCGGAGTGCGATCTCGACTACTGCGCCAACGAGGCGCGCGATCTGAAGATCGATGTCGCGGTCAAGAACAACTTCGGCTTCGGCGGTACCAACGGTACGCTGGTGTTCAAGCGCGCTTGAGCGTCGCTCTTTCATGCACAGCGCACCGTCGGTGACCTATCCGGTGGGGCGCACCCGCGGCGCGACCCGGATTCTTCTGGCCCTTTGGACCCTGGGCGTTTGCTGCGCGGGCGCGGCCTGCTATCTGTTCGATAGCAATGGCTGGCGCCAGTTGCTGCTGCTGCTCAGCGTCGTCTTTTCTGGTGTCGCTGCGGGCTTCGGTCTGCGGCGGGACGGTGCGGCTACGCTGCATTTCGATGGATTGCACTGGTCGCTGACCGGTGCCGATCCGTCGCGCGGCGTGCTCGCTGCACGCGCCGTCGTGGCGCTCGATTTCCAGTCGCTGCTGTTGATCCGCCTGGCCGAACCCGGCCGCGCGGCGCGCTGGGTCTGGCTCGAGCAGCGGGCCATGCCCGAACGCTGGCGCGACGTGCGCCGCGCGGTCTATGCGCGGCCCCCGGCGGCTGAGCCGGCTGGCGACCCCTGGCGCGCGACCGCTCCGGCCGATGCGCCCTGACCCGTTTCGATGACCACTTCCCTGCCGCCCGTGCCCCCGGAGTCCGTGCTGCCCGATGGGGCTGCGGAGGCGCCGCGCCCGGGTGAGGTCGACTTCCAGCTGGTCCAGCGCACCGTCGCGGGCGACCAGAAGGCATTCGAATTGCTGGTCATCAAGTACCAGCGACGCATCGAACGCCTGATCGGTCGCATGGTGCGCGACGTGGATCTGGTCGAGGACATCGCCCAGGAAACCTTCATCCGTGCCTACCGCGCGCTGCACCAGTTCCGCGGCGAGGCGCAGTTCTACACCTGGCTGTACCGGATCGCAGTGAACACCGCCAAGAAGGCGCTGGTGGACATGAAGCGCGATCCGACCGTCTCCGAAAGCGCACTGCGTTCGTCATCGGACGACGAAGATGAAACTTACCGTCCCGGAAACGAACCAACCACCGATGAAACCCCCGAATCGGTCATGGCGGCGAACGAAATCGCCAGTGCCGTCGAGGCTGCCATGGAAGCGCTCCCCACCGAGTTGCGCCAGGCGGTCACGCTGCGCGAGATCGAGGGGATGAGTTACGAAGAGATTGCCGAGGTCATGGATTGTCCGATCGGCACGGTGCGCTCGCGTATTTTCCGGGCGCGCGAGGCCATTTCGGCCAGGGTCAAGCCGCTGCTGGACAACCAGTCCGGCAAGCGTTGGTAGATCAGCAGGTGAATGACATGAATCAGACGATGACGGTTCGGGAACAGGTGTCCGCACTCGCGGACGGCCATTTGCAGGGCGAAGCGTTCGCGCGTGCGATCGAATCCGTCTGCGGCGAAGACGACTCGCGCGACGCTTGGCACGCTTACCACGTGGTGGGCGATGTGCTGCGTTCGTCGGCGCATTCGCGCTGTAGTGATACCTCGGCCTTCCTGGCGCGTTTTCAGCAGCGGATCGCGCAAGAATCGGTCGTGATCGCTCCGCCGGCGACCGTGGCGCCGCTCGCCGCCGTGCCGGCCGCGATGCCCATGCGGCAACGCGCCGAGGCAGCCAACGAGCCGGTGTTCCGATGGAAGCTGGTGGCGGGCGCCGCGTCGTTGATGGCCGTGGCGGCCATCAGCTGGACGCTGGTCGGCAACGGCGCCGCGGTGCCAAACGGCGGTGCCCAACTGGCCGCGGTGCAACCGCCCGTGGCGAATTCGGTGCTCGCGGCTGCGGCCGGTGGCAGCGCGTTGCCGGGCAATGGCGCCCTGACGCCGACCCGTGTGCTGGTCGGCAATGGCAATCCGCAGGTCATGCTGCGCGATCCGCGCCTGGACCAGTTGCTTGAAGCTCACCAGCAGGCTGGTGGTGCCTCGCAAATGCCGTCCGGTTTCCTGCGCAACGCCACCTTCGAGGGCCCCACGCGCTGATTGCGCGCCCGTCGCCGCCTGCAATGACCGTTCAAATGCCGATTTCCGCACGCACCCTCGTGCTCGTGTTCGCCGTTCTCTGCCTGGGGCAGATGGCCGCCGCGCAGACCCGCTACGGTGCGGCGAACACGAAGAGCGTTCCCTCGGCGCAGAACGACGAGCCGCCAGCCATGGGCGTGACCGAGTGGCTGCAGCGCATGCATGCCGGCGCGCGCCAACGCAGCTACGTGGGCACCTTCGTGGTGTCGGCCCCGGGCGGTGACCTGTCGAGCGCGCGCATCTGGCATGTGCGCGACGGCGATCATCAGCTGGAGCGCATCGAGGCGCTGTCGGGACCTCCGCGCTCGACCTTCCGGCGCAACCGCAATGTGATGACCTTCCTGCCCGAGGCAAAGGTCGTGAAGGTCGAGAAGCGCGAGAACCTCGACCTCTTCCCCAATCTGCCCGACAAGCCCGATTCGTCGGTGGGCGACTACTACGACGTGCGCGCCATCGGCAAGGACCGCGTCGCGGGCTTCGATGCCGACGTGGTGCAGCTGGTGCCGCGCGACGGCCTGCGCTTCGGCTACCGCATCTGGAGCGAGCGTCGCTCCGGCCTCGTGGTCAAGCTCCAGACCGTCGACAGCGACACCCGCGTGGTCGAGCAGTCGGCGTTTTCCGAGCTGCAGCTCGATGCGCCCGTGAAGGCGCAGGCGCTGGCGCAGATGATGGCCAACACGAACGGCTACCGCGTCGAGAAGCTCGAACTCGAGCGCAGCACCGCCCAGGACGAAGGCTGGATGCTGCGCACACCCGTGGCCGGATTCAAGCCCCGAAGCTTTTACCGCCGCCCCGCGTTGCCCGCCAGCGACGGCAAACCGCCCAAGCCCGAGGCGACCACCGTCCAGTGGACCTTCTCCGATGGCCTGGCAACGGTCTCGCTCTTCATCGAACGCTACGACCCCACGCGCACGCCCAGCGATGGCGTGCTGACCATCGGCGCCACCAACGCGATCCGCCGGCGACTGCCCGCACCGGCCAGCGACTGGTGGCTGACGGCGGTCGGCGAAGTGCCCCAGCAAACGCTCAATGCCTTTGCCCAGAGCCTCGCGCGCACGCGCTGACGGGCCATGGGCTGACGCCATGCAGGCGTTCATGCTGAACCAAGCCGACGTAGCCTACTCATAGCCTCTGTCGCTATTTGCAGCTCTGTTCTTTTGGAAAGACAACCGATGATGTTCAAAGTCGAGGGACACAAGCTTCGTTCCGGTCTGCTGGCCTTTGCGCTGGCGCTGACGGCCGGTGCCACTTTCCTGCCGGTCGAGTCGGTGCATGCGCAGACGCGCACGCTGCCCGACTTCACCGACCTGGTCGATCAGGTCGGCCCGTCCGTGGTCAACATCCGCACCGTCGAGAAGGTCGCGCAACGCGGCGGCGGCAATGGCGAGATGGACGAGGAGATGCAGGAGTTCTTCCGCCGCTTCTTCGGCCAGCCGGCGCCGGGCACCCCGCGCCAGGGGCCGCGCCCGAACCGTCCGCAGCAGGAAGAAGAGCGCCCGCGCGGCGTGGGCTCGGGCTTCATCCTGACAGGCGACGGCTACGTGATGACCAATGCACACGTGGTGGAAGACGCCTCCGAGGTGCTGGTCACGCTGCCCGACAAGCGCGAGTTCAAGGCCAAGATCATCGGTGCCGACAAGCGCACCGACGTGGCCGTGGTCAAGATCGAAGCCACGGGCCTGCCCGCGGTGAAGGTGGGCGACATCTCCAAGCTGCGCGTCGGCGAATGGGTGATGGCGATCGGTTCGCCGTTCGGCCTCGAGAACACCGTCACAGCCGGCATCGTGAGCGCCAAGCAGCGCGACACCGGCGAGTACCTGCCGTTCATCCAGACCGACGTGGCCATCAACCCCGGCAACTCGGGCGGCCCGCTCATCAACATGCGCGGCGAAGTGGTGGGCATCAACAGCCAGATCTATTCGCGCTCGGGCGGCTTCATGGGCATCTCGTTCTCGATCCCGATCGACGAAGCGATCCGCGTCAGCGAGCAGCTGCGCACCGCGGGGCGCGTGTCGCGCGGCCGCATCGGCGTGCAGATCGACCAGGTCACCAAGGACGTGGCCGAAGCCATCGGCCTGGGCAAGGCGCAAGGCGCACTGGTGCGCGGCGTCGAAGCCGGTTCGCCGGGCGAGAAGGCTGGCGTGGAACCGGGCGACGTCATCACCAAGTTCGACGGCAAGGCGATTGAAAAGCCGAGCGACCTGCCGCGCCTCGTGGGCAACACCAAGCCGGGCACCAAGAGCACGCTGACCGTGTTCCGCCGCGGCAACTCGCGCGACCTGAGCGTGACCATCGCCGAGATCGAGCCGGACAAGCCCGCCAAGCGCGCGACCGACCGCGACGAGCCGGCTGCGAAGCCGTCTGCCTCCGCAGCGCTCAAGTCGCTCGGTCTCGCGGTCAGCGACCTCAGCGATGCGCAGAAGAAAGAACTCAAGCTGAAGGGCGGCGTGAAGGTCGATGCCGCGAACGACGCCGCTGCACGGGCCGGCCTGCGCGAGGGTGACGTCATCCTGGCCGTGGGCAATCTCGAGGTGGCGAATGCCCGCGAATTCGAGGCGGCGGTGGCCAAGGCGGACAAGGCCAAGTCGCTGAGCGTGCTCTACCGCCGGGGCGATTGGGCGCAGTACGCGCTGATCCGACCCGCACGCTGATACGGCGCCGGCGTCAAGTGGCCCCACCCGGCAGTCGGGTTTGGGGCTATTTTTTCGAGGCGTTTACGACGCTTCGGCGCCGGCCTCTAAAAAAATCCGGGGCCTCCAAAATGCCAATATTTGTTTGCGCGCACTAACTTATAAAAGGACTAAGGATGGATTTCGGTAGAATAGGCAGCTCTCGGTAGCCAGTCAGCGCATAAAGAGGGCGAAGGCCTTCACGATGCGAGATGTCAGACAGCCGTCCACCGGTGCTCCACAGATCGCCCACAAGTTGTTCAGTGAGTGCTCCACCGTTCCTGTGGATAACCTGTTTGTATCTTTAATGTTGTGGACCTGCAACGAGCCCTTTGGAC
This sequence comes from Variovorax sp. 38R, assembly GCF_014843395.1. NCBI lineage: Bacteria > Pseudomonadati > Pseudomonadota > Betaproteobacteria > Burkholderiales > Comamonadaceae > Variovorax > Variovorax sp. 38R. Next base: position 1,387,784 of record NZ_CP062121.1, read on the forward strand.
CCTGTTCCCGGATGTACGTGCTTCCCTTTTTGCCTACAATGAAGTTCCAACTACTGCAGTTGCCATTGCTTGTTGGTTCAGGGCGCGTCTCCAGAAGACGCGCCCTTTTTTCTTGGCCTCGCCCCTCGGCGCCCGAGCCAATTCAAGTACTTAAGCGTTCCCGTTGATGAATCACATCAGAAATTTTTCGATCATTGCGCACATCGACCATGGCAAGTCGACACTCGCAGACCGTTTGATCCAGCGTTGCGGCGGTCTCGCTGAACGCGAGATGGAAGCGCAGGTGCTCGACTCGATGGACATCGAAAAAGAGCGTGGGATAACCATCAAGGCGCAGACCGCCGCGCTGCACTACAAGGCACGCGACGGACAGGTCTACAACCTCAATCTGATCGATACACCGGGCCACGTCGACTTCTCGTACGAAGTGAGTCGCTCGCTGTCGGCATGCGAAGGCGCATTGCTCGTCGTCGATGCATCGCAAGGCGTCGAAGCGCAGACGGTGGCCAACTGCTACACCGCGCTCGACCTCGGCGTCGAAGTGATCCCGGTGCTCAACAAGATCGATCTGCCGAATGCAGACCTCGACAACGCGCGCACCGAAATCGAAGACGTGATCGGCATCGACGCGACCGACGCGATTCCGTGCTCCGCAAAAACCGGCGTCGGCATCGACGAGATTCTCGAGACCATCGTCGCGCGCATGCCCGCACCGCGCGGCAACCCCGACGGTCCGCTGCGCGCGATGATCGTCGACAGCTGGTTCGATGCGTACGTCGGCGTCGTCATGCTGGTGCGTGTGGTCGACGGTCGCCTCGTGAAGGGCGAGCGCATCAAGATGATGGCGTCGGGCGCGATGTACAACGCTGACAGCGTCGGCGTGTTCACGCCCGGCAACGAGCCGCGCCCTTCGCTCGAAGCCGGCGAGGTGGGCTACATCATCGCGGGCATCAAGGAGCTGCAGGCGGCCAAGGTCGGCGACACGGTCACGCTGATCCGGCCCGGCACCGGCGGTGCGGCCGCCACGGCCACCGAGGCGCTGCCCGGCTTCAAGGAAATCCAGCCGCAGGTGTTCGCAGGCCTGTACCCGACCGAAGCCAGCGAGTACGACTCGCTGCGCGACGCGCTCGAGAAGCTCAAGCTCAACGATTCGTCGCTGCGCTACGAACCCGAAGTGAGCCAGGCGCTCGGCTTCGGCTTCCGCTGCGGCTTCCTCGGCCTGCTGCACATGGAGATCGTGCAGGAGCGCCTGGAGCGCGAGTTCGACCAGGACCTGATCACGACCGCGCCGAGCGTGGTCTACCAAGTGGTGCGCAACGACGGCGAAGTCATCATGGTCGAGAACCCGTCCAAGATGCCCGACGTCGGCAAGATGGCGGAAATCCGCGAGCCCATCGTCACGGTGCACCTGTACATGCCGCAGGAATACGTCGGCTCCGTCATGACGCTGGCCAACCAGAAGCGCGGCGTGCAGCTGAACATGGCCTACCACGGCCGCCAGGTCATGCTGACCTACGAGATGCCGCTCGGCGAAATCGTGCTCGACTTCTTCGACAAGCTGAAGTCGGTGAGCCGTGGCTACGCCTCCATGGACTACGAGTTCAAGGAGTACCGCGCCTCCGACGTGGTGAAGGTCGACATCCTGCTCAACGGCGACAAGGTCGATGCGCTGTCGATCATCGTGCACCGCAGCCAGTCGCAGTACCGTGGCCGGGCCGTGGTGTCGAAGATGCGCGAGATCATTTCGCGCCAGATGTACGACGTGGCGATCCAGGCGGCCATCGGGGTCACGATCATTGCGCGTGAGACAATCAAGGCGCTTCGCAAGAACGTGCTCGCCAAGTGCTACGGCGGCGACATCTCCCGCAAGAAGAAGCTGCTCGAGAAGCAGAAGGCGGGCAAGAAAAGAATGAAGCAGATCGGCTCCGTCGAAGTCCCGCAAGAGGCCTTCCTCGCGATTCTGCAAGTCGAAGACTGATCACCACGAACATGGCATACCTCACCACCCTGGTTCTCGCGGCGTTCGCCAGCTATGTCGGCGCCTGGTATTTCGGCGCGCTCGAAGGCAACTTCGCGCTGCTGCTGTTCGTGGCCACGGTGGTCACCGGGGTCTACTGGCTGGCCGAGCGCTTCTACTTCCTGCCGGCGCGCGAACGCGCCGCCGCCGCACTCGACAGCTCCATCGCCGAACGCAACACGCGGCTGGCGGGGCAGGGCATCACCCAGGTCGACACCACCGACGCCAAGGCCAGCGAGCGTCTGCTGATGCAGCCCTGGTGGCTCGACTGGACCGCCGGCCTCTTCCCTGTGATCCTGGTGGTGTTTTTGCTGCGCTCGTTCCTGTACGAGCCCTTCAAGATTCCCTCGGGCTCGATGATGCCCACGCTGCTGACCGGCGACCTGATCTTGGTCAACAAGTTCACCTACGGCCTGCGCCTGCCGGTCATCAACACCAAGCTCACCGACGGCACGCCGCTGGCGCGCGGCGACGTGGTGGTGTTCCGCTACCCGCCCAAGCCCAGCATGGACTACATCAAGCGCGTGGTCGGCATTCCGGGCGACGAAGTGGCCTACCTGAACAAGAAGCTCACGATCAACGGCCAGCCGGTGGGCAAGGCTCCGATCGCCGACTACCTCGATGGCGAGTCGATGCGCATCCTGAAGCAGTTCGACGAAGACCTCGGCGGCAAGCAGCACAAGATCCTCAACGACGAGAACGCCCCCGCCTTCGTGCCGGGCGCCAGCGACTTCCCGTTCCGCGAGAACTGCCGCTACTCGGTCGAGGGCGTGGTCTGCAAGGTGCCCGAAGGCAACTACTTCATGATGGGCGACAACCGCGATAATTCGGCCGACTCCCGTTTCTGGGGATTCGTACCGGACAAGAACATCGTGGGCAGGGCCTTCTTTGTCTGGATGAACTTCGGCGATCTCGGTCGCATCGGTCCGTTTCAATAATTAATCAACAGTCAACGTTACTGTTCGAGGGGTAAGAGGGCATGAGAACCAACAGTCGGTCCGTCCGTGGCAGTGCTGCGCACCAGCGCGGCATCTCGTTCATTGGCCTGGTGTTCGTCGCGGCGGTGCTGGGCTGCCTCGGCGTTGTGGTCGCGCAGGTCATTCCGACGCTGATCGAATGGCAAGCCATCGACAAGGCCGCCAACAAGGCCAAGGAAGGCGCCACGGTGCCCGAGATCCGCGCGATCTTCGACCGTGCCCAGGCCATCGACGACTTCAAGTCGGTCAGCGGCCGGGACCTCGAGATCAAGAAGGTGGGCGACAAGGTCGTCGTGGGATATGCGTACGAACGCGAGATTCCCCTGTTTGGGCCGGCCTACCTGACGCTCAAATACAAGGGCCAGACCCGCTGACCGCGGTGTCGAATAAGAAGGTGGACGGCAGCCTCGTCGCGCTGCAGGCGCGCCTTCAGTACACGTTCTCGGACCCGCGGCTGCTCCAGCTCGCGCTCACGCACCGCAGTTTCTCGGCCGACCACAACGAGCGCCTCGAGTTTCTCGGCGACTCGGTGCTGAACCTGGCCGTCTCGCACCTGCTGTACATCCGTCTCTCGGAATTGCCCGAGGGCGACCTGTCGCGCGTGCGGGCCAACCTGGTCAAGCAGGACACGCTGCACCAGCTCGCGCTGGGGCTGGCGCTGTCGCCGCTGCTGCGCCTGGGCGAGGGCGAGGCCCGCTCGGGCGGCCCGAACCGTCCTTCGATCCTGGCCGACGCGCTCGAAGCGCTGATCGGTGCGGTCTACCTCGACGCCGGCTTCGCTGCTGCGCAATCGCTGGTGCACCGGCTCTACGAGGCGGTCGCGATCAATCCGCGCATGGAAGCCGCCGCCAAGGACCCGAAGACCGAATTGCAGGAATGGCTGCAGGGCCACAAAATGAAGCTGCCGGTGTACCGCGTGGCAGCGACGCTGGGTGCAGCGCACAAGCAGACTTTCGATGTCGAGTGCGAGGTGCCCGAGCTGGGCCTTCGCGAGCGCGGCATCGGCGGCTCGCGCCGCGCCGGCGAGCAAGCTGCCGCGGCCGCCATGTTGATCCGGCTCAAGGCACGCGGCGCCGCGTGAAATCAGAATGAACGATGTGACCCATCCCGAAACGGGACCCGAAGACACCGCAGGCGACACGCCTGCCACCGGGCCGCAGCACTGCGGCCTGATCGCCATCGTCGGCAAGCCCAATGTGGGCAAGTCGACGCTGCTCAATGCGCTGGTCGGCCAGAAGATCAGCATCACCTCGCGCAAGGCGCAGACCACGCGCCACCGCATCACCGGCATGCGCACGCTGGGCGCCACGCAATTCGTGTTCGTCGACACGCCGGGTTTCCAGACCCTGCATGCCAACGCGCTGAACAAGTCGCTGAACAAGACCGTGCAGGGCGCGGTCGGCGATGTGGATCTGATTCTTTTCGTGGTCGAAGCCGGCAGCTTCACGCCGGCCGACGAGCGCGTGCTCAAGCTGCTCGGCAAGGGCATCCCGACCGTGCTGCTGGCCAACAAACTGGACAACGTGCACCGCCGCGGTGACATCGCGCCCTGGTTGCAGACCATGCAGGCCAAGCACGCCTTCGCCGAGTTCGTGCCGATGTCGGCCAAGAACGCGAAAGACGTCGAGCGCCTGTTCGGCATCTGCGAGAAGTACCTGCCCGAGCAGCCCTGGTTCTACGCCGAGGACGAACTCACCGACCGCAGCGAGAAATTCCTTGCCGGCGAGCTGGTGCGCGAAAAGCTCTTCCGCCTCACGGGCGACGAGCTGCCCTACACCTCGACCGTCATCATCGACAAGTTCGAGGAAGAGCCACCCCAGAAGAAGGGCCAGAAGCGCCTGCTGCGCATCGCCGCCACCATCGTGGTCGAGCGCGACGGCCACAAGGCCATGGTGATCGGCGACAAGGGCGAACGCATCAAGCGCATCGGCATGGAAACCCGCGTCGAGCTCGAGAAGCTGGCCGATGCCAAGGTGTTCCTCGAGCTGTGGGTGAAGGTGCGTTCGGGCTGGGCCGACGACGAGGCGCGCGTCCGCTCCTTCGGCTACGAATAAGCAGGCACACCCCCAGGCTTGCTCGCTTCGCGAAGCCTCCAACCCCCTGCAGGGGGCAACGCCAGCGGCCCGGCAAAGCCGGTTCCGCGGCGTTTGCTGGCCTCAAGCCTCGATGTTCCTTAGTGCACTGACATGGCCACCCACCGCGTTTCGCATGAACCGGCTTACGTGCTCCATCGCTACGACTGGAGCGAGTCGAGCCTGATCCTCGAAGTCTTCACCCGCCACCACGGGCGCATCGCGCTCGTGGCCAAGGGGGCGAAGCGGCCGAGTTCCAACTTTCGACCGGTGCTGCTGCCGCTGCAGCCGCTGCAGCTCAACTACGGCGGCGACGCCGAGATCCGCACGCTCAAAGGCGCCGAGTGGATGGGCGGCCACGTCATGCCGACCGGCGAGGCGCTGCTCTCGGGCTACTACGTCAACGAACTGCTGCTGCGCCTGCTGGCGCGCGACGATGCGCACGAGGCGCTGTTCGACGCCTATGCCGGCGTGGTGCAGGTGCTGGCCGGCGACCACGCGGGCGCCCAGGCGGCGACGCAGGCCGCCGCGCTGCGTGCCTTCGAGCTGCTGCTGCTGCGTTCGGTCGGCCTGCTGCCTTCGCTCGACGTGCAGACGCTCACCCTGGAACCCCTGGCGGCCCGCACCCGCTACAGCCTCGTGCCCGAAGCCGGCCTGCGGCAGGCAGCCAAGGACGAGGCCGCGCTGGCCGGCGCCGACTGGCGGGCGCTGCAAGACGTGCTCGACGATCGCACGCCGTTCACCGCCACCCTGCGCGAGGTCGCGACGATGAGCGTCGGCAGCAACAGTGCCCTGCGAAACCAGCTGCGCACCTTGCTCAACTACCATTGCGGCGTGACCACGCTGCGCACGCGGCAAATGATGAGAGATCTGCAAGCGCTCTAGCCCGGCGCACGATCGATCGAACCGCCAACCTGAGAACCGAAGCCATGCGTCTGGGTGTCCTTGTCTACGTCGACGACAAGAAAGAAATCGTCGACGAGTTCCACTGGCTGTACCGGAGCATGATCGTCTCCGGCGTCTTTGCGCGTGGTGGCGAGCTGATTGCGGTGTGCCACCCGAACGTCATCGCGCAGCTGCCGACCGACGACCGCATCGTCGTGATTCCGGGCCTGCCCTTCGCCGACCAGCACGCCGAGTGGGCAGGCTACGGCTACATCAATTCGATCGCGAACCTGTGCGACCCGGCGGTGCTCGCCGTGTGCCGCAGCTACGACGCCATTCTCAAGACCGACTGCGACACCTTCGTCGCGCCGGCGCTGGCCAGCTTCGAGCCGACCGGCCTGTGCTTCGGCTTCGGCGCCTACGCGTACCAGGAAGAGGTGCGCCGCAAGCTGTCCGAGTGCAGCGCGCGCTGGGGCTTTCCGCATTCTGGGCTGCACAACGTGGGCGCGTCGGTGCTCGGGCCGACCGAGTTCGTGGGCAACTTCGTGCAGGCCCAGCTGGACTACTGCCACAAGCTGCTCGACGAGGAGTTTCGCGACGTCCAGGGCGAGTGGCCCGGCTGGTGCAAGAACGTGCTCACCATGTACGCCGGCGAGTTGGCGTTGCGGCGCACCTACCCGCAGCGCTGCTCGCTGGGCCTGCTCGACCACCTGCCGTACGCCGACCGCACCCTGGGCGGCGACGTGCTGCACATCCACGGCTGGCACACCGACCAGTACTGGTCGAAGCATCATTTCCGTGCCGGCGCCTACGACCACATGGCGCCCGGCGACATCGACAGGACGACGCTCGGCGGCTACTGTCACTGGCTTGCCGTCACCCCCACCGACGACCTCCGGGCCGGCGCGGGCGGCGCATGAACGAAGAGAAGAAAGCGATTGCGTCCATGAGCGATACCTCCGGCACCTCCTCCCTCCCTCGCGCCACCACGGCCCTGTCGGTCAACCTCAACAAGGTGGCTTTGGTGCGCAACACGCGCCACCTCGGCATCCCGAGCGTGGTGGGCGCCGCCCAGGCCTGCCTGGCCGCGGGCGCGCAGGGCATCACCGTGCACCCGCGGCCTGACGCGCGCCACATCCGCGCGCACGACGTCAGCGACCTGTCGGAACTGCTGGCGCGCGACTGGCCGGCCATCGAGTTCAACATCGAAGGCAACCCCTTCCACAACCTGATGGACTTCGTGCGCGAGTTCAAGCCGCACCAGGCCACCTTCGTGCCCGACAGCGAAACCCAGTCGACGAGCGACCACGGCTGGAGCTTCCCCGAAGACGCCGAGCGCCTGCGCCCGCTGATCGCCGAGGCGAAGGCGCTGGGCGTGCGCGTGAGCCTGTTCATGGACCCGGTTCCCGAGATGATGGCCGCCGTCAAGGCCGTGGGCGCCGACCGCGTCGAGCTCTACACCGAAGGCTACGCCGCCTCGCGCGGCACGCCGCAGGAAGCCGCCGTGCTCGCGCGCTACGTGGCCACGGCGCAGGCCGCGCATGCGGCGGGCCTGGGCGTCAACGCCGGCCACGACCTGAGCCGCGACAACCTCACGCCGTTCCTGCGTGCAGTGCGCGGCGTGCACGAGGTGTCGATCGGCCATGCCTTCGTCGCCGATGCACTCGAACTCGGGTACGCCGCCACCACGCGCGACTACCTGCGCTGCATCGCCGACGCTGCATGATCTACGGCATCGGGACCGACATCTGCGACGTGCGTCGCATCGCGGCCACCTTCGAGCGCCAGGGCGAGCGCTTTGCCCGCAAGGTGCTGAGCGATGCCGAGTTCGCCATCTGGCAGGCCCGCGCCGCGCGCTGGCCCAAGCGCGGCCTGAGCTACCTCGCCACGCGTTTTTCCGCCAAGGAAGCCTTCAGCAAGGCCATTGGCCTGGGCATGCGCATGCCGATGACCTGGCGCTCGTGCGAGATCGCCAACCTGCGCAGCGGCAAGCCAGTGATCGTGCTCCACGGCGAGCTGAAAGACTGGTTCGAGGCGCAGGGCCTGACGGCGCACGTGACCGTCACCGACGAAACCGAATACGCCGCCAGCTTCGTGGTGGTGGAAAAGGCCTGAACGAATCTCCGGCGCCGTCGCGCCTTGCCGACTGATCGATCGACAGACATGACCGAACTGAACCACGCGCCGCTCCTCATCGATGTGGCCGGCACCGAACTCACTGCCGCCGACCGCCGGCGCCTCGCCAACCCGCATGTGGGCGGCGTGATCCACTTCACCCGCAACTGGCAGGACCGCGCGCAGATGACAGCGCTCAACGCCGAGATCAAGGCGATCCGGCCTGACCTGCTGATTTGCGTTGACCACGAAGGCGGCCGCGTGCAGCGCTTTCGCACCGACGGGTTCACGCGGCTGCCTTCGATGCGTAGCCTGGGCGAACTGTGGATGCGCGATGCCCTGCGTGCCACGCAGGTCGCCACCGCCGCCGGGCAGGTGCTGGCCGGCGAGCTGCGCGCCTGCGGCGTCGACTTCAGCTTCGCGCCCGTGCTCGACCTGGACTACGGCGGCAGCAGCGTGATCGGCGACCGCAGCTTTCACCGCGACCCGCGCGTGGTCGCGCTGCTCGCCAAGAGCGTGATGCACGGCATGCTGCACATGGGTATGCGCAACTGCGGCAAGCACTTTCCGGGGCACGGCTTCGTGCAGGCCGATTCGCACGTCGAGATCCCGGTCGACCGGCGCAGCCTGAAGGCCATCCTGGCCGACGACGCGCAGCCCTACGACTGGCTGGCCGGTACGCTCGCGGCCGTGATGCCCGCGCACGTGATCTACCCGAAGGTCGACAAGCGGCCGGCGGGTTTCTCCGAGAAATGGCTGAAGGACATCCTGCGCCAGCGCTTCGCGTTCGACGGTGCCGTGTTCAGCGACGACCTGAGCATGGAGGCGGGGCGCTACATCGACGGTGAACTGCTGAGCTACACCGACGCCGTGCTGGCGGCCCTCGCGGCGGGTTGCGACCTGGCACTGCTGTGCAACCAGAGCATCGGCGAAGGCCGTCCGCTGGACGAGATGCTCGATGGCTTCACCGCGGCGGCAGCCAGTGGGCGCTGGCAGGGCGATGCGGCCAGCGAAGCGCGGCGCCGGTCGCTGCTGCCGGGCGATGAATCACTCGACTGGCTGGCGCTCACGGCCTCGACGCGCTACGTGCAGGCACAACGCCTGCTGGCCGGCGCTCAGCCCCGGAAGGGCCGCGCCGGCAGCTGATTCGCCGCGGGGCCGAGCAACGCGGCCACCTCGGGCGTCTCGAACAGCGACTCCAGCCAGGGCTTGTCGGCCAGGCCGGCCTGGAAGAACACCTGCAGCAGCCGCAAGGACTCGGTGCGCAGCGCGCGCGCCAGCATTTCAGCGTCGATCCGCGGCGCGCCAGCAGGCGCGGCGCAGGCCTGCGCCACAGTGCGCAGCAACTGCTCGGCAAAGTCGCGCTGCGGCGGCCACAGGTGGGCGTAGAGCTGGGCGATCCGATCGATGTCTTCCACGCGGCTGCGCGGCAGCAGGTGACGCAGCACCGCGCGCCGCGCGCGCATGGCGAGCGAGGCGGCCTGTGCGAGATCGGCCGGCGGCGCGACCGGTGCTGCGCGGTGCAGCAGCTCCGGAACGACCGCGAAGCGCGCGCCGGCCACGATGCAGCGGCAGAGCATCTGCAGGTCGTCGTGCACCGCGAACTCGGGGTCGTGGCGCACGCCGGTGCGTTGCAGGAAATGGCGGCGGACCAGGCAAGTCGACAGCCGCAGCGGCTCGGAGCCCAAGGCTTCGGCCACGATCTCGTCGTGGCGTTGGGCGTATTTCAGCGGGCCGGTTGGCGTCTCGCTCCAGCAGCCGACGATGTCCAGGTCCGGGCAGGCGGCGAGCAGCGCAGCCTGCCGCTGCAGGCGGCCGGGCAGGGCACGGTCGCCTGCAGCGGTGAAGACGACGTGGTCGCCGGTGGCCTGTGCGAGCGCGAGGTTGCGCAAGGTGGCGCGGTCGCAGGCCACGGGCAGTGCGATCCATCGCAGGTTGGGGGCGATGGCGCGGGCCTCGCTTTCGGCCGCCGCAGGCAGACCCGCCGCCACCACGACCAGCTCCAGCGCCACGTCGGCCTGCGCCGTCCAGTCGCGCAGGTCCTGCAGCCAGTCGTCGCGGGTGCCGTCGGGCGCCAGGCTGACGGTGAGGCAGACCGTCACGCGCGGCATCGCCACGGGCGGCACGCGGTCGGGCTGTTGGGCGCGCCAGGCGAAGTAGCGCTCCAGCGCGGGGCCGATGTCCGGCGGCGCGAAGGTCCGCTGGAGCTTGTCGAGCCCGTCGTGCTCAAGCTGCGCGCGGCGCGGCGCATCGGCGACCAATGCCACCACGGTGTCGACCAGCTGGTCGTAGGGCACGCCCACCACCGCATCGCGGAAGGCGGGATCGACCTCGCTGTCGGGATAGAGCTCGCAGACCACGGCCTTGCGGTGGCGCAGCAGGATCGACAGCCGCGGCGTCTCGACCACGCGCGAGTCTTCCCAGTTGTGCAGGTTCAGCATGACCTTGGCGCGGCGCATGCGGTCTTCGCGCTCGGCCTGGGTCCAGAACCCGCCGCGTGTCGTCTCGACGCGCAGACCGCGTGCGATCAGCGCCTCGAGCACGTCGATCCGGCGCTGCGTGAACGAGCCGAAGAAGCAGACGTCGATGTCGCGCTCCACCTCGGGCAGCACTTCCGACAACGGCAGGATGCGCGCCGCGTCAGGTTCCCAGCCGAGCGGCACGTAGTCGGCGTTCTGGTAGCCGAGCTCGCGGTGGCGATGGAAGTTGGTCTTGCTGTACTCCCACAGGTAGGCGCGCGGGAGCAGGTCGAGGTAGTTGGCGTTCCAGGCATGCGAGCCTTCGACCATCGGTTCGAAGTTGACGACGATGCAGTTCGGGTGAAACGGCGCGATGTTCTTCCACGGAATGTCCCAGAAGAAGAACAGGATGTTGATTGCGCCCGGATCGATGTTGTTCCGGGTGTACGTCGTCGGGTAGCCCAGCCGTTCGGCCGCCAGCCGGTAGGTCTGCACGATGTCGCCGCAGACCGCGTCCTCGGACAGTGACGTGAAGTGCAGCCGTGGCAGGGTCATGAGCGACGACTGTAGCGGGTCAGGTCAATCCGAACCCGGCGCGCCCACCGCAGAAGGCCACAGCGGTGCGCCGCCTGCCTCCAGGTGCGTCAGGTACAGCCGCAGCTCGAACTCGAAGCGGTGGTACTCGGGCTCCATGTGCGTGCACAGCGCATAGAAGGGCTTGTCGTGGTTCTTCTCGCGCGAGTGGGCCAGTTCGTGCACGACGATCATGCGCAGCCATTCGAGCGGCACGGTCTTGAACAGGCTGGCCACGCGGATCTCGCGCTTGGTCTTGAGCTTGCTGCCCTGCACGCGCGCGATGGTGGTGTGGGTGCCCAGCGCATGGCGCACCACGTGCAGCTTGTTGTCGAACACCGCCTTGGCCAGCGGCTCGGCCTTGCGCATGTACTCGCCCTTGAGCTCGCAGGCGTAGTCGTACAGCGCGCGGTCGGTGCGGATGTCGTGCAGTCCGGCGTAGCGTCCGCGCAGCAGCGCGCCGAGTTTGTCGGCGGCCATCAGCTCGCTCACCTGCGCCAGCAGCGCGGGCGGGTACGCGGACAGGTACTTCATCTGTGGCTTAGCCCGCCGTGCGCGCTGAATAGGCGAGCCCGGCCGCCACGCCGCCGAGCAGATCGCCCTCGATGAGCGGCACGCCGGCGAAGCTCGCGCGCAGCGCCCGCTGGAACGGGCGCAGGGCCGACGAACCACCGGTGAGATAGATGGCGTCCAGGTCGCCGCTGCGCAGGCCGGCGCGCTTCACGCAGGCGTGGGCGCAGGCCACCACGTTCTCGAGCGGCGCCGCGAGCTGCTGCGCCATGTCGGCCGGCGTCAGCGCCGAAACCAACCCCGCTTCGATGCACGACAGGTCGATCTGCACCTCGGCGTCGCTGACCGAGCCATTGATCTTGGCCTGTTCGACCTCGCTGGCGATGCGGTGGCCGTGGCGCTCCTCGAGCACCGTCATCAGGCGGTCGTGCAGTTGCCGGTCGCTGTAGCTGGTGCGCAGCTCGCGCGCCTGGCGCACGGCCTTCGGGGCGTAGAGCCAGTTGATCAGGTGCCAGGACGACAGCTCGAAGAACACCTTGCTGGGCACCTCGCGCCCGGCCGGGCCGAGGTGGCGCAGGCCGAGCATCGGCATCACGCGCTCCAGGTTCAGGCGCTGGTCGAAGTCGGTGCCGCCGATGTGCACGCCGCTGGTGGCCAGCACGTCGTCGGCACGGTCGGCGCGTGCCATGCGCTCGGGGCCCAGGCGCACCACGGTGAAGTCGGAGGTGCCGCCGCCGATGTCGACGATCAGGATCAGCGACTCCCGCGTGACGCGCTGCTCGTAGTCGAAGGCCGCGGCAATGGGCTCGTACTGGAAGGACACGTCGCGCAGGCCGGCGGCACGCGCGGCGTGGCGCATGCTTTCCTCGGCACGCTGGTCGCGCTTGGCGTCGTCGTCGACGAAGTGCACCGGGCGGCCGATGACCACGCGCTCGGGGCGCGTGCCCAGCTCGCGTTCGGCGCGCGACACCAGCTCGTGCAGGAAGCGCGCAATGATGTCCTCGAAGCTGACCAGCCCGTCATAGACGGCGGTCTTTTCCTGCATCAGCGGGCTGCCGAGCAGGCTCTTGAGCGAGCGCATGAGCCGGCCTTCGATGCCGGACAGGTACAGCGCGATGGCGTCGCGGCCGAAGTGCGTGCTGCGGTCCTCGGCGTTGAAGAAGAGGGCGGTCGGCAGGGTGGTGGCGCTGCCTTCGATGGGCAGCAGGCGCGCGGCCTCGCCGGGGGAGGCGTAGGAGACCGCGGAATTCGACGTGCCGAAATCGATGCCGATGGCCGGGGTGCGTAGGGGATTCATTCAAGCAGGAAATCGCAGGGCCCAAGAGTGTAGAGGGTCGGGCGGGGGGCACGATAGACTGCGGCCCAATCACCTACCTCTGGACACGGGACGCCGCCGATGCCGCTGTGCCTGACTTTCTTCGACCGCTTCGACGAGCCGGTCCTGCGCAACCACGGGCACTACTGCCGCCAGTTCGGCTATCCCCATGCCTGGGTGGAGAGCGACCGCCTCGCGCACCCCGCGCTGCGCGACTGCGCGAAGTACGCCGAGATGCTGCGCCGCCTGCGCGGGCTCGACGAGGGCGACTGGCTGCTTTTTCTCGACGGCGATTCGGTGGTGTTTCACGCTGTGGCTGTCGAGGTGCTGATGGAAGGCCGCGACCTGCTCGCGGTGGATGGCCCCAAAGGCCTCGCGCTCGGCAACCTGATGATCCTGCGCAACACGGCGGCCAACCGCGCGCTGCTGCACGCGTTCATCCAGGCGGCGAGCCGGGTCGTTGCGCTCGTCACGCCCCACCTCGACGAGGCGGAACTGCTGCGACCGGCGGGCATGCTGCCGTGCTACGGACAGATCGGCGATTGCTATGTGAACATCTCGTGGCGGGTCGCGACCTGGTTCAACGCGCGCATCTTCGTGGTTCACCTGGCGGGTCTGCGCGCGCTGGACGCCGAAGGCCGCGTGACGCAGGAGCTGCTGCACGATGCCAACCTGCAGCGCTTGCTGGTGCGCCGCGTGAACGCGGCCCTGATCGACGGCGAGCCCGTGCTGCCGCCGCCGGCCTACCCGGCGATCTCGGAGGATGCGTATTCGTGCCTCAACCCGCAGGCGCCCATCGCCTTCGTCACGCTCTACACGCACCACATCAACGTCTATGCGCGCGTGTCGGAGCACAACGTGCGGCGCTACTGCGAGCGGCACGGCCACGGCTACCACGTCTACCGCGCCATCCCGGACGAGCTCGACCCGTCGATCAGCGGCGCCTGGGTGAAGAGCTGGCTCGTGAAGCGGCACCTCGCGCAGCACCAGTGGGTGGTGTGGGTCGACGCCGACACCCTGTTCGTCAACCAGGCGAAACGCATCGAGCCGCTGCTTGAAGGCCGCGACCTGCTCTTCGCCAAGGACATCGGCGCGTGGGACGTGAATTCGGGCGTGATGGCGTTCCGCAACACCGAGCGCAACCTCGAACTGCTCACGATGCTGTGGGAGCGCATCACGCGCGTCGACGACAAGTCGACCGTGTACGCGAGCCAGGGCGACCAGTACTACACGAACGAGGTGCTGTCCCAACAAGGGCTCATCGGCGATGCGACCGTGACCGATCTCCTGAGCATCAACACGCCGCCGCACCTGGCGGGCGATGACAGCCTGCTGGTGCACTTCGTGGGGCTCGGCGAGCCCTACCGGTCGGTGTACATGGCGGACGTTGACGCGCGGTCCAAGCGGTTGGCCGGCTGATCGACGCGGCATCCCCTGCGCTGCGGCGCGAGCGGGATGCGTCGGCGCATCACCCGCCGTAGGCGTAGGTCGGCGGATAGGCGTTGGACGCCATCTCCTGCTCGGCCGCATCGCGGAACTCGCCGTGGTGCGGACTCAGCACGTAGAGGTTCTGTTCGGCGCACAGCCGGGCCAGGTCGGCCGCGGACTGCACCTGCAGCGTCAGGCCTTCGAGCGACAGGGTGGCTGGAAATGCATCCGCTTGGTGGCGTTCGTAGATGTCGCGGCCGGGGCCGGGAAAGCTGAACCGGTGGTCGATCACGCGAAAGCCCGTTTGATAGAACATCTTGCGCGCGTCGAAATCGGTGAAGAAGCGCAGGTGCGTGAAGTCGAGCAGGCCCCAGTGGGTGTAGCGCCAGTGCCCGCGCAGGGCGTCGTACAGCATGGGCAGGTTGGACGCGTTCGGCAGGCTCACCAGCACGTGCGCATCGGGCGCAACGATGCGCTTCAGGCCGCTGAGCAGTTGCCACGGATTGACGAGGTGCTCGAGCACGTCGAACAGGCACACGAGGTCGAAGGGGTGGGTGAGCCCCAGCGCGGCGAAGTCGACGGTTTCCACGTCCTGCTCGACGACCTGGTCGAAGTGTTCGCGCGCCACCTGCGCCGCCGTGGCGTTGAACTCGCACCCCCAGAGCTGGCAGTCGGGGAAGCGCTGGCGCAGCGCGTGGCCGACGCCGCCGGAACCGCAACCGATGTCGAGGGCGACCGTTGGAGGACGCTGGATCATGGCCAGACACTCGGGCCTGGGGTTGAACGGGTAGACGTACTCTTTCTTGTCGCGGTCTTGCCAGAGAAAGGCGGTCACAGCGTCCCCGTGTGGGTGGGTCAGAGTTCGCGGCGCAGCGCCGGGAACAGGATCACGTCGCGGATGCTCGGCGAATCGGTCAGCAGCATCATGAGGCGGTCGATGCCGATGCCGCAGCCGCCGGTGGGCGGCATGCCGTATTCGAGCGCGCGCACGAAGTCGTGGTCGTAGAACATGGCTTCGTCGTCGCCGCTGTCCTTGGCGGCCACCTGCGCGTTGAAGCGCGCGGCCTGGTCTTCGGCGTCGTTCAGCTCGCTGAAGCCGTTGCCGAATTCGCGGCCCGTGATGTACAGCTCGAAGCGCTCGGTGACCTCGGGGCGATCGTCGTTGGCGCGCGCCAGCGGCGAAATCTCGGTCGGGTGCTCCATGATGAAGGTCGGCTGCCAGAGCTTCTCTTCCACGGTTTCCTCGAAGTACATCACCTGCAGGCTCGCGAGGCTGCGCTGCGAGAGCTTGTCTTTTTCTTCGCTCAGGCCGAGCTTGCGCAGGGCGTTGATGAGCCAGGTGGTGTCGTCCACGCCCTGAGCCACGCCCTCGGCATCGGTGTGCTTCAGGATCGCTTCGCGGATCGTCAGGCGCTCGAAGGGCTGCGTCAGGTCGACCGGCTTGCCGCCGTAGGTGAGCTGCTGCGTGCCCACGGCCTTGTCGGCGATGGTGCGGATCAGCGTCTCGGTGAAGTCCATCAGGTCGCGGTAGTTCCAGTAGGCCGCGTAGAACTCCATCATCGTGAACTCGGGGTTGTGCCGCACCGAGATGCCTTCGTTGCGGTAGCTCCGGTTGATCTCGAACACGCGCTCGAAGCCGCCGACGATCAGGCGCTTGAGGTACAGCTCGGGCGCGATGCGCAGGAACATTTCCTGGTCGAGCGCGTTGTGGTGCGTCTTGAAGGGCTTGGCGTTGGCGCCGCCCGGAATCGGGTGCAGCATGGGCGTTTCGACCTCGAGGAAGTCGTGCGACACCATGAACTCGCGCAGTGCGCTCACGGCCTTGCTGCGCGCGGTGAAGCGCACGCGGGCCGATTCGTCGGTGATCAGGTCGACATAGCGCTGGCGGTACTTCTGCTCCTGGTCGGCCATGCCGTGGAACTTGTCGGGCAGCGGGCGCAGGCTCTTGGTGAGCAGGCGCAGCTTGGTCACCTTGACCGACAGCTCGCCGGTCTTGGTCTTCATCAGCATGCCTTCGGCGCCGAGGATGTCGCCGAGGTCCCAGCGCTTGAAGTCGGCGTACGCCTCTTCGCCGATGGCGTCGCGCGTCACGTACAGCTGGATGCGGCCGGTGGCGTCCTGCACGGTCGCGAAGCTGGCCTTGCCCATCACGCGCTTGAGCATCATGCGGCCGGCCACGCTCACGGAAACGGCCTGCGCTTCGAGCGCCTCGGCTTCGGTGCCGTCGTGCTGCGCGACCAGCGCCGCAGCGCGGTGGCCGGGTTTGAAGTCGTTCGGGAACGCGACCCCCTTGCCTTCGGTCTGCGCCGTGCGCAGCAGCTTGAGCTTTTCGCGGCGTTCGACGATGAGCTGGTTGTCGTCGACGGCGGGCGTGGAAACGGGGGGGGTCTGTGAGTCGGACATGGGAGGCGGGTGAGGCGCAACCGGGAGCGTGCGCGGGGGTTGGCATTTTAGCCGATAGGCCTTGCGCAAAAGCCGCAGCGAGCGCCCGTCGGTTCTGCGCAACGCGCTACTAAAAAAGGAGCGCCGTAGTCAACGGTGCTCCCTGCGCGGGTCAGATTTTTCCGATCAGTTGATCGCGCGCGGGGGCGAGGAAGTACGCGACTTCCGGGGTGTCCATGCGCTGCGCCAGCCAGGCGGCGTCGATCAGCCCGGCCATGCGGTAGCGAAGGATCAACCGCACGGCCTCGCGCCGGAGCACGCGTGCCAGCGTGGCGCGCTCCAGGTCCGGGGAGAGCGCGGGCCCTGCGGCCACCTGCGCCATCAGCGCTAGCGCGGATGCGGCAAACGCGGCACCGGGCGGCCAGTAGGCGGCGCGCATCTGCGCCAGCTGTTCGTGTTCGTGGGCAGCGAGCGACGGAAAGTACCCGCGCAGCAAGGCGTGCTGCGAGCGAACAGCGGCATCGCTGGCTGCGAGCGCCTCGTCGTCGCTCGGCATCGATACGACGCGTCGGCACAGCGGTGCTGCGATGGCAGCCAGGCGGGCGCCCGCCGTGGCGCAGCGGTGCAGGAAGTACTGCGCTTCGAGGTCGCCGTCGAAGGCATCGTCGTGGTGCAGGCGGTGCCGCAGGAGGAATTCGCGTCGGTACATGCACGTACGCGCGCGCAGCACGCGGTCGGTGCCGAGAAACTCGGCGCGGATTTCGTGGTCGAGTTCGGGCGCGCGGTGCAGCTGCATCGCCTCGCCTGTGCCTTCCTCGAGCCAGCTGCCGACGATGTCGATCTCCGGGTGCGCGGCCAGGAAGGCGGCTTGGCGGTGAAGCCGGTCGGGACTGGCGGTGTCGCCTTCGTCCCAGAACACGAGGTAGTCGGCATCGGCCTGGCGGATGGCGGCGTCGCGGGCGCTGGCCCGGCTGAACTTGCCGGGCAGCAGGATGAGGGTGTCGTCGGGGTGAGCCGCCATCTCGCCGACGCGCACAGCGGCGGTGAAACGGATGACCGCCAGCTCGCATTGTTCTTGTGCCACGAGGCTGGGCAGGGGTTGGGGCGCTGCGTGCGCCGCCGCAATCACGACCGCCACCCGGAATCGCTGCGTCTGCGTCGCCTCGCTCCAGGTGCCGGGCTGCTGCGCTTGCCACTGGAAGTAGCGGTCCAGCGCCGGTCCGAGCCAGTGTGTCTGCGCCCGGGCGGTCAGGCGTTCGTACCCGACGCGTTCCAGCTCGGCCCGCCGTGCCGGGTTGGCCAGCAGGCGAAGCGTGGCATCGACCAGGCCTTCCCACGGCGCGCCTTCCACCGCGCCGCGCAAGCTGGGGTCGATGTCGCTGTCCGGGTAGAGCTCGCAGACCACTGCCTTGCGGTTGCGCAGCAGGACCGTCAGCCGGGGTATCTCGACGATGCGCGAGTTGTCCAGCTGGTGCATGTTGATCACGACCTTGGCCCGCCGCAGGTGGGCATCGCGCTCGGCATTGCGCCACGGCCGCGGCATGGGCAGGACCACACGAACGCCCCGCGCGATCAGCGCTTCCAGCACCTGCACGCGGCGTGGCGTGGTGGCGCCGAAGAAGACGACGTCGATGTCCTGCTGCGCATCGGGCAGCACGGTTTCCGCGGCCGGCTCGGCACCGGCGCCGCGCTGGTAGGCGAGCGGCACGTGGTCGGACGCCGTGAAGCCCAGCTCGACGTTCTTCTGGAAGTTGGCGAGGCTGTACTCCCACAGATAGCAGTTGCGCAGCGTCGCCTGGTAGGCCTCGGAGAAGCAGAAATTGCCCGGCGTCAGGTGCTCGAAGTTGACGATGATGCAGCGCGGATGGAGCTTGTCGAACCACTGCCAGTTGGTGCGCCAGGCAAAGAACACGACGTTCACGACCTCGGGATCGAGCTGGTGCGGCGTGAAGCTCGTTTCGTAGCCGAGCGCTTCCGCCGCCAGCCGGTACGACTCGACGATGTCGTCGAACTGATCGACGTCCGGGATGCCGTGCAGGTGCGTGAAATGCAGCCGCTGCTTGGGGCGCGCGGGCCGGAAGGGCACCAGGGCTGTCGTGCCGTGCGGGCCGCTGGCCCGGCGTTCGATCTGCTGGGCGTCATGGCGCATGACCAGCGCGCGAAAGCGATCCGGGTACCCCATGTAGTGCAGCATGAAGCTGTCGGCGTCATGCAGCGCGGGGTGCGAGTTGAAAGACACGCCATCCGACAGCGGCATCGCCGCCTCGCCGCCGGCTTCCCGCCAGGCGGCCACGAAGAACGACTGATCGCCGCCGGACAGGTAGATGCCGCTTTTGTCGGTGACCTCGTCGATCAAGGCTTGCACGCGTTGCAGGTACGCGATGCAGGCCGGCGTGTTCGAGAACACCATGAAGCCGCTGTTGAACGCGTAGTCCGACACGTCGCGCGCCAGCGCCACCGGCCGGCCGCGCAGCAGGGAAGCGATGGGCCGCGTGCGGTCGTGGATCAGGATGTCGGCATCGATCCACGCCACCTGTTCGTGCTCGGCCAGGTGCTTGAGCAGCAACCGGGGCTTGATCCAGTTGCCGGCCACCCGGCCCCGCAGATCGGCAGGCAGGTCGCGGTAAACGTGGTGGGCGTAGCCATGGTGGTCGGCGTATGCGGCGATGTTGCGCTCGCCGAGGTGGGCGTACGCGGCAATGTTGGGCGTGTAGCTGGTCAGCAAGGCGACAGGGCGGCCGGCGTTGCGCACCTCGTAGTCAGGCTGGCCCGTGGGCGCGGTCGGGAGGTCGTCGTAGAGCTGGCCGTCGCGTGCCAGCACCGTGTTGAGGTAGGCCACGAAGAGGCCCCGCACCCGCCAGTCCTGGACATCGACGTGGACCGCCGGGTTGAACGAGAGCACGAAAGCCGAAACTTCTGGCAGGTAGTGGCCGAAGCGGGCAAACAGCAGGTTGGGGTAGTGCCGGCCGTCGATGAGCTGGTGGTGCGGATGGGCGGTGAGGCCTTCGAGTTCGCGGTGTGCCCAGCGGTCGGCGCCTGCGTCGGGCGCGATGCGCAGGCGGTCGAGCACGGAAGCCACCAAGGCCGTGGCCTCGGGGCCGGCGCGCAGCATGAAGCAGCTGCCCTCGGGGCGGTGGTGGTGCTCGTTCTCGGCGATCCAGTGCGCTGCGTCGCCGATCACGGCCGGCGCCGGCAGCGGGGCGAGAAAAGCCGCGTCGTCGTCCGCGAAGACCAGCAGCGTGCCGTCGGGTGCATCGGCCAGCGCGGCGCTCACCACGCTGTACTTGTAGACCAGCAGCGTGCGCGCGCTGTTGTGCGGCGTGCCGATGGCGTGCAGGCGGTGCGCGTAGCCCCAGCGGGCGCAGTAGGCGCGGTGGTTGTCCGCGAAGGCGTCCGAACCCGCGCGCAGCATGATCGAGTGGAAGCGGACCGGCGCCGGGCTCATCTCGCCGACCGATTCATTCGGTGATGCCGGTGCGCGTCAGCAGGTCGCTCACGAGCTCCAGGCGCATCAGCGGGCTGTCGAGTTCCATGAGGCGCTGCTTCAGCGTGAGCTGCATCGGCACCAGCTCGCACCAGCGGTTCGCCACCCAGCCGCAGTCGTCGAGGCGGTAGGGCGCGCCGATCGGCAGGCGCACCGTGTCGCCTTGCGCGCGGCGGCGCTCTTCGAGGGTGTCGAGCAGGCGGCGCAGCGCGGTGGCGGTGTGCTGCAGGTCGTCGGGAATCTCGAGCGCGACGTCGTCGGCGATGGCGTCGACCTCGGCGATCCACAGGCCGTGCTTCTGCAGCTCGCTGCTGCGCACGCGAAAGCGCTGCGTGCCGACGCATTCGATCTGCAGCAGGCCGCTTTGCGGCGCGTCGAACGCGCGGATGTCGGCGAGCGTGCCGACGGCGGCAAAGCTTTCGGCCTCGGCGCCGGCCTTGCGCACCTCGGCGCCGCTCGTCAGGCTGACCACGCCGAACGGGGTGCCGGCCTTGCGGCACTTGCCGATCATGTCGAGGTAGCGGACCTCGAAGATGCGCAAAGGAAGCAGTCCACCGGGGAAGAGAACCGTGCCGAGCGGGAACAATGGCAGTGAGTACAGAAGGGGTGGTGTCGTCATCTAAGAACCTTGCGTGGCTATCATCGCATTCCGCTCACGGCTGCGTCCCATGCTCTATCAGATTCCTTCGTTCCTTCTCGACGTGATCGTCGGCCTGCTCGGCGGCGCCTGCCTGCTGCGCCTGTACATGCAGTACCACCGCGTGCCCTTCGGCAATCCGCTGGGGCGTTTCGTGTTCGCCATCACCGACTGGATCGTGCTGCCGCTGCGGCGCATCGTGCCCGCCGTGAAGCGCTGGGACCTCGCGAGCCTGATCGCGGCCTGGCTGTTGGTGATGCTCAAGTTCCTGGTGCTGTGGCTGCTGGCCGGCAGCCTGGCGCGGATCACGGCGCTGCCGCTGGTGTCGCTGGTCGGCCTGCTGCAGCTGGCGGTGTCGGGCCTCACGGCGCTGCTGGTGGTGTACGCGGTGCTGTCGTGGATTCCGGGCGCCTCGCCGATGCTGCTCGACCTGATCTCGCGCCTGGCCGAGCCGCTGGTGCGGCCCTTTCGCCGCTTCATTCCGCTGATCGGCGGCGTCGACCTGTCGCCGCTGGCCGCCATCGTGGTGCTGCAGGTGGTGGCGATCGTGCTGGGCAACCTGCTGGTCTTCGCGTTCAGGCTCGGCGCCTGACCTGAGGGCGTTCACCCCAGACAGCAAAACGCCCGCATCGCCTTTCACAGCGTGCGGGCGTTCAGGCCGAGGCCTGTAGCGGTCAGAGCACCGCGTCGGCGGGCTGGCGCAGCAGCATGGCCAGCGTGCTGGCGATGGTCTTGCGCAGTTCGCGGCGGTCGCTGATGAAGTCGATCGCGCCCTTGGTCTGCAGGAACTCGGCGCGCTGGAAGCCTTCGGGCAGGGTCACGCGCACGGTCGATTCGATCACGCGCGGGCCGGCAAAGCCGATCAGAGCCTTGGGCTCGGCAATCACCACGTCACCCACGAAGGCGAAGCCGGCGCTCACGCCGCCCATGGTCGGGTCGGTCAGCACGCTGATGTAGGGCAGGCCCTTCTTCGCCAGACGCGTGAGCGCGGCGTTGGTCTTGGCCATCTGCATCAGCGAGAGCAGGCCTTCCTGCATGCGCGCGCCGCCGGTGGCGGTGAAGCAGATGAAGGGCACCTTCTGCTCGATGGCGGTCTCGACGCCGCGTACGAAGCGCTCGCCGACCACACTGCCCATGGAGCCGCCCATGAACTCGAACTCGAAGCAGGCCACGACCACGCTGATGCTGTGGACGGAGCCGCCCAGCACGACCAGTGCGTCGGTCTCGCCGGTGTTCTCCAGGGCTTCCTTCAGGCGCTCGGGGTACTTGCGGCTGTCCTTGAACTTCAGGGCATCGACCGGCAGCACTTCCTGGCCGACTTCGTAGCGGCCTTCGGCGTCCAGGAAGGCATCCAGGCGCGCGCGGGCGCCGATGCGGTGGTGGTGGCTGCAGCTCGGGCAGACGTTCTGGTTGTGCTCGAGGTCGGTCTTGTACAGAACGGTCTCGCAGGCCGGGCATTTGATCCACAGGCCCTCGGGCACCTGGCGGCGCTCGGACGGGTCGGTTTGTGCGATCTTGGCGGGTAGCAGTTTTTCAAGCCAGCTCATGGGGGCTCCTTGTGAGGGCAGTGATTATCGACCAGCCGCGTTCTTGGCCGTGGCAGCCGGCAGGGCGTCGAGCGCCTCGCGGATGCCGGCCAGGAATTCGCGCACCGTGGGCACCACGTTTTCACGGGGCTGGTCTTCGATGAGTTGAATGATCTTGGTGCCGATGACCACGGCGTCCGCCGCCGAGCCGACGGCCTGCGCCGTGCGCGCATCGCGGATGCCGAAGCCCACGCCGACGGGGATGCTCACGTGCTCGCGGATGCGCGGGATCATGCGTCCGACCGCCTCGGTGTCGAGGTGGCCGGCACCGGTCACGCCCTTGAGCGACACGTAGTACACGTAGCCGCTCGCGATGCGCGCCACCTGCGCCATGCGCTCGGCGGTGCTGGTGGGGGCCAGCAGGAAAATCAGGTCGATGCCGGCGGCCTTGAGGTCGGCGGCGAAGTCCTCGCATTCCTCGGGCGGGTAGTCGACGACCAGCAGGCCATCGACGCCGGACGCCGCCGCGTCGCGGATGAAGGCCTTCTTGCCGTGCACGAGGTCGTAGCGCTCGACCGGGTTGGCGTAGCCCATGAGCACGACCGGCGTGGTCGTGTCCTGGGCGCGGAACGCGGCCACCATGGCGAGCACCTGCTTCATGCCGACGCCCAGCGCCAGCGCGGCCTCGCCGGCCTTCTGGATCACGGGGCCGTCGGCCATCGGGTCAGAGAAGGGCACGCCCAGCTCGATCACGTCGGCACCGGCCTCGACCATGCCGTGCATGAGTTCGGGCGTGATGTCGGCAAAGGGGAAGCCGGCGGTGACGTAAGGGATCAGCGCGCGACGGCCTTGCGTTTGCAGGGCCTGGAACTTGGCAGCAATGCGGCTCATCACTTGCCTCCCTTCACGCTCAGACCGCGCATCGAGGGCCGGTCGTAGAAGTCGACACCCGACAGGTCGGCGACTGTGCCGATGTCCTTGTCGCCGCGGCCTGAGAGGTTCACGAGGATGGACTGGTCGGGGCGCATGGTCTTGGCGAGCTTCATGGCGTAGGCCATGGCATGGCTGGATTCGAGCGCGGGAATGATGCCCTCCGTGCGGCACAGGTAGTGGAAGGCTTCGAGCGCTTCCATGTCGGTGATGCCGACGTACTCGGCGCGGCCGATGTCGGCCAGGTAGGCGTGCTCGGGGCCCACACCCGGGTAGTCGAGGCCGGCGCTGATGCTGTGCGTCTCGGTGATCTGGCCGTCGTCGTTCTGCAGCAGGTAGGTGCGGTTGCCGTGCAGCACGCCGGGGCTGCCGCGCAGGATCGAGGCGGCGTGCTTGCCGCTGTCCAGGCCTTCGCCGGCCGCTTCCACGCCGATGAGGCGCGTGCCCGCGAACGGAATGTAGGGATGGAAGATGCCGATCGCATTGCTGCCGCCGCCCACGCAGGCGACCACCACATCGGGCTGCTTGCCCTCGGCTTCACCGGTGATGCCGTTGGCCGCGAGCATGGCAGGCATCTGGTCGACGCACTCGGTGCCGATCACGCTCTGGAAGTCGCGCACCATGGTCGGGTAGGGGTGCGGGCCGGCTACGGTGCCGATGATGTAGAAGGTGTTTTCGACGTTCGTGACCCAGTCGCGCATGGCCTCGTTGAGCGCGTCCTTCAGCGTCTTGCTGCCCGATTCGACGGGCACCACGGTGGCGCCGAGCAGGTTCATGCGATACACGTTGGGGCTCTGGCGCTTCACGTCCTGGCTGCCCATGTAGACCACGCATTCGAGGCCGTAGCGCGCGCAGATCGTGGCGGTGGCCACGCCGTGCTGGCCGGCGCCGGTCTCGGCGATCACGCGGGGCTTGCCCATGCGGCGCGCGAGCATCGCCTGGCCGATCACGTTGTTGATCTTGTGGGCGCCGGTGTGGTTCAGGTCTTCGCGCTTCAGGTAGATCTGCGCGCCGCCCATTTCGCGGCTGGTGCGCGCGGCGTGATAGATCGGCGAGGGACGGCCGACGAAGTGCTTCAGCTCGTAGTGGAACTCGGCGAGGAAGGCCGGGTCGTCCTTGAACTTGGCATACGCGTCGCGCAGCTCGTTGATCGCGTGGGTGAGCGTTTCGCTCGCGAAGGTGCCGCCGTAGGGGCCGAAGTGGCCGCTGGCGTCGGGTTGCTGGTAGTCCTGGAATTGGCTTTGCATGGTTCTCGATCGATGGGCCGCAGCCCGAATTGCGATCGGGTGCGGCGGCTAACTGGAGAAGGACGAAGCGTCGGCTGCCGAGGCTTTGACAGTGTTCGCCGCATCTGCGGCTCTCACGGCAGCGACGAATGCCCGGATCTTTCCGGCGTCCTTGAGGCCCTTGTGCCCGGGACCGTCGATTTCGACGCCCGAACTCACATCAACGGACAGCGTCTTGCAGCGCGTCCGCAGGCTGTGAATGCCATCGCTCACGTTTGCAGGTGTGAGCCCACCACTCAAGACGAGGTGAGCGTCGACGGCGGGTGGAAGAAGTGACCAATCGAAAGCCTTGCCGCCTCCACCATAACCTTCGACATGGGCGTCGAGCAGGATGGCCTGGGCGTGGGAGTAATCGGACGCGTATTTTACGAGGTCGAAGCCGGCCCCGGCTGCGCCGAGCGGAATGCGGGCGGCGCGCAGGTAGCGAAAGCGCCCCGGACCGGTGGCTTCCTCGCATTGGGCAGGCGTCTCTTCGCCGTGAAATTGCGCCATGGCGCCCGGCACACGGGCCAGCGATGCTATGACTTCGGGAGCATCCGCATTCACGAACAGCAGCACGGGCGTGATGAAGGGCGGCAGGCGCGAGGCCAGTTCGGCGGCGCGCTCGGCGCTCACGGCGCGCGGGCTCTTCGGATAAAGCACGAAACCGATCGCGTCGGCACCGGCCTCGACGGCCGCGTCCACGTCGGCCTCACGCGTGAGGCCACAGATCTTGATGCGGGTGCGCGGGGCGAGGGGAGCGGGGGATGTCATGGCGGGCCATCATACGAAGCCCGGTCGCCCTGGAACGTGGCCTCGGCCGGCAGACCCCACTTGGCGTCGTACAACGGGCCGAGGAAGTAGAGGCCATCGGCGGAGAAGGTGGGCGCCGCGACCTTGCGGCTGCGCGCCTCGAGCACCTCGGTGATCCATTCGGGCCGCTCGTCGCCGCGGCCGATGCGCACCAGGCTGCCCATCAGGTTGCGGATCATGTGGTGCAGGAAGGCGTCGGCCTCGAACTCGAAGTGCCAGCGGCAGCGTTCGCCGTCGCCCACGCGCGTGATTTCGAGGCGCCGCAGGTCCTTGACCGGCGAGAGGGCCTGGCAGGCCGAGGCGCGGAACGAGCTGAAATCGTGCCGGCCCACCAACAGCGCCGCCGCGGTGCGCATCGCATCGCCATCGAGCGGGTACATCGACCAGCCGACCCGGCCCGCATCGAGGCTGGGCCGCACGGGCGACTGCGAGAGCACGTAGACGTAGCGACGCGCCAGGGCGCTGGCGCGGCAATGGAATTCGGCGGGCACCGGGTGCGCCCACTGCACTGCGATGTCGTCGGGCAGGTAGCGGTTGGTGCCGCGCATCCACGAGAACGGGTCGCGCTCGATGTCGGTGTCGAAGTGCACCACCTGCATGAGCCCGTGCACGCCGGCGTCGGTGCGGCCGGCGCACAGGGTGCTGACCCTGCTGCCGGCGGGCAGCCCGGCGAACTTCGCGAGGGCGGCTTCGAGCTTGTCCTGCACCGTGCGGCCCGAGCGCTGGCTCTGCCAGCCCTCGTATGCCTGGCCGTTGTAGCGGATGCCGAGTGCCAGCCTCACGAAGCGATCAGAAGGGCAGTCGGCAACCGGCTCAGCGCAGTTCGGCGAGCAGCTGCTTGGCTTGCGACTTGAGGTCGCCAGCGCTTTCGGCTTCGACTTCCTCGACCAGCGAGCGCGCGCCTTCGACGTCGC
This sequence comes from Variovorax sp. 38R, assembly GCF_014843395.1. Taxonomy (NCBI): domain Bacteria; kingdom Pseudomonadati; phylum Pseudomonadota; class Betaproteobacteria; order Burkholderiales; family Comamonadaceae; genus Variovorax; species Variovorax sp. 38R. The sequence continues at coordinate 1,414,086 of NZ_CP062121.1, forward strand.
CGATGGCCTGCAGTTCACGGGCCAGCGAGAGCTTCACGGCGTGCGGGTTGTCGTCGCCGTCGTCGTCCAGTGCGGACGGCGAGGTGGCCACAGCCGCAGAACGCGGTGCTTCGGCGGCAGCCGAGCGGGCCGGCAGGCCGGCGAGGGCGCTCATGTCGAACTCGATGAAGCCCGAATCGGCGGGCAGCGTGTCGCGCAGCATGGCCGGGCGGGTGTTGTGCTCCGCATCGTTCAGCGACGAGGGGCGCGTGTGGGCGGTCAATGCGCCGGGGGCCGTGTCGAAGTCGTTTTCGAGATCGACAGGGGCCGCGGCGTGGCCGTTGCTCAGCGGGGCCGGTGCGGCCGTCGGCGCGTAGACCGACTTCGGCAGGCTGGCGCCCACGGGGGCAGGCGCCGGTGCGGGCGGCTGGGTCAGGTCGAGGTCGAAGTCCAGCGGCGCGACCGAGGGCATGAAGGCCGGCGGGGCCGACGCGACGGGCGGTGCGGCCGGGGGCGGCGGTGCCACGACGGCTGCTGCGGCTGCGACAGCCGGCTTGGCCGCGGCTGCCAGCGCGCCGGCGAATGCGGCGGTTTCGGCCTGGCTGGCGCCGCGCGCGGTGCCCGTGCCCGATTCGTACAGCGGGTTGCCCGGATCGAGGTCCTTGCCCATGTCGACCACGCGGTTCCATTCGGAGCCCGCGCCGTTGGTCAGCTTGTGCACTTCGGTGGCGAGGCCGTCGAAGGCGCGCACGTCGCGGCGCTTGGCGTGGATCTCGAGCAGCTTGAGGTGGATCGCGGTGCGGTCCGGGTTCAGGCGCAGCGCTTCACGCAGGATTTCCTCGGCCTGCAGATCACGGCCGTAGGCGAGGTACACGTCGGCTTCGGCGACCGGGTCGACATCGCCCGCGTCGAGCTGGCTCGGCGAGTACGACAGCGACGACACGGTGGAATCGCCGCGGTTCTTGGTGTCGACCGATTCGCCGCCGCTGGCGCCGAAGAACGAGTCCTTGGGAATGCGGCTCTCGAGGAACACGCTTTCGCTCATCTCTTCGCGACGGCGGCCCAGCACGCGGTACAGCAGGAAGCCGATCAGCAGCGCGATCAGCGCGGCGCCGGCGAGCATCAGTGGGTTGTCGAGCAGTTCGTCGAGGAAGCTGCGCTCCGGCGGGGGCGGCGGCGGAGCGGCCTTCACCACAGGCTTGGGCGCGACGACGGGGGCTGCGGCGGCCGCGGCACTGGCAGCGGCTGCCACGGGGAGGGCGGCCGCGTCTGTGGCGGACGGTGCGGCTGCTGCAGCGGGTGCAGCAGCAGAGGCAGCGGCGACAGGGGCCGTTGCAGCGGGAGCGGCTGGTGCAGCGACCGGAGCTGGCGTTGCCGGTGCGGTGGCAGCGGCTGCAGGTGCTGCGACGGGCGCAGGACCGGCCGTGACCGCCGGCGACGGCGTCGTGGCACCGGTCAGCGGCGCGGGAACGGCGATGCCGGGCGTGGTGGCGGCCGGCGCTGCGGCAGCAGCGGACGATCCGGCGGTGCCGGTGCCCGCACCGGCCTTGAGCTTGTTCAGCTCGTTGATGTTCTTCGCGAGTTCGGCGACGCGGTTGCTGCTGTCCTGCGCCTGGCGGGCCTGCGCGACCTTTTCGTCAGCGGCGCGCGCGGCGGCGTTGCCTTGCGACACGGTGAGCTTGTCGGGTGCGCTGGCGGCGGCATTGCGGTCTTCCACGCTGGCCTGCAGCTTGCCCGAGGCCTGGCGGCTTGCGGCGGCCACGTTGGTGGTCGGGGCGTTCTCGGCGAGGCGCTGGCGGTAGCTGCCGAAGTCGCGGCTTTGCGCGGTGATCGTGCGGCGCGCGTCGGCGGCCGGCACGGCGCTCGCTGCGGCGGCGTTCGGCAGGTCGAGCACGGCACCGGCCTTCATCCGGTTGACGTTGCCACCGACGAAGGCGTCGGGGTTGGCGTTCAGCAGTGCGACCAGCATCTGGTCGAGCGACACATCGGCGGGCTTGTGAGCGGAGGCGATCTTGCCGGCGGTGTCGCCACGGCGCGTTGTGACTTGCTCGCCACTGCCGCCGCTGGGCGCGGCGACGGCGGCACGTGTCGGCGCAGGAGCCGGTGCGGCAGCAGGGGCCGGCGCAGTCGCAGCGGGTGCGGGCGTTGCGGCAACTGCGGGCGCGGGTTCGCGGCGCACGCGCGGGGCCGGCGCGGGGCGCTCGACCGGCGTGGCGATCTGCGGCGCGATGGGCGTCACCGGCGTGGCTGCCGCCTGGCGCGTGGCCGGCGGATCGAGCAGCACGGTGTAGTCACGCACGATGCGGCCCGAGGCGCCATTGGCTTCGAGCAGCAGGTCGATGAAGGGGTCGTTGAGCGGGCGGTTGCCGGCCAGGCGCACGACGTACTGACCGCCGGCGCGGCGTTGCAGCGTGGCTTTCACGTCGCCCAGGGCCGCGTTGTACGGGATGCCCGCGTTCTTGAAGGCTTCGGCCGTGGCGATGTTGATCTTCAGGCCGTCCGCTTCATTGGCGGCCATTTCGGTGACATCGATCTCGGCGCGCAAGGGTTCGCCCAGTGCCGACTGCACCCGCAGCGGCCCGAGCGCGAAAGCGCTGGCGTCAGGGCTGGCGAGCCCCAGCGTCAGGGCGGCGGCAGCGCCCAGGATGGAAAGGCGCCAGCCATTTGACGGCAGGGCGGGGCGGGCGGCCGAAGGGCGGGCCGCGGGCAACAGATGTCTTGTCATGCTGATAGGGGCGGCTCAGGCCCTGAATTTGTAAGAGGACGTTAGCATCATCAACATGCACTGACAAGGCAATGCGCCTGATCTACCCAGTGCGCGCATACTTCCGATGACATCCTTTGTTGCCTTTTGGCAACATTTTTGTATTTCAAGGCCTGAGCAACCCGCATCAGGCTTCGAGCAGGATGCGCAGCATGCGGCGCAGCGGTTCGGCCGCGCCCCACAGCAGCTGGTCGCCGATGGTGAAGGCACCGACGTACTCGGGGCCCATCGCCAGCTTGCGGATGCGGCCGACCGGGATGTCCATGGTGCCGGTCACGGCGACTGGCGTCAGGTCCTTGACCGTGGCTTCGCGCGTGTTCGGCACGACCTTGGCCCAGGGGTTGTCGGCGGCGATCATCGCTTCGATGTCGGCCACCGGCACGTCCTTCTTGAGCTTGAAGGTCAGCGCCTGGCTGTGGCAGCGCATCGCACCGATGCGCACGCAGAAGCCGTCGACCGGCGTGGCAGCGGTGCCGAAGCCCGCGCCCTGGCCGAGGATCTTGTTGGTCTCGGCACCGCCCTTCCACTCTTCCTTGGACATGCCGTCGCCCAGGTCCTTGTCGATCCAGGGGATCAGCGAGCCGCCCAGCGGCGCGCCGAAGTTGGCGATTTCGGAGGCGCTCAGGTTCTGCTGCTTGTGCAGCACCTTGCGGTCGATCTCGAGGATGGCCGACTTCGGGTCGTCGAGCAGGGCGCGCACTTCGGCGTTCAGGGTGCCGAACTGGGTCAGCAGCTCGCGCATGTGCTGCGCGCCGCCGCCCGAGGCCGCCTGGTAGGTCATGCTGGTCATCCACTCGACCAGGCCGGCCTTGTAGAGGGCGCCCACGCCCATGAGCATGCAACTCACGGTGCAGTTGCCGCCGACCCAGTTCTTGCCGCCCTTGGCGAGCGCGTTCTGGATCACGGGCAGGTTGACGGGGTCGAGCACGATGATCGCGTCATCGTTCATGCGCAGCGTGGAGGCCGCGTCGATCCAGTGGCCGTTCCAGCCCGCGGCGCGCAGCTTGGGGAACACCTCGCTGGTGTAGTCGCCGCCCTGGCAGGTGATGACGATGTCGCACTTCTTCAGTGCCTCGATGTCGTTCGCATCCTTCAACGCGGTTTCGTTCTTGGCCATCGCCGGGGCCTTGCCGCCGGCGTTGGAGGTCGAGAAGAAGACCGGCTCGATGAGGCCGAAGTCGCCTTCGGCCTGCATGCGGTCCATGAGGACCGAGCCGACCATGCCGCGCCAGCCTACGAGGCCGACCAGAGGTTGCTTGGATGCGTTCGCCATTTCAGTTTGCCCTTAGTGAAGAAAGAAAAAATCAGTCTTTTTTGCCCCCGACTCGTCGGCCGGGGGAGGGCGTGACGAAGCGGGCTGCGGTTAGCCGGTAATCGTCTTTTTGGTGATGGCTGCTACGACCGCGTCGCCCATTTCGCGGGTGCCGACGCGCTTCGTGCCTTCGGACCAGATGTCGCCCGTGCGCAGCCCGGAGGCGAGCACGTGCTTGACCGCCGACTCGATTCGGTCGGCAGCTTCGGGTTGGTTCAGGGAGAAGCGGAGCATCATGGCAGCGGACAGGATTGTAGCCAAAGGATTGGCAACCCCTTTGCCAGCAATGTCGGGGGCACTGCCGTGGCTGGGCTCGTACAGGCCCTGGTTGCTCGCATTGAGCGACGCCGAGGGCAGCATGCCGATGGAGCCGGTGAGCATCGCGGCCTCGTCCGAGAGGATGTCGCCGAACATGTTGCCGGTGACGACCACGTCGAACTTCTTGGGCGCCTTCACGAGCTGCATGGCCGCGTTGTCGACATACATGTGGTCGAGTTCGACGTCCGGATATTCCTTGCCGACCTCGGTCACGATGTCCTTCCAGAACTGGAAGGTCTCGAGCACGTTGGCCTTGTCCACGCTGGTCACGCGCTTGCTGCGCTTGCGGGCCGCTTCGAAGGCGACGCGTGCGATGCGCTCGACCTCGGGGCGCGAGTAGCGCATCGTGTCGAAGGCTTCTTCAGCGCCCGGGAAGTGGCCGTCGGTGGCGATGCGGCGGCCGCGCGGCTGGCCGAAGTAGATGTCGCCGGTGAGTTCGCGGATGATGAGGATGTCCAGGCCCGCGATCAGCTCGGGCTTCAGGCTCGAGGCGTCCACCAGCTGCTCGTAGCAGATGGCCGGACGGAAGTTCGCGAACAGGCCCAGGTTCTTGCGCAGCCCCAGGATGGCCTGCTCGGGACGCAGCGGGCGGTCGAGCTTGTCGTACTTCCAGTCGCCGACGGCGCCGAACAGCACCGCGTCGGATTCCTTCGCGAGCTTCAGTGTCGCTTCGGGCAGCGGGTGGCCGTGCGCCTCGTAGGCCGCACCGCCGACCAGCGCCGACTCCATCTCGAACTTCAGGTCGAGGACTTCGAGCACCCTGACGGCTTCCGCCACGATTTCGGTGCCGATGCCGTCACCCGGGAGAACTGCGATTTTCATAAGTTGGTCTGAGTTTTTTTGAAAGCGGAAATGCGGTGAGCGATCACGAGATCATCGTGTGCGCGAGCCAGGGCTTCTGCGCCAGGCGCTCGGTCTCGAAGGCCTTGATCTTGTCCTTGTGGCGCAGCGTCAGGCCGATGTCGTCCAGCCCGTTGATCAGGCAGTACTTGCGGAAAGCCTGCACGTCGAACGCGAGCTCGCCGCCGTCGGGCTTCACGACCACCTGGCGCTCCAGGTCGATGGTCAGCGCGTAGCCGGGGAAGGCCAGCGCTTCATCGAACAACTGGGCCACTTGCGCCTCGGACAGCACGATCGGCAGCAGGCCGTTCTTGAAGCTGTTGTTGAAGAAGATGTCGGCGTAGCTTGGCGCGATGATCGCGCGAAAGCCGTACTGGTCGAGCGCCCACGGTGCGTGTTCGCGCGACGAGCCGCAGCCGAAGTTCTTGCGCGCCAGCAGCACCGAGGCGCCGGCGTAGCGCGGCTGGTTCAGCACGAAGTCGGGGTTCGGCTTGCGGCTGGCCGGGTCCTGGCCCGGAAAGCCGGCGTCCAGGTAGCGCCATTCGTCGAACAGGTTCACGCCGAAGCCGGTCTTCTTGATCGACTTGAGGAACTGCTTGGGAATGATCGCGTCGGTGTCGACGTTCTCGCGGTCCATGGGGGCCACGAGGCCCTTGTGCACGGTGAATTTCTGCATGTGAATCTCTCTGGGTTCAGGCGAACGTACGGACGTCGACGAAGTGGCCGTGCACGGCAGCAGCGGCGGCCATGGCCGGGCTCACGAGGTGGGTGCGGCCACCCGCGCCCTGGCGGCCTTCGAAGTTGCGGTTGCTGGTCGATGCGCAGCGCTCGCCGGGCTCGAGCCGGTCGGCGTTCATCGCCAGGCACATCGAGCAGCCGGGTTCGCGCCATTCGAAGCCCGCGGCCTTGAAGATCAGGTCGAGGCCTTCGCGCTCGGCCTGTTCCTTCACCACGCCCGAGCCGGGCACGACCATCGCGAGCTTCACGTTCTTCGCGACCTTCTGGCCGAGCTTCTTCACCACGGCGGCGGCTTCGCGCATGTCTTCAATGCGGCTGTTGGTGCACGAACCGATGAACACCTTGTCGATGAAGATGTCGTTCATGGCCTTGTTGGGTTCCAGGCCCATGTAGACCAGCGCGCGCTCGATGGCGCCGCGCTTGCTCGCGTCTTTTTCCTTGTCGGGATCGGGCACGCGGCCGTTGATGTCGACCACCATCTCGGGCGAGGTGCCCCAGGTCACCTGCGGCGGGATCTGCGCGGCGTCGAGCTCGACCACGGCGTCGAAGGCCGCGCCCGGGTCGGACTGCAACGTGCGCCAGTAGCCCACGGCCTGGTCCCATTCAACGCCCGTGGGCGCCAGCGGACGGCCCTTCACGTAGGTGATGGTCTTCTCATCGACCGCCACCAGCCCGGCGCGCGCGCCGGCTTCGATGGCCATGTTGCAGACCGTCATGCGGCCTTCCATGCTCAGGTCGCGAATGGCCGAGCCCGCGAATTCAATGGTGTAGCCCGTGCCGCCGGCGGTGCCGATCTTGCCGATGATGGCCAGCACGATGTCCTTGGCCGTGCAGCCGAGCGGCAGCTTGCCTTCGACCTTCACGAGCATGTTCTTGGCCTTCTTGCCCAGCAGCGTCTGCGTGGCCATCACATGCTCGACCTCGCTGGTGCCGATGCCGTGCGCCAGCGCGCCGAACGCGCCATGCGTGGAGGTGTGCGAGTCGCCGCAGACCACGGTCATGCCCGGCAGCGTCGCGCCGCTTTCCGGGCCGATCACGTGCACGATGCCCTGGCGCTTGCTCAGGAACGGAAAGAACGCGGCGGCGCCGAACTCGGCGATGTTGTGGTCCAGCGTGGTGACCTGCTCCTTGCTGGTCGGGTCGGCAATGCCTTCGTAGCCCAGCTCCCAGCCGGTGGTCGGCGTGTTGTGGTCGGCGGTGGCCACCACCGAACTGATGCGCCACAGCTTGCGGCCGGCTTCGCGCAGGCCTTCGAAGGCTTGCGGGCTGGTCACTTCGTGCACAAGGTGGCGGTCGATGTAGAGGATCGCGGTGCCGTCTTCCTCGGTGTGGACGACGTGTTCGTCCCAGATCTTGTCGTAGAGCGTGCGTGCCATGTCGGTCTCTTCTTTCGTGGGGAAATGGATTGTCTGTCGACGCGGTCTAGGCCGCGAGTCGTTCGGTGGCGTCGGCCGAATCGGCCGCCGCGTGCAGGTGGTTCACCAGCGTGCGCGCCGCCACCGGCAAGGTGGAGAAGTCGCGCGCCACCAGCCGGATTTCGCGCGCGGCCCAGGCGTCGTTGAGCGTCACGCTCACGAGGCCGCGGCCGATGCCGTTGTGCATGAGTTCGAAGGCGCGCTGCGGCATCACGCCGATGCCCAGGCCGTTTTCGATCATCCGGCACATGGCGTCCAGGCCCGTGACGTGGATGCGTAGCTTGACGCTGCGGCCGGCACTGAGCGCCGCTTCGTGCATCGCCACGTAGATCGAACTGTTGGTGTGCAGGCCGACATGGTCGAAGGCCAGCGAGTCGATGAAATCGATCGCTTCCTGTGCGGCCAGCGCGTGCCCCTCGGGCACGATCAGCGCGAGGCGGTCGTGCCGGTAAGAGAGGCTTTGCAATTCGCCCGCGCCGCCGGCCACGTGGCACACGCCGAGGTCGGCCGCGCCTTCCTGCACCGCGCGGATCACTTCGCTGCTCAGGTGCTCCTCGAGATCGATCTTGATGGCCTCGTGCGCGCGCGAGAACACGCCCAGGTCTTCCGGCAGGAACTGCACGATGGCCGAGATGTTGGCGTGCACCCGCACGTGGCCGCGCACGCCGTCGGCGTACTCGCTGAGCTCGCCCTGCATCTTCTCGAGGCTGTAGAGCACCGAGCGTGCGTGGTGCAGCAGGCTTTCGCCGGCCGGCGTGAGGTCGACGCCGCGCGCATGGCGGTAGAGCAGGGCGGTGCCGAGCGTGGCTTCCAGGTCGGACAGCCGCTTGCTGACGGCCGAGGCTGCAATGAACTCGCGCTCCGCCGCGCGCCCGATGCTGCCCAGCTCGCACACGGCCACGAACAGCTGCAGCGACGTGAGGTCGATGCGGCGGGCGAAGTTGCGTTCGGATGTGCTCATGGGGGATTGGGCATCGCGTTTTGCGATGAGTTGGCTATTTTCTTCCTGTTTTTAAGCCATTGCCATCGCGATGCGCGATGACCTCGCTGCCGGCTGGCGAGGAGGGGCATGCCGAACGGGCAATAAAAAAGCTGCCCGGAGGCAGCTTTTTCAGGGGGCGGAAGTTCCGCGCTAGATCGATCAGCGGGCCGAGATCGGCTTCACGTCACGCTTGGGCGAGCCTTCGAACAGCTGGCGCGGGCGGCCGATCTTGTACTCGGGGTCGCCGATCATTTCGTTCAGCTGGGCGATCCAGCCGACCGTGCGGGCCAGCGCGAAGATCGCGGTGAACAGCGGCACCGGGATGCCGATGGCGCGTTGCACGATGCCCGAGTAGAAGTCGACATTCGGGTACAGCTTGCGCGACACGAAGTACTCGTCTTCCAGAGCGATCTTTTCGAGTTCCTTGGCGAGCTTGAACAGCGGGTCGTTTTCCAGGCCCAGCTCGGTCAGCACTTCGTTGCAGGTTTCCTGCATCAGCTTGGCGCGCGGGTCGTAGTTCTTGTACACGCGATGGCCGAAGCCCATCAGCTTGACGTTCGAGTTCTTGTCCTTGACCTTCTTGATGAACTCGCCGATCTTTTCCACACCGCCTTCGCGCTGGATGTCGTACAGCATGTTCAGTGCCGCTTCGTTGGCACCGCCGTGGGCCGGGCCCCACAGGCACGCCACGCCGGCTGCAATGGCCGCGAAGGGGTTGGTGCCCGACGAGCCGCACAGGCGCACGGTCGAGGTCGATGCGTTCTGCTCGTGGTCTGCGTGCAGGATGAAGATGCGGTCGAGCGCGCGCTCGAGCACCGGGTTCACCTTGTACTCTTCGCACGGCGTGGCGAACATCATGTGCAGGAAGTTGCCTGCATAGCTGAGTTCGTTCTTCGGGTACATGTACGGCTGGCCGACGGTGTACTTGTAGGCCATGGCCACGAGCGTGGGCATCTTCGCGATCAGGCGGATCGCGGCGATCTCGCGGTGCTCGGGATTGTTGATGTCCGTGCTGTCGTGATAGAAGGCCGACAGGGCGCCCACGAGGCCGGTCATGATGGCCATCGGATGGGCATCACGGCGGAAGCCGCGCAGGAAGAACTGCATCTGCTCGTTGACCATCGTGTGGTTGGTCACGAGCTTGGTGAAGCTGGCCTTCTTGCCTGCGTCCGGCAGTTCACCGTACAGCAGCAGGTGGCAGGTCTCCATGAAGTCGCAGTTGGTCGCGAGCTGCTCGATGGGGTAGCCGCGATACAGCAGCTCGCCCTTGTCACCGTCGATGTAGGTGATGGCCGACTGGCAGGCGGCGGTCGACATGAAGCCCGGGTCGTACGTGAACATGCCGGTCTGTGCATACAGCTTGCGGATGTCGATCACGTCAGGGCCGATGGTGCCCTTGTAGATCGGCAGTTCGACGTTGTCGCCGCCATTGCTGAACGACAGCGTGGCCTTGGTATCGGATGCTTTCATTTCGGTTTACTTTCAGAGGAGGATTCAGGACGAAGGAGAGATTGCGGGACGCTGCGCGCCATCGGTACGCATCAGATGCAGCAATGCGACCACCTCGGCGCCGGCCCATTCGGGCTCGGGCTCCTTTCTGCGCAGCAAAAGGTCGAGGAGGTCGTTGTCCGACAGGTCCATCAATGTCTCCATCGCTCCCGCCTGACCGTTGGTCATGTGGGATTCGTGCCGCTCGAAGAAGCGGGCGATGAACAGGTCGTTCTCGAGCAGGCCGCGCCGGCAACGCCATTTCAGTTTGCTCAGCGCACGTTCGCTGAGCGGCTGCTGGAGTTCGTCGGCGGTTTGCATGGTGGTGTCTTGAAAGAAGGTCAGATGGCGCGACGCACCATCAGTTCCTTGATCTTGCCGATGGCCTTGGTGGGGTTCAGGTTCTTCGGGCACACGTCGACGCAGTTCATGATCGTGTGGCAGCGGAACAGGCGGTACGGGTCTTCCAGGTTGTCCAGGCGCTCGGCGGTGGCTTCGTCGCGGCTGTCGGCGATGAAGCGGTAGGCCTGCAGCAGGCCGGCCGGGCCCACGAACTTGTCGGGGTTCCACCAGAAGCTCGGGCAGCTCGTGGAGCAGCTCGCGCACAGGATGCACTCGTACAGGCCGTCGAGCTCTTCGCGCTCTTCGGGCGACTGCAGGCGTTCCTTCTCGGGCGGCACGGTGTCGTTCTGCAGGTACGGCTTGATCGAGTTGTACTGCTTGAAGAACTGGGTCATGTCGACGATCAGGTCGCGGATGACGGGCAGGCCCGGCAGCGGCTTGAGCACGACGGTGCCCTTGAGCGTGTTCATGTTGGTCAGGCAGGCCAGACCGTTCTTGCCGTTGATGTTCATCGCGTCGGAGCCGCAGACGCCTTCGCGGCACGAGCGGCGGAACGACAGCGTGGGATCCTGCGCCTTGAGCTTCATCAGGGCGTCCAGCAGCATGCGTTCGTGGCCGTCGAGTTCGACCTCGATCGTCTGCATGTAGGGCTTGGCGTCCTTGTCCGGGTCGTAGCGGTAGATCTGGAATGTGCGCTTCATCGTATGGACCTTGTAAATATTCTTAGAACGTGCGGACCTTGGGTGGCACGGATGCCACCGTCAGCGGCTGCAGCTTGACGGGCTTGTACGAGAGGCGGTTGTCCGCGCTGTACCAGAGCGTGTGCTTCATCCAGTTGGCGTCGTCGCGGCCCAGCGGTGCGACCGGGTCGTCTGCGGGACGCTCGTAGTCTTCCACCGTGTGGGCGCCGCGGCATTCCTTGCGGGCGGCGGCCGAGACCATGGTGGCCTGCGCCACTTCGATCAGGTTGTCGACTTCCAGCGCTTCGATGCGGGCGGTGTTGAACACCTTGGACTTGTCCTTGAGGCCGATGCTCTTGACGCGCTCGCGCACGGCGGCGATCTTGACCACGCCTTCGTCCATCGAGGCCTGCTTGCGGAACACGGCGGCATGCTGCTGCATGACGGCGCGGATCTCGCCGGCCACGTCCTGTGCGTACTCGCCGCCGGTGGCGGCTTCGAGTTCGTTCAGGCGCTGCAGGGTGCGGTCGGCCGCATCCTTGGGCAGTTCCTTGTGTTCCTTGAGCTTGTCGTTGAACTCGACGATGTGGTTGCCGGCCGCGCGGCCGAACACCAAGAGGTCGAGCAGCGAGTTGGTGCCCAGGCGGTTGGCGCCGTGCACGCTCACGCAGGAGCATTCGCCCACGGCGTAGAGGCCGTTCACGATGGCGCTGTTGTCTTCACCCTTCTGGATGACGACCTGGCCGTTGATGTTCGTCGGAATGCCGCCCATCTGGTAGTGGATGGTCGGCACCACAGGAATCGGTTCCTTGGTGACGTCGACGTTGGCGAAGTTGATGCCGATCTCGTAGACCGACGGCAGCCGCTTGTGGATGGTGTCGGCACCCAGGTGGTCCAGCTTCATGTGGATGTAGTCCTTGTTGGGACCACAGCCACGGCCTTCCTTGATTTCCTGGTCCATCGAGCGCGACACGAAGTCGCGCGGTGCCAGGTCCTTCAGGGTGGGCGCGTAGCGCTCCATGAAGCGTTCGCCGTTGCTGTTCAGCAGGATGGCGCCTTCGCCGCGGCAGCCTTCGGTCAGCAGCACGCCCGCGCCGGCCACGCCGGTGGGGTGGAACTGCCAGAACTCCATGTCCTGCAGCGGGATGCCCGAACGTGCGGCCATGCCCAGGCCGTCGCCGGTGTTGATGAACGCGTTGGTGGACGCACCGAAGATGCGGCCTGCACCGCCGGTGGCCAGCAGCACGGTCTTGGCCTGCAGGATGTGCAGGTCGCCGGTTTCCATTTCGAGAGCGGTCACGCCGACCACGTCGCCTTCGTCGTCACGGATGAGGTCGAGCGCCATCCATTCGACGAAGAACTGGGTGCGGGCTTCCACGTTCTTCTGATAGAGCGTGTGCAGCATCGCGTGGCCGGTGCGGTCGGCCGCGGCGCAGGCGCGTTGCACGGCCTTCTCGCCGTAGTTGGCGGTGTGGCCGCCGAACGGGCGCTGGTAGATGGTGCCGTCGGGGTTGCGGTCGAAGGGCATGCCGAAGTGTTCGAGCTCGTACACGACCTTCGGGGCTTCACGGCACATGAACTCGATCGCGTCCTGGTCGCCGAGCCAGTCGGAACCCTTGATCGTGTCGTAGAAGTGGTAGTGCCAGTTGTCTTCGCTCATGTTGCCGAGCGAGGCGCCCACGCCGCCCTGGGCAGCCACGGTGTGCGAACGGGTCGGGAACACCTTGGAGAGCACGGCCACGTTGAGGCCGGCACGGGCGAGTTGCAGCGAGGCGCGCATGCCGGAGCCGCCGGCACCGACGATGACGACGTCGAACTTGCGCTTGGTGATGTTTTCTTTTGTGTAGGTCATGGTGGGTCAGATCTTCCAAAGCACTTGAATAGCCCAACCCGCACAACCGACAAGCCAGACGATGGTGAAAACTTGCAGCACGAGACGGATGGCGACAGGCTGGACGTAGTCCATCCACACGTCGCGCATGCCGACCCACACGTGATAGAGCAGGGCAACGATCACGGAGAAGGTCAGGACCTTCATCCACTGTGCGGCGAAGATGCCGGCCCACAGGTCGTAGCCGATGGGGCCGCGCGAGAAGACCACCTGCGCGAGCAGGATGATCGTGAAGAGCGCCATCAGGGCGCCGGTGATGCGTTGGCTGAGCCAGTCGCGCAGACCGTAGTGCGCACCGACGACGATGCGCTTGGAGCCGTAATTCACAGACATGGGGGGCTCCTTCTCAGTACAGGCCGAACAGCTTGGCGCCGAGCGCCAGCGTGAGGATGATGCTTGCGGCCAGCGTGAAGATGGCCGAGCTGTGACCGAATTCCTTGGTCACGGCGGAGTGGCTCACGTCCATCCAGAGGTGACGCAGGCCGGCGATGAAGTGGTGCAGGTAGGCCCAGATGAGCGCCAGTGCGATGAGCTTGAAGAACCATCCCGGAGCGAAGCCGACACCGATGTTGAAAACAGACTTGAATTTCGCGAACGAATAGTCAGATGACAGCGAGGTGTCGAACATCCAGATGATGAAGGGCATCAGCAGGAACATGATCACGCCGCTCACGCGGTGCAGGATCGACACGATGCCGGCCGGCGGCAGCCGGTAGGTCGTGAGATCGGTGAAGGCATTGATGTTCCGGAATTCGCGACGCGGCGGCCGGGGGGGAGTTGCAAGCTCTGTCATAGGGAGATGGCTTTCGTGGCTTTTGTGACTTGTTGGCTTGTTCTGAGAGCGAACGCTTTTGTTTCTTCTGCGGAATGCAAACAACGCAAAATTCTATTGCAATGCACCATCGCGCATCGGACGCACAGGAGTCAACGCACTGCGGCAGTCGGATGCTCGGGGCTCGAGGCTGCGTTGCGCGGGCTGAGTGTGCGCGTTTGTGCCCGCGCGGGCGAGGTTCTTCGGCGCCATCGGGTCAGCCCAGCTGGTTGCGGTAGTGGTGGGTGTCGGTGCGGTACAGGCCGCGTCGCAGTTCCATCGGCATGTCGTGGTACGTGTGCGCCACGCGCTCCACGCTCAGCAGCGGCATCTGCAGCGGCACGTCGAGCAGCTGGGCCTGTTCGGCATCGGGCAGCACGGCGCGGATCTTTTCTTCGGCGCGCACCATGCGCACGCCGAACTCGGTTTCGAACATGGCGTACATCGGGCCGGGCCAGGCGCGCAGCCGGTCGGCCGTGAGGCCCTTGAAGGGCGCGCCGGGCAGCCAGAGGTCTTCGAGGATGGTCGGCACGCCCGCGTAGGCGAGCACGCGGCGCACCTGCAGCACGGCGTCGCCGGTGCGCAGGCTCAATGCACGCGCCACGTCGGCCGAGGCGCGCAGGCGCTTGCAGTCGACGATGGTGCGCTCGGCCGGGCCTTCGGCGCTCGGGCTGCCGGCGTCGGGCACGAGCTTCAGAAATCGGTACTGCACATGCTGCTCGGCATGCGTGGCGACGAAGGTGCCCTTGCCCTGGCGGCGCACCACCAGGTTTTCGGCCGACAGTTCGTCGATCGCCTTGCGCACCGTGCCCTGGCTCACGCGGTACCGCACGGCCAGGTCCATCTCGCTGGGGATGGGCTCGCCCGGCTTCCACTCGCCGGCCTGCAGGCTCTGCAGGATCAGGGTCTTGATCTGCTGGTAGAGCGGACTGAAGGACGGCGTCGTGGGCTCGTCGAGGGTGGAGGGCGTGTTCATGGCAGCGGTGGGGTGCGCCGTGGCGGACCCCCAGAGGATATCTTATATAAGACATAAGACGGCCTTTGTCGATTCGGCTTAAAATGCGGGCCGGTCCCGCGCCGCGGGAAAGCTTCCCCCCGCAGGACCGCTGGCGCCCCACGAGAGCGCAGCCCCGTTTCACTACCTTCTGGAGTCTTCCCATGAGCAAAAAGCCTGTCCGCGTTGCCGTTACCGGTGCCGCCGGTCAAATCGGTTATGCCCTGTTGTTCCGTATCGCTTCCGGCGAAATGCTCGGCAAAGACCAGCCGGTCATCCTGCAACTGCTCGAAATCCCCGACGAGAAGGCCCAGAAGGCGCTCAAGGGCGTGATGATGGAGCTCGACGACTGCGCCTTCCCGCTGCTGGCCGGCATGGAAGCCCACGGCGACCCGATGACCGCCTTCAAGGACGCCGACTACGCCCTGCTGGTCGGCTCGCGCCCCCGCGGCCCCGGCATGGAACGTGCCGAACTGCTGGCCGTCAACGGCGCCATCTTCACGGCACAAGGCAAGGCGCTGAACGCCGTGGCCTCGCGCAACGTGAAGGTGCTGGTCGTCGGCAACCCCGCCAACACCAACGCCTACATCGCCATGAAGTCGGCACCGGACCTGCCGCGCAAGAACTTCACCGCCATGCTGCGCCTGGACCACAACCGCGCTGCCAGCCAGATCGCCGCCAAGACCGGCAAGGCCGTGGCCGACATCGAGAAGCTCACCGTCTGGGGCAACCACTCGCCCACGATGTACGCCGACTACCGCTTTGCGACCATCAACGGCGAAAGCGTCGCCAAGATGATCAACGACCAGGAATGGAACGCCAACACCTTCCTGCCGACCGTCGGCAAGCGCGGCGCGGCCATCATCGAAGCACGCGGCCTGTCGTCGGCTGCCTCGGCTGCCAACGCCGCCATCGACCACATGCGCGACTGGGCCCTGGGCACCAACGGCAAGTGGGTCACGATGGGCATCCCGTCGGACGGCCAGTACGGCATTCCGAAGGACGTGATGTTCGGCTTCCCGGTCACCTGCGAAAACGGTGAGTACAAGCTGGTCGAAGGTCTCGACATCGACGCATTCAGCCAGGAACGCATCAACAAGACGCTCGAAGAGCTCGAGGGCGAACGCGCCGGCGTCGCCCACCTGCTGTAAGTCAAGCAAATCGCCCGCATGCTCGACTGGAACCCCGCGCTCTACCGTCGCTACGAGGACGAGCGCACCCGGCCCGCACAGGAACTCCTGGCGCGGGTCCCGCTTGCCGAGGCCGCCCATGTGGTCGACCTCGGATGCGGACCGGGCAATTCCACCGAGCTGCTGGCACATCGGTTCCCCTCGGCGCAAGTCACGGGCACCGACAACTCCGAAGCCATGCTGGTCAGTGCGCGCGAGCGCCTGCCGGCGGCGCGCTTCGCGTTGAGCGACATCGCGACCTGGGCGCCGCGTGAAACAGAAGCGCCCGATCTCATTTATGCCAACGCGTCCCTGCAATGGGTGCCGGATCACGAAGCGCTGATCCCCCGCCTGTTCGACGCGCTGGCCCCGGGCGGCCTGCTCGCCGTCCAGATGCCCGACAACCGGCAAGAGCCTACGCACCGCCTGATGCGGGCGGTGGCGGCCGAAGCGCCCTGGGCCGAGCCCATCGGCGACGCAGACAAGCTGCGCACCTTGCTGCTGCCGCTTGGCGGTTATTACGACCTGTTGGCCGCACGTGCGGCCCATGTCGATGTCTGGCACACCATCTACCAGCACCCGATGGCAGACGCCGCGGCCATCGTCGAATGGGTGCGCAGCACCGGGCTGAAGCCCTTCGTCGACCGGCTGCCGCCCGACCTGCAGGCGAGCTATCTCGCCGAATACGAACGCCGGGTGGCCGAGGCCTACCCGGTGCGCACCGACGGCAAGCGCCTGCTCGCTTTCCCGCGCATGTTCATCGTGGCGCACAAGAAAAAAGACGCATGACCACCAAGAATGCCGCCCATCCCGCGGACGTGCTGCTCGGCGCACAGGCCGGCGCCGTGACCCTGCCGGTGTGCGACCACTACAGCGGCGTCGAAGCCCGCATGAAGAAGAGCCTCGCGCTCCAGGCCGAGATGGCCGAGGAGTTCGGCGCCTGCGTGTTCGACGTCACCCTCGACTGCGAAGACGGCGCCCCGGTCGGCGGCGAGGCGGAGCATGCCGCGCTCGTCACCGAGCTCGCGCTGGCCGCGAAGCCCGGCATGCGTGTCGGTGTGCGCGTGCACCCGGTCGATCACCCCGCCTTTGCCGGCGACGTGGTCACCATCGCCGGTCGTGCGGGCGATCGACTGAGCCACCTGATGGTGCCCAAGGTCGAATCCGTGGCCGATGTGTTTCAGGCTGTTGCCGCGCTCGACGCGGCCGATGCCGCCGCGCTGCCGCTGCACGTGCTCATCGAATCGCCCCTGGCGATCCACAACGCCTTCGAGATCGCCGCGCATCCGCGCGTGCAGTCGCTGAGCTTCGGTCTCATGGATTTCGTGTCGGCGCATGCCGGCGCCATTCCCGCCGACGGCATGGGCGCGGCGGGGCAGTTCAGCCATCCGCTGGTCGTGCGTGCCAAGCTGGCACTGGCCTCGGCCGCACATGCCTACGGCAAGGTGCCTTCGCATTGCGTGGTCACCGAGTTCAACGACATGGATGCGATGCGCACCGCGGCCCGCAAGGCGGCCACCGAATTCGGCTACACGCGGATGTGGAGCATCCACCCGAACCAGATCCGCCCGATCCTCGAGGCCTTCGCGCCCGACGAGGCGCAGATTCAAATTGCCACAAAAATCATTACAAAAGCCGCCGACGCGGATTGGGCACCGACACAAATTGATGGCACATTGCACGACCGCGCGAGCTACCGCCACTTCTGGCAGGTCCTGACGCGTGCCCACGCAACAGGGCGCGCGTTGCCCTCCGAGGCGAAAGCCTGGTTTGCATCGCGGTCTCCTGAAACCCACTGAATCCAGCCTCAAGGAACCCCGCACATGAAGAAAATTGCCCTGATCGCCGCCGTTGCCCTGGCCCTGCCGTTCGCCGCCGTAGCGCAAAACGCCACCGCCACCAAGCCGGCCGCCGCCAAGTCCGAAGCCAAGAAGGCCCCGCCGAAGCGTCAGGTGACCCGCAAGGCCGCCAAGGCCGTCGAGGAAGTGACGCCGATCGCCGACGAAACCAACATCGTGCTCAACGACGCCGACCTGGCCGTGGCACAGCGCGTGTCCACCGGCAAGGCCCAGTGCGAACTCGGCGCCGACGTCACCGTGACGGCCGACGAGAAGAAGCCCGGCTTCTTCAACGTGACCACCAAGGGCCTGAAGTACCGCATGCACCCGGTCGAAAGCCGCACCGGCGCCATCCGCCTCGAAGACCCGCGTGCCGGCGCCATGTGGCTCCAGCTCGGCAACAAGTCGATGCTGATGAACCAGAAGGCCGGCCTGCGCATCGCCGACGAATGCCAGACCGCTGCCCAGGTCGCCTTCGCCGACGAGATGAAGAAGAACCCCCCGAAGGCCCTTTTCGAAGGTGCCGACGCAGCCAAGAAGTAAGAAGAGCACCGAACCCGGGGTGCGGCGCGGCTCTTGCTTGGCCGCTCGAGACCGTTCCGCACGCCCGATAGCCTAGTTTCCGGAGAAAAGAAGATGTTGCAAGCCTACGTTGATCATGTTGCCGAACGCGCCGCGCTCGGTATCCCGCCGCTGCCCCTGAGCGCGAAGCAGACCGCCGAAGCGATCGAGCTCCTGAAGAGCGCGAATGCCAAGGACGGCGCCTTCCTGCTGGACCTGCTCACCTACCGTGTGCCCGCCGGCGTCGACGACGCCGCCAAGGTCAAGGCGAGCTACCTCGCGGCCGTGGCCCACGGCACCGAGAAGAATGCGTTCATCACGCGCGCCCGCGCCACTGAACTGCTCGGCACCATGCTCGGCGGCTACAACATCAGCCCCATGATCGACCTGCTGGACGACGCCGAAGTCGGCGCCGTCGCAGCCGAAGGCCTGAAGAAAACCCTGCTGATGTTCGACCAGTTCCACGACGTCAAGGAAAAGGCCGACAAGGGCAACGCCCACGCCAAGGGCGTGCTGCAAAGCTGGGCCGATGCCGAGTGGTTCACGAGCCGCCCGGAAGTGCCGCAAAGCATCACCGTCAGCATCTTCAAGGTCGCTGGCGAAATCAACACCGACGACCTGTCGCCAGCACCTGACGCCACCACGCGTCCCGACATTCCAATGCACGCCCTGGCGATGCACAAGAACGCGCGCCCCGGCATCGTTCCTGAAGAAGACGGCAAGCGCGGCCCGGTGAAGTTCATCGAAGACCTGCGCGCACGCGGCCACCTCGTGGCCTACGCCGGCGACGTGGTCGGCACGGGTTCGTCGCGCAAGAGCGCCACCAACTCGGTGCTGTGGTTCACCGGCGAAGACATTCCCTTCGTGCCGAACAAGCGTTTCGGCGGCGTCTGCCTCGGCGGCAAGATCGCTCCCATCTTCTACAACACGATGGAAGACTCGGGCGCACTGCCCATCGAGCTCGACGTGACGCAGATGAACATGGGCGACGTGGTCGAGCTGCGTCCCTACGAAGGCAAGGCGCTGAAGGACGGCAAGGTCATTGCCGAGTTCACCGTCAAGAGCGACGTGCTGTTCGACGAAGTGCGCGCCGGCGGCCGCATTCCGCTGATCATCGGCCGCGGCCTCACCACCAAGGCGCGCGAGGCCCTGGGCCTGCCCGTGTCCACGCTGTTCCGCCTGCCGACCAGCCCGGTCGACACCAAGAAGGGCTACTCGCTCGCACAGAAGATGGTCGGCCGCGCCTGCGGCCTGCCCGAAGGCACGGGCGTGCGCCCAGGCACGTACTGCGAACCCAAGATGACCTCGGTCGGCTCGCAAGACACCACCGGCCCGATGACCCGCGACGAGCTGAAAGACCTGGCCTGCCTGGGCTTCTCGGCCGACCTCGTGATGCAGTCGTTCTGCCACACGGCGGCGTACCCGAAGAAGGTCGACGTCAAGATGCACCACGAACTCCCCGAGTTCATGGCCAACCGCGGCGGCGTCTCGCTGCGTCCGGGCGACGGCGTGATCCACAGCTGGCTCAACCGCCTGCTGACCCCCGACACCGTGGGCACGGGCGGCGACAGCCACACCCGCTTCCCCATCGGCATCAGCTTCCCCGCGGGCTCCGGCCTCGTGGCCTTCGCGGCTGCCACCGGCGTGATGCCGCTGGACATGCCCGAGTCGGTGCTCGTGCGCTTCAAGGGCAAGATGCAGCCCGGCGTCACGCTGCGTGACCTGGTCAACGCCATTCCGCTGTACGCCATCAAGTCGGGCCTGCTGACCGTGGCCAAGCAAGGCAAGAAGAACATCTTCTCGGGCCGCATCCTCGAAATCGAAGGCCTGCCCGACCTGAAGGTCGAACAAGCCTTTGAACTGAGCGACGCTTCCGCAGAACGCTCGGCCGCCGGCTGCACGGTGCACCTGAACAAGGAACCGATCCAGGAGTACATCAACAGCAACATCACGCTGATGAAGTGGATGATTGCCGAAGGCTACGCAGACGCCCGCACGCTGGCACGCCGCATCGCCGCGCAGGAAGCCTGGCTCGCGGACCCGCAGCTGCTCAAGGGTGACGCCGACGCCGAGTACGCCGCCGTGATCGAGATCGACCTGGCTGAGATCCACGAACCCATCGTGGCATGCCCGAACGACCCCGACGACGTGAAGACGCTGAGCGACGTGGCCGGTGCCGTGATCGACGAAGTGTTCATCGGCTCGTGCATGACCAACATCGGTCACTTCCGCGCCGCATCGAAGCTGCTCGAAGGCAAGCGCGACATCCCGGTCAAGCTGTGGATCGCACCGCCGACCAAGATGGACGCGCAGCAACTCACCGAAGAAGGTCACTACGGCGTGTTCGGCAACGCCGGCGCCCGTACCGAAATGCCGGGCTGCTCGCTGTGCATGGGCAACCAGGCACAAGTGCGCGAAGGCGCCACGGTGATGTCGACCAGCACCCGCAACTTCCCGAACCGTCTGGGCAAGAACACGAACGTGTACCTGGGCTCGGCCGAACTGGCCGCCATCTGCTCGCGTCTGGGCCGCATCCCGACGCGCGAGGAGTACATGGCCGCCACGGGCGTGCTCGATGCCTCGAGCAGCCAGATCTACCAGTACCTGAACTTCGACAAGATCGAAGACTACAAGGGCGTGGCGGACACGGTCGCGGCCTGAGAGGGCGACGGCCGGCGAGCGATTGATTCGCCGGCCCCATGAAACGAGCCCCGCTTCAGCGGGGCTTTTTTCATGGGCGTTCGGCGGGTTCGGTATCAGCCCGGCGGCGGGTTGGACTTCAGGTGTTCCCAGCCCTTCAGCACCATCGCCATGCCGGTCGGGCCACCGACCGCCTGGGACAGTGATGCCTGCAGCGAATGGGCGAAGTCTCCCCGATACAGCTTGGCGCCCTGATGGGTCAGGTTCGAGTTGGCATCGATGTAGACAGACTCACCCAGCCCCGACCACAAGCGGCAGAAGCCGTAGTCTTCCGACAGATAGCGCCGTGTGAGCGGGTCGACCATCACGTCGAAGAAGCGGTAATGCAGCCCGCGGTCAGCCTCGCCGATGCTGTCGGGCACGTACTGCAGGTCCGGGTAGGCGGCCATGAGCCGTTCGAACACGTTGCGCCGGATCGACATGAAACCGGTCGGCGCTTCGGTCATCTTCATGAAGCCGTCGGGCTGCACCTCGAGCTCGATCTGCGTCGACCCTTCAGCGGGCGCGGCATTCACTGTATAGCGCGTGAAGCCGGCCTCGAACTGCTGCTGCGTGGTGCCTGCGACCACGCCGTCCTCTGGCCAGTTTTCGCGCTTCAGCGGGTAGACGCCGGCGGCGATGTCGTAGCCCGACAGCAGCAGGCGGAACGCTGCCTCGGCCGAAAAGCCGATGTCGGCATCGACCCAGAACAGGTGGGTCCACTCCGTGTTGGCCAGGAACTGGGCCACGCAGTTGTTGCGCGCGCGCGTGACCAAGCTTTCGCCCTGGTGCATCAGCACCTGCATCTTCATGCCGGCGCGTTCGGCGTTGATGGTGAAGTTCAGCAGCGACGCCACGTAGTTCTGGAAGAACTTGCCGTCGTGGCTCGGCGTCACGATCACGGGATAGAAGTGCCGGAGTTCGGACGGGTCGAGCATGCGAGAGGACTCCGTGGGTCTAGCGAGCAGGGCGCTGCATCAGGCCCTGCAGCAGCGTGTCGTAGGTCTGCGTGGCCGCTGCGTCGCCGGGCAGATAGCGCGCGATGAGTGCGCGCTGCCGCTCGCGATAAGCGCCTGCCTGGGCGTCATGCCCGTCGATCGCCTCGAGCACGCGCGCGCTGCCTGCGGCCACGTCGTTCTCGGCGTAGTAGTAGCCCAGGTCCGCGCACAGGTGCGCGTTGTGGACCAGCGGATAGCCTTGCCAGCAGGTCTCCAGGTAGAAGTAGTTGAGCGGGTTCTCCCACTGGTGCGAGACCACGATGTCGGTGTTCTGCGCGAGGAACACCGGGGTTTCGTGCCGGCCCAGGAAGACCGCCTTGTGCTGACGCACCAGGTCGAGCTGGTTCATCAGCGTGATGAACTCCATGCTGTCCTTGGCCATGCGCTCCGCGTTCGTCACCTGCAGCAGCGCAATGGCGTCAGGCCGGGCGCGGTACGCCAGTTCGGCGATCAGGATCGGGTAGACGCAGAACTTCACCACGTTGATGTTCGGCTCCATCACGCTGAGCCGCCGCGGGCCGCTGCGCGGCTGGTATGCGCCGCCCTCGGGCAGCGCGCGGGAGCGCTCTTCGAGGAACACCGGGCTCCAGACGAAGGGCACGGCACGCGCTTCGGCGCGGCGCAGCACCTCGAAGTACGGCTGGCTGATGTGGGCCACCTGCGGAACCATCCAGATGTCGTCGTAGCGCTGGTTGACGAACAGGTTGCGGCCCCACAGCGGCTTGCCGAACAGCATCGACTCCATCGCGTGCACGTACTCGAAGCCGCAGCAGTACGACACCAGCCGCGCGCCGCGGCGCTTCAGGTGCTCGGTCTGGTCGGCGTCGATCTGCCCGCCCAGCTCGATCAGCACGTCCACGCTGTCCTTGGCCCCCTCGAAGGTCACGGTCGGCCAACGGGCCTGGTCCCAGGGCAGGGCGGATGTGATGGGTGTGGCGGTGGTGTTGACCAGCACCACCGAGGCGACGCTGGGGCAGTGCTTCAGCGCCTCCGCCAGGAACACGGCGTTCTGCTTGATGCCGTTGTTCCAGAGGGTCTCGGCCTCATGGTGAAGGCCGATCGTGATGCCGATGCGCAGGCCCGCACCCGAGCCGGTGGTCATTGGTTTTCGCGCGGGACGTAGCCGGTCAGCCGCCAGCCGGTGGGTTCGAGGCGGAAGCTGACCTTTTCGAAGACCGTCTTGTTGTTCTCCAGTCGCGTGGAGAAGTCGACGTTGGCATACAGGCCGGCCGGAATGCCGGCGCTGCCGTCCGGGTTGCGGATCCGCGTGATGCCGGCCCAATCACGCCGAGCGACGGTGCCCACGGTCTGACGGGCGCGTTGTGTATTGGCGACAAAGTCAGCTCGTGGGTACCGGGTTTTGATGAAAGCCGAAGCGGTGTCCCAGATTTCCCCTGCCCGGCCTTCGTCGATTTGCTTCAGGGCGGTGAGGCCCGCCTGCACGAGCTCGTCGGCGGAAGAGCCGTCCTGTGCCAGGGCGCAGGAACTGGCCAGGGCTAGCGTGCATGCGGCCAGGAAACGGGAGAGGAACGGCTTCATTTTGGCAATCTTTGTGCGGAAAACCGCGGGAACGGACAGCGGCGGCGATTCTAGGCGCGGCCTTTGGCTCGACGTTCCATGGCGAGGTCGGTGGCCCTGAAATTGTCTCCAAACGTGAAAGTTTGTGAACTAAATCATCATTTCTCGGCTTCATATGAGTGCGAATGGCCGCAAATGTAAACGACTGAGTACATTACCGCGTCCATTGTGAACGTCAGGGTAACTACGACCCTGGCTGGGGCGACGACCACGGGCGGTCGTTGCCTTCCTCCGCCGTTGATACCGCGCCCGCCCTCTGTGAACCGAGCTCGAAGAATATGAACAAGTCTTACCGAAGTATCTGGAATGAAGCCCTGGGGGCCTGGGTTGCGGCGTCTGAACTGACTTCGGCGCGAGGGAAGAAGAGCAAGTCGCGCGTGGCGACTGTGGCTGCTTTGGTGGTGGCGGGAGCGGCGGCGGGGTATGGGGGCGGGGCGTTGGCTCAATACGCGCTCAACGGGAGTACGGCAACAGATGAATCGATAGCTATCGGCAGCAGTAACGCTAATGGTGACCGGGCCACTGCATCGGGCAACGGGGCTGTCGCGATAGGACAAAACGCGAAAGCAACCGGTGGCGTCGCCATAGGCGGCAGTGCCAACGCCTTTGGCACAGGGGCTGTCGCGATGGGGCAATCTGCGCTTGCCAACGGCACCCACGCCATTGCCATCGGGCAACAGGCCAACGCGGTCAGTGGCGGCGTCGCCCTTGGATACAACGCCCAGGCACCGCAGGATGCCGCTGTTGCCATTGGATGGGGCGCGAATGCGACTGGATCGGCCTCAGGCATAGCCATCGGAGATCGCTCCAACGCCACGGGGACCAACGCCATTGCCATCGGGGGCAATGCCGGCGCGACGGCCACGTCGGCGAACGGTGCCGGCGCCCTCGCGGTGGGTTCAGGCGCGCAAGCCACGGGAATTGGGGCGGTGGCGTTCGGTGGCCTGGGCGGCACAGCCGGTGGCTCCCGCGCCACCAATACGTATGCCGTCGCCATCGGTGCAGCAGCTCAGGCGACAGGGTCCGGGGCTGTCGCGCTTGGCGGCGACGCCACCAGTGCCGCGGTCGCGGCTGGCACCAATTCCCTGGCTTTCGGGGCGGGCGCCACAACGAATACAGGTACGTCTGGTGCCGTAGCCATGGGCGCCAACGCTCAGGCCACGGCCTCTGACGCGTTCGCCATGGGCACGGGAGCCAAGGCCAACGTTGCCGGCGCGATGGCATTGGGCTTGAACGCGCAGGCGATTTCAGCCAACGCGATTGCCATCGGTGCCAATGCGATTGCCAGCACTGCAACTGCGACGTCCAGCGCGACGATCGGCTCGGTGACCTACTCGGGTTTCGCCGGCGCTGCGCCCATTGGCGTGGTCAGTGTGGGCTCGCTCAACAACGAGCGTCAGATTGCCAACGTCGCGGCAGGACGGATCACCGCGGCCAGCACGGATGCCATCAACGGCAGTCAGTTGTTTTCGACGCTGAGCACGACCAACAGCAGCATCAGCAGCCTGTCGACGTCGACGTCTTCAGGGCTGAGCACAGCCTCCAGCGGCATATCGAGCCTTTCCACCGGCCTGAGCACTACGAACAGCAACGTCGGCAGCCTGTCGACGTCTACCTCTTCGGGTCTGAGCACGGCAAGCAGCCGCATCAACAGCCTGTCGACTTCGACGTCTTCGGGTCTGAGCACGGCCACGAGCGGTATCTCCAGCCTGTCTGCGGGCTTGAGCACCACCAACAGCAATGTCAGCAGTCTTTCGACGTCCGCATCGTCGGGTCTGAGCACGACCAACAGTCGCATCGACAGCCTCTCGACATCAACGTCGTCCGGCTTGAGTACGGCCACGAGCGGAATTTCGAGCCTGTCCACGGGGCTGAGCACCACGAACAGCAACGTGAGCAGCCTTTCGACGTCAACGTCGTCGGGTCTGAGCACGGCGACCAGTGGCATCTCCAGCCTGTCCACTGGCCTGAGCACCACGAATAGCAACGTGAGCAGTCTGTCGACGTCCACGTCGTCTGGCCTGAGCACCAGCAGCAGCCGTATCGACAGTCTCTCGACGTCGACTTCGAGCGGGTTGAGCACGGCGACCAGCGGCATTTCCAGCCTGTCGACCGGCCTG
The DNA here is from genome assembly GCF_014843395.1 of Variovorax sp. 38R. NCBI lineage: Bacteria > Pseudomonadati > Pseudomonadota > Betaproteobacteria > Burkholderiales > Comamonadaceae > Variovorax > Variovorax sp. 38R. Next base: position 1,439,583 of record NZ_CP062121.1, read on the forward strand.
AGCACGACGAACAGCAACGTCGGCAGTCTGTCGACCTCCACATCGTCGGGTCTGAGCACGGCAAGCAGTCGCATCAACAGCCTGTCGACTTCGACGTCGTCCGGTTTGAGCACGGCCACGAGCGGTATCTCGAGCCTGTCCACGGGACTAAGCACTACGAACAGCAACGTCGGCAGCTTGTCGACGTCCACATCGTCGGGCCTGAGCACGACCAACAGCAACGTCAGCAGTCTTTCGACCTCCACCTCGAGCGGCCTGAGCACGGCAACCAGCGGCATCTCGAGCCTGTCCACAGGTCTGAGCACCACGAACAGCAACGTGAGCAGCCTGTCGACGTCCACGTCGTCTGGCCTGAGCACCAGCAGCAGCCGCATTGACAGTCTCTCGACGTCGACTTCGAGCGGGTTGAGCACGGCGACCAGTGGCATTTCGAGCCTGTCCACGGGGCTGAGCACCACCAATAGCAACGTCAGCAGCCTGTCGACGTCCACGTCGAGCGGCTTGAGCACGGCGACCAGTGGCATCTCCAGCCTGTCCACTGGCCTGAGCACCACGAACAGCAACGTCAGCAGCCTGTCGACCTCGACGTCGTCGGGCCTCAGTACAGCCACCAGCGGTATCTCGAGCCTGTCCACGGGCTTGAGCACCACGAACAGCAACGTGGGCAGTCTGTCGACGTCCACGTCGACCGGCCTCAGCACGACCAACAGCCGCATCGACAGCCTGTCGACGTCGACGTCGAGCGGTCTGAGCACCGCCACGAGCGGTATATCGAGCCTGTCCACCGGCCTGAGCACAACGAACAGCAATGTCAGCAGCCTGTCGACTTCCACGTCGTCGGGTTTGAGCACGGCTACCAGCGGCATCTCCAGCTTGTCGACAGGCCTGAGCACGACAAACAGCAATGTGTCCAGCCTCTCGACCTCGACGTCGAGCGGTCTGAGTACGGCGAGCAGTGGTATCTCGAGCCTGTCCACCGGCTTGAGCACGTCCAACAGCAACGTCAGCAGCCTGTCGACTTCGACTTCGTCCGGCCTGAGTACGGCAACCAGCGGCATCTCCAGCCTGTCGACCTCGACGTCGAGTGGTTTGAGTACGACCAACAGCCGCATCGACGGCTTGTCTACGGGGCTGAGCACGACAAACAGCAACCTGGACAGCCTGTCGAGCTCGACTTCGTCCGGTTTGAGCACGGCGACCAGTGGCATCTCCAGCCTGTCGACTGGCCTCAGCACGACGAACAGCAACGTCGGCAGCTTGTCGACCTCCACCTCGAGCGGATTGAGCACCGCCACCAGCGGAATCTCCAGCCTGTCTACTGGCTTGAGCACGACGAACAGTAACGTCAGCAGTCTCTCGACCTCGACGTCGTCGGGTCTGAGCACAGCGAACAGCGGCATCTCCAGTCTGTCGACCGGTCTGAGCACCACGAACAGCAATGTCAGCAGTCTTTCGACCTCGGCGTCCTCGGGCCTGAGCACGGCCACGAGCGGCATCTCGAGCTTGTCCACCGGCCTAAGCACCACGAATAGCAACGTGAGCAGCCTGTCGACCTCTACGTCGTCGGGTCTGAGCACGGCCACAAGCGGAATTTCCAGTCTTTCGACTTCGACGTCGAGCGGCTTGAGTACGACCAACAGCCGTATCGATAGCCTTTCGACGTCCACGTCGTCAGGCCTGAGCACGACCAACAGCAATGTGAGCAGCCTGTCGACGTCGACGTCGTCGGGTCTGAGCACCGCGACCAGCGGAATCTCTAGCCTGTCGACTGGCCTGAGCACCACCAACAGCAATGTCAGCAGCCTGTCGACGTCCACGTCATCGGGCCTGAGCACGGCGACCAGTGGTATTTCGAGTCTGTCCACCGGTCTGAGCACGACGAACAGCAATGTGAGCAGTCTGTCGACGTCGACCTCGTCTGGCCTGAGCACCGCGACCAGCGGTATCTCGAGCCTGTCCACCGGATTGAGCACGACGAACAGCAACGTGAGCAGCTTGTCGACTTCGACGTCGTCGGGTCTGAGCACGACCAATAGCCGAGTCGACAGCCTGTCGACGTCCACGTCGAGCGGTCTGAGCACGGCGACCAGTGGCATCTCCAGCCTGTCGACTGGCCTGAGCACGACGAACAGCAACGTCAGCAGCCTCTCGACCTCGACGTCGTCGGGTTTGAGTACGGCCACGAGCAGCATCGACAGCCTGTCGACGTCTACGTCGAGCGGTCTGAGCACCGCGACCAGCGGGATCTCGAGCCTGTCCACGGGCCTGAGCACCACGAACAGCAACGTGAGCAGTCTGTCGACGTCCACGTCGTCCGGCTTGAGCACGGCTACGAGCAGCATCGACAGTCTGTCGACGTCTACGTCGAGCGGTCTGAGCACCGCGACCAGCGGGATCTCGAGCCTGTCCACAGGCCTGAGCACGACCAACAGCAACGTCAGCAGCCTGTCGACTTCCACGTCGAGCGGCCTGAGCACGGCTACGAGCAGCATCGATAGCTTGTCGACGTCTACTTCGAGCGGTCTGAGCACGGCGACCAGTGGAATCTCGAGCCTGTCCACTGGCCTGAGCACGACGAACAGCAGCGTCAGCAGCCTCTCGACATCCACGTCCTCTGGGCTGAGCACCACCAACAGCAATGTGGGAAGTCTTTCGACTTCGACGTCGTCTGGTCTGAGCACGGCCACGAGCAGCATCGACAGCTTGTCGACTTCTACTTCGAGCGGCTTGAGCACGGCGACCAGTGGCATCTCCAGCCTGTCGACTGGCCTGAGCACGGCCAACAGCAATGTCAGCAGCCTGTCGACCTCGACGTCGTCGGGCCTGAGCACGGCCACGAGCAGCATCGATAGTCTTTCGACATCGACGTCTTCCGGGCTAAGCACTGCCACCAGCGGCATCTCCAGTCTTTCGACTGGCCTGAGCACCACGAACAGCAATGTCAGCAGCCTGTCGACCTCGACGTCGTCGGGTCTGAGCACGGCGACCAGCGGCATCTCCAGCCTGTCCACTGGCTTGAGCACGACGAACAGCAATGTGAGCAGCCTTTCGACCTCGACGTCGTCGGGGTTGAGTACGGCCACGAGCAGCATCGAAAGTCTGTCGACTTCGACATCGTCGGGTCTGAGTACCGCCACGAGCAACATCGACAGCCTGTCGACGTCCACTTCGAGCGGCCTGAGCACGGCGACCAGCGGTATCTCCAGCCTGTCCACGGGTTTGAGCACCACGAACAGCAACGTCAGCAGCCTGTCGACCTCGACGTCGAGCGGTTTGAGCACGGCCACGAGCAACATCGACAGCCTGTCGACGTCCACTTCGAGCGGCCTGAGCACCGCGACCAGCGGCATCTCGAGCCTGTCTACTGGCCTGAGCACGACGAACAGCAACGTCAGCAGCCTCTCGACTTCTACCTCGTCGGGCTTGAGCACGGCTACGAGCAGCATCGATAGTCTGTCGACTTCTACGTCGTCCGGGTTGAGCACCGCGACCAGCGGCATCTCGAGCCTGTCTACTGGCCTGAGCACGACCAACAGCAACGTCAGCAGCTTGTCGACTTCGACGTCATCGGGTCTGAGCACTGCCACGAGCAGCATCGACAGTCTGTCGACGTCCACTTCGAGCGGCCTGAGCACGGCGACCAGCGGTATCTCGAGCCTGTCTACTTCCACGTCGTCGGGTCTGAGCACCGCCACGAGCAGCATCGACAGTCTGTCGACGTCCACTTCGAGCGGCCTGAGCACGGCGACCAGCGGTATCTCGAGCCTGTCGACCGGTCTGAGCACCACGAACAGCAATGTGAGCAGCCTGTCGACTTCGACGTCGTCGGGCCTGAGCACTGCGACCAGCGGCATCTCCAGCCTGTCTACTTCCACGTCGTCGGGTCTGAGCACCGCCACGAGCAGCATCGACAGTCTTTCGACATCGACGTCATCCGGTTTGAGCACCGCGACCAGCGGCATCTCCAGCCTGTCCACTGGTCTGAGCACTGCTACCAGTGGCATCTCCAGCCTGTCTACCGGCCTGAGCTCGACCAACAGCAACCTGGACAGCCTGTCGACGTCCACGTCATCGGGCTTGAGCACGGCGACCAGCGGTATCTCCAGCCTCTCGACTGGTCTGAGCACCACGAACAGCAACGTGAGTAGCCTGTCGACGTCCACGTCCTCGGGTCTGAGTACGGCTACCAGCAGCATCGACAGTCTGTCGACGTCCACCTCGTCCGGTCTGAGCACCGCGACCAGCGGTATCTCCAGCCTGTCCACCGGACTGAGCACGACGAACAGCAACGTCAGTAGCCTGTCGACTTCGACGTCGTCGGGTCTGAGCACAGCTACGAGCAGCATTGACAGTCTGTCGACGTCTACCTCGAGCGGCCTGAGCACTGCGGCCAGTGGTATCTCTAGTTTGTCCACCGGCCTGAGCACGACGAACAGCAACGTGAGCAGCCTGTCGACCTCGACGTCGTCGGGTTTGAGCACAGCCACGAGCAACATCGACAGTCTGTCGACGTCTACCTCGAGCGGCCTGAGCACCGCGACCAGCGGCATCTCGAGCCTGTCCACTGGTCTGAGCACCACGAACAGCAACGTCAATAGTCTTTCGACCTCGACGTCGTCCGGGTTGAGCACGGCTACAAGCAGCATCGACAGCTTGTCGACGTCGACTTCGAGCGGTCTGAGCACGGCGACCAGTGGCATCTCCAGTCTGTCCACCGGCTTGAGCACGACCAACAGCAATGTGAGCAGCCTGTCGACCTCGACGTCGTCGGGTCTGAGCACGACCAATAGCCGCATCGACGGTCTCTCGACCGACATCGGCAGTCTGTCTACCGGACTGAGCACGACGAACAGCAACGTCAGCAGCCTGTCGACCTCGACATCGTCCGGTCTCAGCACGGCCACGAGCAGCATCGACAGTTTGTCGACGTCTACTTCGAGCGGTCTGAGCACTGCGACCAGTGGTATCTCCAGCCTGTCGACCGGCCTGAGCACGACGAACAGCAACGTCAGTAGCCTGTCGACTTCTACGTCGTCGGGTCTGAGCACTGCTACGAGCAGCATCGACAGTCTTTCGACGTCGACCTCGTCTGGCCTGAGCACCGCGACCAGCGGCATCTCGAGCTTGTCTACCGGCCTGAGCACGACCAACAGCAATGTGAGCAGCTTGTCGACTTCCACGTCGTCGGGTCTGAGCACGGCTACGAGCAGCATTGACAGCTTGTCGACGTCTACATCGAGCGGCCTGAGCACGGCGACCAGTGGCATCTCGAGTCTGTCGACTGGCTTGAGCACGACCAACAGCAACGTCAGCAGCTTGTCGACTTCCACGTCGTCGGGTCTGAGCACGGCCACGAGCAGCATCGATAGCCTGTCGACGTCGACCTCGTCTGGTCTGAGCACGGCGACCAGTGGCATCTCGAGTCTGTCGACTGGCTTGAGCACGACCAACAGCAACGTCAGCAGCTTGTCGACTTCCACGTCGTCGGGTCTGAGCACGGCCACGAGCAGCATCGATAGCCTGTCGACGTCGACCTCGTCTGGTCTGAGCACCGCGACCAGCGGCATCTCGAGCCTGTCTACTGGCCTGAGCACGACCAACAGCAACGTCAGCAGCTTGTCGACTTCGACGTCATCGGGTCTGAGCACTGCCACGAGCAGCATCGACAGTCTGTCGACGTCCACTTCGAGCGGCCTGAGCACGGCGACCAGCGGTATCTCGAGCCTGTCGACCGGTCTGAGCACCACGAACAGCAATGTGAGCAGCCTGTCGACTTCGACGTCGTCGGGCCTGAGCACTGCGACCAGCGGCATCTCCAGCCTGTCTACTTCCACGTCGTCGGGTCTGAGCACCGCCACGAGCAGCATCGACAGTCTTTCGACATCGACGTCATCCGGTTTGAGCACCGCGACCAGCGGCATCTCCAGCCTGTCCACTGGTCTGAGCACTGCTACCAGTGGCATCTCCAGCCTGTCTACCGGCCTGAGCTCGACCAACAGCAACCTGGACAGCCTGTCGACGTCCACGTCATCGGGCTTGAGCACGGCGACCAGCGGTATCTCCAGCCTCTCGACTGGTCTGAGCACCACGAACAGCAACGTGAGTAGCCTGTCGACGTCCACGTCCTCGGGTCTGAGTACGGCTACCAGCAGCATCGACAGTCTGTCGACGTCCACCTCGTCCGGTCTGAGCACCGCGACCAGCGGTATCTCCAGCCTGTCCACCGGACTGAGCACGACGAACAGCAACGTCAGTAGCCTGTCGACTTCGACGTCTTCGGGCCTGAGTACAGCCACGAGCAGCATCGATAGTCTGTCGACCTCCACGTCGTCTGGCCTGAGCACCGCTACGAGCAGCATCGATAGCTTGTCGACCTCTACTTCGAGTGGTCTGAGCACCGCGACCAGCGGCATCTCCAGCTTGTCCACCGGCCTGAGCACCACGAACAGCAATGTCAGCAGCCTCTCGACCTCGACGTCGTCTGGCCTGAGCACCGCCACGAGCAGCATCGATAGCTTGTCGACGTCTACTTCGAGTGGGCTGAGCACTGCGACCAGTGGCATCTCCAGTCTGTCCACGGGTCTCAGCACCACGAACAGCAATGTCAGCAGCCTGTCGACTTCTACGTCCTCGGGTCTGAGCACGGCCACAAGCAGCATCGACAGTTTGTCGACGTCTACGTCGAGCGGTCTGAGCACTGCGACCAGTGGCATCTCCAGTCTGTCCACGGGTCTCAGCACCACGAACAGCAATGTGAGCAGCTTGTCGACCTCGACGTCCTCGGCTCTGAGCACGGCTACAAGCAACATCGATAGTCTCTCGACCTCTACGTCCTCGGGACTGAGCACCGCGACCAGCGGTATCTCGAGCTTGTCTACCGGTCTGAGCACGACCAACAGCAACGTCAGCAGCTTGTCGACTTCTACGTCGTCGGGTCTGAGCACGGCCACGAGCAGCATCGATAGCCTGTCGACGTCGACCTCGTCTGGTCTGAGCACCGCAACGAGTGGTATCTCCAGCCTTTCCACGGGCCTGAGCACCACGAACAGCAATGTGAGCAGCTTGTCGACCTCGACTTCTTCGGGTCTGAGCACTGCGACCAGCGGCATCTCGAGTCTGTCCACGGGCCTGAGCACGACCAACAGCAATGTGAGCAGCCTGTCGACCTCGACTTCGTCGGGTCTGAGCACGGCCACGAGCAGCATCGACAGCTTGTCGACGTCTACTTCGAGCGGTCTGAGCACGGCGACCAGTGGTATCTCCAGCCTGTCGACCGGCCTGAGCACCACCAACAGCAACGTCAACAGCCTGTCGACTTCCACGTCGTCGGGTTTGAGCACGGCCGCGAGCAGCATTGACAGCCTGTCGACGTCGACGTCGTCCGGCCTGAGCACTGCCACCAGTAATATCTCGAGCCTGTCCACGGGCCTGAGCACCACCAACAGCAACGTCAGCAGCCTGTCGACCTCGACGTCGAGCGGCCTCAGTACCGCAACCAGCGGAATCTCCAGCCTGTCGACGGGACTGAGCACCACCAACAGCAACCTGGACAGTCTCTCGACGTCCACGTCGTCCGGCTTGAGCACCGCCACCAGCGGCATTTCCAGCCTGTCGACTGGACTGAGCACCACCAATAGCAACGTCAGCAGCTTGTCGACCTCGACGTCGTCGGGCTTGAGCACGGCCACAAGCAGCATCGACAGTTTGTCGACGTCTACGTCGAGCGGCCTGAGCACGGCGACTAGCGGTATCTCCAGCCTGTCGACTGGCCTGAGCACCACGAACAGCAATGTGAGCAGCTTGTCGACCTCGACGTCGTCGGGTCTGAGTACAGCCACGAGCAGCATCGACAGCCTGTCGACATCCACATCGAGTGGGTTGAGCACCACGACCAGCGGTATCTCGAGCTTGTCCACCGGCCTGAGCACCACGAATAGCAATGTCAGCAGCCTGTCGACTTCGACGTCGTCCGGTCTGAGCACGGCTACGAGCAGTATCGACAGTCTGTCGACCTCGACATCGTCTGGCCTCAGCACGGCTACCAGCGGGATCTCCAGCTTGTCCACGGGTTTGAGCACGACCAACAGTAATGTCAGCAGTCTCTCGACTTCTACGTCGTCTGGTTTGAGCACGGCGACGAGCAGTATCGACAGCTTGTCGACGTCAACCTCATCCGGCCTGAGCACTGCAACGAGCGGTATCTCCAGCCTGTCCACGGGCCTGAGCACGACCAACAGCAACGTCAGCAGTCTCTCGACCTCGACGTCGTCGGGTCTGAGCACCGCTACGAGCAGCATCGATAGCTTGTCGACGTCTACGTCGAGTGGCCTGAGCACTGCGACCAGTGGAATCTCGAGCCTGTCCACGGGCTTGAGCACCACGAACAGCAACGTGAGCAGCCTGTCGACGTCCACGTCGTCCGGCTTGAGCACGGCCACGAGCAGCATCGACAGTTTGTCGACGTCTACGTCGAGCGGCCTGAGCACGGCGACTAGCGGTATCTCCAGCCTGTCGACTGGCCTGAGCACCACGAACAGCAATGTGAGCAGCTTGTCGACCTCGACGTCGTCGGGTCTGAGTACAGCCACGAGCAGCATCGACAGCCTGTCGACATCCACATCGAGTGGGTTGAGCACCGCGACCAGCGGTATCTCGAGCTTGTCCACCGGCCTGAGCACCACGAATAGCAATGTCAGCAGCCTGTCGACTTCGACGTCGTCCGGTCTGAGCACGGCTACCAGCGGGATCTCCAGCCTGTCCACGGGCTTGAGCACGACCAACAGTAACGTCAGCAGTCTCTCGACTTCCACGTCGTCAGGTCTGAGCACGGCGACGAGAAGCATCGACAGCCTGTCGACGTCCACTTCGAGTGGCCTGAGCACGGCGACCAGTGGGATCTCGAGTCTGTCCACGGGCTTGAGCACCACGAACAGCAACGTGAGCAGCCTGTCGACGTCCACGTCCTCCGGTCTGAGCACTGCGACCAGTGGGATCTCGAGCCTGTCCACGGGCCTGAGCACCACCAACAGCAGCCTGGACAGCCTGTCGACATCTACTTCGAGTGGTCTGAGCACCGCCACCAGCGGCATCTCCAGCTTGTCCACTGGCCTGAGCACCACCAACAGCAACGTCAGCAGTCTGTCGACTTCCACGTCGTCAGGTCTGAGCACCGCCACCAGTGGCATCTCCAGCTTGTCCACTGGCCTGAGCACCACCAACAGCAACGTCAGCAGTCTGTCGACTTCCACGTCGTCGGGTCTGAGCACAGCCACGAGCAGCATCGACAGTCTGTCGACGTCTACTTCGAGTGGCCTGAGCACTGCCACCAGCGGCATCTCCAGCCTGTCCACTGGCCTGAGCACCGCAACCAGCGGCATCTCCAGCCTGTCCACGGGTTTGAGCACGACGAACAGCAACGTGAGCAGCCTGTCGACGTCCACGTCGACCGGGTTGAGCACGACCACGAGCAGCATCGATAGCTTGTCGACCGGCTTGAGCACCGCGACCAGTGGTATTTCCAGTCTGTCGACGGGCCTGAGCACCACCAACAGCAACGTGGGCAGCCTGTCCACCGGTCTAAGCTCTGCAACCAGCGGTATCTCCAGTCTGTCGACTGGTCTCAGCACCACCAATAGCAATGTCGGCAGCCTGTCGACTGGTCTGAGCACCGCCACCAGTGGCATCTCCAGCCTGTCGACTGGTCTCAGCACCACGAACAGCAACGTCAGCAGCTTGTCGACGTCCACGTCGTCCGGCCTGAGCACGGCGACCAGCGGTATCTCGAGCCTGTCCACCGGCTTGAGCACCACGAACAGCAACGTGAGCAGCCTGTCGACGGGGCTGAGCTCTGCCACCAGTGGCATCTCCAGCTTGTCGACTGGTCTCAGCACGACGAATGGCAATGTGAGCAGCTTGTCGACGTCTACGTCGACCGGGTTGAGCACGACCACGAGCAGCATCGATAGCTTGTCGACCGGCCTGAGCACCGCGACCAGTGGTATTTCTAGTCTGTCGACGGGCCTGAGCACCACCAACAGCAACGTGGGCAGCCTGTCCACCGGTCTGAGTTCTGCAACCAGTGGCATCTCCAGCCTGTCGACTGGTCTCAGCACCACCAACAGCAATGTCGGCAGCCTGTCGACCGGCCTGAGCACCACCAACAGCAACGTCGACAGCCTCTCCACCTCGACCTCGTCGGGCTTGAGCACCACGACCAGCAGCATCGACAGCCTGTCGACCGGCCTGAGCTCGACCAACAGCAACGTCAGCAGCCTCTCGACCTCGTTCTCGTCGGGCCTGAGCACCGCCACCAGCGGCATCTTCAGCCTGTCGACGGGCCTGAGCACGACGAACAGCAACGTGAGCAGCCTGTCGACGTCCACGTCGAGCGGCCTGAGCACGGCGAACAGCGGCATCGGCAGCCTGTCCAGTGGCTTGAGCACCGCCAACAGCGGCATCTCCAGCCTCTCGACCGGCCTGAGCACGACGAACAGCAACGTGAGCAGCCTGTCGTCGGGCCTGAGCACGGTCACCAGCAGCGTCGGCAGCTTGTCCACCGGCCTGAGCACGACCAACAGCAATGTCGGCAGCTTGTCCACCGGCTTGAGCACGACGAACAGCAACGTGAGCAGCCTGTCGACCGGCCTGAGCACGACCAACAGCAACGTCGACAGCCTGTCGACGGGCCTGAGCACGACCAACAGCAACGTCAGCAGCCTGTCGACGGGCCTGAGCACCACCAACAGCAACGTCGGCAGCCTGTCGACCGGCCTGAGCACGACGAACAGCAACGTGAGCAGCCTGTCGACCGGCCTGAGCACGACCAACAGCAACGTCAGCAGCCTGTCCACCGGCCTGAGCACCACCAACAGCAACCTGGACAGCCTGTCTACCAGCGTGGGTGGTGCGGCCAGCGGCCTGGCCAGCCTGTCGACCTCGACGTCGACCGGCCTGAGCACGGCCACGAGCAGCATCAGCAGCCTGAGCACGACGGTCAACACGATCAACGACAAGGGCACGAAGTACTTCCACGCCAACTCGACCAACACCGACTCCATTGCCAGCGGCCAGGAAGCGGTGGCGATCGGGCCGCGTACCGAAGCCAGCGGCGCCAACTCCTTCGCCGCCGGCAACGGCGCGAAGGCCACGGCCGACGGCGCGGTGGCGGTGGGCTTCGGGGCGCAGGCCACGGGCACCAACGCGATCGCCATCGGCACGGGGGCGCTGGCTACCGGTTCGCAGGCGATCGGTGCCAACTCCCGCGCGGGCGGCGGCGGTGTGGCCCTGGGCGACCGGGCCGATGCCGGCGGCACGCCGCTGAGCAAGGCACAGAACATCTCGCAAGGCACGGCCATCGGCTTCGGCGCGGTGGTGCAGCAGACCGGCGGCGTGGCGCTGGGTGCGAACTCGGTGGCCTCGACGGCGGCGGGCATGGTCGGCTACGTGCCGGGCAGCGCGAACGCGGAGCAGGCCGCGGCCATCCGGGCGACGACCAGCACGCAGGGCGCGGTGTCGGTGGGCGATGCGGCCAACGGCCAGTTCCGCCAGATCACGGGGGTGGCAGCCGGCACGGCCGACAGCGACGCGACCAACGTGGCGCAGCTGAAGGCAGCCTCGGCGGCCTCGAAGGCCGGCAGCGTGCAGTACGCCACCAACCCCGACGGGTCGGTGAACTACAACCAGATCACGCTGGGCGCCGGCGAAGCGGCAGGCGGCACGCGCATCAGCAACGTGGCGCCAGGCGTGCTGCCGGGCGATGCGGTCAACCTGGGGCAGTTGCAGCAGGTGCAAAAGCAGGTGGGCGACGTGGCGCGCATCGCCTACTCGGGCACGGCGATGGCCTTCGCGATGTCGGGCACCTACCTGCCCACGCTGTACCCTGGCGAGAAGACGATCGGCGTCGGCCTGGGCTCGTACCAGGGCTACAGCGCCGTGGCGCTGACCTTCAAGGCCCTGTCGGACGACGGCAAGATGTCCTGGGGTGCGGGCCTGACCTCCACCGGCAAGGAGTGGGGCGTGAACGCGGGTATCGGCTGGAAGTGGAAGTAAGTCGCTGAGCGAGCAAGCGCCAGGCTGACGCCCGGCCCCGGTGGCTCCCGCGCCCAGTGCGCGGGAGCCCTTGTTTTTTGGTACACACTTCGGCCATGCGCATCGGTATTTCAGTCCTCTCCCACGCGGGGCAGAACATCTGGGAAAACGGCATGGGACAGAACGTCCTGTTCCTGGCCCGGCTGCTGCAACGCATCGAATTCGTCGAGTCCGTCACGCTCATCGACGCGGGCGACCAGCACGCCATGCCGCCGCAGGTCGACCTGTCTGGCATGGGGCTCACGCTGGGCCGCGCCCGCGAGCTGACCGACGCGCTCGACGTGGTCATCGAAATGGCGGGCGCCCTCGACCTGCAGTGGCTGTCGTACTTCCGCGCCTGCGGCGGGCGCGTGGCCTTCCACGGCGTGGGGCAGCCCTTCGTGGCGCTGGCCGAGCCGATCGTCTTTGCCGACAAGGGGCACTTCGGCGCCACCGACCGCTGCGACGAGATCTGGCTGCTGCCCAAGGACGCGGGCTTTGCGCCGATGATGCGCACGCTGCACCGCTGCCCGGTGCACGAGGTGCCGTACCTCTGGTCGCCGCAGTTCCTGGCGCAGCGCGTCGACGAGGTGCAGGCGCAGGGCTTCCGCTTCGGCTACCAGCCGCGCACGGCGGAACAACCGGGTTTTCGGGTGGCGATCTTCGAGCCGAACATCTCGGTCGTGAAGTCGTGCAGCATCCCGATGCTGATCACCGACGAGGCCTGCCGCGCCAACCCGGAGCACGTCGCGGCGATGCACGTGCTCAACACGCTGCACCTGAAAGACCATCCGACGATGCTCTACCTGGCGAACTCGCTGGACCTCGTGCGCCAGCACAAGGCCACCTTCCACGGGCGGCACGACTTCGCGGGCTTCATGGTGCAGCACGCCGACGCGGTGGTGTCGCACCAGTGGCAGAACGACCAGAACTACAGCTACCTCGACGCGCTGTACGGCAACTACCCGCTGGTGCACAACTCGCCCTGGCTGCGCGACGCCGGCTATTACTACCCCGACTTCGACATCGCCGTCGGTGCCGAGCAACTCGCCGCCGCCGTGCGCGGCCACGACACGCAGCTCGACGACTACCGCGCGCGCAGCCAGCGCGTGTTCGACGCGATCGATCCGATGCACCCCGCCAACATCGACGGCTACGCGCAGCGGTTGCTGCACCTGGTCGGCGGCGACCCGGCGTTCCGTGCCGGCAACGCGAAGGTGGCGGTATGAGCGACGTGCAGAACCACACCGCAGGTCCGCGCGCAGCCGCTTCACCGACCCGCCTGAAGGTCGGCGTCTCCATCTTCATCCGCAAGGGCGAGCAGAGCCTGTGGGAGAACGGCGTCTACCAGAACTGCCTGTTCCTCGTGATGCTGCTGCTGCGTTCGCCCTGCGTCGAGCGCACGGTGCTGGTGGCCGGCGGCGGCGACGGCGGCCCGGCTGATGCGACCAACTTCCTCGCCGATTCGCCGGTGCCGATCATCGACATGGCCACCGCCGCGCACGAGCTCGACCTCATGATCGAGATGAGTGCGCAGCTGGGGCGCGACTGGTCGGTGGCGTTTCGTGAACGCGGCGGCAAGATCGTTTCGATGCGCGTGGGCAACGACTACGTGATCGACATCGAACGGATGATCTTCAACAAGCCGCACGGCATGCTGGTCAGCGGTGCGCCGTACGACGAGGTGTGGACGCTGCCCGAGTACGAAACCTCCTGCAAGCCGTACTTCGCGAGCACCTTCCGCGCGCCCACCAAGCTCATGCCGCACCTGTGGAGCCCGATGGTGGTCGAGAAGGCGATGGCGCGCGGCACCGACGGCAAGCGCTTCGCCTACGAGCCGGGCCGCAAGCAGTGGCGCGTCGCCATCTTCGAGCCCAACATCTGCATGGTGAAGACCAGCTTCATCCCGATGCTGGGCTGCGAGTCGGCGCACCGCGCGCAGCCGCGCCTCATCGAGAAGATGTGGGTCTACAACAGCTTCCACCTGAAGGACAAGCCGAACTTCGTCGCCTTCGCCCAGAGCCTCGACCTCGTGCGGCACGGCCTGGCGACTTTCGAAGGGCGCTTTCCGCTGTACCAGGTGCTGCCGGGCGCGATCGACGCGGTCTTTGCGCACCACTGGGAGAACGCGCAGAACTACCTTTATTACGAGGCGCTGTACGGCGGCTGGCCGCTCATCCACAACTCGCACCTGATCGGCGACTGCGGCTACCGCTACCACGGCTTCGACTGCGAGGAGGGCGGGCAGGCGCTGCGGCGCGCGTTCGCCGAGCACGACGCCAACCTGCCGGCCTACCGCGAACGCGCCCGCGCACTCATCGCGAAGCTCGACCCGGAAGGCGAGGAGAACGTGCGCCTCTACTCCGCGGCCATCGAGAGCCTCTACGCGTGAAGGCGACACCGATGAACGTCCTTGCCCGATTCACCGCTGCAGCCTGGGCGCTCGCGATGGCCGGCAGCGCGCTCGCGCAAGGCGTGCTGGCCCCGCCCGCGGCGCCGCAAGACACGCTCACGCGCGCCGCCGCCAGCGTCGGCATCCAGCGCTGCCTGCCCGCCATCACGCGACTGGCCTCGCTCACCGTGCAGGGCAGCCGCGCGCACGACGTGCTGCTCGACTGGGACCGCAAGCGCCCCGACGCCGGCCCGGTGTTCTCGCTGGTCGGCATCCAGTACCCGAACGCGGGCGTGGCCGCGTCGATCACCGCGATTCCTGACGACAGCGGTGCCTGCACCGTGGCGGCCGAGCGCATCTCGGTCGCGCCTTTCACCTGCGCCAGCGTGGCCGAGCAGGAACTGAAGAACTACAAGCGCACGCCGCTGCTGCCGATCTACACGGTCTACACCGACGACAAGGAGCCGACCTCGTCGGTCTCGCTGATCGATTCGCCGCCGGGCTGCCTCGTGATCCGCCGCTACGTCGAGTACGGCTGGCGCGATCCGAATGCGCCGATGCCGGCCGCCGCGCCGGCCGGGCAGGCGCCCAAGCGCCGCTGATCCGGGCCTGATTCAAGGGCTTGCGCGGGCCCATCTCCGACACGCGCGAACGCCCTTGACCGGCCCCGGCGCGGGCCGCATCCGCCCAAGAATGGACGGACGCCGCGCGCTCCGGTGCGGCACAAGGAGACCCCATGCCACTGGCGACCCTGATCGGCCGATGGGCGATGCAGCCTTTCTCCAAAGCCCTGCCACCGCTGGGCGACACCGAGCGCGCCGCGCTCGAGGCCGGCACGGTCGGGTTCGAAGGCCAGCTCTTTGCCGGGCGCCCCGATTTCGACGCGCTGACGGCCGCCGGCCCCAACCAGCTCAGCGCGCGCGAAGAAGCCTTTTTGTCGAACGAAGTGCCCGCGCTGTGCCGCATGCTCGACGACCACGCCATCGACCAGGCGCGCGACCTGCCGCCCGAGGTGTGGCGCTTCCTGCGCGAGAAGCGCTTCTTCGGAATGATCATTCCCGAGGCATTCGGCGGCCTGGGCTTCGGCCACTTCGCACATGCCTCGGTGGTGGCGCGCATCGCGAGCGTCAACGTCGCGACCGCCGTGACGGTGATGGTGCCCAACTCGCTCGGGCCGGCCGAGTTGCTGCTGCGCTACGGCACCGACGCGCAGAAAGACCACTACCTGCCGCGCCTGGCCGATGGCCGCGAGCTGCCGTGCTTCGGCCTGACCTCGCCCTATGCGGGCTCCGACGCAGCCGCGATTCCTGATCGCGGCGTGCTCGTCGAGTGCGAGTTCCAGGGCCGGCGCACGCGCGGCTTCCTGGTCGATTTCGACAAGCGCTACATCACGCTCGCGCCGGTCGCCACCGTGGTCGGCCTCGCGTTCCATGCCATCGACGAGAGCCGGCCCGAAGGCCATCGCGAACTCGGCATCACCTGCGCGCTGATTCCGGTGCCGCACGAGGGCATGGAGATTGGCCGGCGCCACCGCCCGATGGACAGCGCCTTCATGAACGGCCCGATCCGCGGCCGGCAGGTGTTCGTGCCGATGGACTGGGTCATCGGCGGCGAGCCGCAGGTGGGGCAGGGCTGGCGCATGCTGATGGAATGCCTGGCCGCGGGCCGCGCCATCTCGCTGCCCGCGTTGGGCTCGGCCATGCAGCAGACCGCGCTGTACGTGAGCAACGCCTACGGCCAGATCCGCGAGCAGTTCGGCCTGCCGGTGGGCAAGTTCCATGCGGTGGCGGGGCTGGTCGCGCAGATGTCGGCGCAGCTGTACGCGACCGATGCGGCGCGCCGCTTCACGGCCGCCGCGCTCGACAACGGCGAGCGGCCCAGCGTGGCCAGCGCAATTCTCAAGGTGCAGCTCACCGAGGCCGGGCGGCGCGCGGTCAACCACGGCATGGACATCCTCGGCGGCAAGGGGATCATCTCGGGCCCGTCGAACCTGCTCGGCGTGGCCTACCGGCAGGCGCCGATCGCGATCACGGTGGAGGGCGCGAACATCCTCACGCGCGCGCTCATCGTGTTCGGCCAAGGCGCGGTGCGCTGCCACCCGCACGTGCTCGATGAAATGGCGGCGGTGCAGGCCAAAGACGAAACGGCACTGGGCCAGGCGCTCATCGCGCACGGCAAGCATGTGGCGCGCAACCTGTGGCACAGCCTCTTCGGTGCGCCGGTGCTCGGCGATCCGCCCGAGGCGCTGGCGGCCGAAGCACGGCTCATCGCGCGCATGAGCGCCAAGTACGCGCTCACCGCCGACCTGGCGATGGGGCTGCTCGGCGGCAAGCTCAAGCGCATGGAGCTGCTGTCGGCGCGGCTGGGCGACGTGCTGGCCCACCTGTACCTGGCGAGCGCCTGCGTGTGGCGCTTCCGCGTCGATGCGGCGCCCGAGCTGCTGCCCTTTGCGCAGGCGGCGATCCGGCTGCAACTGGACGAGGCCGGCAAGATCCTGCGCGACCTGTACGCCAACCTGCCGACGCCGGGGCGGCGCCTGCTCGGCGCGCTGGTGCTGCGCCGCACCGCACACCTGGCGCCGCTGCGCGATGTGCAGCTGATGGCGCTGGCCGAGCTGCTGCGCACGCGGCCGGAGGTGGTCGCGCGTCTCGTGCCCGATCTGGCCGAGCCTGGCCCGGGCGGCCTGCGCGACCTGATGCAGGCGATGGCGCTCGGCGCGCAACTGGGTGACGAGACCGCCGCGCTCAACAAGGTGCTGCGCCGCACGCGCTCGCTCGACGAGGCCGCGCGCTCGGCCACCGACCCTGCGCTGGCGCTGGCTTATCTGCAGGCGGCCGACAAGGTGATCCAGGTCGACGACTTCGAGGGGCCGGCGCGCAATGCGGACGGCACCGTCGCCGATCTCAACCGCGCGCCTGCTGCGCAGCAGCCAGCGCCGTCAGGGCAGCCGCCGTCTGCTCGTCCGCCGGAAAGAACGACTCCACCGCGAGTTCCTGCAACGTGACGTCCACCGGCGTGCCGAAGATCGTGATGGTGCTGATGAAGCTCAGCACGCCGCTCGGCATGACCACCTGGAACGGCACGGCCACCGCCGACAGCGCGGTGTCGAGCAGCGGCGCGTCGTGGCTCACGGCCGGCGGCGGGTAGCCCTCCAGCTCGTCGTGCAGCGCCTGCAGCACGGTGTCGCCGGTGGCGGCGATCTGCTGCTGCAGCCGTTCGAGCAGGTGCGTGCGCCATTGCGCGAGGTTCGCGATACGCGGCGCCACGCCCTCGGGGTGCAGGCTCAGCCGCAGCACGTTGATGGGCGGCTTCAGCAACTCGGCCGAGCAGCCTTCCATGAGCAGCGGCACCAGCGCGTTGTGCGCCACCAGGTTCCAGTGCCGGTCCACGGCCAGCGCGGGGAAGGGCTCGTGGCCCTTCAGCACCAGGTCGATGGCGCGGCGCGCCGAGGCCATGGCGGGGTCGTCGAGCGAGCGCTGGCGGTACATGGGCGCGAAGCCGGCGGCCACCAGCAGCGCGTTGCGCTCGCGCAGCGGCACGTCGAGCCGTTCGGCCAGGCGCAGCACCATCTCGCGGCTGGGCGCGGCGCGGCCGGTTTCCACGTAGCTCAGGTGGCGGGTCGAGACCTCGGCCTCCTGCGCCAGGTCGAGCTGGCTCAGGCGGCGGTGGGTGCGCCAGTGCCGCAGGTGGGCGCCGAACGGATCACGCGCGCCGGGAAGGCCGGCGGCGGCGGCCTTGGACGAATGGGGGCGGGGGGTGTTCATGGAGCCGCATTCTGGCGCGACGGCGGCGCCGCGCCATGACCTCCCAGGTCATCGACGCGATCCACGCCCGGCGGAATCATCGACCCCAACGCAGCAGGACTGGCCTGCAGCGTACCCACCCAGGAGATTCACATGTCTGTTTTCGCTTCCCCCCGCTTCCTGTCGAACGTGATGTGGGCCGATGCCGCTTCGTGCGCCGCGACCGGCGCGCTGCAGGTGGCGTTCACCGACGTTCTTGCCAGCCTGACCGGCCTGCCGGCCTGGCTGCTTATGGGCACCGGCGTGTTCCTGCTGGCCTACGCAGCCGCCGCCGCCTTCATGGCCAGCCGCGCCACGCCGCCGCGCACGCTGATCGGCCTTGTGGTCGTCGGCAACTTCGCCTGGGCCGTGGCCTGCGTGGCGCTGCTGGTCAGCGGCGTGTTCGCGGTCACCGCGCTCGGCATGGCCTGGGTGCTGGCGCAGGCGCTGTGCGTGGTCGTGCTGGCCGAGCTGCAATGGACGGGGCTGCGCCGCACCCGGGGCGGTGCGCAGATGGCGATGGCCTGAGCGCTTGACCGTCCGCCATACGTCCGCTGCACGCCCGCCGCACCCCGTGCGGCGGGCGTTTTTGCTATGAGAACCATAGTTTTGAGAGAGCCCGACAAGGAAGACTGACTACAACGACTGACATTGAACCTCGCTATCCTTGAGAGGCTTCCACGAACACACAGGAGTCCTCTCATGGCCAAAGCCCCGGCGCACGCGTTTGCGTCCACCCTCAAGACCTTCAAGACCGCGTCGGGAAAGTCCGGCAAGTACTGGTCGCTGAAGGAACTGGCCAAGCAGTACCCGTCCGTGGAGCGCCTGCCGGTGTCGATCCGCATCGTGCTCGAATCGGTGCTGCGCAACTGCGACGGCCAGAAGGTGTCGGCCAAGCACGTCGAAGAGCTGGCCCACTGGGCGCCCAATGCCGAGCGCACCGACGAAATCCCGTTCGTCGTCACCCGCGTGGTGCTGCAGGACTTCACCGGCGTGCCGCTGCTGGCCGACCTTGCCGCCATGCGCAGCGTGGCCGCCAAGCTGGGCAAGTCGCCCAAGACCATCGAGCCGCTGGTGCCTGTCGACCTCGTGGTCGACCACTCGGTGATGGTCGACTACTACGGCACGCCCAAGGCGCTCGACCTCAACATGAAGCTGGAGTTCCAGCGCAACAACGAGCGCTACCAGTTCATGAAATGGGGCATGCAGGCCTTCGACACCTTCGGCGTTGTGCCGCCGGGCTTTGGCATCGTGCACCAGGTCAACCTCGAGTACTTTGCGCGCGGCGTCTACAAGAGCCCGGCCGACAAGAGCGACACACCGGTGTACTACCCCGACTCGCTCGTGGGCACCGACAGCCACACCACCATGATCAACGGCGTCGGCGTGGTCGGCTGGGGCGTGGGCGGCATCGAGGCCGAGGCCGCCATGCTGGGCCAGCCGGTCTACATGCTCACGCCCGACGTGGTGGGCTTCGAGCTCACCGGCAAGCTGCGCGAAGGCGTCACGGCCACCGACCTGGTGCTGTACGTCACGGCCATCCTGCGCGGTGAAAAGGTGGTGGGCAAGTTCGTCGAATTCTTCGGCCCTGGCGCGGCCTCCATCGCCGTGCCCGACCGCGCGACCATCGGCAACATGGCGCCCGAGTACGGCGCCACCATGGGCTTCTTCCCGGTCGACGAGATGACCGTGGCGTACTTCGAAGGCACGGGCCGCACCAAGGAAGAGGTCGAGCGCTTCGCCGCCTACTACAAGGCGCAGGGCCTGTTCGGCATGCCCGCGCCGGGCGACATCGACTACACCAAGATCGTCAAGCTCGACCTGGGCACCGTGTCGCCCAGCCTGGCCGGTCCCAAGCGCCCGCAGGACCGCATCGACCTGGGCCACCTGTCGACCAAGTTCGCCGAGCTGTACAGCAAGCCCAACGACGCCAACGGCTTCAACCAGCCGGCCGAGAAGCTCAAGCAGCGCTACCCGCTGGTCAGCGCCGGGCAGGGCGGCGACGAAGAGGTGGCGCCGCCGCCCGCTGGTTCGCCGCGCGAACTGGTCGAGATGGTCGCCAACCGTTCCACCAAGGCCGCGGCCCACACCAGCGCCACGGCACCGCCCGCGCCCAAGGGCCAGATCACGATCGGCAACGGCGACGTGCTCATCGCGGCCATCACCTCGTGCACCAACACCTCCAACCCGAGCGTGATGCTCGCGGCCGGCCTCTTGGCCAAGAAGGCGGTGGAAGCGGGCCTGAAGGTGCAGCCGCACATCAAGACCTCGCTGGCCCCGGGCTCGCGCATCGTCACCGAGTACCTCGAGAAGGCGGGCCTGCTGACGTACCTGGAGAAGCTGGGCTTCTACCTCGCGGGCTACGGCTGCACCACCTGCATCGGCAACGCCGGCGACCTCACGCCCGAGATCAACGAAGCCATCACCAAGAACGACCTCATCGGCGCGGCCGTGCTGTCGGGCAACCGCAACTTCGAGGCGCGCATCCACCCGAACCTGAAGGCCAACTTCCTGGCCTCGCCGCCGCTGGTGGTGGCTTTTGCCATCGCGGGCAACGTGCTGACCGACCTCATGACCCAGCCCGTGGGCAAGGGCAAGGGCGGCAAGGACGTGTACCTGGGCGACATCTGGCCCACGCCGAAGGAAATCGACGACAACCTGCGCTTCGCCATGAACGCCAAGTCGTTCCGCGCGAACTACGAGAAGGTGAAGACCGATCCGGGCAAGTTCTGGACGAGCATCAAGGGCACGACCGGCCAGGTGTACGACTGGCCAACGTCGACCTACATCGCCGAGCCGCCGTTCTTCGAAGGCTTCCAGATGCAGCCGCACGCGTCCGACGCGGGCATCCAGGGCGCGCGCGTCATGGCGCTGTTCGGCGACTCGATCACCACCGACCACATCTCGCCGGCCGGCTCCATCAAGGAAAGCTCGCCCGCGGGCATCTGGCTCAAGGCGAACGGCGTGCCCAAGGCCGACTTCAACAGCTACGGCTCGCGCCGCGGCAACCACGACGTGATGGTGCGCGGCACCTTCGCCAACGTGCGCATCAAGAACCTGATGATTCCGCCGGACGCCAACGGCACGCAGGAAGAGGGCGGCGTCACGCTGTTCCAGCCGGGCGGCGAGAAGATGTTCATCTACGACGCCGCCATGAAGTACATGGAAGCCGGCACGCCGACCATCGTGTTCGGCGGCGAGGAGTACGGCACCGGCTCGTCGCGCGACTGGGCCGCGAAGGGCACGCAGTTGCTGGGCATCAAGGCCGTGGTGGCGCGCAGCTTCGAGCGCATCCACCGCGCCAACCTGGTCGGCATGGGCGTGCTGCCGCTGCAGTTCCGTGGCGCCGACTCGTGGCAGACGCTGGGCCTCACGGGCGAGGAAAAGATCGACGTCGTGATCGGCGGCGAACTCAAGCCGCAGATGGACGTGAAGCTGGTCGTGCACCGCGCCGACGGCACGCACCAGGAGGTGACGGTGCGCCTGCGCATCGACACGCCGATCGAGGTCGATTACTACAAGCACGGCGGCATCCTGCCGTTCGTGCTGCGGCAGCTGCTGGCGGCCTGACGGGTTGGGTTTGATCCGCGTCGGACTCATCTCCGACACCCACGGCCTGCTGCGTCCGCAGGCCGTGGCGGCCTTGCAGGGCAGCGACTTCATCGTGCACGGCGGGGACATCGGCGACGCCGGCATCCTCGACGCACTCGCCGCGATCGCGCCGCTGACGGTGGTGCGCGGCAACAACGACCGCGAGGCGTGGGCCGAGGCCATTCCCGAGACCGCCGTGCTGCAGCTCGGCGGCGTGCGGCTGCTGGCGATCCATGATCTTTCCGAACTGAGCGGTGACCCGGCGGGCGAGGGCGTTCGCGTGGTCGTGTCCGGCCACTCGCACCAACCCAAGGTCGAAGAACGCGGCGGCGTGCTCTACGTCAACCCGGGCAGCGCCGGCCCACGCCGATTCAAGCTGCCTATCGCCGTGGCCGAGCTGATCGTCGACGGCGACACCGTCAGCGCACGCATCGTCGAACTGCCCCTGTGAGCGGGGCGGGGTCGAATACCCATAATTGAGAATAAATCTTATTTGATGGGGTATCCTCGGGCCGTTCGTTGAAAAATGCACCACATCGGGGCATTTTCAAAGGACATTCTTCTGCTCCGAGATGCTCATTCCCTTTCTCATCATGCTGCGCGAAGGCATCGAAGCCGCGCTGATCGTCGGCATCGTTGCCAGTTACCTCAAACAAAGCGGTCGTGGGGTGCTGATGCCCGCGGTGTGGGTCGGCGTGCTGCTGGCCACTGCGCTGTCGCTGTTTGCCGGCGCCGGCCTGCAACTGCTGGCGGCCGAGTTTCCGCAGAAGCAGCAGGAGCTGTTCGAAGGCGTGGTGGGGCTCATCGCCGTGGTCATGTTGACCACGATGGTGTTCTGGATGCGCAAGGCGGCGCGCTCCATCAAGGGCGAGCTGCACGCGTCGATCGACAAAGCGCTGGCGCAGCATGCCGACGGGCAGGGCTGGGCGCTCATCGGCATGGTGTTTCTCGCGGTCGCGCGCGAGGGGCTGGAGTCGGTCTTCTTCCTGCTGGCCGTGTTCCAGCAGAGCACCGGTTGGGAAGCCCCCGTGGGCGCGCTCGCGGGCATCGCCGTGTCGGTGGTGGTCGGCTGGGGCATCTATTCGGGCGGCGTGCGGCTCGACTTGCGCCGCTTCTTCCGCTTCACGGGCCTGTTCATCCTGCTGGTCGCGGCCGGGTTGCTGGCCGGCGTGCTGCGCAAGCTGCACGAGGCCGGCGTGTGGAACCAGCTGCAGACCGTGGTCTTCGACATGAGCGAAACCCTGCCGATGGACAGCCCCGTGGGCGCCGTGCTGTCGGGCCTGCTGGGCTACCAGGCCGCGCCTGTGGTGGGCGAGGTGATCGTCTACCTGGCCTTCCTGGCCGTGGCCCTGTTCTTCTTCCTGCGCCCGGCTGCTGCTGCGGCGCCGCGCACGGCCACCGCCGGCTGATCTTTTTCCTTCATGTCTTCCTCCTCTTCTTCTTCGTCATCGACGCTCATGCGCGTCGCCGTGGGCGCCTCGGCGCTGCTGGTCGTCGCCGGCCTCGCGGCCTTCTGGTACGCCTCGAACCAGGCGCGCAAGGCGCCGCCCAAGGCGACCGACCACGCCGTCACGGTCACCATTCGCGGCAACGCCTGCGACCCGAACGAGATCACCGTGCCCGCGGGCCGCACGACCTTCACCATCGTGAACCAGTCGAACCGCGCGCTCGAGTGGGAAATTCTCGACGGCGTGATGGTGGTCGAAGAGCGCGAGAACATCGCGCCTGGCTTCTCGCAGACCATGACGGTCAAGCTCTCGCCGGGCGACTTCGCCATCACCTGCGGCCTGCTGAGCAACCCGCGCGGCAAGCTGCACGTCACGCCGTCGGCGGCCTCGCTGGCCGAGGAGGCGCGGCCGTCGCTCGTCAACTACGTGGGCGCGCTGGCCGAGTACCAGGTGTTCCTGCGGTTGGAGGCGGCCACGCTCGACGACGCGGTGCGCGCGCTGGCCGATGCCGTCAAGGCCGGCGACCTGGCGCAGGCGCGCGCGCTCTACGCGCCGGCCCACCAGGCCTACAAGCGCATCGAGCCGATGGCCGAGTTGTTCGCCGACCTCGACGCGCGCATCAACGCCCGCGCCGACTACTTCGAGAAGCGCGAGGCCGACCCGGGCTTCAGCGGCTTCCACCGCATCGAGTACGCGCTGTACGGGCAGGGCGATCCGAAGGCGCTGGCACCGGTCCTCGACCAGTTGCTGGCCGACGTCGAGACGCTGCAGACGCGCCTGCGCGCACTGAGCGTGCCGCCCGAACGGCTCGCGAGCGCCGCCTCCAAGCTGCTGCGCCGCGTGGCCGACAACCTGCCGGCCGGCGGCGAAGACCACTACGGCCACGCCGAGTTGGTGAACCTGCAGGGCAGCTACGAAGGCACGAAGAAGATCGCCGACCTGCTGCAGCCGCTGCTCGTGAAGGCCGCGCCTGCGCAGCAGAAGGCCGTGGACGAGCGCTTTGCCGCCTTCGACGCCGCGCTGGCGCCGTACCGCGAAGGCGAAGGCTTCAAGCCCGCGCCGCTGGACGAGGCGCAGCGCCAGGCGTTGGCTGTGTCGGTGCGTGCGCTGGCCGAGGAACTGGGCAAGGTGAACGCCGCGCTCGGGTTGGAATGAGTTGAGAACGAACCCCATGGAACCGACGAAGAAGAACGACGCCGTCCCCGTCGCGGGACACCCCGCCTCGCCGCACCGCCGCCGCATGCTCGGCGCCGCAGGCGTGGCCTTTGCCGGGCTCGCCGCCGCCGCGCGTGCCGGCGCTGCTACGCCGGGCACGCCCGACGCGGGCGCGCAAGTCACCGACGCGCCGCAAAGCACCCACACGCAAGACCGTGTGCCCTTCCGCGGCAAGCACCAGGCAGGCGTCGTCACGCCGCGCCCGACGGCCGGCATGATCGCCTCGTTCTACGTGCTGGCCGAGAACCGCGCCGACCTGGAGCGGCTGATGCGCACGCTCACCGAGCGCATCGCCTTTCTCACGCAGGGCGGCCCGCAGACCGACCCCGACCCCAAGCTGCCGCCCGCGGGCTCCGGCATCCTCGGCCCGGTGGTGCAGCCCGACGGGCTCACCGTGACCGTGTCGGTCGGTGCGTCGCTGTTCGACGAGCGCTTCGGCCTCGTCAAGAAGAAGCCGCTGCGCCTGAACCCGATGCAGCGCCACCCGAACGACGCGCTCGACGCCGCGCTGTGCCATGGCGACCTGTCGATCCAGTTCTGCGCCAACACGCCCGACACCAACATCCACGCGCTGCGCGACATCATCAAGAACACGCCCGACCTGCTGGTGCTGCACTGGAAGCAGGAAGGCTCGGTGCCGCCGATTCCCGCGGTGGCGGGCCAGCCCGCGGAGAGCGCGCGCAACTTCCTCGGTTTTCGCGACGGCTCGGCCAACCCCGACTCCGCGGACGACACGCTCATGAACAAGCACGTCTGGGTGCAGCCGAACGGCGACGAGCCCGCCTGGGCCGTGGGCGGCAGCTACCAGGCGGTGCGGATCATCCGCAACTTCGTCGAGCGCTGGGACCGCACGCCGCTGCAGGAGCAGGAGGCCATCATGGGCCGCCTGAAGCCCAGCGGCGCGCCGCTGGACGGCGGCAAGACCGAGCACGACGTGCCCGACTACACGAAAGACCCCGAAGGCAAGGCGACGCCGATGGACGCGCACATCCGCCTGGCGAACCCGCGCACCAAGGCCTCGGACGCCAACCTGATGCTGCGCCGGCCTTTCAACTATTCGAACGGCGTCACCAAGTCGGGCCAGCTCGAAATGGGGCTGCTTTTCATCTGCTACCAGGCCGACCTCGAGAAGGGCTTTGTCGCCGTGCAGAGCCGCCTCGACGGCGAGCCGCTCGAGGAATACATCAAGCCCATCGGCGGCGGCTTCTTCTTCACGCTGCCCGGCGTGCAGGGCGCCGACGACTGGCTCGGGCGCAGCCTGCTGGCCGCCTGAGCCTTGCTTTCCTTTTTCATCACCCTCACCGCATCGCACCCAAGGAGATCCATGACCGTGCAGTTCCGCCGCCGCTTCCTCGCCGCTTTCGTCGCAGGCTTTGCCGGCCTTCATGCCGTGGGCGCGCAGGCCGCCGTGTCGCCGCTCGAGCTGGTCGGTCCGATCTCGGACTACAAGATCTACGTGACGCAGAACGTGCGCAAGCTGGCCGCCGACGTGCGCGTGTTCACCGCCGCCGTGAAGGCCGGCGACATCGAGAAGGCCAAGAAGCTCTACGCGCCCACGCGCACCAGCTACGAACGCGTCGAGCCCGTGGCCGAGCTGTTCACCGACCTCGACCAGTCGATCGACTCGCGCGCGGACGACCATGAAAAGGCCGAGAAAGACCCGGCCTTCATCGGCTTTCACCGCATCGAGTACGGCCTGTGGACGCTCAAGAGCACCAAGGACCTGAACCCCGTGGCCGACAAGCTGCTGGCCGATGTGCTCGAGTTGCAAAAGCGCCTGGGCGCGCTGACCTTCCCGCCCGAGAAGGTCGTGGGCGGCGCCGCCGTGCTGATGGAAGAGGTGGCCGCCACCAAGATCTCCGGCGAAGAAAACCGCTACAGCCACACCGACCTGTGGGATTTCCAGTCGAACTTCGAGGGCGCCTACAAGATCGTCGAGCTGCTGCGCCCGCTGGTCGTGAAGCAGGACAAGCCCTTCGCCGAGAAGGCCGACGCCAACTTCAAGGTGGTGTTCGACACGCTGGCCAAGTACCGCACGGCCGACGGCGGCTTCGAAACCTATTCGAAGCTCACCGAGCGCGACCGCAAGATGCTGGCCGGGCGGGTGAACACGCTGGCCGAAGACCTGTCGAAGCTGCGCGGGATGCTCGGATTGAACTGAGTCCGGCCCAGAGGGAGGCACTCATTTCCGCCTGACCCACCACTTTTTGGGGTTGGTCAGGTTTTCGCGAGTGAGAATTGCTAGCATCTGGCTTTTGCTTACTGGCGTGCCCCGGGGTTTCCGGGGGGCGCACCCCCACCGTGCGAAACAACGACCTCGGCGCAGCGCCGACCACCACCGCGCTGAGCCTCGACCAGCTTCCGTCCCATCAGTGGGCCACCGTGCTCGACGTGGCCCGCCCCGACAGCGCGGATGACCGCGAGCTGGTGCTGCGCCTGACCGAAATCGGCTTCGTGCCGGGCGAGGCCGTGCGCATCGTCGCCACCGGCACGCCGGGCCGCGAGCCGCTGGCCGTGCGCCTGGGCCACACCACCTTCGCGCTGCGCCGCCACGAGGCCGCGCTGATCCACGTCACGCCGGGAGCCGCGAACCATGGTTGAAGCCGTCATCCAGGGGCCGGGCCGCCTGGGCGCCACCGCACAGCCCGGGCGCATCGCGCTGCTGGGCAATCCGAACTGCGGCAAGACCGCGCTCTTCAACCTGCTGACCGGCAGCCGCCAGAAGGTGGCCAACTACGCCGGCGTGACCGTCGAGCGCAAGGAAGGCACGCTGCGCACGCCGACCGGTCGCCGCGTGTTCGTGCTCGACCTGCCGGGCGCCTACAGCCTGAACGCACTGAGCGCCGACGAGGCCGTCACGCGCGACATCGTCACCGGCCAAAGCAAAGAGGACCTGCCCGACCTGCTCGTGTGCGTGACCGACGCCACCAACCTGCGCCTGAACCTGCGCCTGGTGCTCGAAGCGCGCCAGCTGGGCCTGCCGATGGTGGTGGCGCTCAACATGACCGACATGGCCAAGAAGCAGGGCATCACGGTCGACACCGCCGTGCTCTCGCGCGAACTCGGCGTGCCGGTGATCGAGACCGTGGGTGTCCACAGCGGCGGCGCGAAGAACCTGCTCGAAGCGCTCGACGCACCGGTCGCCGCCGCTGCGCCCCAGCCCTGGAAGGCGCCCGGCCTGGACGACGTGCTCGCCACGCAGCGCGAAGTGCGCCGCATCCTCGGCCTGGCCGTGAAGGAGCCCGTGGGCAGCCTGGACACCAGCGACCGCATCGACCGCGTCGTCATGCACCCCGTGTGGGGCATGCTGGTGCTGGCCGTCACCATGTTCCTGATGTTCCAGGCCGTGTTCAGCTGGGCCAACGTGCCGATGGACGCCATCAAGGCCGGCACCGAAGGGCTGGGCAACCTCATCAAGACGCACATGCCCGAAGGCATGCTGCAGAGCCTGCTGGTCGACGGTGTCATTGCCGGTGTGGGCGGCGTGATCGTGTTCCTGCCGCAGATCCTGATCCTGTTCCTGTTCATCCTGGCGCTGGAAGATTCCGGCTACCTGCCGCGCGCGGCCTTCCTGCTCGACCGCATGATGGGCACCGTGGGCCTGTCGGGCCGCTCGTTCATTCCGCTGCTGTCGAGCTTTGCCTGCGCCATTCCGGGCGTGATGGCCACGCGCACCATCAGCAACTGGCGCGACCGCATCACGACCATCATGATCGCGCCGCTCATGACCTGCTCGGCGCGGCTGCCGGTGTATGCGCTGCTGATCGCGGCCTTCATTCCGGCGCGCGACGTGGGCGGCATCTTCAACCTGCAAGGCGTGGTGCTGTTCGCGCTGTATGTGTTCGGCATCGTCTCGGCGATGGCCGTGGCCTGGGTCATGAAGCGCTTCCGCGACAGCACGAAGCACTCGCCACTGTTGATGGAACTGCCGGCCTACCGCTGGCCTAGCCCTCGAAACCTGGTCGTGGGACTCTATGAACGAGCATGGATCTTCCTTCAGCGCGTCGGCACGATCATCCTGACGCTCACGATCCTTCTGTGGTTCCTGTCGACCTTCCCGTCGCCGCCCGAAGGCGCGACCGGCCCCGCCATCCAGTACAGCCTGGCTGGCATCATCGGCCGCGGGCTGGAGCACATCTTTGCGCCCATCGGTTTCAACTGGCAGATTTCCATCGCGCTGGTGCCGGGCATGGCCGCACGCGAAGTCGCGGTGGGTGCGCTGGGCACGGTGTACGCGCTCTCGGCCACCGGCGACGACGTGGCCACCGCGCTGGAGCCGCTCATCGCCGGCAGCTGGTCGCTCGCGACTGCGCTGTCGCTGCTGGTCTGGTACGTGTTCGCGCCGCAATGTTTGTCAACGCTGGCGGCCGTCAAGCGCGAAACCGGCTCGTGGAAATACGTGTGGATCATGGCGGGCTACTTATTCGCCCTTGCATACGTGGCATGCTTCTTGACCTATCGCATTGCACTCGCTTTCGGAGCGGGGTAAAACCACAGGGAAAGGGTTGAAGAAGACATGACACAGCAACTGATCGTCGGATTGATCGTCGCGGCCGCCGCGCTCTACGCGGTCTGGCGCTGGATGCCCGCCGGCTGGCGCCGCGGCGCTGCCCGCAAGCTCGCGGCCGGCACGCAGCGCACGGGCCTCATCGATCAGTCCCGCGCCGATCAGCTCGCCGCCTCGCTGGCCAAGACCTCGGGCTGCGGCTCGTGCGACAGTTGCGGCAGCTGTGGTCCCAAGAAACCCGCCGGCGCCGACCCCGTCGACAGCCACAGCCCCACGCCCAGCACCGGACGCTGAGTCCGATGCCCGCGCACATCCTCGTCGCAGGAGGCGGGATCGGAGGGCTGGCCACGGCGCTGGCCCTGTCCCGCGCCAAGCACCGCGCCGACGTTTTCGAACAGGCCGCCGACTTCGGCGAAATCGGCGCCGGCGTGCAGCTCGGCCCCAACGCCACCCGCCGCCTTCAGCAACTCGACCTCGGCCGCGGCCTCGCAGCCATCGCGGCGCGCCCCGATGCGCTCGTGGTCCACAGCGCCGGCAGCGGCGCCGAACTGGCCCGCATGCCGCTGGGCGACGCCATGCAGCAGCGCTACGGTGCGCCGTACTGCTGCGTGCACCGCGCCGATCTGCACACGCTGTTGCTCGATGCCGTGCGCGCACAGGGCACGGGCTCGCTGGTCACGGCCGCGCGCATCCGGCAGGTCGAGACCAGCGACGACTTGGTCTGCGTATCGAGCACCGACGCGCGCGCGTGGGAAGGTGAGGCGCTGGTGGGCGCCGACGGTCTGTGGAGCCTGGTGCGCGCGCAGCTCGAATCCGAATCCGCCGAAGCACCGCCGCGCGTGACCGGCCACACGGCGTGGCGTGCGCTGGTGCGTCAGGCCGATCTGCCTGCGGCGCTGCGTCGTTCGCGCGTCGATGTGTGGCTCGGGCCGCGTTTGCATGCGGTCGCGTACCCGGTGCGCGCGGGTGATGCGCTCAACGTCGTTGTGATTGCCGAATCTGCACCCGCTGGCGATGCACGCGATTGGGATCAGGCCAGCAGCCTTGTTGCGTTGAAGCAGGCGATGGGTCGCAGTTGTGCGGGTCTGCAGGCGCTGCTCGATGCGATGCCGAGCTGGCGCGCCTGGACGCTGAGCGATCGCGCGCCGGTCGCTGGTCCTGCCGACATGGCGCATGAGCGTGTCGCGCTGGTGGGCGATGCAGCACATCCGATGGTGCCGTACCTCGCTCAAGGTGCAGGCATGGCGATCGAGGATGCGGTCGCATTGGCGCACGCGTTGGGCGATACCTCTGCGCTGGGCGTGCCGGCTGCGTTCGCACGCTATGCCGAGTCGCGCTGGGAACGCAATGCGCAGGTGCAGGCACGGGCGCGTCGCAATGGCGAGATCTTTCACGCCACCGGTGCCGTGCGCTTCGGGCGCGACATGGCGATGCGGGTGTTGGGCTCTCGGCTGCTCGATCAGCCCTGGTTGTACGGCGGTTGATTCAGGGCGCGAGCCCAGGCCACCGGGTACTTCCCTCCGCGAATGTCCCCCGCCTTCGGCTCCTCCTTGATTTCGCTGCGGGAAGCACCCAATGTCCTGGGCCCACCGAGCGCTGTCGGTGTGCTGGTCCGATCAACCACTGCTCTGATGACGCTCACGTCGATGGGGTGCCTTGCGCAGCGAAATCAAGGAGGAGGGGCGCAGCCCCGGGGGACATTCGCGGAGCAAGGTTCCCCGTCGGCGGGAGTGTCGCCCTGAACGACAACGCTCAGGCCTTCACAAACGCCCCGTGCAGCCCCAGCGGCAGCGCGTAAGGCAGCGTCGCCTGCGCCACTGGTCCTGCAGCAAGGTGGTCCGCAGCAAAGCACGACAACACCGTCCGCTGCCGCCCAAAGTCCAGCGCCGTACCCAACACCCAACCCGGCTTCGCGCCATCCGGCACGAAGACGTGCTCTTCCACGATCGCCTGCGCGCCGTAGCTGAAACGCTGGCTGCGTCCGGTCTCGATGTCGGTGCGCGCGACAGCGCCGAAGCCGGGCACGTCGGCGCGCGTCTGCGTGGCGTGGACCACCTGGCGGTGGCGCAGGCCGACGCGGCGCGGATCGATGCGCGGGAACTCGGCCTCCAGCGGCAGTTCGCGCTGCGTGGCCTTGCCGGTGCCCAGGTCGAGCGTGGCGACGGTCAGGCGCGGTTCGTTGCGGCGCACGCGGCGTGCGCGCATCACCTCGCGATTGCTGGTGAACACTGACTCGGCGTTCTCCGAGCGCACGTAGTCGACGTGGATGCGCGCGCCGCGCGGCGTGTCTTCTTCCCATGCATTGCCGACGTGGAACAGGAAGCCGGCGGGCAGCTCGAACAGCTGGCGCTTCTCCCAGTTCTGCTTGTCGACCACCAGCGCGCGCATGCCGAGTTCGGGCCGCCAGACGTGGGCGTCGAGAAAGCTCGCGCCGGCCTCCTTGCGCTTGCTGTCGTAGACCAGCGGCGGCATGAGGAACACCAGGTGCCGCGCGGTGACGGCGAAGTCGTGGACCATGGGCAGCTCGGGCACCGGCACGACGGCCGCGCGGCGCAGCGTGCCACCGGGCGCGATCTCGTACAGCGCCAGCAGGCTTTGGCCGGAGCTCACGCCGAAGTTCCACACCGTGCCGTCCGGGTCGACCTTGGGGTGCGCCGAGAAGGGCATGCCCGCGAGGTCGGCGCGCCAGGTCTTCACGCCCAGCGTGTCGAGCGTGCGCGCATCGATGCGCGTGGCCGAGCCGCCTTCCCACAGCGCGAGCACCTCGCCCTGCATCGGCAGCACGCTGGTGTTGGCGACGTTGATGGCGTCGGCCGAGGTGGGTGGCTCCACGCCCGGCGGCATGGTGCCGAAGGCCTCGGTGAGGTGGCGGCCGGCCTTCGCTTCGGCCACGCGCTTGGGCGTGGCGACGTAGCGGCCCTGGTGCCGCACGTCGGCGCCCTCGATCACGAAGCGGTGGACCATGCCGTCGCCGTCGAACCAGTGGTGGTAGCGCTCGCCGCCCAGGTCGTGGCCGGCCGGGCCGACGCGGAACAGCGTGCCGGCGACGGCGTCGGGAAAGCGACCGCGCACGGTGGCGCGGGTCAGCGGCAGGTCGCCCGGGGGCGTGGCGAAGCCGATCTTCCATGGGGCGTCGGCGGCTTCGAACTGGGCTTGCCAGTTGTCATCGGGGGTGCCGGCGGCACGTGCCAGCGGGCTGAAGAGGGGCAGGGCGCCGGCTGTGGCCAGCAGGCGCAGGAGTTCGCGTCGTTCCATGGCGGTGCTCCTCAGCGCAGGTGAATGACGGCCTGCGCGTCGGCCTCGACGCGGAAGGCGGCGGCCTCGAAGTCGGGCGCGCCGCGGTTGCCCTTGGCGTCGTTCGAGAAGCCGTAGCGTTCGATCGGCATGCCCACCAGGTTGGTGTCGAGCTTGCCGTTGCCGTTCTCGTCGGCGAACACGCGCAGCGCGTAGCGCCCCGGTGCCAGGTCGGTGAAGACGAAGCGGGCCTTGCCGTCGCGTGCCGGACCGGTCTGCGAAGCCACGGGCTTGCTCTCGGTGTAGCTGGCGGCGTCGTTGTACAGCGCGACGTAGAGCGTGGCGCCGGCGGCCGGGCCGTCGGCGATGCTGAGGTTCAGGTCGGCGGCCAGGGCGCCGAGGGGGGCGAGCGCGGCAGCCGTAAGAAGGGCGCGCACGGCGGGGCGGGAGAGCAAAGCGGTAAAGTGCATGGCAGGCCTCGTGGTGGATGGAGGGCCCGACGATCCCGCAGTCGCCGGGCGGTGCCCAGCGTCATGCGACGGAATGCGTGAATGCGCGCGCGAAATGCGCGCAGAAGGAGCGAACGCCGCAGCCTGAGTGAGGCCCGGCGCGCTGTCAGGCCTTGTCCTGCCCGTTCTTCGGGGCTTCTGCGGCTTCTTCGATCGCGTGCCCGTTGCCCACATGGCCGGCGTCCGCGAACAGGCTCCAGGCGGCCATGAACAGCGCCGCAATCACCGGCCCGATCACGAAGCCGTTGATGCCGAAGATCGCCATGCCGCCGATGGTCGACATCAGCACGATGTAGTCGGGCATCTGCGTGTCCTTGCCCACCAGCACGGGGCGCAGGATGTTGTCGACCAGGCCGATCACGAACACGCCGATGAAGATCAGCACGCCGCCCTGCCAGAAGTGTCCCGTGGCCAGGTAGTAGATGGCCACCGGCCCCCAGATGAGCGCCGCGCCCACGGCCGGCAGCAGCGACAGGAAGGCCATCAGCACGGCCCACAGCAGCGCGCCCTGCACGCCGAGGAACCAGAACGCCAGCCCGCCGATGGTGCCCTGCGCAATGGCCACGGCCACATTGCCCTTCACGGTGGCGCGGATCACGGTGGTGAACTTGTTCAGCAGGTAGTGCGTGTGCGGCTTGGCCAGCGGCACGGCGTCGCGCATGGTTTTCGAGAGCGTCGAGCCGTCGCGCACCAGGAAGTAAAGCAGGTACAGCATCACGAAGAAGCTGATGACGAAATCGAAGGTGTTCTGCCCGATGGCCAGTGCCTGGCTCGCGATGAGCTGGCTGGCCTGGCCCGCGATGGCCGAAACGCGCGCCTGCCAGGCCGCCATGTCGCCCAGGTTGAAGCGTTCCACGAGGCTCAGCAGCCACTGCGGCGCGGCATCGAGAATCTGCTGGAAGTAGGCCGCGAAGTTGATCTGGCCCGAGCGGATGCTCTGCGTGATCAGCGCCACCTCCTGCACCAGCGACACGCCCACCATCGCCAGCGGCAGGATCACGATGAACAGGCAGATCGCCAGCGTGGAGAGCGCGGCCACGTTGCGCCGGCCGGGCATCTTCCTGAGCAGCCACTTGAACAGCGGCGTGAACAGGATCGCCAGCGCCACCCCCCAGAGCACCGCGCCGAAGAACGGCATCAGCACCCACAGAAAGGCGACGGTGACAGCAGCAAGCAGGGCGAGGAAGACGCCGCGCTGAAGTTGGGGAGAGTTCATAAGTGTCTCGGACTGTAGCCGAGCCGGAACCCGTCGCCGTGTCAGCCGGCGCGCCCTTGTGCGATGCAGCAGGCTTGCCCAAGAAAAACGCCGCGGGCGCAAGGCCGGCGGCGTGTGTCAGCTACTCAATTGATAGCTGAGGCTGGCACAAATGCACAGCAGCACAGCACTAACGCTTGG
Organism: Variovorax sp. 38R; assembly: GCF_014843395.1. Classification (NCBI taxonomy): domain Bacteria; kingdom Pseudomonadati; phylum Pseudomonadota; class Betaproteobacteria; order Burkholderiales; family Comamonadaceae; genus Variovorax; species Variovorax sp. 38R. The sequence goes on from NZ_CP062121.1 coordinate 1,473,723, forward strand.
CTGCGCGCGGCAGCGCCACGGGCGCCAGTGTGGCGCGCAGCCGGCTCGGTGCGTCGGGCTCGGTGGTCGCGTCGACCTCCAGCGCCCGTTCGACATTGCCGATGTGGTCGAGCATGAGCTGGCGCGCCTGTTCGATGTTGCCGGCCTCGAGCGCTTCGACGATCGCGCCGTGCTCCGCGCACGACTGCCCGGCCTCGTGCTTCGACTGGTAGAGCGTGGCGGCCAGCGTGGTGCGGGCCGTGAGGTCGCGCAGCACGTCGACCAGCAGCTGGTGGCCCATCTGCTCGGCCAGGCAGACATGAAAGTCGGCCAGCAGGAAGGCGCGCGTGGCGGCGTCGGCGCCTTCGATGGCGCGCTGCTCGTCGGCGATGTGGTCGCGCAGTTTGCGGATCACCTGGCCCAGCGGCCGGCCCTCGCTCGCGGCCAGGATGCCGGCCTCGACGATGCGGCGCGCCGAGAAGGCGTCGCGCGCTTCTTCGGCCGAGGGCTCCACCACGTACCAGCCGCGGCGCGACTGCACCTCGACGAAACCGCGCGCCTGCAACTGCATCAGCGCCTCGCGCACCATGGTGCGGCTCACCGAGAAGTTCTCGGCCAGCGCCTGCTCGCCGAGCCGGTCGCCGGGCGCGAGCTTCTGCGCGAGGATGGCCTCGACGACGCGTTCGGCGATGGCGGTGGGGCTGACGTCGGCGGGCATGTTTTTCAGTGGGCGGTGGAAGCGGCGGTGCCGGTGTTTACCACGGGCGCTTCAGCCAAAGGCTCGTCGTCGGGCGAGTAGGTGCCGTCGAGCACCGCATGCGCACGCTCGCGGTCGATGTCGCCTTCCCAGGCCGCGATGGCGACGGTGGCCACGCAGTTGCCGATCAGGTTGCCCAGCGCGCGGGCGATGCCCATGAACCAGTCGACCGACAGCACCAGCACCAGGCCGATGGCGGGAATCGCCGGAATCGCGTGCAGCGTGGCGGCCAGCACCACGATGGCCGAGCCCGGCACGCCGTGTGCGCCCTTCGAAGTGACCAGCGCAATCGCCAGAATGGTCAGCAGGTCGGCCATCGAGATCGGCGTGTTGGTCGCCTGCGCAATGAACACCGCCGCCAGCGTGATGTAGATCGAGAACGCGTCGAGGTTGAACGAGTAGCCGGTCGGAATCACCAGGCCCACCGTCGAGTCGCGGATGCCCATGCGGCGCAGCTTGGCCATGATCTGCGGCAGCACGCTGTCCGACGAGGTGGTGGCGAAGACGATGGCCAGCTCTTCACGCAGGTAGCGCAGCAGCTTCCACAGGCTGAAGCCCGAGAAGCGCATCACCAGCCCCAGCACCACGAACACGAAGATCAGCACCGCGCCGTAGAAGAGGGCGACCAGCATGCCCAGCTGCTTCAGCGAGCCGATGCCGTACTTGCCGACCGTGAACGCAATGGCGCCCAGCACGCCGAGCGGCGCCAGCTTGATGATGATCCCCATGATCTTGAACAGCACCAGCGAGAGCGCGTCGACCACTGCGGCCACCGGCGCACCGCGGTTGCCCAGCAGCGAGAGCGCGCAGCCGAACAGCACCGCGAACAGCAGCACCTGCAGCACGTCGCCCGTGGCGAAGGCGGCGACCACCGTGGTCGGAATGAGCTTCATCAGAAACTCGACCGTGCCGCCGCTCGTGAGCTTGTCGGCGTTGGAGGCGTAGGCGCTCATGGCGCTCGCGTCGAGCGCCTTGGGGTCGACGTTCATGCCCACGCCCGGCTCGAACACGAAGGCCAGCACCAGGCCCATCGCCAGCGCGATGGTGGTCAGCACCTCGAAATAGATCAGCGCCTTCACGCCGACCCGGCCCACGCGCTTGAGGTCGCCCGCGCCGGCGATGCCATGCACCACCACGCAGAACACCAGCACGGGAATGATCATCTTGATCAGCTTGATGAAGCCGTCACCGAGCGGCTTGAGCTTGGCGGCGAACTCGGGCGCAAAGAGGCCGACGAGCACGCCCACCACCAGTGCGATGACCACCTGTCCGAAGAGCGATTTGGCAAAGCGAGGCATGGAAATCTCCTGTCGTTGTCGTGTCGAGGTTTTGCATGCAAGGATCGCTTCTTCTTGCATACAAGAACTGTAGGCAAGAAGACTTCAGGGGGTTCAGAGGGTATTCCCGGGGCGTTTCTGTCCCCTGAGCCCGCGCCTTTGAGGCCTGCCGCTACGCGATAAAAAGCAGGGCCGGGCACTCGAGCGAAGCCCGCACGGCCTGCACGAATTCGGCCGCCAGCTGGCCGTCGACCACGCGGTGGTCGAAGGAGGAAGACAGGTTCATCAGGCGGCGCGCGACCACCGCGCCGCCCAACATCACCGGGCGCTGCACGATGCGGTTGACGCCGACGATCGCCACCTCGGGCGCGTTGATGATCGGCGTGGAAGCGATGCCGCCCAGCGCGCCGAGGCTGGTGACGGTGAGGGTCGAGCCGCTCAGTTCGTCGCGCGTGGCCCGGCCCGCGCGCGCGGCATCGGCCAGGCGCGCGATCTCGGTTGCGCAAGACCAGAGGTCGCGTGCTTCCGCGTGGCGCAGCACCGGCACCATGAGGCCGGCCGCGGTCTGGGTGGCGATGCCGACGTGCACCGCGCCGTGGCGCGTGAGCACGCCCGCCTCGTCGTCGAAGCGGGCATTGATCTGCGGAAAGCGGGGCACCGCCAGCACGATGGCACGCACCAGCAGCGGCAGCAGCGTCAGGTGCGCCCGCTCGCCGCCCCAGCGTTCGTTGATTTGCGCGCGCAGCAGCTCCAGCTCGGTCACGTCGACCTCCTCGACGTAGGTGAAGTGCGGGATGCGGCGCATCGCGTCCTGCATGCGTTGCGCGATGCGGCGGCGCACGCCGGTCACGGGCACGGCCTCTTCGTCGTTGCGTTCTGCATAGCGTGCCGCATCCGGCGCCTGCGGACCGGGCCTGCGGACCAGCCAGGCGTCGAGGTCCTCGTGCAGGACGCGGCCGTCCGCGGCGCTGCTCGGCACCTGCCGGAGATCGATGCCGAGGACCGCGGCCCGGTGGCGCACCGCGGGCGCGGCGAGCGGCTTGCCGGCCGAGGGGCGCGCGCGCTCGGCCGGTGCAGGCGCCGGTGCGCTTGCGGGCGCAGTCTGTACCACCTGCGCCTGCGCCTGCGCTTGTGTCTCGCCGCCGGCCCCCACGTCGATCCGGATCAGCTCTGCGCCCACCGCGATCTGCTGGCCCACTTCGCCGCCGAGCGCGAGCACCTTGCCTGCGACCGGCGAGGGAATCTCGACCGTGGCCTTGTCGGTCATCACGTCGGCCAGCACCTGGTCTTCGGCCACCGTGTCGCCGGGCTGCACGCGCCACGCCACCAGCTCCACCTCGGCGATGCCTTCGCCGAGGTCCGGCACCTTGATCGCATGCGTGGCCATTCAGTTCTCCATGGCGCGCCGGAAGGCGGCGCCGACGCGCGCCGGGCCCGGAAAGTAGGCCCACTCCTGCGCATGCGGATAGGGCGTGTCCCAGCCGGCCACGCGCCCGATCGGCGCTTCCAGGTGGTGAAAGCAATGCTCCTGCACCAGCGCCGCCAGCTCGGCGCCGAAGCCGCTGGTCCGCGTGGCCTCGTGCACGATCACGCAGCGGCCGGTCTTCTTCACCGAGGCGGACAGCGTCTGCAGGTCCAGCGGCCACAGGCTGCGCAGGTCGATGATCTCGGCATCGATGCCGGTCTCTTGCGCGGCCGCTTCCGAGACGAAGACCATGGTGCCGTAGGTGATCACCGTCAGGTCGGCGCCGGGGCGGAACACCGCGGCCGATTCCAGCGGCACCGTGTAGTAGCCCTCGGGCACCTCGCCCAACGGATGGGCCGACCAGGACACCAGCGGCCGGTCGTGGTGGCCGTCGAAGGGGCCGTTGTACAGCCGCTTGGGCTCGAGAAAGACCACGGGGTCGTCGTTCTCGATGGAGGCGATCAAGAGGCCCTTGGCATCGCGCGGATTGGAGGGCATCACCGTGCGCAGCCCGCAGACGTGCGTGAACAACGCCTCCGGGCTCTGGCTGTGCGTCTGGCCGCCGTAGATGCCGCCGCCACAGGGCATGCGGATGGTGATCGGCGCGGTGAAATCGCCCGCCGAGCGATAGCGCAGGCGCGCCGCCTCCGACACGATCTGGTCGTAGGCCGGATAGACGTAGTCGGCAAACTGCACTTCCACCACCGGGCGCAATCCGTAGGCACCCATGCCGATGGCAGAGCCGACGATGCCGCCCTCGTTGATCGGTGCATCGAACACGCGCGAGCGGCCGTACTTGGCCTGCAGGCCTTCGGTGCAGCGGAACACGCCGCCGAAGTAGCCCACGTCCTGGCCGTAGATGATCACGTTGTCGTCGCGCGCGAGCATCACGTCCATGGCGGAACGCAGGGCCTGGATCATGGTCATCGAGGCCATGGCGTCAGCCCTCGGACGACAGCTGTTCGCGCTGCCGCTTCAGGTGTTCGGGCATGTCCTTGTAGACGTCCTCGAACAGGGTGGCGGCGTCGGCGACATGACCGTCGGCCATGGAGCCGAAGCGCTCGGCCTCCTTCACTGCGGCGTTCACCTGCGCCTGCAGGTCTGCCTGCGTCTGGTCGTGCTCCTGCGGCGACCACGCGCCGATCGCCGTCAGGTGCTGCGCCAGGCGCGGAATCGGATCGCCCAGCGGGAAATGCGCCCAGTCGTCGGCCGGACGGTACCTCGACGGATCGTCCGAGGTCGAATGCGCGCCCGCGCGGTAGGTGACCCACTCGATCAGCGTCGGCCCCAGGTTGCTGCGGGCGCGCTCGGCCGCCCAGCGCGAGGCCGCCAGCACCGCGAGGAAGTCGTTGCCGTCGACGCGCAGCGAGGCGATGCCGCAGCCGACGCCGCGCGCCGCGAAGGTGGTGGCCTCGCCGCCCGCGATGGCCTGGAAGGTGGAGATCGCCCACTGGTTGTTGACCACGTTGAGGATCACCGGCGCGCGGTACACGTGCGCGAAAGTCAGCGCCGTGTGGAAGTCGGACTCGGCGGTGGCGCCGTCGCCGATCCAGCCCGAGGCGATGCGCGTGTCGCCCTTGATCGCCGAGGCCATGCCCCAGCCCACCGCCTGGATGAACTGCGTGGCCAGGTTGCCCGAGATCGAGAAGAAGCCGGCCCGCTTCATCGAGTAGCACACCGGCAGCTGCCGCCCCTTGAGCGGGTCGCGCTCGTTGGACATCAGCTCGCAGATCAATTCCACCAGCGTCACGTCGTCGCGCGCCAGCAGCAGGCCTTGCTGGCGGTAGGTGGGAAAGCACATGTCGCCTTGTTGCAGCACCAGCGCGTGTCCGGTGGCGATCGCCTCCTCGCCGAGGCACTGGATATAGAACGAGATCTTCTTCTGCCGCTGCGCGATCAGCATGCGGGCGTCGAAGGCGCGCGTCTTCATCATCGCGCGCAGGCCGCGGCGCAGCAGTTCGGGGTCGGCCTGCGGCACCCACGGGCCGACGGCGCGGCCTTCGTCGTCGAGCACGCGCACCAGCGTGTAGGCCAGGTCACTGGTGTCGGCCGGCGATGCGTCGACCGGCGGTTTTCGCACCTCGCCGGCACGCGACAGATGCAGGTAGGAAAAGTCGGTTTCATGCCCCGGCCGCCCCGTGGGCTCCGGCACATGCAGACGAAGAGATGCGCCCTGGCTCATCGCGTGTCTCCGCGCTCGATGGAATCGCTCGCCAGCAAAGCCTAGCGAATTTCAGGCTCAAGCGCAGTCGGCCAATCGCGTATTTCGCAGGTCTCGCCAGACGCAGGGCGGCGGGAGACCAGGGGCGCGGCGTTCGGAAGGCGCGCGCCATCGATCTCGTGCGGGCGTCCGGCCCGCGGCATGAGGCTCCCATGGATGGGGGAGGCGGCGTTTCGGGGCGGCTCCTAGCATCCGCCACCCACAACGAGGAGAGCCCCTGATGAAGATCGCCTTTACTTCCTGCTTCAGTGCCCAGAGCTTCAAACAACAGCCTGTCTGGACCCAGGTCGGCGCCTCCGGCGCCACGCACCTGGTGCTGCTCGGCGACTCGGCCTATTACGACGCGGACGGTTCCGACATCGGCGCGGTCAAGGGGATGGGCGCTCACGACTTCGCGCTGCATGCCTTCGGCCGGCTGCGCGACCAGCTCAACCAGAAGGAGTTTGCCAAGCTGGTGCGCGACACGAAATTGCGCATCCATCCGATCTGGGACGACCACGACTTTCTGTGGAACGGCGCCTGTGGTGCGCAAATCGAGGGGCAGCCTTCGTACCGGCATCTGCTGGACCCGACCCGTGCGGCGTTCCAGGCCTATCGCGACGCGCTGGATTCACACGACCCGAAGACCTTTCCCAAGCCCGCCGATGGCTGGAACCTGGGCGTTCCCGAACCCGGCTACCGGACCCTCATGCTGAGCAACGCCGGCGACCCGGATGGCGCGGTGATGCTTCACCTCACCGACGGTCGCAGCTACAAGACCAAGGGCGGAGAGAAGGCCGTGCTCGGCAGCGCGCAGATGAAGAAACTGACGACGGCCATCAAGAACTCGGACGACAAGACGGTGCACCTCATCGCCAGCGGCCTCACCTTCGAAGCCCGCCACGGCGAGACCTGGATGGACTGCGAGGCCGAGCACGCCGCCATCCTGGCGCTCGCAGCGACGCGCCGCATCCTCATCCTCAGCGGCGATGTCCACGAGAACCGCTTCGCCGTGCCATGGCCGACCGGCCCCTGGAGCCTGTTCGAGGCCACCTCGTCCGGCGCTGCGTTGCGCACGGCCGTCACCATCGGCGCGCTGCAGTGCAACTGGGGGCTCGTCGACATCACGAAGGACCAGGTGACCATCGAGCTGTCGCAGCTGCACATGGACACGCGCCGCCGCGTCATCGACCGGAAGAAGTGGAAGATGCTGTAGGCGTGATGGGGCGCGGGTTCACGGCCCCTCCATTCGGCTTGCGAAGCAGGATCACAAGCCCGGAGATCAGGAAGTACACCGCGCCCACTGCTGCATAGCCTGCGAGCGTCTCGAGGACCGGCGCACCGGTCCCTTGCTGTGCAACGAAGAAGCCGCCGGCCAGCGCAGACTGCGCGCCGCTCAGCATCATCACCCACTGCCCCCGGTGGCTCTTTCGGCGGCGAAGGGCCGTCGCCAGCTGCAGAAGGCCCGACACGATGGCCCAGACCCCGAAGATGGCCAGGCCGATCTGGAGCCCGAATACCAAAGAGCCCGCGACGGCAGCGGTGACCAGCGCGCTGATCCACGTGTTCAGCATCTGGGTCGGGTTGGCTTGGGTGCCGCCCGCCATCCGGGCATCCACCAGATTCGCCAGCGCGTCCCACGCCGGATAGATGACCAGCAAGATCGTCGTCAGCATGGGCGACTGCTTGGCCACGGTGAAGGCCAGCGCGACCCACACGAAGGAAAAGGCCGCACGGGTGAGGTAGAGCTTGCGCAGCCAGGCGGCTGGCTGCAGAGGGGTTTGGATGGTGTCGGACATAAGGGGGGAGGAGGAGAGGGGGCGCCTCGAACGAGGCGGTTGCAACGATTCTTCTGCGTTCCCCCCGCCAGCGGTATCGGTCGAATGACCGACAGGCACCGATCCGACGGCTGTGCGATGCTGTGCACCCGCCCCTGATCCCATGCCCGAAGACTCCACCCTCACCGCTTTCGACGCGGCCCGCGCGCTTGCCTTCATCGGCGACCTCAGCATGGGCCAACCGATCGACCATTCGCTGCGCACCGCCTGGCTGGCCGGAATGATCGCGACGCAGGCCGGCTGCAACGCGGCGCAGGTCGAGGTCGCGCAACACGTGGCGCTGCTGCGCTGGTCGGGTTGCACGGCGAATGCGCAGGAGTTCGCGGACTTTCTCGAAGACGACGTGCTGGGCCGGCGAGCCCTTCTCGCCTCGTCGCAGCCGCGCATGCGGCAATCCAACCGCGCGGCCATCCCAGGGGCCGTGGTGGAGATGGCCCACATCCACTGCGAGATTGCCGGCGACATCGCGAACATGCTCGGCCTGGGTCCCGATGCCGAGGCCGCCCTGCGCGCCATCTTCGAGGCGTTCGATGGCAGCGGCGTGCCCGGCCTGCTGCAGGGCGATGGCGTGCCGCTTGCGACCTATGTCGTGGCCCTCGCGAGCGATCTCGAAATCTTCAGCCGGCTCTATGGGCTCGACGAAGCCCTCACGCTCACGCGGGGACGCGCCGACAGCCTCTACCCCGGCTTCCTGGTCGACGCCTGCGCACCGCACGCCCCGGCGTGGATGAAGCAGTTGGATGCGCCTGCCCCGCCGTGGACCGATGCCGCAGACACGTCGGCGTCGATGCGCCAGCGCGTCGGCCTGGAACTCGTCGGCGACGTGAGCGACCTCAAGCTGCCCTGGATGACGGGCTACTCGCGGCGCGTGGCCAAGCTGGCGCGCGACTGCAGCGCCCAACTGGGAATGAGCGAGGCGTTGCGCCATCGCATCTACAGGGCCGGCCTGATCCACGCCATCGGGCGGGCCGCGGTTCCCAACGCCATCTGGAATGCGCCCGAACCGCTGCCGGCCGCGTCGATGGAACGCCTGCGGCTCGTGCCGTACTGGACGTCCCGCGCGGCAGGGCAGATCGACGGTCTCGCGGCAGAAGCAGAAATCGCCTCGTTCGCCTTCGAGCGGCGCGATGGCTCGGGCTACTTTCGTGGCCGCTCCGGTGCGTCGATGCCGCTCGAAGGGCAGGTCGTCGCGGCGGCCGAGCAGTGGGTGTCGCACCGCACCCGCCGGCCGTGGCGAGCCGAACTGAGCGACGCCCAGGCGCGCGATCGCATGCAGGCGGACGCCGAGGCCGGTCGCTTCGACGCGGAGGTCGTCGCCGCGCTGCTCGCCTGCGCGCTCTCGGGCGCGCCTGTGAAGCCTGCGGCCCCCGCGCAGAACGATGCATCGCTGTCCCAGCGCGAACTGGACGTGCTGCGCTGCATCAGCCAGGGCGACAACACGAAGCAGGTCGCGCGTGCGTTGAACATCAGCGCGAGCACGGTGCGCACGCATGTCGAACGCGTGTTCCGCAAACTCGGTTGCTCGACCCGCGCGGCCGCCACGCTGAAAGCCTCTGCCAGAGGCTTGCTGTAGCGGGCGGCCGCCCCATCGGTCAAGCGGCCATAGGCTCCGCCCGAGCCGCCCGCCCAGGCGCCACGGCATCGAGCTGCCCACGCAGCATCTCCCACCGCACGCGCGCCGACACGATGCTTTCTTCCTTCACATGCCCGAAGCCGCGGATCTGTTCGGGCAAACGCGCGAGAGACAGCGCGGTGTCGAAGTCGATGCGCTCGAAGCGCGCAAGCAGGTCTTCGACCATCGCGCGGTAGTCGGCAACGAGCTGGCGCTCCATGCGGCGCTCGGCGGTGCGGCCGAACGGATCGAGCGCCGTGCCGCGCAGGCCGCGCAGCTTCGCAAGCACGCGGAAGGCGCCGAGCATCCACGGGCCGAAGCTGGTCTTCAGCGCGCGGCCTTCGGCGTCGCGACGGCCCAGCACGGGCGGCGCGAGGTGAAAGCGCAGCACCGGCTTGCCTTCGAACTGCTCGCCGAGCTTCTCCATGAAGCGCGGGTCGGCGTACAGGCGCGCCACTTCGTACTCGTCCTTGTAGGCCATGAGCTTGAAGAGGCCCGAGGCGACGGCCTTGGCCAGCACGGTGCTGCCGCGCGTGCGTTGCTCGGCGTCGCGCACGCGTTCGACGAGGTCCGCGTAGCTGCGTGCGTAGGCGGCGTTCTGGTACGACGTCAGGAACGCGGTGCGGTCGGCCACCAGCGCCTCGAAGCTCTGCGGCTTCTGCAGCGACACCGCCTGCGCCGGCGTGGCCTGGCGCGTGACGGCCGCGAGGTCGAGCGCGGCTTTGCGGCCCCAGCGGAACGCGGCCTGGTTGGCCTTCACGGCCACGCCGTTGATCTCGATGGCCTTGTCGAGCGCTTCGGCCGACAGCGGCACAAACCCCTTCTGGAACGCGAAGCCCAGCAGGAACAGGTTGGCCGCGATGGCGTCGCCCATGAGGCGCGTGGCCAGCTGCGTCGCGTCGATGAAGTCCGCGCGGCCGTCGACCGATTCCTCGATGAGCGCGCGCACCTGCGCGGCCGGGAACTCCCAGTCGGGCTGCTGCGCGAAGTGCCCCGTCGGTTGCTCGAAGGTGTTGACCAGCGCGTAGGTGCGACCCGGCCGCATGCGCGCGATGGCGTCGGGCGCGCCGGCCGTGAGCATGTCGCAGCCCAGGATCAGGTCGGCCTCGCCGGTGGGAATGCGTTGCGCCTTCAGCTGCGCCGCGTCGCGCGCAATGCGCACGTGCGACGTGACCGAGCCGTTCTTCTGCGACATGCCCGTCATGTCGAGCACGCTCACGCCCTTGCCTTCGAGGTGCGCCGCCATGCCGATCAGCGCGCCGATGGTGATCACGCCCGTGCCGCCGATGCCGGTGATCAGGATGTTGTGCATGCCGTCCAGCGCGAGTGGAGCGGGCGCGGGCAGGGCAGGTTCTTCGGCGGCCTTCACGGCCACGGGCGCGTGCTTGCGCGGCTTCACGCCTTCGACCGTCACGAAGCTCGGGCAGAAGCCCTTGATGCACGACTCGTCGGCGTTGCATGCGCTCTGGTCCACGCTGCGCTTGAGGCCCAGGTCAGTCTGCTTCGGTAGCAGGGCGGTGCAGTTCGACTGCTCACCGCAGTCGCCACAGCCTTCGCACACCGCGTCGTTGATGAACACGCGCCGCGCGGCTTGCGGGAACTCGCCCTTCTTGCGGCGACGGCGCTTCTCGGCCGCGCACACCTGGTCGTAGATCAGCACCGACACGCCCTCGAAGCCGCGCAGCTCGCGCTGCACCGCATCCATGTCGTCGCGGTGGTGCACGCTCAGCGAAAACAAACCGTCGCGCTCGGGCGGCAGCAGGCTGCGGTCGGCCCAGCGCGTCGGGTCTTCGGCCACCAGCGCGAGGCGCTTCACGCCTTCGGCCGCGACCTGGTGCGCGATGCGCGGCACGGTGATCGGTCCGTCGACCGGCTGGCCGCCCGTCATCGCGACCGCGTCGTTGTAGAGGATCTTGTAGGTGATGTTCACGCCCGCCGCCACGGCCGCGCGAATGGCGAGCGAACCCGAGTGGTAGTAAGTGCCGTCGCCGAGGTTCGCGAACACGTGCTTGCGCTTGGAGAACCACGCCTGCCCCAACCACGGCGCGCCTTCGCCGCCCATGTGCGTGGTGGTGCGGTTGTGCTCGGGGTAGATCGCCGTGGCCATCACGTGGCAGCCGATGCCCGCGAGCGCGAGGCTGCCTTCGGGCACCTTGGTCGAGGTGTTGTGCGGGCAGCCCGCGCAGTACCAGGCCGGGCGCGAGGGCGTGGCCACGGCCTTGCCGAGCACCACGTCCTTCGCGTCGAGAATCGCCAGCCGCATGCGGATGCGGTCACTGGTGTGAAAGCGCGCCACGCGCCCGGCAATGACACGCGCGATCTGCGCCACCGAGAAGTCGGCCGTGGCCGGCAGCAGCCACTGGCCGCGCGGGTGCGCGCCCCATTCGCCCTGTTCGTCGAACTTGCCGATCACGCGCGGGCGCACGTTTTCGCGCCAGTTGTACAGGTGCTCCTTGAGCTGGTACTCGACGATCTGGCGCTTCTCTTCGACCACCAGAATCTCTTCGAGCCCGTCGGCAAACTCGCGGATCGAATCGGGCTCCAGCGGCCAGGGCATCGACACCTTGAACAGGCGGATGCCGATGCGCGCGGCCTCGTCGGCATCGATGCCCAGCTCTTCGAGCGCTTCGAGCACGTCGCGGTACGACTTGCCCGAGGCCACGATGCCCAGGCGCGCCTGAGGCGAATCGATGGTCACGCGGTTCAGGCGGTTCTCGCGCGCGTAGGCGATGGCGGCGTAGATCTTGTAGTCCTGCATCAGCGCTTCCTGCTTGCGCGCCTGCACGCCGAGCGTGTCGGTCGACAGTCGCGCATGCACGCCGCCGGGCGGGAACACGAAGTCTTTCGGCAGGCGCATGTGCACGTCGAGCGCGCCGGCGGCAATCGAGCTCGACGACTCCACCGTATCGGCCAGCGCCTTGAAGCCGACCGGCAGCCCGGCAAAGCGCGACATCGCAAAGCCGTGCAGGCCCAGCTCGATGTATTCCTCCACGCTCTGCGGGTAGAGCATGGGGATCATCGACGCGGCGAACAGGTGGTCGCTCTGGTTGGGCAGGGTGGAAGAAGACGCGCCATGGTCGTCGCCCGCCACCAGCAGGATGCCGCCCTTCGGCGAGGTGCCTGCGTGGCTCATGTGCTTGAACACGTCGCCGCAGCGGTCCACGCCGGGCGCCTTGCCGTACCACATGGCAAACACGCCATCGACCGCGCTCTCGCCGGTCAGGTGCACTTGCTGCGTGCCCCACACGGCGGTGGCGGCCAGCTCTTCGTTCACGCCGGGCAGGAACTTGACGGCGTTGGCTTCGAGCTGGGGCTGGGCTTTCCACAGCGCTTCGTCCAGGCCACCGAGCGGCGAGCCGCGGTAGCCCGAGACAAAGCCCGCGGTGTTCAGGCCGGCCTGCTGGTCGCGCCATTTCTGCACGAGCATGAGGCGCACCAGCGCCTGGATGCCGCTCAGGTAGATCCGGCCTTCGGTGGCCGTGTATTTGTCGTCCAGCGCAACGCTGGCGAGTTCGTGGGTTGCCATGAGAGAAAAGACTCCGGGTAGGACTCGTGGAATGCGGGCGTGGCCCCGGTAGAGGGCCGGCCCGCGAAACGCCTCGCCGGGGTTGCCGCCGAGACAGCGACGATTCTTTCGCACCTCGGCCCGAAAGTGCTTCTTCGTTTCGAGGGAGAAACCCGCATTCCGGAAGAACCATCGCCGCCGAAGTCGATTCGCCGAAAGGCCTTCGGCTGCGCATGCGCCAGCGCGCAGGCCCGACAATGTCCGCCCGATCGACCGAGGACCCGATGAGACCCGACCTGGATTCGCTGGCGCTGTTCCTGCGCGCCATTGAGCACGGCAGCCTGTCGAAGGCCGCCGCCGAGAGCCACATGGTGCTGTCGGCCGCGAGCCGGCGCCTGGCCATCCTCGAGAGCCAGCTCGGCGTGGGGCTGCTCAACCGCACCTCGAAGGGCGTGACGCCCACGGGCGCGGGCGAGTCGCTGGCCATGCATGCGCGCCAGATCCTGCGCGACGTGGACCGCATGCGCGCCGACCTGTCGGACTACGCGCAGGGCGCCACCGGCCGTGTGCGGCTGCACGCCAACGCGTCGGCAATGGGGCAGTTCCTGCCCGACGACGTGGCGAGCTTTCGTCTGCGCTACCCCGAGATCCGCGTGAGCGTTGAAGAGCACCGCAGCGTGTACATCGTGCAGGCCATCCGCGACCGCCAGGCCGACGTGGGCGTGATCACCAGCGAGGCGGTCGACCCGGCGCTGCACTTCATTCCGTACCGCACCGACCGGCTCGTGGCCATCGTGCGCCAGAAGCATCCGTGGCGCGGGCGCGAGGTGTCGTTCGAAGAACTGCTCGACTTCGATTTCGTGGGGCTCGAAGACGACTCGGCCATCTCCCGCACCATGGAAGACGCCGCGATGAGCGCGCGCAAAGTGCTGCGGCTGCGTGTGCGCGTGAAGAGCTTCGAGGCCGTGTGCCGGATGATCGAAGCGGGAATGGGCGTGGGCATCCTGCCCGAGGGGGCGGCGGTGACTTACCGCAAGGAGATGAAGCTGCGCTTCATCAACCTCACCGATGCGTGGGCTTCACGTCGCATGTACCTGTGCACGCGGCAGGAGGCATTGAGTTTTCCGCAGCGTCGGTTGGTCGATCATTTGCTGGCACGGGGCATGCCGTAAAAGTCCTTCAGGGCGACGCTCCCGCCGACGGGGAGCCTTGCTCCGCGAATGTCCCCCGGCCTGCGGCCTCCTCCTTGATTTCGCTGCGCAAGGCACCCCATCGACGTGAGCGTGTTGAGCGCAGCTGCGGATCGGCAGGGCGCACGGCGGAAGCTGCATTTGTTGGCGTGCTTCGAGACTTCGTGCCGCGCGAAATCGGCACGGCGCTGTGCTCTTCTCTAAAGTAGCTGCCCCTGCCACTCAAAACCCCACCAAGGGGACTCGGAAGACGCCACACACAGCCATTGAAATGTTGGAAGGCTGCTTGCCTCGCGGCAGGTTGTCGGTGCGAAAGCAGCGATGCAAATGCGAGGTATCAAAAGGCGACGGCCGGGGTGTTACGAGCACCCCAGCCGTCTAACCAAAGACGTGCAATCACCTTGGAAGGAACGCACAAAAATGGCTACCAAGACTATAGCCCGGCCTCGCACGCCGGTACTCTCCGCCGGAAATGCTCACGAAGACCCGGCGAACCTCCTCGAAAACACCCTCGCCCAACTCGAAGCCCTGCTGTGGGTCTGCCACGGGGAAGGCATCGACTGGTGCAGCGGCGATGGGCCTCGGCAACTGGACAACCTGCTGTGGCTTGCGGCAGAACTGGCGCGCAAGGCGGGGGCGTTGTTTCAGGCGAGTGAGAGGGCGCGGAGTGGGGTGGCTGAGGCTGGCGGTTAGCGGCGGGTCTGCGGGCTGCGGAGCTGAAAAATGCAGCGGCTGAATCGCTCAGCCTATGATCAGAAACGTTCTTGTCGAGGAGGCCGTGACCGGAAGTTCCGCGCTGCTCAGCTTGTCTCTCAGGTCGTGCGTCATACATTGCATGAGTCACATGGAAGCCCTATGAGAAAAACCTTGCCTCTCTGCACCCTCGTGTCGTTGTTCGCCCTCTCGGGTCAGGCCATCGCAGGTGCAAATACGGCGCAACTGAACTGCACAGGGAGTCACACGGGGCAGGCACTCACCTTGGTGGGTGATGTGCCCGCCTCCATTGTCGAGGTCGATCTGAAACTCTCCTACCGCGGGCAAACCATCCGCTTGGCTTCACCACAGGCAGAGACCTCTGAGTCCACTGATTTCCGTCGTGGCATCTACAGGGTAGAGGCTGCGCTCTCCGGTTCAAACAGGCTCCAGCTTCAAGCCAAGCCCAAGAGCATCAAGTACAAAGGCAGCATGGGTGGCGGCAAGCTCAACGCCAGCTTTGGCGCCGTCCTCAAGGATGCGCCTGAACCCTTTAAATCAGCTCTGAAAGGGGCTGAGCTCAGTTGCACCTATGCATATGAAGTTTGAGCAAGGGCTCACCAATCGTTCAACCAGACAAATAGCCGCTGTGCGGTTGTTTGTCGGTTAACTCCAGCGTTGGACCTTGGGTGCCGACTGACGACGGTCTGCACGCGGCCGAGGCTGTGTGGAAACGCTTTCGGCGCTCCAGTATGCCGAGCATCCGCGTCACGAGGGCAATCGCCAGCCTCGCAGGCCATCCAGTAGTCGTAGGCGGGCACGAACAGATTCGAAGCCCAGCGGGCCCACTGCGCGCCGTTGAAGCACCGTAAAGAGGCTCACGCCCCCACCAGCCGCATCGCCTTCATTGTTTTCGTCATACCGAGGATGGCGATCACCCGCTTGAGGTTGTAGGCCAGCACATGCAGGCTCATCTCGGTGCTCACATGCGCCAGCGTCTTCGTCAGGAAGTGCGTCGAGCCCATCCAGTGCTTCAACGTCCCGAAGACATGCTCCACGGTGCGCCGTCGCAAGGTCATGGCCTCGGGCTTCCTGTCCAGCCGCTGCTGCACACGCTCGAGCACTTCTTCATGTTCCCATCGGCGGATGCGTCGGTAGTCGCCTGTCGTGCATTGGTCTTTGATCGCGCATGTGGGGCAGGCACTGGTCCAGTAGACATGGGCGTTGAGCCCGTTCTTCTCCAGCGTGCTGAACCGGTAGATGGCCCGCTCGCCCGCAGGGCACTGGTACTCATCGTCCTTCGCGATGTAGATGAAGTCGCTCTTGTCGAAGCGGCCCGCAGCCTTGGCGCCCGAGGTCATGGGCTTGGGCACGAAGGCCGTGATGCCCGCGTCCTCGCAGGCCTTGAGCTCTGTGCCGTTGAAGTAGCCACGGTCGGCGAAGGCCTGCAGCTTCTTCGTGTCCATGGCCTCACGTGCAGCCTTGGCCATCTTGCTCAACTGCGCCCGGTCGTTGCCGATGTTCGTCACCTCGTGCACCACGATGAGATGGTGTTTGGCATCGACCGCTGTCTGCACGTTGTAGCCCACCAGGCCCGAGCCCTTGGCCTGCGAGTTCATCGAGCGGGCATCGGTGTCGGTGGTGGAGATCTGCCCGTCGGGCAGCTTCTTCAATTGCTCCTGGGTCTCGTCGAGCTGGCGCATCTGCGCGCGCAGGGTTCGGATCTTGTCCTGCAGGCGTTCGGTCTTCGCTTCCACCTCAGCAGGCTGCGTGCGATCCGCCGTCTCCAGCGCGTCCAGGTAGCGCTGGATGCTCTGCTCGATCTGGCGCTGGCGCGCATCGATCTTGGCGGGCGTGACGTTGCGGTCGCGGCTGTTGACGGCCTTGAACTTGCTGCCATCGATAGCCACGATGGCTTGCGTGAAGAGTTTGAGCTCGCGGCACAGACCGATGAAGCGACGGCAGACATTGCGGATGCCCGCGCCGTTGTCGTGGCGGAAGTCGGCGATGGTCTTGAAGTCCGGAGCCAGCCGGCCCGTGAGCCACATCAACTCGACGTTGCGTTGGGCTTCGCGTTCCAGGCGCCGGCTGGACTGGATACGGTTCAGGTAGCCGTAGATGTAGAGCTTGAGAAGCACCGCCGGGTGGTACGCAGGCCGACCGGTAGCAGCGGGGTCCGCGCCTTTGAAGCCGAGTGCCTGAAGATCAAGTTCCTCGACGAAGGCGTCGACGACTCGCACCGGGTTGTCTTCACCGATATAGTCATCAAGACATTCCGGCAACAGCGCGACCTGCTGTCGGTCTTCGCCTTCGATGAATCGCTTCATGGGCACCTCGCTTGGAACGGTGCATCGATTTTATTTTTTGATGGGCGGGACTGGAAGTCTTTTCACACAGCCTCGGCCAGAAGCGGTCGCTTGCAAAGCATACTAAACGTGATGAGTAGATACGACGACAACCCATTTTTGAGGCTCTTGGACTGCTACATCCTGAATGCTATTGGAGAACTCGACGAAGACCAACGAGAGGTCCTTGTCGCTCTTGAGCCCAAGCTCCATCAAACATTTGGTGCGAGCGGTTCATGGCATGAGGTAGTCGCGACATAGATGGGTTTCGTCGATACCGTTCCCGACAAGATTCGTGCTTTTTGGCTCGGTTACATCGAAGCCGCGAGGGTGCAGGGACTCCCAGCCGTACCCGGCGAGTTCGTGAAGTCATTCGTGAATCAGAACTTTCCACATATGGAAAGCGGAGACTCTGCTCTCCATTAGCCGTATCTCTCTACGTCTGCTTCGGAGAAAAACGTGGGACTGCTTTGGGCCATTCACGACCGCGGCGCGACCGGCTACAGTCGGCCAGGAGCGAACCTCCGCGAGAAGCTCTCAGCGTGAAAATCAAAGTCCTGTTCATTGCCATCCCTCTGTGCGCTCTGGCGACGTTTCTTGCCTTTCAGGCCGGAGGAGTGTGCGTCAAGGAACGGCGCTATTGGACCGACTCACAGTTGATCGAGGCGGCCGTGACGCATCTGGCGGCCGAGTCACTCCAAGACATCAAGGGCCGTAGATGGAGGACTACGCAGATTGAAGCATCGCCGGAGGCGGTGACAGATTTTCTGAAAAGGCATCCGGACTGCTGTTCTGTAGACAGGGACCCTTACTACAGAAACATCTTGGACGTTGTGTCTGGATGGAACGCACCAGAAGTGCAAGTGACCTACGAACGCAATCGAGGCGATCCAAACTGGAGTGTCGAGCGGTTCTACACGCAGTGGCTCGCTGTCTCTACATGTGGAGAGGTTTTGAAGTCCACCAAGGGCTGGGGCTCCAAGACACCTGACGAATTCCCAAGATGAGTAAATGCGCACGGGTGAACGGCCGCTTTGTAGAAGCGCGAGTGACGGCTTAGGGCCCCAATGCGCCGACGTGGCGACAGGCTACAGTCGGCCAAGAGCCGTCCTTCGTTGCCTCGACCTTCTTTGTTCGGAAGCAGTCGTTCGTGGGAATAACAGAATGCAGTCGGCGGCCACGCCTAACCGAAAGGGATCAATGGTCACGTTCTTCGTCGTCGCCTGCGGTGTCATCGCAACCGCTTTCTTTCTCATCGGTGCTGTAGCCCTGCACTCGCCGCACCTGTTGTTCGGTGGGGTGGTGATCGGCGTTATCACGGCGCTGTGGGGTGTCATGGCCAAGTTCGGTGCTTCGAAGCGGCGTCCGTTAGTTCGGGCATTCGCCCGCACCGTCAAGACCGGGTGCGGCCGTGAGCAGACAATAATTCCTCATGAAAATTCAACCGCGCCTCCTGAATTTTGCACTGCCGATAGGCATCTCTATAGCTTGTCTTTCAGGGTGTGCAACATCCACTTATAAGGGTCTGGGTACCGAGGCACTTCCTGTCGCATCCCTGGCGGTGCTGGAGAACAACGACCACATGAAGACAAACATCATCGAGGTCGACGGGCGGCATCGCGGAAACGGATTCTTCAATCGATACGAGCTCACGCCCGGATCGCACACGCTAAAGATCGACCTTTACGTCGGTATTGGCGCACGTGGTACGCCTCCAACCATCCGATTCGATGTCGCAGCAGGAGAGACCTACGAACTCCGCTACATGGCTAAGGTGGTGGAGTTCGGTTATCCCAGCACGACCTATCAATGGCGGCCACAGATCGTCAACAAACGAACTGGGGTGGAAATTCCTACTCAGTTAGTACCGGTTGCGTCGAGATAGTGCGAGAGAGTGTTCGCGGGTGGTCCGAGACGCATGAGATGCGATCGGCGTGAAGAACCCAAAACGACCCGACTCGCGTGATCTGTTTATATGGCTTCTTTCCAATACGGATGACCGGCCGCTTAGGGCCCTAAGCCGTCATACATTCGACCGCCGCGAATGTCCAGTTCGCAGCGATAGCCATCGCGTGCTCGGCGCCATCGCAGGCACACAGTGCTCCGCATCACCTTGGGAAAAATCCGGCCACAACCGGACATCGAAATCGAATGGGCTAACAGGCTCCTGCGGCTCGACGGGTTGGACTACCGGAAAACCACTTGCGTGAAACCGGCCGGGCTCGCACCCGCCCATTGAGCCGTCAAAACTGGAGGCACGAACGACAAAGCCGCAGGCAATGCCCTAGGGCCTCAACACAACTCGATAGTCTGGCGCAGCAACCCCGATGGCTCGGCACTCGGCCCGACGAAGATCTCGACTTCTCCCGCCTCGAACAAGGGCTGCAGGTCCGGCCCGAGGTAGCGCAGCTCGGCCGCCGGCAGTTCCAGGTTCACCGAGCCAGCTTCGCCCGGCGTCAATCGCAGCTTCGCGCAGCCCTTGAGTTCCAGCAACGGCCGGGTGACACGGCTCAGCTTGCTGCGGATGAACAGGAAGACCGTCTCTTCAGCCTCGCGCGCGCCCACGTTGCGCAGCCTGACGCTGATCTTCAACGCGTCCTGCTCGCGCACGCGCAGCGGCTCGACCTGAAGCTCGTCGTAGACAAATTGGCCGTAGGTCAAGCCGTGGCCGAAGGCATACAACGGCGTGTTGTCGACGTCCTGGTACCTGCTCGTGAAGTAGTCGGCGGGATTCATCGGCCGGCCGGTGGGACGCTGGCCGAAGTAGATCGGCAGCTGCCCGACGGCGCGCGGCCAGCTCATCGGCGTGCGACCGCAGGGGGTGACCCGGCCTGTGACCACGTCGGCGATCGCGTGGCCGGCTTCGACGCCGAGGAACCACGCAGCCAGCAGCGCATCGGCGTGTTCGGCCAGCCAGGGGACGACGAGCGGGCGACCCGAGAACAAGATGGCGATGACGGGGATGCCGAGCGCGTGTGCACGTGCCACCGCCGCTTCGGCCAGAGCCTGCTGCCGGCCGGGAAGCGCGGGCGTGGCACGGCTCGCCGCCTCGCCACTCATCGTGGCACGCTCGCCCAGGCACAGCACAACGGCGTCGACGCCGTCGCACAGCAGGGCGGCAGCGTCGATGCCGCTGTCGTCATCGTTCTCGATGGCGACGCCGGGTGCATGGCGTATGTCGGTCTGCGGCAGCGCCGCGCGCAAACCGGCAAGCACGCTGACGGCCGGCTCGTCTCCACCGGCACCCCACCACGGGCCTTTCATCTCGGTGCTCGCGTCGGCCAGCGGGCCGATGACACACAGTGCCTTCGCCGCCGCAGGCAAGGGCAGGGTGTCGCGCTCATTCTTCAGCATGACGATGGCTTTGCGCGCGGCGTCGCGCGCCACCGCGTGCCGCTCAGCGACAACTGCCGCGGGTTCCGGTGTCGCGCCGCGGCGGTAGGGGTCGTCGAACAGGCCGAGCTGCTCCTTGAGCCGCAACACGCGGCGCACGCTCGCGTCGATCTCTTCGATCGTCACTCGTCCCTGCGCGAGCGCGATGGGCAGGCCCTTGCGGTACGCGTCGGCCATCATGTCGATGTCGACGCCGGCCTTCAGCGCCAGCACCGCGGCATCGACGAGATCGGCCGCGACGCCGTGCTTGATCAATTCCGCGATCGCGTTGTAGTCGCTGACGATGACGCCGTCCCAGCCCATCTCGCCGCGCAACCAGTCGCGCAGCAGGGGGATGTGCGCCGTCATCGGCACGCCGTTGAGATCGGTGAAGGCGGGCATCAGCGTCGCGACGCCGGCGCGCACCGCTGCCGCGAAGCCCGGCAGATGCACCTCGCGCAAGGTGCGCTCGGAGATGTCGACCGAGGCGTACTCCCGCCCCGCATTGACTGCGCCGTATGCGACGAAATGCTTCGCACAGGCGGCCAGCGATTCGGCCGACGACAGATCGGCCCCCTGGAAGCCGCGCACCTTGGCCTGCGCGATGCGTGCGTTCAGCCAGGGGTCTTCGCCAGGTCCTTCCGCGGTGCGGCCCCAGCGGGGATCGCGCGATACATCGAGCATCGGCGCGAAGGTCATCGCCAGGCCGTCGGCAGCGCCTTCGCGCGCGGCCTCGCGCGCCGTGCGCTCCCAGAGCTCTTCGTCGAAGGTGCCGGCCTCCGCAAGCGGGATCGGAAAGAGCGTGCGATGGCCATGAATGATGTCCAGGCCGATCAGCAGCGGAATGCCGAGCCGCGACTTCTCGACGGCCAGCCGCTGCATCTCGTGCGTGGGGCCGGCGCCGACCATGTTCAGCAGATTGCCGACGGTGCCGTCAATGATCGACTGCGTGGAGTCCCCCGCGAGCACCGGCCCGGTGACCGTGTAGCTGGAGGCAGTCATCGTCAGTTGACCCAGCTTTTCGGCAAGCGTCATCCGGGCCATGAGGGTGTCGATGCGACTCATCAGGGATTTCGAATAGAACCCAAGGGCCTTAATGATGGCATGCTGCGGGGGAAGGCCATCGGCCGCGTGGCGTCGATGACTGGATGAAACCAGAAGTGACACGCCAGGACAACCACGAAAGGAGCCATTCGTGTTGAAGGATGACAAGAGTCCGAGGGCACTGGCTGCCCTGTCCGATGAAGCCTTGATCGACGCCGTGCAGCGGCAGACCTTCCGTTATTTCTGGGACGGTGCGGAGGCCGACAGCGGCCTGGCGCTCGACCGCCGCACGCTCGTCGGCGCCACGGGCGAGGACCTGGCCGACGACAGGGTCGCGATCGGCGGCACGGGCTTCGGCATCATGGCCCTGATCGTCGCGGTGGAGCGCGGCTGGGTCACGCGGGACGCCGCGCTGGAGCGCCTGGGCCGCATGCGGGACGCCCTCTTTCGCGCCAGGCGCTACCACGGCGCCTTTCCCCACTTCATGGACGCAGCGAGCGGCGAGACGATCCCGATGAGCCCCAAGGACGACGCGGGCGATCTGGTCGAGACCTCGTTTCTCTGCATGGGCCTGCTCTGCGCGCGCCAGTATTTCAACGACGACACGGCCATGGCGCGCCGGTTGCGCGCCGACATCGACACGCTGTGGCACGAGGTCGAATGGAACTGGTTCACCCAGGGCGGTCGGGACGTGCTGTACTGGCACTGGAGCCCGAACCACGGCTGGGCGATGAACCATGAAGTGCGCGGCTGGAACGAGTGCCTCATCACCTACCTGCTGGCCGCGGCCGCGCCGCACCATGCGATCGATCCGCGGGTGTACCACCGCGGCTTCGCGGCGGGGCCCGGTTTCCTCAACGGCAGTTCGTACTACGGCATCGAGATCCCGCTGGGCATGCCGTACGCCGGCCCGCTGTTCTTCACGCACTACTCGTTCTGCGGCCTCGATCCGCGCGGCCTGAAGGACCGCTACGCCGACTACTGGGATCTCAACAGCCGCCACGTGCAGATCAACCGTGCCCACTGCGTTGCCAATCCCCGGGGCTTTCCGGGCTACGGCGAATCGTGCTGGGGCCTGACCGCGAGCGACGACCCCGACGGCTATCTCGCGCACGACCCGAGCAATGACAACGGCACCATCTCGCCGACGGCCGCGCTGGCCAGCCTGCCGTATGCGCCCGCCGAGGTGATGCGGGTGCTGCGGCATTTCCTCACCGTGCATGGCGAGCGGGTGTGGAGGGACTATGGCTTCGTCGATGCCTTCTGCGAGGCGCGCGGCTGGTTCGCGGACACCTACCTTGCCATTGACCAGGGCCCGATCGTCGTGATGATGGAGAACCATCGCACGGGCCTTCTGTGGAAACTGTTCATGAGCGTGCCCGAAGTGCAGGCCGGGCTGCGCCGCCTGGACTTCAGCAGCCCGCATCTCGGGTCGCCCGCACCGTGACCTTCAGCGTGGCGAGCCAGCAAGACCCGGCTTTCGAGCCATGGCTCGAAAGGCAGCTGTCCCATTCGGCGAGCGCGATGCTGGCCAGCATCTCGCCGGTGTCGCTCGTCAAGCATCGCCCGGGCTTCGGTCAGACCCTACGGCCGCTGGTCGGCGCTGTCGTCGCCTCGCCGGTGCTTGGCAATTACGACCCGGACCCGGACTACTTCTTTCATTGGTTCCGCGACTCTGCGGTCGTCATCGATGCACTGCGCCTGCTCTACGTGGAGCGACGCATCGGCGACGAAGCCCTGCAGCATCTGCGCGATTTCACCCGCTTCAGCCTTGCCTTGAATGGACTCGATGGCCGCGCAGTTGCCGCGGTGCAGGGCCGCAGAGCGCGCGTGGCTCCCGAACTCCTGCAGTACCTGCGCGAGGACCATGACCTCGCGCGCATCCACGGCGATGCGGTCGTTGCCGAGACGCGGGTGAACCCCGACGGCACGCTCGACACCCTCCGGTGGGCGCGCCCCCAGCACGACGGGCCGCCATTGCGCGCGCTGTCGCTGCTGCGCTGGGCGGCCGCAGGGCACCTCGACGCGGCCCTGCTGGCGGAAGTCACGCCGTTGATCCGCTTCGACATCGACTTCACGCTGCGTCACTGGCGCGAGCCGTCGTATGACATCTGGGAGGAGGAAAGCGGCCATCACTACTACACGCTGCGCGTCGCGGGGGCCGCGCTGGCCGAAGGCGCGGCATGGCTGGAGGGCCTGGGCGACACGACGCAGGCGCAGCGCTGCCGGGAGGAATCGCAGGCCGTGCTGCGCCTGCTCGACGACTACTGGGTAGATGAACGAGACGAGCAAGATGATCGCGACGCGACGCGCGGCTATTACCGTTCACGCGTGCTGGCGGACGACCGGCCCAGTCCGAAGGCGCTGGACATCGCGGTGATCCTCTCGGCAATCCACAGCCTCGGCACCGAGGCTGCCCATGGACCGGCCGATCCGCGCATGCAGGCCACGCTGGCGCGACTCGATGCGCTCTTCGATGCGGCCTATCCCATCAACCACGGCCGTGCAGCAGGCCGTGGCGCGGCGATGGGGCGGTACGCGGGCGACGTGTATTGCTCGGGCGGCGCGTACTACTTCTCGACGCTCGGCGCCGCCGAGTTCTGTTTCCGCGCCGCGGCGATGGGCGGCGATGCACGCCAGTGGCTCGAACGCGGTGATGCCTACCTCGCCACCGTGCGCGCGTACACGCCGGACAGCGGCGATCTGTCGGAACAGTTCGACCAGCGCAGCGGCGCGCAGACCTCGGCCAAGCAACTGGCCTGGAGCCACGCCGCATTCATTTCGTGTGCCTCGGCGCGCCGCATCGCGGGTGCCGCCTGTCAGGCGCCGCGAGGGCGATGAGCACGAGGCCGGAGACCCGCGTCGAGCCGGTTGCAAAGGCGGGTGTCTTCCGTCAGGCCAGCGAGTTGCTCGGTGCCTTGCGCGTGTCCCCGGTCGCGAAAACGCTTGTCGCGCTGATGGCCGCGATCGTCGTGGTCGTCGCGCTCACGGCGTATGGGCAGATCGAGCTCAACAGCTGGAACAAGCCGTTCTACGATGCGATCTCGCGCCGCGACCTGAGCGAATTCGTCGTGCAGGTCGGCGTCTTCGCGGTCATTGCGGGCGTGCTGCTGGTCTTGAACGTCGCGCAGAGGTGGCTGGGCGAAACCTTGCAGTTGAAGCTGCGCGAGGCCGTGGTCAATGACGTCGTGGGGCTGTGGCTGCAGCCGCGCCGGGCGTTCTGGCTGCAGGCCAGCGGCCCGATGGGGGCCCATCCGGATCAGCGCATGCACGACGACACGCTGAAGCTGTGCGATCTGTCGGTCACCCTCGGCGTGGGCCTGCTGCAGGCCACGATGCTGTTCGGCAGCTTTGCGAGCGTGCTGTGGGTCATCTCCAAGGACTTCAGCCTCTTCTTCGACGGCAAGGACCACGTGTTGCCAGGCTTCATGTTGTGGGCGGCGATTGTCTATGCGATCGCCGGCTCGCTGCTCACCTACTGGGTCGGCAGCGGCCTGATCTCGCGCAACGCCGAGCGCTATGCACGTGAAGGCGAATTGCGCTTCTCGCTGACGCGCATCAACGAGCATCTCGACGGCATCTCCCTGGCGGGCGGCGAGGCCGACGAGAAGCGTCGCGTCGCCATGCATTTCGGCGACGTCCTGCGCGCCACGTCGCGTGTGGTGCTCGGGCTGACCAACCTGACCTGGGTCACCGCGGGCTTCGGCTGGGTCACCATCATCGCGCCGACGCTGGTGGCCGCCCCCCTCTACTTCTCGGGGAAGGTTTCGTTCGGTGGCTTGATGATGGCTGCCGCGGCCTTCACGCAGGCGCAGTCGTCGCTGCGCTGGTTCGTCGACAACTTCAGCATCATTGCCGACTGGCGCGCCACGCTGCTGCGTGTCACCGACCTGCGCCGGATGCTGGCCTCTGATCTGGAGGCACAGGCAGGCGGCAGCCGCATCGCCTACGAGGAGGGCGATGCCGGGGCGCTTGCGATCGAAGCGCTCGAGGTTCGCTCCTGGACCGGCCACGATCGGCTGGATGTCCCGAGTCTGGTCGTGCACCGCGGTCAGCGCGTCTTGATCCTCGGCACACCGGGCACCGAGAAGACCTTGCTGTTCCGGGCGCTCGCGGGCCTCTGGCCCTGGGGCTGCGGCACCGTGCGCCGGCCCGTCGGCGAGACGATCCACTACATGCCGCGCGGCACGCCCTACATTCCCCGCGGCACGCTGGCCGAAGTGCTGTCGTATGCGATGGAGCCGTCGACCTACCCGAGAGAAGCCATGGTGGCCGCACTGGCGAGCGTGGGCCTCCAGCGTCTGGAACCATTGCTGAACAAGACGGGTCGCTGGGAAAGCGAGCTCAGCATGGACGAGCAGTTGCGGCTGGGCTTCGCCCGCGTGGTGCTGCAGGCACCGCCCTGGCTGGTGATGGACGAGGCCTTCGGCGCATTCGACGACGACACGCTCGAACTCATCATCAACCTGCTGGGCAAGCTCACGCAGACGGGGATCATCCACATAGGCTCGGCCGGCGAGGCGCACGACCGGCTGTTCACGCAGGTGGTGCATCTGGTCAAAGCGCCGAACGCAGTGCCCGAGGAGCCGCGACCATGAGACACCCCGGGTCAACCGTCAGTCGTGCGCGTCGCGCCCTCATGCGGCTGGTTCTTGCGCTGCCCGCGTGGCCCACCTGGTCCTGGGCGGCGGATTTCGGCTTCCGGCCACCGCGCGATCCTGACGATGCCACCGCGGCGGACCTGATGCGTGATCTGGCCGAGCGCATCTTGCCGGTGTACCAGGAGGCGGACACCGATGTCTTCCTGGCCAACCTGACCGCCCTGCAGATCGTCAGTGGCGCCTACCGTGCGGCCTACGACAGCAGCGCGGCCCTGCGCGGTCGCCGCCAGGGCAAGCCGTTCGACGGGCTGGTCGAGCGTGCGATCCTCGACGGCATCTATGCGCATGCGCGGATGCTCGAAGTGGACCAGCGCCTCGGCTTCGCCGAAACCTATGC
This sequence comes from Variovorax sp. 38R, assembly GCF_014843395.1. Classification (NCBI taxonomy): domain Bacteria; kingdom Pseudomonadati; phylum Pseudomonadota; class Betaproteobacteria; order Burkholderiales; family Comamonadaceae; genus Variovorax; species Variovorax sp. 38R. The sequence goes on from NZ_CP062121.1 coordinate 1,499,998, forward strand.
GCGCTCGTTCCGCGAGCTGGTGTCGCCGCTCGACAACGCGCAAGCCCAGGCCATCATGGCGCGGCTCGAAACCCCGCTGGCGGTGTACAGGGAGCCGCTGCGTCAGGCGTTCGATCTCTGGCGCGCGAAGGGCAGCCTCCCCCAGGCCGATGCGCTGGCGCTCGTGCGAACCTGGCTGTCGTACCAGTCGCGTCGCAGCTTCCGTGCGCTGCTGCCCGAATTGTTCGCGGCGGAAAACCGCAACCGCTACGTGGCGGAAGCTGACGTCAGGATTTCCGTGCGCGGGGGTGTCATCCATGCCAGCCTGGTCCGGCCCGGCCGCGCGAACGCAGCCTTGCCGACGCTGCTGCGCTTCACGCTCGACCCCGCCGAAGACGACGCACAGCACAGCGCCGCCAAAGGCTACGTCGGCGTCACGGCGTACGTACGCGGCCGCACGCCCGACGGCAAGGGCGCCGTATGGCCGTTCGTTCGCGACGGCGAAGACGCCGCCGCCGTCATCGACTGGATTGCCCGGCAGGCGTGGAGCGACGGCCGCGTCGCCATGCTCGGCGACGGCTACTCCGGCTACGCGGCCTGGGCCGCCGCCCGCAGGAGACCGGCTGCCCTCAAGGCCATCGCCACGATCGCGCCGATGGCGCCGGGCATCGACTTTCCGATGGCCGGACAAATCTTCCGCAACGCCATGGTCCGCTGGGCGCAGGCGCACGCGACGGCCGAGCCCCTGCGGGTTGGCGTCGACGCCGACGCCAGCCCGGACGCCGTGTGGCAGGCACTCGACGCGCGCTGGCACCGTGGCAATCGCCCCTACTGGGACATAGACCGCGTCTTGCTGGGCAAGCGCAGCAGGCTGATCCGGACCTGGCTGACGCACCCGAGCCATGATCGCTACTGGCAGAAGTTCTTGCCGTCGGCGGAGCAGTTTGCGCGCATCGACATCCCGGTGCTCAGCTTCGCCGGCTACTACGGCGCCGACGCCGGCGCGCTCTACTTCCACCACGAGCATCGTCGCAACCGGCCGCAGGCCGACACGACGCTGCTGCTCGGCCCCTACGACACGGCTTCGATCCGGCGCGGCACGGCGCCGACGCTGCGCGGCTACACGCTCGACCCCGTCGCACGCGTCGACCTGCCCGAGCTGCGCTACCAATGGCTCGACCACATCCTGAAGGGCGCGAACAAGCCTTCCCTGCTGATGGATCGCGTCAACTACCAGGTGATGGGCGCGGACCAATGGCGCCATGCGCCGACGCTGGACGCGCCGCAGCGCACCCGGCTGCGCTTCTACCTCGACACCCGCGAGCGCGACGACCCGCACCGCCTGTTGCCGTCGCCGTCCGAAGGCGGTGGTAACGTGCGGCTCTCGGTCGATCTCGCCGATCGACGCGACGTGCGCACTCCGTGGCCGGACACGCTGCGCGTGAACCAACTGCCGGCGCGCAACAGCATCAGCTTTGTCAGTGATCCGCTGCCGGAGGACACCGAGATCGTCGGCAGCCTGCGCGGCGTGTTCGACATCACGCCTTCGCGGCAGGACGTGGACTTCAACATCTCGTTGTACGAACAGACGGCAAGCGGCGAATACCAGCTGCTGTTCGATCCCTACGACTTCCGCGCCAGCTACGCAGGCCATCGCGTGCGTCGCCGGCTTCTTCGGGCCGGCGAGCGGCAGTTGCTTGCGTTCACCGCCGAACGCGTGACGGCTTGCAGGCTTGCGGCAGGCAGTCGCATCGTGCTGATGATCAGCCTCAACAGGCGCCCCGACCGGCAGATCAACTACGGCAGCGGCAAGGACGTGAATTCGGAAACCATTGCCGACGCGAAGTGGCCCGTCCGAGTGCGCTGGCATGCGCGCAGCTACGTCGAGATCCAGACCGGCAAGTCTTGATGGCTCATCGTGGCGTCGGACCTTTGTCGTTCACGGCACCGATGACGACACCTTCGCAAGGTGCCAGCACCAGGGGCCCCTCGATGAACTCGGCGCGCGCAGCATCGGTCGATGCCAGCACGATCGACTGGCGCGGCATCAACGCCGGTGAAATCGGCGCCGGGGTGGCGCCGAAGTTGAGGAGCACCACCAGCCGCTGTCCTTCGCCGTTGCGCGCATAGGCGAGCACCTCGCCCTCGGCTTCGAGCGCTTCGTAGTTGCCCCGGTTCAGCGCAGGGTGCGCGCGGCGCAATGCGATGAGGCGCCGGTAGAGCGCCAGCATCGATCCCGCGTCGTGCGATTGCGCTTCCACATGGTTCGTGGGCCAGTCGGCTGCCAGGCGCAGCCACGGCGTACCGGTCGTGAAGCCCGCGTGCTCTGCTGCGCTCCACTGCATCGGTGTTCGCTCCGGGTCGCGCCCCAGGCCCATGCCGGGCTTGTTCTTCTCGAACGGGTCCTGCACTTCATCGACGGGAATGGGGACGTCCGCCATGCCGATCTCGTCGCCGTAGTAGAGCGTCGGCGTGCCGCGCAGCGTGAGCAGCAGCATGGCCGCGAGCCGCGCCATCTGCGGCCCGACGCGGCTCGCAATGCGGGATCTGTCGTGGTTGCCCAGCACCCAGTTCGGCTGGGCGCCGGCGGGCAAGGCGGCTTCGTAGTCGCGCACGAAGCGGTCGATGCGCGCCGCCTGCCACTCGGTCGCGATCAGCTGGAAGTTGAAGGGAAGTTGCACGCCTTCGAGCACACCTGCGGCGTTGAGTCCGTAGTAGGCGACCAGGCGCGGGAGCGGCAGGTAGAGCTCGCCGATCAGCACGCGCGACGAGCGTGTGTCGCTGAATGCGTCGACCACGCGGCGCATCTCGGCCACGATCGGCTGCACCTCCGGCAGGTCGGTGTTGTAGAGCATCAGCCAGCGAAAAAACGGGTCTTGGCCTTCGACGAAGTCGGGGTTCGGCGGGTTGTCGCGGAACTGCGCGTCCTTGATGATCTGAGAGAGCACGTCGACGCGGAATCCGTCGACGCCGCGCCGAAGCCAGAAGCGCAACACCTCGTACATCGCGGCCCGCACTTCGGGGTTGCGCCAGTTGAGGTCGGGCTGCTCCTTCAGGAACGAATGGCCGTAGTACTGGCCGGTGGTCGCATCGAGGGTCCAGGCCGGGCCGCCGAAATTGCCGAGCCAGTTGTTGGGCGGCCCGCCGTCCGGCGCCGGGTCGCGCCAGATGTACCAGTCGCGTCGCGGATCGCCGCGTGCGCTGCGGCTGCGCACAAACCACGGATGCCGGTCCGACGTGTGGTTGGGCACGAAGTCCAGGATGAGCTTGAGCCCTCTCGCGTGCGCCTCCTGCACCAGCGCATCGAAGCCGTCCAGCGTGCCGAAGCGCGGATCGATGTCGCAAAAATCGGAGATGTCGTAGCCGAAGTCGGCCATCGGCGAGGGATAGATCGGCGAGATCCAGACGGCATCGACGCCGAGCGAGACCAGGTGATCCAGCCGGGCGCGAATTCCGCCCAGGTCTCCGATGCCATCGCCGTTGCTGTCCTGAAACGAGCGCGGATAGACCTGATAGACGATTCCGCGCTTCCACCAGTCGTCGCCTGACATCTTGATCCCCTCATGGTCGGTTTCGATCGGGTCCATTGTCTCCATGAAGTCTGCAGGGCATCACTGCGCTGTGGTCAATACCGGTTGCGCCACTGTCATGAGCGCGCCCGCTGCCCGCCGAAAGCAGCCGTTCCTCAGGCAAATTGCGCCAACCCGTGCCCGACGGACCAGTTCTCTTTGGGGGCATCGGCGATGGTCACAAAAATATCCTCCGGACGTATCCCCGGACTCTCGGCCAGCAACTGCGCGATGCGCTGGAACAGTGCCTTCTTCTGCTGCGCGGTACGCGTGTTGAAGACGGTGATCTGGACGTAAAGGAGATCGTCGCTGCGCGCGACGTCAAAGGCCCCTCCATATCGAAAGTTGGCCGCGTCGTGCTCGGTGATCGTCATGAACTGATCGTCTTGCGGCACGTTCAACGCGTCACGTAGGGCGCGATAGAGGCTGTCGAAGATCGCCTGCCGGTAGGCCTCTGGCTTTCCCGCGCGCATTGAGATGTGAATGATCGGCATCGCTACTCCAGGTCATGGGGGAACAACGGATGTTATGTATTCTGATTTGCTATTGATACTTATCTCAATAACAATCTTTCGTCATGATTGATCGCCCGCTGGATCTCGACGCTGTTCAGGCCTTCGTTCGCATCACCGAACTGGGCAGCTTCACGCGCGCTGCCGAAGTCATGCAGACCACGCAGGCAGGGATCAGCCAAAAACTGAAACGTCTTGAAGACAGGTTGGGCTGCCGGCTTCTGGAGCGAACCCCCCGGCACGTGGAGCTGTCGGCGCGGGGTGCCGCCTTCCTTGGGCATGCCCGAGAACTCCTGGCGGTCCACGATCGCGCGCTGGTGGCCTTTGCGAGCGCCCGCCAGCGACTGACCATCGGCATCAGCGACCACGTGGCGGGACCGGAGTTGCCCGCGCTGATCGCCCGCATGAACGCGCAAGACGCGCAGCTGCTGATCGACATTCGGATCGGCTCGTCGGGCGATCTGCTCCAGAGCTTCGACCGACGGGAACTCGATACCGTCATCGTCCGGCTGCATGCCGGGCGCACTGACGGGGAGCTTCTGACAGAGGAGCGCTTCGGTTGGTTCGCCGCGGCGGGCTGGCAGCACCGTGGGGGTGAGCCACTGCCGCTGGCCACGATGGCGGAGCCCTGCGGGGTGCGCGCGCTGGCGGGGCAGCTCCTGGATGCGGCCGGCATCCCGTGGACCGAGGTTTTTGTGGGGGGCGGCGTCGCAGCCGTCGCAGCGGCGGTGATGGCCGGACTGGGGGTCGCGGCGTTGGCACCGCGCATGCTGCCCCTGGGCTGCGTCGACGTGGGCACCAAACTCGGTCTGCCCGACTTGCCGCGCTTGCCTGTTCTGCTGCACTCCAGGGTCCGGGAGGGTCGACCACGCGATGCCGTGGACGCCCTTTCTGCGGCGTTCAGGAGCGTGGCGAGAAGCTAAGCCGTTCGCCAGTTTGAGCAAGGCAAATGACAAGAGGCGGGCCGAACGTCCGATGGCCTTGGTGCACTGCGGCGACTGCGCGAATGTCTGGTCATGGCCGACTGTAGCCAGCGCTTCTGATTGGCCACAAATGAAGGCCCGCCAAATTACGTCGGACTTCCCGGCAACGCACCGAGCTGCTGCATGAGACCCAGCGTGTCCATGAGAATTCGAGTGGATTTGACCTTCGCTCCCTCGAAGCGGTCGATGACCATGCCCGAGACATGGACCGACCTCTGCGTAGGAGGAATTCCAAAGAATGCGCCCTGATGCGTTCCGTGCCACACAAAGCGCGTCAGGACCCGGTTGTCTTCTGCCATCTGCTCTTCAACATCCCAGCGCATATCGGGAAACGCCAGTCGCAGCGCAACCAACGTTTCCTTGAGGCCGGCAAGGCCAGGACCTTGCCCTGGCAACGGGGCCTCTTCCACCATGTCGGTGTGAAAGTAGTCGCCGGTCGCGGCAATGTCGCCGAGCGAGAGTACCCGGTAGAGGAACTCTTTCACAACTGCCTTGTTCTGTTCGAGCACGATATTCCCCTGGGGGTACAGAGTCGAGGTTTCGCATGATATCGGTTGCGTTCAGCGGAGCGCAGTATCAAGAATGAAAGCGCGCACGACTCTCGCTATTCCTGCGAGCCCGAGGCGCCAGCATCGAGGACAAGTCAATGAGTACGGACAGCCGCATCATCGTTTCGCTCGACTTCCCTACCGCCGCATTGGCGGCAAACCTCGTGAAGCAACTGGGCGCAGCGACGACGTTCTACAAGGTAGGCCTGCAGCTGCTGACGGCGGCAGGACCTTCGGTCGTCCGCGAGCTCGTGGATGCAGGGAAAAGTGTTTTCCTGGACCTCAAACTGCTGGAAATTCCAAGCTCGGTGGCTGGCGCGGTCACCGCAGCCGGACATCTGGGTGCTTCGATGGTGACTGTGCACGCCTCCGGCGGTTCCGCCGTGCTTCGCTCGGCAGTTCAGGCCGCGAGCCAGTTCCCTCGACTGAAGATTCTTGCGCTCACCGTCATCACCAGCATGAGTGACCAGGACTTGGCAGAAGTCGGCGTCGCCTCGACGGTTCCGGAGCAGGTCGTGCGACTGGGCCGTCTTGCAGCCGCAGCCGGTTGCCATGGCGTCGTCTCGTCGCCGTTGGAGGCGAGGCTGCTTCGTGAGGTCCTGCCACCTGGTGCCCTTGTCGTGACGCCAGGCACGCAGCTCTCAGGCAACGAACAGAATGACCACGCACGAGCTGCGACTCCCGCGCAGGCCATCGAGGCTGGCGCGACGCACGTGGTCATCGGCCGCCCCATATCGCGTGCCTTGAATCCCGCCGCCGTGTTCGCGGCCGTGCGCGCTGAGCTGGCCACCGCCATCCCGCAACGCTGAAGCGGCCAGGAGCTTCAGCGGAAACGTGGGTCACATCTGCGCGGAAATCAACCGGCCGCTTACAAGCGCCGTACGCACGACACAGCGCCATACAAGCAACTGCACAGTTGCCTTCACAGTGCTCTTCCGCCGTCGCCGGCGCCGTTGCTACGGTGTTCGCGCAGGCCACCCCACAACGCCCTTCGGTCACCTTGCCGAGGGGTCTCGGAGCACAAGTCGTGTCGTCACAGAAAAAGAACGCCGCCTTCCGCGTCTGGATCTCGGGCCACCGCCTCCCGGCGTGGCTGTGGAGCGCAGGAAGAAGCAGGCCTCGTTCGCGGACACCGGCCGGATCTGGCGCGCAGAAAAGTAGCGCTTTTTAGTTAATGCCATGTAACGCCATCGGGCGTTACCGACAGGCCAACCCAGCGCTTGGACGCACGCGCACGGCTGAACGCATGCCGACTGCGCGACGTCAGAGGGGAATGTCATGTTCACCCGCTACGCCATCCGCACGCTGCTGTGCATTGCCGCCGTGCCCGCCATTTCCGAGGAGCCCGCACCCATCCATGGCCGCATGTTTCTGAGCAAAGCCGAGATCGAGACCACCTTGATCGGCAAGCCCATCGTTTCAAGCAATCTGTCGACCGGCATGGTCTCGCGCTGGCAGTTCTATTCGGACGGCCGCGTCGACTTTGCCAATCAAAGCGGGCCCGGCAAGGCGTCGGGCAAGTGGGTTCTCAACGCCGACGGCTCGATGTGCGTGACGATGATTTCCCGAACCGGGTGCCGCTACTGGTTCAGGAACGAAAAAGACGGCGCCATTGCGAACGCCAAGACCAGGGAGCCGAATGCGCCGACCGTGGCTGAGATACGGTTCGAGTGATGGTGCGAGCGACCCGGGAGGTGTTCACAAGCTACCCCACAGATACACCGATTTCTGTTCGGCAATCGCCTGCTTGGCGAGTCTTTGAAGATCCAACACCACAGGTCGCAGTTCGTCCGCATCGACCTGAAGCTCCTCGGTTTCGGCCCACTGATGCAATGCGGCCTCAAGTGCCGAGTGCTCGGCGTGAGCAAGAAGCTGGACCAGCCGATCTGGGAACCGAAAGAGCCAGGAGTCGCCTTCGTCGTCGCCACCTTCGTCGCTTTCCAACTCGTGCAGGTCTGCATCCCATTCCTTCCCTTCCAGGATGGCCCACAGAGTGCCTACTTCAAGGTCGGTGAGGCCCTTGTATGCAGCCGGGCGCACATGCGATGCAGTGGCCTTGCCCTGATCGTCCTCGCTCATCCTGTCCGCGTAGCGCGTGGCTTCTTCTTCGCTCGCAACGAAGAAATCGGAAAGTAATCCCATTGCATTTCCTCCTGTGTCTACGGTTCTAGCCGACTACGGCCGGCCGCCCTGGGCCGCTTCGACCAGGCCGAGCCTGGCGAGTGCCAACAAAAATTGCTCGTACTCTTGATCCTGCATGCCTTCGATGACGACAGCCACGGCGTGATACCACGGGTTGGGGTGTTCGCACTCAAAAGAGAAGCTGCAACTTAGCCGCGGAGCGCTGCAAGCGGTGCGTGCAGTGGCCAGAATCTCGTCGCAGGCCGAATCAACTTCATCGCGGCCGAATGCCTGCTCGATCAAACGGAAGGGGACACTGTGCGTTCGCTGCGATGCGTTCGCCGGCGCAGCATGGCGGGCGCGATTCAATTGATGATCTCCCCCATGCCAACGCGTATGCGCTCCCTCAGCTGCTGGATGTACGCCGCATCGAACGGCTCCCATGTCTCCAGCTCGCCGACGATCCGAAGCGGCTCGCGGCTGCGGTACGAGCGCGTGGGGTTGCCTGGAAACTTCTTGTCGGTGACGTTGGGGTCGTCCTCGAACACGCCCGTGGGTTCGACGATGTAGACGCGGCCACGACCGTCGCCCTTCGCTATTTCGGCCGCCAGCCCGGCGCCCTTGGGCCATGCGGTGAAGTAGATGTGGTTCATGACGACGCGGCCGTCGTAGTTCGAGCGGAAGCCTGCGGTGAGCAGGTCGCCCACCTGGAGGTCCGCCCGCGTTCCGTGGAAGTAGGGACCGGTGTCCAACACAGCCATCGCGGGTCGCTCCTTTGCGAAAAGGAAAAGCCGCGGAGTTTAGCCAGTGAGCGGGGTGTGGCGCAAAGCGTCCGGATCGTGCCTCTGGTGTGTGGGGCGGCTGGCGGCAATTGCCGCCTGGCGCCCCGAAGAACTTCAGCGCAGCGCTTCGACCAGATCCAGCACCATCCGATCGCCACCGAACTTCTCGACACCCTGCGTCAGCAGCGCATCCACAGCCTGCGCAATGCCATGGCTCGAAGAAGACTGCTCCGCCATGTCGTTGTAGTACCCCAGGTCCTTCTTCGCATTCGCCATCGAGAACTTCAGCGAATCGGTGCTGCCCGTCAGCAGCTTGGGCTTGAGGCGTTCCAGCGCCACGCCGTTGCCGCCGCCCTTGGCGAGCACGTCCACGAACACCTCGGGCTTCACACCGGCGCGTTGCGCGCACGCCGCGGCCTCGCACAGCAGCGCCACGGTGCCCAGCGACACGAAGTTGTGCAGCAGCTTCATCGCATGGCCCGCGCCGACATCGCCGACGTGCGTGACGTTCTCGGCAAAGCAGCGCAGCAGCGGCAGGCACGAGGCCAGCACTTCGGCGTCGCCGCCCACCAGCAGGTTCAGGCGGCCTTCGGCGGCCTCCTTGGCGGTGCGGGTCATCGGCGTGTCGAGGAAGCGGCCGCCCTTGGCGTGCACGGCCTGCGCCACCTTGGCGGTGGAGGCGGGCACGGCGGTGGAGCAGTCGATCACCACGGTGCCGGGGCGCAGGGTGGTCAGTGCGCCCTGGTCGCCGAGCATCACGGCCTCGACCTGCGGCGTGCCGGTGACGCACAGGATCAGCACGTCGACTTGCGCGGCCAGCGAGGCCACGTCTTTCACCGAGGTGGCGCCGGCCTTCAGCAGGTCGTCGATCGGCTGGTTGCCCGCGTGCTCCAGCACCGTGAGCTGGTGGCCGTGCTTGACGATGTTGCTGGCGATGCCGTGGCCCATGAGGCCGACGCCGACGAGGCCGACTTTGCGCGAGGTTTGTTGTTGCTGTTGTTCAGTGGTGGTCATGGGTTGTCTTCATCCGTGCTTGATGGCGATGGTCTTGAGGGTCGTGAAGCCGAGCAGGGCCTCGAAGCCCTTCTCGCGGCCGAAGCCACTCGATTTCACGCCGCCGAACGGCAGTTCTACACCACCCGCCGCGCCGTAATTGTTGACGAAGACCTGGCCGCAATGCAGCTTGTGCGCCATGCGCAGCTGGCGCGCGCCGTCGCGCGTCCACACGCCGGCCACGAGGCCGAAGTCGGTGCCGTTGGCCAGGCGCACCGCCTCGGCCTCGTCGGCGAAGGGCATCACGGCCAGCACGGGGCCGAAGACCTCGCGCTGGGCCAGGTCGCTGTCGTGCGGCACATCGCGGAACAGCACGGCCTCCTGGTAGTAGCCGGTGGACGGCGCCTGCGGCGACACCGTGCCGCGCGCTGCCACCTTCATGCCGCTTGCCTCGGCGGTCGCGACCATGTCGCGCACCTGGCGGAACTGCTTTTCGTTGATGAGCGGGCCCATGTCGAGGTCTTCGGCGGGCGTGCCCGCGCGCACGGCCGTGAAGCGTTTCGCGAGGCGTTGCACCACTTCCTCGTAGATCGATTGCTCGACCAGCACGCGGCTGCCCGCGGAGCAGGTCTGGCCGGCGTTCTGGATGATGGCGTTGAGCAGCACGGGCTCGGCCGCGTCGAGGTCGGCGTCGGCGAACACGATCTGCGGCGACTTGCCGCCCAGCTCCAGCGTCACCGGGCAGTGGCGCTCGGCCGCGGCCAGGCCGACGCTGCGGCCGGTCATGGTCGAGCCGGTGAACGAGATGTGGTCGATGCCCGGGTGCGCGCACAGCGCGGCGCCGGCTTCCTTGCCGTAGCCCGTCACCACGTTGAGCGCACCGGCCGGAAAGCCGACTTCGGTCGCGATTTCGGCCAGGCGCAGCAGCGACAGGCTCGCGTCTTCGGCCGGCTTGACCACGCAGGCGTTGCCCGCGGCGAGCGAGGCGCCCACGCTGCGGCCCGCGATCTGCATCGGGTAGTTCCAGGGAATGATGTGGCCCGTCACGCCGTGCGGAATGCGCACGGTCAGCACGGTGTAGCCGCGCTCGTAGGGCAGGGTGTCGCCGTGCAGTTTGTCGCAGGCGCCGGCGTAGTACTCGAAGTAGCGCGCCAGCGCGGTCGCGTCGTTGCGCGCCACGCGCAGCGCCTTGCCGGTGTCGCGCGCCTCGAGCTGGGCCAGCTCTTCGTGGTGCTGCAGCACGGCGGCGCCGAGCTTGGCAAGCAGCCGGCCGCGTTCGAGCGCGGTGGTGGAGCCCCAGGGGCCGTCGAAGTGCTCGCCCATGGCCTGGCGCGCAGCGCGCACGGCGGCGTCGATGTCGGCGGCGGTGCCGCGTGCGATCTCGCCGAATTTCTGGCCGTCGCTCGGGTCGATCACGTCGATGGTGGCGTCGGCTTCGGACGCCACGCGGCGGCCGTCGATGTAGTGGGTGGCGTTCATGGAAGGTGTGTCTCCGTGTGGCGGATCAGTTGGGTTCCGGCCAGGGTTTTTGTGCGTCGCGAATTTGCTCGAAGGCGCGGCTGAACTGCAGCACGCCCAGGTCGTCGAAGCGGCGACCGGCCACCTGCAGCCCGATAGGCAGGCCTTCGGCCGAGTAGCCGCAGTTGACCGATGCTGCCGGCTGCTCCGACATGTTGTAGGGCACCGTGAAGCCGATGTGCTCCAGCGGCCGCATCGGGTCGTTGGTGGGCGAGGCATGGTCCGCGGGCGCGGGCATGTTCGGCGACACCGGCGAGATCACGAAGTCGTACGCCTTGGTGGCGGCGATCGTGGCCGCGCGCGTGGCGACGAACTGGCTGTAGCCGTCGAACACGTGCGCACCCGAGAAACCGGCCGCGCTCTCGGCCCATTCGCGGATGTACGGCAGGATCTTCGCGCGCTGCTCGGCGCTCATGGCCTGCATGTCGAGGCAGGAGCGCATGCGCCAGAAGTGGTCCATGCCCTCCAGCATCTGCGGCGTCATGAAGGCCGGGATTTCTTCGACGTGTGCGCCAGCGGCCTCGATGCGCTTTGCTGCATCGCGAATGGCTTGGTCGATCTGCGGATCGAGCGGCAGGCCGCAGCCGGCGTCCATGTGCAGCGCCACGCGCTTGCCCTTGAGGAACGACGGATCGACCTCGAAGGCGGCCCAGTCGATACCCGGTGCCGGTAGCTCGGAATAGTCGCGGTCGTCGGGCTGCGCGACCGAGGCCATCATCAGCGCCGCGTCGGCCACGGTGCGCGTCATCGGGCCGGCGCAGCGCCCCATGTAGGGCGAGCTCAGCGGAATGCGGCCGAAGCTGGGCTTGAGCGTGAAGATGCCGCACCAGCTGGCCGGCAGGCGCAGCGAGCCGCCGATGTCGGTGCCCACGTGCAGCGGGCCGTAGCCTGCGGCGGCGGCCGCGCCGGCGCCCGCGCTGGAACCGCCCGGCGTGCGCGAGGTGTCCCACGGGTTGCGCGAGAGGTCGTGAAAGCTCGACAGGCCCGACGACAGCATGCCCAGGTCGGGCATCGTGGTCTTGGCGACCATCACCGTGCCGTCGGCCTTCAGGCGCGCGGCGGGGGGCGAGTCGTAGGTCATCGGCACGAGTTCGTAGGCGGCGGTGCCCAGCGGCATCGGGTCGCCCTCGGTCGCGAGGTTTTCCTTGATGGTCACGGGCACGCCGTCGAGCGTGCCGCGCGGCGTGCCGGCGAGCCAGCGCGCCTCGGAGGCGCGCGCCTGTTCGAGCGCGGCCTCGGGGCGGAACAGCCAGGTGGCGCGCAGCTGCGGCTCGCAGGCCGCGATGCGTTCGTTGACCGCGCGCGTTACCTCGACCGGCGAGAGTTCCTTGGCGGCGTAGGCCGCGTGCAGTTCATGCACGCCCAGGGCATACAAAGGCTTCGTCATGGCTGCATCAACCCCACGAAATCGCAGCCAGGTCGTTCGCGACGATCGGCATGTTCGGCCACAGGCCCTTCACTTCCTTGCGAGCGACCGTGGGGAACACGGCCTGGAACAGGAAGCCGTTGACGGCGTCGTTCGCGAGCATCTTCTGCGCCTCGCCGAGCAGCGCGTTGCGCTTCTTCTCGTCAGGCTCGCTCTGCACCGAGGCGTACAGGTCGCGGAATTTCTTCGAGTCGTAGCCCCAGTAGTAGTCGGGCTCGGTGTACTTCACGAGGTCGAAGGGTTCGACGTGCGCAACGATGCTCAGGTCGAAGTCGTGCCCGCCACCGAAGGTGCCGCTGAGCCATTGCGCCCATTCGACGTTCTGGATCTTCACGTTGATGCCGATGGCCGCGAGCTGGGCCGCGATCACCTCGCCGCCCTGGCGTGCGTACGAAGGCGGTGGCAGCGTCATGCGCAGTTCGAGCGGCGTCTTCACGCCCGCGTCGGCCAGCAGCTTCTTCGCCTTGGCGATGTCGAAGGGGTTGATGGCGGTGGTGTCGACATAGCCCGGCGCGCCGATCGGGTAGTGGCTGCCGATGGCCTTGCCGAAGCCGTCGGCCGCGCCCTGGATCACCACGTTGCGGTCCACCGCGGCCAGGATGGCGCGGCGCACGCGCACGTCGTCCAGCGGCTTGCGCTTGTTGTTGATCGCCAGGATCACCTTGCTGCGCGTGCCCACTTCGAGCACGCGGAAGCGCGGGTTGGCGCGGAACTGGCCCACGCTGCGCGTGCCGGCGCGCGGGAAGATGTCGATGTCGCCGGCCATCAGCGCCGCGGTCTGTGCGGCCGAGTCGGACATGAACTTGAAGACGAACTTGTTGACCTTGGCCAGCGCCGGATTGCGGTACGTCGGCGACTTGACCAGCGCGCACGCCGAGCCGCGCTGCCAGCTGTCGAGCTTGTAGGGGCCGGTGCCCACGGGCTTGGTGGCGTTGGTGTCGGCGCTCTTGGGCTCGACGATGCAGGCGGTGGCCTGGCCGAGCATGAACAGCAGGTCGGGGTTGGGCTGCGCGGTGCTGATGACCACGGTGTCGGCGTCGGGCGTCTTCAGGCTGATCTCGCTGAAGAAGCGCTTGTCCTTGTTGGTGCTCTTGTCGCCGGCGGCGCGCTCGAAGCTGAACTTGACGGCAGCCGCATCGAAGGCCTCGCCGTTTTCGAACTTCACGCCCTTGCGCAGCTTGAAGGTGTGGGTCTTGAGGTCGGGCGACGCGGTCCAGCTCTCGGCCAGCAGCGGCGTGACGCTGCCGTCGGCGTTGATCTTGGTCAGCGTCTCGAAGATGTTGTAGTGCGCGATCTCGGCAATGGCCGAGGCGGCGGCGGTCGTCGGGTCGAGGCCCGGCGGTTCCAGCGGCATGCCGATGGTCAGCATGTTCTTGCCGGTCTGGGCCTGCGCGAACAGCGGAAAGGCGCCGGGGATCGCGGCGGCGATGGCGGTGCCCATGAGGGTGCGACGCTTCAACATTCTGTGGTTCTCCTGGAAGACAAAAGCAGGGCGATCGGTTCAGACCGATCGGGCCTATCGGGACGGCGTGTGCAGCACGGCCGACAGCAAGGTGCGTGTGTATGGGTGTTGCGCGTGGGCAAAAAGTTCGGCGGGCTCGCCGCGTTCCACGATCTGGCCCTTGAACACCACGCACACGTCGTCGCACAGGTGGTTGACCACCGCGAGGTCGTGGCTGATGAGCAGGTAGCTGATGCCGAACTGCTGCTGCAGGTCCTGCATGAGGTTGAGCACCTGGGCCTGCACGGACACGTCGAGTGCGCTCACCGGTTCGTCGGCCACGATGAGCTTGGGGCGCGTGATGAGCGCACGTGCAATCGCGATGCGCTGGCGCTGTCCGCCCGAGAACTCGTGCGGGTACTTGTCCAGGTCGGTGGTGCGAAGGCCGACAGCCGCGAGCGCTTCGGCGGCGCGTTCGCGCTGCTCGGCACGGCGCGTTTCGGCCAGCGCTTCGAGCGGCTCGGCGACGATGCGCGCGACGGTCTGGCGCGGATCGAGCGAGCCGTACGGGTCCTGGAACACCATCTGGAAGTCGCGCCGCGCGGTGCGCAGGTCGGTCTTCGAGAGCGTGTGCAGGTTGCGGCCTTCGAGCGCGACGCTGCCCGAGGTCGGCGTGTCCAGCGCCATCACGAGGCGTGCGATGGTCGACTTGCCCGAGCCCGATTCACCGACGATGCCCAGGCTCTTGCCGGCCTGCACCTCGAAGCTCACGCCGTTGAGCGCCTTCACGGTGGGCGGTGGGCCGAAGAGCTTTTCGCGCGGCAATGCGTAGTGCCGCACGAGGTCGGTCACCTGCAGCAGCGGGGGCGAAGAAGGGGGCGTCGAAGTCATCGGGGTGCTCATGCGGCGGCCAGCGTGGCGTGCGCGGCGACGGCGTCGAGGTGCAGGCAGCTCACTGCATGGCCGTTGGGTTGGCGGGCCACCGGCGGCTTCGTGGTGTGGCAGGCGTCCGTGGTGAAGTCGCAGCGGCCCGCGAAGCCGCAGCCTCTGGGAATGTCGACCAGCTCGGGCACGCTGCCGCGGATGGTGGGCAGCCGGCCCGCGCGCACGGCGCCGAGCGCGGGGCGCGCCGCGAACAGGCCGCGTGTGTAGGGGTGGGCGCGGTCGGCAAAGACCGCGTCGGTCGGACCGCTTTCCACCGCGCTGCCGCCGTACATCACGAGCATGCGCTGCACGCTGCTGGCGATCACTCCGAGGTCGTGCGAGATGAGGATCAGCGCCATGCCCATCTCCTTGACCAGGCTCTGGATCAGGTCGAGCACCTGCTTCTGGATCGTCACGTCGAGCGCGGTGGTGGGCTCGTCGGCGATCAGCAGGTCGGGCCCGCAGGCCAGTGCCATGGCGATGCCGATGCGCTGTCGCTGTCCGCCGGAAAACTGGTGTGGATACGCGTCGAGGCGCGAGGCGGCGTCGGGAATGCCGACGCGGTCGAGCAGGCTCAATGCTTCCTTGCGTGCCTGCGCCTTGGTGAAGCCGCGGTGCAGCATCAGCGGCTCGCCGACCTGGCGCGCGATGGTGTGCACCGGATTCAGGGCTGTCATCGGCTCCTGGAAGATCATGCCGATGCGGTTGCCGCGCAGCTGGCACAGCTGCTTTTCGGGCAAGCCGACGAGTTCCTGGCCGTCGAGCTTGATGCTGCCCGTGACCTTGGCGGTGGAGGGCAGCAGGCCCATGAGCGACATCACGGTGATCGACTTGCCGCAGCCCGACTCGCCGACGATGCCCAGCGTTTCGCCGCGCTCCAGCGAGAAGGAAATGCCGCGCACGGCTTCGGCCGGGCCGCGCTGCGTCTGCAGGCCGATGTGGAGGTCGTTGACTTCGAGAAGGGGCATGGCGGTCTACCTTGCGCGGGCCAGGCGCGGATCGAGCAGGTCGCGCAGACCGTCGCCCAGCAGGTTGAGGCCGAGCACCGCGAAGGCGATGGCCATGCCTGGGAACACCGCCAGCAGCGGCTGCTGGAACATGAGGGTCTGGGCTTCGCTGAGCATGCGACCCCACGAGGGTTGCGGTGGCTGCGTGCCGAGGCCGAGGTAGGAGAGGGCGGCCTCGGCCAGGATGGCGATGGCGAAGCGGATGGTGATCTGCACGATCAGCACGGCCGAGATGTTGGGCAGCACGTGCTGCATCGTGATCGCGAACGATCCCTTGCCGCAGGCGCGCGCCGCGGCGACGTACTCGCGCGACCAGATGGCGTTGGCCGAAGCGCGCGTGATGCGCGCGAAGGTCGGGATGTTGTAGATGCCGATCGCGACGATCGCGTTGACGATGCCTGCGCCGAACACGGCGGTCATCATGATGGCCGAGAGGATCGCGGGGAAGGCGAGCGTGAAGTCCGACAGGCGCATCACCGCCTCTTCGACCCAGCCGCGCCTCGCAGCAGCGAGCAGGCCCAGTGCGGTGCCGACGACGAGGCCGATGCCCACGGCGATCACGCCCACGAGGATGGACGCGCGTGCGCCCACCAGCAGCAGCGAAGCCACGTCGCGCCCGAAGGCATCGGTGCCGAGCCAGTGCGTGGCCGAAGGGCCTTGCATCTTGTTCGCCATGTCCATGGCATACGGCGACCAGGGCGTCCAGACGAAGGAGATCAAGGCGGCCAGCAACAGCAGCAGCGCGAACACGCCGCCGATGACGAAGCTGCGGTGCTTGACCGCGCGGCGCCAGAAGCCGGGCGCGAGGGGCGCAGCAGACGCGGGCACGGAAGGGGAGAGGATGGCGCTCATATGTCGCTCGCCTTGATGCGCGGGTCGATGACGGCGTACAGCACGTCGACCACGAAGTTCACGATGACGACCATCGCCGCGAGCAGCATCACGCAGTTGCGCACCACGATGAGGTCGCGGTTGCTGATGGCCTGGAAGATGAGGCGGCCCAGGCCCGGCAGGTAGAACACGTTCTCCACCACGATGGTGCCGGCCAGCAGCTCCGAGAACTGCATGCCCATGACGGTGATGACGGGGATCATTGCGTTGCGCAGCACATGGGTCCACAGCACCATGCGCTGCGACACGCCCTTGGCGCGCGCGGTGCGAACAAAATCTTCGCGCATCACCTCGAGCACGGCCGAGCGTGTGATGCGCGCGAGGATCGCTGCCTGCACCACCGCGAGCGACAAGGCCGGCAGCAGCAGCGATTTCAATCCCGCGAAGATGCCTTCACCCCAGCCCTCGAAGCCGCCCGCGGAGAACCACTGCAGCTGCACCGAGAACACAAGGATCAGCAGAATCGCGAACCAGAAATTGGGAATGGCGATGCCGACTTGCGCCATGCTCATGAGGCCGACGTCGCCGAGCTTGTTGTGGCGTGCGGCGGCTGTCACGCCCACGAGCAATGCGATGACGACGGTCAGGCTCATCGCCATCACGGCCAGTGGCACGGTGAGGGCGAGGCGTTCGAGGATCAGGTCGATGACGGGCGAGCTGTAGGCGTAGCTGTCGCCGAGGTTGCCGGTGAGCATGCCGGCGATCCAGTGCCAGTAGCGGGTCCACGCGGGCTGGTCCAGGCCGAGCTTGGTGGCCAGGGCCGCGACGGCATCGGGCGAGGCGTCGGGGCCCATGAGCATCTGCGCAGCGTTGCCCGGGAGGATTTCGAGCACGAGGAACACGATGACGGATGCGCCGATCAGCGTGCCGAGGAGCGTCAAGGTGCGCTTGAGCAGGAAGAGGCCCATGGTTCAGTGACTCCGGTTGGCGTTGCTGTTCGGGGGGCGTGCACAGGACACCGGGTACTTCCCTCCGCGAATGTCCCCCGCCTTCGGCTCCTCCTTAATTTCGCTGCGGGAAGCACCCAGTGCCCTGCGCACGGGGCACGCGGCTGGGGTGCGGCCGATCAACGACCGCTGTGCTTTGCGCTCCCTGCGACAAGGAAGGCCGGGCGGCGTCATGCCGAAGCGATGCACTCGGCAATCGCACGCCCCACGTCCACCGTGTTGGCGGTGCCGCCCATGTCGCGCGTGCGCGGACCTTCGCTCAGCACGGTCTCGATCGCCGAGAGCACGGCGGCCGAGGCCTGTGCGTACACGGGGTCGTCGTTGCCCAGGTGGTCGAGCATCAGTGCGGCCGACCAGATCTGGCCGATGGGGTTGGCGATGCCCTTGCCTGCGATGTCAGGGGCCGAGCCGTGCACGGGTTCGAACAGCGAGGGGAACTTGCGTTCGGGGTTCAGGTTGGCCGAGGGCGCGATGCCGATGGTGCCGGTGCAGGCCGGGCCCAGGTCGGAGAGGATGTCGCCGAACAGGTTGGAGGCCACGACCACGTCGAACCAGTCGGGGTGCTGCACGAAGTGCGCGCACAAAATGTCGATGTGGTACTTGCTGGTGGCCACGTCGGGGTAGCGCGTGGCGATCTCGGCCAGGCGCTCGTCCCAGTAGGGCATGGTGATGGAGATGCCGTTCGACTTGGTGGCGGCCACCAGGTTCTTGCGCTTGCGGCGGCTGGCGAGCTGGAACGCGTAGTCGATGATGCGGTCCACGCCCACGCGGGTGAACACGGCTTCCTGGATCGCCATTTCGCGCGGCGTGCCTTCGAACAGGCGCCCGCCCACCGAGGTGTATTCGCCTTCGGTGTTCTCGCGCACGACGAGGAAGTCGATGTCGCCGGGCTTGCGGTGCGCCAGCGGGCCGGGCACGCCGGGCATCAGGCGCACGGGGCGCAGGTTGACGTACTGGTCGAAGTCGCGGCGGATCTTGATGAGCAGGCCCCACACGGCGATGTGGTCGGGCACCTTGGCGGGGTCGCCCACGGCGCCGAAGTAGATGGCGTCGTGGCCCTGGATCTTGTCGGCCCAGTCGGCCGGCATCATCAGGCCGGTGCGCACGTAGTGGTCGGAGCCCCAGTCGAAATGGTCGTACGCGAAATCGATGCCGAAGCGCCGACCGACCGCGTCGAGCACCCGAAGGCCCTCGGGCATGACTTCGACGCCGATGCCGTCTCCGGGAATGACGGCAATCCTGTGCTTTTGCTTCTGCTGCATTGACTCAACCTGTTCCTGAACCGTTTCGAAAAAGCGCCGACGCTTGTGACACCGGGCCGTCAAAAAATTCTAGGAGCGGGTGGGGTGCGCGTGATGGGGGTTGGCACCCACGGGGTGTTGACAATATGAGAAGGCAAAAACATCGAATCACGACGGAAGATAAGCGATTGATGGTCATCAAACTGACTTGATCTTCGAAAAATTAGAAGGCATCGGGGCGGAAAACCCGCACCCGGGCAGCCGCCATGAGGCCCTGCGTACGATCGTGTCCATGCGAACACTTTCACTTCCCACCGGCGGCGAGATGCCGGTTCTTGGTCTCGGTACCTGGCGCATGGGCGAAGACGCCACGCGCCACGCGGCCGAGGTGGCCGCGGTGCGCGAGGCCATCGGCCTGGGCTACCGCCTGATCGACACGGCCGAGATGTACGGCGAGGGCGGCGCTGAAACGGTCGTCGGCCAGGCCGTGGCCGAGGCGCTGCGCGCGGGCGATGTGCGGCGCGACGAGCTCTTCGTCGTCAGCAAGGTCTACCCGTACAACGCGAGCCGCCGCGGCACGGGGCAGGCTTGCGAACGCAGCCTGGCGCGGCTCGGGCTGGACCGCATCGACCTGTACCTGCTGCACTGGCGCGGCAACCACCCGCTGGCGCACACGGCCGAGGCCATGCACGAACTGGTGGCGGCCGGCCGCATCGCGCACTGGGGCGTGAGCAACTTCGACACGGACGACATGCAGGAGCTGGCGCAGGTCATCGGCCAAGGCCCGGCCTGTGCGGCCAACCAGGTGTACCTGTCGCTCGGCGAGCGCGGCCCCGAGTTCGACCTGCTGCCCTGGCAGCGCGAACGCGGCATGCCGCTGATGGCCTACAGCCCGATCGACCAGGGCGCGTTGGCAGGCGACGAGGCGCTGGGTGCGCTGGCGGCGGAACTCGGCGTGAGCGCCGCGCAACTCGCGCTGGCCGCGGTCATCGCGCGGCCCGGCGTGGCGGCGATTCCGAAGGCGGTGCGCAGCGCGCACCTGAAAGAAAACAGGGCCGCCGCCGAGCTGCAGCTCGATGCGGCGACCCTGGCGGCGCTGGACCAGATTTATCCGGTGCCGAAGCGCAAGACGCCGTTGGCGATGATCTAGTTAGAGCGCGCGGTCTGGCTCAGTGCGCGTCAGCGTGCTTGGCCGCCGCGATCACCGCCTCTTCGTCGTGCTTCGCACCGTTGAGGAACAGGTTCAGCAGCACGGCGGTAATTGACGCCAGCAGAATGCCCGACTCGATCAGCGAGTGGATGGCATGCGGCATCCACTGCTTGAAGTTGGGGGCGATCAGCGGAATCATGCCGACGCCGATGGCCACGGCGACGATCATGGCGTTGTGGCGGTTGGTCTTGAAGTCCACGCCCGAGAGGATGCGGATGCCGGTGGCGGCCACCATGCCGAACATCACGAGGCCGGCGCCGCCGAGCACCACGGTGGGCAGCGACTCGATCAGCGCGGCCATCTTGGGCAGCAGGCCCAGCACGATCAGGATCACGCCGCCGGCCACGCAGACGTACCGGCTCTTGATGCCGGTGACGGCCACGAGGCCCACGTTCTGCGAGAAGCTGGTGTACGGGAAGGTGTTGAAGATGCCGCCGATGAGCGTGCCCAGGCCATCGGTGCGCAGGCCCTTGGCCAAATCTTTCTGGCTGATCTTGCGGTCGGTCATTTCACCGAGTGCGAGGAACATGCCGGTCGATTCGATCATCACGACGATCATGATGAGCGTCATCGTGAGGATGAGGATGGGGTCGAACAGCGGCATGCCGAAATGGAAGGGCAGCACGATGTCGACCCAGGCGGCCTTGCCGACCTTCTCGTAGGTCATGAGGCCGGTGATCGACGCCACCACCGCGCCGATCACAATGCCCAGCAGCACCGAGATGTTGGCGATGAAGCCCTTGGCGTACTTCACGATCAGCAAGATCGACACCAGCACCAGCGCGGCCACGCCGAAGCCCGAGAGATCGGCGTACTTGGGATTGGGCACGGTGGGCATGATCGCGAAGCCCTTGGGCACCGCAGGAATCGAGCTGCCCGGCGAGGTGACCTCGGCCAGCCACTTGGCGTACACCGGGTCGACCAGCGCGGGCGCCGTCGGGCCCACGGGGTTGCCGAAGATCCAGTTGATGCCCACGCGCATCAGGCTGATGCCGATGACCGCGATGATCGTGCCCGTCACCACCGGCGGAAAGAACCGCAGCATGCGGCTCACCAAGGGCGCGATCAGTATCGATATGACCCCCGCGCCGATGATGGCGCCGAACAGCAGCTGCGCCCCGTTCTGCCCGGGGTTGGCGTTGGCGATGGCGACCATGGGCGCCACCGAGGCGAAGGTCACGCCCATCATCACGGGCAGCTTGATGCCGAACCACTGCGTGGCGCCCAGCGCCTGGATCAGCGTGGCGATGCCGCAGCAGAACAGGTCGGCCGAGATCAGCAGCGCGACCTCGTCGGGCGAGAGCTTGAGCGCACGGCCCACGATGAGCGGCACCGCGACGGCGCCTGCGTACATCACGAGCACGTGCTGCAGGCCGAGGGCCGCGAGCTTGCCCGAAGGCAGGCGCTGGTCCACGGGATGGACGTTGCTGGAAAGGGAATCTGCCGTCATCGTTGTCTCCTGGCGCGGCGAGGGGAACGGGAGCAGTGATGCGCGCCGGAGATCCGTCGCGCACACCAGTTGTGTACGCGAAACTGTATACAATTTATGCGGCAATCCAGATTCAGGTAAACCCGAATCAGTCTCCCATCTTCAGTCGCCGCATGAGCCAGTTCGCCGTGAACTCGAAGTGCTCGCTCATGTTCGATTCCGCCGTGTGGCCGTCTTCCCCGAAGACCAGTTGCGTCACGTTGAAGCCGAGCGCCGCAAGCGCGGCGGGCTCGTCCCTGGAAACAAGGTCTTCGAGCGCGCCGTTCACCATGAGGATGGGTTTGCGCAGCTGCGCCGCGGTGGGGTTCTTCAACTGGCGTGAGAGCTGGAAGGCTTCGTAGTACGCGCACATCGCTTCGCGCGGCGTGGTCTGCGGATTCATGTTCGCGAACACGGTGTAGGGCGCGACGATCCAGGCAGGCGCCACCTTGCAATGCGCTTGTCCAAAGCTCACATCGCTGGGCCCGCCCACGTTGACGACGGCTTTGTAAAAGTCGTTGCTCAGCCCGCCGAGCGTTCCCAGGTAACCGCCCATGCTCCAGCCGTACACGGCCACCCGGCTCGTGTCCAGGTCGCTGCGGGTCTTGATGTAGTCGGCCACGGCGTCGAACATGACGTGCGACTCCGGACGGAACGCCAGCGGGTTCTCGCCGGTGTCCGGGTTCTCCACGATGAAGGTGGCGAAGCCCCGACCCATGAAGTAATCGCTGTGCCGGATCATCTCGGTCTTCAGGTTGTCGAGGCCACCCAGAATCACCAGCACCGGCAGCTTCTCGTTGCGGCCCGGCCGTGCGGGCGGCGCACGGAAGTAGCCGGTGAACTCTTTCGCGCCGGCCTTGAATGCGATGCGTTGCAGCGGCTTTCCCAGCAGCGCATGGGCGCGTTCGGTCGCCTGCAGATCGGGCGTGGGCACACGCTTGGGAAGCCGGTTCATCCGCAGGTAGAAAGCGGCTTTCTTGTACTCGGCCGATGCGGCGGGGTTGTTGGCTTGTGCTTCGAATGCGCGGGCGCGTTCCAGATGCAGTTGGGCGGGCTTGTTGAACGTCGCCTGCCAGACCGCCTGCGACGGCCCGGTGTGTTCCGGCAACGCTGCGGCGATGTCGTCGAAGGTGCGTGCTTCGATGCCGGCATCCTCGAGCCACCAGCAGATGTTGAATTTGAACGAAGGGTGCATGCGGGCGACGCCGTCCGGATACTCGGCCTGCCCCTTGTTGCAGAACTCGGCCATGCTGGGCGCGGCCTTGGCGGCCGGAGGGCTTGGGGCCGCGGATGCTTGCGGCGCTGCCGCGATGCAAAGAACAGTCGCGAAGGCCGCCGAGAGTTTGAGGATCAATCTGTTTGTCATGGTCTTTTTTTTTCGTTCAGGATTCGGTTCGGGCCGGCACACCGGGCAGCCAGCCATTGCCGCGGTACCAGGCGAGCGTGTCGGCCACGGTTTGCTCGACCGGGCGAAACTTCAGTTGAAGCTTCTGCTCGCTCTTCGTGTGGTTGAAATGGCTGCGGCCCGCCTCTTTGCGCATGAGCCGCACGGTGGCCAGGCTGAGCAAGATGGGCTTGCCCGTGGCCCGCGCATAGAGTTCCTGCACGGCTGCCAGCAGGTACAGGAGCGGAAAGGGCAGGTTGCGTGTCGGCGTGCGGATGCCCGCGATCTTTCCCACCAGGGGCACCAATTCCTGCATCGTCATGTGGCGGCCGGCTGCCAGATAGCGCTCGCCGCGCTGGCCGTGTTCCGCGGCCGAAATTTGCGCCTGTGCCACGTCGCGGGCATCGACCACGGAAAAGCTGCCGGGCACCAGCCCGGGCAGTTTTCCGAGCACCACATCGTTGACGAACTGTCCTGACGAGGTGGGTCCGATGTCGGCCGGCCCCCACATCCATCCGGGCAGGACAAAACTCGCATGCATGTCCGGGTGCGTGCCCAGAAAGGCGAGCACGACCTGGTCGGCCATGATCTTGCTGCGGTAGTAGTCGTCACTGGCATCCGCCAGGTCGCGCAGGCAGGTCTCGTCCATGGGCACACCCGGCTCGCCGTTCAGCACCGCGATGGACGAGGTCTGCACGAAGCGCCGGATGCCAGCACCGTAAGCCCGTTCGATGAGCTGCCGGGTGCCGTCCACGTTGATGCGCTTGAGCTCTGCCCAGTGGCTGCCGCCCTTGAAGTTGTCGCGGAAGAACGCGGCGGTGTGGAACACCACGTCGCATCCTTGCAGCGTGCTGGAGAACGCGCCCACATTGGCCATGTCGCCCTGCACCAGCTCGACGCCCTTCATCCCCGCAAACTGCTGCTGGCCCTTGGCCTTCGAGCGAACAAGGGCCTTGACGAAGACGCCGCGCGCGACGAGTTCGCGCACGAGGTTGTTGCCGAGAAGGCCGGTCGCGCCGGTGACGAACGCGGTTCTCAAGGCCTTGGATTTTTCCATATCAATCGAATTTCAAAAATCAAATGAGTTTTGAATGTAGCGTTGCTGTTCCTAAATATCAAGTGATATTCGAAAGTGGATTCCGGGCTGCGCGCCGAGCGGGCGGGGGCACGCATCTGCTATCCAAAGTTCATGTGATATCTTTTCGGCCATGACCCCGACGACCGCCAAGACGCGCCTGACCCGCGAGGAAAGCAGGGCGCAGACGCGCGAGCGCCTGATCGAAACCGCGCAGCAGCTGTTTGTGTCGAACGGCTATGGCGGCGCGTCGATCCGCGACATCGCGGACAAGGCGGGCTACTCCCAAGGCGCCTTCTATTCGAACTTTTCGAGCAAGGAAGACGTCCTGCTGGAGTTGCTGCGGCGGCACATGGAAGCGGAAGCGCTGCAGCTTTTCAAGGCCATGGGCGACGAGCGGCAAGAGCCCGAGCAGATGCTTGCCGAGCTGGAAGCCTGGGCTTCCACACTCAATCACGATGCCGACTGGTGCATGCTGTCCATCGAGCTTCAGCTGCATGCCAACCGCAGTCGCAGCTTCGCGCAGGAATACAAGAAGGTGTGGGACCGGCACCGGTCCGAAATCGGCGGCGTGATCGGCCAGTTGTTCAACAAGCTCGGGCGCACGCTGCCCGCCGCACCGGAAGAATTGGCCGCAGCCTTCATGGCCCTGTCGCACGGGCTGGCATTGCAGCGGATGAGCACGCGCCCCGATCCCTCGGGGCGGCTGATCATGGTGTTCCTGCGCGGACTGATTGCAAGTGCGGAACGCCTGGAAGAGGTCGCCGTCGCACCGGATGACCCCGCTCCGCGCGAGCCCAAGAAGCGCCCGGCGAAAGCCAAGCGCTGAGTCGAGGGAGGGGCCGTTTCAGGCCAGCAGCGCCTTCACCAGGTCGAGCTGGCGATCAGGCTTCTCGGTGCCCAGTTCAAGACTCGCCTCGATGCGTTCGAGGTGCTCGATCATGCAGGTCGCGGCCGCTTCCACGTCGCCCTTGCGGCACAGGCGCAGGAAGTCGGAGTGCTCGTCGGACGAGCAGTGCGGGTCGTTCGACGAGTGATAAAGCATGGCGATCAGCGAGCTGCGCGCCACCAGCTCGCGCACCATCTCGGCCAGCGTGTGGTTGCCGGTGGCTTCGGCCAGCGCCACGTGGAAGTCGCCCAGCAATTTCTCGCGCACAGTGCCCATCGTGCTCTGGCGCAGCGCCGCGCGTTCGAACTTGATGTGCTGCTCAAGCGTCTGGTAGTCGCGTGGCCGCGCATTGGCGATGAACAGGCGCACCACCTCGCGCTCGAGGATGCGGCGCACCGCGAACACCTCGCGCGCCTCGTCCACCGTGGGCTGGCAGACGAAGGCGCCCTTGTCGGGAATCATCTCGATGAGCTTGTCCTTCGACAGCATCAGCAGCGCCGCGCGCACCTTGGTGCGGCTCACCGAATAGACGCGGCCCAGCGCCTCTTCGCGCAGCCAGGTGCCCGGCGGCAGGCGCTTCTCGACGATCGCGGTGGCGATGTCGTTGGCGATGCTTTCGATGGAACTGTTCTTGTCGGCCGGCGCCGCGCCGTTCTCGGCCGGTGCGGCAACGGGGGCGGCGGAGGAGGCGGATGGTTTGGAACTGGCGCGGGGCATCCGTCGATTGTGGCTCAGCGCGTGAGCGTGAAGCCTTCGAGCGCGCCAATGATCGGCTTGGGCAAAGGCTTTGCGAGTTCGCCACGCTTGCTGGTGCGCAGCTTCAGCGCCACCAGCGATTCGATGAGCTTGGTGCCCGCGGCCACACCGTCGATCACCGGCACGCCGAGCACCTGCTCGATGTGCGCGCACAGGTCGGTCATGCCGGCGCAGCCGAGCACGATGCAGTCGGCGCCGTCTTCTTCGAGCGCGCGCCGGCACTCGTCGACGATGCGCTCGCGCGCGTTGGAGCCCGGCTCTTCCAGCTCGAGCACCGGCAGCTCGCAGGCGCGCACGTTGGCGCAGAAGCGCTCCATGCCGTAGATCTCGGCCAGGTGCCAGGCCTGGCCCATGGTGCGGCCCAGCGTCGTGACCACGCTGAAGCGGCTGCCGATCATGCTGGCCAGATGCATCGCCGCCTCGGCGATGCCCACCACCGGGCCGCGCGCGAGTTCGCGTGCGGCCTTCAGGCCCGGGTCGCCGAAGCAGGCGATCACGTAGCCGTCGATGCCGTCGCGCTCGCCCGCCGCAATCTCCTGCAGCAACCCCGGCACGGCCAGCGCCTCGTCGTAATGGCTCTCGATGGAGACCGGCCCCATGGCCGGGCTCACGGCCACGATCTCGGTGCCGGCGTGCGCCACCGCGCGGGCGCAGGCACCGATCTTCTCGGTCATGCTCCAGGTGGTGTTGGGGTTGATGATCTTGATGCGCACGGCGCGGTCCCTTTCTTACTCTCTACAGTTTCAAGTCTTGTTGTTGCGGTTCAGCAGCACGTACAGCACGAAGCCCAGGGCCATGCCGATGAACCACGCATAGTTGGCGGCGCCGCGCAGCGTCGGCACCATCACGCACAGGATGGGCACGAGGGCCGAGGGCACCAGCGCCTGGATCGCCTTCGGGTTGTAGCCGCCGCTGTACCAGTACTTGCCCTGCTTGCTCATGGTGTAGAGCGAGTCGACGTCGATTTGTTGCTTGCGCACGATGTAGTAGTCGGCAATCAGAATGCCGAACAGCGGACCGATGAACGAGCCCAGCACGTCGAGCGTGTAGTGAATGACCTCGGGGCTGTTGTAAAGGTTCCAGGGCGTGAGAAACACCGAGCCCACCGCGGCGATCATGCCGCCCGTGCGCCAGCTGATGTGCTGCGGCGCCACGTTCGAGAAGTCGAAGGCCGGCGACACGAAGTTGGCCACGATGTTGATGCCGATGGTGGCGATCATGAAGGTCAGCGCGCCCAGCACGACGGCGGTGGTGC
Source organism: Variovorax sp. 38R (assembly GCF_014843395.1). Lineage (NCBI taxonomy): Bacteria > Pseudomonadati > Pseudomonadota > Betaproteobacteria > Burkholderiales > Comamonadaceae > Variovorax > Variovorax sp. 38R. The sequence goes on from NZ_CP062121.1 coordinate 1,526,917, forward strand.
TGTCGATCTTGCCCACGGTGTGCACCGGGTCGGTGATCAGTTCACCAAAAACGGGCAACGTGGCGGCCGTGGTGATCACGGTCAGCAGCGAGAAGAACACGAAGTTGATCGGCAGGCCCCAGAAGTTGCCCTTCTTCACCGCGTCGAAGCTCTTGCCGTAGCGCGAGAAGTCGCCGAAGTTGAGCATCGGGCCGCTGAAGTAGCTCACCACCAACGCGATGGCCGAGAGCATCACGGGCAGCGCGTCCCAGCCCTGGAACTTGATGCCGCCCAGGTTCAGGTCGATGTTGCTCCAGCCGGCCTTCCACACCAGCCAGCCGCACAGCACGGCCATCACCACGTACACCGCCGGGCCGGCCCAGTCGATGAACTTGCGAATGGCTTCCATGCCGTGCCAGAACACGAAGGCCTGCAGCACCCACATGACCATGAACGCCACCCAGCCCAGGGCCGAGAGGCCGACGAAGCCGTGCTGCGCGACATCGGCATACGGCGCCAGGCTCGGCGCCATGTGCAGCGCCAGCACCATGAAGGCCGCCGACGCCAGGTACGTTTGCACGCCGTACCAGGCCACCGCGATCAGCCCGCGGATGATGGCCGGAATGTTGGCGCCCAGCACGCCGAAGGAGGCGCGGCACACCACGGGGTAGGGCACGCCCGTTACCTGGCTGGGCTTGGCCACGAGGTTGCAGAAGAACTGCACGATCACGATGCCCACCAGCAGCGACACCAGCACCTGCCAGCTCGACAGGCCCAGCGCGAACAGGCTGCCGGCCGTGATGTAGCCGCCCACGCTGTGCACGTCGGACATCCAGAACGCAAAGATGTTGTATTGACCCCAGGTCTGCTTCTTGAGCGGCGCGAGGTCCTCGTTGGTCAGGCGCGGGTCGTAGCCCGGCTTGATGAGGGCATTCGATTCCGCGTGCGGCGCGATGCCGGCTTCGCTGGCCCCGGCGGGGGCATGGCTGGCGACTGTGCTCATGGTCTTTCCTCGTGCATGGTTGGGATGAGGGGCTTTTTGACGCAAATTTCGCGCCGTCTTTATGGGTGCGTTATTTGTATACAAAAATTGAACTCAATCAAGACCATGCGGGGAATCATATATCCGTAGATTCCCTGATGCATGCAGCGCGCAGGTGGGGCCCGAGCGACCCCCACGGAGGAACTAAACCATTACAATTGCGAACGGTTCGCATTTCAGTCGTTCCAAGCCCGCTCTCCAGAACTGCCCTCCATGCCCGCGGCCGGACCTTCCGTCACCCCCATCGAAGCGCTCTACAGCGACCACCACGGCTGGTTGCTGGCGTGGCTGCGCCGCCGCCTGGGCGACGCCTGCGATGCGGCCGATCTGGCGCACGACACCTTCGTGCGGCTCATGGTGTCCTCGCGCACCGCCCCGCTCGGCGACGAGCCGCGCGCGTTCCTGACGCACGTCGCCAAGGGGCTGGTGGCCGACCATTGGCGCCGGCGCGAGGTGGAGCGCGCCTACCTCGAGGCGATTGCGCACCTGCCCGAGCCGCAGGCGCCTTCGCCCGAAGCCCGCATGCTCATCATCGAATCGCTGCTGCGCATCGAGGCGATGCTCGCCAGCCTTCCGGCGCGCACGCGGCAGGTCTTCCTGCTCGCGCAGTTCGACGAGCTCACGCTCGCGCAGATCGCCGAGCGCGTGGCCATGCCCGTGATCACGGTGCGCCGCCACATCCACAAGGCGCTCGTCGCCTGCATGTCCGTGGCCTGAGCGGCACACGGCTCGAGCGCAATGAACCGCCAGCCGCCGCTGCAGGCCCACGCCGCGCCCGACCCGGCGCTGCTCAGCGAAGCCGCCGATTGGCTCCTGACCCTGCGCTACGGCGACGACGCCGCGCGTGCGCAGGCCAACTTCGAGCGCTGGCGCCAGCAAAGCCCCGCGCACGGCCAGGCCTGGGCGCGGGCCGAGGCGATGCTGGGCGTGTTCGCGCAAGTGCCGCCCGACATCGGCAAGGACACCTTTCAGGCTCTGCAGAGACCCAGCCGTCGGCGCGGCATGGGCATGCTGGGCGCATTGCTGCTGGCCGCGCCGGCCGGCTGGCTCGCATGGCGGCACATGCCCTGGCGCGAATGGAGCGCCGACGTCGCCACGGCCACGGGCGAGCGCAAGTCGATGGTGCTGGCGGATGGCTCGCAGCTGGTGCTCAACACCGCCAGCGCGGTCGACATCGTGTTCACCGCCGCCGAACGGCGCATTCGCCTGCAGGCGGGCGAGATCCTCGTCACCACGCATGCCGACCCGTCGCCCACCTACCGGCCGTTCGTGGTGCAGACGCCGCAGGGCACGGTGCGGGCCCTGGGCACGCGCTTCAGCGTGCGCCGCCTCGACGAGCACACCACCCGTGTCGCGGTGATCGAGCAGGCCGTCGACCTCCGTCCGGTGGACGGCGCGTCGCGCGTGCTGCGGGCCGGCACGCAGGCCGATTTCGAGGCCGGTCGCATCGGCCCCGAGGCCGCCGTGGAGAACAGCGCCACGCTGTGGGAGCAGGGCATGCTGCTCGCGCGGAACATGCGGCTCGAAGACGTCGTCGCTGAAATGGGCCGCTACCGCAGCGGCGTGCTGCGTTGCCATCCGGCGGTCGCCGAACTGCGGGTGTCGGGCGCCGTGTCGTTGGCCGACACCGACGCCGGGCTCGCGCTGCTGGCGCGCTCGCTGCCGTTGCGCATCGAGCAGACGACCCGGTACTGGGTCACCGTGGCGCCACGCTAGTGGCGTTCGCGGCCTTTCTGCACGACCGCCTCGCTGGTCGAAAAAATTTCGTGCGCGGGTGATCACTTTTTCCGTCTCGTCCGGTGTGAAGGGGAACGACGCATCGATGTCGATGCGCTCTCCCGCCATCACAGACACCAAAGGACGCAGACACATGGGATCGCAGCACGCGCGCCGGCACCGGCACCTCGGGACCTTCACGGTCGCCCTCACCACCACCGCAGTTCACGCGGCCGTTCGCGTGGCATTGGGCGGCGCCGTCGGCATTGCTGCGCTGGCGGCAACCCCCGTGTTCGCGGCCGAGCCGGCGGGCACCGGTGCACGCCAGTTCGCGATTGCCGCCGGCCCGCTCGCCGATGTGCTGGCGCAGTACGCGGCCGCCGCCGGCGTGCAGCTGATCTTCGAACCCGGCACGCTCGCCGGGCTGCGCAGCCCGGGCTTGCGCGGGCGCTATACCGCGCAGGAAGGCTTCGAGCAGGTGCTGCGCGGCAGCGGTTATGAAGTCGTCGGCGGCGGCAGCGGTGGCTCGGTGCTGCGCAAGGCGAGCGCCCCAGTGCGCAGCGGCGCGGGCGACACCGCCGCCACGCTGTCGCCCGTGACGGTGACGGCCGCGACCGAGCGCGAAACGCCCACCAGCCGGGTCAACGGCTACGTCGCCCGGCGCAGCGTCACGGCCACCAAGACCGACACCGCGTTGATCGAGAACCCGCAGTCGGTCTCCGTGATCACCGCCGACGAAATCGGCGACCGCAAGGCCGAGTCGCTCGACGAGGCGCTGCGCTACACCGCCGGCGTCACGCCGAACCTGAAGCCTTGGGCGGTCGACGAGTTCTCGCTGCTGCGCGGCTTCGAACTCGGCACGGCCGGCGTCTTCATGGACGGCCTGCTCACGTCGGGTCGTTCCTATGCGGCGCCCATCGAGCCCTACGGCCTCGAACGGCTCGAAGTGCTGCGCGGCCCCGCGTCGGTGCTCTACGGCAAGATGCCGCCGGGCGGCATGGTCAACGCCGTGAGCAAACGGCCGACCGCCGACACCCTGCGCGAGATCGGCGTCGAGTACGGCAGCTACAACCGCAAGCAACTGAAAGCCGACCTTTCCGGCGCGCTCGGCAGCGACAGCGACTGGACCTACCGCCTCACCATGCTGGGACGCGAGTCGAGCACCCGCCTGGACCACGACCGCGACAACCGCCTCTTCATTGCGCCCGCCCTCACGTGGCAGCCCAACGCCAGCACCAAGCTCACGCTGCTCGGGCGCTACCAGAAGGACAACCAGGCCTACGCCTGGCAGAACCAGCTGGAGCGGCCCGGCGTGTTCGGCCAGCCGAGCCCGCGCGTGAACGTCGGCGGTGACGACAACCGCTGGCGCCGCGACAACAAGATGCTCGGCTACGAGCTCGAGCACAGCTTCAACGACACCTGGTCGGTGCAGCAGAGCATGCGCTACAGCGAGCTCGACCGTTCCGAGACCAACGTGTTCCCGCGCGGCCTGCGCGCCGACGGCTACACGCTCAACCGCAGCTTCTCGCCGCGCGAAACGCACTGGAAGGGCCTGCTGCTCGACACGCGCGTGCAGGCCCGCTTCGACAGCGGCCCGCTGAAGCACACCGTGCTGGCCGGCGTCGACTACGCCAAGTCGCGCACCACCGACGAGTTTCCGTACGACCGCCCCTTGCTGTCGCCGATGAACCTGTTCGCGCCCGTGTACATGCACCAGCCGTTCGCGCCGGCCGCCGACCCGTATGTCGACCGGGTGCCGACGAAGCAGGTCGGCCTCTACCTGCAGGACCAGATCAAATGGGACCGCTGGGTGCTCACGGCCGGCGTGCGGCATGACAAGGCGGACGCCACGGGCACCCGCACCTTCGGCAAGACCGGCGACAGCAGCGAGATCTACGACACGTCGGCCAGTGCCACCACCGGCCGCATCGGTGTCGTGTACCTGTTCGATTCGGGCTGGGCGCCCTATGCGAACTACGCCACGTCCTTCTCGCCGGAGATCGGCAAGGACCTGAACGGCAATCTGCTGAAGCCTTCGAAGGGCCGGCAGATCGAAGCCGGCGTGCGCTACCAGCCGACCGAAAAGAACGCCAGCTACACGGCCTCGGTGTTCGACATCGTGCGCAGCAACGTGACCACGGCCGCGCCGCAGGCGCCCGGAGAAGTCATCCAGACCGGCCAGGTCAGGTCGCGCGGGCTCGAGCTCGAAGCCCGGGCCGATGTGACGAACAACATCAGCCTGATCGCCCAGTACACCTACCTGGACACCCGCATCACGCGCAGCAACGACGGCGACCTGGGCCTGCCGCAGATGAGCGCGCCGAAGCACAGCGCCTCGGTGTGGGGCAAGTATTCGTTCCCGGTGGGTGACTCGACCCGCGCGTTTGCCGCCCTCGGCGTGCGCTACCTCGGCAAGGCGCGTTCGGCCTGGGACACCGGCAACGCCAACATCACGAACCCGAGCATCGCGATGGTCGACCTGGCGCTCGGCTTCGACCGCGGGCCCTGGCGCGTCTCGCTCAACCTCAACAACCTGCTGAACAAGCAGTCGCTGCTGGACTGCAACGGGAGCATCTGCTATCGCAGCGCGGAGCGCACCGCCAACCTGAGCGCGCTCTACCGGTTCTGATGCCGGTGTTGCGCGCCCCCGCGCGCCGCAGCCGGGCCGCCTTGCTGTCGCGCATCGTGGCCGCGCTGTTCGGCGGCTATGCGCTGGCCGCACTGACCAGCGTGGCGGCGCTGGCGTTGCCCATGGGCACCGTCGAGGCCGTGCTCGCCGGCATGCAGGCCAGCTTCCTCGTGTACGCGGGCGCGGTGATCTGGGTGTTTGCCGCACGCAGCGCACGGCGGGCGTGGCTGGGGCTTGCCTTGGTCGCGCTGCCGCTGCTGGCCATGGCATGCAAGGTCTGGGCGGAGGCTGCGGCATGAGCGCTGCCGCACCCCGCCTGCGCCAGGCCATGGCCGGCCTGCACACCTGGACCGGCCTGCTCTTCGGCTGGCTGTTCTACGCGATGTTCCTGACCGGTGCGGCGAGCTACTTCCGCGAAGAAATTTCCCAATGGATGCGCCCCGAACTGCCGGCGCTCACGCAACCGCCGGCGGCGGCCGACAGCGCCGCGAGGGCCGTCGCGACCTTGCAGGTGCTCGCGCCGAATGCTTCCCGATGGGTGATCGATCTGGCGGGCGCACGCACGAACGTCGTCGCCGCGTCGTGGCGCGTCGGCGAGATCGACGGCCGTGCCGTGCTCGACCCGCTGACGGGCCGGCCACTGGCCGCGCGCGCGACCGACGGCGGTGAGTTCTTCTATTACTTTCATTTCTCGCTGCACTACCTGCCGCGTGTGGCGGCGCGCTGGCTGGTGGGCCTGGCCACCATGTTCATGCTGGTCGCGCTGGTCAGCGGCGTGATCACGCACAAGAAGATCTTCGCCAACTTCTTCACCTTCCGCCGGGGCAAGGGCCAGCGCTCGTGGCTGGATGCGCACAACGCGCTGTCGGTGACCGCGCTGCCGTTTCATTTGATGATCACCTACACCGGCCTGGTGACGCTCATGACGCTGTACATGCCTTGGGGCGCCGACAGCGCGCCTCCGGCCGCGCAGATACGGCCTGCGCTGCGCGCCGAAATGACGGCACTCCTGCCGGCCGGCGCACGGAGCGGCGCGACAGGCGCGCTCGCCGACGTGGGCCCGATGGTGCGCGAGGCGCAGCAGCGCTGGGGCCCGGACCGCGTGGCGCGGGTGATCGTCGATCACCCGGGCGATGCCGCGTCGCGGGTGCGTGTCGTGCGCGGCGACGCAGGGCGTGTGTCCGTCAGTCCGCACTACCTGGCGTTCGACGGCGCTAGCGGCACGTTGCGGCAGGTCAGGGAGCAAACCGGGCCCGCGGCCGAAACCCGCGGCGTGCTGTACGGCCTGCATGTGGCGCGCTTTGCCGATGCCGCGACGCGCTGGCTGTACTTTCTCTCGAGCCTGGCAGGAACGGCGATGGTGGCCACCGGGCTGGTCCTGTGGACAGTCAAGCGGCGTGCGAAGCAGACGGGCACTGACAAGCCGGCGTTCGGTTTCCGGCTCGTGGAGCGGCTCAACGTCGCCACCATCGCGGGGCTGCCCGTGGCGATGGCGGCGTTCCTCTGGGGCAACCGGCTGCTTCCGCTGGCACTCGCGGACCGGCGCGAATGGGAGATTCACCTGTTCTTCATCGCCTGGGCGCTGGTGCTGCTCTACGCGATCGCCAGGCCCGTTCACCGCGCGTGGATTGAACTGTTCGCCGCGGGCGCTGCCTTGCTGGCGGTGCTGCCGTGGGTCGGCGTGGTCTTGGGGCTTCGCGAGAGTGGGGGCCTCACGGGGTTCGACATTGCGCTGTGGGGCCTATCGCTGGTGCTGGCGAGCATCGCGATGCGCATCGGGCGCCCGAAGCGGCGGGTTGCACGGCTCTAGGACTTTAGTCCGATGTGCCCGGTGCCCCGGGTCCCTAGCCTCGCGGTGCTTTCATAACACTCGCAGAGCCGAACCCGCCATGCCGCACACACCTCCTCCCGCGCTTCTCTCTCGTCTTCTTTCACGATGGCCTGCCCTTCGAGGCGGGGCTGCCGTGCTCGCCCTGGGCATCCTGGCGGCCTGCGGGGGAGGCGGCGGCGGCGGATCTGCGTCGTTCATTCCGATGGCACCCCCCGCGCCCACCACGCCAGCCAGCTACAGCGTGTCCGGCACGGTGTCCGGCCTGGCACCGGGCGCGCAAGTCACCCTCACCAACAACGGGACCGATGCGGTGACGGTCAAGGCTGAAGGGGCCTTCGCCTTCGGCGCCGCGGTGCCCGCGAACGGCAGCTATTCGGTGACGGTCGACAAGCAGCCGGTCGGCCAGACCTGCTCGCTGGCGGGCGGCACCGGTGCGGGCTCGGGCGTCACGGCGAACATCGACAACGTCCGCATCGTCTGCTCGACCCACACCTACGGCATCGGCGGCACGGTGACTGGCTTGGCGAGCGGGCAGCAGGTGGCGCTGCTCAACAACACAGGCGATGCGATCACCATCGCCGCCGACGGCGGCTTCAGCTTCCCGGTACCGGTGGCCCACAACGGCAGCTACGCGGTCACCGTCGGCACGCAACCGGTCGGCCAGACCTGCTCGCTGGCGGGCGGCACCGGTGCGGGCTCGGGCGTCACGGCGAACATCGACAACGTCCGCATCGTCTGCTCGACCCACACCTACGGCATCGGCGGCACAGTGGCCGGCCTGGCGAGCGGGCAGCAGGTGACGCTGCTCAACAACGCAGGCGATGCGATCACCATCGCCGCCGACGGCGGCTTCAGCTTCCCGGCACCGGTGGCTCACAACGGCAGCTACGCGGTCACCATCGGCACGCAGCCGACCGGCCAGACCTGCTCTTTGGCGGGCGGCACTGGCGCGGGCTCGGGGGTGGTTGCAGACGTCAGCAACGTCCGCGTCATCTGCTCGGTCGACACCTACACCGTCGGTGGCACGGTGACCGGCCTGGCGGGCGGGCAGGTGACGTTGTTCAACAACGGCGGTGATGCGCTCACCCTCACCTCCAACGGAGCTTTCACTTTCTCGACAGCCGTTCCCTACATGGGCAGTTATTCGGTCACCGTCGGTACGCAGCCCGCTGGTCAGACCTGTTCAGTCTCGAACGGCAGTGGTGTGGGTTCTGCGGCGATCGCGAACATCACCAACGTTCAGGTCACCTGCTCGGCCAGCATCTACTACATCGGCGGCACGGTGACCGGCCTGGCGAGCGGCCAGCAGGTGACGTTGCTCAACAACGGCACTGATGCATTCACGACCCACGCCGACGGAAGCTTTCGCTTCGCGGTGCCCGTTGCCTACATGGGCAGCTATTCGGTCACCGTCAGCACTCAACCAGGCGGACAGCGTTGTGTCGTCACCCACGGCAGCGGCAGCAGTGTGAGCGCTGAAATTGTTGGCGTAGGCGTCGCTTGCCTGGCGTCGGGCCACACCAGCACGTGGGCGGGGAGCGGCGTTCATGGCAACGCTGACGGCACGGGTCCTTCGGCTCAGTTCTATGGGCCTGTCCGTGCTGCGGTCGACCACGCTGGAAATGTCTATGTTGCCGACCACTACAACCATTCGATCCGCAAGATCACGCCCATGGGTCTTGTGTCCACCCTGGCGGGAAGTGGCGCCCCTGGCAGGGCCGATGGACTCGGTTCTGCCGCATCGTTCGATCATCCTGCCGGCATTGCAGTGGATGGCGATGGCAATGTGTATGTCGCCGATACGAAAAACAATTCGATCCGCAAGATCACCCCGGCCGGCGTCGTCTCCACCCTGGCTGGAGCCGGGACTGCGGGCTATGCAGACGGGCCCGGCTTGGCCGCATTGTTCAACTACCCGGTGGGCCTGGCATTGGATGGCAGTCGCAACCTGTATGTCACGGACACCTTCAACAATCGAATTCGCAAGATAACTCCCGCGGGTGTCGTGACCACCTTGGCAGGCTCCGGGACCGCGGGGCGCGCCGACGGGCCCGGTTCTTCCGCATCTTTCCACGGCCCCCTGGGCCTGGCGTTCGATGGAAGTGGCAACCTCTATGTCGTGGATCGAGACAACCATTCGATCCGCAAGATCACATCCGCTGGCGTTGTCAGCACCCTTGCAGGCAGCGAGACCCCTGGCTCGACCAACGGTGCCGGCTCTGCAGCTTCTTTTCACTTTCCGTTCGACATCACCGCAGACCGCAACGGCAATGCCTACATTGCCGACCCCCGAAACAACATGATTCGCAAGATGACTCCGGCTGGGGTGGTGACCACCTTGGCAGGGAACGGGGCGAGCGGGCGAGCTGACGGCATTGGTGCTGCGGCGTCGTTCGCGGAACCCGCGGGCATCACGATCGATGGCAATGGCATCCTCTATGTCGCCGACCACGGCAACAATCTGATCCGCAAGCTCGTGCCCTGATCCCGCTTCGATGCGGCACTTCACATCGGCAACGGCTGACCTACTGCGCGGCCACTTTCACAAACACCGGATTCGAATAGAACCACAGGTCGCTGTAGTTGCGCGCATTGATCGCGTTGAAGCGCGTGACCGGGTCATCACCGGCCGGCGTGGGCGTGCGCGCATCGAACAGCGGTTCGCCGCCGGCGGTTTCGTTCGGCACGTCGGTGCCGAGGTTGGTGCCTCGCAGGCGGAAGTACTGGTTGTTGCCGGCCTTCACGGTGTAGGTCACTGCGAAGTAGCCTTCGGTGTCGAGCGTCCAGTCGGCGCGGGTGAAGCGCTTGACCACGCGGGTCGTCGGGTTGGTGTCGCGCGCGTAGCCGGGCGTGCCCGGGAGTTCGCGGCCGGTGACGTCGCCGGCGATGAGGTCGATGTGGTCGACCACGGGCTTCACGTTGGCATACACGCCGCTGCCGAGCTGGTACTCGAAGTTGTTGCGCTCGGGGCTCTTGAAGCGGATGGTGATCTTCAGGTCTTCGCCCGGCCTGGCGCTCACTTCGGTGCCCATCTCGCCGGCGCCCTTGGCGCTTTGCACCTTGAAGTCGAGCGCGTTGATCAGGCTGCCGTTGACCGCGAAGAGCTTGCCCGAACGCATCGCCGTGAGCAGCGACTTCGGGTCCTTGATGTCGCCCCAGAGGTGGTTCTTCGCGTACTCGCCGGGCGCGTAGCCGCTGCTGTACAAGCCCTTCGAGGTCGTGAAGTGGTAGTCGGAATCGGCCGTGTTCCAGATGTGGCGGCCTTCGGACAGCAGAGCGTCCCAGGTGCCACCGAGTTTGGCGACGAGGTAGTCGACGCCGCCGTAGGTGCGCGAGGGCAGGTTGGCCGGCGTGTAGGCGCTTTCGTAGCCGCCGCGGTCGGGCTCCATCTGGTTGCCGACCATGCCCTCGAGCGAGAACACGATGTCGGGCGCGGCGTCGTTCATCTCGCGCAACTGGGTGGCCGTGTACTTGCCGGGGCTGCGCGAGGGGTGATTGATCTGCAGGTAGCTGGAGTCGGGGTAGTTCTTCTTCAGCCACGCGATGGCCTTGAGCACGTCTTCGTGCGTCGTGAAGGCGCGTGCGTCCTTGGCGTTCCAGGCCGCGACGTCGGTGGCCGGGAACAGCGCGGGGTCGCGGTTGGTGAACAGGTATTCGAACTGGCTCACGGCCTTGAGCGCCGCGTCGGACATCGGGCTGTCGGTCAGGATGCCGACGTTGCCGTGGTCGTGCGTGGCCATGTCCCATTCGAAGGACGCAAAGATCGTCTTGTCGGCGTACTTGCCGCCGGCCTGCAGTGCCTTGATGCGCGGCACCTGATAGAGGGCCATGCCTCGCGAGAACGGAATCGCCGGGGCGAGCATGCGGCCGTCGTTGTCATAGGAAGACAGGCGCAGGTGGTCCGAGAGCGCGACCCAGTCGAGGCCGAAGGTGTCGAAGGCCTTGGCGAGCACCTGGTCGAGCGTGGAAATCTGCTGCGTGTCCTCCGACTGGATGGTGTGGACGTGCAGGTCGCCGACGGTCCAGCGGCCGGCCGGCGCGGCCGGTGGCGGCGGGGGGGTGGCGGGCGAGGGCGCCGGTGCTGGGGCCGGCGGAGCGATGGGCAGGCCGGCGAACGGTGCACCGCCGCCGGAGCCGCCGCCGCACGCGGTCAGCAGGGCGGCGCCGAGCGCGAGGGTAGAGAAAAAGGAGGTGCGAAAGCGGGGTGCGGGAGGCAGGATTTTCATGGCGACACAAACAGCAACGGCCAGCGCATGGCGGGCCGTCGCTTCGGGATTTCAATGTGGCGGATTGCTTGAGAGCACATCCGCCGGAGAAGCCCGGAGTCTGAAATCCTGTCGTGACGGTTCGATGAAACTGCGATGAAAGTTCACACCCGAAGGCGTGTACTTTCAATCGCGTTTCAGAGTGGTCAGGCGAGCAGGTCGCTCAGCGTGCGCGCCACCACCTTGGTCGCGCGGCGCAGGTCTTCGAGCACCACGCGTTCGTCGCTGCGCTTGGCATGCGACTCGAGCACGGTGCGCGGGCCGGCGCCGTAGATCACGCCGGGAATACCGGCTTCGACGTACAGGCGCACGTCGGTGTACAGCGGCGTGCCCATGGCCTTGATGGGTTCGCCGAACAGTTCGCCGCCGTGCTTCTGGATCGCATCGACCAGCGGTTGGTTGCCGGCCAGCGGCTTCATGGAGTTGGCGAGCAGCATGCGCTTGATGTCGACCGTGATGCCCGCGCTCTCGGCGGCGGCATCGGCGATCACCTGGCGGATGTTGGCTTCGACCTCGACCGGGTTCTCTTCGGGGATCATGCGGCGGTCGAGCTTGAACACGACCTTGCCGGGCACGACGTTGGTGTTGGTGCCACCCTCGATGCGGCCCACGTTCAGGTAGGGATGCGTGATGCCCTCGACCTTCGACGTGACTTGCTGGTAGAGCGTGTTCTGCGCGTACAGCGCATTCAAGATCTTCGTGGCGCCCTGCAGCGCGTCGATGCCGGTGGTGGGCACGGCGGCGTGCGCCATCTTGCCGTGCACGGTCACTTCCATCTGCAGGCAGCCGTTGTGGGCGGTGACCACTTCGTAGCTGAAGCCGGCCGCGATCATGAGGTCGGGCTTGGTCAGGCCCTTCTCGAGCAACCAGCCCGGGCCGAGGATGCCGCCGAACTCTTCGTCGTAGGTGAAGTGCAGTTCGATGCTGCCCTTGGTGGGCTTGGCCACGGCTTCGAGCGCGCGCAGCGCGAAGGTGAAGCTGGCGAAGTCGCTCTTGCTGACGGCGGCGGCGCGGCCGTACAGGCTGCCATCGACGATCTCGCCGCCATACGGGTCGTGCGTCCAGCCTTCGCCGGGCGGCACCACGTCGCCGTGGGCGTTGAGCGCGACGGTGCGGCCGCCATTGCCGTATTTGCGGCGCACGATCAGGTTGGTGATCGATTCGAGGCCGTAGTCCTTCACCTCTTGCGCGGGCACGGCGTGCTTTTCGGCGTCGAGGCCGAAGTCTTTCAGCAGCTCGGCAGTGCGCTCGGCGTGCGGCGCGTTGTTGCCGGGCGGCGTGTCGGTGGGCACCTGCACCAGTTGCTGCAGGAACTGCACTTCCTCGTTGAAGTGGGCGTCGATCCAGGCGTCGAGTTTGGCGTAATCGGTCATGGTGGTTGTTCTTCTGTAGTCGGTCAGTGGGCTTGTTCAGCGGCGAGGTTGTCCAGCAGGAGCTGGAACGCTTGCACGGCCAATTGGATGTCGTCGTTGGTGCTCGACTCGAGCGGGTTGTGGCTGATGCCCGAGTTGATGCCGCGCACGAAGAGCATGGCCTGCGGCATCACCTCGTGCAGCTTCATGGCGTCGTGGCCGGCGCCGCTGGGCATGCGGAAGAGCGGAATGCCCAGTGCATCGACGGCCTGTTCCCAGCGTTGCTGCCAGGCCGGTGCGCTCGGCGCGGCGGCGGCGCGCATGGTTTCCTCGAGCTCGTAGCGCACGCCGCGGCGTTCGCAGATGTCCTTCAGTGCAGCGACCACGTCGTTCGCCAGCGCGTCGCGCTGCGTGTTGTTGGGCGCGCGCAGGTCGAGGCTGAACTTGCAGCGGCCGGGCACGACGTTGATCGAGCCGCTCGGCACTTCGAGCATGCCGACGGTGCCGACCGAGTCGCCGTCTTTGGCGGCGCGTTGCTCGGTGTAGAGGATGAGTTCGGCCACGGCGGCGGCGGCGTCGCGGCGGCGGTCCATGGGCGTGGTGCCGGCGTGGCTGGCCATGCCGATGACTTCGCCCACGTAGCGCACGCTGCCGTTGATGGAGGTGACGATGCCCAGCGGCAGGTCGAGCTCGGTGAGCACGGGGCCCTGCTCGATGTGCACTTCGACAAAGCCGAGGTAGCGCGCCGGGTCGCGCTGGATCTTCGGAATGTCTTCTTCCTTCAGGCCGGCGTGCTGCATGGCCTCGCGCATGGTGATGCCGTCGGCATCTTTCTGGTCGAGCCAGCGCGTGTCGAAGTGGCCGATGAGCGCACCCGAGCCGAGGAAGGTGGCCTTGTAGCGCTGGCCTTCTTCTTCGGCGAAGCCGACGACTTCGAAGGCGAAGGGCAGGCGGCGGTTCTGGCGCTTGAGCTCGCGCACGCAGGCCATGGGCACGAAGATGCCCAGGCGGCCGTCGTACTTGCCGCCGTTGCGCACGGTGTCGTAGTGCGAGCCGGTGAGCAGGGTCTTGGCATCGGGCCTGGCGCCTTCGTAGCGGCCGACCACGTTGCCCACGGCATCGATGTGCACGGAGTCGAAGCCGCAGTCGCGCATCCAGCCCGAGATGTTCGCGGCGCAGGCGCGGTGCGCGTCGGTCAGGTACGTCACGGTGAGCTGGCCCTTCTCGGCATAGCCGGGGTCGGTGTGCACCGACAACTGCTCCTGCCAGTCCCACACGTCGTTGCCGAGCGTGGTGTCGGCGCCGAACTTGTCGTTCAGGCGGATCTCGGCGATGCGGTGGATGTTGCGCAGCGCTTCACCGAGTTCGAAGCTCGGGTGGTTGTGCAGCCGGCGCGCAAAGGTCTCGATGATCTCGCGCTTGGCCAGGCCCGTGCCGCGCGGGCCGCGCACGGCGAGGATGAACGGGAAGCCGAACTTGGCGTTGTAGTCGGCGTTGAGCTTCTGGATCTGCGCGAACTCTTCGGGCGTGCAGTCGGTCAGGCCGGCCTTGTTCTGTTCGTTGGTCGACTCGGCGGTGAGCGTCTTGCTGACCATGGCCTTGCCGGCGAGCTCGGGGTGGGCGCGGATGAGGCCGATCTGCTCATCGGCCGACGAGGCGGCCAGCGCTTGCACCAGTGCGTGCTTGAGGTGCGCGAGCGAGCGGAAGGGGCGCTGCACCAGCGCGCGCTGCGCGATCCAGGGCGAGTGTTCGTACACGCCGTCGAGCATGGCGACGGCAGAGGCCGGCCCCGCGGCGTTGAGTTGGGCAAGGGTGAGGAGAGGGGTGCTCATGATGCGGCTCCGGCTTCGAAGGGGTGCGCCTGCTTCCAGTGGCGCGCGATGTCGACGCGGCGGCAGACCCAGACCTTGTCGTGCGTGGCGATGTGATCGAGAAAGCGCTGCAGCGCGGTGATGCGGCCGGGGCGGCCGAGCAGGCGGCAGTGCATGCCGATGCTCATCATCTTGGGGCTGTCGTCGCCGTTCGGATCGCCTTCGGCGTACAGCGCGTCGAAGGTGTCCTTCATGTACTGGAAGAACGGGTCGGCGTGCGAGTAGCCCTGCGGCAGTGCAAAGCGCATGTCGTTCACGTCGAGCGTGTAGGGCACGATGAGCTGCGGCACCACGCTGCCGTCGGTCTTCTGCACTTTCATCCAGAAGGGCAGGTCGTCGCCGTAGTAGTCGCTGTCGTACTCGAAGCCGCCGTAGTCGGCCACGAGGCGGCGCGTGCGCGGGCTGTCGCGGCCGGTGTACCAGCCGAGCGCGCGCTCGCCGGTGAGCTTTTCGATCGCTTCCATGCCCAGGCGCATGTGCTCGCGCTCGGTGGCTTCGTCCAGGTTCTGGTAGTGAATCCAGCGCCAGCCGTGGCAGGCGATTTCGTGGCCGAGTTCCTTGAAGGCGGCCGTGAGCTCGGGGTAGCGCTCCAGTGCCATGCCCACGCCGAACACGGTGAGCGGCAGGCCGCGCTTTTCGAACTCGCGCAGGATGCGCCACACGCCGGCGCGCGAGCCGTACTCGTAGATGCCTTCCATGCTGATGTGCCGGTCGGGGAAGCTCGCCGGGTTGAACATCTCGGAAAGAAACTGCTCCGAACCTGCGTCGCCGTGCAGCGTGGCGTTCTCGCCGCCTTCTTCGTAGTTGAGGACGAACTGCACCGCCACGCGCGCGCCGCCGGGCCAGCGGGCGTGGGGCGGGTTGCGGCCGTAGCCGACGAGGTCGCGTGGGTAGGGCTGGGTGGTGTCGTAGACGGTCATGGTGTGGATCAGGACAACGCGAGGGAGATGTCGTTGGTCGGGACCTTGCGGTCGAAGGTGAGGTTGGCCTCGACGTGTTCCAGGTGCTCGGTCATGAGGCGCACGGCGAGTTCTTCGTCGCGCGCGGCCAGCGCCTTCACGATGTCGGCGTGCTCGTCGTTGGAGTGCTCGGCGGCGCTGGTGCTCTGGTACATGAGCGTGATGAGGGCGCAGCGCGAGATCAGCTCGCCCAATATTTGCGCCAGCACCTGGTTGCCCATGAGCTCGGCCATGCGCACGTGGAAGTCGCCCAGCAGCTCGGTGCGGCCCGACACGTCTTCGCCGCCAACGGCCGATTTCTCGAGCGCCACGTGCTCCTTGAGCGCCTTGATCTTGGCCGGCGTGACGCTGCGCACGAAGGCGCGCGTCATTTCGGCCTCGAGCATGCGGCGCACGGCGAACACCTGCTTGGCCTCGTCGACGGCGGGCGCGGCCACGAAGGCCCCGCGCGCCGGCTCGAGCCGGATCAGCTTGTTTTGCGAGAGCTGGAACAGCGCCTGGCGCACCAGCGTGCGCGACACGCCGAAGTGATCGGCCAGCTTCTGCTCGGCGAGCTTGGTGCCGGGCTGAAGGCGGTGCTCGACGATGGCCTTCGTGAGGGCATCGACGATCGAACGGGTGGTGGAGGACTCCATGTTTTTCATGATAGACCCAAAGCCGGTAACTGTATACACTTTTGTCCACCGGAATTTCCCGCCCCTCTGGTCTCCCCGATCTCACCGATCCGGCACCATTTTTTGAAGGAACGCCCCATGGGTTTGAGCACTCACGTACTGGACACGATGCACGGCGGCCCCGCGGCCGGCATGGAGGTGGCGCTGTACACCACCGACGGCGACGCCGCGACGCTGGTGAAGCGCTTCACGCTGAATTCGGACGGCCGCAGCGACGGCCCGCTCTACGACAACAACTCGATCAAGGTCGGCACCTACCGCTTGGTGTTCGACGTGGCGGGTTATTTCAAGGCCCGCGGCGTGACGCTGCCGGAGCCGAACTTCCTGAACAAGGTGGCGCTGGACTTCGGTGTGGCGCACACCGACCAGCACTACCACGTGCCGCTCTTGGTCAGCCCGTGGAGCTACTCCACGTACCGCGGCTCCTGAGGTCAGTCGCCTTGCTGTTGACCTTCGGTGAGCGTGTCGAGCTGGAAGCGCCCGCTCTTGTCCCACAGCCAGGTGTCGGTCCACGTGACCGCACCCAGGCGCTGGGCGGGCGGGAAGGGCGCGGCTTGCAGTACGGCGCGCTCGATCTCGGCGATCACCTCGGGCGCGTGCTTGGGCGCGCGCAGCCAGTGCATCGAGACCACCTTGCCGCCGGTGTCGAGGTTCACCTGCAGCGTGCCGACCGCGTACAGCAGGGGCGGCATCTGGCCCTTGTAGATGCGCGAGGCGTTGGCGTTGTAGATGTGGCGCGCCGCATCGCGGCGGTAGTCGCGCGCGGTGGCTGCGCTCGAAGCGCGCGGTGCGGGCCCGCTGCCCTGCGCGCTGCTGGTGCCGCTCAGCTGGCCGGGCACCGAGCCCGTCGAGCCGCAGCCGGCGAGCCACAAGGCGGAAAGAACAGTGGCGGCCCAGGCGAGGCGGCGCGGCGTAAGCTGGCGGTTCGTCATCATCGCCGGGGTTATACCGTGAGTCTTCAAGGTGCAGGCAACCGAAGGTATCGGTCATGAACGGTGCGGTCGATCAGTTGTTGATGCGTCTGTGCAATGAAGACGCCGTGCTGGTGCGCGTCGAATCGACGCAGGGCTCGGCGCCGCGTGAGGCCGGCACCTGGATGGCCGTGTGGGCCGACGGGCTCACGGCCACCATCGGCGGCGGGCAACTCGAGTTCCAGGCCACGCAGGAAGCACGCGAGATCCTGGCCGGCACGCGCAGCCTCGACGGCGTGCAGCGCTACCCGCTGGGCCCGAGCCTGGGGCAGTGCTGCGGCGGCGTGATGTTCCTGACCTACCGGCGCATCGGCGCGGCCGACGCGCCCGCGCTGCAGAAAGAGCTGGTCGCGCAGCTCGAGCCCGTGGCACTGTTTGGCGGCGGCCATGTGGGCGCCGCATTGGCGCGCCTGCTGGCCGTGCTGCCGTTCTCGGTGCGCTGGATCGACAGCCGCGACGGCGTGTTCCCCGACGCGCTGCCCGCGCAGATCGACACCGAGCACTCCGAGCCCGTGCAGGACGCCGTGGCCGCGCTCGCGCCCGGCAGCCGCGTGCTGATCATGAGCTTCAGCCATGCCGAAGACCTGGACATCGTCATCGCCTGCCTGAAGCGTTTGCGCACGCGCAACGACCTGCCCTACATCGGCCTCATCGGCAGCAAGACCAAATGGGCCACCTTCCGCCACCGGCTGGAAGCGCGCGGCTTCACGGCCGACGAGCTGGCGCGTGTCACCTGCCCGATCGGCGTGCCCGGCATCACGGGCAAAGAGCCGGAGGTGATCGCGGTCGCCGTGGCGGCACAGTTGTTGCAATCGCTGGGCTGAACAGGGTTTTCCCTTGGCGGCAACGCCGCAAAAAGCATCCCGCCTCGTGCCAAAATTGTATACACTTTCGGTCCACAACAAGCCGCAGCGGAGCGAGGTCGTTTTCAACGGACCTGCGTTCGCGGCACTTTCTCTGCTTACAGCGCCCGCAGTGGTGAGCAGGCTGAAACCCCTCATCGACGCCCCACGCGTCTAGAGGGTTGCGAGAGAGCACATGGAAAGTTACTACCTCGACTGGGCCAACCTGCTGCTGCGCTGGGTCCACGTCATCACCGCCATCGCCTGGATCGGCGCCTCCTTCTACTTCGTGATGCTGGACAACAGCCTCGAGAAGCCGCAGGACCAGGAATCGCTCGACAAGGGCGTGGGCGGCGAGCAATGGGCCGTGCACGGCGGCGGTTTCTACAACAGCCAGAAGTACGCGCTGGCGCCCAAGAAGCTGCCTGACCATCTGCACTGGTCGTACTGGGAGAGCTACTCGACGTGGCTCACGGGCTTTGCGCTGTTCACCATGTCGTACCTGTGGAACGCGAGCACGTACCTCATCGACAAGTCCAAGATGGACTGGCAGCCCGGCGCCGCCATTGCCGTGGCGCTGGCCTTCTTCGTCGTGTTCTGGATGGTCTACGACGGCATCTGCCAGATCTTCGGGCGCCGCAAGAACGGCGACACCATCGTCGGCGTGCTGATCGCGATCTTCATCGTCTTCGCGACCTGGCTGGCCTGCCAGTGGTTCGCGGGCCGCGCGGCCTTCCTGCTGGTGGGCGCCATGATGGCCACCACCATGAGCGGCAACGTGTTCTTCTGGATCATCCCGGGCCAGCGCAAGAACGTGAAGGCGCTGCGTGAAGGCCGGCCGGTCGATCCGGTGCATGGCCAGCGCGGCAAGCAGCGCAGCGTGCACAACACCTACTTCACGCTGCCGGTGCTGTTCGCGATGCTGAGCAACCACTACAGCTTCACCTACACGCACAAGTACAACTGGATCGTGCTGCTGCTGATCATGCTCGGCGGCGCGGCCATCCGGCAGTTCTTCGTGGTGCGCCACCGCTTCAAGCTGGGCAACGCGGGCAACCCGCTGCCCTACGCCATGGTCGGCATCGCGGTGCTGGGCCTCACGATCGTGTGGATGAAGCCCGAGCCTGTGGCGCCGGTCGCGGCCAGCGCCGCCCAGGCCGTGCCCGCCGTGGCCTACCAGGACGTGCAGAAGGTGCTGGAGCAGCGCTGCTTCATGTGCCACGGCGCGGCCGTGCAGATGAAGAACGTGCGCGTCGACACACCCGACCAGGTGACGGCGCACGCCCAGGCGATCTACCAGCAGGTCGTGGTGACCAAGATCATGCCGATGAACAACGCGACCAACATCACCGACGAAGAGCGGGCGCTCATCAGCCGCTGGTTCCAGGCCGGCGCCAAGACGAACTAGATAGAGGCGCAGCGGCCTGCGAGGGCAGGCCGCCGGTCGTCGCACAATCGCCGAATGGAGACAACACGCAAGCCATGACCGCATCGACCTCGCCCTCAGCAACAGCTCCCGATCCGCGCGAAGCCCCGCGCGCCTTCCTCGAACACCTGTACCGCGTGGCGGTGGACCGCGCACTGCCGCTGTCCACGCTGGGCGCCCATCTGCCGCAACCGCCCAAGGGTCGCACCGTGGTGCTGGGCGCCGGCAAGGCCGGTGGTTCGATGGTGCAGGCGCTCGAAGCCCTGTGGCCGGCCGACGCCCCGTTGTCGGGCCTGGTCGTCACGCGCTATGACCACATTCCCCCGCGCCCCGAAGGCGTGCCGCAGCGCATCGAACTCGTCGAGGCCGCGCACCCCGTGCCCGACGCGGCCGGCCAGCAGGCGGCCGAGCGCATCCTGGCGCTCACGCAGGGCCTCACGGCCGACGATCTCGTGCTGTGCCTCATCTCCGGCGGCGGTTCGTCGCTGCTGGTGCTGCCGGCCGAGGGCCTCACGCTGGCCGACAAGCAGCGCATCAACAAGCAGCTGCTCGACAGCGGCGCCCACATCGGCGAGATGAACTGCGTGCGCAAGCACCTGTCGCGCATCAAGGGCGGCCGGCTTGCGGCGGCCTGCGCGCCGGCGCGCGTGGTCACGCTCACCATCAGCGACGTGCCCGGCGACGACCCGGCCGTGATCGCCAGCGGCCCCACCGTGCCCGACGCCACCACCTGCGCCGACGCGCTCGCCATCCTCGACCGCTACGGCATCGAGGTGCCGGCGCCCGTGCGCGCGCAGCTCGAAAGCGGCGCGCTCGAAACCCCCAAGCCCGACGACGCCGCGTTCACCGGCCACAGCACGCACATGATCGCCACGCCGCAACAGTCGCTCGAAGCCGCCGCCGCGGCCGCGCGCGCCGCGGGCCTCGAGGCGCACATCCTCAGCGACGAGATCGAAGGCGAATCGCGCGAAGTCGGCAAGGTGCACGGGGCGCTCGCGCGGGCCGTGGCGCTGCGCGGCGCGCCGTTTGCGCGGCCCTGCGTCATCCTGTCGGGCGGTGAAACCACGGTCACCATCCGCCCGCGCCAGCCCGGCCAGGCCAAGGGCCGTGGCGGGCGGGCCGGCGAGTTCTGCATGGGCCTCGCGGGTGCGCTCATGGGCCAGCCGCAGGTGTGGGCGCTGGCTGCCGACACCGACGGCATCGACGGCGTGGAAGACAACGCCGGCGCCTTCGTCACGCCCGACACCCTGGCGCGCGCCACGGCGCAGGGAAAAAAGCTCTCCGATCACCTCGACCGCAACGACGCCTACGGCTACTTCGACGCCATCGGCGACCTGTTCGTGACCGGTCCGACGAACACCAACGTCAACGACTTCCGCGCGATCCTCGTGCTGTAGGCGCGCTCAGGCACCCAACGGGGGCTCGGGCAAGCTTTGTGAACTCAGGTTAATCTACGGCCCCCGGCGGCGCTTGGCCGCCGTTGTCGCATGCGCACCCCCACGGGGTGCCGCGCCGCGCGCCCGATTTCCCGTTTCGTTTTCACCATCCAGTCCTCGAAGGAAAGAGTTCGCCATGACCGCCACCTACACCGACACCCGCCTGCTGATCGACGGCCAATGGGTCGACGCCGCCGACGGCAAGACGCTCGACGTGCTGAACCCTGCCACCGGCAAGGCCATCGGCAAGGTGGCGCACGCCAGCATCGTCGACCTCGACCGTGCCCTGGCTGCCGCCCAGCGCGGCTTCGAAGCCTGGCGCGACACGCCCGCCAACGAGCGCGCCGCCGTGATGCGCCGCGCCGCCGGCCTGATCCGCGAACGCGCCCTGGACATCGCCAAGCTGCTGACGCAGGAGCAGGGCAAGCCGCTGGGCGAAGCCAAGGTCGAAATGATGGCCGCCGCCGACATCATCGAGTGGTTCGCCGACGAAGGCCGCCGCGTGTACGGCCGCATCGTGCCCTCGCGCAACCTGGCTGCGCAGCAGCTGGTCATCAAGGAGCCGGTCGGCCCGGTCGCGGCCTTCACGCCGTGGAACTTCCCCGTCAACCAGATCGTGCGCAAGCTCGGCGCTGCGCTCGCCACCGGCTGCTCCTTCCTGGTGAAGGCGCCCGAGGAAACCCCGGCCTCGCCGGCCGCACTGCTGAAGGCCTTTGTCGACGCCGGCATTCCGGGCGGCGTCGTGGGCCTGGTGTTCGGCAACCCGGGCGAGATCTCGAGCTACCTGATCGCGCACCCGATCATCCGCAAGGTCACGTTCACCGGTTCCACCCCGGTCGGCAAGCAGCTGGCCGCGCTGGCCGGTTCGCACATGAAGCGCGTCACGATGGAACTGGGCGGCCACGCCCCGGTGATCGTGGCCGAAGACGCCGACGTGGCGCTGGCCGTCAAGGCCGCTGGTGCCGCCAAGTTCCGCAACGCGGGCCAGGTCTGCATCTCGCCGACCCGCTTCCTGGTGCACAACAGCCTGCGCCATGAGTTCGCCAGCCTGCTGGTCAAGCACGCCGAAGGCCTGAAGATGGGCGACGGCCTGGTCGAAGGCACCAACCTCGGCCCGCTGGCCAACGCCCGCCGCCTCACGGCCATGGCCCACGTGCTGGAAGACGCGCGCAAGAAGGGCGCCACCATCGCCACCGGCGGCGACCGCGTCGGCGACACCGGCAACTTCTTCGCGCCCACCGTCATCACCGACGTGCCGCTGGACGCCGACGTGTTCAACAACGAACCCTTCGGCCCCATCGCCGCCATCCGCGGTTTCGACACGCTCGAAGAAGCCATCACCGAAGCCAACCGCCTGCCTTTCGGCCTGGCCGGTTATGCCTTCACCAAGTCGATCAAGAGCGCGCACCTGCTGAGCCAGAAGCTCGAGCTCGGCATGCTGTGGATCAACCAGCCCGCCACGCCCTCGCCGGAAATGCCGTTCGGCGGCGTGAAGGACTCGGGCTACGGTTCGGAAGGTGGCCCCGAAGCAATCGAGGCGTACCTGAACACCAAGGCCGTTTCGATCCTCGGCGTTTAACTAGTCTTCGGCGGAGGCGTTCCAGAACGCCTGCTGGACGCCTTCAAGCGCTTCCAGCTCCGCGATCACCTGGTCGAGCTCTTCGGGCTCGACCGCGGTGGCGTAGAGCGTCGCTGCAATCTCCGTGTCGGCCTGCCCGAAGGCGTGCTGGTCGATGTCGCGCACCGGGTAGTTCGCGGCTTCCAGCTGCACCAGCAGCTGGTCCATCACCTCGGGCCGTGCCGCGCGTGAGCAGATCACGCGCACCGTGTACGTCGCCTCGCTCGATTCCTCGTGCACCGGGCGGCGGTTGATGCGGTTCACCACGGGCCGGAGCAGCGTGTTGCTCGCGAGCACGAAGAGCGCCGCGATCAGTGCTTCGCCCAGCAGGTTGGCGCCCGCGCAGGCGCCCACCGCCGCAGACCCCCACAGCGTGGCGGCCGTGTTCAAGCCCGTGATGTTGGCGCCTTCTTTCATGATCGCGCCCGCGCCCAGAAAACCGATGCCCGAGACCACGTAGGCGACCACGCGCACCGAGCCGTCGGGGCCGCCCAGGCGGGCCGCCATGTCGACGAACACGGCGGCGCCCACGGCCACGAGTGTGTTGGTGCGCAGCCCCGCGGTGCGCTGGCGCATCTGGCGTTCGAAGCCGATCAGCGAGCCGAGCAGAAAGGCCGCGCCCACGCTGATGAAGGTGTTCAGCAGCGAGTGCAGGTTGATGTTGCGGATGGCTTCCATGGTGAGTGATCCTCCTGATCCTCTGTGTGCGAAGCAGGGTAGCGGCCTTGTGTGACAGCCGCGACCCTGCGTCCGCCGGGTGGTTCTTGTTGTCTTACTGCCAGCCGTACCTGCGCGCGTACCAGCCCTTCACCGCCTGCGTCAGCGTCGCGTAGCCGACCAGCATCAGCACCAGCCACGGGAAGTACGCGAGCGGCAGCGCCTGCAGCTTGAAGTAGTGCGCCAGCGGCCCCATCGGCAGCCAGATGCCGACCGCCGCAATGGCCGCGCCCATCGCCAGCAGCGGCCAGGCGGCGCGGCTTTGCAGGAACGGAATCTTGCGCGTGCGGATCAGGTGCACGATGAGCGTCTGCGACAGCAGGCCCTCGATGAACCAGCCCGACTGGAACAGCGTCTGGTGCTCCGGCGTGTTGGCTGCGAACACGAACCACATCACGGTGAAGGTGAGGATGTCGAACACCGAGCTCAGCGGCCCGAAGAACACCATGAAGCGGCCCAGGTCGGCCGGGTTCCAGCGCTGCGGCGTCTTCAGGAATTCCTCGTCCACGTTGTCGAACGGGATCGCGATCTGCGACACGTCGTACAGCAGGTTCTGCACCAGCAGGTGCAGCGGCAGCATCGGCAAAAAGGGCAGAAAGGCACTCGCCACCAGCACCGAGAACACGTTGCCGAAGTTCGAGCTGGCCGTGATCTTGATGTACTTGAGCATGTTGGCAAAAGTGCGGCGGCCTTCGATCACGCCTTGCTCCAGCACCATCAGGCTCTTCTCGAGCAGGATGATGTCGGCCGATTCCTTGGCCACGTCCACCGCGCCGTCCACCGAGATGCCGATGTCGGCGGCGCGCAGCGCGGGTGCGTCGTTGATGCCATCGCCCATGAAGCCGACCACGTGGCCGTTGGCATGCAGCGCCTGCACGATGCGCTCCTTGTGCGCGGGCGTGAGCTTGGCGAACACCTGGCGCATTTCGACCACCTGCCGCAGCTCGGCCTCGTTCATGCGCTCGACCTCGTGGCCCAGCACCATGCGCCCGGCGTCGATGCCGACATCGCCGCAGACCTTGCGCGTGACCAGTTCATTGTCGCCGGTCAGCACCTTCACCGCGACGCCGTGCGCGGCCAGCGCCAGCAGCGCGGGCGCGGTCGATTCCTTCGGCGGATCGAGAAAGGCCACGTAGCCCAGCAGCGTGAGCCCGGCCTCGTCGGCCACGCTGTAGGCCGGCTTGCGCGCGTCGGCGTGCAGCGTGCGGCTGGCCACGGCCACCACGCGCAGGCCCTGGGCATTGAGCTCCGAGGCCACGCGGTGGATGCGCGCCATCACGTCGGCGTCGAGCGCGAGCACTTCGGCGCCGCGTTCGACCGAGGTGCACACCGACAGGATCTCTTCGAGCGCGCCCTTGCAGATCAGCAGGTGCTCGTCGTCGCCGTGCGCCACCACCACCGACATGCGGCGGCGCGAGAAGTCGAAGGGCACCTCATCGACCTTGCGCCAGCTGGTCTGCAGCTGCGCGTCGAGCTGCACTTCGGCGTGGCTGAGCACGGCTTTGTCGAGCAGGTTCTTCAGCCCGGTCTGGTGAAAGCTGTTGAGGTAGGCCTGCTGCAGCACGTGGTCGGAGTCTTCGCCCCAGGCGTTGGTGTGGCGTTCGAGCACGATGCGGTCCTGCGTGAGCGTGCCGGTCTTGTCGGTGCACAGCACGTCCATCGCGCCGAAGTTGTGAATGGCTTCGAGCCGCTTCACGATCACCTTCTGGCGCGACATCACGACGGCGCCCTTGGCCAGCGTGGCGGTCACGATCATCGGCAGCATCTCGGGCGTGAGTCCGACCGCGATCGACAGCGCGAACAGCGCCGCCTCCCACCAGTCGCCCTTGGTCACGCCGTTGATCACCAGCACCAGCGGCGCCATCACCAGCATGAAGCGGATCAGCAGCCAGCTCACGCGGTTGATGCCGGCCTGGAAGGCGGTGGTGCCTCGGTCGGTCGCGCTCACGCGCTGGGCCAGTGCGCCGAAGAAGGTGCGCTCGCCCGTGTGCACGATCACCGCGGTGGCGGTGCCGCTGATCACGTTGGTGCCCATGAAGAGCAGGTTGTCGCGTTCGAGCACGCCGGCCTGGTGGCCGGCGGCGGTGGCGGCGAACTTCTCCACCGGCATCGATTCGCCGGTGAGCGCCGACTGGCTGATGAACAGGTCTTTCGCCGAGAGCAGGCGTGCATCGGCCGGGATCATGTCGCCGGCCGACAGCGCGATCACGTCGCCGGGCACGAGGTCGCGCATCGGCACTTCCATGCGCTGCGTGCCGGCGTGCGCGAGGTCGAAGCCGTCGTCACCTGCGCGTCCGGCCTTCTCGCCGGGTGCGGGGCGCAGCACCGTCGACGTGTTGCTGACCATCGCCTTGAGCCGGTCGGCCGCCTTGTTGGAGCGCGACTCCTGCAGGAAGCGCAGCACGGTCGACAGCAGCACCATGCTGCCGATCACCACCGTGGCCTTCGTGTCCTCGGTGATGTAGGAGACCAGCGCGAGCACCGTCAGCAGCAGGTTGAAAGGGTTGCGGTAGCACTGCCACAGGTGGTTCCACCACGGCAGGGGCTGCTCGTGGCGCACCTCGTTGCTGCCCAGCCGCTTGCGCAGCGCGAGCGCGTGCGCTTCGGTCAGGCCCTGCGACGAGCTGTTCAGGCGCACCAGCACTTCGCCCGCGTCGGTGTGCGAGGCGGCGGCCAGCGCCTTGGCGATCTCGGGCGGCATCGCGGCCGAGCCGAGGCTGCTGGGCTTGGCGCTCAGCAGCGTCTGCCAGCGCTCGAAGTGATGCAGCATGTGGCGGCTGCGCAGGAAGCTTTCGAAAAAGGACTTCAGGACGTTCTTCATTTTTCTTCTCCTGTGTGAGGGCGCTCAGCGAGCGAACGCCCAGGTGAGGCCCAGCGTCCAGCCGCGCGGGCCGTCGTGGCGCAGGTCGCGTGCGTGGCTCAGATCGACGTTGACGGACGGCGTGGCCGTCCAGCGCAGGCCGGCGCGCCAGGCGTTGCGTCCGCCTTCGCGGAAGCGCTCGGCCACGAGCGACAGCGCGGGCAGGGCGGCCCATTCGAGCGCCGCGCCCGAGTGGCTGGTGCTCGGCTGTGCGCGATGGAAGTCGCGCCCCAGGTTCAGGTGGGCGCGCCATGCGTCGTCGAACTGCCAGGTGACGGGGATCACCACGCTGCGGTCGGTGAGGCGCAGCGAGGCATTGCCGGCGTTGCTGCGTTGCCACGAGGCCGAGGCCAGCACGCCGGTGCTCAGCGTGTCGGTGAGCGCGAAGGCCCACTTGATCTGTGGGCCGGCGCGCACGGTGCGGCCGTCGGCGTTGTGCTCACGTTCGAGGTTCAGGCCCAGCTCGACCGGGCCGACACGGCAGGCCGGACCGAGGTGCACGAGGCGCTGGCCGCCCCAGGTCTCGATCTGGCACTGGCCCGGATCGAGGATGGCGGCGTCGTCCACCGAATGGTGTCCGCCGGCGGCGTGGGTCTGCGTGGCGGCAAGGCCGCACAAGGTCGCGAGCCAGGCGTGGCTGGGTGCGGGGCGGCGGAAGGGAAGGGGGCGGGCGTTGGAACGGGCGGCCGTGGCCGTCCGCACGACACGCCGCAGGCGTTCGCGGGTCATGGGAGTTTTTCCTTCGGGTGCGGCACGCCGCGAAGGAAGAAACGCCCGTGACGACGTGCTTACTCAGCAGTCAGACGGCGGCGCTCCTCCGCAGCGCGGCAGGCTGCGAGGTGAATGGGGGATCGATCGGGCAAGGAAGAAGGCGGCGCACAGCGGCGCAAGCAAGGGTCCGGGTCCATGGTGGCCTCCTGTTCTGTGGGGGTGGCAGGGGCGGGCTTCAGCGGCGCGTGGTGCCGTGGCCGGGCTGTTCGAGCAGCAGCAGGAAACTGCGGATGCGGCGCGTGGTCCACAGCGCGGCGGCGCGGTCCAGGGCCTGCTCGTCGTCGACGTGCGGCGCGGGGTTCACGCGTGCAGGCGCTGGCGCACCGGCGTGCGCCGACGTGCGACCGTGCGACGGTCGCGTCTGCGGATGCAACGGGCGAATTTGAAACTGGCGCATGACAAGGCTCCTTCACGCTGAAGGGCCTCGCGCACGGACGCACGCAAGCTGACTGAAAAAGTCAGCGACGAAGAACAACGGAAATCGGTAGGGGGAGCCGCTTGCCCGAGGGGCAAGGGGTTCGCGCTGCGGACACGGCGGCCGCAAGCGCGGGAGCTGCCTGCGCTAGAGGGCCGGGGGTGTCACGCCTGCCGAGGCACGCGTCTTGTCACTGATCCAACTGGCACTGTCCACGCACGGGGCTCCGAAATGATGATCTCCGGATTGTTGCACCGCATCATTGCCAGCGTCAACCCTTGGCCTGCAGCGAGAGGCTGCGTCGCGGTTGCGTGGCGTGGAGCTGGGGCTGGTTCGCGCTGCGTTCGATGGGGGTCGGAAACCAGCGGTAGATGTTCGTGTCGCCGCGCCATCCGTCGCTGAAGCGCACGAACAAGAAGCCCGATATCGCGTTGCCCAGGTCGTCCACCGGAATGCCTGCGGCGCGCAGGGCGGCGACTTCTTGCGCGGCGCTCATGTCGAAGGGCAATTTCAGCGTGATGCTCGCGCTGTGAAGACTGGGTCGGGGCATCGTGACTCCTCTGCATTGACCAAGGGCCGTAGTGAAGCGCAAGAAGTTGTGTCAGGCGATACCGAAGATATGGGAGCCTTCGCAGGAGAGGGCGGCGCTGTCGGCCTCTGCGCCCATGGTGCATCCCCTGACGGGGGGATGCCATGGGTAGGACGGCCTATGCCGAACGCCTGTCCCTGTGCCTATAGTCGGCGCGCATGAAACCAAGCACCCCCGCCGTCCTGTTCATTTGCACAGGGAACATCTGCCGTTCGCCGACCGCGCACGCATTGCTGGTCCACAAGGCACAGCGTGCAGGCTTCGCGGTGGAGGTCGACAGCGCCGCCATTTCCGACGAAGAGCGCGGCAATCCACCCGACCCGCGCTCGGTGGCCGAGGCACTGCGGCGTGGCATCGAAATGCCCGCGCATTGCGCACGCCAGGTGCGTGCGTCCGACTTCGAGCGTTTCGATTGGCTCGTCGGCATGACGCAGCAGCACTGCGCCGCGCTGCGCGGGCGTGCGCCGGCCGATGCGGCGCGCAAGGTGCGCCTGCTCTCGGAGTTTGCGCAGGCCATCGGCGGCGACGTGCCCGACCCGTGGTACGGCGGCCACCAGGCCTTCATCGAGGCCTTCGACCTGATCGACCTCGGCGTGGAAGGCCTGCTCGCGCAGCTGCGTCGCGACGCAGCCTGAGCCTGCAGGCGGTGGGGTTCAGCCCGTGCAGAGCGCGCGGATCGTCGGCGGAATCGGCACCGCGCGGATGCCGCCGCCTTCGCGCTTCGCGGCAAAGATCCGCACCTCTTCGCATTCGAGGATCAGGTCGTCGCCGCGCGTCACGCGGTAGGTCTGCACGAAGCTCTTGTCGCGCCATTCGGTGATGCGCACCGCGATCTGCAGCGTGTCGCCGTAGCTGGCCGCCTTGACGAAGCGCGTGTGCGTGTCGACCAGCGGCGTGCCGATCACGCCGAGGGTCTGGGCCGTTTCTTCCCAGCGCGGCACGCCGCACTCGGCAAAGAAGTGGCGCGAGGCCGCGTCGATCCAGCGGAAGAAGTTGGGAAACCAGACGATGCCGGCCGGGTCGCAGTCGCCGAACTCGACGCGCGCGGTGTAGACGACTTCCTTGCCGGAAGCGTCGGGGGAAGACGTGGTGCTGTTCATCCGTCGATTGTCCCCGGCGCTCAATCGGCCTTGATGCCGCGCTCGCGGATCAGCGCGCCGAAGCGCTGCGAGTCTGCTGCCGCACGGCGCTGGAAGTCGGCCGGCGTGCCCGGCAGCGGCTCGCCGCCGATGGCCGCGATGCGCTCCTTCACCGCCGGCAGCGCGAGCGCGCGGTTGATCTGCGTGTTGAGCTGCAGCACCACCTCGGGCGGCGTGCCGGCCGGGGCGTAGAAGCCGAACACCGTGTCGGCGTCGAAGCCGCGCAGGCCGGCCTCGTCGAGCGTGGGCACGTCGGGGAATTGCGAGGAGCGGTGCGGGCTGCCCACGGCCAGCAGCTTGAGCTTGCCGGCGCGCACCTGGTTCAGGCCGATGCCAGGGTCGAAGGCGTAGTCGATCTGGCCGGCCAGCAAATCTTGCAGCGCCCGCAGGTGCCACGCGGCTTGCCGAGGTAGGCCATGCCTTTCGGTCGGCGGCAGCGCGGTGACCGAAGGGCGCGCGCGGCCGCGGCCACGGGCACCAGGTCCTTCGCGGGGTCGAAGCTCATGCGCGCATACAGGTGCGGGTTCACCGACACCATGCCGCCCGAGCTCATGAGCAGCGTGTAGCCGTCGGCCGCCGCACGCGCCACAGCCTCGCCGCCGACGTTGCCGTTGGCACCGCCGCGGTTCTCGATCACCACGGGCTGCTTCAGCGCCTCCTGCAGCGGCTGCGAGACGGCGCGCGCGAGCTGGTCGGCCGCGCCGCCGGCCGGGAAGTTGACGATCACCTTGATGGGCTTGGACGGCCAGGTGTCGGCGTGCACGGCGGGCGCGCACAAGGCGGTGCCGGCCAGGGCGAGCGCCAGCAGCAGGCGGCGGTGTGACGGCGACGGGGCAGCGGTGGGGCGTGGGGTCATGGTTCTTTGTCTCCTCAGGTCGTGGTCGTTGTCTTGGGCCGCTTCATCCAGCGGATGGGTTGCGCCTGTACCGGGCGCGGCGCGGCGCCGTGGCGCGTGAGCGCGGCGTCGAGCGCCTTGCCGCCTTCGTCCGCGAGCGCGGCCTCGCGTGCCGCGGCAATCGCCTCGGCGCGCGCGGTGGGCTCCAGCGTGGCGCGGCCCGCGAGTTCGTCGATCACGTGCAGCAGGTTGTGCTTGCCGCGTTCGTTGGTGCTGCCGTAGCCCTTGATGAGCCGGGCGCACAGCGCCAGCTCGCGGCCCAGCGCCCAGTGCGTGCGCGTGCCGGTCTCGACGGCGGCGAGCCAGCGTTCGATCAGCGCCTGCTCTTCGGCAAAGCGGCTGCCGCGCCGGCGCAGCCAGGTGAGCGAGGCCAGCACGCGCAGCGAGGCCATGCCGAGCACCGAGTGGCTGCCCACCTGCAGCGGCAGCGCCCACGGCGCAAGTCCGCGCGACTGGCGGCCACGGTCCCAGGCGGTCACGCGGCGCGCGAGCGACGGCGGCAGCAATGCCGCGAACTCGGGCGCGCCGGGCTTGAAGTGGTCGAAGACCTTCACGATGTCTTCGTCGCCCGCGCGCACTTCCTGGCGCACGCGCTGCGCGCGGCTGGCGCGGCCCTTCAGCGCGGCCACGCGCACGATGTCGTCGAAGGCCATCCACAACGCCAGCCAGCGCGCCATTTCGCGCGTGATTGCGAAGCCCTGCGCGCCCGACGGATCGGCGGCGCGCTCGGCCTCGAGCACCCGCGCGAGGCGCTCGGCGTACAGCGCGGCGTAAGCGCCGTCCTGGTAGTCGCGCACCCGCGCATGGCCGAGCGCGAGCATGTCGTGCACGGCGGGCGGAAAGCGGCGCGCCACGTCGTCGGGCAGGGCCTGCGGTGTCGGGGGCGCATCGCGCGTGTCGTCGCTGGCCAGCACGCCCTGCACGAACGCGGCCTGGGCGCGCGGCGCGCGCACCGCCTCGAAGGCGGCGGCAAAGCCGCGCAGGCTGGCTGCGGCCATCTTGCCGAGCTTGTCGGGCGCGGCCGTGTCACCGCCGCGCACCGCGTGCTCGTAGGCTTCGCGCGGGAACGGGAAGAGGCCGCTGCCCGCGATCGCGCCCAGCATCACGGCGCTGACCACCGTGCCGGCCTCGCGCGCCATGCCGCCCATGTCGAGCACGTGGTGCTCGCGGCTGAAAGCCTTGACCACGTCGAGCAGGCGCTGCGCGTCGGCGCGGCCGTCGCCGGGCACCATGCGCTCGGCCGTGGTGAGCACGCGCGCCGACGAGCTGATGACCAGCGTGCGCAGCGGCGCGCTCATGCCGTTGCCGATCTGGCGCGTGGTCTCCAGCAGCTCCGACGAGACGATCGCGTCGAGCGCGCCCGGCACCGGGCTCAGGCTGAACACCGGCCGCCGGCCGCCGAGCTGCGCCATCGGCACCGGGAACACCTCGATGTAGTAGGTGGTGGCGCCGGTGCGCTGCGCCACGCCGGGGATCGACGTGCTCTGCGCCGCGTAGCCCGCATGCCGCGCCGTGTCGACCAGCCATTCGGTGAGCACGCCGCCGCCTTCGCCACCGAGGGCGCAGACGAGGAGCGTGGTGGGACGGTTCTGTTCCATGTCTCGGTTCTTTCTTCTCATGCCGGCCGCAACGCGCCGACGATCGCGCCGCGCAGGCCGTGCAGCAGGCGTTCGTGCCACTTCGGGTTCTGCACCACCTCGGCCCGGTAGAAGCTTGGGCACAGCGTGGCCGCGTGCGCGTTGGCGCCGCACAGGCCGCAGCCCACGCAGCCGTCGATGACGACGGCCACGGGGTCGACCTTCAGCGGATCGGGGTTGTCTTTCAGTGTGAGCGTGGGGCAGCCCGACAGGCGAATGCAGGCGTGGTCGCCGTTGCACACGTCCTCGTCGACGCCGTACTTCACGCGCACCACGCGCTTGCCTTTCTTCAGCAGGCCGGCGATCCACGGCTTGATGCGGCGCTGCCGCTCCAGCTGGCACTCGCCCTCGGCGATCACCACCTTCAGGCCGTTGAAGTCGCTCGTGAGCGCCTCGGTGAGCGTCTTGCGCATGCGCTCCACGTCGTAGGTGGTGACGGTGCGCATCCACTTCACGCCCAGGCCCGTGAGCGTGGCCTCGATGGTCTGGTTCTTGTCGACCAGGCTCTGCTGCTTGTCGACCGCGCGTTCCTTGATCTCGTCGTCGGGCGTGGAAATGATGTCCTGCGTGCCGGTGGCCGAGGTGTAGCCGTTCTTGAAGATCAGCAGCACCGCGTCGTCGTCGTTGAACAGCGCGCTCTGCACGCCCGTGAGCAGGCCGTTGTGCCAGAAACCGCCGTCGCCCATGATCGACAGCGTGCGGCGGTTCATCATCGGCGCCACGCCCGCGCGGCTGGCCAGGCTCATGCCGTAACCGAGGATCGAGTGGCCCATCGAAAACGGCTCGAAGGTGCCGAAGGCGTGGCAGCCGATGTCGGCCGCGATGTGCACCGGCCCCGTCTCCTGCTGCGCGAGCTTGAGCGCCGAGAACACTGGCCGCTCGGGGCAGCCGACGCAAAAACTCGGCGGGCGGTTGGGCAGCGGCGCATCGAGCCGGCGCGCCACCGCTTCGCGGCGTTCGCGGTTGCCGGCCAGCCAGGCCTGCGCCGATGTGGCGGCTTCGCTCGCGCCGAGGTAGCGCTCGGCAAAGGCCGCCAGGCCACCCGACAGCACCTCCACGCCGTACTCGCCGGCCTGCGGCAGCAGGTCCTTGCCGTGCAGCGGCGTCTGGATGTCGCGCCGGCGCAGCAGCGTGGCGATGTCCTGCTCGATGTACTCGGGCTGGCCTTCTTCCACCACCAGCACCGCGCGCTTGCCGATGCAGAAGTCGGCCACCTGCTCGGGCACCAGCGGGTAGGTCACGTTGAGCACGAGGATCGGGATGTCCGTCTCGCCGAAGGCATCGGCCAGGCCTTGCTGCTGCAGGCTGCGGATCAGCGCGTTGTACAGGCCGCCCTGCACCACGATGCCCAGGTCGGGGTGGCGCTGGCCGGGCATCAGCTCGTTGAGGCCGTTCGCCACGATGTGGCGGCGCGCCGACGGCATGCGCTCGTCGCCCTTGAGCTTCTCGTGGCGGAAGGTGACGGGCGGGTGCGCGAGCTTCATGTAGTCGAAGCCCGCGGGCTCGTCCATCAGCGCGCGCGTCGACACGGCGGGCGCGATGTTGTCCTTGCAGTCGAAGCTGCCGCGCACGTGGCAGGTGCGGATGCGCAGCTCCATCAGGCACGGCATGTTCGACGCTTCCGAAAGCTGGAAGCCCTGCTCGACCATGCGCACCATCACGCCCAGGTCGGGCCGCGGGTCGAGCAGGCACATGCTCGACTTGAGCGCGTAGGCGTGCGTGCGCTCCTGGATCACGCTGGCGCCTTCGCCGTAGTCTTCGCCCACCACGATCAGCACGCCGCCCGTCACGCCCGGCGACGACAGGTTCGACAGCGCATCGGCCGCCACGTTGGTGCCGACGATCGACTTCCAGGTCACGGCGCCGCGCAGCGGGTAGTGAATCGACGCGCCGAGCATCGCCGCCGCCGAGGCCTCGTTGGAGCAGGCCTCGACGTGCACGCCCAGTTCGTCCATGTACGCCTTGCCCTGCACCATCACGTCCAGCAGGTGCGACACCGGTGCCCCCTGGTAGCCGCCGACGTAGGCCACGCCCGACTGCAACAGGCCCTTGGTGATCGCGAGGATGCCCTCGCCGTGGAAGGTGTCGCCCGCGCCCAGGCGCAGCATTTCCACTTCCTTGCTGAATGAAACTTCCATCGTGTCTCGTGCTTCTTGTCGTGGGGAGAACGCGGGAGTGTGGGCGGGCCTGCGTCATACTTCAATGCAATGAGCCAGCTATCGAATATGAATGGCGTGCATATCGACGCGGTCGACCTCAACCTGCTCCGGTTGTTCGACGCCGTCTACCGCACCCGCAACGTGAGCCGCGCCGCCGAGGCCTTGGGCCTCACGCAGCCGGCGGCCAGCCACGGCCTCACGCGCTTGCGCCTGCTGCTGGGCGACGCGCTGTTCACGCGCAGCCTCGGCGGCGTCGCGCCCACGCCGCGCGCCGAGCGGCTGGCGGTGCCCGTGCAGTCGGCGCTGGCCATGCTGCAGCAGGCGCTGAGCGAGCCCGAGCGCTTCGACCCCGCAGCGTCGCGCAAGCTGTTCCGCATCCACATGAGCGACATCGGCGAGGGCCGTTTTTTGCCCGCGCTGATGGCGCGGCTGCGCGAGCTGGCGCCGGGCGTGCGCGTGGAGACCATGCCGCTCGCCCCAGGCGACATTGCCACCGCGCTCGATAGCGGCAAGGTCGACTGCGCCTTCGGTTTTTTGCCGCACGTGAAGGACACCCAGCGCACCCAGCTGCTGAAAGACCGCTACATCGTGCTGCTGCGCCACGACCATCCCTTCGTGAAGCGCCGGCGCAGCGGCCAGGCGCTGCTCGCCGCGCTGCACGAGCTCGACTACGTGGCCGTGCGCACCCATGCCGACACCTTGCGCATCCTGCAGCTGCTGAACCTCGAAGACCGCCTGCGCCTGACGACCGAGCACTTCATGGTGCTGCCCGCCATCGTGCGCGCCACCGACCTCGCGGTCGTGATGCCGCGCAACATCGCGCGCGGCTTCGCGGCCGAAGGCGGCTACGCCATCGTCGAGCCGCCGTTTCCGCTGCGCGACTTCACGGTGTCGCTGCACTGGAGCAAGCGCTTCGAGGCCGACCCGGGCAACCGGTGGTTGCGGCAGGTGATCGTGGCGTTGTTCTCGGAGCGCGGCTGACCGCAGCCGGGACACACCCACAGCGTGCCCCGTGCACAGGGCACTGGGTGCTTCCCGCAGCGAAATCAAGGAGGAGGGCGAAGCCCGGGGGACATTCGCGGAGGGAAGTACCCGGTGGCCTGGGCACGCGCCCCGAACACACGCGTTATTCTCAAACGTTCCCGCCTCGCGCCTAAGTCCCCCGATCCCCGTCCGCATGTCCGTCCCGCATCCCCGTTCCCCCGCCTCCTTCCACCGTCCCGCCAGCCTCGGCGCGCACTGACGGCATCGAGGTGCAAGCGATTCTTTCCGGGGCCGTCCCGGTCCTGATCTTCATGGCCTGCGTGGGCCTGGCCACCTACGCGCAGAACCTCACGGGCTTTGCGTTCAGCCTCATCCTGCTGGGCCTCGTGTCGGTGCTCGACATCGCCAGCGTGAACGACGCGGCCAATGCCGCGACCGTGCTCAGCCTCATCAACGCCTGGACCTACTTCCGCGCGCGCCCCGGCCCCGTGCCGTGGCAGCTCATGAAGCCCGCGCTCAACGGCAGCACCGTCGGCGTCATCGTCGGGCTCATGCTGCTCGTGTGGCTCAGCGGCAGTGCCGTGGACTGGCTGCGGGGCTTGCTGGGCGTGTCGATCCTGGTCTGCGCCGTGCTGCTGTTGCTGCAGGGCAAGCCGCTGCCGGCGGTGTCGGGCCGCACCAGCTTTGCCCTCATCGGCGGGCTTTCGGGCGTGCTGGGCGGGCTGTTTTCCGCCTCCGGCCCGCCCATCGTCTTCCACATGTACCGCCAGCCGCTGGACCGCGAACTCGTGCGCCGCGCGCTGCTGCTGATGTTCGCCTTCAACTCGCTCGTGCGGCTCGTCATCGTGGTGCCGACCGGCCACTTCTCGTGGCACTCGGCGCTGCTCGCCGGCTGCGCCATGCCCGTGGTCTACGCCGCGACGCGGCTGCATCACCGTCTGCCCAACAAGCTGCAACCGCGCACTCTGCAATGGCTGGTCGCCGGCCTGCTTTTTGCGGCCGGCGTGACGCTGCTGGCCACCGCCTGGCGCGCGATCGCACACAGCTGAAAACGGCTGAAAACCCTCGGTTTCCGGCATGGCCCGGGAATTGCAGCGTCAATCCAAGGGTTTCCCCGGACGTGGCATACCGACCCTCACATACGCGTTATGGGCGTGCCCGTATGCAAGACCCCACGCAAGCCGCTAACGTCCATGACTGGCCCACGACGGGCCGCCCACGAGCCTGAAAAAAGCATGAGCACCGAGAGCAGCAGCCATCCGATTCAACCGATCCGCTTCTTCCATCGCGGAAAGATCGTCGACGTCAGCGGGGTCCATCCGACCCGCTCCGTTCTCGACTGGCTGCGCGAAGACGCGCGTTGCACCGGCACCAAGGAAGGCTGCAACGAAGGCGACTGCGGCGCCTGCACCGTCGTCATCGGCGAGCTGGCCACCGACGCCCACGCACCCGGCGCGGTCGACGGCCTGCAGCTGCAGACCGTCAACGCCTGCATCCAGTTCCTGCCCACGCTGCACGGCAAGGCGCTGTTCACGGTCGAAGACCTCAAGGGCCAGTGCGCATCGCAGTGCAAGCCCAAGACGGAACCCACCGCCAAGCACGCCGTCCACCCGCTGCACCCCGTGCAGCAGGCCATGGTCGACTGCCACGGCTCGCAGTGCGGCTTCTGCACGCCGGGCTTCGTGATGTCGCTGTGGGCCACCTACGAACACCACCAGGCCGAGGGCACGCAGCCCACGCGCCAGCAGCTGGCCGACGACCTGTCGGGCAACCTCTGCCGCTGCACCGGCTACCGCCCCATCCTCGATGCCGGCCAGCGCATGTTCGACCTGCCGGCCGTTCGCCTGGACACCGCGCCCGTGGTGGCCGCGCTCACCGCGCTGAAGAACGACGGCCTCGACTACGCGGCCCCGCTCGGCGCCCGCATCGACCACTTCCACGCCCCCAAGACCCTGGCCCAGCTCGCCGCACTGCGCGTGCAGAAGCCGGGCGCCCAGCTGCTCGCGGGCTCGACCGACGTCGGCCTGTGGGTCAACAAGCAGTTCCGCGACCTCGGCGACATCCTCTATGTCGGCGACGTGGCCGAGATGAAGACGATCGAAGAGCGTGCCGACGAGCTCTACATCGGCGCCGGCGCCTCGCTCGAAGCCGCTTTCGGCGCGCTCGTCGAGCGCGTGCCCAGCCTCGCCGACGTGTGGCTGCGCTTTGCCTCGCCGCCGATCCGCCACGCCGGCACCATGGGCGGCAACGTCGCCAACGGCTCGCCCATCGGCGACTCGCCGCCGGTGCTCATGTCGCTCGACGCCGAGATCGAGCTGCGCCGCGGCGACACCGTGCGCCGCATGCCGCTGCCCGAGTTCTACCTCGACTACATGAAGAACCAGCTGCAGCCCGGCGAGTTCGTGCAGGGGCTGGCCGTGCCGTTGGCCGCCATGCGCCGCCAGGTGCGCGCCTACAAGATCAGCAAGCGCTTCGACTGCGACATCTCGGCGCTGTGCGCGGGCTTCGCCATTGAACTGGAAGGCGACGGCAGCGACACGGTGAAGGCCGTGCGCCTGGCCTTCGGCGGCATGGCCGCCACCGTCAAGCGCGCCGCCAACGCCGAAGCCGCGCTCGTCGGCAAGCCCTGGACGCAGGCCAGCGTGGCGACCGCCAAGCTGGCGCTGGCGCAAGACTTCAAGCCGCTGTCGGACATGCGGGCCTCGGCCGACTACCGCCTGCAGGTGGCGCAGAACCTGATCCAGCGCCTGTGGCTCGAAACCCGCACGCAGGACGCGCTGTCCCTCGAGGAGACCAGCGTCTGGAGCGTGATGCCCCATGTCGTTGCCAAGGTGGCGGCGGAAGGACTCTGACCATGAACAAACCCATCGACGCCCGCCTGCTGCAGCCCGCCGAGGCCTTTGCCGACTACCTGAAGAACACCGCCGCCCGCATCGACGTGGGCGCCGAAGCGCTGGCGCACGACCGCGGCATGCGCGTGGGCATCAGCCGCCCGCACGAGTCGGCGCACCTGCACGTGGCCGGCGAAGCCACCTACATCGACGACATCCCCGAACTCGCCGGCACGCTGCACTGCGCGCTGGGCCTGTCGCCGGTGGCCAACGGCCGCGTGACGGCGCTGTCGCTCGACGCCATCCGCGCCATGCCCGGCGTGGTCGCGGTGCTCACCGCCGACGACATCCCCGGCACCAACGACTGCGGTTCGATCGTCCATGACGACCCGATCCTGCTGCCCGTGAACGACGGCGGCCAGATCCGCTACCTCGGCCAGCCCGTGTTCGCCGTGATCGCTGAAACCCGCGATGCCGCGCGCCGCGCCGCCGCCAAGGCCAAGGACGCGATCACCCTCGAGGCGCAGCCGCCCGTCATCACGCCGCAGGACGCGCATGCGCGTGGCCAGTACGTGGTGCCGCCGATGCACATCGTGCGCAGCGGCGGGGCCGCCAACGAAGGCGACGAGGCCGCCGTGCGCGCCGCCATCGCGAAGGCACCGCATCGCCACAGCGCCACGCTCGACGTCGGCGGGCAGGAACAGTTCTACCTCGAAGGCCAGATCAGCTACGCCATTCCGAAAGAGGGCGGCACGCTGCACATCCACTGCTCGACGCAGCACCCGAGCGAGATGCAGCACCTGGTGGCGCACGCGCTGCACCTGTCCTCGAACGAAGTGCATGTGGAATGCCGGCGCATGGGCGGCGGCTTCGGCGGCAAGGAATCGCAGTCGGCAATCTTTGCCTGCGTGGCGGCCATCGCGGCGCGCCAGCTGCAGCGCCCCGTGAAGCTGCGCCTGGACCGCGACGACGATTTCATGATCACCGGCCGTCGCCACTGCTTCTGGTACGAGTACGACGTGGGCTACGACGACGAGGGCCGCATCCTCGGCGCCGAGATCACCATGGTCTCGCGCGCCGGCCATTCGGCCGACCTGTCGGGCCCGGTGATGACCCGCGCGCTGTGCCACTTCGACAACGCCTACTGGCTGCCCAACGTGAGCATGCACGGCTTCTCGGGCAAGACCAACACGCAGAGCAACACGGCCTTCCGCGGCTTCGGCGGCCCGCAGGGCGCCATTGCCATCGAGAACATCATGGACTCGGTGGCGCGCGAATTGAAGCGCGACCCGCTCGACGTGCGGCGCGTCAACTTCTACGGCAAGGGCGAGAACAACGTCACGCCGTACCGCCAGACCGTGACCGACAACATCGTCCACGAACTCGTGGCCGAGCTGGAAGCAACCAGCGACTACCGCCTGCGCCGTGAAGAGATCGCCGCCTTCAACAAGAAAAGCGTCGTGCTCAAGCGCGGCCTGGCGCTGGCGCCGCTGAAGTTCGGCATCTCGTTCAACGTGAAGCACTTCAACCAGGCCGGCGCGCTCGTGCACGTGTACACCGACGGCTCGATCCTCGTGAACCACGGCGGCACCGAGATGGGCCAGGGCCTGAACACCAAGGTGGCGCAGGTGGTGGCGCACGAGCTGGGCGTGAGCTTCGAGCGCGTGCGCGTCACGGCGACCGACACGACGAAGGTGGCCAACACCTCGGCCACGGCCGCCTCGACCGGCGCCGACCTGAACGGCAAGGCCGCGCAGGATGCCGCGCGCCAGATCCGCGAACGCCTGGCCGCCTGCGCCGCCGAGCGCCACGGCGGCAACGCCGCCGACGTGCGCTTTGCCAACGACCAGGTCGAAGTGAACGGCCGCACGCTGGCCTTCAGCACCGTGGTGGGCGAGGCCTACCTCGACCGCAAGCAGCTGTGGTCCGACGGCTTCTACGCCACGCCCGGCCTGAGTTGGGACAAGGACAAGATGCAGGGCCGCCCGTTCTACTACTACGCCTACGGCGCGGCGGTGAGCGAAGTGGTGGTCGACACGCTCACCGGCGAATGGAAGCTGCTGCGCGCCGACATCCTGCACGACGCGGGCAAGTCGCTGAACCCGGCCGTGGACATCGGCCAGGTCGAGGGCGCCTTCATCCAGGGCATGGGCTGGCTCACCACCGAAGAGCTGGTGTGGCATCCGGCGAGCGGCAAGCTCACCACGCACGCGCCCAGCACCTACAAGATCCCGACGGCCAACGACTGCCCGCCCGTGTTCAACGTGCGCCTGTTCGAGGGCCAGAACGTCGAAGACTCCATTCACCGCAGCAAGGCCGTGGGCGAGCCGCCGCTGCTGCTGCCGTTCTCGGTGTTCTTCGCGATCCGCGATGCCGTGTCGGCCGCGGGCGGGCACCGGGTCGATCCGCCGCTGAAGGCGCCGGCCACGAGCGAATCCATCCTCCGCGCCCTGACCGCGGTGCAGGCAGCCTCTGGCGAATGAGCACCGGCCGTGCTCGCACGATCCGAGCGTCCTTCCGTTCTCCAAATGTTGCGCTGTATAACTGTTCGCACAGACAAGAAAGGTGTGAACAGCCATGAGAGACCAGGCGCTTTTCGACAAGATCGATCTTCATCTCATACGGGTGCTTCATACCGTGCTGACCGACCGCAGCGTCTCGCGCGCCGCCATCCGCCTGGGCATGTACCAGCCGGCCGTCTCGGCCGCGCTGAAGCGCCTGCGCGAGCTGTCGGGCGACCCGCTGCTGGTGCGCTCGGGCTCGGGCATGGTGCCCACCGACGCGGGGCTGCGCATGATCGAGCCCGCGGCCAGCATTCTGCGGGCGGCCGAGATGCTGTTCTCGGATGCGCGCGGCTTCGAGCCGCAGTCGGCGGCCACCACCTTCCGCATCGCGGCCAGCGACTACATGGACCCGCTGTTCCTGCCGATGCTGGTGGCGCAGGTCAAGCGCGAGGCGCCGCTGTGCCAGATCGAGATCCATGCGCTCTCGCCCGACTCGGACTACCACGGGCACCTGGCGCTCGGGCAGGTCGACCTGGTGATCGGCAACTGGCTCAAGCCGCCGGAAGACCTGCACATGGCGCGCCTCTTTGGCGACGAGGTGGTGTCGTTGGTCAACCAGGACCATCCGGCCGTGCGGCGCGGCTGGGACCTGGAAACCTGGCTGGCGGCCGAGCACATCGCACCCACGCCCATGCACCCGGGCGGGCGCGGCATCATCGACCAGATGCTCGACGAGCTGGGCCGGCAGCGCAACATCACGGCGCGCTGCGCGCACTTCGGCCTCATTCCGGACATGGTGGCGTCGAGCCTGCTGGTGCTGACCACCGGGCGCCAGTACTGCGAGCGCTTCGCCGCACGGCTGCCCCTGAAGATCCTCGAGTGCCCGGCCGCGCTGCCGCGCCTCATGTACTACCAGCTCTGGCACGAACGCACGCATTCGTCGAGCTCCGCGCGCTGGCTGCGCGAATGCATCAAGGGCGTGGCGGCGTCGCTGCGGCCCGGCTTCGATGCCGCGCCCGCCGTTGCCGCCCGAGCCCTGCCGGCTGAACCGCTTTCCGATCCTCCCTGAGCCCTCCGTCGCGCCGGCGTCGCGACCGAGGCAACGATGAACGAACCGCCACATACAACAGCTGGAGACAAGCGAAATGAACAGGTATGAAGAGGTGCCCAAGGCCACCACTCCCCGGGCCGCCGGGGCCACCGAGGCGGCGCCGTTGCGTGCTGCGGGCGCACCGGCCAACGCCGGTCTGCTGGAACGCTTTTTCAAGCTGACCGAGCACAACACCACCGTGCGCACCGAAGTCATCGCAGGGCTGACGACGTTCCTGACGATGGCCTACATCATCTTCGTGAACCCGTCGATCCTCGGGGACGCGGGCATGCCC
This sequence comes from Variovorax sp. 38R, assembly GCF_014843395.1. Classification (NCBI taxonomy): domain Bacteria; kingdom Pseudomonadati; phylum Pseudomonadota; class Betaproteobacteria; order Burkholderiales; family Comamonadaceae; genus Variovorax; species Variovorax sp. 38R. The sequence goes on from NZ_CP062121.1 coordinate 1,568,414, forward strand.
AAGGGCGCCGTCTTCGTCGCCACCTGCCTGATCGCGGCCATCGGCACGCTGATCATGGGCCTGTACGCCAACTACCCGATCGCCATGGCGCCGGGCATGGGCCTGAACGCCTACTTCGCCTACGTGGTCGTGCTCGGCATGGGCTACACGTGGCAGGTCGCGCTGGGCGCGGTGTTCATCTCGGGCTGCCTCTTTTTGATCGTGACGGTCACCGGGTTGCGGGAGCTGTTCATCGCGGGCATACCGCAGTCGCTGCGAACAGCGATCACCGTGGGCATCGGCATGTTCCTGGCGCTCATCGCGCTGAAGAGCGCGGGCATCGTCGCGGCCTCGCCGGCCACCTTCGTCACGCTGGGCGACCTGCACTCGGCGCCCGTGGTCCTGGCGACCATCGGCTTTCTCATGATCGTGGCGCTCGACCGGCTCAAGGTGCGCGGCGCCATCCTCATCGGCATCCTTACGGTGACGGTGCTGTCGTTCTTCTTCGGCGGCAACAAGTTCCATGGCGTGTTCGATGCACCGCCGTCCATCGCGCCCACCTTCATGCAGCTGGACATCCTGAGCGCGCTCAAGGGCGGCATCCTGAACGTGGTGCTGGTGTTCTTCCTGGTCGAGATGTTCGACGCCACCGGCACGCTGATGGGCGTGGCCAAGCGCGCCGGCCTCCTGGTGCCCGGCAAGATGGAGCGCATGAACAAGGCGCTCTTGGCCGACAGCGGCGCGATCTTCGCGGGCTCGCTGCTCGGCACGTCGAGCACCACGGCGTATGTGGAAAGCGCAGCCGGCGTGCAAGCCGGCGGCCGCACCGGCCTCACGGCCGTGGTGGTGGCGGTGCTGTTCCTGGCCTGCCTGATGATCTCGCCGCTGGCGGGCTCGGTGCCGGCCTACGCCACCGCACCGGCGCTGCTCTTCGTGGGCTGCCTGATGCTGCGCGACCTGGTCGAGCTCGACTGGGAAGACACGACCGAGGTGATCCCGGCCGCCGTGACTGCGCTGGCCATGCCTTTCACCTACTCGATCGCCAATGGCCTGGCCTTCGGCTTCATCACCTACGCCGTGCTCAAGCTGTGCACCGGCCGGGCACGGGAAGTGCATGCGATGGTGTGGGTGATCGCGGCGATCTTCCTGTTCAAGTTCGCCTACATCGGCGGGCACTGAGAGGCTGAGCAGAGCGCCGTCGGGCGCCGATGGTCGCGGGGACGCTATTAAACTTATAGCTGTCCCCGCTTTGTTGCAGTTGAACGAGACAAACCCACGAAACCCGGCATGACAACCCCCAGACTCCAGCTGGCGCACATCACCAAGCGGTACCCCGCGGTGGTGGCCAACAGCGACATCTCCCTGGCCGTGCAGCCCGGCGAAATCCATGCCGTGCTCGGAGAGAACGGCGCGGGCAAATCAACGTTGATGAAGATCATCTACGGCTCGGTCAAGCCCGACGAAGGCACCGTCACCTTCGACGGCCAGACGGTCAACCTGCGCAACCCGCAGCAGGCGCGCGCGCTGGGCATCAGCATGGTGTTCCAGCACTTCAGCCTGTTCGACACGCTCACCGTGGCCGAGAACGTCTGGCTGGGCCTGGACAAATCGCTCGCGCTGGCCGAAGTGGCCCGCAGCATCACGGCCAAGGCCAGCGAGTACGGCCTGGACATCGACCCCGCACGCCCCGTGCACACGCTGTCGGTGGGCGAGATGCAGCGGGTGGAGATCATCCGCGCGCTGCTCACCAACCCCAAGCTGCTGATCCTGGATGAACCGACCTCGGTGCTCACGCCGCAGGCCGTCATCCGCCTGTTCGGCGTGCTGAACAAGCTGGCCTCGGAAGGCTGCAGCATCCTGTACATCAGCCACAAGCTGCACGAGATCCAGGAGCTGTGCACGGCCTGCACCGTGCTGCGCGGCGGCAAGGTCACAGGTGTGTGCAACCCGCGCAACGAGAGCACCGAATCGCTCTCGCGCCTCATGATCGGCAGCGAGCCGCCGCCGCTGCAGCACCGCCCGCTGCATGCCGGCGCGGTGGCGCTGCGCGTGCAGGGCCTGAAGCTGGCGCGCGAAGACCAGTTCGGCGTCGACCTGGACGGCATCTCGTTCGACGTGCGCGCGGGCGAGGTCGTCGGCATCGCCGGTGTCTCGGGCAATGGCCAGAAGGAACTGCTGTACACGCTGTCGGGCGAAGACGTGCGCGCCGAGTCCGCCATGGTGCGCGTGTTCGACAAGCCGGCCGGCCGGCTGCGCCCGCGTGCGCGGCGCGCGCTGGGCCTGCATTTCGTGCCCGAGGAACGGCTGGGGCGCGGCGCCGTGCCCACGCTGGGCCTGGCGCACAACCTGCTGCTTACGCGCAGCAATGCGGTGGGCAAAGGCGGCTGGATTCGCACCGCCGAACTCGACAAGCAGGCGCGTTCCATCATCGAACGCTTCAAGGTGAAGGCCGGCGGCCCGAACGCGGCGGCGCGTTCGCTGTCGGGCGGCAACCTGCAGAAATTCATCGTCGGCCGCGAGATCGACGCCAACCCCAAGCTCTTCATCGTCTCGCAACCGACCTGGGGCGTGGACGTGGGCGCGGCCGCGCTCATCCATGCCGAGATCCTCGCGCTGCGCGACGCCGGCTGCGCCGTGCTCGTGATCAGCGAGGAGCTCGACGAGCTGTTCAACATCTGCGACCGGCTGCACGTGATCGCCAAGGGGCGGCTGTCGCCCTCGATCGACCGCGCGGCGGCCACGCTGCCGCAGATCGGCGAGTGGATGAGCGGCCTGTGGCCGCAGGCGCAGCCCGACAAGAACGACAAGAACGACAAGAAGGAGGGCGCGCATGCTCAAGCTTGAACCCCGCCCGGAGCTGTCGCGCTTCTGGAGCTTTGCCTCGCCGATCCTGGCGCTGCTGATCACCGTGCTCATCGGCGTGGCGCTGTTCGCCGCGCTCGGCAAGGACCCGGTCAAGGGCCTGCAGGTGTTCTTCTACGAACCGATCAAGAGTGGCTACGCCATCGGCGAGCTGATGGTGAAAGCCACGCCGCTGCTCATCATTGCGCTCGGCCTGGCCGTGTGCTTTCGCTCCAACGTCTGGAACATCGGCGCCGAAGGCCAGTTCGTCTGCGGCGCCATCGCGGCGGGCGGCGTGGCGCTGCTGGCCGACAAGAGCACCGGCAGCTGGATCATCGCGGCCATCCTGCTGGCGGGCATCGCGGGCGGCATGGTGTGGGCGGGCATCGTCGCGTTCCTGCGCGACAAGTTCAACGCCAACGAAATCCTCGTGAGCCTGATGCTGGTCTACGTGGCCACGCTGATGCTGAGCTACCTGGTCTTCGGCCCCTGGAAAGACCCGCAGGGCTACAACTTTCCGCAGACCAAGACCTTCGAGGCGGTGACGCAGATTCCGCGGCTCATGAAGGGCTCGCGCGTGTCGATCGGGCTGATCATCGCGCTGGTCGGCGCGGGCGCGCTGTGGGTGTTCCTGTTCCGCACGCGCGCGGGCTTCGCGCAGCAGGTCGGCGGGCTGGCGCCCGCGGCGGCGCGCTATGCGGGCTTCTCGGCACGCCGCGCGGTGTGGATCGCGCTGCTCACCTCGGGCGGTGCGGCTGGCCTGGCGGGCGCGCTCGAAGTGGCGGGCCCCATCGGCCAGCTCACGCCGTACGTGCCCGCGGGCTACGGCTTCGCGGCCATCATCGTGGCCTTCGTCGGGCGGCTGCATCCGGTGGGCATGATCTTCTCGGCCATCCTGATGAGCATGTTCTACATCGGCGGCGAACTCGCGCAGTCGCGCCTGGGCCTGCCCAAGTCGCTCACCGGCGTGTTCCAGGGCCTGCTGCTGTTCACGCTGCTGGCCTGCGACACGCTCATCGCCTACCGCATCCGCCGCAAGGCCGGCGCCAAGGCCGCGACCATGACCACGGCCTCGCTGCAGGCCAGCACGCCGATCACCGCGCCCGCAGCCACCACCGAAGGGGGTCACTGACCATGGAAAGCTACGCACTCCTCTTGGGCTCGACCCTGAGCGCGGGCACCGTGCTCGCCATCGCGGCGCTGGGCCTGTTGATCAACGAGAAGGCCGGCATCGTCAACCTCGGTGCCGAGGGCATGATGCTGTGCGCCGCCATCGCGGGCTTTGCGACGGTGGTCATCACGCACAACCCCTGGCTCGGCTTCCTGGCCGGCATGGCGGCCGGTGCCTTGCTCGCGGCCTTCTTCGGCGTGCTCGTGATCTGGCTCAACACCAACCAGTACGCCACGGGGCTCGCGCTGAGCCTGTTCGGTGTCGGCTTCTCGGCCTTTGCCGGCATCAGCTTCGTGCAGGCCAAGCTGCCCGAGAGCACGCCCTTCGCCATTCCCGTGCTGGCCGACATTCCGCTGGCCGGCCCGGCGCTGTTCCGTCACCACCCGATGGTGTACGTGGCCGTGCTGCTGACCATCGGGCTCATCTGGTTTTTGTACCGCACGCGCGCCGGCCTGGTGCTGCGCTCGGTGGGCGAGTCGCCCGAGTCGGCGCATGCGCTGGGCTACCCGGTGCGGCGCATCCGCTTCCTCGCGGTGATCGCGGGCGGTGCGCTGTGCGGGCTGTCGGGCGCGTACCTGTCGACCGTGTACACGCCGCTGTGGGTCGAGGGCATGGTTGCCGGCCGCGGCTGGATCGCGCTGGCGCTGACCACGTTCGCCACCTGGCGCCCGATCCGCGTGCTGCTCGGCGCCTACCTGTTCGGCGGCGTTTCGATGCTCGGTTTTCACCTGCAGAGCAGCGGCGTCGACGTGCCCTCGCAGTTCCTCAGCATGGCCCAGTACATCGCGCCGATCGTGGTGCTGGCGCTGATCTCGCGCAACCCCGCCTTCATCCGCATCAACATGCCGGCGTCGATGGGGAAACCGTTCTACCCCGGCTCATAATCGCGTTCTCGTTTTTTTGCCAACCCGTCCTTTTCTTCTGAGGATTTCGACAATGAATGATCTGAACAAGCGTTCCCTGCTCAAGCTCGCGGCACTCACCGCGGTGGCTTCGGCGGCCCTCATCGGCTGCGGCAAGAAGGAAGAGGCGGCCGCTCCCGCTGCACCGCCGGCACCGGCGCCCGCAGCCGCTCCGGCCCCCGCACCGGCCGCTCCGCTGAACATCGCTTTCGCCTATGTCGGCCCTGTGGGCGACGGCGGCTGGTCGTTCGCGCACGACAACGCCCGCAAGGCGCTCGAGAAGGAATTCGGCGACAAGATCAAGACCACCTTCGTCGAAAGCGTGCCCGAGTCGGCCGACGCCGAGCGCGTGTTCCGCGACTTCGTGGGCCAGGGCAACAAGCTGATCTTCGGCACCACCTTCGGCTACATGGAGCCCATGCTCAAGGTCGCCAACGACAGCAAGGACGTGAAGTTCGAGCATGCCACCGGCTACAAGACCGCCGAGAACATGCGCACCTACGACAGCCGCACCTACGAAGGCGCGTACATGGCCGGCGTGATCGCCGGCTCGATGACCAAGAGCAACACGCTGGGCGTGGTCGGCTCGGTGCCGATTCCCGAAGTGCTGCGCAACATCAACAGCTTCACGCTGGGCGCGCAGTCGGTCAACCCGAAGATCACGACCAAGGTCGTGTGGGTGAACGAGTGGTTCAGCCCGCCGAAGGAAACCGAAGCCGCCACCGCCCTCATCAACGGCGGCGCCGACGTGCTGTTCCAGAACACCGACTCGCCGGCCGTGCTCAAGACCGCGCAAGAAAAGGGCAAGCGCGCCTTCGGCTGGGACTCCGACATGACCGCCTACGGCCCGAAGGCCCACCTGGGCTCGGCCATCATCAACTGGGCGCCGTACTACATCAAGACCACGCAGGACGCGCTGGACGGCAAGTGGGCCACGGGCCAGACCTGGTGGGGCGTGAAGGAAGGCGCGATCGACATCGTCTCGATCGCCGAAGACGTGCCGGCCGAAACCAAGGCCAAGGTCGACGAAATCAAGAAGGGCCTGAAGGATGGCAGCTTCTCGATCTGGAAGGGCCCGATCGTCGGCCAGGACGGCAAGGAGCTGATCGCCAAGGACGCGGTCGCCGACGACAAGTTCCTGTCGGGCGTGAACTTCTACGTCAAGGGCGTCGAAGGCAAGGTGCCGGGCGGCGACAAGAAGTAATCAATCGACCATCGATCGCTTCGGCGATTGCCACGAGAAGGGTCGTCTGCGGACGGCCCTTTTTTCATTCGGACAAGAGGTTCATCTCATGAAGCTGCAAGGAGTCATGGTTGCAGGCGCGGCACTGCTGGCCGTGTCGATGTCGTTCGCCGCACCGCCGACGTTCTCGAAGGACGAGCAGCGCTTGCGCAAGGCGGTCGACGACGCGGAAATGTGCTTTCACTTCGCCGGCGAATTCAACGGCGACGGGTCGGCGCACGACAAGGAAGTGGCGCGCCAGCAGCGCCAGCATTGCGGCAAGGAAGGCCAGCAACTGGTGCTGCGCGCCTACCGCAAGAACCCGCAGGATGCGCGCCTCTACCCGGCGGTGCTGCGGCTGGACGGGCTGATGCCGGGGCTCACGCTGCCTGCGGCCGAGAAGGCGCGGCTGTGTGCCGTGGCCAAGACGGAACTGGCCTGCCCCTGAACTCGCAGGGTGCGGCTTACTGCGCCGCCGCCTGCAGCTGCGTCGCCATCTTCTGGTGGATGAGGTTCACCGCCTTCAGCGGTCGCAGCATCACCTTGAACTCGGTGATCTGCCCGTCGGCGTTCCACTTCATCATGTCGACGCCGTTGATGGCGATGCCGTCCAGCTCGAGTTCGAACTCGAGCACGGCGTCGTTCGGGCCCTGGAGCTCGCGCACGTAGCGGAAGCTCTCGTTGAAGAAGACCTGGAACGCCGCGGCGAGGTACTGCTTCGTGATCGCCTTGCCGACCTGCGGCCGGTGCACCACGGGCGATAAAAAGACGGCATCGTCGGCCAGCAGGGTGTCCAGGCCCGCCACGTCGCGTGCCTTGACGAGTCGGTGCCAGGTGGAAAGGGTGTCGATCGCCATGGGTCTGTCTCCTCGCGGGGTGGATGGAAGCACGGAAAACCCAGTCTAGCGAAGCGCCTGCGGGCCCATCGTCGCGGGCGCGACGGGGCCGGCAGGCGGAAGAACGCTTATGCGCCTTGCCAGCGCTTCAGCACCAGCGTGGCGTTGGTGCCGCCGAAGCCGAAGCTGTTGCTCATCACCGTGTCGACGGTGGCGTTCTCGCGCGTCGCAGTGAGGATCGGCATGTCGGCCACTTCGGGGTCGAGCGCTTCGATGTTGGCCGAGCCGGCCATGAAGTTGCCTTCCATCATCAGCAGGCAGTAGATCGCCTCGTGCACGCCGGCGGCGCCCAGCGAGTGGCCCGACAGGCTCTTGGTGGAGCTGATGGCCGGCGCCTTGTCGCCGAAGACTTCGCGCACGCCCTTCATTTCCATGACGTCGCCGACGGGGGTCGAGGTGCCGTGGGTGTTCAGGTAGTCGATGGGCGTGTCGACGGTGGACATGGCCATCTGCATGCACCGCACGGCGCCTTCGCCGCTGGGCGCGACCATGTCGTAGCCGTCGGAGGTGGCGCCGTAGCCGACGATTTCCGCGTAGATTTTTGCGCCGCGTGCCAGTGCGTGGTCGAGCGCCTCGACCACGACCATGCCGCCGCCGCCGGCGATGACGAAGCCGTCGCGCTCGGCGTCGTAGGCGCGGGAGGCCTTTTCGGGCGTCTCGTTGTACTTGGTGGACAGCGCGCCCATGGCGTCGAACAGGAACGACTGGGTCCAGTGTTCTTCTTCACCGCCGCCGGCAAACACGATGTCCTGCTTGCCCATCTGGATCTGCTCCATGGCGTTGCCGATGCAGTGCGCGCTGGTGGCGCAGGCCGAGGCGATGGAGTAGTTCAGGCCCTTGATCTTGAACGGCGTGGCCAGGCAGGCGGACACGGTGCTGCTCATGGTCCGCGTCACGCGGTACGGGCCGACGCGCTTGACGCCCTTTTCGCGCAGCAGGTCGAGCGCTTCCATCTGGTTCAGCGTGGAGGCGCCGCCCGAGCCGGCGATGAGGCCGGTGCGCGGGTTGGACACCTGCTCCTCGGTCAGGCCGGCATCGGCAATGGCGTCCTTCATGGCCAGGTAGGCGTAGGCCGCCGCGTGGCCGACGAAGCGATACAGCTTGCGGTCGATGAGGTCTTCGAGGGGAAGGTCGATGGAGCCGGCCACCTGGCTGCGCAGGCCCATCTCGGCATAGGCCGGTTGGAACCGGATGCCGGGGCGGCTGGCGCGCAGGTTGGCGGAGACGGTCTCCTTGTCGTTGCCCAGGCACGAAACGATGCCCAGACCGGTGATGACGACGCGTCGCATGGCGAAACCCTCAGAAGTTGTCGGTGGAAGTGAACACGCCGACCCGCAGGCCCTCGGCGGTGTAGATCTGGCGGCCGTCGACGCTCACCGAGCCGTCGGCGATGGCCAGGTTGAGCTTGCCCTTGAGCACGCGCTTGATCTGGATGCTGTAGGTGACGAGCTTGGCGGTCGGCAAAACCTGGCCCGTGAACTTCACTTCGCCCGAGCCCAGGGCCCGGCCGCGGCCCGGCAGGCCCTGCCAGCCGAGGAAGAAGCCGACCAGCTGCCACATGGCGTCCAGGCCCAGGCAGCCCGGCATGACCGGGTCGCCCTCGAAGTGGCAGGCGAAAAACCACAGGTCGGGCGTGATGTCGAGTTCGGCCGTGAGTTCGCCCTTGCCGTAGGTACCGCCCTCGGCGCTGATGTGGGTGATGCGGTCCACCATCAGCATGTTCGGGGCGGGCAGCTGTGCGTTGCCGGGGCCGAACAGTTCGCCGCGGCTGCAGCGCAGCAGGTCTTCGCGGGTGAAGGCGTTTTGTAGGGTCATGCGATTCGATCAAGGACGGCGCCAGGGCATAAATGCCGCTGCGCGCGGATTGGAGGGAACACACCCGATGCCGGGCCTGCCGGGGTCCAAGCCTATCGCATCCTGCGCGGCCCGATTTGACCCAGATCAGTTTGGGGGAAAAGGGGTGGGCAGCGTATACGTTTTCGGGAATGCCGCGCAGGGTGTCTGCCCTTATGCTGTGCGCGATCACAACGTCGATTTCCCACGCCCATGACCGATTTCAGCCGCCCCCTGTTCGACCCGAGCTTCGCGCAGCGCATTCCCGCCGAACGCCTGCCCGAGCTGCTGCGCGCCATGCCCAAGGCCGAGCTGCACATGCACATCGAAGGCTCGCTCGAGCCCGAACTGATCTTTGCGCTCGCGCAGCGAAACGGCGTTTCGATTCCGTATGCCAGCGTCGAAGAACTGCGCAAGGCCTACGCGTTCACCAACCTGCAGACCTTTCTCGACATCTACTACGCCGGCGCCAGCGTGCTGCTGAAAGAGCAGGACTTCTACGACATGGCCTGGGCCTACCTGGAGCGCGCCGCCGCCGACCACGTGGTGCACACCGAGATGTTCTTCGACCCGCAGACGCACACGGCGCGCGGCGTGGCGATGGACACGGTGGTCAACGGCCTGCACCGCGCGTGCGTCGATGCGCTGCCCAAGCTGGGCGTGAGCGCCTCGCTCATCCTGTGCTTTTTGCGCCACCTGAGCGAGGAAGAAGCCTTCGAGACGCTGGAGCAGGCGCTGCCGTACCGCGACAAGTTCATCGGCGTGGGGCTCGACTCGAGCGAAGTCGGCCACCCGCCCGAGAAGTTCGCGCGCGTGTTCGCGCGCTGCCGCGAACTGGGCTTTCACCTCGTCGCGCACGCGGGCGAAGAGGGCCCGCCGGCCTACGTGTGGAGCGCGCTCGACGTGCTGAAGGTCGAGCGCGTCGACCACGGCGTGCAAAGCGCCAAAGACCCGGCACTGATGAAGCGGCTGGCGCAAGACCGCATTCCGCTCACCGTGTGCCCGCTGTCGAACCTCAAGCTGTGCGTGTTCCCCGACCTGTCGCAGCACAACCTCGGCGCGCTGCTCGAGGCGGGGCTGGTCGCCACCGTCAATTCGGACGACCCGGCCTACTTCGGCGGCTACATGAACCAGAACTTCACGCAGACCTTCGCAGTGACGGGGCTCGGCGTGCAGCAGGCCTGGCAGCTCGCGGCGAACAGCTTCGAGGGCAGCTTCATCGACGCGGCGGCCAAGCGCGCCTACGTCGACCGGCTCAACGCCGTCTTCGCGACCTTCTGAGCGAGGTCGGCTGTGCAGGCGCCGGGCCGCGGTCCGGCCTTGCGCGGCACGAGCAGCGGCACCGCCACCAGCGCACACGCACTGGCCGCCAGCCACACGACCGGCCAGCCCTGCAGCGCCAGCAGGTGCGGAATCGAGAAGGGCGTGACGAAGCACACGAGGAACACGCTGGTGTTCGCCATGCCCAGCGCAGTACCGGCGCGCGCCGCGCCGGCCAGCGTGGCCAGCTCGGTGTAGGCCACGCCGTGCCAGGCCGACACGCACACGCCGCTCACGGCCAGCAGCGCGATCAGCGCCCCGCGCAGCGCGGGTGACGGCGCCTCGGTGCCCGCCGCCATCACCAGGGCGGCCAGGCCCGCGAACAGCACCACGCTGAGCGCGCTGCAGGCCCGCAGGTAGGCCGGGCGGTTGCGGCGCCGGTCGGTCCATCGGCCGCTCCATACGCGCATCGCCATCGCGCCGATCTGCACGAAGACCATGGCGGCGGTGATCGTGCCCAGGCCCACATGGCCGAAGTCGTGCAGGAACACCGTGCCGAAGGAAAGCACCGCGAACTGCGGCGCGCACAGGATGCCGATGCCGGCCACGATGCGCCACACGCGCACGTCGCGCAGCGGGCCGGTCTTCGGCGCGGCGGCCTCCGTGGTCTTTGGGTGCGGCGTGATGGGCGGCTCGTGCACCCAGGCCCAGCTCATCGCCGCGCTCAGCGCGCACAGCAGCGCGAGCAGGCCGTACAGCGCGGCAAAGCCGAAGTGCAGGGCGACGAAAGGCAGCACCAGCGCGCCGATGCCGCCGCCCAGCGGCACCGCCGTCTGTCGGATGCTCATGGCGAGTCCGCGCTCGCTGGCGTCGAACCAGGTCATCACCGCGCGCCCGCTGGCGCCGTTCACGCTGCCGCCGAGCAGACCGACCAGCAACAGCCCCGCACCGAGCACGCCAAGACCGGGAATGTGGCCGTTCCCCGGCGCGGCCCACAGCGCCATCGCCACCAGCGCGATCGCCGTGCTGCCCAGGCCGGCCAGCAGCACGGGGCGGTCGCCCCAGCGGTCGGTCAGCAGGCCCCACGGCAGCTCGCTCACGGCGATGCCCAGGCCCATGAGGCCAAGCACCAGGCCGAGCGCGGCGTTGTCGAGCTGGTAGCCGGTGCGCATGAGCACGGCGGTCATCGGGATGCCGCTGAAGGCGACCGAGAAGGCCGCGTTGGCGGCGACGCCGGCGGCGAGCACCTTCCAGCGGTGCCGGCGAGAAAACACCGGGGAAGAGGAGGTCGAATGTGTCATGTTGCGGCGCAGTGTCCGCCGCTGCAAAGGTTTTGAAAATCAGAAAATAATGGGCAAACCATCCCGAAATTCGGGACGATGAAAGAACCGACGCAAGGACCCGCAATGACCCAGGTGATGTTCGATCTCGACGTGCTGCGCACCTTCTCCACCGGCATGGCACTCGGCAGCTATGCGCGCGCAGCCGACAAGCTGGGCCGCTCGACCTCGGCCGTGAGCGCGCAGCTCAAGAAGCTGGAGGCGCAGGCCGGCACCGTGCTGTTCCGCAAGGAGGGCCGTGGCCTGGCGCTCACCGATGCCGGCGAAACGCTGCTGGCCTACGCGCACCGCATGCTCGAACTCAACGACGAGGCCAGCGCCGCCCTGCGCGGCGTCGACCTTCAGGGCTGGGTGCGGCTGGGCCTGCAGGAAGACTTCGGCGAGACGCTGCTGCCGGCCGTGCTCGGCCGCTTTGCGCGCGCGCACCCCAAGGTGCGCATCGAGGCCTGCGTGGCGCGCAGCGGCGAGCTGCGCGAGCGGCTCGAGCTGGGCCAGCTCGACCTGGCGCTGGCCTGGGACGCGGGCGACCAGCCGCTGTCGCCGTATGCCGAGCGCGTGGCGCGGCTGCCGCTGCTGTGGATCGGCCCGACCGCGCCCGAGCGCGTCGATGCGCCCTGGTGGACCGAGCGCGAGCACCGTGCGGGCGTTCGCGCGGTCAAGAGCAAGGAGCCGCTGCCGCTCATCATGCTCGATGCCCCGTGCCCGCTGCGCGAGATCGTCATCACTGCGCTCGACCGCGCCGGCCTGCCGTGGCGGCGGGCCTTCGGCAGTGCCAGCCTGGCGGCGCTGTGGGCCGCAACCTCGGCCGGCCTGGGCCTGACCGTGCGCACGCCGTTCGGGCTGCCCTCGCATGTGCGCACGCTCGACCGCTCGGTGCTCTCGCTGCCGGCGCTACCGCAGATCTCGCTCGTGCTGTACCGCGCGCAAGCTCGTGCGGAGGCGCCGGCGAGCCGGCTGGCCACGCTGCTGCTGGAGGCGGTGCGCCAGCATGCGCAGCTGCAGACGGTGCAACCCCGCTGACCCCGCGGAGCGCGGGCCCTTGCCGGGGCCGTGGCCGCAATGCGTGAGAATCCGCCGCGAGAGACAAGACAAGCGCAAGAGACAAGACCCAAGCGAGGCGGCATGACCATTACGCGGCACAACTCCCTGCACCTGTGGGACGACAGGTTCCTCTACATCACACCGGCGATCCAGTCGGGGCTCACGGCGCGTTCGTCGGCCACGCTGCTGGCCTCGGTGAGCGGCCACCCTTTCACGCTGGAGGCGGTCGACGGCACGCGCGTGCGTTGCACCGCCGCGCTGGTGGGGCCGCATGTGTCGCGTCGCCTCGACGTCGACGGCTGCGGGCTGCTGTCGCTCAACCTCGACCCGGCCTCCAGCGCCTACCGCATGCTTGCGCGGCACATGGGCGGCCACGGCATCCAGCCGATCGACGCGCGTCGCTTCGGCCGCGCACGCGACGACTTCGAACCGGCGCAGCACGGCGCGCTGTCCGACCGGCGCCTGCAGATGCTGAGCGCGAAGCTGGTCACGTCGATCACCGAGAGCCCCGAGCTGCAGGCCGCGATCGACCCACGCATCGACCGTGTGCTGCAGGCCATCCGCGCACGCGCAGGGCAGATTCCGCTGCGCGAGCTGTCGGCGCTGGCCTTTCTCTCGCCCGACCGGCTCACACATTTGTTCGCGCAGCAGGTGGGCGTGTCGATCAAGCGCTATGCGCTGTGGACCAAGGTGCGCCGCACGGTGCAGCAGTTCACCGAACGCCGCCCGCTGACCGACGTGGCGCTGGTCAGCGGTTTCACCGACGCGGCGCACATGAGCCGCACCTTCCAGCGTTACTTCGGCCTGTCGCCGTCCTTCCTAGCTAACCAGGTGCGCGTGACGGCCGACGCGCACGCGTCGCACGCGTGGGGCGACGCGACCGTTCACTGAGTGCGTCGCTCGCAGGACAGCGGCTGCGTTCAAGCCGCAGCAGGTCTGCGTGCCTAAGCTGGTGGTGCTCCATCAAGAGAGCATCAACCGGAGACATCAACAATGAGACAGACATCCTCGCGCGGCGCCATGCCGCGGGCTTTGCTTGCGCTCGCCACGGCGGCCCTACTCACTGCCTGCGGTGGTGGCGGAGGCGGTGGCAGCAGCTTCCCGTTCTTCCCCGGCGCCGGCGGCAACCCGCCCGCCGAGAACAATGCCTACAAGGCCGAGATCCGCCGCACCGCGATGGGCGTGCCGCACATCAAGGCCGCCGACTGGCCCGACCTCGGCTATGGCTACGGCTACGCGCAGGCCGAAGACAACCTGTGCACCATGGCCGATTCGTTCCTCACATACCGCGGCGAGCGCTCGCAGTACTTCGGCGCCGATGCGAAGCTCGTGGCCAGCAGCACCATCGGCCTGCCGAAGAACATCGACTCCGACTTCTTCCACAAGCAGGTGATCTCGGCCGATGTGCTGCAGAAGATGATCGCGGCCCAGCCCGACAACCTGAAGCAGCTGGTCGAGGGCTTCGCCGCCGGCTACAACCGCTACGTGCGCGACGTGAAGGCCGGCGGCACCGCGCACGAAGCCTGCCGCAGCGAAGCCTGGGTGAAGCCCATCACCGCCGAGGACATCTACCGCCGCATGTACGCGGCCAACCTCGCGGGTGGCTACAGCAACTTCTTGCCGAACATCGCCAATGCGATCGCACCCGCGCCGGCAGCGCCCACCAAGATGGCCGCGCGCAGCGGCGCAAAGAAGGGCGCGCTGCAGCTGGCGGCGATCAATGTGCCCCTGCCCGAACTGCAGGTCGGCGGCAAGGAAGGCGTGGGCAGCAACATGATCGGCTTCGGCACGGCCGCCACCGGCGACAGCAGCCCGCTGCTCTTCGGCAACCCGCACTGGTACTGGCGCGGGCCCGACCGCTTCTACCAGGCGCACCTCACGATCCCGGGCCAGCTCAACATCAGCGGCACCTCGTTCCTCGGCATTCCGGTGATGCTCATCGGCTTCAACGACAACGTCGCGTGGAGCCACACGGTGTCGACCGCGCGGCGCTTCGGCTTCTACGAGCTGAAGCTCGCGGCGGGCGACCCGACCAGCTACATGCGCGACGGCAAGCCCGTGAAGATGCAGGCGCTGAACATCACCGTCAACGTGAAGCAGGCCGACGGCAGCGTGGCGCCGGTGACGCGCACGCTCTACAAGTCGGAGTACGGGCCGATGGTCAACCTCACGGCCTTCGGTACGCCTTTCGCCTGGAGCCAGACCACGGCCTTCGCGATCCGCGACATCAACGGCGAGAACTACCGCACCTTCAAGAACTGGCTGCGCTGGAACCAGGCCAAGTCGCTCGACGAGTTCATCGCCATCCAGCGCGAGGAAACGGCCATTCCGTGGGTCAACACCGTGGCGGTAGGCCGCGGCGCGGCCAAGGCCTGGTATGCCGACATCGGCGCGATTCCCAACGTGTCGCCCACCCAGGTGGCCAGTTGCACGACGCCGCTGGGCACGGCGGCCGGCGCCTCGCTGCCGCGCGTGCCGTTCTTCGACGGCTCGAAGAGCGAGTGCGATTGGCAGACCGACGCCGACTCGGCGCAGAAGGGCGCCATCGGTGCGGCCCGGCTGCCGAGCCTGCTGCGCGACGACTACGTGGCCAACATGAACGACAGCTACTGGCTGGCGAACCCGAAGGCGCCACTCACCGGCTTCCCGGACATCATGGGGCCGGCCGGCACCGACCCCGTGACCTTCCGCACGCGACTGGGCCACTTGCTCGCGCAAGGCCGCATCGACGGCACCGACAGCCACGGCGCACGGGGTGCCACGCCCGACACCGTGAAGCGCATGGTGCTCGACAGCCGTGCGCTGACGGCCGAGCTCTTCAAGATGCAGGCGCTGCCGCTGGTGTGCGCGAAGTCGACCATCAACGTCGTCACCGATCCGCTGACCAGCGAGGCCATCGGCCGCGACATCGATGTCTCTGCAGCCTGCAGCGCGCTGCAGGACTGGAGCGGTACCGGCGTTGCGGGTGCGCGCGGTGCGCATGTGTGGGACGAGTTCTGGAGCCGCGCCTCGCGCATCCCTGCGGCTGACCTGTACAGCGTGGCCTTCAACCCGGCCGACCCGATCCGTACCCCGCGCGACCTGAAGCCTGACGCCGCGCCCGCGCTGCAGCAGGCCTTCGGCGCCGCCGTGGCGCGGGTGCAGGCCAGCGGCTTTGCCGAGAACGCGCAGCGCGGCGACTACCTGTTCGCCACCCGCGGCGGTCAGAAGATCCCGCTGTACGGCGGCTGCGGCGGCCCGGGCTACTTCACCATCGCCTGCTCGGAGAACCGTCTCGACAAGGGCGGCTACACCATGGACGGCAACCCGAACGGCAACAGCTACATGCAGATCGTGCGGTTCCCTGAAGGCGGCGTGGAGGCCCACACCTTCCTGACGTTCTCGCTGTCGGACGACCCGGCATCGGCGCACAACGCCGACTACACCCGCGCCTACAGCGCCGGGAAGTGGCTCAAGGTGCCGTTCTCCGAAGCCGAGATCAAGGGCGACGCGGCCTACCGCAGCGCCGTCGTCAGCGAGTAGCCGACGACGCGGCCGCGCGTTGCGCGAGCCAGTTCCACCCGGCGCCTGCGGCCATGAGCACGCAGGTGCCGAGGAACACGGCGCGCATGCCGATGTGCCCGCCCACGAAGCCGCCGAGCAGCGGGCCCGCCACCTGGCCCGTGTACTGCGCCGAGGTCGAGTAGCCGAGCATGTTGCCGGCCACGCGCTCGGGCACGTTGTGGCGGATCACGCTCGCAATGCACGGCAGCAGCCCGCCGAGCGACAGCCCCATGAGAAAGCGCAGCACCACCAGCTGCCAGCCCGACGTGACGAAGGCCTGTGGAACCAGCAGCAGCGCCGACACCGCGAGGCACCCGACGATCACGTTCCAGTGACCCACACGGTCGGCCAGCTTGCCCAGCCGCGAGGCCGAGAGGATGCTGCCGAGCGCGGCGGCCGACATCACGAGGCCGGCCATCATCGTCACCCGCTGCGGGTCGTCGACCAGCGTGGCAACGTAGACCGTGATGATCGGCTCGATCGACATGTTGGCCAGCATCAGCAGCATGCCGGTGAAGAGCATCGCGACCAGCGGGCGCTTGTCGGGAATGGCGGCCCAGCCGGTGTCGGCGGCGCCGTGCTGCTTGGCGGCCGAGGGCGCTTTCTTCTCCTCGCGGATCAGGAAGGCAGTCGCGAGAAAGGCCACGAAGATCATCGCGCCCGCCGCGAAGAAGGTCGCGCGGATGCCGATGAGCGGCGGCAGCACGCCGCCCACCAGCGGACCCACGAGGTTGCCGGCCATGATGGCCGACGACATCGTGCCGAGCGCCCAGCCGGTGCGATCTTTCGGTGTCTGCGTGGCGACCAGCACCATCGAGCCCGAGGCATAGCCGCCCAGCAGGCCCGCGAGCAGCCGCAGCCCCACGAGCTGCCACACATTGCCGGCCATGCCGATGAGCGCCATCGCCACCGCCATGCCCAGGCTCGCGCGAATCAGCATCGGCTTGCGGCCGTAGCGGTCGGCCAGGCGCCCCCACAGCGGTGCCACCAGCGCCGCGCTGAAGAAGGTGGCGCCGTAGGCCGCGCCCGACCACTGCACGATGGCCGCATGGTCCTTCACGCCCAGCTGCTCGACGTACAGCGGCAGGAAGGGCAGCAGCAGCGTCATCGCGACGATGGTGGTGAAGGAGCCGAACATGCAGACGGCGAGGTTGCGCTGCCAGTGCGCGTGGGCGGCGTGGATGGTGTGGGGGATCGGGTTCGTCATGGGGCGAATCGATTGTGTGGCGCGGGGAGCCAAAGCCGCGCTGCCGATTCGCGGCGGGCCCCATCGCCGCACCCGACGGATCGCCGCGCACTAAAATCTTCCCCCCGCAGCCGGGCGTCCCGGCCGGCTGCGGGTTTCTTGTTCGACCGGGGCCATGTAGAGGACCACCATGTACAAAAACCTCGCGGGCCGCGCCGTTCTGGCGTGGGTGACCGCCTGTTTTTTATCTCCCGCCTTTTCACAGACCGCACCGCCGAAGCCACCCCTGGCGAAGGACGCGCTGAAGATCGGCTTTGTCTACGTCACGCCGGTCACCGATGCCGGCTGGGTGCGCCAGCATGAAGAGGGCCGCAAGGCCGTCGAGGCGGCGCTGGGCCCCCGCGTGAACACCACCTTCGTCGAGAACGTGCCCGAGGGCGCCGACGCCGAGCGCGTGATCCGCGACCTGGCGCAGCAGGGCAGCCAGCTGATCTTCACGCCCAGCTTCGGCTACATGGAGCCGACGCTGAAGGTCGCGAAGGACTTTCCCGGCGTGAAGTTCGAGTCGATCACTGGGTACAAGACGGCGCCCAACGTCGCCACCGCCAACGCCCGCTACTACGAGGGCCGCTACCTCGCGGGCATCGCGGCTGGGCGCATGACGAAGACGAACGTGGCCGGCTATGTGGCGGGCTTTCCGATTCCCGAGGTGCTGCAGGGCATCAACGCCTTCACGCTCGGCATGCGCTCGGTGAACCCGAAGGCCAAGGTGGTCGTGGTGTGGCTCAACGAGTGGTTCGATCCGCCGAAGGAGCGCGACGCGGCGATGGCGCTGTTCAACCAGAACGCCGACGTGCTCGCTTTCCACACGGGCTCCACCGCCGTGATGGCCGCCGCGCAGGAGCGCGGCAAGATGGCCGTGGCCTACCACTCCGACATGCGCAAGATCGCGCCCGACGCGCAGATCGTCGCGGTCACGCACCAGTGGGGCGGCTACTACACGCAGCGTGCCCGCGCGGTGCTCGACGGCACCTGGAAGAGCGGCAACCTCTGGGGGGGCGTGAAGGAAGGAATGATCCGCGTCGGCGACTTCGGCACCAAGGTGCCCAAGGCCGTGCAGCAGGAGGTGCTGGCGCGCCAGCAGGACATCGCGGCGGGCAAGCTGCAGCCCTTCCGTGCGGTGACCACCGACGTGCGCGACAACGAGGGCCGCGTCGCGATCGCGAAGGGCGCACAGCTGACCGACGAGCAGGTCCTGCAGATGAACTGGCTGGCCGAGGGTGTGCAGGGGCGGGTGAGCCGCTGAGTGCCGCCCCCTTGCTCTGCGTCTGAAGAGTGCGTTCCGCGTATAGCACTCATACGCGCAGGGCAATTCCCGCCGTCCGGGGCTGGATTACCCTCCGAATCCACGATGAAAAAAGCCTACCGCGCCTCCCTCCTGCGATTCGACGCCGCCGGCCTGCCTGTCTTCGATGAAGACGGCCTGCTGGTCGTCGCCCCCGACAGCACCGGCCGCCAGCGCGTGCTTGACGCCGGCAGCCATGCCGACGTGTCGCAGCGCCATGTCGGCGCCCACACCACCCACCTGCCGGGCCGCATCCTGGCGCCGGGCTTCGTGGACATGCACGTTCACTATCCGCAGACCGACATCATCGGCGCGCCCGCCGCCGGCCTGCTGCCCTGGCTCGAGAACTACACCTTCCCGGCGGAAGCCAAGTTCGCCGACCCCGCGCATGCGCGCGTGGTGGCCGACGTGTTCTTCGACGAACTGCTGCGCAACGGCGTGACCACCTCGCTGACCTTCGCGACCTCGCACGTCGCCTCGGTCGATGCCTTCTTCGAGAGCGCGCAGCGCCGCAAACTGCGCATGATCACCGGCAAGGTGCTGCAGGACCGCAACTCGCCCGACGGCGTGCGTGACGACACCGAGCAAAGCCTGGTCGACACCGAGGCACTGATCCGCAAGTGGCACAACGTCGATCGCCTGGGCTACGCCATCACGCCGCGCTTTGCGCCCACCAGCACCGACGCGCAGATGCGCGGTGCCGGCGAGCTGGCCGCAAAGTACGGCGACACCTGGATCCAGTCGCACGTGGCCGAGAACCGCGACGAGGTGAAGTGGGCGCGCGAGCTGTACCCGAAGTCGCGCTCCTACCTGGACGTGTACGCCGACTTCGGCCTGCTGCGCGAACGCGCCGTGTACGCCCACTGCATCTACCTGGACGACACCGACCGTGCGCTCATGCACGAAACGAAGACGGCCGCCGCCGTGAGCCCCACGAGCAACCTGTTCCTGGGCAGCGGCTTCTTCGACTTCGGCGCGGCCGACCGGCTCGAACAACCGTACGGCCTGGCCAGCGACGTGGGCGGCGGCACCAGCTTCAGCCCCTTCCACACCATGCTGGCTGCGTACTACGTGGGCCGTGAGGGCCAGACCAAGCCCGGCCTGAGCATCGCGCCCTCGCGGCTGTGGTGGCACCACACCGGCGGCGCGGCGCGCTCGCTGGGGCTCGACGGCGTGGTCGGCAACCTGCAGCCGGGTTGCGAGGCCGACTTCCTGGTGCTGAACCCCTCCGCCACGCCGCTGCTGGCGCGCAAGACCTCGCTGGCCAACAACCTCGAAGAGCTGCTGTTCGCGATGATCGTGCTGGGCGACGACCGGCTGGTCGAGCGCACGGTGATTTCGCAGGCGGGCTGATCTGCACCAGGGGAGGGCGCGCAGGGCGCCCATGCCACAATTCGGCCCCGATTCCCCCGCAGCAGCATCAGCGAGCGCATATGAGCATCAAGAGCGACAAATGGATCCGGCGCATGGCCGAAAACGAAGGAATGATCGACCCCTTCGAACCGGGCCAGGTGCGCGAGAACAATGGCCACAAGATCATCAGCTACGGCACCTCGAGCTACGGCTACGACATCCGGTGCGCGCCTGAATTCAAGGTCTTCACCAACATCCACAGCACCGTGGTCGACCCGAAGAATTTCGACGAAAAGAGCTTCGTCGACATGCACGGCGACTACTGCATCATTCCGCCGAACAGCTTCGCGCTGGCACGCACGGTGGAGTACTTCCGCATCCCGCGCAACGTGCTCACCATCTGCCTGGGCAAGAGCACCTACGCGCGCTGCGGCATCATCGTCAACGTGACCCCGTTCGAGCCCGAATGGGAAGGCTACGTGACGCTGGAGTTCAGCAACACCACGCCGCTGCCCGCCAAGATCTACGCGGGCGAAGGCTGCGCGCAGGTGCTGTTCTTCGAGAGCGACGAGGTCTGCGAAACCAGCTACAAGGACCGCGGCGGCAAGTACCAGGGCCAGCGCGGCGTCACGCTGCCCAAGACCTGACGCGCACTGACGCACTGTTGCGCGCCTCCTGACCGCCGGTTACGCCACCGGCCGTCAGGCCAAGTACCATCCTGCGACGTTCCGGCAAATACTCCGATCAGCAAGCCGGCAAGGAGACTGCGATGAGATGGGAAGGCAACGAACAATCCGACAACGTCGAAGATCGCCGTGACGGTGGGGGCGGCGGCGGCGGCGGTGGCGGCCTGTTTGGCGGCCGCAGCATCGGCATCGGCACCATCGCGGTCGCGCTCATCGCGGGCTGGATCTTCGGGATCAATCCGCTCACCGTGCTGAGCCTGCTCAGCGGCGGTGGCGACCCCGTCCAGGTGCAGCAGCAACAGCAGGGCCCGGCGCCCAAGCCGCCCACGGGCGACCGCGAGGCGGCCTTCGTCTCCACCGTGCTCAAGAACACCGAAGTGGTCTGGACCGATCTCTTCCGCAAGAACGGCGGCAATTACCAGGCGCCCCGGCTCGTGCTGTTCCGCGGCGCCACGCCCACGGCCTGCGGCACCGGTCAATCGGCCATGGGGCCGTTCTACTGCCCGGGCGACAAGAAGGTCTACATCGACCTCGCGTTCTACGACACCCTCAAGAACCAGCTCGGCGCGCCGGGCGAGTTTGCGCAGGCGTACGTCATTGCGCACGAGGTCGGCCACCACGTGCAGGACGAAATCGGCATCACCGCCAAGGTCGACGGCATGCGCGGGCGCTTGAGCCAGGCGCAGAACAACGCCATCAGCGTGCGTGTCGAGCTGCAGGCCGACTGCTTCGCGGGCGTGTGGGCGCACCACTCGCAGGAGTCGAAGAAGTGGCTCGACCCGGGCGACATCGAGGCCGCCATGAACGCCGCCCAGAAGATCGGCGACGACGCTTTGCAGCGTTCCGCAGGCCGCGCCGTGGTGCCCGACAGCTTCACCCACGGCTCCAGTGCGCAGCGCCAACGGTGGTTCGGCACGGGCTATCAGACGGGTGAAATGAAGTCCTGCGACACCTTCAACGCGCGCAGTCTGTAAAGATTGTGTCCTGAGAGCCGCGGATTCATTGGGGTTTTTGCTATTGAATAAATAGCAATTCGGCCCACGCGGATGTTGTCGTTTCGTTGTCACTGCCGTTTTTTGCGGCAATGCGACAATAGAAGGCTCAATGACAATGTCCTTCTCCAATCTTTCGCTGGCAGAACCGCTGGCCCGCGCCGTGGCCGAAATGGGCTACGAGACCATGACGCCCATCCAGGCAGAGGCCATTCCGGTGGTGCTTTCAGGCCAGGACGTGATGGGTGCCGCGCAGACCGGTACCGGCAAGACGGCGGCGTTTTCGCTGCCCTTGCTGCAGCGCATGCTCAAGCACGAAAACGCCTCCACCTCGCCCGCGCGGCATCCGGTGCGTGCGCTGGTGCTGCTGCCCACGCGTGAACTGGCCGACCAGGTCGCGCAACAGGTCAAGCTGTACGCCAAGTACACCAACCTGCGCAGCACGGTGGTGTTCGGCGGCATCGACATGAAGCCGCAGACGCTGGAGCTGAAGAAGGGCGTCGAAGTGCTCGTGGCCACGCCCGGCCGTCTGCTCGATCACATCGAAGCCAAGAACGCGGTGCTCAACCAGGTCGAATACGTCGTGCTCGACGAGGCCGACCGCATGCTCGACATCGGCTTCCTGCCCGATCTGCAGCGCATCCTGAGCTACCTGCCCAAGCAGCGCACCACGCTGCTGTTCTCGGCCACCTTCTCGCCCGAGATCAAGCGGCTGGCCAGCAGCTACCTGCAGAACCCGGTCACCATCGAAGTGGCGCGGCCGAACGAAACGGCCTCCACCGTCGAACAGCACTTCTACAGCGTCTCCGACGACGACAAGCGCCGTGCGCTCAAGCAGATCGTCAAGCAGCGCGGCATTACGCAGGCCTTCGTGTTCGTCAACAGCAAGCTCGGCTGCGCGCGCCTCGCACGCTCGCTGGAGCGCGACGGTCTGCGTACCACCGCACTGCACGGCGACAAGAGCCAGGACGAACGCCTGAAGGCGCTCGCCTCGTTCAAGGCCGGTGAAGTCGACCTGCTGGTGTGCACCGACGTTGCGGCCCGCGGCCTCGACATCAAGGACGTGCCCGCCGTCTTCAACTTCGACATCCCGTTCAACGCCGAAGACTACGTGCACCGCATCGGCCGCACCGGTCGTGCCGGCGCTTCGGGCCTGGCCGTGAGCTTCGCCAGCGGCGGCAACGATGCGCGCCTGGTGGCCGACATCGAGAAGCTGATCAAGAAGAAGATCGAGCTCGAACCCGTCGAGTTCGAAGAAGACCGCCCGCGCGGTCGCATCAACGACGGACGCCGCCACTGGCGCGAAGAGGGCGAAGCCGGCGACGCACGCGATGTGCTCGACCAGCCGCGCGAACGCCGCGACGTGGAACCCCGCCGCAGCATGAGCGGCAGCGCTGGCGGACGCCCGCACCGCGCGCCGTCGGCGCCGCGCGATCCGTTCTTCGACAAGCCCTACGAATCGGGCGAGCGCGAAGCCGCACCGGCCTGGGAAGCGTCGGCCAAGGCCTCGCCCGCACGCGGCATCTCGAGCAATATCAAGAGCAAGCGCAAGGTCGCGGCATTGTTCAAGGCGGCCGAGCCGGGTTGAACCGGTGGCTCGCACAGTGAAAGAAAAAACCGGGCAGTGCCCGGTTTTTTTTCGTCTGCGCTCTGCGCCTCAGACCACGCGAAAGTGGTGCGTGCCGTCGCGCCCCAGCTGTTCCACCAGCCCGTACTCCCAGTCCAGGTAGCCCTGCATGGCCTCGACGGGCGCGTCGGTGCCTTCGTAGGGCCGGCGGTAGCGGTCGGTGCGGGCGGTGGCCAGGCGGGTCTCGCCGGTTTCGGCTGGCAGCCCGGCGGCGAACCAGGCGGTGTTGCCGCCTGTGAGCACCTGCACTTCCACATCGCGCTGGCCGCGTGCATCGAGCAGGGCGCGCAGGTCCGCGGCGGCATAGCGTGCGAGCAGGCTGCTGCCGCAAGTCAGCACGTAGCGTGGCGCGGACGGGATGGCCTTGTCGTCGATCGCCTGCGCGAGCTGCGCACGGATCACGTACCAGGCGCCTGGAATGTGGCGCTTCACGTAGTTGGCGCTCGTGGTCACGTCGATGACGGCGGTGGCGGGTTGCTGCTTCAGCAGCGCGGCCAGTGCCTCGGGTGCGATCTCGGCGACCGTGGCCGCGACGGGCGGGTAGGCCGACGTCGGCGTGCCGGTTTCGCTGAGCGCGGTGGCCGGTGGCACCGCCTCGAGCACGTACACCTCCCAGCCCATCTGCGCGAGCCATGAGGCGCTCATCGACGCGCGCACGCCGTCGTCGTCGGCCAGCACGATGCGTGCGCCGCGCACCGGCACCCGGTGGTCGGTTTCCTGCACGAGCTGTCCGCCGGGCGCGCTCGCGAAGCCGGGCAGGTGGCCGGCGGTGTATTCCTCGGGCGTGCGCACGTCGAAGCGGTACACGGTGCGGCCCGGGGCTTCGAGCGTGTCGAGTGCGTCGATGGCGATGCGGCGCACGCCCGCGGCGTCGGCCACGCGGCGTGCGTCGACCTGTGCCTGCGCACGGTTGGCCTCAGAAACCGCGGCCGGCGCCTGCCGGCCCGCGCCGTGGTCGAGCACCTGGCCCGCGAGCTTCCAGCCGATGGTGCCGTTGCGCAATGCCGCCACCGGGTTCGGGATGCCCGCGTTCACGAGCGACTGCGTGCCGATGATGCTGCGCGTGCGGCCCGCGCAGTTCACGATCACGCGCGTGGCCGGGTCGGGCGCGAGTTCGCGCACGCGCAGCACCAGCTCCGCGCCCGGCACGCTGGTGGCCGAGGGGATGCTCATGGTCTGGTATTCGTCGAAGCGGCGCGCGTCGAGCACGACCACGTCGGCGCGGCTGTCGATCAGCGCCTTCACCTCGGGCGCCGACAGCGACGGCGTGTGCCGCTCGTGCTCGACCAGTTCGCCGAAGGACTTGCTCGGCACGTTGACGTCGCGGAACAGCTCGCCGCCCGCCGCGCGCCAGCCTTCGAGGCCGCCGTCGAGCAGGTGCACGTTCGTGTAGCCGAGCGCGGCGAAGGTGTGTGCTGCGGCGGGTGCGAGATCGACACCGTCGTGCGCGCCGTACAGCACGATGAAGGTGTCGCGCCGCGGAATGCGCCGCCACGCTTCGATCTCGATGCGCGACAGCGGCAGGTTGGCGGCCCACAGCGGGTGCTCCTGCGCGAACGGGTCTTCCTCGCGCAGGTCGAGCAGCGCGGTTTCTTCGCGCGCGATCAGCCGTTCGCGCAGCGTGGCGAAAGGCAACAGGGGAAAGGAGGCAGTGGTCGTGGTCGTCGTCATGCGGCAGTGTTTCGGAGTTCGGCGGAGCGGTCCCACAAGTTGGGCAGCAGCGTGTTGGAGTAGCCGGAGACGAAGGGCTTGCGCCCGCCTTCGGTCGGATAGGTGTGGCGGCGCACGGCGCCGATGTTGGCGCCGTACACATGGATGCTGATCGACACCCGGTCGGCATGCGCGTTGTGCACGCGGTGCAGGTCGCCTACGGTGGGCGACACGGCCTCGACATGCCCCGCGTCGAGCCGCACCGGTTCGCCCTGGGGCCGGGCGGTGCCCCTGGCGTCGAGCGCGTAAGGCTGGCTGTACTCGGCGCCGCGCAGCATGCCGATGAGGCCCCACACCGTGTGGTCGTGGATCGGCGTGGCCTGGCCCGGCCCCCAGACAAAGCTCACGACCGAGAAGCGCTCGGTGCTGTCGGCGTGCAGCAGAAACTGCTGGTAGTAGGTCGGGTCGGCCACGGCGAAGGCGTCGGGCAGCCAGTCGTCGCGCGCCACCAGCGTGCGCAGCAGCGCGCCGCCTTCGGACAGGATGCGCGGCTCGTCGGGCTGGCTGTCGAGCAGCCGGCCGAAGGCGCCGACGAAATCGCGCAGCGGAGCAATCATGCGGGGCGTTTCCAGAGTTGGGTGTCGGTAATGGCGCGCACGTCCACGCGCACAGGAAGGATACCGTCGCGCGCCGAGCGGTCGGCCACGGTCTGCAGCGCGGTGATGTCGGCCTCGCTCACCGGACGTCCCGCCACCGAGGCGCGCGCCGTGATGAGGCGCGCCGACGCAATCGGCAACCGCGTGAGCTGGCTGTAGGCCTGCGCATACGCCTCGGGGTTGGCCAGCGCCCAGTCGCCCGCACGCGCGAGCCGGTCGAGAAACTGCACGATGGCCTCGCGCTTGGCGGGGTCGGCCAGCGAATGCTCGCTCGCGGTGATGAAGCCCAGCGCCGTGTTGATGCCGCGCCCGTCGCGCAGGATGCGCCCACCCTGCTGCAGCGCGATCGCGTAGTAGGGGTCGAAGATGGCCCAGGCGTCGATCTGCTTCGAGGCGAACGCGGCGGCGGCGTCGGTGGGCAGCACGAACTTCACCGTGACCTCGTCGCGCCGCACGCCGGCCTCTTCGAGCGCGCCGTAGAGCTGGTACTGCGAGATGCTGCCGCGCGCCGACGAGACGATGACTGTCTTGCCGCGCAGGTCGGCCACGCTGCGCAGCGGCGAGTCGGGCTGCACCACGATGCCCAGCGACTCGGCCTTGCCGACGCGCGTGGCGACGATCTTCAGTGGCGTCTTGCCGACGGCCGCCGCGAGCACGGGCAGGTCGCCGGCCATCGCGGTGTCGACGGCGGCACTGCGCTGCGCCTCGAACAGCGGCGCAGCACCCTGGAAGTTGGCCCAGCGGTAGGCAAAGGGCGCGTCGTCGAGGGCCTTGGAGGCTTCGAACAGCGAGCGCAGGCCACCGGCCTGGTCGCCGAGCACCAGCGTGGCCTTGGGTTGCGCCACTGCGCGCAGCGGGCTGGCCACGGCCAGCGACAACGCAGCACCTTGCGCGAGCCAGGCGCGGCGGGAGAGTTGCAGCGCGCTCATGCGGCACCTCCCAAAGCCTGCAGCGCACGCTGGCCCGCCGCGACCAATATCACGTCGTTCTGCGGGGTGTGGATGCGGCTGCACAGCACGTCGCGATAGTAGCGTTCGAGCGGGTTCTGGCGCGTGAGGCCGTGGTTGCCGCTCAGCTGCAGCGCCAGCTCGACCACGCGGATCGCGTGCGTGGTCACGGTGTGCTTGAGCAGGCCGCTGTCGGCGGCGGGTGGCGTGTGGCCGCTGTCGACCGCGGCGGCTGCGTCGTCGAGCAGCACGCGGTTGGTGCGCAGCAGCGCCTCGATCTCGCCCACCTGCTCCTGCACGCGCGGCAGGCTCGCCAGCGGCGCGCCGAGGCTGCCGGGCGCGCGCCGGTTCAAAAAGTCGACCAGCCAGTCGCGCGCGGCGCGTGCCACGGCGTCGTAGAGGCTGCCCAGCAGCACGACCATCCAGGCCTGCTGCGCCGCATGGGCGTCGATGTCGGTCTGGCTGCCGGCGCCGGGCGCCCAGTCGGCGGGTGCGCGCAGGTCGACGGCGTGGTCGGCGGCAATGGCGACGTCTTCGAACACCACTTCGTGGCTGCCCGAGGCGCGCAGGCCCAGGTGGTCCCAGCTCGCGATCACGCGGATGCCGGGCGCATCGCGCGGCACCAGGAACACGCCGGTGCGCGGCGCGGGCTCGTCGGTGCGCGCCCAGACCGCGAGCCACGACAGGCCCTCGATGCCCGTCGTGTAGAGCTTGTGGCCGTCGATGCGCCAGCCCTCGGGCGTGCGCCGCGCCACGGTGCCGGGCAGGCCGCCGCGCGCCGGTGAGCCCAGCGCGGGCTCCACGCGCAGCGCGTTGATGAGCGCGCCGTGCGTCACCGCATCGCGTGCCACGCGCTCGCGCAGGTGCGCGGGCCAGCGGCTCTCGCGGCGCGCGAGCGCCTGGTGCTGCAGGTAGGTCATGGTGAGGATCAGCGCGGTGGCGGGCTCGCCGCGCGCGACCGCCGCGATCACGCGGCGCGCCGTGGCCAGCGTGGCGCCACCACCGCCGTACGCGGCAGGTGCGACGAGGCCGATGAGCCCGTGCGCCTGCAACGCTTCGAAGTTCTGCCGCGGAAAGGCGCCGCTGCGGTCGTGGTCGGCCGCCGTGGACGCGAACTGGTCCGACAGGCGGGCCAGCACGCTGGGGTCGACGGAGGGCGGGGTGTCTGTTTCGGGAACGGCCGGCGCGCGGCGCAAGGGGAGTGCACTCATGGTGCCCGCACGGTAAAGGCCCGCTGCCAGCACGCGAAGGATGCATCGCGCATATCCAAATTCGTTTTTCTGCGTTCGTTTTCGGGGCCCGTCTCGGTACGGTCTCGCTTCTCCTCGAGCGTGAGTGAAGAAGAAAGAACACAAGGCATGACACCCGATTTCCCGCTGGACCGCCGCCGCCTGCTGCAGGCCGCCGCCGCATGGGGCGTGGCTGCGTCGGGCGTGGCGCAGGCCGCCGCGCCGTCGCGTGACCCGTCCAACCTGTCGGGCGTGACACTGCGCGTGGCCACCTACAAGGGCCTGTGGCGCCCGCTGCTCACGGCCTCGGGCCAGGCCGACACTCCTTACAAGATCGACTGGCGCGAACTCAACAACGGCGTGCTGCACATCGAGGCCATCAACGGCGATGCGCTCGACCTGGGCTCGGGCAGCGAGATCCCGCCGGTGTTCGCGGCGCGGCAGAAGTCGAGCGTTCGGCTCGTGGCCGTGACGCACGAAGACCTCAACAACCAAGCCACGCTGGCGCGCAAGGACTCGGCCATCCGCAGCATTGCCGACCTCAAGGGCAAGCGCGTGGGCTATGTGCGCGCCACCACCTCGCACTACTACCTGGCCAAGCAGCTGGCCGAGGCGGGGCTGTCGTTCGCCGACATCCAGCCCGTGAGCCTGACACCGGCCGACGGCCTCTCGGCCTTCGCACGCGGCGACCTCGATGCCTGGGCCATCTACGGCTACAACGGCCAGCTCGCGCGCACCCAGTACGGCGCGCGCACGCTCAAGACCGGCGTGGGTTATCTGTCGGGCAACTTCCCCATTTATGCCAACCCGCGCGCGCTCGACGACACGCTGCGCCGTGCGGCGCTGGGCGACCTGCTGCAGCGCCTGCAGCGCGCGTTCGCCTGGATCAACGGCAACTTCCTGGCCTATGCCCGTGCGCAGTCGGCCGAGACGCGCGTGCCCGTGGGCGACATCGTCGAGCTGTTCAACGGCCGCAGCGGCGACTACAGCCTCGGCCCCGTCACCGACGCCGTGGTGCGCAGCCACCAGGACGTGGCCGACACCTTCCAGAAGATCGGCGTGCTCGACGGCCCCGCCGATGTGAAGCCGCTGTGGGACCGCCGCTTCGAAAACCTGCTGCGGCTGCCCGCCGCCTGACCCCTTCATTCCATCCGCATCCACGAGGACACCATGAGCCAGAACGACGTTGAATTCATCGGCATGATCCAGGGCCAGAAGGTCTCGGAGATCCACGCCGCCAAGGGCCCTGCCCTCGACCGCGACTACGTGCGCGCCTTCGCGCAGGCGCACGAAAACGCCGGCTTCGACCGCGTGCTGGTGCCGCACCATTCGACCAGCCCCGATGCCACGCTCACGGTGGCCTACGCGGCCTCGGTGACCGAGCGCATCCACTTCATGCTCGCGCACCGTCCGGGCTTCGTGGCGCCGACGCTCGCGGCGCGCCAGTTCGCATCGCTCGACCAGTTCAGCGGCGGCCGGCTCGGCGTGCACTACATCTCGGGCGGCTCCGACGAAGAGCAGCAGCGCGACGGCGACTGGCTCGACCACGACCAGCGCTACGCCCGCACCGACGAATACCTCGAGGTGCTGCACAAGGTGTGGACGGCAGAGAAGCCCTTCGACCACGAAGGCGCGCACTACCGCTTCCAGAACGCGTTCTCCGAAGTGAAGCCGGTGCAGACGCGCAACGGCAAGCCGCATGTGCCCGTGTACTTCGGCGGGGCGTCGGAGGCCGCGATTCCGGTCGCAGGCAAGTACGCCGATGTGTACGCGCTGTGGGGCGAATCGCTCGACCAGGCGCGCGAACTCACGACCCGCGTGCGCGCCGAGGCGGCCAAGCATGGGCGCAGCGTGCGCTTCTCGGTGTCGTTCCGGCCGATCCTCGCGGCAACCGAAGACGCCGCATGGGCGCGCGCCGAGAACATCCTGGCGGAGACGAAGCGCCTGCGCGTTGTGCAGGGCTACAACCGCGGCGGGCCGCAGCAGAGTGAAGGGGCCAAGCGCCTGCTGGCTGCGGCGGAGAAGGGCTCGCGGCTCGACAAACGGCTGTGGACGGCGGTCGCGCAAGAGATTGGCGGGCGCTCCAACAGCACCGCGCTGGTCGGCACGCCCGAGCAGGTCGCCGATGCGCTGCTCGATTACTACGACCTCGGCGTGACGACCTTCCTGATCCGCGGTTTCGATCCGCTGGAAGACGCGACGGACTATGGGCGTGAGCTGATTCCGCGCACGCGTGAACTGGTTGCGCAGCGCGCAGCTTCCATTCGCAAGGCGGCCTGATGTGTCTTTCTCCCTCCCCCTCTGGGGGAGGGCAGGGGTGGGGGCAAGCGGCCTCGAACACCGTCATGGCTTTGATGCCGTCGTGCCCCCATCCCAGCCTTCCCCCAGAGGGGGAAGGAGCAAAAACCAAAAACCGAACACGAGGAATCCGATGAGTGCCGTTCTCTCTATCGACCGCCACACCCTCCAGCCGCTGAAGCTCCACGCGAACCCGCAGCAGAAGCACTGGTTCGACCCCATCCCGCCGCGCCCCACCGTGCAGGCCGAGCGCCGCCACCGGCAGGAGCGCCTCGCAGGCGCCTTCCGCCTGTTCGCGCGCTTCGGCTTCGCGCAGGGCCTGGCCGGCCACATCACGGCGCGCGACCCCGAGCTGACCGATCACTTCTGGGTCAACCCGCTGGGCGTGCACTTCTCGCGCATCAAGGTGTCCGACTTGCTGCTCGTCAATTCGAAAGGCGAGACGGTCGTCGGCGACCGGCCGCTCAACAAGGCCGCCTTCGCCATCCACGCCGCGATCCACGAGCACAACCTGAACATCGTGGCCGCGGCCCACACGCACTCGACCTACGGCAAGGCCTGGTCCACGCTGGGCCGCAAGCTCGACACGCTCACGCAAGACGCCTGCGTGTTCCACGACGACGTGGCGCTGTTCGACGACTTCACCGGCATGGTGGTCGACACCAGCGAGGGCGATCGCATCGCCCGCGCGCTGGGCGACAAAAAGGGCGCGATTCTCAAGAACCACGGCATCCTGACGGCGGGCCCCACCGTGGAGGCCGCCTCGTGGTGGTACATCGCGCTGGACAACGCCTGCCACACGCAATTGCTGGCCGAGGCCGCCGGCACGCCGCAGCCGATCGACGAGGCCACCGCGCGCCACACGCACGGCCAGATCGGCGGGCCCGAAGGCGCCATCCATTCCTTCGACAGCCTGTACGAAGGCCTGGTCGAGGCCGAACCCGAACTCCTGCTTTGACGACGACGAACCCCCGGAGCCTTTCCCCGATGAACGCATCCCTTTCCCGCCGCAGCGTGCTGCGCACCGGCGCTGCCGCCGCCGTGGTCGCCTCGGGCGGCCTCATTGCCTCGCAGGCCTTCTCGCAGCAGGCGCGCAAGCTCACCTTTGCCTGGAACGCCGCCGCGTTCTGCCTTTCGCCCGTGGTGGTGGCGCAGGAGCGCGGCTACTTCGAGCGCAACGGCCTGCAGGTGGACCTCGTCAACTACACGGGCTCGACCGACCAGCTGCTGGAGTCGCTGGCCACCGCCAAGGCCGACGCGGCCGTGGGCATGATCCACCGCTGGCTCAAGCCGCTCGAATCGGGCTTCGACGTGAAGATCGTCGGCAGCTCGCACGGCGGCTGCGTGCGCCTCGTGGGCGCCAAGGCCGCGGGCGCTACCAGCCTGGCGAGCCTCAAGGGCAAGATCATCGGCGTGTCGGACATCGCGAGCCCGGGCAAGAACTTCTTCTCGATCCTGCTGGCGAAGAACGGCATCGACGCCGACCGCGACGTCACCTGGCGCCAGTACCCGGCCGACCTGCTCGACATCGCGGTGAAGAAGGGCGAGATCCACGCCATTGCCGACGGCGACCCGAACGTGTACCTCATCGAGAAGCGCAACCAGGGCACCTTCGTCGAGCTCGCGAGCAACCTCTCGGGCGAGTACAAGGACAAGGTCTGCTGCATCGTCGGCGCGCGCGGCGAGCTGGTGCGCAAGGACAAGGCGACGGTGGCCTCGCTGGTGCGTGCCATCGCGCAGGCCTCCGACTACGTGGCCGAGAACCCGAACGAGTCGGCCAAGCTCTTCGCCAAGTACTCGCCCAAGGTGCCGGTCGAAGACCTGCGCGCGCTGCTGGGCACGCTCACGCACAACCACCACCCGCTGGGCAAGAACCTGCGCAACGAGGTGGAGTTCTATGCGCGCGACTTCCGCAGCGTCGGCGTGCTGAAGAAGACCACCGACCCGGCGCGCTTCGCCGAGCACGTGTCTTTCGATCCGCTGGCATGAGCGCCGTCATTGATCGGGTGCTGGAAGCACCGCCGCAAGCGCCGGGAAGCTGGCGTCGCCCTGGCATCGAAAAGGCCGCGCCGGCTTCGGTGTTCGCACGCCCCGCTGAAGACTTCTGGCGGACCGGCGCACTCGCGAGCGCGGGCTGGGTCGCGCTGGGCCTGCTCACCGTCTACTGGCCCAACAAGGCCGTGGGCTTCAACGACTGGGCCTACACCGACGAGTTCGGCATCGCTGCCATCGCCATCGGCGCAGCGCTGCTGCTCGTGGCGCTGCTCGGCACGCGCGCGGGCCGCGTGGCGCGCACGCTGCGGCCGGCCGGACCGTGGCTGGTCGCGCTGCCGGTGCTGTTCGCCATCTGGGAGATCGCGACGGCCAAGCTCGCGCTGCTGCCCACGCCGTTCTTCGCGCCGCCGCAGAGCCTCATCGAAACGTACATCGACGACTGGCGCCGCCTCGGTGAAAGCCTGGCGCATTCGGCACGGCTGCTCGCCCACGGCTTCGTGCTGGGCGCGCTCGCGGGCTTTCTCACGGGCGTGACCATCGGCTGGTCGCGCATCGCGGGCTACTGGGTGCACCCGGTGCTGCGCTTCGTGGGGCCGGTGCCGGCCTCGGCGCTGCTGCCGCTGGCGTTCTTCTTCTTTCCGTCGAGCTACGCGGCGGCCGTGTTCCTCATCGCGCTGGCGACGGGCTTTCCGGTGGCGGTGCTGACGTGGTCGGGCGTGGCGGGCGTCAACCGCAACTACTACGACGTGGCGCGCACCATGGGCGCGAGCGAACGCTTCCTGGTGCTGCGCGTGGCGATTCCCGCCGCGCTGCCGCAGGTGTTCGTGGGCCTGTTCATGGGGCTCGGCGCCGCGTTCTCGGTGCTGGTGACGGCCGAGATGATGGGCGTGAAGGCCGGGCTGGGCTTCTATCTTTCGTGGGCGCAGGGCTGGGCGTCGTATTCGAACATGTACGCCGCGCTGATCGTCATGGCGCTGCTGTGCTCGGGCCTGATCACGCTGCTGTTCAAGGTGCGCGACCGCGTGCTGTCGTGGCAGAAGGGGACCGTGAAATGGTAGCCACCGTTGAAGCTGAAGCGGGTGTGCGCCAGGCCGGCGCGCAGATCGACATCCACGGCGTGAGCCACTGGTTCGATGTGCCGGCGGGTCCGCTGCAGGTGCTCGACGACATCGACCTTGGCGTGAAGCCTGGCGAGTTCGTCGCGCTGCTCGGGCCGAGCGGCTGCGGCAAGTCGACGTTGCTGCGCCTCGTGGCCGGGCTGGAGCCCGCCACGGCCGGTCGCATCACGCAAGACGGCGCACCCATCACGCGGCCCGACCCGTCGCGCATCGTCGTGTTTCAAGACCCGACGCTCTACCCCTGGCGCAGCGTGTGGGACAACGTGGCGCTCGGCCTGCAGGCGCGTGGCGTGCTCAAGGCGCAGCGCGGGCGCGTCGACGAGGCGCTGAAGCTCGTCGGTCTCACCGACTTCGCCAAAGCCTTTCCGCACCAGCTCTCGGGCGGCATGGCGCAGCGCGTGGCGCTGGCGCGTGCGCTGGTCAACGACCCGCAGCTGCTGGTGCTCGACGAGCCGCTGGGCAAGCTCGACTCGCTCACGCGCATCGCGATGCAGAGCGAGCTGGTCAACCTGTGGCAGCGCGCGGGCTTCTCGGCGCTGCTGGTGACGCACGACGTGGAAGAGGCGCTGTTCCTCGCGAACCGGGTGATCGTGCTGAGCGACCGGCCGGCGCGCATCGCGGCGGAACTCGTGGTCGACCTGCCGTACCCGCGCCATCGCGGGCACGCGCGTCTTGCTGAACTGCGCCACGAAGCGCTGCGCCACTTGGGGCTCGACGCCACCTGGTGACATGAACAGCAAGCCCGAGGCCGATTGGCTCAACCTGCTGATCGGCCTGCTTCAGGGCGCCCAACTGCAGCTGCTGCGCGTGCTCGATGCGCTCGGCCTTGCGCAGCAGGCGCACGGCCAGCCGGCGTGGCCGTGGGCGCGCCGGCTGTCGGGCGAAAACCTGTTGATCGATTTGGGGCAAGCGCGCAGCCTCGCGTGGACGCTGGTGTGCGTCGGCATTGCTGTGCTGCTGCTGTTGGTCGCGCTGGTCTGGCGGCGCCCGCGCTGGTACCTGCTCGCGCTGGTGCCGATGCTGTTGATCGTCGCGCCGTGGCCCCATGCGAACGTCGTGCTCGTGCCTGCGACGCCGACGAGTTTCCAGGCGTCGCCGACGGGCTTCACAGCCGCGTCCATCGCGCAGGGGCGCGTGCTCTACGCGCAGCATTGCGTGAGCTGCCACGGCGCTGACGGCAAGGGCGAAGGGCCGCTTGCTGCCTCGCTGGCCATGTGGCCGCCGAACCTCACGGGCCCGTTGCTGTGGCGCCGCGCCGATGGCGACCTGCTCTGGCGTGTGCTTCACGGCACGGCCACCATGCCCGGCTTCGGTGGCGCGCTCGACGCGGCCGATGCCTGGGCGCTCATCGATTACATGAAGGCGCAGGGTGCGGGTCAGAGCCTGCGCGCGCTGGGCCACTGGCCGCAGCCTGTCGGCCTGCCCGACATCGCGGTGCGCTGCGGCGCGCAGGCGCCTCGGTCGCTCGCGCATTGGCGCGGGCAGCGTGTGCGCGTCGTGGCGGGCACCGTCGCGCCGAGCGAAGACCCGCGCTTGGTGACGGTGCAGCTGCTGCCGCCTGCGTCGGAGGCAACGAACGCCACCGCCGATTGCGTCGCCGATTCACCGGCCGCGTGGGAGGCGCTGGCACTCATTGCAGGCACCGACCAGCTCGCGGGCATGCAGCTCATCGCCGACCGCGACGGCTGGTTGCGCGTGCGCGGCCTGCCGGGGCAGGCCGGATGGTCCGACGACGACCTGCTGTGCCGCAGCGACAGCCCACCGGCTGCCTCGGCGAAGGGGGCAGTGCTGCCGCTCGACGGCCTGGGCGCGCTCATCGCCCGCATGGACGCCGAGCCGGTGCGCTTCGTCAAGGGCGGCTTCATCCACTGATTTCCTTTTTTCATCGCTTCACTCGGAGAACAAACCATGACCTCGCACCTCGACCGATCGCGCCGCCAACTGCTTGCCGGCGGTCTTGCCGCTGCCACGACCGCCACCTTGCCTGCCTTCGTCCGCGCCCAGGGCCGCCCGGTGCTCAAGGCCGGCGACCAGAAGGGCGGGCTGCGCGCGCTGCTCGAAGCGGCGGGCGGGCTCGAAGGGCTCGGCTACGACATCCAGTGGTCGGAGTTCCCGGCCGCCGCGCCGCTGGCCGAAGCGCTTAACGCGGGCGCGGTCGATTCGGGCCCGATCGGCGATGCGCCGTTGATCTTCGCGCTCGCGGCCGGCACGCGCGTCAAGGCCATCGGCGCGAACCGCTCCGACGCCTACGGCACGGCGGTGCTGGTGCGGCCCGATTCACCGCTCAAGACTGCCGCCGAGCTCAAGGGCAAGAGCATCGCCACCAACCGCGGCTCCATCGGCCACTACGTCACGCTCAAGGCGATCACCGAGGCGGGCCTGAAGCCCGAGGACGTGAACATCCGCTTCCTTGCGCCGGCCGACGCCAAGCTCGCGCTCACCCAAGGCTCGGTCGATGCGTGGGCCACGTGGGAGCCCTACACCGCGCTGGCCGAAATCAGCCGCCATGCGCGCGTGCTGGTCAGCGGACGCGGCCTGCTGCCGGGGCTGAGCTACCTCGCGGCGACCGATGCCGCCATTGCCGCCAAACGGCCGGTGCTGCAGGACTTTCTGCAGCGCGTGGTGAAGGCGCAGCGCTGGTCGTACCGCAATGTCGATGCGTTTTCGGCCACGCTCGCACGCATCATCGGCATTCCGCCCGAGGCGGCGAAGCTGCAGTTCGAGCGCCGCCAGCAGCAGTGGATTGCCATCGACGCGCAAGTCATCGCCGATCAGCAGGGCACGGCCGATTTCTACCGTCAGGTGGGGCTCATCAAGCAGCCGCTCGACGTGAAGGGCACGTTCGACACGGGCTTTGGTACGGCGGCCTAGAAACGCCTTTCGAGCGCCTGCACGCGGAAGTCCTGCGGCGCGATGCCGTAGGTGCGGCGGAAGGCGCGGCTGAAATCCGAGGCGCTGCCAAAGCCCGCGCCGTAGGCGATGTCGGTCACCATCACGTGCGGATAGCGCGCCAGGTCGCTCGCCGCCTGGCGCAGCCGCAGGCTGCGGATGTAGCTGCCCAGCCCGCCTTCGTGCTGGAACATGCGGTACAGCGTGGGGCGCGGCAGCTGCAGTGCGGCGAGCACGCTCTCGGGCGTGAGGTCGGCGCGGTGCAGGTGGGTCTGCACATGGCGGCGCACCTGGTCGAACATGGCGGCGCGTGCCGCCGCGCGCGCATTGCCGCCGAAGCCCGCCTGCTTGCCGAAGGCCGACACCACCAGCTGCGCCCCCGTGCGCACCGAACTCTGGGCCGCCGCCGGCGTCATGCCGCTGAGGTGGCGCGCCAGCGAGATCGCGTGCGCGGCCGCCAGCCGCGCCAGCGGCGTGGTGCAGGCGAGCATGCGGCCGTGCAGGGCCTCGGGGTCGGGGAAGGTTTCCTGCACCAGCGCGCCCGGCACGAAGAAGGTGTGAACGCGACAGTCGCTGCGCCGCATGCGCACCGGCTGATTCATGTCCAGCGCGAGGATGGTGGCCGTGCCGGCAGGTGCCGGCGGTGGTTCGCCCTTGCGCAGGGCGCGCGGCGCGGCGCGCACCCGCACGTCGTGCATGCCGCCGTGCTCGAACACATGGAAGGCGAAGTCGCGCACGCTGTCGGTCGACACGCGCGCCAGCGAGCGCTCCATCACCAGCGCGTCGGAGCGGCACTCGGTGAAGACAAGGCCGCCCACGTCGTAGCGGTCGATCGCGGCGTGGAACGGGCGCTCGAGCACGTCGGGCGAGGGCAGCGCGTCCATCACATGGCCGACGCGCGCGCGCCAGGCCAGGAACTGCCGGTCGGGCGGTTCCGCATGCACATCGAAGTGGCTGTGCGCCACGCCCGGGGGAGAGAGGGGGCGTTCGGGGGCCGTGGCGGCGCTGGATGTCATGGGCGAGGTCGGAGCAGCGCCAAGGCTTGTGGCGGTCTGTTCCGCCAATTAGTACTAACTAAGCGTTAAAAAATCACATATTTAGCGGAATTCTCCCAAGAACTGAGACGGATGGTCAAGGCTGTTTACAAAGCGCCCTCAGGCTCACCGCAGGCATCCCGCATGGCAATTGCATTCCGTCGGGACGCGAATTTCTCTTTTTCCCCCTGAGCGTTGACCGACCGAGCGAGCATTGACATGTCCAAAGGAAGCGCCGAGCTGCGTGCCATTTCGGAACTGGACGACAGGTCGCCCCTGAGCCCCGCCGTGGCCGCGAACGCCGCCGCGCGGCTCTTTGCCCAGGCCAACCAGCTGGAGCTGGCCAACCTGATGGCGGCGGTCGAGCGCGGCGACGTGTGGGCGGCCGCGCGCACGGCGCGGCAGATTCTTTGCGGCATCGAGGACGCTGCGCTGGAAGCGCTTGGGCTCGACGGGGCGCGCGAAGCGCCCTGCGACGAGGGTCTGCTCTCGCCGCGCGAACTCAAGGTGCTCGAACTCGTGGCC
This sequence comes from Variovorax sp. 38R, assembly GCF_014843395.1. Taxonomy (NCBI): domain Bacteria; kingdom Pseudomonadati; phylum Pseudomonadota; class Betaproteobacteria; order Burkholderiales; family Comamonadaceae; genus Variovorax; species Variovorax sp. 38R. Next base: position 1,605,972 of record NZ_CP062121.1, read on the forward strand.
CAGGGCTGGAGCAACCGGCGCGTGGCCGAAGCGCTGCACCGCTCCGACAGCACCGTCGCCAGCCAGATCAAGAGCATCTACCGCAAGTTGTCGGTCCATTCGCGCACGCAGGCCGTGCACGAGGCGACGCAGCGCGGGCTGCTGCGGCCGTCGGGTGCGACGGAGCGGCGGGTGATCCGGTTTCCGGTGTCCACCCCCGCTCGCAACTGAGCGGGGCCCGCTCGCGGCGCGCGTCCGAAAGGGCGCGCGGCCGGTATCGGCGTGATCGCCATCACGCCTGTCCACTGTCACCGTTCTGCCATCGGGCCTGAGAAGAATCGCTGCGTCACACAAGCTGACCACCGACTGACTTCTCCGATGAAAAGAACATGACCGACACCACGCAGCCCCGCTCGCCATTCCCCACCATTCCCCTCGACCTTCCCCAGCGCCGCGCCTTCCTGCAACGCTCCTTTGCGACCGCAGGCGCCGTGACGCTGCCGGCCTTTCTAGCTGCCTGCGGCGGCGGTGGTGGCGGTGCGGTCGGCTTCCCGCCCCTGGCGGGCCTGCCGCCGAGTCCGCCGCCTGCGCCGGACGCACCGGCTCCGGCGCCCGCACCGGTCGAGCCGCCCGTCAAGAAGAGCCCGTTCGCCGAGTTCTCCGAGCTGCAGCCCGCCGATGCCAACGGCGTCATGCTGCCCAAGGGGTTCAGCTCGCGCATCGTCGCCCGGTCGGGCAGCGTGGCCGCGAGCGGCTACACGTGGCACGGCGCACCGGACGGCGGCGCCGTGTACCCGGGCTCCGACGGCGGCTGGATCTACGTCAGCAACTCGGAAATCAAGGCGAACGGCGGCGGCGTCGGCGCATTGCGCTTCGACAAGAACGGCACGTTGGTCGATGCGTACCCGATCCTGAAAGGCACGACGACGAACTGCGCCGGCGGTCCCACGCCTTGGAACACCTGGCTGTCATGCGAGGAACACGCCAGCGGCAAGGTCTGGGAATGCGATCCCGCCAAGCCCTGGGTGGACGCCAGCAGCGCGCCGAGCCTGCCCGCGCTGGGGCTCTTCGCGCACGAGGCCGTGTGCGTCGACCCGGTCCACAAGACGCTCTACCTCACCGAAGACGCCTCGGGCGGCCGCGTCTACCGCTTTGTCTGCGATGCCACCGACTGGCCCGAGGGCGCCGACCGCGCCGCGATGAAGGCCGGCCGGCTGCAGGTGCTGAAGGTCAAGGACATCGCGAACGACCTCGACCTGGCCGCACCGGCCCAGGCGGCGCTCAAGGACTACACCAAGCCGCAGCCCGTGGAGTGGCTGGACGTGATCAACGCCGACAAGGCGCAATCGACGGTGCGCAGCGGGATGCGCACCGCGGGCTTCACGCCGCCGGGCGCCATCTTCACCAAGGCCGAGGGCATCTGGTTCTTTGCCGGCATCGTGTACTTCGTGACCTCGTTCAATGCGCGCATCTGGGCCTACGACACGCAGAACGAAACCCTCGAGGTGATCTACGACGGCAAGGACAAGGACCCCGCCACGCATTCGATCGACGAGCCCGACAACCTGACGATCTCCGCGCTCGGCGACATCCTGGTGGCAGAGGACGCGGGCAACCTCGAGATCGGCGTGCTGCGCATCGAGGCCGGCACCTCGCAGCCGCTGGTGCGCCTGGAGGGCCACGACGACAGCGAGGTCACCGGCCCGGCGCTCTCGCCCGACGGCACGCGCCTGTACTTCAGCTCGCAGCGCGGCGTCGGCAAGACCGGCCTCGGCATCACCTTCGAGATCACGCTGCCGTTCGCGGCGAAGTGAGGGGGCGCGGGGCCCGTACGTCCGACGTGCCCCGCGTTTTTTTCGCCGCCGCGCGCGCGCCCGGCGCCGGCAACTGCTCGCGCAGGTAGGCCAGGAAGGTCCGCACCACCTCCGGCAGCGTGCGGTCGGCCAGCGTCTGCAGCTCGACCGATCGCCCGCGCATGCCGGGCTCGCGGATCTCGGCCGCCACCAGGTCGCCGCGCTGCAGGCGGTCGCGCACCGTGATCTCGCCCGTGATGCCCAGGCCGCCGTCCTGCAGCACGAAATTGGCGATCGCCTCGAAGCGGTTGCTGACCAGCACGGGTTCGAACACGAGGCCGCGGTTGCTGCAGCCCACGTCGAACAGCTGGCGCACCGTGTTCTCGGGGCTGCTGAGTGCGATGGGAAAGGGATGCATCTGCGCCAGCGTCACGCTGCGCGACTTCGCCAGCGCATGGTCGGGCCGCATGATCACGAACACCGACGCCGGCTGGCGATGCTCGACCCGGATGCCGCGCACGGCCGCGCGGCTGTAGGTGAGGCCGATGTCCGCCTCGCCGAGCAGCACGGCATCGCTCACCTGCGTCGGGCCGGTGGCATCGAGCCGGAAGCGAACGCCCGGGTACTGCACCCGGAACGCCGCGATGGTGCGCGGCAGGAACTCGTTGGCGAAGCCCGAGGAGCAGGCGATGCGCACGCGCCCGCTCAGCGGCCCCTGCAGCGCCTGGATGTCCGACAGCACGCGCTCGGCCTCCAACGCGCCGCGCAGGGCGTGCGCCGCCAGCAGTTCGCCCGCGGCACTGGGCACCATGCCGCGCGGGCGGCGCTCGAACAGCGGCTCGCCCACCAGGGTTTCGAGCGCGGCCACCTGGCGGCTGACGGCCGAGATGCTGACGCTCAGCCGCGCGGCGGCCTCGGTGAGCGAGCCGGTGCGGGCCACTTCGAGGAAGTAGCGCAGCGAGGTTTCCTGCAGGCGGCGGCTGGGCATAGGGGAGGGGATGAGGTGATGCGAGGTTTGCAGGAAACGCAAAGGTAGCTCAAGAAAATAGCAATTGTTGAAAAGGTGCCCGCTTTTTATGCTGCGCAGACACCCCGTTCCTCGTTCTGCTCCCTTCTGCGCTGCCATCCATGCCCACTCGTTCTCCCCGCTTTCCCCGTCGCCTGATCGCACTGGTGCCCACGGCCTTCCTGCTGCTGGGCCACGGCCTTGCGCAGTCGGCCGAACTCTCGCCGGCCCTGGCCGAGCGCCATGCGCAGGGCACCTACCGCGAGTACTTCGAACTGCTGGCCCTGCCCAACGACGCCACCGTGCCGGAAGACATCCGCAAGAACGTCGACTGGCTGGAGCAGGCCTTCCGCAAGCGCGGCTTCACGACGAAGCAGTTGCCCAACAGCGGCAAGCCGATGCTCTACGCCGAGTTCCCGGGCAACGACCCCGCGCGAAAGACGGTGCTGTTCTACATGCACCTCGACGGCCAGCCGGTGATTCCCGCGCAGTGGGCTCAAAAGAGCCCGTGGACGCCCGTGCTCAAGCGCAAGACGGACAAGGGCGAGTGGGAAGAGATCGATTCGGCCCCACTCTTCAGCGGCCCGCTCGATCCCGAGTGGCGCGTGTTCGGCCGGGCCTCGGCGGACGACAAAGGCCCGATCATGATGCTGCTGGCGGCCATCGATGCGCTGAAAGCTGGCGGCGGCCAGCCGGCGGTCAACGTGAAGGTGATCCTCGACAGCGAGGAAGAAAAAGGCTCGCCGTCGATCAGCGAGGTCATGCAGGCGCACCGCGAGCTGCTGCGCAGCGACGCCATCGTGATCCACGACGGCCCCATGCACGCCACCAACCGGCCCACGCTGGTGTTCGGCAACCGCGGTGCGGCCGATGCGCGGCTCACCGTGTACGGCGCCAAGGTGCCGCTGCACAGCGGGCACTACGGCAACTACGCGCCCAACCCGGCCCAGCGGCTGGCCAGCCTGCTGGCCACGATGAAGGACGACACGGGGCGCGTCACCGTGCCCGGCTACTACGACCGCGTGAAGATCGGCGAGGCCGACCGCCAGATCATGGCCGCCGTGCCCGACGACGAGGCCGCGCTCAAGCGCCGCCTGGGCATCGCCCGCACCGACAAGGTCGGCGCCAACTACCAGGAGGCGATGCAGTACCCGTCGCTGAACGTGCGCGGCATGGCTTCGGCGGCCGTGGGCGACAAGGTGGCGAACATCGTCCCCGACAAGGCCGAGGCCGAGATGGACCTGCGCACCACGCCCGACTCCGACGCGCCCTACCTGGGCAAGCTCATCGAGGCGCACATCGTCAAGCAGGGCTACCACCTCGTGAAGGGTGCGCCGACCGACGACGAGCGCGCCCGCTACGACAAGATCGCGAGCTTCAGCTACCGCAGCGAGGGCGCCGACGCGGCGGGCTCGCCGATCAATTCACCGATCGGCCAGTGGGCCTACAAGGCGCTGACCGACACCTTCGGCACCACGCCCGAGCCGGTGCGCATCCGCATGATGGGCGGCACCGTGCCGACGGCGGAAATCGTGCGCGTGCTGCAGGTGCCGTTTGCGATCATTCCGCTGGTGAACGCCGACAACAACCAGCATGCGGCGAACGAGAACCTGCGCATGGGCAACTACATGACCGGCGTGCAGACGGTCTACGCGCTGATGACGCACGGGTTCTGAGTTCGAGCCGTGCGGGCGGTCGTCAAGACCCTTTGCCGGGCTTCTGCGCCTGTTCGCACTTCTCCTGGATCAGCTCGCGTTCATCCAGCGTCGCGCCGAAGCGCACCGCGCTCAGGCAGCCGCCCCACACGCAGCCCGTGTCGGTCGACAGCAGGTCGGGCCGCGAGAGCCAGCCCAGCGTCGACCAATGGCCGAAGGCGACGGTGGTCGCGGCGGTCTTGCGACCCGGCACGTCGAACCACGGCAGGAAGCCCTCGGGGCCGGGAATCGCGCCGTCCTTGCTCTCGAACTCCATCACACCCTCGGGCGTGCAGTAGCGCAGCCGCGTCAGCGCATTGACGATCACGCGCAGCCGCGCATGGCCCGTGAGTGCGTCGTCCCAGTGGTTGGGCGTGTTGCCGTACATCTCGTGCAGGAAGTCGCCCAGCGCGGGGCCGCGCAGCACCGACTCGACCTCTGACGCCAATGCGAGCGTCTCGCCGACCGTCCACTGCGGCAGCACGCCCGCGTGGACCATCAGCAGGTCGCCACCGCCGATCTGCATGTGCAGCGCCATGTGCTGCGCGCGCAGCCAGTCGAGCATCGCCTCGCTGTCGGGTGCGGCCAGCAGGTCGGCCACCGTGTCCTTGCGGCCGCCCTTGCGCACGCCGTGCGCCACCCCCAGCAGGTGCAGGTCGTGGTTGCCCAGCACGCTCAGCGCCGAGGCGCCATAGCCCTGCAGGCGGCGCAGCACCGCGGCCGAATCGGGGCCCCGGTTGACCAGGTCGCCGAGCACCACGAGGGTGTCGCGGCTGGGGGAGAAATCGATCTTGTCGAGCAGCCGGCCCAGGGGGGCATCGCAGCCCTGGACGTCGCCGATACAGTAAAGTGACATTCCCTCATTCTCTCCCCCTGTTCATGGATGTCTTCCTGCTGGCCTTGCTGACCACCCTCAATGCGGTGTTCGCAATGTCCGAAATGGCCCTTTCCACCAGCCGCCGCGCACGCCTCGCGGCCTTGGCCGAAACGGGGGACACTGGGGCTGAGGCCGCGCTGAAGTTGATGGAATCGCCCACGCAATTCCTCTCGACCGTGCAGATCGGCATCACGTCCATCGGCATGCTCAGCGGCATCGTCGGCGAGGCCGCCTTCGCGGGGCCGCTCGCCGTGTGGATGGAAAGCGTCGGCATGGGCGCCGGCACCGCCAGCATCGCGTCGACCGCGCTGGTGGTGACCTGCATCACCTTCTTCACCATCATCTTCGGCGAGCTGGTGCCCAAGCGCATCGGCCAGCTGTACCCCGAGCCGGTGGCGCGCTTCGTGGCGCGCCCCATGCGCGGCCTGGCCAAGGGCGCCAAGCCCTTCGTGTGGTTGCTGGCCGGTGCCACCGCCACCACACTGAAGCTGCTGCGCATCGACGCCAACGCCGCGCGCTCGGTCACTGAAGAAGAAATTTCGGCCAGCCTCGAAGAAGGCGTGGACGCCGGCGTCATCGAACAGCACGAGCACCAGATGGTGCGCAACGTGTTCCACCTGGACGACCGCCGCCTGTCGTCGCTCATGATTCCGCGCGCCGACATCGAATGGCTCGACGCCTCCAACACCGTCGCGCAAGCGCTGCAGAAGGTGGCCGACGCCGCGGCGCTCAACCTCGTGCACTCGTGGTACCCCGTGTGCCGCAACTCGCTGGACGACGTGGTCGGCGTGATCAGCGTGGCGCACCTGCTGCGCCTGGGCTCCGCGCACGACGGCGTGGTGGGCCAGGAGGCCACGCCCGCCGTGTTCGTGCCCGAGACGCTCACCGGCATGGAGCTGCTCGAGCAGTTCCGCACGCGCGCCGGCCGGCTCGTGTTCGTGGTCGACGAGTACGGCGTGGTGCAGGGCCTCATGACCCCGCGCGACCTGCTCGAAGCCATCACCGGCGAACTGCAGCCCGGCATGCAGGCCGACGCCTGGGCCCACCAGCGCGCCGACGGCGTGTGGGAGCTCGACGGTCTCATGCCCGTGTCGGAACTGCGCGCGCGCCTGGGCATCCGCGAGCTGCCCGATGAAGAACGCGGGCGCTACAACACCGTGGCCGGCCTGCTGATGTCCGTGTCGGGCCACCTGCCCGCCGTGGGCGAGCACATCGACTGCGCGGGCTGGTGCTTCGAGATCGTGGCGCTCGAAGGGCGCCGCATCGACCGCATCCTGGCCTCGCCGGACCCGGCCTCGCCGCAAGAGAACTGAAGAGGAGGGCGCGGCCATGCTGTCGCTGCTTGCACTGAGTTGCCCCCAATGCTCGGCCCCGCTGCCGCGCGCGGCGCGCTGGCGCACCGTCAACTGCGGCTACTGCGGCGCCACCATCACGCGCGGCACCGAAACCGTCGAGCGCGAGAGCTTTCGCGCCGCGTGGCGACGCGCCAATGCGCCGCAACTCACCGACACCGGCCGCCTGCTGCAATGGCGCGGCGCGCACTACCGCGTGCTTGCACCGCTGGGCCAAGGCGAGCACAGCGAGGTGCTGCTCGCCGAGCGGCTCGGCGCGCTGCCCGAGCGCGTGACGATCAAGCTCGCGCGCGACGCGGCCGGCGACGCCGTGCTGGCGCGCGAAGCCGCCGTGCTGCAGGCGCTGCAAGCCCTGTCGGTGGCCGGCGCGGCCTACTTCACGCGGCGGCTGCCGCAGCCGCTGGGCCTGGGCGTGACGCAGGGCCTCGGCGACGGCGAGCGGCAGGCGCTCGTGCTGCGCCACCCGACCGGTTTCTGGGGCAGCCTGCAAGAGGTGCAGCAAGCCAACAGCCCGCAGGGCATCGACGCGCGCCATGCCGTCTGGCTCTGGCGGCGCATGCTCGAGGTGCTGTCCTTCGTGCACGGCGCCGGCTGGACGCACCGCGCGCTCACGCCCGCGCATGCGCTCGTGCATCCGCGTGACCATGGCGTGCTGCTCATCGGCTGGTCACAGGCGCAGCAGGACGTGTCCGGCGGTGCCATCGGGCGCGACCTGATGGCGTCGGCGCGCAGCGTGCGTGCGCTGTTGTCCGATAGCGCCGTGCCCGGACCGCTCGCAGCCTTGCTGCGTGAATGCGGCGACGACGCCATCGCCTGCGAGCGCTTGGGCGCGCAGGGCATCGAGCAGGCGTTGTCGGCCGCCTCGCGCGAGGCCTTCGGGCCGCCGCGCTTTGTTCATTTCGACCCGACGCCGGTTCGCTAGCCAGCGGCCATCCAGCCTTTCACTTTTTCCCGCACGAAGGAGCACCTCCATGGGTTACGGAAATTATTCGCACGCCGCCCACGCGGCCATCGTGGCCGACCGTGCCGCCAAGTCCGGCAGCGAGGTCTTCACGCAGACCGCCACGCACATGCTCATGAACCCGCAGGGGCTCAAGGTGCGCGAGTCGCGCGACAACGCCGACCACCCGAACTCGCTGGGCATCGTGTTCGCGCTCGACGTCACCGGCTCGATGGGCGACATCCCGCAGACCCTCGCGCGCCGCGAGCTGCCCACCTTCATGAAGCTGCTGACCGACTGCGGCGTGGCCGACCCCCAGCTGCTGTTCATGGCCATCGGCGACGCCACCTCCGACCAGGCGCCGCTGCAGGTGGGCCAGTTCGAGTCGACCGCCAACCTCATGGACCAGTGGCTCACCTGGAGCTACCTCGAAGGCGGCGGCGGGGGCAGCGGCGAAGAAAGCTACGAGCTCGCCTTCTACGTGATGGCGCAGCACACCGACATGGACTGCTGGGTGAAGCGCAAGAAGCGCGGCTACCTGTTCGTGACCGGCGACGAGTTGCCGTACCCGGCCGTGTCGCGCCACCAGGTCGAAGGGCTCATCGGCGAGAAGCTCGACGAGGACATTCCCATCGAAGAGGTCATCGCTGCCGCGGCCGAGACCACGCACCTGTTCTTTTTGATTCCCGATGCGCAACGCCGCCGCCGCTGCGAGCCGCGCTGGCGCGAGCTGCTCGGCGACCACGTGATCTGCATGGACTCGCCCGACGACGCCTGCGCCGTGGCCGCCGGCATCGTCGCACTCACCGAGAAGGCCGTGCCCAACCTCGACGCGCTGGCCCGCGTGATGGGCGCGACCGGCATGGCCAAGGAGCGGGTCGGCGGCGTGCTGCACGCGCTCGACGGCTACGCCGCGCTGCTCGACCCGACCGCACCGCGCCGCGCCACACCCGTCGCGGGCAACGGCGCGCGCAGTTCGTGGTGGAAGCGGCTCTTCGGCTGACCACTTGCCATTGACTTCCACGCGCTACGTCTCGCTGCTCGGCCTCGGCTTCGGCGACTGCGGCAAGGGCCGCTTCACCGACTTCCTGTGCGGCGCCTGGGGCGCCCACACCGTCGTGCGCTTCAACGGCGGCGCGCAGGCCGGCCACAACGTGGTGCTGGCCGACGGCCGTCACCACACCTTCTCGCAGTTCGGCGCGGGCAGTTTCCATGCCGGCGTGGCGACCGTGCTTGCGAGCCCGGTGGTGGTGCACCCGACCGCGTTGCGCGTCGAGGCCGAGGTGCTGCAGCGCGCGGGCGTGCCGGACGCCTTCGCGCGTCTGTTCGTCGATGCGCGCTGCTGTGTGACCACGCCGTTTCATCAGGCTGCCGGTCGTTTGCGCGAATGGGCACGCGGCGCGGCGGCGCATGGCAGCTGCGGCGTCGGCGTGGGCGAGACCGTGCGGCAAGCGCTGGCAGCGCCTGAAACGACGCTGCACTACGGCGATCTGGTTCACTCTGCGCGCACGCTCGACAAACTAGAAGCCTTGCGCCTGGCGCTGCACTGCGAGTTCGCGAACGTGCGGTCTTCGTCGGCCGACGCCGCGCAAGAGCTGGCCGTGCTCGCCGACGCTTCGCTCGCACAACGTTGGCTCGACGCTGTGCAGCCCTGCCTGCGCCAGTCGCCACCTGCGAGTGCCGACACCATCGGCGAACGGCTCGCGCGCCCCGGCACCGTGCTGTTCGAAGGCGCGCAGGGTGTGCTGCTCGACGAGTGGCGCGGCTTTCATCCGCACACGACCTGGAGCACCGTCTCCACCGCCGCCGTCGAAGCGGTGCTGCGCGATGCGGGCATCGCGGCGCCCGTGCAGCACCTGGGCGTGCTGCGCAGCCACCTCACGCGGCATGGCGCCGGTCCGCTGCCCACGCACGACCATAGGCTCGATGAGCAGCTGGCCGAGCCGCACAACGTCGACGAGGGCTGGCAGGGCGCATTCCGCCGTGGCCATCCTGATGCGGTGCTGCTGCGCTACGCGCTCGCCGCCGCCGGGCCACTCGACGGCCTGCTCGCCAGCCACCTCGACGCGGTCGCGAACGCCGATCTGCGCTGGTGCACCGGCTACCGCAGCGCCGACGGCCACACGCTGTCGTCGCTGCCCCTGAGCGACGCGCCCGACCTCGACCACCAGCACGCGCTGACCCGCCTGCTGGAAGGCGCCCAGCCCCTGTACGACCCGCACCCCGTCGCCAGCGCATCCGAGTGGGTGCAGCGCGTGGAAGCCCTCAGCGGCCTGCCCGTGCGCTTCGGCGCGTTCGGCCCGGTGCGCGAGGCCGTCCGCGCGCGCGACGATCTGCTCTGACCTCATGAGAAAGCCTGCGTGACCCCCAACCTCTTCCTGATCGCCGGCGCCGTGCTGAGCGCCATCGCCGCGCTCTTGCATGTGTGCGTCATCTTCGGCGGTCCGTCCTGGTACCGCTTCTTCGGCGCGGGCGAGCGCATGGCCGCGAGCGCCGAGGCCGGCCACCTGTACCCCGTGGCCGTCACGCTGGTCATCGCCGGCATGTTGGGCGTGTGGGCCGCCTACGCGCTCGCGGGCGCCGGCGTGCTGCAGCCGTTGCCCTCGCAGGCGCTGGTGCTGCCTGCCATCACTGCCGTGTACCTGCTGCGCGGGCTCGTCGCCGTGGCGATGTGGCTGTTCGACCGGCGCCGACTCAACGCCTTCTGGGTGTGGAGCTCGCTCGTGTGCTTCGTGTACGGCGTGGTGCACCTCGTCGGGCTCGTGCAGGTGTGGGACACGCTCTGACGACCTAACCGCTGCGGTGCTCAAGCAGAATCAGAACCGAAAAGCTTCTCTCCGTTTTCTTTCTCCCACGACCAACACCATGACCACACCCGAAGACATCTACACCGAACCCCCGGCCGATCCCGACACGCTCGCCAACCTCGGTCCGTTGCGGCCGATGGCGGGCATCTGGGAGGGCATGAAGGGCGTCGACGTCAAGCCGAAGAAAGAGGGCCCGAAGACGCAGGTGTACGTGGAGCACTACGAGCTGGAGCCTATCGACGCGCAGACCAACGGCCCGCAGCTGCTGTACGGCCTGCGCTATCACACCTACATCCACAAGCCCGGCCTCACCAAGATGTACCACGACCAGGTCGGCTACTGGCTGTGGGAGCCGGCCACCGGCACCGTGTTCCACACGCTGGCCATTCCGCGCGGACAGGTGGCCATGGCCAGCGGGCGCGTGAACCCCGGCGACACGCAGTTCACGCTCAGCGCCGAGCACGGCAGCCTGGTGAACGGCATCGTGTCGAACCCGTTCATCGAGCGCGCCTTCACCACGCTGGCGTGGAACATCACGGTGAAGATCAACGCCGACGGCACCTGGTCGTACGACCAGGACACCGTGATGCAGATCCAGGGCCAGGCCGAGCCCTTCCACCACACCGACCGCAACACGCTCACGCGCGTGGGCGAGCCGGGGCTCAATCCGCTGGCGAAGATGGCGGCGGCCTGAGGCCGTTCAGTCGGCGGGCGGCTTCGGAGTGCGCAGGCGCCGCAGCCGCACGGTGAGTTCCTTCACCAGCTGAAGCTCCCCGCGCCGCTGCGCCACCTCCAGCGCCTGCGCGAAGGAGGCCTCGGCCTTCGCGGCGTCGCCGAGCGCCAGCGCGAGCAGGCCCTGCAGCCGCCACGCGGCCGTGAACTCGGGGTCGAAGGCGAGCGCTTTCTCGACATGCATCAGCGCCGTGGGTGCGTCGTCGCGCCGGTGATGCGCCAGCGCAAGGCTCATGCGCAGCAGGGCGCCGTCGCGGCCCGCGGCCAGCAGGCGTTCGAGCGCCTCGGGCGACGGGCCGGGTGGGGTGAGGGCGGTGTTCATTGCGTTCGACCTTCGTTGAGGGACTTTGACCGCCGACCGGCGGGTGCGTCAATATCAAAGAATAATCTTTGATATTTAACGCCGCAGGCTTCCCGATGAATCTCCCTACCTCCGTCTGGCTGTTCCAGTCCCTCCACGCGCTGGGCATGGCGCTGTGGCTTTCGATTGCCGTGCGCAATAACTGGCGCGGCCTCGCGGGCTCGGTGCTCGCGGTCGGCGGCACGATGTCGATGGCGCCGTTGCGCGTCGAGCCCGCCATCGACACGCCCTTGCTCACGCGGGCCGTCCGCTCGGTGGCGCTGCATCGCGCGGCGCTGTGCGTGGTGCTGGCGCTGCAGTTCGGCGCGGCGCTGGCGTTCTGGGCCGGCAGCGCGGCGCTGGTCGTCGGTGGTGACCTGGCCGTCGCGCGGCCATGGCTCAACCTGGGGCTCGTCGGGTTTGCCGCCTTCCTCTTCGCCATGCACCTGGGCGGCCTGTGGTTTGCCTACTGGATTCGGCAGGATGGCTTGCAGCTCACGCACCTCGTGCTGCTCTTGTGGGTGCTGGCGGCGTTCTTCCTGTTCAACCTGTCATGGCATTGATGCCGTCTTCGTCCTACGCGCGCCGTGAGGCCACGCCCACAGCCCGCACGACGCGCTGCACCCACCATCGGTCCCCATGAACAGAGTGATTCTTGCGTTCCTGGGGGTGGCTGCCTGCGCAGCGGCCGTAGTGGCCATCGCGGAGCCCGTGAGAGTGCCCGTCGACAGCGACGACAACGGCACGGCCTACATCGCGCCCAATGTGAACTCCACCGAAACCTCGGCCCGCACCAACGGCGCCACGGTCGGCGTGCAGCGCCCGGACGGCAGCGCCCTCGAAGCCGGCACCGACACGTCCGGCAAGCGGCCCACCTATTCGGTCGGTGCCAAGACCGGGGGCGACGTCTCCTTCTCGGGCGGCGCGCATTCGGACGGCAAGGCCAACACCGGCGTGAAGGCCGGCGTCACCATCAAGTACTGATCTTCAGCGCGGGCGTCAGACCATCGACGCGTAGACGATGAAGCCTTCGTGCTTCGCGACCTTGTCGTAGAGCATCCGCCCCGCCGCATTGGTCGTGTGCGTCTGCCAGTACACGCGGTACCCGCCTGCGCGCCGCACCTCGTCGTACACACCCTGGATGAGCTGGCGGCCCACGCCCCGGCCGCGTTCGGACGACTGCGTGAACAAGTCCTGCAGGTAGCACGTGGGCTCGATGCGCGTCGTGCTGCGGTGGAACAGGTAGTGCACCAGCCCCACCAGCTGCCCCTCGCGCTCGGCCACCAGCGCATGCACCGGCTCGTACGCGTCGAAGAAGCGCTGCCATGTGACCTGCGTGATCGCGTCGGGCAGGGCCGTGGGGCCCTCGCGGCCGTAGAAGGCGTTGTAGCCGTCCCAGAGCGGCTTCCAGGCGGCGAAGTCGTCGGGTGTCGGCGGGCGGATCAGGAGCGCGGGCGTGGTCATGAGGTCAGGGGGCCTTTCCGTTGGGTACGGGTGTGTTGCGCGCCGCGATGGCGGCGGCAGTGGTCGCTGCGTTGACGGGACAGGCCGGCAGCGCCACCGGCACTGCCGCGGGCATGGGCTCGGGCACCGGCCCCATCGACTTCTCGAGAAAGTCGAGCATCGCGCGCATCGCCGCGCTGTTGTGGCGGCGCTGCGAGTAGGCGGCGTACAGCCAGTGCTCGTGCGGCATGTGGTCGCGCAGCACCGGCACCAGCGCGCCGCGTTCCAGGTGCGACTGCGCCAGCGGCTCGGGCACGTAGGCCACGCCCACGCCGCGCAGCGCCAGCTCGATCAGCGCGACCGCGTCGTTGGCCTCCATGCGGCTGTGCACCGCCACCTCGTGCGGCTTGCCGTCGGTTTCAAAAGGCAGGCTCGTCGTGGGCATCGGCGAATAGCTCAGCACGTCGTGCCGGGCCATGTCCTCGGGCACCTGCGGAATGCCGCGCTGCGCCCAGTACGCGGGCGACGCGCACACCACCATGTCGAAGCGCACCAGCCGGCGCACGATCAGGTTCATGTCGTCGATGCGCCCGCCCGTCAGGTGGATGTCGATGCCCGCCTCGATCAGGTCGATGTCGTGGTTGGTGAAATTCAGGCTCACGTACACATCGGGGTAGAGCTTGATGAACTCCGCGATCACGTCCGAAAGCCAGCCCGCAATCAGCCCGTGCGGCGCGCTCATGCGCAGGCGTCCGCGCGGGTGCGAGCCGTGCGCCTGCAGGTCGTTGAGCGTGTTCTCGGCCATCGTCACCAGCTCGGTGCTGCGCTCCAGCAGCACCTCGCCTGCGTCGGTGAGGCTCAGGGAGCGGGTCGAGCGGTTGAGCAGGCGCACGCCGCTGCGCGATTCGAGCTCGGCCACATAGCGGCTGACCGTCGCCTTGGACATGCCCAGCGACAGGGCCGCGCGGGAAAAGCTGCGCCGGAACGCGACTTCGCGGAACGTTTTGATGAGATCGAGACCATCCATAGATCGGCCCATTGTTCCAGCATCGGGGGAGGGGGCACGGGTCGTAGGGGCATCCCCGGTTTTGCGCTGCGAAGGGGGTGGAGGTGCGTGGCTATACTGCGGCCGTTGCGCCTGAGGAGGCGCGGCCGGGCTTGGTCTCCCGAAGCACCTCTGCGCTCACCTCCTGGAGGCCTGATGGCGCTCGCTCCCTTGCTCCCCGAATCCTAGGCAACTCTCTGTGCCGAATCGCTCGCCCTTCAGGCCTGCGACGACCTCGACAGTTTTCACACGGTGCGTCGCGCGTATGCGTGCATCGAGAAACTCATCGTGCCGCAACACGTGAACGACACCGACGACGTGTACCCGACGCGCATCGAACTCGGCGCGCTCGTGCGGCTGGTCAATGAAGAGCTGCAGCGGCGCATCGAAACGGCCGAGGCCACGCTGCAGTCGCTGCGTGCTGTCGTTGGCGATACCTAGCCGAGCCGACCGGTGGGGCGCTCGCCGTTCTCCGCTGGTTGCTGCAACGTGGTCGAGATGCCGTAGAGCGCCAGCATGCCGAGCACGTGCCCGATGGCAACGCCCGGCTCACCCGATTCGATCCGGGCGATCGTCTGGACGTGGACGCCCAAGCGCGTGGCAGCAACGGCCTGGCCTTCGCCAGCCGTTGTGCGCGCCAGCTTGGCAGCAGCACCGAACGCCTTGATCGCTTGGATCGCATCGTCTCCAATGTCGGAAGAAATTCGTTTTCCTTGGGCCATTGGGTGATTGTCACTGCTTGCTGGGGAGGCGTCCGGGGCGGGTCGGTACGATCAAGGGGGAACGGCTCTTGACGACCACAGCCGGACGTTCGCGTCGGCGGGCAGGGCCTGTCGTTCAAGTCCTCTATTTCTTAAATTTCATGCCAGAACTTCCGGTCTACTTCCATATACAACCTGGCGCCACGCTGCCCAACATCGGATACTTGGCCCCCTTTCGGGCTGTTGTGATCATCGAGGAGGAAGTCTCCATTGAGTGGCGCGACGATGTCAGCAACTGGTTGGTGAATTCCGGCTGCCTCTACATGATGGCGTGGGGGCTGGACTGCACTTTGTGGGACGACTCGGTTGACTGGGCGAACATGGGTCAATTCCCCTTCAAGGACATTCCTGAGGATCGATTCGTCGTGACAACATGGCATGACAGTGAACCACTGGATGAGGTTTTCGATTTCTGCAAACGCACTGCCACTCATCCGATAGTGGAGCTACCTCAAGCGATCTTGCTGCACATCGCCCGCAATGAGAGTGCAGGCCCGATGCTTCATGCGTATAGCCGCGCCTGATAGGGTGGGAAGGACCTCTGATGCATCCCCAGCCATGAACCTAATCAGCCTGTCAGTACTTGCCCCCGGGGATGTTCGCGCGATCTGGCGCCTGGCTGCATTGCCCCACGTGAGCGTTCAAGGCACCGCCGCCTGGTCGTTCGAAGGAAATGGCATTCGCACGCGCACGACGTTCCTGAAGGCGTTCCGGGAACTGAGCCTGTCCGTCATCGAGCTGCCGAATCTTCTGAAAACCGGCGAACGCGTGTGCGATCTCGCAGGCTATCTCGACCCGTTCTATGACATCTACGTCATCCGGGAATCGAACCACGAACGCCTCGCGGAGTTCGCTGCTTCGTCCAGCAGGCCCGTCGTCAATGCGATGTCGAACGCTGGCCATCCATGCGAAGTTCTTACCGATGCCTACTTCATCGAAACAACCATAGGTCCGATCCAGAAGGTGCGCATCTGCCTTTTGGGGCCGCCGACCAACGTGTTTCGTTCATGGCACGAGCTGGCCGGCGTGATGGGCCTTTCGCTGGTGCATGTCTGCCATGAGAGTTTTCACGAGTTCATTCCGAACGTAGCCTTTTCATCGTCCTTGCCGGAAGCAGCGGACGTGGTCATCACCGATGGCTGGCCTCGGGGCACGGAGCAGTTGAGCCGTCCGCTGTCCGTCGAAGACCTGGCTCGGATGGGCAACCCCGTGCTGTTGCCAACGCCACCGTTCACTGTCGGTGGTGAACTTTCGGTGGACCCTTGTCGCTATCCGCACTTCGCCGGCTACGAGCAGAAGAAGCTCCTCTTGCCGGTGCAAAGAGCGGTGCTTCAACATCTGCTTGCAACCTGAATCGACCGGGGCCGGTCAGTCGAGTGCTGGACGGAATAGAGTCGAAAAAACCTGAATAGCCTATGAGCGAGGACTTCATCTCCATCAGTCGATCGCTTGTCGAGGACGCATGGAACAACCCCGACAAGTGGGAAGCGAACCTGGCCTCTGCGCAAGCGTTGCTCTCGAAGGCGCTCGTTGAATCCCCTGACAATGTCCTTGCCCTGACGTGCGTGGGTGCAGTGCTTTCCGATCAAGGCAAGCACGAAGAGGCCGCATCCGCTCTGAAGCGTGCGATCGAACTCGGCTCCACCGATCGGAACACGTTCTTCAACCTCGGCGTCGCAACGATGAACTTCGGCACGCGCGCGAAAGCCATGTCTGCATTCCGTGGGGCCGAAGGGCTCCAGGCTTCGCCGCTGTCATGGACGGCATACTTTGATGCGCAGGCCCATTGAGCAGCGCATTCCATCTGAAACCTACTGCGCACACCGCGATGCTTCGCTCAAGGCAGCAGAGCCGCACCCTCCAATCCAAGCACGGAGACCCGCATGAGAACGCTGAAAATCATGGAGCACATCTCGCTGGATGGCGTGATCCAGACCTCTGGCGAAGACGCTTTCCCTTACGCAGACTGGACCGCGCCTTATCGCAGCCCTGCTGGCCGGGATGAAGTGCTCGCCGCGCATGGCGGGCGCTTCGATCTGTTGCTGGGTCGCCGCACCTACGACATATGGTCGGGCTATTGGCCCAAGGCGCCGAGCGGCGCGATGGCGGACGGCTTGAATGCGGCGACCAAGTACGTCGTGACCCACCGCCCCGAAAGTCTGGCGTGGGGCCCGTTCGAAAGCCTGGGGCCGGACATCGTCGAGGGCGTTCGCCGCATCAAGTCGCAGGCTGGCCCGAACCTGATTCTCTGGGGCAGCTCCACGCTGACATCGACGCTGCTCGAACACGGTCTTGTGGATGAAGTCTTGCTGGTCGTTTATCCGGTTCTGCTGGGCGCTGGAAAGCGCTTCTTCGCACAGGGAACGCCGCCACGCGCCTTCGAGCTCGTCAGCACGAAAGCAATGCCGTCCGGCATCCTCGTCAGTGCCTACAAGGTCTCCGGCGCTTTGAAAGCCGGGTAGTCGGACAGCCCGACATCGCGAGCGAAATTCGGCGTTACGCCAGACCCATCTGCCCCGTCCAAACTCCTCATGAACACCTCCAACCTTTCCGCAGCCCGCGCCTACGCACTCAGCATGCACGGCGCGCAAATGTACGGAACGCACCCGTACTCGCACCATCTGGATGCCGTCACGCGGGTCCTTCTGCCGTACGGTCAAGAGGCTCAGGTCATCGGGTATCTGCACGATGTGGTCGAAGACACGGACGCGACAGTCGATGAGGTGCGCCTGCGCTTCGGCGACCTGGTGGCTGCGTGCGTCGCACTCCTCACTGACGAACCCGGCGCGAACAGGAAAGAGCGCAAGTCGAAGACCTACGCGAAGCTGGCCAAAGTAACAGGGGCGGAGGAGCTGGCGCTGGTCGTGAAAGTGGCTGACCGTCTCTCGAACGTACGAGCCTGTGTGGCCGATGCCAATCGCGACCTGTGGAGCGTCTATCGCGGTGAGCACGAGGTGTTCAAGGCCGCCGCATTTCGGGCAGGCCTCTGCGATGAACTCTGGTCTGAACTCGACGGGCTGCTGAGCGATGACAAGCGGCCACAGAACGGGATCTGATCCAGCCGGGAGCGGTCACTCGGAGTCCCATCTCTGAAACGCCGTCGAATACCAAGGCCGCAAACTGACCCGGGTCGAACCCGGTCTGCTTCTGACCACTCGCCCCCCTCATTCACAAGGAACACCTTGATCCACCGCATCCGCACGGCCCTCGTGGCCTGCACCCTGGGCGCCGCGGCATTGACCGCTTCCGCGCAGGTAAAAATCGGCTTCATCGGCACGCTGTCCGGAACGGGCGCCGCGCTCGGGCAGGAACAGTACGACGGCTTCATGCTGGCGGTCGAACAACGCCAAGGCATGCTCGGCGGCGTTGCCGTGACGGTCGTCAAGGAAGACGACCAGCACAACCCCGAACTCGGGGCGCAGCTGGCGCAAAAACTCATCGAGAACGACAAGGTCAGCTTCATCACCGGCGTGACCTTCTCCGACGTGATGATGGCCATGGCCAAGCCGATGGCCAGAGCGGGCATGTTGTTCGTCGGCTCGAATGCCGGCCCGGCGCCGATAGCCGGCAAGCAGTGCAACAACAAGTTCGTCTTCGCCTCGTACCAGGACGAGTACCAGGCCGGCATCGTGGGACGGTACGCGGTCGACAAGGGCTACTGGAAGACGATGTTCCTGGCGCCCGACAACGTGTCGGGCAAAGACCAGCTGCGGGGCTTCAAGCGCTACTACTCGGGCGAGGTGGTCAGCGAGATCTACGTCAAACCCGAGCAGACCGACTACGCGGCAGCGCTGGCGCAAATCAAGCGCGTCGCGCCCGATGCGGTGGTCGCCTTTCTGCCGGGCGAGATGGGCGTGAACTTCATCCAGCAGATGAACCGCTCGGGCCTCCTGAGCAAGGTGCCCTTGCTGACGGTCGGCACGGTCGATGGCACGACACTGCCGTTGCTCAAGGATGCCGCGCTCGATGTGCTGGCCGGCGCGGTGTGGGGTCCCGACCTGCCCAGCCCGACGAGCAAGGCGTTCGTTGCCGCCTTTGAAAAGAAGCACGGCCGCATCCCGTCGCAGTACGCCGCGCAAGGTTTCGATGCGGCGCTCTTGATCGACAGCGCGCTGAAGGAAACCAAGGGCTCGGTCGCCGACCGCGGCGCCTTGCGCAACGCACTCAACGAAGCTCATTTTTCGTCGGTGCGCAGTGGCTTCAAGTTTCTGCGCAACGGTTTCCCGGTTCAGGACGGGCACATCTTCGGTGTCGCGAAAGACGCGCAGGGCCGCGCGTCGCTCAAGCGGATCGCCACGCCGCTGGAGGCGAATCCGGACGGGTACTGGAACGAGTGCCGCTAGGATTCGCTCCAGCAGATACGTTCAAGAACGCAATGGCCAAAAAGTCAATTGAGCAGAAAGCCGCAGAGGAGCTTCGCTACATCGCTGCCAGTGGTGCGGCCAATGCGGCTGAACTCGAGCCCTTTGTGACGGACACCAATCAATCCATACGCGCCGTGGCGGCCATGAATCCGGATGCAGACGCAGAGATCCTGGATCGTTTTGCGAATGACAAATTCTGGGGTGTACGCATGGAAGTGGTGCGCAATGCCAAT
The DNA here is from genome assembly GCF_014843395.1 of Variovorax sp. 38R. Taxonomy (NCBI): domain Bacteria; kingdom Pseudomonadati; phylum Pseudomonadota; class Betaproteobacteria; order Burkholderiales; family Comamonadaceae; genus Variovorax; species Variovorax sp. 38R. Next base: position 1,625,338 of record NZ_CP062121.1, read on the forward strand.
GTCAGCCAGGCCACGCTGCGCAGGCTGCTGGAGCCTGATACCCGCAAACGCGGCGTCGTGCACCATGCAGCGCGCGAGAAGCTGGAAGCGCGCGGTGTGGCATTTGGTGTGGATGGCATGCCGGAAGATGCGGTGTAGAAAATGAAGTCGGCAGTCGCGTTGAATGAATATCCGACGCTGCTGCCTCCCCCATCACAAGCCAGTCAGACGAATGCCCCCTATTCCTCACGCCGTTCTGGCGCTCTACAAAGCAGCCGAGATGGCTGCAAAGCGGTTCGGAAGTTCAATCGAAGCCGTCTTCGATCCGTGCGGCCTCATTCTCAACAGTCCTCCACTTCAAGGCTACTACTGGTGCACTCCTGGCACAGCCTTCACATTCGCGAGTACGGGTGGTGACGGCGTTCACTACAGCTACCTGGATCTGCCGAATCTGAACGGTGAAAGCGGCCCGATCGTCATGACGTTGCCCGCAAATGATCAGCTCAACTACGTTGTCGCGGAAACGCTCGATGAGTTCTTGGGCCTGGGCTTCTACACGGGATGGTTCGCGCTCGAGCAGATTGCATATGACCCGGACTGGGCGCTCGAGCACTTCAGTGCGCCTGACGACGAGGGTGATGAGGCTCAGCAGGAACGATTGAAATTCCTGCAAGACGTGCTCGGCATCCGGCATGTTCCTTTGGATCTGGAACGAGTTGATGCGCTCACTGGCAAGTATGCGGATTACCTGCAAGTTCCATTGGAACCGCCGTGATTCATGACTCTTGCATCGCATATCTCGTGCTGGCGAGCGTCAGCTTCGGAGAAAGCCCAATGTCTCAAGCGGGCCCTTGGTGGCGTTACAGACTTCCTCCGAAATAATCTCCGCGTCGAGTCCTGCGCTGCTCCTATGGATGTGGTGCGACATCGCCATTCAAGCCCATGACCACCCGCCCCCTTTCCATCACCCGGCCCGCCATCCTCTGCGTTGCATTCGCGGCGGCGGCGGGCTTCTTCTGGTGGGCGTTCTACGAGCGTTACTACAAGCACAGGGATTGCATCGAGGCATCGACGTCAAGCTGCATCGCACCGGATGGAACCAATCTCATCGGCGGAGGCGCGGTGTGGTCCGTGCTCGCCGGTCTCTTGACGTGCGTCCCGATCTACTACCTCGGGGTCGTGTTCCGCCGTCGTCGAGCGAACCGACGCTGATGGCCGATTGACGCCAAGATTCAGGCCTCGCCGTCTTGCCGAGCCAGCACAGGCACTTCATGCCGCGAGGCCACCTCCGGCCGGCCATCGGACGTGGCGCGCGCGCGGGCAAAGCAATCGACATCGGCCGGCAAGGCCACGCCGCTTTGCGCAGAACGCGTCCAGATGTGGCTCGTGAGTTCGACCGCGTCCGGATCGTCGTAGCACCCGCGCGAGATGGCGCGGACGTCGGGCCAGCGTTCGAAGGTCAGGCCCACCGTCGTGCCGCACGAGGGACAAAAGTGGACGAAGACTTTCTTGTGACTGCCGTCCGAGCGATGTTCGTACTGCCGAAGCTCGCCTTCGTTGAACCGCACGGCGTCCATCGGAAAGAGGGACTCGGCGTAGAAGGACGTGCCGGTCATGCGTTGGCAGAACGTGCAATGACAGGCGAACGTGCGCAGCGGCGGCTGGGTCGCGCTGAATCGGACCTTGCCGCAGAGGCAACCCCCTTCAAGTACAGCTGGCATACGGCACCCGGAAAAAGATCGGATTCTGCCCCGATGGATCGGGGCCGATGCCGCGCTCAGGCCAGCCCCAGCTCCTTGGCTTCGGCTTCGTAGGTGGGATACGACGCCTTCATCGTCGCGCCATTGAGGATCATCTCGGCCACGAGCGTGCGCGACGGCATCTCGTACACCTGGGTGCGTATCCACACGGACTCGGTGCGCGCGCTTTCACTCAGCGCGACGATCTCGCGCTCCAGCTCGTAGTCCTGGTCGACGAAGAGCGGGCCCTTGATCAGGCGAATCTCCTGCCCGGCGAACAGGCCCACGGCCGGCTTGCGGCCGCTCAGTTGTGCCTCGGCGCTGGTGGAGCCGAGCAGCACGCTGATCATCTCGGTCGGGATGATGGCCCGGCCCCAAGGCGAGCCCTTGCCGCCTTCGGGCGTGTACCAGCCGCAGGGCTCGGTGATGACCTTGAGCTTGTCCGCCAACGTGAAGGGGTAGTGGTCGCCCATGTGCTGGTCGAAGCCCATGCGGATCTTCTCGACGACGGCGCCGCGCTGACCGACGCGCAGGTCGCGGTTGATGACCAGGCCCTGGGGCGGGCGCAGCTTGGCGATGCGCTGGGGCAGCTCGTGCGGATGCTGCGATGCATCGCCGACCGATGCGGTGCCGGTCAGCACCGGCGTGCCGTCGGCCTTCTCGGCGCGCAGGCGCACGAAGGTGGCGCCGGGCGCGGGCAGGTCGACAAAGGCGCGCACCGACTCACCCTCGACCACCATGTTCTGGTAGTGGGCGCTGATGCAGCCGGTCTCGAACCAGGCCTGGCCGAACACGTGGAACAGCAGGGGGTCGAACTGGCTGAAGTGCGTCGGTCCCTCGATCGGCCCGGCGCGCAAGCCCAGGTTTTCTGCCGTGGCGTCGTCGTGGATCGACTTGTGGTCGTCGTAGGTCTGGTCGGCCAGCATCTGGCGCGGCTGGCGCAGCGGGCCGCACAGGCCCAGGGCGGTGGTGGAGAAAGGCGAGGTCATTGTGGGGGGCTCCGTGTGCCCGGCGACGGGCGTCAGTCGAACGGACGATGATGGCAAAGTCCGCCGGTCGTGCCTGTCGCCTAGGGAACGTCTGGCTGCCGGATGCTGCGGCTCCTTCTTTCGCTTGTTCGCGCGCCCGCGCACTGTTACAAAGAGCGTCTCCATGCGTTCGCCCTCCATCCTTTTCGTTTCGCTGCTCTGGCTTGTTGCGGCCGCACCGGCCGCGCAGGCGGAGGTGGTGCGCTGCACCGACGTCGACGGCCGCATCGTCTACACCGACGGCGCCTGCCCGTCGGGCACCAAGCAGTCGCGGCAGTTGCGGATCGACGAGCCGCCGCCTGGACCGTCGCGTGCGCCGGGCGACGAGGACACACCTCGCCGGCCGAACTACGCGGCACCGTCCGCACCGCCGCCGCAGCCTGCGCCCTCGGGCCCGGCCATCATTCCGCGCTATCCGGTGGGCGAGGCGCCTGCGGTCGACCCGGGGCCGACCTACATCTGGGGTGGCGATCCGTACTACGGCGCGCCGCGCCCCGGCTACCACCGGCCACCGCGTCCCCCGCATGACCCGGGGCCGCCGCCCGGCCAGCGGCCGTGCAATCTCGCGGGCATCAAGCGCAGCAACTGCTGAGCGCGTTCGTCGCTTTCCTTCGCTTCCTTCTTTTTCTCCATGACCGTTGCCGCGCCCGAGCGCCTTCCCCCGTGGGTCGTCCACTGCGACGGCAGCGCCATGCCGAACCCCGGGCGCATGGGCATCGGCGTCGTCATCACCCAGCCCGACGGCACGCGCCACACCTTCTCGCAGGCCACGCACACCACGGGCTGCAACAACGAGGCCGAGCTGCGGGCGCTCACGCTTGCGCTGCGCGAGCTGCAGGCGCGCGGCGCCACGGCGGTGCAGGCCTACAGCGACAACAGCACGCTGGTCGAGCAGTTGAGCGGCGGTGCCGACGTGCGGCCGATCGTGCGCATGGCGCCGCTGTTCGATGAAGCGCGCATGCTGTTGCAGGGCTTCGACGAGGCGCACGTGCAATGGATTCCGCGCCACCGCAACGCCGAGGCCGACGCGCTCGCACGGGCCGCGCTGGGCTTCGGGCCGAAGCCACCGCCCAAGGCCTGGAAGAAGCGCCGCTAGAAGCACTCGGAGCGGCAGGGCGGCAGGTTCTATCATTCGGGTCGATTCAGAAACCTGTTTGCCCATGACCGACGAAGCCACCTCCAAGCCCGCATTGCCCGATCACCTCTCGACCGATCCGCGCAGCCCGCACCACATTCCCGCCGTGTTCGAGCATCCCATCGGCATCCGCTTCAACGGCAAGGACCGCCTGGACGTCGAGGAATACTGCATCAGCGAAGGCTGGATCAAGGTGCCCGCCGGCCGCACGCTGGACCGCAAGGGCCATCCGCTGCTGATCAAGCTCAAGGGCGCTGTCGAGGTGTACTACCGCGACTGACGCTTGGGGGTGCGTTGCCCTCTCTCAACGCCACTGCAGCAGCAGCGACCACGGCTGTCGGCTCATGTGGCGATCGACGCACGCAGCGCTGCCCGTCGTGCAGCCCTCGGGCAAGTAGCTCGGGTCCAGCAGCCGCGTGCCGGGCGCAAAGGCCAGGCGCCGCCACGTGACCGACTGCAGCACGTTGCCGCCCACGGCGTCGAAGCCCGCATCGTCCACGCTCACCACCACATCACAGTGCATCGGCAACGGCGCGCCGCCTGTGGGGCGGCCGGCGAGCACTTCGCCGATCTGTGCGAAGCGCTCGAGCGACGCACCACGCGCGCCACGTGCATGGCAGACCAGATCGCCCGGGCGCGGCGACGTGCGCATCAGGTCGCAGGCGCGCAAGGCTTGCGGTGTTGCGCGGCCCGCCGCCTCGTCGATGCCGGCCTGCCATGCGGCACCCGCGTAGTCGACGTGGGCCTCGGAAAAGACGAACTCGTCGGCGCCGAGCCCGGCCTCGCGCGCCACCCAGCTGATGAACGCGGCGGACCAGGGCGTGTCGATCACCGCGACGCGTTGCAGGGCCGTCTCGATCGCGCGCTGGTCCGATGAGTCCAGCCCCTGGTCGGGGCCGACGCCGAGGCCTTGCAGGCGTGCCGCGCTCGCCCGATTGAGCGCATCGGTCAGCAGCGTGCGATCGGCTGCGCGCAGGGCGCCGAAGCGCACGAGAGACGGCAGCCGCGCACCCGACGGATCGACCGCGCGCCAGTAGCTCAGCACGCGTTGCCATGCGGGCAGCGCGCCGGCGGGATAGCGCGTGTCTTCCGCTTCCGAATAGCCGGACTCGGTGAGCCGGCCTTCGGCGTCCATGGTCTGGCTGCCGAAGGCGGTGTGCTCTTGGCGGGCCAACGCGGCCATCGCGAGGGCGCGTGCCGGCGGCGGAATATGCGAGGCCGTGGCAAGACAGCCGGCGGCGGCCGATGCGAGGGTGGGCGCCGCCGTGAACACCAGGGCCACGCACAGCGTGCGTGCGGCGCAGCGCAGCGTGGGTCTGTGAGCGAAGGGCAGTGGCGGCATGTGAGGCGAGCATAGCGGGGTGATCCCTGCGGCACGCAGAATGCAGGGGCGCTCCTGAAGCGCCGGACCGACCGGCGCAGGCGCTCCACCGTGAAGCTCAAGAACATCCTGCTGTCGGTCCTCGCCGTCATCACCGGCCTCGTGATCGCGGGCTATGCCGCGTTCCAGTGGAGTCCGTGGCCGTCGGTGCTGATGATCCGTTATGCCTTCGGCAAGGGATCGGACGCCGCATCGCAGTCGCTGCAGAAGCACGTGCCGCCCGGCATCGCGGCGGTGCTCGACCAGCGCTATGACGAGGCCGATCCCGATGCCTACCTTGACGTGTTCCGCCCGGTCTCGGCGGGCGACCGGCCCTTGCCCGCGGTGGTGTGGGTGCACGGCGGCGCCTGGGTCTCGGGCCATCGGCGCGACGTGGCCAACTACGCGCGCGTGCTGGCGGGGCAGGGCTTCACCGTGGTGGCTGTCGGCTATTCGATCGCACCCGGCCAGGGCTACCCGGTGCCGGTGCGACAGGTGAACTCGGCGCTGGGGTATCTCGTGCGGGAATCAGCGAGGCTCGGTGTGGACCCCACGCGGCTCGTGCTTGCCGGCGACTCGGCGGGCGCGCACATCGTTGCGCAGGTTGCGAATGCCGTGGCGGTGCCCAGCTACGCGAAAGCCGTCGGCCTTGCACCTGTCATCGCGCGCGAGCAGCTGCGCGGCTTGCTGTTGCACTGCGGCGCCTACGACGCCGCGCAGGCGAAGCTCGATGGTGCATTCGGCGGCTTTCTGCGGACCGTGTTCTGGTCGTACAGCGGCAGCAAGAATTTCCAGCATGCGCCGGCCTTCGAGACCGCGTCGGTGCGCCGCTATGTGACCGGGGCTTTTCCGCCGTCGTTCATCACTGCGGGCAACGGCGATCCGCTCGAAGGGCAGTCGCGTTCGATGGCCGAGACGTTGACAGCGAAGGGCGTGCAGGTCGACAGCCTGTTCTTCCCCGCCGACCAGACGCCGGCGTTGCCGCACGAGTACCAGTTCAACCTCGACGATGCGCCGGGGCGGCTCGCACTGGAGCGCTCGCTGCAGTTTCTTCGGCGCGTCATGGCGCCGTAGCGACGTCAGGCCTGGGGCTTCTTGCTCGGCAGATCGCCTTCGCGCAGCTTGCGGCCGACCCACATGAGGCCGGTGGCGTAGTCGGCGCTGCCGACCTGCACGCCGCCGACGGTGCGCAGCGCGCCGGTGCCGTCATCGGTGGCCGGGCCTTCGCCCGTGAGGTCACCGGGGACGAGAAGGCGGCCGTCTTTCAGGAAGTCGGCGATGCGCAACTGGCGCATGCCGCGGCCCCAATGCCAGTGCTGCTTGAGGTCGAAGGATGTCGGCGATGACGCGGGTTTGGATTTCTTCACGGGATGTCGGGGAGAGGCTTGCGAAGGGTAGCGTTGGCGCAAGCAAACGTACAAGTGAACGCACCATGAAAAAAGCCTGCTACTTTGTGGGTAGCAGGCTTTTCAGCGTTTCCGCGATGTTGGTTGGTGGGCCCTGAGTGACTCGAACACTCGACCTACGGATTAAGAGTCCGCTGCTCTACCAACTGAGCTAAGAGCCCTTGCTTTGAAAACCGTTAGTGTTTTCTGGCAAGACCACGAGTATATATCAATTTTTTTGGCACTTCAAAAACTTTCAGCACATTTGTACGAGGGCGTTAGGATGCGCGACCGTCGGGCCTGGCCCCGCCCCCTATCCGAGGAGTTTTCGATGAGCGATGCAAGCACCACCCCCCATGTCCTGATCACCGGCGCCGCGGGCGCACTGGGCCGGGCCGTGGCCCAGCACTTTCTTGAGCAGGGCGCGCGGCTCGCGCTGGTCGACCACCACGCGGGTCGCCTGGCCGAAGTCTTTCCGGGCCTGGACAACTCGCAGCACCTGCTGCTCGCCGGTGACGTGACTTCGGCGCCCGACATGGCCGCGCTCACCGGCCAGGTGCTGCAGGCTTTCGGCCGCGTCGATGCGCTGGTGCACATCGCCGGCGGCTTCGAGATGGGCGAGGCGACGCATGCGCTCACGCGCGAGAGCTGGGACCGGATGATGAACCTCAACGCTTGGTCGTTCGTCGCCGTGACGCAGGCCGTGCTGCCTTCGATGATCGAGCGCCGCGCGGGCCGCATCATCGCGGTGACGGCGAAGGTGGCGGCGCGCGGCCTGCCGGCGATGGCGGCCTACATCGCATCGAAGAGCGCGCTGCAGCGCCTCGTGGAATCGATGGCGGCCGAGGCCGCGCCGCACGGCGTGAACATCAACAGCGTCGCGCCCAGCGTGCTCGACACGCCGGCCAACCGCCAGGCGATGCCTGATGCGAATCCGGCGGAGTGGGTTTCCACGACGGTCGCGGCGCAGACCATCGGCTTCCTGGCGTCGCCGGGCGCCGCAGCGCTGCACGGCCAGCACCTGACGCTCGACGCCTGATATTCCCCGTCGACAACGCACAGCTGCAAACGAAAAAGGCCTTGGCGATTGCCAAGGCCTTTTTGCTGGGTCGGTTGGTGGAGAGGATGAGGATCGAACTCACGACCTCCGCATTGCGAACGCGGCGCTCTCCCAGCTGAGCTACCCCCCCAACACACCCCGCATTTTATCCAGCCACGCATTTCCATGCACGCTGTCGTGCCAAGATGCCGGCTGGAAAAAACTAGGAGCAAGCACCGCATGGAAGCGCACGATCCCGCCTGGCTGGAAGGCATGTACAACAACCTGGCGCGGGTGAAGGACCACCCCGCGTACTTCGCGCGCTGGGCCCGCGATTCCGCCGCGGCGCGCGACACGCTGCCGTGCCGCATCGATGTGCCCTACGGCACCGGTCCGAACGAAACGCTCGATGTCTTTCCGGCGCCCGTGCCCGATGCGCCGGTGCTGGTCTTCATTCACGGCGGCTACTGGCGCGCGATGGACAAGAAGGACCATTCGTTCATCAGCCCCGCCTTCCACGACCGCGGCATCTGCGTGGTGCAGCCCAACTACGCGCTGTGCCCGGGCCCGGTCGACCAGCCGGTGACCGTGCCGGGCATCCTGCTGCAGATGGTGCGGGCGCTCGAATGGACCTGGCGCCACGTGGCGGCGCATGGCGGCGACCCGTCGCGCATCACCGTCGCCGGACATTCCGCGGGCGGCCACATGGCTGCGGCGTTGCTGGCCTGCGACTGGAAGGCGGTCGCGCCCGATCTGCCCGCGCAGCTCGTGCGCAATGCGTTGTCGGTGTCGGGGTTGTTCGACCTGCGGCCGCTGCAGCGCACGCCGTTCCTCGAGCACACGCTGAAGCTCACCGATGCCGACGCGCGGTGCGCAAGCCCGGCGCTGTGGCCTGCGCCGGCGCGCGGCCAGCTCTATGCGGCGGTGGGGGGCAACGAGAGCGCCGAGTTCCTGCGCCACAACGCGATGATCCGAGAGGCCTGGGGCCGCCACACCGTGCCGGTGTGCGAGGTGCTGCCGGGGCTCGACCACTTCGGCGTGGTCGATGCGCTGGCCGATCCGGCCCATGCGCTGCACCGCTACGCAGTGCAGTTGCTCGAGGCCTGAAAAGAGAGACGGGCGGACAGGCCGCCCGTCGCGCTCACATCAGCAGGTGTTCGCCTGCGTTGTCGCCGCCCAGCGTGACGTAGTTGACCTTGCGGATGTCCATCAGCGTGCGGCCGCCCGCGTAGCTGATCGAGCTCTGCACGTCCTGCTCCATCTCGACCAGCGTGTCTGCCAGCTTGCCCTTGATGGGCTCGAGGATGCGCTTGCCTTCGACGTGCTTGTATTCGCCCTTGTTGAAGTCGCTGGCCGAGCCGTAGTACTCCTTGAAGAGCGCGCCGTCGACGTCGACCGTCTTGCCCGGCGACTCTTCGTGGCCCGCGAACAGCGAGCCGATCATGACCATCGATGCGCCGAAGCGGATGCTCTTGGCGATGTCGCCGTGGTCGCGGATGCCGCCGTCGGCAATGATCGGCTTGGTGGCCACGCGCGCGCACCACTTGAGCGCCGACAGCTGCCAGCCGCCCGTACCGAAGCCGGTCTTGAGCTTGGTGATGCAGACCTTGCCCGGGCCGATGCCGACCTTGGTGGCGTCGGCGCCCCAGTTCTCCAGGTCGATCACGGCTTCGGGCGTGCCGACGTTGCCGGCGATCACGAACGACTTCGGCAGCTTGGCCTTGAGGTAGCCGATCATGTTCTTCACGCTGTCGGCATGGCCGTGCGCGATGTCGATCGTGATGTATTCGGGCACGAGGCCTTGGGCGACCATCTGGTCGACCGTGTCGTAGTCGGGCTTCTTCACGCCGAGCGAGATCGAGGCGAACACGCCCTTGCCCTGCATGTCCTTCACGAACTGGATGTTGTCCAGGTCGAAGCGGTGCATCACGTAGAAATAACCGTTCTGCGCGAGCCACAGGCAGATCGACTCGTCGACCACCGTTTTCATGTTGGCTGGCACCACCGGCAGGCGGAAAGTGCGCTCGCCCAGCGTGACGCTGGCGTCGCATTCCGAGCGGCTCTCCACGCGGCATTTGCGCGGCAGCAGAAGGATGTTGTCGTAATCGAAGATTTGCATGACCAGGCTCCAGAAAGGAATCGTTGAGTGGAACGAATGAGCGCTTGGTCCGGCCGGTTCTCGCGGTCGCGTCATGAAAATGACGGCCAAAAAAAACCGGACGCAAGAAACTTGGGCCCGGTGATTGATTTTACGGCCATGGTCGCGATGCGCAAGTCGCCGGGTCGTATTGACCCTATGGGTTGCTGCGTATACCCGACGACCAGGGTGCGGTTCTTCGTCAGAACCGGTAGCCGACGCCCACGCCGAACAGCCACGGGTCGACCTTCACGGTCGACAGCTGCACGCCGTTCATGTTCACGGCACTGCGGATGCGCAGCTTCTTCACGTCGAGGTTGAGGTAGGTGTTCTTCGCCACCTCGATGTCGACGCCGGCGCCCATCGCAAAGCCGAAGCTTTCGTTCTGCAGCTGAAGCCGGCCGACCGTCGGCACCTGCAGGTTGACGCTGCTCAGGCGCGTGTAGTTCAGGCCCGCGCCGACGTACGGCCGGATCTTTGCGGTCGGCATGAAGTGGTACTGCAGCATCAACGAGGGCGGCAGGTGCTTGAAGGTGCCGATGTCCACCGGGCCGCCCAGCGCGCTCTGCTGCACGGTGACCGTCTGTTTCTGCGGCACCGTCAGCACCAGCTCGGCGGCGATGTTCGGCGTGAAGAAGTAGGTGACGTCGAGCTCGGGGATGGTCTTGCTGTTGATGGTGATGGCGTCGGCCGGAATCGACAGGTCGGCCACCGGGGCCGAATGGTTCGCCGGCTTCAGGTACACGGCGCGGGCGCGCACCAGCCAGTTGCCTTGCGTTTCCTGTGCCGCGGCCGGCAGGGCCGCCGTGGCGGCGAGCAGGGCGGCGATGCAGGCGGGGGCGAGTTTCTTTTGCATGTGTTCTGTTTTCCAGTGACGGCCGGCGCGCAGGGCCGGCAACTGGAAGGCAGTCTCCCGCTGCGTCGGGCCGCGCCGCTTGATCTGCCGCAAGCGCGGCAGGCCTGCGCCCGCCAGCAGGCGCTGCCTTGATCCAGGTCATGCCCGCAAGGTCACCCCGGCCCGGCGGCGCCCGCGGCGGGGCAGCTTTCTACAATGGAGCCCATGCTCCCTCACGACCTGTTTTCCGGCGCGTCCGCAGCCGATGCGGGCGGCCCTGCCTCGCCGTTGCTGAACAACCTCAACGCCGAGCAGCTTGCTGCCGTCACGCTGCCCGCGGGCAACGCGCTCATCCTCGCTGGTGCCGGCTCCGGCAAGACGCGGGTGCTTACCACCCGCATCGCGTGGCTGTTGCAGACGGGGCAGGTGTCCGCCGGCGGCATCCTGGCCGTCACCTTCACCAACAAGGCCGCCAAGGAAATGATGACGCGGCTGACCTCGATGCTGCCCGTCAACGTGCGCGGCATGTGGATCGGCACCTTCCACGGCTTGTGCAACCGCCTGCTGCGCGCGCACTGGAAGCTGGCCAACCTGCCCTCGACCTTCCAGATCCTCGACACGCAGGACCAGCTCTCGGCCATCAAGCGCCTGATGAAGCAGTTCAACGTCGACGACGAGCGCTTTCCGGCCAAGCAGACGCAGTGGTTCATCGCCGGCGCCAAGGAAGACGGCCTGCGTCCCGGCGACATGCAAGCGCGCAGCGACGACGACCGCAAGAAGGTCGAGCTCTACCAGCTGTACGAAGAGCAGTGCCAGCGCGAAGGCGTGGTCGACTTCGGCGAGCTGATGCTGCGCAGCTACGAGCTGCTGCGCGACAACGACCCGGTGCGCGAGCACTACCAGCGGCGCTTTCGCCACATCATGGTCGACGAGTTCCAGGACACCAACCGCCTGCAGTACGCGTGGCTGAAGATGCTCTCGGGCCACACCGCCGCCGGCGGCCACTTCACGCCCGGTGAGCACAACAGCGTGATCGCCGTGGGCGATGACGACCAGAGCATCTATGCCTTCCGCGGTGCGCGCGTGGGCAACATGACCGACTTCGTGCGCGAGTTCAATGTGCGCCACCAGATCATCCTGGAGCAGAACTACCGCAGCTACAGCAACATCCTCGATTCGGCCAACGAGCTGATCAGCCACAACAAGAAGCGCCTGGGCAAGAACCTGCGCACCGAGCAGGGCCCGGGCGAGCCGGTGCGCGTGTACGAATCGCCCACCGATCTTGCCGAGGCGCAGTGGATGGTCGAAGAGATGCGCCAACTGGTGCGCGACGGCTTCGACCGCAAGGAAATGGCCGTGCTCTACCGCAGCAATGCGCAGAGCCGGGTGATTGAAACGGCGCTGTTCAACGCCTCGGTGCCGTACCGCGTGTACGGCGGCCTGCGCTTCTTCGAGCGCGCCGAAATCAAGCACGCGCTGGCCTACCTGCGCCTGCTCGAGAACAAGGACGACGACACCAGCTTCCTGCGCGTCGTCAACTTTCCGCCGCGCGGCATCGGCGCACGCACGCTCGAAAGCCTGCAGGACGCGTCACGCGCCGCCGGGCGCTCGCTGCACGACGCGGTGAGCGCGGTCGGCGGCAAGGCCGGCTCGAACCTCACGGCCTTCGTCGCCAAGATCGACGTGCTGCGCGAGCAGACGCAAGGCGTGAGCCTGCGCGAGATCATCGAGCTGGTGCTCGACCACAGCGGCCTTGTCGAGCACTACAAGGCCGACCGTGAAGGCGCCGACCGCCTCGAAAACTTGGACGAACTCGTGAACGCGGCCGAAAGCTTCGTCACGCAGGAAGGCTTCGGCCGCGATGCCGTGGCGCTGCCGGTCGACGAGCTGCGCCAGTCGCTCGCGAGCCAGGGCATCGACCTGACCCGCCCCGTGCTCGACGAGCCGCTGGCACCCGATGCCGAAACGGGCGAAACGCTGAGCCCGCTCGCGGCCTTTTTGACGCACGCGGCGCTCGAGTCGGGCGACAACCAGGCGCAGGCCGGCCAGGACGCGGTGCAGCTCATGACCGTGCACGCCGCCAAGGGCCTGGAGTTCGACTGCGTGTTCATCACCGGCATGGAAGAGGGCCTGTTCCCGCACGAGAACTCGATGAGCGATTTCGAGAGTCTCGAGGAAGAGCGCCGCCTGATGTACGTGGCGATCACGCGCGCGCGCAAGCGCCTGTACCTGAGCCACTCGCAGACGCGCATGCTGCACGGCCAGACCCGCTACAACGTCAAGAGCCGCTTCTTCGACGAGCTGCCCGAAAGTGCGCTCAAGTGGCTCACGCCGAAGAACCAGGGCTTTGCGCCTTCGGCCTTCGGCTATGGCGGCGGCTACGGCAGCACGCGCGGTGGTGCCGGTGGCTACGGTGGTGGTGGGGGCGGCGGCAACCGCTACAGCGGAGGCGGCAGCAGCGCCGGCAAGGACACCTTCGCCAGCCCGCCCGTGCCGCCGCAGAAGACCGCGCCGTCGCACGGTTTGCGCTCGGGCATGCAGGTGTTCCACAACAAGTTCGGCGAGGGCACGGTGACCGCGCTCGAAGGCACCGGCGACGACGCGCGGGCGCAGGTGAAGTTCGCGCGCCACGGCGTGAAGTGGCTGGCACTGTCGGTGGCGAAGCTCACGCCTGTTTAGATTTGCTACAAAAGTTGTAGCTGACTGCAAAGGCGGGGCGGGCGTTGGAGCGCCTTTCGCCTGAAGCAGTCGTACACTCCGGGCTCGCCAAAACAAGGGGAGTCAGGGATGTGGTTCGTAGGCATGATGGCCGGCCTGTTCATTGGGGCGATGCTCGAATCGCTGCCCATGGCGTTGCTTCTCGCGCTCGTCGGCGCGCTCGCGTTCCAGAAGCTGTTCGGCAAGAAGAAAAAGGACGCGCCGCAGCGCACCGAGGCTGAAAGCGCGTTGTCGGACGGCCGGGTCGCCAGTCCACCGTCTGCGCCGGCAGGCGCCGTGCTGAAGCTGCAGCAGCGCGTGACCGAACTCGAGGCACGTGTCGGCCAGCTGGAACGCCGGCTCGCGTTGGGCACGGGCGAGGTGCCTGCGGCCCCGGTGGTCACTGCGTCGGTCGGCGATCTCGCCACGTCCATGGCCGGCACGCCGCTCGCGGAGTCGCCTTCACTGCCCTTGGGCCCGCCGGCCACTGCACGCGCCGCGGAGATGGCGCGGCCGCGCATCGCGACCCTGCAAGTCCCGCCGCCTGTCGTGGTTCCCAAGGAGTCCCTTGCGGAAGCGCCGGTCACGCCCGCCGCGCCCCTTACTCCTGCTGTTCCTGTCGCTGAAAAACCCGTCGCAGCACCCCCACCGCCGGTCGCCGTGCCGCCGCTGGTCCGCCGCCCGCCACCGCCGCCGCCACCCCCACCGGTCCCGCTGCGCGACCGCCTGCCCGCGCCGATCGCCAACCTGATCTTCGGCGGCAACATGCTGGTCAAGCTCGGCGTGCTGATCCTGTTCCTCGGCCTGGCCTTCCTGCTGCGTTACACGGCCGAACGCGTCACGGTGCCGATCGAGCTGCGCTACGCCGCGGTCGCGCTGGTGGGCGCGGGCCTGCTGGTGCTGGGCTGGCTGCTGCGCCACAAGCGCGCGGGCTATGCGTTGATCTTGCAGGGCGCGGGCATCGGCGTCTTCTATCTCACGACGCTCGCGGCCATGAAGCTCAGCGGCCTGCTGCCGGCCAGTGTCGGCTTCGCTTTCCTGTTCGGCGTGGCGGTGCTGAGTGCCGCGCTCGCGGTGCTGCAGAACGCGCCTGTGCTCGCGATCGTCGCCGCGCTCGAAGGCTTCGCGGCGCCGGTGCTGGCATCGACCGGCTCGAACCAGCCGGTGGGCCTCTTCACGTACCTGCTCGTGCTCGACGTGGGCATCGTGCTGATCGCGTGGTTCAAGGCCTGGCGCGTGCTGAACCTGATCGGCTTCGTCGGCACCTTCACGCTCGCGGCCGGCTGGGCGCACAAGTACTACACCGACGACCAGTACGGCACTGTGCAGCCGTTCCTGATCGTGTTCTTCCTGCTGTTCACCGCCATCGGTCTGTTCTTTGCGCGCCGCACGCTGTTCGATGCACCGGTGCAGCCCGCGCAGCCGCTCGCGACGCGCGCGCTCGACACCCTGCGCCGCGCCGGCCGGGTCGACAGCTCGCTGGTGTTCGGTACACCGATGGTCGCCTTCGGCATGCAGTACCTGCTGATGCATCCGTGGCCATACGGCGCCGCCTTCTCGGCGATGGCGCTTGCGGCGTTCTATCTCGTGATGGGCCGGCTGGTGTTCGCCACACAGCCCAAGGGCCTCGCGCTGCTGGCGGAGGCGTATGCCATCGTCGGCGTGATCTTCGGCACGCTCGCCATTCCGCTCGGCCTCGAAGGGCAGTGGACCGGCGCGGCGTGGGCGGTCGAGGCGGCCGGCATGTACTGGCTGGGCGCGCGGCAAGGGCGCGTCTATGCGCGCGCCTTCTCGTTCCTGGTGTTCGCCGGCGCGGTGTGGAAGCTGCTCGAAGCCACGCAACTCGACGGGGCGGCGGGGCATCCGCTGCTGCAGGGCTCGGTGATCGGCCCGCTGCTGGTCGCTGTCAGTGCCTTCGCGATGTGGGCCATGCACCGTCGCGCCAAACTCGATGAAGGCGACGGCCTCGAAGCCATCGTCGGCAGCGCCTTGCCGTGGCTCGGCATGGCCGCGCTCACGCTGCTGTTGTGGCAGTGGTTCACGCCGCCCTGGGCCGCGGCGGCGACGGCCGTGCTCGCATCGGTCACCTTCGCTGTTGCCGTGCGCTTCGCGCTGCTGCCGCTCACGTATGTGAGCTTCGGCATGCAGGCGCTGGCGGTGGCGGGCTTCATTGCCACGCTGCACCGTGCGGGCGAGGGGCTCGATGCGAAGCAGGCGCTCGAAAGCGGCTGGCAGGGCGCCGCGGCTGCGTGCCTGATCGCGCTCAGCGTGCTCGGCAGTGCGGCCTGGTCGATGCTGCAGGCGCACCGCACCGCGCGGCACTGGCGCGCGGCGTGCAGCCCGTGTGGTCGCTCGGCAATGTGGTGGGCGTGATCGCGGGCGTAGGCCTGTTGCACCTGGCGATGCTGTTCCAGATCAGCCTCACCCAGGCCGCGCTGCTGTGGCCGCTGACGGCCACCGTCGTGCTGTGGGTGGCGCTGCGCATGGCGCACCTGCCGCTCGCGGCGTTCGCGGGCGTGCTGCATGCGATCTCGGCGCTCCTCTTCATCGTGTTGGCGGAGACGAGCGGCGACATGCGCGTGCTGCGTCCCGCCTTCGGGCATCTCGGCTTCTGGACGCCTGTGGTGCTGGGTCTCACGGCGCTCCTGGGCGGCGACTGGCTGCGCGACGAAGCGCGGCCGCGCGAAGCAGGGGTCGTCGGCACGGCGCGCAAGCGCTGGGTCAACGCGTGGTGCGCGCTGCCTGCGGTGCTGTGGGCGCCGGTGGTCTGGGGCCTGGGCTGGTGGCTGGTCGGCATGCTGGACGAAAGCGTCCGGGTGTTGAGCCTCCATGCGTTGGTGAGCTACGTGCCCGCGGCCGCGATGGCGGTGGTGCTTGTGACGTCCGCGCTGTCCGCGCTCGTGGCGCACCGGCGTGACTGGTCGCAGCTCGGCCGGGCGACGCTGGCCACGCTGCCCGGCTTCGGCCTGATCGCTGCCTATGGCATCGCGGGCGGGCCGACGTTGTTCTACGTGCCATCGAGCGCGCTCGGCTGGATCGCGTGGCCGCTGGCGCTCGTGTGGCACCTGCGCCTGCTGCGCGCACAGAAGCGCTGGCTCGACGCCTCGACGCTGACGCCGTTCCATGTTGCGGGCTTCTGGCTCTTCCTGCTGCTCGCCGCGCGTGAATGCCAGTGGCAACTCGGCCGCATCGGTGCCGAGTGGTCGAGCTGGCAACTGCTGGGCTGGGCCCTCGTGCCGGTGCTCGTGCTGTGGGCGCTGCGCTCGCGCGTGCTGCTGCAGCGCTGGCCGCTCAGCGAGTACCGCAGCGCCTACCTGGAGTTGGCCGCGACGCCGGTGGCGGCGTACCTGCTCGCATGGGTGTGGGTCACCAACGCCGTGAGCGCCGGCGATGCGGCGCCGCTGCCGTATGTGCCGCTGCTCAATCCGCTCGAACTCGCGCAATGGCTCGTGCTGTTCGCGCTGGTGCTCTGGTGGCGCGCGCTGCCGCAGGGTTCGTTCGCGCGGGTGCAGCCGATGGTCGCCAAGGGCGCGGTCGGCTTCACCGGCCTCGCGCTGCTGACCGGCATGGTGCTGCGCACCTGCCACCACTATGCGGGCGTGGCATGGCGCTTCGACGCGCTCTACGCCTCCTGGCTCACGCAGGCGGCGCTGTCGATCACCTGGGCGATCTGCGGCGTGGTCGCGATGGTGCTCGGCCACGGGCGCCGGGTGCGGACCTTGTGGATGGCGGGTGCCGCGCTGCTCGGCGTGGTGGTGCTCAAGCTGTTCTTCGTCGAACTGGCGGACCGCGGCGGGCTGTTCCGCATCGTGTCGTTCATTGCCGTGGGTGTGCTGCTGTTGCTGGTGGGGTACTTCGCGCCGGTGCCACCGAAGAAGGAAGATGCGGAGCCGACGCCGGCGCCGGTTGAAGGAGGTGCGGTATGAGCGGTCGTTCGATTCATGGGGTCCTTGTCGCGCTGATGGCCGCGGCAGGCGCTGCACAGGGGCAGCCGATCACTTCCGCACCCATCGCGCTGCAGGGCGCCGGGCCGTACCACCGGCTCACGCTGCCGCTCGCCATCTACGGCCGCGCCGCCTATGGCGACCTCAGCGATCTGCGGGTCCACAACGCCGCGGGGCATGCCGTGCCCTACGCCTGGTTGCGCAACGAAGCGGCCACGCCGCGCACGGCTTCGCAGGCAGTGCCGATCTTCGCGCTGCCCGGCAACACGGCATCGAGCGACACCGCGCTGGCTTTCACCGTGCGCCCCGACGGCTCTTTGGCGCTGGCCAGCAAGACCGCCGCCAAGCCGAACGACGCGACGCAGTGGCTCATCGACGTGAGCCAGGTCAAGGGCAGCCTGCTGCAGGCGCGCTTCGAGGTCGCGCCCGATGCGCGCGGCCTGTTCGCCTTCCGGCTGGAGGCCAGCGACGACCTGCGGCGATGGCGCCCGGTCAGCGGCGACGAGCAACTGGTGCGCCTGGCGCATGGCGGCCAGACCATCGAGCGCATGGCGGTCGAGTTGGGCAACCTGCGCACGCGCTTCCTGCGCCTGCGCTGGAGCGATCCGCAGCACGGCGCGCCGCTCGCCAAGGTGGAGATCGACAGCGTGCAGGAGGTCGAGCCGGTCGCGCCGATCGAATGGTCCGGCGCGCTGAAGCCGGAGCGTTGCGCAGAGGATTACTGCGACTACCTGCTGCCGCGCGGCCTGCCGGTGCAGAGCCTGCGCATCGACCTCGCCGACATCAACACGCTGGCGCAGGTCGGCGTGTCGGGCCTGGTCGATGCCGCGCCAGCTTCGGCGACGCCGCCGCAGTTCGTGCCGCGCAATCCGCTTTACGCGTTGCGGCACTCGCAGCGCCGAACGACTGCGCTGCCCACGGGCCCGGGCGAGGCGCCGCTGCTCGACACAGTGGTGTACCGCCTCGCGCAAGCCGGCGGCGAAGCGCGTTCGCCGGTGCTGGCGCTCGACGGTGCGGTGTACTCGCGTCTGCGGCTGCGCACCGCTGGCCCGGTGAGCGTGCTCGGCGCAACGCCGCCGACGATTGCCGTGGGGGCCACGCCGCGCACGCTGGTGTTTCTCGCGCAGGGCAGTGCACCGTTCTCGCTCGCATGGCGTGCGGCACCCGACAAGGGCGCGGTTCAAGGGGCGGTGCCGGGTGCGCCGCTCGCGTTGTCCACGCTGATCCCGGGTTATGCCGCGGACAAGCCCGTCGCAGCGGACGGCGCTTCGGTCACGCTGCCTGTGGCGGCGGTCGAGGCCGCTGTCGCAGCGCTCGCGCCGGTTCCCGAGGCGGCACCGCACGATCCGTCGCGCAAGTGGTGGCTCTGGGGGGCGCTGGGTGGGGGCCTGCTGTTGCTCGCAGGCATGGCGTGGTCGCTGTTCGCGAGCCTGCGCAAGGACGGGGCTGCAACCGACTGAGCGGCCCGACCGGGTTCAGTTCGCGTCGAAGCTGTCCCGGAAGGTGAACCAGGTCGAGGCCAGCGACATGGCCGCGAGCACCAGCGCCGTGCCGATCATCAGGATGTTGCCGATCGCCAGGGCTGCGCCGTCGGAGCCCATGGCGCCGACGCCGATCAGCACGGTGGCGAGCAGGCCGACGGCGATGCCCGCGAGCATGAACACGCCGAACCACGCCAGGCCGAACAGCGCGTAGGCGCCGAAGTTGCGGAACAGCGCGACGATGCTGAAGAAGATGCTCTTCACCGGCTCCACGCGGTGCCAGTGGACCAGCGCGGGCGCGTGCCACATGGCCAGCGACAGCGGCAGGTTCAGGCACATCAGCAGCGTGCGCGCCGTGAGAAACTCGCTGCTCTTCATGACTTCGGGCGTCACCGTTTCGTCGAACAGGTAGGCGCGCATGAGCTGGCCGCCGTCGATGAGCGCCGTCAGGGTGACGGCCAGCACGAAGTACACGGCCGAGATCACGCCCAGCACCACCAGCGAGCGCCATTCGGTGCGCATGGCGTCGAACACCGCGATGAACATCGCCGAGCCCGTGGGGCGCTGCAGGTCGCCCGCGTTGCCCAGGCCGTCGGCGTTGTCGTTCGCGGCCACCGAACTCGCGACCATCAGGCCGAGCGTCAGGAAGGGCAGCAGGATCGGCGCGAGCACGCTGCCGAGCACCGGCAGCATCGACGCCGTCGAGATCATCGCCATCAGCAGGAAGAACAGCGAGATGAAGGCCAGCGGCTGGCGCCAGAAGGTCTTGAGTCCGAGGCGGACCCAGACGAAGCCGGTGCGCGCCGGCACGAGGTTGAGTTTCATTGGGTAGGGTCAGGCGGCCATCAACGGCTCGAGGACGTGGGCGATGGCGTGCGGGTGGGTGGCGCGCTCGCGCAGCACGCGCTCGAAGTGCGTCGGGTCGTGGGGCTTGAGCATGCTGGCCTCGCGCGGCAGGTGGAAGTCCCACAGGCGCGAGATCCAGAAGCGCAGCGCGGCGGCGCGCAGCATCGCGGGCAGCAGGGCGCGTTCGGAGGCGTTCAGCGCGCGCACGCTTTCGTAGGCGGCGAGCAGGGCGTCGGCGCGGGCGGCGTCATGCCGGCCGCTGGCCAGGTCGATGGCCCAGTCGTTCAGGCACACGGCCAGGTCGAACAGCCAGGTGTCGGTGCCGGCGAAGTAGAAATCGAACACGCCCGTGAGGCGCGGCGGCGCGTCGGGCGCGCCGTCGGTCGCGAACATCACGTTGTCGCGGAACATGTCGGCATGCACCGGGCCGCGCGGCAGCGCCGCGTAGGCCGACGATTCGGCGACATGGTTCTGGTAGGCCAGCTCGGCGCGCAGCAGCGCCGACTGCGCCTCGTCCATGTGGGGCAGCACCACCGGGGCGGTTTCATTCCACCAGGGCAGGCCGCGCAGGTTGGGCTGGATGCGCGGGTAGTCGCGCCCGGCCAAGTGCATGCGGGCCAGCATGGCGCCCAGTTCGGCGCAATGGGCGGCCGTGGGGGCCAGCTCGCTGTGGCCCGACAGCTTCTGCACCAGCGCAGCGGGCTTGCCGGCCACGCGGTGCAGCAGCTCGCAGGGCGCCTGCGCGGGAATCGACAGCGCATGGCCGGTCGGCGGCGCCACGGCGGGGTCGGCCACGGGCGCGGGCACCGGCAGGCCGGCACCGGCCAGGTGCTTCATGAGGCACAGGTAGTACGGCAGCTGTTCGGCGCTCAGGCGCTCGAACAGCGTCAGCACGAACTCGCCCGACTCGGTGGTGGCGAAGTAGTTGGTGTTCTCGATGCCGCCCTCGATGCCGCGCAGTTCGCGCAGGGCGCCCATGCCAAGGCGCTGGACGAGCGCGTCTGCCTCGCCGAACTGGACTTCGGTAAAAACTGCCATGGCGATGCTCAGCGCCGGACGGCGGCTGCGGGAGAAAAGAGGGAGGGCGGGAAGGAGAACGACGACGTCACGGTCAGAACTTCAGCACGTTCCAGACACGCGGGCCGTTGCCGCCGCTGTTCGCATCGCCGGTCGTGCCGGGGCGGGCGCTGCCGCCGTCGTTGGGCAGCACTTCGTAACCGGGCATGTTCGACTTGGGCTTGACGTTGATGCTCTGCGTGCGGCCGCCGTAGCGCACCTCGTCGACCGAGGCGCCGCTGTCTTCCGTGTGGAGGTGCTCGACCTTCTGGTTGCGCCGGCCGTCGGTCTGCTCCTGATTTTGTAGCGGTTCCGCCGGTGCCGGCTGGGCGGCGGGCGCGGCCGGCGCCTGCGCAAGGGCGGCAACGGGGGTGGCGAAAGCCAGCGCCAGCAGGATGCGGCGGGCGACCAGGAGTGGGGAGCTAGGCATGCGCAGATTGTAGGCGTGCACCCGCTGGCGGCGTGTCGGCCGCCAGCCGACCCTACTGTCGTTCCGGACGCCGGTCCGGGCACGGCAAAATGCCCCGATGACCGACAAGAAAACGCTGCTGCTCGTCGATGGCTCGAGCTACCTGTACCGGGCCTTCCACGCGATGCCCGATCTGCGCGCCGTGCCCGGCGACCCGAAGAGCCCGGCCACCGGTGCCATTCGCGGAATGATCAACATGATGACCGCGCTGCGCCGCGAGGTGCGCGCCGACTACGCGGCCTGCATCTTCGACGCCCCCGGCAAGACTTTCCGCGACGACTGGTACCCCGAGTACAAGGCCAACCGCTCGCCGATGCCCGACGACCTGCGCAGCCAGATCGACCCCATCCACGAAGTGGTCAAGCTGCTCGGCTGGCCGGTGATCACCGTGCCCGAGGTCGAGGCCGACGACGTGATCGGCACGCTCGCCAAGGTGGCGGCCGCGCAGGGCGTCGAGGTGATCGTGTCCAGCGGCGACAAGGACCTGAGCCAGCTGGTCGACGAGCACATCACCATCATCGACACGATGAACGGCAAGAAGCGCGACATCGCCGGCGTGACGGCCGAGTTCGGCGTGCCGCCCAGCCTCATGGTCGACTACCAGACGCTCATCGGCGACACGGTCGACAACGTGCCCGGCGTGCCGAAGGTCGGCCCCAAGACCGCCGCGAAATGGCTGCTCGAATACGGCTCGCTCGATGCGCTGGTCGAACGCGCTGCCGAAGTGAAGGGCGCCGCCGGCGAAAACCTGCGCCAGGCGCTCGACAAGCTGCCGCTGAGCAAGCGCCTCGTGACCATCCGCACCGACTGCGACCTGAACGGCCATGTCGAAGGCCTGCCGTCGCTCGAAGGCCTGCCCGTCGGCGCGCCGCAGGCGGCCGGGCTGAAGCCCTTCTACGAGAAGTTCGGTTTCAAGAGCCTCGTCAAGTCGCTCGAAGCGCAGGAAGTGCCGCCCGAGCTGATCGAAGAGAACCTCAAGAAGAAGGCCGCCAAGGCCGACCGCGACCAGGGCGGCCTGTTCGACGAGCCTTCCGAGCTGGAAGCGCAAGAAGCCGCCGCGCCTGCGAGCAACCTCAAGTACGACACGGTCATGGAATGGGCGCAGTTCGACGCCTGGCTCGCCAAGCTCGAAGCGGCCGAACTCACGGCCATCGACACCGAGACCACCTCGCTCGACGAAATGGTCGCGCAGATCGTGGGCATCAGCTTCAGTGTCACGCCGGGCGAGGCCGCCTACATTCCGCTCACGCACAACTACCCCGACGCGCCCGCGCAGCTGCCGATCGACGAGGTGCTCGCCAAGCTCAAGCCCTGGCTCGAGAACGCCGACAAGAAGAAGCTCGGCCAGCACATCAAGTACGACCGCCACGTGTTCGCCAACCACGGCATCGAGGTGCAGGGCTACGCGCACGACACCATGCTGCAAAGCTACGTGCTCGAAGTGAACAAGCCGCACGGCCTGTCGTCTTTGGCCGAGCGCCACCTGGGGCGCAGCGGCATCTCGTACGAAGACCTGTGCGGCAAGGGCGCGCACCAGATCTCGTTCAGCCAGGTCGACATCGCCAAGGCCGCCGAATACTCGTGCGAAGACAGCGACCAGACGCTCGACGTGCACAGCACCCTCTGGCCCCAGCTGCAGAAAGAAGAAAAGCTGGGCTACATCTACCAGCTCGAAATGGATTCGAGCGAGGCGCTCTACCGCATCGAGCGCAACGGCGTGCTGATCGACGCGCCCACGCTGGCTGCGCAGAGCCATGACCTGGGCACGCGCATCATGGCGCTGGAGCAGGAGGCCTACGAGATCGCGGGCCAGCCTTTCAACCTCGGTTCGCCCAAGCAGATCGGCGAAATCTTCTTCACCAAGCTGGGCTTGCCCGTGGTCAAGAAGACGCCGAGCGGCGCGCCCAGTACCGACGAAGAAGTGCTCGAGAAGCTGGCCGAAGACTACCCGCTGCCCGCCAAGATCCTCGAGCACCGCGGCCTGTCGAAGCTCAAGGGCACCTACACCGACAAGCTCGGCCAGCTGGCCAACCCGCGCACCGGCCGCGTGCACACGCACTACGCGCAGGCCGTGGCCGTCACGGGCCGCCTGAGCAGCAACGACCCTAACCTGCAGAACATCCCGATCCGCACGCCCGAAGGCCGGCGCGTGCGCGAGGCCTTCGTGGCACCCGCGGGCTGCGTGATTGCCAGCGCCGACTACTCGCAGATCGAGCTGCGCATCATGGCCCACATCAGCGGCGACGAGTCGCTGCTGCGCGCCTTCACCGACGGCGTCGACGTGCACCGCGCCACGGCCGCCGAGGTGTTCGGCACCACGCCCGAGCAGGTGTCGAGCGAGCAGCGCCGCTACGCCAAGGTCATCAACTTCGGCCTCATCTACGGCATGAGCAGCTTCGGCCTGGCGAAGAACCTGGGCATCGAGACCAAGGCCGCGGCCTCGTACATCGAGCGCTACTTCGCGCGCTACCCGGGCGTGAAGGTGTACATGGATGAGACCGTGGAGTTTGCGCGGGAGCACGGCTACGTTGAGACCGCGTTCGGCCGGCGCCTCTACCTGAGCGAGATCAACGGCGGTAACGGCCCGCGCAAGAAGGCGGCCGAACGCCAGGCCATCAACGCGCCGATGCAGGGCACCGCGGCCGACCTCATCAAGCTCAGCATGGTCAAGGTACAGAACGTGCTTGACGAAGAGAAGCGCGCCACCAAGATGATCATGCAGGTGCACGACGAACTGGTGTTCGAAGTGCCCGAGGCCGAGGTCGAATGGGTGCGCACCGAAATCCCGCGCCTGATGGCCGGCGTGGCGGCGCTCAAGGTGCCGCTGCTCGCCGAGATCGGCGTCGGTCCCAACTGGGACAAGGCCCACTGATCCCCATCGATCCACGTTCGCACGACCCCCGAGACAAACGACAGAAAGAAGAAGCACGTCCATGAAACTCCAGCCCCGCACCTTCCTGCTCGCCGCCGTCTGCGCGGCCTTCCTCGGCACCGCCTCCGCCGCGCCCGATGCCCGCATCGCCGCGCTTGCCGCCAAGGAAAAGCCGGCCCTGCTCGAGACGCTGAAGGAGCTGGTCTCCATCGAGTCGGGCAGCCGCGACCTCGAAGGCCTCGAGAAAATCTCCGACCTCATCGCCGCCAAGCTCAAGGCGCTGGGCGGCGAGGTCGAGCTCATCGACCCGAGCGCCGACGCCTACCGCATGGAAGACACGCCCGAGAAAATCGGCCGCGTGGTGCGCGCCACCTTCAAGGGCACGGGCACGAAGAAGATCATGCTCATCGCGCACATGGACACGGTCTACACCATCGGCATGCTCAACAAGCAGCCGTTCCGCATCGACGGCGACAAGGCCTACGGCCTGGGCATTTCGGACGACAAGCAGGGCGTGGCCGTCATCACGCACCTGGTGTCGATGCTGCAGACGCTGAAGTTCAAGGACTACGGCACGCTCACCGTGCTGATCAACGGCGACGAGGAAATCAGCTCGCCCGGTTCGCGCGCGCTGCTCACCAAGCTCGGCGGAGAGCACGACGCGGTGCTGTCGTTCGAAGGCGCGTCGATCAAGGACGACAAGCTCTCGCTGGCCACCGCGGGCATCGCCTCGGTCACGCTGAACGTCTCGGGCAAGGCCTCGCACGCCGGCTCGGCGCCCGAGCTGGGCGTGAACGCGCTGTACGAGTTGTCGCATCAAATTCTGCAGATGCGCGATCTGTCCGACCCGTCCACGGGCCTGAAGATGAACTGGACCATCTCGAAGTCGGGCTCCAACCGCAACGTGATCCCGGCCAGCGCCACGGCAGGCGCCGATGTGCGCGTGCTCAAGGTGGCCGACTACGACCGCATCGAGCAGCAGGTGAACGAACGCGTGAAGAAGCAGCTGGTGCCCGAGGCCAAGGTCGAGCTGAAGTTCGAACGCCGCCGTCCGCCGCTCGAGGCCACCGACGCGTCGCGCGCGCTCGCCAAGCATGCGCAGGCGATCTACAAGGACGAGCTGGGCCGCCCGCTGGGCGCCGACGACAAGGCCGCCGGTGGCGGCACCGACGCGGCGTTTGCCTCGCTCAAGACCAAGGCGCCGGTCATCGAGCGCTTCGGCCTGCAGGGCTTCGGCGCGCACTCGGCCGACGCGGAGTACGTGCTGATCGATTCGATCGAGCCGCGTCTCTATCTGGGCGTGCGCATGGTGATGGACATCGCCACCGGCAAGACCACCGTTCGCTGACCGCCCCCGACGACTGTTGGCCATGCGGCTGCGCCACATCGAGGTCTTCAACGCGATCATGCTCGCGGGCAGCGTGAGCGCGGCTGCGCGGCTCATCAACATCACGCAGCCGGCCGTGAGCCGCACGCTGCAGCACGCCGAGCTGCAGCTGGGCTTTCCGCTGTTCCAGCGCACCAAGGGGCGGCTCACGCCGACCACCGAGGCGCTCACGCTGTACCCGCACATCGAGCGGCTGTTTGCGCAGCTCGACGAGGTGCAGCGCCTGGCGGCGAACCTGCGCGCGGGCAACGACACCGGCGAGCTGCGCATCCTCAGCGTGCTCGCGCTGAGCTACGAAATCTTGCCGCGCGCGCTCAAGGCCTTTCGCGAGATGCATCCGGGCTATGCGATCACGGTCGAGTCGCTGCACTCGCCGCAGATCATGTCGGCGCTGCTCTTGCAAGAGGCCGACGTGGGCTTTGCCTTCAGCCCCGCGGTGCATCCGTCGCTCACGCAGGAAACGCTGGCCGACAGCCGCATGGTGTGCGTCGCGCCCAAGGGCATGCTGCCGCGCGCGCTGGTGCGCAACGGCTCGGTGGCGCTGCACGACCTCATCGACCGCCCGGTGATCGGCCTCGACGGCCGCGACCCGGTCGGCACCAGCCTGAGCCAGGCCTGCCGGCAGGCCGGCGTGGGTTTCCAGCAGGCCGTCGTCACGGTGCAGACGTATCACGCGGCACTGGCCATGGCGCACCACGGGCTGGGCGTGGCGCTGGTCGACGGCTGCACGGCGCGCTCGGCCGACCGCACCAAGGTCGAGGTGCTGACGCTGGAACCGCACATTCCCGTGCCGGTGCGCGCGCTGCGCTTTGCAGGTCGGCCCGATTCGGTGGCGGTGCGGGGCATCACGCGCTGCATGCAGCAGGCGATCCAGGAAGCGATCTAGCCAACGCGCGCGGCGAAGTGCGCTTGCAGCGCGTGGTCCGCCTGCGTGCGGGCTTCGGCGACGGCCTGCTCACCAAGACCGGTGCCTTGCACGGCAAAGAAACTCAGGTCCTTCAGGCCGACCATGCCCAGGATGGCAGTGAGGTAGGGCGTCAGGAAATCCGGCTGGCGCGCGTGTTCTCCCATGAACCTGCCGCCCGAGGCGATGGCGATGAACACCGGGCGGTCGCGCAGCGTGCCGACCTTGCCGCCCGCGCCCGTGTTGAATGTGCGGCGCGCCCGGACGACGTGGTCGATCCACGCCTTCAGCGCGGAGGGCACGCCCAGGTTGTGCATCGGCGTGCCGATGACCACGACATCGGCATCTTCCAGCTCCCGGATCAGTTCGTCGGACCGGGCGACGGAGCCGTCCTGCGTGGTGTCCGCCGTGGCCGAGTGCTGGGTCAGCGCGTAGTTCGCGTCGATGTGGGGCAGGGCGTTGCCGCCGATCACGCGGCGCACCAGCGTGGCGGCTGGCGCTTGATCCATGAGCCGCGCGATGATTTGTTGAGAGAGCCGAAGGCTCTCGGAGGCTTCCCCGCGGGGGCTGCAGACGACATGCAGGATCTTCATGGTGGCGACTTCGGTGCTTGTGAAATGGGAAGTCTAGGAAGTACATGGCCTAGGCCATAGAGCCATGAATGAAGATTGGTGGTGAGCCATAATCTGGCGTCATCACCACGGCGCGTTCATTCAGAGCGGGCCTCCACAGCCATGACCGCCAGCAAGACCCACGACCTCTCACCGCTGGACCCTTCGGCGGCCGAGCCCTTCTACCGGCAGATCTACGAGCGTTTCCGCAGCGCCATCGCCAGTGGCTTGCTCAAGCCGGGCGATCGCGTTCCCTCGGCGCGCGCGCTGACCCAGGAACTGGGCCTGGCGCGCGGCACCATCGACGCCGCCTACTCGCTGCTGGCGGCAGAGGGCTACATCCAGGCGCGCGGCCAGGCCGGGACCATCGTCACGCCGGGCCTCAAGCCGCGAACGCCCGCGACCGTCGCGCCGCCTGCACCCGACACCGCAACCTCGTCGATCGGCTTTCGCCCGCAATCGATCCTTCCGTTCCAGATGGGCCTGCCCGCGCTGGACGAGTTCCCCCGAAAGATATGGGCGCGACTGGGCGCGCGCTGCGTGCGTGCCATGCAGCCGCTCGACATGACGCATCCCTCCGTCTACGGGCAGCCGGCGCTGCGCGCGGAAATCGCCGCCTACCTGCAGGTGTCGCGGGGAATCACCTGCGCGCCGTCGCAGGTGTTCGTGACCTCGGGCTACCGCCACTCCATCGAACTGATCGGCCTGGCGTTGCTGAAGGCGGGCGACCGCGTGTGGCTCGAAGACCCGGGCTACCCGCCCACGCGCGAGCTGTTCGCGCAGATGCACATTGCGACCGTCCCGGTGCCCGTGGACGCGGAGGGCATGGTCGTGGCTGAAGGCATCCGGTCGGCGCCGCGTGCGCGCGCGGCCGTGGTCACGCCGGCGCACCAGAGCCCGCTGGGCGTGTCGCTGTCGCTCAAGCGGCGCATGGCGCTGCTGGACTGGGCCGGGCGCCACAACGCCTGGATCGTCGAGGACGACTACGACGGCGAGTACCGCTACGTGAGCCGCCCGCTGCCGGCCCTCAAGAGCCTGGACCGCGACGGGCGCGTGCTCTATGCGGGCACCTTCAGCAAGGTGCTCTTTCCGAGCCTGCGGCTGGCCTACCTCGTGGTGCCGCAGGCGCAGGTCGAGCGCTTCGAGCAGATCCTCCAGACCTTTGCGGGCGGCAGCCCCGAGCTCACGCAGTCCATCGTCACGGCGTTCATCCAGGAGGGTCACTTCGCGCGCCACATCCAGCGCATGCGCAAGCTCTACGCCGAGCGCCGCGAAGCGACGAGCGCGGGCCTGGCGAGCGTGCTGGGCAAACATGTGCGCATCGACGCGCTGCCCGGCGGCATGCACCTGATCCTGCGGCTGGCAGGCCGCCAGTCGGACCGCAAGCTCGTGGCGCGCATGCGCGATGCGGGCCTGTTCGCGGAGGCGCTGTCGGAATGGTCGAAGGGCGGCAAGGGCGCCTCGGCGCTGCTCGTCAACTTCACGAACATCGACTCCCGGGCCACGGCCGAGAAACTGGGCAAGCGCATCCTGGCCTTGATGTGATCCGAGGAATCATGGCCTAGAACAGAATGCTGTTCATGGCTCTTCTTGACTGAGCCAAGATGGCCGACGATCGAGTCCTTCTCCATCAGCACACACACAAGGACTTCTCATGAGCCATCGCATCGACTACGCCAAAGTTTCGCCCGAGGTCTACAAGGCTTTCGGCGGGGTGCACGTCGCCGTCCAGAAAACCGGCCTGCCCAAGGAACTGGTCGATCTCGTCTACCTGCGGGTGTCGCAGATCAACGGCTGCGCCTACTGCATCGACATGCATTCGCGCGACCTGCTCAAGGCCGGCCTCGCGGTCGACAAGCTGGTGCTGGTGCCCGTGTGGCACGACGCGGGCGCCGTGTTCAGTGCACGCGAACGCGCGGCGCTCGCCTGGGCGGAAACCGTGACGCGCGTCGCCGAGACGGGCGTTCCCGACACCGACTACGAAGCTGCCGTTGCCGAGTTCGGCGAGAAGGAGCTGGTCGATCTCACCTACGCGATCAGCCTGATGAACGCCTTCAACCGCTTCGGCGTCACCTTCCGTGCCACGCCGGCCGCCACGGCTGCCGCTGCTGCCGCCAGGGCCTGAACGCCATGGCCTGGGTCTGGCTCGGCATCGCGGGGCTGCTGGAAATCGCCTTCGCCTTCGCCATGAAGTCGTCCGAAGGTTTCACGCGGCTGGTGCCGGCGTTGTTCACCGTGGCTGCCGGCCTGTCGAGCGTGGTGCTGCTCGCGTTCTCGATGCGCACCTTGCCGATGGGCACGGGCTATGCGGTCTGGACCGGCATCGGCGCGGCGGGCACCGCGGTCGTGGGCATCGTGGTGCTGGGCGACTCGGCCGCGCCGATGCGGCTGCTGTGCATCGGGCTCATCCTCGCGGGCGTGGTGGGGCTCAAGCTCGTCTCGGCCCCCTGAAAGAACACGGCAAAGCCCCGCAGCGCCCGTCGGCGATACGGACGCACGCCGCCGGGGCACGCCATAATTCGCGCCCATGCACGCCCTTCGAACCTTCTTCGCAATGCACCGTCTGGTGCTGGCGTGGTTCATGGCGTCGCTGCTGATTGCGGGCGCCTCGCCGCTCGTGAATCCGCAGGCGATGGAGCTGGTGTGTTCCGCTGCGGGCACTGTCAAGCTCATCGTGCAGGGCGACGACGGCGCGACCGAAGTCGGCATGGCGGCGATGGACTGTCCGCTGTGCATGGTCTCCGGCCCGCCGCCTGCCGCCGTGCAGGTGACGCTGCCCACGCCGCTGCCGCTGGGCCGCGCGCTGCAATCGATTCCCGCTGCCCGCCTCGCGGCAGCCACGGCCTCGCCGCCGCCGGCGCGAGCGCCGCCCACGCATCTCTCCTGAGCTTCGTCGTTCCTGCACCTGACGCCGCCTGAACGGGCCGCGCGGTGCGTTCCCGGTCGTTGTGCGGCCGGCGTTGTGCGCCTTTGTTTTGCGCCAGCGCCGCCGCAAGAGAGATGCCATGCCTACCCTTTCCCGTGCCCCCGCTTTGGGGCTGCTCGCCTTGTTCGGCGCCGTCAGCGCGCCTGTTCAAGCCCTGGCCGCTGTGCCCTCGCTGCCTCTGATCGAGGTGGCCGACGACGCCCCGCGCCCCAACGGCCGGCTCGACCTCGACACGCCCGCCGACACCGCGAGCCGCCTGGGCCTCACGCCGCGCGAAACGCCCGCGTCCGTCACGGTGGTGAACCGCGCGGTGCTCGACGCGCGCGGCGCGCAGAACACGCAGGAGGCGCTGCGCGCCGTGCCTGGCGTGACCGCGCACGACGCGCCCGGCAACGTCGGCGTGAGCTACCGGGGTTTCGGCAGCGGGTCGATCGCGCAGCTGTTCAACGGCATCAACCTGCAGTATTCGATCGCGGCCCGCCCGGTCGACAGCTGGATCTACGACCGCGTCGAAGCCATCGGCGGCCCGTCGAGCTTCCTGTTCGGTTCGGGCGCGCTGGGCGGCTCGATCAACTACATCACCAAGGCGCCCGAGCGCAGCGACTTCGCCGAAGCGCAGCTGCGCCTGGGCACGCAGCACCTGAAAGAGGCTTCGTTCGGCCTGAACCGCCGCATCGCCGGTGATGGCGGCGCGGGCAGCCACTACGCGCGCATCGACGTGAACCACCGCGACGCCAACGGCTCGACCGACGGCACCAAGAACCAATCGACGCAGCTCGCGGCCTCGCTGCTGTCGGACTTCGGCGGCGGCCTGAAGCACACGCTGGCCTACGAATACCAGGACGAAGATGTCACGCGGCCCTACTGGGGCACGCCCGTGCTGAACCCGGCGGGCGGCGAGATGCGCATCGACCGCGGCACGCGCTTCAAGAACTACAACAGCGCGGAGGGCCTCTACGCGCAGCGCGTGCAGTGGCTGCGCTCGGTCACCGAATGGCAGGCCAGCGACGCGCTGCAGTTCCGGAACACCTTCTATGCCTACGACGCGCTGCGCGACTACCGCAACGTCGAGAACTACCGCTACAACGCGCGCAACACGGCCGTCATCCGCTCGGGCGCCTTGCTGCAGCGGCACGACCAGGACGTGTGGGGCAACCGCGTCGAAGGCATCTACAAGGGGCAGCTTGGCGGGTTGAAGAGCGACTGGTCCTTCGGACTGGACTTCAGCGTGAACCGGCAGACGCGCTTTCCCAACAGCCTGCCGGGCACCGTGAGCACGGTGAACCCGTACGCCTTTGCCACCGAGCGCTTCTTCGACGTGCCGGGCATGACGCCGGGCTTCCGCCCCGACCGCGACAACAAGGTGCGGACCACCGCGCTGTACCTGGAGAACCGCACCGCGCTGCAGCCGGCATTGCACCTCGTGACGGCGCTGCGCCACGAGCGCATCGACCTCGACCTGGTCAACCGCCGCACCGTGGACGCGTCGAACCCGGCCACCTTCCATCGCGGCTACCAACCCACCACGGGCCGCATCGGCCTGGTGTGGGACTTCGCGCCCGGCGCCAACCTGTACGCGCAGTACGCGACGGCGGCCGATCCGCCGTCGGGCGTGCTCTCGACCGCCTCGTTCGCCGACGTGCGCAACAACAGCGAGCTCACCACCGGTCGGCAGGTCGAGGTCGGCACCAAGCTCGACTTCTGGCAGGGCAAGGGCACGGCCACGCTCGCGGCCTACAGCATCCGCCGCACCAACATCGCGACGCAGGACCCGGCCAACAGCACGCTCACGGTGCTCGTCGGCGAACAGTCGTCGAAGGGCGTGGAGCTGGCACTCGGGCTGCAGCCGACGCCGCAGTGGTCGCTGCAGGGCAACCTCACGTATGTCGATGCGCGCTACGACCAGTTCCGCCAGGGCGGTGTTTCGCTCGCGGGCCGCACGCCGACCAACACGCCGGCGATCGTTGCGAACCTCTGGGTGTCGTACGCCTTCACGCCGCGCCTGCAGGCCACGGCGGGCGTGCGGCATGTGGGCAAGGTGTATGCCGACGCGGCCAACACGATGCACTGGCCGGGCTACACGCTGCTCGATCTCGGGCTGAGCTGGCAGGTGAACCGCACCGTCACGCTGGTGGGCCGCATCCGCAATGCGACCGATCGCGTGTATGCCGCGAACGTCGGTGCCGGCTTTGCCTACCTCGGCGCGCCGCGCACGGCCGATGTCTCGCTGCGCGTGAGCTTCTGACATGCATGCCAAACGCTGGTTGTTCCTGATCCACCGCTGGCTCGGCGTGGTCGTCTGCGCCTTCTTCGCGATGTGGTTCGTCTCGGGCGTGGTGATGATGTACGTGGGCTACCCCAAGCTCACCGAGGCCGAGCGCCTGCAGCACCTGCCGCCGCTCGATGCGTCGGCACCCTTGCTGGGCCCGCGGCAGGCGCTTGATGTGGCCGGCATTGCGGGGCCCTTGCAGGACCTGCGGCTCGCCGTGGCCAGCGGCGGGCAGGCGGTGTACCTCGCGGTGCCGGCGCGTGCTGCAGAGCCCGGCGCGCGCCGGTCGCCGCCAGGGCGTGGCGTGGTCGTCGTCGATGCACAGACCGGCGCGGTGCTGCGCCAGGTCGACCGTGCCCGCGCGCTCGTCAGCGCGCAGGCCTATGGGGGCGAGGGCGTGGTGCTCAGGTACCGAGGCGCCATCGATGAAGACGCCTTCACCCATTCGCGCGGGCTCGATGCGCACCGCCCCCTGCATGTGGTCGACCTCGTCGATGCGCAGGCCACGCGGCTGTACATCTCGGGCCAGACCGGCGAGGTCGTGCGCGACGCGCCGCGCGCCGAGCGGCTGTGGAACTACGCCGGCGCGTGGATCCACTGGCTGTACCCGCTGCGCGGCACGGGCCTGGACCGCTACTGGGCCGACATCGTCAACTGGCTGTCGATCGTCGGCATCGCCGTCACGCTCACGGGCACGGTGGTGGGCGTGATGCGCTGGCGCTTCCGGCGCACCTACAAGAGCGGCTCGCACTCGCCGTACCAGGGCACGATGATGCGCTGGCATCACATCAGCGGCCTGCTGTTCGCGCTCGTCACGCTGACGTGGATCTTCAGCGGGCTGATGTCGATGAACCCCTGGCGCGTGTTCGACAGCGGCGCGCCGGCGTTGCGCATGGCGGCGATGCAGGGCGGGCCGCTCGTTGTAGACACAGGCGATGCGGCGCCCGCTGCCTTGCTGGCTTCCACGCGTGGCGACATCCGCGAACTGCGCTGGGCGCGCGCGGCAGGGCACACGCTGGTGCTGGCCAGCACCGCCAGTGGCCGGCCGCTGGTGCGCGACGCGGCCAGCGCACAGCCGCAGCAGATCGACCCGGAGGCGCTGCGCACCGCCGTCGCACAACTGCTGCCTGATCCGGTCACGCGCATCGACGTGCTCACCGCCTACGACAGCCACTACTACACGCGCGAGGCGCACACCATGACCGGCGGCAGCGAGAAGCCGTTGCCTGTCTGGCGCGTGGTGTTCGCCGACACGCACGCCACCTGGGTCCATGTCGATCCGCAGACCGGCGCCGTGCTCGGTCGCAGCGACAGCACGCGTCGTTGGAGCCGCTGGCTGTTCGCGATGCTGCACAGCTGGGACTGGCTGCCGCTGCTCGAGCACCGTCCGCTGTGGGACCTGCTGCTGGTCGCGCTGAGCGCGGGCGGTGCGCTGCTGAGCCTGACCGGTGTGGTGATCGGCTGGCGGCGCCTGGGCCGCAAGCTCAGGCGCGCGACGGGGCCGCGTCCAGCGCCTGCGCGATCCGCTGCGCCGAGCCGAAGGCCAGCGTGAAACCCAGCGCGCCGTGGCCGGTGTTGAACAGCATGTTCGACGGCGCATGCGGCAGCCGTCCGATGATCGGCAGGCCCTTCGGTGTGGCCGGGCGCATGCCGGTCCAGGGGTGCAGTTCGGCGAGCCGGCTGGCGCGCGGGAACACCGCGCGCGTGGCGTCGGCCAGCGTCTCGATGCGCGTGGCGGGAATGCTCGCGTCGTGCCCCACGAGCTCGGCCATGCCGGCCACGCGCAGGCGCGAGCCGATGCGTGCGAAGACGACCTTGCGCGCGCTGTCGGTCACGTTCACGCGCGGCGCCGCACCGGGCGCGGGGTCGACATCGACCGTGATGCTGTAGCCCTTGAGCGGGTACACCGGCAGGTAGGCACCGAGCGCACGACCGAGCTTGTGCGAGGCCGAGCCGAGTGCCATCACGAAGGCATCGGCTTCGATGTCGCCTTCGCTCGTCTGCACCGCCGCCACGCGTCCTTCGCTGCGCGCAAAGCCGTGCACGTCGGCGCCGAGCATGAAGCGCACGCCGCGCGTGCTCAGTGCGCGCATCAGCTCGGCGCACACCTTGAGGCAGTCGGCCGCGCACTCGCTCGGCGTGTGGACCGCGCCCGCCATCTGGCCGCGGTAGTCCGCGAGCGCGGGCTCGATGGCCACGCACTCGTCGGGCGTGACGACGCGCTGCTCGCTACCCAGCGTGCGCTGCAATTCGACCTGTGCGCGCGCACCGGCCAGCGAGGCCGCGCTCGCGTAGAGCACCAGCTTGCCCGTGGCGGAGAAATCGCAGTCGGGCGCGATGTCGGCCTGCATCGCTTCGAAGCCGCTGCGGCTCGCGGCCGCCAATGCAAGCAGCTGCGCGGTGGTGTCGCGCGAGGTCGAGGCGTTGCACGCGGCCAGGAAAGCCAGTCCCCAGCGCCATTGCAGCGGATCGAGCTGCGGGCGCAGCTTCAGCGGCGAGGAAGGGGAGAACAGCAGCTTGGGCAGCTGCGTCCAGATCGACGGATCGGCCAGCGGCTGCACGTACGAGTAGCTGAGCTGCGCGCCGTTGCCGCCGCTCGCGCCCGCGCCGGGCGCCGCGCGGTCGATCACCGTGACCTGGTGGCCCTGGCGCTCGAGTTGCCAGGCGGTCGCCAGGCCCACGATGCCGGCGCCGAGCACGCACACATGCATGGGGGCAACTTTCCGGAAGTGAAGAAGACAGCCTGCGACTGTAGGGGCCCCCGGCTTCGCCCGGAAATGCCAAAAGAACCCAGCCCATAACCTTTGGGCATGACCCCGGGGTTAATTGGAATTGTCCCGATGTGTCACTCCTTCTTACACTGGTTGTCTGTTCAATCCAACCGAATGAAGGCTCGAATGAAACTCTCCGTTTTGATGGCGTCCCTGGCTGCCGCGGTCCTCTTCACTGCACCGGCCGCGCAAGCTGCCGACACGCTCGCCAAGATCGCCGAGTCCGGCAAGATCTCGCTCGCCTACCGCGAGTCGTCGGTGCCCTTCAGCTACCTGGACGGCCCCAACAAGCCGATCGGGTTCTCGGTGGAACTCTCCAACGCCGTGGTCGAAGCGGTGAAGAAGAAGTTGAACAAGCCCAACCTGCAGGTCTCGCTGATGGCGGTCACCTCGCAGAACCGCATCCCGCTGATCACCAACGGCACCATCGACCTGGAGTGCGGCTCCACCACCAACAACACCGCGCGCGGCAAGGACGTGGCCTTTGCGGTCAACCACTTCTACACGGGCACGCGCCTGCTGACGAAGAAGTCTTCCAAGATCAAGGACTACGCCGACCTCGCGAAGAAGACCGTGGCCAGCACCACCGGCACCACCAACGCGCTGGTCATGCGCAAGTACAACACCGAGAAGAACCTCGGCATGGACATCGTGCTCGGCAAGGACCACGCCGACGCGTTCCTGCTGGTCGAGAGCGACCGCGCCGTGGCCTTCGCCATGGACGACATCCTGCTGTTCGGCCTCATCGCCAACTCGAAGAGCCCGGCCGACTACGAAGTGGTGGGCGAGTCGCTGCAGGTCGAGCCCTACGCCTGCATGCTGCCCAAGGACGACCCGGCCTTCAAGAAGCTGGTGGACGACACCTTCACCGCCATGATGAAGAGCGGCGAGTTCGAGAAGCTCTACACCAAGTGGTTCATGCAGCCGATCCCGCCGAAGAACGTGCCGCTGAACCTGCCGATGAGCGACCAGCTGAAAGAGAACCTGAAGGCCTTCAGCGACAAACCAGCGACCTGATCGCACAGAGAGAGCGAAAGAGAAAAGACATGGTCGCAGCCACACAGGTCGTCGGCATCCTCGGGGGCATGGGCCCCGCGGCGGGCGCCGACTTCGTCCGGCTCTTCGTGCAGGCCTGCGCACAGCAGATGCGTGCGCGCGGCGAGCCGGTGCGCGACCAGTCCTTTCCCGAACACTGGCTGGCGCAGGTGCCGGTGCCCGATCGCACCGGCGCGCTGGCCTCGGGTGAGCAGGGCGCGCACCAGCCGCTCGAGCCGATGCTGCAGGCGCTGGGCCGGCTGGCCGCGCTGGGCAGCCGCGCCGTGGCCATCGCCTGCAACACGGCGCATGCCTGGCATGCGAGCCTGCAGGAACGTTTTCCGCAGGTCGAGCTGCTGCACATGGCGCGCGAAACCGCGCGGCAACTGGCCGCGCAAGGCGCGACCGAGGTGGCACTGATGGCCACCGAAGGCACCTACCGCGTGCGGCTGTATGAAGAGGCGCTGGCCGAGGCCGGCCTGGGCTGCCATGTGCCGCTGGCCGACGAGCGTCAGACCATCATGCGCGGCATCTTCGACGGCGTGAAGGCCGGCAACCTGCCGCTGGCCGAACGCTGCTTCTCCGAGGTCGCGCTGCGGCTGGCCGAGCGGCACGGCCCGGTCACGATCATCATGGGCTGCACCGAGGTGCCGCTGGGCCTGCAGGGCTCGGCCGCGGTGGCGGGGCTGCGCCTTGTCGACCCGGCGCAGGTGCTGGCCGAGGCGCTGGCACGGCGGGCCTACGGCACCTAGCTGCTTTACCGCCCGGTCACACGGCCCGGCCCGATTTCGCCTACATTGCGGCGTGCGTTTTTCTACGCCACACCCCCTTGTCAGACGATTCAACCGGAGCCTTTGCATGACCTCCTTCGACGACAACCGTTCCGAATTCGATTCGCTGCGCCCCGGCGACAGCACCGAGCAGGGGGCCACGCGCCGCACTGCGCTCAAGGCCGCCCTCGGTGTCGGCTACGCCGCCGCCGTGCTGCCGGTGGCCGCGCAGACGGCCATCTCGACCCCGGCCGACGGCCTGAAGGCCGGCCCCATCAAGTACACCGTCAACGGCTTCGAGGTGCCTGCCTACGCCGCCGCGCCGGCCGGCAAGACCGGGCTGCCGGTGGTGCTGGTGATTCAGGAAATCTTCGGCGTGCACGAGTACATCGCCGACACCTGCCGCCGCTTCGCCAAGCTCGGCTACCTGGCCATTGCGCCCGAGCTGTATGCGCGCCAGGGCGATCCGCGCGGCTACACCGACATTCCCAAGCTGCAGGCCGACATCGTCAGCAAGGTGTCCGACGCGCAGGTCATGGCCGACCTGGATGGTGCGCTGGCCTGGGCCAAGGCCAACGGCGGCGACGCCAGCAAGGCCGGCATCACCGGCTTCTGCTGGGGCGGGCGCATCGTGTGGCTGTACGCCGCCACGGGCAAGGTCAAGGCCGGTGTGGCCTGGTACGGCCGGCTGGTCGGGCAGGCCAGCGAACTGCAGCCGAAACACCCGGTCGACATCGCCGCCAGCCTGCAGGCGCCGGTGCTCGGCCTGTACGGCGGAAAAGACCAGGGCATCCCCCTTGACACGGTTGATAAGATGAAAGCTGCTCTGGCCACTGGAACCCCGGCGGCCAAGGCATCGAGCTTCGTCGTGTACCCCGAAGCAGGCCACGCGTTGCACGCCGACTACCGTTCCAGCTACGTCAAGAGCGCCGCGGACGACGGCTGGCAGCGTGCCACGGCCTGGTTCAAAGCCAATGGTGTCGCCTGACTGAAGACGGCGGCCCCGTAGCCACCCTCCGCCGAAGGCCGTCCGAAGTGACGGCCTTTCTCTTTTTATGAACGGAACAAGGTCATAACGGCCGTCCCATTTGCGCAAGCAGCTATGAATTTGATAGTAATTCTCGTGGCGACCCTGGTCGCCGGCATCGGAAGCGTCTGGCTTGCGGCCCTGCTGTTGCGCGTGGGCGTGCGCAGCGGCGGCGGCGGCGTGAACCCGCAGCACCTGCTGAGCCTGGCGGCCGGCGCGCTGCTGGCCACCGCCTTCATGCACCTGCTGCCCGAGGCCTTCGAAAGCCGCATCGAGCCCGCGCTGCTGTTCGCGGTGCTGCTGTTCGGGCTGGTGTTCTTCTTCCTGCTCGACAAGGCCGAGCTGTGGCACCACGGGCACGAGCACCACCATGGCGACGTCGCACCCGCGAAGGGCGAAGCGCACGATCACGACGGCCACGACCACGGTCATTTACACGGCCACGCCCACCACCACACATCCCCCACGGGCGGCGGCAGCTGGGCCGTGCTCACCGGTGACAGCGTGCACTGCTTCGGCGACGGCATCCTGATCGCCTCGGCCTTCGTCGCCGACATCCGCCTGGGCCTCGTGGCCGCGCTGGCGGTGCTCGCGCACGAAGTGCCGCACCACATCGGCGACCTCGTCGTGCTGCGCCAGAGCTCGGCCAATTCGCGCGCGGCCCTGGTGAAGGTGTCGCTCGCGGGCACGATGACCATGCTCGGCGGTATCGCGGGCTGGTGGCTGGTCGACCAGCTGCATGGCTGGCTGCCGTACTTCCTGGTGCTGGCCGGCAGCAGCTTCGTCTACGTGGCGCTGGCCGACCTGATTCCGCAACTGCAGAAGCGCCTGCCCGCGCGCCAGACCGCGGCGCAGATCGCGTGGCTTGCAGCGGGCATCCTGCTGGTCACGCTCGTGAGCCGGCTCGCACACGGCGACCATGGCCATGAGCATGGCCACGATGAAGGACACGGCGAGCACGGCCACGTCCACAAGGACTGACGACGACGCGTGCGGGCGGCCTCGCGGCCTCGGGGGACGGGAAACTTTCCGACACCGACGTCAGCCCCTCGATCCACCGCAATGGGCAAAACAGGCGCACCATAGAGGGCCGTTCACCCATCTGCCGAGGAATTCTCATGACGCCCCACGCCGATGCCACCGCGCGCTCCGCCTCGTCGTCCGAAGACGACGATGACGACAGCACGCCTGCCGACGACTTCGATGAACTCGAAGCCGATGCGTCCGACGACCTGTCGGACGAAACGGGCATCGACCTCACCGATGCCAGCGAGCTCGATGCCGACAACGTGCCGGCCGACGAAGAGTTCGACCGCGTGATGAACGCGCCGGACTGATCTGCGGCCCGACTCAGGCCGGTTCAGGCCAGCGCGCCTGCGCCGGACGCACCGATTCATAGAAGCGCGCCATCTGCAGCACGCCCAGGTCGTCGAAGCGACGCCCCGCGATCTGCAGGCCGATCGGCAGGCCGCTCGTTGAGTGCCCGCAGTTGATCGACGCGGCCGGTTGTTCCGACTGGTTGAACACCGACGTGAAGTGTGAGTCTTTCAGCGGATTCTCCGAGCCGCTGTTGATCGCGTCTGCCGCGAACGGCAGCACCGGCGACACCGGCGACAGCACGTAGTCGAAGGGCTGCGTGGCCGCCACGGTGGCCGCGCGCAGCGCCTGCATGCGCGTGAAGGCACGGAAGGTGTCTTCGGGCGTGAGCGAGGCCGCAAATTCCGCCGCCTGATGGATGTAGCCGGCCGCGAGCTTCGCGCGTTCCGGCGGCATCGCGGCCAGGTCGACGCGGCAGCGCATCGTGAAGAAGTGGGCCATGCCCATGCGCATGTCGAGCGTGGTCCAGTCGGCCAGCGGCTCGACGATGGCGCCGGCCTGCTCGAACAAACGGGCCGCGGCCAGCACGGCCTCTTTCACTTCCGCATCGATGGGCCAGCCGCCCGTGGTCTCGGTCCACAGGCCGATGCGCAGGCCCTTCACATTGCGTTCGAGCCGTTGCCACGCCAGGTCGTTCGGCGGCAGGCTCATGTAGTCGCGCGCGTCGGGGCGCGTCACCACTTGCATCAGCAGCGCGGCGTCGGCGACGGTGCGCGTCATCGGGCCGATCACGCGCGCCGCGGCGGGCGGGTCGACCGGGATGCGGCCGTGGCTGGGCTTCAGGCCGAACACGCCGCAGAAGCTGGCCGGAATGCGCACCGAGCCGCCGATGTCGGAGCCCAGGTGCAGCGGGCCGTAGCCTGCGGCGGCGGCGGCGCCGGCACCCGAGCTCGAGCCGCCGGTGTTGCGGCCCAGGTCCCACGGGTTGCGCGTGAGTGCATGGAAGCTCGACGGCGCCGCGCCGAGGAAGCCGAAGTCGGGCATCGTCGTCTTGGTCACGATCACCGCGCCCGCTTCGCGCAGGCGTGCGGCGGCGGGGGCGTCGGCCGCGGCGGGCGCCAGCACGGTGGCCGCGCTGCCGATCGGCGTGGGCGTGCCGCGCGTGGCGATGTTTTCCTTCAGCGTGACCGGCACGCCGTCGAGCTCGCCCTGCGGCTTGCCCTGCGCCCAGCGCGCCTCGGAGGCGCGGGCCGAGGCCAGCGCGGCCTCGGCGTCCAGGCCGTAGGTGGCGTGGATGTGCGGCTCCCAGCGCTCGATGCGCGCGAGCACGGCCTGTGTCACCTCGACCGGCGACAAGGCGCAGTCACGGTAGTGTTCGAGTAGCTGGATGGCACTGAGTTCGTACAGGGGTGTTGTCATGGCTTCGCTTCTTCTTTGGGTGGTTGGATGAAGGTGGGTTGAAAAGACAGGGGGCAGGCGACGGCGCTCAGCCGCCTCCGAACGCATAGCCCTGGCCGGGCGCCGCGGCCAGCAGCGCGCGCGTGTAGGCCTCGCGCGGCGACAGCAGCACGTCGTGCGCGGTGCCTTGCTCGACGATGTGGCCCTGGTGCATCACGATCAGGCGGTCGCAGATCTGGCTGGCCACGCGCAGGTCGTGCGTGATGAACAGAATGCCGATCGACAGCCGCTGCTGGATCTCCGCGAGCAGCTTCAGGATCTGGTCCTG
Source organism: Variovorax sp. 38R (assembly GCF_014843395.1). NCBI lineage: Bacteria > Pseudomonadati > Pseudomonadota > Betaproteobacteria > Burkholderiales > Comamonadaceae > Variovorax > Variovorax sp. 38R. The sequence goes on from NZ_CP062121.1 coordinate 1,666,083, forward strand.
CACCGACACGTCGAGCGCCGACACGGCCTCGTCGGCGATCAGCACGCGCGGCTCGCAGGCCAGCGCGCGCGCAATGCACAGCCGCTGCCGCTGGCCGCCCGAGAACTCGCTCGGGTAGCGGTGCAGCACCTCGGGCTGCAGCCGCACCAGCGCCATCAGCTCCTCGGCGCGCTGCCAGGCCTTGGCGTGCGGCACGCCGAAATTCACCGGCCCCTCGACGATCGACTGGCCCACCGTGCGGCGCGGGTTGAGCGAGCGGTTCGGGTCCTGAAACACGACCTGCACCATGCGCCGGAACGCCGAGCGCTGCGCGCCGCGCGAGCCCTCGATGCCCGGCACGCGGATGTCGCCATCGGTCGGTTCGATCAGCCGCGCGATGCAACGCGCCACGGTCGACTTGCCCGAGCCCGATTCGCCCACGATGCCGACCGTTTCGCCCGCATGCAGCTTCAGCGACACGTCGGCCGCCGCATGCACCGTGCGGCGCTTGCCGGGCCAGCTGCCCGAGCGGTAGATCTTGCCCACGCCGCGCGCATCGAGCAGCGGCGCTTTCGTCTCGACCGGCGCGCGCAGCACCGGTGCCAGCCGCGGCACGGCGTCGAGCAGCATGCGCGTGTAGGCCTCTTTCGGTCGGCGCAGCACCTCGTCTTTCGGTCCGCTCTCGACCTGCCGGCCCAGCTGCAACACCACCACTTGGTCGGCGATGTCGGCGACCACGCCGAAGTCGTGCGTGATGAACAGCACGGCCGTGCCGTTCTCCTGCTGCATCTCGCGGATGAGCGACAGGATCTCGGCCTGCGTGGTCACGTCGAGCGCGGTGGTGGGCTCGTCGCAGATCAGCAATGCGGGGCGCAGGATCAGCGCGATGGCGATCACGATGCGCTGGCGCTGCCCGCCCGAGAGCTGGTGCGGGTAGGCGTCGTAGATGCGCTGGGGCTCGGGCAGCCGCACGCGCTCGAAGATGGCGAGCACGCGCTCGCGGCGCGTGGCGGCGCCCAGCGTCGTGTGCTCGGCCAGGATCTCGTCGACCTGCGCGCCGCAGCGCATCACCGGGTTGAGCGCGGTCATCGGCTCCTGGAACACCATCGCCATGCGCGCGCCGCGCAGGGCGCGCAGCCGCTTCGCATCGGCTGCGAGCACGTTCTCGCCCTGCACCTCGATGCGCCCGGCCGAGGGCCGCAGCGACGCGGGCAGCAGGCCCATCGCGGCCTGCGCGATGACCGACTTGCCGGAGCCCGATTCGCCGAGCAGGCACACGACCTGGCCGGGCATCACGTCGAACGAGATGCCATGCACCGCATGCGCGCGGTCGGCGCCGGCGGGCAGGTCGATGGCGAGGTCGCGCACCACGAGGCAGGGCGCGGTCGATGTCGCAGAAGCCGAAGAAGGGGTGGATGTCATGGTCAGGCTCCGCGCGGTTTGAACTTGGGATCGAGCGCATCGCGCAGGCCGTCGCCGAGCATGTTCACGGCCAGCACCGTGAGCGCCAGGAAGAGGCCGGGCAGCAGCACGGTCGACGGGTGCGAGGTGAAGTGCGTGCGGCCTTCGGACATGATGTTTCCCCAGGTCGGCACGTCGGACGGCAGGCCGATGCCCAGGAACGACATCACCGCCTCCACCAGCATCGCCGCCGCGCAGATGAAGGTGCCCTGCACGATCAGCGGCGCCACCGTGTTGGGCAGGATGTGGCGCAGCATCAGCTTCCAGGTCGGCGTGTCGAGCGCGACGGCCGCTTCCACATACGGCTCTTCGCGCACCGACAGCACCACCGAGCGCACCAGCCGCGCCACGCGCGGCGTCTCGGGCACCACGATGGCCAGGATCACCGTGAGCAGACTGGGCCGCCACACGGCCACCAGCACGATCGCGAACAGGATGCCGGGGATGGCCATCATCCCGTCCATCACCCGCATGATCACGCCGTCGAGCCGCCGGAAGTAGCCCGCCACCATGCCCACCACGAGGCCGAACGCGACCGAGCCCAGCGCCACCGCCACGCCCACCGACAACGAGATGCGCGCCCCGTAGGCCGTGCGGCTCCACAGGTCGCGGCCCATGCTGTCGGTGCCCAGCGGGAAGAAGCGCTCGAAGCTGTCGCCCGCGAGCGTCGTGAACTCGGTGCGCGTGCCGGGCGGCAGGTGCGAGTTCGCCGGGTCCATCGCGTTCGGGTCGATGGTGTAGAGCCAGGGCGCGGCCACCGCCAGCACCAGCATCGCGACCAGCAAGGCACCGCCGACGCGCACGGCGCCGTTGGCGAGCAAGCGGCGCAGCAGAGACCGGGTTGGGGCGCGCGGCGCGGCGGGAGGAACCGCCGTCAATGTGGGCGCATCGTCGCGCAGGGAAATCGAAGTCATGGCGAGGCTTTCGAAAGTCGGATGAAGGCTGTCAGTAGCGGATGCGCGGATCGAGCAGCAGGTAGCTCAGGTCCACCAGCAGGTTGACCACCACGTAGACCAGCGAGAAGAAGAGGGTGATGCCCTGGATCAGCGGGTAGTCGCGCGAGAGCACGGCGTCCACCGTGAGCTGGCCGAGGCCGGGGATCGCGTAGATCGTTTCGGTGACCACCACGCCGCCGATGAGGCCGGCCACGCTCAGGCCGATGACGGTGGCGATCGGCACGGCCGCGTTGGCCAGCGCGTGGCGCAGCAGCATGCGCCACTCCGAGATGCCCTTGGCGCGCGCGGTGCGCACGTAGTCTTCGGTGAGCGCCTCCGATACCGCCGCGCGCGTGACCCGCGCAATGAGTGCCGCGTACATCACGGCCAGCGTGATGCAGGGCAGCGCCAGGTGGCGCAGCCACGGGCCGATGCCGTCGCCGATGCGCTGGTAGCCCTGCGAGGGCAGCCAGCCGAGCTGCATCGAGAACAGCCAGATCATCACGTAGCCGGCCACGAACACCGGCACCGAGAAGCCGAGCACCGAGGCGCCCATGATGAAGCGGTCGAGCCGGCCGCCGCGCTGCGAGGCCGCGAGCACGCCCAGCGGCACGGCGATCAGCACCGTGAGCACCACCGTCACCGCCGCCACCGAGAGCGTGGGTTCCAGGCGCTGGCCGATCAGGTCGGTCACGCGCATCCGGTAGAAGAACGAGTAGCCGAGGTCGCCGCGCAGCACCTGGCCGAGCCAGTGCACGAACTGCGTCACGATCGATGCGTCCAGGCCCAGCTGCGCGCGGATGCGTGCGATGTCCTGCGCATTGGCCGCATCGCCCGCGATGGCCGCTGCCGGGTCGCCGGGCGTCATGCGCAGCAGCAGGAAGACGATGACGGCCACGATCAGGAGCACGGGCGCGGTGGCCAGTCCGCGGCGCAACAGGAAGTGGAGCATGTGAATCAGGTCCGTGACGAAGGGCCGGGCGTCCGGCGCGGGCAAAGGAAGTCCCGCCCGGCTGCCGCGCAAGGCGCAGCCGGTCAGGGGTGTCGATCAGAAAGGGGAGAGGGGCGCGCGGGCCTGTTTACGGCGCCGGCTTCTTGCGCACGTTCCAGTACAGCACCGCCGGCGAGGGCAGCAGGCCGGTGATCGTGCCGCGGCGCACAGCCGTGGGTGCCTTGGCTTCACCGAGCGGCGCGAGCACGCCGTGCTCGAGCACGACCTGCTGGATCTGTGTGGCGATTTCCTTGCGCTGCGCGAGGTCGGCGGTGGCGATGAACTTGGTCTTCAGCGCCTCGAGCTCGGGCACCACCGGCCAGCCGAAGTAGCCTTGGTCGCCGTTGCCGGTCAGCGGGCTGTAGCTGATGGGGCTGCTTGCGTCCACGCCGCCCCAGAAGGTGATGAAGGCGTTCCAGCCGCCGTTCTCGGGCAGGTCCTTCTTGGCGCGCCGCGTGACGAGCGTGGCCCAGTCGGTGGTCTGCACGTCGACATTGAAGCCCACCTGCTTGAGCAGCTGGCCGTACACCGCGGGCAGCTTGTTCAGCGCGGGCGCATCGCCGGGCAGCATGAGCACCACGGGCTTGCCGTCGTAGCCCGATTCCTTGAGCAGCTTGCGTGCCTCTTCGAACTGCGGCTTGCCGGTGTAGAAGCCGGTCTTGTCGCTCGCGTAGAGCGAGCCGCACAGGTAGATCGATGCGCAGGGCTTGTAGAAATCGCGGAAGGTGACCTGCGCGCGCAGCATGGCTTCCTGGTTGATGGCGAGCATCGCGGCCTTCAGCGCCTTGGGGTTGTTGAAGGGCGGCACCTTGTGGTTGTAGAGCACCGTGAAGGGGCCCGCCGGCATCACGTCGACCAGCTCGATCTTCTCGTTGGTGCGCATGCCGGTGTAGCCGGACGAGGGCACGGTCTCGAGCATGTCGACCTCGCCGTTGAGCAGCGCATTGGTCTGCGTCTGCGGGTCGCGCAGCATCACCCATTCGACGCGGTCCACGTGCACCACCTTGCCGCCGGCCAGGCCCGAGGCGGGTTCCTTGCGCGGCACGTAGGCGGTGTTCTTGCGGTAGATGACGCGGTCGCCGGGGCGGAAGTCTTCCTTGGCGAGCGTGAAGGGACCGGAGCCCACCATCTCGTCGATCTGCTTGTCGGCAGGCGTGTCGGCCACGCGCTTGGGCATGATGAACGGCACCAGCGGGTTGGGCTTGCCGAGCGCGTCGAGCACCACGCCGAAGGGCTGCTTGAACGTCATGCGAAAGCCGTTGGGGCCGTCGGCGGCGATGCTGCCCATCGCCTCGTACATCTTCTGGCCCAGCGTGTCGCGCTTGGCCCAGCGCGCCAGCGAGGCGATCACGTCCTGCGAGGTGACCGGTGCGCCGTCATGGAACTTCAGGCCTGGGCGCAGCGTGAAGCTCCACACCTTGTTGTCGGCGCTTGCGCTGTACTTGTCGACCATCTGCGGCTTGATGACGCCCTTCTCGTCCATCGCGAAGAGGGTGTCGTAGATCATCAGGCCGTGGTTGCGCGTGATGTTGGCGGTGGTCCAGATCGGGTCGACGATCTTCAGGTCCGACGAGGGCACGGTGCGAAGCACGGTCTGGGCGGACGCGGTGGCGGCGAAGCACAAAGCGAGCGCCGACAGGGAAGCCGCCGCGACGCGGCGCGGTGAAAAATGGATTGCCATGGAGCCTTACTTCTTTCGGGAGGGAGCGGAAGACGAGGGAGAGGAAGACGGGGGCGATTCCTTGCTTTCGCGCAGCTGCACCAGCAGGAATTCGAAGATGTCGCGCGAGCCTTCTTCGGCGTCGATGAGCTTGTGCATGATGCGGCGCAGGTTCTCGATGTCGGCGACGCTCAGGCAGTCGAGAAAGCGCGCTTCCATCTCATGTCCGATGGGCTCGGCGCGCAGCACCATGTCGACACCCGTCTTGCTGAGGCACAGGCGGATCTGCCGCGCGTCCTCGGTGCCGATCTGGCGCTCGACCAGCTTGCGCTGCACCAGCGAACTCACCAGCTTGGAGACCAGCGTCTTCTCGATGCCGCAGGTCTGCACCAGCTGGCCCATGGTGATGCCGGGCTCGGCGCCGATCATGCGCAGCAGCCGCACGTCGCGGATCGACAGGCCGAGTTCGATCTCGTAGATGCGCGAGCCGCGGTCGCGCGTGCGCTGCGACGCCAGGTCGATCAGCACGTTGAGGTAGTCGTTCTTCAGGCGAAGCGGGGCGTGCATGGCGGGTTGGTAGAAGTCTTCAATAGTTGAAATGTTCAACTATGTGGACGAACTACGCAAGCTCCGGGCCAGATGCCGAGGGAAATCCCCTAGGGACGCACTGCCAGAGAGGAAGAGCGCAAAGGAGAAAGAAAAACCGGGCCCGCGAGGCCCGGCGTGTTCACCGATCCGGTGCTGCGCATGCACCAGGATGCGAGGGCGGGCGCCATGCAGGTGCCGCCGCGGCGTGAGCTGTCAGGCCGCGTCCTGGCGCACGATCACCTGGCCGTTGCGCGCGCCGCTGTGCACGCCGTGGCGCCATGTGACGGCGCCGTTCACGATCACCGCATCGATGCCTTCGGCGGGCTCGGTCGGCGTTTCGTAGTTCGCGGTGTCGCGCACCGTGGCGGCATTGAAGACCACCACGTCGGCGTGATGCCCGACCTTGAGCGCGCCGCGTTCGTGCAGGCCGAAGTTGCGCGCCGTGAGCCCCGTCATTTTCCACACCGCCGTCTCGAGTGGGAACAGCCCGACGTCGCGGCTGTAGTGCCCCAGCACGCGCGGAAAGGTGCCCCACAGGCGCGGATGCGGCTTGTCGCCCAGCGGAATGCCGTCGGAGCCGATCATGGTCTCGTCGAAGGCGAGCACGCGCTGCACGTCGTCTTCGTCCATCATGAAATAGATGGCGCTGCCGGGCGACAGGCGCAGCGCGGCCTCTTCGCCCGACACGCCCCATTCGGCCGCGATGTCCTTCAGGTCGCGGCCCGCGCACTCGGGGTGCGGCACGCTGGAGGCAATGAGCACGCGGCCGTCCATCATTCCGCGGTCGGTGCGGATCATGGTGGAGCCGGCGGTATACGGGTAGCAGTCGAGGCCGATGCACTGGTGCTTCATCGCCTCTTGAATGAACGGCAGCGTGACCTTGGTCTTGCCGAAGTTCTGCGTGTTCTGCACCTTGTGATGCGACACCACCACCGGGATGTCGAGCGCGCGGCCGATGTGGAAGGTTTCTTCGAGCGATTCCATCACGTGGTCGCTCTCGTCACGCATGTGCGTCACGTACAGCGCCTTGCGCGACGTGAGCGGGCGGCCGACCTCGATGATCTCCTCGGTCGTCGCCTTCACGGCCGGCGGGTAGAAGGTGCCGGTCGACAGGCCGATGGCGCCGGCCTGCATGGCTTCTTCGACCAGCGCCTGCATGGCGGCGATCTCCTGCGCGGTGGCGGGCCGGTCGAGGTCGGACATGGTCACGGCACGCAGCGTCGAGTGGCCGACCATCGCCGCCACGTTCACCGACGAGGGCGTGGCGCGCAGCGCGTCGAGGTAGGCCGCGAAGGTCGTGAAGCGGTCTTCGGCCGGCGTCTCGAGCAGGCTCAACGGCATCGGCAGGTCCATGTCGGCGCGCAGCGGCGCGGCGCTGATGCCGCAGTTGCCCGCCACCACCGTGGTCACGCCCTGCGACACCTTGAACGGCATCTGCGCCTGCGACAGCACGGCCTGGTCGTCGTGCGTGTGCGAGTCGATGAAGCCCGGCGCGACGATGCGGCCCGTGGCGTCTAGCGTCTGGTCAGCCGTGTGGCCTGTGAGCTTGCCGATGGCGGCGATGCGTCCGTCGACGATGCCCACGTCGGCGTCGAAGCGCGGGGCCTTGGTGCCGTCGATGACGGTGCCGCCTTGGATCAGCAGGTCGTAGTGGGTGGTGGATTTCATGTCGGTCCTTTCATGTGTTCATTTCAAGAGCGCGTGGTTCAGGGCGTGTGCACAGGCCACCGGGTACTTCCCTCCGCGAATGTCCCCCGCTTCGCTCCTCCTTGATTTCGCTGCGGGAAGCACCCAGTGCCCTGCGCAGGGGACGCGGCGGTGGTGTGCGGCCGATCAACAAGTGCTCTGAAACGCTCTCGTCGATGGGGTGCCTTGCGCAGCGAAATCAAGGAGGAGGGGCGTAGCCCCGGGGGACATTCGCGGAGCAAGGTTCCCGTCGGCGGGAGCGTCGCCCGAGCGTTCGTCAGCGAAAGTGGCAAGCCACCCAATGGCCACCCTTGGAAGACGAAGGCCGTTCCGTCAGCTCGGGCGTCTGCTCCTTGCACACGGCCTGTGCCATCGGGCAGCGTGTGTGGAAGCGGCAGCCCGACGGCGGATTGGCCGGGCTCGGCGGGTCGCCCTGCAGCAGCAGGCGGCGTGCGGGCGTGCGCGGGTTGGGCACGGGCACGGCCGACAGCAGGATCTCGGTGTACGGATGGCGTGGCGCCGAGAACAGCGTGTCGCGGTCGGCAATTTCCACGATGTGCCCGAGGTACATCACGGCCACGCGGTGGCTGATGTGGCGCACCACGGCAAGGTCGTGGGCCACGAACAGGTAGGCGATGCCGAACTCGGCCTGCAGGTCCATCAGCAGGTTGACCACCTGCGCCTGCACCGACACGTCGAGTGCCGACACCGGCTCGTCGCAGACGATGAGCTTGGGGTTTAGCGCCAGCGCGCGCGCAATGCCCAGGCGCTGCCGCTGGCCGCCCGAGAACTCGTGCGGAAACTTTTTTGCCGCCTCGGGCCGCAGGCCGACACGCGAGAACAGCCACTGCACGCGCTCGCGCCGCTCGGCCAGCGACACATCGCCGAAGTTGCGCAGCGGCTCGGCCACGATGTCGCCGGCCGTGAGGCGCGGGTTCAGCGAGGCGTACGGGTCCTGGAAGATGATCTGCAGGTCGCGCCGGCGCTGGCGCATCGCGTTCGCGGACAGGGTCAGCAGCTCTTCGCCGTTCAGCCGCACCGAGCCCGAGGTGGGCTCGACCAACCGCATTACCGACTTGGCCGTGGTGGTCTTGCCGCAACCCGACTCGCCGACCAGCGACAGCGTCTCGCCGTGCCCGACGTTGAACGACACGCCGTCGACCGCCTGGATCGCCGGCTTGGTCGGGCGCAGCCAGCGGCGCGGCGAGATGTAGTGCTTGCGCAGCTCGCGCACCTGCAGGAGCGGTGCGTTGGTGGATGTTGTCGTTGTCGTCGTCATGCGCTCACCTCGGCAGCCTCGTCGGTCCATTGCTCCTGCACCGCGAAGCAAGCGACCACGTGCCCGTCGCCCTGCGTGGAAAGCGGTGGTGTCTCGCGCCGGCAGCGTTCGCGTGCCTGCGAACAGCGCGCGGCAAAGGCGCAGCCGCGTCCGAGCTCGTGTGCGGCGGGCACCATGCCCGGAATCTCGTGCAGCCGCGCGCTCGACGTGCTCATGGCGGGCATCGAGGCCATCAGCGCCCGCGTGTAGGGGTGCAGCGGGCGATCGAAGAGGTCGATCACGTCGGCCTCTTCCACCTTCTTGCCGGCGTACATGACGACGACGCGGTCGCAGCTCTCGGCCACCACGCCCAGGTCGTGCGTGATCATCACCACGCCCATGCCCAGCTCTTTCTGCAACCGCTTGATGAGGTCGAGGATCTGCGCCTGGATGGTCACGTCGAGCGCGGTGGTCGGCTCGTCGGCGATCAGCACCTCGGGGTTGCAGGCCAGGGCCAGCGCGATCATCACGCGCTGGCGCATGCCGCCCGAGAGCTGGTGCGGGTACTCGTTCACGCGCCGCTCGGGCTCGGGAATCTGCACCAGGCGCAGCATCTCGACCGCACGCTGCAGCGCCTCGGCGCGGCTGGCCTTCTGGTGCAGCTGCACGGTCTCGGCGATCTGCCGGCCCACGGTGAGCACCGGGTTCAGCGAGGTCATCGGCTCCTGGAAGATCATCGAGATGCGGTTGCCGCGAATCTGCCGCATCTCGCGTTCGCTGAGCTGCATCAGGTCGGTGCCGCGCAGGCGCACCGCGCCCATGTGGCGACCGGGCGGCGTGGGCACCAGCCGCAGGATCGACAGCGCGGTCACGCTCTTGCCACAGCCCGATTCGCCGACCACGCCGAGCGTGCGGCCCGCGCGTACGGTGTACGACACGCCGTCGACCGAGCGCACGGTGCCCGCGAGCGTGTTGAAGTAGGTGCGCAGGTTGTCGACCTCGAGCAGCGGCTCGCCGGGGGCGAGGGTGGCCTGGGACATGTGGATCGTCATGGGGCGTTCCTCTTCATCACAGTTGCCGCGCCAGGCGGGGGTCGAGCGCATCGCGCAGGCCGTCGCCGAGCAGGTTGATCGCCAGCACCGTGGCCGCCAGCAGCAGGCCCGGGTACAGGATGATGTGGAACGCCACGGTCACGAAGTTGCGGCCCTCGGCCATCATGTTGCCCCAGCTCGGTGTCTGCGAGGGCACGCCCACGCCGAGGAAGGACAGCGCGGCTTCGGTGAGCACGGCGGCGGCGGCCACGAAGGTGGCCTGCACGATCAGCGGCGCCACGATGTTCGGCAGCACGTGCCGCACGAGGATCACCGGCAGCCGCGTGCCGACCGCGTGCGCGGCCTCCACGAACAGCTGCTCGCGCAAGGTGAGCGCCAGCGAGCGCACCAGCCGCACCACGCGCGGAATCTCGGGCACGGTGATGGCGATGATCACGGTCGTGAGGCTGGCGCGCGTCACGGCCATCAGCGCGATGGCCAGCAGGATGCCGGGGATGGCCATGAGCCCGTCCATGACCCGCATGATCGGGCCGTCGGCCCAGCGCACGAAGCCCGACACCAGGCCCAGCACGATGCCGAAGAAGGTGGCGAGCACGGCCACCGAAGCGCCGACGATCATCGACACGCGACCGCCCCACACGGCGCGGCTGAACACGTCGCGGCCCAGCGCGTCGGTGCCGAACCAGTGCTCGGCCGAGGCCGTCTGCATGCGCGCCAGCGGGTCGATGTCCTGCGGGTCGTGGGTGGCGATCCAGGGGGCGGCGATGGACAGCGCGGCCACCACGATGAGCAGCAGCGCGCCGACGATCAGCGTCGGGTGCTTGCGCACCCAGCGCCAGCGCGGCGGTACGAAAGGAGGGTCTTCGGCAAGGGCCGAGGTGGCGGCAACGGCGGCGCTGGGCACCGGCGCATCGACCTCGCGCAAGGGCAGGGCAGTGGACATGGCGTCGTGGGGCTCGTTCTTTTTTCTAGTACTGGATGCGCGGGTCGAACAGGCGGTAGCTCAGGTCGATCAGGAGATTGATCAGCACGTACACGCCCGCCGAGAGCAGCAGCACGCTCTGGATCACCGGGTAGTCGTGGCGCTGCACCGAATCGATCACGAGCCGGCCCACGCCCGGAATGGCGAACACCGTCTCGGTGACCACCACGCCGCCGATGAGCAGCGCGATGCCCGCGCCGATGGTGGTCGCGATGGGAATGGCCGCGTTGCGCAGCGCATGGCGCAGCACCGGCAGCACGCCCAGGCCCTTGGCGCGCGCGGTGCGGATGTAGTCCTCGTGCAGCACCTCGAGCACGGTGGCGCGCGTCATGCGCGTCACCAGCGCGATGTACACCAGCGCCAGGTTCACGCAGGGCAGCACCAGCGCGCGCAGCCAGGCACCGGGGCCTTCGGAGAAGGGAACGTAGCCCTGCACCGGAAACCACGGCAGCTGCACCGCGAAGGTGTAGACCAGCAGGTAGCCGATGAGGAACACCGGCACCGAGAACGCCAGCACCGCGAACAGCATCACGAGGCGGTCGATCCAGGTGCCCGCGCAGTAGGCCGCGAGCGTGCCCAGCGGCACGGCAGTCACCAGCGTGATGAGCATGGTCAGTGCCGCGATCGACACCGTGGGCTCCAGCCGCTGGCCGAGCAGCTGCGTTACCGGCACCTGCGTGAAGATCGAGGTGCCCAGGTCGCCCGTGAAGATCTTGCCGATCCACAGCCCGAACTGCTGCCACAGCGGCAGGTTCAGGCCGAGCGCGGCGCGCAGCTTGTCGATGTCTTCGGTGGTGGCGAGGTCGCCCGCGATGAGCGCGGCCGGGTCGCCGGGCGACAGGTGGATCAGCAGGAACACCACCACGGCCACCACCGCCATCACCGGCAGCGTGGAAAGAAAGCGTCGAACGATGTAGCCCATGGCGTGCGCGGCGGCTTACTTGTCGAGCACCCAGACGGTCGGCATGCCGGCCCACATCTTGTCCAGCCCCTTGAGGCTGGCGCGCGCCGCGAACGCGGCCGAGTACTGGCCGGCGTTGATGTACGGCACGGCCTCGTAGGCGCGCGACTGGAAGGCGTCGAGCAGTTCCTTGCGCTTGGCCGGCACGGTTTCCTTCAGCCAGGCGGTGCGCAGTTCGTCGAGCTTCTTGTCGCAGGGCCAGCCGGGCAGTGTGTTGCCGCAGGCCGCGCCGAGGTAGGCATTGCTGATGGGCGAGTTCACATCGAACTCGCCGGCCACCGTGACGTAGATGTTCCAGCCGCCGGCGTCGGGCGCATCGCGCTTGGCGCGGCGCGCACCGATCGAGGCCCAGTCCATGGTCTGTGCATCGACGTTCAGGCCGATGCTCTTCATGGTCTGCGCGGCCATCAGCGCCTCGGCGTTGAGATACGGCACGTCGCTCGGCACCATCAGCACCACCTTCTCGCCCTTGTAGCCGGCGTCGGCGAGCATCTTCTTCGCCTTGGCCACGTCGGCCTTGCGGAAAGGCTCCGCACCGGCCGCGGTCTCGTTGGGGCTGCCGCAGATGAACCAGGTGGCGCAGTAGGCCATGCGCATGTCCAGCGGGAAGCCCATGGCCGCGACAAAGCGTTCCTGGTTCACGGCCTGCAGCAGCGCCTGGCGCACCTTCGGGTTGTCGAAGGGCGCGTGCAGCTGGTTCATCACCAGGAAGCCCTGGTAGGCGCCGCCGGAGCCGATCTTGATGTTGCTGTCGGTGCGCAGCGGCGCGATGTAGTCGGGCGCCAGCTGCTCGATGTAGTCGACCTCGCCGCGCTTGAGCGCCGACACGGCGCTGTTGGCGTCGGGCAGGTAGAGCCATTCGACACGGTCCAGCGTGGTCTTCTTGCTGCCGGCCAGGCCGCTCGGCGGCTCGCTGCGCGCCACGTAGTTCGGGTTGCGCACGAACACCGTCTTGTTGCCCGGCACCCATTCATCGCGCTTGAAGATGAAGGGCCCGGAGCCGACGACCTCGGTCAGCGGCGAGGTGGCCGGCAGCTTGGCGATGCGCTCGGGCAGGATCACGGGCGGGAAGCCCGAGGGCTTGGCCAGCGCGTCGAGCACCATGCCGAAGGGTTCGTTGAGCGTGAGCGTGAGGGTGCGCGCGTCGGTTGCCTTCCACTCGGCGCCGATGCCCGTCATGGCACGGCCCAGGCTGTCGCGTGCGGCCCAGCGCTGCAGCGACGCCACGGCGTCGGCCGAGGTCACGGCGGCGCCATCGGAGAACTTCAGGCCCGGGCGCAGCGTGAAGCTCCACTGCTTGCCGTCCTTCGAGGTCGTGTACTTCTCGACCATCTGCGGCTGCGGCTTGCCGGTGGCATCTTGTGCGAACAGCGTGTCGTACACCATGTGGCCGAAGTTGCGCGAGATGTAGGCCGTGGTGAAGGTCGGGTCAAGAATCTTCAGGTCGGCATGCGCCACCACCTTGAGTGTCTTGGGCGGCGTTGTCTGGGCGAGCGCGGGAAGGCTGGCGGCCGAAAAGGCCAGGGCAGCGAGGGCGGCAAGCGTTCGTCGTTTCATCGTCGGTTCTCCGGTCGGTGGGGGCGAAAGAAAAAGAAGAGGGAGCTCAGGCAGCGACGCCGATGGGCCACTTGGGCAGGCGTGCTTTTCGATACGGCAGCGTCGTGAGATCGAGCGTCACGGCGCCCGGTGCGCCGGCGTAGATCACGTGCTTCGCCACCTGGGAGTACGACGCATAGAAGTGCTGCGACGACTTGACGACCACGATCTTCTTGGCCGCCAGGTCGCAACCCAGCTGCGTGAACATGTCGGTGCCCATGGCCTGGTTGCGCCGCGTGATCAGAACGATCTCGATGCCGTTGATCTCGACCAGTGCGCAGTCGCCCATGGCCGTGGGCGTGTTCGACAGGCCCGTCATCACCAGGTCGTGCTGCAGCGCCTTCACGGTGCATTCGACGTCGAGCGGATCGCCCGACAGCGGGCTGATCTTGCCGCCGATGCGCATCTGCAGCTTGGCGCCCACGCCGGCATCGAAGGCGATGCGCACGGCGATCGGGTCCCACATCGGGCCCAGCGCCGCATTGGTGATGCCGCGCTCCAGCATGCGGCGCAGGATGAAGGTGGAGTCGCTCGCCGCACCGCCGCCGGGGTTGTCGGCACCGTCGGCCAGCACCACGGGGCCGCCGTCGAAGGCCAGCGCCTGGTCGAGCGAGTCGTCGATGCTCGGGTAGTTGACCGTGAGGCCGTCGCGCATGGCGATGACTTCGTCGGCCAGCTGGCGCGCCAGCGCATCCGCCTTGGCCTGGTCGCCGTCGGTGTAGACCAGCACCTTGGTGCCCATCTCGGGCACGTCGCCCCACGAGAAGCCGTGCGTGAGTGAGACCGAGAGCACGCCGTCTTTTCCTTCGAGCGCCTGCATGCGCTCGACAAAACTGCGCGCCGGTTCGCGCGAGGTATGGACGGTGACGATGATGTCGCAGTCGACCATCGCGGCCACCGGCTTGACCTTGCCTTCGACCGCCGCGGCGCAGATGTCGACCAGCTCCAGCCCGCGTTCGAGCACGTCGGTGTGCGGGTACTCCTTGAACGAGACCATCACGTTGGCGTTGTCGACCATGGCGGGCGTGAGGTGGTTGTGCGGGTCGAGCTCGGCACCGATCACCACGTCGGGGCCCACGATCTCCCGCACGCGCACCAGCATGTCGCCTTCGCAGTCGTCATAACCGTCGGCCACCATGGCGCCGTGCAGGCCGAGCAGCACCATGTCGACCGGCAGCGCGGCGCGCAGGTCGTTCAGCATTTCGTCGCGCAGCGTTTCGTACGCATGGCGCGTGGTGATGCCGCTGGGCTGCGCGCCCGCCACCATGCCTTCGAGCAGCGTCCAGCCCTTTTCCTTGCCGCGGATGCGTGCGGCCCACAGCGGGCCCGAGTAGATCGTCAGCGCATCGGGATGCTGGCCGGCGGGAAAGTAGCCGCGGTCCTTGAAGGACGCGATGCCGGTCGGCATCGGGCCGAAGGTGTTGGTTTCGGTCGCAAGAGAGGCACTGAAGACACGCATGGTGATTTCTCGTGGAGAGGGTTCGTTGTGGGGGAAGGAACGGATCAGCCGGCCGTGTGCAGCCGCTGCGGGCCGAGCATCTCGGCCGTGAGCCCGAAGCCCGCGATGCGCTCGGGCAGCGGCAGGCCGCGTGCCAGCGCGGCGCAGGCTTCGCCCATGGCGGCCGAGGTCTGGATGCCGTAGCCGCCTTGCGCCGCGACCCAGAAGAAGCCGGGCGCGTCGGGTGCAAAGCCGCCGACCAGGTCACCGTCGGCCACGAAGGAACGCAGGCCCGCCCAGGTGCGCGTGGGGCGGCGAATGGCGAGCGTGGTCGCCTCTTCGATGCGGTGCATGGCGATGGCGATGTCCATCTCTTCGGGCTGCACGTCCTGCGGCTCGACCGGGTCGGCGTTGGCCGGCGAGCCCAGCAACATGCCCGCGTCGGGCTTGATGTACCAGCCCTCGTCGGCGGCGAACACCATCGGCCAGTGCGCGACGCTCTGGCCCTCGGGCGGCGCGAAGATGAAGGCCGAGCGGCGGCGCGGCTCGATGCCCAGCGGACGCACGCCGGCCAGCTGCGCGATCGTGTCGACCCACGCACCGGCCGCGTTGAGCACCACCGGCGCTTCATACACCGTGCCGCCGGCCGTCACGCGCCAGCACTCGCCCACGCGCTCCATGGCGGTGACATCGGCGTCGCACACCAGCTTGCCGCCGGCCTGGCGCATGCCGCGCAGGTAGCCCTGGTGGATGGCGTGCACGTCCATGTCGGAGGCATCGGGTTCGTACACCGCGCCGGCCACCTGCTCGGGGCGCAGCGCCGGCACCATCTCGCGCGCCTGCTCGCCGTCGAGGCGCTGGGCGCCCACGTCCATCGCGCGCAGCAGCTCCCAGTGCGCTTCGAGCTCGTGCAGGTGCTCGGTGCCCGCGACCATCATCGCGCCGCGCGGCGTGAGCAGCGGGTGCTCGGCAAAGCCTTCGGGCGGGTGTTCGAGAAAAGCGCGGCTGGCCATGGTGAGGGCGCGCACCTGCGGCGTGCCGTAGCTTTCCATGAAGAGCGCGGCCGAACGGCCGGTGGAGTGGTAGCCCGGCTGGGCTTCGCGTTCGAGCAGGATCACGCGGGCATGCGGGGCGAGCCAATGGGCCACGGAGGCTCCGGCGATGCCGCCGCCGATCACGAGGTAGTCGGCCACGACAGGGGTGGTTGTGTTTGTTGTCATCGCCGAAAAGTGTAGGTAGAAATTTGCGGATACGCAAATTGATTTGCGCCGACCAAGGGGAAACCATGGGTGCACCAGCGCGGTGAAATTTGCGTACACGCAATTTGCGTATACGCAAAACGCGTGCCGGCCAAGATCGCGCCGTGCGTGGCCGGCCGGGCGCGGGGCTGGCAGAATCACCCGGCACACCTAGAGAAAGCCAAGCGTGACTCCACACACAGGGAACCGGGCCGGGGCGAAGCCGAAGGAAGAGCCGCCCACGCTGGACCGCACCACTTTCGGCCATCGCCTGCGCACCGCGCGCAAGCGTTTCGGTTGGACGCTGGCGCAACTGGCCGAGCGCTCCGGCGTGTCGATCACCACCATCTCGCGCGCCGAGCGCGGCCAGCTTGCGCTCGGCTACGAGAACTTCACCGCACTGGGTCGCGCGCTCGAGATGGACATGAACGCCATGTTCGCGGGCGCCGGCGTCAAGCCCGAGCAGTTCGACGGCCCGGTCGTCACGCGCGCGGGCAAGGGCGTGGTCTACAAGGGACTGGCCATCGCCTACGAGTTTTTGGGCACCACCGCCGCCGGCAAGCAGATGAGCCCCATCGTCGGCACCGTGCATGCGCGCCGCATCAACGGCCCCGAAGACTTCGTGCGGCACACGGGTGAAGAATTCGCGTA
Source organism: Variovorax sp. 38R (assembly GCF_014843395.1). Classification (NCBI taxonomy): domain Bacteria; kingdom Pseudomonadati; phylum Pseudomonadota; class Betaproteobacteria; order Burkholderiales; family Comamonadaceae; genus Variovorax; species Variovorax sp. 38R. Next base: position 1,682,559 of record NZ_CP062121.1, read on the forward strand.
CGTGCTGTCAGGCGAGATCGACGTGCACTTCGACAACGGCGAAGTCGTGCGCCTGGCGCGCGGCGACTCGCTGTACTTCGACAGCCGCCTCGGCCACGCCTACGTGAGCGTGAGCCGCCAGCTCGCGAAGATCGTGGGCATGACCTCGGGGGAGAGCGGGCACATGAAGTCGGCGCGCGAGGCGCCGGCGTTGAAGCCGGTGCGCAAGACCGTGGCCGCGAAGAAAGCGGGACGGGGCGGGAAGAAGTGAGTCGGTCGCCAGCTCCCGCAATCACCGTCTGTGTCTACGGCGCGGAGGCGACCTACAGCGGGGCCTGCGACTTCGCGTGGGATGCACCGCCCGTCGGGGGCCGGCACAAGCTCATGCTCTTCCTCGCACAAGGCGACGATGTCTCCCGCGAAGAGGAAGCTGCAGCGGAACTCGCGAAATTCGGATTCGTCGACCTTCACCTCATGGCAGGGCGCCCGTTGATGGTCGAGTCGCTGAACGATCCTCGGATGCACGCGTTCACCAAGCACTACGAGGGCGCGCTCGAGAACGGGTGTTCGATCGTCTGGTATCCGTAGCCACAAGCACCGGCCAGAATCGACCATTCCGACCGACATGAAGGAGCAATGACGATGGCCGAGCACAAGATTTTCGCGATGCCGTTCGCCAAGGTGTACCCGATGTACGTCCAGAAGGCGGAACGCAAGAATCGCACGAAGGCAGAGGTCGATGCAGTCATCTGCTGGCTCACCGGCTACGACGCGGCGGGGCTGCAGCAGCAGATCGAACAGCAGAACGATTTCAGGACCTTCTTCGCCCAGGCCCCGGCGCTGCACCCGAACCGCGCGCTGATCAAGGGCGTGGTGTGCGGCGTGCGCGTCGAGGAAGTCGAAGACCCGCTGATGCAGAAGATCCGCTACATGGACAAGCTGGTCGACGAGCTGGCCAAGGGGAAGGCGATCGAGAAGATCCTGCGGGCGTAGCGGTCGCGCCGGTCCCCGCACGCAATGCGGGGACGTCTTGCTTGCTACTCGACCATCAGCCCCAGCTCACGCGTCATCTTCTGGTACGTGGGCCACGTCTGCTGGATGAACTTCTGCAGTTCGGCGCCGGTCCATGGCGGGCTCTCCACACCCAGCTGCGCGAGCACGGTCTTCACGGGTTCCGATTTCGTCGACGATTCGAGGGCCACTTCGGCGAGCCGCCGCACCACCTCCTTGGGCAGGTTGGCCGGGCCCAGCACCATGTTGCATTCCTTGAGGTGTTCGAACGCCGGTCCCGTGAAGCCCTCGTCGGCCCAGGTCGGGATGCCCGGGAGCAGCCGCTCCGAACGGTCGCCCGAGATCACCAGGATCGGCCGGAACGCACCGCGCTGGATGCCGGCCGCCATGCCGGCCATCGAGCCGGCACCCATGTCGATGTTGCCTGCCATCAGGTCGAACACCATCGGCCCCGTCCCCTTGTAGTTGACGAGGTCGAACTTGGCACCGGTCTGCTTGGCCAGCTGGCTCATCATCAGTTGCCAACCCGAGCCGATGCCGTAGTTGCCGACGCTCACCGGCCGCTGGCGCGCCAGCGCGATCAGCTCCTTGAAATTCTTCACCGGCAGGTCTTTCTTGACGACCATGGGCGACGTGCCGGTGCTGAACGCAGCGATCGGCGTCAGGTCCTTGGTGGTGTCGAGCGGCACCTTCTTGAGCAGCACGGGCGCCTGCGCCAGTTGGCTGTGCAGCGTGATCAGCAAGGTGTAGCCGTCCGGTGCGGAACGCGCCACCGCATCCGCCGCGATCATGCCGATGGCGCCGGGGCGGTTCTCCACGACCACGGGAACGCCGAGCCGGCCCGTCATGTATTCCGCGAGTGCCCGTGCGGTCGCGTCGTTGGACGAACCCGGCGCCTGCGCCGCGATGATCTTGATGGGCCGCGAGGGCCAGTCCTGCGCACGCGCCACGTCTGGAAGCCATCCGACACCCAGCAGGCCCAGGCCGGTGCCAAGGAGGCGGCGGCGTTGCGCGCCCTCGGGGGCCAATGTCGATTCGATGCTCGTAGTCATGTTGTCTTATATGGACGCCTCCCGTGTGGCAAGCGAGTTCTTGAAGTTCCGGCTGGCGGTAATGACTGCGGTCTTATATCCGGCCTGTTTGTGCAGATCGGACCGAAGTCCGCCCGCTGGCCTTGATGGTCATGCGCGGGGTCGGTGCTCATCTCCATCGCGGGCTTCGCGCGAGGGCTTGCCCGAGACAACATTCAGCTTTACCCGACCCGCGGTCCGACCGCTTCACCATCACTTCATCGACTCGACTCACGCACTCTTTGCGGCTTCCACTCCTGTGGTTGTTGTCTCAGGTTGTTGCTAAGCCGCCTGCGCTCGCGCGCCGCAGCCACTTGGTGGAGTGCTTTTCCACTCCGATTGGTACGCCCGCCCGTGCGCCACCAGCGCCCAGGCCGTGCGAGCCATCTTGTTGGCCAACGCCACCACCGCCACATTCAGCGGCCGGCGTCGCAGCAGTTCCTCCAGCCACGTGGGCATGTCCTTGGCGTGCGTGATCACCGCACGCGCACCGTGGATGAGCAATGTCCGCAGGTAGGGTCGCCGCGCTTGCTCAGGTGCCCGATGCGGGTCTTGCCGCCCGTGCCGCTGTGCGCAGGCACCAGCCCCAGGCTGGCTGCGAACTCCCGTCCCGAGCGCCAGCCGCTGGCGTCACCAGCGTTGCGGCCAGCGCCGTTGCACCGAGCACGCCGATGCCCGGCACCTCGCGCAGCGTGCGCGCCTTGTCCAACTGGCGCTGCTGCCCGGCGATCTCGGTTTCGAGCTGATCGATGCTGCGCTCGACTCCTTTGAGCGCTTCGAGCTGCAGGTCGACCAGCCCACGCATCAACGGCGGCAGCTTGTCGTCAATATCGGCGCGCTTGACTGCGATCGTCTTTAGTCCGGCCTTCTTGCCGCCTGGCAGCACCACGCCAAATTCGTACAGCAAGCCTCGCAGCATGTTGAGCGTGGCCGTGCGCACGCTCACCCAGTGCGAGCGCACTCGATGCAGCGACATCACCGCCTGCTGCTCCTTGCTCTTGACCGGTGCGCGGCGAATGTCCGAGTGCTGCGCGGCCAGCCAGATCGCTCGGGCATCGGCTGCGTCGTCTTTGTTGCCGCGCACAAATGCACGTACCTGGCGTGCCGGCAACAACTCCACCTGATGTCCCAGAGCACCCAACTCGCGCGCCCAGTGGTGCGCGCTGCCGCACGCCTCCATCGCCACGCGTGCCGGCTGCAACTGGGCGAAGAACTCGCTCAGCTTGGCCCGACCGAGCTTCCTGCGCCCGATCTCGCCCGTCTCGCTATTGACCCAATGAAGCTGCATCACGTTCTTTGCAATGTCCAAGCCATACGTCGTACGATCCATTTCGGGGCCTCCGTCTGTAAGTGGGTAGATCGAACTTCCACTTTGGCACTCGATGCCGTTGACTGCGAGGCCCCCCTTCCTTGCCCACATCCCCAGCGCTCGCAATCGCTCAGTTAGGGGGAGGCGTCCATACCATCTCCGTCATTTTTTGGGGATCAGGTGTGCGTGCCGGCCATGCGGCCCGTGAAGCGCGGCTACATGCCGATCTGGTCCGCGCGGTCGACCAGGTTCTTCACGATGCGGACTGAGGCGATGTCGATCATCTTTCCGCCGTACTGGACGGCGCCCAGGCCTTGTGCCAGTGCGGCGTCGTAGGCCCGGATCATTTCGCGCGCGCGCGCCACATCGGCGGCGGCCGGCGAGAAGGTGGCTTGCGCGATCTCCACCTGCGACGGGTGGATCGCCCACTTGCCGACCATGCCGAGGATCATGGCCCTGCGGCACTCTTCGCGGAAGGCTTCGGGCTCCTTGAAGTCGGCGAAGGGCCCGTCGACCGCATCGATGCGGTTCGCGCGCGCCGCGATCGTGAGCTTGTGGCGCTGGTAGCTCCAGATGTCGCCGGGGTAGCCGCTCGGGCCGCCGATGTCTCGGATCGACACCCCCTGGCTCGCCGAGTAGTCGCCCATGCCGAAGATCAGGCATTCGAGCCGCGGCGTCGATGCGGCGATCTCCTCGACCTGCATCATGGCTTCGACTTCTTCGATGAGTACATCGATGCCGATGCGCTTCTTCAGGCCGAGCTTCTTCTCCATCATGGTGAGCAGCTTGTCGACAAACTGCACGTCGGCCGCGCTCATGGCCTTGGGCAGCATGATCATGTCGAGGTTCTCGCGCGCACCTTCGACGACCTCGATGATGTCTTCGTAGGCGTACTCGGTGGTCAGGTCGTTGATGCGCACGCAGCGCGTGGTGCGGCCCCAGTCGAGGGTGTTGAGGGCCTGCACGATCTTGGCGCGCGCGGGCCGCTTCTCGGAGGGCGCGACCGCGTCCTCGAGGTCGAGGAAGACGAAGTCGACGTCCATGCCGGCGGCCTTCTGCATCATCTTTTCGCTGGAGCCGGGAACGGACAACTGGCAACGGCGCAGCCGCTTGGGTCTTTCTTGCATGGGTTTTCCTTGGGAGATCAGAAGAGGGAAGGGGTTACTGGATGACGTGTTCGGCGCGCAATGCCGCGATGTCCTCGCGGCTGAAGCCGAAGGTTCGCAGCGTCTCGTCGGTGTGCTCGCCCGTCAGGGGTGCGCGGCGGCGAACGCCGCCCGGGGTGCCGCTCATGCGCACCGGCGTGCCGGCCACGGTGAGCGGGCGGGAGGCGCCGGGCTGCTCGACGTCGACCAGCATCTGGCGCGCGCGGAAGTGCGGGTCGTCGAAGATGTCGGCCGCATCGAAGACGGGGCCGAACGGAATCTCTCCGCCCAGCAGCGCCGACAGCTCGGCCTTGGTATGGCGCGCGGTCCAGCCGCCGACGATCTCCTCGACGCTCGCCCTGTGCTTGACGCGCGCCTCGTTGGTCGCATAGCGCGGGTCCGCCGCGAGTTCCGGCTGGCCCATGCGTTGCACGAGCGGCACCCAGAAGCGGTCGTTGGGCACGCCCAGGCTCACATGGCCATCCTTCGCGGGAAAGAGCCCGAAGGGGCACAGCAGCGGGTGGCCGTTGCCCTCGGGCCCCGGGATGGCGCCGGTCGCGCTGTGCTGGAACACCAGCCGTTCGCAGACCGCGAGCACGGCATCGACCATCGCCACATCGAGGAACTGGCCCTGGCCGGTGCGCTGCGTGCGCCAGCAGGCCGCGGCAATGCCGTAGGCCAGGTACATGGCGGGCACGATGTCGCCCACGCCGGGTCCGATCTTCGTGGGGGCGCCGCCCGGCACGGCGCCGGTGATGCCCATGATGCCGCCCATCGCCTGGGCCACCGGGTCGTAGGCGGGCCAGTCGGCATAAGGGCTCTCGCCGCTGCGTGCATCGCCGAAGCCGCGCAGCGCCGCATACACCAGGCGCGGGTTCTCCTGCGCCAGCGTTTCGTAGCCGAGGCCCAGCCGCTCCATCACGCCCGAGCGGTAGTTCTCGACGAGCACATCGGCCTGCCGCACGAGCCGCAACAGCGCAGCCTTGCCGGCCGGCTGCTTCAGGTCGAGCACCAGCGAATCCTTGTTGCGGTTGATCGAGGCGAAGTAGCTGCCGAAGCCCTGCTCGTCGATGCGCCTGGCGCCGTCGAGGTGCGGCCCGGTGCGGCGCGTGAGATCACCGCCCGGCGGCTCGATCTTCACGACATGCGCGCCCTGGTCGGCCAACATCATCGTGGCGTACGGACCGGCGAGCATCTGCGTCAGGTCGAGCACGACGAGGCCTTCGAGGGCGCCCGTCGCACACCGGAAGGGCGCTGCAGTGCCCGTCACTTGTCGGCCCAGTGGCTCTTGCGCTTGAGCAGCACGGTGCGCTCGGCCTCCACGCAGAGCGTGTCGTCCTGGTTGATGCCGTAGTGCCGGAAGCGCACGATGCCGGCGTCGGGCTGGTCGGCGTCGCGGCGCTCGAGCACTTCGCTGAAGGCGTACAGCGTGTCGCCATGGAAGACGGGGTTCGACAGGCGGATCTTGTCGAGCGTCAGTTCGCGCAGGCACTGTTCGGCCGTGTCCTGCGCCGCCAGCCCGAGCACCATCGACAGGTTGATGCCGCCGAACACCACGCGCTGCGAAAAGATGCCGCGCGCGTCGCGCTTCATCGCATGCTCGTTGAAGTGCCCCTCGGCCGTGTTCATGACCATGTTGGTGATGAGCACGTTGTCCATCTCGGTCACGGTCTTGCCGCGCGCATGCCGGATCAGCGCGCCCACTTCGAAGTCTTCGAAGTAGTTGTCCGTGCTGGTGAGTTCCGACGTCTTCATGCTGTGGCCCCCCGCTTGGCGGCCTGCAGCTTCTCGAAGGCGCGTTCGGCGATCATGGCTTCCACTTCCGACTTGCCCAGCAGCTGCGTCGAGATGATGCGCTGCTGAATTTCCGACGTGCCCTCGAAGATCTTGGTCAGGCGGGCGTCGCGCCAGTAGCGCTCCACCGCAAACAGCGTGGTGTAGCCCGCGCCGCCGAAGATCTGCATGGCCTCGGACGTCACGCGCTCGGCCATCTCGGAGGCGAAGTACTTCACCATCGACGCCTCCTTGTCGCAGCGCCGGCCGCTGTCGATCTGGCCGCACACGTAGTACATCAGCTGGCGCGCCGCCTCGATCTCGGTCGCCATGGTCGCGATCTTGAAACGGATCGCCTGGTACTCCGCAATGGGCATGCCGAACTGCTTGCGTTCGCCCGCATAGGCGATGGCGTCTTCCAGTGCGCCTTGCGCAAGGCCGATGGCGCGAGCCGCCGTGTGTGCGCGTGCGCCTTCGAGCCCCTTGGTCATCAGGTGGAAGGCCTTGCCTTCTTCGCCGATCAGCCCTTCGGCCGGCACGCGCAGCCCGTCGAGCGCGAGCTCGAAGGTCTTCCAGCCGAAATAGCCGATCTTCGGAATGGGCGAGCCCGTCATGCCCTTGGGAAAGCTGCCGCGCTCCTTCTCGATGAGGAAGCACGAGATGCCCAGGTAGCGCTTGTCCGAACTCGGCGGGGGCGAGGTGCGCGCAAAGAGCGTGAGGTAGTCGGCGCCATCGGCAAAGGTGCACCAGTACTTGTTGCCGGTGAGCACCCACTCGTCGCCGTCACGCACCGCGCGGCACGAGATCGATGCCAGGTCGGAGCCGGTGTCGGGTTCGCTCAGGGCGCTGGCGTTGAGGAACTCGCCGCGCACGACGCGGGGCAGGTAGCGTGCACGCATCTCCTCGGGCATGGCCGACTTGATCCAGCCCCCTTGGGCGCGGGCCACGATGGATGCCACCGACATCCAGCCGCGCGCCAGTTGCTCGCAGATGAGGCAGTACTCGAAGTAGCCCAGCCCCATGCCGCCGTATTCCTCGGGGATCATGATGCCGAAGTAGCCCATGTCGGCCAGCTTCTGGCGCAAGTCCATCGGGATCTCGCCGTCGGGCCCGTCGAGCCGGTTGGCAACCGGCAGCACCTCTTTCATGGTGAAGTCGCGTGCGGCGTCGCGAATCATGCGACGCTCTTCGGTCATGTAGCCCAGTCCGTCTTCTGACATTTCTCAGTTCCTTGTTTTGACGAGGTTGGAGCGCTTGAAGTCGATGACTTCCTCGCCTTGCTGGTTCGACCCGCGCGTGTGCCAGGTCACGATCCCGTAGCCGGGCCGGTTGGAGGCCAGGCGCCGCGCAATGACTTCGGAGTGCGCGTACAGCGTGTCACCGGGGTACACGGCCTTGCGGTAGCTGAGTTCGTCGACGCCCAGGAAGGGGCCGCCGCCTTCCGACAGGTCTTCGACCGACAACCCGAACACCGTGTTGAACACCAGCAGCGGATTGACCGGCGTGGCCGGATGGCCGTGCGTCTTGGCAAAGGCCTCGTTGGTGTAGTGCGGGTTGTAGTGGAGCGTGAGCGTCGAGAAGAGCGTGTTGTCGGCCGCCGTGACCGTGCGGCCCCAGTGGTGCGCAAAGCTGCGGCCGATCTCGAAATCTTCGTAGCGGTTGCCGCGGCGTCGCAGCGTCGCGTCGGCCTTCAGCCGTGCGACCGTGGTGTCGTTGGGAGTCATTGGATGGCTTCGAACAGGGGGTGGAGAGAAGGGGAGCGGTCGAGCGCGTCGACGGCCTCGACGAAGCGCTCGAAGCGGGCGGCGCCGAGCACGGGTTCGGCGATGGCGCGGGCTTTGGCCAGCAGGCGCGTCCATTGCGCGTCGAGGTCGGTGGCGGGAATCGCCACGTTGGCGGTGCGGGAGAGCGTCCGGCCGTCGCGCGTGTGCATCGTCACCGTGGCCGCATCGCGGTTCTCGGCCTCGACCACGACCATCGACATGCACCGGGCTGCGGCGGCGTAGCGCGCATCCAGCGCGGTCTGGTCCGAGTACAGGCCGAGGTCGGAGGTGTCCGCGCCATCGAGCGCCAGCGCGGCCAGATGCTGGATCGAGAACTTCACGTTGAGCCCGCTCTGCGGCACCGCGATGTCGCAGACGCCCCGATGGTTGCCGGCGACCTGGAGGGTCATCGACTCCAGCGCGTCGAGGTCGACGCCGTCGTGCTGCCGCAATGCGCGGATTGCCTCGATCGTGGAATGGGTGAGGTAGCAGGAGGCGTGGTACTTGAAGAGCGTCTGTTCGACGGCGAAGCCGTTGCGCGTGTCGATCGACGGTGCCACGCCGTTCAGCGCCGGTGCCATGGTGCGGGCAAAGCCCTGCACGCATTCGATCGCGCTGTCGTTCACCGTGAAGCCGCGCGCGGCGAGCTCCGCGGCCATCAGTCCGTTCATCGCGGCCTTGCCGGCGTGCAGCGGCTTGCCCATGGTTCCGAACATGCACTTGAGCCCCGCGGCCTGGGTCGCCGCGAGTCCCAGGGCATGCGCCGTCTGCTCGCTGCTCAGGCCGCGCAGGTTCGCGCAGGCCGCCGCGGCGCCGAAGGTGCCGACGGTCCCGGTGGCATGGAAGCCATACTGGTAGTGGCTCGGTCCGACGATCTCCCCGAGCCGGCTCTCGATCTCGTGACCCACCACCAGGGCGCGCAGCAGGTCGCGACCGGAGGCCGCACGCGACTGCGCCAGGGCGAGCACGGCCGGCGCCACCGGCACCGTGGGGTGGCCGAACATGCGGGATGCGACGTCGTCGTAGTCCAGCGCGTGGCCCGCGGCGCCGTTGATGAGCGCCGCGTCGTGCGGCGCTCCGCGCCGTCCGCTGGCCAGCAGCAGGCAGGGTTGGTCTGCCGACCCCTGGTACGCATCGGCAAGGATCTGCACCAAGGGCTCGGACGAGCCTGCAATGCTGACGGCGAGCCAGTCGAACATCGCGTGCTTCGCCCATTGGTACGCCGAGGGGGTGAGGGCGGCATCGTCGGTGCGGCTAATCCAGTCGGCCATCAGGTGCGTGACCGCCACGCTGTCGATGCTCTCGCAGGTCTGATTCTTCACGTTATCTCTGGGCCTCGGTGAGAGGCTCGTTGGTGGGTTCTCCAAAGTATTGAGCCGGCTCGGGCAAAGATGCATCACATATGTGATGGTTGATCGATGCGACACACCATCACATCCATGATGGAAGTCATGGCGCACCCGGGCCAGACTTGGCACTCGCGTCCGTTCCCCTGCGACGCGCCTGTTCAACCCATCGATGCCTTGCCATGACACTCACTGCCCCAGCCCCACGATCGCGACGACCACGTCGCTCGGCCCTGTACGTTCCCGCCATCAACCAACGCGCGCTCGCGAAGGCCGCATCGCTCGACTGCGATGTGGTCATCTTCGATCTCGAGGATGCGGTGGCGCCCGAGATGAAGGAGGCTGCGAGGTGCAACCTCGAAGCCTTCTTCGCGACGCCGAAAGAGGGCCTGCAGGAGCGGGTCATCCGGGTCAATGCCATCGACACGACGGACTTCGAGGCCGACATGGCCACCGTCGCGGCCTGCCGTCCGGATGCCGTGCTGGTGCCGAAGCTTTCGAACCCCAGCGATTTCGGGGTGATCGCGCGTGCGTTGCCAAAGAGTGGCACGAACGAGGCGCCTCGCCTGTGGGCCATGGTCGAGACGCCCGCGGCGCTGCTCTCGCTCGACGAGATCGTTCGCGCGGGCCTCGCGTCGCAGACCGGCCTCGACTGCCTCGTGGTCGGCACCAACGACATCGCCAAGGAGACGGGCGTCTTCCCCGGTGAGGGGCGCGCCTTTCTTCGGCCCTGGCTGATGCACGTCGTGCTCTGTGCCAAGCGCCATGGTGTGTGCGTGCTCGACGGGGTCTGGAACGACTTCGCCGATCAGGTGGGCTTCGCCGCGGAAGCAGTCGAGTCCGTGAAGATGGCCTTCGACGGCAAGACACTCATTCATCCCACGCAGATCGGCCCGGCGAACGAGGCCTTTTCTCCTTCGGCAACTGCGGTGGCAGACGCACGGCAGATCGTGGCGGTCTTTGCCCGGCCGGAAAACGCCGACGCGGGTGTCGTCAACCTCGACGGAAAGATGGTCGAGCGCCTGCACCTGGCGCAAGCGCAGGCGCTGCTGGCCATTCACGACGCCATCGAGGAGCGGACGGCGCGCGGGCGCTAGGGCCCGCGCCGATCAGCTGGTGCTGGCGATGGCAAGCACGGTGCGCACGAGCTCGGCACGGCGCGCGTGCAGGCGATCGACAGGCCCGCCGACGCCAATGCTCAGGCGCTGCCCGCGGATCGGCGTGGCCAGCAGCGTCGCGATGACGCCGGCGCCTTGTGTCGCGAGGTTGGCCGATTCGTAGTAGCCATGTTCGCGCGCCCATTCAACGGCACGCATGGTCGTGGCGATCTTTGCGACCGGCCCCGTTCTTCCGGGCTCGGCGTTGTAGCGCCGAAGCAGCCGGCCGATCCGCTCGTCGTCCTGCGCGCTGAGCAACATGATGCCGCTCGCCGTGCGGTGCATCGGGCGCATGGTGCCGGGCGAGGGCGAGAAGCGCAGGACGTTCTGCGACTCGATGACAGAGAGGTACTGCAGCAGGATGCCGCTCTGGCGCCCCAATAGCACCGTTTCGCCCGTTTCGTTCGCCAGTCGCCGCAACGCATCCTGGACTGCATCGCGCTTGTGCGGGATGCGCGTGGCCCAATCGCCCAGGAACGCGACACGCACCGAAGGACAGTACTCACGTGTGGTCGCATCGAACTCCATGTAGCCGCGGGACACAAGGGACTTCAACAGCATGGAGACACTGGACTGCGGGGCTTCCAGTTTCTGCGCAATGGTGGTCACGCGCAGCGGCCGACGCTCGGCGTCGAAGAGCTCGAGCAGATCAAAGACGCGGATGGCTGATTTGACGAGGCCGTTCTGCACTGGAGTCTTCTGGTGGGGCTGGGAAGGACGTTGTCATTGTCTCAGCCTGTGCGGCACCAGAAGACGAGCCCTCTAACCCGTCGCCACGATCACATGCGCCTGGATCTTCCCGGCCACCGGCCCCGTGCCATGTCGGCTGGCAATCGCTTCGGCCGCACGGTCGGTCGCAAGCTGAAGCAGGCTTGCATCGCGCGCCTCGATCTCGTTGCGCAGCGGCGTTCCCTGGCAGTAGGCCATGGCCACTTCGCTGGCAGAGGGCGAGCGACTTTGTTTCTCGATCGTCTTGATCTCGATGTCGGTGAACCCCGCGCGGCTCAGGTCTTCGCGGATCTGTGCGACGTCGTGGTAGCCGTGCGGCGTGCGCGCGAGGAACCGCGGCGGGTCGTCCGGAAACACGGTGGCGACGGCCTGGGTGACTTCGTTGGAGAAGGCGTTCTCTTCGATGCGGTCCCAGACGCTGAACACAAAGCGCCCGCCGGGCTTGAGCACGCGACGCGCCTCGCTGTAGCCGGCGACCCGGTCAGGGAAGAACATCGCGCCGAACTGGCAGAGCACCACATCGAAGGAGGCATTCTCGAACGGCAGGGCGAGCGCGTCCGCCTGCTTCCATTCGATGCGGCTGTCGGCCGATTGGCGCGTGACGGCGTAGTCGAGCATGGCGGGGTTGAGGTCGGTCACCACGTAGCGCGCATCGGCGCCGAGCAGGGGTGCCAGCATCCGCGTGACCGCGCCGCTGCCGGCCGCTGTTTCCAGCACCGCGCCGGGCGAGAACCCCGCGACCAGTGCTGCGACGTCGACGGCGTAGCCCTCGAAGATCAGGGGGACCATCAGCGTGTCGTAGAACTTCGGGATCGAGCCCGCGAACACCTTGTCGCTTTCGGCAGCCATGGGAACTCCTTGAAAGCTCTGAGCAGTGCATGGCTTGACCATTCATTGATTGCAGAGCGAGCCTGCTCCCTTGCTCCAACGAGTCCGTGCCTGTTTGGGCATGCGTGACGGGGACGCTGGGCCATGGTGGCCCTGCCAGGCATCGTCGTCAACGCCGTTCCGCGGGCGTCCTCCCCCATAGTGGGTACCGGAGATGTTGCCGGGCGTTTCCGGCTTGCTGAGGGGCAGGCCTTGGCGCCCTAACGGCCGCGATCCCCATCGCGCACCGATTCGATCGTGCCGTTGTAGATGCGCACGATGCCGAAGAACGTGCCCGGCCCGCGGTCGTAGGTCCACTCTTCCATCGGCACGCATTGGTTGGCCAGTACCGCTTCGGGGCCGCCCGGTCGATACGGCGTGAGGACCCAGCCGAGCTGCACCGTCGGCACACAGACCGCCTGCCGATAGACCGGTTCGCCGCAGGTCTGAAGCAGGGTCGCGGGCGATGCACCTTTGCCGACGAGGTAGCCGTTGCAGGCGAGGGACTGTGCCGAGGCGGAGCCGGGGAGCAGCAAGGCGGCTGCTGCGATCGACAGTGCCGTAGCGATGCGCACGAAACGATCCTTGTGCGTCATGCGTTCACCGCTCGCGAACCAGCTGGGCGTACCGCCAGACGCCCCAGATCGCGCCGACGGTGAGGCCGATGCCCACGCTCCAACCTGCCGGCACATCGAACGCGAGCGCCAGGATCAGCATCAAGCCGACGCTGACCAGCGCGATGAACGTCAGCGTGACGAAATCGAAGCGCGCGACCTCGAAGCTGTCTTCCGCCACGCTGCGCCTTCGGTGGCCGCGCTTGTTGCGCACGCTCCGGAACAACAGGACATCGAGAACGAAATCGAAGATGCCGACGACAAGGTCGGCCAGGATGCTCCACATCGGGACGCTCCATGTTTTGCGGTGACACCCTGGGTTGTCGCAGACCTCGCGATGGTCCGACCCGGGTGGTGCGGCGGAGCCGGGCGAAATGTTACCGTGCTTCCGACCAGAGAGGCCGTTGCCCTTCGTGGTCGCAGGTCCTCCGTCGGCCTGCTTCAACCCGGCATCTTCGGTGGCCAGTTGTGCGTCTCGTCGCGGCCCTCGTGGCACCACGCGTACAGCGCGTCGTACATCACCAGCCCGTGCTGCAGCATCGCCTGGTCGTCGGCGAACACGCGCGACAGCCCCAGCGATATCGCGTAGACCCCTGCCGACTGCGGCGTGAGGTCGAGCCGCGAGGTGTCCGCGCCGCGCACGATGTCGGCCAGCTGGTGCAGCGCAGGCTCGGCGAGCCGGTACTTCGCGAGGAAGGCGTCGAAGCTGCAGCGCTCGCCGACGTGGCTCATCTCCACCCCCGGAATGTCGTAGGGCGTGGCGCCGGTGCTTGTCGCCATGCTCAACACGTCGGCCGGTGGCACGTAGAGAAACTCGGCCTCGCGGTCGATGAAGCGCAGGATCAACCACGGGCAGGCGATGCGGTCGATCTTCGGGCGTTCGCGGGTGATCCATTTCATGACGTCGCTCCTGGGTCGGCAGGCTTGGGGTCGAGCGGACGGCCGGCGGCCTGCCAGCCGTCGATGCCGCCGCGCAGATAGCGCGCGTTCAGGCCCGCAGCGCGCAGCCGCATGGCCGTGCTGCGCCCCACCTCGTGGCCGTAGACGCAGTAGACGACCAGCGCGCGACCGGCCGGGAGTTCGCCGGCCCAGTGTTCGACCGCGGCCGGGTCGCGCCAGCGGGCGCCGGGAATCATCGACGCGGCCTGCGCGAACACGCCGGCACGGCGCACGTCGAGCAGCATCGATCCGGCCACGTCGTCCTGCGTTGCCCCGAAGGGCTCGCTGGCGGCGTGCACCGCCTGCTGGTAGCGCGCGTACACCGGGGCCCAGTCGATGTTCTCCATGAAGGCATCGACATAGGCGCCGGCGGCGGCGCCGTGGTCCAGGTGGTAGGCGTGCTCGTACATGTCCAGCGCCAGGAGCGGCGTGCCGCCCGCCAGCGCGTGGCTGTGATCGGCGGCCCACTGGTTGACCAGCGTGCCCTCGCGCGGCTGGAAGGTGAGCAGCACCCAGCCCGAGCCGCCGCCAAGCGCCTTGCCCATCGCTGCGAATTCCTCGTGCCGTCGGTCGACGCCGCCGAAGCTGGCCGCCAATGCGAGTGCCATGGCGGGCTCCATCGTCTGGCCGTCGCCGCCGAGCGACGCGAAGTACAGCTCGTGCAGCAGCATCGAGTTGCTGGCGATGAGCTCTTCGCGCTTGAGGCCGTTGAGCTGGAAGCCCGGCGTGGAGGCGAACGATGTCGTGGCGAGCTGAGCCCGGATGGCGTTGAGGCGCTTGACCGCGCCGCCATAGTTGTTCTGGTGATGGCTGTTCAGAAGTTGCGCCGACAGGCCGCGCAGCGTGGCGGGATCGAAGGGCAGGGCTTGAGTTCGGGCGTCCATGGCGACTCCTTCAGCGCAGCAGCGGAAGCCACAAGGTGACCGCCAGCCCGATGGCCGCGCAGGCACCGAGCAGCGGCATCACACCGACCTTGAAGCGGAACAGGGCGAGCGTAGCGGCCACGGCAATCACTGCCGACACCGCATCGAAGCGGCCACCGAAACCGTGCGGCCAGAGCACGTGGTACGCGAAGAAGAGCGCCAGGTTCAGGATCACGCCGACCACCGCCGCGGTGATCGCCGACAGCGGCGCGGTGAAGCCCAGCCTGCCGTGCGTGGCCTCGATGGCGGGCCCGCCGGCCAGGATGAAGATGAACGAGGGCAGGAAGGTGAAGAAGGTGACGACCGTCGCGGCCAGCGCCCCTGCGAGGAACAGCGCGTCGGGCCCCAGCACCTGCTGGAGCCATCCGCCGACGAAGCCCACAAACGCCACGACCATGATGAGCGGGCCCGGCGTGGTCTCTCCCAGCGCCAGCCCGTCGATCATCTGCGCACCGGAGAGCCAGTGGTATTGCTCGACGGCCCCCTGGTAGACGTAGGGCAGCACGGCATAAGCGCCGCCGAAGGTCAGCAGCGCGGCCTTGGTGAAGAACCAGCCCATCTGCGTGAGCGTGCCGTGCAGACCCTGGGTCGCGACGAGCACGCCCATGGCCAGCAGCCACAGGCCCAGGCCGATGCCCAGCACCTTGGCCAGGTGCGCGCGTGAAAAGCGCGCGTGCGCCGGTGTGGGCGTGTCGTCGTCGATCAGCGCCGGGCCGTAGCTCTGTCGCGCATTGCCATGGCCGCCGCCGAGCGCGAACACCTCGGGCGCCCATCGCGCGCCGAAGTGGCCGATGAGGCCGGCCGCCAGCACGATCGCCGGAAACGGCGTGTCGAACGCGAAGATCGCCACGAAGGCCGCGGCGGCGATGCCCCACATCCACCGGTTCTTCAACGCGCGGCTGCCGATGCGGTGCGCCGCGTGCAGCACCAGTGCGGCGACTGCCGGCTTGATGCCGTAGAAGATGCCCGCCACCACCGGCACGTTGCCGAAGCGCAGGTAGACCCACGACAGTGCGATCAGGATGAACAGGGAGGGCAGCACGAACAGGGCGCCGGCCGCGATGCCGCCGCGCGTGCGGTGCATGAGCCATCCGATGTAGGTGGCCAGTTGCTGCGCCTCGGGGCCGGGCAGCAGCATGCAGAAGTTCAGCGCATGCAGGAAGCGCTTCTCGCTGATCCAGCGCCGCCGCTCGACCAGCTCGGTGTGCATGATCGCGATCTGCCCGGCGGGCCCGCCGAAACTGATGAAGCCGAGCTTGAGCCAGAAGCGAAGGGCTTCGGCAAAGGAGACGGGCGAGGGGGGCGCGGAAAGCGCAGGAGGTGTGTCAGGCAAGGCGGTGTCCACGGAAGGCTCCGTTGTGAGTCACCAGCGCTTGGACGGGACACCGTCTTACTTTGCAGTGCGGGAGGCTGTTTTCCCGCGAAGGGGCATCGTAGCAGTGGATATTCCTGCTGGCAACGTGGGGCCCTCAGGCCGCCTCCACGCTGCTCGGAAGCACCTTTGCGATTTCAGCGGAGGCGCCGCACCCCATGTGCCAGATCAACGTGCCAGCGCGCACACGCGCTTGAACACGATCCCGCTCACCGTGGTCGGGCCGCCCACGGCCTTCCAGTCGCTGCGCCGGGCAAGGTCGATGTCATGCACTTCCAGTGGCCCGTTGTGACTCACGACGCGGCGCATCTTTTCGCGCCCGCCCTTGCAGTCGTAGTCGTAGAGATAGCGCGAGGTGCGGAACGGGGTCTTGCCCACATCGGTCTGCAACTCGTCGTAGCGGTAGAGCGTCCACGCCTCCACGGCGTCGCCGTGCGGTTTGATCGACTCGCGCTGCAGCAGCACCTTCTTGCGCGGGGTGCTGGCGATCTCGGTCCAGTTGTCGGCGGCTTGGGTGGGCACTGCTGTTAGCAGGGTCGCTGTCGCGCAGGCCAATGCGACGAGGTGGCATGTCCGTGCTGCGCAGTGCTTGCGCGGATGAGGCTTCATGGGTTCACTCCCTGTGAATCGGCGTGCAACGCGGCAAAGAATGCCACAGGTGCATGGCGGCTGGAAACCCTTCAAGCCGCCATGAACGCCGATGGCTTCTGCCCAAGCTTCTTGCGGAACATCGTGGAGAAAGCGCCCGGGCTGTCGTAACCCAGTTGAAGCGCCACGGTGGTCACCGGATGGCCCATTGCCAGTTGAGCCATGGCCGAGAGGAGGCAGGCCTGACTGCGCCATTCAGCGAACGTGATCCCGGTCTGCAGACGAAAGAACCGGCTGAACGTGCGTTCGCTCTGGTGCAGTTGCTGCGCCCAGGCGAGCGGGGAGGTGCGCACATCGGGCTCGTGCAGGAACGCGATGCACAAAGCCGCCAGGCGTGGATCGCTGGGCAGCGGCGCAAAGAACGGCAATGCGGTGGCGCGGCCGACCTCCTGCAACACCAGCGACATCAACAAGCCATCGCGGCCGCACTCGTCGTACAGCGCCGGCACATCGATGGCCTCGATGAGCAGCTGCCGCAGCAACGGCGACACCGCGAGCACTTCGCACGATGAACCACCGCGCGGTGCAGCGATCGGTTCGATGTAGAGGCTGCGGGTGCTGACGCCGACCATCTTCACGCGGTGCGGCTTGCCGGCCGGAATCCAGACGCCGCTGTGCGGTGGAACGACCCAAGCGCCGTCGTCGGTGCCCACCTCCATGAGCCCGGTCGCACCGTAGAGAAACTGGGCGCGGCGATGGCTGTGCATGGCGAGCACGGTGCCCGGCGCGTAGTCGGTGCCGATGGCCAGCACGGCACGCGGTGTGAGGTCGAGGGAATCGAGGGACTGGTTGCGCACAGCGAGATCGGAGGGTTGGCGGAAACACAAATATTGTTGACCGAAGCTCGCAAGCGCGCCAAGCCCTCCGACTCTAGCCTTGGGGCTTCTGTGTCGATGGAGTGCCTTGTGTCGTTGTATGTGTTGTTGGTGGTGTGTGGATGTTTGACGGGCGTCACCACCGTGCTGTTCGGCTTCGGCGGTGGCTTTGTCGTGGTGCCGTTGCTCTATCAACTGCTGTCCCAGCTGAATGCCGCCGACAGCGCCGTCGGGCAGTCGGCCATGCAGATCGCGGTGGCAACGTCCACGTGCGTGATGATCTTTGGCGCGCTGCTGGCCACATGGCGCCATCAGCGTGCAGGGACGCTGGACTGGTCGCAAGTCAGGCCGCTGCTGGGCGTGATCGGTGTCGGCGCGGTGCTGGGTGCGCTGGCGGCCTCCGCGGTCCATGGGGAGTGGCTGCGCTGGGCATTTGCAGCGTATCTGGCGCTGACCATCGGGGACTGCTGGCTCCGGCCCGGTTTTCTTTCTCCGACTTGACCCGTCCTGCGATAGGTTGACACCTACGAGGGACACATAGCCGGCGTGCTGAAGCCGGCAATAGACGCCCGATGAACCTCATCGGGCGTTTTCAATTCTAGGGACAGGTGCGGTCTCTCCTGGTTGTAGATCTGCACCGACTGGCGAACCATCCGGGCGGCCTGCGCCAGGTCGGCGGGCCGATGCAGCAGGAACTCCATCTTCAGGATTCCGTTGACGCGCTCGGCCAGCGCGTTTTGATAGCAGTCGTAGCCGTCGGTCATCGAGCAGGCGATGCCGTAGCGCCGGTGGATCTCCTGATAGTCGTTCGAGCAGTACTGGATGCCTCTGTCGGAGTGATGCACCAGCATCTGGCGGGTCTGCCGGCCCTTGAGCGCCTCTTTCAGCGCCCGGCTGACCTGCTGGGTGTGCAGGCTGTCGTGCACGTGATGGCCCACGATCTTGCGTGACCACGCGTCCGTCACCAGGCTGAGATAGACGAAGCCCTTGTCAGTGGGCAGATACGTGATGTCTGCCACCCACACCTGCTCGCTGGCTGTTGCTCGCACCTGATCCGGCCCCTCCTTGAGCAGGTTGGGATGGCGTCGGAAGCGGTGATGGCTGTCGGTGGTCTTGTGGTACGCCCGCCGGGGCGCCACCAGCATGCGAGCCTCGCGCAGCACGTCCAGCAGCGCATCGCGCCCCAGGCACGCACCGGCCTGCTGCAGCGGCTGCTTGAGCAGATGGTGCAGCTTGCGCGCGCCCAGCCGGGGCTGGCGCAGGCGCACCTCCCGAACGAGCTCGATCACGGTGTCGGCGCGCGCACAGCGCTGCTGCTGATGCTGTAACTGCTGGTAGTAGGCCTGGCGGCTGACGCCCCAATGGCGGCAAGCCCTCGCCACGCTCAGCCCCGGGAGGAGCTCTTGCGTGAGGACTTGCCCGAAGGCTTTTTTACGATGCGCACCCCGTAGTCCTTCTTCAGGACGTTGATCACCGCTTCGAACAGCTGAGCCTTCTCATTGGCATCGCGAAGCTGGACTTCGAGGGCCTTGATCTTTTGCTCGGGGGTCAGTGGTGCAGTGGGTGCAGATGAGGATTTCTTGATCGGTACTGGCATGGGCAGCCCAGATGATGCCCAACCCCAGCTCTGGCGGCCATGCTTGCGCAGCCACACCAGCACCGTCGAGCGGCCCTGGATGCCGTAGCGCGCCTGAGCCTGCTTGTACGTGAGCTCGCCTTTTTCTACCTGATCGACCATCGACAGCTTAAAAGCCAGCGTGTAGTCCCGCTGGGTGCGTTTGACGCCTGATTCCATTGACTTGCCTTTTCTTGAGGGAAAAGGTGTCAACCCAGATCAGGACGGGTCAACTGCGACACACAAAGCGGCGCCCTCTCTCACAGCCACGGCGCTGTCGGGGTTGGTGATCGGTTGGGTGGCTGCATTCCTCGGCGTCGGCGGCAGCGTGATGACGGTGCCCCTCATGCGCCGTCGCGGCATCGAGATGAGCCGCGCGACGGCCATGGCCAATCCGCTGTCGCTGCCGGTCGCGCTGGCGGGCACGGCCACCTACGTGGCCCTGTCCGCCGCCTCGACGCCCTCGTTCGGGCCGTGGCATCTGGGGTACGTCGATGTGCGCGCGGCAGCGACGCTCGTGGTGGGCTCGTGGATCGGCATCCGCGTGGCCGCGCTGTGGATCGGGCGCATCCCGGACCGCATCCACGCCAAGGTCTACCTGGCCTTGTTGATCGTGGTGTTCGGGGCGATGGTGGTGCGCTGAGCGCGTGGCGCGCTCAGTTCATTGCTTGCGCGCCACGATGAAGGGGCGGGTCTCTCCGCCCTTCGTCGCGTGGTTCTCAGTGGCGAGCACCTCGAAGTCGGCAGCCTGCAGAAGCGAGCCCAGTTCCGCCGCCCGGAAGACACCGGCATGCGGCGCCAGCCCGATCGCGTGCATCGCCGGCAGCAAGGCCAGCCGCAGCAGCGGATTCATGTCGCCGAGGCAGGGCGTCTTGGAGATGAACAGGCCCTGCGGTGCGAGCAGGGCGTGGATGCAGCGCAGCGTGCCGGGCAGGTCGCGGACCAGGTGGAGGTAGTTGAATCCGATGACGACATCGAAGGTGTCTTCGTTCGATGCCAGCGTCTCGGCGGTGGCTGCACGGAACGCGAGGCCGGGAATCGGTGCGGCGGCGTGTTTCTCTTCAGCGATGGCGATCATTTCCTCGGAGATGTCTGTTGCCAGATAGCTGCGAGCGTGGCCCGCCAGCCGCAGTGCCGTCGTGCCGGTTCCACAGCCCAGTTCGAGCACGCGCGCATCCCGCTTGAACAGCGCGCGGGTCCGGTCCAGCGTGCGCGCGTAGCCGGCCTCGTCCGCGATGGCGCTCTTCGCGTAGCGGCGTGAGGTGCGGTCCCAGAATCTGGCGTCGTTCGCGAGGCTCATGGTCTTCGGTGGGCGGCGTGTGGGAGGGTGCGGCGCACTGTAAACCGCCGGCCGCCTGCTGTCGCCGATTTGCGCCGCTTCGCCCGCCATGTCGCTATGCTGGCGCCCGCCAATCCATCACTCCAAGAAAAGAGACTCTCATGACCCTGCGTACTTCGGCATTCTTTTCCCTGCGTTCCGTCGCCCTGGCCTGCGGCCTGGCGCTCGGCGTCGCGGCCTCCGTGCAGGCGGCCCCCGATGCGAAGCTGCTCGCCGCCGCCGAGAAGGCGCAGCCCGCCGTCATCGACAACCTGAAGGAGATGGTGTCGATCGAGTCGGGCAGCCTGAACGTCGAGGGCCTGATGAAGATGGCCGACGTGATCGAAGGGCGCCTGAAGGCGGCCGGCTTCAAGACGGAGCGCCGCAAGGCCTCGGCCGGCGCGGGCGCCGACATCGTCATCGGCACGATCAAGGGCACGGGCAAGCGCAAGATCATGCTGCAGGGCCACATGGACACGGTGTACGCGCCGGGCATCCTGAACAGCCAGCCCTACAAGGTGGACGGCAACCGCATCTACGGCCCCGGCATCGCCGACGACAAGGGCGGCCTCGCGGTGATGATGGCGTCGCTGAAGATCCTGGCCGACGCGGGCTGGCGCGACTACGACACGCTCACGGTGCTCGTGAACCCCGACGAAGAAGTGGGCTCGGTGGGCTCGGGCGAACTCATCGCGACCACGGCCGATCTGCACGACACGGTGCTGTCCTTCGAGCCGACGGCCGCCAAGGCGGTGGCCAAGGGCGAGTCGCTGCTGCTCGGCGCGGCCGGCATCGCGCAGGCCACGCTCGAAGTGAAGGGCCGCGCGGCACACGCCGGCGCCGCGCCCGAGCTGGGCCGCAACGCGCTGTACGAGCTGTCGTACCAGATGCTGCAGACGAAAGACCTCGCCAAGGACATCCCCGGCGTGACGCTGAACTGGACCGTGGCGCGCGCCACCGGCCCGATCAACCAGATCACCGAGAAGGCGCAGGCGCTGGGCGACATCCGCATCACGCAGCCTGGCGCGGAGAAAAAACTCAACGAAGCGCTGCAGGCCAAGATCGCCAGCGGCAAGCTGATTCCCGACACCGAGACCACGGTGAAGGTCGAGGTGGGCCGCCCGGCGTTTGTCGCGGGCGCCAAGGGCCGCGCGCTGGCCGAGAAGGCCCAGGCGATCTACAAGGAAATCGACCGCGAACTGGCGCTGACGCCGATGACCGGCGGCGGCACCGACGCGGGCTTCGCAGGCCGTTCGGGCAAGGCCACGGTGGTCGAGAGCTTCGGCCTCGCGGGCTTCGGCTACCACGCACGCGACGAGTACATCGAAGTCGACTCGATCGTGCCGCGCCTGTACCTCGTGACGCGGCTGCTGACCGAGATCGGCAAGAACAACTGAGGTAGCGCGTGGTGCGCCCGCGGCGGTGGCCGCGGGTTCACTGCTGCCCCGGAGGATCGCCCGGGCGGCGGCGATGCGCGGCTGCAGCCGCTGCTGCCGCCTGAGCCTGGGCTTGCTGTTGCTGTTGCTGTTGCTGTTGCTGTTGCTGTTGCTGGCGCGCCTGGTTCTGCGCCGCCTGCTGTTGTTGCATCTGCTGGCGCTGCATCTGCTCCTGCTGCTGGCGTTGTTGAGCCTGGGCGGCTTGCTGCTGTTGCATCTGCTGCTGGCGCGCCTGTTCCTGCTGGGCCTGACGTTGTTGTTGCACGGCTTGCGCCTGTGCCTGTTGTTGCTGCTGCATCTGCTGCTGACGACGCGCCTGCTCCTGTTGTTGAACCTGCTGGGCTTGTTGCTGCGCCTGCCGTTGCTGCTGCTGCTGGGCGGCTTGGGCCTGCTGTTGTTCCTGCTGACGCCTTAGCTGCTCCTGCTGCGCTTGTTGCTGCTGCATCTGTTGGCGCCGGCCTTGCTCTTGTTGCTGCGCCTGCTGCTGACCACGTGCCTGCTCTTGCTGCGCCTGTTGCTGCTGCACCTGCTGTCGCCGGGCTTGTTCTTGTCGAGCGTCCTGGCGTTGCCGCTGCGCCTGTTCCTGCTGCTGCTGCTGCTGCTGTTGCTGCTGCTGCTGCTGCTGTTGGCGCTGCTGTTGGCGCTGCTGGTCCTGAGCCGCTTGCTGTTGCTGCATCTGTTGTCGACGGGTTGGGTCCTGCGGGTCTTGGCGTTGACGCAGTGCTTGCTCCTGTTGGGCTTGCTGCTGGCGTCGTGCCTGCTCCTGCTGCGCCTGTTGTTGGCGCTGCTGGTTTTGCGTGGCCTGCTGTTGCTGCATCTGCTGGCGACGCGCTTGTTCCTGCTGATCCTGGCGTTGCCGCAGTGCCTGTTCCTGTTGCGTCTGCTGTTGGCGGCGCGCCTGTTCCTGCTGGGCTTGCTGCTGTTGGCGCTGCTGGTTCTGGGCCGCTTGCTGTTGCATCTGCTGGCGTCGCGCCTGCTCTTGCTGGTCCGTGCGCTGGCGCAAGGCCTGCTCCTGCTGCGCCTGTTGTTGGCGCCGTGCCTGTTCCTGTTGCACCTGCTGTTGTTCGCGCAACTGGTTCTGGGTCACCTGCTGTTGCACCAGCGCCTGTTGCTGCTGCTGTTGTTGCTGCGCCGCCTGCAACGCCGCCGCACCGGTCGGCGGGCCGCTGCGATCGCTGCCGTAGTTGTTGTTGTAGACGTTGCGCACGTTGTTGACGACGGTGGTCGAGCGCGAGACGTACGTGCTGTTGTTGTAGACGACTGCAGGCCGATACGCGGGCGGCGGCGGTGCTGCGCGGTCGCGCCAGCGCGGCGTGCCCCAGTTCATGTTCCAGGCGTTCCAGCCCCAGCCGTGGCGCTCGAGCGCCGAGCCGACGATCACGCCGCTGCCGAAGGCGAGGGCGCCCACGGCGGCCACCTGGCCGCGGCTGTAGCCGGGCTCGACCACCACCGGCGGCGGTGCATAGGCATAGCCGGGGTAGACGGGCACGGGCATGTCGTACACCACCTGCGGGTCGTAGCGCGGCACGTACACCACGTCGGGCTGCACGGGCTCGATGGTGATGAACTCTTCGGGCGGCTCGATCACCATGGGGCCCGCGTACATCGGCTGCATGTCGGGCGCGGGCGTGTAGTTGGACGGCGTCGCGGCGCGCGCCACGCGCAGCTTGTCGTTGTTCTTGAGGCGACCGGCCTTCGACGCGCGCTGGCGCATCACCTGGATCGCGTTCATCACGTCGGCCGGGTCGTTGTAGTAGGCCTTGCCCAGTGATTCGGTCCACGCGATGTTGGCGGCCATCTGGTCCATCACGGGCCGGAATGCGGTGAGCGACTTCACGCTCGGGTCCCACGGCTGCTGGTTGGCGGCATCGGCGAGCGGGCCGGCCTTGAGCGTGCGGTTCTGCTGCAGCCAATCGTGCGCTGCGGTGATCTGCTCGGGGTAAGTGGCGCCGGCCAGGACCTGCGCGACGAGCTTGTCGGGGTACAGCGCAATAGGCGCGACCAGCTGGTAGAGCTGCTCGGCCGAGGGCGGCGTGTAGGCGGCCGGCACCGGGGCGGCGACGGGCGCGGGGGCTGGTGCCTGGGTGGTCGGTGCTTCAGCGGCCGGAGGCGGTGATGCAGGCTTGTCGCAGCCGGCAATGAACAGCGCTGCAACGCACAGCGAGGCCATGAGGCGCCGCTGAAGCAGGGGGAGGCGGGGTGAGGGTGTCATCTGGCATGTCCTGAAGACGCCGGCATGGTGCCCGGAACTCCTTCAACGGCGGGCCAGGGCAGGCGATGACACAGCCTGCGCCTCTGATGCAACGGTCTGTGTCGGCGGTGCGCCGCCTGTCCTGTCGGCGCAGGACCACGAGACCCGGGGAACGCGCTACTTGGCGCCGCCCGAATACTTGGTGACGCTGCTCGCCTTCACGTGATATCCGCTCACGCCCATCATCGAGTCGTTGCGCAGCGTCTGCAGCTTGCCGGTGACCCACACGGTGTCCATGGCGCGGAACTTTGCGCCCTTCTGCGGAATGACGTGCAGGATCTGGTTGGCCGGCGGCGGCGGCGTGTGGATGCAGGCGCCGAAGTAGGGCACGAGCAGGAACTCGGTGACCTCGCCCTTGGCCTCTTCGAGCGGCACGATGAAGCCGGGGATCTTCACTTCCACGCCGTTGAGCGCGGGGTTGGTGGGCGCGTTGTTCGACACCTCCTGCATCTTCATCAGCAGCTCGTTGGCGCGCGGGTCGCCGTCGTCGAGCGTGCTCAGGTCGATGCCCTTGAAGGCCTTGGCCGGGTCCCAGTCCTTGGGCACCAGCTCTTCCCAGCTGATCTGGCGCGGCTGGCCCGACGCGGCCTGCGGCGCGGCGGCGGCCGGCTTGCCGCCCAGCGGGTTGGTCGCAGTGGTGTCCTTCGGTGCGGGCTCGGCGGCCCAGGCGGCGGCTGCGAGGCCGGCGCCGGCCAGCAGCATCGACAGGGCAGTGAGCACGCGGGGTGTAGAAGTCTTCGTCATGGTCAGATTCTCGGAGAAAGGCCGTCGGCCAGCGACAGGCGATAGGCCCGGATGCCGGGCAGCAGGCTCGCGAGCCAGCCCGCGACCAGCAGGCTCGCCGTCAGCAGCCATTCGTTCAGTGTAGGTTCGGACAGGCTCAGTGTCAGTCCGAACTGCGCCTGCAGCCATGGCGAGAGCAAGGCGATGCCGAGCACGGCCATGGTCACGCCCAGCAGCACGCCGAGCACGGTGACCAGCGCGCCTTCGAGCGCCAGCAGTGCCAGCACATGGCGCAGGCCCGCGCCCACGGCGCGCAGCACAGCCAGCTCGCGGCGGCGTTCGTTCAGGCCCGCCATCACCACCGACACCAGCCCCGCGAGGCTCACGAGCGCGACCAGTGCCGACATCAGCAGCAGCGCGTTCTCGCCGATGCCGATCACGCTCCACAGCTCGTCGAGCGCCACGCCGGGCAGGATGGCCATGAGCGGTTCGCCGGTGTAGGTGGAAATCCAGCGCTGCACGCCGAACACGGCGGCGCGGTTCTTCAGGCCCACGAGCGCGGCGGTCACGTTCTTGGGCGTGAGGTCGAACTTGCGCACCTGCTCGGCCGGGATCTTCACGCCCGGCATCGGCGCGCCGCCCACCCATTCGAGATGAATGGCTTTCATCGCCGCGAGGCCGATGTGCACGGTGCGGTCGACCGGCGTGCCGGTGCGCGCGAGCACGCCCACCACGGTGAAGGGCTTGTCGGCATGCTCGGCCACGTTGAGCTCGCCGCTGCCGTGTGCGAGCGTGATCTTCTGGCCCACGTGGTAGCCGAGCTTGTCGGCCACCTCGGCGCCGACCACGGCGTCGAACAGCGCGTCGAAGGGCTTGCCTTCGCGCAGCTTCAAGGTCTGGCGGTCGCCGTAGCGGAAGTGCGAGAAGTAGTCGGGCGTGGTCGCGAGCACCGAGAAGCCGCGGTGCGAGTCGCCCAGCGACAGCGGCACCACCCAGTCGACACCGGGGTGCGCCTGCAGCGCCTGCACGCTCTTCCACGAGATGTTGTTGGTGGCCGCGCCGATGCGGAACACCGAGTACAGCAGCAGCTGCGTGGAGCCGGTGCGCGCGCCGACGATGAGGTCGGTGCCCGAGACCGACGACGCGAAGTTCTCGCGCAACTCGGTGCGGATGCGCTCGACGCCGAGCAGCAAGAAGGTCGACAGCGCGATCGAGAATACGGTGAGCGCGAGCGTGAAGCGGCGGTTCCAGGCGCTGCGCCATGCGATCGAGAAAAGAGCGCTCATGCGTCCACCGCCATCGCGCTGCTGGCCGCTCGGTTGATCTCCGGCAGCAGCACGTGCCGCGCGAAGCGTGGCGCGATGCGCTGGTCGTGGCTCACGAACACGAGCGCGCTGTGGTTCACGGCGCAGGCCGTGAGCAGCACGTCGAGAAAGGCTTCGCGCCGGTCTTCGTCGAGTGCGGACGTGGGCTCGTCGGCGATCACGACCTCGGGCTGGCCGATGAGCGCGCGCGCCGCGGCCACACGCTGTTGCTGGCCCACCGAGAGCTGCAGCGCCTGGCGCTTCCACAGCGTGCGGTCCAGGCCCATCTGGTCGAGCAGGTGCTCGGCTTCGTCGCGTGAGCTGCCGTTGCGCGCGGCCTGCGCTTCGCGCCGCGCCGAGAAGCGGCAGGGCAGCAGCACGTTGTCGAGCACGCTCAGGTACGGCAGCAGGTTGAACTGCTGGAAGATGTAGCCCACGTGCGCCACGCGGCTGCGGTCGCGCTGCGTGCCCGAGAGCTTTGACCAGTCGTGGCCCAGCAGCATGACGCGGCCTTCGTCGGCCACCAGAACGCCGGCCAGCAGCGACAGCAGCGTGCTCTTGCCGCAGCCGCTCGGGCCGTGCAAAAACACGGATTCACCCGCCGTGATGCGCAGGGCCTCGATGTCGATGCACGGTGTCTTCACGCCGGGCCAGGTGAAGCGCAGGGCTTCGGCGGCGAGCACGACGCGCAAGGGCGCGGTGGTGTCAGCCTGCGGGGCGGTGCTCACGCTGTCACTTGCCCAGCGTCAGGCGCGAAGGCTGCGCGGCCTGCGCGCCGCTCGGGCGCTTCAGCTGGCGCTTGAACTGGCCTTGCGCGCTGGCGATCTGCACGTCGATCTGGCGTGCGCCCTTGAAGGCCGAGAACAGGTTCACGTCGATGAACTTCGCGGCGGCGGCCTGGGTGCAGTTGAAGGAAAAAGAGGCGTCGAGGTCCGCGTGCCCGCTCGATTCGGCGGGGTCGGGGTTGCCCAGGCCGAGCGCGCCGGAGCGAAGGTCGACGGGGCCGAGCTTGCAGTTGGCGGCAGGGTCGATGGTGAAGAGCTTGTCGGCCGCGCGCAGCTGGGCGATGGCGGCTTCGACGGTCTTCTTCTCGGCGTCGGTCTTGGGCGCACGCTCGAAGCCGACGATGTTGTCGAGTGGCGATTCCATGGCAATCACGATGGTGGGCCCGTCGATGGCCACGTCGAGCTTGAGCTGGCCGTGCACATGCGCGTGCTGTTGCTGGGCGTGCACAGGAAGGGTGGCGGCCGCGAGCAGCGCGGCGGCGGTCAGTGCGAAGCCGGAGGACATGCGTCGGAATCGGGTGTGCAGGGTCTGCAGGGTGTGCATCATGGTTCAGCGCCTTGCCGGGTCGGCAGCCCCG
Organism: Variovorax sp. 38R; assembly: GCF_014843395.1. Lineage (NCBI taxonomy): Bacteria > Pseudomonadati > Pseudomonadota > Betaproteobacteria > Burkholderiales > Comamonadaceae > Variovorax > Variovorax sp. 38R. The sequence continues at coordinate 1,710,029 of NZ_CP062121.1, forward strand.
GCGTGTTGCTCCATTCGCTCCAGCTGCCGGCATAGAGCGCGGTCGTCCCGAGCCCCGCGATCTGCATCGCGAGCAGGTTGGGCACGGCGCTCACGCCGCTGCCGCACTGGTGGACGACGGTCGCCGCATCGCGCCCCGCGAGCAGCGCTTCGAACTCGGCGCGCAGTTGCGCGGCGGGCTTGAACTTGCCGTCGGGACCGATGTTGTCGGCGAAGGGCCGGTTCAGGGCCCCGGGGATGTGACCCGCGATCGGGTCCAGAGGTTCCACCTCGCCGCGATATCGTGCACCGGCCCGTGCGTCGATCAGCTGCTGGTCAGGTTGGCCGAGCCGACGCAACACGGTGTCGGTAGTCACAAGCTTCGCCAAGGGCTCGCCCTGCACGAAGTTCGACTGGAAGCGCGCGGGCTCCTCGCGGTCGGTCACTTCGCCGCCCGCGGCCTGCCAGGCCTGCAGGCCGCCGTCGAGCACGGCCACGGCGTCGTGGCCCATCCACTTGAGCATCCACCACAGGCGCCCGCAGTAGTTGGCGCCGTTGCGGTCGTACACCACGGCCTGCATCTCGTTGGAAAAACCCACCGACGACAGCCAGGTCGCGAACTTCTCGCGGCTGGGCAACGGATGGCGTCCGCCCGAGGCGGGCACGCCGTCGTCCTGTGCCACCACCACGTCGCCGTGCGCGCCGGGCAGGCCATGTTTGGCGCTGAGGTCGGTGTCGAGGTTGGCGTACTGCGCGCCCGGGATGTGCGAGGCGGCATACAGCTGCGCGCCGGCGTCGGGCTTCATGAGGTCGAAGCTGCAGTCGAACACCATGAGGGGCGAGTCGCCTTCCCGCAGCTGCCTCAGTTGTTCGACGGAGATGAGGGTGGTGTACATGGCGAGAGCTCCTTCGAAAAAATGATCGGCGATGGGTGCCGTGGCTGCTGCGTTCAGTGTTCCTCGGCCGGCGCCTTCGGCACGGCCCGCTGCCGCAGCACGGTGGCTGCGATGCCGCTGGCGATGATCAGCGCCATGCCGGCCCAGCCGGTGACGTCGATGCGGTCGTCGAACAGCACCACGCTGTAGAAAGCCGCGAACACGATGCCCGAATATTGCAGGTTGGCGACCACCAGTGTGCCCGCCTGGGTCTTTGCGGTGGCGTAGGCGCGGGTCATGCACAGCTGTCCGAGAGCCGCCAACAGGCCGATCGGCAGCAGCCACAGCGCATGCTGCCACGTCCACGAACTGCCGCCCGAAAACCCGGTCGCGGCCGTGGCGAAGGCGCCGGCCACGGCGGAGCCGACGGCAAAGTAGAAGACCGTGCGCAGCTCGGGCTCGCCGATGCGCGACAGCGCCACCACCTGCATGTAGGCAAAGGCGGCCGTGACGCCCGACAGCAGGCCCAGCATGCCCGCGAAGCCGTCGCCGCCGCCCACCGTGGGCTTGAGCATGAGCACCACGCCGGCAAAGCCCGCGAGCACCGTCATCACCAGCGGGCCCTGCAGCGGCGGGCGCTCGATGCGGCCGTCGCGCCCGGGCACCGGCACCCAGGCCAGCAGCGCGCCGCCGACCAGGAAGGCCGCGACCCACACGCTGCTCATGTAGTTGAGCGTGACCGCGGTGGCCAGCGGCATGTGGGCGATGGCGTAGAACCACGCACCGAGCGATACCACGCCGATGGTGCTGCGCCAGGCGTGCATGCCGGGGTACTTGGTGGCCAGCGAGGTGCCGCGGTTGCGCGCCAGCAGCCAGAGGAACACGATGCCGATGAGGCCGCGCCCCAGGACCATCTCACCGCTGTTGAACCATTCCGAGGCAATCTTCACGACCACGCTCATGGTGGCGAACAGAAAGGCCCCGAGCACCATCCACAGCGCTTGCATCGATTGAATCCAGATCAGAAAAAAGAAAGCCCCGGCGGGTGCGGGGCGGGGGAGGCGAGGGTCAGACGGGTGGTTGCTGCATGGCGTTGCGGTACCACTCGTGGAACTGCTGCATGCCGTCTTCCATGGGGCTCTGGTAAGGGCCCGTTTCGTTGTCGCCGCGCAGCATGAGTGCACGGCGGCCGGCGTCCATGCGCTCGGCGATTTCGTCGTCTTCCACGCAGGTTTCCATGTAGGCGGCCTGCTGGGCCTCGACGAACTCGCGCTCGAAGGCGACGATTTCCTCGGGGTAGAAGAACTCGACCATGTTGAGCGTCTTGGTCGGGCTCACCGGGTGCAGCGTCGACACGGTGAGCACATGCGGGTACCACTCGATCATCACGTGCGGGTAGTAGGTGAGCCAGATCGCGCCGTACTTCGGCGGCTTGCCGTCGCGGTACTTGAGCAACTGCTCCTGCCACTTCTGGTAGACCGGGCTGCCCGCGCGGCCCAGACGGTTGGCCACGCCCACCGTCTGCACCGAGAACTCGGGCTTGAACTCCCAGCGCAGGTCGTCGCAGGTGACGAAGCTGCCCAGGCCGGGGTGGAACGGGCCGACGTGGTAGTCCTCGAGGTAGACCTCGATGAAGGTCTTCCAGTTGTAGTTGCACTCGTGCAGTTCGACGCGGTCGAGCGCGTAGCCCGAGAAGTCGAGGTCGGCCTGCGGGCCCAGGCCCGCCATGTCGGCCGCCACGTCACGGCCACTGCCGTCGGCGTTCTTCTCGAACAGAAGGCCGTTCCATTCGGTGAGCGGGTAGTTGTGCAGGTTGAGGCACGGGTCCTGGTCGAAATGCGGGGCGCCGATCAGCGTGCCGGTGGTGCGCGCGTCTTTCGCGGCGTAGGTCCAGCGGTGCAGCGGGCAGACGATGTTGCCGCCGGTCTGCGCGTCGAGCTGGCCCCGGCCCTGCAGGATGAGGGCCTGGCGGTGGCGGCAGACGTTCGAGATGAGCTCCACGCCCTTGGGCGTGTGGACCAGCGCGCGGCCCTGGTGTTCCTGCGGCAGGGTGTGGAAGTCACCCGGCTCGGGCACGGCCAGTCGGTGCCCGACGTAGCGGGGCCCTCGCGCGAAAAGGTTCTGCATTTCGCGGGCGTACAAAGCCTCGTCGAAATACGCGGTAACTGGAAGTTGGCTCGCGGCCTGCTGCAGTTGAAGACTTAAATCAGACATGGAGGACCTGACCAAGCTCCCCACAGGGAGAAAAAAAGGAAAAAACGGAAGGCGCCGTCTGCATGGGTGACGGCCCGAAGAGGTGTGCCGGGCGACCGGCGGGGGAAGCGCGGATTGTACCCGGGGGGCATTTTTGCGCCCGAGGGGTTTTTGCCTCGCATCTCCGGGCGTCATACAGGGTGTTGCAAAGCTGCGCGCACGTGTGCACGCCGCCCGGCAGTCTGTTGCGACCCCGCCCTAAAATGCTTCGTTTCATCCACGATTCGTTGCATGCCCAAGGTGCCTTCTCCTTCCACGACCAGCCCGGCGGCGACGCCCGACACCGGGCCGCTGCCCGCCAGCTACGAAGCCGGGCTCCAGGAACTGGAACAACTGGTTGCAGAACTCGAATCGGGCCAGCTGCCACTGGACCAGCTGCTGGGCAGCTACCAGCGCGGCGCCGCACTGCTCGGCTTCTGCCGCGACAAGCTGCAGGCGGTCGAAGACCAGATCAAGGTGCTCGACGCCGGCAGCCTCAAGCCCTGGACGGCCGAATGAGCGCCGTCCCGATGACCTCCACCCCCACCACCGCCACCCCCTGGGACGCGAAGACGCTGGCCAACTGGGCCGAGCCTCATCTGGTCGCGGTCGAAGCGGCGCTGTCGCGCTGGGTCGGCGTCGATGCGCCGGTGCTGCTGGGCGACGCCATGCGCTATGCCGTGCTCGACGGCGGCAAGCGGCTGCGGCCGCTGCTGGTGCTCGCGGCCAATGAAGCGGTCGGCGGCAACGCGCACGCCGCGCTGCGTGCGGCCTGCGCCACCGAACTCATCCACGCCTATTCGCTGGTGCACGACGACCTGCCGTGCATGGACAACGACGTGCTGCGCCGCGGCAAGCCCACGGTGCACGTGAAGTTCGGCGAAGCCGACGCGCTGCTCGCGGGCGACGCGCTGCAGGCACTGGCCTTCGAGCTGCTCGCGCCCGAGGGCGACGAGGTGCCCGCCGCGATGCAGGCCCTGCTGTGCCGCCTGCTGGCGCGCGCGGCCGGCAGCCAGGGCATGGCCGGCGGCCAGGCCATCGACCTGGCCAGCGTCGGCATCGCACTCAACGAAACCCAGCTGCGCGAAATGCACCGCCTGAAGACCGGCGCGCTGCTGCAGGGCAGCGTCGAGATGGGCGCCGCCTGCGGCACCGTGTCGCCGGCCGCGCTGGCGGCTCTGCGCGACTACGGCGCCGCCATCGGCCTGGCGTTCCAGGTGGTCGACGACATCCTCGACGTCACGGCCGACTCGCACACCCTGGGCAAGACCGCCGGCAAGGACGCCGCGGCCGACAAGCCCACCTACGTGTCGCTGCTCGGCCTGGACGGCGCGCGCGCGCAGGCGAGCCAGCTGCTCGCCGACGCCATCGCCGCACTGAACAAGAGCGGCCTGACGGACACTGCCGCCCTGCGCGCCCTGGCCCACATGGTGGTCGACCGCGACCGCTGAGAAGAAAAAAGAACCCACCTCCATGGCTCCGCTGCTTCCCACTCTCCACGACCCTTCGCCGATCCGCCAGTACGACCGGGCCCAGCTCAAGCAGCTGTCCGACGAGGTGCGCGCCTGCGTGCTCGACAACGTCTCACGCACCGGCGGCCACCTGAGCTCCAACCTCGGCACGGTCGAGCTGACGGTGGCACTGCACCATGTGTTCAACACGCCGCACGATCGGCTGGTGTGGGACGTGGGCCACCAGACCTACCCGCACAAGATCCTCACGGGCCGGCGCGAGCGCATGCCCACGCTGCGCCAGCTCGGCGGTATCTCGGGCTTTCCGCAGAGGAGCGAGAGCGAGTACGACACCTTCGGCACCGCCCACTCGTCGACCAGCATCTCGGCCGCGCTCGGCATGGCCATGGCCGCCAAGCAGAAGGGCGAGAAGCGCCATGCCGTGGCCATCATCGGTGACGGCGCGCTCACGGCCGGCATGGCCTTCGAGGCGCTCAACAACGCGGGCGTGTGCGACTGCAAGCTGCTGGTCATCCTGAACGACAACGACATGTCGATCAGCCCGCCGGTGGGCGCGCTCAACCGCTACCTCGCGCAGCTCATGAGCGGCAACTTCTACGCCGCCGCCAAGAACGTCGGCAAGAGCATGCTGCGCAACGCGCCGCCGCTGTTCGAGCTGGCCAAACGCCTGGAGCAGCATGCCAAGGGCATGGTCGTGCCGGCCACGCTGTTCGAGCAGTTCGGCTTCAACTACGTCGGCCCGATCGACGGCCACGACATCGACTCGCTGGTGCCCACGCTCGAGAACCTCAAGCACCTCGATGGCCCGCAGTTCCTGCACGTGGTCACGAAAAAAGGGCAGGGCTACAAGCTCGCCGAGGCCGACCCCGTGGCCTACCACGGCCCGGGCAAGTTCGATCCGCAGGTCGGGCTGGTCAAGTCGACCACGGCGGCCAAGCAGACCTTCACGCAGGTCTTCGGCCAGTGGCTGTGCGACACGGCCGCGCACGACGGCCGGCTCGTGGGCATCACGCCCGCGATGCGCGAAGGCTCGGGGCTCGTGGAGTTCGAAAAACGCTTCCCCGATCGCTACTACGACGTCGGCATTGCCGAGCAGCACGCGGTCACGTTCGCGGCCGGCCTGGCCTGCGAGGGCCTCAAGCCGGTGGTCGCGATCTACTCGACCTTCCTGCAGCGCGCCTACGACCAACTGATCCACGACGTGGCGATCCAGAACCTGCCCGTGGTGTTCGCGCTCGACCGCGCGGGCTTGGTGGGTGCCGACGGCGCGACGCACGCGGGCGCCTACGACATCCCGTTCCTGCGCTGCATTCCCAACATGAGCATCGCCTGCCCGGCCGACGAGCGCGAGTGCCGCCAGCTGCTGACGAGCGCCTACGAGCAGAGCCATCCGGTGGCCGTGCGCTACCCGCGCGGCGCGGGTGCCGGCACCACGCCGAACCTCACGCTCGACGCATTGCCCTTCGGCAAGGGCGAGATTCGCCGCGAAGGCCAGCGCATCGCCATCCTCGCTTTCGGCACCTTGCTGTACCCGGCGCTCACCGCGGCCGAATCGCTCGACGCCACCGTGGTCAACATGCGCTGGGCCAAGCCGCTGGACGTCGAATTGCTGCTGCAGGTCGCGGGCACGCACGACGCGCTCGTCACGCTCGAAGAGGGCGCCATCATGGGCGGCGCGGGCAGTGCGGTGGTCGAGGCCCTGCAGGCTGCGGGCGTTCAGAAGCCGGTGCTGCAGCTGGGCCTGCCCGACCGCTTCATCGAGCACGGCGATCCGGCCAAGCTGCTCGCATCGATCGGTCTCGATGCCGATGGCATTGCCGCCGCGATCAAGAAACGCTTCGTTTGACAAGGGGTCGCAGGGTAAACCCCCGCCGACCGCCTGTAAGCGCGTTTTTACAATCAAAAGGACTCACAAAAGTCCCTGACGCGGTCACAAGCCGCGTTTTGTTTTTTCCAAAGCACTCGGAGTGAATTCAATGGATCGTCGTTCCCTCATCAAAAACGCGGGCATCGCCGGCGTTTTGGCCGCTGGCATCGCCCCTGCCGTCCATGCGCAGGCCGCGGTTCGCTGGCGCCTGGCCTCGAGCTTCCCCCGCTCCCTGGACACCATCTTCGGCAGCGCTGAAATGCTCTCGAAGACGGTCAAGGCCCTGTCCGGCGGCAAGTTCGAAATCTCGGTGCACCCCGCCGGCGAGCTGATGCCCGCGTTCGGCGTGGTCGATGCCCTGCAGGCCGACACGCTCGAAATGGCGCAATCCGCCGCCTACTACTTCACCGGCAAGGACCCGATCTTCGCGTTCAGCTGCGCCGTTCCCTTCGGCCTCACGGCCCGCCAGAACGACTCGTGGAAAGAGTACGGCAACGGCCGCAAGCTGCTCGACGCCTTCTTCGCGCAGTACAACTTCCGCACCGCCAGCGCCGGCAACACCGGCACGCAGATGGGCGGCTGGTACCGCAAGGAAATCAAGACCGTCGAAGACCTCAAGGGCCTGAAGATGCGCATGGGCGGCGGCGTGTTCGGCGAGGCCATGGCCAAGCTGGGCGTGGTGTCGCAGAACATGCCTGCCGGCGACGTGTACCAGTCGCTCGAAAAGGGCACGCTGGACGCGGCCGAATTCGTCGGCCCGCACGACGATGAAAAGCTGGGCTTCAACAAGGTCGCCCCGTTCTACTACTACCCCGGCTGGTGGGAAGGCGGCGCCGACCTCGAGTTCTTCATCAACAACAAGGCGTTCGCCAAGCTGTCGGACGAGAACAAGGCCATCCTCGATGCCGCAACCAAGGTCGCCGCACGCGACATGACCGCCAAGTACGACGCCTACAACCCCGTGGCCCTGAAGCGCCTCGTGGCTGCCAAGACGCAGCTCAAGGCCTTCCCGAAGGCCGTGATGGACGCCGGCTTCAAGGCCTCGATGGAAGTGTTCGCGCTGCACGAAGGCAAGTCGCCCGAGTTCAAGAAGATCCACCAGGACATGCGTGCCTTCCAGCGCGACCAGATCCTGTGGAACCGCTTCTCGGAGTACCCGTTCAACCAGTACATGAACTCGGTCAAGATCTGACGGTCTGCTGAGGCTTCATCGAAAGGCCGGTCTGCGCAAGCAGGCCGGCCTTTTTCTTTGGCGTGCGCCGTTCACTGCTTTCGCGCGGGCATGAAAAAAGCCCCCGGGGTCGGGGGCTTGGTGGCTGGAGCGGGGAGGCCGCTCAGGGCTTCTGCGGCGGCGTCTTCAACGCGTCCTGCATCGCCTTCATCGGATCGGTCTCGCCGGTCTCGGCCGCCGGCTCGGGCGTCGACGACGGGGCCGCTGCAGGTGCTGCAGGTGCGGCAGGTGCCGTGCCTTCCGCGCCAGGCACTTCGACCTTCGGCTCGGACTCTTCCGCGCCGCCGTACGGGTCGGCCGGCGGTTGGCCTTCTTCGGGCTTCAGGCTGTCGCGCATCTGCGCACCGATGTCGTCGAGGTTGACCTTCACTTCCTTGTCGAGGCTGCCCGTCACGATCTGCGGGAACGCGATCAGCACGCCCACCATCGTCAGCTGGATCAGCACGAAGGGAATCGCGCCCTTGTAGATCTGCATCGTGGTCACGGGCTCCATGACCTTCTGCGTGACGCGGTCCACGTACTGCTTCTCGGGGGCGACCGAGCGCAGGAAGAACAGCGCGAAGCCGAAGGGCGGGTGCATGAACGACGTTTGCATGTTCACCGCCAGCAGCACGCCGAACCAGATCAGGTCGATGCCCATCTTGTGCGCCACCGGGGCCAGGAGCGGCACCACGATGAACGACAGCTCGAAGTAATCCAGGAAGAACGCCAGGAAGAAGATCAGCACGTTCACCGCGATCAGGAAGCCCACCGGGCCGCCGGGCAGCGAGGTCAGCAGGTGCTCGACCCAGATCGGGCCGTCGGCGGCCTGGAACACCAGGCTGAAGACCGTCGCGCCGATCAGGATGAACATCACGAAGCTGGACAGTCGCGTGGTCGAGCCCAGCGCCTGCTTGAGCAGCGAGAAGCTCATGCGACGGCGCACCCAGGCCATGATCAGCGCGCCCATGGCGCCCATCGCGCCGCCTTCGGTCGGCGTGGCCACGCCCAGGAAGATGGTGCCCAGCACCAGGAAGATCAGCAGCAGCGGCGGGATCAGCACGAAGGTGACCCGTTCGGCCAGGCGCGACAGCAGGTTGAGCTTGAGGCCCTTGTTGATCAGCGCAATCACCAGCGCGACGAACACGCCGCCGCACATGGCAACCACGACCTTCTCGTCGGTGGCCACGAAGGTCACGGGCTCGCCCTGGAACCAGCTGTGCACGGTCTCCATGTTGCGCGCCAGGAACACCGCCACGACGGCCGACAGCGCGGTGATGCCCACCAGCGAGGCGTAGCCGCCACCGCCGTTGGGTTCGCGGAAGGTGCGTGCCTCGGGCGGCAGCGCGGGCACCTGCGCGGGCTTGAAGATCGCCAGGAACACCACGTACAGCACGTACATGCCCATCAGCATGAAGCCGGGCAGGAACGCGCCCTTGTACATGTCGCCGACGCTCTTGCCGAGCTGGTCGGCCATGATGATCAGCACCAGCGAGGGCGGGATGATCTGCGCGAGCGTGCCCGAGGCGGCGATCACGCCGCTGGCCAGGCGCCGGTCGTAGCCATAGCGCAGCATGATGGGCAGCGAGATCAGGCCCATCGAGATGACCGAAGCCGCCACCACGCCGGTGGTGGCCGCCAGCAGCGCGCCGACGAAGATCACCGCCAGGGCGAGGCCGCCGCGCATCGGGCCGAAGACCTGGCCGACCGTGTCGAGCAGGTCTTCCGCCATGCCGCTGCGCTCCAAGATGAGCCCCATCAGCGTGAAGAAGGGCACCGCGAGCAGCGTGTCGTTGGCCATGATGCCGATGAGCCGCTGCGGCAGCCAGGCCATGACGGAGGCCTGGAACACGCCCAGCTCGATACCGACGAGTCCGAAGAACAGGCCGCAGGCGCCGAGGCTGAACGCGACGGGAAAGCCCAATAGCAGGAAGCAGATCAGCCCCGCGAACATGATCGGGGCGAAGTTGGCAACAATGAATTCCATGGTGTCTTTTCTGCCTTGGCCGTTCAGTGCTGGGGCTTGGCCGCGGCGGCGTCCGCCTCGGCCTGGCGACGCAGCGCCTCGATGAGTTCGTCTTCGGCGGTCTTGTCGGTCAGGCGACCCATCGGGTCAGGACCTTCGCCGCGCAGGAACGCGATGCGCTTGATGAGTTCCGACCAGCCCTGCAGCATCAGCAGCACGAAGCCCACCGGCAGTGCCGCCCAGACCGGCCAGCGGATCAGGCCGCCCGAGTTGCCGGACATCTCGCCCGACTGGTACATCTGGATCGCCACCGGCGTCGACAGCCACAGCACCGTGAGGCACAGCGGCGTCAGGAAGAGGGCAAAGCCGACGATGTCGATCCACACCTGCGTGCGTTTGGACAGGCGGCTGTTCAGCACGTCGATGCGCACGTGTTCCCGCTGCAGCAGCGTGAGGCCGGCGGCCACCAGGAACGACCAGGCAAACAGGTACCACTGCACTTCGAGGAAGGCGTTGGAACTGGTGTTGAAGACCTTGCGGACGATCGCGTTGAGGGCGCTGATCACCGTGGCGGCCAGGATGAGCCAGATGGCGTATTTGCCGACCTGGGCATTGAGCCAGTCAATGGCCCGGGACAGCTTGAGCAAGCCTTGCATTACATCTCCATTTTTGTATTGGATGCCCCGATACGACGGCACCCGACGCACTGGCTTTGTGTGCCAACGGGTCGGGTGCAAGAGGCGGCTCGGATTCTATCGGTGTACGGGGAAAGTTCTTTTCGGGTCCTACCCAGGGCTGCCATGGTGGCCATAATGCGACATGGCCCAGACTCCGCGCCCTCCACCGGCCCCGGCGGCAGCGGGCCCGCTGTCGATCGACTCCCCCGACATGCGCCGCGCCGGCCGCGACCTGCTCTCGCTGGCCCTCATCGACGCCCGCAACCACACGCTGCACCTGCTGTCCCTGTTCGAAGAGGCGTTGGGCGAAAGCATGCGCGTGGCGCAGCAGCCGGGCGTGCTGCCGCCGGTCTGGCTGGCGGGCCACATCGGCTGGTTCGCCGAATGGTGGATCGGGCGCAACACCCAGCGCGCCTTCGGCATCGACTGCCCCGTGCGCCCCACGCGGCTGGCCGCCATCGACCCCGACGCCGACGACTGGTGGAACCCCGCCCAGGGCGCCGCCGAGCGCAGCGGGTCGCCCGACCTGCCGGGCCTGGGCCAGACCAAGGCCTACCTGCTCGAAACCCTCGAGAGCACGCTCGAACTGCTCGAGAACGCCGCCGAGACCGATGCCGGCCTGTACTTCTACCGGCTCGCGCTGTTCCATGAAGACCTGCGCGGCGAACAGCTCGTGGTGCTGGCGCAGACGCTGGGCCTGCCGCTGAACATCGAGCCGGCACCCATCGCCGTCACGCACGAGCCGCTGCTGCTGCCGGCCACGCGCTGGGAGCTGGGCCTGCCCGAGCACAGCGGCTTCCTGTTCGCGCAGGAAGGCGCGGCGCACCGCGTCGACGTGCCCGAGTTCGAGATCGACGCCCAGCCCGTCACCTGGGACCAGTACATCCAGTTCGTCGACGACGGCGGCTACGACCGCGAGGAGCTGTGGCACAGCGACGGCTGGCGCTGGCTCGCCGCGCAGACCGAAGGCCGGCGCGGCCCGCGCCACGTGGAGCAGATCGGCGTGGCCCGCAATGGCACGGGCGGCTCGGTGCTGCAGCAGCGCTTCGGCGTCACCGTGCGCGCGGCCGGGCACCACAGCGCCGTGCACCTGAGCTGGTGGGAGGCCGACGCCTGGGCGCGCTGGGCCGGCCGGCGCATCGCGACCGAGGTCGAATGGGAAATCGCGGCCCACACGGCCGCGCGACGCGGCTTCCGCTGGGCCGACGTGCATGAGTGGACGGCAGGCACGCTGCAGCCCTGGCCGGGTTTCCGGGCCGATCCGTGGAGCGCGGGTGGCGAGTTCGACCCGGTGGCCGCCTTCGGCCGGGCGCGCGTGCTGCGCGGCGCCTCGTTCGCGACGCGTGCGCGCCTGCGCTCGCCGCGCCGCCGTGGCTTTGCGCTGCCCGACGCCGACGACGGCTTCTTCGGCTTTCGCACCTGCGCGCTGTAGCGCGCCGTCAGGGCCGTTCGCCGCCCGCTTCCGACGACAGCGGCGGCGCCACTTCCTCCAGCGGCTTGCGTTCCGCATCGGCCGCATAGCGCAGCGCCAGCAGGCCCGCGACGATGACCAGCACGGCGCCGATCAGGTAGCCCACCATCACCGCGCCGCGGCTGCCGGTCTCGATCAGCAGGCCGAACAGCACCGGCGCCGCGAAGCCGCCCGCGCCCATGCCGATGGCATAGAAGATCGCGATGGCCATGGCGCGCATCTCGAGCGGGAACACCTCGCTCACCGTCAGGTAGGCCGAGCTGGCCGCCGCCGACGCCAGGAAGAACACCGCCGACCAGCACAGCGCCTGGCTGCGCGCGTCGAGCCAGCCCTGCATGAAGGCCCAGCCCGTGAGCGCCAGGCCCACGCCGGCCAGCACATAGGTCAGCGCGATCATCTTGCGCCGGCCCACGCTGTCGAACAGCGGGCCCAGCAGCAGCGGCCCGAGCACGTTGCCAAGCGCAAACGGAAAGATGTACAGCGCCACGCGGCCTTCGGCCACGCCGTAGAAGCGCGTGAGTACCAGCGCGTAGGTGAAGAAGATCGCGTTGTAGAAAAAGGCCTGCGACACCATCAGCGCCGTCGCCACCACGCTGCGCGCCGGGTAGCGCCGCAGCAGCACGCGCGCCACCTCGCGCATCGGCGGGCTGTTCTGGCGCGCGGCGGTGTACATCACGTGGCCCTGCGCGGCGGGCAGCGGGCCGTGCTGCACTTCGACTTCGCGCTCGATGTCCGCGACGATGCGCTCGGCCTCATGGGCGCGTCCGTGCGCGATGAGCCAGCGCGGGCTCTCGGGCACATGACGCCGCACCAGCAGGATCGCCACCGCAAGCACCGCACCCAATGCAAAGCCCGCGCGCCAGCCCCACACCGGGCCGATCACGCGCGCATCGAGCAGCACCAGGCTCAGCGCGGCGCCGAGCGCCGCACCGATCCAGAAGCTGCCGTTGATCGCGAGGTTGACGCGCCCGCGCACGCGTGCCGGAATGAGCTCGTCGATGGCCGAGTTGATGGCCGCGTACTCGCCGCCGATGCCCAGCCCCGTGACGAAGCGGCACAACGCAAAGAACGCGAAGTTGGGCGAGAAGGCCGTGGCCAGCGTGCCGATCGTGTAGACCACCAGCGTGAGCAGAAAGAGCTTCTTGCGCCCCAGCCGGTCGGTGAGCCGGCCGAACACCAGCGCGCCGATCACCGCACCCGCGATGTAGATCGAGCCCGACCAGCCGATCTCTCCGGCCGTGAGCCCGAGCGTGTCGGGCCGCTCCAGCACCGCGCCGATGGAACCCACCAGCGTGACCTCGAGGCCGTCGAGAATCCAGGCCACGCCCAGCGCGATCACCACGCGCCAATGCCAGCGCGACCACGGCAGGCGGTCCAGGCGGGCAGGGATGTCGCTGCGCAGAACCGTCATGCGGGGGATTATGCGAAGCGCACCGTCCCCCGCGGTGTAGGACCGGCGCTGCAATGCGCCGGTCTGCTCAAAGCTTCTTCAGGCCGCGACGGCCGCTGTCACCTGCCGGATGCCCATGGCTTTCAGCGTGTCGGCAATGGCCGCCACGGCGCCCGGAATGCCCGCGTCGCCGAAGTGACCCATGCAGCCTACGCGGAAGGTCTCGACCTGCGTCAGCTTGCCGGGGTAGAGGATGTAGCCGCGCTTCTTCACCTCTTGATAGAAGGTCTTGAAGTCGTAGTTGGCGTCGTCGGGCGCATGGAAGGTGACGATGATCGGCGCCTGGATCGCCGGGTCGAGGAAGCTGCGGAAGCCCAGCGTCGCCAGCCCGTCGATGAGCGCCTTGCAGTTGCGCGCATAGCGTCCACCGCGCGCGGGCAGGCCGCCTTCCTCGATGTATTGCGCGATGGCGGTGTCGAGCGCGGCGACCACGTGCGTGGGCGGCGTGAAGCGCCACTGCGTGGTCTTCTCCATGTAGACCCACTGGTCGTACAGGTCCATGCTCAGCGAGTGGCAGTTGCCTTCGCATTTTTCGAGTGTGCTGCGCTTGACGATGACGAAGCCCATGCCCGGCACGCCTTCGAGGCACTTGCCCGAGGCGGCGACCACGGCGTCGAACGGCGTCTTGCGCGCGTCGATCTCCAGCGCGCCGAAGGAGCTCATCGCATCGATGATCAGGCCGCGCCCGTGCTTGGCGACGACCAGCGCAATCTCGTGCAGCGGGTTGAGCACGCCGGCGCCGGTTTCGCAGTGCACCACGGCCACGTGGGTGATGCTCGGGTCGGCCGCGAGGGCGCGGTCGACGTCGGCGGGCAAGACCTGCTTCTCTTCGGTGTAGTCGATGGTGGTGAGCTTGCGGCCCAGCACCTTGCAGATCTTGGCGAGGCGCTGGCAGTAGGCACCGTTGCTCGGCACCAGCACATGGCCGGTGCGCGGCACGATCGTGCCGATGGCCGCTTCGACCGAGAAGGTGCCGCTGCCTTGCAACGGAACGCATTCGTGCGTGCCCGTGCCGTGCACGATGTTCAGCACTTCCTTGCGGATGCGCGCCGTGATCTGGTTGAAGTCGGCGTCCCATGAACCCCAGTCGCGCAGCATCGCTTGGCGTGTGCGGTCCGAGGTGGTCAGGGGGCCGGGCGTGAGCAGGATGGGGTGGGCGGCTTGACTCATGATGTCTCCAGGCAGGGAAAGGGAATGAGGGGCAAAAGGGGGCGAAGGGTGAAGCGTTCGTTCAGCCGCGGCTGAGGTTGCGCCAGGCCTGCGTGCGTGCGAGCAGCACGCGCGTGAGCAGGGCGTAGGCAATGCACACCAGCGTCGAGGTGACGACGATCAGGCTGGCCAGCGCGGCGGCCGGGCCGATGTCGCCGGCGTCGTCCAGGTGCATGATCGCGACCGACGCGAGGATGGTCTCCGGCGTGTACAGGAAGATGGCGCACGACAGGCTGGCCATCGACACCACGAAGAAGTAGCGCCCGATGTCGAGAATGGCCGGCAGGCACACCGGCACCGTCACGCGCAGGAAGGTCTTGAAGAACGGCACCTTGAGCGAGGCCGACACAGCTTCGAACTCGTTATCGATCTGCTTGAGCGCCGTCACCGCCGTGAGGTGGCTCGAGGTGTAGTAGTGCACCACCATCGAGATGATCAGGATCGCCATCGTCTGGTAGAGAAAGTTCAGCGGGTTGGACGGATGGTTGAAGAACATCACGTAGCCCAGGCCGAGCACCAGGCCCGGCACCGCCATCGACAGCACCGCCATCAGGTGCATGCCCTTGCGCATGAGGCCCAGGTTGCGCGTCTTCTCGATCAGGTAGGCGCCCACGAACACGATGAGCGAGCCGGCCACCGCCGTCACCATCGCCACCAGCAGGCTGTTGCCGTAGGCGGCCGCCATGTCGCTCTCGACGAGCACGAAGTGGTAGTGCTTGAGCGTGAACGACAGGTCGTACGGCCACAGCGAGATCGCCGAGGTGTAGACCGCCATGCCGATGGTCGCCAGCAGCAGGCCGCAGACCACGGTGCAGAACAGCGTGAGCATTGCATCGGCCACCTTGCGGGGCTTGGGCGTGTAGGGCACCGAGCGCGCCGTGAGCTGTGCCTTCAGCTTGCGCCGCACCACGTAGTCGATCACGAACGAGATGATCGACGGCAGCAGCAGCAGCATGCCGACCACCGCGCCGATCGAGAAGTTGTGCTGGCCCACCACCTGCTTGAACACGTCGACCGACAGCACGTTGAAGTTGCCGCCGATGACCTTGGGCGCGCCGAAGTCGCTCACCACGTAGGTGAAGACGACGGTGGCCGCGCTGATCAGGCCGTACTTGCACGAGGGCAGGGTGATCGTCATGAACTGGCGGAACGGGCGCGTGCGCAGCGCGGTGGCCGCCTCGTACAGCCGGCCGTCGGCCAGCGACAGCGCGGTGACCAGGATCATCAGCGCGTGCGGAAAGGTGTTGTAGACCTCGGCCAGGATGATGCCGGGCGCACCGTAGATCGAAGCGCCGCCCAGCAGGAACTTGAGCGCGCCCTGGTTGCCGAACCACTGCACGAAGGAAATGGCCGACAGCAGCGAAGGTGCGAGCAGCGGAATGAGCGCGATGAGGCGGAACACCGCTTTCAGCGGCGCCGGCATGCGGCTGCGCGTGAGCGCGTAAGCGAACACGAAGGCCGTGGGCACCGAGATCATCACCACCGCGGCCGACACCCAGATCGAGTTCCACGCCGCGCGCAGCAGGCTCGGTGTCTGGAAGTAGGTGATGAAGTGGGCCAGGCCGACGAAGTTGCCGTTCTTGTCCTGCACCGCGTGGGCGAGGATGGTGAGCAGCGGCGCGACCAGGAACACGAACAGCATCGCCATCACCACGAACAGGATGGCGCGCGCGATGGTCTCGTCGCGGCTCCAGCGCAAGGCCGGGCGTGCGGCCAGCGCAGGGCGGGGATGTGCCAGCGTGTTCATTCGGTACCTCCGCCTGCGGCTGCGGTATTCGCCTTGGGAGCGGCCCGGCGGCTCATGATTTGGCCTGCCGCGCGGCAAAGGCGCGGATGCGGTTGGCGCGCAGCGCGATGTCGATCGTGTTGCCTTCGCGGATGTCCAGGTCGTGCAGCTGGTTCAGCGAGAAGTGCAGGCCCAGCACCTGGCCGTGCAGCGCATCGGCCGTCACTTCGGCGATGCACAGGCCGCCGAGGAACTCGACCTTCGTGACCTTGGCCTGCAGGCGGTTGGGCGTGTCGTCTTGCAGGTGCTCGACGGCGCGGTCTTCGGGGCGCAGGTACAGGTTGACGTCGTCGCCGGGCTCGAAGGCGCCGTCGCAGGCGTCGCACTGCAGCTCCATGTCGCCGACCTGGAAGCGCTGGTTGCCCAGGGCCACCGCGCGCAGCACGTTGACCTTGCCCACGAAGTCGGCCACGAAGGGCGTGGCCGGCTGTTCGTAGATTTCCATCGGCGTGCCGACCTGCTCGATCACGCCGTGGTTCATGACCACGATGCGGTCGGCCATCGAGAGCGCTTCTTCCTGGTCGTGCGTGACCATGATGGTCGTGATGCCGACCTGCTTCTGCAGCCGGCGGATCTCGCCGCGCAGGCGGATGCGTTCCAGCGCGTCGAGCGCCGACAGCGGTTCGTCCAGCAGCAGCAGGCCGGGCCGCGTGGCCAGCGCGCGGGCCAGGGCCACGCGCTGTTGCTGGCCGCCCGAGAGTTGGCTCGGGTACTTGGCGCCCGAGGTCGGCAGGCCGACCAGCTTCAGCAGCTCGTCGACGCGGGCCTTGATCTCGCCCCGTTTCGCGCGGCTGTTGACGAGGCCGTAGCCCACGTTGTCCGCGATCGACAAGTTGGGAAAGAGCGCATACGACTGGAACACGATGCCGTAGTCGCGCTTGTCCGGCGAGAGCCACGAGACGTCCTTGCCGTTCTGCAGGATCTGCCCGGCGGTCTGGGTCTCCAGGCCCGCGATGATGCGCAGCAGCGTGGTCTTGCCGCAGCCCGAGGGGCCGAGAAAGCACAGCATCTCGCCGGGGTTCACGCGCAGGTGCACGTCGCGCAGCGCGCTGAAGGTCTCGAAGTCCTTGCGAACGCCGACGATTTCGAGGGCCGCGGGCGGGGCCGCGGTGGGGGTCAACTGGCTGGCAATGAAGCGGGTGTCGGTCATGTCCATTTTTCGCACTCGTCGTTGGAGGGCGTCACCAGTTGCGGCGGCACCCTTGAATTGAAAACCGGGGGATGCCGTCGGGCTTACTTGGGCTCCGCTTTTCCTTCGTAGCGCTTGCTCCACTCGGCCAGGATGCGTTCGCGGTTTTTCGCAGCCCAGTTCAGGTCGTTCTTGGCCAGCAGCTTCTCGTAGTTCTCAGGAATGCCTTCGAGCTTCGAGACCACGCCCGGGTAGGCGACCACGGCCCACCAGCGTGCGCTGATCTGGTTGGCTTCCTTGCTCGCCATCCAGTCGGCAAAGCGCTTGCCTTGCGCCAGCTTGGTGCTCGTCTTCATCAGGCTGGTGGCTTCGATGTCCCAGCCCAGGCCTTCCTTCGGAAAGATCAGGTCGACCGGCGCGCCCGACTTCTTCACCTGGTGCGCGCGGAACTCGAACGAGATGCCGATGGGGAACTCGCCCGCGCCCGCCTGCTTGCAGGGCTTGGAGCCCGAGTGCACGTACTGGGCAATGTTCTGGTGCAGCGCGTCCATGTACTTCCAGCCTTCGGCGTCGCCCAGGTTCTGCAGCCAGTACGACACATCGAGGTAGCCGGTGCCGCTGGAGGCGGGGTGCGGCATGGAGATCGTGCCCTTGTAGATGGGCTTGGTCAGGTCCTTCCAGCTTTCGGGCTTGGGCAGGCCGAGCTTCTTGGCCTCGACATGGTTGAAGCAGATGGTGGCGGCCCACACGTCCATGCCGACCCAGGCCGGTGGGCGGGCGGCGTCGGAGTACGCGGGGTTCAGTTCGTTGAAGCCCTTGGGCTCATAAGGAAGCAGCATGCCTTCCTGCTGCAGCAGCGCCAGGCTGCTGGCGGCCAGGCCGGCCACCACGTCGGCCTGCGGGTTGGCTTTTTCGGCCAGCAGCTTGGCGGTGACGATGCCGGTGGAGTCGCGCACCCACTTCACTTCGATGTCGGGGTTGGCCTTTTCGAAGGCGTCCTTGTAGAGCTTCATGGCGTCGGTTTCGAGCGCCGTGTAGACCAGGAGGGGCGTCTTTTGCGCCCACGCACTGCCGGACATGAGGCCGAGGGCTGCAACACACAGGGCGGCCGTGAGACGGCGCGTGCTTTGTTTCATCGTCATCTGTTTTCTCCTGAAAGGCTGGCTGTCACTGAAGAGGGTGAGTGAGGGGCTGGCGCCGGCGCGAAGGTGTCCAACGCCGTCCGGTGTTTGCAATGTAGGTTGCTGATTGCCGACTGTCAATAAAAAATTGTTGACAGTTGACGATCCTTCGGGAAAATACGCCCCCATGGTCACCAGCAATCACTCCGCCGCCCTCGCGTTCCTCCAGTCCAGCTCGCTGCCGATGCTGATGCAGGAAGAAATCGAGCGTTTGATCATGACGGGCGAGCTCCCCGTGGGCAGCCGCATCAACGAGAGCGAGCTCTCGCTGCGCTTCAACACCAGCCGCGGTCCGATCCGCGAGGCGCTGCGTGCGCTGGAAGAGGCCGGCCTGGTGCGCAACGAGAAGAACCGCGGTGTCTTCGTGCGCGAGATCGCGTTCGAAGAGGCCGACGAGATCTACGAACTGCGCGAGGCGCTCGAAGAAATCATCGGCCGGCGCGTGGCGCTGGCCATCCAGCCCGACGCGGTGGAACGCCTGCGCGCCATGGTCGACGCCATGCGCTCGGCAGCCCAGGCACAGGACGTGGAGCAGTACGCGCAGCTCAACCTGCAGTTCCACGAGATCCTGCTCGACACCGCCGGCAGCAAGAAGCTCACCGAAACCTACAAGCGGCTCGTGAAAGAGCTGCACCTTTTCAGAATGCGCGCGCTCGACAGCGGCGGCGGCCTGCGGGTCTCGGCCGACGAGCACAGCCACATCGTCGATGCGATTGCCAGCGGCAACGCCGACACGGCAGGTCGCGCACTGCGCACGCACGTCGCCGACAGCCGCGCGCGCATGCACAAGGCCTTCGGCCGCATCGACGGCGATGCGGCTGCCATCAGCAACACCCCCGTTACCCCGAACCACCCACCCCAAAAGGAAGTCTGAAATGACACCGGAGACACTTGAAGTCAATGCCAGAAGCTATCGCTGGATGGCCCGTCCGATCGTGGTCGTGTGCGTGGACGGCTGCGAGCCGGCCTACCTCGACGCGGCCATCGAAGCCGGCGTGGCACCGTACATCGCCCGCATGCGCAAGGACGGCGCCGACCTGCTGGCCGATTGCGTCGTGCCCTCGTTCACCAACCCCAACAACCTGTCGATCGTGACCGGCGCACCGCCCGCGGTGCACGGCATCTGCGGCAACTACTTCTTCGACCGCGAGCTGGGTCAGGAAGTGATGATGAACGACCCCAAGTACCTGCGTGCCGGCACCGTGCTCGCGGCCTTTGCCGACGCGGGCGCCAAGCTGGCAGTGATCACCGCCAAGGACAAGCTGCGCAAGCTGCTGGGTCACAAGATGAAGGGCATCTGCTTCTCGTCCGAGAAGTCGGACCAGGTGACGATGGAAGAGAACGGCATCGACAACGTGCTCGACATGGTCGGCATGCCCGTGCCCTCGGTGTACAGCGCCGAGCTGTCGGAGTTCGTGTTCGCCGCCGGCGTGAAGCTCATGGAATCGCAGCGTCCTGACCTGATGTACCTGTCGACCACCGACTACGTGCAGCACAAGGCCGCACCGGGCAGCCCTGCCGCCAACGCGTTCTACCAAATGATGGACGGCTACCTCGCGCAGCTCGATGCGCTCGGCGCCACCATCGTGCTCACGGCCGACCACGGCATGAACGACAAGCACGGTGCCGACGGTTCGCCCAACGTCATCTATCTGCAGGACGTGCTCGACGGCTGGTACGGCGCTGAAACGGCCCGCGTGATCCTGCCGATCACCGACCCGTACGTGGTGCACCACGGCGCGCTCGGTTCCTTCGCCACTGTGTACGCCCCCGACGAAGCCAGTGTGCCGGGCTGGATCGAACGCATCAAAGGCATCCCGGGCATGGAACTCGTGCTCTCGCGCAAGGAAGCCGCACAGCGCTTCGAGCTGCCGCCGGACCGCATCGGCGACATCGTGGTCGTCAGCGAGCAGAGCACCGTCATCGGAACCGCCGCCAGCCGCCACGACCTCTCGGCGCTCGAAGTGCCGCTGCGCTCGCACGGCGGTGTGTCCGAGCAGAAGGTGCCGCTGATCTGCAACCGCCCGGTCGAAGGCATTGCCGCCGGCCGCCGGCTGCGCAACTTCGATGCGCTCGACCTCGCCCTGAACCACGCACGCTGAAACCACACGGAGCATTCATGAGCCAAGCCATCCTGAAGCCAGGCACTGTCCACCGCGAAGCGCTGCGCATCGCCGGGGAGAAAGTCCACCGCGACCGCACCATCGACGTCACCTACCCGTACACCGGCGAAGTGATCGCCACCGTGCCCAAGGCCACGCTGGACGACGTGCGCAACGCCCTGCGCATCGCCCGCGACTACAAGCCCACGCTCACGCGCTACGAGCGCTACAAGATCCTCATGCGCGCCGGCGAGATCATCGCGTCGCGCCTGGATGAAATGTCGCGCACCATCACGCTCGAGTCGGGCCTGTCGCGCAAGGACTCGCTGTACGAAGTGGGCCGCGCCTCCGACGTGCTGCTGTTCGCCGCCAACCAGGCGCTGGTGGACGACGGCCAGGTGTTCTCGTGCGACCTCACGCACCACGGCAAGAGCCGCAAGGTCTACACGATGCGCGAACCGCTCTTGGGCGCCATCACCGCCATCACGCCGTTCAACCATCCGTTGAACCAGGTGATCCACAAGGTGGCGCCGGCCATTGCGACCAACAACCGCATCGTGCTCAAACCCAGCGAGAAGACGCCGCTCACGGCCTTCTTGCTGGCCGACATCCTGTACGAGGCCGGCCTGCCGCCGCAGATGCTGTCGGTGCTCACGGGCGACCCCAAGGAGATCGCCGACGAACTGCTGACCAACGCCGACGTCGACCTCGTCACCTTCACGGGCGGCGTGCCCATCGGCAAGTACATCGCGGGCAAGGCTACCTACAAGCGCCAGATCCTGGAGCTGGGCGGCAACGACCCGATCATCGTGATGGAAGACGCGGACATCGAAGAAGCTGCGACGCTGGCTGCCAATGGTTCGTACAAGAACTCGGGCCAGCGCTGCACCGCCGTGAAACGGATGCTGGTGCACGAGTCGGTCGCGGATCAGTTCGTTGAACTCCTGGTCGCCAAGACCCGCGCGCTGAAGTACGGCGACCCGATGGACCCCGACACCGACATGGGCACCGTGATCGACGAGGCGGCTGCCAAGCAGTTCGAAGCCGTCGTGAACGAAGCCATCGCAGCCGGTGCGAAGCTGCTGTACGGCAACGAACGCCGCGGTGCGCTGTACTCGCCCACCGTGCTCGACCACGTCGACCCCGAGATGACCGTCGCCAAGCAAGAGACCTTCGGCCCTGTGTCGCCGGTGATCCGCTTCAAGAACATCGACGAGGCGATCCGCATCTCGAACGGCACGGCCTACGGACTGTCGTCGTCGATCTGCACCAACCGGCTGGACTACATCACGCGCTTCATCCGCGAGCTGAACGTGGGCAGTGTCAATGTGCGCGAGGTGCCGGGCTACCGCCTGGAGCTCACGCCTTTCGGCGGCATCAAGGACTCGGGCCTGGGCTACAAGGAAGGCGTGCTCGAGGCGATGAAGAGCTTCACCAACACCAAGACCTACTCGCTGCCCTGGTAACCATGAGCCTCAGCATCCCCGACATCGTCGGCCTCTTCGAGACCAAGGGCCATGCGCAGTACGACGGCGAGCCGGTCACGCAGCTGGAGCATGCGCTGCAGTCGGCGCACCTGGCCGAGCAGGAGGGGGCGGACAGCGCGCTGATCGCCGCCTCCCTGCTGCACGACCTGGGTCACCTGCTGCACGACTTCGGCGGCACGCCGACGCAGCAGGGGCTGGACGACCTGCACCAGTACCGCTGCCTGCCGTTCCTGCGTGCGCTGTTCGGCCCGGCCACGCTGGAGCCGATCAGGCTGCATGTGGACGCCAAGCGTTTTCTGTGCGCGCGCGTGCCCGGCTACCTCGAAGCGCTGTCGGCCGATTCGAAGCGCAGCCTGCAACTGCAGGGTGGCGTTTTCGACTCGGCGCAGGCCAGCGCTTTCGAGGCCCTGCCGTACGCGATGGATGCAGTGCGCCTGCGGCAGTGGGACGACACGGCCAAGATGGCCGATGCCGACATGCCCGACCTCGCACACTTCGTGCGCCATCTCGAAATCAGTTCCGCCGAGTACCGGCAAGCCCTCACCGCCTAAGGCACACGGATGCGCCCCTTCTGGATCGAACAAGCGCTCTTCAACGACGGCGATCTGGCCCCGGCGCTGCAAGGTGAAACCACCGCCGACGTCTGCATCGTCGGTGGCGGCTTCACCGGCCTGTGGACAGCGATCCAGGCCAAGCTGCAGGCGCCCGCGCTCGACATCGTCATTCTCGAAAGCGACCTGTGCGGCGCCGGCGCCAGCGGGCGCAACGGCGGCTGCCTGCTCACCTGGTCGGCCAAGTTTCTGACCCTGCGGCGGCTGTTCGGCGAAGACGAGGCCGTGCGCCTCGTGAAGGCGTCGGAAGCAGCGGTGGGGCACATCGCCGACTTCTGCGCGGCGCACGGCATCGACGCCGAGCTGCGGCGCGACGGCACGCTCTACACCGCGACCTCGCAGGCGCAGATCGGCACGCTCGATCCGATGATGCAGGCGCTGGAGGCGCGCGGCATTCATTCGTACCACGCGCTGCCGCCCGACGAAGTGGCGCGGCGCTCGGGCTCGGCGCGCAACCTGGCCGGCGTGTATTCGCCGATTGCCGCCACCGTGCACCCGGGCAAGCTGGTGCGCGGGCTGCGGCGAGTGGCACTGGCCATGGGCATCCGCATCCACGAGCGCACGCCGATGCTCGACTTCAGCACCGACCAGCCCGTGGTGGTGCGCACGCCCACCGGGCGCGTGCGCGCGAAGAAGCTGGTGCTCGCGATGAACGCGTGGATGGCCAGCCGCTTCCCGCAGTTCGAGCGGACCATCGCCATCGTGTCGAGCGACATGATCATCACCGAGCGCTGCCCCGAGCTGCTGCAGCAGATCGGGCTGACCGACGGCGTGTCGGTGCTCGACTCGCGCACCTTCGTGTACTACTACCGCAGCACGGTCGACGGTCGCATCATGCTGGGCAAGGGCGGCAACACCTTCGCCTGGGGTGGTCGCATGGCCAAGGTGTTCGACGAGCGTTCGCCGTACGAAGCCGAGCTCACGCAGGCCCTGCATTCCTTCTTCCCCACGTTGAGCAACACGCCGATCACCGCGAGCTGGAACGGTCCGTCCGACCGCTCGGTGACGGGCTTCCCGTTCTTCGGCAAGCTCGATGGCGCGCCGCACATCTACTACGGCTTCGGCTACTCGGGCAACGGGGTGGGGCCGACCTACATGGGCGGGCAGATCCTGTCGTCGCTGGTGCTCGATCAGGACAACGCATGGACGCGCAGCCCGATCACGGCAGGGCCGCTGGGCTACTTTCCGCCGGAGCCGATGCGCTATGTGGGCTCGATCGTCGTGCGCAACGCGATCCGCCGCAAGGAACGCGCTGAGGATGAGGACCGCCAGCCATGGCTGGTGGACCGCATGCTCAGCAAGCTCGCGAACGCCGCAGGCAAGGCCGACAAAGCCTGACCCACGGCGATCGATTGCATCAGCGGTTCGACGGGAACGAGAACATCGTCCCTTCGCGCACGCCGGCCGAGGGCCAGCGCTGCGTGATGGTCTTGCGCTTGGTGTAGAAGCGCACGGCGTCGGGGCCGTAGGCGTGCAGGTCGCCGAACAGCGAGCGCTTCCAGCCGCCGAACGAGTGGTACGCCACGGGCACCGGCAGCGGCACGTTGATGCCGACCATGCCGACCTGGATGTTGTCGCTGAACCAGCGTGCGGCCTCGCCGTCGCGCGTGAAGATGCAGGTGCCGTTGCCGTACTCGTGCGCGTCGATCAGGTCCATCGCCTCTTGCAGCGTTTTCACGCGCACCACGCCGAGCACCGGGCCGAAGATCTCTTCCTGGTAGATCGTCATGCCGGGCTTCACGTGGTCGAACAGGCAGGCGCCCAGGTAGTAGCCGCCTTCGTGGCCTTCGACCCGGATGCCGCGGCCGTCGACCACCAGCTTGGCGCCGGCAGCCACGCCCGCGTCGACGAAGGCCTTGACCTTCTCGAAGTGCGGCTGCGTGACCAGCGGGCCCATGTCGTTGCCGTTGTCGGTGCCGGGGCCGACCTTCATCTTGGCGATCTCGACCTTCAGGCCTTCGACCACCGCGTCGGCCGTGGCATCGCCCACGGCCACCACCAGCGGGATCGCCATGCAGCGCTCGCCGCACGAACCGTAGGCTGCACCCATGAGCGCGCTCACCGCGTTGCCGATGTCGGCATCGGGCATCACCACCGCGTGGTTCTTGGCGCCGCCGAGCGCCTGCACGCGCTTGCCGTGGGCCGTGCCCGTGGTGTAGATGTATTCGGCGATGGGCGTCGAGCCCACGAAGCTCACGGCCTTCACGCGGCGGTCGGTCAGCAGCGTGTCGACCGCTTCCTTGTCGCCGTTGACCACGTTGAGCACGCCCGGCGGCAGGCCGGCCTGCAGCGCGAGTTCGGCCATGAACAGCGTGGAGGAGGGCGTGCGCTCCGAGGGCTTCAGCACGAAGGTGTTGCCGCAGGCCACGGCCATCGGCCACATCCACAGCGGCACCATGACGGGGAAGTTGAACGGCGTGATGCCGGCCGCCACGCCCATCGCCTGGAACTCGCTCCACGAGTCGATCGACGGGCCGACGTTCTTGCTGTGCTCGCCCTTGAGCAGCTCGGGCACGTAGCTGGCGTACTCGACGTTCTCGATGCCGCGCTGCAGCTCGCCGTGCGCGTCGGCCAGCACCTTGCCGTGCTCGGCGGTGATCAGCGCGGCGATGGTGTCTGCGTTTTCTTCGAGCAGCGTCTTCAGGCGGCTCATCACGCGGGCGCGCTTCAGCGGCGGCGTGTTGCGCCAGGCCGGGAAGGCGGCCTGCGCCGCGGCGATGGCCTGCTCGACCGTGAGCTTGTCGGCGAGCGCGACGCTCTTGGCCGACAAGCCGGTGGCGGGGTCGAACACCGGCTGCACGCGGCTGCCGCCGCCGACGTGCTTGCCGTCGATGAAGTGGCCAATGGTGGCGGTGACGTTCTTGTCGTGTTGCATGTCTGGGTATCTCGAAAGGGGATCAGTTGGTTTCGGCGAGTGCGTCGGAAAGGGCGTTGACCATGCGGTCGATCTCGGCCTTCTCGGAAATGAACGGCGGTGCGAGCTGGATCGTGTCGCCGCCGTAGCGCACGTAGAAGCCCTTCTTCCAGCAGTTCATCGCGATCTCGTAGGGGCGGCGTGCGGGCTCGCCCGGCAGTGCGGCGATGGTGATGCCGGCGGCGAGGCCGTAGTTGCGGATGTCGGCGACGTGCTTGCTGCCCTTCAGGCTGTGCACGGCGTTCTCGAAGTGCGGGGCCAGCGCCTGCACGCGGCCGATCATGTCTTCCTTCTGCAGCACGTCGAGCGCGGCGATGCCGGCGGCGCAGGCCACGGGGTGCGCGCCGTAGGTGTAGCCGTGCGGGAACTCGAGCATGTACTCGGGACCGCCGGCGGCCATGAAGGTGTCGTAGATGTCCTTGTTGGCCACCACCGCGCCCAGCGGCTGCGCGCCGTTGGTGACCTGCTTGGCGATGTTCATGATGTCGGGCGTGACGCCGAAGGCATCGGCGCCCGTGAGCGCGCCGCAGCGGCCGAACCCGGTGATCACTTCGTCAAAAATCAGCAGGATGTTGTGCGCCGTGCAGATGTCGCGCAGGCGCTTCAGGTAGCCCTTCGGCGGAATCACCACGCCGGCCGAACCGGCAAAGGGCTCCACGATCACGGCCGCGATGGTCGAGGCGTCGTGCAGTGCGATCAGGTCGAGCAGGCGGTCGGCCAGCTCGGCGCCGTTCTCGGGCATGCCGCGCGTGAAGGCGTTGGCCGCCAGCTGCGTGTGCGGCAGGTGGTCGGCCTCGATGCCCTGGCCGAACAGCTTGCGGTTGGCCGCGATGCCGCCCACCGAGATGCCGCCGTAGTTCACGCCGTGGTAGCCCTTCTCGCGGCCGATGAGGCGCGTCTTGCCCGCCTGGCCCTTGGTGCGCCAGTAGGCGCGCGCCATCTTCAGCGAGGTGTCGGCGGCTTCGGAGCCCGAGCCGGTGAAGAACACATAGTCCAGGCCGGCGGGCGTCAGTTCCTTGATCTTGTTGGCCAGCTCGAACGAGAGCGGGTGGCCGAACTGGAAGGCGGGCGAGTAGTCGAGCTTGGCGATCTGGCGGCTCACCGCCTCGGTGATCTCGGGGCGGCCGTGGCCCAGGCCCGAGCACCACAGGCCCGACAGGCCGTCGAAGATCTTGCGGCCGTCGTTGTCGGTGAAGTAGGCGCCCTTGGCCTCCACGATGATCCGCGGATCGGCCTTGAAGTTGCGGTTGCCGGTGTAGGGCATCCAGTGCGCCTCGAGCCAGGCGGCGTCGGTGCGCGCGGTGGGCGTGGGTTCGATGGCGGGTGTGGCGAGGGTCATGGCGCATCCCGCGCAGGGCGGGCTCCGGGGGTGAATGGATGTGCCGATTGTTCGCAGAGCCTTCAGTGTGGAGAATGGCGCAATATCAATGTTCACTTGACGATCCATGCAAGTAAAGGCCAAGGCCTCGCCCGCCACCGAAACCAGTGCCCAGGGCACCCGCAACCGCGCCGTCCTGGGGCAGCTCAGCGACATGGACCTGCGCCTGCTCAAGGTGTTCAAGAGCGTGGTCGACTGCGGCGGCATGGCGGCGGCCGAGCTGGAGCTGAACATCGGCACCTCCACCGTGAGCCGCCACGTGAAAGACCTGGAAACGCGCCTGGGCCTCGTGCTGTGCCGGCGCGGCCGGGCAGGCTTTGCGCTCACGGCCGAGGGCCAGCGCGTGTACGACGAGACGCTGCGGCTGCTGGCCTCGGTCGACGCCTTCCGCGGCAGCATCGACGACATCCACAACCGCATGGGCGGCCAGCTGGAGGTGGCGCTGTTCGACAAGACCGCGACCAACCCGAAGGCGCGCATCGGCGAGGCCATTGCGCGCTTCACCGAGATCGCGCCCGAGGTGAACCTGGCGGTGCACGTGGGCTCGATCAACGCCATCGAGCAGGGCGTGCTGGAGGGCAACTTCCAGATCGGCATCATCCCGGCGCACCGCAGCTCGAAGAGCCTGGTCTACGCCGACCTGTTCGACGAGACCATGCTGCTGTACTGCGGCAAAGGGCACCCGCTGTTCGACAGCCCGCACGGCAAGCTCACGTGGTCGAAGCTCGGCGAGCACCATTTCGCGGGGCTGGGGTATCACTCGCCGAACATGGAGCTGAGCCACCGCGCGAGGTTGTCTCGCAAGGCGACCGGGTTCGACCAGGAGGCGATTGCAACGCTGATCCTGTCGGGGCGCTTCCTGGGCTTCTTGCCCGACCACTACGCGCAGGTGTTCGAGCAGCGCGGGCTGATGAAGGCCGTGCTGCCGGCGCGCTTCAACTATGCGTGCCGGTTCGTGAGCTTGCTGCGGCGCTCGCCGAAGCCTTCACGGGCGGTGCTGGCGTTTCAGGCGTGTTTGGAGCAAGCGCACAAGTAGGAGGCGTTCAGGGTTTGCTGTCTTGCTCCTTCCCCCTCTGGGGGAAGGTTGGGATGGGGGCACTGGGCGGTCGACAGGCCTGCGGCGATGGATACACCGAGTGCCCCCACCCCAACCCTCCCCCGGAAGGGGAGGGAGCAAGAAGGCCGTGCCCGGACTGGGCTTAACGCTGCCCGCTGGGCAGCAACAGATGCTTCGCCCCGATGTGCGCTTCCATCTCATGCATGTGGTGTTCCGCATCCACCATGTGCTCCGCCATCAGCCGCCGCACCTCGTCCGCATCTTCCTTGCGATACGCCGCCAGCAGTTGCGTGTGGTAGTCCACATTGGTCTCGCCGAAGTGGTGGTGGTCCAGCGCCTTCTTGTAGACGACGAGGTCGCGCAGCAGGTCGTTGAGAAAGCGGCACATGAAGGACAGCACCGGGTTGGGGCAGGCCTCGGCCAGCATCGTGTGAAAGGCCAGTTCGGCCTCGCGCTGCGTGCGCAGCTCGTCTTCGTTCGTGGGCTCAATGGTGCACAGGCGCACGTTCTCTTCGAGCCTTGTGAAGTGTTCGGGCGTGAGCCGCCCGACCACGCTCACGGCCAGCTCGGGCTCCAGCGCCTTGCGAAGCTGGTAGATGTGGTGGCCGTCGAGGTGATGAAAGTGCAGGAAGTTGCGCAGCGGCTCCGACGCATGGTCGACCGACACCTGCTGCAGGTACGCGCCGCCGCCGGGGCCGGTGCGGATCGAGATCAGCCCGCGCACCTCGAGCGCCTTCAGCGCTTCGCGCACCGTGCTCTTCGAGTAGCCGAAGAGCTCGATCAGTTCCTTCTCGTTCGGTAGCCGGTCGCCGGGCTGCTTGCGCTCGGCAACGATCCATCGCTTGACGTCTTCGACGATGACGTCCGAGAGCTTTTGCCGCTTCGGAGGGTTGTGCCCCACTCTCATCAAAACGCTCCATCCATGCACATCGGGAGATGCGCGGGATGCGCAACAGCGCGCGATCTTAACGGCGTCATCGGCAGGGTCGGGTTGGGTTGGGGCACGGGGCTTGCTAGCGGGTTTTTACCAGCATATTAATCCTATTTATCCGCTTAAATTGCCGGCGATCGCAGGCACTGTGTTTTCTTCCCCCACTTTCCACACCTCACGACCGGAGAACCCCATGCAACGCAGACAACTCCTTCAGCTCGCCGCCCTGTCGGCCGCCCCGGCCTCGCTCCTGATGAGCCGTTCGGCCATCGCCCAGGCCACCGACGTGATCCGCTTCGGTGCACCGGTGCCCATGTCAGGTGCCTTTGCGGCCAACGGCAAGTTCGCCGACCTGGGTACGAAGCTGGCGATCGAGCAGTACGGCAAGGTGCTGAACCGTCCGCTGGCCTACACGCTGCTCGACACCGAAGGCAAGCCGGCCACCGCCGTGCGCAAGGTGCAGGAAGCCTCGCAGCAGCAGGGTGCCAAGTTCTTCGCGGGCGGCATCCTGTCGTCGGAAGCGCTGGCCATGGGCAAGGAGGCCGAGAAGGCCGGCGGCCTGTTCATCACCACCGCGGGCGCCGATGAAATCACCGGCAAAGACTGCAACCCCGCCACCTTCCGCTGGTCGGTGCCCACCTTCGGTGCCATCGAGCAGACGGTGCGCCCGCTGATCGCGTCGATGCCCAAGGCCAAGCGCTGGTACACGATCACGCCGCAGTACGTGTTCGGCGACGGCCTCTTGAGCGCCGCCAAGACCATCTTCCAGGAGAAGGGCATCGAGCACGTGGGCAACAGCTACCACTCGCTCAACGACAAGGAGTTCAGCGGCTACCTCACCAACGCCATGGCCGCCAAGCCCGACGTGCTGCTGCTGCTGAACTTCGGCGCACAGTCGTCGGCCGCGCTGCGCCAGGCGGTGAGCTTCGGCATGCACAAGAACATGACGATCCTCATGGCCTGGGCCTCGGGCCTGGAGCAGTTCGACGAGCTGGGCGCCGACCTGTGCGACGGCGTCTACTTCGGTGCGCAGTACTGGCACACGGTCGACACGCCGCTCAACAAAGACCTCGTGAAGCGCACCGCCGACAAGCTCAAGATCGTGCCCAACTACAGCCTGGCCGGTTCGTACATCTGCACCAAGATCCTCATCGACGGGATCGTCAAGGCTGGCACGGTCGACCAGAAGGCCGTGATCGCCGCGCTCGAAGGCATGAAGTTCGACGGTCTCACGGGCGTGGAAGAAATTCGCAAGGCCGACCACCAGGTCATCAAGGACTACTACCTGCTCAAGGGCAAGGCGAAGTCGAAGATGGCCAACCCGGCCGACTATGTCGACGTGATCAGTTCCGGCAAGTCCTTCCTGCCCGTCGACAAGACCGGCTGCAAGCTGGCCTGACGCCGCCCGGCTTCGCGCCGCGCTCGCGCCCGCATCGTTTGCGGCGCGGGCAGGGCGTGGGCCGCCTGCACGTTTGCCATCTCCCCCACGACACCTATGTCCGTCTACCTGCTCCAGACCATCAACGGAATCGGCATCGGCATGCTGTATTTCCTGCTGGCCGTTGGCTTGTCCATCGTGTTCGGCCTGCTGCGCTTCGTGAACTTCGCGCACGGCGCTTTCTATCTGTTGGGCGCCTACCTGTGCTTCCAGGCCATGCAGTGGGGGCTCAATTTCTGGGCCGCGCTCGTGCTGGTGCCGCTGTTCGTCGGCGCGCTCGGCTGGCTGGCCGAGAAGCTGCTGCTGCGCCGCGTGTACGCCAAGCCGCACGAGTTCCACATCCTCGTGACCGTGGGCCTGGCGCTCGCGGTGCAGGAGATCGTCATCGTGTTCTGGGGCCCGCTGGGCAACAGCGTGCCCACGCCCGACCTGCTGCAGGGCGTGGTGATGTGGGGCAGCTTCATCTACCCGAAGTACCGGCTCTTCGTGATCGGCTTCACCGCCGTGCTCGCGGTGCTGCTGTGGTGGGTGCTCGAAGGCACGCGCCTGGGCAGCGCGGTGCGTGCGGGCAGCGAATCGACCGAGATGGTCTCGCTGCTGGGCATCAACGTGTTCCGCGTGTTCAGCCTGGTGTTCGCGCTCGGCGCGGCCACGGCGGCGCTGGCCGGCGTGCTGGCCGCGCCCATCCGCGGGGCCGAGCCCTTCATGGGCGTCGAGGCGCTGGGCGTGGCCTTCGTGGTCGTGGTGATCGGCGGGCTCGGCAGCTTCAGCGGGGCGCTGGTCGGCGGCGTGCTGATCGGCATCGTGCAAAGCCTCATGAGCACCATCTGGCCGCCGGGGGCGAGCCTGATGATCTACATCGCGATGGGCGCCGTGCTGCTGCTGCGTCCGCATGGCCTGCTCGGCCGCAGAGGATGAACGCGCCATGCCAAAGAAATACACCTTCCTGCTCGCGCTGATCGTCGCGCTCGCGCTGCCGCTGTTCATGCGCTCCGGTTCGCTCGCGAGCGAAGTGCTCATCTACGCGCTCGCGGCCCTGGGCTGCAACCTGCTGCTGGGCTACACGGGGTTGCTCTCGTTCGGCCAGGGCATCTTCTTCGGGCTGGGCAGCTACACCATCGCGATCCTGCTCACGCGGCTGCAACTGCCGATGCCTTTGGCATTGCTTGCCGCCATCGGCATGGGCGCACTGGGCGCGGCAGTGGTCGGCTGGGTCGCCATCCGCCAGCGCGGCACCTACTTCGTGATGCTCACGCTGGCCTTTGCGCAGATGTTCTATTTCGTGGCCTACACGGCCTCGGGGCTCACGGGCGGCGACAACGGCCTGCTCGATGTGCCGCGCCCGGCCTTCATGGACACGCCGTGGAAGTACTACGCCTTCGTGGCGGTGATCTTCCTCATCGCGTTCGCGCTGCTGCTCAAGGTGACCGATTCGGTCTTCGGCCGCACACTGCTCGCCATTCGCGACAACGAGGATCGCGCCGCTGCCGTGGGCTACGACCTCAAGCGCTTCAAGCTGCTGGCCTTCGTGATCTCGGGCGCCGTCACCGGCCTGGCCGGCGGCCTGCACGCCATGATGACCGGCATCGCGCCGCTGTCGAACGCCGAGTACCACACGAGCGAGATGATCCTGGTCATCACCGTGATCGGCGGCACCGGCAACCTCTTTGCCTCGGTGCTGGGCTCGGCCTTCTACGTGCTGCTGGCCGACTGGCTCTCCACGCTGTGGCCGCGCTGGCTGCTGCTGCTGGGCCTGCTGCTGATCGGCGTGAGCATAGGCATGCAACGCGGCCTCTGGGGCCTGGGCGAAAGCATTTGGCGTCGCGTGTTCCGAAAGACACCGCCGGCCGGCACCAAGGCGCCGGCCGTGCAAGGAGAACAAGCATGAGCGACATCCTTATTGAGGCCATCGGCGTCACCAAGCACTACGGCAAGTTCGCCGCGCTCGGCGGCGTCGACCTGAAGATCAAGCGCAACACCGTGCACTCGGTGATCGGGCCCAACGGCGCGGGCAAGACCACGCTGTTCCACATGCTCACGGGCACCGGCACCACCACGGGCGGGCGCATCGTGTTCGACGGCCACGACGTGACGCGCGAGCCCGACCACAAGCGCGTGCAGCGCGGCATGGCGCGTTCGTTCCAGGTCACGAGCCTGTTCCCCAGCCTGTCCGTGCGCGAGAACCTGCGCGTGGCGGCGCAGGGCATCGCGCCGCGCCAGGCCATGAACTGCTGGCGCGCACCCATCGGCGAGCGCGCGTGTGCCGACACGGTGGCCGAGGTGCTCGCGCGCGTCGGCCTCGAACGGCTGGCCGACACGGCCGCCAGCGTGCTCTCGCACGGCCAGCAGCGCCGGCTCGAAGTGGGCATGGCGCTGGCCGCAAAACCCAAGGCCATCTTCCTGGACGAGCCGACCTCGGGCATGGGCATCGACGACCTCGACGAGATGAAGCACCTCATCCGCAGCCTGCGCGATGCGCACACCGTGGTGCTGATCGAGCACAACATGAACATCGTGATGGACATCTCCGACACCGTGACCGTCATGCAACTGGGCCGCGTGCTGGCCGAGGGGCTGCCGGGCGACATCCGGTCCGATGCGCGCGTGCGAACGGCGTATCTGGGCAACATGATCACGGGAGGCAAGGCATGAGCGCGGCGAACATCCTCGAAGTCGACGGCCTGCACGCGCACTACGGCAAGAGCCATGTGCTGCAGGGCGTGTCGTTCACGGTGGGCGAGGCCGAACTCGTCACGCTGCTGGGCCGCAACGGCGCGGGCAAGTCGACCACGCTCAAGAGCATTGCGGGTGCCGTCACACCGACGGGCGGGCGCGTGCGCTTCCAGGGCGCGGACATCGCGGGCCTGCCGCCGCACCGCATCGCCACGCGCGGCGTGTGCCTGGTGCCGGAGCATCGCGGCATCTTCAAGCTGCTCACGGTGGAAGAGAACCTGCTGCTCGGCCTGCGGCGCGATTCGCCCTGGCAGCTGGCCGACATCTACCGCATCTTTCCGCGCCTGAAGGAGCGCCGGCGCAACGGCGGCGGGCAGCTGTCGGGCGGCGAGCAGCAGATGCTGGCCATCGGCCGCGCGCTCATGAACCATCCGCGCCTGCTGATCCTCGATGAGCCCGTCGAAGGGCTGGCGCCGGTGATCGTGGAAGAGATCGTCGCGCAGCTCAAGACCATCAAGGCCGCGGGCGTGGCCATCCTGCTGGTCGAACAGAACCTCGAGGTCTGCGTGCAGCTGGCCGACCGCCACTACATCGTGGAGCAGGGCGTGATCGTGCACGAAGCCGGCAATGCCGCCTTCATGGCCGATCACGACGTGAAAGACCGCTATCTCGGCGTCGGGCTTGCCTGATCCGTCCTCCATTCGTCGCAAAAATCATGAACACAACGAACGAACTTTCCACCGCGCCGGGCGTGCGCGCCATGCGCGTGAACGGCCAGCGCCTCTGGGACTCGCTGATGCAGCTCGCGCAGCTCGGCGCCACCGAGAAGGGCGGCGTGTGCCGCATCGCGCTCACCGACCTCGATCGACAGGGCCGCGACCTCTTCACGCGCTGGGCGCGCGAGGCCGGCTGCGAAGTGCGCGTGGACGCCATCGGCAACATCTTCGCGCGCCGCGCGGGCCGCAACAACGCGCTGCCACCCATCACCACTGGCAGCCACATCGACACGCAGCCCACGGGCGGCAAGTTCGACGGCAACTACGGCGTGCTCGCGGGGCTCGAGGTGCTGCGCGCGCTGAACGATGCGGGCATCGA
Source organism: Variovorax sp. 38R (assembly GCF_014843395.1). NCBI lineage: Bacteria > Pseudomonadati > Pseudomonadota > Betaproteobacteria > Burkholderiales > Comamonadaceae > Variovorax > Variovorax sp. 38R. The sequence goes on from NZ_CP062121.1 coordinate 1,744,218, forward strand.
AACCGAAGCACCGCTCGAAGTGGCGGTGTGGACCAACGAGGAAGGCTCGCGCTTCGTGCCCGTGATGATGGGCTCCGGCGTGTTCGCGGGCGCCTTCACGCTCGAACACGCACTCGCGCAGCGCGACACCGAAGGTGTGAGCGTGGCCGACGCGCTCTCGGCCATCGGCTATGCGGGCGCCGTGCCCGCCTCGGCGGTGTCATCGCCGGTCGGTGCGTACTTCGAAGCGCACATCGAACAGGGCCCGGTGCTCGAAGCCAACGAACGCGTCATCGGCGTGGTCGAGGGCGCGCTGGGCCAGCGCTGGTACGACGTGGTGGTGCAGGGCATGGAAGCCCATGCCGGTCCCACGCCGATGGAACTGCGAAAAGACGCGCTGCTCGTCGCCTCCGAACTCGTGGTCGAGGTGAACCGCATCGCACTCGCGCATGCGCCGCACGGGCGCGGCACGGTCGGCTGGATCGACAACTACCCGAACTCGCGCAACGTGATCCCGGGTCGCGTGAAGCTCAGTGTCGACCTGCGTGCGGCCGACGACGTGGTGCTGTCGGCCATGGACGCGGCGCTGAAAGAATCCGTGCAGCGCATCGCGACCAAGGGCAAGGTCGAGGCGACGCTCGAGCAGGTCGTGTACTTCCCGCCGCAGCCCTTCACGCCCGCGCTGGTGTCGGCCGTGCGCGAGGCCGCACAGGACCAGGGCATGACGTGGATGAACGTGATCAGCGGCGCCGGCCACGACGCCGTGTACCTCGCGCGCGTGTGCCCCGCGGCGATGATCTTCGTGCCCTGCCTGGACGGCATCAGCCACAACGAGATCGAAGACGCGCAGCCCGACCACCTCGAAGCGGGCTGCAACGTGCTGCTGCAGGCGATGCTGCAGAGCGCGGGCGTGGCGGGAGTGGCCGCGTGAAGGCGACGCTTCGCCGCGTCGGCCTTCGCTGCGTCCTGGCGATGGGCGTGGTCGTGGCGTCGACGGCGGCCCTGGCGGCTGGAGAGCCGATCCTGGTCGGCCAGTCTGCGGTGCTCACCGGCCCGTTCACGCCGAACAGCCTCGCGTTCATGGAAGGCCAGACGCTGTTCCTCGACCAGTTGAACAAGGCGGGCGGCGTCGGTGGCCGGCCCGTCAGGATGATCACCTACGACGACGCCTACATCCCCGAGAAGGCGGCGGCCAATGCCGAGAAGCTGCTCGGCACGGACCGCGTCGTCTGCCTGTTCGGAACCATGGGCACCGGCATCGGCGCGGCCATGGTGCCGGTGGCGGCGAAGTACGACAGCTTCATTTTCGGCGGGCTGACCGGCGCGGCGGTGCTGCGCGGGCCGAAGGTGCCGATCTACCACGTGCGGGAGTCGTATGCCGACGAGGTCTCGCGTGTGATGAAGCACCTGACGACCGTGGGCCTGACGCGCATCGCCATCGTCTCCAGCGACGACGCCTACGGCAAGGGCATCGAGAAGGATGCGTTGGCCGCGCTCGAGAAAAGCAAGCAGCCTGCGCTGCTGTCGCTGCGCTTCGATCCGAAGGAAAAGGACCATCCCGCCATCGCGCAGCAGGTGATCGCGAGCGGGGCGCAGGCGGTGTACGTCATCGCGGCCGGTACGCCGGCCATCAACATCATTCGTTCGCTGGTGGCGGCGCCCATCCATCCGCAGATCTACACGAACTCGGTGGCGAGCTCGTTCCTTCTGTACAAGGAACTCGGCGACAAGAGCCGCGGCATCGTGCTGTCGCAGGTGGTGCCGCCGTTCTGGAAGACACGCTTTCCCATCGTCGACGAATACCAGCGCGCGAGGAAAGCCGCGGGCAGCGAAGGCGAAGGCTCCTACCTGGGGCTGGAGGGCTACATCACGGCCAAGGCCTTTGCGGAATCGCTGCAGCGCGTGAAGGGGCCGATCACCACCGAATCGCTGCGCCGCAGCATCGAGAACTCGCCGCCCATGAACCTGAATGGCTTCACGGTCGCGTTCCGTCCCGACAACCGCAACGGCTCCAGCTTCGGCGACATCACCATGCTGGGAAGTGCCGGAAAGTTTGCCCAATGAAAGTACTGATCGCACGTCTCAACCACGAGACCAACACCTTCTCGCCCGTGCCCACGCCGCTCGCGGCCTTCGGGCCCGACGGCCCGACCTTCGGTGCGCAGGCCTACACCGACAACAAGGGCATGCGCACCGCGATGTCGGCCTTCATCGACCTGGCCGAAGCGGCAGGCGCCGAGGTCGTGACGCCGGTGTCGGCTTCGGCCAACCCGAGCGGGCCGGTCGATGCGCAGGCCTACACCACGCTCACGCAGTGCATCGTCGATGCGGCGCCGGGCTGCGACGCCATCTTGCTCGACCTGCACGGCGCGATGGTGGCGCAGAACAGCACCGACGGCGAAGGCGACCTGCTGGTGCGCCTGCGCGCCGCAGCGCCCGGCGTGCCCATCGGCGTGGCGCTGGACCTGCATGCGAACGTGACGCCCGCGATGGTGGAGAACGCCGACGTGATCGTCGGCTTCAAGACCTACCCGCACGTCGACATGTACGAGACCGGCGAACACGCCGGCCGCCTGCTGTTCGACCTGCTGGCCAAGCGCAGCCAGCCGCACATGCGCTGGCGACAGCTGCCGCTGATGGCGCACACGCTGCGCAGCGCCTCGTTCACGGGCGCGATGCAGCGGGCCATCGAGGCAGCGCGCGCGGCGGAAAAATCCGAGTCGCTGGCGGTGTCGATCCTCGCGGGCTTCTCGCTGTCGGACATCACGGCGCCGTGCATGAGCGTGATTGTGGTCGATGCCCAATCGCCCGCGCGCGCGCAGGCCACGGCCGACCGCATCGCGGCGCAGATGTGGGCCGAGCGCGAAGCCTTCATCTACCGCAGCGAGCCGCTGGCCGCATCGGTCGCGCGCGCCAAGCTCATCGCCGGCGGCGCGACGCGCCCGGTGCTGCTGCTCGACCACGGCGACAACTGCATGTCGGGCGGCAGCTGCGACACGATGGACGTGCTGCAGGAAGCACTGGCGCAGGGCCTGGACGGCATCGGCGTCGGGCCGCTGTGCGACCCCGAGGCAGTGGCCGCGCTGGTCGCGGCGGGAGAGGGCGCCGAGGTGACGGTGGCACTGGGCAACAAGGTGTCGCTGGAAGGCATCGGCCTCGCGAAGACGCCGGTGCAACTGACCGGCCTCGTGCGAACGATCAGCGACGGCGAGTACGTGATCACCGGCCCCACCTACACCGGCCAGCGCAGCAGCATGGGCCGCACCGTGCTGTTCGACATCGGCGCGGCGCGCATCGTGGTTACCGAGCGCACGCAGGAGCCGTGGGACATCGGCGTGTTCGAGTGCGCCGGGCTCGACCCGCGCAAAGAGCGCTTCCTGCTGCTGAAGTCGCGCATGTACTGCCGGCCGGTGTTCGAGCCGCTGTCGGCGGCGCTGGTGGAGTGCGACAGCCCGGGCGTGACCAGTTCGGACTACAGCCTGTTCCCGTTCAGCCAGGTGCGCCGGCCGGTGTTTCCGCTCGATGCGAACGCGACGATGGACGTGCCCGCATAACCTGCCACGTCATCGACGCGTGGCGCGTGCCCCGCGACCATTCCTTCACCCCGCGCTGTTGCGGGTCGAACCCTCGAAAGGAACAGTCGCCATGAACACCGCCGCCTCCGACGCCCATGCCATCGCCACCGGCTACATCGCCGTCTGGAACGAGACCGACGCCGCGCGCCGCGCCGCACTCATCGAAGCCAGCTGGACCGCCGACGCCCGCTATGTCGACCCGATGGCGCAGGCCAGCGGCCGCGAGCAGATCAGCGCGCTGGTCGGCGCGGTGCACCAGCGCTATCCGGGCTTTCGCTTCCATCTGCTCGGCAAGGCCGAGGCGCATGGCGACAACCTGCGCTTCTCGTGGACCCTGGGCCCGAGCGGCGCCGACGACCTGATCCAGGGCACCGACTTCGCGCAGGTCGACGCAGGCAAGCTGCGCGCGGTGACGGGCTTTCTCGACAAGGTGCCCGTCGGCGCGTGAAAGGGTGGGGTCAGTCGCCCGTGGGTCGACCGCGCCAGAGCTTGCGGTAGACCGTGGCACGGCTGATGCCCAGCGTGCGCGCCGCTTCGGCCACATTGCCGCGCGCGTCGTTCACCGCCTTGCGGATCAGCGCGGTTTCCACGTCGCGCAGGCGGGGGCGGCCATCGGTCGCTGTGCCCGTCATGTCGGGCACGCCCGGCACACCGCCATGCTCGCTGCCGCCGCGCTGGGCCCGCACCTGCACCCGCAGGCCCGACCACAGCGGCACCTCGAGCGTCGCGTCGCCGCGCCGGGCGGCGTCGAACATCATGTGCAGCGGCAGCGCGAACAGGTCGTTGAAATGCAGGCCACCGGCATGGCAGGCCAGCGGCTGATGCAGCATCTGCCGCGCCGCGGCGTTGGCGCCGGTGACATGGCCGGCCGCGTCGATGCACAGCAGGCCTTCGGTGGTCTCGCTGCTCGGGCAGCCGGGCCAGAGCAGCCGCAGCAGCAGCTCGCAGGGTTCGCGCTGCACCAGCAGGTTCTCGATGCTGCGCGCCGACATGGTGGCCAGGTGGCGCAGCTCGGGCCGCTCGACCACCTGCACGCCCGTGAGGTCCAGCATGCCGATGCAGTCGCCGCGGGGGCCGAAGAGCGGGGCGCCGGCGCAGCTGTACACGCTGGTGTCGTCAAAGAAGTGTTCACCCCGGTGCAGCCACACCGATTCCTGTTCGGCCAGCGCCGTGCCGATAGCGCTGGTGCCGATGGCGTTTTCGGACAGGTCGACGCCGATGCGCCCGATGTCGCGCGCGTAGCGGGCGGCGGGGTCGGTGCCGTCGGGCAGGGTGCCCACGTCGACCACGATGCCGCGGGCGTCGGTCAGGATGGCGAAGTAGCGGGTGTCGGCAATGGCACGCGAGAGCCGTTCGATCACCGGACGCGCCGCCGTGACCAGGGCCCTGTTGCATTCCGTGACATCACGGCTGGCGGTGCGGCTCACGGGGTCGAAACTCACGTGCTGCTGAGGCCGGCGGCCGGCTTCGAGGCAGCGCTGCCACGAGCGGGTGATGCCCGGATCGACCCGCGCCGCGGCGCGCGGACGCGGGCCGTCGCCTTCGATCAGCTCACGGCGCGCCTGCGCAATGGCCAATGAACGCTCGATGGGAGGCGGGGCGGCGGAAGCGGACATCATCGTGAGGATTCTTCTTCGCGCGGGGAGGGCGGGTGGCTTTTCCGGGCTCGCCGGACGACAAGCTGTTTCATTTTGAGAATTTCCCGCAGTCTGTGCAAGTGTCAAGGGTTTTTGCCTAGGATAGTGCGAAAGAGCGGCATCCAAGATGACCCGCTGAACCAGCCATCACCTTCCACGGAGACAGCCACATGCAGGTCGCTTTCAAGGTCAACGGCCGCCCGGTCACGGTCGACGCCCCACCGAACACCTTCCTTGTGCACGCGATCCGCGAGCACCTCCACCTCACCGGAACCCACGTCGGCTGCGACACCGCCCAGTGCGGCGCCTGCACGGTCCACCTGAACGGCCGCGCGGTCAAGTCGTGCAACATCCTGGTCGCGCAGGCGGCTGGCGCCGACGTCACCACCATCGAGGGCATTGCCGAAGCCGACGGCACCATGCACCCCATGCAGGCGGCCTTCAAGGAATGCCACGGCCTGCAGTGCGGTTTCTGCACGCCCGGCATGGTCATGAGCGCCATCGACCTGTGCACCCACCACCCCAAATCGAGCGAATCGGAAATCCGCGAGCTGCTCGAGGGCAACCTGTGCCGCTGCACGGGCTACCAGAACATCGTGAAGGCCGTGAAGATGGGTGGCGAGGCCATGGCCTCGGGCACCCCGGTCAAGACCACCGTCGCAGCCTGAAGGGAGCCGCATCATGGGTGCTTCCGACTTCTCCAACCTGCCGCACATCGGCGAGGCCCTGCGGCGCAAGGAAGACTATCGCTTCCTGACCGGCGCGGGCAACTACACCGACGACATCACGCTGGCCAACCAGAGCCATGCGGTCTTCGTGCGCTCGCCGCACGCCCACGCCACGATCAAGTCGATCGACATCACCGAGGCTTCGAAGATGCCCGGCGTGGTCGGCATCTTCAGCGGCAAGGACATCGAAGGAAAGATGGGCGGGCTGCCCTGCGGCTGGCTCATCAACAACCCCGACGGCACCCCCATGAAGGAGCCGATGCACCCGATCCTCGCGATCAAGAAGGTGCGCTACGTGGGCGACCACGTGGCCATGGTGGTGGCCGAGACGGTCGAGCAGGCCAAGAATGCGGCCGAAGCCGTGGTGGTCGACTACGACGTGCTGCCTGCCTTGGTGAGCGTGGCCGATGCCGCGAAGAAGACCGGCAGCACCACGCTGCACGACGAAGCGCCCGACAACCAGTGCTACAAGTGGGTGCTGGGCGACAAGGCGGCGGTCGACAACGTGTTCACCACGGCGGCGCACGTCACCAAGCTGGACCTCGTCAACAACCGGCTGATTCCCAACCCGATCGAGCCGCGCGTGGCCATCGGCAGCTACAGCCGCGGCACCGACGACTACACGCTCTACGTGTCGAACCAGAACCCGCACGTCGAACGGCTCTTGATGACGGCCTTCGTGCTGGGCCTGCCCGAACACAAGGTGCGCGTGATCGCACCCGACGTGGGTGGTGGCTTCGGCTCCAAGATCTTCCTGTATGCGGAAGACGTGTGCCTGACCTGGGCGGCCAAGCAGCTCAACCGCAACATCAAGTGGACGGCGGAACGCTCGGAGTGCTTCCTGTCCGACGCGCACGGTCGCGACCACGTGAGCCACGCCGAAATGGCGATGGACAAGGACGGCAAGTTCCTGGCCATGCGCGTGCACACCGACGCCAACCTCGGCGCGTACCTGTCGACCTTCTCGACGGCGGTGCCGACCATCCTGTACGCCACGCTGCTCGCGGGCCAGTACACGACGCCGCAGATCTACGTCGAGGTCGATGCCTGGTTCACCAACACCTCGCCGGTCGATGCGTACCGCGGGGCCGGGCGGCCCGAGGCCACCTACCTGCTGGAACGCCTCGTGTCGCGCTGCGCCTGGGAAATGAACCTGGGCCAGGACGAGATCCGCAAGCGCAACTTCATCACCAGCTTCCCGTACCAGACGCCCGTGGCGCTGCAGTACGACACCGGCGACTTCCATGCCTGCATGGACAAGGCGCGGGTGCTGGCCGAGGTTGACGGCTACGCTGCGCGCAAAGCTGCGACCGAGGCCAAGGGCAAGCTGCGCGGCATGGGCTATTCGAGCTACATCGAGGCCTGCGGCATCGCGCCGTCGAACATCGCGGGCGCGCTCGGTGCGCGCGCGGGCCTGTTCGAGTGCGGCGAGATTCGCGTGCACCCGACCGGCAGCGTGACGGTGTTCACCGGCTCGCACAGCCACGGCCAGGGCCATGAAACCACCTTCGCGCAGGTCGTGGCGGCGCGGCTCGGCATCCCGGTCGACAACGTCGACGTGGTGCACGGCGACACCGGCCGCGTGCCCTTCGGCATGGGCACGTACGGCTCGCGCTCCATCTCGGTGGGCGGCGCGGCCATCATGAAGGCGCTCGACAAGATCGAGACCAAGGCCAAGAAGATTGCCGCGCACCTCATGGAGGCGAGCGACGCCGACATCGAGTTCGCCAACGGCGAGTTCACGGTCAAGGGCACCGACAAGAAGATCCCGTTCGGCCAGGTGGCGCTCACGGCCTACGTGCCGCACAACTACCCGCTCGACAAGCTCGAGCCGGGCCTGAACGAAACCGCCTTCTACGACCCGACCAACTTCACCTTCCCGGGCGGCACCTACATCTGCGAGGTCGAGATCGACAAGGAGACCGGCGAAGTGAAGGTCGACCGCTTCACCGCGGTGGACGACTTCGGCACCATCATCAACCCGATGATCGTCGAGGGCCAGGTGCACGGCGGGCTGGTGCAGGGCATCGGCCAGGCACTGCTCGAAAACTGCGTGTACGACAACGAAACCGGCCAGCTGCTCACCGGCAGCTTCATGGACTACGCCATGCCGCGCGCCGCCGACTTTCCGCAGTTCAAGCTCGACACCGTCTGCACCCCGTGCACCCACAACCCGCTGGGCACCAAGGGCTGCGGCGAGGCGGGCGCCATCGGTTCGCCGCCGGCGGTCATCAACGCCGTGCTCGATGCGCTGGCGCCGCTGGGCGTCAAGGATTTCGACATGCCCGCTTCGTCCAGCCGCGTCTGGGAAGCGATGCAAGCCGCCGCCAAGCCCTGAACCGACATAAGAAATAACAGAGAAGGAATCACCCCATGTATGCCTTCACACTCGAACGGCCCGCCAGCGTGGCAGATGCCACCCGGCTGATCGCCGCGGGCGGCAAGCCACTGGCCGGCGGACAGACCCTGCTGGCCTCGATGAAGCTGCGGCTGTCGGCGCCTGAACAGCTGGTTGACCTCAGCGGCATCAAGGAACTCACCGGCATCAAGAAAGACGCCGGCACGGTCACCATCGGCGCCATGTCGCGCCACCTCGACGTGGCGAACAATGCCGACGTGAAGGCCGCGTTCCCCGCGCTGGCCGACCTTGCAGCGCGCATCGGCGACCGGCAGGTGCGCGCGATGGGCACGGTCGGCGGCTCGGTGGCCAACAACGATCCGGCGGCGTGCTATCCGAGCGCGGTGCTGGCGTCGGGCGCGACCATCGTCACCTCGAAGCGCGAAATTGCGGCCGACGACTTCTTCCAGGGCCTGTTCACCACGGCGCTCGAAGAAGACGAGCTGATCACCGCCATCCGCTTCCCGATTCCGAAGCGCGCCGTGTACGAGAAGCTGCGCCAGAAGGCCTCCAACTTCCCGCTGGTCGGCATCTTCCTGGCGCAGTACGACAGCGGCGTGCGCGTGGCCGTCACCGGCGCGGGCAACGGCGTGTTCCGCCATGCCGGGCTCGAAGACGCGCTCAACAAGAGCTTCACCGCCGCGGCTGCTGCGGCCGTGAAGATCGACGCGAGCGACCTGAACAGCGACCTGCACGCCTCGGCCGCCTACCGCGCGAACCTGATCAGCGTGCTCACGCAGCGCGCCGTGACCAGGGCGCTCGGCTGAAGCAGCCCGCCGCCCACCGGAAGGCGCGACCCTCTCGCGTCTTCCGCTACGCTTCGCCATGACTTTTCCGACCATCGACGCCCTTTCCGACGGTTTGATGCAGGCCGGCTACTTTGCCGACCGCCGCCTGGCCACCGCGGTGTTCCTCGCGCTCAAGCTGCAGCGCCCGCTGCTGCTCGAAGGCGAACCCGGTGTCGGCAAGACCGAGTTGGCCAAGGCGCTGTCGATCGCCCTCAACCGCCAGCTGCTGCGCCTGCAGTGCTACGACGGCATGGAGCAGCGCGAGGCGCTGTACGAATGGAACTACGCCGCGCAGCTGCTGCACATGCGCGCCGCCGAAGCCACGGGCGCGGCGCGCGACGTGGAAGCCGAGGTCTACCAGCCGCACTACCTGATCCGTCGCCCGCTGCTGCAGGCGCTGCAGACGCCCGCACCCGGTGCGGTGCTGCTGATCGACGAGGTGGACCGCGCCGACGAGCCCTTCGAAGCCTTCCTGCTCGAGTATTTGGGCGAGTACCAGGTCAGCATTCCCGAGCTGGGTACTGTGCGCGCCGTGGTGCCGCCGGTGACGCTGCTCACGAGCAACCGCACGCGCGAGCTGAACGATGCGGTGAAGCGGCGCTGTCTTTATCACTGGCTCGACTACCCCGAGCGCGAGCGCGAGCTCGCCATCGTGCGCGCGCAGGTGCCGCAGGCCGGCGAAACGCTGTCGGCGCAGGTGGCGGCCTTCGTCGCGCGGCTGCGCTCGGCGCCGTTCGTCAACGCCTTCCAGCGCGCACCCGGCATCGCCGAAAGCGTCGAGTGGGCGCGGGCGCTCATCGCGCTCGACACCGTCGAACTCGACCCCGAGGTGGTCGTCGACACCGCCGGCATCCTCTTCAAGCAGCGCGACGACGTGGCGGCGCTGACGCACGAGCTGGCCTCCGACCTGCTGAGGCCCGAGGAACCGCTCGCGAGCTGAGAAGGTGTGAACGAACCCGCCATGGCCGGCATCCAGCAACTCGGCGACGTCCGCAGCGGCAAGCTGGCGGGCAACATCGCCGCCTTCGGTCGCGCATTGCGCCGCGCCGGCGTGCGCACCGATGCCATGCGCATTGCGCTCGCGACCGAGGCGGTCACCCTGGTCGGCGTCGAAGACAAGCTCGACCTGAGCGCCGCGATGGAAGCCGTGATGGTCAGCCGCGAACAAGACCGGCTGGTGTTTCGCGAGCTCTTCGACGCGTGGTTCCGCGACCCCGAGCTGGCCAACAAGCTGTTGGCCCAGATGCTGCCCAGCGCCGAAGGCAAGGCCGAGCCCTCCAAGCGCCGCCCGCGCGTGCGCGAGGCGCTGAGTCCGCCGCGCGATGCTGTCAAGCCCGCCGCGCCGACCAAGCCCGACGAAGAGATCAAGTTCGATGCCGCCATGACGGCCAGCGACCGCCAGCGGCTGCAGCATGCCGACTTCAACGCGCTCGGCGCGGCCGAGTACCGGCTGGTCGAGCGGCTGGCGCGCGACGTCACGCTGCCGGTGCCCCGGCTGCCCACGCGCCGCCTGCGCCCGGCCGGTGACGCAGGCAGCGCGCATGCCCGCATGCACTGGCCCGGCGTGCTGCACGAGGCGGCCCGCACTGGCGGCGAGATCCTGCGCCTGCCCCGGCTGTCGCGGCGCGAGCAGCCCTTGCCGCTGCTGGTGCTGGTCGATGTGTCGGGTTCGATGGAGCGCTACGCGCGCCTGCTGCTGGCCTTTCTGCATGCCGCCACGCGGCGGGCCGGCCGGCGCGACGTGTTCGCCTTCGGCACGCGGCTGACCGACCTCACGCCGGCCTTCCGGCTCGCCGACACCGACGCCATGCTGGGGGCGGCCAGCCTGGCCATCGACGACTTCGCGGGCGGCACGCGGCTGGGCGGCTCGCTGGCCGAGCTGCGCCAGTCGCACGCGCGCCGGCTCATCGGTCGCCGCACGCTGGTGCTGGTGATCAGCGACGGCCTCGACACCGGCGAGCCCGCCGAGCTCGAGACCGAGCTGCAGTGGCTGAAGCGCCATTCGCGCCGCCTGCTGTGGCTCAACCCGCTGCTGCGCTTCGAGGGCTACGCCCCTCTGGCGCGTGGGGCCGCCGTGCTGCACCGCCATGCGGACGCGATGCTGGCGGTCCACAATCTGAATGCACTCGAACAGCTGGCCGCCAGCCTGGCCGCGCTGATGCGGTCCGGCCGGTAAAGCGGGACTCGGGAAAGAACAAAGGAAACCCACCATGGAAATGCTCGGAAACCGCCGCCTCGGCGTCACCCAACAACAGGCCTGGGAAGCGCTCAACGACCCCGAGACGCTCAAGAAGTGCATCCCCGGCTGCGACAAGTTCGAGCTCACGGGCGACAACACCTACAGCGTGGCGCTGGCCGTGAAGATCGGCCCGGTGTCGGCCAAGTTCAGCGGCAAGGTGATGCTGTCGGACATCGTCGCGCCCGACGGCTACAAGCTCACCTTCGAGGGGCAGGGCGGCGTGGCGGGGTTCGCCAAGGGCTCGTCGAGCGTGTCGCTCAAGCCGCTGGCCGGGGCGTCGGAAACGGTGCCAGTTGTGGCCGACGGTGCACCTGCCGCAGAGGGCGCACCCGCTGCTGAAACCGTGGCCGCTGTGCCAGCCGAAGCCGCAGCAGCGCCCGCCGGCTGCGAGCTCGACTACACCGTGCAGGCCCAGGTCGGCGGCAAGATCGCCCAGCTCGGCCAGCGCCTGATCGACGGCGCAGCCAAATCCACGGCCGACGATTTCTTCAAGCGCTTCGAGGCCGAGATGCAAAGCCGCTACGGCCCGCCGCCCGCACCGCCCGTGGAGGCATCGGCTGACGAGGCGCCCGCCGAGAAGGCCGGCGTGATGTCGGGCCTCATGAAGAAGATGGGCTTCGGCAAGAAGGACGGCGACGACGCCGCCACTCCGGGCGACGCCGCCTGACAACCACGCACAAGGCTTCGCCATGGAAAACCTCGACGTCATGGTGCTGCGCACGCTGCGCGACTGGCGGCGTGCCGGCAAGCGCGCGCTGCTGACCACCGTGGTGCGCACCTGGGGCTCGTCGCCGCGGCCCGTGGGCTCGATCATGGCGCTGGCCGAAGACGGTGCCGTGGTCGGTTCGGTCTCGGGCGGCTGCATCGAAGACGACCTCATCGCGCGCTACAGCCATGCCCACGGCAAGGGCGAAGACGTGCCGCTGGGCGCGCCGCCCGCGCTCGTCAAGTACGGCATCACGGCCGACGAGGCGCACCGCTTCGGCCTGCCCTGCGGCGGCACGCTCGAGCTGCTGCTCGAATACGCGCCCGACGCCGACACGCTCGACACCCTGGTCGCCGAACTCGAACGCGGCAAGCTCATGCGCCGCACGGTGACGTTGGCCACCGGCGCGGTGCGGCTGGCCGAGGCGACCGCGCCCGACGAGCTCACGGTGAACGACAGCGAGCTCACCAACACCTTCGGCCCCGAGTACCGCATGCTGCTGATCGGCGCTGGCCAGCTCGCCGAATACCTCGCGACCATGGCCAAGTTCAGCGGCTTCGCTGTGACGCTGTGCGACCCGCGCGCCGAGTACCGCACCGCGTGGACGCTGTCCGGCGTGACGATCACCACCGAGATGCCCGACGACGCCGTGCTGGCCTTCAAGCCCGACCGCCGCAGCTGCGTGGTCGCGCTCACGCACGACCCCAAGCTCGACGACCTTGCGCTGCTCGAAGCGCTGCAGAGCGAGGCCTTCTATGTGGGCGCGATCGGCTCGCGCCGCAACGCCGACGCGCGGCGCGACCGCATGATCGAGCACTTCGACCAGACGACCGCATCGCTCGCGCGCCTGCGCGGGCCCATCGGCATCTTCATCGGCAGCAAGACGCCGCCCGAGATCGCGGTGAGCGTGATGGCCGAAATTTTGGCGGTGAAGAACGCCGTCACCTTGCCGCGCGAAGTGGAAGTGGCGCGCGCCAAGGAAATCCAGCAGCTGCAACCCAGCTGAGCCGAACTGCGGGGCGAGGCTCAGTCCACGCCCAGCAGGTCGTAGATGCGGCGCACGTACTCGCCGAACTCCGGGCTGGTCTTCACGTGCAGCTTGCGCGGCTCGGGCAGCTCGATGCGGAAGAAGTCGGCCATGCGTGCCGGGCCCGCCGTGAGCACGGCGCAGTGCGAGCCGAGGAACACCGCCTCCTGGATGCTGTGCGTGACCACGATGAAGGTCTTGCGGCTGCGCTCCCAGATGCGCAGCATCTCCAAGTTCATCTTCTCGCGCGTGAGCGCATCGAGCGCGCCGAAGGGCTCGTCCATGAGCACCAGCTTCGGGTCATGGATGAGCGCGCGTGCGATGGCGGCGCGCTGCTGCATGCCGCCCGAGAGTTCGTAGGGCAGCTTGTCGGCGAAGCCCGTGAGGCCGACCATGTCGAGCAGCTCGTGTGCGCGTGCCTTGGCAGCCTTGCGGTCCAGCCCGAGGATGTCGGCGGGCAGCAGCACGTTCTCGAGAATGGTGCGCCACTTGAGCAGCAGCGGTTGCTGGAACACCATGCCGACATCGCGGCCCGCGTTGAAGCCTGTGCCGCCGGGTCCGCCGATTTCCAGCGTGCCGCCGTCATGGCCATGCAGGCCCGACAGGATCTTCAGCAGCGTCGACTTGCCGCAGCCCGAGGGACCGACCAGCGAGATCATGTCGCCCGCATGCACGTCCATCGTGACGTCGGAGACGGCGAGAAATTCTTCGTTGCGTTTGCGGTAGACCTTGCGCAGCTGCCGCATGCGGATCAGCGGCGCTTCCTGTGCGGTCGCGAGTACCGCGCTCATGCGAGCCACCGAGCCAGGTTGTCGCGCACAAATGCGTCGTCGGCCAGGTCGCCGTGCTGGCGGTAGACACGGTCGATTTCTGCTGACTGCCCGTGGCCCAGGCCTTCTTCCGGATCGAGGCACCAGATGCCTTCGAGCAGGCCCTGGCGCCTCAGCACCTCGTGGCAGCCCGCGATGCAGCCGTGGAAGTTGTTCGCCACGTCGAAGAAGGCGGCATTGCAGTCGGTCACGCGCGAATCGAGCGCGAGCAGGGCGGGGCTCAGCGCACCGCCGCTGGCGGCCAGCTCGGCCTTGATCTGCTGCAGCTGGTGCACCGCGCTCGACGTCCACACCGACCAGTGGCCCAGCAGGCCGCCGCGAAAGCGCACCTGCACGGGCGCGCCGTCGCGCATCGCGGCAAAGGGCAGCGCCAGGTCGAGCACGATGTGGTCGTCGTTGCCGGTGTAGAGGAACACGCGCTCCTCGGCGCGCGCATCGACCAGCCCGCGCACCACGTCGATGCTGCGGTAGCGGTTGAAGGGCGCGACCTTGATGGCCAGCGCGTTCGGAATGAGCGCGAAGCGGCGCCAGAAGTCGCTCGAGAGGATCGGGCCGCCGACCACGGTCTGCAGGTAGAAGCCGATCAACGGAATCTCCTGCGCCACCGCCTCGCAGTGGGCGATGAGCGCGTCTTCCGACGAGCCGGCCAGGGCCGCGAGGCTCAGCAGCCCAGCGTGATAACCCAGAGAGACTGCGGTGCGCGCTTCGGCCTGCGCCTGCGCGGTCGGGCCGCACAGGCCCGCGATCATCGCCATCGGACGATCGTTCCAGGCCAGCCGATCTTGCATCGCGGCTTCGAGCACGGTGGCGTAGAGCCCGCGCTCGCGGATCGCGAACTGCGTGGTGTGCACGCCCACCGCGAGGCCGCCCACGCCGGCATCGACGTAGTAGCGGGTCAGCGCGCGCTGACGCTGGCGATCGAGCTGGCGATGCGCGTCGAGTGCGAGCGGATGCGCCGGAATGACGGTGCCTTGCGACAGCAGCGCAAGCACGTCGGCGGGAAGGTCGGAGCGGTTCAGTGACATGGGCGAAGGTCCTCAGGCGAACTCGGGGCCGGCGATGGCGTGGATGAAGGCGGGGTGTCCGATGGGCGGCTGCGCGCCGTCGCGCGTGGCCAGCGCCATGCGCGTGAAGCTGCGTTGGGGCGTGAAGCCGGCGGCGCGCAGCGCGGCAGTCATGACTGGGCGGTCGTCGGGCACGTCGATGTAGATGCGGCCATCGATGCCGCGTGCGGCCTGCGTCAGCAGTGCGGCGGCGACAGCTTCGTCGGACGACAGCAGCGGGCCGACGTGATGCGCAGTGCGGCCCGCGCGCACGAGGCCGAAGCCCAGGCCGTTGCGCACGCAGCGGCTGTCGTCGCGGCCGAGCAGGTCGGCGAGCACGGCGGGGCGCGCAAAGCCCAGCGCCTGCGCGTCGAGCGCGGCGAGGCTGTCGAGGGCCGGTTCGTCAGTGGCGAGCGATGCCGTGGCTGCTGCGGCTTCGCGCCGCCAGCGCGTGAGGCGCCACAGCGGCATGAAGCCGAAGCTCGCATAGAGCGGCTCGCCCTGCGGCGTGGCGTCGAGCATCGCGACGAGGCCGGCGGCCTTCACCTGGTCGAGGCAGCGCGCGAACACCGCGCGGCCCAGGCCTTGCCCGCGCGCAGCAGGCATCACGAGGATCATGCTGATCCAGGCCACGCCGTCCATCGGCAGCACCGCGCCACTGGCGATGAGCTGGCCCTCGCCGTCACGCACGTCACGCACGCCATGCACCGTGCCGAGCCGCTCGAACAGCTGCCAGTCGTGCGCAGTCTGGTTCCAGCCGCTCGCGGCGACCAGCGCGTCGAGCATCGGGGCGATGTCGGGCGTGATCGGCGACAGGGCTTCGACGGCGGGCATGGTCATGGGCTCAGTACTTGCCGTCGCGCGATTCGAACTTCGTGGGCTTGCCGTACTGGCGTTGCTCGCGCGAGATCCAGTCAGCCACCCAACGGATCTGCTGCGCCAACGGCACGCGTGGGTAACCGAACAGCCGCTCGGCCTCGCCGGTGTTCATGAGCCAGGCAGTCGGCGCTTCTTGCCCGCTGATGGTCACGGGCTTGTCGAACTCGCGCGCGAACTCTTGCGCGAGCCAGCGGATCGACGTGGTCTCGGGGCCGCTCACATTGAGCGGCGAGGTCGGCACGGTGGCCGCGGCGAGGCAGCGCAGCGCCTGCGCGTTCGCGTCGCCCTGCCAGATCACGTTGACGTGGCCCATGGTCACGTCGACCGGCTCACCGCGCCACACCTTGAGCGCCACGTCGGCCAGCACGCCGTAGCGCAGGTCGATGGCGTAGCTCAGGCGGAACAGGCGGCCGGGTGTGCTGTGGCGCTGCGAGAAGTACTCGAACATGCGCTCGCGGCCCACGCACGAGTTGGCGTATTCGCCGGGCGGGTTGGGCGCGTCGCTCTCGCTCGCGCCCTGGCTGGTCACGGGCACGAAGGGGTACACGCAGGCGGTCGAGAAGGCGACGATGCGCGAGGCACGGAAGTGCTCGGCCACCAGCGCGGGCACGTGCGCGTTCATGGCCCAGGTCAGCGGGTTGTCGGCGTCGGCGCCGAACTTGCGACCGGCCATGAACACCACATTGGCGCAGGGCGGCAACGCGGCAATGGCGGCGCGGTCGAGCAGGTCGCAGGCGATGGTCTCGATGCCGTGCGCTTCGAGGGCTTCGCGCACGCCGGCTTCGCTGAAGCGGGCGACGGCGATCACGCGGCGACCTGGCATGACGTTCTTCGCGAGGCGGGCCAGCGTGGGGCCCATCTTGCCGCCCACGCCGAGGATCATCAGGTCGCCGTCGAGGCGGGCCATGTCGCGCAGGAGGTCGCGCGAGGGCGTGGCCAGGTAGTCTTCAAGCGCGGCTTCGCTCTCGAAGCGCTCGGGAAAGGGCAGGTCGTCGAGGACAGGCGTGGAGGTCATTGGATTCTTGCGTCCTGGGTGATGAAGAGGCGCTCCAGCAGAAGCACCAGCAGATAGAGCAGCACGCCCAGGCCCGTGATGAGCAGCACGGCCATGAAGACCGCGGGCGTGTCCAGCGAGGCCTGGACCTGGATCATCAGATAGCCCAGGCCGCGTTCCGAGGCGATGAACTCGCCCACCACCGCGCCCGCCACGGCGAGGATGGTGGCGACCTTCATGCCCGAGAACACGTACGGCAGCGAGCCCGGCAGCTGGATGTAGCGGAACAGTTGCCAGCGCGAGCCCTTGAGCGCGCGCACGAGGTCGAGCAGCTCGGGCTCGGTCTCGTTCAGGCCGCGGATGGTGGTCAGCAGGATGGGGAAGAAGCACAGGCTGAACGTGATCAGGATGTTCGGCCCGATGCCGTAGCTGAACCACACGATCACCAGCGGCCCCATCGCCACCTTCGGAATCATGTTGAGCGTGACCAGCAGCGGGAACACCACCAGCATCAGCCGCTTGCTGGTGATGAAGAGCAGCGCGCAAAGAATGCCGAGCACCAGCCCCAGTGCGTAGCCGCCGAACACTTCGAGCGCGGTGACGCCGGTGTTCTTGAGCCAGCTGTAGTTCGGGTTGGCCAGCGTGGCCAGCACCTTCGAGGGCGCCGGCAGGATGAAGGGCTGGATCGCGAAGACCCGCACCGCCAGCTCCCACAGCGCGATGCCCGCCAGATGCACCGCGACCACGAGGGCCCAGCGCTGCCATTCGGGGCGCTCGCCCGACAAGGGCGCAGGTGCGGGGGGCGCCAGAGCGCCGTCAGGTGCCGTCATCTCAATTCCTGGGTCTAGGAAGCAATGCGGCGAATCATAGGAGTCGCCACGACCCGTGTCAACCAACTAGTTGATAATTTTCATGCGGTGGCTTTGTCGGGCCGCAAGGCATTGAGCGCGAACTCGATCACGTGCCGGCGGCGCTGCAGCAGTGCGCCGCGTGCATCGAGCGGCTTGCCGAAGATGGCCGACAGCGTGTGGTTGTTGGAGAAGAAGAAATACGAGATGCCGGCGATTGAGATGTAGAGGTTGATCGCGTCGAAGTCGGGCCGGAACACGCCCGCCGCCACGCCGCGCTTGAGCGTGGCCTCCAGCATCTCGATGAAGGGCGAGTGCATCTTCTGCAGCCGCTCCGACTCGCGCAGGTGCGCGCCGTGGTTGCGGTTCTCGTCGGCCAGCAGCGCGATGAATTCGGGGTGCTCGGCCAGGTAGTCGAACGAGAAGGCCACCAGCTGCTTCATGGCCTCGAGCGGCTCGAGCTCGTCGAGCGTGAGCTTCTGTTCCTTCTCGCGGATCTCGGCATAGACCGATTCGAGCGCGACCAGGTACAGCCCCTGCTTGCTGTCGAAGTAGTGGTACACGAGCTGCTTGTTGACCCCGGCGTTGGCAGCGATCTCGTCGACGCGCGCGCCTGCGAAGCCCTTGGTGGCGAACTCGGCCACCGCGGCAGAGATGAGCGCCTGCTTGGCGGCGACGGGGTCGCGCTCGCGCTTGGTGGCGACGGTGCGAGTAGGGCTGGTGGCGGTCATGGTGTTTTGATTCTCCCGGCAGGGGCAACGCGGTCTGGATGATCTGGATTGCTTGTCAACCAAACAGTTGGTAATATAAATTCCAGGACCTGTTTTTACCTTCTTTTGGAGTGATCCGCATGAAAAAGCTGTTGTCGGCCGCCGGCGCCACCGCCTTGCTGATGGCCTCGGCCCCTGCCGTGTTCGCGGCCGATGCCATGAGCCTGATGCTCAACTGGACACCCACGGCCGATCATGCGCCGATCTATTTTGCGAAGGCCAAGGGCTGGTACACCGAGGCGGGCATCGACCTGAACATCGAGGCCGGCAAGGGCTCGGCCGTGTCGGCGCAACGCGTGGGCACGAGCGGCAGCGACCTGGGAATTTCCGACTTGCCCACGACCATCCAGGCCAAGGGCAAGGGCGCCGACGTGAAGGCCGTGATGGTCATCTATGCCAACAGCCCGCAGGGCTTCTACTGGCTCAAGTCGTCGGGCATCAACGGCCCGAAGGACTTCGCGGGCCGCAAGATCGGCAACCCGCCGGGCGATGCCGCGCGCCTCATGTGGCCGGCCTTCGCGAAGAAGGTGGGGCTCGACCCGGCCAGCGTGACCTTCGTCAACGTGAGCCCGCAGGCCAAGGTGGCGGCGCTGAAGAGCAAGTCGGTCGACATCATCAGCGACTTTTACAACGAGCACGACCTGAAGGCGCGCGAGTTCGGCGCCGACCTGGGCTTTCAGCCGTGGCGCGACGCGGGCGTGAATGTGTACGGCAACTCACTGATCGTGAATGGCCCCTACCTCGCGAAGAACCCGGGCCAGGTGAAGAAGTTCGTGGCCGTGACGCAGCGTGCCTACGACGCCTGCGTGAAGAGCTTCGAGCCCTGCCTGCAGGCGCTGCAAGCCAGCGTGAGCGGCCTCACGCCCGACAACCAGCGCGACCAATGGATGCGAATCAAGCAGTTGATGCGCGACGACACCACCACCAAGGTGGCGCTCGGCGCCTTCGACGGTGCGCGCGTGAAGGCCGACTACGAACTGGTGTCCTCGCTGATCGGCATCGACAAGGCCTACGACCCCGCGACGCTGTTCACCAACGAGTTCCTCGACAAGGGCGTGCGCATGGCGCCCAACTGAACGGAGGAGGTTGCCTCAGCCCGACTTGGCGGCGGGCGGCACCTTCGGGTTGCCCTTCTGCCGTTCGCGGAAGAGGGCGGCACGCATCAGGAAGATGGTGGTGATCGGCGCTGTCAGCACGATGAACAGCACGATCAGCATCGCGTGCAGGAACAGGCTGAAGCCCTGCACCGAGAAGTAGGCGATGGTGGCCACCGTCAGGCACCAGGCGCCCACCGTGGCACCCAGCGTGGGCGCATGGATGCGACGGAAGAAGGTCGGCAGGCGCACCAGGCCGAAGGAGCCGATGGCTGCGAAGGCCGCGCCCAGCACCGCGAACACCGCAGTGATGATCTCGGCCCAGAGGGGCAAGGCCGTAGCGCTCATTCGATCACCTCCCCGCGCAGCAAAAACTTGGCCAGCGAGGTCGACCCCACGAAGCCGAACAGCGCCACCAGCATCGCCGCCTCGAAGTACACGCTGCTCGCGTAGTTGATGCCGAGCACCAGCATCATCAGCATGCCGTTGATGTAGAGGCAATCCAGCGCCATCACGCGGTCTTGCGCGGACGGGCCGGCCAGCAGGCGGAACAGGGCGCACAGCATGGCCACGGCCAGCAGGAAGAGCGCGGCCTTCAGGGCCCAGAAAAGAACAGGCGTCATGATTCGAAAATCTCCATCAGCGGACGTTCGTAGCGGGTCTTGATCAGGGCGATGAAGGCCGCGTCGTCCTCGAGGTCGAACACGTGGATCAGCAGCGTGGTGCGATCGAACGAGACTTCGCCCCAGGCGGTGCCGGGCGTGAGGCACATGATCATCGCGAGCACGGCGAGGCCGTTGGGGTCGCGCATGTCGAGTGGAATCTGCACGAAGCGCGCCGAGATGTCGACGGTGCGGCGCGTGAGCAGCAGCCGAGCCACGTCGTACGCCGACTTCAGCATGTCGAAGGTGACGAGGAACGACAGCCGCAGCGCCACGCCGGGCCGGCGCATGCGCACCCTGGCAGGCCGCAGGCCCTGGGTGATCAGCGGCACGGCAATGGCGAGCACCGCGGCCGACAGCAGCGTGGCCGCTTCGAGCGACTGGTTGAGCAGCAGCCAGATGACGAACAGCGCGAGTGACAGCGGTGGGGAAGGCATCAAGCGCTTCATGGCTTGGCCTCCTCTTTCTTCGCGGGCACCGGGTTGGGCTTCTGCTTCGCGCCGAGCACGGCGTCGCGGTACGCCGTGGGCGTGCGCAGCCCGTCGGCAGTGGCTTGCGCGTGCTGCATCACGGGCTCGGCCCAGACCGTCAGCGCGACGCAGGCTGCGAGCAGGGCGGCGACCGGCAGCACCTCGAGCGCGGGCAGCGAGGGCATGGTGGCGTGGGGCTGCGTCCAGAAATGGCGGATGCCGGTGCGGCTCAGCGCAATCAGCGAGAGAAAGCCCGCGACGATCAGCAGACCGAAGAAGGTCCAGCCGGCCGTGGTGACGACCTTGCTGTCGAGCAGGCCCGAGAGCATCGCGAACTTGCCGACAAAGCCCGACAGCGGCGGCAGGCCTGCCAGCAGCAGCGTGCAGAGCATGAAGCTCAGGCCCAGGAAGGCCACGCCGGCCGGAATGGCGCGGCCGTAGAGCGCCTGCGCGTCGTCGTCGAGGTTCACGTCGTTGAGCGCACGCAGGTCTTCGGCCAGGAAGGGGGCGTTGCCCGCCGCTTCGTGCGGCGCGACGCTCATGCCCGCGTTGCGCCAGCGTTCGATCATGTCGATCAGCAGGAAGAACGCCGCCACCGCGACCGTGGAATTCACCATGTAGTAGAGCGCGCCCGCCCACACGGCCGGCTCGCCCAGCCCGACGGCGGCCAGCAGCGTGCCCGCCGACACCAGCACGCTGAAGCCCGCGAGGTTCGACAGCCGCTGCGTGCCGACGATGCCGATGGCACCGACGAACAGCGTGGCCAGCCCGACGCTCACCAGCGCGGCCTGCCCGAAGGCGGCCGAGGCGCCGGTGTCGGGCGCGAACAGCACGGTCCACAGGCGCAGCACGGTGTACACGCCGAGCTTGGTGAGCAGCGCAAACACCGCGCCCACCGGCGACACGGCCGCGCTGTACGCCGGCACCAGCCAGAAGTTGAGCGGCCACGCGCCCGCCTTGGCGAAGAACGCGGTGGCCAGGATGGCCGCGGCCGCATGCACGAGGCCGCGGTCGCCCGGTGCCAGCTCGGCGATGCGTGCGCCCAGGTCGGCCATGTTGAGCGTGCCGGTCACGCCGTACAGAATGGCCGCGCCGATCAGGAACAGCGACGAGGCCGCGAGGTTGATCGCGATGTAGTGCAGCCCGGCGCGCACGCGCAGCTGGCCCGAGCCGTGCAGCAGCAGGCCGTACGACGCCGCGAGCATCACCTCGAAGAACACGAACAGGTTGAACAGGTCGCCCGTGAGGAAGGCGCCGTTCAGGCCCATGAGCTGCAGCTGCAGCAGCGGATGAAAGTGCACGCCCGCGCGGTCCCAGCGTGAGGTCGAATAGATCGACGCCGCGAAAGCGACCACGCCCGTCAGCGCGACCATCATGGTCGAGAGCCGGTCGGCCACCAGCACGATGCCGAAGGGCGCGCGCCAGTTGCCCGGCAGGTACACGCCGATGGAGCCCGGGCCACCGCCGGTGTCGGCCGCGTTCACCCAGCGCAGCAGCGCGAGCGCGGCGAGCAGGCCGATCAGGCCCGAGACCACGCTGAGGAACGACTTGGTGCGCCTGCGGTTCTCGTTCATCAGCAGCATCAGCGCCGCCGTGAGCATGGGCACGAGGATCGGCACCGCCACCAGGTGCGGCATGCTGAACTCGAGGAAGCGGTCGAGCAGGCGCAAGAGGTCGTTCATTCCACGGCCTCCCGCTCTTCACCGTCCACGTGGTCGGTGCCCGACAGGCCGCGCGAGGCGAGCATCACGACCAGGAACAGGGCCGTCATCGCGAAGCCGATCACGATGGCCGTGAGCACGAGCGCTTGCGGCATCGGGTCGGCCGTATTGGCCAGCGTGGCCTTGAAGCCTTCGACCAGCACCGGCTCGCTGTCGACCTTGAGCCGGCCCATGCTGAAGATGAACAGGTTGACCGCGTACGAGATGAGCGTCAGGCCCATGATGACCTGGAAGGTCCGCGGGCGCAGCAGCAGGTACACGCCCGAACCGGTGAGCACGCCGATGGCGATGGCCAGCACGATTTCCATCAGCGGGCCCCCCCGGTGATTGCAGCGGCAGCAGCCGCTTCTTCGGCTTCGGCGGCGGCGCGGGCCTCCGCTTCTTTCTCTTCTTGTTCGTCGGCCCAGCGGTGGCTTCGGACGGACTGGTGGGCCAGCGCGGTGAGGATCAGCATGGTGGCGCCGAGCACCAGCGCGAACACGCCGATGTCGAAGAAGAGGGCGCTGGGCACGTGCATGTCGCCCAGCAGCGGCACGTGCAGGTGCGCGGTGTGCGTGGTCAGGAAGGGGTAGCCGAACGCGATGGCGCCGCCGCCGGTGGCAAGCGCGAACAGCAGGCCGATGGCGATCCAGCGGCGCGGGTAGATGCGCAGGTGCTCTTCCACCCACTCGGTGCCCGAGACGATGAACTGCAGCACCAGCGCGACCGACATCACCAGCCCCGCAACGAAGCCGCCGCCGGGCGCGTTGTGGCCGCGCATGAAGAAGTACACCGACACCAGCACGGCCACCGGCAGCACCAGGCGCACCAGCACGGCCGGCACCATCAGGTAGCCGATGGCGGAGTCGGCGGCGCGGCGCGGGTTCAGCAGGTCGCTGCTGCCGTCGTCGACCTGCAGGCGTTGCTGGATGGGCAGCGCCATCGATTCGATGGCGGGCCGGAAGCGCCGCAGCAGCGCATACACGGTGAGCGCCACGATGCCCAGCACGGTGATCTCGCCGAAGGTGTCGAAGCCGCGGAAGTCGACCAGCATCACGTTGACCACGTTGGTGCCACCGCCTTCGGAGAGCGCGCGTTCGAGGAAGAAGGGCGAGATGCTCTGCGGGAAGGTGCGCGTCATCAGGGCCCAGGCCAGAGCCGCCATGCCGCAGCCGGCGACGGTGGCCACCAGCAGGTCGCGCCCGCGGCGGCCCCAGGGCCGCAGCCGCATGCGCGCGGGCTGCACCACGTCCTTGCTGCGCATCGGCAGCCAGCGCAGGCCCAGCAGGATGAGCACCGTGGTCACGGCCTCGACCACCAGCTGCGTGAGCGCGAGGTCGGGCGCCGAGAACCAGATGTACGTGACGCACGAGACCAGCCCGGCGCCTGCGGCCAGCATGAGCGCGGCGAGCCGGTGGAACTTGGCCTGCCACGCGGCGGCCACGGCGCAGGTGCAGCCGATGAGCCAGGTCATCGCGAACATCGGCGAGAACGGCAGCAGCTCGCGCGTGCCGCGTTCGGCCGGCGTGGCCCACAGCGAGGCTGTAGCGCCCGCCACGGCCACCACCACCAGCCACAGCAGCTGCCACTGCAGGCGGCGCGTGCCAAACAGGCGGCGGCTGCGCCGGCCGGCTTCGCTCAGCAGCGCGATCAGGTGTTCGAATATGAGCTGCCCGTCGAAGCGGTGCAGCAGCGGTGTGCGCTCGAGGCGGCCGCTGCCCAGCGGGCGGCGCAGCAGCAGGTAGAGCACGGCGCCGCCCGCGAGCGCGACGAAGCTCATCATCAGCGGCAGGTTGAAGCCGTGCCACACAGCCAGGCTGTAGGCGGGCAGCGTGCCGCCGACCACCGGCGTGGCCGCCGCCGCGAGCATCGGGCCGACCGACCAGGCCGGCGCCACGCCCACCACCAGGCACAGCAGCACCAGAAACTCGACCGGCACGCGCATCCAGTGCGGCGGCTCGTGCGGGGGCTTGGGCACGTCGGGGCCGCAGGGCGGACCGAAGAACACGTCGAACACGAAGCGCGCCGAGTACGCCACGCTGAAGATGCCCGCGAGCGTGGCGATGACCGGCAGGCTGAAGTCGATCCAGGGCGTGGCCTGGATGAAGACCGTCTCGGCGAAGAACATTTCCTTCGAGAGAAAGCCGTTGAGCAATGGCACGCCGGCCATCGAGGCGCTGGCGATGATGGCCAGCGTGCCCGTGATGGGCATGAGCCGCATCAGGCCGCTGAGCTTGCGGATGTCGCGCGTGCCGGTCTCGTGGTCGATGATGCCGGCCGCCATGAACAGCGAGGCCTTGAAGGTCGCGTGGTTCATCACGTGGAAGACTGCAGCGACGGCCGCGAGCGGGCTGTTCAGGCCCAGCAGCAGTGTGATGAGGCCCAGGTGCGAGATGGTCGAGTAGGCCAGCAGCGCCTTCAGGTCGCGCTGGAACATGGCCGCGAAGCCGCCGAGCAGCAGCGTGATCGCGCCGGCGCCGCCGACCATCCAGAACCACTGCTCGGTGCCCGAGAGCACGGGCCACAGGCGCGCCATGAGGAACACGCCCAGCTTCACCATGGTGGCCGAGTGCAGGTAGGCCGACACCGGCGTGGGCGCAGCCATGGCGCGCGGCAGCCAGAAGTGGAACGGGAACTGCGCGCTCTTGGTGAACGCGCCGAGCAGGATCAGCACTAGCGCCACCGGGTACAGCGCATGCGCGCGGATGATGTCGCCCGAGACCAGCACGATGTCGAGCTCGTAGCTGCCCACGATGCGGCCCAGCACCAGCACGCCGGCCAGCAGGCACAGCCCGCCCGCGCCAGTGACGGTGAGCGCCATGCGCGCACCGCGTCGCGCGTCGCGCCGGTGGTGCCAGTAGCCGATCAGCAAGAAGGAGAAGAGGCTGGTGAGCTCCCAGAACAGCACCATCTGGATGAGGTTGCCCGAGAGCACCACACCCATCATCGCGCCCATGAACGCGAGGAAGAACGAGAAGAAGCGCGGCACCGGGTCGGAGGCCGACATGTAGTAGCGCGCATAGAGCACCACCAGCGCGCCGATGCCCAGCACCAGCATGCAGAAGAGCCACGCGAAGCCGTCGAGGCGGAACACGAGGTTCAGGCCGAGGGCGGGGAGCCACTCGATCTCTTGCCTCAGCACGTTGCCGTGCGCGATCTGCGGAAAGAGCCATGCGACCTGGATGGCGCAGCCCAATGCGACGAGGCCCGCAAGGGTCGACTCCCGGTTGCGCGCGTTGGACGGCATCAACGCGGCCAGCACGCTGGCAAGAAAGGGGAGTGCGACGAGAAGGGCGAGGGGCATTGGGGGTCGATTCTATCGACCGACCCTCTGCGAAGCCCCTGGCTATAACCGCAGGAGGACGGGCAGTTTTTTCGCTGTCACGAAGCCAGCACGAGCTGCACGCTGCGAATGCCCAGCCAGGTCAGCACCAGCGAACCGCACAGGTGCAGCAGGCCGGTGCCCAGGGCCAGCAAGGGGCGTCCGCCGAGCAGCAGCGCGACCACTTCGGCCGAGAAGCTCGAGAAGGTCGTGAGCCCGCCGAGGAAGCCGGTGATGAGCAGCAGCCGCCACACCGGGTCGAGCTGCGGCATCGCCTGGAAGACGGCCACGGCCACGCCGACGAGGTAGCCGCCGACCAGGTTGGCGGCCAGCGTGCCGTAGGGCACGGGGCCGCCGGTGTTGAGCCAGAGGCCGAGGCCCCATCGGGCAAGGGCGCCGCACGAGGCGCCGAGACAGATCGCGAGAGCCGGAAGCAGCATGGGCCTATTGTCGATCGGTCTGTCGCTGCTCCGCGGATTCAGGGCGCCATCTGTTGCGGGAGCCAGGTGACCAGCTGCGGCACGAAGTAGATGAGCAGCACCGCGGCCACCATCAGGAAGAACATCGGCAGCGTGACGCGTGCGATGTAGAGCAGGTCTCTCCCGGTCATGCCCTGCAGCACGAACAGGTTGAAGCCCACCGGCGGCGTGATCTGCGCCATCTCGACCACCAGCACGATGAAGATGCCGAACCACACCGGGTCGATGCCGGCCGCGGTGACGGTCGGCATGATCACGCCCATGGTGAGCACCACCATCGAGATGCCGTCCAGGAAGCAGCCCAGCACGATGTAGAACGCGGCGAGCATCAGGATCAGCTGGAACTTCGACAGCCCCAGCGAGCCGATCCACTCGGCCAGGTGACGTGGCAGCCCGATGTAGCCCATGGCCAGCGTGAGGAAGGCCGCGCCCGCGAGGATCAGCGCCATCATGCAGTACAGGCGTGTGGCGCCCAGCAGCGCTTCCTTGAAGCTGTGCCAGGTGAGCGAGCCCTGCGCGGCCGAGATGACCATGGCGCCGACCACGCCCACGGCCGCCGCCTCGGTGGCCGTGGCGATGCCCGCATAGATGGAGCCCAGCACCGACAGGATCAGCAGCGCCACCGGGATCAGCGACATCGAAGCCCACAGCTTCTCGACGAAGGGCAGCTTCGCGTCGGCGGGCGGCACCTTGTCGGGGTTGCGCAGCGCCCAGACCACGATGTAGCCCGAGAACAGCAGCGCCAGCAGGATGCCGGGGATGACGCCCGCGATGAAGAGGCGTGCAATCGACACGTCGGCGCTCACCCCGTACACGATCATGATGATCGAGGGCGGGATCAGCAGGCCCAGCGTGCCGGCGCCGGCCAGCGTGCCGATGACCATGTCGTCGGGGTAGCCGCGGCGCTTGAGCTCGGGCAGGCTCATCTTGCCGATGGTGGCGCAGGTGGCCGCGCTCGAGCCCGACACCGCCGCGAACACCGCGCAGCCCACCACGTTGGTATGCAGCAGCCGGCCGGGCAGGGCCTGCATCCAGGGCGCGAGGCCCTTGAACATGTCCTGCGACAGCCGCGTGCGGAACAGGATCTCGCCCATCCACACGAACAGCGGCAGCGCGGTGAGCGTCCAGCTCGAGGCCGATCCCCAGATGGTTACGGCCATGGCGTCGCCGGCGGCGCGCGACGAGAAGATCTGCATGGCGATCCACGCCACGCCGGAGAGCGTGAGGCCGATCCACACGCCGCTGCCCAGGATGAGGAACAGCGCGGCGATCAGCAGGCCGGCAATGGCGATGTCACTCATGGCGCAGCGCCTCCGTTTCGGCAGCCTTGGCCGGGCGGCCGCGCCACTCGATCACGAACTCGTCGAGCGACGCGATCGCGAAGACGATGGCGCCGAGCGCCATCGACAGCTGGGGAATCCACAGCGGCGTGGCGTCGTTGCCGGTGGAGATGTCGTGGTAGTCGAGCGATTGCCAGACCAGGCGCACGCTGTACCAGGCGAAGAGCAGGGCCAGCAGCGCCGCGGCGCCCATGGCCCAGCGTTCGAGCCAGCGCTGTGCCGCAGGCGGCAGGTTCTGCATCACCAGCGTCACGCGGATGTGCTCGCCACGCTTGAGTGTGTGCGCCAGCGCCAGGAAGCCCGCGCCGGCCATCAGGTAGCCGGCATAGGCGTCGATACCGGGAATGTTGAAGTGCAGCTGCCGCCCGAGGATGGAGAGCAGCACCATCGCCAGCAGGCCGATCATGAAAAGCGCCGCCAGGGCGGCGGCGCTCAGGTAGAGAAAGTCCAGCGTCTTGCGCATCGGGTGCCGTGCGTGCGAAGCCGGGTCACATCTTCTTGTAGGCGTCGACGACGGCCTGGCCTTCGGGGCCGGCCTTCTCGGTCCACTCCTTGATCATGGTGTCGCCGACCTTCTTCATGTCGGCCTTGAGCTGCGCCGAGGGCACGTGCACCGTCATGCCGTTTTTCTTGAGCAGGTCGAGGTACTCGACGTTCTTCTTCTTCGAGGTGTCCCAGCCGCGCTTCTCGGCATCGGCCGCGGCCTTGAGCAGCGCCTGCTGCACGGGCTTGTCGAGCGCGTCGAAGGCCTTCTTGTTCATGAGCACCGCGTTCTTCGGCAGCCAGGCCTGGGTGTCGTAGAAGTTCTTGATGTACTCGTAGGTCTTGGTGTCGTAGCCGGTGGAGCCGGAGGACATGTACGACTCGATCACGCCCGTGGCCATGGCCTGCGACAGCTCGGCCTGCTGCACGGTGACCGGTTGCGCTCCCACGAGTTCGCCGATGCGCGCGGTGGCGGGGCTGTAGGCGCGCCACTTCACGCCCTTCAGGTCGGCGGCCGAGGCGATTTCCTTCTTCACGAAGATGCCTTGCGGCGGCCATGCCACGGCGTAGAGCAGCTGGATGCCCTGTTCGCCCAGCTTCTTCTCGAGCGCGGGCTTCTGTGCCTGGTAGAGCTTCCAGGCGGCGTCGTAGCTGTCGGCCAGGAAGGGGATGCCGTCGGCACCGAACATCTGCCATTCGTTCTGGTAGTTCACCAGCAGGATCTCGCCGAGCTGCGCCTGGCCACCCTGCACCGCACGCTTGATCTCGGGCGCCTTGAAGAGCGACGCGTTGGCATGCACCGTGATCTTGAGCTTGCCGCCGCTGCCCTTGTCCACATCGCTCGCGAAC
Organism: Variovorax sp. 38R; assembly: GCF_014843395.1. NCBI lineage: Bacteria > Pseudomonadati > Pseudomonadota > Betaproteobacteria > Burkholderiales > Comamonadaceae > Variovorax > Variovorax sp. 38R. Next base: position 1,773,058 of record NZ_CP062121.1, read on the forward strand.
TGCGTGATGTTCTCCGTGTGGAAATTGGTCGTCGGGTAGGCGGTGGGCAGGTCCCACTTGGTTTGCGCGAAGGCGGCGGCGCCAAGGGTGAGGCCCGCCAGGGCAATGCCGAACTTGTGATTCATGGACGCGCTCCGGAATGTGGTTAAAGCTGGATGAAAGAAAAGCATACGTGCAAATTCCGGGCCATTCGCTGAGGCATTTCCCTGCCATGTGGTGTCGATGCGGCACAAAATGCGGGCGTAAAAAAACCGCCTCGGGGCGGTTTCTTAGGGAGCGCCGCGGCCCGCGGGCGGTGGCGGGCGCTTCAGGTTGGCGTCACTGCTTGGCGGGTTTGGCTTCGGCCACCTTGGCCGTCTTGCCCGACTTGGCCGGGGCCGCCGCACCGTTGAAGCTCTGGCCGTTGACCGTCAGCCCCTCGGCCGACAGCTTGGCCGCGCTCTTTTCCTTCACACCCTTCACGCGCTGCATGAGGTCGGGCCAGTCCTTGAACTCGCCTTCCTTGCGGGCATCGAGGATGCGCTTGGACAGCGAGGGGCCGACGCCCTTGAGGCCGTCGAGGTCGGCGGCGCTGCCCTTGTTGGCGTCGACGGCAGCGAACGAGACGGCCGCGAAGCACATGGCGAGCGTGGCGATGATTTTCTTGAACATGATGAAAACTCCCTCTTCAATTGTTGGTATGGCTAAGCCGACAGGAATATCGGCTTCGGCTCAACGAGAGGGCGCGCGCGGCAGTTGACGTGAAAACGGGGCCCAGGGCCCCGTGTGACCATTGTTCAGAACCGTGGTCAGAGTTCTTCCACGCGGCGCGGTGGATAGCTGTCCCAGGCCTGGCAGCCGGGGCAGTGCCAGAAGTACTGGTGCGCCTCGAAGCCGCAGGCCGCGCAGCGGTAGCGCATGAGCGGGCGCGTGGCCTGGTCGAGCGCGCGTTGCACCTGCGGATGGAACTGCTCGTGCTCGAAGCGCTCGCCGGCGAGCCAGCGCGAGGCGGCGACCAGCGAGGGCTGGTGCGCGAGGTGGGCGATGTAGCTGTCGCGCGGCGTGGGGGCTTCGGTGGGCGTGTCGGTCGTGTCCGATGGCGTGGCATCGGGTGTGCCGCCGAGCGCGATCATCGCTTCGAGCACGTCGATCGACGGCGATTCGGCATAGCGCCGCTGCAGCAGCGCCAGCGCCTCGCCTTCGCGGTGCGCGGCCACAGCGGCTTTTTGCAGTGCGGCAGCGTAGAGCGGCAGCGCCAGCGGCGCTGTGTCGCTGAGCCCTTCGAGCGTGTCGAAGGCCGCGGCGGCTTCGCCGTTGCGCAGCTGCAAGGTGGCGGTGTCGATGGCCGGCCGCGGGGCCTGCGGCGCCAGGGCACGGGCCTGCGTGAGCAGGTCGCCGGCGCCCGTCGGGTCGCCCGCTGCGACGCGTTCGTTGGCCTGCTCGCACAGGTGATGGGCGCGGCGCGTGGCGTAGCTGGCCTGGTCGGACTCGTCGAGCTTCTGCGCCACATCGGCGGCTTGGGCCCATTCACGCGAGCGTTCGTAGATGGCCAGCAGCGAAAGACGCGCTTCGTTCTCGTAGCGCGTGCCTTCGAGTTTCTGCAGTGCCGCTTCGGCGCGGTCGAGCAGGCCGGCGCGCAGGAAGTCTTGCGCCAGCGCATGCTGCGCACGCTCGCGGTCGACACGGCTCAGGTCGCCACGGCCCAGCAGGTGCTCGTGCACGCGCACGGCGCGCTGGTACTCGCCGCGGCGGCGGAACAGGTTGCCGAGCGCGAAGTGCAGTTCCTGCGTGTCGGGGTCGTTCTGCACGGCCTCGATGAAGGCGTCGATGGCCTGGTCCTGCTGCTCGTTGAGCAGGAAGTTCAGGCCGCGAAAGTAGGCCTTGGGCGCCTGCCGGTTCTCGAGCTTGAGCTGGCGGATGTCGAAGCGCGATGCGAGCCAGCCCAGCACGAAGGCGACGGGCAGGCCGATCAGCAGCCAGCTGGGATCAAAGTCCATGTTGACGTACGGCGGGAAGGTCGGTGGCCGAGATGGACGGCACGGTCGCGGAGGCGGTGGCGGCAGCCAGCGGCGCGGGCGAAGGGGTTTCGGAAACCGCGGGCACTTGGGCTGCTGCGGCGCGGTGCTTCCACCAGCCGGGCAGCATGCCCAGCGCGCCGACCACGAGCCCGCCGGCGAAGGCCGCGAGCACGACGAGCACCAGCGGCGCGCGCCAATGGGTTCCGAAGAAGAAGTAGACGGTCGCGTCGTGCTGGTTGTTCAGCGCGAAGGCGAAGAGCGTAAAAAAAATGGCTGCCTTGAGCAGCCACAGGAGGTATTTCATAGCTGTTCCCGTTGCCGGTGGATTATTGCTCGCCCCCAGGCTGCGCGCACTTCGTGTCGCTTCGCCAACCCCCTACCGGGGGCGGGCCGGCCGCTTCGGGCGGCCGTGCGCGGCGGCCCCTTGGAAGGGGCCGGGGCGATTGTCACCGGAGTTGGCCTTGGGCTTCCTTGCCTGCATCGAGCTCGGCGGTCTTTGCGTCGACGGCTTCGCGCAGCGCCTTGCCCGGCTTGAAGTGCGGCACGCGCTTCTCGGGGATCTGCACGCTCTCGCCCGAACGCGGGTTGCGGCCGATGCGCGGCGGACGGCGGTTGACCGAGAAGCTGCCGAAGCCACGGATCTCGATGCGGTGGCCGCGTACCAGCGCGTCGCTCATCGCGTCCAGGATGGTCTTGACGGCGTATTCGGCATCGCGGTGCGTGAGCTGCGCGAAACGGGCGGCGAGTTCTTCGACGAGGTCTGAACGGGTCATAGGCCAAACATAAACGAAAAACGTGGACGAAAAAAAAGACAGAGCGGCCCCGGGGGGCCTGCCTCTGTCTTCGGACTCAGCTTACTTGTTGTCGCTGTTGTCGAGCTTGGCGCGCAGCAGGGCGCCCAGGCTGGTCGTGCCCGCGTTTTCGCGTGCCGACTGCTGGCTCAGGTTGGCCATGGCGCCTTGTTCGTCAACCATGTCCTTCTGCTTGATCGACAGCTGGATGTTGCGGGTCTTGCGATCCACATTCACCACGATGGCCGTGACTTCGTCGCCTTCCTTGAGCACGTTGCGGGCATCTTCAACGCGGTCGCGCGAGATTTCCGAAGCACGCAGGTAGCCGATGATGTCTTCGCCGAGGTCGATTTCAGCGCCGCGGGCGTCCACGGTCTTGACCTTGCCGGTCACGATCTGGCCCTTGTCGTTCACGGTCGTGAACGTGGTGAACGGATCGCTGTCGAGCTGCTTGATGCCCAGCGAGATGCGTTCGCGGTCGACGTCGACAGCCAACACGATCGCTTCGACTTCCTGGCCCTTCTTGTAGTTGCGAACGGCGGTTTCGCCGGTTTCGTTCCACGAGAGGTCCGAGAGGTGAACCAAGCCGTCGATGCCGGCAGCCAGACCCACGAACACGCCGAAGTCGGTGATCGACTTGATCGGGCCCTTGACGCGGTCGCCACGCTTCGTGTTCTGAGCGAACTCTTGCCACGGGTTGGCCTTGCACTGCTTCATGCCCAGGCTGATGCGGCGCTTGTCTTCGTCGATTTCCAGGACCATGACTTCGACTTCGTCGCCCAGCGAGACGATCTTGTTCGGAGCGATGTTCTTGTTGGTCCAGTCCATTTCGGAGACGTGCACCAGGCCTTCGATGCCGGGTTCGAGTTCGACGAACGCGCCGTAGTCGGCAATGTTCGTGACCTTGCCGAACAGGCGGGTCGATTGCGGGTAGCGGCGCGAAACGCCCATCCACGGGTCGTCACCCATTTGCTTGAGACCCAGCGAGACACGGTTCTTTTCGGTGTCGAACTTGAGGATCTTGGCGGTGATTTCCTGGCCGGCCTGAACGACTTCGCTCGGGTGGCGAACACGGCGCCATGCCATGTCGGTGATGTGCAGCAGGCCGTCGATGCCGCCGAGGTCCACGAACGCACCGTATTCGGTGATGTTCTTGACCACGCCGCGGACAACGGCGCCTTCCTTCAGGGTTTCCATCAGCTTGGCGCGCTCTTCGCCCATGCTGGCTTCGACCACGGCACGGCGCGACAGCACGACGTTGTTGCGCTTGCGATCGAGCTTGATGACCTTGAATTCGAGGGTCTTGTTTTCGTACGGGGTCAGGTCCTTGATCGGACGCGTGTCGATCAGCGAGCCCGGCAGGAATGCGCGGATGCCGTTGACCAGAACGGTCAGACCGCCCTTGACCTTGCCGCTGGTGGTGCCGGTGACGAAGTCGCCCGATTCCAGGGCCTTCTCGAGGGCGAGCCACGAAGCCAGACGCTTGGCGGTGTCGCGCGAGAGGATGGTGTCGCCGTAGCCGTTTTCAACGCTGCCGATGGCAACGGAAACGAAATCGCCGGCCTGGACTTCGAGTTCGCCCTTGTCGTTCTTGAACTCTTCGATCGGCACATACGCTTCGGACTTCAGACCGGCGTTGACGACGACGTGGTTGTGTTCGACGCGCACGACTTCGGCCGTGATGACCTCGCCGCTGCGCATTTCGGAACGCTTCAGGGACTCTTCGAATAGGTCGGCAAAAGATTCAGACATTTATGGTTCCTTCCGTCAGGCAGGGTTGGCAGGCGCTCTTGCGAAATTGCGTGCGGCTGCTGGAGGTCTGTAGACGGCGGTTAGGTTGTGGGCGTGAGCCCGGTTGGTTGAACAACCAGCAGGCCAGTGCGCTGTCGCGCGGAAGGAGCCTGCTGGAGCGGTAGGCGTCGCCCGGAACACCCGGGGAACGCAAGCCTTTCAAGCGGACTTGAAAGGCTGCACTTGCTGCCACCAGTTCAACACCGTGTCGATCGAGTGTTCGATGGACAGCTGGGAGTTGTCGAGGTGGCGAGCGTCCTGCGCCGGCTTCAGAGGGGCGACGCTGCGGGAAGAGTCCCGGGCGTCACGTGCTTCCAAGTCGGAGCGAAGACTGTCGAGTGTAGTCGAAATACCCTTTGAAATCAACTGCTTATGCCGCCGTTCGGCGCGCTGGGCGGCACCCGCCGTGAGGAACACCTTGAGTGCCGCGTCGGGGAAGATCACGGTGCCCATGTCGCGCCCGTCGGCCACGAGGCCGGGCAGGCGGCGAAAGCGATGTTGCAGGTCTTGCAGCGCCTCGCGCACGGCCGGCAGCGCGGAAACGCGGGAGGCATCCATGCCGGCGGCTTCGGTGCGGATGTCGTCGCTCACGTCGTCGCCGGCCAGCAGCACCTTGCCCTCGGTGAACTGCAGGGGCAGGGCGGCGGCGAGGGCGGCAATCTGCGCTTCGTTGGCGGCGGTGGCCTCCAGGCCGGCGCGGCGGGCGGCGAGCCCGGTCACGCGGTAGAGCGAGCCCGAATCGAGGTAGTGGTAGCCCAGCAGGCGCGCCACCTCGGCGGCCAGCGTGCCCTTGCCCGAGGCGGTCGGGCCGTCGATGCAGATCACCGGCACCTCGGCAGCCTCGGCCACCGAGAACAGGGTTTCGAAGTAGTCGGGGAAGGTCTTGGCGACGCAGTGGGGCTCGAGGATGCGCACCGGCACGCCGGCCGGATTGAAGGCCGCGAGCGAGAAGCACATGGCAACCCGGTGGTCGTCGTACGTGCGAATGCTGGCAGGCAGCCACCCGGCGGCGGTCAGCGGGTGGACGCGGATGAAGTCCGGCCCGGCCTCGACCGTCGCGCCGAGCTTTTGCAGCTCGTTCGCCATGGCGTCGATGCGGTCGGTTTCCTTCACGCGCCAGCTCGCGATGTTGCGCAGCGTGCTCGGGCCGTCGGCGTACAGCGCCATGACGGCCAGCGTCATGGCGGCATCGGGGATGTGGTTCGCGTCGAGGTCGATGGCCTTGAGGGGCCAGGCGCCACGGCGGATTTCGAGCCAGTTCGGGCCGCTGTCGACCAGCGCGCCCATCTGTTGGGCGGCGTCGATGAAGCGGATGTCGCCCTGGATCGAGGCTGCGCCGACGCCTTCGATGCGGATGCCGTTCTGGCCCGAAACGCCCGCCGCAATGGCGCCAAGTGCTATGAAATAGCTAGCGGACGAGGCGTCCGCCTCGACGTGGATCTCGCCTGGCGAGCTGTAGCGGCTGCCGGCGGGAATGGTGAAGCGCTCCCAGCCGTCGCGGTGCACCGTGATGCCGAAGCGCGCCAGCAGGTTCAGCGTGATCTCGATGTAGGGCTTGGAAATCAGCTCGCCGACGACCTCGATCACGATGTCGTGGGCCGCTGCGAGCGGCAGCGCCAGCAGCAGGGCGGTGAGGAACTGACTCGACACGTCGCCGCGCACGCGGATCGGCGCGCCGAGCGCCAGTTCGTCGTGCGACACCGGGTGGATGCGCAGCGGCGGATAGCCAGGGTTGCCGAGGTAGTCGATGCGGCAGCCCAACTGCGTGAGCGCGTCGACCAGGTCGCCGATCGGGCGCTCGTGCATGCGCGGCACGCCGCTGAGTTCGAACTCGCCGCCGAGCAGCGACAGCGCCGCGGTCAGCGGACGCATCGCCGTGCCGGCGTTGCCAAGGAACAGTGGTAGCAGCGTCGCGCCCAGCGACGGCGGCAACTGGCCGCCCAAGCCCGTGATGCGCAGCGAACCGTCGGCCGGTTCGATGCCGCAGCCCAGCGCGCGCAAGGCGTCGAGCATCACGCGCGTGTCGTCGGAATCGAGCAGGTCGTGGATCGTGGTGGTGCCGCTGGCGAGCGCAGCCAGCAGCAGCACGCGGTTGGAGATGCTCTTGGAGCCCGGCAGCCGGACCGTGCCGGCGGCGCCCACGAGGGGCGGAAGGTCGAGGAAGGCGGTCGAGAACATATCAATGCCCGCCCGGCCGCCCGAAGGGCATTGAGCGCCCCCTCGGGGGGCAGCGATACACGAAGTGATGAGCGTGGGGGCAAGTCATGTCAGCTGTCCTGCTGGGCCAGAGCGTCAGTGCTTGAATTCGGCCTCCAGGCGGCGCGCGCCTTGCTGGCGGCGGCGATGGATTGCTCCAGGCCTTGCAGGTCGCCGGCGGTCATCAGCACCTCGAGGTCTTCGAGCGCCTTGCGGAAGGCCTGCGACTGTTGCAGCACCTGCTCGCGGTTGGCGAGCAGCACGTCGCGCCACATGACCGGGTCGCTGGCGGCGATGCGCGAGAAATCGCGAAAGCCCGGGCCCGCGAGGCTCAGGAAGCGGTCGCCCTGCGGCTGGCCGGTGAGGGCGTTGGTGTACGCAAAGGCCAGCAGGTGCGGCAGATGGCTCACGGCGGCGAAGGCGGCGTCGTGCTCTTCGTACGTCATGGTGATGACGTTGGCGCCGATGCCGCTCCACACCTGCGACGCGCGTTGCACGTTCGAGCGCAGCGTGGTCTTGACGGGGGTCAGCACGACCTGGCGGCCGGTGAAGAGCGAGGCTTCGGCATGTTCGATGCCGGAGACTTCCTTGCCGGCGATCGGGTGGGCCGGCACGAAGTTCGCGAATTGCTTTTGCAGGCCGTTGCGCGCGGCTTCGATCACGTCGCCCTTGGTCGAGCCGACGTCCATCACCAGCGTGTCGGCGGAAATGCCGTGGCGAATCGCCTTGAAGGTGGCTTCCGAGGCGGCCACCGGCACGGCCAGCAGCACGAGGTCGGCGCCCGACACCGCCAGCAGCGCCGACGGCGCCGCCACGTCGATCACGCCGAGCTGGCGTGCGCGCTCGGTAGTGGAGGGCGACTTGCTGTAGCCGACCACGCGTTTCACCAGCTTCGCGCGTTTGAGCGCGAGCGCAAAGGAGCCGCCCATGAGGCCGCAGCCGATCAATCCCAGTTGCTCGAACATCGCGTCGGTCCGTTCGGCTCAGGCTTTGATCGGGTAGGCGCCGAGCACCTTGTAGAAGGCGCAGAGGCCACGCAGGTCGGCCAGCGCCGCCGCCACGTTGGGCTGCGAGGGGTGGCCGTCGAGGTCAATGTAGAAGTAGTACTCCCACTGGCCGGTGCGCGCGGGGCGCGACTCGAAGCGCGTCATCGAGACGTTGTTGGCCTTCAGCGGCACCAGCAGGTCGTGCACTGCGCCTGGCCGGTTCGGCACCGAGACGATGAGGCTCGTGCAGTCCTTGCCCGAAGCCGGCGGCATGGCCAGCGTTTGCGGCAGGCAGATCACCGAGAAGCGGGTGCGGTTGTACGAGTCGTCCTGGATGGCGTGCGCCACGATGTGCAGGCCGAAGCGGGTGGCGGCGCGTTCGCCGGCCAGCGCGGCCCAGGCCGGATTCGTGGCCGCGAGCCGCGCGCCCTCGGCGTTGCTCGACACGGCGCGCCGCTCGGCGTTGGGCAGGTGCTTGGACAGCCAGGTCTGGCACTGCGCCAGTGCCTGCGGGTGGGCCAGCACGGCCTCGACGCCTTCGAGCGAGTTGCTGCTGCGCATCAGGTGATGGCGCACCAGCAGGCTGACTTCGCCGACGACATGGGTGGGCGAGTGCAGGAACAGGTCGAGCGAGCGCGTGACCACGCCTTCGGTCGAGTTCTCGACGCCGACCACGCCGTACTGGGCGCTGCCCGCGGCCGTGGCGTGGAACACCTCGTCGAAGCTGGCGCAGTAGATCAGGTCGGCGGCACCGCCGAAGTACTCGATGGCGGCCTGTTCGCAGAAGGTGCCTTCGGGCCCGAGCACGGCCACGCGTTGGGGCGATTCGAGTGCCAGGCAGGCCGACATGATCTCGCGCCAGATGGCCGCGACATGGAGGTCCTTGAGCGGACCGCCATTGCTTTTCTGCATCTTGTCGATGACCGCTGCAACGCGGTCGGGGCGGAAGAACGGCGTGCCTTCGCGCTTCTTGACCTCGCCGACCAACTCGGCCACATGGGCCCGCTCATTGAGCAGGCTCAGAAGCCGTTGGTCGAGGGAGTCGATCTGCACGCGCAGATCGGTCAGGCTTTCGGAGCTGTCGGGGGAGGTGGGTGGTGTGGGGGCAGAGGCGGTCATCGGTGCGAGCAACAGGGCATGCGCCTACGCATGCGATCGCTCGAATTCTCTCATGTAGGCCACCAAGGCCTGCACCCCTGCCAGCGGCATGGCGTTGTAGATGCTCGCACGCATTCCGCCGACCGACTTGTGGCCCTTGAGCTGCAGCAGTCCGGCTTCGCGCGCACCGGCCAGGAAGGCCTCGTTGCGGCTTTCGTCGGCCAGGAAGAACGGCACGTTCATGCGCGAACGGCAGCTTGTGTCGATGCGGTTGGCGTAGAAGTCGGAGCCGTCGATGTACCCGTACAGCAGCGTGGCCTTCTCGAGGTTGCGCTGCTCCATGGCGGCGATGCCGGTGAGCTCGCCTTCGGTCTGCTGCAGCAGCCATTGGAACGTGAGCCCCGCCATGTAGATGCCCCAGGTCGGCGGGGTGTTGTACATGGAGTGGTTGTCGGCCACGGTCTTGTAATTGAACGCGCTCGGGCAGATCTCGAGGGCGTGGCCCAGCAGGTCGTCGCGCACGACCACGATGGTCAGGCCGGCGGGGCCGAGGTTCTTCTGGGCGCCGCCGAAGGCCAGGCCGACGCGGCTCCAGTCGACGCTGCGCGAAGCGACATGGGAAGAAAAATCGATGACCAGCGGCGCCTTGCTGCCGAGCGCGGCCAGGTCGGGGAGTTGCTGGAACTCGATGCCGTTGATGGTCTCGTTGCTGCACACGTGCACATACGAGGCATCGCCGGACAGCTGCCAGCTTGCGGGATCGGGCAGCTTGGTGTGTTGGTTGTCAGCGTTGCTCGCGGCCACGCGGGCCGTGCAGTAGCGCTGCGCTTCCTTGAGCGACTTGGCGCTCCAGCTGCCGGTGACAACGAAGTCGGCGGCAGCGCCGCGCGACAGGTTCAACGGCACGATGGCGTTCTCGCCAAGTCCGCCACCCTGCATGAACAGGATGTGAAAGTGCGAGGGGATGGCCAGCAGCGTGCGGATGTCGGCTTCGGCTTGGGTGCAGATGGCACCGAATTCCTTGCCGCGATGGCTCATCTCCATCACGCTCATGCCGCTGCCCTGCCAATCGAGCATCTCGGAGGCGGCGCGTTGCAGCACCGCCTCCGGCATGGCAGCCGGACCGGCCGAAAAGTTGTAGGGGCGCTTGCCGGCCGGCGTCTGCTGCTGGGTCACGGTGCTTTACTTTGTCTTGGCGGGAGCCTTGGCGGCGGGCGCCTTGGCGGGAGCTGCGGCGGCGCCGTCGGTCGGAGCACCGAGGGCCTTGGCGACGTTGGTGTCGAGTGCGCGCATCTTGGGTTCGATGGTGGCGCGGGTGTCGGTCACCAGCTTTTCCGTCAGAGCAGTCTGCATCTTCGGGTTCAGTTCCTGGTACTTCTTGCTCAGGGGCGAGTTGATCCAGGCCAGCAGCTGCTTGAGCTCTTCTTCGGTGAAGTTCTGCTCGAGGATGGGCGTCAGGGCGCCAGGGGCGATCTGCACGGCCTTGTCGCGCACGACCGGGTAGGCGTCGTCGAAGTACTTCTTCAGTTCGGCGTCAGCGGCCTTGGCGGCGGATTCGCGCTTGGCTTCAGGCACTTGCGTCTGCAGGTACTGCGAACCGGCTTGCGCGATGGGGGCGCTCGACTGCTCGATCAGGCCGCGTGCCAGCGACTCGATGCCGGGGCGCTGGATCTCGATGAACTGCTTGATCAGCGTGGCCTTGTCCTGGGCCATGGCGGCCATGGACGAGCCGGCGAGAGCAGCGGTCAGGAGTGCGAGCTTGAGTTGTTTTTTCACTGAGGATTCTCCGTTGAAGATGTGGAAGTGTCGTCTGCGTCCGGCTCGCTTTCGCCGACCGCGTCGTTTTCGACGATGCGTTGAAGCCCGCTGAGTTTGGCGCCTTCGTCGAGCCCGATCAGCGTGACGCCTTGCGTCGCCCGACCCAGTTCGCGAATCTCGGCCACACGGGTGCGCACGAGCACACCCTTGTCGGTGATGAGCATGATCTCATCGTCCGCATGAACGAGCGTGGCGGCAACGACCTTGCCGTTGCGCTCACTCTGTTGAATCGCGATCATGCCTTTGGTTCCGCGGCCATGACGCGTGTATTCGGTAATGCTTGTGCGTTTTCCGTAACCATTTTCGGTGGCGGTGAGCACGCTCTGCTGCTCGTCCTCGGCCACCAGCATGGCGATCACGCCCTGGCCCGGTTCCAGCGACATGCCGCGCACGCCGCGGGCGTTGCGGCCCAGCGGACGGACGTCTTCTTCGTCGAAGCGCACGGCCTTGCCGTTGTCGCTGAACAGCATCACGTCGTGCTTGCCGTCGGTGAGTGCCGCGCCGATGAGGTAGTCGCCTTCATCGAGGTTCACGGCAATGATGCCGCCCTTGCGCGGGTTGCTGAATTCGTCGAGCGCCGTCTTCTTGACCGTGCCCATCGAGGTCGACATGAACACGTACTGGTCGGCCGGGAAGTTGCGCTTCTCGCCGGTGAGGGCGAGGGCGACGTTGATCTTTTCGCCTTCTTGCAGCGGGAACATGTTGACGATGGGGCGTCCGCGCGAGCCGCGCGAACCCGCCGGCACTTCCCACACCTTGAGCCAGTACAGCCGGCCGCGGTTCGAGAAGCACAGGATGTAGTCGTGCGTGTTGGCAATGAAGAGCTGGTCGATCCAGTCGTCTTCCTTCGTCGCCGTGGCCTGCTTGCCGCGCCCGCCGCGTTTTTGTGCGCGGTATTCGCCCAAGGGCTGGCTCTTGATGTAGCCGCTGTGCGAGAGCGTGACGACCATGTCGGTCGGCGTGATCAGGTCTTCGGTCGAGAGGTCGTAGGCACTGTGCTCGACCAGGCTGCGGCGGGCGCCGAGCTTGCTCTGACCGAACTCCTGCTTGATCTCGCCGAGCTCGTCGCCAATGATGATGGAGACGCGTTCGGGCTTGGCCAGGATGTCGAGCAGGTCGTCAATCTCGGCCATGACTTCCTTGTACTCGGCGACGATCTTGTCTTGCTCAAGGCCGGTCAGGCGCTGCAGACGCATCTGCAGGATTTCTTGCGCTTGCGTTTCCGACAGGCGGTAGAGGCCGTCGCCGCCCATGCCGAACTCGCGCTCGAGGCCTTCGGGGCGGTAGTCGTCGGCGTTGATCACGCCGCCGTCGGCGCGCGAGCGCGTGAGCATCTCGCGCACCAGCTTGCTGTCCCAGGCGCGGGTCATCAGTTCGGCCTTGGCGACCGGCGGTGTGGGCGATTCGCGGATGATGCGAATGAACTCGTCGATGTTGGCCAGCGCCACCGCCAGGCCTTCGAGCACGTGGCCGCGTTCGCGGGCCTTGCGCAGCGTGAAGACCGTGCGGCGCGTGACCACTTCGCGGCGGTGCTGCAGGAAGACCTGGATCAGGTCCTTCAGGTTGCACAGCTTGGGCTGGCCGTCGACCAGCGCCACCATGTTGATGCCGAAGGTGTCCTGCAGCTGCGTCTGCTTGTAGAGGTTGTTGAGCACCACCTCGGGCACTTCACCGCGCTTGAGCTCGATCACCAGGCGCATGCCCGACTTGTCGGACTCGTCCTGGATGTGGCTGATGCCTTCGATTTTTTTCTCGTGCACCAGCTCGGCCATGCGCTCCTGCAGCGTCTTCTTGTTGACCTGATAGGGCAGCTCGTCAACGATGATCGCCTGGCGCTGGCCGCGGTCGATGTCCTCGAAGTGGCACTTGGCGCGCATCACGACCTTGCCGCGGCCGGTGCGGTAGCCGTCCTTCACGCCGTTGATACCGTAGATGATGCCGGCGGTGGGGAAGTCGGGCGCCGGCACGATCTCCATCAGCTCGTCGATGCTGGCTTCAGGGTTGCGAAGCAGGTGCAGGCAGGCATCGACCACTTCATTGAGGTTGTGCGGCGGGATATTCGTGGCCATGCCGACCGCAATACCGCCGGAGCCATTGACCAGCAAATTGGGCAGCTGACTCGGTAAAACTTTCGGTTCTCTTTCAGAGCCGTCGTAATTGTCCTGAAAGTCGACAGTTTCCTTGTCGATATCGGCCAGCATTTCATGCGCAATTTTGGCCAGCCGGATTTCCGTATAACGCATTGCGGCTGCGTTGTCGCCGTCGACCGACCCGAAGTTGCCCTGGCCGTCGACCAGCATGTGGCGCATCGAGAAGTCCTGGGCCAGCCGGACGATGGTGTCGTAGACCGACTGGTCGCCGTGCGGGTGGTACTTGCCGATCACGTCACCAACGATACGGGCCGACTTCTTGTACGGCCGGTTCCAGTCGTTGTTGAGCTCGTGCATCGCGTACAGCACGCGCCGGTGCACCGGCTTGAGGCCGTCGCGGGCGTCGGGAAGGGCCCGGCCAACGATCACGCTCATGGCGTAATCGAGGTAGCTGCTGCGCATTTCCTCTTCGAGACTGATGGGCAGGGTTTCTTTGGCGAAGGAGGTCATGAGCTAGAGGCTGGCGGCAGGAAGGCGAAATTTTACGCTGTGAGGGGTGTCGCACCGCCGCAACACAAGGGCTCTATTCCGCCTCCGTCCTACGCTTCGGGGGCGTCCAGCGGCCTGTTTGCCAAAGACCCTATGGCACAATCGTCTCAACGTTTTGGGTGGTGGTCACTTAAAGCGTCCTTGATTCGCAGCGCGGCTGCGGCTTTTTCCCCAAGAGGAGAACCATGAAGAAACTGAATAAAGTGGCGATGATGTTTGCAGTCGCTGCGCTCGCCACTGCCGCCGGCGCGCAGACCCGTGTCACCGCTGCGAACGGCGGTCCTACGATCGACAACTGGCAAAACGGCACCGGCGAACTCGTCTGGAAGAACGGCACGAACGAACTGTGCTGGCGCGATGCCAACTGGACGCCCGCAACGGCTGCCGCCGGTTGCGACGGTGCTCTGGTTCCGGCTGGCCCGGCTGCTGTGGCTCCTACGCCTGGCGCTCCGGTTGCTCCGCCTCCCGCACAAGTCGCTGCTTCGAAGGTCACCTTCGCTGCTGACGCCTTCTTCGACTTCGACAAGTCGGTTCTGAAGCCTGAAGGTCGCGCCAAGCTGACCGACCTGGTCGAGAAGATCCGTGGTGTGAACCTCGAAGTCATCATCGCTGTGGGTCACACCGACTCCATCGGTACCGACGCATACAACCAGCGTCTGTCGGTGCGTCGCGCCGAAGCCGTCAAGGCCTTCCTGGTCTCGAAGGGCATCGAACGCAACCGCGTCTACACCGAAGGCAAGGGCGAGAAGCAGCCAGTGGCTGACAACCGCACCAAGGAAGGCCGCGCCAAGAACCGTCGCGTGGAAATCGAAGTGGTTGGCACCCGCGCCAACTGATCGATCGATTCCATCGACGAATGAAAACCCCGCCTCGGCGGGGTTTTTTTATGCCTGACGAAATTGCAGTCGGGCCTGACGCAAGCCCATTGCTTTCGAGTCGGGCTTTGCTCGCTTCATAATTGCCGTATGACAGAACATGTGAATGCAGACCCGGCCGAACTGGCCAAGTTTTCGGAGCTTGCGCATCGGTGGTGGGATTTGGAGAGCGAATTCCGCCCGTTGCACGAAATCAATCCATTGCGACTCGATTGGATTGACGGTATTGCGCCTATTTCGGGCCAACGTGTAGTCGATATCGGCTGTGGCGGCGGCATCCTGGCCGATTCGATGGCGCGTAAGGGTGCCGACGTGCTCGGCATCGACCTGGCGACCAAGGCGCTCAAGGTCGCCCAACTACATGCGCTTGAAGCTGGGACGCGTGGCGTCAAGTACCGCGAAGTCAGTGCCGAAGCGCTGGCGGCCGAGCAGCCCGGCAGCTTCGATGTCGTCACCTGCATGGAAATGCTGGAGCATGTGCCCGATCCGGCCTCGGTGATCCAGGCCTGCGCGACCCTCGTGAAGCCGGGTGGCTGGGTGTTCTTCTCGACCATCAATCGCAATCTGAAGTCCTTCATGCTGGCGATCGTGGGCGCCGAGTACGTCCTGGGCATGCTGCCACGCGGCACGCACGAGTACCCCAAGCTGATCCGTCCCAGTGAGCTGGCCGGCTACTGCCGCGCTGCCCGTCTGGACCTGCGCCACACACGGGGCATGGAACACAACCCGCTGACCCGGCGCTACTGGCTCAGCGCCGACACCAGCGTCAACTACCTCTTCGCGACCCAGAGGCCCGCGCTGCCGGAGGCGCACCGATGATGGGGGGAGAAAAGATGCAGGCAGTCCTGTTCGATCTCGACGGTACGCTGATCGACAGCGCACCCGATCTCGGCGCCGCCGCCGACAAGATGCGCACCGACCGCGGCCTGGCCCCGTACCCGCTGGAGCGCTACCGCCCGCTGGCCGGTGCCGGCGCCCGCGGCATGCTGGGCGTGGCGTTCGACATCACCCCCGACGCCCCCGAGTTCGACGCGCTGCGCGAAGAGTTCTACGTCGCCTACGAGCGCCGCATGCTGCTCAACACGCTCGTGTTCGACGGCGTGGCACCGCTGATCGAGGCGCTGCGCGAGCGCGGTTTGCGCTGGGGCGTGGTGACCAACAAGTCGGCCCGCTTCACCGACCCGCTGACCGGCGCGATGCCGCTCTTCGCGAGCGCGGGTGCCATCGTCAGCGGCGACACCACACCGTTCTCTAAGCCGCACCCCGAGCCGCTGCACGAGGCGGCGCGCCGCCTTGGCGTGGCGTCGGAGGCCTGCATCTACGTGGGGGACGACGAACGCGACATCATCGCGGGCCGTGCCGCAGGCATGCGGACGGTCGCCGCCACCTATGGCTACATGGGTTCATCAGAGGCCGATTCGACCCTGTGGCGGGCCGATGCTTCAATCTCTTCACCCCTTGAGCTCTTGAAGTTACTCAATAGCGCCTAAAATGGGTTGCTTGGGGCTGCACTGGTTTCGACGTGGGTTCGGAGTCGCAGCGGGGCATGTCGAGCTGAATGCGCTCGTAAAACAGATTCAAACAAACTAACTGCAAACGACGAACGTTTCGCACTCGCTGCTTAATTGCCAGTGAGCTTTGCAACAGCAGGCCGATGGGCTGGGCAAGGGGGTGACAGAGCAATCTGAATCCTCCCGGCTGCAAAGATAATTACATGGGCTGGCTCCGATCCGGGTACCTTGGGTCGGGGCGAGAAAATAGGGTGCTGGCGTCCGGTTTAGCGTGTGACTGCGCGACTCCGGAAGCGAGACTCAAATCAGATCACTAAACATGTAGAACTGCGCGATGAAGGCTTGCGGACGGGGGTTCAAATCCCCCCAGCTCCACCATCACAAACAACCGCCGCCAATGAAAGACCATTGGGGGCGGACCTCCCAAACCGTCCTGAACCGTCCCTTATTGGCGTTGGGTTCGCACGTGTTTCGCACGTAAATTCGCACGCAAGAGGCCGGTCGACGGCGCCGCCGGACGAAAAAAAGCCGGGCGGCGCCCGGCGGTGTGCTCGGCTCTTTTCGCTTCAGCTCACGGACGGCCCCAGTTTGGCCGCTACGAAGGCGCGCATGGCCGCAATCAGCGGGGTGTCAGCCATCGCAAGCACTCCATTCCCGTCAGGACCGGGGTGCCTAGCGAGCCACCGCGGCCCCGGGCCGTGTAGGGGGGATGGGTCCCACACGCACGTCAGGTTGATGTGCTCGCGCTCGATGATCGGGCCGGCCTGAGCCCAAAGCGTGGACGGGGCGTACGGCACGCCAACACCGACCAGGCGAACCCAGCCGCGGCCCTCGTGAGAGAACTTCTCCGCGCGCTGCCCATCCGCGACGGCCACCCAGTAGTCCAGTGCCAAGCCCGCCAGCTTGCTTGTTTCGATCGGTTTGGATGCTTCTGTCATGGTCATCAATCCTGCCCGACGACGCGCAGCTTGGGCGCCTTGGGCTTCTGGTAGTCCTCGGAAATGAATTTCCCGTAAATCTGGAACACCATGGTCACGTCGGTGTGCCCGAGCTGCTGGGCGACATACCAAGGATTGGTGCCGGCCGTCAAGAGTGCGCTCGCGTAGGTGTGCCGGGCCTGGTACGGGTTGCGATAGCGCACGCCGGCGCGGGTGCACAGCGGTTGCCAAAGCGTCTTGCGTACCTGCGCGTCGGTCGTCCAGGCCTTGCCGCTGCGGGGGTTGAGCCACACGTGCTCGCCGGCCAGCAGGCTGGCGGGCTTCTGCGCCTCAAGCGCGGCGATCGCGTCAGCATTCAGGTCGACGTCCCGGATCCCGGCTTCGGTCTTCGGCGCCTTTTCAGTGTGCGCCACCTGGTTTACGTCGATGCGGGCGGTGGCCGCTTTGAAGTCGATCTTCGCCCACCGCAGTGCTTGCAGCTCGCCAGGCCGGAGGCCCGTTGCGAACCAGAATTGCACCATCGGGCGTTCGTCGGCGCGCGCGTGCTTGATGAGCGTGGCGCGCTCTTCGGCGGTGAAGGGGTCAATCTCGTACTCGCTCGACTTCGAGGTCTGCTTGAGCAGCTTGGACAAGGCGATCCGGTCGAACGGGTTGAACGTGATCAGGTCGTCGTTTAGCGCGTCTTCGAACACGCTTCGCAGGGGCGTCAGCAGGTTGCGCGCAAACTTGGCCGTCACTTCCATTTCACCGATCCACGTGCGCAGGGCGCTCGGCGTGGCGGCGCTGAGTGGCTTGTCCTCCCAATGCTTCATGCGCTCGCTGTTGATCGCCTTTCTGTAGCCGTCGAGGGTGCTGGGCGACAGCTGCTTGTTCTCCACCTGGCGCTCGTAGATTTCGAGCTGGGCCTGCAGCAGCTTGCCGATCAGAATGCGACCGGCATTGCCGACGAACTGTTTCGCGCGCGGGCTGTCGGGGAAGTAGTCGGCGTAGCGGAACGTGTCGTCCTTGATCTTCCGCTGAATCTCAGAGCGCAGGCCCGACGCGTAGTTCAGTGCGCTCTTGTTGATCGGGCCAGGGGACAGCAGCTCGCGGCACTCGGTGCCGCGGTAGCTGAAAGCAATCTGGATCCGCTCTTCATGCGCGAAGGTGCGGATGCTCACGCCGCGTGGGCATGCAATTGCTGGGGCTGACTTTCCACCCATGTGTTGTACTCCTCCGGGTTGATGTACAGGTTGCCGTCGGGTCCGAGGCGGCACTGTACGCCATCGGTCCACACGCGCTTCCTACGCCTGGCGTGCACCGCGTCGGGCGTGTCGCCCGTCTCTTCGCAGTGCTTTGACAGCTTGACCCAACGATAGGTCTTCGGGGCGGTGCCGGTGCTCACGATGCGATCCTCCTGAATTCGATAACCCACACCCACGGGTTCGCCGCCCAGCTGCCGGCGCCGTTGATCTGCTCCCACAGGCTTCGATAGCTCAGCACTGGGGCCGTGTCCTTGCCCTCGGGAAACCAGTAGCCGTCGCGACCGTAGTTGCGCCACGGGCCGTTCTCAAACTGGCCTTCAATACCCTCGGCCTTGGCATCGGCCGCGCAGATGTCCTGCAGACGCTCAACACGCACGTCGGTCACCTCCAGGGTGATGCGGCTGGCCCAGCGGTACATGTGGATGCCCGGCTTCCAGCCCTGCCGCATGTTGTCGTCGGCGTCCAGGTATTCCGGCCGCGGGCCGCCGTCGGCCGCATAGCGGCAGTACTCGGGCTTCTGGAAGGGGAGCATGTTTCCGCCCTGGCGTTCGTAAACGTCTCCATCCACGAGTGGACCTTGCCACGCTTCGCGCACCCACAGCCGGTCGCTGGGCTGGCCGTAAACGGTGTTCGTGAAGTCGCCGCTATTGATCTCGCCGGCCAATTCGTGCGGCACCAGGTCGCAGCCCCAGCGGCGATCCTTGCGAGGCTTGACCACGCGCCGCGTCTGCGTCTTCGTGCCGTCAAGTAACGCACGCACCATGGGTGCGGAAAAAAGAATCGGGCGTTCACGCGGCGTTGCACTCGCGGGCGCCCTGTGCAGTGGGCACAGTTGGGTGCTGTAAATGGTCGGTGGCATCATGTGGGGCTCACTGCAAAGGGATCGCCATGTCGAGAGAACAGGTCACGGCTCAAAAGATGTTGGAACTGCTCAACGAGGTGCTGCGCGAGCAGAAGGGCTACCGCCCCGAGATGGAGTTCCTCGCGTCGCCGCCTGGCAGTAGCGGCGTCGGGATTTGGGGAACCGACACGAGCACGCCCTACACCGAGAGCGACACCTATCGCGATGCGGAGCGCATCGTGCATGAGATGTACGAGTTCGACCCGCACAAGGAGTGAGGTTTGGGCAAGCCGGCCTGCACCGCCGTGCAGCTGCACCGGATGCTGGTCGAGCGCATCGAGGCGGTTCCTGATCTGAAGGTCCAGGGGGCGGACGTGCGCCGAGGCTGCGTGCTGGGCACGGGCAGCGACAACGAGGTCGGCGGCCCAAACTGAACGGTGCCGGTGCTGACTGACCGTGTCACGCATCGTGCCGACATCGGGCCAATTATTCGCCAGATGCAGGGGCAATTCGACCTCGAGGATTGAAGCGGGCGCGGCCTCGCCGCGCGCTACGATGCGCGCCAAACGAGGAGAACTGATATGCCTGCGCCCGAGTATTGCTTCCTGTGGATCGACTGGTGGCCGTTGTGTATGACCAAGGCTGAATGGTCTGGTTGGATGCAAGCGATCTTCTCGGTCGCGGCGATCGCTGCAGCCGGTGCTTTCGCAATGCTGCCTATTCGCGCCGCGCGGCAGGATCAACTCGATGCACGGAGAGACAGCATGCTTTCGTTGGTCTCCGTTGTTGCGACCTTGGCGCGTCTCCTGTCTCTGGAAATCGAGGCAAGGGCATCGCGGCTGGACAACAGCATGGATGAAACTGCGCGCGACGCTTTCCTGTCCGGTGATCCATTCGTTGACATTTTCGCTGCCGCCTACGCAATCCCGTTGCATGAACAGCCAGAAGAGGCACAAGTGCGCCTCGTCTTCGCTCTGCGCAAGCTCGTGAGCACAGCGAGAGACGTGCATTCCGGTATTGCAAAGGAACTCAACTCCAGCCTGGGCGACTTTTTGATAGCCCGGCAGCCCTTCGCACTCGTACTGGAAGGTCTCGATCACCTCGAGAAAAATTGCAAGAAGCGAGCGGCGGAGTTGAGGTAAAGCCAGCGGTGCTTCCGTCACCGGAGTGACCTGCGCAGTGACGCGGATCATGTGGCGGCTGTCATTCTTCAGCCTGACACTCATTGCTGTGCTCCTTCGGCAGCGCCTTGACGACGCATGCGTGCGATCGATGCCGTCATGGCCTCGCGCATCTGTTGTGGGGTGCTGTTGCGCACCATTTCCTCGTAGACCTCGAGGCCTACGGCCATCGCCAGCAGGCCTGGGCCGTCGAATCCATACCGGCCATGGCGGCCTCGGATGTCGTCGCATCGGATGAGCGCGTCGCGTGCGGCCAGCATGGGCGCGACGCACGCCTGGTCAATCTGCTCGGCTCGCACCACGCCGACGTTGATCGCGGCCGCCAATCGGTCGAACAGATCGTCGTCGGTGCTGCCGGCCTTCAGGTCGCCGAAGGCGCTGTAGAGCTTCGCCATCACGTCATCGGCCACGGACCGCGCCATGGGCTGGCGCGCGGCGATGGTCTCGGCCCAGTTGGTGGGATTCGCGCTGCGCCGCTTCATGCCGCGACCCGCCCATAGATGCGCGACTCGTGCGCGAAGTTGGCTCGTACCAACGCCTCGGCCTGCGCCGGCGCCACGCTGTTGCCGCACATACGTACCTGCGCGGTGGCGCTGAGCTTGATGCGCGGCACGGCCAGCGGGTCAGCCGCCTGCACGCCGCCCTTGAACAGCAGCGCCGGGTCGGGAATCTCGTGAATGACGTAGTCGGCCGGGAAGCTCTGCGCGAGGAAAAGCTCGGGCGCCTTGAGCATGCGCAGCGTGATGTCCACCAGCACCCACCACTGGCCGTCGTGCAGCATCAGCACCAGATCGGCCGGCTCCGAGAACTGCTCGGGCAGGTGCTCGTGCAGCAGGGCGGCGCACTGCTTGGCGCGCTCGCGTAGCTCCGGCGCCAAGCAGTCGGCGGGCACCTGCTCGACCTCGACCAGGCCCATGCGCCCCTTCGTTGGCAGCGTGTGCATCGGCTCGGCGAGGCCTTGCCACTGGCCACCGTTGCTGTAGTACTTCACGCAGTAGGCGGCGATTAGGCGCTGGTGGCTGACCGATGCAGTGATGGTGGACATCGGGGCGTCGACGGTGCGCCCGTCCCCCTCGTAGAAGCCGCCGTAGGCTTGCTCAAGGCAAGCCGCTACGAGCGCCTGCTCGCCGCGGTGGGCGCCGGTGATGGTGCGCAGCGGCTCGGCCGCGTCGTTGCCCGCGCGTTCGCCGTGGTGCGTCAGGTGCGTGAGGTGGACCGCTGCGACCGCGCTGGTCGCGCCGCTGGCCGTCACGGTGTTGAGCGGCTGCTCGACGCTGCGCACGCCGTGGCTGAATCGCTTCGTGCCGTCCTTGCCTTCCCCATGGCCTGCGTCGACCAGGTGCGCGGCCACGATGCCAAGCGGTACGCTGCCGCCCGGGCGCTTGATGAAGCTGTTCGCCGTCACCGTGTGCAGCGGCTCCTGAATGTCGTGGCCCACGCTGTTCGAGCGAAACTTCGTGATGAACGCGCCTTCAACCACGGCATGCTTCACGCCGCCAGCCACCACGGTGCCGAGCGGCTGGTGAATGTCCAACGCGCGCGGCTCTTGGCCGGCGCGCTCGCCATAGCCGATGGTCACCAAGCTGGCGCTGGCCATCGCGTGGTGCGTGCCGCCAGCCGACACGGTCGAAAGCGGCTGCGCAACGTCGTCACCCTGCAGGTGGCTTTCCTCTGTGCCGCGCAGCGGAGTGAGCACCGGTGCAACTACTGCGTGGTGCGTGCCGGTCGTGACGGTCGCCAGCGGCGCCGATGCGGGTGCGCCGGGGTGGCCGGTCGTGTTGGTCATCACCATGGGCGACAGAGTCGGTGCCACCACCGAGAAGTGGCCGCCCTTCACCTGCGCGCAGATCGTGCGCAGCGGCTCGTCGGCGGCCATGTTGCGCTGATTGCTGGCGTTGGCGTGCTCGCTTACGAACGGGGCGAGCACAGGCTGCGCCACGCACGAGTCGGCCTTCGCGGTGATGGTCTGCAACGGCGCGCCGGTCGAGCGCGCGGGAGACTGACCCATGCGACCGCCCACGCCGACGATGAACGGCTTCGGGCTGGTCAGCACATGCCGCCACAGCCCCTTTGCCACGCGGCGCAGGGTGTTCACGGCCAGTTCGCGATCGCGGCCGAAGATGCTGCGCGCCGGCAGATTGAAGTCGATGCACTCGGCGGCCGAGCGCCATGGCAGCAGCTTGCCTGCGAGCACCTCGGGGCTGACCGGGTTGCCGTGAGTCGCGTCGGGCCAGCAGATCGGCAGGCCGTCGCGGCGGGCCACCAGGAATAGGCGCTTGCGGATGGTGGGTGCACCGTGGTCGCAGGCGCGCAGCTCGCGCCATTCGACCTTGTAGCCGTGCGCACGCAGCTGGCGGACGAAGCTCTCAAAGGTCTTGCCCTTGCGTGCGGGGTCAGGCCGGGCGGTGCCGTCGGCACCCACCAGCAGCGGGCCCCACGTCGTGAATTCTTCGACGTTCTCCAGCATCAGCACGCGCGGCTTGGTCAGCGCCACCCAGCGCATTCCGACCCATGCCAAGCCGCGGATGTGCTTCGCCACTGGCGTGCCGCCCTTGGCCTTGCTGAAATGCTTGCAGTCGGGCGAGAGCCAGACCAGTGCCACTGGCTGGTTGCGCGTGACCTTGATCGGGTCTACCTCCCACACGCTCTCCAGCAGGTGCTGGGTCAGCGGGTGGTTCATGGCGTGCATCGCCAGCGCCTCGGGGTCGTGGTTGATGGCAATGTCCACCGGACGGCCGAACGCGGCTTCGAGGCCGGTGGACGTGCCGCCACCGCCAGCGAAGTTGTCGATGATCAGCTCGTGCGGGAAGTCGAGCTGCAGAGTGAAGTCGTCGCGCTTCATGCGGGTTCGCTCCATGCGAGTGCTGAGTCGAACGCCACCACCGCACCGTTGCGATAGTGCAGGCGGCCACCCATGCGGCTCGGCAGAGCGAAGGCGTCCATGGCGCCCGGGCGGCCGTTGTAGGGCCGCAGCTCGGTGCCCGTGTAGAGGCCCTTGGTCGTCAGATGAGCGGTGCGCGGCGCCGCGATGGGCGGTACGTGGCTGCTACCGGTCAGGCGATGCCTGAAGCCACCGTCGTAGGCATTCAGGCGCTCGCGGCCGGTCGCGCTGATGCTGTAGAGCGTGGTGCGCGTGCGATCGAGGCGGCGCGCGGCTTGGCGCATGATCAGGCCGGCGGCGTGCAATTGGTCGAGCTGCTCGGCCACCGCGCGGCCGTGGGCCTTTGCAATGGTCGAGGGCTCGCAGAGGTCGGCTTGAGCCACCGTGCGCAGCACGGCCGCCAGTTCTTCGGTGAGGACGGACGGCATCATGGTCAGGCGCTCACAGTCAGAGATACGTGCGCCGGGTCCAGCCCGCACTCGCGCGCGACGAACTCGGTGAGCACCACGCCCTGCAGGTGGCGCACGTCGTGGCTGTTCGCTATCACCGCGTCGGGTTTGAAGCGTCCGCCGTCGGTGGCGCTGATGTGCGCGCCTTCGGCGCTGCCGTTGCAGCCCGGACGGGTCACCTGCCAGAGCTTGCCGCCCGCGGCGCGCAGCGTGTCGGCCTCGTTGTCGAAGCGGACATCGGTGATGACGAAGCGCGACTCGCCGTCGCGTTGGTAGCCGACCACGCGCGAGGCCATGATGCGGGTCCAGTAGCGGTCGTGCTGGGCGCGGCGGTACTCCGTGCCCCACCATTGCAGGATCTGCCGCGGTGCGCGCGGTTCGTCCAGCCACTCATTGCTGAGCGGCGTGCGGTGGTCGGGTGCCGCAACGCTGAGTGACAGCACCACGGCGGCGAGGAAGTCGCGCGGCGCGCGGCGCATGCACAGCGCCATCGTGGGCCGGTGCTTGGCTGCCGGGTCAGCCAGGTCGCTGGCCAGCACGCCGAAGCCCTCGGCCACCTCGGCGCGCAGCGCGTCGGCGAATGCCAGCTTGCGAAAGCGCGCGTGCGCAACCAGCAGGTCTGCGACCGTGTCTTTTCCGGCGCCTGCGAAGCCGGTGAGGCCGAGGATGTGCTGCATCGCGTCAGGCCTTGCCGATGAGGACCGTGTACCCGATCCAGCACCCCGGCGCGAAGATGAAAACGACGCTCGTGCTGCACGGGCCGCAGGGCACCGGCAAGAACATGTTCTTCGAAGCGCTGATGGCGATCTACGGGCGCTACGGCCGCGTCATCGACCAGAGTGCGATCGAAGACAAGTTCAACGACTGGGCCAGCCGCAAGCTGTTCCTCATCGCTGACGAAGTGGTGGCGCGGTCCGACCTCTACCACGTCAAAAACAAACTCAAGGCGTTCATCACCGGGGACTGGATCCGCATCAACCCGAAGAATTTCTCGGCCTATGACGAACGCAACCACGTCAACCTGGTGTTCTTGAGCAACGAGACGATGCCGGTGGTGCTCGAGCAGGACGACCGGCGGCACGCCGTCATCTGGACGCCCGAGAAGCTGAGCCGCGAGTTCTACCGCGACCTGCTCGTGGAGCTGGACAACGGCGGCGCCGCGGCGCTGCACGACTACCTGCTGCATGTCGACCTGGGCGACTTCACCGAAGGCACGCTGCCACCGATGACCGAGGCCAAGCGCGAGTTGATCGACCTCAGCATGGACAGCCCGAGCCGCTTCTTCAAGGCGTTCGAGTCGGGCGAGATCGACGGCTTTCCCGCGAAGAACGCGCCGAAGCTGCTGAGCCCGATGCTGCCCCTCGACCTCTACGCCTTGTACGGGGCCTGGTGCCATCGCGTGGGCCTCAAGGCGCTGCATCAACCGCGGTTCGCGAGCGAGCTGATGCGCAAGCACGGCGCCAAGACCTTGTCGAAGCGCTACGACCTCGGCGTGGGCGTGAAGGGCCCGTCCGGCGTCACGTTCCTGCCCGGTGGCGCTGAGTGTCCGGTCGGCGAGCACGAGCCGACGTGGATCGGTGACAGAGCGCGCGCCTTCAAGGACTCGCTCAAGGCGTTCCGCGAAGGGGGGCATTGATGTCGCAGGCGTCGTTCGTCCAATTCGGTGAGGCATGTGAGCCATCTGTGAGCCATGGTGTGAGGCAAGAAAACTCAATGAAATCAACGCTTGTGAGGTATGTGAGGCATCCGAGCCTCACCCGCCCATGTGTGCGCATGCATGGGTGCGTGCGCACACCCGCATGCACGTGCACCCGCCTGCATGCCTCACATACCTCACATACCCCACACGCCAATGCCGACAGGCACTTACGTGCGCACCCATGCCCCACACCACCCCCCACATGCCTCACAAAAAAGGATGAGATGGACGGAGAAGTGATTTCGAAGGTGATCCGCTGCACGGAGGCGAATGCGGCGGAGTTCGTCGCCTTGGTCAATGGGTGGCCGGAGCTGAAGGCGCTGGTGCGCAGCCTGCGCGATGAGGGCCTGTTCCTGGGCTTGCGCGGCCTGCAGGTGACGCTCACTGGTGCGCCGGAATGGGTGGCGCAAGGCCCAGCTGCAGTCGGATCCGATGATGCGGATAGGCCGGGGGGAGACGAGCATGCGCATTGACCTCAAGCTCGACGGGCTCGGCGCCACTCGCAAAACCCTGGATCGGCTGAGCGGCCCACAGGCGCGCCAGGCCTACGCAGCAGCGCTGAACGATGCCGCCTACCAGGTGCGTCGCGTCATGCGCAACGAGATGCTGAGCGTTTTCGACCGCCCGACACCCTACGTTGTCAACAGCGTGTACGTCCGCCAAGCCACGCCGGAGCGGCTCGAAGCGACCATCGAACCGACCTACTACGGGGGCAAGGGCATCGACCCGCAGCGCATCCTGCAGGCGCAGTCGTTCGGCGGCACGCGCCGCGATAAGCGCAGCGAGGTGGCGTTGCGGCGCGCTGGCATCTTGCCGTCGGGCTACCAGACGGCCATTCCCCGCAACCCGTACCCGGGCAGCGACGATGGCCGGGGCAATCTGCGTGGCGCGTTCATCGTCCAGCTCATCAGCTACTTCCAGGCCTTCGGCGAGCAGGGGTACCGGGCCAATATGCGGGCAAGCCGAAAGGCTGCGATTCATGCTGGCAGCGCGCGGCAGGCTGGGCGCCGCTACTTCGTGGCGTCGGGTCGACTGCGCAGCGGCAAGACGGCGCACCTTGCGCCGGGCATCTGGGCGGCGAGCGGCACCGGCGGCGTGGATGTCCGACCTGTGCTCATGTTCGTCCGAGCAAGTGCATATCGCATGCGACTCAGCATGGACAACGTGTCCAGGAAGGCCGGCACCGATGAGTACCTGCAGCGACGCCTGCGTTATCGCATCCGGCAGGTGGCGGGGGAATGAACGTGGCGGAATCCAACCTGATGACCGTCTCCGCGTTCTCGGTGCACTTGGGCTATGGCCGGACCTATGGCTACCAGCTGCAGAAAGAAGGGCGTCTCGTGATGGCGGAGGACGGCAAGCGCGTGCTGGTCGCCGAGAGCATCGAGCGCGTGCGCGCCACCGAAGACCCGAGCAAGCAGGGCGTGGCGGGCCGCCACGCCCAGGCACGACGCGAGCGAGCTGAATCCGCGCCGGTATCGTCGCCATCTTCGCGACCAGCGCTCGACGATGACCGCGAGCCTGCGGCGCCAGGCGGAGACGGGCCGGTGCCGCCTGGCTTCGACTTTCAGGGGTCGAAGGCGAAGCGGGAACACTTCGCGGCGCTTGAGGCGGAGGCCTCCTATCGCGCGCGGGTGAAAGAGCTGCTCGAGGCGAGCGAAGTGCGCGCCGTGATCAACGAAGTGATGACCGTGCTGCGGACTTCCATCGAGGGCATCGCGCACCGTGTTGCGCCCGCGCTGGCGGCGGAAGTGGATGAGGCGGTCGTGCGCTCGACTCTGAACGCCGAGATCCGACATGCGCTGGAGACGGCGTCCAGCGGTCTCTCGAAGCTGGGGCGCTAGGCAGGTGGAAGCACAGAGCCTCTACCAAACCGCCGCACGCGCGATCCAGCCGCGGCGGCCGAAGACCGTCTCGCAGTGGGCAGATGAGCATCGCATCCTCAGCAGCAAGGCGAGCTCGTTGCCCGGCCCTTGGGTCACGGCACGCAGTCCGATGCTGCGCGAGCCGATGGACTGCATGAGCGCCAGCAGCCCGGTGCGCGAGATGGTTTCCGTGCTGCCGATCCAGTTCGGCAAGAGCGAGATCGAGACCAACATCATCGGCTACACGATGTGCGAGGACCCGGGTCCGATCATGGTCGTGCTGCCGGGTGAGGTCTCGATGAACAAGTTCATCAACCAGAAGCTCAACCCGTTGCTGGAGGAAACGCCCGCGTGCGCGGACGCGCTGACGTCGACGGCATCGCGCAACTCGAGCAACACGCGCGGCTTCAAGGACTTCGCCGGCGGCCAGCTCTACATGGAGCACACCGGCAACGCGAAGCGGCTCAAGTCGACCAGCGCCAAGATGGTGCTGGTCGATGAATACGACAGCGTCGCGTCGAGCCTGCCGACGGGCGACGACCCCGACGCCTTGCTCGATGGGCGCAACAGCGCGTTCCCGGCGAACTCAAAGCGGGCATCGGTCGGCACCCCCGAATTCAAGGGGCTGTCCCGGCTCGAAGCGAAGTACGAGAAGTCCGACCAGCGCCTGTATCACGTGCCGTGCCCGAACTGCGAGCACATGCACCCGCTCACTTGGGAGGCATTCCATTGGTCGGTGGGCCCGGATGGCCGCGTGACGCGCGCCTGGTGCACCTGCCCCGAGTGCGGCGCGGACATCGAGGAACACCACAAGGACCGGATGGTGGATCGCGGCGAGTGGGTCGCGCGCTACCCTGAGCGCAGCATCCGCGGTTATCGCGCCAATTTTCTGTACTACCGTTTTGCCCTGGGCCCCCGCTGGGCAGAGATGGCCCAGGTGTGGGTTGACGCGCAGGGCGACATCGCCGCGATCAAGACCTTCGTCAACGATCGACGTGCCGAAGCGTGGGAAGACCCGGCCATGCGCGCGGTCAAACAGAACGCGATCGCTGAGCGCGCCGAGCCGTATCGCTTGCGTCACGCGCCGGCCGGCGTGCTGGTGGTCACCGCGGGCGTGGACACGCAGGACAACCGCCTCGCCGTGCAGCTTGTCGGCTGGGGGCGCGGCATGGCGTTCTGGGTGATCGACTACATCGAATTGATGGGCGACCCCGCAGACGATGCCGTGTGGGTCAGCCTCACCGAGCTACTCAACAAACCCATCGCACACGATTGCGGCGCCACGCTGCGTGTCGAGGCCGTGGCCATCGACATGATGGGCCACCGCACCGAGGCGGTGAAGGACTATGCGCGTCGCCGGCTCACGCGGAGGCCCATGGCAATCTATGGCGCGAAGCACAACAACGCGCCCACCATCGGCAAGGGAAAGCTCTCCGATGTCGACTGGCGTGGTCGCAGCGACAAGCGCGGTGTCATGACCTACCAGGTGGGCACGGTGGCGATTAAGCACTGGCTTTTCGGTCGCCTCTCCACGGACGCCGATCGCACGTCCGAGCAGCGACTTACCCATTTCAGCGATGAACTGGACCCGATGTATTTCGCAGGGCTCGTGAGCGAGACCTACGACCCGCGCAAGAACGCCTTCGTCAAGCGGCGTGGAGCGCGCAACGAACCCCTGGACACGTGGGGCTACGCCTATGCGGCCGCGCACCACCAGGAGCTGCGCCTCCACCGCTGGACCGGTGTGGACTGGCAAAGAGCAGCAGATCGTCTGCACGAGCGTGCCGGTACCGCCGACCAGGCGGCGCAGCCAGCATCCCCGGCTCCGCCTGATCAAAGCCGCCCAGTAACACCGCGCGCCTCGCGCACCGACTCATCCGAATGGAGCTTTGAACGCCGTGATTGAACCCCGTGATGAGGGCGCAACGCTACGCCACGATGTGCTGTGCATCTTGGTGGAGTGCCACCGAGAAAGAGGGCTCGCGGTCTTCCGCGATGACGTTCCACGTGAAGCCATTGACGCCCTTGCCGATGCCGTGGCCAGGCGTCTGGGACCGCGCATTGGTGGACGCTACGTGCCGAAGCGCGACGAGCGTGCCGCCCGCGACGCCGCAGTGTGGGCGGCGTTCACGGGCAGGAACTTCGAGGACGTGAGACGCCAGTTCGGAATTTCCCGACGGCTCCTGTATTCCATCCTCGCGCGGAGGCGTCGGCCGGCTGTTGAATAGTGCAGGATTTTTGAGATTTTGCACAAGGCCCCGGGCACGCTTGCCCGATGGCATTCACCGCACAAGATCTCGCCGCCATCGACGCTGCCATCAGTAGCGGCGAGCTCACCATCCGCGCCGCCGATGGGCGCCAGGTCACCATGCGCAGCGTGGCCGAGCTGCTGCAGGCTCGCGAAGTCGTCACGAATGGCATCGCTGACGCCAGCGGTTCTGCGCAGCGCATGTAGACCAGCGCTATGCCAGCTACTTGGTGAAATCCGGGAAGTAGCCTTGGTCGTACTCGCAATGGCACTCGGCCTCAGTGGTCCGCGTGTGATGAGTGCCTTCGAAAGTGCCCGCAGAAATGCCACCCCAGCCCGAAGCCGAAGAAGATCCCGGTGGCTAGTACCAGCGCGAAAGCCCTCAAGTACTCGATAGGCCCGTAGAAAATGCCCATGGCAATGTCCTTTCTCTTTCTTAGTGGTTCGTAGTTCAGGTCTTTGAGCCCCAGAAGCACAAGCCCCGGCCCCTTGAGAGGAGCCGGGGCTTGTGCCGTCTGGAGGAAGCAATGGGAGGTGGCCGACCGCGAACGGTTCGCCGCATTTAGCGTGGCTTGCTTCGAATAGGGTCTTCATGTGGCGACTGAAGTTGTCGCAACCGCGCCTCCTCTGCGGTCGCGCGCCACACCGCGTCCCGTCGAAACGGATCGGTTTGCTTGCGCTCCAGCATCACGCGATCCACCCGTTGAAAAAACTCCTCGTCGAGCGCGAGCACCTCTATATGGCTGGTCGTGACCGGTGCTGTAGCTTCGTCCGGCAGTCTTCTCATGAGGGACTCCCCTCGAAGAAAATCGTCTGCACGCGCCTGGCACCTGCCCCGTGGGCCGGGAAGCCCACGATGCGCAAGGTGTCAGGTCACCTGCCTGGTTGTGCCGCCACAGCGCCCGGCGCCGCAGCGTGCGAATCTGCGCCAGCAGCTCATCGAAGGTGCTGCCTCGGACGCCGGCAGACACGGCGCGCCAATGCAACGCCAGCGGTCCGCTCTCCGCATAGCAGCCGTTGCGTTGAAACCCACAATCCGGCGGACAGGAGTTCGCGCTCGTCGTCGTGACCGCCATCGGGCCGGTCTTGGCGTTGCGGCTGACGCGCGTGAAGTGATACGTGAAAGGTGCTGAGAGTGGTTCCGAGGATGTTGCCGACGCGGCGTGCGAGGTCGAAACACCGCGCGAAATCGTGGTGATCAAGTTGTTCTCCTTCGAGGGGTAGGTGCTGCCATCGCGAGCACGAGGCGCGCAGCCTTTCCCGCATAGCCCCCATGGGCTCAGAGGGGCGTGGCGCGCGGAAGTGGATGGCTTTGAGAGCCCAGGGAAACCCTGGCGGGTTTATTCGTCGAAGCGTTGCTTGAGCTTTTGCTGCACCTCGATGGCACAGCCATGCCAGGCGTGCCCGCTGACCAGGCTGGTATCCAGCGATTCGGGATCGGTGGCTGCCACCCTCTGCGCGAACTGAGTCAATGCCTGCAGTACGAAGGCCTGGATCAACGCTCCATGCGCGCTGAACTCCATCAAGTCCACGACGAACTCGACGTTGGTCTGATGGCGGACTTGCTTCATGCCGGCGCCTCCTGCTTCGCCGCCATGGCGATCGCAGGCGCCACAGCCGCCGCTGCCAACACCGTTGCCTGCCGCAGCTGCCTGGCCTTCATCCGAAAGATCAGCCCATCCTCGCGTTGCACTTCCCATCCACGGCGGCCCAGACTGTGCTGCAGCTCGTAGATGCATCCGTCGTACGACACGCGCAGGCCTTGCCTTATGGCGGCTCGCTTGGCTGCTCGATTCGCATGAAACTCGCGCACCTTTTCGCGCCAGGAGCCCGCGTGGGGCCCGACTGGGGGATCGGCATGATCGAGAAAGGCCAATGGGCAATCGAAGTAGTACGGACCGCAGCTCTCGTCCATGTTCTTCACAGCTGCTTGGCCATTTCTGCAATCGATGAGGGTCAGGCCGATCCAGATCCGTCCGGTGTGTTCACCCGAGCGGGTCTGCGCAAGAAACCACAGGCGGTTGCCGATCGAGCGGTGAGCGAGCACCACGGCGAAGCCCTCCACGTTCTGCAGCTCGTCATGGACGGCCTGCTCTTTGGAGGCTCGGTAGAAGATGCTTCCCATATCAGTCGCTCCTGTTGGCTGGGCGAAGCTTGGCGACCCTGGCAGAAAGTCGGCGGAAGGAGGGGCCGGGCGCAAGCCCGGCGTTGGTTGTCGTGAGATAGATGTGGTTAGGCATGAGGCAGACGTAAAAAAGCCCGCGTAAAGCGGGCTCGTGGGTTGAATAGGGAAATTCCGGGCATGGCCGTCGGCCATCGGAGGTGGGTTGTCGCGCGCGTTGTCACGCAAGGGCGACGGGGGCGGCACAATTGGCCCATGAAGACCGCTGAGATGCTGACCGACGAGGAGCTGGGAGCCCTTGCGAGTGAGTGGCGCAAGAAGGCGCTGCAGGGAGACCTCCACGCGCGCGGCATTGCTCACGAGTTCGAAACAGAGATGCGCCGCCGTGTTGGTGCGCCGTCCACGAATTACGACACCTTGGATCTGCGGCCTCTGGAACTACGGACAGCAGCGCAGCCCCGGTGGTGGCGGTTCTGGCGAGCCGAGGGGTCGCGGGCTTCGACCACGCACCGCTAGAGATTGAAGATCAGGGCATGGCCTGCTCACCTTGAGCAGGCGGCGCCTGATCAAGCTCGACGCAATGCCAGAACTCACTTTCGGCGGCGATGAGCCGGGAGATCTCGACCTCGTCGCGTTCAACGCGATGAATCTGCAGATCCTGCCCGCAGATCAGCGCCACGACATCGACGGCCTGGGCGCCGGTGACGGCCAGTTGATGCAGCATCTGGATCCGAACGTAGGCGGGAAGACCTTCGACCCACAGCGCGGCCGCATCCATGCCGACGCATCGGCATTCCAGAAGCTGGACCTCGGGAGCGCCGACCACTTCGCGGCCGGGATGGGCAAACATCCAAGGGTGCTGCGGGTGCCGTAGCAAGGTGCTGGTGCGCCGCACCTGACGCCCAGTGCGCAACGTGTAGTGCGCTGCCACGATGGGGTCGAGCAGTCGGCCCCAGTAGGCAGCATCATCGGGCATCGACGCAGCTCCCGGTCTCGGCTGTAGCAGCTCTGCGCGTTCGGTCTTCTCCATCCAGAGCCGAACCGGAGACTTGAAGGGATCGCGACCTACGGCCGCAGCGGCATCCAAGCTTCCGATGCCAGCCTCGTACACGTTCGACCAGCGCTCGGAGAATGGAGCATGTGCGCGAGTGGCCTGGACCAGTCGCAACGCCGGGGCGCGCGAATGCGAGGGGATTGTCGGGGCGCGCTTCGAGCTGCCCGTATCAGGGTTCAGGTTCATCATGGTTTCTCCTTGAAGAGTTGGAATCGACCTCCATCCAGCAAAAAGCCCCGCTCTCTGAATGCAGAGGCGGGGCTTCGATGGGGGAGGGGGTGAGGGATGTCGTTCGAGGGTTCATCGTGCGAGTTCCAGCGCATGTGCGAGAGCCCGCTGCTTCAGTGCGGCGCCCTGGCCGAACCAGGCGCTGTCCAGGCGGTACTCGCGGCTGCGAGCTCGGCGCTCGTGATCGACGAATTCGGTCATTGCGCTCAGCAAGCCCCAGGTCGTCCCCCGGGCAGCCGCGAGTTCAGCACCGCGGCCTTTGCCCTCGTACAGCTCAAGGACCTTCCGGGCCGCCCATGCACGTGGAATGGACGAGGTGTTGGGCATTGCGGCTGAGGGCCCATCCGGTTCGTTTGGCCCGTAGAGCACATGCTGGATGTAGGCCTCGACCTCTTTGCTTTTGACTTTGCGGCCGGCCAGGACCTTCATGCGGTACATGAAGTCGTCCCACTGCCCGATGGCAATGCCGAGTTGGCGCTTGACGGCATGGGCATCGAAGCTGGTGCTGTGGGGCACACGGATGACGTTGCTGGTGCTGTCCAGCGCGATGGCCAGGGTGTTGTTGCACACGACCCGCACGGTCGTCGGCGTGACGCTGGTGGCCAGCGTGCCGTCGCAGGAGGTCGCCAACAGCAGGTAGCCGTTGACTGTGTCATTGCCCTTGAGCACGGCCTGCTTGCCGGTGCGCGCGAGCGCCCAGACCTTGCGACCGCCCTTGAGGACGCCAGCCGTCTCCATCTCATAGCCGCCGATCTCGGTGAGGTCCCGGTAGAACTCGAGAACAGCGCGCGGCTGCACGACTTGGTAGCGGCTGCTGACGACCGATAGCGGTGCGCGTGAGTCGCTGCGGTAGAGCACCTTCTGCTCGCAGAAGGATTCCAGGGCCTGCAGGGAATCGCCCTCGGGTTGAGCCATGAAGCGCACTGGCGTTTCCTGGATGTTCCAGTCCATGCCGGCGGTCTGAGCCCAGACTTCGATGGGTTGGTTGGGTTGAAGGCGATGACCGAGGCGGTGCCAAGGGGTATCGCCGGTGTAGGCCATTGTTTCGATGAGATGTGCCATGTGGAGGTTTCCTTCTTGGGGAAGAGGTGAGGTGAGAAGCGTGGTCAGCGGCGCGAGGCCGAAAAGGTCTGGCCGCAGGCCAAGCAGCGGCGATTGCGCAAGATCGCGTCGTCGACAGCCTCGCCCAACGCCGCGCCGACGGCGCAGCCGGCAATGGCTCCGCTCAGGCCGCCGAGGATGGCGCCGGCGACGATGCCAAGTGACGTGCTGGCCGTCGCGGTCGCAGCCATCGCCATGCCGATCTCGGCGCCTGTGATGACACCGGACAGCGCTCCGGAGATGCCGCCGGCAGCGCCTGCTACGGTGCCGATGGCCGCACCGGCCTTCTTGCCGGTGTCGCGGGGAATGGTGCGTCGCGACTGGCACGCGGGGCAGGCGAAGTTGGATGACTGTGTGAGGGGCTCATGGTCGGGAAAAGGTTCATCTTCGAAAGTAGTGGATGTGAAGTCGTGGTCCATGGGGCTCGGGATACACGGGGGCATCCCCGGAAGGGACAGAACACACGTCTGGCTGAGCCAGACGGCACAAAGCCCAGCGCGGCGGAGACCGGGCTGGGCTTTGTTGGAGGCGGACGGACTTTCTACTGTCTATCCGCGGTAGTCATATGTGGCTGAAAATTTCTGCATTCGCCGGGACGCCTCGGCGATTCGAAGCTATCCGATTCAGATCGGTTGCTGCCGTTCGAAGGGACTTAGGGGAAGTGCACTGTTGGCCAGAAGCGGTCCTGATCGACGACTTTGGGCTCGATGTCGTATAGCTCGTGGCGCGCGTAAGCCGGTCGCGACTCTAACTAGACGGCTATCGATCCGGCGTCCGGGACTATCCCAGTCTTATCGTTCCGTCCTTGCGGGAGAATGTAGAAGGAACGATCCAGACAAGTAAAGGGGACACGGTGGGAGAACTTCTTTCTCTCCTGCGCTTCAGCGCCGGCTCGGGCCATATTTGGCTGGACGAGCAGCGCATGCTGCTCATGCATGCCCGTGCCTTCGCTGAACTGCGCCGCGAACTGCTCGACTCCCTGGGCATCGAGCGCGCGCGCGGGCTGTTGGTGCGCATGGGCTTTGCTTCGGGCCTGCGCGACGGTGAGGTGGCCGTGCGCGAGCGCCTTGCCGGCATGCGCGCCGAAGACGCCTTCATGCTCGGACCGCGCCTGCATTCCATCGAGGGCATCGTCTCGGTGCAGAAGGTCCAGGTCGACCTCGACGTGGCCACCAAGCATTTCTACGGCGAATTCCTCTGGGAGAACTCCTGGGAATGCGAAGCCCACGTGGCCGACTTCGGCTACGGGGAAGACCCGCAGTGCTGGTCGCAGATCGGCTATGCCTCGGGCTACACCACCGCCTTCATGGGGCGGCTCGTGGTGTTCAAGGAAGTCGAATGCACCAGCATGGGCGACAGCCGCTGCCGCATCGTCGGCCAACCGGCCGAGGCGTGGAACGACGAGCACTACCTCGAGTACTTCCGCCAGCACCATGTGGCTGAGAAGCTCATCGACTTCAACCTCGGCCTGCAGCACCTGCGCCGCCTGCAACCGCGCCGCGAGTACGACCAGAAGCTGGTCGGCGTGTCGCCGGGTTTCCGTGCCGCCTTCGAACTCATGCGCAGCGCGGTCGACAGCGCTATCACCGTGTTGCTGCTCGGCGAGACCGGCGTCGGCAAGGAAGTGTTCGCTCGCTGGCTGCATGACAACGGGCCGCGCGGCAAGCAGCCCTTCATTGCCGTCAACTGCGCGGCGATCCCGGCCGACCTGATCGAGGCCGAACTGTTCGGCGTGGAGAAGGGTGCCTACACCGGCGCCCACCATGCGCGCGCCGGGCGCTTCGAGCGCGCCCACGGCGGCACCCTGTTCCTGGACGAGGTGGGCGACCTGCCGCTGGCCGCGCAGGTCAAGCTGCTGCGCGTGCTGCAGACCGGCGAGGTCGAGCGCCTGGGCGCCGAGCAGCCGACCAAGGTCGATGTACGCATCGTGGCCGCCACCAACGTCAACCTGCAGCAGGCCATGCAGGCGGGCAAGTTTCGCACCGACCTGTTCTACCGGCTCAACACCTTCCCGATCCAGATTCCGCCGCTGCGCGAGCGCACCGCCGACATTCCGGCGCTGGTGGCGCGCTTCGTCGAGAAGTACAGCGCGCTGTACGGCAAGAAGCTGCGCGGCCTCACCGACAAGGCCGCACTCGACGTGCACAAGCACGCCTGGCCCGGCAACATCCGTGAACTCGAGAATGTGATCGAGCGCGCGGTGCTGCTGGCGCCCGACCACGGTGACATCGAGGCCTGTCACCTGTGGATGCACCCGCCGGGCGCGATGCCCGGCGACCAGCTCGACGCCAGCGGCAAGGTCGCCACTGGGACCGCTGCTTCAGGTGCTGACGCGAGCGAGCTCGACGCGCTGTGCCAGCGCGTCCTCGAGCAGAACATCGACATCGCCTCGCTCGAGCAGCGCCTCATGCAGACCGCGATGCAGCGTGCCAAGGGTAACCTGTCGCAGGCCGCGCGCCTGTTGGGCATCACGCGCCCGCAGCTGGCCTACCGGCTCAAGAAGGAAGGCCTGCCGACGTCCTGAACGGGCGCAGGCGGCGCCCGGTGTTTTTCCGGTTTTCACCATTTGATCAAGCTGCACTGCAGCAAATGATCAAACCAGCATCCGGGACTTCCCGGTGCTTCTGGCCCGCAGGCGCAGCGGGTCCATGTAAATCAATCACTTAGCCGCGCTGGCACGCCCGTTGCCCTTATCAGGCCGGGCGGCGCTGGTGCCGTCCACCTGTTGATGGATTGAACAAGTGATGCGCTCGATGCAGCCCGACTCTCGCAGCGGCAGTGCCGGACAGATGACCGGCCAGCCGTGTTTCGTGCGCGTCACCGGCACGCGCAACGCCCGCTTCGTGGAGTTCGAGTTCGCCATCGGCGACCCCGAGTTGGCCGTGGAGCTGGTGCTGCAGTTCGACCAGTTCCGCGAGTTCTGCGCGCGCCACGAGGTGCGCCACCTGAGCACCGAAGAGGGCGCGCGACTGGACTTCGAGCGCATGAAGTGGCGCTTCGGCGCGCCCGGTATCGACCACTGACGACCCCGTATTTTTCCCGCGATAACCAAGGAGACACCACGTGCAAGTCGACATCAAAACTTCCGACGTCCGGCCGATCCGGCAGACCTTCTCGCATGTGGCGCGGCGCCTCGGCGACAAGCCGGCTTCGCGTTACCAAGAGGCCACGCTCGACATGCAGCCCACGGCCAACTTCCACTACCGGCCGCTGTGGGACCCGCAGCACGCGCTGTACGACAAGCGCCGCACGGCCCTCGTGATGGCCGACTGGTACAGCTTCAAGGACCCGCGCCACTATTACTACGGCGTGTACACGATGACCCGCGCGCGCCAGGGGGAAGGCGCCGACCGCCAGTTCGAGTTCGCCGAGAAGCGCCAGCTGCTGGCCCAGGCCGATGCGGGCGTGCGCGAGTCGCTGCAGCAGGTGCTGGTGCCGCTGCGCCACTACGAGTGGGGCGCCAACATGAACCACAGCTACTGCTGCGGCTACGGCTACGGCACGGCGATCACGCAGCCCTTCATCTATGCGGCCATGGACCGGCTGGGCATCGCGCAGTACCTCTCGCGTGTCGGCCTGCAGATCGACGGCAACTCGGGCCGCGCGCTGGACGCCGGCAAGGAAGCCTGGCTCGCGCACCCGGCCTGGCAGGGCGTGCGCCGCCTGATGGAAAACCTGTTCGTCACGAAAGACTGGTTCGAGGTGTTCGTGGCCCAGAACCTCGTGCTCGACGGCCTGCTGTACCCCCTGATCTACCGCCACTACGTGAACGCGAACAGCGCCGCCACCGGCAACGCGCTGGCGATGCTGACCGAGTTCATGAACGAATGGTTCGACGAGAACGTGCGCTGGGTCGACGCCACGCTGAAGACCGCCGCCGAGGAGTCGCCCGCCAACGCCGCGCTGCTCGCGCAGTGGTACGCAACCTGGCGTGACCAGGCTGTGCAGGCGCTGACACCGCTGGCCGCGCTGGCGCTCGGTGCGCAGGGCGCCGAGGTGCTGAAGACGCTGCACACCGCGCTCGATGCGCGCGTGGCCCGGCTGGTGCGCACGGGCGCTGCCGCCTGAACCGATCGAACCAAGGAGACCAACCATGATCACCGCCACCTTGTCCGGACCGCCCGTCTTCATCGCGCTGCAAACCGGCGAAGCCGCGCGCGCCATCGTCGAAGCCATCGTCACCGACAACCCCGAGGCCACCGTCACCGAGTACCCCGCGATGGTGAAGATCGATGCGCCCGGCCGCCTCGTGATCCGCCGCGAGAGCGTCGAAGCCCTGGTCGGCCGCCGCTGGGACCTGCAGGAGCTGCACCTGAGCCTGATCTCGCTGTCCGGAAGCATCGAAGAGACCGACGACGAATTCACCCTTCACTGGGGCGCCTGAGTACAGGCCTCACCGGATCACGACCAAGGACAACGCCATGACCACCCAAGCAGCAGCAAAGACCTCCGCGACCCCGCGCCTCGGCCTGAAGGAGCGCTACGCCATGATGACGCGCGGCCTCGGCTGGGAGACCACCTACCAGTCGATGGACGACGTGTTCCCGTTCGACAAGTTCGAGGGCATCAAGATCCACGACTGGGACAAGTGGGAAGACCCGTTCCGCCTGACGATGGACGCCTACTGGAAGTTCCAGGGCGAGAAGGAGAAGAAGCTCTACGCCATCATCGATGCGTTCCAGCAGAACAACGGCCAGTTCAACATCAGCGACCCGCGCTACCTGAACACGCTCAAGCTGTTCCTCACCGGCGTCTCGCCGCTGGAGTACGCGGCGCACCGCGGCTATGCCATGGCCGGGCGTTCGCTGCGCGGCGTGGGCGCGCGCGTCGCCTGCCAGATGCAGTCGATCGACGAGTTGCGCCATGCGCAGACGCAGTTCCACACCATCAGCCACTTCAACAAGTACTTCAACGGCCTGCACGACCCGCAGCACATGCACGACCGCGTGTGGTACCTGTCCGTGCCCAAGAGCTACTTCGAAGACGCGATGAGCGCGGGCCCTTTCGAGTTCATCACTGCCATCTCGTTCTCGTTCGAGTACGTGCTGACCAACCTGCTGTTCATGCCCTTCATGAGCGGCGCGGCCTACAACGGCGACATGGCCACCGTCACCTTCGGCTTCTCGGCGCAGAGCGACGAGTCGCGCCACATGACGCTGGGCCTGGAGGTGGTGAAGTTCATCCTCGAGCAGGACCCGGACAACGTGCCCATCGTGCAGAAGTGGGTCGACAAGTGGTTCTGGCGCGGCTACCGCCTTCTGACGTTGGTCGCGATGATGATGGACTACATGCTGCCCAAGCGCGTCATGAGCTGGTCCGAGGCGTGGGAGATGTACTTCGAGAAGAACGGCGGTGCGCTGTTCGAAGATCTCGCGCGCTACGGCATCCGCATGCCCAAGTACCACGAGGTCGCCTCGAAGGAAAAGAGCCGAATCTCGCACGAGGCCTGGGCCATCTTCAACAACTACGGCCACGCCGCCAACTTCAACGTCTGGGTGCCCAAGCCCGACGAGATGACGTGGCTAGCCGAAAAGTACCCTGAGACCTTCGACAGCCTGTACCGCCCGCGCTTCGAGTGGCTGGCCGAGCAGGAGAAGCAGGGCAAGCGCTGGTTCAACAACACGCTGCCGATGCTGTGCCAGACCTGCCAGATCCCGATGGCCTTCACCGAGCCTGACGACCCCACCAAGATCTGCTACCGAGAGAGCAGCTACCACGGCATGAAGTACCACTTCTGCTCTGACGGCTGCAAGGACGTGTTCGACGGCGAGCCCGAGAAGTACGTGCAGGCCTGGCTGCCGGTGCACCAGATCTACCAGGGCAACTGCTTCCCTGAGGGCACCGACCCGACGGTGGAAGGCTTCAACCCACTGGCGGCCGTGCTCGACTACTACCACATCAAAGCCGGCGCCGACAACGGCGAGTTCAACACTTCGCCCGACAAAGCCAACTGGGAACGCTGGACAGGGCAGGACCTGTCGGCGGCCGAGCCCAAGGTGGCTTGACCAGCCCGGCCTCACCACCCCATCGACCCCCGCGCTCCCGCCGTGCCCTACGCACGGCGCGGGCAGCGCTCACCCCAAAGAAGGAGACCGACATGTCTGTTGTTGCACTCGCCCCGGGCTACACCGGCACCGTCATGGACAGCGAAGACCGCTTCCACGGCAACCGCCTGCTCTACATCGGATGGGAAGACCACCTGCTCTTCTGCTCCCCCGTGTGCCTGCCGCTGCCCGCGGCCATGCCCTTCGGCGCGCTCATCAGCGACGTGCTGCCCGGCGTGTACGGCAGCCACCCCGACTTCGACAGGGTCGACTGGTCGCGCGCCGAATGGTTCGATTCCGGCAAGCCCTTCACGCCCGACGCGTCGAAGTCGCTGGCCGACAACGGCCTGGTCCACAAGTCGGCGCTGCGGTTTCGCACGCCCGGGCTCACGGGCATCGGCGGCTCCTTCAGCTGAGCGCGGGAGGGCCTTGCCATGAGCTTCCAGATCATGATCGAGCCGCTCGGCCAGGCCGTCGCGGTGCGCGACGGCCAGACCGTGCTCGATGCCTGCCTGCGCGCCGGCGTGTGGCTGCCTCACGCCTGCGGCCACGGCGTGTGCGGCACCTGCAAGGTGCAGGTGCTCGAAGGCGAATGCGAGCACGGCGACGCCTCCAACTTCGCGCTCATGGACTTCGAGCGCGACGACGGCAAGATCCTCGCGTGCTGCGCGACGGCGCAGGCCGACCTGGTCATCGAAGCCGAGATCGACGAAGACCCCGACGCGCAGTTCCTGCCGCTGGAAGACTTCGATGCCGAGCTGGTCGAGGCCCGCATGCTCACGCCCACCATCCGTGGCCTGTGGCTGCGCACCGATCGGCCGGCACCGTTCCAGGCCGGCCAGTACGTGATGCTGCACGTGCCAGGCGTGGAGGGCGAACGCGCCTTCTCGATCGCCAATGCACCCGACGACCAACTCGTCGAGCTGCACATCCGCCGCGTGCCCAACGGCCGCGCGACGGGCTGGCTGCACGACGAGCTGCAGGTGGGCCAGCGCCTGCGCTTCACCGCGCCCAACGGCCGCTTCTTCGTGCGCAAGTCGGCGGGGCTGCCGATGATCTTCGTGGCCGGCGGCTCGGGCCTGTCGAGCCCGAAGTCGATGGTGCTCGACTTGCTCACCGAAGGTTGCACCTTGCCGATCACGCTGGTGCAGGGCGCGCGCAATGCCGAAGAGCTGTACTTTCGAGAGCTCTTCGAACAGCTCGCAGACCAGCACCCCAACTTCACCTACGTGCCTGTGCTGTCCGACCTGCCGGCCGACAGCGACTGGCGTGGCGCGCGCGGCTTTGCGCACGAGGCGTTGAAGGCCCACTTCGCGAACGACTTCCGCGGCCACAAGGCCTACCTGTGCGGGCCGCCGCCGATGACCGAAGCCTGCATCGCCACGCTGATGCAGGGCCGCCTGTTCGAGCGCGACATCTACACCGAGAAGTTCTTCACCGCCGCCGATGCCGCTTCCGCGGCGCCGCGCAGCCCGCTGTTCAAGGCGCTGTGAGGAGGAGCCGGCCATGAGCTTTTCTGTCGTCATCGGCAACACCCACGAGCGCTACAGCTGTCGCGCCGACCAGACGCTGCTCAGCGGCATGGAGCAGCTCGGCCGCAAGGGCATCCCGGTGGGCTGCCGCGGCGGCGGCTGCGGTGTCTGCAAGGTGCGCATCGAGTCGGGTGCCGTGCGCCGCGAACGCATGAGCCGCTGCCACGTCAGCGTCGAAGAAGAAGCCCAGGGCTACGTGCTGGCCTGCCGCGCCTACCCGCAAAGCGACCTGGCCTTGCGTGCGGTCGAGAAGCTGGCGCGCTGCATCGAGCGCCGTCTGGTCGCATCGGCATCGCCGTCCTCCGATTCCCGTTTCCCCACCTGAACTTTCCCATCACCAACCAAAGGAGACTTCCATGGCACTCACTGGCGTCATTCGCCCCGGACACGTGCAACTGCGCGTGCTCGACCTCGGGGCTGCCCTCACGCACTACCGCGACGTGCTGGGCCTGATCGAAACCGGCCGCGATGCGCAGGGCCGCATCTACCTCAAGGCCTGGGACGAGCACGATCACCACAGCGTCGTGCTGCGCGAGGCCGACGAGGCCGGCATGGATTTCATGGGCTTTCGCGTCGATTCGCCCGCCACGCTTGACAAGCTCGCCGCTGACCTGAAGGCCAGCGGCCTGGCTACCGACATGCAGTGGATCGAAGCCGGCGAGCACCTGCGCACTGGCCCGCGCTTCCGCTTCACCGTGCCCACCGGCCACGCCATCGAACTCTTCGCCGAGAAGGAAAAGGTCGGCAACGGCATGCCCTACGAAAACCCCGAGGTCTACCCCGACGACCTCAAGGGCATGGCGCCCTCGCGCTTCGACCACTGCCTGTTGTACGGCGACGACCTCGACGGCACCATGAAGCTGTTCACCGAGGTGTTGGGCTTTCACCTGGCCGAGAGCGTGGTGGCCGGCCCTGAGCGCATGTATATCGCGGCCTTCCTCACCTGCTCGACCAAGCCGCACGACATCGCGTTCATCCGCCACCCCGAGAAGAACAAGTTCCACCACGCCTCGTTCCTGCTCGATAACTGGGGCGAGGTGCTCAAGGCGGCCGACCTCATCACCAAGCGGCGCGTGTCGCTCGACATCGGCCCCACGCGCCACGGCATCACGCGCGGCGAAACCATCTACTTCTTCGACCCGAGCGGAAACCGCAACGAGGTGTTCTCGGGCGGCTACATCTTCTATCCCGACAAGCCGCCGCTGGTGTGGACCGACGACGAACTCGGGCGCGCGATCTTCTATCACGACCGCAAGCTCAATGAGAACTTCCTGAGCGTGGTGACCTGAAGGAGACGCTGCGATGAAACAGTTCATGAACTTCATCGGCGGCGAGTTCGTCGCCACTCCGAAGACCTTCGACAACCGCGCACCGGTGGACAACCGTGTCCTCGGCAAGGTGCACGAGGCCGGCCGCAGCGAGGTCGATGCGGCCGTGCGCGCCGCACGCGGGGCGCTCAACGGCGAGTGGGGCCGCATGAGCGTTGCCCGCCGCGTCGAGCTGCTGCATGCCGTGGCCGACGAGATCAACCGGCGCTTCGACGACTTCCTGGCGGCCGAGATGGCCGACACCGGCAAGCCGCACGCGCTGGCCTCGCACGTCGACATTCCGCGCGGCGCGGCCAACTTCAAGGTGTTTGCCGACATCGTGAAGAACGTGCCCACCGAGAGCTTCGAGATGACCACGCCCGACGGCGGGCAGGCGCTGAACTACGCCGTGCGCTCGCCGCTGGGCGTGATCGGCGTCGTGTGCCCGTGGAACCTGCCCCTGCTGCTCATGACCTGGAAGGTCGGCCCGGCGCTCGCCTGCGGCAACACCGTGGTGGTCAAGCCCTCGGAAGAAACGCCCGCCACCGCCACGCTGCTGGGCGAGGTGATGAATGCGGTCGGCATTCCGCCGGGCGTCTACAACGTGGTGCATGGCTTCGGACCCGATTCGGCCGGCGAGTTCCTCACCACGCACCCGGGCGTGGACGGCATCACCTTCACGGGCGAGACGCGCACCGGCGAGGCCATCATGGGTGCCGCCGCCAAGGGCGTGCGGCCCGTGTCCTTCGAGCTCGGCGGCAAGAACGCCGGCATCGTGTTCGCCGACGCCGATTTCGACAAGGCCGTCGCCGGCATCACGCGTTCGGCCTTCGAGAACTGCGGCCAGGTGTGCCTGGGCACCGAGCGTGTCTACGTGCAGCGACCCATCTTCGACAGGTTCGTCGCGGCGCTCAAGGCCAAGGCCGAAGCGCTCAAACCGGGTCCGTCGGAAGAGGCCGGCGTGGGCATCGGCCCGCTGATCTCGCGCGAGCACCAGCAGAAGGTGCTGTCGTACTACCGCAAGGCGAAAGACGAGGGCGCCACCGTCGTCACCGGCGGCGGCGTGCCGGCGATGCAAGGCGCGCTGGCCGAGGGCC
Organism: Variovorax sp. 38R; assembly: GCF_014843395.1. Taxonomy (NCBI): domain Bacteria; kingdom Pseudomonadati; phylum Pseudomonadota; class Betaproteobacteria; order Burkholderiales; family Comamonadaceae; genus Variovorax; species Variovorax sp. 38R. The sequence continues at coordinate 1,816,591 of NZ_CP062121.1, forward strand.
ACTGGGTGCAGCCCACCATCTGGAGCGGCCTGCCCGAGACGGCCTCGGTGATCCGCGAGGAAATCTTCGGCCCCTGCTGCCACATCGCGCCCTTCGACACCGAGGAAGAAGCCATCGCGCTCGCCAACGCCACCGACTACGGCCTGGCGACCACCGTCTGGACCGAGAACCTGGGCCGCGCGCACCGCGTGGCCAGGCAGGTGCAGGTCGGCATCTGCTGGGTCAACAGCTGGTTCTTGCGCGACCTGCGCACGGCGTTCGGCGGCGCCAAGTCGTCGGGCATCGGGCGCGAGGGCGGGGTGCATTCGCTCGAGTTCTATACCGAGTTGCGCAACGTCTGCATCAAGCTGTGAGGACCTGACGGTGAGCAACCCCGAAATCGCGAACAGCATCCGCACGGGTGCATTCCACACCAACGTGCATGACCTGGGGGAGGGCGCACCGGTGCTCTTCCTGCATGGCTCGGGCCCGGGCGTGAGTGCGTGGGCCAACTGGCGGCTGGTGCTTCCGGTGCTTGCTCGCTCGCGCCGTGTGATCGCACCCGATATGGCTGGCTTCGGCTTCACGCAGCGCGTGCCCGGCGCGACCTACACGATGGACACCTGGGTGCAGCAGGCACTCGACCTGCTTGACGCACTGGACATCGAACGCGCCGACGTGGTGGGCAACTCCTTCGGCGGAGCGCTGGCGCTGGCGCTGGCCATCCGAGCGCCGCACCGCGTGCGCCGGCTGGTGCTCATGGGCAGCGTGGGCGTGCCCTTCGCGATCACGCCCGGACTCGATGCCGTCTGGGGCTACACACCCTCGTTCGCGAACATGCGCCGGATCATGGACGTGTTCGCGTTCGACCGTGCCCTCGTCACCGACGAGCTCGCGCAGCTGCGTTACGAAGCCAGCATGCGGCCCGGTTTCCAGGAGACCTTCGGCGCGATGTTCCCGGCGCCGCACCAGCGCTGGGTCGATGCAATGGCGAGCCCGGAGGCCGCTATTCGTGCACTGCCGAACGAGACGCTGCTGATCCACGGCCGCGAAGACCAGGTGATTCCGCTGGCCACCTCGCTCACGCTGAGCCAGTGGATTCCCAACAGCCAGCTGCATGTGTTCGGCCGCTGCGGCCACTGGACGCAGATCGAGCACAGCGCGCGCTTCGCCCGCCTGGTCGGCGACTTCCTCAACGAAGCCGATTGATTGATTGATTCACCCCCCGAGAGAGAGCAAAGGAAAAGACCCCCATGGACCCCACCCTCATCCAGCGGCTCGGCGACGAGCTCTACGACGCGCTGCGCGAGCGCAGCGTCGTGGACCCGCTCACCAGCCGGCATGAAGGCATCACCATCGCCGACGCCTACGGCATCCAGCAGCGCATGATCGCGCGCCGCCTCGACGCCGGCGAGCGCATCGTCGGCAAGAAGATCGGCGTGACCTCGCGCGCCGTGATGAACATGCTGGGCGTGTTCCAGCCCGACTTCGGCTACCTGCTCGACGGCATGATCGTCGGAGAGGGCGAGTCGATCGACAGCAGCACGCTCATCCAGCCCAAGGCCGAGGGCGAGATCGCCTTTTTGCTCAAGCGCGACCTCATGGGCCCCGGCATCGGCAACGCCGACGTGCTGGCCGCCACCGAGTGCGTGATGCCCTGCTTCGAGATCGTCGATTCGCGCATTCGCGACTGGAAGATCCAGATCGCCGACACCGTGGCCGACAACGCCTCGTGCGGCGTGTTCGTGCTAGGCGACCACGCGATCGATCCACGCCGCATCGACCTGGCGACCTGCGGCATGGTGCTCGAGAAGAACGGCGAAATCATCGCCACCGGCGCGGGCGCCGCCGCGCTCGGCTCGCCGGTGAACGCGGTCGCGTGGCTGGCCAACACGCTGGGCGCGCTGGGCATCGGGCTCAAGGCGGGCGAGGTGATCCTGTCGGGCGCGCTCGCCGCGATGTTCCCCGCCAAGGCCGGCGACAACTTCCGCGTCTCGATCGGCGGCCTGGGCGGCTGCTCGGTGCGCTTCCATTGAAGGAGACAACCCCATGACGAACCCAACCAAGATCAAGTGCGCGCTGATCGGCCCCGGCAACATCGGCACCGACCTGCTCGCCAAGCTGCAGCGCAGCCCGGTGCTCGAACCCGTGTGGATGGTGGGCATCGACCCCGAGTCCGACGGCCTGAAGCGTGCCCGCGAGATGGGCCTGAAGACCACGGCCGAGGGCGTGGACGGCCTGCTGCCGCATGTGAAGGCCGATGGCGTGCAGATCGCTTTCGACGCCACCAGCGCCTACGTGCATGCGGAGAACAGCGCCAAGCTCAATGCCCTGGGCGTGCTCATGATCGACCTGACGCCTGCAGCCATCGGCCCGTTCTGCGTGCCGCCGGTCAACCTCAAGAGCCTGCTCATGGCGGGCGGTGCGCGGCCGGCCAACGTCAACATGGTCACCTGCGGCGGGCAGGCCACCATCCCGATGGTGGCGGCGGTGTCGCGCGTGCAACCCGTGGCCTACGGCGAGATCGTGGCCACCGTGTCCAGCCGCTCGGTCGGCCCGGGCACGCGCAAGAACATCGACGAGTTCACGCGCACCACGGCCGGTGCGGTCGAGCGCGTGGGCGGTGCGGCCAAGGGCAAGGCGGTCATCATCGTCAATCCGGCCGAGCCGCCGCTGATCATGCGCGACACGGTGCACTGCCTCACCGAAGGCCCGCCCGACGAGGCGCGCATCACGGCCTCGGTGCACGAGATGATGGCCGAGGTGCGCAAGTACGTGCCGGGCTACAGGCTCGTGAACGGGCCCGTGTTCGACGGCAACCGCGTGTCGATCTACCTAGAGGTGGAAGGCCTGGGCGACTACCTGCCCAAGTACGCCGGCAACCTCGACATCATGACCGCCGCCGCGGCGCGCACGGCCGAAATGTTCGCCGAAGCGATGCTCGCCAGCCTCCCGCAACCCGAGCCCGCCGTGGCCTAGGAGCACACCCATGACCACCCCAACGCACACGAACCTGAAGGGCCGCCGCGTCACCCTGCACGACATGACGCTGCGCGACGGCATGCACCCCAAGCGCCACCTGGTGACGCTCGAACAGATGAAGCACATCGCCAGCGGGCTCGACGAAGCGGGCGTGCCGCTGATCGAAGTGACACACGGCGACGGCCTGGGCGGCAGCTCGGTCAACTACGGCTTTCCCGCACACTCCGACGAGGAATACTTGGGCGCCGTGATCCCGCTGATGAAGCAGGCCAAGGTGTCGGCCCTGCTGATTCCTGGTATCGGCACCGTGGACCACCTGCGCATGGCACACGGGCTGGGCGTGCACACCGTGCGTGTGGCCACGCACTGCACTGAAGCCGACGTGTCCGAGCAGCACATCGCCATGGCGCGCCGGCTCGACATGGACACGGTGGGCTTTCTCATGATGGCCCACATGGCCTCGCCCGAAATGCTCGTGCGCCAGGCGCTGCTCATGGAAGGCTACGGCGCTAACTGCATCTACGTCACCGACTCGGCGGGCTACATGCTGCCGGACGACGTCACGGCACGCATCGGCGCGGTGCGCGCGGCACTCAAGGCCGACACCGAGCTGGGCTTCCATGGCCACCACAATCTCGCGATGGGCGTGGCCAACTCGGTCGCGGCCGTTGCGGCCGGCGCCAACCGCATCGATGCCGCTGCCGCAGGTCTAGGCGCGGGCGCGGGCAACACGCCGATGGAGGTGTTCGTGGCGGTGTGCGACCGCATGGGCATCGAGACCGGCGTCGATGTGTTCCGCATCCAGGACGTGGCCGAGGACCGCGTCGTCCCCATCATGGACCACGTGATCCGCGTCGACCGCGACTCACTCACGCTGGGATACGCGGGCGTGTACTCGAGCTTCCTGCTGTTCGCCAAGCGCGCCGAGAAAAAGTACGGCGTGCCTGCGCGAGAAATATTGGTGGAACTGGGCCGGCGCGGGATGGTCGGCGGCCAGGAAGACATGATCGAAGACACGGCCATCACGCTGGCCCGTGCACGCAAGGCCGTACAGCAACAAGAAGGAGTGACCGCATGAAGCTCGACAAGAACACCATCGCCGCGCTCGCCGAGCACCTGGAAACCTGCGAGCTGGAGGCACGCGACACGCCCAAGATCACCGACGAGTATCCCGAGATGGACTGGGACGACGCCTACGCGATCCAGAACGAGATTCGCCGCCGCAAGCTCGCACGTGGGCATCGCATCATCGGACTGAAGGCCGGGCTCACCTCGCACGCGAAGATGAAGCAGATGGGCGTGACCACGCCGGTCTTCGGCTTCATGGCCGACAACTATGCCGTGCCCGAAGGCGGCGAATGCAAGGTGAGCGAGCTTATCCACCCCAAGGTCGAGCCCGAGATCGCGTTCATCACCAAGCGCGCGCTCAGCGGCCCGGGCTGTCACATCGGTTCTGTGCTTGCGGCCACCGACTTTGTGCTGCCAGGTATCGAGGTGATCGACAGCCGCTACCGCGACTTCAAGTTCGATCTCAAGAGCGTGGTGGCCGACAACACCTCGGCCTCGCGCTTCGTGGTGGGCGGTCGCGCCGTGCCCGCGAGCGAGGTCGACCTGCGCACCGTCGGCATCGTGCTCGAGAAGAACGGCCAGCCCGTGGCGTTCGGTGCGGGCGCTGCCGTGCTCGGCCACCCGGCCGCGGCCGTTGCGATGCTGGCCAATCACCTGGGCGCGCGCGGCGAAGAGATCCCGGCGGGCACGTTGATTCTCTCGGGCGGCATCACCGAGGCCGTCGCCGTGCAGGCCGGCGATGCGATCACGCTGAAGGTGCAGGGCATGGGCAGCGTGGGCCTGCGCTTCGTCTGACCGGCATCAACCCCAGAAGCGCACACCACAGGAGTACACGAATGCCCTTTGCACAGATCTACCTCATCGAAGGCCGCACCGAAGAGCAGAAGCGCGCGCTGATCGAGAAAGTGACCCGCGCCATCGTTGAGGCCGTCGACGCGCCGAGAGAAAACGTGCGCGTGTGGCTGCACGACATGCCCAAGGAAAACTGGGGCATCGGTGGCGTGTCCGCCAAAGACCTCGGACGCTGAGTGGCTCGCGCCGGCGCGTCGATCAGGATCGGTTCGCCCCGCTCGGGATCTCCTCACACCACATGAACCCGGGCTCTCAACGGGCTGCCATTGATATCACCAAATTGCCAGCATCGTGGACGGTTGGGACTACGCGTGTACGAAAGCCTCCTCCGGCGATCTGCTAGCGATGACGACCTGGGTGAGGCTCGGCGGCAGAAGGCGAAGGATTTTCTTTGAATCGCCGAAATTCACGCCCATCCCCCGCTTTGGTATCGGTCCCTGGAAACGGGGGCGTGCAAAAAATGGATCAGAGGCGGGCGAGTTCCGCCACGGCAGCCGCGAACGCCTGGGGCGCCTCTTGGGGCAGGTTGTGACCGATCCCGCCGTTGGCCACGCGATGTTCGTATCTGCCTGAGAACTTCCCGGCATAGGCGCTCGCCTCCGGGTGCGGCGCACCGTTGGCATCGCCTTCGAAAGTGATCGTGGGAACGGTGATGACTGGGGCCTTGGCGAGTCGGTTCTCCAAGTCGTCGTACTTCGATTCGCCTTCGGCCAAGCCGAGTCGCCAGCGATAGTTGTGGATCACTACCGCGACATGGTCGGGATTCTCCAGGGCAGCAGAGCTGCGGTCGAAGGTGGCATCATCGAAAGCCCATTTGGGAGAAGCAATCTGCCAGATCAGCTTCGAGAAGTCGTGCCGATTCTTCTCGTAGCCGGCACGGCCGCGCTCGGTGGCGAAGTAGTACTGGTACCACCACTGAAGCTCGGCTTTTGGTGACAAAGGAGCTTTGCCCGACTCCCTGTTGCCGATCAGATAACCACTGACGGAGACCAGAGCCTTGACGCGCTCCGGCCACAAGGCTGCGAGGATGCAGGCCGTCCGAGCGCCCCAGTCGCAGCCGCCGACAGTGGCCTTCTGGATCTTCAACGCATCCATCAACGCAATGATGTCAACGGCGAGCACCGCCTGTTGGCCGTTGCGAGGCGTGTCGCTGGAAATGAACTGCGTCATGCCGTACCCGCGCACATACGGGACGATGACTCTGTACCCTTGTGAGGCCAGGACTGGCGCAACCTCGGCATAGGTATGGATGTCGTAGGGCCAGCCATGCAAAAGAAGGATCGGCGCGCCGTTGGCAGGCCCCAGTTCCGCGTAGCCGACGTTCAGCACGCCGGCCTCGATGCTCTTGAGCGGCCCGAGGCGGCTGAGCGGCGTCGACGCGACACGCGTCTGCGAAAAAGCTGGAACGCCTGCTGCGAGTTGGGAGGCAACGACACCGACTGCTGCCTTTTCCAGAAATGAGCGGCGAGGCAAATTGTTGGGATCGGACATCGGGAAATCCTGCTCAGTGAAGAATGCTTCTCCCGGGAGCGGGAGTGCGGTGCCGTGAACGGTCTGGGCTTCGCTCCATGGCGTTTGCCGAGTACACGAATCAGAAGGTCTCGCCGACCATGTCCTCGCTGCGACGCCAAAGCAGCGTGGCTGTCTCGGGGTCCAACGCGTAGGAGCGAACGCCTTCGGCAAAAGGGCTGAGAGGCCCGTCGTTCACTTCGGAGACGTGGCAGTTCTCGCAATAGCGTCCTCCCACCTCCGCCGGCGCGGCGACCAGGCCGGCCCATAGGGTGGTCGCAGCCCCTTGCGCCACACTTTTCCACTGGAATGGCGCTTGCCCCTCGGCCACGAGCGACGCGCTGATTTGCGCGATAGCCGTTTCCATGGCTTCCTGCCCCATGTGCCGTCCGAGTCCGGTGCGAATAGTTCCGGGATGGACAGCGACGGCCCGGACACCACGCCCGCGATGACGGCGGTCGAATTCCACTGCGAACAGGATGTTCGCCGTCTTTGATCGCACATACGCAAGTTGAGGCTCGTAGGCGGTGTGTTCGAAGTTCAGGTCGTCGAGGCTGAAAGGGGCGGAGCGATGGGACGCGGACGCCACGACCACGACCCTGCCGCCGTCAGCGATTCGTGCTTCCAAGCGGTTCACGAGGAGGAAGTGACCGAGATGGTTCGTACCGAACTGCGTTTCGAAGCCGTCGCGTGTGCGCCCGGCGGGCGTGGCCATGACTCCCGCATTGGCGATGATCACGTCGAAAAACGAGTGGTCCTTTCCGATACCGTCCGCACATCTGCGCACGCTCTCCAGAGACGACAGGTCGAGTTCCACCAAGTCGAAGCCTCCGCCATTCGCCGCACCCGAAAGGACGGCATTTCTGACCGCCGGAGCGTTGTGCAGATCACGCGCCGTTCCAATCACGTGCGCGCCATGCGCCACCAGTGAGCGTGCCGTTTCGACGCCGAGGCCGGATGAAACCCCCGTCAGGAGGACTCTTTTGCCTCGAAGGTCAACGCTATCAAGAACGTCGTCAGCCGTAGAACTCGCATTGAAAGTTTGATTCATCAAGTCACCCTTGAAATGATTTCGATCCATGGAGGTTGGCGCTCAATGAAACCGTGCATGTGAGTAGTTCCAGGTGTTGCCTGCAAGGAGCTGCGGGTCACTGACTCAGTGCACTCGATGCTATTGACGAGACTCGCACGCCGGTAGATGGCCAGAGTGCATCACCCTGTTGTCTCGTAGACACCAAAGATGCGAGGAAGGAGAGAAGAGCCTCTGCGGTTTGGCTCTGAGTTCGACGCCCTTGTGGCTTGGAGCGAATCTCACGGAGGAAGACGCGGGCGCAATCCCGCGTTTGTCGTCGAGCGCCTTAACAACGTTTGGCACCTTCTGACGTGCACGCCGTGCCGCAAACCTCGATGAGGGTATCGGTGGTGCGCAACCCCCTGTCGTGGCGATGAACCTGACGCTGCGCAGTGCGCAGAGACGGCTGGGCACCTGTTCTAGCGCCGTGCCATCTCCAGCAGAAGCCGGTCCAAGCCTTCTTCCGTTCCACGGATGCGCTCGGCGCGATCTTCATGACCGTCCAGGTACGTGAGCTGTTCCTTGTAGACCATGCGAGTCCCATGCTTGTGCGCCAAGAACTCGACCGTTACGAGCGACACCGACAGTCGGCGTGCGTCGAGCTGGATGTCGTAGGCGAAGACGATGCGCTGTGCGGGTTCGATATCGAAAAAGACCTTCTCGATCTGCTGGATGCGGCCATCGGGATAGGCGACTCTATGCGTTTCATGGCCGAACGGCCTGAAGTCCAAGCGGTACTCGGTTGTGTACTCGGCGTGGCAGTCGGACCAGCGGCGCTTTGCCTCGGGATCGGCCCAGGCCTGAAAAACGTCCTCGGGCGAGGCGTCGAGTTCGCGTTTGATGGCGAAGTCGGTGTGTGCGGCGGGGATGTGCTTCATGACTTGCCTTTTTGCTCGGCCAGATAGGCATCGAGTTGGTCGAATTGCGCGTGGAGCAGCGTCTTGCGCTTCGCGACCCACGATTCCATGGCATCGAACGCCTCAGGTTCGGCCGTGTAGGTGCGCACACGGCCGCTCTTTTGGGAGGCGACGAACCCGCCTTCAACAAGCACGGCGAGGTGCTTGACGGCCGAGGGGAGCGCCATGCCGAGCGTTGCGGCCAGCTCGGACACCGAGGCCGGTCCGCGGCTCAGGCGATCGAGCATGCCGCGGCGGTATGCGTCGGCAAGTGCGAAGAACATGCGGTCGAGCTGCGCGGGCTCGGCGATCGCTGCTCGCATCTCAGGCGCTCGCCGGATCGAAGAAGCGGCGCGACAGGCCGGCGCGCCCGGGATAGAACTCGAACCAGGGGCGCGCCGCATCAATGGTGGCTGCCACCGAGGGGTGGTCCATCAACCGCTCAAAGTAGGCGGCCAGCTGCACATGCTGCGCCGGCAGCGGCACGTAGGTCACTGCATAGAACAAAGCGGGCGCCGCAGCGCAGTCGGCCATGCTGAAGGCATCGCCGGCAACCCAGGTTCGCCCTTTCAGGTGGCGGTCGATGAACGCGTAGGCCGACGACAAGCCTTCTCGCGCCTTGGCTACCCCGCGTGCATCACGTTCGCCTTCGGGCCGCAGAAGGTCGGCGGTCAGCGCCTGCATTGGCGTCATCACCTGCAGGTCGAACAGGCGATCCCACAAGCGCACGTCGAGCGCGACGTCCGGGTCTTCCGGAATGAGGGTGCGGCCCGAGGCTGCATGGTGACGCTGGAGGTACTCGATGATGATGCTCGATTCGGGCACCGGCCGAAGCCGGTCCACCAGCAGCGGCATCTTGCCTGTGGGCCACAGCGCGAGGTGCGCGGCACGTTCTTCGGGGTCACCCAGGTTGAGCAACCGCTTCTCTACGTCGATCCCCAGCGCGTCGACCGCGATCAGCACCTTGTGGCAGTAGGACGAGAGCGGGTGGTAGTGCAGTGTGAGTGCGTTCATGAGGAGTTAATACTTTCCTGTTTTGGAAAGTATAGGATCGGCGGCGCACCGAATCAAGCACCGCCTCGAGGCGCGATGATGCCCAAGCTCAACGCGTGCGACGGTCCGCGCGCACGAGCTCGAGCACCGCGTCCGCAAACGCGCTCGGCGCCTCTTGCGGCAGGTTGTGCCCCGCCCCCGGTATCACGCGATGTGTGCGTGGCCCCGTGAACTTCGCCGCCTGGGCCGAACCGTCGGTCGGTGCATGGGCGCCATCGTCGCCGCCGTCCAGCGTCACCGTGCGCACCGGTATCGCAGGCAGCAAGGCCAGCTTGCGATCGATCTCGGCATAGGCCGGGTCTCCTTTGACTGCGCCGAAGCGGTGACGGAATGAATGGATTGAGATCTCGACGTGATCGGGGTTGTCGAACGATGCGGCGGTGCGGGCGAAGGTCGCGTCGTCGAAGCGCCACGTCGGCGACCATTGCTTCCAGAAGATCCGGTTGAGTTCGCGGCGGTACTTCGCGTAGCCGGCGCGTCCTCTTTCGGTCTGGAAATAGAACTGCCACCAGAGTGGAATTTCGCTGTCGGGCTTCGCGGGGATCAATGCCGTAGCCGGATCCGCGAATGCATAACCGTTGCCCGACACCAACCCTGCGCAGCGCTCGGGCCAGAGGGCGGCGACGGCACTGGCCGCCTTGCCGCCCCAGTCGTATCCCGCCAGCACGGCGCGCGGCAACGCCAATGCGTCGAGCAGCGCCAGCAGGTCTGCGCCGAACGCTGCGAATTCGCCCGAACGAAGTGTGCTTGCGTCAAGGAAGCGTGTGGGGCCGAAGCCGCGCAGATAGGGGACGATCACCCGGCAACCCGCGGCCGCCAGGATGGGGGCGACTTCTGCGTAGGCCTCGATGTCATACGGGAAGCCGTGCAGAAGCACCACCGCGGGGCCGTCCGCCGGCCCTGCTTCGTAGTAGGCGATGTTCAGGACGCCAGCATCGACGTTCTTCAGGTGCGCCAGGGCCAGGGCCGGTGATCCGATGCCCCTCGCGAATGCCACCTTGCCACCGAAGGCGAGGTTCAGCCCGGCGATGCCGGTGCCCGCCACGGCGCTGCGCAGCAGGCCGCGTCGCAGGAAGTCCACGCGATCGTTCATGCCGGATTCATCCCGTCGCTGTCGCAGCGAAACGCGGCGGCGCGTCCGGCCTTCCGGCATGCGCCTTTCAATGGGGTCACTGAATCCATCATCTGAATCTTTCCGTCGTCGGGTCGCACATGAAGTCGATGGCCTGGACCTTCGATAGGGTGCGTGTGTGGGGATATTGAAGGCCGCGTCGATCGTAGGTTCCGGCGAGGCCTGTCACTAGCCACGCGAGAGGCCGCACCGTGTTGAGCGACGGACATCAATTGGTTCGGTGGTGCGGTACGCATTCGCCAAACGCAGTCACAAGACAGCGTCGGCCCGGGTGTACTTTCCTGCCCACAACGTTTGTCGTGTGAAGGACTGTCGGTGACGCAGCAATGCCCTAACATCGCCACCCGCCGCCGATCCAGCAAGCCCCTGAGTACACGAACCATGAAGAAGTTCATCGTCGCCGCCATCACGCTCACCACGGCGTTCGTCACGTCGCTCGCAGCACATGGGCAGGATGTCCTGCTGGATCCCGACACGGGCCTGCCGGCGTCGCGGCCTTTCGATTTCCCCGCGCAGGGGCCGGCCGCACCGTTCTGGGCGAAGCGCATTGCCGGCTACTTCACGACCTCCGACGGCGTCAGGCTGCGCTACAGCGTGCTGCTGCCGAAGGCATCGGGAAGGTTCCCGGTCATCCTGAGCATCAACGGCTACGACGCCGGATCGATCGGCGGCACGCCCTACCTCCACTACAAGACGTCGATGTCCGTCGAGCTCGACCAGCGCCTCGTCGAGGCCGGCTATGCGGTGATGGGCGTCAACGCCGCGGGCAGTGGCTGTTCCACAGGCCCGCTCGAGTACACGCGTCCGCAACTCGGAAGACATGGCGCCGAAGCCGTCGAATTCGCGGCGTCGCAACCCTGGTCCGACACCAAGGTCGGCATGGTCAACTGGTCGTACGGTGGGGCGTCCCAACTGGCGACGGCGCAGCAACGCCCGCCGCACCTTCGGGCCATCGTGCCCGGCATGGTGCTGACGGACTTTCGCGATGCACTGATGCCCGGCGGCGTGCCGGCGCCCGGTTTCATCACACCCTTGCGTGGCTCCATGCGCGCGTACTGGGAGAAGGTGGTTGCGCAGACGGCCACGGAAGAGGGCGATGCGGCCTGCCTGGGGCAGATCCCGAAGAACCTCGCGGCCGAGGATGCGAACTCCGTGATGCACCTGTTCCTGGCGCATCCCCTGCGGGACGACCACATGAAGAGCTTCGACCTGGCACCGCATGCCGACCGCGTGCAGGTTCCCGTGCTGTCGCTCGAAGCGTTCCAGGACCAGGCCATCACGCCGCGCAGCGGCTACTACCAGTCCCGGCTCGATCCGGCCATGCTGTGGTCGGTGCAGACCAACGGCCGGCATGACATGTACCTGGCCTCGGATTTCCAGGCGATGGCCGTGCGATTTCTCGACCGATTCGTCAAGGGCGAGAACAACGGATTCGAACGCGACACGCCGCGCACCACCGTGTGGATGGAGACCGCCGAAGCAAGCGCGAGCGCCAATGCGCTGGAGCGACGCGTCTCTCCCAAGCCGCGCTGGGTGGTGCAACGGGGGCCGATCCGCAGCGATGACCTGTCCGTCAAGGCGTTCCACCTGGCTGCGGGCCAAGCCCTCGCCGATGCGCCTGGTTCCGGAGCCGCCGACGGCTTCGACTATCCCGGTGCCGGTGTGGTCGTCAACGACATTGCGGGAAGAAGCTTCTGGGGGCCGCTGTCCGCCGACTGGAAGACCACGGGCGTGGCCTACACCTCTACACCGTTGGGTGAAGACATGATGGTCTACGGACCGGGCAGTGCCGACCTCTGGGTCACGGCCGGTGCCGGCGACGCCGACCTGCAGGTCACCGTCACCGAACTGCGGCCCGATGGACAGGAGACGTATGTCCAGCGGGGCTGGTTGCGCTTGTCGAACCGCGCCCTGGACACTGCGCGCTCGACGCCGTTGTTGCCCATCCGGCTTGAACGCCCCGAGCAGCCAATGCCGCTGCTGCCGGGCCGGCCGGTCCTTGCCCGTGTCGAGATCCAAAAGATGGGCCACTACTTTCGCAAGGGCTCGCGACTGCGGATCTGGATCGACACGCCCGCCCAAACCGGGGGCCTGGTGTTCGACACCTTCACGCAGAAGCAGCGCCTTCATGTGCTGCACAACGCGACGTACGACTCCGTGGTGCGGCTCGGCGTACTGAAGGACGTCAAGGGGCCGGCAAGCTATCCGGCGTGCGGTGCCACGATCCTGCAGCCGTGCAGGCCGGACCCGCTGGCCACTCGCTGAGCGCGGACAGATGTCCTTGCCCTACAACCCCGCGCTCGACGGCATTCGCGCGCTGTCCATCCTCTCGGTGGTCCTGTTCCACTGCGAGGTCCCCGGTGCGCATGGCGGCTTCATCGGGCTGGACGTCTTCTTCGTCCTGTCGGGCTATCTCATCACTTCGCTGCTGACGGCGGAGCACCGCCACGGCGGCATCGAGATCGGCCGCTTCTACGCGCGCCGGGCGTTGCGGCTCTATCCGACGCTGCTGCTCATGGTGGCGGTCTACGTGGGGCTGGCCCCCATCCTCTGGCCGGCGGAAGATCGCTGGCTGTCCGCCGTGCTGGCCGCACTCTACGTCTACGACTACGCGCTGGCCTTCTGGGAGCTTGCCTACACCATCGGGCACACGTGGTCCCTCGGCGTGGAGGAGAAGTTCTACCTGCTGTGGCCGCTGGTACTGCCGCTGCTTCTGCGAACGCGGCATCCTGTCCGATGGCTTGTGTTTGCATTCCTTGCCGTGACAGCATGGCGGTACTTCGTGGCCATGAACTGGACTTGGTCGCAGGCGTATTTCCGCTTCGACACGCGGATGAGCGGAATCCTGCTCGGAGCCATTGCGGCGCTGACCCATTTCAAGGTATCGAAGCATGTGCTTGCGATGGCTAGCGTGGCGCTGCTGGTCCTCATGGCCCTGCCTTCGCTGCCGACGAGTCACCAGACCGAGGCGGTCACGCTGAGCATCACGTTGGCCGAGTTGTCCGCGTTCGTGCTGATCTGCTACGCCGCTGAGCACGGAAGAGCGAAGTTTCTCGCCTCGGCGCCCATGGTCTACATCGGCCGGCTGTCCTACGGTATCTACCTCTGGCATTTCCCGTTGGCGCTGCTGCTGCGCGATACGCAGCCGTTGTGGATCACGCTGAGCGCGACCCTTGCGTTCTCGTTCACGATGGCCGCCGTCTGCCTGCATCTGGTGGACACGCCTCTGAAGCGATGGCGCCAGAAGGCATGGCCGCAGGTCCGGAGCACCGCGTGATCGTCCGGCATTGATCCCGCAACGGGACCAGCGCGCGTCCCTGCGCGGACCTACCGCAGCGACGCAGCCCTTCCTACGATGAAAGCCTCGAGCATCGACGTGCTCGCCGACACCGGAAGCCACTACCGGATGGATGAAATGGAAGCGCTCTACACCTAAGACCTCGGCTTCCTGGTACTGACGCCCCAGGGAGAGATCGCCCGTTTTTCCAAGTCGGAGATGATGGCCGAATTCAGAAGCCGTCGCGATGCGGGCGAGGCACCGCTGTCGACGGAAAAACGCATCCTGCACATCGAGGAGCAGGGCGATGAGGCCACCGCGATCCTCTTTCGGCGCATGAGCCGGAACGCCGATCCGGCGCTCTACGAGCTGCGGCTTCGGCGCACGGGCGGCAAGTGGCTGGTCGCCGGCGAAACCGTGATGCCGTGGCCCGACCTGGCCCATGCGAAGGGATTTCTCCCTCCGCGCACCGTGGCTCCGGCCTGACAACCGAGCGCCGTGTTTTCAGGCATGGCGCGCGGCCTGTCAGGTCAGCGCCATGCCGCCGTCGACGCTCAGGTTGACGCCCGTGACGAACACGCTGTCGTCGCCCGCCAGAAACAGCGCCGCTTGCGCCAGATCGTTCGGCTGGCCCAAGCGGCCCAACGGGATCGCTGCCGCCATGCTCTTGTCGAACTCAGGCCGCGCAGCGTCCGTGATGCCCAGCTTCCCGAGGATCGGCGTGTCGACGGGACCCGGGCTCAGTACGTTGACGCGGATGCGGCGCTCCTTGAGCTCGAGCGCCCAGTTGCGTGCGAAGGCTTCGATGGCTGCCTTGCTGCCGGCGTAAACCGCGTGGTTGTCCATCACCTTGTTGCCGGCGATTGAGCTCGTGAGGATGATCGATCCGCCATCGCGCATGAACGGCAGTGCCTTGGTCACGCCGAAGAACACCGCGCGCGTGTTGGTCGCGAACTGCACGTCGTAGGTGTCGATGGTGACGGCAGACGATGGCTCGAGGATGGCCGTTCCTGCATTCGCCACATAGATGTCGATGGCGCCGAAGCGTGCCTTCACCGCTGCGAGCAGGCGGTCGTGCATCGCCAGGTCGGCCACGTCGCCGACGAAGCCCATCGCGTCCGGGCCGATGCTGGCCAGCGCTGTGTCCACTGCGTCCTGGCGGCGCCCCACGATGACGACGTGGGCGCCCTCCGCCGCGAAAGTCTGGGCGTAGGCCAGGCCGATGCCGCTGTTGCCGCCGGTGATCACGGCCACCTTGCCAGTGAGTTTTTGCATGATGCGTTTCCTTGTTCAACGAAGAGAGAAGTCTTCAATCTAGGGTCTCCACGCGAACTCCAGTAGTGGGCAAAAATGGAAAGACTTGTGCCTCGGAGTCTTCAATGAATGTTCTAGCTCACGCACCCGGATTGATGGCCTTTGCCACTGCTGTCGAGGCCGGCTCGTTCAGTGCGGCCGCGCGGGTGCTGGGCACCTCACCATCGGCGGTTTCCAAGGGCGTGGCGCGGTTGGAGCAGCGCTTCGGCGTTCGCCTTTTCCAGCGCTCGACGCGGCTGTTGTCGCTCACGCAGGAGGGGGCCGCGTACTACGAACGCATCGCGCCGTTGCTGCGCGCGCTCGACGAGGCCAGTGACGTGATGCAGCCAGTCGGCATGGCGCGGGGCTTGTTGCGCATCACCGCACCCGGTGACCTGGGGCGCATCTTGCTGGAACCCGTGGTCGGCAAGTTCCTGCCCGGGCACCCGGAGTTGAAGCTGGAAATGAGCCTGGCCGATCGCCACGTTGACCTGATCCGCGAGGGTTACGACATCGCCATCCGCGCAGGGGATGTGGCGGACTCCGACCTCACCGCGCGACGCCTCGCTGACCTGTCGCTCGTGCTGGTGGCGTCGCCCGGCTACCTGGCGCGTCGCGGCACGCCCGCGTCGATCGAGGCTCTGCACAGCCACGCGCATGTGCGCTACATGCTGGGCGGCAAGGCCTTTCCGATCCGCTTTGCCGATGGCACCGTGTTGAACCCGCCCGGCGTGTTCGATACGGACAACAGCGTCGCACTGCGCATCGCGGCGCTCGGCGACCTGGGCATCGTGCAGATCCTGCGCCTGTTCGTGCAGGACGACATCGATGCCGGTCGACTGGTGCCCGTGCTGCCATCGCAGCCGTTGCCGCGTGTGACGATCTCGGCCCTGCATGCCTTCGGGCGCCAGGCACCGGCGCGCGCGCGGCTGTTCATCGAGTTCCTCGCGGCGCAGCTCGAGCGTCTGTCCTGAGGCAGCGCGGCCTTACAGACCCAGCGCCTTTGCCACGCCCGCGCCGTAGGCCGGATCGGCCCGGGTGCAGTTGTCGATGTGGCGACGCTTGATGAACTCCGGGGCATCGCCCATTGCGCGCGCCGTGTTGTCGAACAGCACGTGTTGCTGCGCGGGGCTCATCAGGCGGAACAGGTCGCCGGGCTGCTTGTAGTAGTCGGCATCGTCCTCGCGGAAGTTCCAGAAGTCCGCGTCACCGCGCAACTTCAGCGGCGGCTCGCGGTGGTCGGGTTGTTCCTGCCACTGGCCGAAGCTGTTGGGCTCGTAGTGGGGCGTGCCGCCATAGTTGCCATCGACGCGCATGGTGCCGTCACGGTGGTTGCTGTGCACCGGGCAGCGCGCTGCATTCACCGGAATCTGGTGATGGTTCACGCCCAGGCGGTAGCGCTGCGCGTCCGAGTATGCGAACAGGCGCGCCTGCAGCATCTTGTCGGGCGACACGCCGATGCCCGGCACCAGGTTGCCCGGCGCGAAGGCGCTCTGCTCCACGTCGGCGAAGAAGTTCTCGGGGTTGCGGTTGAGCTCCATGACGCCCACTTCGATCAGCGGGTAGTCCTTCTTGGGCCAGACCTTAGTGAGGTCGAAGGGGTGGTAGGGCACCTTCTGTGCATCAGCTTCGGCCATGACCTGCACGTACAAAGTCCACTTGGGAAAGTCGCCGCGGCCGATCGAATCGAACAGGTCGCGCTGGTGGCTTTCGCGGTCGCCGCCCACGAGGGCCGAAGCCTCGGCATCGGTGAGGTTCTTGATGCCCTGCTGCGTCCTGAAGTGGAACTTGACCCAGAAGCGCTCGTTGGCCGCATTGATGAAGCTGTAGGTGTGCGAGCCGAAGCCGTGCATGTGCCGGTAGCTCGCGGGAATGCCGCGGTCGCTCATCACGATGGTGACCTGGTGCAGCGCCTCGGGCAGCAGGGTCCAGAAGTCCCAGTTGTTGGTGGCGCTGCGCAGGTTGGTCTTGGGGTCGCGCTTCACGGCCTTGTTCAGGTCCGGAAACTTGCGCGGGTCACGCAGGAAGAACACGGGCGTGTTGTTGCCCACCAGGTCCCAGTTGCCTTCTTCGGTGTAGAACTTGAGCGCGAAACCGCGGATGTCGCGCTCGGCATCGGCCGCGCCGCGTTCGCCGGCCACGGTGGTGAAGCGGGCGAACATCTCGGTCTTCTTGCCCACGGCGCTGAAGAGTTTGGCGCGCGTGAACCTCGTGATGTCGTGCGTGACGGTGAAGGTGCCGAAGGCGCCCGAGCCCTTGGCATGCATGCGGCGCTCGGGGATGACCTCGCGATTGAAGTTGGCGAGCTTCTCGAGCAGCCACACGTCCTGCATCAGCAGGGGACCTCGCGGGCCGGCGGTGAGGCTGTTCTGGTTGTCGACCACGGGGGCGCCGAAGGCAGTGGTCAGCGGCGTCTTGCGCGGCGTGTCGGAGGGATTGCTCATGAAGTACTTCTCGAGGCAAGGTATGGATGCGCCGTCGAGGGGGCGCGGAGGGGAGACTCCTAGGTCGCCAGTGCCACGATGGTGGTGATGCCGTTGCGCGCCATCTTGGCGTACGGACAGAACCTCTCGGTGCTGCGCACCAGTTCCTCGGCGACGCTTTTTTCGACGTCGGGCAAGTGAATCCGGACATCGGCCGTGAGCATGAACAGCCCGTCGACGGGGTCGCGACCGAAAGCGACGGACATCTGCACGTTGGCGTCGTGAACCGGAATCCTTCTTTTCGCGGCCAGCAGGTTCAAGGCTCCATGGAAGCACGCGGCGTACGCTGCTGCAAACAGCTGCTCCGGGTTGGTGCCGTCGCCGTTGCCGCCCAGGGCGGTGGGAAGGCGAAGCTGCACGTTCAGGTTGCCGTCGTCAGAGCGCGCCACGCCCGAAGCCCGTCCGTGTTCGGCTTCGCCGCCGCTCACTGTGACGACCGTCGAATAGATCGGGTCGAATTCCTGCCCCTTGTACCTGTCGAGCAGCGCGACAGGAGGCGGGTGCAATCGGCCGCGTTGCGCCGCTTTCGCTGCGACGGCGCCGGCTTTTTCTTTCTGCGTGGGCATTCCAGGCTTCCGTTCAATTCGAGGAGAGGAGCGCTGCGCTCAGGCCGCCGAAACTTCGAGTTCGAAGGCCGCGCTGATGACGAGGCCGAGTTCGTCGCCAATCATCGGAAGCGCGGTGGTGACGCCGTACTCGCTGCGGCGAATGCGCCCCCGGATGTCGAACCCGATCGTGTAAACCTGCTTAACCGGATTCATGCCGGCGCCGACAAAGCTCACGTCGAACGTGACGTTGCGCGTCACGCCGTGCAAGGTGAGTGCGCCAGCCACCTGAAACGAATTTTCGGACAGGGAAAGAGGCGCAGCGAAATCGAACGCGATCGATGGAAACCGCTCACCATCGAGCCACTCGCGGCTTCTGAGTTCGTCGTCGAGGATCCGGCTCGTCGTTCTCACGTTGGCGACCGGTACGGACACCGCCAGGCGTGTCTGGCTGCCATTTGCTGACAGTGGAATGTCGAGTGTGCCGGCAGGCGCGATGAATTCGCCGTGGTAGGTCGAGATGCCGAAGTGCGACACGCTGAACAGCACATGCGAATGGACGGGATCGATGACATAGCGCCCGCGGCTGACGTCAGCCAGGTTCGATGAGGCGAATGTGGAGCGCTGGGGGCTGTCGGGCATGGGGTTCACCAGGAGGGGGAGGGGAGCCTTGGGGCAGCAGCCCCCGGTCGCGTCGGGGCGCGGCCGAGGGCGGGCTTCGTGTCAGCGTGCGGGCTTGGGCAGCGCGTACCAGGCTTCGAAGTTGAGCGCACCGATGCGCGGGTTGGGGCCCGGCACGAGCGTGTCGTCCTTCAGTTCCGCGCCGAAGTAACGCGCGTGCACGTCCTGGACGACCTTGCGCGGATCGTTGGTCTTGGCGAGAAAACGCTGCACCAGATCGGACAAGCGAACACGCTCTGGGCCCGCAATCTCGACCACACCGTTCACGGGGTTGCCGAGGGTGTAGTCCGCGACGGCGGCGGCGACGTCATCCGATGCGATCGGTTGCACGAAGGCCGGCGAGAGGTGCACGATGTCGCCGTCGGTGCCCGACTGAGCGATGCCGCCGAGGAACTCGAAGAACTGGGTCGAATGGACGATGGTGTACGGAATCTTCGATTCGCGGATCAGCTTCTCCTGCGCGATCTTGCCGCGGAAGTAGCCACTCTCGGAAAGGCGATCGGTGCCGACCACCGACAGCGCCACATGGTGCTTCACGCCGGCCACGGCTTCCGCGGCCAGCAGGTTGCGTCCCGAGGTTTCGAAGAACTCGAGCACGGCCTTGTCCTCAAACGAAGGCGAGTTCGCCACGTCCAGCACCACCTGCGTGCCTTGCAGGGCCTCGGCCAGGCCTTCGCCGGTGATGGTGTTCACGCCCGAGGCAGGCGATGCGGCGACGACCTCATGGCCGGCGTCGCGCAGCTTGCTGACGACCTTCGAACCGATGAGGCCCGAGCCGCCGATGACAACGATCTTCATGATGATTTCCTTGTAGCCCGCAAGGGGCAGGGTGGTTGATGGGAAACGGTTCCTGCCAGCGGGGCTCAGGCGAGCTTCGCCTTGTCCAGGCCGAAGACCTTGTCGGAGGCGCCGGGCACGCTCTTGAAGGCGATGTTCAGACGGCTCCAGGCGTTCGTCGACATGACGAGGAAGGTGAGATCGGAGATTTCCTTTTCCGACAGCTGTGTGCGCACGCGCTCGTAGATGTCGTCGGGCACGCCTTGCTCGGGCAGCTTGGTCAGCACTTCGGTCCAGGCCAGCGCCGCACGCTCGCGCGGGATGAACAGCGTCGATTCGCGCCATGCGGCCAGGTGGTACAGGCGCAGCTCGCGCTCGCCCTGGATCTTGGCCTGCTTGACGTGCATGTCCAGGCAGAAGGTGCAGCCGTTGAGCTGCGACGTGCGGATCGACACGAGGTTGCGAAGCGGCTCTTCGATCGCGCCCTCCTTGATGGCATTGAGGAACTCGACGAACTTCTTGAAGAGTTCGGGCGACTGCTCGACATAGTTGACACGTTGGGTCATGACTGGCTCCTGGGAATGGGTGGCGCATGCCTGGACTCAGAATCGGCTGAGTCGTCCGTTTGCGAAGATCGCTTAGACAGGGACGTAGCGTAGGTTCGGGAGGTCGCGACCGGTAGCCACGCGCGAGGCCTCACGGTGTTGCCCCACGCGCAACAATCCCGCGGGGGACTCGGCATGTTTCCGAAATGGCACCAGTCGAAAGTGAAAAGCGGCGAGACCGCGTCCTAGAATTTTTTGGGGCGCCCGGGCCAACGCGGCGTCATCCCATTCACTTTCGGAAAGCCAATCCCATGTTCAAGCACATCACCGTCATGACCGCCGCCTTCCTGGCCGCGGCGAGCGTCTTCGCACAATCGGCGGAGAACCAGCCCATCACCGACAGCAAGCCACAGGTACGCGCGCAGGCCAGGGTGGCGGCCAAGACGCAGGGCAAGATCGCCCCACCCACGGGCGACACGGACAAGACCGCCGAAGGAGGCGCGATCGGAACGGACAGGGCCGCCGTCGCCGGTGAGAAGCGCCACCAGACGCGCGACGCGCGCAAGCCGAATCGCCGCAAGCCCGTCCCCGGCGGCACGCCCAACTGAGCCACGCACGTTGGGTCCGAGCGAAGGAAGCCTGCCAGTCCTTGGCGGGCTTCATCGCATTGGGGCGCTGCAGCGGTCAGCTGCCGGTCGCCACCGAAAGAGCACGGGCGTTCACCATGTCTGCGATGACGTGCAGCACATCGGCCGGCTCCGCGCGCTTTCGAATGTCTTCCTCGATGTGGGCGAAACGGATGCGGCCTTCCTCGTCAATCACATAGGTCGCCGGAACTGGCAGAACCCACAAGCCATTGCCGTTCAGCACGGGAATGTCGGTGCCCACCGAACCGTAGAAGTTCACAAGCTCGGGCGGCAGCGTGAAGGCCAGCTCGAAGCCATTGGCGGCCTCGAGGTTCGAATCGCTGAGCACGGTAAACGCGAGCTGGTTGTCCTCGGCCGTGCGCATCGAGTGGTCGGGCGTCTGCGGCGAGATCGCCAGCAGCGTGGCACCGAGTCGTGCCAGCTCGTCTGCGCGCTGATGCCAGGCCCGCAGCTGGAGGCTGCAGTAGCCGCACCAGCCGCCGCGGTAGAAGACCAGCACGAGCGGTCCCTTGCGCCACACGTCCGACAGACGAACCAGGCGGCCAGAGCCGTCCGGCAGAGTCGCGTCAGCCGCCAGGTCGCCGGCGCGCTTGGCGCGGGCAGCGATGCCCGTGGCGTCGAACACCGCATCGGCGGTGTCGTTGTGATCAAAATCGGAAAGTTGCGGGCTCATGGGAAGGCTCTGAAAAGTAGGTGGAGATCGATCGCATCGCAGCCGAGGCTCAGACAAGCTGCTTGTCGACATAGCACCATCGCCAGGATTCGCCGGGCTCTACAGACTGCACGACCGGATGGCCGGTCTCGTGGAAATGTTCGGTCGCGTGCTTTCCCTGGGACGAGTCGCAACACCCGACGTGCCCGCAGGTCAGGCACATGCGCAAGTGAACCCAGCGGCCGCCGGTGCGCAGGCATTCCTCGCATCCATTGGTGTTCGGCGTGACGGGGCGGATCTGGGCCAAGTGCGTGCAGCCGGCGGTCATGCGCGCACCTGCGGCTGGGACGATGGCAAGGGGAGGGGGATCTTCATGGCATGGGCTCCTTGGCGTTCGCCGGCGGCGAACAGGTCGATCTACATGGATGCATAGGTGGGACCGTCGCCCCCTTCGGGCGCGATCCACACGATGTTCTGGGTCGGGTCCTTGATGTCGCAGGTCTTGCAATGGATGCAGTTCTGCGCATTGATCTGCAGCCGGTCCTCGCCCTTGTCGTTCTGCAGGAACTCGTAGACGCCGGCGGGGCAGTAGCGGCTTTCGGGGCCGGCGTACATGCGCAAGTTGACGTCGACCGGCACCGCCGCATCGCGCAGCGTCAGGTGTACCGGCTGGTCTTCCGCATGGTGCGTGTTGCTCAGATAGACCGAGCTCAGGCGGTCGAAGCTGCGCACGCCGTCCGGCTTCGGATACGCGATGGGCTCGCATTGGTCCGCAGGCCGCAGGCTCGCGTGGTCCGGGCGCGTGTTGTGCAGCGTCCAGGGCGGCGCGGCAATGCCCAGCTTGGGCATGAGCCACTGCTCGACGCCGGTCATCAGCGTGCCGGCGAGCGAGCCCTTCTTGAACCACAGCTTGAAGTTGCGGGACTGGTGCAGCTCCGTGCGCAGCCAGCTGCCTTCGAAGGCGCGCGGATAGTCCGCAAGTTCGTCGCCCGAACGCCCGGCGTGCAGCGCCGCGCAGGCGGCTTCCGCTGCCAGCATGCCGGTCTTGAGGGCCGCATGGCTGCCCTTGATGCGCGCGGCGTTCAGATAGCCCGCCTCGCAACCGACCAGCGCACCACCGGGAAACACGGTGCGCGGCAGGCTCTGCGGCAAGCCGTTGTTGATGGCCCGTGCGCCGTAGCCGATGCGCTTGCCGCCATCGAGATGCCGGCGGATTGCTGGGTGCGTCTTCCAGCGCTGGAACTCTTCGAACGGGCTCAGCCAGGGGTTGCGATAGTCGAGCCCGAGGACAAAGCCCAGCGCCAGCTGGTTGCCGTCGAGGTGATAGAGAAAGCCGCCGCCGAACGTTTCGCGGTCCATGGGCCAGCCTGCGGTGTGCACGACCAGGCCCGGTTCGGCGCGGGAAGGGGCGACTTCCCACAGCTCCTTCAGGCCGATGGCGTAGCTGGGCGCATCCCGCCCTGCGTCCAGCCCGAACCTGGCGATCAATTGCCGTCCGAGCTGTCCGCGCGCGCCCTCGGCAAAGATCGTGTACTTGCCCCGAAGCTCGACGCCGGGCTGGAACGCGGCCGTCGGCTCGCCGTCGCGGCCTACACCCATGTTTCCGGTAGCCACGCCCGCCACGCGTCCTTGCGGGTCGTAGAGGATCTCAGTCGCCGCAAAGCCCGCGAAGATCTCGACGCCAAGGCTCTCCGCGTGCGCAGCCAGCCACTTGACCAGCAGGCCGAGGCGCACGACGAAGTTGCCTTCGTTGCGAAAGCACTGCGGTGTCAGGAAACGGGGCGTGCGCATCGCACGTTGCTTGCCAAGGAACAGGAACTCGTCGCGCGTGACCGGTTGACTCAGGGGCGCGCCCAGGGTGCGCCAGTCGGGCAGCAGCTCGTCGATGGCGCGAGGGTCCATCACGGCGCCTGAGAGCGTGTGCGCACCGGGCTCGCTGCCTTTTTCGAGCACCGCGACCGAGAGGCCTGCATCGATCTGCTTGATTCGGATGGCCGCCGCCATGCCGGCGGGTCCACCGCCCACGATGACGACGTCGTAGTCCATCGACTCACGTGGTACGGGCACGGACGGCTCGGAGGGGGCCGGGGCTGGGGTCATGGAGGGGCCTAGAGGTCGAGCCGGATCGCGCCATTGCTGACGTAACGCGAGAAGTTCTGGAACGGAATGGCCGCCTGCGCGCGGTAGTTCTCGTCCTGCCAGCTGAAGACTGTGTCCATCCGGGCGACTTCGACCTGCACGAGACCACGGCGCACTTCGAGCTCGGGGCCGTCGCCTTCGCTGTACTCGACCACGCCGACCACTTCGGCAGCCAGTGTGGTGGCCAGGTTGTCGCGGATTCGTTCGTTCAGGCGCATCAGCTGATCCGGGGCGCTGCCCGCATGTTGGGTACGCGGCGCCAGCCCTTCCTCCATCACGAGCGCCGCATGCACGCCTTCATCGGCATGCATGCGGCGAACGAAGGCCGTCAGGTGGTCCAAGCCGTGCAAGCCGACCTTCGTGCCGATGGCCCAGCGCAGCATCACGAAGTGATAGGCATCGGCGATGGAGCGCTGGCCCGTGAGCCATGCGCGTCCGGCGAGTTGCGCATCGAGCCGCGCGAGGTACTCGCGCACGTGGCTGCGCGCAGTGGCAGCCAGTCGCGCCGCCTGGCCGTCGTCCGGCAGGTAGCGCTCGGGAAAGAAGATCGGCCTGAACGCCTTGTGCACATCGGAGTTCAGGAAACCGAGCCAGCGCATCACCTCCGCCCGCGCGCGCGGCGAACCGTCGCCAGCCAGCTGCAGCTGCGGATGCAGGTCCGCAAGGTAGCCAAGGATGGCGACGTTCTCGGTCAGCGTGAAGTCGCCATCCACAAGCAGCGGTACTGTGCCCGTCGGGTTGAGCGCCAGGTACTCCGGCGTCTTGATGCTGTGGCGGTCCATGCGCACCGTCTCGTACGGCTGGCCGGACCACTCGAGCACGATGTGATCGGCCAGCGCACTGGCGCCTGGCATGTAGAAGAGTTTCATGGCGGGGGTCCTGTATGCGTGTGCCGGCTTCCTGTTGCAGGAAGCAAGGGATGCCTTCCACCCGCCGCGTCGCCGTGTTGCTGGTCGGATTTACGCGGGGACACCGCGCCGACGTGAGTCTGTCCCGTGCACGAACGGGTGGAAAGTGCACGCCTCATTACAGCCGCCTCGGCGATCTGACACCCGTCATCTTCGTTGCGGCGGGTGGAATGCAACCGGTGGGTTATTTCACTGGAATAAAGAACTCGGCGCCCTTGTTCTTCACGAGCATGACGACGAACTTCGCAGGTTTGGTCTTGCTTGCGTTGCGCCCGACGGTGTGGATGTCGTCGGGGCCTTCGTAGAAAGTGTCGCCGGGCTTGAGTGTGACTTCCTTGTCGCCTTTGACGCCCATCACGATCGAGCCTTCGAGCACGTACACGTAGCTGTGGGCGTCATGACGATGCACGGGGTCGGCGGCGCCGGGCGGATAGTCCACCGTGATCATCAGCACTTCCTTGCCGGGGATGTCCTTCATCTCCTGGGTCAGCAGCGGCGTCACCTTGGCGTCCTTGGGCCCGCCGTGCGCGGCGGCGTGCTGTGACAGGGCAGCGCCTGCGGCGAGCAGGAATGTGAGCCCGAGGCTTCTTGCGATCTTGGTCATGGTCTTGCCTTTGTTGATGCGATGGATGAATCGTAGGATCGGGTCCTGGGGTGCGGTAGGCCTGTGCGATGGATCACGGTGTTGTCTGCAAGGCACCAATCGGGCGTTGGCAGCACGTCCTGGTGCCCCGGCACCAGCCGCAGCGACGAGTGCAGTCATCGTTGGTCCTTTCCCTGATGCAGCGGTCGCTGGCGTCGGTCGCCTTGTGCAGGCTTGCGGTTCGGCTGGCTCAGTGCGTTCTCCAGCGCGATGGCAAGGCTCAGGCCTACCAGCGCTTCTTGCCCTATCAGCGCGAGGACTTCCTGGCAGAGCGCATCGTGAGCGGGTGTCGTGCCTCGCCGCGCCAGCGCCTCCGCCCATGCGAGCGCGGTCTGCTCCTGCGGCCGCAGCCCCGTGCCCGCTTCGCGCCAATCGGCCACCAGCACGAGCTTGTCGATCGAAAAGCCCGCATCGATCAGCGACAGGAAGTGGGCGTCGATGCGCGCGTCGCATCCATGAACCTGGGCGACACGCAGCTTGGCCAGCCCGACCAAGCCCATGCATAGGCCGCTGCGTTCGACGCACCGATGAATGAGATCTGCGGCCGCTTCGTGGGAGGAAGGCGGGCTCCGCAGGGGACCTTCGGGTGTCGCAAGGCGGTGTGTGCTTGCTTGGCGCGGCGCCTCGCTCATGCCGGGGGCTCCCCTTCCACAGGCTCGAAACGCGCGCCCGCTTCGAGCGTTCGGTGTACGGGGCATCGCTGCGCCATTTCAAGAAGCTCCTCGCGTTGCGCTTGCGTGAGGGTGCCCTCGATGGACACCCGGCGGCTGAAGACATCGGGCGGGGCGGCCGACTTGTCCTTTCGGTGGCTCACCGCGGTGCGGATGCGCGCGACCGGCCAGCCCTTGCTGTCGGCGTAGTGGCGCAGCGTCATGGTCGTGCAGGCGGCGAGCGCGGACGACAGGAGGTTGTAGGGTGTCGGTCCTGAACCGAGCCCGCCCACCGTGGCGGGTTCGTCGGCGAGCCAGCGCGAGCCGCCCGAGCGCAGCGCGAGTTGGAATTTGCCTAAGCCCGTTTCTTCGGCCTCGGCATCCGCCGCGATGGGGTGCCCGGCGGGCGGCTCGGGCAGGTAGGGGGCCGCCCAGGTCGCGATGAGGTGCGCGACCTGTTCGGCGTCTTCGCGCTTGGACAGCAGATGGTCCGCATCATCGAGCGAGACGAAACTCTTCGGGTGCCTTGCTGCCAGAAAGATGCGCGTGGCGTTCTCGATGTCGACCGTCCGGTCCTGCGGCGCGTGCAGCAGCAGCAGCGGCCGATGCAGTGCCGCGATGCGCGCACCCGGGTCGTGTGCGCGCAAGTCGTCCACGAAGGCCCTGCCCACCGCCATGGGCCGTCCGACCACCTGGACCAGCGCATGCCCCTCGGTCTCCAGGCGCGCAAGACCCGCCGGGTCCAGCAGGTGCAGCACCTGGGCCACATCGAACGGCGCGGCAATGGTCGCAATCGCTCGCGCGGTCGCGATGCGGCCTGCCGCGGCGAGCACGGCGGAGCCGCCCAGGCTGTGACCGATGAGCAGGCGCGCCGGCATGCCGGCGGCTTTCATGGCATCGGCGGCGCACACGAGGTCCTGCACGTTCAGCGAGAAGCTCGCATCGGCGAAGCTGCCCTCGCTGTCACCCAGCCCGGTGAAATCGAAGCGAAGTACGCCGATACCCGCGCTGGCCAGCGCGCGAGCGATGCGCACGGCCGCGAGGTTGTTCTTGCCGCAGGTGAAACAGTGCGCGAAAAGCGCCCAACCCCGCTGAATGCCCTCGGGCATTTCGAGGCTGCCTGACAGGCGGTGTCCCTGGGCATTGATGACTTCGAAGGGGCGTGTTGGCACGGGGCGAGTTCCTGTGTCTAGAGCAGATGCGTTCGGATCGGGATGCCGGCCTTGAGCGTCAGGGTCACCGGGGTTCGCTCGGCGATGTCGACCAGGCGCGCCTTCTGGGCGTCGTCCACACCGAGCAGGCGCAGCGATCTTTCGATCGCCATGGCGTTGTCTACCCGGGACAGGTGCAGGTCGACCTGCACCGATTCGAGGGGCCAGCTCCTGAGATCGGCATACATGCGCAGCGTGATGGCGGTGCATGCCCCCAGGCCGGCGATCACCAGTTCGTAGGGCGTGGCTCCGGCGCCTTCGCCGCCAAGAACGGAGGGCTCGTCCGAGACGAGCGTTTGGCCGCTGGCCAGGTCGATCTGCGTGCGGTAGTGGTCGCGTCCGATGCGCGCTGTGCCTTGGGCCATGATCGAGCCTCTTTCTTCACGCCGAAGCGGAGCCTGCGGGCGGCGTGTCCGCAGGCAGGGGGATGAATTCGCTGTCGCCGGGTACGCCCGCAAAGCGCTGTGCACGCCAGTCGTCCTTGGCCTGTGCGATGCGCTCGGCGCGAGAAGAGACAAAGTTCCACTCGATGTGCCGTGGCTCGGCAAACGGCTCCCCACCAATCAGCATCAGCCGCGCAGCGCCGGCCGCGCGCAACACGAGTTCGGCGTCGGCCTTGAAAACCACGAGTTCTCCGGCTTCGAAGCGGCCGGCTTGGCCAATGACCTCGAGGGCGCCTGACACCACATAGACCGCGCGCTCCATGTGCTCTGCCTTCACCTGGTAGCGCGCGGCGTCCTCGAGCACGATGTCGGCGTACACCATGTCGGAGTACGTGCGCACCGGTGATACCAGACCATCGCTGCGTCCGGCGATCAGCGTCAATGTGGCGCCCTCCGATGCCGTGCGGGGAATGGTCGTGGCGGCGTGATGAAAGAAGCCCGGCTCGGCCTCCTCGTGCGCTGTCGGAAGCGCCACCCAGGCCTGGATGCCGAAGAGCGACGCGCCGGCCCGGCGCTGCGTGGGGGGCGTGCGCTCGGAGTGGACGATGCCTGAACCCGCGGTCATCCAGTTGACCTCGCCCGGGCGGATGACCTGCACGTTGCCCAGGCCGTCGCGGTGCGTGATCTCGCCCGCGATCAGGTACGTGACCGTGGCCAGACCGATGTGTGGGTGCGGTCGCACGTCGAAGGCCTGGCCAGCGGCGAAGGTCGCAGGTCCCATGTGGTCGAAGAAGATGAACGGCCCGACCATCCGCCGGTGCGCCGACGGCAAGGCACGCCGAACCTTGAACCCGTCTCCGAGATCGCGCACTGGCGGCAGGATGACGGCCTCGACACCAGCGACTTCACTCTGGCGAGTGGACATGGCAGTCTCAGCCTGCCAGGCGCGCCGCGAGCCGCGCCACGTGTTCACCCTGGAAGCGGGCGATCGACAGCTCGTTGTCCGAGGGCGTGCGCTTGCCGTCGGAGCCGGCCAGCGTGGCGGCGCCGTAGGGCGAACCGCCGGTGATCTCGGCCATGTTCGTCAGGCCTGTGCACGAGTACGGCACGCCAGCGACCAACATGCCGTGATGCAGCAGCGTCGAATGCAGCGACACGAGGGTAGTTTCCTGTCCGCCATGCTGCGTGCCTGTCGAGGTGAAGGCGCTGCCGATCTTGTTGATGAGCGCGCCCGAGGCCCACAGGCCACCGGTCTGGTCGAGGAAGGTGCGCATCTGCCCGGCGATGTTGCCGAAGCGCGTGGGTGCGCCAAAGATGATCGCGTCGTAGTCCGGCAACTCCGCCACCGTGGCAATCGGTGCCGCTTGATCGGCCTTGCCGCCGGCCTGGCGGAACGCGTCGGCCGGCATGGTCTCGGGCACGCGCTTGAGGGCTACTTCGCAGCCTTCGACCGATCGCGCGCCATCGGCGATCGCGTGGGCCATCGTTTCGAGGTGGCCGTACATGCTGTAGTAGAGAACGAGAACTTTGCTCATGGTGAAGGTCCGGGTGTGGTGTGAGGGAAAAGGGAAAGGGTTCAGGCGTCGGGCGCGGTCGAATCGCGCCAGCACAGCGCCGCAAGTACGGCACCTTCGCCTTCGATCTCGAACTCGTCGGGCAACGGCCCGTCGATGCGTTCCAGTTGCACGGTGCCGGCCAGCCGTTCGCGCAGATCGCGCGCCCAACGGCTGCCGTGCGCCATCCAGGCGGGGCTGATCTCGTCGCCGTCCAGCGAGGGTTCCAGCATGACGATGACGCGCAGCATGGGCTCGTCGGTCGCCTGGACGGCCCACAGCCGCCGCACGGCAGGCTGTTCGGCGTACCAGCGGGCGAGCGCGCCCGAGGTGGCGCAACGCGGTTCGCAGGATTGGGGGGGAGCGGCCAGCGAAAGTCTCATGGCGTTCCGGCTTGCTGCGGCATATCGCGCTCTGCGTCCAGCGCGGCTTGCACGCCGGCGTCGCCGTCCATCATGCGGACGAAGCGTGCGAGGTTGTCCAGTCCCTGCATGTCGACCTTCTTGGCGGCCGACCAGCGCGAGAGCACGAAGAGGTACGGGTCGGCGATGGAACGTTCGCCGGTGAGCCAGTCGCGCCCTTCGAGTTGGTCATCGAGTCGCGCGAGATAGTCGCGCACATGGCCGCGCGCGTTGTCGGCCAGCACGGGCGCCATCGCCGCGTCCTTCAGGAAACGCTGGGGCACGAAGATCGGCTTGAAGGCCTTGTGCACATCCGAGTTGAGAAAGCCCAGCCAGCGCATGACCTCGGCGCGGGCGCGCGGCGAGCCGTCGCCCAGCAGGCGCGCCTCGGGGTACAGGTCCGCCAGGTAGCCGAGGATGGCGACGTTCTCGGTGAGCGTCAGGTCGCCGTGTGCCAGCAGCGGCACGGTGCCGCCCGCGTTGATGGCAAGGTAGTCGGGCGACTTGATGCTTTCCAGGCTCATGCGCACGGGCTCGTGGTCTGCGCCGATCCACTGGAGAACGATCAGGTCGGCGAGGGAGCATGCGCCGGGCATGTGATAGAGCTTCATGAGGAATCCGTTGGTTTGAAGTGAGTTCTTCGCTTTCGGCGGGGCGGTCGGCCTCGCGTCGTGAAGGAGGGGCTGGCGAACGAGTCGATGCTAGGCAGGCGTGCGCAGAGGCGGTAGGCATTTGCCGGGGTGCACCGTGTTGTCGCGGGCGCACCAATCGCGGTGACGGTGCGCGGCGCATTGGTGCGCGCAGGGCAACACCGCGGTCACGCCATGGCACCTACCGCGGTCGACGAGGTGCTTCTACGATCCCTGTGAACCCCGACACCTGGAGCACGCATGCCGCCCATCGAGCCCGGCGAATCGGACAGCGACGTGAAGGTCCTGAGCGGCGCGCAGCGGGCCGTGGCGCACATGCAGCCCGCGGGCTGTGTGGCTTCGGGCGCAGCCGTATCAATGGCCGATGTGCACGGCTCGGCCCACCGACAGCCCGAGTCCGCACATCGCCAGGCACAGCACCAGGCAGACCGCCAGCGGCATCGTCCAGTTGCCCGCGGCTTCATGCAGGAAGCCGATCAAGGTCGGGCCGACGGCCGCCAGCAGGTAGCCGATGCACTGCGACATGCCCGAGAGCGATGCGGCAATTTGCTGGCTGCCGGCGCGCAGTCCGACGAAGGCCAGGCTCAGGATCAGTGCCGATCCCATGCCCATGCCGAAGGCGAAGATCCACAGCGGCGTCAGTGCAGGCAGGACCAGCAGGCCCGCCAAGCCAAAGGCACTCAGCGCGGGCGAGGCGAAGGCGAGCCAGCGTTGGTCAGGCATGCGATGCAGCAGCGGCATCAACAACAGCGCGGGCACGGCCCCCGCCAGTTGCATCCATCCGTGCAGCGTGCCAGCGCGCGCGCTCGAGAAGCCGGCCTCCTGCAGGATCGAAGGCAGCCATGCAATCGCCGCGAAGTAGATGAAGCAGGTGAGACCCAGGTACCCCGCCACCTGCCAGGCCAGAGAGGCCTTCCACACCGATGCGCCCCGCGCCCCCTTGGCAAGGCCCGGAGCCGAGACGGTGCGAAAGCGCAGTTGCGGCAACCACAGCAACGCGGCGGCGAGCGGCAGCACGGCGACCGTGCCCAGCGAGGCGGGCCACCCGGCGCCCAGCGCATGGTCCAGCGGCACGGCCACGGCCGACGCGATGCCAGCGGCGGCGATCATCGCCAGCGCATAGCAGGCCGTGAGCTTCGCCACATGGTGAGGAAAGTCTCTTTTCAGCAAGCTGGGCAACAGCACGTTGGCGATGGCGATCGCGCCGCCGATCACGCAGGTCCCCGCATAGAGCGCCGACACGGTGCCGGCCGAGCGCACGGCGATACCGGCAAGCAGAAACGCCAGCGACGCGAAGAGCACGCGCTCCAGGCCGAACCGGTGCGCAAGGGACGCAGCGAGTGGAGACACCAGCGCGAACGCGAGGAGCGGAAGCGTCGTCAACAGGCCGGCCTGCGAGGCGTTCAGCGCGAAACTCTCGCGCACGGGTTCGAGCAAGGGCCCGAGCGTGGTGATCGGTGCCCGAAGGCTGGCCGCGATGAGCAGGATGCCGGCGATGAGAAGCGCGGCACGGGGCGAGGAGTCAGCGGGTTGAGAAGAATGCATGGAGGTCCGAGGAAATGCGGGATGCCACGGTCGAATCTAGTGACGATGCGCCAATTCGAATGCCTGTGGTCCGACTGAATATGCGCAAATCCGGTCAACATGACTCAGGGGATGCGCATGAGCAAGGCCCCTGGTCCTTCGAGTTCGACAAGATGCAGGCCCGCGTGGCCGCCGTGCGCATTCACGCCCATGCACTGGCCGAAGAGCTGCCGACGCACCAGCATCGGCAAGGACAGTTGGCGATGGTGCTGCGCGGCACCGTGACCTGCGAGGTGCCGGGCGCGCTGTGGATGGCGCCGCTGCACGGTGGCTTCTGGATTCCCGGCGGCGTGCCCCACAGCCTGCGTGTGTCGCGGGGCGGGAATGTCTGTTTTCTGTTCGTTGAAGACGCTGCCGCGGTCATGCCGCCGACCTGCTGCGCGCTGGGCATCAGCCCCTTGCTTCGCGAACTCATTCTTCGCCTGGTCGTCGTGGCCGGGGACCCACAGTGCGAACCGCGGGCGCAGCGGCTGCATGCCGTGCTGCTGGACGAGCTGGTGCGCATGCCGACCGAGGCCCTGTACCTGCCGGTGTCGGAGGAGCCGCGCCTGCGTCGGCTCCTCGATGCGTTGATGCGCGACCCGTCGGACCGGACCACCGCAGCGCAGTGGGCGTCGCGCCTGGCCATGAGCGAGCGGACGCTGACCCGCCTGGTGCAGCTCGAAACGGGCATGTCCTTCGGCCGCTGGAGCCAACGCCTGCGCCTGATCGTGGCTCTGCAATGGCTGACCTCAGGCCTTTCGGTGCAGCAGGTGGCCAATGACCTGGGCTACGACTCGGTGAGTGCCTTCATCGCCATGTTCAGGAAGGCCATGGGCCAGCCACCGGCGCGCTATCTCGCGCAGCGCCGCTAGAACCTGCGTGCGTAGCGCAGCTGCAGGAAGTTCTCACCGGGGTTGGGGTGCTTGATGCCTGCGTTCGAGAAATGCTCCAGGCGCAGCGCGATCTCGTGTTCGCGCTGCGCGCCGAAGCTGCGGCCGACCGCCAGGTGCGTGCTGAAGTTGAAGCTGGTCGAGAAGCTCTTTTGCCGGGTCCTGTAGCGCGACGAGGTGGCGGTCAACCCGACGCCGGTTTCGAAGAACCACGGCGAGGAGCCTTCGTCAGGGCGGTAGCGCAGCACGGGAACCAGCGCGAGCTGCGACAGGTGCGACAGCCCGGCGCGGTCTGCCGCCTGGATCCGCCAGTACGCGTAAGAGGTCTCCAGATAGCTGCTCAGCTCGCCCGGCCCCAGTTGCCATCGATAGGGCAGGTCCCAGGTCAGCCCCGCGGTCAGCGTACGGGTACCGTGCGCCGAGCCGAACTGAGTGAAGAGGGAAGAGGGGTGGTGCGCAGGCGTGTCAGCGCGCGCCACCAGCGAAATGCAAGCGACGATACCGAGAAGGACCATCGCCGCGCCATGTCGCTTGCGACGCAGTTGCGGTAGCCGGAGTTTGAAGTGGAAAGTAGGGTCGGACATTTGATTTGCGGGTGCTTCGAGCAGCGCGGGTCTCGCGGTGTCGTCGAATGCATGAGGCTCGGCAGTTCAAGGGCGACGCGCGCTGGCCAATGACGAGGTCGAGCCCACGGTGAATGCAAGTGCGGCATCGGCGGGTGCAGCCGCCGGCGCATCTGCGGGCGTTTCGAAGCGTCCGCCAAGGCGATTGCCGGCCGGGTCTTCGAGGGTGCCGCGGGCGATCAATCGGTATTCGCCTGTGCGCCATGCGGTGTATGGCGTGAACGACCAAGTGCGCTCGCCGTTTTTCAGCAGGGCTTGGCCGCTTACGCGCCGGCCGTGTGGGTCTGCGATCGCGATGTAGTCGGCTTCCCGGCCATCGATGGCATCGTCCAGCGTCACGACCAGTGCTTGTTTCGATGCGGCGCGCACGGACGACAGGCGCCATGCCGACACCACGGGACCGCTCGTGTCCGGGGGGCCGACGCGCCAGCGATGGATGGGATGGTCGTCAAGCGTCAAGGTCACGTCGTCTCCGTCGACCAGGATCGGCCCCAGGGAGTCACGCGCGTTCAAGCCGGTCTTGACGCGGCCTGGATGCATCAGCACGGTCAAGACTCGACCGCTGGGCGACCAGAGTTCCTGCTCGAGAAACGGTTGCGTGAGCGACTTTCCGTCGGGGCGCAGCAGTGCGAGCCTCGGCAGCACCGGGCCTTCGATCCGCGTCGCGAACTCGATGGACAGGCGCAGCAGGTTGGCCGGCACCTGGCCAGCGGACGGCTGAACGCGCACCATTTGCGCAACTGCGGGGGATGGCGCGGCTGGTCCGGCGTGCGACGCGCCCAGCGTCACGGCGAGCGCCACGGCACCGCATAGTCGGCGAAGACGCACGGCTTACTCCGATGCCTTGATCAGGTCCGGGAAGCCTTCGTCCTTTAGCAGGATGTCCTGCCGGGGTTTGATGTTCTGCAGCTGGAAGTTATCGCCCTTGAAGCTGTACTCTGCGAAGGCGTACTCCGAGACGTGGTCGGTCAGCCGAAAACTCAGTTCCTTGCCGATGGAAACGAGCTGCAGCGCGTCCTTCTCGAGCCGGCGACGCACGACGACGAACGATTTCTCGTCGAGATTGTCCAGCCGCAGCGTACCGGCCAGCGGGGCCTGCATGACTTCGACACCTGCGAGCTGGCCGAAAGGCACCTGCTTCTCGATGCCAGGACGCGAACCCGTCGCCTCCAGTTGCGACACGGGAATGACGTTCGACACACGGTCGAAGTTCGCCAGCAGCAGGAAGTCTTCGGTCTTGCCTTGCTCGGTGCGCGAATAGGCAATCATGTCAGCCGGCGTGTTGCCGTACCCGAGTTCGGCGACGGTCTTGCCGCGGATATGCGCGCCGTCCTTCAGTTCATCCAGTGGGATCGTCACCAGCGGCGTGCAGGTGTAGGCGGCCACCAGGTAGGGCTTGCCGCCCCAGCTCGCAAAGCTCATCGCGCGGATCGGCGCGCGCGTCTCGATCAGGTTGTGGCCCGCGTGGTAGATCTCCACCGAGGTGATCGACTGCTTCGCGTCGAAGGGGTACTTCACCCGGCGCAGCGTCGAGGCGAAGTCCTGGTTGGAGAGACCGGCAACGAAGAGTTCGCCTTCGCGCCACTTCATGTCGGTGACGGTGAAGCTGCGCTCAGGCGTTTCCTTCCAGAAGCTGTAGTCCGAGGTGGGCGCGTCGCGCAGTGCGACCGACGTAGAGGCCGCCGCCTTCAAGTCGACGCGGCGCGCCTTCTTGTCGCTGGTGACCATGATGAGCGCCGGCGTCTTCGCGGCGCCGTAGCTCACAGCGACGTACACCTGCGCGGTGCCAGGCCGCACGACCATGTCCTCGACGGTGACCTTGGCGCCGCCGACCTGGGCGGAGAGCAGGCTCTCCAGGTCAAGGATGTTGAACGCCGTGCCTGCCGGCTGCTGATGTGCCGCAGGTAGCGAGAGCGCGTGGACGCGGGCGGCTTTCCAGTCGGCGATGAACAGGATGTTGCCGGGACCCGCGGCAAGGCGGGAAATGGACTTCACGTCCGCCGCGACGGCGTTGAGGGAGGCACCGAGGCAGCAGGCGAGGGCGGTGACGATGGTGCGCAGACGCATGGGGAGCTCCTTGAAGGGTGGGATGGACCCATCGATCCTAGGAACGGCCGGCCCTCAGCGGTAGGTATGCGAGAGGGAGCACGGCGTTGTCTGCAAGGCACCAATGCGTTCGCGGCCGGGCGCTCACCATGGACTTACCAGAGGCTCTCGAGCAGCGCGTCGAGCTTGACGCTCGCGTTGTTGCCCAGGTCGGCGACTTCGTTGGGATAGTTCTTCTTCAGCAGCCGAGCGACCTCGGGGAGTTTGGCCCGGTCGAGATCGAAGGCGCCGATGCGATCGGGCAAGCCGAGAGACCGCACCACCTGCGAGATGCTGTCGGCCAAGCGAGCGGGGGCATCCACGTCGCGCGAAGCGCCGGCATTGCCCGCGATGAAGATGCCGAGCTTGTCGCCGTAGAAATCCGCGCAGGCGCGAATCACCGGTGCCAGCGTGATGCAAGACGTCGCACTGTGCGGCAGCCCGAAGGTGCCGCCCAAGATATGGCCGATGCGATGGCTCAGCCCGTAGATGACCGAAGCCGGCGAGAAGTAGCACTGCCAGGCCGCCAGCTGCAGCTGCAGCAGGTCGTCAGGGGTCACCAGCCCCTTGTCCAGTGCCTCGCGCGTGTTCATGGCCTGCGGCCACTTCTGCAGCACCTTCAGGAACCGCTCCAGCCCGCTGGCCGCCATGATTGCGTGGGGGTGTTCCTTCGTCACTTTGCGCATGCCCTCAACCGCATGGTCCATGCCCTTGATGGCGGACGACAGCAGCAATGCGCGCGGCGTGTCGGACACGAGCACAGGATCGATCACGACCACCTTAGGCACCGTTTCGCGTACCGCGTAGCTGCGTTTGAATTTCTCTGGACCGTCTGTCTCGGTGATGCCGAAGTAGTGAGAGAACTCGGAGCCCGAGAGCGTTGTAGGCAGGGCCGCGATGGGCAGGTAGCGACCGGTCTTTTCTTGGTGAAGGTGCGAAACAGCCTTGGCCGCATCGAGCACCGAGCCGCCGCCCAGCGCCACGATCGATTCGGCACCGGCCTGCAGGCAGGCGTCGAGGCCGGCCTGCACCGCCACGTCCGGCACGTGCGCTGGCAGTTCCATGAAGCTGCCCACGGACTGCTTCAGGTTGGGGCGTACGCACTCCTGGTAGAGCTTCGTCAATGGTTCGACGGTGAACGCCATCGGCCGATGGATGCCGTGCTCGCCGAGCCGTGCCACCGCGCCCTGCAGGATGTGCTGGCCCCAGAAAATGCCGTCTTGCGGCAAGCAATTCAAATGATTCATCTCGATCGGCCTTGTGGAAGTCAGGGCCGAAAAGATAGGTCCTTCACCGATCGCTCACAAGCCACTCTTTGCCAGACGCAGCGTCCATGTTCGTGGACGACGACGCCGCGCCGCGCGGGCGCTTCACTCGAAGTTGCGCGGATGGTCGAAGGCCGTGACGACCGGCATTTCCACGGCGAGGAAATCGACCAGCGAACGCACCGCGGGAAGCAGTCCGGTGCGAAACGGAATCAGTGCCGAGATGCGCGCATCCGCTGCCGACCAATCGGGCAGCAGTTGCTGCAGCGTCCCGTCCCGCAGCTCCGTCCTGCAGATGTAGCCCGGCAGCGCCGCAATGCCCAGGTTGGCGCACGCCGCCTCCTTCAGCGCGACCATGTTGTTGCTCTGAAAGCGCGGGTCGATGGGCATGACGAGTTCTTCGTTGTTTGGCCCCTTCAGTTGCCACTCCAGCGGCCCATTGCGCACCATCGCGACGCTGGCGTGTCGTGCAAGTTCCGCGGGGCTCTCGGGTACACCGTGTTGCGCAAGGTAGGCCGGACTGGCGAACAGGTACCAGGGCACATCGGCCAGCGCGCGCTGCACCAGTGTGGAGTTCTGCAGCGAGGCCGTGTGCCCGCGTATCGCAAGGTCGAAGCCTTCGCCCACGATGTCCACGTACCGGTCGGTCGCGATCTCAACGATGCGCACCTTCGGGTACCGGTTCAGGAAGACGGGAAGAATCTCGCGCAGCGCAAACTGCGCAATCTCTACAGCGGTGGTCAGTCGGATCACGCCGCTGGGTTCGGCCAGGCGCTGGCGCACCGCCTCTTCGGCGACGTCGGAGCTGTGCAGCATCGCGACCGCGTACTGGTAGAACTCCTTGCCGATGTCGGTCATGCCGAACTGGCGCGAGGTCCGGTTGAGCAGGCGCACGCCCAGGTAGCCCTCGAGTTCCTGGACGCGATGGCTCAGCGTCGACTTCGGCAGGCGAAGCGCCGACCCGGCGGCCGTGAAGCCTCCGCGGTCGACGACTTGGACGAAATAGAAGACATCCTTCAGATCCAGCATCGCAATCCTGGTGAGAGAGCAGGCAGGCCGCGCAGCATGTGCAGCGACAGCGCTGGCGCCGAGGATAGCGCCGCTGCTGCCTGCCCGCTATCCCCCAGCGTCAGGCGGCCTCGACCACCGGCTGCGCCACGCGCAGCGAGCGCGCCACCGAGGCGACGCGCCGGCCTTGGTAGGTCGCAACGGCGAGGTCTTCGGCGCCGGGCATCACCGCGTCGCGGTTGGAGACGTGGGTCGCGCCGTACGGGGTGCCAGCCGCGAACATGGCCGGGTCGGCATAGCCCAGCGGCACGATGATCAGGCCCAAGTGCGCCATCGGGCCGTACAGGGACAGCAGCGTCGCCTCGTTGCCGCCGTGTTTGGAAGAGGTCGAGCCGAAGACCGAACCGGCCTTGCCGTTGAGCTTGCCCTGGAACCAGAGGCCGCCGAGTGAGTCGATGTAGGCCTTGAGCTCGGCGGCAATGGAGCCGAAGCGCGTCGGCGTGCCGAAGACGATGGCATCCGCCCAGTCGGCGTCGGCCTCGGTCGGGGCTTCGTACTTGGCGTTCATCTCGCTGGCCCGCTCGGACCATTCGGGCACCTGGCGCATGACCTCCGGTGCGACGAACTCCCGCGCGCGGCGAAGGCGCACTTCGGCGCCCTCGGCCATGGCGCCTTGTGCGACGGCCTTGGCCAGAAGCTCGGTGGAACTGTTGCGGGAATAGAAAGCGATGAGAACCTTGGGTTTGGACATGGGTTGACCTGTGTGGGAATCTGAAAAAAAGAAGGGTCTTGTGCGCCGTCAGACGGCAATGGGTTCCAGGCGCGCGAGCAGTTCGTCCTTGCGCTCGCGCAGCCATGGCGGCAGTTGGAACTCCGCACCGAAGTGGCCGGGTTCTTCGTCGATGGCAAAGCCGATGTCGGTGGTTGCGGCCTCGAACATCACGCCGCCGGGCATCTTGAAATACATCGAGCGGAAGTAGTTGCGGTTGACCGATTCGGAGGTGTCGATGTGCCCCATCGACATCAGCTTGTCCTTGATCTGCATCTGCTGCTCGACGTTGTCCACCGCAAAGGCCACGTGGTGGATCGTGCCCTCGCCGTAGATCGACGAGCCTTGCAGGCGGTCGGGTTCGTGCACGAATTCGACGATGGTGCCGGGCTTGCCGTCCGCGGTTTCGAAGCGGTGGTGCGGGCCCGATTGGCCGGCGTAGTGGAAGTCCAGCGCCTCCTTCATGAAGATGATGGATTCATCGACCTCGCGCAGCGACAGCGTGATGCTGTGCACGCCGCGGATCGCGACCTCGGCCGGAATGTCGTGCGCGATGCAGGGCGGGCGTGTGTCGTTGTCGGAGGCCACGAGATCGAACTCGATGCCGCAGGGGTGCTGGAAGCGCTGGCGCTGCTCGCCGAAGCGCTCGACGACGGCCTTGTCGAAGGTGACGCCATGGGCGCTGAAGCGGTCGCGCCAGAAATCCAGCGAGCCGGCTGGCACCGAATAGTTGATGACCTTGATCTGGCCCGAGCCGCGGCGCCCCTTCACGCCCTTCTGCTTGAAGGGGAACGACGTGACCAGCGTGCCGGCGTCGCCCTGTGCGTTGCCGTAGTAGAGGTGATAGACCGGCTCGTCGCCGTCCAGCAGCACCGTCTTCTTGACGAGGCTCTGGCCCAGCAGCTTGACGTAGAAATCCACGTCTTCTTGCGCGCCGCTGACGCACGCGGTCAGGTGATGAAAGCCCTTGATGATCGACATGTGAGTGCCCTTCTTTGAGTGTGGTGGGTGGCTAGTGGGTGAACGAGGCGAATTGCTCGACCGGTGTTTTGTGCAAGGTCATGCGGTTCTCCGGCATGCCGTTGTTGGCCCAGCCCAGCGACATGCCGGCGATCACCATCTCGTCGGCCGGAATGCCCAGCTCCGCCCGCAGGACATGGTGTTGCAGTGACCAGATCTGCTGCGGGCAGGTGTCCAGGCCCCGGCCCCTGGCGGCCAGCATGATGTTCTGCAGGAAGCAGCCGTAGCACAGGAAGCTGGCCCATTCGAGACGCCGATCCATCGTGAAGATGATCCCGACCGGCGCATCAAAGAACAGGAACTGGCGTTCCACGTCGCGCATGCGTCCCACCTTGTCGCTGCGATGCACGCCTTGTGCATCGCCGAGCTGCCCGCGAAAGGTGTTGAAGCGCGTGCCGTACGGTTCGTGCAGCGGTTGGGGGAAGAAGGGGTACTCCGGGGCCAGCGTGGCATGGTTGGCGCGGAACTCCGCCACGGCGGCCCGGGTGACACGGTCGCGGGCTTCCCCGGTCACGACATAGCAGCGCCACGGTTGCGTGTTGCTTGAGCTGGGCGCATGGCTCGCGGCCGACAGGATGTCCTTCACTGTGTCGACGGGAACGGGCCGGTCGAGGAAGCCACGCTTGCTGCGTCGATCCCGGATGAGGTTATCGATGAACGGTGCCGAATTCATTTCCAGAATCTCCATCAGTAGGTTGGCTGACATGGGTGTCTCTTGCGGTGTTGTTATTGAATTCACGCGATCTCTTGAAGGCTGGGGAAATCGTAGGCAGACGGGTGGCGCCTGAGAAGACATTGCTTCTTGCACGCACGGTCCGACAATCGCGAACGATCGGGGCGTTTCATTTCCCCTGCCGCACCATGTGAGGGCACACGGGCGGCGGATCACCAATGAAGGTGCGCGCCGACCAGAGTTCGGGGAACGGAATCTCGTCCATCGTGGGCGCGAGCCATGCGACGCCTTCAGTGCCGAAGTACGCCGGTCGCGCACCGAAGGTTCGCCGCGTCGCCATCAGGTGGCGAAATTTCCAGTTGCAGAAGCCTTCTGCGATGTCGGCCAGGGTCTCGCCGAGCTGTTGGAGCTCGATGTTCGCGTGCGGGTCGGCATAGATCTGGCGCCAGACCTGTTCGACGTCGCGACTGGGGCTGTAAGGGGCTCGCAGGTCGCGCGCGAGCACCTCGGCCGGCACGTTCAGTCCACGACGCCGGAGGAACGCGAGCACGTCGTCATAAAGGCTCGGTTCGCCCAGCGCCTGATTGAGCTGTTCCCAGCGATGGGGTTGCGGCTCGAAATGCTGCAGGTGCTCGGCCTGCTTGATGCCCAGCAGATAGACCATCTGCCGGTAGGTCCAGCCTTGGAGCGCCGTGTCCTTGCCGTGCGTGGCAACCGCGCGCGAAAGGATGGCGAGCAGGTCGTTCGGCGTCATCCAGTCGATCGAGCGCCAGATGGCGTCCAGCGGCGCGTGGTGTGCCACGACGCGCTGCAACGTGCGCCAGGCCTGCGGCAGATCGTCGGCCCGCAGGAACGCCTGGGCCGACTGGATCTCCTTGATGATGAGCATCCAGTAGAGCTCCGACACCTGCACATGCACGATCCAGGCGTGCTCGCCCGGATGGTCGCTGACCGTGCGCTGCAGCGAGTGCAAGGTGTCAGTCTGCATCCATGCGCTGTAGGGTGTCTGGCCGCCCGCAGGACGGTCGATGGTCTGAGGGGTGGGGGTGTCGCTCACGGTGTGCTCCTGGTGGTGGGGGGATAGGTCGTCGATGCGCCGGCGTGCAGCAGGCGTTCGATCTGCTGTGCGATGTGCAGCAGGGCGCCGTCGTGACCCGGCTTCGCCACGATCTGCAACCCGATGGGCAGCCGGGCGTCGCGTGCGGGCAGCGGGATCGAGAGGGCGGGGAATCCGGCGACATTGAACGGCGCCGTGTAGGTCATGAGCGCCTCGCGCACCGTGCCGGACCAGAGACCGATGTCGATCGATGCCTGGCCCACGCGCGGCGCGGTGCAGGGGCAGGTCGGGAGCACGAGGTAGTCGAGCACCGACATGGCCCGATGCAGCCGGGCAGTGAAGTCACGCCGCGTCTGCTGCGCGCGCGCGTAGTCGCCCAGCGTGAGAGTTCGGGCGCGCTCGAGCCGCTCGATGGTCTCGCGGCCGTAGTGGGCTGCGATGCGTTCAGCGTCGTAGCGCCGGAAGTGCTCGACTCCGCCTTCGGTGAGGACGATGTGCGCAAAGGCCTCGAAGACGCCGTCGAGCAGCTCCGGCGCGTCGAGCGGCGTGCACGCAAAGGCCTGGCCGAGTCTCGCCACGGCGGCGTCGAAGGCGTCCGCGACATCGGCGCCCAACGGCACGGGTGCAACCTCGCGCACCACGCCCAGGCGCAAGGGGGCCGATGCAGCGCGATGCGACGTGTCGATGCCGAAGGCACTCGCCAGCAGCGCGACATCGTCGACGCGCGCCCCTAGGATGCCGGGATGATCCAGCGTCGGCGCCAGCGGAAAGATGCCGCGCGTGGGCAGCGCGCCGAAGGTCGGCTTGAAGCCGACGACCCCGCACAGCGCAGCCGGGATCCGCACCGATCCGCCGGTGTCCGTGCCGAGGCCGGCCGCGACGGCGCCGCAGGCGATGGCCGCCGCCGCGCCGCCGCTCGAACCGCCGGGAATGCGTGTGCGGTCCCACGGATTCAAGGTGTCGCCGAAACTGGCGCTGGCCGTGGTCACGCCCCACGCGAACTCGTGCGTGGCCGTCTTGCCGATGGGAATGGCGCCGCGTTCGACCAGCGCACGCACGACGTCGGCATCGGCAGTCGGCACGTGTCCGAGCCAGGCGGCCGAGCCGTAGCTGGTTTCTATGCCATGGGTGTCGATCAGGTCCTTGATGCCTATGGGCAAACCTTCCAGCGGTCGTGGCCGACCTTGCGCATAGCGCGCGTCGCTTTGTGCCGCAGCCGCCAGCGCGCCTTCCCGGTCGATGGCGGCGAACGCGCGCAGTTCTCGCTTGCTGGCCTGTGCGGCGTCGAGCGCCTGCGCGACCAGCGCCACGGTCGTGATGCGCCGTGCGGCCAGTGCTTCGAGCGCAAGGCGCGCACCGGGTGCGCGAGGGATCACGGGGGATGGCGTGCGATCAGCGGTCAAGGTTTTTCTCCGTGCTCAGGTAGGCGTGGGACGACCGCACCCGCCATTACGAAGCGACGGGTGGAAGGGAACGAGGGTGGAAAAAACAGCGGCTGGGCTGCTCGGCGAGACTTCAGGCCGTGGCGGCGGCCCGGCAGTCAGCCAGGGCATCCATGTAGCGGGAGTGCGGCATCGACCCGATCGATGCCTGGACCGCTTCCTTGCACAGGGACAGGCGCCTGGCCAGTGCATCGGCGTAGCGCGCGACGTGAGGCAGCGCCTCCCACATCGACGGCAGGCCGAGGTAGTTCAGCCGCACGAGGTTGACGCCCCAGAACACGTCGGCCAGGGAGAAGGGGTGGCCGTTCACGAAAGCGAACGACCCCGCAGCCAGGTCGCGCTCCAGGTCGAGGAGCAGCTGCTTCGTCTGCTCGCGCGCCGTGCGTTGGAAGACGGGATCGCGCGATACCTTCTTGCCGCCGCTTTCCTTCACGATCTTGGCGCGGTAAGCCGCCACCAGCTCGGGCTGGTCCGCGTTGTCGGCAATCAACCGCTCCAGCGCCATGACCTTGTAGTCATACACCGTCTGCATCGAAGCCTTGAGTGCGTCGGGCCGCAGATCCGCATCCGGATGAAAACCGTAGAGCAGGGCGCCGTTGGCGATCCGGTCGACGATGCCGGCCTGACGCAGGACTTGCACACGTGCATCGGGTGCATCGGGAACGAGCTGGACCGGGGTGCGCGAGACGCCGTCGAGATAGATGCAGATGCGTTGCGAATCAGCAATCACGCGGCCGGTGTCGTAGTCGACGAGCAATGGCACGACACAGGGATCGAAGCCTTCCGAGTCGACCGAGGTCCGCCCGCTGTAGCCGCTGACGTACTCGCGGTTCAGTTCACGCGCAGCGACCAGGCGCAGGCGGATGTAGGCAGGGCTGTAGTGTTCGGCCGGGACCAGTGCACCGTCTTCCATGGTGCTCAGGATGCGCATGTCGTTGGAGCGGTACGGCAACGCCTTCTCGTGCAGCACCGTGCGCACTTTCTGCGAGCACAGCGAGCTTGCCGCATGGAAGAGTTCGAAGCGCGGTTGCGAGCCAGCGCCCACGGTGGTGATGCGGGCGGGGTCCGCAACGGCGGCGCGCGCGGCGGCGGCCATTTCGATCAGCAAGGCACGACTCGTCATCACATTCCTCATCTGCCTGCGCGGCAGGCACACCAACCAACAATCAATGAGCAGCTTTTCGTTCGATCCATCTGTGGATGAACGCAGGCAAATCGTAGGGAGGCGGCCGGTGATTGAGAAGGCGTCGGACCTTGTACGCACGGTTCCGGAATGTCGAACGATCGAGGGCGAGGTTCAGCTTTCGGATGCCTGGCCGGCTTCGGGAATCAAGGGTACCCACCCGCGCTGGCCGCGCACGCGCACCAGCCAGTCCCGGATGCCGGCAAAGCGGGCCATGTCGTAGCCGCCCTGGTCGGCCAGTGACACATACGCGGAAAGTGCCAGGTCGGCGACGGTGTAGTGCGTGTCCACGAGCCATGTGCGGCCGCGCAGCCACTGGTCGAGTTTTTCGAGGCCTGCGTACCCGTCGACGCGCAGCCGTTCGATGTCCTGCTGCCTTTCCTGGGCAAGGCCGTGCAGGTGAAGCACGCGCGGGATGGCAATGGCTTTCTGGAGGTCGGCCTGTTCGAAGAAGAGCCAGCTCATGACCTCCGCCTGCAGGTACGGGTCGTCGGGAAGGTAGGGCGTTCCTCGGGCAAGATGCAGAAGGATCGCGCCCGATTCGACGATCGGGCGCCCGTCGTCGAGCACCAGGACCGGCACGCGTGAGAACCGGCTGATCTGGCCAAACGCGGGTTCGCGCGTCTCGCCCTTCTGCAGATCCAGCGTGACGCGTTCGTACGCCAGGCCCAATTGGCTCAGCAGGATGCGGATCTTCCAGGAGTTGCCCGACAGACGGCTGTCGTAGAGACGCAGCATGGTTGACTCCATCAAGTGATGGCCCGCGAAAGGCCGTGCCGCGATTTTCGCTGGAGAAAGCCGTTGCTGCTACGGGTGCGTCAGGCGTTTCAGTGCGGCTGCAGATGAAGGGCCAGGAAATCCGCGGTCCTGCGGTTGGCCAGGGCCGCAGCTTCCGCGTTGTAGGCCGTGCCGCGGTGCCGTGCAAACGCGTGGCCACATCCGGGATAGCTGTAGACCTGCACCTGCGACTGTCCGTTCAACGCAGATGCGATCTGCCGCTGCGCATCGGCGGGAATGTACTCGTCCTTCTGCGCGAGGTGAACGATCAGTGGGTTGGCGATCCGGTCCGCTTCGCGGACATGCTTGTCCGCGTTGCCGGGGTAGTACGCCACCGTTGCGTCGGGTCTCGCACGCGCGGCCGTGAGGAAGGCCAGCAGGCCGCCCAGGCAGTAACCGACCACACCGATCTTGCCCGTGACCTCCGGCATCGCACGGGTGGCCTGTACGGTGGCGGCGATGTCGCTCACACCCGCATCGAGATCGAAGGCGTTGTACAGGACCTGGGCTTGCGCGAGCTCCGCTTGCGTGCGGTCGGAGAGGTCGAGGCCCGGCGCGATCCGCCAGAACAGATCGGGGCAGACAGCCAGGTAACCTTGCGCCGCGAGTTCATCACAGGTCTGGCGCATGTC
The DNA here is from genome assembly GCF_014843395.1 of Variovorax sp. 38R. Lineage (NCBI taxonomy): Bacteria > Pseudomonadati > Pseudomonadota > Betaproteobacteria > Burkholderiales > Comamonadaceae > Variovorax > Variovorax sp. 38R. The sequence goes on from NZ_CP062121.1 coordinate 1,861,562, forward strand.
GGCGTTGACGCCAAAGACTTCGTGGATGACGACGATGGCCGGCGCGGGGAGTTTCTGCGGACGGGCGACGTACGCGTTGAAGCTGCCCCCCGTGGTGGCGATCCGAAAGGGCGCGTGCATGGTTTTCTCCTCAGGCGGGCTGGTCGGCGCTGAGCCAGAAGGCAACGTTGCGCACGTATTGTTTCGTCGAGCGAAGCGCTTCGGAAAAGCGGATGATTCCATCGCCGGCCGGTTCAGCCACGAAGGAAGGACAACCGGCCGAAGGGTCCCAGTTGTAGTCGGCGAAATGATGAAAGGTCGACTGCGCGATGGCCCGACCACCGTGCTCGGAGTGCTCGAACGCGACCGCGATGTTGAAGCGCCTGCCGGACAGCGAGCTCTGCCCTTCCATGACGACGCGGCAGCTCGAATCACCGGGCGGTACGCCGACCGTGCCTTCATGCGGGTGCGCGGGAAGGTACTGGATCACGCCCGTGGCCGAGCGCCTGTCGCGCATCACCGGGTGAATGCTGCCGACCGACCGGATGCGCTGATAGTCGCCGTTTGCGCCCGAGTGGTAGTTGGGCCACGAGATGGCGCCCGAGAATGGGTTGTCGACGCACTGGCGGTTCGTATCGGGCTCGCAGTTGCGGCTGTGGAAGTGGTGTGCGGCGCCGACGCCACTGAGGTTGCAGATCGAACTGCCCAGGTCCATGTGGTCACGCGTGACCATGAGGCCACCGCCGCGACGGCGGAATCGGCTGATGCTCGCGCAGTCCTCCGGTGTCAGGCCGTCGCCGGTATCGACGGCAAAGAGCCAGAGCTGGTCAAAGTCCGATTCATCCAGCGTCGACAGCACGGGGTCGGGAGCAGTGCGCGACGAACGGTCGCGCGCAGTCACCTGGAAGGCGGGGCGACCGTTGTCGTCCTGAAGCTGCGAGAGAAACGAACCCAGGCGACTGAATCGCGAAATGTTCCAGTCGTCCGGGTCTCCTTCGATCGTGGTTTGCAGCAAAAGATTCAGCATGGTGCAGGTTCGAGGTCGGTCGGTCGGTCGTGGGCGTGGTTCAGCTCTTGAGGAAGGCAAGCAGGTCTGCATTGATCTTGTCTTGCATCGTGGCGGTGAGCCCGTGCGGAGCGCCTGGGTAGTAGATCGCCTTGGCGCCTTTAACGAGCTGAACGGACTTCTTTGCCGAGTCGTGGATGGGCACGATCTGGTCGTCCTCGCCGTGCATGATCAGCGTGGGCACATCGATCTTTTTCAGGTCTTCGGTGAAGTCGGTTTCGGAGAAGGCCTTGATGCACTCGTAGGAGTTCTTCTGGCCGCATTGCATGCTCCAGAGCCAGAACTGGTCCAGGATGCCCTGCGACACCTTCGCGCCCGGGCGGTTGGCGCCGAAGAACGGGAGAGCGAATTCCTTGTAGAACTGCGAGCGATCGCCGGCGACCCCGGCGCGAAGGCCGTCGAACACCTCGATCGGGAGGCCTTCGGGGTTTGCCGCCGACTTCAACATGACAGGCGGGACAGCGCCAATGAGCACGGCCTTGGCTACGCGCTTGCTGCCATGGCGTCCGATGTAGCGCGCCACCTCGCCGCCGCCCGTGGAATGGCCGACCATCGTGGCCTTCTTCAGGTCGAGTGCCTCGAAGAGAACCGCGAGGTCGTCGGCGTAGCCGTTCATGTCATTGCCCGACGAAGACTGGCTCGAGCGGCCGTGCCCGCGCCGGTCGTGCGCGATGACGCGGAAGCCGTTGCGCGCCAAGAAGAGCATCTGTCCGTCCCATGCATCGGCGTTGAGCGGCCATCCGTGAGAAAAGGTCACGACGGGACCTTCTCCCCAGTCCTTGTAGTAGATCTGCGTGCCATCGGGGGTGGTGATGGTGTTGCTCGTCCGCGAAGGGCTCGAAGGCTGGAGGGGCCGAGTGCGGGTTGCTGCGCCGGCTGCTTCTTGCATGCCGAAGGCGAGGGTGCCGGTGGCGACGGCAGCGCCGGTCGCGATCAGGTGTCGGCGCGAAGGATTCTGTGTGGTCTTCATGGTTTCCTGCGGTTGAAATTGAAACGTCGCACCACGGTGCGCGAGTGCTGGGAAAGAGGCCGTGGAACGATTGAAATGCTAGGTTCGCCGAGGGCGAGCGAGTAGGCCTGCGCAGGGACTCACGCTGTTGTCGCGTCGGCACCAATCCCGGCCTCGGCCTGCAGCTTCGGGCTGAGGTCGGTGAGGCAAGCCAGGTCGGCCGCCCGGATCTTCGAGGTCATGAAGTCGATGAACACGCGCATGCGCGAAGGCAGGTGCTGGCGGCTCAGATAGCAGATGTAGTGGCCGCTGTCGTCGGGCGCGTACTGGGTCAGGCACGCGACAAGCGCACCGGTCCTGAGCGCCTCGCAGGCCAGGTAGCCTGGCAGCTGGGCGATGCCGTGCCCGTCGAGCACGGCCTGCAGCACCAGGTCCGCATCGTTGTAGGTGAGCTTGGCCTGCGGAACGAGCTTGCGTGGCTGACCCCCGACCTTGAACTCCCACTCGAAGATCCGGCCGGATGAATAGCGGAAGTTGATGCACTCGTGCCCGGCCAGGGCTTCCACGCTGTCGGGCAGTCCGTGGGCTGCCTGGTAGGCGGGTGAGGCGCACAGCAGCAACTGCATGGGGATGATCTGCTTGGCGATGATCTGGGCGTCTTCCATGCGGCCGTTGCGAAACGCGATGTCCACGCGGTCGGAGGTGAAGTCGGTCGGCTTGTCGTTCAGCAACAGGTCGATGGTGACCTCCGGGTAGGTTGCGCGAAATTCGCCCAGCAGCGGCGCGACGACCCGGCGGCCGAACCCGACTGCGGCGTTGATGCGCAGGTGCCCGCGGGGCGGGCCTTGCCGCAGGTCTCGCATTTCTTCGACGGCCTGCACGATCCGGTCGACGCCGGTGTGGCAATTGGCGTAGAAGAGGTCGCCTTCGCGTGTGAGCGTGGTGCTTCGCGTGGTGCGCAGGAAGAGCCGCACGTTCAGCTGGTCTTCCAGCTTCTGGACGCTGCGGCTCACGGCGGAGCGGCCGATGCCCAGCCGATCGGCGGCCCGTGCGAAGCTGCCTTCCGTGACAACGGCAATGAAGGCAACCACTCCGGCATAGCTGGTGGCGAAGCTGGAGGCCAGCGGGTCCGCGCGTGGCGCGAGGGGGAGGGAAGAGGGCGAAGGAAGGGCAGAGGTTGTCATGAGTCGGCTTCTCGGTTCGAGGGATCGGGTGTCCTGATCCCCCCATGAAAGCGAAGCGGTCACTCTGCGCGCAAAGCCGTGACGGGGCCAGTTAAGCCCTGTCAATGTTTGTTATGCCTGGCCTTCAGGCACTGTCCCCGTGAGCCCGATGCGGCGCAAAGTCTGTCAGGTCCGGGAGAGCGCGCTGCGCAGTGCGCGGGCTTGCGCAAGGCCGGGGTGCTCGCCGTGCGGCGCCGCGCGCGCGCAGATCTCGTCCAGCAATTCGAGGGCATCCTTCCTCTTGCCTCGGCGATCCCACAGCCGGGCGGTGCTGATCGCCGCACGAAACTCCCATCCCAGGGCGCCTTGCTGCCTGGCGGTGCCGATGGCACGCAGGTAGAACACCTCGGCTTCGTCATCAAGGCCGCGCTGCTCGCAGCGCCTGCCCGCAGCGCGCCAAGTCTCGGCCGCGCTCCATTGGCCGTGTCCGGCGCCGGCGCGCGCGATCGTGTCGTCGTCGATCCAGTCGGCGCAGAAGGTCACGAGCATTTCCTTGCGTGGCGCGTCAAATTCGTCGAGTTGCCGCACGACTTGGCGTATATGCCGGTGGGGCTCGTGCGCGGTAAGCGCCTGCAGGCCCAGTGCATAGCAATGCGCCCACTGGTGCCAGTACGCCAGACCTCTGCGCCGGGCCTCGTCCAGCAGCATGCGCACCCATTTGCGCGCCAGTTCCAGCTCGCCCGACCACAGGGCGACCGGACATGCGCCGAACAGCGCGAAACACAGCGACAGCGCATTGCCTCCGGCCTCGGCAAGAGCCACCGCGTGGGTGGCGGTGGCCATGGCCTTCGCCGCATCGCCCTGGAGCCAGAGCGTACGGGCCAGAAAAGCGTTCGATGCGACGGCGGCATCGACCTGGAACAGATTGACGGGTGTCTGGCGCACGGTGCCGCCCACAATGATCGCCGCCTGGGCGCCGGCACTGGCCGCAGAAAAGTTGCCGCAGAAGTGACTCGCCAGCGCGGTCATGCGATGTGCCAGGTTGAGTGCGGCGGGATCGGGGGTCGATTGCGCGAATTCGAACAGCACCTGCGAGTGGTGCAGCGCGGCCGCGTATTCGCCGCGAATCGCATGCAGCACGCAGATACCCCAGCGGGCCTGGACTTCCAGCACGACCGACCGGACCAACATGGCCACGGCAAGCGCCCGATCGTAGGCGGCGCTCATTTCGGGGACCGGTCCGCGGGTGTGCCACAGCGCATTGCCCAGGGCGATCTGCAGCCATGCCTCTGTCTCTGTGCCCCCATCAGGCGGTTGCGCGAGGCATGCGAGCGCGGCGATGACCCGGTCGCGATACTCCTCGACCTGCGAGACGTGAAACCACAAGGGCGCCGAAGCGATGGTGAGCGCGGCGCCGGTTTCCCAGTCGTCCTGCTGCGCCAAGCAGGCGTCCAGCGCGCTGCGCACGTCGTCCAGCCGGTGCGCGTAGCGTGCGTTCCAGGCCTGTACCGTGAGTTCGCCCGAATCCGACGTCGCGGCGCTCATCAGCTCGCGCATGAAGAGCGCATGGCGCCGCCGCAACGCCGGGCCTTCATCGGTCTGCGCGAGCAGTGCGGCGGCGTAGCTGCGCGTCGTATCGAGCAGCCGGTAGGGCGCGATGCTGTCGCTGTTGTCGAACGACACCAGCGACTTGTTCGCCAGCGAGATCAGTGCATCGAACGCCACTTCGGAATCCATGTCCGCCCGGGTGACACTCAGCGCCGACTCGACATCGAAGCGCCCGCGAAAGACCGAGAGCCGCCGAAAGAGTCGCAGTTCCGCGTCGTCGAGCAGTGCAATGCTCCAATCCAGGGCGGCCGCGAGCGTGCTGTGCCGAGGCAGAACGGCCCGACTGCCCGAGGAGTAAAGCCGCATGTGGTCATTCAGCCGGAAAGCAAGGTCGCCGATCGGCTGGACGCCCAGGCGTGCCGCCACCAGTTCGATGGCCAGCGGGATGCCATCGACCTGCCGCGCGACTGCGGCGAGCAACCGGCCGTCGGAATCCTCGAACGCGCGGGCACCCACGGCCTTCGCACGCTCGACCAGCAGTTCTACCGCCGGCGACGCCATGGCTTCGGCCAGATCGGCACACTGCGCGCCGGGCAGCGCGAGCGGCGACAGCCGTTCGACGTGTTCTCCCTCGATGCGAATCGCCTCCCGGCTGGTTGCGAGAATGCGCAAGCCGGGCAGGGCGCCGAGCAGTTCGGTGACAAGAAGCGCCAGCGCGTCGAGCATGTGCTCGCAGTTGTCGATCAGCAGGAGCACGTCGCGGTCCTCCAGGCGCTGCAGGATCGCCCGCGTCGTGTCGGGGGTGTCCGCCGGTGCGCCGAGCGCGCGGGCCACCGTGCTCACCAAATGGGCCTGCGAGACCAGCGATGAAAGGTCGATGAAAGCCAGCTGCATGGCCGTGCGTTCTGCGTGGCATTCGGCCGCATGGATGGCGACACGGGTCTTCCCGATACCGCCGGTGCCGACGAGGGTGACCAGCCGGCACGTGGCGAGTGATGCCAGCACGCGCTCCATGTCGGCGTCGCGGCCGACCAGCCGGGTGAGGCGCTCCGGCAGCTTGGCGAAAGACAGCGCGGGCAGAGCCGCCGTCCGCGGCCGATCCTCGGTCGGCATGCCGACCTGTTCGCGAAAAACCGTGCCATTGAACCGATAGCCGCGCAGGGGAATGTTCGAAATCCATTCCTTGCAGTGGTCCCCGTCTTGAGGCTCACCCAACGCCTTGCGAAGCGCGGAGATGTGGACCCGCACACTGGACTCCTCGACCACCACCCCGGCCCAGACGGTGGCGAGCAGCTCGTCCTTGCCCACGACTTCGCCCACACGTCTGAGCAGTTGCAGCAACAGCTCGAACGAGCGCGAGCCCAGGCGCACGCTGGCCCCGAGTCTTTCCAGCCGGCGCTGGGACTCCCAGAGAATGAATGCGCCAAAGCGCCAGCGAACTTCGCCCGGCCCCTGCGCCGCGCCGGCATGCGTCTCCTCTGGCGTCGAGCGCGCCGCAATGTCGTACATGTCACCCACTCGCGAGCCCTCGCAATGCCTGCGCTGCGGGCAGGCCCGCGCGGCGTCGGACGGCGGCGACTCGCCAGTGCGCGATGGGAAATGCCTCGAGCGCAGATTTTTTCATTCGATGATCCAGTCAAGATGAAGGCCGCAGCCGTTCGGCCCCACGGTGCGGGATGAACTGGCTGGCGGCGGGGACGAGCCCCCTTCGATATGCAAGACGGCCAGGCCCGAGGTTTTGTGACAGGAATCGCGATGTGCGCTTTGCATGGGCAGCAATCACCACTGTCGGCGATGTCGAGCGATTGGATGCGATGAGGGGCCGTTCAGGAACCCGGTTCGGGTGAACGAAGCGTCCTGAGATCGCGAACGATGTACCGCGCCGGCTCTCGCCGATTGGTGTTCCGCCGGCAACACGGTGCGCCACCGCAGCGCCCTTCTGCAAGGAGATGCGGCTGCCTACGATCGGTGTCATCGCGAAAAACCAGAGAACAACATCGTTCATCACAGAGGCCCCCCGCCGCGATGAATCCGGGGCGGCCGCATCAAGAAGCACGGATTTCTCGTGAACCTTTATCACACCGAGGGCGCGCAATCCGCCCTTCAGACCCCGCACGACGTTCGAGCCGCAACGAGCTTGCGCTGCACGATCCGGGACCGGGCGCTGGCCGTCATCTCGCACGAACTCAGGCAGCCTCTGAATGTCATTCAGATGAACGCCAGCCTGCTGCAGCGCCTGCCCGCATCCGCGGAGCCCTCGCAACTGCAGCGCATCGCCCAGGCGATGCAGCGCGCCATCGAGAGCCAGACGCGGCTCATCGACGACCTGCTCGATTTCTCGCGCCTGCGAACGGGCAAGCTGGCGCTGCGCCGCGCGGAGGTCGACTTCGGCGCCCTCGCGCTGGACCTTGTCACCGCCTTCGGTGCGCGCTGGTCCTCCGGTTGCTTGCGCGCGCAGATGCAGACGGCCGATCCGTTGATCTGCCATGCCGACCCGGTGCGGCTGGAGCAGGTCGTGGGCAACCTGCTGGACAACGCGATGAAGTTCTCACCCGAGGGCGCGGAGGTTCAGGTGCGCCTTTCTTCCGAAGATGGCTTCGCCCGTCTCGCGGTGGCGGACAGTGGTTGCGGCATCGCGCGTGAGTTCCTTCCGCATGTCTTCGGCCTGTTCAGCCAAGCCGGCACGGGGGACGGCGGCTCGCGCGGTGGGCTGGGCATCGGTCTGGCGCTGGTTCACGGTCTGGCGGTCGCCCATGGTGGTTTCGTGAAGGCGACGTCCGCGGGACCCGGACGCGGCGCCGAGTTCAACGTGTGGCTTCCTCTTCATCGACGCGCCTGACGGTGCGCCGCACATTGATGCCGGGCATGCAACACGGCAGTACCTGCGGCATGCCTACCGCAACCGAGATGCGAAAACTAGCATTTGAGCCGTGCCGCGATGTTCGCGAACCGGAGCCCAGCCGTCCTGAGGTCAGGGCAATCACGCCCTTGAGGAGTCACCATGACGCAGCGCGTTCATTCCTGCGCGCCATCAGGCGCGACACGCCGCACGCTCAAGGCGCGAGCGCAGTCCCTGCAGGCGGCCGCGGAGGCTGCGCCGCGAGGCGCGATCGACCGAATCTGGAGCGCGGGGTACATGAGTATCTCGCTGCTGGCCATCGTGGCCGCCTGCGCGGTCGCCGCCGGTGAGGCGGCGCACGCGGAACTGCGATTTGCGACCGCGGCCATCGGTGCCACACCGCCCGTGCATGACATCTGCTCCGCAGCCGCCGCCCGCCAGGCCAACCCTGCGCCGGCGTGCGCCAGCGCCCATGCGCACAGAAGCCACTTTTTCGGCGCATGTTGAGCCCCGCTCATTGCCACTACCCGATTTTCAGAACGAACGAAGGCCAACGCCTGGACCTGTCGCTCGCGATGCATCCCGCAAGGGGTGCGCTTTTTTTCAAGTCAGGCCATTCATTCATCAAAGGACATCAGCATGAAGAATTTTTCCAAACTCGCAAGCGCATTCACAGCCATCGGCATCCTGTCGCTGCACCTGTCGGCACCTGCAAGCGCGGCCACATCGGGCGCGCCGGCAAAACCCACTGTCGTGCTGGTCCACGGCGCCTTCGCCGAATCGGCCAGCTGGAACGACGTGGCACGCGACCTTCGTGCGCGCAGCTTTCCCGTTGTCGCGGTCGCCAATCCGCTTCGCGGCGTGAAGTCCGACGCGGACTACGTTGCAGCCCTCGTGGGGTCGATCCCTGGGCCCGTCGTGCTGGTCGGACATTCGTATGGCGGGTTGGTGATTTCCGCTGCGGCGGTGGGAAAGCCCAATGTCCAGGGCCTGGTCTTCGTCGCTGCATTCGCCCCCGAGGTTGGTGAATCGGCGGCCGACTTGTCGGGCAAGTTTCCCGGCAGCACGCTCGGCTCGGCGCTGGCTGCACCGGTGCTCCTGCCGGACGGCGCCAAGGACCTCTACATCCAGCAGGAGAAGTTCAGCAAGCAATTCGCCGAAGACGTGCCACCGGCGCTTGCCCGGTTGATGGCTGTGTCGCAACGCCCCATCACAGAGGGCGCCCTGGGCGAAGCGTCGCCTGCTGCCGCGTGGAAGAACCTGCCCTCCTGGTTCATCTACGGCGACCAAGACAAGAACATTCCGGCTGCCGCGCAGGCCTTCATGGCCGAGCGTGCGAAGTCGATGAAGACGGTCGTGGTCAAGGGTGCTTCCCACGTGGTCATGATTTCGCGGCCGAAGCTCGTGACCCGGCTGATCGCCGAAGCCGCAGACGCGGTCGCTAAGGCACAGCCCTGAGGCTGCGCGCCGCTCGTGTCCTGGCGCTTGCATACCAATGAAGGTCTCGCTGCCTCCTCGCCGCGTCTGGTTGGAATGGCTCAAGAACGTTGCCAGCGCCGTGATCGTGACGGTCGCGGTCGCCGCAGGTGCGGTGATCGCCGCCTCCGAGTCGCAGCAGCCAACGAGCGGGAGTGCTGTCGCCTTGCTCTGCGGTGCGCTCGGGCGCTGCCGGGGCGCGCTGCAACCGCAGGCTCCCGTCACCCGGGGCGCCGTCGCGCAGGCCCTGGCGCATCCGGACCCTTAACAAGGCTTGACACGGTTTAACTGGCGGCGCGACTGCCAACTGCACAGACTTTCACCCATGACTTCCAGAAGGACTTGAAGCCCATGACCGCGCCTACCCAGGCCAGGCCGATCCATGTGGCGGTTGCGCACCGCGACCCCTACGTGGCCGCCGGCATCGCATCGCTGCTGCGCTCCCGTGCCGACTTCGTCGTTCAATCGGGCCTCTCCGACCTCGACAGCGGCGGCGACGCCGTCGACGTGCTCGTCACGGATCACGCAACCGGCGTTCACAGGGCAACGAATGTCCCTCCTGGCCGGGGCGGCTCCGGGCCGAGGTCTTTCCTCGTGGTCACGGACCAGAGCACCGGATGGCAGATTCGCCGCGCCGTGGACGCCGGCGTGCGCGGCTACCTTCTGCATGATTGCTCGGTCGAGGAACTCTCGGACGCGGTGCGCTGCGTTGCAGGGGGACGCAGGTACCTGTCCTGCCCGGTGGCCGACCAGTTGCTGGACAACTTCTCGTCCGCCGCACCGACCGCCCGTGAATTCGAGGTGCTCCATCTCATGGCGCAGGGCCTGGCCAACAAGGACATCGGCCGGCGCCTGAGCATCGGCGAAGGCACCGTCAAGACCCATGTGAAGGCGATCCTGCGCAAGCTCCAGAAGCCGACGCGGATCGCCGCGATCGGCGAAGCCTTTCGCCGCGGCCTGCTGCTGGAGGCATCGCCATGATCCGCTCCATCGATCTGTCTGTGCGTGTGTCCCATGGTGATCCGCTCGTCATGGCCGGGCTCGTCGCGCTCATCGACCAGGAACCGGGGTTGCACGTGCCGGCGGGGGGCAGGCCCGACGAGCGCGTTGTGGACGTGGTCGTGGCCGACCACGCCTGCGCACTGAGCCTGCTTGCTTCGGCCTCGGCGTCGGCCTCGGCGTCGGCGTCGGCATCGGCATCGGCATCGGCATCGGCATCGGCATCGGCATCGGATCCGACGGGCGTGGCCGGCGGCTTGCATGCGCCGCGCGTCATCGTCGTGACGCAGCTGGACAAGGAAGGGCAGGTCATGCAGGCGCTCGCCCGCGGGGCGCGCGGCTATCTGCGCCAGGACGCGGACCCGGCCGAGCTGATGGAGGCCATCCGCCAAGTGGCGCGAGGAGGTCCTCTCTACCTGTGCAAGCGCACGAAGACGCTTTTCAGGCACGGCGCCCCGCGCACGGGCTTCACCGCCCGGGAGGAAGACGTGCTGCGCTTCCTGGTGAACGGCGATTGCAACAAGCGCATCGCTCGCAAGCTGGACATTTCCGCCACCACCGTCAAGGCACACGTCTCCAGAATCTGCGAGAAGCTGCATGTCGGCTCGAGGGTGCAGGTGGCCGTGAAGGCGACACAGCGCGGGCTGGTCTGTGTCTGAGAATCGCCGGTGGCGCTTCGGTGCCTTCGCACTGTCGGAAGCCGAGCCAAGGCTCGAGCGCGACGGCCAGCCAGTGCGGCTCGGATCGCGTGCCCTCGGACTGCTGGTCGCGCTCGTGGGTCGCGCCGGGGAAGTGATCAGCAAGGATGAGCTGCTCGCGGCGGTCTGGCCTGACACGGTGGTCGAGGAGGCGAGCGTTCGCGTCCATATGTCGATCCTGCGCAAGGCCCTGGGTCGGCCCGGTGCTCAGGACGGGTGCCTGGAATGGATCGCCAACATCCCATTGCGCGGCTATCGCTTCCTGGGGCGGGTGCACGGCGAGTTCGTGCCGTCCGCTGCCGTGACGCAAGTAGCCCACGCGTCGCTGGGGGAAGCGTCGGCCGGGTTGCCCACTCGCTTCCCCAGGCTCGTGGGACGCGAGGCGGAGGTCGAGCGCCTGCTCGGCATGCTTGCGGCGAGCAGGCTGGTCACGGTCGCCGGACCCGGCGGCGTGGGCAAGACCAGCGTTGCCATCTGCGTGGCCGCGCGTTATCCGGAAAGGCCGCCGCACGCCCAGGTCTGCTTCGTCGATCTCGCGCCGCTGACTTCGCAGGACCACGTGCTGACGACCATGGCGCGCGCCATCGGCGTGCGAGGCGATGTGCCGGACATCGAGGAAGCCATGGTCCGACGCCTCGAAGGGCGGGCGACGCTGCTGCTCGTGGACAACTGCGAACATGTCATCGAGAGGCTGTCGCCGCTCCTGGGCAGATTCCTCGCCGCGTTGCCCGGGTTGCAGGTTCTTGCCACCAGCCGCGAGGTGCTTCGCGTGGGGGGCGAACATGTCTTTCGCTTGATGCCCCTGGCGGTCGAGCAGTCCCCGCCCATTTCCCTGGCGCATGCGTTGCGCTCGCCGGCGGTGCAGTTGCTCATCGAAAGGGCGGAGGCCGCGGGCGCGCGCGGATTCGACGACGCGAGCAGCGGTCCGTTGATCCGGATCTGCCAGCAGGTGGACGGCATCCCACTGGCGATCGAGTTGGTCGCGGCCCGCCTGGGCTCACAACCCGTGAGCGAGCTGGCATTCAGGCTCGACGATCACATGCGCTTGCATTCGACGGCCGGGCGGGCTGTGCTGGCAAGACAACGCACGCTGGCTGCGACGCTGGACTGGAGCATCGGCCTGCTGGGCGATGCCGAGCTGCTCCTGTTTCGCAGGTTGTCCGTGTTTCGTGCTTACTTCGGCGTCGCGGCGGCGCTGAGCGTGGCAGCCAGTGCGCTGGACCCGGACGTGGCGTCCGACGCGTTGCTGAGCCTGGCCAGCAAGTCGCTCGTCGTCTACGACACCGATCAGGCCGCGGACTCGCCCTACCGCCTGCTTGACACCACCCGCAGCTACGCGCACGCGCTGCTCGTGCGGGCGGGCGAGAAAGACGCGGTGTCGAAAAGCCACGCCCTTTTCATGCTGGACCTCATGGGCATTGCCACCGCGGAGCTCGCGTCGCTGGACGCCGATGCCTGGACGCAGCGCTACCGCGGCTCCCTGGACGACGTTCGTGCGGCGCTGGATGCGTGTATCGGCCACCATGACGACATGACGATCGCCGGAGCGCTCACCGTCGCGTCCGCACCGCTGTGGTTCCGCCTGTCTGAGGTCAGTGAATACCGGGATCGGGTTCGCGCGGCACTGGATCACGTCGATGCGCTGAAGGTACCTGACCGCCTGACGGCCGGGCGGCTGGAGATCGCGCTCTACAACGCGCTGTGGCACACCGGCGGCACGGTGTCGGAGATGACGCAGGCGTGCGAGCGGGCGCTGGGTTGCGCGCTGGAATTCCAGATGAAGACGCTCGAATTCCAGGCTCGGTGGGGCCTTTGTGCGCTGAACGTCACGCGCGGCGCGTACCCGCCGGCGTTGCAGCATGCGCAGATCCTGAGCGAGTTCGCGAGCCACTCGACCAACGCGGTGACACGCAATCTCTCGCACCGCATGCTGGCGCTCGCCAGTCACTTCTGCGGCGTGTTCGCCCAGGCCAGGATGCACGCGGAAGCGGCGGCGGACGCGGACGACGCGATCCGGCGCAACCATGTCAACGCGTTCCAGCCCGACGCACGCACCACCGCCTTGGCCATTCTTGCCAGGACGCTGTGGATCCAGGGCGAGAGCCGTCTTGCCATGGCCACTGCCATCCGGTGTGTGCAGGAGGCGCAGGCGCTGGAGCACGCGCTGTCCCTGTGCGTTGCGCTCTTCTGGATCTGTCCGATGGCCATATGGGCCGGCGAATGGCGGGCAGCGCGCGCCTGGGTCGACACGATGCTGCAGCAGACCCGTTCCAAGGGCTTCGCCTACTGGCACGACTGGGCCCTTTGCTACGCCGACGCCATGAAGCTCGGCGAGGTCGACGACGTCGGCGCGCACATCGATGCCGTTGCGGCAAAGGTCCTGGCCATGGACGAGCCCCGCAGGGAAATGATGGTCACGTTCTGCGACCGGTGGGTGGACGATCGATTGGTGGCTCGCGCAGAGCAGGGCGAAGGCCAGTGGAGTGCTGCCGAGGTTTGCCGTGCTGCCGGGCGGCGCATGGAACTGCAGGGCAACGATGCCGAAGCCGAGACGCTTTATCTACAGGCCCATGCCCTTGCACGTTCGCAAGGCGCACTTGCCTGGGAGTTGCGTGCGGCGCAGACGCTGGAAGCATTTCGCGCCCGGACGTGTCAGCGTTGAACGGATCGCGCCTCCGGCGGGCGGGTCCGTGCCAGTGAGGCGCGCTGTTCCCAGGCGACGGCGCCCTGTCGCCTGGCGGTTTCGATGGCCCGCAGGTAGAAGACCTCGGCCTCGTCGGGCGCAGCGTTGTGCGCCGCGCGCCACCCGGCAGCGCGCCAGACTTCCGCGGCGACCCATGGACTGCCTCCGCGCGAGACGCGCTCGATCATCTCGTCGTCGACCCAGTCGACGCAGAAGGTCGCGAGCATCTCCCGGTGGGGCGCGTCATAGGTCGCGAGCTGGCCGGCCACCTCGCGCACGTACAGGTCCCGGTCCGGCGCGATGCCCAACTGCAGCCCCTGGGAGAACCACTCGGCATAGCGCAGCCAGCCCACCAAGCCCTTGCGCTGTGCTTCGTCCGTCATCAATTGAATCCATTGAGCGGCAAGCTCGAGTTCACCGGCCCACAGCGCAACCGGGCAGGCGCCATACAGCGCGGAGCACAAAGAGACGGACTTTCCGGCCGCTTGCGCGCGGTCCACCGCGTCGCTGGCCTCTTCGAGGGCCTTGGCCGTTTCCCCTTGCACCCAGAGCGTTCGGCTCAGCATGGCTTTTGCGGCAACGATGGCGTTCACTCCCACCATGTTGGCCCGGGCATGGCCGAGGCCGCCGCCCACGCGCACGGAGGCTTCGCTGTGCAGTCTTGCCACACCAAAGTGGCCGCAAAAGTGGTTCGCCATGGCCATCACGCGGTGAGCGAGATTGAGCGCCGCAGGGTCGGACCAGGATTGCGCGGCCGCCATGAGAGTGTGGGCCTGATCCAGGGCCGCCGAATACTCCCCGCGGAACATGTCGTGCGTGCACCGGCCCCAACGAGCTTGCAGTTCCAGCACGGGGATCTTGACGGCAAGCGCGCCGGCCAGGGCCTGGTCCGCGGCAGCCTCCAGCTCGGGTGAGGACCTGCCGGTATGGAGCAGGGCACTGACCAGCGCCGTGTTCAACCAGGTCGCCGTTTCCGTGTCGCGCGTGGGTTGCCGATCGACCAGCGCTAGCGCTGCCGAGACCCGGTCGCGGTACTCCACAACCTGGGCCAGGTGAAACCACAAGGGCGCGGAAGCCGTCACCAGCGAGGCGGCCATCTTCGCGTCGGGTTGCTGCGTGAGGCAGACTTCGAGTGCAAAACGCACGTCGTCCAGGCGGTGCGCATAACGATCGGCCCAGGCCTCTTCGGTCAGGTCCGAAAGTTCCGCCGCCGCGGCCTTCATGAGATCGCGCATGAGCATCGCATGGCGCCGCAGCAACGCCGGCCGTTCGTCGCTCTGCGCGAGCAGCGCGGCGGCATAGCTTCGCGTCGTGTCCAGCAGCCGGTAGGGCGCGACAGCGTCGCTGCTGTCGAAGAAGACCAGCGACTTGTTGACCAGCGAGATCAGTGCGTCGAATGCCACCTCGGTGTCCATGCCGCCGGCGCTCACGCCGAGCGCGGACTCGACATCGAAACGGCCGCGGAACACCGACAGCCAGCGAAAGAGCCGCAGTTCGGTATCGCTGAGCAGCGCGATGCTCCAGTCCAGGGCAGCGGCGAGCGTTCGGTGTCGTGCAAGCGCGGCGCGGCTGAAGGCATAGAGGCGCATGTGGTCGTCGAGCCTGCGCGCCAGATCGGCGACCGGTTGGACGCCCAGGCGCGCGGCCACCAGTTCGATTGCCAGGGGAATGCCGTCGACCTGCCTGGTGATCTGGGCCAACAGGGGACCGTGCGATTCGTCGAACGCACCCGCACCTGCG
This sequence comes from Variovorax sp. 38R, assembly GCF_014843395.1. NCBI lineage: Bacteria > Pseudomonadati > Pseudomonadota > Betaproteobacteria > Burkholderiales > Comamonadaceae > Variovorax > Variovorax sp. 38R. The sequence goes on from NZ_CP062121.1 coordinate 1,876,702, forward strand.
GCCTTGGCCCGCTCGACAAGCAATTCGACGGAGGGCCAGTGCAGCGCCTGCGAGAGCGAAATCTGCTCGACGTCCGGAATTGCGAGCGCGGGCAATCGGAAGACATACTCGCCCGCTACGCGAAGCGCCTCACGGCTGGTCGCGAGGATGCGCAAGCCGGGGAGCACGGAAAGCAGGCCGTCGATCGGCGGCGCCAGTGAATCCACCACGTGCTCGCAGTTGTCGATCAACAACAGCACGGCGCGCCCCGCCAGCCGCTGTGTGATGGCTTCGACGATGTTCGGCAGGTCGGCCGGCACCCCCACGGCGCGTGCCAACGTGCCGAGCACGTGATCCTGGGAAATCAGCGACGACAGATCGATGAAGGCGATCTCCGTGCCGTGCCGGTGCTGATGGTTCTGCGCCACGTGGATCGCGAGCCGGGTCTTGCCGATGCCGCCCGTGCCTGCGATCGTGACCAGCCGGTGGGCTGCGAGCGATTCGAGAGCGTTCGCCACATCGGCTTCGCGACCGACAAGTTCGGTCAGCCGAACCGGCAGCGGTGTGAAACCGGGATCGGGCGGTGGTGCCGCGGGCCTGGTCAAGATGCCGCTAGCCTCGCGTCGGACACGTCCATTGAAGCGGTAGCCGCGCAGCGGAATGTTGGAGATCCACTCCTTGCATTCGTCGCTCCCGCCCGGCTCTCCCAGTGCCTTGCGCAGCGTGGACATGTGGACGCGCACGCTGGCCTCTTCGACCACCACGCCCGCCCAGACTGCCGCAAGCAGGTCGACCTTGCTCACGAATTCGCCGGCGCGCTTGATCAGTTGCAGCAGCAGATCGAAAGAGCGCGGCCCCAGTCGCACGGCCTCGCCGGCGCGCTCAAGTCGGCGCTGCGCCTCCCAGAGAACGAAAACGCCGAAGTACCACCGGACTTCTGCCGACGCCAGGTCAGGTGACTCCTCGGGCTTCATTTGAATGATGGGGTACGGGCCACCTCACGTCGTCGCCGGCTTGGCGCGCGCGTCGCAAGGCGGTTGACTGGGAAGGCGGATCGGGTCGACGGTTTCCATGGGCAGAGACTCAAGTATCCGTTTGATCGTAGCCGGAGGCTGCGCGGCATCGGCCTAGGCCCTGCTGCCCATGGGCCATAGGGGCATGCGGTGCGAAGCGACCGCTTGGATTCGGCTCTGGCACTGCGCAGACCCGCGCCACCCCGTCGATCAAGGCGCCGTGACAGCCGACCGAAGGTGTGCCCGGCGTGAAAGGCGTCGGCCGCCGGGCAGTTGTTCGCTATCGCAGCGTCTTCAAATACCTGACGAGTTCCGCGACCTCATCGGCATCGGGGACGCCCGCAAAAGGCATCCGGTTGCCCGGCACGGCTTGTTGCGGATCGCTGAGAAAGGCCGCCAAGGATTTGTCGTCCCAGGTGATCTGTGCGTTCTTCATGGCTCGGCTGTAGCCGAACCCCGGCGACGAGCCGGCCTTTCGGCCCACCACGCCGGCCAGTGGCGGCCCGATGGCGGCCGCGCCTTGCGCTGTATGGCATGCCGCACAGGTGGTCCATGTCTTGGGCGGCTGCACGGCCGCTTGGCCATGCGCCAGGTTCATGAAAGCTGCGGCGCAGGCGGTGAGCAGGAGTGTTCGCATCTCAGTCTCCTCAAAGCATGCGCGGCTGCTTTGCATAGCGCACCAGGTCATCGCCCAGGCGCAGCGCCAATGCCGCGAGCGGACCCGTGGGGTTGTATCCCGCGTTGTGCGCGTAGACAGAGGCGCCAACCACGAAGAGGTTCTGCGCATCCCAGTGCTGAAGTCGCGGCGACACCACGCTCGTTGCGGGGTCGGCGCCCATGATCGTTCCACCCGTGGTGTGCGTAGTCTGGTATTGGCGCGTATCGAAGTCGCCTTGCCGCGGTTGCGGTGCACCGACCGTGGTGGCACCCATGGCGCGCGCGATCCCGGCGGCCTTGTTCGTGACGTACTCGCTCATCCGGTGATCGTTCTCGTGAAAGTTGAAGGTCATGCGCAGCAGGGGCAGGCCGTAGGCGTCGCGGTACGTCGGATCGAGGTCGAGGTAGTTCTGGCTGTGCGGGTAGTTGCTGCCGTGCACCGCGACGTTGAAGGCGTGCGCATACCAGTCGGCGTTGGCTTGCTTCCACGCCGATCCCCAGCGGGGCGTTCCGGCCGGGTGGAGCCGGGAATTGATGGGGCGGCCGTTCGTCACGTTCGAGTAGATGTAGCCGCCGCCGAAGAAACCGAGCCCTGCGTGGTCGAAGTTGTCGCCGTTGAACTCGTCCACCACCATCTGCGAGGCGCCCGACGCCATGAACGGATTGATGAACCGATCCTTGAAGAACACCGGTACCGATGACATCACCTGGTAGCAGAAGTTCTTGCCGACCACGCCCTTGCCCGTCTTCGGGTCATAGGGGCGCCCGATGCCGCTCGTGAGCAGAAGCTTGGTGTTGGTCATGGTGAAGCCGGACAGCACGACGACATCGGCCGGCTGCTCATACGTTTGCGCGGTCTGCAGGTCGATGAACTGCACGGCGGTCACGCGCCGGGCGTGCTTGTCGTAGACGAGCCCGGTCACCTGCGAGTGAAGACGGATCTCGAAATTGCGTTGCTTCTGCAGCAGCGGATACAGCAGCACTGCCGGGCTGGCCTTTGCATTGGCCTCGCAGATGAAACGCTCGCAATGGCCGCAGTATTGGCACGGCGCGAGACTTGCACCATCGGGGTTGGAGTAGGCGCGCGGCGAGTTGGCGGCGGGCAACGGGAACGGTTTGTAGCCAAGGCTTTGAGCGGCCGCCTTGAAGATGCGACCCGACTCGAGAATTTCGAGCGGGGGCTGCGGGAAATCGCGTTTTCGGGGGGCCTCGAAGGGGTTGCCGCCTTCGATCAGCTGCCCGCCGACATTGCCGGCCTGCCCCGCGATGCCGAAGAGCTGCTCGAACAGGTCGTGGTACGGCTCCATCTCCGCGTAGCTGACGCCCCAGTCCTGCACCGTCATCTCGCGCGGTATCGCCGCCTTGCCGTAGCGCGTCTCGAGCCGGGTGCGCAGGGCCGGGTCGTACTCGGCCCAGCGCCAGGTCTGTCCGTTCCAGTGATTGGCCGCGCCGCCCATGCCTTCGCCGGGAAGGAAGGCTTCCATGCGGCGTACCGGCAGCGCGCTCTCGCCGATTGAATGACGCAATGTGTAGGTCTCGTTGGCCCAGTTCTGCACGAGGCTGTTGCGCACGGCCCAGCGCAGTTCGTCACGCTGATTGGGCAACGTGGCGGCCGCACTGCCGGCGAGATCGCCACCGCGCTCGAGCACCAGCACGTCGATGCCGGAATCCATCATCTGCCGCGCCGCCAAGCCGGCGGTGAGGCCGCCGCCAACGAAGACGACGGCGCGTTTGGGAAGTTTGTGAGTCATGGGAACAGACCTTCAGCTGAAGTCATCGATCGACTGCGGCTTGGCCGCGCCAGGGAAGGGCAGGCCGCGGTACTGGACCACGTTCCGGCCGTGAAAAGCGGGCAGGCCGGGGAAGCCAACGGCGCGCCAAAAGGCCTTGTCGCGGTTGCCGCCGTACATCGGGTCGGCAAAGCAGGCCTGAACGAACAGCGGATAGAAGAAGTCGTTGAACCAGGCACCGAGCGCATAGCGCTCGTCATCCACCTGGCCGGCAGAGACCTCCTGCAGCAGGGCGTCGAGCCGCCCGGCTTCGAGCTGCTCGATGGGCTTGCCGGTGCGTTGACCGGCCGCGCGGCGCAGCACCGCAAGACCGGCCTTGAAGTGCTGCTCGGGTGTGAGGGGCGACTGGTAGCCATGCTGCGGCTTGCCGGGGCGCCAAGGGCCTTGTCGGTAGAGCTGGTCACCACGCCCCCAGCCACCGGCCAGCTGGTGATCGATGTACAGATGCAAGCCGCAGTCGACCCCATTCGGTGTCATTGCATCGGCCGGGCACATCACGTTGACGAGGGCCTCGACGCAGGCGGCTTCCTGAGGGCCCAGCGACAGGTAGCCAGTGGAGCGAGCGGTACCGGTCGACTGCGTTGCGCTGCCCTGCGCCGAAGCGAGCGGGCTGCCGAGGCCGCTCAGCAGTGCGGGCGCCGCAAGCGCTGCGACGCTGGAAGCGCCGCCGATCTGGCGTAGAAAGAGACGTCGCGCGGGGGGCTCTTGGTCAATCAGGGACATGGGGGGCTTTCTTCGTGGGGGCAGAGTTCGTGCAGACACATCGATCAGAAGGGCTCGTAGGGCGCGGCGCCCACTGTTTCTGTCGGCGTGATCGGCGTGTGGTCCAAAGGCTCCTGGGGCGCCGGATACGACTGATCGAGCGAGTGGAACGCGCTGGCGACCGGAGTCTCGACCGTCGCCGGCGCAGGCGCGACAGCACCGGCTGCCTGGATCGCATAGATCGATATCGATGTGGCGAGGCCGGCCAGCAGCGCCGCGAGGAGAATTCTTTTCGTCATCAACTGCTCCAAAAATTTGAGGGAGCCATCGGGCGGAAAAACCGTTGACGGCGGATGGACAGGCATAGCGTGCGATGAGGAAAACGGGTTCGCGCGTTCTGCATCTGTTGCACTCAAATCTAGGTTTCGACAGTTCGATGCGGTAGCCCTGTCGAGCGAAACGCCGCAGTGAGCCAGTGGCATCAATGGCGCCGTATCACTGCTTGAGTGCGATTGAAAGCGCGCTGTTCAAAGACGCACGGCTGCGCCTCCGCGATGGCGAGAGAAGGAATTCGAAGCGGGGAAAAAAGGGAATGGTCTGCGAGGCGCAGCCATCGAGGGCGAAGGAGGCTGTGCTCCCGAGACGCCATCGGTCTTCGGCGCGAAGGGTGTATCGCGCAGGAAGAGCAAGCGGCACCGCCAGCGGCGGCGACGCCTGCGAAAGAAACTCAGGAGAGGTTGGCCTTGTCCAGGCCGAAGGCCTTGTCGGACGATCCAGGCACGGTCTGGAACGCGATGTTCACGCGGTTCCATGCGTTGATGGCCATGACGCTGAAGGTCAGTTCCGAGAGTTCTTTTTCCGACAGCTGGGTGCGCACGCGCTCGTAGATGTCGTCGGGCACGCCCTGCTCGGGCAGCTTGGTCAGCACCTCGGTCCAGGCCAGGGCCGCGCGTTCGCGGGGAACGAACAGCGTTGATTCACGCCATGCGGCCAGATGGTGAATGCGCAGTTCGCGTTCGCCATGGATCTTGGCTTCCTTGATGTGCATGTCGAGGCAGAACGCGCAGCCGTTGATCTGCGAGGCGCGGATGGCGACGAGGTCCCGAATCGTCTGCTCGATGATGCCGTTGTCCACCAGCGTGCTGAACTCGATCAGCTTCTTGAAGAGCTCGGGCGATTGCTTGATGTAGTTGAGGCGATGAGTCATGTGTGGCTCCGCCCTCAGTGCGGCTGAGGTACCCGTTCGCGAAGAGCGCGAGAGAGAAGAAAAATTCTGTGCATCGACGATCCGGCGCAACAGGCCGGCGGCCTGCTTGCGCGCCGCAGGCCGCGATCAGTAGTCCCAGATGATCGGAACCCAGCGAAAGATGTCACCGTCGATCGCCACGCGGCCAAGGGAAGGGAAGGGCAGGTGAGCGGCCACCAGCAGCCCGCGGTTCTGCGCCATTTCGCGCAGGAGGCCGATGCGAACTTCGGCCGCTTTCTCCGGGTCGTGCTCGAAGCCGTTCTGCCAGTCAGGGTGGTCGAACGCGACCGGGAACATGGCGTCGCCGGCGAACGTCAGGCGCTCACCGCCCGACACTAGGTCGACCACGCTGTGCCCTGGTGTGTGGCCGCCGGTACGGCGGACCACCACGCCCGGCGCGACCTCGCGGCGCTCCTCGAAGGTCTGGATGCGATCGCGGTATTCGTTGTAGAAGCTCTTGGCAGTCGAGCGCAGCACCTCCGGCACGGGCTTAGGCATCACTGTGTGGGAGAAATCGGGCGAGATCCAGAAGTCCACCTCTGCCTTGGCCACGTGGATGCGCACGTCGGGGCGCAGGCGTTCCTTGATGCCGGGAACGAGCAGCCCGCCCACGTGGTCCATGTGCATGTGGGTGAAGATCACGTCGGTGACGGACTCGAGTTCGATCCCGGCCGCGGCCAGACGCTGGGGAAACTGCCCGGCGCGGGGAAATCCCGGGAACTGGCCGCCCAGGCCGGCGTCGATGAGGATGGTCTGGTCGCCGCTGCGGGCCACCATCACGTTCAGCGGCCAGTCGTACTTGTCGGGCGGCATGAACATCTGGTCCAGCCAGCTCGCCAGATCTGCCGGGTCGGCGTTGGTGGCCATGGTCGAGGTGGGCAGCGGCAGCACGCCGTCACTGACCACCAGCGCGTCGATATCGCCGATGCGCAGCGCGTAACGGGAGGGCACCGGATCTTTGGGCTTCTCGCTCGTGGGTTGCAAGGTGTCATCTGTGGGGGACATGGCGGAATCTCCAAAAGGGCGGCCCGGTTGCGCGGGCCTAACCTGCCAGGCGACTGGCAGCAAGTTGCCGTTCAACTCCCAGGGGTTGTCAGGCACGGGTCACGGCAGAAGGCCGCATGCCGTTGATCGTAGGGAGGGGGTGCGCGCGCCGGTAGGCTCGTGAACGGACGCACAGTGGTGCCTGATACGCAACAAACACGTCAATCTCTTGATCGGTGGTGACGGTCTTCGGTCACCCCGTTCGAGGCGAGACTGTGAGAAGCCGCGTTGACTGCGAAACGTCGACACGCGCAGACCGAGGGCCTTGAGTTTCCTTCGCAGCTGGGTCGTTCCAGCCCTGCTGCGTGTGGCAATCAGTCTTCGATCAACCCAAGGAAATCTCGCGAGCGCTGGCTTGCGGACGGGCCGAAGAAATGATCGGGCGACGTGTCTTCCGCGATCACGCCGCCTTCCATGAACACGATGCGATCGGCGACGTCCTTCGCGAATCGCGTCTCGTGTGTCACAACCAGCATCGTCATGCCTTTTTCCGCAAGATCGCGCATCACCTTGAGCACCTCGCCGCGCAGTTCAGGATCGAGCGCGGAGGTCGGCTCGTCAAAGAGAATGACTTCGGGGTTCATGGCCAGGGCGCGTGCGATGGCCACGCGCTGTTTCTGCCCGCCCGAAAGGCGTCCCGGGTACTCGTTGGCCTTCTCCAAGAGACCGACCTGCGCGAGCAGGTCGAGCCCGCGTGGCAGCGCCGCCGATTTGCGGATGCCCTGTACCGACACCATTCCCTCGATCACGTTCTCCACTGCCGTCATGTGTCCGAACAGGTTGAACGACTGGAACACCATCGCGGTCTTCTTGCGGATCTCGCGCATCTTGCGACGGGTGTCCCCCGAAGGCTTCGGGCCCGCGTCGGCAATCTCGATGCCGCACATGCGGATGGTGCCGCGGTCGGGCATCTCCAGAAAGTTGAGCGAGCGGATCAGCGTGGTCTTGCCAGAACCCGAGGGGCCCATGATGACCACGACCTCGCCGCGTGCCACGGTGAGATCGATCTGCCGAAGCACGTGGTTCGCGCCGAAGCTCTTGGCCAGGCCTTGCACCTGCACCGGGGAAGTGATGTGAGTGGAGGATGTGTTCATGTGTAGCGCTTCGAGAGATGGCTTTCGAGCCAGGTCTGCAGGATGGTGAGCACCTGGTTGATGAACCAGTAGATGGCTCCGACGATGAGGAACATCTCCATGTAGCGAAAGGTCGTGGCGCCCAACTGCTCGGCCACGCGAGTGAGCTCTACGACAGTGACGGTCGATGCGAGCGATGTGTCCTTCATGAGACCGATGAGCCTGCTGCCCACCGGGGGCAGGGCGATGCGGAAGGCCTGCGGCAACACGATGCGAAACAGCGTCTTCCAGTAGCCCATGCCCATGGCCCACGCAGCCTCCCACTGGCCCTTTTCCACGGCCATGATTCCGGAGCGGAAGTTTTCACTGAGGTAGGCCGCGGCGAACAGGCTCAGCGCAAGCAGCGCAGAGGGAATCGGAGAGATCACGATGCCGTAGCTCGGCAGACCGAAGTAGATCAGCAGGATCTGTATCAGAAGCGGCGTGCCGCGAAAGATCGAAACGTACGAAAAGGCGAACCAGCGCAATGGCCGAAACGGAGAGATCCGCGCCAGCGCTATCAGCAATCCCAGCACGCAGCCACAGAAGAATGCAGACAGGCCGAGGCCGAGGGTGACCAGCACCGCCTTCTCGAGCAAGGGCAGTGCCCTGAGGAACAGGTCGAGCATCTTGTCCTCCTCAACCTGCGGGCAACAGCGCGCCGTAGCCCGCCAACCCGGCCTCCAGGTCGGCGATGAGGTCGTCGGTGTCCTCCAGCCCGATCGACAGGCGAATCACCGGCTGGTCGGTGGCAGGGAACACGCGTTCGGCCTGCAACGCCGCGGGATAGTAGGCCGCCAAGCTGTGCACGCCGCCCCAGCTCGCGCCGATGACGAACTGCTTCAGCGAATCGAAGAAGCCATGGAAGGCGCGCTCGGGGCCGGGCTTGAGCACCAGGGAGAACAGGCAGCCGTTGGTGCGGAAATCGCGCTTCCACAAGGCGTGGCCGGGGTCGGATTCAAGCGGTGGGTACAGCAGCCGCTCCACCTCGGGTTGATCGGCCAGCCACCGCGCCACGCGCAGAGTGGATGCGCTCTGGGCTTCGAGCCGCAACTTGAGGGTCTCCAGCCCGCGCAGCACGAGGAAACAGTCGTCCGGGCTCACTTGCTGGCCGAGGATGCTTTGCGTCTCGCGCAGCACCTCGTAGTGCGCATGGTCGTTCATGCTGATGCTGCCCATCAGCAGGTCGGAGTGGCCGCCGAGGAACTTGGTCGCAGCCTCGATGCTGAAGTCGACGCCGTGATCCAGCGGCCTGAAGCCCAGTGGGCTGGCCCAGGTGTTGTCCATCATCGTGAGCACGCCACGGCGGCGCGCCACCGCGGCGATGGCGGGCGTGTCCTGCATTTCCATGGTCACGGTGCCGGGCGACTCCATGCAGATCATGCGAGTGGTTGGACGAATCAGCGATTCGATTTCCGCGCCGATGGCAGGCGGGTAGAACTCCACCTCCACATCCATTTGCGCGAGCCACTTCAGCGCGAAGGTCTTGAGCGCGCCGTAGCACGCGGCCGATACCAGCAAGTGGTCTCCGCCGCGCACGAAGCCCATGACAGTGGTCATCAGTGCCGACTGCCCCGAAGGCGTGACGACGCAATGTCGCCCCCCCTCCAGTGCCGCGATCTTTCTCTCGAGGCCTCGCGCCGTCGGCGTGCCGGTGATGCCGTAGCTGAAGCCGTCGGGCTGCCGACTTTTACGTTGGACGAAGTCGTCGAAGGTCTTGAAGACGACCGTCGATGCGCGCATCACGGGCGGCGACAGGCTTTCGAACTGGTCATTAGTTGTGGCAATTGATTGCATCTATGCTATTCGTCCAGGTTAGGTTGTCTTTCGGTGCGCTGGAGTATTTGTCAGGCGTTCGATCAACTCAAGAGCGCGGATTACTCGCTCGATAAACGGAGGTTATGGATGGAAAAGCGCGACATCGAGGTCTTTCGCGCGGTGATGCGCGCCGGCACCACCAGCCAGGCTGCGAACCTGCTGGGCGTGTCGCAACCGGCGGTGAGCCAGTCGCTGCGCAAGTTCGAGCAGGCCTGTGAGCTGCGCCTGTTCGAGCGCGTGCGGGGGCGGCTCGTGCCGACACAGGAGGCCGTGGCGCTGATGGTGGAAGTGGACCGCTACTTCACCGGCCTGGAAATGATCGAGCACCGCATCCGCAGCCTCAAGTCGTTCGGGCTCGGACGTCTGGCCATCGGCTCGCTCCCGGCGCTGGGCACCGGCTTCATGCCGCGCGCCATCGCGGCATTCGGGCTCGACAAGCGGCAGATCCAGCTGTCGTTCCAGGTCATGAGTTCGCGCGAGGTCTACCAGCAGGTGTCAGCCGGACAACTCGACTTCGGCCTCATGGCGGAAGAGTTGTCGGTAACGGGCCTCGAGCATTCGCCCTTCGCATCGGTGTGCGGCGTCATCGTCATGAATGCGCAGCATCCGCTGGCCAGGAAAAAAGTGCTCGACGCCGACGATCTGGCGGCCCACCCGTTCATCGCGCTCAATCCCGAAGACGTGGGACGACGCGCATTGGAGGAGGCGCTGGCGGCGCGGGGCAAGGTCCTGCGGCCTGTGATCGAGACGCCTTACTCGAACTCGGTGTGCGAGTTCGCGCTGAACGGTGTCGGCATGGGAATGGCGCATCCGGTCATGGCCCTGGACTACCTGTCGCGCGGCCTGCTGCTCAAGCCGATGGCCTTCGACATTCCCGCGACTTCGCTGCTTGTGTTTCGGCCCGGCATGCCGCTGTCGGACAACGCCAAAGAACTGCTGCGCGTCATGCGTATCCAGCTGGATGCGGACTTCAAGCGATTGCGCGAGGTCCTCGGTCGGTCCCCGGTCTCCGCGATCAGCAGGGCACCTAAAAGGGGATAGTAGTTTCCCTGATTGGTGCATAAGTTCAGCTTATCGAGCAACTAGCGACGCCGGATTGCGGCAGGGCGGTGCAGCGCGACAAGATGGCACCCACTGGATCGACCTACAACTCTGGACCGCGACATGAATCGAACACGCCCCCTGCATCGAAGACTGCTCTGCACACTGGTTGCCGCTTCGGCGATTGCCACTGTGCTGGCCACGCCCGCTTGGGCACAACAGCAACCGCGTGACATCCTCGCGAGTGCGAGAGCAACGGGCGTGATCCGGATCGCGAACACACAGGCCAGCCCGCCGTGGAGCATGCTGGACGACAAGAACCAGCCTGCGGGATACGACGTCGAAGTGGCGAAGGAAGTGGCCAAGCGCATCGGCGTGGCCCGGGTCGAGTTTGTGGCCGACCTTTTCAAGAACTTCGTCGAGGGGCTCAAGGCCGGCAAGTACGACCTCGTGATGAACGACCTCACGCCAACGGCCGAGCGCGAGAAACAGGTCGACTTCAGCACGGCATACGGCCTGGAAGATTTCCGAATCTTCGTGCGCAATGCCAACAACGACATCAAGGACCGACCCGATCTGAAGGGCAAGCGCATTGGCGTGACCGCCGGCACCAGCAACGAATCGTGGTCTCGGGAAAATCTGCTGGGGTCCGAGATCGTCACCTACGACAACGGTGGACTCGTGTTCAACGATCTCGCCATCGGCCGCGTCGACGCCCTTATCAGCTCGCATTTCGGGGGAATGAAGTACGCCACCGTGAACAAGCTGCCAATCAAGGAGGTTGGCCCGATCCTCACCTATCAACTCTCGGCCGCAGCCATGGCTAAGAATCAGCCAGCTTTGCGTGAAGCCGTGAGCAAAGCCGTGAAGGACATGCGCGCTGATGGCACCATCGATCGGCTGTCGAACCGATGGCTGGGCGTGAGCTACCAGATGTCCGCAGAAATCTCGAAGGCGGAAAGGCCGTGAAGGCCGCTCATTGAAGCTTCGCGGTGGGAACGCTCGGCCATACCGCGCGGGCGATCGTAGACGACTACTTCAGACTGGTTGCTGTCCCCCAGGACTTCGCTGCCCAATGGCCGCTGCGGGCGACAACGGTCATTCGCACTTAAGACGACCTGAGCCAAGCTCGCCGAGCCGGTCAACGACTGCTCGCGCGGGCAGCGAACTGGCGGTACTGAACCACCTCGGGTCCCGCGAAGACCTATTGGGTTAAGTCAGGAGGTCACGGCCTGAGCACCGCGTTGCCGATGTTAGTTGGCCTCTAACTCGGCCGGCTGGACGTAGCCCTGCGGCTACATCAATCGGCGGTTGTTGAACAGGCCACCTTCGACCGTGCTTGCATTCTCGAAGGTGCCTACGACGTACCAGATCGCGAGTTGCTGGCCAGCAAACGCATACTTGGGCACGACGGGCATCGTTAGCTGCCAAGTCGCAGCATCGGCGCCGGTGAACTCGACCTTGTGTACGGGTCCCGCCACAAGTAACTGGACCACTTGCCGCTGTACAGGTTCCACAACATTGTCCCCATCAGATTGGGAAAGCCCGTCACGTCGATGTGCTAGGCCGCGAATCGGTCAGCGGCAACAGCAACCGGACCGTCGTGCCGGCGCCGGGCGTGCTCTCCGCACCAAGGGTGCCGTGGTGCTTCTGGACCACCGCGCGCACGACGGAAAAGCCCAGGCCCATGCGCCGCGTGCCGGCGTTTTTTGTTTCGCTTGCGGCAGCGTCAGGCTCGGACGGTACGCGCCGGCCGCGTGATGCGTGGAGCAGAGCGTCCAGCTGCTCGGTCGTCATGCCCGAGCCCTGGTCGCCTACGGAAATGCGCACGCCGGACGCGTCCGCACTTCCGTTGCCAGGCTCGAGCGTCATGCGCAGTTCCACGCTGCGCCCCGACGGGCTGTGGCGGATGGCGTTGTTGAGCAGATTGACGATGGCGCGGGTCAGCAGTGCGCCGTCGGCGCGGAGGATGGTGTCGCCAGCGTCGTCGTCCAGGCGCGCTTCGATGCGCACGCCGTGGGCCCGCGCGTAGTGCCAGACCTGATCTCTCGCATCGAGCAGCACAGCGCCGATGTGCGTGTCCGCAAAACGGTAGTCGTCCGATTCGGCGAGCGCGAAATCCATGAAGCCTTCGGCCAGCGCGAGGGTGCGCTCGGCTTCGCGGCGGATCGCGTTGCGCATGCCGGCATCGGCGGTGGTCTCGTGCATCGACAGGATGCTGAGGATCGTGACCTGCGGGCTGCGCAGGTCGTGCGACAGGAACTGCCGCCATTCGTCGCGCTGGCGCTGCGCCTCGCGCTCGGCCGTGAGCTCGGGCAGCATCACGACCCAGCCCCGGTCTTCGGGCGCGTCGCCGCTGAAAGCCGCGGCTTCGAGGCGGAACACGCGCGCGTCGGAGGTCACGTATTCGCCGTGCAGCAGGTCGGTCCAGTGGGCGGCGTGGGCCACGTCTGTGCCGCTCGCCGGCGTCACCGCCAAAGGCGCGATGAGCTCGGGCAGCCGCACGCCGCGCAGTGCGGCGGAGTTGTTGTCGTTCGATGGCAGCGCGCCACCGCCCAGCAGACGGAAAGCGGCGGCGTTGCCCGAGCCGATGCGCCCCTCTTCATCGCAGATCAGCATGGCCACGGGCATGGCCTGCATGGCCTTGTCCATCAGCTGCTGCATGCGGCGCAGGCGTGCAATGGCGCGGTCGAGCGCCTGCTGGGGATGCGCCGTCGGGTCGGCGGGGGCCGGTGCGCGCACGGGCATCACTTCGAAGGCGCCCCCGGGGAGGGCGTCGAGCACCTGCGCGCGCCGGCGCAGGTAGACGAACTGCGATTCAAGGCGCCGCCAACTCCACAGCAGGTAGAGGATGGCCAGGCCGAGCATCGGCGCGACAGGCGGCAGCCAGTAGTGGCATGCCAGCATGGCGATGCCGCTGATCAGCAGGCACGTGCTCGCGAGGCCGACGGCGATCGGCAGCGCGTACCGGCCCCGCCGGACCAGCAGCCACAGCGCGATCCACAGCGGCACCACGGTCCAGGCTGCATGCCACAGCGGCGGCGACACGCTCACGTTGCGCCCGTGCATCAGGTTGTCGATGGCATTGGCATGTACTTCCACGCCGGGCAGCACGCCGCGGATGCTGGCGTTGGGCGTGAGTGTCTGGTCGCCGAGGCCGGGCGCGGTGGCGCCCACGAGCAGCAGCTTGTCGCGCAGCAGCTCGGCGGGCACTTCACCGCGCAGCACGCTCACATACGGCACGGTGCGGTAGCTGCCGCGCGGGCCGGCGAACAGCAGGCGCAGCGGGCTCTGGCGCAACCAGTCGGTCGACGAGGCCTCGGGCGCGGGCTGCGGGATTCGCTGCGCGATCAGTGCGCCCACGTAGGGTTGCAGATGGGCGGGGTAGCCTTCGAGCAGGTACAGCGTGCGCGCCACGCCGTCGGTGTCGGGCGCGAGACCGGCGTGCCCGACGCCGCGGGCCTGCGCGGCAAAGTCCGGCAGAGGGGGCAGGAAGCCCGGCCACTCGTGGCTCGTGAAGGCCAGGGGGCTCGCATGCAGCAGCGGAAGGTACACGGGCAGCAGCCCCATGGCTTGTGCCAGGCGCGCGTCTTCGCGCGGGTCGGCGCTCGGCTCGGTCAGGAAGAGGTCGAGCAGCACCCCGCGCGGCGCCGCTGGCGCGAGCCCTTCGAGCAGGCGCGCGTGGGTCTCCCGGCTCCAGGGCCAGCGCCCGAGTTCGCGCAGGCTGTGCTCGTCGATGGCGATGATCAGGATGTCGGGCGACGCGCGGTGCGAGGCCAGGATCAGCAGGCGGTCGTGGATGTAGGCGTCCATCTGCAGCAGGCCGGGGCGCTGCGCGAGGCCGAGCATCGCCAGCGGCAGCAGCAGCGCCATCAGCAGGCGTTCGATGAGGAGCCGCATGCGCGTGGCCCCGCCTCAGCGCACCGGAATGTCGAAGCTTCCGCCGAAAGCGGCTGCAGCGGGCGTGGCGCCGTCGGCGGTGGCCTGGCGCGCGCGCCAGTGGTAGCGCCCGCCGAGCGCGAAGGGGCCGACCGTCATGCCGGTGGCGTACACCGAGGGCTCGTTGAGCAGCAGCACGGCGAAGTCGGCGCTGCGCGAGAGTTCGAAGCTGTAGCGTTGCCCGGAGACGCCCGGCCAGCGGACCTCCACGCGCCCGTCTGACAGCACGGACGATGTGCCCTGGCCGCCCGCGCCGCCTTCGACCGTGGGCAGGTAGACCGTGCCGTCGCCCGGCAGCCCTTCGAGTCGCGCGGCATCGAAGGCCGTGAGGCGCAGCTGGTAGAGGCCCGATGCCAGTTCTGCCGGCACCGCGAAAGAAGGCCCCGGGCCGCGTTGTTCGTGCACCGGTAGCAAAAAGCGCTCGTCGCGTGCCAGCTGCAAGCGGTAGGTCTGTGCGCCCGGCACGGGCGTGAAGCGGAACGTGCGGTCGTTGCGTGCCGTCGTTTCGGCCACCAGTTGGGGCGCCGGCAGCAGGCCTGTGGCCTGCGACGGGCCGTTCTCCAGCAGCACCGCGCCGCGACCTTCGCGCAGCACGAGCGGCGGGTCGGACTGTGCAGTGCGCTGCACGACCACCTCGCCCACGATGACCTCGCCGGTCAGAACGCCGTCTTCGTCGCGCACGCGGAAGTGCGTGCCCCGCACGCCCAGGCCCATCGACCGTGCGCGGATCTCGAACTGCTGGTTCGGCTGCTGCTTGTGCACCTGCGATTCGACACGGCCCTCGATGAGCCGCAGCCGCACCGTGTTCGCGTCGATGGCCAGCACCTCGAGCGCGCTGCGCGAGGGCAGCACGACGCGGCTGCCGCCCGCCACCCCGAGGGTCACGAAGGCATCGGTGCCGGTGATGAGCGTGTCGCCGGCCTGGATCGGCATGCCGGGCGTGAGGATCTGTTCAGGGACACCCGCGCGCTTGCGCGAGGCCCGGCCTTCGACTGCCGCGACCACCGCCGCGCCCTCGGGCACGAGTCGCCCGTCGGCAAAGTACAGCACCGTGCCCGGCTGCAGCAGGCGGGGCTCGCCCACCTGGTTGCGCTGCTGCACTTCGGGCCAGCGCAGCGGCGTGGCCAACTGCTGGCCCGAGATGCCCCACAAGGTTTCGCCGGGCTTCACCACATGTGGCGACTGTGCGCTCGCCGCCGCGGCGACGATAAGTCCGGCACATGCCACCAGGCGGCGCAGGTGGGTCGTGGTGTCTTTCGTCGGCATCAGGCGTCCGCCTGCAGTGGTTGTTGCGTGGCTTCGAGCCGATAGCCGCGCCCATAGACCGTGCGCAGGCTCAGCCCGCTCTCGGCGTCGAGGCCGAGCTTGCTGCGCAGCCGGTAGATGTGGCTGTCCAGCGTGCGCGACGGCAGTTCTTCGGTGCTATAGCCGGCGCTTTCGAGCAGGTGCGCGCGCGACACCACATCGCCCATGTGCTGGAACAACGTCAGAGCGAGCTTGAACTCGCGGTCGGTGAGGGCATGCCGCTGCGGCGCTGCGTCGTCGTCGCCCGGCGCGGGGTGGATCAGCACGCTTTGCGACACCCGTTCGAACTCCCAGCGCCCGAAGCGCTCGCCGTCGGACGCCGCCACCGGCACGCGCCGCGCCATCAGGCGCTGCACGCGTGCGCGCAATTCCAGCGGTCGGAAAGGTTTGACGATGTAGTCGTCGGCGCCGAGGGTGAGGGCCTGCACCACGTCATGCTCGGAAGCACGCGAGCTCAGCATGAGCACCGGCACCTTGTCGGTTTGCCACTTGCGCAACCACTGCAGCAATTCGACGCCGGCCAGCCCGGGCACGTTCCAGTCGAGCACCAGCAGGTCGTAGCTTTCCCGCCGCAGCGCCTGCTGCAAGGTCGACCCATTTGAAAACGTGATGCAAGTCACATTCGTCTCGCCAATTGTTAACAGCTGCTCGAGTGTCCGCACGAGATGCGAGAGCTGGTTCGGGTCGTCTTCAAGGATGGCGATGCGCATGGACTCCAGAGGTGGCGGGGGCAATTCTGACAGTGAATCCAAACCCGAAATCTGACGAATTCCGCAGCGTGAACGGAAGCCACATTGTTGGCGATGGTTATGAAGTAGTAAAGAAATTCACAAATGCAGACAAAAGCTGGCTGCAATTCTGACCAAACCTCACGCATGCGCTGTGGCCCGTGAAGGCCCTCGACATCATCCGCCCCCTGTAGCGCCAACCGGCGCTCCGATCACTCCACATCTCCGGCTATCGCCGCTCACTACCAGAGCAGAGGCCGGTTCAATCCGAGGAACAGGGGAAATGAACAAGTCTTATCGATCAATCTGGAATGAGTCGCTCGGCGCTTGGGTTGCTGCGTCTGAGATTTCTTCTGCCCGCGGCAAAAGCTCCAAGAGCAAGAGAACGCTTGCCGCCGTCTCCTTGGTCCTGGCTGGTATTTCGGGCGTCGCACAGGCGGAATTTTCGCAAGGGCTCAGCGGGCAGATGTGCAGCCGTCCCGTCGCGGGCACCGGCACATGGACCTGCAATGTTCCCAACGCTGCGGGCGGCTTTGCCACGGTGAGCGGTGTCCCGGACCTGGGGCCCAATCCTGATTTCACGGCCTTGGCGACCTGGGTGTCGACAAATCTGGGGGCCAACGCCATTGCCCTGGGTTCCCAGGGGACGAAGGCCAGCGGTGCGAATGCTATCGCCATCGGGAGCAATGCCGGTGCCAGTGCGGACGGCGCGGTGGCCATCGGTACGGGCACGCAAGCCACCGGCCTCAATGCCATGGCGGCAGGCGCGAACGCCGCCACCAATGGATCCAACACAGTCGCTGTGGGCGTGGGCGCCCAGGCCAATGGCCTCAACTCGCTCAGCGTGGGGCCGAATGCCGGGCAGGGCTCGAGCGGTGCCTTCAACGCCGCGTTCGGGAGTCAGGCGGGAAGGAGCGTGACCGGCACCAGCAACGTCGCTCTCGGCGGTAACGCGGGCAACCGCGTCACCGGTGACTTCAATCTCGGCGTGGGAGAAGGAGCGGGTGGGGACGTGCAAGGTGCCTACAACACCGCGCAGGGCTACTACGCCGGCGTTGGCGTCGAGGGCCAGATGAACCTCGCTTCCGGCTTGTTTGCGGGCGCGTTTACCAAGGGCGACAGCAACGTGGCGCTGGGTTCCGTGGCGGGCCTCGGTGTCGAAGCCAACGACACGGTGAGCATCGGCAGCGCCGCGGTGGCCGGCGCCGAACGCGGCATCGCCATTGGTAAGGAGGCGCTGGCCGGCGCCCAGGGCAAGTTCGACTCGATCGCTATCGGCACCAGCGCCGTCAGTGGCAACGATGCCATAGCCATTGGCAGCGGAGCGACGGCTTCCAATGATCGGGCGGTCTCGATCGGGATGAATGCAGGCCAGGGCGCAGGTGCTGGAATCAATCAGGTTTTTATCGGCTTGCAAGCAGGAGCGAATTCGTCAGGCGATGAGATCGTCGCGATCGGGCAGGGGGCGGCGACAGATGCTGTTGGCTCCCAAAATGTTTCGGTTGGTGCGCAGGCCGGGACGCGGATGCAAGGCAAGGGCAACGTCAATGTTGGCCGGCATGCAGGGGTTGGATTGACGGGCGATGAAAACGTCAATACAGGCGTCCTCTCTGGCTATGGCTCCACAGGGAGCGGCAATGCCTATGTCGGGTGGGAGGCAGGTCGGTCGGCCAAGGGCGACGACAACGCTGCGGTCGGCCGCCAAGCCGGCTACGGTGTCCAGGGAGATGCCAACGCCGCCAGCGGTTACGGGGCGATGTACGCGGTGCAGGGCAACCAGAATACCGCTTCGGGTGCGGTCGCAGGAGCCTACAGCGTAGGCAACAACAATGTAGCCTCCGGCAGTGCTGCGGGGGTTGCGATTGCCGGTAGCAACAACGTGACGATCGGACAGTCGGCGGGGACCGGCTATGTTGTTGACACTACGGCTCGCACATTCACCGATCGCAATGGCAATGCCATCACGGCAACTCCGAGCGCGATGGCGCTCAACGATGTCGTGGCCATCGGAAACAGGGCCATCACGGACGCTGATCGCACGATCGCGATAGGCAAGGACTCGACGGCCAATGCTGTGGATGCCATTGCCATCGGCAGTGGCGCCAAGGCTGTCGGTGCGCAGTCGATCAGCATCGGCACCGGC
Source organism: Variovorax sp. 38R (assembly GCF_014843395.1). Lineage (NCBI taxonomy): Bacteria > Pseudomonadati > Pseudomonadota > Betaproteobacteria > Burkholderiales > Comamonadaceae > Variovorax > Variovorax sp. 38R. Next base: position 1,895,219 of record NZ_CP062121.1, read on the forward strand.
AACGTCGTCAACGGCAACAACAGCGGCGCCATCGGCGACCCGAGCGTGATCGACGCCGCCAACAGCTACAGCGTGGGCAACAACAACACGCTGGGCGCAGCGGCAGCCAACACCTTTGTGCTGGGCAACAACGTCAACGTCAACGTGGCCAATGCCACCGCGCTGGGCGATGCGACCAGCGTGACCGTGGCCGACGGTGTGGCGTTGGGCAGCAAGTCGGTAGCGAGCACGGATAAGGGCGTGGCGGGCTTCGACCCGGCCACGGGCCTGGCCTCGACGGACACGTCGGCCACGTGGAAGAGCACGCTGGGCGCGGTGAGCGTGGGCGGGAACGGCCAGACGCGGCAGATCACGAACGTGGCGGCAGGCACGCAAGCCACCGACGCGGTGAATGTGGCGCAGCTGCAGGCAACGCAGACGCACTACTACAGCGTGAACTCCACTGTGACTGGCGCTGGCAGTAACTACAACAACGACGGCGCCACGGGCGCGGGCGCCCTCGCCGCAGGTGTTGGAGCCCAGGCCACCGGCACTGATGCCGTCGCCATCGGCGCGGGCGCAGTCTCGTCGGGCGCCAACGGGGGGACGTCCGGCGGCACCGTGGCTGTCGGCGTGAAGTCCAACGCGAATGGTTTCTCGTCGGTGGCGGTGGGCGATCGCGCGATTGCAGCCAATTTTGCCGATGTCTCTCTGGGCTCTGAAGCGGGCTTTTCGGCGGGCACCGGCCAATACAACACGGCCCTGGGTGCCGGGGCCGGCAGGAATGCCTCGGGCGATCACGCCACGGCCGTGGGCAATGGCGCTCTGTCGGACTCGAACGGTGTCTTCAACACGGCGACGGGGACCGGGGCGGGCGCGGGTACCGCGGGCGATGCCAACGCCGCGTTCGGCGCACTTGCCGGAGGCGGCGTTACAGGCAACAACAATGTCGCGGTCGGTGCAGCTGCCGGGTTCGGCGTGACGGCCAATGACACGGTGAGCATCGGCGGCGGCGCGTTGGCCAGCAAGGACAGCGCGGTTGCGCTCGGTCGCGAAACGCAAGCCAGTGCAGTCAACAGCGTGGCGCTGGGCGCGGAATCGCAGGCCACGCAGGATGCCGCGGCACTGGCGCTCAAGAAGGCTTACGCACCGCTGAAAACGGACGGCACGCCGGCCACGGTGGCCGGCACCGTGCCGGTGGGCGAAGTGTCGGTGGGCAGCGTGGGCAAGGAGCGACGCATCACCAACCTGGCCGCCGGTTCGGACGACACCGATGCCGTGAACGTGAGCCAGCTCAAGGCGGCGCAGACACACTACTACAGCGTGAACGACAACGGCACGCAGGGCGGCAACTACGCCAACGACGGCGCCACCGGCGTCAATGCACTGGCGGCGGGCGTGGGTGCCGTTGCTGGTGGTGCCGAAGACGTCTCCGTCGGCTTCGGCGCGGGTAGCGCTGTGAGCGATGGCGGCAACACTGCTGTGGGCTCGGGCGCGGGCAGTGGTGCGAGTGGCAGGAACTTCAGAAACTCCGCCTTTGGAGTGGGCGCGGGTGCTCAGGTGGTTGGAGCCACGAATGTCGGCCTGGGGGATGGTGCGGGTAGCCAGTTGGAAGGCGACGGCAACACGGCGATCGGCAGCAGAGCAGGTGTGAGTCTGAAGGGCAGCTATAACATCGCCATGGGCACGGGGGCGGGGCAAGGGGTCGATGGCAACAGTAATACGACCGTTGGCGGATGGTCCGGCTCGAGCGTGAAAGGCGTGGGCAACGTGGCCTTGGGGGCCGGCGCCAATTCCGACGTTGAGATCGATCCCGCGACAGGTAGGCCCATAGCGATGGCGCCGAGCGTGCAAGCCAACAACACGGTGTCTATTGGCACCAACAGCCGCGCTAGCGCGGACGACGCCATCGCGATCGGCACGGGTGCGCAGGCACTGGGCGAGAAGAGTATCGCGATCGGCGATGACGCCATTGCAACCGGTTCCGTGGCCATGGGTGCCTCGGCGCGTGCCGGTAATGGCGGCGCGGCCTTCGGCGACGGCGCGATCGCGACCTACCTCGGCGGTACGACCGTCGCGGGCACGGTGGCCGGTGCGGCCCTGGGCCAGAACGCGAAGGCCGATGTGTCCGCGGGGGTTGCCCTGGGCACTGACGCGGAAGTCACAGCGGCCAATGGCGTGGCGCTGGGCGCGGGCTCGACGTCGACCCAGGATGCCGCGGCACTGGCGCTCAAGGAAGCGTACAAGCCGGCCAGCGCAGCGTCGGTGGCCGGTGCCGCGCCGGTGGGCGAAGTGTCGGTGGGCAGCGTGGGCAAGGAACGACGCATCACCAACCTGGCGGCGGGCTCGGACGACACCGATGCCGTGAACGTGAGCCAGCTCAAGGCGGCACAGACGCACTACTACAGCGTGAATGACAACGGCACGCAGGGCGGCAACTACGCCAACGACGGCGCTACCGGCGTCAATGCCCTAGCGGCGGGCGTGGGTGCCCAGGCGAACGGCGAGCGCAGTGTGTCCATCGGCTATCGGGCTGGCGAGGGCGCCAGCGCCGGCCTGGCCGGCCAGAACAACGTCGGCATCGGCACCGAAGCGGGTCGCGGTGTCGTGGGTGCCGCCAACACCGCCGTCGGTTCTGCAGCGGGCAAGGATGTCATCGGCAGCTCGAACGCGGCGTTCGGCATCGCGGCGGGCCAGAGCGTCCAGGGCGACTACAACCTGGCAATGGGCGTCTACAGCGGCATCGGGACCAAGGGCACCTACAACACCGCGATCGGCGGCAGCGCGGGCCAGTCAGTGACCGGCAACGACAACATCGCCATGGGCGACCTGTCGGGCGCCTCCGTCTCAGGCGATACGAACATCGGCATCGGCGCGGTGGCCGGCGCGGGCACCACAGGCAGCAGCAACATCGCCATCGGCACCTTCGCGGGCATCGTCGATACGACGACGTTTGCCGGCATCACCGCCGACAACACGGTGAGCATCGGCAACAGCGCTGTGGCCAGCAAGAACGATGGCGTTGCCATCGGCCGCCAGGCGCAGGCCAGTGCAGTCAACAGCGTGGCGCTGGGCGCGGAATCGCAGGCCACGCAGGACGCGGCGGCCTTGCAGGCCAAAGCGGCCTACGCACCGCTGACCGCCGCCGGCACGCCGGCCGCGGTGGCCGGCACCGCCCCGGTGGGCGAAGTGTCGGTGGGCAGCGTGGGCAAGGAGCGACGCATCACCAACCTGGCCGCCGGCTCGGACGACACCGATGCGGTGAATGTGAGCCAGCTCAAGGCGGTCGATGCGACTGCCAACGCGGGCTGGAACGTGGCTGCCAATGGCGAGGCCACCGGCGGCAATGTCGCGCCGGGCGGCAAGGTCGACTTCAGCAACTCGGACAGCAACATCGCGATCACGCGCACTGGCACGGATCTGGACTTCAAGCTGGCCGACGACGTGAAGGTCAACAACAGCGTGACGGTGGGCCAGAGCGTGCTCAACACCACGGGCCTCACGGTCAACAACGGCACGACGACCACCGCGGTGGCCGCCGGCGGCGTGACGAGCGGCAGCGTGAACCTCAGTGGCGTCAGCAATGACATCCAGGGCCTGAGCAACACGACGCTAACCGATCCGAGCTTTGCAACCGTGGGCCGCGCGGCCACTGAAGAGCAGCTCAAGCTGGTCAACGACACGGCCAGCGCAGGCTGGAACGTGGCGGCCAACGGCGAAGCCACGGGCGGCAATGTCGCGCCGGGCGGCAAGGTCGACTTCAGCAACTCGGACAGCAACATCGCGATCACGCGCACTGGCACGGATCTGGACTTCAAGCTGGCCGACGACGTGAAGGTCAACAACAGCGTGACGGTGGGCCAGAGCGTGCTCAACACCACGGGCCTCACGGTCAACAACGGCACGACGACCACCGCAGTGGCCGCCGGTGGCGTGACCAGCGGCAGCGTGAACCTCAGCGGTGTCAGCAACGACATCAAGGGCCTGAGCAACACCACGTTGACCGATCCGACGTTCGCGACCGTGGGCCGTGGGGCCACCGAAGAGCAGCTCAAGCTGGTCAACGACACGGCCAGCGCAGGCTGGAACGTGGCGGCCAACGGCGAAGCCACGGGCGGCAATGTCGCGCCGGGCAGCAAGGTCGACTTCAGCAACTCGGACAGCAACATCGCGATCACGCGCACTGGCACGGATCTCGACTTCAAGCTGGCGGACGACGTGAAGGTCAACAACAGCGTGACGGTGGGCCAGAGCGTGCTCAACACCACGGGCCTCACGGTCAACAACGGCACGACGACCACCGCGGTGGCCGCCGGCGGCGTGACGAGCGGCAGCGTGAACCTCAGTGGCGTCAGCAATGACATCCAGGGCCTGAGCAACACGACGCTAACCGATCCGAGCTTTGCAACCGTGGGCCGCGCGGCCACTGAAGAGCAACTCAAGCTGGTCGACACCACGGCCAGCAAGGGCTGGAATGTGGCCGCCAACGGCGAAGCCACCGGTGGCAATGTCGCTCCGGGCGGCAAGGTCGACTTCAGCAACTCGGACAGCAACATCGCGATCACGCGCACTGGCACGGATCTCGACTTCAAGCTGGCGGACGACGTGAAGGTCAACAACAGCGTGACGGTGGGCCAGAGCGTGCTCAACACCACGGGCCTCACGGTCAACAACGGCACGACGACCACCGCGGTGGCCGCCGGCGGCGTGACGAGCGGCAGCGTGAACCTCAGTGGCGTCAGCAATGACATCCAGGGCCTGAGCAACACGACGCTAACCGATCCGAGCTTTGCAACCGTGGGCCGCGCGGCCACTGAAGAGCAACTCAAGCTGGTCGACACCACGGCCAGCAAGGGCTGGAATGTGGCCGCCAACGGCGAAGCCACCGGTGGCAATGTCGCTCCGGGCGGCAAGGTCGACTTCAGCAACTCGGACAGCAACATCGCGATCACGCGCAGCGGCACGAGCCTCGACTTCAAGCTGGCCGACGACGTGAAGGTCAACAACAGCGTGACGGTCGGCCAGAGTGTGCTCAACACCACGGGAATGACCGTCAACAACGGCACGACCACCACGGCGGTCGCAGCCGGTGGTGTGACCAGCGGCACTGTGAATCTCAGCGGTGTCACCAACGACATCAAGGGCCTGAGCAACACGACGTTGACCGACCCGAGCTTCGCAACCGTGGGCCGTGGGGCCACCGAAGAGCAGCTCAAGATCGTCAACGACACCGCCAGCGCGGGCTGGAATGTCGCAGCGAACGGCGAAGCCACGGGCGGCAACGTCGCACCGGGCGGCAAGGTCGACTTCAGCAACTCCGACAGCAACATCGCCATCACCCGCACAGGCAGCAACCTGGACTTCAAGCTGGCCGACGACGTGAAGGTCAACAACAGCGTGACCGTGGGCCAGAGCGTGCTCAACACCACCGGCCTGACGGTGAACGACGGCACGGGCAACGTCACGAAGACGTCGGCGGCGGGCACCACGGTGACCAACGGCACGACGAGCACGGTGGTCGCAGCCGGCGGCGTGACCAGCGGCAGCGTGAACCTCAGCGGTGTCAGCAACGACATCAAGGGGCTGAGCAACAAGACGCTGACCGACCCGAGCTTTGCGACCGTGGGCCGCGCGGCCACCGAAGAGCAGCTCAAGCTGGTCGACGCCACGGCCAGCAAGGGCTGGAACCTGAGCGCGAACGGCGAGGCGACTCCGCAGAACATTGCACCGGGCGGCACGGCCAACTTCGCCAACGGCGACAACATGGTGGTCACTCGCAACGGCAACACGCTGACCGTGGCGACCGCCAAGGACGTGACCTTCGACAGCGTGACCACCGGCGACACGGTGATGAACAACGCTGGCGTGACGGTCGGCCCGAACGTCACCCTCGGTGCGACCGGCCTGACGATCGTCGGCGGTCCGAGCATGACCACGGCGGGCGTCGATGCGGGAGGCAAGGTGATCACCAATGTGGCACCGGGCGTGGCCGGCACCGACGCGGTGAACGTCAGCCAGCTCAACGACACGGTCGCCGAGAGCAAGACCAAGTACTACAGCGTGAACTCGACCGGCGGCGGCAACGAGAACAACGACGGTGCGACGGGCACTGACGCCATCGCCGCGGGCAAGGACGCACAAGCGACGGCCGCCAACGCGGTGGCCATGGGCACGGCCGCGCAGGCCGCGGGCATGAGCGCCACGTCGATCGGCAACGCCGCCTGGGCGATGGGCGACCGCAGTACGGCAGTGGGCTACTTCTCGACCGCCGACGGCATCGACAGCGCGGCCTTCGGCGCCTGGGCGCGGGCTGCGGGCAACGGCAGCGTGGCCGCGGGTGTGGCCTCGAACGCCTCGGGCGTGGCGAGTGTCGCGATGGGCGCGGTGAGCGCCGCTGTCGGCGATCTGAGCGTGGCGATGGGGGCTGGCAGCACGGCCACTGCGACCGGTGGCGTTGCACTGGGCGCAGGCTCGGTGGCGGACAAGGAGGCCGGCGTGCAGGGCTATGTGCCGGCGGGCGCGACCGCTGCACAAGCGGATGCCATCGCAGCCACCACCAGCACCACGGGTGCGGTGGGCGTGGGCGACGTGGCCAACGGCGTGTTCCGCCAGATCACCGGCGTGGCCGCCGGCAGCGCGCCGAGCGACGCCGTCAACGTGGCGCAGCTGCAGGCCGTGGCGAGCCAGGCCGCGGCGGCGGGCAGCAAGTGGATCACCGGTTCGCCGACGACCTACGTGGCGCCCACCTCCACGGGCACCGACAGCACGGCGGTGGGCTCGGGCGCGGTCGTCAACGCCGACCAGGGCGTGGCGATCGGCACCGGTGCCGTGGTCACCACGAAGAACAGCGTCGCGCTGGGCAACGACGCGACCACGGCGGACGCCAAGCCCACCGAGAGCGTCACGCTCCAGGGCACGACCTACCAGTTCGCCGGCACCAAGCCGGTGGGCGTGGTCAGCGTCGGTTCGAAGGACGCGGAGCGCCAGCTCACCAACGTCGCGGCCGGCGAGATCAGCGCCACCAGCACCGACGCAGTGAACGGCAGCCAGCTCAACGCGACCAACCAGGCGATCAACAACATGACCACGGGTGGTGGCGGCATCAAGTACTTCCATGCCAACTCGAAGGCGGCCGATTCGAACGCGGCCGGCGCTGAGAGCGTGGCCATCGGGCCGAACGCCGTCGCACTGGGCAACAACGCCATCGCCACCGGCAATGGCGCGCAGGCCAAGGCGGCCGGCAGCATCGCGCTGGGGGCCAACAGCACGGCCTCGACCGCCAACAGCGTGGCATTGGGTGATGGCGCGGTTGCCAACCGCGTGGGCATGAACGGGCAGCGCGAGATGTTCTCGAACACCGTCGTGCAGTCGGCGCAGGGCGCGGTGTCGGTCGGCTCGACCGGCAACGAGCGCCAGATCACCAACGTGGCCGGCGGCACGCAGGCCACCGACGCGGTGAACGTGCGCCAGCTGCAGGCCGTGCAGCAAAGCGCGGTGCGCTACGACACGAACGTGGACGGCAGCGTCAACTACAACAGCGTGACCATGGGCAACGGCGCCTCCACCGGCCCGGTGACGGTGCAGAACGTGGCGCCGGGCGTGGCACCGACCGACGCCGTGAACGTGCAGCAGCTCAACCAGGCCGGTGCCGCCAACATGGCCTACACCGACGCACGCACCAACGCGCTGGGCAGCGAGATCCGCAACGTGGCGAAGAACGCGTATGCCGGCGTGGCCGCCGCCATGGCCGTGCAGATGCCGGGCACCTCGGTGCCGGGCAAGACGGTGATGCGTGTGGGCTACGGCACCTTCAAGGGCGAGAGCGCGGTGGGCATCAGCTTCCGTCGCACGGCCGAGAACAACGGCTGGAGCATGACCGGCGGCGTTGGCATGAGCCGCGCCGGGGCCGCGGCCACGGTCGGCGCCGAGTGGGTCTTCAATTGAAGCGGGAGAGCAGAAAAATGAACAAGATGAACCGAACCCTGTCCGCCGTCGCACTGGCGGCATCGCTCGCGGCCCTTCAAGGCTGTGCCTCCCCGGGCGCAGCCATCGACAAGGACGCGCAGGTGCGCGCCGCGGCCGAGAAGCCGGCGGCGCCCAAGCCCGAGGAGTTTCCCGACCTGGGCAGCGCCAAGTGGAAGCAGGGCGCCTTTCCGGGCACCGACAAGTTCCAGCGCGTGCGCCCCGGCATGGGCAAGGACCAGCTGCGCGAGCTGCTGGGCTGGCCGCACTTCAGCGAAGGCCTGTGGGGTGTGCGCGAGTGGAACTACATCTTCCACTTCTATACCGGAAAGGGCAGCGAGCACATCACCTGCCAGTACATGGTGCGCTTCAACGGCAACGAGCTGATGACCGGCGGCTGGTGGAAGAACCCCGACTGCGCCTTGCTCGCACAGCCGCCGATGGCCACGCCGATCCCGGTCAGCACCAAGCTGGCACCGCCGCAGAAGGTCACGCTCAATGCGGACGGGCTGTTCCGTTTCGACGGCGCCTCGCTCACGGACCTGCTGCCTGCAGGACGCACGCGGCTGGAACACCTGGGTGACGAGCTGCGCAACAATTTCAGGTCGCTGCACTACATCGTGGTCACGGGCCACACCGACCGGCTGGGCGGCGACGCTTACAACGAGGCGCTGTCGCTTGAGCGCGCGAACACCGTGCGCGATCTGCTGGTGCAACAGGGCTTGGACCGCAAGCTGATCCGCACCGCGGGCATAGGCAAGCGCCAGCCGGTGGTGTCCGATTGCGAAGGCACCCAACGCACGCCGGCGCTGCTGCAGTGCCTGCAACCCAACCGGCGCGTCGAGCTCGACATCGCAGGGGAGCAGTGAGCATGAACGCGTCCGCCCCCTCGGGGTACCGGATCGCGCTGGTCGACTCCGACGCCCTGCAGCGCGCCTGCACCGGTAACTCGCTGACGGCGCTCGGGGCCGACTTCATCCCCTTCGTGCGCATCGGCGACCTGATCCGGGCGCTGGAGGTGGGGCAGCGCTTCGATGGGGTCATTGTGGGGCTGCACGCTGACGCGCAGAAGACGGTGGCGCGCGTGCCCGCCATGCACCAGGCGGCCGACTGGATGTTGCCGCTGCTGTACCTCACGCACCGCTCGGAGTTGGAGAGCGTGGAGTCGGTGCCCGTCGCGGTGCGCGTGCAGCGTTCTTTCGAGCTGCTGCTGACGCCCGTGGCGAACGAGGACCTGAGCGCCTGGCTGGCGTCGCTGGACGGCCGGCTGAAGCCGGTGCGGCTGATTCGCGTGGGTGCAGACGCCTGACGCGTGCCCCGGGGCCCGGCCCGCTGCGGGGCCGGGCCTGTCAGAAATTCACGGCAAGAGCGGCATGGCGCGGCCGGCCTCGTCGCGTGAACTCCCTCTCCTTGGGCAGTTCGAACATGGGCGACACCGGCACCAGCCGGTAGCCCTGCTTGTAGACCGCGCGCAGCTCGTAGCCGTTCTCGGCGCACAGGTTCAGGCGCTTGCGGATGTTGGCCGCGCACACGTCGAGCACGCGCGTGCCTTCATACGGTGTAGTCTTGTCCCAGATCGATTGCCACAGCCACTCGCGCGTGATCACCTGCCCTATGTTGCGGAACAGCGTGACGGCGAAGGCGTACTGGCGCGGCTGCAAGCGGATGCGCCGGTCACGCAGCACCACCGTGTGGGCCATGTCGAGAAAACGGTAGGGGCCCCAGCTTGCCGTGCCGAGTCCGGCGGTCTGCGCGGCGTGTCGGGCGCGCAGCAGCAGGGTGCGCATGCGCCAGGCCAGCTCGTTGATGGCGTCGTCGATACCGGCGCCGTGCGGCTCGATGAAATCGTCCCAGCCCGGCGCGTCGCTCCAGGGCATGAACTGTTCCCAGCGCTTGTCGCGCACGATGAGCAGCGTTGGAATGTTCAGTGCCCGGCAGGCGGCGAAGAGGCTGCGCGAAGCCAGCTCGTTCTCGACCACCAGGAGCAGCAGGTCGATGTGCTGGCCGCTGTCCAGCGACGCAAAGAAGTCGCCCGGGCTCGAGAAGTGGAGGGTGTCGCAGCCCAGGCGGGGCAGGCTGTGCAGCAGCTGCGGCTCGGTGGTGCCGTGCTCGTCGAGCAGGGCCACGCGCGTGATGATCGGCATGGCTCAGGACGCCTTCTTGCCGTCCCGGACCGCCAGCACGACGATGCCCACGGCGCACACCGCGAACAAGATGCTCGTCGGCGTGGCACCGAGGGTGCCCAGCAGCCAGCCGTGCAGGTCGGTCAGCATGGCGATGAGCCGGTTGCCGCTGGACTGGCGGCTCAGGTCGTTGGCAATGAATGCGTTGAACGACAGCACGGCGAACACCAGTGCCACAAAGCCAGCCACGATCCACTTCACGATGTTTTGCTCCCTTTTTCCCCCGGCGCAGCGCAGGCTGGCTGCCCGGGTCTTGCGATGCTAGAGGGGGCTTCGAGGGAGGAATCTGATGAATTCTTTCAGCGCCGCACGCCGGGCGATGGAGTGGCCGCACCGGTATCGACGGGCCGGACATCGGCCACTAATCGGTCGGAAATGGTCCGGAGAATGTTCCCCCTGCCTTTTTACCTTCACTTCCTCTTTCGCAGGTGTCGGGTATGGGCCTCAATGCAGACACCCGTGGCTCTGAGCCCGACGACGGCAATCGCTGCAAAGCGGCCTTGGCTTCTACTGTTGGATTTCGTCGGCCATTGACTCTGGATTGGACTGAACCCGATCGACTGGACCAATGGGGTCATCAGAACTAAACCGCCTGCTGAGCGAATTGGGATTCGAATTCGTTGGGTGCACGGTAGCCGAGCGCCGAGTGCGGCACGGCAACGCAAAGCATCGACACGCTTTGGCAGCACGCGCTCCAGATCAGCCTCAAGCGGTAGCCGGAGCAGTTGATGGCACAACAAGATGGCCCCAAAGGCTCTGAAATCGAACTTGAAGCGATCAGGCCCTTGCAACCTTCTGGGCGCGCCACCGCCACCCCGAGATCTCAGGCATGTCCTCGCCCTTCGTGGTGATGTAAGCCCGATGCGCCAGCAACCGGTCGCGCAGGTACTGCTGCACATGCGCGGCGCTGTTGGTCATGCGTGGCACGCGGTCGATCGCATCGGCGGCGAGGTGGAAGCGGTCGAGATGGTTCAGCACCGTCATGTCGAAGGGGGTGGTGGTGGTGCCTTCTTCCTGGTAGCCGTGCACATGGAAGCCCCGGTGGTTGGCACGCTTGTACGTCAGTCGGTGGATCAACGCCGGATAGCCGTGGAACGCGAAGATCACCGGCTTGTCGATCGTGAAGATCGAATCGAACACCGCGTCCGCCAGGCCATGCGGATGCGCTGACGGCGATTCCAGCGCCATCAGGTCGACCACGTTCACGACCCGCACCTTGAGATCGGGCAGGTGCGTGCGCAGCAGATCGACCGCCGCCATGGTTTCGAGCGTGGGCACGTCGCCGGCGCAAGCCATCACCACATCGGGCGCGACACCGGCATCGTTGCTGGCCCAGTCCCAGATGCCCAGGCCGACACTGCAATGCCGCACGGCGGCCTCGATGTCGAGCCACTGCGGCGCAGGTGCCTTGCCGGCGACGATCACATTCACGTAGTCGCGGCTGCGCAGGCAATGGTCTGCCACCGACAGCAGCGTGTTCGCGTCCGGCGGCAGATAGACCCGCACCACCTCGGCCTTCTTGTTGACCACATGGTCGATGAAGCCCGGGTCCTGGTGGCTGAAGCCGTTGTGATCCTGCTGCCAGACATGGCTGGTCAAGAGGTAGTTGAGCGAGGCGATCGGGCGCCGCCAGCCGATCTTGCGCGTCACTTTCAACCATTTGGCGTGCTGGTTGAACATCGAATCGATGATGTGGATGAAGGCTTCGTAGCACGAGAAGAAGCCGTGGCGCCCGGTCAGCAAATAGCCCTCGAGCCAGCCCTGGCAGAGGTGTTCACTGAGCACTTCCATCACGCGGCCGTCGGGTGCAACGTGGTCGTCGGTCGGCTCGACGCGTGCCGTCGAAGTTCGGTTGGTCACTTCGAAGAGCGCACCCAGACGGTTCGACACGGTCTCGTCCGGGCCCATCACCCGGAAGTTTTGTTGTTCGTCGTTGCGCCACATCACGTCGCGCACAAAACCGCCGAGCACGCGTGTGGCTTCGCCTTGCAAGGCGCCGGGAGACTCGACTGCCACGGCATGGTCGCGGAAGTCCGGCAGCTTGAGATCGCGAAGTAAGGCGCCGCCGTTGGCGTGCGGGTTTGCGCTCATGCGGCGCAGGCCCCGCGGCGCGATGGCCGCGATATGGGCGTGCAGGGTGCCGTGGGCATCGAACAGCTCCTCGGGCCGGTAGCTGCGCATCCAGTCTTCGAGCAGGCCGATGTGCGCCGGATGCTGCGCAAAGCCGGTCAGCGGCACCTGGTGCGCGCGCTGCGTGCCTTCGATCGGCACACCGTCCACCACCTTGGGCCCGGTCCAGCCCTTGGGCGAACGCAACACGATCATCGGCCAGCGGTGTCGGCGGGTGAACCCGTCTGCGCGCGCTTCGGTCTGGATCGCGCGGATGACGTCGAGTACCGTGTCGAGCGCCAGCGCCATCGCACGGTGCATCGTTTCGGGGTCGTCACCGGAAACGAAATGCGGCTCGTGGCCGTAGCCGCGCATCAGCTGCGTCAGCTCTTCGTCGCCGATGCGCGCCAGCACCGTGGGGCCGGCGATTTTGAAGCCGTTGAGGTGCAGGATGGGCAGCACAGCGCCGTCGCGCGTGGGATTGAGAAACTTGTTGGAGTGCCAACTCGCCGCGAGCGCGCCGGTCTCGGCTTCGCCGTCACCGATCACGCAGCACGCGATGAGCTCGGGGTTGTCGAACACGGCGCCGTAGGCGTGCAGCAGCGAGTAGCCCAGCTCGCCGCCTTCGTGGATCGAGCCCGGCGTTTCAGGCGCGACATGGCTTGGGATGCCGCCGGGAAAAGAGAACTGGGTGAAGAGCCGCTGCATGCCGGCCGTGTTGAGAGCGACGTCCGGGTAGACCTCGCTGTAAGTACCTTCGAGCCAGGTGTTGGCGACCACGCCGGGACCGCCGTGGCCGGGGCCGGCGATGAAGAGCGCATCGAGGTCGCGTGCGACGATCGCGCGGTTCATGTGGGCGTAGACGAAGTTCAGGCCCGGTGTCGTTCCCCAGTGGCCGAGCAGCCGCGGTTTGATGTGCGCAAGTTCCAGCTTCCGATGGAGCAGCGGGTTGTCCATCAGGTAGATCTGGCCGACCGACAGGTAGTTGGCGGCGCGCCACCAGGCGTCGAGCAGGTTGAAGTCTTCGGGCGGGGCGCGTTCAAGTGGGCGGGTCATGGGGCGGCTCCGGTGGTTTGATAAAGGGAAAGAACTTGGCAGGCCTCGTCGGCGATCACCTGCTCTTCGTCGGTGTGCATGACGAGCACGGCGACCTGACTGGCTGCGGGATCGGGCGTCACGCCGAGCCAGGCGAGGTGGCGACACACGGCGTCGCGCACAGCCGGCTGGTTCTCTCCGATGCCGGCGGTGAAAACGAGCGCGTCGAGCCCGCCGAGCGTGGTGGCGATGGCGGCCACTTCGCGCGCGATCCGCAGTGCATACAGCGCCAGCGCTTCGCGTGCCTCGGGCGCATCACTCGTGAGCAGTTTGCGCACGTCGCCCGAAACGCCGGAGAGGCCGAGCAAGCCTGAGCGGTGATAGAGCATGTCTTCGACCGTGTCGATGGACTGACCCGGTTGCTTGAGCAGATAGAGCAGCGCGCCGGGGTCCAGCGCGCCGCTGCGCGTGGCCATCGGAATGCCGTCGAGCGTGGAGAAGCCCATGCTGGTCTCGCGGCTGGTGCCATGCAGCAAGCCGCAGAGGCTGGCGCCACTGCCCAGGTGCGCGACCACCACGCGGCCCGCGGCAATCTCGGGGTGCTGCTGGCGCAGTTGCGACGCGATGAATTTGTACGACAGGCCATGAAAGCCGTAGCGCTTGATGCCTTGGTCGAACAGCACGCGTGGGAGCGCGTAGCGGCGCGATGCAGCGCTCTGGCTGCGGTGGAAGGCCGTGTCGAACGAGGCCGACTGCGGCAGCGCTGGTGCGGCGTGCCGCACCGCATGGATCAGTCGCAGGCTTTGCAGCTGGTGCAGCGGCGCGAGCGGTGCCAGTGCCTCGATGGCGATGAGCGTGTCTTCCGTAATCGCCACCGGGCCGCTGAACTCGTCCCCGCCGTGCACGACGCGGTGACCCACCGCCACGAGCCGTGCGCCCGGCGCTGCGTCGCTCACCCAATCCAGGGCCTTCGCGATCACGCCGGACAAGGCATCGGGCGTTGCATCGACCGTGCGGCGGGCGAGGGCGCGCGTCGCGCCTGCGTCGATCACGAACAGCCCGAGCTTGATCGACGAAGAGCCGGGGTTGAAGGTGAGCATCACATCGCCTGTCATGCGACCATCATGCGCCGCTTACCCCGTCCAAGGTGTCATGAATGGTCTCGCTCGCGCAAGTGCCTGCGTGTCGAATACTTGGGCGGGCGGGCGGGCTGTGCGGCTTGCAAGGCCTCGCCAAGGGTCGGTGTCCGAAGTCACGCTGGCCCCGGTCGGCTTGAGCCATCAATGCGTGCTTCCAAGCTGTTGTGGTACTTGCAAAGATGGCGCCTGGGCTGCCGCCGCCGCAGGCTCACTTGCGTCGATGATTTTTGACGGTGCGAATCTTGACCGGGCCGAAGCCGTTGTAGACCGCCTCGTTGGTTTTCAGCGAGGCTACGATCTTGCGCGTGCCGCGACTCGCGCGCACAGTGCTGAAATGAACCAAGCCGACGTACTGCTTCAGATCGTAGCGATGGCCAAGTTGGGTGGCGCTTTGCCACCCGAAGAGGCGATGTGCATGCTGGCATCGATGATCGACAAGCTGGACATGCACAGCGGCAGCTATGAAACAGACGTCGCGGCGCTGGTGAAGGTCGGCGCGACCATCTGGAATCTCTCCAGCGGGCCAGATGGGGCGCACGACCCGCATTGGGTGCCGCCGTTCGTGCGCCATTGAAAAAGCCCGCTTGAGGCGGGCTTTGATATTTGGTCGTGAACTCTTACGCGGTCCACGCTACGGCAAATGTTCGTTTGCGGAAGTCATTGTTGTTTTTCTCGTCGTAGTGACTTCGACGCGCTGGTATGAGATTCAGCTTGCCTGGCCAGGCAACGCTCAAGAATGCATGAGCGAGCCTGAATTGTAGCAGGCAGCCTCCTACGAAAGAGTCGGGGCGAGGATTCGTTTCGCCGGATTCGGCCGGTCAAGCTGAAGCTCCAGGGGGTCGCACGGTACGGAAATCTGTTGTCCGTCGAAGCGCACCCGGATGTGGGAGTAGGTCGCTCCTGTGATGGAGCCAAGCCGACCTTCGGAGGCGACTCGATCGCCTCGGTGGAACGTTCGACCAAACTGCGTCCTGATCTGCTGAAAACTCTTGGGGAGCTTCGTGCCGGGCATTCTTGGCTTCTTTCGCGGTCGCTGGGACATCCACAACGCGGGATGCGGGTCGATGGACTACAGCGCGGGAGAAGAAGGGGAGCGAGGCACGTTCGGCGTGGTGGCGCGGATCACTCCGTTGAGATGGGCGACCTTAAGCAGTTGTGCGAAAGCAGGAACGAAAAGCCCGGACGAAGGCGGGCAGGTACGGCGCCGGGGAGGGGGAATTGCGCCGCCGGCGCAATGCATCCAAAACGAAGAGCAAGTTCATTTCCGCTGCGAGCGAGTTTTTTCGTCAGCGATAGCCGAGGCACCATTTCGTGTGATCGTGCGAACATGCACTGATTCGCGTCCAAATGTCTTTGCGTTGCCCGGCAACTCCAGAGTCATCTCGATCATGCCGTCGGCAGCCAGCCGCTTCGCGGCTGAAACATCCGCCGACAAAGTGAGCCACCGAGGTGGTGGCATGCGGCCGATCCGCATCAGCAATTGGATGTCCATGATGAGTCCTTGGGATGGAGAAAGCCTAGGTGCTTGTCATTCGAGGACGTGCAATGGCAAGCGAATGGTGAAAACACAACCTGTTCCCGGAACATCTCGAGCAGTCAACGTGCCGAGATCGGCCTCAACGCTTTGGCGTGCGATGGAAAGGCCCAGGCCGAGACCGGATTTGTCATGACTGTGTTGATTGAAGGGCTCGAACATCCTGGAAGCGCTTCCGGGCGGCAGCCCTCCACAGTGGTCTTCGACATCAATCAAGACATGGTCGTCGAGCGCATGAGCTTTCAAGGCGACAGTGGTGTGCGGGTGCGTGAACTTGAACGCGTTTTGCAAGAGATTCTGTAAGGCGGCAAGCAGCAGCTCGCGATTGCCATGGATGGCCAGCAAAGGGTCGACCGAGGCCGTTTCGAAGGAACAGCGTGCAGCGCCAGCGACGAGCTGCGCGGCGGTTTCGGCATCCTTGATGAACGCGGCGACGGAAAACGTCTGGCGCTGTTCCTGCACGCTGGCGCGCACCTCGGCGAGCGCCCGATCGATCAGGGTGACCATCGCCGCAAGGCTGCGCTTCAATACGCTTCCCGTGGCACCTCCCACTGTCATGTTGCCGAGTTCGAGGGCATGGATGGCAAGAGTCGCCGTGCCCAGACAGTTGCGTAACTCGTGAGCGAGGAAACCGACACGCTCGGTGGAGTCAAGGCTCTGCTGGCGGGCGATCTGTGTATCGCGCTGATAGCTGAATTCCGTGACGGCATCAGCAATGGCGTTGTCCAGGCATCGATTCAATGTGCGGAACTCCCCGACAGCAAAGGGGGCATCGCGCTCGAAGGCCATGTCCGTGATCGCTTGGCAAAGGTCGCCATAGTCGTGGACGACTTGATCTACCGTGTACCCCAGTTTGAGCAACTCCTTGCCGTGGGCCGTGGCGGCTACCCCCATCTCCGACAAGGCCTGTGAATCTCCGCCTGAGGGGCCCGAAATTCGGATGCTGTCCGCCGGCTTGTCATCTTCTTCCGCGGCAAACGTCTGGATCAATTGATCAAGGAACAGCGGAATGCCGTTGGCCAACTGCTGTTCAGTTGCTGCGCGCCGGGGCCTTCGCGCAACTTTTGACTTGCACCGTGAGATCAGTTCATCACGGTTATTGGTCAAGAAGTTGCGCATGTTCAGACCTCGATGGCGTTCGCCTGGTTATTAATGAGCGCCGTCGGCGGTGTTTTCGAGACGCATTGCTCAATCGTCATTGATGCGAAAAGCCCAGTCTGTGCGGTAGCGAACGTAGTGACGATCGAGCGCCAGGATCGTTTTGCGAGGCAGCGGGAAGCTTGAGGCCGCGAGTGATGCTTGGTGCATTCGTCACTGAGCTTTGGGACGAGCTCGGGGCTTCAGTGCAGGGCCGGGGGGTAGCCTGCCAGTGGCAGAAAAATCTGCGCCATCTGGAAACCACTGGTGCCATTCGACCCCGGCGTAGAGGTCAACGTCGCCTCTCAGGGCTCCGAAGACTTCTGCTCCAACCTGTTGGAAAACCATCGGAAGATGTTGTCGCAGCGGTTGTTGGCGAGCCTCACGAACAGGTAGCCAGACTCTGCGTTGCCGAGCGCATCAACGGGGATTCCCGCGCAGCGAAGGGCTGTGACTTCGGCTTCCGAGTCAATGTCAAAGGGCAAGCAGAGGGTCACCGTCGCCATGTGCATGGGAAGCTTGGCCATGCTGCGGCTCAATGCGCTTGTCCGGATGCGTCATGCCCTTTGGGCGTCACGCGCATCACGGTGGCCTGGCCTGAATAGACGACTCGCCCACGCTGGTGCAGCAAGGGCGGAAGCTCAGCCTCGATCAAGCCCTCGCTGCGCAGCACGTCGCACATTTGAATCTCCGCCTGATTATCGATCAGCAGGGGCAGTCGCGAGCAGCAAAGGCGACTCAGCAGATGCATGGGCATTGGATCTCCCGGGTTGGCGTCGACCGGCGACGCCGGTGAGGTGGTTTGATAGTCGATGCCGGAACGCAGGGCGGCGCTGGCTGTCACGAACTTGGGGCCACCCAACCGTGTGCCCGACACCCACGCCGCCGCCCGGTTCAGGATTCGTCGAAACTGACGGCCGTACAGATAGGTGCGTGCCAGGTTCTCGGTGTCGATATCCGCGGGGTTCATGGCGTACGTTGGGTTGCTCTCCAAAGCGGGACTCTGGGTGCCCCACGCTAACCAGAAAGTGAGTCCGTCACCGTTCGCTAGCGCACCGACGCTCCCCAAATAAAGTCTCGATGATTGGTGCGGCAGCGCACAGACGCCGGATTTCAGCCTCAGAATGATGAGAATTTTGGAAGCTGATCCCATCCATGGCATTGCCTCCGCGTTCGTCCTCGTTGCGTCGGGCCTCCGCACACAACGAACTTCTGGATGCCATCCCTCTTGAGGTGATGGCCCGAATGGAGCCGTTCCTCGAGGTTGTGCCGCTGCGTCTCGGGGAGGTTCTCTACGAATCGGGTGTGGTGCAGCGGCACGTCTTTTTTCCGGTCGATTGCATCGTCTCGCTGCTGTATGTGCTGGAGAACGGGCAATCGGCGGAGATCGCGGTCGTCGGCTTCGAAGGCATGGTGGGCGTGTCGCTCTTGATGGGCGGAGGTAGCACCCCCAATCGTGCCGTGGTGCAAAGCGCAGGCAACGCCTTCAGACTGAGTGCCACCCACATTCAGGAGTTGACAGAAAAGGGGGGGCCGCTGCTTCACCTCTTGCTGCGCTACACGCAGTCGCTCATCACCCAGATGTCGCAAACGGCGGTGTGCAACCGGCACCATTCGCTCGAACAGCAACTGTGCCGCTGGCTATTGTTGAGCCTTGACAGATTGCCGGGCAATGAACTGATCATGACGCAGGAGCTGATCGCCAACATGCTCGGCGTGCGACGCGAAGGCGTCACGGAGGCGGCAGGCAAACTTCAGCGTCTGAACCTGATCAAGTATGCGCGAGGTCACATCACGGTACTTGACCGCCCGGGCCTCGAACAGCAGGTCTGCGAATGCTATGAAGTCGTGAAGCGCGAAACGGATCGACTGCTGCCTCGCCCAGTGGCGACCTGATCCGTCGCGGCGATAGCCAGTCTCGGTGCGCCGCCGCACAGACGTGAACGATCGCATCAGCAACAATGCGCCCGGTAGCGCATTTCCGCGCTAGCTCTTCTCAACAAGCGGCTCTGTGACATCCCACTCGACCCGCCCCATCCACAACCGTCTGCTCGAAGTGCTGCCGCCGATGGTCAGGGCGCGCCTACTCGAAAAATGCGAGAGTGTCCTGTTGACCGCGGCACAGACCTTGTATGAGCCGGGTGATGCCATCCGCCACATCCACTTTCCCACGAGTGCCTTCGTCTCGCTGGTTTCTACTGCAGATGGTCACGACGGCCTGCAAACAGGTCTGGTGGGCAACGAGGGAGCTGTGGGCTACGAACTGTCGTTGGGCGTGCAAAGCGCACCATTGCGAGCGTTCGTACAGGGCGGCGGCTTGGCCTGGCGCCTGACAGCGCAGTCGTTTGCTCAGGAGCTGGAGCAGAACACGCTGCTCCAGCCGGTTCTCAATCGCTACGTCTGTGTGCTGCTGATGGAGCTGGGGCGGTCGGGCCTGTGCAACCGCTTCCATTTGATCGAGGAACGCCTGGCGCGCTGGTTATTGACGACACAGGACTGCGCGCACTCCACACACCTCGCACTGACTCATGAAGTGCTGGGCCGTATGCTGGGGGTGCGCCGGGTCGGCATCACCAATGCCGCGACCGCGCTGCACGAGCGTCGACTGATTGACTACCGCCGTGGCGCCATCACGATCACGGATCGCCAGGGACTGGAAAATGCGGCGTGCGATTGCTATCGAGCCAACCGGCGCAACTACGCGCGGCTGATCTCATAGCGGGTGAGTTTCCCGCAGTTCAAAGTGCGGGGGCATGAAGATCGTTTTCACGAAGCATCACCGGTTCCATCGCCCCTTGTAAGAGACGACGCCGCACCGCAGCTTCGATCTCTTCGACATGGTGGCTGAACGTTTCAAGTGGGTCGGCGTTCTCGGTTGTGCGAAAGTGATAACGCAGTGCTTCTCTCCCGATGCTGGCACTCACGAACTGGGTGCCTTCCATGTTCACCCAGAAGCGGATGGAGCCGGAGGCATCATGAAAATAGGGAGCGTCGGACATTGCGGGAGTCTTTCTTGGGGGCGGCTGCCCACTATCACAGGGATTGCACGTCGTGTCTGTGCGATAACGGGCGTTGATCGCTCCACAGGCCCGCGCGCTTGGCGCTTTGCCGTGAACGCCGGCGAGGTGACGGCCCGCCGGCATCGAGGGCCGCTCTTGATGGGCGGGTGCTTAAGCTTCCTCTACCAGCGCCGGATGGCCGTCCACCAGATCATGGTCCGGCTTTTGTTTTCGGTCTGTGCGACAGCGCACGGTCGAAACACCTCCTGCGAAGTAATGTGGCGGCTTCAACTTCCTCAACGGAGGGATGCCATGACGCCGTCCCAGTTCACTGCCGAGTCGCTGCTTCGGACTTACCTCAGTGGGCGCAGCATGCCGAAGATCCTTCGTGACGCAGTGGTGTGGGCGATCGAGGTTCGGCTGGCCAGAGGCGATACGCCGACGCTCGATGAGACGCTGCGAGCAGACATCGACAACCACGCGGTAGAGCGATCTGAGCGACCGACCGTATGCGTCCTACTGCGTCGTCGCTCAGACGAGGTTGAAGTCACAACGCATGCGAGCGCGAGTCGTCCAAGCCACAGAGTGTTTGGAACCTCCGTGTATTGACGCGTGTGCTTAGATCAGCCGACCGGGTCGGCGTCTTCGTCTTCCGCGGTCTCGCGCGGCCCGACGCGCTCGTCCGGCGCGTAGCCCGTGAGTGCGCGCACACCGGCTTCTAGGGCGTCGAGCCACAGACTGCAGGGTTCTTCGGAGGATACAAGTTTGTCCCAGCGCCTGGCGGCGTCGCTTTTTTCCATGAGCACCCAGTAGAACTGGCCGGGGGCCGGCTCGTCAACGTGGACGGCGATCCGCCGAATGGGGGGCATCAGCGTTTCTCCTCGAGGTACTCGCGCACAGCGTTGGCCGAATTTCCAACGGCCTTCATTGCATCTCGCAATTGCATCTCTGTGCACCTGAGTGATTCCATCCACGAGCGCACTTCGTGCGGCTCCTCTAGCGAGATCAGCTTGGGGTCTATTCTGGTTTTGTTGGTGTCGTCAGCCATGTCGTTCTCCAGTTCGCGCGAGGAAAGGCCCGTCGCGTGGTCAAGATGACAGGATTGCGGGCAGGGGCGCGTGTCCGTTTACCGCCTTCTTCTGACGGCGGATCGCCTACGCGTGTCACCTTCCAGAGCTGGCCTTCGAATCACTCCCTGTGCTGCGCAGACCGGACTGGACGGCGACGCCACATCAGTCTTTGCGGTACCGGTGGAAAAGCATGCGGGCTGCCTTGGGTACGGCCAGGGCGGTGTGCGCGTCACCCATCCGGTGGGGCGGAGCAACAAGCTGACCGGCAGCGCGCTGGGCGCGTTGACCATGCCGGTCGCCACGCGGATCGCCAACCATCTGGCCATCTCCTGCGGCCAATTCAAGGCAGACGACATAGTTCTGATGATGCCGGCGGCAACGACGTGCTGTTCGAACTGACCGCGTTGACCGCGTCCGCCGCGGGCGCGGGGGAGAACGCCGGCAGCACGGCGTACGTCAACAGCTTCGTGCCCTTGCTGGCGGCGGGTGCCACCGATCCGACGACGGCTGCGCAGGCGATCAGCGCGGCCAGCTCCGCCGCGCTTGTTTTCATGCGCGCTATTGTCTTCAGTGTCGGGGGCAAGTGGCCCACACGAGCATCCGGCGCTATCTCGGTTGCTCGCAATCAGCTGCGGCCCGGCAAGAAAATATCTGCCCTAGCTCTTGCCGATGCGGGCAGCTTCAGATTCGAGGACGAGGTGTTCAATTCGTGCGTCCGGCAGTGCGACCAGAAGGTCGATGTGCCGGCGGATCGCATACATCGCATGAACGAAAGCATCGGGATCCCTTTGCGCATCCAATGCGCGTGGATCAGGATGCGACCAATGCGCGGTCGCAGGGCGGCCAGGCCAGACAGGGCATGTTTCACCTGCGGCTTCGTCGCAAAGCGTGACGATCAGGTCCATCGAAGGCGCGGATGCAGAGGCGAACTCGCCCCAGCTTTTGCTGCGCAGCCCCTCTGTGGCAATACCTCCCTCCTGAAGGACCTTCAGGGTACGTGGGTCAGGCTGGCCATCAGGTGCCGGAGTGCTGCCGGCGGAGTAGGCGTGGAACCGCTCGCCAGCCAGTTGGTTGAGGAGTGCCTCAGCCATGAGGCTTCGGGCGGCGTTGCTGTTGCAGATGAACAGCACATTGGTGGTGTGGCTTGAAGTCATAGCGAAACGAAGTGACGGACCCGACCGATTGACCCCTTCCACGATTACCTGCGCATGACACCGCGCATAGCGATGCGCCCCTGTTTTCCGACCGGGCAGCATGCCTGGCGGGCGCGGGCCAGGGCGCAGGTTGGTTATAGAGACGGTCGCGGACATCGGGAACCTCGGGATTCGAGGCGCAATTTGCATTCCCTACCAGCGTCCCACGGCCGTCACTGCATATCCTCGCATTGCACTCTGACACGCACGTGACTTCACGTGTTCAGGCAGCAACGATGCAAATCAGATTGCCCGAATCACTTGGTCACGGGGCAGCCCCCCGGGCCGACCGATTCAATGCGCAGCTTGCAGTTGATCGGGGGCCAGCAGAAGATACTTCGCAGATCGTTCTGCCTTCCGATTCCCGTCATCGCTGACGATGACGATTCGGGCGACGCCGTCGATGACGGCCGGGCTCACGCCTTCTGCGCGCTCCAGGCCCTGAAGACCCGGGACCGTGACACGGCGCGCTGCGCCACCTGGCTGTCCATTCCAGAGCCAGAGGGCGAACTGGCCTGGCTCGCGAGAAACCGGCCCGCTGATGACCAAGTATTCGCCGATGGAGGAGACGTAGGACAACCCGCGAATTCCGTGGCCGCCCAGGTCCAGCTCATTGAGATCAGCCGCCACCCGGGGTACCTCGTCCGCCTCGAAGACGCCATGCGGATTCTCGACGCTGGCGATGATCGCGCGGCCATCGCGCAACGGGCTGCGAAAGCCGATCAGCAATCGTTGCTGGTCTGGGCTGATCTCCAACGCTTCGATGTTGAGCCCACCGCCGGCCTTGACATCCCGGATCGTGGCTGCCGAGGCCAGTTCAGGATGCGTCGACGTCAGGGCGCGCTTCAATCCGTCGACGACCTTGGCCTCCGCCACCCGACTCCCCTCGACCCGGAACCGAACCAGTCGTTCGCGGGACTTCTTTTCGCGGCCTTCGTCGTCTCGGGAATGCGAAGTGATGGCGTAGACAAAGCCTGCGCGGTCCAAAGCAAGGCCTTCGAGATCATCGAGTTTCCAGAAGTCACTGAAGATCTGAAACAGCCCGGCGGTGAGTTCGGTACTGTCGACACTTCCGTCGGCGCCGATCACCACCAAACTGAAGGGGTGGCTTTTTTCGTCCTCGACCACAAGGAAGCGCCCGTCCGGCAACTGCTGTATCGCCGACGGCTCATAGATGCCGGTCAAGGGCTGGAAAGCGGGAAGTCTGTCGTGCATCACGGCCGCATTGTCTGGCCTACTTCTTCGGGCGCCCAGCCTTCAGCGGCGCCAGCGAATCCAGCGCACCGCGCAGTTGGGCATCGGTGAGCTGTTGGAGCGCGTGCAGCCCGGCTCGTAGAAGCTCGCTCTTCTTGGCGGGGCGCTTGAAACCCAGCGCGCGGTCCTTGAGAACGGCAATCAGACCGAAGTCCTGCTGGGGCATCGTGAAGCTGTCTCGCACAAGCTTGGCTTTGGTTTTGGCTGCATCGCGCACGGACTCGGATGATGCGGCCTGGACAGACGTCGCCCGTTCCTTGCGGGGAGCCGCAGGCTTTGCGACCTGAGGCGGCACGGCCAAGGCCTTCACCCCCTTGGTCTTCAATGGCCCCGTCTTTTTTGCCGCTGTCGTCTTCGTTGTTGCCTTTTTCGCTGATGCCTTCTTCACCGACGTCATCTTTTTGGATGAGGGGGTCTTGGCGCCGACCTTGGCCGACGCCGCCTTCTCGGTCACCGCTGCTTTTTTTGCCGAGGACTTCGTGGCCACGGGTTGTGCCGGCTTGGCCTTTCGAGGCGAGACCTTCTTGGCGGCCGCCTTTTTGGTCGCGGCTACTTTGGGCTGGCGCACCGGTGCCTTCTTGACCGACGGCCTTTTGCGTGCAACCGGCTCCGCAGCTGGAGAGTTCGATGGCAACTGCGTTGCGGCAGGAGTTGTGGACGCTGCTGACGGCTGGGCCGCGGAGGCAACCACTGCCGGGTCTGCTGCGTCGCTGGGCGCGGAAGTCATTTCGTTGTTGGGAAGGCCGGAGTCAGTCATTGAGGATTTAAAAAATATGGTGTAAATGATTTACACCATTATTCTGAATGCAACGGGAGTCTGCATCAAGGGCCTCTGTGCGATCCGGTGAAGCGGCGGGCATCAGCACCCGCATCTTTCCTCTTGCCTTTCTCTATGCGCATCTGCACTCTCCACCACGCGTCCTGCGGCTTATGAACAATCTGGATCCTTCGCCCCCTCTCCCGGAACCGGGCCGTATTGCGCGGCGGGCGAATGCCGCCGATCAGGCCGGGTGGCGCCGCTGGCTGCCGGGACTGCGCACGCTGCGCAGGTACCAGTTGGCCTGGTTGCGACACGACATCGTTGCCGGACTGGTGCTGACCACAATGCTGGTGCCCGTCGGCATCGCCTACGCGCAGGCGTCGGGCGTGCCCGGCATCTATGGCCTCTACGCGACCATCGTTCCGTTGCTCGCGTACGCCGTGTTCGGACCCAGCCGGATTCTGGTGCTGGGCCCGGATTCCTCGTTGGCTGCACTCATCCTGGCCGTCGTCCTTCCGCTGTCTGGCGGCGACCCGCATCGCGCGGTCGCCCTGGCGGGCATGATGGCGATCGTGTCGGGAGCAGTGTGCATCCTGGCCGGCGTCGTGCGCCTGGGCTTCGTCACCGAGCTGCTCTCCAAGCCGATTCGCTACGGCTACATGAACGGCATCGCGCTGACGGTATTGATCAGCCAACTGCCCAAGCTGTTCGGTTTTTCGATCGAGAGCGACGGACCGTTGGGAAACCTGAGGGCCATCGCGACTGCGGTGATGGATGGCAAGACCCACTGGACCACGTTCATGGTCGGCGCAGGCACCCTGGCGGTCATCCTGCTGCTCAAGGGTAGCAAGCGCTTGCCGGGCATCCTGATCGCCGTGGTGGGAGCGACCGTCGTCGTTGGCGTGCTGGACCTTGGGACACACGCCGGGGTGTCGGTCCTCGGCGCCCTCCCACAAGGCCTGCCCGCGTTCGCCATCCCGTGGATCACGACCGCCGACATCGTCCCCGTCCTGATCGGCGGGTGTGCCGTCGCGCTCGTCTCGTTCGCCGACACCAGCGTGCTCTCTCGTGTCTATGCGGCGCGGACTCGCACCCACGTCGACCCGAACCAGGAGATGGTGGCGCTCGGCGTCGCCAACCTGGCGGCCGGACTTTTTCAGGGCTTTGCTGTCAGCAGCAGTTCGTCGCGCACCCCCGTGGCCGAGGCCGCAGGCGCCAAGACCCAACTGACCGGCGTCGTCGGCGCGCTGGCGGTTGCCCTGCTGCTGGTCGCTGTGCCTGACCTGCTGAAGAACCTGCCCACCAGCGCACTGGCCGCGGTCGTGATTGCATCCGCCATCGGCTTGATCGAGGTTGCCGACCTGCGTCGGATCTATCGCATCCAGCGCTGGGAGTTCTGGTTGTCGATCGCCTGTACCGTCGGCGTAGTCGTGCTGGGCGCGATCGAGGGCATCGGCCTGGCCATCGTGATTGCGGTCATCGAATTCCTGTGGGATGCCTGGCGCCCCTATTCCGCCGTCCTGGGGCGCGCCGACGGCGTCAAGGGATACCACGACATCACGCGGTATCCCGACGCGCGGCTCATCCCTGGGCTGGTGCTGTTTCGCTGGGATGCCCCGCTGTTCTTCGCCAATGCCGAGCTGTTCCACGACCGGGTGGCCGACGCCATGGCTGCGTCGCCCACACCGGTGCGCTGGCTGGTCGTTGCGGCGGAACCCGTCACCAGCGTGGACGTGACCGCCGCCGATATGCTGGCCGAGTTGATCGAAGCCTTGCGGGCAGCCGGCATTCAGTTGTGCTTTGCCGAGATGAAGGACCCGGTCAAGGACAAGCTCAAGCGATTCGGGCTTTTCGAGCGGCTCGGGGACGCCGCGTTCTTTCCGACCATCGGTGCCGCCGTCAGCCGATATCTTCAGACCCATCCGGTGGATTGGGTTGACTGGGAGGACAAAGGGCGCTGAGTTCGTATGGCGAGCCATCGAACACGGCTTCCCGTGCCAGGTCGTGTCTTTCGTTGCGGAAGCAGCCGATTGGGCTCGGCTCCGCGTCTTAACAAGGGCACAATCCAATCCAGCTTCTGGACCAACTGGGGGGCAATGCGCCGATCGCTATGCCTTGCTGGCCAAAACCTTCAGGTCCGCGAAACCGGCTTCCAAGGCGAGATCAAACTCCGCGAAACCCTCGTCAGACTGGGCCACGCAGTCGTCGACGATGCAAGCCTCTTTGCGCTCCAGCAGTGCCCACGAAAACTGTCCCTTGCTGGTCTCTTCGACGATCACACGCAACTGGCTCAGCGGAATCATGATTCCTCGCTCAGCCGAGAGTATTCGGTGTCTTTAGTGTGCCGACTGGATGTCTACCCGGTAGGACACATCCAAGAGCTTTCCTTTTCGCGCGTAGTAGCGGTTGAGGCGCCACTCATTCAAGATATCCATCGCAAGACCGAAGCTCTTGAGGTCCGTCTTCTGAACGGTTGAAGTTAAATGTCCGCTTCAGGACCGGTTGCTGCCGCTCGGCGTTGATCGACTAGCAACTTCGTCGGGTCTTTCAATCGACGCTCACACTACCGAAAGTGACTGTCCCTTGCGAATTTATTGGTCGCGGCGAAGAACCGAGGGCACGCACCCGCACGTGCTGCCAGGCAGGCCGGGGCGGTGCCCGATGACGAATGTCAATCGAGGAATGCGCCGAAACGGTCTTGCAGCTTCTCGAGACGGCTGACACGTTCACCCACCTTCTTCCCGAGTTGCTCGATCACGCCGTTCATCAGGAGGTTGATGAAGCTCACGATCGCAACGGTGGAGTCCCAGAAAAATCCGACATCCGTCTGCACATGAAAAACATGCGGGGTGTAGGTTCGAGCCCAGTGGCAGTAGGCATCGGTGATGACAAAGACCGGAATGCCGGCTTCCGTGGCCGCCGAAGCCAACGCTTCGGCTTGCTTCGCATAGCGACGGATGTCGACAAGAACAAGGCAGCGTGTCTGGCTCTTCAGGGCGCCTAGAAGTTCGGCGTAGGTGCCGTCTGCACCATCGAGAAACTTCACGCCCTCGCGCACATATTCGAGGCGCGCCGCAAAGTCGGAGGCAACACCGCGTACGGTTTGGTAGCCCGCGACGAAAACACGTTGGGATGTCGCAACCTGCCGCACCATGGCGTTCCAGTGCTCTCCGGTCGCCAGATCGTGTGCGGCCACCAATGCGTCGATTTGCTGCGTGAGTTGCGCACTGCGCACGTCGGACACGGGACCTTGGCTGCGACTGAATTGCTCGAAGCGGCCGGCGATGCGAAGCTCCGCAGGTGCGCTCAAGCGACTGGCTTCGCGACGAACCTCGTCGAAGCTGTCGTAACCGAGCGTGCGAAGAAAGCGTCCGACGGTCATCGGGCTCACGCCGGATTTTCGCGCCACGGACGCCGCGTTCTCCAGCGTCAGCTCGCGCGCGTTGGCGGTCAGGTAGGCCGCCAGAAGCCGCTCCGAGCGCGTCATCTCGGAGGATGCCGCTTCGATGCGTTCAAAAAGGGACAGGGAAGATTTCATCGGGTGTCGGCGATGCGGCCATGGCGGCGCATCAGGTCGATCAGCATACTGTGATCCAGCGCCTCCACGCGCGTGTTGTTCCGGCCCACCATGGTCTGGGCGGCAATCAGCGCGTTCAGGATGCTTTCCTCCACGGCTTGCACCACGCCGAGGAAGAGCGGGTCGAGGGTGTGCTGAGCCAGATACTCGGTCCGGCAGACGCCCAGCGCCCCGGGCGCCTGGTCGGCGTGGGTGGTGAATGCCAGCATGATGTCGCCGGAGCCGTCTCCTCCCGGCGTGCCGGTTCTGCCCACGCCAAGTGCGGCGCGCCTTGCAAGCCGCTTGAGCTGACTGGACAGAAGCGGGGCATCTGTTCCCACGATCACGATGATCGAGCCTTGCTCGCGCGCAGCCGGCTCGCCTTGGCGGCTGCTTGAACTGGGCATGAGTTCACCGACGGGCACGCCCAGCACGTTCAACCAGGGGCGGATGCCCATGTTCGCCTGGACCAGCACGCCGACGCGGTAGTCCTGGCCCGCGACGTTCACGACGCGCGACGCCGTGCCGGTTCCGCCCTTGAAGCCGTAGCAGACCATGCCGGTGCCTCCGCCGACGTTGCCTTCCGCGACGGCGCCGGGCGCGGCTGCGGCGATGGCTTCGAAAACATGAGACTCCTCGACGTGCAGCCCGTCCATGTCGTTGAGCACGGCATCGCAGGTTTCCGCGACCACCGGCATCAGCCATGGATAGGCACCGCGATCACCGTCGACGCGGGAGAGCCACCGCACCAGCGCGTGATGGACCACGCCGACGCTGTGCGTGTTCGTCACGCCGATCGGGCCGCGAAAGATCCCGGCCTCTTCGATCCAATGCGTGCCGGTCATCTCGCCATTGCCGTTGAGTGCGTGCACGCCAGCCTTGACCGGCTGCAGCACGCCCGATCTGCCTCGCGGCAGAACGATCGTCACCCCGGTGCGCACGGCAGGCGCACCAACATGTGGCGAGCCGTCCCCATGAATGAGCGTCGTCTGCCCGATTTCGACGCCGGGCACGTCGGTGATCGCGTTGGCAGGGCCTGTCTTTCCGGAAAAGCGCAATCCGAGATCTCTCGCTCTTGTCTGTGTAGTGGGGTGGGGCAAGGGATTACTCCTATGTGTTGGTATCAATATTGCATTGACCTGTGTAATGTTAGTCAAATAACATTTGTGTGTCATCAATCGGAAGGACGGATAGTTCAAATGACTGGAATCTCGTGTGCGTTCGGACGTGGCCGGGCCTGGCTGCCGGCAGTGGTTGCGGCGGCGTCTCTCCTGGTCCTGCCAGGGCTTGCCTTCGCGCAGAACCCGAAGCCCCTCATCTGGGGCAAGCCCTCGGAGGTGCTTTCCACCGACCCGCATTCGTCGGGCGATGGCTCGTCGTGGACGGTCTTCTATCTGATCTACGACCAGCTGCTGAGCACGGATGACAAGCTCAACATCACGCCCAAGCTGGCTGAATCGTGGGAACAGGTTTCGCCCACGTCCTATGTCTTCAAGCTGCGCAAGAACGCAGCGTTTTCCAACGGTCGGCCGCTGACCTCGGCCGATGTGGTGGGCAGCCTGAAGCGGCTGACAGATCCGCAGAAGGCGCGCGGCTGGGGCAAGCAGATCGGTGGTGTGAACGTGGTCGCGATCGACGCCCATACCGTGCGCATCGATCTGGCCAAGCCCAACACCTCGCTGCTGTCCATCCTTTCCGTGGCGACCACCTCGATCCTGCCGATGAAGGAAATCGAGGCTGGCAACTTCGATCCTGCCAAGGGAATGCTCGGCTCAGGTCCCTACAAGGTCGCGCAACACCGCCAGGACGAGGCTTGGTTGCTCGAGCGAAATCCGCACTATTGGCAAAGCGGCAAGCCGCTCATGGACAAGATGACGATCCGGGTCATGCCCGACGACGCGGCGCGTCTTGCCGGATTGCGTGACGGCAGCATCGACGTGGCGACATTCGAGAACCCGGACACGCCGCGCCTGCTGGCCGCCATCCCGAGCGTGCAGCCGGTGGTTCAGAAAACGCCCAACTACTTCCACTTGGACCTGAGTGGTCTGAGCGGCAACTCGGTCTTCAAGGACCGTCGTGTGCGCCAGGCGGCGGCGTTGGTCGTTGATCGACCTGCGATCGTCAACGCGGTTTTCGGCGGCGAGTCGGCCGTGGAGTACGCCGTTCCCAGTGCCTTCGGGAAGAAGCTTTGCGAAGGACTGCCGAGCTACACGCTGCCACGCAAGGAGCGGGTGGCCAAGGCCAAGGCTTTGCTGAAGGAGGCGGGCAACCCCAATCCGCGCATCAATCTCATCGCCTCGTCGGTGCTGGTGACCTATCCGCTGATCGCCCAGGTGCTGCAGCCCCAACTGCAGGAAGCTGGGTTCAGCGTTCAGGTGCAGCAAGTGCCCGTGGCCGATTGGTACAAGCGCGTTCTGACGACGAACCCGAAGGACTCGAACTTCGATGCGTCGCTGACCTGGTTCGCGGGCTTCTCCGATCCCGGCATCGTCCTGAACTGGTGGACCTCCGGCTTTTCGCCGGTCTTCACCACCTTCCTGGAGCCCGTGCCCGAGTACGGCGAACTGATGGCGCAGATTCGGCAGACACCCAACGGGCCCGAGCGCGACAAGCTGATGACGCGCGCGTGCGGATTGATCGAGAGCTCGGCCAACATGATCCCGTTGGTCGGCAAGCCGGACTACATCGGCTTCCGACGCGACCAGCTCGACGCGCGCTTCGGCACGCTCGAAGGCAACTTCGACGTCTTCAAGTACGTCGCAGATTTCAAGCGCCGTTGAGTCACAGGGCCGAAAGATGCGAATCGTCTACTACCTCGCCCTGCGCCTGGGGATTGCCACGTTGACCCTTGTGGGCGTGTCGATCCTCGTTTTCGCCGGCTTGCGTTTGCTGCCCGGGGGCTTCGAGCAGATGGTGCTGGGTCCGGATGCCTCCGTGGAAGCGCGCGCCGAACTGGTCGCGAAGTTCGGGCTCGATCGGTCGGGGCCGGCGCAGTACGTGAAATGGCTGGGCACCGCAGCGACCGGCGATTTCGGGGTTTCGATGGCGACCAGCAAACCGGTGGCCGACGAAATGGTGCGCCGCGCGCCTGCGACGATCCAGGTCGCCTTGATCGCGACGGCCACGGCCCTGGCGGTCGGCTTGCCGCTGGGCTTGCTGGCTGGCCTGGGCATTGGCAGATGGCGCTCCGTCGGCCGCATAGTGGGCGCCCTGGGGGCCAGCGTGCCCGAGGTCGTCCTGGGCAGCGTGCTGGTGTACGTGTTTTCCAGGTGGAGCCTGGGTGCGACAGTGGGTGGCTATGTGCCGTTCACCGAAGACCCGGGTGTCAGCGTGCGCGCCACGCTCTTGCCGGGCATGAGCCTGGGCATCTTCGGCATCGCGCTGCTGGTTCGCACGACGCGCGATTCGGTTCAGCGCGTGCTGACCGATGGCCATGTGCTCACTGCGATCTCGCAAGGGCGAAGCCGTTGGCAGATCGTGCGCCACCACGTTCTGCGCAATGCGTCGATTCCGGTGCTGACCGTGACGGCCACCTACATCGGCTACCTGCTCGGTGGCGCACTGATCGCCGAGATCCTCTTCTCCGTGCCCGGGATTGGCCTGTACGTTTACAGCGCGCTGGGCAACCGGGACTACGCGGTCGTGCAGGCTGGCGTGTTGCTGGCGGCTGCTGTATTCATCGCCGTGAACACCCTGGCCGACCTGGGCTATGCCGTGCTCGATCCGCGCATCGATGCCAGGCGCCACGGGTGAAAGGGCGAATGATGCAAGTCATGCAAACCGCCGTGCGCTTCGCACGCCGCGACCATCTGGCCGCTGTCGGCGGACTGGTCCTTCTCACGCTGCTGTTGCTGGGCGCCCTCGGTCCCTGGCTGCCGTTGGGCGACCCGGATCAGATCGGCGCCGGTCCGCGCTTCGCTGCGCCGTCATGGGCGATGCCTTTCGGGACCGATGAGCTGGGCCGCGACCTGCTGCCACGCATCGTGCGTGGAATCCGTGCGACCTTCGTTCTGGCGCTGGCATCGGTCTGCGGGACCGCCATTCTCGGAACACTCATCGGGCTGTACGCCGCCTATGTGGGGCGCTGGGTCGACACCGTGATTGCGCGGGTCATGGACATCATGTTCGCGTTTCCGGCGCTGATGCTCGGCCTCCTGGTCGCAGCCGTGATCGGTCCGGGAAGCATTTCTGCACTCGCGGTGATCCTGTTCGCCACGCTGCCTCTGTTCGTGCGGGTGGTGCGCTCGGTCACGCTCAGCATGGTGGGGCGCGGCTTCGTGACGGCCGCCGAGGTGGCGGGGGCCTCGCGCCTGCGCGTGATGCTGGTGCACCTGCTGCCCAATGTGCTGGGCGCGGTGCTGGTGCAGTTCACCTACGCAGTGTCGATCGGCATCCTGATCGAAAGCGGGTTGAGTTTTCTGGGGCTCGGCTCCCAGCCGCCGGAGTCTTCGCTCGGCGCTTTGCTGCGTCTGGGCTCGGTGTATCTGACGATCGCGCCCTGGCTCGCACTGTCGGCAGGTGTGGTGCTGGCACTGTCGATCGTGGCCGTGAATCTTCTGGGCGACGGGCTGCGTGACGCTCTTGAACCTCTGCGTGGGAGGCGACTTTGATGAACAGAACGACAACACCGCCGTTGCTGGAAGTCACGGACCTTGTCATCGAGTTCGGCGACGCATCGGGGGCCGCACATCGCGCGCTGGACGGCGCGACGCTGTCGGTGCGTGCCGGCGAAGTACTGGGGCTGGTCGGGGAAAGCGGCTCAGGAAAAAGCACGCTGGGCCTGGCGGTGGGGCGGCTGCTGGCGGACAACGCCGGTCGACCCGGCGGCGATCTGAAAGTGAATGGCCGGTCGGTCTTCGAGCTGGACGATGCTGCCATGCGCGAACTGCGACGTCGCACGCTCGGCTTCGTTTTTCAGAACCCCATGGTCGCGCTGGACCCGACCATGCGCGTCGGCAAGCAAGTCGCGCTGGCGGCCGGCAGCAAGGCGCCGGTGCGCGATCTGCTGGCACGTGTCGGGCTGCGCGACATCGAGCGCGTCGAGCGCAGCTTCCCGCACCAGCTGTCGGGCGGCATGGCGCAGCGCGTCGTGATCGCAATGGCCATTGCGCGCGGGCCGATGTTGCTGGTGGCCGACGAGCCAACGGCCTCCCTGGACGCAACCCTGCGCGAGCAGATCTTTGCGTTGCTCGTGTCGTTGCGCGACTCAATGGAAACAGGCGTTGTGCTGCTGAGCCATGAACTGCGCGCCGTGGCCCGTCATTGCGACACGGTCGCGGTGATGTATGCCGGCCGTGTGGTCGAGTACGGACCGGCGTCCGTGGTCTTCACGCGGCCTGCGCATCCCTACACGCAGGCGCTGCTTGCCGTGGCGCCTGGAAGGGAAAAACTGGGCGAGGTTCTGGCTTCGATTCCCGGCGCGCCGCCGGCGCTCAGCGGTCGCAGCGAACACTGCGCCTTTGCCGATCGGTGCGGGTATGCCGGCGCCGACTGTCGCTCGCTGCGACCCGAGCTGCGCGAGGTCGAGGGGCGTTCGGTGGCATGTCACCGCGCCGGCGAGTTGGTTCAATTCAAGGAGGCCGCATGACGGAGCCTGTGGTGTCGCTCGAGCGCGTGGGCGTGACCTTCACTGCGGGGCCGGTCTGGAACCGGCGCCGCGTCGACGCCGTGCGCGACGTGAGCTTGAGCATCCGCGCCGGTGAAACGCTCGGGGTCGTCGGAGAAAGCGGCTCCGGGAAAACAACAATGGGCCGGCTGCTGCTGGGCTTGCAGGCTCCCACGCAAGGGGCGGTGCGCTTCCTTGGCGATGTCGTTCCCGCCTCGCGTCGAGCCCGGCAACTTCTGCTTGCGGGACGCATGTCGGTGGTGTTGCAGCAGCCGGAGTGGGCCCTCAACCCGCGGCTTCGTCTCGGCGTGTCGGTGGCAGAGCCGCTTGCGGTCACCGGTGCGGGAACGCCGCAGGAGCGCCGCGAGCGCGTCGCGCAAACGCTCGCGCTGGTGGGCCTCAACCCGGGGTTTGCCGAACGGTTCCCGCATGAGCTCTCTGGCGGGCAGCGTCAACGGGTGGCGATCGCCCGGGCGTTGATCACGCAGCCCCGGTTTCTGGTGTTCGATGAAGCGGTCAGTGCGCTCGACGTTTCCGTGCAGGTGCAGATCCTCAATCTGATCCGCGACCTGCAGCAGCGTCACGGCTTTGCGGCCCTCTTCATCTCCCACGATCTGGCCGCCACGCGCTACGTATGCAGCCGGATCGCGGTGATGCGCGCGGGCGAAGTGGTCGAGATCGGCGACGCCGCGCGTTTCTACGAGAAACCGCACCACGAGTACAGCCAGGCCCTTTGGCAGGCTGCAGCGTAAATACGAAAGAGTCAAACAAATGAAAAACGATGTGAACGCCGCGCAAGACCTGGTTCCGCGGCTGTGGCAGGGGCCGTCGGACGGCCGGGCGCTGTCCTTCGACTTTCCTCAGCTGAAGATCGGCATTGCGGAGTACGAAGAGGGGCCGACCGGTTGCACGGTCCTTCATGTCGAAGGCGGTGCCGACTGCGAGGTCGATGTGCGCGGTGGCGCACCGGGCCTTCTTGGCGGCTATCCGCGCGTGGATGCGATCAGCCTTGCGGGCGGTTCCCTGTACGGGCTGGAAGCGGCCACGGGGGTGGCATCGCACATGTTGGCCGAGCGCGATGGCGCCGTGGGGTGGGGAAAGATCGCGCTGGTGTCCGGCGCCATCATCTACGACTTCGGCGGACGCACCAATTCGATTTATCCGGACAAGGCGCTCGGCGCAGCCGCCTACAGGTCGGCGCAGGCAGGAACATTTCCGCTGGGCGCGCGTGGCGCGGGACGCTCGGCTGCGGTGGGCAAGTTCGCAGCCTATCCGGACTACGAGCGAGAAGCCGGCGGCCAGGGCGCCGCGTTCGCGATGGTCGGCGGAACGCGCGTGTTCGTGGCCACCGTAGTCAACGCGTTGGGCGTGATCGTCGACCGTCAAGGCCGGGTGGTGCGCGGCCTGCGTCACCGGCGTACGGGCGTGCGTCATCACCCGCGCGAGGTGCTGGTGCCCACCGCCTCGGCCACAGCCGAAGCGCCCGTCACACCGGGGAACACCGTCGCCACGACGGAGAACACCACGCTCACTGTCCTCGTGACCGACCAGCCCATGCCGCCGCTGTTCCTGCGGCAACTTGGCAGGCAAGTGCATTCGTCGATGGCCCGCGCCATCCAGCCGTTTCACACACCGCACGACGGCGACATCCTCTTCGCGCTCTCCACGGGAACAGGCACTGCGTCGGTCGATCCTTTCGTGCTGGCCGAAGCGGCGTCGGACTTGGCGTGGGATGCGGTCCTTCAAGCGGTGGACTTGTGATCGCTGCGAATCTCACCCGACTTCGACCTCTCCGAACCCCATTGCGCAACCGACTCCGAGGACACCATGAATCGTGAAGCTCCCCTCCGCTTGCTTCTGGCTTGCTTCAAGCACGAAACGAACACCTTCTCTCCCGCGCCAACGCCGCTGCGGCGATTCTTCCGCGACAGCGACACGCCGCTCGTTGGCGACGCCGCAGCGACAGCGCGGCGAGGTACGGGGACAGGAATGGGCGGCTTCCTTGAAGTCACCGACCGCGAGGGCTGCGAGATCACCATCGCCGTGGTCGCCGAGGCGAGCCCGAGTGGGTTGGTCGAAACCGAGGCTTACGAGCGGATCGTGGGGCTGATCCTTGACGCTGCCCGCGGCAAGGTCTTCGACGGGATATTGCTCGATCTGCATGGGGCGATGGTCACGGCCGAACATGAAGACGGCGAAGGGGAGCTCTTGCGCCGGCTGCGCGAACTGCAGCCGACAGTTCCGATCGGTGCGGCATTCGATATGCACGGCAATCTCTATCCCGAGATGGTCGCACGCCTGACTGTTCTCAGCGGGTATCACACCTATCCGCACATCGACATGGCTGCCGCAGGTCAACGGGCCGCAGAACTGCTGGTGCGCACAATCCGTGGAGAAATCCATCCCGTCCTCGCATGGGACAACCGGCCGATGCTGCCGCACGTCATGCGCCAGGGCACGCATGCGGAGCCCAATCGGTCGCTGCAAGCGCGTTGCATCGAACTCGAGCAGTCCGGGACCGTGCTCGCCGCCTCCGTGTTTACCGGGTTCCCCCATGCAGACATCCGCAACGCCGGCCTCTCGGCCGTGGTGTGCACGGATGCGAACGCAGAACAGGCCAGGCAAATGCGCGATGCGCTGCTGGACCAGGCATGGGAAAACCGTTCGGCCTTCCTGTACGAGGGGCAGCCGCTGGCGGAGTCGGTGGCGCGAGCGAAGTCTTCGACGGGGCGACCAGTCGTCCTTCTCGATCACTGCGACAACAGCGCATCGGGGGGCACCATGGACACCACGGGTGTGCTTGCCGAGGTACTGCGCCAGGACCTTCAGGACGCGGTGTTCTATGCCATCCGCGATCCGCAGGCGGTGGAGCGGGCGATCGCCGCCGGCGTCGGAAACGAACTCACGCTTTCTCTCGGCGGCCTGAGCGAGCTGAAGGCCACCGGCGACGTCAATGCGCCGATCACTGTTTCAGCGCGCGTGCGCACCATCAGCGATGGCGCGTTCCGGCTGCGAGGTCCCATGATGGCTGGTGTGGCTGTCATTGCGGGAAAGACCGTCGTGCTTCAAGTCGGAGGCGTTCGAGTCGTTGTGACTTCCCTGGCGACTGAGCCACACGATCTCGCGTACTTGATGTCGCTCGGCATCGACCTTGATCGCGTCAGATACCTGATCTTGAAGAGCCGGGTGCATTGGCGGGCCGGCTTCGGCAGCCTGGCACAAGACGTCATCGAATGCGACAGCATCGGCGTGACGACGTCGGACTATTCGAAGCTGCGCTTCGAACGCGTGCGGCGTCCGATCTATCCGCTCGACGAACTCTAAGAGCCCATCGGCGCACTCCTGGCAGCCCGATGGGTCGGCCGCACCCGCAAGCTGAAGCGGCCTCCGTCATCCCGATGCGCATCGCTCGATCTCGTCGCGGCGCGGGCTCGAAAACCGATCAAGGAATCAAACATGCACGTCCTCTTCTCGAAACATTCGTCAGCGCGCGCAAGGCTCCAGGTTGCAGCGGCCAGCGTGGCAATGCTGGCTGCTTGCGGCGGCGGCTCCGACAACCATGGTGTTTTGCCCGTGCTGTTTCCCGGCGCTCCGGCTGCACAGCCGGACAGTCCTCCCCCCACGCCGGTCGTAACGGTTCAGAAAGCGTGCGGAAATCTGAACGGCCAAACCGTTGCAGGCGCGTCGCTCACCGCCGTCATGATCCCCGCGACAAAAACCATGGCGATGCATTGCAGGGTCAGCGGGACGATCCCTCCTGCCCTGAACTTTCAGATCGCGCTGCCGGAGGTGTGGAACGGCAAGCTTTACTACCAAGGCGGAGGCGGCTACAACGGCACCATCTTGCCGTTGCAGCCCCAGGTCCTGAGCCAGGGCTACGCCATGGTCGCGAGTGATTCGGGACACCAAGCCAATGCATTGAGCGCCGACTTCGCCTTGACCGACACCTTTGCCGCCCAGTTGTTCGGCAGCCTCTCCGTGCCCACTGTGATGTCGACGACCACCGAAGCGCTAACACTGGCCTATGGAGCGCAACCGACGAAGTCGTACTTCGAAGGTTGCTCGAACGGCGGACGAGAAGCATTGATGGCGGTGCAACGGTCACCGAACCTTTTCGATGGCGTCATCGCGCGCGCCCCCGCCTACAACTGGGTCGGGTTCATGGGCGCGTTCAATCGGAATGCCAGGGCACTGGCGGCACCTGGAGGCACATTCACCGCCGCGAAGACTGCGCTTCTGAGCAAACATGTGCGAGACGCCTGCGATGGACTCGATGGGATCGTCGACGGGGTCGTGTCGAACCAGGCCGCATGCACGCCGGCGCTCATCAACGTGGCCGCATTGCGCTGCGCTGGCGGCACCGACTCCGGGGACAGCTGCCTGTCGGACGCACAGCTTGACGTGGTGACGTCGTGGACCACCGAAGCGACATTCACGGGCAGTGCCACCTTCCGTAACGCGGGCTGGAACCTGACAGGGAACGAGGACAACCCCGGTGCATGGCGCGCGTGGGTCACGGGCGACGGCAATCTCGCCGGCGCGCAGCAGTTTCTTTTTCAGGATACGACGGTCAAGAACTATCTTGCCCGCGATAGATCCACCAATTCACTGACCTACGCGCCTTGGGATCAGAACCAGAATGCGCTCTATGCCATGGCAGCGCTCAATGACGCGACCAACGCTGACATACGTCCGTTTCTCAACAGCGGCGGCAAGCTGATCCTGTGGCACGGCGGAAGTGATTCCGCCCTCAGCGTGAAATCGACCGCCGAGTACTACGCAACCTTGCGGGCCTCGGTAGGCGCCGCAGCCACCGAAGCATCCACGCGCTTCTACGTCGCGCCAGGAGTGAACCACTGCAGCGGTGGCCCGGGGGCAGACTCGTCGGACCTGCTGGCAGCCCTCGACCAATGGGTGACACGAAGCGCAGCACCTTCGACATTGCTTGCTGAGAAACGCGACACAGAAGGAACGGTTGTCTTTGTTCGGCCTCTATGCCAGTACCCGAAATATCCGCGATACACGGGGCCCGTCAACGATGCAGCAGGGCCAAAGTCGGCCGCTAGCTACATCTGCACCTCCTAGGCAACCCGCAGATTTGAACAGCACACTAAATTTCCCGGCGAGCCCAGCTGCGCTGGTTTATCGCGAGAACACGAGCCTTCGAGCGGCCGCGTTGCACCGTGGGGCATGAAGCTGAAAGTACCTTTCCGGGTGTCGAGCATCAGCCTCATCGCGGCATCGAAGGTTTCGATCTCAAAGTCGGAAATACGCTGCAAAACGGACATCCGCCAGGGCGCCAGTGAAAGTCGGAAGAGGGCCCGTTGCGTCGTTCAGGTCCTCGACGAGCAGCCGTTCAACATGCGCAAGTTGAAGGACCGGTTTTGGGAAGAGCGTCGGACGGCTATGCGCCCGAAGCGGCTGTATGTCTTTCTCCGAAGCGGCCCTTCGGAATCTGACCCGGCCGCGTCCATCTGCGTCAGATTAGTGCGATAGATGTGCAACAACATCCGGAACGCGAGAACGCAGTGAGCGCTCTGCTCTCAGTACAAATGAACCGGGTAGCCGCCGCCGTCGGTGTTGCCCGGGTTGGGTTCTGCAGGCTGCGAGACCGCCAGCGTGCCGCCGTCGGCCGAAAGCGCCAGGGAGACGGCGAACCCGACACTGCCAGCGCTCGCGTCCGGGCCCTCCAGGCGGGCCTGTTGGGCCCAAGCCCCGCTCGTGCGCGTGTACATGTACGCCGCACCTGGGAGACTGAAGGTCAAGGACCCGGCGCGTGCGCAGTTCTCCCCGACGGCCATCGTGGCGCCATCCGCCGACAGGGCCACGCCGCCCAGGCCGAAGCACTGTTCGGCACTCGTGGCCGGGGGCTTGACATAGCCCTGCTGAACCCAGCTGCCATCTGTTCGGCTGTACACATACACCGTGCCAGCCAGACGCACGCTGGTGTTCCCCTGGTTGCCATCGATGCCGGTGGCGCTGCTGAACTCGAAGGGTGCCGCGACCGCCAGCATGGTGCCGTCAGCCGAGAGGGCAACACTCACGCCAAAAACCGCGCTGGCAGGGTTGGACGCCTTCACATAAGCCCGCTGAGCCCAGGTGCCGTTCGTGCGGGCGTACACGTACACCGCACCAGCGGGGGGCGTGCTGTTGTCCGGGTCTGCGTACCCGCCGGCCTTGACGCCCGAGGTGCCGCCGTCCTCGAACGGGGCCCCGACCGCCAGCGTGGCGCCATCGGGGGAGAGCGCCACGCTCATTCCGAAGTTGTCCCCTGCATGGGTGTTCGAGGCCTTCACGTAGGCCTGCTGGACCCACGTGCCGTTGCGGTGGGCGTACAGGTACACCGCGCCTGCGTAGGGCGCGCTGTTGTTGAACTGGTCGCCGTCAATGCCGGTCGCGCCGCTCGCTTCATAGAGCGCCCCGACCGCCAGCGTCGCGCCATCGGCAGAGAACGCCACGCTGTTGCCGAAGCGGCTGCCCGCCGTCCTCGCGCCTTTCACATAGGCCTGCTGGGCCCAAGCGCCATCCCGACGGGTATAGACGTACACCGCGCCGGTGTCGGTCGCGCTGTTGTCCGCTTGGCCGACATCGATGCCGTAGGCGCTACTGTCCTCGGCGGGCGCACCGACCGCCAGCGTCGCGCCATCTGCCGACAGGGCCACGCTGGCGCCGAATTGGTCGCCGGCTTCCGTGTTCGAGGCTTTCACATAGGCCTGCTGGACCCAGGCGCCGTTCGTGCGGGTGTACACGTACACCGCGCCGGACCTCTGTGCGCTGTCGTTGGACTGGTCGCCGCCAATGCCGGTGGCGTTGCTGTCCTCTTGGAGCGCGCCGACGGCGAGCGTGGTGCCATCGGCCGACAAGGCCATGCTGGTGCCGAATTGATCGTAGACGCCGGCGTTGGACGCCTTGACGTGGCCGATGGCCTTGACCGGCTCGGGCACGAGCGCGGGGGAGGCCGGCCCGCAGCCCGACGCGTTGCACGCCCGCACGGTGTAGCTGGCGTTCAGGCGCAGGTGCAGCGCCACGGTGTACTGCAGCGCGGTCACGCCCACGTTGGCGCCGACCTGGCGGGCATCCGCCGCACCGGCGCCGTCGGGGTCTTCCTGCAGTTGGTAGTGGCTTGCCCCTGCCACCGGGCTCCAGCTGAAGTCGTAGCGCTGGGCCGCATAGGCCACGGCCAGGTCGGCCGGCGCGTTGGCCGGCACGGGCACCGCCACGCCCTGGCAGCTCACGGCGATGTCGCTCACCGGCGCATCGGCCCGGCCCTGATCGTTGACCACCGCGCACAGCTGGCCCGCCGGTTGGGCGAAGACAGTGACCTGGTAGCGCGCGCCGCTGGCCACCGGCGTGGCGAAGCGGAAGGCGCCGTCGGCCGCGATGGCCAGGTCGTCGCCCGCGTTGTTCTGCAGCACGAGGCCGGGTGCCGCCAAGCCGCTGACCGTGCCGCCGACGGCATAGGTTGCAGTGGGCGGTGCTGTCGGCGCTGTCGGTGCAGTGCCTGCAGCCGAAGGAGGTACGACCCCGATGGCTGAACCGTGATCGTCCCCACCGCCGCAGCCGGCGAGCAGCGTCGCCGTCAGCAGCACGGCCGAGGCCGCCGCCGAGCACCGACCTTGCCGGAAGGTCCAGAGGCGGCGTGAGCAATGGGTGGAAAGGGTGGACGCTGCCAGCGCCTCGTTCCAGATACTGGACAGCGCAAGGCGGTGAAGAGAAGAAAGGGACGAGCGCATGGGGGCCTTGATGGATGCAGACCGGCACGATCCTAGGCACGCTGTGGTGGGAGCGCATTGGACTAAAGTCCCATGCCTGCCGCCGTTTTTGCCCGCTCGCCAATAGTGAAGCCTTACCTGGGGATGCTCGCCCGCTCAAGAATTTCCTTGGCTCTCGAGAAAGCGTCGGCTTTGAAGCACTGCCGAGGTCGACTCAGGGCCCAAAAGAGACGTCCCCGATCCTCGATGGCAGACACCCGAAAGACGTTGTCACGGCCTACTCAGGCTGCTTTCTTAACCAGGATCCTTCGAGCGATCTCATCGACCCCTTCGTCACTTTCACCAGGGCTCGGGTCCGAGGCCATGCGCAAAAGATACGGCTCGACGGCCACTGCGAGCCTGGGTGATGGAGCAACAAGTTTGTCGAGCACCCAATACTTCCAGACGTGATCTTCGGACTCGAAGATCATCCGCAGATGAGGTGCCAGCGGTTCACCGATGCTAGCCAGAAAGGGAATCAAGACGTTTGCGACAGGCCAGTTGATGTCTTGCACCCAAGCGATTAACTCAGGAAGAAGCGCGTCGACGGCCGGATAGCCTAGAGCGACGATCGCTTCTGCCCTCGGCAGGTCGTGCTTGTCGACTGGCAAAAGGTGCGCAATTTCAGGCAATGAGTACTCCCGCATGTTCAACGGCCACTACTGACCAAATTCAGCCCGGCGCGGCGAGCGGCAGCTTGTGGCCGACTTTAGCCGGTCGTGCCGCCGTCGTGAACGGGCCCGTACCGGCTGTACAAATTTCTCTGAAGCGGGCGTTCATCCTCGGGTCCGATGCCGGCGTCGTAAGACGTTTGCAAGAGCAGTAGCCCGCCGCTGCAAAATGGCTTTCTCAAGGAAACCGGAAATCGCGATGAATCAAGCAACCTTCGGCAAGGCAATTCCCATCCTCGCTTCACTCGATATGAAGCGCACTCTCGATTTCTACCGAAACGTGCTTGGTTTTCGGACGGAGCACTTTGAGGGATTTTCCTATGGCATGGCGGTGCGCGGCGACACGGAGCTGCACTTCTGGGCCTGCAATGACAAGCACATCGCCGAAAACACCTCGTGCTACATCCGCGTGAAGGACGTCGGGGATGTGCATCGGGAACTCAGTCCAAGGCTCCCCTCGCTGCAGGCCGTGGTCCGCACGGCATGGGGCATGGATGAACTCTATGTCATCGACCCGGACGGCAACCTCATTAAGTTCGGGCAGGAGTCGTCGGCGCAGTAGCGCATAGCACCGGCTGAATAGCGTCGGAGGTCAGATCGGGTGTCTGCCAAGAACAGCCGGTCCTGGCCGACTGTAGCCGGTTGCGACCGCCGGAGCTTCGGTCGCTAAACCGTCGTTGGCGATGATTCAACGCGCTCGTAAGTGACGGCCTCGTCACCAAACTTCAATTCGAGCGCGATGCGAATCAGCGCAGGATAAGCGAACCAGTACTGACGGCGAAGGGCATTGCTCACAAACTGATCACCCAGTTCTGCGCGGTAGTAACGTTCATGCCATGCATCAAGCGGCTCATTGTCGATTCGCAGGAGTCGCTTTCGATGATGAGTCATGAGCGCCAAAAACTGGCCTCGTGTCTTGATGTTGAA
Source organism: Variovorax sp. 38R (assembly GCF_014843395.1). Taxonomy (NCBI): domain Bacteria; kingdom Pseudomonadati; phylum Pseudomonadota; class Betaproteobacteria; order Burkholderiales; family Comamonadaceae; genus Variovorax; species Variovorax sp. 38R. Next base: position 1,938,083 of record NZ_CP062121.1, read on the forward strand.
TCTCGCGAGTTCAGGCAAGAGTTCTTCAAACGATGCCTCTACGTAGTCGTTCTTCTTCGGAAAAATCTTCCTCATCAAAGACTGGAGGAGAGTTGGAGTCAGCGACTCGGCGGCGCGGAGTTTTCGTGCAGAAATCGGCATCCCTATCCGTCAATCCTTTGCGTTGGGCCAGCGTTTTATGGTCTTGTAGTGCTCGGTGGGCGGGCACCTCTTGATGGGTCTGCCACAGGGTCGAAAAGCCTCTCTTGGCCGGGTTCTGCTGGAGCGGTGAACGGCTGGTTATGGCCGATTCTGTTGAAAAACTCGAGTGGTGCTCTCTTGGGCACATTTGCAGGAGTGGTTAAACCATTCCCTGGGCCGCGATCGTCGATCCTGGATCGATCTGAGAGGTCGATTTTCGCCACGGTGCAGTGGTGAACGCAGCGACCGAGTTTTTCAACAGAATCGGCCGACTGTAGCCGGTCGCATCGCCGTCACTAATGGGCTAAAACCCACCCTCGATACCGTCTTGAACGGCGCCATCACCAGGATGCAGACATGGACTCCTCGTTGGCAAATCGGATCGCCAAGATCCGCTCTGAACTTGACCGGCTGAGGGCGGCGGACCTGAAGACCACCATCATCGACCTCGGGGATCGCGAGGTGGTCGGATACCGGTGCAGGATTCACGGTGCAGCCGTGCATCGCTACGCGCTAGCCGCGCCCGTGAATCCCGACGAGCTCGCTGCATTCGAGCGCCAGCTCGGCACCCGTCTGCCATTGGAACACCGCGAATGGCTGACTTTGGTGAGCGACGGCGGCGCCGGTCCCATGCTCGGCGTGTTTCCACTGGCCAAGGAGGCCGAAAACGCTGCGATCGACTACGCTGCCGATTTCCCGTTCACCGCCGAGAACCCCTGCGCGGCTGTCCCCGAGGGCGCGGATGCAGAGCGGTTGCGGAACATCGCTCGAATTTACCGCGGCATGACCTTCCTCGCGAACGAAGGGCATGGCATGTTCAACCTCCAGATTCTTCGAGGTGCCGCCTCCGAGCAGGTCTGGTGGTACAGCCACGAGCATGCCTGCCCGGCGCCGATTCTTCACGCCGAAACCCGCAAGCCGTTGAGCTTTCTGGACTGGTACGAACTATGGCTGGCGCGCGCACTCGATCCGGACCGCGACCAGGTGGGAAGCTTCTGAGAGTGTGTCTGACTGTCTGCTCTCGGGAGACGGGTTCTAGCCGGATTGTGCCGGTGACGGCGACTTTCTGAGTTCAGGCTCTCAAGATCGCGCACCTTTCGCCTTAGTAAAACGGTTATCTTCTTCTCACAAATCGAGGAGGAGATCAGATGCCAGATTCAGTGTTTCTGCACGGAGTCGCCCTTGCAAACTACCGGGGGGTGGGTGATCGCGTCGTGCGAATCGGGGCGTTCCAGAGGTTTAACTTCTTTGTTGGACCGAACAACTCGGGAAAATCGACGGTCCTTAACTTCATCGCGCGCCATCTGACCTCATATGTTGCGTCACCGCCATGGGGTTCGAGAGCGGCCCCCGTTGAGTTGAGTGCTTTAGACAAGAACATGAGCACAAACTCTCAGGTACTCATGGGCATCGGCCTCCCGATCTCCAAAGCACTTGACGGGTTCGACTCTTTGTTTGACGCGACCGTTAGCGGTCACCACCGCAAGGTGTACTTCGACGCCATCAAACAGATATTTCACTTCATTGAAGATGATGGCTTCCTTTGGTTTCAACGTACCCCCGAAGCTTCCAAGCCACTAGCGCCGATTCCGACGAACCGGTGGCCGGCCCCCGATACCATAGTGCGTGCAGGGAACGCCAACATTCAAGCACTCTGGAACAAGCTGACGGGTGCCAGCGGCGGTGGCCCATCCGATTGGGTCGGGCAGTCTATCAATCGTCTGCTCGGCGCGATCGACATATCTCTTCCAGCTATTGCGCTGATTCCGGCGATTCGGCAGATCTCCGAAAAGGGGCAGGAATTTTCGGATTGGTCTGGCAAAGGATTGATTGAGGAGCTGGCCAGGCACCAGAATCCCGACTATTCCGAGCGCTCGAAAAGCGCAAAGTTTGAAGCTGTGAATAGCTTTTTGAGAGTCGTGATCGACAACTCATCGGCGAGGATCGAGATCCCATATGACCGTCAACACATTTTGGTTCACATGGACGACAAGGTTCTTCCCCTTCAATCCTTGGGGACTGGAATCCACGAAGTCATCATGCTGGCGGCGTTCTGCACACTCCTGGAGAACCAGATTGTGTGCATCGAGGAACCAGAAATTCATCTGCACCCTCTGCTACAGCGAAGGCTGATGCAATATCTCGCAGATCACACATCGAATCAGTACTTCATTGCAACGCACTCGGCGAGCATCATTGATGCGACCGAGGCGGCGGTCTTTCACGTATCGGACAGGACAGGAACAACACATATCGAACTTGCGCTGACCTCTGCGTCGAAATTCGAGATATGCCGCGATCTTGGCTACCGAGCGTCGGACATTCTGCAGACGAACTGCATCGTGTGGGTCGAGGGGCCTTCGGATCGCATCTACCTGAATCATTGGATTGCTGCGATTGATGCGTCACTTCATGAGGGGACGGACTACTCGATCATGTTTTATGGTGGGCGCTTGCTCAGTCATCTGACAGCCGCGGATGGTGACGGGGCGCACGAGGGAGATCGAGACGTTGAGGCGCTCATCGAAGTACGTCAGTTGAACCGGCATCTGTGTGTGATCATTGATAGCGACCGAGTGCGCCGTGAGGCACCGATCAACGCGACCAAGCAAAGGGTGATCGCGGAACTAGGCCAGTATGGAGGAATCGGCTGGGTTACGGACGGCCGAGAGATTGAGAATTACATCGGAAAAGATGCAATGACGCTGGCGCTGAGAGAGGTCTACGGAGCTCGATTCGGACGTCGGCTGCGAAGCGGTCAGTTTGAGCACGTATTGCCATTCGTAAAGGCCGATGGATTGACGCTCAAGGATGTCGACAAGGTTGCGGTAGCGAGGGCTGTCTGCCGCCATCCAGCCAACCTGGATGTACTCGATCTTCGAACGCGGATCGAAGCCGTTGTGGGGTTGATCAGGACATCACGCGAATAGAGTTCATGTCGCCGTGTTTCCGAACGCCATCGACGCGGCTTTGACGTTGCCCTATCAGGCAGTGGGTCGGGTGCCGCAGCCGGCTAGGTCTGCTGCAGCCGGCGGCTGCGTTGGCGGTCCAGTTCGCCCAGTGAAGTCTTGGCCAGGACCACCGCGATATCCGGTCAGAATGGGAGCCTATGCCTATGCAGCCCCTGTTCGACGCAATCGCTTCAATGTCCGCGCCGGTGGATGCGCAGCGCATCTTCCACGGCCGCGGTGGGCTTCATCCCGAGTGCGCTCACTTGTCGCTCGACTTTTTCCCGCCGGTTTGGGTGTTGACCAGCTTCAAGCCTGCGACCGACGGCGAACTGGCTGCAATTGGCGCCGCACTGGAGCGTCGCTGGTCACAGTTGGCACCAGGGGAAACGCTGCAATGGGTGTTTCAGTGCCGGCATGAAGGCCGGAGCAGCACACAACTTATGGGCGGTTCGGTGCCCGACCCGCATTGGGTCACCGAGGAGGGCGCTCGCTATCGCGTTAACGTGGGCCGGGGCCAGAACCACGGGCTGTTTCTCGACATGGCCGAAGGACGGCGCTGGGTTCGTGCGTTTGTGAAGGCGCGCCCAGACGCCCGGTCGCGCGTCAAGGTGCTCAACCTGTTTGCTTACACCTGCGCGTTTTCGGTGGTCGCATTGCAGGCCTAGGTGCAGCATGTTCCTACCGTTTTCGGTGCGTTCTCAGCCGCCGATAAGGGGGCATTGACGTGCCTTTGGTTATCGTCGGTTAGGTCCGCGGCGTTCGGCTTCGGGCTCCGGTGCTGGCAGTCCACTGCTCTAGAGAGTCAATGTGCGAATGAGCATTAGCATGGCGCCGCGGCGTTGATATCTACGAGCGGATGGGTGCACCCGGGCGACTCGAAGCTCTCATTCCGGCAGACAAACGTAAGGGGTTTGATCGCAATGTGATGTGCGAACTAGTTTTCCGATCCGCGCATCACATGCGCATGCCGATCCTACGAGTGCGGCCTTTCCGATTTTTCTCTGGCGATCAATCTCAGGACGAACGACTGGAACGCGCGCTCCAGACGTTCGGGCGTGTGACTTGATTCTCAAAGCCCGCCGGGACGGGCATGCTGGAAGGCCCGTTGCTGCAATGCAGAAGGTTTCGGCTACGGAAACGTGGCGTGTCCTGATCGCATGACTGCCGAAGTCGAATTTGGCGCAAGACTTGATCTGCAGGTTCTCGAGATGAGACCTGCAAGCGTTTTGCTCCAACCTTTTTCTTTGGAACCTCCATGAAACTCGCGAAAGCCATGAAGATCGTATCGGTCCCTGTTCTGACCCTCCTGGTCGCAGCCGGCGCCCACGCAGAGGCGTACGACGGTGTGCACAAAGCCTTCTCCACCAAGACGCGCGATGAGGTGAATGCCGAAGCCGTGCGCACCGCCACGGCGCCGGACCAGAACGTGGTTCGCGGTTCTCGCGGTCCCGAGACCATGGCTGTTTCGACGGCGCGTTCTCTCGTTGAAGCCGAGGCTGTTCACTACAACCTGCGGCCCGACCAGAATGTCGGCTCCGGCTCTCGTGTGAACAGCAAAGTTATTTCGACGATGCCGCACCCGGCCGATCTGCGCGCCAAGGCCAATTGAGCAACGACTGCTTCACGCTCCGCGTGCGGTAAGAAAAAACGGTCGGCAGGAGCGCCCAGAGTTGCGGGTGACCATCGCACACATGCCCGCCAAGGGTGGACACCTGATGACAACTTCCCTTACTCCTGACGCCGCCAGAGCCTCGGAGCCAGCCCCTTTGCCCACCAAGGTCATCTCGGGCGTCCCCAACCCTTTGTTGCACGCGCCGCTGCTGCCGCTGTTGATTCGCCTCGCGGTGCCCACGGTGGCCGTGATGCTCATGCAGACGGTACTGAGCGTGGCAGAAACCTACTTCGTGAGCGGGCTGGGTGTCGACGCTATCGCAGCGGCCTCGCTGGTCGTGCCTGTCATGCTGCTGATGACCATGGTCTCCAACGGCGGCGTCGGAGGCGGGGTTTCTTCGGCGGTTGCGCGCGCTCTCGGCGGAGGGCGGCAAGACGAAGCCGAAAGTCTCGTGTGGCACAGCGTCGTGATCGCGATCATCGCAGGCGGACTGTTCGCCTTGGCTGCGATCGCCGCGGGTCCGATGCTCTACCGCGAACTGGGTGGAACAGGCGCGTCCTTGCAGCAGGCGATTCGATACTCGAACATTCTCTTTGGCGGCGCGGTCCTGTTCTGGATTCCGACGTTGCTGCAGTCAGCCTTGCGAGGTGCGGGCAACGTCAGAACTCCAGCACTGATCATGCTCGGCGGCGTTGGCGTCGGGCTCATTATTTCTCCTGTCCTGATCCTGGGTTGGCTGGGGTTTCCGCGGATGGGCGTCGCCGGTGCGGGCGTGGCGCAGGTGCTATGCAGTGCAGGCTCGCTCATGGCGATCGTTGCCTCCATGCGATCCGCGGGCTCGAGGCTTCGACTTCGTCGGCACCCGCTACGGCGTGATCACTTTGGTGCCATCCTTGGCGTTGGTTTGCTGTCGACCCTCAACGCGGCGATGACGACGCTTTCAATTGCCGCGATCACTGCGGCTGCAGGCACCTTCAACGTGTCGACGATCGCGGGCTACGGTATCGCGTCTCGACTGGAAATGTTGCTGGTTCCCGTGATGTTCGGCTTCGGCACCGCCGCCGTCACCGTAGTCGGAACCTGCATTGGCGCCGGCGATGTGGTGCGTGCGCGGCGCGCTGCGCTGGTGAACGCATTGTTCGTCGCTGGCTTGCTCGAAGTACTGGGCCTCGGCGTGGCATTCTTTCCTGGACTCTGGATGTCTCACTTCGCGAGCGCCCCCGACGTATTGGCCGTCGGGGGCCAGTACCTGAGGGTGATGGGCCCGGTGTTCGGCTTCATTGCCGTCGCGTTGTCGCTGTATTTCGCGGGGCAGGGCGCGCGGCGCGTCGGCTGGCCGCTCGCGGCCGGTGTCTTGCGCTTCGTGTGCGCGCTGTCCGCAGCGGCGCTGGTGTTCGCGGGGAGGCTCAGCCTCGAGTCTGCCTTCCTGCTGGTGGCTGGGGGCGCCATCGTCGGCGCCGCAGTGACGGTGTGGGGCTTCGCCCGGGTAGATTGGGGAAGACGCTAGAGTCACACGCGCAGTGCTGCGGCCCTCAGTCCTTCGACCTGGAGACCGGCTGACCGCCGTTTCTGAGCGCAAGAAGCAGGTCTGTTGGACCGCCCGGGTTGCCGGGGCGTATCCAGTGTCTCAATGCGAGCGGATTGCCACCGCTTCGAGGGGCTCAGCCTGCCAGCCGCCGCCCAGCGCCTTGAAGGCACTGACCGCCGCGCGCGCCGACTCCGTTTGCGCCTGCGCTCTCGCATCGGCCACGCGCAGCAGGCTCTCGTCCGCCTGCAACACTTCGATCAGGCTGACGACACCTCGCTGATAAGCCGCGAACGATGCCCCTCGCGCGCGACCGAGCGATGCCTCGCCCTGCGCGAGCAAGGTGGTTTGTTCCTCACGCTTAACCAAGGCGGAGAAGGCGTTCTCCACGTCTTCGGTCGCACGCAGTGCAGCGAGCCGGTAGGCCGCGAGCAACTCCGCGTCCTGCCCCTTGGCGAGTGCAATCTGCGCGTCGATGCGCCCGAAGTCGAACAGCCGCCAGCGCAGGCCGAGCAGGGCCGCAGCCTGGCTGGCGCCGCCGGTGAACAGATTGCCGCTGGCCACGGACGTGGCGCTGCTGATCGTTCCCCCCAGCGAGAGTTTCGGGTAGTACTCGGCCATGGCCACGCCGATGCGTGCGTTCGATGCCGCAAGGCGCCGCTCGGCAGCGATCAGGTCGGGACGTCGCCGCAGCAAATCACCGGGTGATCCGGTGGCGCCGATGCGCGGTGCGACAGGAATGACGCCCGTCGCCGTCAATTCGGAGCGGTGCGCGCCCGGCGCCGCGCCCAGCATCACGTCGAGCGCGTTCATGGCCGCGGCCTCACCCGCCTCCAGCACGGGCACGGATGCACGAACCTGCGCCAGAGCGCCTTCGGCTTGCCTCAGTTGGAGTTCGGCGGCCAGCCCCTTGCCGTGGAGCAGGTTGATCTTCGACAGCAGGTCCTGCTGCGTGGCGACTTGCCGCCGTGCCACGTCGAGGCGGGCCTGCAGGCCGCGCAGCGTGATGTAGATGTCGGCGGTCTGCGCGGCCACGGTCAGGCGCGTGGCGGCCGCGCCGGCCTCCGATGCCTGGTAGTCGGCCAGCGCAGCCTCGCGTCCCCGACGCAGGCCGCCGAAGAGGTCCAGCTCCCAGCTGGCGCCGAGGTTCGCTTCGTAGGCGTTGCCGTAGCGATCGAAACCTGGCTGCGCGTTCAGCACCTGGCCCAGCGGCGTCTCCACCGACTGGTAGGCCCGGGCGGCTTGTCCGCCGAGATTGCCCGAAGGCAGCAGCGCCGCATTCGCCGCACCGAGCCCGGCCCTAGCCTGCGCCACGCGGGCGGATGCCTGCGCAAGGTCAAGATTCTGTGTCAGCGCGAGTTCGACATAGCGGGCCAGGTGTGCATCGCCGAAGCCGGTCCACCACGCCACCCGCTCGGCGTTGGCGGTGGCCGATCGCTGGTCGAGGGCGGTCTCGCCGATGAATCGGTCCGACAAGGTCGGGGCAGGTCGGACATAGTCAGGCCCGACAGCGCAGCCTGCGAGGAGGCTGAACAGCAGGGGCAGGGCAAGCGTACGTTGGGACATGGGTTGCTCCGGGACGGCGGACGGGTAAAAGGTGTGTGACTATAATTCAATATGGTCACTTGTTGTCGTTTGTTTGTCCGAGCGGTAAGCTCTGGTCATGAGCAATGCAACTTCTTCGCCGCCTGCCGCGCGAGGGCCGGCCGATCACGACGTGCGCGCGCAGATCGTCATCGCGGCCACCGAACACTTCAGCCAGTACGGGTACGAGAAGACCACGGTTTCCGACCTGGCCAAGGCCATCGGCTTCTCCAAGGCGTACATCTACAAGTTCTTCGAGTCCAAGCAGGCGATCGGCGAAATGATCTGCTCGAACTGCCTGCGCGAGATCCAGGAGGGCATCCGCGTGGCGGTCGACGGGGTCGAAAGCCCGCCCGAGAAGCTGCGCCGTATGTTCAAGGCCATTGTCGATTCGGGCCTGCGCCTGTTCTTCCAGGACCGCAAGCTCTATGAGATCGCCATCTCGGCGGCCAGCGAGCGCTGGCCGTCGGCCATTGCCCATGAAGAGTGCATCCGGCAGATGCTCGTCGAGCTGCTGAAGCAGGGCCGCGAGACGGGCGACTTCGAGCGCAAGACGCCGATCGACGAGACGGCGGCGGCCATTTATCTGGTCATGCACCCCTATATCAACCCCGTGATCCTGCAGCTCAGTGCTCACTACACGGACCAGGCGCCGGCTCAGCTGTCGGGTCTGGTGCTGCGCAGTTTGTCTCCTTGAGAATCTAAATTGATTGTGACCATTGACTAAAATGGTCACTGTTATCAGAATCGGGGCCCTGATCGATTCGTCTATGGGCCCCTCATGCACTCGCGCCGCTTCCTCACATCCGCTTTCGTCTGCGCCTTGCCGTTCGCGCTGGTCGCCTGCGACGACAAGGCTCCGCCCGATCCGCGCACGCAGACACCGCTGGTGCGCGCAGCCACGGTCCAGACAGCCACGGCGGCATCGCGCTCGTTCACCGGCACCGTGGCCGCGCGGGTTCAAAGCGACCTGGGTTTTCGCGTCTCCGGAAAGGTGCTGGAGCGCTTCGTGGACGCGGGTCAGACGGTCAAGCGTGGGCAGTTGCTCATGCGCATCGACCCGGTCGACCTGAGGTTGGCGGCGCGTGCGCAGCAGGAGGCGGTCAGTGCCGCATGGGCACGTGCGAAGCAGGCCAGCGACGAAGAAGCGCGCTACCGCGATCTGCGCGGCACCGGCGCCATTTCCGCTTCGGCGTACGACCAGGTCAAGGCTGCAGCGGATGCGGCCCAGGCCCAGCTCGGTGCGGCCGAAGCGCAATCCGAGGTTGCTCGCAATTCCAATCGTTATTCGGAACTCACGGCCGATGCGGACGGCACGGTGCTCGAGACGCTGGCCGAGCCTGGCCAGGTCGTCAACGCCGGGCAGCCGGTGGTCCGCGTGGCGCAGGCCGGGCGCAGGGAGGCTGTGGTCCAGCTGCCCGAGACGCTGCGTCCGGCCGTCGGCTCCGGCGGACGGGCCACGCTGTTCGGCAAGGAAGGTGCTGCGGTGCCCGTCAAGCTCAGGCAGCTCTCCGATGCGGCCGACAAGCTCACGCGTACCTTCGAGGCGCGCTACGTGCTCGATGGCGAGCTCGCCAACGCGCCCCTGGGCGCCACGGTCACGGTTGACATCGCGGACGGCAAGTCCGGCAAGGCAGGAGGCGTCCAGGTGCCCATCGCAGCCCTGTTCGATACGGGCAAGGCGACGGGCGTCTGGGTCATCGGTGGCGATCCATCGACGGTGCGCTGGCAGCCGGTGGTCGTCGAGCATCTGGACGACGACCGCGCCCGGATCACCGGCCAGCTCAAGCAGGGAGACCAGGTGGTCGCGCTCGGCGCTCACCTGCTGCGCGAAGGCGAGAAGGTGCGTGTCGCGACATCGGCCGCAACGCCAGCGGTGGGCGGAGCCCACCCATGAGCGAAGGCCGCTTCAACCTGTCGGCACTGGCCGTACGCGAGCGATCCATCACGTTGTTCCTGATCTGCCTGATCTCGCTGGCGGGGCTGGTCGCATTCTTCAAGCTGGGCCGCGCGGAAGATCCCGCCTTTACCGTCAAGGTGATGACCATCATCACGGCCTGGCCCGGCGCCACGGCGCAGGAGATGCAGGACCAGGTCGCCGAGAAGCTCGAGAAGCGCCTGCAGGAGCTGCGCTACTACGACCGCGCAGAGACCTACACGCGGCCCGGCCTGGCATTCACGACCCTGACGCTGCTCGACAGCACGCCCCCGGCACTGGTGCAGGAACAGTTCTATCAGGCGCGCAAGAAGCTCGGCGATGAGGCGGGCAATCTGCCGGCTGGCGTGATCGGGCCGATGATCAATGACGAGTACGCGGACGTCACCTTCGCCCTGTTCGCGCTCAAGGCCAAGGGAGAACCGCAGCGCGTGCTGGTGCGCGACGCCGAGACGCTGCGCCAACGGCTGCTGCATGTGCCGGGCGTGAAGAAGGTCAACATCGCCGGTGAGCAGTCCGAGCGCATCTACGTCGAGTTCGCGCACGACCGGCTGGCCACCTTGGGCATCGGGCCGCAAGACGTGTTCGCCGCACTCAACAGCCAGAACGCGCTGAGCCCGGCCGGGTCCGTGGAAACCAAGGGCCCGCAGGTCTTCATTCGGCTGGACGGCGCGTTCGACACGCTGCAGAAGATCCGCGACACGCCCTTGGTCGCGCAGGGCCGCACCTTGAAGTTGTCGGATGTGGCCACGGTCAGGCGTGGCTACGAAGACCCGGCCACCTTCATGATCCGCAACGGTGGCGAGCCGGCCTTGCTGATCGGCGTGGTCATGCGGGAGGGATGGAACGGGCTCGACCTGGGCAAGGCCCTGGACGTGGAAGCCCGCGCCATCAACGCCGAGCTGCCCCTGGGCCTGAGCCTGACCAAGGTCACGGACCAGTCGGTGAACATCGCCGCGTCGGTCGACGAGTTCATGGTCAAGTTCTTCGCGGCCTTGCTGGTCGTCATGCTGGTGAGCTTCCTGAGCATGGGCTGGCGTGCGGGCCTCGTGGTGGCCGCCGCAGTGCCGCTGACGCTGGCCGTGGTCTTCGTGGTGATGGCCGCGACCGGCAAGAACTTCGACCGCATAACGCTCGGCTCGCTCATCCTCGCGCTTGGCTTGCTGGTGGACGACGCCATCATCGCCATCGAAATGATGGTCGTGAAGATCGAGGAGGGTTATAGCCATGTGGCCGCGTCCGCCTATGCCTGGAGCCACACGGCGGCTCCGATGCTCTCGGGCACGCTGGTCACCGCCGTCGGTTTCATGCCCAACGGCTTTGCGCCGTCGACAGCGGGCGAGTACACCAGCAACATGTTCTGGATCGTCGGCATCGCGCTGATCGCATCGTGGGTGGTCGCCGTGGTGTTCACGCCTTACCTGGGCGTGAAGCTGCTGCCGAACTTCAAGAAGATCGAAGGCGGCCATGCCGCGATCTACGGCACGCCGCGCTACAACCGACTCCGTCATGTGCTGGGACGTGTCATCGCGCGCAAGTGGTGGGTGGCGGGCGCGGTCGTCGCGCTCTTTGTGGTGTCGATCCTCGGCATGGGTGTGGTCAAGAAGCAGTTTTTCCCGATCTCCGACCGCCCCGAGGTCCTGGTCGAGGTGCAGATGCCCTACGGCACGTCGATCACGCAGACCAGCGACGCAACGGCCAAGGTCGAGGCCTGGCTGTCCACGCAGCCGGAGGCGCAGATCGTCACGTCCTACATCGGACAGGGCGCGCCCCGCTTCTACTTCGCGATGGGGCCCGAACTGCCCGATCCGTCGTTCGCCAAGATCGTGGTGCGCACGGCCAGCCAGGAGGAGCGCGAAGCCTTGAAGCACCGGTTGCGTCAGGCCATTGCCGATGGCCTCGCGTCCGAGGCGCGGGTGCGCGTGACCCAGCTCGTGTTCGGGCCGTACTCGCCGTTCCCCGTGGCCTACCGTGTCTCCGGGCCCGATGCGAACGAGCTGCGCAGGATTGGGGCCGAGGTGCGGCAGGTGATGGACGCCAGCCCGATGATGCGCACCGTCAGCACCGACTGGGGCACCCGCACGCCCACGCTGCACTTCACCCTGAAACAGGACCGCCTGCAGGCTGTCGGGCTGAGCTCCAGCGCTGTGGCGCAGCAACTGCAGTTCCTCCTGAGCGGCGTGCCTGTGACGACCGTGCGCGAGGACATCCGCACCGTGCAGGTGGTGGCCCGTTCGGCCGGCAGCACCCGGCTCGATCCCGCGAAGCTCGTGGACTTCACGCTCGCCGGTGCCGGCGGCCAACGCATTCCGCTGTCGCAGGTCGGCGAGGTCGAGGTGCGCATGGAAGAGCCCGTCATGCGGCGACGCGACCGCATGCCCACGATCACGGTGCAGGGCGACATCGCCGACGGGCTGCAGCCCCCCGACGTATCGACCGCGATCACCGCGCAATTGCAGCCCCTGATGCAGAAGCTGCCGGCCGGCTACCGCATCGCCGAGGCCGGCTCCATCGAGGAGTCGGAGAAGGCGACCGCGGCGATGCTGCCGCTGTTCCCCATCATGCTGGCGATCACGCTCCTCATCATCATCTTCCAGGTGCGCTCAATCTCCGCGATGGTCATGGTGTTCCTCACGAGCCCGCTCGGGCTGATCGGCGTCGTGCCGACCTTGCTGCTGTTCCAGCAGCCCTTCGGCATCAATGCGCTCGTGGGACTCATCGCGCTGTCGGGCATCCTGATGCGCAACACGCTGATCCTGCTCGGGCAGATCCACCACAACCAGAAGGAGGGGCTCGACCCGTTCCATGCGGTTATCGAGGCGACCGTGCAGCGCGCCCGGCCCGTGATCCTGACGGCGCTCGCGGCCATCCTCGCGTTCATTCCGCTGACGCATTCGGTGTTCTGGGGCGCATTGGCGTACACGCTGATCGGCGGCACCTTCGCGGGAACGATCCTGACGCTGGTGTTCCTGCCGGCGATGTATGCGATCTGGTTCCGGATCAAACCCGGCAACGCGACCCAGCCCGCGCACTGATGCGCTTCGTCACCATTCATCAAGATCGAAGGAACCAGTCATGTCGAGTTCATCAGTCGTTGTCGTGACCGGCGCGTCCTCGGGCATCGGACGCGCTGCCGCAGAAATGTTCGTGGCGCGAGGCTGCCGGGTGTTCGGCACCGTGCGTGACCTGCGCAAGGCACCTTCTCTGCCTGGTGTCGAGTTCGTCGAGATGGACGTCCGGGACGAAGGCTCTGTCCAGAGGTGCATCGAATCCGTCATCGACAGGGCCACGCGCATCGACGTGCTGGTCAACAACGCGGGAATGATGATGATCGGCGCGGTCGAGGAAACCTCGACGGCCGAGGCCGCGGAGCTGTTCGACACCAACGTCTTCGGCATGCTGCGCGTAACGCGCGAGGTGCTCCCGTACATGCGTCAGCAAAAACGTGGGCGAATCGTCAACGTGAGCTCCGTGCTCGGTGTGCTTCCCGCCCCGTACATGGGACTCTATGCGGCCACCAAGCATGCGGTGGAAGGGCTGTCGGAGTCGCTGGACCACGAAGTGCGCCAGTTCGGCATTCGCGCCACGCTGGTGCAACCGGCCTTCACCCGGACCCACCTCGATGCCAATGCGCCCCGTGTCAAGGCGCGGATCGCGGGCTATGACCGCGAACGCGAACTGGTGACGCTTTCCGTGGCCGAGAGCGTGAGCAGTGCGCCCGAGCCGCACGGTGTGGCGGGCACCATCGTCGAGGCGGCGTTGGGCCCGTGGCGAATGCGTTGCACGCCGCCGGGGGAGGCGTCTCTGCTGACGAAATTGCGCCGCTTCATGCCGGCAGGACCGGTGGATGCGAGCCTGAGAAAAAAGCTGGGACTCGCCTGAGCACCTGTCCGAGATGCTCGCACCAGCATCGCCCTGACCAACAAGAAGGAGAACATCGTGGACAGCCTGGATCTCCTGCGCACATTCAGCGAGGTCGCCACTTCGGGGAGCTTCTCCCGCACGGCCAAGCATCTTTCGCTGTCCAAGGGCACCGTCAGCAAATACATCGCGGCACTCGAGAGCCGCTTCGGCGTCAGATTGCTGAACCGGACCAGCCATGCCGTCAGCCTGACCGACGCCGGCGCCTTGCTGCTCGAAAGAAGCAGGCCCATGCTCGAACTGGCCGACGTCACGCAAGCCGAACTCCAGGATCGCGCGCGGATTCCCAGCGGCCGTGTGCGCATCTCGGCGCCGTACGGCATGGAACTGACGGAACTGCCGGCACTGATCAACGCCTTTCTTGGCCACTATCCGGAGGTCAGCATCAGTCTCGTGCTCACGAACCGCATGGTCGATCTTGCAGAGGAGGGCGTCGACATCGCGCTTCGCTTCGGCGCTTCAGCCAACGAGAACTTGATCGTTCGAAAACTGGTGTCGATGCAGCTCACTGTCTGCGCGGCTCCCGTCTACTGGCGCAAGCATGGTGTGCCTGTGCATCCAGACGAACTTGCGCATCACATCGCGCTGTTCAGCAGCCATTTGAATCCGCTGCCCAAGTGGCGCTTCGAAGTCGACGGTCAGCCACTCGAGGTCGCGGTCCGTGGACCGTTGGATGCGACGGAAGCCAGTCCGCTTATCCAGGCGGCGCTGCTTGGCGCAGGCGTCGTCTACCTGCCCTCGGTGATGCTCGAGCCCTACGTCGAGAGCGGGCGTCTGGTGCCCGTGCTGTCGGAGTTCGTTCGCAGCGACATGTGGCTGTCTGCCGTGTACCTGGAGCGCCGGCACAGCACGGCGGTGCATCGGGCACTGCTGGATTTTCTCGCGAGCCGGTTGAAGCCGACAGGCTCGCGGACGAGCATCGACGCGCAGTGAGCTGGCAACGTGCGAAGGATGCGCGCTTCTCTGCGGGTTGTCACTGAAGCGAGCGGGATCGCGCAACCAGCTTGCTGCGGCGTGACTAGGCGCCCTGACGTCGCCCGCCGGGACGGCCACGTCGTGGTCCAAATCCTTCGGGATCTCGAAGGTTTCGAACTCCGCGTTTCCGCGGAAAGCCTGTGATGCGGATTTCCACGCGCATTGGCCCCACTTTTCCATCGAACGCTGACCCGCTTCTGCGCACCGATGCGCAGAACCACAGGCGTGCGCGTTGGAATACAGGCGGTTCAAGCGTCAGCGAAAATGTAGGTCCACGCGTCGATGGATGAACCGCTGTGCCGGCAGCTTCTCCTCGGCCTATCGCAAGGGCAAGGCGGCTGGTCGCAGGGCGGCAACCCCTGAACGGGGTTCGCGATTTTTCGAATCAGGACGGAATGGAGCGCGCGCTGCTCCATTTGGATGCCTCGATGGGGCCGTGGGTTCGGCGGGTCCGACCGACCTGCCATACCGTCAAACGGAAAAGCTCGGGCGCTATCAGCCCGATGTCCTCGTCGCATCAATCGGCGTATTCGCCAGCGTCCTTGATCACCTTCGACCACCGCGCCTTTTCGGCTTCAAGGTACTTCTTGTGGCCGGCAGGATCGAGCCGGTCGTCATTGACGACGGTGAGGCCGAGGGCTGCGCCACGGGCAGGGGACGCGTGGCAATGGCATGCAACACCCAGTAGCTGATGAGTGCCAACACCACGCCCGCCCACCAGGGCATCAAGGCCACCAGATCCATGAGTTCATCGGCCGTGCTGGACTTGCGCCGTCTCGCCATTGATTCCCCTCCGAAACCTTCGAATAGGGTTGGAGAACATTTTGCAACAATGTTGACGACGTTCGCCGAGCAAGGCCGTCGCTGATGTCATCGCGGAGCGCTTTGGGGCTAGGGACGGGCAAGTACCCTGACGTGGGCCGTAGGCTATTGCCAGACGAAGACCGGGGAACAAAGCGGGGAACAAACCAAAGAAAGAGATCCAAATTCCCAGTAGATGTAGGCGTTCCAGGACATCATTCAGTAGACCCCAGCCCATCACAACGACCAAGGGCGTTCACTGAAGTTCAGTGAACGCCCTTTTTCATTGGGAGATCGGCCATCTGTCGTGCAAGGACGTCCGATGAGATTGGATGGCATCCAAAGCTAGATTGGGGAAGCCCTGAATCGGAATTCGGCGCGATCTGAAGCAGCCAGTCGGCAAACGACCCAAAGTCTGTCGTTCAGCGTGCGCCCAACTGCGCCAGCAAGCAGGCGCTGCTCGCTGTGTTCAAGACGCTGCTGTTCCGAGCGCGGCGGCCAGTACGTCAGCCAGGCCGCGCCCGGCGCTGCCGTTCTCATCAAGGCGCGGGTTGTAGATCGTGACCTCGAGGCCGACGGCCTTGCCGCTCGCAAGGGCAATCCGAAGCGCGGCCCCCAGCTCGTCCCACGACAACCCGCCCGGCACGCGGAAATCGACGGCCGGCATGATCGCGTCGTCGAGGCAATCGGCATCGAGATGGATGAAGAAGCCATCGAGTTCTTCTCGCGTCAAGTGCGCGACCGCTTCGCTCGCGGCGGCCTCGATGCCCATCGCGTATACGGCAGGAAGGTCAATCGCCTTGAGCGCTTTAGGGAGCGGCTGGCTTCCGTATGCTTCCTGATCCTTGTGATCGCGATACGCGAACGCGACAGTGTCTTCGGGACGGACCAGAGGACCGCGACCCTCGATGTCGGTCAGCCGCGACGGCCCGTGGCCGGTGACGAAGGCCAGGTCCATCGAGGCGCCTTCTCCATTCGGTTCCGCCTCGGGCTGGAAGAAATCGGCGTTGCCGTCGATGAAGAGCAGGCCGTAGCGGCCGCGCCGTCGAAGCGCGAGCATCGAGCCCAGCACGATCGTGCAATCACCGCCCAGAACGATCGGAAACTCGCCCGCGTCGAGCACCGCTTCCACCGCGTCGGCGAGCTGGGGCGACCACGCCGCAATGGCCCTGGCATTCAGGGTGGCCGTCTCGGCGTCGGGCGTGGGGTCCTTTGGAGGCACAGCGAGCCGCCCGGCGTGGCGTGCACGGATGCGCTGCGCAAGGCCGAGGGCGAGGAGCTGGTCGGGCAAGCGCTCTACGTCGTCCGTCGCCAGGCCCAACGTGGAAGGGGCTTCGAGAATTGCATAGCGAAGGGTCGGCATAGGCGCCTCTGTGAGAGACCGTTTGCGGAGCGGGTCACTGCCTGTATCTTTGTGGCTCCGGCTCGCGGACGAGCGCTCCACCATAACTGGCATCTCAGGTCAGACGCAACTCTGGAGTACTTTCGTCGCTGTCACACCCTTTTCGTTGTGCTGTGCAAAGTCCATGACGTCCACCTGAATATTTGGTCGACTCGGACGGGTTGCCAACCTGCTTTTTCGTCCTGCAGTCGCTGCGGCGGCCGGGCCACATGCAGGTGCGTTGGTCATCGTCCGCCTTTGCGCATGCTTCTTGGCTGCTCCCGGAATCAGCTTGCACAGGCCGGACGGTGAATGCATCTGTGGCACGCGTGGGAGCGCGGTCCGGTGACTTGAAAACTTCGCAAACCGCCGTCGGCCGCATTGGCTGACTTTTTCCTGCGCGTTCATTCGTCGAATGACAGTCGGGTCGCGGAACCTTCGGGCGCACAGGGCCTCCTATCGGGCTTTACGCCTCTTCTTCTGTTCCCCATCCCCCCATCCCCTTTCGCTAGATGAATGAAATCCGCAATGCCGCCGCCGAGCTCGCACTTTTTCGCCGCCGTGTGGTGGTGGTCGGCTGCGCGGTGTTGTTCGGGTTCGGACTGATCGGCGCACGGCTGGTTTTCCTGCAGGTGGTGCGGCACGACGAGCTGTCAGGGCGGGCCGAGAACAATCGCACGGCGATCGTTCCGGTGGTGCCCAACCGCGGACAGATCCTGGACCGCAACGGCGTGGTGCTGGCGTCCAACTACGCGGCCTACACGTTGGAGATCACGCCGTCGAAGGTGGGCGACATCACGACCGTCATCGACGAGTTGGGTGGCCTGGTCGAAGTGACGCCCAAGGACCGCCGCCGCTTTCAGCGCCTGCGCGAAGATTCGCGCAGCTTCGACTCGCTGCCCATCCGCACGCGCCTGAGCGATGAAGAGGTGGCGCGCTTCGCGGCGCAGCGCTACCGCTTCCCGGGCGTGGAAATCAAGGCGCGGCTGTTTCGCACCTATCCGTATGGCGAGGTGGGCGCGCACGTGATCGGCTACATCGGCCGCATCAACCAGCGCGAGAAAACCGCGATGGACGACTGGGCCGAAGACGAGCGTGCCAACTACCGGGGCACCGACTACATCGGCAAGGTCGGCATCGAGCAGAGCTACGAACAGGCGCTGCACGGCCAGACCGGGGTCGAGCAGATGGAAACCTCAGCCGGCGGGCACGCGGTCCGCCGGCTGGCCCGTCACCCCGCCAAACCCGGCGACACGGTGATGCTGTCGCTCGACATCAAGCTGCAGAAGCTGGTCGAAGACATGTTCGGCGAGCGCCGGGGCGCGCTGGTGGCCATCGACCCGAAGACCGGCGAGGTGCTGGCCTTCGTGAGCAAGCCGACGTTCGACCCCAACCTGTTCGTCGAGGGCATCGACACGGAGAGCTGGAAGGCGCTGATCGAGTCGCCCGACAACCCGCTGCTGAACCGCGCGCTGCGCGGCACGTATCCGCCCGGTTCGACCTACAAGCCCTTCATGGCGATGGCGGCGCTGCAGACCGGCAAGCGCGCGGCGGACAAGGTGGAGAACGACCCGGGCTTCTACAACTTCGGTGGGCGTACGTTTCGCAGCCATCGGGGCGGGTTGGGCGGCGTCGACATGCACCGCGCCATCCAGTTTTCGAGCAACACGTATTTCTATTCGCTGGCCAGCGAGATGGGCGTCGACCTCATTCACGACTTCATGGCGCCGCTGGGTTTCGGGCAGTACACGGGCATCGACCTGCAAGGCGAGTCGCGCGGCGTGCTGCCGAGCAAGGCATGGAAGCGCGCGGCCTACCGGCGCGCCGACATGAAGGGCTGGCACCCGGGAGAGACGATTTCACTGGGCATCGGGCAGGGCTACAACAACTTCACGATGCTGCAGCTGGCGTCGGCCAACGCCACGCTGGCGAACGGCGGCGTGCGCTACCAGCCGCACCTGGTGCGCGCCATTCGCGACACGGCGAGCGGCGCGGTAGTGCGGCAGGTGCAGCCCCCGGCCCAGGACCTGGGCTATGCGCGCAAGCACGTCGAGGTGGTGCGCGACGCGATGGTGGCGGTGACCAAGGGCGGCACCGGCACGCGCGTGTTTGCCGGCGCGGCGTACACCTCGGCCGGCAAGACGGGCACCTCGCAGGCTGTGGGCCTGAGTCCGAAGGCGCGGGCGAGTGGCAAGGCGCTCGATGCGCGCCAGCGCGATCACGCGCTGTACGTGGCGTTCGCCCCGGCCGAAGACCCGACCATCGCTGTGGCGGCCGTCGTCGAGAACGCGGGCTTCGGTGCGGCGCATGCGGCGCCGATCGTGCGCCGGGTGTTCGACTACTGGATTGCGGGGCAGTACCCGAACGACGCCGACATGGCGGCGGTCCAGGTGGGGAAGGCCGGGGCGCCCATCGGCAAGCCGTTGGCGGCCAGTGAGGTGCCGATGCTGGACGCCGATGCGCAGGCCGGCGAAGCTTCAGTGCTTTAAGAGGCCGGGCGAATGTGCAATGACATGGGGTTTTTCGGCGCGCAAAGCTGACGCGACCGCCCATTGGCATCGTTGTGTCCCGGATGCCGACAGTCGGCTCGGTTCAGGCTGCGCCGACCAATCAGGCGGGTCCGGCTTCAGCCGCGCGCAACCGGTAGAGGCCGACGTCGACGAGGCCCGCGCGGAAGCCGGCCTCGCAGTAGGAGAGGTAGTAGGTCCACAAGCGCTTGAATGCGGCGTCGAAGCCGAGTGGCTCGATCTGCGGCCAGGCGGTGAGGAACCGGCGACGCCACTCCGCCAGGGTTCGTGCGTAGTCCTTGCCGAAGCAATGGGACGCCTCGATCACCAACCCTGCGCGCTGCGCCTGTTCCCGCAGCACGCGCGGGCTGGGCAGCATGCCGCCGGGAAAGATGCAGTGCTGGATGAAATCGGCCCCCTGGCGGTAGCTGTCGAACTGCGTGTCGGCGATCGTGATCGCCTGCAGCACCACGATGCCACCGGGCTTGAGGCGCTCGCGCAAGGTGGCGAAGTAGGTGGGCCAGTAGGCCTCGCCGACGGCCTCGATCATCTCGATGGACACGATGCGGTCGAAGCGGCCTTGCACGTCGCGGTAGTCCTGCAGCCGCAGGTCGACGCGGTCGGCCACGCCCCAGACTTGCGCGCGTTCGCGGGCGAAGGCCAGTTGCTCGCTCGACAGCGTGACGCCGGTGACGCGCGCTGCGTGTCGGCGGGCGAGGCTCGCGGCCAGTGTGCCCCAGCCGCAGCCGATCTCGAGCACGTCGGCCCCTTGCGGGGTGTCGAGCATGTCGGCGATGGCGTCGAGGCGACGCACCTGTGCGGCCTCCAGCGTGTCGTCGTCGGCCTCGCTGAACATCGCGCTCGAATACAGCATGCTGTCGTCCAGCCAGTGCCGGTAGAACGTGTTGCCCAGGTCGTAGTGGAAGGCGATGTTGTGCCGGCTTCCGCGCCGGCTGTTGCTGCGGGTCAGGTGCCGCAGCCGCGCAGCCCAGCGCGTCAGCGCGCGCCCCTTGAGCAGCGATCCCCAGGCCGACTCGTTGGCCAGGCCGAATTCGAACAGGGCCAGCAGGTCCGGGCTTTCCCACTCGCCATCGCGGAACGACAGGGCCAGGCCCAGATCGCCTTGCAGCGCCAGGCGCAGCAGCGGGCGCCAGCTCAGCAGGCGCAGGCTCGCGTGCGGCCCGGGTTCGCGGCCGGCCACTTCGATGCACCGGCCGCCCGGCAGGCTCAAGGTCAGCCGGCCGAAACGCGTGTGGGCCACCAGCCGGCGCAGCGGCGAGAAGAACGGCGCGGCACCGAGGGCGGGGGCGGAAGGTGTGGTCAGGCTCATGGGGTCTTGTTCGAAGAAACGATGGTGAGGTCGCGCTCGGGGGCCGCTGGTCGCGGGTGCAGCGGCACGCGCTTGATCCACAGGCGCAGGGCCTGCCAGTGGATGGCGGCCACCACCTTGAGGGTCAGCAACGGATGGGTGATGAACACGCGCAGCAGAGCCAGGTCGCTCAAGGGCGCACGTCGGCCGTCGAGCCGCGCGTGAAGCACGGCGCCGGCCGCGTCGTGCACGCTGATGCCGACCGAGACCGCCTCGCCCGGCGGCGCGATGCGGAACCGGTAGTGCAGGTCCATGCCGTTGAAGGGAGAGACGTACATCTGCTTGTCGCAGTGCTGCTCGATGAGGGGCACGCCGTCGTCAGCGACCGGGATCAGGTAGCTGTGCCGCTGCCCGAAGGTGTTGTTGACCTCGTACACCAGCGCCTGCAGCGCGCCGCCGGGTGCATGGCAGAACCAGACGCTGAGTGGGTTGAACACATGGCCGAGCAGCCGCGGCATGGCCAGCAGCCGGATCGTGCCGCCGGTCGGAAGGCCGGCCTCGCGCAGCCGCGCCTCCACCTGGGCCCGCAGGTCGCGGCCCGAGCCGTCGCCGTGGTCGGCGGCATGAAAGCTGAACAGGTTGAACCGGTCCACCGAGAAGCAGCGCAACCGGGCGTGCAGCTGCGGCAGTTCGTCGATGTCGATCAGCAGGTTGTAGACCCGGTAGCTCAGCCGATGCCGCTTCGGCCGCAGCCGCTGGTGCATGACACGCCCGATGTAGAGCGCCGAGCCTTCGTGCGCGTTCATGAGGCGACGGCCTGCGCGCGTTGCGGCAGGTGGATGCGCCCGGACTCCTGCGCCACGCGCCAGGGCCGGCGCACACCGCCGAGCGCTTCGGCGACGGCCAGGCCGGCCTGCAATCCGTCTTCGTGGAAGCCGGCGCCGAAGTAGGCGCCGCAGAACCAGGTGCGGCGCTGGCCCTGCAGCTGCCACAGCTGGCGCTGCGCGGCCATGGCCGCGGCATCGAACAGCGGGTGGTCGTAGACCTCGGTGCGGATCAGGTGCTCGGGCCGCGGGGCGATCGCGGGGTTCAGGGTCAGGAACAGCGGCTCGGCCGCCGCGCCCTGCGGCAGGTGGGGCTGCAGCCGGTTCATCCAGTAGGTCACCGTCGGGGCGGCTCCGCTGCC
Source organism: Variovorax sp. 38R (assembly GCF_014843395.1). Classification (NCBI taxonomy): domain Bacteria; kingdom Pseudomonadati; phylum Pseudomonadota; class Betaproteobacteria; order Burkholderiales; family Comamonadaceae; genus Variovorax; species Variovorax sp. 38R. The sequence goes on from NZ_CP062121.1 coordinate 1,959,951, forward strand.
GCGCGTGCCGAGGTAGTTCCAGCTCGACCACACGGCGCGCCGCGCCGGCATCAGGGCGGGGTCGCGGTGCAGCACGGCCAGGTTGCGGCTGTAGGGAAGGGCACCGAGCAGGGCCTGCTCGGCAGCGGTGGGTGCGTCGAGCAGTGCGAGCGAGCGGTCCGCATGGGTGGCCAGCACGACCTGGTCGAAGCGCTCGGGCCACCAGCCGGCGTTGGTGCGAAGCCGCACACCCGCCGGCTCGCGATGCAGTTCGAGCACGGCCCGGTCCAGCTGGAGGCGGTCGGCGAAAGGCTGGCTGAGGCGCCGCACGTATTCGCGGCTGCCGCCCACCACGGTGCGCCATGTGGGGCGGTCGCTGACCTGCAGCAGCCCATGGTTCTCGCAGAACCGCACAAAGGCCGCGATCGGATAGCGGCCCACCTGCGCCGCCGGCGTGGACCAGATGGCCGCAGCCATCGGGTAGAGGTGGTCGTCGCGAAATGCGCGGCCATAGCCGTGGGTGTCGAGGTAGTCGTCGAGCGCCTGGTCGCCTGCAACCTGCGCATCGCGCGGTGCCTCGCGGTAGAACCGCAGCAGGTCGCGCAGCATGGCCCAGAAGCGGGGGCGCGCCAGGTTGCGCTTTTGCGCGAACAAGCCGCGCAGGTCGGTGCCGGCGTATTCGAGCCCCCCGGCGTCCAGGCTCACGGCGAACGACATGTCCGAGGCCGCGGTCGGCACGGCCAGGTGCTGGAACAACGCGGTGAGGTTCGGGTACGCGGGCTCGTTGTAGACGATGAAGCCGGTGTCCACCGGCACGCTGCCGTCCCTGCCCGGCGCGTCCACGGTATGGCTGTGGCCGCCCAGCCGGGGCTCGCTCTCGAACACCGTGACCTCGTGGCGCTGGGACAGCAACCAGGCGCAGGACAGGCCCGCGATGCCGGTGCCGACGACGGCGATGCGCTGGCCGGAGGACACCGAAGCAGGCATCGGCAAGGCGGCAGGCGGGGCAAGCGGGGCAAGAGGAGGCAGCATGGAGAGCCTTTGGCGAGTCTTGCTGCCTGTACGCAGGAAATGGTCATTTGGATTACCCGCGTGTCGCTGCGATGATCCGAACGCCGCTCCTTTGCGTATGACAGGACATGGCCGCCGCCCCCGATCCGTCCAACCCCTCTGCGGGCACTCCGGTGCCCCGCAGTCGACGAGCGTCCCTCTTGACCGTTGTCTCCCCCGATTCACAGCCGTCTCCCCGCCCCGACGATCTCTGGGCCCAGGCGATGGTGGCCGTGGCGCAGCAGCAAGACCGGGACGCGTTCGCGCAGCTGTTCTCGCATTTCGCGCCGCGCATCAAGCACTACCTGATGCACAGCGGCAGTCCGGCCATCCAGGCCGAAGAACTCGCCCAGGAAGCGCTGGTCACGGTCTGGCGCAAGGCCGCGCTGTTCGATCCGGCCCGGGCGGCCGCCACGACCTGGATCTTCGCCATCGCGCGGAACCTGCGCGTGGACGCGCTGCGGCGGCGCCAGGGTGTGCAGTCGTCTGAAGACACGTTCGACTTCGACCTGCTCCCCTGCGACGACCCGGCCGTCGAAGACCAGCTGCACGACGCGCGCCTGAACGAACGCCTGCGCGGCGCGCTGCGCCTGCTTCCGCCCGAGCAGCAGCAGGTGCTGCATCTTTCCTATTTTGAAGACGCGCCGCATGCCCGCATCGCAGCCCAGCTGCGCATTCCGCTGGGCACGGTGAAGTCGCGCGTGCGCCTGGCGGTCGCGCAGCTGCGCCGCCTGCTGGAACATTGATGATGGATATCCGACACCACCCCGACGACGACCTGCTGCTGGCCCGGTCCTCCGGCCACATGCAGGCCGGCATGCGACTGGTCCTGGCCAGCCACCTCGAACTGTGCCCGCTGTGCCGCGAGCGCGCGCGCGCACTCGATGCCGTGGGCGGCATCCTGCTCGACGACCTGGCGCCGGCCCCCCTGGCCGACGACGCACTGGCGCGCACCTGGGCGCGGATCGATGCGCACGAAGGCGCTGAACCCGCGCCCGTGCGAGTCAGTGCGCCCCCACCGCTGCCGCCCGGCGCGCGCTGGCCGCGCGCGCTCGCGCACTGCAGCGCCACGCCCTGGCGCTGGATCGGCCCCGGCATGCGCTGGAGCCGCGTGACAGTGCCCGAGGCCCCGGAAGCCAACGTCTTTCTGCTGCGCATCGCGGCCGGCAAGTACCTGCCGCAGCACACGCACCAGGGGCAGGAGTTCACCCAGGTGCTGCATGGCCGCTTCCACGATGGCCGGGCCTTGTTCGGCGCGGGCGATTTCGATGCGGCCGATGCCGAGATCAACCACCAGCCGGTGGTCCAGGACGGCAGCGAGTGCATCTGCCTCGCCTCGCTGGACGGCCGGCTGCGCTTCGACGGGGCTATTGCGCGTTTCTTCGGCGCGCTGGTCGGGATGTGAGGCGCGTCGCGACCCACGCCGACACGCCGCTCACGGCCGTGCCCCAGGCCAGGTCGGCGGCCGTGACGGCCCAGGGCCAGTCGCGCAGCGTGGCCTGGTTCGTCAGGTCATAGGTCGCGTAGGCCACGAGACCGAGCAGCGCGCCGCGACGCAACGCGACGGCGGGCTCGCCTGCCTCCAGTGCCGGCGCGATCGCCAGGACGACCAGGCCGAGCAGGTAGAGGGCGTAGAACAGCGCCGCCGCCGTCCAGTCGATCTGCGGTGCCATCAGCGAGCCGAGCGCGGGCTGGTACAGGCGCGGCCCCATGACCGACAGCCAGACGGCATCGAGCACCAGAAAACACACGAGCGCCCCGAGGTAGGCGGCAAGCAAGGTACGCGGGGATGGCTTCATGGGGTGCTCCGGGAAGAGGTCAGTCGGTAGCTCAGCTGGTGGTCGCCCTTGGTGTCGGCGTCGAGCCCGATCCAGCGTTTGCTGTCGGCGGCGTACCAGATGCGGATGCGCTGCTGCGCCGCCTGCAGTCGCCACCCGCGTGCACGCACGGGCTGACCGCGGACCTCGAGGGTCGCATCGGGCAGCGGCTCGAAGCGCACCGGCTCGACCTTGCCCGTCTGCGGGTCGATCAGCCGCTGCTGTTTCACCAGCCGGGGATTCCAGTAGGCAAAGCTCATCGGGCAGTCGCCGTCGAAGCGCCGCGCGACCTGCTGGCGGGTGCCGTCGTCGTCGGTCTCTGTGCGCAGCTCACGCAGGCAGTCGCCGGCCCAGCGCTCCTCGGCCTGGTGCCGATAGCGATACACAAGGATGCCGAGCACGCGCACGGTGAACAGGGCGCGGCTGTCGACGCTGCGCGCCGCCGCCGTGCCGCCGACGACAAAGCGATGGGTCCCGATCGGCTTGCCATCGAGCGTGGCGGTGAAGTGCCATTCGCCCGCTTCCTCGTCACCTTCCTGTGCCACGGCCAGGCAGGTCGCCTGCGCCAGCATCAGTCCCAGCATCAGCCCCACGGCGCGGTGCTTCATGGCCGGGCGCCGCGCCGTGGCGGCCAGGGAATGAAGGCGCTGGTGCGTGCCGCGTAGCTGCGGTAGGCAGGCCGGCGCTCGGCAATGTCGTGCTCCAGCAGCGCCACGCCCGACACCTTGAGCAGCAGGCCGGTCATCAGCAGCGGAGACGTCAGGCACCACGCCACCGCCCATCCGCCCGCCGACAGCGCGGCCAACCCCAGGCCCCACCAGACGCAGGCCTCGCCGAAGTAATTGGGGTGGCGCGACCAGGCCCAGAGGCCGCGGTCCATCACCGCATCTTCGCGGCGCGGGCCGCGCAGAAAGCGGGCGAGCTGGGCGTCGGCCACGGCCTCGAAAACCACGCCGCCGCCGGCCAGCAGCAGGGCCAGCACATCCAGCCAGGACAGCGGCGACGGGTGCGCGAACGCGGCCAGCAGCGGCCAGCCGACGATCCATGCCAGCACCGCCTGGAGCCCGAACACGAGGTAGAGGCTCTTCAGGCCGAAGTGCGGTTCGTTGCGCGCACGCATGGCCTGGTAGCGGCGGTCTTCGCCGTGGCCCCAGTTGCGACGCCCGATGTGCAGCGCCAGTCGGCAAGCCCACAGCAGCAGCAGCGCGAGCATCCAGGCGCTGCGGGCGTCGAGCACGCGGGCGTGGGCGCCAGCGTAGGCCAGCGCCGGCGCCGCGATCATCAGGGACCAGATCCGGTCCGCCAGGCTGGCATCGCGCACCCCGATGCTGAACACCCAGACCGGCAACGCCACGCCGAGGGCAATTGCGAGACCCAGGGCTGCGAGCGACAGCATCACCGTTTCTCGAACAGGTAGTGACCGACCCACCACTGGCCGCCCTCGGCATAGCCGAACAGTTCTTCCACCGACATGAAGAAAAGTCGCCAGCGGGTCCACCACACCGGCGCGTCGCGCTCTCCGTAGACGGCGGCCAGCAGCGGCATGAGGGTGGCCCGCCGGGCGTCCATGCGCGCCAGCCAGGCGGCCGAGGTCCGCGCGTAGTGGCGGCCCTCCCAGCGCCAGCGCTGCAGCAGGCGCAAGTCGTCCTGGCAGCGCAGGGCGAGATCGTCGCTCGGCATCATGCCGCCGGAGAAAAAGTGGCGGCTCATCCAGTCGCTGGCATCGCGTGCCTCGAACGGGTAGGGCGCTTCGCGGTGAACGAAGACGTGCATGAAGAACCGTCCCTGCGGTTTCAACCAGCGGGCCACGAGCGAAAAGGCGCGCGGCCAGTTGCGCAGGTGCTCGAACATCTCCACCGACACCACCCGGTCGAAGCGCTCGCCGGTCTCGAAATCGTTGAAGTCGCAGGTGATCACCTCGAGGTTGCCCAGGCCGCGTGCGGCGGCCTCGGCCGTGATGAACAGCCGCTGCGAGTGCGAATTGGAGACCGCTGTGATGTGGGCGCGCGGAAAGTGTTCGGCCATCCACAGGCTCAGCGAACCCCAGCCGCAGCCCAGCTCCAGGATGCGCTGCCCATCCGCCAGGCCGGCACGTGCGCAGGTCTCGGCCAAGGCTGCCGCCTCCGCCTGCTCGAGCGTCTGCACCCCTTCAGGCCACCAGCAGCAGCTGTACTTGCGGTGGGGGCCCAGCACGCCGGTGAAGAACGCGGCGGGCAGTTCGTAGTGCTGCTCGTTGGCTTTCTCGGGCAGCAGGGCCAACGGCGCCTCCCGCAGCCCATCGAAAAATGCCTCCGAACGCAGGGCGACGGCTTCCGGGTTGCCGCTGTCCAGCTCGACGAGGCGCTGGCGCAACAGCCGCCGCACGCCCAGCCGAACGGCGCCGTCGGGCACCAGGCCTTGTTCAACCCAATGGATGGCAGTCGAGGTGCTGGAGGCTTGGGGCATGGCGGTGGGTGCAGGAGGAGGGTCTCCTCTTCCTACGCCACGCCGGCCGCAATGGATCACTGTGCGTCGGCTTCAGCGCATGGGGAATGAGTCGATGGTGCGAAGTACGGCGGTCGAACACCTGGCGGCGTCACAGGCCAGACCCACTATCTCTGGACACACTGGACATGCACAGCGACAGCTGCGAAGCGGACGTAGTTGTGCTGGTCAAGGTGGGTGCAACCATCCGGGAGCTATCCAGCGAACCGGGTGGGGCACATGACCCCAGCAGGTGATTTCGGTGAGCCGGTCTTCGTCGATACGGCCGTCGCACTGTTCTCGGCGCGTGTCGGCTCGGTCACCGAGGCGGCTGCACGGGCTGCGCCAGCTGCTCAACATCAGCTGCGCCCGCCAGCGCCTGCCGCTCGAGGCGGCCTTGACCAGCGACCATCTCTACCCGCTGGTGCACTACGCAGCCCACGGCCAGGCGGTGACGTTCTGCGGCGAGCTCGCACTGCGCCAGCAACTGGAGAACCAGACGATCGTTGCGCTCCCCTTGCGCGACCGCGAGATGAACGAGCGGCATTTCGAGGTGCAGAGCATGGCCGGTCGGCGCCTTCCCGATGCGGCGCGCGCTTTCGTCGAACACCTGCGCGAAGTGCTTTGCGCCTGACGCCAGGCACGCGCGCATCCAATGCATGAGGGCCGACGGGACTTTCCCCGAGGCACCTCGTCATGAAGGCCGGGCATACTCGCGCGCCCCTCAAATTCCCATCACAACGCCAAGAAAAGAACTTCATGTCAGGACACGGCTTTCACGTGCACGGCCCGCACGACCACGAACTCGAACACGCCGCTTCCAGTGGTCACGGCCACGGCCATGACGCAGCGGCTTCTCCCGCCGAGGGCATGAGCACGACAGGAAAGATCGCCGTGATCACCGCGGCCATCGCGACCGCGGGTGCGATCTTTTCGTACATGGGCGGGGCCACGCAGGCCAACGCCGGCCTCTACAAGAACAACGCGGCCATCAAGAAGACCGAGGCTTCGAACCAGTGGAATTACTTCCAGTCGAAGAGCACCAAGCAGGCGCTGGCCGAGTTCGCACGCGACACCGCCACCGACGACGGCCGCCGGCAAGGGTGGGAGAAGAAGGTCGCGCGCTACGAGCAAGAGAAGACCGACATCCAGGCCGACGCAAAGAAGCTGGAGGACGAAGCCAGCCGCTGGGACGTGCAATCCGAGGAGCAGATGCACCAGCACCATCGCTGGGCGCAGGCCACCACGGTGTTGCAGGTGTCGATCGCACTGGCGGCCATTGCGCTGCTCACGCGGAAGAAGTGGGTGGAGCGCGCCATGTACGGTGTGGCGGCTGCGGGCGTGGTGATCGGCGCACTGGCAGCGCTGCACATCTAGGGCTTTGCGCCCCATGCAGGCAACCGGTCTCCCACACCGAGCGGGGGCAGGGATGCCGCGGTCGTTTCAGCGATCTGCAGAACAGCTTAGGCCGCCAACGCCACCGAATGCTGTTCCCAGTCCCCGCGCTCCAGCAAGGCGGTGATCGAAGAGACCGGCGCGTGTTCGCGCACGGCCGGAATGATCTCGTCCGCCTCGTCCGGTGACCCGACGAGCACCGCGCCGACGAGATGACCCTCGGCGACCACCAGCTTGCGATAGATGCCCTGCGCGGGGTCGGACTGGGTCAGCTCGAACTCGCCGGGCCGCGTGGCGTGCACGGAGCCCGCAGAGCGGACGTCGATGCCCGAGACCTTCAGCGCGGTCACGGGAACATGGCCACGATAGACGCGCTTGCCGCCGAGCGCATTGATGGCCGCGATCTCTCCCTGCTCGGCAGCCACTGCCCACAAGGGGATCGAGTGGCCCTCGAACTCGGCCACGTCGCCTGCGGCGTAGACATGGGCGGCACTGGTGCGCATCTGTGCGTCGACGACGATGCCGCGGCCGAGCGTCAGGCCGGCCGACTCCGCGATGTCGACATTGGCGCGCACGCCGGTGCACACCACGACCACATCGGCGGGGAGTCGGCGTCCGTCCTTCAGCACGATCTGCGCCACGCGGCCCTCGCTGCCCGGCTCCAGTTGCGCGGCGTCGGCCTCGGTGATGACATGGATGCCCTGGGTCGCCAGATGCGCTTCCAGCAAGGCGCTGGCCGGCGTGTCGATCTGCCGGTCCAGGATCTGGCCGCTGTTCGACAGCACCTGGACCTGCGCTCCGAGTTGCGCCAGGGCCTGCGCCGCCTCCAGGCCGAGCAGGCCTGCGCCCAGAACCACCGCGGAGGTGCCGTGAAAGCGCTGCATGTAGTCGCGGATGGCCATCGCGTCGTCGGCGTCGCGCAGGACAAAGCTGCCTTCGATGCCGTAGCCGTCGAGCGGCGGGACCCACGCCGAACTGCCCGAGCACAGGATGAGCCGGTCGTAGCCCAGCGTGTCTCGCGTGGCCAGCGTGAGCTCGCGGCGCTGCGTGTCGACGCTCGATACATGCGTGTTGAGCCACGCGGTGACACGGTGCTCGGCATACCACTGGTCGGGGAGCAGGTGCAGGCCCTGGACGCCCGTCGGCATGCTGATCAGCTTGGCGATGGCCATCCGGTTGTAGGCGTTGTGGTTTTCGCGGCCGATGAGATGGATCTCGCAGTCGGGGTGGCGACGCCGCACATGGTCGGCTGCCGTGAGGCCGGCCACGCCGTTGCCCACGATCACGACGCGGCGGATCGACGGGTCGAAGGGCACGACCTCGGTCTTGCGTGTTTCGCGCGCCGCCGGGGCCGCCTCCCGCTTCAGGTCGATGCGGATGGGCCCGGCATTGCGGACACGCGCCATGCAGGCCAGGCGGGTGCCGTCGGCGCAGCCGAGCCGGGCCAGCGTCGCCCGTTCGTCGCTGCCCATGGGGGCGAGCCGCTCGCCGCCCGCCACGACGGCGATCGGGTCGGCGCCGCACACGCCGGAACGGCAGCCGGCATTGATGGGAGCGCCGCAGTCTTCGAGGGCTTCGAGCAGTGTCTGGCCCTTGCGCAGGGGGGTCTTCGTGCCGGCGGGGTCGATGCAGAGTTCTGCAGGCTGCGGGGACGCATCCGCCAGCGCGGCCGGACCGGCCTCGTTCGCCGGCAGGGCGGCGGCCGGTGCCTTGCGCGCGGGATCGTTCGGGCTGCGGTGCAGCCGCATCGTCTCGATGAAGATCGGTGCCAGCCGGGCACCGTCCCTGACGCCCTTGCGCAATTCACGGCGCAGGAACAGGCGCTCGACCTGCAGCGACCGCGCGATCCACGTCAGGCTCGCGATGATGGTCAGGCCGCGCAGCGTGGCGACGACTTCGGGGGCGATGGACATTCCACTCAGGCTGCTCAAGGTGCTGACGATCAGCGGGGCGGTGAACCAGTAATACAGCGAGAACGCGGCCGCCGCGAAGAGCACCGGCGAGACATTGCGCGTCTTGCTGCCCAGCATCTCGATGAGGTTGAAGAGCGTCAGGCTGGCGGCCATGTAGACCAGCATCTGCATGACCGTGGAGACCGGGCCGATCTCGCTGGGTGACGGCACGAGGTAGTAGCCGAGGATCAGGCCCGGAAAGAGGCCTGCGAAGAAGCTGCGGAAGTTTCGGTACGCCGGGTTCGGGTCGTACTGGTCGGCCAGATACGCCGCGCCGGGGTTGAGGTCGTAGCAGTTCTTGGCGCAGCCCACGCACGGTTCGCAGTGCGTGTTGGCGATGCGGATGAACGGTGTCTGGCCGTACAGCCGCTGCACCGGCAGCAGGGGACAGATGCTGCTGCACCAGCCGCTCTTGCCCTTGAACAGCAACCCGCCGATGAGCGCTGCGCCCATGGCTGCAGCCAGCAGGCCGGCGGTGGCCATGCCGTTGCCGTTGAAGAGCAGCTTGCGTGCGACGACCGCGGAGATCAGCAGGCCGATGCCGATCGGAAACGCTGCGCCCTGCGACAGGCGGCGGCTCGTGAGTGCCCGCGTGATGCCGAGCCTGCGGGGGATCTGGTTGATGGCGGCCAGCGGGCAGATGTTGCGCCACAGCCCGGGCGCCAGCATGAAGACGAGCGGCAGCGAGGGCACGATCAGCCCCCAGAACAAGGGCATGGTCGTGGCGGGTCGAAGTGCCAGCATCACGGCGAGGGCCAGGGCCGAGAGGATGCTCACCACGCGCAGTGCGCGCCACACCGCTTTCGGCACGATGGTCGGCAGCTGCATGAAATTGGCGAAAACAATGGCGGGAGAGGGCTTGAACATGGGTCGGTGGTACCTGCGTGAGAAGGTGTCGCCATTCATGCCCCGGGGGGACGCTGCGACAGTGGTGGCGCCATCGGTGGGTGATGGGGCTCTGCGAGTGATCGGATTCTGGCCAGCCGCACGTCTTAAGGTTGCTATCTTGTGTGCGGCACGCTTACGAGTCTGAAGACGCCGGGCTCAGGTATTCAGGCGGTAGCCGACCCCGCGGATCGTCCGGATGATCTGTCGCCCGAGCTTGCGCCGCACGTTGGACAGGTGCACTTCCAGGGCGTTGCTTGTCGGGGCGCCATGAATCCCCTGCACCAGCAATTCCACCTGGGCCTTGGGGACCGTGTGATCGAATCGCAGCGCGAGTGCCTCCACCAGGTTCCATTCCCGCTCGGTCAGCGCGACAGGCATGCCGCAGCGGACCGTCGTCCGGTTGCCCAGGTCGAACTCGACGTCGCCGCAGCGCACACGCGGTGTTGCCAGGCCGGCGGCGCGGCAACGCAGGGCCCGCACCCGTTCGGCCACCAGCTCGGGGCGGCACGGCATCAGCACGAAGTCGTTCGCGCCCGCGCCGAGGGCCTCGGCGGGTGCGGTCGGGCGAGGTGCTCCCACCATCAGCATCAGGACCGGTGTCGTGATGTGCTGCAGCCGCAACGACCGGACCCAGTCGAGTCCCGATCCGTCGGGCAACTGCGAGCAGACGAGCAGCACGTCGTAGGACTCGTTCTCCAGCATATCGATGTCGCCGAGGCAATCGACGCTGTCGATCAGGAAGCCGTCCTTGCGCAAGTGGGTGAACAGGCCGTCGTCGACCCGTGCGCGATCCTGAACCAGAAGCAGTCGCATGGCGTCACCTGCATGTTCGGCATCGTCATGGCCGCAAGCAGTCACTGGTGCGGTCGGTACGTGCCATGGCATGCCCCTTTCAGCCGGTCTTTCGGAAGAGCATTCGCTTCGTCATGGGCGAGCCGGCGTTCTCTTGGACACGGAGACGGGCGCCGCACTGTCGACCGGGGTGCGACCGTGGGTCGCAAGCGCGGCATCGATGGCGTTCAGGTCCTCGGGCAGCAGCGTGCCGTTGGCCTGCCGCAGCTTGAGATTGCCGAGCAGCACCGAATAGCGCGCCACCGCCAGGTCGCGCTTGGTCTGGAAGAGCTGGCTCTGCGCATTGAGCACGTCGATGTTGATGCGCACGCCCACCTGGTAGCCCATGCGATTGGCCTCCAGTGCGATCTGGCTGGAGACTTCGGCGGCTTCCAGCGCTTTCACCTGGCCGGCTGCTGACACCAGTCCCAGGTAGGTGGCCCGGGTGGCCTGCGCGACGCTGCGGCGCGTGGCCTCGAGCACCGAGCGGGACTGGTCTTCGAGCGCCAGCGTTTCCCGGACGCGGTTCTCAATTGCGTAGCCGGCAAACAAGGGCAGGTTGAGCGCGACGCCCACGGTGAGGGCCTTGATCCGCGAGCGGCCCGGCGTGGTGCTGGTGCCCTGGGGGTTGTTCGTGACGTTGTAGCCCAGGGTCGCATCGAGCGTGGGCAGGTGACCGGCCTGCGCCTTCTGCACCTCGAGCCCGGCCACGTCCAGGCCCAGCCGGGCCTGCTGGATCGCAGGGTGTGCGGCATCCGCGTGCGAGGTCCAGACCTCGATGTCGGCGGGCGCGAGCGGGGGCAGAACCACGGGCGCCGCCAGCGGCACGGGCACGCTGCCGGTGTTGCCGACGAGCTGGTCGAGCACGATCTTCTTCACCTGCAGGTCGTTCTCGGCGGCGATCTCCTGCGCAATCACCAGGTCGTAGCGGGCCTGGGCCTCGCGTGCGTCGGTGATGGTGGTGGTGCCGACCTCGAAGTTGCGCTTGGCCGAGGCCAGCTGTTCGGCCACGGCGACCTTCTGCGCGCGCACGAGGGACAGGCTGTCCTGGCTGGCGAGCACGTCGAAGTAAGCCTGGCTCACGCGCACGATGAGGTCTTGCTCGGCAATGGTGAGCACGGCCTGCGCCACTTCGGCCTGGCGCTGGCCCTGCTCGTAGGTGGCCCAGTTGGCGGGGCGGTACAGCGGCTGCGTGGCGTTGATGCCGACGTTCTGGGTGTTGAACCCGCGCGTCGTCGCACTGCCTTCCGTCGAGAGGTCCTGCCGGGTGTGCGAGGCAGCGGCCGAGAGCCCGACCGAGGGCAGGATGCCGGCCTTGGCCTGCGCGGCACGCGCCAGGTTGGCCTCGTACTGGGCCCGCGCGCCCTGGTAGGTGGCGTCGTAGCCGCGTGCCGATGCGTAGATCTCGACCAGGCTCTGGCCATGGACGGGGAACGCGAGGACCGCTGCGAACACGGCACCGCATGCCAGGACGAGACGCTTCCCGGTGAATGACGCTTGCGCGTACCGTCCACCGGGTGGGGGTCGGCGCAGGCGCTGGTTCAGACCGTGCTCCGATGGTCGGCCGGCGAAGTGGTGCTGCCCGCGCGGCGAATCGCGGCCGGGCTGCGATCGACATGCAGGATGGAACTCACGATCTGCTCGGGCGCCGCCAGTGCCGGCGCCATCGACCAGCGGTCATAGGCGTCGTTGCCGATGCGCACCATGCCGGTATGGCGATTGAGCTCCTTGTCGATCTTCGGGTCCGGGTCGTAGAAGCCCAGGGCAAAACGCACGAGGTCGATGTTCCGGCGGCTCCCGGTCAGGAAAAGCCAACCCGGGTTCACGCTGTGCATCTCGGCGTAGTCGGCCAGGTGCTCCACGGTGTCGATCTCCGGACGGATGGTGATCGAGTACATGAAGATGTCCTTGCCCACCCGATGGGCCAGGCGCTCCTGCACGCGCAGGAGGTTGTTGGTCATGAGCGGACAGATGCCTTCGCAGTCCGCGTACATCATGTTGATGGCGACGATCTTTCCGCGTACCAGGTCGTCGTAGAAGTTCACCGTTGCCCCGGTGTGGGTCTTCAGTTCGACGTTCGGCATGCGACGCCCCCGGCGTGCAGCCGTTGCCGGAGCCTCGGCGGAGGCGGGCAGGCCGAACGCGTACAAGGAAGCGACGCCCAATCCGGCGAACAAGTGTCTGCGGTGGTTCATGAGAATCTCCTGAAAGTCATCGGCGTTCTTCACACGATGTCGAAGCGAACCATCATCGCGTGGTCCTCGTGGGTGAGGTTGTGGCAGTGCATCAGGTACTTGCCCGAGAAATCGCGGAAGCGCACGAGCACCCGCACGGTCATGAGTTCGCCGACGACGAAGACATCCTTGCGTCCGCGCTCGTTCACGGGAATGGGCAGGCTCACGCCGTTGACGCTCTTGCTGAGAACCCGTGCTTCTTCGAAGTGCACGTGGATCGGGTGCTGCCAGCCGTTGTCGGGATTGATGAACTCCCAGATCTCGGTCGCGCCCTTGGTGATCCTGGCTCTGGCCGTGAGCGAATCGAAGAACAGCCCGTTGACGTTCCACATGCCGCTGTTGCGCTGGAACACCCAGGTGCGAACCGGCAGGGCGGCGAGTGCGCTGGCACTGGGCAGGTCGCGCAGCGGGCGCAGCACGCTCGGCACCACGCTCAGGTCGGGCGTCGGGGGCTGGCGATCGATGATGAACTTGAGCACGCGCGTGCCCGGCGACTGCACCACGCCGGGCCGGCGGGTGTCGACCTGCGTCAGCTGGTTGACCAGGTAGAGCGTGGTGTTCAACGGGAATCGCGAGAAGTCCACCACGATGTCCGCGCGCTCGGCCGGGGCGATCCGCACCCTCAGCTGGTTCACGATCGGTGCCGGCAGCAGGTTGCCGTCATTGGCGATCTGGGTGTACGGGTACACGATGGTGCCGCCCGTGTTCTGCAACACGAACTCGTAGAAGCGCGAAGGCCCGACGTTCAGCAGCCGCAGCCGGTACTTGCGGCGTGCGACGCGCAGCACCGGTTCGATCTTGCCGTTGACCACCACCTTGTCGCCCAGCACACCCTCGGGATTGAGCTCGTCGAAGGTCAGCCGGCCGCCCGAGTCGAATCGCTTGTCCGAAAAACTCAAGGGGTAGTCGTATGCGCCGCTGGGCAAGCGCAGCCCCGTGGTCTCGTCGCCGGTGTCGAGCGCGTCGAAGACCATGTAGCGCCCGAACATGCCCTTCAGCACGTTCGGTGCCGTCACGCCTTCCGTGTGGTCGTGATAGAAGAGCGACCCCAGGGCTTCGCGCGAATCGCCGAGGCCTCCGAACTCGTCGAAGCCGGCGTAGAGGTTGGGATAGAAGTGATCGTTGAAGGTCCCCGGCGCGGTCAGCGTCACGCCGCCCTGGACGGCGCTGTAGAAATCGCTCGCGTAGCCATCGCTCTCCGACGGCGTGTGCATGTTGTGCAGGTGCGTGCTGATCTCGGGCGAGCCGAATCCCGTGTGGTTCTGCGGCAGCTGGTTGCGGATGCGGCAGATGACCGACTGCCCGTAGCGCGCATGGATCGTGGGGCCCGGCGTGGTCGCCCCCGGCGTGTTGCCTTCATAGCCCCAGATGGGCTGCGGGGGGTAGTAGGGGTTGTTGCCGTTGAACAGCCAGGCCGGGTTCTCCTTGGCCGTCAGCTGGAACAGCAGCGGCGTGCCGGCCTTGCCGGGCACGGTCAGTTCCGCGTAGCGCTGGTGCGGCGCACGCCCGCACTCGCCGCCTGCGATGTTCGCGTTGAGGGTCGGGGCCGGGGTCAGCGTGGCGAGCGGCGCGAGCGGCGTGATCTGGTTGGGCAGGTCTTCGACCCACGGCGTCGTCGGCGGGCTGGGCGGCAGCGGCGTGGGCTGTGCGCTGGCCTTGCCCGAGGTCAGGACCATGGGGGCCGCCGTGGCTGCCAGCGAGGCCTTCAGGAACGTGCGTCTCTTGCTGTAGGCGACGGGCGTCACGGGGTCGTGGTGATTGGAATCCTTGCGCATGATGTATTCCCCTCGTTGACAAAGAACAGACCCGCTACATCTGCCGTCCCGATCGGCGGATCGTGGAGGTAATGGGTTCGACGACGTACTGGAGCGCGGTCTGCGAGACGCCCGCGATGTAGACCTCGGCGGGCATGCCCGCCTGGAGCTTGAAGTCGCCGATGGCCCTGAGCGACTCGGCGTCGGCCAGGATCATCACGCTGTAGTAGGGCAGGTTGGTCTGGCGTTCGATCAGCCGGTCGCCGGCGACATAGGTCACCTTGCCCGTGACCATCGACGTGTTGCGGTACTTGAAGGCGGTGAACTTCACCCGCGCATGCTGGTTGAGGTGCACGTTGCTGATGTCTTCCGGGCGAATGCGCGCCTCGATCATCAGCTGGGCGTCGCTGGGCACGATGTCCGCAATCGCCTCTCCGGGCCCGACCACCGCGCCGGGCGAGGTGAACTTCAGATCGATCACTTCGCCGCTGGCCGGAGCCACGACAACCTGCCGCTGCGCCGCGTCGTTCGACTTGCGCTGCTCCTGTTCGATCTCGCCCAGGCGCTGCGTGGTGGCCTTGAGCTGGTCGCTCGCGGCCTTCACGTAGTCGTTGCGGATCGACTGGATCTTCAGGTCGATTTCCACCAGCCGCTGGGCGGCACGCGCCAGTTCCGTGCGCCGCTCTTCGAGCTTGGCCGCGTACTCCATCACCACCGATTCGAGCTGGGAGATCCGGCTCGACGAAATGAACCCTTCCTGGATCAACCCGCGGTTGGCCTCCAGGTCTTGCCGCTGCAGGGCGAGCGAGTTCTGCGCCTGCGCGATCTGCGCGTGCACGGCGACGATTTCCTGGTGCACGCGATCGCGCTGCGTTCTCATGAGCGTCGCCGCGCTGTCCAGCGAATGGCGCTGGGCCTGGAACAACGCCGTTTCCTTGAGCAGGGCCTGACCGATGCGATCGTCCTGCTTGGCCGCGCGCAGCAGGTCTTCGGGGAAGGCGAGCGTCTTGGCGACGGCCTGCTCAGCCTCCAGGCGCACCAGCATGGCACGCTCCAGATGAACGCGATAGCTCAGGCGGTTGCGGTCGGCGTCCACCCGCACGTCGCCCAGGACCAGGATCGGATCGCCGGCTTTCACATGCTGGCCGTCGCGCACCATGACTTCGCGCACGGTGCCGCCTTCCAGGTGCTGCACCGGACGGCGATTGAGGTCTACTTTGACGAATGCGGGGGCCACCACCGCCATCGAGAGCGGGGCGAATCCCATCCACAGGCCCAGGGGCAGGATCGCGCCGAGGATGACCCAGCATCCGCTTCGCGCGAGGCGTCGCGCATGTTCCCGGCTGCTGCGCGTGGCGGCAACGGGAGGCATCGGAAGTGTGGCGGTGCTCATGGTGCATGTCCTTGTTCGCAACGGCGGCGCGGCGCTCAGGCGGCCTTCTGGTCCACGATCGCCTGGGCCTGGCGCTGCATGTCCCGCATCACCTCGCTCGCCGGGCCGAACTGCTGGATGCGGCCCGCGGCGAGCACCAGGATCTTGTCCACGTGGGCGATCAGCGAGGGGCGGTGGGTGACCACGACCGAGGTCACGCCCGCTTGGCGCAGGCCGCTCATCGCCTGGGCGAGCGCGACTTCTCCCGCGCCGTCCAGGTTGGAGTTCGGCTCGTCCAGGATCACCAGCTGCGGGTTGCCGTACAGCGCGCGGGCGAGCGCGATGCGCTGGCGCTGGCCCGGAGACAGCCGCGAGCCGTGTTCGCCCACCGGCGTGTCGTAGCCCTTCGGGAGGGTCAGGATCATCTCGTGCGCGTTGGCGCGCAGGGCGGCGGCAACCACCGCTTCGGAGTCCACCTTGTCCAGGCGCGCGATGTTGTCCGCCACGCTGCCGTCGAACAGCTCGACGTCCTGGGGCACGTAGCCGATGTAGGGGCCCAGTTCTTCGCGCGGCCAGTACGACACGTCGGCGCCGTCCAGGCGGACTTTGCCGCTGCTGGGACGCCACACGCCCGTGAGCACGCGCGCGAGGGTGGACTTGCCGGCCGCGCTCGGGCCGACGATGGCCAGGGCCTCGCCCGGCGCCAGGGAGAAGACGATGTTCGAGAGCACCAGGGTGTCCGAGCCGGCCGCACGGTACGAGATGTTCTCTGCGCTCAGGCGTCCTTCGGGGCGCGGCATGGCGACATGCGGCTCGCTGCGCTCGAAGTCCTGCGACAGTTCCTGCAGGCGCCCGTAGGCCGCCCGCGCTTCGATCAGCGTGCGCCAGCTGCCCACGAGCTGCTCCACCGGCTGCACCGCGCGGCCCAGCAGGATGCTGGTGGCGATCATCACGCCGGCGGAAGCCTGCTGGCTCAGCACCAGGTACGCGCCCAGGGCCAGCATGAGGATCTGGATGGCCTGGCGCGCGGCCTTGGTCCCGGCGGTGAACGCCACGGTGCTGCGGCTGGCGCTGGTCTGCATGGCGGCGATCTGGTCCTGCAAGGCCCTCCAGCGCACCAGCAGGCGCTTGGTCATTCCCAGCGCCTGCAGCACTTCGGCGTTGCGCAGCGAACTCTCGACGTATTGCGCCGCGCGGCGCCCTTCGTTCTGCAGGTTCTCCAGCGACCTGCGGCTGATGCGGTCGTTGAGCCAGGCCAGGCCCAGCATGAGGGCCGCGGAGAACGCCGCGCCCACGCCGAGCGCGGGGTGGAACATCCAGATCACGAACACGTACACGAACACCCACGGCGCATCGAACACCGCGATCAGGCCGTTGGCGGAAAACACGGCGCGCAGCGCCGCCACGTCGCGGATGCCTTCCGTGCGCATGCCGGTCGGGGTGCGGGCGGCGCGCTCCACGATGGCGCAGACCACCGGCGGGGAGAGCCGCTCGTCCACCATGATGCCCACCACGTTCTGCAGCCGGGTCCGCACGTAGTCCAGCAGCAACAGGATCAGCAGCGCCACGCCGGTCCCGGCGAGCAGCACCAGCAGCGTTTCATGGCTGCTGGTCGAGATGACGCGGTCGAACACCTGCAGGGTGAAGAACGCGGGCACCAGGAACAGCAGGTTGATGAAGAAGGAGAACGCCGCGATGTAGAGCAGCAGCGGTCGCAGTTCCATCCACAGGGTTTTCATGTGCGTCTCCTGTGGTTCTATGGGGCGTGCTCAGTTGACCTGCTGGTCTTGCGCCGCGGCCTGCGCCGCGGCTTCCAGCGACTTCACCCGCCGCACCAGCCGCTCGATGGTCACCATCTGCGCCGAGTAGGCGCGCGAGAGCTGCTGCGTCGCATCGCACAGGCTCTGGATGGCGACGCTCAGCTCGTCCTTCTTGGCGTTGACCATGCCGATGCGCGACATGACCAACGTCGCGACCTCGCGCGGGTCGGAGATGGAACGAGGGGCCTGCTGCGGGCTTGCGTTGTTTTTTTCGTTCATGTCTTTCTCCGTGATCGAGGTTGTTGAAACGTCGGCGGTGCTCATGCCGACAGCACGAAATCGGCCTGCGTGATGGTGTTCGTGCCGACCCCGTTCACGCCCATCATCAGGATGCTTTCCAGGCCGTCGAACTCGATCAGCGTGTTGGCGCCCAGGTCGGTGATGGACACGTTGGCAGCAAAGTTGCCCGCGTTGATCCCCATCGCGGAGATGTCGAGCCGGTCCTGCCCGTTGAGCAGGTTCCCGCTGGCATCGAAGCCGAGGATCGTGTCGTTGCCGAACCCCGCCGCGAACACGAAGACGTCGTTCCCCGTTCCGCCGTCCATGGTGTCGTTGCCCGTGCCGCCGGTCAGCCGGTCCGCGCCCGCCCCGGTGTTGAGGGTGTCGTTGCCGCCGGCGCCATCCACCACGTTCGCGGCATTCAGGAGGGCCACGGGCGCGAAGGTGATGCTGTCGTTGCCCTGGCTGCCGATCACGTTCTCCACCGAGTTCAGCGTGTCGGTGCCGGTCTCGGCGCTGGTGGCAGAGGTGGGCGTGACCGTCGCACCGGCCGAGGTGGCGGACAGGTCGTAGGTGTCGGTGCCGATGCCGCCGGAATAGCTGTCGTTGCCGTCGCCCACCGTGGCGATGAAGGTGTCTGCGCCCGCACCGCCGTCCACCGTGTCGCTGTCCAGCCCGCCGGTGAGCCTGTCGTCGCCTGCCTGGCCGTCGATGGTGTCGTTGCCCGATCCACCCAGCACGATGTCGGCGCCGCCGCCGGCGCTGATGGTGTCGTTGCCGCCCTGGCCGTCGATGAAGTTCGCGCCGCCGTTGACGACGATGGTGTCGTTGCCCTGGCTGCCGATGATGTTCTCCATCGTGTTGAGCGTGTCGGTGCCGATCTGCGCGCTCGTGGCGAGGTTGACCGTCACCGTCGCGCCGGCCGTGGTGGCCGACAGGTCGTAGGTGTCCACGCCGGCCCCGCCGACATAGCTGTCGTTGCCGTCGCCGATCGTCGCGACGAAGCGGTCGTTGCCGCCGCCGCCATTCATCGCGTTGGCACCGGTGTTGCCCGTCAGCGTGTCGTTGCCGGCGCCTCCGGTCACGTTCTCGATGTTCGCCACCGATTCGAATCCCGTGGCCGTGCCGGTGGCCAGGTTCACGGTGACGGCCGTGGTCGTGGCGCCGTAAGTCAGGGTATCGGCGCCGCCCTGGAGGTCGGCCGTGACCGCCTCGATGCCGGTGACGGTGCCGCCCGCCAGGGACGCGATCGCCGTGCCCGCCAGGACCACTGCGAGCGTCTGGCCCAGCGCCGTGCCGGCGATGGTCAGCCGGTCGTTGGCGCCCGCGCCGCCGTTGATCGTGTCCGCGCCATCGCCGACGATGTAGTGGAAGAGGTCGTCTCCCGCACCGCCGTCGACCGTGTCGTTGCCGGCGCCGCCGGTGAGCGTGTCGTTGCCCTCGCCACCGGTCACGGTGTCGTTGCCGCCGCCGGCGTCGATGACATCGTTCCCGCCCTGGCCGTCGATCACGTTCGCACCGCCATTGACGACGATGCTGTCAGCGCCCTGGCTGCCGATGAAGTTCTCGATGGCGGAGAGCGCATCGGTGCCCGTCTGCGCGCCCGTGGCGGTCGTCGGGGTGATCGTCACGCCTGCGGAGATCGCGGACAGGTCGAGCGTATCGACGCCGCCGCCGCCGGCGTAGCTGTCGTTGCCGTCGTTCACCGTCGCGACGAAGCGGTCGTTGCCGCCACTGCCGTTGAGCACGTTGGCCAACGCATTGCCCACGAGCACGTCGGCGCCATCGCCTGTCGTCACGTTCTCGATGCCGGCGATCGAGGTGAAGCCCGAGGCCGTTCCGGCCGTGAGGTTCACCGAGATGGCGGCGGCACTGGTGTAGGTCAGGGTGTCCACGCCGGCCAGCAGATCGGCCGTGACCGATTCGACATTGCTCACCGTGCCCCCGGCCACCACCGTGAGCGAGGTGGCGTTGTAGCTCACCGCGAGCGCGTCGGCCCCGGCCGTTCCGATGACGTTCAGGGTGTCCAGCCCCGCGCCGCCGTCGACGGTGTCCGTGCCTTCGCCCATCGTGTAGTTGATGGTGTCGTTGCCGGCGCCGGCCACGATGCTGTCGCTGCCTGCGCCGCCGTCGATGAGGTCGTCCTGGCCGAGGCCGTTGATGGCATCCGCGCCGCCGCCGCCGAAGATCACGTCCTGGCCTTCAGTGCCCGTGAGGACCTGGGCGGCGTTGTTGGCCGCGATGAAGTCGCCCGTGACCACGGTGGCTGCGGAGCTCACCGTTTCGAGCGCGCCCGCATCGTCCGTGAAGCTCACCGTCAGGCGCAGTTCTCGGTTGACCTGGTCGGCGCCCGGCGTGAAGGTCGCCAGGGTGGCGCCCGCGATGGGCGTGAACCCGGCGCCGCCGCCGCCGACGCCCGTGTTGACGGCCTGTTCCCACTGGTAGCTGAAGACGGCCCCCGTCAGCCCGTCCACGTCGCTGATGCCGAGGGTCGATGCCGTGAGGGTCTGGCCTTCGGTCGGCGTGGTGTCGCTGATCGTCGGCTGTCCGGTGGCCGCGGCGTTGAGGGCGAGCGGCGCGGTGGCGGCGGAGTACACGTTCTCCAGCACGTCGTTGGCATCCTTGTAGACCGCCCGCACGCGCAGTGCCAGGCCGAACTCGAAGGTGCGCGGCGTGAAGCTCGTGCCGGTGGCCCGGGCCACCTCGCCGCCGGCGTTCTCGATCAGGATGTCCTCGAAGATGCCGGGGCGAACCTCGGCCTGCCAGTAGTAGGCGATGGGGCCGGTGATCGCACCGTCGGGATTGGTTTCGCTGACGTTGTCCGGGTCGGTCACGCCCAGGGCCGACACGGTGAGCGTCGCGCCCAGGGTGGGCGTGGTGTCGCTGATCGTCAGCTGGCCTTCGGGGTCGAAGTTGAAGCCTTCTTCCGCAATGAACGCCGCACCGTCGGAGAACTGCAGGCGCTCGATGTTGCGCACCACGTCGATGCCGTCGGAACCGGCCACGCCGTCCACGACATGGCTGATGCGCCAGACATCGTTCTCGAGGAAGGTGATCTCGTAGTTGCCGAACACGTCCGAGAAAACGGCCGTGTCGAAGTCCGGCCCATCCGACATCAGGATCTCGCGGGCAATGGTGAGTTGCCCCGGGTTGTAGGTGCCGTTGAAGACCAGCCGCTGCAGCGCCAGGTCGGTCATGGTGTCGTAGCTTGCGATCTCGGCACCGGTTCCGTCGGCGTTCTCCCGCACGCTGATGCGCGCGTTCAGCCAGGCATCGCCCTCGATGATGTCGTTGCCGCCGCGGCCCTCCAGCAGGTCGCTGCCACCGCCGCCCAGGATGATGTTGCCGGCGAACGAAGTCACCGGCCCGTCCATCTCCATGCCGACCCCGAGCACCTCGTCCAGAAGCTCCTGCAGGCCGTCGATGAGTTCGATGTGGGTCAGCACGCTGCCGGTGGTGCCCGACAGCGCCATCTCGGCCGGATTGTTGTCGTCGCCGCGCAGGACGTCGGCATGCGCCGAGCCCGACATGCCCTCGACCGAGGTGAACCGCGCCAGCACGGTCGCGTTCGAGAGCGGCACGGGCGTTTCGTCGAAGGCGCGAAGGAACAGGTCGGCCGTGACGCCGAAGGCATCGTCCTTGAATCCGGCCCAGTCGAAGCCGGAGCCCCCTTCGTAGCGGTCCACCTGCCCACCGTTGCCGAACATGATGTCGTCGCCACCTTCGCCGTCCATCCGGTCGGAGATCGAGTTGCCGATGAAGACGTCGTGGCCCACCACCTGGTCGCGGGCGAAGGCGTCGAAGTTCTCGCCGGCGCTGCCGTCGGCCATGCCGTGCTCGATCCAGTCGTCACCCTCGTTGCCGAAGACGAACTCGTTGGCCCGGGCCCCGAGGATGAAGTCGTTGCCCGTTCCGCCGAACGCCTCGGACGGATCTTCGCCGGTGACGATGAAGTCGTTGCCGTGGCCGCCCAGGATCAGGTTGAGGCCGTTGCCGCCGTGGATGGCGTCGTTGCCGTCGCCGCCCTGCATGTTGTCGTCGCCACCCAGGTCCGTCATGATGTCGTCGCCGGCCCCGCCGAAGACGAAGTCGTTGCCATCGCCGCCTTCGAGCCGGTCATTGCCGGCGTCGCCCCAGAGCGTGTCGTCGCCCAGGCTGGAGATGATGGTGTCGTTGCCCGCGGTGCCGCCCAGCACGACGTGGTCCTCGCCGCTGTACTGCAGGTAGTTGGCGTCGGCCGCTTCGGTGCCCGGGTTGTTGCGCAGCACCACCGGCGTGAGGCTGCCTTCGCCCGTCGGATCGTCGCGCCCGCCGAGCCCGAGGCCCGTGAACTGCCGGGACGAATCCACTTCCAGCGTGTATCCCGGCGTCGTGAAGATGTCGCCTGGCAGGTGCTCGGCATCGGTGTTGGCCATCACCATCCGGGCGAAAGAGTTGTTCTCCAGCTCGGTGAGGAAGTTCAGGCCCTGCGTGCGCTCCAGGTAGTAGAAGCGGTCACCGTCCTGGAGCTTCTCCATCTGCTCCTCGAAGACGAAGTTGAAGGTCGAGCCGAGCAGCCCGCCGAACGGCATCTGCTTTTCGGCCAGGCCGCCGATCCACAGGTCGATGTCGTCGACGCCGGTGGTCGTGATGCCGGCCTGGTCGGCGTAGGCATTGCGCCCGAACAGGAAGTCGAGCCGGTCTTCCGGCGCACCGATGCCGCCGTAGACCAGCGCCACCGCCGCCGCGCGCTTCTCGGCCAGGGTGTCGGCGGCGGCCAGGCTGGCGTGCACGCCGTAGGCTGCAATGAAGTTGACCACCGAGGCTTCATGCTTGATGTGCTCCATGAAGTCGACCCAGTTCGCGTAGGGCTTGAGTTGGCTGTCTCCGGTCACGCCATAGAAGTCGCGCCGCGCGGCGTTGAGTGTCGGCACGCCGGTGTCGCGCCCGCGCACGATGTTGATCGTCGCCAGGTCGAGCGGCAGGCCCAGCAGGTTGTTGCGCAAGGCCTCGGTCACGAACTCGTCGATCTCGTTGCCTTGCTGGCGCGTGAGGCCACGCGCCAGGGCACCGGCGGCCTCGTCGGCCGTGATGCCGCCTGCAGCGAACGCGAGCGGGTTGAGGAAGGCCTCGATCAGCCCGAGCTGCTGGGTCGGGTCGGCTGTGCCGCCGATCACGTTGAAGTCGACGTCGAAGCGGTCGACCGTTTCCGTCAGCATCGAGTGGCCGAAGCGGTACACCGTGTGGGCGAACTCGGCGACGATCGACGGATCGATCTCGGTGTCGTAGACCTGGGTGGCGGCAAAGAAGATGTCGATCTGCGGCTGCACCTTGCGCGCGAATTCCTCGAACACCAGGTGCTGGTACTGCATCTCGGTGCCGAAGCGGGCCGCCTGGAACAGGCGTTCGCCGTCCCACGAGCCATCGGGCAGGTGCCATTCGGCAATGAAGGCCGCGTCGCCCGAGGCCATGATCACGGCCTTGGTGTGCTCGACCAGCCGGTTGTGCTCGGCATGGAACACATGGTGCATGCCGGTCAGCGCAATGTTCTCGTTGACCCGCCCGTCGCCGGCGATGAAGTGCGCGTCGAGCAGCTCGTCGTCGTAGAAGCCCGCGGCCGGCGTGCCGCCGACCACGTCATCGGCATCGGCCGTCAGCGCGACGCCCTGGCTGCTCACCGGGTTGGCGGTGTGGGCGATGTCGGCCAGGAACACATGGCCCGTGCGCACGGCCAGGCTCGCATCGATCGGCGTGCCCGGCGAGCCCGATGCCAGGGTGCCGCCAGCCTGCAGCACGATCTGCGCGAAGCCGGTCACCGGGTCGGGGATGAAGTTGCCGTACTCGTCGGCCGCCAGCAGCGGCAGGTTGAGCGCGTCGGCATTGTCCAGCGCAATGCCCAGCAGGTCGCGCGCCTGCGCCTTGACCACCGCCCAGGTGGCCATGCCACCCAGTTCGATGTCGTCGGCCGTGCCGAAGAGGCCGTCGGCGCCGAGGTCGCGGTTGGTGATCAGCCGTCCGGTGGCCACCGGCTTGCCTTCGGCGTTGAGCTCATAGGCGCGCAGGAAGACCTGGTGCGAGGGATGCGAACTGTAGGTCTGGTTCTGGTCGATGAACGGTGTCGTGAGGCTCCTGGCCTCGTGCGTGGTGTCGTCCGCGGTGCCCATGACGCCGTCTTCACCGGGGCCGGCCACCTGGGTGGCGCGCGTCAGCACCAGGAAGTTGCTGTTGCCGCCCGGCACGTAGAGCGGGTCGTCGGGCTGCAGCGGGACGAAGATGGTGCCGTTACCGCCCTTGGCCACGAGGTCGAGGCCGTGGTCGAAGAACTGGCCGAAGAAGGTCATGAAGGCGTTGAACGGCGCCGACAGGCCTTCGTCCGGCGCCGTGTTCGGAATGACCAGCAGGGTGCCGACAGGAATCGCCACGCCGTCCAGGTCGTACAGAACGCCGTCCACCAGCGTGCCCAGGCCCGCGTCGACGAACGCGCTCACCGCCGCCGGGTTGCTGCTCGTCATGTCGACGATCAGGTTGCTGATGACGCGAGGGTCGGCATCAACCACATGGCCGCTGGTGCCGTAGTCGGTGTTGGTGAGCGTGGTCCCCGGGCCGAGGTTGATGGTGTCGCCGTCCTGGTCGTTGAGGAACACCGGATCGACCAGGCGCGGGAACAACTGGTCCGCGGCGCCGAATCCGGACTGGCCCTGCACCAGGTTGTTGTAGGAGCCGTCCACCGTGCGCAGGCCGAGCGGCGCGCGCGCGTTGTCCAGGATGTCGGTCAGTGCCTCACCGCTGGCGTGTCGCTCCGAGATCTTGATCTGCTCCAGGATGAACTGGAGGTCGGACTGGAGGAAGCGCACGCCCGTGCTGTCGACCAGCGCGGAGGAGGGCGGTGGCGCCGGTGGCACGACGGTGGCCACGCCGGAGACGGCGGCGGTGGGCGTGGAGTACACGGTTTCCAGCACGCCGTCGGCATCGCGGTAGACGGCCCGCACCCGGATGGCCAGGCCGTCGAAGGGCGCGGTGACCCGGAAGGTCGTGCCGTTCACCGTGGCGGGCTGGCCGCCGCCCAGGTCGATGATGTCGCGGAACACGCCCGGCGCACGCACCGGGTCGGCCTCGTACTGCCACGTGTAGCTGATCGGTCCGGTGACCGTGCCGCCAGGGTTGTCCGCATCGGTGAGGGCGGCCGACACGCTCAGGAGCTGGTTGATCTGCGGCGTGTCGTCGCTGATCGTGACCGAGCCGCCCGGTGCGTTGTTGCTGCCGGACAGCAACTCGACCGCGTCCGAGAACTGCAGCCGCTCGATGTTGCGCAGGGTGTCGGTGCCGTCGGTGCCGACGTTGTCGGTCACGATGGTGCGGCCGTCGGCGCCGGTGGTGATGGTGTAGTTGGCGCGCGGCCCGGAGAACATCGCGGTGTCGTAGTCGGTCCCGTCGGACATCAGAATCTCGCGCACGATGCTGAGCTGGCCCGGGTTGATCTCGCCCGAGAGCATGCGCGGCACCAGCTCCTTCAGGCTGTCGACGCTGGTCAGGCCAGGCACGCCCGAGACGGCGATGCGCACGTTGAGCCAGGCGTCGCCGTCGATGATGTCGTTGCCGCCGCGGCCCTCGATGAGGTCGCTGCCGTCGCCGCCGAGGATGATGTTGCCTTCGCCGAACGAGGTCATGCCCGCGGGCAGAATGTCTTGCAGGCCGTCGATCAGCGCGATGTTGGTGAGCACGCTGCCGGTCCAGCCGGCCTGCAGGATCTCGACGGCGTCGGCGTCGTCGCCGCGCAGGAAGTCGGCGAAGGCCGATCCCGACAGGCCTTCGGTGAAGGCGAAGCGGTCCATCATCGCGGCGTTCGAGTTGACCACCGGGGGCACCACGAAGTCGTTGACGATCATGTCGGCGGTCACGCCGTACTTGTCGAACTTGTAGCTGGCCCAGTCGAAACCGGAGCCGCCGTCGAAGTGGTCTTCGCCGTCGGAGCCGGTGAAGATGTCGTCGCCGCCTTCGCCGATCAGCTCGTCGAAGCCGCCGCCGGAGATCAGGACGTCATTGCCGATGACGCTGTCTTTCACGAACGGATCGGCGCTGTCGCCGGTGGTGCCGTCCTGGGTTCCCAGCTCGATCCAGTCGTGGCCCTCGTTGCCCAAGGTCGGCAGGTTGCCCTTGCTGCCCAGGACGAAGTCGTTGCCCTGGCCGGCGAAGACTTCGGAAACGTCCTCGCCGGTGACGATGAAGTCGCTGCCGTCTCCGCCGATGATGAGGTTCGCGCCGTTGCCGCCGTGGATGACGTCGTTGCCCTCGTTGCCCTTGAGCACATCGTCGCCGCCGCGGTCCGTGATGATGTCGTCGCCCGCGCCGCCTTCGACCTGGTCGTTGCCGTCGCCGGACTCGATGCGATCATTGCCGCCATCGCCGTAGATCGTGTCGTCGCCGATGCTGGCAATGAGGGTGTCGTTGCTATCGGTGCCGCCGAGCACCACGTGTTCGTCGCCCGTGTAGCGCAGGTAGGTGGTTTCCACGGCCGCGGTCGTGGGGTCGTCACGGATCACCAGCGGGGTGAGTTCGGTGCCGCCCTCGGTCGGGTCGCCGTGGCCGTCCAGGCCGATCCCGGTGAACTGGCGCAGCGTATCGACTTCGAGAATCAGGCCCGGCGTCGAGAAGATGTCGGCCGGAAGGTGCGTGGCGTCGGTGTTGAGCATCACCAGCTTGGCGAACGTGTTGTTCTCCAGCTCGGTGAGGAAGTTCATGCCGGCCAGACGCGAGAGGTAGTAGAAGCGGTCGCCGTTCTGCAGCGCCTCCATCTGCGACTCGAAGACGAAGTTGAAGGTCGAACCGAGCAGGCCGCCGAAGGGCATCTGCTCTTCTGCCAGGCCGCCGATCCACAGGTCGATGTCATCCACACCGGTGGTGGTGATGCCGTTGACCATCGCGTAGATGCCCGTGCTGTTCAGGAAGGCGAGACGGTCCGCCTCGTCCGCGGTGAAGGTCCGCTCGCTGGCCGTCCCTGCGTTGAGGACGACGCTGCCGCCGAAGACGAGTGAGCCCGCCACGGCCCGCTTCTCGGCCATCGTGTCGACGTCGACGGCTGTCAGCGCGGCATGCGTGCCGTACGCCGCAATGAAGTTGAGGACGGAGGCCTCGTGCTTGAGGTGCTGGGTGAGATCGACCCAGCTCGTGTAGGGCCGCAGCTGTGGGTCGGCGGTCGAGGCGTAGAACTCCCGGCGTGCTTCATTGAGCGTCGGAATGCCGGTGTCCCGGCCGCGCGCGATGTTGATGGCAGCGAGGTCCAGCGGCAGGCCCAGGAGCTGGTTGCGCACCGCGTCGGTGACGAACTCGTCGATCTCGTTGCCCACCTGCCGGGTCATGCCGCGCACGATGGCGCCAGCCGCTTCCTCCGGTGTCAATGCACCGTCGTTGTTGAACCCGAGCGGGTTGAGGAAGGCATCGACGAGCGCGAGATCGCTCGACAGGAAATTGGGGTCCAGCCGGTCCACGGTCTCGGTCAGCATCGTGTGGCCGACGCGGAAGACGGCATGCGCAAACTCGGCGACGATCGCCGGGTTGATCGTCGTCTGGTAGTTGGTTTCGGCCAGGAAGGCATCGACGTTCGGCTGCATCTTGCGTGCGAACTCTTCGAACACCAGGTGCTGGTACTGCATCTCCGTCGCGAAGCGCGCGGCCTGGAAGATGCGCTCACCGTTCCACGAGCCGTCGGGCAGCTGCCACGAGGCAATGAACGCGGCGTCGCCGCTTGCCAGCACTGTCGCCTTGATCTCTTCCGCCTGCCGGTTGTGCTCGGAGTGGAAGACGTGGTGGACGGAGGTCAGGGCGATGTTCTCGTTGCCGCGACCGTCGCCGGTGATGAAGTGGCGATCGAGCAGTTCGTCGTCATAGGTGCCGGGTTCCGAGAGGCCGACAGCCGAGTCGCTGTCCGGCGCCAGCACGCCGCCCACGAACACAGGCGCCGCGGCATGCGCGATGTCGTTGAGGAAGGCGTGGCCTGTGCGAACGCCCACGCTCGCGTCGATGGGCGCGCCGGGCGTGCCCGAGGCCAGCCCGTTGCCGTCCAGGTCCAGCGGCCCGCCGACGTCGGCGGCTCGCAGCACGATCTGCGCGAAGCCGGTCACCGGGTCAGGAATGAACTTGCCGAACTGGTCCGTTGCCAGCAGGGGCAGGTCCAGCACGTCGGCATCGTCGAGCTGGATGCCGAGCATCAGCGCCTGCGCCTTGACCTGGGCCCAGTTGGCGAGGCCGCCGTCCGTGCCGTCCAGGAGACTGCCCGTGGCCACCGGATGGCCGTTGGCGTCGAGCGCGTACTCGCGCAGGAACACCTGGTGCGAAGGATGCGAGGTGTAGGTCTGGTTCTGGTCGACGAAGGGCGTCGTCTGGTTGGTCTGGTCGCCGTTCTCGTCGCGTATGGCGCGCGACAGGATCATGAAATTCGGGGCGCCTGGGGCCGTACTGAACAATGGGTCGTCCGGCTGCAGCGGCATGAAGATCATCTCGGTGCTGCTCTTGTTGACCAGGTCGAGGCCGTGGTCGAAGAACTGGCCGAAGAAGGTGAACCATGAGTTGAAGGGCGCCGAGAGGCCTTCGTCGGGCGTGACGTTCGGAACCTCCAGCAGCGTGCCGGGGGGAATGACGACGCCCTGCAGGTCGTACAGGACGCCGGCCCCGTCGAGCGTTCCGAGGCCCGCGGCCACGAAGGCGCTCACTGCCGCGGGGTTGTTGCTGGTCATGTCGGCGACCAGGTTGCTGATCAGCCGCGGGTCGGCATCGACCACATTCCCGGCGCTGCCGTAGTCGGTGTTGGTGATCCCCGCGAAGGCGTCGTCCTGCTCGTTGCTGTAGGTCTGCGGCACCAGCTGGGGAAACGGGTTGTCGGCCGAGCCGTAGTCGGTCTGGCCCGGCATCAGGTTGTTGTACGACCCGTCGACCGTCCTCAGGCCGAAGGGCGCAAAGGTGTTCGGGACCAGGCTCGCGGGGTCCGCGCCCGCGGCTTGTGCTTCCGCAATGAGAATTTGTTGAAGAATGAATTCGAGATCGGATCTGATCAGCGTGGCCATTTCTATTCTCCTCAAGACGAACGACTTTCAATGCAGCCCCGATCCCGCCTACATGGCAAAAAGGCTCATGTAGCGTGGCTCAGGAGTGACCGCGCGCCTGGAATTACCAGCCGCGGGTTTTGCGAGGGATTGGGGCAGTGCGTGACTTGGTGGCGGTCACGCCTGAGGAACTGTTACGTTCGTCGTCGGCCACTCAGGCACCGCAACGGGGCGGTGTCGAGGACATGCATTGCGCGAAGTCGGCTGGACGCAATTCCGACAGGGAGATGAGGCCCGCATCTCAGGCGGACCTTGATTCGACACTTGTTCATGCGATACCCCCACCATTGATCTTGGTAACAAGAATCTGGGTCGGCACGCCGAGAGTCGTTGCCGCTGATAAGCGGTCGGCAACCGGTGGTCGATTGGTTGTCTTCGTAAACGAAGGTGCTAATTATGAGAGTCCATCTTCAGAAATGCAACTTTCTCACATACAAATTAACTGACTGGCGCCTGACTAGGAGCGTCCGAGCCAAAAAAAAACTGCAAACGCCGCGACACCGGCCGCAATCAGGGCGACCAGCGCCATTTCCGCATCTGCCCCATTGTTTTTGGGGGACACCGGAGCGGAAGGGGGAGGGCTTTCATTGCCGTGTTGCGGGCTCGCGAAGGGGCTGTAGACGGCTGAGCCGGGACGGTCCGGGTCACCGCTTCCTGAAGCCGTCGGCGCGTCGGGAGAGGCCGTCACCACGGCCGCGTCATTTGCGACTTCTCCGTCTGGAACGCCGCCATCGGGGTTCTCTTGCGCAGCATCGGCTGCAGACGCGGCTTCCGACGCGATCGCCAGGTTCGCGCACAAGCCCTGCGTTGCACAGGCCGCGACAAGCAGTGCCTGAACGAAGGGCCGCTTGTCGAGAGCGCGGCGAGGACGGTCGGGGAAATCGATCGGGGTCATGGGGTCGCAGCCTCTCAGATCAGGCCCGTGTGAACGGCGAAGTTCACCGCCTGGGCGCGCGAATGCACATGCAGCTTCTTGTAGATGCTCTTGATGTGCACGTTGACTGTCTGGCCGGTGATGCCGAGCTTGGCGCCGATCTCCGCGGAGACGTAGCCCGAGGCCACGCAACGCAGGACCTCGCTCTCGCGCGGTGTCAGCGTCATGTCGCGCGACGGCGGTCTCGGCGGCGGTGACGCCGGGTCGGCGGCCGGTGCGCGGGGGTGGTAGTCCAGGCGATGCAGCAGGCGCCGCGTGAGTCGAGGCGTGATCGCGGCGCCGCCGTTCACCACGTGCAGCACGGCATCGGCGAAGCTTTGCAACCAGGCGTTCTTCAGGAGGTACCCCATCGCGCCCAGTTCGAAGGCGCGCAGCACGTGGGCATCGTCCTCGAGCGAAGAGATCACGATGACCTCGCTGCTGCGGTGCAGACGGCGTGCCTCGGTGATCAGCTCGAAGCCCATCTCGTCACCCAGCTGCAATTCGAGCATCAGCACATCGAACGTGTGCGTGGCCAGCAGCCTGCGCCCCTCGCGAACGCTGTCAGCCTGGCCCTCGAGTTGGATGCGCAGGTCCGACAACAGCTCCTGGGCGATCACCCGGCGCATGTACTCGTCGTCGTCGATGAGCAGCACGCGCACCGGCGATTTTTCCTGGCCGATCAGGAAGTCCGGCCACAGCCTCGCGGCGGGCGCGCAGATGCCGGCGGAGGCCTTTTCGCCCGAGCTGATGAGCCTGTGGTCAAGCATGTTCTTTCCCCGGTTGGCGTGAGTGACGCAGGCCGGTCGTTTCGGGCGCGGGCGGGCAGACGAAAAGGTCGTCCGGCGAGGGCTCCGGGGCCACTCCCCCAATCGGCGGCGAGGCAGTGTGGGGTTTCATACATTTTTCAAAAGAAAATGAGAGGCAAATGCCGAACTGGATGTTTTTCTTTGAGTTTTAATTGAAATTCAATTCGGACCGAGGCTCACGCAATCCTATGAAGTTGGCACAGAGGTTGCGCGGGTCTTTTGCTCCTGTTTGTGGAAAGACATGAGTGTTTCAAAATGGAACTACCTGAACCATGACGTTCGATATACCCAATTGCCCTGTTTTCGAGGGTGAGGAAAAAAATCGACGCATTATCAGCCATGCGAGCAATTCCGGCCTGAAGGCGGAATGTTTGAATTTATCATGGGGAATTTTGAAGAAAATGAAATTAATCAAATACCGAATGCGCGGCAAGTGGAATATTTTCACATTCGAAAAATTGAAGATATTCGAAAAACCATTTGAAATAATGGAAATTATTTGATTTTAGTCAAGAAATCCAACTTCTTAACTTGATATTGCTGGCTGAATTAATTAATTTGCATCCATTTTCCCGGCGGGCTTTTTTGGTTTTGATTCTTCAATTCAATTGGGATCAATTTGTTTCTGAAATTACACGAGATGCGGTGCCGGGTCTTTTCCCCTCTGCCACACCGGTGCGCTCCCGCACGCCACCGGATCGCCGTAATTGGAGATTGGAAAAACGGGGAATTGGTTGATCCCGAAGGGGCAAGCCGGCGTTGGTCGGCCCGCAGTGAGTACCCCCAGGGCGCGGGCTTGGCGCGTGTCAGTGCGCCATCGCGTCGAGGCGGTGCTTGACGGCGTAGATGTACAGCTCGAGCCGGTTCGTCACGCCGAGCTTCTGGTAGATCGATGTGAGATGGTTGCGCAGCGTGTGTTCGGTGACGAAGGTCTGCCCGGCCAGGGTCTTGTTGGAGGCGCCGCTGCCGTGCACCACGGTGCGGACGATGTCGCGTTCCTTCTGGGTCAGGCTGGCCTGCTTTGCAGACTCGGGGTCAGCTTTCGGCGGCTTTTTCACCGAGGTGAGTTCCGAGAGAACCCGGCCCATGGTCTGGGCGTCGACGCAGAGCTCGCCGTGGTGCACGCGCTCGATCGCATCGAGCACCTGCTCAGCCGAGGCGTCCTTGCGCATCACGCCGCGCGCGCCGCGCAGCACCGCGAGGTCCAGGGTGCGCTGCTCGCGTTCGCCGGTCAGCACGACGACGCGCGACACCTCGTTCGACAGCAGCTGCGGCAGGATGTTGAGCGCGCATTGGCCGTCCAGGTCGAGGTCGAGTACGATGACGTCGGGGACCAGGCTCTGCGTGTGCGCCACAGCTTCTTCGCAGCAACTGGCAGTGCCGACGACTTTCATGCGCGGCTGTTCGCCGTCGATGAGCCGGGACAGTCCCCACAGCATGGTCTGGTGATCGTCCACCAGCAGGACGCCGATGGGATGGGCTTCGGTTTGCATGAGGAGCTCCTCGGGGTGTCGTCGTGCTTTTTTCTCAGATGGGGATTTCGATCAGCACCTCGGTGCCGCCGCCCCTGCACCGGCTGACCTGCGCGCGGCCTCCGAGCGCCGCGGCGCGGTCGCTGAGGGAGCGGGGCCGGAAATCCGCGAAGTTCTCGTCTTCGCCGCCTTCGTTCTCGATGCGCAGGTGCAAGCAGCCGTTCCGGCAGCCGATGCGCACGCTGCCGTGCCGCGCCTGCGTGTGCTTGCAGATGTTGTTGAGGCCTTCGCCCACCATCTGCAGGACCTCCGCGGTCATCCGGTCGTCAAGGCGCATCTGGCCTTCGACGTTCACCGAAATCTCGATGCCGTAGATGCCCTGGATGCGGGCGGCCTGGCGGTACAGCTGGGGCAGCACGAGCCCGCACGAACTCTCTGCGCCGTCCTTGACCGTGCCCGCAAAGCGCCGCAGGTCGGCGATCACGCCGTTCGCCACCTCGGCGAGCTTGTCGAGGTCTTCGAGCAGAGGGTTGTCTGCGGCGGCCTTCTTGCGCAGGGCGCACAAGCCCATGCGCAGCCCGATGTAGGGCTGCACGGCCGTGTCGTGCAGGTCCAGCGAGATCTTCAGGCGCTCGGTCGCGGCCGCTTCGGAGGCCATGCGGTCGAGCACCTCGATGGTCTCGATGACCGGGAAGATCTGTTCCATGAGGTGCGCGAGAAACAGCGCATCGGACTTGCTGAAGTGGCCGTTGCGCGACGAGATGAACACGCGCCCCTCGCCCAGGCGCAATGGCAGCGCGGCGCTGATGAACGCGCGGGCCTCGAGCATGGCGGCCACCGCGGCACTGCGCCTGGCGCCGTCGCGGCCCTCGGGGCGCCAGCCGGTCGTGCCGGGGCCGTGCATGTGGCTGCGTGCAAAAAGCAGATTCAAAGGCCAAGGCAGGCGGTTGCTCAGCACGGTGTGCGGATGCTCCAGCGCCATCAGCGGCGACTCGGCGATGCCTCCGAGTGTCTCGACACCGACGTGCTCGCACGTGTCGTCCTTGCGCAGCGTGCGCAGGGTCCAGTTGCCGGTGGCGGTGTCGCGCATCATGAGGATGCAATGGCTGGCCCTGAAGAAGGCCAGCGTCTTTTCCATCGTGCGGGCGATGGTGCGGCCCGCGCCGAAGCGCGGGTTCGACAGCTGGCTGATGTCGCCCAGGAGGGCCAGGCGCCGCTGCAGGATGAGCTTGGAGCCGCCCCAGTGCACGATCATGTGCCCCAGTGCCAGCAGGAAGGTCGTGCGCATCAGCAGCTGCGGGGCGTCGTCACCCGTGCTCGTGCCGAGCCCGCAGGCGGCGAACGACGCGACCGAGACGACCGTGACGCGGGCGCCTTCCTCGAAGCCCCAGCGGAACGAGGAGGTCAGGATGGCGAAGAAGTAGAACAGGAAGAACAGGCTGTGCACGCCGCCCGACACGAAGACGATCAGCGTGAACCACATCACGTCGGACCAGTGGACGGCCTTGCCCTGCACATGACGCCAGCCCCCCTGCGTGCAGGCGTGCACCAGCACGCTATGCAGGAGGTACCCGCAAAAGGCCAGCCAGACCGCGCTCGCCACCGGTTGCCGGGCCGGACCCGCATCGACCGCCATGGCCAGCACGGCCGAAATCGACAGCACGAGCCGCATCCGGGCGGCCATGAGGGCATCCGTCGACAGGCTGCTGTCGAGGCTTGGGGCAGAGACGGGGGCGCGCATGAAATGGCTTCCTTCGCATGGACCGATTCATGCGCCGCAGGGCCCGAAACTCAGCTGTAACAGCGTGGCGTTCATTTCTTCTGGCGAATGACGTGGTGTATGTGAAGGTTTCACATTACTGCTTTGGTTTTCGAAAGGAACCTTGTGAGTGATCTGTGACGTCTGTTGCGCCTGGTTGCAGTTGCGTCGCCGACAGGCTTTTTTCATCGCTGCACGAGGAGCGCTCGCCTCGGCCAAGGGCTGCTGCAGGGCAAACGGGTACCCGTTTCATGGAGGTGTGGGGGAGGGGATGCGAGGGGGCGATGGGCGTGTGCGCCGGACGCAGAAATCCATCAGCGCGCCAGGTCTGGCACGCCGAGCGACCCGGGCTCGGATTCAGGTTCGCCGTGGCACCAGTGCCGTCCGTCCCAGGGGCGTGACCCGCAAGACGGTGGCTTGGCGCAGCTTCTGCCGTGCGCGGCAGATGGGGGGGAGGGTGGCCTCCACCATGCCGGCCGCTTCAAGGACCGCCACGGAGTTGATCTCCGACGGGTCCTCGGTGTGGAGGGGAAAGGTCGAGTTGCCGATCCTGCGCAGGTAATCGAGCGGCATGACGCTCCATTGGGGG
This sequence comes from Variovorax sp. 38R, assembly GCF_014843395.1. Classification (NCBI taxonomy): domain Bacteria; kingdom Pseudomonadati; phylum Pseudomonadota; class Betaproteobacteria; order Burkholderiales; family Comamonadaceae; genus Variovorax; species Variovorax sp. 38R. The sequence continues at coordinate 1,994,342 of NZ_CP062121.1, forward strand.
CGCTCTTCATGAACCGAAGTGCCGCCGCCGCAGAGCGCGGCGGCCTCCGCATGCCCCTCGTCCGTGATGGCGAAGACCTGGGCGCTTTCGTACCGCTGGTAACCGAAGTTGTCGACATGGAACTCGGCTTCGATGAGTCCGGTCGCGACCAGCACCGATGCATGCCGGATGTCTGCTTCCGCAGTGAGCATGACCGGAAAACGCTTGTTCAGAAGCCGAAGAAGAAGGACGAGCGGCATGCGGTGCTCCTCGGAGTGTCAGCAGCGCCGGCTGGCCCGGCAGCGAACAGGCATCCGATGCGCAGCCCCGCAAGGGGTGGCATCCGTCAGGCGTGGGCCTGCGATGCCAAGGGGGAGCAACGGTCGCACTGAACTCGCTGGGACAGACACGGAAGCCACCAATGTAAAAAATGTGATTTTTTCACTTTAGTCCCTTTTTCGTACTTTCGCCACGGATTTGGAGACAGATGGCCGAAGGTGTTATCTGGCCCGCGTGCGCGCAGACCCGCCGCGGTGCGGCGATGTCGAACTGAATGGGAACGTCCCGGCTTCGCCTGCCGCCGGGAGGGGCGGGCGATGCGACCGGATAGCGGCAGGGCGCTGCGCTGCGACCTCAGGTCAAGGGGTGGTGAATGTCACCCGTTGGGCGATCAGAACGCCGTCGAGCACCCGGTCTCCCACGACGGTCACGCGCTGGCCGTTGGCCAGGTTCGCGGCGGTGCCGTTCTCGAACACGGTACCCGGTCCGCTGGCGTCCACCGGCTGGCCCTGGACCCGGAAGTAGGCGGGCGACTGGTAGCTGCCGATGGCACCAATGAGCGTGAACGATGCCGGCCCGCCCGTGCCCGGCACATGGCGGATGCGCAGCTTCTTGACGACCAGCACCCCGCCGGACATGAAGCCGTCGACCTCGACCTTCACGCCGTTGCCGAGCGAACCGACGGGGCCGCCCGTGATCTGTGCGTTGGTGGCGTCCACCGGCGTGCCCAGCACCTCGAAGGCGCCGCGCGAGGCGAAATCGGTGATGACCCCCGCGAGCTGCAGTGCGATGCCGTTGCTCACAGGGATCGCGTACCACCCCTCCACCTTGGTCGCCGTGAACGCGCTGCCGAGCGGTGCGGCGGTGCCACGGGCGCGCACGATGACGCCGTTGGCCAGCGACGAGGCGTCGATGCCCGCGAAGCTGGCGCCGCCATAGCTGACCGTCAGCTGGCCGAGCATGAAGGTCCGGTTCGTCGCATCGAGGTTCTGGATGGCGCCCGTGACCAGCGGGGCGGTCAGCGTGGGGGCAGTCTGCACGCGGGTGGCGCGCAGCGTGCCCGGCGCACCGGGCAGGCCCCACACCTGAATGAGGCTGCCATCGACCACGCTGGCGAGCCCGTTCGCGTCGGCCCAGACCGTGGCCGCATCGATGCTCACGCTGATGCCCATCACGACAAAGCTGCCGGTTCCCACATCGATGCGCGAGACGGCCCCGCGCAGTTCGGCGGCCGACACGACCTGCGTCGCAATGCCGCGCGTGAAGTCGGGGTCGACCTTGCCGGCGACCCGTGCGCTCATGCCGATCTGGAGTGCGGTGGCGTCCTCGATGGTGATCGTGGCCGTGTCTGTGTCGTAGCGCAGGCCGTTCAGGATGATGCTGCCCAAGCCGTCCGCCGCGCCGATGCCAGCCGCGTCCGCAGTGACGCCGGTGCCGCCCGAGCCGACACCGGAGCCGTCGGTGTTGCCGTTGCTGGCGGTGTCGCCAGAGCCGCCTGTGCCCGTGCCCGTACCGGACCCGGTTGAATCCCCGCCTGAGCCCGTGCCCGTGCCGCTCGGGCCGTCACCGATCGCGGTGCCCGTACCCAGGCCCAGGTTCGATGCCGAGCCACCACCGCCGCCTCCGCAGGACATCAACAGGGCCATGAGGCCGGCCGATAGCAAGCCGAGCATGAGCCGGCGAGGTGTCTTCATCGTGCTCATGATGTGCGCTCACTTTCAGAGGACGTGGGCGGGGGCGGTGTGCCCTCGTCTTCGTAGTACGTGTAGATGCCGACCCGGATTCGCCCTTTGGCACGGGCTGACGCGCGGTCGACCGCCTGCGCCATTTCCTGCGCGAGCTCGTGGTGCAGGGCGGACCAGCGTTCGCGCACCAGGCGATGGATCTGTTCGCAATCGTGCAGCGACAGCCCGCGCGCGTACACCGCGCGCTCGAGCATGCGGGGCTGCTCGCCCAGCGTGTTGGACACGGCCGCCAGCAGGTGGTCCCGTCCGTTGTCGCCCAGAAAAGCCAGCATGGATTGCAGGTCTTCCACGGGCACGAAACCATCGGTGGTGAGTTCGGCCACGCCTTCGTTTTCGGTCACCATGTTCAACCGGATCAGTTCATCGAGGATGGTGCGGTGGTGAACGTTGCCGCGGCTGCTCAGGCGCGCGACCGCCTCGAAGGACGCTGCCGTGTGGCCCGCCGTGACGGGCAGGCGCCGGAACGAAGCGTCTTCGGTCAGCATCTGCAGCCACAGCGTGAACGTCTTGGCCGCGGCCGACAGCTCGGTGTGTGGCAGGGGATCGACGGTGGCGCGGACCTTGGCGGTCACCGCCTTGCGGTTCAGGCCCGTGGTGACCGACAGTTGGCTCAGATTGGGCTTGGGAACGCCCTGCGTACGCCAGGAGTGCTGCGCTTCCTCGATCAGCAGGTCGCGCAGCAACTCCTCCAGGTGGGGATGCTTGACCCCCATCGCGAGGGCGAGCCTGACCACGGGTCTGAGGATGCGTGAGCAGGCCGCGAGGGCCCAGTCCAGCCGTTGTTCCATGACGCGACGTGTAGTCCTGAAAGTGCAATGCCGACAGGATCGGAGGCGGCGCCTCCGACCACCATCAACGCCGCATTGTCCTGCGCACTGCGCTGGAGTGAAAGCTTTGGACCACGGTTTGTCGGCCAGTGGGCCAAAGTTTCATTGTTCAGGCACTGGGCGGCCGTCCGGCCGGTGATGCGGGTGCCGATCGGCTGATCGACTGGCCAGGCTGTCTATGTCGATGCCGGCAGCGAGCGTGTCGATGCGCGGGCCTGAGCGTCAGGCCGCTTCGAGCCCGGTCGGAAAGTGCACGCCCGCGCGCTGCGCGGCCTGCACGATGTGCTGCGTCATCGCCTGCTGCGCCAGCGCCGGGTTGCCTTGCGCGAGCGCTTCGATGATCGCCATGTGCTCGTCGTAGGTGGCATGGCGCGCGCCGCGCTTGTAGAAGGGCAGGCGCTGGCTCTCCTGCATCACTTCGGCGCTGTTGCGCAGGATCTCGGCGATGGCCTGGTTGCCCGCGATGCCGATGATCTGCATGTGGAAGTCGAAGTCGAGCTGCGTGGCCTGCGTGAAATCGCCGGCGTCGATGCACGTGCGCATCGCCTGTGCATTGGCGCGCAGCGCGGCCAGGTCGTCCGCCTCGATGACCAGGCAGGCCAGCCGCGCGGTGAAGTTCTCGACCGCGAAGCGCAGCTGGTAGACGTCCTGCAGCGAATGCGAGGTGGCGAACTTCCAGGCCGGGGAGGCCGCGGGTGCCGCCTGTCCGCCGTCTTCGGCCACGTACATGCCCTTGCCGGGACGCGGAATGACGAGGCCCGTGCCCTGCAGCGTCGACAGCGCCTCGCGCAGCGAGGTGCGGCTGATGCCGAGCTGCTCGGCCAGGTCGCGCTGTGAAGGCAGCAGCCCGCCGGCCACGTAGGTGCCGTCCGCAATCCGCTGCTGGATGAGGCGGGCGGCAGTGGCGGCAACGGCGGGGGAGGCGAGCATGGGCGGTTTTCGGTTCGGAGTGCGGCAGTGGCGGGAGCTGGAAATCTTACTGTGGCCGCACCCCGGGCCTTCCCTACTTGTTGACCAGCTTCGCCGGCACCGTGTAGGTGAGGAAAGCGCCGAACAGCAGCACGCCGGCCAGCACGAACAGGGCGATGTCGGTGCTCTTCGTGGCGTCCTTGATCAGGCCGATCATGTAGGGGCTCACGAAGCCCGCCAGGTTGGCAAACGAGTTGATGAGCGCAATGCCGGCTGCTGCGCCCGCGCTCGACAGGATGGCCGTCGGCAGGCTCCAGAACAGCGGCGACGTCGCCAGGCTGCCGCCTGCGGCCAGGGCCAGTGCGGCCAGCGACAGGTACACGTTGTTGCTGAAGATCGCGCTCAGCGTGAGGCCCAGCGCGCCGCAGCAGAAAGGCACGATCAGGTGCCAGCGGCGTTCGCGCATGCGGTCGGAGCTGCGGCTCACCAGCAGCATCGAGACGATGGCCACGGCAAACGGAATGGCCGTGAGCAGGCCGATGTTGAACGCGCCCGACACGCCCGACTGGCGCACCAGCGTGGGCAGCCAGAAGGTCAGGCCGTACTGGCCCATCACCGTGCAGAAGCAGATCAGCGCCATCTTCACGATGCGGCGGTCGGCGAACAGCGCGCGCAGCGTCATGTGGCTGGTGCCGCCCTTGGTGGCGTTCTCGGCGGCGATGTTGCGTGCGAGCACGGCCTTTTCTTCGGCCGTGAGCCAGCGTGCGCCCTGGATGCTGTTGTCGAGGTACACGATGACCAGCAGGCCGATCACCAGCGACGGCAGCGCCTCGACGAGGAACAGCCACTGCCAGCCGCGCAGCCCGCCCATGCCGTGCATGGCCTCCATGATCAGGCCCGACAGCGGCCCGCCCAGCACGCCCGACACCGGAATCGCGCACATGAACACCGCCACCATCTTGGCGCGGCGGTGCGAGGGAAACCAGTAGGTGAGGTACAGGATCATCCCCGGGTAGAAGCCGGCCTCGGCCGCCCCGAGCAGGAAGCGCAGCACGTAGAACTGCGTGGGCGTGGTCACGAACATCATCGCGGCCGAGATCAGGCTCCACGTGATCATGATGCGCGAGATGGTGGCCTTGGCGCCGATGCGGTGCATCAGCAGGTTGCTCGGCACTTCGAAGAAGAAGTAGCCGATGAAGAACAGCCCCGCGCCCAGCCCGTACATCGTTTCGCTGAACTGCAGGTCGCTGAGCATGTTCAGCTTGGCGAAGCCGACGTTCACGCGGTCCAGGTAGGCGGCCACGTAGCAAAGCATCAGGAACGGCATGAGCCGCCATGCCACTTTCTTGTAGAGCGCGTTCTCCGCTGCAGCAGAGGTGGTGGCCGGCTGCAGCGGCGCATGAAGGGTGGTGGTTGACATGGCGGTCCTCGAAGGCGTCGATGGGGTGGATTAACTGGTATTACCGGTATGATTTAACGCGACCGAGACCTTAAGGCCTCACGCGCCATTGGGCACTAGCGATTTCCCTGACGCCAGGCGATTGACTGCTCGGATGCATCGCAAGGATACTGGTAGTACCAGTTGGACCAAATGCCGAGGAGTTTCCGTTGACGATTGCCAGCCCCACTTTCCTGCCCCCCGCGCCGGGCACGCCCGCGTCGCTCGCGCTCGTTGCGCAGCCGCTGACGCGCGAGGCCTTCGCCGCGTTCGGCGACGTCATCGAGAGCGCGCACAGCCGGTCGATGTCGATCAACGCGGGCATGACCACGCGCTTTCATGACTTGGCGCGCGTGGACCCGGGCCCCGGCGACAGCCGCGTGTTGGTGAACATCTTCGAGACGCAGCCCTATGCGATGCCGTTGCAGGTCGGCATGCTGGAGCGCCACCCGCTGGGCAGCCAGGCCTTCGTGCCGATGGACGGCAGCCGCTTTCTCGTGGTGGTGGCACCGGCGGGCGAGGCGGTGCGCGTGGAAGACATCCGCGCCTTCGTCACCGACGGGAAGCAGGGCGTGAACTACGCGCGCGGCGTCTGGCACCACCCGCTGGTGGTCACGCAGCAGCCGGCGAGCTTCGTGGTGATCGACCGCGGCGGGGTGGGGCCGAACTGCGACGAGATCTTTGTGCCGCCGGGGTGTGAGGTGCGCGTCAGTCTTGCGGACTGAGCGCGCTCAATAGCGCTCAATATTGCAGCTGGGGTACCAGTCGGTGCCGCGTCCGTCGGGCGTGAGGTCGAGCACCGACCACAGCGAGGCAATGTCGGGCGCATCGCGCGGGTCCTGCCCCGGGTCGGCCATCTCGCGGCTCATCTCACTGGCCCAGAACAGCCGCACCTTCTCGCCGTCGCGCTTGAACACGACCAGCGCCGGGTACTCGCTGCCGTCCGCGAGCAGCACGCCCAAATCCTTGGCGTAGTCGTCGCCGACCGTCTGCACGAAGTTCAAGTCGTGCCAGCCGCGCTCCTGCGCGAAGGCGTACTGCCGCTCCACCGGCGAGCGCCCGAGGATCTTCAGCGCCACGCGCTGCTTGATGTCGGCCGCGTTGCCGTTCACCGCGCCAAGCCAGTTGGTGCACATCGGGCACGGGCGCTCGCGCTGCGGCCCGTACATCCAGAAGTACGTGACCAGCGTGTCCTTGTCGCCGAAGAGATCGGCCAGGCCGACCTCGAAGGCCTGCTCATCCTTGAAGCGGTAGTCTTTCTGGATGACAGGCCCCGGCGGCAGCGCGCGGCGCTGCTCGCCCAGCCGTGTCATGTGCCGGCGAAATTCGATTTCTTCCGCCAGCAGCGCCTGCCGGGCGGCCGCGTACGCCGCCGAGGCACCGGGAAAAGAGGTCTTGCCCTGGGCCGCAAGCAGGGCGGCCGGAATGCGTGAATCTTGCATGGGTGGCTCCTTGTGCATCCTTGTGCCTGAAGGTTGTGCCTGAAAGCCGCATGCTCTGGCGTTTGTGCCGCGAGCATCCACAGCGCACATCGCGAAGGCAATGAACGACGACAGCAGCTGCGGGCTTGCCTCGGACGATGTCATCTCCGCCTGACGGAATGCCCGGGCACCGCGTCGCTGACTTGCGGCCGTTGGCGAACGAGGCCTACACCGTCAAGTCCATCTCGGTGAAACCTTCGGGCCATGGGTGAACGCCATGCGCAATCCAACGACATTCATGTGTATCGGAAGCCTCGCCATCGCGGTGCTCTTTGCCGCGCCGGTTGCGGCGCAGCCGACCGACAAGGCGCCCGCGCCGCAAGCGCAGCCCGACCCCGAGTTCATCGTGAAGCCGCCCGCCCATGGCAATCCGCGGCTGCTGAAGCCGGCCCCGCCCGACCGGGACCCCGGTCTGGTGAAGAAGCCGCCGACCGATGCCAAAGACGCGAAGGACACCAAGGACGCGAAGCCGGACGAGGGCAAGGCGCCTTCGCGCCAGGACGACTGCCGGGGCACCGCCGAAGACTGCAAGCAGAACTCCCCGCGCTGACGACCCCGGCGCGCTTTCATCGAAACGCTTCGACGACACGACACGACACGACAGGAAGGACACGCCTCGCCATGAAATTCAAGGTTCTCAACGCCGGCCCGGAACGCACCATCGCGCTGGTGTTCGACACGGGCGACGAGGTCGTTCCGCTGCTTGAAGAGTTCGCGAAGGCGCAGAGCCTGTCGGCCAGCCGCTTCAGCGCGATCGGCGCGCTGCGCGGGGCGGTGCTGGGTTACTTCGATTGGGAGCGCAAAGAGTACGAGCGCATTCCCGTCGGGGAGCAGGTCGAGGTGCTGTCCCTCAACGGCGACGTCGCGCTCGACGGCGACCAGCCCGCGGTGCATGCGCATGTCGTGCTGGGCCGGCGCGATGGCAGCACGATCGGCGGCCATCTGCTGCAGGCCACCGTGCAGCCGACGCTCGAGGTGCTATTGATTGAGTCGCCCGGTTACCTGCGCAAGACCTGCGACCGCGAGAGCGGCCTGGCGCTCATCGACATCGACGCCTGATCTGCGGGACCGGGCGTCAGCGCTGCGTGGTGCAGCGGCTTACTGGCACTGGAACAGCACGCCCGATTCGGCGGGCGCCTTGCCGAGCCACTTGGGCTCCTGGCTCTTGGCGCTGCAGTAGTCCGAGGCCTGGGTGTAGGTCATGGCACGCAGCACACCGTCGCGGAAGGGAACGATCTGGTTGGGCGGCGACGAGCAGCCGGCAATGACCAAAGCCAGGGGAAACAGAGTGATGCGCCAGTTCATCGGGCCATTCTAAGGAGGTCGCGCAAGCGCACGAGTCCGTGGTCAGGGGAGGGCGGGTCGACCTGCGCCGGCTTCTTTTTGCGAGGGCACGGGGCTATAGTCTGCGAGCACTGCCGCAGCCCCTTCCGATCCCCAAAGGACGTTCGTGCCGGACTCTCTGACTTCCACGCTCACCAGTTACTACGATGCGGTGCCCTACGACTCGCACCCGTTTCCCCAGTCGGCCGTGGAGCACCTGGAAGCCCTGGCTTTCCTGTTCGGCCTCGATGCGCCGCCGCCCCAGACCGCGCGCGTGCTGGAGCTGGGCTGCGCCGCCGGCGGCAACCTGATTCCGTTCGCGGTGCGCCACCCCGAGGCGCGCGCGGTCGGGGTCGACCTGTCGCGCGTGCAGGTGGCCCAGGGCGCCGCGGCGCTCGACCAGGCGGGGCTGTCGAACATCGAGCTCAAGACCTTCAACATCGCCGACATCGACGCCTCGTTCGGCGAGTTCGACTACATCGTCTGCCACGGCGTCTACAGCTGGGTGCCGGGGCCGGTGCAGGACGCCATCCTGCGCGTGTGCGCCGAGAACCTGGCGCCCAACGGCGTGGTGTACGTGAGCTACAACGTGTACCCGGGCTGGAAGGCGCGCGAGATCGTGCGCGACGCGATGATTTTGCGCGGCGGCCCGCGCGACTCGCCCGAAGAAAAGCTCTCGTACGTGCGCGGCATGCTCGAGTTTCTCGAGCAGTCGGCCCGGGCCGACAGCGTGCTCAAGAAGACGCTCGAAGAGACGATGCCGATCGTGCGCAACGCCGGCAACTACTACCTGCTGCACGAGTTCCTCGAGCCCTGCAACGAGCCCTGCTATTTCAAGGAGTTCGTCGCCCGTGCCGAGGCACGCGGGCTGGCCTACCTGTGCGATGCCGAGCCCTCGACCATGTTCGTGCAGAACTACGGCGAGAAGGTGCGCGACCCGCTGCTGCGCGAATGCGGCGGCAGCCAGGTGATGATGGAGCAGTACCTCGACTTTCTCGTCAACCGCACCTTCCGCCAGACGCTGCTGGTGAAGCAGGGCAACGCCGCGAACATCCGCTACCGGCTCGAGGTGCCCCGCCTGCGCGCGCTGGAATTCGCCGGCCTCTTCCGCGTGGACGGCGGTGATGCGCTCACCATGGACACGCGCGAGCAGCCCTGCACCGCGCTGCGCGACCTGAAGGTCACGTTGCGGCTGCCGGCGCACAAGGCGGTGGCGCAGGCGCTCGATGCGAGCTATCCGTGTTCGATGTCGACCGAAGCGCTGCTGGCCGCCGTGGTGACCCTCACCGGCGAGCCGCGCGAAGCGGTCGAGTCCATCGTGCTCGCCATGCTCGAAGAGCTGCTGATTCTTGGCGCGCTGCGCATCCGGCGCACGCCGGTGCCGGCGGCGTCTGCCGTGTCCGCGCTGCCGCAGGTGCTGGCGCCCGTGCGCCGCGCGTTGGCCGGCGTGCCCGCGTCGCAAACGTCGGCCGTGGTCTGCAACCAGTGGCACGAGCCGGTGTCGCTCTCGGTGCTCGAGCGCAGCCTGCTGCCGCTGCTCGACGGGGCGCACACGCACGAGACGCTGGCCGCTTTCCTGCTCGACGAGGTGCGCGCCGAACGCCTGCGCTTCCTCAAGGACGAGCAGCCGCTGACCGACCCGTCGGCGCTCCACGCTTTTTCGCAGGAGCAGGTCGCGCAGGCGCTGCAGAGTCTGCGGCGCAAGGCGCTGCTCACGGCCTGAAGGCCCGCACCATTCACCCCTCCCTCATTCTTCATCCAACGCACAGAGGAGACTTTTCCATGCAGCATTTCAAGTGGACCCCCACACTGCGCGCCGCCGTCGCGGCCGCGCTCACCTTGGCGGCGGCCGGCGGCTCGCAGGCCGCGTCGCAGGCGCCGGTCGCGGCCGAGCACGGCATGGTCGTGAGCGCGCAGCACCTGGCCAGCAAGGTCGGCGTCGATGTGCTCAAGCGCGGCGGCAACGCGGTCGATGCGGCCGTGGCCGTGGGCTACGCGCTGGCGGTGGTGTACCCGGCCGCCGGCAACCTCGGCGGCGGCGGCTTCATGACCGTGCAGCTGGCCGACGGCCGCAAGACTTTTCTCGACTTCCGCGAAAAGGCCCCGCTGGCTGCCACGGCCAACATGTACCTCGACAAGGACGGCAACGTCGTCAAGGGCCTGAGCACCAACGGCCACCTCGCCGTCGGCGTGCCGGGCTCGGTGTCGGGCATGGAATACGCGCGCGAGAAGTACGGCACGATGAAGCGCGCCGACCTCATCGCCCCGTCGGTCCAGCTGGCCGACAAGGGCTTCGCGCTGGAGCAGGGCGACATCGACATGCTGCTCACCGCCACCAACGACTTCAAGAAAGACCCGGTCTCCGGCGCCATCTTCCTGAACAAGGGCGAGCCCTTCGCGGTCGGCCAGAAGCTGGTGCAGAAAGACCTGGCCAAGACGCTGAAGGAAATCAGTGCCAAGGGCACCGACGGCTTCTACAAGGGCTGGGTCGGCAAGGCCATCGTGGCGTCGAGCCAGGCCGGCAAGGGCATCATCACGCAGGCCGACCTCGACCAGTACAAGACGCGCGAACTTGCGCCGGTCGAGTGCGACTACCGCGGCTACCGCGTGGTGTCGGCACCGCCGCCGAGCTCGGGCGGCGTGATCATCTGCGAGATGCTCAACATTCTCGAGGGCTACCCGCTGAAGGACCTGGGCTACCGCTCGGCCGAGTCGGTGCACTACCAGATCGAAGCCATGCGCCATTCCTACGTGGACCGCAACAGCTACCTCGGCGACCCCGACTTCGTGAAGAACCCGCTCGACCGCCTGCTCGACAAGGGCTACGCCGCAAAGATCCGCGCCGCCATCGACCCCAAGAAGGCCGGCGTGTCGAAGGACATCAAGCCCGGCGTGGCGCCGCATGAGGGCAGCAACACCACCCACTACTCGATCACCGACAAGTGGGGCAATGCCGTCTCGGTCACCTACACGCTGAACGACTGGTTCGGCGCCAAGGTCACGGCCGACAAGACGGGCGTGCTGCTGAACAACGAGATGGACGACTTCACCTCCAAGATCGGCGTGCCCAACATGTACGGCCTGGTGCAGGGCGAGGCCAATGCCATCGCCCCCGGCAAGCGTCCGCTGAGCTCGATGAGCCCGACCATCGTGTCGAAGGACGGCAAGCCGGTGTTCGTGGTCGGCACGCCCGGTGGCAGCCGCATCATCACGGCCGTGCTGCACACCATCCTGAACGTGGTCGACTACGGCATGAACGTGCAGGAGGCGGTGGATGCGCCGCGCTTCCACCAGCAGTGGCTGCCCGACGTGACCAACGTCGAGACCTTCGCGATCAGCCCCGACACGCGCAAGATCCTGACCGACATGGGCCACAACCTGGGCGTGCCGCAGCCGGCCAACCACCTGGCGGCGATCATCGTCGGCGCGCCCTCGCTGGGCGGCAAGCCGGTGGGCGCGAATCGCTTCTACGGCGCCAACGATCCGCGCCGCAACACGGGCTTGGCCGCCGGGTACTGAACCTGCGGCACACTTGAAGGCGGTCGTGCCCCTGTCGGCACGGCCGCTTTTTTCATTTTTCATGCACCTGCAAGACATCCTCTATACCCAGGGCTTCGGCACGCGCCGCGTGTGCGCGGGCCTGGTCCAGCAAGGCCACGTGAGCATTGCCGGCGCGGCCGTGACCGATCCCTTTGCCGACCTCGACCCCGAAGGCTTGCTGTTCACCGTGCAGGGCACCGAGTGGGCGTACCACGACAAGGCCTACCTGATGCTGCACAAGCCGGCCGGCACCGAGTGCTCGCAGAAGCCCTCGACCTACCCGAGCATCTACACGCTGCTGCCGTCGCCGCTGCGCCTTCGGCCCAACAAGGGCGCGGTGCAGGGCGTGCAGGCCATCGGCCGGCTCGACCAGGACACGACCGGCCTGCTGCTCCTGACCGACGACGGCCAGTTCATCCACAAGATGGGCTCGCCCAAGCACCACGTGCCCAAGGTCTACGAGGTGACGGCCAAGCACCCGATCGACGAGACGCAGATCGCCAAGCTGCTGGCCGGCGTGGTGCTCGACGACGATCCGAAGCCCGTGCGCGCGGCCGCCTGCGAATCGGACAGCCCGCTGCACCTGCGGCTCACGCTCACCGAGGGCAAGTACCACCAGGTCAAGCGCATGCTGGCGGCGGTCGGCAACCGGGTCGAGGGCCTGCACCGCTCGCGCATCGGCGGCCTGGCGCTGCCGGACGACCTGGCGCCGGGGCAATGGCGCTGGCTCACGGCCGAACAGGTGGCCCAATTGCGGGCGCCGGTGCCCCGGGCCGCTTGACATAGGTCAAGGCGCCGGGCCCGACAGCGGGGGAGAGGGCGCCGGCGGTCAGCTGTTCGTCGGGTTCGACCGTTAAGATTGTTAACTCTCTCCCGGAACCTTCCCTTGCGACTTCCTGCCTGCCCGAACGGCCGCATTGCGGCCTTCCTTTTCTCCTGCCTGACAGCCCTGGTGACCCTCCCCGCCGCGGCGGCGCCGCCGGCCCCCCCACCGGTCTTCGTGCTCAATTCGCTGGACGCCAGCGTGAGCGTGATCAACCCGGTCGACTGGACCGAGAAGCAGCGCATTCCCACCGGCAAGGAGCCGCACCACATCTACATGACGCCCGACGAGAAGTCGGTCATCGTGGCCAATTCGGCAGGCGACTCGCTCACGTTCCTGGACCCGCGCACGGCCGAAGTGCAGCGCGTGGTGTACGGGATCATCGACCCGTACCAGCTGCAGTTCTCGCGCGACATGAAGTGGTTCGTCACGGCGGCCAACCGCCTGAACCACGTCGACGTGTACCGCTGGGACGGCAAGGACCTGAAGCTGGCCAAGCGCATCGCCACCGGCAAGACGCCCAGCCACATCTGGATCGACAACACCAGCACGGTGGCCTACGTCACCATGCAGGACAGCGACGAGCTCATTGCAGTCGACCTGCCGACGCAGACCGTCCGCTGGCGCATGGCCACCGGCGCCATGCCGGCCGACATCTTCGGCGCCCACAACGACAAGACGCTGCTCGTGGGCCTCACCGGCAGCGACGGCGTGCAGGTGTTCGACGTGGCCGGCCCCCAGCCCAAGCTGGTCGGCAAGATTCCCACCGGCAAGGGCGCCCACGCTTTCCGCTCGGCCGGCGACGGCAAGACCGTGTTCGTGAGCAACCGGGTGGCCAACACCATCAGCCGCATCGACCTGACCACGCTGAAGGTCGTCGCCACCTACAACGTGCCGGGCGGCCCCGACTGCATGGACGTGTCGGCCGACGGCAAGACGCTGTACGTGACCTCGCGCTGGGCCAAGAAGCTCACGGTGGTCGATCTGGCGAGCCAGAAGGTCGTGCGGCAGGTCAACGTCGGCCGCTCGCCGCACGGCGTCTGGACGCTGGACCATGCGAAGCGGACCTGAGCGGGTGCGCGGTTTGCGCACCGCCGGGGTCGCCTGTGCCGTCGCGGTGCTCGCCTGCGCCACCGTGCCGGCGGCCGGGGCGCAAGAAGCTGTGGCCTGCGACAAACCGGTCTACCTGACGCTGGACACCGGCCACATGGGCATCGCGCCGCTGGTGGCCGACGTGCTCAAGCGCCAGGACGTGCGCGTCACTTTCTTTGCCGCCGCCGAGCGCACCCAGACCGACGGCGACAGCCTGGACGATCACTGGGCGCCGTGGTGGAAGGCGAGGGCGGCCGAAGGCCACGAGTTCGGATCGCACACCTACGACCACGCCTACTGGCGCGGCGACGTCAAGGGCACGCCGCCCAGCTTTCGCATCAAGCCGTCGGCCGGCCCGCAGACCGGGAAAGAGTCGGTCTGGAGCGCGGCCCAGTACTGCGCCGACATCCGCAAGTCGTCCGACCGGCTGGCCGCCATCACCGGCAAGAAGCCGCTGCCGCTGTACCGCGCGCCGGGCGGCAAGACCTCGCCCGCGCTGCTGGCGGCCGCCAAGGACTGCGGCTACGCGCATGTGGGCTGGTCGCCCGCCGGCTTCCTCGGCGACGAGCTGCCGAGCGAAACCTTCAGCAACCAGAAGCTGCTCGCCCAGGCGCTCGCGGGCATCCGCCCCGGCGACATCCTGCTGGCGCACCTGGGCATCTGGTCGCGCAAGGACCCGTGGGCGCCCGCCAACCTCGAACCGCTGATCGTCGGGCTGAAGGCCAAGGGCTTCTGCTTTCGCACGCTGCGCCAGCACCCGGACTACCGCGCCTGGATCGCCTCCCACCCTTGAATCCTGAGTTTTCGCCGTGATCGATTGGTTGACCGACGTTTTTTCCGCCATGCAGGGCTGGCTCTTCGAGACCGCCGTGCAGCCGCTGGTGTACGCCATCGGCCTGGGCGGCTGGGCCGAGGACGCCTTCGACGCCACCGGCTGGCTGCTGGTCGGCGTGATCCAGATCCTCGTGCTGCTGGCCGTGATCGGCCCGCTGCAGCGCTGGCGCGCGGTCGAGCCCGTGACCGACCGCCGCGCCATTCGCATCGACGTGCTCTACACGCTGATCCACCGGCTGGGCCTGTTCCGGCTGGCGCTGTTCTTCACGCTGCAGCCGCTGTTCGACGACCTGCTCGGCAACCTGCGCATGGCGGGGTGGGGCACCTTCCACCTGGACGAGGTCTGGCCCGGCGTGACCGACGTGCCGTGGGTGGCCTTTGCCATCTACCTCGTGGTGCTCGACTTTGTCGGCTACTGGATTCACCGCGGCCAGCATCACTTCAACGCGTGGTGGAGCCTGCATTCGCTGCACCACTCGCAGCGCCAGATGACGATGTGGAGCGACGACCGCAACCACCTGCTCGACGACGTGATCCACGACACGCTCATCGTCATCGTGGCGCAGCTGATCGGTGTGGCGCCGGGCCAGTTCATTGCCGTCGTGGCCTTCACCCAGCTCAGCGAGAGCCTGCAGCACGCCAACCTGCGGCTGAGCTTCGGCGCCATCGGCGAGCGGCTGTGGGTCAGCCCGCGCTTTCACCGGCTGCACCACAGCATCGGGCTGGGCCATGAGTCGCACGGCAAGAGCACGCTCGGCGGCCACAACTTCGGCGTGCTGCTGCCCTGGTGGGACATGCTCTTTCGCACCGCCAACTTCGAGAACCGCTACGACCCGACCGGCATCCGCGACCAGGTCGAGCCCGGCGCCGACGGCCGGCCGCGCGACTACGGCCAGGGCTTCTGGTCGCAGCAGTGGCTGGGGTTGAAGCGGCTGTTCGGCCGCGCCTGAGCGCGCTGCGAGGCACGGCCAGGGCGCAGAGGCCTTACGTTATCCTCGAACCTCATGCGCCTGCTCCTCGACTCCTTCTGGCGCGCGGTCGCCTATTGCATGCTCCCGCGCGTGATCGTGCTGTCGCTCCTGCCGTTGGCGCTCATGGTGCTGCTGGCCGCGGGGCTCGGTTACTTCTACTGGGACGCAGCCGTCGTCTGGACGCGCGAAGCCCTCGACGCCTGGCCGTTGCTGTCCAGCTTCTGGGCCTGGATCGGGCGCCTCTTCTCGAGCGACGTCACGGCCGCGCTGGCGCCGCTGGTGGTGGTGTTCGGTGTCACGCCGCTCATCGTGGTGCTGTCGCTGCTGATCGTGGCCGGCTTCATGGCGCCGGCGCTCACCAAGCTCGCGGCCGAACGGCGCTTTCCGACGCTCGAACAGAAGAAGGGCGCCTCGTTCTTCGGCAGCGTGATGCGCTCGCTCGCCGCCACCGTGCTGGCGCTGATCGCCCTCGTGGTGTCGATGCCGCTGTGGCTCATTCCGCCGCTGGTGCTGATCCTGCCGCCGCTGATCTGGGGCTGGCTCACCTACCGGGTGATGAGCTTCGACGCGCTGGCCGAGCACGCCAGCCCTGAAGAACGCGCCGCGCTGCTGCGTGCCCACCGGTTGCCGTTGCTGTGCATCGGCGTGCTGTGCGGCTACCTGGGCGCCGCGCCGAGCATCGTCTGGGCCTCGGGCCTGCTGTTCGCCGCCGCCTTCTTCGTGCTGGTGCCGATCGCCATCTGGATCTACACGCTGGTCTTCGCTTTCTCTGCGCTCTGGTTCGCCCACTACTGCCTGGACGCGCTGGCCCAGATGCGCGCCCAGCGCGCCGCGCTGCAGCCCGCAACCGGCAGCGGCGAGGCACCGGCCCTCGAGGCGGCCGAAGCCACCGAGGCCAACAAGGCCGCTCTTTCTCAATGGGGTTCACCATGACACGCGCATTCGGTCTCATCGTCGTCGGCGACGAGATCCTTTCCGGCAAGCGGGCCGACAAGCACATGGCCAAGGTCATCGAGCTGTTGGCCGCGCGCGGCCTGCAGCTGGGCTGGGCCGAGTACGTGGGCGACGAGCCCACGCGGATCACCGCGGCCCTGATGCGCGCCTTTGCCTCCGGCGACATCGTGTTCTCGACCGGCGGCATCGGCGCCACGCCCGACGACCACACCCGCCAATGCGCCGCCCAGGCCCTGCGCGTGCCGCTGGCGCTGCACCCCGAAGCCGAAGTGCTGATCCGCGAGCGGATGCAGGACACCGCGAAGGAGCAGGGCGTGCCCTACGAGCCCGACCGGCCCGACAACATCCACCGCCTGAACATGGGCGTGTTTCCGCAGGGCGCGTCGATCATCCGCAACCCGTACAACAAGATCCCGGGTTTCAGCGTCGAGCACGTGCATTTCGTGCCGGGCTTTCCGGTCATGGCCTGGCCGATGATCGAGTCGGTGCTCGACAGCCGTTATGCCGATCTGTTCACCCGCAACGCCATCGCCGAGAAGTCCGTGATCGTTTTCGGTGCGATGGAAGCCACCCTCACGCCCCTGATGCAGGCCATCGAGCAGGCCCACGCCGGCATCAAGGTGTTCAGCCTCCCCAGCGTGGATCACCCGCAGTACGGGCGTCACATTGAGCTGGGCGTCAAGGGCGAACCCGCGCGGCTCGATGCCGCCTATGGCCAGCTGATCGAAGGTCTGCACACCTTTGATGCGAAGCTTGGCCCCGAATTGGTGCGTTAATTCGTATTGCACCAGTTTGGTGATTAATTCCTTTTCCGGCAGCCCCTGGGCCGTCACCCGGGCCTCATCCGGCGGGGTGACAATGGCACAGAAACTGCATCCTTCCGTTCCCGTATTCCTAACCACCATCCAACTCAGGAGAAACTGATGGCAAAGACCGTCGCCGATGTACTCAAGCTCGTCAAGGAAAACGAGGTCAAGTTCGTCGACTTGCGCTTCACCGACACCCGCGGCAAGGAACAGCACGTCACCGTGCCCGTGTCGCATTTCGATGAAGACAAATTCACCTCGGGCCACGCGTTCGACGGTTCGTCCATCGCCGGTTGGAAGGGCATCGAAGCCTCGGACATGCAGCTCATGCCCGACCCGAACACCGCCAACATCGACCCCTTCTTCGAAGAAACGACGCTGATCCTGACCTGCGACGTGATCGATCCGGCCGACGGCAAGGCCTACGAGCGCGACCCGCGCTCGCTCGCCAAGCGCGCCGAGGCGTACATGAAGGCTTCCGGTCTGGGCGACACCGCCTTCTTCGGTCCGGAACCCGAATTCTTCGTGTTCGACGGCGTGCGCTGGAAGAACGACATGTCGGGCTGCTTCGTGAAGATCGATTCCGAAGAAGCTTCGTGGAACACCGACAAGGAATACGAGCACGGCAACAGCGGCCACCGTCCCGCAGTCAAGGGCGGCTACTTCCCCGTGCCCCCGGTCGACAGCCTGCACGACATGCGCTCGGAAATGTGCCTGGTGCTCGAATCGCTGGGCATCCCGGTCGAAGTGCATCACCACGAAGTGGCCAACGCCGGCCAGCTCGAAATCGGCACCAAGTTCAGCACGCTGGTCCAGCGCGCCGACTGGGTTCAGCTGCAGAAGTACGTGATCCACAACGTGGCCCACGCCTACGGCAAGACCGCCACCTTCATGCCCAAGCCCATCGTCGGCGACAACGGCTCCGGCATGCACGTGCACCAGTCGGTCTGGAAGGACGGCAAGAACCTGTTCGCCGGCGACGGCTACGCAGGCCTGTCTGACTTCGCGCTGCACTACATCGGCGGCATCATCAAGCACGCCCGTGCCCTGAACGCCATCACGAACCCCGGCACCAACAGCTACAAGCGCCTGGTGCCCGGCTTCGAAGCCCCGGTGAAGCTGGCCTACTCGGCCAAGAACCGCTCGGCCTCGATCCGCATCCCGTTCGTGGCCAACCCGAAGGGCCGCCGCGTCGAAGCGCGCTTCCCCGATCCGCTGATGAACCCGTACCTGGGCTTTGCCGCGCTGCTGATGGCCGGCCTGGACGGCGTGGAAAACAAGATCCATCCGGGCGAAGCCGCCAGCAAGGACCTGTACCACCTGCCGCCGGAAGAAGACGCGCTGATCCCGACCGTCTGCCACAGCCTGGACCAGGCCCTGGAGCACCTGGACAAGGACCGTGCGTTCCTGACCAAGGGCGGCGTGTTCACCGACTCGTACATCGACGCGTACATCGACCTCAAGATGCAGGAAGTCACGCGCTTCCGCATGGCGACGCACCCGGTGGAATTCGACATGTACTACTCGCTGTAAGAAGCGCTGTAGAAAACCTGCCCTCGCGGGCAGGTAAGACAAAAGGACGGCCCCGGCCGTCCTTTTTCCTTGGTGCGGAACATCCCATCGTGAGAGGGCCCGAATTGCATCAAAATGCGCGTTTGTCGCGCCCTCTCCAGAATCAAATGAAGACTGCCTCCCTGATTTTCCTGGCCGCCGCCTCGTTCGCCACCGCCACGGCGGCGCTCGCGCAAGAGCGCGTCTGGCGCTGCGGCAACGAGTACACCAACAACGCGACCGTGGCCCAGCAAAAGGGCTGCAAGGTCATGGAAGGCGGCAACGTCACCGTCGTGCAGGGCACGAAGCCTTCCGGTGGAGGTGGCGGCAGCGCGTCGTCGGGCTCGGGTTCGTCGGCCGCGCGCGCGCCGGCAGGCAGTCCGCGCGTCGAAGGCGTCGACCAGCGTGCCCGCGACGGCGAGGCGCGTTCGGTGCTCGAAACCGAGCTGCGCAAGGCCGAGGCGCGCCAGACCGAGCTCAAGAAGGAATACAACAACGGCGAGCCCGAGAAGCAGGGCAGCGAAGGCCGCAACTACCAGAAGTACCTCGACCGCGTGGCTGAAATGAAGGCCGAACTCGCGCGCAACGAGAGCGACATCGCCGGCATCCGCCGCGAAATCGGCCGCCTGCCCGGCAAGCCGCAAGCGCAGTAAACGGCGTCACCATGGTGTTCGGGAAGAAGGCGACTGGCGCCACTCCGCGCTTTCGCGCCTTCGACCTCTTGTCCACGCTGATCGCGGTGGTCAACAGCGACGGCTCGGTGCTGTTTGCCAACGCAGGCCTCGAGGATGCACTGGGCACCTCGCGGCGCACGCTCGAGGGCTCGCAGTTCGGTGCCTGTTTCCATGAGCCGCAGGTGCTGCGCACGGCGCTCGACGGTGCCAGCAGCAACGACTTCGCCACGCTGCGCTACGAGGCTTTTCTGCGGCGTGTGAACCACGAGCTGATGCCCGTGCAGGTCACGCTGGCGCACGGCGACAAGAAGGGCGAACTCATCATCGAGATGTCGCCGCTGGAGCAGCAGGTGCGCCAGGACCGCGAAGAACGCCTCATCGACCAGGCGCAGGCCAACAAGGAACTCATCCGCAACCTCGCGCACGAGATCAAGAACCCGCTGGGCGGCATTCGCGGCGCGGCGCAGCTGCTGCAGATGGAGGTCGAGTCGCGCGACCTCATCGAATACACCCAGGTCATCATTCATGAGGCTGACCGGCTGCAGACGCTGGTCGACCGGCTGCTGGCGCCGCACCGTCGCCCGCACGTGGTGGGCGACGTGAACATCCACGAGGTGTGCGAGCGCGTGCGCTCGGTCATCCTGGCGGAGTTCTCGCGCGACCTGCACATCGAGCGCGACTTCGACGTCTCCATTCCCGAGTTCCGCGGCGACCGCGAGCAGCTCATCCAGGCCACGCTCAACATCGCGCACAACGCGGCGCAGGCCCTGGCCGAGCGCCGCGCGGCGGGCGATGCGCAGATCACTTTCAAGACGCGCGTGGCCCGACAAGTGATCTTCAACAAGCAGTGGTATCGATTGGCACTGGAATTGCATGTCATCGACAATGGACCGGGTGTGCCGGACACGATCAAGGACCGCATCTTCTATCCGCTCGTTTCGGGCAGGGAAGGCGGAACCGGGCTGGGACTGACGCTTGCGCAGACTTTTGTGCAGCAGCATCACGGCGTGATCGAGTGCGACAGCGTCCCGGGCCGAACCGATTTCAAGATATTGATTCCGCTGCCCTAGGGCAGCCCCGGCAACAGAGGAGATGCATGAAGCCGATCTGGATAGTTGATGACGACCAATCGATACGCTTCGTGCTCGAGAAGGCCCTGCTGCGCGAAGACATGCCCACGCGCAGCTTCACGAACACACGCGAAGTGCTGGCCGCACTCGAACAGGCCGAGGGTGACGAGCAGCAGGGCCCGCAGGTCCTGGTGAGCGACATCCGCATGCCGGGCGGCTCGGGGCTCGACCTGCTCGACAAGATCAAGGCCAAGCACCCCGGCCTGCCGGTCATCATCATGACGGCCTTCTCCGACCTCGACAGCGCGGTCTCGGCCTTCCAGGGCGGCGCCTTCGAGTACCTGCCCAAGCCCTTCGACCTGCCGCGCGCCGTGGAACTGATCCGCCGCGCCGTCGACGAAAGCCAGCGCGAAGAAGTGTCCGAGGAGCGCATGGTCGCCGCGCCCGAAATGCTCGGCCAGGCACCCGCGATGCAGGACGTGTTCCGCGCCATCGGACGGCTGTCGCAGAGCAACGTCACGGTGCTCATCACCGGCGAATCGGGCTCGGGCAAGGAACTCGTGGCACGCGCGCTGCACAAGCACTCGCCGCGCGCCAACGGCCCCTTCGTGGCGATCAACACCGCCGCCATTCCGAAAGACCTGCTCGAGAGCGAACTCTTCGGTCACGAGCGCGGCGCCTTCACCGGCGCGCAGACCATGCGCCGCGGCCGCTTCGAACAGGCCGAGGGCGGCACGCTGTTCCTCGACGAAATCGGCGACATGCCCTTCGACCTGCAGACGCGCCTGCTGCGCGTGCTCAGCGATGGCCACTTCTACCGCGTGGGCGGCCACAACTCGGTCAAGGCCAACGTGCGCGTCATCGCTGCCACCCACCAGGACTTGGAGCAGCGCGTGAAGCTCGGCGGCTTCCGCGAAGACCTGTTCCACCGCCTCAACGTGATCCGCCTGCGCCTGCCCGCGTTGCGCGAACGCGGTGAAGACGTGCCCGCGCTCACAAGGCACTTCTTGCAGCAGAGCGCGCGCCAGCTCGGCGTCGAGCCCAAGCGCATTTCCGACGCCGCACTCGCCAAGCTTGCGACCTTCGGCTTCCCGGGCAATGTGCGCCAGCTTGAGAACATCTGCCACTGGCTGACCGTGATGGCGCCGGCGCAACTGATCGAGTCGAAGGACCTGCCGCCCGAAGTGATGGCGGTCGGTGGGGCGGACGTGCATGCGGTCGTGGTGGCCGAGGTTGCGGCGCCCGTGCAGGCGGCAGCGCCGTTGGCTGTCGAGCGCGACGCTTCTGCACCGGTTGCCGCCGTCCCCGAGGCGGTGTCAGGCGCACCGACCGGCCCCAGCGCCTGGGAAAGCGGCCTTGAAGCTGAAGCCCAAGCCTTGCTCGCCGCAGGCCGCACCGACGTGTGGGACGTGCTCACGCGCCGCTTCGAATCGCGGCTGATCCTCACCGCGCTGGCCAACACGCGCGGACGGCGCATCGAGGCGGCCCAGAAGCTGGGCATCGGGCGCAACACCATCACCCGGAAAATCCAGGAACTCGGTATCGAATGAAAAGGCCCTCTCAGGGCCTTTTTTTATTACCGGCTGCGCTGGCCCAAGGTCAGTGAATCCAGCTGGAAATTGCCGCTCTTGTCCCAGAGCCAGGTGTCGACGTAGGTGTGGCCGCCCAGCTTGCCGGGGCTGGGCAAGGGCGAGGTCGCCTTGATCAGGTCCGCGATCATCGGCGGCACCTCAGGCGCATGGCTGGGCACGCGGCTGAAGGTCACGTTGGTGATCTTGCCGTTCGCATCGATCTCCGTTTCGACCACCACCACGGCGTACACCAGCGGCGGGATCTTGCCCTTGTAGATGCGGCTGGCGTAGGCCTTGTAGATGTGGCGCGCGCCGGTCTTGCGGTAGGTGCGGATCGCGGGCGTCTGCGCGGTGATGAGCCGCACGGTCGGCACGTCGCGGCTGCCTTCCGTGGCGGTTGCGCCGCCGGGCGATGTGCTGCCCGTGCCGCTTTCAGACCCGCCACCCGGCTTGAGCACCGAGCAGGCGGCCAGCGCGAGCGCCGCAGCGGCGATCGCGGCGGAGCGGGCCAGGCGGGCGGCGATCGGCGTCGTCATGGCCGTCAGGCGCCCGGGCCGAGTTCGAGCACCACCGGGGCGTGGTCGCTCGGCTTTTCCCACTTGCGCGGCACGCGGTCGATGACGCAGCCCTTCACGCGTGGCAGCAGCGGCTCGCTCACGAGGATGTGGTCGATGCGCAGGCCGCGGTTCTTCTGGTAGCCCAGCATGCGGTAGTCCCACCACGAATAGCTCTTTTCGGGCTGCTCGAACAGGCGGAAGCTGTCGGTCAGGCCCAGGCCGAGCAGCGCCTTGAAGTGGTCGCGCTCTTCGGTCGTGTGGTGGATCGTTTCCTTCAGGCCCACGGGGTCGAAGCTGTCGCGGTCTTCGGGCGTGACGTTGAAGTCGCCCAGCAGCACAAGGTTGGGGTGCGCCGCGAGCTCGCGGGCCACATAGTTGTGCAGTGCGTCGAGCCACTTCATCTTGTAGGCGAACTTCTCGCTGCCCGGCTCCTGGCCGTTCACGAAGTAGCCGTTCAGCACGCGCAGCGGGCCCGAGGGCGTGTCGATGGTGGCGGCGATCACGCGCGACTGCTCGTCGGCGAAGTTCTCGATGTTCTTCACCACGTCGCGCATCGGTGCGAGGCTGAGGATGGCGACGCCGTTGTAGGTCTTCTGGCCGAACACCGCCGCCTCGTAGCCGGCCGACTTCAGCACCTCGAGCGGAAACTTGTCGTCGGTCATCTTGAGCTCTTGCAGGCACAGCACATCGACCGGGTTGGCGATGAGCCAGTCGAGCACGTGCTGCAGGCGCGCCGTGAGGGAGTTGACGTTCCAGGTGGCTATTTTCATGAGGGCTCTAGGTTATTTGTGGCGTCGGGGCCGCGCGCTTCGCGGCCGGTCGGCGGTGTGGCTGGGCAGGCGCACGCAGTGGCCGGTGGCCGTTCTGCAGGCCCGGAAGGAATGTCGGCAGTGACACCGCGACAGTGATTTCCATCGCAGCATTTTGCCTCGCTGGAGGGGGAGGCCATGTAAGCGAAAGCGAGGCGCACAGAACCGCCCAAAGCCCGCCGACGCTAGGGCCGAAGGTGCCATCCCAGTTCCCCCTGCAGGAACTGGGCGGCCTCGGGCGGCAGGTCTTCTGCGTCGAAGAAATTCGCCACGGGCCGCTCGACGACGATGCGTCCCGCATGCAGGTACGCCACGCGCGTGGCCAGGCGCTTGGCCTGCCCGAGGTTGTGGGTGCTCATCACGATCGTCACGCCGCTGTTGGCGACCTCTTCGATGAGCGCCTCGATCTCGTTCTTGGCGCCGGGGTCCAGGCTGGCGGTCGGTTCGTCCAGGAACAGGATGTCCGGCTGCAGTGCCCAGGCCCGTGCCAGGCCGAGGCGCTGTTGCTGCCCGCCCGACAGCGACCGCGCCGATCGCGCCGCATGGTCGAGCAGGCCCACGCGTGCCAGCGCCAGGCCGCAGCGCTCGCTGCGTTCGGCGGCCGGCACGCCGGACAGCCACAGGCCGATCCAGACATTGCGCCACACCGAGAGGCTCAACAGGAAGGGGCGCTGGAACAGCATGGCCGCACGCGGAAGGCGGCCCTGGGGCTGCAGCGGCAGGCGCTCGCAGCGGCCTTCGCAAGGCAGCAGGCCATGCAGCAGCCGCAGCAGCGTGGTCTTGCCCGAGCCGTTGGCGCCGACGAGCACGAGCCGGTCGCCCCGGTGCAAGGTCAGCGATGCCTCGTTCAGCGCAATCACCTGGCCGAAGCGCACCGTGACCTTCTCGGCGCGGATCAGCGGCGTCGCTTCGGCGGCCACCCGCGTGCGAGGGGCGGGCGTCCGCGGCGCCGCAGGGGGTTTGGCTGTCGCGGTGGCGCCCAGCGGGCGCGTGGCCAGCCACTGCAACAGCCCGATGGCGCCGTTGACCGCGCCGACCACCGCCAGCAGCACGATGCCCAGCGCCAGGGCCAGCGCGAGATCGCCCTTGCTGGTTTCCAGCGCGATGGTGGTGGTCATCACGCGCGTCACGCCGGCGATGTTGCCGCCCACGATCATCACGGCGCCGACCTCGGCGATGGCGCGCGCAAACGCCGTGAGCAGCACGGTGGCCACGCCCATCCGGTCGTGCACCAGCATCAACAGCGACGTGGCGAGCGGCCCGGCGCCCAGCGAGCGAAGTTGGTCGCCGCCATCGGCCAGCGCCGCCATCACGAGTCGGCGCGACAGCGCGGCGATCAGCGGCGTGACGAGCACGGCCTGCGCCACCACCATCGCCGACGGCGTGAACAAGATGCCCAATTCGCCCAGCGGCCCCGAGCGCGAGAGCAGCAGGTACACCAGCAGGCCCACCACCACGGCGGGCAGGGCGAGCAGCGTGTTCACCAGCCACACGGCCAGCGCATGACCCGGGAACCGCGCAACCGCCAGCCAGGCGCCCAGCAGCAGGCCGAACACCGCACCGATCACGCAGGCCGTCGCGCTCACCTGCAGCGAGAGCGCCGTGATGCGCACGAGTTCGGGGTCGGCGGCGGCGATGAGTCGCCAGGCCAGCGCCCAGCCTTCGGTCATGGTGTTCATCGAAGGACGGCTTTCATCGCCACTGCGAGGCCATGCGCATCACGCGGACCGGCCCCGCCATCGACCGGACCTTCGCTCACTGGCTCGCGTTCGGGAAGAAGAGCTGCTCGCCGCCGATCTTGTAGGAGGCAATGGCGGCTTGCCCGTCGCGCGACACCACCCAGTCGGAGAAACCTTGCGCCAGGTCTTTCTTCACGTGCGGGTGCTTGGCCGGGTTCACGACGATCACGCCGTACTGGTTGAACAGCTGCTTGTCGCCCTCGACCACGATGCCCAGGTCGGCGCGGTTCTTGAAGTTGAGCCAGGTGCCGCGGTCGGACAGCACATAGGCATTGGTCGACGCCGCGATGTTGAGCGCCTGGCCCATGCCGCAGCCGCATTCCTTGTAGCCGGCGGGCTTGGCGCTGGCGAGGTCGATGCCGGCGAGCTTCCACTGGCGCAACTCGGCCGAGTGGGTGCCGCTCTTGTCGCCGCGCGAGACGAAGGCCGTGCCCGTGCTGCCCAGGCGCTTGAGCGCCACCGCGATGTCCTTGCCGCGCACGCCGGCCGGGTCGGACTTCGGTCCGATCAGCACGAAGTCGTTGTACATGACCGCCTGGCGCGCGAGGCCGAAACCTTCGGCGACGAACTTCTCTTCGGCGGGCTGGTCGTGCACGAACAGTGCGTCAGCGTCGCCACGGCGCGCCATGTCCAGCGCCTGGCCCGTGCCCACGGCCACCACGCGCACCTCGGTGCCCGTCGCTTTGGTGAACTGCGGCAGCAGGTGCTTGAACAGGCCCGACTGCTCCGTCGAGGTGGTCGACGCCAGCACGATGAACTTGTCCCGCGCCTGCGCGATCGGCGCGAGCAACGTGCCGGCGAGGGCAGCAGCGAAGGCGAGAAGGGTGAAGCGTCTGCGCGAAGCCATCGTGGAGGTCCTTTGGATGGAGAGTGGAAGAAGCGTTCCTGGTGTCAAGCTGCAGGATCGACGCGAAAGCCCAACCGGCCCAGCGCCTCTCGCGCCGCCGCAGACTGCAGCAACGCAACGAAGGCCTGCACGGGCGCGCGCGCCAGCCGCGCCTTGGGCACGGCGAAGTCGTAGCGTTCTTCCTGCACCGGAATGAAGCCCAGCCCGTACTGCCGTGCGACCGTGTCGATGGCCAGGCCCCAGTCGGCACGCGCTTGCGCCACGGCCACCGCCACCGCGTTGTGCGACTTGGTCTGCACGCCGTAGCCGGACGGCTTCGCGCCGGCGAGCAGGCGGTCGATGAGGATGCGCGTGCCGCTGCCGGCGTTGCGGTTGACCATGGTGCAGCCGGGCTGCGTGGTCGCGGCGGCGATGGCCGCGGCAGCGTCGAGCCCGTCGAAGCGCGCGTCGCCCGGGCGGTAGACGATGCCCTGCATGCGGCCGTAGCCCGGCACCAGCTCGAGCGCCGGCGTGAGCAGCGGCAGGTTGTAGACGCCCGTCGCCGGGTCCATCAGGTGGATGCCCGCCACGTCGCATTCGCCACGCTTCGCGGCCATCAGCCCGCCCGTGCTGCCCACGTTCATGGCCTTGATGCGCAGGCCCTGGCGCATCAGTTCGCCGGCCAGCCAGTCCAGGCCCACGCAATGGCTGCCGATGAAGATCAGGTCGGCGGCGTCCAGCCCCTGGCCCAGCCGCTGCACCTGAACGGGCGCGCCGGCATCGAGGATCTCGGTGTGCTGGCCGATGGTGATGAAGCCGTCCGCGCTGCTGAATGTGGTGACCGAACCCGAGCCCTTGCCCATCGGGTAGGCGGCCATGCCGTCGTCGGTGGGCACCAGGCCCACGAGCAAATATTCGGTGCGGCCGCGCTCGGAGTTCACGCGCATGGGCAGCGTGGCCGCCACGTGCTCGCGCCGCTCGGGCGGCTGGCCTGCAAAGGCGCGGATCACGGGCGCAAGGAACTCATGGAAGGTGAAGACCGCCGAGGTCGGAAAGCCCGGCAGGATCACGACCGGCTTGCCGCCCGTGACCGCCAGGCACACCGGCTTGCCGGGCTTGAGCGCCACGCCGTGCGCCACGACGCCCGGGTCGCCGAGGGCCGCCACCACGCGGTACGACAGGTCGCCTTCGCCCTTGGAGGTGCCGCCCGAAAAGACCACGGCATCGCATTCCAGCCCGCGTGCGAGCGCGGCCGACAGCAGGGCCTCGTCGTCCGGAATCACGCCCAGCCGCACGGGCTCGCCGCCCAGTTCCTCGACCGCGGCGCCGATGATGGCGGCGTTGGAGTCGTACACGGCGCCCGTGGGCAGCGGCGCACCGGGCGCGACGATCTCGTTGCCCGTGGAAAAAATGGCGACGCGCGGTTTGCGGTACACGCTGACCTCAGCCAGGCCCAGTGCCGCGAGCACGCCGATTTCTCGCGAGCTCAGCGGCTGGCCGGCGCGCAGCACGGTTTCGCCGCGTGCGATGTCGGTGCCGGCGTAGCTGACGTTCTCGCCCGCCGTGGCGGCGCGGCGAACCTGCACGTCGCCATGGTCGAGGTCGGTGTGTTCCACCATCACGACCGCATCGGCGCCGCGCGGCAGCATGCCGCCGGTGGCGATCGCGGTCGCGTGGCCGGGCGTCACCTCGCGCTGCGGCACGATCCCGGGCGCGAGCGTCTCGCCCACGAGGGCCAGCGCGCGCACCTGTTCTTCCATCGCGCCCCAGGTGTCGGCGGCCTGCACGGCAAAGCCGTCGACGTTGGAGCGGTCGAAGCCGGGCACGTCGATGGCGGCGACCACGTCGTCGGCCAGCACACGGCCCAGCACCGCGTGCAGGGGAACGGTCTCTCGGCCCAGTGGCGCGAGGGTCAGGTGTTCGCGGAAGCGGCGCTCGGCCTCGTCCCGCGTGACGACATCGAGAAATTGCGATTGGGCTTTCACGGGCACTCGTACAGATGAACAGTGACGTCGGTCCCGGGCCCGAAGCCTTCGCTTTCGGCGGGGGCGATCACGAAGCCGTCGGCCCGCGTGGTCGAGCTCAGCACCGACGCACCCGAGAGCGCAAGCGGTTCCACGCCGTCGCTGCCGATCTTCACGCGCACGTAGTCGACGCGCCCGACCTGCGAGACGATCTTGCGTGCGACGGTGGCGCGCGTGCGCGGGTAGGGCCAGTCGGCGGGCCGGCCGCCGAGTAGGCGGATCGCACGTCCGGCAAAGAAGTCGTAGGCGCACAGGCAGGACACGGGGTTGCCCGGCAGCAGGAAGACCAGCGTGTCGCCGATGCGCCCCATGCCGGCCGGGCTGGAGGGCCGCATCGCGATGCCGTGGATGGCGAGCTCGCCCAGTTCCGCCAGCAGGCGTGGCGCGTGGTCCTCGGCACCCACGCTGGAGCCGCCGGAGATGAGTACCACGTCGGCGCCCGGCGCTGCGAGCGCCTGCGCGATGACCTGCGGGTCGTCGCCCAATCGCTGGTGCGACTCGAGCACGCCGCCGTCGCGAGCGACCAGGCCGCGCAGGGTCACGGAGTTGGCGTCGTAGATTTCGAAAGGCCCCTTGGGCGTGCCGGGCGCGCGCACTTCGTTGCCCGTGACGAGCAGCCGCACACGCGGCCGGCGCACCACCTGCAACTGCGCCAGGCCCAGCGACGCCACCAGCCCTGCATCCTGTGGACGCAGCCGGCGGCCCGCGGGCAGCGCCGTGCTGCCGCGCGCGATGTCTTCGCCGATGTGGCCTACGTGCTGGCCCGGCGCGACGGCGCGCGTGATGGCCAGGCGCCCGTCCTGCTCGCTCGCGTATTCGGCGGGCACCACGGCGTCGATCCCTTGCGGCACCGGGGCGCCGGTCATGATGCGGACCGCAGCGCCTGCGGGCACGTCGCCCTCGAAAGGCCGACCGGGCCAGGCGTGGCCCACGATCGGAAATTCCAGCGGGTTGTATTCACCGGCGCCGGTGGTGTCGCCGCCGCGCAGTGCATAGCCGTCCATGGCCGCGCGATCGAACTCGGGCACCGCGATGGGGGCGATCACCTCATCCATTAGCACCCGCCCCGTGGCCTCGTCGACCGCCACGGATTCACCGGGCAGCAGGGGCGTATGGGCATCGATCCAGGCGAGGGCGGTGGGCACCTCGGCGCGCTGCGTGAAGCCGCGCATGCGCACATCGGTCGAGGCAGTTCGTTCGGGTGGAGGCATCGGGGCCAGTATAGAAGTTGGATGTGGCCAGCGTTGTCAGGCACAACACCCGGTCGCACGCCGAAAGCGGCCACGCCGGCGCTGGCCGGCGAGCCATTTCAGGCTTTCTTTCTTTGGTCGCGCCCGCGCAGGTGTGGCGCGCTGCCGACCTACTTTTTGGGCGCGGGATTCGTCTGCGCCGAGGTCTGGTTCGAACTCGGCGGCGACGCGGCCGTGGGGGCCGGGGAGTGAGCGCCCGATGCCTCGATGGGCTTGACCTCGGGCTTGGGGGCCGCGGCGTAGGGGCCGGGGTCCACGCAGGGCGGCGTGGCCACCGCGGCCGGTGCCGGCTTGCCCGCGGCCTCGGCGCTGGCGCGGTACTTGGCAGCGACCTGGTCCTGCGACTTGCACAGCAGGTAGCCGTCGGTCTTGGCGCTCCACGCGGTGCGGGCCGCGGTCTCGGCGGCCTTGGCCTGGGCTTCCGGCCCGAGCGGCGGGAGCTTGGCGAACGCGGACGCTGCAGCCAGCGTGCACAGAAGGGTCAACGTGTGCTTCATACGGAGGTTCCTTGCGCCGTCACCGGCCGTGCAGGCTCCGGGGCGCCGGCGGGCTGCGAGCGCTGCGCGGGGATCTTGCCGGCCTCGATGTCGTCGTACCAGAGGCGGTGGTGCTCGCGCGCCCAGGTCTCGTCGACATAGCCTTCGCGCATCGCCTTGTAGGCGCCGGTCATGCCCAGCGTGCCGATGTAGATGTGGCCCATGATCATCGCCATCATGAGCAGCGTGGCCACGGCATGCACCATGTGCGCGACCTGCATCTCGCCGCGCGTGTAGACGAAGCCGGGCAGCAGCTTGTCGAGGAACAGGCCCGAGGCGATGACGATGCTGCCCAGGAACAGCACGCCGCCCCAGAACACCGCCTTCTCGCCCGCGTTGAAGCGGTGCGACGCGGGCTCCTTGCCGCCGAACAGGCCGCCGCCTTGCCGCAGCCAGGTGAAGTCGTCCTTGCTTGGCCAGTTGCTGCGGATGAAGGTGAAGACCATGAACAGCGTGGTCACCACGAACAGCGGCCCCACGAAGTTGTGCACGGTCTTGAGCACGTAGGCGAGCCAGCCGAACAGCGCACTGCCGAGCACCGGCAGCAGGAAGAACTTGCCAAAGGCCATCACGATGCCCGAGATCGCGAGCGTGACGAAGGCCAGGGCGTTCGACCAGTGCGTGGCGCGTTCGAACGGCGTGAAGCGCTCGATCTTGCGGCCCGTTTCCTTGCCATGCAGGCGGATCGGTCCGCGCGTGAAATAGAAAATCGCCAGCGCCAGCAGCGTGACGAAGAGCAGCGCCGCCCCGTACGGAATGATCCAGTTGTTGCGCACCTGCCGCCAGGCTTCGCCGGCGTTGGTGAAGCGCGAGCCCGGGTACTGCACGAAGCGCTGGATCAGGTTGCCGGCCTCGGGCGCTTCGCTCACGGGCAGACTGCTGTAGCCGGTGACGCCGCCGCTCACCTGGCGCCACATCGGCGCGTTGTTGCCGGGCTGCACCTTGTTGCGCTCGCCGTTGGTCTGGTTGAGGTAGTTCGGGTCGGCGCTGGCTTCGGGCTTGACGTCGAAGATGTTCTGGCTGCGGATGCCGCCCTCGGCCTTCGGTGCCGGTGTGGCCGCAGCAGGCGACGCGGGCGCGGGCGAGCCGGTGACGGCGCCGCTCGCGGCCGGGTTGGCCTCCTGGGCCAGCGCCCCGGCTGCACAGCCCAGGAGCGCGGTCGCCAGCAGCGCGTGGAACGCGTGCCTCGTGCGAATGGTGACGCTCATGCGGCCTCCGGTTCAGTTCGTTCGGGTGTACTCGTTCTGGCCGTTGGAGCGCGTCTTGATCTGCTGCTCCCACGACGCCTTGTCGCCCACCTTCCAGCCGGGCGCGGTGAAGACCGTGCCGGTGTTGGCCTGCGTGCCGGTGCCGCTCCAGGGCACGGCGTCGTACTTGACGCCCTCGGCGTTCGTCTGCGGCTTCTCGCTGCAGGCCGCCAGCAGCATCGCGCCCGAAGCGAGCGCGACGAGCATCACGACCGCGCGCGTCACTTGGTGCCTCCGGTGGGCGGCGTGCCGGCCTGTTGCGAGCCGTAGGCCGTGCCCCAGCCCCAGACTTCGGCGCCCGTGCCGCGATGCACGACGCGGGTGCGGAAGATGTCGGCCACCACGTCGCCGTCGCCGGCCAGGAGCGCCTTGGTCGAGCACATCTCGGCGCAGGCCGGCAGCTTGCCTTCGGCCAGACGGTTGCGGCCGTACTTTTCGAACTCGGCTTCGGAGCCGTTGGCTTCGGGGCCGCCGGCGCAGAAGGTGCACTTGTCCATCTTGCCGCGCGCACCGAAGGTGCCTTGCGACGGAAACTGCGGTGCGCCGAAGGGGCAGGCGTACGAGCAGTAGCCGCAGCCGATGCACACGTCCTTGTCGTGCAGCACCACGCCTTCGTCGGTGCGGTAGAAACATTGCACGGGGCACACCGCCATGCAGGGCGCGTCGGAGCAGTGCATGCAGGCCACCGAGATCGATTTCTCGCCCGGCAGGCCGTCATTGAGCGTGACCACGCGGCGGCGGTTCACGCCCCAGGGCACCTCGTTCTCGTTCTTGCAGGCCGTGACGCAACCGTTGCACTCGATGCAGCGCTCGGAATCGCAGACGAACTTCATTCTTGCCATGGTGATTCCTTATGCTTTCTCGATGTTGCAGACCGTGGTCTTGGTCTCTTGCATCATGGTGACGCTGTCGTAGCCGTAGGTGGTGCCGGTGTTGATGGCCTCGCCGCGCACGATGGGCGCCGCGCCCTTCGGGTAGTAGGCCAGCAGGTCTTCGCCCTGCCAGCGGCCCGAGAAGTGGAAGGGCATGAACACCGTGTCGGGCCCGACGCGCTCGGTGACGAGCGCCTGCACATTGAGCTTGGCGCCGGTGGGCGTGTGCACCCAGGCGCGCTCGCCGTTGCGGATGTTCTTCTCGGCCGCCACCTTCGGGTTGATCTCGATGAACATCTCTTGCTGCAGCTCGGCCAGCCAGGGGTTGGAGCGCGTTTCCTCGCCGCCGCCTTCGTATTCCACGAGCCGGCCCG
The DNA here is from genome assembly GCF_014843395.1 of Variovorax sp. 38R. NCBI lineage: Bacteria > Pseudomonadati > Pseudomonadota > Betaproteobacteria > Burkholderiales > Comamonadaceae > Variovorax > Variovorax sp. 38R. The sequence goes on from NZ_CP062121.1 coordinate 2,026,443, forward strand.
AGGTCATGATGTACGGGAATTTTTCGGCGATCTTGTCTGCGATGTTCTTCTGCTGCACGGTCTTGTAGAGCGTGGGCAGGCGCCAGAAGGCCATCTTGTCGTCGTGGGTCGGGTACTTGGCGACGAGGTCGGGGCGCGTGCCGTAGAGCGGCTCGCGGTGCTGCGGAATCGCATCGGGAAAGTTCCACACCACCGCACGCGCCTTGGCATTGCCGAAGGGGTGGCAGCCGTGGTTCTTCATGAACACGCGGATCATGCCGCCCGAGCTGTCGGTCTTCCAGTTCTTGCCTTCGGCCTTGGGCTTCTCGGCCTCGGTGAGTTCGTCCCACCAGCCGAGCTTCTTGAGCAGCAGGTGGTCGAGTTCGGGGTAGCCGGTGGTGATGTCGGCGCCCTTCGAGTAGGAACCGTCTTCGGCCAGCAGGTTCTTGCCGTTGCGCTCCACGCCGAAGTTCGCGCGGAAGTTGCCGCCGCCGTCCATCACGTGCTTGGACGGGTCGTACAGGTTCGGCGAGCCGGGGTGCTTGAGTTCGGGCGTTCCGTAGCAGGGCCAGGGCAGTCCGAAGTAATCGCCCGAGATGTCGTAGCCGTTGACCTTGTCCTTGACGGAGCCCTTGGCCTTGAGCGTGCGCACGTCGAAGGCGGCCATGTTGCGCATGTGCGCCTGCAGCCGCTCGGGGCTCTGGCCCGAGTAGCCGACGGCCCAGCACGACTTGTTGATTTCTCGCAGGATGTCTTCCGGCACGGGCTCGTCCATGCCCTTGACCTTCTGCATCTTGTAGTTCTTGCTGAGCTCCTTGCCGAAGCCCAGACGGTCGGCGAACTGCTGCATGATCATGTGGTCGGTGCGGCTTTCCCACAGCGGCTCGATGACCTTCTCGCGCCATTGGACCGACCGGTTCGATGCCGTGACCGATCCGCTGGTTTCGAACTGCGTGCACGCGGGCAGCAGGTACACCGCGCGATTCGCGTTGGCGTCTTCGGGCCGGCCCGGCATTGCGGCCATGGCGGCCGTGGCCGACGGGTACGGGTCGACCACGACGAGCAGGTCGAGCTTGTCCATGGCCCGCTTCATCTCGAGGCCGCGCGTCTGCGAGTTGGGCGCATGGCCCCAGTAGAAGACGCCGCGCAGGTTCGAGTCCTGGTCGATGAGCTCGTTCTTCTCGAGCACGCCGTCGATCCAGCGCGACACCGTGATGCCGGGCTTGCTCATCATCGCGGGCGATGCAAAGCGGCCCTTGATCCATTCGAAGTCGACGCCCCAGGTGGCGGCGAAGTGCTTCCACGAGCCTTCGACCAGGCCGTAGTAGCCCGGCAGTGAATCGGGGTTGGGGCCGACGTCGGTGGCGCCCTGCACGTTGTCGTGGCCGCGGAAGATGTTGGTGCCGCCGCCCGACTTGCCCACGTTGCCCAGCGCCAGCTGCAGGATGCACGAGGCCCGCACGATCGCGTTGCCGATGCTGTGCTGCGTCTGGCCCATGCACCAGACCACGGTGCCGGGGCGGTGCTCGTGCAGCATCGTCGCGACCTTCAGCACCTGCGCTTCGCTCACGCCGCAGGCCTCTTCGACCTTGTCGGGCGTCCACTTGCTCATGACGTCGGCACGCACTTCTTCCATGCCGTAGACGCGGTCGTTGATGTAGCGCTTGTCTTCCCAGCCGTTCTTGAAGATGTGGTGCAGGATGCCGAACAGGAACGCGATGTCCGAGCCCGAGCGGATGCGCACGTACTCGTGGGCCTTGGCCGCGGTGCGCGTGAAGCGTGGGTCGACCACGATCATCTTGCAGCCGTTTTCCTTGGCGTGCAGCATGTGCAGCATGCTCACCGGGTGCGCCTCGGCCGCGTTCGAGCCGATGTACATCGCAATCTTCGAATTGCGCATGTCGTTGTACGAATTGGTCATGGCGCCGTAGCCCCATGTGTTCGCCACGCCCGCGACCGTGGTCGAGTGGCAGATGCGCGCCTGGTGGTCGCAGTTGTTGCTGCCGAAGAAGCTCACGAATTTGCGCAGCAGGTAGGCCTGCTCGTTGCTGTGCTTGCTCGAGCCGATCCAGTAGATCGCGTCGGGCCCGCTGGCCTTGGTGAGTTCCTTGAGCTTGGCGGTGATCTCGTCGAGGGCGGTGTCCCAGCTGATGCGCTCGTACTTGCCGTTGACGAGCTTCATCGGGTAGCGCAGGCGGTATTCGCCATGGCCGTGCTCGCGCAGCGCGGCGCCCTTGGCGCAGTGGGCGCCCAGGTTGATGGGCGAGTCGAACACGGGCTCCTGCCGAACCCACACGCCGTTCTCGACCACCGCGTCGGACGCGCAGCCGACCGAGCAGTGCGAGCACACGGTGCGCTTCACTTCGATCTTGCCGGCGCCGATGGCGGTGGGCCGGCCGTCGGCGGCCTTGGCCTTCTGGATCAGCGTGAGCTGGCTGGCCGCCAGGCCCACCCCGACGCCGAGGCCGGAGCGCCGCAGGAAGGCGCGGCGGTCCATCGTCGGCAAGGCGTTCGCGAGGCCGCGCCGCAAGCTGTGAACGAAAGGCGAGGTGTCGGAGGCCCGCTGGCTCGCGGTGCCTGGGGATTTTCTGGTCAGAAGCACGGGGTCTCCTCAGGCTGACGTGGTGGCGTAGTAGCGCTTGACGTGTTCGCTCAGGGAATAGCCGCCGCCGTTTTCGGGCGGGGGCGGCAAAGAGGGGGCGACGGCGGCGACGGGCGTCTCGGCCATGTTTGGCAGCGACGTGACGGCCACCGCGGCGGCGCCGGCGGTGGCGGCACCGATGAAGAATCCGCGGCGGGAGGCCGGCTTGATGCCGGTGTTTTGGCTGTCCTGCATATTGACTCCAGGAGTGGCTGGGCGCGACGAGAGAGGGGAAACCCGGTCGGCCTTGTGGATACTAGACCAGCAACAAGGTGTGAGCAACCTGAATACCCCTCGCATTCGTTCGCTTCAGTCCAGCATGTCGAAGGCCTGCGTCTCGACGTCGCCGAACGCGCGCGTGAAGGCGGCGAGCGCCGCGTAGAACCGCGCCTTCGGATGCTGCAACACAGCATCGCACAAGGCGGGCAGCCAGGGCTGGATGTGTTTGGAGAACAGGGCCTGCTGCTGCGTGAGGTTGGCCACCGCCACGTCCTCGCCGGCGATCAGGTAGCGCATGACCTCGAACAGGCAGGCGATGTGGTCCTCGGTTTCGTAGGTGGTCTCGGTGCGCGCCAGGCCCAGCCGGTCGAGGTCGTTGCGCAGCTGCACGAGCGGCTTGTCGTTGAGAAAACCGCTCAGGTAGTGCGAGCCGAACAGAAGGACCTCGGGCTTGCCGATGCCGCCGAAGAGCGCGTCGTATTCCTCGTGCGCGGCGGTCGCGCTGGTGTCGCGCGCGATGCCGACCAGCTGGCGCCACGGTTCTTCCAGAAAAGCGCCCGCGGCCGGCGCCTCGGTGGGCGCGACCTGGAAGGCTTCGAGCAGTTCGACGTCGGGCGCGGCGTACCAGAGCCGCGCCAGCAGGCCGTAGAGCTCGGCCCGCGCCACCTCCTCGTCGAGTGCGGACGTGGCGGGAAAGGTCTGGCTCATAGCGGGGCGATCTTCACTTCGTTGGTGGCGCTGTACAGGTCGATGACGCGGCAGTCGCTGCACATCTTGAGGCGCTCCAGCGCTTCGCCCTGGAACATCGCATGCCCGGCCAGCTTGCCGAGCATGGCCTCGATGGCTTTCTCTGTGCCGAAGGGTTTGCTGCAGCGGATGCAGGCCCAGGGCCTGGCCTCGTTCAGCAGCACGTGCTGCTTGCGCTCGGGCGCGGCCAGCAGGCGCGGCACGAGCGAGACGGCGTCTTCGGGGCAGGTGATTTCGCACAGGCCGCACTGCACGCAGTTCTTCTCGATGAAGCGCAGCTGCGGCGCGCTCTGGCTGTCCAGCAGCGCACCCGACGGGCACGCGCTCACGCAGGCCAGGCACAGCGTGCACTTGTCCTTGTCGACCGCGATGGCGCCCAGCGGCGATCCGGTCGGCAGCGCGAAAGCCAGCGGTGCATCGCCAGGCGTCTGCAGGGCCGGGGCCGCGCCCATCAGGTGGTCGAGCGTCATCTCGAGCCGGTCGCGCTTGTCGGCGCCGACGGCGAAGCGGGCGGCCGCGGCCGGCACGCGCTGCGTGGTCGTGCGCAAGCCGGCCAGCGCGGCGTCCAGAACGGCGGGCGCGTCGGCCTCGATCACGTGAAAGTGCGTGCCGGTGTAGCCCAGGCCCAGCAACAGCGCCTGCGCGACGTTCATCTGCTGCTTGAGCGCCGCGAGGTACTGCGGCGCCTCTTCGCCGGTGCACAGCACCGCGACCTGCGAGGCGCCGAAGGAAATCGCGCTGAGCCACAGGTCGATGCCGGTGCTGGCCGCATGAAAGAGGTCGACCGGAATCACGCGCGCCGGCACGCCCTGGGCCTTGCCGAGCTGCGCCTGGCGCCCGAGTTGTTCGAGCAGCGCCTGGCCGCCTTCCTGGCTGTGCAGCAGCAGCGCGGCATCGCGCCCGCCCGCCGCGGCGTAGGTGCCGAGCAGCTTGCGCAGCTTCAAGCCCTGGTCGGGCGCGCGCGGGTAGGTGTAGCCCAGCGCGCCCGTCGGGCACACCGTGGTGCAGGCGCCGCAGCCGACGCACAGGTTCGGGTTGACCACGATGCGCTGGCGTTGCGGGTCGCTGCTCACGGCATGGGCTGAGCACACATCGACGCAGGCGTTGCAGCCGACCACCTCGTTGCGGCTGTGCGCGCAGAGCTTCTGCTTGTAGTCGAAGAACTTTGGCTTTTCGAATTCGCCGACCAGCTCGCGCAGGCGCAGCAAGGTCTGCAGGCCCTCGGCCTGCGCGACGCCGCCGGGCAGGTGGAAGTAGCCTTGCGGCGGCGCGTGCCAGTCGATCTGCGGCGCGGTGCCGAGGTCGAGCACGAGGTCGAAGGCCGCGTCGAGCGCCTGGGCCTCGCGGCTGAAGTTGATGGCGCCGGCCACGCTGCAGGCGCGCTCGCAGTCGCGGTGCGAGGTGCAGCGCGCGTTGTCGATCTGGTAGTCCAGCCCGATCGCCTGCTCGGGGCAGGCGACCACGCAGGCGTTGCAGCGGGTGCACAGGTCGAGGTCGATCGCGTTGTCGCGCGTCCAGCGCAGCGTGAAGGCGCCGAGCCAGCCCTGGAGCGAATCGATGCGCCCGGCAATCACCGGCCAGCGGCGCGCCTGGGCGCCACCGGTGGCGCCGGGGCCCTGCGCGAGCAGGGTGACGTCGAGCGTGTCGCCGACCAGCGCCGCGGCGCGCTCGGCCGCATCGAGCGGTCCGATGATCAGCAGCCGGCCCTGGCTGGTGTAGGTCACGGTCGAGACGGGGTCGGGCTCTGGCAGGCTGGCGGCGGCCAGCAGCGCGGCGATCTTCGGCATCGCGCTTTTGGCGTCGCGGCTCCAGCCGCCCGTCTCGCGGATGTTGATGAAGCGGATCGGCGAGGTGGCGTTGGGCGTCTGCGTGGCGAGTTCGCCGAACAGCCGTTTTTCCTGGGTGCAGGCGACCACGACGTCGTCGCCGGACTGGATGGCGCGCTGGAAAGAGGTCGCCTCGCGGCGGCACAGCGACGAATGCAGCGGAAGGGTTTCAGCCAGTGCCGCGCCGAGCGTCTTCGGCTCGAGCGGCATCGTCTGGTTGCAGTCGCAAATCAGCGTGGTGGTCATCGGTTTCTTGGCTGGCGGGTTGCATCGGGGCAACCGGCGGGCTGGGAAGCGTTGCGGGATCCTGGGACTGTGCCACGTCCGTCGCCTCGGCGGCGTCGGGGGTTTCAGGGGGAATGTCTTCGGCGTCTTCGGGCTCTTCGTCGAAGAGCTTGAGGAACTTGGCGCTGGCCATCTGGCGCAGCACGCTCTCGGGCACGGGGGTGGACTGGGAGTAGTCGTCGACGTAGGTGTCGAGGCCGTCCATCACATTGAAATGCGGATCGGTAAAGAGCTTGCGGAAGGCCGCGTTCTTGACCTCGGGCGCCACCTGCTTCGTGAGGAAGGGCGTGTAGTCGGACTCGATGCCCAGCGCGTCCACGTCCGCAAGGGTCAACGGCGGCGCGGCGTCCGGGTCGGCTTCGGGCGGCAGGGCGGCCGGCGCCGCAACGAGGCCGGGCGCCGGAACAGGCTCATCTGCCGGCGGCGCCTTCTCTTTCTCTTCCACGACCGTCTCGGCCGCGCGCACTTCCTGCTTGCGGCGCGACCAGCGTCCGAGAAAACCCTCAGACATCGCCCGCACCCCGTCCGCGCTTTTTCTCGGTCGACACGCTCGCGGCGTTGCCGAAACGATCGACCAGCGACCGGAAACTCTCGGGCCGCCGGCGGCGCTTGGGCTCGATCACGTAGTGCTCGTCGACGAAGGCGCGCACCCAGTCGACCACCTCCGCGGGGGCCGGCACCTGCTCGACGGTTTCCTGCGCATCGAGCCAGCGCCCGGCCTCGTAGTAGCTCAGCGTGACCACGACCGGGCGCGGAATGGGTTCCGTGGACAGCGTCGCTTCCTCGTCCATGCGCCACAGCACGAACCAGCACGGTGTCGGCGTGATCGCGTTGAGGTGATAGCCCTCGGCCTCGTCGCGGAACAGCTCGACCTTGAAGCCGGGGTGCAGCCACTGCTGCTCGCCGCCGTCGTCGCGCAGCAGGCGCGGTTCGGTGCCGAAGCCGGGCTCGTCGGGCTGCACGCTGTCGAGCGTCCAGCGCCAGGGCTGCCAGTGGCTCGACGGGCCATGCAGGCGCTCGCGGCGCATGACCACCGCGACGTCGAGCGTCGGGCGGCCGGTGGGCGCGGTCGCAGGGGTGTCCGAGGAAAGCATTGGCCGAACCATAGCCGATGGCACGCGGGTCTGCGCGCAGTACCCCTCGATCGCCGACGCGCAAACCCGGGCATGCCGCGCCAGCGCGGTGGCGTAGCATTCCTGCATGGCCCCACTTGATGAAGACGACGCAGACGGCGCAGAAGAAGAGCCGCTGGCTTTCGACGCCGTGGCGCTGCCCCGGCGCGCCGATGCGCCGCGCCTGAACCCGGCGCGCGGCCCGCTGCTGCGCCGCATCGAAATCGTCGACCAGCACGGCGAGCGCCGCGACATCGACATCCCGGCGGAGCGGCCGTTGACCGTCTTTGTCGACAAGCGCGAACTCGTGACGCTCATGACCCTGGGCGCTGCGCCCGAACTGCTGGTGCTGGGCTACCTGCTCAACCAGAACCTGGTGCAGCGCGCCAGCGACGTCGAGAGCATCGACGTCGACTGGAGCGTCGAGGCCGCCGCCGTGAAGACGCACGCGGGCATCACCAACCTTACGGAAAAAACCGCGCACCGGGTCGTGACCACGGGCTGCGGACAAGGCACCGTGTTCGGCGATGCGATGGCGCAGATCGGCGCCGTGCGGCTGCCGACCGCGCAGACGGCGCGCATCGCGCAGGGCACGCTGCTGCGCATTCTCGAACTCATGAAATCGCGCCACAGCGTGCACCGGCATGCGGGCTCGGTGCATGGGTGTGCGTTGTTCCGCGGCACCGAGATGCTGGTGTTCGTGGAAGACGTCGGCCGGCACAACGCCATCGATTCCATCGCCGGCTGGATGGCCGTGCATGGCATCGACGGCGGCGACAAGGTTTTCTACACCACGGGCCGGTTGACCAGCGAGATGGTGATGAAGTCGGCCCACATGGGCGTGCCGATCATCGTGTCGCGCAACGGCGTCACCGCGATGGGGCACGAGCTGGCCAGCAAGCTCGGCATGACCTTGTTCGGCCGCGCCGCCAACCGCCACTTCCTGTGCTACTGCGGGTTCGAGCGCTTCGACGCCGAGCTGCCGGTGACCGCGCAGCCTCAGGCACTCACTGCCGACTGAGGGGCGTGCGCGGCTTACCCGCGCGCCACGTCGATCACCGCCTTCGCAAACGCCTCGGGCGCTTCCTGCGGCAGGTTGTGGCCGATGCCGCCGCTGACCAACCGGTGCGCGTAACGCCCCGAGAACTTCTTCGCATACGCACTGGGCTCCGGGTGCGGCGCGCCGTTGGCGTCGCCTTCGAGCGTGATCGTCGGCACGCCGATCACCGGCGCCTGGGCGAGCCGGTTCTCCAGCGCCTGGTACTTCGCCTCGCCCTCGGCCAGGCCGAGGCGCCAGCGGTAGTTGTGCACCGTGATCGCCACGTGGTCGGGGTTCTCGAAGGCCACGGCGCTGCGCTCGAAGGTGGCGGCATCGAAGTTCCACTTCGGCGAGGCGAGTTGCCAGATGAGCTTGGCGAAGTCGTGGCGGTTCTTCTCGTAGCCCGCGCGGCCGCGCTCGGTCGCGAAGTAGTACTGGTACCACCACTGCAGCTCGGCCTGCGGCGGCAGCGGCGCCTTGCCGGCTTCCTGGCTGCCGATGAGGTAGCCGCTGACCGACACCAGCGCCTTCACGCGCTCGGGCCACAGCGCGGCCATGATGCAGGCGGTGCGCGCGCCCCAGTCGCAGCCGGCCACGGTGGCGACGGGGATCTTCAGCGCATCCATCAGCGCGACGATGTCGACGGCCACCGCCGACTGCTGCCCGTTGCGCGGCGTGTCGGCCGACAGGAAGCGCGTGGTGCCGTAGCCGCGCAGGTACGGCACGATGACGCGAAAGCCCGCGGCGGCAAGCTGCGGTGCGACGTCGACGAACATGTGGATGTCGTAGGGCCAGCCGTGCAGAAGAATCACCGGCGCGCCGTCGGCCGGGCCGGCTTCGTAATAGCCGATGCGCAGGCTGCCGGCTTCGATGCTCTTGAGGGGCTCGAGGCGCCGGGTGCTGCCGGTGCTGGCGGATTGGGCGAAGGCGGGAACGATCGACGTGAGCTGCGTGGCGGCGAGGCCGAGTGCGGCCTTGCCGAGGAACGAACGGCGCAGCAGAAAGGGGGATGTAGTCATGGAAATTCCTGGGTTCGAAGAGGATGACGGCGCGATTGTTCGGCGCGAAGTCCGCCTGCTGACCGGCATCTGTATGCCTCTGTATCTGCGCCGGTTTCGGCCACACTAAATTTCAATCGCAGGCGCGCGCGAGGCCGCCTCAACGCAACGTGGTGTGTCGATTTCAGGTGGAGATACACAGGCATACGCAATGCCCGTTGTGCGGGGAGCAGGCGGCCAACAATCCGCCCGTCATCCACTCATCGCCCGAAGGACATCCCCATGACGCGCTCCCGCGGATTCAAGAAGCTCTGGTTCGCACTGCTGTTCTTTGCAGGCGGGTTCGCGCACGAGCTGCGCCACCCGACCCAGTGCCAGAGCGTGGCGTCGGTCAGTCTCTCGCTTCGACCGCCGAAGCGAGCACGTAGCCTTCGCTGCGCACGGTCTTGATGTAGCGGGGCTCGCGCGCATCGTCGCGCAGGCGCTGGCGCAGCCGGCTCACGAGCAGGTCGATGGAGCGCTCGAAAAGCTCGGCTTCGCGGCCTTGGGTCAGGCTGAGCAGCTGGTCGCGGCTGAGCACCTTCTGCGGGTGGTCGAGGAACACGCGCAGCAGCCGGTACTCGGCGCCGCTCAGCGCCACCATCACGCCCGCGTCGTCGATCAGGTGGCGCGCGACTGTGTCGACCTGCCACTCGCCGAACCCCAGCTTCTGCGAGGGCTCGACGGCGCCCATGTTCGGCGGCAGCATGCGCGTGCGCCGCATCACGGCGCGGATGCGAGCCAGCAGCTCGCGCGCGGAAAAGGGCTTGGCCAGGTAGTCGTCGGCGCCCATCTCCAGGCCCAGGATGCGGTCGGCTTCCTCGCTGCGCGCGGTGAGCATGAGGATGGGCGTGGCCTTGTACTTGCCGGTGCGCAGGTCGCGGCACAGCGTGAGCCCGTCTTCGCCGGGCAGCATCAGGTCCAGGATGATCAGGTCGAAGGGCCCCGACGCCTCGAGCGCAGCGCGCATGTGGCGCCCGGTGGGCACCGCGACCACGCGCAAGCCGTTCTTCACCAGGTAGGTGGTGAGCAGTTCGCGGATGTCCCGGTCGTCGTCGACGATGAGGATGTGGTCGGAGGTCTTGGGCGTCATGGCGGGATGGACAGTGGCGGCACGGCGCCGCAGCCGCAATGTAGCGTTCCGGCGGCGCGCCGGCAGCGGCTGTTGAAACGTAGTGTGTGGGTTTCCGGCGCAGATACACAGGCATACAGAAGGCGATCCGGCAGGGGGAGGGCGGCCCAACAATCCGTCCGTTTCTCCACCACCCTGCACCCAAGGAACCCCCATGACCCGCATCGACAAAGTCCTCTACACCGGCAAGACCCGCACCTCTTCGGGAGGTCGCGACGGCGAGGCGCGCAGCTCGGACGGCCGCCTGGACATCAAGCTCTCGTCGCCCGGCAGCGCCGGCACCGGCACCAACCCCGAGCAGCTGTTCGCCGCCGGCTGGTCGGCCTGCTTCATCGGCGCGATGGGCAAGGCGGCCGGCAAGATGAAGGTCGCACTGCCGCCCGACCTGACCGTCGATGCCGAGGTCGACCTGGGCACGGCGGGCGGCGAGTACTTTTTGCAGGCACGCCTGAACGTGAGCCTGCCGGGCCTGGACCGCGAGGTGGCGCAGGCCCTCACGGAGGCCGCGCACCAGACCTGCCCCTATTCCAAGGCGACCCGAGGCAACATCGACGTTGCCATCCACCTGGTGTGAGCCCGCTGCGCTGACGCATCGCCACGCCGCCTACCGACGAAGGTGTTCATGTCCACTCCCGCGAGTCCCGTTGCGAACTCATCCGGTACCGCGCCGCGCTGGCGCCGGCTGCTGCCCGGCTCGCTGTATGCCCGCGTGACGCTGATCATCGTGGTGGGCCTGGCGATCGCGCAGCTGCTCACCTTCGCGGCGATCCGCTACGAGCGGAACATGGCGCTTCGCGAGCTGATGATGATCGGCATCGAGCGCGACATCGCGAGCTCGGTCGCCATCCTCGACCGGCTCCCTGCGGCGGAGCGCGCCGGCTGGCTCGACAAGCTCGAGCGGCGCAACTACCGCTTCGTGCTGGGCGGCACTGCACAGGGCGACGCGCCCGCCTCGGAGGCTTCGCGGCAGTTTGCCGTGGCCATCGTCGATGCGATGCGCCCGTTCCCCGTCGTCAAGGTCGGCGAGGTGGCCTGGCCGCCCGAGGGCCTGCAGATCGAGGTGCGGCTGGGCGACGGGTCGTCCGTGGTCGTGCATGCCATGCGCGTGGGCATGCCGGTGTCGGGCTGGGTGATGTGGCTGCTGGTGGGGCAACTGCTGGTGCTGGCCGTGTGCGCCTGGGTCGCGGTGCGGCTGGTGACACGGCCGCTCGCGCAGCTGTCCGCCGCGGCCGACCAGCTCGGCCCCGACCTGAAGAGCCGCACGCTGGCGGAAGAGGGCCCCACCGAAGTGGCGCACGCGGCGCGCGCCTTCAATGCCATGCAGCAGCGCATCGCGGGCTACATGTCGGAGCGCGTCGAGATCCTGGCGGCCATTTCGCACGACCTGCAGACGCCCATCACGCGGATGCGCCTGCGCACCGACCTGATGGACGACACGCACGACCGCGAGAAATTCCGCCAGGACCTGGACGCGATGAACGCGCTGGTGCGCGAAGGCGTGACCTATGCGCGCACGCTCCACGGCGCCACCGAGCCGCCGCTGCGCATCGACGCCGATGCGCTGTTCGAAAGCATGGTGGCCGACTACGAAGACGTGGGCCAGCAGGTGCGGCTCGACGGCCGGGCCGGCGCGCCGATCGTGAGCCGCCCGAATGCGCTGCGCCGCATCCTCATGAACCTGATCGACAACGCGCTGAAGTTCGGCACCGACGTGACGCTTCGTGTGCAAACCAGAGATGGCCGCCTCGTGGTGAGCGTGCTCGACAACGGCCCGGGCATTCCCCCCGACGAGCTCGACGCAGTGCTCAAGCCCTTCTACCGCGTCGAAAGTTCGCGCAACCGCAGCACCGGCGGCACCGGCCTGGGCCTGGCCATCGCGCACCAGCTGGCCATGGCCATGGGCGCCGAACTCACGCTGCACAACCGCGCCGAAGGCGGGCTCGAGGCGCGGCTGGCGTTGGCCGCCGCGCCCGCTCGCTGAAGCCAATCCAACACCTTTCACACCATGCTCATCCTCTTCATCGCCTACCTGGGCGGGGTGCTCACGATCCTGAGCCCCTGCATCCTGCCGGTGCTGCCCTTCGTGTTCGCGCGCGCCGACCGGCCGTTCCGCTCGCACGGCCTGCCGATGCTCGCGGGCATGGCGCTGGCCTTTGCCGGGGTCGCCACGCTGGCCGCGGTGGGCGGCGGCTGGATCGTCACGCTCAACGAATACGGGCGCTATGCGGCCATGGCAATGCTTGCGCTGTTCGGTGCGACGCTGCTGTTCCCGCGCGTGGCCGATCGCCTGAGCCGGCCGCTCGTGGCGCTGGGCTTGCGCATGTCCGACGCGCAGGGCTCGGCGTTTTCACCGCTGTGGCTGGGCGTGGGCACGGGCCTGCTCTGGGCGCCGTGCGCGGGGCCGATCCTCGGGCTGATCCTGACGGGCGCGGCGCTCAACGGTGCGAGCGTCGGCACCTCGCTGCTGCTGCTCGCCTATGCCGCCGGCGCGTGCACGTCGCTCGCGGCGGCGCTGCTGTCGGGTGGCCGGTTGCTCGCGGCGCTGAAGCGCACGTTGCCGACCGGCGAAGGGGTGCGGCGCATCGCCGGCGCGGCGGTGCTGGCGGGCGTGGGCGCCATCGCGCTGGGGCTGGACACTGGATTGCTCGCGCGCCTGTCGCTGGGCACGACGTCGGCACTGGAGCAGGCGCTAGTGGACTCGCTCCGCAAAGACACGCCGCAGGCGCAACGCGCAGACGCCGGCTTCCTGCGCGTCTCGGACCCCCGTCCGGCCCCGGTGCCCGCGCACAACCTCCGCGTCGAAGGCCGCCTGCCGTCGCTGGCTGGTGCGACCGAATGGATCAACTCGCCGCCGCTCACGCCCGAGGCCTTGCGCGGCAAGGTGGTGCTGATCGACTTCTGGACCTACTCGTGCATCAACTGCCTGCGCACGCTGCCCTACGTGCGCGCGTGGGCCGACAAGTACAAGGACGCGGGCCTGGTCGTCCTCGGCGTGCATGCGCCGGAGTTCGCGTTCGAAAAAAACCCGGCCAACGTGCGCAAGGCCGTGAAGGACCTGGGCATCGGGTTCCCGGTGGCGCTGGACAACGACTTCGCCATCTGGCGTGGCTTCGACAACCAGGCCTGGCCGGCGTTCTACTTCGTCGATGCGCAGGGGCGCATCCGCCATCACCAGTTCGGTGAGAACCGCTACGACAAGGCCGAGCAGGTCATCCAGCAACTGCTGGCCGAGGCCGGGCAGGCCCAAGTGGCCGCTGGATTGGTGGCGCCGCTGGGGCAGGGCACCCAGGCCGCGCCCGCCGCCGAGCCGGCGCAGTCCGGCGAAACCTACCTGGGCCATGCCCGTGCGCACGGCTTTGCGTCGCCCGGCGGCATCGCGCGCGACCGTGCGAAGGCCTACGAGCCCGCGGCTTCATCGCTGCGCACCAACCAGTGGGCGTTGGGCGGCGACTGGACTGTGGAGGCCGAGCGTGCCGTGCTGAACCGTGCCGACGGCCGCATCGCCTACCGCTTCAAGGCGCGCGACCTGCACCTGGTGCTGGGGCCGATGGCCGACGGCAAGCCGGTGCGTTTCACGGTGCGGGTCGACGGCCAGCCGCCGCTGGCGGACCACGGCGCGGACACCGATGCCCAGGGCCACGGCGTGGTCGATGCGCAGAAGCTGTACCAGCTGGTGCGCCAATCAGCGGGCGGTGGCAGGGAGCGGCTGTTCGAGATCGAGTTTCTCGACGCCGGCGCGCAGGCCTACGCGTTCACCTTCGGGTGAGGGCGGCTGACGTCAGGGCGCAACGCGCGCTGCGTTGACGGCCCGGCAGGTGTCGACTTCCAGTCGCGTGGGCAGCGCAAAGCAGCGCGCGTCCGCCTCGCGTGCAACGGCTTCGCGCAGCTGGCGTTCCTGCGCGGTTTCCACCTGCAGCTCGACGAGCCACTTCATGAGCAGCGCCATCACGACCAGCAGCACCACGGATGCAGCGAGCAAGGTCGTGCGCCAACTCTGGACGCGGAAGACGGAAGCGTTGGACGTGCTCATGTCTTGACCCTCAGCGCGACAGCTGCGGAAAGATCCAGAGGCTCATGCCGAGCACCACGCCCGCGCCGAGCGACATGGCCGCCGCGGTCGCGAACAGGCAGGCCACCACCAAGCTCGGCACGACCACCGACATGCTCAGGAACGTGATGGCCACGAGCACGTAGGCCAGCACGGGCAGCAGCGCGATGTAGGTCGGCCGCGAGGTGCCGGCCGGCAGTTCGTCGGGCGTCATGTCACGCAGAAACGGGTTCAGCATCGCGGGCGATCAGCAGTTGCCCTTCTTGGCCTGGCCCGGCGGGCAGAAGTTGCCGCCCTTGTGCGCGGGTGCGGGCTCTGCACGCGGCGGCGCGTGGTGGTGCACACAGGCGCTCATGAGAACGGATGCCGCCAGCGCGAGCATCACGGTGATCGTGGATTTGGTGGATTGGGTCATGGGAACTCCCTGCTTTGATTTCTTGTGCACCTAGGGTGCTTGAGGGCTGGACAATAGTTGTCTCATTAACAATCCCACAGGGAAATGCTCACATTTGTGAGCGAATTGAAGGGGGTGCGGTCAATCTCCGTGCGGGATTGCGCAGTACTTCACACCTGTGCGACCGACCGGTCGCCGCCGAAGAACCGCTACATTGCATGCCCCATGGACCGCCTCGAGAACATAGAGACCTTCGTGCGGGTCGCACAGACCCAGAGCTTTGCCGAGGCCGCGCGTCAGATGCGGGTGTCGAAGTCGGTGGTGACCAGCCGCGTGAAGCAGCTCGAAGACCATGTCGGCGCGCCGCTGTTCCACCGCAGCACGCGCGTGGTCCGGCTCAGCGACGTGGGGCAGGCCTTCCTGCGCGACTGCGTCGAGCTGGTCGGCCGGGCCAACAACATCATGGACCAGATGCGCGACGCCAAGGACGGGCCCACCGGCACGCTGCGCGTGCATGCGCTCACCGGCTTCGTGCTGGGGCATTTCGCGACGCTGCTGCGGGCCTTCCAGGTGAGCTTTCCGGACATCCACCTCGAGCTCATCGTGAGCGACGCGGTGGTCGATCCGGTGAAGGCGGGCGTCGACTGTGCGCTGCAGATTTTTCCGGCGGCGTCGACCGAGCTGGTGTCGCGCCCGCTGTTCCCGGTGCGCCGCGTGTTCTGCGCCACCCCCGAGTACCTGGCCGCGCACGGCCGGCCCGCGAGCCCGCGCGAGCTGCACAAGCACACGCTCGGCCTGTACTCGGGCTACCCCACGCGCGACCGCTGGACCTTTCATCATGCGGGTGAACAGGTCACGCTGTACATGAGCGCCGCGCTGCTCACCAACAGCGTCCACCTGCTGCGCGAATACGCCATGGAGCACGCCGGCATCGTCTGCCTGCCGACGCTGGTGGCCGGCGAGGCGATCCTGCGCGGCGACCTGGAAGTGGTGCTGCCGGCGCACCAGCTGTCGTCGTTCTCGCTCAGCGCGGTGTACGCGGGCACCTCGCGCAATGCGTTCAAGTTGCGGCTCTTCATCGAGCACCTGACCCAGGCGTTCTCGAAGGTGCCGCCGTGGGACGCGGCCATGATCGAACGGGGCCTGCTGCCGCCGGGCCTGATCTCGGACGCCTGACGCGAACGCCGTCCGTTCCGGGGTAAACCCTGTGCATTGAACGGATTTGCCGAACAATGCGGCCCGCGTTTCGGGCCTACCGCTGTGGCCCTTCGTTTCCTACAGTGCAGACATCGCAGCCGCCACGCTGCATCGTCCGGCACCTCAGGAGACACCATGACCGTCGCATACCAGACCCGCTTCGGGTCCCTCAAGCATTTCGAGAAAGGCCACGTCGAGCCCATCGACGACGACGTGCGCCACTACGCGTTCTCCAACTGCTTCGAGATCGCCAGCATCAGCGCACCGTACGAGAAGGTCGTGTTCGGCCAGAACCAGATCTATGTGCTGGAAACGCTGCGCGCCGAAGGCACCTCGCCCTGGTACACGAGCGCGCACGACGAGTTCGCGCTGGTGATGGACGGCGAGGTCGAAGTGCACCTCGTGCAGCTCGATGCGGCCCAGACCGTGGCCGACACCGAGAAGAACGGCGCCGTGCGCGTGAAGGGCGAACCCCAGGGCAAGAAGATGGGCTGGATGAAGCTCTCGCGCGGCCACCAGGGCCTGCTGCCGAAGAACACCGCCTACCAGTTCCGCGTGGCCGGCGACCCCGGCGTGATCGTGCTGCAGACCTGCAAAGGCGACCTCTCCGTAGAGAAGTGGGCCGACATCTGCCAGACGCACTGAACGCACCCGAATCCAGGAGCCACACCATGAACGCACCCGCAGAACTCGCCAAGGTCCTCGCATCGCAGCCCCACGCCACGCTCGGCTACAAGGATTTTTCGCTCGGCAGCTTCGGCTTCCGCCGCGACGAGTACTTTGCCCACATCACCTGGAAGACCCGTGACGGCCGTCCCATGAGCCACACCATGGACGCCGGCAGCTACCTGCGTGCGCTGATGCGCGACGTGGCCTGGGGCTTCTTCTACGGCTGGGTCAACTTCGACAACGTTTTTGGCACCATCAACCACTACGACTCGGTCGACCTGTACGCCGGCAGCTTCAACGGCACCATGAAGGACGCGGGCATCGACCTGCTCGAGAACTTCCCCACCGCGCAGATCCGCGCCACCTTCGAGGCCATGCTCGACGACTGGACCAACGAGAGCTTCGACCCTTTCGCCGCGCCGCAGGAAACCGGCTCGGCCTACGGCCGCAAGAGCGGCAACAACACCGCCAAGATCACCCGGGCGCGCGAGCTGGCCAAGCGCTGCGTGGGCCTGAAGGGCGACCTCGACCTGCGCAGCGACGAACGCGGCGCGCCGATCAACCGTGCTTTTGCCGACGTGCCGCAGGCCCAGCCCGAGCTGCACCCCGAGCCCGGCTTCGAGAACGAGGTGCACGCCTTCAACCTCTTCGGCTTCCTGAGCCGTTCGCAGGTGACGTGGAACCCGAGCTTCACCTCGGTGGTGAAGCACAGCTACATGTGCCCGACGACCGAAGAGCACATCCTGCCGATCATCCATGGCAACGACCGCGTCGAGTGGTTCTTCCAGATGACCGACGAGATCCACTGGGACTGCGGCGACAAGAACACCGGCAAGCCCATGGCCCGCGTGATCATGAAGGCCGGCGACATGGCCGCCATGCCCGCCTACTGCCGCCACCAGGGCTTCAGCCCCAAGCGCTCGATGCTGCTGGTGTGGGAGAACGGCTCGCCGAGCCTGGTCTTCGAGATCCAGAAGGGCGAGTCGCCCGAAATTCCGGTCGAGTTCTGACCGGCCGGCCCGCCTCCTTTTTTCCCTCCGCCACCCATCCATCCAACCCTCCCCGCGCGGGAGGGCGAGGAGAACCCATGCCTGCTCTTTCCATCCGCCACCAGCTTTTCATCGACGGCCGTTTTGTCGATGCCGAATCCGGTGAGACGCTCGCCACGCTGAACCCGCACGACAACACGCCCATCGCCCAGGTCGCGCTGGCCGGCAAGGCCGACGTCGACAAGGCCGTGGCCGCCGCGAAGCGCGCGTTCCCCAAGTGGAGCCGCATGGCCGCCGCCGACCGTGGCCGCATCCTGCTGAAGCTGGCCGACCTCATCGAGGCCAACGGCGAAGAACTCGCGCGGCTCGAATCGCTCGACACCGGCCACCCGATCCGCGATTCGCGCCGGCTCGACGTGCCGCGCACCGCCGCGTGCTTCCGCTACTTCGGCGGCATGGCCGACAAGTTCCAGGGCGAAACCATTCCGGTGGAAGAGGGCTTTCTCAACTACACCCTGCGCGAGCCCGTCGGCATCGTCGGGCAGATCGTGCCGTGGAACTTTCCGCTCATGTTCACGAGCTGGAAGATGGCGCCCGCGCTCGCGGCCGGCAACTGCATCGTGATGAAGCCGGCCGAGATCACGCCGCTCACGTCGCTGCGCATCGCCGAGCTGATGGCCGAGGCCGGCGTGCCGCCCGGCGTGGTCAACATGCTGCCGGGCCTGGGCAGCGTGGCGGGCCAGTACATCGCGGAGCATCCCGAGATCGCGAAGATCGCTTTCACCGGCAGCACCGCCACCGGCCGGCGCATCGTGCAGGCCAGCGCGGGCAACCTGAAGAAGGTGCAGCTCGAGCTCGGCGGCAAGGGCCCCAACATCGTGTTCGAGGACGCGAACCTGCGGGCCGCCGTGAACGGCAGCGCCTGGGCCATCTTCCACAACCAGGGGCAGGCCTGCATCGCGGGTTCGCGCCTGATGCTGCACGAGAAGATCGCCGACGCCTTCCTCGAACAGTTCATTCCGCTCGCGCAGTCCATCCGCCTGGGCAATCCGCTCGACGAGAACACCGAGATGGGCCCGCTCACCAGCGCCCAGCACCGCGACCGCGTGCTGAGCTATGTCGAGGTGGCGAAGGCGCAGGGCGGCGAGGTGCTGGCCGGTGGTACCTCGCCCGGCGGCGATCTGGCACAAGGCTGCTACGTCGAGCCGACCGTGGTGCGTGCGAAGTCATACCAGGACCGCGTGGCGCAGGAAGAAGTGTTCGGCCCCTTCGTCACCGTGCTCACCTTCAAGAGCGACGAAGAAGCGATGCAGATCGCCAACGGCACCGACTACGGCCTGGGCAGCGGCCTGTGGACCAACAACCTGCAGCGCGCCCACAAGGTGGCGCGCGACCTGCACGCCGGCATGGTCTGGATCAACAGCTACAAGCGCGTGAACCCCGGCTCGCCCTTCGGCGGCGTGGGCCAGAGCGGCTACGGCCGCGAGATGGGCTTCGACGCGATGCGCGAGTACACGCAGGTCAAGAGCGTGTGGGTCAACGTCGACGCGCAGATTCCGCCGCACTTCGTGCGCTGACGCTTTCCTGTTCTTCCTCAACCCACGGGCGCACACGATGTCCTTCTCGATCCTTTCCCGGGCCCTGGTCGCCTGCACCTTGCTGTTCGGAATGGCTGCACAAGCGCAGACGCCGGCCTGGCCTTCCAAGCCCGTGCGACTGGTCGTCGGCTTTCCGCCGGGCGGCATCGTCGACACCGTCGCGCGGCAGTTGCAGCCGCGCCTGCAGGCCGCGCTCGGCCAGACGGTGATCGTCGACAACCGCAGCGGCGCCGGCGGCACGCTGGCAGGCGCCGAGGTGGCCCGCGCGGCGCCCGACGGCCACACGCTGCTGATGGTGTTCGACAGCTACGCGACCTACCCGCTGGTCTATCCGAAGCTGAGCTTCGACATCGCGAAAGACCTGCAGCCCGTGACACAGGTCGCGAGCAACCCGCTGGTGCTGGTGGTCAATCCGAAGGTCGAGGCCAAGGACTTCGTGCGCTTCGTCGGCCAGCTCAAGGCGCAGCCGGGGCGCCTCAACTACGCCAGCGTCGGACCGGGATCGAGCAACCACCTCACGGCCGAGTACTTCAAGGCCGTGAGCGGCACCTTCGTCACGCACATCCCTTACCGCGGCGGTGGCCCGGCCCAGCAGGACCTGCTGGGTGGACAGGTCGAGATGATGTTCCTCTCCGCCGTGCTGGCCCAGCCGCATGTCAACGCGGGCCGGCTGCGCGCCCTGGCACAGACGGGCGCGCAGCGCGTGCCCGCCTATGCCGACGTGCCGACCGTGGCCGAGAGCGGCTACTCCGGCTTCGAGGTGAACTCCTGGGTCGGCCTGCTGGCCCCGGCCGGCACGCCGCGCGCCGTGGTCGACCGGCTGCAGGCCGAGGTGCGCAAGATCGTGACCGAGCCCGCCTTCCAGCAGCGGCTGCGCGAACAGGGCCTGACGGGCATCGCTAACACGCCCGAGCAGTTCGCCGCCGTGCTGCGCACCGAGCAGGACAAGTGGACCCGGCTGGTGCGCGAGCGCCGCCTGAGCCTCGAGTAGCCGGAAAGCGAAAGCACGCCATGTACGACTTCATCCACACCACCCATCCGCAGCGCGTGGTGTTCGGTGCCGGTTCGCTGCGCCACCTGGCGCGGGAGATCGATGCGCTGGGCGCGAAGCGGGCGCTGGTGCTCTGCACGCCCGAGCAGCGCCCGCAGGCCGAGCGCGTGGCGGCGTCGCTCGGTGCGCAGGCGGCCGGTCTGTTCGACCGTGCCGTGATGCACGTGCCCGTCGAGACGGCGCGCGAGGCGCGTGACCTAGCGCGCCAGCTCGGCGTCGACTGCGCCGTGGCGCTGGGCGGCGGTTCCACCACGGGGCTGGGCAAGGCCATCGCACTGGAGTCCGGGCTGCCGATCGTCGCCATTCCCACCACCTACGCGGGCAGCGAGATGACGCCGATCTACGGCCTCACCGAGAACGGCCTGAAGAAGACCGGCAAGGACCCGCGCGTGCTGCCGCGCACCGTGATCTACGACCCCGAGCTGTCGCGCACGCTGCCCGTGGGCCTGAGCGTGACGAGCGGCATCAACGCCATCGCGCACGCGGCCGAAGGCCTGTACGCGCAAGACAGCAACCCGGTGATGGACCTGATGGCCGAGGAGGGCATCGCCGCACTTGCACGCGCACTGCCGGCGATCCGCGTCCAGCCCGACGGCCTGGCCGCACGCTCCGACGCGCTCTACGGCGTCTGGCTCTGCGGCGGCGTGCTCGGCGCGGTGGGCATGGCCTTGCACCACAAGCTGTGCCACACGCTGGGCGGCAGCTTCAACCTGCCGCACGCCGAGGTGCACACGGTGGTGCTGCCGCATGCGCTCGCGTTCAACGCGCAGGCCGCGCCGCGTGCCATGGCGCGCATCGCGCGCGCGCTCGGCGGCGTGTCGGCACCGGCGGCGGTCTATGCGCTGGCACGCGACAACGGCGCGCCGGTGGCGCTGAAGGACATCGGCATGCGCGCCGCCGACCTCGATCGCGCGGCCGACATCGCCGTCGCCAACCCCTACTGGAACCCGCGGCCCTTCGGCCCGGCCGAGCGCGACGCGATCCGCGCGCTGCTGCAGCGCGCCTTCGACGGCGAGCCGCCGGGTTAGCCCACGGCGCGGGCACGGACACACACACGAACAACGAAGGAGACAGCCATGACATTCAACCGCAGACAGTTCACGCAGGCCACCGCCGCACTCGTGGCCTCGGGCGCCACACCGCTGGCGTTCGCCGCCGACACGCTCAAGATCGGCTACGTGTCGCCGCAGACCGGGCCGCTCGCGCCCTTCGGCGAGGCCGACAAATGGGTGATCGAGCAGATGAAGGTTGCCTTCAAGGACGGCATCTCCGTCGGCGGCAAGAAGTACGCCGTGCAGATCGTGCTGAAGGACAGCCAGTCGAACCCCAACCGCGCGGGCGAGGTGGCGAACGACCTGATCCTGAAGGACAAGGTCGCGCTCGTGCTCACCGCCGGCACGCCCGAGACCGCCAACCCGGTGAGCGACGCCTGCGAACTCAACGAGGTGCCGTGCATTTCCAGCGTGGTGCCGTGGCAGCCGTGGTTCTTCGGCCGCAAGGGCGATCCGGCGAAGGGCTTCAACTGGACCTACCACGTGTTCTGGGGGCTCGAGGACGTCATCGCCACCTTCACTGCCGGCTGGAAGACCGTGGCCACCAACAAGAAGGTCGGCGGCCTGTTCCCCAACGACGGCGACGGCAACGCCTGGGGCGACAAGGAGCTGGGCTTTCCGAAGCCTCTCGCACAGATGGGCTTCACGCTCACCGACCCCGGCCGTTTCCAGAACGGCACGCAGGACTTCAGCGCGCAGATCGCGGCCTTCAAGCGCGACAACGTCGAGATCGTCACCGGCGTGGTGATCCCGCCCGACGCCAAGACCTTCCTCACGCAGGCGCGGCAGCAGGGATTCAAGCCCAAGGTGATCACGCTGGGCAAGGCGCTGCTGTTCCCGGGCGCCATCGAGGCACTGGGCGAACTGGGCGACGGTCTCTCGACCGAGGTGTGGTGGAGCCCGTCGCATCCGTTCAGCTCCAGCCTCACGCAGCAAAGCGCCAAGGCGCTGGCCGAGGCCTACGAGGCCGGCACGAAGAAGCAGTGGACGCAGCCCATCGGCTTTGCGCATGCGCTGTTCGAGGTGGCGGCGAACGCGCTGTCGCGTGCCAGGTCGCTGAAGTCGGGCGACGTGCGTGACGCCGTGGCCGCGACCTCGATCAACTCCGTGGTCGGCCCCGTGAAGTGGGGCGGCCAGGGGCCGTTCAAGAACGTCAGCAAGACGCCGCTGGTGCTCGGCCAGTGGGGCAAGGGCAAGCAGCGCAAGGTGGAGCTGACGCTGGTGAACAACGAGGCCGCGAAAGCGATTCCCACCAGCGGCGCGCTGCGCCTGCTCTGAGCGGCCGCTGCCATGACGCTGCTGGCATTGCATGGGGTGAGCAAGTCCTTCGGGGCGCTCAAGGTCACGGACGGCATCACGCTGTCGGTGACCGAGGGCGAGACGCTGGGCATCCTCGGGCCCAACGGCGCGGGCAAGACCACGCTGTTCAACCTGATCTCGGGCGACGCGCGCGTCGATGCCGGCCGCGTGGAATACGCCGGCCGCGACGTGACGCGCCTGCGCCCGCACCAGCGCTGCCGCGCCGGCATCGGCCGCAGCTACCAGGTGCCGCAGCCCTTCGGGCACATGAGCGTGTTCGAGAACCTGGTCACCGCCGCCTGCTTCGGCGGCCAGCAGGCCGAGCGCGAGGCGTGGGAGACAGCGCACGAGGTGCTGGGCCAGACCGGCCTGGCGGCGCACGCCAACAAGCCGGCCGGCGGGCTCACGCTGCTCGACCGCAAGCGGCTCGAGCTGGCGCGCGCGCTCGCGACCAAGCCGCGCCTGCTGCTGCTCGACGAGATCGCGGGCGGGCTCACCGAGCCCGAGGCGGCGGTGCTGGTGGCGGAACTCAAGCGCATCAAGGCGCGCGGCGTGACCATGATCTGGATCGAGCACGTGGTGCATGCGCTGCTGTCGCTGGCCGACCGGCTGTTCGTCATCAACTTCGGGCAGCAGCTCGCGGAAGGCGCGCCGCGCGCGGTAATGAACGACCCCGAGGTGCGGCGCGTGTACATGGGGATCGAGGCATGACTGCGACCTGTCTTCGCATGGCTCCTTCCCCTTCCGGGGGAAGGTTGGGATTGGGGCACGACGGCGCCGGTTTCGCCGCGGCGCCTCATCGAACGCCGCTGGCCCCCACCCCAGCCCTCCCCCGGAAGGGGAGGGGGAAAAGACCATGACTGCACTGCTCGACACCCACGGCCTGCGGGCTTTCTACGGCGATGCCCAGGCGCTGTTCGGCATCGACTTCACGCTGTCGGCCGGCGAGCTGGTGGCGATCATCGGCGCCAACGGCGCGGGCAAGTCGACCTTTCTCAAGAGCCTCACGGGGCTGCTGCGCGCGCCGTCCGAAGCGATCCGCTTCAAGGGCGCGCCCATCGGCGGCCTGCCGCCCGGCGAGATCGTGCGGCGCGGCCTGGCGATGGTGCCGGAAGGCCGGCGCCTGTTCCCGAGCCTGAGCGTGGAAGAGAACCTGCTGATGGGCGCCACGCCGCGCCGCGCGGGGCCGTGGAACCTGCAGCGGCTGTACGGCCTGTTCCCGATCCTGGCCGAGAAGCGGCGCCAGCCTGCCACCTCGCTGTCAGGCGGGCAGCAGCAGATGGTGGCGCTGGGCCGAGCGCTCATGAGCAACCCCGAGCTGCTGCTGTGCGACGAACTGTCGCTCGGCTTGGCGCCGGTCGTCATCCGCGAGATCTATGCGGCCATGCCGGCCATCACGGGGGAGGGCATGACGGTCGTGATCGTGGAGCAGGACGTGCGCATGGCGCGGCAGGTGTCGCAGCGCGTGTACTGCTTCCAGGACGGGCGCGTGTCGCTCACGGGGCGCTCCGACGAACTCACGCCCGAGCAGATTTCGCAGGCTTACTTCGGCATCGAGAACTCCCATGCTTGAAACCCTGCTCCAAGGCGTGCTGCTCGGCGGCCTCTACACGCTGTTCGCGCTCGGCCAGTCGCTGATGTTCGGCGTCATGCGACTGACCAACACGGCGCAGGGCGACTTCATCATCCTGGGCGCCTTCGCGGTGATCGCCGGTGTTTCGATGACCGGCGCGTCTGTGCCATGGCTGGTGGTGCTCGCGGTGCTGCCGCTGGCCTTCGGTTTCGGCTACCTGCTGCAGCGCCATGTGCTCAACGGCACGCTGGGCAAGGACCCGCTGCCTTCGCTGGTCGTGACCTTCGGCCTGTCGATCGTGATCCAGAACCTGCTGCTGGAGCTGTTCTCGGCCGATCCGCGCGCGATCGAGGTCGGTGCGCTGGCCACCGCGTCGGTGCCGCTGGGCGATGCACTGGCGCTGGGCGCACTGCCGCTGGTGATCCTGGCGGTCGCGGTGGCGGCCACGGCCGTGATGCAGTGGATGTTCGCGCGCACGCCGCTGGGCCGCACCTTCCGCGCGGTGTCCGACGACCGCGAGATCGCCGAGCTGATGGGCCTGAAGGCCAAGCGGGTCTACGCGCTGGCCACGGGCATCGCCTTCGTGCTGATCGCCATCGCCGGTGCGCTGCAGGGCATGCGCACCACAGTGTCGCCGTCGGACGGCCCGCTGCTACTGCTGTTCGCCTTCGAGGCCGTGATCATCGGCGGCATGGGCTCGTTCTGGGGCACGCTGGCCGGCGCCATGATCCTGGGCATCGCGCAGCAGATCGGTTTTCGCATCGACCCGGGCTGGGGCATCTGGTTCGGCCATCTCGTGTTCCTCGCGGTGCTGGTGCTGCGGCCGCAGGGACTGTTTCCGAAGACACGTGGCTGAGGCCCGGAACCATTGAAACGATCATGGCGAACACATATTTCGAGGTGACATGCAGCACCGCTGCGAGCCGCTGGGCGTTGTGGGTGGCGAGCGCGCTCGTGGTTCTGGCGGCCAGTCTTCCGTTCTGGGGCGAGCCGAGCTGGATGCGCGAGTTCGTCGAGATCGCCTGCTACTTCATCTTCGCGATGATGTGGAACCTGCTCGCCGGCTACGGCGGCATGGTCAGCATCGGGCAGCAGGCCTTCTTCGGCTTCGGCGGCTACGTGATGCTGATGCTCGGCAACTTCGCGGGCGTGAATCCGTTCGTGGCGATTCCGCTCGGCGCGCTGGCCGCCGCGCTGATCGCGGTGCCGGTGTCCTTCGTGGCGTTCCGGTTGTCGGGCGGCTACTTCGCCATCGGCACCTGGGTGATCGCCGAGGTGTTCCGGCTCAGCTTTGCCAACGTGTCGGCGGTGGGCGGCGGCTCGGGCACCACGCTCACGGCGCTGCGCGGCATCGAGCGCGCGACGCGCGAAAGCGTCACCTACTGGATGGCGCTGGCCTGCGTGGTGGCGGCGGTGTCGCTGGTCTACCTGTTCCTGCGCAGCCGCTTCGGGCTGGCGCTGCTGGCGATCCGCGACAACGAGATGGCCGCCGAATCGCAAGGCATTCCGGTGGCGCGCATGAAGCTCGCCGTGTACGTCGTGGCGGCCTTCGGCGCCGGGCTGGCGGGGGCGCTGTACTTTGTCGGCAACCTGCGTATCAGCCCCGACGCGGCCTTTGCGCCGAACTGGACCGCCTTCGCGATCTTCATGGTCGTGATCGGCGGCATCGGCCGCATCGAGGGGCCGCTGGTGGGCGCGCTCGTGTTCTGGGCGCTGAACAAGTTCTTCAGCGACTACGGCACCTGGTACCTGCTCGGGCTCGGGCTGCTGGCCATCGTGGTCACACTCTTCTTCAAGCAGGGGTTGTGGGGCTGGGCGCAGCAGCGCTGGGCCTGGTCCCTGTTCCCGACGCAACGGCGCCTGATGATGCCGCCGCATGCGCTTTCTTCTTCCGACCTGGAGCCCGACGCCCATGCGAAACATCGATGAACACACCATCACCGCCGCCGTGCTCGACCGCATGGCGGGGTGCGAGGACGCGCGGCTGAAAGAAGTGATGTCGGCGCTCGTGCGCCACCTGCACGACTTTGCGCGCGAGGTGAAGCTGACCGAGGCCGAGTGGGCCGCCGGCATCGACTTCCTCACCGCCACGGGCCAGAAGTGCGATGCGCAGCGCCAGGAGTTCATCCTGCTGTCGGACACCCTGGGCCTGTCGATGCTCACCGTGGCGATGAACCACGCGAAGAGCCCGCAGGCCACCGAGGCCACCGTGTTCGGCCCCTTCCACGTGGCCGACGCACCGCGGCTGCCGCTGGGCAGCGACATCGCGGCCGGCGCGGTGGGCGAGCCGCTGTTCGTGGAGGCCACCGTGCGCGGGCGCGACGGCGAGCCCATCGCCGATGCGGTGGTCGATGTGTGGGAGGCCGATGCCGAAGGCTTCTACGACGTGCAGCGGCCCGGCGATCACGCGCAGGGGCGGGCGGTCTTCCGCACGAACGCCGAGGGCCGGCTGTGGTTTCGCGGCGTGGCGCCGGTGGCCTATCCGATTCCCACCGACGGGCCGGTGGGCGCGATGCTGCGTGCGACCCGGCGGCATCCGTGGCGGCCCGCGCATGTGCACTTCATGGTGCAGGCGCCGGGCTACGAGACGCTCATTACGCACGTCTTCCGCGAGGGCGACCCGTACCTCGACAGCGATGCGGTGTTCGGCGTGCGCAGCTCGCTGATCGGCGACTTCGCGGCGCATGCCCCGGGCCGCGCGCCCGACGGCAGCCTGCACGAGGGGCCGTTCCACACGCTGGACTTCGCTTTCGTGCTTGAGCCGGCCGGGGGCTGATGAGGGGGCCCGCGAACCGTTTCGTCGTTTCGCCGCCTCTATGTCAGGTGTCCATCCCCAAGGAGCCCTGCACCATGTGTCCTGTTTCGATCACCTGGCATCTGCTTCGCGGCGCGGGCGCCCTGGCGCTCATCGCGCTGGCGGTGTTGTTGTCGTCCGCGCATCCCTGGACCGTGCCGCCGGCCCTGGTCGGCGCCTTGCTGCTGCTGCGCGGCTGCCCGATGTGCTGGCTCGTCGGGCTGCTCGAAAGGCTGTCTGCGCGCAAGGCGATCAAGGCGTCCGAGGCCACTTCCCAGAGGGATTGAGAGCGTTCGGCCTTCGCGAAATGGAAGGCTGATCCGGGATTCCATCGGCCCGGGTCGAGGGGTCGACGTCCCTTTAGTGTGAGTTTGTTTGCACCGCATGACAAAAGAACGGAGCTACTTGTTTCCGTTGGTCAATATCGGCACTTTTCCCTATCGACTGTTCATAAACGTTAATACATTCCACTCCATTGTGAGAGGCATGTGGGAGCGATGAAAAGGGAACCGATGGTGGACAGGGTGGAACAGAAAAACGGCCGTGTGGTGGTGCTGACGGACTCTGGCGAAGAGATCGACTGGCTGCGAAGCCGGTTGAAGGACGTCGGCTTCAGCCCGCTGTGTGTGGTCAACGAGGAAGACCTGCTCGAGGCTGCGTCGATGCCGGGCGTCGGGTTGTTCCTGCTGATGGGTGAGGCGATGGAGTGCGCGCTGCCGGAGATCCTGTTCGGCATCGGTGCCAGCCGTTCGGCCACGGCGCCGGTGGTCGTGCTGACCCGGTCGCGCGGCGTGCTGGAAACGGCCCGCGTGTCGGTGTTCGACGTCGACGATTTCCTGGTGAACCCCTGGAATGCGGAAGAGGTCGTGGCGCGCGTGTCGTCGCTGTGCGGCACGAAGTCGCTGCGCAGGAACGCGAAGCCGCACGGCCTCTACGGTTTCCAGCTCGTGCGCAGCCGCCTCGCGGTCGAGTACGCGAGCCGCGAAGCCATCATGACGCCGAGCGAATTCGAGATTGCCCGGGTGCTGGTGCGCCACCTCGACACGCCCGTGTCGCGGCAGCAACTGCCCCAGGGGCCCCGATGCAATGGCGAGCTGGGGGCCAGCCGGTCGCTCGACGCGCTGGTGTCCCGCGTGCGCAAGAAGCTGGAATTGATCGTGTGCGGTGAATTCCGCGTGCGCTCGCTCTACGGCGTGGGCTACACGCTGGAGCGCGCGCACCACCGGCACGGCAAGTGAGCCGTCGCGGGCATTGCCCGCGGCATCCGAAGGGGTGACGCAAGGTCACCTTGAAAAAAACAGACGCCCGCCGATCCGCTTTTGGATTGAAGCCGGGCGTCAACAGACCTGTGAATTAATTCCGGTGAGGTGAGCCGGTTCGGACGGACTTGAATTGAATTCAAGTCAATGGCGCAGCCATGTCCGTTTGAATGGAATTGGATTTTGAAAAACCAGCAAAACTAAATTCCATTTAGATCGCCACCGAAACCATTGGCGTACAGGGTTGGAGTCATGGAAATGAAATTCACGATGCCTGATTACACAAGGCTGTGAATTTGTAAATTCAGTTTCGAAGATGCCGAGAAGGGCGTTTTTGAGATCGCTAGAAGCGCCTTGCTTCGCCATCGAAGCCCTGGGGGATCACTGGGTCCAGGTGGGTGGCGAGCTGAAATTATTCAAACACATCAACCACTTGGAGTCGATGCGCCTGTGAAATAGGTCACAGGTCAATTGCAGCTCTATTCACAATTGATGGGCGCGCCCAGATTGCATCGGCATTCACAATTGTTAACTTTGGAAGACTTGCCGTGACATTTTCACGGAACCAAAGGCGATTGAAAGAGGCGGATCACGGAGGCGTGATTGGTTTTGTAAACATTTGGAAAATAATATGAACGTGGTAAATGGCTCATGAATGTGGCTCGCAAAGAGTTCACTTGCGTGAGGTCAAGAGCGGGCATCGGAGGCAGTCGTCGCCGGTGCCGATGTGTCAGTGGTGTGCTGCAAGTGGCTGGGAAATGGCGTCGACGCCAATTCGCGAGGCCACAGGTCAAGTCGGTTGATCTCTGTGCTGCCTCGGTCTGGCTTTGAAGTTGTTTTTAGGAGTTGTCTATGTCTATCGGAAGTTCGAATTCATTCATGTCGCCGGCTGTCCGGCTGACCGTTCGCCTCGGCCTCGGCCTGGGGCTCGGCGTGGCCCTGACCCTGGGGTTGGGCGGCCTGGCCGCTGCGCAGGGCACGCAGGTCGCGCCCACGCCCACCGAGGCTGCGCAGAAGAAGACCGTGGCGGTCGTGCTCACGCAAGCCAAGGTCGTCAAGGACGCACAGGGCAAGGAGCAACTGGTGGCGGCCGATTCGGTCAAGCCGGGTGACGTGCTGGAGTACACGGCGACCTACACCAACCACACGGGCAAGAGCGTGACGGGGCTCGTGGCCAACCTGCCGATTCCTGAAGGCCTCGAGTACCTGCCGAAGACGGCCAAGCCCGGCGCGACGCTGGTCAAGGTTGCGACCAAGGACGGCGCGTTCGCTGCCGAGCCGCTGGCGCGCACCGTCAACGGCAAGTCGGAGCCGGTTCCGTACAACGAGTACCGCTCGCTGCGATGGACGCTGGGCCAGCTGCCCGCCAATGGCGTGACCGCGGTGACCGCACGCGCCAAGGTCGAGGTGGTTGTGCCGCCCGCACCCGTGGCTGCTGCTGCAACTGCCGCACCGCTGAAGGTCGCGCGCACAGCGCCCTGAGTTTCCCGTGCTGACCACGGTCGTCGGCGGCACTGAGCTGCCCTGACGGCCGGTTCTCTTTTTTCAAAACCCCGTTGGTTTTTCCATTGCCGGTTTCCGTTCGCGGAAATCCCCGGCCGGGGTGAGTTCGTCCTTTTTTTGACCTTTTTGACCCCAACCCGAGGAGAAACCCAAGTGACCCCAACCTTGTCTGCCCGTCGCACCGGCCCCGCGCCGCGCGCGCTCTGGGCGGGCGCAGCAGCCCTCGCGCTGAGCTTCCTGTTTGGAAGTTCCGGCGCGCTCGCTGCGGCTCCACCCGCCAACACCATCATCGGTAACCAGGCTTCGGCCACCTACCTGGACCCCAACGGCGCCAGCCAACTGGCCACCTCCAACCTCGTGCAGACGACGGTTCAACAGGTCGGCTCGTTCAACCTGGACACCTACACCTCCGTGACGACCAACGTGGTCAACACGAAGACCGGCGCTGCAGGCACGACCGTGTACGCACCGCACGTGCTGACCAACACCGGCAACGGCAGCGACACCTTCACGTTCACCGTGACCGCGCCGGCCAGCCCGAACGGTTTCACAAAGGTCGAGGTGTTCGCCGACGCGAATGCCGACGGCGTGCCTGACAGCACGACCGCGCTGTGCTCGGTCGTTCCGGGTGCGGTCTGTACCGTCCCGGCCCAGACCGTGGCCGGCAACAACGGCACGTTCCCGTTCGTCGTCGCGTACTCGATCCCGAGCACCGCTTCGTCGGGCACGTTCACCTCGCCGGTCGCAGCGACCATCACGGCCACCGCAGGCACGCCGGCGCTGTACCCGGCTGCCAACCTGACGGCAGCCGACGTCGACCACGTGAACCTCACGGACAAGGCGGCCTTCAATGCCACCAAGAGCCTGAGCGTTCCGTCGGTCGGCTGGTCCGCCAACGGCGGCACCTGGCCCGCGGCGTCGGTGAGCGGTCCCCGCTCGGTCGCCGGTTGCGCCGCCACCGTGGCAGGCGCGACCGCGCCGGCCGCAGGCTGCGTCTACACCACCTACACGTTGAAGTTCAACAACACGGGTGGTGCGGCTGGCCGGTTCGCCTTGACCGACGCGCTGCCTGCGGGCTTCACGTACGTGCCCGGTTCCGCGGTCTGGAGCAACGCCCCCGGCGTCGCGCTCACGGATGCGGCAGCGGGCGACACGGCTGGGATCGATTTCAGCGCCGCTGGAAACGCCCTGACCGTGGTCGTGAACACGCTGCAGCCGAACGTCACGCAGACGGTGAGCTTCGTGGTGATGGTCAATGACACGGCGGCCATCGGCACGTCGACCACGACCAACACGGCCAAGTACAACCCTGTCGACGCACCGGGTGCCACCTCCACGACCCCGGGCACGACGGGTTCGCCGACCAACCCGGCGAGCTACAACGTCATCGGCACCTTCGGCATCATCCTGGGCTCGGCTGACGCCAGCGCCAGCGTCACGGCGTCGAAGGACACCGGCGTGGGCAACCCCAACACGAGCGCGGCCGACACCACGGCCGTCGCCAGTGCAGGGGCAGGCACCACGGTGAAGTTCACGCAGACCGCGTTCAACACCGGCAATGCCACGGACGTCGTGAACCTCACGGTGGCTGCAGGCAGCACGTTCCCGGCGGGCACGACCTTCAAGTTCTTTGCCGCCGACGGCCTCACGCCGTTGATCGACAACAACAGCGACGGTGTTCCCGACACCGGTCCGATCGCGGCCAACGGCAGCGTTCAGTTCGTGCTGGCGGCCACGCTGCCGGCCTCGGCAACGCCGGGCGCGGGCGGCACGGCGATCGTCACCGGTACCTCGACGGGCGATGCCACGAAGACGGAATCGACGCGCGACACGCTGACGAACGTCACGGGCGTGCTGGTCGACCTGACCAACACCACCGGCGGTAGCAACGACGCGCTCAAGGGTGACCTGGGCACGGGTCCGAGCGTGCAGCCGACGACCGTGAACTCGACGCCGGCCGGCACGGGCACGATCTTCACGCTGTTCGTGAAGAACAACGACTCGACGGCCAATACCTACAGCCTGGCGGCCAGCCAGAGCAACAGCTTCCCGGGCAGCCTGCCTGCGGGCTGGACCGTCAAGTTCGTGGCGGCGGGAACGACCTGCACGGGCGCAGCGCTCACCACGGTGGCTGTCGCCGGCAACGCGCAAGCGCCCGTCGATGCCTGCGTGACGCCGCCTGCCTCGCAGACGCCGGTCACCGGCCAGGCGATCTACTTCCAGGTGCGTTCGACCATCGCGACCTCCACGGGCGTGGTGGCCATCGACACGAAGATGGACGCAGTGACCGTGACCACGGCCAACACCTTCGGCGCGACCCTCACGCCGAACAACAACGGCCAGGTCGCTCCCGGCGGCTCGGTGGTGTATGCCCACACGGTGACCATCACCGGCGCGCAAAGCTGCGGCACGAAGTACAACGTCACGGCCACGCTGCCCGCAGCCGACGTGACGGCTGGCTGGACCACAGCGCTGTACGTCGACGTGAACGGCGACGGCCAGATCGACGGCGGCGACACGCTGGTGACGAACGGCACGGTCACACCGACCCCGCCGTCCTCCGGCACCGCGCTGGACAGCGGCAAGACCCAGAAGCTGCTCGTCAAGGTGTTCGCACCGGGCGGCGCCACGGCAGGCGCCACCGACACCGCCACGGTGACGGTGACCTTCCCTGACGTTGCAGCCTGCGGTACGCCGACGGCCACCGACATCACCACGGTCATCACCGGCCAGATGCGCCTCGTGAAGACGCAGGCGCTGGACGTGAACTGCGATGGCACCGAGGTCCCGACCTCGTCGGCCCCGCTGGTCGCCAAGCCCGGTGAGTGCCTCGTGTACCGCGTCGTTGCGACCAATGAAGGTTCCGCTCCGGTGACCAACATGTCGATCAACGACGCCGTGCCGGCCTACACCACCTTCACCGGTGCAACGCAGCCGCCGGCCGCCACCCAGTGCACGTCCACCGGCGTGACCGGTACGGCCCTGGCCTACAGCAGCACCGCCACCACCGTGGCCTGCGGCAGCACAAGCAACACCGTTGCGCCTGGCGGCAGCGCCACGCTGCTGTTCTCCGTGAAGGTCAACAACTGAGCTTCGCCTGAGTGAAGCAGAGGAGTCGACGGGCGACAGCCCGTCGGCGCCCTCGCACAGGGCACACAAGCCCGTGCGTTTTCCTTTGCGCCTTCCCTCTGTCTTTTCGAGGCGAGGGCGCAAACGAAAAAGTTCTTTCGTTTCTTCTGATCCCCACGCGGTGATCGATCAAGGGTTTCGCGGCATGCAGTTCACTTTCAATCCCGAAGGCACACGCCTGCGCTCATGGCGCGGATGGATGGGTGCACTCGTGGCGGGCGCTGCGCTGCTGCTCGGCGCTGCCACGCAAGCGAACGCCGCACCGGCACCCGCCGGCATCGTGATCCGCAGCATCGCCACGGGCACGTACGTACCCAACGGCCTGGCGCAGACCGAGACGATCTCGTCCAACGAAGTGATCGCCACGGTGTTGCCCGTGGAGGCCCTGGTGCTCACGCAGGACCAGTCGCTGTCGCGCCCGCCGGCAAGCATCGTCACGCTGAGCCACCTGCTCACCAACACCGGCAACGTCGCTTCCACCTATACCCTCACGCTGGCCAACAACGCGGGCGGCTGCGCAGCTGACACGCTGGACCTGTCTGCACTGCGCGTGGTGCGCGACACCAACAACAACGGCGTGGTCGATCCGGCCGATCCGGTGGTGCAACTCAACGCGGCGGGTGCCATCTCTCTCAAGCCCGGCGAGACCGCTGCACTGCTGGTGCAGGGCACGATCCCCACGGCTGCGACCGGCGTGGCCTGCGTGGGCCTGACGGCTACCACCGCGCTGCAAGGGCTCGTGGCCACCAACCGCGACACCGTCACCGTCGGCAACGCCGCCGCGCTGCAGCTCGTCAAGTCCGCCAGCTACCCCGGCAACGTCATCCCCGGCCAGACGCGCATCGACTTCTCCGTCTCGGGCACCAACATCGGCGCGCAGGACGCGCAGCCGTCCAACGTCATCGCCCCGACCAACACGCCTTTGTTGGTCAACGGTGCACCCACCGCATTGGTCCTCGTGCGCGACCCCGTGCCCGCCGGCACCCAGTACGTGCCCGGCACCCTGCGAACGACCGCGGCCAACGCCGTCAAGCTGTACCGCCTGGCCGCCGACCCTGCGTTCAGCTACCGCACGGCAGAAGATGCTTCCGCTGTCGAAGTGGCCATCGGCATCTCCACGCCCGTGGCGCGCAACGTGTCCATCGCGATGCAGTTCGCCGTCAAGGTCAACGCCGACCAGGTCGGCGAGATCCGCAACACCGCGCACAGTGCCTACAACGACGGCACCGGCCCGGCCACCGTGCCTTCGAACACCATCGTCATCAGCTCCAGCCAGGCGCGCATCGGCGTGGCCAAGTCGGCCTCGACCCCGCGTGTGAACCGCAGCGCCGACGGCAAGACCGATGGCACCGCCACCGTGCGCTTCAGCGTCAACGTGCGCAACTACGGCACGTCGTGGCTGTACGGCGTGCAGGCCGTCGACGTGATGGAAGGCGCAGGCGCCACGCAGTTCGGTGCCTACAGCACGGGCGATGCACGCAGCGCCAACCAGTACACCATCGTGCCCGGCTCGATCGTCATCGCACCGGCTCCGAGCGGCGGCACCATCGCAGCAGCGAACCCCGCCTTCAAAGGCACCGCCGCCGCCTCGAACCTGCTGGCCGACGGCGCCGTGCTGCCCGCGGGCGCACAGCTGACGGTGCAGTTCGATGCCCGCATCAACTTCACCGGCCGCACCGGCACCTTATTCAACACCGTCAAGGCCTCGGGCGCATTGAATGCCGGCGGCCCGCCTGTGGCCCTGGACGATTCGGTCAACGGCGACAACCCCGACGCCGACGGCGACGGCAACCCCAACAACGACACCTCGCCCACGCCGGTGTCGACCCAGCTGCCCACGCTCACGCTGACCAAGCAGGCCTCCATCGCACGGCGCGTGTCTCCGGGTGTCTACGAGCTGGACTACACCTTCAAGGTCACCAACACCGGCGCCGTCGCCGCACCCAACGTGCGCGTGATCGACAACCTGAACTGCACCTTCGACATGGACAAGAGCAGTGGCCAGGTTGCATCCTGGGAACTGCTGGGCCCCCCGAAGGCCGCCAACGGCAACCTCAATGCCGCCACCGGCTTCACCGGCCGCGCCACCTGCAACAGAAGCACGCAAGACAGCGCCGACCCCTTCCAGCTGCCCACCGAAGTGGCGCTGAGCCTGACGGACGGCGCCCGCGCATTGGCCCCCGGCCAGAGCGAGCAGATCCGTTTGAGCGTGCGCGTCACCGAGAAGGCATCGGCCATCGGCGGGCGCGTCTCGCTCACCAACAAGGCCTGGGCTGCTGCCTTCGAGCAGAACACCGTCAACGTCACGCCCACGATGCTGGTGGCTGCCACCGCCACCTCGGTGCAGTCGCTGCTGGTCGATCCCCAAGGCACGGTCTACAACGCATTGACGCGTCAACCCGTAGCCGGCGCGCTGGTCACCTACACGCGCCAGTCGTGCAGCAGCGGCACGGCCGGTCCCATCACCGTCGCAGAGATCTACGGCGCCGATTCAGGCACCTACACGCTCAACCCCAACGGCAGCATCTCCATGACCACGGGCGCCGATGGCGCCTACCAGTTCTATCTGCAGACGCCGCCCGTGACGGGCCTGTGCACCTACGCGATCTCGGTCACGCCCCCCGCAGGCAGCGGCTACGTCTACCCCTCGCAACTGATCCCCGTGACCGGCGGTTCCTTCACCAGTTGCGGCGCCGTCGTTCCCAGCGCCGTGCCCCCGAAGGACGCCGACCCGACCAGCTACTACTTCCAGGTGCAGGCCGGTGCCAAGCCCGATGGTTCGCCCTGCGACGCTGTGCACAACCACATCCCGCTGGACCCGGGCAACATCCTGGGCCTGGTGCTGCGCAAGGACGGCAGCAAGCGCCAAGTGGAGTTCGGCGACTTCATCGACTACGCACTCACGGTCACCAACAAGACCGGCTTCCCCGTCACCGGCGTGACCTTCAACGACACGCTGCCCCCGGGCTTCGCGTATGTGGCCAACAGCGTGCGACTCAATGGGCAAGTGGTGCCCAACCCCGCAGGCGGCGCTGGCCCGGGATTGATCTTCAATTACCCCGCGCTGGTCATTGCGCCCGATCAGTCGGCCATGGTGCGCTACCGCGTGCGCATCGGCGTGGGCGCGCCCACCAATGGCGACGCCATCAACCGCGCCCGCGCCACCTCGGGCCCGATCCAGTCGAACCTGGCCAACTGGACCGTGCGTGTGACGGGCGGTGTGTTCTCCGACGACGCCTTCGCCTTCGGCAAGGTCTATCTGGACTGCAAGCGTGATGGGAAGCAAGAAGGCGCCGACGAGATCGGCGTGCCGGGCGTGCGCCTGTACATGGAAGACGGCACCCACGTCGTCACCGACATCGAAGGCAAGTGGAGCCTGTATGGCCTGAAGCCCGTGACCCACGTGCTGCGCCTGGACCAGACCACGCTGCCCCTGGGCGCCAGGCTCGAAGTGCTCGACAACCGCAACTCGGGCACGCCCGAGAGCCGCTTCGTCGACCTGAAGAAGGGCGAGTTCCACAAGGCCAACTTCATCATCACGAACTGCGACGACAAGGCCGTGATCGCCGAGGTGGCTGCTCGCCGCGCCGCCATCGCTGCGCGCCCCGACACCGAGGCCGAAGCGCAAGTGCGCCTGCGCCTGGACCCCGAAGGCAAGGTTGTGCCTGTGGGCGACGTACGCGGTCTGCCGGCGACGGGCCAGGCATTGGCCAGCGGCAGCACCGGCGCAGTGCAGACCACCTCTGCACCGCTGATCGCACTGCCCGTGGCCCCGGCCAACGCCAGCAGCTTCGTGAGCGGCGGTGGCGGCAGCATGGGCGGCACGCTCGGTGTGCAACCTGCGGCGCCGCTGGATGGAACCGTCCCTGCGATCCCGACCGGCAGCCTGTTCTCGCCGCTGAGCGGCCTGCCCACCTCGGGCCTGGCGTCCTCGCCGACAGGCAGCTCCGCCACCGGTGTCGGCTCTCAAACCATGCGTCCCATCGGCATGGGCGGCGCGATGCTGGAACCGCGCACCAACCCGCTGCTCCCTCAAGCAGCTCCCAGCCCGATCGAACTCGAGACCCTGCTGCCCCAGCTCGAGAACAACACCCTGGCCTTCATCGGCCTGAAGGACCGCGACACCGTCGCCGGCCAGTCGATCAACGTGCGCGTCAAGGGCACAGCCGGCACCAGCCTGCGCCTGAGCGTCAACGGCACTGCATTGGAAGAGCGCCGCGTCGGCAAGAAGACGCAACTGGCGTCCAAGAACATTGCGGCCTGGGAGTACATCGGCGTCGCCCTGCGCCCCGGTGTGAACACCCTCAAGCTCGAAGCCGTCGACGGCTTCGGCAACGTGCGTTCCTCGGCCGACGAGATCACCGTCATCGCCCCCGACAAGCTCGGTGCCATCGAGGTCGACCTGCCCGAGGTGGCCCGCGCCGACCTGCGCACGCCTGTCGTCGTCAAGGTGCGCCTGATCGACGCAGCCGGCGTGCCCGTCACCGCCCGCACCCAGCTCACGCTGGAGAGCGACCGCGGCCGCTGGATGGCCGAAGACCTGAACCCCACCGAACCGGGCACGCAGGTCTTCATGGACGGCGGAAGCGCCGAGTTCCAGTTGATGCCCCCGGGCGAACCCGGCGATGCGCGCCTGCGCGTGAGCGCCGGCACCTTCGTCAAGGAAGTGCGCCTGGCGCTTCTGCCCGAGATGCGCCCCATGATCGGCGTGGGCATCGTCGAAGGCGTGCTGGACTTCACCAAGCGCGGCAAGCTGCCCATCGGCGCCATGCCCGCCGGTGCCGCGTTCGAAGCTGAACTGACTGGCCTCAAGGACGAGGGCACCAACAGCCGCGCTGCGGGTCGCGCCGCCTTCTTCTTCAAGGGCACCGTCAAGGGCGAGTACCTGCTCACCGCCGCCTTCGACTCCGACAAGACCCGCAAGGACCGCCTGTTCCGCGACATCCGTCCCGACGAGTTCTATCCCATCTACGGCGACTCGGCCGTCAAGGGCTTCGACGCCCAGAGCACGCAAAAACTCTACGTGCGCATCGACAAGAACCGCTCGTACCTGCTGTACGGCGACTTCACCACCGCCAGCAGCACCGAGGTGCGCAACCTCAGCCAGAGCAACCGCTCGCTCACGGGCTTGAAGCACGTGTACGAAGACGAGAACGTGCGCGCCACCAGCTATGTCTCGCGCACCGCGCAAACGCAACAGGTGGAAGAGTTCCGCGCGCTGGGCACCTCGGGCCCGTACTACCTGAGCGCCAGCAACGGCGAGTTCGTGGACAACAGCGAGCAGATCGAGATCGTGGTGCGCGACCGCAACCAGCCCAACATCGTGCTGCAGCGCACGGCCGTGGCGCGCTTCGTGGACTACACGGT
Organism: Variovorax sp. 38R; assembly: GCF_014843395.1. Lineage (NCBI taxonomy): Bacteria > Pseudomonadati > Pseudomonadota > Betaproteobacteria > Burkholderiales > Comamonadaceae > Variovorax > Variovorax sp. 38R. The sequence continues at coordinate 2,064,382 of NZ_CP062121.1, forward strand.
GGAGCCGCTCACGCGCCGCGTTCTCTTCACGCACGCCATCGCGTCCATCGATGCGAACCTGAACCCGCAATCGATCCGCGTCACCTATGAAGTTGATTCGGGCGGCCCCAAGTTCACCGTGGCCGGCACCGACGTGCAGGTCAAGATTGACGACCGTCTGCAGCTGGGCGTGGTGGCTTCCACCGACGAGAACCCACAGAACAAGCGCAGGCTGATGGCGCTCACGGGCGTGGCGCGCATCGGCCAGAACACCAGCGTGGCGGCCGAGCTGGTCAAGACGGATTCGGACGACAAGGGCACCGGCCATGGGGCCCGCGTGGAAGCGCGCTACCAGGACGAGAAGCTGGCCGTGGTGGCCCTGGCGGCCAAGACCAGCACCGGCTTCGACAACCCTGGCGCGAGCTTCTCGGCGGGCCACACCGAAGCCTCGGCCCGTGCCGAGTACCGCGTCGACCCGACCCTGGCCGTGCGCGGCGAGGTGCTCTACAGCAAGGATGCCCTGCAGACCCAAGGTGACGAGCGCAAGGGCGCCACCGTGAGCGTGCAGAAGAAGCTCAGCGACAAGACCGTGGCCGAGGTGGGCCTGCGCCACGGCCAGAGCAACAACGCGCTGGGTTCGAGCTCGGGCTTCGACTACGGCCAGATCTCCACCTACAACGGCCAGATGGGCAGCAGCATCGGTGCCAACAGCGTGACGACCCTGGGCGCAGCCGCCGCAGCCGCGGGTGTGGACACCCAGAGCCAGACGACCGTGCGCGCGCGCCTGTCGACCGAAGTGCCCGGCGTGGCCGGTGCGCAGGTCTTCGTCGAAGGCGAGCAGGACATCAAGGACGGCAAGCGCCACGTGCTGGCCATCGGCGGCAACTACGCCATCACCGACAAGACGCGCGTCTACGGCCGCTACGAGCTGATCTCGACCCTGAACGGTCCCTACGAGCTGGACAGCACGCAGCGCAACAACACGGGCATCGTCGGCATCGAGAGCAACTACATGGAGGGCGGGCGCGTCTACAACGAGTACCGCATCGCCGACGGCGCCGAGGGGCGCGGGGTGCAGGCGGCCATCGGGGTGCGCAACACCGTCAAGATCAACGAGCAGATCCGCGTGACCGGGGGCATCGAGCACACGCGCGACATGAGCGGCTACAGCAACAGCGTGAACAGCGGCACGGGCTATGCCGGTGGGCTGGGCGAATCCACCGCGATCACCAGCGGCGTCGAGTACATCACCGACCGGGTCAAGGCCTCGGGCGTGTACGAAGCCCGCCGCGGGGACGACGCGAACACGCGCCTGTTCAGCGCAGGATTCGGCTTCAAGCTCGATGCGTCCTGGAGCCTGCTGGCGCGCAGCATCGTGAGCGACAGCGAGGGGCAGGGCACGAACGCGGGCAACGAGCGTCACCTGCAGCGCCACCAGATCGGCATCGCGTACCGGCCGGTGGACGACGACACCTGGAATGCGCTGGCGCGCTACGAGCGTCGCTCGGAGAACGTGGTCGGTGCGGGCAATGCAGCAGGGTCGCTGCAGGGCAGCAGTGTCTTCGGGGCCGACAACGGTGCGAGCCTGCCGGGCAAGACGAGCGCAGACATCGTCTCGGCGCATCTGAACTACAACCCCGAGCCGGGCAAGGCGGTGATGGCGCGCTACGCCTTCAAGCTCAGCCGCGCGGACGACGGATCGCTCGCCAGCAAGTACTGGGCGCACCTGGTGCAGGCGCGCTACACGCAGGACATCAACCAGGACTGGGACTTCGGGGTGCAGGCCGGTGTGCTGTACGGCAAGGGCGGCGGGCTGCAGAAGACGCTGGGCGTGGAGCTGGGCTACCAGGTGCAGAAGAACATGTGGGTGTCGGCGGGCTACAACTTCGTGGGGTTGAACGACCGCGACCTGACCGCCAACGAGTACACGAGCAAGGGCGCCTATGTGCGCCTGCGCTTCAAGTTCGATGAGACGCATCTGGGGTTTGCTTCGGCGGGCGCGGAGGTGAATGCGAAGGCGGGCAAAACCGAGAAGGCTGTAGCAGCAGTGGAAGTCGCACCGCTGCCGGCACGCACCGTGCTGCAGGCCGAAGCGCTCTTCGAGCCCACGAAGTCCTTCATCAAGCCGCAGGCGCATGACACGCTGAACACGCTGGCTGCACAGATCAAGGCGACCGAGGCTGAAGTGGTGATCCACATCAGCCATGCCGATGCGCAAGGCAGTGCCGATGATCGACTGCAGCTGATCGCGCAGCGGACCAACGCGGTGCGCAGCTACCTGATCGGGCACGGCGTGGATGTGCTGCGCCTTCGCACCGATACCAAAGAAGACACACCGCCCGTCGCGGGCGATGACCACAGCGCCAAGAGCCGCTGGGTCGTGATCGCCGCCGCCGCGCAAGAACCCCGCTGAACGAGACCATGATGCAAAGCAGAACGAGAAACGACGCGGGCGGGATGGCGGTGCTTGGCGGCATGTTGAAAGGCGTGTTCGCCACGGCGGCGTTGTGGCTGCTCGCCATGACGGGCGCGCAGGCTGCAGTCACCTCATGTACGCCGCAGGCCGGCTTCAACACCTGCGTGGCCTTCACCCATTCGGGCGCGGCACAGACCTTCACGGTGCCGGCGGGCGTGTCGTCGGCGCGCGTCACGATGTGGGGCGCAGGCGGTGGTGGCTCGCTGACGGCAGGCGGCAATTCGGCCAACGGTGGCGCCGGTGGCTTCGCCGACGGGACCGTGTCGCTCACACCGGGCACCGCCATGGCGGTGACGGTGGGGCAGGGCGGGCGGAACGGGGGCACCGGCGCGACCTACGGCCGCGGCGGTGGCGGCGGCGCAGGCGCGAACGCAGGCGTCGCCGGCTCTTCCGGCGGCGGTATGAGTGCGCTGTGGAGCGGCAGCACGGAGTTTTCGGCAGCCGCCGCGCGACTGGTCGCGGGCGGTGGCGGTGGCAGCGCCTTCTGGACTGACGTCGGCAGCCCGGTGCCGGGCGGCGGCGGTGGCACCAACGGCGGGTCGTCCACCGGCACGGGCGGGCGAGGCGGTACCCAGTCCGCCGGCGGCGCGATCGGAACCCCGACGACTGCGGGGACGGCGTGCCCGGGCGGTTCCGCCGGCAGTGCCTTGCAGGGCGGCACCGGGTGTTCAGCTTCTGGGGGGACGGCTGTCCAGTACGAAGGCGGCGGCGGCGGTGGCGGCGGCTGGTTCGGCGGCGGCGGTGGCATGGCCCAGTGCAGCAACACGCCCAACCCCAGCACGGCCGGTTGTTCCTACAACGGACCGGGCGGTGGCGGCTCGGGCTTCATCGGCACGGGGGTCACCGGCGGCGTGCTCACTGCAGGGGCCAACGGGAGCTACTCGGCGAACTCCAATCCGGGCAACACGGGTGCGCCCTACCAGTCGGGTGTCGGCGTGGGCGGGTCGCGCAGTTCGTTGACCGGGGACACCGGCGGCAACGGCCTCGTGGTCATCCAGTTCAACGTGGTCACGCTGCAGCTCGCGAAGGCCTGGTCGACCGGCAGCAACACCGGTGACGTGGCGCGCATCGTCGCCACCACGGGCGGCACCAACTTCTTCGGCGCCAGCAACACCGCGACCTTCACCGCGACAGCACCCGCAGCCGGCAACAGCGGCACCGCGGTGGGCGTGAACATCGGCAACGTCATCACGCTGCCCGCCGAAACACTGACCTCGGGCACGCTGGCGAACTACAACACGGTGCTGGCGTGTACCGCCAACGGCAGCACCATGGCCAGCACGCTCAGCGGCACCAACGGACAGGTGAGCAACACGCTGACGATCGCCCTCGGCGACATCGGCAAGGCCATCGTCTGTACCTACACCAACACGCGCAAGACCGCGACCTTGCAACTGGCCAAGTCCTGGAACCCCACCAGCGTGACGGGCAACGTGGCGAACATCGGTGCCACCACGGGCGGGGCGGCCAACACCGCGGCGTTCGCGTCGACGGCACCGACGGCGAACACCAGCACGACCGTGACCGTCGCAGCGGGCAACACGATCACGTTCCCGGCAGAAACCATGGCTTCGGGCGCACTGGCGAACTACACGACCGTGTTGTCGTGTACCGCTGGTGGCGGGCCGACGGCCAACACGCTGAGTGGCACCAACGGGCAAGCGACCAACTCGCTGGTGATCGGTGCGGCCGACGAGGGCAAGGCCATCGTCTGTACCTACAAGAACACGCCGAAGACCTCCACGCTGCAACTGGCCAAGGCGTGGGGCGCGAACAGCCTCACGGGCAACGTGGCGAGCATCGGCGTGTCGTCGGGCGGCACGAACAACACCGCGGCGTTCACGACGACGGCGCCCTCGGCGGCCACCAGCGGCACGGCCGTGACCGTGGCCACGGGCAACACGATCACGCTGCCGGCCGAAACCCTGACCACGGGCACGCTGGCCAACTACAACACCGTGCTGGCGTGTACCGCGGATGGCGGCACCACGGCCAACACGCTGAGCGGCACCAACGGGCAGACCACCAACACGCTGGTGGTCGGTGCAGCCGACGCCGGCAAGGCGATCGTCTGTACCTACACCAACACGCCGAAGCCGGCGACCTTGCAGATCGCCAAGGCGTGGGGTGCGAACAGCATCACCGGCAACGTGGCGAGCCTCGGCGTGTCGTCGGGCGGCGCGAACAACACCGCCGCCTTCACCGCAACGGCGCCGACGGCCGGCAACAGCGGCACGGCCGTGACCGTGGTCGCGGGCAACACCATCACCTTCCCCGCGGAGACGATGACGACGGGGACGCTGGCCAACTACAACACGGTGCTGGCCTGCACGGCCGGTGGCGGCGCCACGGCCAACACGCTGAGCGGCACCAACGGGCAGAACACCAACACCTTGCTGATCGGCGCGGCCGACACGGGCAAGCTGATCCTCTGTACCTACACCAACACGGCGAAGCCGGCGACGCTGCAGCTGGCGAAGTCCTGGGGCGCCGGCAGCATCAGCGGCAACGTGGCGAGCATCGGCGCGAGCACGGGCGGCGCGAGCAACACCACGGCGTTCACTGCCACGGCGCCGACGGCCGGCACCAGCGGCACCGCAGTGAACGTGGTCGCGGGCAACACCATCACGCTGCCCGCAGAGACGATGCCCACGGGCACGCTCGCGAGCTACACCACGGCGCTGTCGTGTACGGCCAATGGCGGGCCCACGGCCAATGCGCCGAGCGGCACCAACGGGCAGGCAAGCAACACGCTGCTGATCGGCGCGGCCGATGCGGGCAAGGCCATCGTCTGTACCTACGCCAACACCGGCAAGCCCTCGACCCTGACCATCGCCAAGCGCTCGCTCGGCGGCACGGCCGGCTTCGACTTCACGGGCACGAACGGCGTGGCCGCGCACACCATTACCACCACCGTGGCCGGCACGGCCGTCAACGGGCCGTTGCAGACGCTGACCACGCCGGGCACGGCCACCACGGTCACCGAAACCTACACGCCGGCCACGGGCGTGCCCGACTACGTGATCACCGATGTCTCGTGCACGGGCATGGGCAGCGGCGGCACGGTGACGCGCGGAACCGCGCAAAACAAGAACCAGTTCACGCTGGATGCGGCTGCGACGGCAGCGGGTTCGAACGTCGTCTGTACGGTCACCAACGCCAAGGCGCCGACGGTGGCGCTGCGCAAGAAGTGGGTCAACGCGCTGGTCAACGATGCCTTCACGCTGACCGCTTCGGGCACGGTTCACCCGAACCACAACATCGGCTATGCCTTCAACCTGCAGGCGACGGCCAACACGCCAAACGAAACCGACACCGGCGGCCCGCAACGCGTGGCCGTGGGCGACACCGTCACCCTGTCGGAGACGCCGTTCGGCACCAACGCGGGCTCGTACACGGCCAGCGCCTGGAGCTGCACCGGCGGCGGATCGCTCAGCGGCAACCTGCTGACCCTGGGCAACGCCGATGCCGGCCTGCCGATCGTCTGCGAGATCACCAACACCGCGAAGACGGCGAACGTCACGCTGGCCAAGACCTGGTCGGGCGCGATCGTCAACGACGCGGTGAGCGTCACCGGCACGGGCCTGACCACGCTGGCCTCCATCGCCAACACGGCTGCCGAGACCGACACCGGCACGGCGCTGGCCGTTCCCGTGGGCAGCGTCATCACGCTGGCCGAGAGCTTCACCACCGGCAGCGCCGCCAACTACACGAGCGCGCTGAGCTGTACCGGCACCAGCGGCCTGTCGGGCAGCACGCTGACGGTCGGCGCGGCCGACACGGCCATCGTCTGTACCTACGTCAACACGCGCAAGACGGCGGCGGTGACGCTGTCCAAGAGCTGGAGCGGTGCCATCGCCGGCGACAAGGTCAACCTGACGGTCAGCGGCGCTGCCGCCGAAGTGACGGGCGCGACCGCCGGCACGTCGACCGCGCCGGCCACCATCACCAACGCCACGGCCACCGCGGCCAGCGGCGCCACGGTGACGCTGGCCGAAGCCTTCACGGTTGGCAGCGCGGCCAACTACACCACGACGCTGGCCTGTACCAAGGTGTCGGACGGCAGCACGGTGACGGTGACCGGCAGCGGCCTGAGCCGCACCTTCACGATGCCGTCGGACAGCGCGGTGACCTGCGGCTACACCAACACGCGCAAGGCTGCGACGTTGCAGCTGGCCAAGGCCTGGACCGCAGGCAGCACCACGGGCAACGTGGCGAGCATCGGCGCGACCACGGGCGGCGCGAGCAACACCACCGCGTTCACGGCGACGGCGCCGACAGCCGGCAACAGCGGCACCGCGGTGTCGGTGGGCGCGGGCGACACGCTCACGTTCCCGGCCGAGACGATGACCACGGGCACGCTCGCAAACTACACCACCGTGCTGTCGTGTACGGCCGATGGCGGCGCCACGGCGAACACGCTGAGCGGCACCAACGGCCAGGCGAGCAACACGCTGTTGGTCGGCGCGGGCGATGCGGGCAAGGCCATCGCCTGTACCTACACCAACACGCCTAAGACCGCCACGCTGCAATTGGCGAAGGCCTGGAACCCCAACAGCATCACCGGCAACGTGGCAAGCATCGCCGCGAGCACGGGCGGATCGAACAACACCACGGCCTTTACCGCGACGGCGCCCACGGGTGCGAACAGCGGCACCGCCGTGAGCGTGCAGGCAGGCAACACGATCACGCTGCCGGCCGAGACGATGGCGCCGGGCACGCTCGCCAACTACACCACCGTGCTCGCGTGTACGGCCGGCGGCGGTGCCGCGGCCAACGCGCTGAGCGGCACCAACGGGCAGGTGAGCAACACGCTGCTGGTCGGCGCAGGCGACGCCGGAAAGGCCATCGTCTGCACCTACACCAACACGCCGAAGACCGTCACCGTGCAACTGCGCAAGGCCTGGAGCGCGGACAGCACGAGCGGCGATGTGGCCAGCATCGGTGCCACCTCGGGCGGCAGCAGCAACACGACCCTGTTCACCGCGACCGCACCCACCGCCGGCAACAGCGGCACGGCGGTGGCGATGGTCGTCGGCGGCACGCTCACGCTGCCCGCCGAGACGATGACCACGGGCTCGATCGCCAGCTACAGCACCGCGCTTGCATGTACGGCCGACGGCGGTGCGACGACGAACCCGCTGAGCGGCACCAACGGCCAGGTGAGCAACACGCTCGCGATCGACGCAGCCGACGCCAACAAGGCCATCGTGTGTACCTACACGAACGCGAAGAAGACCGTCACCCTGCAGGTGCGCAAGGCCTGGGGCGCGAACAGCGAGACGGGCAACGTCGCGAGCATCGGCGCGACCACGGGCGGGGCCAACAACACGGCGCTGTTCACCGCGACCGCGCCCACGGCCGGCAACAGCGGCGCGGCGGTGGTGGCAGCGGTCGGCAACACCATCACCTTCCCCGCGGAAACGATGACCACGGGCACGCTGGCGAACTACACGACCGTGCTGTCGTGTACCGCCGATGGCGGCGCCACGGCCAACGCGCTGAGCGGCACCAACGGCCAGGCCAGCAACACGCTGGTGATCGGCGCGGGCGATGCCGGCAAGGCCATCGTCTGTACCTACAGCAACAACCGACTGCCGACGGTGCAGATCCGCAAGCAGGCGCTGGGCGGCACGGGCACCTTCTCGTTCAGCGGCACCAACGGCTTCGGCGCGGACAGCATCAACGTCTCGGTGTCGGGCTCGACGGTGGTGGGCACGATCAAGACGCTGACGACGGCGAACACGCAGACCGTGCTGACCGAAGTCGCGGCCTCGATGCCCGGGGGCTTCGCGTTCTCGGGCGCGACCTGCACAGGCCTGGCGGGCGGGGCGACGGCCGCTGTCGATCTGGTGGCGGGCACCGTCACGCTGCCCGCGGCCGGGCTGACGAACGGCACCGCCGTGGTCTGTACCTTCACCAACACGCTCGCCGCCATCGTGAGCGGTCGCGTGTTCCTGGACAACGGCATCGGCGGCGGCACGGCCAACGATGGCATCGTCAATGGCGGTGAAGGCCCGCTCGCGGGCGTGAGCGTGCGACTGACCAACTGCGGCGCGACCGTGTACGCGAGCGCGCTGACGGACGCGTCGGGCGGCTACAGCCTGAGCGTGTCGGCTGGCACGGCCACGGGTTCGGCGATGTGCGTGGAAGAAACGAACCCGGGCACGCGCGTGTCGACGGGCGCATCGGTGGGCAACGTTGCGTTGCCGTCAGGCTCGGCCGTCGCTGCAGCGGGTGGTACCTACACCTACACGCGCACCGGCACGCCCGACCGCATCGCCTTCAGCTGGAACGGCACGGGCCACAGCAACCTGAACTTCGGCGACGTCGACAACAGCGCGTTCGCCACCGACGGCGCCAAGACCGGCTTGCCGGGCAGCACCGTGACCTACGCCCACACCTTCACGGCCGGCACTGCTGGGCAGGTGCGCTTGAGCGTGGCGAGCGAGACGGCCACGCCGGCCATCACCGGCTGGACGACGAAGATCTTCGCGGACGTGGGTTGCACCGGCAGCCTGCAGGCCGGCGCCGCGCAGCTGTACCCGCCAAGCGCGGCGGCCACGCCCGTGGTGTTCGCAGGCAAGGTCTGCGTGATCGTGCAGGAGTTCATTCCTGCCACGGCACCGCTGGGTTCGAGCAACAAGGCGACGATCCGCGCCGACTTCACCTATACCAACGCGGCGCCATCGCTCAGCGGCAGCTTCACGCTCGACGACCTCACGACGGTGTCGGGCGTGGCGCTGGAATTGAAGAAGGAAGTGCGCAACATCACGCAAAGCGGCACCTTCGGCGTGAACAACCAAGCCAAGTCGGGCGAGACGCTCGAGTACCGTATCACCTACACGAACAACGGCGATGCGCCCATTCGCAGCATGGTCGTGAACGACATGACGCCGGGCTACACGACCTTCGTGAGTGCAACGACGGGCACCACGCCGGCGTCGCTGACGGGCTGTGTGAAGAACACGCCTGCGAATGCGCCGCCGGCCGGCGCGGTGGCCTGCACCACGGTTCAACCCGTAGGCGGTACGGGCGCGATCGACTGGCGCTTCACCGGCACGGTCGAGCCGGGCGGCACGGGCTTCGTGCTGTTCCAGGTGAAGGTCGACTGACGACCCGGCGGGGCCTTCAGGCCCGGCGCTTGAACAGCGCGGACGCGCCGCTGGCCCGCGCCACGTCGTCCGCCGCGGCCAGCAGCTGCGGGCCCAGCGTGAGCATGCGTTCCTCCGTGAGCCGCACCAGCGGCCCCGCGATGGTGATGACGCCGATCACGCCGCCGTGCGCACCGCGCACCGGCGCGGCCATGGCGGTCATCGCGGGGGAGAACACCTCGTTGATCATCGAGAAGCCGCGCTTGCGCGTGGCGCGCAGGAACACGAGCAGCGCCTTCATGGTGGTCGGTGCTTTGGGGCCGAAATCTTCCGGCTGGCCGAAGCCTTGTTTCGCGACGAGTTGCAGCGCCTGTTCGTCCGTCATGGTCGAGAGCCACGCGTGGCCCGCGGAGCTGCACGAGAGGTTCACCGACAGGCCCATGTCCGGGTCGTAGCGCAGTCCGCGCGTGGCGCCTTGCGCCTTCGCGACGAAGGTGAGTTCGTCGCCGTCGACCACCGCCAAGCGCACCAGTTCGCCCGATTCGACCGCGAGCCGATCGAGCAGCGGCTGCGCCACATCGACGATGCCGCTGTTGCTTAAAAAGCTCAGGCCCAGCGACACCAGCTTGATGGTCAGCATGTAGTCGCCATGGCTCTGGTCTTGCCGCACGTAGCCGCAGCGCACCAGTTCACTCAGCAGGCGATGGGTGGCGCTCAATGGCATTTCCAGCTCGGCAGACAACGCGGAAAGCGCGCGGCCTTCGGGGTGGCCGGAGAGGTGTTCGAGCACCTTGAAGCTGCGTTCGAGTATGGCTGTCATGAGACGACTCTAGCATTTTGCCAAGTGTTTTCACTAGTAGAAAGATTTTCCACTAAATCGATAAGATCGCGCCGTCTGGGGTCGGAGGCGCTTCTTGGCGCCCCGGCATGGATCGCTCACATCGCAAGCTGGAGAACAACTTTGAGAACGCTTTACCGCTCGCTGGCCACCGCCGGCCTCGCCCTCGCCCTGGTCGTTCCTGCTGTTGCGCAAGCGCAGCAGGAGCGCGTGATCCGCTTCGGCCACCTGAACAACGCCGACCATCCCGTGAGCTTCGGCGTCAAGCGCTTCGCTGAACTGCTCTCGGCCAAGAGCGGCGGCAAGATGAAGGTGCAGGAGTTCCCCGCCTCGCAGCTGGGCAACGAGATGCAGCAGCAGTCGGCACTGCAGGGTGGCGTGCAGCAGATGTCGGCGCCGGCCACCACGTCGCTCGCCGGCATCGTCAAGGAATTCGGCCTTGTCGACTTCCCGTTCTCGGTGAACAACTTCGCGCAGGCCGATGCGCTGCTCGATGGTCCGCTCGGCCAGGCATTGATCGCCAAGCTCCCCGAGAAGGGCCTCGTCGCCCTGGGCTACTGGGACCTGGGCTTTCGCAACGTGACGAACAGCAAGCGCCCGATCACGAAGCCTGAAGACCTCGAGGGTTTGAAGATCCGCGTGATCCCCAACCCCGTGTTCCTCGAAACCTTCAAGGCCTTCAAGGCCAATCCGGTGCCGATGCCCTTTGCCGAGCTGTACGGCGCCCTCGAAGCCAAGGCGGTCGATGGCCAGGAGAACCCGTATGCAGTGATCCTGTCGAACAAGTTCTACGAAGTGCAGAAGTTCGTGAGTGCGACGAACCACGTGTACGCCGCCAACATCGTGCTCGTGAGCAAGAAGTTCTGGGACTCGCTCACGCCCGCCGAGCAGAAGATGATGAACGACGCGGCCAACGAGGCGCGCGGTTATCAACGGCAAGTGAGTCGCGCTGCTGCACAGAAGGCCGTCGGTGAACTGCAGGCCAAGGGCGCGCAGTTCAACGAACTCTCGCCCGCTGAGCAGAAGCGCATGCGAGACATCGCCAAGCCCGTCATCGACAAGTTCGCCGCCCAGTACGACCCCGCCATCGTCAAGCTCTACAACGACGAGCTCGTGCGCATCCGCAAGTAGCGCGCCCCCACGGCTGACGACGAATTCCTTCTTCGTTCACGCCGGCAATTTCCGTCACTCCCACGTCTGCGCCTGCCGCCACCCGCGGCGCAGCGACACGTGCTGGGCGCGTGCGCCCGTCCGATTCCGCCATTGACCACCAAGAGGAGACTCCGTTGAAACATTCCAGATCCATTCCCTTCGGACTTGCATCGGCCGCCGCGCTTGCGCTGGCATTGACTGCCTGCGGTGGAGGCGACGGCGGCGGCGGCGCGGCCTTGCCGTTCCTGCCCGTGGCGCCCGCGCCCGCTGCATCGGCACCGCCGCCCGCACCGACCGACGAAGTGCCGCCGCCCACCGACCCGGTGGCCGAAGTCGACGACAGCTTCGACGAGTACTACAACGTGTGCCGCGGCACCAACCCCAAGTGCTACAACGACTGGGGTGCCTTCGCCACCACGCCCGACCGCGTGCTGATCTACTCGCGCACCGCGGGCCCACGCCATGCCGTGCTCGGCACGCCGATGGCGGCCGGCCTGAACCCCGCGATGAACCCCGACAACGTGATGCAGGCCGGCCTGCTGCGCATGCTGTCGGCCGAAGGCATCACGGTCGACTGGACCGAGGACGTGTCGGTGCTGAGCAGCCGCATCAACAACTACAAGGCGATCATCTTCGCGAGCTCGAACCGCGACACCTTGTGGAACGGCGCCGTGAGCACCAGCCAGGATGCTGCGCGCACTGCGCTGCGCAACTACATGCGCCGCGGCGGCGGCTTCGTGGGCCTGCACAACGCCTTCGGCGCCGAATACAACTGGCCGTACTACGAAGGCCTGCTGGGCAACGCGAACTTCTACAACCACGGGCCGAACCGCGCGGGCGACGTGGAGATCGTCTCGGACGACCCCTCGACGAAGGACGTGCCCAAGCGCTTCTCGTTCCAGGACGAGTGGTACAACCTGATGCCCTTCCCGACGAAGGTGAAGTTCCTGGCCAAGGTCGACACCTCGACGCTGAAGCCGCTCACCTCCGCGCCGCATCCGGGCCACGCCGACTTCCATCCGGTCGCGTGGTGCCAGTACTACGACGGCGGCCGCGCCTGGCTCTCGACCCTCGGGCACAACGCGCACTCGTTCACCGCCGACCTGTCGGGCGTGGGCGCCATCGAATTCCAGAAGCTCGTCGTGCAAGGCGTGAAGTCGGCGATGGGGCTGACACCTTTCTGCACCACCGAATAAGCACGACCTCCCGGGGCCGGTGCCGCGCTGTGCGCGCCGCACCGGTCGTTTCGAACATTCCTGTTCCAACGTTCACCGAGTAGAGACATCCATGAAGAAAAAATCATTGGTCACGCTGCTGATCTCGTGCGGCGTGCTCGCATCGCCGTTGCTGATCACCGCCTGCGGCGGCTCCAGCGGCGGAGGTGGCACGCCCGTGCTGCCCGTGGTGCCGGCCCCCGCGCCGCCGCCGTCTGCCGGCGCACCGCCTGCATCGCCACCCGCAGCCGCCGCACCTGCGTCTGACCTGTCGGACTGCTGCACCGCCGGCGACAAGGACTTTCCGAAGGTCGGCGGCAACCTGGGCAACCAGAACTATTCGAGCCTGCGCAAGATCAACAAGGGCCTCGTCACGCAACTCGGTGGCGCCTGGGTCAACCAGATCGAAGGCGGCATGACCACCGGCAACAACCAGAGCACCACCGTCGTCGTCGACGGCGTGCTCTACATCGAGTCGGCGCCCGGCAACGTGGTCGCGGTGGACGGCAAGACCGGCGTCACGAAGTGGAAGTGGACCACGCCCTACGGCGGCATCACCCGCCGCGGCGTGGCCGTCGCCAAAGACCTGGGCCTGGTGTTCACCGTCGCCACCGGCAACCGCCTCGTGGCATTGCGCACCGACACCGGCGCCGTCGAGTGGATCAAGCAGTACCCGACCAGCAGCACCGACCCCGACTACAAGGGCGCGCTGCAGAAGGTCGCGCTGGTCTACCACGACAAGCGCCTCTACCTGGGCACCAACGACGGCAACCGCGGCGCCGCGTTCTCTGCCGATGCGCTCACCGGCAAGGTGCTGACCACGTTCTGGGGCGTGCCCCGTGCGGGCGAGCTGGGCTACGACACCTGGGGCGGCGCGCCCGACGCGGCACGCACCGGTGCCACGCCGTGGATCCATCCCGCGGTCGATCCAGAGCTGGGCCTGGTGTACTGGACCTTCGGCAACGTGCGCGGCGGTTCGTCGCAAGACGGTTCCTCGCGCCCGGGCCAGAACCTGTTCGCCAACTCCATCGTCGCGCTCGACCTCAAGAGCGGCGAGTACAAGTGGCACTTTCAATCGGTGCACCACGACATCTGGGACATGGACAACGTGATGTCGCCCGTGCTCGCCGACGTGAAGATCGACGGCAAGGACCGCAAGGTCGTCATCTACGGCAGCAAGACGGGCATGTACTACATCCTCGATCGCAAGGACGGCAGCGCGCCGCTGGGCATCGACGAAGTGCCCGTGAAGCAGGACGCCCGCCAGGCCAGCTGGCCCACGCAGCCGCTGCCGCGCCAGGGCGCCTGGACCGAGACCTGCATCGTCGACCAGCCGCTGGGCACGGCGATTCCGGGCGACCCGAACCGCGCGGTGCCCAACTACACCAAGGGCTGCCTGTACGACGCGCACTGGGACGTGCCGATCCTGTCCATTCCGGGCCACGGCGGCGGCGCCAACTGGAACCACCAGTCGTTCAGCCAGCGCACGGGCCTGGTCTACACGGGCATGGGCTACGTGTCGGCGGCGCACTCGCTCAGCGAGTCGAGCAACGGCCTGCGTCCGCCGGGCACCTACATGACCGGCGCGGTCGTGGCGGTCGATCCGAGCACCAACCTCGTCAAGTGGAAGAAGCCGCTGCCGTACTCGGTGGCGCACGGCAACGGCATCCTGAGCACGGCCTCCGACCTGCTGTTCATCGGGCAGCCCGACGGCAACCTGCTGGCGCTCGATGCGCAGGACGGCACCGAGCTGTGGCGCTTCCAGACCGGCGCGGCGATCAGCGCGAGCCCGGTCTCCTACGAGATCGACGGCGAGCAGTACATCGCGGTGTTCTCGGGCGGCACCAGCATTCCGTACGGCGACTCGGCACCGCGCGGCGACCGGCTGTGGGCCTTCAAGGTCGGCGGCGCGGTGACCGCGGCCGCCACGCCGACACCGCCCGTGGTGCGGCGGCCCGTGTCGGGCCAGGCGGTGGAGGGCTCGGCACTGCCGACGCCGAACACCGTGTTCCTGGCGCGCGTGCAAACGCCGGCGAACGAGCCCGGCGCGACCGAGTCGACGGCCGTCAATGCCATGACGCCGACCTTCATGCGCGTGCCGGTGAACACCGTCGTGACCTTCACGAATCCGGCCACCAACGTCAACACCCATTGCGCCACGCAGTTCTTCGAAGGCCGCTTCAATCTGAGGCTGAACCCGGGCCAGTCGCAGACCCACACCTTTGACACGCCGGGCGAATACTTTTACAACGACTGCCATAGCCCGCGCCCGACGGGAAAGATCGTCGTTTATTGATATGTCCCTCAACCCCAACCCTGAAGGAGCAATGCGATGAAGTGGTGCAAGCCTGAGTTTGAAGAAATGCGTTTCGGTTTCGAAATCACGATGTACATTTCCGCGCGCTGAGCGCGGCCCCCACACGGCACCGGCCTTGCGCCGGTGCCGTTTTTTTGTTGGGCCCCCATGAAGATTCTGGTGCTGGGTTCGGGAGCGGGCGGTGGCTTCCCTCAATGGAATTGCAATTGCCGTCTGTGCGCCGGCCAGCGAAGCGGGCAGGTGCGGGCCACGCCCCGCACGCAGAGTTCGATCGCGGTGTCGGCCGACGGCGAACGCTGGATCTTGCTGAATGCCTCCCCCGACCTCGGCGCGCAACTGCGCGCCTCGCCGGCCCTGTGGCCGCGCCACGGACTGCGCCATTCGCCGATCGAGGCGGTGGTGCTGATGGATTCCCAGATCGACCACGTCGCAGGCCTGCTGAGCCTGCGTGAAGGGCAGCGGCTGCAGCTGTACTGCACGCCCGAGGCCCATGACGACCTCAGCGGCAGCCTGCCGCTGCTGCGCACGCTCGACAGCTACTGCGGCGTGACCTGGCACCCGTTGTCGCTCGAGCCTGGCGGCGGTGCCTGGCACGACATCGCCGGGCTGCGGCTGCAAGCACTGCCGGTGCCCGGCAAGGCACCACCGTATTCGCCGCGCCGCCAGACCGAGGCGCGCAGCGAGAACGCTGCAGTGCTCATCGAAGACCCCGCCACCGGCAAGCGCGTGCTCTATGCGCCGGGCCTGGCGCAGGTCGGCGAGGCCGAGCGCCGCAGCCTCGATGCCTGCGACTGCGTGCTCGTCGACGGCACCTTCTGGACCGAAGACGAAATGGTCGCGACCGGCCTCGGCAAGAAGCATGCGGCCGACATGGGCCACCTGCCGCAGTGCGACGGGCCGCACGGCCCCGGCATGCTGAAAGCACTCGACGCCTGCGCTGCACAACGCAAGGTGCTCATCCACATCAACAACAGCAATCCCATCCTCGACGAAGACGGCCCGGAGCGCGCGCAGCTCGTGCGTCGCGGCATCGAGGTCGCGTTCGACGGCATGGCCCTGGAGATCTGAACACGTGATGCAACAGCAACGGCAAGAGACACAAGACCCATGGTCCCTGCAGGAATTCGAAGCGAGGCTGCGCGCCATGGAGTCGCGCTATCACAGCCACCATCCCTTCAACCGCCGGCTCAATGCGGGCGAGCTGCAGCCTTTCCAGGTGCGCGGCTGGGTGGCGAACCGCTTCTACTACCAGTGCCGCATCCCGGTGAAGGACGCGGCCGTTCTGTCCAACTGCGACGACCGCGCCACGCGCCGGCGCTGGGTGGTGCGCATGCTCGACCACGACGGACATGGCGACCATGAAGGCGCCAACGCGGGCGGCATCGAGATCTGGACCCGGCTGGGCATCGCCACCGGCCTGTCGCGCGAGGTGCTCGAGTCGCATGCGCTCGTGGTGCCCGGTGTGCGCTTCGCGGTCGATGCGTACGTCAATTTCGCGCGCACGGCGCCGTGGCAGGAGGCGGTGATTTCGTCGCTCACCGAGATGTTCGCACCGCGCATCCACAAAGACCGGCTCGCGGGCTGGCCCACGCATTACCCGTGGATCGACACCTCGGGCCTGGACTACTTTCGCAGCCGCATTCCGCTGGCCGACCGCGACGTCGAGCACGGCCTCGAAGTGGCGATGCAGTGGTGCACCACGCGCGAGCGGCAGCAGCGCGCGCTGCACATCCTGGGCTTCAAGCTCGACATCCTCTGGGCCATGCTCGACGCGATCGAGAAGGCCTACCCCGACGACCTTCCGAAAGAACAGCAGCCATGACCGCATGGACCGACGATGCCCAGCCGGCGCTCACCTCGATCTACCGCATGCAGTGGGAAGAGGCGCAGCAGTGCCACGTGCTGCTGTTCCCCGAGGGCATGATCAAGCTCAACGGGCCGGCGGCCGAGATCCTGCAGCGCTGCGACGGCAAGACTTCGGTGGCCGCGCTCGTGGCCGACCTGGAGCGCACCTTCGGCGAGAGCGATCTGCATGCCGACGTGCTTGAATTTCTGGAGCAGGCCCGTGGACGCCACTGGATCCGCTGAGCTGCAGGCCCGCGCACCCCGCGCGGTCGCCAAGCCGCCGCTGTGGCTGCTGGCCGAGCTGACCTACCGCTGCCCGCTGCACTGCGCCTTCTGCTCCAACCCGGTCGACTACACGCGCTACCGCGAAGAGCTGGACACCGCCGAATGGATTCGCGTGTTCCGCGAGGCACGCGCGATGGGCGCGGTGCAGCTGGGCTTCTCGGGCGGCGAGCCGCTGCTGCGCGACGACCTGCCCGAGCTGGTTGCGGCGGCGCACGAGCTCGGCTTCTATACCAACCTGATCACCTCGGGCGTGGGCCTCACGCCGCAGCGCGCAGAGACGTTGAAGCGGGCAGGGCTGGACCACATCCAGCTGTCGTTCCAGGATTCGAGCCGCGAGCTCAACGACTTCCTCAGCTCCACGAAGACCTTCGACCTCAAGCAGCGCGTGGCCCGCACCATCAAGGACCTCGGCTACCCGATGGTGCTGAACTGCGTGATGCACCGCTACAACCTGCCGCACGTGGGCCGCATCATCGAGATGGCCGAGGCGATGGAAGCCGACTTTCTCGAACTCGCCAACGTGCAGTACTACGGCTGGGCCTGGCGCAACCGCGAGATGCTGATGCCCTCGCGCGACATGCTGGCCACGGCCGAGGCGGTGGTGGAAACCCATCGCCCGCGCCTGGACGGCCGCATGAAGATCCTCTGGGTGGTGCCCGACTACGCCGAGGGCAAGCCCAAGCCCTGCATGGCGGGGTGGGGCAGCGTGTTCCTCGTGGTCGCGCCCGACGGCGTGGCGCTGCCGTGCCACAGCGCGCGCATGCTGCCCGGGCTCGACTTTCCCAATGTGCGCGAGCACAGCATCCGCAGCATCTGGCAGGAGAGCCCGGCCTTCGGCGCCTACCGCGGCACGGGCTGGATGAGCAGCACGTGCCAGAGCTGCGACGAGAAGGAGAAGGACCACGGCGGTTGCCGCTGCCAAGCCTTCCTGCTGACGGGCGATGCGGCGGCCACGGACCCGGTGTGTCCGAAGAGTCCGCGGCATGAGGAGGTCGAGGCGATGGTCAAGGCGGCGGGTGATCCGCGCGACCTTGGCACGCCGATCCGCTTCGTGCCGGGCGCGCGGCGTGCGGGTGAACTCGTCTTTCGCACCGACGCGAACGCGTCGAGTTGAGCGGCTGCCCTCATGACGATCACCCATCGCCTGCCGCTGGACGGCGGGCATGTGATGCACGTCGAGGAGCACGGCAACCCGGCGGGCCTGCCCGTGGTAGTGCTGCACGGCGGACCGGGCTCGGGCTGCTCGCCGCTGTTGCGCCGGGACTTCGATCCGGCGCACTACCGCATCGTCTGCCCCGATCAGCGCGGTTCGGGCCTCAGCACACCTGCAGGATCGATCGAACACAACACGCTCGCCGATCTGCTGGCCGACTTGCGTTGCCTGCGCGCGCACCTGCGCATCGACCGATGGCTGGTGGTGGGCGGCTCTTGGGGCGCCACGCTGGCGCTGATGCATGCGCTCGATGCGCCCGAGGCCGTCGCGGGCCTGCTGCTGCGCAATGTGTTCCTCGCGCGCGAGAGCGACATCCACGCGCTCTTCGCCGGCGCCCTGCGGCACGACGGCCCTGCATGGCGCGCACTGTGGGACGAGGCCGAGCGCGGGCAATGCCCGGTGACGGTGCCGATCGCCGAGGTCTTCGCGCACGGCACCTGGGCGCGGCAGTGCGCGCTGACGCGCCACTGGTTCGACTGGGAACAGCGCCTCGCCACCGGCGGCGCTGCGCCGCCGATCGACGAGGCGATGCTGCCGCGGCTCGTGGCGCGTTACCGCGTGCAGAGCCATTACTTGCGACATTGCTGCTGGCTCGATGCGCCCACGCTGCTGCAGCGCTGCGCAGCATTGCCCGCCATTCCCACGCTGATCGTGCACGGCACGCAGGACGCGCTGTGTCCGCCCGAGGGCGCGCAGGCATTGGCGCAGGTGCTGGGAGCGCCGCTGCAGTGGGCGCAGGGCGCGGGCCACGACCCGACGCATCCGGCCATCGCCGCGGCCATGCAGCAGGCCTTGCGCGACTACGCGGCCACGCAGGCCTTCGGTTTCAGCGCAGCCGCGCCTTGAGCGGATCGCCGATCAGCGTCACCCGGCCATCCTTGCCGTCCTTGCGATAGGACCACAGCCGGTCGTTGCCATGGCCGTCGTCGGCCACGAAGAGCACTGCGTCGCCGAGCGCACGAAAACCCAGCGGCATCGCGTGGCGTTCGCCCGCGGCAAGGTCGGCCACGGCGCGCGTGCCGGCCGGCGTGCCGTCACTGGTCCACGGCTCGACGCCCCGGCCACCGCCGCCGTTCGCCGCGAACCACAGGCGCGTGCCGATGACGGCGAAGCGCGCCGGCGAGCCGTTCTCCGCGCCCGGTGCGATGTCTTTCACGCGCACCGTGCCCGCCGCCGTGCCGTCGCTGCGCCACAGCTCCGCACCCGACACGCCGTCGGTCGCGGCGAAGTAGAGCTTGCCGCCCATCACGGCGATCGCGCTCGACACGGAGCCGCTCGGGCCCGGGCGGATGTCCTTCACCAGCGCCGTGCCCTTCGCGGTGCCGTCGGTCTTCCACAGCTCGATGCCGTGCACGCCGTCGTCGGCCGAGAAGTACAGCGTGCGGCCCAGCACCGCCAGGTGCGTCGGCCGCGAGGGCGCGGCGCCGGGGCGCAGGTCTTTCACGAGTTGCGTGCCGTGTTCGGTGCCGTCGCTCTTCCACAGCTCGGCGCCGTGTTCGCCGTCGTGCGCGGTGAAGTAAATGTCGTTGCCCACGGCCGTGAGGTTCTGGATGCCTGCGTCCTCGAGGCCCGGCCGGATGTCTTTCACGAGGCGCGTGTGCTCGGGCGTGCCGTCGGTCACCCAGAGTTCGTGGCCCTGCGTGCGCGTGGTTGCCGTGAAGAACAGGCGCGGGCCGGCCACGGTGAGCTGGCGGGTGAGGGCGCGCGGCCCGGCGTCGACGGCGGACACGCGCGTGGTGCCCTTCGCGTCGCCCGTGGTCTTCCACACCTGGAAGCCGGTCTGGCCGTCGTCGGCCACGAAGTAGAGCGCATCGCGGAACACGGTCAGCTCGTTGGGCATCGCGCCTTCCTCGCCGGGGCGCAGGTCGATCACCTGCGCCGTGCCGGCGGCGGTGCCGTCGGTGCGCCACAGTTCGAGCCCGCTCGCGCCGTCGGTGGCGGTGGTGTAGACGTGCCCCTTGAATGCGACCTGCCCGGCGGGGAACGACCCCCGGAAGCCCGGCCGGATGTCCTTCAGCAGCGTGGTGCCGGCGTTGCTGCCGTCGGTGACCCACAGCTCCTGGCCGGTCGTGACGTGGAAGGCGCTGAACACCATCTTGCCGCTGCCCAGCGGCGCGAGGCCGGAGGGTGCGATGAAGGCCAGCCGCTGGCGCTGCTCGGGCAGCACCTCGCGTTCGGGGTCTTGTGCAGCGGCGGGCAGGGCCGCGAGCAGGGCGAGCACGGCGAGGCAAATGGCGCGCACCGGCTCAGCCCCCGAACCACCGCGCCGGCACGATCACCAGCTGCGGAAACGCCACCATCACGAAAAGGATCGCGAACTCGGCCAGCATGAACGGCACCACGCCGCGCGTGACGTCGTCCATCGAGATCTTGCCGACGCCCGCCACCACGTTGAGCACCGTGCCCACCGGCGGCGTGACGAGGCCGATCGAGTTGTTGATGATGAACAGCACGCCGAAGTACACGGGGTCGATGCCGGCCGCCTTCACCACGGGCATGAGCACCGGCGTGAGAATGAGGATGGTCGGCGTCATGTCCATCGCCGTGCCCACCACCATCACGAGCACCATGATCGCGATCATGAGCAGCATCTGGTTGCCCATGAACGGCTGCAGCATGCCCACGATCTTGGAGGGCAGGTCGGCCACCGTGATGAGCCAGGCGCTCACCATGGCCGCGGCGATCAGGAACATCACGATGGCGCTGGTCTTGGCCGCGTTCACGAAGATGGCATACAGGTCTCTCCAGGTGATCTCGCGGTACACCACCGTCGACACGAAGAGCGCGTACACGGCGGCCACCACCGCGGCCTCGGTGGGCGTGAACACGCCCATGCGCAGGCCCACGAGGATGATCACCGGCAGCATCAGCGCCCACAGTGCGTTGCGGAAGGCAGCGGCAATCTCGGCCGACGACTTGCGCGGCGGCGGCACGATCTTTTCGCGCCGCACCAGCCAGGCCCAGGTGATCCACAGCGCGCCGCCGATCAGCAGCCCGGGCACGATGGCCGCGAGAAACAGCTTGGAGATCGACACGTTGGCCGCCACGCCGAAGATCACGAGGCCGATGCTCGGCGGGATCACGGGGCCGATCACGCCGGTGGCCGCAATGAGGCCGGCCGCGCGCGGTTTGTCGTGGCCCGCGCGCACCATCATCGGCAGCAGCAGCGCGGTGAGCGCGGCGGCGTCGGCCACGGCCGAGCCCGAGAGCGCCGACAGCAGGCAGCCCGCCATGATGGTCACGTAGCCCAGGCCGCCCTTCACATGGCCGACGAGCGCGAGCGCGAAGTCGACGATGCGCTTGGACAGCCCGCCCACGTTCATGATCTCGCCCGCGAGCATGAAGAAGGGCACGGCCAGCAGCGGAAAGCTGTCGGCGCCGCCGATCACGTTCTGCGTGAGGATCTGCGCGTCGAACAGGTCGAGGTGCCACATCAGCGCGACACCGCTGGCCAGCAGCGAGAAGGCGATGGGAATGCCCATCGCCATGGCAAGCAGCAGCGAGCCGACGAAAACAACGATGGTCATGGCCGTGCCCCCGGTTCCTTGCCGTCCTGCGAACCCAGGATCTGCTGGAGTTGCACGGCTTCTTCCGACTCCTGCACCATCACCAGCTCATGGTCCGCGATGCGGCCCGTGAGCAGGCGCAGCAGGTCGAGCGCGAGGATGAGCCCGGCGAGCACCGAGAACACGATGCCCGCGGCGTAGACGATGGCCATCGACGCGCCGGTGACGGGCGCCGTCACGTCCCAGTTGATGCGCGCCTGCGCGATGCTGCCCTGCAGCAGCAGCCAGACGATGTAGAGCATGACCGCATGGCCGACGGCCAGGCAGATCTTCTTGCCGATGGGGGGCAGCTTCTGCACCACCATGTCGACACCCAGGTGGCCGTGCTCCTTCAGCGCCACCACGGCGCCCAGGAAGGTCATCCAGATGAAGAGCCAGCGCGAGATTTCCTCGGACACCGTGATGCCCGAGTTGAAGCCGTAGCGCAGCACCACGTTGCCGAACACGAGCACGACCATGACCGCGAGCGCGGCCGCGATCAGCGCCTCGATGCCGGTGCAGCACCGGTCGAGCCAGCGGGTCATGCGGAGGCCTGTGCTTGCGCCTGCGCCTGGCGCTGCATGTCGACCAGCGCGCGCAACGCCGCCAGGTACGACAGCGGGCCCAGGCCCTGGACCGTGCCCTTCACCGCCGGCGAGATGATCGAATGCGCGCGCCATGCCTCGCGGGCTGCGATGTTGGACATGTGGACCTCGATGGTCGGGAACGGCATGGCCTTGATCGCGTCGTGCAGCGGCACGCCGTGCTGCGTGAGGCCGGCGGGGTTCACCAGCGCGCCTTGCGCATCGTCGATGTGCGTGTGCAGGAAGTCGATCAGGTCGCCTTCGTGGTTCGACTGGATGGTTTCGAGCGTCACGCCGAGTTCGACGGCGAGCGCCTGCAGCTGCGCGTTGATTTCGGCGAGCGTGGTCTTGCCGTAGATGTGGGGTTCGCGGCGACCGAACAGGTTGAGGTTGGGGCCGTGGAGAACGAGGATCTTCATGGGGAGCTTCGGTGAGGGACTGACTGGCTTGCTGACTTGTTTACTTGCGGATGCGTGCGAGCTCGTCGTTGTAGAGCTTGACGATGGCGGGGTCGTACTGGGCGGCGAACTTGTCGATGACGGGCTTGGCGATGTCGCGCATGCGCTTCTGCTCGGAGGCACTGAGTTCGTTGAACTGCGCGCCCTTGGCCTGCAGTTCGCCGACGGACTTCTGTGCCGCAGCGCGGCTCACCTGCCGCTGGTAACCGCGTGCCTCGTTGGCCGCGTCGTTCATCATCTTCTGCTCGGCGGGCGTGAGCGAGTCCCAGAACTTCTTGCTCACCAGCACGATGTTGGCGGCGTACACGTGGTTCGTGGCGCTCACGAACTTCTGCACTTCGTAGAACTTGTTCGACAGGATCACCGCATACGGGTTCTCCTGCCCGTCGACCGCCTTGGCTTCGAGGGCACCGTAGAGCTCGGCGAACGGCATCGGCACCGGGTTGGCCTTGAAGGCCTTGAAGGTTTCGAGGAACACCGGGTTGGGGATCACACGGATCTTCAAACCCTCGAGGTCTTCAGGCTTGGTGATCGGGCGCTTGCTGTTGGTGACGTTGCGAAAGCCCAGGTCCCAGTAGCCCAACGCGACGAGACCCTTCTCGGGAAGCTTGGCAATCAGCGCCTGGCCCAGCGGCCCGTCGAGCAGTGCATCGGCCTGCGCGAAGTTGTTCACCGAGAAGGGGAAGTCGACGAGGCCGAACTCCTTGACGATGCCCGCGAGCGATGTGGTCGCCGGCGCCGACATCTGCTGCACGCCGCCTTGCAGCGCCGACTGCTGCTGCATCTCGTTGCCCAGTTGCGAGGCGGGGAACTCCTGCACCTTCATCTTGCCGCCGCTCTTGGCCGAGAGCAGCTCGGCAAAGCGCTTGACGCCGAAGCTCACGGGATGGTCGGCGTTGTTCAGGTGGCCGAAGCGGATCACGCGCTCCTGCTGCGCCCACGACGGGGCGGTGAGACCGGCGCACAGGCCGGCCACGGCAAGCATACGAAGAAGTTTCACGAAGGGTCCTCAGGCGGGAAGGAGAAAAAAGGGGAGAAAAGAGGGAACAGAGGCGAGGAAAAAATGCAGGACGAAGGCGATCGTATTTTTGTTGGAAAGAATTTCCATAATGGAAATCCCTTCCCCGAGTTCTGCTACGCTGGCGACCCACGAGCCGCGGGCCTCAGTGCCCGTGTTGACGAGACGACACCCGGAGGACGAAATGAGCGGAATACTGGAGCGCAGCTTCAAGGTGCTGGAACATCTGGCGGAGCATCCCGAGGGGTGCGCGCTGTCGGCGTTGGCCAGCGAATTGCAGATTCCATTGAGTGCATCGCACCGATTGCTTGCGGAGCTCATCCGCTGCGGCTACGTGCGGCAGGAGGCGCGCGACGGCCACTACGTGCTGACCATCAAGCTGGTGTCGATCAGCCTGTCGTTCCTCAGCCGATCGGGCATCGTCGACATCGCGCAGCCGCTGCTCGACCAGCTGGCCTCGACCTCGGGCGAGCTCGTGCGCCTGGCGGTGGTCGACGGCGAAGACCTGACCTTCGTCGCCAAGGCGCAGGGCGCCACACACGGCCTGCGCTACGACCCCGACATGGGCCTGTCGGTGGCGCTCTCGTGCAGTGCGGCCGGGCATGCGTGGCTGTCGACCCTGGGCGAAGACGACGCCATGGCGCTCGTCGCCAAGAAGGGGCTGGGCAAGCCCGAAGACTTTGGCCCCAAGGCGCCCACGTCACTCAAGGCCGTGATGGCTTTCGTGAAGGCGGCGCGCCAGCGCGGCTTCAGCATGATCAACGAGGTGTTCGCCCCCGCGATGACCGCCATGGCTGCGCCCGTGTTCGGCGCCGACGGCACGGCGATCGGGGTCGTCACCATCGCGGGCCCGTCGGTGCGGCTCACGCCGCAACGCATGGAAGCGCTCGGGCCGGCGCTGTGCCAGGCCGCCGAAGAGGTGGCGCGCGCCAGCGGGGCCTCGGCGCTGTTCAAGAAGAGGGCGTAAGCCCTGCCGGTTTCACCACCCCCAAAAAGAGAAGGAGACATCACCATGAAGACGAAGCAATCGAAGCGCACCTTGCTGCTGGCCGCCGTGGCGGCGACCCTCGCGTTCGCCGCCCCCGGCGCGTTCGCGCAGCTCAAGGAGCGCACCATCAAGTTCGCGTTCCAGAACCAGGCCGGCCATCCGCAGGCACAGGGCGCGCAGAAGTTCGCCGACCTCGTGGCCGCGAAGTCGGGCGGCAAGATCACCGTGAAGCTGTTCCCCGGCGGCACGCTCGGCGGCGACCTGCAGACCGTGTCGGCGTTGCAGGGCGGCACGGTGGAGATGACCGTGCTCAACGCCGGCATCCTGTCGGCGCAGGTGAAGGAGTTCGCGGCCTACGACTTCCCGTTCCTCTTCAACAGCGGCAAGGAAGCCGACGTCGTCACCGACGGGCCCTTCGGCCAGAAGATGATGGCCAAGCTGGAAGACAAGGCGCTGCACGGCCTGGGCTACTGGGACCTAGGCTTTCGCAACCTCACGAACAGCAAGCGCCCGATCGTCAAGGCCGACGACATCGCGGGCCTGAAGATCCGCGTGATCCAGTCGCCGATCTACATCGACATGTTCAGCGCGCTGGGCGCCAACGCCACGCCGCTGCCGTTCCCCGAGCTGTACCCCGCGCTCGACCAGAAGGCGGTCGACGGCCAGGAGAACCCGAACACGACCATCCTGTCGTCCAAGTTCGCGGAAGTGCAGAAGTACATCACCCAGACCCGCCACATCTACAACCCGCAGGCGCTGCTCATCAGCCGCAAGACCTGGGACGGCATGAGCGCCGACGAAAAGAAGATCGTCAACGAAGCCGCCGCCGAAGCGACCGTGTTCCAGCGCCAGGCCTCGCGCGGCGCCGCCGACAGCGCACTCGACGCGCTCAAGAAGGCCGGCATGACGGTCTCCGAGCTGCCGCCCGAAGAGATGGCGAAGCTGCGCGCCAAGGTGAAGCCGGTGATCGAGAAGTACACCGCGTCGGTCGGCGAGGCCACGGTCAAGGAACTGATGGCGGAGATCGAGAAGGCGCGCAAGTAGCAGGAAAAAAGGCACCGAGCGCAGCCGCGGGGGCCGGGTGACATGTGTGTTGCCCGGCCCCCGCCGTGTTTCAAGTTGGGGCGCTGCCACATCAGATACCCCAAACGACGCACCTTCTGAGGGCTTTTCGCCTCAATATGGTTCTCCAATCCGGCAAAATGCAGGATTCGCATAAGGTTATGCACCGTTTTGGAAAACAGAGGATTGGAATGAAGCACGCATCCGCCGGGGGGTTCCTCGCACACGTCGCACAACGCAACCCCGGACAGCCCGAGTACCTGCAGGCCGTGACCGAGGTCATGGAAAGCCTCTGGCCGTACATCGAAAAGCACCCGAAGTACACGAGCCACAGCCTGCTGGAGCGGCTGGTCGAGCCCGAGCGCGTGATCATGTTCCGCATCTCCTGGGTGGATGACCACGGCGAGGTGCAGGTCAACCGGGGCTTTCGCATCCAGCACAGCCTGGCCATCGGTCCGTACAAGGGTGGCATGCGCTTTCACCCCTCGGTGAACCTGTCGATCCTGAAGTTCCTGGCCTTCGAGCAGACCTTCAAGAACGCGCTGACCACGCTGCCCATGGGCGGCGGCAAGGGCGGTGCCGACTTCGACCCCAAGGGCAAGAGCCAGGGCGAGGTGATGCGCTTCTGCCAGGCGCTCGTGACCGAGCTGTTCCGCCACGTGGGCTCCGACACCGACGTGCCGGCTGGCGACGTGGGTGTGGGCGGGCGCGAGGTCGGCTTCATGGCCGGCATGGTCAAGAAGCTCACCAACCGCGCCGACTGCGTGTTCACGGGCAAGGGCCTGAGCTTCGGCGGTTCGCTGATCCGCCCCGAAGCCACCGGCTACGGCAACGTCTACTTCGCGCAGGAAATGCTTAAGCGCAAGGGCCGCAGCTTCGACGGCCTGCGCGTGAGCGTCTCGGGCGCCGGCAACGTGGCGCAGTACACCATCGAGAAGGCCATGGCGCTGGGTGCCAAGGTGGTCACGGTGTCGGACTCGAGCGGCACCGTGGTCGACGAGGAAGGCTTCACGCCCGAAAAACTCGCCGTGCTGATGGACGTGAAGAACCACCTCTACGGCCGCGTGAGCGACTACGCCGAGCGCACCGGCACCCGCTTCGTGGCCGGTGCGACGCCGTGGCATGTGCCGGTCGACGTGGCACTGCCCAGCGCCACGCAGAACGAGCTCAACGAGGAAGACGCGCGCACGCTGGTGAAGAACGGTGTGGTCTGCGTGGCCGAAGGCGCCAACATGCCCTCGACCATCGAAGCCGTGAAGGTGCTCGAAGGCCACGGCGTGCTGTATGCGCCGGGCAAGGCGAGCAACGCGGGCGGCGTGGCGACGTCGGGTCTGGAAATGAGCCAGAACGCGGCGCGCCTGTCATGGACGCGCGACGAGGTCGATGCGCGCCTGCTGCAGATCATGCAGGGCATCCACGAGTCGTGCCTGCACTACGGTTCGCGCGCCGACGGCAGCGTGAGCTACGTGGACGGCGCGAACATCGCCGGCTTCGTGCGAGTGGCCGATGCGATGCTGGCGCAGGGCGTGGTCTGACGCCGCACCGCTGAACGCGACCTCTCTTTGCGCGTGCCCCGTCGAAAGCTGCATCTCGCCTGGGCCCTGCTCGGGGCTGCGTTCGGCTCCGGCGTTCACGCGGCGGGCGGCACGCAGGTGTTGCCCTGGCACACGCGCGGCGAAGTGCTCGAATACCGGGCCTGCGGCTGTGCCGATGCGTGCTGGGTGGCGCAGGTGCGCAGCGTGCGAACGAAGGTGCTGAAGGCCCGGCTGCGTTGCGATTGCGAGCGCCTGTTCTACAGGCCCGATCCGCGAGAACCCGAGCGCGTGGTGTCGCAGCGTTGCGAGCCGAACGACAGCAGCGACAAGTCGCAGGCGATCAGCCAGGCGTTGCAACGCCTGCGCGTCACAGCTCGATGAACGAAGAGGTCGCCTTGTTCAGTGCCAGGCGGCCCTTCGCGGTGATCGATTCCACCTGGGCCAGCTGACGGATCGCGCGTTCGTCGGGCGTGCGCTCCGACGGCGGAATGAATGCAGTCACGAGCTCGGCGGCACGCAGCACGCGCAGCCTGTCGATGTCTGCGGGCGTGTGGAGGACGTATGGCAATTTCTGCTCGGCGATGGTCCGAAGAAATTCCATGGACATGGGTCGTCTCCTTGGGTTGAAGGGAGGGCGGTTCGGACATTGTGCGCACAAACAATTAGCGCTGTGTAAACCCTGCGCCGGGCATGCCTTTGTCGCGTGTACCGAAGTGTTCTTTTTGCAAGCGCAAACGACCCCGGTGTGCCGCTTTGTTTCTGCGGTGTCCGCTTACCGCAGGGCCGCCTGCATCGGCCATGCCGTGGTGTCGGGCCGCAGCAGGTGCCAGACCACCGGATCGATGCCGTCGAAGGTCGCGCGGTAGCGATCGGACAGCCGGTTTTCGTCGGTCACGTCGCGGATCACGATGCCGTCGATGCGCTGCGCATGCGCGCGGAACACCTGCGCATAAATTTCCGGGTCGGCCTCGCCCGAATCGCCCACGAGCACGAAGCGGCGCTGCGGAAATTCGGCCAGCAGCCGCTCGATCACGCCGAGCTTGTGTGCGCGCGATTCTTCGCCGCTGGGGATCAGCGTGCGCCACGTCGTGCTCTCGCGCAGGTGCATGCTGCCGGCGGGAAAGTCGGCGTCGCGAATGAAGTCCGTGAGCGCGGGGTACAGCTGGATCGGGCTGCCCGAGAGGTAGTGAAAGCGCGTGCCGGGCGCCTGCGCCAGCGCGCGGTAGTACGCCGCCATGCCTGGCGCGGCCTCGAAGCGGCGCGCGAAGGTGTTCAGCAGCATCTCGCGCCGGTCGCGCACCTGCGTGCGCTTGATGGTGTCGTCGATGTCCGAGATGACCGACACGCCCTGCGCCGGCACGATCTGCGCGCGCCCGCGAAAGCGCGGCAGCAGTTCGCCCGGACCGGTCACGCCGTGGAACGGCAGCCACTCCTGCGACGCCGGAATGTGCGAGGCCTCGACCACCGCGCGCAGGTTGCTGCGGCCGTCGGCACCCGAGGGCGGCATCGTGAGGCGCGTGGCCGAACCGTCGAAGACGACGTCGATCACCTTGTCTTCTTCCGACTCGGCGTGGAACAGGGCGGTGCGCTGGCTGAAGCGCAGCCGCGCGGCCGGCGTGAGCTTCTTCAGGTTCATGCCGAGGTAGCGCGCAAGCGCAGCGTCCAGGCCCCAGCGGTGCTCGCGCTCGAACACCCAGGCATGCACGTCGACCTCGATCCGGCCGTCGGCGGTGGGGCGCGCGGTGCCGGGCATGAAGAGCGCCTCTTCGTCCGACTCCAGCGGCCCGGCGGCATGCAGGGCCTGCAGCGGCGCGAGGCCGGCGAGCAGGGCGGCACCGGCCAGCACGGTGCGCCGCGAGAGTTGGGGCGAGGTACCGGGCGCGCGGTGCTTGATCGTCATGCAGTGATGCGTTCGTAGGTCACGAAGCTGAAGGGCAGGCCGTCCTTGGCCGAGACGTGCGATTCGCGCTGCGTCTCGCGCCACACGACGGCGTCGAGCACGGGCGCGTGCGCGTCGCCCTCGTAGTCGCGTGCGATCTCGGTGACCACGGCGCGCTGGGCCAGGGGCTCGGCTTCGGCGTAGATCTGTGCGCCGCCGATCACCCAGGCATCGGGCAGCTTCAGTGCTTCGCACAGCGCGATCGCTTCCTGCACGCTCCCCACACGCTGCGCGCCATCGGCGGCCCAGTCGGCCTGCCGCGTGATCACGATGTTCTGGCGACCCGGCAACGGGCGAAAGCGCGGCGGCAGCGAATCCCAGGTCTTGCGCCCCATGATCACCGGCGCGCCCAGCGTCTGCTGCTTGAAGTGCGCCATGTCCTCCGGCAGGTGCCAGGGAATGGTGTTGTTCGCGCCGATCACGCCGTTGGCGGCGCGCGCGAAGATCAGGTGGATGCGGGGCGTGGCGGCACTCATGGCGTTCACACCGCCACCGGCGCCTTGATCGGATCGCCGTGCTTGTAGTCGAGCACTTCAAAGTCTTCGTACTGGTAGTCGAAGATCGAATCCGGCTTGCGCTTGATGTTCAGCGTGGGGTAGGGGTACGGGTCGCGGCTGAGCTGCAGCTTCACCTGCTCGGCGTGGTTGCTGTAGATGTGGCAGTCGCCGCCGGTCCAGATGAAGTCGCCGACGTCGAGGTCGCACTGCTGCGCGACCATGTGCGTGAGGAGCGCGTAGCTCGCGATGTTGAAGGGCACGCCGAGGAAGATGTCGGCGCTGCGCTGGTAGAGCTGGCAGCTGAGCTTGCCGCGCTCGCCTTCGGCCTGTGGCGGCGCCACGTAGAACTGGAAGAACGCATGGCAGGGCATGAGCGCCATTTTCGAGAGCTCGGCCACGTTCCAGGCGCTCACGATGATGCGGCGCGAATCGGGGTTGGTCTTGAGCGTCTTGATGACGTCGGAAATCTGGTCGATGTGGCCGCCGTCGGGCGTGGGCCAGCTGCGCCACTGCACGCCGTACACCGGGCCCAGGTCGCCGTCTTCGCGCGCCCACTCGTCCCAGATGCTGACGCCGCGCTCCTTGAGCCAGTTGTTGTTGCTCGAACCGGTCAGGAACCACAGCAGTTCCTGGATGATGGACTTCAGGTGCACCTTCTTCGTGGTCACCAGCGGAAAGCCCTCGTTCAGGTCGAAGCGCATCTGGTGGCCGAACACGCTCTTGGTGCCCGTGCCCGTGCGGTCGCTCTTGAAGACGCCATGGGTGTCGACATGGCGCATGAAGTCTTCGTACTGGGAGCGGATGGGGCGGGTGGACGAGGTCATGTTGGGAATTTTACGGGGCAGCGCTAGCATCGGCCGATGACCGGCCATGACCACTCCCACGACCATTCCCACGACCACAGCGAACTCGGCGAGATGGACCTGCGCGTGCGCGCCCTCGAAAGCGTGCTCACCCAAAAGGGCTACATCGACCCCGCCGCGCTCGACGCGCTGATCGACACCTACCAGACCCGCATCGGCCCGCGCAACGGCGCACGGGTGGTGGCGCGGGCCTGGGTCGACCAGAGCTTCCACGACTGGCTGATGACCGATGCCACGGCGGCCATCGCCTCGCTCGGCTACACGGGCCGCCAGGGCGAGCACATGGTCGCGGTGGCGAACACCGACGACCAGCACCACATGGTCGTCTGCACCCTCTGCAGTTGCTACCCCTGGCCCGTGCTCGGCCTGCCGCCCACCTGGTACAAGAGCGCGCCGTACCGCTCGCGCGCCGTGAAAGATCCGCGCGGCGTGCTGGCCGACTTCGGCACCACGCTGCCCGAGAACACCCGCATCCGCGTCTGGGACTCGACCGCCGAGGTGCGCTACCTCGTGATCCCGCAGCGCCCCGCCGGTACCGAGGGCTGGAGCGAGGCCGCGCTGGCCGCGCTGGTCTCGCGCGATTCGATGATCGGCACGCGCGTGGTCGATGCCCCTTCGGCAAGGAGCGCCGCATGACCTACACGACCCACGCCGACCTCGGCGGGCAACTTGGTTTCGGCCCCGTCACGCCCGAGCCTGAGGGCGAGCTGTTCCATGGCGCGTGGGAGTCGCGCGCGCTGGCGCTCACGCTGGCCATGGGCGCGACCGGCTCCTGGAACATCGATGCGAGCCGTGCCGTGCGCGAGACGCTGCCCGATTACCGCGACCTGAGCTACTACCAGATCTGGCTCGGTGCGCTGGAGCAGCTGATGCTGCAGCGCGGCCAGGTCTTTGCGGACGAGATCGCGTCTGGCGAGATGCGCCATCCGGCCGCGCCGGTCGCCCGCGTGCTGCAGGCCGCGAACGTGCCTGCCGTGCTCGCCAAGGGCTCGGGCACCGAACGCCCCGCGCCGGCGCCCGCGCGCTTCGCGGTCGGGCAGGCCGTGCGCATGCACCTCGGCCACGTCGACCACCACACGCGCCTGCCGGGCTATGTGCAGGGCAAGCGCGGCACCATCGAACACATCCACGGCGCACACGTGTTCGCCGATGCGAATGCGCAGGGCCTGGGCGAGCAGCCGCAATGGCTCTACACCGTGGTCTTCGACGAGGCCGAGCTGTGGGGCTGCGACGCGCCGCGCCAGAACCTCGCCGTGTCGGTCGATGCGTGGGAAAGCTATCTGGAGGCCGCGGCATGAAGGCGAACGACATGCCACCGCTCGCACTCGCCCCGGGCATGCCGCGCGACGCCGACGGGCCGGTGTTCAGGGAGCCGTGGGAGGCGCAGGCCTTCGCGATGACGCTGGCACTGCACCAGCGCGGGCTGTTCAGCTGGGTCGAGTGGGCCGAGGCGCTGGCCGGCCAGATCACCGCCGCGCAAGCCGCGGGCGACCCGGACATGGGCGACACCTACTACCGCCACTGGCTTGCGGCGCTCGAAGGGCTCGTGGCCCGCAAGGGGGCGAGTTCCGATGGCGAGCTGGCCCGCTACCGCCACGCCTGGGACCATGCGGCGGAGCGCACGCCGCATGGGCAGCCGATCGAGCTGCGGGGCGAAGACTTTCCGGGCTGAGTGTTGGGTGTTGCTCCTTCCCCCGCTGGGGGAAGGTTGGGATGGGGGAAAGCGGCGCTGGTTCGGCGCAGTGCTTCATCGAGCGCCGCGTGCCCCCACCCCGGCCCTCCCCCGGGAGGGGAGGGAGAAATACCCGGGAGCCTTAAACGCGAATGACGCGCCCCGGGTTCAGGATGTTCTTCGGATCAAGACCGCGCTTGATCGCCCGCATCATCTCCAGCGCCACCGGCGACTTGTGCTTCTCGAGCTTGTCGACCTTGAGCGAACCCACGCCATGCTCGGCCGAGAACGAGCCGCCGAACTGCTCGACCGCGTCGTAGACCAGCGTGTTGATGCGCTCTTCCTCGTTCTTCAGGAAGGCCTTGGTGTCGATGTTCTCGGGCGCCTGCACGTTGTAGTGCAGGTTGCCGTCGCCCAGGTGGCCGAAGTTCACGAGCCGCACGCCGGCGATCTCGCGCTGGAGCAACGCGTCGGTGGCTTCCACGAAGGCGGGAATGCGCGACACCGGGATCGAGATGTCGTGCTTGATGTTCAGCCCCTCTTCGGCCTGCGCGAGCGGAATGCTCTCGCGAATGTGCCAGAGCTGGTGCGCCTGCGTGAGGTTCTCGGCCACGACCGCGTCGCTCACGCAGCCGTCTTCGAACGCGGTTTCGAGCAGCGCCTCGAAGCGCGCCCGGGCGTGGTCTTCGGACTCGCTGTCGGAGTTCTCGAGCAGCACGCAGTAGGGCACGGCCTCGTCGTGGATGAAGGGCACGCGCAGTTGCGGCATGTGCTTGTCGACCAGGCTCAGCGCAAACTTGCCCATCACCTCGAAGCCCGTGAGGCCCGAGCCCAGGTGCTTGTGCGCCAGGCCCAGCAGCGTGACCGCGTGGTCGAGCGAAGGCACTGCCGCCCAGGCCGTGAGCTGCGCGGCGGGCAGCGGGTACAGCTTCATGGTCGCGGCGGTGATGACGCCCAGCGTGCCTTCGCTGCCGACGATCAGGTCGCGCAGGTCGTAGCCGGTGTTGTCCTTGCGCAGGCCGCTCGTGCCTTCCCAGATTTCGCCCTGCGGCGTGACCACTTCCAAGCCCAGGCACAGGTCGCGCGTGTTGCCGTAGCGCACGACCTGCGTGCCGCCCGCGTTGGTGGCCAGGTTGCCGCCGATGGTGCAGCTGCCCTCGGCCGCCAGGCTCAGCGGGAACAGGTAGCCGGCTTTCTCGGCCGTCTCTTGCAGGGTCTGCAGGATGCAGCCGGCCTCGACGGTCATCGTGAGGTTGGCGGCGTCGATGCTGCGGATCGCGTTCAGGCGCTGCAGGCTCAGCACCACCTGCGTGCCGCTGTCGTCGGGAATGGAGCCGACCGCCAGGCCGGTGTTGCCGCCCTGCGGAATGACGGCCGTGCCGGCCGCGGCGCAGGCCTTGACCACGTCGGCCACCTGCTGTGCATTGGCCGGGCGCACCACGGCGAGCGACTTGCCGCGCGCGCGCTTGCGCCAGTCCTGCTCGTAGGCGGTGAGGTCGCCCTCGTTCAGCACATGCGAGGCGCCGACGATGGCGCGCAGTTGGTCGATCAATACGGTGTGGGTGGCAGAAGAAGTCATTGGGCGGAAGCCTCCAGTTGACGGGCAGATGCAGCGGCAGCAGCGGCCTTGGCGTGACGCAGGCGAAGGCGCACATGCCACGCGCAGGCCGCGAAGAGCACGAGGCACAGCAGCACCTCGATGAGCGCGAGGATCTGCCCCACGCCGTTGGTGTCGCTCCAGGCGCGCACCACGCCTTCGGTGAAGTAGAGCCAGATCATCAGGCTGACCCAGCGGTAGGTGTACATGCGGTTCTTGTAGAGCCCCGCCAGCGGAATGACCAGCGGCAGCACCTTGAGCGCAAGCAGCGAGCCGCCCGGGCGCAGCGGCGCCAGCCACAGCTCCCAGGCCAGGCCCAGCACGATCAGGCCGACGAGGCTGCCCACGGCAGCCCATCGGGTGGCGCGGACGGAAGAGGGAGGAAGCGGGGTGTCGGACACAGTGGCGGCGAAAGAGAAAGAGGGGGCGCACCGGGGTGTGGGGCGCCTCTGGAAAGAGCGGATGGCATGATACCGGGCATGAATCGTCGGCAGCTTTGGAGGGATCTTTCGCGCTTTCCTTGGCGCAACACCGCAGCCGTGCTGGGCGAGCGTTTTCGCGAAGACCGCCTCGGGCTCACGGCCAGCAGTCTGACCTTCACCACGACCATCGCGATGGTGCCGTTCTTCACGGTGGCGCTCGCGCTGTTCACCGTGTTCCCGATGTTCGCCACCATGCAGGGCCGCCTGCAGCGCTGGCTGATCGAGAGCCTGATTCCCGACAACATCGCGCGCCAGGTGCTGGGCTACCTGAACCAGTTCGCGAGCAAGGCCGGCGGCCTCGGCATCGCAGGCCTGGTGGTGCTGCTGATCACCGCCATTGCGCTGATCCTCACCGTCGACAAGACGCTCAACAGCATCTGGCGCGTGCGCACGCCGCGGCCGTTGGCGCAGCGGGTGCTCATCTACTGGGCCACCATCACGCTGGGGCCGCTGATCCTGGCGGTGAGCCTGTCGACCACCTCGTATGTGTTCACCGCCTCGCGCGGCGTGGTGGGCGTGAGCATCGTGAAACTGGTTTTCGACACCTTCGAATTCGTGCTGCTCGCGGCCGGCATGGCCGCGCTGTACCACTACGTGCCGAACACCACGGTGCGTTGGTCGCATGCCTGGGCCGGCGGCCTCTTCGTGGCGGCTGCCATCGAGATCGCCAAGCGCGTGCTCGGCTACTACCTGAGCCTGGTGCCGACCTACTCGGTGCTGTACGGCGCCTTCGCCACCTTTCCGATCCTGCTGGTGTGGATCTACGTGGCGTGGGTGATCGTGCTGCTGGGCGCCGTCATTGCGGCCTACCTGCCGAGCCTGCTGGTGGGCGTGGCGCGCCGGGGCGGCGCGGCGGGCTGGCCGATGCAGCTCGCGATGGAGGTGCTGCAGCACCTGGCGCGCGCGCGGGCTACGCCAGCCAAGGGCATGGGCGCGAGCGAGCTGCTGACGCGCATGCGGGTCGACGGGCTGCAGTTGGTGCCGGTGATCGACACGCTCGTGCGGCTCGACTGGATCGCGCCGCTGGCCGAGGAGCCCGCCAACGAGGACCCGCGCTACGTGCTGCTGGCCGACCCGTCGACGCCCATCGAGCCGCTGTTGCGCGAGCTGCTGATGCCGCGCGCCGAGCCGCTCGAAGACCTGTGGCAGAAGGGCCCGCTGCACACGCTGCGGCTGGGCGACGTGCTATTGATCTAGGAGCGTCAGATTTTTACGCGCCCGGCCCAGATGTCCCGGTACATCGTCCAGTCGCCCATGAAGGAATACAGCGGGCGCTTGAACGAGGCCGGCCTGTTCTTCTCGAAGCCGAAATGCCCGACCCAGGCGAAGCCGTAGCCGGCCACCAGCCCGGCCAGCAGCCACCACGGGTTCAGCGTGACCACCAGGGCCACGAGGCACAGCAGCGAGATCGTCGAGCCCGCGAAATGCAGCCGCCGGCAGGTGACGTTGGCGTGCTCGGTCAGATAGAAGGGATAGAACTCGGCAAAGCTCGTGAAGCGGCGCGGATCGACCGTGGCCGGCGCGTCCGGCGCGGCAGGGGTGGAGGTGTTCATCGTGTGTCTCCTGCGCCCCGCAGGGGCTTTGTTGATAATAGCCACGAGCCTGCGGACGCACCACCCGGGTTCGCCATCCCACCTTCACCGTGTCCACTTTGAGCGCTGTCCCCGTCGTCCCCGCCGCTTCTTCTTCCGATGCCAACGCGCCGTGGGTCGTCTGCCTGTGCGCCGAATGGTGCGGCACCTGCCGCGACTACCGGCCGTTGCTGGTCGAGCTGGCAAAGACGCACCCGCAGTTCCGCTTCGCCTGGGTCGACATCGAGGACCACGCCGAGATCGCCGACGCCTTCGACGTCGAGACCTTCCCGACCCTGCTGGTGGCGGGCGCCGACGGCACGCGCTTTCTGGGTCCGCTGCTGCCGCACATCGAGACGCTGTCGCGCCTGCTCGGCGCGCTGCAGCCGCCGCAGCCTTCCAGCCTCGACGTCGACCTGCTGCTGGCCGTGCTCGAGAAAAAGCCCGCGGTCTTCGCGGTCTGACTGACCCCTTCGGAGTCTCCCTCCCATGAACATCCTGATCTTTGGCGCCACCGGCATGGTGGGGCAGGGCGTGCTGCGCGAGTGCCTGCTGGCGCCCGACGTGGAACGCGTGGTGGCCGTGGGGCGCAGCGCCACCGGGCAGCAGCATCCCAAGCTGCAGGACCTGGTCCACAAGGACATGTATGACTACCGCGCCATCGAGTCGCAGCTGACGGGCTTCGATGCCTGCTTCTTCTGCATGGGCGTGTCGTCGGTCGGCATGAAGGAGCCCGAGTACAAGCGCGTCACCTACGACCTGACGATGGCGGCGGCCACCGTGCTGGCGCGCCTCAACCCGGGCATGACCTTCACCTACGTGACGGGCGCGGGCACCGACAGCAGCGAGCGCGGCGAACGCATGTGGGCGCGTGTGAAGGGCGCGACCGAGAACGCTTTGATGCGCCTGCCGTTTCGCGCGTCCTACATGTTCCGGCCCGGGATGATCCAGCCGCTGCACGGCGTGCGCTCGAAGACGCCGCTGTACGACGCCGCGATCGTCGTGCTCAAGCCCGTGCTCGGGCTGGCCCACCGCTGGTGGCCCGACCGCGTGACCACCACCGAGAAACTGGGCCGCGCGATGCTGACGGTGGCACGCCAGGGCGCGCGCAAGGTGCTGCTCGACCCGGCGGACATCAACGCGCTGGGCAGCTGAGCAGCGGCTGAGCCGCCCCGCGTTCTTTCAGCCCGCGACGAAGTCGCGCAGCGCGAACAGCACCTCGTCCGGCGCCTCGCTCATCAGCGCATGGCCGGCGTGCACCGTCACCACCTTGGCATTGCGCGCCTTGCTCACCAGCGCCTTGGTGGCGCGCGGCGGCGTCATCTGGTCGGCGTCGCCGAGCAGGAACAGCACCGGGCACTGCACCTTCTCCATCGCCGCTTCGCCGTTCGCGTAGTCGTTGCAGGCCTTGAAGCCGATGTGGAACACATTGGCCTCGCGGTTGCTCGCGAGCACGCGGCGCATCAGCGCGCGCGAGCTGCCGTACAGCCACGTGCCCGGGCCGAGCGACGAAGGCGGCGGCGCCAGCAGCGAGTGCGAGAAGGTGTTGACCATCGCGATGGCACGCTGCGGATCGCTCACCGAGCTTTCGAGCAGCGCGGGCGACACCACCATCGGGTAGGCCGTGCCGACCATCGCGAGCTGCGTGATGCGCTCGGGCGCGCGCGCCGCGGTTTCGAGCGCGATCAGCGAGCCGAAGCTGTGGCCGATGAGCGCGGCCTTCTGCACGCCCGCCGCGTCGAGCAGCGCAATGACGAACTGCGCGGCGTCTTCCACGCTGGCCGGCGGCGCGCCGGCGCTCTTGCAGTGGCCCGGCAGGTCGACCGCCAGCACGTTCCAGCCGTGGTTGGCGAACCAGCGGCTCTGCAAAATCCACACGCTGTGGTCGTTGAGCACGCCGTGGATGAACACCACCGTGGGCTTGGCCGCATCGAAGGGCTTGCCGGCGGTGTAGCAGTAGGTGGCGTGGCCGTTGACGGTGTAGTGCATGTCAGGCCCCCGCCTTTTCCGCAGCCTTCAGCGCGCGCTTGAGGTCGTCGATCAGGTCGGCTGGGTCTTCCAGGCCGATCGACAGGCGGATCG
Source organism: Variovorax sp. 38R (assembly GCF_014843395.1). Lineage (NCBI taxonomy): Bacteria > Pseudomonadati > Pseudomonadota > Betaproteobacteria > Burkholderiales > Comamonadaceae > Variovorax > Variovorax sp. 38R. The sequence continues at coordinate 2,102,688 of NZ_CP062121.1, forward strand.
TGCCCTGCGAGATGCCCGCGCCCGCGAGCGCCTCGTCGGTCATGCGGAAGTGCGTGGTGCTGGCCGGGTGGATCACCAGGCTGCGGCAGTCGCCCACGTTGGCCAGGTGGCTGAACAGCTTGAGCGCCTCGATGAAGGCCTTGCCCTGTGCGCGGCTGCCCTTGATGTCGAAGCTGAACACCGCGCCGGCGCCGCGCGCGCCGTGGCGCAGCAGCTTTTGCGCGAGCGCATGGCTGGGGTGTGACTCGATCAGCGGATGGCCCACGCGCGACACGAACGGGTGCGTGGACAAGAACTCGACCACCTTCTGCGTGTTGTCGATGTGGCGCTCCATGCGCAGCGGCAGCGTCTCGATGCCCTGCAATATCAGCCACGCCGTGTGCGGGCTCATCGAGGCGCCGAAGTCGCGCAGGCCTTCGCGGCGCGCGCGCAGCAGGAAGGCGCCCACGGTGCTTTCCTCGCTGAACACCATGTTGTGGAAGCCGTCGTAGGCCTGCGTGAGCTCGGCGAACTTGCCCGACTTCTCCCAGTCGAAGCTGCCGCCGTCGACCACCACGCCGCCAATGACGGTGCCGTGGCCCGACAGGAACTTGGTGGCCGAGTGGTAGACCAGGTCGGCGCCCCAGTCGAAGGGCTTGATGAGGTAAGGCGAGGTGAGCGTGGAGTCGACCAGCAGCGGCACGCCGGCTTCGTGGGCGATGTCGCTCACGGCGGGAATGTCGAGCACATCGAGGCCCGGGTTGCCCACGGTCTCGCCGAAGAACAGCTTGGTCTCGGGGCGCACTGCAGCGCGCCAGCCGTCGAGGTCGCCGGGCTTCACGAAGGTGGTGTCGATGCCGAAGCGGCGCATCGTGTAGTGCAGCAGGTTCTGCGAGCCGCCGTACAGCGCCGTGCTGGCGACGATGTGCGAGCCCGCGCCCATCAGCGTGGCCACCGACAGGTGCAGCGCGGCCTGGCCGCTGGCCGTGGCAATGGCGCCGATGCCGCCTTCGAGCGCCGACACGCGCTGCTCCAGCACCGCGTTGGTCGGGTTGCTGATGCGCGAATACACGTGGCCCGCGCGCTCCAGGTTGAAGAGCGCAGCCGCGTGGTCGCTGGATTCGAAGACGAAGGAGGTCGTCAGGTGGATGGGGACGGCCCGCGCACCGGTGGTGGGGTCGGGGGCGGCGCCGGCGTGCAGCGCGAGGGTGTCGAAACCGGGGTCGGAATAACCGGGCATGAAGGCCTTTCTGTTGTCTCTTCGCAATGCCCCGTTACGCGTGCAATGCATGCACAGGCGACAGGGGCGTTCGGGTCGGCGTCGATTGTGGGCTATATTCAAATTGGCACGACGCCGAGAACGACGAATCCCCGAGAGGAGCACCACCATGAAAGTCAGCGACATTCTTCGCGTCAAGGGCAACACGCTCTTCACCATCACGCCCGACGACCCGCTGGCAGAAGCCGCCCAGACCATGGCGGACAAGGACATCGGTTCGCTGGTGGTCATGGAGCACGGCGACCTGGTCGGCATGCTCACGTTCCGTGAAGTGATCATGGCAGTCGTCAAAAACGGCGGCCAGGTCGGGACCACGCTGGTGCGCAAGGCCATGGACGACGCGCCGGTCACCTGCACCCTCGAAACCGACCTCGACGAAATCCGCCGCATCATGCTGGAGCGCCACGCGCGCTACATGCCCGTGATGGACAAGCGCATGCTCATGGGCGTGATCAGCTTCTACGACGTGGCCAAGGCCGTGGTCGACGCGCAGAACTTCGAGAACAAGATGCTCAAGGCGTACATCCGCGACTGGCCGGAAGACGAGAGCAACGAGAAGGCCGGCTGAGCCCGACCGGCCGGCCGACTGACCGCTACTCTTTGATGTTGGCGGTCTGCACGATCTTTTGATTGCGTGCGTATTCGGCCTGCACGAACTTTCCGAACGCCTCCGGCGTTCCGCTGCCCGGCAACGCGCCTTGCTCCGCCAGCTTGGCGCGCACGCCTTCCTCCTGCAGCACCGCATTCAGTTCCTGGTTGAGCCGCGCCACCACGGCCGGCGGCGTTTTCGCGGGCGCGAAGATGCCGGTCCAGCTCACCATGTCGTAGCCCTTGAGGCCGGGCATCTCGTTGAAGGTCGGCACCTGCGACAGCGCCGGCAGGCGCTGGCTGCCGGTGATGCCCAATGCCTTCAGGCGCTTGCCGTTCACATGCGGAATGGCGCTGGTGCTCACCAGCATCGCGAGGTCGACCTGGTCACCGATGACGTCGGTGGCGATCTGCGCACCGCCGCGGTAGGGCACGTGCGTCACGAAGATGCCGCTGCGCTCCTTGAGCAGTTCCATCGCCAGCTGCAGCACGGTGCCCACGCCCGAGGTGGCGTAGTTGTAGTGGCCGGGCTGGGCCTTGGCGAGCTTCACGAAGTCGGCGTAGCTGCGCACGTCCAGGCCGGGGCGCGCCACCAGCACCATCGGCGCGGTGTTGAGCAGGCCGACGGGCGCCAGATCTTTCAACGGATCGAAGCGGAAGGCCGAGGGGTTGACCAGCCGACCGATGGCGATGGCGCTGTCGGGGCCGACCACCAGCGTGTAGCCGTCGGGCGCCGCGTTCACGGCCTTGGCCACGCCGATGGCGCCGCCCGCGCCGCTCACGTTCTCGATCACGACCGATTGCTTGAGCCGCTCGCCCAGGCGCTGCGCCACGAGGCGGGCGTTGACGTCCACGCTGCCGCCGGCCGTGTAGGGAACGATCAGCGTGAGGGGCTTGGCAGCAGGCCAGGCCTGCTGGGCGAAGGCGCCCGCGGGCAGGGCGGCGCAGAGCGCGGCGGCGGCAAGGATCAATCGGCGGTTCGTGGTCATGGCGGGGTTCATCCGGGGAAGGGTGTGGCGGAAGGCGTGGGTTCGGAGGGCAGGCGGGCGCGCAGCGCGTCGAAGGCGTTGCTCCATTCGGCGCGCCACTGGCGGCGCTGCGTGTCGTCGATCCACGCGCCGTCCAGGCCGTTGTGCATGAAGCCGCGCAGGTCGTCCAGGCCGAAGCCGAAGTCGCGCACCATCATCAGCCAGGCGCCCGTGGGCGTGACCTGGTGCAGCGTCGGGTCGTCGGTGTTGGGGTGGATGCGCAGGCCCAGGCCGGGCATGCGGCGGATGGGGTGGTCAATAGCCCAACGTTCGGGCGGCAGCGTGCGTAGGTAGTACGAGTTGGTCGGCACGACCGTGAAGATCACCCCGCGATCGGCGCACTGGCGCGCAAAGTCGGGCTGGTCGACCACCGTGTAGCCGTGGTCGATGCGGTCGACCTGCAGCAGCTCGAGCGCCGTGCGCACGTTGGTCCAGGGCATGCCGAACTCGCCGGCGTGCGCGGTGGTCTTGAGGCCGGCCTTCTTCGCATCGGCGTACGCACGCGCGAACAGCTCGGGCGGCCGGTCGTTCTCGCGGTAGTCGATGCCGATGCCGACCACTTCGTCGCAGCGTTGGGCCTTTACCCACTCGACCATCTCCACGGCTGCTTCGGCGCTGGCCTCGCGGTCGATGGCGGCAATGAGCCGTCCGGTGATGCCGAACTCTTGCTGCGCATCGTGGATTGCGCGGACGATGGCGCCCTGCGCGAGCGGGTACGCAATGCTCGAGCCGTGCACCGTGCCGGTCGGGTTCCAGAAGAACTCCGCGTAGCGCACCTGGTGCGAGGCCGCGTCCTGCAGGTACTCGAGCGTCAGCTGGTACAGGTCGTCGGCGCTGCGCACCAGCTGGGCGTCGAGCGCGCGCAGCACGCGCAGCACGCCCACGGGCTTTTCGCCGCGTGTGTAGAAGCCGTCGATTTCCGCGTCGGCCAGCGGTGCGCCGGCGCGCTGGTTGAGCTGGCGGAAGGTCTCGTGGCGCACGGTGCCGAAGAGGTGGCAGTGCAGCTCCACCTTGGGAATCTCGCGCAGCATCGCTTCGAGCGCGAAAGGAGCGGACGTGGGCGTGGGCGCGGCAAGGGTCATGCGGCGCAGTCTAGGCAGTGCGTGCTCATAAGGAAAATTTTGAATTTCTATAATTTGATTCATTGAATCGATAACCAGGACGCCCATGGCCGCCTTGCCCCTGCGTGCGCTCACGCTGCGCCAGCTGCAGTGTTTTTCGGTGCTGGTCGAGGAAGGGCACTTCGGCCGCGCGGCGCGTCGCCTTGCCATCACGCAGCCCGCGCTGAGCAACGCGATCAAGCAGATGGAAAAGCTGCTCGGCGCCGAGCTGCTGACCCGCTCCACCCACCGGCTCGAGCTCACGCCCGTCGGCGCCGAGGTGCTGGCGCGCACCGATTTCCTGGTCCACACCTTCGAGGTGGCGTTGCGCGACATCGAAAGCACGGTGCAGCGCGGCCGGGCCTACGTGCGCGTGGGCGTGATCCCCTCGGCCAGCGCGCGCGTCGCGGCGGCGGCGGCCGACTTCCTGCAGCAGCGCGCCGAGGTGGAGCTGGCCTGGCGCGACGCGCCCTCCACGGTGCTGCTGGCCGAGCTGCGCAGCGGCCAGCTCGACATGGCCGTGGCCGCGATCACCGAACCGCCCGGCGGGCTGGCATGCATCGATCTGTTCCGCGACCCGCTGGTGCTGGTGGTGCGCCGCGACCACGCGCTGGCGGCGGCCGGCGAGGCGCGCTGGGAGGCCATCGGCAGCGAGCGCCTCGTGCTGTTCGAAAGCGGCAGCATGCCGGCGCTGGGTGATCCGGCGCGCGCGCAGTTTGCGCAAGGCGCACAGCCGTACCGCGTGAGCTATTCCGAAACGCTCTATGCGCTGGTGCGCAGCGGGCAGGCGCTGGGGCTGATGCCGCAGCTGTACACCTCGTCGCTGCGCGACCCCGAGCTGTCCGTGGTGCCACTGTCGGCGCCGCGCATCGAGCGGCGCGTGGTGCTGGCCTACCTGCCGGGGCCGATGCGCAATGTGGCGGCGCAGGAGCTCATCGGGTTCCTGCGCGAGCGGTTGCCGCAGGCTTAGGCGACTTCCAACATCGCCATGCGCGTTTCGCTACTGAAACGCTCCAGCGTCCAGCCTTCGCCGAGCATGAACATGCGCGTGTGCAGCTGCGAGAGCGTGTCGCCGTCCACCTCGTCGCCGAGGTAGCTCAGCCGCTTCTCGCGCAGGTCGACAAAACCCGTCGTGTAGTCGCGCCCCAGGCGCAGCCACAGCGCATGCGCGCCCGGCGACTGGCGCGCGCCGCTCATCAGGCACATGCCACTGCCGAGTGCCCAGCGGTACACGGCCGTGGCCAGCCCGCGCCGCTGGTAGGCGGGGTCGTACTGCGAATGCGGCGCACGGATGTGGCGGTCGGCGCGGCGGTCGAGTTCGATGAGGCGGTTGAACACGGTGTAGCCGACCAGCCGCTGGTGGCGCACGTCTTCGATGTACACGTAGGTCTCGCCATCAGCCTCGCGAAAGCGCGCGCGCAGGTCGGGGTCGTCCAGGCGCAGCGCGGGCAGGTCCTGCACGCGGTCGCCCATGGCGCGCATGCGCTCGTACACGGGCGTCGGCGGCTCGCTCGGGCGACCCTTCTTCGGATCGACGTCGATGCGCAGCTCGGCCGGCCGCAGGAAGCGGCGGCGCAGCGCGTCGAACGACAGCCATGCGGGCCAGGGCGGCAGGGCAGGCGAAGGGACGAAAGGGGAGCAGGCAAGAGCCACCACGGGGAAATCCTCACGACGAAACACGACGACGAAGCGGGCGAGGCTCTTCCACGCGGCACGGGGCCGAAGGCGGGAAGAAGGTCGGACGCTGGGGAAGTGGTGCGTCGCCCGGGCCGATCGATCAAGCGATCAGGGCCAGGGCGCGCGACCGCGCGGGGCAGGTGCCCGACGGTCGATGTGCGCTGAAGAAAAAAGGAGGCTGACCGCCGGGCTCAGGGATGTGCGAGGGTCTGCTGCGACCTCGCCGTCATTGCGGCGGGCGCGCGCACGCGCGCATCGCCCGGGGCCGCGCAGGCCGCCGTGCGATCGAAACCGGCAATGAAAACCATGACGTTCATAGGGTCGATTGTAGGAGGCCGGAGGTGTCAGGGCAACCAAAGCCCCCGCGGTCTCTGCCAGATTGGGTTGCGTTCAATGAAGTTCGTCGGCCGCGTGGATCGTCTCGCGCACGCGCGGGTAGATCTGCGTGTTCCATTTGCTGCCGCTGAACACGCCGTAGTGCCCGACGCCGGCCTGCAGGTGGTGCGTCTTGAGGTACGGGCGGATGCCGGTGCACAGGTCTTGCGCGGCGACGGTCTGGCCGACCGCGCAGATGTCGTCGCGCTCGCCTTCCACCGTGAGCAGCGCGGTGCGCCGGATGGCCGCAGGGTTCACGGTGCGCCCGGCCACGGTGAGCACGCCGCGCGGCAGGTCGTAGGTCTGGAACACGCGCTCGACGGTCTCCAGGTAGAACTCGGCCGGCAGGTCGTTCACCGCCAGGTACTCGTCGTAGAAGTCGGCGATGGTGCGGGCCTTGTCGAGCTCGCCTTCGACGAGCAGGCGCTCCATGTCCTCGAACTGCTTCTTGTGGCGCTCGGGGTTCATGCTCATGAAGGCCGTGAGCTGCAAAAAGCCCGGGTACACGCGCCGCATCGCGCCCGCATGCGGCCACGGCACGTGGCTGATGAGGTTGCGGCGGAACCACTCGATGGGCTTGCTGGTTGCGAGCACGTTCACGCCGGTCGGGTTGATGCGGCAATCGACCGGCCCCGCCATCAGCGTGAGGCTGCGCGGCGTGGCCGGGTGATCGTCTTCGGCCATGAGCGCGGTCGCGGCCAGTGCGGCCACGCAGGGCTGGCACACGGCCACCATGTGCGCGCCCGGGCCCATGGCCTCGAGGAAGCGCACCAGCTGCAGCGTGTAGTCGTCGAGCCCGAAGCCGCCGTGCCACAGCGGCACGTCGCGCGCGTTGTGCCAGTCGGTCAGGTACACGTCGTGGTCGCGCAGCAGGGTGCGCACGGTTTCGCGCAGCAAGGTCGCGAAATGGCCCGACAGTGGTGCGACCAGCAGCACGCGCGGGTGCACCGCATCGGTGTGCGCCTTGCGAAAGTGCAGCAAGGTGCCGAAAGGCGAGACCAGCGCGACCTCTTCATGCACGGGCACGTCGGTGCCGTCGACCATGACCGAGTCGATGCCGTAGTCGGGCCGCGTGTGGGTGAGCCGCATGCGCGAGAAGACCTCGCAGCGCGCGGCCATGCGCCGCAGCGCGGTGCGATCGGCGCCGTCCTGCCAGAGTGCGCGGCCCAGGTACTGCGCGGTGAGTCGCCATGGCGAGAGCAGGTCGGCCTGGTTCTGGTAAGCGCGGTACAGCATGCAGGGGGTGCAGGCAAGTTGCGGGCCAACACGCATGGCATCTCATGGCACGGCGCTTGCACACACTTGGCATCGTCCAAGGAGTGTCGCGATGCCCAAACCCGTTCTCACGATCAGCAGCAAGAACTACGGCGCGTGGTCGCTGCGCGGCTGGCTGATGTGCAGGCTCGCGGGGCTGGACTTCAGCGAGAAGGTCATCCCGCCCGACGATCCGGCCATGAAGGCCGAGATGCTGCTGCTGTCGTCGTCGATGCTTGTGCCCTCGCTGCAGCACGGCGGCATCAAGGTGTGGGACACGCTCGCCATCGGCGAGTACCTGCACGAGATCAAGCCCAAGGCCGGCCTGCTGCCCGCCGACGCCGCGGCACGCGCGCACTGCCGCGCCATCTGCGGCGAGATGCACTCGGGCTTTGCCTCGATGCGCGGCGCGCTGCCGATGAACATCAAGGCCCGCTTCAAGAACTTCAAGGTGTGGTCGCGCGCGCAGGGCGACATCGACCGCATCGTCGCCATCTGGCGCGAGTGCCTCAAGGCCTACGGCGGCCCCTTCCTGTTCGGCAAGCAGCCCGGCATGGCCGACGCGATGTACGCGCCCGTGGTCACGCGCTTCCTGAGCTACGACGTGGCGCTCGACAGCGCCTGCGCCGCCTACTGCAAGCGCGTGATGGAACTGCCCGCCATGAAGGAATGGGTGGCCGCCGCGCTGCAGGAGCCCGACGAGATCGACGAGCTCGAGGCCGAGTTCTGACGCTTGTTCTTCAGGGGCTCGCGGGCGGCAGGCCGAGGCCGTCTTGCCGCAGCCGTCGCTCGATGCTCTGCGCGGCCTGCTGCAGCTCGCCCAGGTGCGCCGTCACGATCTCGCGCTCGCTCTTCACCGTCGGCAGCCACGCGCAACTGAGGCAACCCACCACCTGATCGCCCAGCCGCACCGGCACCGACACCGCACCGAAGCGGTCGGGCGAATCGAGGCTGGTGGACGTGGGGTCGCGCGCCGCATAGCCCTGGTCGCGCGCGTGCGCCACCATGCGGCGGATGCTGTCGGGGCGTCGCGCGCCGCGATCAAAGTCGTTCGGTGAACGCGCCAGTGCGGCGAGGATTTCTCGGCGCTCGTCTTCGGGGCAGAACGCAAGGTAGCAACGCCCGAGCGACGACAACAGCATTGGCGGGCGAAAGCCCAGCGCGCGGTAGTTCACCGCGAGGCCGTTGCGCGGCCGGTCGGTGTCGAGGATCAGCATGGCCGTGCCGTCGCGCACGCCGAGGTCGATCGGCCACGGCACCAGCCGCTGCAGCGTGGCGCGCGGCGACGCCGCCAGGGCAGTGAGCCGCGTGCGCCACGCCGCTGCGGTGCCCGACTGGCCGGTGGCCGAGGTGGGAACGTAGCGCTTCTCCAGCTCGTTGCGCTCGACCCATCCGGCCTGCTGCAGCGTCTTCAGGATGCGCAGCAGCGTGGCCTTCGAGAGGCCTGTCTGCCGGTGCAGCTCCTGCAGCGTGACGGCCGATGCGCGCTGGATCGCCAGCATCACGTCGAGCCCGCGGCGCAGTGCGTCGATCGACTTCACGCTCTGCGCGCCGGTGGTGTCTGACATGCCGCCTCCGAAGAAAAAAGGTTCACTCAGTGAAACTATATCTTCTGGCCGCGCGATGGCATTCCTACAGTCCGATGACACCCAACGTCGTCCCACCGAGAAGGAAAACAACATCATGTTTCACCACCGAAACGCGCTCCGTGCCGCTGCAGGAGCCATTCTTTTGCTGTGTGCCGCCACGGCGGCCCTGGCACAGTCGTGGCCCGCGAAGCCGATCACCATCGTCGTCGCCTACCCGGCCGGCGGCGACACCGACGCCATCGCACGCGCCTATGCCGAGAAGCTCGCGCAGCGCGTCGGCCAGCCGGTGCTCATCGACAACCGCCCCGGTGCGAGCGGCATGATCGGCAACGCCTGGGTCGCGAAGGCGCCGGCCGACGGCTACACGCTGCTCTTCACGCCCAGCACCTTCCCCATCGCGCAGCACGTGCTGAAGGCCGGCCCCGGCGTGGCGCACGACGTGGTGAAAGACTTCACCCCCATCGTGAAGACCGGCAACATCCCGGTGCTGATGGTCACGGCGCCCACGAGTGGCATCCAGAACGTGGCGCAGCTCGTCGCCGGTGCCAAGGCCGGCAAGGCCTTCACCTACGGCACGCCGGGCGCGGGCTCGCCGATGCACATCGCGGGCGAGCTCTTCAACAAGGACGCCGGCATTGCCGTCGCGCATGCGCCGTACCGCGGCGTGGCGCCGGTGGTCAACGACACGCTGGGCGGCCACGTGAGCGTGGGCTGGATCACGCCCGGTGCGGTGGCGGCCCACATCACCGCCGGCAAGCTGGTGCCGCTGGCCGTGGCCGAGCGCCAGCGCACGAAGCTGATGCCCCACGTGCCCACCTTCCTCGAGCTGGGCTACCGCGACATGGACGTGAGCGCCTGGATGGGCCTGCTCGGGCCGAAGGCCCTGCCGGCCGAGGTCGTGCAGACGCTCAACCGCCACTTCAACGAGATTTTGAAGATGCCCGACGTGCAGGCCCGCATGGCCGCGCTCGGCATCGAGCCCGTGGGCGGCGCGCCGGCCGTGCTGGCGCAGCAGATCAGCGACGACGACCAGCGCTTCGGCAAGCTGGTGCGCGAGTTCGGCATCCGCGCCGATTGACGACAAGCAGACACCCAAGGAGACGATGCATGTTGAGCGAAGAAAAGAACCGCCTGCTGACCGAAGTGGGTCCGGGCAAGCCCATGGGCGACTACCTGCGCCGCTACTGGCACCCGATCGCCGGTGCCAGCGAGTTCGACGACAAGGCCGTGAAGCCGCTGCGCATCCTCGGCGAAGACCTGGTGCTCTACAAGGACCTGAGCGGCAACTACGGCCTCGTCGATCGCCGCTGCCCGCACCGCAACGCCGACATGTCGTACGGCTACGTGGAGAAGTGCGGCCTGCGCTGCAGCTACCACGGCTGGCAGTACGACACGAGCGGCCAGTGCATCCACCAGCCTTTTGAGGAAACGCTGGACCCCGATGCGCGCATGCGCAAGAACACGAAGATCAAGGCCTACCCCGTGCAGGAGAAGGCCGGCCTGCTGTGGGCCTACATGGGCCCGCAGCCCGCGCCGCTGCTGCCCGACTGGGAACTCTTCAATTGCAAGAACGGTTTTGCGCAGGCCGTGTTCGCCGAGATTCCCTGCAACTGGTTCCAGTGCCAGGAGAACTCCATCGACCCCGTGCACTTCGAGTGGACGCACAACAACTGGACCACACGCCTGCAGGGCGACGAAGGCCCTTATGTGCCCACGCACCTGAAGCTGGCCTTCGAGGAGTTCGAGCACGGCTTCGTCTACAAGCGCCTGCGCGGCGGCGAGCGCGAAGACAACGTCATGTGGACCACCGGCCGCGTCACGCTGTGGCCCAACGGCTTCTTCCTCGGCCACCACTTCGAATGGCGCGTGCCGATCGATGACCACCACACGCTGAGCGTGCTGTGGGTGCTCAGCCGCGTGCCCACCGAACAGGAACCGTACGTGCAGGAGCGCATTCCCTCGTGGTACGGCCCCATCAAAGATTCGGTCACGGGCCGCTGGATCACCAGCCATGTCGCCAACCAGGACTTCGTCGTGTGGGTGGGGCAGGGCACCGTGACCGACCGCACGCGCGAGAAGCTAGGTCAGAGCGACAAGGGCATCGTGATGATGCGGCGGCGCTTTTTTGAAGAACTCGAGTCGATGCAGTCCGACCCGTCGCACGAGCCCAAGGGCCTCATCCGCGACCCCGAGAAGAACCGCGACGTGTGCCTGCCGTCGGCCTGCCGCGACGAGATGCTGCACGGCCTGCCGCGCGAGGAACTGGCCGCGCATCCGCTGCTGGGGCCGTACCTGAAGGACTTCTTCGGGCAGGCCGGGCAGCCCGACGATGTGCGCGCGGCGTATGAGAAAGCCATTGGGCAGAAGGTCGAAGGGGCGCAGTTCTTCAAGGTCCACGGCGGCGCGTCGGACGCCGAGGTGGAAGCGCAAGAGGCGGCGTAAAGCACGCTGCGATCCGGGTCTTTGCGGCGGGGCTCGCGGTGTCGCGAACAGCGTGTGAACATCCCATCTCGGGAGCACACGCCGTGAAGTTTCGTGATCGCGCACAGGCCGGCCGCCAGCTCGCTGCGTTGCTGCAGCGGCGCGGTGGATTTCCGGACGCCGTGGTGCTGGCGCTGCCGCGCGGCGGCGTGCCGGTGGCCTTCGAAGTGGCGCGCGCGTTGCGCTTGCCGCTCGACGTGCTGGTGGTCCGCAAGCTGGGCCTGCCTGAACAACCCGAGTACGCCTTCGGCGCGCTCGCGGGCGATGGCGTGCCCGAGATCGATGAGCACCTGGTGCGCACGCTGGACCTGCGTCCGTCGGAGATCGATGCCGTCGTCCGCGCCGAACGCGCGGAGCTGGCGCGCCGCACGCGGGTCTACCGCGGTGATCGCCCGGTGTGTGATGTGCAAGGCCGCACGGTGCTCGTGATCGACGACGGGCTTGCCACCGGCGCCACGATGCTTGCGGCCGTTCGCGGGCTGCGGCGGCAGGGCGCCGGTACCGTGATCGCCGCCGTGCCCGTGGGCTCGCCCGAGGCCTGCGAGGTCTTGCAGGGCGAAGCCGACGATGTGTTGTGCGTGCGCTGCCCCACGGTGTTTCGCGCGGTTGGCGCCTGGTACGGCGATTTCTCGCAGACGACGGATGACGAGGTGTGCGCGCTGCTGGCGCAGGCGCGCGGCGAAGCGGTCTAGCGTCGGAACATCCGCAGATCGAGCGCGCTCTCTTCGCCCAGCCACATCGCATGCGTCGTGTGGTCCGCGAAGTCGTCGCCGGTCACGCCGTGCACGAACACATCCAGACCATTGCGGTTCGTGTCGAGCCAGCCGATGACCTCGTCGAACTCGGCGGCGTCGAAGGCCAGCTGGCAACTCCAGTGCGGGTGCGGGCCGACGAGGCGTTCGTGCACGCGGCCCACCACCACCATCAGCTCGTGGCCCGCCCGCTCGCAGAGGGCGCGTGCCTGTGCCACCGTATCGGGCGCGAAGTAGATGTGGGCGTGGTACTGGGCGTAGAGGTTTTCGGGGCGGCGTGGCATGGTGCGCTCATTGTGAACCGAGGCGGAAGCGTCCGCTGTAGCGGAACACGTCGCCGAACCAGCGGTGGCGCAGCAGCATCTTCATGGTGAAGTGATCGGGGTCGGTCGGGTCGGGCCGCTCCTCGACATAGGCGGTGCCGAGAAAGAGGCCCAGCGGCAGCGGAATGCGCAGCCCGCCGATGCGCCAGATGTAGCCCCTGTCGCGGAACACCACCGCGCCGTCTTCCGCGCTCACCGCCAGGCGCATGCCGATGCCGAAGCGCACGTATTCGATCACCTCGCTGCCTTGCCCCGCGTCGTGCTCCATGTGCGAGCGGAAATGGAAAGGCGGCTTGCCCGGGAAGTGGAAGACGCGGTCCCAGTAGAGATTGGCGTCGTCGGGGTGGCAGCGGTAGTGCACCTCGATCGGCACGTCGGTGCCCTGGTGCGGCACCAGCGCGCCGAACAGCCGGCCGAAGGGCATCAGTAGCGCGGCCCACGGGGCGTGCCAGACCTCGCTCATCGTGCCGCGCACGCACACGTAGTCGTCGGAGAACGGCCTCATCGTGTAGTGGCGGCGGATGACGTCGCCGAGCTCGTTCCACGCGGGGCCGAGCGCCTGCTGGAAGACGGGGGGCGCGCTGCTCATCCCGCCACCGCCACGGTGGTTTCGCTGCGCGCCTTGTAGAAGCGCAGGATGTTCTCGGAGGCATCGCCAAGCAGGAACTGCATGACCGGGTCCGCATACCAGTTGAAGCGTGTGCTCAGCCGCCACGACACCGCGACGCGCAGCTCGGTGCCACCGTCGCGCGGGGTCAGGGTGTAGGTGGCGTCGCGCAGGTCGAAATACTGGCCGCCGATCATCACGTGGTCGTCGAGTGCGCCGGCGGGGAAGGAGTCGGGCGTGAAGCGGAAGCGCCACTTCAACAGGCGGTGGGGCTGCCACTCGGTGACGACCTCGTCGAAGTGCACGTTCTTCTGCCACTGCACCTGGCGCACGCGGCCCTCGGGTGTGTCGACGGTCACGCCCGACACCGGCATCGGCACGCCGACGCGGTAGGCCCACGCGTCGCCGACTTCGCTGGGGCGGATGTCGCGCGCGGCGTTGAGCTCGTGCCACACGCGCTCGGCCGGCGCTGCAATGAAGAGCGTGCGCGAGGTGTTCGAGAACTGGTCCGGGTTGGGCCATTGCGGCTCGATGCCGCCGAGCAGCAGCGGCACCAGGGCAAAGCTGTAGAGCGCGGGCTTGGGCCAGTTGGTGATGCGGCACACGATGCCCATGGCCAGTCCGCCGACGCTGCCCATCACCGCGAACAGCGGCACGATGAAGGCGGCGCAGATGATGCCCTCGATGAACACCATCAGCGTGCCGCCGACGAACAGCGCGGTGGCCACCCACGGCGCCCAGAGGTAGTAGCCCCAGCTGCGCCGCTCGATGCGCTCGGCCATGTACACCGTGACCGCGCCGCACGCCGCGGGCGCGAGATAGACGAAGGAGCCCAGCATGGCCGAGAAGGGCTCGCCGGGGCCGCCGCCGAAGACGATGCGCAGCACGAACGCGATCGCCGCGCCGGCGAACATGGGCCAGAACCAGCCGAAGGGCATGCCGCGCACGGGCTTCTTGGCCGGCACTTCGTCGTTGAGGGCCAGGTCGGCGAGCCTGCTTTCTTCGGGATCGGTGCGCATGGAAATCTCTTCTCCTCTTCTTGTGGTGTCTCAGTCGGCGCTGCGCCGGGCCGTCACCATGGCGTAGTCGAAGTCGCGCCAGAACATGCCCAGCGCGAGCGCGCAGTAGCTGGCCACGATGTGCTTGCGGCGCCAGGGGCTGAGCTTGCCGCGCGCCTTCCAGAGTTCGGCCAGCGTGAAGCGCGTGGCCAGCACCGGGATGTGCAGCGCGCTGGGCGCGACGCGCCAGCGCAGCGACTTCACTTCGATGTCGTCGAAGCCATGCGCGCGCAGTGCGGCGACGAAGTCTTCGCGCACGGCCAGCGTGGGCACGGCCCAGCTGTCGGCCCACAGGCGGTGCAGCCAGCCCGCGAGGCGGCCCGGCTGGTGGCGCAGCAGGAAGCCGTCGACCACCACCAGCCGCGCGCCGGGCTTGAGCAGCCGGGCGGACTCGCGCACGAAGTCGGCCTTGGCGGTGCCTTCGGCGTAGCAGGCGCTTTCGAGCGCCCAGGCGCCATCGGCCTGGGCGGCGGGCAGGCCGGTGCGGGTGTAGTCGGCTTCGACGTGCGCGACGCGATCGGCCACGCCGGCCCGCGCGTCGAGCCGCGCGGCGATGCCGTTCTGCACCGGCACGTTGGTCACGGTGACCGCATGCAGCGCAGGGTCGTCGCCGACCAGCGTGCGCGAGGTGGCGCCGGCGCCGCAGCCGAGGTCGAGCACGCAACGCGGGCCGGTGGTGGCCTTGTCGAGCCGCAGTGCCCGCCCGACGGTGCGGTTCATCTCGATCAGCATGCCTTCGCGCCGCAGCGGGTTCAGGCCCAGGCGCCAGAAGCCGAAGTGCATGTTGTAGCTCGGGCTCCAGGCGCGATAGTCGTCGGCGACCTCGGTGAAATAGTCCTGCGTGTCCTCGCGGCTCACGTGGCCTTCGACCGCGGGCGGCGCAGGCCGTGCGGTGCCGGGGAGGCGGAAGTCGGGCTGGAAGACGTCGGGCATCGAAACTCCTTCAGGCGATGTGAGTTTTTTCAGAGCTTGCAGTGGTCGTCGGCGCAGGTGGTTGGCGCGATCGCGCCGTGCCCCGCGAGCCGCAGCACCAGCCAGCGCGGCAGCCGGTAGCGGTTGCGGGCCAGCACCGCGTAGGCGCGGTCGGCCAGCCGGCCGATCACCGGCAGGTCGAGCACGGCGCCGCCGGCCGGCAAGCCCACCGCGGCGCGGCAGGCGCGGATGGCGTCGACGCCCACGCGCAGACGGCCTGCGGCATCGACCGCGTGCAGCGAACGCATCAGCGCCTCGCGCGGCGCCGGGCCGTCCGCGAAACCGGTGGGCGAGCAGTCGACCAGGTGCAGCCGACCGGCGCTGTCGCGCGCCTGCATGGCGCTCATCTCGGCCGTGCACAGCGGGCAGGTGGCGTCGAAATAGACGGTGAGCGGGTAGGTGGCGGGAGCGAAGCGGGTCATGGCGTTCTTGGTTCTCGATATTTCAGTCAAAACAGAAATAAGAAGGCAAAAAAAAGGACGCGGCCTTTCTCAGATCATCGGCAGGCTGGCGTGGTGCGCGTCGGGGTCGTCGCCCTTGTCTGGGGGCGGTGGCGGTGCGCTGTCGCCGCGCACGAACTTCTGCACGCTGGCGCCGAGCGTGAGCACCTTGTCGAGCGTGCCGGGCGACAGCCGCAGCATCTCGTCGGCCCAGGTGGCGAGCTTGGTCATGAGGTCCATGGTGGAGCGGATGCGGTCTTGCGCATCGGGCGGCTCCTTCTGGAAATCGGGGCTGGAAACGATCTCGCGCAGCACGCGGATGGTGGGGTCGAACTCGCGCTCCTTGCGCTCGCGCACCACGGTGCGGAACAGTTCCCACACGTCGACGCTGGTCTCGAAGTAGTCGCGCCGGTCGCCCAGCGTGTGGGTGACGCGCACGAGGTTCCAGGCCTGCAACTCCTTCAGGCTGTTGCTGACGTTGGAGCGGGCCACGCCCAGCGTTTCCGACAGCTCTTCGGCGTGCATCGGCTTGCCATGGGCGAACAGCAGGGCGTGGATCTGCGAGACCGTGCGGTTCACGCCCCACATGGAGCCCATCTCGCCCCAGTGCAGGACGAACTTGCGTTGAATGTCGGTGAGTTCCATGGCGTCGAGTTTAGGAATTCCTGAATTTCTGTCAAGACAGAAACAAAAAATACTGCACGGCAGGATTAAAAGTGAAATACTGTATGAATAAACAGTTGTTCGACTTGTTTCCTGCCTCCTTCCAAGGACTCGCCATGCCCGCCGCCCAGGTTCCCATCCACATCATCAAGGGCCGTGGCGCGGCCACGCGGCTCGCGCACCGGTTCTCCAAAGACGAGCGCGACGCCTTCGACGACGGCTGGGGCACGCTCGAAGAGGGCGAGGCTGAGGCCGCCGGGCTGCTGCCGCTGGCCACCGAGGTGCGCTTCGAAGACGTGAAGTCGGTGCTCAGCAGCAACGAGTCGCCCGACATTCCTTTCGACCGTTCGCTCAACCCGTACCGCGGCTGCGAGCACGGCTGCATCTACTGCTTTGCGCGGCCCACGCACAGCTACCTGAACCTCTCGCCCGGCCTCGACTTCGAGACCAAGCTCATCGCCAAGCGCAACCTCGTCGAGGTGCTGCGCGCCGAACTCGGCCGCAAGAGCTACCGCCCCAGCAACCTTGCCATCGGCACCGCCACCGACTGCTACCAGCCCATCGAGCGCGAGCTGCGGCTCACGCGCGGCGTGATCGAACTGCTGAGTGAAGTGCGACATCCGTTCGCGCTCGTCACCAAGTCGAGCGCCGTGGAGCGCGACCTCGACCTGATCGCGCCGATGGCGGCCGACCGGCTCGCGGCCGTGTACGTGACGATCACCACGCTCGACGGCGAGCTGGCGCGCAAGCTCGAGCCGCGCGCCGCTGCGCCGCACCGTCGGCTGCGCACCATCCGCACGCTGGCCGAGGCCGGCGTGCCGGTGGGCGTGAGCCTGGCGCCGCAGATTCCGTTCATCACCGAAGACATGGAGCAGGTGCTCGAAGCCGCCTGGGAGGCCGGCGCGCGCAGCGCCTTCTACACCGTGGTGCGGCTGCCGTGGGAGGTGGCGCCGCTGTTCAAGGAATGGCTCGAGCTGCACTACCCGCAGCGCGCCGATCGCGTCATGGCGCGCATCCACGAGATGCGCGGCGGCAAGGACTACGACGCCGACTTCGCGACGCGCATGAAAGGCTCAGGCCTGTGGGCCGACCTGATTCATCAGCGCTTTCAGAAGGCGACGAACCGGCTGGGCTTCAATCGCGAGCGGATTGCGCTCGACACCTCGGCCTTCCGGCCGCCGGGCGCGCAAGGGCAGGGCAATCTGTTCTGAGCCCGGACGCCGCTTACTCGATGACCTCGGGCCAGTCGGTATGGAAGAACTGGCCTTCGGGTTTGTCGACCCGCTCGTACGTGTGCGCCCCGAAGAAGTCGCGCTGCGCCTGCAGCAGGTTCGCGCTCAGGCGTGCCGTGCGGTAGCTGTCGTAGTAGGCCAGCGACGCGCTGAAGGCCGGCACCGGAATGCCGTTGCTCACTGCCAGCGCCACCACCTCGCGCCAGTTCTGCTGCGTGCGGTTCAGCAGGTCTTGAAAGAACGGGTCGAGCATCAGGTTGTCCAGCGCCGGGTCGGTGCGGAAGGCGTCGGTGATGCGATTCAAGAAGCGCGCGCGGATGATGCAGCCGCCGCGCCAGATCGACGCGATGCCCGCGAGGTCGAGCTTCCAGCCTTTCTTCTCGCCCATCGTCTGGATGAGGTCGAAGCCCTGCGTGTAGCTGATCACCTTCGAGGCATAGAGCGCGTCGTGCACCTTGGCCACCAGCGCCTGCTTCTCCAGCGACAGCGCGGGCACTGGCCCATGCAGCAGCTGGCTGGCCGCCACGCGCGCCTTCTTCTGCGACGACAGCACGCGCGCCTCGACCGCGGCGTTGATGGTGCTGATGACCACCGCGTTCTCGGCCGCGTTCAGCAGCGTCCACTGGCCCGTGCCTTTCTGGCCGGCCTTGTCCAGGATGAGGTCGACCACCGGCTGGCCGGTTTCCGGGTCTTTCTGTTCGAGCGCCTTGGCGGTGATCTGGATCAGGTAGCTCTGCAGCTCGCCCTCGTTCCACTCGTTGAAGATCGCGGCCATCTCGTCGGTCGTGAAGCCGGCGGCCTTGAACAGGCTGTAGGCCTCGCAGATCAGCTGCATGTCGCCGTACTCGATGCCGTTGTGCACCATCTTCACGTAGTGGCCCGCGCCGCCCGGGCCGATGTGAATGACGCAGGGCTCGCCGTCCACCTTGGCCGCGATGCTCTCGAAGATCGGCTTCATCACCTCCCAGGTCGAGAGCGGCCCGCCGGGCATGATCGACGGCCCCTTGCGCGCGCCTTCCTCGCCGCCCGACACGCCCGCGCCGATGAAGCGCAGGCCCTTGCTCGCGAGGTAGGCGTCGCGGCGCTCGGTGTCGGTGTACAGGCTGTTGCCGCCGTCGATGACGATGTCGTCTTTGTCGAGCAGGGGGATGAGCTGTTCGATCACCTGGTCGACCGGCGCACCGGCCTTCACCATGATCTGGATCTTGCGGGGCTTGGCCAGGCTTTGAACGAATTCTTCGAGCGTCTTGGCGCCCACCAGCTTCTTGCCGGGGTTGGCGGCAATGAAGGCCTCGGTGGTGGCCTCGGTGCGGTTGTAGACGCTGACCTGGAAGCCGCGGCTTTCCACGTTCAGCACCAGGTTCTGTCCCATCACGGCCAGGCCGATCAATCCGAAATCGCTTTGCTTGCTCATGTGTGCCGGGCCCTTCGTGCGTGTGCGGTTGGAAAAAAGTAGCCGGTCATTGTGCCGGGCACCTGTGCGGCGCGGCGTCGGAGGGCGTCTATACCCGCTTGGCAAACGGGTCGGGGCTGGCTATGTTGGCGGGATGACTTCTGCCGCCGTGCCCGCAGCCGCTGCCGCCATCCACACCTGGTCGACCGATGCGGTGCCGCCGCCGCAGCGGCTGGACTACTGGATCGGCGCGGTCTGCGAGGGCTTTCTCGAGATGGACGTGCGCAGCCCGGTGAGCGGCGGCTTCGGCGCCTCGCTCGAATCCGCGCCGCTCGGGCCACTGCACGTGAACCGCGTGCGCGGCAGCGCCCAAGACGTCTACCGCACGCGCCGCGCCATCGCCCACAGCCGTCAGAACTACTACTACCTGCTGTGCAAGGCCGACTCGCCCTGGGTCGCGGTGCAGGAAGAACGCTCGGCGCGCCTGCTGCCCGGCGACGCGGTGCTGGTCGATTCGCGGCGCTGCTATGCCTTTCACTTGCAGCAGTCGGCCGACACGGTGTCGATCGAGCTGCCGACCGCGTGGGTCGAGTCGTGGCTGCCCGATGCCGGCGACCACGTGGCGCGCCGCATCGACGGCCACAGCGGCTGGGGCGCGGCGCTCAGCGCCTTTGCCCGGGCACTGTCGCCCGAAGTGGCCCTGCGGCCACCACTGCCGGCGGCGTTGCTGGCCGACCAGCTCGGCGGGTTGCTGGCACTGGCGCTCGGCTCGGCGGACGGCGTGGCGGTGCCCGACGCGTGTGGCCGCGCCGCCTTGCGCCAGCGCGTGCTCGACGCCACGCGCGAGCGCCATGCAGAGCCGGGACTCACGGCCGCGGCCGTGGCGCAGGGGCTCGGCATCTCGGAGCGCAGCCTGCACCGCTGCCTCGCGCAAGCGGGCGAGGGCGAGGGCGCGACCACCTTCGCGAACGCGCTGGCCGCCTGCCGCATGCAGGTGGCGCAACGCATGCTGGCCGATGCGCGCTTCGACCGCTTGAGCGTGGCGCAGATCGGCCTGCGCGTCGGCTTGGCCGATGCCTCGCACTTCGTGCGCCTGTGCCGCCGCCATCTGGGCGGCACGCCGGGCGCGCTGCGGCAGTCACGCGGCTGAACGGCTGCTACGCCTCGAACCAGTCCCGCGCCGACCGCCCCTGGTCCGGCCCCAGCATCGAGAAGCCGCCATCGACCGGAATGTCCGCACCGGTGACGAAGCGCGCCGCGTCCGAGCACAGGAACAGCACCACCTGCGCCACGTCGTCGCCGTCGCCCACGCGGCCCAGCGGGTGCATCGGCGCGCCGACGCGGTCAGCGCGTGCACGGTCGCCGTTCGTCATGCGCGAGAGCGCGTCCGACCAGGTCCAGCCCGGCGACACCGAGTTCACCCGCACGCCCCGCGGCGCCAGCGTGGCGGCCTGGTTGCGCGTGAGCTGCAGGATGGCGGCCTTGGCCGCCGGGTACAGCGCCCGACCCGCCGCGCCGAACTTGCCGCCGACGCTGCCCATGTTCACGATGGCGCCGCCGTGCGCGGCCAGCGCGTCGGCGGTCTTCTGCACCAGCATCGCGCCGGAAACGAGGTTGACGTTCAGCGCGGCCAGCCAGTCGGCACGCGCGGCATTCAACCCTGCGTCGCCGTAGACCACGGCGTTGTTGATGAGGCAATCGATGCGGCCCTCGGTGCGCAGCGTGCCGGCCACGAGCGCATCGAGCGCATCGTCCGATGCGATGTCGCAGGCGACGAAGCGGCAGCCCGCGCCCACATCGGCCGCCAGCGCTTCTCCGCGCGACGTGTCGATATCGACCGTCACCACGCGCGCGCCGGCCTGCACGAAGGCGCGCACGATGGCACTGCCCAGCAGCGCGGCGGCGCCCGTCACGATCGCGACCTTGCCTTGCAGCGGGGTCATGCGCGGCCTCCCATCTCCGCGACGGCATCGTCCACGTGCACCACGTCCGCGAGCATCGCCAGGGTTTCGAGGCTCGCCGCCTGCAGGTGCGCCTGCGCGGTGCTGCAGGCGTCGGCGACCACCGCCACGTCGTAGCCCAGGTCGCTCGCATGGCGCGCGCCGTGCTCGACCACGTGGTTGGTCGCGATGCCGGCCACGTACAGGCGGCTGGCACCGGTGGCACGCACCGCCTCTTCGAGCCCGCTGGCCCAGAAGGGGTTGTTGCGCTTGTGGGTGACGACGGCCTCGCCCGGCAGCGGCGCGAGTTCGTCGTAGAACCCGGCGCCCCAGCTGCCTTCCTGCACCGCGCCGCTCTCGGCCACGCGCCGGAACAGCGTGCAGTTGCGCAGGCAGTCCGCGTAGTCGGGCGCGAAGGCGATGCGCACGAAGATCACCGGCACGCCGTTGGCGCGCGCACCGGCGATGAGCCGTGCGGCCGAGGCGATGAGGCGTGGGCGCGCGGGGTCGTCGGCGGCCACGCCCACGCGTACCTTGCCGTCGACGTGCAGCACGTCGTTCTGGTAGTGCATCGCCAGCAGCGCGGCCTTCACAGGAACACCTGCAGGGCTTCGTGCGGTGCGTCGCAGTTGACGAGGTCGATGCGCTTGGTCTGGATGCGCCAGCCGTCGTCGGCGCGGCGCAGCGTGTGCAGCACGCTGCCGCCGAAGGTGCGCTGTTCGGTCTTGCGCCACTCCAGCAGCAGGAAGGTCGAGCGCACGGTGCAGATTGCGTCGTCGTCGCGTGATTCGAGTGCGATGTTGCCCAGCACGTGCACGGTGCGCGTGGGCGGCTGCTGCGAATAGGCACGCGCCTGCTCGAGCCGCCGTGCGCGCATCGAGCGCAGCAGCGCGTCCTCGCAGAACAGCGACGCATGGTTGAGGTGGTCGACCTGGCCGTGCACCAGCGGCACCCAGTACAGGCCGTCGGGCGTGAAGAGCTTCTGCCATTCGTCCCAGCGGTGCTCGTCGAGCAGGCGCGCCTCGTGGTGCAGGAACTGCGTGAGGTCCTGCTGTTCGTTCCAGTCGCGGAAATTCATTCGGCGCTCCCGGTTTGCACGCCCATGTACCCGGCCCACGCCGCGAACATGTTGCGCGAGGGCATCTCGCTGTTGCCGTTGGACGCGCGCCCGCCCGGCAGCGGCTGGTCGCGCCCCGCGGCGCGGTGCATGCTGACCCAGTCGCCGCCGTCGGAGCCCAGGCCTTCCTGCACGCGGTTGTAGGCCTCCAGGTCGTCGGACATCACGTTCGACGAGGGCGCGTTGACGATGTTGGTGTACTTGAGCGTGCGCTGGAAGGTGGCCTCGGGCGCCCCCTTGAGGCGGAAGCTGAAGATCTCGACCAGCGTGCGGTCCACCGACAGCGGCCTAATCACGCGGATCTGCTGGAACGAGGTGTGCGGCGAGCAGCTCGGATACACGATGGTGTTGTGCCGGTTCACGCGCAGGATCTCGTCGGTGCGCTCGGCGCCCTTTGCGGCTTCGAGCGAGGCCACGTAGGCCAGGCTCACGGGGTCGGTCGGCGGCACGAAGATGCCTTCCATGAAGCCGTGGCCGTGGTCGTAGCCCTTGAGCTCCAGCTTCTCCCAGAACTCCAGCGGTTCGCCGTTGCCGTCGACGATCACCACCTCGAAGGGCTTGGGCGTGCCGGCCGGCATCGATTCGTGCTCTTCCTTGGCCGCGCGCCACGACGACTCGTGCGTGGCCACGGCGTGGATGGTGTCGTGCAGGTTCTCGAAGAAGATCTTCCAGTTGTTGCGCTGAATCACGCGCTGCACTCCTCCGGCGACCTCGACTTCGCCTTCCGGCGCGCGGTCGCAGAAGTTGTCGAGCGACGTGGCTACGCCGCCCAGGAATTCCTTCAACTCAGGTCCGTCTTCCGACAGGCTGGCGAACACGAAGCCGCGGTGCGTGGCCACGCGTGCCACCTTGCGCACGCCGTACTGCGGGTCTTTCAGGTCGAGCGCGGTGCATTCGTAGCCGCTGCGCAGCGGCACTGACAGCAGGCTGCCGTCGCACTTGAAGGTCCAGCCGTGGTACAGGCAGCGCAGGAACTTGCCGGCGCTGCCGCTGCCGTCGGGCACGAGCTTGGCGCCCTTGTGCGGGCAGCGGTTGAACATCACGTGCACCTGGCCGTCGGTGTGCCGCACCATCACCACGGGCTCGCGGCCCAGGCGGGTGGTGAAGTAGTCGCCGGGCTTGGGCACCTGGCTTTCGTGGCCGATGTAGATCCAGGCCTGGCCGAACACGCGGTCCATCTCCAGCTCGAAGATGGCGGGGTCGGTGTAGACGCGCTTGTGCACGCGGTCGGGCTGCACGAGCGACTGGATGTCGATCGGGTTTGTCGCCGCGATGGGGATGATGGGGATCACGGGATTCATCGGGTAGGTCTCCTGAAACGTCATCAGATGTCGAGCACCAGGTGCGGCGTCTTGGCGCGCGACACGCAGGTGCACAGGGTCTTGCCGTCCGCCTTCTCGCGCGGACTGAGGTTGTGGTCGCGGTGGTCGGGCACGCCCTCGATCACGTCGACCACGCACACGCCGCAGTCGCCCTGGCGGCAGTCGTAGAGCGGGTCCAGGCCCGCGGCGATGAGCACGTCGAGCAGGCTCTGGTGCGGCGCCACGGTCAGCGTCTTGCCCGAGCGCAGCGTGCGCACCTCGAAGGGCGCATCGCCCGCCTGCTCGATGGCACCGGCGAAGAGTTCGAAGTGCACGTGGTCGTCGGGCCAGCCGAGCGCGCGGGCGGTGTCGATCACGGCCTGCACCATGCCGCGCGGGCCGCACACATGCAGGTGGCGGCCGGGCACGGGCGCGGCCAGCAGCGCGCGCAGGTCGAGGCCGCGTGCCGGGTCGCCGCCGTCGTGCACCACGGTGCCGCCGAGCGCGCGCACCTCGTGCAGGTAGGCCGTGGCTTCTTCGCAGCGCGTGGCATAGACGAATTCGAAGGGGCGCGCTTCGGCCGCCAGCGAGCGCGCCATGCACAGCAGCGGCGTGATGCCGATGCCGCCCGCAAGGAGCAGCGGCGGCGTGCTGCCCGCGTGCAGCGCGAAGTCGTTGCGCGGCGCGTGCGCGGTCAGCGCCGCGCCGGGTTGCAGCGCGTGCATCCAGGTCGAGCCGCCCGCGCCCTGGGGCTCGCACCAGCAGCGAGTTCCGTGCGCCGGCACGCGGTGCCGCACGAACGGCCGGTCGCGGCCGTGCGCGCACGCAGCCGCCGGCGTGAGCGGCGTGACCGCGTCCACGACCAGCGCCAGCATGTCGGAAGCGCCGCTCATCCCAAGGGCAGCGCCGGGTCGGCGATGGTGAGCCCGGTCGATTTTTCCCAGCGCGGCATCAGCGTGTTCGACGGCTGCGTTTCGTCGACCAGCTTGCGCGCGGTCTCGGCGCCGGCCACGGGCAGGCCCTTGGGATCGAGCAGGCCGATCTGCACCAGCACGCTGGCCTGGTCCCAGTAGATGTGCTCGTGGTAGAGCTTGTCGCCGCGGAACTTCACGATGGCCACAAGCGGAATTTCCACCGGCTTGCCGGTGGGCGCGATGCCCGGCAGCAGCCAGTCGATCTCGACCGTGTGGGTGAAGCTGAACAGCATCTCGTCCACGATCTGCGTCGCGCCCACCGTGCGCGAAATGGGCGTGAGCCGCGTGTCGGGCGGCGTGCTCGGAATGAAGTGGTGCTTGTAGAAGCGCGACAGCTCCTTGGCGCCCACGCCGCCGGTCATGGTCGGGATGTGGTTCACGTAGGGCTCGCTCACCATCGTGGCCATGGTGGCGACCACGTCGCGCGTGGCGAACTCGTACTCGCAGTGCTTGTCCCACAGCGCCGAGAGGTCGTACACCGGGCCGATCGCGTCCTTGAACAGCGCCATCGAGCGCTGGTGCGCCATCAGCGTGGAGGGCTTGTCGAAATGGTCGCCGCCGGTGCGTGCAAACGCATGGTCGACGCCGGGGTAAACGTACATCTGCGCATCGGCCTTGCCGGCGAAGGCTTCGAGCACCTGGACGCGGGCCTCGGGCGGGCAGAACTGGTCGAGCTCCGCAAAGTGCAGGGCGATCGGGCATTCGATTTTCGGCACGAGGTCGAGCGCGCCCTCGATGCCCACGCCGTAGTAGCCCACGGCCGCGTCCACGCCCGAGCGCGCGGCGGCCAGGTAGGCCAGCTTGCCGCCGAGGCAGAAGCCCAGCGCGCCGACCTTGCCGGTGCAGGCCGGGTGCACGCGCAGCGCCTTCACGCTCGCCGTGACATCGGCCACGCCGGCTTCGATGTCGAACTTCTGGAAGAAGCCGAAGGCGCGCTGCCAGTCGTCGGGCGAGTAGCCCAGATCGACACCGGGCTCCATGCGCCAGAACAGGTCGGGCGCGAGCACCACGTAGCCCTCTTCGGCGTAGAGGTCGGCCACCTCGCGCACGTAGTCGTTGATGCCGAAGATTTCCTGGCACAGCACGATGCCGGGGCCGCGCCCCGAGGCCGGCAGGGCCAGGTAGCCGCGAAAGGTCTGGGTGCCGTCGCCGGTGGGAATGTCGATGGTGTCGCTCATCGGTTCGTCTCTCGAAGTGGTGGGGTCGGCGGCGATTCTGGGGAGCGCGCCGGCCTGTTGTCTGTCCATTTCGTGCAGCGGTTTGCGCCGCACGAAACGGATAGCGGGGCGCCGCCGCCGCACAGAGACTGCGGCCTGCATTTGCTGCTCCCCCACGTTCAACGAACTCACCCCGAGGAGATCTTTCATGTCGCAGGCCACGCCCCGATCCGTCTTGTGCGCGCTCACCGTCCTGGTGGGCGCGCTGGCTTTACCCGCGCAGGCGCAGACCGTGAAGGTCGGTCTGGCGATGGACCTGTCCGGCCCCTTCGCCGTCGGCGGCGCGGAGGCCAAGGCCGGCTTCGCCGTCGCGATGAAGCAACTGGGCGGCAAGCTCGGCGGCGTGCCGGTGGAGTTCGTCGAGGCCGACACGGCAGGCAACCCCGAGATGGCGCGCCAGGTGGTCGAGCGCATGCTGCTGCGCGACAAGATCGACCTGTTCACCGGGCCCGTCGGCTCGTCGGTCGCGCTGGCCGTGGGCCCGCCGCTCTTCGCGGCCAAGGTGCCCTACCTGTCGAGCAACACCGGCCCGAGCGGCTATTCGGGCGCGGGCTGCAACCCGTACTTCTTCGGCGCCTCGTACCCGAACGACGCGTACTACGAGTCGGCCGGCA
This sequence comes from Variovorax sp. 38R, assembly GCF_014843395.1. Lineage (NCBI taxonomy): Bacteria > Pseudomonadati > Pseudomonadota > Betaproteobacteria > Burkholderiales > Comamonadaceae > Variovorax > Variovorax sp. 38R. Next base: position 2,128,641 of record NZ_CP062121.1, read on the forward strand.
AGTTCGCCTCGGACAAGGGCTTCAAGAAGGTCGCGATGATCGCGCCCAGCTACCCCGGCGGCAAGGACGCCATCAACGGCTTCAAGCACACCTTCAAGGGCGGCGTGGGCGACGAGCTGTACACCAAGCTCGGGCAGCTCGACTACTCGGCAGAGCTGGCGCAGATCCGTGCGTCGAAACCCGATGCGCTGTACTTCTTTCTGCCCGGCGCAATGGGCGTGAGCTTCATCAAGCAGTTCGTCGGCGCGGGGCTGTCGAAAGACGTGGCGCTGATCTCCACCGCTTTCTCGGCCGATGAAGACATGATCCCCGCGGTCGGCGAGCCGATGCTCGGCCTGTTCAACACCGCGCACTGGTCGTTCGACCTCGACAACGCCGCCAACCAGCGCTTCGTGACGGCGTTCCGCCAGCAGAACAACGGGCGCAACCCGTCGTTCTATGCCGGCCAGGCCTACGACGTGCTGATGGCGATGGACGCGGCCGTGCGCGACGTCGGCGGCAAGGTGGCCGACAAGCCCGCACTGCTCAAGGCAATCAAGGCGGCGAACTACAAGTCGGTGCGCGGCGACTTCCGCTACGGGTCGAACAACTTCCCGATCCAGAACTACTACCTGCGCGTGATCGCCAAGGACGCGAACGGGCGCATCGCCAACAAGGTGATCGGCACCGTGCTGGAGCGCTACCAGGACCGCACGGCCGTGCAGTGCGCGATGAAGTCCTGAAGTGCGCCGACGACGCGGCCTGCCGCTCAGCGCGACGACGCAAATCGCGGCGTCGTGAGCGTGGCGTTTTCCAGTTCGAGCACGAAGCGCATCGGGGGCCCTTCGACCAGCAGCTGCACCTTGAGCTTCGCCGTCAACGCGTCGACGCCGAGTTGCGCGCCTTTCCAGCTCGCTGCAGCGTCGCGCGCCGACAGCGAGGCGATGTCCGCGGTCAAGCCGCGGCCGGCGGACTTCGAGTGCAGCGCGATGGCATTGGCCCCTTCATGGCGCCCCTGCAGATGCACTTGCAGGCCTGGCATGGCGAGCAACCCATCGCCGAGCCGGACCTCGCCCGACAGCCCGGTGCGGGCCATCAACAGGCGCGCCTGCGCGGTCAGCCCGGGGTCGAGGTTGTCGCGGCCTTGTCGCAGCGTCGACTCTGCGAAGGCCTGCAGTTGCAGCTTGCCGCGCCCGGAGACCCACGAACCGAGCAGGGCGCCGCGGTGCTCGAATTCCACACCGGCGAGCGGTGCCGACGCGAACTGGTACAGGTAGCTTCGCCCGTTGGGCGCATCGACATACAGGCCCAGTCGGCTGATGCCCATGCGCGAGTCGGGTCCGACGTGCTCGACGGTCGCATCGTTGAAGTCGATCTGGCCGTGCCGTATCGGCACTGTCACGTCGGCGTCGAACAGCAGGTGCGCATCTGTGATCTGTGCGCGGACCGTGCCTTCGGCCTGGCCGAGCGGGTCAAGGCGCCACGCATCGTCTGGCGTCAGCGAGGCGTCGCCTGCCTTGCGCACGTGCGACGCCATGTTGAGGGGGCCCTGCAGCTTCAAGCCTGCACATTCGACTTCGCGCGCCTGCACGGCATCCAGGCGCGGCACGCCGGCGTCGGTTCGTATCTGCGCCACCAGGTCGTGCACAGCGATGCGGCCGATCTCCAGCACGAATGGCCCGGACGCAAGCTGCAGCGCGGTGGCCTCGATGCGCTGTATCCGGATTTCGAGCCCGCCGTCGGGTCCGGGCTTGCATGTCGCGCCCTCCAGCGTGAAGCGGTTGCCGTCGGCCTTGTCTGCCGCTGAGAGCGCCAGTCCGAGCGCGAGATTGAGGAGGGAAGCCGCGAGTGAGACGGTCATGGCGTTTTCTACCAGACATCGCGCCGCCAGCGATGCAGGACTGCAGCGCGACCCGAGCCACCCGCCTGCGCTCAATGCCTCGAAACAGAAAGGCGCGAATTGCCTTGCACGGTGTCACGCGAGGTGTCGCGCGGCAGTTGCCCGAAGCGCTCGCGGTAGCAGGCGGCAAAGCGGCTCAGGTGCGAGAAGCCGCAGTTCAGCGCCACCTCGGTGACGCTGGCGCCGTCGTGCCGCGCGAGCTGCGCGTGCGCGGCATCGAGGCGCATGTTGCGCAGCACCTCGCCGGGCGAGAGGTCGCGGTAGCGACGGAAGAGCAGGGCGAGGCCGCGGCGCGTGACGCCCGCGGCCTGTGCCACGTCTTCGAGCGACAGCAGCGAGTCGAGCCGCTCGCGCATGAACTCCTCGGCGCGCCGCAGCTGCCGCAGGCTGGTTTCTTCGGTGCCGCGCTGCGCGTCGGCATGCCGCTGCAGCACCGAGTTGGGCCGGTGGCACAGCAGGTAGAGCATGAGGTTGTCTTCGCAGTGCGCGAGCCAGCGCGGGTCGTAGCGCTCGAACTCGTTCGCCGGCAGCAGCGAGGCCAGGCTCGCGACCATGCGGCACCACTGCGTGCCCGCCGCGTCGTCGAGCCGAAGGGGCATGTCGAAGTCGATCTCGCCCACGGTGTCGGTGCCGCGCAGGGCAAAGGCATGGCGAGCGACTTCTTGCAGGCGGCTGAGTTCGATCTTCAGCATCAGCTGTTCGCAGTCGGCATGCCAGCGCAGGCGCACCGGCTTGTGGGCGGAAATGATGGCGCCTTGCCCGGGATGGATCTGCAGCGTCTGCCCGCCGGTGTGGATGTCGGCATGGCCGCGCAGCGGCATCTGCACCAGCACGAAGTTGCCGAGCGCGTCGGGCTCGATGTCGACGTCGCAGCCGTAGCGCAGGATGCACAGCGACAGTGCGCTCATCTCTGCGCGGCAGAAGATGGCATCGACATCGCCCGCGCCCCATGCGCTGCGGTGCGGCTTCAGTTCGCGCGCCACGCGCGCGTCGGTCTCTTCGGCCTCGCGCGAGCGGAAGACCTCGCGCCTGTACAGCGGGGACAGTTGCTGACTCGACCATGCGTCCATGGACACTCCTGCGGGGCCAAAGTGGGGGAAAGCGACGGAAACGGACGCTTTTTTCTACGCTGGAATCTACGTCGGTGCGCCGCGCGCCGCCATGGGAATTGCCCGGGCAACGGGCGTCCCCGTTGCAAGAAGCTTGCCCGACTTGTGTCTAAATACTGCGCAGGTTGACCCGCTTCGACAGTGCCTCCGCGCTCTCACGCCGCTCGCTGTAGCGGTCGACCAGGTGGTCCGCGCAGTCGCGCGTGAGCAGCGTGAACTTCATCAGCTCCTCCATCACGTCGACCACGCGCTCGTAGTAGGGCGAGGGCTTCATGCGGCCCGCGTCGTCGAATTCGAGAAAGGCCTTGGCCACCGACGACTGGTTGGGGATGGTGATCATGCGCATCCACCGACCCAGCACGCGCAGCTGGTTCACCGCGTTGAACGACTGCGAGCCGCCCGACACCTCCATCACCGCAAGCGTCTTGCCCTGCGTGGGCCGCACGGAGCCGACGGCCAGAGGAATCCAGTCGATCTGCGCCTTCATGATGCCGGTCATGGCGCCGTGGCGTTCGGGCGAGGTCCACACCATGCCCTCGGCCCACTGCGCGAGATCGCGCAGCTCCTGCACCTTCGGATGGTCTTCGGGCTCGCCGTCGGGCAGGGGCAGGCCGCGCGGGTCGTAGATGCGGGGCTCGGCGCCCATGGCACGCAGTAGGCGCGCGGCCTCTTCGGTCAGCAGGCGGCTGTAGGAGCGCTCGCGCAGCGAACCGTACAGCAGCAGGATGCGCGGTGCATGCATGGCGCGTGCCGTGGGCAGCAGCTCCTGCAGGCTGGGGATGCGGAACGCACCGGCGTCGAGCTGGGGGAGGTCAGGGCTTGGCGACACGCTGGCCTTTCGCGTCGATCACGGCTTCACCGTCTTCCTTGGAGAAGGCGCCTTGCTGCGGCTTCGGCAGGATGTCGAGCACTTCTTCGGACGGCCGGCACAGGCGCGTTCCGAGCGGCGTGACGACGATGGGGCGGTTGATGAGGATCGGGTGTTGCTGCATGAAGTCGATGAGCTGTTCGTCGCTCCAGGTCGGATCGCCAAGGCCCAGTTCGTCGTACGGCGTGCCTTTTTGGCGCAGCACATCGCGCACGGGCACGCCCATCGCGGCGATCAGCTGTGTGAGCGTGGCGCGGTCGGGCGGGGTCTTCAGGTACTCGACGACGGTGGGTTCGTCGCCCGTGTTGCGGATCAGCGCGAGCACGTTGCGCGACGTGCCGCAGGCGGGGTTGTGATAGATCGTGATGTCGCTCATGGGAATCTCGGTGGACGAAAGAAAAATGAAATGAATCAGCCGACGCTGAGGCGCAATGCGAGCGCGGCCAGCGTGACGGCCAGCACGGGAAGCGTCATCGCGATGCCGACCTTGAAGTAGTAGCCCCAGGCGATGGTCGTGCCCTTTTTCTCGAGGACGTGCAGCCACAGCAGCGTGGCCAGGCTGCCGATCGGCGTGATCTTGGGGCCAAGGTCGCAGCCGATGACGTTGGCGTAGATCATGGCTTCCTTCACGAGGCCCGTGGCACCCGACGCGTCGATGGAGAGCGCGCCCACCAGCACGGTCGGCATGTTGTTCATGACCGATGACAGCCCTGCGGCGAGGAAGCCGGTGCCGATGGCGGCACCCCACACGCCGCCTTGCGCGAACACGTCGAGCAGCGACGAGATCTGGCCCGTCAGCCCCGCATTGCGCAACCCGTAGACCACGAGGTACATGCCCAGCGAGAAGACGACGATCTGCCAGGGTGCGCCATGCAGCACCTTGCGCGTGCTGATGACGTGTCCGCGCGCGGCCACGGCCAGAAGAAGGGCGGCACCCACGGCCGCCACGGCGCTGACCGGCACGCCCAGCGGCTCCAGCCCGAAGAAGCCGACGAGCAGCAGCACCAGCACGACCCAGCCGGCCCGGAAGGTGGCCGGGTCACGGATGGCTTCGACGGGGTTCTTGAGCTGTGCCACGTCGTAGCTCGCCGGAATGTCGCGGCGGAAGTACAGCGTCAGCACCAGAAGGCTGGCCGCGACCGCGGCGAGGTTCACCGGAATCATCACGGCCGCGTAGTCGTTGAAGCCGATCTTGAAGAAGTCGGCCGACACGATGTTCACGAGGTTCGACACGATGAGTGGCAGGCTGGCCGTGTCGGCAATGAAGCCCGCCGCCATGACGAAGGCGAGCGTGGCGGCGGGCCGGAAGCCGAGCGCCACGAGCATCGCCATCACGATGGGCGTGAGGATCAGCGCCGCGCCGTCGTTCGCAAAGAGGGCCGACACCGCGGCGCCCAGCAGCACGATGAAGGCGAACAGCCGCCGGCCATTGCCGCGCCCCCAGCGGGCCACGTGCAGGGCAGCCCATTCGAAGAAGCCGGCTTCGTCGAGCAGCAGGCTGATGATGATCACGGCGATGAAGGTTGCAGTGGCGTTCCAGACGATGGCCCAGACGACGGGGATGTCGGCGAGCTGCACCACGCCGAAGATCAATGCGACGACTGCTCCCAGCATGGCGCTCCAGCCGATGCCCAGGCCGCGGGGCTGCCAGATGACCAGCACCAACGTGCAAGCAAAGATGAGAAGGGCTGTGGTCATTTTTTCAGGGCGCGTGCACAGGCCACCGGGTACTTCCCTCCGCGAATGTCCCCCGCCTTCGGCTCCTCCTTGATTTCGCTGCGGGAAGCACCCAGTGCCCTGTGCACTGGGGCACGCTGCTGGTGCTCGCCGATCAACGACCGCACTGCCCAACGCTCACGTCGATGGGGTGCCTTGCGCAGCGAAATCAAGGGGGAGGGCGAAGCCCGGAGGACATTCGCGGAGCAAGGTGCCCCGTCGGCGGGAGCACGCCAGAGCGCACGCACGCGGCGTGCAACAGCACAGGCTTTCATATGTCAGCAGTCGCAGGCGGTCGCCGGAAGGCAGGCTTCCCCTTGGCAGCAGTTCTCGGTGAGGTAGCCGAGCAGGCCGTTCATCCGGTCGAACGACGCGCGGTAGATGAGGTTGCGCCCTTGCCGCTCCTGAGAGACCAGGCTCGCGTTCACCAGCTCCTTGAGATGAAAAGACAGGCCCGTGGCCGACACCGCCAGCGCTTCAGTGAGCGCACCCGGCGTCAGCCCGTCGGGCCCCGCAACCACCAGGGCACGAAACACCCGCAGGCGCACGGGTTGCGCGAGTGCGCCCAAGGCGCGGACCACATCGTTTTCTTCCATTATTCAAGTATCTTTGAATTATTGAATCGAGGCAACCCACGCAACAAAAAGACCGGTGGCGCGAATCGGCCATCAGGTTGGCAGGCAACGGCCATCCGCGACGCATCGTTTTTTCTACAGTCGCCTCGGTCTATCCCCCAACGACGCATCCAACGAAGGAGACACCCATGTCCGACACCTATGTTCTGGTTCACGGCGCCTGGCACACCGGCGCCGAAATGGAGGCCGTGGCCGACGGCCTGCGCGCGGCCGGCCACACCGTGCATTGCCCCACCGTGGCAGGCAACAACCCCGGCGACAGCCGTGCGAACACCGGGCTGGACGACGCCATCGCGTCGGTGGTCCGCTACATCGAGGGCAAAGACCTCACGCAGGTGCGGCTCGTGGGCCACAGCTACGGCGGCATGGTGATCTCAGGCGTGGCCGACCGCATCGCGGCGCGGCTGCGGCGGCTGGTCTACATCAACGCCTTCGTGCCGCTCGATGGCGAGGCGCTCAACGACATGGTGCCGCCGCACTACGTGAGCATGTTCGACGCGGTGGCGGCAGCCAACGGCAACGCGGTGACGCTGCCGTTCGAGATCTGGCGCGAGGCCTTCATCAACGACGCCGACCTGGCGCTGGCGCAGTCCGCCTACGACCAGCTCAACCCGCACCCGTACCGCACCTTCACCGACAAGATCCAGCTGAAGCAGCCGCTGGCGGCACTGGCGCTGGGCAAGTCGTATGTCAATTGCCTGCAGGACACGGCGCTGCCGCACAGCCTGCCGTGGCATCCGCGGCTGTCGGAGCGGCTCGGCTTGTTCCGGCTCGTGGAATGCCCGGGCAGCCACGAGATGTTCTTCTCGAACCCGCTGCGGTTGGCGCAGGCGATCCTCGAAGCGGGGCGCGACTGACGGCAGTCGCGCGTTCGGTCAGCCGTTCGGAAAGAGCGCGTCGAACACGCGCAGCGACGCATAGGCGTCGTTGGCCGCGTAGCGGATCTGCGATTCGCTGAGCTGCTTGTGGGCCCAGTTCGACGTGGTCGCCTTGCGCGACTTGGCGAAGCGCTGGTTGAACATCAGCGCCACCGCCGTCTTCACGCCGACCGAGCGGCGGTAGCCGCGCCGGCGGAACTCGTCGTCGATGTCGAACACGGCCTGCGGTGCAATGGCCAGGCGCAGGCGGATCATCGACAGGTCGCTCGAGAGACCGAAGCCGACCTTGCGCAGCTCGGTGGAGGCGAGCAGGCCCGCGACCACGTGGTTGCACTCGTCGCGGTGCAGCTGGAACAGCCAGGCCGTATCGCGTGTGGCGAACTGCACCACGTGCGGGCCGGTCGACACCTCGTTCTTTGCAAAAGTGGGGCGCGACTCGGTGTCGAAGCCGGCCACGCCGGCCGTGAGCAATTCGTCTGCGGCGCGCTCGGCTTCGGCCAGCGAGGCGACGACCACGATGTCTTTCAGGTCGAGGCTGTCGAAGGGATCGAGCAGCGCGATCTGTTCGCGCTCGGGCAGCGGAGGGAGCCGGTGGCTGGGGTTGTTGCTGTCGTTGTTCTGTTCGTTCACCGGGTCTTCGCTTTCGCGGCCTTGGAAGGTGTCTTGGGTTGGGGCTTGGGCTTCTTCTGCTTCGGCGGCTGGCCCGAGCGCAGCGCGGCTTCGTAGGCGAGGCGGCCCCAGCGGGCGGCTTCCTCGCGGTCTTCGAACAGGTCGGCTGGCGCCTGCCGGTACGACATCGGCATCTCCTTGCCCGCGCGCACGTAGGTGAAGGGCGGCAGGTTGAGCGCATCGAAGTGCGCGGCGCTGTCGGCATCGGACTTGAGGTACAGCGTGTCCTTGGCGACGAGCGCGATCATGCGGCCCTCGTGCCACACGCCGTGGCCGCCGAACATGCGGCGGGTCTCGATGCGGCCGAAGCGTTCGAAGGTCTCGTGCAGGCTCTGGACGAATGCGCTCATGCGGTGATCTCGATGCGGTTGCCGTCCGGGTCGAGCACCACGCTCTCGTAGTAGCCGTCGCCGGTGCGGCGCGGACCGTCGAGCAGCGGGTAGCCGTCGGCCTTCAGCCGCTGCGTGAGCGCATCGACCTCGGCGTCTGAGCCGACCGAGATCGCGAGGTGCGTCCAGCCCATGCGTTGCGCGCCAGGCTCAGCGACGACGGGCGACTGGGTGCTCGTGGTCATGGCCTCGATGCGCGCGCCGTCGCCCAGGCTCAGGAAGCACGAGGCGAAGCCCTTGGTCGGGTTGACATACCCCGCGCCGGCGGTGGCGCCGAAGTAGTCGACGTAGAAGCGCTTGCAGCGTTCGAGGTCGGTGGTCCAGAGGGCGATGTGATCGATGCGGATGCGCATGGGGAAAGAAGAAGGGAGGGCGGTGTCAGCCCGTGCGCCAGGGCGCGCGGGCAGGCGACCAATGGTAGGCGATGCGTTCGCGCCCGCTGCCCGGGTGCCGGTCGACCACGCCGCGCACGAGGCCGTAGCGTTCGTAGAAGCGCTGCGCCTCGGTGTTGCTGACGGCCACGTGCAGCCGCCAGCCGCGCGGTATGCGCACACAGGCCTCGTCGAGCAGCGCCTTGCCCAGGCCCTGGCTGCGCAGGTGCGGTTCGACGAACAGCTGGGCCACGTACTCGCGCGCCGTGAGCAGCACCATGAAGGCCAGCACCTGGCCGTCGCGCTCGGCCAGCACCACGTCGGCGGGCGGGATGAATTCGGTCTGCACGCGGCGCAGCCAGTGGGCGATGGGCTCGACGTGGACGGCGCCCCGGTTGGCCGACACCCAGGCGCGGCGCCAGATGCCGGCGAGCACCATGTTCTCTTCGGCGCCGCCATCGCGCGAACGCAACTCGAAGGCGGGAATCTGGGCGGCAGACATGCGGACCATGATAGCCACGCCGGGTGCGAGCTGCACCCTTTGTGGTCAGCCGTTCAGCGTCTGCGCGTGGTGCGCGATGTGGTCGGCGATGAAGCTCTGGATGAAGTAGTAGCCGTGGTCGTAGCCCGCATGGCGGCGCAGCGTGAGCGGCTGGCCGGCGGCGAAGCAGGCAGCCTCGAAGACTTCGGGGTGCAGCTGCTCGGCGAGGAATTTGTCGGCCAGGCCCTGGTCGATGAGGATGCCCTGCGGATAGGGCGCGACGGTCTGCGACTGCATCAGCGCGCTGGCGTCGTGCGCGAGCCACTGCGCGCGGTCGTCGCCGGGCTCACCCAGGTAGCCGGCGAAGGCCTTCTGGCCCCAGGGGCACTGGGTGGGCGCGCAGATCGGCGCGAAGGCCGAGAGCGACAGGAAGCGCCCCGGGTGCCGCAGCGCCAGCGTGAGCGCGCCGTGGCCGCCCATCGAGTGGCCGAAGATGCCCAGGCGCTGGCCGTCGATGGGCAGGTGCTTGGCCACGAGCGGCAGCAGTTCGTGGACGATCCAGCTTTCCATGCGCCAGTGCGTGGCCCAGGGCTCGGCGGTGGCGTCGAGGTAGAAGCCCGCGCCGATGCCGAAGTCCCAGCTGTCTTTCGCGCCCGGCAGGCTTTCGGGCCCGGCGCCGCGCGGGCTGGTGTCGGGCGCGATGAGCGCCAGGCCCAGGCTCGCGGCCATGCGCTGCGCGCCGGCCTTCACCGCGAAGGTTTCCTCGTTGCAGGTCAGGCCTGCGAGGTAGAGCAGGGCGGGCACGGGCTTGCCCGCGGTCGCGGCCTGCGGCGGCAGATACACCGAGAAGCGCATCGGCAGGCCGATTTCGTTCGAGCGGTGCTCGAAGAAGCGCTGCACGCCGCCGAAGGCGTGGTGTTCGGAAAGAAGTGTCGGGGTGGTGTCGGTCATGAAGAAGAGGTCGTCTGGCTGCGCATCAGTGCGGGCACGAGTTCGAGCACGGCATCCGCGAAGGTGCGCGGCGCTTCCTGCGGCAGGTTGTGGCCCGCGCCGGGCACGAGGCGGTGCGAACGCGGCCCGCTGAAGCGGTGCGCTTGGGCCGAGGCATCGGCGGGCGGTCGCACGCCGTCGTCGATGCCGTCGAAGGTGATGGCGGGCATGGTGATCGTTGGCTGCGCGGCAAGGCGGTGTTCGATGTCGGCATACGCCGGGTCGCCGGGCACGAGGCCGAAGCGGTGGCGGTACGAATGGATCACCACGTCGACGAAGTCGGGGTGGTCGAAGGCGGTGGCGCTGCGCGCGAAGGTGGCGTCGTCGAATTGCCACGTCGGCGACCACAGCTGCCACAGCAGCTTCGCGATGGCGTTGCGGTCTTTCGCAAGACCGGCGCGGCCGCGCTCGCTGTGGAAGTAGTACTGGTACCAGAGGCTGTGCTCGTTCTCGGCCGTGTCCGGCTCCATCGCCGTGGCGATGTTCTGGATGTTGTAGCTGTTGAGCGAGACCAGCCCTGCGCAGCGCTCGGGCCACAGCGCCGCGACCACGCAGGCGGCGCGGCCGCCCCAGTCGTAGCCGGCGAGCACCGCGCGGTCGATCTTCAGGGTGTCGAGCAGCGCGAGCAGGTCGGCGCCGAACGCCGCCTGTTCGCCCGAGCGCGGCGTGGCATCGCTCAGGAAGCGCGTGCCGCCGTAGCCGCGCATGTACGGCACGACGACGCGGCAGCCTTGCGCGGCCAGCATCGGCGCGACTTCGGCGTACGTGTGGATGTCGTACGGAAAGCCGTGCATCAGCAGCACGGGCGGGCCGTCGGCCGGGCCGGTTTCGGAATAGGCGACTTCGAGGACGCCCGCTTCAATTTTGCGCAGGGGTTCCATGCGGTTCATGGCGGGCGCCTCCTCGGGCTTAGTACAGCACCACGCCGCGAATGGACTCGCCGCGCTTCATCAGGTCGAAGCCCTTGTTGATGTCTTCCAGCGGCATGGTGTGCGTGATCAGGTCGTCGATGTTGATCTTGCCTTCCATGTACCAGTCGACGATCTTCGGCACGTCGGTGCGGCCGCGCGCGCCGCCGAAGGCCGAGCCTTCCCACTTGCGGCCCGTGACCAGCTGGAACGGGCGCGTGCTGATCTCGGCGCCGGCCTCGGCCACGCCGATGATGATGCTGCGGCCCCAGCCCTTGTGCGTGCATTCCAACGCCTGGCGCATCACCTGCGTGTTGCCGATGCACTCGAAGCTGTAGTCGGCGCCGCCGTCGGTCAGCTGCACGATCGCGTCGACCACGTTCTCGGTGGTCTTGGGGTTGATGAAGTGCGTCATGCCGAACTTGCGGGCCATGGCTTCGCGCTCGGGGTTCAGGTCGACGCCGATGATCTTGTCGGCGCCCACCATCTTGGCGCCCTGGATCACGTTCAGGCCGATGCCGCCCAGGCCGAACACCACGACATTCGCGCCGGCTTCGACCTTGGCCGTGAAGAGCACCGCGCCGATGCCGGTGGTCACGCCGCAGCCGATGTAGCAGACCTTGTCGAAGGGCGCGTCTTCACGGATCTTGGCCAGCGAGATTTCGGGCGCGACCGTGTAGTTGCTGAAGGTGCTGGTGCCCATGTAGTGAAAGATGGGCTTGCCGTCGAGGCTGAAGCGCGAGGTGGCGTCGGGCATGAGGCCCTTGCCCTGCGTGCCGCGGATCAGCTGGCACAGGTTGGTCTTGCGGCTCAGGCAGAACTTGCACTGGCGGCATTCGGGCGTGTACAGCGGAATGACGTGATCGCCCTTTTTCAGCGTGGTGACGCCGGGGCCGACGTCGACCACGATGCCCGCGCCTTCATGGCCGAGGATGGCGGGGAAGATGCCTTCGGGGTCCGCGCCCGAGAGCGTGTAGTAGTCGGTGTGGCAGATGCCGGTGGCCTTGATCTCGACCAGCACTTCACCGAACTTCGGGCCCTGGAGGTCCACGGTTTCGATGGTGAGGGGTTGGCCTGCTTGCCAGGCGACGGCGGCTTTGGTTTTCATGGGATTCGGTTCTTCAGAGAGCGGAAGGGGTCAAGGATACTCAGGCGCGCCTTCAGGCGGGGCCAGCGGGGAAGATACCCGACATGCCCACAAAACCGGGCAGGTGACGGAAATCCCAGACCCAGCGGCGCAGCGCGGGAAACTCGTCGAGCGAGAGGCCGCCTTCGCCCGCCAGCGCCACGTACGGAAAGCAGGCGAGGTCGGCGATGGTCGGCTCGGTCGCACCGGCAAGCCAGCGCAGGCCGGTGGCGGCGTGCTGCTCGGCGAGGTGGTCGTCGAGCACGCGGAAGGCCGCGCGCGCGCCGCGCCGGCAGGCGTCGATGTCCAGGTGCGTGTAGCCCAGCGCGTCGTGCAGCCGGGCGGCCGAGGCGGTGCGCGTGATCTCGTCGGCCATGGCGAGCCACGTCGCGACCTGGCCGCGCAGCTTCGGGTCGGCGGGATACCAGTGCTGCGATGCGTCGTCGTAGCGGCTCGCGAGGTAGACGAGGATGGCTTGCGCATCGCGAAGCACGAAGCCTTCGTCGTCGATCACCGGGAGCTGGCCGAGCGGGTTGACGTGCTCGAGAAATCTTGCGGACTTGTGTTCGCGCCCCGGATGGAAGTCGACCGGCACGCTCACGTGGTCCACGCCGAGCCACAGCAGCATCTGGCGCACCTTGAAGCAGTTGCCCGAGAGCGGGTAGTCGTAGAGTTTGACGGTCATGCGGCGGCCCTCGCGGTGCCGAAGCGCATGCCGCGCTCGCGCAGCCAGCGGCGGTAAGTGACGGAGGTGGTGTCGCCGCGCGTCGGTGTCTCGGCGCGGCCTTCGAGCGGCATGCGCTTGAAGGCGTGGTTCTCCAGAATGGGCTTGTCCTGCCCGAAGATCGTGTGCTGGAAGGCGATGAGCTCGGCGTCGGTCGACACGTCGTCGAAGTAGGCCAGCAGCGTGTGGGCGATGACGTGCTCGTCGTCCACCGGCTGCAGGAACAGGCCGATGGCGTCGAGCTTGTCGGGCCGGTGGCTCGACTTGTAGAGCATGGCCGAGAAGGGCTGCATCACGCGGTACTTGTAGAACACCTCGCTGCCAGTGTCGTGGGCGGCCGAGGCGCGCGGTTGCCAGAAGCGGCAGTCGGTGGCCCAGATCTCGTCGGTGGCGGCGTCGACCTCGACGTTGTACTTGGCGACTTCGGTGTGCGGCACTTTGCCGAGGTAGTCGGGATGCACGAAGGGAAAGTGCGCCATGTCCAGGAAGTTCTCGATCACGCGCAGGCCCGACACGGCCACGCCGAGCCCGCCGCAATCGACGAGGCGGCGGCCGGGTTCTTCGTGCTCGGGGAAAGCGAACAGCGGGCGCGCGGGGCGGCCGCTGGGGCAGACCCAGAGGAAGCCGTAGCGCGATTGCACGGTCAGCGCGTTGGTGCCGAGGAGGGCGTGCGGCGTGCCGTCGGCATCGGCGTGCAGGTGCAGGGTTTCGCCGAGCAGGCGTGTCGTGCGTGGCAAGCCGCTGGCGGGGCCGACGACGAGCCAGTCGTCGAGCATGTTGGGATCGTCGGTGACGAAGGGCATGTTTTCTTTCTTCTTGTCAGTGCGATGAAGCAGCTTCGATCTCGCTGCGCAGCTGGCGCGCTGCGAAGTGCAATCGGGCCATCGCATCGGAACCGGGCGCTGCGTCGGTCCACAGGTGCAGGAAGCTCAGCTGCGGCTGGGCGTCGAGCAGCAATGCGGCGACGGGCGATTCGCCCAGCGTGCCTTGCCATGCATCGGGCATTCCTGTCGATGCGAAGCCGTGGTGCGCCAGCGCATCGCGCACCTCGGACGCGGCCACGCGCAACGTCAGCGTGCGGGCGAGGTGCCAGCCGGCGGGAACGACATCGGCCAGTTCGGCCGGCGCGGGCGGGCCATCGGCCGCGAGGCGCACCCACAGCATGCCCGCCGCATCCGCCGTGGCGAACACCTTGGCGCAGACGTTGCGCGGCGCCTGCATGGCCGGGTGCGCCGGGATGCGCACGCACGCGCCGCTGCCGGCCTCGTACTGCCAGCCGTGGTACGCACAGGCCAGGCGGTCGCCGCCGGTCACCTGGCCGAGCGTGAAGCGCACGCTGCGGTGGGGGCAGCGGTTCTCCCAGGCTTGCGGCGTGCCATCGGCTGCGCGCCACAGCGCGAGCTCCTGGCCTTGCGCGAAGCCGGCGACGATGTTGGCGCCGGCGCGCACCTCGGCGGAGGGGACGACGGGGTGCCAGGCCTGTGATGCGGCGGAGGGATTCATGGGTCTTGATCGTGGGGGCGGCGGAAAAGGGCGCCGCAAACCGGCATAGCATCGGCCATGCCCTTGTCGGCGGTGCCGCCTACCGTAGCGTGTCCGCCGCACCGATGAAAGCCCCATGCCAAGACGCTCCTTTTCATTCCTGCAACGACGACGCCCACCGCGGTGGCTTTCATGAGCGCCGGGCGCATCGACCTCGCGCTGGTCGAGGCCTTCGTGCTCGTGATGAAGAGCGGCAGCCTCACCAAGGCCGAGAGCCTGTCGGGCGTGTCGAAGGCCACGCTGAGCCGTCAGCTCACGCGGCTGGAGGAACTGCTGGGCGCCCAGCTGTTGCTGCGCAGCTCGCGCCGCATCGCGCCCACGGAGGCCGGGCGTGCGTTCTTCGCACGCTGCGAAGGGCTGCTCGGCGAGGTGAGCGGCCGGCTGGAAACGGCGCGCACCGAGGTCCAGGAGCTCACGGGCGGGGTGTCGGGGCGGCTCACGCTGCTGTCCGACACGCAGTTCAGCACCTCCTTCGTCTGCCATGTGGTGCGGATCTTTCTCGAATCGCATCCGAACGTGCGCTGCCAGCTCGATGTGGCGAACGGTGCGCAGGCGCCGCAGATCGGCGAGGTCGATTGCTACGTCGGCTCGGCGCCGCCCGACTTGCCGGACCTGGTCGCCAAGTTGCTGGGCCGGCTGGCCTACGGCCTGTACGCCAGCCCGCAGTACCTGGCGCGGCACGGCACGCCTCAGACGCCCGAGGCGCTGGCGCAGCACCGGATGATCGCGATGCGCGAGCCGTCGGGGCCGCCGTCGCCGCTGCGGCTGGTGTCGCAGCAGGCCTCGGGGCGCCATGTGGTGCGCACCGAGCCGGCCTTCGAGACCAACGACCACTGGGTGATGAAGACCTTCTGCATCGACGGCCTGGGCATCGCGCCGCTGCCGGTGTTCTTTGCCGGGCCTGAGGTGGCGCAGGGCGTGCTGGTGCCGGTGCTGCCGCAGTGGCCGCCGGAGGCGCGGCGGCTGTACTGCGCCTACCAGCGGCAGCGCTACATGGGGCAGAAGCTGCGCGCGTTCGTCGACCTGATGGCGCGCTGCGTGGCGGACATCGGGTCGTACAACCACTACGTGGGATCGACTGCTGCGGTGTCGCCTTCGGCACGGCGGGCGCGGTCGGCGGCGCGCCCATAATCTTGGCCATCTGCCGGCATCCGGTTGCTTCCTTCACCGATCCATCATGAAGAAAATCCTCGTTCTCAACGGCCCCAACCTCAACCTGCTCGGCACGCGCGAGCCCGAACAGTACGGTCGCGACACGCTCGCCGACGTCGAACGCATGTGCAAGGAAACAGGCGTCAAGCTCGGCGTGGAGATCGAATGCCGCCAGTCGAACCACGAAGGCGTGCTGATCGACTGGGTCCAGGAGGCGGGCCGCGAAGTGGCCGCGGGCAACATGCTGGGCGTGGTGATGAACCCCGGCGCCTACACCCACACGTCGATTGCGCTGCACGACGCCATCAAGGGGGCGAGCGTGCCGCTGATCGAGTTGCACATCTCGAACGTGCATGCGCGCGAAGAGTTCCGCCACAAGTCGTACATCTCGCCTGCAGCGCGCGGGATCATCGTGGGGCTCGGGGTGAAGGGTTACACGCTGGCCATCGCCGCGCTGGTGCCCTGACCCTTCCTCAGTAGTTCTGCTTGGGCGCTGCAGCCTTCCAGCTGCGGCTGACCCGGCCGCCGCTGTCGACGCTCTCCAGGTGCACGTCGAAGCCCCAGAGCCTTGCGACGTGCTTCAGCACTTCTTCGGCGCTGTCGTTCAGCGGCAGGTTGTTGCGCTGCGTGTGCCGCAGCGTCAGCGAGCGATCGCCGCGCGTGGCGACGCTCCAGACTTGGATGTCGGGCTCGCGGTTGCCGATGTCGTACTGGCGTGACAGCGATTCGCGCAGCGCCTGGTAGCCGCTGTCGTCGTGGATGGCCGACACCTCGAGCTCTGATTCGCTCTGGTAGTCGCGGATGGCGAACAGGCGAAAATCGCGCATCGTCTTCGGGCTGAGGAACTGGCCGACGAAGCTCTCGTCCTTGAAGTTGCGCATCGCGTAGTCGAGCGTCCTGACCCAGTCGGTGCCCGCGTAGTCGGGGAACCAGCGGCGGTCTTCCTCGGTCGGCTTTTCGCAGACGCGCCGAAGGTCGGTGAACATCTTGAAGCCCAGCGCATAGGGGTTGATGCCGCTGTAAGCGCGGTGGCCCACGGGCGGCTGGAACACCACGCTGGTGTGCGAGCTGAGCCATTCCATCATGAAGCCGTCGTCCAGCTGGCCGCGGTCGTACATGGTGTTGAGCAGCGTGTAGTGCCAGAAGGTGGCCCAGCCTTCGTTCATGACCTGGGTCTGGCGCTGCGGGTAGAAGTACTGCGCGATCTTGCGCACGATGCGCACCACCTCGCGCTGCCACGGTTCGAGCAGGGCGGCGTTCTTCTCGATGAAGTAGAGCAGGTTCTCCTGCGGTTCCGACGGAAAGCGGCGTGCGGCTTCGGCTTCCGACTCGGCGGCCTGCTCGCTCTTGCGCGGCAGCGTGCGCCAGAGGTCGTTCACCTGCTGCTGCATGTGGCGCTCGCGGTCGGCGCGCTGTGCGCTTTCCTGTGCCAGCGAGCGCTTCTGCGGACGGCGATAGCGGTCGACGCCGTAGTTCATGAGCGCGTGGCAGGAGTCGAGCAGGTCTTCCACGGCATCGAGGCCATGGCGCTCCTCGCACTCGGCGATGTAGTGCCGCGCGTAGACGAGGTAGTCGATGATCGACGACGCATCGGTCCACATGCGGAACAGGTAGTTGCCCTTGAAGAAGCTGTTGTGCCCGTAGGCCGCATGGGCGATCACCAGGGCCTGCATGGCCATGGTGTTTTCTTCCATGAGGTAGGCAATGCACGGATCGGAGTTGATGACGATCTCGTAGGCCAGCCCCATGTGGCCGCGCTTGTAGTTCTTCTCGGTGGAGATGAACTGCTTGCCGTACGACCAGTGCCTGTAGATCATGGGCATGCCCACGCTGGCGTAGGCGTCCATCATCTGCTCGGCCGTGATCACCTCGAGCTGATTCGGATAGGTGTCCAGGCCGAAGCTCCTCGCGGTCTTCGCGATCTCGGTGTGGTACGTCTCGATGAGCTCGAAGGTCCAGTCGGACGGGCTGGGCAGGCGCTCCAGGCGCGAGGTGGGGAGGTCGGTGCTGCGCGGCAGGACGGGGGCACCGGGAGGGCGTTCGGTGGTGGTGATCATGCGGGCACCCCTTCCTTCTTGAACAGATCTCGGAACACCGGGTAGATGTCTTGTGCGTCCGACACCTTGCGCATCGCGAAGTTGGGCGCCACGCCTTCGAGCTGCTGGTACTCCTGCCACAGGTTCTGCTCGGTCTCGGCCACCTGCACGTAGGCGTAGTAGCGCACCACGGGCAGGATGTTGTCGACCAGCAGTTCGCGGCACCGGCCGCTGTCCTGGTGCCAGTTGTCGCCATCGCTGGCCTGGGCGCCGTACACGTTCCATTCGCCGCTGGCGTAGCGGGCCTTGACGATCTCGTCCATGAGCACCAGCGCGCTCGACACCACGGTGCCCCCGGTTTCGGTGGCATGAAAGAACTCTTCCTCAGTCACTTCCTGCGCCTGCGTGTGGTGGCGCAAAAACACGAGGTCGATGCGCTCGTAGTGCCGCGTGAGAAACAGGTACAGCAGCATGAAGAAGCGCTTGGCCATGTCCTTGCGCGCCTCGTCCATCGAGCCCGACACGTCCATGAGACAGAACATCACGGCCTTGGCGCTGGGCACGGGCGTCTTCACGCGGTTGCGGTAGCGCAGGTCGATCGGGTCGATGTAGGGCACGTGCCGCATCGTGCGGCGCAGCTCGGCGATGAGATCCTCGGTCTCGCGGATTTCCTTCTGGATCAGCGCCGTCTCGGCCTGCGGATGCACTTTCAGGACCAGGAGGTGCGCCTCCAGGCGCTTGAGTTCCTTGCGCGGTTCGCCGCCGAGTGCGATGCGCCGCGCGAGTGCGCCGCGCATGGAGCGCACCACGTGCAGGTTGTTGGGCGAGCCGTCGCTGGTGAAGCCGGCGCGGTGGCTCTTCCACTCGGGCACTTCGGCGATCTGGGTGCGGATGAGGTGCGGCAGCGCAAGGTCGTCGAAGAAGACGCGCATGAACTCCTCGCGCGTGAGGCGGAAGACGAAGTCGTCCTCGCCTTCGCCGCTGTCGCTGGCCTCGCCGCTGCCCGAGCCGCCGCCGCCCTGGCCTTCGGGGCGCGCGATGCGGTCGCCCTTGAGGTATTCCTGGTTGCCGGGGTGCACGTACTCGCGGTCGCCGCCGCGCGCATGCCCGAACACCGGCTCGGAGACATCGTGGCGCGGCAGGGTCACGTCTTCGCCTTGCTCCAGTTCGCGGATGTTGCGCCCGCTGACCGCGCGCCGCACCGCTTCCTGGATCTGCCCCTTGTAGCGCCGAAGAAAGCGCTCGCGGTTGCCGATGGACTTGTTCTTGCCCGAGAGCCGACGATCGATGATCTGCTGCAGGATGGCCACGATGTTTTCAAGCTCCTTGCAAAACGGTGGGCGGTGCGTTGGTTGTTAGGTCCGTTGCACGCGCCCGTTGTTCCCGCTGTCCGCTATGAACTCTTGCGCACGCGCAGGTACCACTCGCACAGAAGTCGGACCTGCTTGGCCGTGTAGCCCTTCTCGACCATGCGGGTCACGAAGTCTTCGTGCTTTTTCTGCTCGTCGGCGCTGCTCTTGGTGTTGAAACTGATCACCGGCAGCAGCTCTTCGGTGTTGGAGAACATCTTCTTCTCGATGACTGCGCGCAGCTTCTCGTAGCTGGTCCACGCCGGGTTGCGCCCCGCGTTGCCGGCCCGTGCGCGCAGCACGAAGTTGACGATCTCGTTGCGGAAGTCCTTCGGGTTGCCGATGCCGGCGGGGCGCTCGATCTTCTCGAGCTCGCCGTTGAGCGAGGCCCGGTCGAACACTTCGCCGGTGTCCACGTCGCGGAACTCCTGGTCCTGGATCCAGTAGTCGGCGTAGGTCACGTAGCGGTCGAAGATGTTCTGGCCGTACTCGCTGTAGCTCTCCAGGTAGGCGGTCTGAATCTCTTTGCCGATGAACTCGGCATAGCGCGGTGCCAGCAGCTCCTTGATGTAGCTGATGTACTTCTGCTCGGTTTCCGGCGGAAACTGCTCGCGCTCGATCTGCTGCTCGAGCACATACATCAGGTGCACCGGGTTGGCGGCCACCTCGGTGCTGTCGAAATTGAACACCTTGGAGATGATCTTGAAGGCGAAGCGCGTCGACACACCGCTCATGCCCTCGTCGACGCCCGCGTAGTCGCGGTACTCCTGGATCGACTTGGCCTTGGGGTCGGTGTCCTTGAGGTTCTCGCCGTCGTACACCTGCATCTTGCTGAAGGTGCTCGAGTTCTCGGGCTCCTTCAGGCGCGTGAGCACCGACAGCTGCGCCATCATGCGCAAGGTGCCGGGCGCGCACGGGGCCTTGGCCAGCGACGAGTTGCGCACCAGCTTCTCGTAGATCTTGATCTCTTCGGAGGCACGCAGGCAGTACGGCACCTTGACGATGTAGATCCGGTCGAGGAAAGCCTCGTTGTTCTTGTTGTTGCGGAACGCCTTCCACTCGCTCTCGTTGCTGTGGGCCAGCACGATGCCGTCGAAGGGAATGGCGCCGAAGCCTTCGGTGCCCTTGAAGTTGCTCTCCTGCGTGGCCGTGAGCAGCGGGTGCAGCACCTTGATGGGCGCCTTGAACATTTCCACGAACTCGAGCAGGCCCTGGTTGGCCAGGCACAGGCCGCCGGAGTAGGCGTAGGCGTCCGGGTCGTCCTGGGCGTAGGTTTCGAGCTTGCGGATGTCGACCTTGCCGACCAGCGAGGAGATGTCCTGGTTGTTCTCGTCGCCGGGCTCGGTCTTGGCGACCGCGATCTGGCGCAGCACCGAGGGGTAGCGCTTGACCACCTTGAACTGGCGAATGTCGCCGCCGTACTCCTCGAGCCGCTTCACGGCCCAGGGCGACAGGATGCGGTTCAGGTAGCGCACGGGAATGCCGAACTCCTTCTCGAGGATCTCGCCGTCTTCGAGGGTGTCGAACAGCCCCAGGGGCGATTCGTTCACCGGGGAGCCGTGGATCGCATAGAAGGGCACGTGCTCCATGAGCTGCTTCAGGCGCTCGGCGATCGAGCTCTTGCCGCCGCCGACGGGGCCCAGCAGGTAAAGGATTTGCTTCTTTTCTTCCAGGCCTTGCGCGGCGTGGCGGAAATAGGACACCACCTGCTCGATGGCATCTTCCATGCCATAGAACTCCTTGAACGCCGGATAGATCTTGATGACCTTGTTCGCGAAGATCCGCGAAAGACGGGGGTCATTGCGGGTATCTACCAGTTCAGGCTCGCCAATGGCCTGAAGCATTCGTTCGGAGGCCGTTGCATATGCCGTCGGATCGCGTTTGCAGATATCCAGATATTCCTGCAGCGAGAGAACTTCCTCGCGGGTGCGTTCGTAGCGGGCTGCAAAGTTGCTGATCACGTCCATGGTCGCGCCTCCTTAGGTCGGCGGGGCTTTTGACCCCGATGCCTACAGCCAGAGACTGCGTCGCTCCTCTTGGAAGAGGGGCCCCGCCCATGGCCGTATGCCGTGGAAAACTCCCTTACACACTATCTACACAATCGGTTCAATCAGCATAAAGCAAAGAAAGAACCAGGCAAATGTTTTATTTATTCTGAACCCCTCTGCCAAGTAAAGTTCCTCGAAAAATGAGCAACTGCTTTTGGCGTTTCTGCTAAATTGAAAAGCTCGCGCTCGCGTAATTGTCCCCGGATGAAATGACTATGCCGAATGGCTATCGTCCTCATTGCAATTCTCCGGCGAACAGGTTTCCTAATTGAACCCGGGTTCAATAAAGCCGATGCCTTTCATCAATAACGCACGACCTGTCGTTTGGTTTATTGCATATCCAAAAAAACATTAAAGCAATCCCCGCGCCACTTCCACAGCGGGTGGCTGGCGCATGCAAACGTGGGAAGACAGCGCGGGCGCCGGTCGGCGGCGTTCCGCAACGGTGCGGGGAGCACCGTTCGCGTGCCTGGCGCGCCGCCAAAGGGCGGCGCTGGCCGAAAGAGGGCACGCAGCGGGCCGACAGGGCGTCGGCCCGGCGCTGACGAAGGCCGTCAGCGCGTCAGCAGCAATATCTTCAGCTGAAGAATTCCTTGGCCTTGTCGAACCAGCCCTTGTCGGTCGGGCTGTGCTTGTCGCCACCCTTCTTGAGCGATTCGTCGAGCTCCTTGAGCAGCTTGCGCTGGTGCTCGGTGAGCTTCACGGGCGTTTCCACGCGCACGTGGCAGTACAGGTCGCCCGGGTAGCTCGAACGCACGCCCTTGATGCCCTTGCCGCGCAGGCGGAACTGCTTGCCGCTTTGCGTGCCGTCGGGAATGTCGATGGCGGCCGCGCCCTTGAGCGTGGGCACGTTGATCTCGCCGCCGAGTGCCGCGGTGGTGACGCTCACGGGCACCACGCAGTGCAGGTCGTCGCCGTCGCGCTCGAACAGGTCGTGCTTCTTGAGGCGGATCTCGATGTACAGGTCGCCGGGCGGCCCGCCGTTGGTGCCGGGCTCGCCGTTGCCGGTGCTGCGGATGCGCATGCCGTCGTCGATGCCGGCCGGAATCTTCACTTCGAGCGTCTTGTTGTTCTTGATCTTGCCCTGGCCGTGGCACACGGTGCACGGGTCAGGAACGATCTTGCCGCTGCCGTGGCAGGTCGGGCAGGTCTGCTGCACGCTGAAGAAGCCCTGGCGCATCTGCACGGCGCCCGCGCCGTGGCAGGTGGTGCAAGTGATGGGCTTGGTGCCGGGCTTGGCGCCGGAGCCGTGGCAGGTGCCGCAGTCGTCCCAGCTCGGGATGCGGATCTGGGCGTCCTTGCCCTCAGCCGCTTCCTCGAGCGTGACTTCCATCGCGTAGCTCAGGTCGCTGCCGCGGAACACCTGGCGTCCGCTGCTGGTGCGGCCACGGCCGCCACCGCCGAACACGTCGCCGAAGATGTCGCCGAAGGCTTCCGCGAAACCGCCGAAGCCTTCCGCGCCCGGGCCGCCGCGCATGTTGGGGTCGACGCCGGCATGGCCGTACTGGTCATAGGCGGCGCGCTTCTGGCCGTCCGACAGCATCTCGTAGGCTTCCTTCACCTCCTTGAACTTGGCCTCGGCGTCCTTGCTGGTGTCGCCGTGGTTGCGGTCGGGGTGGTGCTTCATCGCAAGCTTGCGATAAGCCTTCTTGATTTCGTCCTCGTTGGCGTTCTTGGGAACGCCGAGGGTTTCGTAGTAGTCGCGTTTGGTGGCCATGGCAGCAGATTCGGTCGGGCGGCGGGAACTCGGGGACTGGAAGCGAGAAAGGCTGGAGCACCTGTTCAGGTGTTCCAGCCTTGTGCAAGGGACTGAAGATCAGCCCTTCTTGACTTCCTTGACTTCGGCGTCGACCACGTTGTCGTCGGCCTGCGCGCTGGCGGAGGCTTCCGAACCTGCCGGGCCGCTGGCTGCCGAGGCGCTGGCCGCGGCGGCCTGCGATTCGGCATACATCTTTTCGCCGAGCTTCTGGCTCGCGGTCATCAGCGTGTTGGTCTTTTCCTCGATCACGGCCTTGTCTTCACCCTTGAGGGCTTCTTCGACGTCCTTGATCGCGGCTTCGATCGCGTCCTTCTCGGCGGCTTCGAGGCTGGCCCCGTGCTCGCCGAGCGACTTCTTCACGCTGTGCACCATGGCTTCGCCCTGGTTGCGCGCCTGCACGAGTTCGAGCTTCTTCTTGTCGTCTTCGGCGTTGAGCTCGGCGTCTTTGACCATCTTCTGGATCTCGTCTTCGCTCAAGCCCGAGTTCGCCTTGATGGTGATCTTGTTTTCCTTGCCGGTGCCCTTGTCCTTGGCGCCGACGTGCAGGATGCCGTTGGCGTCGATGTCGAAGCTCACTTCGATCTGCGGCGTGCCGCGCGATGCCGGCGGAATGCCTTCGAGGTTGAACTCGCCCAGGGCCTTGTTGCCCGAAGCGATTTCGCGCTCGCCCTGGAACACCTTGATCGTCACGGCCGGCTGGTTGTCTTCGGCGGTCGAGAAGGTCTGTGCGAACTTCGTCGGGATCGTGGTGTTCTTCGTGATCATCTTGGTCATCACGCCACCCATGGTCTCGATGCCCAGCGACAGCGGGGTCACGTCGAGCAGCAGCACGTCCTTGCGGTCACCCGAGAGCACCTGGCCCTGGATGGCGGCGCCGACAGCCACGGCTTCGTCGGGGTTCACGTCCTTGCGCGGTTCCTTGCCGAAGAAGGCCTTCACCTTTTCCTGCACCTTGGGCATGCGGGTCATGCCGCCGACCAGGATCACGTCGTTGATGTCGTTCACGCTGATGCCGGCGTCCTTGATGGCCAGGCGGCAAGGCGCAATGGTGCGCTCGACCAGCTCGTCGACCAGGCTTTCCAGCTTGGCGCGGGTGAGCTTGATGTTCAGGTGCTTCGGACCCGACGCATCGGCCGTGATGTACGGCAGGTTGATGTCGGTCTGCGCGCTGTTCGACAGCTCGATCTTGGCCTTTTCAGCGGCTTCCTTCAGGCGTTGCAGGGCGAGCACGTCCTTGCCCAGGTCGACGCCTTGTTCCTTTTTGAACTCGCCGATGATGTAGTCGATGATGCGCTGGTCGAAGTCTTCGCCGCCCAGGAAGGTGTCGCCGTTGGTCGACAGCACTTCGAACTGCTTCTCGCCGTCGACGTCCGCGATTTCGATGATCGACACGTCGAAGGTACCGCCGCCCAGGTCATACACGGCGATCTTGCGGTCGGCCTTGTCCTGCTTGTCCAGGCCGAAGGCCAGGGCTGCAGCGGTGGGTTCGTTGATGATGCGCTTGACGTCCAGGCCCGCGATGCGGCCGGCGTCCTTGGTGGCCTGGCGCTGTGCGTCGTTGAAGTACGCCGGCACCGTGATCACGGCTTCGGTGATGGTTTCGCCGAGGTAGTCTTCGGCGGTCTTCTTCATCTTGCGCAGGATGTCGGCGCTGACCTGCTGCGGGGCCATCTTCTTGCCGCGCACTTCCACCCATGCGTCGCCGTTGTCGGCCTTGGCGATGGTGTAGGGCATCAGGTCGATGTCCTTCTGGACTTCTTTTTCCTCGAACTTGCGGCCGATCAGGCGCTTGATCGCGTACAGCGTGTTCTTGGGGTTGGTGACGGCCTGGCGCTTGGCCGAGGCACCGACCAAGACTTCACCGTCTTCCTGGTACGCGACGATCGACGGCGTGGTGCGGGCACCTTCCGAGTTCTCGATCACACGCGTGGTGTTGCCTTCCATGATCGACACGCACGAGTTGGTGGTGCCGAGGTCGATGCCGATGATCTTTGCCATGTTCTTACTCCTGAAATTCGGAAAAATATGTTGTTATGAACTTGTGGATAACCCGGCGTGATTCAAGGGATGACGCGGGGATTTCCTGTGGGAATCTTGTGGGCCGATGCCGCTTTTACTTGGGCGCGGCCACGGTGACCAGCGCCGGGCGCAGCACGCGCTCGTTGATGGTGTAGCCCTTTTGCAGGAGGCCGACCACGGTGTTGGCTTCCTGGTCGGCGGGCACCATCGAGATGGCCTGGTGCAGGTGCGGGTCGAACTTGTCGCCGGCGGCGGGGGCCACTTCGATCACCTTGTTGCGTTCGAGCGCGCTCTTGAGCTGGCGCAGCGTGGCCTCGGCGCCTTCGCGGATCTGCTCGGGCGTGGCGTCCTTGATGGCCAAGCCGGCTTCGAGGCTGTCGGTCACCGGCAGCAGGCTCTCGGCAAAGGCCTCGACCGCGAACTTGCGGGCCTTGGTGATCTCGTCGTCGGCGCGGCGGCGGGCGTTCTGCACGTCGGCTTGCGCGCGCAGGTACTGGTCGGCCAGTTCGACGTTCTTGGCCTGCAGGGCAGCCAACTCGCCTTGTGCCACGGCCAGGGCGTCGAGCGCCTCGGCTTCGTTGGCGGCGTGCGCGGCCTCCAGTTCTTCGGGACTGGGCTCGCCTTGCAGCATTTGAGAATTCTGTGCGGATTGTTGCGGGTCAGACATTTTTCAAAGAACCGGCGTGCGCCGGAAAACAAACACAGCCAGCCACTTGGGGCTGGTCTAGGGCTTTTCAAGCGTAAAAATGCGGCCAAAACGGCCGCAAGAGGGGGCGAAGTGACTTTCGCGAGAGACACCGCGGAACCGGCTTTGCCGGGCCGCTGGTGTCGCCCCCGGTAGGGGGTTGGCGCAGCGGACACGAAGTGCCGCGCAGCCTGGGGGCGAGCCCTTAATGCGCGTCGAGGAGCTCGACGTCGAACTTCAGGGTGGCGTTCGGGGGGATCACGCCACCGGCGCCGCGGGCACCGTAGCCCAGCGCAGCGGGGATGACCAGCGTGCGCTTGCCGCCGATCTTCATGCCGGCGACGCCTTCGTCCCAGCCCTTGATGACCTGGCCGGCGCCCAGCGAGAACGCGAAGGGGTCGTTGCGGTCGCGGCTGGAGTCGAACTTGGCGCCTTGCACGCCGTCGTTGAAGAGCCAGCCGGTGTAGTGCACATGCACGTGGTGGCCGGCCTTGGCTTCAGCGCCGGTGCCGACTTCGGTGTCTTCGTATTGCAGGCCGGAGGGGGTGGTAGGCATGGGAAACGCTCCTTGCGTCGATGAAATGGGAGAGGAATCGGAGCCGCGGAGTTTACCGAGGCTCGGAGCGCCCCCGCTTCAGCCCTGGCTGTCGGAGCCGGACGGCGTCGTTGCGGGAGGCGTTGCGTCGGGTGCGGAAGGCGCGGGCGTCACCGGTGTGGACGCCTCGGCAGAGGTCGGCTGGGCGGCGGCCGGCCCTGCGGCCTTCTTGCTCTGCCCCAGCTGCCACTTGGCGGCGAAGGCCTGCAGGTCGGACAGGCGCTTGAGCAGGTCTTGCCCGCTCAGCGTGAGGCAGTAGCCGTCGCTGCCGTGGCTCACGACGCCGGCTTCGCGCAACTCTTTGATGCGGGTGTTGAGGGTGTTGGGAGTGATGCCGCCGACGCTGTCCTGCAGCAGCCGGAAGGTTTGGGCATGGCCGTCGCGCAGGGCCCACAGCACACGCAGCGCATAGCGGGCTTCGAGCAGGGCGAGCAACTGGCTGATGGCTGCGTTTTCCTTGGTACTCATCGACATCATCTCCTCGAAGCTGGGCGGACCGTCGGCCGGGGGCGGGCCGGGGCGGCGCACTCTTGTTTGTGATTGGTCGTCATGGACCGTCTGACTGGCCGACGACTATAGCGCGAAGGATCAGGATGCTACTGGTTTTATAGCTGTGCAGGCATGCAGCATGCGGGTTTCGAGACAAAGCTTCACAAATCAGGCGTAGTTGGCCATGGCTTCGCCCAGGCGGATCGCGCGGGTGGGCGACCAGTCCGGGTTGAAGGCCAGCGCAGGCGCCGGGAACAGCATGACGACGGTCGAGCCCAGCAAGAACCGGCCCATCTCGTCGCCTTTGCGGATGTCGATCTGCTGGTCGTTGTAATGCCACTCGCGCAGCTCGCCCACGCGCGGCGGGTTGACCACGCCGTGCCACACGGTGGCCATGCTGCCCACGATGGTGGCGCCCACCAGCACGAGCACGAAGGGGCCGTTGGCCGATTCGAAGACGCACACCACGCGCTCGTTGCGCGCGAACAGGCCGGGCACGCCGCGCGCGGTGGTCGGGTTGACCGAGAACAGGTCGCCGGGCACATGGATCATGCGCACCAGCCGCCCGTCGCAGGGCATGTGGATGCGGTGGTAGTCCTTGGGGCTCAGGTACAGCGTGGCAAAGCTGCCGTGCGCGAACTTGGCGGCCAGCGCCGCGTCGCCGCCGACCAGCGCGGTGGTCGTGTAGTTGTGGCCCTTGGCCTGGAAGATCTGGTCGCCCTCGATGGCGCCGAACTGGCTGATGGCGCCGTCCACGGGGCAGACGAGGTCGGCCTGTGCGAGCGGGCGCATGCCGGGCTTGAGGGCACGCGTGAAGAACTGGTTGAAGCTCTTGTAGTGATGAATATCGGACTCGAGCGCTTCGCCCATGTCGACGCCGTACTTGGCAACGAAGCGGCGAATGATCCAGGTGGTGACCGCGCCTCGTTCCTTGCCTGCGACCCAGCCGGCGAAATTGGTCAGGGCCTGCTTGGGGAACAGGTATTGGGGCAGAACTGCGGAGCGATCGGACACGTTGTGAAAGGCCTGGAATGCGGAATCGGACGGGCATTCTATAAAGCGCTTCCCTTGGGGAGCGTAGGAAGCTTCCCTTGGTTCGCGAGGCGGGCGCTCTTTGTGGGGCACGCGCCCGGCGGGCGGCGCGGCGCGGTCGGCCCCACTGTGCCGGCCGCTGCGCGGCTGCCCTGCGGTGCTCGCGTTTCGCGGGGTCTCGCAGAACTCGCCTGCGGCTCAAACAGCTGCGAGCCCTGATCCGCGAAACGCTGCGCGCCTCGGCGGCACAGAGGGGCCGCCCGCACCACACCGCCCACCGGGCGCTTGTGGGGGTGTGGAGGCTGTCGGGCGCCGCTGCTGAGGGGGCGGGTCAGTCGGCCTTGATGCCTGCTGCCTTGATCACCTGCGCCCACTTCTCGACTTCGGCCTTCTGGAACGCTGCGATCTGTGCGGTCGTCAGGTCGGCGGGCTCCATGCCGAAGCCCTTGAGCTTGTCCTGCATCTCGGGCGTCGCGAGGATCTTGCGGATCTCGGTGTGCAGGCGCTCGACCACGGGGGCGGGCGCGCCGGCGGGCACGAAGATCGCCTGCCACGACACCACCTCGAAGTCCTGCAGGCCGGGCACGCCCGACTCGGCGACCGTGGGCACGTCGGGCATCGAGGCCAGGCGCTTGGCCGAGGTGACGGCAATGGCGCGCAGCTTGCCGCTCTGGATGTGCGGGCCGGCCACCACGGTGGTGTCGAACATCATGTCGACCTGGCCGCCGATCACGTCCTGGATCGCCGGGCCGCTGCCCTTGTACGGGATGTGCGTGAACTTCACGCCCGACTTGAAGCCCAGCAGCTCCAGCGCCAGGTGCTGCGAAGTGCCCGTGCCCGCCGAGGCCGACGAGAGGCCGCCGGCCTTGGCCTTGCTCGCGGCGATCACGTCCTTCAGCGTCTTGTAGGGGCTGGCCTGGTTCACCACCAGCACGACCGGGTTGGTGCCGATCAGCGTCACGGGCGCGAACGACTTCTGCGGGTCGTAGCCCAGCTTGGGGTACAGGCTCACGTTGATGGCGTGCGAGCTGATCGTGCCGCCCACCAGCGTGAAGCCGTCGGGCGCGGCGCGCGCGCCGATCTCGGAGCCCACGCTGCCGCCGGCGCCGCCCTTGTTGTCGATGATCACGCTCGTCCCGAGCGCGGTGCCGAGCCTCTGGCCGATGAGGCGGCCCAGCACGTCGGTGGTGCCGCCCGCGGGGAAGGGCACGAGGTAGGTGATGGCCTTGCCCGTGGGCCAGGTGGTGCCGCCTTGCGCAAAGGCGGGCAGGGCCGCGGCGAGCGAAACGGCGAGGGCGGACTGGATGAGTGTGCGGCGTTGCATGGCAGTGTCTCCTTGTCGTGGGGCGTTCACGGCTTGATGTTGAGCTTGGTGATCAGCGCCTTGAAGTAGGCGTTGTCCTTGGCCAGCGTGTCCTTGAACACGGCGCCGTCGGTGTAGACGTAGCCCAGGTTCTGGCGGTCCATCACCTCGTGCATGAGCGGCTCGGCCGCGGTCTTGGCGGTGATCTCGCGCAGCTTGGCCATCACTTCAGGCGGCGTGTTTTTTGGCGCGCCCAGGCCGCGCCACGTGCCGATCGACAGGTCGATGCCGCGCTCCTTGGCGGTCGGGATCTTCTCGAAGCCCTTCACGCGCTTGTCGGCCATCACCATCAGCACCTTGAGCTTGCCGCCCTGCACGTGCGTCGTGACTTCGGCGGGGCTCACGGCCACGGCCTCGATGTGACCGCCCAGCAGCGCCAGCACGGCGGGCGCGGCGCCCTGGTAGGGGATGTGGCCGAACTTGGTGCCCGTCTTGTCTTCGAGGGCGGCGGCGGCCAGGTGCCAGATCGAGCCGTTGCCCGAGTTGCCCACGCGGATGCCCTCGGGCGACTTCTTTGCGGCAGCCAGGAACTCTTCGATCGTGTTCCACGGCGCATCGGCCTTCACGGTGATCGCGGCCGGGTCGGCATTGAGCTGCGCAATCGGCTGGAAGTCGTCGTAGTTGAACTTGGCCAGGCCCAGGTGCGGCAGCGTGAGCAGCTCCACGGTGAGCACCGCGAGCTTGTAGCCGTCGGGCTTGGCGTTGATCACCTCGGTCCAACCGATGGCGCCGCCCGCGCCGGGGCGGTTGACGATCACGATGCTCTGCGAGATGTGCTTGCGGCTCGCCTCGGAAAACGCGCGCGCCAGGCCGTCGGTGCCGCCGCCGGGCTGGTAGGGCACGAGCAGCTCGATGGTGCGGTTCGGGAAGTCGTTGGCTTGCGCCGCGGCGGGCGCGGCCAGGCCGAACGAGAGGGCGGCGGTGGCCGAAAGTGCGGCAATGCCGCGGACGAACTGGCTTCTTTGCATGGTGTCTCTGTCTCCGTTGTTGATCTGTTGTGTGGCGCAGGGGAGGGCGCAGGCGTCAGGGCATGTACTGCCCGCCGTTCACCTCGAGCACCTGGCCCGTCACGTAGCCCGAGAGCTGTTCGGACGCGAGGTACAGGAAGGCGCCCACGCATTCGTCGGCCGTGCCCAGGCGCCCCATCGGGATGCCGGTCTTGAAGGTCTCGAGCATTGCGGGCGTCGAGAAGCGGTCCTGGAACGGCGTCTGGATCACGCCCGGCGCCACCGCGTTCACGCGGATGCGGTCGCCCACGAGTTCCCGGGCCAGGCCGTGCGTCGCGGTGCTCACGAAGCCCTTGGCGCCCGCGTACAGGTAGGCGCCGGGGCCGCCGCCGGTGCGCGCGGCCACCGAGGTCACGTTGATGATGGCGCCGCTGCCTTGCTTGCGCATCTGCGGCACCGTCTCGCGGCAGAAGGCCAGCACCGAGCGCGCGTTGATGTGCATCACCTCGTCGAACAGCGCATCGTCGAACTCGGCAATGGGCATGCGCTTGACCAGGCTGCCGGCGTTGTTCACGAGCACGTCGATGCGGCCGAACTGTGCCGTCGTTGCCTGCACGCAGGCGCGGACCGCGGCCGTGTCGCGCACGTCGGCCTGCAGCGCGAAGGCCGTGCCGCCGGCGGCACGGATGGTGTCGACGACACGGGTCGCCGCCTCGGCCGAACTGTTGTAGTGCACCGCCACGCGCATGCCGCGCGCGGCAAACGCGATGGCCACTGCCGCACCGATGCCGGTGCTGGCGCCTGTGACGAGGGCGGTCTTGTCCTTGAGGTCTTCCATGGCTGTGCTCCGTGTGGGTGAGTCGATCAGGTGACCGGGGCCGGGTTGAACAGCACCAGCGCGTTGTGCAGCTTCCAGTGCTCGGCCCAGGTCTTCTTGCGGCCGCTGGCCACCTCGAGCATCAGGCGGAACATTTCCCAGCCGATGTCTTCGATGCTGGCTTCGCCGTCGGCGATGCGGCCCGCGTTCACGTCCATCAGGTCGTGCCAGCGACGCGCGAGGTCGCTGCGCGTGGCGACCTTGATCACCGGCACCTCGGCCAGCCCGTAGGGCGTGCCGCGGCCGGTGGTGAACACGTGCAGGTTCATGCCGGCCGCCAGTTGCAGCGTGCCGCAGATGAAGTCGCTGGCGGGCGTGGCGGCGTAGATGAGGCCCTTCTGCTTCACCTTCTCGCCGGGCGCGAGCACGCCGGTGATCGGCGACGAGCCCGACTTCACGATCGAGCCCATCGCCTTCTCGACGATGTTCGACAGCCCGCCCTTCTTGTTGCCGGGCGTGGTGTTGGCGCTGCGGTCGACGCGGCCCTGGTGCAGGTAGGCGTCGTACCAGGCCATCTCGCGGATCATCGCGTCGGCCACTTCGGGCGTGGACGCGCGCGAGGTGAGCTGGTCGATGCCGTCGCGCACTTCGGTCACTTCCGAGAACATCACGGTGGCGCCCGCGCGCACCAGCAGGTCGGTGCAAAAGCCCACGGCCGGGTTGGCGGTGACGCCCGAGAAGGCGTCGCTGCCGCCGCACTGCACGCCCACGACGAGTTCGCTGGCGGGCACGGTCTCGCGTCGGCGTTGGTTCAGGCGCGCGAGGTGCACGTCGGCCTGGCGCATCACCGAATCGATCATCGACATGAAGCCGACGTGCGCATCGTCCTGCAGGCAGACCACGTCGAGATCTTCGGCAGGCGCACCGCGCTGGTCGGTGATCGGGATGGTGCCGGGCGGCAGCAACCGCTCGGGCTGCAGCTTCTCGCAGCCCAGGCTCACGACCATCACCTCGCCGCCGAAATTCGGGTTGAGGCTGATGTTGCGCAAGGTGCGGATCGGCACGATGGCGTCGGGCGCGTCGATGGCGACGCCGCAGCCGTACGTGTGCTCCAGCGCCACCACGTCATCGACGTGCGGGTACTTCGGCAGCAGCTCGGCCTTGATGCGTGCCACGGCGAACTCGGTCACGCCGGCCACGCACTGCACGGTCTGCGTGATGGCCAGGATGTTGCGCGTGCCCACCGAGCCGTCGGCGTTGCGGTAGCCCTCGAAGGTGTAGCCCTCGAGCGGCGGCAGGGCAGGGGGCTTGACCGTGGCAATAGGCAGGCCGTCGAGCTCGGGCGCGACCGGCATGCGCATCACGCGCTCGTGCACCCAGCTGCCGCGCGGCAGCGCCTTGAGCGCGTAGCCGATCACCACGTTGTAGCGCACGATGGCCGCGCCTTCGGCCAGGTCGGTCAGCGCCACCTTGTGCCCTTGGGGCACGGTGTCGACCAGCACGAGGCCGTCGTCGAAGGCCGTGCCCGCCTTGAGGCCGCCGTCGTTCGCAACAATGGCGACGTTGTCGGCCGCGTGGATGCGGATGTAAAGCGGCGGTCGGGTGTTCGCATCGGCCATCGTGAGGCCCTTTCTTCTGTCTTTACTTCACCACCATGAACAGGCCCGGGAGCCAGGTGGAAAACGCGGGAACAAAGGTAACCACCCCGAGCGCAAAGATCAATGCGCCATAGAAGGGCCAGATCGTTCGCATCACCGTGCCCACCGACACCCCGCCGATGGCGCAGCCGACGAACTGGGTGGTGCCCACGGGCGGCGTGTTCAGGCCGAGCGCGCAGTTGATGAGCATCACCACGCCGAACTGCACCGATGTCATGCCGTAGTGCTGGGCAATGGGCAGGAAGATCGGCGTGCACAGCAGGATCGTCGCGGCCATGTCCAGGAAGGTGCCCAGCACGAACAGGATGATGTTGATGAGCAGGAAGATCATCCACGGCGTGGTCGTCACCTGCGACAGCATCTCGCCCGTGAGCTGGGCCACGCCGTACAGGCTGATGAGGTAGCCGAAGGTGCTCGAGATGCCGATGAGCAGCAGGATCACGCCCGTGGTGCGCACCGCCTTCGCAGCAGCCTTGATGAAGTGCTCCCACTTCAGCGTGCGGTACACGAAGATCGTGAGCGCCAGCGCATAGAGCACCGCCACCGCCGCCGATTCGGTCGCCGTGAAGATGCCCGACAGGATGCCGCCGAGGATCAGCACCACGATGAACAGGCCCGGCAGGGCGGCTGCGAACGAACGCGCCACGATCTCCCAGCCCGGGAACTTGCCGGCCGGATAGCCGCGCTTCACGGCCACGAGGTAGGCCGCCGCGAGGTTGCTGATGGTGAGCACGGCCGCCGGCAGCAGCGCCGCCAGAATCAGCGCCGCGATCGACACCTTGCCGCCCGCTGCGAGCGAGTAAATGATGAGGTTGTGGCTCGTCGGCATGAGCGCACCGACCAGTGCCGCGTGCGTTGTCACGTTGACGGCGTAGTCGGCGTGGTAGCCCTCCTTCTTCATCATCGGGATCATCACGGCGCCCATGGCCGAGACGTCCGCCACGGGCGAGCCCGAGACGCCACCGAACAAGGTGCAGGCCACCACGTTCGACATGCCGAGGCCGCCGCGCACGTGGCCTACGAGGTTGCGCGCAAAGTTGACGATGCGGTCCGCGATGCCGCCGTAGAGCATGAGTTCGCCGGCGAAGATGAAGAACGGAATCGCGAGGAACGAGAAGATGCCCATGCCGGAGGTCATCTGCTGGAAGCCCACCGCGAGCGGCAGGCCTTCGTACAGAAGCGTAGCCAGGGCCGAGAGGCCGATCGAGAACGCCACCGGCACGCCGAGCAGCAGGAACAGCGTGAACGAGAGGCAAAGAATGAGAAGAGGGGTCGTCATGATGAGGTTCAGCCCCAGGCGGGTTCGACTTCGCGGCCTTGAGCGAGCGCGATGATGTGTTCGATCGAGAACATCACGATGAGGACGCCCGACACGGCGGCGGGCACGTACTTCCAGCCTTCGGAAATCCACAGCGTGGGCAATCTGTAGTCCCACACCGATTCGGCGAGCGAGGCGCAGTTCCAGGCCATGGCGAGGCCGAAGATCAGGATCAGCACGTGGATGAGGTATTCCATCTTCAGGCGCAGCCAGTCGGGCGCGAGCACGAGGAAAGATTCAAGCCCGATGTGGCCCGCGTCGCGCACGCCCACGGCCACGCCCAGCATGGTCACGTAGAGCACCAGCAGCAGCGCGAGGCTCTCGGCCCAGGTGGGGGTGTTGTTGAGCACGTAGCGGCCGAACACCTGCCAGCTCACGGCGCAGATCACCGCGACGAGACCGAGGATGCCCATCCACATGCAGGCACGGGCGAGCGTGCGGCAAAGTTTGGTGTACATGAAGGTTCTTCTGTGTCTTCCTCCCTCCCCCTCTGGGGGAGGGTTGGGGTGGGGGCACGCGGCGCATGCATGAGCGCTGTCGTGCCCCCATCCCGGCCTTCCCCCGGCGGGGGAAGGAGCCAATACGGCGAGGGGCTTACTTCGTGTCCTGGACGCGCTTCACGAGATCCTTGAGCTTCGCGTCCGTGATGAACTTGTCGTACACCGGCTTCATCGCGGCCTGGAACGGGGCCTTGTCGACGTCGATGATCTCGGCGCCGCCGGCCTTCACCGTGGCCAGCGACTTCACTTCACGCTCCTGCCACTGCTTGCGCATGTAGGGCACGGATTCCTTGGCGGCCTGGCGCAGCCAGCCTTGCTCTTCGGTGGAGAGCTTGTCCCACACGCGCTTGGAGAACAGCAGCATCTCGGGGGCCATCGAGTGCTCGGTCTTGCTGTAGTACTTGGCGACCTCGAAGGCGCGTGCGCTTTCGTAGGTGGGGTAGTTGTTTTCTGCGGCGTCGATGAGGCCGGTCTTCAGGCCGGTGTACACCTCGCCCATGGGCATCGGCGTGGCGTTGGCGCCCATGGCTTCGAGCATCGACACCCACAGGTCGGACTGCTGCACGCGGACCTTCAGGCCCTTCATGTCGGCGAAGTTGCGAACGGCCTTCTTGGCCGTGAACATCGAGCGCGCGCCGCTGTCGTAGTAGGCCAGGCCCACGAAGCCCTGCTTCTCGCACGACTTCAAAATTTCTTCACCGACCGGACCGTCGAGCACCTTGTGCAGGTGGTCGACCGAGCGGAACAGGAAGGGCATGGTCGGCACCTGCGTCTCGGGGCAGATGTTGTTCATGGGCGCGATGTTCACGCGCACCATCTGCAGCGCGCCGATCTTGGTCTGCTCGATCGTGTCTTTCTCGTTGCCGAGCGCGCTGTTGTTGAAGACCTTGATGCTGTGCTTGCCCCCGGACAGCGCCTTGAGCCGTTCGCTCATGAACTTCACGGCGGTTACGGTGGGGTAGTCGTCGGGGTGGATGTCGGCCGAGCGGAACTCGGTGGCGCCTGCAGCCAGTGTGGTCAACGCGGCTGCAGCGCCGGCAGCAAGTGCGATGAGTGTCTTGTAGAGCTTCATTTGTCTCGTCCTCTTGGTGGTTGTCGTAAACAGAAAGAAAGGGGTCAGCCGAACGCCGGCTCGGGCACACCGGCCACGCCGGGTCGCAGCGCAAACACGCCGCCGGCCAGCGGCTGGTCCGACAGGTCGATGCCGCCGGGGCGGATCGAGGTGACGAACAGCGTGTCGAGGTTTGGGCCGCCGAAGGCGCACATGGCGGGCTTCTTCACCGGCACGGCGAGCGAGCGGTCGAGCCGGCCGTCGGGCGTGAAGCGGTGCACCAGGCCGGCGTCGTTGCCGCAGATCCAGTAGCAGCCGTCGACGTCCATGGCCGCGCCATCGGGGCGGCCGGGCAGGGGCTGCATGTCAATGAACAGGCGCCTGTTGTGGGGCGTGCCGGTGTCGGTGTCGTAGTCGAAGGCCCAGACGGCCTGCACGCTCGGGTGCGAGTCCGACAGGTACATCGTGCGGCCGTCGGGGCTGAAGGCCAGGCCGTTGGGCACGATCAGGTCGTCCAGTTGCAGCGTCGCGCTGTCGTCGCCGGCGCCGTAGCGGTACAGGCGGCCGACGCGTGCGCCGGCGGCCATGTCGAGCAACATCGTGCCGGCCCAGAAACGGCCCTGCCGGTCGCAGCGGCCGTCGTTGAAGCGCATGCCCGGCGCGGCGTGCGCCACCGGGGCGAGCGGCGTGGCCGCGAGCGTGCCGTCGGCGCGCGGGCGCAGCGAGAACAGGCCGCTTTCCATGCCGGCGATCCACTCGCCGGGCTGGCCGGCACGGGGAGCGATGCAGGCGATCATTTCATCGGCCTGCCACGTCGCATGGCCTTCGGCGGCGTGCCAGCGGTTGAGCGTGCGCGCGGGAATGTCGACCCAGTAGAGCGCCTGCTCCGTGGCCAGCCACACGGGGCTTTCGCCCGTGCCGTTGCGCGCGTCGAGAACGAGTTCGGCTTGCATCGGGTGCCGCGCGTTCAGTCGCCGAACGGGCCTTGTGCGGTGAACGCGCCGCCCTGGTAGATGGCGTTCGGGTCGGTGGGCGCCACCTTCGGCTGCGCCTCGACCTTGTCGCGGAACACCTCGGAGCTGTCTTGCGGCACGAAGCCCAGGTGCGCGGCGGCGGCGTTGTCCCACCACAGGTCGCGGTTGGCCGACATGCCGTAGACCACCGTGTGCTTCACGTCGGGCGTGAAGAGCGACTTTTCGATCAGCGTCGTCAGGTCGCGGTAGCTGAGCCAGGTGCTCATCATGCGGCGGTTGAGCGGCTCGGGGAACGACGAGCCGATGCGGATGCTCACCGTTTCGATGGCCCAGCGGTCGAAGTAGAACTGCGCCATGTCTTCGCCGAAGGACTTCGACAGGCCGTAGTAGCCGTCGGGCCGGCGCGCGGCGTGCGCGTCGATGTGTTCGTCTTGCTTGTAGAAGCCGATCACGTGGTTCGAGCTGGCGAACACCACGCGCTTCACGCCGTGGCGGCGCGCAGCCTCGTACAGGTTGAACACGCCCTTGATGTTGGCTTCGAGCACTTCTTCAAACGGGCGCTCGACCGACACGCCGCCGAAGTGGGCGATGGCGTCGCAGCCGGCCACCAGCGCATCGACCGCGGCCTTGTCGGACAGGTCGCAGGGCACGACTTCTTCATGCGCACCCGTGGCCGGCGCGATGTCGGCGATGTCAGAGAGGCGGATCACGTTCGCAAACGGTGCGAGCCGCTCGCGCAGCACGCGGCCCAGGCCGCCGGCGGCGCCGGTCAGCAGCAAGCGGCCGAGTGGGGAGGAGGGGGCTTCAGGCGTCGACATGTCTTCGAGATGTGTGATGGGAAGCGGAGGGAGTGGACAACTTCGTCACCGTTTTTAGGTGATAAGTTATCTGTTGTCGTACAACTGTGAGGGGATTATGATCGTCGCCATGGCCCAAACGACTGCGGGTAATCCCGAGGTTCAGAAAACGACCGCCGACAACCCGGCGGGAAGCGCCGCCTTCGTCGGGCGGCCGCGCCAGCGCGCGCGCGGCTTGGCGCACGGGCTGGTGGAAGACCTGGGCGAGAAGATCCGCAGCCAGTCGCTGCGGCCGGGCGACAAGCTGCCGACCGAGTCGGCCATCATGCAGGCCTATGGCGTGAGCCGCACCGTGGTGCGCGAGGCGCTGTCGAAGCTGCAGGCGGGCGGGCTGGTCGAGACGCTGCACGGCGTGGGCACCTTCGTGCTGCAGCCGCGCCCGGGTGGCATGGGCGGGGTGTTCCGCCTCGATCCCGGTGAGATCGCGACCTCGGTCGACGTGCTCGCCGTGCTCGAGCTGCGCATCAGCCTGGAGACCGAATCCGCCGGGCTGGCCGCAAGCCGGCGCACTGACGAGCAACTGGTCGCCATGCGCCAGGCGCTCGACGCGTTCGAGCAGAACGTCACGGTGGGCGGCGACACCGTGGCGCCCGACTTCGCCTTCCACCTGGAGATTGCGCAGTCGACGGGCAACCCCTACTTCGCCGACATCATGCGGCACCTGGGCACGACGATCATCCCGCGCACGCGCATCAGCGCGATCCGCGTGCAGGACGGCAGCTACCTGAGCCGCGTGAACCGCGAGCACGAAGAAATCTATGCGGCCATTGCGCGCCGCGACCCCGAGTCGGCACGCGCTGCGATGCGCATCCACCTGACCAACAGCCGCGAGCGGCTGCGCATGGCGCAGGAAGCCGCGCAACAGCAAAAAGCCAAGACGGAGGCGGCCGGCAACGGCGCCGCTTCGTCCGACCACACCCCTTCGCGTTGAGTTCGCCCTGAGTTTTCAGGGCTCAAGTCTGGACAAGCTGATTTTCTAGTTGTACGATGACTGATAACATGCGACGCCATCGCGGCCACGCATGCCCCCGCATCGAACTTCAGGAGACAGCACCCATGACCGTCAACCGACGCGGCGCGCTCGGCGCCGCCCTCGCCACCACACTGGCTGCCAGCCTGCCCTTGCACGCTTTCGCGCAAGGGGCGGGCGGCACCTGGCCTTCCAAGCCCATCCGTTTGATCGTGCCGTACCCGCCGGGCGGCTCGTCGGACATCATTGCGCGCGCCATCGGCCAGCCGCTGTCCGAAGCGCTGGGCCAGCCCGTGGTCATCGAGAACCGCGCGGGCGCCAACGGCAACCTCGGCGCCGACATGCTCGCCAAGGCGCCCGGCGACGGCCACACGCTCATGCTGTGCGACCTCGGCGCGCTGGCCATCAGCCCGTCGCTGTACCCCAAGCTGCCCTTCGACCCGACGAAAGACCTGCGCAGCGTGGCCATGCTGGCGTACTCGCCGCACTTGCTGGTGGTGCATCCGTCGGTGCAGGCCAGCACGCTGAAGGAACTCGTCGAGCTGTCGAAGAAGAGCGACCTCAACTTCGCCGTCACCGCCAGCGGCAGCACCGCGCACCTGGCCGGCGTCGAGCTGCAGCGCAAGAGCGGCGCCAAGTGGGAGTACGTGCCTTACAAGGGCGGCGTGCAGGCTGTGCTCGACACCGTCGCGGGCCAGACGCAGGTGCTCATGAACGGCATGCTGGCCACCTACCCGCATGTGCAAAGCGGCAAGCTCAAGCTCATCGCTGTTTCCAAGTCGACGCGCATGCCGCTGATCGGCAACGTGCCGACCATCGCGGAGCAGGGCGTTCCCGGCTACGAGTCGGGCACATGGCAGGGCGTGGTCGCGGCGCGCGGCACCCCTGACGCGGTGATCGCCCGGCTCAACAAGGAACTGGTCCGCATCATCCGCACGCCCGACATCCGGGCGCGCCTTGCGGGGCAGGGCGCCGAGGTCGTGACCATGACCGCGCCCGAGCAGGACCAGTTCTTCGCCAAGGAGCGCGCGCGCTGGGCGCAAGTGATCCAGCAGGCCAATCTCAAGCTCGACTAGTCATGTGGGCCCCCCGGCTTTGCACTCGCTTCGCTCCGTGTCATTCGCCACCCCCCGAGGGGGAGGCGCGGCTCGCCTTGGGGCGGCCCGGCGGCGGCCGCCTCCCCGCTCCCTGAATCTTTTCCTTTTACTTTTTTATTGGAATCTCCGATGAACCCGCAAGAACTCAAGACCATCATGGGCTCCGGCCTGCTCTCGTTCCCGCTGACCGACTTCGACAGCAACGGCGACTTCCACAAGAAGGGCTACGTCGAGCGCCTCGAATGGCTGGCGCCCTACGGTGCGAGCGCGCTGTTCGCCGCGGGCGGCACGGGCGAGTTCTTCTCGCTGACGGGTGAGGAGTACCCCGAGATCATCCAGACCGCGGTCGACACCTGCCGCGGCGTGGTGCCGATCATTGCCGGCGCCGGCGGCCCGACGCGCTTCGCCATCCAATGCGCGCAAGCGGCAGAGAAGGCCGGCGCGCACGGCATCCTGCTGCTGCCGCACTACCTCACCGAAGCCGGCC
Source organism: Variovorax sp. 38R (assembly GCF_014843395.1). Lineage (NCBI taxonomy): Bacteria > Pseudomonadati > Pseudomonadota > Betaproteobacteria > Burkholderiales > Comamonadaceae > Variovorax > Variovorax sp. 38R. Next base: position 2,168,129 of record NZ_CP062121.1, read on the forward strand.
AGGAAGGCTTGGCCGCGCACGTCGAGGCCGTGTGCAAGAGCGTGAAGTTCGGCGTGATCGTCTACAACCGCGCCTCGAGCCGCCTCAAGCCCGACACGCTGGCCCGCCTGGCCGAGCGCAACCCGAACCTCGTCGGCTTCAAGGACGGCGTGGGCGACATCGAAGCGATGGTCGCCATCTTCCAGAAGATGGGCGACCGCTTCGCCTACCTGGGCGGCCTGCCGACCGCCGAGGTGTATGCCGCGGCCTACAAGGCGATGGGCACGCCCGTGTACTCGTCGGCGGTCTTCAACTTCATTCCGAAGACGGCGATGGACTTCTATCACGCGGTCGCCAACGACGACATGGCCACGCAGCACCACCTGCTGAAGAACTTCTTCATGCCCTACCTGGAGCTGCGCAACCGCGTGCCCGGCTACGCCGTGAGCATCGTCAAGGCGGGCGCCAAGCTCGTCGGCCACGACGCCGGCCCCGTGCGCGCACCGCTCACCGACCTGAAGCCCGACGAGATGGACGCGCTGAAGGCGCTCATCGACACGCTCGGCCCGCAGTAAGCAGGCACTGATCGCAGTAGTCGACCGCACCACAAAACAAACAGGAGACAACGACATGCTCATCAGAAAATTCCTGCTCGCCGCCGCAGCGACCGCCGTGTTCGCGGGTTGTGCCGCCAGCGGTGGCAGCAGCAGCAACAGCGCATCGGCCGAGCCGGCAGTGGCCGCGGCCGCCGAGCGGCTGCGCGTCGCCATGGTCGACCCGACACCCGCTGCCTTGCGCGCGCTGGTGGCCGACGACCTGAGCTACGGTCATTCGGGCGGCAAGGTCGACACGCAGGCCAGCTTCATCGCCGACCTGCTCGACCGCAAGTCCGACTTCGTGACCATCGCGATCACCGACCAGACCATCAAGGTGGTCGACGGAAACACCGCCATCGTGCGCCACACGCTCACCGCCGACACCAACGACTCGGGCAAGCCCGGCAAGGTCGCGCTGAAGATCCTCGGCATCTGGCAGAAGCAGGGCGGCGAGTGGAAGCTGCTCGCACGCCAGGCCGTTCGCCTCACGACCTGACGGAGGCGCGATCGATGAAGAGAAAAGAATTCCTGGCTGCGGGCCTCGCGCTCGCTGCCACAGCGCTGCTGCCGCAGCATGCCTCGGCGCAGGCCGATACATGGCCGCAGCAGAAGCCCGTGACGATCATCGTGCCGTTCCCCGCCGGCGGCTCCACCGACATGGTGGCGCGCGCATTGGCGCAGCAGCTGCAGGGCAAGCTCGGCGGCAGCTTCGTGGTCGACAACCGACCCGGCGCCACCGGCACCATCGGCACCGGCTTCGTGCGGCGCGCACTGCCCGACGGCTACACGCTGCTGGTGTCGTCGCTCGGCGCCTTCGTCGTCACGCCGCATTTGCAAAAGAGCGTGCCCTACGACGCCACCAAAGACTTCGACTACATCAGCGTGCCCGTGCAGGCGCCCAACGTGCTCGTGGCGAATGTCGCGCGGCCCGAACACACCGTGGCCGATGTGCTCGCGCTGTTGCGCAAGACGCCCGGCAAGGTCTCGTTCGCGAGCTCGGGCAACGGCTCGTCCGATCACCTGTCGGCCGAACTCTTCTGGCAGCAATCGAAGACCGAAGGCGTGCACGTGCCCTACAAGGGCGGCGCGCCGGCCGTGAACGACCTGCTGGGCAACCAGGTCGACTTTTCGTTCCAGAACGTGAACGCCGTGCTGCCGCACATCCGTGCCGGCAAGCTGCGCGCGATTGCCGTCACCGGCGACAAGCGATCGCCCGTGCTGCCCGACGTGCCCACGCTCGCCGAAGCCGGCGTGAAGGGCGCCGAGGTCTATTCGTGGCAAGGCATGGCCGCACCGAAGGGCCTGCCGCCCGCCACGAAGAAGAAGCTGAGCGACGCGGTCATCGCCGCCATGCAAGACCCCGAGACCAAGAAACGCATGCTCGACCAGGGCCTGGAAATCGTCGCGAGCACCCCAGAAGACTTCACTGCTTTCCAGTTGCGCGAATGGGCGCGATGGAAGACGCTTATCGACACCCGCCACATCACCGCCGACTGAGCCACCGAGCCCGAAGATGACCTCTCCTGAATCCGCTGCTTCCCCCGCCGTGTCGGGCGCGCCCGTCGTCACCGCCATGCGCGTCGTGCCCGTTGCGGGCCACGACAGCATGCTGATGAACCTCAGCGGCGCGCACGGCCCGTTCTTCACGCGCAACCTGCTGATCCTCACCGACAGCGCCGGCCACACCGGCGTGGGCGAGGTGCCGGGCGGCGAGAAGATTCGCCAGACGCTCGAAGACGCGCGCGACCTCATCGTGGGTCAGCCCATCGGCAACCACAACGCCGTGCTCAACCGCATGCGCAGCGCGTTTGCCGCGCGCGACAGCGGCGGGCGCGGCCTGCAGACCTTCGACCTGCGCGTGACCATCCACGCCGTCACCGCCGCCGAAGCCGCACTGCTCGACCTGCTGGGCCAGCACCTGGGCGTGCCCGTGGCCGCGCTGCTCGGCGAAGGCCAGCAGCGCGATGCGGTGCAGATGCTGGGCTACCTTTTCTACGTGGGCGATCGCACGAAGACCGACCTGGCGTACGAGACCGACCCGAACGCCGACAACGACTGGTTCCGCCTGCGCCACGAAGAAGCCATGACGCCCGAGGCCATCGTGCGGCTGGCCGAGGCCACGCACGCGCGCTACGGCTTCACCGACTTCAAGCTCAAGGGCGGCGTGCTGCGCGGCGAGGAAGAGGTCGAAGCGATCCGTGCGCTGCACGAGCGCTTTCCGCAGGCGCGCGTCACGCTCGACCCGAACGGCGGCTGGCTGCTGGCCGACGCCATCCGCCTGTGCCGCGACCTGCACGGCGTGATGGCCTATGCCGAAGACCCCTGCGGCGCCGAAGGCGTGTTCTCGGGCCGCGAGGTGATGGCCGAGTTCCGCCGTGCCACCGGCCTGCCCACCGCCACCAACATGGTCGCCACCGACTGGCGCGAGATGGTGCACAGCCTCTCGCTGCAGTCGGTCGACATTCCGCTGGCCGACCCGCACTTCTGGACCATGCAGGGCTCGGTGCGCGTGGCGCAGCTGTGCCAGGCCTGGGGCCTGACCTGGGGCTCGCATTCGAACAACCACTTCGACGTGTCGCTCGCGATGTTCACGCACGTGGCCGCCGCCGCACCCGGCAAGGTCACGGCCATCGACACGCACTGGATCTGGCAGGACGGCCAGCGCTTGACGAAGGCGCCGCTGCAGATCGAAGGCGGTCTCGTGCAGGTGCCCACGCGCGGCGGCCTGGGCATCGAGCTCGACATGGCCGAGGTCGAGAAGGCGCACCAGCTGTACCTGAAACATGGCCTGGGTGCGCGCAACGACGCGCAGGCGATGCAGTTCCTCATTCCGAACTGGACCTTCGACAACAAGCGCCCCTGCATGGTCCGCTGAGCGCCCGGCGCCTTCGTGCGCTGACGGCTGAAACATCCAAGGAGACCGAATGAACAAGCACATGGATCGCCGTCGCCTGCTGCAAGCGGCTGCCGGCTCGGCACTCGGCGCCGTGGCCGCCGCCGCGGGCGCCCAGTCGTTTCCCTACAAGCCGCAGCAGCGCTACCCCGACCCGTCGGTGCTGATCCTCGACCCCAGCTTTGCGAAGTACCGCATTTACAGCAGCACGCTCGAGCAGGTCGGCACGGGCATGCGCTGGGCCGAGGGCCCGGTGTACCTGCCGCGCGAGGGCTACCTCGTGTGCAGCGACATCCCGAACAACCGGCTCATGCGCTACGAGGAAAAGACCGGCGAGTTCAAGGTCCACAAGGCGAACGCCGGCTACTGCAACGGCAACACGCGCGACCGGCAGGGCCGCCTCATCAGCTGCGAGCACTCGGTGACGCGGCGCGTGGTGCGCACCGAGCTTGACGGGCGCATGACCGTGCTGGCCGACCGCTACCAGGGCAAGCGGCTGAATGCGCCGAACGACGTGGTGGTGAAGTCGGACGACACCGTGTGGTTCACCGATCCGCTCTTCGGCATCTCGGGTACGTGGGAAGGCGAGAAGGCCGCGCCCGAGCAGGCGACGACCAACGTGTACCGCCTCACGCCCGACGGCCAGCTGTCGGCGGTGATCACCGACCTCGTGAACCCGAACGGCCTGGCCTTCTCGTCGGACGAGAAAAAGCTCTACGTCGTCGAGTGGAAGGGCACGCCCAACCGCAGCCTGTGGAGCTACGACGTGGCGGCCGACGGCAGCGTGTCGAACAAGGTGAAGCTCATCGACGGCACGGGTGCCGCGGCGCTCGACGGCTTTCGCGTCGACCGCGACGGCAACCTCTGGATGGGCTGGGGCTGGAACGGCGCGGTCGCCCCCGAACCCGTCGATGCCGGCAACGGCATGAAGGTCTATCAGCCGCAGGCGAAGTCCGAAGACCTCGATGGCGTCAAGATCTTCAATTCGCAAGGCAAGCCCATCGGTTTCATCCGCCTGCCCGAACGCTGTGCCAACCTGACGTTCGGCGGCCCCAAGAACAACCGCCTCTACATGGCGGCCAGCCATTCGCTGTACGCCCTCTACGTGGAGTCCGAAGGCGCCACCTAGCCTTTAGACTTTTCCAACCTCCTCACCGCAACACGCACACAAGGACATCGACGATGACTGAATTCAACAATCTCATCAATGGCGAATGGCTGGCCGGCCAGAGCTACAGCCCCAACATCAACCCCAGCAACCTGGCCGACGTGCTGGGCCAGTACACGCAGGGTGACAAGGGCCACGTCGACGCGGCCGTGGCTGCTGCCACCGCCGCCTTCCCCGCATGGGCGACGGGCAGCATCCAGGCGCGCTCCGATGCGCTCGACAAGATCGGCACCGAGATCCTCGCGCGCAAGGAGGAGCTCGGCACGTTGCTCGCGCGCGAAGAAGGCAAGACCAAGGCCGAGGGCATCGGCGAGGCCACGCGCGCGGGCCAGATCTTCAAGTTCTTCGCGGGCGAGTGCCTGCGCCTGTCGGGCGAGCTGCTGCCCTCGGTGCGGCCGAACATCGGCGTCGAGATCACGCGCGAGCCGGTCGGCGTGGTGGGGCTCATCACACCGTGGAACTTCCCCATTGCCATTCCTGCCTGGAAGATCGCGCCCGCGCTGGCCTTCGGCAACTGCGTGGTGCTCAAGCCCGCCGACCTCGTGCCGGGCTGCGCCTGGGCGCTGGCCGAGATCATCAGCCGCTCGGGCATTCCGGCCGGCGTGTTCAACCTCGTGATGGGCCGCGGCAGCGTGATCGGCGATGCGCTGGTCAATCACCCCGGCATCCATGCGATCAGCTTCACGGGCTCGGTGGGTGTGGGCCGCAACATCGCGGTGCAATGCGTCACCAACCACAAGAAGGTGCAGCTCGAAATGGGCGGCAAGAACCCGCAGGTGGTGCTCGACGACGCCGACCTCGCACAGGCCGTGGAGCTCAGCGTGCAGAGCGCGTTCTACTCGACCGGCCAGCGCTGCACGGCGTCGAGTCGACTCATCGTGACCGAAGGCATCTACCCGAAGTTCATCGAGGCGATGAAGACGCGCATGGCGAAGATCAAGGTCGGCGACGCGCTCGCGCAAGGCACCGACGTGGGCCCGGTCTCGTCGAAGTCGCAGCTCGATCAGGACATGGAATACGTCGCCATCGGCAAGGGCGAGGGCGCCACGCTGGCGGCCGGCGGTGAGCTGCTGAAGCTGGAGACCGACGGCTATTACATGTCGCCTGCGCTGTTCAGCGAGTCCGCAGCCCACATGCGCATCAACCGTGAGGAAGTGTTCGGCCCGGTGGCGAGCGTGATCCGCGTGAAGAACTACGAAGAAGCGCTGGCCACGGCCAACGACACCGAGTTCGGTCTGTCGGCCGGCATCGCGACCACCTCGCTGAAGTACGCGACGCACTTCAAGCGCCACAGCCAGGCGGGCATGGTGATGGTGAACCTGCCGACGGCGGGCGTGGACTATCACGTGCCGTTCGGTGGCCGCAAGGGTTCGAGCTACGGGCCGCGTGAGCAGGGCAAGTACGCGCAGGAGTTCTTCACGACGGTGAAGACGGCTTACACGTTGGCCTGACGTCTTTCCTCGAATGGATGGAAGCCCCCGCTCGGGGGCTTTTTTGCGTCTGCGGTGTTCAGGGCGCGGGCACAGGCCACCGGGTACTTCCCTCCGCGAATGTCCCCCGCTTCGCTCCTCCTTGATTTCGCTGCGGGAAGCACCCAGTGTCCTGCGCCCGCTGAGCGCTGTGGTGGTGCGGGCCGATCAACGACGGCTCTGAACACGCTCACGTCGATGGGGTGCCTTGCGCAGCGAAACCAAGGAGGAGCCCGAAGGGCGGGGGACATTCGCGGAGCAAGGTACCGCGTCGGCGGGAGCGTCGCCCTGAACCACTCAAGCCAATGGCGCCCTGCGACTGCGACGCATCAGAAATTCGATCAATTCGAAGATGCCTTCACTGAGCAGCGCCATGGCCGCAGCCGGCAGCGCGCCGGCCATCAACAGCTCGCGGTCGTTGAGCGCCAGCCCCGTCACGATGCGCTCACCGAAACCGCCCGCGCCGATGAAGGCCGCGATGGTGGCCGTGCCGATGGCGATCGCAGTGGCTGTTCGCACGCCTGCCAACAACGTGGGCAGCGCAAGAGGCAGCAGCACCAGCTGAAGGCTTTGCGGCGGTGTCATGCCCAGCGCGGTGCCGGCCAGTCGCAGGCCGTGGGGCACTTCGGTCAAGCCGGTCACGGTGTTGCGCATGATCGGCAGCAGCGAGTACAGCGTGAGTGCGATGAGCGCGGGCAGGGCGCCGATGGCACCGAGCAGCGAGATCAGCACAGCGAGCAGCGCGAGCGAAGGCACGGTCTGCATCACGCTCGCAAAGCCCAGCACCACGGCGCGCAACCGCAGGTGCGGAAAAACGAGGATCGCGAGCGGCACGCCGATGAGGATGGCGACGCCGACCGACACCGCCACCAGCAGCAGATGCTGGCGCGCGAGCGGCAAGAGGTCGGGGCCGAAGAGCTTGGCCGTGAAGCCGCGCGCGGCGCTCGGCGGCGTCTTGCCGTCTTTGGTGGCGCCGGCGAGAAAGTCGCGCGCGATGGTGTCGAAGCGCACGCCTTGCAATTCGGCGCGTGCGTTCATCGCGATCATGGCGTGCTCATCGATCTTGCCTTCGAGCGTTTGCAAGGCGGCCCAGGCTCTCGGCAGCCGCGTCGGCAGATCGAGCCGATAGAGCACCACGGCGTCGTAGCGCGGAAAGTACTTCTTGTCGTCTTCCAGCACGCGCAGGCCGAGGTGGTCGATCTTGGCGTCGGTGGTGTAGATGTCGATGGCGTCGATCTGCTTGGCGGTCAGCGCGTCGTAGGCCAGGCCGTGGTCGAGCCCGGTCGGTGTCTGCGTGAAGCCGTAGCTTGTCGCCAAGCCTTTCCATCCGTCGGCGCGGCCGATGAATTCGTTCGACAGACCGATGCGCAACTCGGGGTGCTTCGCCAGGTCGCTCAGCGTGCGCAGCCCGAGCTTGTCGGCATCGGCGGCGCGCACGGCCAGTGCGTAGCCGTCATTGAAGCCCAGTGGAATCGCCACGCCGAGGCCGAGCGGCGCGAGCGCGGCGTTCATCGCCTCGCGCGTGTCGGCGGGCGAGCCCTTGAGAATTTCGAGTGCGATGGTGCCGGTGTATTCGGCGTAGATGTCGATGGCGCCCGAACGCAGCGCCTCGTAGACGATGGCCGTGTTGCCCAGTCCCTGCTTGAGAACGGGCGGCGATTCGGTGTGCGGCGCGGCGGTCTGCGCCAGCACCTCGGCCAGGATGTACGACTCGGTGAAGCGCTTGGAGCCGACACGCAAGGTCTCGTCGGCGGCCTGCGCCGAAGGTGCGGCGGCCAACCAGAGCATCGCGGGAAGCCACAGAGCGGCGCGCCAGAAGCTGCGAAGCAGGTGCATCCGAGTCAGTGTATCGGCATCGCCGCGCCGGCCGTACCCGTCCGTCTCCTACACGCCGTGGTGCGCGGGGCCGATGCGCCCGGGCTGCGCAGCGGCCCATAGTGGCCGTCATGAAAAAAACCAAGCACGCGCTCCCCGGTCCCGACATCCATGGCCTGCGCGAGCTGCCCGGCCTGCGCGTGGACGGCTACAGCCTGCAGCTGCGCGACAAGGACGGCTTCGTCGGCGACCAGGCCAGCCAGACGGCGTTTCGCGAACTGCTCGAGCGCTGGCGCAAGCGCCGCCGCAAGGCGGGCCGCGACCCGCTGGGCAAGACCCACTCGCGCGACCTCAGCAAGAAGGACCTCGACCGCGTATTGCAGGAAAAGACCGCGACGGCCGCCGCCGATGTGATGCATGGCGCCATCGAGGAGTTCGCCGAAGAGCTGGCCTTCGTGATCCAGCGCTTTGTGCGCCAGCCTTCGTGGCGCAAGGTGCAGCGCATCGTGGTCGGGGGCGGTTTCCCTGAGAGCGACGTGGGCGAGCGCGCGATCCTGGAGGCGGGCGCGATGCTCGAAGACCTGGGCGTGCACGTGCAATTGGGGCGGCTGTCGCACAACGTCGACGACGGCGGGCTGATCGGCTGGGCGCACCTGACGCCGCGGGCGCTGTTGAAGGGGCACGACGCGATTCTTGCGGTGGACATCGGCGGCACCAACGTGCGCTGCGGCATCGTGAAGACGCGCCACCGCAAGGCGCCCGACTTCTCGCGCGCGAAAGTGGTCCGGCGCGAGAAGTGGCGCCACGCCGACGACGGCCCGAACCGCAGCCACATGGTCGAGCGCATCGCCGACATGCTCGAGGACATGGTGATCTACGCCGAGCGCCGCAAGATCCGGCTCGCGCCCTTCATCGGCATCGGCTGCCCGGGGCTGATCCGCTCCGACGGCTCGATCGCGCGCGGCGCGCAGAACCTGCCGGGCGACTGGGAGAGCCGCGCTTTCCACCTGCCGGCCGCGCTGTGGCAGCGCCTGCCGATCATCGGCTCGGGCGCGACGTTGGTGCTCATGCACAACGACGCGGTGGTGCAGGGCCTGAGCGAGCTGCCCTTCATGCGCGATGTGCGGCACTGGGGCGTGCTGACCATCGGCACCGGGCTGGGCAACGCCAGCTTCACGAACCGGCGCTGAGTTCTTCTGCCTCTTACAGATCCTCGGGCCGCAGTTCAGCGCCGACGCGCGCGATGGCCGAGGCGGTGGCGACATTGCCCGCTGCATCGGTGGCGCGCAGTTCGATGTTCGCCAGGCCCGCGCGCGCGGGTGTCCAGCTGCAGGCGTAGGGCGCGGCGCGCAGCGCACAGACGGTCTTGCCGTCGACGATGAAGGCCAGCTCGGCCACGCCGACGTCGTCCGACGCATTGGCCGACAGCCGCACCGGCAGGCCGGCGGCCGACGAGGCCATGGGCGGCACGTTCAACGTGACGGTCGGTGCCGTGGTGTCGGCGGGCGCGCGCACGATCACCTGCGCCGACGCGACTTCGGCATTGCCCGCGGCATCGATGGCGATCACGCGGATGATCTGCACGCCCGGTGCGGTCGGCGTCCAGTGGCAGGTGTAGGGCGGCGCGGTGAAGGTGCACAGCGGCAGGCTGTCGGTGCCGATCACCTTCACGCCGAAGACGCCGACGTTGTCGACCGCCACGGGCGCGAGCGTCACCGGCTGGCCCACGGTCGCCATCGCGGGCGCGGCCAGCGACACGGCCGGCTTCTGGCTGTCGGGCACGCCCAGCGGCAGTTCGATGGTGAAGGCTGCCTGCCCCTGCACGGCCTTCTGCTCGAAGGCATCGAAGATGGTGAACCAGGTGGCGCCCGGTGCGCGGCCCGAGGCCTGGGCCTTCACGAGCAGCGTGGTCTTGCCGACGGCGAAGCAACTGAAGCCGCAACGCCAGTCGAACACGAAGCGGCCGTCGGCATTCGTCGTGCCTTGCGCGATGGGCTCCAGCGGCTTGCCGGCGCCCGGGTCGCGCCACACCGAGACGGGCGCGCCGGCCAGTGCGGCGCCGCTCTCGCGCCCGGTCACGCGCACCTGCGTGGCGGTGGTCGCGGCCATGAACTTCGAACTGCCGAGCTTGGGCCAGTCGCGCCAGTCGGTGTTGATCTGCGCCTTGGTGCCTTTGGTGAAACGGATCAGGCCGAGCGTGGCGACGCGGTTGGCGGCCGGGTCGTAGCGCTGCTCGAACACGGTGCCCAGCAGCGGATCGAGGCGCCAGTGCTGGCGCGTCCACCAGTAGCGGTCGGTGTGCTTCACGAGGGCGAGGTCGCTGGCGGGCGCGGTCTCGGTGGTGTCGGCGACGGCGATCGCGTTGTAGTACTCGCCGGAGCCGGCGCCGAACACATGCTCCAGCTCGTGCAGCAAAGTCTTGAGCTGGCGGCCGAGGTAGTCCTTCTCGGTGGACTCGGGCGCGGCGGAGGTGATGGCGCGCGACAGGCGCAGCGGGTCGTGGATGGCGGTCCAGTTCAGGTTCCATGTCACGCCGGTGGGCGGGAAGGTGGTGCTCGTGGTCAGGCCGCCGTGGCTGTAGCCGCGCTTGGACGGGCCGACGCACAGCACGATCTCGCCGCCGGCCACGCCGTTGAAGCCGCAGGGCGGCGCCGCGCCGGGCGCGACGATCTGCAGGTCTTTCGCGGGGTCGAAGGTGAAGCTGCGCACGGTCTCGCGCTGGAACACGGTGTTGAGGTCGGCCACGTACTGCGCGAGCCGGCGGCCGGCTTCGGGCGCGCCGATGTCGGCCGCCAGTTGCGGGTCGATGAAGAAGCGCAGGCGGTGCACGCTCGGCGTGGCGCGGCCGACTTCGTTCATGGCTGCCCAGGTCGGGGCGGCGGACAACGGCAGCAGCAAGGCGAATGCGACGGGCAAGGCTGCGCCCAGCCGGCGCGCGAGCGCCAGCAGCGAATCCATGGAGGGCATCGTTTTTCTCCCCGTGCTCAGGGGAATCCGGCAGTGATCAACAACAAAGGGAATCGCTTCGGGCCGCGCGAAGGTGTCGCCCGGCGCCCAGCGCTCAAACCCCGCCGCGACCACCTTTGCCGGTCACGCTCCTGCGTCGCATCGAAGTCGCCGAGGGCGATACGCCCTGACGGACGCCGATGCTTCTGAAGTGCGGGGGACTGGTTGCAAATCTAGGAGAGGAAGAGCAGGCCGCTCATTCCTCAACGCGAAGTTGCGATAACCAGTGAACCTTTATCTTAATTTTTGACCCCCGTAGGAAGGGGGCTTGCCTCGCTGTAGTGGGTGCCTGTTATTTGGGCACTTTGTCACGACGGCGGTATTGCGCGTGCAAGCACCCAGGAGGTGCGGCGAGAAGAAAGCTCGCATCGGTTTTTCCCCGGGGCCGGGGCGCAAGATTTCCAACGGATGGCGCCAGGGTCGGCCCTTGAAGACCAAGCCCGGGCGGGCTGCCCCGCGATGCAGGGGGCTCCGACAGATCGTCATCCACCGGAACCGGTGGCGATTCTAGTGTGAATGTTCAATTGGTTGCAATTGTGTTGCATTCATGCATCTTGGTGATGCACCGCCTACCTACAGCTGGAACGCGACCGTCAGCAGCAGCCCTTCGGCCACGTCGCGCAGCAGCCCCGGGCGCCGCGCGCGGTAGGGCTCGCCGGCCGAGGCGGTGGTCTCGATCCATTCGGCCAGCCATTCGATGTCGTCGCGGCCATAGAACACCACGGCCGCTTCGTGGTTCAGCAGCAGGCTGCGCAGGTCGAGGTTGATCGAGCCGCACATCGCCAGTTCGTCGTCGACCACCACGGCCTTGGCGTGCGCCATGAAGGGCAGCATGCGAAAGCTCACGCCCGCGCGTGCGAGGTCGCGCATGGCGCGTGCGCGCACGAAGTCGGCGAGGCGGTGGTTCGACTGTGCGGGCATCGCGATGGTCACCTGCACGCCGCGGCGCGCGGCGAGGCGCAGCGCGTCGCGCAGGCCGTCGCCGGGCACGAAGTAGGGCGTGATGGCCAGCAGGCGGTGCTCGGCGCGAAAGCAGGCATCGATGAGCAGCGCGTGCGCCGTGTCTTCGGTCTGATCGGGGCCGCTCGGCAGGAACTGGGCCATCGCGCAGCCGGGGCCCGCGGGCACGTCGTCGGCGGTGATGGCGCGCGCCTTGCGCCCGCGCACCGAGCTCCAGTCGTGGTCGAACTGGCGCGCGGCGGCGGCGGCCACGCTGCCGTGCAGATCGAACGACAGGTCGTGCCAGGCCTCGGGGTGTTTGTCGTTGCCGGTGAAGTACTCGCCCGCAAGGTTGCGCCCGCCCGACCACAGCCAGCGGTCGTCGGCGATGGTGAGCTTGCGGTGATTGCGCAGGTTGCGCGGCCCGATGCGGCGCAGGCTGAAGAAGGGGCGGAACACCGCCACCTCGCCGCCCGCCGCGCGCAGCCGATCGAAGTGATGGCGCGGCAGCGAGAGCGCGCCGAAGCCGTCGAGCAGCACGCGCACCTTGATGCCTTCGCGTGCGCGCTGCGCGAGCCGCGCAATCACCGCGTGGCCCAGCGCGTCGTCGCCGATGATGAAGGTGCACACGTCGATGCGTTCGCGCGCGCCGTCGATCACCTCGAACAGCGCCTCGCGCGCGGCCTCGCCGTCGGCGTGCATGCGGATCGCGCAGCGCCCGGGCGGCGCCAGGCCGAAGCTCTCGATCAGGTCGGCCGCCCAGTGGCCCGGCGGCATCGAACGCGGCGGCCGGGGCGCACCGGCCGGGCGCAGCTTGCGCTGGCCGAACAGCAGGTACATCGGAAGGATCACATACGGCATCAGCACCAGCCCCATGACCCATGCGATGGCGGTGGTGGGGGCGCGCTGCTCGCGGCGCGCGCGCGTGGTCAGTACGTAGACGAGCAGCGCAAAAGTGACGACGAGGAAATGCTGCGAAGGGGAGGGCAGCCAGTCGAAGGTGGTGTCCGGCATGGGGCGGGTGATGCCTCGGTGCCCGCTCAGCGCTGAAGGAAGGCCGGCACGCCGCGCCCTTGCGACGCCAGGAACCGCATCATCGGATCGACCACCGCGCGCACGGCGGGCCGCGCGCCCACGCGGTCGCGCCAGGCCACGAGGCGCGGCGTGGCATCGGTCATGCCGGCGCCCTTGCGGTCGGCGAACACGTGGGCCATGTAGAAGGCGATGTCGGCGAAGCCGTACGGCCCGGCCAGATACTCGCGCGTGGCGAGCAGGCCTTCCATCTCTTCGTAGAAGCGCGCGCAGGCGGCGCATGCGGCGACGGCCGGCGCGCTCTGCATGGCGTGCTGCAAGCCGAAGAGCTTGACGACGTTCGGGAAGAACACCTCGTCCGAGGTCTGCTCCAGTTGTCGCGCGCGGGCCCGGTCGGCAATGCCTTCGGGCCACAGCGCTGGCTGCGGGTAACGGTCTTCGAGGTACTCGAAGATCTGCGTCGAATCGAACAACGCGACCTCGTGGTCGATCAGCACCGGCACCTGCTGCTTCACCGGGTTCACGCGCAGCACCTCGGGGTGCTTGGGCTCGTAGGCGTCGTCGGTGGTGAACGGCACCATGATGAGCTCGAAGTTGATGCCTTTTTCGTACGCGGCGATCTGCACCTTCGCGCCGAACATGCTGAGGGGGCCGGAGTAAATCTGCGTCGTCGTCATGCCCCCGACTTCAACAGAAAGCGCGCGTCAGGTCGAGCCCCAGACTTCCTGCGCGGTTTCGACCACGAGGCGCAGCTTGTTGCGCTGCGCTTCGACGGCGATGTTGTTGCCATGCACGGTGCTCGAGAAGCCGCACTGCGGCGACAGCGCGAGCTGTTCGAGCGGCGCGTACTTGGCGGCCTCTTCGATGCGGCGCTTGAGCTCGTCCTTGTCTTCCATCTCGCCGAACTTGGTGGTCACCAAGCCGAGCACCACCGTCTTGCCCTTGGGCAGGTAGCGCAACGGCTTGAAGTCGCCCGAACGCGCGTCGTCGTATTCCATGAAGTAGGCGTCGAGGTCCATCTCCTTCAGGAGCGCCTCGGCCACGGGCTCGTAGTTGCCGGCCGCGGCATGCGTGCTCTTGAAGTTGCCGCGGCACAGGTGCATGGCCAGCAGCATGCCCGGCGGCTTCTGCGCCACCACCTTGTTGATGAAGGCGGCGTAGCGGTGCGGCAGCTCATTCGGGTCGTCACCGCGCTTGCGGGCGGCTTCGCGCATGTGCTCGTCGCACAGGTAGGCGAGGTTGGTGTCGTCCATCTGCACGTAGGTGCAGCCGGCCGCGGCCAGCGAGCGCAGCTCGTCGCCGTAGGCCTTGGCCACGTCGTCATAGAACACGGGGTCGAGCTCGGGATACGCGTCCTTGCTGATGCCGGCGCGGCCACCGCGGAAGTGCAGCATCGTCGGCGACGGGATCGTCACCTTCGGCGTGCGGCCGGCCGAGACCTGGCTCTTGAGGTACTGGAAGTCGGCGAGCTGGATGTCCTTCACGTGGCGCACCTTGTCGAGCACGCGCATCGCGGGCGGCGCCAGTTCCTCGGTGCCGTCGGGGCGGCGGATGGTGACCGGAATGTCGGTCTTCACGCCGCCGAGCTGGTCGAGAAAGTCGATGTGGAAGTAGGTGCGGCGGAACTCGCCGTCGGTGATGCTTTTGAGCCCGATGTCTTCCTGGAAGCGGACGATCTCGGTGATGGCCTTGTCTTCGACCTCGCGCAGTTGCTCGGGCGTGATCTGGCCCTTGGCTTTCTGCTCGCGTGCTTCGAGCAGGTACTGGGGGCGCAGGAAGCTGCCCACGTGGTCGTAGCGGGCGGGCAGGGCGGCATGCTGGGACATGGAATGAACTCCGTCGTGACTGTGAACGAGCGGAATCCTATCGCCTTCGCACGAAGCTTGTTTGTATACGTTGAACTCAGTGTTTACCCTCAAATAAGGGGTTGTGCGCTGGAATTTCTCATTGTTCTGTATACATTGCGTATTCATGAAGACGCCCACGACCGCCTTTCCGCTCAACGCCTGGTATGCCGCCGCCTACGACGTCGAAGTGCGCCACGCGCTGCTGCCGCGCACGATCTGCAACCAGAAGCTGGTGATGTTCCGCCGCACCGACGGCCAGGTGGCCGCGCTCGAAGACGCCTGCTGGCACCGGCTGATGCCGCTGTCGCTGGGCCGCCTCGAAGGCGACGAGCTGGTCTGCGGCTACCACGGCCTCGTCTACAACAGCCAGGGCCGCTGCACCCACATGCCGAGCCAGGAAACGCTCAACCCCTCGGCCTGCGTGCGCAGCTTTCCGGTGGTCGAGAAGCACCGCTTCGTGTGGATCTGGCCCGGCGATCCGGCCAAGGCCGACCCCGCGCTCGTGCCCGACATGCACTGGAACGACGACCCGGCCTGGGCCGGCGACGGCAAGATGATCCGCGTGAACTGCGACTACCGGCTCGTGGTCGACAACCTCATGGACCTCACGCACGAGACCTTCGTGCACGGCTCGTCGATCGGCAACCGCGAGGTGGCCGAGGCGCCCTTCGTGGCCACGCACGGCGACCGCTCGGCCACCGTCACGCGCTGGATGGAAAACATCGACGCGCCGCCGTTCTGGGGCAACCAGATCCGCCATGCGCGCGGCTACACGGGCAAGGTCGACCGCTGGCAGATCATCCGTTTCGAAGGCCCGTGCACCGTGAACATCGACGTCGGTGTGGCCGAGGCGGGCAGCGGCGCGGTGCCGTCGGGCGACAACCCCGGCGACCGCAGCAAGGGCGTCAACGGCTATGTGCTCAACACCATCACGCCCGAGACCGACAAGACCTGCCTGTACTTCTGGGCCTTTGCGCGCAACTACTGCCTGGGCGAACAGCGCCTCACGCACGAGCTGCGCGAGGGCGTGTCGGGCATCTTCCGCGAGGACGAGATCGTGCTCGAGGCGCAGCAGAAAGCCATCGACGAGCATCCCGACCACCAGTTCTACAACCTCAACATCGACGCCGGTTCGATGTGGGCACGCCGCCTCATCGACCGCATGATCGAGAAGGAGCGGCCCGCGCGCGCGGCGATTCCGATCCGCCCCGTCGAAGCGTCGCAGGCCGCGTGATGAAGGTCGCCCCCCTGACTTCCGCCGAGCCCGGCGACAGCGGCAGCTCGCAGGCCGTGAAGGCGCAGCTGCGGTTGCGCGAAATGATTCTGGCGGGCGAGCTGCCTGGCGGCGCGCGCATTGCCGAGGTCGCCATCTCCGAGCAGCTCGGCGTGTCGCGCACGCCGGTGCGCAGCGCACTCATGCGGCTCGAGCAGGAAGGCCTGCTCGAAGCCTTGCCCAACGGCGGCTATGCGGTGCGCACCTTTTCCGAACGCGACGTGGCCGATGCCATCGAGCTGCGCGGCACGCTCGAAGGGCTGGTGGCGCGGCTCGCGGCCGAGCGCGGCGCGGCGCCCGTGGTGCTGCGCGAGGCACGCGCCTGCCTCACGCGCATCGACGAGCTGCTGCGCGAGCCCGCGCTCGACGACGCCGCGTTCTCGCGCTACGTGACGCACAACGAGAAATTCCACGCGCTGCTGTGCGAGATGGCGGGCAGCCCGGTCATCGCGCAGCAGCTCGAACGCGTGGTCAACCTGCCATTCGCCTCGCCCTCGGGCTTCGTCATCGTGCAGGCCAATTCGCCGGCCGCGCGCGACATGCTCGTGATTGCGCAAGACCAGCACCTGCAGGTGCTCGACGCCATCGAATCCGGCGAGGGCTCGCGCGCCGAGGCGCTGATGCGCGAGCACAGCCGCATCGCACGGCGCAACCTGCGCGAAGCGCTGCACGGCACGCCGAGCGCTGAGCAGCGCCCGTTGCCGGGCGTGCAACTGATCCGCCGTCGCGGCTGATCGACGACTTCCTTTTTTTCTTTCCCTGCTGGTGTTCCCCCGATGAAAAGCGATCTCCAATGGATGCAGGCGCAAATCGTGGCGCTGCGCGACGTCACGCCCACCGTGCGCGAATTCACGCTGCGCCCCGATGCCGACTTCGTCGCCGCACATGAGCCCGGTGCCCACCTGCAGGTGCAGGTGATGACCGAGCAGGGCCGCGTGCAGACGCGCTCCTACTCGCTGGTGGGCGAGGGCGACGGCAGTTGCTGGCGCATCGCCGTCAAGCGGCTGGACGACGGCCGTGGCGGCTCGCGCGCGATGTGGCGCCTGGCCGTGGGCGACCGGCTGCAGGTGAGCGCGCCGCAGAACCACTTTCCGCTCGACCTCGCGGCGCCCGGCTACCTGCTGGTGGCGGGCGGCATCGGCATCACGCCGCTGGTGCTGATGGCGCAGCGACTCGGCGCGCTGGCGCAACGCCGCGGCGTGCCGGTGGCCATGCTGTACGGTGCGCGCCACGCGGGCGAGTTCGGCTACCTCGACACCCTGCGCGACGCGCTGGGCGAGACCGGCGTGCAGGCGCACGAAGGCGCCGCGCCCATCGACTTCGACGCCGCCATCGCCGCGCTGCCGCCCGGCGGCCAGCTCTACACCTGCGGCCCCGTGCCGATGCTCGAAGCCGTCAAGCGCGCCTGGGCCGCGGCCGGCCGGCCGCTGGCCGACCTGCGCTTCGAAACCTTCGGCAGCAGCGGGCGGCTTGCCACGCAGGCCTTCACCGTGCGCATTCCGCGCCACGACCTGTCGATCACCGTGCCGGCCGACTGCACCTTGCTCGACGCGCTCGATGCCGCCGGCGTGCAGACCCTGTCGGACTGCAAGCGCGGCGAGTGCGGCCTGTGCGCCATGGACGTGCTCGCGGTCGACGGCGAAGTCGATCACCGCGACGTGTTTTTGAGCCCGCACGAGAAGCAGGCGACCACGCGCATCTGCGCTTGCGTGTCACGCGCCGTGGGTACGCTCACGCTCGATTCCGCGTACCGCCCCGACTGCTGAAAACATCGGTTGCGCGATCATCGCGCAACCATTCGATTGATCGCGCAACAAAGTCCCGTGCGGCGGGTGGGTAGGTGGTTGCCTTCTCCGCCAATTGTTGCGAATTGTTCAAAATACGCCCGGTTTCGCGTTCCGTCCCTCAAAGGAAAAATTCCATGCAAAGACGCCATCTCATCCAGACCGCCGGCCTTTCGGCGATTGCGCTCGCCACCGCGCTGTCGCTGCCTGTGGCCAGCGCCCAGGACAACAAGTTCAAGATCGGCCTGATCCTGCCGATGACGGGCCAGTCGGCCTCCACCGGCCGCCAGATCGAGGCCGCCGCGCGCCTGTACATGGCGCAGAACGGCGACACCGTGGCCGGCAAGAAGGTCGAGCTGATCGTGAAGGACGACACCGGCCTGCCCGACGTGACCAAGCGCCTGGCGCAGGAGCTCATCGTCAACGAGAAGGTCAACGTGATCGCCGGCTTCGGCATTACCCCGGCCGCGCTGGCCGCCGCACCGCTGGCCACGCAGTCGAAGACGCCGCAGGTCGTGATGGCCGCCGCCACCTCGAGCATCACCGAGGCCTCGCCCTACATCGTGCGCAGCAGCTTCACGCTGCCGCAGGTGTCGGTGGTGATGGGCGACTGGGCGCCCAAGAACGGCGTGAAGTCGGTCGTGACGCTGGTCACCGACTACGGCCCCGGCAACGACGCCGAGAAGTTCTTCAGCGAGCGCTTCCAGCTCAACGGCGGCAAGGTGCTCGAGAAGCTGCGCGTGCCGCTGCGCAACCCCGACTTCGCGCCGTTCCTGCAGAAGGTGCGCGACGCCAAGCCCGACGCGCTGTTCGTCTTCGTGCCCTCGGGCGCGGGCGCGGCGGTGATGAAGCAGTTCCTCGAACGCGGCATGGATAAGGCCGGCATCAAGATGATCGCCACCGGCGACGTGACCGACGACGATCAGCTGAACGACATGGGCGACGGCGCACTGGGCGTGGTCACCTCGCACCACTACTCGGCCGCGCACCCCTCGGCGCTCAACAAGAAGTTCGTCGAGGCCTTCCAGAAAGCCAACCCCAAGATGCGCCCCAACTTCATGGCCGTGGGCGGCTATGACGGCATGCGCGTGATCTACGAAGCCCTCAAGACCACCAAGGGCCAGGGCGGCGGCGAAGCACTGCTGGCCGCCATGAAGGGCCAGGTCTTCGAGAGCCCGCGTGGCCAGGTGCTGATCGATGCGCAGACGCGCGACATCGTGCAGGACGTGTACCTGCGCAAGGTTGAAAAGAAGGACGGGCAGCTCTACAACGTCGAGTTCGACGTGATCAAGGGCGTGAAGGACCCGGGCAAGGCGAAGTAATTTTGTGACTCGTCGCGTGGGAGCGCTGCCGTTCAGGGCGACGCTCCCGCCGACGGGGAACCTTGCTCCGCGAATGTCCCCCGGCCTGCGGCCTCCTCCTTGATTTCGCTGCGCAAGGCACCCCATCGACGTGAGCGTGTTCAGAGCACTGGTTGATCGGCTGTGATCCGACAGCGTGCCTTGTGCTCAGGGCACTGGGTGCTTCCCGCAGCGAAATCAAGGAGGAGCGAAGCGGGGGACATTCGCGGAGGGAAGTACCCGGTGGCCTGGGCACCCGCCCTGAACAGCATCACCCTGAACAAGCAGCATCCAGAACGAACGCACCCAGACAACCGACATGCTGACCATTCTTTTCGACGGCATCGCCTACGGCATGCTGCTCTTCGTCCTCGCCGTGGGGCTGGCCGTGACGCTCGGGTTGATGAATTTCATCAACCTCGCGCACGGTGCCTTTGCCATGGCCGGCGGCTACCTCACCGTGTTCGCGATGCAGAAGCTGGGCTTGCCGTTCCTGGCCTGCCTGCCGCTCGCGTTCATCGTCGTCGGGCTGGCCGGCGCGCTGCTGGAGCGCACGCTCTACCGGCCGATGTACGGCAAGCCGCACCTGGACCAGGTGCTGTTCTCCATCGGGCTGGCGTTCATGGCCGTCGCGGCCGTCGACTACTTTGTTGGCTCGTCGCAGCAGAACCTGCAGCTGCCCGAGTGGCTGCGCGGGCGCAGCGAATTCGGCGACGGTGCGTTCCTGCTGGGCATGGGCCACTACCGCATCTTCATCATCGCCGTGTGCGCCGTGCTCACCGTGGTGCTGCAGCTCATCCTCTCGAAGACGCGCTTCGGCAGCCGCCTGCGCGCCGCCGTCGACGATCCGCGCGTGGCGGCCGGGCTGGGCATCAACGTCAACATCGTGTTCCTCATGACCTTCGCCGTGGGCTCGGGCCTGGCCGGGCTGGGCGGCGCACTGGGCGCGGAAATCCTCGGGCTCGACCCGACCTTCCCGCTCAAGTACATGATCTATTTCCTCATCGTGGTCTCGGTCGGCGGCACCTCGTCGATCACCGGGCCGCTCGCCGCCGCACTGCTGCTCGGCATTGCCGACGTGGCGGGCAAGTACTTCATTCCGAAGATGGGCGCGTTCACCGTCTACCTGCTCATGATCCTGATCCTCATGTGGCGGCCGCAAGGCCTGTTCACGCGCAAGGGAGGCCGTTGACATGAGCGCGCCTGCCTATGAATCGGCCCTGCTGCGCACCGCGCGCTGGCGCCCCTGGGAGTTCGTGATCTGGGCCGTGGCCTTCGCGCTGCCGCTGGCCATGCCTTCGCACTCGCTGCTGGTCAACGAGATCGCCATCGTCGCGCTGTTCGCGATGTCGCTCGACCTGATCCTCGGCTATACCGGCATCGTGTCGCTCGGCCATGCCGCCTTCTTCGGCTTCGGTGCGTATGCCGCCGCGCTGTTCGCCAAGCTCGTCATGCCCGACCCGACCGTCGGCCTCGTGTTCGCCACCGTGCTGTCGGCCGTGCTCGGCCTCGTGGCCAGCGTGACCATCTTGCGTGGCAGCGACCTCACGCGGCTCATGGTCACGCTGGGCACCGCGCTGCTGCTGCTCGAACTGGCCAACAAGCTCGACTGGCTCACCGGCGGCGCCGACGGCCTGCAGGGCGTGGTCATGGGGCCGGTGCTCGGCCTCTTCGAGTTCGACCTCTACGGCCGCACGGCCGCCTGGTATTCGCTGGCCGTGATGCTCGTGCTGTTCCTTGTGATGCGCCGCATCGTGCACTCGCCCTTCGGCGCCACGCTCAAGGCGATCCGCGACAACCGGCTGCGCGCCATGGCCATCGGCATTCCCGTGGTGTCGCGGCTCGCCGTGGTCTACACCGTGGCTGCCGGCATCGCCGGCGCGGCGGGCGCACTGCTGGCACAGACCACCGGCTTCGCCTCGCTCGACGTGCTGGCCTTCGACCGCTCGGCCGATGTGCTGCTGATGCTGGTCATCGGCGGCGTGGGCTGGCTCTATGGCGGCGTCACCGGCGCCATCGTCTTCAAGCTGCTGCAGAACTGGCTGTCGTCGGTCACGCCGCAGTACTGGATGTTCTGGATCGGCCTGATCCTTGTGCTGCTGGTGCTCGTGGGGCGTGACCGGCTGCTCAAGCCGTGGACGTGGTTCGGCATGGGCAAGAAGAAGAGCGAGAAGGGGGGCGTGGCATGACCGACACCGTGCTCTCGACCCAAGGCCTCGTGATGCGCTTCGGCGGCATCACGGCCACGAACAACGTCACGATGGAATTGAAGCGTGGCGCGCGCCATGCGCTCATCGGACCGAACGGCGCCGGCAAGACCACGCTGATCAACCTGCTGACGGGCGTGCTTACGCCGACCGAAGGCCGCATCTCGCTGCTCGGCGAAGACATCACCACGCTCGCGCCGCACAAGCGCGTGGCGCGCGGGCTGGTGCGCACCTTCCAGATCAACCAGCTCTTCGACTCGATGACGCCGCTGGAAACGCTGGCGCTCGTGGTGTCGCAGCAGAAGGGCATCGCCGCGCAATGGTGGCGACCGCTGGGTGCGGACAAGCGCATCGCCGAGCGGGCCGGGCAACTGCTGGAGCAGTTCCACCTCGCCGACGTGGCGCAGCAGCAGACCAAATTCATGGCTTACGGCAAGCGCCGCCTGCTGGAGATCGCCATCGCGCTGGCCTGCGAGCCGCGCGTGCTGCTGCTCGACGAGCCCGTGGCGGGCGTGCCCGCCGGCGAGCGCGAAGAGCTGTTGCAGACCGTGGCCGCGCTGCCGTCCGATGTGTCGGTGCTGCTCATCGAGCACGACATGGACCTGGTGTTCAGCTTTGCCGACCGCATGACGGTGCTGGTCAACGGCGCGTTGCTGACCGAGGGCGACCCCCAGACGATCGCCAACGATCCGAAAGTGAAAGAGGTCTACCTGGGCCACGGAGAACACGCCCATGTCTGAACTCTTGCGCATCGAGAACCTGAGCGCCGGCTACGGCGAGGCCGTGGTGCTGCACGACGTGGCCTTCACGCTCGGCGAGGGCCAGACGCTCGCGCTGCTGGGCCGCAACGGCACGGGCAAGACCACGCTCATCAACACGCTGGCCGGCGCCACGCGCCAGCACGGCGGCACCATCGCGCTCGGCGGGCAGGCGGCGCTGCACAAGCTGCAGCCGCACCAGCGCGCGGCAGCGGGCATCGGCTGGGTGCCGCAGGAGCGCAACATCTTCAAGTCGCTCACCGTGCACGAGAACCTCACGGCGGTGGAGCGGCCGGGCAAGTGGAACCCGCAGCGCGTCTACGAGATGTTCCCGCGCCTGGCCGAGCGCAAGACCAACCTGGGTACGCAGCTCTCGGGCGGCGAGCAGCAGATGCTGGCCGTGGGCCGCGCGCTGGTGCTCAACCCCAAGCTGCTGCTGCTCGACGAGCCGCTCGAAGGCCTCGCGCCCATCATCGTGGAAGAGCTGCTGCGCGCGATTCGCCGCATCACGCAGGACGAGGGGCTGGCCGCGATCATCGTGGAGCAGCACCCGCAGGCGATCCTCGCGATTTCCGACCACGCCGTGGTGCTCGACCACGGGACCATCGTGCACACCGACACGGCGGCGGCGCTGCGCGCGCAGCCGGAGGTGCTCGACCGGCTGCTGGGCGTGGCGCGGTAGCGGCGGCCGATCACAAAAACAACCAGGAGACAGACAGATGGCGATCCCCCAGACAGTGTTCAGCGGGGGCGCCATGCTGGCGACCGCCGCCTTGCTCGCCGCATGCGGCACGGCCCCGACCGGCCCCACGCGCCTCGGCCTCGGCGCCGATCCGGCCCCCGCCTGCGCGGCGCTCACCGCGCCGGTGGCGGCCACCGCCATCGGCCTGCCCAGCGGCGCGGCGACGATCGATTCCTCGGCGCTCGTGCCGGCGTCCGCGCTCGCCGTAGCCGAGCGCGGGCCCAGCCCTGCGTCGCGCATCACGCCCGCGATGCCTGCGTACTGCAAGGTGCTCGGGCGCATCGCACCGGTTGACGCGAGCGCGCCGCCGATCCTGTTCCAGGTCAATCTGCCGCTCGCATGGAACGGGCGCAGCGTGCAGTACGGCGGCGGGGGCTTCAACGGCACGCTGATCACCGGGCTGGCGCTGGTGCCTGCCGCACGCTTCGACCTGCCCACGCCGCTCGCGCAGGGCTACGTGACCTACGGCACCGACTCGGGCCACCAGAACGTGCAGGGCCAGCCGCCGCAGGCCTTTGCACTCAACGACGAGGCGCTCGTGAACTTTGCGCATGCCTCGTACAAGAAGGTGCGCGACGTGGCGGTGGCGTTGACCCAACGCGCCTACGGCCACGCGCCGCAGAAGCTCTACTTCATGGGCAGCTCCGAAGGCGGGCGCGAGGCGCTCACGATGGCGCAGCGCTATCCGCAGGACTTCGACGGCATCTTCAGCCGCGTGCCGGTGATCAACTGGACGGGGCTGCAGCATGCGGGCACGCGCAACGGCATCGCCACCTTCGGCGAAGGCTGGCTGCGGCCCGCGCAGGTGCAGCTGGTGCACAACGCGGTGCTCGCGTCGTGCGACGCAGCAGATGGCGCGGCCGATCGCATCGTGTCGAACCCCGTGGCCTGCCTGCAGCGTTTCGATCCGGCCACCTTGCGCTGCGCGTCGGGCACGAGCGGCGACAACTGCCTCAACGACGCGCAGGTGCAGGCGGTGCGCACGCTGCGCACGCCGTGGCGCTCGCCCGTGCCGCTGGCGCATGGCGTCACCGAGTACCCGGGCTGGGGCATCGGCGGCGAAGGCACGCCGGCCTTCGCTTCGATGGGTGGCTGGAACGCATGGTGGACCGGCACTGCCGCGCCGACCGTGCCGCCGCAGCCGAGCAACGGCATCGCGTGGTTCTACGGCAGTGGCGCGCTGCAGTATTTCTATGCGCGCAATCCGTCGCTCGACGTGCGCAACTACCGCGCCGAAGACTTCGCGGCGCGCATCGCCACCGTGTCGCAGCTGATGGACTCGACCAACCCCGACCTCAGCGTCTTTCACGCGCGCGGCGGCAAGCTGCTGGTGCTGGAGCACATGGCCGACTACGCGCAGAGCCCGTTCGCGGGCATCCGTTATTACGAGTCGGTGGTGGCGCGCATGGGCCGTG
The DNA here is from genome assembly GCF_014843395.1 of Variovorax sp. 38R. Classification (NCBI taxonomy): domain Bacteria; kingdom Pseudomonadati; phylum Pseudomonadota; class Betaproteobacteria; order Burkholderiales; family Comamonadaceae; genus Variovorax; species Variovorax sp. 38R. The sequence goes on from NZ_CP062121.1 coordinate 2,192,392, forward strand.
AGAACGTGGACCGCTTCATGCGCCTGTACACCGCGCCCGGTGTCGACCATGTGGGCAGCGGCGCACCGGCCAACGTCGACATGCTCGGCGCACTGGCCGACTGGGTCGAGCGCGGGCGTGCGCCGTCGGGGCTGCAGCTGCTTGAACAGGAAGTGCAGCCGCCGTTCAAGACCACGCGTGCGCGTCCGCTGTGCGAGTGGCCGCTGTGGCCGCGCTATGTGAATGGCGATGCGTCGCAGGCGGCGAGCTTCCAGTGCAGCCGGTAGCGCGCGCTTGAAGAGGTCGCGATCTTCAAGGGGCGATTGAAAGAGTTTCCGGGCGCGGGGGCTTTTTCATGCGCGGGTGTCATCGCAGACTGCAGGCAACAAAACCTCTTGCCGCAGCGCACCGACCCATGAGCACCACGCCCCTCATCAGCATCGCCGTATTGAAGGCCAAGACCGGCCAGCGCGTGGCGTTGCGCGACGCCTTGAGCGCGCTGGTGGCGCCCACGCGCCAGGAGCCTGGCTGCCTCGACTACACCTTGTTCGAGCTGCGCGACGAACCCGGCAGCTTCTACATGCGTGAGTCGTTCCAGGACCAGGCCGCGCTCGACGCGCACTTCGCCACGCCGTACTTCCAAGCCTTCGAAAAGCGGTTCGGCGAACTGCTGGACGCGCCGATCCGGCTGGTGTTCCTGGAGAAGGTCGCCTAGATCGCGCAGCCGTCGGGGCCGCACGCAGCGGGCGCTGCGGTTGCAGATGGCGCCGGCGCGACGAAGGTCGCGAGCTGCGCCTTCCAGTCGTCAACGCGTCCCAGCCACGGCCCGATGTCGATGCGGCCCGTGCTGCCATCGGCCTGTGCGAGCACGAAGGTCGGGAAGCCCTGGCCGCCCGCGCGCTGCAGCAGGTCGCGGCTCGCGGCGATGTGCTGTGCGGTGGCGTCGCCCGTGTGCTGCTCGAAGGCGGTGGTGAAAGCCTCGGCATCGAAACCGAGCTCGACCGCCAGCGCGGCGAGCACGCCGGCTTCTGCGATGCGCTGGCCTTCGACGTAGTGCGCCTGTTGCACGCGGTGTGCCATGTCCAGCCCGCCGCCCGCGCGCAGCGATTCGGCGGCGAGGATGGCGGTGATCGGCGGGGCGGAATCCATCACCGCGCCGCTGTCGCGCAGCAGGCCTTCGAAGTAGGCCTCGCCGAAGGGCTGGCCCGTGAGTTCGGCGATGCGCTTGTCGTGCGGGATCACGTAGTCGCGCCACTGCGGCGTGATGGGGCGGCGGTTGGCGCCGGTCATCATGCCGCCGCCGTGGAATTCGACGCGCAGGCCCGGCACGGTGCGCGCCGCTTCGACCAGCGGCGCGGCGGCGTAGCACCAGCCGCACAGCGGATCGAAGATGTAGTGCAGGGTGGCGGTGTCGCCGTTGTTGTTGATTACTGCGGCCACTTCATTTCTCCCTTGATGACCTTGGCGCCGAGTTCGAGCGACGAGGCGTCTTCGAGCTTCGGGTAGCGCTGCTTCATGGCGGCGATGAGCGCGGCCGAGTCCTTGGCCTTGGTGGCTTCGGTCTCGAAGGCCTTGAGGTAGTCGCGCGTGAACTTCACCGACGCCACGGTGTAGGGCGCCGAGCCGTCGGCGTTCGGCAGGTAGTGGCCGGGCACCACGGTCTTGGGGTGCAGCGCGGCGATGCGGTCGAGGGTCTTGAGCCAGTCGCGGCGCGACTGCACCGTTTGCGTGTCGGCCACCCAGACGTGGATGTTGGCCGACACCGGAATGCCGCCGACCACCGCCTTCAGCGAGGGAATCCACGCGAAGCTGCGCGCGGGCGTGGCGCCGTCGAGGCCGACGACCTGGATCTTTTTGCCTTCGAGCGTGAGGCTGTCGCCGGCCAGCGGCTCGGGCACGACCAGCGCCTGGGGCGCGTTGTCCTTGAGGATCGGGCCCCAGTGCGCGAGCTTGCCGTCCTTCGAGGCCTGGATGGCGGCCACGGTCTGCGGCGTGGCGACGATCTTGGCGTCGGGGAACGCGGCGTGGATCACGTCGAGGCCGAAGTAGTAGTCGGGGTCGCTGTGGCTGATGTAGACCGTGGTCAGCTTCTTGCCGCTGTCCTTGATCTTCTGCACCAGCGCCTGCGCGTCGTTGCGCTGGAACTGGGCGTCGACCAGCACGGCGTCGGTGGTGCCGGCGACCAGCACCGACGAGACGGGGAACATCGACTTCGTGCCGGGGTTGTAGACGTCGATCTTCAGCGGCTGCGCGGCCTGGGCGGCGAGCGGCACGAGGGCGAATGCGGCGGACAGGGCGGCGGCGGCAACGAGGGTTCTGCGGAACATGGCGGTGTCTTTCGGTCGGTGGGTTGGATGGGTGACAGCGTGAACAGACCGGATGTTAGGTTGCGGGAAACGAAACAAAAACCACCGCCGAGACAATGGATCGTTTCGGTTATCGGACGAATCAGCCGGCTTCCGCGCGGTCGGTGGCGCACCGCTCCAGGTGCGCGACCAGCAGCTGCGCCGAGGGCGACAGCGTCGCCTCGCTGCGAAAGCAGATCGCAAAACGCCGGCGCGCCCAGTCGTCCGTGAGCGGCATCAGCCGCAGCCCGAAGGCCTCGGTGAAGGGCCGGGCGACTTCCGCCGGCACCACGCTGATCGCCAGCCCGGCGCGCACCACGCGCAGCGCCGCATCGAAGTTGGACACCAGCACGCGGTACACGAGCGGCTTGCCGGCCACGGCCGCCTCGCGCGCGAGCATGAGCTGCACCGCGCTCAGCGCGGGCATGCCGACGAATTCGTGGTCGAGCACCTGCTCGAAGCGCACCGCGTCGTGGCGCGCCACGGGGTGCGACGGGTGCGCGACGATCGCGAGGTGGTCCGAGCGGTAGTCGCGCCGCTCCAGCCCGTCGAGGTCGGCCGCGTCCCAGCACAGGCCGATGGAGGCCACGCCGTCGCGGATGCCGCGCACGATCTCGGGGCTCACGCGCTCTTCCATGTCGACGCGGATGTTGCGGTGCGCCGGGTCTTGCAGAAAGCCCGCCACATCCTCGGCCAGCGATTCGGCCATGACCGAGGCCGAGGCCAGGATGCGCACATGCCCACGCGCGCCGCCGGCATACGCGGCCATGTCGCGCTCGATGCGGGTCGCGCTGCCGAGCATGGCGCGCGCATGTTCGAGCAGCGTTTCGCCGGCCGGCGTGGGCACCACGCCGCGGCGCTTGCGCAGCAGCAGCGGCGTGCCGACGGTGTCTTCGAGTTGCGCGAGGCGCTTGCTGATCGCCGAGCCGACGATGTTCGCTTGCTCGCCCGCGCGCGCGATGCTGCGGCTCTCGCAGACGGCGACGAAGAGGCGCAGGGTGGTCAGGTCGAGGTCTCTCATGAAGTTCCGATCGGGAAGCGAATGGCTTCCAAAATATACCTTCAGGACTGAATCGGAACTCCTACGATGGGCGCCATACCCTCACGTCGGAGACAAAACTTGATTCACGCCTTCCTGCCGCCGCGCGCGGTCGTTCGCGAAGTGGGCCTGCGCGACGGGCTGCAAAGCATCGCCCGCGTGCTGCCCACGGCGCACAAGCTCGAATGGATTCGCGACGCGCACGCGGCCGGCCAGCGCGAGATCGAGGTCGGCTCGTTCGTGCCGGCGCACCTGCTGCCGCAACTGGCGGACACCGCCGAGCTGCTGGCGTATGCGAAGACGCTGCCGGGGCTGTTCGCCTCGGTGCTGGTGCCCAACCTCAAGGGCGCGGAGCGCGCCATCGCGGGCGAGGCCGACCTGATGATGGTGCCGCTGTCGGCCAGCCACGCGCACAGCCTCGCCAACCTGCGCAAGACGCCCGACGAAGTGGTGGCTGAGGTCGGCCGCATGCGCGCGGCGCGCGATGCGGCGGGCTCGAAGACGCTGATCGACGGTGGCGTCGGCACGGCGTTCGGCTGCACGATCCAGGGCCATGTCGATCCCGACGAAGTGCTGCGATTGATGCAGGCGCTGCTCGATGCCGGCGCCGACCGCGTGAGCCTCGCCGACACGGTGGGCTACGCCGATCCGGCGATGGTGCGCAGCCTGTTCGAGCGCGCGCTGCGCATCGCGGGCGACCGCCTGTGGTGCGGGCATTTCCACGACACGCGCGGGCTGGGACTGGCCAATGTCTACGCCGCGCTGGAGGTCGGCATCACGCGCTTCGACGCCTGCCTGGCCGGCATCGGCGGCTGTCCGCATGCGCCGGGCGCGAGCGGCAACGTCGACACCGAAGACCTCGTCTTCATGCTCGAGAGCATGGGCGTGGCGACCGGTGTCGACCTGCAGCAGCTGCTGCACCTGCGCCAGCGCGTGGCCGGCTGGCTCGATGGCGAGACGCTGCAGGGCACGGTGTGGCGCGCGGGCTTTCCGAAGACCTTTGCACCGGCGGAAGGCGTCGCCGCATGAGCACCGAAGCCAAACGCCTGCCGCTCGCGGGCATCCGCGTGGTCGAGTTCACGCACATGGTCATGGGGCCGACCTGCGGCATGGTGCTGGCCGACCTGGGCGCCGAAGTCATCAAGGTCGAGCCGATCGAGGGCGATCGCACGCGGCACCTGCTGGGCGCGGGCGCGGGCTTTTTCCCGATGTTCAACCGCAACAAGAAGAGCATCGCGCTCGACCTGCGCCATCCGCAGGGGCTCGAAGCCGCGCTGCGGCTGTGCGCCACGGCCGACGTGGTGGCGCAGAACTTCCGGCCCGGCACGATGGACAAGTACGGTCTCGGCTATGCCGCGCTCGGCAAGCTCAATCCGCGCCTCGTGTACGTGAACCACACGGGCTTTCTGCCCGGCCCGTATGAGCACCGCACCGCGCTCGACGAGGTGGTGCAGATGATGGGCGGGCTCGCCTACATGACGGGCCGCCCCGGCGATCCACTGCGCGCGGGCACGAGCGTGAACGACATCATGGGCGGCATGTTCGGCGCCATCGGCGCCATCGCCGCGCTGATGCAGCGCGCTGAAACCGGCAAGGGTCAGGAGGTGCAGTCGGCGCTGTTCGAGAACAACGTGTTCCTCGTCGGCCAGCACATGCTGCAGTACGCCATCACGGGGCAGGCGGCCGCGCCGATGCCCGAGCGCATCTCGGCCTGGGCGCTGTACGACGTGTTCACCGTGAAGGACGGCGAGCAGATCTTCCTGGCGGCTGTGAGCGATGCGCAATGGAAGACCTTCTGCGACGCGCTGGGCTTCGACGACCTGAAGGCCGACGCCACCCTGCAGACCAACAACGATCGCGTGCGCCTGCGCCCCAGCTTGCTGGCCGAGCTGCGCACGCGCCTGGCCGACCGTTCGGCCGCCGAGCTGTCGGCGATCTTCGAAGCGCGCGGCCTGCCGTTCGCGCCGATCACGCGGCCCGAAGACCTGTATGCCGATCCGCACCTGAAGGCCACCGGCGGGCTCGTGGACATCCGCCTGCCCGACGGCGAGCGCGCTGGCGAGATGGCGCAGACGACGCTGTTCCCGATCACCCTCGGCGGCGAGCGCCTGGGTGTGCGGCTGCATCCGCCGACGCTGGGCGAGCACACGCGCGAGCTGCTGGCGGAGCTGGGTTACGCCGGCGCGCAGGTGGATGCGATGCATGCCGATGCGGCCATCGCCTGAGTGCTTCATCCAAAACAAGACGAGAGACAAGACCATGACCACGAATCTTTTTCCGATGAACCGTCGCGCGATGCTGGGCTTCGGCGCGAGCGCCGCGGCGCTCGCCGCGTTCCCCACGCTCGCGCAGGGCTCCGACAAGCCGATCCGCTTCATCCTGCCGATCAGCGCGGGCTCGGGCGTGGACGCCATCGCGCGCGCCGCCTCGGTCGCGCTCGGCAAGGCGCTGGGCCAGCCGGTGGTGATCGAGAACCTGCCGGGCGCCGGCGGCATCACCGGCACGTCGGCGGTGATCAAGGCGCCGCCCGACGGGTTCACGCTCGGCATGGTGTCGAACAACCACGTGATCAACCCGAGCGTGTTCAAGAAGATGCCCTTCGACGCGATCAACGACATCACGCCGATCAGCGTGGTCGGCGCCACGCCGCTGGTGCTGGCCGTGAACCCGAAGCTGCCCGCGAAGAACGTGAAGGAGCTGGTGGCGCTGCTGCGCGCGAAACCCGAGGGCTACAACTACGCCTCGTCGGGCAACGGCACCATCATCCACCTCGCCGGCGAGATGTTCATGGACGAGGCCGGCGTGAAGGCGCGGCACATTCCGTACAAGGGCACCGGGCCGATGGTGACCGACATGATCGCGGGGCAGGTCGAGATGGGCGTGGTCGCGCTGCCGGCGGTGCAGCCGCATCTGAAGAGCGGCGCGCTGCGCGCCATCGGCGTGTGCGGCCCGGCACGCTCGCCGGCCGCGCCCGACATGCCGACCATCGCGGAGCAGGGGCTGCCGAACTACGCGGTCGAAGGCTGGTTCGCGGTGATCGGCCCGCCGAAGATGCAGCCGGCTGACGTCAAGCGCGTGCACGAGGGCATCGTGGCCGCCTTCGGTGCGCCCGAGGTGCGCGAGGCGATGGACAAGCAGGGCAACATCGTCAAGCCCACCACGCCCGAACAGGCCGCGAGCTACTTCCGCAGCGAGGCCGCGCGCTATGCGGCGCTGGTGAAGAAGGCGAACGTGGTCTTGGAATGAAGGTCTTGCTCCTTCCCCTCCCGGGGGAAGGCTGGGATGGGGGCACGCGGCCTTCGATGAAGCGCCGCGTTGTCACAGAGGCCGTCGTGCCCCCACCCCGACCCTCCCCCGGGAAGGGGAGGGAGAAACACACGAGCAAGGCCTACGCCGGGCTCACCGCGCGGTACAGCGCCCGCACGAAATCCGACTGCGTGATCATCCCCGTCAGCCGCTTCTCGCTGTCGATGATCGGAATGTGGTGGTGCCCGCCCTCCGAGAACAGCGGCACCAGCTCGACCACTGGCCGGTCGGCGCTGGCCACGCGCACCTGGCGGGTCATGATCTGGCCGACCACCTCGGGCTTGTTCGAGATCACCGTGCGCGTGGCGCGGATCAGGTCGCGCAGCCGGCCCGCGATGCCGTCGTGGTGCTGCAGGTCGAGCTGGCGAAAGAAGTCGGCCTGCGTGACGATGCCGACCACGCGGCGTGTGCGGTCGGTGACGGGCAGCGCCTTGATGCGGTGCTGGTGCATCAGCGTCCAGGCCTCTTGCAGCGGCGTGCCGAACTCCACCGAGATCGGCGTGCCCGACATGATGTCGGCGCAGTGCAGCGTGCCCAGGCGGCGCTTGTACGACTCGAGCTCGGTCTGCTGGATCAGCGACTCGAGGTCGTCGCGGCTGATGTCGAGCACCTGGTTGTAGCGCGCCAGCACGGCGTCGATGTCGCTCTGGCTGAAGCGCGCGTCAGGCGAAGGCGGGCGCGCCACCTGCACGTGCGGATAGCGCCGCCCCGTGAGCGTGTTGTAGGCCACGCCGGCCAGCACCAGCAGCACCGAGTTCACGAGCACCGGGAACAGCGCCGCCGAGAAGTCGGTGGTGTGCGTGAGCACCGCCAGCAATGCCGCCGCGCCGCCGGGCGGGTGCAGGCAGCGCGTGAAGAACATCAGGCCGATGGCGAGCGCCACGGCCACGGCGGCGGCCACGGCGGTGTCGGGAATCCAACTGGCGCAGGCGATGCCCACGAGCGTCGACAGTGTGTTGCCGCCGATCACCGACCAGGGCTGGGCCAGCGGGCTGGCGGGCACGGCGAACACCAGCACGGCGGTGGCGCCCATCGGCGCGACCAGCCACACCGCATGCTCCAGCGGAACGGCCAGCCAGCGGCACAGCAGGCCGGTGATCAGCAGCCCGATGCCTGCGCCGCCCACGGCGCGCAGGCGCTCGCGCGCGTTGACGTTGGAAGGGCCCGGGAGCCAGGCGCGCAGATAAGTCCACAGTGCGGCGAATCGCATCCCCCGTCCCCCTCAGGCTTCGTCGTGAGCCACCCGACGCCCGATGTCGGGCCAACGGTGGTGCAGCCAAACCCAGGCGACCAGCCCGATCGAGAGCATCAGCGCGGAGGTGAGGGCCAGTGCCAGCGTGGAGTGCATCACCAGCGGTGCCACCGCGCCGGCCACGACGCCGTTGGCGGTGGAGCCGATGACGGCCTGCAATGACGACGCCATGCCGCGGCGCTCGGGGTGCAGGTCGAGCACCAGCAGCGTGACCACGGGCACCATCAGCGCCCAGCCGAAGGCGAACACCGCGAGCGGCCACACGGCCCAGGCCACATGCGCCTGGAAGAAGATGTTGGCCACCACGTTGACCACCGAGGTGACCATCATGATCAGGAAGCCGTCGCGGATCTGCCGCTTGGGCGCCACCTTGCCGGCCATGCGGCCGCTGGCGCGCGCGCCGAGCATGATGCCGCCGATGGTCAGCAGGAAGAACCAGAAGAACTGCTGTGGCTGCAGCGCCAGGTGGTCACCCAGGAACGCGGGCGCGGCCAGCACGTAGAGGAACATGCCGTTGAAGGGCACGCCGCTCGCGAAGGCCAGCAGCAGAAAACGCGGGTCGGAGCACAGGTCGCGGTAGCCGCGCATCAGGTGGCGCACCTGGAAGGGCTGGCGATGGTCCTTGTGCAGCGTCTCGGGCAGCAGCTTGTAGTTGGCGACGAACAGCACCACGCCGACGGCCACGAGGAACCAGAAGATCGAGTGCCAGCCCGCATGCACGAACAGGAAGCCGCCCACGATGGGCGCAATGGCCGGTGCCACGCCGAAGTAGATCGTCACCTGGCTCATCACGCGCTGCGCCTCGGCCGGCGGGAACATGTCGCGGATGACAGCGCGCGACACCACGATGCCGGCGCCGGTCGACAGGCCCTGCAGCCCGCGGAACAGCACCAGCTGCGTGATGTTCTGCGACAGCGCGCAGCCCAGTGAGGCGAGCGTGAACACGGCCAGCCCCCACAGCACCACCGGCCGGCGCCCGAAGCTGTCCGACAGCGCGCCGTGGAACAGGTTCATGAACGCGAAACCGAACAGGTAGGCCGACAGCGTCTGCTGCATCTCGGCCGGCGTCGCGCCGATGGAGTGCGCGATGCCCGCGAACGCCGGGATGTAGGTGTCGATGGAGAAGGGCCCGAGCATGCCCAGCACGGCGAGCAGCACGGCAAGCGCCCAGCGCGGGGCCTGCCAGAGTTTGTCTGCATCGGGATTCATGGAAAGACGGCTCCGTTGTACTTGTTTGTTGTGTGTCGGTGAAAAAACGAGAACGCCCGCCGCCCGGGTGAGGGGCAAGGCGGGCGCTTGGGCTTCAGCGAACCTGGATTACAGGGTGTCGATGAAGCTGCGCAGCTTGTCGGAGCGCGACGGGTGCTTCAGCTTGCGCAGCGCCTTGGCTTCGATCTGGCGGATGCGCTCGCGGGTCACGTCGAACTGCTTGCCGACTTCTTCCAGCGTGTGGTCGGTCGACATTTCGATGCCGAAGCGCATGCGCAGCACCTTGGCTTCGCGCGGCGTGAGGCTGTCGAGGATGTCCTTGACCACGTCGCGCAGGCCGGCTTGCATCGCGGCCTCGATGGGGGCCGTGTTGCTGCTGTCCTCGATGAAGTCGCCCAGGTGCGAATCGTCGTCGTCGCCGATGGGGGTTTCCATCGAGATCGGCTCTTTCGCGATCTTCATGATCTTGCGGATCTTGTCTTCCGGGATCTCCATCTTGGCGGCCAGGATGCCGGCGTCGGGCTCGAAGCCGAACTCCTGCAAATGCTGGCGCGAGATGCGGTTCATCTTGTTGATCGTCTCGATCATGTGCACCGGGATGCGGATGGTGCGTGCCTGGTCGGCGATCGAGCGCGTGATGGCCTGGCGGATCCACCACGTGGCGTACGTCGAGAACTTGTAGCCGCGACGGTATTCGAACTTGTCGACCGCCTTCATCAGGCCGATGTTGCCTTCCTGGATCAGGTCCAGGAACTGCAGGCCGCGGTTGGTGTACTTCTTGGCGATGGAGATCACGAGGCGCAGGTTGGCCTCGATCATTTCCTTCTTGGCATCGCGCGAGGACGATTCGCCCTCGTTCATGCGCTTGTTGATGTCCTTGAGTTCGGTCAGCGGCACCACCACACGCGACTGGATGTCGGTGAGCTTTTGCTGCAGTTCCTGCACCGGCGGGATGTTGCGCGCGAGCACGGCGCTCCAGGGCTTGCCGGCCGCAGACTGCTTCTCGACCCACTTGAGGTTGAGCAGGTTCGAGGCGATGCGGTTGCCGTTCTTGTCGAAGCCGCTGAAGTCGCGGATGAACTCGTCCTGCGGGAAGCCGCACTTGTCCACGATGATGCGGCGCAGTTCGCGTTCCTTCTTGCGAACGTCGTCCACCTGCGTGCGCACCAGGTCGCACAGCTTCTCGATGGTCTTGGCCGTGAAGCGGATGGTCATGAGCTCGTCGGACACGGCCTGCTGGGCCTTGGTGTACGCCGGCGTGCCGTAGCCTTCCTTCTCGTAGATCTTGTGGATCTTCTCGAACATCTCGGCAATGCGGTCGAAGCGCGCGAGGGCTTCGTTCTTGAGCTCTTCGAGCTTCTTGGTCAGGGCCTTGGAGCCGCCCTTGCCGTCGTCGTCGTCTTCTTCGTCGAATTCGTCGAAGTCTTCTTCGGCCACGTAGTCGTCGGCCTCGTTCGGGTTCGAGAAGCCGTCGACGATGGTCGAGATGACGACCTTGCCTTCACGGATGGTCGCGGCCATCTCGAGGATCGCGGCGATGGTGGCGGGGGAGGCCGAAATGGCTTCCATCATGGCCATCAGGCCGCCTTCGATGCGCTTGGCGATTTCGATTTCGCCTTCGCGCGTCAGCAGCTCGACCGTGCCCATTTCGCGCATGTACATGCGAACGGGGTCGGTCGTGCGGCCGAATTCGCTGTCCACAGTGGACAGAGCCGCTTCGGCTTCTTCCTCGGCTTCTTCCACCGTGGTGGCGGTGGGCGCGGTGTTGTTCAGCAGCAGGGTTTCGGCGTCGGGCGTTTGCTCGTACACCGCCACGCCCATGTCGTTGAGCATGGTGACCACGACTTCCATGGTCTCGGCGTCGACCAGCTTGTCGGGCAAGTGGTCGGAGATTTCGCCGTGCGTGAGGTAGCCGCGGGTCTTGCCCAGCGTGATCAGGGTCTTCAGGCGCGAGCGGCGCTTGGCCAGGTCTTCTTCGGAGAGCACGGTCTCGTCGAGGCCGAACTCCTTCATCAAGGCGCGTTCCTTCGCCTTGCTGATCTTCATGCGCAGCGGCTTGACCTTCTCTTCGGTGGTCGCGACGACCGCGGGCTCGTCACCGGCCAGGTCTTCCTCGATGTCCGACAGGTCGATGTCGCTCTCGCCGGCTTCCTTGGCGGCCTTGGGCTTGCGCCCACGCTTGGCGCCGGTGGCGGGCGCAGCAGCTGCAGCGCTGGCGGCCTTGGGCGGACGGCCAACTTTCTTGGCGGCGGGGGCAGCCGTGGCAGTGGCTGCGGCTTTCTTGGGATCGTCGAGAGAGGTCGATTTCGTGGGCACGGGTTTCACTTTCGTTGCGGCTGCCGTTTTGGACGCGGCGGCAGCCGTCTTGGTTGCCGGTTTGGCACCGGCTTTCAACGGTTTCTCTGCTGCGGGCTTGGTGGCGACGCTTTTGACGCTTTTTGCAAGTGAAGGAGCAGGCTTCTTTGAACTGGGCATACGACCTCGTTACGACAAGAAAAGACAAGCGGGATCACAGGCGCGCCGTCACGCGGACAGCACCACCAGGCCCGTGCACAGGCACGGACAGAACAATTGGGAAATGAGGAATTAATTCCTCATCAGGCAAGATGTCGGGCGAACATTTGGTATGCAGTCCTTGCGGTTATTGACCCTTTCCGCCGGAATTTACCGTTGGAGTGCGTTGCGCTAGGGGTCGGCCCGGAGGTGCTGCTGTCGCTCTTGCCTAATTTCGCCAGTTGCGAAGCCCTACATTATAGCCTGTTGCGCAAATTTCAAGCAGTATCTGTCCCCGACGCGCGAATGCGGTCTCGCAATTCGAGCCGGCGGGCTTCCAGCGCCTTGTAGCGTTCCAGGGCTTTCGGGTCTTTTCCGACCGACGCGATGGCCTCGCTCTGCTGGGCCTTCAGGCGGTCGTCGAGCATGAAGTCGAGCACGCTCGCCAGCTCCTTGGCGGCATCGGCCAGGTGCTGTTCTTCCTCGCCTTCGGGCACCGGCCCGGCTTCCGACACGCTCATGAGGCGTTCGGCCAGCGGCGCGAAATCGAGCCCGCGCAGGCCTTCGCGCAGCGCCGCCCAGGGCTGCACGCCGTGCTCGTGCAACTGGCTGTCGAGCCAGGTGAAGAGGGCGCCGTGCTCGCCCGGCAGGTCGCACAGCATCACGTGCAGCTCGTGTGACAGCGCCTCCCATTGCGCCATGTTCGACAGCACCAGCCGCACCGCCACGTCGGGCCGGCTCGGCGGCTTGCCGCGTCCGCGCAGCGGCTCGATGGGTTCCTCGAACTTGCCGCCCCAGCGCTTGCCCTTGGTGAACTTGCGCGGCTGGAACTTGGGTTTGCTCTCGTTTTCGTAGCGCGGTGGCTCGTAGTCCTGCGCCGGCGGCATGTCCGGGTAGTAGTCGCCGGGGTCGTTGCCGTAGCTGTCGGGTTCGCTGTGGCGCTGCGGGGCTTGCGACGGTGCACCGGCGCCCTTGCGCGGGCCGGGCGCGGCGGTGGCCCACAGGTCGGACAGCGCCGCGGCGTCGAGTTGGACCAGCGTGGCGATCTCGCTGAGCAACTGCCGCTTGAGCGCGCCGTCGGGCATGGCGCTCCAGAGCGGGCGCACGTTGCTCGTCATGTGGGCGCGGCCTTCGGCGGAGCTCAGGTCGCAACCTTCGCGGGCGGCCTCGAGCATGAAGCGCGACAGCGGCGTGGCCTCGGCCACGAAGCCCGCGAAGGCTTCGGCACCGTGGGCGCGGATGTAGCTGTCGGGGTCGTGTTCGGCCGGCAGGAACAAGAACTTGATGCTGCGCGTGTCGGTGGCATAGGGCAGGGCGCCGTCGAGCGCCTTGCGTGCGGCGCGGCGCCCGGCGGCGTCGCCGTCGAAGCTGAACACCACCGACTCGGTGAAGCGGAAGAGCTTCTGTACGTGCTCGGTGGTGCAGGCCGTGCCCAGCGTGGCCACCGCGTTCGGAAAGCCGAGCTGGGCCAGCGCGACCACGTCCATGTAGCCTTCGGTGACGAGCGCGTAGCCGCGGTCGCGGAAGGCGGCGCGGGCCTCGTACAGGCCGTAGAGCTCGCGGCCCTTGCTGAAGACGGGCGTTTCGGGCGAATTCAGGTACTTGGGCTTTTCGTCGCCGAGCACGCGCCCGCCGAACCCGATGCACTCGCCCTTGACGTTGCGGATCGGGAACATCACACGGTCGCGAAAGCGGTCGTAGCGCTTGGCTTCCTCGTCGCTGAGCTTGCCTTCCTCGTTGTTGACGATCACCAGCCCGCTCTCGGCGAGCAGCGGATCGTCGTAGTCGGGAAACACACTGGCCAGCGCGCGCCAGCCGGCCGGCGCATAGCCGATGCCGAACTGCTTGGCGACCTCGCCCGAGACGCCGCGGCCCTTGAGGTAGTCGATGGCGCCGGGCGCCTGGCGCAGCGCCTTGCGGTAGGCGTCGCCGGCTTTTTCGAGCACATCGGTCAGCGTGGCCTGTTTCTGGCGCTGGGTGGCGGCGCGGGCGCGCTCGGCGGGCGAGACGTCGTCTTCGGGCACGACCAGGCCGTACTGGCCGGCCAGGTCGTGCACGGCTTCGACGAAGCCCATGCCCGCGTGTTCCATGAGGAAGCCGATGGCGTTGCCGTGCACGCCGCAACCGAAGCAGTGATAGAACTGCTTCGTCGGGCTGACCGAGAACGAGGGCGACTTCTCGCCGTGGAAGGGGCACAGCCCCATGAAATTGGCGCCGGCCTTCTTGAGCTGAACGTAGCGGCCGACAATTTCGACCACATCGGCGCGCGCGATGAGTTCCTGGATGAATGAAGCGGGGATGGTCATGGCTGCGGGGAGCGGCAAATCATACGCAAGCGCGCGGGCGGCATACTGAACCCCGCCGCAAATCCACATCACGCATGAAGACGCCCCTGCCTTTGCAACACGCCGCGCCGCTGCTGCGCCATCCGCTGCGCTTCGTCTGGGGCGCGCTCAAGGACTTCCGAGCCAACCAGGGGTTGCTGCTGGCGGGGGCGGTCGCCTACTACGCGCTGCTGTCCATCGTGCCGCTGCTGATCGTGAGCGTGATGGCGCTGTCGCACGTGATCGACCAGGGCGAGCTGCTGCGCACCATCGGGCGCTACCTCGAATGGCTGCTGCCGGGGCAGTCGAAAGCCATCGTGGCCGAGCTGTCGAGTTTCCTGGACCACCGCTCGGTGCTCGGGCCGGTGCTGCTGGTGACGATGATTTTCTTCAGCTCGCTGGCGTTCAGCGTGCTCGAAAGCGCGATGGCGGTGATCTTTCACCACCGCAAGGACGATCACAAGCGCCACTTTCTCGTGTCGGTGGCGATGCCGTATCTCTACATCCTGAGCCTGTGCGCGGGGCTGTTGCTGGTCACGCTGGTGTCGGGGGCGCTGCAACTGGTAGGGCAGGAAAGCGTCGACCTGCTGGGGCGCAGCTGGTCGCTGTCGGGCATTTCGGGGGCGCTGCTGTACCTGCTGGGGCTGGGCGGCGAGATCTTCATGCTGACCTCGCTCTACCTCGTGATGCCGGCCGGGCGCATGTCATTGCGGCATGCGCTGCTGGGCGGCGTGACCGCTGCGCTCTTGTGGGAGGCCACGCGGCGCGTGCTGATCTGGTACTTCTCGACGCTGTCGCAGGTGAACATCGTCTACGGCTCGCTCACCACGGCGATCGTGGTGCTGCTGAGCCTGGAAATCGCCGCCATGCTGGTGCTGCTCGGGGCCCAGGTGATCGCGAACTACGAGCGCCTGGACCGCACCGGCAGCACGAAGCTGCCGGCGTCCGAGATCAGCGAGGGGCCAATCGAATCGCTCCGTCCAGACGAATCACCTCGCCATTGAGCATGTCGTTCTCGATGATGTGCTTGGCCAGCTTGGCGTAGTCGTCGGGCGTGCCCAGGCGCGACGGGAAGGGCACGCTGGCGGCCAGCGCGTCCTGCACTTCCTGCGGCATGCCGAACAGCATGGGCGTGCCGAAGATGCCGGGGGCGATGGTCATGTTGCGGATGCCGCTGCGCGCGAGGTCGCGGGCGATGGGCAGGGTCATGCCGACCACGCCGCCCTTCGAGGCGCTGTAGGCGGCCTGGCCGATCTGGCCGTCGTAGGCCGCGACCGAGGCGGTCGAAATCAGCACGCCGCGTTCGCCGGTGGCTTCGGGCTCGTTCTTGCCCATGGCGTCGGCCGCCAGGCGGATCATGTTGAAGCTGCCGATCAGGTTGACCGTGACGGTCTTGCTGAACACGGCCAGCGCGTGCGGGCCGTTCTTGCCCACGGTCTTCTCGGCCGGTGCGATGCCGGCGCAATTGACCAGGCCCATCAGCTTGCCGAGCTTGACGGCGGCAGCCACCACGGCCTGGCCGTCGGCTTCCTGGCTCACGTCGCACTTGACGAACACGCCGCCGATTTCCTTTGCAACGGCTTCGCCCTTGTCAGCCTGCATGTCGGCGATGACCACCTTGGCGCCGTTGGCGGCCAGCATGCGCGCCGTGCCTTCGCCGAGGCCCGAAGCGCCACCGGTCACGATAAAAACCTTGCCGTCGATTTGCATTGAGAGTCTCCAGAAATGAGACCTGCATTATCGAAGACGTCGCCGGGCCAAAAAAAAGGCCTCATCCGAAGATGAGGCCCTGAATTGGATCCGTGAGGACCCAAGGAGACAACTGGTGGTGGTCGGTGCTTAGCGCTTGCGCGAAGCGGTGGCCGTCTTGGCAGCGGCGACAGCTTGGGTCGACACGGCGTTGAAGTTGGCTTCGGCGACGTCCGACGCTTGCTTGACGGCCTTCTGGACCGATTCGAAAGCGTTGTTGGCGGCAGCCACGGCGCTCTTCAGCACGGCGACGGCGGTTTCCGAGCCGGCGGGGGCGTTCTTGGAAGCGCTGTCGACGAGGCCGACGAAGGCTTGCTGGGCTTCAGCGGCCTTGGCTTCGAAAGCCTTCGAGAATTCGGTGCTGGTGCCTTGGGCGATGTCGTACAGGTGACGGCTGTAGGCAGCGGTCTTTTCGGCCAGGGGCTGGAACAGGCTGGCTTGCAGCGTCAGCAGCTCCTGGGCGTCCTTGACGTTCAGGGCAGCTTGAGCGGTGCTCTGGGCTTCGGTCAGGGCGGCCTTGGAAGCGGTCACGTTCAGTTCGACCAGCTTTTCAACGCCTTCGAAAGCCTTGGTGGTCAGGCCGAACAGGGTTTCGAGGTTTGCTTTTTGAGCGGCGAGGATTTGGTCAGCGGTCAGGGCCATTTGAGATCTCCAGAAAGGATGATGGGGTGGTCGATTCACATTGCGCTGCGCCTCGTCGTTCATGTTGCGGTGCAGCATGGCCTTAAGTATAGGCAGCTGATCGCAGCGATCAAGTGCTTTTTGCTGCTGTGCAGCAATTTAGAAGTGGCCTTCTAAATCCGGCCTGCACGGCCAGAATGCGGCCATGCGTGCTTTCTATTCCGGGCAGTTCGTGCTGCCCCTGCCGCCGGGCCACCGCTTTCCCATGTCGCGCTACGCGATGCTGCGCGACCGCCTGCAAGAGCAGCTGCCGGCCGTCGAGATGGACCCGGCTCCGCGCGCCACCGACGACGAGCTTGCGCTGGCCCACACCTCCGAATGGATCGCCGCCGTCAGCGAAGGCCGCGTGAGCCCGCAGGCCATGCGCGAGATCGGCTTTCCCTGGAGCGAGGCGATGGTCGAGCGCTCGCGCCGTTCCACCGGCGCCACCATCGCGGCCTGCCGCGCTGCCTTCGCGGGCGGCGTGTCGGCCAACATGGCGGGCGGCACGCACCACGCCTACGCCGACAAGGGCAGCGGCTTCTGCGTCTTCAACGACGCAGCGGTGGCCGCGCGGCTCATGCAGGCTGAGCAGGCCCGCGCCGGCCGGCTGCTCAAGGTGGCGATGATCGATCTCGACGTGCACCAGGGCAACGGCACCGCCCGCATCTTCCAGGGCGACCCGAGCGTGTTCACGCTGTCGGTGCACGGCCAGAAGAACTTCCCGTTCCGCAAGGAGGCGAGCGACCTCGACGTGGAGCTGCCCGACGGCTGCGGTGACGCCGACTACCTCGCGGCGCTGGAGCACGCGCTCGACGAACTCGACCGCCGCTTCTCGCCCGGCCTCGTGATCTACCTGGCCGGCGCCGACCCCTTCGAGCGCGACCGGCTGGGTCGCCTCAAGCTGAGCTTCGACGGCCTGGAGGCGCGCGACCGCCGCGTGTTCGACTGGACCTGGCAGCGCCGCATCCCGACGGCCTTCGCGATGGCCGGCGGCTACGCCAGCGACATCGCCGAGACGGTGCAGGTGCAGCTGGGCACCTTCCGGGTGGCGCTGGACTACTGGCGCCGCTGGCAAAATGCCGCGCGATGAGCGCCCCGACACCTACCCCCAAGCCCACGCCCCACACCCGCAGCGCCTACCGGGCGTTTCGCAGCATCCCGACGCGCTGGGCCGACAACGACATGTACGGCCACGTCAACAACGTCGTCTACTACAGCTGGTTCGACACCGCGGTGAACGCGCTGCTGATCGAGCGCGGCGCGCTCGACATCCACGGCGGCTCCACGATCGGCTTCGTGGTCGAGACACAGTGCAACTACTTCGCGCCGGTGGCCTTCCCGCAGACGGTGGAAGCAGGCATCCGCGTGGCGCAGGCGGGCCGATCGAGCGTGCGTTACGAGATCGCGCTGTTCGCCGAAGGGGCCGACACCGCCGCCGCGCAAGGGCACTTTGTGCACGTGTACGTCGACCGCGCGACGCAGCGGCCGGTGCCGTTGCCCGAGGCGCTGCAGCAAGTGGTCGATTCGCTGCGCGCCTGAGCGCCCATGAAAAACGGCGCCCGAGGCGCCGTTGGTGAGTGGGGCATGGCCCCGCTTACATGGTCTTCTTCATGGCCTTGATGTCGGCCTTGCCCTGGGCTTCGTCGGCCTTGGCCTGCTTCACGCAGGCGGACTTGGCCTCGCCCTGCTGGTCGTCGCACTTTTCCTTCGCGACTTCATAGGCGGCCTTCACCTTCTCTTCGGCCACCTTGCGGGCATGGCTGTCGCTCGGCTGGTACTGCTGCTCCAGTTCGGCCTTGGCCACTTCTTCCTTGCCCTTGGCTTCCTTCTGGCAGACGTCCTTGGCGTTGTCCTTCATCGTGTCGCACTGGGTCTTGGCGACCTTGTAGTCGGCCTCGACCTTTTCCTTGGCGACCTTGTACTCGTCCTTGGTCATCGCGCCGGCTTGGCTGGCAACGAAGCAGGTGGAGGCGAGGGCGAGCATGACGAGGTGTTGTTTTTTCATGGTGTTGTGTCCTTTGCGGTGAGTGGCTGGAAGAAGGAGGGCGCAGGGCGCTTTCGTTCTCAGTACTTTTCGAACCAGAGCGCGTCGGGCGAGCGGCCGTCGCGAGATTCCCAGTCCTTGACCTGCTTCTCGGCCTCGTCGCGGCTGATGCCGTGGCGTTCCTGGATGCGGCCCAGCAGCTGGTCGCGCTTGCCGGCGATGACGTCGAAGTCGTCGTCGGTCAGCTTGCCCCATTGCTCCTTGACCTTGCCCTTGAGCTGCTTCCAGTTGCCTTCGATGGTGTCCTTGTTCATGCGAATCTCCTTGCGTAAGAGTGATGACCCGGCGGAACATGCCGCCGCCGTGAAATCAATGTCGCGTGAGTGATTCCCCCTGCCGGTAGGACGTGCAGTCCGGCCCTCGTAGGCAGAGGCCGACTCAGGCCGTGATAATGGAACGGACGCCGCAGCCAGAGACCCGAGACACCGCGCACCGCACCATGATCATTCACAGCCTGCTCGACACCGACCTCTACAAGTTCACGATGATGCAGGTGGTCCTGCACCACTTTCCGGGGGCGCGGGTCGAGTACCGCTTCAAGTGCCGCAACCCCGGCGTCAACCTCGCGCAGTTCGCGGGCCAGATCCGCGACGAGATCCGCAGCCTGTGCTCGCTGCAGTTCCGCGACGCCGAACTCGCCTACCTGCGCTCGATGCGCTTCATCAAGAGCGACTTCGTCGACTTCCTCGGGCTGTTCAGGCTCAACGAGAAGTACATCAACGTCATTCCCCAGCCCTCGGGCGAGCTCGAGATCCGCATCAAGGGCCCGTGGCTGCACACGATCCTGTTCGAGATCCCGGTGCTGGCCATCGTGAACGAGGTCTACTTTCGCAACACGCAGAAGAACCCCGACTTCGAAGAAGGCCGCCGTCGCCTCGACATCAAGATCAGCCAGCTGCAAGAGGCCGGCTTGGGCGACCTCAAGATTGCCGACTACGGCACGCGCCGCCGCTTCTCGAAAGACTGGCATGAAGAGGTGCTGCGCACGCTGACGCAACGGCTCGGCGCCGTGGCCTCGCCGCCGGCCAAGTCGCCCGCCGGCGAACACCTGCCGCAGCTGGCGGGCACCAGCAACGTGCTGTACGCCATGAAGCTCGGCCTCATTCCGCTGGGCACCATGGCGCACGAGTACCTGCAGGCCTGCCAGGCGCTGGGCCCGCGGCTGCGCGACAGCCAGATCTTCGGCTTCGAGAGCTGGGCGCGTGAATACCGCGGCGACCTGGGCATTGCGCTGTCCGACGTGTACGGCATGAGCGCTTTCCTGCGCGACTTCGACCTGTACTTCTGCAAGCTCTTCGACGGCGCCCGCCACGACAGCGGCGACCCGTTCCAGTGGGGCGAGCGCATGCTGGCGCACTACCACGCGAACCGGGTCGATCCGCTCACCAAGACGCTGATCTTCAGCGACGGCCTCACGGTGCCGCGCACCATCGAGCTGTACCAGCAGTTCCGCGGCCGCTGCCTGCTGGCCTTCGGCATCGGCACCAACCTCACCAACGACCTCGGCTACGAGCCGCTGCAGATCGTCATCAAGATGATCCAGTGCAACGACCAGCCGGTGGCCAAGCTGTCGGACACGCCGTCCAAGAACATGTGCGAGGACGAGAAATACCTGGCCTACCTGCGCCAGGTGTTCGAGATCGAACAACCCCCCGTGTGAACCCTGTACCGACCTCCGTGCAGCACTTCGTCTGGTACGGTACAGCCCCATGAAAAAATCCCTCCGACTGGCCGCGGCCGCGCTGCTGCCGCTGATGTTCCCTGCCCTGGCGTCGGCCGCCGAATTCAACGGTGCCACGCTGTCGCCGCTGTGGGGCGTGCCCTTCGCAGGCATCCTGCTGTCGATCGCGCTCATGCCGTTGCTGGTGCCGTCGTTCTGGCATCACCACTACGGCAAGGTGTCGGCGGCCTGGTCGCTGGCCTTCCTGCTGCCGTTCGCCGCCATCTACGGCGCGCCGCTGGCCGGGGCGCAGACGGTGCATGCGCTGGTCGAGGAATACATCCCCTTCATCATCCTGCTCACCGCGCTGTTCACGGTGGCCGGTGGCATCCACATCCGGGGCAACCTGCACGGCGCGCCCGGGCTCAACACGGCCATCCTGGCCATCGGTGCGGTGCTCGCGAGTTTCATGGGCACCACGGGCGCCTCGATGCTGCTGATTCGCCCGCTGATCCGCGCCAATGACAACCGGGCGAACCGCGCGCACGTGGTCGTGTTCTTCATCTTCATCGTCTCGAACGCGGGCGGCTCGCTCACGCCGCTGGGCGATCCGCCGCTGTTCCTGGGCTTCCTGAAGGGCGTCGACTTCTTCTGGACCGCCAAGCACATCCTGCCCGACACGCTGTTCATCCTGGCCGTGCTGCTTGTGCTGTTCTACCTGATCGACCGCTACTACTACCGCAAGGAAGGCGTGCTGCCGGTCGACCCGACGCCCGACACCAAGCGCATCGGCTTCGACGGCGCCATCAACTTCGTGCTGCTCGGCGGCGTGGTCGCGCTGGTGCTGATCAGCGGCTTCTGGAAGTCGCCGGTCACCTTCGACATCTACGGCTCCAAGATGGGCCTGCCGGGGCTGGTGCGCGACGTGGGCCTCATTGCCATCACGCTGCTGTCGCTGAAGATCACCGCCGCCAAGGTGCACGCCGACAACCAGTTCGAGTGGGGTCCGATGGCCGAGGTGGCCAAGCTCTTTGCCGGCATCTTCCTGACCATCATCCCGGTGATCGCCATGCTCAAGGCCGGCACGCAGGGCCCGTTCGGCGCCATCGTCGCGGCGGTGACGCGCGCCGACGGCCAGCCCGACCCGGCCATGTACTTCTGGGCCACCGGCATCCTGAGTTCGTTCCTGGACAACGCGCCCACCTACCTCGTGTTCTTCAACACGGCGGGCGGCGACCCGGTGGCGCTCATGACCACCTACGCCACCACGCTGGCCGCCATCTCGGCGGGCGCCGTGTTCATGGGCGCGAACACCTACATCGGCAACGCGCCGAACCTGATGGTCAAGGCCATCGCCGAAAGCCGCGGCGTGCGCATGCCCAGCTTCTTCGGCTACATGCTGTGGTCGGGCGCGATCCTGATCCCGCTGTTCGTGCTGACCACCTTCATCTTCTTCGTCTGATCCTTCCCACACGTTCAATCAAGAAAGAGACACGTTCCATGAGCAGCAGCAAGCCCAAGATCCTGGTCGCGCGCGCGGTGTTCCCCGAGACCCTCGCGCGCCTCGCGCAGCATTTCGAGGTCGAGTCGAACCAGGCCGACGAAACCTGGAGCAAGGACCAACTGATCGCGAAGCTGCAAGGCAAGCAGGGCGCCTTCACCACCGGCAGCGAGCGTATCGATGCCGCCGTGCTCGACGCCTGCCCCGAGCTGAAGATCTGCGCCAACATGGCCGTGGGCTACAACAACTTCGACGTCGACGCCATGGCCGCGCGCGGCGTGCTCGGCACCAACGCGCCCGACGTGCTGACCGAGACCACGGCCGACTTCGGCTTTGCGCTGCTCATGGCCACCGCGCGCCGCATCACCGAGAGCGAACACTTCCTGCGCGCGGGCAAGTGGGAAAAGTGGAGCTACGACATGTTCGCCGGCTCCGACATCCACGGTGCCACGCTCGGCATCATCGGCATGGGCCGCATCGGGCAGGGCATTGCCAAGCGCGGCGCGCACGGCTTCGGCATGAACGTGATCTATCACAACCGGTCGCGCCTCGACGCTGCGCTCGAAGCCGAATGCAAGGCCCGCTACGTCGGCAAGGAAGAGCTGCTCAAGACCGCCGACCACGTCGTGCTGGTCGTGCCGTACTCGCCGGCCTCGCACCACACCATCGGCGCGGCCGAGATCGCGCTCATGAAGCCGACGGCCACGCTGATCAACATCGCGCGCGGCGGCATCGTCGACGACGCCGCGCTGGCCGTGGCGCTGCGCGAGAAGCGCATCGCCGCCGCGGGCCTCGACGTGTTCGAGGGCGAGCCGAAGGTCCACCCCGACCTGCTGACCGTGCCCAACGTCGTGCTCACGCCGCACATCGCCAGCGCCACCGTGCCCACGCGCCGTGCGATGGCCGACGTGGCGGCCGACAACCTCATCGCCTGGGGCAGCGGCAAAGGCCCGCTGACACCCGTCACGCCGGTGCCATCGGCCGCGAAGTAACCTGACATCTGACCGCGAGAGCGACACGCCCCCACCTTGGAACTGACGGAATTGATTCTTCTTGTACTGGCCGCACTCGCCGTGGTGCAGCTGGTGCTGGTCATCTGGCTGCTGGCCCGCCGGCAACCCGCACCTGATCACAGCGAGATGCTGGGCGTGCTTGCCGCGATGGGCAACGCCAACGAGCGCACCGAACGCGAACTGCGCCGCGAGATCGGTGAGAACTCGCGCGGTGCACGCCAGGAAACCGCGCAGGCCTTCGCCACCTTCCAGCAGTCGCTGGTGCAGCAGGGCGCCGAGGCCACGCGCACGCAGAACGCGCAGCTCGACGCCTTCTCGCTGCAGCTCGCCTCGCTGCAGAAAACGCTGGCCGACACGCTCAACACCCAGCTGCAGGGCCTGAGCGAATCGAACGCACGCCGCCTTGCCGAGGTGCGCACGACCATGGAAACCCAGCTCGCCCAGCTGCAGCAGAGCAATGCCGCCAAGCTCGACGAGATGCGCAAGACCGTCGACGAGAAGCTGCAGAGCACGCTCGAAGCGCGCCTGGGCGAGAGCTTCAAGCAGGTGGCCGACCGGCTCGAGCAGGTGCACAAGGGCCTGGGCGAGATGCAGGCGCTGGCCGTGGGCGTCGGCAGCCTGCAGCGCGTGCTGACCAACGTGAAGACGCGCGGCGTGTTCGGCGAAGTGCAGCTCGAGGCGCTGCTCGAGCAGGTGCTCACGCCCGAGCAGTACGCGCGCCAGATCGAGACCAAGCCGCGCAGCGGCCAGCGCGTCGACTTCGCGATCCGCTTTCCGGGGCGCGGCGACGACGGTGCACCGGTGTGGCTGCCGATCGACGCCAAGTTTCCGCGCGACGACTACGAACGCCTCATCGACGCTCACGAGCGCGCCGATGCCGCCGGCGCAGAGGCCGCGGCCAAGGCACTCGAAGCGCGCATCCGCACCGAGGCCAAGTCGATCGCCGACAACTACCTCGCGGCGCCGCACACCACCGACTTCGCGATCCTGTTCCTGCCGGTCGAAAGCCTCTACGCCGAGGTGCTGCGCCGACCCGGCCTGATGGACGCCATTCAACGCCAGCACCGCGTGACGCTGGCCGGCCCGACCACCTTGCTCGCCATGCTCAACAGCCTGCACATGGGCTTTCGCACACTCGCGCTGGAGCGCCAGGCCTCCGAGGTCTGGAAGGTGCTCGGTGCGGTCAAGACCGAGTTCGAGCGCTATGGCGAATGGGTGGCGCGCATCAAGGAACAGGTGGCCAAGGCCTCCGACACCATCGACAAGGCCGACACGCGCGCCAAGCAGATGCGGCTCGCGCTGCGCAAGGTCGAGGCGCTGCCCGAAGAGCAGTCTCAGGGGCTGCTGCCGCCCATCGCCGATACCGACACTGACAGCGAGGGCGACGACACCCCGTGAAAGGTTCTGAACTGCTGCGCGTCATCGTGGCGCAGGTCTGTTTGCACGCCACGATGGCGGGCATGCGGCTCGCTACTCCGCTGCTCGCGCTGCAGCAAGGCTACAGCGCAGCGGCTGTCGGCCTGCTGATCGCGCTGTTCGCGCTGACCCAGGTGTTTCTTGCGCTGCCGGCCGGGCGCTTTGCCGACCGGCATGGGCTCAAGCGCCCGCTGTGGCTGTCGGTGATCGCGGCCTCGGGCGGGGCAGGGCTGGCGCTGATCTTTCCGGTGTTCCCCGTCATGTGCATCGCCGCGCTGCTGACCGGCGGCGCCACCGGCGCGACCGTGATCGCGCTGCAGCGGCACGTGGGGCGCTCGGCCACCGACCCGACGCAGCTCAAGCGCGTGTTCAGCTGGCTGGCCATCGCGCCGGCCGCGGCGAACTTCGTCGGGCCCTTCCTGGCCGGCATGCTGATCGACCATGCTGGCCGCGCGCCGGCCGACCTGCTGGCGTTTCGCATCTGCTTTGCCGTGATGGCCTTTTTACCGCTGCTGTGCTGGCTGCTGGCACGCGGCGCGCACGAGCCGCCGCGGGTGCCGCCGGTGCCGGGCGCCGCGCCCACGCGGGCCTGGGACCTGCTGCGCGAGCCGATGTTCCGCCGCCTGCTGTTCGTGAACTGGCTGCAGTCGTCGAGCTGGGACGTGCACGCCTTCGTGCTGCCGGTGCTGGGCCACGACCGGGGCATCAGCGCCTCGGTGATCGGCTCGATCCTCGGCGCCTTCGCGATTGCCGCGGCGATCATTCGCGTGGTGCTGCCGCTGATCGCGTCGCGTGCGTCGGAACGCAGCGTGATCCTGAGCTCGACCGTCGTCACCGCTGCCGTGTTCGCCGTCTATCCGTTGCTGAACTCGCCGTGGACCATGGGCATCTGCTCCGTGATCCTGGGCTTCGCGCTAGGCGCCGTGCAGCCGATGGTGATGAGCATGCTGCACCAGATCACGCCGCATGCGCGGCATGGCGAGGCGCTGGGGCTGCGGCTCATGACCATCAACGCATCGAGCGTCGCGATGCCGATGCTGTTCGGCTCGCTCGGTGCGCTGATCGGCATCACCGGCGTGTTCTGGGTGGTGGGCGGCGTGCTGGCGCTGGGCGCGAAGGCGACCTGGGGATTGAAGCTCTGACGTGCGCGGGAGGGCGCCTGACTGCGGCCTGAATCCCACGTTGCAAATAATAGTAATTCTCATTTGATTGACAAAATACTGACCCAAAGTCAGTATCGGCGCCTTCTTCGTTCCTGACCCGAAGGCGTCCATGGACTCCCATTCCCCGTCGGCGGCTGCCGACCCGCGCCGCCGCCTGGCCCTGGTGGCCGCGGTCTACCTTGGCAGCTTCATCGCCACGCTCGACGTGAGCATCGTCAACGTCGCGCTGCCCACGCTGCAGCGCGCGCTCGCGACCGACATGGCCGGGCTGCAGTGGGTGATCGACATCTATGCGCTGTGCCTGTCGGCCTTCATGCTGTCGGCCGGCCCGATCGGCGACCGCTACGGCCGCAAGCGCGCCTGGCTGGCCGGCGTGGTGGTCTTCACCGTGGGCTCGGCGATGTGCGCGATGGCGTCGGGCCTGCCCATGCTGCTCGCGGGCCGCGCGGTGCAGGGCGTGGCGGGCGCGCTGATGATCCCGGGCGCGCTCTCGCTGCTGGCGCACGCCTTCCCCGAGCCGGCGAGCCGTGCGCGGGTGATCGGCGGCTGGTCGTCGTTCACGGCGCTGTCGCTGATCCTCGGGCCGATGCTCGGCGGCCTGCTGGTGGACCACGCGGGCTGGCAGAGCATCTTCCTCATCAACCTGCCGATCGGCGTGCTGACCGTGGCGCTGGGGATGTGGGGCCTGCGCGAGTCGTCGCACCCCGAGCATGCGGCGCTCGACCCGGCGGGGCAGGTGCTCAGCGTGCTCTGGCTTGGGGCGCTGACCTACGGGCTGATCGCCGCGGGCGAACACGGCTGGGGCTCGCGCCACGCGGTGATCGCACTCGTCGCGGCAGGTGTCGGTTTGGCGCTGTTCCTGGCCGTGGAGGCGCGCGTGGAACGGCCGCTGCTGCCGCTCGCGCTGTTCCGCGACGCGCGCTTTTCGGTCACCAACTTCGCCTCGTTCGTGCTGGGCTTTTCGACCTACGCCAGCCTGTTCTTCTTCTCGCTGTTTCTGCAGCAGGTGCAGGGCTGGTCGGCCAGCGAGACCGGCTGGCGGCTGGTGCCGCAGTTCGTGGCGACGGGCCTCGTGGCCTCGCAGTTCGGCCGGCTGGCGCGCCGCTTCGAGGTCCACACGCTGATGGTCGCGGGATACGGCCTGATCGGCGCGGCGATGCTGCTGCTGACGCTGTTCTCGGCCGACACGCCGTACCTGCCGCTGGCGTTGATCTTCGTCGCGCTCGGTGCGGGTGCAGGCCTGGCCGTGCCGGCCACGAGCACGGCGGTGATGGCCTCGGTGCCCGCACAGCGCTCGGGCATGGCCTCGGCGACCATGAACGCGTTGCGACAGGGCGGCATGCTGATCGGCATTGCGCTGCTCGGCACGCTGATGCGCACACACGCCACCGCGTTGATGACCGAGTCGCTCGCGCGTGTCGGCGTGCCCGATGCATCGCAAGCGGCGGTGGCTGCGGTCTCGCGGCACGACCTCGGCGCGCTCGCGGCGCTCGACGCCGGCACCGCGCAGCGGCTCTTGAGCGATGCGCTCGCAGGCGGCTTCCATGCCGCGATGGCCTGTGCCGGTGTGGCCGGGTTGGTGGCGGCGGGGCTGCTGTTGCGCGTCAGGCCGCGTGCCGACGCGCTCGCCGCTGCCACGCGCGCCTGAGCCGGGAACCGTTCGCCATGCCCGCCGTCCGCGTTCCTTTTTTGCGCCGGAGTGCTCGGCGTCTTCTGGTGATTCCGAAGGAGACTTTCATGGTCCGTCACGAACTCAGCCAATGGCCACTGGTGATCAGTGTTTCGACAGGCTTGCAGACGCTGGAAAGCATGCAGGCCTTCACCGACGACTGGAACCGCTGGCTCGACCGCGGCGAGCCTTTTGTCTCGCTGCGCGTGTTCGCGGACGCCGACGCGCTGGTGCATCCCGAGGGCAGCGCCCAGCGTGCCAAGCAGTGGCTGCAGGCGCGCGGCGCTGACATCCGTCGCCACATGATGGGCATGGCGAGCGTGGTGCCCGCCGACCAGTTCGAGAAGACCAGCAAGATGAACGTCGAGAAGCTCTTCGGCATTCCCGCCAGCACCTTCGCACGCACCGACGAAGCCCTGGCCTGGTTGCGCGAGCGCGTGATGGCGCCGCGCGGCTTGGTCCTCGATGCCGCGGCTGTGCGCGCTGCCATCGACACGGCACGCGCCGGTGCCACGGCCGGTTCTTGAGCATGACAAACAGCAGCCCCGACGACACCCCCGTCAGTACCGCACGCCGTCGCACCAAGGCGCCGCAGACCCGCGCCGCCGCGCTGATGGACGCCGCCGAGCAGTTGTTCATCACCAAAGGCATTGCCGCCACCAGCATCGACGACATCGCGGCGGGCGCGCAGGTGGCCAAGGGCACCTTCTATCTGTACTTTCCGTCGAAGGAAGCGTTGCTCGGCGCGTTGCAGCAGCGCTTCGTCGACACCTTCTGCGGGCGCCTGCAGGAGGCGATGGACCGCCACGCGCCGGGCAAGTACCGCGCGCGGCTCAAGGCCTGGGTGGAAGCGGGGCTGGAGACCTACCTCGACAACGTCGCGTTGCACGACGTGGTGTTCCACGAGTACCGGCCCGAAGACCGGCGCATGCGCAACGACAACGTCGTCATCACGCAACTCGTGACGCTGCTGAAGCAAGGCGACGCCGCGGGCGTGTGGGAGGTCGAGGACGCGACGCTGACGGCCGTGATCCTCTTCAATGCGCTGCACGGCGTGGCCGATGATGCCGTGGCCATGGGGCCGCACGCGAACCCCGTGGCCGACCGGCGCCGCCGCGCCCGCGCGCTCACGCGCTTCTTCGAGCAGGCCCTGCGGCCCGACGACAGCGACGACGCCTGATCGATATCAGGTTGGTCAGAGTTTGTAGAAGCGTTTGATCGCGTCCCACGCGTCTTCCGGCGCGTCGACGTATTCGAAGAGCTTCAGGTCGCCGGGCGAGATCACGCCTTCGTCGACCAGGAAGTCGAAGTCGATCATCTTCTTCCAGTAGGCCGAGCCGAACAGCACGATCGGCACGGGCTTCGACTTCTTGGTCTGCACCAGCGTGATGACTTCGAACAGCTCGTCGAGCGTGCCGAAGCCGCCCGGGAACGCCACCAGCGCCTTCGCACGCATCATGAAATGCATCTTGCGGATCGCGAAGTAGTGGAACTTGAAGCTCAGCGCCGGCGTGACGTAGGGGTTGGCTTCTTCTTCCATCGGCAGCGCGATGGCCAGGCCGACCGAGAGGCCGCCGGCTTCGTGCGCGCCGCGGTTGGCCGCCTGCATGATGCCGGGGCCGCCGCCCGTGCACACGAAGAGCTTGTCCTGCGGTTCCTTCTTCTCGCTGTACTGCGCGACCAGCTTGCCGAAGGTGCGCGCCTTCTCGTAGTAGTGCGAGTTGCGCGCGAGCCGGCGCCAGCGGTCGGCCGCGGCCGTGTCGCCGGCCGCTTCGGCCTGCGTGACCAGCGCGACGGCTTCGTCTTCGCTGCGGAAGCGCGCGCTGCCGAAGACCACCACCGTGTTCTCGATGCCGTGCGCGCGCTGCTCGAGGTCGGGCTTCATCAGCTCGAGCTGCATGCGGATGCCGCGTGTTTCGCGGCGCAGCAAGAACTCGGGATCGGCGAAGGCCAGGCGCGAAGGATCAGGGTCCAGGGGAAGGCCCCGGTCGGAATGGGACTGCAGCGTGGCCCAGGCATCGGCCAGGCGCTTGTCGTGAATGTTGTGCGTGTTGTTCATGGAGCTGTCGAGCTGAATTGACTTGGCATTGTGCGCCGACGCAAGCGGTGTGCCCGCCAACGAAAAAGGCTCCTTGCGGAGCCTTTTCGTGGTGGTGGTCAGCCGGGTGCGAACGCGCTCAGACGCGCTTGCGGTATTCGCCGGTGCGCGTGTCGATTTCGATCTTGTCGCCTTGTGCGACGAAGAGCGGCACGCCGATTTCGAAGCCGGTGGCGATCTTGGCGGGCTTCATGACCTTGCCCGAGGTGTCGCCCTTGACGGCCGGCTCGGTCCAGGTGATTTCGCGCTCGACGCTGGTCGGCAGTTCGACCGAGATGGCCTTGCCGTCGTAGAACACCACTTCGACAGCCATGCCGTCTTCGAGGTAGTTCAGGGCGTCGCCCATGTTCTCGGCTTCGACTTCGTACTGGTTGTACTCGGTGTCCATGCAGACATACATCGGGTCGGCGAAGTAGGAGTAGGTGCACTCCTTCTTGTCGAGCACGATCTGGTCGATCTTGTCGTCGGCCTTGAAGACCACTTCGGTGTTGAAGTTGGCGATCAGGCTCTTGAGCTTCATGCGCACGGTGGCGCTGTTGCGGCCGCCGCGGCTGTATTCGGTCTTCAGGACGACCATCGGGTCCTTGCCGTGCATGATGACGTTGCCGGCGCGGATTTCTTGAGCGATTTTCATATCAGGTTCTCTGGATGTTGGCCGCTCGGTGCGCGGGGCCCTCGGCGCTGTGTGCCGTCGTATCTGGCCCCGCCGTACATGTCCCGCGGCAGGTTTGGCGAAAGGCGTCCCGGACCACGGCGGTCAGGGCTGAATTCCGCAAAGCCCGCTATTTTAGCTTTTTCCGGCGACCAGCTGCCGCAGCTGGGCCAGCAGATCGTCCTGCGTGAGCAGCCTGTCGCGCGCCGCACGGGCGGTTTCGCGCCATGCCGCCAGCGGGCCGGGTGGGGGCAGGGCGCCGTCGCCGAAGCCGTTCCAGGCGTGGTGAAAAAGCCGCAGCTCAAGCGGGGCGCCGAGCCAGTCGAGCCAGGCGTTGAGCTTGACGTGGTGCGCGTCGTCGTCCTGCGGATAGATCTGCCAGACCAGCGGCGCGCCGGCCCAGAGGGCGCGCACGAGCGAGTCTTCACCGCGCACGAAGTTGAGGTCACAAGCCCACAGCAGGTGGTCGAAGTCCGCCTGGCTGAGGTAGGGGAGGTATGAAATTGATAGCGAACTTTGGACGCCCATCGGGCGGTCTGACATGCACGCCTGCACGGCGCTCGCGGCCCGGCCCGCGGTGACCAGCAGGCGCGTGGGCACTGGGTCTGCGGCCAACTGGTCGAGCAGGGCAGCCAGCGCCGGCGGCTCGTAACAGAAGAGCGAGACCAGGCGGTCACCTTCGCGCCACGGAATCTGCTGCGCCTCCAGCCAGCGCGCCCGGTCGAAGCGTGCCTGGCGCGCCATCAGGTCGGGCTCGCGCAGCAGGCCGCCGGTCGCGGGCGTGAAGCCCGGGTAGAAGAAACGCTTCGTCAGCCCGGCGCCCGGGCCCTTGAACACCGGCGACGGCAGCCGGTGCAGCTTCTCGACATAGGGCTCGGCCGACAGGTACTCGAGGTTGATCCAGGCCTGCGCATGGCTCGGGGCCTGCGCGAATCGCGCGACGAGTTCGGGTTCCGGGTCGCACCCGAAAGCTTCGACCAGCACGTCAGGCACCGAGTCGGCAACGGCACGGCGCACGGCTTCAGCGGCGGACCAGTCGATCACCTGCACGCCGTCGCAGCCGGCCGGCGCCATCCAGTGCAGCGCCGTCGGGTCGTCGACCCACAGCCGCGCGCGATCGCCGGCCGCCGCGAGCTGGCAGGCCAGGCGCCAGCAGACGCCCAGGTCGCCGTGGTTGTCGATGACCTTGCAGAAGATGTCCCATTGCATGCGCGTGCCCATGGCCGCGAGTGTGCCCGTCTTCGCGGTCGCTCAGGTGCAGGCGAAAACGCCGTGTGATTGCTATGCTGGCCCTCGCCACAACAACCATCGGAGAGAGCCAGACCATGAGGATGCAGACCCGTCGCCGTTCGTCGTTTTCTTCTTCGCCCTTGAGCACCGCCAAACGCAGCGTGCTCGCGCTCTCGCTGGCCCTGGCCGGAATGGCCGGCGCCCAGGCCCAGACCGCGCCGCTCACCGCGCAGCAGCAGCGCTTCCGCGAGATCTACAAGGAGCTGATCGAGATCAACACCACCCACTCGGTGGGTGACAACACCGCCGCGGCGCGGGCCATGGAAAAGCGGCTGGTCGATGCCGGCTTCGCCGCGGGCGACATCCAGATCTTCGAGCCCTTCCCGAAGAAGGGGAACCTGGTGCTGCGCTTCAAGGGCGACGGCAGCAAGAAGCCGCTGCTGCTCCTGGCGCACATCGACGTGGTCGAGGCCCGCCGCGAAGACTGGAAGACCGATCCCTTCAAACTGCAGGAAACCGGCGGCTACTTCACGGCGCGCGGCGCCATCGACGACAAGGCCATGGCCGCGGCGCTGGTCTCCGTGCTGGGGCAGCTCAAGCAGGAAGGCTTCAAGCCCAAGCGCGACATCATCCTGGCGCTCACGGCCGACGAGGAGCGCGGCGACGCGCTGAGCAACGGCGCCTTCTGGCTCATCAGCAACAAGCCGGAGCTGCTGCAGGCCGAGTTCGGCATCAACGAAGGCGGCGGCGGCGAGCTGCGCGGCGGCAAGCCGAACCTGCACCGCATGCAGGTGGCCGAGAAGATGTACACCACCTACATGCTCGAGATGCGCGACGTCGGCGGCCACAGCTCGGTGCCGACCAAGACCAACCCGATCTACGCGCTCTCGGCCGGCCTGGAGCGACTGGGCAACTACGCGTTTCCGATCAAGCTCGCGGACGTCACCAAGACCTACTTCGCGCGCAGCGCCCCCTTTGCCACCGGCCAGCTGGCCGACGACATGCGCGCCATCGGCAGCGGCAACCCCGACGCCGGCGTGCTCGAGCGCATGACGGCCAACCCGGCCTACAACGCGCAGTTGCGCACCACCTGCGTCGCGACGATGGTGCAGGCCGGCCATGCCGAGAACGCGCTGCCGCAATCGGCCAAGGCCACGGTCAACTGCCGCATCCTGCCGCACGACGATCCGGAGGAAGTCGAGCGCCTGCTGACCCAGGCGGTCGGCAACGACAAGATCGTGGTGCGCAACATGGGCAAGCCGCTGCGCAGCCCGGCATCGCCGCTCAACGGCGACCTCGTGAAGACGGTCGAAACGCTCACGCAGCAGATGTGGCCCGGCGTGCCCGTGGTGCCCGCCATGAGCACCGGCGCCACCGACAGCCGCTTTTTGCGCAACGCCGGCATCCCGATGTACGGCGTGACCGGCATGTTCCTGGAGCCGGCCGATGCACGCGCGCACGGGCTCGATGAACGCATCGAGATCCAGCGGCTGTACGACGGGCGCGAGTTCCTGTACCGGCTGGTGTCGGAAGTCGCGAAGTAAATAGACAGAGAAGTGATCAGGCCGAAGGGCCGGCGCGCTGAAGGCTGCGCCGGCCCTTTGTCGTTCAGGGCGTGAAGGTGTCGCCCAGCACGATGCCTTCGCGGCGCGGGTCTGCACCGCCGGTCAGCACGGGCTTGCCGCCGACGTTCGTGCGCAGGATGGTGCTCACGCCGCTGGACTGCGGGGTCACCGACACCTTGTGACCCAGCCCGATCAGCCCGGCGACCAGCGGGTCGTTGAGGCCCGAGTTGGTCTCGTCGACGTTCGGGTGCTCGCCGCCGACGTTGGTGGTCACGGAGTTGGGAGCCCCGAAGTCGACCAGCGACGTGGCCTGTTGCGCATCCAGCCCCCAGTCCAGCGCTCCGACCAGCGTCTTCACCACGTACTGGATGATGTTGCTGCCGCCGGGCGAGCCGGTGCCCATCACAAATTCGCCCATGCTGCCGTCGGCGTTCTTCTTGAACACCAGCGTAGGCGCCATCGAGCTGCGCGGACGCTTGCCCGGAGCGACGCGGTTGGCAACCTTGTAGGTCTGCGTGGGCTTGCCGTACGGTTCGTCCGAGAAATCTGTCAGCTGGTTGTTCAGCAGGAAGCCCTGCGTCATGTGGGCCGACCCCATTCCGCCTTCCACCGTGGTGGTCATCACGACCACGTTGCCCTGCTTGTCGACGATGGTGAAGTGCGTGGTGCCGTGCTCTTCGGTCTTGTCGATGCCGAGCGGAACGTCGCCAAGATCGCCGGGCTGGGCGGTGCCCATGCTCTTCGCCAGACTGATGAGGCTGGCACGGCCCTGCAGGTAGGGCTTGTTGATCAGGGAGTCGATCGAGCCATACGGCAGCGGGACGAAGTCGGTGTCGGCCACGTACTTTTCGCGGTCGGCATAGGCCAGGCGCTCGGCCTCGCTCACCAGGTGCACGCCCATCACGCTCGGCTTGCCACCTTCGAGGTCGATGGCGGTCGGCTTGTGCAGGCCGAGATTGAAGGTCTCGAGGATGCCGAGCGTCTGCATCACCGCAATGCCGCCCGAGGATGGCGGCGACATGCCGCACACGTAGTAATCGCGGTAGGTGCCGCAGACCGGGTCGCGGCGCTTGGCCTTGTAGCTGGCCAGGTCGGTCAGCGTGGTCTTGCCGGGCGTGATGGCCGAGCCGTCGCTGGCCGCCGTGGTGACACCGATCTTGTCGACGATGCTCTTGGCGATGTCGCCCGTGTAGAAGGCGTTGGCGCCCTGTGTGGCGATGGCGTTCAGCGTCCGGGCATAGGCCGGGTTCGTGAGCTTGGTGCCGAGCGCCTTCGGCGTGCCGTCGGCGTTGAAGAAGTAGGAAGTGGCGTCGGCGTCGCGCTTCAGGTGTGTTGCGGAGCCCGCGATGGCGGTCGCCATGCGTCCGCCGATCAGGAATCCGTCGGACGCGAGCGTGATGCCGTAGCCGAACAGGTCTTTCCAGGGCAGTTTGCCGTGGTCTTGATAAGCGATGTCGAGCATGCGTACGGCACCGGGCGTACCGATGGAACGGCCGCTCCAGCGGGCGCTGGGCACGGGGGCGCTGGTGTCGGTGGCATCGTCCACATAGCGCAGGTAGTTCTCAGTGGCAGCCGCAGGCGCGGTCTCGCGCCCGTCGTACGCCTGCACCTTTTTCGTCGCCGCGTCGTAGTGAAGCATGAACGCACCGCCACCCAGCCCGCTCGACTGCGGCTCGACCAGGCCGAGCACGGCCTGCACCGCCACCGCCGCATCGACCGCGCTGCCGCCGGCCTTGAGCACGTCGCAGCCGGCGCGCGTGGCCAGCGGGTGGTTCGCGACCACCATGTAGTTCTTGGCGTACACCAGCTTGTGGCCCGGCACGTAACCCGACGCGGGTTCCGGCGCGGCCGGATCGCCCGGGTCGCCCGAGCCGACGACCACGGAGGTGCCGCTGCTCGGAATCTGGCAGCCGTTGTCGGCGGCGGGCGGGGCCGTGGGGCCGGGCTGGTTGGCCGCGTTGATCGCGGCGATGGCCGCGACCAGTGCGGCGTTGTTCTGTGCGTTGTTGTTGCTGTTGCCGCCGCAGCCGGCCACGACCAGGGAGAGCGCAAGGGGCGTCAGGGCCCACCACGCGCGCACGGAGTTCTTCTTCATCAGAGTTTCCCTTTGCTGTTATTCGAAAGACAGGAATGACAACGGGCGCTCCTCGCGCCCGCGCTCATCATGAGCACATTTCGTTCCCGCCCGTGTCACGTGCGTGCGGGGTGTGGCCGGGTTCGCTGCGGGGCCTCACGCCGCGCGCCACAATAGCCGCCATGTCCGACGTGCATTCCGATCAATTGCTCAGTGAAGTCGCGGCCCTGCCGCAGTTGCCGGGTGTCTACCGCTATTTCGACGCGGCCGGTGCCGTGCTGTATGTGGGCAAGGCGCGCAACCTGAAAAAGCGGGTCGCCAACTACTTCCAGAAGAGCCACGGGGGTACCCGCATCGGCCACATGATCTCGAAGATCGCGCGCATGGAGACCACCGTGGTGCGCTCCGAGGCCGAGGCGCTGCTGCTCGAGAACAACCTGATCAAGACGCTCAAGCCGCGCTACAACATCCTGTTCCGCGACGACAAGAGCTACCCCTACCTGAAGATCGCCTCGCACGCGTTTCCGCGCCTCGCCTACTACCGCGGCGCGGTCGACAAGAAGCACCGCTACTTCGGGCCGTACCCGAGCGCCTGGGCGGTGAAGGAGTCGATCCAGCTGCTGCAGAAGGTGTTCCGCCTGCGCACCTGCGAGGACACGGTGTACGCCAACCGCACGCGGCCCTGCCTGCTGTACCAGATCAAGCGCTGCAGCGGCCCCTGTGTGGCGCTGGTTTCGCCCGAGGACTACGCGCAGGACGTGGCCAGCGCCGAAGCCTTCCTCATGGGCGACACGCAACTCGTGCTCTCGAATCTCGAGCAGCGCATGACGGCGCACGCCGAGAAGCTCGAGTTCGAGCAGGCGGCCGAGCTGCGCAACCAGATGTCGGCGATCTCGCGCGTGCTGCACCAGCAGTCGATCGAGGTGGTGTCCGACAAGGACGTCGACATCCTCGCGGTCAAGGTGCAGGGCGGCAAGGCCTGCGTCAACCTCGCGATGGTGCGCGGCGGGCGCCACCTGGGTGACCGCGCGTACTTTCCGGTGCACGTGGACGACGCGGCGCAGATTCACCATGGCGAACTCGACGCCGAAGAGGGCGCCGACCCGGTGGCCGCCGACCCGATCGAGGTGCAGGTGCTCGAGGCCTTCATCGCGCAGCACTACATCGACGTGCCGGTGCCCGCCACGCTGGTGCTGGGCCGGCAGGTGAGCCGCGCGCTCATCGAGGCGATTTCGCAGCAGGCCGGCGCGCGCATCACGGCGGTGTTCCAGCCGCACGAACAACGTCGTCACTGGCTCGAGATGGCCGAGACGAATGCCGGCCTGCAGCTCGCGCGGCTGCTCGCCGAAGAGGGCTCGCAGCAGGCGCGCACCCGCGCGCTGGCCGATGCGCTCGAGCTGGCGTCCGACGACCTGGACAACTTCCGCGTCGAATGCTTCGACATCTCGCACACGGCGGGCGAGGCCACGCAGGCCTCGTGCGTGGTGTTCGCGCACCACACGATGCAGAACCGCGAGTACCGCCGCTACAACATCGAGGGCATCACGCCCGGCGACGACTATGCCGCCATGCGCCAGGTGCTGCACCGCCGCTACGGCAAGCTGGCCGAGGTGATGGCAGCCGAGACCGAGGCGCTGGCGCCGGGCGATGCCGAAAGCGAAGGGGCCGAAGGCGTCGAGGCGCCGCCGCCCAAGACGCCGGCCGCGCGCATGCCTGACCTGGTGCTGGTCGATGGCGGCAAAGGCCAGGTGTCGATGGCGCGCGAGGTGTTCAGCGAACTGGGCCTGCCGCTGTCGCTGATCGTCGGCGTCGAGAAGGGCGAAGGCCGCAAGGTCGGGCTCGAAGAACTCGTGTTCGCCGACGGCCGCGAGAAGGTCTACCTCGGCAAGGATTCGGCGGCCCTGATGCTGGTGGCCCAGATCCGCGACGAGGCGCACCGTTTCGCCATCACCGGCATGCGGGCCAAGCGCGCCAAGGTGCGGGTGGGCGGCAGCCAGCTCGAAGACATTCCGGGCATCGGCCCGAAGCGCCGGGCGCGCCTGCTGCAGCGTTTCGGCGGCATCCGCGGCGTGGCGGCGGCGAGCGTGGAAGACATCGCGTCGGTCGAAGGCATTGCCACCGAGCTGGCCGAGGAAATCTATCGCGCACTGCGTTGAAGACGGGATTGCCCCCGGCCTTCCAGCGCTTCACGCGTGCATGACACAATCGCCCGCATGTTCTGGACCCTACCGACCATCATGACCTGGACGCGCATCGTCGCGATTCCGTTGATCGTCGGCGTTTTCTACCTGCCGATCAGCGAGCCGATGCGCAACCTGATCGCCACGGTGATGTTCATCGTGTTCGCCGCCACCGACTGGCTCGACGGCTACCTGGCGCGCAAGCTCAACCAGACCTCGGCCTTCGGGGCTTTCCTCGATCCGGTGGCCGACAAGTTTCTTGTCTGCGCCGCGCTGCTGGTGCTGGTGCATCTGCAGCGTGCCGACGTGTTCGTGGCGCTCATCATCATCGGCCGCGAGATCGCCATCTCGGCGCTGCGCGAATGGATGGCGCGCATCGGCGCCGGCAAGAGCGTGGCGGTCCACATGATCGGCAAGGTCAAGACCACTGTGCAGATGGTCGCGATTCCCTTCCTGCTCTATGACGGGCATCTCTTCAAGGTGATCGACACGGGCCTCTGGGGCCAGTGGCTGATCTGGATCTCGGCGGTGCTCACCGTCTGGTCGATGGTCTATTACCTGCAGAAGGCCATTCCCGAGATTCGGGCTCACTCCAAATGACCGCGGCCGTCTCGGCCCGCAACGCAGGCTGGCTGCGGGCGATGCCGGCGGTCTTCGTGCTGATCTGGAGCACGGGTTTCATCGTTGCGCGCTATGGCATGCCCTACGCGCCGCCCCTCAAGTTTCTCGCTGTGCGCTATGCGCTGTCGCTCGCCTGCTTCGGCCTCTGGGTCATGCTCGCGCGCGTGGCGTGGCCGGCGAAGCGCACGCAATGGGGTCACCTCGCGGTCACGGGCGTGCTGATGCAGGCCGGCTACCTCGGTGGCGTCTGGGCTGCCGTGCATGCCGGCATGGGCGCGGGGCTTGTCGCGCTGCTGGTCGGCATCCAGCCGGTGCTCACGGCGGTCTGGCTGTCTTTCAACGGCGGGCGCATTTCGGGGCGGCAATGGGCCGGGCTTGCCCTGGGCTTCGCGGGGCTGGTGCTCGTGGTGTCGCGCAAGCTGGGGCAGGGCACCGAGGTCAACGCGCTGACGATGGGGCTGGCCGTGATGGCGCTGCTGTCGATCACGGCGGGCACGCTGTACCAGAAGCGCTTCGTTGCGCCCTGCGATGTGCGCAGCGCCAGCGCGGTGCAGATGGCGGCCGCGCTGCTCGTGACCCTGCCTTTTGCCGCGCTCGAGGCGCAGGCCATCGAATGGAACACGCATTCGATCGGCGCGATGGCGTGGTCGGTGCTGGCGCTGTCGTTGGGCGGCAGTTCGCTGCTCTATATGTTGATCCAGCGCGGCACGGCCACCGCCGTCACCAGCCTGCTGTACCTCGTGCCGCCGTGCACGGCGCTGATGGCCTGGCTGCTGTTCGCCGAACCGATCACCTGGACCACGGTGCTGGGCATCGGCCTGACAGCCATCGGCGTGAGCCTCGTGGTGCGCGCCGAGCGCTGACCGCGCTTTCTTTTTCTTTCAGCGCCCGCCCGGCTTGACCGGCTTCCAGGGCTCCGAGCGGAACTGCTCGACCAGGTGATCGACCAGCAGGCGCACGCGGCGCGGCGTCTTCGGCCGCCAGGGCGCGACCCAGTGGATGTCGGCGTCGGGCATGCCGTGCTGCGGCAGCACGCGCACCAGCTCGCCGCTCGCCAGCTGCGGCGCGATGTCCCAGAGGCTGCGCAGCATCACGCCGTGGCCCGCGAGACACCAGTCGCGCACCATTTCTCCTGAATTGCTCGTGAGCGGGCCCTGCACCCGCACGCGGGCCGTGCTGCCGTCGCGCGCGTGGCGCAGCGTCCAGAGCGCGAACTGGCGCGACTGGGCCGCATCGCCGTTCTCGCGCGCGATCAGGCAGTCGTGCGTGGCCAGCGCTTCCACCGTGGCGGGCGTGCCGCGGCGCGCAAGGTAATCGGGCGAAGCGGCCAGCACGCGCTGGTTGCGCGCGATGCGGCGCGTGGTCCAGTCGGCGGCGCGGTGCTGCTGCACCGCCCACAGCCAGACCGCGCCGTCGTAGCCTTCAGCGCCGAGGTCGGGCAGCTGCTCGGTCAGCCGCAGTTCGACCTGCAGGCCGGGATGCTGCGCCTGGAAGTCGGCGAGGGCCGGACCAAGCCAGCGCCGGCCGAAGCCGAAGGTGGCGGCGAGGCGGACCGTGCCGATGAGCGCGTTCTGCCGCTCGCCGAGTTCGCTTTCGAGCGCCGCGAAGCCTTCGAGCAGCGTGCGCGCATGCAGGCACACGGCCTCGCCTTCGGCCGTGACGCTGAGCCGCCGCGTCGTGCGGTCGAACAGCCGCTGCCCGAGCCGGGCCTCCAGCGCGCCGAGCCGTTTGGTGACGACCGAAGGCACCACGTCGAGCGTGGCAGCCGCGCCGGCCAGGCTGCCCTGGTCGCGGATGGCCAGCACCAGTTCGAGATCGCCGCGTTCCATCGCGTGGGGATTCATGCCAAAACGGAAAGTATGAATTGGCTGATTGTTGCTTGATGGCCGCGGGGGTGCAACGCACAATCGTGGCGTGACGGCCTCTTTCCTCGACTTCCCCCGCTTCGACATCGCCCGCGATGGCGTGCGCATCCACGGTCGCATCGGCGGGCAGGGCGCCCCCTTGCTGCTGCTGCACGGCCATCCGCAGACGCATGCGATCTGGCACCGCGTGGCACCCGCGCTGGCCGAGCGCTTCACGGTGGTTGCCGTGGACCTGCGAGGTTATGGCGACTCGGGCCGCCCGGCGGCCGACGCCGAGCACGCGGTCTACAGCAAGCGGGAGATGGCGCGCGACGCGCTGGCCGCCATGCGTCACCATGGCTTCGAACGCTTCGCGGTGCTCGCGCACGACCGCGGCGCGCGCGTGGCGCACCGGCTCGCGGCCGACCATCCCGGCGCGGTCGAGCGCATGCTGCTGCTCGACATCGCGCCGACGCTGGCGATGTACGAAGGCACCTCTGAGGCGTTTGCCAAGGCCTACTGGCACTGGTTCTTCCTGATCCAGCCGCCGCCGCTGCCCGAGGCGCTGATCGCCTCCGACCCGGTGCGCTACATACGCAGCGTGATGGGCGGGCGGCACGCGGGGCTCGCGCCGTTCGCGCCCGAGGTGCTGGCCGAGTACGAACGCTGCATCGCCATTGCCGGCACCGCCGAAGCCATCTGCGAGGACTACCGCGCCTCCGCCACCATCGACCTCGTGCACGACCGCGCCGACATCGCTGCCGGCCGCCGCCTTGCACTGCCGCTGCGCGTGCTGTGGGGTGAACACGGGGCCGTGGGGCGCGCGTTCGACGTGCTCTCGCTGTGGCGCGAGCGTGCCGACGACGTGTCGGGCCGCGCGCTGCCCTGCGGCCACTACATCCCCGAAGAAGCCCCCGACGCCTTGCTGGCCGAGGCGCTGAATTTTTTCGTTTCCCCTGAACACCCAGGAGCCACTTCATGAGCACTCACAGAATCGCAGTCATCGCCGGCGACGGCATCGGCAAGGAAGTCATGCCCGAGGGGCTGCGCGTGCTCGATGCGGCGGCGCGCAAATTCGGCATCGACCTGAAGTTCGACCACTTCGATTTCTCGAGCTGGGACTACTGCGAGAAGCACGGCCAGATGCTGCCCGACAACTGGAAAGACCAGATCGGCGGTCACGACGCCATCTTCTTCGGCGCGGTCGGCTGGCCCGAGAAGATTCCCGACCACGTGTCGCTGTGGGGCTCGCTGCTGATGTTCCGCCGCGAGTTCGACCAGTACATCAACCTGCGTCCCGCGCGACTGATGCCCGGCATCATCGCGCCCGTGGTGCGCCGCGACGGCTCGCCGCGCGCGCCCGGCGAGATCGACATGTACATCGTGCGCGAGAACACCGAGGGCGAGTACTCGAGCATCGGCGGGCGCATGTACCAGGGCACGCCGCGCGAGATCGTGGTGCAGGAAACCGTGATGTCGCGCATCGGCGTCGACCGTGTGCTGAAGTTCGCGTTCGAGCTTGCACAGTCGCGACCGAAGAAGCACCTGACGAGCGCCACCAAGTCGAATGGCATTTCGATCACCATGCCGTACTGGGACGAGCGCGTGGTGGAAATGGCCAAGGGCTACCCGGGCATCACGCTCGACAAGTTCCACATCGACATCCTCACGGCGCACTTCGTGCAGCGGCCCGACTTCTTCGATGTGGTGGTGGCAAGCAACCTGTTCGGCGACATCCTGTCCGACCTGGGCCCGGCCTGCACCGGCACCATCGGCATCGCGCCGAGCGCCAACCTCAACCCCGAGCGCACCACGCCCTCGCTGTTCGAGCCGGTGCACGGCTCGGCGCCCGACATCGCCGGCCAGGGCATCGCCAACCCGATCGGCCAGATCTGGTGCGGCGCGATGATGCTGGAGTTTCTCGGCCACAAGGACGCGCACGACGCGATCCTGGCGACCATCGAGAAGGTGCTTGCGCCCCAAAGCGGCGCACCGCGCACCCCCGACATCGGCGGTCGGGCGAGCACCAGCGACCTCGGAAAGGCAATTGCCGAGGCCCTTTGAAAAGTACGTCGCGAAACGCCCCTAAAATCGCGCGCTCCGCTGGGCTGCGCAGCGGCGTGTCTTATTGACACCCCGCAGACCAGTGGTTGTAATCCTCGCTGGCAGTGCGCTGCCGAGGCGTCAGGCCTGCCATGTTCTTGAGTCGCACCCGTCGCGGCCAGGTCGCAGCTGACGAAAGCCGACCAACTTTATTTCTTCGACAAGGGGCCCTTGTGAACAAGACCGAACTGATTGAGCACATCGCAAAGAACGCCGATATTTCCAAAGCCGCAGCGACCCGTGCGCTCGAATCCACCATTGGCGCCATTCGTACCACGCTCAAGAAGGGCGGCTCCGTGTCGCTCGTCGGTTTCGGCACTTTCGCAGTAGGTAAACGCGCAGCCCGCACCGGCCGGAATCCCCGCACCGGCGAGGCGATTAAAATCAAGGCAGCCAAGATCCCGAAGTTCCGTCCCGGCAAGGCGCTCAAAGACGCGCTGAACTGAGGCTGTAGACTCGGAGAGTATTTCAGGTGGGGTGCTTAGCTCAGTTGGTAGAGCGGCGCCCTTACAAGGCGTAGGTCGGGGGTTCGAGCCCCTCAGCACCCACCACCACCCGATGCAAAGGCGAACACCGGTTCGCCTTTTTTATTGCCTTCCGGCGCCCGTCCAAAAGAGTGTTCAAGCATGTTTGATACCTTCCGCAAGTACAACAAGATCGTGATGATTTTCTTGTTCTTGCTGATCATTCCCTCGTTCGTCTTCTTCGGCGTCGAGCGTTACCAGGGACTCGGCGGCGACGAGAAAGTGGCCCGCATCGAGGGCCACGACATCACCAAGCCGGAGTGGGACCAGCAGCACCGCGTCGAGACCGACCGCATCCGCCAGCAGTCGCCCAACGTCGATCCGACGCTGCTCGACTCCGACGCGCTGCGCTACGCCACGCTGGAGCGCATGGTGCGCGATCGCGTGCTGGCCACCGCGGCGACCAAGGCCAACGTGTCGGTGTCTGAAGACCGCCTCTCGCGCATGTTCGCGCAGGACGCCGGCCTGGCCGCCTTCCGCACGGCCGACGGCAAGTTCGACCGCGAAGCCTTCCTTCGCGCCACCGGTCGCACGCCCGAACAGTACGAAGCCTCGGTGCGCGCCGATCTCGCGTCGCAGCAGGTGCTGCTGGGCGTGACCGGCACGAGCTTCGCGCCGCCGGCACTGACCGCGGCCACCGTCAATGCGTTCTACGACCGCCGCGAGATCCAGGTGGCGCGCTTCGCCCCCGAGAGCTTCGCGTCGAAGGTCACGGTCAGCGATGGCGACATCGAGACCTACTACAAGGACCACACGGCGCAGTTCCAGGCGCCGGAGCAGGCCAGCATCGAGTACCTCGTGCTCGACCTCGAAGCCGCGAAGAAGAACATCGTCGCGAACGAAGCCGACCTCAAGACCTACTACGAACAGAACACCGCGCGCTTCGGCACCAAGGAAGAGCGCCGTGCGAGCCACATCCTGATCACCGCGCCGGCCAGCATGTCCAGCGGCGACCGCGCCAAGGCGAAGACCAAGGCCGAACAGCTGCTGGTTGACGTGAAGAAGGCGCCCGCCACCTTCGCCGACGTGGCACGCAAGAACTCGCAAGACCCCGGCTCGGCCGAGAAGGGCGGCGACCTCGACTTCGTCACGCGCGGCGCGATGGTCAAGCCTTTCGAAGACGCGATGTTCGCGCTCAAGAAGGGCGACATCAGCGACCTCGTCGAGACCGAGTTCGGCTACCACATCATTCACCTGACCGACATCAAGCCGGCCGTGGTGCCGCCTTTCGAGAAGGTGCGCGCGACCATCGAGAACGACGTGCGCGCCCAACAGGCCACGCAGGAATTCGCGAAGGCTGCGGAAATTTTCACGGACACCGTGTATCAACAACCCGAGAGCCTCAAGCCGGCCGCCGAGAAGCTGAAGCTCACGATCCAGACAGCGACCAACGTGCCGCGCACGCCCGCGCCGGGCGCCACCGGCCCGCTGGCCAGCCGCAACTTCCTGCAGGCGTTG
The DNA here is from genome assembly GCF_014843395.1 of Variovorax sp. 38R. Classification (NCBI taxonomy): domain Bacteria; kingdom Pseudomonadati; phylum Pseudomonadota; class Betaproteobacteria; order Burkholderiales; family Comamonadaceae; genus Variovorax; species Variovorax sp. 38R. Next base: position 2,235,566 of record NZ_CP062121.1, read on the forward strand.
TATGCCTCCGACTCGCTCGAGCGCAAGCAGAACACCGAAGCCATCGAAGTCGGTCCGAGCCAGCTCGCATCGGGCCGCGTGACGCAGTACACGGCCGCGCATCCGATTCCACTGGCCGAGGTGAAGGACAAGATCCGCGCGCAGCTCATCACCGAACGCGCCGCGGCACTCGCCAAGACTGAGGGCGAAGCCAAGCTCGCTGCCTGGAAGGTGAAGGCCGACGGCGCCACGTTCGGCGCGCCGGTCACGGTGTCGCGCATCGACGCGCAGTCGCAGCCTGCACCGGTGATCGACGCCGCATTGCGCGCCGATGGCGCCAAGCTGCCCGCGCTGCTTGGCGTGGACCTGGGCGCGCAAGGCTACGCCGTGGTCCGCGTGACCAAGGTCGTGCCGCGCAAGCCGCCGACCGCCGAACAAGCGCAGCAGGAAAGCATGCAGATCGCCCAGTCGGTGACCGCCGCCGAAGCCGCTGCGTACTACGAGCTGCTGAAGCAACGCTTCAAGGTCGAGATCCTCGTGCCGAAGCCGGCCGACACGCTGCCGACCGCTGCAGCAGCGCGCTGATACAGACGAGCAACTGCTGCTCGCAACAAGCCCGGGTCCGACGACCCGGGCTTTTTTTTGGTCGCACGAGGGACAAGCGCTGTTCGCGCTTCTTGCCAGAATCCGGCGCATGGGAACCCTTTACCTCGTGCGCCACGGACAGGCCAGCTTCGGTGCTGCCGACTATGACAACCTGAGCGAGCTCGGACACCGGCAGGCCGTGCGCCTCGGCGAGTACTGGCGCGAGCGCGGCATGCGTTTTGATGCCGTCATCACCGGCACGCTGAAGCGCCACAAGCAGACCTGGGAGGGCATCGCGCAGGGGCTCGGGCTGTCGCGCGACGATGTGCTGCCGTGGCCGGGGCTCAACGAGTACGACAGCGAGGCCGTCATCGCGACGGTGCACCAGGGCAAGCTTGAGAAGCCCGATTCACCCGAGATGTACCGCCATCACTTCCGCTTGCTGCGCGACGGGCTGGGCGCGTGGATGCAGGGCCGTACGGCGCCGGTCGGCATGCCGAGCTACATCGACTTCCTGGCCGGCGTGACCACGGCGCTGGACCATGTGCGCGAGCGGCACCATGGCGCGAAGGTGCTGGTGGTATCGAGCGGCGGGCCGATCAGTACCGCGGTCGGGCACGTGCTGGGCACCAGCGCCGAGACGACCATCGAACTCAACCTGCGCATCCGCAACAGCTCGGTGACCGAGTTTGCCTTCACGCCGAAGCGGCACATGCTCGTGACCTACAACACCTTGCCGCACCTCGACGGCCCGGCGTACGAGGACTGGGTCACTTATTCCTGAACAGCGTCAGGCCTGCCAGACGCCATAGCCGGCGCGGCGCAGGGCGATGCCCAGGTCGACCTCCATCAGGCGCGCATCGTCATACGGCATCGGGTTGTGGCGTTCGTAGAGCGCAGGCAGCAGCCGCACGCCGAACTCCTGCACGAAGCGGTTGGCCTGAATGCCGGCTTTGTGCTTGTCGAAGCGGATGTCGGGGTCCAGGCCGGTCATGCCGACATAGACGAAGGGCTTGCCGAGCTGGTAGTCGGGGTTGGCGCGCCGGAAGCGGCCGTTGTTCCAGACGCGATCGTCGAGTTCGATCACATAGACGTGGTGACGGGCGCGGGGTTTGCGGGGCATCGGCGGGGAGGCCTCGCGAGGCTGGCTGAAGAAGTGTGGGGGTTCAGGCAGCCGGAGCCGCCGGCCGCGTGGCGCGGCACGGCGTCACGGGCATCAGCTCTTGCGCTTGATGAGACCGTAGAGAACCAGCAGCACGATCGCGCCCAGCACGGACGCGATGAAGCCGGCGCCCTGGCCGGCGGTGTACCAGCCCATCGCCTGGCCGAGGTAGGTCACGCCCACCGAACCTGCAATGCCGATCAGCGTGGTCACGATGAAGCCAGCGGAATCGTTGCCCGGCTTGACGGCCCGCGCCACGAGACCCACGACGAACCCGATCAGGATAGTCCAGACGATGCTCATGAAGAAGTTCCTTTGAAGAAGTGAAAGTGGCGGGAGCCGGGCCCGGCTGGGCCGCTCGCATTCATGATAGCGGAGGCATTCGCGCGTCGGCGCGGGTCACGTACATCGAACGGGCGACTGCGAAGTTATGCCCATGGGGCAGGGCGCGTGTGTGGCGGCAGGCCATCGCGAGCGGCCTCCGAAGGTGGTCGGGCCGCATGTCGATGTGGCATTTCGGCGTCTTTGGTGATCGCAAGAGTGAAAGCCGCGATTTTTAACGCTACAATCAGAGGCTCTACGGTGGCTGTAGCTCAGTTGGTAGAGTCCCAGATTGTGATTCTGGTCGTCGTGGGTTCGAGTCCCATCAGCCACCCCAAAAAATTCCGTCCCTGCGCTATTTTTCAATAGCACCCAAGGGATTCCAACGCCGGGCTTGCCCGGCGTTGTCATTTCTGGCTTCGCCGTCGCTTCAAGCGCCCGGTTGCTCGCCGCATTCTTTCCCCGCCGTCTCCGATTTTGGAAGTGCCCAAAATGGTGCGTGCGTGTTGCGCCTTGTTGCATTCAACCAATGCGTCTGCATTTTTCTGCTGAAAAGGCGCTTGTGGCAAAAGCGGTTTGAATTAGAATTCAGCCGTTTTCAATTCACAACAGGAGTCCAACAATGGCTTCGTCACTCGCCGATATCAATTCCCAGATCCAGAAGCACGACGAGCAGATTGCCCAATTGCGCAAGCAGGCCGAAGACCTGCGTAACCAGGAACGGGCCGGCGTGATCGAAGAAGTGCGCAGGAAGATTGCGGAATACGGTTTGACCGCTTCCGATCTGAAGCTCGGTGGTGGCCGTGCCGCCGCAACCAAGCGCAGCGCAGGTCCTGCAGCCGCCAAGGCCGCCGCCAAATACCGCGGCCCGACGGGCGAAACCTGGTCCGGTGGCCGTGGCCGCAAGCCGCGCTGGGTCACGGAAGCCCTGGCAGCCGGCAAGTCGCTCTCGGATTACGAGATCAAGTGATTGCCTGCAGAATCAGTTGGACATTCGCCCAATAAAAAAGCCCGCTTCGGCGGGCTTTTTTATTGGGAAGCGCACATGCGGATGCGCGCTCGTCCGATCAGTTCACCATCACCAGTTTTCCCTTGACGCCGCGCGATCCCATGTGCGCATAGGCGGCCTTCAATTCGGCCATCGGCATCGTGCTGTCGATCACGGGCTTGATTTTTCCCTGGCCGTACCACTGGGCCAATTCGGCCATCATCTGTGCATTGGCCTTGGGTTCGCGTTTGGCGAAATCGCCCCAGAACACGCCCACGAGCGACGCGCCTTTGAGCAGCGTCAGATTCAATGGCAGCGACGGGATCGGGCCCGACGCAAAACCGACCACCAAATAACGGCCGCGCCAGCCAATCGAGCGGAATGCCGGTTCTGCGAAATCGCCACCCACGGGGTCATAAATCACATCCGGGCCTTTGCCGTCGGTTGCGGCTTTGATGGCGTCGCGGAAACCATTGGGCGGTGCGTGCGTCGTGTAATTGATCGTCGCGTCGGCGCCGATCGAGCGGCAGAGTTCGCACTTCTCGTCGGTCGATGCTGCTGCAATCACTTTGGCGCCTGCCGCCTTGGCGATCTGGATGGCCGCCGTGCCCACGCCGCCGGCCGCGCCGAGCACCAGCACGGTTTCACCGGCCTTGAGCTGCGCGCGGTCCATCAGCGCGTGCCACGAGGTGGCGTAGATCATGATGAAAGCGGCGGCATCCACGTGGCCGAAGCCTTCGGGCAGCGGCATGCACAGCGCGGCGGGTGCCAGCGTGTGGGTGCCGAAGCCGCCGGTGCCCGAGAGGCACGCCACGTTCTGGCCGACCTTGAGGTGCGTCACGCCTTCGCCCACCGCCTGAATCACGCCCGCATATTCCGATCCGGGAACGAAGGGCAGCGGCGGCTTCATCTGGTACTTGTTCTGCACGATCAGCAGGTCGGGGAAATTCAGGCTGGCCGCCTTGATTTCGATCAGCACCTGGCCCGGGCCCGGCGTGGGGGTGGGCAGTTCTTTCCAGGTCAGCGCGTCGACGCCGGTGGGGTTTTCGCAAAGCCATGCGTGCATGCTCGGGGTCTCCTTCGAATGAGTCGTGTGGGCAATGAATTCGGGGCGATGATAGGCGCCGCTGTGGTGCGGCGTTGTCCCTGCTGCGACGCACCCCGCACCTACAATCCGCTGCACCCAGAAGCACCATGAAGATACTTATTTCCAATGACGATGGCTTTCAGGCGCCGGGCATCGTCGCGCTGCACGACGCGCTCAAGGACATCGCCGACGTCGAGGTGGTGGCACCCGAGCACAACAACAGCGCCAAGTCGAACGCACTGACGCTGGCCGCGCCGCTGTACGTGCACAAGGCGCACAACGGTTTCCGCTACGTGACGGGCACGCCGGCCGATTGCGTGCACATCGCGCTCAAGGGCCTGCTCGACTACCGCCCCGACCTCGTGGTCTCGGGCATCAACAACGGCGCCAACATGGGCGACGACACCATTTATTCAGGCACCGTGGGCGCGGCGATGGAGGCCTACCTGTTCGGCATCCCGGCCATTGCGTTCTCGCAGATCGAAAAGGGCTGGGCGCATGTCGATGCGGCGGCCCAGGTGGCGCGCCGGCTGGTGCAGCAGATCGAGCGCGAAAAGATGCTTGGTGGTCCTGCCTTCCTGCTCAACGTGAACGTGCCGAACCGCCCGTTCGACGAGCTGAGGCCGGTCAAGGTGTGCCGCCTCGGCCGCCGCCACGCCGCCGAAAAGGTGATCACGCAAGACAGCCCGCGCGGAGAAACTATGTACTGGATCGCCGGCGCAGGCAGCGCCAAGGACAGCGGGGAGGGCACGGACTTCCACGCGACCGCGGCCGGCCATATCGCACTGACGCCGTTGCAGATCGACCTGACGGACCACGCCAACCTGGGCCAATGGCGCGAGACGGTTGCACGTCTCGGCAATTGACGACATGGCGACCCCTCCACGGCCCAGTTTCCCGGTTCGACTGACCCCCACTGCCTCGGCCGCCACGCGCGGGCGCATGCCCGCTGTGCCGGTCAAGCCGATGGTGCCGTCCACGCCCTCGATGGCCTCCGACGCCATACGGGCGCGCATGGTGCAGAGGCTCGCGGCCCAGGGCATCAGCGATGCGCGCGTGCTGCGTGCCATGGGCGCGGTCGAGCGGCACCGTTTTGTCGACAGCGCGCTGGTCAACCAGGCCTACGAAGACACCAGCTTGCCGATCGGGCTGGGGCAGACCATTTCCAAGCCCAACGTGGTGGCCCGCATGATCGAGCTGCTGCTGGGCGCGCCGGCGCTGGCCGGCAAGCCGCAGGACCGGCTGGGCCGCGTGCTCGAGATCGGCACCGGCTGCGGCTACCAGGCCGCGGTGCTGAACGAAGTGGCCACCGAGGTCTACAGCATCGAGCGCCTGCGCGGGCTGCACGAGCGCGCGCGCATCAACTTGCGGCACTTCCGGCTGGCCACCGTTCACCTGATGCTGGGTGACGGCATGATCGGCTACGCCAAGGGCGCGCCGTACGCGGGCATCATCGCGGCGGCCGGTGGCGAGTCCGTGCCCGAGGCCTGGATCACACAGCTCGCCGTCGGCGGGCGCATCGTCGCGCCAACCCATTCCGCCACCGGCGGACAAGCCCTTGTCGTGATCGACAAGACCCCCCGGGGACTCGAGCGGCGCATTCTTGAGGCGGTTCACTTTGTCCCCCTAAAATCGGGCATCGCTTGAAGGAATAACAAATGCAGGGTTTTGGCAATCGGAGTTTGTTCGCAGGCATCACGTTGGCAGTTGTGCTCGTGATCGCGGGCTGCTCCGCACCGCGTGGTCCCGCACCGGTCGAAGACCGGGGCACGATGACGCGCGCACCCGGGGCGACGACGCCCGGTGGTCCCCCCATCACGACCGATGCGTCCGGCAAACCGCTCGCCGGTATCGAGAACTACGGCAAGCCCGGCTACTACGCCGTGCGCCCCGGCGACTCCATCCGCCGCATCGGCAGCGAGACGGGCCAGCGCTGGCAGGACATCGTGCGCTGGAACAACCTCGACAACCCCGACCTGATCGAAGTCGGCCAGGTGTTGCGCGTGATTCCGCCGAGCGGCGCGAGCACGGCGGTTGCCACGGCTCCGTCCACCACGGCGCCGTCTGCCACTGAGGCGACGACCAAGCCGGTGGCCCCGCAGGCGTCCGTCACGCCGGCCATGCCGGCCAGCGGCGCGAGTGGCTCCACCAAGCCGCCCGTCACGGCCTCGCCCTCGGGCCCGAGCAGTTCGGGCGACGACGACCTGGGCTGGATCTGGCCTGCCAGCGGTTCGCTCATCGCCGGGTTCGACGAAGCCAAGAACAAGGGCTACGACATCAGCGGCAAGGCCGGCGATCCCGTGCTGGCCGCGGCCGACGGCCGTGTCGTCTACGCCGGTGCCGGCCTGCGCGGCTACGGCAACCTGATCATCCTGAAGCACAACAACACCTACCTCACGGCGTATGCGCACAACCAGACGCTGCTCGTGAAGGAAGACCAGTCGGTTCAGAAGGGCCAGAAGATCGCCGAAATGGGCAACAGCGACGCCGATCGCGTGAAGCTGCATTTCGAGATCCGCCGCCAGGGCAAGCCCGTCGACCCGTCGCGTTACCTGCCCAACCGGTGATGCCATGGCTGCCTCCCGCCCTCGCCGCACACTGCCCGTGCGCGGGCTGGCGGGGCAGGGCAGCCCTTCACCCCAAAACAACGGCGGTCGCAATGGCCACCAGGACAGCGGCGACGAGCCGCTGAGCGCGGACTCTCTTCCCGACGACCCCACCGCGGATCCGTCGATTCCCTCTGCAGCATTGACCCCGCTTCACGGCGCGACCGCCGAGGTCATGGGTGGCGAGGGCGCCGATGCCCTGACCATCTACTTGCGCCAGGTCCGGCGCACCGAGCTCTTCACCCCCGCCGAGGAATACACCACCGCCTGCGCCGCGCGCGCCGGCGACTTTGCGGCGCGGCAATCGATGATCGAGCACAACCTGCGGCTCGTGGTCAACATCGCCAAGAACTACCTGGGGCGCGGCATGCCGCTGTCCGACCTCATCGAGGAAGGCAACCTCGGGCTGATGCATGCGATCACCAAGTTCGAGCCTGAGCGTGGGTTCCGCTTCTCCACCTACGCCACCTGGTGGATCCGCCAATCGGTCGAGCGCGCCGCCATCACGCAGGCGCGGGCGATCCGTCTGCCGGTGCATGTCGTGCGCGAGCTGCAGCAAGTCTTAAGGGCGCGGCGCACGCTCGAAGGCGACGCCGACTTCATGGCGAGCCGCCCGGACGGCGTGCGCGTCGAGGACATGGCCGCGCTGCTCGGTCGCGATGTGCAGGGGGTGACCGACCTGCTGGCGCTGGCCGAGGCGCCGCGTTCGCTCGATGCAGGCGACGCGCACGGCGAAGAAGGCTTCACGCTGGCCGACACCGTGGCTTCCGACGACGAGCAGGGCAACCCGGCCGGCGTGACGCACACGCACGAGGTGGAGCGCCTGCTCGACCAATGGGTGCAGGCCCTCAACGCCCGGGAGCGCGAGGTGCTCGAAGGCCGCTACGGCCTGCACGACCGGGAACCCGAAACGCTCGAGGTGCTGAGCGTGCGGCTGGGCCTGACGCGCGAGCGCGTGCGGCAGATCCAGAACGAGGCGCTGGCCAAGATGCGCAAGCAGCTGGCACGCTCCGGCGTCGGCCGCGACGCGTTGTTCTAGCCGCCTGACAGAAAGAAGGTAACCCGTCACGGCCGGACCACCTCGGCCACGCTGAGACAATCGGGGGATGACGGAATCCATCGAAGAAAAGAAAGTCCCCGCGAGCCCCGCCGATGAATGGCTCCAGGTCGAGTCGCTCGACCTGGACGCACAAGGCGTTTCACACAAGTCCGACGGCATGGTCGTGTTCATCGAGGGCGCACTGCCTTTCGAGGAAGTGCAGTTCAACGTCCATCGCCGCAAGAACAACTGGGAGCAGGGCACGGTCACGCAGATCCGCCGCGAATCCTCGCAACGCGTGCGCCCCGGCTGTCCGCACTTTGGCCTCCACACGGGCGCGTGCGGCGGCTGCAAGATGCAGCACCTCGACGCCGCCGCCCAGGTCGCGGTGAAGCAGCGGGCGCTGGAAGACAATCTCTGGCACCTTGGCAAGGTCAAGCCCGAGAACGTGCTGCGTCCGCTCGAAGGCCCGGCCTGGCACTACCGCTACCGGGCGCGCCTGTCGGTGCGCCATGTGGTCAAGAAGGGCACGGTGCTGATCGGCTTCCACGAGCGCAAGAGCCGCTACCTGGCCGACATGCAGGTCTGTCCCGTGCTGCCCAAGCAGGTCAGCGCCATGCTGATGCCGCTGCGCGCGCTGATCGGTTCCATGGATGCGCGCGAGACCTGCCCGCAGATCGAGCTGGCCTGCGGCGACGCGCCGGATTCGACCGCGCTGGGCACCATCGCCCTGGTGCTGCGGCACCTCGAGCCGCTGTCGGATGCCGACATCGGGCGGCTCAAGGCCTTTGCGGCCGAGAACGAAGGCGTTCAATGGTGGCTGCAGGCCAAGGGCCCGGACACCGTGAAACTGCTGGAAGAGGGCGGCATGCCGCTGGCCTACCGCCTGCCCGCGTTCGGCGTGACGATGCCGTTCAAGCCCACCGATTTCACCCAGGTCAACCCGCACATCAACCGCGCGCTGGTTGGCAAGGCGCTGCGCCTGCTCGACGTGAAGCCCGAAGAGCGCGTGATCGACTGGTTCTGCGGCCTGGGCAACTTCACGCTGCCGCTGGCCAGCCAGGCGCGCGAGGTGCTGGGCATCGAGGGCAGCGACACGCTGGTGGCGCGCGCGACCGAGAACTTCAAGAGAAATCAGCCTGCAACGCCCGAACGGCGCGCGCTGTCGGCCACCCAGTTCGTGACGCGCAACCTGTTCGAGATGACGCCCGAGATGCTGGTGGCCGACGGCAGCGCCGACAAGTGGCTGGTCGACCCACCGCGCGAAGGCGCCTTCGCGCTCGCCAAGGCGATGGCCGACCTGCACCTGCAGCCCGAGCTTCGCACCAGCGGCTGGACGCCGCCGAAGCGCATCGTGTACGTGAGCTGCAACCCGTCGACGCTGGCGCGCGATGCCGGCCTGCTGGTGCACCAGGCGGGCTACCGCTGCACCTTCGCAGGGGTGGTGAACATGTTCCCGCACACGGCGCACGTCGAGTCGATTGCGGTCTTCGAGCTGGAATGAAAAAAGGCCCCACGGGGCCTTTTTTCTTGGGGTCGGGGGACGCCGCTCAGTCGCGCTCGCCGCCGAAGATGCCCAGCAGGGCCAGCAGGCTCTGGAACACGTTGAACATGTCCAGGTACAGGGCCAGCGTGGCGCTGATGTAGTTGGTTTCGCCGCCGTCCATGATCTGCTTCAGGTCATAGAGCATGTAGGCCGAGAAGATGCCGATGGCGGCCACCGAGATCACCAGCATGCCGGTGCTCGAGCCCACGAAGACGTTGATGACCGCGCCGAGCATCAGCACCAGCGCGCCGACGAACAGGAACTTACCCATGCCCGACAGGTCGCGCTTGATGACCGTGGCCAGCGAGGCCATCACGAAGAACACGCCTGCGGTGCCGCCGAAGGCCGTCATGATCAGTTCGGGGCCGTTCTTGAAGCCGAGCACCATCGCGAGCAGGCGCGAGAGCATCAGGCCCATGAAGAAGGTGAAGCCCAGCAGCACCGGCACGCCGGCGGCCGAGTTCTTGGTCTTCTCGATCGCGAACATGAAGCCGAAGGCGCCGCCGAGGAAGACGATCAGGCCGAGCCCGCCGGTGAGCGAGCGCGTAATGCCGGTGCTCACGCCGACCCAGGCGCCCAGCACGGTGGGCAGCAGGCTCAGCGCCAGCAGCCAGTAGGTGTTGCGCAGCACGCGCTGGCGTTCGGCCTGCGGCAGTGTCTGGCCGTAGCCGGTGGAAGTGTCGAGGGTGGTCACACGGTCGTTCATGGCCGAAGCTCCTGAGGTTGCTGCATGCAATGACACGCAGTTGGGCGCATTCTAGGGGGCTGCAAGAGGGGGTATTGCAAAGACCGTATGCCCGATGTTCTTAAGCCCCGGCGGGACGCTGCAGCGCCCCGCCGTTATGCTGTCGGGTTTCGACGCAACCTGAGCTTATTCATGAAGACCAAATCATTCCTCGAACTCGCCGACGTCAAGGCCATCGCCGCTGCAGCGGAAGCCGAGGCCCTGAAGAACAACTGGGCCGTGACCATCGCCATCTCCGACGACGCCGGCAACCTGCTCTGGCTGCAGCGCCTGGACGGTGCCGCCGCGCTGTCCTCGCACATCGCCCCCGCCAAGGCGCACACCGCCGCCATGGGCCGTCGCGACAGCAAGGTCTATGAAGACATCATCAACGGCGGCCGCACCGCGTTCCTGACGGCGCCCCTGGTGGAAGGCCTGCTCGAAGGCGGCGTGCCGATAGTCAAGGACGGCCACGTCATCGGCGCCGTGGGCGTGAGCGGCGTGAAGTCGAACGAAGACGCGCAGATCGCCAAGGCCGGCATCGCCGCACTCGGCCTGTAAGCCTTTTCGCTTCGCCCAAAGCAAAACGCCGACCATCTGGTCGGCGTTTTCGTTTTCGGTGCTTCAGCGTGAAAAAAAGCTTGGCTAGTCGGCGAACCGTTGGCTAGCAAAAAACGACCCTTCGGAGATGAATCTCCTCGAGTCGCCCCACGATGAAACTTGCGCGAGGGGCGGGCTGATCGACTTACTTGGTCAGGATCAGCTTGCCGAGTTTGGTGGCTTGAAGCCGGTAGAGCGAGCCGTTGTGCATGATGCCCACGGTCTTGCTTCCTTTCAGAAGCTCCGTGCTTTCGACCATCGGCGCCGGGCGCGCCACCTGGATCGATGCATGACCGCCACCCGATTGGTCGAGCGAAGGGTGGTTCAGAACAGAAAAGGCATTCGGGGTGGCTGGCATCTGGAGTTCCTTTATGGAAGCGATGAGTGAATGATAATGATTCTCAATATAAAGTCAATCGTCGCGATCAACTTTTTTTCGATCATTTGCTCATTCGTTCAGATCACTTCGTGTCGGGCTCGGTGATGAAGCCGATCTTGCGCACGCCGGCTTCACGCGCCTCGGCCATGGCCTTGGCCACGCGCTCGTAGCGCACGGCCTTGTCGCCGCGGATGTGCAGCTCGGGCTGCGGTTCCTTGGCGGCTTCGGCGGCCAGGCGGTTCGGCAGTTGGCCGTCGTCGATCTTCTCTTCGTTCCAGTAATAGGAACCGTCGGCCGTGACGCTGAACAGGATGTTCTGCGGCTTGGGCTGCTCGGGCTCGCTGCTGGCGCGGGGCAGGTCGATGTTCACGGCGTGCTTCATGACCGGCACGGTGATGATGAAGATGATCAGGAGCACCAGCATGACGTCGACCAGCGGCGTCATGTTGATCTCGTTCATCACCTCATCGGGTTCGTCTTGGGTTCCGAAAGCCATGGTGCTGCTCAGCCCTTCTTGAGCGGAACCACGACGGCTTCACCGCTGCCGCTTTGCACGCGGGCGCCGGTCACGAAGTAGGCGTGCAGGTCGTGGGCGAAGCTGTTGAGCTTGGTCAGCACGAACTTGTTGCCGCGCACCAGGGCGTTGTAGCCCAGCACGGCAGGGATGGCGACCGCCAGGCCCAGGGCCGTCATGATCAGCGCTTCGCCGATCGGGCCGGCCACCTTGTCGATGGTCGCCTGGCCGGCAGAGCCGATGCTCATCAGCGCGTGGTAGATGCCCCAGACCGTGCCGAACAGGCCGATGAACGGCGCGGTCGAACCCACCGAAGCGAGGATGGCAAGGCCGGTCTGCAGGCGTGCCGTGAAGGCGTCGATGCCGTTGCGCAGCGAACGCGTGATCCAGTCGCTCACGTCGAGCGCGTCATGCAGGTGTGCCTTGGTGTTGCGGTGGTGGGCGGCGGCTTCGCGGCCTTCGAGCGCCAGCGCGCGGAACGGGTTTCCGTCGTCCTTGCCGAGCTTGTTGAGTGCGGTGGCGAAGTCTTCGCTGTGCCAGAAGTCTTGCGAGTGCTTGGCGAAGCGCTTGTAGCGGATGACGTCGAGCGCCTTCACGATGATCACGATCCACGACGCGAGGGACATGCCGATCAACAGAACCGCGACAGCCTTGGTGACGAAGTCGCCCTGATTCCAGACGTTCATCAAGCCAAAATGGGAATCCATACGAAGTTGCTCCAGAGAAAAATTAGTTCAGGACGTAGTTGACGGGGGCGTCGTAAGACATGGCCTGCACCACGCCGTTGACCTTGCCGGGCACGAACCGGCATTTCATGATGTATTCCACGGCGGCCTCGTCGAGGCGATCGAAGCCGCTGGATTTCTTGACCTCGGCGCTCTTGGGCAGGCCGTCGGCGCCCACGAGCACGCGCACGATCACCTTGCCCTGCTCGCCGAGCCGCTTGCTCATGGCGGGGTAGACCGCTTTCGGGTTCTGCAGGTAGTCGGCATTGCTCGACGGCAGCTGCACGGCGGGCGGCGCCGGAGGTGCCGGCGGCGGTGCGGGAGGGGCTGGCGGCGCGGGCGGTGCCGGTGGCGCGGCCGGGGGCGGCGGCTCCGTGGTGCCGACGGGCGCGCTCGGCGCAGGCGTCGGTTTGGGCTCGCGGATGGCCTGCGGGCGCGGCGGCGGCGGCGCCTTGTTCGCCTTGGGTTGCGGCGGCGGCGGAGGCGGGGGCGGCGGATCGGCCTTGGGTTTCGGCGGTTCGACGAACTGGCTCAGGATCTCGACGGGAATCACCACTTCGGCGGCCCGGCGCAGCAGGCCGCTTTGCAGCGCCCACAGCGCGGCGCCGTGAAACAGGATCACACCGCCGGCAATGACGACAGTGCGCGACAGGCCAAGGAAAGAGGGAGGGGGGGCAAAGCGGTCAGACACGATCAACCATTCGAATGCGGGCACTACAAATCGTGCCCCGATTGCAGCAAAACCGCTACAGAGACGCTACTTGCGAAAAATCCACCAGACAGAGCCGGCGACGAGGATCAGGCTGCCGCCGAGAGCCGAGACGAGTTCCATGCTTTGCTTTCCTTGATGGAGTTGGCAAGCTGGATCGCTCTCGGCGCCGATTCGCAGTTCAAGGCGGCGACCGGGTGAGAGACGCTGCACTGCGCCACGATGTCGCGCGCACAACCTTCACACTGGCCACACTGGGTGGCCACGCCGAGTTCGAACTGGACTTCGTCGAACGTCATCCCGGCTCGCACATGACGTGCGATTTCACGGTCAGAGACTCGGCGGCAGACGCAAACGATCATGGTGGTGAAAGCGGCAGTTGGCTGGCTGTTGGATGTGACTCATTATAAATAAGAATCCATCGCATTTGCAATAACTATGACTGACATGCGGTCGGAGTTTGCAAGCCGGTGTTACACCTCGGCCCAGAGCCGCAAGAGGTTGTGATAGTGGCCGGTGAGCGCCACGGTTTCCTCGCATTCGCCCAGGCGGGCGCGCAGTTTCTGGATGGTCTGGTCGAGTTCGAACAGCATCCCGCGCTGCGCATCGCTGCGCACCATGCTCTGCAGCCAGAAGAACGAGGACACCCGCGCCCCGCGCGTGACCGGGTGCACGCGGTGCAGGCTGCTCGCCGGGTAAAGGATGAGGTCGCCGGCCGGCAGCTTGACCTCGTGCGAGCCGTAGGTGTCGATTACTTCCAGCTCGCCGCCTTCGTAGTCGTCCGGATCGCTCAGGAAAAGGGTGCACGACAGGTCGGTGCGCAGCTGCTGGCTGCTGCCCGGCACCGCGCGAACCGAGCCGTCGACATGCACACCGTAGTGTTCGCCGCCTTCGTAGCGGTTGAACAGTGGCGGCACGAAACGCGCAGGCAGTGCTGCCGAGAAGAACAGCGCGTGGCGCGAGAGCGCGGCCAGGATGGTCGCGCCGAGTTCGCGCGAGACGGGCGAAGACTCCGGCAACTGGCGGTTGCGCTTCACCTGCGCGCCTTGGTCTCCCACGGTTTCGCGGCCATCGACCCATTGGGTGGCGTCGAGCGCGGCGCGCATCTCGCGCACCTGGTCTGGGCTCAGCACGTCGGGCACATGCAGCATCATTTCGGTGAACTCCACAAGAAAAAAGCCCCGGCGCGGGCCGGGGCTTGAGTGTCGCACTGCGCCTGCCGCGGGGGCCGGCACAGGGGCGACGCGGTCGTCGGGATCAGAACGCGAAGTTCGCGGTGATCTTGGCCGAGCGAGGCGTGCCCGGCGTATAGCGGTAGCCGCTCTTGTTGATGGCAGCGGCGTACTGCTTGTCGAACAGGTTGGCGATGTTCAGCTGGATGTCGATGTTCTTGTTGATGCGGTACGACGCCATGGCATCGAACACCCAGTAAGAATCGATGTACGCCGGCGTGCCCACCGCGCCGTCGGTGCCGCGGTGCAGCTTGCCGTTGTAGCGCGCGCCGCCGCCGACCGTCAGGCCGAACGGGAACTGGTAGGTGGTCCATGCCGTGAACGAGTTCTTCGGCGTGTAGGTCAGCACGTTGGTGCCGTCGGCGGTGACGTTGGGGCCGCTCTGGACCTTGGTGTCCATCGTCGTGAAGCCGGCGCTCATGCCCCAGCGTTCCGTGATGGTGCCCGCCACGCCCAGCTCGATGCCCTGCACGCGCTTCTTGCCGCTCTGGTAGTACAGCGCGGTGTTGGTCGGGTCTTGCACCACTTCGTTGGTCACGTCGGTGCGGTAGACCGCGCCGGTCAGCGACAGCTTGTCGTCCAGCACGTCCCACTTCGTGCCCACTTCGAAGGTCTTGGCCTTCTGCGGCAGGAAGTCGGTGCGCGCTGCGCTGTTGCCCGTGCCGGCGGCCGACAGCGAGAAGTTCGCGCCGCCCGGAGGCTGGGCCGAGGTGCCGTAGGCCGCGTAGATGCTGCCGTTCTTCGCGGGCTTGTAGACCACGCCGATCTTGCCGGTGAACAGGTTGTCCGACAGCTTGAGCGACGAGGGCACCAGCGTGCCGACCGGCAGGCCGGGGTTGGTCGTTGCGGTCGACAGCGTCGCGCTCTGGAACGAGGTGTTGTAGTGGTCGAAGCGCAGGCCGCCGGTGATCTGCCATTGCTCGTTGAGCTTGACGGTGTCGAAGGCGTAGAGGCCGACCGTGTTGGTCACGCCCTTGCTGTCGGCGCCGCTGAGCATGCGGTTGTAGCCATTCACGTACGGGTTCGGCGCGTACAGGTTGGCCACCGGCCAGGCGCCGTTCTGCACGACCTTGCCGTTGAACGTCGCGCCGGGGCTGAAGTAGCCCAGGCTCGACTGCTCTTCACGGATCAGCTCGACGCCGGCGCTGAGCGAGTGGCTCAGGCTGCCGGTGTTGAACTTGGCGGTCACGTTCGTCTGGTTGACGAAGATCGTGTTTTCCTGGTTCTTGTTGGTCGGCGAGTTGCGCGTGACCGTCCACGACGCGGGCAGGCCCGGAATCGGCGTGTCCAGGAAGGCGGCGCCGGCTGCCGGGGGCCGGCCGGTTGCTGCGAGGCCCGCGAGCATGAACGACGTCAGCATGTAGTCCTGCTTCGTCTTGCCGTAGCGGGTCGTGTTGCGCAGCGTCACGTCGGGCGTGAAGTCGTGCTCCACGCGCGCGGTGAACATGTCGGCCGTCACCTTGTTGAAGTCGTACGCGGTGCCGTAGAAGTTCTTCGGATCGACCGGTGCCGCGTAGTTCAGGAAGCTGCGGCGACGCGCGCCCAGGGCGACCGGATCGGGGTTCGAATAGCTGGGCAGGCCGATGGTCGGCACGCCGCCGTCAGGCACGTTGTCCTGGTCGACGTGCAGGTAGTCGAAGTAGAAGCGCGTGGGCGAGTTCAGGCCGAGCGCGATCGACGGTGCAATGGCCGTGCGCTTGTTCTTGACGAAGTCGCGGCCGGGCACGCCGCCGTCTTCCATCGCTGCATTCAGGCGGAAGGCCGCGCCGATGCCGTTGGCGCTGCTGAGCGACTTGTTCCAGTCGAGGCTGCCGCGCTTGTAGTCGGCGCTGCCGAAACCGAGCGAGCCCAGGAAGCTGTCTTCGAGCTTCGGCTTCTTGGTCACGAGGTTGATGTAGCCGGTGGGCGAGGCGCGGCCCACGTCGGTGCCCGACGGGCCCTTCACGACCTCGACCTGCTCGATGTTGAACATGTCACGTGAGACCGAGCCCAGGTCGCGGATGCCGTCCACGAAGATGCTGCTGGAGCTGTCGAAGCCGCGCATGAACACGGCGTCGCCGGTGTTCGTGTTGCCGTTCTCGCCCAGGAAGAAGGTGCCGACGCCTGCGGTGTTGCGCAGCGCTTCGGTCAGCGTGGTCGCGCCCTGTTCGCGAATGATCTGTTCCTTGATCACCTGGATCGTCTGCGGCGTGTTCACCAACGGGGCCGTGAACTTCGGGTTGGCCGAGATGTCGGTCTTGTAGTCGGCGGCCGTCGAATCCTGCACGCGGACTTCAGGCAGTGCGCGCCCGGTCTGGGCAAAGGCGGCGGGGGCGGCGAGGGCCAGCAGCGTGGCTGCGGCGGCACCCGACAGGTGAGGAACTGCGCGGGCGACGGCGTGTTTGCGGCTCTTGATGTAGGCCATGTTGTTTTCTCCAGAAAGGGCGGGCGGGCAGGGCTCGACTGGCTGGGTCCGGGCGGCGCACTCTCAGGGGAGAAAAGGGCGGCAAGACTGGCTGGGTGAGCTGATTTGCGAGGGTTTTTGCAAATCGATGCAAATGATATTGCTTCTCAATACCAAGGTGCTAAAAAGTGAACTTTTAAGCCAAAAGTTTCTCGCCACCCGTTGCCGGGACGCAACTGAGCCCGCCGCGCGAGCCGTTCAGTAGACGTCGCGGCGGTAGCGCCCGCTGGCCGACAGCTCGGCCCAGAGGTCGTCGCCGGCGATCTGCCGCAGCGCGGCATCGACGCCCGACGCCATGCCCTGCAGGCTGCCGCAGACATAGACGGCGGCGCCGTCGCGCAGCCAGGCCTGCAGCGTGTCGGCCACCTGCAGCAGGCGATGCTGCACGTAGAAGCGCTCGGCCTGATCGCGCGAGAAGACCATGTCGAGCCGCGCGAGCGTGCCGTCGGCCTGCCAGGCCTCGATTTCCTCGCGACACAGAAAGTCGTGGGCGGACTGGCGCTCGCCGAACACCAGCCAGTTGTCTTTCCGACCGGCGGCGGCGCGTGCGCGCAGGTGGGCGCGCAGGCCGGCCAGCCCGGTGCCGTTGCCGATCAGGATCAGCGGACGGTTCTCGTTGCCCTCGAGCCGGAAGCCGCGGTGCGGCCGCAGGCGCAGCGCGACGGTGTCGCCGACCGAGAGCGTCGAGGTGAGCAGGCCCGACGCAGCGCCCATCGAGCCGTCGGGGTGCTGTTCCTGTCGCACGAGCAGTTGCAGCTCACCATCGGCGGGCAGGGAGGCGATCGAGTAATCGCGTGGGCGTGCCGGATCGCTCGCGACAGCAACCTGCACCAGGTCGCCCGACGCCCAATGCGGCAGGGCGCCGGCTTGCGGCGTCAGCCCGAGATGGAAGACGGGGCCGCCCGTGCTGCCGGCATTGAGCAGTTCGCGCCGTGTGAGCCGCCAGGGCGCAAAGCTCGCCGGGGCGTCGTCGGTGTCCTCGGATGCGTCGCCCCAGCGGGACTGCCAGTCGGCGAGCGCGGCGGGGTCGCTGTTGTCGACCTCGATGGCGTCGAAGTCGCGCACGGCGCCGGACGTGTGAAGCCACGTATCGAGCGCGCGGCCGAAGCCGCAGAAGTGGGCGTACTGGCGGTCGCCGAGTGCCAGCACGGCGTAGCGCAGCGAAGGCAGCGCCAGTGGCGTGCCCATCACGCGCTCGGCGAACACGCTGGCGCCGTCGGGCGCATCGCCTTCGCCGTAAGTGCTGGCCACGAAGAGGGCGCGGCTGGCCGATGAAAGCGTGGCGCTGTCGAGTGCGTTGAGTGTCATCACGCGCACCGCGGTGCCGGCCGCGCGCAGTCGCCGCGCGGTCTGCCACGCGATGGTTTCGGCCTGGCCGGTCTGGCTGGCGAACAGCACGAGGGTGGGCGACGTCTGCGCGCCGTCACCGGCCGACAGCGCCGCGGCTTCGCGGGCGGCGATGGCGTGCAGCCGCCGCTGCCGTGCGTAGATGCCCAGGCACAGCGCGGCATAGGCCGCGACCGTCGCGCTGGCCCCCAGCGCACGCCACAAGGTCTCGGTCATGCGCCGGCCTGCGCCTGCCACGCGGGCGTGGCGCGTTCGGAGATCGATCCGTCGTCGGCGCGGGAAATGAACAGGGCCGCGATGTCGCGCTGCCGCGCGAAGGCCAGGCCCTCGTCGGGGCCGAGCACGGTCAGCACGGTGGCCAGCGCGTCCGCCTGCATGCACTGCGGATGCAACACCGTGACGCTGGCCAGTGCATGCGCCACCGGCTCGCCATCGCGCGGATCGATCGTGTGCGACCAGCAGCGGCCTTCGAGCGTGCGACGGTGCCAGCGGTCGCCCGAGGTGGCCACGGCCATGTCGGCCAGCGCGATGCGTTGCGGGGTCGGCATCTCGGTGTCGACCTGGACCTGCCACGGTGCGCCGCCGGGTCGTCGGCCGATGCCGCGCAGCTCGCCGCCGATCTCGAACAGCAGGTCGGTGAGGCCGAGCGCGCGCAGCGCGTCAACGCCGTGGTCGACTGCGAAGCCTTTGGCGATGCCCGAGAGATCGAGCTGCACGCCGCCGGGTTGCAGCAGCGTGTGATCGGATTCATCGAACGTCAGCCGTTGCCAGCCGACGTGCGCGTGGACCGCGGCCAGCGCGTCAGGCGAGGGCAGGGCGTTGTCCTGCGACGCCGCGGGGCCGAAGCCCCAACGCGCCACCAATGCACCGACCGTCGGATCGATCGCGCCGCTGCTGGCCTGCGCCCACGCGAGCGCGCACTGCATCACCTGCGCGAATTCAGCAGGCAGCGCATGGCGCGAACCTGCGGGTGCGGTGTTGAAGCGGCTGATGAGGGAGTCTGGCTCCCAATGGCTCATCTGCGCGATCACGCGCGCGAGCGCGGCTTCGACCGCCTCGCGCACCTGCGCGAGCGGCAGCAGCTGCGGGTTGTCGAAGCGCAGCGACCAGGTCGTGCCCATCGTCTGCCCGCCGAGCTGCTGGAGGCTGGCGGGATCGGCGCGGCGGGGGACGGCCGCGTTGGCGTAGCCGCCCGCGCGCCAGGTGCTGAACGAAAGGCTCAAGGGAGCGGGTGCTGCCGGTGCAGGCGGCAGGGTCAGGGCATCACTTCCAGCGTGGCCGCGTAGCTCAGGCGGCGTTCCTTGGCCTGCGGCACGGTGGTCTTGCTGTCCTTGGTGCTGGCGTCGAGCCAGTACATGCCGGCGCTCGGCCAAGTCACGCTGAACTGGCCCTTGTCGTCGGTCTTGAGCTTGACCTCGTCGAGCTTGTCGCGGTACTGGGTGTTGCCGGCGGTCACGGTCACTTCGAGGTCCTTGGCGGGCTTGCCGTCCAGGTGCAGCGTGAAGGTCGCCTTCTCGCCCTTGACGAGGTCGGTCGGGCTGCCGGCGGAGATCAGTTCCAGGCCCTGGCCGATGGGCTTGAGCGTCGAGGGCTTGCCGACGGTCACGAAGGTCTCGATGCGGCCGGCCGATTGGGTGATGGTCACGTCCTGTGCGTCGGCCGGGATTTCCTTGGCGATGGTTTCGGCCGTGCCGCGGGCGCGCTTGTTCTGGCCCGTGGCCTTGTCCTTCCAGGCGGCGAACGCGCCGTTGTTGACCACCGCGATGCGGTAGGTGCCCGCCTGCGCGACGTTCACGTCGAACACGTTGCGCAGCTTGAGCTTGGCTTCGGATTCGGGCTTCACGGCGCTGCCGTCGGGGGCGGCGATCTGCAGGCCGTCCAGGCGCAGCGGCGCGTGGTTGGCAACGAACAGGTCGTTCGACACGGCGGCGTCAACGCTCACGGTATCGGCCTTCGACAGCACCGTGGTCGAGGGCAGCAGCCAGGCGTTGTGCGCCTGGGTCACGGAAGCAACGGCCGAAAGGGCGAGGGCGAGGCCGGCGGCGCGCAGGGTGAAGCGGGTCATGGGGGTCCTTGGAATGAGAGAGCGGGCGAAGGGGGCGGATCGGTCGGAAGTCAGGGCTTGAGTTCGAGCTTGATCTCGCCGAGCTCTTCCTTGCCGGCTGCAACCGGTTGCGCGGCGGCGGTGGGCGGCCACTGGAACGGGATGGTCACGACCTCGCGGCCGCCGACTTCACGGGCGGCTTCGACCACCAGCTTGTAGGCGCCGGGGGCGAGCTTGGGCATAGCGCCCGAGCCTTCGGTGAAGCTCAGCTGGTGCTTGCCCGCGGGCTTGGAGGCGCCGGTGATGCCGTCGACCGGCACCGCCAGTTCACGGCCGCCGCGGCGCCACCACTGGCGCATGTCCTTGAGCCACTTGGTGCCTTCGCCCTCGGGGTTGTTGGTCTTGGTGCGCACGTCGTACCAGACGGCCAGCGTGCCGGCCATCGTGCTGTCGGCGCGCTCGATCCAGGTCGCCACGTAGGGGCGGTGGTACTCCGACACATTGAGTCGGGGAATCTCGATGTTGACCGACAGGCCGGCGGCAAGGGCCGGAGCCGCGAACAGCGCCGACATGGCGATCGGTGCGAGCGAGTAGCGAAGGTGCACGGGAAACCTCTTTTCCTGAATCAACAAAAACAACGTGCCGACCGGTCCAGCTATCGGATCGGTCAGTGAATGAACAGCAGCGCGAGCAGCACGGGCACCACCAGCCCCATGCCCACCATGGGCCAGGTGAAGGGGCGGTTGCCCGCATGCATCTTGAGAATGAACAGCCCGGTGACCGAGAAGACCAGCGTGGCGGCCGCGAAGATGTCGATGAACCAGCTCCAGGCGGTGCCGGTGTTGCGGCCCTTGTGCAGGTCGTTGAAGTAGGAGAGCCAGCCGCGGTCGGTGCGCTCGTATTCGACCTCGCCTTCAGGCAGGCTCAGGCGCAGCCAGGCGTCGCCGCCAGGGCGGGGGAGCGAGAGGTAGATTTCGTCGTCGGACCATTCGGCCTCGCGGCCGGCGGTGTCGATGTCCCATTGCTTGCGCAGCCAGGCTTGCAGTTCGGCGGGCAGCGGGGCCTTGCCTTGTTGAGCCTTGGCGGCCGGCAGTTGCTGTTCGAGGCGGGCGCGCAGCGCGTCGTCGACGGTGCCGTTGTGCGTCGTGACCACCGGCTTGGCCTCGATCTGGCCCGCGTGGTTGAGCGTGAAGCCCGTGACGCTGAACAGGATCATCCCGACGAGACAGATGGCAGAACTGACCCAATGCCACTCGTGGAGGGTCTTGAGCCAATAGGCGCGGCGGCGGTTGTCGGAACGGGGGGGGGCAGTCATCGAAAGCGCGAATTGTATTCGCGTGAATGAGAATGACTGCTATTCAGTGGGGATAAAGTTAAGTAAAGAGCAATAAAAAACGGGGCCGAAGCCCCGTTTGTTTGCAATGCCGTGGCGGTGCTGCGTTGTGCTTACTCGAGCTCGCCCACCTGCAACTGCAGGTAGTTCTGCAGGCCGACGCGGTCGATCAGGTCGATCTGCGTCTCGAGGAAGTCGATGTGCTCCTCGGTGTCGTCCAGGATCTCTTGCAGCAGGTCGCGCGAGACATAGTCGCGCACCGATTCGCAATGCGCGATGCCGTCCTTGATGGTCGCTTGCGCGCCGGTTTCGGCGCCGAGGTCGCAGCGCAGCAGCTCGGGCACGTCTTCGCCGATGTTCAGCTTGCCCAGGTCCTGCAGGTTGGGCAGGCCGTCGAGCATGAAGATGCGGTCCATGAGCTTGTCGGCGTGCTTCATCTCGCCGATGGATTCTTCGTATTCCTTCTTTGCCAGCTTGTCCAGGCCCCAGTGCTTGAGCATGCGGTAGTGGAGGAAGTACTGGTTGATCGCAGTCAGCTCGTTCTTGAGCTGCGCCTGCAGGTGTTCGATGACTTTGGGGTCGCCCTTCATGATTATTTTCCTTGTTCTGAAAGCGGTGATTGTCCGAGGGGAGAACACGCACTTGCAAGCAAACCCATGCTGCGCCGGTCTGCATGCGTGTGATGGTGATACACGTTCGTATTGACCTGGCGCAAGGCGATGCGCGGCGCGATCGCAAACATAGCGGGTTCCAATACTTCCAATAGTTGATATCTATCAAAAACAAGATATTGGTAGTTATACTCATGGCTCGCACTTTTCTTTCCAACCGCAGCATCCAAGGAATCACATGTCCCTGATCAACACCGCAGTCCAACCCTTCAAGACCCAGGCTTACCTCAATGGCAAGTTCATCGATGTGTCCGACGAGACGCTCAAGGGCAAGTGGTCTGTGCTGATCTTCATGCCGGCGGCCTTCACCTTCAACTGCCCGACCGAAGTCGAAGACGCGGCCGACCACTACCCCGAGTTCCAGAAGCTGGGTGCCGAGGTCTACATCGTGACCACCGACACGCACTTCTCGCACAAGGTCTGGCACGACACGTCGCCGGCCGTCGGCAAGGCCAAGTTCCCCCTCGTGGGCGACCCGACCCACACGCTGACCAACGCGTTCGGCGTGCACATCCCCGAAGAAGGCCTGGCACTGCGCGGCACCTTCGTGATCAACCCCGACGGCATCATCAAGACCGCCGAAGTGCACTCCAACGAAATCGCCCGCGACGTCAAGGAAACCCTGCGCAAGCTCAAGGCAGCGGTCTACACCGCCGAGCACCCGAACGAAGTCTGCCCGGCCAAGTGGAATGACGGCGACAAGACCATCGCTCCGTCGTTCGACCTCGTCGGCAAGATCTAAGCGCCCCGCGCAAAGCCCGGGCGCTCACGAGGCCCCGGGCTTTTTTGTCCCCAGTTGATAGTTTTCAGATATCGAAAGTGAGTCCCTCATGCTTGACGCCAGCACCAAAGCCCAATTGAAGAGTTACCTCGAACGCGCCACGCAGCCGATCGAGATCGTTGCCTCGCTCGACGACAGCAAGGCTTCGGGCGAAATGCTGTCGCTGCTGAAGGACGTTGCCGAAGTCTCGCCGCTGGTCACGCTGACCGAAAGCCGCGACGACAACCACCGCAAGCCCTCGTTCTCGGTCAACCGCCCGAGCGAAAACCACGGCCCGCGCTTTGCCGGCCTGCCGATGGGCCATGAATTCACGTCGCTGATCCTTGCGCTGTTGCAGATCGGCGGCTACCCCCCCAAGGTCGAGCAGGCCGTGCTCGACCAGATCAAGGCGCTCGACGGCGATTTCGAGTTCGAAATCTACGTCTCGCTCACCTGCCACAACTGCCCCGACGTGGTCCAGGCGCTGAACCTGATGGCCATCCAGAATCCGCGCATCCGCACCACGATGATCGAAGGCGGCACCTTCCAGGAGGAAGTCAAGGAACGCCAGATCATGGCCGTGCCGACGGTGTTCCTGAACGGCACCGAGTTCGGCCAGGGCCGCATGAGCCTGGAAGAAATCCTCGCCAAGATCGACACCAGTGGCGTCGAGCGCGAAGCCGCGAAGATCGCCGCCAAGGACGCCTTCGACGTGCTGATCGTCGGTGGTGGCCCCGCCGGCGCCGCAGCCGCGGTGTACGCCGCACGCAAGGGCATCCGCACGGGTGTCGCCTCGGAGCGCTTCGGCGGCCAGGTGCTCGACACGCTGGGCATCGAGAACTTCATCTCGATCAAGGAAACCGAAGGACCGAAGTTCGCCCATGCGCTCGAAGAGCACGTGCGCGACTACGACGTCGACATCATGAATTTGCAGCGCGCCAAGGCGCTGGTGCCGGGCAAGGACCTCATCGAGGTGCAGCTCGAAAGCGGCGCGTCGCTCAAGAGCAAGACCGTCATCATCTCGACCGGTGCCCGTTGGCGCAACATCAACGTGCCGGGCGAGCACGAGTTCAAGAACAAGGGCGTGGCCTATTGCCCGCACTGCGACGGCCCGCTGTTCAAGGGCAAGCGCGTGGCGGTGATCGGCGGCGGCAACTCGGGTGTCGAGGCCGCCATCGACCTCGCCGGCATCGTCGGCCATGTCACGCTGATCGAGTTCGACACGCAACTGCGCGCCGATGCCGTGCTGCAGCGCAAGCTCAAGAGCCTGAAGAACGTCGACATCTTCACCAACGCGCAGACCACCGAGATCACCGGCGACCAGAAGGTCAACGGGCTGGTCTACAAGGACCGCGCATCGGGCGAGCTGAAGAAGGTCGAACTCGAAGGCGTGTTCATCCAGATCGGCCTCGTGCCCAACACCGACTGGCTCAAGGGCACGGTCGAGCTCACGAAGCACGGCGAGATCGTTGTCGACGCGCGCGGCCAGACCTCGGTGCCCGGCGTGTTCGCGGCGGGCGACGTCACCACGGTGCCGTTCAAGCAGATCATCATCGCGGCCGGCGACGGCGCGAAGGCGGCGCTCGGTGCGTTCGACCACCTAATCCGCACGACGGCGCCGGCCTGAGTTCAGGGGGGCTTTGAAAGAAAAAGGGGGGCCATCGAACAGATGGCCTCCTTTTTTTTCTCGTGCGAACTGGAGGGGCGGGTCAGTAGATCAACCGCTCCGGCCGTAGCTCCTGCAGGATCGTGGTGGCGATTTCCTCGATCGACTTGGTGGTCGTCGAGAGCCAGCGGATGCCGGCGCGCCGCATCATGGCCTCGGCCTCGCTGACTTCGTGGCGGCAGTTCTCGAGGCTGGCGTAGCGCGAGTTGGGCCGGCGCTCGTTGCGGATCTCGCTCAGCCGCTCGGGCTGGATCGTCAGGCCGAAGATCTTCTTGCGGTGCGGGCTCAGCGCCGGCGGGAGCTGGCGGCGGTCGAAGTCTTCGGGAATCAGCGGGTAGTTGGCCGCCTTCAGGCCGTGCTGCATCGCCAGGTAGAGCGAGGTCGGCGTCTTGCCGCTGCGGCTCACGCCGACCAGGATCAGGTCGGCGCCTTCGAGGTCGCGGTTGCTCTGGCCGTCGTCGTGCTGCAGGCTGAAGTCGATGGCGGCGATGCGGTCGTTGTAGGCCTTGCTCTTGCTGACATCGCTGAAGCGGCCGATGCGATGGTTCGACTTCATGGCCAGCTCGATCTCGAGCGGCCGCACGAAGGTGCCGAACATGTCCAGCAGCATGCCCTTGCAGCCGGTTTCGATGACGCCCAGCACGTCCATGTTGGCCAGCGTGGTGAACACGATGGGCCGCACGCCCTCGATTTCGGCCGTGTGGTTGATCTGCCGCACCGCCTGGTGCGCCTTGTCGACCGTGTCGGTGAAGGGCAGCCGCACGTGGCGCGGCTTCATCTCGAACTGGGCCAGAACGGCATTGCCGAAGGTTTCGGCGGTGATGCCGGTGCCGTCGGAGACGAAGAAAACAGTGCGTGTATGCATGGTGTTGCTTTTGCGGCGGAGTCCTGCGGCGCGCGCGACCTGCCACGCCTACAATCCGGGCCATTATCGGGAATCCGCTTTCCCAACCCCCTCGAATTCTTTCCATGCACACCGCGACCGCACCCAAAGCAACGACAACGATCGTGCTGCGCCGTCTGCATGCAGCGCCGGTTTCAACTTCTGGAGCTTCCCCATGTCTGCACTTTTCGAGGCGACCGCACTGGTCGTGCCATTTGAAAACCTGAGGATGACCGACGTCGAGTCGGTTGGCGGCAAGAACGCCAGCCTCGGCGAAATGATCTCGCAGCTGCCACAGGGCGTGCGCGTGCCGACCGGTTTTGCGACCACGGCCCACGCGTTCCGTCAGTTCCTGGCGCACGACGGCCTGGCCGACAAGATCAGCAAGCGCCTTGCCGCGCTGGACACCGAAGACGTGCGCGCCCTGGCCGTGGCCGGCGCCGAAATCCGCGCCATGGTCGAGGCCCAGCCGTTCCCGGCCGACCTGCAGAAAGCCATCGGCGAAGCCTTCGCCACGCTGAGCGCCGGCAATCCGTCCGCCTCGTTCGCCGTGCGTTCGTCGGCCACCGCCGAAGACCTGCCCGACGCTTCGTTCGCCGGTCAGCAGGAAACCTTCCTGAACGTGGTCGGCATCGACGACGTGCTGCACAAGATGAAGGAGGTGTTCGCCTCCCTCTACAACGACCGCGCCATCAGCTACCGCGTGCACAAGGGCTTCGAGCACGACGTGGTCGCGCTGTCGGCCGGCGTGCAGCGCATGGTGCGCTCCGACCTCGGCGCCGCCGGCGTGATGTTCACCATCGACACCGAGTCGGGCTTCGACCAGGTCGTGTTCATCACCTCGAGCTACGGCCTGGGCGAGACGGTGGTGCAGGGCTCCGTGAATCCCGACGAGTTCTACGTGCACAAGCCGACCCTCAAGGCCGGCAAGAAGGCCGTCATTCGCCGCAACCTCGGCTCCAAGCTGATTCAGATGGAGTTCGCCACGCCTGAAGAAAAGAAGGCGAGCGGCAAGCTGGTCAAGACCACCGACGTCAAGGCCGAGCAGCGCAACCGCTACTCGCTGAGCGACGCCGACGTCGAGCAACTGGCCCGCTACGCGCTGGTCATCGAAGAACACTACGGCCGTCCGATGGACATCGAGTGGGGCAAGGACGGCACCGACGGCCACCTCTACATCCTGCAGGCGCGTCCCGAGACCGTGAAGAGCCAGCAGCAGGGCAAGGCCGAGCAGCGCTACAAGCTGCTGGGCAAGGGCGCCGTGCTGGCCGAAGGCCGTGCCATCGGCCAGAAGATCGGCACCGGTGCCGTGCGCATCGTGCACAACATCAGCGAAATGGACCAGGTGCAGGCCGGCGACGTGCTCGTCACCGACATGACCGACCCCAACTGGGAACCGGTGATGAAGCGCGCTGCCGCCATCGTCACCAACCGCGGCGGGCGCACCTGCCACGCGGCCATCATTGCGCGCGAACTCGGTATTCCGGCCGTGGTCGGCTGCGGCGACGCCACCGACCTGCTGAAGGACGGCACGCTCGTCACCGTGAGCTGCGCCGAGGGCGACACCGGCTTCATCTACGACGGCCTGCTTGAGACCGAAGTGACCGAAGTGCAGCGCGGCGTGATGCCCGAGATCGACCTGAAGATCATGATGAACGTGGGCAACCCGCAGCTTGCCTTCGACTTCGCGCAGCTGCCGAACCACGGCGTGGGCCTGGCGCGCCTGGAGTTCATCATCAACAACAACATCGGCGTGCACCCGAAGGCGATCCTCGACTACCCGAACGTCGACAACGACCTGAAGAAGGCCGTCGAATCGGTGGCCCGCGGCCATGCCTCGCCGCGTGCGTTCTACGTCGACAAGGTGACCGAAGGCGTTGCGACCATCGCTGCCGCGTTCTGGCCCAAGCCCGTCATCGTGCGCCTCTCGGACTTCAAGTCGAACGAGTACCGCAAGCTGATCGGCGGCAGCCGCTACGAGCCCGAAGAAGAGAACCCGATGCTGGGCTTCCGCGGTGCCGCTCGCTACCTGAGCGCCGACTTCGGCGAGGCCTTTGCCATGGAATGCGAGGCGCTCAAGCGCGTGCGCAACGACATGGGCCTGACCAACGTGCAGATCATGGTGCCCTTCGTGCGCACCCTGGGCCAGGCCGAGCGCGTGACCACGCTGCTGGGCGAGCACGGCCTGAAGCGCGGTGAAAACTCGCTCAAGCTGATCATGATGTGCGAGGTGCCGAGCAATGCCGTGCTGCCGGAAGAGTTCCTGAAGTTCTTCGACGGTTTCTCGATCGGCTCGAACGACCTGACCCAGCTCACCCTGGGCCTGGACCGCGACTCGGGCCTCGAGCTGCTGGCGGCCGACTTCGACGAGCGCGATCCGGCCATCAAGGCGCTGCTGAGCCGCGTCATCAAGGCCTGCAAGGCTGAAGGCAAGTACGTCGGCATCTGCGGCCAGGGCCCCAGCGACCACCCCGACTTCGCGCTGTGGCTGGCGGAGCAGGGCATCGAATCGATCTCGCTGAACCCGGACAGTGTGATCGACACCTGGCAGCAGCTGGCCCAGCGAGGCTGAGCCCGCTGCGTGATGCAACGCGGCGAATGGCGGAAATCCCCATGGGGGATTCCCCCGTGCTTGTCCCGTGCAAATGAAACAAAGTGCGTTTCCGATGTCAGACTCGTGACATTCGCAGGCGCCGTATCCCGGCTGCCCACCTGAGGCGGCACAGGCCCGCCCGGGTCCGTGTCAGCACATCGCCGGAGACCCCCCATGATTCTTGTCAAGACGGAAGCCGGACAGCAGGTCCTCAAGGACCGCTCGGTGCCGTTGACGCCGCGTCAGCGCTCGGCCTTCATCCAGTTCGACGGCAAGCGCTCGATCGACGACGTGCTCGGCTCGGGCCTGGGCATCGGGCGCGACGAGATCGAGCAGATGATCGCGCTGGACCTGCTGGCGCCACTGCCCGGTCAGCCAGTCGCAGCCGTGGCAGCAGCCCCGGCGCCTGCAGTGTCTTCCGGCCGCAGCCGGCAGCAGCGCTACAAGGATGCCTATCCCATCGCCACCCAACTGACCGGCAGCCTGGGACTGATGGGCTTCCGGCTCAACCTCCAAGTCGAGGGCACGACGAGCTACGAAGACCTCCTGGCGCTGGCGCCCAAGATCC
This sequence comes from Variovorax sp. 38R, assembly GCF_014843395.1. Taxonomy (NCBI): domain Bacteria; kingdom Pseudomonadati; phylum Pseudomonadota; class Betaproteobacteria; order Burkholderiales; family Comamonadaceae; genus Variovorax; species Variovorax sp. 38R. The sequence goes on from NZ_CP062121.1 coordinate 2,264,070, forward strand.
GCGCCGCCGTGGGTGCAGAGAAGGCCGCCGCTCTCGACAAGGCCCTCAACGACTGAGGCGTCTTGCCGGATCGCGCAAGACAGGGCTATAATCGCCGGCTTTGCCTTGCCATACCGCGCCCGACGCTGCGGATGGCTTTTCCTCTTCCACGGAAGAATCCACAAGGAGTGCCATGCGTCACTACGAAATCATCTTGCTCATCCACCCGGATCAGAGCGAACAAGTTCCGGCCATGCTGGAGCGTTACAAGGGCCTGATCACGGCCGGCGGCGGCAAGGTCCACCGCGTTGAAGACTGGGGCCGCCGTCAGCTGGCTTACCAGATCAACAAGCTCAACAAGGCTCACTACCTGTGCGTCAACATCGAAGCTGAACAAGCCGTGATGGGTGAACTGGAACACGCGTTCAAGTTCAACGATGCCGTGCTGCGTCACCTGACCGTTCAGAAGAAGAAGGCCGACACCGGTCCTTCGTCGATGATGAAGACGGTCGAGCGCGAAGAGGCCCGCAAGGCCCAGCAGGCCGAATACGCCGCCAACAACAACTGATGGCGTGACGGCTGCCGCTGCGGCGACCGGGGTCAACCAGCTTCTGCTGACCGCCTCTGTCGCCGAACTCGGAACCCTGCGATACACGCCAGCCGGCCTTCCCGCCCTCGATCTGAAGCTCGACCATGAGTCGACGCTCCAGGAGGCAGGAAAGCCCCGGCAGGTGAAAACGGCCCTTAAAGCCGTTGCGTTCGGCGCCATCGCCGAGCGGCTCGCAGCGCAGTCGATGGGAAGTCTCTGGCGATTCCAGGGGTTTCTCGCGACACCGGGCAACGGCAAGCATCCGGTCCTGCACATCCAGGATTTTCAGCAAGATTAATTTTCGACAAGAGGTCCCCCAATGGCCACGTTCAAGAAATTCAACAAAGACAAGCGCCCGAAGCGCAACACCCAGTCGCTGCTGTTCAAGCGCAAGCGCTTCTGCCGTTTCACTGTCGCTGGCGTCGAAGAAATCGACTACAAGGACATCGACACGCTGCGTGACTTCATCAGCGAAAACGGCAAGATCATCCCCGCACGCCTGACCGGCACGCGCGCGATCTACCAACGTCAGCTGAACACCGCCATCAAGCGCGCGCGCTTCCTGGCCATGGTGCCGTACAGCGACCAGCACCGCGTCTAAGAAGGAGCACACACCATGCAAATCATTCTTCTGGACAAGGTTCTGAACGTCGGCGGCCTGGGCGACATCGTCAAGGTCAAGGACGGCTACGCACGCAACTTCCTGATCCCCTCGGGTCGTGCCCGTCGCGCCACCACTGCCAACAAGGCCGAATTCGAAGCCAAGCGCGTCGAGCTCGAAAAGGCTGCGGCCGCCAAGCTGGCCGAGTCGCAAGCCCAGGGCGAAAAGCTCGCCGGCTCGACCGTCAAGCTGACCCAAAAGGCTGGCGTGGACGGCCGTCTGTTCGGTTCGGTCACCAACGGCGACATCGCCGAAGAGCTGAACAAGCAAGGCTACAAGGTCGCGAAGTCGCAAGTGCGTCTGCCCAACGGCCCGATCAAGGTCGTCGGCGACAACACCGTGAGCGTCTCGCTGCACACCGACGTGGTCGTCGAGATCACCGTCACGGTCTACGGCGAAACCGCCTGATCGTTTGCAGCGCCCCGTGCGCTGACGCAAGAAAGCCGCCTTCGGGCGGCTTTTTCTTTTCTGCGCACGAGTTGTCCACCTCGCCGCACCGGAAGTTCACTGTTTATTAACAACCTTGTCCACACACGCTGCGCTCTGCGCGGCTTAGCATGCAGGGTTGCAAGGGAAGTCCATGTCCGCCGTTTTCTCCTATGCCGACAATGATTCGTCGGCCGACCGCCAGATCGCGCAATTGCGCATTCCGCCTCATTCCATCGAGGCCGAATCCAGCGTGCTGGGGGGCTTGCTGCTGGACAACGGCGCCTGGGACCGCATGGGCGACCTGCTGGTCGACGGCGACTTCTACCGTCATGAGCACAAGCTGATCTACGCGGCCATCGGCGGGCTGATCAATGCCAGCAAGCCGGCCGACGTGATCACGGTCTTCGAGCAGTTGCAGAACCTCGGCAAGGCCGACGACATCGGCGGGCTGGTCTACCTGAACTCGCTCGCGCAGTACGTGCCGAGCGCGAGCAACATCCGGCGCTACGCCGAGATCGTGCGCGAGCGTTCCATCTTGCGCAAGCTCGTGTCGGCTGCCGACGAGATCGCGACCAATGCCTTCAATCCGCAGGGCAAGGCGGTCGACAAGATCCTGGACGAAGCCGAACAGAAGATCTTCAACATCGGCGAAGAAGGCACGCGGATGAAGCAGGGCTTCCAGAGCATGGATGCCCTGGTGGTCGAGCTGCTCGACCGCGTGACCGAGATGGCCGAGAACCCGAACGACATCACGGGCGTGCGCACGGGCTTCCACGATTTCGACAAGATGACCTCGGGCCTGCAGCCCGGCGACATGATCGTGCTGGCCGCGCGTCCGTCGATGGGCAAGACCTCGCTGGCGATCAACATCGCCGAGCACGTGGCGCTCGAAGAGGGGCTGCCGGTCGCGGTGTTCTCGATGGAAATGGGTGCTGCTCAGCTCGCGGTGCGTATCGTGGGTTCCATCGGCCGCATCGACCAGGGCCACCTGCGCACCGGCAAGCTCAGCGACGAAGAGTGGCCGCGCCTGACCGAAGCCATCGAGAAGCTGCGCACGGTGTCGCTGCACATCGACGAGACGCCGGGTCTTTCGTCGAGCGAGTTGCGCGCCAATGCGCGCCGGCTGGCGCGCCAGTACGGGCGCCTCGGCCTGATCGTGGTCGACTACCTGCAGCTCATGTCGACCAGCAGTTCGGGCGACGAGAACCGCGCCACGGCCGTGGGCGAAATCTCGCGCGGCCTGAAGATGCTGGCCAAGGAACTGAAGTGCCCGGTGATCGCGTTGTCGCAGCTCAGCCGCGGCGTGGAAGCCCGGACCGACAAGCGTCCCATGATGAGCGACTTGCGCGAATCCGGCGCCATCGAGCAGGACGCGGACATCATCATGTTCATCTACCGCGACGACTACTACAACAAGGAGTCGAAGGAGCCGGGCGTGGCCGAGGTGATCATCAGCAAGCACCGGAATGGCCCGACCGGCACCGTGAAGCTGGCCTTCCTGAAGCCGATCACCAAGTTCGAGAACCTGGTCGGCTACAGCAACAACGACGACTACTGATCGGCCGCGCGGCAGGCCGTCAGCAGGCGTCGCAGCCGGGTTCGGGCGTCGAGGTTGGCGGCTTCTGCTCCCACACCTTGTGCCGCGCCGCCTCGGCCTTCACCTGCCGAAGCAGGTCGGCCAGCGTCTTGCCGGGTTCGTCCTGAAAGCGCGTGGCGAGCACGTCCACCGCCTCCATGCGATCGACCCGGAAGCCGCGGAAATCGTTGCGCAACTCGCACCATGTCGAGAGCGTCCACACCTTGCCCCAGTAGAAACAGCCCAACGGCCGCACCGTGCGCTCGCTGGTATCGCCCGAGACGTCGCGGTAGTGCAGTCGCAGCTTCTGGTGGGCCTGCACGGCCTCGCGCAGCGTCTGCAGCCGGGCGCGCAAAGCGTCGTCGAGGCCGAGCGCGGGTGCATACAGCGCCAGCGCCTCGGCCGAGACGCGAGCCGCCGGCGGCAGCACCGACAAAATCTTTCCCAGGCCTGTCTCGATGCTGCGCGCCATCGCCGGATCGACCCAGCTCTGGGTCATGCGCGCTGCGGCCACGAGCGCTGCGGCCTCGTCCTGGGTGAACATCAACGGCGGCAATTCGAAGCCTGCGCCGAGCCGGTAGCCGACGCCGGCTTCGCCTTCGATCGGCACACCCTGGTGCTGCAGGTCGGCCACGTCGCGGTACACCGTGCGCTCCGACACCTCCAGGCGCTGTGCCAGAAACGCGGCCGTGGTGAGCCGGCGGCCGCGGATGAGCTGCACGAGCTGGAAGAGGCGGTCGGCGCGGCGCATCAACGCGTTCCGACGAGTTTCCTGGCGAAGTCCTCGACAAAGTAGCGCTTGCCGCGCTGGACCACGGTGTGGCCTTCGGTCTCGAGCCGTGACATCTGGGCCTCGATGCCGCCTGGGTACTTGGGGTTGAGCTCGCCGCCAATCTTGAGCGTGCGCCAGTAGGGTGTTTGGTCGGCGCCGGTCATGGCTTCCTCGGTGGCGTGCGCCACCATGTGGGCGAAGATCGCTGTGGTCACGGTGCAGCCGATGGTGGCCTGGTGGCGCGCCGCGATCTCTTCGCCGATGCCGAGCACGGTCGCGAGCCGGCCTTCGGGCACGCCGCGCATCGCCTCCTCGACTTCGGCGGGCGAGGGCGTGGCGATGGTGCCCTCGCCATGCCGCGCGCGCATGGCCGGGGGAATGGCCTTCACGTTCGGCAGGTTCGGGTAGCCGGCCAGCCTGTCGCGCCAGCCCTTGCGTGTACTCATGAGACTCCGATGTGGATCGCCACTGCGTCCGGCCCCTCGTAGGCTTCGAAATCGCTGCGGTAGCGGCGAACGATTTCCGGATGCGCCTCGAAATACTGCCAGATGCGCTGCCACGTGGCGATCACCATCTGCGGCATCTCGCCGCGGCCGGTGAACACGAGGTAGTCGCCTGCTTCAATGGCGACACTGTCTGCGCCCTCCGAGACGGCCACGCCGGCCGTCACGTCGAAGGCGCCGTGCGCATCCGATTCGTAGGCGGAGTAGACGCTGAAGATGCGCGTGTCGCCGGTGCGGTGCGGCGTCGAGTCGTAGGTCTGCTCGCCGAAGAAGCGGTTCCACAGTGCGCCGATGCGCGCGGTGGCGGGGTCGATCTCTTCGCGGTTGGTGGTGCGTGCCGTGAGGCCGGAGACCCGGAAGGCGTCGTGGTGTTGGCGGATGGGGTCCATGCGTTTTTTCTCCGGAGGTGTCGGATGAGGAGGGCGAAGGCGCTCAAAACAGGAGCGCCTTCGGTTCGGCCTTCATCGTCTGTGCGATCAGTTTCATGTCGATGTCAGTGATGTCGAACAGGCCGAAGCGGAATTTGTAGCCCCATTGCTTCGGGGTTTCGATGAAGGCGAGGCGTTCGATCAACGGGGCGATGGGCGCCTCGTGCGCGGCGACGTAGGCCACGTCGCGACGCCACGGGACGAAGCCGTTGCCCATGTCGAACTCGTAGGGATCGCCAGGCTGGACGATGCCGAGCGACACGAAGCTCTGCAGCTTGTCCGAGCCGCCGAATACCGTGGCCGGCGAATAGTAGGCGACGCGGTCGCCCGCTGCCACGCGCTTGAGCGGCGCGAGCTTGCCGTGGCCCAGTTGCATGAACCCGAGCGGCCGGTGGTCCCGCCCGCGCCGGGCATGCTCGGCGCTGGCGACCGCAATCCAGTTGCGTTGTGCCATGGTGTCTCAGGCCGGGGCGTGCAGGCCGACTTCGTTGCCTTCGGTGTCGCGCAGGTGGGCGATGAAGCCCATGCCGGGCGGCAGCGCCGACTTGGGCGCCACGATCTGTCCACCGGCCGCCGCGACGCGCGAGAGCACGGCATCGATGCCGGTGCAGTCGAGGTAGACGCGGATGCCGCTGCCGGCCTGCGCGCTGGTGTTGGCACCGGGCTTCAGCGCGCCGCCGGTGGCGGGCTCGTCGTAGGGGAACACGACCAAGGGGTTGCCGCCGAAGTCCTCGCGGCGCAGCTTGCGCGCGAGCACGGTTTCGTAGAAGGCCTGGGCGCGGTCCAGGTCGGCGACGGGAATCTCGAACCAGGTGATGGCGGTGGTTGTCATGAGGTGCTCGCTTTCGTTCGTTGTTGCGTTGGAAGGAGCCTGCATGGTGCGAGCCGCCTCCTGACAACGTCTTGTCAGTAGCCTGTCATGGCGGACGAAAAAAAAAGCCCGCGATGCTCCAGGAGCATGCGCGGGCTGGTGTTGGCCGGGGCCGATGAACTTAGAGCACGTCGCTTGCGAAATCGGCCAGACGTGAGCGTTCGCCGCGCGCTAGCGTGATGTGCCCGCCGTGCGGCCAGCCCTTGAACTTGTCGACCGCGAAGGTCAGGCCCGAGGAGCCTTCGGTGAGGTAGGGCGTGTCGATCTGCGCGAGGTTGCCCATGCAGATGATCTTCGTGCCGGGGCCGGCGCGGGTGATCAGCGTCTTCATCTGCTTGGGTGTGAGGTTCTGTGCCTCGTCGATGATCACGTACTTGTTCAGGAAGGTGCGTCCGCGCATGAAGTTCATGCTCTTGACCTTGATGCGGCTGCGGATCAGCTCGTTGGTGGCCGCGCGGCCCCACTCGCCGGCACCGCCGCCATCGCCCTTGGCCAGGAACTCGAGGTTGTCGTCGAGCGCGCCCATCCAGGGGCCCATCTTTTCTTCCTCGGTGCCGGGCAGGAAGCCGATGTCTTCACCGACGCTCACCGTGGCGCGGGTCATGATGATCTCGGTGTAGCGGCGGTCGTCGAGCACCTGCGTGAGGCCCGAGGCCAGCGCCATCAGGGTCTTGCCGGTGCCGGCCGTGCCGGTCAGTGTGACGAAGTCGATCTCCGGGTCCATCAACAGGTTCATCGCGAAGTTCTGCTCGCGGTTGCGCGTGTTCACGCCCCACACGGCGTTCTTGCCCGAGCTGTAGTCCTTGAGCGTCTTGAGCACCGCGGTCTTGTCGCGAATTTCGGTGACGCGCGCGTACATGCTCGGCTCGCCCGGCGCCTCGAAGAAGACGAACTGGTTGATGTACAGGTTGGGCACGATCGGACCGCTGATTCGGTAGAAGGTGTTGCTTCCGCTCTGCCAGCTTTCGACGGTCTTGCTCTGGCGAGTCCAGAAGTCGGGTGGGAGCGCGAGCGAACCGGCGTAGAGCAGGTCGCCGTCTTCCAGCGTCTTGTCGTTCTGGTAGTCGTCGGTGGCCAGGCCCAGCGCGCGCGCCTTGACGCGCATGTTGATGTCCTTGGACACCAGCACCACTTCCTGCTTCGCCTTGCCCGGGCGGTCTTTCGCGTATTCGTCGCGCAGAGCCTGGACCACGCCCAGGATCTGGTTGTCGGCCTTGCCCTGGGGCAGGCTGACCGGCAGCGAATAGTCGAGCGGCGCGGTCTGGAAGAACAGTCGGCCGCCGGCCTCGCGATGGCCGGTGGTGTCGAGCTTCAGGCCCTTGTCGATGTCGGCGTCCTGCGCACCGGCCAACGCATCGAGCGTGCGGCTGGTCTGGCGGCCGTTGCGTGCGACTTCGGTTGTGCCTTTTTTGTGGCCGTCGAGCTCTTCCAGCACGATCATCGGCAGGAAGATGTCGTGCTCCTCGAAGCGGAACAAGCACATCGGGTCGTGCAGCAGCACGTTCGTGTCGAGCACGAACAGCTTGGCCGGACCGGTCGACTTGCGCTTGGGGCGCGCCGGGCTATGGAGCGACGCGACAGGTGCGACGGCGGCGGGCGGCGGCGTGGGCACGCGCGTCTCGACCTGCACCATTGCGGGCTGTGGTTGCTGCTGCGGTGCGCTCACCGGTGCCGACGTGGGCGCCGGGGCGGGCGCAGCCTTCGTTTTCGATCGGCGTGCCGGACGCGCGGCCGGCGCATCGCCGCCGCCTTCGGTGCCGAGGTTGTCGAACAGCTCCAGCGGCTGCGGCCCGCTCTTGGCGGGAGCGTCGTCGCGCGCGTCGCCGGAGCGGCGCGAGCTTCTGTGCGAGGAGCGGGCGGGTGCATCGATCGCATCCGGCGAGAGCAATGCGGCGCGTTTCGTGGGGGCGGGAGGCAATGGCATGGGTCAGGTCGCTCGCAAGAAAAGGGGGGAACCGGAAAACGAAAAAGCCGCCTGTAAACCCAGGCGGCTTCGTTCGGTGGATGCGGTCGTGGAGCTCAACGGCATGAAGCCATTATGCACACCGCGAAAGACGCACCGGAGGCTCTTTGCGTACCGCGTGGGGCAATTCCCACGACTTGACGCAAAAGCGCACGCCCGGTGCCCTGCAGCGCGATCAGGCCGCCTTCTTGAGCGCCTTGACAGCCTTGAGCACGTCTTCGACATGGCCCGGGACCTTGAGTCCGCGCCATTCGGCCTTCAGGATGCCATCGGCGCCGATCAGGAAGGTGCTGCGCTCGATGCCCTTGACCTTCTTGCCGTACATGATCTTGTTCTTGACCACGCCGAACATGTGGCACATTTTTTCTTCGGTGTCGGCAATCAGTTCGAACGGGAGTTCGAGCTTGGCCTTGAATTCGTCGTGCGACTTCATGTTGTCGCGCGACACGCCGAAGACGGTGGCACCTGCTTTTTCGAAGTCTTTGTAGTGATCGCGAAACTGCATCGCTTCGGTCGTGCAACCCGGAGTGTTATCTTTCGGGTAAAAATACATGACCAGCACGTGGCCGAGGTGCGAGGTATTCGAGACCTTCAGGCCGCCCGTGGCGTTGGCGTCGAATTCAGGAATGGGTTTGTTGACAACGATCGCCATGAAACTTGTTTTCTCCGTTAGATTCCGTTCTCCGAGCCCTCTCAGCCTTTTTCGGGCTTGCTCGATGAACGGAGGATTGGTCGTTGCTAACTCTGGGTAGCTGGCCGGTTCGCAACCCGGTATTTTACCTCGAAAACCCCTCCCTCAGCCACCCGCCGGGCTCTCGACGAGCAGGGCGGCGATCACGTGCCGGCCTTCGCCGGCCAGGATGTTGTAGGTTCGGCAGGCCGCTGGGGTGTCCATGGTCTCCACGCCGGTGCGTTGCGCCATCAGGGGCTGCAGCCATGCGGGCTGGGGAAATCGGATGCGGGTTCCGCTGCCGAAAATAACCAATTCGGCGCCCAAAGAGGCCAATTGCGCGAAATGTTCGGGGCCTAGCTCGTCGAAACGCGTGCAATCCCAGACAAAGCGTTCGCCACGCGAACCCACGACGACACTGCCCTCCACCTTTTCGTTGTTGATCGCGACCCAGCCGGGGCCGTGTGCGGTGAGGGTCTGGGCGTCGGATTTGTCGGGCTGGAGCTTCATCGGGGCACTGGGAACTGTGGTCAAATTATAGGTTTTCCCTAGTGACACGAGGCCCGCAAGGGCCTTTGACCTTCGAGTAAACCCGCCCGGGAGGGCCCCTTTGAAGCAGCTCAAGAAATCGGCCAAGCTGGCCAACGTCCTCTATGACATCCGCGGTCCCATCATGGACGCCGCCAAGCAGATGGAGGAAGAAGGCCAGAAGATCATCAAGCTCAACATCGGCAATCTGGCCGTGTTCGGGTTCGATGCGCCTGAGGAGATCCAGCAGGACATGATCCGCAACCTGCCGACCTCGGCGGGTTACTCGGACAGCAAGGGTGTTTTCGCGGCGCGCAAGGCCGTGATGCACGAGACCCAGAAGCAGGGCATCGCGGGCGTCACGCTCGATGACATCTACCTGGGCAACGGCGCCAGCGAGCTGATCGCCATGTCGACCAACGCGCTGCTCAACGACGGCGACGAGCTGCTGCTGCCGGCCCCCGACTACCCGCTGTGGACCGCCTCCACGAGCCTGTCGGGCGGCACGCCGGTGCACTACCTGTGCGACGAGGACAACGGCTGGATGCCGAACCTGGCCGACATCCGCGCCAAGATCACGCCGCGCACCAAGGGCATCGTGGTCATCAACCCGAACAATCCGACCGGCGCGCTCTATTCCGACGACCTGCTCAAGAGCCTCGTCGAGATCGCCCGCGAGCACGGCCTCGTCATCTTCGCCGACGAGGTCTACGACAAGGTGCTGTACGACGGTGTCAAGCACACCGCCATCGCCAGCCTGTCGACCGACGTGCTCACGCTGACCTTCAATTCGCTCTCCAAGAGCTACCGCTCGTGCGGCTACCGCGCCGGCTGGCTCGTGGTGTCGGGCGACAAGCGCAGCGCACAGGACTACATCGAGGGCCTGAACATGCTCTCGAACATGCGCCTGTGCGCCAACGTGCCGGGCCAGTGGGCGATCCAGACGGCGCTCGGCGGTTACCAGAGCATCAACGACCTCGTGTGCGAGGGTGGCCGCCTGCGTCGCCAGCGCGACCTGGCCTACGAACTGATCACCGCCATTCCGGGCGTGAGCTGCGTCAAGCCCAGCGCCGCGCTCTACATGTTTCCCAAGCTCGACCCCGAGGTCTATCCGATCGCGGACGACCGCCAGTTCTTCCTCGAGCTGCTGAAAGAAACCCGCGTGATGCTGGTGCAGGGCACCGGCTTCAACTGGGCCACGCCGGACCACTTCCGCATCGTGTTCCTGCCCCACGAAGACGACTTGCGCGAGGCCATCAATCGCATCGCCAAGTTCCTGGAGCAGTACCGGTTGCGTCGCAAGACGGGACCATGAAATCCGCCTGCGTCGCTGTCGCGCTGTTGCTGGGCGCACTGTCTGTCGGCGCGGCCGGGAAGAAAGAGCTGGTCTCGTTCTCGCACAACGACTGGGAGCTGGTCTGCGACAACACGCGCACCTGCCGCGCCGCCGGCTACCAGGCGGACGGCGGGGAACACCAGCAGGTGTCGATGCTGATCACTCGCGTGGCGGGGCCGAACACGGCCCTCGACATCCAGCTGCAGATCGGCGATGACGGCGGTGCCAAGGGGCTGCTGCGCTTCAAGGTCGGCAAGGCGGCCCTGTCCGGCCTCGACGCGGGAACCGCCAGCTTCGACGAGGGCCAGATCCGCGCCGTGCTGCCCGAGCTGCTCAAGAGCGACGACGCCACCGTCACGGCCAACGGCGGCAAGAAGTGGACGCTGTCGCTCGCCGGCCTCAACGCCGTGCTGCTGAAAATGGACGAAACGCAGGGGCGCGTCGGCACCCCGGGCGCGTTGGTGCGCAAGGGCACCAAGGCCGAATCTTCCGTGCTGCCGCCAGTGCCCATGCCCGTCGTCAATGTCGTCAAGCCGCCCAAGGCAAAGCCCGGCGACGCCGCGCTGCCCGCACGCATCTTTCCGTCGCTCGACATCGCCGCAGTGAAGGAACAGTGCAACAACAGCACGGACTTCAGCGCCAAGTCGCTCGAAATCGTCCGCCTGAGCGGCAGCAAGGTGCTGCTGTCCATGGGCTGCGGCATGGGCGCGTACAACTATTCGAGCCTGCTCTGGATCGCCAACGACAAGCCGCCCTACGCGCCGGTGTCCCTCGAGGCGAACGGCGACTTCGACGACAGCGATGCCAGCGTCACCTCGGCCATGAAAGGCCGCGGCATCGGCGACTGCTGGTCGAGCGAAACCTGGCACTTCAACGGCACGACCTTCGTGCGCACCGGCGCGTCCGGCGACGGCATGTGCCGCGGCTTCGCAGGCGGCGCCTGGAGCCTGCCGCGCTACGTCAGCCGCCTCGTGGACGCCGCAGCACCGCCCCTCACCTCCTCCAAACCATGAACGCGACCCCTCCCATGAAATCCATCCAAGTAGGCCTGCTCGGCGCAGGCACGGTCGGCAGCGGCACCTTCAAGGTGCTCCAGCGCAACCAGGAAGAAATCAAGCGCCGCGCCGGCCGCGGCATCGAGATCACCATGGTGGCCGACCTCGACACCGCCCGTGCTCGCGAAGTGGCCGGTGAAGGCGTGACCGTGGTCGCCGATGCGCGCGAAGTCATCGCCAACCCCGACATCGACATCGTCATCGAGCTCATCGGCGGCTACGGCATCGCCAAGCAGCTCGTGCTCGAAGCCATCGCGGCCGGCAAGCACGTGGTCACAGCCAACAAGGCACTGCTCGCCGTGCACGGCACCGAGATCTTCGCCGCCGCGCACGCCAAGGGCGTGATGGTGGCCTTCGAGGCCGCGGTGGCCGGCGGCATCCCGATCATCAAGGCGCTGCGCGAAGGCCTCACCGCCAACAGCATCCAGTGGCTGGCCGGCATCATCAACGGCACGACCAACTTCATCCTGTCCGAGATGCGCGACAAGGGCCTCGATTTCGCCACCGTGCTGAAGGAAGCCCAGCGGCTGGGCTACGCCGAAGCCGACCCGACCTTCGACATCGAAGGCGTCGACGCCGCGCACAAGGTCACGCTGATGAGCGCCATCGCCTTCGGCATCCCCGTGCAGTTCGACAAGGCGCACGTCGAGGGCATCACCAAGCTCGCCGCACAAGACATCAAGTACGCCGAACAACTCGGCTACCGCATCAAGCTGCTGGGCATCACCAAGCGCACCGCCCAGGGCATCGAGCTGCGCGTGCACCCGTCGCTCGTGCCGTCCAAGCGCCTGCTGGCGAATGTCGAAGGCGCCATGAACGCCGTGGTCGTGCACGGCGACGCCGTCGGCACCACGCTGTACTACGGCAAGGGCGCCGGCAGCGAGCCGACCGCCAGCGCCGTCATTGCCGACCTCGTCGACATCACCCGCCTGCACACCGCCGACGCCGCACACCGCGTGCCGCACCTGGCCTTCCACCCCGATGCCATGAGCGACCTGAAGGTGCTGCCGATGTCGGAAGTCGTCACCAGCTACTACCTGCGCCTGCGCGTGGCCGACCAGGCCGGCGTGCTCGCCAAGGTGACGGGCCTGCTGGCCACCGCCGGCATCAGCATCGACGCCGTGCTGCAGCGCGAAGCCGACGAAGTGGGCGGTGAAGGCTCCACGCAGACCGACCTCATCATCCTCACGCACGACGCGCGCGAAGGCACCGTCGACGACGTCATGGCCGAGCTGCAGGCGCTGCCGACCGTGCTCGAACCCATCGTGCGCATCCGCAAGGAAGAGTTGAAGTGAACTACCTGAGCACCCGCGGCCACCCCGACCGCAAGCGCTTCTGCGAAATCCTCCTCGAAGGCCTCGCGCCCGATGGCGGCCTGTACCTGCCCGAGACGTACCCGCAGGTCGACACCGCCACGCTCGCCAAATGGCGCACGCTGCCGTACAACGAGCTGGCCTTCGAGATCCTCTCGCTGTACATCGACGACATTCCCGCAGCCGACCTGAAGGCGATCTGCGCGAAGACCTACACGGCCGAAGTGTTCGGCTCCGACGAGATCGTGCCGCTGCGCGAGCTCGAAGACGGCGTGTACCTCGAAGCCCTGTCCAACGGCCCCACGCTGGCCTTCAAGGACATGGCGATGCAGCTGCTGGGCAACCTGTTCGAGTACGAACTGGCCCGCCGCGGCGCCGAGCTCAACATCCTGGGCGCGACCAGCGGCGACACCGGCAGTGCGGCCGAGTACGCCATGCGCGGCAAGAAGGGCGTGCGCGTCTTCATGACCTCGCCCGACGGCCGCATGAGCCCGTTCCAGCAGGCGCAGATGTTCAGCCTGCAAGACGAGAACATCCACAACATCGCCATCACCGGCGTGTTCGACGACTGCCAGGACATCGTCAAGGCGGTGTCGAACGACCTGGGCTTCAAGCGCAAGTACCGCATCGGCACGGTCAACTCGATCAACTGGGCGCGCCTGCTGGCGCAGGTCGTCTACTACTTCGCGGGCTACTTCCAGGCCACGGCGAGCAACGACAAGCCCGTGAGCTTCACCGTGCCCTCGGGCAACTTCGGCAACGTCTGCGCGGGCCACGTGGCACGCATGATGGGCCTGCCGATCCAGACGTTGGTGGTCGCCACCAACGAGAACGACGTGCTCGACGAGTTCTTCCGCACCGGCGTGTACCGCGTGCGCGCGGCGGTCGACACGCACGAAACCTCGAGCCCGTCGATGGACATCAGCAAGGCCAGCAACTTCGAGCGCTTCGTGTTCGACCTGGTCGGTCGCGATGCGGCTCGCCTGCGCCAGCTGTTCGTGGACGACCTGGGCCTGCGCGGCAGCTTCGACCTGAGCGCTGATCCGGCGTTCCAGCAGGCGGCCGAGCGCTTTGGCTTCCGCAGCGGCCGCAGCACGCATGCCGACCGGCTCGCGATGATCCGCGACACCGAGAAGCGCTTCGCCACGCTGATCGACCCGCACACCGCCGACGGCCTGAAGGCCGCGCGCGAGCAACGGGTACCCGGCGTGCCGATGGTGGTGCTCGAAACCGCACTGCCGATCAAGTTCGCGGCCACGGTGGTCGAGGCGCTGGGCGAGGAGCCCGCACGCCCGAAGAAGTTCGAAGGCATCGAAGCCTTGCCCAAGCGCGTGGTCCAGCTGCCGGCCGATGCCGAGGCCGTCAAGGCCTACATCGCCGAGCACTGCGACTGACGCGGGCGGCCACGGCATGAAGGTCGTCGGCTTCGCCGGTTACTCCGGCGCAGGCAAGACCACGCTGGTGGAGCGCCTGATTCCCGTGCTGAAGCAGCGCGGCCTGCGCGTGTCTGTGGTGAAGCACGCGCACCACCGCTTCGACATCGACCATGCCGGAAAGGACACTTGGCGCCACCGGCAGGCCGGGGCCTTCGAGGTGGTCGTGGCGTCCGACCAGCGGCTCGCGCTGATGCGCGAGTTCGAGGTGCCCGCCGATCTCACGGTGCATCAGCTGCTCGCCGAGTTGCACCCGGCGGTCGACTGGGTGCTGGTCGAGGGCTTCCGGCACAGCGACGTGCACAAGATCGAGGTCTGGCGCCCGAGCGGCGACGGCGAGGCGCCGCGCTCCGCGCTGTACATCGACGACCCTTTCGTCACCGCCATCGCCACCGATGCGCCGGCCGGCCTGCCTGAGCCGACGGTGCGCCCGGTGCTCGACCTCAACGACGCCGAGGCCATTGCGGCGTGGTTGATCGACAGCGGCGAACGCTTCGACTACAACCCCGAACACCATGGCTGACTCTTCTCCCATTCCCTTCGCCGCCTCGTCCTCGCGCCCGCCGCTGATGCCGCTTGATGAAGCGATCGCGGCGCTGCTTGCGAAGGTGCAGTCGGTGCTGACGGCCGAAAGCGTCGGCACCTTCGACGCCGACGGGCGCGTGCTGGCGCAGGACCTCGTCTCGGGCCTCACCGTGCCGCCGCGCGACAACAGCGCGATGGACGGCTATGCCGTGCGCGCGGCCGATTGCGCCACGCCCGGCACCGAACTGACCGTGACGCAGCGCATCCCCGCAGGCACCGTCGGCACGCCGCTCGCGGCCGGCACGGCGGCGCGCATCTTCACGGGTGCGCAGATTCCAGAGGGTGCCGACGCGGTCGTCATGCAGGAAGACACGACCGCCACGCCGCAAGAGGGCGGCCTGGGCTCGGTGCGCATCGCCATCGCGCCCGTGGCCGGCCAGTGGGTGCGCCGCGCGGGCGAAGACGTGGCCTCGGGCGATGTGGTGCTCAAGCGCGGCGAACGCCTCACGCCCGCTGCGCTCGGCCTCGCCGCCAGCGTCGGCTTCGACACGCTGCAGGTCGCGCGCAAGCCGCGCGTGGCCATGCTCTCCACCGGCGACGAGCTGGTGATGCCCGGCGAGGTCGCGCCCGACGCGATGAAGCCCGGCGCGATCTACAACTCGAACCGCTTCTTCATGCGCGCGCTGCTGCACCGCCTGGGCTGCGAGGTGAACGACCTGGGCATCGTGCCCGACAACCGCGAAGCCACCATCGCCGCGCTGCGCGATGCGGCCGAAAGCAGCGACCTGATCATCACGACCGGCGGTGTCTCGGTCGGCGAAGAAGACCACATCCGCGCCGCGCTGCAGTCGCTCGGCGAGCTGCAGCTGTGGTCGCTGTCGATGAAGCCCGGCAAGCCCTTCGCCTACGGTTCCATCGCACGTCGCAACGGGCAGGGCGCATGCCATGTCACGGGGCTGCCCGGCAACCCGGTGTCGAGCTTCCTGACCTTCCTGATGTTGGTGCGGCCCTTCCTGCTCACGCTGCAGGGCGCCACGCGCGTTGCGCCCGAGGCCGTGCCGCTGCGCGCCGACTTCGACTGGCTGCGCGCCGACAAGCGCCGCGAGTTCCTGCGCGTACGGCGCAACGCGGCGGGCGGGCTCGACCTGTTCGCCAACCAGAGTTCGGGTGTGCTCACCTCGATGGTCTGGGGCGATGGCCTGGTCGACAACCCGGCGGGCCGGACCATCAAGACCGGCGACACCGTGAACTTCATTCCCCTCGCATCGCTGCTCGGCTGAGTTTGCCCATGAAAGTCCGCATCCGTTATTTCGCCTCGGTGCGCGAGGCACTGTCCAACAGCGGCGAAACCGTCGACACGCAGGCCGGTACGCTCGCGGCCCTGCGCGACGAACTCATCGCCCGTGGCGGCGCCTATGCCACCGCGCTCGCACGCGGCAAGGCCGTGCGCATGGCACTCGACCAGGCCATGAGCGACGAAGCCGCCGCGCTGAGCGACGACTGCGAAGTCGCGTTCTTCCCGCCCGTCACGGGCGGCTGAGCTTTGCGTCCAGCGCCACGAGGCGCTCGCGCAGGCCCTCCGACGCGCGCGTCATCGGCGAGCGCAGCTCGTCACGCAGTTCGCCCGCATGCGCCAGCAGCGCCTTCAGCGGGCCAGGGTTCGGTTCGGCAAACAGCATCTCCAGCAGCGGTTGCAGCGGTTGCCATTCGGCGCGCGCTTCGGCCAGCCGGTTCTCGGCCAGCAGGCGCACCAGCCGCACGAGGCGCTTCGTCTGCACATGGCCGCTGGCCGCGATGGCGCCCACGCCGCCTTCGGCCATGGTGGCGAAGATCTGGTGGTCTTCTCCCGTGAGCACCTGCAGCCGGCCGTCGGCGATCACCGCGCGCGTCTTGGCCATGTCGCCGCCGCAGTCCTTGATGCCGCGGATGCGCGGGTGTTCGGCCAGCGTCAGCAGCGTCTCGCGTGCGATGGTCACGCCGGTGCGGTAGGGGATGTCGTAGACCAGCACGGGTACCGTGCTGGCATCGGCGATGGCGTGGAACCATTCGACGACACCGGCCTGTGATGGGCGGATGTAATGCGGCGCGGACACCAGCAGGCCCGCCAGCGGACGTTCCGAGAGCTTGCGCACCCAGGCCGTGGCCTTGCCCAAGTGGTAGCCCGACATGCCCATGACGACCGGCAGTCCGCCCGCGGCTGTCAGCACGGTGTCGAGCACGGCGAGCTGTTCGGCCTCGTCGAGCGCGGCGGCCTCGCCGGTCGAGCCGCAGGGCACGAAGCCGGTCACGCCGTCGTCGGCAAGCCGCCGGACGAGCGCCGCCAGGGCGGTGTGGTCGACCGCGCCATCGCGGAACGGGGTGACGAGGGCGACCCAGAGGCCCGAAAAATCAGGGGTGTCGACGGTTGGTTGTTGTTGTGGCACGCAGGCTTCCTTTCAGGAATCGACCGATGGAAAGAACCACCGTCCGATGCGCGCGCAACCCGAGAGGGGCCAAAGCCTTGGCAGGGTTCCGTCGCTCATCCGACGACGGAACCTCGGCTCCGGTCAGACGAGCTTTGGTTTTTTGGCTTTGCTGCCTTGGCGCGCGCGTGCCTGGCCTTCGAACGAAGGCGAGAGGCGGAGGGGCGTGCGGCGCGAAGGCATGGGCTGCATTGTCGCGCCTAGGCCGGCGGTGCGGCGGCGCTGCGTTGCAGGCTCACGACACGGCCGCCATCGGCCGCGCGGGCGTTGCCCAGGAACTCGACCGTGACCTGGTTGCCCAGTTGCGCGTCGGTCTTGAGGTCGAGCGCGCCGAACAGCTGGCCATCGACCCGGAACCATTGCACCTCGGCCGTGTGCTTGCCCTGTGGCACCTGGGCCGTGAGGATTTCGGTGACCGGTCCGCTCACCGCGTGCAGGTGCGTGAACCGGCGCGCGCGCAGCAACTGCGGCAGCACGCCGACCGCGAACACCAGCGCGCAGATGGCGGCCGCGTACCCCGCCATGAAGAGGCCGAAGCCCGCGCGAAAGCCGTCGGCCCACGCCGTTCCGATCGCCAGGACCGCGCCGCCCGCCAGCACAAAGCCCATGAAGCGGCGGTCCGAGCGCCCGGCGCGCCGGCGGTCGCGCGCGGTGGCCGGCCGCTCGCTGCGCGTGGCCTGGCGCGCCATCGGGTAGCGCGTGCGCAGCAGCAGGTGCACGGCGCTGTTGCGCGCCACGCATTCGATTTCGACGGGCGCCTGCGCCAGGTGCCGCACCGCCGTCAGCGGTCGGCCCACGGCGTGGCTGCGGGGGGCGTCCAGGCCCAGCACCGGCACGACGTCGATGTGGAACTGGCCGTCGACCGTGTAGCGCAGCGCGCCGCCGGGCAGGGCGGCCACGTGGTCCACGGTGCCGGTCACGGTGAACTTGCTGTTCTTCGCCAGGGCCTCGCGGGTGGCCTGAGCCAGGCGCTTGTCGATCCGCGCCCGATGGGTGAACAGCCACACGCCCAGCAGCAAGGTGACCAGCGCCGCTGCGTTCATCGCCAGGGCCAGGCCCGGCGGGGCGCCGGGCAGCCGCCCGATCACCACGAAGACGAGGGCGCAGCCCGCCAGCAGCACGGCCAGTACTGCCAGGCCGGCGGCCGGGGTGCGCGAGGCAAGGTCGACACGCCGCAGCATCTCGACATCGTCGGGTGTCAAAGGCTGCGACGTGGGGGCCGGCATCGGCGCAGTGTAGGGCGGCAGTGCCACAATTTGGGCATGTCTTCGCTCCCTCGCGTTTCCATCCAGACGGCCGACTTCGACGCCGGTGCCGAGATCGCCGCCCTGCGCGCGGCCGACGCGCGCGTCGGCGCCGTCTGCAGCTTCATCGGCACCGTGCGTGACCGCAACGATGGCAGCACCATCGCGTCGATGGAGCTGGAGCACTACCCCGGCATGACAGAGAAGGCCATCGAGGCCATGATCGACGAAGCCCACAAACGCTTCGACATCCTCGGCGCACGCGTGATCCACCGCGTGGGGCTGCTGCAGCCGCTCGACCAGATCATGATGGTGGCGGTGGTGTCCGCCCACCGCGGCCACAGCTTCCAGGCCTGCGAGTTCCTGATGGACTACCTGAAGACGCAGGCGCCGTTCTGGAAGAAAGAGCAGACGCCCGAGGGCGCGCGCTGGGTCGATGCCCGCGTGACCGACGACGAGGCGCTGGCGCGCTGGGGCATCGCGGCGTCGAACAGCGCCACCTGAGCGGCGCGTTCGACGCGTTCGAGACTTACGGCGCGATCAGCGCCGAGGTCGCCAGTGCCTTGGCTTCCGCACTGCAATCCTGAGCGGGTACGGTACCCGCCGCGCGTGCCTTCGCAATCTCCGACCGGGCGCCCGCCATCTGCGCCTGGAACACCGGGTTCGTGTGCAGCTTCGCCACGGTCGCCGCGCCGACCAGCCGGCCGTTCTCGATGTCGCTCTGCCAGTGCACGCCGCAGATCGCGCGGCTCTGGGAGAAGGCGCGTCCGCGCTGCAGCAGCGCATCGGCGCGTTCGGGCGCGAGTTCCGTCAGCACCAGAGCCCAGGCCCAGCCCAGGGCTGCGTGGCCCGAGGGGTAGGAGCCGTCCTTGGCCAGAAAGGCTTCTTCGGCGGGCGTGCAGCTGCCGGTCTTGAACGCGACGAAGGGGCGTGTGCGGTTGTAGGTGTTCTTGGCCTTGTAGGTGGCCGAGCCGGCATCGGCCAGCGTGCGGCGCAGCAGCATGTTCAGGTGCGGCGTGGCTTGCTCGGAAATGGGCATGCCCAGCGCGCACGAGAACACCTCGGCGGCCTTCGGAAACTTGAGGTTGGCGTCCTGCACCGCCAGTGCGCCGCGTGGCGTGCCCTGCAGGGCCGTGAGCGCGCGGAAGGTGGCGCCGTCGGCTGCCAGTGCGGCCGAGCCCTCGGCCGGAGGCGCCGGCAGCAGGGCGAGGCTGTCGGGCAGCTCGGCGGTGGGCAGGTAACCCTTGAGGTAGCCCGAGCCCGGGCGCAATTCGCCGACTTCGGCGGGGGAAATGGGGGCGGTGCTGCCGCAGGCGCCGAGCAGGAGCGCGGCCGCCAGCGAGGCGGCGAGGGTCGTGAATTGCATGAGGGATGTGTCTCCGGCTTTGTTTTTTGAAAGGTGAGGTCCCATCGTAGAGGGACCCCGCCGGGCCGGAATATCACCCAGGTGACGGCCGTGTCAGGCCGCGCGGGTCAGGGCTTGAAGCCGCTCGCCTGGATGATCTTTTCCCAGGTCTGCGTGTAGCTGCGCACGCGGCCCGCGAACTGGCCTTGGGGCTCGTAGCCGACCGTGAGGCCCATGGTGGTGAGCTTCTGCTTCACGTCGGGCATGGCCAGCACCTTCTGCAGCGCATCGCCGTACTTGTCGATGACGGCCTGCGGCGTGCCCACCGGCGCGAAGATGCCGTAGTAGGGCAGGTCTTCGAGGTTCGCAAAGCCCAGCTCGGTGAAGGTCGGCACGTTCGGCAGCAGCGCCTGGCGCTTGGCACCGATGGACGCCACGATGCGCACCTTGCCCGCGCGGTGGTTCTCGATGAAGTCCGGCACCGAGGCGATGCCCGCCGTGATCTGGTTGCCCAGCATGTCGGCCGTCATGGGCGCGCTGCCGCGGTACGGTGCGGGCTGCACGTCGATCTTGTACTTGTCCGAGATCATCTTCACGAGGAACTCGGGGATCGACGCCGGCGCCGGCACGCCGATGGTCTCCTTGCCGCCCTTTTGCGTGCGGATCCACTTCACGTACTCGTCGATGCTCTTGGCCGGCGTGCCGCCCGACACCGCCAGCACGTTGGCAAAGGTGGCAAAGCCGGCCACGGGCACGAAGTCGGTCGCGGGGTTGAAGCCCGGGTTCTTCACCACCTGCGGCAGGATCGAAATGGAGTGGTCATGCGACAGGAACAGCGTGTGGCCGTCGGCCGGTGCGGCCTTCAGCGCCTGCGCCGCAATCTGGCCGCCCGCACCCGCGCGGTTCTCGACCACCACGGGCACGCCCAACACGTCCTTGAGCTTTTCGCCCAGGGTGCGCGCAATCGCGTCGGTGCCCGCGCCGGCGGGAAAGCCCACCAGGATGCGCACCGGCGTGCCGCTCTGGGCTTGTGCCAGCCCGGCCATGCCCAGGGCAGCCGCCAAGAGACCCACGCTGAACGCGCGGCGCATCGGCTGGACGCGCTGCATTGAAAAAACCATGATCGACTCCATTCGAGATAAAGAGAGAAATGCCTGTGGCAGGACGGTGCGGGGCCCGGTGCAATACCCGTGCCCAGGGTGCAAATCCGATTCACAACCTTGAATCGTGCCCGAACAGCCCTATTTTGGATGCAGGAATACCACCATGCGACAAGACAAACTCACCACCAAATTTCAGGAAGCACTGAGCGACGCCCAGACGCTGGCGCTCGGTAACGACAACGCCTACATCGAACCGGCCCACCTGCTGGTCGCGATGCTGCGCCAGGACGACGGCCCGCGTGCCCTGCTGGAGCGTGCCGGCGTCAACGTGCCCGGGCTGCTGCCGGCGGCCGAGGGCGCCATCAAGAAACTGCCCCAGGTGCAGGGCCACGACATCGTGCAGGTCGGCCCCGAGCTGGGCAAGCTGCTGCAGGCGACCGAGAAGGAAGCCATCAAGCGCAATGACCAGTTCATTGCGGGCGAACTCTTTCTGCTCGCCGTGGCCGACAGCAAGGCCGACATCGGCAAGCTGGCCAAGGAGAACGGCCTGAGCCGCAAGTCGCTCGAATCGGCCATCGAGGCCGTGCGCGGCGGGCAGGGCGTGAACAGCGCCGATGCCGAAGGCCAGCGCGAAGCCCTCAAGAAATACTGCATGGACCTCACCGAGCGCGCCCGCCTGGGCAAGCTCGATCCGGTCATCGGCCGCGACGAAGAAATCCGCCGCGCCATCCAGGTGCTGCAACGCCGCACCAAGAACAACCCCGTGCTCATCGGCGAACCCGGCGTGGGCAAGACCGCCATCGTCGAAGGCCTGGCGCAGCGCATCGTCGCGGGCGAAGTGCCCGAGTCGCTCAAGGGCAAACGTGTGCTGTCGCTCGACATGGCCGCGTTGCTCGCGGGCGCCAAGTTCCGCGGCGAGTTCGAAGAGCGCCTGAAGACCGTGCTCAACGAACTCGCGAAGGACGAAGGCCAGACCATCGTCTTCATCGACGAGCTGCACACCATGGTCGGCGCAGGCAAGGCCGAAGGCGCCATGGACGCGGGCAACATGCTCAAGCCCGCGCTCGCGCGCGGCGAGCTGCACTGCGTGGGCGCCACCACGCTTGACGAATACCGCAAGTACATCGAGAAAGATGCCGCGCTGGAGCGCCGCTTCCAGAAGATCATCGTGGGCGAGCCCACCGTGGAGGCCACCATCGCCATCCTGCGCGGCCTGCAGGAAAAATACGAAGTGCACCACGGCGTGCAGATCACCGACCCGGCCATCGTGGCCGCGGCCGAATTGAGCGACCGCTACATCACCGATCGCTTCCTGCCCGACAAGGCCATCGACCTGATCGACGAAGCCGCGGCCAAGATCAAGATCGAGATGGACTCCAAGCCCGAGGTCATGGACCGCCTCGACCGTCGCCTCATCCAGCTGCAGATCGAGCGCGAAGCCGTGCGCCGCGAAAAGGACGAAGCCTCGCAGAAGCGCTTCGGCCTCATCGAGGACGAGATCGCCAAGCTGCAAAAGGAAATCGCCGACTACGACGAGATCTGGCAGGCCGAGAAGGCTCAGGCCCAGGGCAGCGCGCACGTGCGCGAAGACATCGACAAGATCAAGTTCCAGATCGAAGAGTGGAAGCGCAAGGGCGACTTCAACAAGGTCGCCGAGCTGCAATACGGTCAGCTGCCTGCTCTCGAGAAGCGTCTGAAGGAAGCCGAAGAGAGCGAAGCGAACAAGGGCAAGTCGAGCGCGCCCACGCTGCTGCGCACGCAAGTCGGCGCGGAAGAAATCGCCGAGGTCGTGGCACGCGCCACCGGCATTCCGGTCGCCAAGCTGATGCAGGGCGAGCGCGACAAGCTGCTCGTCATGGAAGACAAGCTGCACGAGCGCGTGGTCGGCCAGGACGAGGCCATCGGTGCCGTCGCCAATGCCATCCGCCGTTCGCGCTCGGGCCTGTCTGACCCGAACCGTCCCACGGGTTCGTTCCTGTTCCTCGGCCCCACGGGCGTGGGCAAGACCGAGCTGTGCAAGGCGCTCGCGGGCTTCCTGTTCGACAGCGAAGACCACCTGATCCGCATCGACATGAGCGAGTTCATGGAGAAGCACTCGGTCGCCCGCCTCATCGGCGCGCCGCCGGGCTACGTGGGCTATGAAGAGGGTGGCTACCTCACGGAAGCCGTGCGCCGCAAGCCCTACAGCGTGGTGCTGCTCGACGAGGTCGAGAAGGCCCATCCCGACGTGTTCAACGTGCTGCTGCAGGTGCTCGACGATGGCCGCCTCACGGACGGCCAGGGCCGCACCGTGGACTTCAAGAACACCGTCATCGTGATGACCAGCAACATCGGCTCGCCGATCATCCAGGCGATGGTGGGCCAGCCGAGCGAGGACATCAAGGAAGCGGTGTGGGACGAGCTGAAGAACTACTTCCGCCCCGAGTTCCTGAACCGCATCGACGAGACGGTCGTGTTCCACGCGCTCGACGCGAAGAACATCGAGTCGATCGCCGCGATCCAGCTCAAGGTGCTCAAGGCACGTCTGGCGAAGATGGACCTGGGCCTGGAGGTGTCGCCCGCGGCGCTGGCCGAAATCGCCAAGGTCGGCTTCGACCCGGTGTTCGGTGCGCGTCCGCTCAAGCGCGCCATCCAGCAGCGCATCGAGAACCCGCTCTCGCGGCTTTTGCTCGACGGCAGCTTCGTGCCGAAGGACACGATCGAGGTCGAAACCGACCCGATCCAGTCGCCGGGCCAGTTCTCGTTCCGCAAGGGCGGGGAACCAACGGCGGCTGCATCGGCCTAAAGTCGGATGATGAACTTCATTCTTCGCGTCATTCTTCTGCTCCTGGGGCTGGTCTTCGCGGCCAGCCTGGCCGTGGCGGCCCTGCTGCTGGCGGCGGTGTGGGGTGTGCGCTACGCCTGGGGGCGTCTCACGGGCAAGCCCGTGACGCCCTGGGTCATGCGTTTCAACCCCCGCTCGGGCTTCGACCGATTTCGCCATGCGGCACAGCAGCCGGCCGAGCCGACGGCGGCCGACGTGGTCAGCGCCCGTGCGCGCGGCGAGTCGGTGCGCAGCCCGGTCGTGCTGGGCCCGGCCGACGATGTGACCGATGTGCGGGCCCGCCCCGTGCGCGGCGACTGAGCCTCGCTCTTTTCTTCGATCAGGCGCTGTACAGCGCCTCGATCTCGTCGGCGTAAGACTTGTAGATGCTGGAGCGCCGCACCTTCATGGTGGCGGTGACTTCACCGTCGTCATGGTCCAACTCTTTGGTGAGCAGATGAAAACGTCTGATCTGCGACACCTGCGCCAGCTTCCCATTGCCGCGAGCCACTTCGGCCTCGATCAGCGCGCGCACCTTGGGTTCTTCCACCAGCGAGCGAAAGTGCGTGAAGGGCAGGCGTTGGGCCTCGGCCCATTTGCCGACCGTCTCGTAGTCGATCTGAAGCAGCGCGCCGACGAACTTGCGGCCGTCCGCCACCACGATGCATTCCTTGATGAAGGGGCTGCCCTTCATGGTGTTCTCGATCTCCGAAGGCGTGAGGTTCTTGCCGCCGGCGGTGATCATGATGTCCTTCAGCCGATCGACGATGCGCAGCTGGCCACCGGCTTCTTCGCGCACCACGTCGCCCGTGTGCAGCCATCCATCGCGGATCGATGAGGCCGTGGCTTCGGGGTTCTTGTAGTAGCCCTCGAACACCATGTCGCCACGCACCAGCAGCTCGCCCGCTTCGCCCACGCGGTGCTCGGTGCCTTGCGTGGGCGGGCCGACGGTGCCGATGGTCACGGCGTCGGCGCGGTGGCCAGAAACCATGCCGGTCGATTCGGTGAGCCCATACACCTCGACCAGCGGCACGCCCAGCGTGCGAAAGAAGCGCACCACGTCCGCGGGAATCGGCGCCGCGCCCGTGAGCGCAATGCGCGCGCGGCGCAGGCCGATGAAGTTCTGCAGCGCGCGCAGCACGGTCCAGTAGGCAAGGGCGAAGCGGCCGCGTTCGGCCAGCGTCCAGGCGCTGCGTGGCTTCTCGGCCAGCGGCGCGCAGGCCTCGATGGCCTTGCGGAACAGCGCGCGCTGCAAGCCGCCGGCTTCCTGCATCTTGATGCTGATGCCCGCATGGAGCTTTTCCCAGATGCGCGGCACGCCGAGGAACATGGTGGGCGCGACCTCGCGCAGGTCTTCCTGCACGGTGCGGATCGATTCACCGAAGTTGACCTGCGAGCCCAGGTACAGCGGCACGAAGGCCGTGAGCATCTGCTCGGCCACGTGGCACAGCGGCAGGTACGACAGGTGCGTGGTGCTGCCGTCGAGCCCGAGCCGCTCGACGATGCCGGGCACGACGCCGCGGATGTTGCGGTACGAAATCATCGCGCCCTTGGGCTTGCCGGTGGAGCCCGAGGTGTAGATCATCAAGCCGATGTCGGCGAGTGTCTGGCGCTGCAGCGCGGCATCGATGAGCGTGGTGCCGTCACGTGCCAGCACCTCGGCGCCGGCCTGCTCGACTTCCGCAAAGGTCGCGATGCGCTCGCGCACCTCGGGCGGGTAGCTCGCCAGGCCCTTGGTCTCGATCACGATGATCTTGCGCAGGTGCGGCAGCTGGTCGATGGCGTCGAGCACCTTGTCGGTCTGCTCCTGGTCCTCGCAGACGATCACTTCGATGTCGGCATGGCCGACCACGTAGGCGACCTCGTTGCTCGGGCTGGTGGGGTACACGCCGACGGTCACGGCGCCGATGAGCCCCGCGCCCATCTGCGCGAGCAGCCATTCGACGCGGTTCTCGGAAATGACGCCCAGGTGCCCGCCGGGCGCGAGGCCCATCGCATGCAGGCCCAGGCCGAAACGGCTGGCGCGTTGCAGGTAGCCGGCCCAGTCCAGCGGATGCCAGATGCCGAAGTCCTTCTGCCGGATCGCGATGCGCTGCGGCTGCAAGCGCGCCTGCTCGCGCAGCATCTGCGGCAGCGTGAGCGAGGGAAGAGAGGGCGCGTCGGTCATGAGAGCCAGCGCTTGCGGCGCTTGTAGTGCTTCAGCTCGCGGAAGCTACGCGATTCGCCGCTGCCGCCCACGCCGAGGTAGAACTCGCGCACGTCGGGGTCGGCCGCGAGGCGTTCGGCGCTGCCGTCGATCACGACCTTGCCGCTTTCCATGATGTAGCCCGTGTGCGCAATGGCCAGTGCCACGCTGGCGTTCTGCTCCACCAGCAGCATCGAGGTGCCACGCTCGGCATTGATGCGCGCGATGATCGTGAAGATGTCTTCCACCAGCTTGGGCGACAGGCCCAGCGAGGGCTCATCGAGCAGTATCAATTGAGGCTGCGCGACCAGCGCGCGTCCGATGGCGAGCATCTGCTGCTCGCCGCCCGAGAGATAGCCCGCAAGGCCCTTGCGGCGTTCGTGCAGGCGAGGGAAGTAGGCATAAACGTCGTCGAAGTTGCGCGACGCAGGCGCAGCGCCCGTGCGGCCCGTCAACGCGTAGGTCGCGGCGACCAGGTTCTCCTCGACCGTGAGGTCTTCGAACACGCGCCGGCCTTCCATCACATGGCTCAGGCCGCGCCGCACCAGCTGCTGCGGCGCGAGCCGCTCGGTCGGTGCGCCGTCGAACACGATGCGCCCGGCCTCGACCTCGCCGTCTTCCAGCGCGAGCAGGCCCGACACCGCCTTCAGCGTGGTCGACTTGCCCGCGCCGTTGCTGCCCAGCAGCGCCACGATCTGTCCGCGCGGCACGGCCAGCGACAGGCCGCGCAGCACCTGCACGACCTTGTTGTAGACCACCTCGATGTTGTTGACCTCCAGAACGAGGTCGGGCGGTGCCGCGCGCGCGTCCATCGTGTCGGTCAGTTCAGTGCGATCCAGTCCGACGCCGGCACCATCTTCTGGGCCTTCATGTCGGCCTTGTAGACGCGGCCCACGGGAATCGAGTTGCCCTTGATGGTGATCGGCGTGCCGATGATCCCGCCGGTGTCGAAGTCCTTGATGGTGTTCAGTGCGGCCTTCAGGTTCTTGCCGTCCAGCGGCTTGCCGGCGTCGAGCGTGCGCTTGGCAGCCTCGGTGAACAGCATCGCCGTGAGGAAGCCCTGCGTGTAGGCCGTGCTCTGGTACTCGGGACGCAGCGCGCGGATCTTGTCGAGCATCGGCGCCTTGACCGTGGTGTCGTAGTAGTAGCGGTAGGGCATGACGCCCATGAAGCCGTCGCCGCCTTCGCCCATCTTCATGACGGTGGAGCTGTCCATGGTCCAGAAGGTGCCCATCCACTTGCTGGTCATGCCCATCTGCTTGCCCTGCTGCACGAACTCGGGAATGGGCGCCAGGATGTAGCCGTGGAAGATCGTGTAGTCGGGTGCGGCGCGGCGCAGCTTGATGACCTCGGTCGACACGTCGACGCTGCCCGCGGGCGTCATGAGCTTCACCGGCACGCTGAGGCCCAGCTTCTTCGCGGCAGCTTCGCTAGCCTCGATGGGGTCGCGGCCGAACTCGGAGTCGGAGTACACGAAGGCCACCTTTGCGCCCGGCTTTTCCTTGGCGATGTGGCGCAGCAGGATGCCGATCTGCTCGGTGTAGTCGGGGCCGACCAGGAACTGGTTCGGGTACTTGGCCGGGTCGTTGAGCTCGGTCGCGAACGAGGCGCCCGCCATCAGGATCTGGCCGCCGCGGTCGAGCTCGGGGTTGATGGTCTTCGAGAAGCCGGTGGAGTCGCCGTAGTAGAGGTTGACCTTGTTCTGGCTCGTGATCTTCTTGAAGGCCGCCACCGACACGTCGACCTTGTAGCCCGTGTCTTCCGGCACGTAGCGCAGCTTGCGGCCCTTGATGCCGCCCGCGTCGTTGACGATCTTCACGTAGTCGGCGATGCCGGCGTTGATGCCCACGCCCGCGAAGGCGAACACGCCGGTCATCGGAATCGAGCCGCCGATGACGATGTCTTCGTTGGCTTGCGCGTGCGCTGCGAAGGGCACGGTGGCGGCCAGGCCGGCTGCGAGCAGCAGGGCGCGGCGCTGGTGAGAAGGCTTCTTCGTTGTCTTGGGCATGTGTGTCTCCTGGTTCTAGTTACGGAACGGCCATAGGTGAAAGAAGCGGCGTATGCGCCGCCACACTTCTGCGAGCCCGTGCGGCTCGAACACCAGAAATCCGACGATGAGCAGGCCGAAGACGACGGTGCGCACCGGCGAGAGGAACACGGTCATCTCGACACCGCCCGGCAGCAGGTCGACCACCAGCTTGAGCAGCTCGGGCACCATGGTCATGAACACGGCGCCGAAGATGCCGCCCAGGATGGTGCCCATGCCGCCGACGATGATGGCGGCCAGGAAGAAGATCGACATCAGCAGCGGAAAGCTCTCGGGCGTGACCACGCGAAAGAAGTACGCCCACAGCCCGCCCGCCACGCCCGCATAGAACGACGACAGTCCGAACGACAGCAGCTTGTAGCGCAGCAGCGGAATGCCCAGCACCTCGGCCGAGATGTCGCGGTCACGGATGGCGATGAAGGCGCGGCCCACGCGCGTGCGGAACAGGTTGGCCGCGCCGAGCACCATGAGCACCATCACGGGAACGATCACCCAGTAGAGGCGGAACGAGGTGTCCAGCGGCAGGCCGAAGAGCTGCGCGGGCGGCAACGAGATGCCCGTGGTGCCGCCCGTGAGCTTGAGGTTGGCGAACAGGAAGTGCGTGATGAACGAGGCCGCGATGGTCGCGATGGCCAGGTACAGGCCCTTCACGCGCAGCGACGGAATGCCGACGACGAGCCCGCCGAGCATGGCGACCACGCCGCCCGCGAGGATGTTCAGCAGAAAGGGCGTGCCCAGCCGCGTCTGCATGATCGCGACGGTGTACGCGCCCAGGCCCATGAACGCGGCCTGGCCCAGGCTCACGAGGCCCGTGTAGCCCGTGAGGATGTTCAGCCCCGTGGCGCTCGCGACGTTGATGGCCACGAGGCACGCGAGGTAAAGCCAGTAGTCGCTGGCCGTGAAGGGGAACAGCACGAGCAGCGCGACGCCGACCGCGAGCCACACCTTTTGCGTGCGCGAATCGAACAACGCCGCGTCGGCGGTGTAGCTTTGCTTGAGGGTGCCGATGCGCATGGCTAGAGTCTCTCGATCTCGTGCGTGCCGAAGAGGCCGTACGGCCGCACCATCAGCACGAACACCAGCACGATGAAGGTGGCGAGCAGCTTGTATTCGCCGCCGAGGTAGGAGCCGGCCAGTGCTTCGATCAGCCCGATGAGCACGCCGCCGACCAGCGCGCCCAGCACGCTGTCGAGCCCGCCGACGATCACCACCACCAGCACCGACAGCCCGAACACGCCCATCGACGACGAGATGCCGCCGATGGCGCCGACGATGATGCCGGCCACCGCCGCGATCATGGACGAGGCCACCCAGGCCAGCGAGAACACGCGCGGCACGTGGATGCCCATCGAGTACGCCGCGGCCTGGTCCGAGGCCGTGGCCCGCAGTGCCACGCCGCCGCGCCAGAAGCGGAACAGCAGCAGCACCAGCCCGATCAGCACCACCGCGATCAGCGCGCCATAAGCGATCTTCGGCGCCAGGAAGGCCTCGCCGACCATCACGGGCGTGTTGGGCAGGAACTCGGGCAGGCGGCGCTGGTCGGCGGTCCAGATGATCTCGACCAGCCCGACGAGGATCGACGCCAGCCCCACCGTCACCATGAACACCGAGATCGGCGGCTCGCCCAGCAGCGGGCGGATCATGGTGCGCTCGATCACCGCGCCCAGCAGGCCGGTGCCGATCACCGAGCCGAGCACCGCCATCCAGATCGGCAGCGAGAAGCTCGCCGCGAAGGTGAAGAACAGGTAGGCGCCGACCATCAGCATCTCGCCGATGGCGATGTTGACCACGCGCGTCGCCTTGTAGACCAGCACGAAGGCCAGCGCCGCGAGCGCATACAGGCCACCGCCGGCGATGCCGGTGAGCGCGATCTCGAAGAGGTAGGCCCAATCCATCAGGCGGCTCCCACGGCAGCTTCGCCGCGCAGTCGGCGACGCAACTCGCCGACATCGCCCGCGCCGAGGTACGCGCGAATCACTTCCGGATCGGCCTGCACCTGCGCCGGCGTGCCTTGCGCAATGACCTGGCCGAAGTTGAGCACCACCACGTGGTCCGACAGGTCCATCACCATGCCCATGTCGTGCTCGACCATCAGCACCGTGATGCCCCACTCGCGCCGAACGTCGAGGATGAAGCGCGCCATCTCTTCGGTCTCCTCGCGGTTCATGCCGGCCACGGGCTCGTCGAGCATCAGCACCTTGGGCTGCATGGCGAGCGCGCGCGCCATCTCGACGCGCTTCTGCAGGCCGTAGGGCAGGGCCGCCACCGAGGCGTGGCGGATGTGGTCGATCTCGAGGAAATCGATGATGCGTTCTTCGACGTCGCGGCGCAGCTCGGCCTCTTCGCGGCGCGCGCGGCCCAGGTAGAAGAGGGCGTCGAACACGTTGGTCTTCAGGTGGGTATGGCGGCCGAGCTTGATGTTGTCGAGCACGGTCATGCCGCGGAACAGCGCGATGTTCTGGAAGCTGCGCGCCAGGCCCAGCGCGGCGCGCCTGGGGGCGGGCAGGCGAGTGATGTCGGCGCCTTCGAACAGCACGCGGCCCTGCGAGGGCTTGTAGAAGCCCGAGATGGTGTTGAACAGCGAGGTCTTGCCCGCGCCGTTGGGCCCGATCACCGCGGTGATGGAGCCGGGCGCGACGCTGAAGCCGACGTGGGTGAGCGCTTTCACGCCGCCGAATGCCAGCGTCAACGCCTCGGCCTGCAGCACCGGGGCCGTGGCGGAAGGTGCGGACATGGAGGGTTCCCGTCGGGTCTCGTCAGGCATGGCTAAGGGGCGCGCCGCAAGGTCAGGGTTTGTGTCCAGCAGCGAAATGCTACTGGCCCGTAAAATTCCTACTGGTCGGTAATGTCTGTGTTCGCCGCAGGTCGCGGCATCGGGACTTTCCCCGCCCGCACAAACCCCATGCCCCGTTCTTCCGCCGTTCCAGCCTCAGCGCCCCCCTCTCCGTGGGAGCCCGCCGACCGCCGCGCGCAGCAGCGCGAGGTCAAGCGCATGGCCGTGTTGCGCACGGCCGCCCAGCTCTTCAACGAGCGCGGCTTCCACGCGACCTCGCTCGACGACATTGCCGAGCGGCTCAACGTGAGCAAGCCCACGCTGTACTACTACATCGAGAACAAGGACCAGATCCTGCTCGAGTGCGTGAAGATGGCACTCGACCTCATGCAGACCGGCATCGGCGAGGTGCGCGCCGCGGGCGGCAGCGCCATCGACCAGCTCAAGGCCTGCATGCGCATCTACTCGGGCGTGGTCACGCAGGACTTCGGCATGTGCGTGATCCGCATCGGCGAAGACCCGTTGCCCGATCCACTCAAGAAAGAACTGCGCCGCCTCAAGGCCGGCATCGACGGGCACTTCCGTCGGCTGATCGAGGAGGGCGTGGCCGAAGGCGCGCTGGCGCCCTGCGACCCGAAGATGGCCGCCTTCATGCTGGCCGGCGCGCTGAGCTGGATCGGCCGCTGGTACCGCCCCGACGGCGACCTCACGCCCGACCAGATCGCCGACCAGGGCATCGAGCTGCTGCTCAACGGCGTGCTGCAGCGCGCCCCGACGAAAGCCAAGACATGACAACCCCAGAGACTCCTTCTTCCCCACTGCTGGTGAGCCGCGAAGGCGCGGTGGCCACGCTGCGCTTCAACCGGCCGGCCGCGCTCAATGCCATCGACGTGCCGATGGCCACTGCTTTCCTCGCCGCCGCGCGCACGCTGGCTGCTGACAAGGGCGTGCGCGCCGTGCTGCTGAGCGGCGCGGGCAAGGGCTTCATGGCCGGCGGCGACCTCGGCGTGCTGAGCGCCGACCCGAAGCAGGGCGCGGCCGACCTCATCGGCCCGCTGCACGAGGCGCTGACGGTGCTCGACGCCATGGACGCACCGCTGGTCGCGCAGGTGCACGGCGTGGCGGCCGGTGCCGGCCTGAGCCTGATGCTGCAGGCCGACTTCGTGCTCGCGGCCGAAGGCACGCGCTTCAACCTGGCCTACGTGAACATCGGCACCAGCTGCGACGTCGGTGCCTCGTGGGCGCTGCCGCGCCTCGTCGGCATGCGCCGCGCGCTCGAGATCGCGATGCTCGGCGACACCTACGACACCGCCGCGGCCGAACGCATGGGCCTCATCAACCGCGTGGTGCCCGCGGCCGAGCTTGAATCCGAAGCCATGGCCCTCGCACAGCGGCTGGCCAAGGGCCCGACCGTGGCGCTCGGCAACCTGCGCCGGCTGATGCGCGGCTCGCTCGACCGCGACCTCGCGAGCCAGCTCGATGCCGAGTCGGCCGCGTTCCAGTCGTGCGCCGCCACCGACGATTTCCGCATCGGCCTCGATGCCTTTTTCGGCAAGAAGCCCGCGGCCTTCACCGGCCGCTGAAGAATTCCGCTTTTCATTTTTTCAATCCAGGAGACCCATCCCATGACCCAACGCGACATCTTCGTGGTCGGCACCGCCCGCACCGCCATCGGCACCTTCGGCGGTGCACTGAAAGACGTGCCCAACACGCAACTGGCCACCACCGCCGTCAAGGCCGCCATCGAACGCAGCGGCGTGGCCGCCGATGCCATCGGCCATGTGGTCATGGGCAACGTGATTCCCACCGATGTGAAGGACGCGTACCTGAGCCGCGTGGCTGCGATCGATGCGGGCTGCCCGATCGAGACGCCGGCCTTCAACGTGAACCGCCTGTGCGGCTCCGGCCTGCAGGCCATCGTGTCGGCGGCGCAAGCGATTGCGCTGGGCGACTGCGACATCGCCATCGGCGGCGGCTCCGAATCGATGAGCCGCGGCCCGTACTTCGACACCTCGGCCCGCTATGGCGCACGCATGGGCGACGCGGTGCTGGTCGACTACATGCTGGGCATCCTGCACGACCCGTGGGAGAAGATCCACATGGGCATCACCGCCGAGAACGTGGCCGCGCGCTACGGCATCACGCGCGAGCAGATGGACGAACTGGCCGTGACCAGCCAGCAGCGCGCCGCCGCCGCCATTGCCGCGGGCCGCTTCAAGGATCAGATCGTTCCGGTCGAAGTGAAGACGCGCAAGGGCGTCGTGCTGTTCGACACCGACGAGCACGTGCGCACCGACACCACCATCGACACGCTCGGGAAGATGAAGCCTGCGTTCAAGAAGGACGGCCTCGTCACCGCCGGCAATGCGTCGGGCATCAATGACGGCGCCGCCGCCGTCGTGCTCGCCGAAGGTGGCCGTGTGAAGGCGCTAGGCCTGAAGCCGCTCGCGCGTCTGGTCGGCTACGCACACGCCGGCGTTGAGCCCGCGTACATGGGCATCGGCCCGGTGCCGGCCACGCGCAAGGTGCTGGAGCGCACGGGCCTGAAGGTGAGCGACTTCGACGTGATCGAGTCGAACGAAGCCTTCGCCGCACAAGCCTGCGCCGTCATCAAGGAGCTCGGCTTCGACCCCGCCAAGGTGAACCCGAATGGCTCGGGCATTTCGCTGGGCCACCCGGTGGGCGCGACCGGCGCGATCATCACGACGAAGGCGATCGCCGAGCTGCACCGCACGGGCGGCCGCTACGCGCTCGTCACGATGTGCATCGGCGGCGGCCAAGGCATTGCCGCCGTGTTTGAACGCGTTTGAAGGCACACTCGCGGGCATGCTCCGCCCCCCACTCCTGATCGACCCCGACGAAGTCGAGATCAGCGCCATCCGTGCGCAGGGTGCGGGCGGGCAGAACGTCAACAAGGTGTCGAGCGCGGTGCACCTGCGCTACGACATCCATGCCTGCTCGCTGCCCGCCGATGTGAAGGAACGGCTGCTCGCCTTGCGCGACAGCCGCATCACGCAGGAAGGCGTGTTCGTGCTCAAGGCGCAGCAGCATCGCACGCAGGAGATGAACCGCGCCGACGCGCTCGCGCGGCTGCAGGCGGTGATCGACAGCGTGGCCACGCCGCCGCGCGTGCGGCGCGCCACCAAGCCCACCTACGGTTCGAAGCAGCGCCGGCTCGAAGGCAAGAGCCAGCGCTCGCAGATCAAGAACCTGCGCGGGCGGGTGCAGGACTGACCGGCTTGTCGCCGCGCAGCCGCTTGCTCTGCAGCGTCACGCCGACCACGTAGAGCGCGCCGAGCACCGCGGTGATGGCCTTCAGTTCGGGCGCCTCGGCGCTCGGCAGCAGCGGCGCGCTCTGCGGAAAGCGCGTCAACGTCTCGGTGAAGGCCGGAATCCAGTGGAAGAGAAAGCTCGCCGAATAGGCGACGGCCTCGATGTAGCGTGACTTGGCCCCGAGCCGCCCGTACCCCGCCAGCGCGCCGACGGCCAGCGCCACCAAAGTGATGATGCCCAGCGCATGCGGCTTGCCGAAGCCGCCGTGCTGGAAGATGCCGAAGCCCGTGAGGCAGGTCAGCACCGTGGTCCAGACGAAGACCTGGCCCAGGCCGGTGCGCAGGGTGATTTCCTTGTAGCGCAGCAGGGCCCAGAGGCCCGCGAACACGGCGATCAGGCTGATCGCGGTGTGAACCGTGCCGAGTGACGTCAATCCAAGCCATCCTGTGGGTGCCATGCGGATCTCCTCGTGGTCGTGGTGCGGCATTCTGGCGCGGTGCCCGCCTTTTTGCCATGTGTGCCATTTGTTTCAAGGCGGGTCTTCCGGCCCGCCCCGAGCGCCGTGTCGCCTTCGGCAAGCACAATCGGGGCCATGAGTGTTTTTGTTTGTCGCGTGGGCATGGTGCTGCTGATGGCGGTTGCGGGAAGCCTGCTGTCCGCCTGCAGCCCGGACGCCGCCGAGGGGCAGGGCACGACGGCCAGCGCGCCGGCCGCACAGGAGCTGGCCTGGGACACGCTGGTGCCCAAGGATTGGGACCCGACCCAGCGCTACCGCAACATCAGCCTCGAGGCGCTGCGCGACAACGACCCGCGCGCGATCCAGATGCTCGACGAGATGCGCGCCGTCTGGGACAACGCGCCGGTCAACGTCGCGCTCGACGGCAAGCCCGCCAAGCTCTCGGGCTTTGTCGTGCCGCTCGACGCCACGCCCGACGGCATCCGCGAGTTCCTGCTGGTGCCGTACTTCGGCGCCTGCATCCACACCCCGCCACCGCCCGCCAACCAGATCGTCCACGTGATCGCGCCAGCGCCCGTGAAGGGGCTGCACGCGATGGACACGGTGCGCGTCAGCGGCACGCTCAAGGCGGCGCGCTACGCGTCGGCGGACATGGGGGTGAGCGGCTACGAGATCGCGTCGGCGGCGGTCGAGCGGCTGGTGGTCACGCAGGGGCCGTGAGCGCCGCAAGCTCGCCCAGGGCCGGCTCCAGCAGCCGGTAGCTCAGCCGCTCGGCGACCCGGAACGCAGCGCCCGGGATTCACGACGATCTTGTTACTCCCCCACCCAGCCCTCGCTCGAATAGATTGCCCCTCATCACTTCGAAAGGGCAAGAACCATGAACCCGGCCTACACCGGCGGTTGCGCGTGCGGCGCCATTCGCTACGAGATTTCAGGGGAACCCGTGTTCCAGAACGACTGCCAGTGCCTGGACTGCCAGCGCAAGAGCGGCACGGGCCATGGCTCGTATCTCAGCTTCGCGGGCGCCGAGGTGAAGCAGACCGGCGCGGCCACGCTGTGGAGCCTCAAGGGCGACAGCGGCAACGTCAAGACGCGCGCCTTCTGCCCGACCTGCGGCTCGCCCGTGTACATGACCTTCGCGGCGATGCCCGGCGTCTTCACCGTGCATGCCGCGAGCCTGGACGACCCGGGGCGCTACCGGCCGCAGGCGGTCACGTATGCGGTGCGCGGGCACGCCTGGGACTTTCTCGACCCGGCGCTGCCGAAGTTCGAGCGGATGCCGCCGGGCTGAATTCAGCCCATGCGCTGCGAGAGGAAATCGAGGAATGAGGTGATCCGTGCCGACAGCTGCGTGTTGCGGTAGTACACGGCGTTGACGGGCTGGCGCACGTCGACCGTGTCCTTCGGCAGCACCTGCACCAGCGCGCCGCTGGCGCGGTCGGTGGCGGTCATGAAGTCCGACAGGCAGACGATGCCCACGCCGGCCAGCGCGAGCTGGCGCAGCGTCTCGCCGCTCGACGCGACGACGGTGGGCGCGATGGTCCATTCGTCGCCGTGCACGCCGCGCAGCGGCCAGCGGTTGAGCGACTCGGGCTGGGTGAAGCCCAGCAACGCATGGCCGGCCAGCTCGTCCACCTTGCGCGGCTTGCCGTGGGCCTCCAGGTAGGCGGGGCTTGCGAGCACGCGCAGCCGGTGCGTGCCGAGCGGGCGCGCATGCAGCGTGGAATCGCGCAGCGGGCCGATGCGGATCGCCACGTCGGTGCGCCGCTCCAGCAGGTCGATGGGCAGGTCGTCGGTGTCGAGCTCCAGGCTGATCTGCGGATAGAGCCGGCGGAACTCCGGCACCAGCGGCACGATGGCGTGCAGCATGAAGGGCGAAGCCGCGTTCACGCGCAGGCGGCCGGCCGGCTGCTGGCGGCGCGCGGCCATGTGCTCTTCGGCGTCGTCGATCGCGTCGAGGATGGCGCGCGTGCGCTGCAAAAACGCGGCGCCTTCTTCGGTGAGTTCGAGCCGCCGCGTGGTGCGGCGCATCAGCGTGGTGCCGAGCTTCTGCTCGAGCCGGCTCAGCGCGCGGCTGATGCCCGACACGGTCTGGCCCAGCTGCTCGGCCGCGGCGGTGATCGAGCCGGTGTCCACCACGGCGCGGAAGGCGACCAGTTCTTCGATGGTGGTTTTCATGGCGCCCGCGTCTGCGAAGAGAGGGGCGTGGTCAGGCCGCGGCTTCGGCGGCTTCGATCACGTCGATGCGCGGCATCAGCGCGGCCAGCGCCTCGGCGTCGGTGCGGTAGCTGAAGAGCATCGGCCCCGGCGCCAGCAGGCCGGCGCGTTCCAGCACCTGCATGGCCGGCAGCTTCATGCCGCTCAGGTGCAGGCGCACGCCCTTGGATTCCATCATCCGGCGGATCGAGCCGAACACTTCGGCGCCTGTGATGTCGATGCGGTTGATGGGCTGTGCGAAGAGGCACACGTCGGTCAGGTCGGGGCGCTCGGCCAGCGCGACCGTGAGCGCGCGTTCCAGCGTGGAGGCGGAGGCGAAGTCGAGTTCGGCGTCCATGCGCACCGCGTAGAGCTGCGGCGCAAGCGGCGGCAGCTTCCAGAGGTGGCGGTCGCGCAGGCTGCCGTCGGGGTGCAGGCCCACTTCGATGATGCGCGGGTGCAGGTGGCGGTACATGTAGTGCGCCAGGCTGGCGAGCAGGCCGCCCAGCACGCCCCAGTAGATGCTCGGCGCGGTGGCGATGGTGAGCACGAAGGTGCCGAAGGCGATGCCGGCCTCCAGCTTCGAGATGCGCCACAGCGCGGTGAAGCTCGACGGCTTCACCAGTCCGAGGATGGCCGTGACCACCACCGCCGCCAGCACCGCCTGCGGCACGTGGTACAGCAGCGGCATGAGCCACAGCAGCGCACCGGCCACCACGGCCACGCTGAACAGCGTCGCCCAGCCGGTCTGCGCGCCTGCGTAGAGCGTGATGGCCGAGCGCGAGAACGACGAGCTGGTGGGGAACGCGCCCGAGAAGCCCGAGGCCAGCTTGGCCAGGCCCTGGCCGATCAGGTCCTGGTTTTCGTTCCACAGGGTGCCGGCGCGGCCGTTGTCGACCTTGGCGCTCGACGCGGTTTCAAGAAAACTCACCAGCGTGATCATCAGCGCGGGCAGCACCAGCGCGCTGAAGGTGTGCGCCGGCAGCAGGCCGGGCCAGTAGAACGAGGGCAGGCCCGAGGGCAGGGCGCCCACCACGGCGCCGCCGCGCAGCGCGTAGTTGATGCTCCAGCTGATGGCGGCGGCGCCGGCCACCAGCGCCATCGTGGTCGGGAAGCGCGGCACCCAGCGCTTGCCGAGCCACAGCACGGCGATGCTGCCCAGGCCGAAGGCGATGGCCGTGAGGTCGGGCAGCGGCCCGCCTTGCAGCACCTGCGGAATGGTGCGGCCCGTGAAGCCGAGCAGTGCGGGCAGCTGCGAGATGGCGATCAGCACCGCCGCGCCCTGTGTGAAGCCGATCAGCACCGGCGAATTGACCAGCCGCAGCAGCCAGCCGAAGCGCCCCGCGCCGAGCACGATCTGGATCGCGCCCGACATCAGCGTGAGCCACACCGCCATCGCCACCCATTCGTCGCTGCCCGCCACCGCCAGCGGCGCGAGCGAGGCGCCGACCAACAGGCTGGTGAGCGCGGTCGGCCCGACCGACAGCCGCTGCGACGAGCTGAACATCACGGCGATGAGCGCCGGGAACAGCGCCGCATACACGCCCGTGACCAGCGGCATGCCGGCCAGCGCCGCGTAAGCCACGCCCTGCGGCAGCACCATCAGCGCGACAGTGATGCCGGCCATGGCCTCGTTGCGCAACAGCGCGGCGGACGGTCGGGGCCAGGCGAGACAGGGAACCCAGCGCGCGAGGCGCTGGCGAAGAGAGGGCGTGGGGGAGGAGGAAGGGGAAGCCGGATTCATGAAGCGGGGCGCGCGCACGGCGGGCATGCCGCGCGCGGAGAGCGGGAGAGAGAGAAAGAGCCTAGATCAGGGAGGTCGCGTTTTTCAGGACGTAGTCGCAGGCCTTTTCCTTGACCTTCGACGACAGCCCCTTGAGGTTGAGCGACTTGCCGTCGCCGCCCTTGAGCAGCCCCTTGGCGCCGCTCGCGAAGTCGTTTTCCTGTTTCTTCTGGCCGGTGATCTTGGCCAGCAGCTTGTCCTTGACGGACGCTGCATCGCCGCCGAGGTAGTTGTTCTTGACGCAGTACTCGAGCACGCCGGCCGCGCTGCCGATGGTGCTGGAGCCGACGGCGGGCATCTTGAAGCCGCCGAGGCTGAGGTTGCTGAGCGCCGAACCGCCGCCGCTGCTGCTACTGCTACTGCTGCCTTGCGAGTTGACTGCCGCGCCGGCCTGTTCTTTCAGCTGGTCGAGCAGGTTGTTGGCCTGCGCCGAGGCGCCTGCGGCGAGCAGGGCGAGGGCAACGAATGTGGAGCGAACGTGCATGGTGGCCTCCTGGGACGGACATGGGGGGAGAAGCGCCCACCAGCATACCGGAGCGCCCGGAATGTCTCTATCGCGCGGGGCACAGCGGCACGGGGTGCGCAGGGCCCGAAAAAACACTCAGCCCTTGCGGAACAGCAGCACCGAGTTCGTGCCGCCGAAGGCGAAGGAGTTGCTGATGGCGGCGTCGAGCGCGGGTGCGGCGCTGTCGCCGAGGGCGACGAGGTTCATCTGGCAGTCGGGGTCGACCTCGCGGCAGTTCGCGTTGGGCGGCAGCTCGCGCCGGTGCAACGCCAGCACGGTGATGAGCGCCTCGATGGCCCCGGCCGCGCCCAGCATGTGGCCGTGCAGCGCCTTGGTCGAACTGACCCGCAGGGCATCGAAGTCGCTGCCCCAGACCTCGGCCAACGCGTTGCGCTCGACCACGTCGCCGATGCGCGTGGCCGTGCCGTGCGCGTTGCAGTAGCCCACGTCGCGCGGCTGAAGTCCTGCCTGGCGCAGCGCGGTGCGCAGGGCGCGGGCCTGGCCGGGCGCGTCGGGTTTGGTGAGGTGGGTGGCGTCGCTGCTCAGGCCCCAGCCGGCCAGCGTGGCGTAGCGGCGGGCGCCGCGCGCACGGGCGCGCTCGGCCGATTCAAGAATGAGGAAGGCCGAGCCTTCGCCCAGTGCAAAGCCGCTGCGGTCGGTGGCAAAGGGGCGCACCGCGCCGGCCGCTTCGCCGGGCTGGAAACCGGCCAGCGTCTGCATGGCCTGCCAGGCCAGCACCACACCCGGGACGATCAGCGCTTCGCTGCCGCCCGCGATGGCGATGTCGACCTCGCCGCGCTGCACCGCCTTGGCGGCCTCGGCGATGGCCACCGACGACGAGGCGCAGGCGACCGAATAGGTGAGCACCGGGCCCAGCACGCCGTTGCGCATCGCCACGTGGGCAGCAGGCGCGTTGGGCATGAAGGCGGGAATGGTGAGCGGCGAGACGCGCCCGTTGCCGCGGTAGGCGGCTTCGAGCGCGGCGGCGCCGCCCATGCCGCAACCGGCGTAGACGCCCACGCGTTCGGCATCGACGCCGTCATCGCTCATCGCCAGGCCGGCGTCGCGCAAGGCGAGGTCGGCGGCGGCCACGGCGAGCTGGCTCACGCGGTCGACGCCCGCGAGCTGCAGCTTGGTGAGCCAGCGCGTCTCGTCGAAGGCGACCGTGGCGGCGGCGGCGGGTTTGGGGAGTTCGGGGAAAACCGGCGCGAGGGCCGAGCGGCCCTGCAGCAGCGCATTGAACAGCGCGTCGGGCGCGTCGCCGTGGGGCGCCATGACGCCCAGTCCGGTGACGGCGACTTCGTGCGTGCTCACGCGGGCTTGGCGGCGCGGACCTTGTCGACCAGCTGCGCGAGCTCGGCCAGGGTGTCGATGGTCGCGTCTTCGTCGGGCATGGTGATGCCGAAATGGTCTTCGATGGCGAACAGGAATTCGGCCAGTGCCAGCGAATCGAGTCCGCCGGTTTCACGCATCGAGGCGTGGGGGTCGAGCTTGGACGGTTCGATGCCGTACTTCTCGTGGATCAGGTCCTGCAATTCCTTCAGCGAACTCATCTGCGATGCCTGTCGTCTTGTGCCGCCGTTGATCGATGGGCTGCCGGGTCCTTGCGGATGGCGGGCCACGGGTCGATCCCTTCCTCGTTCGGCCTGTGTTGAATGATCAATGGTGATTGATGATATCCGCTTCGACCTTAGGGAAATCCTCTGGTCAATGTTTGCCGGGACGCCAGCGCAGCGAGGGCAGCGCGAAGGCCAGCCCGAGCAGCGCGCCGGCCACCGCGTCGAGCACCACGTGCTGCTTGACCGCCAGCGTGGAGTAGGCAATGGCGGCAAACCAGGCCCAGTTGATCGCATGCAACAGCCACGGCGTGCG
The DNA here is from genome assembly GCF_014843395.1 of Variovorax sp. 38R. Taxonomy (NCBI): domain Bacteria; kingdom Pseudomonadati; phylum Pseudomonadota; class Betaproteobacteria; order Burkholderiales; family Comamonadaceae; genus Variovorax; species Variovorax sp. 38R. The sequence continues at coordinate 2,304,749 of NZ_CP062121.1, forward strand.
CGCCGCGCGCAGCACGTCGGCCATTCGCACGGCGGTGAAGATGGCGACCGCCACGTGCATCGACGGGCAGGCGTTGCCCGCCGCGTCCACGCCCTGCAGCATCGCGAAGCCGGGATAGCCCGAGACGTCGATGCTCAGCGGCGGGATCTGCGTCGGCCAGACATAGAAGATGCCCAGGCCGCTCAGGCACAGCGCGACGATCCACAGCCCATAGACCACCAGCTCGCGGAACGTGAGCTGCAGCCCCGGCGCGATGCCCACGTACACCCACAGCGACAGGTAGGCGCCGAGCGTGTAGGGCTGGAACGGAATCAGGTGGTCCAGCGCCGTCAGCGGCATCACCGTGACCGGGAAGGCCGGGTTGCGCAGCAGGTGGAAGTAGCCGATGAAGAACAGCCAGGTGAAGGCCGTGGTGCCGACCGCCTTCAGCAGGAAATGGCGGCGGATGCGCAGCCAGATGTCGGCGGTCCACGTTGCAGGCCTGGCCTCGGCCGCGATGTGCAGGGGGATCGGTGAGTGCATGGTGTCGGTGTCGGTCGCCGATCTTGCCAGAGCACCATGGCGTGCCCGCTCCATGCCCTGCGGCATCAAAGGGTGGCCGGCCGCTTGCGGTGCTGGAACGATGTGGGCGAGCGCCCGGTGGCCGCCTTGAACATGGCGCAGAAGGCGCTGTCGGTGGCGTAGCCGCTGGCCGACGCCACCTGGCTCACGGCCATGCCGCGTGCCAGCAGCGGCAGCGCGTGCGCCATCACGGCCTGCTGGCGCCATTGCTGCCAGCTCATGCCGAGCTGGTCGCGAAACAGCCGCGCCACCGTGCGCTCGCTGGCGCCGATGGCGGCGGCGCGCTCGGCCAGCGTGGCGCGGTCGGCCGGGTTGCGCAGCAGCGTCTCGCACAGCTGGCGCAGGCGCTTGTCGGAAGGCAGCGGCACGTCGATGCGGATCTGCGTGGCGCGCTCGACCTCGTCGACCAAGAGCGGCGCGATCATGCGTTCGCGCTGCGGCGCATGCGGGTCGGCCGGCGGCAGGCCGTCGGGCGTGGTGTCGAGCGCGAGCATCAACGCGCGCAGCAGCGGGCTGATCTCGAGCACCTCGCACTTCTCCCAGGTGGGCGCGATCCAGGCGTGCAGGTAGACGGTGCGCAGCTCGGCGTCTTCGATGAGCGTGATGCTGTGCTGCATGTTCGCCGGCACCCAGAGCGCGCGCGACGGCGGCACGATGTAGCTGCCGTCTTGCGTGCTCAGGCGGATCACGCCGCGCGTCGAGAAGGTGAGCTGCGGCCACGGGTGCTCGTGCAGTTCGACCAGCGTGTCGGCGCTTAGAAAGTGTTCCTTGGCGCGCAGCGGGCGCACCGCGTCGGGGGCGTACAGGTGCGGCGTGAGCGGGCCCACGCTGGTGGTCGGCGCGGTGGGCGTTCCGCGCGGCTTGGCGGGGTGGGCTGGCTCGGGAGCCGTCGGAGCGGTGGGGGGAGCGGCGCTTGGCATGGTTTCGACAAATGTTGTCGCTGTATCGCCATTCTGCCGCGTCGCCGCCGCATAGCATCGGTGCCCGCACCGGTTTTTTGTAGCAATCCATGTCTTCCACTTCCTCGACAGCCGTTCCCGCCACCACTTTGCGCACCGACGCCCAACTGATCGGGCTGGTCGGCCTGGCGCACGCGGTGAGCCATTTCAGCCAGCTGATCCTGGCGCCGCTGTTCCCGTGGCTGAAGGACGCGTTCAACGTGAGCTACACCGAGCTGGGCGCGGTGCTGACCGTGTTCTTCGTGGTCTCGTGCATCGTGCAGGCGGCTTCGGGCTTCATCGTCGACAAGCTGGGCCCGCGCCCGGTGCTGTTCGTCGGGCTGGGCGCGCTGGGGCTCGCGGCCTTCGGCTATGCCATAGCGCAGAGCTACTGGATGCTGCTGGCGTGCGCCGTGGTCGGCGGCATCGGCAACGGCGTGTTCCACCCGGTCGACTACACGCTGTTCAACCGCAAGGTCGCGCCCACGCGCCTGGGCCATGCCTACAGCGTGCACGGCATCACCGGCAGCCTGGGCTGGGCGCTGGCGCCGGCCTTCGTGGTGCCGATCGCCATTGCCTTCTCGTGGCGCGTGGCGCTGGCCTCGGCCGGCGTGGTGGCGATCGTGGTGCTCCTGATCCTGTGGATCTATCGCAGCGTGCTGGCGCTCGATGCGGCGGCCGTGCACAAGGCCACGGGGCACGGCGAGCCCACGCCGGTCGGCGGTGAGTTCGACTTTTTGCGCATTCCGGCCGTGTGGATGTGCTTCGGCTTCTTCTTTTTCTACGCCGCCGTGATCAGCGTGGTGCAGACCTTCGCACCCGTGGCTGCGGGCCATCTGCACGCGGTGCCCGTGGCGCTGGTGGCGGTGTGCCTCACGGTCTACATGGTGGCGAGCGCGGCCGGCATGGTGCTGGGCGGCTTCCTCGCCTCCGACCCCTCGCGCTGCGAGCGCATCGTGGGCGCGGGCTTTGGCGTGGCGGCGGCGCTGGCGCTGGTGCTGGCCTTTGCGCAGTTCCCGCCCGTGATGGTGCCGGTGCTGTTCGGCGCGATGGGTTTCGTCTCGGGCATCGCCGGGCCGTCGCGCGACCTGCTGGTCAAGAAGTCGACGCCGCCCAATGCGACCGGGCGCGTCTACGGCGTGGTGTACGCGGGCCTGGACATCGGTCAGGCCGTGGCGCCGCTGGTGTTCGGCCGCCTGATGGACGCCGGCCAGTACACGAGCGTGATCGTCGGGCTGGCGCTGGTGCAGGGCGTGCTGATCGCCAGCGCCTTCAATGTGCGGCGCGTGCGTCGCACGGCGCTGGTGCCTGCGTCGGCATAGACCTCCGTCAGAGGGCGAAGCGGCGGCCCCTATCATCGGCCGCATGCAAGCCTTGTATGTCTATGTGATCGTCGGCGCTGTGCTGGCGGGGTTCGTGCAGGGCTTGTCGGGCTTTGCTTTTGGCATGGTCGCGATGTCCGTGTGGGCCTGGACGCTGGAGCCGCAACTGGCCGCCGTGCTCGCGCTGTTCGGGGCGCTCACAGGGCAGGTGATTGCGGCGCTCACGGTGCGGCGGACTTTCGACAAGCGCATCCTTTTGCCCTTCGTGCTCGGCGGGCTGGTCGGCGTGCCCTTCGGTGTGTGGCTGCTGCCGCACCTGGACATCGTGCTGTTCAAGGTATGTCTGGGCACGCTGCTGGTGCTGTGGTGCCCGGCCATGCTGATGTCGCAGCACCTGCCGAAGATCACTTTTGGCGGTCGCGCGGCGGACGGCATTGCGGGTGCCATCGGCGGCGTGATGGCGGGCATCGGCGGCTTCTCGGGCGTCGTGCCCACGTTGTGGTGCACGCTGCGCGGTTTCCAGCGCGACACACAGCGCGCTGTGATCCAGAACTTCAACCTCTCGATGTTGGCTGTGGCCTTCGCGGTGCATGTGGCGAGCGGGAGCATCGGACGTTCGGTGGTGCCTCTTCTGGCATTGGTCGCGGCGGCTGTCGCGGTGCCGGTGTTGTTGGGGGCTCGGCTGTATATCGGGATCAGTGAAGCGGCGTTTCGCAAGATCGTGCTGAGCCTCCTGACCTTGTCGGGTGTCGCGATGCTGGCGTCGGCGGTGCCCGCGTTGCTGCAGCGCAGTTGACCCCGGCGCCTGCGGAAAACGGCGCACCTCTTTTTCACGAAACTACCTTGACCCTCTCGTAACGGCACGCCCTACGATGCCTTCAACTTGAGAGGGAAGGCATGTACCTGAGGATTGGCGAACTGGCCCGGCGCACCGGGCTCACCGTGCGCGCGCTGCGGCATTACGACGACATCGGCCTGCTGGTGCCGTCGCAGCGTTCGGACGGCGGCTACCGTCTCTACGACCGCAACGACGTCGCGCGGCTGTACCGCATCCAGGCGCTGCGCCGGCTCGACCTGTCGCTGGCCGAGATCCAGGGCCTGCTCGACCGCGCGGCCGACGGGCTGTCGGAGGTCGTGGCGCAGCAGCTGTCGCAGCTCGAACGCGAGATCGCGCAGGCCACGGCATTGCGCACGCACCTGCTGACGCTGCAGGCCCAGCTGCAGGCCCGCACCGAACCCGCCATCGACGACTGGCTCGTGGCGCTCGAGCGCACGGTCGCAGGCGCGAAGTATTTCAGCGACGACGAACTCGGCCGGCTCCAGGCGGGCCGCGACGGTTTCGCCGATGCGGTGGCACCCGAGCGCGCCGAGCTGACCGTTCTGCTCCGCGCGCTGGTCGCTGAAGGCGCCTCGCCGGAAAGCGCGCAGGCGCAGGCTCTCGCGCAGCGCTGGATCGCGCTGCTGCTCGAAGAGGCCGGCGGCGACGAAGCCCTGCTCATGCAGCTCTACGCCATGCACTGGAACGAGCCCGCGCTGCACTCGCTGACCGGTGTCGACCGCGCCGGCATGCAGTTCATCTCGCATGCGATGGCCTACGCGCGGCTGCAGCGGTACGGCGCGCATTGCGACGCCGCCGAGATGGCTCTGCTCGCGCAGCACTACGTTGCGCAGACCGACGCCTGGCCCCCGCTGATCGCCGATGTGCGACAGCAGATGCGGCAGGGCGCGGCGCCCGACAGCGCGCCGGTGCGCGTGCTGGCTGCCCGCTGGCAGGCGCTGTCCCTGGCCAAGGCCGGGGGCGATGCGGCACTGAACGCGAAGCTGCAAGAGGCCTTCCGCAACGATCCTACGCTGCGCGCCGGCTCGGGCATCGACGCGCCGCTGGCGGCCTACATCGGGCGCGCCATCGCGCAGCTCGCCGAACCCCATTCCCTTTGAACGACCAGGAACCTCAGTGACCGCCATGCCCCGGGCCAACGCCCATTTCTTCACCGGCAACTACGCCCCGCTCACCGAGGAGCACGACATCGCAGCTCTCGCCATCGACGGTGCGATGCCGCCGGAACTCTCGGGCACGCTCTACCGCGTGGGGCCGAGCCCGCAGCATGCGCCGCGCGACGACAACTACCACTGGTTTTCCGGCGACGGCATGGTGCATGCGTTCCACATCGACGGCGGGCAGGTGTCGTACCGCAACCGCTGGGCGCGCACGCCCAAGTGGCAGCTGGAGCACGAGGCCGGGCACGCGCTGTTCGGCTCCTTCGGCAATCCCGCGACCAGCGACCCGGCGGTGATCGGGCGCAACAGCGGCACGGCCAACACCAGCATGCTCTGGCACGGCGGCCGGTTGTTCGCGCTCGAGGAATCGCACCAGCCCTTCGAGCTCGACGCCTTCACGCTGGCGTCGAGAGGGCACCAGAGCTTCGGCGACCGCCTGACCACGCGCTGCACCGCGCATCCGAAGCGCGACCCGCACAGCGGCGAGCTGCATTTCTTCGCCTACTCACCCGACGGCCCCGGCACGCCCGGCATGCTCTACGGCGTGATGGACAGCCAGTGCGAAGTGACCGCGCTGCAGACCTTCGACGCACCGTACGCCAGCATGGCGCACGACTTCATGCTGACGCGCGGGCACGTGCTCTTTCCGGTCACGCCCTTGACCACCAGCGTGGAGCGCGCGATGCGCGGCCTGCCATTGCTGGCCTGGGATGCCGACAAACGCACCCACGTCGGCGTGATGCGGCGCGGTGCCGCGGTCGACACGTTGCGCTGGTTCGAGACCGAGGCCTGCCACATGTTCCACGTCATGAATGCGTGGGACGAGGGCGACACCGTCGTCGCGTTGGTGATGCAGTCGGACACCGCGCCCGGTCTGCCCGATGCGCAGGGCAGCCCCGGCGACCCGCACGCGATGGCCGCGCGCCTGTGCCGATGGACCTTCGACCTGGCCGGCACCGGCAACGGTTTCCGGCGCGAGTACCTCGATGATCTGGTGGGGGAGTTCCCGCGCATCGACGAGCGCTTCGCGGGGAGCCGCACCCGGTACGGCTTCTATGCCTGCCATGCGACCGCCCGCGCGCGGGGTGATGCCGAGAGCGTGCTTTTCGACAGCCTTGCGCGCATCGACCTGGAGACGGGCGAGCGCCAGCTCCACACGCTGCCGCCGGGCGATGTCGTGTCGGAGCCGGTGTTCGTGCCGCGCGCGACGCACGCCGACGAAGGCGACGGCTGGCTCCTGGCCGTGGTCTGGCGCGCGCAGACCCGGCGCAGCGACCTGATCGTGTTCGACGCCCGCGACCTGCGCGCCGCGCCGGTCGCGACAGCCCGGCTGCCGCACCGCGTGCCGTTCGGCTTCCACGGCAACTGGCGGCCGAACGCGTAGCCGCCGGTGGGTCAGCGTGGCAGCGCCAGCGCGAACGGCAGGCTTGCCACGCCCAGGATGGTCGACAGCGTGACCAATCCCGCCACATACGGTCCGTTGTAGCCCATCCGCGCCGCCAGCACATAGGCACTCGACGCGGTCGGCACGGCCGAGAAGGCCATCAGCACCGAAGCCTGCGTGGCGTCCAGCTTCAACGCCAGCGACAGCCCCCAGGCAACGAGCGGCAGAAAGAAATGCCGTATCGCCAGCACCGAAACCGCCAGCGCCTTCCCCCGCCCCAGCGTCGCGAACTGCATGCCGGCCCCCGCCGCAAGCAGTCCCAACGCCAGCGAAGCCGCACCGATCCGCGTGAGCGTCGGCGTCAACCAGGTCGGCACCGTGAGGCCCAGCACATTGGCGATCAGCCCCGCCAGCGTCGCCACGATCAGCGGGTTGCGCACGAGCTGCCGCACGAAGCCGGTCTGCGCATGTCGCGTCATCGGCCACACCGCGGCGATGTTGAACATCGGCACGCACACGCCGATCAGCACGGCGATGAGCAGCAGGCCCTCGGGCCCGGCCAGCCGTTCGGCCAGCGCCAGGCAGATGAAGGAGTTGAAGCGGAACGCGATCTGCGCGCTGGCGGCGTGGTCGTGGCGGTCGATGTGCGAGCGCAGGCCCGGCACGAAGGGCAGGGCGTAGGCCATCGCGATGCCGGCCAGCCCGACACCCACGCCCGCGGTCAGCAGGCTCGAGGTGGCACCAAAGTCGAGCGGGCTGCGCACGATCGAATGGAACAGCAGGACGGGAAATAGAAAGTAATACACCAGGCTCTCGACCTGGTCCCACACGCGGCGGTCGAGCGCGGTGTAGCGGCACAGGAGCCAGCCGATGGCGATGAGGGAGAAGTCGGGGAAGAGCAGCTGCGCGTAGTTCACCGCTTCGAGCATAAACCGCCACAACTGTGGGTATTCCACAGCATGAAGGAAAGCCCCGACCCGCTAGCATCCGGGCTTCGCTTTTTTCCGGCCCCGGCCGGTCCCGTCTAGTCAAGGAGTTATCGATGCAACGTCGTCAATGGAGCGCGCTTGCGGGCGCCGCCGCGCTGGTCGCAGTGGCAGGTCAGAGTTTCGCGCAGGGCTATCCCACCAAGCCGGTCGAACTGAGCGTGCCGTTCGCACCCGGCGGCACGACGGACATCGTGGCGCGCGTGATCGCCGACCCGCTGGGCAAGGTGCTGGGCCAGCCCGTGGTGGTGATCAACCGCGCCGGTGGCGGCGGCATCGTGGGCGCGGCCGAAACCGCGCGCGCGCCGGCCGACGGCTACAAGCTGGGCGTGGCCACGGTGTCGAGCACGGCGGCCAACCCGGCCATCAACCCGAAGACGCCGTACGACCCGATCACCGACTTCACGCCGATCATCAACATCGCGGCCACGCCGAACGTGATCGCCGTGAACCCGAGCTTCCCCGCCAAGAACTACGCCGAGTTCGTGGCCGAGCTGAAGAAGAACCCGGGCAAGTATTCGTACGCCTCGTCGGGCACGGGCGGCATCGGCCACCTGCTGATGGAGCTGTACAAGAGCCTGACCACGACCTTCGTCACGCACATCCCGTACCGCGGCGCGGGCCCGGCGCTGAACGATGTGGTGGCCGGCCAGGTGCCGATCATCTTTGACAACCTGCCTTCGGCGATGCCCTTCATCCAGAGCGGCCGCCTGGTGCCGATCGTGGTGTCGGCGCCGGCGCGCGTGGCCGGCCTGCCGAACGTGCCGACCTTCAAGGAAGTCGGCCTGGAGCCGGTCAACCGCATGGCTTACTACGGCATCCTCGGCCCCAAGGGCCTGCCGAAGGAAGTGGTCGACAAGATCAACGCGGGCGTGAAGAAGGCGGTGGAAGATCCGGCCGTGAAGAAGCGCATCGAAGACACCGGCTCGCTGATCGTGGCCAACTCGCCCGACCAGTTCGCCGCGCAGATCAAGGCCGAGTTCGACGTGTACAAGCAGGTCGTGAAGAAGCAGAACCTCAAGCTCGACTGATCGGCTTCGCTTCCCCTGAAAGCCGCCCGCGTTCCGGGCGGCTTTTTCTTTTGTTATCTTGCACCGCATGACCGAGGCCGCCGCCGCTCCCCCCACCGCCGACATCGACACCTTCATCGACGCCCTCTGGCTCGAGGACGGGCTGTCGAAGAACACGCTGGCCGCCTACCGCCGCGACCTCGCGCTGTTCGCGCAGTGGCTGCGCGAACAGCGGGGCGGCATGGAACTCGATGCCGCGCGCGAGACCGACCTGCAGGCCTACATGGGCGTGCGTCTGTCCACCAAGGGCAAGGCGACGTCGGCGAACCGCCGGCTCACGGTGTTCAAGCGCTACTACCGCTGGGCGCTGCGCGAGCGCCGCATCACGGCCGACCCGAGCATCCGCCTCATGCCCGCGCGCCAGATGCCGCGCGCCATCAAGACCTTGTCCGAAAAGCAGGTCGACGACCTGCTGGCCGCGCCCGATGTCGAGAGCCCGCTCGGCCTGCGCGACCGCGCCATGCTGGAGCTGATGTACGCGAGCGGCCTGCGCGTGAGCGAGCTGGTGGCGCTGAAGGCGATCGACATGAGCCTCAACGACGGCGTGCTGCGCGTGCTCGGCAAGGGCAACAAGGAACGCCTCGTGCCCTTCGGCGGCGAGGCCCGGCGCTGGATCGAGCGCTACCTCGACGAATCGCGTCCCGTGATCCTCGACGGCCAGCAGACGCCCGACCTGTTCGTGACCGCGCGCGGCGCCGGCATGACGCGCGTGATGTTCTGGGTCATCGTGAAGAAGCAGGCGGCTGCGGCGGGCATCCATGTGCCGCTGTCGCCGCACACGCTGCGCCATGCGTTTGCGACGCACCTGCTGAACCATGGCGTCGACCTGCGCGCGGTGCAGCTGCTGCTGGGCCACGCCGACATCTCGACCACCACCATCTACACGCACGTGGCGCGCGAGCGCCTGAAGCAGCTGCACGCGCAGCACCATCCGCGCGGCTGACGCAGCGGTCCTTCGATCAGCTCTTGCGCTTGCGCGCTTCGATCGCAGGCACCAGCGTGTCGTAGAACGCGCTGACCATGCGCATCTCGCGCCGCTCGGCCAGGCACAGCACGTGGGCGTAGGTGAAGATTTCCGTGTCGCTGAAGCCGACCATGTGCAGGTTGGGCCCCGGCACAAACTCCACGCCCGACACGGCCGCGATGCCCAGGCCTTGCGCCACGGCTTCGCGGATCACTTCGCGGCTGCTGATCTCCATCACCACGTCGACCTCGACCTTGGCTTTCGTGAGCGCGAGTTCGAGCGCCTTGCGCGTGGTCGATCCTTGCTCGCGCAGGATGAGCCGCTCGCCCTGAAGCTCCGCGAGCCGGATGTTGCGCCGCTTCGCGAAGCGGTGCGTGGAGGGCACGAACATCACGACCGGGTGCTGGCTGAAGGGCACCGACAGAAAGCGGTCGTCGCGCACCAGCTGCGCAAGCACGCCGACGTCGGCGCTGTAGTCGAGCAGGCGGTCGAGCACGTCCTGTGAATTGCCGGTGCTCACCGTGACCTTCACGTCGGGGTAGCGCAGGCTGAAGTCGACCAGCATCTTGGTCACGTGGTACGGGCCCACGGCTGCCACGCGCAGGTGGCCGGTGCGCAGCGTGCCGGCGTCGCCGAGCAGCGCCACCGCATCGCCTTCGAGGCTGAAGATCTGCTGCGCCAGCTGCATGAGCTGTTCGCCGATTTCGGTGAGCTGCACGCGCCGGCCGCGCCGATGGAAGAGCTCGACCTGGTAGGCCTCTTCGAGAAAGCGCACCTGCGTGGTGATGGTGGGCTGGCTCACGTGCAGGTGTTCGGCAGCCCGCGTGAAGCTGCCTTCGCGGGCCACGGCATAGAAGGAACGCAGCTGGGTGAGGCGCATCGCGGGAGCCTTTCTGATCTATAGGTTCAGTATATAGATCATCGAAAAAATTTGAATTTGATCGATATGAGTACCAGTGATGTACTCGCGCTCAAGACGGACCAGGCCTCGACAGAAACACGCCAGACGTCCCGAATCCTCACGCTGTCATGACCATGACACGCACGACTGGAAGACTCGAGACGGGTACTTTTGCCCTTCGAAACGACCTGAGGATTCCATGCAACGCAGACCACTGGAGACAACCATGATGAAGCGTAGAAAGTTGCTGCTCGGCACTGCCGCCGTGACAGCGTCCGCCTTCGTGCCGATGGCACGGGCACAGCAGGTTCTCACTGTCGGGCTGATTCCTTCCGAGGACTCGCGCGCCATGATTGCCAACAGCCAGGCCATGATGGACATGCTGTCCAAGGCCCTCGGCTTCGCGGTCAAGCCCTTCGTGGCGGCCGACTACAACGGGGTGATCGAGGCGCTGCGTTCCAAGCGGCTCGACGTGGCCTACCTCGGCCCGTTCTCTTATGTGCTGGGCACCACGGTGGCCGACATCGAGGCCTTTGCGGTGGCCGAGACCAAGAAGGCCGGGCGCTCCTACTATCACAGCCAGATCGTGACCCACAAGGACACCGGCATCAAGACGGTGGCCGACCTCAAGGGCAAGACCTTCGCCTTCGTCGACCCCAGCTCCACCTCGGGCCATCTGTTCCCGAAGGCCGGCCTGATCAAGGTGGGTTTCAACCCCGACAAGGATTTCGGCCGCGTGATTTTTTCGGGCTCGCACGACTCGAGCGCGATCGCGGTGCAGAACAAGAAGGTGGACGCCGCAGCCATCGCCGACCGCATCCTCGACGCTGCCGTGTCCAAGGGCCTGGTCAAGCGCGAAGACCTGGTCGAGGTCTGGAAGTCGGAGCCGATTCCCGAGTCGCCCACCGTGTGGCGCAAGGACCTGCCCGCCGACCTGAAGGCGCGCGTGCAGGCCGCCTTCCTGCAGGTCAAAGACATCCCCTGGTCCGACCAGGGCCTGCTCAACGGTTTCCACCCGACCAACGACGCGGCCTACAACATCATCCGCGACACGGCCAAGGTGCTGAACCTCGACCTGAGGAAGATGAAATGATCGAAATCCGCGGGCTGTGCAAGCGCTACGGCGACTTCACTGCGCTTCACCGTGTCGACCTCACGGTCGCCAAGGGTGAGTTCGTCGTCATCCTCGGCGCGTCGGGTGCGGGCAAGTCGACCTTGCTGCGTTGCATCAACCACCTGGCCGAGCCGAGCGAAGGCGAGATCCACGTGGACGGCGAGCGTTCGCGCGGCGACCGCGCCGGGCTGCGCAAGGTCCGCCGCGACGTGGCGATGATCTTCCAGCACTACAACGTGGTGCCGCGCCTGTCGGTGCTCAAGAACGTGCTGACAGGGCGGCTGGGCTCGATGCCCGCGCTGCTGTCGTGGTTCCAGGTGTTCCCCGCGAAGGACATCGCCATCGCCCGCGAATGCCTGCGCCGCGTCGAGCTCGACCACAAGGCCGACCTGCGCACCGACACGCTCTCGGGCGGACAGAAGCAGCGCGTGGGCATTGCCCGCGCACTGGCGCAAAAGCCCAAGGTGATCCTGGCCGACGAGCCCGTGGCCAGCCTCGACCCGAAGACCTCGCGCAAGGTGCTCAACTACCTGAAGCAGGCCAGCCGGCAGGACGGCATCACGGTGATCTGCAACCTGCACCAGGTCGACTACGCGCGCGAGTTCGCGCAGCGCGTGATCGGCGTGGCAGCCGGGCGCATCGTGTTCGAAGGCCGGCCCGACGAGCTGACCGACGAGGTGCTGCACCTCATCTATCCGGGTGGCGTGGACGAGGGCGCTGAAGTCGCCCCTGCAGGCGCAGAGCCCGCCGTGCCCGCCGCGGCCGTTCATGCGGTGCCGGCGCGCACCGCCCCGCAACTCGCCATGGAGCAATCATGATCGCCATCGGACGCTTCAACGTGCTGATCGCCAAGAGCGGCGGCAACCCCGGCTGGTGGAAATACGCCGTGGCCGTGCTCGCCGGCATCGGCGTGCTCTGGTGGGCGGCCATCGGCAGCCAGGTGAGCTTCGGCGAACTGGCCAAGGGCATGCCGTGGATCGCCGACTTCCTCGGGCGCATGCTGCCGCCCAACTGGGAGTTCATGCAGAAGCTCGTGGGCCCCGCCATCGAGACGGTGCAGATCGCGCTGTGGGGCACGCTGCTGGCGGTGATTCTTGCGGTGCCGCTGTGCTTCTTTGCGGCGCGCAACATCTCGCCGAACGTCGCCGTGTTTCATGCGATGCGGCAGGTGCTCAACATCACGCGCGGCATCAACGAGATCATCCTGGCGCTGATCTTCGTGGCGGCCGTCGGCCTCGGTCCGTTCCCCGGCGTGCTGGCGCTGGCGCTGCACGGCGCGGGCATGCTCGGCAAGTTCTTCGCCGAGTCGATCGAGGAGATCGACCAGGGTCCGCTCGAAGCGCTGCGCGCCACCGGCGCCGGGCCGATCCAGACCATCATCTTCGGCGTCATTCCGCAGGTGATCACCGCATGGATTGGTGTGATCGTCTACCGCTTCGAGACCAACCTGCGCCAGGCCACCGTGCTGGGCATGGTCGGCGCGGGCGGCATCGGCTTCGAGCTCGTGGGCAGCATGAAGCTGTTCCAGTACCAGGACACGGCCACCTGCATCCTGGTGATCGTCGTGATGGTCATGACCGCCGACTACCTCTCGACCCGGCTGCGCGGCTGGATCCAGCAGGGCGCGCACCGATGAGTCGCTCTTTCTCAGCCTCGTTCCAAGCGCCTGTCCCCGCGGCTTTGGCCGCCTCCTGAAGAAACCTCTCCATGAGCGCCAACTACCACAACCCCGTGCACAGCGTGTACGGGGCAGGGGCCCTGCTGTCCCTGCCAAAGCTGCTCGAAGGCCGGCGCGCCGCGCTGGTGACCTTTCCTGAGGCGCGCGCGCTGGGCCTGCTGGACCGGCTGGAGGCGGTGCTCGGCGATGCGCTGGCCTGCACGCTCGATCAGACGCGGCCCAACCCCGACGTGGCGGAACTGGCCGAGACCTACGAATGGTTCTGGCGCACGCATGCCGACGTCGAGGTGATCGTCGCGGTCGGCGGCGGCAGCGCCATCGACACGGCGAAGGCGCTGATGGTGGCCGACGACCACGGGCGCTTTGCCGATCTGGTGGCGGGGCTCGCGGGCGAGCAGCCCTTCGTGGCCACGCGCCACAAGACGCTCATCGCCGTGCCCACCACGGCCGGCACCGGCAGCGAGGTCACGCCCTGGGCCACGATCTGGGACCGCGAGCGCCAGAAGAAATACTCGCTGCACCTGCCGCAGACCTGGCCGAGCCATGCCATCGTCGATCCCGAATTGATGCTGTCGTTGCCTGCGGCGGTCACGCTGCAGAGTGGGCTCGATGCGCTGTCGCACGCGCTCGAAGCGATCTGGAACGTCAACGCCAATCCGATGTCCGACACCTTCGCCGTGGCGGCCGTGCAGGACACGTTGGAGGTGCTGCCGCAGCTCATGGCCCGGCTCGACGACGTCGAACTGCGTGGGCGCATGGCGCTGGCGGCATTGAAGGCCGGCATGGCTTTCTCCAACACCAAGACCGCGCTCGCGCATTCCATTTCGTACGAGATGACGCTGCGCTACGGCCTGCCGCACGGCATCGCCTGTTCGTTCCCGCTGCCGATGGTGCTGGCGCGGGCCATCGGCCGTCGGCCCGACCGCGACGCGGTGCTGGCGCAGGCGCTGCGCATGCCGCTGGCCGAGGCGCCGGCGCTGCTCGCGGCCTTCATCGAATCGCTGGGCGTGAAGACGCGTTTCGCCGACTACGGCGTGGGCGAGGACGAAGCGCGCGAGATGCTGCGCCATGCGCAGGGCGGGGCGCGCGGGCGCAACTTCATCGGCAACGATGCGGAGGCGCAGGAAGCCTGAGAAGGTGCGTGCCGGAGGTCCGGCGATGTTTCAAAATGGATGCTCTTATTCAAGAGACATCGAGAGACATCCATGAACCTTCGCAGACTCTGCACCGGCCTCGCACTGGCCACGACCGCCGGCCTGGCCATGGCCCAGGGCTTTCCCACCGCCAAGCCCATCCGCCTGATCGTCGGCTACCCGCCCGGCGGCGGCATCGACTTCGCGGCGCGCACGGTGCAGGTGCCGCTGCAAGAGGCGCTCAAGCAGCAGCTGGTGGTCGACTACAAGCCGGGCGCCAGTGGCATGATCGCGGCGACCGAGCTCACGCGCCAGCCGGCCGACGGCTACACGCTGCTGCTGGCCAACACCGGCCCCTTCGCCATCGCGCCGTACCTGCAGAGCAAGCCGCCGTACGACCCCATCAAGCAGTTCACCTACATCGGCCAGATCAGCCAGGGCAGCTACATCGCGGTGACGCGGCCCGACCATCCGGCGAAGAACCTCAAGGAGTTCGTGGCGTGGGCCAAGGGCCAGCCCGGCAAGGTCAATTTCGCCTCCGGCGGCAACGGCACCTCGACGCACCTGAACGGCGAGCTCATGAACCAGGTGACGGGCCTGGACATGACGCACGTGCCGTACAAGGGCAGCGCGCCCGCGGTGCAAGACCTGCTTGGCGGGCAGACGCAGATCCTCATCGACGCGGGCAGCGTGCTGCTGCCCCAGGTGAAGGGCGGCAAGCTCAAGGCGCTGGCCGTGACCGGCCCGGTGCGCGACCCGCAACTGCCCGACGTGCCGACGGTGAAGGAACTGGGCCTCGCGGGCATGGAGGCGGTCGGCTTCCAGGGGCTGGTCGGCCCCGCCAACATGCCCAAGGACGTGGTCGATCGCCTGTCGGGTGAACTTGCCAAAGCCCTGGCGACGCCCGAGATCAAGGCCAAGTTCGCGACGGCCGGTGCCGAGGTGCATCCGCTCGGCCCGGCGGCGTTCGCGGCGTTCGTCAAGGCGGACAATGAGAAATGGTCCAAGCTGATCCGCGAGCGCAAGCTGCAGCTGGACTGACCGACTTTCTTCTTCTTTTCGACGCATGCTTATCACCGACACCATGAACTTCCTCGCCGCCTCCAAGCCCTCGCGCCGCACCACGACCCGGCTGCTCGCCGCCGCGGCGCTGTGCGCGGCCAGCGGCGCGCATGCGCAGGCCGTGCCGCGCACCGTGCGGCTCATCGTGGCGTACCCGGCGGGCGGCGTGAGCGACGTGGTCGCCCGCGCGCTCGGCGACCGGCTCGCCACGCAACTGGGCACCACGGTGATCGTCGACAACCGCGCGGGCGCGAGCGGCGCCATCGGCATGGACGCCGTGGCCAAGGCCGCGCCCGACGGCGCGACGCTGGGCTTCTCGGCCATCAGCCCGCTGGTGCTGAGCCCGCACCTGGGCAAGCTGCCGTTCGACCCGCTGAAGGAGATCGTGCCGGTGGCCAGCGTGATGTATTCGCCCGTGCTGCTGGTGGCCACGCCCGCCAGCAAGGCGAAGGACTTCCGCGCGCTGATAGCCGAAGCCAAGGCGCAACCTGGCGCGGTGCGCTGGGCCACGTCGGGGCCGGCCTCGCTCGGGCACATCGTGCTCGAACAGGTGCGCGCGACGGCCGGCGTGGACGTCACGCACGTGCCGTACAAGGGCGGCGGCCAGCAGCTCAACGATGCGCTGAGCGGGCAGTTCGAAATTTTGTCGACCAACGCCAGCCCGACGCTGTCGGCGCACATCCAGTCGGGCAAGCTGCGCCCGCTGGCGGCCGGCGCGCCCGCAAGGCTCGAGAGCCTGCCGCAGGTGCCCACGCTGGCCGAGCTGGGCTACAGCGCGGCCAACATCCATTCGCTGTTCGGTGTGTTCGCGCCCGCGGGCACGCCGGCGGCGCTGGTCGCGAAGTACAACGCCGAGATCAACAAGGCGCTCGCCAGCCCCGAGCTGCGCGCCAAGCTCACGGCCACCGACAACGTGCCCACCACCGGCACGCCGGCCGCCTTCGCTAAGGAAATCGCCAGCGAGTTCGAGAGCAACGGCCGCATCGTGAAGGCCGCGGGCATCAAGGCCGATTGACCCCGGCGCTTGCAGGGGCGAGATTCCCTACCTTATAGTAGGTAGATGCACGACGCTTCCACCCTGGCCCCCGGCGGCACCCGCGATCAGATTCTTGCGGTGGCGCGCGGGCTTATCGAAACCCGTTCGTACCTGGGCTTTAGCTTCCAGGACGTGGCCAACGCAGTGGGCGTGCGCAAGGCGAGCCTGTACCACCACTTTCCGACCAAGGAAGCGCTGGGCATCGCGGTGATCCAGGGCGCCACGCAGAGCTTCAAAGATTGGGTGGCGGCGCGCGCCCGCGAGCCCAAGGACGCGCTCGAATCCTATTTCCGCATGTACCGCAACACGCTGAAGGCGGGTTCGGGCCTGTGCCCGGCCGGTGCGCTGGCGCCGGGCTGGGACTGCATCAACGAAGACCTGCGCCAGGCCGTGCAGGCCTTGCGCAACACGCAGGTGATGTGGCTCACCGGTGTGCTCGGCGCGCTGGTGCCGGCGCAGGCGCAAAAAGACAACCCCGTGGCCTCGCTCGCGGCCTTCGTGTTCTCGTCGTGCCAGGGCGCGCTGCTTGCGTCGCGCATGACGGGCCGCGTCGAAGATTTCGACGACGCCATCGCCCAATTGCGGCGCGCGCTGCCGCTGGACTGACCGATCCGTTTCACCACGGGCACGCCGGGCGTGCCTTTTTTTGAACCCCGAAGCCTACCGATTGGATGGTAGTTTTCCCCAAGGAGTGTTCCCATGAAAGCCGTGATTTCCGCCTACGCCCGTTCCCCGTTCCATTTCGCGAAGAAGGGCGCGCTGGCCGAGGTGCGCCCCGACACGCTCGCCGCCGGCGTGGTGCAGGGCCTGCTGCAGCGCACCGACCTCGACCCCGCGCTGCTCGAAGACATCATCCTGGGCTGCGCCTACCCCGAGGCGTCGCAGGGCAACAACCTCGCGCGCATCGTCGGGTTGCTGGCCGGACTGCCGCACGAGGTGGGTGGCATGACAGTGAACCGCTTCTGCGGCTCGTCGATGCAGGCCGTGCACATCGCTGCCGCGCAGATCGAGGCAGGCATGGGCGAGGCTTTCCTGTGCGTGGGCGTGGAGTCGATGACGATGGTGCCGCAGGGCGGCTTCAACTTCTCGCCCAGCCCCGAACTGCTGGCGAACAGCGATGCCTACATTTCGATGGGCGAGACCGCCGAGAACGTCGCGCAGCGCTGGAACGTGAGCCGCGCCGACCAGGAAGCGCTGGCCGTCGAGTCGCACCGCAAGGCGACCGAAGCGCGCGCGCAGGGCCGGCTGGCCGCCGAAATCGTGCCGGTGCGATTGGCCTCCGGCGAGGTGGTGGATGCCGACGGCTGCATCCGCCCGTCGACCTCGGCCGAGGCGCTGGCCAACCTCAAGCCCGTGTTTCGTCCGGACGGCGTGGTCACGGCCGGCACCTCATCGCCGCTGACCGACGGCGCGGCCGTGGTGCTGGTCACCAGCGACGCCTTCGCCGCCAAGCACGGCCTGAAGCCGCTGGCGCGCATCCGTTCGTTCGCGACCGTGGGCGTCGACCCGGCCGTCATGGGCATCGGCCCGATTCCCGCCACGCGCAAGGCGCTCGCACGTGCGGGCCTGAGCGTGGCCGACCTCGACGTGGTCGAGATCAACGAAGCCTTCTCGTCGCAGGCGCTGGCCTGCATCCGCGACCTCGGGCTCGATCCGGCGACGGTGAACCTCGACGGCGGCGGCCTGGCCATCGGCCACCCGCTGGGCGCGACCGGCGCGCGCATCACGGGCAAGGCGGCTTCGTTGCTGGCGCGCGAGAACGGCCGTTATGCGCTTGCGACCCAATGCATCGGCGGCGGGCAGGGCATTGCCACCATCCTCGAGCGCGTCTGATCGCCCGAGAATGACGGGCAACGAAACAAGGAGACTCCCATGGCCACGCTGTTGTATCTCGAAGACCTGAAGGTCGGCGACCGCTTCCAGAGCGGCGAACACCTGCTCGACGTGGCACAGATCAAGGCCTTCGCGCAGCAGTTCGACCCGCAGCCCTTCCACACCGACGAAGAGGCTGCAAAGAACACTTTCTTCGGCGGCCTGGCCGCGAGCGGCTGGCACACGGCGGCGCTCACGATGAAGCTGCTGGTCGACAGCGGCATCCCGCTGGCCGACGGCATCATCGGCTCGGGCGGCGAGCTGCAGTGGCCGAAGCCCACGCGGCCCGGCGACGTGCTGCACGTGCTGAGCGAGGTGGTCGACATCACGCCCTCGCGCTCCAAGCCCGGCCGCGCGATGGTCACCATGCGCTGCCAGACACGCAACCAGCGCGGCGAGGTGCTGCAGTACTTCACGCCGAAGTTGGTGGTGCACAGCCGCACCGCGACGTCTTGACCTTCAGTCGATTCAGACGACGCGCAGGCCCAGTTCCTCGACCAGCGCGGCGGCCTGGCGGTGGGAGATGGTCGCGCCCTTGAACGGCGCGGCGTTGGCCAGCCGCAGGCCGCCCAGGTCCACGTCGCGCAGGTCGGCGCCTTCGAAGCGCGCGAGCTTCAGGTGCGCGTTGCGCAGGCTGCCGCCTTCGAAGATGGTTTCGCGGAAATCGCAGCCCGACAGGTCGGCCTCCGACAGGTCGAGCTGCGCGAGCGTCTGCTTGCGGAACGACAGGCCGCGCAGGTGCGCGTCGATCAGCAGCGAATCCTTGAACACGACGCCCAGCGCCGACACTTCGCCGAAGTGCGCGCCGGTGAGCTTCACGCCCGTGAAGAGCGCCGAGGGCAGCTTGGCGCGCGCCCATTGCGTGTTGTTCAGGTCGCAGTCCTGGAAGCGCGCGTTCGTGAGGTCGGCGAGCCCGAAGTCGGCCTGGCGCGCGCGGCAGCCGGTCCAGCGCGTGTCGGCCAGCTGGGCGCGGTCGAAGGAGGTTTCGGCGAAGCTGCACAGCGTGAACTGCGCGCCGCGCAGGTCGAGGCGCGACAGGTCGGCCTCGTCGAAATGGCAGCGTTCGAAGTGCGGCGGCGTGTCGCGGCCCTGCAAGCAGGCTTGCAGCTCGGCGCGTGACCAGGTCTGGTCGGAAATCACATCGGTCATCACGAGAATTATTCGGGGCGGGAATCGGTCAGCGCGCGCAGCTCTGCGGGGCTGAAGCCCGCCCGGCTGCGTGCTTCGAGGTTGAAAGGCGGCTTGTGGCGCGGCGCGTCGTAGCGCGCCACCAGGGCCGGGTAGTTGGCTTCGGCGTCGAGCCCGGCGCGTTCGCACAGCCAGCGGTACCAGTGGTTGCCGATGGCCACGTGGCCCACTTCGTCGCGCAGGATGATGTCGAGGATCTCGACCGCACGCAGCGCATCGGGCGTGTTCACGCGCTTGAGCTTGGACTGGATCAGCGGCGTGGCGTCGAGCCCGCGCGCTTCGAGCGTGCGCGGCACCAGCGCCATGCGCGCGAGCACGTCGTCTTTGGTCTTCTCGCACATGTTCCACAGGCCGTCGTGGCCCGGGAAGTCGCCGTAGCGCCAGCCCATGCCTTGCAGGTGCGTGTGCAGCATCGTGAAGTGCTGCGCCTCCTCGTCGGCCACGCGCAGCCAGTCGCGGTAGTAGGCCTCGGGCATGCCGTCGTAGCGCCACACGGCGTCGAGCGCGAGGTTGATCGCGTTGAACTCGATGTGGCAGATCGAATGGATCAGCGCGGCGCGGCCTTCGGGCGTGAAGGGCGAGCGCTTCTGCACGGCGGTGGCGGCCACGCGCAGCGGGCGCTCGGGGCGGCCCGGCACGCCGTCATCGTCGCCGGGCGTGCGCAGGGGCTCGAGTGCTATGGAAACGGTAGCTGCCTGTGCAGCTGTGGCGCGCGTGGCGGCCACCTTGTCGTCGGGGTCTGTCAGGCGCAGCGCGGCCAGCGCGCTCAATCGGGGGTGCATCCCTACAATTCTAGTTTTGCCCCTCCGGAGACAACCACGATGGCGATTTACGAATTGGATGGCATTGCCCCGCGCCTTGGCGAAGGCGCATGGGTCGCGGACAGCGCCCAGGTCATGGGCAATGTCGAACTGGCGCAGAACGCGAGCGTCTGGTTCGGCGCCGTGCTGCGCGGCGACACCGAGGTGCTGACCATCGGCCGCAACAGCAACATCCAGGACCTGTCGGTGCTGCACGCCGACATCGGCTGCCCGCTGACCATCGGCGACAACGTGACGGTGGGGCACCAGGTGATGCTGCACGGCTGCACCATCGGCGACAACTCGCTGATCGGCATCCAGGCGGTGGTCTTGAATAACGCCAAGATCGGCCGCAATTCGATCGTTGGCGCCGGCAGCGTCGTGACCGAGGGCAAGGAGTTTCCCGACAACTCCCTCATCATCGGCTCGCCCGCCAAGGTGGTGCGCACGCTCGACGATGCCGCCGCCGCCAAGCTGCGCCAGAGTGCGGAGCACTATGTAGAAAACGCCCATCGCTTCGCGAAGGGCCTGAAGAAAATTGGCTAACCCCCAGGCTTGCCCACTTCGTGTGGCCTCCTCCCCCCTTGCAGGGGGCAATACCTGCGGCCCGGCAAAGCCGGTTCCGCGGTATTCCACGTGAAGACAGCCTGATTGAGAAAGATGATGTTTTGAGCGAGCTGCACAAATTCCTGTTCGATGGCCTGCCGGTGCGCGGCATGATCGTGCGCCTGACGGATGCGTGGCAGGAGATCCTTGCGCGGCGCGCCTCCAACACCGCCACCGGCCCGTACCCGCCGCCGGTGGCTGAACTGCTCGGCGAGATGACGGCTGCGGCCACGCTGATGCAGTCGAACATCAAGTTCAACGGCGCCTTGATCCTGCAGATCTTCGGCGACGGCCCTGTGAAGGTGGCCGTGGCCGAGGCCAAGCCCGACCTCAGCGTGCGCGCCACCGCCAAGGTGATCGGCGACCTGCCGGCCGACGCGCACCTGCCCGACATGGTCAACGTGAACAACAAGGGCCGCTGCGCGATCACGCTCGACCCGAAAGACAAGCTCCCGGGCGCCACGCCGTACCAGGGCGTCGTGCCGCTGTTCGGCGAGGACGGTGAAAAGCTCGGCAAGCTCAGCGACGTGCTGCAGCACTACATGCTGCAAAGCGAGCAGCTCGACACCACGCTGGTGCTCGCGGCCGACGACCAGGTGGCGGCCGGCCTGCTGATCCAGCGCCTGCCAATCAAGGGCGAGGGCAACCTCGAAGGCACCTCCGACAAGGACCGCGACCAGGCCAGCGAAGACCGCATCGGTCGCAACGAGGAATACAACCGCATCTCGATCCTCGCGTCGAGCCTCACGCGCGACGAGCTGCTCACGCTCGACGTCGAGACCATCCTGCGCCGCCTGTTCTGGGAAGAAAAACTGCTGCGCTTCGAACCGCAGGCCGGCCTGCAGGGCCCGCACTTCGCATGCACCTGCGGCCGCGAGCGCGTGGCGCAGATGATCCGCGGGCTGGGCGTGGAAGAGGCCGAGGAGATCCTCGCCGAGCGCGGCGACATCGAGGTCGGCTGCGACTTCTGCGGCAAGCAGTACCGCTTCGACGCGATCGACACCGCGCAGCTGTTCAAGCCGCCGAGCGACCAGCTGCCGGGCAGCCCGGTCGTCCAGTAGGCGCGACGCGGTTCAGGCGGGCTGCGGCTGCTGCTGCCGCAGCACCTTGACCATCGCGGCCAGGCGCTCGTTGCCCAGGCCCGCGCCCAGCGCGCGGTCGAACATCCCCATCAAAAAGTCCGGAAAGCTCGCGTCGAGTTGCGCCTCGCGCGCCTGCTTCACGAACAGCCGGCCCGAGCCTGCGCACGTGGCCATCGAACTCTCGGGCTCGCCGTACCGACCCGCGTGAATGGCCTCGCCCTCGGCCTGGATCATTTCGCCGAGCACCGGCGAGATCGCGCCGATCATCTGAGAGAACCCGTCCACCGGCAGCCCCTCGGCTTCGCAGATGCGCACGCCGTGGAAGAAGCCGCTCATCGCGCCGAACATGCACGAGAGCGTGGCCAGGTCCCAGGCGGCCGCGTTGCCGATCGGCTCGCCCATGTGCTGGATGTTCCCGGCGATAGCTTCGAGCAGCGGCCGGCAGGCGGCGAGGGCGCGTGCTTCACCGGAGATGAAGAGCGGCGTGTCGGGCCGGCCGATCTGGCCCGGCGTGGCGAGCAGCGCGCCGTCGAGGTACGCGACGCCGCTCAACGCGGCCCAGTCGTCGCGCGCGTCCTGCGGCGTGCCGGTGCTCAGTTGCACCAGCACCTTGCCGCGCAGCGCGTCGTGAACGCCGGGGGTGGCGAGGATGGCGCGCGACGCGGGGTAGTCGGCCACGCAGACCAGCACCACGGGGCTCGCCTGCACGGCGGCCAGGGCGGTCGGTGCGAGCACCGTGCCTTGGTTGAGCAGAGGCTTGGCGCGCTCGGCGGTGCGGTTCCACACCGTCAGCGTGAATTTCGATGATTGCAGGGCGCGCGCGAGGGCCAGGCCCATGGGGCCGAGGCCGATGAGGGAAACGTCGGTCATGTGAAGTCCTTGGTGAAAGAAGGGATCAAGCGGCGCCCGGCGTCAGGCCCTGGCCCAGCCCGCCGTCGACGGTGAGCCGTGCGCCCGTCGTGAAGGTCGCCTCGAAGGCGAAGAAGAGCACCGCGCGCGCCACTTCGGCCGAGGTGCCGTGGCGCCGCATCGGCGTGATCTGGTCGCCCAGCCGCATGAACTCGGCGCGCTCTTCGGCGCTCGCGTCGGTGACGCCGAGCGTGGGCGTGTCGATGAAGCCGGGGCTCACCACGTTCACGCGGATGCCGCGCGTCACCAGCTCCGCCGCGAAGCCCGAGGCCATCGAGCGCAGCGCGGCCTTGGTCGCGCTGTAGACGCTCAGGCCGTGCATGCCGCCTTCGTCTGCAATGGACGAGGTGAAGACGATCGCGCTGCCCGCCGGCATCAGCGGCGCGGGGCGTTGCACGGTGAAGAACGGGCCCTTGGTGTTGACCGCGAAGGCGCGGTCGTAGCCCGCTTCGGTCACCTGCTCGAAGGGTTCGAGCGACGAGATGCCCGCGTTGATGTGCAGCAGGTCGATGCGGCCGAAGCGCTCGCGCACGGTGGCGGCGAGCATGTCGATGTCGGCCAGCGAGGCCGTGTCGGATGCCAGCACATGGGCCCGCGCGCCGAACGGGCCGAGCACGCGGCGCGCGGTCTCCAGGTTCTGCGGATTGCGCCCGGTCACGAGCACGTCGGCGCCGCCTTCGAGCAGTGCCAGCGCGGTGGCCAGGCCCATGCCGAGGGTGCCGCCGGTGATGACGGCTTTCTTGCCTGCGTAGGGAGTGTGGGGTGTGGTGTTCATGGGCTCGATGATCCGGATCGCACGGCGTCGGGTCGCGCACATTCGGCCGTGGGGGAGCACAAACGGTCGACGGCAAGCACGCCGCGCGCGGCCCATAATGTTTCGATGAGCGATACCGATCTGGACACCGATCTGCGCGGGCACGGTGGTGCGGCGTCCGAGGTGGCGTTGTCGGCCGACAGCTTCGTCGTGCCGCCCGCCACCGACAGCCTGCGCGTCGACGTGCGCCAGACCCCCGGCGGCGTGGTCGGCTACGAGGCGCTGCCCGATCACCGCCTCAAGCTGCACGCGGGCGCGCCGGTGGCGGGCGCCTGCCAGTTCCATCGCTTTCTCTACACGCGTGGCGACCTCGACATCCTGCCGGCCGGCAGCACCGACATCTGGCACGAAGAATCGGCAAGCACATCGGTCGTGGTGCGCATGGCGCCCGCGCTGCTCGCACGCACGGCCGACGAGATGGGCCTGCCGGCCGAGCGCGCGGTGCTCGGCGAGCGCCATCAGTTTCGCGACCCGCAGATCGAGCACATCGCGTGGGCGCTCGACGCCGAGCGCCGCGCGGGCTTTCCCAACGGCCGGCTCTACACCGACAGCCTTGGCACCGCGCTCGCGGTGCAGTTGATCGCGGCCGGCCCGCAGGTGGCGCCGTCACCCGCGCAAGGGCTGACGCGGCTGCAGCTGAAACGCGTCACGGAGTTCATCGAGGCGCATCTGGACGGCGACCTGTCGCTGGCCGCACTGGCCGAGGTCGCGGGCCTGAGCGCCTCGCACCTGAAGACGCAGTTCAAGCGCTCCACCGGCCAGGCGGTGCATGCGTATGTGGTGCATCGCCGCGTCGACCGCGCGCGCAGCCTGCTGCTGAACAGCGAACTGCCTGCGAGCCTCGTGGCGCTCGAGAGCGGCTTCTCGCACCAGAGCCACATGGCGCGCTGCATGCGCCGCGTGCTGGGCCTCACGCCCGGCGAGGTGCGGCGCGCAGCGTAGTGTTCAGCGGGCTTCGTCGTCGAAGCCGCTGAATTCGATGTCGGGTGCGCTCGTGTTGTGCTTCGAAGGCAGGCTGCGGCCGAAGCGCACCTGCGTGGCGTTCAGCGTCTTCGCCTCGGGCAGCGGCAATACCTGCTCGGCCGCCTGCGGCGAGGCCTGCCAGCGCACCTCGCTCATGTCGGCGTTGTCGGGCGTCACGTACATCGAACGCAGCACCGCGAAGGGCTGCTTCGCGCTGGCGGTGGGCTTGGAGAGCGTCACGTCGAGCGCGGTGCGGGTGCGGCTGATCTCGGTCACACGCGCCACCGCCTTGGCACCGTCGGCAAAGTTCAGGTGGATGGCGAGCGGCTGCTGCACCACGCGGATCGACGCGATGTTCACCACCGGCCGCCCGGCCTGCTCGACCGGGCCGAGCAGGAACGACGAGCCGTACACGCCGTCGCCGAAGCGTGCCTCGGGCAGCGGCTTGAGGCGCCAGTAGCCATCGGAGGGGTAGAGCACGATGGCCTCGAGCGCCTTGCCGTTTTCCTTCTTGAACACCTGCAGCAGGTGAAAGCCGCGGTCGTGGCGCGCGCCGACCTGCACCGGCACGCGCGCCGATCGCCAGAAGGTCGGCAGCGTCATGCCGACGATGCGCCACTGCGCGTTGTCGAGCAGCACGACGGTGCGCTTCTTGAAGCGATGCGCCGGGTCGGTCGGGTGGGCGCCGCCGTCGAAATTGCAGCCCGAGAAATCGGGCGCGGTGACGTCGTTGCCGATGCTGCCGAGGTAGCTCGGTTGCAGCGCTTCGATGCGCATGTGGCGGATGCCGTCGCCGCGCAGCACCATCGACACGTTGTCTTCCTCGGCGCAGGCTGTCGGGGTGGTGGCGTTCTCGACGGTGGCGGCCACGGGGGCCGCGGAAGCGGTACCGACGGTCAGCAGCAGGGCGAGGAAAGCGGCGGCGGGAGCGCGCGGGGCAAGGCGCGCAGCAATCGAAACGGGCATCGGGTCTCCGGTGAAGGGGAGAGGGCGCGCTAGCACCTGCGAACCGAAAGGCTCAGGGCGGGTCGCGGCGCGCCATCAGGTCGCTGAAGAGCTTATGTTCGCATTCCGGGTCGGAACACTTCTCGCAAGGCCATGTCCACGAGGCGGGCTTCGCATCGCGGCGGGTGCGCGTGCGGGCGCGGCCTTCGTTGCCGGCGATGGTGTTGATCGCGTTCCATGCGTTCGCCAGCCGTTCGCCGCCGCTGCCGTGCACCACGGCGTACGAGAGCCCGGCGCGCGAGAGCGCAGCGCGCACCAGCGTGTCGGTCGGCTGGCGCGCATGCGGGCCGTCGCGCATGTCGTCGGCCACCCAGGGCAGGTCAAGCGCGGTGAGCAAGGTGATGGCATAGCGCCGCTGCGCGGCCAGGGCACTGTCGTAGAGCGAGGTGTCGGCGAACAGCTGCTCGCTGTAGACGGCTGTCATGAGCGCCGTGGTGTCGGCCACCACCACGCCCGTGGCGGCAGCGGCGTCGATGCGGCGCATCTGTTCGTCGGCGATGGCTTGCTGCTCGTCGGGGCGCGGCGTGCGGCCTTCGCGTTCGCACCATTCGCGCAGGTACTCGCCCACCAGCGTGACGGGCGTGCCGCGGTCTTGCAGGCGCTGCGCGATGGCGCGCGAAAGCTCGGTCTTGCCGGTGCTCTCGGCGCCCACGAGCGCGATGACACAGCCGGTCGGCAGGTTCGGCGTCATGCGGGCACCGCCTTCGCTGCGGCCTTCGGCAGGCGTCGCTGCCATGCCAGGAAGCCGGCCACGCTGAGCACGGCAAACACCGCGTACAGCCCGGTCGTGAGCCACAGGCCCTTGTGGATGAACAGGCCCACGCTGACCACGTTCACGGCCAGCCAGATGAGCCAGTTCTCGATGAACTTGCGCCCGAGCAAAAACTGCCCGACCAGGCTCAGGCCGGTGACAAAGCCGTCCCACCAGGGCACGTCGGTGTTGGTGAAGCGGCGCAGGAAGAGGGCGACCACGGGCCAGGCAATCGCGCAGGCGACGAGGGCGTACGCGGTGCCGCGCGGCGACAGCCGGCTGACCCGCAAGGCGCTGCCGTCGGCGCGAAAGCCGCGCAGCCATTGCGCCCAGCCCCAGAGGGCGACGACAGCGAAGAAAACTTGAAGCGAGGCGTCGCCGTAGATGCGTGCGTTGGCGAACACCACCACGTAGAGCAGCGAGCTGACGATGGCCAACGGCCAGCCCCAGTGGATCTCGCGCATGTTGCAGCCGACCATCGCGAGCGCGAGCACGGCGGCGACAAGTTCGAGCCAGGTGACGGGAGAACCCCACAGCGCAAAGGCGGAGGCCGAGAGAAGCTCTGGCATCGAGAAGCGGTGGCGAAGGAAAGGGTCAGTGCGCGATCTGCACGAAGACTTCGTTCGGTTTGACCATGCCGAGTTCCGCGCGCGCGCGTTCCTCGACCATCTCGAGGCCGTCTTTCAGGTCATTGACTTCGGACGCGAGCCGCTCGTTGTTGAGCGCGGCCTTGGCGTTGGCGTCCTTCTGGTCGGCCAGCTGGGTGCGCAGCTGGGCGACCTCGCGCACGCTGCCGCGCCCGTTCCACAGCTGCCACTGCAGGATGACCAGCAGCAGCACCAGGATGAGAGGAGGGACGAAGCGCGCGCGCATGCAGGCTGCGAGGCGCTACTTGAGGTTGTAGAACGCGCCGCGGCCCGGGTAGACGGCGATGTCGCCGAGGTCTTCTTCGATGCGCAGCAGCTGGTTGTACTTGGCGATGCGGTCCGAACGCGACAGCGAGCCGGTCTTGATCTGGCCGGCGTTGGTGCCCACGGCGATGTCGGCGATGGTGCTGTCTTCGGTTTCGCCCGAGCGGTGCGAAATGACGGCCGTGTAGCCGGCGCGCTTGGCCATCTCGATGGCGGCGAAAGTTTCGGTCAGCGTGCCGATCTGGTTGATCTTGATCAGGATCGAGTTGGCGATGCCCTTGTCGATGCCTTCTTGCAGGATCTTGGTGTTGGTGACGAACAGGTCGTCGCCCACCAGCTGCACGCGCTTGCCCAGGCGTTCGGTCAGGTGCTTCCAGCCGTCCCAGTCGCCTTCGTGCATGCCGTCTTCGATGCTGATGATCGGGTACTTGTCGACCCAGGTGGCGAGCATGTCGGTCCAGCTCTCGGCCGTGAGCGACAGGTTTTCGCCCGACAGCACGTACTTGCCGTCCTTGTAGAACTCGCTGGCCGCGCAATCCAGGCCCAAGGCGATCTGTTCGCCGGCGGTGTAGCCGGCCTTGTCGATGGCTTCCAGGATCAGCTGGATGGCCGCTTCGTGGCTCTCGACGCTGGGAGCGAAGCCGCCTTCGTCGCCCACGGCCGTGCTGATGCCGCGGTCGCCCAGGATCTTCTTCAGGGCGTGGAACACTTCGGCGCCATAGCGCACGGCCTCGCGGAAGCTCTTGGCGCCCACGGGGATGATCATGAACTCTTGCAGGTCGAGGCTGTTGTTGGCGTGCGCGCCGCCGTTGATGACGTTCATCATCGGCACCGGCAGCTGCATGCCGCCCATGCCGCCGAAGTAGCGGTACAGGGGCAGGCCCGACTCTTCAGCCGCGGCGCGGGCCACGGCCATCGACACGGCGAGCGTGGCGTTGGCGCCCAGGCGGGCCTTGTTGTCGGTGCCGTCCAGGTCGATCATCGTGCGATCGAGGAAGGCCTGTTCGCTGGCGTCCAGGCCCAGCACGGCTTCCGAGATCTCGGTGTTGATGTTCTCGACGGCCTTCAGCACGCCCTTGCCGAGGTAGCGGCTCTTGTCGCCGTCGCGCAGCTCGATGGCCTCGCGCGAACCGGTCGAAGCGCCCGAGGGCACGGCCGCACGGCCCATGGTGCCCGATTCGAGCAGCACGTCGCACTCGACGGTGGGGTTGCCTCGGCTGTCGAGAATTTCGCGGCCGACGATGTCAACGATTGCACTCATCTCTATTTCTTTCTCTGGGTCTCTTGGTGGAGTGGACTGGCAAAAAACGGAATCAAAGGCCTTCGACCGCGATCATGTTCATGATGGCGGCGCCGGCACGCGCTTCGCGTGCCTTCAGGTATTCGGGCGTTTCGTAGAAGGCCTTGGCCTGCTCGAAGCTGGGGAATTTGAGCACGACGACGCGGGTGGGTTTCCAGTCGCCTTCGAGCGGCTGCACCTGGCCGCCGCGCACGCAGACTTCGGCGCCGTGCGCCTGCATCGCAACGCTCGACCACTTCTTGTATTCCTCGTACTGCGTCGGATTCGTGACTTCGACGTGGGCAATGACGTAACCGCTGCTCATGCTTGAAAACTGTCCTCTAGGAATGCGTTTTTCTTGGTGACCCGGTCGAGCGCCAGCAGCGTTTCGAGCAGGGCCTTCATGTGCTTGAGCGGCACGGCGTTGGGGCCGTCGCTCAGGGCTTTGTTGGGGTCGGGGTGCGTCTCCATGAAGAGACCGGCCACGCCCACGGCCACGGCCGCGCGCGAGAGCACGGGCACCATTTCGCGCTGGCCGCCCGAGCTGGTGCCCTGGCCGCCGGGCAGCTGCACCGAGTGCGTGGCGTCGAACACCACCGGCGCCTTCGTCTCGCGCATGATCGCGAGCGAGCGCATGTCGGAGACGAGGTTGTTGTAGCCGAAGCTGGCGCCGCGTTCGCAGGCCATGAAGCTGTCTTCGTCGAGGCCGGCTTCTCTGGCAGCAGCGCGGGCCTTGTCGATCACGTTCTTCATGTCGTGCGGTGCGAGGAACTGGCCCTTCTTGATGTTCACCGGCTTGCCCGACTGCGCCGCGGCGTGGATGAAATCGGTCTGGCGGCACAGGAAGGCGGGCGTCTGCAGCACGTCGACCACCTTGGCGGCCTCGGTGATGTCTTCATGCGTGTGGACGTCGGTCAGCACCGGCAGGCCGAGTTCGCGCTTCACCTTGGCCAGGATTTCGAGGCCTTTGTCGCGGCCTGGGCCGCGAAAGCTCGTGCCCGACGAGCGATTGGCCTTGTCGAAGCTGCTCTTGAAGATGAACGGAATGCCCAGCGACGCCGTGATTTCCTTCAACGTGCCGGCCGTGTCCATCTGCAGCTGCTCGGATTCGACCACGCAGGGGCCGGCGATCAGGAAGAAAGGCTGGTCCAGCCCGATGTCGAACCCGCAGAGCTTCATGCCACGGCCTTGAGCGTCTTGCTGGTGCTGCCCGCGCCCTTGTCCTTGTGGTCGAGCGCCGCCTTGATGAAGGCGTTGAACAACGGGTGGCCGCCCCACGGGGTCGACTTGAACTCGGGGTGGAACTGCACGCCCATGAACCACGGGTGCACGTCTTGCGGAAGCTCGACGATTTCTGTCAGGTGCTCGCGCTGCGTGAGCGCCGAGATCACGAGGCCGGCGTTGCGCAGTTCGTCGAGGTAGTTGACGTTGGCTTCGTAGCGATGGCGGTGGCGCTCGGTGACCACGTCGCCGTAGATGCTGTGGGCCAGCGTGCCGGGCGTGACGTCGGAGCTCTGTGCGCCCAGGCGCATGGTGCCGCCGAGGTCGGACTTCTCGTCGCGCGTCTTCACGGTGCCGTCGGCGTCCTTCCACTCGGTGATCAGCGCGATCACGGGGGTGGGCGTTTCGGGGTCGAATTCGGTGCTGTTGGCGTTCTTGAGGCCGGCCACATGGCGGGCGTACTCGATGGTGGCCACCTGCATGCCCAGGCAGATGCCCAGGTAGGGCACCTTCGATTCGCGGGCGAAACGGGCGGCCGAGATCTTGCCTTCGACACCGCGCTGGCCGAAGCCGCCCGGCACGAGGATGGCGTCGTATTTCGCCAGGCGCGACACGTCTTGCGTCGAGATGGTCTCGGAGTCGATGTAGTCGATCTTCACGCGCGCATGGTTCTTCATGCCGGCGTGGCGCAGCGCTTCGTTGAGCGACTTGTAGCTGTCCGACAGGTCGACGTACTTGCCGACCATGGCAATCGACACTTCCTGTTGCGGATGCTCGACTTCGTACACCAGGTCGTCCCAGCGCGTGAGCTTGGCCGGCGGGGTGTTGATGCGCAGCTTGTCGCAGATCAGGCCGTCCAGGCCCTGTTCGTGCAGCATGCGGGGCACCTTGTAGATGGTGTCCACGTCCCACATGGAGATCACGCCCCATTCGGGCACGTTCGAGAACAGCGAGATCTTGGCGCGCTCGTCGTCGGGAATCGGTCGGTCGGCGCGGCACAGCAGCACGTCGGCCTGGATGCCGATGGCGCGCAGTTCCTTGGCGGTGTGCTGCGTGGGCTTGGTCTTGAGCTCGCCGGCGGCGGCGATCCAGGGCACGTACGAGAGGTGCACGAAGGCCGAATTGTTCGGGCCGTTGCGCAGGCTCATCTGGCGCACGGCTTCGAGGAAGGGCAGCGACTCGATGTCGCCCACCGTACCGCCGATTTCGACGATGGCCACGTCGACCTCATGCGAGGTGCCGATGCCGGCGCCGCGCTTGATGTATTCCTGGATCTCGTT
Organism: Variovorax sp. 38R; assembly: GCF_014843395.1. Taxonomy (NCBI): domain Bacteria; kingdom Pseudomonadati; phylum Pseudomonadota; class Betaproteobacteria; order Burkholderiales; family Comamonadaceae; genus Variovorax; species Variovorax sp. 38R. The sequence goes on from NZ_CP062121.1 coordinate 2,335,577, forward strand.
GGTGATGTGCGGAATCACCTGCACGGTCTTGCCGAGGTAGTCGCCGCGGCGTTCCTTCTCGAGCACGGTCTTGTAGATCTGACCGGTCGTGAAGTTGTTGGCCTTGCGCATCCGCGTGTTGATGAAGCGCTCGTAGTGGCCGAGGTCGAGGTCGGTCTCGGCGCCGTCATCGGTGACGAACACCTCGCCATGCTGGAACGGTGACATCGTGCCGGGGTCGACATTGATGTACGGATCGAGCTTGATGAGGGTGACTTGGAGGCCGCGCGATTCGAGGATCGCGGCGAGCGAGGCGGAGGCGATTCCCTTGCCAAGGGAAGATACGACACCACCGGTGACGAAGACAAATTTGGTCATGCCAGTTCCGGACGCGTGAATCCGGGCAGTGGGAAATTGCGATTATAGGTGTCCCCTTTGTGCCTCCACGGCCGAAGGCCATCCCATTCCTGATCTTGTCGGTATGTGAGCAACAATATGACTCATGCAAGATCTCGCCGGCAAACACATCGTCCTCGGACTCACAGGGGGCATCGCCTGCTACAAATCGGCCGAGCTGTGCCGCCTGCTCGTGAAGGCGGGCGCCACGGTGCAGGTCGTGATGACCGAGGCGGCCGAGCAGTTCATGACGCCGGTCACGATGCAGGCGCTTTCGGGGCGCACCGTCTACACCTCGCAGTGGGACGCCCGCGAGCCCAACAACATGCCGCACATCAACCTGAGCCGCGAGGCCGACGCGATCGTGCTGGCGCCCTGCAGCGCCGATTTCATCGCGCGGCTGGTGCAGGGGCGTTCCGATGAACTGCTGAGCCTGTTGTGCCTGGCGCGTCCGACCGACCGGGTGCCGCTGTTGATCGCCCCGGCCATGAACCGCGAGATGTGGGCCCATCCGGCCACGCAGCGCAACCTGATGCAGGTGGCCGCCGACGGCGCGACCGTGCTGGGCGTGGGCAGCGGCTGGCAGGCCTGCGGCGAAACCGGCGACGGGCGCATGCTCGAACCGGCGCAGTTGCTCGAGGACATCACGGCCTTCTTCCAGCCCAAGCTGCTGGCGGGGCAGAAGGTGCTGGTCACCGCTGGCCCGACCTTCGAGGCGCTGGACCCGATCCGCGGCATCACCAACCATTCGTCCGGCAAGATGGGCTTCGCCATCGCCCGCGCGGCGCGCGAGGCCGGTGCCGAGGTCACGCTGGTGGCCGGTCCGGTGCACCTTCCCACGCCACGTGGTGTGAGCCGCATCGACGTGCTGTCGGCGCAGGAGATGCTCGACGCCACCACCCGTGCGGCGCAGGCAGCTAGCATTTTTGTAGCGACGGCCGCCGTGGCCGACTGGCGCCCGGCCACGCACAGCGACCAGAAGATCAAGAAAGACGGCAGCGGCCAGACGCCGGTGCTGCACTTCGTCGAGAACCCCGACATCCTGCTCACCGTGGCCAAGAGTGAGCGTGCGCAGACCAAGAAGCTCTTCTGCGTGGGCTTCGCCGCCGAGAGCGAAAACCTCGTCGAGCACGCCAAGGCCAAGCGCGAGCGCAAGGGCATCCCACTGCTGGTGGGCAACATCGGCCCGCTGACCTTCGGGCAGGACGACAACGCGCTGCTGCTGGTGGACGCGAAGGGCGTGCGCGGGCTGCCCCGCGCGCCCAAGCTGCGGCTGGCGCGTGAACTGATCACGGAAATTGCCGCGCGACTTCCCGATTGGAGGGCCTGATGAACACCGAATCGAACACACCACCCAATGGCGATTTCGCTCGCTACGTGGAGCAGCTTTCGGCGCGCGCGGGGCAGTCGGCCCGCGTTCCCGGCAAGGAGTCCGAGCACGGGCTGGACGTCGGCATGACGCCTTCGCCTGGCGCGCAAGGCACGGCCGCCGCGCGGCGTGAGTCGCCAAGTGGCGAGGCCGCGAAAGCCGACAACAAGGCCCTCGCCCCGGCGTCGCTCAAGGTGCTGGCCGGCGCGGCCGCGTTCGTGTTCCTGGTGCTGTGGGCTCTCGGCGTGTCGCTCCCCGTGCTGGTCCTGGGAACCGCCGCGGCCGCGTGGTTCGGCAAGCGCTTTCTCAAGGGCCTCAACCTGAGGCCCGGCGTCGCCAAGTGGCAGCAGGTGCTCGAAGAGGCCGCCCGCAAGCAAAAAGAACAGCAACAGAAGTAAATAAGGCAGCAAGTCAGTGAAAGTCGACGTCCGAATCCTCGATCCGCGCATGGTGGATCAATTGCCCGCGTATGCCACCCCCGGAAGCGCCGGCCTCGACCTGCGGGCCTGCCTCGATGCGCCGGTCACGCTCGAACCCAATGCCTGGCAACTGGTGGGCACCGGCATCGCGATCCACCTGGCCGATCCGGCCTATGCGGCGCTGATCCTTCCGCGCTCGGGCCTGGGCCACAAGCACGGCATCGTGCTGGGCAACCTCGTCGGCCTGATCGACAGCGACTACCAGGGCGAGCTGAAGGTCAGTGCCTGGAACCGCAGCAACACGCCCTTCGTGCTGCAGCCGATGGAACGGCTCGCCCAGCTGGTCATCGTGCCGGTGGTGCAGGCGCAGTTTCAGGTGGTCACCGAATTTGCAGCCTCGCAACGCGGCGAGGGCGGCTACGGCTCGACCGGCAAGCACTGAGCTCTTGTGGCCCCAGCAAAGCTGAAGGGCACCTGAGTATCCAAGGCGTAAAGAGCGGAACCGCCGGCGCGCGGTTCGCCTCGAAGGTTTCAGCGTGTGTCTTTCGTCATCGCGGCTTCGGCTGAGACGTTAGACACCCAGCAGGCATGTCGCCCGTCCGGGCGTGTGCTGTTTTCTTCGAGGAGCCTCTTTCATGAACATCTCAATGCGCTTCATTTCCGTCACCGCGTCCGTGCTCGCACTGGCCACGCTCACGGCCTGTGTCGCGCCGGCCCCGGTCTACCAGACCTCACGCTATCCCTACCAAGCCCCGCCGCGGGCGATCCAGTACCAGGAAGCGGCCTACGTCGAGTACGGCCACGTGGCCAACATCGAGGTGCTGCGCAGCGAAACCGCCGGTACCGGCACCACGGGTGGCGGTGCCGTAGCGGGTGGCCTCATCGGCGGCGTGGTGGGCAACCAGTTCGGACACGGCAATGGCCGCGCCGCAGCCACTGCGCTCGGCCTCGTGGGCGGCGCCCTGCTGGGCAACACCATCGAGGCCCAGCAGAACGGCCCGCGTGCCTACGAAAGCTACCGCGTCTCGGTGCAGACCGACCGGGGCGGCTACCGTGCCTTCGACGTGCAAAACCCGGGCGACCTGCGCATCGGCGACCGCGTGCGCATCGACAACGGGCACATCTCGCGCATGTAAGCGGTCGGCCGCGCGCACAAGGAGAAAAGCCGGGCAGTGCCCGGCTTTTGCTTTGTTGGATGGCGTGGTGTCAGTGCAGCATCTGGTTGCCTGGTGCCATCGGCGGCACCTTGAAGAAGGCCGTGCCGGCCGTGCCGCGGCCGACTTCTTCTTCGGTCGCTTCGCGCACCGAACGCACCGTGATGTCCAGGCGGATCGCGATGCCCGCCAGCGGATGGTTGCCGTCGAGCACGAGGTGGTCGGGGTAGATTTCGGCCACGGTGTAGATCGCATCCTTGGGGATGCCGTCGCTCACGCCCTTGGGCAGGGCGGAGCCGTCGAAGGTCATGCCTTCCTCGGTGCCTTCGGGGAACAGCGTGCGCGGCTCCAGGAAGAGCAACTGGTCGTTGAAGTCGCCGAAGCCCTGCTCGGGTTCGATCTGCAGTTGGACGCGCGCACCGGGCTCATGGCCCTGCAGGGCGGCCTCGATCACGTCGAAGAGGTCGTCGCCGCCCACCATGAATTCCACCGGCTCGTCGAGCACGTCCAGCACATCGCCCAGCGTGTCTTTCATGGTCCAGGTCAGGCCGACCACGCATTGTTCAGAGATTTCCATTGCAGAATTCTCCCATGGAGATCAATCAACCGCTGCCGTTGCTCGGCGACCTGAGTCCCGCGCAGTTCATGCGCCGGTACTGGCAAAAGAAACCCCTGCTGATCCGGCAGGCCATTCCCTCGATGGTGCCGCCGATCGACCGCCCCGCGCTCTTTGCGCTGGCGGAGCGCGAGGGGGTCGAGTCCCGTCTGATCCGGCATGGAAAAGCCGGCTGGTCGTTGAAGCACGGCCCGCTGCCCCGGCGCGCGCTGCCGCCGCTGAAGCAGCCGGGCTGGACGATGCTGGTGCAGGGCGTCGACCTGCACCACGACGGCGTGCACGACCTGCTGCGCCAGTTCCGCTTCCTGCCCGATGCGCGCCTGGACGACCTGATGATCAGCTACGCGAGCGACACGGGCGGGGTCGGTCCGCATTTCGACAGCTACGACGTGTTCCTGCTGCAGGCGCAGGGCCAGCGCCGCTGGTCCATCGGCAAGCAGTCCGACCTGCGGCTGCAGCCCGACGTGCCGCTCAAGGTGCTCGAGAACTTCGAGCCCGAGCAGACCTTTGTGCTCGAGCCCGGCGACATGCTGTACCTGCCGCCCAAGTACGCCCACGACGGCGTGGCGGTGGGCGACGACTGCATGACGTACTCCATCGGGCTGCGCTCGTCCGCCGTAGGCGAGTTGGGCGCCGACCTGCTGGCGCGCGTCGCACAGGCCTACTCGGAAGACCTGGAAGACGCGGGCCCGGCCGAACTCGCGCGCTACCGCGACCCGTCGCAACCCGCTGTCGAGGCCCCGGCCGCGATGCCGGCTGCGCTGCAGGACTTTGCGCGCAAAGCCGTCGAAGCCGCGCTGCACGACCCCGACGCGATCGATCGCGCGCTGGGCGAATCGCTCACCGAGCCGAAGGCCAATGTCTGGTTCGGCGAGGGCGTCCAGGCGCCCGAGGTGCTGCGCGAGGTCGCACTCGACCGCCGCACGCGCATGCTCTACGACGTGCGGCACATCTACATCAACGGCGAGAGCTTCCGTGCCGGCGGGGCCGACGCCACGCTGATGCGGCGGCTGGCCGATCAGCGCGCGCTTGGCGCGCGTGACCTGGCCCGCGCCAGCGAGGGCGCGCGGGCGCTGCTGGGCGATTGGTGCGAGGCGGGCTGGCTGCATGCCGAGTGACGGTGCCGTACCGGTCCTGACCGAAGGCCGCTTCGACGGCCGGGAGGCGTTCGCCGACCTCGTGCGCAACGCCTTGTCTGCCGCCGCGCGCGAGGGCTGGAACGAGATCGTCTTCAGCGACCCCGACTTCGCCGACTGGCCCCTGGGCGAGCGCGCGAGCATCGAGGCGCTGCAGGCTTGGTCGGCCAGCGGGCGCCGCCTGCTGCTGCTGGCGCGACGCTTCGACCTGGTCGAACGCGGCCATGCGCGCTTCGTGACGTGGCGCCGCACCTGGGACCACATCGTCGAATGCCGCGCGGCGGGGCGCACCAGCGCGACCGAGGAGGTGCCCAGCGCCCTCTGGACGCCCACCTGGTGCCTGCACCGCATCGACCCCGAACGCAGCCGCGGCGTGTGCAGCAGCGAGGCGCGTGCACGGCGCGACCTGCGCGAAAGCTTCGACGAGTGCTGGCGCCAGGGGCGGCCGGCCTTTCCCGCCTCCACGCTCGGCTTGTAAGCCAATGCCGCAAATACACCCCCGCGACATATCCGGGCGGGGTTGGCGGTCTAGAATTTTTTGGTTCCAGATCTTCATTGCCAAAGGAGTCCTCATGAAGAAGCCGTCGTCCGTCCTGATTGCCTCGCTGATCGCCGCTGCCGCCCTGGTGGCCTGCGGAAAGAAGGAGGACGCCGCGCCTGCGGTCGTGACCCCGCCGCCCGCTCCCGTGACCGAGCCCGCACCCGCCGCACCGCCGGCCGCCGCGCCTGCATCGGCACCGTCGGCCGCCGCTTCGTCGGCGCTGGACGCCGCCAACGCCGCGACCGAAGCCGCCAAGAAGGGCGAGGCACCGAAGCAGTAATTCCGCTGCCAGGTCCGCACCATGCAAAAAGCCGCCCGAGGGCGGCTTTTTGCATGGGGGAGGGCGAAGCCCTGCCTTCTCAGACGTCGAGCCAGGGCGAGCCTTCTGCGGCGGTCGCCGTGAGCATCTCGGCCTCGTCGCCACCCAGTGCGTCGGCCATGAGGCGCCGCACGATCTCGGGCCGGTTGTTCTGCTCGCTCAGGTGTGCCGCAACCACATGGCGCAGTCCGTCGTGCAGCACGGCGCGGGCGATCTCGGCTGCTGCAGTGTTCGACAGGTGGCCGTAGTTGCCGCCCACGCGATGCTTCAGGAACGCCGGGTAGGCCGAGCCGGCGAGCAGGTCGCTGTCGTGGTTGAACTCGAGCAGCAGCGCGTGCGCGCCGCGCAGCCGGGCCAGCACATGGCTCGTAGCGTGGCCCAGGTCGGTCAGCACGCCCAGTGTGCGGTTGCCGTCGGTGCAGCGCAGCTGCAGCGGCTCGCGGGCGTCGTGGGGCACGGTGAAAGGCTGCAGACAGAGGTCACCGACCGTGAACTCGGCGTCGTCGCGTGCCAGGTGCAGGCGGCCTTCGTAGTCGCGGCCGCCGGTGGCAAGCCACGTGCCTTCGCTCATCCAGACCGGGATGCGGTCGCGCAGCGACAGCGCATGGGCGCACCCGATGTGGTCGCCATGCTCGTGGGTGATGAAGACGGCGTCGAGGTCCGCTGCGGCAAGGCCCGCCTGGGCCAGCCGCCGGTCGAGCTGGCGAATGCCGAAGCCGCAGTCGACGAGGAGGCGGGTGGTGCGGCCGGCGCTGGTCGTCGATTCGACCAGCGCGGCGTTGCCCGTGCTGCCGCTGCCGAGGCTTCGGAAGCGGAGCATGCGGGTTACTTCAGGTCGTCGGCGATGACCTTGACGATGCGCTGCGCGTTGGCCGAGGTTTCGGGTGCGCCGGCGTCGTTCAGGACCGAGACCGTGGTGGCTTCGCCCTGGCTCTTGACCGAGATGCGGAACTTGATCGGCGCTTCGTCCTTCTTGGAGCCGCTGAACAGCTTGCCGAAGAAGCCGTCGTCCTTCTTGTCGGGGTTCGGCGTCACGTAGCGCACGAAGTAGACGCCGGCGCTGCGGTCGCGGTCTTCGACGGTGAAGCCGGTGCGGTCCAGGGCCAGGCCGACACGGCGCCATGCGCGGTCGAAGCCTTCGTTGATCTGCACGACCGGCTGGTTGCCGATGCTGGCCACGGTGGCGGTCTTGGGCGTGGCGGTGGTCGCGGCCAGGATCTTCGACTGTTCTTGCGTCACGCCGAGCTTGACCATCAGGCGGCGCAGGAATTCGGTCTCGAGCTCAGGATCGCTCGGGCGGGCCTGCCACACGGTCTGGTCCTGGCGGGAGTTGTTGTAGACCTCCTGCATGCCGCGGTGGCTGACGAAGATCTCGGTGCTGCCGTTGGGGTTGCGCTCCAGGCGGGTGCGGAAGCGGTCGAGTTCGCCGGTCGAGTAGACCGAGTCGACCAGCTTGCCCAGCGTGCCGCGGATGATGTCCTGCGGGAGCTTGGCGCGGTTCTCGGCCCAGTCGGTTTCCATGATGCCCAGGTTGCGCTGGTCGGTGGTCAGCAGAAAGCCGCTTTCCTGCCAGAAGTCTTTGACCGGCTCCCAGAGCTGGTCGGGCGTGCGATTGATGACGATCCAGCGCTGCGTGCCCGAGCGCTCCATGCGCACGTCGCCGATGTTGGCCACGGCGGTGGGAATGCCCGGTGCGTTCGCGACGCCGGCCTGGTAGGCGTTGGCGGTGACGGAGCCGCCCGGCACCGCATAGCGGTTGTCGCGCGAGAGCTGCGAGAGATCGGGTGGGACTTCGAGCGTCGGGGCCTTGCCTGCGCTCTTGTAGTCGATCTTGTCGCTCTCGAGGACGGAGCAGGCGGCGAGGCTGGCAACGAGGGCCAGCAGTGCAAGTCGCGAAATATTCTTCAACGTCGTCTTCCTTGGTGGAATGGTTCGGTCAATCGATGGGCCCCAGCGCCCCGCCCTCTCTGAGCACTGTTCCGGCAAAAGGTTGCTTGACCTTGCTGCGAACAGGGGAAAAGGGCAGGCGGGAACCGGTGTGATCGGTGGGGAAACCCGGGCTCGGTCAGTCCTTGAGCAGGCCGGTGGCGCGCAGGGCGCCCTCGACTGCCGGGCGGCTTGCTTCGCCGAGTTCCGTGAGCGGCAGCCGCAGGGCGCCGCCGCACAGACCCAGGCGGGCCATGGCCCACTTGAGCGGGATCGGGTTGGGTTCGACGAACAGGTTGCGGTGCAGCGGCATCAGTTCGAACTGGATCTGCATCGCGCGCTTCACGTCGCCGGCCAGCGCGGCCACGCACAGCTCGTGCATCTTGCGCGGCGCCACGTTGGCCGTGACGCTGATGTTGCCCTGGCCGCCGCACAGCATGAGCGCCACCGCGGTCGGGTCGTCGCCGGAGTACACGGCAAAGCTCTTGGGCAGGTCGCGGATGAGCCACTGGGCACGTTCGATGTTGCCGGTGGCTTCCTTGATGCCGATGATGCCGGGCACCTGCGCCAGGCGCAGCACGGTGTCGTGCGCCATATCGGCGACGGTGCGGCCGGGCACGTTGTACAGCACGACGGGCAGATCGCCGACAGCTTCGGCGATCGCCTTGAAGTGCTGGTACTGGCCTTCTTGCGTGGGCTTGTTGTAGTAGGGAACGACCTGGAGTTGCGAGTCGGCGCCGACGCCTTTGGCGAACTTGGCGAGCTCGATGGCTTCCTTGGTCGAGTTCGCGCCGCAGCCGGCCATCACGGGCACGCGGCCCCGGGCTTGCTCGACGGATACGCGGATGATTTCGCAGTGCTCTTCCACATCGACCGTCGGCGATTCGCCGGTGGTGCCGACCACGCCAAGGCAGTCGGTGCCTTCGTCAATGTGCCAGTCGATGAGCCGCCGCAGGGCGGGGTAGTCGACACTGCCGTCGTCGTGCATCGGCGTGACGAGCGCGACGATGCTGCCTGTCAGTTGCTCCAAGGGAATCTCTTTGTCGGTGGACGAAAGCGGCCATTCTACTGACTCCGGCCGGGCCGGAGACAGTTGTGTCGGCCGGCTCAGCTGGCCTTCAGGAAGTGGCGCGGCGGGGCGCCCGCGGCCGCTTCGCCGGGCCGCACGGCGGCAATGCGCTGGACGAAGCGCGCCGGCTCCGCCAGGAAGCCGTCTTCATAGGCGACGACCTGCAGGCTGGCGCAGGCCCCGAGCAGCTCGCCCGGCTGCAGCAGGAAATCGGGCCGCGAGGGCTTGCCGACGGCCTCGTTGCCGGCCGCGAAGGTCTCGTACAGCAGCACGCCGCCCGGCGCCACGGCGGCCACGATGTCGGCCATGCGCGGGCGCCAGAGGTAGTTGGTGACGACCACCGCGCCGAAGCGCTGGGCCGTGAAGGGCCACGGGCCCGATTCGATGTCGGCCGCCACCACACGTCCGAACACGCCGGCCGCCTCGACGGCCTCGGGCGCCCGGTCGACGCCGGTCACTGCATGACCGCGCCCGGCGAACCATTGCATGTGCCGGCCGGACCCGCAGGCCACATCGAGCACCGTGGCGTTCGGGGCGAGCAGGTGCGACCAGCGCACGATCCATTCGGACGGTGTGGTGCTCGAGTGCACGGGAATTGCTACATCTTTCATAGCTGCCTGTTCAGAAACAGGACCACACCTGGTCGACCAGCGTGACCAGGAACGCCGGATGCACATACAGCGCGAACACGCCGCCCAGCGCCGCCAGCACGGCGGCGAGCCAGGCGGCTTGGGCCAGGTAGTGGTTGCGAGTGCGGGGCGTCATCGCGGTTCTCCTCGACAGGGCGGTCAGCCCGCCACGGCGGCCGGCCGGACCCCGCGCGCAATGGCGCTTTCCTTGACCGGCAGGTTGATCAGCGCCGCGAACACGCCCAGCGCGATCGAGATGTACCAGACGATGTTGTAGCTGCCCGTCGTGTCGTACAGGAAGCCGCCGAGCCACACGCCCAGGAACGAACCCACCTGATGGCTCAGGAACACGAAGCCGCTGAGCATCGACAGGTGCGCCACGCCGAAGATGCCCGCCACGATGGCGTTGGTGGCCGGCACGGTCGACAGCCACAGGAAGCCCATCGCCGCCGAGAAGACGTACACGCTGAGCGGCGAGATCGGCACCAGCAGGAAGAGGGCGATCGACACCGCCCGCGCCAGGTAGATGGCCGCAAGAATCTTGGGCTTCGACAGCTTCTGCCCCAGCAGGCCGACCGTGTACGTGCCGAACACGTTGAACAGGCCGATCAGCGCCAGCGCATAGCCCGCCACGTCGGCCGACAGGCTCTGGTCGCGCAGGTAGGTCGGCATGTGGATGCCGATGAACGCCAGCTGGAAGCCGCAGACGAAGTAGCCCGCCATCAGCAGCCCGAAGCTCGGGTAGCGGAAGGCCTCGCCCACGGCCTGCAGCACCGACTGGTCGCGATGGCCGGCCAGTGCCGCGGTCTTGGGTTCGCGCAGGCCGAAGGCCAGCGGAATGATCACGAGCACCACCACCGCCAGCATCGCCAGCGCGGTCTGCCAGCCGAAGGTGCCGATCAGGCGGCCTTCGATGGGCGCCATGAGGAACTGCCCGAACGAGCCCGCTGCCGCCGCTACGCCCATGGCCCATGAGCGGCGCTCGGCCGGGATCTGCCGGCCGATCACGCCGTAGATCACGGCATAGGTCGAGCCCGCCTGCGCCGCGCCGATCAGCACGCCCGCGCTCAGGGTGAAGAGCAGCGGCGTTGGCGAATGCGCCATGCCGAACAGGCCCAGTGCATAGAAGATCGCGCCGCCGATCAGCACGCGGAACGCGCCGAAGCGGTCGGCCAGCATGCCCGCGAACACGCCGAAGATGCCCCACGACAGGTTCTGCACCGCGAGCGCGAACGAGAAGGTCTGCCGGCTCCAGTCCTGCGCCTGCGTGATGGGCTGCAGCCAGAGGCCGAAGCCGTGGCGGATGCCCATCGAGAGCGTGACGATCATGGCGCCGCAGAACAGCACTTGCTTGATCGAAAGGGTGGGAGCGGGGGAGGCGGCTTGCATCCTTCGAATGTAGCGAAGTGCATGCTGCGGCAGGTGGCGCGGCGGCCAAAGCCATTGATGATTTGTGGGCGCGGTTTCGATGCGCATACCGCATCAAAGAAAGAAGGCAGGCGCGCGGCCTGCCTTCAGGTTTCAGGCGGTCGTCAGCGCGCCGGCGCCGCTGCTGCGCCGCGCGCGCCCGGGAATCCGTGCTCGCAGGCCCGCCACGCCAGCACCAGCCCCGGCACCAGCAATGCAAGCAGCGCCCAGGGCAGGCTGCCCGCACCCCCGCCCTGCAGCAGCAGGCCGCCCGCCAGCCCGCCGCCCGCGATGGCGAGGTTCCAGGTCGTCACCACCATCGACTGCGCCACGTCCGCCGCATCGCCGGCCGCCTGGGCCGAGGCGGTCTGGAACAGCGTCGCCGCGCCGCCGAAGGCCAGGCCCCAGACTGCGACCGCGAGGTACACGCCCGCCGCCGATCCACCCGACGCGGCGAGCATCAGCGCCGCCAGCGCGAAGGCCGCCGTGCCGGCCAGCACCAGCACGCGCAGCCAGCGGTCGATCAGCACGCCCGTGAGCCAGATGCCGCCCAGCGAGGCCGCACCGAAGACCAGCAGCACCCGTCCGACCTGCGTGCCGAGCCCGGCGTGCGCGAGGAAGGGCGCGATGTAGGTGTAGAGGATGTTGTGCGCGAGCACGAAGGCGAACATCACGGCCAGCACCGGCCGCACGCCCGGCAGCAGGAACACGCGGCGCACGCTTTGCTGGCGCCCGGCGGCCTGACCCGGGAAGTCGGGCACCTGCCAGCGCACCCAGCCGAGCAGCAGCACCGACAGCGCCGACATGATCAGAAAGGCCGGCCGCCAGCCGACGCTCGCGCCCAGCAGCGTGCCCGCCGGAATGCCCAGCGACAGCGCCAGCGGCGCGCCCAGCATCGCGACCGCAATGGCGCGGCCCTGCTGCGACGGCGCCACCATGCGCGCGGCATGCCCGGCCAGCAGCGCCCACAGCAGGCCCGCGAACACGCCGGCGAAGAAGCGCGCGACCAGCGTCAGCGTGTAGTCGTGCGACAGCGCCGTCACCGTGTTGACCACCGCGAAGCCGCCGATCGCGCCCATCAGCAGCGGCCGGCGCCGCCAGCCGCGCGTGAAGGCCACCAGCGGAATGGCCGCGACCAGCGAGCCCAGCGCGTACACGGTGACGAGCTGGCCGACCAGCGCGGGCGCAACGCCCAGGTCGGCGCCGATCTGCGGCAGCAGGCCGGCCGGCATCGCCTCGGTAAGGATGGTGATGAAGCCGCCGGCCGCCAGCGCCAGCAGGCCTGACAAGGGCAGCGGTGAAGCAGAGGTCGTGTCACGCATAGACGGCGTCCCTCAGTTCGGTGACGAAGCGGCCCGACATGCCTTCGTAGAGCGTGTTCGTGAAGGCCACCACGCTGAGCCCGCGCGCCCGGTCCACGAACCAGGCGTGGCCGTAGGCGCCGCCCCAGCGCCAGGTGCCGGGCGATTCGGGCGTCTGCGTGGGCTGCGGGTCGTGCAGCACCGAGAAGCCCAGGCCGAAGCCCCAGCCCGGCGCATCCGCCGGCCCCCGGTCGCCCGTGTGGTTCCGTCCCATCGCGTCGACGGTGGCGGCGTGCAGCAGCGGGGCGCCGCCGGTGCGCAGTGTTTCGAGCAGGCGCAGGAAGTCGCCCGCGCTGCCGACCATGCCGGCGCCGCCCGAGGGCCAGGCGTTGGCGTCGAAGGCGCGTGCCGGATCGAAGCGGATGCCGACCGCGCCTTCGAACGGCGTGGCGACGACGGGGCCGTCCATGCGCTGCGGCGGCGTGGCACCGGGGCCGTTCACGTAGGGCGTGGCCAGCCGCGGGTCGCCGGGGGCGGCGGCGAAGCCCGTGTCGTGCATCTGCAGCGGCGCGGTCACCAGCGTGCGCACCGCCTCGGGCAGCGGCAGGCCGCTGGCCGCCTCGACCACCGCGCCGATCACATCGATGGCCAGCGAATAGAGCCAGCCCGTGCCGGGCGGGTACAGCAACGGCACGCCGGCCAGGCGCTGCAGGTTGCCGGCCAGCGTGAGTCCATCGTCGCGGTCCATGCCGTCCGACACGCCGGCGCGCGCGTACGGGCCGTCGTCCGAACTTTCGAAGAAGCGGTAGCCCAGCCCGGCCGTGTGGGTGAGCAACTGGCGCAGCGTGATGACGGCTTCATCAGCGCTATCGGGAAGGCGAGGGCGGAAGCCGGGCAGCCAGCGCGTCACCGGGTCGTCCAGGCCCAGGCGGCCCTGGTCCACGAGCACCATCGCGGCGGTCGAGACGATCGGCTTGGACACCGAGGCCAGCCGGAACAGCGCGTCCTCATGCATCGGCCGGCCGGCCTCGCGGTCGGCCAGTCCGGCGGCGCGCCGATGGACGAGGCGCCCGCCGTGGCGCACCAGCACCACGGCGCCGACCAGACGCTGTTCGGCAAGCGCGCGGTCGATGGCGGCGTCGATGCGCGACGGGTCCGGGCCCGGCCAGGCCGGGGCAAAAGTGGGGGAAATGTCGGGGAGAAAGGTCATGCGGCCAACGATAGGAAGAAGCCGACTTCGGATAAAGACGGCTACAGTTCCACTCAATGCGGACGCCGAAGTCCGCAATGGAGATTCCCCATGGACAGCCTCAGCGGCTTTGCCGTCTTCGTTCAGGTCGCCGAAACCCGCAGCTTCGTGGCGGCTGGGCGCGCGCTCGGCGTGTCGGCCTCGGCCGTGGGCAAGCGCGTGGCACGGCTCGAAGAGCGGCTGGCTGTGCGCCTGTTCCACCGCAGCACGCGCAGCATCACGCTCACCGCCGAGGGCGCGCTGTTCCTGGCGCGCAGCCGCCGCGTGCTGGCCGAGATCGAGGCTGCCGAGCAGGAGCTGTCGCACGCCGCCGAGGCGCCGCGCGGGCGGCTGCGCGTGAGCCTGCCGCTGGTCAGCTCGCTGGTGCTGCCGGTGCTGGCCGACTTCATGGCCGCCTACCCGGCGATCGAGCTCGACCTCGACTTCAGCGACCGGCTCGTGGACGTCATCGAGGAAGGCTTCGACGCCGTGGTGCGCACCGGCGAGCCGGCGGATTCACGGCTGTCGTCGCGCCAGCTCGGCGAGTTCTCGCAGCTGCTCGTGGCCTCGCCCGGTTACCTGGCGCGCCACGGCACGCCCGCCTCGCCGGACGACCTGGCCCGGCATGCCTGCCTGCACTACCGCTACCCGGCGACCGGCAAGGTGGAGGTCTGGCCGCTCGCACCCGCGCCCGACGGCAGCGAGGTGCGCCCGCCGGTCTCGATGATCTGCAACAACATCGAGACCCGCCTGTGCTTCGCCCTGCGCGGGCGCGGCATCGCCTGCCTGCCCGACTTCAGCGTGCGTGCCGCGCTGGCCGAGGGCACGCTGCAACCCGTGCTGACCGACCATCTGCTGCGGCCCCGTACCATCGCGTTCCGCGTGCTCTGGCCTTCGGGGCGCCATCCGTCGCCCAAGCTGCGGGCGTTCATCGACTTCCTGGGCGCGCGGATGTTCGGCCCGTCCGTAGAAATCAGCGCCTGATGTGCGAAAAGACCGAAGCCGGTGCCTGTATGGGTATCCAGTCATTTCAACCCAACTGACTACAATCCGCCCCCATGGCGACTTCCCCCAAGACATCTTCAGATTCCGCTTCCGGCTATTCGGAAGGCTCCATCCGCGTGCTCAAGGGCCTCGAGCCCGTGAAGCAGCGCCCGGGCATGTACACCCGGACCGACAACCCCCTGCACATCATTCAGGAAGTGCTCGACAACGCCGCCGACGAAGCGCTGGCGGGCTACGGCAAGAAGATCAAGGTCACGCTGCACACCGACGGCTCGGTCAGCATCGATGACGACGGTCGCGGCATTCCCTTCGGCATGCACCCCGAAGAGAAGGCACCCGTGGTCGAGCTGGTGTTCACCCGGCTGCACGCCGGCGGCAAGTTCGACAAGGGCTCGGGCGGCGCCTACAGCTTCTCGGGCGGCCTGCACGGCGTGGGCGTGTCGGTGACCAATGCGCTGTCGAAACGTCTCGAAGTGACCTCGCACCGCGAAGGCTCGATCGCCAAGCTGGCCTTCAGCGCCGGCGACGTGATCGAGGCGCTCGAAATCCGCAAGCTCGAAGCGGGCGAGCGCAAGCAGGGCACCACCGTGCGCGCCTGGCCTGACGCCAAGTACTTCGAGACCGCCGCGCTGCCCATGGGCGAACTCACCCACCTGCTGCGCAGCAAGGCCGTGCTGATGCCGGGCGTGAGCGTCACGCTGACGGTCGAAAAGACCGGGGAAAGCCAGCAGTGGCTCTACAAGGGCGGCCTGAGCGACTACCTGATGCAGACGCTCAACGGCGACCCGGTGATCCCGCTGTTCGAAGGCAGCGGCCATGCCGACAAGAACGCCGACAACTTCGCCGAAGGCGAGGGCGCCGACTGGTGCGTGGCCTTCACCGAAGACGGCCAGCCGGTGCGCGAGAGCTACGTCAACCTGATTCCCACCAGCGCCGGCGGCACGCACGAAAGCGGCCTGCGCGACGGCCTGTTCACCGCGGTGAAGAGCTTCATCGAGCTGCACTCGCTGTTGCCCAAGGGCGTGAAGCTGCTGCCCGAAGACGTGTTTGCGCGCGCCTCGTACGTGCTCAGCGCCAAGGTGCTCGACCCGCAGTTCCAGGGCCAGATCAAGGAACGCCTGAATTCGCGCGACGCGGTGCGCCTGGTGTCCAGCTTCGTGCGCCCCACGCTCGAGCTGTGGCTCAACCAGCACGTCGACTACGGCAAGAAGCTCGCCGAGCTGGCCATCAAGGCCGCGCAGACGCGCCAGCGCGCCGGCCAGAAGGTCGAGAAGCGCAAGGGCTCCGGCGTGGCCGTGCTGCCCGGCAAGCTGACCGATTGCGAGAGCAAGGACATCAGCCACAACGAAGTGTTCCTGGTCGAGGGCGACTCCGCTGGCGGCAGCGCCAAGATGGGCCGCGACAAGGAAAGCCAGGCCATCCTGCCGCTGCGCGGCAAGGTGCTCAACACCTGGGAAGTCGAGCGCGACCGCCTGTTCGCCAACACCGAAATCCACGACATCTCGGTGGCCGTGGGCGTCGATCCGCACGGCCCGACCGATTCGCCCGACATGAGCGGCCTGCGCTACGGCAAGATCTGCATCCTGTCGGATGCCGACGTGGACGGCTCGCACATCCAGGTGCTGCTGCTCACGCTGTTCTTCCGGCACTTTCCCAAGCTCATCGAAGCCGGCCACGTGTATGTCGCAAAGCCGCCGTTGTTCCGGGTCGATGCGCCCGCGCGCGGCAAGAAGCCGGCCTCCAAGGTCTACGCGCTCGACGAAGGCGAACTCACCGCCACGCTCGACAAATTGCGCAAGGATGGCGTGCGCGAAGGCGCCTGGAACATCAGTCGCTTCAAGGGCCTGGGCGAAATGAACGCGGAACAATTGTGGGAAACCACGCTCAATCCGGACACCCGGCGCCTGATGAAGGTCCAATTGGGCCGGTTCGACTTTTCGTCCACCCAGGGCGAGATCACCAAGCTGATGGGCAAGGGCGAAGCGGCGGCGCGGCGCGAGCTCATGGAATTGCGCGCAGACGACGTCGACATCGACGTCTGATCTTTCCTTTCTTTCTTCTTTCTCACACGCATGTCGGTTCTCAAGCGTTCGCTGTGGTTGGCCTTTCTGTTGTGCACGCAGCAGGGGCTCGCGCACGCCGCCGACATCTACGGCTACATCGACAGCAACGGCGTGGCGCACTTCGCGGCCGAGAAGGTCGACGAGCGCTACAAGATCTTCTTTCACGGCGGCCAGAGCTTCGACACCGCCAAGGGCCTGTCGCCGCTGGGCCGCAGCAGCATCAACCGCCGGCTCGACGGCAAGGTGTCGTCGGCTTCGCAGAACCTGCTCGCCATGTTCGAGGCCTCGCCCGGCTACAAGACCGCCAAGTCGGCGCTGCGCGATGCGTCGAGCAAGCACGCCATCGACTACGAACTGCTGCAGGCGCTGGTCGCCACCGAATCGGGCTTCGACGCCAGGGCCGTCTCGCCCAAGGGCGCGATGGGGCTCATGCAGCTCATGCCCGCCACCGCACAGCGCTACGGCGTGGCGACGGACAAGCGCGGCACGATCGAGAAAAAGCTGTTCGACCCGCACATCAACATCGCCGCCGGCTCGCGCTACCTGCGCGACCTGATCGCCATGTTCCCAGGCCAGATCGAGCTCGCCCTGGCCGCCTACAACGCGGGCGAGGGCGCGGTGCAGCGCGCGGGCAACAAGATCCCGAACTACAAGGAAACGCAGAACTACGTGCAGACCGTGCTGCAGCTGTACGCGTACCTGAAACCCTCGGCCGTGACCGTGGGCGGCAACCTGCGCAGCGGCACGGGCAGCAGCGGTGGCGGCAAGACGCCGGGGCGCATCCGCATGGAGATGTCGGTGCCCAAGGGCGGCGCGATCGGCCGCGGCAACATGCCGTCCGAGTCGCCGCGCAACGTGCCGACCATGCCCGAGGTTCCCGAGCTGTCCGACGTGCCGACCAGTGCGGCCGAGCCAGGCGATGCTTCGCCGCCGTCTCCGTTGTCGTGACGCCGAAGACCGCGATGCACCCCCCTTTCACTTTGGGCTGAGCGCACAACGCACGCAGCCCCACGCAACTGTTTTCTTTCTCTCTTCTTCATGGACGACTCTCAACCCCCGCTCGACCTTGCAGGCCCCACCGACGGCGACACCACCCTCACGCTGGCCGACTACGCGCAGACCGCTTACCTCGAATACGCCCTGAGCGTGGTCAAGGGCCGCGCGCTGCCCGATGTGTCCGACGGCCAGAAGCCGGTGCAGCGGCGCATCCTGTATTCGATGTCGCGCATGGGCCTGGGCTTCGGCGGCACCAACGGCACCGTGGGCGCCAAGCCCGTGAAGAGCGCGCGCGTCGTCGGTGACGTGCTCGGCCGCTTCCACCCGCACAGCGACCAGGCCGCGTACGACGCGCTGGTGCGCATGGCGCAAGATTTTTCGCAGCGCTATCCGCTGGTCGACGGCCAGGGCAACTTCGGCAGCCGCGACGGCGACGGCGCCGCGGCCATGCGCTACACCGAAGCGCGCCTGGCACGCATCACCAGCCTGCTGCTCGACGAGATCGACGAAGGCACGGTCGACTTCATTCCCAACTACGACGGCAGCACCGAAGAGCCGCGCCTGCTGCCCGCACGGCTGCCGTTCACGTTGCTCAATGGCGCCAGCGGCATCGCCGTGGGCCTGGCCACCGAAATCCCGAGCCACAACCTGCGCGAAATTGCCGACGCCTGCGTGGCGCTGATCAAGTCGAACGGCAAGCTCAGTGAAGAAGAACTGCTGGCGATCGTGCCCGGTCCCGACTACCCGGGCGGCGCGCAGATCATCAGCGGCGCCAGCGACATCGCCGACGCCTACCGCACCGGCCGCGGCTCGCTCAAGGTGCGCGCGCGCTGGACGATCGAAGACCTCGCGCGCGGCCAGTGGCAGCTCGTGGTCAACGAACTGCCGCCCGGCGTCAGCACGCAGAAGGTGCTCGAAGAGATCGAGGAAATCACCAACCCGAAGGTCAAGGCCGGCAAGAAGGCGCTGAGCGCCGACCAGACCCAGCTGAAGGCCGCAATGCTGTCGATGCTCGACGTGGTGCGCGACGAGTCGAGCAAGGACGCCGCCGTGCGCCTGGTGTTCGAGCCCAAGACCTCGCGCATCAGCCAGGACGAGTTCGCGACCACGCTGCTCGCGCAGACCTCGCTCGAAACCTCGTCGTCGATCAACCTCACGATGGTCGGCATCGACGGCAAGCCCACGCAGAAGTCGCTGCGCCAGATGCTCAACGAGTGGATCGCGTTCCGCGAGATCACCGTCGAGAAGCGCTCGCGCCATCGCCTGAACAAGGTGCTGGACCGCATCCACATCCTCGAAGGCCGGCAGCTGGTGCTGCTGAACATCGACGAAGTCATTGCCATCATCCGCGCGGCGGAAGACCCGAAGGCGGCGCTCATTGCGCGCTTCAACCTCAGCGACCGGCAGGCCGAGGACATTCTTGAAATCCGGCTGCGCCAACTTGCGCGGCTCGAAGCCATCAAGATCGAACAGGAGCTTGCCGGCCTGCGCGACGAGCAGAAGAAGCTCGAAGACATCCTCTCCAGCCCGGCCACGCTGCGCCGCCTGCTGATCAAGGAAATCGAGGCCGACGCCAAGACCTTCGAAGACCCGCGCCGCACGCTCATCCAGGCCGAGAAGCGCGCCGTGGCCGAGGTGAAGGTGGTCGACGAGCCCGTCACCGTGATCGTGTCGCAGAAGGGCTGGGTCCGCGCGCAGAAGGGCTGGGCGAGTGAAAAGGCTGCAGGCAACGGCGGCACCGCGCCCGAGTACAGCTTCAAGTCGGGCGACACGCTCTACGGCGCCTTCGAATGCCGCAGCGTCGACACGCTGCTGGTCTTCGGCAGCGCGAAGGACAAGAGCGTGCGCGTGTACACCGTGCCTGTGGCCTCGCTGCCCGGCGCGCGCGGCGACGGCCAGCCCGTCACCACGCTCATCGAGCTCGATGCCGGCACGCACGTCACGCACTTCTTCGCGGGCCCGGTGGGCGCCTGCGTGCTGCTCGCCAACACGGGCGGCTACGGCTTCATGGCCACCGTCGAGAACATGATGTCGCGCCAGCGCGGCGGCAAGGCCTTCATCGACGTGGGCGAGGGCGAGCAGCTGTGCCGTCCGTCGCTGGTGGGCGGCGCGAGCGGCGCCGAGCCGATGCCGGCCGCCACGCACGTGGCCTGCGCCTCGAGCGGCAAGCGCATCCTGACCTTCGACATCACCGAGCTCAAAAGCCTGCCCAAGGGCGGCCGCGGCCTGACGCTGATCGACCTGGAGGCCAAGGACACGCTGGCCGGTGCGGTGGCCTACACGCGCAGCGTGCGGATCGAAGGCGTCGCCCGCGGCGGCAAGGAGCGCGAAGAAACGCTCGAGATCCGCTCGCTCAACAACGCGATGGGGACCCGCGGGCGCAAGGGCAAGGTGGCCGACCTCGGGTTCACGCCGGCGAGCGTGCTGCGGGTGCTCTGATGCTGGGCGGCATCGACATCAGCATCCTCGGCGTGATCCTCGCCGTGGTCACGGGCTTCGGCAGCTACATCCTGGGGCGCCGCATGCGCGAGAAGCGGCAGGGCAAGCGGCGCGCGAAAGACCGCGCCATCGCGCAGGCCAACGAGACGCGCCAGGTGCGGCGCGCGCGCGAGCGGCGCGAGCAGGAAGGCAAGTAAGTCGGTCGGCGGGAGGGCTCACCAGCCCTCGTAGCCGCCGACGTTCTCGCGCGTCACGAGCTTCGAGGGCAACAGCAGCACGCGTTGCGGCGGTGTCTGGCCCGCCAGGAGCTTCAACCCGATCTCGGCCGCCTGTTGGCCCATCAACGTGGGCGACTGCGTCGCGCTGCCGGCGATCAATGTGGCCGGGTCTTGCAGGCGTTGCACCACCTCCGGTGAGCCGTCCATCGCGGTGATGACGAGGTCGCGCCGCCCTGCGACCCGGGCCGCCATTTCCGCGCCGATGCCGCACAGGTCGTTGATCGCAAACACGCCCGACAGCTTCGGATGGTGCGCGAGCAGTCGCGTCATCTGCTCGACGCCGCCGTCCTTGGTGGCGCCGCCGCCGAGCGCGATCGGCACGACGCGCACGCCGGGCGCGGCGCCCAACGCCTCGCGGCAACCCTTGACGCGGCCGACTGCGGCTGTGTTCGGAGGGCCGTCGATGATGCCCACTTCGCCTTTGCCGCCGAGCGTGCGCACCAGATGTTCACAGGCCAGCTTGCCCGCCGCGCGGCTGTCGGTCACCACGGCCGCATCGGCGCCCTGCACGAGCGCATCGACCGCCACGACCTTGATGCCGGCCGCGCGCGCCTCCGCGACGCGGACGTGGAGGCTGGTCGAATCGACGGGCGTCACGATCACGAGCTGCACGCGCTGGCGGATCATTTCCTTGAACTGCTCGTCCTGGCGCTGCGGATCGAACCCGCTCGACACGACCGTGATCTGCGCGGCGCCGCGTCCTTCCTGGTTCAGGGTCGACTCCACCGCGCGGGCGATGTAGGCGAAGAAGGGGTTGCGCAGATCGCTGACGAGCACGCCGACACGTGGGCCTTTGCCTTGCGGGTTGCCGTGCGTCGCGAGCGTGTTGCCGGCGAGGCCCATGCCGAGAACGACGGCCAGCAGCCAGATGCGCGGGCGTCGTTTCGTGAGCAGGGACGCAAGGGGCATCGTCGAGAGCGGAAGCAGTGAGCGGAATTCGATGATGACAGGTTCGATGCGTCCTGACACCCCTCGCGCAGGTGGTCTGCGGGGCGCTGCCGGCATTCGTGGTGGTTCATGCCGCAAAGCATGCGCCGTGGTGCGCGCGCACCCTTCGAAAGCACTCGAACCAGCGGTCCAAGCGCCCCCGAAGGGTGGTTGCCTCTGCCTCGGTGACGGGGCCTCATGTCGCACCGGTTCCTGTTGTCGTCGTGCTCCCTGTGGCTGCTGCCTTGCAGACGATCTGGCTTCCCCGCCGGCGCCTCCTTCGAGGGAGTCGTCGCGGCGGTGAAGCGATTGAACCGATGGTCAGTTAACCGTCCGTAAACCTTTTAAAAGTGGCGAGAAACAATCGAAATATTCACCGGCGCGTGGAGGATGGCGCGCTCACTTCAGGCCGGCCCACCAACGCACGTTGGTGCGAGCCTGGCCCACCGTCAGCACTTCGCCGATCACCGGCGTCGCCAGGTCGATCTTCTTCGCCTGCGCCAGGTCGGCGATGCGGTCCAGCGGGTCGTGCCAGGTGTGGAAGGCCAGGTCGAAGGTGCTGTTGTGCACTGAATAGAGCGCCTTGCCGCGCAGGTCTTCGAAGGCCTGCACGCTCTGCTCGGGTGTCATGTGCACGCCGGGCCAGTAGGCGTCGTAGGCGCCGTTTTCCATCAGCGCGAGGTCGAAGCCGCCGAAGCGTTCGCCGATCTGCTTGAAGCCCGGAAAGTAGCCCGAGTCGCCGCTGTAGAAGATGCGCTGATCGCCGCTTTGCACCACCCACGAGGCCCACAGCGTGCGGTCGCGGTCGGTCAGTGTGACGGCGCGGCCTGAGAAGTGCTGCGCGGGCGTGGCCGTGAGCTTCACGCCCGCATGCTCGCCGCCTTGCCACCAGTCGAGCTCGGTCACGCGCTCGGCGGGCACGCCCATCTCGACGAGCCGGGCGCGTATGCCCAGCGGCACGAAGTAGCGCTGCACGCGTGTGGCGAGGTACTCGATGGTGGCGACGTCCAGGTGGTCGTAGTGGTCGTGCGAAAGAATCACGGCCTCGATCGGCGGCAGCTGCTCCAGCTGGATCGGCGGCTTGTGAAAGCGCTTCGGCCCGACCCACGTGAAGGGCGAGACGCGCTCGCTGAACACGGGGTCGATGAGCCAGTACTTGCCCTTGAGCTTCAGCAGGTGCGACGAGTGGCCCAGGCGCACCACATGGTTGGCGTCGGCCGCGAGCGCGTCGAGCGACTGGGGCGTCAGCGCGCGCACCGGAATCGGGTCGACGGGCACGGTGTCGACCTTGCTGCCGACGATGAAGCGCGACCAGATGCGCCAGGTGCTGGCGGCGGGCAGCAGCTCGGGGTTGGGCATGTTCTGGAACACGCCGCCCTTGAACTGCGGCGATTTGTCATAGGGCGTTTCCCCGCCGCCGGCGCTGCTGCAGCCGGCCACGAAGGCGCAACCCGCCGCGGCAAGCACCGCACTGCGGCGCAGCAGTCGGGGGAGATAAGCGCCTTGCGAACCCGAGTCGTCAGCCATGAGAAAGCCTTCTTGATGTGTGTTGGTCTTGAGGCGCGAGACTAGCGGGAGTCGGCCTTTCAATGGTTTCAGCGACAGAAACATTCGGCGCGCGGGGGCAATCCGCGGGCCGGCGGCATACTCCGGCGATCCACGGCTACAGCCCTTCATTGCCATGAAAACTGCCATCCTCGTCATCGACATGCAGCGCGGCCTTTGCGACGATCCGCCCCGGCCGTACGAATCCGAAGTGGTCATCGGGCGCATCAACGCGCTCACGGCACGCGCCCGCGCCGCCGGCGTGCCTGTGGCCTTCGTCCAGCACGAGAACGCCATCGACCTGGAATTCGATTCCGAGCGCTGGCAGCTGGCCGATGCCTTGCAGGTGACGCCAGCCGACGCGCGCCTGCGCAAGACCACGCCCGATTCGTTCCTGCGCACGCCGCTCGAAGCCTGGCTGTCGGGGCAGGGTGTGCAACGCGTGGTGGTCTGCGGCTATTCGTCGGAGTTCTGCGTGGACACGACGGTGCGCCGCGCCGCCGCGCTGGGCTACGAGGTGGTGCTGGCGGCCGACGCCCACACCTCGCACGACAAGCCGCATGCCAAGGGCGCCTTCATCCGCGCGCACCACAACGCGACGCTGGCGGACATCACGAGCTTCGGCGTGCCGATCCGCGCGGTCGACAGCGCGCAGATCGTTCTCTAAGGCATGCGCCCGGTCGCCAGAGCATGGGCCCAGTCGGGCCGTCCGTGCTTCAGCGCCAGCGCCGACATGGCCGTGTGGTCGTAGGGCACTGAAACCAGCCGGGCGGTCCAGCCACCCTCGCGCTGCTCGGCGATGGCATAGCGCGCATTCGGCGAACCCGTTTCGACCGCATGCGGATGCGGATGGATGTCGGCATACGCCGGCAGGCCGACGCTGCCCGGGTTGACGATCAATTGCCCGCTGGAAGCGTGCACCGCGCGTGGCACATGCGTGTGGCCGCACGCGATCAGTTCGGCCTCGACGTGGCCGAGGCGCGCATCGATCTCCGGCAGCGTGGCCGCGCGAAAATTCGCGGGCTCCACGGTCTCCAGAAAGTATTCGAGATCGCTGGCGGGCGTGCCATGGCAGAGCACAACCTCAGGGCTGAAGCGAAGGTGCGGCACCAGCGACGCCATCCATTCGAATTCCTTTGCACCGAGCCGCGCATGCGCGAACGCGTCGGACGGGCCGCGCCCTCCGGCCGGCAAGGAGAGAAGCTGGCGTTCATGGTTTCCGGCCAGCTGAACCCAGTCCTGCGCCATCAGGAATTGCGCGGTCTCCAGCGGCATCAACGGGCCGGAGAGGCTGTCGCCCAGGTTGACGATGGCATCCGCGCCGCGGCGGGCGATGTCCTCGACCACGGCTTCGAGCGCGGGGAGGTTTCCGTGGATATCGGAGACGATGGCAATGCGCATTCGCGGGCCTTGGGCATGGAGCAGGATGGGCGCGATCTTAGATCGCGCGTCTGCCGCCCGTGTCGGCCCGGTGTCACCCCACGAGCTTTCGCGCGATCAGGTCCTTCATGATCTCGCTGGTGCCGCCGTAGATGCGCTGCACGCGCGCATCGGCATACATCCGCGCGATCGGGTACTCGACCATGTAGCCGTAGCCGCCAAAGAGCTGCAGGCACTCGTCGGTCACCTTGCCCTGTTGCTCGGTGCACCAGAGCTTGGCTATGTAGGCGGCTTCCTGGTCGAGCGTGCCGTCGACCATGCGCTGGATGCAGTCGTTGACGAAGGTGCGCACCACGTGCGCGATGGTGGCGCACTCGGCGAGCTTGAAGCGCGTGTTCTGAAAGTCGAACACCGTCTGCCCGAAGGCCTTGCGCTGCTGCGTGTATTGCACCGTCAGCTCCACCGCACGCTCGATCACCGCGGCGGCCGGCACGCACAGGAACAGGCGTTCATACGACAGCTGGCTCATGAGCTGGATGAAGCCGTCGCCCTCCTTGCCGCCGAGCAGGTGGTCGGCCGGAACGCGCACGCCGTCGAAGAAGATCTCGGCCGTGTCCGATGCGTGCTGGCCCAGTTTTTCGAGCCGCCGGCCGACGCGAAAGCCCGGCAGGTTGTCGGTCTCGAGCACGACCAGCGACACGCCGCGGCTGCCCGCCTCGCCGGTGCGCACCGCCACCACGAGCAGGTTGCCCGTGAAGCCGTTGGTGATGAAGGTCTTGGCGCCATCGATCACATAGTGGTCGCCGTCGCGCCGGGCACGGGTGCGCAGCGCCTTCAGGTCCGATCCGCAGCCGGGCTCGGTGAGCGCGATGCCGGCCAGCATCTCGCCGCTGGCCAGCTTCGGAAGCCAGCGCATCTTTTGCGCCTCGGTGCCGTAGTCGAGGATGTAGTGCGCGGCGAGGTTGTGCACGCCGGTGTTGGCGGGAAACTCGGCCTTGGCCAGTTCGTCCTGCACCACCATCTGGTAGGCCGGCGAGGCGCCTGCGCCGCCATAGGCCTCGTCGACTTCGGGCAGCAGGAAGCCCATTTCGCCGAACGGACGCCAGACCTCGCGCGGAATGAAACCCTGGCGGCGCCAGCCGTCCAGGTGCGGCGAAAGCTCGGCCGCGATGTAGCGGCGCGCCTGCTCGCGAAAGGCGTCGATTTCTTCGTCCATCCAGCGATGGCGCAAGAGTTGTGGAAGCATGGGGTTGTCTCCGTCGGACCCGCGAAGGCAGGGTCTCTTTGTGAGTGCCCATGGTAGGAATCAACGATGCCGCAGCGCGAGTGCGCATCGCATCGTTCCGATGGCAAAAGACCTCAGTTCTTCACGCGGGCGCTGCGTCGCGGCGCCGAGGCGTCAGTCCGAGCCTGCCCGCCACACCCGCGCGAGCGCCGCCAGCTTGCCCCGCAAACTCAGCTTGTCGTTCGACAGCGCATCGATGAAGTCCGACAGCCGCTGCGACTTCACCATCGTGTAGATCGTGAGCCAGGTGGTGAAGGTGAACACCACGCCGAACCAGATCGCCTTGCGCCACAGCGGCGCGTCGGCCTCGGCCAGCAGGTTCATGCCGAGGAAGCCGGTCGTCACGGTGCCGATGAGGCCGAACAGCGTGACCACCGTGAGCCGCACGACGGTGCTGGCTTGCCGGCGCAGGCTGTCGGCGTCGAGGTACGTGTTCATGTCGGCGATGCGCGCTTTCACCTCGTCGTACAGCGGGTCGAGTCGCAGGTGCGTGGCGCACATGTGCGAGAGCGCGCGCACCTGCGCCTGCTCGGAAATTTCGTGGAACCAGTAGCGGTGCGTGAAGCGCAGAAAGCGCTCGAAGCTCGCGCGGATGGCGCGCTTGAACTGCTTCACGCTCGGCGTGTTGCGGATGTCGAGTTGATTGAGCGCCTCGACCAGCTGGTCCGAGAACATCAGCAGCGAGGCCTTCTGGAAATGCGCGATGAGGAACAACAAAAAGTGCTGGTGCCTGAACTGCGCGAGCACGCCGCGGTCGCGGCAGCAGAAGAACTCGGAGCGCGCGTCGCCCACGACGATGAGTGCGTGGCCGTTGCACAGGTAGCGCGTGTTGGGCGCGGCGCCTGCGTTCACCCAGAAGCGGTCGTAGCAGTAGGTGTGCTCGAAGTCGGCCAGATGCTGCTCTGCGTAGGGCAGGTGGGCGTCGGCCCCGCCCGCGCCCGTGACGAGCGCAAGCCGCACGAAGTCGTCACGCGTGAGACGGCGCGGATCGTCGAGCGACAGGTAGGCCATCACCGGCATGCGGTAGTACTCGATCTGGCGGTAGCGCAGGACACCGGGGTCGTCCGAATGGTCGCTCACGAGCGGCTGCATCAGGTAGGCCCAGTGCGCCGCGATGCGCGGTGCGCGGTGCTGTGCCACGTGCGACAAAAAGGCGTCGCGCTGCTGCGCATCGGAGGCGGCGAGCACGCGGCCGTCGGCGCCCAGCCACTCGACGCTGGCCATGCAGTGCAGGGCGGCGCCGTCGGCCTCCCAGCCCGAAGGGTAGGCGCGGCCGAAGCGATAGAGGATGTCTTGCGCCTGCGCGAGGCTCAGGTGGTCGGTGCCGACTTCGAGGTTGAGCAGCACCACGTCGATGTCGAAGAAGAAGTACAGGTCGCAGTGAATCACGTCGAGCGTGACGGGCGCCTCGCCGGGCCGCGCCACCAGCCGCACGGACGCGATGTCGCGGCGGCGGAACACGCGCATCGGCGAGTCGCCGTCACTGCTGCTGCTGCTGCTGCTGCTGCTGCTGCTGCTGCTGCTGCTGCTGCTGCTGCGCGATCGGCCTTCGCCGTACAGGAAGCGCTGCACGTACGGCAGGAAGCTCACGAACTCGTTGTAGTGCCGTTCGTGAAAGCGGCCGCTGTCGCCGGTGTATTCGTCCACCTCTTCGCGCCACGGCGAGGCCTCGCCCATGTCGCGCAGCACGTGCCAGGGGCCGTGGTGCGAGGGCGCCGCGCCGGGCGCCGGCACGAGGCGCAAGGGCCAGAGCAGCGCCTGCCGGAAATGCTGCACGACGGGGCTGTCAGCCGGGGTGCTTGCCGTGGAGGAAGTTGAGTCCGCGTGGGGGTTCGGCATCGCGCCAGTGTAGGCAGACGGGTGGGTCAAAACGCCCACCTAGGGGAATCCCTAGATTGCGCTGAAACCGGTTTCATTTAAGCTGCAAGCATTCCTTTCAGGGTCCGTGCACGGCTTCCCGTGCGCGCTCCACCATGAACTACCAGTTCCAATTCGAAGCCGTCTTTGCCGCCTGGCCGCTGCTGCTCAAGGGCACGTGGATCACGGTGCAGCTCTCGCTCATCGCCACCCTGCTGGGGCTGGTTGTCGCCATTTTTTGCGCCTGGGGCAAGACCTCGGGGCCGGGCTGGCTGCGCTTCATCGTCAATGCGTACATCGAGGTGATCCGCAACACGCCGTTCATCGTGCAGTTGTTTTTCTTCTTCTTCGCATTGCCGGCCATCGGCCTGCGCTGGTCGCCGCAAACGGCCGCGCTGGTGGCCATGGTGGTGAACCTCGGCGCCTACGCCACGGAGATCATCCGCGCGGGCATCGAGTCGATTCCCAAGGGGCAGATCGAGGCGGGCCGCGCGCTCAACCTCAAGCCCTGGGAAATCTTTCGCTTCGTGATCATCAAGCCCGCGCTGAAGGCCATCTACCCGGCGCTCACGAGCCAGTTCATCCTGCTGATGCTGAGCTCGGCCGTGGTCTCGGTCATCTCGGCCGACGACCTGACCTCGGTGGCCGCCAACCTGCAGTCGCAGACCTTCCGCAGCTTCGAGATCTACATCGTGGTTGCTGCCATCTACCTCGCGCTGGCGCTGGCCTTCTCGGCCATGTTCAAGCTGATCTACAAGCGCACGCTCAACTACCCGGACCGCCGGTAACTGACTGACCACGACGGACGGAGCACACACCATGCGCACCTTCGGTTTTCCCGAATTCCTTTTCATCCTCGAAGCGGCCAAGTGGACGCTTGCGCTGTCGGCCATCGCCTTCGTCGGCGGCGCCATTCTTGGGCTGGCCATCGCGCTGATGCGCACGTCGGAATCGACGTGGGCGCGCGCCGTGTCGACCACCTTCATCCAGATCTTCCAGGGCACGCCGCTGCTGCTGCAGCTGTTCCTGGTGTTCTTCGGCGCGCCGGTGCTGGGGCTGGACATCAACCCGTGGGTCGCCGCGGGCGTGGCGCTCATCCTGAACAGCGCGGCCTTCCTCGGCGAAATCTGGCGCGGCTGCATCCAGGCGATTCCGCGCGGCCAGTGGGAGGCGGCGCAGGCGCTCAACCTCAAGTACGCGGCGCGCATGCGCGACGTGGTGCTGCCGCAGGCCTTCAAGATCGCGCTGGCGCCCACGGTGGGCTACCTGGTGCAGATCATCAAGGGCACATCGCTCGCAGCCATCATCGGTTTCGTCGAGATCACGCGCGCCGGGCAGATCGTCAACAACGCCACCTTCCAGCCGCTCATCGTGTTCTCGGTGGTGGCCGCCATCTACTTCGTGATCTGCTGGCCGCTGTCGCTGCTCGCGGCGCGCATGGAGCGCAAGCGCGCCCTGGCGCTCGCCCGCTGATCCCCGCACTTTTTTCGCTTTCCCTTTTCTCGTCGCTTCCTTTCTTTTTCAGGAGACACATTCCATGACCCGTTCCACCACCCGCCGCGTTGCGCTCGCCGCCCTGGGCCTCGGCGCCGCCCTGACCGTGTTCGCGCCCTTCGCGTCCGCACAGACCGTGGCCGACATCAAGAAGAAGGGCGAGATCACCATCGGCATGCTGGTCGACTTCCCGCCCTACGGCACCACCGACGCGAAGAACCAGCCCGACGGCTACGACGCCGACGTGGCCAAGCTGCTGGCGAAAGACTGGGGCGTCAAGGCCAACATCGTGCCGGTCACCGGCCCGAACCGCATTCCCTTCCTGCTGACCAACAAGGTCGACCTGCTGGTCGCTTCGCTGGCTGTGACGCCCGAGCGCGCCAAGCAGGTGCAGTTCTCGCAGCCCTACGCGGCCGCGACCATCGTGCTGTACGGCGCGACCAAGACCTCGATCAAGGCCGCTGGCGACCTCAAGGGCCTGCGCGTGGGCGTGGCCCGCGCTTCGACGCAAGACGTGGCCGTGACCAAGGCCGCACCCGAAGGCACCGAGATCCGCCGCTTCGACGACGACGCCTCGGCCATGCAGGCGCTGATCTCGGGCCAGGTCGATGCGATCGGCTGCTCGGTCACCGTGGCGGCGCAGATCGCCAAGCGCGTGCCGGCCAACACCTTCGAAAACAAGTTCACGCTGGTGCAGCAATCGATGGGCATCGCGATGCGTCCGGGCCAGGAAGAGCTGACCAAGGCCGTGAACGAATTCGTGCAGAAGAACACCGCCAACGGCGAGCTGAACAAGCTCTATCAAAAGTGGCTGCAGGCCGACCTGCCGAAGATGCAATAAGCGAAAGCGCTTGAAGGGAATCCTGGCATGACGACGGAATCGATCATCCGCATGGAAGCGGTCAACAAGTGGTACGGTGAATTCCAGGTGTTGACCGGCATCGACCTGTCGGTGCGCCAGGGCGAGCGCATCGTGATCTGCGGGCCTTCGGGCTCGGGCAAGTCGACGCTCATCCGCTGCATCAACCGGCTCGAGACGGTGCAAAAGGGCCGCATCGTGGTCGACGGCATCGACCTCACGGCGGGCGGCAAGAACGTCGATGCGGTGCGCGCCGAAGTCGGCATGGTGTTCCAGCAGTTCAACCTGTTCCCGCACCTCACCATTCTGGAGAACTGCACGCTGGCGCCGATGCGCTCGCGTGGCATGACCAAGGCGCAGGCGGAAGAGGTGGCCATGAAGTACCTCACGCGCGTGCGCATTCCCGAGCAGGCGAAGAAGTACCCGAGCCAGCTCTCGGGCGGCCAGCAGCAGCGCGTGGCGATTGCGCGCGCGCTGTGCATGGCGCCCAAGATCATGCTGTTCGACGAGCCCACCTCGGCGCTCGACCCCGAGATGGTCAAGGAAGTGCTCGACACCATGATCGGCCTGGCCGAAGACGGCATGACCATGCTGTGCGTGACGCACGAGATGGGCTTTGCTCGCAGCGTGGCCGACCGCGTGATCTTCATGGCCGACGGCAAGATCGTCGAGCAGGCGCCGCCGCAGGAGTTCTTCGGCAACCCCAAGGACGAGCGCACGCGCCAGTTCCTGGGTCAGATTCTCAGCTCGCACCAAGCCCACTGATGGCCTTCGAAGTCCTGATTTCTCTGTCGTCCTTCGGTGCGGCCGAGGTGGGGCGGCACGGCCAGCTCTGGTGTTCGCAACTCTCGCGCGCGGCAGGTGCCGATTCGGTGGAAGTGCGCGGCGAGATGCTGCGCGACGCCGAGGCCGAACTGCCCGCGTTGCACGGCCTCGCATCGGTCTACTCCAGCCCCGAGGGCCTGTGGGCCGAAGGCGGCTGGCTCGACAGCGCCGCGCTGCAACGCGGCATCGCCGCCGCCACGCGCGTGGGTGCGAAGCGGCTCAAGATGGCCATCGGCGACTTCCAGCCCTCGTCGCACGGCTCGCTCTGGGGCCTGAAGGCCGCGCTGGCCGAGACCCGCGTCGAACTGCTCATCGAGAACGACCAGACCGTGCGCGCCGGCACGCTGGCCGCGCTGCAGACCTTCTTCGACGTGGCCGACCGCGCCGGCGTGCCACTCGGAATGACCTTCGACATGGGCAACTGGCACTGGCTCGGCGAGTGCCCGTTGCAGGCCGCGCAGGCGCTCGGCCATCGCGTACGCTACGTGCATTGCAAGGGCGCGCAGCGCCTGCCGCACAAGTGGGTGGCGGTGCCGATGGGCGACTCGGTCGCGCCGTGGCGCGCGGTGCTGCGCGCACTGCCGGCCGACGTGCCGCATGCCATCGAATACCCGCTCGTGGGCGACGACCTGCTGGCCATCACCCGCACGCAGATCGACTTCATCCGCGCCGCACGGGCGTAGGAACACACACATGACGGAACCCACCGCTTTCGATGTCGCCTTGTTCGGCGAAGCCATGCTGCTGTTGGTGGCCGACCGGCCCGGTCCGCTCGAAGACGCCCAGTCGTTCCACAAGCGCACTGCGGGCGCCGAGACCAACGTGGCCATCGGCCTGTCGCGCCTCGGCCTCAAGGTCGGCTGGGCCAGCCGCCTGGGCACCGATTCGATGGGCCGCGCGTTGCTGGCTGCAATGCGCGCTGAAGGCATCGACTGCTCGCACGTGATCACCGACGCGACGCAGCGCACCGGCTTCCAGTTCAAGGGCCGCGTCACCGACGGCAGCGACCCGCCGATCGAATACCACCGCAAGGGCTCGGCCGCGAGCCACATGGGCCCGGCGGACGTCGACGAAGCCTGGCTGCGCTCCGCGCGCCACCTGCATGCCACCGGCGTGTTCGCGGCCATCTCCGAGACCAGCCTGCAGGCGGCGCTCAAGACCATGGACGTGATGCGCGCCGCCGGCCGCACGATCTCGTTCGACACCAACCTGCGGCCTACGCTGTGGTCGTCCACCGAGACGATGCGCCACTGGGTGAACGAACTCGCATCGCGCGCCGACTGGGTGCTGCCCGGCATCGAAGAAGGCCTGCTGCTCACGGGCCACGACAAGCCCGAAGACGTGGCCAAGTTCTACCGCGAACGCGGTGCGAAGCTGGTCGTCGTCAAGCTCGGCGCGGCGGGTGCGTACTACGACAGCGACGTGGCCGGCACCGGCCATGTCGACGGCTTCCCGGTGAAGGAAGTGATCGACACCGTGGGCGCGGGCGACGGCTTTGCCGCCGGCGTGGTGAGCGCGCTGCTCGAAGGCAAGCGCGTGCCCGACGCGGTACGCCGCGGCGCCTGGATCGGCGCGCGCGCCGTGCAGGTGCTCGGCGACACCGAAGGCCTGCCGACGCGGGCGCAACTCGAAGAAGCGGGGCTCTGATGACGAAGAAGAATGTGCTGGTGTTCCGGGCGCTGCCCGAAGACCAGCTGGCGCGCCTGCAGGCCGTGCACCACGTCACCGTGGCCGATCCGCGCAAGGAACCTGACGCCTTTGCCGCTGCGCTCGCCACCGCGAATGGGCTGATCGGTTCGAGCTACAACGTCGATGCCGCGCTGCTGGATGCGGCGCCGCAGCTCGAGGTGATCTCGAGCGTGTCGGTCGGTGTCGACAATTACGCGCTGGCCGAACTGCACCAGCGCGGCATCGTGCTGTGCCACACGCCCGATGTGCTCACCGAGACGGTGGCCGACACGGTGTTCGCGATCCTCATGGCCACGCAGCGCCGCGTGGTGGAGCTGTCGAACCTCGTGCGCGAAGGCCGTTGGACGAAGAACATCGGCGAAGAATTCTTCGGCACCGATGTGCACGGCAAGACGCTGGGCATCCTCGGATTCGGCCGCATCGGCCAGGCCGTGGCGCGCCGCGCCGCGCTGGGCTTCGGCATGCCGGTTCTCTATCACTCGCGTCGCGCGGTCGACCTGGCCACGCAGGCGCCCGAGCTGCAAGGCCGCGCCACGCACACGCCGCTGGACGACCTGCTCGCGCGCGCCGACATCGTGCTCGCGATGCTGCCGCTGACCGACGCGACGCGCGGCATGATCGACGCCGCTTTCTTCGCGCGCATGAAGCCGGGCGCGTCGTTCATCAACGGTGGCCGTGGCGCCACCGTGAACGAAGCCGCGCTGCTCGAAGCGCTGGACCACGGCACCTTGCGCGCCGCCGGCCTCGACGTGTTCGCGAAGGAACCGCTGCCGGCCGAGTCGCCGCTGCGCACGCACCCACGCGTCACGCCGCTGCCGCACATCGGTTCGGCCACGCACGAGACGCGGCATGCGATGGCCGAGCTGGCGACGACCAATCTGTTGCAGGCGCTGGCGGGCGAGAAGCCCACGGCACGCTACGACACCGCCGCCGCCTGACATGAAGCCGACTGGCCGCGCCACCATCGCCGACGTCGCCGAAGCCGCCGGCGTCTCCAAGGCCACCGTCTCGCGCTTCCTGAACCACCGCGAGCGCCTGCTGAGCCCCGACATCGCCACGCGCGTCGAGGCCGCCATCGCCAAGCTGGCCTACTCGCCGAGCCCGATGGCACAGGCACTGAGCCACGGCCGCTCGCGGCTCATCGGCCTCATCGTGGCCGACATCACCAACCCGTACTCGGTGGCCGTGCTGCGCGGCGCCGAGAAGGCCTGCCAGGACGCCGGCTACCTCGTGATGCTGTTCAACCTCGGCAACGAGAGCGAACGCGAGCGCGAGGCCATCAATGCGCTCGCGGGCTACCAGGTCGACGGCTTCATCCTCAACACGCTGGGGCGCGGCAGCAACGTGGTCGATGCGGTCACGCTGCACGGCAAGCCCGCCGTGCTGGTCGACCGCCGGCACACGGGCATGCACACCGACTTCGTCTCGCTCGACAACCACGCCGCGATGCGCGACACCTGCGGCCATCTGGTCGAGGGCGGCTACCGCGAGTTGCTGTACGTCACCGAGCCGCAGAAGGGCGTCAGCTCGCGGCGCGAGCGCACGGCCGCCTTCGGTGCTTGCGTGGCGGCGCACGAGGCGCGCGTGGCGGGCGAGGTCTTCGAATCGGTCGAGGGCGAGAACGACGCGCTCGACGAGGCCTTGCGCGCGCTGCGCCAGCGCGCCAAGCGCGGCCGCCGCGCGGCGGTGGTCGCGGGCAATGCCGTGGTCACGCTGCGCGTGGCGCAGGCCATGGCGCGGCTCGACTGGCGCTTCGGCGCCGACCTGGGTTTCGTGGGTTTCGACGATCCCGAATGGGCCTCGCTCATCGGGCCAGGCCTGAGCACCGTGGCGCAACCCACCGACGAGATCGGCCGCGCCGCGGCCACCTGCCTCATCGAGCGCCTGCGGGGGCTCGACGCGGCGCCGCGTCAGCTGCTGCTGCCGGGCGAACTCATGGTGCGAGGCTCATCGACGGCACAGCCGTAGCGGGTTCCGCGAAGGCGTCAGGCCCGCGCATCCAGCCGGCCGCGCGCTCCGCGATCATGATCGTCGGCGCATTGGTGTTGCCGCCGATCAGCGTCGGCATCACCGAGGCATCGACCACGCGCAGGCCCGCGATGCCGTGCACGCGCAGCTGCGGATCGACCACCGCCATCGCATCGACGCCCATCTTGCAGGTGCCCACCGGGTGGTAGATGGTGTCGGCGCGTGCGCGGATGTGCTGCTCGAGCTGCGCGTCGGTGTGGGCGTCGGCGGTGTAGAGCTCGCGGTGGCGGTACTTTTCGAGTGCGGGCGAACGCATGATCTCGCGCGTCTTCTTCACGCCTTGCAGCAGCAGCGCCATGTCTTCCGGGTCGGCCAGGAAGCGCGGGTCGATGCGCGGTGCCGAGTCGGGGCTGGCGTCGGTCAGGCGCACATCGCCCCGCCCCTTGGGGCGCAGCACGCACACGTGGCACGAGAAGCCGAAGCCCGCATGCAGCTTGCGTGCATGGTCGTCGGTGATTGCGATCACGAAGTGCAGCTGCAGGTCGGGCCGGCGCAGTTCGGGCGACGACTTGATGAAGGCGCCGCCTTCCGCGAACGGCGTGGCGACCAGGCCCGTGCCGTCGCGGCGCCACTGGTTGATGGCTTTCAGCAGGTGCAGCCCGCCGACCGGGCCGATGCCGAACATGTCGGTCTGCTTCGACTTGTAGGCGACGATGAAGTCGCAGTGGTCCTGCAGGTTCTGCCCCACGCCGCGCAACGCATGCCGCACTTCGATGCCGTGGCGCGCGAGTTCGTCGGGGTCGCCGATGCCCGAGAGCATCAGCAGCTGCGGCGAGTTGAAGGCGCCGCCGCACAGCGCCACTTCGCGGCGCGCGCGAATCGTTTCGACGTTGCCGCCACGCCGCACCTCGACACCCACCGCGCGCCGGTCTTCGAGCACCACGCGCAGGGCCTGCGTGCCGGTCAGCACCGAGAGGTTGGGGCGCTGGTCCATCACCGGGTGCAGGTAGGCCGCGGCGGCCGAGCAGCGCTCGCCGTTCTTCGCACCGCCGTGGAACTGCGTGACCTGGTAGAGCCCCGCGCCTTCCTGCTCGGGGCCGTTGAAGTCGTCGTTGCGCGGAATGCCGCACTCGGCGGCAGCGCGCACGAAGGCCTCGCTGAGGGCGCGCGGGCTTTGCTGCTCCGCCACCTGCAGCGGGCCGTCGGCGCCGTGCAGCGCGCTCGCGCCGCGCTGGTTGCCCTCGGCGCGCAGGAAGTGCGGCAGCACCTCGTCGAAGCTCCAGCCGGCGCAGCCTGAACGAGCCCAGTCGTCGTAGTCCTCGCGGTGGCCGCGCACGTAGAGCATGGCGTTGATCGCGCTGGAGCCGCCCAGACAGCGCCCGCGCGGCTGGTAGCCGCGGCGTCCGTTCAGGCCGGGCTGCGGCACGGTCTGGTAGGCGTAGTTGTTGATGCGCGGGCGGCCCGGCAGCATCGCCACCACGGCGGCCGGCGCCCGCACGAGGATGCCGCGACCGTCGCCGCCGGCCTCGATCAGGCAGACCGTCACCGACGGGTCTTCGCTCAGGCGCGAGGCCAGCGTCGCGCCGCCCGAGCCGCCGCCCACAATCACGTAGTCGAATTCCGCCATGGCATCTGGTCCTTCTTGTCGTTGGATGTTGGGAGCGCCGATGTGTGCACGGCATTGTGGCCAGCGACCCCGGGGTCGCGCCCAGCGGGTTTCCCCTGTTGGCCACGGGAAACCGTGGGGCAGACGCCGGTTGCGGCCAAAATCGGCGGATGCCCGCCACCATCCTGCTGATCGACGACCATGCGATGTTCCGCGAGGGCCTGTTCCTCGCGCTGCGCGAGGCCGAGCCCTCGATGACCGTCGCCACGGCCCGCAACGGCGCCGAGGCGCTCGAGGCGCTTTCGACCTTGCCCCGGCTCGATGCAGTGATGACCGACTACTACCTGCCCGACCTCGGCGGCGCGGCCCTGCTGGCCGAGCTGCACCGGCGGCGCAGCGGCCTGCGCATCCTGGTGCTGTCGGCGTCCGAAGACCCGCATGACATCGACACCGCGCTCGACGCCGGCGCGCAGGGCTTCGTGCACAAGTCGGCCGACAGCCAGCAGCTCATGGACGCGCTGCGCCGCGTCATGGCGGGCGAGCAGAACGTGGTGCAGGCCTCGCCGGCAGGCGCTGCCATGCTGCCCGTGCTGTCGACGCCGACCGATGCGCTGAGCACGCTCACGGGGCGGCAGTCCGAGGTGCTGCAGCTCTTGTGCGAAGGGCTGCGCAACGCCGAGATCGCGCTGCGCCTGGCGACCAGCGAGAAGACGATCAAGGCGCACATCTCGGCGATCTTCGGCGCGCTCGGCGTGACCAGCCGCACGCAGGCCGTGATTGCGGCGCGGCGCGCGGGGATGCTCGGGCGCCCGCGCTAACCAGTCAGCGCCGCAACGCCGTCAGCGCGGCTGCTGCTGCGTCGTGCAGTGGATGCCGCCGCCGCCAGCGGCAATGGCGTCGATGTCGAGCTGCACCACCTCACGCTTTGGGAACAGCTCGCGCAGCAGCGCGCGGGCGTTGCCGTCGGCGCGTGCATCGCCGAACTGCGGCGCAATGACGGCGCCGTTGCAGACGTAGAAGTTGATGTAGCCCGCCGCGAATTCGTCCGACTCGAAGGTGCTGCGCACGGTCTCCGGGCCGCGCAGCACTTCCACGCGCAGGCGCTGCCCGCGTGCGTCGGTGGCTTGGCGCAGGATCTCCAGGTGGCGCCGGGTCACGGCGTGGTCGTAGGAGTCGGGGTCGTCGTCCAGGCCCGCGACCACCACGCCCGGCGCGGCAAAGCGCGCGTAGAAATCGGTGTGGCCGTCGGTGATGTCGTGGCCCGCGATGCCGGGCAGCCAGATGATCTTGCGCAGGCCCAGCAGGCGCTTCAACTCGGCTTCGCAGGCCTCCTTGCGCAGGCCGGGGTTGCGGTTGGCGTTGAGCACGCAGCTCTCGGTGATGATGGCCGTGCCCGCGCCGTCGACCTCGATGCCGCCGCCTTCGAGCACGAGCCGCGTGCGCAGGCGCTGCACCTCGGCGGCGTCGGTCACGTATTCGGCCACCTCGGCGTCGCGCGCATGCGATTGCTTGTTGCCCCAGCCGTTGAAGTTGAAGTCGACGCCGGCCCACTCGCCCGCGCCGTTGCGCACGAACACCGGGCCGGTGTCGCGCATCCAGAGGTCGTCGACCGGCTGCACCTCGAGCGTCACGCGGTTGCCGCACAGCCGCGCGGCCATGTCGTGCTCCTGCTCGCGCACCAGCAGGTGCACGGGCTCGAAGGCGGCGATGGTGCGGGCGATCTGCGCCAGGTGCTCGCGCGCCGGCTTCAGCAGGCGCCGTCCCCAGACCCGTTCGCTGGGGCCGAAGGACATCCAGGTGGCGCGGTGCGCATCGCCCTCGTCGGGCATGTGCCAGGTGTCGGGGGCTGCGGCCGTGGCCGTGGCGACCACGCCCAACGAGGCCAGAGGGGCCAGGCTCAGGCCGTGCAGCAGGCGGCGGGTCAGGGGAAGGTGCATGTCGGTCTCCGGAATCAGGGGCGGGGGCGCGGCATCACGCCGGCTCTTGCTGGGTCGTGCAGTGGATGCCGCCGCCGCCCGCGGCGATGGCGTCGATGTCCAGCTGCACGATCTGGTGGCTGGGCAGGTGCGCCGCCAGCGCCGCGCGGGCTGCGCTGTCGGCCACGGCGTCGCCGAACTCGGGCATGAACACGGCCTTGTCGGTGAGGAAGAAGTTGACGTAGCCGGCCGCAAAATCCTTGCGTGCATAGGTGGGGCGCACCTGGCCAGGCGTCTTCAGCGTGACGATCTGCAGGGGGCGGCCGCGCGCGTCGGTGGCACCGGTCAGCAGCTCCAGGTGGCGGCGCGTGACGGCGTGGTCGAAGGAGGTCGGGTCGGTGTCCAGCGCCGCCACGACCACGCCGGGCTTGAGGAAGCGGGCGTAGAAGTCGGTGTGGCCGTCGGTGATGTCGTGGCCTGCGATGCCCGGCAGCCAGATGATCTTGTCCAGCCCCAGCATGCGCTTGAGCTCGACCTCTGCATCGGCCTTGCTGACGCCCGGGTTGCGGTTCTTGTTGAGCACGCAGCTCTCCGTGATGAGGGCCGTGCCCTGCCCGTCGACCTCGATGCCGCCGCCTTCCAGCACCAGGCTGCTGCGCAGCAGCGGCACGCCGGTGAGCTCGGCCATGCGCGCCGCCACCGTGGCGTCGCGTGCATGGGGCTGCCGGTTGCCCCAGCCGTTGAAGTTGAAGTTCACGGCCGCGCGCTCGCCGCGGGCGTTGCGCACGAACACGCAGCCCGTGTCGCGCATCCAGAGGTCGTCGATGGCGTGTTCGATCAGGTGCACGTTGGAGCCGCACAGTTGGCGGGCCGTGGAAACATCCGCGGGGTTCACCAGCATCTTGACCGGTTCGTAGACGCTGATGGCATTGGCGATGCGCGCCAGCGCCTGAAACACCGGCTGGCGCATCTCGGCCGTCCAGATGGATTCGCGGGCCGCGAAGGCCATCCACACCGCGCGGTGGGCGTCGCCTTCGTCGGGCATGCGCCAGCCGGACGAGGGCGCCGGCGTCGGGGGCGGTGCGGGCGAAGGGGTCGGCATGGGCACGGGGAAGGGCGGCAGCATGCCGCTACCCCCACCACCGCCGCCACCACAAGCGGTCACGAGTCCACCGAAAAAGCCCAGGCCGCTCAGGCCGAGAAGAGTGCGTCGCGTTGTCATTCGAATCAGGGTTACTACTAGGAAGCCCTGGATTCTGTCGACGCCTATCTATCTACACAATTGATGTCTTTTCAATGAATTGATCGATTTGGCTCATGTCATTGGTGTCTTCCTGCGCAAACTGCAGCAGGCTGTCGAACACCTCCCGCACCAGCGGCAGGCGTGACGGGCCCTCGGCGCGCGAGATCCAGAGGGTGCCCAGCGGCAGGCTCGGGCTGTCCGCCAGCTGCCGCAGTTGCCCGGTGCGCAAGGCGTCGTCGGCCAGCAGGCGAGACACCAGCGCGATGCCCCGGCCGCGCAGCGCCGCATCGAGCACCAGGCGCGGGTCGTCGTAGATCGCGGCCTTGCGCAGGCCGCCGAAATGCGTGCGGATGAAGGGGCCGATGCGGTCGCTCGTGAGGTCTTCTTCGAGGCACAGCAGGCCGAGGTTGGCGTCGTCTTTCTGAGCAGGCGGGCCGACGGCCACGAGTTCGTCGGTGAGCAGCGGCACTTCGAACACGCCTTCCTGCCGCAGCGGTTCGCGGGTGATCGCGATGTCCACGTCGAGCTCGTCGATGAAGCGCGCGCTTTCGTCGACCGAGATGATCGGGCACAGCTCGGGGTGCGCCTGCAGCAGCCGGTCGACACGCGGCTGCAGCCAGCCGCTGGCCACGGGCGCGGGACACACCAGCGTGACGAGGCGGTCGTCCATGTAGGTTTCGATGCGGGCCAGTCCGTTGCGGATGTGCTCGAGCGACTTGCCCACGCTGTCCAGCAGCAGACTCCCCGCTACCGTCAGCTCCACGCCGCGTCCCTTGCGCCGGAACAGCGGCTGGCCGACCTGCTGCTCGAGCTGCGAGATCTGGTGGCTCACGGCGGACTGCGAGACGAACAGCTCTTCGGCCGCGCGCGAGTAGTTGCCCAGGCGCGCCGCCGCCTCGAAGCCGATGAGGAACTTGAAAGAGGGCAGCCGGGCGTTGGACATATGAATGGCGTCGATGGGTTCAGCGGGAAATGTCGCTGTTCCATTGAAGGAATTCAAGCGTGACGCGCGAGCCCGCAGTTCGCGGTGCCGACCTCAGCCAGTGATCAACTGCGACACCGTCGCCTGCAGTTGCGCCGGGTCCACCGGCTTGTGCAGCATCTGCCAGCCGCGCGCCGCCACGTCGCTCAGGCGCCGCGGATCGGTGTCGCCGCTCACGATCAGCGCGGGAATGCCGTCGTCGTTGTAGTCCTCGTGCAGGCGGTCGACCACGTCGATGCCGGTCTCGCCCGCGCGCAGGCGGTAGTCGCTGATGATGAGCGCCGGCTTGCCGGCCTGGCGCGCGGCGAGCGACAGCAGTTCGTCGCCGCTTTCGGCCGCGATCACGCGCAGGCCCCAGCTTTCGAGC
Source organism: Variovorax sp. 38R (assembly GCF_014843395.1). NCBI lineage: Bacteria > Pseudomonadati > Pseudomonadota > Betaproteobacteria > Burkholderiales > Comamonadaceae > Variovorax > Variovorax sp. 38R. Next base: position 2,375,790 of record NZ_CP062121.1, read on the forward strand.
AGCAGCTGCAGGCCGTGGCGGCTTTCCCCGTCGTCCTCGGCCACGAGCACGAGGCGGCCGGTGTCGGCCGGCAGCGGCGGGGGCGGTGCCTCGGGCACGGGCAATGCCTGCCGCGACAGCGGCACCGTCACCGAGAACACCGTGCCCCGGCCGACGCGCGAGCGCAGCGCCAGCGGATGGCCCAGCAACGCGGCCGTGCGCCGCACGATCGCCAGGCCCAGCCCCAGCCCCTTGGTGCGGTCGCGCTCGGGGTTGCCGAGCTGGTGGAACTCCCAGAACACCTGCTCCTGTTCGGTCGGCGGAATGCCGACGCCCGTGTCCCACACCTCGATGCGCAGCGCGTCCGCGCCCGCGCGGCGACAGCCGATGAGCACGCCGCCGCGCGCCGTGTAGCGGATCGCGTTCTCCACCAGGTTGCGCAGCACGCGGTCGAGCAGTGCGGGGTCGGAGTGCACCACGGCATCGACTGCGCGCAAGCGCAGCGACAGCGACTTGCCCGCTGCCTGCGGCGCGAACTCCAGCACGATCTGGTCGAGCAGCCCCGCCAGCGCAAACGGCCGCGCCTTCACGCGCACCACGCCGGCGTCGAGCCGCGACACATTGAGCAGGCCTTCGAACAGCAGCCCCATCGCGGCGGCGGCGCGGCCGATGCTGTCGACCAGGTGCCGGCTCGCCGCCGGCAGCGCCTGCCCGCGCAGCACGCCGACGAACAGGCTCAGCGCATGCACCGGCTGGCGCAGGTCGTGGCTGGCTGCGGCGAGGAAGCGCGACTTGGCCAGGTCGCTGCGCTCGGCCGCGTCTTTCTCCAGGCGCAGCTGGCGTAGTAGGTAGAGGTTTTCAAAACGCAGCTCGAGCGAGTCGACCTGCGTGCGGTACATGCGCTGCGCGAAGGCCAGCGTGACGAACAGGTAGAGCACGCCGGCCGCCGACATCACGCGCAGCAGCACGTCGTCGAGCGTGGCCATCGCGAGGATCGCGGGCGCGAAGTACGTCACCTGAAAGCCGTAGAGCAGCCCCAGGTCGATGCAGTACGCGTAGATCGCGCCCGTGCCCATGGTGAGCATCGCTACCACGATGAACATCTGCTGCGGCAGCGACACCTGCAGCATCCACGCCGCGAGCGGCAGCCCCCACAGCAAGCCGCCGAGCACCGCGCCCACCATGGCGCCGCGCTGCCAGCGCCGCAGCGCGGCTGCATCGTGCTCGGCGTGCCGGTAGCACGCCACCTGCCACGCGCGCGCCGCCGTGAGCGCCGCGTTGGCGCCGACCCAGACGAGCAACTGCTCGTGCGAAACGGCGCCCCACAGCGCCACGACCACCAGCCCCGCCGTGAGCATCATGCCGAGCAGCGAGAACGGAAAGTTGCGTCGCAAGGCGGCCATGCGCGCGGCAAAGACGGGGTCGGCGGGCGTCGTGGGTGGGGTGGCGCTCATCGGTGTGTGGAGGATGGGGAAGGGGATGGCCGCAGGGTTGCCATCGCAAGGTAACGCGTGGCGCGGGGGCCGTCATGGGACTTTAGTCCAATGCCTGCGCTTGCCCGAGGCGCCGCAGGCGGCATGGCATCATCGTGCGCCACTCCCCACCACCCACCCATGTCCGCCGATTCCTTCGTCCGCCGCGTTCGCAGCCAGCTCGACCAGTTGTCCGCGACCGAACGCCAGCTTGCCGATTTCGTCCTGGAGTTTCCCGGCGAGCTGGCCAGCTATGCGGGCAACGAACTGGCGGAGCTTGCGGGCGTGTCGCCCTCCACGGTGAGCCGCTTCATCCGCCGCATCGGCTACGAGAACTATGAAGAGGCGCGGCGCCAGGTGCGCGAAGAAAAGCAGACGGGCTCGCCGCTGTTCCAGAACGCCACCGAAGCCTCGAAGCGCGGCCACCTCGTGGCCACGCACTTCCAGCAGTCGCAGGCCAACCTCGCGAGCACCTTCGAGCGGCTGAGCGACAAGCAGATGGCCGAGATCGTGAAGGCGATCATCGGCGCGGGGCAGGTGCTGATCTTCGGCACGCGCAGCAGCCACGCGTTCGCGCTGTACCTGCGCTGGCAGATCATCCAGGTGGTGCCGCGCGTCACGGCGATTCCGGGCCCCGGCGAAACGCTGGCCGAGCACCTGGCAGGGCTGGGTGAACGCGACTGCGTGATCGTGTTCGGCACCCGCCGCCAGACGCGCCAGCTCGACACGCTGCTCGCAGGCGCGCAGCGCGTCGGCGCCAAGATCGTCTACATCAGCGACCGCGCCTCGCCCGATTTCGCGGGCGCCACGTGGTCATTGCAATGCGATTGCCGCGGCCCGGGGCTGCTCGACAACCACGCGGCCGTGATGGGCGTGTGCGACCTGATCGCCACGATGGTGATCGAGGCCGCAGGCTCGGCCGGTCGCAAGCGGCTGGCGGCGATCGAGCTGGGGCACGAGGAAAACGACGAGCTTTAAGAGGCCGCGCGCGGCCTCTCGCTGATTACTTCGCCGCCTCGTTGCGCGGCAACTGCGCCTTCAACAACAGCGCCATCTCCTTCTTGCGCGCCGTCGGCAGCCGCGGCGTGATCGCGCCGAAGCTGATCGCCGCCAACGTGGTGGCCGACGCCGCAAAGGTGCGCCCCACGCCCGACACGCCTTCCGTGAGCGTGTCCACGATGTCGGCATGGCCCGCCGCGCGCGTGCGCTTCACGGCCTGCTTCATGCGCTCGCGGGTGAAGCCGGCCTGCGCGTACTCGGCGGTGTGGCGTTCGAGGATGCGATCGATCTCGGCATCGGACAGCGCGGCCATCAGCGCCAGCCCGCCGGCGCCCAGGCCCAGCAGGCGGCGTCCGCCGACGTCTGTGGTGAACACCTTCACCGGAAAGTGCCCCTCTTCGCGGTGCAGGCACACGCAGTAGTCGCCCTGGCGGATCACGAGGAACACGGTGTCGCCCGACATGCGCGCGAGTTTTTGCATGAGGGCGCGGCACGAGTCCACCAGCGGCACGCGGCGCATCGAGGCAAAGCCCATCTGCATGGCGTCGATGCCCAGGCGGTAGGCCTTGCCGTCGGGGTCGCGCTCGGCGAACTGTTCCTCGGCCAGGCACGAGAGCAGGCGGTGCACGGTGGAGCGCTCCAGCCCCGAGGCAGCGATCACTTCGGTGAGCTTGATGCCTTCCTCGTGGTGCTCGGCCAGCAGGCGCAGCAACTGCAAAGCGCGCCGCAGGCTCTGGGCGCCGGCGGTCTCTCTGGGTTCGTCCATATAGTGGGAAAAATTGGAATTAGTGTTTGGGATGCAGGAATTCCGAAGTCTAAACTGCCCTCGCTCAAGACCCAGACAGACACAGACCCGGAGACACACGATGGCGTACGACACCCTCGAAATCGAACACCACGGCGCCGTGCGCCGCATCCTGCTGGCCCGCGACGCCCAGCGCAACGCCCAGAGCCAGCAGATGCTGGACGAGCTCATGGCCGCCTTCGACGACGCCGCGCGCGACGACACGGTGAACGCCGTGGTGCTCGGCGGCAAGGGCGCGCACTTCTCGGCCGGCCACGACCTCAAGCAGGCGCAGGCCGAACGCGCCAACTTCACCGTGGAAGAGCGCTGGGCCTACGAAGAGCTGCGCTACTTCGACTACTCGATGCGCATCTGGGACTTTCCCAAGCCCACCATCGCGCAGGTGCAGGGCGCCTGCGTGGCAGGCGGTTTCATGATCGCCAACATGTGCGACCTGGTGGTCGCGGGCGAGTCGGCCTTCTTCAGCGACCCCGTGGGCCACACGCTGGGCGCGGCGGCCACCGAGGTGCTGATCCACCCGTGGGTGATGGGCGCGCGCAAGGCCAAGGAAATGCTCTACACCGGCGGCAAGCTGTCGGCGCAGGAGGCGCACGCCATCGGCATGGTGAACCGCGTCGTGCCCGATGCCGAACTGGCCGACGCCGCACTGGCGCTCGCGCAGCAGATCGCCAAGGCGCCGCCGTTCGGGCTGCGCCTGATCAAGCGCTCGATCAACCGCACGCTCGACGCGCAGGGCCTGCGCACCGCGCTGGCCGCGCACTTCGACACGCACCAGCTCTCGCACCTGAGCGAGGGCTTTCTCACGGCCCGCGACCGCGGCCTGGCCTCGGCCATCCAGAAGAACCCCGCCTCCGCCTGAATCAAGATGACCCTGCACCGCCTCGAACCCCTGCTGAACCCGGCCTCCATTGCCGTGGTCGGCGCCAGCGGCAATGCCGCGCGCATCGGCGGCATGCCGCTCGCGCATCTCACGAAATTCGGCTACCAGGGCGCGATCTACCCGATCAACCCGAAGTACGAAGAAGTCTTCGGCCTGCGCTGCTGGCCCGACCTCGAAGCGCTGCCCGCCGCACCCGACCTGGTGGTGCTCGCGCTGGCCGCGGCCGAGGTCACGCCGATGCTGAAGCGCTGCCAGGCGCGCGGCGTGCGCGCTGTCATCGTGTATGCCGCGGGCTTTGCCGAAGCCGGTGACGCGGGCGCTGCATTGCAGGCCGAGCTGGAGGCCTTCGTGGCCACCACCGGCATGGTGGTCGCGGGCCCGAACGCCATGGGCTTTGCCAACCTCAACACGCAGGCCCACACCAACTTCGCTTCGGTGTTCAACACCGCGCCGATGCAGCAGGGACCAGGCCGCGTGAGCCTGCTCACGCAAAGCGGCAATGTGTGCGCCGCGGTGTACGCCATTGCGCGGCGGCTGGGCGTGGACTTCAGCCACTTCATCAACACCGGCAACGAAGCCTGCGTGGACTTCGCGCAGTACCTCGAGTACCTGGCGCAGGACGACGCGACCGAGGTCGGCCTCGGCTACATCGAAGAGCTGCGCGACGGTCCGCGCTTCATGGAGGCCGCGGCCGAGTTCGTGCGGCGCGACAAGCTGCTCGTCCTCTACAAGGCCGGCGAGACCGAGAAGGGCTCCGAGGCCGTGCGCTCGCACACCTCGGCGCTGGCGGGCGACCAGCAGATCTACCAGGCGGCGTTTCGCCAGCTCAACATCATCCAGAGCCACGACTTCGCGCAGATGGCGCAGCTCGCGCACCTGGCAGGCTACCGGCAGCGCAGCGCGGGCCAACGCGTGGCGATCATCACGATCTCGGGCGCGCTGGGCGCGATCCTGGCCGACAAGTTCATCGGCCAGGGGCTCGACGTGCCCACGCTGCCGCAGCCGCTGCAAGACCAGTTGCGCGCCGGCATTCCCGACTACGGCATGGTCTCCAACCCGGTCGACGTGACGGGCAACGTGGTGAACGACCCCGGCTTCGTGCGCACGGCGATGGAAGCGCTGGCGGTGTCCGACGCGATCGACGCCATCGTGGTCTACGCGCCGGGCTACATGCTCGACCGCATGGCCGACGACCTGTGCGCCGTGGCCGAAAAACACCCGCGCCTGATCGTCGCCATCGACACCGGCGCAGCGAAGACGCGCGAGCAGTTGCGCGCGGGCGGCGTGCCGGTGTTCGAGGACATCGGCGTGGCCGTGTCGGCGCTGTCGCCCTTCCTGCTGTGGCAGGAGCGGCGCAAGCACAACCCGTGGCTGCAGGTGCGCAGCCAGCCCGCGCCCCCGCGCGCCGCGCTGGCGGGCCGGGCCGACGAACACACGACCAAGCGCTACCTCGCCGAGTTCGGCGTGCAGCCGGTCGACGAGGCCGTGGCGCGCACGGCGGACGAAGCCGCGGCCGTGGCCGAGCGGCTGGGCTTTCCGGTCGTGCTGAAGGTGCTCAGCGCCGACATCGCGCACAAGACCGAGGCGGGCGGCGTGCGCCTGCGCTTGGGCAATGCGCAAGAGGTGCGCAAGGCCTTCGACGAAGTGATGGCCTCGGCACGCGCCTACGCGCCCACGGCGCAGATCGACGGCGCGCTGCTGCAGAAGATGGAAGCAGGGCAGGCCGAACTGATCCTCGGCGCCACGCGCGACCCGGTGTTCGGCATGACGCTCACCGTGGGCCTGGGCGGCGTGCTCACCGAGCTGTACAAGGACGTGAGCCACCGGGTGCTGCCCGTCGACGCTGCCATGGCGCGCGACATGCTCGGCGAGCTCAAGGCCTTTCCGTTGCTCACGGGCTACCGCGGCCGGCCGCTGGGCGACGTCGAGGCCGCATGCCGCGCCATCGCCGGATTTTCACGCGCCGTGCTGGCGCTGCAGGAACAGGCAGACGAGGTCGAAGTCAACCCGCTGCTCGTGAAGGAACAGGGCCAGGGCGTGCGCGCGCTCGACGCGCTGGTCCTGGCTTCGTAAGACAGAACCACAACCATCGACAGAGACAGGAGACATCCCATGTTCAAGAAAGCACTGGCCTGCGTGGCCCTGGCCGCCACCGCTTTTGCGGCCAGTACAACTGTGGCGCAGACCTACCCGACCAAGCCGGTCACGCTCGTCGTGCCGTTCTCGCCGGGCGGCGCGGCCGACATCATGTCGCGCCTGCTCGCCGAGCGGCTGCACAAGCGCCTGGGCCAGCCCGTGCTGGTGGAGAACAAGCCCGGCGCCGGCACCATGATCGCGTCGGAGTACGTCGCCAAGGCCGCACCCGACGGCCACACGCTGCTGCTCGCGGCTTCGTCGCTCGGCATTGCGCCGAGCCTGTACAGCAAGGTCAACTACGACCCCGTGAAAGACTTCGCGCCTGTCTCGCAGGTGGCCTCGGTGGTGCACGTGCTCGTGGTGCACCCGAGCATTCCGGCGAAGAACGTGGGCGAGCTCGTGAGCTGGCTCAAGGCCAACCCCAACAAGGCCAACTACGGCTCGGTGGGCGCGGGCACGTCGACGCACCTGGAGGCCGAGCTTTTCAACAGCGTGGCCGGCGTGAAGATGCAGCACATCCCCTACAAGGGCAGCGCGCCCGCGCTCACCGACATGATCGGCGGCCAACTGCAGGTGATGTTCGACGCGTACGCGTCCTCGGGCCCGTTCATCAAGGACGGCAAGGTGCGCCTGCTGGCCGTGACCACGGCGCAGCGCTCGCAGTCGCTGCCCGACACGCCCACCGTCGCCGAGTCGGGCCTGCCCGGCTACGAAGCCATGCCGTGGCTGGGCGTGGTCGCGCCGGCCAAGACGCCCGCAGCGGTCGTGAACAAGCTGCACGACGAGCTGCAGGAAGTGCTCAAGGAACCCGAGGTGAAGGACAAGTTCCGCAGCCTGGGCCTGGACATCATCGGCAACAAGCCCGACGAGTTCGCGGCGTTCCTGCGCAAGGACATCGTGAAGTGGGCCAAGGTCATCAAGGATTCAGGCGCAAAGGCCGACTGACATCCGCGATCCATCAGCAAGAACGAGAAAGCAGACAAGCATGCAAGTGGGTTACTCGGCGGAAGACGAAACCTTCCGCTTCACGTTGCGCGACTGGTTCGAGACGCACTATCCGCGCTTCGTCGCGGCCTGGCCCGGGGGCACGCCCGACGCCAACGAACTGGGCTGGCGCCGCGCCTGGGAAGACCACGTGTGCCAGGCCGGCTGGTCGGGCCTGGGCTGGCCCGAGGCCCACGGCGGCAAGGCCTGGCCACTCACGCGGCAGGCCATCTTCCACGAGGAGCAGGCCCGCATCGGCGCGCCGCTGGGCGTGAACATCATCGGCCACGGCATCCTGGCGCCCACGCTGATCCACTTCGCAAGCGAGGCGCAGAAGGCGCGCTTTCTGCCGGGCATTTTGAGCAACCGCGAGATCTGGTGCCAGGGCTACTCCGAGCCCGGCGCGGGCTCCGACCTGGCGGCGTTGTCCACGCGCGCCGAGCGGCGCGGCGACCACTATGTGCTCAACGGCCACAAGGTGTGGACTTCGTTCGCGCACATTGCCGACTACTGCTTCGTGCTCGCACGCACCGACGCCGCGGCCGCGCGCCACAAGGGCATCAGCTTCCTGCTGGTCGACATGAAGAGCCCCGGCGTGCGCGTGGCACCCATCCGCCAGATCACGGGCGAGTCGGACTTCAACGAAGTCTTCTTCGAGGACGTGAAGGTGCCGCTCGACGCGCTGGTGGGCGAGGAGAACGGTGGCTGGCGCCTGGCGATGGCCGCCGCGAGCTTCGAGCGCGGCACCTACTTCATTCCGCGCCAGGTCCGCTTCACGCAGGAGCTGGGCGCGCTCACGCGGCTGGCGGCCAGCGTGCAGAGGGGCGGACGCCCCGCGCTCGACTGCCCGCACCTGCGGCGCGACCTTGCGCGGCTGGCGGTCGACAGCCATGTGCTAAAGCTCAAGTCGTACCGCGCGCTCACGCACGCGATGCGCGGCGGGCCGCCGGGCCCCGAGGGGTCGTCGACCAAGCTGCACTGGAGCGAGTCGCACCAGAAGCTGCTCGCCACGGCCATGGAGGTGCTGGGCGAGCGCGCGCTGGCCGGCCCCGAGCCCACGGGCGCCGACCCGCAGGCCGCGGCCTGGGTGCGCGACTACCTGTGGACGCGTGCCGAAACCATCCTGGCGGGCACCTCCGAAGTGCAGCGCAACATCCTGGCCGAGCAGATGCTGGGCCTGCCCAAGAACTGAAGAAGACGACTACACGACCCGCCATGGATTTCGCATTGAACGACGAGCAGCAGATGCTGCATGCGTCGGCCCACCGCTTCTTCGCCGACCACCACCCGCTCACGCGCGCACGGCGTGCCTTGCCCTGGACCGATGCCACGCAGCAGTCGCTGTGGGCCGACATGGCCGGCATGGGCTGGATGGCGCTGCTGGTGCCCGAGGCGCACGACGGCCTGGGGCTCGGCATGAGCGAGGCCTGCATCGTGGCCGAGGCCGCCGGCCAGCAGCTGCTGAACCTGCCGCTGGCCAGTAGTGCGGTGCTGTTGCCGCTGTGGTTGCAGGCCTGTGGCGACGCCGCGCCCGATGCGTTGCGCGACTGGGTGCGCGCGGCGATGGCGGGTGAGCGTGCCTTCCATTGCGTCGCGGAGGGTGACGGCTGGATCGACCACGCGGGGCAAGCCTCTGACCTCGTGGTGGTGCAGGGCTGGTACGACGACGTGGTGCCGTTGCGCGTGGCGTTGCGGTCGATGCCTGAGGGCGCTGCGTCCGATGCGCTCGACCCCACGCTGCGGCAGGCTGCGGCGACTCCTGCGCCGTCACTCGCATGGGAGACACTGCCCGTCGCACCCGAAGCGCGTGCCCGTGTGCGCGCAGCGCACCGTGTCGCACTTGCCGCCGAACTCGTCGGCACCGCGCAAGCCGCGCTCGACCTCGCCTGTGCCTATGCGCGCGAGCGCGTGCAGTTCGGCAAGGCCATCGGCAGCTACCAGGCCATCAAGCACCAGCTCGCCAACGCCTGGATGGGCGTCGACAACGCACGCCTGGCCGTGCGCTACGCCGCCGCCGCGCTCGACGGCGGCCTGCCCGACTGGCGCTTCGCCTGCGCCGCAGCCGAGTTCACCGCCATCGACGGCGCGCAGCAGAGCACGCGCACGGCCATCCAGGTGCATGGGGGCATGGGCTTCACCTGGGAGCACGACGCGCACCTGTACCTGAAGCGCGCGCAGCACCTGGCGACGCGCCTGGGCGGCGCGTCGCGCGCGCTGGACCGGGTCGAGGCGCTCGCGCTCGCCTGATCGGCTTCAGGCCTGCGGCGCAGAGTCTGCGCGCAGGCCGTCGATCAGCAGCGACAGGCTGGCCCGGAACTCGGTCTCCGCATCGCTGGCCGTGGCGGCGGTGGCAATCTCGATCAGGTGTGGGAACCGGTCCGCCGGCAGGGCCTGGAACCGCGCGATGGTGTCGTCGGGCGATTCGTCGGCCTGCAGCGTGAGCGGTCCGGCAAGCTCCGCCTGCGCGGCGCCCATGATGAGCGCGGACACCGCGCGAAAACCCACGAGCAGGCGGGCGCCGCTGCGGCCGCTTTGGGCCAGCGTGTGCAACAAGGCTTCGGTCACTTCGAACACCGCGGGTGAGCGGCTGCGCTTCGTGAGGATCAGCGGAATCACATGGGGATGGTCGCGGATCACGCGCCACAGCGCGATCGCGATGTCTTCCAGCGCTTCATGCCAAGGCTGGTGGCTGTCGGTCTCCCAGCGCACCTTGCCCAGCACCGCCTCGACCACCAGCATCTCCAGCTCCTCGCGTTGCGAGACGTAGTTGTAGAGCGTCATGGCGCCGGTCTCGAGCCGGCTCGCGAGCGCGCGCATGGTCAGGCCGGAGAGGCCGTCCGCATCGACCAGCGCCAACGCGGCCTGCTGGAGCTGTTCACGGGTGAATTTGGCGGGACGTCCCACGCTTGACTCCGTTCTTGAAGGGGTTGTAAAGTAATAAACGTACAGTGTACTTAAAAATAGGAAGACGCTTTCCGGCAGCCCGCCCGGCGTCTTCGCAACCCTTCTGAAGGACCTTCGATGAAGTTCTCGCCCGGCGATGTGGTGCCCGCCACGGTCTTGGAAACGATCCACGGAAAGCCCTTGCAGCTGCCGGACGCCGGCGCGCGCTGGGTCCACCTGCAGTTTCGCCGTTTCGCGGGCTGCCCGGTCTGCAACTTCCATCTGATGACCTTCGCCCGAAGGCAAGAAGAGCTGGCGGCGGCGGGCATCCGCGAGGTCGTGCTCTTTCATTCGTCAGCGCAAGAGATGCGCAAGTACCAGGCGCAGCTGCCGTTCGACTGCGTGGCCGACCCGACCAAGAGCCACTACCGGCGCTTCGGCGTGGAAACCTCGCGGCTGGCCTTCCTGCACCCGCGCGTCTTCTGGAGCGGCCTGCGCTGGGTTCTTGCGACGGGCCGCTTCTACCAACGGGCGGAGAACGGCATCGCGGGTTTGCCGGCCGACCTGCTCCTCGACGCGCGGGGCACCGTGGTCGCCGCCAAATACGGCCGGCACGCAGACGATCACTGGGAAATCGACGAGCTGCTGGCGCTGGCCGGCTCGGCGAGGTCCTAGCGGCGCACGCCCTCGGTGCACGAGCGCCCGCTGCAGGTGCGTTCGCGCCCCTTTTTTCGGTCCAACCCCTGAGAACCCGCTGCCCGAGCCTGAGAAACCCCGGCATGCCGCTTGCTTGAGGCTGTTCCTGTTTGAAATTTGGATTTCAATTTATCAAAGTAGGTGAAATCCATATGCCGTTCAGGCGCGTTGCCGCCTACGATGCGATCCGCGACATCGGGCTGCCACGCGCAAGCAAGCACTTCAATCCTTCTTCAGAGGTTTCTCATGGCTGGACCTGCACTTTCTTCCGGGCCCGACTCGCCCCGAGTCGCCGAGCTCGATCGCGCGCTCGACACCATCGGCGTCACGCGCTCGCACCACACGATCATTTTTCTGATCCTCATCGGCTGCTTGTTCGATGCCTTCGAACAGAACGCGGTGGGCATCGTCGGCCCCATGCTGCGCGAGCAGTGGGGGCTGAGCGCGTCGGACATCGGTTTCCTGAACACCGTCACCTTTGCCTGCGCGGCCATCGGGCGGATCATTTCGGGCTTCATTGCCGACCGCTACGGCCGCCGCGTGATGCTGTCGATCGACCTGCTGCTGTTCACGCTCGGCGCAGGCATCTGCGCGATGGCGCCCAACTTCACGGTGATGGCGCTGGGCCGCGCGGTCGTGGGCTTCGGGCTGGGCGGCGAGATCGCCATTGCGGTCACCATGCTGGCCGAGTTCTGCTCGACCAAGTTCCGCGGCACGGCCGTGGGGATGGTGAACGTGGGCGCGGGCGGCCTCGGCAACTTCCTCGCACCGGGCTTCGGCCTGCTGGTGTTCTGGATGTTCCCCGGCGACAACGCCTGGCGCTGGCTGTTCGCCTGCCTCATGGTGCCGGCGCTGCTTGGCGCTTTCTACCGTCGCTACATCCCCGAGACGCCGCGCTTCCTGCTGTCGCAAGGCCGCGTGAAGGAAACGAACGCAGTGCTGTCGCGCCTCGCCTCGGGGCGGCTGTCGGGCAAGCCGACGGCGCCCCAGCAATACATCACCGACGACGGCACGCTCGCGCAGGCCGCCCGACCGAAGGTGCGCGTGACCGAGATCTTCCGCGGCGCGCTGGCGCGGCGCACGGTGCCGCTGTGCATCACGATCTGGATGACCTACGGCGCGCAGATCTCGGTGCTCACGCTGATGCCGACCATCCTCGTGACGCTGGGCTACAGCATGTCCAAGAGCCTGCTGTTCACGATGGTGATGCAGGGCGGCAGCCTGCTGGGCGCCATTGCGGCCTCGCTGCTGGGCTTTCACTTTCCGCGCAAGCGCGTGCTCACGGCCGGCGCCGTGTGCGCCTGCCTCGCGGCGCTGACCATCGGCTTCGTGGCCAAGAGCATCGTCGTGATCCTCATCGCAGGCGCGGTGTTCCAGTTCTTCGTGCTGCTGCTCAACACCACCATCTGGATCTTCGCGCCCGAGCTGTACCCGACGCGCGTGCGCGCCTTCGGCACCGCCTTCATCCTTGCGACGGGCACTGCGGCAGGCGCGTTGATGCCGCTGGCGGCGGGCCGCTTGTTCGACGCCTTCGGGCTCGTCGGTGTGTTCGGCCTGGCCGCCGCGATGTACGCGGTGTTCGTGATCAGCGTGCAGTGCGTGCCCGAGACCTACGGCCAGTCGCCCGATGCGTTGCCGCTGCCCGGTGAGGCCGAGCCCGAAGACCGTGCGCCAGGCGCGACGTTGGCCCGCTCGAACTGAGCCGCGCAACGACCGATCTCCCAAGACAAAAGAAAGCGCCTTTCCGCATGCCCGACATCCTGCTCATCAACCCCAACGCATCCGTTACGACCACCGACATGATGGTCGGCATCGCGTCCGCAGAAGCCCCCGCCGGTTGCCGCGTGACCGGCCGCACGGCGGTGCAGGGCCCGCCGATGATCGTCAACGAAGACGAACTGAACGCGGCGGCGCTCGAGGTGCTCAAGGTGTGGCGCGCGGCAGCGGGCGAGGGCTGGGACGGCGTGATCGTCAGCGCCTTCGGCGACCCCGGCGTGGAGCTGCTGCGGCGCGAAGCCGGCGTGCCCGTGGTCGGCATCGCCGAAGCCTCGATGCTCGCGGCGGGCGAGGGCGGCCGGCGCTTCGGCATCGCGACCGTCACGCCCGACCTCGTGGTGCCCATCGAGGCGCGCGCCGCCGCGCTCGGGCTGCGTGCGCAGTACAGCGGCATCCGCCTCACGCAGGGTGATCCGCGTGCGCTCGCGGCCGATGCAAAGGCGCTCGAAGACGCACTGGCGCAGGCCGTGCAACGCTGCATCGACGACGACGGCGCGCAGGCCGTGATCATCGGCGGTGGTCCGCTCGGGCAGGCCGCACTCGCGTTGACACCGCGCTTCGAAGTGCCGGTGATCGCACCGATCGGCGCTGCGATGCGACTGCTGTGCTCGAAGCTCGCAGTCACACCGTGAGACGGTCGTCGCGTCGATGAGATGCGAGGCGTTTTGGCAATGAACGCCTTCTAGAATCAAACGACACACTTGTCCGCAAACATCGGGCAAGCCGCATCGTTCGTTTTCTTTTTTCATGCCTCACTTTCGACCGCGTTCCGCTTTCCTCGCTTTCCTTCTTCTCTCTTCCTTCGGCGCCGTCGCCCAACAACACGCGACACCCCAACTCGTCCTCGTACCGAACCACGAGCGCGTGAAGGAATCCTCCCAGGCCCCCGCACTCGACCTTGCCGTGACGCGCTTCGCGGGCATGGCTTCGGGCTCGTACTACTGGCCCGAAGGCCTGCTGGCCGAGCAGCTGATCTCGGGCCTGGCCTCGCGCCCCGACCGCAAGCAGCAGGCGCTGCCTGACGGCCAACGACTGCTTTCGTCGTACCGCCGGCCCTACGACGGCGGCGAGCGCGCGGCCGTGCTGGTCGACGATCGCAGCGGCGATGTGTTGGCTGCCGCGCTGGTGCATCGCAGCTGCGGCAAGGATTCGTCGTCGAGCGGCTGTCTCGACGATCAGCACGCCGTGCTCTCGATCTTCCTGCGCCCCGGCTTCGACCGCACCAAGGCGCAACCGCTGGTCGCATGGAGCCAGCAGGTTCCCGACCGCATGCAGGGCGGCGAGGGCGTGGGCGAGAAGATCGCCACCACCGAGTACGTCACGATGGACGCCGTGCGCACCACGGCACGCCCCATCGTGCGGCCCAACAAGGCCTTCTCCGCGCAGGTGCCGCTGTACCCCAAGGCGCTGATCTACGGCACCGCGCAAGACGCGCTGAGCGACGCCAAGGCCAAGCGCGTGCTGCGCCTGCAGACCGTCGACACGCCGGAGCAGGTGCTGGCGTTCTACAAGCAGCTGTCGCCGCCGCTGAAGGACATCGAGTCCAACAACGGCTTCATCGCCGGCAGCCGCAACGGCCTGAGCTTCTCCGTCAGCACGACGATCCCGCGCGACATGCCCGCGATCACGAACATCGAAGTGGAAATTTCCGAATGAAGAAGACCTTGATTCAGTCGGCGCTGGCGTCGCTGGTGTTCGCCTGCGCGCTCACCGCCCATGCACAAGACGCCGCCGCGCCCGTCACGACGGAGCTGCCACCGCCCTCACTGCGCCTGAGCGAGCAGACGCGCATCCGCAGCGCCGTGATCGGCCTGGTCGGCTACGCGCGCGGCAGCTACACCGAGCCCGACACGCTGATCGCGCAGCAGCTGCTTGAAGGCATGCGCTCGAAGTTCGACGTGACGCGCACCGTGTGGCCCGACGGCCGCCAGGTCATTGCATCGGTCAGCGGCGGCGGTCACGGCGAAGAGCGCGCCGCGATGCTGATCGATGCCGACGGCCGCGTGCAGGCGGTGGGCCTCGTCAACGGCCATTGCCGCGCCGCCGCGAAGCGCGACGACCCCAAGGTGTGCAACCCCTTGCCGCAGACCGTGCTGTCGGTCTTCCAGCACGCCGGTGCCAATCAGACCGACGCCGCGCCGCTGGTGGCCTGGAGCAAGCAGCTGCCGTCGTACCTCGCGGCCATGGCCGAGAGCGACGATCCGGCGGACGTGGCGGCTGCGCAGAAGATCGCCAGCGTCGAATACATCACCGGCCAGCCCAACGTGCCGGGCTGGCGCGTCGCGCAGTTGCCGCCGGGCTTCCCCGCGTCACTGCATCCGATGCTGGTGCAGACGGCCGAGGTGAACAGCTCCGCCAGCGCCGGCAAGATCGTGCTGCCCAAGGGCCTGGCTGGCCTGCCGATGCGCACGGCCTACGAGCGCTCGCAGCGCCCCGAAGCGCAGCTGCCCGACGCCGAGGTCACGCTGCGCAGCTACGAGCCGATCGCCAAGCTGGTCGACACCTACCGCGAACTCGCCAAGGGCGCGACGCTGGACGAAGAGGGCCGCGAGGTCGTCTTCAACGGCACCGACGGCGCGGGCCGCTACAGCGTGCGCCTGCGCGACGCGAAGGAAACCGGCGTGTTCATCACAGTGGCGAGCTGGAAGCGAAAGTAGCAACAGCAGCCGCTGCTGCTGCGAGAACCCGGCGGCTCAGGTGCAATCGCTGTAGCCGCCCAGCGTGCCGCAGTGCAGGCAGCGGAACACGTAAACGGCGGCGTGGCGCTCGCGCGAGGGCGTGGCAAGCAGCCACTGCCACTCGGCCTCGGTCGGCAGCTGTTCCTGCGCCTGCATGTCCTGCTTGAACGCGCGCGCCGACTCGGAGGCCAGCAGCGCGCGGTCGACATGCTCGATCTCGCCGAGAAAGCACCCCGCGTCGTTGCAGTGCGCCCACCACTGCTCCTGCTGGTAGCTGAAGAAGCTGGGCGTGCGCCGGGACACCTCGTCCACCACCGCCGGCGGCAGCGCGACCTCGCCCATGCCGACGGAGTCGGCGTCGTTGAATTCGCCGTCGAACTTCGCCGCGGCCGAGCCGTCGGCAATGCACCAGGGGCAGAACTGCGAGGCATCGCCCACGGCGTAGAAGCTGCCGTCGTAGATGTAGCCGGTCGCCTGCCCGCAGCATTCGCAGGTGTCGCTTGCCGCGCGCATCACGCCGGATGCGAAGGGGTCTGCGTGGTAGCGGAAGACCGGCAGCGCGCGCGACGGGTCGGGCTGTACCGTTTCGGGAATGCGCTGCTGCGCCATCGCCGCGCGCAGGTCGCTTGCATAGGGCGCAGACCACCGGGCGGTGTGGGCCTCGAACAGGAAGATTTCGTCGCCAATGACGCCGGTGGCTTCGTCGCGCAGCACCAGCAGTTGGCGGCTCATCGTGTAGTCGTGCGCGATGCTGAGGCCGTGACGCGGAAAGTGCGTGTTCCTCAGTGCGATCTGCGTGAAGTGAAGGATGTCTTCCGCCGTGCGCTTTAGCTGCTTGCGGTCGCTGCTGTCGCGCACCGGGTGCAGCTGCCACTCGGCATCGCGCCGCTGCGGATCGCCGAAGCGGCCGCCGTTGGCTGTGGCGTAGCAGCCGCGCAGGGCCGGGGGCAGGGCGATGCCGAGCTTTTCTTCCAGTGCGCGCAGGGCGTTGTCGGGGGCGGGAGGCGCGTCGTGTGAATGCATGGCGATGGGGCAAGGCAACGAGGGGACGCCGTCGAGTATGCCGAACGGATGAGCGGCCTTGCATGGCCCTTTGCGGCCCGGATGTCAATCGGCGGATTCTTGCTGCGGCCCTCCGATGACACCGAGGCGGCGGCGCAGGGTGCTCACGAGAATCGATGCATGACCCTGGCCGTCAGAGCCTGCCGCATCCACCTCGAGGAGACAACCACCATGCATCGCTGCCGTTCCCTTCCAGGCCTTTTGCGCCTGCTGCTTCGTACGACGGTCCTGTGGGCGCTCGCCGTGCTCGCGGTGCCCGCGCTGGCCGCCTACAACCAGAGCCTCACGCGCACGCTCGACGCCGGCCAGATCTACGGCAAGGTTGCCGCCAACAACACGCACGCCTTCCTGGGCATTCCCTTCGCACAGCCGCCAGTCGGCACCCTGCGCTGGCGCGCCCCGCAGCCGCCGCAGCCGTGGAGCGGCGCGCGTGCTGCGACCACACTGGCCGGGATGTGCGCGCAGGTCGGCAACCCCTTCGGCGAGCCCGATCCGGCCACCTTCGGCCAGCCTGTGGGCACGGAGGACTGCCTGTACCTCAACGTGTGGCGCCCGAACTCCAGCGCCGAGAACCTGCCGGTGTTCTTCTGGATCCACGGCGGCAGCAACACCAAGGGCTCGGCGCGCGAGCCGGCCTACGACGGGGCCTACCTGGCGCAGAAGGCCAACATGGTGGTGGTCACGGTGCAGTACCGCATGGGCATGCTGGGCTGGCTGAACCACCCGGCGATGAAGACCGGCAATGCGCTGGACGACTCGGGCAACTTCACCACGCTCGACCTGGTGCGCGCGCTCGACTGGGTGAAGGCCAACGCCCGCGCCTTCGGCGGCAACGCGGGGCTGGTGACGGTGGCGGGCCAGTCGGCCGGCTGCATCAACACCTGGGGCCTGCTGCAGTCGCCGCTGGCCGACGGCAAGTTCCATCGCGCGGTGTGCATGTCGGGCGTGCCCAACGCCTACCCGCCGGTGGTGGGCACGCTGGCGGCCGACTCGCTCATCGACAGCCTGCTGGTCGACACCGGCCGCGCGTCGACCGCGCTGCAGGCCGCGGCGCAGCGCCTGACCATGAGCCAAGCCGACATCGCCGCCTTGCTGCGCGGCGCGAGCGCGGCGCAGATCATGAAGTTCACGCCCAGCCCCGTGGTGCCGGGCCACTTCACCGACGGCACGGTGATCCGCGGGAGCGGGCTGCCCGGCCTGATTGCGGGCAACTACAACAAGATGCCGCTGATGATCGGCTCCACGCACGACGAGGGCTCGTACTTCGCCTTCCTGTTCGGCATGGGCCAGCCTTCGCAGCAGGAGTTCTGGAACTTGGCCAACTACGCGCCGCCCGGCACCGTCACCTTCAACCAATTGATCAAGCCCGAGTTCCGGCCGATCTACACGCAGACCCACGAAGTCATCAGCTACGCGCTGGACAACGTGATCGACAACGTGATCCGCGTGCTGCGCCTGCAGAACGGCGACATCTACCGCTACAACTACAACTGGGACGACACGCCGCAGCCCTGGAAGGACACCTTCGGCGCGTTCCACGGCATCGACGTGGCGGCGCTGTTCGGCAACTTCGTGACCGACGAGCCGAACTTCATGCGCTTTGCCTGGAGCCCCGCGAATGCGAGCAGCCGCAAGGCGCTGTCGGACAAGTTCATCGGCCACACGGCGAGCTTTGCCCGCTACGGCGCACCGAGCCGCATGTTCGACGGCCAGACGACCTGGAACAACTGGACCAACTTCGTGTGCCTGCTGTGCAGCAAGCGGATGGTCTTCGACAACCAGCCGCGCATGTCGGCCGACGACTACCTGTTCTTCTGGCCGCGCTATTCGCTGCTGTCGCCGCAGCAGCGCGAGTTCCTGTTCCAGCAGATCGACTTCAACGCGCTGCCAGAGTCCGTCGATCCGCTGCGCAACGGCACCCGTTGAGTTCCTGAAGCGCTCGATCTACTGGATGATCCCGTGCCGCACGGCATAGAGCACCAGCTCCGCCGTGCTGGCCACGCCCAGCTTGTCGAGGATGTTGCTGCGGTGCGTGCTCACGGTCTTCACGCTGATGAGCATCTCGTCGCCGATGGCGGTGAGCGACAGGCCCTTGAGCATCATGAGCATGATCTGGTGCTCGCGCACGGTGAGCCGCTGGTGTGCGGGGCGGTCGTCGCGGCCTTCGAGCTGCCCGCTCACCTGCGAGGCGGCACGCGCGCTGAGGTACTGGCCGCCGGCCGCCACGCAGCGGATCGCGCGCACCAGCTCGGCGGGCTCCGCATCCTTGGCGATGTAGCCGCGCGCGCCGGCCTGGATGGCGACCAGCGCGTACTGTTCCTCGGCGTACATCGACAGCATGAGCACCGGCAGCGCGGGCTGCGCGGCGCGCATCGAGGCCAGCACCTCCAGACCGTTGCGGCCTTCCATGTTGATGTCGAGCAGCACCACGTCGAAGCGGCGCTGGCGCACGAGCTCGAGCGCCTCGGCGCCGTTGCCGGCCTCGGCCGTGGTGCGCAGGTCGGTCTCGTCGAGCAGCAGGCGCTGCAGGCCCGAGCGGAAGATCGTGTGGTCGTCGACCATCAGGATGTCGATCATGCGGCGCCGCTCTCCTGGTGCAGCGGCACGCTCAGCGCGAGCCGTGTGCCCGCGCCCGGCGCCGAGCGGATGTGCAGTTCGCCGCCGATCTCGCGTGCGCGCTCGCGCATGCTCAACAGGCCGAGCGCGCTGCCCTCGGGCGCGTCGACGTCGAAGCCGCAGCCGTCGTCGTGCAGCACGAGTTGCAGGCGCTCGCCTTCCACGCGCAAGCGCACGTCGACGTGCTGTGCCTTCGAGTGGCGCGAGATGTTGGTCAGGCCTTCCTGGAAGATGCGGTAGACCGCCGTTGCGTGCTTGGGCGCGAGCCGCAGTGCGGGTGCGTCGGCGTCCAGGGAATGCGGCACGCCCGAGCGCCGCGTGAAAGCCTGCAGCTCGTTCGCGAGCGCCACCGACAGGTCGAGGTGGTCGAGCGCGCTGGGGCGCAGCGCTTCGGAGATCTGCTTCACCGTGTCGATGGTCTGCTGCGTGAGCGCGATCAGGCCCTGCGTGAGCGCCTGCACCTCGGGGTTGTCGGCGCGGCGCTGGATGCGCGTGGCGTCCATCTTGATCGAGGTCAGCATGCCGCCGAGCACGTCGTGCACATCGCGTGACAGCGCCAGCCGTTGCTCTTCGAGCTTGTTGGCGGTGTAGGCGGCCAGGGCTTGCAGCTGCTCGCGCGAGCGCTGGCGTTCTTCCTCGTGGCGCACGCGCTCGGTCACGTCGACGCCCACGCCCATCACGGCGGGCCGGCCGCGGTAGGTGATGCGCGAGCCGTGCACTTCGACAAAGCGCACGCGGCCGTCACGGTGCAGGCCGCGCGTGATGAAGTGCATGCTCGGCGGCAGCCCCGCCAGCCGGGCGCTGATGCGCGAGCGCACGACCTCGAGAAAGTCGGGCGGCACGATCTGCGCGAGCGACATGCCGGTCGCTTCCTCGGCCGTGTAGCCCGCAATGCCGGCCCAGGTCGCGTTGCAGTACACGAAGCGGTCGTCCTGGATCACGTAGATGCCCGCGACCATCTGTTCCACGATGGTGTCGAAGGGAATGTCCGGCAGGCGCTCGGGTGCGGGATCGGTCATGGGGTGGGCGGTGGCGCGCTGCATGATAGGACGCGGGCCGCGCCACGCACCCCGCGCCCGAGGGTTTGCGAGCAGCACGGTTCCCCGTAGCGTCGGCCGGAAATGTCCGATGGCCGCCGCGTGCGGTGCGCCGCCAAGATCGGGGCCCGCCTGCTTCAGGCTGCCCCATGGCCGGCGACGCCGGCAAGGACGACACGACGATGGTCTACCGCTGGCTTGCGCTTCTGGGTCTTCTCTTTCTCGGCCTGCCGGGCCGCGCCGACGAGATCGTGGTGGGGCAGTCGCTGCCGCTGAGCGGGCCGCTCGGCGAGGCCGGGCGCAACGTGAAGGACGGCATCGACGCCTACCTGGCGCGCGTGCAGCGCGACGGCCTGCTCGGGCGTCACAAGCTGGTGTGGCGCGCGCTGGACGACGGCTATTCGGTGGAGCGCCACACGCAGAACATCCGGCAGCTCGTGGTGCAGGACAAGGTCGATGCGCTGGGCCTGTCGGCCGGCACTTCGCACATCGACGCGGCCTACCCGATGATGCGCGAGGCGGGCACGCCGCTGATCGGCGCAATGACCGGCGCCTCGGCGCTGCACGGCGCGCAGCGTGCGCTCATCTACCACCTGCGCGCGAGCTATGCCGACGAGGTGCGGCAGCTTGTCGCGCAGGCGGTGTCGGTGCGGCAGCGGCGCGCGTTCGCGGTCTGGCAAGACGACGGGCTGGGGCGCGACGCATTTGCGGCGCTCGAAATCGCGCTGCGCGGCGCGGGCATCGAACTCGTGGGGCAGCAGGGCGTGGCGCTGGCGCAGATGGACGGCGCCGCGCTGGCCGCCAGCGTGCGCGCAGCGAAGCCCGACGCGCTGTTCGCGCTGTGCGTGACGCCGTGTGGGGTGAAGCTGTTGTCGGGGCTGGCGGCGGAGAGTGGCATCACACGTCCGACGCCGTACATGCTCTCGATCGTCAACGGCGAGGCGCTCGCGAAGAGCGTGGGGCCGGCGGCGCGTGGCACCGTGATCTCGCAGGTCATGCCCAACCCGCGCCTGGCAACGTCGCCGCTGGTGCAGCGCTACCAGCAGGACATGCGCAGCCACATGGGCCGCGACGAGTTCAGCTACTTCTCGCTGGAAGGGTACGTGGTGGCGATGGTGACGGTGGAGGCGGCGCGCACCGCGCTGGCCGCTTCACCACGCCGCTCGATGCAGGACGCCATGAAGCTGATGCTTCGGCGTGAGATCGAGGGGATTCCGGTGTCGGGGGGCGACGACCCGGGAGCGCGTCCGCACCCTGTGACGTTGTCGATGATCGGCAACGGCGGACGACTCATCCATTGAGGCTGAGCCGCCCGAGAGAAACATCAGCCGATCTCGGCGATCAGCTCGATCTCGACGCAGGCGCCCATCGGGATCTGCGCCACGCCGAAAGCGCTGCGTGCATGCGCGCCCTTTTCGGGGCCGAAGACTTCGGCGAAGAACTCGCTGGCGCCATTGGTCACCAGGTGCTGCTCGGTGAAGGTGCCGACCGAGTTCACGAGGCTCATCACCTTGACGATGCGCTTGACCTTGTTGAGGTCGCCCACGGCCGCGTGCAGCGTGCCGAGCAGGTCGATGGCGATGGCGCGTGCGGCCTGCTTGCCTTCGTCGGTGCTGATGTTGGCGCCGAGCTGGCCGGCCCAGACCTTGCCGTCCTTCTTGGCGATGTGGCCCGACAGGAACACGAGGTTGCCGGTCTGCACGAAGGGCACGTAGGCGGCGGCGGGTGCGGAAACCGGGGGCAGGGAAATGCCGAGGCTGGAAAGCTTGTCGTAAACGCTCATGGAGACTCCTGATCTGGGGGTGATGACGATGACGGGGGTGATTGTGTCTGTGTTTGCGTCGGCGACTGCGGCAACGCGACCACTTCCCCCACGGGTTGCACGGTCACGCCGACATGCAGCGTGTGGCGCGCGCCGCCATGCAGTACGCCGCGCATCGGCGAGACGTCGGAGTAGTCGCGCCCGATGGCGAGCGTGACGTAGTCCTCGCCGGGCTGGCGGCCGTTGGTGGGGTCGAAGTCGGCCCAACCGCCTGCGCTCTCGGGGCCTTCGCCCTCGCCGGGCAGATACACCGACACCCACGCGTGCGAGGCGTCGGCGCCCACCAGGCGCGGCTGGCCCGGCGGGGGCTGCGTGAGCAGGTAGCCGCTCACGTAGCGCGCCGGCAGGCCCATGGCGCGAAAGCACGCGATGAGGATGTGGGCGAAGTCCTGGCACACGCCCTTGCGCTGCGCCAAGGCGTCGACGGCGGGGGTGTTGATCTCGGTGCTGTCGGCGTCGTAGGCGAAGTCGCGGTACATGCGCTCGGTGAGGTCCATCGCCACGTCGAAGGTGGGACGCTCGGGCACGAAGCTGGCGCGCGCGTACGCAACAAAGTCGTCGTGGCGCGGCACATACGGCGAGGGAAACACGAACTCCGAGGCGGGGTCGAAGGGCGCATCCTTGCGAAAGCGGAAGCGCTCGCGCACGGTCTCCCAGGGCAGCTCGCGCGCCACGGCGGGCGAGAGCACGGGCTCCGAGGTTTTCACGACGCTCTCGGCCGTCACGATGAGGTGGTCGTGCGTGGCCTCGAGCGCAAAGAAGGCGCGCGTGTTGCCGTACAGGTCGGGCACTTCGGTGTGCTGCGCCGGTGCGGGGTCGATCGTGAGCTGGTGGCTCACGAGCTCCTGCGACGCGGTGGCCAGCGGGCGCAGGTGCGCCAGGTGCTGCGCCGTCTCGACCGCCGGCGCGTACGCGTAGCGCGTTTCGTGGGTGACGTGCAGCAGCATCGCGCGGGCCTGTTGCTTACTTGGATTCGGCGCCGAAGTGCGCGGCGTAGATCTTGGCGTAGGTGCCGTCGGCCTTGATGTCGGCCAGGCCCTTGTCGATTTTCGCGAGCAGCTCGGCGTTGCCCTTCTTCACGGCGATGCCGTACTGCTCGGCCGAGAAGCCGGCGTCGCTCACCGTCTTGAAGCCGCCGCCCGGGTTGTTGGCCAGGTAGTGAGCCACCACGCCGTTGTCGGCCACCACGGCCTGCACGCCGCCGGCTTCGAGTTCCTTGAGCGCCAGCGGCGTCGACTCGAAGCGCTTGATGTCGGTGCTCGACTTGCCGAGCAGCTTGCCCACCACCTCGTCGCCGGTGGTGCCGTTCTGCACGCCGACCTTGAGCTTCTTGATGTCGTCGAACTTCGCGACCGTCGAATCGCTCTTCACTGCGATGAGCTGGCGGGCCTCGAAGTAGGGCTGCGAGAAGTCCATCGTCTGGCGGCGCTCGGGCGTGATCGTGATGGCCGACACCAGCAGGTCGCGGTCGCCCAGGTCGAGCGTGTTGAAGATGCCTTCCCACGGCGTGTTGACGAACTTCACCTCGATGCCGGCCTTCTGCGCGACGGCCTTCACCACGTCGATGTCGAAGCCCACGACCTCGCCTTTTTCGTTCTGCGATTCGAAGGGCGTGTAGGCCGCGTCGGTGCCGACGACCAGCACGCGCGGCGCGGCAGCGGGCGGCGGTGCCGATGCGGCCCCGGGCGCGGCGGGCTCCTGCTTGCCGCAACCGGCGAGCGCGAGGCCGACCAGGAGGCTGGCGGCGGTCAGTGTGAGACGGCGGTTGAGGGCGATGCCTGGCATGGAAATGCCTCCTTCGAAATATCGTTGTATGTGTGTCTGCGGAATCAGGCGCCGACGGAGCGCAGCGATTCCGAGGTGAGCGTGAAGTAGCGCGTGCCGATGGCGTCCGACACGTGGTACGCCGCCGTCTCGCAGGTGGCGAGCAGCTGCACCAACGCGGGGTAGTCGGCGCCGGGGCCGGCGGCGCACAGGTGTTCGAGCGTCCAGGTGGCCGGGTCGGGCAGCTCGTACGACAGGGCCGTGAGCTTGCCCGGCGCGCTGCCCGCGAGCCGCGCGATGCGCCCGCGCAGCGTCTGCGTGACCCAGGCCAGCGAGCGCGGGTTCTCGGCATCGAGCACCAGAAGGTCGACCAGCGTGGCGACGTCGCGGCGCTGCTGGTAGCGCGCATGGAAGGTGATGGTGCTGTCGAACAGCGCCACCATGGCCTCGAAGCCGCTCACCTCGTGCACCGCGCCGTTGGCAAAGCCGGCCTCGAGCGCGCTCGACAAAAAGGCCAGCCGTTCGATGTGGCGGCCGATCGACAGCAGCCGCCAGGCGTCGTCGCGTGTCATGCGGTCGGTCTGCGCGCCGGTCATGGCGGCCAGCGCGGTGCTGGCGGATTCGAGTGCGCGCAGGGCGGCGCCGGCGGCAAAGCTGCCTTCGCTGGCCTGCTCGGCCGCGCGCCGCAGGAAGTCGCTTTCGGCGCGCACGATCTGGTTCCAGTTGTCCTGCGACAGCCGTTCACGCACGGCCGCCGCGGCCTGCCGGATGCTGCGCAGGCTGTAGCCCACGCTGCCGCCGTCGTCGACGTCGCCCAGCTCGGCGATGAGTGCGCGTTCGAACACGCGGCGCGAATGCGTCGCCCGCGTGGTGTCTTGTGATGGCGCGCTGCCCGGCGCCTCGGCCGGCACCAGCGAATTGCGCACCGCCATGCGGTGCAGCCATTCGAGCAGCGGGCGCGACGACTGGTCTTCGCTGCCCAGCAGGTTGAGCGTGAGCCGCGCGAGTCGCACCGCGTTCTCGGCGCGCTCGGTGTAGCGGCCGAGCCAGAACATGTTCTCGGCCGCGCGGCTGGTGACCGGCGCGCGATGCCGCGCGAGCGAGGCCGGCGTGGCGTGCGGTTGCAGCAGCGTGGTGCGGTCGACCTCGCCGTGCGTCTGCACCCAGACGTCGGCACTGCTGCCGCCGCGCTGCATGGAGGCGATCTGCGCGTCGGGGCCCGCGAGGCGCGCGAGCCCGCCGGGCAGCACGCGCCACGACTGCGGGCCGTCGCTCACCGCGAACACGCGCAGCATCAGCGCGCGCGGTGCGATGTGGCCGGGGCCGAGGTCACTGGCCCAGGTCGGCATCTGCGACAGCGGCAGGTAGCCCTGCACCGTGTGGACGTCGCCTTCGCGCACGATGCGGCCGGCCCATTCGTCGAGTTCGCGGCGGCCGAGCTGGCTGCCGAGCACCGCGTCGAAGCTGGCGCGCCCCTCGAAACCGGGGTAGGTCGGCTTGATGGCGCTCTCGCCGAGCTGCGGCAGCACGGCCTCGAGCGAGGCGCGTTCGCCGCACCACCAGGTCGGCAGTGCCGGCAGCTTGAGCTTCTCGCCGATGAGCCGCAGCGCCAGCCCCGGCAGGAAGCCCAGCAGCGCGGGCGACTCAAGAAAGGCCGAGCCCGGCATGTTGGCCACCAGCAGGTTGCCCGCGCGGATCGCCTGCAGCAGGCCCGGCACGCCGAGCGTGGAGTCGGGGCGCAGCTCCAGCGGGTCGAGGAACTGGTCGTCGAGCCGCTTGATGAGGCCGTGCACGGGGCGCAGGCCCTGCAGCGTTTTCAGGTACACGCGCTGGTCGCGCACCGTGAGGTCGCTGCCCTCGACCAGCGTGAGGCCGAGGTAGCGCGCCAGGTAGGCGTGCTCGAAGTAGGTTTCGTTGTACGGGCCGGGCGTGAGCAGCGCGATGTGCGGCGGCGAGCCCGACGGGCACATGCGCTGCAGGCCTTCCATCATGGCGCTATAGGTGGCGGCCAGCCGCTGCACGTGCAGCGCCTCGAAGGCCTGCGGAAACTGCCGCGTGATCGCGAGGCGGTTCTCCAGCAGGTAGCCCAGGCCCGAAGGCGCCTGCGTGCGCTGCGACACCACCCACCAGTTGCCATCGGGGCCGCGCGCGAGGTCGAAGGCGGCAATGTGCAGCCAGGTGTCGCCCGCGGGCTTCACGCCGTGCAGCGCGCGCAGGTAGCCCGGATGGCCGCGCACCAGCGCCGGCGGCAACAGGCCCTCGGCCAGCAACTGCTGCGGGCCGTAGGCATCGGCCATCACGCGGTCGAGCACGCGCACGCGCTGCTGCACACCGTCCTCGATCTGCGCCCAGCTCTCGGGCGAGACGATCAGCGGGAACAGGTCGAGCGACCACGGCCGCTGCGGCCCATTGGCGTCGGCGTACACGTTGTAGGTGACGCCGTTGTCACGGATCTGCCGCTCGAGGCTGACCGCGCGGCGGGGCAGGTCATTGAAGCCACCGGGGCCGAGCTGTTCGAAGAAGGCGTTCCAGGCGGGGGTGAGGGGGGGCTGGTCGCTGGAAGAAGAGGGTTCCGGTCCCTGGGACTGGGATTGGGAGGACGAGGGGGACTGGGACTGCGATTGCGACGGAGCCGGTCGCTCCCCCGCGGTGTCGTACAGCAGCGGTGCCGCGGCGGGCGCCGGGGCAGCGCCCGGCAGGGGCCGCGAGGGCACCGCAGGCGTCGCCTCTCCCCGCAATTCGTCGAAATGCCCGGGCAGGGCCGCCGGCGCGAGCGACGACGCCAGCGCCGCCGGATGCTCCGGGGCCTGGGCGTCGAACAGGGATTCGTTCAGGGGTTCCACAGGGGGGAGATTGTCACATCACCGTCACCGGGGCCCTGCGAGCGGTCCGGCGAGGCGAAATGAAGGCGTTGAAGGTCCGTGCACGAATAGCGGTAGTCATAATCAAAAAACCAATCCACCTCTTCACATGAACGCGGCATCCTCCAACTCACCGCTGCAACCGCATATCGAGAGCCGCATCCTGTCATTGCGTGAGCAGCGCGTGATGCTGGATTCCGATCTGGCGGTGCTCTACGACGTGCAGACCAAGGTGCTGGTGCAGGCGGTCAAGCGCAATGCCGAACGCTTTCCGGCCGATTTCATGTTCCAGCTCTCGCCTGAGGAGTGGGCGGCTTTGAGGTCACAAACTGTGACCTCAAACACCGGCCGCGGCGGCCGACGCACGGCGCCCTATGTGTTCACCGAGCAAGGCGTGGCGATGTTGTCCTCGGTGCTCGGCAGCCCGCGCGCCATCGCAGTCAACATCGAAATCATGCGCACTTTCGTGCGGGTCCGGGCACTGGTCACCACGCACCAGGACCTGGCCAGGCGCTTGAGCGAGCTGGAAGAAAAAACCGAGCTGATCGACATGCGGCAGGAATCGTTCAGCAACAACACGCGCAGCCAGCTGCGCCAGGTGTTCGATGCCATCAAGGCGCTGACGACGCCACCCGATCCGCCCAGGCGGCCCATCGGCTTCGTGACGCCCGAAGAGAAGAAGACCCCGAACGCGCGCAGCAAGAAGTAACTGCCCCCGCACGAACAGAGTCCCCTTCACTCTTCAACGTCGCAAGTCCAGCGTGAACGGAAACTCCCGGCTGCCCGGCAGGTCGATGGTGGCCGGTGGCGTGCGCAGCAGGCCCGGCGTGTGGCCCATGCGGGTGAAGCGCGAGTGGCGACGGCTTTCGGCCTCGTAGGCGTTGACCGGGAAGGTGTCGTAGTTGAGCCCGCCCGGGTGGGCGACGAAGTACTGGCAGCCGCCCAGCGAGCGCTTCATCCAGGTGTCGACGAGGTCGAAGGTCAGCGGTGCGTGGGCCGGGATGCTCGGGTGCAGCGCCGAGGGCGGGTTCCACGCCTTGTAGCGCACGCCGGCCACGAACTCGCCGGTGACGCCGGTGGGCTGCAGCGGCAGCACCTTGCCGTTGACGGTGACGACGTGGCGGCTTTCGTTCAGGCCGGTCACGCGCACCTCGATGCGCTCCAGCGACGAATCGACATAGCGCACCGTGCCACCGGCCGAGCCTTCTTCGCCCATCACGTGCCAGGGCTCGAGCGCGTTACGCAGCGACAGTTCCACGCCCATCGATTGCATCTGGCCCACGAGCGGGAAGCGGAACTCGAAGTGCGGCGCGAACCAGTCGGCATCGAACGCAAAGCCGGCCTGGCGCATTTCGCTGATGACGTCGTCGAAGTCCATCTTGACGAAGGTCGGCAGCAGGAAGCGGTCGTGCAGCTCGGTGCCCCAGCGGGTGACGGGCGCCTGGTAAGGCGCGTCCCAGAAGCGCGCGACGAGGGCGCGAATCAGCAGCTGCTGCGCGATGCTCATGCGGGCATGCGGCGGCATTTCAAACGCGCGCAGTTCAAGCAGGCCGAGGCGGCCGGTGCTGGAGTCGGGCGAGTAGAGCTTGTCGATGCAGAACTCGCTGCGGTGCGTGTTGCCCGACACGTCGATCAGGATGTTGCGCAGCGTGCGGTCGACCAGCCACGCAGGCATGTTCTGGCCATAGATCTCGCGGTTCTTGGCGATTTCTTTCAGCGCAATTTCAAGCTCGTAGACCTGGTCGTTGCGCGCTTCGTCCACGCGCGGCGCCTGGCTCGTCGGGCCGATGAACATGCCCGAGAACAGGTAGCTCAGCGACGGGTGGTTGTGCCAGTAGAGCAGTAGGCTGGCCAGCAGCTCGGGCCGGCGCAGGAAGGGGCTGTCGGCGGGCGTGGCGCCGCCCATCACGAAGTGGTTGCCGCCGCCGGTGCCGGTGTGGCGGCCGTCGGTCATGAACTTCTCGGCCGACAGGCGGGTTTCGAACGCGGCGTTGTAGAGAAACTCGGTGTGGTCGACCAGTTCCTTCCAGTTGTGGGCCGGGTGGATGTTGACCTCGATCACGCCCGGGTCGGGCGTCACGGCCAGCATCTTCAGGCGCGGGTCGCGCGGCGGCGGATAGCCCTCCATCACGATGCGCACGCCGAGTTGCTGCGCGGTGGCTTCGATGGCGGCGACGAGGTCGAGGTAGTCCTCCAGGCGCGCGAGCGGCGGCATGAAGACGTAGAGCACGCCCGAGGCGCTGCCCTTCTTCTCGGCCGCGGGGCCGTTGGCTCGGCGCGGGTCGCGCACCTCGACGCACAGTGCGGTGCGCGTGACCCAGTGGGCGGATTCGCCGCGCAACGGTTGGCGCGTGGCGGGTGTGGCGGAGGCACTCGCGGCATCAGCGGCCGTTGCTGCTGCTGCATCGCCATGTGCCGCATCGCCCTTCGCCGCATCGCCGGGGCTCTGCATGCGCAGCGACGCGGCCACCACGGGCGGCGTGCCGAAGGTGTAGGGCACGTCGCCCAGCTCGGCGCCGGCTGCCGTGGTGGCGGTGGCATAGCGCGCGCGGTAGTCGGAGGCACTCGGCAACGCGCCGCGCGGCGCGGTCGGGTCGCGCTCGATAAGGTACGGGTAGTCGCCCTTGCTGGCCCACGGCTGCGAGTCGAGCGGCAGGCGGTAGCCCATGGGCGAATCGCCCGGGATCAGGAAGAGGCGGTCGTCGCGCAGGAACCACGGCCCGGTCTTCCAGCCGGGGCCGGCGAGCGCGGGCGTGTCGCTGTTCGCGTTGCCGGGTTCGATGGGCAGCATGTAGCCGATGACGGCGTCGAGCTTCTGCGTGAACACGCGGCGCAGGCGCACGCGTTCGAGTTCGTCGTCGAGCTTGGAGTCGAAGGGGTCGACGTTCACCGGCAGGCGACGTTCGCGCCAGAGGTAGTAGTAGGTGTCTTCGTAGCCGGGCTGCATGTAGCGCTCGGTGAGGCCCAGCTTGTGCGCCAGCACGGTGGTGAAGCGGCGTGCGTCTTCGCTTGTGTAGTGCGTGGGCACGCGCTCGTCGGCGAACAGTTCGGGGTCGTGCCACAGCGTCTGGCCGTCGGCGCGCCAGAAGATCGACAGCGCCCAACGCGGCAGCTGCTCGCCCGGGTACCACTTGCCCTGGCCGAAATGCAGGAAGCCGCCCTGGCCGTACTCGGCGCGCAGCTTGTGCACGAGCTCGGTGGCGTAGCCGCGCTTGGTGGGGCCGAGCGCGTCGGTGTTCCATTCGGGCGCGTCGCGGTCGCTGGTGGCCACGTAGGTGGGCTCGCCGCCCATGGTGAGGCGCACGTCGCCGGCCACGAGGCGCGCATCGACCGCGTCGCCGAGCGCGAGCACTTCGGCCCATTGTTCTTCGGTGTAGGGCTTGGTGACGCGCGGCGATTCGTAGATGCGCGTGACCTTCATCTCGTGGCTGAACTCGACCTCGGACTCGTCGACGCCGCCCTCGATGGGCGCGGCGCTCGATGGCGAGGGCGTGCAGGCCAGCGGAATGTGGCCTTCGCCGGCCATGAGGCCCGAGGTGGCATCGAGGCCGATCCAGCCGGCGCCCGGCAGGAACACCTCGCACCAGGCGTGCAGGTCGGTGAAGTCGACCGTGGTGCCGCTCGGGCCGTCGAGCGCCTTCACGTCGGGCGTGAGCTGGATCAGGTAGCCCGACACGAAGCGCGCGGCCAGGCCCATGTGGCGCAGCAGCTGCACCAGCAGCCAGCCCGAGTCGCGGCACGAGCCGCTGCCGTTGGTGAGCGTTTCTTCCGGCGTCTGCACGCCGGGCTCCATGCGGATGAGGTAGTTGACGTCCTGCTGCACCTGCTGGTTGATGCCGACCAGGAAGTCGATGGTGCGCTGCTCCTTGCGATCGACCTTGTCGAGGTAGGCCTCCAGCAGCGGCGTGACCGGGTCGGCCACGAGGTAGGGCGCCAGCTCTTCGGCCTGCGAGGCCGTGTACTTGAACGGAAAGTTCTCGGCCTGCGGCTCGAGAAAGAAGTCGAAGGGGTTGTAGACCGCCATCTCGACCACGAGGTCGACCGTGACCTTGAACTCGCGCGTTTTTTCGGGGAACACGAGCCGCGCCTGGTAGTTGGCGAACGGGTCCTGCATCCAGTTGACGAAGTGCTCGGCCGGTTCGACCCGCAGCGAATACGAGATCACATTGCTGCGGCAATGGGGCGCGGGGCGCAGTCGCACGACTTGCGGGCCCAACTGCACCAGGCGGTCGTATGTGTAGTGGGTGACGTGGTGGAGTGCGGCGTGAATGGACATGCGTAGGGGCGTGCAGTGCAGCGAGGTTGCATCGAAAAGATGTCTCTGGTGAGACGCATACTAGCCCAGTTGCCAAGCAATTAACGCGCCATCGAGCGTGGATTGGGGGAGGGTTTGCATCATGGTTTCAGAGGTGTCTGAGGGTCGGTCGCGGCGTGCGTCCGGCGCGGTGGCGGGTGGGTCGGGGGCCTTTGTTGCGCTCGGCGGCACGCTGCTCGGCGCGGCCTTGCAGCTGCGCCAGCCGCTGCTGTGGGAGGCCGGCGTTTACGTCGCGTTGCTGCTCGTGGGGCTCGGCGGCGGATGGCTGTTGTGGCGGTGGGGTGGGCCTCGGCTGATCGTGCTGATGCTGTCGCTGGTCTGCGGCGCGATGACCGGCGCGGGGCTGGCCGGATGGCGCGCCACGGCCTATGCGAATGGCGCGCTGAGCCCGCAGCTCGAAGGGCGCGACCTGCGCCTCACGGGCGTGGTCTCGCAGATGCCGCAGCACAGCGAGATCGGAACACGCTTCCGTTTCGATGTGGAGACGGCGCAATGGGCCGAGGCTTCCCGCGGCGATGCGCCGCCGAGGGTGCCGTCGCGCATCGCGCTCGCCTGGTACGGCGAACACCGCGGCGTGTGGGAGCAGCCCGTCGAGCGGCGCGCGTCCACGGCGCGCAGCGTGGGCGAGGTGCACGCCGGCCAGCGCTGGGAGCTGACCGTGCGCCTGCGCGCGCCGCACGGCAACCTCAATCCGCATGGTTTCGACAGCGAGCTGTGGGCGTGGGAGCAGGGCGTGCATGCTCAGGGCCATGTGCGCGTTGGGGCTCGCGACCTCGCGCCGCGTTTGCTGGGCGTCACCTGGCTGCACCCCATCGAACGGGCACGCGAGGCCGTGCGCGATGCGGTCTTCGCCCGCGTGGACGACCGGCGACAGGCCGGCGTGATCGCCGCGCTGGTCACGGGCGACCAGGGCGCCATCGACCGTGCCGACTGGGACGTATTCCGCGCCACTGGCGTGGCGCACCTGATGTCGATCTCGGGCCTGCACATCACCTTGTTCGCTTGGTTCGCGGCGCACGTCGTGGGCGCGCTCTGGCGGCGCAGCAGTCGGCTCATGCTGTGGCTGCCCGCGCAACAGGCCGCGCTCGCGGGTGGTGTGCTGCTGGCCGCGCTCTATGCGCTCTTCAGCGGATGGGGCGTGCCCTCGCAGCGCACAGTCTGGATGCTCGCGGCCGTGGCGCTGCTGCGCCTCACCGGCCGGCGCTGGCCATGGCCGCATGTCTGGTTGCTGACGGCGGCGGTCGTGGTGGCCGCCGATCCGTGGGCGCTGCTGCAGGCCGGCTTCTGGCTCAGCTTCGTGGCGGTGGCGGTGCTGTTCGCCTCGGCGACGGCCGTGCCGGGCGAGGGCAGGGTGGGGGCGCTCACGCGGCTGCGCCGCTTCTTCCGCGAGCAATGGACCATCACGCTGGCGCTCGCGCCGCTGAGCCTGCTGCTGTTCCAGCAGGTGTCGGCGGTCGGGCTCGTGGCCAATGCGATCGCGATCCCGTGGGTGACGCTGGTGATCACGCCGCTGGCGATGCTCGGTGTGGCGGTGCCGCCGCTGTGGGACGTGGCGGCCGGCGCCGTGAAGCTGTTCGCCCTGTTGCTGCAAGCGTTCGCGGGCTTGCCGTTCGCCACGCTGTCGATGGCCGCGCCGCCGCCGTGGCTGGCCGCGGGCGGCGTGGCCGGTGGCGTGCTGCTGGCGATGCGCCTGCCGTGGTCAATGCGCGCCCTCGGCCTGCCGCTGCTGCTGCCGGTGCTGCTGTGGCAGCCGGTGCGACCTGCCATGGGCGAGTTCGACCTGCTCGCCGCCGACATCGGGCAGGGCAATGCGGTCCTCGTGCGCACCGCCACGCACAGCCTGCTGTACGACACGGGGCCACGCTACGGGCTCGACAGCGATGCCGGCCACCGCGTGCTCGTGCCGCTGCTGCGCGCGCGCGGCGAGCGGCTCGACCTGCTGCTGCTGAGCCACCGCGACATCGACCACACGGGCGGCGCGGCCGCCGTGCTCGCCATGCAGCCGCAGGCCGCGCTGCTGAGTTCCATCGAGGCCGGACATCCGCTGCAGGCGCTGCGCCCCGCGCGCCGCTGCGAGGCCGGTCAGCGCTGGACCTGGGACGGTGTGGATTTCGAGGTGCTGTTTCCCTATGACAGCGACTACCGCAGCTTCACGCGGCCCAATGCCGTGTCGTGCGTGCTGCGCATCGGCAACGGTCGCGCCACGGCGTTGTTGGCCGGCGACATCGAACGGCTGCAGGAAGCCGCGCTGGTCTCACGAACGCCCGGGCTGCAGGCCGACGTGCTGCTGGTGCCGCACCATGGCAGCAAGACGTCGTCGAGCGAGGCCTTCCTTGACGCGGTCCAACCGCGCATCGCGCTGGTCCAGGCCGGCTACCGCAGCCGTTTCGGTCACCCCGCGCCCGAGGTGGTGGCGCGCTACGTAGAGCGCGGCGTGCAGGTGATCGACAGCCCGCGCTGCGGCGCCGCTTATTGGGCGAGCCCGCGGCCGGCCGAGGTGAAGTGTGAACGCGCGCATGATCTGCGCTACTGGCGCCACCGGATGCCCTGAAGGACCGAAACGCCAAATGCCCTCGCATCGCGTTCAAACCTAGGGCTTCTACTGGCCTTGAACTTGCTAAGCTATGGCTCAAGGAGATTGGTCGTTCCATGCACAAATTCGACGAGATGTATGAGCAGCTCCCCTATGCGGGCGCTGCAATCCGGCAACACTACAAACGCTACGACCAATGGCTTGCGAAGCAACCTGGTGAGGTGATGCGATCGCGGCGTGAAGAGGCGGAAATGATTTTCCGCCGGGTCGGCATCACCTTCGCGGTGTATGGCGCCAAGGACGAGGACGGCTCCGGCACCGAGCGGTTGATCCCGTTCGACCTGCTGCCCCGGATCATTCCCTCCCACGAGTGGGAGAGCATGGAAAAGGGGCTGGTGCAACGTGTCACGGCGCTCAACCGCTTCCTGTACGACGTCTACCACGACCAGGACATCATCAAGGCCGGCATCATTCCGGCCGAGCAGATCCTGAACAACGCCCAGTTCCGCCCCGAGATGATGGGCGTGAACGTGCCGCACAACGTCTACTCGAACATCTCGGGCATCGACATCGTGCGAGCCCCCGATGCCCAGGGCAACGGCGAGTACTACGTGCTCGAAGACAACCTGCGCGTGCCCAGCGGCGTGAGCTACATGCTCGAAAATCGCAAGATGATGATGCGGCTCTTCCCCGAGCTCTTTAATCAGAACCGCATCGCGCCGGTCGCCCATTACCCCGACCTGCTGCTCGAAACGTTGCGCGCCAGCGCACCGCCGGCCACGGCCGAGCCCACGGTGGTGGTGCTCACGCCCGGCATGTACAACAGCGCCTACTTCGAGCACGCCTTCCTGGCCCAGCAGATGGGCGTGGAACTGGTCGAAGGCCAAGACCTGTTCGTGAAGGACGACTTCGTCTACATGCGCACCACGCGCGGCCCGCTGCGAGTCGACGTGATCTACCGCCGCGTCGACGACGACTTCCTCGACCCCGACGTGTTCCGCCCGACCTCGACGCTCGGCACGGCCGGCCTCATGCGCGCCTACCGCGCGGGCAATGTCGTCATCTGCAATGCCGTGGGCACCGGCGTGGCCGACGACAAGTCGATCTACCCGTACGTGCCGAAGATGATCGAGTTCTACCTCGGCGAGAAGCCGATCCTGAAGAACGTGCCGACCTACATGTGCCGGAACAAAGACGAGCTGCAGTACACGCTCG
The DNA here is from genome assembly GCF_014843395.1 of Variovorax sp. 38R. NCBI lineage: Bacteria > Pseudomonadati > Pseudomonadota > Betaproteobacteria > Burkholderiales > Comamonadaceae > Variovorax > Variovorax sp. 38R. The sequence continues at coordinate 2,410,303 of NZ_CP062121.1, forward strand.
ACAACATGAAGGACCTGGTCGTCAAGGAGGTGCACGGCGCCGGCGGCTACGGCATGCTCATCGGCCCGGCCGCCACGCAGGCCGAGATCGAAGACTTCAAGAAGGCCGTCATCGCCAAGCCCGACGGCTACATCGCCCAGCCCACGCTGAGCCTGTCGACCTCGCCGACCTTCGTCGACGCCGGCATCGCGCCGCGCCACATCGACCTGCGCCCCTTCGTGCTCTCGGGCAGCGAAGTGCAGATGGTGCCCGGCGGCCTCACGCGCGTGGCGCTCAAGGAAGGGTCGCTGGTGGTCAACTCGTCGCAGGGCGGCGGCACCAAGGACACCTGGATTCTCGAAGCGGACCGCACGGCCAAGCCGAAGGCGGCCACGCAGTCGCAAAGCCAATCGCAGTAGGAGCACAAACGATGCTGTCCCGCACCGCAGACCACCTCTACTGGATGTCGCGCTACACCGAGCGCGCCGAGAACACGGCGCGCATGCTCGACGTCAACTACCAGACCTCGCTGCTGCCGCAGTCGGCCGAGGTCGCCAAGTACGGCTGGCAGGGCGTGCTGTCCATCAGCGAGCTGCTGCCGCTGTACAACGACAAGTACGACCACATCGCGCCGAATGAGGTCATGGAGTTCATGGTCAAGGACGAGAGCAATCCGTCGTCGATCGTCTCCTGCCTGAAGGCCGCCCGCGAGAACGCCCGTGCCGTGCGCGGCGCGCTCACCACCGAGGCCTGGGAAACGCAGAACACCACCTGGCTCGAAGTGAACCGCATGCTGCGCGCCGGCGATTTCGAGCGCGACCCGGGGCAGTTCTTCGAGTGGGTCAAGTTCCGCTCGCACCTGTCGCGCGGCGTCACGCTGGGCACCATGCTCCAGGATGAGGCGTTCTACTTCTCGCGCCTAGGCACCTTTTTGGAGCGTGCCGACAACACCGCGCGTCTGGTCGACGTGAAGTTCCACGCGCTCAACAGCGAATTCTTCGGTGCCGCCACCGAGGAAGACCAGGAGTACGACTTCTATCACTGGAGCGCCATCTTGCGCAGCGTCTCGGCCTTCGAGGTGTACCGCAAGGTCTACCGCGACGTGATCAAGCCCGAGCGCGTGGCCGAGCTGCTCATTCTTCGCGCCGACATGCCGCGCTCGCTGCACGCGAGCCTGGTCGAGGTGGTCAGCAACCTCGCGAAGGTGCAGAACGAGCAGAGCGCCGAAACCCAACGCCGCGCCGGCAAGCTGCTGGCCGACCTGCAGTACGCACGGGTCGACGAGATCCTGGCGACCGGCCTGCATGCCTACCTCACGCAGTTCCTCGACCGGGTGAACGAGCTGGGCGGGCGGATCAGCCAGGACTTCCTGGTGCCGGCGCACTGAGCGAACGGATCGCGACGCCTGTGCCGATGCGGGTGACGACCCATTCGCCACGGGCCTTTTCCATCGAGGGCTTTCTTGAGCCTGAGGAATGCGAGCAGCTGATCTCTCTGGCCGAGCGCGAAGGTTTCGCCTCGGCCGGCGTTCGCACCGCGGACGGACCGAAGGCCATGCCTGCCATTCGCAACAACGAACGCGCGATGCTGCCCTCGCCGGATTGGGTCGAACTGCTGTGGGCGCGGTTGGGGCAGGTCGCATTGCCCGAGGTCGCCGGGCAGGTGCCCCAGGGCCTGCCGAAGGAATTGCGCTTCTACAAATATTCGCCCGGCCAGCGCTTCAAGATGCACAAGGATGGACCGTGGCATGAAGACGGGCTGACGAGCCAGCTCACGCTGCTGGTCTACCTGAACGACGGCTTCACGGGGGGCGACACCGACTTCCGCGAATTCCGCGTCAAGCCGGAAGCCGGCGCGGCCCTGCTGTTCATCCACGACACGTGGCATGAAGGCGCCGCCATCGAGTCCGGAACCAAGTACGTGCTGCGCTCCGATGTGATGTACGGCAACGCCGTTTGAGCGCGCTGCACCGCAGGCTGTCGGCTGCCTCGGCGTCCTAGCGGGAGAACGACTCCACCACCACCGGAATCTCCGGCGCCTGCCACTGGTAGCTGTCACCCAGCACATTGCGCTCGGCCTTCTGCCCGCCCCAGCGAATGCCCAGCAGGTCCATCAGGCTCCAACCCGCCCAGTCCGCGCGAAAGGGCTGCTGCGCCGCGACGCCGGTGGGCAATGCCTCGCGGTTGCGCCAGACGATCGCCGGGATGCGGTAGCCCGAGGCAGTCGCGGGGCTGTGGCCGGCGCGGTCGCTGCCGTGGCCGACTTCCTGGCCGTGGTCGGACAGGTACATCCAGGCGCGGTAGTCGTCCGGCTTGCCGGTGCTGCGGGTCTGCTGCAGCAACTCCGACACCACGAAGTCGTGGTACAGCAGCGCGGCGTCGTACTCCTGGCGGAAGTGACGCACCCAGGCCGATCGGCCGTCCTTCACGAGGCCGTTTTCGACGGCATCGACGTTGTCGTCGAAGGGGTTGGCGTTCTCGGGAAAGCGCAGGCTGTAGTGCGGGTGCGCGCCCATCAGGTGGACGACGATGAGCTTGCGATCGGTGCTCGTGTCGGCAAAGGCTTCCTGCACGCAGTCGAGGATCTCGCCGTCGAGCGAGGCGCTGGCGCGGCCCGGCGTGCGGTTCACCATGTCGACCACGTCGGCATAGCGCGCGTGCTCCTGTTCGATGGCCAGGTCGTCGTGGTTGCTGATCCACCAGACCTTGTAGCCGGCGGCGCGCGCCAGGGCGAGCAGATGGGGCGGAGTCTCGCCGTTCCCGTTGTTTCCGTTGGCGGGCTGGCCGAAATGGAACATGTTGCGCAGCGCGGGCAGGGTGCTTGCGTCTACTGACCACGCGTTCTGCAGCACGGCCATGCGGTCGCCTTCCTGTGCCTTGTGCGCCTGCAGGCGCGGCGTGGTCGGGCGGCCGTAGCCGTACAGCCCCATGTTGTCGCGGTTGATGCTGTCGGTGATGACGAGCACGACTGTCGACGGCCCCTCGCGCGAGAACACCGGGGCGATCTGCCGGGCCTGGGCCATCTGTGCATCGCGGGTTTTTTCCTGGTCGGCCCAGGCGGCGCGCTGGTCGTGCAGCGACTGCGACCACTGGGTCCAGAAGACGACCGGGTGCAGCCGCCGCCAGGGCTTGCTCACATAGGCGACGCAAGCCGCGAGCAGGATCAGGAGCAGCAGCGAGCGCGCCCAGAACGGCCGACGCGCGCGCGGCGCCGTGGCGCCGCGCCGCGCGAACAGTCCCGCCACCACGCCCGCCGCCGCGAGCGCGGCCGACCAGACGACGGCGGAGCGCCAGTGCATGCGGAGGTACTCGACGCTTTCGCGTGCGTTGGTGTTGGCGGCCGCGCCCAGCACCATGGCGCTGTCGGGTGCGGCCTGGTAGGTGTCGAGCAGATAAGCGCGCACCACGGCGTCGAGCCCGAAGCCCATGACCCAGAGCCACACGAGCGCTGTGCGCCAGCGCCGCAGGCGCGCGCTGTGCAGCGGCCACAGCAGCCAGAGCACGGGCGGGGCGGCGAGCACCGCGAGCTGGGCGATGCGGCGGCCGTCGTGGCCCAGGGCGATGAGCGCCAGCAGCGTGGCGCCGACCACGCCGCAGGCCAGCAGGGCGCTGGCGGTGTGACGCGGGGCGTCTGTAGGTGGGTGTGTCAAGCGCGGGTGGGGGAGTCGAAGGCGGGCGAATTCTGCCCCGCACCCTGTCGCTGCACCTTCAGTGTCCTGACCCTTGCGGGGTCTTTGAGTGACGCCTCAGGGATATCCCCGCGGAACTTATTCACGCCCAGCGTCCCAGAGGGGCTTCGCCCGGCGTTTGCCGGACCCGTGTCTCTTGAAAGGAACCCTCGCCCCATGGCCCGATTCAGCCGCCGACTGCCCGCGCTCCTGCTCGCATTCTTCTTTTCGTGGATGGTGTTGCCGTCCGCCTTTGCCGCGCAGCCGCAGATGGTCAGTGTCGCGGTCAAGACGCTGAACATGCGCACCGGCCCGAGCCAGCGCGCCGAGGCGCACTGGACGGTGAGCCGGGGTTATCCGCTGCGCGTGATCGGTCGCAAGGGCGACTGGCTGCGCGTCACCGACTTCGAGAACGACAAGGCCTGGGTCTTCCGTTCGATGACGAACAAGACGCCGCACCACGTCGTGAAGGCGAAGACGGCGCAGTTGCGCCGCGCACCCGGCGCGCGCAGCCCGGTCGTGAAGCGGGCCGTGTACGGCGACGTGCTGCGCACTCTCGAGCGCCGCGGCGACTGGGTGAAGGTGCGCCACGAAGGCGGCACCACCGGCTGGGTGCTGAAGCGCTCCCTCTGGGGTTGGTGAGATCGAAGGCGCTCAGGTCGCGGTGGCCTGGCGCACTGCGCGCTCCCAGCGCGCCATCGATTCCTCGGCTTGCGCGCGGCCCATGGTGGGCATGAAGCGGCGCTCGATCTTCCACAGCTTCGAGAGCTGGCGCGCGTCGGTGTAGACGCCCGTCGACAGCCCCGCAAGGTAGGCCGCGCCCAGCGCGGTGGTCTCGATCACTTCGGGCCGCACCACCGGAATGCCCAGTAGGTCGGCCTGGAACTGCATCAGCAAATCGTTCACGCTCGCGCCGCCGTCCACGCGCAGCTCGGCCACGGGCTTGCCGCCTGCAGCCACCGCATCGCGGCTCATGGCCTGCAGCAGTGCGGCACTTTGGTACGCGATGCTTTCGAGCGCGGCGCGCGCGATGTGCGCGACCGTGGTGCCGCGCGTGAGTCCGGTGATCGTGCCGCGCGCGTCCGCGTCCCAGTAGGGCGCGCCCAGGCCGGTGAAGGCTGGCACCATCATCACGCCGCCTGCATCGGGCACGCTCTCGGCGAGCGATTGCACCTCGGCGCTGCCCTTGATGGCCTTGAGGCCGTCGCGCAGCCACTGCACCACCGCACCGCCGACGAACACGCTGCCTTCCATCGCGTACTGCGGCGTCGAATCGACCTGCGCGGCGCTGGTCACGAGCAGGCCGTTCTGTGAGGGCTGGAAGGCCGCGCCCGTGTGCATCAGCAGGAAGCAGCCGGTGCCGTAGGTGTTCTTGGCCATGCCGGCCTCGAAGCAGGCCTGGCCGAAGAGGGCGCTCTGCTGGTCGCCGGCCACGCCGCCGATGGGCAGCGTGTGGCCGAGCAGCGCGGCATCGGTGTCGGCAAAGTGCGAGCTCGACGGCTGCACCTTCGGCAGCAGCGCGGCGGGGATCTTCAGTGCGGCGAGCAGGTCGGCGTCCCATTCGTTGGTGTGCACGTTGAACAGCATCGTGCGCGAGGCATTGCTCACGTCGGTCACGTGCACCTTGCCGCCGGTGAGCTGCCACATGAGCCAGCTGTCGACCGTGCCGAAGGCCAGCTCGCCACGTTCGGCCTGGGCGCGCGCGCCGGGCACGTTGTCCAGCAGCCAGCGCAGCTTGGTGCCCGAAAAGTACGCATCGATCACGAGGCCGGTCTTCTCGCGGATGGTGTCCGTCATGCCTTCGTCGCGCAGCTGCGCGCACAGCGGCTCGGCGCGGCGGTCCTGCCAGACGATGGCGTGGTGCACCGGCTGGCCGGTGGCGCGGTTCCACAGCACGGTGGTTTCGCGCTGGTTGGTGATGCCGATGGCGTGGATGTCGGTGGGCTGCAGCTTGGCCTTGGCCAGCACCTCGCGCGCGGTGGCGAGCTGGCTGCGCCAGATTTCCATCGGGTCGTGCTCGACCCAGCCCGGCTGCGGATAGATCTGCGTGAGTTCCTTCTGCGCGATGGCGACGATGCGGCCTTCGCGGTCGAACACGATGCTGCGCGAGCTGGAGGTGCCCTGGTCGAGGGCGAGCAGGTAGGTGGTCATTCGGTGGATGTTTCTGGGGTCAGATGTCGCGCGCGATTTCCAACCGCACCTGCGCGGCATGCAGCAGGTCGGGAAACGGCGGCGGCGGTGCGGCGTCGGTGAACAGGCGGTCGATCTGCGAGAGCGTGCCCAGCTCGATCATGGCCGGCCGGTTGAACTTGCTCGCATCGGCCGCCAGCCACACCTCGCGCGCCTGGGCAATGATGGTCTGCGCGACCTTCACCTCGCGCAGGTCGAAGTCGCGCAGCGAGCCGTCGACCTCGATGCTCGACACGCCGATGAGCGCGATGTCGACCTTGAACTGGCGGATGAAGTCGATGGTGGCCTCGCCCACCACGGCGCGGTCGCGCGGGCGCACCGAGCCGCCGGCCACGATCACCTCGCAGGCCGTGTTGCCGCTCAGGATGGTCGCCACGTTCAGGTTGTTGGTGATCACGCGCAGGCCCGTGTGACGCATCAGCGCCTTGGCGATGGCCTCGGTGGTGGTGCCGATGTTGAGGATCAGCGAGCAGTCGTTGGGCACCAGCTCGGCCACGCGGCGCGCGATGCGCGCTTTGCCGTCGGCGTTGAGCGTTTCGCGCTGCTGGTAGCCGATGTTCTCGGTGGTCGAACTCGGCACCCGCACGCCGCCGTGGAAGCGCGTCAGCAAGCCCGCGTCGGCCAGCCGCTGCACGTCGCGGCGCACGGTCTGCAGCGTCACGCCCAGCATGTCGGCGAGCTGTTCGACGGTGACGGAGCCGCGCGCGCGCACGGTGTCGAGAAGGTTGATCTGGCGCGGATTGGAGTTCACAGAGACGTCGTGGAAAGCGGAAAGACTGGGCTCGAGGGTACAGGCCGCGTCACTTTAAAACGAAAGAAAACGAATCTTAGTAAGGGAAAACTCGGAGGAAAATCGCGCCAAAAGGAATCCAAATGAAAAAACTCGAAAATACAATTTCGGCCTTTGCTGACAAAAGTCACGAACCTACGGACCTCCAGCCTGTGACCGATTTCTCCTCTCCAGCGGCCGCGCCGGCCACCGATTGCGATGTGCTGATCGTCGGCGGCGGCATCAACGGGTGCGGCATTGCGCGCGACCTGGCCGGCCGGGGCTGGCGCGTGGTGTTGTGCGAGAAGGACGACCTGGCCTCGCACACCTCGTCGTCTTCGACCAAGCTGATCCACGGCGGGCTGCGCTACCTGGAGTACTACGAGTTCTCGCTGGTGCGCAAGGCGCTGCAGGAGCGCGAAGTGCTGCTCAAGAGCGCGCCGCACATCATGTGGCCGCTGCGCTTCGTGATGCCGCACGACCCGTCGATGCGCCCGGCCTGGATGATCCGCATCGGCCTGTTCATGTACGACCACCTCGCCAAGCGCGAGGTGCTGCCGCCGTCGCGCGGCATCGACCTGCGCCAGCACGCGGCCGGCGCGCCGCTCAAGGCGCAGTACAAGCGCGGCTTCGTGTACTCGGACGGCTGGGTCGACGACGCGCGGCTGGTGGTGCTCAACGCCATCGATGCGCGCTCGAAGGGCGCCGAGGTGCTCACGCGCACGCGCTGCATCCATGCGCAACGCGGCGCCGACGGCTGGGTCGCCACGCTCGAAGGCCCCGATGGCGCGCACCGCACCGTGCGTGCGCGCGCCGTGGTGAACGCGGCCGGCCCGTGGGCCGAGTCCTTCCTGCGCGGCGTGGCCCAGTCGGCGCGCGGCGAGGCGTTGGCCACCAAGAGCCTGCGGCTCGTGAAGGGCAGCCACATCATCGTGCCGCGCCTGTTCGACCACGACCATGCCTACATCTTCCAGAACCCCGACAAGCGGATCATCTTCGCCATTCCTTACCAGGGCGCGTTCACGCTGATCGGCACCACCGACATCGAGATCAGCGGCGACGACCCCGGCGGCGCGCGCATCGCGCAGGAAGAAATCGACTACCTCTGCACCCAGGCCAGCCGCTATTTCGACAAGGCCATCGTGCCGGCCGACGTGGTCTGGACCTACTCGGGCGTGCGACCGCTGCTGGACGACGCCTCGGGCGACCCCTCGGCCGTCACGCGTGACTACCTGCTCGAATCGAACACCACCGCCGCGCCGCTGCTGTCGGTGTGGGGCGGCAAGATCACCACCTTCCGCAAGCTGGCCGAAGATGCGGCCGACGAGGTCGGCAAGATGCTCGGCCAGTCGGGTGCGCAACGCCCGGCATGGACCGACGGCGCCTTCCTGGCCGGCGGTGACCTGTCGGCCTGGATCGGCGCGCCCAAGCGCCCCGACGACGACTTCGGCCGCTTCGTGACGGCCGTGCAGGCGAAGTACCCCTGGCTCGACGCCAAGGTCGCGCTGCGGCTGGCGCGCGGCTACGGCGCGCGCGTGGCCGAACTGGTCGGCGAGTCGCAGGCGCTGGCCGACATGGGCGCCGAGGTCGCGCCCGGCCTGTACGAGCGCGAGCTGCGCTTTTTGCAGGCGCGCGAATGGGCCGTGAGCTCGGACGACGTGCTCTGGCGCCGCACCAAGCTCGGCCTGCACTACACGCCCGCCGAGCGCGAGCAGGTGGCGATCTGGCTGCAGGCCAACGCAACGAACAACAACGACACCGTGGAAGTGGAGGTGAGCTGATGCAGCTGACTCTGGAGCGCGTCACCAAGAAGGTCGGCGCGCACACCTGGCTCTATGAGCAGAGCATCGTGCCCAAAAGCGGCGCGGTGACCGTGCTGCTCGGCGCCACGCAGGCCGGCAAGACCAGCCTGATGCGCCTCATGGCCGGGCTCGACACGCCGAGCACCGGGCGTGTGCTGGTGGACGGCAAGGACGTCACCGGCACGCCGGTGCGCGAGCGCAATGTCGCGATGGTCTACCAGCAGTTCATCAACTACCCCTCGCTCAAGGTGTTCGACAACATCGCCTCGCCGCTGAAGCTGCGCGGCGAATCGAACATCGAGGCGCGCGTGAAGGCGCTGGCCGACAAGCTGCACATCGGCATGTTCCTCGACCGCCTGCCGGCCGAGCTCTCGGGCGGCCAGCAGCAGCGCGTGGCGCTGGCGCGCGCGCTCGCCAAGAACGCACCGCTCATGCTGCTCGACGAGCCGCTGGTCAACCTCGACTACAAGCTGCGCGAAGGTCTGCGCGAAGAACTCACGCAGCTCTTTGCCACCGGCGATTCGACCGTCATCTACGCCACCACCGAGCCCGGCGAAGCGCTGCTGCTCGGCGGCTACACGGCCGTGATGGACGCCGGCGAGCTGCTGCAGTACGGCCCGACCGCCGAGGTGTTCCATGCGCCGCAGTCGCTGCGCGTGGCACGCGCCTTCAGCGATCCGCCGATGAACCTGCTGGCGGGCACGGCCACGGCCGGCCGCGTGCAGCTCGCGGGCGGGCCCGCGCTCACGCTGGCACTGCCAGAAAGCGTGTCGGGCCCCGTCACCGTCGGCCTGCGCGCGAGTGCCCTGAACGTGGGTGCAGGGGAGGGCGACATCGCCTTGTCCGGCAAGGTGGAGCTCGCCGAGATTTCGGGCTCCGACACCTTCGTGCACGTCGATACGGCGGTGGGCGAACTGGTGGCGCAGCTCACCGGTGTGCACCGCTTCGAGCTGGGCGCCGCGATCACGCTGTACTTCAGCGCGTCGCAGGCCTATGTGTTCGATGCCAGCGAAAAGCTGGCGCTCGCGCCGGCATGGCGCAAAGGAAGCTAGTCATGGCACGCATCGATCTCGACCTGGCCCACGCCTACCGCGCCAACCCCACGCAGGACAGCGACTACGCGCTGCTCCCGCTCAAGATGAGCTTCCGCGATGGCGGCGCCTATGCCTTGCTCGGCCCTTCGGGCTGCGGCAAGACGACCATGCTCAACATCATCTCGGGCCTGCTCGTGCCCTCGCAGGGCAGCGTGAGCTTCGACGGCCGCGACATGACGCGCGCCACGCCGCAGGAACGCAACATCGCGCAGGTGTTCCAGTTTCCGGTGATCTACGACACCATGACCGTGGCCGAGAACCTGGCGTTCCCGCTGCGCAACCGCAAGGTGCCCGAAGACCAGATCAAGAAGCGCGTCGGCGAAATCGCCGAAATGCTCGACATGAGCGGGCAGCTCAACCAGCGCGCGGCGGGCCTCGCGGCCGACGCCAAGCAGAAGATCTCGCTGGGCCGCGGCCTGGTGCGCAGCGATGTGTCGGCGGTGCTCTTCGACGAGCCGCTCACCGTGATCGATCCGCACCTGAAGTGGCAGCTGCGCCGCAAGTTGAAGCAGATCCATCGCGAGCTGAAACTCACGCTGATCTATGTGACGCACGACCAGGTCGAGGCGCTCACCTTCGCCGAGGAGGTGGTGGTCATGACGCGCGGCAAGGCCGTGCAGGTGGGCAGCGCCGAGGCGCTGTTCGAGCGGCCGGCCCACACCTTCGTCGGGCATTTCATCGGCTCGCCGGGCATGAACTTTTTGTCGGCCCACAGCGCCAACGGCGCGCTCGAAGTGGCGGGCACGCCGCTGGTGCCGACGCGCGAACTGCCGCCCGGCGCACTCAAGATCGGCATCCGGCCCGAGTACCTGCGCCTGTCGAATGCGGGCGCCGCCGGCGCCGTGCCGGCGGTGGTGAAGCAGGTGCAGGACGTCGGCACGCACGCGATGTTGAGCGCGGAAGTCGGCGGTGGCGTGGTCAAGGTTCGCATGCACTCGGACGAACAGCCGCCGACGGTGGGCGACACGGTGTGGCTGCGGGTGCTCGATACGCATACGTGCTACTACAAGGACGAGGAGCTGGTGGCATGAACCCAACCAACAAGCCGATCAACCAGAAGGCGTGGTGGCTCGTGCTGCCGGTGCTCATCTGCGTGGCCTTCTCGGCCATCGTGCCGCTGATGACGGTCGTCAACTACTCGGTGCAGGACATCATCTCGCCCGACCGGCGCGTGTTCGTCGGCACCGAATGGTTCGCTGCCGTGATGCGCGACGACGAACTGCACCAGGCGCTCTGGCGCCAGCTGGGCTTCTCGCTCTCAGTGCTGCTGGTGGAGATTCCGCTGGGCATCGCGCTCGCGCTGTCGATGCCGGCCACGGGCTGGAAGTCGTCGGCGGTGCTGGTGGTGGTGGCGCTGTCGCTGCTGATTCCGTGGAACGTGGTGGGCACCATCTGGCAGATCTACGGCCGCGCCGACATCGGCCTGCTGGGCCACGCGCTGCAGGTCATGGGCATCGAATACAACTACACCGGCAGCGCGACCGACGCGTGGCTCACGGTGCTGGTGATGGACGTGTGGCACTGGACGCCCCTGGTGGCCTTGCTCTGCTATGCGGGGCTGCGCTCGATTCCCGACGCCTACTACCAGGCCGCACGCATCGACGGCGCCAGCAAATTCGCGGTGTTCCGCTACATCCAGCTGCCCAAGATGCGCGGTGTGCTGATGATTGCGGTGCTGCTGCGCTTCATGGACAGCTTCATGATCTACACCGAGCCCTTCGTGCTGACGGGCGGCGGGCCGGGCAACGCGACCACCTTCCTGAGCCAATACCTCACGCAGAAGGCCGTGGGGCAGTTCGACCTCGGGCCGGCTGCTGCGTTCTCGCTGATCTATTTCCTGATCATTTTGTTGTTCTGCTTCGTGCTCTACAACTGGATGCAACGGGTCGGTACACAGGAAGTGGAGAAAGAGCAATGAACGAAAAACGCTTCCACAAGCGCAGCATCTTCCTGGTGCTGTACATCCTGTTCGCGCTGTTGCCCATCTACTGGATGATCAACATGAGCTTCAAGACGAACGAGGAGATCGTGTCGAGCTTCTCGTTCTTTCCGCAGCAGCTCACCTGGGCCAACTACGCGCGCATCTTCACCGACGAGTCGTGGTACTCGGGCTACATCAACAGCCTGATCTACGTGGCGATCAACACGGTGATCTCGCTCACCGTGGCGTTGCCGGCGGCCTATGCGTTCTCGCGCTATTCGTTCCTGGGCGACAAGCACGTGTTCTTCTGGCTGCTGACCAACCGCATGACGCCGCCCGCGGTGTTCCTGCTGCCGTTCTTCCAGCTGTACAGCACCGTGGGCCTCATGGACACGCACCTGGGCGTGGCGCTGGCGCACCTGCTCTTCAACGTGCCGCTGGCGGTGTGGATTCTCGAAGGCTTCATGAGCGGCATTCCGCGTGAGATCGACGAGACCGCGTACATCGACGGCTACTCGTTCCCGCGCTTCTTCCTCACCATCTTCCTGCCGCTCATCAAGGCCGGCGTGGGCGTGGCGGCGTTCTTCTGCTTCATGTTCAGCTGGGTCGAACTGCTGCTGGCGCGCACGCTCACCAGCGTGAACGCCAAGCCCATCGTGGCGACGATGACGCGCACGGTCAGTGCCTCGGGCATGGACTGGGCCACGCTGGCCGCGGCGGGTGTGCTCACCATCGTGCCGGGCGCGATCGTGATCTGGTTTGTCCGTCACTACATCGCAAAAGGCTTTGCGATGGGCCGCGTCTAAGGAGACCAAGACATGTTCGACTGGATGGTCTGGACCACCCCCGTGGCCGTTTTCTTCACCTGCATCGCCCTCATGCTGGTCGGCATGACCGTGTGGGAGATCAAGTCGCCCACTGTCATGCGGCGCGGCTGGCTGCCGATTGCCACCACGCGCGGCGACCGGCTGTTCATCGGCCTGCTGTCCGCTGCCTACGTGAACCTGATCTTCGTCGGCGTGGCCGGCAAGGTGCAGGAGTGGCTGAGCCTGGAGGCCGAGCCCTCGATCTGGATCGGCTTCGTGCTGTCGATGCTGGTTCTTGCCCTGGTCATGCGCAAAGGCTAGGTTTCACAGATTTTGCTGACGCGTCCGGCTCTCCGCCTCCCCGGAGCCGCGATGAAAAAACCGGGGAAGCACAACCGAGGAGACATATTCATGAAGATGCGCTACACGGCATTGGCAATGGCGGCGGCGATGGTCGCCGCGCACGGCGCATGGGCCGCAGAGCCCGAAGCCAAGAAATGGATCGACAGCGAGTTCCAGCCGTCGACCCTGAGCAAGGACCAGCAGGCAGCCGAGATGAAGTGGTTCATCGACGCGGCCAAGAAGCTGCAGGCCAAGGGCGTCAAGGAAATCTCGGTGGTGTCGGAGACCATCACCACGCATGAATACGAATCGAAGACGCTGGCCAAGGCCTTCGAGGAAATCACCGGCATCAAGGTGAAGCACGACCTGATCCAGGAAGGCGACGTGGTCGAGAAGCTGCAGACCTCGATGCAGTCGGGCAAGTCGATCTACGACGGCTGGATTTCCGACTCCGACCTGATCGGTACGCACTACCGCTACGGCAAGATGATGAACCTCACCGACTACATGGCCGGTGCGGGCAAGGAGTACACCAACCCCGGGCTCGACATCAAGGACTTCATCGGCACCAAGTTCACCACTGCGCCCGACGGCAAGCTGTACCAGCTGCCCGACCAGCAGTTCGCCAACCTGTACTGGTTCCGCGCCGACCTGTTCGCGCGCAAGGACCTGCAGGACAAGTTCAAGGCCAAGTACGGCTACGACCTGGGCGTGCCGCTGAACTGGAGCGCCTACGAAGACATCGCCGAGTTCTTCAGCGTCGACGTGAAGACCATCGACGGCAAGCCGATCTACGGCCACATGGACTACGGCAAGAAAGACCCGTCGCTGGGCTGGCGCTTCACCGACGCGTGGCTCTCGATGGCCGGCACCGCCGACATCGGCACCCCGAACGGCATGCCGATCGACGAGTGGGGCATCCGCGTGGCCGACGACAAGTGCACGCCCGTGGGCGCGGCCGTGTCGCGCGGCGGTGCGACCAACTCGCCGGCCGCCGTGTACGCGCTCACCAAGTACATCGACTGGATGAAGAAGTACGCGCCCAAGGAAGCCATGGGCATGACCTTCGGCGAAGCCGGCCCGGTGCCCGCGCAGGGCCAGATTGCCCAGCAGATCTTCTGGTACACGGCCTTCACGGCCGACATGACCAAGAAGGGCCTGCCCGTGGTGAACGAGGACGGCACGCCCAAGTGGCGCATGGCGCCCGGCCCGAACGGCCCGTACTGGAAGCAGGGCATGCAGAACGGCTACCAGGACGTGGGTTCGTGGTCGTTCTTCAACGGCCATGACGCCAACAAGACGGCTGCTGCCTGGCTCTACGCCCAGTTCGTGACCTCCAAGAGCGTCTCGCTCAAGAAGACCATCGTGGGCCTGACCCCGATCCGCGAATCGGACATCCAGAGCAAGGCCATGACCGACATGGCGCCCAAGCTGGGCGGCCTGGTCGAGTTCTACCGCAGCCCGGCCCGCGTGGCATGGACGCCCACCGGCACCAACGTGCCCGACTACCCGAAGCTGGCGCAGCTGTGGTGGAAGAACGTGGCCGAGGCCGTCACGGGCGAGAAGACCCCGCAAAAAGCCATGGACAACCTGGCCGACGAGATGGACAACGTGATGGGCCGCCTGCAACGCGCCGGCATGGCCCACTGCGCGCCCAAGCTCAACCCGAAGGGCGACCCGAACAAGTGGCTCAGCGACAAGAACGCCCCGTGGAAGAAGCTGGCCAACGAAAAGCCCAAGGGCGAGACCATCGATTACAACAAGCTGCTGAGCGCCTGGAAGGACGGCAAGGTGCGCTGAGCGGCGCACCGCACATCACAGCATCACAAGTGCAAACAGGGGCCGTGCCGCGAGGTGCGGCCCTTTTTCGCGTTCTGCCCGAATGGTTCGTCGGATTCATGCGACGCCATGACCAATGGCAGATGCACCTTTGAAAAGCTTCGCTTACATTCGACGGCCCCCGCCACGCCCCGCCAGTGAATCCAAGTTCTTCCAGCCCCTCCGCCAGCCCTCCTGCCACCCCGAGCGCGCGTGTCAAACGCGTCCTGCTGATCCAGTACTCGCAGACCGGGCAGCTCGACCGCGTGGCCGGGCAGATCGCTGCGCCGCTGCGCGCCGACCCGGGCATCGAACTGCATGTGGAAACGCTGCGGCCGCTGCAGAGCTTTCCCTGGCCCTGGCCGTTCCTGACCTTCTTCGACGCGTTTCCCGAGTCGGCCCACATGAAGCCGGGCCCGCTGGCGCCGCTCGCGCTCACGGGCGACGAAGACTTCGACCTTGTCATCCTGCCGTACCAGGTCTGGTTCCTGGCGCCCGCGCAGCCGATTGCAGCCTTCTTGCAGCACCCCGTGGCGGCGCCGCTGCTCAAGGGAAAACCCGTGGTCACGGTCATTGCGTGCCGCAACATGTGGCTGCTGGCCCACGAAAAGCTCAAGGGCCTGCTCGCCGCCACCGGCGCGCGCCTGATCGACAACGTGGTGCTGACCGACCCCGGTCCCACGCTGGCCACCTTCTTCACCACGCCGGCCTGGCTGATCTGGGGCCGCAAGCGCGGCTTCTGGGGCATGCCCGATGCGGGCCTGAGCGAGGAGCAGATCCGCGGCTGCAGCCGCTTCGGCCGCGCCCTGCGCGACGCGCTGCACGCAGGTAAAGAGCAGGACGATGCGCCCTTGCTGACCGGGCTGGGCGCGGTGCGGGCCGACGCGCGCCTGCTGGTCAGCGAGAAGGCCGGCACGCGCAGCTTCTACCTCTGGGGCAAGCTGATCATGGCGGCCGGCGGGCCGGGCGCGGCGGTGCGCAAACCGCTGCTGCTGCTGTACGTGTTGTTTCTGCTGGCGCTGATCGTTACCGTCGTGCCGGTGAGCCTGACGCTTCAAGCGCTGCTGCGGCCGTTGTTCCGAGGGTGGCTGACTAAAATGACCGCTCAATTCGAGCGCCCGTCGGGCTCTGCCACGGACCGGCTCCCTCTTTATGACGACTGATGTTTTCCTGACCCGCACCGCTGCCTTCCTGCCTTTTTCTCCGGTCAGCAACGAAGACATCGAAGAAGTGCTGGGTCGCATCGGCGGCAAGGTGTCGCGTGCGCGACGCCTCATCCTGCGCAGCAACGGCATCCAGTCGCGCCACTACGCCATCGACCGCGCCACCGGCCAGCTGGCCATGACCAACGCACAGCTCACCGCCGCGGCCATCCGCGCGCTGGGCGACGACATCGGCCCGGTCGACTGCCTGGCCACCGGCACCTCGCTGCCCGACCAGCTCATGCCCAACCACGCGGTGATGGTGCACGGCGAACTCGGCTGGCCCCGGCTCGAGGTGGTGGCCTGCGCCGGCATCTGCCTGGCCGGCGCGGCGGCGCTCAAGCATGCGTGGCTGTCGGTGCGTGCGGGCGATGCACGCCGTGCGGTCGCCACGGGCTCCGAGCTGGCCTCGGCCGTGATGCGCGGCATCAACTTCGAGGCCGAGCTCGAACACAAGATCGAAGCGCTCGAAGCGCGCCCCGAGATCGCCTTCGAGAAAGACTTCCTGCGCTGGATGCTGTCCGACGGCGCCGGCGCGGTGCTGCTGGAGCGCGAGCCGCGCGGGCCGCTGTCGCTGCGCGTCGAATGGATCGAGCTGTCGTCGGCGGCGCACGAGCTGCCGGTGTGCATGTATGCGGGTGCCGACAAGAACGCGCAGGGCGGCCTCGACGGCTGGGCCCGCACCTCGCCCGCCGACTGGCAGCGCGACTCGACCTTCGCCGTCAAGCAGGACGTGCGCCTGCTCAACGACAACATCGTGCGCGCCACGCTGACCGAGCCGCTCGCAGCCATCATCGAACGCCGCGGGCTGAAGACCGACGACATCGACTGGTTTCTGCCGCACCTGTCGTCGCACTATTTCGTCGAGCCCGTGGCCGCCAGCCTGGCCTCGCTGGGCCTGCCGATTCCGCGCGAGCGCTGGTTCAGCAACCTCGCGACCAAGGGCAACACCGGCTCGGCCTCGCCGTACATCATGCTGGACGAGCTGTTCCGTTCCGGTCGCATCAAGCCCGGCCAGAAGTTGCTGATGTTCGTGCCGGAAAGCGGTCGCTTTTCGAGCGGCTTCATCTACCTGGAGGCTGTGTAGCCATGGACCTCGATGCCGTGCCACAGGAGGGCAACGCGACCCTCGCCGGCCATTCCAAGCTGATGTACGCCCGCGATGCGCAAGGCCGCGTCGTCACCACGACGTCCAAGGGCTGGGAGGCGGAAGAGATCGTCACCAGCCACGCGGTCGACGTGCTGGTCGAGCAGGCACAGGAGGCCAAGACGCGCGTGAAGGCCGGGCTGGCTTCGCCGCTCGAATACTGGATGTACGAGCGCCGCATGGACGTGGCGCTGCTCTCGCAGACCAGCGGCTTCTGGCAGTGGCGCGTGCGCCGCCACCTGCAGCCCCGCCATTTCGCCGCGCTGTCGCCGACCCAGCTCGCACGCTACGGCCAGGCGCTGGGGCTGCCCGTTTCCACCCTGCAAGGCCTGCCGTGAACTTCCAACACCAACAGGCGGCGCACTGCGAAAGCGGCGTCATCTCCAGCCTCATGCGCCACCATGGCGCGCCGATGAGCGAGGCGATGGCGCTGGGGTTGTCGTCGGCGCTGTCGTTCGCCTACCTGCCGTTCATCAAGCTGTCGGGCCTGCCGCTCATCTCGTACCGCATGCCGCCCAAGGCGATCATCAAGGGCCTGCTGGCACCGATGGCCGCGCGCTTTCGCTTCGAGACCTTCCGCAGCCCGCAAGCAGGGCAGCAGCGGCTCGACGCGCTGCTGGCCGACGGTCAGCTCGTGGGCCTGCAGACCTCGGTCTACTGGCTGCCGTACTTTCCGCCGAACATGCGCTTCCATTTCAACGCGCACAACCTGCTGGTCTACGGCAAGGACGGCGACGACTACCTGATCAGCGACCCCGTGTTCGAGGAACCCGTGCGCTGCGCGAGCGAAGACCTGTCGCGCGCGCGCTTCGCCAAGGGCGTGCTCGCGCCCAAGGGGCTCATGTACTACCCGCAGGCCATCGAGCGCAAGGCGGTTGACGCCGCCTCGGTGACCAAGGCCATCCGCAAGACCGTGCGCAACATGCTCGCGCCCGTGCCCATCGTCGGCGTGCGCGGCATGCGCACGCTGGCCAAGCGCATGCAGAAGCTGTCGCCCAGCGATCCGCGCAGCGTCGACTTCATCGGCCACCTGGTGCGCATGCAGGAAGAAATCGGCACGGGCGGGGCGGGCTTCCGCTTCATCTACGCGGGCTTCCTGCAGGAGGCGGCGCAGCTGCTCGACAAACCGCAGCTCACGCAGATGTCCGAACGCCTGATCGCCATCGGCGACGGCTGGCGTGCGTTCGCACTCAAGGCCGCGCGCATGGTGAAGGGGCGCGAGCCCGTTGACCCGGTGGCGCTCGCAGGCAAGCTGCGCGAGCAGGCGCAGCAGGAAGAAACCTTCTTCCGCGACCTCAAGGCCGCGGTCGCCTGATGCTGGAGCTTCACCAGCTCGGCTACCGCTATCCGCACGCTGACAAGGCCGCGCTGGCCGACGTGTCGCTCGCCGTGCCGCGCGGTTGCGTGCTGGGCCTGCTGGGCCCGAACGGCGCCGGCAAGACCACGCTGATCTCGCACCTGTCGGGCGCGCTCGCGGTGCAGTCGGGCGACATCCGCATCGACGGCCAGCCGTTGCAGCAGGTGCGCGCCAAGGCGCCCACGCGTATTGCCGTGGCACCGCAGGACCAGGCCTTCTATCCGATGCTCACCGTGGCCGAGAACCTGGCCTGCTTCGCCGCGGCCGGCAAACTTTCGGGTGCGCGCAAGAAGGCGCGCATCGACACCTGCACGCAGTTCGCGCAGCTGGAGCAGTTCTCGGGCGTGCGCGCCGAGCGGCTGTCTGGTGGCCTGAAGCGCCGGCTTAACCTCGCGATCGCCTTGCTGCCCGAGCCCGAGCTGATGCTGTTCGACGAGCCGACCGTGGGCGTCGATCCGCAGTCGCGCGCCTTCATCCTCGATGCGATCAAGAGCCTCGCGCAGGCGGGCGCGGCCGTGATCTACGCCTCGCACTACATGGAAGAGATCGAGGCCATCGCCGACCGCGTGGCCATCCTCGACCAGGGGCGCGTGCTGCGCGAAGGCCCGCTCGACGCGCTGCTGGCGCAAAGCGCGATGCTGCTGACGCTGGCCGCCGACGGGCTCGACGCACAGATGCTGTCGCGCTTCGGCACGGTGGAGCAGGGCGCGGCGCACTGGCGCATCCACCTGAACGCGGGCAGCGGCCCCGGCCCGGTGCTGGCCGCGCTCGAAGCCGAAGGCATCGAGGTGCGCCAGGCCGAGTTCGGCCGCCACGACCTCGAGCAGCTCTTCATGGCGCTCACGCACCGTTCGCTGCGCGACTGATCGAACGCCATGCTCTTCGCGCTCATCAAGAAAGAACTGCTGGCCCTCGTGCGCGACATGCACGGGCTGGCCGTGCTGTTCGTGATGCCGATGGTCTTCATCGTGCTGATGTCGCTCACGCTGAAAGACATCTACCGCCCGCCGCTGGCCGAGCTGCGCTACGCCGTCGACGTGCGCGACAGCGGCACGCCCGCCAAGTGGCTGCTGCAGATCTGGCAGCGCAGCCACGGGGCACCGCAGCCGCTGGGCGCCGACTGGCAGGCGCGGCTGCGCAGCGGCACGCTCAAGTACGTGATCGTGCTGGAGCCCGGCCTGTCGGAAGAACTGGAATCGGCCGCGCTTTCCACGCGCGCCCACATCCGCCTGCTGGCCGAGCCCGGCATCGACGCCAACCTGTTCAATGCGCTGCGCGCCGAGCTCATCGGTGCGTCGGGCGAACTCAAGGCGCGGCTCGCGCTGGCGGTGCCCGGCACGGCCAGCCCCGCGCCCGATGCGTCCATCCAGGCGATGGTGCAGGCCGAACGCTTTGCCACCGCCGGCCCGCGGCCCACGTCGGTGCAGCAGAACGTGCCGGCCTGGCTGGTGTTCGGCATGTTCTTCGTGGTCGCCTCGCTGTCCAGCCTGTTCGTGCAGGAGCGCGGCTCGGGCGCGCTCGGCCGGCTGCAGAGCCTGGGCGTGTCGCGCTCGATGCTGCTGGCCTCCAAGGCCTTGCCTTACCTCGGCGTGAACGCGCTGCAGGCGCTGCTGATGCTGGCGGCGGGGATCTGGCTCATGCCGATGATCGGCGGTGACGCGCTGTCGCTGTCGGGCATCCACTGGGGCGGCCTGCTGCTGTCGCTGGCGGCCGTGAGCCTGGCGGCTGTGAGCCTGTCGCTCGCGGTGGCCTGCCTCGTCAAGAGCCATGCGCAGGCCGCCACGCTCGGGCCGATGGTGAATGTGCTGATGGCGGCGGCGGGCGGCATCATGGTGCCCAAGTTCGTCATGCCGGGCTTCATGCAGCGCATGGTCGAAATCTCTCCCATGAACTGGGGGCTCGAAGCGCTGCTCACCGTGCTGCTGCGCGGCGGTGGCGCGGCCGAGGTGCTGCCGCAGGTCGGCCGGCTGGTGGCGTTCGCGGCCCTCATGTTTTTCGTGGCTGTCTTTCTGTTTCGCAGGCGCGCACCGTGACGAGCACCGTTTCTTCTCCTGAATTCATCGCCCGCCTCAAGGCCCTCGTGCTCGAGGCCGTCGAGAAAGAGCCGCCGCCCGGCGGCCTCGGCGACGACGAGCCGCTGTTCGGCCCCGAGGCGCGGCTCGACCTCGACTCGCTCGACGCGCTGCAGGTGTCGATGGCGATCCAGCAGCACTTCGGCCTGCGCATGCCCGACAGCAAGGACACGCGCCGCGCCATGACCTCGATCGCGCACCTGGCGGACCACCTGGTGCAAGCGGGCAAGGCATGAGCCTGATCCGTCCCGTGTACCTGGCGGGCATGGGCCTGGCCTGTGTGCTCGGCGACGATCTGCCGTCCGCGCTCGCAGCGCTGCGGCGCGGCGGCGTGCCGCCCACACCTGTGACCGTGGCCGACGGCCTGCAGTGGCCGGTCTATACGCTGCCCGTGCCACCCGGTGACTGGGCGCAGCGCGTGCAGCACACGGTGCGCCGCGTGGTCGCGCAGACCGGCGACGGGCTGGACCGGCAGGGACCGCTGTTCGTGGCCTCGTCGTCGCTCGACATCGGTGCCATGGAACACGCACAGCACGACGAACGGCTGAGCGGCGACCTGCAGGACTTCGCCGACATCGCCGCCGCCGCACTCGACTGGCAAGGCCCGGTCTTCACCGTTTCGACCGCCTGCACCTCGGCGCTCAATGCGATGCTGGCGGCAGCCGACATGGTGCGCGCGGGGGAGGCCCGCGAGGCGCTGGTGATCGGCGCCGAGCTCGACAACCGTTTTACCGTGGCCGGCTTCGGCGCGATGCAGCTGCTGGCGCCCGACAGCGCACGGCCCTTCGGCGCGGGACGCCAGGGGCTGGTGCTCGGCGAGGCCGTGGCGGCACTGCGGCTCGGATCGCAACCTGCGCGCTGGGCGCTGGGCGGTGGCGCCAACGTGGTCGATGGGCGCAACGCCTCGGGCACCGAGGCGAGCGCGGTGCGCGCGATGTGCCGCGAGACGCTGGCACGCAGCGGCCTGCAGCCCGCGGACATCGACCTCATCAAGGTGCAGGCCGCCGGCAGCCCGGTCAACGACGCGATCGAGGTCGAGGCGCTGCGGCAGGTGTTCGACCCCCTGCCGCCGCTGGTGTCGCTCAAGTCGGCGATCGGCCACACGCTCGGCGCGGCCGGGGCGGCGGAGCTGGCCTTGCTGGTCGGCTGCATCGAAGGCGGCGCCTGGCCGTCGGTCGGCTATGCGCTCGACGAGACGCTCGGCATCGCACTGAGCGACGGGCCGCCGGCGCGGCTGCGCCACATCCTGCTCAACGTGGTGGGCTTCGGCGGCGGGCACGCGTCGCTGGTGCTCACGGATTGCGGCGCCGCATGAGCACACCGATTTGGCGCACCGTCGCCCATGTCGTGGCGCATCCGCCGCCGGACGATTGGCGCGACGCACTCGCGACGCGCCTGGGTCGCCGGCCGCGCCGTGTCGGCCTGTGGACCGAACTCGCGATGTACGGCGCGCGCACGTGCCTCGATGCGGCCGGCGAAGCCGCGTTGCCAGCCGGTGCGCGCCTGCGCGTGACCAGCCAGCGCGGCGCGTGGGAGGCCACGCGCGCGGGGCTGGCGCAGCTCGACGCGGGCTTGCCGATGCCTTTCACTTTCATGCAGAGCCAGCCTGCGTTGATGCTGGCGGAAGTCGGACGCTGCCTCGACTGGCAGGGCGATGCGAGCTTCATGCTGTGCCGCGATCTCGCGCGTCCGCTGGCGCTGTCGCAGCTTGGTGCAGGGCTGGATGGTCTGTTGTTCGGCGTGGTGGAAGAAGCCTACGGCGATGCGCCGCCGCGCACCGAGTGGTGGCGGTTGGTGCCGACCGATCAGGCGGCGATCGAGCGCTGAAGGTTCTCGCGCGCTCGCGCTTCGAGCAGCGCATGCAGGCGCGGCGTGGCGTAGATCGCCGGGCGATCGAGAAAGCGCTGGAGGATCGCGCGCCGACGCGGCAGGCGAATCTCCTCGGGAACGAAACCGTATTCCGCATGCACCTGGCACTCGTACTCGTCGAAGCGCGCACGCTCGGCGCCGAGGATCGACAGGTCGATGTCGATGAGCAATTCAGCATCGCGGCCCTGGGGCACGGCGTCGTGGCGCGTCGCCATGACGAGCGCGTGGACGCGATCGGCCGCCGCTGCATCCACACCGGCGGCTTGCATCGCCTGCCGCGCCCAGTCCGCACTGCGTGCCTCGTTGTCATGCGCATGCACGTCGTAGATTGCGTCGTGGAACCACAGCGCCAGCGCGACTTCGCCGGGGCGTTCGGCCAGCGCCTGCTCCTGGTTGAACCACGCGAGGCATTCGCCGAGGTGCTGCATCGTGTGGTAGTGGCGCTGCGGCTCGCTGTAGCGGCGCTGCAGTTCCAGCTGCAGCGCGTGGTCGGGCGCGGCCACGCCGAGCGCGCGCCAGGCCTCTGTCCAGTTCGCGTGCAGCGCGTGCGGTGTCATGGCAGTTACTGCTCCATCGCGGCCTTGACCTCCTGGCCGAGGTCGAGCACCGACATCGCGTAGTAGCTGCTCCAGTTGTAGCGCGTGATCACGTAGAAGTTGCGCGTGCCGGCGACGTAGGTCGGCGGTGCGTCGAGGCCGTTCTGCAGCTCGATGAGCGCGAGCAGGCCCTTGTGCTTCAGGCCTTCGCCCTCGGGCACGGCGCCCGCGGCGACGAAGCTGTCGGCGCTGAAGGTCGGCAGGATGTCGGGCGCGAGCAGCAGCGCCTTCTTCAGGCGCGCTTCCTCGAAGTGCACCGGGTAGATCGACGGCATGCCCGGCGTCCAGCCGAAGCCCTTGAAGTAGCTGGCGACCGAGCCGATCACGTCGACCGGGTTGTTCACGAGGTCGATGCGGCCGTCGCCGTCGAAGTCGACCGCGTACTTGGCGATGCTGCTGGGCATGAACTGCGGCATGCCCATCGCGCCGGCGTAGCTGCCCACGGGCGTGAGCGGATCGTCGGCGGTGCGGCTTTCGGTGCTCAGGAAGCTCTCGAGCTCGCCGCGGAAGAAGGCGACGCGCTCGGCGGCGCGCGGGTGGCCCTGCGGGAAGTCGAAGGACAGCGTGGCCAGCGCATCGATCACGCGGAAGTTGCCCATGTTGCGGCCGTAGATGGTCTCGACGCCGACGATGCCGACGATGATTTCCGGCGGCACGCCGTAGGTCGCTTCGGCGCGTGCGAGCGTGTCGGCGTTGGCGCGCCAGAAGCGCACGCCGGCCGCGATGCGCACCGGGTCGATGAAGCGGCTGCGGTAGGTCTGCCAGTTCTTCACCGTGCCGACCGGGCCCGGCAGCATCAGGCGCGGCACGTTGGGCAGGAAGCGCGCGGCGCCGATGGTGGCGCGCACCCATTCACGGTCGAGGTTGCGGCGCTGGGCGACGTCGTCGGCGAAAGCCATGGCGTCGTCGCGCGTGGCGTACGGGGTGCTGCCACGCACCGGCGTGACGGCGGGGCGGCCGTTGGCCTGAGGCTTCTGGGCCAGGGCGCCCGTGGGCCAGGCGGCGCAGGCGGCGAGGAGGGCGGTGGCGGCCACTGCGGCGCGCAAGGGCATGGGGAAGGCGTGTGACATGGACATGATTGTGCCGCCCGTGCGCATGCGCACTTTCGGGCGACACATGTGGTTGCAGCCGCGTGTCCTGTGTGTCAGGCGCGCGGTGGTGTGGGCGGCCAGGGCAGCCGGCGGAACTCGGCGCGCAGCGCGGCGAGCGATGCAGGGGTGGTGGGCGCGTAGCGCTGGGCTTCGAGCTTCAGCAGCCAGTCGCGCACGGCCTGCGCGGCGGGCCCGAAGCGGGCGTCGGCCGCCTGGGCCATCTGCCGCGGCGGCGCGGTCTCGGGCAGCGGCAGGCCCGCCTTCGCCAGTCGCGCGCGGGCCCGGCCCAGCAGGCGCAGCCACGGGTCGTGCTGGCTGCGTTCCCATAGCGTCCAGCCGGCGCCGGCCAGGCTTGCGGCCACCAGCAGGTACAGCAGCACGTAGGCCAGGTCTTCCAGGCTCGGGGCGTTGAAGCCGAGGGTCTTGAGCAGGTCGAGCTGGCGGCTCTGCGTGTAGTTGAGCACCCACTGGTTCCAGCCGTTGTTCACGGCCTCCCAGGCGGCGCGCACGTTCTGCACCAGCGTCGGGCTCATGACGCCGATGGCGCCTGCGAACAGGCCGGGCTGCGGCACGAGGCGCTGGAACTGCCCGATGCGGCCCGGTGCGACCGAGCCGGTCGGGTCGACGCGCACCCAGCCCGCGCCCTCTTGCCAGACCTCGGCCCAGGCGTGCGCGTCGCTTTGGCGCACCACCCAGTAGTTGTCGACGTTGTTGAGCTCGCCGCCCTGGTAGCCGGTGACGATGCGCGCCGGAATCTGCAGGTTGCGCATCAGCACGACGAAGGCCGAGGCGATGTGCTCGCAGAAGCCTTCCTTGCGGTCGAACCAGAACTCGTCGGCGGTCTCGTTGCCGTACACGCCGGGCTCCAGCGTGTAGGTGTAGCCGCCGGTGCGCAGGCGTTGCAACGCGGCCTGCACGAAGGCCTGCGCATCGGCGCCGGCCAGCGTGGGGTCTGCGCGCATCTGGGCGGCGAGTGCGGCGGTGCGCGGGTTGCTGCCGGGCGGCAGCGCCAGGTAGGGCTGGAGCCGGCTGCCCGTGCGCACGATCGGGCCGCTCTGGAACTGCGGGTGGCTTTCGGCGCGGTAGCGGACGAGGTCGGTGATCGGCCGGTTCACGAACCACTGCAGGTCGGGCGTGCCAGTGACCTCGTAGCCGGGCAGCTCGGGCGCACGCGGCGCAGCGTCGAGCGTGAGCAGCCACGGGCGCTGGCTGGCTTCGAGCGTGACCTCGTAGCGCACCGACTCGCCGCGCGTGCGCAGGTTCGACACCGACTGCCCGCTGCGCGCCCACGTCGGCAGCGCCGTCCATTCGCGGCCGTCGAACTGCGCGAGCACGGGGCCGCGGAAGTAGAGCTGGCTTTGCGGCGGCGCGCGGTTGTCATCGAACTTGATGCGCGCGGCGATGCTCCCATCGAGCGCCAGCTCGGCGATGGTGCCGACCCGCATCGTGTTCGACAGCCCGCTGCGCCCGGCCATGGCGTCGCCGGGCGTGCCCCACAGCGGCGCGAAGCGCGGGAACAGCAGGAACAGCGCGAGCATCACCGGCGCGCCCGCCAGCGCCATCCAGCCGGCGGTGCGCGCGGCCTGCATCAGCGGCGGCCGGCCCACCGGCATGTGGGCGTTGACCAGCGCCGTCAGCAGGCCCAGCAGCGCCAGCAGCATGGTGAAGGCGGTGAGTAGCGACTGCGAATAGAAGAAGTTCGTGAGCATCGCGAAGAAGCCCAGGAAGAAGACCACGAAGGCGTCGCGCCGCGCGCGCAGCTCCAGCGTCTTGAGCGCCAGCAGGCACACGACCAGCGTCACGCCCGCGTCGCGGCCCAGCAGCGTGCGGTGGGTGGCGTAGGTGCCGGCCAGCGCCAGCGCCAGCAGTGCGATGCGCCACCACTTGCTGGGCAGCGGGCGCGCCTGCACCGCCAGCGAGGCGCGCCACAGCAGCACCATGGCAGTGATGGCCGAGCACCACCACGGCAGTTCGTTCACCTGAGGCAGCAGGATCAGGCCGATGACGCAGAGCAGGAACAGCGTGTCCCGTGCATCCCTCGGCAGTGCGGTGAGTTCGCGTGCGACCCGGTTCATGCGGCGACCTCGTTCATGCGCACAGCGCCAGCGCCTCGAGGCAGGCGCGCCGGTGCGCTTCGCCCTGCGACGGGTTCACCGTGCGCCCGGCCACGCGCACGCCGTAGTCCACGCCGAGCCGGTCGGCCATCAGCACCCAGGCGCACAGGCGCGACAGACGGGCTTCGGTGTCGGGCAGCGCGGCCGCTTGCGCGTCGAGCCAGAGTTCTTCGCGCTGCGTGTGCTGGGTGTCGCGGCTCACGAGGTCTTCGGAGCCGTTGGCCTGCGCGCGCGCGGCCTTCTTCCAGACCACGAGCTTGAGCGGGTCGCCGCGGCGGTAGGCGCGCACGCCGTCGTACTCGCCGGCGTTCTGCGCCCGCATCGCGGCCGACGCGGCGGCCGGGCCGGACAGGGGCTCACCAGGCGGCAGTGGCGGCGGATGGGCTTCGGGCGTCGGGTACACGAGCATCTGCGCGGCCGGCCGCCAGACCGACCACACGCGGAAGGTGCCGAGCGGAAAGCGCGTCTCGGCCGTCAGCGGCGGCACCGGGTGCAGGCCGCGCCGCTCGGGCTGGAAGGCGATCTCCACGGTGGACGTGCCTTCGGCCGGCACGTCGGTCCATGCCCACTGGCCGCTGCCGCGCACCGCCATGCCGATGCCGTAGCGCACGCTGCGCCGCGTGTTGTGCAGCACCACGCGGAACACCGCGGCGGCACCCGCGAACTGCGCCTCGGGCGGCACCATGCGCAGCGCCAGCCCGCGCAAGGTGGCGTGGCACACATGCATGCCCACCGCGACGCTGCCGGCCAGCAGGAAGGTCAGCAGGTAGCCCAGGTTGAGCTGGTAGTTGATCGACGCCACCAGCAACACCAGCAGCGTGGCCGCCAGCGTCCAGCCGGCGCGCGTCGGCAGGATGTAGACGTTGCGCTGGGTGAGTTCGAGCGTGTCCGACGGCAGCCGACGCGAAAGAAACCAGCCGTCGAGGCGCGAACGCAGGACGCCGACAGGGTTCACGGCAGCGGCACCGCGGCGATCATCGCGCGCACCTGTTCGACCGCGCCGCGCCCCGCGTCGCCCACGGGCGTGAGGCGGTGCGCGATCGTCTGCGGCAGCACGGCCTGGATGTCGTCGGGCGCCACGTAGCTGCGGTTGGCCAGCAGCGCCTGCGCCTTGGCGGCGCGCAGCACGGCAATGCCCGCGCGCGGCGACAGGCCCTGCAAAAACCAGTGGCCCGAGCGGGTCGCGGCGATCAGGTCCTGCAGGTAGTTCAGCAGCGGCTCGGCCGCATGCACCTGCTGCACGCGCTGCTGCAGGGCGGTGAGTTCGCCCGCGGTCAGCAGGGCGGGCAGGCCGGCGAGCATCTCGCGGCGGTCGGCGCCTGCGAGCAGCTGGCGCTCGGCGGCGCGGTCGGGGTAGCCCAGCGAGATGCGCATCAGGAAGCGGTCGAGCTGCGATTCGGGCAGCGCGAAGGTGCCGAGCTGGTCCTGCGGGTTCTGCGTGGCGATCACGAAGAAGGGCGTGGGCAGGGGGCGGGTCTCGCCCTCGACCGTGACCTGCTTTTCTTCCATCGCCTCGAGCAGCGCGCTCTGGGTCTTGGGGCTGGCGCGGTTGATTTCGTCGGCCAGCAGCACCTGCGCAAAGATCGGCCCGGGGTGGAACACGAAGGCCTGTTGCCCCCGGTCGTAGATCGCCACGCCCGACAGGTCACCCGGCATCAGGTCGGCCGTGAACTGCACGCGCGAGAACTGCAAGCCGAAAGTGTGCGAGAGCGCATGGGCCAGGGTGGTCTTGCCGACCCCCGGCACGTCCTCGATCAGCAGGTGTCCGCCGGCCAGCAAACAGGCCACGCAGTCGCGCACTTGGGCATCTTTGCCAACAATCACCGTGTTAAGCTGACTCAGCAAAGAGGCTAGCTTCGCGGCTACGTCCATATTTGTATCCATATGCAAACGATACCGTAAGACCTTGCGGCCCCATGCCGTGTGAGGTCTAGACGCGACGACACGAGACATGGCGAGAGATGGGCAAGACAGGCTACTTCACGCATCGCGACTTCTGGAAGCACGACATGGGCAACGGGCATCCCGAATGCCCTGAGCGGCTGGATGCCATCGAAGACCGGTTGTTGCTGACTGGCGTCGGCGACGCGCTGGCGCGGGGCGAGGTGCCCCTGGCCACGCTGGAACAGATCACCCGGGCCCACAGCCACGCGCATGTCGAGCACCTCGAGGAGCTGCAGCAGCGCCTCGTGGCCGATGCGCCCGCCGGCGGCCCCGACCACGCGCAGGTCGACCCCGACACCGTGCTCACCCGATTCACCCTGCTGGCCGCGCGCCGCGCCGCCGGTGCCGCCGTCGCCGCCACCGATGCCGTGATGGCCGGCGAGATCGAGAACGCTTTCTGCCCCGTGCGCCCGCCGGGCCACCATGCCTGCCGCGAGCAGGCGATGGGCTTCTGCTTCTTCAACAACGTGGCCATTGCCGCGCGGCACGCGCTCGAGGTGCACGGCCTGGACCGCGTGGCCATCGTCGATTTCGACGTGCACCACGGCAACGGCACCGAGAACATCCTGTCGAACGACCCGCGCGTGCTGATGGTCGGGTTCTTCCAGCACCCGTTCTATCCGTACAGCGGCACCGAGCATCCGGCCTCGAACATGCTCAACCTGCCGATCCCGGCCTACACCAAGGGCATGGATGTGCGCGAGCTGGTCGAGGCGATCTGGATGCCGCGGCTCGACGCCTTCAAGCCGCAGATGGTCTTCATCAGCGCCGGTTTCGATGCCCACCGCGAGGACGAGCTGGGCCAACTCGGCCTCAATGAAAACGACTTCGCCTGGATCACCGGCCGCGTGCGCGATGTCGCCAAGCGCCATGCGCGCGGGCGCATCGTCTCGCTGCTCGAGGGCGGCTATCACCTCGACGCCCTGGCGCGCAGCGTGGAAGCGCACATCCGCGTGCTGGCAGACCTCTAACGCAGACGGCGCCCGCGGGGCGCCATGTTTCTTTCATCGATGAATTTCAATTTCGACGACTTCCTTCTGCGCCTGAAACAGGTCGACGCGCACGGCCTGGGCATCGAACTGGCCGTGCTCGTGACCTGTGTGGCCGTGGCATGGGCCGTGTGCAAATGGTTCGGCCGCGATCAGCCCAAAGATTCGATCTGGTTCGGCGAGCGCACCTTCGATGGCCTGCTGTTCCCGCTGCTCGCACTGGTGCTCACCGGCATCGCGCGCCGCGTGGCGCTCGATCTGCTGCCCGTGGTGCTGGTGCTGCGCATCGCCGTGCCGGTGTTCCTGTCGCTGGCGGTCATCCGGCTGTTCGCGCGCGTGCTGCGGGCCGTGTTCCCGACCTCCAGCCTGGTGCGGCTGATCGAACGCACGATCTCGTGGCTGGCCTGGATCGCCGCCGTGCTGTGGATCGTCGGCCTGCTGCCGCCGGTGCTGGCCGAACTCGACGACATCACGCTGGCCTTCGGCAAGACCCGCGTGAGCCTGCAGACCATCATCCAGGGCGCGCTGTCGGCCGGGCTGGTGCTGATGATCGCGCTGTGGATCGCCAGCACCATCGAGAAGCGCATCCTGCGCGAGGCCGTGAGCGACCTGTCGATGCGCAAGGTGGCGTCGAACGCGGTGCGTGCCTTCCTGCTGCTGATCGGTCTGCTGTTCGCACTGTCGGCGGTGGGGGTCGACCTCACGGCGCTGTCGGTGCTGGGCGGTGCGCTCGGCGTGGGCCTGGGCTTCGGCCTGCAGAAGCTGGCGGCCAACTACGTGAGCGGTTTCGTGATCCTGCTGGAGCGCTCGATCCGCATCGGCGACAACGTGAAGGTCGACACCTTCGAGGGTCGCATCACCGACATCAAGACGCGCTACACGCTCATTCGCGCGGGCAACGGGCGCGAAGCCATCGTGCCGAACGAATCGCTCATCACCAGCCGGGTCGAGAACCTGTCGCTGGCCGATCGCAAGTTCAACATCACCACCAACATCGTGGTCGGCTACGAGAGCGACGTGGCGCAGGTGCAGGGCATTTTGTGCGACGCCGCCAAGGCCCAGCCGCGCGTCATGACCGACCCGGCGCCCGTGGCCTACCTCGTCACCTTTGCGCCCGACGGCCTGGAGTTCAGCCTGAACTTCTGGGTTGCCGACCCTGACAAGGGCAAGGACAACGTGCGCTCGGCCATCAACATCGCCATCCTCGAAGGACTGCGGGCCGCCCGCATTGACATTCCCTATCCGCAGCGGGTGCTGCGAGTGGAATCTTTGCCGGCGGGTGTGGCCGCAGCGCCTCCCGCTGTTTTATAATCACGGAAAAGCACGATCGTTCTTTTTTTGAGCCCTCGAGGCCGACAAGAAGAATGGAGTAGCAGCCAAGGCCGGCGTCCTAAAATGGCCGGCTGCTCTCGAAGCCCCCCTTTTGCAATCCAATGGAGTCAAGTCAATGAAGGTTCTTGTGCCTGTCAAACGGGTCGTCGATTACAACGTGAAGGTGCGCGTCAAGAGCGACGGCACCGGGGTGGACATTGCCAACGTCAAGATGAGCATGAACCCCTTCGACGAGATCGCTGTCGAAGAGGCGGTTCGCCTGAAGGAAAAGGGCCTAGTGACCGAAGTCATCGCCGTGTCCTGCGGTGATGCCAAATGCCAGGAAACCCTGCGCACCGCGATGGCCATCGGTGCCGACCGCGGCATCCTGGTCGAGACCACCGAAGAGCTGCAACCGCTGGCTGTTGCCAAGCTGCTCAAGGCACTGGTCGACAAGGAACA
Source organism: Variovorax sp. 38R (assembly GCF_014843395.1). NCBI lineage: Bacteria > Pseudomonadati > Pseudomonadota > Betaproteobacteria > Burkholderiales > Comamonadaceae > Variovorax > Variovorax sp. 38R. The sequence continues at coordinate 2,440,845 of NZ_CP062121.1, forward strand.
GCCCCAGCTGATCATCCTCGGCAAGCAAGCCATCGACGACGACGCCAACCAGACCGGCCAGATGCTGGCTGCTTTGGCCGACCTGCCGCAAGCCACCTTCGCCTCGAAGGTCGAGCTCGCAGCCGACAAGGTCACCGTCGCACGCGAAGTCGACGGCGGCATGGAAACGCTGACGCTCACGCTGCCCGCCGTCATCACGACCGACCTGCGCCTGAACGAGCCGCGCTACGTGACGCTGCCCAACATCATGAAGGCCAAGAAGAAGCAGCTGGACATCTTCAAGCCCGAAGACCTGGGCGTGGACGTGAAGCCCCGCCTGAAGACCCTCAAGGTCAGCGAGCCGCCGAAGCGCGGTGCCGGCATCAAGGTGCCTGACGTTGCCACCCTGGTGGACAAGCTCAAGAACGAAGCCAAAGTGATCTGAGGAAGAAACGAACATGACCGCACTCGTCATTGCCGAACACGACCACGCCAGCATCAAGCCGGCCACCCTCAACACCGTGACTGCAGCGCTGGCTTGCGGTGGCGACGTCCACATCCTCGTGGCCGGTGCCAACGCCGCCGAAGCCGCCAAGGCCGCCGCGCAGATCGCCGGCGTGTCCAAGGTGATCGCTGCCGACAGCGCATCGCTGGCTGAGAACCTCGCCGAGAACGTCGCAGCCCAAGTGCTCGCGATCGCAGCGAACTACAGCCACATCCTGTTCCCCTCGACCGCCAACGGCAAGAACGTCGCTCCGCGCGTGGCTGCCAAGCTGGACGTGGCACAGATCAGCGACATCACCAAGGTCGACAGCCCGGATACGTTCGAGCGCCCGATCTACGCCGGCAACGCCATTGCCACCGTGCAGAGCACCGACGCCACCAAGGTGATCACCGTGCGCACGACCGGCTTCGACGCCGCAGCCGCCACCGGTGGCAGCGCCACCGTTGAAACCGCTGAAGGCGTCGCAGACAGCGGCAAGAGCAGCTTCGTCGGCCGCGAAGTCACGAAGAGCGAACGCCCTGAACTGACCGCCGCAAAGATCATCGTCTCCGGTGGCCGTGCCCTGGGCAGCGCCGAGAAGTTCACCGAAGTGATGGCCCCGCTGGCCGACAAGCTCAACGCAGGCCTGGGCGCCAGCCGCGCCGCCGTCGACGCAGGCTACGCCCCTAACGACTGGCAAGTGGGCCAGACCGGCAAGATCGTCGCGCCGCAGCTGTACATCGCCGCGGGCATCTCGGGCGCCATCCAGCATCTGGCCGGCATGAAGGACTCGAAGGTCATCGTCGCGATCAACAAGGACGAAGAAGCCCCGATCTTCTCGGTGGCCGACTACGGCCTCGTGGCCGACCTGTTCACGGCCGTGCCGGAACTCGTGAAGGCGCTCTGATCGCTTCAGCGCATTGAGCCAGAAGGCATCGTTCGCGATGCCTTTTTTACATCTGCCGCATCCGCCGCGGCCCCTGGAGAGAAGAGACATGAGCTACACCGCCCCCCTCAAGGACATGCTGTTCGACATCGAACACCTGGCCAACATCGGCGAGATCGCCAAGCTGCCCGGTTTTGAAGACGCCGGCCTCGAAACCGCACAGGCCGTGCTCGAAGAGTGCGCGCGCTTCAACCAGGACGTGGTGGCGCCGCTCAACGTTGAAGGCGACCGCAACCCCTCGTCATTCAAGGACGGCGAAGTCACCACCAGCAAGGGCTTCAAGGACGCCTTCGCGCAGTACGTGTCGGGCGGTTGGCAGGGCCTGCAGCATCCGGCGGACTTCGGCGGCCAGGGCCTGCCCAAGACCATCGGCGCGGCTTGCGGCGAAATGCTCAACTCGGCCAACATGAGCTTCGCGCTGTGCCCGCTGCTGAGCGACGGCGCCATCGAGGCGCTGCTCACGGCCGGCTCCGACGAGCTCAAGGCCATCTATCTTGAGAAGCTCGTGAGCGGCCAGTGGACCGGCACGATGAACCTCACCGAGCCGCAGGCCGGCAGCGACCTGGCCATGGTGCGCAGCCGTGCCGAGCCACAGCCCGACGGCACCTACAAAGTGTTCGGCACCAAGATCTTCATCACCTACGGTGAGCACGACATGGCCGAGAACATCGTGCACCTCGTGCTGGCCCGCGTGACCGGCGCGCCCGAAGGCGTGAAGGGCATCAGCCTGTTCGTGGTGCCGAAGTTCATGGTCAACGCCGACGGTTCGCTCGGCGCGCGCAACGACGTGCACTGCGTGAGCATCGAGCACAAGATGGGCATCAAGGCATCGCCCACCGCCGTGCTGCAGTACGGCGACCACGGCGGCGCCGTCGGCTACCTCGTGGGCCAGGAAAACCGTGGCCTCGAGTACATGTTCATCATGATGAACTCGGCCCGCTACGCCGTGGGCATGCAGGGCATCGCGATTGCCGAGCGCGCCTACCAGCACGCCGTGGCCTACGCCAAGGACCGCGTGCAGAGCCGCCCGGTTGATGGTTCGATCAACGCCAGCGCGCCCATCATTCACCACCCGGATGTGAAGCGCATGCTGATGACGATGCGTGCCTACACCGAAGGCTGCCGCGCGATGGCCTCGGTGGCCGCTGCCGCGTATGACGCCGCGCACCATCACCCCGATGCCGACGCGCGCAAGCAGAACCAGGCCTTCTACGAATTCATGGTGCCGCTGGTCAAGGGCTACAGCACCGAGATGAGCCTCGAAGTGACCTCGCTGGGCGTGCAGGTGCACGGCGGCATGGGCTTCATCGAAGAGACGGGCGCGGCGCAGTACTACCGCGACGCGAAGATCCTCACGATCTACGAAGGCACCACCGCGATCCAGGCCAACGACCTCGTGGGCCGCAAGACCGCACGCGACGGTGGCCAGACGGCCAAGGCGATTGCCGCGCAGATCGAGAAGACCGAGGCCGAGCTCGCCAAGAGCGACAGCGCCGCAGCCGCCGCCGTGCTCAAGCGCCTGACCGCTGCGCGCCTCGCCTTCATCGACGTGGTCGATTTCGTCGCCGGCCAGACCAAGGCCTCGCCGAACGCCGTGTTCTCGGGCAGCGTGCCGTACCTCATGCTCGCGGGCAACCTCGTGGCCGGCTGGCAGCTTGCGCGTTCGCTCATCGTGGCGCAGGACCAGGCTTCGCACAACGTCGACGTCGCCTTCATGCAGGCCAAGATCGCCACCGCGCGCTTCTACGCCGAGCACATCCTGAACAAGGTGCCGGGCATTCGCGACAGCATCGTCGAAGGCGCCGACAGCGTCACGGCGCTGGCGCTCGAAGCGTTCTGATGCACCGCCGCTGTCGCCCATCTGACGGGCGGCAGCGGCCCCTTGCTCTTATAAAACCGAACCCCTTCCCGGAGACGACATGTCCAAGCTGCCTTCTGTTCTCGCGAACCTCCCGCTGCCGATCATCGGCTCGCCGCTGTTCATCATCAGCAACCCCAAGCTCGTGATTGCGCAATGCAAGGCCGGCGTGGTCGGCTCGATGCCGGCGCTCAACGCACGCCCCGCGGCACAGCTCGAAGAGTGGCTGATCGAGATCACCGAAGAGCTCGCGGCCTACAACAAGGCCAACCCGGACAAGCCGGCCGCGCCGTTCGCCATCAACCAGATCGTGCACAAGAGCAACGACCGCCTGGAGCACGACATGGAGATGGTCGTGAAGTACAAGGTGCCGATCGTGATCACCTCGCTGGGCGCGCGCACCGACGTGAACGACGCGGTGCACAGCTACGGCGGCGTGACCTTGCACGACATCATCAACAACAAGTTCGCGCAGAAGGCGATCGAGAAGGGCGCCGACGGCATCATCGCCGTGGCGGCCGGTGCCGGCGGCCACGCGGGCGTGAAGAGCCCGTTCGCGCTGGTGCAGGAAATCCGCCAGTGGTTCGACGGCCCGATCGCGCTGTCGGGTTCCATCGCCTCGGGCGGCGCAGTGCTCGCGGCGCAGGCCATGGGCGCCGACTTCGCCTACATCGGCACCGCCTTCATCGCGACCGAAGAAGCGCGTGCGAGCGACGACTACAAGCAGGCCATCGTGGACGGCAACTCGGACGACATCGTCTATTCGAGCCTGTTCACCGGCGTGCACGGCAACTACCTGGCGCCCAGCATCGTCAAGGCCGGCATGGACCCGGCCAACCTGCCCGAAGGCGACGTGACGACCATGAACTTCGGCGGCGGCGACGGCAGCAAGGCCAAGGCCTGGAAAGACATCTGGGGCTCGGGCCAGGGCATCGGCGCGATCACCGAAGTGGCGAGCGCAGGCGCCTTCATCGAGAAGCTCAAGCGCGAGTACCAGGAAGCACGACAGCGATTGGCACTTTGAACAGTTCGCACGCACCGGCCGCGACCGTCGCAACAAGCGGCGTCGGAGCGGCTGTGCCCACGCGGCAGGGGCGCATGCCGTTGCTGGACGTGGTCAAGGGCTTGGCCTGTGCGTTGATCGTCGGGCACCACCTCGCGCGCTACGGCCCGATGCCGGCCGGTGCGCAGGTGCTCGCGCCCGATTTCTTCGGCTGGCTGGCGGACGACGGCCGGCTTGCGGTGCAGGTGTTCCTTGTGATCGCCGGCTTTCTTGCGACGGCGAGCCTCGCGCCCGACGGCGTGCTGCGCGTCGACCGGCCGTTCTTGCGGATCTTTCAGCGCTATGGCCGGCTGGTCATGCCGTACCTTGCGGCGCTCACGGTGTGCGTGCTGGTGGCCGAGGTGGCGCGGCCGTGGCTCGGTGACGACGTGGTGCCGGCCACGCCCAGCCTCGCGCAACTGCTGGCCCACGGCCTGCTGCTGCAGGACCTGCTGAATTACGAGTCGCTGTCGACCGGCGTCTGGTACGTGGCCATCGACTTCCAGCTGTTTGCGCTCGCGCTCGCGCTGGTCGGGTTGCCCGCCGTGCTGCGGCAGCCCACCTCGGCCGCGCGTTGGGCGCCGGTGGCGCTGGTGTTCATCGTGGCCGTGGCCTCGCTCGCGCTGTTCAACCGGCAGGCGCGGCTGGACGACACGGCGTTCTATTTCTTCGGCGCCTACGGGCTCGGCATGCTGGCGTTCTGGGTCGGCCGCGTCACGCGCGCCAGCACCTGGCACGGCGCCGTCGCGCTGTTGGCATTGGTCGGAGTGGGCGCGCTCATGATCGACTGGCGCAGTCGCATCGCCATCGCCTTGGTCACCGCGCTGCTCATCGCGGTGGCGCAACGCCGACAGTGGCTGTCGCCCGCACACTGGCCTGCAGTCGCCGTGCCGCTGCAGCAGCTGGGGCGCATTTCGTATTCGCTGTTCCTGATCCACTTCCCGGTGCTGCTCGCTGTGAATGCGCTGGTGGCGGGCCTGGGGCCGCACGACCCGTGGGTCGATCTGCTCGGCATGGTCGCGACCTTCGGCCTGTCGGTGGGCGCCGCGGTGCTGCTGTACCGGGGGGTCGAAGCCCGGCCGGCCTCGGTGCGCAGCGTATGCGCACTTTTTGCCGCATTGCTCGTCAGCGGCCTCATCGTGTCGTACTGAAGCGCGCCGCGCCCGCTCGGGCGCGGACCTTTTTCTCCCCGATTCTTTGCAAATCTGTTGCCTCGGGGCTTCCGAGCGGGCAGTCTCCGTGTTTCGTCACCTATGTGTATGATTGTGAATATTTCAGTAAATACTGAAAATACACAAACTCAAGGAATGACAGAACAAACGCCGCCACGATCGCCGCTGAAGGCTTTCACTTCGCCCGACATCGGCAGCGTGGTGCAAGGCGCCGCCGCGCTTGCGTGGTTGCCGCAGGCGGCGTTGCTGGCGATGGCGGTCCAGGGCCTGGCAAGCGGGGAGGGCATGGCGGCCGTGCTGTGGCCGGCGGTGGGCATCTTGTTGTGGGGCCTGTTGCGCGCGGGCTGCGAAGCCTGGGGCGTGCGCCGCACCTTCGGGCGCGCGCGGGCGCAACTGACCACCTTGCGCGCGCAGACCGCGTCGGCATTGGCGGCCGGCTCGCCGCTCGACCGCGAACGCGCGCCCTCCGGCCTTGCGGCCAGCGTGCTCGCCGAACAGGCCGAGGCGCTGGTGCCGTACCTCGTGCGCTACCAGCCTGCGCGCTGGCGTGCGACGGTGGTGCCGCTCTTCCTTCTTGCGGCAGTGGCCTGGTTCTCGTGGGCCGCGGCGCTGGTGCTGCTGGTGGCGGCGCCGTTGATCCCGATCTTCATGGCCATCGTCGGCTGGCGTGCCAAGGCGGCCAGCGAGGCGCAGATGGTCGAGATGGGCGGCATGAACGCCTTCCTGCTCGACCGCCTGCGCGGCCTGGCCACGCTGCGCGCGCTCGACGCAGTCGATGCCACGGCCGACCGGCTCGGCGCCTCCGCGCAGTCGCTGCGCCAGCGCACGATGGCTGTGTTGCGCATCGCGTTCCTGTCGTCCGCGGTGCTGGAACTGTTCTCGGCGCTGGGTGTGGCGCTGGTGGCGGTCTACATCGGTTTTCATCTGCTGGGCTCGCTCGGCTTCGGCGCGTGGGGCCAGCAGCTCAGTTTGGGCGAAGGCCTGTTCGTGCTGTTGCTGGCGCCGGCGTTCTTCGAGCCCTTGCGCGAGCTGTCGGCGGTGTGGCACGACCGCGCGGCGGGCGAAGCGGCGTTGAAGGCGCTCGACGACCTGCAACGCGGCGCACTGCCGTTGCCCGGCGCGGGCGTCGCGGTCACGCGCGCAGCCACCGGCGCCGCCGGTGCGGGCGCCGCGCCTGCGGTGACGGTCCACGCGCTGCATTTCTCCTGGCCCGGCGAGTCGACAGCGCTCTTCGACGGCTACGAGCTGCGCATCGGCGCCGGCGAGCACATCGCGCTGACCGGCCCCAGCGGATCAGGCAAGACCGCGCTGCTCTCACTGCTCGCGGGACTGATGCCGGCCACGCATGGCGAGATCGCCATCGGCGGCGTGCCGCTCACCGAGCACACGGCCGCCGCGCTGCGCCAGCGCACGGCGTGGATGGGGCAGAAGCCGCACGTCTTCGCCGGCTCGGTCGAAGCCAACGTCGCGCTGGGCCGTGCCGACATCGGCGCGCCCGAGGTGGCCGAGGCGATGCGTTTCGCGGCGCTTGATGACGTGGCGCAGGCCCATCCCGGCACCGCCTTGGGCGAGGGCGGCAGCGGCCTGTCGGGCGGCGAGGCCGTGCGGCTGGCGCTGGCGCGCGTCGCGGTGCATCCGCACGCTGACCTGATCCTGGCCGACGAACCCACGGCCCACCTCGACACCGCCACCGCCGCGCGCGTGGCCGACGCGCTGGTGACGCTCGCACGCGGCCGGACATTGATCGTCTCGACCCACGACCCGGTGCTGGCCGCGCGCATGGACCGCAGCGTGAGCCTCGGCCCGCAACCGCGGGTGGAGAAGGCTGCATGAGCAGCCACGCGACCCGTTCGCCTCGCTGGCGCGACCTGCGCCTCGTGCTGCGCCCCTTCCTCGCGACGCAGCCGCGTGCGCTGCTGCTAGGCTGCCTTCTCGCCGCTGTCACTGTGCTCGCAGGCATGGCGCTGCTGGGCCTGTCGGGTTGGTTCATCACCGCAACCGCGCTCGCCGGCCTGCACGCGGCCACGGCTTTCACTTTCGATGTCTTCATGCCGTCGGCCGGCATCCGGCTGCTCGCCCTCGGGCGCACGGGCTCGCGCTACGGCGAGCGGCTCGTCACGCACGACGCCACTTTCGCCGTGCTCGCCGAATTGCGCGTGCGGCTGTTCCGCGGCTGGGCCCGCCCCGAGGCCGCGCGCGACCTGCTGATGCGGCCGGCGCGGCTGTTGTTCCGCCTCACGTCCGACATCGACGCGCTCGAGTCGCTCTACCTGCGCCTGTTCGTGCCCGCCGCTGCGGCGTTGGGCGCCGCGCTGCTGGCGGGCATCGTGCTCGGCTTCATGCATGTGGGGATGGGCGTGGCGATCGCGCTCTGGCTCTGCGCCATCGGCTGGGGGCTGGCGTGCCTCATCGCGCGACGTGCGCGGCAGCCGGCGCGGCAACGCGCGCATGCCGTGGAGGCGCTGCGCGCGCGGGCCGTCGATCTGGTCGCGGGCCAGGCCGACCTCGCAATGGCCGGCCGGCTCGACGCCCAGCGCGCCGCGCTGATGAATGCCGACACGCACCTCGCGCAGGCCGACCTCGCACTGAACAAGCTCGAAGCTGCGGCCGGCTTCGCCTACGGCAGCGCCGGCACCCTGACGTTGGTCGGTGTGCTGCTGGCCGTGGGCGCGCTGGTGAGCGAAGGCGTGATCGGCGCACCCGGCGCAGCGCTTGCCTTGCTGATCGCACTGACCGCCACCGAACCGTTCGCGGCGCTGCGGCGTGGCGCGCTCGACGCAGGTCGCACGTGGCTGGCGGTGCGTCGGTTGGCACCGCGCCTGGACCCCGCAGTGGAGGAGGGCGCGCGCCCATGCCGCACCGAGCAAACCGCAGCGGTGCAGGTCGACCAGCTCACCGTCATCCACCCCGGCAGCCTGGTCGAAGTGCTCAGCGGCGTGTCGCTGCATCTGAATGCCGGCGAGCGCGTCGCACTGATCGGCGCCAGTGGTGCGGGCAAGTCCACGCTGCTCTGCGTGATCGCCGGCGACCTCACACCGCGCGCTGGCCATGTGCAAGCGCAACTGGCCTGTCTGCTGACCCAGCGCACCGAACTCTTCCAGGACAGCCTGCGCGACAACCTGCGCCTCGCTGATCCGCAAGCCAGCGACGAGCGCCTCTGGACCGTGCTGCACGCCGCCGGCCTCGACGCCGACGTGCGCGCGCTGACCACCGGGCTCGACACGCGACTGGGCGAAGGCGGCCTCGGCCTCTCGGGCGGCCAGTCGCGCCGGCTCGCGCTCGCGCGGCTGCTGCTGCGGCCCGTGCCGCTGTGGCTGCTCGACGAACCCACTGAAGCGCTCGACGCCGCCACCGCGCACGACGTGCTGCAGCGCCTGGCGCAGCAGGTCGGCCCGCGCACGCTGCTGATCGCCACGCACCTGCGCCGCGAAGCCGCGCTGGCCGACCGCCTCGTGTGCATGGCGCAGGGCCGCATCGTGGCCGACCTGCGCCGTGGCACCGATGCCTTCGAGGTCGCACTGCGCGGCCTGCGTCCTGATTGATGAATTGACCGACCGAGCAACGAACGAACAGAACACACAAAAGGAAGCCCCCCATGGACCTTGACATCGTCGCGCTCTCGCGCCTGCAGTTCGCCGTGACGGCGCTGTACCACTTCCTGTTCGTGCCATTGACGCTCGGACTGTCGATCATCCTGGCCATCATGGAGACGGTCTACGTGATGGCCGGGCGCGTCATCTGGCGCGACATGACCAAGTTCTGGGGCGTGCTGTTCGGCATCAACTTCGCGATGGGCGTGGCCACGGGCATCGTGATGGAGTTCCAGTTCGGCATGAACTGGAGCTACTACAGCCACTACGTCGGCGACATCTTCGGTGCGCCGCTGGCCATCGAAGGGCTCATGGCCTTCTTCATGGAAGCGACCTTCGTGGGCCTGTTCTTCTTCGGCTGGGACAAGCTCTCCAAGGTGGGCCACCTCACGGCAACGTGGGCCGTGGCCATCGGCTCCAACTTCTCGGCGCTGTGGATTCTCATTGCCAACGGCTGGATGCAGAACCCCGTGGGCGCGGCCTTCAACCCGGCGACCATGCGCATGGAAGTGACCGACTTCGCCGCAGTGCTGACCAACCCCGTCGCGCAGGCCAAGTTCGTGCACACCGTGTCGGCCGGTTATGTGTGCGCCGCGGTGTTCGTGCTCGGCGTGTCGGCGTGGTACCTGCTCAAGGGCCGGCATATCGAACTGGCGAAGCGCTCGATGACCGTGGCGGCATCGTTCGGTCTGGCCGCCGCGCTGTCGGTGGCGGTGCTCGGCGACGAGAGCGGCTACCTCTCGGGCGAACACCAGAAGATGAAGCTGGCCGCCATCGAAGGCATGTGGGAAACGCAACCCGCGCCCGCCGCCTTCACCGTGATCGGCTTCCCCGACCAGAAGGCGCGCGAGACGCACTACGCCATTCACATCCCGGCGGTGATGGGCCTCATCGGCACGCGCTCGCTCAACACCGTGATGCCCGGCATCGACGAGCTCGTGAAGCGCGCCGAGGCCCGCATCCGCGAGGGCCTGAAGGCCTACGACGCGCTGCAGAAGATCCGCGAGGCCGGCGGCGCCGACAAGGTGACGCAGGGCGTGCGCGGCGACTTTGAAGAGAACGGCATCAACATGGGCTACGCGCTGCTGCTCAAGCGCTACGTGGACGACCCGCGCCAGGCCACCGACGAGCAGATCGCCAAGGCCGCGTGGGACACCGTGCCGCAGGTGGCGCCGCTGTTCTGGCTGTTCCGCGTGATGGTGGGCATCGGCATGTTGCTGATCCTGCTGACCGGCACCTTCTTCGTGCTGTCGGCGCGCCGCGCGCTCGACCGCCATCGCTGGCTGCTCAAGGTCGCGGTGTGGGCGATTCCGTTGCCGTGGATCGCCATTGAATCCGGCTGGCTGGTGGCCGAGTACGGCCGGCAGCCCTGGGTGATCGAAGGCGTGCTGCCGACCGCAGTGGCCGTGTCGAACCTGGGCGTGACGACCTTGCTGATCACGCTCGCGGGCTTCATCGCGATCTACACCACGCTGCTCATCATCGAGATGAAGCTGATGCTCAAGGCCATCCGCAAGGGCCCCGAGGTCGAGCATGCGCCGACCGAAGGCGACACCCGCTCGCACATTCCGCCGGCGCGTGCCGCCGTGTCTTCCTCTTCTGCCTCGACCGGGAGCGCCGCATGATCCTCCACACACTCCTCGACTACGACACCCTGCGCTTCATCTGGTGGCTGCTCATCGGCGTGCTGCTGGTCGGCTTCGCCGTGACCGACGGCTTCGACCTGGGCGCGGGCATGCTGCTGCCGTTTGCGGCGCGCAACGACATCGAGCGCCGCGTGGTCATCAACAGCGTGGGCCCGGTGTGGGAGGGCAACCAGGTCTGGCTGATCCTGGGCGGCGGCGCCGTCTTTGCGGCGTGGCCGCAGCTGTACGCCGTGTCGTTCTCGGGCTTCTACCTGGCGATGTTCGTGATCCTGTCGGCGCTCATCTTGCGGCCCGTGGCCTTCAAGTTCCGCAGCAAGCGCGAGTCGCCGCAGTGGCGCGCGCGCTGGGACGGCGTGCTGTTCTTCAGCGGCTTCGTGCCCGCGCTGATCAGCGGCGTGGCCGTGGGCAACGTGCTGCAGGGCGTGCCGTTCCGCTTCGGCACCGACATGCACATCTTCTACGACGGCGGTTTCTTCGGCCTGCTGAACCCCTTCGCCATCCTCTGCGGACTGGTGTCGGTGGCGATGCTGGTGATGCACGGCGCGGCGTGGCTGCTGCTCAAGACCGAAGGCCCAGTGGCCGAACGCGCGCGCAGCTACGGCATGGTCGCGGCCGTGCTCACGCTCGTGTTCTACGCGCTGGCCGGCGTGTGGCTGGCGATGGGCATCGGGGGCTTTCGCATCAGCAGCGTGGTCGACACGGTGGGTCCGTCGAACCCGATGCTGAAGACCGTCGAGCTGCATGCGGGCGCCTGGATGGGCAACTACGCGGCGCACCCCTGGACCATTGCCGCACCGGCAGCAGGCTTCGTGGGCACGCTGGGCGCACTGCTCGGGCTGGTGCTGCGCCGGCCGGTGCTGGCGCTGCTCACGGCGGCGCTGGGCATCGCCGGCATCATCCTCAGCGTGGGCGCGTCGATGTTCCCGTTCATCCTGCCCTCGTCGATCGACCCCCGCGCCAGCCTCACGGTGTGGGATTCGTCGTCGAGCCACCTGACGCTGTTCATCATGCTGGTGGTCACGGTCTTCTTCATTCCGATCATCATTGCCTACACCACCTGGGTCTACCACGTGCTGTGGGGCAAGGTCGACGAGCAAGCCATCCGCGACGACAGCGGACACGCCTACTGAAACGGGAAGGAAAAAGAGATGTGGTACTTCGCCTGGATACTCGGCCTGCCGCTGGCAGCCGCCTTCGCCGTGCTCAACGCCATGTGGTACGAACTCATGGACGACGAGGCCATCCGCAAGGAAAAGCTCGGCCTGCCGGAAGCCCCGCAGGGGCAAGAGCGGCTGTGAGGGCGTAGCGTCCTCTTTGCCTCGCGGTGCGGCTCAGTCTTCGCCCGCGGGGCCCTTGCTCTTCTTTGACGCACCGCCCGTGAGGCGATCTTTCAGCGTCAGCACCTTCGTCACCGTCGCGCCCATGCCCATGAGCTGCATCGCAGTCTCGGGCGCCAGGCGCTGCACGTCGTCGAACCATTTCATCAGTCGGTCGATCAGGTCGTGCATCTCGCGCATGCGGGCCTGCGCGTGGCGCTCGGCGTCGCTCGTGGGCGATTCGAGCAGAGCGTTGCGCAGCATCGAGAGCGTGGGCTCGATCTCGCGCCGGCGGCGTTCCTCGGCCAGCACGCGGAAGATTTCCCACACGTCCTTCGGCGCTTCGAAGTACTCGCGGCGGTCGCCCGCGTGGTGGCGCAGGTGCACGAGGCGCCAGGCCTGCAGCTCCTTCAGGCCCATGCTCACGTTGGAGCGCGAGAACTCCAGCAACTCGGCGATCTCGTCGGCATTGAGCGCGCGCTCCGACAAAAAGATCAGCGCATAGATCTGCCCGACGGTGCGGTTGATGCCCCACTTGCTGCCCATCTCGCCGAAGTGGGCGACGAACTGGCGGTTGAGGGGGGGGAGTTCGGGTGCGGAAGCCATGCGGCGGATTGTCGCGCCGGATTGCTGGACGTTCGGAAGTTTCCGAAAACCCAGCAAGGCGGTGGGGTGCATGAATAACCAGTTCTGGTGATAGGTAGGAAACAATTTATTTACAAAAATAAACGTTTCCTGACGATTTGCCCATTTTTGGTGCGGTCGGCCTCTCTTTTCAAGGTTTTTCTCCCCATGAACAAAGCACATCGCAGCCTCTGGAACTCGTCGTTGGGGGCCTGGGTGGCTGTTTCCGAACTCACGCGCGCACGCGGCAAGCTCGCGGGCAGCGTTGTGCTGGCGGCGGCGGGACTGCTGGCCGGGGTGGGCGCCGCAGCCGCAGCGCCTGACATCGTGCTCAACACGTCCGACAGGGGGTGGCAGAGCGATGTCGACCCTCATCTGGTGGGGAACTACAACTACGCCACGGGCTCGGATTGCCCTTCTGCCTGCAAAAATTACCGGTCGTACTTTGTCTTCAACGTACCGAACCTGTCTCTGGCGCCGGACCAGGTGATCACTGCGGCGTTTCAGTTCAATGCCTTCAGCCTGGGTGGCATACCGGCCACAGGCACGGTGCTGCGATTCCATCGGTACACGGGCGACATTCCAGGGCTCTCCTCTCCCGGCGTCGACCTCGCGAGGTTCGACGAACTGGGAAACGGCCTCACCATCGGCCAGGCCGAGGTGTCGCCGTCGACGCCGAATTCCAGCACGCTGACCGTGGCGCTCAATGACGCAGGCTTGGCCGCCATCCTGGCGGGGCAAGGCGGCCAAGTCGCCTGGGGCGGAAGCCTGGCGAGCGCGCTCGGGGGCTACACGTCGTACGTGGCTGGGTACTCGAGTGGCCTCCCGTCTGATGGCAACACGACCCTGCGCCTGACGCCGGTAACCTTGGCTGCCGGCACCTACCACTGGGACCTGGAAGGCACATCGGCTGGCGCGGGCGGCAGCGCGCCATCGGGCGTGTGGGGCCGTACGAACGCGCAACGCTTCTGGAACGTCGACGCGGGCGGAATGGGCCCGACCGTGGCGTGGATCGACGGCTCGAGCGCCGTGTTCGCGGCGGGCAGCGATGCCACTGGCAGCTACACCGTGACCTTGGGCGACAACGTCACCGTTGCCGGTGTCACTTACCGCGGTGGTGCGAGCGGCAGCCAGCTGACCCTCGCGCCTGGCGCGGGCTACAAGATCGGCCTGGGTGCTGGCAACAACGTGTTCGACGCCCAGGCCGCCACGCTGGCGGTGCGCGCGGAAATCACGGGTGGAGGAACCCTGGTCAAGGAGGGCGCGGGCACGCTGAGCCTTGAGGTTGCCAATACCTACACCGGTGGCACGACCCTCAACGCCGGCACCCTGGAGATCCGCGACAGCGGCAGCATCGTCGGCAACATCGCCAACAACGCCGCGCTGGTGTTCAACCGCAGCACCGACACCACCTTCGCCGGCAACATCAGCGGCACCGGCAGCCTGCTGCAGAAGGGCGCGCGCAAGCTGACCCTGACCGGTGACAACACCTTCACGGGCACCACCACCGTCGTGGCCGGCAACATCCTGCAGATCGGCGCGGGCGGCACCACCGGCAGCATCACGGGGAACATCAGCAACGAGGGCGACCTGGTCTTCGACCGCACGGGCGAGCTGAGCTACGCGGGCGTCATCGGCGGCTCCGGCACCCTGTCCAAGAGCGGCACGGGCGTGCTGGAACTGACGGGCGCCAGCACCTACACCGGCGCGACCGAGGTCAACGCCGGCACGCTGCGCGTGAACAACACCATCGGCAGCGCCACGGGCACGAGCACGGTGCAGGTCAAGAACGGCGCCACGCTCAGCGGCGGCGGCACCATCTCGGGCCAGGTCACCATCGCCAACGGCGCGACGCTGGCACCGGGCAGCAACCTCGGCACGCTGACCACGGGCATGCTGCGCTTCGACCCGGGCGCCTTCCTAAGCTACGAACTGGGCCAAGCCGGCACGGTGGGCGGCCCGCTCAACGACCTCGTGAAGGTCAACGGCGGCCTCGTACTCGACGGCACGCTCAACGTGGCGGAGGCACCCGGCGGCGCCTTCGGGCCCGGCCTGTACCGCCTGATCAGCTACACCGGGTCGCTGATCGACAACGGCCTGAACCTCGGCACAGCGCCCGCGGGCACCGCGGCCGGTGACCTGCACGTGCAGTCGTCGGTGCGCGGCGAGATCAACCTGATCAACAGCAAGGGCGTCTCGCTCGGTTTCTGGGACGGCGCGGGCGGCGACCCTTCCACCTACAACGACGGCACGATCAGCGGCGGCTCCGGCACCTGGCGCATCGGCAACTCCACCCTCAACGATCCGTCCGACAGCTGGACCGGCGCCAACGGCAAGACCAACGCCGGCTGGAAGCAGAACCAGTTCGCGCTGTTTGGCGGCACGGCCGGCACGGTCACCGTGGACAACACCGGCGGCGCCATCAGCATCGACGGCGCGCAGTTCTCCACCAGCGGCTATGTCGTCACCGGCGACGCGCTGACGCTGGGCAACGCCAACACGGTCATCAAGGTCGGCGACGGCACGGCCTCGGGGGCGCAGATGAGCGCGACCATCGCGTCGGTGCTCAGCGGCGCGGGCGGCCTCACGAAGGACGACCTGGGCACGCTGATCCTCAAGGGCGCCAACACCTACATGGGCGGGACGCTCGTGCGCGCGGGCACGCTGCAAGGCGACACCACCAGCCTTCGAGGCCCCATCGTCAACAACGCCCAGGTGGCCTTCGACCAGGTGGCCAGCGGCAGCTTCGCGGGCACGATGAGCGGCTCGGGCAGCCTGCGCAAGATTGGTGGCGGCGAGCTGCTGCTCACTGCGGCCAACACCTACAAGGGCGGCACGCAGGTCGACGGCGGCAGCTTGAACGTGGGTGTGACAGGCGCGGTGGGTACCGGCCCGGTGGACGTGAACAGTGGCGCGGCCCTGATCTTCAGCGGCAGTGCGGACGCGGAAAACCTGAAGATCACGGCAGGCGCCACCCAGCCGGGCAATGGCGGCTTCGTCCAGTTCCAGGACAACGCCTCGGCTGGCCACGCGACCTTGGTTGCGCAGGCCGGCGGCTCGATCGACTTCCGTGGCAACGCGACGGCCGGCAACGCCACCATCGAGAACCGCGGTGGCGAGGTCATGGTCTGGTTCGATGCCAACGCGGGCAAGGCCCACATCACCAACTTCGCTGGCGGCACGACCAACCTCTGGGACGACGCCTCGGCCGGACAAGCGACGATCGTCAATGAGCGCGATGGCGTGCTGGACATTCGCGACAACGCGACGGCCGCGCAGGCGAGCGTGGTGAACAAGGCCGGTGGCACGGTCTTCCTGTCCAAGCTCGGCACACCCGGCATCACCATCGGTTCGCTCGAAGGCGCCGGCCGCGTGCTGCTCGGCGCGAAGGCGCTGACCACGGGCGCTCTCAACACCGACACCGAAGTCTCGGGCGTGATCTCCGGCGTCGGCGGCTCGCTGATCAAAGTGGGCACGGGTGCGCTAACACTCTCAGGCGCGAACACGCACACCGGCGGCACGGCGCTGCGCCAGGGCCGGCTGAACGTGGGCCACAGCCAGGCGCTGGGCACCGGCACGCTGTCGATGGACGATGACACCACGCTGGGCTTCAGCGCGAACGGCCTCACGATTGCCAACACCATCAAGCTGACGGGCAACAACGATCCGGTCATCGACACCGGCGCGTTCAACGGCACGCTGAGCGGTGCGATCAGCGGTGGTGGCTTCATCACCAAGCAGGGCGCCGGCACGCTGACTCTCTCCGGCGCGAACACCTACACCGGTGCGACGAACGTGGCGCAGGGCACGTTGAAGGCCGGCGCGGTGAACACGCTGAGCGCCGCCTCGGCACACAGCGTGGCCACCGGTGCCACGCTCGACCTCGCGGGCTTCAACCAGACCGTGGCGTCAATGACGAACAGCGGTACCGTGTCGCTGGCAGGCGCGACCGCAGGCACGACGCTCACGGTCAAGGGCGCCTACGTCGGCAACAACGGCGTGCTCAAGCTGAGCACGACACTCAACGGCACCGGCCCTTCCGACCGCCTCGTGCTCGACGGCCCCGCCGCGATCGCCAGCGGTAAGACCCAAGTGCAGATCAGCAACCTCGGCGGCCTGGGCGCACTCACGAGCGGCAACGGCATCGAGGTCATCACCGCACAGAACGGTGCGACCACCACCGCGCAGACCACGAAGGACGCTTTCTCGCTGGCCGGCGGCCATGTCGATGCAGGCGCCTACGAGTACCGCCTGCACGCCGCCGATGCGAAGGGCGCAGGCGAGAACTGGTACCTGCGCTCCACCACCGACACGGCGGCGCCGGGCCAGCCGGTGGGCCTGCCGGTGGTCACTTACCGCCCGGAAGCTGCGCTGTACGCCGCACTGCCGAGCCAGTTGCGCCAGGGCAATCTCGCGATGCTGGGCGACGTGCGCAAGCGCGTGGGCGATGACGATGTGAAGGACGCCGCGAGCACACCGACCGGTACAGAGCGCCGCGCCTGGGCCCGCGTGCTCTCCACCGACATCGACATCCAGCAGGGCGGCACCGTCTCGCCCACCAGCAAGGGCCGCCTGACCGGCTTCCAGGCCGGCACCGACCTGCTCGCCACACCGAACTGGCGCGCCGGCCTGTACGTCGGCCAGCTCGACGGCGACGCGCGCGTGAACGGCTTTGCCAGCGGCATCCGCAACCTCGCCGTGGGCCGCAACGACCTGCGCAGCCAGTACGTCGGCGTGTACGGCACCTACACCGCGGACAGCGGCTTCTACGCCGATGCCGTCGTGCAGTCGGGCCGCCACCGCTACACGGTCGAGCCGATGCTCAGTGCGGGCGTGGGCGGCAAGGGCCACAGCCTGCTGGGCTCGATCGAAGTGGGGCAGTCCTTCGCGATCGGCGGCAGTGGCTGGCGCATCGAGCCGCAGCTGCAGCTGATCCATCACCACATGGACCTGGGCAACGCGGTCATCGCCGGCGCCATCGCGCAGCCGCAAGCCGACAGCGGCTGGATCGCCCGCGCAGGCGTGCGAGTCAAGGGCCAGATCGACACCGGCCTGGGCGTGTTGCAGCCCTACGGCCGCTTCAATGTCTACAAGACATCGAGCGGCACCGACATCGCACGCTTCGTGAACGGCGCGACCACGACCGACATCACAGCACCCATCGGCGGCACCAGCACCGAACTCGCAGGCGGCTTCACGCTGGCGTTGAGCCAGACGACGAGCCTGTACGGTGAAGTCGGCAAGCTGTGGTCGTCGGGCGGCGATGCCAAGGTGAAGAGCTCGATCAACGGCTCGCTCGGCGTGCGGGTCAAGTGGTAGGCGGGTAGCTTCAGGCCTCGGGGTCCGCGTCCGGCTCCGGGTTGGGCCGCCGCCGGTACGACCCCGGCGCGCCGCCGGTCCAGGTCTTGAAGGCGCGCTGGAACGCCGCGCTGTCCGAAAAGCCCAGCTCCTCGGCCAGCGTCGCCAGCGGCACGGTGCTGGTGTTCAGGCGCACGATGGCCACGTCGCGCCGCAGTTGGTCCTTGAGCGACTGGAACGAAGTGCCCTCGGTTCCCAGGTGGCGCTGCAGCGTGCTCACCGACATGTGCAGGCTGCGCGCGGTCGTGGCCAAGTCGGTCCAGGCCGGGCGGTGCTGCTGCAGCACGGTGCGCACACGCGCGCTCACGGCCAGCTCGCCCAGCGGCGGCAGGATGACGTGGGCCGGCGCGGCGGCCAGGAAGTCGCGCATGGCCCGTGCGTCGCGGTGGATCGGCGTGGCCAATGCGCTGGCGTCGAACCACACGGCCGAGAGCGGCTGGCCGAACTGCAGCGGCGCGGGAAACACCTTGCTGTAGCCGGCCGCATAGGGCGGCTGCTCGAAGCCGAAGTCGAAGCGGCGCGCCGTCAGCCGGCCGCCGTGCAGCCAGGCAAAGAGCCGCCAGTACACGCGCAGCATCAGCTCGTGCAGGAAGTTCAGCGGCGCGCTCGGCATGCCCTGCACACGCAGGCCGAAGCCCGCGAGTGGCCCTTCGCGCAGCAGCACCATCTCGAGGTCGTCCTGCAGCAGGCTGAAGGTGCGGGCCACGCGGCGCAGCGCCACTTCGAGCGTGGGTGCGCCCATCGTGGCGCGCGTCATCAGTGCGAAGCTGCCGCAGCGCAGGCGGCGCGACAGGAAACACAGGGCCTCGTCGTCCAGCCGCTCCATCAGCAGTGCGAACAGCGCCACGTACTGCTCGGCCGTGACGCGCGCGCCCGGCGCGTCGAGCAGGGCGGGGGCGATGCCCGCGTCCTGCAGCGCGGTGTCGATGCTGATGGGTGCGTTGTCGCCGCGCGCGCGCACGCCCGAGAGCATGCCCTGGACGAACACGATCGGGATGGTGACGGGCGGTTGCAACATGGGTGAGCGAATCAGACCCGAGAGCGGTGTGGGTGTCGATTGAGGTTTTCTGCCATGCGGGCGATGCGAAGCGCAATCGCCGCGGCACGGCGCGGTTTCTACCATGCGTTCACACAAGAACCGAACGGAGACAACCGCCATGTACCAGACCCAGTCGCTGCACCGCAGCGTGCAGCAGCACCCCGACCGGATCGCCGTGCGCGCCGCCGGCCGCACCCTGAGCTTTCGCGCGTATGCCGAGCGCGTCGCCCGCCTCGCGGGCGCCCTGCAGGGGCTCGGCATGCAGGCGGGCGACCGCGTCGCCATGCTGGCGCTCAACTCGGCGCGCTACCTCGAGTACCAGATGGCCGTGCCCTGGGGCGGCGGTGTGCTCAACCCCTGCAACATCCGCTGGTCGGCCGCCGAAATTTTGTACTCGCTCGAAGACTCGGGCTCCTCGCTGCTGCTGGTGGACGACACCTTCCGGGCGGTGGTCGAGCAGATGCGCGGGCAGGCGACCAGCCTGCGCGAGGTGATCTACTGCGGCGACGGCCCGACGCCGCCCGGCATGCATGGCTACGAGGCACTGCTGGAGGCCGCCTCGCCCGTGCCCGATGTGGGCCGCCGCGGCGAAGACCTGGCCGGCATCTTCTACACCGGCGGCACCACGGGCTTTCCCAAGGGCGTGATGCTGAGCCACACCAACATGGGCAGCTCGGGGCTGGCCCTGCATGCCGAAGGCCTGGCCGCGCCCGACGGCTGCTACCTGCATGCCGCGCCGATGTTCCACCTGGCCGACATGGGCATCTCCGCACCGCACTGGCTCGAGGGCAACACGCACGCGATCATTCCGGCCTTCAGCCCCGAGGCGGTGCTGAACACCATCGAGAAAGACCGCGTCACGCATGCGCTGCTGGTGCCGACCATGATCCAGATGCTGGTGGACCATCCCGCCATGCGCGAGCCGCGCGACCTCAGCAGCCTGAAGTGCATCACCTACGGCGCTTCGCCGATCTCGGAGGCGGTGCTGACCCGCGCGATGGCCGCCTTCCCGGGCGTGGACTTTGTCCAGGCCTACGGCATGACCGAGCTGTCGCCGCTGGCCACCATCAACCCCGCGCGCAACCACACGGCCGAAGGCCAGCGCCGGGGCAAGCTGCGCTCGGCCGGCCGCGCGAGCTACTGCACCGAGGTGCGCATCGTCGACGGCGAGGGCGTCGAGGTGCCGCGCGGCACCGTGGGCGAGGTGGCGGTGCGCGGCCCCAACGTGATGCAGGGCTACTGGAACCAGCCTGCGCAAACGGCTGCTGCCGTGCGCGGCGGCTGGATGCACACCGGCGACGGCGCGTACATGGACGACGACGGCTACATCTTCGTGGTCGACCGCCTGAAGGACATGATCATCAGCGGCGGCGAGAACATCTATTCGGCCGAGGTCGAGAACGCCATCAACCAGCACCCGGCCGTGGCGGCCTGCGCCGTCATCGGCATCCCGAGCGAGGAGTGGGGCGAAGCCGTGCATGCGGTGCTCGTGCTCAAGCCGGGCCAGGAGCTGGCGGCCGATGTGCTCATCGCGCATTGCAAGGCGCTGATCGCGAACTACAAGTGCCCGCGCAGCGTGGCGGTGGTCGAGGCGCTGCCGCTGTCGGGTGCGGGCAAGGTGCTCAAGACCCGGCTGCGCGAACCCTTTTGGCAAGACCGTCAACGAAGCGTAGCCTGACGGCCGAAATTCCTTCTTCCTATTTCACTCATTCATTTCAGGAGACGCTCATGAGCCAGGATGTCTATGTAGTCGGTGTCGGCATGATCCCCTTCACCAAGCCGGGCGCGAACCAGCCCTACCCACAGATGGCGGCGCACGCCACCAACGCCGCATTGAAAGACGCCGGCATCGGCTACGAGCTGGTGCAGCAGGCCTACGTCGGCTACGTGTACGGCGACTCCACCGCCGGCCAGCGCGCGCTCTATGAAGTGGGAATGACCGGCATTCCGGTCGTCAACGTCAACAACAACTGCTCCACCGGCTCGACCGCGCTGTTCCTCGCGCGCCAGGCCGTGGCCAGCGGCGCGGCCGATTGCGTGCTGGCGCTCGGCTTCGAGCACATGAGCCCCGGCGCACTCGGCGCGGTGTTCAATGACCGCCCAAGCCCGTTCGACCACTTCGAGTCGATCACCGACGAGCTGGTCGGCAACGAACAGGTGCCGCTGGCGCTGCGTTACTTTGGCGGCGCGGGGCTGGCGCACATGCAGCAGTACGGCACGCAGATGTCGACCTTCGCGAAGATCCGCGCCAAGGCCAGCCGCCATGCATCGAACAATCCGGTGGCGCTGTTCCGTACCGTCGTCACCGAAGACGAGGTGATGGCCGCGCCCGTCATGTGGCCCGGCGTGATGACGCGGCTCATGGCCTGCCCGCCGACCTGTGGTGCAGCTGCGGCCATCGTCTGCTCGCCGCGCTTTGCCGAACGTCACGGCCTGGACCGCAGCGTGCGCATCAAGGCGCAGGCCATGACCACCGACCGCGCCGTCACCTTCGAGAGCCGCGACATGCGCGAAGTGGTCGGCTTCAGCATGGCGCAGGAGGCGGCGCAGAAGGTGTACGACGCAGCCGGTGTCGGCCCGCAGGACATCGACGTGGTCGAGCTGCACGACTGTTTTGCGCACAACGAACTCATCAGCTACGAAGCGCTGGGCCTGTGCCCGGTCGGCGGCGCCGAGAAGTTCGTGGTCGATGGTGACAACACCTACGGCGGCAAGGTGGTGACCAACCCGTCGGGCGGCCTGCTGTCGAAGGGCCACCCGCTGGGGGCGACCGGTCTTGCGCAATGCACGGAGCTGGTCCAGCAGCTGCGGGGCACGGCAGACAAACGGCAGGTCGAAGGCGCGCGGATGGCGCTGCAGCACAACCTCGGCTTGGGCGGCGCGTGCGTGGTCACGCTGTACGAACGCGTCTGAGAAAAGGCAGAACATGATCGACAAGAAATGGATCGGCCATGAGCTGCCTGCGTCGGTACTGCCCATCGAGCGCACCCGGCTGCAGTTCTTCGCCAAGGCCATCGGCGAGACCGACCCGGTCTACACCGATGCCGCCGCCGCACGCGATGCCGGCTACCCCGACCTGCCCGCGCCGCCGACCTTCCTGTTCGCGGCCGAGCTGGACTCGGGCGCGTCGGGCCAGATGCTCGACGACCTGCAGATTCCGCTGTCGAAGCTGCTGCACGGTGAGCAGAGCTTCGAGTACCACCGGCCGGCCTGCGTGGGCGACACGGTGACGGTTCGCTCCACCATCAGCGACATCTACGACAAGAAGAACGGCGCGCTCGAATTCGTGGTGAAGACCTCGCGTGCCACCAACCAGCGCGACGAACTCGTGGCCGAATTGCGCACGGTGATCGTGTGCCGCCACTGAAAGAAGCTGCATCCATGACCTCCATCACCTACGACACCGTGCAGATCGGCGACGAGCTTCCCGCCTTGCAGCTCGCGCCGGTCAACCGCACCACGCTCGCGCTCTTCGCGGGCGCCTCGGGCGACCACAACCCGATCCACATCGACACAGATTTCGCGCGCAAGGCCGGCATGCCCGACGTGTTTGCGCAAGGCATGCTGGGCATGGCCTGGCTCGGCCGCTTGCTCACGCAGTGGGCGCCGCAGTCGCAGCTGCGCCGCTTCGACGTGCGCTTCCAGGGCATCACGCACCTGGGCCATGCCGTGCGCTGCACCGGCCGCGTGCTCGAGAAGCTGGAGCACAACGGCGAGCGCTGCGTGCGCGTGGAAGTGCTCAGCGCCAACCAGTACGGCCAGGCCCGCATCGCGGGCGAAGCGCTCGTGGCGCTGCGCTGACCCTTTGAACGAACGAATCAAGAGAAGAGAGAAAAGAGACATGACACCCAAACTCGAAGGCAAGGTCGCCCTCATCACCGGCTCGGGCCGCGGCATCGGCCGCGCGATCGCGCTCAAGCTCGCGTCGGAAGGCGCACGCATCGTCGTCAACGACCTCGATGCCGAACCGGCCGAAGAAACCGTGCAGGCCATCCGCGCCGCCGGCGGCCAGGCCGTGGCCTGCGTCGGCAGCGTGTCGGCGCCGGACTTTGCCGAGCGCTTTGTCGGCACGGCGGTGAGCGAATTCAAGGGCCTGGACATCATCGTCAACAACGCCGGCTACACCTGGGACAGCGTGGTGCAGAAGATGACCGACGAGCAGTGGTACGCCATGATCGACGTGCACCTGACGGCGCCGTTCCGCATCCTGCGCGCCGCGCAACCGGTGATTCGCGCGCTCGGCAAGGCAGAGACCGAAGCCGGCCGGCGCGTGGTGCGCAAGGTGGTCAACATCTCGTCGGTGGCCGGGCTCTTCGGCAACGCGGGCCAGGCCAACTATTCGACCGCAAAGGCCGGCATCGTCGGCATGACGCAGACGCTGGCCAAGGAGTGGGGCCGCATGAACGTCACCGTGAACTGCGTGGCCTTCGGCTTCATCCAGACGCGGCTCACGGCCAGCACGGCCGAGGCCACCACGGCGAACATCGAGGGGCGCGAGATCAAGGTCGGCGTCAACCCCGGGCTGCTGGCGATGATGGAACAGTCGATCCCGCTGGGCCGCGGCGGCACACCCGAAGAAGCCGCCGGCGCGGTGTACCTGCTGTGCGCGCCCGAGTCGGACTACGTGAGCGGCCAGACGCTCATGTGCACCGGCGGGCTCACGGGGATTTGAGATGACCACGATGCAGTTCGAGGAAGGCATTGCCTGGGGCGTGCAGGACGGCATCGGCCGCATCGTGCTGAAGCGGCCCGAGCGCGCCAACTCGGTGTCGCTGGCGAGCAGCCATGCGCTGTCACGGGCCATCAACGAGGTGATCGACGCAGCGCCGCGCGCCATCCTGCTGACCGGCGAGGGGCGGGTGTTCTGCGCGGGCGGTGATATCGATTCGTTCGTGGCTGCCGGCGACAAGTTGCCCGAGCTGGTTGACGCCATCCTCGATCGGCTGCATCCCGCGCTGCTGCGGCTGGCGCAAAACCCGGCCCCCTTGGTGGTGGCAGTGAACGGCACGGTCGGCGGTGCCGGCGTGGGGCTGGCGCTGTGCGGCGACTTCGTGCTCGCGGCCGAGTCGATGAAGCTGCGCACGGGCTACGCGGCCATCGGGCTGTCGCCGGACGCGGGGAGTTCGTATTTCCTGTCGCGGCGCATCGGGCCGGTGAGGGCGCAGCAATGGCTGATGCTCAGCGACCCGATCGACAGCGCGCGGTGCCTGGCGACGGGCGCGGTCGATGCGCTGTACCCGGATGGTGAACTCGCAGCCGCAGCCGAAGCGTTGGTGACGCGGCTGGCAAACGGCGCGACCGCATCGTTCGCAGGCATCAAGGCGCTGTGCAGCGGTGCGACGGCGCGCCCGATCGAAGAACACTTCGAGATGGAGCATCGCCTGCTGCGTGAACGATCGGGCAGCGCGGATGCGCGCGAGGGCGTGGCGGCCTTCACTGCGAAGCGCGCGCCGCGCTTTGCAGCGCGCTGAGCCCCGGGGGCTACAACTCAGCTCTTCTTCTTGAACAGCTTCGTCAGGCCCCAGAGCGCGGCACCGCCCGCCACCACGGCGACCTTCGCGAACTTGGCCAGGAAGGCGAGGGCGATTGCGAACAGGCCCAGCTTCTTCGCGGCCGCACCGGCCACCAGCGCGGCCAGTCCATAGGCGGCGACCTTGTCGGTCGATGCGTTGAAGTCCGCGTACTTCTTGCCGTCGTCGTACTGCAGCGCGCCGAGCAGCTTGGTGGCGTCGGGCTTGTACTTCTCGAGGTCGTTCGCGTTGGTGATGAGGTTCAGGCTGACGTAGCCCTCGCGGCCCAGCGCATAGGTGTTGTAGTTGACGCCGGGGTTGCCGCCGTCGCTGCCCTTTTTCTTCGACAGCGCCGACCACACCAGCCGGTGCGTCGAGGCTTCGTACTGCGGCTTCTGCGCCCAGCCCGTGACCTCGATGGCCGGGATGCCGCGCTTGGCGCGTTCCTCGTTCGCGGCCTCGGTGCCTTCCTTCAGGCTCGTGAGCAGTTCGTCGGCGTTCCAGTCCTTGGCGTCGTCGTCCTTGATGTAGCCCTCTTTCACGAACTTCACGACCGCCATCCAGTCGCCGTCATCGGCGGGGAAGATCGCGCCGATGAAGGTGTCGTCGGTGCGGTTGCCCATGCTGCGCATGAGCTGCGCGGCGGCGGGTGTGGGCACCCAGACGTAGCCGGCGGGCAAGTGCAGGTGGGCCTGGTCGCGCAGGGCGATGTCAGCGGGACCGGCTTTCTGCACGGCCTTGGCGGCCTTGAAAGCGGCTTCCTGCTCGGCTTCGAGCGAGCTCGCCGCAGAGGTGGTGGAAGCGGTGGTGGGGGATGCGGCGTTGCTGATGTGGGTGGCCGTCAAGGCGCACGCGAACAGCAAGCCGGCCGTCAGGCGGGCCGTATGAATACGCAAGTTCTCTCTCCTCGGTTGTTGTCGTTTCTGGTGAGACGCGAGGAGTTTATCGGCGCGCGAAGCCGCGCTGGCAGCGGGCTTCAGGGCCAGGGCGTGGGCGGCGGAATCTCGCACACCGGCTCGACGTCGATGCTCTTGAAGTCGGCCGGCGAGACGATTTCCAGGTACTCCATGTCGGGCGAGTAGTCGAAGAGAAAGTGGCGGATGCCGGGGCGCTGGTGCACCACGTCGCCGGCCTCGACGCGCGTTTCCTTGTCCTCGTACATGAAGCGCGCCCAGCCCTTGAGCATGATGACGATCTGAAAGTCCGCCTCGTGGCGGTGCCAGCCGGTGCCCGTTTCCGGTGCCATGTTGGCCTTGACGAGGTGCGCGATCACCTTGCCGTGGGTGGCGGCCGCAATGCCGAGGTCGCGGTACAGGAAGAAGTCTCGCAGCCCGCCCGAGACGTAGTCGGTGTCGGCGGGCTTGACGTGGGAGAACTGGGTGGCGGTTCGGTCCAGCATGGGCGCTCCTTCGCGGGGGATGATGCTGCGATGCAGCATGCATAAACCGTTCCTGCGCGGGGCCCATTGCTTGACGGCCCGCAGGCCGCTCCAGATACTCAACCGCATGGTTCACTCAGATGCCCTGGACGCCGTGTTTGCGGCGCTGTCCGACCCGACGCGTCGCAGCGTGCTCGAAGCGCTGGGCGAGGGTGGCCTCAGCGTGACCGAGCTCGCCGAACCGCACGGCATGTCGCTGACCGGCTTCATGAAGCACTTGCGTGTGCTCGAAAGCGCCGGCCTCATCTCGCGCACGAAAGCGGGCCGCGTCGTGCGCTGCGAGCTTTCGGCAGGCCCGATGCAGGAGGCTGCCGTGTGGCTCTCGCGCTATGAGAAGTTCTGGACCGGCCGCCTCGATGCACTGGCGCGCTTTCTCTATCACCAGGAGGACACCGAATGGCGAAACCTTCCCCCAGCCCCACCACCAACCTCATCACCGAGCGCCCCTCGCTCACGCTCCGTCGGCACTTCCGCGTCAGCCCCGCCAAAGTCTGGCGCGCGTGGACCGACCCGCAAGCGCTGAAGCACTGGTTCGGCCCCGAAGAGATCGTCGACGTGCCGCTGGCCGAGGTCGACCTGCGCGTGGGCGGGCGCTTTCGCGTGACCATGTTGGCGGGCGACGGCGAGACGCACGACGTGAGCGGCACCTACCTGGAGGTCGTGCCCGAGCGCAAGCTGGTCTTCAGCTGGGCCTGGCGCAGCACGCCCGAGCGCGAGTCGCGCGTCACCGTGCAGCTTGAACCTGATGCGGGCGGCTGCGAGCTCGTGCTCATGCACCAGCAGTTCTTCGACGAAGCGGCGCGTGACGGCCACACCCACGGCTGGACCGGCTCCCTCGTCAAGCTCGAGAGCTGGCTGCTCGGCGGCGACACCGGGTGACAGAACAACCGACGGCCACTACCGACGTACTCGACGCGCTGGACGCGATCTATCGCACCGAGTCGCGCCGCATCTTCGCCACGCTGGTGCGCCTGCTGGGCGACTTCGATCGGGCCGAAGAAGCCCTGCACGACGCCTTTCGCGCCGCGCTCGAACAATGGCCGCGCGAAGGCGTGCCGGCCAACCCGCGCGCCTGGCTGGTGTCGGCGGGGCGTTTCAAGTCGATCGACGGCATCCGCCGGCAGGTGCGCTTCACCGCGTGGGACGAGGCCACTGCCCACACCGACACGCTGGCCGACCCTGCGCCCGCCTGGCACGAGGCCGACCCCGATGCCGACGCGCTCGAGGACGATCGCCTGCGCCTGGTCTTCACCTGCTGCCACCCCGCGCTCGCGCCCGACGCCCAGGTGGCGCTCACGCTGCGCGAGGTCTGCGGGCTGGCGACCGAGGAGATCGCTCGCGCCTTTCTCGTGCCCGCGCCCACCATCGCGCAGCGCATCGTGCGGGCCAAGGCGCGCATCCGCGACGCTGGCATTCCGTACCAGGTGCCGGGCCTGGCCGAGCTGCCCGAACGACTCGATGCCGTGCTGCGCGTGGTGTACCTGGTGTTCAACGAAGGCTACGCGGCCTCATCGGGCGAGAGCGTGACGCGCGCCGACCTGTCGGCCGAGGCGATCCGGCTCGGGCGGCTGGTGGCCGAGTTGTTGCCCGACCCCGAGGCGCTGGGCCTGCTCGCGCTGATGCTGCTGCACGACGCGCGCCGCACCGCGCGCACCTCGGCGCAGGGCGAGCTCGTGCTGCTCGACGCGCAAGACCGCAGCCTCTGGCACCGCGGGCAGATCGGGGAGGGCGCGGCGCTGGTCGAGCGCGCGCTGCTGTCGCGCCGCTTCGGCCCGTACACCTTGCAGGCCGCCATTGCCGCGGTGCATGCCGAAGCGCCCGAGGCCGCCGACACCGACTGGCCGCAGATCGTCGGCCTGTACGACGTGCTGCTGCGGCTCGACCCCTCGCCCGTGGCCGAACTCAACCGCGCGGCGGCCGTGGCGATGCGCGACGGGCCGGCGGCCGGGTTGGCGCTGATCGATGCGTTGCTCGCGCGCGGCGAGCTGGCTCAGTACCACCTGGCGCATGGCGCGCGTGCCGAGCTGTGCCGGCGCCTGGGCCGCACCGACGACGCACGTGAGGCTTATCTGCAGGCGCTGTCGCTGGTCCGCCAGCAGCCCGAGCGGCAATTTCTGGAGCGGCAGCTGGCGTCTTTGCCGGGCACAAAAAGTTTTTGACGGCCCGTGTCGATTTCGGCCGTCGCCGTTCGACCAGTGATGTCCTCACTCAAATCTGCAAGGAGATTCCGCATGAAATACCTCTGCCTCGTTCATTGCGACGAAGCGGTGCTTCGCGCACTGTCGCCCGACGAGCGCCGCGCGCTCAGCGCCGATTCGATGGCCTACGACCGCCTGCTCGAAGCCGCCGGCCACTTCATCGCCGCCGAGGCGCTGACCTCGGTGAGCGCCGCCAAGGTGGTGCAGGTGCGCCAGGGCCAGCGCTCGCACGTCGACGGCCCGTACGCCGAAGCCCGCGAGCAGCTGTGCGGCTTCATCCTGGTCGAAGCGCGTGACCTGAACGCCGCGATCCAGCTGGCGGGCCGCATTCCGATGGCGCGGTACGGCGCCATCGAAGTGCGTCCCATCGACGTCATGGAAATGATCGAAAACCCGAAGGGGAATGTCGCATGAGATACCTTTGCCTGATCTACGGAACCGACGCGCAGACGAGCCACTTCTCGGCGCAGGACATGGACCACTACATCAACGAACACATCGACTACGACGCCCATCTGCAGGCGCTCGGCAAGCTCGTCGTGGCCGAGGCCTTGCAGCCGGCCGGCACGGCGGTCACGGTGCGCATGCGCAACGACAAACTCTCGGTCACCGACGGGCCGTTCGCCGAAACCAGCGAGCAACTGGGCGGCTTCTACCTCGTCAAGGCCGACAGCGAAGAAGAAGCGCTGCAGCTCGCGGCCGGCATTCCGTCGGCGCGCTTCAGCAGCATCGAGGTGCGCAAGGCCTTCTCGAGCAGCGACAGCGGCAACCGGGGGGCCGGCCCATGAGCGGCGCCACGAACCGGGCAACGCCCGCCCGCGCCACGGCGCGCGAATGGACCGGCCTGGCGGTCATCGCGCTGCCGTGCATGCTCTATTCGATGGACCTCACGGTGCTGAACCTGGCGATCCCGTCGATCAGCGAAGACCTCAAGCCCACGGCGTCGCAGCTGCTGTGGATCGTCGACATCTACGGCTTCTTCGTGGCCGGCCTGCTGGTCACCATGGGCACGCTGGGCGACCGCATCGGGCGGCGCCGGCTGCTGCTGATCGGCGCGGTGGCGTTCGGCGTGGCCTCGGTGCTCGCGGCCTTCTCGACCAGCGCCAACATGCTGATCGCCACGCGCGCGCTGCTGGGCGTGGCGGGGGCGACGCTGGCGCCGTCCACGCTCTCGCTCATCCGCAACATGTTCCTCGACCCGGCGCAGCGCACCGTGGCCATCGGCGTGTGGATCTCGAGCTACTCGGCCGGCGCGGTCATCGGCCCGGTGTTGGGCGGCGTGCTGCTGCAGTTCTTTCCGTGGGGCTCGGTGTTCCTCATCGGCGTGCCGGTGATGGTGCTGCTGCTGGCGCTCGGCCCGTGGCTGCTGCCCGAGTACCGCGACCCCGACGCGGGCGCGCTCGACCTGGCCAGCGTGGCGCTCTCGCTGGGCGCGGTGCTGGCCGCCATCTACGGCATCAAGCAGGTGGCCGAGCACGGGCCCGACGCGGTGTCGCTGCTGGCCATCGCGGTCGGTGCGCTGCTCGGCTGGCTGTTCGCGCGCCGGCAGGGGCGGCTGGCGAATCCGATGATCGACCTGCGCCTGTTCAGGCTGCCGGCCTTCAGCGTCTCGCTGGGGGCCTACATGCTGGCCTGCTTCGTGATGTTCGGGCTCTTTCTGTACAACGCCCAGTACCTGCAGCTGGTGCTCGGCCTGTCGCCGCTGGAGGCGGGCCTGTGGAGCATGCCGAGTGCTGGCGCCTTCATCGTCGGCTCGATGATCGTGCCCGCGCTCACGCGGCGCCTGTGCCCGGCCTATGTGATGGGCGGCGGGTTGGGCTTGGCGGCGCTGGGCTTCGGCATGCTGGTGTTGCTGCCCGCGCAGGGCGGGCTGGCCTGGATGGTGACGAGCGCGATCATCTCTTCGCTCGGCCTGGCGCCGGTGTTCACGCTGGCCACCGACCTGGTCGTGGGCAGCGCGCCGCCAGAGCGCGCGGGCGTGGCCTCGGCGATCTCGGAAACCAGCTCCGAGTTCGGCGGGGCGCTGGGCATCGCCATCCTCGGCAGCGTCGGCGCAGCGATCTACCGCGCGGCCATGGCCGATGCGGTGCCGGCCGGCCTTGTCGATGCGGCTGCGGTCGAAGCCGCCCGCAGCACGCTGGGCGGCGCGGTCGCACTGGCCGCGGAACTGCCCGGGACCACCGGCGCCGCGCTGATCGACACCGGGCGTGAGGCGCTGCTGCGCGCCCTGCGGCTGGTGGCCGGCCTGTGCGCGGTGGTTCTGTTGTTCGTTGGCGTGCTGGTGGCGGTGCGGCTGCGCGGCGTGGGCGCGTCGCATGCGGTGGAGGGCGCCGTACCCCCGGGCGGCGCCGCATTGCCGGAGCGTTGACGAGCCTCCATACTGGGGCTTCCACGACGCATCCCCACGACCGAACGGAGGCCCCATGAGCAACGAACTGCGCAAGAAGCTGCATGACCTGGCGGAACTGTCCGACAGCACCTCCGACCCGCAGACCAAGGCCATCGTCGAGGCGATCCGCCTGCAGACGGCGGTGCTGAACGAGCGGCTGTTCAGCATCGAGCTGCAGCTCGGGGTGCTCGCCAAGCGCATGGAAAACACCACCGACTGAGTCGGGCGCTGCTTTGTGGGGATAATCCCCGGCATGAGCGGCAACACCTTCGGAACTCTCTTCGCGGTCACCAATTTCGGCGAGTCGCACGGCCCGGCCATCGGCTGCGTGATCGACGGCTGCCCCCCGGGCATGGCCCTGAGCGAGGCCGACATCCAGGGCGACCTCGACCGTCGCCGCCCCGGCACCAGCCGCCACGTCACCCAGCGCAACGAGCCCGACGCGGTGCAGATCTTGTCCGGCGTGTACGAAGGCAAGACCACCGGCACGCCGATCGCGCTGCTGATCCAGAACACCGACCAGCGCAGCAAGGACTACGGGCAGATCGCCCAGCAGTTCCGCCCCGGCCACGCCGACTTCACCTACTGGAAGAAATACGGCATCCGCGATCCGCGCGGCGGCGGGCGTTCTTCGGCACGGCTCACGGCGCCCATGGTCGCGGCCGGCGCGGTCGCCAAGAAGTGGCTGGCCGAAAAATACGGGATGGTGTTCCGCGGCTGCATGACGCAGATCGGCGAAATCGCCATTCCCTTCGAGAGCTGGGACCACGTTCCCAACAACCCCTTCTTCGCCCCCATCGCCGACGTGAGCGCGCTGGAGGACTACATGGACCGCCTGCGCAAGGCCGGCGACTCGTGCGGCGCGCGCATCCGCGTCACCGCCACCAACGTGCCTGTGGGCCTGGGCGAGCCGCTGTTCGACAAGCTCGACGCCGAAATCGCCTACGCCATGATGGGCATCAATGCGGTGAAGGCCGTGGAAATTGGCGCCGGCTTCGACAGCATCACGCAGCGCGGCACCACGCACGGCGACTCGATCACGCCGACCGGTTTCCTCAGCAACAACGCGGGCGGCATTCTGGGCGGCATCAGCTCGGGGCAAGACCTCGAGGTGAGCATTGCGATCAAGCCCACCAGCTCGATCATCAGCCCGCGCCAGTCCATCGACGTGAACAACAACCCCGTCGAAGTCATCACCAAGGGCCGCCATGACCCCTGCGTGGGCATCCGCGCCACGCCCATCGCCGAAGCCATGCTCGCGCTGGTGGTGATGGAACACGTGCTGCGCAACCGCGCGCAGTGCGGCGACGTGAACCCGCCTGTCGAGAAGAGCGAAGCTGCGTCGCCGCAGTCGTCTTTCCTGTAGTGTCGACGCCGCCACCTGTGGCCGCCGCTGGGCGCGGCCACCTGTTGGCATTCGCTGGCCTGTCGGCCAGCTACTTCGCGCACATCGGTTTCTTCAATCCTTATCTGCCGTTGTGGCTCAAGGACCTGGGCCTGCCGATCTTCACGATCAGCCTGCTGGCCTCGGTGCAATCGATCACGCGCGTCTTTGCGCCCTATGCCTGGGGCGCGCTCAGCGACCACACCGGCCAACGCGTGAAGCTGCTGCGCTTCAGCGCCGCCGTGGCGCTGGCCAGCTCCTTCGGGCTGTGGTGGCACGGCGGCGCCTGGTGGCTCGCGCTCGTGCTGCTCGTGATGTTCACGCACACCAGCTCGATGATGTCGCTCACCGAAGCGGCCATGGCGCAGATCGTCGCAGGCGACTGGGGGCGCTACGGGCGCATCCGCCTGTGTGGCTCGGCCGGCTTCCTGGTCACCGTGTTCGTCGCGGGCGAATGGTTCGAGCGCTTCGGCATGAAGCACTTTCCGTACTGGGCGGCTGGTACGCTGGCCGTGGTGCTGATCGCCACGATGAAGCTGCCCGACGTGCGCGAGCCGCCCGCCGCGCACGACGCCGTGAAGGAACCCATCGGCCCCGTGCTCCGCATCCCCGCCGTGCGCTGGTTTTTTGCCTCGCTGTTCTTCCAGGTGATGTCGCACTTCTCGGTGTACGCGTTCTTCTCGCTGTACCTCGACTCGATCGGCTACGGCAAGAGCACCATCGGCCTCTTGTGGGCGCTGTCGGTGGTGGCCGAGATCGTCTGGTTCTTTCTGCAGGGCCGCCTCATCGGCCTGTTGCCGATGCCGCGCTGGATGCTGGTGTGCGGCATCGCCGGCGTGGCGCGGCTCGGGCTCACAGCCGGGCTGGGCGGCTTCATCGCGGCGCTGGTCATCGCGCAGTGGCTGCACGCGCTGAGCTTCGCAGCGCACCACACGGCCTGCATCGCCGTGGTGTCGCGCCGCTTTCCCGGCCACCTGCGCGGGCGCGGACAGGCGCTGTTCACGGTGATCGGCTACGGCTTCGGCGGTGTGCTGGGCGTGCTGCTCGGCGGCGCGGTGGCGCAGGAGCTGGGCTACCGCGTCATGTTCGCGCTGGCGGCGGTGCTGGCGGTGGCGGGGACGTTGTGCGCTTGGCGGATGGTGGTGCTCGAGCCGTCGGGGCGCGTGGCAAAGGCCTGAGCGGGGGGAGGAGAGCGCTTCCGGGGCGAAGTGTCATGGGTCGTACATGACCGAGTCATGGCCGCGACCTACGCTGGGTGCTTCCCAACGTTTTGTCTTGTCATGTCCGATTCCGTCGATTCGCGCGGCGCACGCGCGCTTCCGCTTTCTTCTTCCCCCCTCGCTTCCGACAACGAACGCACCACGCCGCATCCGGCACCGCCGCCGCGCCGGCAGATGCTCAAGCTTGGTGCTTCCCTGCTCACCGTGGGCAGCAGCAGTGCCTTGCTCGCCGCCTGCGGTGGTGGTGGTGGCGGCAGCGCCGGCTTCGGCCCGCTGCCGGCCCCCGCGCCAACGCCCAACCCGCCCGCGCCGGCGCCTGCCGTGAGCAAGCGTTCGAGCTTCGCGCTGGCCGTGATGCCCGACACGCAGTTCTATGCGCGCTACGCTACAACCGATGAGAGCAGCCAGTACGAAAAGCGTTTCGGCAGCGAACCTTTCGCGGCGCAGACCCAGTGGATCGCGGCGAATGCCAAGGCGCTGAACATCCCCTTCACCATCCATCTGGGTGATGTCGTCGATCAGGTTGGCAAGGAAAAGCAGTGGCAGGTCGCCGACGCCGCCATGAGGTTCCTCGAAGACGCCAAGCTGCCATACAGCATCCTTGCCGGCAACCATGACGTGGTGAACGATGTCGACTACGGTGTCGATCCGGTCGGCGGGACCGACGCGACACGTACCCTCGGCGCCGAGCCTTACCTGAAGTGGTTCGGCGCCGAGCGCGCCAAGCGCCAGGCCACCTTCGGTGCGCGCGACACCAGCGGCTTCCACGAGTACCACGTGTTCGAAGCGCAGGGCCAGAAGTTCATGGTGCTGTCGCTGTCGTGGCGGGTGTCCGACGCGGGCATCGCGTGGGCGCGGCAGGTGATCGCGAAGAACCCGACGCTGCCGGTGATCCTGGTCAACCACCAGCTGCTCAACATCGCCCCGGACGGCACCAGCCCGCTGGAAACCGACTACGGCAAGATGCTGTGGGAGAAGTTGATCCGCGACAACGACCAGATCTTCATGACGCTCAACGGCCACCACCACGGCGCCGCGCACCTCACGAAGACCAACGACTTCGGCCACAAGGTCGAGGAGATGGTGGTCGACTACCAGATGGCCTACCAGGGCGGCAACGGCCTGATGCGCCTGTACGAGTTCGACCTGACGAACAAGCAGATCAAGGTGCTGTCGTTCTCGCCCTGGGTGCCGCAAAAGCCCGCCGCCACGCTGAACACCTTCGACCAGGCCGTGCTCACCACGCCCAACGAGGCCTTCACCATCGAGATGGATTTCGCGCAGCGCTTCGCGGGCTTCAACAAGGGATTTGCCGCGGGCGAGGCCACGGTCGAGCAGTCGCTGGTCGAGCAGGCGAAGGCGCTGATCCTCGCCAACTACAAGGACCCCGAGGCCACCGTGCAGCGGCCCGCCGTCGATGCGGAAGACTATCCCAAGGTCGCGAACACGCTGGCGCACTGGCGCTTCGTCGGCGGTACGCTGAACCAGCCTGTGCTGCCGGGCACCGTGATCGCCGACGTGACGGGCGCGAACCCGCTGCGACGCGATGCGCTGAACCAGAGCGTCATCCGCAATGCCGCCGACGGCGACATCATCTGGACCGACGACCGCCACCGCCTCTCGGCCGCGCCGGGCTCGGTGCGCTTCCTCAACACCAACAAGAACCCACCGCCGCGGATGAGCTACTTCCTCACCGACCCGGCAGCGCCGATCAACGCGCACACGCTCGACCAGGGATACACGGTCGAAGCGTTCGTGAAGATCGACAAGGCCTGGACCAGCAAGGACCACGCGTGGATGAACATCATGACGCGCGACGGCCGCAGCGGGAACCTGCCCGGTTTCCAGGGGGACGGCGACGCGCCGCCGATGCTGTTCGCCATCTCGAGCCTGCGCGAAGTGCAATGGGAGGTCGTGCCGAGCCCGGCAGGCACCCCCTATGCAAAGACCAACTGGTCGGGCGAGGTCATTGCCGATCGCTGGGTGCACATCGCGATCGTCAACGACCCGGTGTCGCACGACACCACGATGTACGTCGAAGGCGCGCCGGTGCTGCGCAACACCGCGGCGGCGCAAGGACTGGCCTCGGTTGAGTCCACCTCGCAATGGGTGGTGGGCGGCGGCTCCTGGAACAACGACCGCTCCGACGGCTTCTTCGGCAACATCGGCGAAGTGCGCGTGGTGGCGTCGGCCCTGGCGCCGTCGCAGTGGCTGACGGCGCGCAGGGCGAGCTGAGGGCTACTTCTTCTTCCCGGCCTTCACCGGCTTGCCCTTGGCGGGGGCGGCACCCTTGCCGCTCCCGCCGGTCTCCTTCTCGAACATCGCAAAGTACTCCGAAGCCATCTTGCGCAGCGAGCGCCCGATGTTCGCGTAGTCGTACTCGTTGAGGTTGGCCAGCGACACGCGCCCCGAGGGGTGCTTGCCGCCGAAGCCGCGGCCCGGCAGCAGCACGATGCTGGTTTCGGAGGCGATGCGGAACAGCGCCTCGTTCGGCTGCAGCT
This sequence comes from Variovorax sp. 38R, assembly GCF_014843395.1. Classification (NCBI taxonomy): domain Bacteria; kingdom Pseudomonadati; phylum Pseudomonadota; class Betaproteobacteria; order Burkholderiales; family Comamonadaceae; genus Variovorax; species Variovorax sp. 38R. The sequence continues at coordinate 2,476,539 of NZ_CP062121.1, forward strand.
TGGTCAGAATCCATTTGCCGAAGCGCTCGCCGTGCATCTGCGTGGCGATGTCCTGCAGGTCGAGCAGGTGGTAGTAGCTCACCGAGTTCGGGTCGGGCGGCAGCGGCAGGCCGAGCTCGCGGTACAGCGCTTCCTTGCGCCGCGAGACGATGTGCTTCATCGACTTCTTGTAGGTGTCGCCCTCGTCCATGAGGCAGAACAGCGAGAACATCACCATCTGCGCCTGCACCGGCGTGGAGAGGCCGGCCGTGTGGTTCAGGGCCACGGTCCGGCTGTCGGCCACGAGGCGGTCGATGAACTTCAGCTTTCGCGGCTCGGTGGTGATGGAGCTGTAGCGCGCGTCGAGTTCCCGGCGCTTGGCCTCGGGCAGGGCGGCGATCTTGCGGTCGAGGATGTTGTCCTCGTGCGTGGCGACCACGCCCATGCGCCAGCCGGTGGCGCCGAAGTACTTCGAGAACGAATACACCAGGATGGTGTTGTGCGGGCACATCGCGAACAGCGAAGTGAAGTTGTCGGCGAAGGTGCCGTACACGTCGTCCGTGAGGATGATGAGGTCGGGCCGCTGTTTCACGATGTCGGCGATGTAGCCCAGCACCTCGTCGCTGATCTTCACCGAGGGCGGGTTGCTCGGGTTGCACAGGAAGAAGGCCTTGACCTTCGGGTCGAGCAGCTTCTGCAGCTCCTTCTTCGTGAACTGCCAGTTGTTTTCGGCCGGCGCATCGATCAGCGCCTCAATGAGCTGGTAGTCGTTCAGGTGCGGGATCTCGATGTAGGGCGTGAAGATCGGCATGCCCAGCGCGATGGTGTCGCCGGGCGACAGCAGGTGGTTCTCGCGCAGGCTGTTGAACAGGTAGGTCATGGCGGCGGTGCCGCCTTCCACCGCGTACATGTCGAACCGGCCCACGAAGGGGTGGGTGTTGATCATCTCCTTGTGGATGTACTGGCCCACGATGATCTCGGACAGGCGCAGCATGCGGTCGGGCACCGGGTAGTTGCAGCCCAGGATGGCCTCGCACATCTCGTAGATGAAGTCGCCGGCCGACAGGCCCAGCTGGTCGCGCACGTACGACACGGCCGCCTCGATGAAGCGCACGCCGGGCTCGCCCGCATGCGACTTGGCGAAGATCTCGAAGCGCGCCTCGATGCCCTCGCGCTGCGGAAAGCCGCCCACGTCCGCCATGTAGATGTACGAGCGCTCGGCCTCGGCCATGGCGAACAGGCCGAACTGGAAGAAGCCGTGGCGCGGGGTGGTGGCCAAAAAGTTCGGGTTGCCGCGGCCGGCGTTGAGCATGAGCCGGTCACTCTGTCGTGCGACCTGGATCAGCGCATCCTTCAGTTCGAACGGGCTCAGCCCACCCAGTTTTTTCACGTCGCCGAAATCCATGGAGTGCTCCTTGGTTGAGAAAAAAGAAGAAAGGAAAAAAGGAAGCCGTGCTCAGACCAGCGCCACGATCAGCGGGCCGAGCAGCGTGAGGAACACGTTCGCCAGCGCGTAGGTGATGGCGAAGGGCACGGTGGGAATCGCGTTCTCGGCCTTGCCGAGCACTTCGCCGAAGGCCGGGTTGGCGCTGCGCGAACCGCTCAGCGCGCCGGCGAACACGGCCGTGTTGTCGTAGCGCAGCACATAGCGGCCGAACAGCATCGTGAGGATCATCGGCACGAGCGTGACCACCACGCCGACGCCGAAGATGGTCAGGCCCAGTTCCTTGATGGTCTGCACGGCCTGCAGGCCCGACGACAAACCCACCACGACCACGAAGCCCGCCAGGCCCAGGTCTTTCAGCAGCTGCACCGCGCTGGGCGGCAACGCGCCGAAGGTCTGCTTCTTCGCGCGGTACCAGCCGAACAGCAGGCCCGACAGCAGCGCACCGCCACCGGCACCGAGCGTCAGCGGAATGGCGCCGATCTTCACGCTCAGCAGGCCGATCAAGAGGCCCACCACCAGGCCTGCGCCGAGGTAGACGAAGTCGGTCTTGGCGCTCGGCACGATCACGTCGCCGACGAGGGCGGCCACGCGCTTCACGTCCTGCTCGGCGCCGAAGATCGACACCAGGTCGCCCACCTGCACGACGGTGTCGGGCTTCATCGGCAGCACCTGGCCCATGCGGCTGAGTTGCACCACGAAGATGCCGTGGCGCACGCCGCCGGCGGTGGCCTGGCGGATCTGGTCGATGGTCTTGCCGCCGAAGTCCGTGTTGGTGAGCACGATCTCGCGCTTGTGCATGGTGAGTTCCATGCCGTCGACCGCATCGACTTCCTTGCCCAGCAGCGGCGCGCTCGCCACCACGGCGTCGCGTCGGCCGACGGTGAGCACCTGGTCGCCCTGGCGCAGCACGAGCGTGGGGCTGACCTCGACGAACTTGCCGTCGCGCTTCACGCGCTCGATGGTGATGGTGGTGCTCGGGTTGGCGTTCTCGATGTCGGCCACCGTGCGCTGCGGGTCGCTCGTGAGCTGGTAGATGCGGCCGACCAGCGGCGGTGCGGCTTCCTGCTGGTCGGGGCCGAGCACCTTCACGCCGGCCTGCATCGCGGTCTCGGCGGCAATCGCGTCGTCGCGGATGCTGCGCCCCATGAGCTTGGGCAGGATGTTGACGCACACGATGATCGCGCCGAACGAACCGAACACGTAGGTCACGGCATAGCCGATGGCCACGTTGCCCTGCAGCCGCGCGGTCTCGGCCGCTGCGAGGCCGAGCTTGCCGATGGCGTCACCCGCGGTGCCGATGATGGCGCTCTGTGTGAGGCCGCCGGCCGCCACGCCCGCCGCCAGGCCCTTGTCGAGCCCGAACAGCTTGGCCATGACCACCACGGTCGCCAGGCCGGTGGCCGCCATCACCGCGGCCAGGATGATCTCCTTGATCGACTGTTTGCCGAGCGAGCTGAAGAACTGCGGCCCGCTCTCGAAGCCGACGGCGTAGATGAACAGCGCGAACAGCACGGCCTTCACGCCGCCGTCGATCTGCACGCCGACCTGGCTGACGATCACCGCCACCAGCAGCGAGCCGGCCACGCCGCCGAGCTGGAACTTGCCGAACTTGATCTTGCCGATCCAGTAGCCGACCGCCAGCGAGAGGAAGAGCGCCATTTCGGGCGACTTCTTGAAGAGTTCATGCAGCCATTCCATAGGGGAAGTCCTTTCAGGGCATCAATGGGAAGAAGGGAGAAGGGAAGGGCGTGGAGCGTCTCGGGTCGTTCGTCTTATTTCGCGTGCTGCACCAGTCCGGCCAGGGCCACGATGAGCGGGCCCATCAGCGGCAGCACGACGTTCGAGATGGCGTAGGTGATCGTGTAGCCCAGCAGCGGCGTGGCGTTGCCCGCGGCGTTCTGCACGGCGCTGAGCGCGGGCGTGCTGCATTGCTGGCCGGCGATGGCGCCCAGCAGCACCGGTGCTTCGAGCTTGAGCAGGCGGTGGCCGACGAACAGCGAGATGCTGGCCGGCACCACCGCCACGGCGATGCCCACCAGCGGCAGCGCAATGCCGAACTTCTGGATCAGCGCCAGCGCCTGCGGCCCCGAGGCCAGGCCCACGCAGGCGATGAAAGTGGCCAGGCCCAGGTCCTTCATGAGCGCGAGCGCGTCGGCCGGCACGCTCAGGCGGTGCGGGTGCTTCGACTGGTACCAGCCGAAGGCCAGCCCCGTGAGCAGCGCGCCGCCGCCGGTGCCGAGCGAAAACGGAATGCCGCCGATTTTTGCGCTGAAGCCGCCGATGAACACGCCCAGCAGGATGCCCGCGGCGGCGAAGCTGATGTTGCTGCGCGTGGAGGCGATCACGCGGTCGCCGATCTGCGCGATGGCGCTTGCCACCTCGGGTGCGGGGCCGTAGAGCTGGAGCACGTCGCCGCGCTGCAGCGTCAGGTCGTTGAGCAGTGGCATGGCGTGGCCGTCGCGCGCCACGCCGATCACCTGCACGGCGGACGGCAACGCGTTTTCCAGCATGCGCAGCCCACGGCCGAACCATTCACGGCGGTTGGCGACGACCTCGGTGGTTTCGACCACGGTGTCGAATGCGGCGGTGTCGGCGAACTCGGGGCCCAGCAGCTCGCCGACGTTGACGAGCGCGCTGCGCCGGCCGATGGCGAGCACGCGGTCGCCCACGCGCAGGCGCACGTCGGGCGCGACCGCGAGGCTCTGGCCGTCGCGCACCACGCGCTCGATGCTGGCCTGCCGCCCGAGGATCGACGTGAGTTCGCCGACCGAGCGACCCCGCCCCACGGTGACGCGGAACACGCGCCCGACCATCTCGGGCGTGGCGCTGGCGGCGGCCGGGTCGTCGGCACCGCCGCCCATGGTCTTCCAGAGCTTGTCGGCTTCCGCGCGCAGGTCGACGCGCAGCAGCAGCGGAAACACCTGGCTCGTGACGACCACGATGGCGATCAGCCCGAACACGTAGGTGATCGAATAGGCCGTGACCACGTTGGCCTGCAGCTGCGCGATGTCGGCGGGCGAGAGGGCAAGCTTGGAGATCGCATCGGTCGCCGTGCCCACCACGGCCGATTCGGTGGCCGCGCCCGCCATCAGCCCGGCGGCCGTGCCGCGGTCGAGCGACAGCAGCACGGTGGCGCCGAGCACCAGCGCGAGCACCACCACCACCTCGACCAGGCACAGCAGGCCCAGCCGCAGGCCCTTGGCGTCGAGGTTGGCAAAGAACTGCGGGCCGCCCGCGTAGCCGAGCGCAAAGATGAAGAGCATGAAGAACACGTTCTTCACGCTGTCGTCGAGCCGGATGCCCAACTGGCCGACGATCAGCGCGGCAATCAGCGTGCCGCAGATGCCACCGAGCTGGATCGGCCCGAAACGGATCTGGCCGACTGCGTAGCCAATGCACAGCACCAGAAACAAGGCGATTTCCGGATTGTTTCGGAGTATTTCCACGAAATGGCTGAGCATCTGCCGCAATTCCTCCGGGTTTATTTATTCAACTTGGCCGGCGGTGTGGAATGAAAAACAGAGCACTGAATCCATTGGCATCAAGGCTTTCCGGGCATCAGGCCGAAGCGCGAACTTTGCTCTGCATTCCACAAATTGATGATTTTTCGCATCGGTGGTTACGATAAATCAACAATTAGGACAATTGTCAAAATTTGAAAAGAATAGCTGTCGCGGCAATTGAAATGAGTTAATTTGAATTACAAATCGCCCGCCGCAGCGCAATCAACCGCTCAAGGTCACCCGCCGCCTCCCTCGGGTTTTCGATAACTAAACTTACTTGATTTAGTCGGTCGCCTGCTCGATAGTCCCCTTCGCGTTCGGATGTCTTTCCGCTTATTCGCAGGCAAGGCATCCGGTTCCACAGCAAGCACGGCAGGCGCTGAGCGCCTCGCCCCCTGAAGGAGACACCCCCATGTTCATCAGCCCGCGTTTCGTTCCCGCCCTGGCCGTTCTGGCCCTGGCCGCTTCCACTGCCTCCACGGCCCTGGCCGCCGGCGAACCGGTCATCGGCCTGGTCACCAAGACCGAGACCAATCCGTTCTTCGTGAAGATGAAGGAGGGCGCGCAGGAAGAGGCCAAGAAGCTCGGCGCCAAGCTGCTGTCGGGCGCGGGCAAGGCCGACGGCGACAACGCGGGCCAGATCACGGCGATGGAAAACATGATTGCCGCGGGCGCCAAGACCATCCTCATCACGCCGAGCGACGCCAAGGCCATCGTGCCGGCGATCAAGAAGGCCCGCGACAAGGGGATCATGGTGATTGCGCTGGACAGCCCGGCCGATCCGCCGGATGCGACCGATGCGCTCTTTGCCACCAACAACTACACGGCCGGCGTGCTCATCGGCGAATACGCCAAGGCCGCGATGGCCGGCAAGACGCCCAGGATCGTCGCGCTCGACCTGCTGCCGGGCCACCCGGTGGGCGCGCAGCGCCACAACGGTTTCATGAAGGGCTTTGGGCTGGCGGCCAACGATGCCAAGTCGAACGAGCTGTCGAAGGCGCCCGAAATCGTCTGCATGGCCGACAGCTTCGGCGACCAGGCCAAGGCGCAGACCGTGATGGAAAACTGCCTGCAGAAGGCGCCCGACGTGAACCTGGTCTACACCATCAACGAGCCCGCCGCGGCCGGTGCCTACAACGCGCTCAAGCGCGCGGGCAAGGAGAAGGGCGTGATGATCGTCTCGGTCGACGGCGGCTGCCAGGGCATCAAGGACACGGCCGCCGGCGTCATTGCCGCGACCTCGCAGCAGTACCCGCTGAAGATGGCCGCCATGGGTGTGGCCGCGGGTGTCGAGTTCGCCAAGACGGGCAAGAAGGCCTCGGGTTATGTCGACACCGGCGTGACGCTCATCGCCGGCAAGAGCGTGGCCGGCGTCGACAGCAAGGACACCAAGACCGGCACCGAGCTGTGCTGGGGCAAGAAGTAAACAGGTCGTCCCGGGAGTACACATCGATGGCGAAATCTCCGACGCACCACATCCCGTGGGGCGCCCTCGGGCCGTGGCTGGCCCTGCTCGGCGCCTGCATCTTCTTTGCGACGCAGTCCGACCGTTTTCTGACGGGCGGCAACCTGTCGCTGATCCTGCAGCAGGTGATGGTGGTGGGCGTGATCGCCATCGGCCAGACGCTGATCATCCTCACGGCCGGCATCGACCTGTCGTGCGGCATGGTGATGGCGCTGGGCAGCATCGTCATGAGCAAGTTCGCGACCGAACTCGGGCTGCCGGTGCCGCTGGCCATCCTGTGCGGCATCGGCGTGACGACGCTGTTCGGCCTGCTCAACGGCTTGCTGGTCACGCGCATCAAGCTGCCGCCGTTCATCGTGACGCTGGGCACGCTGAACATCGCGTTCGCGATCACGCAGCTGTATTCGTCGTCGCAAACGATCACCGACCTGCCTGCCGGCCTCACGGGCCTGGGCACCACCTTCACCATCGGCAGCGCCGAGGTGGCCTGGGGCTCGGTGTTGATGGTGGCGCTGTATGTGCTCGCGTGGTTCGTGCTGCGCGAGACCGCATCCGGCCGGCACATCTACGCAGTGGGCAACAACGCCGAGGCCACGCGGCTGGTGGGCATTCCCACGCAGCGCGTGTTGTTGGGCGTGTACGTGGCGGCGGGCGTGTTCTACGGCATCGCCTCGCTGCTGTCCGTGGCGCGCACCGGCGTGGGCGACCCGAACGCGGGCCAGACCGAGAACCTCGACGCCATCACGGCCGTGGTGCTCGGCGGCACCAGCCTGTTCGGCGGGCGCGGCATCGTGCTGGGTTCGCTCATCGGCGTGCTCATCGTGGGCGTGTTCCGCAACGGGCTCACGCTGATGGGCGTGTCGTCGATCTACCAGGTGCTGGTGACGGGCGTGCTCGTGATCCTGGCGGTGGCGGCCGACCAGCTCTCGCGCAAGGGAGCACGTTGATGAACGCTGTCGCAACTCCCAAGATCGTGATGCAGGCCAAGGGCCTGGTGAAGCGCTACGGCCAGGTCACCGCGCTCGACGGCGTCGACTTCGAACTGCGCGAAGGCGAGATCCTCGCGGTGATTGGCGACAACGGCGCGGGCAAGTCGTCGCTCATCAAGGCGCTGTCGGGCGCCATCGTGCCCGACGAAGGACAGATCCTGCTCGACGGTGCGCCGGTGCACTTTCGCAATCCGCTCGACGCGCGCCGTGCCGGCATCGAGACGGTGTATCAAGACCTCGCCGTCGCGCCCGCGATGACGATCTACGAGAACCTCTTTCTCGGCCGCGAACTGCGCCGCCCCGGCTTCCTGGGCAACGTGCTGCGCATGCTCGACAAGAAGAAGATGCTGCTCGAAAGCACGGCGCGCATGGCCGACCTGAAGGTGGGCATCCAGTCGATGACGCAGGCGGTCGAAACGCTCTCGGGGGGCCAGCGCCAGTGCGTGGCCGTGGCGCGCAGCGCGGCCTTCGCGCGGCACGTGGTCATCATGGACGAGCCCACCGCCGCACTCGGCGTGAAAGAGGGCAACATGGTGCTCGAGCTGATCCGCCGCGTTCGCGAGCGCGGCCTGCCCGTGGTGCTCATCAGCCACAACATGCCGCACGTGTTCGAGGTCGCCGACCGCATCCACGTCGCACGTCTCGGTCGGCGCGCCGCCGTTCTCAACCCCCGAAAGATCAGCATGAGCGACACCGTGGCCGTGATGACCGGTGCCATGACCGCCGACCAGTTGCCCGCGGAGGCGCATGCCTGATCCCGATGCCCTCGAGCTCCCGTCGGTCTTGCTGCGTCCGCGCGGCTCCAACCAGGTGGGCATGCGCCAGTTCAACGAGCGCGTGGTGCTGCAGGCGTTGCGCGTGCACACCAGCCTGCCCAAGGCCGACCTCGCGCGGCTCACGGGCCTGAGCGCGCAGACCATCGGCCTCATCACCGCGCGGCTCGAGGACGACGGCCTCATCGTCAAGCAAAGCCGTGTGCGCGGGCGCATCGGCCAGCCCTCGGTGCCGCTGGCGCTCAACCCCGACGGCGCCTTCGCCATCGGCGTGAAGCTCGGGCGGCGCGGCGCCGAGTGGCTGCTGATCGACTTCGCGGCGCAGGTGCGCGAGCACCACGCGATCCGCTACGAGTTCCCCGACGCCGAGGCGCTGCTGCCCGTGATCGCCGAGCACATCCACCGGCTGCGCGACGGGCTCGGACCGCTGGCCGCGCGCAACGTGGGCGCCGGGCTGGCGGCGCCGTTCCAGCTCGGCGGCTGGCACCGCACGCTGGGGCTGTCGAAGGCGCAGTCGGACGAGTGGAACCAGATGGACCTGCTGGCCGAGGTGCGCGCGCGCACCGATGTGCCCGTGGGCTTTGCGCGGGACACCGTGGCCGCCTGCGTGGCCGAGCTCGTCACCGGGCGCGGGCACGACCTCAAGAGCTTTCTGTACATCTTCGTCGACACCTTCGTGGGCGGCGGGCTGGTCATCAACTCGCACCTGCACACCGGCGCGCACGGCAACGCGGGCGCGCTCGCGTCGATCCCGATGCGCACGGAGAAGCCCTCCGAAGGCGTGTCGACGCAGGTGGTGGCCGAGGCGTCGCTGTGGGAGCTCGAGCAACGCCTGCGCGCCGAAGGCCTCGACGCTACGGCCGCGTACGACGACCGCGCGCTCGAAGCGCCGTTCGCCGCGGCCACGCAGGCCTGGCTCGGCAGCGCATCGCGCGCGTTGGCGCATGCCATCGTCAGCAGCACGGCCGTGCTCGACCTGGCCGACGTGGTGATGGACGGTTCGATGTCACGCGCGCTGCTCGAGGCGCTGCTGGCGCAGACCCGCGCGGCGCTCGCGCAGTGCAACTGGGAAGGCCTGTGGGCGCCGCGGTTGCATGGCGGGCGGGCGGGGGCGCAGGCCTGTGCGCTGGGCGGCGCGATGCTGCCGCTGCACGCCAATTTCGCGCCGGATCACGATGTGTTTCTGAAGGCGGCCTGAGCCGCTCACCAACTCACAAGTTCGCCGAGGCGTGCAGGTCGCGCGGAAATCGCAGCGTGCTCGCGCGTGCGCCCTCGGGGCACGGCCCGTCGGAGTAGGCCGCATCGCCCTCCGGCATGACGCACTTGTGCACCTCGACGACGGCAGGCGCTGCCTTGGCGGCGGGCGCTGCGGGGGCGATCACCGGGGCCTCGAAGTTCGTGTTCGTCAGCGTGGCCGGTTGTGTGGGAGCGCTTGTCACCGCATCCGGCAACGCGCGGTCGGCGGTCGACTTGTCGGGCTCGGCGGGCACGACGGCGGTGGTCAAGGCCGCGGCGCGTGCCGCGCTCTCTTGCACCAGGTCTTTCAAGGTCACATAGAAGAGCGACATCGCCACCAGCGCCACGCCCAGGCAAGGCGCCCAGTACCGCCGCGGGTCGGGTGTAGGCGGGTGGGCCTGCGAGGTCAGCGCCGCGGCCATGCCAGGCCTCCGTTCTGCAACACCCCGGCCAGCTTGGCGATGCCGCCGGTGCCGCTCGCGGCCCGGCCGATCAGCGCGCCGCCGGCGGCGCCTGCGACGATCCGCATCAGGAACGACCGGCTGCGGCCCGCGGCCAGCAACAGCAGCACGCCGGCGCCGAGCACGACGAGGTGTTCGCCGGGGTAGTCGGCGCGTGCGGCATCCACTTGCTTGATCTTGTCGATCGTCTGTTCCATGTCCATGGCTGAAGCTCCTTGTCGTGTTCAACCGTTCTTACCGGCGCGCACCGGGCGCCGCTGTAGGCCGGCGCCATGCGCGGTGACGGAATCCGCCGCGAAAACGCCGTGGAGAAAGCCGCATCGCACGGGAAGCAGGGGTGCTCTCGATAATGCAACCCGCTTGTAGAGAACCCCACAGACGTAGAGAAGTAGAGAACCGCGAAATGAGTGCTGCAGATTTTCTTTTCGCCCCCGAGGTGCAAAAGCTCTTGATGGTCGCCTACGCGGCGCCCGACCAACCCTTGACTTCCAGCGAGCTGGCCCATCGCTCGAAGCTCGACACGGCCGATGTGGAACGCACCTTGGAGCACCTCGTCAGCAGTGGCATCCTGAAGAAGCAAAAGCCGAAGGCCGAGGAGGCCGAGACCTTCTCGATCGACCGCGCTTTCATCTTCCACGACGAGCTGCGCAACATCGCGCTCAAATCGTTCGCTGCGGCCGAGCCGGTCCGCGCGATGCTGCGCGGCAAGTTCAAGGCCTCGGTCGTGCGCGCCTTCGTGCTCGCAGAGGACGAAGACGGCACCCTGGAGCTGCTCGTCGTGCACGGCCAGTCGATTCCCGACGAAGCCACCCTGGGCGCCGCCTGCAAGAAGCTCTCGAAGAACATCCACCGTCACCTGAAGGTGCACGTCATCTCGAACGCGAAATTCAACGGCCTCACGCCGCGCGATGCACTCATGCCGAAACCCGCGGCGCTCGAGATCATCAAGCTCGGGGATACGAAGGCGCAGTTGCCGGTCGAGAAGGTCGGGCTCTTGCAGAGCGCGAAGAACAAGCTGGCAACGCTGTCGCGTTCGTCAGCGTGATCGCTTAGATTTTGTCCCGGGACGCGAGCAGGTTGCGGGCCTCCGCCAGCAGTGGCTTCACGGCCTAGAAGGTCGCAGCGCTCGGGTTGATCACGCTGACCCAGTACATCTTTGCGTACACCGGGTGCGGCATGAGCCGGTCGAGCGCGGTGTAGTCGATGCCCGATGGCTCAGCGTCGCCGAACAGCGCGCGAAAGGTCTCCTTGCCCACGCCGACGTTCAGGCGAAACACGCCGGGGCGGTTCAGGTTCGAGGCGCTGTCGAACGCGTCGTCCTTCGTGACGATCGTGGCAAAGGGGAACTTGTTGTCCGCGCCGTGGAAGAAGAAGGTGTTGTCGTCGGCCACTTCGAAATGGCCGCCGCCGAGCGTGTCGATGAGGTGTTGGGTGATGTCGTCTTCGGTCATGGCGTTCGGGCGTGATGTGGGTCAGGGCTTCCAGCGGCGCAGCCCGAGCTCGTCGGCGAGCGCCTGGTAGGCCTTGATGCGCGCCTGCACGTAGTCGTCGAGCGCGGCGCCGGTGAGCGCGAAAGGATAAAGGCTGTGCCGTTCGCGCAGCGCCGCATAGCCCGGCGCGGCCGTGGCTTCGGCGAAGGCCGTGGTCCAGGCGCGCACGGCGGCGTCGGGCACGTTGGCGCTCAGGTACACGCCGCGCACGGTCGGCCAGACCATGTCCACGCCTTGCTCGCGCGCGGTGGGCACGCCGGTGAGCGCACCGCCCAGTCGCGTTTCGGACAGCACCGCGAGCAGGCGCACCGCCGCGCCGCCGGCGATGGCCTGCAGCGCTTCGGCGGCGTCGCCCGGGAACGCGTCGACGTGCTTGCCCTGCAGCGCGCCGAGCGCGTCGCCGCCGCCTTCGAAGGACACGAAGCGCATCGCCTTCGGTGCGCCGCCGGCCGCGCGCACCAGCAGCGCGGCCTTCACCCAGTCCTGGCTGCCGACCGTGCCGCCCGCGCCGAAGACGATGCGCGACGTGTCCTGGCGCAGCGCGGCGATCAAGTCTTGCAAACGCCGGTAGGGCGAGTCGCGGTGCACGGCGACCACGCCGTAGTCGGTGCCGAGCGTGGCGATCCAGCGCACGGCCGAGGGCGGGTGCGGCCCGAAGCGGCCTTGCGCGAGGTTGAGCAGCGAGCCGCTCGAGAACGCGACCAGCGTGCCCGGCCCGCCGAGCTGGCCGCTGGCGATGCGGTCGAAGGCGACAGCGCCGATGCCGCCCGGCAGGTAGCGCTGCGCGAGCGGCGTGCGCGCGGGGCGCACGGCCTGCAGCGCGTCGCGCGCGAGCGCGCAGGTCAGCGCAAAACCACCGCCGGCCTTGGCGGGAATCACGCATTCCGCCGGGCCTTCGGACGCATCACCGGACGCCGCCGTCGCATGCAGCGCGACAGGCGCGAGCCACGCGGACAGCGCGCGCAACGCATGGCGACGGGTGAAGGCAAAAGGGCGTGGCATCGAAGAAGAAGGGCGGCGGTTCACCCCGCGGGACGGGGCCACCAGATGATGGCATGCAGGCCCGGCCCCGCGCCGCGTGCTTCGAGCCGCAAATCGCCGCGGTGCCGCTGCGCGATGGCGCGCACGATCGCCAGGCCGAGCCCGAAGCCGCCGGGGCCCGCGCGCGTGCCGCGACGGAAGCGCTGGCCGAGCGTGGCGCGTTCTTCGTCGCTCAGGCCGGGGCCGTCGTCCTCCACATTGAGGCTCCAGCCCACGGCATCGCCGGCCGCGAAGAGCGTGACGGTGCCGGCCACCGGCGTGTAGGTGATCGCGTTCGCCACGAGGTTGCTCAGCGCTTCGCGCAGCAGGCCGCGGTCGCCCACCGCGTGCAGATCGGGTGAGGGCGCGTGGATGCCCAGGTCGATGCCCAAGTCGATTCGTTTGGCGCGCGCCAGCGGCAGCAGGTCGACGGCCACCTCGCGCAGCAGTTCGGCGGTGTCGAATTCAGCGGGCTCGACGGCCACGGTGTCGCTGCGGCCCAGCGCCAGCAGTTGCTGCGCGCTGCGCGTGGCGCGGCCGATCTCGGCGCCCAGCGCGTCGAGCGCGGCGCGCACCTGCGCCGGGTCGTCTTCGCGGCGTGCGTAGTCGGCCTGCATCTGCAGCGTGGTCAGGTGCGTGCGCAGCTGGTGCGAGGCGTCGTCCAGAAACTGCCGTTGTTGTGCGACCAGTTCCTGCGTGCGCGCCATCTGCTGGTTCACGGCGGCGACCAGCGGGCGCACCTCGGCGGGCAGGTCGGTCTCGGCGATGCGCGTCAGGTCGTCGGGCGAGCGCGCCTGCACCTCGCGCGCCAGCCGCGACAGCGGGCGCAGCGCCGCGGCCAGCGCCAGTGCGGTGCCGCACAGCAACATCGCGAGGATCAGTCCGTCGCGCAGCGCCGCGCTGCGCACGAAGCGGCTCGTGAACTCCTGGCGCGAGCGCGTGCTTTCGCCGACCTGGATCAGCACGCTGCGCCCGGTGCTGCCGGCCGGTGCGCGGTCGAGGTCGCGCCGGTAGGCCGCGAGCCGCACGGCCTCACCGAAGTAGGTGGCGTCGTAGAAGGCCGGCACGCCCATCGCGGGCTCGACGGCTGGCGCGGGCAGGTCGGCGCTACCCAGCTCGACGAGTCCGTCGGAGGTCGCGACGCGAAAGAACACCTGCCCGCTGGCTGTGAGCTCGAAGAACTCGAACATGGTGTACGGCAGCTCGACCGACAGCCCGCCCGAGGCCGTGGAGATGTTCGCGTCGATCGACTTGAGCGCGCCGAGCAGCGAGCGGTCATACGCCGCATTGGCGGCGGCCAGCGCATCGTGCCGCGTCATCCACAGCTCGATGCCCGTCACCAGCAGCAGGGCCGGGAACAGCAGCAGCGCGAGCCGCTGCCACAGGCTGGTGCGGCGCAGACGGTCGGTGAAGCGGCGCAGCGCGCTCACTCAGTCGGCTTCCAGCACGTAGCCGAGACCGCGCAGCGTGACGATGCGCACGCCGCTGCCGTCGAGCCGCTTGCGCAGCCGGTAGACCAGCACCTCGACCGCTTCAAGATGCACTTCGTCGTCGTCGGAGAACACGCGGTCGAGGATCTGCTGCTTCGACAGCGGCTCGCCGCTGCGCTGCACCAGCGCGCGCAGCACGGCCTGTTCGCGCGGTGACAGGGCGAGCGCCTCGCCGCCCAGCGTGAACTGCCGGCGTGCGCCGTCGTACACCAGCGGCCCGCAGGCCAGGCGCGGATGCTCCACGCCGCGCGCGCGGCGCACCAGCGCATGCAGCCGGGCCTCGAGCTCGGCCAGCGCAAAGGGCTTGGCAAGGAAATCGTCGGCACCTGCGTTGAGGGACGCGACACGCTCGTTCAGCGAATCGCGCGCCGTGAGGATCAGCGCCGGCAGCCGCTGGTCGCGTTCGCGCAGCCGCTGCAGCACCGTGTGGCCGTCCATGCCGGGCAGGCCAAGGTCGAGTACCAGCGCGTCGTGGTCGCGCTGCTGCAAGGCCCGGTCGGCCAGCCGGCCGTCGTCCACCCATTCGACCTGGATGCCCGCATGCTCCAGCGCCTTGCAGAGCCAGGTGCCCAGGGTGTGTTCGTCTTCGGCCAGCAGGATGCGCATGGCGCCGATGCTAGACCCTGGAACGCTCAGTCTGGCTTGATGTTTGCCCGGGCGATGACCTTCTGCCACCGGTTCTGCTCGGCAGTGATGAACTGAGCGAACTGCTCCGGCGTGCCGCCCACGGCCTCGCCCGCATCGGCGGTGAGTCGCTGGATCGAGTCGGGTGACTTCACGGCCTTCATGGTCTCGGTCGAGAGCTTGGTCATCTGCGCGGGCGTGATGCTGGCCGGCGCGAGCATGCCGTACCACTGCGTCATCTCGAAGCCGGGGAAGCCTTGCTCGGCCACGGTCGGCACGTCGGGCAGTTGCGCGAGGCGCTTGGCCGAGCCGGTCGCGATGCAGCGCACCTTGCCGGCCTTGATGAACGGAATGATCGCGGCCGCGCCGATGGCCGAGGCGTCGAGCCGGCCCGAGAGCAGGTCGGTCACCATCGGGCCGGTGCCGCGGTAGGGCACGTGCAGCATGAAGACCTCGGCCGTCATCTTCAGGTACTCGAAGGCCAGGTGGCCGGCGCTGCCGTTGCCGGCCGAGCCGTAGCTCAGCTTGCCCGGCTTGCTCTTCGCATAGGCGATGAATTCCTTGAGGTTCTTCGCCGGCACGTCGGGGTGCACCACGTACAGGCTGGGCACCTTGGCCAGCAGGCTCACGGGCTTGAAGTCCTTGTTCGCGTCGTAGGGCAGCTTGGCGAAGATGTACGGGTTGACTGCCAGCGTGCCGATGTGGCCGAGGATCAGCGTGTGCTGGTCGGTGGCGCGTGCGACTTCGCTCATCGCGATGTTGCCGGCCGCGCCGGGTTTGTTGTCGACGAACACGCTCTGGCCCAGCGTGCGCGACAGCTCGGCGGCCGTGGAGCGCGCCACGATTTCCGAGCTGCCGCCCGGGGCGAAGGGCACGACGAAGCGCACCGACTTGCTGGGCCAGGCATCTTGCGCCGAGGCCATTGAAGGCAGCAGGCCGCCGAGGGTGAGGGCGCCGCCGGCTTGCAGCCAGTGGCGGCGGGTGTGGGCGTCGGTCGGAAAGCGGTCGGACATGGCTTGTCTCCAGTGTTTTTTGGATAAGAGCCCGCATCCTGCCGGGCGGATGCTGTCGGAATGCTGTCAGTTCGTCAGATCAGATTGCGCATCGCCTGCGCCGTCTCGCGCAGCACCGGCAGCACGCGCGCCACCGCGTCTTCCGAACTCTCGTGCCCCATCGGCATCGTGATGTTCAGCGCGCCCACCAGCGTGCCGTGGCGGTCGCGCAGCGGCACGGCGATGCCGCGCGAGTTCAGGTCGAGCTGCTGTTCCGACAGCGCCCAGCCCTGGGCGCGGATGCGTGCCAGTTCGAGCTTCATGCGTTCCATGCTGGCGATGGTGTGCGAGGTGAACACCGTCAGTTGCCGCGTGGCGAGCCATTCGTTCAGCTCGGCGTCGCTGCGCAGCGCCAGCATCAGCATGCCCGAGGCTGTCACCTGCGCCGGCACGCGCGCGCCGAGCACGTAGCCGGTGCTCATGCTGCGGTTGGGGCCGTTGCGCGCGATGTAGACCACCTCGTCGCCGTCCATCACGCTGAGGTACGCGATCTCGTTGGTGCCGGCCGCCACGCGTTGCAGAAACGGCTGCACCACGCGCGGCAACCGGGCCGATTCGAGGTACGACTGCCCCAGCCGCAGCACGCGCGGCGTGAGCCAGAACAGCTTGCCGTCGCTCGCCACGTAACCCATGTGCTGCAGGGTGAGCAGGTAGCGCCGCGCGGCGGTGCGCGTCATGTTCGTGCGCTGGCCGGCCTGGCTGGCCGTGAGGCGCGGGTTGGCGTCGTCGAAGGCTTCGATGATGCTCACGCCACGCTCCAGCCCGGCGATCCAGTCGCGCTTGTCCAGGCCGGCGGGCGGCGTCGAGTCGTCGGGGCTGGTGGGGGTCATGGGCGGAAGTGTGCCCGCGTCCGGCCCGGCGACAGGGCCCGAATGGCTAAGTGAAAACCCGTAATTTGATCGATTGACGAACTTCAAAGATCGATCATCGAGCGTTTGGTGGCTCATGTGCCAGCACGTCGCTCGCGAAGGGTCTATAACGCCCGCTGTTCCGCCCCGAAACGAGCGATTGACGAACGGAAGCACGCCCATGAGCCCATTCATCACTGGCAGCACCCAGGCCTACCTCATCCCCGGCGACCCGGTCCGCAATGTGCGGCTGCCGCGCATGTTCAACGCCGCCTTTGCGCGCTACGGCATCGATGCCGTGCTGGTGCCCATGCAGGTGCCGGTGCGCGACTTCGCGGTGTTCATGAAGTCGGCCTTCCTGGCGCGCAACGTGCGCGGCATGGTGATCGCGCCGCCGCACAAGCCGCGCGTGGTCGACCTGCTCGACGGCTGCGGCCTGTTCGGCCGCGTGGCGGGCTCGGTCAACGTGGTGCGCCGCACCGAGGGCGACCAGCTCGAAGGCGACCTGTTCGACGGCGAAGGCCTGATCGGCGCGCTCGACCGCTGCAATGTGCCGTTCCGCGGCAAGCGCGTGCTGATCCTCGGCGCGGGCGTGAGTGCCGCGGCCATCGGCGTGGCGCTGGCCGAAGGCGGCACGGTGAACGGCGCCGAATACATCGCCTTCTTCGACACCGCCTCCGGCAAGGCCGCGGGCGTGGCCGCCAAGCTCGACGCCTTCTTCGATGCGACCGTGATCGCGGTCGACAGCAACGCGCCCGAGGGCTACGACCTCGTGATCAACGCCACGCCGCTCGGCCTGGCCGAAGACGATGCGCTGCCGCTCGACGTGGCGCGCATGGCGCCGCACGCGGCGCTGTTCGACATCCTGCTGCGCAACCAGCCCACGCCGCTGGTGCGTGCGGCACGTGCGCGCGGGCTCAATGCACAGGCCGGCTTCGAGATGCTGGTGCAGCAGATGCCGCATTACTTTCGCTACTTCGGCCACCTCGACGCGGCGGATGCGATGCAGGCCGATGCCGACTTTTTGCGCGAGCTCATCTACCCGCCGGCGATGCACGCCGAGATCGCAACCCCGTTGCGCTACCAGTCTCCGAGCGTGGCCTGAGCCCGCACCTCCCTGAACAAGACGACTCTCATGATCTCCGGCAAGACCACGCTCATCGCCCACATCGGCTACCCCACCGAAGCCTTCAAGGCGCCGATGATCTACAACCCCTGGTTCGACAAGCAGGGCATCGACGCGGTGGTGGTGCCCATGGGCGTGAAGCCCGAGGACTACGCGGTGTCGCTCGCGCAGATCTTCAGGTTCTCGAACCTGCGCGGCGCATTGGTCACGATGCCGCACAAGGTCACGACGATGTCACTGGTCGACGAGGTCACGCCCACTGCGCGCGTCGCGGGCGCCTGCAACGCCGTGCTCAAGCGGCCCGACGGCAGCCTGCTGGGTGACCAGTTCGACGGCGCGGGATTCGTGCGCGGCGTGGAGCGCAAGGGACGCCTGTTCAAGGGCACGCGCGTGCTGGTGTCGGGCACGGGCGGTGTCGGGTCGGCCATTGCGGCGTCGATCGCCGCGGCCGGCGCGGCCGAGCTGATGCTGTTCGACATGAGCGACGCCTCCGCGCAGGCACTGGCCGCGCGGCTGCGCGAGCACTACCCGCAGATGAAGGTCACCACGGGATCGAAAGACCCGGCGGGCTTCGACATCGTCGTCAACGCCACGCCGCTGGGCATGAAGGACACCGATCCGCTGCCTTTCGACGTGGACCGCATCGCGCCCGACACCTTCGTCGGCGAGGTCGTCATGAAGACCGAATACACGCCGCTGCTGCAGGCCGCCAAGGCCAAGGGCTGCCAGGTGCAGGTCGGCACCGACATGCTGTTCGAAATGATCCCGGCCTACCTCGAGTTCTTCGGCTTCGGCACCGCGTCCCCCGAAGAACTGCGCGCTGTGGCGCAACTGAAATACTAGAAACATCGGAACACGCATGAGCATTTTTGAAGGCTTCCTTTCCACCTCCGAAACGCTGGGCGCCTTCAGCGACCGCGCCTTCGTCGACGCCATGCTGCGCTTCGAGGCGGCGCTCGCGCGCGCGCAGGCGGCCGAGGGGCTGATTCCCGAGAGCGCCGCGCATTCGATCGTCAGCAGCTGCAAAGTCGAGCTGTTCGACGTGGCCAAGATCGTGCGCGAGAGCGGACGCGCGGGCAGCGTCGCCATCCCGCTGGTGAAGGCGCTGCGCGAGGCCGTGGGCCTGTTCAATGCCGAAGCCGTGCCCTTCGTGCACTTCGGCAGCACCAGCCAGGACGTGATCGACAGCGCGATGGCGCTGGTCACGCGCGAAGCCGTTGCGCTCGTCGAGACCGATCTCGCCAAGGCCGCCGACGCGCTGCTGCGCCTGGCCGTGCAGCACGCCGAGACGCCGATGCTCGCGCGCACGCTGATGCAGCCGGCCTCGGTCACGAGCTTCGGCTTCAAGTGCGCCGGCTGGGCCGCGCCGCTGGTGCGCAGCCGCATGCGCCTGCGCGCCGCGGCGAAGCACGCGCTGCAGTTGCAGCTCGGCGGCGCCGTCGGCACGCTGGCGCAGATGAAGGGGCAGGGCGCCGCGGTGCGCCAGCGCATGGCCAAGGAACTCGGCCTGGGCGACCCCGGCGCGACGTGGCATACGCAGCGCGACGAATGGGTCGCGCTCGGTTGCGAACTCGGCCTGATGACGGGCAGCCTCGGCAAGGTCGCGGTCGACATCTCCTTGCTCGGTCAGTACGAAGTGGCCGAGGTCGCCGAGCCCAGCGAACCCGGGCGCGGCGGCTCGTCGGCGATGCCGCACAAGCGCAACCCCGTGGCCTCGATGGTCGCCATTGCCGCCGCGCACCGCGCGCCGCAGCGCGTGGCCGCTTTGCTCGGCGCGATGCCGCAACAGCACGAACGCGCGCTCGGCGCGTGGCAGGCCGAGCTGGCCGAGTGGCCGCAGCTGTTGATGTCGGCGCATGGCAGCGTGCGCGCCATGGCCGGCGCCTTGCCCGGCCTGCAGGTCGATGCCGTGCGCATGCGCGCCAACATCGACCGGCTGCGTGCCGAGCTGCCGCGCGACGCGGCCGACGAATGGTTCGACCCTGCGCTTGCCGTGAACGCCGGGCAAATCGCTGTGGCAGAGGTGAAAGCCCTGCAAGCCCAACTCTCATCCGACAAGGAACTCTCGCAATGACCGCCCCCGACGCCACCCCGAGCAACCCCTACGAAGACGGGCTCGTCAACCGCCGCCGCGTGCTCGGCGACGCGTGGGTCGACAAGTCGCTCGCCAACCGCAACGGCTTCAACGCCGAGTTCCAGGAACTCATCACGCGCCACGCGTGGAACGACATCTGGGGCCGCCCCGCGCTGGGCGACAAGACACGTCGCTTCATGGTGCTGTCGATGATGCTGGGCATCCATGCGTACGAAGAGTTCGCGATGCACGTGCGCGCCGCGCTCGACGGCCCGCCCGAGTCGCGCCTCACGCCCGACGAGATCAAGGAAGTGATCATGATGGCCGCGATCTACTGCGGCGTGCCGGTGGCCAACCATGCGTTCGGCATCGCGACGAACATCCTGCGCGAGAAGGGCCTGCTGCCGCCAGTGGCGGCGCAGTGAGCGCGCCAGAAGGCAAGGGCGCAAAGGGCGGCAAGGGCCGCTTCGACGTCGGCTTCACCTTGCTGCTGCCGCTGCTGCTCGCAGCGCAGCCCGTGGCAACCGACAGCTACCTGCCGGCGCTGCCCGCCATCGCCGGCGAACTCGGTTCGGCCAGCACCAGCCTCACGCTGTTCGTGCTGGCCTTCGGCTTTGCGCAGCTGCTGTGCGGTCCGTTGGCCGACCGCTTCGGTCGCCGGCCGGTGCTGCTCGCGGGCCTGGGTTGCTACGCGATCGCGGCCTTCGGCGGCGCCTTCGCGGGCAGCGTGGCGGTGCTTGCGGGCTGGCGCACGCTGCAGGGTTTTTCGATGGCGGCGATTCTCGTGTGCTCACGCGCCGCGGTGCGCGACCTGTATCCGGCGCACGAGGGCCCGCACGTCATGGCGCGCGGCCTCACGGGCCTGGGCATGGTCGGGCTGGTGGCGCCGCTGTTGGGCGCCTGGCTGGTGCAGGGCGCAGGCTGGCGCTGGGTGATGGTCGCGATGGCGGCCTATTCGCTGGCGCTGTTCGCGCTGTGCTGGCGTTCGTTCGATGAAACGCGCAAGCCAATGACCGGCGAATCGTCCGCACCCCGCGGCAGCACGCGCGCGGTGTTCGCGAGCCGCTCGTTCCGCGCCTGGGCCTCGGTGGCGGCGACCACCTATGGCGGGCTGTTCTGCTTCCTGCTGCTCTCGCCGATGGTCTACATCGGCTACCTCGGCTGGTCGCCCGCATGGTACGGCTGGATTCCGGCCGGCGGCTCGCTGGTCTACATCTTCAGCACCACGATGTGCCGCAGCCTGCTGCGCCGTTTCGGACCGATGCGCACCGTGCGGCTGGGCGCGGTGCTGAGCATCACGGGCGCCGTGATCCAGGCGCTGGGCTGCTGGCTGCTGCCGCACAGCGCGGTGCCGCTGCTGGCGGGCCACGCCGTGTACTGCCTCGGCCACGGCATCCACCAGCCCTGCGGGCAGGCCGGCGCCGTGGGCGATCTGCCGCACCTGGCGGGGCGGGCCGTGTCGTGGTCCGGTTTCGGCATGATGATGGTCGCGTTCTGCGTGGGGCAGGTCGCCGCGCTGTTTGTCGACACCAGTTTTTCTTACGGCGCCTGGCCGATGGTCGTGCCGATGCTGATGGCCGGCGTCGTGCTGTTGGCGATCGCGTTCCTGTGGCTGCCGCGTCTCTCTCAACCTGTTCCGCCATCCTCCCCAAAGAAGGACTCCACCCCATGACCACTTCCACCCCCCGCCTGAATGTCGTGCGCGAAGGCGAAGGCCCTTTCGTCGTGCTCAGCCATGCGCTCGGCTGCGACCTGCACATGTGGGACGGCGTGGCCGCGCAGCTCGCGCGCGCCCACACGGTGATCCGCTACGACCACCGCAACCATGGCGGCTCCGAGGTGGTGCCCGGCGTGCTGCGCGTGGAAACGCTGGCGCAGGACGCGGCCGAGCTGATCGCGCGTGAAGCAGGCGGCGAGCCCGTGCACTTCGTCGGCCTGTCGATGGGCGGCATGACCGCGCAGGCGCTGGCCGTGCGGCACGCCGAGTTGCTGAAGACCGTGGTCGTCGCCAATTCGGCCGCCCACTACCCCGACCAGGCGCCGTGGCGCCTGCGCGCGGAAACCGTGGCCGCCAAGGGCGTGGCCGCCATCGCGCCCGGCGCCGTGGCGCGCTGGCTCACGCCGGCCTATGCCGCCACGCCCGAAGGCACGGTCGCCGCGCGCACCTTGCACGACGCGCTGGTGCGCACCGACGCGCGGGGCTACATCGAGAGCTGCAATGCCGTCGCCGCCATCGACTTCCGCGAGAGCAATCGCCGCATCGCCACGCCCACGCTGGTGATCGGCGGGCTGCAGGACGAGGCCACGCCGATGGCGATGTCCGAAGCCATGGTGGCGCAGATTCCGGGCGCGCGGCTGGCGACCATCGACGCCGCGCACCTGAGCGCGGTGGAGCGGCCGGTCGAGTTCGCGCAGATGCTGATCGATTACTGGCGCAGCCTCTGAAAAAACGCCCGGCCCGGACCTCCGGGTTGGCTAGGTGTAACCCCTATTTCGTGCGAATGATGATCGGTGGCGTGCGATCATCGATCAGAAGGGGCTGATTTGCGTTGTGGCGCGGCCGGGCTCTTTCTACAGTCCATCCCATGCACCGCGCCATTGCCACCGTCTCGCTCAGCGGCACCCTCCGTCAGAAGCTCGAAGCCATTGCGGCGGCGGGCTTCGACGGCATCGAGCTGTTCGAAGCCGATTTCGTCAACTTCCGCGGCACCGCCGCCGAGCTGCGCCGCATCGCGTCCGACCTGGGCCTGTCGATCGACCTGTACCAGCCGTTCCGCGATTTCGAAGGCATGCCGCAAGTGCAGTTCCAGCGCAGCCTGGAGCGCGCCGAACGCAAGTTCGACCTCATGGAAGCCATGGGCGCGCCGCTGGTGCTGTGCTGCTCCAACACCTCGCCGCTGTCGGTGAACGATCCGGCCCGCGCCGCTGCCCAGCTGCACGAGCTGGCCGAGCGCGCCGCGCGCCGCAACCTGCGCGTGGGCTTCGAGGCGCTGGCCTGGGGCCGCCACACCTCGCGCTACGCCCAGGCCTGGGACATCGTGCAGCGCGCCGACCACCCGCACCTCGGGCTGATCCTGGACAGCTTCCACACGCTGTCGCTGAAGGACGATCCGGCGGGCATCGCCGCCATTCCGGGCGAGAAGATCTTCTTCGTGCAGATGGCCGATGCGCCGCTGTTGTCGATGGACGTGCTGCAGTGGGCGCGCCACCACCGCTCGTTTCCGGGGCAGGGCGACTTCGACGTGACCGGCTTCTTCGAGCAGGTGCTGCGCGCGGGCTACACCGGGCCGCTGTCGCTCGAGATCTTCAACGACATCTTCCGCGAAACGCCGAACCGCCGCACCGCGGTCGATGCGATGCGCTCGCTGCTGTACCTCGAAAGCGAAACGCGCGAGCGGCTGGCCGCCAGCGATGCACCCGTGCAGCCGCAGCGCGTGGAGCTGTTCAACCCGCCACCCGCGCCGGTGCTTTCGGGCCTGTCGTTCATCGAGTTCGCGGCCGACGAGGCCTCGGCCGTCACGCTCGGTTCGCTGCTCGGGCAACTGGGGTGCCGCCGTGTCGGGCGCCACCGTTCCAAGGCCGTCACGCTGTACCGCCAGGGCGGCATCCATTTCATCGTCAACGCGCAGCCCGATTCGTTTGCGCGCCGCCGCTTCGAGGCGCATGGCACCTCGGTGTGCGCGCTGGGCGTGCGCTGCGCCGACCCGCTCGCGGCCGTGGGCCGCGCGACCTCCATGCGCTCGCTGCGCCACGACAGCCCGGTCGGCCCGAACGAACTGCGCGTGCCGGCCATCGTGGCGCCGGGCGGCAACCTGATCCATTTCGTGCCCGAGGCGCTGGGCGCCAACGGGCTGTACGAGACCGACTTCATCCTCGAAGACGCAGGGCCCGACGACCGCGATGCCGGCCTCACGCGCATCGACCACGTCGCGCTGGGCCTGGCGCTCGACCAGCTCGACACCTGGGTGCTGTTCACGCGCGCCGTGCTCGGCCTGGAGCCCGGCGAGAGCCTGGAGCTGGCCGACCCCTTCGGCTTGATTCGCAGCCGCGGCGTGGCCAATGCCGACCGCAGCCTGCGCCTGGTGCTGAACGTGTCGCTGAGCCAGCGCACGCGCACCGCGCGCACGCTGAGCGTGACCGGCGGCGGCGCGGTGCACCACATCGCACTCGACTGCGACGACATCTTCGACACCGTGGCCCGGCTGCGCGCCAACGGCACGCGCTTCGTGCCGATCTCGGACAACTACTACGACGACCTGGCCACGCGCATCGACGTGGCGCCCGAGCTGCTGGCGCGCATGCGCGACGCGGGCGTGCTGTTCGACCGCTCGGCGGCCGGCGACTACCTGCACATCTACACCGAGAGTTTCGAAGGCGGCCTGTTCTTCGAGGTCGCGCAGCGCATGGGCGGCTACGACGCCTACGGCGCGCTCAACGCACCCGCGCGCATGGCGTCGCAAGCACAGCAGCCACAGCAGCCGCAGCAGCCGCAGCAACAACAAGACTGATTTTTCCCCCCCCGCATCCGTCACCTTAGTCACACCCCTGGAGACAACCCATGGCCAATCCCTCAGCCAAAGAGCCGCAAGGCAGGCACCAGTCGAAGAAAGCCGCCGCCAGCGGCTGGATCGGCTCGGCGCTGGAGTACTACGACTTCTTCATCTACGCGACCGCCGCAGCGCTGATCTTTCCGCAGATCTTCTTTCCCAAGGGCGACCCGACCACGGCCATCATTGCGTCGCTGGCGACTTACGGCGTGGGCTATGTGGCGCGCCCCATCGGCGCCTTCGTGCTCGGCCACTGGGGCGACACGCACGGGCGCAAGCAGGTGCTGGTGCTGTGCATGTTCCTCATGGGTTTTTCGACCGTGGCCGTGGGCCTCTTGCCGACCTACGACCAGGTCGGCCTGCTGGCCCCCGCGCTGCTGGTGCTGCTGCGCCTGGTGCAGGGCTTTGCGGTGGCCGGCGAGATCTCGGGCGCGAGCTCGATGATTTTGGAGCACGCGCCGTTCGGGCGCCGCGGCTTCTTCGCGAGCTTTACCTTGCAGGGCGTGCAGGCCGGCCAGATTCTGGCGGCCGCCGTGTTCCTGCCGCTCGCGCACTACATGCCTGAAGAAGCCTTCAACTCGTGGGGCTGGCGCATCCCGTTCCTGCTGAGCTTCCTCGTGATCGTGGCCGGCTACATCATCCGCCGCGAGGTCGACGAAACGCCGGCCTTTGCCGAAGTCGACAAGAAGGGCGAAGTGGCGAAGTCGCCCATCGTCCAGGCCTTCACCGACAGCTGGGCCGACATGCTGCGCGTGGTCTGCATGGCGCTGATGAACGTGATTCCCGTGGTCGCCACCGTGTTCGGCGCGGCCTACGCGGTGCAGTCCGCCTACGGCATCGGCTTCCAGAAAGACGTGTACCTGTGGATTCCGGTGCTGGGCAACATCCTGGCCGTGCTGGTGATCCCGTTCGTGGGCAACCTGTCGGACCGCATCGGCCGCAAGCCGCCGATCATCGTGGGCGCATTGGCCTCGGGCCTGCTCTCGTTCGTGTACCTGTACGCCATCAGCATCAAGAACGTGCCGCTGGCCATCTGCATGTCGCTGCTGATGTGGGGCATCGTGTACCAAGGCTACAACGCGACCTTCCCGAGCTTCTACCCGGAGCTGTTCCGCACCCGCAACCGCGTGTCGGCCATGGCCATCTCGCAGAACATCGGCACCACCTTCACCGCGCTGCTGCCCGCGCTGTTCGCCGCCGTGGCGCCTCCGGGCTCGACCAACGTGTGGTTCACGGTCGGCGCCATCACCTTCGCCGTGACCGTGCTGGCCGCGCTGGCCGCGATGAGCGCCCGCGAAACCTACCGCGTCCACATGCGCGACCTGGGCGATCCGAACGCCGTGCCGGTCGACAAGGCCGAGTACGACCGCCTGCGCGAAGAGACGATGGCCAGCGCCCGCACGGACCGCGAACGCCGCAAGGCCGTGGCCTGAGCCGAAGACCCCGCGCGCACAAAGGGGTTGTGGCGCCATGAAGAATGGCGCCATGACTGCCCATCTCAAGATCGATTTCGTTTCCGATGTCTCCTGCCCCTGGTGCGCCGTGGGCCTTGGCGCACTCGAAGCCGCCCTGAAACGGGTGGCGCCGGAGGTGTCGGCCGAGCTGCACTTCCAGCCCTTCGAGCTGAACCCGCAGATGCCGCCCGAAGGCCAGGACACCTTCGAGCACCTGAACCAGAAGTACGGCTCGTCGCAGGAGCAGCAGGCGCAGGCCCGCGAGGCGATCCGCCAGCGCGGCGCGGCCGTCGGCTTCGAGTTCAGCCCCGGCGGCCGGCCCCGCGTGTACAACACCTTCAACGCGCACCGGCTGCTGCACTGGGCCGAGCTGGAAGACCCGGCCAAGCAGGTGACGCTGAAGAAGCTGCTGCTGAAGGCCTACTTCACGGACAGCCAGAACCCCTCGGACCCCGAGGTGCTGGTGCGCGCGGCGACCGAGGCGGGGCTCGACGCGGCGCGGGCCCGCGAGATTCTGGCCGGCGATGAGTTCGCGCAGGAAACCCGCGAGCGCGAGCGCATGTACACCGACGCGGGCATCCACTCGGTGCCCGCGATCATCATCAACGACCAGCACCTGATCTCCGGCGGCCAGCCGGTCGAGGTGTTCGAGCGCGCGCTGCGGCAGATCGCGGGCGCGGAGCCGAGCAGCGTCGCGACAGCCTGACGGGGCTGCGGCCCTGCCGTTTCGTCCTGAAACGAAGCTGACCCTTAGCTTTACCTGAGCACGGACCGAGGTCGGTCAACCGCCTACATCGCGCGGCGGTTGATCGGTTCATGATGAGCCGCATGCCGTTGTTCCCGAAGCCGCACTGCTCGCGCGCGATCGCCGTGGCGCTGGCCGCCGTGCTGTCGCTCACCGCCTGTTCCACCGGCCTGCTACGCCCCGAAGGCCCGCCGCTCACCGCGCTGGGCCACGCCGCCGACACGCCCGCCGCGCAGCTGCGCTGGCTCGATCGCGTGAGCTGGGGCGCCAACGCCAGCAGCCAGGCCGAACTGGCGCGCGACGGCCTGCCGCGCTGGATGGGCCGTCAGCTGCGGCCCGCGCCCCGTGCGCTGCCCGCGGCGGCGCAGGCGCAGATCGACGCCATGGCCATCTCGCGCACGCCGCTCGACCAGTTGGTTTTCGCGCTCGACGCCCGGCGCAAGGCCGCGACCGCGCTGCCCGATGAAGAAGCGAAGAAGGCCGCAGTCACGGCCTACCAGCAGGAACTCAACACGCTTGCCCGCGAAGCGCAGCAGCGCTTCGTGCTGCGCGCGCTGTATTCGCCGAACCAGCTGCAGGAGCAGATGACCTGGTTCTGGATGAACCACTTCAACGTCAGCATCCGCAAGGACCTGATCCGCGCGATGGTCGGCGACTACGAAGAAAGTGCCATCCGCCCGCATGCGCTCGGCAAGTTCCGCGACCTGCTGGGCGCCACCGTGCGGCACCCGGCCATGCTGCGCTACCTCGACAACGCGCAGAACGCCGCCAACCGGATCAACGAGAACTACGCGCGCGAACTCATGGAGCTGCACACGCTCGGCGTCGGCGGCGGCTACACGCAGGCCGACGTGCAGGAACTGGCGCGCGTGCTGACCGGCGTGGGCGTCAGCGTGCAGCCGCCCGACGTGCCACCGCCCGCGGTGCGCGCGGCCGTGCGCGCCGACTACGTGCGCCAGGGCCTCTTCGAGTTCCATCCGAACCGGCACGACTACGGTCCGAAGACCCTGCTGGGCCAGCCCATCCAGTCACGCGGCCTGGCCGAGACCGACGAAGCGCTCGACCGCCTGGCGCGCGCGCCGGCCACCGCGCGCTTCATCTCGCGCAAGCTCGCCGTGTACTTCGTGGCCGACGAGCCGCCGCCCGCGCTGGTCGAACGCATGGCTGCCACCTTCACGCGCAGCGACGGCGACATCGCCGCCACGTTGCAGACACTGTTCGAATCGCGCGAGTTCGCGGCCTCGCTGGGCCGCAAGTTCCGCGACCCCGTGCACTACGTGGTGGCGGGCGTGCGGCTGGCCTACGACGAGCGCGTGGTGCTCAACACCACGCCGATGATCGGCTGGATCAACCGAATGGGCGAGACCCTGTACGCCCACGAGACGCCCGATGGCTACCCGCTCAACGAGGCCGCGTGGGCCAGCGCGGGGCAGATGAACATCCGCTTCGAAGTTGCGCGCGCCATTGGCATGAGCGGCGCCGTGCTGTTCCGCACCGATGACAAGGCCCCGCTCGAGAAGCCGCCGTTTCCGCCGCTGGCCGAGTCGCGCGCCGTGCGCGCGCTGCAGCCCGGCCTGAGCGCCGACACGCAGCAGGCGCTCGCGCAGGCGAAGAACCCGCCGGAGTGGAACACCTTCCTGCTCGCATCGCCCGAGCTGATGCGCCGTTGAAAGGCTCCCTCATGCAACGCCGACACCTGCTGCAACTCATCGCCGCCACGCCCTTCGCCGGCGCCGCCGCACGCGTGGCCGCCGCGCCCAGTGCCCAAGGCACCAAGCTGCTCGTCGTGTTCCTGCGCGGCGCCTACGACTGCACCAGCCTGCTGGTGCCCACAGGCAACGCCGACTTCTACTACGCCTCGCGTCCCAACATCGCCATCCCCCGCCCCGGCACACCCGACGGCGCGCTGCCACTGGACGCCGACTGGGGCCTGCACCCCGCGCTCGCGCAGAGCGTGCTGCCGCTGTTCCAGCAGAAGCAGGCGGCCTTCATCGCCTTTGCCGGCACCGACGACCTCACGCGCAGCCACTTCGAAACGCAGGACGCGATCGAGCTCGGCGTGGCGCCCGACACCGCGCGGCGCGACTACCGCTCGGGCTTTCTCAACCGGCTGGCCGGCGTGCTCGGCGCCGGGCCGCTGACCGACGTGTCGCCCATCGCCTTCACCGACCAGTTGCCCATCGTGCTGCGCGGCGACGACGCCAAGGCCGCCAACATGGCGCTTGCGGGCGTCGCGCGGCCGGGCGTCGATGCGCGGCAAAGCCAGATCATCGCGTCGATGTACCGCAACACCGCGCTCGCCCAGCCCGTGGCCGAGGGCTTCCAGCTGCGCGACGAGGTGGTGCGCGCCATGCAGGCCGAGATGGACGCCGCCAGCCGCAACGCCATGAGCCCCAAGGGCTTCGAACAGGTCGCGCGTCGCATGGCGCTCCTGATGCGCGATCGCTTCGACATCGGCTTTGTCGACGTCGGAGGCTGGGACACCCATGTGGGGCAGGGCGCGGCCAAGGGCTACCTGGCCAACCGGTTTGAAGAACTAGGCCGCGGCGTGGCGGGCTTCGCGCAGGAGATGGGCGAGCCCGCCTGGCGCCAGACCGTGGTGGTCGTCGTCAGCGAGTTCGGCCGCACCTTCCGCGAGAACGGCAACCGCGGCACCGACCACGGGCACGGCACCGTGTACTGGGTGCTCGGCGGCGGCCTGGCCGCGCTGGCGGGCGGGCGCGTCGTGGGCGAACAGCAGCCGCTGACGCAGGCCACGCTGTTCCAGAACCGCGACTACCCGGTGCTCAACGAGTACCGGGCGGTGCTGAGCGGGCTGTTCCAGCGCATGTACGGGCTGTCGCCGGCGCAGGTGGCGAAGGTGTTCGGCGGGGCGGCGGCGAAGGACTTGCGGCTGGTCTGACGGCCCCGAAGGGGGCGAGCCGCACCGTCTCTTTCACGACCTCTTTTCAGACGTTTCGTCGGCCCCTCCGGCGCGTGGCCGCACGGACAAGCGTCGCCGTATTTACTTGTTTTCGGGGATGGTCTTGGCGTACGCCACTTACAAAAATAGACATTCAGAAACAGATGGCACTCCAGCCGGAGAGCGGGTTTCCCCAAGGGGCAGTGATGCTTTCCAAGCGAGCGAGTTCTTACGGGCGCTGCGGCGCCATGGCCGGTGTGATCGTGCTGCTGGCGGCCTGCGGCGGTGGAGGAGGCGGCGGTGGCGCGGGTTTCCTGCCGATCGTCGCGCCAGCACAGCCGCAGCCCGAGCCGCCGCCTCCCGTCGTCGTGACCCACACGGTCGGTGGCACCGTCACCGGCCTCGCCGGCAGCCTCGTGCTCCAGAACAATGCAGGCGACGACCTGAAGCTCACGGCCGACGGCAAGTTCAGCTTTGCCACGGCGCTCACCGAAGGTTCGGCCTACGAGGTCAGCGTGCGCACCCAGCCTCTGTGGCAGTTCTGCACCGTCAGCAAGGGCAGCGGCAAGGCTGCGGCCGACGTCGGCGACGTGGCGGTCGCCTGCTCGGCGGCGGTGGCACAGGTGTCCACGTTGGCAGGGTCCGGCACGACCGGATCGGTCAATGGCAACGGGACCGCCGCATCGTTCTATCTTCCTTACAGCGTGGTCGTCGACAAGAGCGGCCACCTGCTCGTGTCGGATACGGCAACGAACCTTGTGCGCAAGATCTCGCCCGCTGGCGATGTCACGACATTTGCGGGCAACGCCGCAGGCACCTCGGTGGATGGCAACGGCCTCGCCGCATCGTTCCAGGGGCTGGCTGGTCTTGCACTGGACGCCACGGGCAATGCCTACGCTGCGGAGTTCACCGGCAACCGCATCCGCAAGATCACGCCAGCGGCCGATGTGAGCACGTTCGCGGGCAGCGGCACATTCAGTTCACTCGATGGCAACGGCACCTCCGCCACCTTCGCCTACCCCGCGTCGACGGCCGTGGACGCTGCCGGCAACGTCTATGTGGTTGAACTCGCAGGTGCCGTGGTTCGCAGGATCACGCCTGCCCGCGACGTCATCACGCTGGCCGGATCGGGCACTGCAGGGTTTGTCAATGGCACCGGGGCTGCGGCATCTTTCCGGCAGGCCTATGGCATCGCGACTGACGTGGCCGGCAACATTTACGTGGCCGACAGCGGCAACAACCGGATCCGCAAGATCACACCCGGTGGCGTGGTCTCGACGCTGGCTGGCACGGGCCAGACCGGGTCGGCTGACGGGCCCGGCGACACGGCAACGTTCTATCAGCCAAGCGGCCTGACGGTGGACAGCGAGGGCAACGTCTACGTGGCCGACACCCGCAACAGCCTGCTGCGCAAGATCACGCCGGCGGGTGTGGTCTCCACGCTTGCCGGCCAGCCCGGCGTGCTGGGTTCGCAGAATGGTATCGGCGCGGCTGCCACGTTCAAGCAGCCTTATGGGGTGACGGTGGATGCCGCCGGCAATCTGTACGTGGCCGACACCTTCGGCAACCTGATCCGCAAGGTCACACCGGTTCGCGCCCCCTGATCTCGGGGCATCGCGGCAGCGTCGGTGAAGGCAGGGGCCGCCATGCGGCGGCCACGCCGCCGAGAATCGCCGCATGCCTCATGCCGTCTCCCTCCTTCGCGCCGCGCGCCTGGCGCGCAGTGCCAAGCCCTTTCTTGCCCGTGGCGGTTTCAAGCGCGAGCGCTGTGCGGGCTGCCGCCTCGTGCCCAGCCATTGCATGTGCGCCGTGCGCCCTCCGGTGGTCACGCGCGCGGGGGTGTGCCTGCTCATGGCCGACATCGAACCGCTCAAGCCCACCAACACGGGGTGGCTGGTGGCCGACGTGGTGCCCGACACCTTCGCCTTCGGCTGGGCCCGCACCGAGACCGATCCCGCGCTGCTGGCGCTGTTGAACGACCCGCAATGGCAGCCTTATGTGGTGTTTCCGGGGCAGTACGCGGCGCCCGAGCGCGTGGTGCTGAGCGTCGTGCCTTTGCTGCCTGACCCGGCCGATGGCGGTGCCGCGAAACGTCCGCTCTTCATCCTGTTCGACGCCACCTGGGGCGAGGCACGCAAGATGTTTCGCCGCAGCCCTTACCTCGACCGGCTACCGGTGCTGAGCCTGCAGCCGGAGCAGATCACGCAGTACAAGCTGCGCAACTCGGGCCGCGACGACCACTTCTGTACCAGCGAGGTGGCTGCGATGTGCATGGACCTCGCTGGCGAGCATGCCGCGCAGCAGACGTTGGACGCGTACCTCGGCGTGTTCACGCACCACTACCTGTGCGCGAAGAACCAGCAGCCTGTGGTGTGGGACGGTGCCGCGCACCAGCGGCTGCGCGAGGTGGCCGCGCTGCGCGATCAGGCTGCCTGAAAAATCCTGTGCAGGTCCGCCTACTCAGCGCATGTCGAACAGCGCCGCCGCATTGCCCCACGCGATGCGCTGCGCCACGGCCGGCGGCAGGTCGCCAAGCCAGGTGCGGTAGCCGCGCATGATCTCGTCGTAGGCGCTCCAGCGCTGGTTGACCCAGGTGTCGGAACCGACCATGAAGCGCTCCGGGTACTTGAGGATCAGCGCGCGCCATTCGGGGCACAGGCGCCCGCCTTCGCAGGTCAGGCCCGGGCGGTACGAGAGTTCGCCCATCAGCAGCGGGTAGCGCTCCAGCATCGCCTGCACGCGCTCGACCGGCGTGCCGCCGATGCCGGTGTGGGCCCAGATGAGGCGCAGTGATCGGCCCCTCGACGGCGCGTTCGCCATCAGCAGGTCGACGGCCACGTCGTCCACGTGCGCGAGCACGGCGAGCTTTTTCTCTTCGGCCAGTGCGATCAGTTTCTTCGCCACCGGGCCGTTGGCGTTGGCACTCTCGTACAGGTGGAATTCGCCGAGCCCGCGGTAGGGGCCGCTGGCGGTGCCGCGCGCCAGCTCGGTCTGCACCATCTCGTAGATGGTCTCGTCGCGGAACCAGTTGCTGTAGTCGTCGCGGTTGCGGTACAGGCGCACGAAGGGCACCACGGTGACACCGGCGGCGCGCGTCTCGCGCGCGGCGGCCAGGGTCTGCGTGCCGGCATTGGGGCGCGAGTTCGCGATGATCGCCTTCACCTGGTTGCGCTGCATGCGCGCCAGCGCCTCGGTGGGCGGGAAGGGGCCGGCGGTGCCGTCCCAGGCTTCCTGGTTGTAGTGCAGGTGGGTGTCGAACAACGGGCCGTCGTAAGGCGCGGCGGTCTGCCCGTGGGCATGGGAGAAGACCAGGGCCGCGCAGGCGGCGAGCAGCGGGGCAGCAATGAGGCGCATGGGGTTCTCGCGGTGATGACCGGGGAGCCGGATTACATCACCGCGCCGACGCAGCCGCGCCCTTGTCGCCGGGCGCAACGTCGAAGCGATCGCGCGGGCCGGCTTCAGCTGCCGGCCGGATGCGTGGTCGTCTTGCGGCTGCCATCCAGCGAATACAGCTGCGGGCGGTCTTCCACCGCAACCGCGACCGCCTCGGTTCCGTGCTCCGCGGCGCGCGGTTGCCGGTACAGCTCGTTCTCGAGCCGCCGGGCACGTTCCGCGTACATGCGGGCGAGGGCGCTGTGATGCTCTGCGGCAGCCTGGTGTTCGATGCGCGCCATCTGGGCCTCTTCGAGCAGTGCCGAGGCACGTTTCAAATAGGCCGTGTGGGTGGGCCGAAACAAGAAGTCGAACATGATTTCACACTCCTTTCCGCTGCAACAACGGTGCAATCATTGTGAACGAATGGCCTCAAAACGCCATCGCTTCCTGTGGCTGCAACGCATCGAAGAAGCGTTCTGTTTCACTTGAGTCAGACAGAATCGGTGGCAGAGAAAGAGGGTTCGATCACCGATGAGCAATGAGGTTCGTTTTTGTCTGGAATACCGGCTCGCCGCCGACGGTCCCGCGCATGCCGTGCAGACGGCATGGATGGTGGATTCGCCGGCCACGCGCGCGCAGATCGACGAGATGATCGCCAACGCGCGTGCGATGAATGCCGTGGAATCGAAGTGGTGGGTGGAAGAGCGGCAGGGCGGCGACCCCCCGCGCTGAAACAGCCGGAGGTCAGTCGCGCATGTTCGCGAACTTCACCAGCGTCGCGTACTTCGCCGTGTCCTCGCGCATGATCTGCCCGAGGTCTTCCTTGCCCGTGGCGGGAATGGCGCCGCCTTCTTCCAGCCGGCGACGGATCGCCGGGTCGGCCAGGCCGGCCTGCAGGGCTGCGCGCAGGCTTTGCACGATGGGTGCGGGCAGGTCCTTCGGGCCCGCGAGCGCGAACCAGCCGCTCAGCTCATAGCCTTTCAGCTGCGGATGCTCGCCGAGCGCCGGCACCTGCGGCAGGCCGGGAAAGCGCTTGGCCGACGAAACACCTAGCGGCACGATCCGCCCGCCCTGGAGAAACGGCGCAGCAGCGGTGGGCGACACGATCGCGAAGTCGAGTGTGCCACCGACCAGGTCGCTCGTGAGCGGCGCGGTGCCGCGGTAAGGAATGTGCGTGAGGAACAGGCCCGCGCGCTGCTTGATCTGCTCGCCCACGAAGTGCAGCGTCGAGCCCACGCCCGAGCTGCCGTAGCTGTACTTGCCGGGGTTGCGCTTGGCCAGCGCGATGAACTCGTCGAGGTTCTTCACGCCCACCTTCGGCCCCGCCACCAGCAGCACGGGCGCGACGGCGAGAAGGCTGACGGGGGTCAGGTCTTTCACCGGGTCGTAGCGCTGCGCCGGGTTCACCATCACCGTGGCCGCCATCTCGTTGCTGGAGCCGGCCAGCAGCGTGTAGCCGTCGGCCGGGCTGCTCACCGCGCGCTGCGCCGCGACCACGCCTGCGGCGCCTGTCACGTTCTCGACCACCACCGTCGCGCCGAGCTTGGCCGACAGAATGTCCGCCGCCACGCGCGCGGCCATATCGACCGAACCGCCCGGCGCGTAGCCGACCAGCAGCTTGATCGGCTTGGCCGGGTAGGTACCCTGCGCGAACGCGGGTGCAGCGGCGCAGAGGGCGGCGGCGCCGAGCGCACTCAAAGCCACGCGGCGCGAAACGGAAGAAGGAAGACGGGTCATCGCGGTTCCAGTATGGGGAAGTGGGAAAGAGAAGGCCCGCTCAGGAAGCGCCGCACCAGCTGCACCCAGTAGCTGGCCGCGATCGGCAGGATCGCGTCGTTGAAGTCGTAGCCGGGGTTGTGAACCATGCAGCCGCCGGTGCGGTGGTGCTCGCCTTCGCCGTTGCCCACGATCAGGTAGCTGCCCGGGCAGCGCTCGAGCATGAAGGAGAAGTCTTCGCTGCCCGTGAGCGGCGCCAGCGCCGGCAGCAGGCCGTCGTCGCCGAGCCAGTCGAGCGCGACCTGTCGCGCGAAGCGGGTGGATTCTTCGTCGTTGACCAGCGCGGGGTAGCGCCAGTGGTAGTCCACCTCGGCCTTCACGCCGAGCGTGGCGGCCTGCGCCTGCGCCAGCTCGGTGATGCGCTCGCGCAGCATGGCGCGGATTTCCGGGCGGTAGGCGCGCACCGTGAGGCGCATCTGCACGCTGTCGGCAATCACGTTGGGCGCGTCGCCGCCGTGGATCGCGCCCACCGAGACCACCGCCATCTCGCGCGGATCGACGTTGCGCGACACGATGGTCTGCAGCGCCACGACGATGTGCGCCGCGGCCACCACCGGGTCGGCCGACAGGTGCGGCGCTGAGCCGTGCCCGCCACGGCCGTTCACCGTGATCGTGACCGAATCGGACGAGGCCATGAACGAGCCTTCCTTGAAGCCGAACTTGCCCGCCGGAAAGCCCGGCATGTTGTGCAGCGCGAAGATGGCGTCGCAGGGAAAACGGTCGAACAGGCCTTCTTCGACCATGCGGCGCCCGCCGCCCAGGCCTTCCTCGGCCGGCTGGAAGATCAGGTGCAGCGTGCCGTCGAAGCTGCGCTCCTGCGCGATGACGCGCGCGGCGGCCAGCAGGATGCTCGTGTGGCCGTCGTGGCCGCAGGCGTGCATCTTGCCGGGCACCTGGCTGGCGTAAGGCAGGCCGGTGGCCTCTTGAATCGGCAGCGCGTCCATGTCGGCGCGCAGGCCCAGGCGCCGCGTGCCATTGCCGCACGTCAGCGTGCCGACCACGCCGGTGCCGGCCAGGCCGCGGTGCACCTCGTAGCCCCATTCGGCCAGGCGCGTGGCCACCAGCTCGCTGGTCACGTGCTCTTCGTAGGCCAGCTCGGGGTGGGCGTGGATCTGGTGGCGCAGGCCGACCATCTCGGGCGCGACCTCGCGCACGGCGGGCAGCACGTTGTCGAGGGCGGTGGCGTTGTCGACGGTGTAGGTCGTCATGGGGAACCTGTCTTGTTGCTGTCTTGCGGCGAGTCTAGGAATTCCCTGCCTGTGGGGGCAGACAGGCGCCGCCATGCGGAGGCGGGCTGTGCCTGTCGCTGCGGATAATCGACCGCCATGAAGCTGCACCAGCTCCGCTATCTCGCCGCCGTCGCCTCCGAGGGCAGCATCCGCGCCGCCGCGCGGGCGCTGGGCGTCACCCAGGCCACGGTCACGCAGGGCCTGCGCGAGCTGGAGGCGCATGCGCAGGTGGCGCTGTTCACGCGCCACGGCGGCGGCATCGCGTTCACGCCGGCCGGTCAGGAGTTGCTCGAACATGCGCAGCGCGTGCTGGCGCAACTGCGCCAGGCCGAAGACACGCTCTCACGCCACCGCGACACCGGCGCGCAGCAGCGCCTGACCGTGGCCATCACGCCCTGGGTCACGCAGACCCTGCTGCCGCGCGTGGTGTCGCTGTTCCGCGAAGAGCTGCCGCACGTGCAGCTCGAGATGTTCGACGGCCTGTCGGCGCTCAGCTACGCGAGGCTGCGCGAAGGCAGCCTCGACCTGCTGATCGGCCGCATCGGCCCCGACGAGGCCATGCAGGGGCTGCAGGCACAGCCGCTGTTCCGCTACGACATGACGGTGGTGGCGCGCCGCGGCCATCCGCGGGCCGGCGCGCAGTCGATGGCCGAGCTGCTGCAGGATGACTGGGTGCTCAACTTCACGCCGGGCGAGGGGGCGAGCTTCCTCGACAACCTGTTCCGCCAGCACGGCCTGGCCGCGCCCGTGCAGCGCATCCAGCTGGCCCACTCGCCCTCGATGATGCTGGGGCTCGTGCGCAAGACCGACATGCTCACCTTCTGCCCCTGGCCGCTGGTGGAAACCGACAGCCTGCGCCATGCGCTGGTGACATTGCAGCTGCGCGAGCGCTTCCACAGCAACGTCGTGGGCATCGTGCGCCGCGCGCAGGAGGCGCCGTCGCACGCGGCGGCGCGTTTCATTGCGCACTTCCTGGCGCAGCTGCCGGCGTGGCAGGCCTCGGACGATCCGGAGCTGCGGCGGGTGCTGCACTCGGTGGACTTCATCGAGGCCATGCCGGGCGCCTCGCCACCTCAACCGTGATAGTCCCCCCACGACATCCGCACCATGCCCGGCGGCGTAGGCGCATCGGCTGAGGCCAGCGTCACCGGCGGGTCGTCGTCGACGCGGCTTCTGGCGCGCGAGTCCCAGTCGTCGAGAAAGACCTGCTGGTAGTACTGCGCCACGTCCTCGTTGTGGATGATCAGGCCGGCGTCGCGGTTGCGTAGCACGCCGTCGCCCGACCAGTTGGTGCTGCTCACCAGCACGGTCTGGCCGTCCACGATGATTCCCTTGTTGTGGATGCTGCCCTGGACGCGGAACACCTCCTGGCTGCAGCCCGCCTCGACCAGCTTGCGGATGTTCTCGGCCGCGCTGGTGCTGCCCAGGATGATGCGCAAGTCGAGGTCCGGCTCGGTGCTGCGCTGAGCGATCTTGCGCAGCAGCGCTCGGAAGTCGGCGTCCTTGTCCGCATCGCTCCAGGTCATGTAGGCGAACTGCAGGTACAGCGAGGTCTGCGCGCTGTCGATGAGTGCGTTGATGTGCGGCAGGTAGTTGTCCGGCGTGAGCACGGGCTGGACCTTGACCGTGGTCTTCACCGACGGCAGCCGCGCGGGTTCGACCGGCACGACGGGGCCCGCGAAGGCCACGGCCTGTTCCAGCAGGTGGTCGAGTGGGACGAACACATCGGGCAGCGTGAGTTTTTGCGCTACGTTCAGCGCCGCGTCGGCCGCGCCGTCGGCGTCCTCCTTCGCGGAGGCCGCGAGGTCGTGCTGGATGTATTTCTCGAAGACCTTCGAGAGCACAGCGTCGTTGCAGATCACATGCCACTCGCGGTTGCCCTTGCTGAACATGCCCTTGGCCTGCGCGGGCGTGCCCACGGGGTCGATGTCGGGCTGGCTGCGACGGCTCCAGTTGCCGCTGGAGAGCCAGAAGGCCTTGCCGTCGCGCACCGCCACTTTCTCGTGGTACGCGCTGGCGAAGCGGCGGCCCTTGCCGCACTGCACGAGCCAGGCCGTCAGGTCGGCCTCCTGCTGCAGCTTGCGCAGCTTCTTGCGGATGACCTGTTCTTCTTTCGTCATGCCGTCGTCCCAGCTCAGCGACGCCTCAATGCCGCCGTCACGCACGAGGTTGATGAAGACCTGCGCGATGTGGTCGGCGTTGAAGTCGTACATCGCCACCGACAGCGAGCGCGTGGTGCCTTCGAGAAAGGGCCGCAGCACCGGCCACCCGGCGTCGGGGCCGACGTGGCACAGGAAGGGCTGCTTGACGTTGTACGGCTTGTCGATGGGTTGGCCTGCAGGCGGCTTGTAGACGAGGTTCACGGCGGCTTCGGCGAGCGCGTTCACCGTGTCCTCGAAGTCCGCACTGGCGGCCAGTTGCCGCTCCGGGTTGGCCTGCATCACGCAGACGCGGTAGGGGCCGAGCTGCCGGGGCGCGCGCTCGGCTGGTGGCACTTCCGACAAGGGGCGCTTGCGGTCGACCAGCACGATCACGGCGGGCTCGCGCAGGAAGCGGCCATCGACCAGCGGAAAGCCCGGCTCCGCCGCCACGTAGCCGGGCAGGGCGGCCAGTTGCGCCTGATGGGCCGCGATCACCGATCGGACCGCCGCGCGCGCGGCATCGTCGAGCACTCTCATGGATGTTCCTTGGGAGGGGTTGTCGTGCACGCGTGTGCGGGCGCCTGCCGACATGGCATGCGCGAAAGGAGCGACCCCACGGGGCCGCGTGTCAGGAGATGTTGGGCAGCCGGCGCGACAGCTCGACCGATTCGACGGCCGGGTCGGCTTCGAGCTGCTGGAGCTTGTCGAGCGGAATCTCCGCCGAGAACAGGCCCGGCGCGATGTCGGCGCGCGCGGCGATGTAGTCCGGGCGCTCGGCGCCTTCGCACAGCTTGACCAGCACGACGACGCGCTCGCCCGACACCGGCGCGGGGGCGGCCGAAAAGTCGAGCTTCTTGAGCGAACGCAGATCGATGGTCATGAGAGGGAAGATGGGGGCCGGAACACAGATTACACCCCCCGTTCAGGTTCGGCACAACCGCACCGGGAGTGGGGGCCATGGGTGAATCGTCAGATGGCGCCGCTGCCGGCGCGGCCATCGCCGCGTTGCGGGTCCCAGCCGGCTGGCCCCGTGCCGGGCTTGACGCCCGCCTTGAGCCTGGCGCGGATGTCGGTGATGGTCAGCTTCGTTCCCGCTTTGTGGGCCTTGGCCAGCATCAGCGCGACCAGCCCGGTCACCGCCGGCGCCGCCATGCTGGTGCCCGACTTCTTCACCATGCCGTCCTTCGTGCGCGACTGCGCGGCCTTCACCTGCACGCCGGGTGCGCTGACCTCGGGCTTGGGCCGGCCGTCGCGCGTCGGGCCCGCGCTCGAGAAGCTGGCGGCGGGCTCGCCCGTCTTGCGGGCGTCGTACGCGCCGACCACGATCGACAGCTTGCCTGTCGACAGCGAACCCAGCAGGTGCGACTTCACGGGGTTGCCGAAGTACGACTGGCCGATGTCCAGGCGCTCGAGCCACGCATGGAACGGCACGTCGTCGGCGGCCAGGGCGTGCAGCCGCACCTTGAACTCGCCGTCGGGCCAGTTGGGCGCGAGCCAGATGCCGATCACGTTGTCCTTGTTGTTCGGGTCGGTGATGCGGCTGCTGAGAAACGCGGCGATCTCGCCGTTGCCCGCGCCGAGCGGAAAGTTTTCTCCCGGCGCCACGCTCGCCAGCACCTCGTTGTCGGGTCCCAGCAGTTCGGCACGCAGGCGATGGCTGCCTCCGTACCAGAGCTCGAACTCGCCGCCCCTGCCGTTGACCAGGGTCCACGACACATCGAGGTGTCCGTTGCCGGGCACGGTGCCCGCCGTGTGCGTGTTGTCTTCCTGCGAATTACCGGCCGCCAGGACGATCGCGCGGTTGGGCTTTTGCGAGACCAGCGCGTCGAAGCCCTGCTCGACCAGCGAGGTGCCGTCGTGCGGTCCGCCGTTCGTGCCCAGGCTCAGGTTGACGACGCAGGGCTTGTCGCCGGCCCGGTCGAAGATGAACTTCACCGCTTCGAGCATCTGCACCGAATCGCCGAAGGAGCTGAACACGGCGTTGTGCCCGGTCCAGGCGATGTCGCGGGCCGACATCTCGACGAAGATCAGGTCGGCCTTGGGCGCCACGCCGGGTTGCAGCGAGCCCCGGCCGTTGCCGCCGGCAATGTCCATGACGTGCGTGCCGTGCGAACCGGGGCTGCCCGGGCTGCCCGCGCCCGGGTCGTAGCCGAGCGCCTTGTACGGGTCGGCCTTCTTCAGCGCCTTGTCGATGTCCGCCGCCTCGAAGAGCCGGCCATAGCCGTAGGGGCTGTTGGCCTTGGCCGGTGCGCCTTGTTGCCACAGTGCCAGCAGGCGCGTCTTGCCGTTGGCCTTGACGAAGTTCTGGTGCGCGAAGTCGCCGCCCGAATCGACCACGCCGATCACCACGCCGCTGCCGCCGCCCGTGCCGGCAAGCGCGGGGTTGTCGGCCTGCATGCCCATCGAGGCGAGGGTGTTGTTCAGCGCCGGCAGCACCGGCTGCGAAGCCTTCATGCTGAGCACGGCCGGATGCTGTCGAATGGCTTCTGCCTTGCCGAGCGGAATGCGGCCCGTGACGAGCGCCGTGCCGTCGTCCGCCGTACCGATGTCGGAGCCCGCATCGACGTCGGGAATGTCCGCCCACTCGGCATGGCTGGTCACGCGCGCCACGACCGGCACCGAGTCGCCGTCGGCGGACGAGATCGGCATGCTCTGCTTGCCCGCGCGGCGGTTCATCACCGCCAGCTGCAGCCGCGGGTCCATCGAGGTTTCCACGTCCATCGGCAGGCGCTGGAGTTGCGCGAGCCCGAAGGTCGACACCGGCGAGAGCCGCGTGCACAGCGCGTCGGCGGTGCCGGCAAGCGCGGCGGTGAGAGCGGGGGAGGCTTCGCCCGGCAGATGGCCTGCGGCGGGGGCGTCGGCCTGCGCCGATTGCGCCACCATGGCCGCGGCCATCTCGGGCGGAAGGTCGACCCAGCTGTTGAGCAGCTTGATCTGCCCCGTCACATGGAGGCGCACGTTGCCCGACGACAGCGCCGGCGTCAGCACCCCGTGCGGCATCTTGGGGACTTTCGTATCAGCGGGCGATCGCTTCTTCGCGGCGACGCGCTTCTTGGCTGGGGCCATCGGTCGAATCTCCTTGCGCACGGGGTGTGGACGAGTACCGCGAGGTGTAGCAGATTGCCGTGTCATCTGTCACCCCGGCCGTGCGAGAAGGGCGGTCAGAATCGCCGCATGAAAGTGGTCTTCAAGCTCCTGCTCGCGTACCTGGTGGCGAGCTTCCTGGCGACGGGCCTTGCGTTGGTTCTTTTTCCGTCGCACGCGCATGTGCCAGCGGTGGTGGTGCTGTTCGCGTTTCCGGTGGTGCCGTGGACCTTGCTGGCCAACCTCGTGAGCGAGGGCTTCAGGGCGAGAGAGGTATGGCCACTGCTGGTGTTCGTGCTGGCGTTTGGAGGCGGGGCCTGGCTGGCGTTTCGTACGTCATCGAAGGTGACGACGCAGCGATAGCAACGCCGGGTTCACTTCGCCCCGATCTCGAAGACATCGCCATTCGTCGGCGTCGCGTTCTCGTGATAGATGTCGTAGAGGTACTGCGCGAGGTCGGTCGGCGCCACGTCGGGTGGAATCGCGAGCTGGGCGGGGCCCAGTTTTCCATCGGCACCGACCCAGTGGCTGCGCCAGCGGGCATCGGTCATTTCGACGCGCAGGGTGTGGCCGAACACATTGAAGAGGTAGCGCATCGTCTGGGCTCCGGGCATGCACGAAAAGGGATGAGGGGACAGCCACTGTAGCGCCCTCGTCGTATGCACAATGGGCCGAATCGCCCGTCACATCCATCCCAGAGTCCATGGCAGACCCCAACGTACGCAAGACCTACGAAGCGGCCGTGGCCGCGCTCGGGCCCGCTGCCGAGCGGATGCTGGCCGATGGCGTAAGTGAAGAGCACGTGGCGCGCTGGATCTTCGCGAAGCGGGACGACCTCAAGCTGCACTACCGCACGCTGACGCCATCATCCGAACTGCAGGCCCTCGAAGCGAGATCGCACAGCCGTTATGGCAACACGCTGGGCCCGTCGATCGAGCAACTGCGAAGCGCGGGCAAGTCGTGGCAGGACATCATCGATTCGGCAGCGCGGCCGGGGAATCACTACCGCCAAGGCGATTGACTGCTACGGGGCGCTGCGCCAGCGGCCGGAACTCGCGCAGACCTCGGCCGGTTCGCCGTTCACCCAAACTTGTTCTTCCTCGAGCCGCGACGCGGTGACCGGATCGACATCGAAGTTGATGCCGAGCAGACTCGCCACTTGCGCGTCTTCGATCGACAGCTCCCAGGTCAGGAACAACTGCGTGAGGTCCTGGTTGTCCGGGAAATCGGCCGCGCCGAAGCCGTGGTTGCTGCCGCGCGGCACGACGGCGTGGGGCTGGCCGGTGTCGAACAGCAGCGCAGTGCCCCGGGTGAGCGCAATGCGCTGGCCCGTGACGGGGAAATGCACGTCCAGGCCCTTGTCTTCGCTGAGGAACAGGTTGCAGAAGGCCGCACCGCCGTACTGCGCACCGTCGTGGTGGTAGCGGGCGCCGCGGCAGGCCATCAGGGCGACGTCGCTGGCGGGCAGCAGGGAGGCGGGCAGGCCGAGCGTGCCCAGCCAGTCGGACATCGACTGCACGCACAGCGTGTAGTCGGGCCAGCGCGTGCGCGCGCGGGCCAGGGGCATGGGTTCGACATCGCCGGGTTCGAGCGGCACGTTCGTGGCGATCTCCCGCTGCCAGTCGGCCACGAGGCGGGCCGGGGGCTCGGGCACGTCGAGCAGGGCCGCGTGCACGGCGCCGCCCACGCTGCGGCTGCGCAGCGTGTCGCCGTGCCAGAAATAGGAGGTCAGCAAGTCGTGCATGCGGGGGCTTTCAAGGCACGCAGGGTACACGCGACGGGGCCCGCCGCCCCCGGGGTCGGGGCCCGATGCGGCATACTCCCACCCCCTCACAACTCGCCAGAATTCCGCTGAATGGACAAGGAAGTCGACCCCTCCGTGCTCGCCGCCATCGATGAGATGCGGCTCTCCGGACCGCGCCTCACGCCGGTCGAAATCGTCGCCAAGATGGGGGTGTTCGACGCACGCGACAAGCCGTTCGAGCACGCCTGGCTTGCCACGGGCGACAACGTCATCGCCACCATCTGGGGCGAGTACGTGAGCGTGGCGGCCGGTGGCCGCTGGTTCTACCTGGAATCGCTCGACGCCCAGCGCCGCCCCGGCGGCGGCGTGCGCAGCGCCCAGCAGGCGCAGCGCGCCAAGGACCGCCTGGCCCTGCTCAAGCGCACCTTCGACGCCGGCCAGGGTTTCCGTGCCGTGCTGCAGACCAACCGCGTCGCCATCGCCGAACTCGAGAGCAACAAGAGCGCCAAGGTGTCGACCCGCGTGCGCGACGACGCCGACTGGCACGTCGCAAGCTGGGAACCCGAACAACAGCTCGCCGTGCTCGTGCGCGGTGCGCGCGGCTGGGTGCCGACCGAGGCCGACATCACGGCCGCGAAGGCCCGTGGCGGCGTGGCACCCGACGAGGACGCAGCCCCGGCCGGCCCCACCACGCCCGACGCGCTCCAGGCCGCCGCCATGGCCTATGTCATGGGCCACTTCAAGGGCTATGGCTACAACGCGGAAGACGTGACCAGCAAGGCGCTGGGCTACGACATCGAGGTGTCGAACGCCAAGGGCGCGATGCTGCTCAAGGTGGTCGTGAAGGGCACCGCCCCGGCACTGCCGACCTTTGCGCTCACGCCCGACGAAAGCCTGTGCGCGGTGCGTGAGCCGCTGTGGCGCCTGCTGGTGGTGGCCGACGCGGGCACCGGGACGGCGGCGCACAAGATCTACAAGCCGACCGAAGTGGACCAGGCGCCGGGTTTCCAGCGCAAGGCCTGACCGGCCTCCCAGGCCACGCCGCGGCCGCACCTGTGCGCCGCGCGCGTTTCCAAATTCTTACAACTGAGCCCCCGGAAACCCGTCGTTTCCAACGGTAAAGTTCCGCCGTCCGGCGCGAACAGTTCGTGCCTTTGCCCTCTGTTCGCCCCCCTTCATGTCCAACCTCATCGTGCACGGCGGTACGCCCCTTCGCGGCCGCATCATTCCCTCCGCCAACAAGAACGCGGTGCTGCCGGTGCTCTGCGCCACCTTGCTCACCGGCGAACCGCTGCGGCTGCTTGGGGTGCCCGACATCACCGACGTGCGCAAGATCCTCGACATCTTCCGCACGCTGGGCAGCGAGGTCCGCATGGACCACGAGAGCGGCACGCTCGAGCT
The DNA here is from genome assembly GCF_014843395.1 of Variovorax sp. 38R. Taxonomy (NCBI): domain Bacteria; kingdom Pseudomonadati; phylum Pseudomonadota; class Betaproteobacteria; order Burkholderiales; family Comamonadaceae; genus Variovorax; species Variovorax sp. 38R. The sequence goes on from NZ_CP062121.1 coordinate 2,520,514, forward strand.
GCACCACCGCGAAACCGCCTTCGACGCGGCCCGCCACCGGCTGCCCGAGGAAATGCGCTCGTCGATCATGCTGGTGCCGCCGCTGCTGGCGCGCTTCGGCGTGGCGCGGCTGGAAGACAACGTCAAGGGCTGCACGCTGGGCGTGCGCGAGATCGATCCGCACGTCGAGGTGTTCCAGCGCTTCGGCGGCGAGGTGGAGCGCACCGAGGGCTCGCTGCTGGTGTATGCGCCCGGCCGGCTCACGCCCACCGACCACTGGCTCGACTACGCCTCGGTGACGACCACCGAGAACTTCGTGCTGTGCGCGGCTGCCGCGGGCGGCACCTCGACGCTCACCAACGCGGCCTCGGAGCCGCACGTGCAGGAGTTCTGCCGCTTCATGGCCATGATCGGCGTGCGCATCGAGGGCATGGGCACCTCGCGGCTCACGGTGCATGGCGGCGGCACGCTGGGCGGCGGCGAGTTCCGCTTCGATGAAGACTTCCACGAGATCACCACCTTCCTGGCGCTGGGCGCGATCACGGGCGGTGACGTCGTGGTGCGCAACACCGCGCCCGGCAACTTTCCGCTGATCGACCGCACCTTCGCCAAGTTCGGCGTGCAGATCGAGCATGCCGACGGTTGGTCGCGCGCCATCCGCAGCGGCCCGCTGACGGTGCAGACGCCGTTCACCAGCAACGTGCTCACCAAGGTGGAGGCCGCGCCGTGGCCGTACTTCCCGGTCGACCTGCTGCCGATCTTCATTGCGCTGGGCGTGCGCGCGCAGGGCAACGCGATGTTCTGGAACAAGGTGTACGACGGCGCATTGGGCTGGACCGGCGAGCTGTCGAAATTCGGCGCGCACGTGTTCTCGTCCGACCCGCACCGCCTCATCACCTTCGGCGGCCACGCGCTCACGCCGGCGGTGGTCGAGAGCCCCTACATCATCCGCGTGGCGATCGCGCTCTTCATGGTGGCCGCGAGCATCGAAGGCAAGTCCGAGATCCGCAACGCGACACCGATCCGGCGCGCGCACCCGCGCTTCGTGGAAAACCTGCGCAGCCTGGGCGTGCAGGTGGAGTGGACCAGCGAGGAGTAAGCGGCCGTGATCGTTACCGTCTCGAACAAGGCCAAGTGGCTGCTGATGCAGCTCGGGCAGCTGGTGCTGATGGTCGGCCTGACCTCGCTGGTGTTCAACTACGCCTACCGCTTCCTGGTCGATCGCACGATCAACACGCCGCTGTTCTATGCGGTGACGCTGCTGCTGGCGCTCGTGGTCATCGTCGCGGTGCGGCGCGACTACCTGTTCGTGTCGAGCTACGAGTTCACGCCCGAGGCCATCGTCGTGCGCACGGCGCTCGGTGCCTCCAGGCGCTTCGAGACGCAAGAATTCAAGTTCGTGCCCAGCCTGCACAAGACGATCAACCTGCCCGAGCCGAAGGCCTCGCTCTCGTTCGACGTACAGAACCGCAAGACGGGCCGCCGCGCCCGCAACTACGCCTGGACCGGCTTCCCGGTGGAAGACTTCCGCGCGGTGTGCCGCCTGTACGGCTATGAGGACGACACCGATTTCAAGCTGAAGGATTTCGGCAAGGCGCGCTGAGCCGGCGGGCCGCTGCGCCCGCGATGACCCCGCAGCCACAGCGCCCACCGGCTTCGCCGGAGAATGCCGTCATTCGACACACGGACACAGGAGCGCACCCCGAATGACGACGTTGCAACAGATCCTCGGCACCGAACTTCCATTGATCCAGGCACCGATGGCCGGCGCGCAAGGCAGTGCGATGGCGATCGCGGTGTGCAACGAAGGCGGCCTGGGGTCGCTGCCGGGCGCCATGCTCAGCCCTGACGCGATGCGCAGCGAACTCGCGGCAATCCGCGCCGGCACCGACAAGCCCTACAACGTCAACTTCTTCTGCCACACGCCGCCGGTGCCGAGCGACGAGCGCGAGGCCACCTGGCGCGGCGCGCTCGCGCCGTACTACGCGGAGTTCGGCATCGACCCCGCCACCATTCCGGCCGGACCGGGACGCAACCCGTTCAGCGCCGAGGTGGCCGACCTGCTGGCCGAGTTCAAGCCGCCGGTGGTGAGCTTCCATTTCGGGCTGCCGCCCGAGGCGCTGCTGGCGCAGGTGCGCGGCTGGGGCGCCAAGGTGCTGGTGTCGGCCACCACCGTGGAAGAGGCGCTGTGGCTCGAAGCGCAGGGCGTTGATGCGGTCATCGCGCAGGGGCTCGAGGCCGGCGGGCACCGCGGCCATTTCCTGTCGCACGACCTCACGAAGCAGCTCGGCACCTTCGCGCTGCTGCCGCAGCTGGTGCGCGCACTGAAGGTGCCGGTGATCGCGGCCGGCGGCATTGCGGATGCCGACGGCGTGGCCGCGGCCATGGCGCTGGGCGCGGCCGGCGTGCAGATCGGCACGGCCTATCTGCTGACGCCCGAGGCCATGACCAGCGCACTGCACCGCGCGGCGCTGAAGAGCGAGGCTGCGCGCCACACGGCGCTCACCAACCTGTTCACCGGCCGGCCGGCGCGCGGCATCGTCAACCGCGTGATGCGCGAGCTGGGGCCCATCGGCCCGGCACCGGAATTTCCGCTCGCCACGTCGGGCATCGCGCCGCTGCGCGCCAAGGCCGAGGCGCAGGGCAGTGGCGATTTTTCTCCGCTGTGGTCGGGGCAGAACGCCACCGGCTGCCGCGAGGTGTCCTCGGCCGAGGTCACGCGGGCGCTGGCCAAGGGCTTTCGCTGACCCCTGCGGTCAGCGGAAGTAGGCGCCGTTCTTCTTCACGAGCACCGGTGCGCCGTGCGTCAGTTCGAACACGTCCTCGACCGAGAAGCGCGCAGTGCCGCCGAAGCAGTCGCGGCCCTGGCCCTGGAGTGCGAAGCGGGTGCCGCTGCGATTCACGGCGATCGTCTTGATCACGCAGGCGTCGCTGGGGTCGGCGAGCGAGGCGGTGCGCGGCGCCGGAAAAACGCGCGTGTGGGTCTTGCCGTTCGCACGGGTCAGCACGCGCAGCGTGGGGCACCGGGTGTCGGCGGTTGCGGCCTTGGTGGCATCGCAGGTCAGATTGCCAGCTTCCGTGTAGCTGTGTTGCGACGCATAGGCGCCGGCATCGAAGCCCACGCAGAGGTTCGGTCGCAGCTGCACCGCGCGCGCGTCGAAGGGGCACACCGGGCCTTTCCTGAACTCGGTGGCTGGCGCGCCAATGGCCGCTACGCCCGGCAGGATCGTGGCAAGAAGTAAGCTCAAGGCTCGGAGGTGTCGCATGAACAAGAGATGCTTTCGTTTCGTTTCGCTCCAGTCTATCCAGCCGCCCGCACCATGACCGCACTTCATCTGCCGCTTCACTTCCTGCATCACCCCGCGCAGCCCGGCGCGGGCGACCCCTGGCTGCTCGTGCTGATGCACGGCGTGGGAAGCAACGAGCAAGACCTGTTCGGCCTGGCGCGCATGATGCCGCCGCAGTTCCATGTGCTGAGCCTGCGCGCGCCGTATGTGCTGTCGCCCGGCTCGTACGCGTGGTTCGAGTTCGAGATGCTGTCCGATGGCGGGCGCCGCATCGATGAAGAGCAGGAGCGCGAGAGCCGCTTCCTCATCGGCGAGATGGTCGCGTCGGCCTCGCAGCAGCTGGGCATTCCGCCCGAGCGCGTGGTGGTCGGCGGCTTCAGCCAGGGCGGGATCATGTCGCTGTCGCTGCTGCTCACGCAGCCCGAGAAGCTGCGTGCCGCGCTGGTGTGGCACAGCCGGTTGTTGCCCGAGGTGGTGCCGCACATCGCACCGCCCGAGGCCTTCGCGGGCAAGGCGCTGTGGGTGAGCCATGGCAGCGCTGACAACGTGATTCCGCCGAGCGCCGCGCAGGCCACGCGCGAGCGGGTGCGCGGGCTGCCGCTGGCGCTGTCGGGCTCGGACTTTCCGGGTGCGCACGAGATCCGCCCGGCCGAGTTGCAGGGCACGCTGGCGTGGCTTCAGGCGCTCAGCGCGCAGCCAACCGCGCCATGACGATCGCTTCCATCTCGTCGACCCACGCGTCGTCGATGGTGTCGGGCTGCACCAGCAGCCGGTAGCGGCGACCACCCCAGGCGGCGGTCAATAGCGCCTGCACGGTGGCGGGCGAGGGCGGCGGCTGCAGGTCGCGGCAGGCGGCGAAGGCCTGCGTCCAGCGCGCGAGCAGCTCGTCGTACACGCGCCGGTGGTGCTTGGGCTCGGCCACGCGGTGTTCGAGCATCAGCATCTCGTGGTCGAACGCGGGCAGCCCATCGATGCGCGTGTCGCAGGTGAGGCGCACGAGGCGCTGTGTGCGCTCGCGCCAGTCGATGTCTGAAGGCATGATCACGTCCGCGTCGAGCCGCGCGAGCAGCGCTTCGACGCAGTGGCGCACATAGCCCGAGAGCAGGGCTTCCTTGTCGGGAAAGTAGTCGTAGAAGGTGCCGACCGCGATGCCGGTTTCGAGCGCCACGGCGCGCGTGGTCACGCCCTCCCAGCCCTGCGCGCGCCAAATCCGAACAAAGGCGTCGTAGATCGCCTGCACGGTGAACTTGCTGCGCGCCTGCGTGGGGCGTTTCAGGGGCTTGGAGCGGGGTGCGGCGGGCATGGACCGGGTTTCCGAACCCGCGGCGAAGCGGGCCGTCCTACAGTTTGCGAATGAACAACGCATTCACTTTAACCCGCCTCGAAACGCGCAAGAACGCGCTCGGGACCACCCGCATCGTCACCTCGCAGGACGCCGGAAGCCTTGCCGCGGGCGAGGTGCTGATGAAGGTCGAGCGCTTCTCGCTCACCACCAACAACATCACCTACGCGGCCTTCGGAGATGCGGTGATGAAGTACTGGCAGTTCTTTCCCACCGGCGACGCCGACTGGGGCCACATGCCGGCCTGGGGCTTCGCCGACGTGGTGGCATCGAACGTCGAAGGCGTGGCCGTGGGCGAGCGCTTCTACGGCTACTTTCCGATTGCGAGCCACCTGCGCATGCAGCCTGTGCGCGTGACGCCGCGCGGCTTCTACGACGGCGCGGCGCACCGCAGCGAGCTGGTGTCGGCCTACAACCAGTACATGCGCTGCAGCCACGATGCCGGCTACGTCGCTGCGCTGGAGGACTACCAGATGCTGGTGCGCCCGCTGTTCATCACCTCGTTCATGCTGGCCGACTTCCTGGAAGACAACGCCTTCTTCGGCGCGACGCAGGTGGTGGTGTCGAGCGCATCGAGCAAGACCGCGTTCGGCACGGCCTTCTGCCTCGGCCGCCGCGAGGGCGTGCAGCTGATCGCGGCCACGTCGCAGGGCAACCGCGCCTTCGTCGAAGCGCTGGGCTGCTACGACCGCACGGTGGCCTACGGCGAGATCGCCACGCTGGCGGCCGACGTGCCCACGCTGTACGTCGACTTCGCGGGCCACGACGACCTGCGCGCCACCGTGCACCACCACTTCGGCGAATCGCTGGTGTACGACTGCTATGCGGGCTCGGCGCAGAAGACCGAATTTCTCGGCGACACCAGCGCGCTGCCTGGGCCCACGCCGCTGCTGTACTTCGCGCCCGTGCAGATCCGCAAGCGGAATGCCGACTGGGGCCCGCAGGAGGTGAACCGCCGTTTCAATGAAGCGCAGGGCCGCTTCATCGCCGAGCTGAGCCGGCCGGGCAACCGCTGGATGACGCTGGCGCAGGGCCGTGGCTTTGCGCATGCGCAGGCGGTGATCGCCGACCTGCATGCGGGCCGCGTCGATCCACGCGAGGCGCATGTGGTGTGCATCGGCGGCGAGTGACGCGCTGAGCGACTGAACTTCGGCGCGGGTGGGGCGTCACAGGGGGTTACGAGAACGTGGCGATCGTGCGGCCCTGGCGGGCCATCCTGATGCACCATTGCCTTTCGTCTCCCCACTGCCATCCCGCAAAAGGAAACCGCCCATGTCCGACGCCGACTCCCCCCGCGACACCCCCGAATTCCGACGCCGCAAAGAAATGCCGATGGGCACCATCATCGGCCTCGTTCTCGTCGTGCTGGTGGCGGCTTATTTCGGCTGGCGCTGGTACCAGCAGCAGCAACTGGCGCCACTGCCGAACGCGCCCGTGGCTGCCGTTGCTCCGAACGACGCGCCCCCCGAGCCGCCCAAGGCCGCGGAGCCCATCGGCCCGCAGAACCCGGTGGAAGCACTCGCCCCACCCGATGCCGCGCTGCCCGCGCTGGCCAGTTCCGATGCGCGCGTGATGAAGGCGCTCACCGAGCTGCTGGGCGGCAAGGCCGTGGCGGCCTACCTGCAGTCCGACGGCGTGGCGCGGCGCTTCGTCGCCACGGTCGACAACCTGTCGCGCGAGCAGGCGCCCGCGAGCAAGTGGCCGGTGCGGCCCGCGCCGCAGCGCTTCATCACCGAAGGGCCGCAGCAGGGCGGCGTGCAGACCATCGCGGCGAACAACGCGGCGCGCTACAACGGCATCGTGATGCTGGCGGGGTCGGTCGATCCGGCCAAGGCGGCGGCGGTGTATGCGCGGCTGTACCCGCTGTTCCAGCAGGCGTACGAAGAGCTGGGCTATCCGGGCCGCTACTTCAACGACCGCCTCATCGCCGTGATCGACCACCTGCTGCAAGCGCCCGAGCCCACCGGGCCGGTGCAGGTGAAGCTGGTCGAGGTGAAGGGCGACATTCCCTCGCAGCGGCCCTGGGTGCGCTACGAGTACGCCGATCCGAAGCTCGAATCGCTCTCGGCCGGCCAGAAGATCCTGGTGCGCATGGGGCCCGAGAACGAGCGCAAGATGAAGGCCAGCCTGCGCGGTTTTCGCGAGCGGATCGCCACGGGCGACGTGGCGAAGAAAAAGCAGCCCTGAGCACCCCTGAGGCACGACGGGGCGCTGCCCCACGTGCTGCGCGCCTGCACGCCGTGTAGGCGCTGGCCGATTGCACGCAGCGCCAAGGGCCGAGATGATTGCGCTCCAGACTTCGAGAGCAAGCCATGAACCTGATGAGCGTCGATCTCTACCAGAGCACCACCGACCCCGACAAATTCCTGGCGCTTCCCGCCGGCACCGACCCCACCGAGCTCATGGGCCCGATGACTTTCGACCGGGACTATGCGCACATCAAGCGCTACCAGGCGGCCTTCGCGTTCGATCCGTCCGAAACCTACGCGGGTGTGAACGCCGCGAAGATCGCGGCGGACCTGCTCACCGTGCAATGGGCAATGTACCGCCGCGAAGGCTGAGCGGCGGCTGAGCGGCGGCTGGGCGCCGCCGCGTTCCCGTCAGGCCTCTTCGGCTTCCTGGTAGTCGCCCACCGGCACGCAGCTGCAGAACAGATTGCGGTCGCCGTAGACGTTGTCCACGCGGCCGATCGGCGGCCAGTACTTGGCCTGCTTGAGTTCGGCCAGCGGGAACGCGCCGAGTTCGCGCGAGTAGGGGTGGCTCCACTCGCTGCCGAGCAGGCTCGCAGCGGTGTGCGGCGCGTGCTTGAGCGGGTTGTCGTCCTTCGACCAGACGCCTTCTTCCACGCGGCGGATTTCGCCGCGGATGGCGATCATCGCGTCGACAAAACGATCGAGCTCGGCCAGCGGTTCGCTTTCGGTCGGCTCGACCATCAGCGTGCCCGGCACGGGGAAGCTCAGCGTGGGCGCGTGGAAGCCGTAGTCGATGAGGCGCTTGGCCACGTCTTCGGCGGTGACGCCGCTGGTGTCCTTGAGCGGGCGCAGGTCGAGGATGCACTCGTGCGCGACGTGGCCGTTGGGGCTCGCGTACAGCGTGGGGTAGTGGTCCTTCAGGCGCGCGCTGATGTAGTTGGCGCTGAGGATCGCGATTTCGGTGGCGGCCTGCAGGCCCTTGGCGCCCATCATGCGGCAGTACATCCAGCTGATCGGCAGCACGGCCGCATTGCCCAGCGGCGCGGCCGACACGGCGCCCACGCCGTTCGAGGGCACGCCGGCCGTGGCGTGGCCCGGCAGGTAGGGCACGAGGTCTTCGACCACGCAGACCGGGCCGACGCCCGGGCCCCCGCCGCCGTGCGGAATGCAGAAGGTCTTGTGCAGGTTCAGGTGGCTCACGTCGCCGCCGAACTCGCCCGGTGCAGCCACGCCGACCAGTGCGTTCATGTTGGCGCCGTCGACGTACACGCGGCCGCCGTGCTCATGCACGAGTTCGCACAGTTCCTTCACGCGGGTCTCGAACACGCCGTGCGTGCTCGGGTAGGTGATCATCACGGCGGCCAGGTGGGCGCTGTGCTTTTCGCAGGCGCGCTTCAGGTCGTCCATGTCGACGTTGCCCTGCGCGTCGCAGGCCGTCACCACCACCTGCAGGCCCACCATCTGGGCGCTGGCCGGGTTGGTGCCGTGCGCCGATGAGGGAATCAGGCAGATGTTGCGGTGGCCCTGGCCCTTGGCTTCATGGAAGGACTTGATGGCCAGCAGGCCCGCGTACTCGCCCTGCGAGCCGGCGTTGGGCTGCAGGCTGATGCCCGCGTAGCCGGTGGCTTCGCAGAGCCAGGCGCGCAGCTGTGCGTCGAGCTGGGCGTAGCCCTGCAGCTGCTCGGCGGGTGCAAAGGGGTGGATGTTCGCGAACTCGGGCCAGGTGATGGGGATCATCTCGCTGGTCGCGTTGAGCTTCATGGTGCAGCTGCCCAGCGGGATCATGCTGCGGTCGAGCGCGAGGTCCTTGTCCGAGAGGCTGCGGATGTAGCGCAGCATCGCGGTTTCGCTCTTGTGGGTGTTGAACACCGGGTGCGTGAGGAAGGCGCTGGTGCGACGCAGGTCGTCGGGAATCAGCGGCGTGGTGCTCTCGGCCAGCTCGTCGAAGCGCGGCATCGCGGTGCCGGCGGGCACGAACAGCGCCCACAGGGTTTCGATGTCGGCGCGCGTGGTGGTTTCGTCCAGCGAGATGCCCAGGTGCTGCTGCAGGCGCTGGCGCAGGTTGACGCCGCCGGCCTGGGCGCGCTCGATGATTGCGGCCGTGTCGTCGCCGGTGCGGATCGTCAGCGAGTCGAAGGCGGTGCTGTTCACCGGCTCGCGGCCCATCTGCGACAGGCCCTTGGCGAGGATGGCGGTGAGCACGGCCACGCGCTGCGCGATGCGCGTGAGGCCGTCGGGGCCGTGGTACACGGCGTACATGCTGGCGACCACGGCCGGCAGCACCTGCGCGGTGCAGATGTTCGACGTGGCTTTTTCGCGGCGGATGTGCTGCTCGCGCGTCTGCAGCGCGAGGCGGTAGGCGGGCTGGCCGTGCGTGTCGACGCTCACGCCGACGAGGCGGCCGGGCAGCGAGCGCTTGAACGAATCGCGGCAGGCCAGGTAGGCGGCGTGCGGGCCGCCGTTGCACAGCGGCATGCCGAAGCGCTGCGTGGTGCCGCAGACGATGTCGGCATCGAACTCGCCGGGGGCGACCAAGAGCGTCAGCGCCAGCAGGTCGGCCGCGACGATGAAGGCGGCGTCGCACTGGTGCGCGTGGCCCGCGAGCGGGCGCAGGTCGTGCACGTGGCCGGTGGTGGCGGGGTACTGCGCGAGCACGCCGAAGAACTCACCGCTCACCATCAGGTGCGGCAGCGTTTCCGACACGGTGCTCACCTTCACCTCGATGCCCAGCGGCGCGGCGCGGGTCTTGATGACCTCGATGGTCTGCGGGTGGCAGTCACCCGACACCAGGAACACGTTGCTCTTGCTTTTCACGCTGCGCTTGGCGAGCGTCATGGCCTCGGCGGCGGCCGTGGCCTCGTCGAGCATCGACGCGTTGGCGATGGCCATGCCCGTGAGGTCGCACACCATCGTCTGGAAGTTGAGCAGGGCTTCCATGCGACCCTGCGAGATCTCGGCCTGGTAGGGCGTGTAGGCCGTGTACCAGGCGGGGTTCTCCAGGATGTTGCGCAGGATCACGCCCGGTGTGTGCGTGCCGTAGTAGCCCTGGCCGATGAAGCTCTTGAACACCTTGTTCTTCGACGCCAGCGTCTTCAGCTCGGCCAGCGCGTCGGCTTCGGTCACCGGCGCGGGCAGGCGCATCGGCCGGGCACGGCGGATGGCCGCCGGCACGATGCCGTCGATGAGCTCCGCGCGCGTTTCCGAGCCGATCACCGGCAGCATGCGCGCCTCGTCCGCTGCATCGATGCCGATGTGGCGGGCGAGGAATTCTTCGGCGTTCTCCAGGGCTTGCAAAGAGGGAAGGGCGGGAATCGGCATGGCGGTGAGGGCTCGGGGGAAGAAGGAACGAAGGTGGCTGAAGACTCAGCGGATCAGGACTCGGCGGCGAACTTGTCGTAGGACGCTGCGTCGAGCAGGGCGTCGAGCTGTGCGGGCTCGCTCAGCTTGACCTTGAAGAACCAGCCGGAGGCCAGCGGGTCGCTGTTGGCCAGCGACGGGTCGGCGCGCAGCGCTTCGTTCACTTCGGTGATCTCGCCCGACACGGGCATGAACACATCGGCGGCGGCCTTGACCGACTCGACCACACCGGCGACTTCGCCCTGTGCGAAGGTCTTGCCGACTTCGGGCAGGTCGACGAACACCACGTCGCCCAGCGCGTCCTGCGCATGCACGGTGATGCCCACGGTGGCGGCGCCGCCTTCGGCCGCCACCCATTCGTGGTCCTTGGTGTATTTGATGCTCATGAAAAAACTCCTCGTGGAAAAAATGGAATCGGGGTGCAGAGCCTAGCCGGGTCTGCGGTGTTCAGTGGTGGTCAGCCGCGGTAGTAGCGCGTCGGCACGAAAGGCATCGTCGACACCTCCATCGGCACCGGCTTGCCGCGCACGATGGCCTGCACGCGCGTGCCGGGTTCGGCAAAGGCGGCGGCCACGTAGCCCATGGCCACGCAGCGGTCGGCCGTGGGACCGAGTAGGCCGCTGGTGACGGTGCCGATGTCATGGCCTTCGAGCGACTGCAGCAGCGTGCCGTCGCGCACCGGAATGCGTTCCAGCGCCACCAGGCCGACGCGCTTGCGCGTGAGCGTCTCGTGGTCGGTGTGGCCGGCCGCGCCCGAGGCGACGGCCGCCAGCTGGGCCAGCACCTTGGCTGCGCCCGGGAAGCCGCCTTCGCGCGCGCCGCCCGCGCGGCGCACCTTCTGGATCGCCCAGTTGAGCGAGGCTTCGACCGGGGTGGTGGTGGTGTCGATGTCGTTGCCGTACAGGCACAGGCCGGCTTCGAGCCGCAGCGAGTTGCGCGCGCCCAGGCCGACGGGTTTCACTTCGGGCTGCGCGAGCAGCAGGCGGGCGAGGGCGTCGGCGTCCTTGCCGGCCACCGAGATCTCGAAGCCGTCTTCGCCGGTGTAGCCGCTGCGGGTGACGAAAGCGGCAATGCCGCCGATCTGCACCGCGCCGCCGGTCATGAACACGAAACGTTCGATGCCGGGCGACAGCCGTGCCAGCGTGGCCGCGGCCTGCGGGCCCTGCAGCGCCAGCAGGGCGTGGTCGGGCAGGGGCTGCACTTCGCAGCGCGCGCCGATCTTGTCCTGGATGTGGGCGATGTCGGCCACCTTGCAGGCGCCGTTCACGATCACGAAGATCGAGCCGTGGCCTTCATTGAAGAACATCAGGTCGTCGAGGATGCCGCCTTCGTCGTTCAGCAGCAGGCCGTAGCGCTGCTTGCCGGCGGGCAGGTCGACCACGTCGACGGGCATCAGGGTTTCGAAGGCGGCGGCGGCGTCGGGGCCGACGAGACGCAGCTGGCCCATGTGCGAGATGTCGAACAGGCCGGCCGCATCGCGCGTGTGCTTGTGCTCGGCCATCAGGCCGGCGGGGTACTGGACCGGCATCGAATAGCCCGCAAAGGGCACCATGCGGGCGCCCAGCTCGACGTGGAGGTCGTACAGCGGTGTCTTGAGAAGTTGGGCGTCGGAGGAAGCGGAAGAAGCAGCCACGGGGCACTCCAAAGGGGCAGTCGAAATCCATGGCTGCAACGCCATGGGCCACCCCTGCTGTCCGCTTTACCTGAGAGATTCGCCCCACGATCGGGGTTTGCTCCTTCGGTGGGCCGCATGCAATGCCACGGCCTCTCTCCAGCAAGGAAACGCCGGTGGTTGCCGGCGTCTTGTCAGTCCTTTTGCCTGAGCGTTCGGGGAACCCCTGCGCCTTCGGCGGCCCCGTCGCGCGGGGCTCTCTCCTGACCCGGCGAGTGTAGTGGATCGCGGGGCCGGGGCTGGTGTCGAAGTGCTCGTGGGGGCCTCAGGTGTGGCAGCACCCCAGCGCCTGGGACGCTCTCAGTTGGGAGAGCGGCTTGGCGGAAGCGACCGCCACGGGAATGGCATCGGCCTCGCCATTCAGCACCAGGTGCTTGAACCGTTCCCAATCGAACAAGGTGCCCGGATCGGTGCGGCGATCCGGGTCCAGCTTGGCGTGCGAGACCACGTGGGCGAGGTTGGGGTACTTGGCCCAGCAGTGGCGAACGATGCGCGCCGTGATTTCGACTTGCCAGTCGGAGAAGGGGTCGAGTTTCTGCTTGTTCACGACCTCGATGCCCAGCGACCAGTGGTTGACGCGCTTGGCGCCGTCGTTCACATCGGGGTGCGAGGCCGCATTGCGCACGTGCCATGCCGCGAGCGCCTCCGGCACGCAGGCCCAGACGAGTTCACCGTGCTGGGGTTCGTCCTCATCGGGAACCAGCCAGTGGAACGAAGCCGCATCCGTCGGTTTTTTCATGACCGAGATGGCGCCGGAAGACGATCCGCCGGCCGTGGCATGGATGACCACCGTGGTGATGCCCATGATCGGATCGACCGACCGCTTCGTGGTGCACGTCGGCCAGTAGGGCTGGACGCCGGGGTACCAGGGCTCGTTGAGGGAGACTTCGCCCGGTCGTCTCGACTTGGGAAGCGTGAAGTGATAGCTCTGCGGATTTGGCATGCTGAACCTCCTTGTTTTGGGAGTTGGGTTCTAGCAAGCAGCCCCGGGGGCCCGCGTCCCCTGGTTGAGGGATGGCGACCCGTGGCCGCCAGGTTCAGTGCACGGTTTCGGCCAGCGGCAGCAGCTTGTCGATGCGCTCGCGCAGCGAGTCGGCGCGCTCGGGGCCGGCGGCTTTCTCGATCTCGGAGAGCATGAGCGCGGCGATGGTGAGCATGGCCTCGCGGTCGCGCGCCTCACGCAGGGCGTCGCGCATCTGGTTGGCGAAGCGCGGGTCGCGGCGCACGAACATGCGCTCGCAGATGTCGAACAGGAACATGCGCGTGGTGGCCAGCGAGCGCTTGCCGTCGAAGCTGTCGGCCGACGTGGCGACCTGGATCGGCTCGGCCGCCGGGACGGGCGTGGGGGCCGGCGCAGGTTGAGCGACGACCGGTCGCGCATCCTGCAGGTAGCCCCGCTGCATCAGCCCCTGGATCGCCTGCTCGGCCTCGACGCGGCTGGGGAACAGCGGACTGAAGTCGGTCAGCGAGCGCCGGCCGTCGGCCATGAGCAGCAGGGCGCGCTCACGTTGGCTGAGCGTGCGCTGCCCGGCCTGGAGTTCGTCGCGTGCCTTCTCGGTCTTGGTGGGAAACATGGCGGCCACAGCTTTCGGAGGTCGAAGGCTGCAGCATCGTTGCAAGTGGTGACACCTTCGTGAACCATTTGCCTACAGAGGGCATGCTGACGCGCGTCAGTTGCCCGCGCTGCTTTCCTTGCGGATCAGCCAGCGCGTGCCCACGCGCTGCAACTCGAGCGTCTTGCGGTCGGTTTCGGTCAGCGCATCGGCACGGTAGACCTGCCGGAACTCCGCACTGGCCGACGTGCCCTGGATGCTGATCACCAGCCCCTCGATGCCCACGCTGATGCGCGACTTGCCCGTGATGCGGGTGCGCCGGTCGGCCTCCCAGCGTTCGCGTGTCTGGCTGCGCGCGGGGGTGAAGTCGGGCGCGTAGGCGGCAAGGTAGCGCTCCACGTCGCGGGCGGACCAGGCCGCAGCCCAGGCGCGCACGGCGGTTTCCACTTCGGCGAGGGTGGCGACGGGGTTGGCCGAAATGACGGGTGCTGCCGCAGACGACGGCACAGGCGCAGCGGCCGGCGTGGCCGCGAAACCGGCCGTGGCCAGCAGGCCGGCGGCGGCGAGGCTGCAACCTTGGGCGGCGATTCGATGCATGGCGTCCTTGTTCCTTCTTCGGGTCTGTCAGGCTCGACGTCGAAGCTTGCATTGATTCTGGCAGTGAAAGAGGGCGCGTGCGGCGTCGAATCGCCTCCGGATTCCGGTGGGTCTGCGGCTCGGGGCGCGGGGCAGAACTCAGGCCGCAGCAGCCTCGCCCGCCATCACCTGCACCGTGCGGTTGCGAAGCCGCAAGGCCAGCACGGTCGCGACGCACAGCACGCACAGCACCACCGTGAGCGTCACGCCGAGCCCGCGCGCGTCCGACAGCAGGCCGAACAGCGGCGACACCAGCCCGCCGACCGAGAGCGCGAGGCCGAGCGTGATGCCGCTGGCCGTGGCCGGGTTGCGCGGCAGGTAGTCCTGCGCGAGCGTCACCTGCGCGGCGAAGGGCAGGAACATGCTCATGCCGAGCCACGCGGTGCAGGCCAGCGCCGCGGCGGGCGTCGAGGCGAGCACGAGACCCGCCATCGCCGGCAACGCGAGCAAATAGCCGCAGCGGATCGTGCCCATGCGCCCGATGCGGTCGCCGAGCCAGCCGCCGGCCAGCGTGCCGACGGCCCCTGCGGCGGTGAAGGCGGTGAGCGCCGCGGCGCCCTGGAAGGTGGTGCCGTGCAGGTCGCGCGTGATGCGCAGCGACAGCATCGACAGCACCGTGACGTAAGGGATCGACCAGCCCACGATGGTCGCGACCAGCAGGCTGAAGGCGCGCCAGTCGTTGTGCGGTTTCAGCACCTGGGCGCGGGCCTGTGCGGCGCGCGCCGCCGCGGCGGCCGCGTGGCTGGCGACGGCACCGCGCCGCGCGTTCACCGCGACCCACACCACGCCCATCGCCACCGCAGGAATGCCCAGCAGGTAGCTGCGCGACAGGCTGCCGCCGCCCACCACCGTGGCCGCCAGCACGGGCGCGAACGAGGCGCCGATGGTGCCGCCCACCGAGAACACGCTCATCGCTTTCTGCGAAGCGCCGCCGGCCGCGCGCGCGGCCACGGTGGCGGGCGGGTGGTAGGCCGCGATGCCCAGCCCGCACAGCGCGACCGCGATCCAGGTCAGCAGGTAGCTCTGGCTCAGGCCCGCCAGCACCACGCCCAGCGCCGCCACCAGGAAGCCCACGGGCACGAGCCAGGCGCGCGGGTGGCGGTCGGCGTACAGGCCGAACAGCGGCTGCACCACGCTCGACAGCCCGGTGGCCGCCAGCATCAGGCCGCTCACGGCCGTGTAGCTGTAGCCGCGCTCCAGCACCATGAAGGGCAGCAGCGCGGGCACGAGGCCCTGGTAGAGGTCGTTGACGGCATGGGTGCCGGTGAGCAGCCCGAGTCGGCGCGTGTTCATGCGATGGCTTCTTTCTTCGATGTCCGGTTTGAGAAAAAGGGAGGAAAAGCCATCGTAGGAAGACACGGAAAGATGTTCTCGCTACGAATGTGCAAACATCGTCGTGAAATGGACAAACTGAACTTGCGCCCCGAAGAAGGCGAATCGACCCCGCGCGCCGTGGCCGTGCTCGCCACCGATCCGGCGGGCGATGCCTTCATTCCGCCGCATGCGCACCGCCGCGGCCAGCTCATCCATGCGATTTCGGGCGTGATGATGGTCAGCGCCGCGGCCGGCAGCTGGGTGGTGCCGCCGGGGCGCGGCGTCTGGGTGCCGCCGGGCATGACGCACCAGATCCGCATGGCGGGCGAGGTGCAGATGCGCACCGTCTTCGTCGAGCCTGGCACGCGCGCCGACCCGGGCACCGACTGCCGCGTGATCCATGTGGGGGCGCTGCTGCGCGAACTGATCGTGGCGGCCGTGTCGCTGCCACTGGACTACGCGCCGGGTGGGCGCGACGAGCGCGTCATGGAGCTGATCCTCGACGAGATCGAGGCCGCGCCCGCGCTGTCGTTGCATGTGCCGATGCCGCGCCACGCGCGCCTGGCCGCGCTGTGCGAGGCGCTGATCCGCGACCCCGCGCAGCCCGCCACGCTCGACGGCTGGGCCGCGCAGCTGCACATGAACGCGCGCACGCTGGCGCGGCTGTTCGAACGCGAGACCGGCATGACCTTCGGCGCGTGGTGCCGAAAGGCGCGGCTGCTGCTGAGCCTGCCGCGGCTGGCCGCGGGCGCGTCGATCCTGGAGGTGGCGCTGGCGCACGGCTACGAGAGCCCGAGCGCTTTCACCGCGATGTTCCGCCGCACGCTCGGCATGCCGCCGAGCCAGTACCTGCAGCAGGAACCGAAGCGCTGAAACGACACGGCGGGCGGCCCGTGAAGGCCGCCCGCCGTGTGCGGGTGGGCGTGGCGCCGCGCGGCTACCGGCTGTAGACCAGGTCGCGCAGCGACAGCGAGACCCAGGGCACGTAGGTGATGACCATCAGGCAGGCCAGGATCACCAGCACGAACGGGATCAGGTGTCTCACGATCCGGTCGAGCGAGATGCGCGCCACCGTACAGGCCGCGAACAGGTTCACGCCGAAGGGCGGAGTGATCATGCCCAGCGCCAGGTTCACCACCATGATCAGGCCGAAGTGCACCGGGTCGATGCCGAAGTGCACCGCCACCGGCGCAAGGATCGGCGCCAGAACGATGATGGCCGCGCTGGTCTCGATGAACATGCCGATCACGAACAGCGCCGCGTTCACGCCCAGCAGGAACATCGCGGGCGACTTCAGCACTTCCTGCAGCCAGTGGCCGATGGCGTCGGGCACGCCGGCGCGCGTGATCAGGAACGCAAACAGGCCGGCGTTGGCGATGATGAACATGATCACCGCCGACGACAGCACCGACTTGCGCAGGATCGCGAACAGGTCGGTGATCTTGATCTCGCGGTAGATCACCATGCCCACGACGAGCGCGTAGAACACCGCCACCGCCGAGGCTTCGGTCGGCGTGAAGATGCCGCCGTAGATGCCGCCCAGAATGATCACCGGCATCAGCAGCGCCCAGCCGGCCTGCCACAGCGCGCGGCCGAAAGGCATGCGGCCTTCACCGTCGGTCTTGCCCCAGCCCTTCCACTTGCAGTAGACCCACACGAACAGCATGAGCGCCAGGCTGATCAGGATGCCGGGGCCGAAGCCCGCGATGAACAGCTCGCCGATCGAGACTTCGGCGCTCACGCCGTACAAAATCATCGGGATCGACGGCGGAATGATCACGCCCAGCTCGGCGCTCGTGGCCTGCAGCGCCGCCGCGTACGACGTGGGGTAGCCGTGCTTGATGAGCGCGGGGATCAGGATGGCGCCGATCGCGAAGGTGGTGGCCACCGACGAGCCCGACACCGCCGCGAAGATCATGCAGGTCAGCACGCAGGTCATCGGCAGGCCGCCCTGCACACCGCCCACGATGCTCTTGGCGAACTCGACCAGCCGGCGCGAGATGCCGCCGGTTTCCATCAGGTTGCCGGCCAGGATGAAGAACGGAATGGCCGCCAGCGGAAACTTGTTGATCGAATTGAACATCTCCTTCACGGAGATCAGCATGTTGGCGTTGGTGACCTGGATGCCCAGGATCGACGCCAGACCGATGGACACGGCCACCGAAACCGACAGTGCAAAACACAGCACCATCGTTGCAACCATCACGACGCTCATTGCGCGGTCTCCAGTTCGAGCCGCTTGGGATCGAGAAAATTGCCGGCAATGCCGAACAGACAGAACACGGAACCGACGGGCATGGCCAGGTAGGCCCAGACCATCGACAGGCTTTCGAGGCCGGCCATCGACTGCACGCGCCCGCGCATCGCATAGTCCCAGCCCCACCAGAGAATGACCAGCATCAGCGCCAGCGCGGCCAGCGACACCACGGCGTCGAGCACGCGGCGCACGCGCGGCGAACTCCAGCGGTAGAGCACGTCGACGCTGACCATTGCGCCCTGGCGGAAGGCCATCGGAATGCCCAGGAACACCATCCAGATCAGGCTCACGCGGATCAGGATTTCGCTCCATTCGGCGGGTTGTTCCAGCACGAAGCGGGTGACGATCTGGAACACGCCCAGCGCCGAGGCAATCACCAGCATCAGGCAGGCGGCGACCATCGACACGCCGGTGGTCCAGCGCTCGATGGCGAGGAATTTATCTTTCATACACAACAGCTCGCATGGTTCGGTTTCTTCGGTTTCTTCGGGTTCTCAACGAAAAAAGCCCGCCAGACAAAGCTGGGCGGGCATCGACGCTGTCAGGAGGACAGCCGCCGGGTCATCACTTGAAGTTGCGGATCTTGTCGAGGTTGGCCTTGCCGAAGTCCTTTTCGAACTGGGCATTCACCGGTGCCAGCGCCGCCACGAACTTGGCCTTGTCGACGTTGTCGATCACCGTCATGCCCTTGGCACGCAGGTCGGCCACGCCCTTCGAGTCGTCTTCGTCCACGCGCGCACGGTTGGCCTTGGTGCCTTCCTTGGCGGCGTCGATGAAGGCCTGCTTGTCGGCCGCGCTCAGCTTGTCGAAGGTGCCCTTGTTCATCACGAAGATGCAGGGCGAGTAGACGTGGCCGGTCAGCGAGAGGTGCTTTTGCACCTGGTCGAACTTGGCCGAGATGATCACCGGCAGCGGGTTCTCCTGGCCGTCGACCGTGCCTTGCTGCAGCGCCGTGAACACTTCGGGGAAGGCCATCGGCGTGGTCACGATGCCGAAGCCCTTGTAGGCGGCGATGTGCACCGGGTTTTCCATCGTGCGCATCTTCAGGCCCTTGAGGTCTTCGGGGGCCTTCACGTCGCGCTTGCTGTTGGTCATGTGGCGGAAGCCGTTTTCGGCCCACGCCAGCGCCTTGAAGCCCTTGGCGTCGAACTTGGTCAGCATTTCCTGGCCGATGGGGCCGTCGAGCACGGCGCGTGCATGGGCCTTGTCGCGGAACAGGAAGGGCACGTCGAGGATCTTGGTCTCGGGCACGAAGTTGGGGATCGGGCCGGTCGAGGAGAAGGCCAGTTCCTGCGTGCCCAGCTGCACCGCTTCGATCGACTCGCGTTCGCCGCCGAGCGCACCGTTGTAGAAGGTCTGGACCTTGTAGCGGCCGCCCGTGCGCTTTTCGACTTCCTTGGCGAAGGTGTCGATGGCCACGCCCTGGTGCGAGTTCTGCGCGGTGGAAATGCTGATCTTCATGGTCGTCTGCGCAAAAGCGGCGCAGGCCATGCCCATGCCCAGAACCAGGCCGGCGGCCAGTCGGGTCAACTTCATTTGTCTGTCTCCTCGGGTGAAAAAAGGGGGCGCGCAAAACAGCCTGAGACCGGTTTCACGCAAAGAAATGACTATGCACGAATAACCAGTTTCACCGCGTCGGGACTTTCACGGACGTAGGCGCGAATCACGTCGTCGAAGCACGCGTCGGCCGCCAGGCCCAGGGCCCGGGCGCGCGGGGTGTCGAAGCGGCCCGGCCAGGTCTTCACGATGCGGCCGATGGTGGCGTCGGGCGTGCGGTCGAGCAGGTCGGTGGCGGCGCGGCCGGCCACGCGTTCGAGTGCGGCGGCCATCTCGCCCACGGTGGTGGCCAGCGACGGCAGGTTGAGCGCGGTGCGCGGGCCCCAGTCGGCATCGCTGGCCTCGGCGGCGCGCACGATGCCTTCGATGGTCCGAGCCGGCGAGGCGATGGCCACGGGCGTCTCGTCGGGCACGGGGCAGGCCGCGCGCAGGCCGGCGAGCGGCTCGCGGATCATGCCGCTGAAGAAACCCGAGGCCGCGCCGTTCGGTTGGCCGGGGCGCACGCTCACCGTCATGAGGCGCACGCTGCGCCCCTGCACGAAACCCTTGCGCGTGTAGTCGGCCACCAGCTGCTCGCCGATGAATTTCTGGATGCCGTAGCTGGTCTGCGGCGTGGGCAGCGTGTGGTCGTCGATGAGCGCGGGCAGCGGTTGCTCGGGCGAATCGCCGAACACGGCGAGCGAGCTCGAGAACACCAGCACCGGGCGGGTGCCGAGCGCGCGCAGCTTCTCGAGCAGGCCGTGCGTGGCGGCGAAGTTGCTGCGCATGCCGAGGTCGAAGTCGGCCTCGCATTCGCCGCTGACGGCGGCCGCGAGGTGGAACACCGCGTCGGCCTCGCGCCAGAAGGTGGCGCCGTCGTCGGCCAGTTGCGCGTTGAGGTCGCCGGTGGCGGCCGCGATGCGGGCGTTGGCCGCGAGGTCGGGCGGCGGCGGGGCGCGGTCGACCAGCGTGATGCGAGCGATGTCGCGGGCGGGAGCGCCGGCGAGCGACAGCTGGCCCAGGGCCAGCAGGGTGCGCGCCAGGCGCGCGCCGAGGAAGCCGGCGCCGCCGGTGATGACGATGTGCATGAGGTCCTGTCTCCTTGTGTCCTTGTGTCCTTGCCTCGCGAGGATAGCGTCGGCGGGTATCGCACAATTTGCGCATGCCCATGCTGCCCCCCGATCTCCTCGCCACCCTGCGACTGCCTGTTCTGCAGGACGCCGACCTCGACACCCAGGCGTCCTTCTTCAAGCGGCCGGAGGTCCGTGGGCTCTACTTCGAGGTGGTGGAGGGCTCGGCGAAGGACGAGGTGCTGCGGGCCGCCGTCGCGCAGTTCGGCGACCTGCATCCGCACCGGGCCGCGTTGCTGGCGGTGTTCTGCGGCGCGCTGGTCGAGAACGGCGCCGATCCGCAGCTCATGTTCGACGCCGTGCGCCAACTCGCGGGGCGCCTGCTGGCGTCGCTGGCGCCGTACTGCGCGGCGCAGCCGCACGAACCCGACGAGGACGAGGACGAACCGCAGGACGAGGAAGCACTCGCCGCCTGGCAGGCCGCCGAAGCGGCGCTCGCGTCGCTGTCGCCGCAGGCGCGTTTCGAGGTCGATGCACTCCAGCGCGCGGTCGACCTGCTGGTGCTGCCGCTCATGACGATGGTGGTGCGCGATGTGCGCAACCACCAGTCGTTGGTGGCAGACGACGGCCTGCTCGCGCACGTCGAGGCGATGTACGCCAACGACTCGCTGCCCTTCGAGGCCTTGCACTTCCTGCGCGCCGCGGCCCAGCTGTCGTACGAGGACGAGCTGGTGGTGTTGCTGCCGACATCGCGCGCGGGCATGGTCGTTCGCGCCCAGGGCATCAACAACAACTTCCACGCCTTCTCGCTGCTGCAGGACCTGATGGAAACGCACGCCCAGACGCTGGGCATCCGGCAGCCACCGCGCACGCGCCGCGACGGGGACAGCGATGCCGCCGCCTTCCTCTGGCTGCAGGCGACGGCCTTCGCCAAGGGCGAGCTGGTGGACCCGATGGCGTGGTCCTGGGGGGAAGGCACGCTGCGCGAGAACGCGCGCAGGCAGGGGCGGCTGGTGCTCGTCGCGCTGGAGACGGACGACAAGCCCGCGCGCGGCTGGAACGGGTTCACCCACGTGTTGCACGCCGAGCAGAACCCGCAGGTGTCGCTGGTGCACTTCCTCACGCCCGACGAGGTCGCCGCGTACCTCGCCTGAGGTGCCATGAAAAAAGCCCTCCGAAGAGGGCTTTCGTGCATCGACGCCGTGGGGCTTACATGCCCACGTAGTTCGGACCGCCGCCGCCTTCAGGCGTCACCCAGACGATGTTCTGCGTCGGGTCCTTGATGTCGCAGGTCTTGCAGTGCACGCAGTTCTGCGCGTTGATCTGCAGACGCTCCTTGCCGGCGTTGGCTTCGTCGGGCACGAACTCGTACACGCCGGCCGGGCAGTAGCGGCTTTCGGGGCCGGCGAACTTGGCGAGGTTGACGTTGACCGGCACCGACGCGTCTTTCAGCGTCAGGTGAGCGGGCTGCTGCTCTTCATGGTTCGTGTTGCTGATGAACACGCTCGACAGGCGGTCGAAGGTGAGCTTGCCGTCCGGCTTCGGATAGACGATGGGCTTGCACTCGGCGGCCGGCTTCAGGTACTGGTGATCGGGCTTGGTGCGGCGCAGGGTCCATGGGATGTGGCCCTTGAGCAGCCACTGCTCGACGCCGTTCATGAGGGTGGCGATGCCCAGGCCCTTCTTGAACCAGGCCTTGAAGTTGCGCGCCTTGTTCAGCTCGGTGTAGAGCCAGCTCTTCTCGAACGCGGCCGGGTAGGCCGTGAGTTCGTCGTGCTGGCGGCCGGCCATGACCGCGTCGAATGCGGCCTCGGCGCACAGCATGCCGGTCTTGATGGCGGCGTGGCTGCCCTTGATGCGGCTCACGTTCAGGTAGCCGGCCTCGCAGCCGACCAGCGCGCCGCCCGGGAACACCGTCTTGGGCAGCGACTGCAGACCGCCGGCCGTGATGGCGCGCGCGCCGTAGCCGATGCGCTTGGCGGGCTTGATGCCCTTGGCTTCGTCACCCTCGAGGTACCAGCGGATGTTGGGGTGCAGCTTCCAGCGCTGCATTTCCTCGAACGGGCTCAGGTACGGGTTGCTGTAGTCCAGGCCCGTGATGAAGCCCATCGTGACCTTGTTGTCCTCCATGTGATAGAGGAACGCGCCGCCGTAGGTGTTGTTGTCCATCGGCCAGCCGGCCGTGTGCAGCACGAAGCCGGGCTGGTGGCGCTTGGGATCGATTTCCCAGACTTCCTTGACGCCCAGGCCGTAGGTCTGCGGGTCGCGGCCTTCGTCGAGCTTGAACTTCGCGATCAGCTGGCGGCCCAGGTGGCCGCGCGCGCCTTCGGCGAACACCGTGTACTTGCCCAGCAGCTCCATGCCGAGCTGGAAGTTCTCGGTGGGTTCGCCGTCCTTGCCGACGCCCATGTTGCCGGTGGCGACGCCGCGCACCGAGCCATTCTCGTTGTAGAGCACTTCGGCGGCCGGGAAGCCCGGGAAGATTTCCACGCCGAGGTTCTCGGCCTGCTGCGCCAGCCACTTGGTGAAGGCGCCCAGGCTGATGATGTAGTTGCCGTGGTTCTGGAAGCAGGCCGGCAGAAACGCGTTGGGCGTGCGCAGGCCCGACTTTTCGCTCAGGAACACCATGGCGTCGTCGGTCACGGGCTGGTTCAGCGGCGCGCCGAGTTCCTCCCAGTCGGGCAGCAGCTCGTTGAGCGCGCGCGGGTCCATGATGGCGCCCGACAGGATGTGCGCGCCGGGCTCGGAACCCTTCTCGAGCACCACGACGGAGATTTCCTTCTCCTGCTGGGCGGCGAGCTGCTTGAGGCGGATCGCGGTCGAGAGGCCGGCGGGGCCGCCGCCGACCACGACCACGTCGTATTCCATGGCTTCGCGAGGGCCGAACTGGGCGAGGATTTCGTCGTGCGTCATGTGGGTTGGGTCGATAATGATTTTTAGAGGCGCGGGGGCGTCGCGGTTCGCCCGGCATTTTATGCGGCGTCCGGCGGTGGCCTTGTCGCCCGCAGGCGAGGCACCCTGCGTCACCTGCGCGACTCCACAGGATTCTGCCCATGGCTTACAGCATCGATCTCTCCGGCCGCGTGGCCTTCGTCACCGGCGCCTCCAGCGGATTGGGCGCCCAGTTCGCGAAAACACTGGCCCGTGCCGGTGCCGCCGTGGTGCTGGCCAGCCGCCGCGTCGACAAGCTCAAGGAACTGCGCGCACGCATCGAAGGCGAGGGCGGCGACGCCCACGTGGTCGAGCTCGACGTGACCGACTTCGGCAGCATCAAGGCCGCCGTGGCCCGCGCCGAAACCGAAGTGGGCCCCATCGACGTCCTGGTCAACAACTCGGGCGTGAGCACCACGCAGCGCCTGCAGGACGTCACGCCCGACGACTACGACTACATCTTCGACACCAACGTGAAGGGCTCCTTCTTTGTCGCGCAAGAGGTCGGCAAGCGCATGCTGGCGCGCGCCCAGGGCAAGGCGCCGGGCACCTACATCGGCGGACGCATCATCAACATCGCGTCGTCAGCGGCACTGAAGGTCATGCCGCAGATCGGCACCTACTGCATGAGCAAGGCCGCGGTGGTGCAGATGACCAAGGCCATGGCGCTCGAGTGGGGCCGCTTCGGCATCAACGTGAACGCGCTGTGCCCGGGCTACATCACGACCGAGCTCAATGAGGAACACTGGAGCACCGAAGGCGGCGCCAAGCTGGTCAGCATGCTGCCGCGCAAGCGTGTGGGCAAGCCCGAAGACCTCGATGGCCTGATCGTGCTGCTGGCCAGCGGCGAGAGCCATTTCGTGAACGGCGCCGTCATCGCGGCCGACGACGGGTTCGCAGTCTGACCCCCCGAGCCTGGATCGGCATTGCCGCCGGACTGGGCGCGGGCGCGCTCTGGGGCCTGGTGTTCGTGGCGCCGCGCATGGTCGGCCACTTCGGCATGGTCGACATCACGGCGGCGCGTTTTGCGGTGTTCGGTGCGGTGTCGGCGCTGGCAGTGTTCGCGCGGCCCGCGGCGGTGCGCTGGCCCACGGGCCGGCAGGCGCTCGCGGCGCTCGGCCTCAGCGTGCTGGGCTTCAGCGGCTACTACCTGCTGCTGGCCTTCGGCATCGCGGCGGCGGGCACCGAGGTGCCCAGCCTCATCATCGGCACGATTCCCGTCTGGATGATGCTGCTGGGCCGGCCCGCGGGCCTGCACATGCGGGCCTTGCTGCCCGGCCTGCTGCTCACGGGCGCGGGCATCGCGCTGATGATCTGGGGCGCGTGGTCGGCGCAGCACGGCGCGGGCGGTGGTGGCGGCGGCGCGCGCTTCGGCTGGGGCATCGCGCTGGCGCTGTGTTCGATGGTGAGCTGGACAATCTACGGCCTGCTCAATGCCGCCTGGCTGCAACGGCACCGCGAGGTGCATGCGGCCGACTGGGCCAACTGGCTTGGCATTGCGACCGGCCTCGGCGCCTTGCTGCTGTGGGCGGTGGCGGGCAGCGATGTCGCCACGCTGCAATCGCAGCCCGACGGCATGCTCTTCATCTGGATTGCGCTGGCGAGCGGCTTCGGTTCGTCGTGGCTCGCAACCATCCTCTGGAACGTCGCCAGCCAGCGCCTCTCGGCCAGCCTGTGCGGCCAACTGATCGTGAGCGAGACGCTGTTCGCCTTGTTCTATTCTTTCCTCTGGGACGGCCGCTGGCCGCAGGCCACCGAGTGGGTGGCGGCGGTGCTGTTCGTCCTGGGCATCCTCGCATCCATCAAGGCCCACCGATGAGAATCGAAATCCCCGAAAAGAAGAAGCTCGTGTATGAAATGTCGATCCCCATCCGCTGGGGCGACATGGACGCCATGGGCCACCTGAACAACGGCACCTACTTTCGCTACCTCGAGACCGCGCGCATCGACTGGATCCGCTCGCTCGGCGTCGAGCCCACGCCGGGCGGCGAAGGCATGGTCATCGTCAATGCCTTCTGCAATTTCTACCGGCAGATCGAGTACCCGGGCAACGTGCGGATCAAGATGTACGTGAGCGACCCGGGGCGCACCACCTTCGAAAGCTGGGCCACCATGGTCCGCGAAGACGCGCCCGACGTGCTCTGCGCGGCCGGCGGCGCCACCACCATCTGGGTCGACTTTCCGAAGCAGAAGGCGCTGGCGCTGCCCGACTGGCTGCGCGAGATCGTGAGCGACTGACGCTGACACGTCGGTGCAAAAGGCTCAGGCCGGCCGCAGCACGATGCGCGCCTCGAAGCCGCGCGCCATACCGGGCGGCGGCGAGGCCAGCTCCAGCGTCGCGTTGTGCTTCTCGACGATGGTGCCCACGATCGACATGCCCAGGCCGTAGCCGGCGCGGTCCGAGCCGTGGCGCACATGCCGCTGGTGCAGTGATTGCAGCTGGTCGGCGCTGACACCCGGGCCGGCATCGCGCACCACGAGCACGCAGGGCGCCGCGACCTCGATCGTCACGCGGCCGTCGCCGCTGTAGCGCAGGGCGTTCTCAACGAGGTTGCGCAGCGCGATCGCCAGCGCGTCGACGTCGCCGAAGGCCACGGGCGCCGCGCTGTCGGGCACCTTGAGCTTCAGGCGCTCGTTGATCTGCGGGTCTTGCCAGAACTCCTGCGCCACCGTGCCCGCCAGCTGCACCAGGTCGACCCGCGCCCGCGTGAGCGAGGCGCCCGATTCGGCACGCGACAGCTGCAGCAGCTTTTCGGCGCGGTGGCTGAGCATCTGCAGCGCCTGCAGCGCGCCTTCGACGTCGGTGCGCTTCAGGTCGTGGTCGAGCGCGGTCTGCAGCCGCAGGCGCGCGGCGGCCAGCGGCGTGCGCAGCTCGTGCGCGGCGTTGGCGGCCAATGCGCGCTCCACGTCGAGCGACTGCGACAGCCGCTCCAGCAGCCGGTTGACATGGTCGCCCACCGCGCGCAGTTCCTGCGGCAGGCCGGGCAGGGTGATCGGACGCAGGTCGGCGCCGCTGCGCTTTTCGATCTCGCCGGCCAGCTGCTGCAGCACGCGCAGCTCGGTGCGCGCCACCCGGCGCAGCACCAGCGCCAGCAGCGGCAGCACCGCGCCGAGCGGGATGATCAGGCCGAACAGCGTGCGGTTCAGCGCGCGGCGGCGCTCGTCGAGCGGGTCGGCCACCTGGAAGTACAGGCCCAGCGTCGGGTGCCGCACGGTGTAGATGCGCCAGGTCTGGTTGTTGGCGAAACCTGCGGCCAGTGGCACGTCGAAGGCGTCGTTGGGCGCCTCGGCCGAGCGCAGCAGCACATGCTCGTGCACGTCGACCACCTGGTACATCACGGCGTCTTCGGAGAACAGCTGCTTGGGCGCGATCAGCGGTGCGTCCTGCGTGCCGTTCTCGTGATGCCGCTTCAGCTTCTCGAGCTCCTGCACCGCCATGTCGAACATGCGGTGCGACACCTCCACCAGCTCGTTGTCGAAGTTGTGGTTGATCTCGCGGTCCACGTACCAGACCACGGCGAACACGCACAGCAGCCACACGCCGCCGACCCACAGGATCAGCGTGCGCGTGAGGCGCCCGGCCAGCGAATCGCGACGATCGCGAAGCAAGGCGCCGCTCATTCCTCGTCGTCCGCCGAGAACGACAGCCGGTAGCCCAGGCCGCGCAGCGTCTGGATGTGGCTGCGCCCGAGCTTGCGCCGCAGCCGGCTGATGAACACCTCGAGCGTGTTGCTGTCGGCCTCGTCGCCGAAGCCGTAGAGCGCATCGGCGAGGTTGTCGCGCGTATGGATGCGCTCGGGCCGCGTGGCCATCACGCGCAGCAGCGCCCATTCCTTCTGCGTGAGCACGACGGGCACGCCGTCCTTGCGCACGCGGTCGTGGGCCAGGTCGATCTCCAGCGTGCCCAACTGGAGCATCGGCGAGGTGTTGGCGCTGCGCCGGCGTTCCACGGCGCGCAGCCGCGCGAGCAGCTCGGCCGGGTCGTAGGGCTTGATGAGGTAGTCGTCGGCGCCCGCATCGAGGCCGCGGATGCGGTCGGTGACCTGGTCGCGGGCCGTGAGCACGATGACGATGGGCGGCTCGCGCAGCGCGCGCACCTGCGGCAGCAAAGAGAGGCCGTCGCCATCGCCCAGGTGCAGGTCGAGCAGCACCGCCGCGTACTGCACCGAGAGCAGCGCGCCGCGCGCTTCGGCCAGGCTGGGGGCCACATCGACCACGAACGCCTTGGCGACGAGGTAGCTGCAGACCGCGTCTGCCAACGAACTGTCATCTTCGACCAGCAAGATTCGCACGCGGTGGCCTTACAAAAACACGAAGTCTAGCGTCGCCTCCCTGGCCATCGCGTCAGGAATCGTTCAGGTTGCTTCAGACGGGGTTCATCCCGCGTGCGTAGGCTCGCGCTCCTCTGTTCCAAGGCCTGTTTTCTTCATGACTCGTCGTTCCCCGAACCTCCGTCCCGGAGTCCTGACCTTGCTTGCTCTGGCCCTGTTGATGACCTGGGATGCGCTTGGCGGCGACCTGCCGCTGGCCCGCCTGGCCGGCACGCCGATGGGCTTTCCGTGGCGCGACAACCCCTTCCTGGTCCATGTGATGCACGAGGGCGCCAAGAACCTGAGCTGGCTGCTGCTGATCGGCCTGTTCGCCGCCATCCGATGGCCCGTGGGCGTGCTGCGGCGGCTGCCCACCGCCGCGCGGGTGCAGCTCGCGCTGAGCGTGCTGGCCTCGGTGCTGGCCGTGAGCCTGCTCAAGCACGCGAGCGACACCAGCTGCCCCTGGGATGTGAAGGAATTCGGCGGCGTGGCGCAGTACGTGTCGCACTGGGCCTGGGGCGTGCGCGACGGCGGACCGGGCGGCTGCTTCCCGGCCGGCCATGCCTCGGCCGCCTTCGCCTTCCTCGGCGGGTACTTCGTGCTGCGGCACGTGGCGCCGCGTGGGGCCGTCGTGTGGCTGTGCGTGGCGGGAGTCGCCGGCCTCGTGCTCGGTGCGGCGCAGCAGCTGCGCGGCGCGCACTACATGAGCCACACGCTGTGGACCGCGTGGGTCTGCTGGACGGTCGGCTTTGTCATCGAACTGGCGGTGACGCACCGCCGGAAACGTCTTCCCATCGAACGCACCACACGCCTGCATGCAAGCCCTTGATTTCGCCCTGTTCAACTGGATCAACGCCTCGGCCCATGCGCCGGCGTGGAGCATCCGCTTCGCGGTGTTCGCGTCCGATGTGCTGCCGACGCTGCTGGCACTGTCGATCGCCGCCGCCGCGGCTTTCGATCGCCGCTGGCGCCATGCCTTCTTCACCGCGCTCGTCAGCGTGGTCGTGGTGTGGCTGGTGGTGAACGTGTTCCGTTCTGTGCTGCCGTTCCCACGGCCCGCGTTCTACGGGCTGGGCATCCAGTGGGTGCCGCAGGGCGCGCGGCCGGGCTTCCCGAGCCTGCACGCGGCCGGCACCTTCGCCGCCGCCTTCTCGCTGTGGTGCCTGCCGTGGCGCACGCCCATGCGGCTGGCGCTCGTGGCGGCGGTGGTGGTGGCCTGGAGCCGGCTGTACCTGGGCCTGCATTTCCCGACCGACGTGACGGCCGCCGCGATCCTGGCGGCGCTGGTCTCGATCGTGGTGGAGCGCGGCATCAGCCGCCCCGCTGGCCGCGTGGTGTCGCGCAGCCCGCGCCTGCGGTTGCTGCGCCGCGCGCGCATCGGCCGAGTCTGAATGCGCTCTGAATGAGGTGTTCAGGCTCTCTTCAGGCACGCTGCCTACATTGGCTGCATGTCTGTTTCGCGTCTCGACTCTGCGCTGCTCGCGCGTGCGCCCCACCGCTCTGATTCCGGCCCCGTGCCGCTGTCGGATGCGGGCGCCGCCGGCACCCTGTGGCAACGCATCGACGGCTGGATCTCGCAGCCGCGCTCGACCCGGCAGGTGATCGTCTGGCTGAGCCTGTACCTCGGCCTCACCGCCAACTGGCCGCTGCTGAACGACCTGGCCCGCCTGGGCGGGGCGCCCAGCACCTACATGCCGACCATCGCCGCGCTGGGCATGCTCACCTTCTGCGGCACCGTCGCGATGCTGTCGCTCACCGCCTGGTCGCGCTGGATGAAGCCGCTGTGGCTGGCCGTGGTCGTGATCGCCGCGGTGGCGCAGCACTACATGCTCCAGTACCGCGTGGTGATGGACCCGAGCATGATCGCGAACGCGTTCCAGACCGACCCCAACGAAGCGCGCGACCTCCTGAGCGGGCGCATGGCCTTCAATGTGCTCGTGGTGGTGCTGCCCGCGGCCTGGGCCCTCTGGCGCGTGCGCATCGTGCCGATGGGGCTGCTGTCGCATGTCTGGCGCAATGCGCTGCTGCTGGTGCTGGCCGCCGTCGTGGCCGTGGGCACCGGCGTGGCGATGAACCGGCAGCTCGCGCCGCTGATGCGCAACAACGTGCACCTGCGCTACATGATGAACCCGATCGCCAGCCTGTACTCGGCGGGCGCCGTGGTGCTCAAGCCGATGTTCAAGCGCAGCAGCAAGCTGATTCCCATCACCGCCGGTACCACGCTCGGCGCGAGCTACGCGGCGCAGAAGCGACCACCGCTGTTCGTCGTGGTGGTGGGCGAGACCGCGCGCGCCGATCACTTCGGCCTGAACGGCTACGCCCGCGACACCACGCCCGAGCTCGCCAAGCGCAACGTGCTGAGCTACCGCGAGGTGCGCTCGTGCGGCACCAACACGCTGGCATCGGTGCCCTGCATGTTCTCGCCGCTGGGCAAGAGCGGCTACGAGTCGCGCAAGGACGAGTACGAGAACCTCATGGACGTGCTGCAGGCCTCAGGCCTGGCGGTGTTCTGGCTCGACAACCAGGCCGGCTGCAAGGGCGTGTGCGCGCGCATTCCGAATGCCTCGGCCTTCGACGGCCTCGACGCCACCACCAAGAAGGCGCTGTGCGACGGCGAAGAGTGCCTCGACGACGTGATGCTCAAGGGCCTGGACGAACGCATCGCCGCGCTGCCCGCCGAGCGCCGCGCCAAGGGCGTCGTGCTCGTGATGCACCAGATGGGCAGCCACGGCCCGGCCTACTACAAGCGCTCGGCCACCGATGTGAAGCGCTTCGCGCCCGAGTGCAAGACCAACGCGCTGGCCGAGTGCGCGCATGCCGAGCTGATGAACGTCTACGACAACTCGATCGCCCAGACCGACCGTTTTCTCGGCCACACCATCGACTGGCTTCAGACGCAGTCGAAGCAGTACGACCCGGCGCTGCTCTACATGAGCGACCACGGCGAGTCACTGGGCGAGTACGGGCTGTTCCTGCACGGCGTGCCGTACAGCTTTGCGCCCGATGCGCAGAAGCACGTGCCCCTGGTCACGTGGTTCGGCGACGGCATGAGCGAGCGCCGAAAGCTCTCGCGCTCGTGCATGGAAACGGGCCTGGACGCACCGCTCACGCACGACAACCTGTATCACACGGTGCTGGGGCTCATGGACGTGACCACGCCCACCTACAAACCCGCGCTCGACGCGCTGGCCTCGTGCCGCGGCAAGGCCTGAGAAGGTGTGAACGAACCCGCCATGCCCGCTCATCCCGCCCAGACACGCCCCCTCGGCGTTGCAAATGCTCGCCATAGCCCGAGCTATGGCTGCGCTTTGCGCCTTGAGGGGGCGCGCCTGGGCGGGCTGCTCGGCCACGCCGGATTCATTCACACCTTCTGAGCCCGTCGCCGCAGCTTCAGCTTCTTACTTCTTCTCGCGCGGCAGTCGGCCCATCAGGAAGAACTCCGGGTTCGGCTGCATGCCGCTGAAACTGGCCAGCCGGTTGCTGAGGCCGAAGAAGGCCGTGATGGCTGCGATGTCCCAGATGTCCTCGTCGTCGAAGCCGTGCGCGTGCAGCGGCCCGAAGTCGCGGTCGTCGATCTCGTGCGAGCGCTCGCAGACCTTCATCGCAAAGTCGAGCATCGCGCGCTGGCGCTGCGTGATGTCGGCCTTGCGGTAGTTCACGGCCACCTGGTCGGCCACCAGCGGTTTCTTCTCGTAGATGCGCAGCAGCGCGCCGTGCGCCACCACGCAGTACAGGCATTGGTTGGCCGCGCTGGTGACCGTGACGATCATCTCGCGGTCGCCCTTGGTGAGTGAGCCTTCTTCCTTCAGCATCAGCGCGTCGTGGTACGCGAAGAAGGCGCGCCATTCGGCGGGGCGGCGTGCGAGGCCGAGGAACACGTTGGGCACGAAGCCGGCCTTTTCCTGCACGGCGAGGATCGCGGTGCGGATGTCGTCGGGCAGGTCTTTCAGTTCGGCGAGGGGGTAGCGGGGGGCGGTCATGTCTTTGTCTCCTGGGTGGAATGACAAGATCATAGGCAAGCGGTCGACAGCGTGAGCGCATTGCCTGCGTCGCGGTTGGGGCCGGGCAGTTGTGTTGGCGCTCTTGGCCGCGATGCAGACCGAAGAGCCGAGTCAATAAACTGAGTCTTAAGCGGCTTAAGAGTCAGTTTATTGACTATTTCGGCAGACCAGCTGACGGCTGGTCTCGGGCGTCCAATAGCGAGAGATCGCTCTCGTCCTTCAACTCGACACCCGTCAATCCCCGCCTTCGGGACTCGCGCATCAGCCATGCCAACTTGAATGCGGCGGTCTCATACGACAGCCCCTCGGGCCGCACGTTCGAGATGCAGTTGCGTTCGGCGTCGTGCCGGCCCCGCCGTGGCGCGTGGGTCAGGTAGATGCCGAGGCTGTCGGGGGAGCTCAGGCCCGGGCGTTCGCCGATCAGCATGACCGAGAGCCCTGCTCCGACCGCTTCGCCCAGTTCGTCGGCCAGTGCCACGCGCGCCTGCGTGGCGATGAACACGGGCGACAGGCGCGTGCCGGGCGGCAGCTGCGGGCGCAGCGCGGCGAGCAGCGGCACGGTGTGGCGTGCGACAGCGAGCGAGGAGAGGCCGTCGCCGATCACGAGGCAGACGTCGCAGCCGCCCGCGGGCCGATCGTCGCGCAGGCGCGCGGCGTCTTCGGCGTCGAGTTGGCGGCCGAGGTCAGGGCGGCGCAGGTAGGTGGTACGGTCGGGCGCGCGGCTGTGTACGCGGTTCACGTCCCACTGGTCGGCGCGAAGTGCGGCATCGAGCGCGTCGACATCGAGTGCCGCATGGATCGCATCGCGCGCCATCGCATGGGCCCAGCCGAAGCGCAGCGTTTCGTCGGTGGGCATGCCGGCACCGGCGCGGCCCAATGCGAGCCGCGCGGGCGTGGCGGCGCGCCATTGCGCCCAGGGGTTGGGGGTGACGGGCGAATCGCTCATGGTGCCAGCGCGGACAGCCCGCCCATGTCGCTCAGCAGTCGATTGGCCGAGGGCGGTGCGAGCCGCCCGGTGGTGTCGGTGATTTGCATGCGCTGCAGCCAGGCCTCGAACTCGGGTGCGCGTTTGAGGCCGAGCGTCTCGCGCAGGAAGAGCGCGTCGTGGAACGAGGTGCTCTGGTAGTTGAGCATCACGTCGTCGGCGCCCGGGATGCCCATGATGAAGTTGATGCCCGCGGTGCCCAGCAGCACGAGCAGCGTGTCCATGTCGTCCTGGTCGGCTTCGGCGTGGTTGGTGTAGCAGATGTCGCAGCCGATCGGCAGGCCCATCACCTTGCCGCTGAAATGGTCCTCGAGCCCGGCGCGGATGATCTGCTTGCCGTCGTACAGGTACTCGGGGCCGATGAAGCCGACGACCGTGTTGATGAGCAAGGGCTGGTAGCGCCGCGCGAGCGCATAGGCGCGCACCTCGCAGGTCTGCTGGTCGACACCGAAGTTGGCGTTGGCCGAGAGCGCGCTGCCCTGGCCGGTCTCGAAGTACATGAGGTTGTTGCCGATGGTGCCGCGCGCGAGCGATTGCGCGGCGGCGTGGGCTTCGTCGAGCAACGCTGGTGTCACGCCGAACGACAGGTTGGCCTGCTCGGTGCCGGCGATCGACTGGAACACCAGGTCCACCGGCGCGCCGGCTTCGGCGAGCTTCAGCGTGTTGGTCACATGCGTGAGCACGCAGCTCTGCGTGGGAATCTCGAAGCGCTGGATCACCTCGTCGAGCATGTGCAGCAGGCGCCCGAGCACCGGCAGGCTGTCGGACACGGGGTTGATGCCGATCACTGCGTCGCCCGCACCGTAGAGCAGGCCGTCGAGCGTGGAGGCGGCCACGCCGCGCAGGTCGTCGGTCGGGTGGTTGGGTTGCAGGCGCACGGCCAGGTGCCCGGGCAGGCCGATGGTGTCGCGAAAGCGCGTGACCACATGGCACTTCTTCGCGACCGCGACCAGGTCCTGGTTGCGCATGAGCTTGGACACGGCCGCGACCATCTCGGGCGTGAGGCCCGGGGCCAGCGCGGCGAGTGCCTCTGTGGTGGCATGTTCGGACAACAGCCAGTTGCGGAAGTCGCCGACCGTGAGGTGCGCGACCGGCGCGAAGGCCTGTGCGTCGTGCGTGTCGATGATGAGCCGCGTGATGTTGTCCTGCTCGTAGGGAATCAGCGCCTCGGTGAGGAACTGCTTGAGCGGTGTGTCGGCCAGCACATGGCGCGCGGCCATGCGCTGCTGCGCGGTGGCCGCGCCGAGGCCCGCGAGGTAGTCACCCGAGCGCGCGGGGCTGGCGCAGGCGAGCACCTGTCGCAGATCGTCGAAGGCAAACACCTGGCCGGCAATGGTGGTGCGGTAGCGCATCGTGTCGTGGGATTTTTTTCAGGGCGTGGACGACAGCATCTCGTCCGGCGCGGCGGCGTCGCGCTGCGCCGAGGTGAGCAGGAAGTAGCCATAGGCCGCCGCCATCAGCAGGAGGAAGAGCACCGTCAGCATGGTGTTGAACCAGACCATCGCGCCCAGGCACACCAGGCCGAGGCCGAGCGCGACGGCCGGAAACACGGGGTAGAAGGGCGCGCGGTAGGTGCGCAGCAGGTTCGGTTCGCTGCGCCGCAGCTTGAACAGCGCGGCCATCGAGATCAGGTACATCACGATCGCGCCGAGCACGGCCATGGTGACGATGTTGGCCGTGAGCGTCTGGCCGCCGAACTGCACCCACGTGTCGCTGAAGATGGCGACGATGCCCACCACGCCGCCGGCCAGCAGCGCGCGGTGCGGGGTGTCGAAACGCGGGCTCAGGCCGGCGAAGTAGCGCGGCAGGTAGCCGGCGCGCGCGAGCGCGAAGATCTGGCGCGAGTAGCCCATCAGGATGCCGTGGAACGACGCGATCAGCCCGAACAGCCCGATCCACACCAGCATGTGCAGCCAGCCGCTGTCGCCGCCCACCACCGCTTTCATGGCCTGTGGCAGTGGGTCGTTGATGTTCGCGAGCTGGCGCCAGTCGCCCACGCCGCCCGCGAAGATCATCACGCCGAAGGCCAGCAGCACCAGCGTGACGATGCCAGTGGTGTAGGCCAGCGGAATCGTGCGGTGCGGGTCGCGCGCCTCTTCGGCTGCCATGGCCGCACCCTCGATGGCCAGGAAGAACCAGATCGCGAACGGAATCGACGCGAAGATGCCCGACACCGCCGCGCCGTTCAGTACGTTGCCGCCGGCCCATCCGTTGGCGACGAAGTTCGCCATCGACCAGCCCGGTGCGACCACGCCCATGAACACCAGCAACTCGAAGATCGCGAGCACCGTGACGAACAGCTCGAACGCCGCCGCAATGCCGATGCCGATCCAGTTGAGCCCGATGAAGATCACGTACGCGCCCACCGCGAACCACTTCGGGTTGATGCCCGGAAACTGCACGTTGAGGTAGGCGCCGATGGCCAGCGCGATGGCCGGCGGCGCGAAGACGAATTCGATCAGCGTCGCGAAGCCCGCCACGAAACCGCCCCGCGGCCCGAAGGCGCGTCGCGCATAGGCGAAGGGGCCGCCCGCGTGCGGAATGGCGGTCGAGAGTTCGGTGAAGCTGAAGATGAAGGTCGTGTACATCGTCGCCACCAGCACCGTGGCAACCAGAAAGCCGAGCGTGCCGGCCGTGTTCCAGCCGTAGCTCCAACCAAAGTACTCACCCGAGATGACGAGGCCGACGGCAATGCCCCACAACTGGACGGGACCGAGGACTTTCTTGAGATGGCCGGTGCCGGCGACGGGGGCCGGCGAAGCGTCGTTGGAGCGCATGGGGCTTCCTCTCTGGGTGGATGGTGACAGTGCGTCTGTCCCAAAGCAAGGGCCGTTCCATCGGATACATCGGCGTACAGGCGGCTTCACCGGGGCTGTCCATAATCGGCAGCTTTTCAACCACCGAGGTGTTTCGTGAAGTCATTTGTCTGTGCCGCGCTCGTGTCCGTCTTTGCCATCCCCGCAGCCTTTGCGCAATCCGCCGCGGTGACCACGCCCAGCGGCCTGATCTACCAGTCGCTCAAGGAAGGCGCCGGCGCATCGCCTGCCGCCACCGACGTGGTCAAGGTGCACTACCGCGGCACCTTCCCCGACACCGGCAAGGAGTTCGACAGCTCGTACAAGCGCGGTGAACCCACCGAGTTCCCGCTCAACGGCGTGATCCCGTGCTGGACCGAAGGCGTGCAGAAGATGAAGCCGGGCGGCAAGGCCAAGCTGACCTGCCCGCCGTCGATTGCGTATGGTGCGCGCGGCGCGGGTGGTGTGATTCCGCCGAATGCGACGTTGAATTTCGAAGTCGAGTTGGTGTCGGTCACGAAGAAGTAGTGGTCGCGGCCGGTTGGAGCCGGCCTGGGCAATGGGCAGTGCGTGCAGTCCATCACGCCGCCCGCCTCGCAATGGTTGCCCGATTCTTTCCTCGCGTTTTTGTGCGCATGCGCCTCCCACAATCCGCCGCCTGACTCCTGATCTACAGGAGCGGCTTCTGGGAGGAATACATGTCTGCAATCAGTGCTGCGCCAACGCGCACGCTTCAAATCAATAGCACCGCCACTCTGGTGTTTCCGGGGCGCCCGGCGCTCTCATGTGCAGTGGGATTTGTCGAGGCGCACCATGAGCGCTAAACAAATCATCGAGGACCACGACAAGTGGCGAAAGGGCGCGGGCGGTGCGCCGGCGGGTCTTTCCGGCCAGAGCGACGGCAATGCTTACGCCGGCCTCGACCTCAACCTGATCACCTTCTCGTCCAGCGCCTTCAGTGGCAGCAGCTTCACATCGACCACGTTTCAAGACGCCGTCTGGACCGCATGCCAGTTCAGCGGCTGTTCCTTCAGCCAGTGCGACATGCAGCGGATCGCGATCAGTGGATGCACTTTCATCGACTGCACTTTCAGCGCGTCGCAGCTCAAGGCCAGCACGCTCAGCGATTGCACCTTCACTCAGTGCAACTGGACCGCGCTGAATTTCGATGCGAGCCAGTGGTCGCGTTTGAAGTTGCTCGACTGCCGAGGCACGCAGGTGAGTGCGACCGGCCTGCAGGGCGAGCAGGTCGACTTCACGGGCAGTCAGTTCGAAGACATGCAACTGACCAACGCGCGAATCAACTGAGGAGGCTGCGAGATGCAGCCGCTTCCGCTCACCCCGGCTGGTACTGGTATAGCCAGGTCTCCGTCAACGTCTGGTCCCCGTTCTTCAGGTACAGCCGCATGTCGACCGGCTCCGTGCCTTCGGGCGTGAAGTCGAACTGTGCGCGCCAGTGGCCCGGCACCCCGTTGGGCACGGCTTCGGCGAAGACGTAAGAGAACTTGCCGCGCGGCGCGGTGAGCACGAGTTCGGGCTTTACGCCGAAGGGCACCGTGGTGAGCGGTTGCCCGATGAACTCCACCATGAACTTGCGCACGCCCTGCGGGCGCGGTTGGCCGGGCTGGCCGCCGCGGCCGATGCGGGTGGCGACGCAGCGCGCGAGCGGTGACGGAAAGGGCTCCTGGTCGGTCCAGTGCAGCCGGTACTGCAGGCTGTAGCTCGATCCGGCCTTGGCGTCGGCCTTGGGCACCCAGAAGGCGACGGTGTTGTCGTGGATCTCGTCGTCAGTCGGGATCTCGATGAGCTGCACCGAGCCTTCGCCCCAGTCGCCCAGCGGTTCGATCCACAGGCTGGGGCGCTTCTCGTAGTTGACGCCGTCCTGGTAGTGGTCGAAGTTGCGGTCGCGCTGCAGCAGGCCGAAGCCGCGCGGCCTGGTGTCGGCGAACGCCGAGGCGCGTGTTTGCGTGGGGTTGTTGAGCGGTCGCCAGATGCGCTCGCCCGCGCCGTTCCAGATCGCGAGGCCGTCGGAGTCATGCACCTCGGGGCGCCAGTCGATGGCGGTGGGCTTGATGGTTTCCGAATACCAGTACATCGACGTGAGCGGCACCAGGCCCAGGCGCGACACGTCGCGGCGCAGGAACACGCGCGCGTCGATGTCCATGATCACGGCCTTGCCGCGCTGCATGATGAACTTGAACACGCCCGTGACGCTCGGCCCTTCGAGCAGCGCGTAGACGGTCATCGAGGTGGTGTTGCCCGCGGCGGGCGTTTCGAAATAGAAGCGCGTGAAGTTCGGAAACTCCTCGGGCTTGTCGGGCACCGCGACGTCGATCGCAATGCCGCGCGCCGACAGGCCGTACTGGTAGAGCTCGCCGATGGCGCGGAAGTACGAGGCGCCGAGAAAGGCGACCCAGTCGTTCTTCTGCCAGTCGAGCTTGCCCTGGTCGCCCAGGCGGCTTTCCTGCAGGCGAAAGCCCGCGAAGCCGGCGCCTTCGGGCAGCGCGCGTGCGGGGCTGTCGGGAGGCATCGAGAAGTACGACGGGCTGTAGAGCACTTCGCGCGCAAAGCTGTCGCCGCCGGCCGACTCCAGCACGTGCATGCGCACCGGTGTCTGGAAGAAGCGGCCGAGGTGAAAGAAGGTGACCGGAAACGCGCCGGGCCCATCGCGGAAGAGGGCGTTGGCGGGGTCGAAGCGGATCTTGCCGTGCGCGTCGTAGTCGATGCGCTCCAGCACCTGCGGCGCCAGCGGCGCGGCGGCGTTGTAGGGGCGGGCGGCGAGGCGCTTGGCCTGCGCGACGAGCGAATCGAAGGAGAAGGGCGCCGGCTGGCTCAGTTGCAGGCCGTTGGCGGCCAGCGCCTCTTCGGGCAGTCCCAGGGCGGCGAGTGCGGCGGCGGCACTGCCGGCGGCGAGGAAGGATCGGCGATCAAGCATGGGTTCTTGAGGGGCGGCGAAAGCCTTTAAAGGGGAAGGGAAAAGAAAGAGCCAGAGGGGCGACGGGGAAAAACGTCAAGCATGCCCCGAATTGCAGGGTAAGGCGCGTCAGCCATTCCGCGCAAACGGGGCCGGACAAGGCCCCGCGTTGTCTTGCGGCAGTGGGTGCCGATCAGGCCCTTTTCGGGGCGTCGCCGGGTATTCTCGCGCCATCGAAAGTGCCTGGAGACCACGGACATGTACACGGAACAAGGCGGCGAAGGCCCGGACCTGCTGGTGCTGCTGCACGGCATGGGCGCGACAGGCGCGGTGTGGGCGCCGCTGTGCGCGCAGGCCGGTGTCCGATGGAATGGTCGTTGGCTGGCGCTCGACCTGCCAGGGCACGGCGCATCGGACCGGCAGGCTTCGTATGCCATCGGCCAGCATGCCGCGACCGTGGCGCGTGCGGTGCTGCCGCATCTTCAGCCCGAAGGCCGGCTCGTGGTGCTCGGACATTCGCTGGGCGGTGTGATCGGCCTTGCGCTGGCGACCGGATGGTTCGGCGTCGCGCCGCACGCGGTGTTCGCAGCCGGCATCAAGGTCGCGTGGAGCGATGACGAGGTCCGCCGCATGGAGACGCTGGCGACGCAGCTCGCCAAGCGTTTCGCGACAGAAGCCGAAGCGCGGGACCGCTACCTCAAGGTCTCTGGCCTGGCAGCGATCGTCGGTGCGACGGCGCCCGTCGTGGCGCGCGGCGTTGCGCACGATGCCGAGGGATGGCGCCTCGCGATGGACCCGGGTGCCAATGCCGTGGGCAAGCCGCCGCTGTCCGAACTGGTCGCGTTGGCGCGTTGCCCGGTTCACCTCGGCCAGGGCCGCCACGATGCGCTGGTCACCCTCGAGCAGACCCGCTCCCTCGACCCCGAAGCCCGCGACCTGGGCGCACACGGCCACAACGTGATGGTCGAGGCGCCCGACGCGGTGTGGGATTGGGTGGTTTCGCTCAACTGAGCCGGTCGTCGGCCCGGCGGATCGGCACCGTCACCCGCACCTCGGCGGCGCGCGCTCGCAGTTGGCCACAGCCGCCGTCGACGTCCTGGCCGGCCGAGTAGCGCAGCTTCGTGAGGATGCCGCGCTCGTGCAGCGTGCGGGCCATCTGCTCGCAGCGCTCGCGCGACGGGCGGCCGAAGTCCACGCCGTCCACGGCATTGAACGGGATCATGTTCAACACGCCGTACTTGCCGGAGAGCAGCCGCACGATGCCCTCGACTTCTTCGGGCCCGTCGTTCACGCCTTCGAGCAGTGTCCACTGGTACTGGATGGGGTAGCCGGTGGCGCGGGCATAGTGCTCGCCCGCGTCGATGAGTGCTTCGGGCGTCAGGTTCGGCGCGCGAGGAAGAAGCTTGCGGCGCAGCGCCGCATCGGTCGTGTGCAACGAGAGCGCCAGCGCGGGCCGCACGCGCGCCTGCAGCAGCCGCTCGAACACGCGCGCATCGCCGACGGTGGAGAACACCAGGTTCTTGTGGCCGATGTTGCCGACCGTGCCGAGCAGCTCGATCGCCTCGATCACGTTGTCCAGGTTGTGGGCCGGCTCGCCCATGCCCATGAACACCACCTTGCGCACGGGCCGGCGCAGGCGCGCGAGCGCGACCTGCGCAATGATTTCGGCGCTTTCGACCTGCCGCAGCAGGCCGTCGCGGCCCGTCATGCAGAACTGGCACCCGACGGCGCAGCCGACCTGCGACGAGACGCACAGCCCGTCGCGCGGCAGCAGCACGCTTTCGACGGTCTGACCATCGGCCAGCGCAACGAGCAGCCGTTCGGAGCCGTCAGCACCGGGATGAATCGCATGGATGCGCGCCAGGCCCGCGAGCTCGGCTTCGATGGCCGGCAGGGCCTCCATCAGCGACGACGGGAAGAAGGTGGCCGGCAGGCGCCGGCCGCTGTTGCGCGGCAACGCATGCGACCACAGCCGCAGGATGCGCTGCTCGTGGCTCGGGCCGGCCCCGGCCTCGCGGAGTCGTCGTTTCAGTTCGTGGATTCGCATGCGCGGCGTGGGGGCAAAGGGGCTCGGGGATCGCCGATTGTGCACGGCAGGCGTGCGAAGGCGCAGCGCGCCGGGGCCGGTGCGCTGCGCCTTCGTGCGCGGGAAAAGGAACAAAGGGGGAGGCGCCGTCGCCAGCCCCCGTCCTGGATCAGCCCAGCAGGCCGTGCAGGATGTTCGTCACGGGTGCCAGCGTGGAGCCACCGGCGCCGTGGTCGAGCAGGCTGGTGATCGGGGCCACGACCTCGCACACCGCATGTTCGACGGTGTTCACCACCTCGGCGATCACCGGAGTGACCACCGAGCCTGCGCCAGCCAGGATGTCGGTCGCGGGCGCCGTGGCGCCCGATGCGGCCTGCGTGGCTTCGGCCGCGACGGGCTCGGCGGCATCGGCCGCATGGCCGAGCACCGACGACACCGGCGCCAGGATGTCCGCGGCCGGGCCCGAGCCTCCCAGCAGCCCGCCAAGCAGGCTGCCCACGAGACCGTCTTCGCCGACGATGCCGCCGAGCAGGCCGCCTTCGCCGCCACCGAGGACACCGCCCAGCAGGCCGTCTTCACCAAGGACGCCGCCAAGGAGGCCGCCTTCATCGCCGCCGAGGACGCCGCCCAGGAGGCCGTCGTCGCCCAATACGCCGCCGAGCAAGCCTCCGTCGCCGCCGAGGACGCCACCCAGAAGGCCGTCTTCACCGAGCACACCGCCGAGCAAGCCGCCTTCGCCGCCGATGACGCCACCCAGCAGGCCGTCATCACCGAGAACGCCGCCGAGCAAGCCACCGTCGCCACCGCCGAGCAGGCCTTCATCGCCCAGCAAGCCGCCGAGCAGACCGCCGTCGCCGCCGAGAACGCCGCCCAGGAGGCCGTCGTCACCCAGGACGCCACCAAGCAGACCACCGTCGCCACCGAGCACACCGCCCAGCAGTCCGTCGTCACCCAGCAAGCCGCCCAGCAAACCACCGTCACCGCCGAGCACGCCACCCAGCAGGCCACCACCGTCGCCGCCCAGGACGCCATTCAACAGACCGCCGACCGGGCCTTCGGCACCGAGGATGCCGTCGTCGCCCAGGACGCCGCCCAGCAGCCCATCGCCAGCGAGGACGCCACCCAGTAGCCCGTCATCGCCCAGCAAGCCACCGAGCAGGCCGTCTTCGCCGCCAAGCAGGCCGGCCACCGGCGTTGCGCTCAGCAGGGCGCCGACCGCGCCGTTGGGGCCGAGCAGGTTGTCCACGAGCCCGTCGCAGCCGAGCAGTCCGCCGGTGAGGCCTTCGCTGCCGAGCAGGCCGGACAGTGCGCCGTCGCCGCCGAGCACGCCGCCCAGGATGCCTTCGTCGCCGAGAAGGCCGTTGACCAAGCCGCCATCGCCCAGCACGCCGCCGAGCAGACCGCCTTCACCACCGAGGACGCCACCCAGCAGGCCGTCGTCGCCCAGCACGCCGCCGAGCAGACCGCCTTCACCACCGAGGACGCCACCCAGCAATCCGTTGTCACCCAGCACGCCACCAAGCAGACCACCGTCGCCTCCGAGGACGCCACCCAACAGGCCATCGTCACCCAGCACGCCGCCAAGCAAGCCGCCTTCGCCGCCAAGGACGCCACCCAGCAATCCGTTGTCACCCAGCACGCCACCCAGCAGCCCGTCATCCCCCAGCAGCTGCCCGATCAATCCGTCTTCGCCGAGCACGCTGCCCAGCAGGCTGCCATCACCCAACAAGCCTTCGAGCACCTGGCCGACGACGCCGTCGGTGCCGAGCAGGTCATCCACCAGACCGTCCAGACCCAGCGGAACGGTGACGCCGGCCAGCAGGCCTTCGCTGCCCAGCACGTTCTCGAGCGCATTGCCCAGCGCGTCGGTCAGGTAGTCGACCTGGCCGATCAGCGAACCGACGAGGGCGTCGGTCAGGCCTTCACCGAGCAGGCCGTCGACCACAGGGGCCACCACGCCGCCCACGTGAATGGCGATGTCTTCGACCACGTTGTCCACGGGCTCGAATTCGTTCGGATCGCTGGGCGTGAATTCTTCTCCGGTGACCGGCGAGAGCAGGTCGTCGACGAGGTCGGTGAGGCCGTCGGCGACGGGCATCAGC
Source organism: Variovorax sp. 38R (assembly GCF_014843395.1). Taxonomy (NCBI): domain Bacteria; kingdom Pseudomonadati; phylum Pseudomonadota; class Betaproteobacteria; order Burkholderiales; family Comamonadaceae; genus Variovorax; species Variovorax sp. 38R. The sequence goes on from NZ_CP062121.1 coordinate 2,562,773, forward strand.
GAGGCCAGCGTGCCCGACGAACCGGAGCCGCCGCGCACGTTGGCCGCACCGCCGCCCAGGCCGAGCGCGTTGTCGAGGGCGCCCAGCAGGCCCCCGGCGAGACCGTCGCCCGGATCGAGCAGGTGGTCGCCATCGGCGTCGGCATCCGCGTCGGCATCTGCATCCGAATCGGCGTCCGAGTCTGCGTCGGCGTCCGAGTCTGCGTCGGCGTCCGAATCGGCATCAGCATCGGCGTCTGCATCCGAATCTGAATCGGCATCCGCATCGGCGTCCGAATCGGCATCGGCATCGCTGTCACCGCCGCCCGACACGAACAGCGGAAACCCACCGCCGTCACCGCCGCCACCACCGCCGAGCGCAGCGGCGAGGCCGACGGCGCCCAGCGCGCCGAGTGCGAATTCGCCCAGCCCGATGCCGCTGCCGGCCGCGGTCTTCTTGCTGACCGCGAGGGCTGCGGCTTCCGCGTCGCTGTCGGGCGAGGTCACATCGAGGTTGCCCGCGGCCACGTCGACGTTCACCTGTTCGAGGCCGCTGGACAGCTTGGTCGAGGTGATGGTGGCGTCGGTGCCGCTCGCGAACACGCCGGCCAGCGGCGCCTTGTTGGTGGCCGAGCCGGGGAAGAGCACGTTGGCCTGGCCGCCGTCGGGCACGATCACGCGATCGCCCGCAATGAGGTTCTGGTTGCCGTCCACCGGCAGGCGCACTCCGTCGCGCATGACGACGGTGCCGGGCGTGGCATTGGACAGCGTGCCCAGGCTGGACGGCCCGGCGGGCGCGGCCATGGGGGCGCTGGCGCCGACGGGGCCCAGGGGCATGACGCTGGCCTGCGCAAGCACCACGGGAGCACCGCTTTCGGCGGCTGCGGGGATCGAAGCGATCGGCGATACGGTGGTGGTCATGCGGCCTCCTCGTCAAATAAATGACTACACAGGGCAACATGCGTGCCGCCTTTGCTTTCAGCTTTCAGCACCTGCCAGAAAACGCCGTATCTCGTTGATTCGAAACGATTTTTGCGCGAGAGACCCTGTCAGCCCCGCGGTGCAAAACGGCCAGCTGTCGCCACTCGTTACGTAACACAGCGCAATTTTTTACCGGAACGTCGGCGACGTTCGGCGGTGCTCAGTTGCGCAGCCGTGCCTGCAGGCTTTTCAGGTTCGCCAGCCATGCGAGGTAGTCCTCGTCGTCCTCGCCCAGCTCGGCCCAGGTGTCGTGCCCGTCGGCATCGGGGTCGTCGAGGATGGCTTGCAGGGCGTCGGCGGCGGCATGGCGCAACGCCGTGGGCGGCGCGGCCTTGCCGGCGCACCAGTCGACGGCGTCGGGGTGCACGTCGGCACTGCCTTGACCGGCGAGCAGCGCCAGCACTTCGGCTGCGGCGACGGTGCCTTCCGTCGAACCCGACGCCAGCGTTTCCTGGATGAAGGCGAGCGCGTCGTCGGCCTCTTGCAGTTCAGCCAGCCAATCGAGCGCTTCGTCGTTGCCGAAGCCTGCGGTGGACCATGTACCCATTCGTTTGACTCCCGTGTGTGGCGCGGCCACGGTTGCAGATGCGGTGATGCTAGCGGCACGAATTTCGTGATCGCAGCCGCTCTCAGAATTCGTCAGAATGGCAAACGACGCTTCCAATTAGCATGGCCGCGCCTTCGACAGGGAGGCGTGATCTTTCAGTCCGTGAGCCGCCGGAAACCCCTCCTTTGGGCCGGCATTGCGGCGATGTCCTTCCAGGACATGCCGCGATCACGACCGATCTGCCGTGCAGTGCCAACGGAAGCAGATGTCGGGCCGCATACCTATTCACATGTCCACGGTTTCAGGGAGAGATTCAGCATGTCATTCGTTTTTTCGTCGTTCACCGATCACCTGGGCGCGCTGCCGCCCGAACGCTCGCGCCATGGTGACGCCTTGCGCGCGCGAGTCCAGCAACAGGTGCAGGCCCCGCTGCATGCCGACCTGTCGGCCTTCGCCTTCCTGCCCGACCAGGCCGACCACCCCGACCACGAAGACGCGCCGCAGGTGTTCGCGCAGGCGGTCGAGCAGATGTACCTGCCCAAGCCCTGGCTGGGCGACGAGGTTCCGCTGTTCTTTCTCGGCTACCACGCGATGAACCGGCTCAGCGGCAAGCGCACGTCGCAAGGGCTGTTGCTGACCGACCAGGCGATGTACGTGCAGGACGACTTCACCGTGCTGTCGGCTGCGCCGCCGCCGGCCCAAGGCCATGCCTTGCCCGCGCGCGCGGACGATGCGCCTTCGTTCGTCTCGACGCTGCTCGCGCGCTACAAGGCCTGGAAGGACTGGTCGGGCGTGGCTGACGAACCCGAGCCGGTGCTGCTCAAGCGCTGCGGCGAACTGCTGGCGCCAGCGGTCGCTGCGGTGGTCGCGTACCACGCGGAAAACGGCAGCCAGCGGCAGGCGCAGCAGCGCGTCTGGACGCTGGCCGAGCTGGTGGCCGACTACGGCGCGGCCGACACCTTGCTCGACCCCGCCAACCCGAAGCTGGCCAAGAAGCTGGGCAAGGTGAGCGACAAGTTCCAGATCTCCGCGGGCGAGACTTTGCAGTTCGCGCTGGCCGACTTCCCGCTGTTCGGCGGCCCCTACGGCGTGGCGCTCACGGCGCAGGCGCTGTACGGCAAGGACCTGATGGAGTCGCCGCTGCGCATCGCGCTAGAGCGCGTGGAGGCGCGCTCGCTGCAGATCGGAGAGAAGGGCGACCAGCTGCTGACCGGCTCGACGCCACCGATGGCGCTGCCCGCCCACATGAAGGAAGCGCTGCGCGCGCCGTTCCTCGCATTCCTGCAGCAGGAAGTCGTGCGACTGCAATCGCGGGCCTGAGCGGCTTCAACAACTTCATCAACTCTGGGGGGGAGATTCCATGGGGTTCAAGGACACGCTCGCGCACTCGATGCTCGACAACGACAAGCTGAAGTTCGACGCCGCCGCATCGGGGCTTTCCGCGCAGGAGCAATGGCTGGTCACGCTGAGCACGCCGCTGTCGGCCTTCAACGGCGACGTCGTGAATGCGGTGCTCACCGGCAGGGACAACGACACCCTGCGCGAAGGCGTCGCACAGGTGTGGAACGTGACCGACCGCGCGAGCTTCGAGCAGACCGCGCGCTGGCTGACCGAAGAAGGGCAGCGCGCAAAGTACCTGCCGTCGTGGAAGGCCATCGGCGCGATCGATGCGGCGGTGCAGTCCACGCCCGGCGTGCTTCGCCTGGTCATGGACGCGTGGTTTCCCGCGTTCTTCCAGATCAAGGCGCGCGAGCACCTGGACATGCGTGCGCTCTCCGCGCAGACCGGGCATTCAAGCGCCGAGCTGAGCCAGCTGATGACGGGCAGCCAGGGCTGGGTCAACGCCTTGCGCAAGCACTTCGGCGTGGCGCCGGCCCAGCTGACGAGCCTCGTGGCCTGGGATGCGGTGCGACTGGCCAACCTGTCGCGTTGGGCGGTGCAGCTGGGTTACATCGATCGCGCGGAGTTCACGGGCTTCGCGGGCGGCCTCGAATCGCAGGTGCGTGCGGCCTATGCCGACTGGTCGCAGGTGAGCGCGGCATACATCGCGGGCGGCCTGATCTGGCAGTACGCCGATGCGCGCGAAGAGCACCTGCTGCGCACCAACCGCCTGCTGCTGAGCGACGCGCGCAGCCCTTGGCGCAGCGTGCCCTTTGCCTGAGCCGGCAAAGACGCGTCAGTCCTTCGCGCGCAGCGCGTACACCGCATAGATCGGTACACCGAGAAAGAACAGCACCATCGGCGCGAACAGCGTGTAGGGCCAGCCGATGCCTTCCATCACGCGGTAGGTGCCGTCCAGCTGCAGGCGCGGATGCGGCCGCGTGAGGTCGTCGTAGCGGCGCAGGCCCCACTGGAACTCCGCACCCGTCGCGCGCACCGACGGGTGCTGACGCGCGCGGCCCACGGCTAGCCAGCACATCGCATCGAAGGCCAGCACCGAACCCGCAGGCGCACGCTCGCCGAAGGTGACGAGCACGGCGTTCACCTGCTCGGGCGTGAGGTACATCAGCACGCCCTCGGTGAACAGGAAGACCGGCTGCGCGTGGCGCTTGCGCGGCAGGCCGAGCTGCTCCCACCAATCAGGCGCCGTCAGGTCGAGTTCGCGCACGTCGTGGCGCGGATGGGTGTCGGGCAGCAGCTCGCGGCGCAGGTCGAGCACCTCGGGCAGGTCGGCGTCGGTCATGCGCGACTTGCCGTCGTCCAGCCATTGGAAGTAGTGGCTCAGGCCGCAGCCCATGTTCACGACGCGCGCGCCCGGGTTCGCCTTGAGGAAGTCTTGCGCCAGGCTGCGAAAGCGTCGCGTGCGCGCGAGGATGCCGAAGATGGTCGTGCGGTCGTCGGGCAGGGCGTGGTCGTCGTCGCGGATCTGCTCGAGGATGCCGGCGGCGTAGGCGTCGCGCACGGCCATCTGCGGAAAGAGCGCATCGCCCGAAGCCCGCGCGGCGAGCGGAATCCGCAAGGTGGACGGCACGGCCGAAAGCTTGCGCGCGGGTTTGCCGGTGGTCATGGAGGCGGGAACAGGGCCATGCGCAAAGTCTGGCCGGTCCCGCGCGTGCGGGCAAGTCAGTCTTTGGTGTTGCCCGCAGGCGGGCGCTGGCGCGCGAGGTGGCGGTACACGGTGCTGCGGTGCACGCCGAGCCGGCGGGCCGCGCGCGCCACGTCGTGGTCGCAGGCGCGCAGCGCTTCGTCGATGGCATGGCGCGTGATGGTCTGCAGCGGGGCGTTGGGTTGCGACGCGGTGGCTTCGCTGAAGTCGGCCACGGGCGCAGCGTCGCGCAGGTGGGCGGGCAGCGCATCGGCTGTCACCGCATCGCCCGGGTCGGCCAGTGCGACGAGCGCACGCAGCACGCTGCGCAGCTCGCGCACGTTGCCGGGCCAGCGGTAGGCGGCCAGGCGCTCGAGTGCATCGTTCTCCAGGCACAGGTGCTTGGCGGCGCCGCCCGATTCGAGGAACAGCCGCGCGATCAGCGCACGCCGGTCGGCACGTTCGTACAGCGCGGGCAGGGCGACGGTGAAACCGGCCACGCGGTACATCAGGTCGGCGCGAAAGCGCCCGGCCTCGACCAGCGCGGGCAGGCCGGCGTGCGTGGCGCAGACCAGGTCGAAATCGACCGCCACGCCCTGGCCGCCGCCCAGCGGCGTGACCACGCGGCCTTCGAGCACGCGCAGCAGGCGGGTCTGCAGCGCGAGCGGGATCTCGGCGATCTCGTCGAGAAACAGCACGCCACCGTGCGCCTCGCGGATGCGGCCCGGCATGCCCTTGCGCCGCGCGCCGGTGAAGGCGCCTTCTTCGTAGCCGAACAGCTCGGCCTCGATCAGCGTCTCGGGCAGCGAGGCGCAATCGACCGCCACGAACGGGCCCGCGCTGCGGCGGCTGGCGGCGTGCAGGCGGCGCGAGAACACCTCCTTGCCGCTGCCGGTCTCGCCGTTCACCAGCACCGGCACGCCTTCGTTGAGCACGCGCACGGCGCGCGCCAGCAGCGGGCGCACCACGTCGTCGTTGTCGATCGGGGCGGCGGCCATTGCATGCCGCGCGCCGGATCGGCCCGTGCCGCTGTTGGCTGTGCCGGTGCGCTCCATGACGGTCGCGATCTGCTGTCCGCCCGGCAGCGTGAGCAGGCTGCGCTTGTGTTCCATGCGCGGCCATTGGGCGCCCAGGAATTCTTCGGCATCGAGGTCGAGCAAGCCCTCCCATGAGCGGCCGAACAGGTCGAGCGCGACGCGGTTGGCCGCCACGATGCGTCCGCCCTCGATCACCATCAGCCCTTCGCGCGCGGTGCCGATCAGCCCCGGCCGCGCATGGAAGCGCAGCACATGGCCCGAGGCCTCGGCCAGCAGCATGCGGTGCTCGACCTGCTGCGCCGCCATGCGCACGAGGCCGAGCGCGTGATGGTTCACGCGCGCGGTCTCGCCCGAGATGTCGAGCGCGCCGGCCAGCTCGCCGCGTCCGCTGAAGATGGGCGCCGCCGCGCAGCCCAGCCGGCCGTTCTGCGCCAGGTAGTGCTCGCCGCCCAGCACCATCAGCGCCACACGCTCGGCCAGCGCGGTGCCGATGGCGTTGGTGCCGCGGTGGCTCTCCGACCATTCAACGCCGGGCTGCAGCGCCACGCGCTGGGCCTTGGGCAGGAAGTCGGGGCTGCCGATCTCTTCGAGGATCAGGCCGGTCGCGTCCGACAGCGCGACGATGCAGCCGTTGCCCACCGCATGCTCGGCGAGCCCGTCGAGCTCGGGCTGTGCGCAGCTGAGCAGGCGCATCGCCTGCTCGCGTCGTTCGTTGAGCAGCGACGGCGCCATCGGCGTGGGGTCGATGCATTGCGGATCGACCGGCCGGCTGCGCTGCCACGAGCGCGAGATGTGCGGCGCGATCCACGGCGCCGGATCGCGGCCCTGCGCAAAGAACAGCTCGCGGGCCTGCGCGACGCTGACGGATGGCACTGACGCTTCACTCATCTTGCGGAACTCCGATGACAGGGGTTGCCGGCGATTCGCCTTGTGCGACATCGTAGTCGCCGTATTCGCGCAAACATGTCGCAGATTGCGAATGGAAACCCTCTGCGCGGCCCGCGTCCCTCTGGCGCGGGGCTTGGGGATTGTCCCGATCCGCGCGGGTATGCCGCTTGCGGTGACTGTGCGGGGCGCCGCATGTCGTGGCGCCGCCTGTTCACACCTTACCCAACGGAGACAACCCATGGACATGCTCGAACCGGGCAAATTCGGTACCGCAGTGCCTTTCAAGGCGCGCTACGGCAACTACATCGGCGGCGAATGGGTCGCGCCGGTGGAGAACCAGTATTTCGGCAACATCACGCCCGTCACCGGCAAGGTCTTCTGCGAAGTGCCGCGCTCCAGCGCCGCCGACATCGACCGCGCGCTCGACGCCGCCCACAAGGCCAAGGCCGCCTGGGGCCGCACCTCGACCACCGAGCGCGCCAACATCCTGAACCGCATCGCCGACCGCATGCAGGAAAACCTGGCCATGCTGGCCGCCGCCGAGACCTGGGACAACGGCAAGCCGATTCGCGAGACCATGGCCGCCGACCTGCCGCTGGCCATCGATCACTTCCGCTACTTCGCCTCGTGCATCCGCTCGCAGGAGGGCGGCATCAGCGAGATCGACCACGAGACCTTCGCGTACCACTTTCATGAGCCCATCGGCGTGGTCGGACAGATCATTCCGTGGAACTTTCCGATCCTCATGGCCGTGTGGAAGCTCGCGCCCGCGCTGGCGGCGGGCAACTGCGTGGTGCTGAAGCCGGCCGAACAGACGCCGGTGTCGATCCTGGTGCTGATGGAGGTCATCGGCGACCTGCTGCCGCCGGGCGTGCTCAACGTGGTCAACGGCTTCGGCGTGGAAGCGGGCAAGCCGCTGGCGTCGAGCAACCGCATCGGCAAGATCGCCTTCACCGGCGAGACCACCACCGGCCGGCTGATTTCGCAGTACGCGAGCCAGAACCTCATTCCGGTCACGCTGGAGCTGGGCGGAAAGTCGCCCAACGTCTTCTTTGCCGACGTGATGGAGCGCGACGACGCCTTCTTCGACAAGGCGCTCGAAGGCTTCACGATGTTTGCGCTGAACCAGGGCGAGGTCTGCACCTGCCCGAGCCGCGCGCTGATCCAGGAATCGATCTACGACCGCTTCATGGAGCGCGCATTGAAGCGCGTGGCCGCCATCAAGCAAGGCAGCCCGCTCGACGCGGCCACGATGATCGGCGCGCAGGCCTCGAGCGAGCAGCTGGAAAAGATCCTGTCGTACCTCGACATCGGCCGGCAGGAGGGCGCGCAGGTGCTCATCGGCGGCGAACGCCAGCAGCTTGAAGGCGACCTGGCCGACGGCTACTACGTGAAGCCGACCGTGTTCCGCGGCCACAACAAGATGCGCATCTTCCAGGAAGAGATCTTCGGCCCGGTCGTGTCGGTCACCACCTTCAAGGACGAGGAAGAAGCCCTGTCCATCGCCAACGACACGCTCTACGGCCTGGGCGCCGGCGTGTGGAGCCGCGACATGAACCGCGCCTTCCGCATGGGCCGCGGCATCCAGGCCGGCCGCGTGTGGACCAACTGCTACCACCAGTACCCGGCGCATGCGGCTTTCGGTGGCTACAAACAGTCGGGCATCGGACGCGAGAACCACAAGATGATGCTCGACCACTACCAGCAGACCAAGAACCTGCTCGTGAGCTACAGCGAGAACAAGCTGGGCTTCTTCTGATGACCGGCGAGGTCCTGCGCGTCACCGCGACCGACGCGGCGCTCGCGCTCATCGACGACCTCGCCGCCAGGCACGGCCCGCTGATGTTCCATCAGTCGGGCGGCTGCTGCGACGGCAGCGCGCCCATGTGCTATGCGCAGGGCGAGTTCATCGTGGGCGACTACGACCGGCTGCTGGGCCACATCGGCGGCATGCCGTTCTACATCAGCGGACCGCAGTTCGAGTACTGGCAGCACACGCAGCTGATCATTGACGTGGTGCCGGGGCGCGGCGGTATGTTCTCGCTGGAAGGGCCGTTGGGCGTGCGCTTCCTGACGCGCTCGCGGCTGTTCACGGATGCGGAGTGGGTGGCGCTCGAGGCGGAGGCGGCGAAGCTGGGCTGATCGCGTTTCAGTTCGACGAAGCGAGCAGCTGCCGCACCAGCAGCTGCGCCGCCGGCGAGAGCGCCGCGCCGGTCTTCGTCGCCATCAGCAGGCGCCGTGTGGCCCACGCGTCCTTCAGGTGCACCACCTTCAGGTCGAGCGCGGCCACCTGCGCCTTGCAGGCGGCCAGCGGCACCACGCCGATGCCGAGGTTGGCCGCGATCATGTGACACATCGCATCGAAGCTGCGCACCTGCACGCGCAGGCGCATCGGAATGCCGGCCTGTTCGGCCGCGCGCGAGGTCAGCTCGAGCAGCGAGCTGCTGCGGTTCAACCCCACGAACTCGTGCGCCAGGCAGGTCTTGAAATCGACCTGCTTCGCACGCAGCCGGGCCAGCGGGTGCGGCTTGGCACACAGCACCACGAGCTCGTCGGTCTGGAAGGGCGCCACGTCGAGGCCGTAGGCGGGTGTGTTCTCGGCGAACACGCCCACGTCGGCGAGGCCGTCGACCAGCGCGCGCACGATGTCGCCGCTCAGTTGTTCCTCGACCTCGACGCGGATGTCGGGATGCTGCCCGAGGAAGGCCGCCAGCGTGGTCGGCAGGAACTCCGTCAGCGCCGACATGTTGGCCCACAGCCGCACATGGCCGCGCACGCCACTGGCGTAGTCGCCCAGCTCGTTGCTGAACTGTTCGAAGCCCTGGAAGAGCCGCATCGCATGCTGCATCGCCACATGCCCGGCGGGCGTGAGCGCGATGCCCTGCGCGCTGCGTTCGAGCAGCTTCGAGCCGGTGGCGGCTTCGAAGTCGGACAAGCGCCGGCTCGCCGCCGAGAGCGCGAGGTGGCACGCCTCCGCGCCCTTGGTGATGCTGCCCGACTGAGCCACTGCACAGAAGAGGCGCAGCGTCACGAAATCGACACGCGCGGGGTTGATGGTGCGGGGCATCGGCGGATTCTAGAGAGCGCGCCAGTGCCGAAAGTCATGCGCATGGGCTAAAAGAATTTTTGACATGTTATGTCGCTGCACCTATAGTGAATCCAGCGAAGCATCGCGCGCTTCCAACGGTAGACAACCCAAAGGAGAGGTATGCAATCACTGCTCGATCAACTCAAGGGCCTCGATGCGCTGGCCGGCGCGGCGATGGGCGGGCTGCCCGTGCAGCTGCAGCCCATTCCGGGCAGCACGCCCGTGGTCCAGGTGAGCATCGAAGGGCGCGATGAGCTGCCGATCTTCGTCACCAGTTCCGACATGCAGATCATCTGCATCTGCTACCTCTGGACCGAGGAAGACGTGAAGCCCGAGCGGCGCACCGAGCTGCTCGAATCGCTGCTCGACCTGAATCCGTCGGTGCCGCTGTCGTCCTTCGGGCGCGTGGGCGGGCGCTACGTGCTCACCGGGGCACTGGGGCGCAACGCGAGCGTGGAAGACATCGCACGCGAAGTGGCCGTGCTCAGCGACAACGCGCTCGATGCACTCGACGCCTTGTCCGAATTCCTGAACTAAGCGGAGATCACCATGACAGTCATCAAGAAGCTGGTCACCTTGCTGCGCGGCAGCGCCCGCGAAATCGGCGAGAGCGTGATCGACAGCAATGCCACGCGCATCTACGAGCAGGAAATCATCGACGCCAAGCACAGCATCGAAAAGGCCAAGGGCGACCTCACCGGCGTCATGGCCAAGGAGATGCAGTCGGCCCGCGAGATCGAACGCCTGAAGGGCGAGGTCACGCGCTACGAAGGCCTGGCGCTCGAGGCGCTCAACAAGACCCAGGAAGGCCTGGCGCTCGACGTGGCGTCCAAGGTCGGCACGCTCGAGCAGGAACTCGAGGAGCAGGCCAAGGCCCATGCCTCGTATGCGCTGCAGGTGTCGCGGCTCAAGGACCTGATCAAGTCGGCCGAGGCGCGCATCCGCGAGCACGAGCGCGAGATCGGCATCGCCAAGACCACCGAGAGCGTCTACCGCGCCACGCAGTCGATCTCCGAGAACATCGGCAGCGGCGGCTCGCGCCTGGCCAGCGCACGCGAGTCGCTGGAGCGCATCCGCTCGCGCCACGAAGAGCTGTCTGATCGCATGACGGCGGGCCAGCAGCTCGAAGACGAGTTCGGCCACAGCGCGCTCGAAAAGAAGCTGGCCGCGGCGGGCATCGGCAACGACGCCGACCGCACCGGCAAGGTGATGGAGCGCATCCGCGCCCGCCAGGCCAAGCCGTTTGGGCCGTCCGAACCGGCTGCGGAGTGACCATGGTGCGGGTCAAGCCGGTTCGCTGGCAGGGCTCGGACGAGGCGATCCGCGCGGTCCAGGTGGCCTTCGACGTGGAAGAGGCCGTGCTCGAGGCCGTGCGCACCGCGGCGTTCGAGCAACACGTGTCCACGCCCGACCAGATCCGGCAGGTGCTGGGCCTGGCGACCACCTCGAAGCCGAAGCGGCCGCGCCTCACGGTGTCGCTGAACGCGGCCGACTACGAATTTCTGGCGGCGCGTTATGGTCTGGCACCCGACGACCGCCTGGCCATCAAGGAGAAGGCCACGCGCGAACTGATTGCCTTTGCGGGCAAGGCGAACAAGAAGAACACCGGCACAAAGAAGCCGGGCGGCAGGTAAGAAGAAAAGAGAACAACAACCAACCCGCACGCGGGAGGATCAATGGGCGATTTCATGGGAGCGGTGACGGGGTACCCCACCGCGATCTACACGGTGCTGCTCGGCGTCGTGGTGATCTATTGGGTGCTCGCGGTGGTCGGCATGGTCGACTTCGAGAGCAGCGGGATCGACGTCGACCTGCAGACGCATGCCGACGGCGACACCAGCGACATGGGCCAGATCGCGAGCTACGTGGTCGCCTTCGGCCTGAACGGCGTGCCGTTCTCGGTGGCCGTGAGCCTGCTGGTGCTTGTGGCCTGGACGCTCTCGTGCCTGGGCGGCGAGTGGCTGCTGCCGCTGGTGCCGACGATGGTGCTCAAGCTGGTGGCCGGCACGGTGCTGCTGGTGGCCAGCGCGGCGCTCGCCATTCCGGTGACTGCGGTGGCGATTCGCCCGCTCAAGGGCCTGTTCGTGAGCCACACGGCCGTGAGCAATGCGGCGCTGGTGGGCCAGGTCTGCCGCGTCGTCACCGGCGTGGTGAACGAGAAAGACGGCCGCGCCGAAGTGGCGCGCCGCGGCGCCAGCCTCAACATCCGCGTCTGGGCGCCCACGCCCAACGCCCTCAAGCGCGGCTCGCACGCGCTCATCCTCGAATACGACGAGGTGGCCGCGCGCTACCTCATCGCCGCGCACGAAGACATGGTCTGACCGCGCGCACCCCCTTACTGTTCGTTCGCTCTTAAAGCAAATCTGGAGAAAAAATGGAGCCCATCATCTTTGCCGTGGTCATACTGGCCGTGGTCATCCTCGGCCTGTTCGCGATGTTCGCCAAGTTCTATCGAAAGATCGAACAGGGCCATGCACTCATCGTGAACACGCTGCGCGCCGAGCCCGAGGTGACCTTCACCGGCCGCATGGTCTACCCGATCATCCACAAGGCCGAGCTGATGGACATCTCGGTCAAGACCATCGAGATCGACCGCTCCGGCAACGAAGGCCTGATCTGCCGCGACAACATCCGCGCGGACATCAAGGTGAAGTTCTTCGTGCGCGTCAACAAGACCGCCGACGACGTGCTGAAGGTGGCGCAGGGCATCGGCTGTGCGCGGGCTTCGAACCACGAAACGCTCGAAGAGCTGTTCTCGGCCAAGTTCTCCGAGGCGCTCAAGACGGTGGGCAAGTCGATGGACTTCGTCGACCTCTACCAGGCGCGCGACGGCTTCCGCGACCAGATCATCAGCCAGATCGGCAACGACCTCTCGGGCTACGTGCTCGAAGACGCCGCCATCGACTACCTCGAGCAGACGCCGCTGTCGGAGCTCGACGCCAACAACATCCTCGATGCACAAGGCATCAAGAAGATCACCGAGCTGACGGCGGTCGAGCATGTGCGCACGAACGAGCTGCGCCGCAACGAGGAAATGCAGATCAAGAAGAAGAACGTCGAGACGCAGGAAGCGCTGCTCGAACTCGAGCGCCAGCAGGCCGATGCGACTTCGCGCCAGCACCGCGAAATTGCCAGCGTGCGCGCCCGCGAGGAGGCCGAAACCTCCAAGATCCAGTCCGAAGAGCGCACCAAGTCCGAAACAGCACGCCTGCTCTCGGAGCAGACCGTGGCCGTGCAGCAAGAGAACGTGCAGCGCGAAAAAGAAGTGGCCGAGAACAACCGCAAGCGCGCGGTGGCCGTCGAAGAAGAAAAGGTCACGCGTGCCCGCGACCTCGAGATCGTCGATCGCGAGAAGGAAGTGACCCTGCAGCGCATCGAGAAGGACAAGGCTGTCGAAGTGCAGAAGAAGGCCATTGCCGACGTGATCCGCGAGCGCATCGTGGTCGAGCGCACGGTCGCCGAGCAGGAAGAAGCCATCAAGGAACTGCGCGTGGTCGCCGAGGCCGAGCGCACCAAGAAGTCGGTCGTGATCATGGCCGAGGGCCAGGCCGACGAGAAGATGGTGATCGACGTGAAGGCCGCTGAAACGCAGGAAAAGCGCGCACGCCACAAGGCGGCCGAAGAACTCACGCTGGCCGACGCCAAGCTGAAGGTGGCCGAGCGCGACGCCGAATCGAAGAAGCGCGAAGCCGAGGGCATGGAAGCCATCTCCGCCGCGCCGGGCCTGGCGGCTGCCAAGGTCGAGATCGCCACCGCGCAGGCGCGCCTGGCGACCTTCGAGGCCGAAGCCTCGGGCAAGGAAAAGCTGGGCCTGGCCGACGTGCATGTGCGCCAGGCCGATGCCGACGCCATCCTCAAGGCCGGTCAGGCCGACGCGCAGGTCATCGAAGCGCGCTCGCAGGCCGAAGCCGCCGGCATGCGCGCCAAGTTCGACGCCGAAGCTTCGGGCAAGGAAAAGCTCGGCCTCGCCGAGGTGAGTGTGCGCACGGCCGATGCCGAAGCCACCCTGAAGTCCGGCCAGGCCGACGCCCAGGTGATTGAAGCGCGCTTCAACGCCGAAGCCAAGGGCCTGCACGAAAAGTTCGAGGCCATGAAGTCCATGAGCCCCGAGACCCGCGACCACGAAGAGTTCCGCATGCGCCTGGAAAAGTCGCACATCGAAACCATGAAGGGCATCGACGCGCAAACGTCCATTGCCAAGGAACAGGCCGACGTGCTGGGCACCGCGCTGGCCAACGCCAAGATCGACATCGTGGGCGGCTCGGGCGACTACTTCGACAGCTTCGTGCGCTCGCTGTCGGTGGGCAAGGGCATCGACGGTGTCATCTCCAAGAGCCAGGCGGTGCAGGTCGCCTTCAAGGAGCAGCTCTCGGGTGAGCGCGACGTGGTGAAGGACCTGCGCGACATCGTCGGCGCGCTGGGCAACTCGTCGGGCGAAATCCAGAACCTCAGCGTCGCCTCGCTGATGAGCAAGATCGCCAACGACGGCACCGAAAGCCAGAAGTCCGCGCTGCAGAACCTGATCTCCACCTTCCGCAACTGAGACGGGAGCGCGCGATGAACCCGAACCTGAAGTGCAGTTGCGCCGCCCATGCCGCGATGCAGCCCGTCGCGCTCGCCGAAGCCTTGCTCGGCGTGCAGTGCGGCGACTGCCACGGCATGGTGATGGACATGGACGACTGGCGCGGCTGGAAAGCCGCCGACCCGAAGCGCGTGCCGCACGAGGTCGACGACGAGGTGATCGAGGTGTTCGACCTCGCCGCCGTGCGCCACTGCCCCGAATGCGAGCGGCTGATGCAGCGCCTGCGCGTGAGCGCCGGGCCCGACTTCCGCATCGACCGCTGCGTGGCCTGCCAGAACCTCTGGTTCGACCAGGGCGAATGGCGCGCCCTCGTGAGCCGCGGCCTGGCCGGCCGGCTCGACGAACTGTTGTCCGACGGCTGGCAGCGCCGGCTGCAGACCGAAGAGGTGCGCGAGGCGCGCCTTGCCGCGCTGCGCCGCCGCTACGGCGACGACTGCATCGACGAGCTGGACCGCATCCGCACCTGGCTCGACACCCAGCCTCACCGCGACGAATTGCTCGCACTGCTGCGCGCGGACTGACCGCGCCGATCCATGCAACCCACCGACGACACCGGCGCGCCGCCCGGCGCCCAGGCTCCCATCGATGCCACCGAAGCGCTGGTTTCCGGCAGCGGCAGCTACGACCTGCTGAAGAAGCGGCTCGAGACCCAGGGCGAAGGCCTGCTCAAGAAGACGCAGGCGCTCAACGAGCAGCGGCTCGCCGAGTTCGGCCGCTCCGACCAGGCGCTGATTCTGCGCACCCGCGCGCGCACCGAGAACAACGCCGTGGCGCGCGACATCGTGCGCATCGGCGACCTGCTGCTGTTCGGCTACAACGTCTTCATCGGCCTGCGCAAGGAAACGGCCGTGGGCGACGTGTTCGGCCTGTACCGGCTCGCGTCGCCGGGCGAGGCGGCCACCGAGAACGACGAGCTGCAGCCCGTGCCGCTGGCCGGCACTTTCCTGGAAGACACGCGCTTCGTCTCCGACTTCCGCGAGCTCTACGCCTACTACAAGCAGGCCACGCTGCTGCAGCTGCGCGTCACGCAGGACAAGCTGCTCGCTTCGTTCCAGATCGGCCAGCAGCTGAGCGACGTGCGCGTGTTCCGCTGGGCCATCGAGCGCGACGGCAGCATCCACTACGTCGACAACCGCGGCGAGCGCGACATTGCGCTGCCCGCCAGCCACGACTTCGAGTGGACCGTGGCCACGCGCGAAGACCACGTGGGCGGCAAGCACCCGCACGTGAACGTGCTCGACACCGTGTTCGTCGAGACGCTGGGCGGCGACCTCACGATCAAGATCGAGAACAACACCGAGACCGGCCTGGGCATCTACAGCGAGCCGGTGGAAGACAAGAGCCAGTCGCTCACCGACGCCGAGATTGCCTGGGCCAAGCTCGGCATGCTGATATTGCTGCGCGTGAAGCCCTACCGCGAGCAGACCACGCGCTACCTGGTGTTCAACATCCGCACGCAGCAGGTCGAGCGCATCGACGCCATCGGCGGCTCCTGCGTGCAGCTGCCTGAAGACCACGGCATCATCTTTCCCGGCGGCTACTACCTGCAGTCGGGCGAGCACAAGCGTTTCGACCTGCCGGCCGAGGTGGTCGAAAGCCTGCGCTTCAAGCGCATGCTGCGCTCGCCCAACGGCGAAGACGTGGCCTATGTGTTCTACGACCGCAAGCCGGGGCGCTATGCGCTCTTCAACTACAACCTGATCGACAAGAAGCTCGCCACGCCGATCATCGCCAACGGCTACGCGCGCTTTGCCGACGGCCGCATCCTGGTGTTCAACGGCGACAACGGCGAGCCCACGCGCGTGCACCCGATGCAGCTGTGGCAGACGCCCTTCGCCAGCGAAGAGCACGTGAGCGCGCAGCCGCCCGCCACCGGCTTCTTCGGCAAGATCGGCAATGCCGAGCTGGTGCGCGGCGTGTCCGACCTCATGGGCATCGCCCGCGCGGTGCGCGAGCAGGCGCCCACGCGCGCGGCCTACGACGACCTCATTCGCCAATGCACCCGCGTGAGCGACGCCTACTTCTGGCTCGACGCGCCCGAGGCCGCCGGCCTCATGGGCGAGCTGCGCAGCATCGCCGAGGTGGCGCGCAGCACGTTGGCCGAGTTCGAAAAGGTCGACACCATCCGCCGCGAAACCGCGCGCGCGCTGGCCCGTGCGGAAGACGAGCAGCACGCGCTGATGGTCGACATTGCCAGCACGCTCTGGCGCGCCCCCGACGATTTCGTGAAGGCGCTGGGCCGCCTGCGCGAGCGGCGCGGCGCGCTGCAGATGCTCAAGGAACTGCGCTACGCCGACCTGCCGCGCATCGCCGCCATGGACGCCGCGCTCGAGGCCGAGCAGCAGCGCATCGGCGAGCGCGCCATGCAGTTCCTGGCGGCCGACACCGCCTTCAACGGCCAGCGCCAGGCACTCGACAAGCTCGCGCTCGAACTGCCCAACCTGGCCACGTCGCCGGCGCTCGGCCAGATGCTGGCCACGCTCGACGAGCAAGCGGCTGGCCTCGACCTGCTGACCGAGCAGCTCGGCAGCCTGCCGGGCGGCGATGCGGTGATCCGCACGTCGATCCTGGACCGCATCTCGCTCATCTATGCCGACATCAACCGCATGCGCGCCGATGCGCGCATGCGGCGCAAGTCGCTGGGCGCGACCGAAGCGCGCGCCGAATTCGGCGCGCAGTTCAAGCTCTTCAGCCAGGCGGTCGAGAACGCGCTGGAGTTCGCCGACGCGCCCGAGAAGTGCGACGACGCGCTCACGCGCCTGCTGGCCCAGCTCGAAGAGATCGAAGGCCGCTTCGCCGAGCAGGAAGACTTCCTGGCCGACATCGCCGAGAAGCGCGAGACTGTGTATGAAGCACTGTCCGCGCGCCGCCAGAGCCTGGTGGAAGCGCGCCAGCGCCGCGCGCAGGGCGTGGTCGATGCGGCAGGGCGCATCCTCGACGGCATTCCGCGCCGCATCGCGCAGTTCGGCGATCTGACGCAGGTCCACAGCTACTTCGCGGCCGATCCGATGATCGGCAAGCTGCACACGCTGATCGCCGACCTGCGCACGCTGGGCGCCGCGGTGCAGGCCGACGAACTCGACACGCGCCTGAAGACCGCGCGCGACCAGGCGCTGCGCTCCATCCGCGACAAGCGCGAGCTGGTGAGCGAAGGCGGCGACACGCTGCGCCTGGGTCGCCACGCCTTCACCGTGCACCGCCAGCCGGTCGACCTGACACTCGTGGCCCGCGACGAGGGCATGGCCTACCAGGTCACGGGCACCGACTACCAGAGCCCGGTCGATGAGCCGCGGCTGCTGCCGCTGCAGCGTTACTGGAACCAGTCGCTGGTGTCCGAAACGCCCGAGTTGTCGCGCGCCGAGTACCTGGCCGGCCGGTTGCTGGAAGCCTTGCTCGACGGCAAGACCGAGCGCAGCTGGGCCGAGGTTCTCACCTTGCTGGCCGAAGACCCGCTGCACCCGCAGCTGCTCGAAATGGTCCGCCGCTTTGCCGCGGCGCGGTACCAAGAGGGCTACCAGAAGGGCATTCACGACGACGACGCGATGCGCCTGCTGGGCGCGCTCGTCGGCATGCAGGACCAGGCGGGCCTGCTCGCCTGGGGCCCGACCGAACGCGCGCTGGCCTTGCTCTACTGGCAGCACGGCCACCTGATCGCCCACCGCGAATCGATGCTGCGCCGCGCGCGCGCCGCGATGCAGATGCTGGCGCTCTTCGGCCGGCGCGATGCGCTGGAGCAGCTCGAAGCCGACATCGCACGCGCACTGAACCACTTCGCCCGCGACGTGGTGTCCGACCTGCTGCCTGTGGCCGACACCGCAAACGACGAAACACGCGACGCGCACGACGGCCGCGTGACCACGCTGTGCGACCAGGCCGCTGCGTACCTCGTGCGCGAACTGGCCAGCGAACATGGCGGCGACACCTGGGCCGTGTCCGGCGCGGGCGAAGACCTGGCGGCCGCGCTGCTGCGCGAGCTGGAGCGCGGCGGCCGGCGCGATGCCTGGCAGCACGACCTCGATGCCGCACCGCCGGCCGAACGCTGGCGCCTGGCGCGCGACTGGGTGCGCGCCTACGCGACGCACCAGGCGCCCCAATCGATCGACTGGATCGACGACGCGGCCAGCGTGCTGGCCATGCCGTTGCAGCGCACCCGCGTCAACGCGGCGCTCGACCGCACCGTCGAAGGCCTGCGCGGCGAGCATCCGCGCGTGGTCGAGGGCCGGCTCACGCTGAACCTCAACGACTTCTGGCGCCGCTTCCTGTTTCACACCCTGCACGCGGTGCCGGGCTACGAGGCGCTGCACAGCCTGCGCCACGAACTGCTCGAACGCGAGAAGGCGCGGCTCAAGCTCGGCCAGTTCCAGGCCAAGCCGCTGTCGACCTTCGTGCGGAACCAACTGATCGACGAGCTGTATCTGCCGATCATCGGCGACAACCTTGCCAAGCAGATCGGCTCGGCGGGCGAGGGCAGCCGCACCGACCGCATGGGCCTGCTGCTGCTGATCTCGCCGCCCGGCTACGGCAAGACCACGCTGATGGAGTACGTGGCCGACCGCCTCGGCCTGATCTTCGTGCGCGTCAACTGTCCGGCGCTGGGCCATGGCGTCACGGCCATCGACCCGGTCAATGCGCCCAACAGCGCGGCGCGGCAGGAGCTGGAGAAGCTCAACCTGGGCCTGGCGATGGGCAGCAACGTGATGCTGTACCTCGACGACATCCAGCACACCAGCCCCGAGTTTTTGCAGAAGTTCATCGCGCTGGCCGACGGCACGCGGCGCATAGAGGGCGTGTGGAACGGCGAGCCGCGCAGCTACGACATGCGGGGCAAGCGGTTCGCGATCGTGATGGCGGGCAACCCGTACACCGAGTCGGGCGACGTGTTCAAGATCCCGGACATGCTGGCCAACCGCGCCGACATCTACAACCTGGGCGACGTGCTCTCGGGCCGCGAAGCGGCGTTCGCGCTCTCGTACATCGAGAACAGCCTGACCTCCAACCCCACGCTGATGCCGCTGGCCTCGCGCGACCCGAAGGACGTGCAGCTGCTGGTGAAGATGGCGCAGGGCCACGACGTGCCGAGCAGCGCGCTCTCGCACGCGTACAGCTCGGTCGAGCTGGAAGAGATCAAGGCGCTGCTGCAGCGCCTGTTCCGTGCGCGCGACCTGCTGCTGAAGGTCAACCTGGCGTACATCGCATCGGCTGCGCAGCAGGAGAGCTACCGCACCGCGCCGCCGTTCAAGCTGCAGGGCAGCTACCGCAACATGACCAAGCTCGCGGGCAAGATCACGCCGCTGATGCGCGACGACGAACTCGACGCGCTGCTGCGCGACCACTACCGCGGCGAGGCCCAGACGCTGACCACCGGCGCCGAGGAAAACCTGCTGCGCCTCGCGCAACTGCTCGACAGCCCCACGCCCGAGGAAAGCGCGCGCTGGACGGCCATCTGCGACGAGTTCGTGCGCCAGCGCAAGCTTGGCGGCGCCGACGTCGACGGCAGCCAGCGCATCGCGAGCAGCATGCTCGACGTGGCGCGCGCGGTCGATGCGCTCAAGCCCGAGCCCGCGCTGCCGGTTGAAGGCCCGAGTGAAGGCCAGCGCCTGGCCGACGCCATGCTGCAGATCGCCGTGACCTACCGCGAACTGATCCTGCCGCTGGTGACCGCCACCGAGCGCCGGCTCGAACTCGACCGCTCGATCAAGCAGGACATGGAGCGCCTCGCCGCCGAGGTGCAGGCCACGCGGGCGGCGCCCAAGCGCGCGCCCCCGCCGCCGTCTCCGCCAGCCCCACCCAAAGCCGACAAGGATCACTGATGTCCGCATTGCCCGAACTGCTGGCCCAGCTCGATGCCACGATGGCCGACGCGCGCCTGAGCGACGACGAGCGCCGCGTGCTGGTCCACACCCTGCGCGAAGCCTCGCCCCCCGAAGACGGCCTGCGCCAGCTGCGCAACCGGGCCTTCGATCTCGTGCGCTCGCGCACCGCCGACCCCGAGCAGCTGTCGCTGCTCAAGTGGCTCGAAGGCGTGGTGCGCGCCATCGACACCGGCCGCTCGCCCGACAGCGTCACGGTGCGTTCGCAGGCCTACTTCAGCCCGGGCACGGCCTGCCTGCAGGCGATCAACGAGCAACTGCGAACGGCGAAGCGTGCGGTCGACCTGTGCGTGTTCACGCTCTCGGACGACCGCATCACCGCCGAGGTGCTGGCGGCGCACCGGCGCGGCGTGGCGGTGCGCTTCGTCACCGACAACGACAAGGAGTTCGACCGCGGCAGCGACGTCGGCCAGCTGCGTGCGGCCGGCATTGCGGTGGCGGTCGACCGCACCGACGCCCACATGCACCACAAGTTCGCGCTCTTCGACGGCGCGCGGCTGCTCAACGGCAGCTACAACTGGACGCGCAGCGCCTGCGAGTTCAACGAGGAGAACCTGGTGCTGAGCAACGACCCGCCGCTGGTGCGCCGCTTCGCGGACGAATTCGACACCTTGTGGAAAGAACTGCAGGCCCCCTGATGGCAAGACGAATCGACTACGACTGGGAACTGCCCGTCGCCATGCAGCAGCGGCTGGGCGGCAGCACCTACGGCGCGCAGCGCATCATCCATGAGCAGGAGCACCTGATGGTGATCCTGCACGAGCCGCCCTCGGGCACCGGCGCCGAGCGCAAGCCCGTGGTGTTCCTGCGCAAGCCCGACGGCGCGTGGCTGCACAAGGGCAACAATCCCGGCGAGCGCGCGCTCGCCAAGCTGCTCGAAAGCTACCGCGCCGCGTTCAGCACTTTCGAGATCCGCCACCAGGCCGCCGAGACCTCGGAAGACCTGTTCCAGGTCCTCGGCCCGCTGATCCCGCTCACCCGCGCCGCGCGGAACATGCAGGACACCCTGCAGGCCGCGCGCGATGCCGTGAAGGGCGACCTGATGCTCATCGACCAGCGCGACCTGGCGGTGGAAATTGCACGCGGCTTCGAGCTGCTGCTGGCCGACACGCGCATGTCGCTCGACTACCGGCTCGCGCGTGCCGCCGAGGCGCAAGCGCACTCGGCCCTCGACATGAGCCGCGCGCAGCACAAGCTCAACACCATCGCCGCGCTGACCTTTCCGCTGATGGCCATCGGCGCGGCCTTCGGCATGAACCTGCACAGCGGCGTGGAGAACCTGCCGTCGTGGGTGTACTGGCTGATCTTCGCGGCCGGCATCTGCCTGGGCGTGATGCTGCGCGGCTGGGTGAAGACGCCGGCCGCGCCGCCGGTTGTTGCCAAGCCTGCGTCCACGCTGAAGAAGAAATAGCAGAGCGCATGGCATGGCCTTCGCGTTTCGCGAAGGCCTGCTGCCATCAGAGCAATTCCGTTCATCGCCATCTGTTTCTAGAGTAGGGGCAACCCACTTGGAGACAGAGACAGACATGAACGCACTCGAAGGCCTGAAGGTGCTGGAGCTCGGCCAGCTCATCGCCGGCCCGTTCGCCGGCAAGACGCTCGCCGAGTTCGGCGCCGACGTGATCAAAGTCGAGCCCGCCGGCGTCGGCGACCCGCTGCGCAAGTGGCGGCTGCTGCGCGACGGCACCTCGGTGTGGTGGGAGGTGCAGTCGCGCAACAAGCGCTCGGTGTGCCTGGACCTGCGCAGCGCCGAAGGACAGGAGGCCGTGCGCGCCCTGGCGCTCGAGGCCGATGTGCTCATCGAGAACTTCAAGCCCGGCACGCTCGAAGGCTGGGGCCTGGGCTGGGAGCAGCTGCATGCGCTGAACCCGCGCCTGATCATGCTGCGCATCTCGGGCTACGGGCAGACCGGCCCCTACCGCGACAAGCCGGGCTTCGGCGTGCTCGGCGAATCGATGGGCGGGCTGCGGTACCTCAGCGGCGAGTCGGGCCGGGTGCCGGTGCGCGTGGGCGTCTCGCTAGGCGACACGCTGGCCGCGCTGCACGGCGTGATCGGCGTGCTCACGGCGCTGCACCACCGCACGGCCCACGGCGGCGAGGGGCAGTTCATCGACGTGGCGCTGTACGAATCGGTCTTCAACGTGATGGAAAGCCTGCTGCCCGAGTACGACGCCTTCGGTGCCGTGCGCGAGCGGGCCGGCAGCGCATTGCCGGGCATCGCGCCGACCAACGCCTACCGCTGCAACGACGGCCACTACGTGCTGGTGGCGGGCAACGGCGACAGCATCTTCCGCCGGCTGATGCGCGCCATCGACCGCGCAGACCTGGAGAACGACCCGGGCCTCGTGCACAACGACGGCCGCGTGCTGCGCGTGGAAGAGATCGACGCCGCCATCGAGGCCTGGACCTTGCAACGCAGCCGCGACGACGTGCTGGCCGTGCTCGATGCGGCCGGCGTGCCGGTCGGGCGCATCTACACGGTGGCTGACATCGCAACCGATCCGCAGTACCTGGCGCGCGAAATGATCGTCGAAGCGCGTGGCTCCGATGGCGCGCTGCTCAAGGTGCCGGGCGTGGTGCCCAAGCTCAGCGCGACACCGGGGCGCATCGCGCATGCGGCGCCGCGCCTGGGCGAACACACGGCCGATCTGAAAAGCGCGGGTTGGCCGGTGCGTGGCGCCGAAAGCGGGGCCGTATGAAAACCGGCAGCGGCACGCGGCTGCACATCAACGAAGTCGCCACGCGCGACGGCTTCCAGATGGAAAGCCGCTTCATTCCCACCGACGACAAGGTCGCGCTGATCGACCGGCTGAGCACGCTCGGCTACGCCAAGATCGAGGTGACCTCGTTCACCTCGGCCAAGGCGATTCCCGCGCTGCGCGACGGCGAAGAAGTGATGCAGCGCATTGCCCGCCGCTCGGGTGTGGTCTACACCGCGCTCGTGCCGAACGTGCGCGGCGCCGAGCGTGCGCTGGAAAGCCGCATCGACGAGTTCAACATCGTCATGTCGGTCAGCGAGACGCACAACCTCAGCAACCTGCGGATGACGCGCGAGCAGTCGTTCGCGCAGCTGGCCGACGTGATCGCGCTGGCGAAGCAGGCGAGGGTGCCGGTGAACGTGTCGCTCTCCTGCGTGTTCGGTTGCCCGATGGAAGGCGACGTGCCGCTCGAGACAGTGTTGGGCTGGATCGATCGCTTCGCTGTGTTGGACGTGCAGGGCATCACGCTGTGCGACACCACCGGCATGGCGCATCCCATGCAGGTGCAGGCCGTGTGCGAGGCCGTGCGCGCGAAGCACCCAGCGCTGCAATGGACGGCGCACTTCCACAACACGAGGGGCATGGGCCTGGCGAACACCATCGCCGCGGTCGAGGCGGGCATCGAGCGGCTCGACATGTCGCTCGGCGGTATCGGCGGTTGCCCCTACGCGCCCGGAGCCACTGGCAATGTCGCGACCGAGGACGTGGTCCACATGCTGCAATGCATGGGCTACGACACCGGCATGGATCTCGATGGGCTGATCGGCGCTGCGGCTGAACTCGAATCGCTCGTGCAGCACGAGTTGCCCAGCCAGGTCTCGCGCGCCGGTCACCGGCTCACGCGGCATGCGCCGCCGGCCGACTTCAACGAGATCGTCGAGCGCGCGCAGGCCCGCTCGGCCCAGAAGGAGAACGCATGATCGACCACCTGGATCACCTGGTGCTCACGACCGCGAACGAAGAGGCCTGCGTGCGCTTCTACGTGGAGACGATGGGCATGACGCTGGAAGTCTTCGGCGCTGGCCGCAAGGCCTTTCGCTTCGGCCAGCAGAAGATCAACTTGCATGTGGAGGGCCATGAGTTCGAGCCGAAGGCCGACGTGCCCACGCCCGGCTCACTCGACCTGTGCTTCATCGCCAGCGTGCCGCTCGAAGCCGTCATCGCGCGGCTGGGCGCGCAGGGCGTGCCGATCATCGAAGGCCCCGTGATGCGCACGGGCGCCACGTCGCGCATCCGCTCGGTCTACGTGCGCGACCCCGACCTGAATCTCATCGAGATTTCGGAGCTGGCACCCTGAGACATGCAGCCCGAAGACAGTCCACAAAAACCACCGGAGACAAATCCATGAAACCCGTTCACCGCCTGCTCGCGGTCGGCCTCGCGCTGGCTGCCACTGCCTCGCATGCCGACACCTGGCCTGCCAGACCCCTGACCTTCGTGGTGCCGACCGCGCCCGCGGGCTCCACCGACATCATGGCGCGGCTGGTCGCCGACCCGCTGCAGCGTGCGCTGGGCCAGCCAGTCGTCATCGACAACAAGCCCGGCGCCAGCGGCAACATCGGCACCGAGTTCGTGGCCCGTGCTGCACCCGACGGCTACACGCTGCTGATGCAGTACTCGGGCTACCACGTCGGCAACCCGTCGCTCTACCCGAACCTGCGCTGGAGCCCGACGAAAGACTTCGTGCCGGTGGCGATGGTGATGCGCGCGCCGCACGTGGTCGCGGTGAGCGGCAAGCTGCCGGTGACGTCGATGAAGGAACTCATCGAGTACGGCAAGAAGAAAGAGGGTGGCCTGTTCTATGCCTCGTCGGGCAACGGCTCGATCCAGCACATCGCGGGCGAGCTGCTGTCGCGCCAGACGAAGCAGCCGGCCACGCACGTGCCCTACAAGGGCTCGGGTCCGGCCATCAACGACCTGGTGGCGGGCAATGTCGACATCTTCATCACCACGCCGCCCTCGGTCATCGGCCACTTCGCGGGCGGGCGCATCAAGCCGCTGGCGTACACGGGTAGCAAGCGGCATGCGTCGATGCCCAATGTGCCAACCTCGGCCGAAGCCGGGTTGCCAGGCTACGAGGTCGAGTCGTGGTTCGCGGTGTTCGCGCCGGCGAAGACGCCGCCCGAGGTGGTGAACAAGCTCAGCGCCGAGATCAAGAAGATCGTCGAGAGCGAGGCCTTCCGCAAGAAGGTGGACGACCAGGGCGCCTTCGCGACCTACATGGACCCGGCCACGCTCGGCAAGTTCGTCGACCAGGAACTCGCGGCCTGGTCGAAGGTGATCAAGGGCGCCGACATCAAGCCGGAGTGAGCCCGGCCCGACGCGGCAATCAGCCTCAGGGCTTGACGCCCAGCACCGACAGGATCACCGCCGCGAGGCCGAGCGCCACGGGCACCTGGTGCCCGGCCAGCGCGCGGGCCTGGGCCACGGACAGCTTCGTCTGCTGAAGGAGGTTCTTTTCCGAATGAAGGGGTGTGGACATGGTGTCTGCTCCTGTGTGGGGCGAACGATGTGTTCGCGTGGGTTCCACGATAGGCCTCCCAAAGCGCGATGAAGCACGGGTTTTGTCGACACGGCGTTTCCGTTTTCGCAATGATCCGGTGGCTTTGGCGGGGAACTTCTGCTCAGAACTCAGAATAGGGTCATGCAAAGGAACGCACGCAACACACACATGACAGGTTTGAAGATGCGCCAGGCCACCCCGGCGGATGCGGTGCCCTGGACGCTCCTGTTCGACGCGGACGGCCCGCGCCCCGAGGTCGAAAAGTACCTGCTGCGCGGTGAGCAATGGTTGGCCGAACAGGCCGGCGAAGTCGTCGGGCAGATGGTGC
The DNA here is from genome assembly GCF_014843395.1 of Variovorax sp. 38R. Taxonomy (NCBI): domain Bacteria; kingdom Pseudomonadati; phylum Pseudomonadota; class Betaproteobacteria; order Burkholderiales; family Comamonadaceae; genus Variovorax; species Variovorax sp. 38R. Next base: position 2,588,359 of record NZ_CP062121.1, read on the forward strand.
TCATGGCCACGCGCGTCGACACCTGGGAGATCATGAACATCGCCGTGGCCGAAGCGCACAAGGGCCAGGGCATCGGCACCGCGATGCTGAAGAAGGCGAAGCTGCTCGCCACGCAACACGGCGCGCACCGACTCGAAGTCGGCACAGGCAACAGCAGCCTGCGCGAGCTGGCCTTCTATCAGCGCTTCGGCTTTCGCATCGTCGGTGTCGACGTCGACTACTTCGTGCGCCGCTGGGGCAAGGCGACCAAGCAGAACGGCATCCCGCTGCGCGACCTGGTTCGGATGGAGATGGTCCTGCCGCGCGCCGCGGGCTGATCGCCCCGCACAACGACAGCGCCGAGTGGGCACAGGACACTGGGTGCTTCCCGCAGCGAAATCAAGGAGGAGGGCGAAGCCCGGGGGACATTCGCGGAGGGAAGTACCCGGTGGCCTGTGCACGCGCCCCGAAAAGAATCACCCCGCGATCAGCTTCTGCACCAACTCCGCAGTCGTCGCCGCTGCGTACTTGCGCATCAACCGCGCCCGATGCAATTCGACCGTTCGATGGCTGATCCCAAGCGCCTTGCCGATCTCCTTGGAAGTCAGCCCGCGCATCACCTGCGCCGCCACTTCACGCTCACGCGGCGTGAGCTCGGCCTTCACGGCGCGGCGCGAGCCCAGGTCTTCAAAGGTCCAGATGCCGGCCTCGTGCGGCGCCGCGCGGTTCATCGCGTGCCCCGTGACGTGGCACCAGAAGGTCTCGCCAGCCAGCGCGCCGTGCAGCCCGCCCAGCCGCTTCATCATGCGGTTGTCGGCGTAGTGGCCGCTGGCGTTCAGAAAGGGCTCCATGCGCTTGCCGATGCGCTCGAACTCGGCCACGCTCGGGTACAGGATGCTGAACGAATGCCCGACCAGCGCAGAGGGCTCCGCGCCGAAGATCTCGCACACGCGCTGGTTGCAGGCGACGATGGTGCGGTTGCTCGACACCACCATGCCGACGGGCGCATGCTCAAAAGCCAACCGGTAATCGATCTCGGGCATCAGGTGTCACCATTACGAAATACTACGTATACGAGTAGGTAGTATCGTTGACGCCTTTCCCACCCACTCTCCACCACCCATCAAGGAGCCCGAGTGAACAAGATTTTTCCCTCCGCAGAAGCGGCACTCAAGGGGGTCGTGGCCGACGGGCAGACGCTCGCGGTCGGCGGCTTCGGCCTGTGCGGCATTCCTGAAGCGCTGATCGACGCGCTGAAGGATTCCGGCGTGCAGAACCTCACCGTCATCTCGAACAACGCGGGCGTCGATGGTTTCGGCCTCGGCAAGCTGCTCGAGACGCGCCAGATCAAGAAGATGATCGCGTCGTACGTGGGCGAGAACAAGGAGTTCGAGCGCCAGTACCTGGCCGGTGAACTGGCCCTCGAATTCACGCCCCAGGGCACGCTGGCCGAGAAGCTGCGCGCCGGCGGCGCGGGCATCCCGGCCTTCTTCACCAAGACCGGCGTGGGCACGCAAGTGGCCGAAGGCAAGGAGCTGCGCGAGTTCAACGGCGAGACCTACGTCATGGAGCACTCGCTGGTGCCCGACGTGGCGCTGGTCAAGGCCGACGTGGCCGACAAGGCCGGCAACCTGCGCTTTCGCCTCACGGCGCGCAACTTCAATCCGGCCGCCGCCATGGCCGGCAAGGTCTGCATCGTCGAGGTCGAGAAGATCGTCGAAGTGGGCGAGCTGGCCCCCGACGACATCCACCTGCCGGGCATCTACGTGCACCGCCTGGTGCTCAACGCCACGCCCGAGAAGCGCATCGAGAAGCGCACGCTGAGCGCGTCGGTTGACGCCGCCGCCGCCAAGGTCGAGGCCCAGACCGCCATCGCCCAGGCCGCAGCAACAGGCAGCGAATCGCCCGTGAAGGCCGTCAACAAGAAAGAAGGAGCCTGAGATGCCCTGGACCCAAGACCAGATGGCGGCCCGTGCCGCGCAAGAACTCGAAGACGGCTTCTACGTCAACCTCGGCATCGGCATTCCGACCCTGGTGGCCAACCACACCGGCACCAAGGAAGTGTGGCTGCAGAGCGAAAACGGCATGCTCGGCATCGGTCCGTTCCCGACCGAAGACAACGTCGACGCCGACCTCATCAACGCCGGCAAGCAGACCGTGACCACGCTGCCCGGCTCGGCCATCTTCGGCAGCCATGACAGCTTCGCGATGATCCGCGGCGGCAAGATCAACCTCTCGATCCTCGGCGCGATGCAGGTCAGCGCCAAGGGCGACCTTGCCAACTGGATGATCCCCGGCAAGATGGTCAAGGGCATGGGCGGCGCCATGGACCTCGTGGCCGGCGTGAAGCGCGTGATCGTGCTGATGGAACACGTGGCCAAGAAGAAGGACGGCACCGAAGACCTGAAGATCCTCGAGCAGTGCTCGCTGCCGCTGACCGGCGTGGGCGTGGTCGACCGCATCATCACCGACCTGGCCGTGATGGATGTCGTGCCCGAAGGCCTCAAGGTGATCGAGCTGGCGCCGGGCGTGAGCTTCGACGCGCTGCAGGCCAAGACCGGTGCGAAGCTGATCCAGTAAGCCATCGGCACAAGGTCGCGAACGCAACGACAACAAGGGCAGGGCCGCGCAAGCGGACCCTGCCTTTTTCATTTCCTCTTTCCCCTGAAGGGTTGACGCATGGCAACGAGTGAAGAAGTCCTGGCCGGTCTCTGGCAGCAGGCGGGGCTGCCCGTCGAGGCGCTGGCCTTTGCGCGGCTCACGGGCGCCGACCCGGTGCTGCCGTCGTCCTTCGCGGTCGGCCTCGCGGCGCAGGCCAGCATCGCGGCCGCGGCGCTCGCGGCCTGCGAGCTGGGGCACCGGCGCGGCGTGGCGCGGCAAAACGTGGCGGTCGACACGCTGCATGCCGCGCTCGACTGCACGGGCTGGTTCAGCATCGACGGCCGCGTGCCCGAGCTGTGGGACACCTTCTCGGGCGTGTACCGCTGCGCCGACGGGTGGGTGCGCATCCACGCCAACTTCAAGCATCACCGCGAAGGCGCGCTGCGCCTCATGAAGCTGGACCCGGCCAGCGCCACGCGCGCCGACGCCGAGGCCGCGATGGCCGGCTGGCGCGCGATCGATTTCGAATCGGCCGCCGCCGCGCAAGGCCTCGTGGCCACCGCGCTGCGCCGCTTCGACGCGTGGGACGCCTCGCCGCACGGGCAGGCAGTCGCTGCGCAGCCGCTCTTCACCATCGAGCGCATCGGCGATGCACCGCCGCGTGCGCTGCCACCGTTGCGCGGCGACCAGCGCCCGCTCGAAGGCCTGCGCGTGCTCGACCTCACGCGCATCCTCGCGGGGCCGGTCGGTGGGCGTGCGCTGGCGGCCTATGGCGCCGACGTGATGCTGGTCAATTCGCCCAACCTGCCGAACATTGAATCTATCGCCGACACCAGCCGCGGCAAGCTTTCGACACACGTGGACCTGTGCACCGACGAGGGCTGCGCCGTGCTGCGCGGCCTCGTCGCCGACGCGCATGTCTTCGTGCAGGGCTACCGCCCCGGCGGCATCGCGGCGCTGGGCTTCGGCCCCGAGGCGCTGGCGCGCGAGCGGCCGGGCATCGTCTGCGTCTCGCTCACGGCCTATGGCACGCAGGGGCCGTGGGCCGATCGGCGTGGCTTCGATTCGCTGGTGCAGACCGCCATGGGTTTCAACCATGCGGAAGGCGAGGCGGCGGGCGACGGCAAGCCACGTCCGATGCCGATGCAGATCCTCGACGAAGCCAGCGGTTATCTGATCGCCCTCGGTGCCGCTGCGGCGCTGTGGCGACAGCAGCAGGAGGGCGGCAGCTGGCATGTGCAGGTGTCGCTGGCGCAGACCGGGCAGTGGCTGCGTGGGCTGGGCCGCGTGGACGGCGGGCTGTCGATTGCGCGGGCCGGTGTCGAGCCGTATGTCGAAACCTCGGCCTCGGGCTTTGGCGAACTGACGGCGGTGCGCCACAGCGCGCAGCTGTCGCGCACGCCGGCCGCCTGGCCGCGGCCTTCGATGCCGCCGGGCAGCCATCCGCCCGTGTGGCCCGCCGCTGCCGGGGAATGAGAAACTGGGCGCATGGCCTATCTAGACATCGACAACCTCCAGAGCATTTTTTTTGATGACGAGGCGCTGCGCGCCCGTCATCTGCAGCGCCAGGCTTGCGGCGCCTTGCACCTCACGAGCGGCCGCATCGTGGCCTGCGATCCGCTGGTTCAACCCGAGCGCGAGCCTTTCACTCGCAGCGTGAACGGGCGCGGCGCGTTCCCCGTCGAGGTGCTCCAAGGCGGAGGCCGCCATGCGCTGGCCGTGCTGTGGCTGCGTGAGCGAGGCAGCCTGCAGCCGAGCGACCTGCACTGGGAGGCTGCGCTGCTCGAAGGGCAGTCGCAGGACGAGCTCGGCAGCGACGAGTTCTATGGCTACCCGGTCGATGCCGGCGTCGGCTGCTTCATGGACGCCGACGGCGCCAAGGCCATGGCCGAGCGCGAGGCGCGCGAGTCCGCCACCAACCCCGAGTACGTGAGCTACTACGACGATGTGCTCGGCGCCGACCTCGCTTCGGCCGACATCGCCGACCACTACCCGTTGGGCGAGGGCAGCGCGAACAACGTGCTGATCTTCAGCGCGGGCTGGGGCGACGGCAGCTACCCGAGCTTCTGGGCGCTCGACGCGGCGGGCGAGCCCGTGGCACTCGTGACCGACTTCATGGTCATGCAGGGCGGCGACGCGCGCGACGAAGACGACAAGCGCAGCGACGCCTACCTGGCCAGCCTTTCGCCCGAGAAGTTGGCAGCGCTCGAGGCGCTGGGCGCGGCAGCGGTCGCAGGCGATGCGGCGGCGATCCAGCCCCTGCTCGACGGCGGGCTCGCGCAGCCCAACGAGATCATTCCTTCGCTCGGCGAGACCGCGATCATGAGCGCCATCCGCATGAACCAGCTCGACGCGTTGCGCGTGGTGCTGGCGGCAGTGCAAGGCCCGCTGCCGATGCCGCCGCAGTTCTATCGCATGGACACGGAAGAGAGCTACATCGACTACGCGCGCCGGCTCAAGAAGCCGCGCGTGGACGGGCTGATCGAGCTGCTGGAAGCGGCTGCGGTGCCGGCGGCCAAACCTGGATTTCTGAAGCGCCTTTTTTCCTGAGCGCGCGAACTTGAACCGTCAATGATTCCTTGACGGTTGCTTCTTCGCTCGCGAACCGGTCATGGGGTGTTCGCCGCGCTGTCAGGCAACAGCACCTGCTGTTGCGCCGCGGCCGTCGCGCGCAGAAATTCCCACACCGTCTGCATGCGCGCCAGGTGCTTGGTCTCCGCAGGCATCGACATCCAGAAGGTCCGCGTGAAGTTCGCCGCGTCCGGCAGCACGGGCTTGAGCGCGCGGTCGTCCTGCGCGATGAACGCCGGCAACACCGCAATCCCCGCGCCCGCCGCCACCGCCCGGTGCTGCGCCAGCACGCTGGTGCTGCGCAGCGCAAAGCTGTCGGGGCGATGCAGTTCATCGAGGTACTGCAGCTCCTTGCTGAACAGCAGGTCGTCCACGTAGCTGATGAAGGTGTGGCCGCGCAGGTCTTCGCGGGTCTTGATGGGCTTGTGCGCGGCCAGGTAGTGCTTCGAGGCGTAGAGCCTCAGCGTGTAGTCGGTGAGCTTGGTGACCACCACCGGCCCGCGCGCGGGTCGTTCGAGCGAGATGACGATGTCGGCCTCGCGCCGCGACAGGTGCACCAGCCGCGGCATCGCGAGCAGGTCGATGGTGAGCTTGGGGTGTTGCACCGCGAACAGCGCGAGCTGCGGGGCCAGCACGACGGTGCCGAAGCCCTCGGTGGCGCCGATGCGCACCAGGCCCGACAGGCCTTCCTGCGAGGCCGGCGCGGTGCTCTCCACGGCCTGGAAGGCGCTCTCCATCGCCTCGACCTGCGGCTGCAGCCGGCGGCCCGCTTCGGTGAGCCGGTGGCCGCCTGATTCGCGCGAGAACAGGGGCGCGCCCACCTCCTTTTCGAGCGCCTGGATGCGTCGCGCGACGGTGGTGTGGTCGACCTCCAGCCGGCGCGCCGCGCTCATCAGCGTGCCCGAGCGGGCGAGTTCGAGAAAGTAGCGCAGGTTGTCCCAGTCCATGTGCGTCCGGCCTTGTGTGCGGTGGGATGCGGTGCTTTGCATTTTTGCAAAGCGATGACGCATATTTGTCTATTGTCATGGCAAATCTGCAAAGCTAGGATGCGGGCTGCACCGCCTCAATCCGGTACCGAATTTCACAGGATCACAGGAGACAAAACCCCATGGACGCCACCACCACCCCCTCGACGCAAGTCGCCACCGTCAAGCTGCTCATCGGCGGCAAGTTCGTCGAATCGAAGACCACCGAATGGCGCGACGTCGTCAACCCGGCCACGCAGCAGGTGCTGGCCCGCGTGCCGTTCGCCACCCAGGCTGAACTCGACGCCGCCGTGGCTTCCGCCAAGGAAGCCTTCAAGACCTGGCGCAAGACGCCGCTGGGCGCGCGCGCCCGCATCTTCCTGAAGCTGCAGCAGCTCATCCGCGAAAACATGGGCGAGCTGGCCGCGATCCTCACGGCCGAGCAGGGCAAGACGCTGCCGGACGCCGAAGGCGACGTGTTCCGCGGCCTCGAAGTGGTCGAGCACGCGTCGAACATCGGCAACCTGCAACTGGGCGAGCTGGCCAACAACGTGGCCAACGGCGTCGACACCTACACGCTGCTGCAGCCGCTGGGCGTGTGCGCCGGCATCACGCCGTTCAACTTCCCCGCCATGATCCCGCTGTGGATGTTTCCGATGGCCATCGTCACCGGCAACACCTTCGTGCTCAAGCCCTCCGAGCAAGACCCGATGGTCACGATGCGCCTGTGCGAACTGGCCCTCGAAGCCGGCGTGCCGCCGGGCGTGCTGAACGTGATTCATGGCGGTGAAGCCATCGTCAACGGGATCTGCGACCACGCCGACATCAAGGCGATCAGCTTCGTCGGCTCGACCAAGGTCGGCACGCACGTCTACAACCGCGCCACGCTGGCCGGCAAGCGCGCGCAATGCATGATGGGCGCGAAGAACCACGCCATCGTGATGCCCGACGCCAACAAGGAGCAGACGCTCAACGCATTGGCCGGCGCGAGCTTCGGCGCGGCAGGCCAGCGCTGCATGGCCGTGTCGGTCGCGGTGCTGGTGGGCGAGGCGCGCAACTGGGTGCCCGAACTGATTGCCAAGGCCAAGACGCTGAAGATCGGCGCCGGCACTGAAAAGGGCGTGGACGTGGGCCCGCTGGTGTCGTGCGCCGCCTTTGACCGCGTGAACAGCCTGATCGAACGCGGCGAAGCCGACGGCGCCAAGCTGGTGCTCGACGGCCGCAAGCCCACGGTGCCCGGCTACGAGAAAGGCAACTTCGTTGGCCCGACGATCTTCACCGGCGTGAAGCCCGGCATGACGATCTATGACCAGGAAGTGTTCGGCCCGGTGCTGTGCATTGCCGATGCCGAAACCATCGACGAAGCCATCGAGCTGATCAACAGCAACCCGAACGGCAACGGCACGGCGATCTTCACGCAGTCGGGCGCCGCGGCGCGCCGCTTCCAGGAAGACATCGACGTGGGCCAGGTCGGCATCAACGTGCCGATCCCGGTGCCGGTCCCGATGTTCTCGTTCACCGGCTCGCGCGCCTCGAAGCTCGGCGACCTGGGCCCGTACGGCAAGCAGGTCATCATGTTCTACACGCAGACCAAGACGGTCACGGCGCGCTGGTTCGACGACAGCACCGTGAGCCAGGGCGTCAATACGACGATCAGCCTCAAGTGAAGTGCGTGAGGTGCGCGCTCCGCGCTGTCGCGGCATCGGCCGTGCTGCTGCTCGCCTTCGGCGCGCAGGCGGCCGACGAAGCGAGTCCACTGGACTGCAAGCCCGACGGCAACCAGCAGCAGATGAACGCCTGCGCGGTGCGCGACTTTCGCGCCGCCGACGCAGCGCTCAACATCCGCTACGGCGAGGTGATGAAATCGCTGTCGCCGCAGCAGCGCACGGCCTTGCGCACCGAACAGCGCGCCTGGCTCAAGGGCCGAGACCCGGGGTGCAAGACCGCCGCGAAGGACAGCGAAGGCGGCTCGATCTGGCCGCTGGAGTTCTACGGCTGCCTCGAACAATCGACCCGCAAACGCACCGCCAAGCTCGATCTCTGGAAGGGTCGCTCCCAATGAATTTCGAACTGTCCGAAGAACAGAACGCCTTTGCGCAGACCGCGCGCGATTTCGCACAGGCCGAGTTCGCGCCGCACGCCGCGCAATGGGACGCGGAAGCCATCTTTCCGAAGGAAGCCATCGCCAAGGCGGGCGAACTGGGCTTCTGCGGCCTGTACGCGCCTGAGCGCATCGGCGGCCTCGGCCTGCCGCGGCTCGACTCGGCGCTGGTGTTCGAGGAAATGGCCGCGGTCGATCCCTCGACCACGGCCTTCATCACGATCCACAACATGGCGACGTGGATGCTCGGCACCTGGGCCACCGACGCGGTGGCACAGCAGTGGGGCGAAGACCTCACGAGCGGGCGCAAGCTGGCGTCGTACTGCCTGACCGAACCGGGCGCAGGCTCCGACGCGGGTTCGCTGAAGACGCGCGCCGAGCTGCAAGGTGCCGAGTACGTCATCAATGGCAACAAGGCCTTCATCTCCGGCGCCGGCTCGACCGACGTGCTGGTGCTCATGGCGCGCACGGGCGGCGCGGGTGCCAGCGGCATCTCGGCCTTCGCGGTGCCGGCCGACGCACCGGGCGTGAGCTACGGCAAGAAGGAGCACAAGATGGGCTGGAACAGCCAGCCCACGCGCACCATCAACTTCGACAACGTGCGCGTGCCCGCGCAGAACCTGCTGGGCAAGGAAGGCGAGGGCTTTCGCATCGCCATGAAGGGCCTGGACGGCGGACGCATCAACATCGCGACCTGCTCGGTGGGCGCGGCGCAGGGCGCGCTCGACGCGGCGCGCCGCTACCTGCACGAGCGCCAGCAGTTCGGCAAACCGATCGCGAGCTTCCAGGCGCTGCAGTTCAAGCTGGCCGACATGGCGACCGAGTTGGTCGCTGCGCGGCAGATGGTGCGGCTGGCCGCCAGCAAGCTCGATGCGGGCCATGTGGACGCGAGCACCTATTGCGCCATGGCCAAGCGCTTCGCGACCGATGCGGGCTTCAACGTCTGCAACGACGCGCTGCAACTGCACGGCGGCTACGGCTACCTGAGCGAGTTCCCGCTCGAGCGTCTGGTGCGCGACACGCGCGTGCACCAGATTCTTGAAGGCACCAACGAAATCATGCGCGTCATCGTTGCGCGAAAATTGCTGGAAGGCGACAGCGATATCCGCTGAACGCGCCGTGAACCCGCTTTCCAGGACCTGAAAACAATGACCGACAACGTAGTTCTCTTCAACGAAATCAAGACCGCCGGCGGCCAGCGTTTTGCCGTGGCCACGCTCAATGCGCCGGCTTCGCTCAACGCGCTGTCCGTGGACATGGTGCGCCTGCTCACGCCCAAGCTGCGCGAGTGGGCGGCCGATGCCGGCATCGTCGGCGTGCTGCTCGACGCGGCGGGCGAAAAAGCCTTCTGCGCCGGCGGCGACCTGCGCCAGCTCTACCAGACGCTGCTCGACTGCGGCCCCGAACGCAACACCTACGCCGAAGACTTCTTCCGCGAAGAGTACGAGCTCGACCACCTGATCCACACCTTCCCCAAGCCCTTCCTGTGCTGGGGCCACGGCATCGTGATGGGTGGCGGCGTGGGCCTGCTGGCGGGCGCCTCGCACCGCGTGATGACGCTGCAAAGCCGTATCGCCATGCCCGAGATCAACATCGGCCTGTACCCCGACGTGGGCGGCAGCTGGTTCCTGCGCCGCACGCCGGGTCGCACGGGCCTGTTCCTGGCGCTCACGGCCGCCAACATCAACGCGCACGACACCATCTTCTGCGGCCTGGCCGACGTGCTGGTGCCGCAGGAGCGCAAGGCCGACGTGCTCGCGGCCATCGCGTCCACGCAGTGGGCCGGCGGTGACGCGCGGGCCGACCGCGCCACGCTGTCGCGCATCCTCGCCAAGGCGGGCGAGGGCACCGAGATGCCCGCGTCGAAGGTGCGCGAGCACTACGACACCATCAACGCGCTGATGGCCGGTGACGACCTGCTCGACATCGCGAAGCGCCTGCGCGACGTGCAGAGCGACGACGCGTGGCTGCAGACCGCATCGAAGACTTTCGCCAAGGGCGCACCGAGTTCCATCGCGCTGAGCTTTGAGCTCTGGCAGCGCGTGCCGCGCATGTCGCTGGCCGAGGTGTTCCGCCTCGAGTACTGGGCTTCGCTGGGCTTCTGCGCGAACAAGGATTTCGCCGAAGGCATCCGCGCCGTGTTGGTCGACAAGGACCGCAACCCGCGCTGGAACCCCGCCACGCTCGAAGAGATCACGCCCGCTTTCGTCGACGACCACCTGCGCCCGCGTGGCGAGATGCCGGCCGAGCTGGCGTCGCTGGTCTGACCTGACCCGACCTATTCCCTGCACAGAACAACGGAGACAAGACACATGAAGATCGCATTCATCGGCCTGGGCAACATGGGCGGCCCGATGGCCCTGAACCTGCACAAGGCCGGCCACACGCTCAGCGCCTTCGACCTCTCGGCCGACGCCTGCAAGAAGTTCGGCGCCGAAGGCCTGCCAATCGCCAAGTCGGCCGCCGAGACAGTGGCTGGTGCCGAAGTCGTCATCAGCATGCTGCCCGCCAGCGCACACGTCGAGGGCCTGTTCCTTGGCGGCGCCGGCAAGCCCGGTCTGCTTGACAGCATCCAGGCCGGCACGCTGGTGATCGACAGCAGCACCATCGCAGCGGCCACGTCGCGCAAGGTGGCCGAGGCCGCCGCAGCCAAGGGCGTCGCGATGATCGATGCGCCCGTGTCGGGCGGCACCGGTGGCGCCATTGCCGGCACGCTGACCTTCATGGTCGGTGGCGAAACGGCAGACCTGGAGCGCGCGCGCCCGGTGCTCGAGAAGATGGGCGCCAACATCTTCCACGCCGGCGCAGCCGGTGCGGGCCAGACCGCCAAGATCTGCAACAACATGCTGCTCGGCATTTTGATGATCGGCACCTCGGAAGCGCTCGCGCTGGGCGTGGCCAACGGGCTCGACCCGAAGGTGCTGTCGGAAATCATGCGCCGCAGTTCGGGCGGCAACTGGGCGCTCGAGAAGTACAACCCGATGCCGGGCGTGATGGAGACGTCGCCCGCCTCGAAGAACTACGCGGGCGGTTTCGGCACCGACCTGATGCTCAAGGACCTGGGGCTGGCCCAGGAAAACGCGAGCGCAGTGCGTGCTTCCACGCCGCTGGGCGGCCTGGCGCGCAGCCTGTATGCGGCGCACAGCCTCGCGGGCCACGGCGCGCTCGATTTCTCGAGCGTGCTGAAGCTGGTTCAGAAGGCCGGCTGAGCGGCGCGCCGGCCGCGCCGCGCCATCGCGAGCAGCAGGCCGGCCGCAACGAGGTTGGCGCCAATCGCCACGAGGATCGGCAGCAGGTAGCTGCGCGTGAGGTCGAAGGCGAAGCCCGCGGCGCTCGGCCCGATCAGCGTGCCGATCGCCACGCTGGTGTACAGGATGCCGATGATCGCGCCGATGTGGCGACCGCCGAACCAGTCCATCACCAGCGCGGGCAGCAGCGCCACGAAGCCGCCGTAGAACACGCCGTAGGCAAAGGCGAACAGGGCCAACCCCCAGAACCCGCCCGACACGGCCCACACCACCAGCGACAGCGCCATGCCCGCCGACATCAGCGGCAGCGCATAGTGCCGGCCCATGCGGTCGGCCAGCCCGCCGAGGAAGAAGCGGCCCGCCGTGCTGCCGACGCCGATCGCGCCGAGCAGCAGCACCGCCGACGACGCGGCCACACCGTGGTCGACCGCATAGGGCACCAGGTGCACGAAGGGCACGAACAAGCCGAAGGAGCTGATGAGGCAGGCTGCGTACAGCCCGGCGAAACGGCCCGAGCCGATGGCCTCGCGCACCGAGGCGCCGGGCGGCAACGCGGTGGAGGCCTGCGCCTTCGGCGGATCGCCGTCAGGGCCGAGGCCGCGTGCGCGCGGATCGTTCTCGACCAGCAGCGCCAGGCCCACGCCCACCACGGCCGCGAGCACGCCGAGTGCCAGGTAGGCGTCGCGCCAGCCCAGCGTGTCGATGAGCCACGAGGCCAGCGGCGGCATCGCCAGCGTGCCCACGCCGATGCCGCTCACGGCGAGCCCCGAAGCAAAGCCGCGCTGGCGCACGAACCAGCGCTGCACCGCGCCCAGCACCGGCACGTACGAGGCGCCCACGCCGAGGCCGACACCGAGCCCGTACGCCCAGAAGATCTGCGTCAGGCTGCGCGCCTGGCTCGCGAGCGCCAGCCCGAGGCCGACCAGCACCATGCCCGCGACCGCCAGCCGCCGCGCGCCCCAGCGGTCGGCAAGCGGGCCGCTGAACACGCCGAGCCCGAAGTAGAGAAAGCCCGCGAGGGAGAACACCAGAGAGACCTCGCCGCGCGAGGCGCCGAAGTCGCGCTGCAGCGCATCGAGGAACGCGCTGAAGGTGTAGGCGCAGCCGAAGCCCACGAACATCACGGCGAAGGCGCCGGCGACCACGAGCCAGCCGTGGAAGAAGCGGGGGCGCGGAATGGCGGGGGCGTCGAGCGTCTTCGGAGAGGTCATGGGGCGATCCGTGGTGGTGGTCGATCTTCAGGCCGTACACCACCACGCACTGGCCGGATTCGGACGTGATCCTCCCGCCCTCGGGTTCACAGCAATTCGATCCCCGGCAGGCTTTTGAAGCATGTCTCGCGCGTGACGCGCACGAAGTCGTCCAGCCAGGGCCGCGCGGACGTTGCCTGCGTGCAGGCCATGTAGAGCCGCCCCGTCAGGCCCTTGGCGCCCACGCGGCGCGCCGTGACGTAGCCGCGGTCGAGGTAATTCTGCACCGCCCACAGCGGCAGCGTTGCCACGCCGCGCCCGCTCGCCACCAGCTGCAGCATCGCCACCGTGAGCTCGGTCGTGCGCCGGTGCGCGGGCTCGACGCCGGCGGGCGCCAGCACCTGCCGCACGATGTCGAGCATCTCGTCGGGCACGGGGTAGGTGATGAGCGTCTGGTCGGCGAAGTGGCGTGCTGTGAGGTGCGGCCTGGCCGTCAGCGTGTGGTCGTTGGCCAGCAGCGCGACGATCTCGAAGCGGAACAGCGCGTGGTAGTCGACCGTTTCATCGGGGTCTTCCTCGGACACGATCGCCACTTCGGCGCGGTTCTGCATCACGAGCGCGATCGGGTCGGGGTGGAAGCCCGAGACGATGTCCAGCTCGATCTCGGGCCAGCGTTGGCGAAAGGCGTCCATCGCGGGCATCAGCCAGTCGAAGCAGGTGTGGCACTCCACCACGATGCGCAGTTGCCCGCTGCGGCCCAACGCGAGCCGCGCCACGTCGCGCTCGGCCTCTTCGATGAGTGGTAGCGCGGTGTCGGCCAGCTGCAATAACCGCAGCCCCGTGGTGCTGAACTGCGGCGGCACCGACTTGCGCTCGAACAGCTGGGCGCCGTAGCGGTCTTCGAGCAGCTTGATCTGGTGCGACAGCGCCGACTGCGTGAGGTTGAGCAGCTGCGCCGCGCGCACCAGGCTGCCGGTGTCGCGCAGCGCGGCCAGCGTGCGCAGGTGGCGGATTTCGAGGATGGACTGCATCATGAAAATGATTCAAGCGAATGGGCAAAAGGTTTCGTTTGAATCATATGCGGCAAACGCGGACCATCACCGGTTTCCAAGATCAGCGACCGGACCACCTGCATGACCACCCGTACCCACATCCTCGGCTTTCCGCGCATGGGCGCCCACCGGGAACTCAAGTTCGCCCTCGAGAAGCACTGGCGCGGCGAGACCGACCACGCCGCGCTCGAAGCCGTCGGCGAAACCTTGCGCGCGCGCCACTGGCAGGCGCAGCGCGACGCGGGGCTCGACTTCGTGACCGTGGGCGACTTCGCTTTCTACGACCACGTGGCCAACCACATCCAGCTGCTGGGCTGCGAGCCGGCGCGTTTCGGCTTCAGCGGCGACGAGCCCGAGCTGTCGCGCTACTTCAAGATGGCGCGCGGTGTGGAAGACGAAGCGGGCCACGTGCACGACGACAGCTGCAGCCACGGCGCCGAAGGCACCTTCGCGCTCGAGATGACCAAGTGGTTCGACACCAACTACCACTACCTCGTGCCCGAGTTCAAGGCCGACACGCAGTTCAAGCTCGCATCGACGCGCCTGTTCGACGAGGTGGCGCAGGCGCAGCAGGCCGGCCACGCGGTCAAGGCCGTGCTGCTCGGGCCGCTGAGCTTCCTGTACCTGGGCAAGGAAAAGGAAGCCGGCTTCGATCGCTTCTCGCTGCTCGACGCGCTGCTGCCCGTGTACGAGCAGGTGCTGAACCGCCTGAAGCAGCAGGGCGTGGAATGGGTGCAGATCGACGAGCCCATCCTCGGCCTGGACCTGCCCGAGGCCTGGCGCAACGCCTTCGAGCGCGCCTACTGGCAACTGGCCCGCAGCGCGCCCAAGCTGATGCTGGCCACGTACTTCTCGCCGCTGTCCGAGAACCTGCGCCTGGCCTGCCAGCTGCCGGTGGCGGGCCTGCACGTCGATGCCGTGCGCGCGCCGCAGGAGCTGACCGGCGTGGCCGACTGGCTGCCGGCGCACAAGGTGCTGTCGGTCGGCGTGGTCGATGGCCGCAACATCTGGCGCACCGACGTCGATGTGGCGTTGGCGAAGCTGAAGCCCGTGGCCGAGAAGCACCAGGGCGAACTGTGGATCGCGCCGTCGTGCTCGCTGCTGCATGTGCCGTTCAGCCTCGCGGCCGAGACGAAGCTCGACGCCGAGCTGACGTCGTGGCTCGCCTTTGCGATCGAGAAGCTCGATGAGTTGCGCGTGCTGCGCGCCGCCGTCGATGGCGACGAAGCCTCGGTGGCCGCCGAACTCACGGCCGCGCGTACGGCTGTGGCCGCGCGCCGCGCCAGCCCGCGCGTGCACCGTGCCGACGTGGCGCTGCGCCTGGCGCGCAGCGTGGTCGGCGACGACCGCCGCGTGTCCGCTTTCCCGCAGCGCCAGCAGGTGCAGCGCACCCGCTTCGCATTGCCTGCACTGCCGACCACCACCATCGGCTCGTTCCCGCAGACCGCCGACATCCGCGCGGCCCGCGCTGCCTTCAAGCGCGGCGAACTCGATGCCGCCGGCTACCGCGAGAAGATGCGCGCCGAGATCGCACTCGCTGTGCGCAAGCAGGAAGAACTCGGCATCGACGTGCTGGTGCATGGCGAGGCCGAGCGCAACGACATGGTCGAGTACTTCGGCGAACAGCTCGACGGCTTCGCCTTCACCGCCAACGGCTGGGTGCAGTCGTACGGCTCGCGCTGCGTGAAGCCGCCGGTGATCTTCGGCGACGTGGCACGCCCGGCGCCGATGACGGTCGAATGGACTGCTTACGCGCAGAGCCTCACGACGCTGCCGATGAAGGGCATGCTGACCGGCCCGGTCACGATCCTGCAGTGGTCCTTCGTGCGCGACGACCAGCCGCGCGCCACCACCTGCGAGCAGATCGCGTGGGCGATCCGCGACGAGGTGAACGACCTCGAGGGCGCGGGCATCGGCATCATCCAGATCGACGAGCCCGCGATCCGTGAAGGCCTGCCGCTGCGCCGCGCGGGCTGGCCGGCGTACCTGAAGGCGGCCACGCGCGCCTTTCGCATCAGCGCCTCGGGCGTGCGCGACCAGACGCAGATCCACACCCACATGTGCTACTCGGAGTTCAACGACATCCTGCCGGAGATCGCCGCGATGGACGCCGACGTGATCACCATCGAGACCAGCCGCTCGGACATGGAGCTGCTGCGCGGCTTCGGCGGGGAGGGTGGCTTTCGCTACCCGAACGAGATCGGCCCGGGTGTGTACGACATCCATTCGCCGCGCGTGCCCTCGATCGACGAGATCGTGCGCCTCATGCGCAAGGCCGCGCAGGTGGTGCCGGGCGAGAACCTCTGGATCAACCCCGACTGCGGACTCAAGACCCGCGGCTGGCCCGAGACCGAGGCGGCGCTGTCGAACATGGTGGCGGCCGCGAAGCTGCTGCGCGAGGAGCTGGCGCGGGCCTGAGAACGCGGGAAGGGCGGGGAATGCGGCGGGCCAATAATGGCGCCATGCTGTTGTTCCCCCGCCTGTCGTCGCCCCGTTGCCTCTTGTTGCTGTCGTTGCTTCTCGCCCCCTTGACGGGGTGGGCCCAGGACCGTGCGCAAACCTTGCTCCAGTTCGAGGGCGTGCAGGCGCGCTACCAGGCCGCCTACGGCCCCGGTGCCGTGTCGCGCGGTGCGCGCGAACTGCTGGAGCCGCCCGACCTGGCCATCGCCGACAAGGCGTTGCAGTCGCTCGACGTGGCAGCAGGTCGCGCTTTCGACGTGAACGCCTCGGTGGCCGCGATCCGTCAGGACGTGGCGGCGGCCGGGCAGGGCGCCGCTGCGCCGACGCCTCCGGTGCTGGAGGCCGTGGCGCGTTTCGCCAAGCTGCGCGCCGACTACGCCGCGATGGACGAGCCCGGCAAGGTGACCTTCTTCCATCAGCAGCACGCGCGGGCGGCCGACCCGGCGCGCGTCGAACTGCTGTCGCGCATGACGGTGGCCGAGGCGCGCGAGGTCGATTTTTCGAGCCAGCTGCTCATGAGCGCGGTGGTCAAGCAGCTGGCACGCGGCAATGCCGCGCAGTTCAGCTCGCTGCCCGATCGCACGCTCGACACGGCGCTCGATTCGCTGTGGTCGCGCGGCGTGACCTCGCCGCGTCCGCGCAACCTGATGACCGTGGCGCGCGAGTTCGAAAAGCTGGTCACGCAGGCGCTGCTCCTGGCGCTGCCCGACGCCGACGTGGCCGCCTTGCTCGCGTGGCGCAACGAACCGCAGGCCGGCGCCGAGCGCGAGGCGCTGCTCGGCAGCTACCGCGCCGAGGTCAAGGGCAGCGGCGCGGTCGCGATCCGTACGCTGGTGCGCACCTGGGGCCGGCCCTGAGGCTTGACGAAAGAACGCCAAAGTTTGCAGAATCTCCGGGTTTTGTACGAAAAAGTTTCACGCGGACCCGGCATGTCGGAAAGTTCCCCGTGATTGTTTCAATTCCGTGAACACTGCGATTCAGAATGACTGGGGTTTACCCTAGGAATTTGGCGCACACTCCAGGTCATCCCAAGCCTGAACACAAGAAGGAATTGAAATGAAGACCTCGAACATCCTCGCCGCCGCCGCTCTCTCCCTGCTCGCCGCCGCTGGCGCCGCCCACGCAGAGACCTACGAAGGCGTTCACGCCGTGACCTCCGGCTACAGCCGTGCCGACGTGGCACCGCAAGCCGTGGCCGCCGCCCGTGCCGGCAACGAATACAGCGACGCCGTGTCGGCCAGCGTGGCCCCCGTGCTGGCCTCGTCGGTGGACCGCGCCACCGTCCGCAACGAAGCCGTGGCAGCTGCCCACGCCCCGGGCCAGAACCTGCGCCGCGAATCCTTCGCTGGCAGCGTGATCCCCTCGCAGGCACGCAGCTTCACGCGTCAAGCCGGCCTGTGATCGACGGTGGCGCAAGCCGCCTCGGTTAGAAAGACCACCACCCGAAAGAACCGGACCGTGCGACAGCACCGTCCGGTTTTTTCACGTCTGTACGGTCGTCAGGTGCTCAGGCGCGATGGTTGCTGCGGTGGCAGTGGCAGTCGGGCGCGTGGTCGTCGACGATGCCCGTGGCCTGCATCCAGGCATAGACGATCACCGGGCCGACGAACTTGAAGCCGCGCTGCTTCAGCGCCTTCGACATCGCTTCGGACAGCGGCGTTTGCGTGGGCACCGTGCCCGTGGTGTTGACGACCGGCTGGCCGCCCGCCAGGCCCCAGACGAAATCGGAAAAATCTTCGCCCGCCGCCTGCATCGCAAGGTAGGCCTTGGCATTGCCGATGGCCGCTTCGATCTTGGCGCGCGAGCGCACGATGCCCGCGTCTTGCATCAAGCGCTCGACGTCGGCCGGCGTGAAGCGCGCCACCGTCTCGGGCACGAAACCCTCGAAGGCCGCGCGGAAGGCGTCGCGCTTGCGCAGGATGGTGAGCCACGACAGGCCGGCCTGGAAGCCGTCGAGCATCAGCTTTTCCCACAGCGCGCGGCTGTCGCGTTCGGGCACGCCCCATTCGGCGTCGTGGTAGCTGGTCAGCAGCGGATCGGTGCGGGCCCAGGCGCATCGCTGGGGCGAAGAATGGCTGTCGTCGTGGGGCATGGCTCGGCTATCGTCGGGGAATGTTTTCGGAATGAGGGGGTGACCCTGATGCAGCAGTTTCGTTTTTCATTGTCGGCGCTTTCGCTGGCCCTCGCGGCGCTCGCCATCGCTGTTCCGGCCGGTGCCGAGACCCTCAAGAAGCCTGCGCTCGACCAGCTCGCCGCGGCCTGGAAGGGCGGCCGCACGGCGCCCGATTTCAAGGCCTTCCTGACGCAGGCCGCGCAGGCCCAGCCCGCGCTGCAGCCCAGCGTGGCGGCCTACACCGGCGGCAAGGCGCTGGCGGGCGATGACCTCGTCAACATCGCGCGCCTGCTCGGCCTGTACAACCGGCTGCAGAACCAGCAGGCCGTGATCGCCAGCATCGGCACCATGGTGGCCTTGCCCACGGTGCGCAACGTGCAGGTGCCGCCGCACGAGAGCCCGCCGATGGTCGCGTTCGGCCAGCTGGTCGAGAAGATGGCGAAGGATTTCGGGCTCGGCTATCGCAACGTCGACGGCCGCATCTTCGAAGTGAGCCTCAAGGGCCGGGGCAGCGAAGAGTTCGGCATCCTCACGCACGCCGACGTGGTGCCGGCCGTGCTGTCCGAATGGGTGCTCGACGACGGCACGCGCCTCGATCCCTTCGCGATGACGCGCGTGGGCGACTTCCTCTACGGGCGCGGCACCATCGACGACAAGGGCTCCATCGCCGCCGTGCTCTACGCCATGAAGGCCGTGAAGGACAGCGGCCTGCCGGTGGAGCGCGGCGTGCGCCTGATGATCGAGACCACCGAGGAAACCGGCGGCGACGCGATGCAGTACTACCGCAACAAGACGCCGCTGCCGGCCTACAACATCGTGCTCGACAGCAAGTACCCCGCGGTCGTGGCCGAGAAGGGCTCGGGCGCGCTCAAGGTGCTCTTTCCTGCGGAAGCGGCCGACCCAGCCGCCACGGCTATCACCGCGATGAGCGGTGCCGCGTCGGCCAACGCCATTCCGCAGACCGCGACCGCCACGCTCAAGGGCGGCGACCTCGCGGCCGTGGCCGCAAAGCTCGAGGCCGCCAAGGCCGCCTTCGTGCAAAAGTACGAAGGCCAGGGCGGCAAGTTCGCGATCGACATCGCGCGCGGCGCCGAAGCCGTCGAGCTGAAGGTCACCGGCACCTCGGCCCACGGCTCGCGGCCCGAAGAGGGCGTGAACCCCGTGCCGCGCCTGGCACTGTTCCTGAAAGAGTCCGGCGTGCCGCTGGCCGCCAACCCCTACCTGCGGGCCGTGCAGTACATCGACGCGCTCTACGGCACCGGCTACCTCGGCGAGAAGATGGGGCTGGGCTACCAGGACGACTTCATGGGCCCGCTCACGATGTCGCCCACGCTGGTGCGCATGGGCGCCGACGGCCGGCTCGAGGTGACGGCCAATGTGCGCATGCCGCGCGGCCGCACGCCCGACGCGCTGAAGGCGCAGGTGGCGGCCAAGGTGAACGGCTGGGCCACGGCCAGCCAGGTGAAGCTCGAGTTGGCCTACGACCAGGGCAACTGGATGGCGCGCGACCCGAAGGGGGCGTGGCTCTCGACCCTGCTCAACATCTTCGGCGACACCACCGGCCTCGAGGCCAAGCCCGTGCCCACCGCCGGCAGCACCACGGCCAAGCTGATGCCCAACGCCATCAACTTCGGCCCCGCGATGCCCGGCAAGAAGTACACCGCGCACAACGCCAAGGAATACAAGGAAGTGCCCGACCTCGACGCCGACATGCAGATGTTCACCGAGATGCTGGTACGCATCGGCAACCTGCAGCAGATGCAGTAGTGGCCGGCGCCGGCGCGATGCCGGCATGGCGGTGCAGCGCGTCAGCCCACGCCGTGCGCGCTCAACACCGCCTTGAGCCGCCGCACCTCATGCTGCAGATCGAGGATCAGCGCGGCGGCATCCAGGCCCACGCCGAAGTCGCGTTCGAGCCGGCGCGCTTCGAGTGCGCATTGCAGGTCGGCGCTGGAAAACTCCCAGCGCTCGGGCGGTGCATCGGTCGTGCCGACCTGCACGATGCCCACCTCGACCAGTTGCACGACCCAGGCGGTGTCGGCGCCGCAGGCGTGCGCCAGTTCGTTCGCGGCCAGCGGGTGCGAGACGCCGATGGCCGTCGTGGTGGTGGTGACGGAAGAATAGTTCGCCATGCTCAGACTCCCAGGTGCTGGCGGGGGTTGAACGAGGAGGTCGCCTGCGCGAGTTGCGCGTAGGCGTTGCGTGCGGCCTCGCTGTCGGCGGGCGGCAGTGCGATCTCGAGCAGCAGGTACAGGTCGCCGGGCGTCTTGCCCGCGAAGCCGCGGCCCTTGAGCCGCAGCTTCATGCCGCCGCGTGCGTTGGGCGGCACGGTGACCTCGACCACGCCGCCGGTGGGCGTCGGCACCTCCACCTGCGCGCCCAGTGCGGCTTCGGCGGGGGTGATGGGCAGCGTCATGTACAGGTCGCGCTCTTCCACGCGGTACAGCTTGTGCGGCGCGATGCGCACTTCGAGGTACAGGTCGCCGGCGGGCTCGCCGCCGTGGCCGGGCATGCCTTGCCCCGCGAGGCGGATGAACTGGCCGGGGTGCACACCGGGCGGGATCTTCACGGCGAGCGTGCGGTTCTCCCACTGCGGGCGGCCCTGCGCGTCGAGCGTCTGGGCGCGCAGCGTGAGTTCGCGCTCGATGCCGTTGAGCGCGTCTTCGAGCGTGATCTCGATGGCCGCATGGTGGTCTTCGCCGCGTGCGCGGTAGTTATGCCGCGCGGCCCCGCGCCGCTCGGCGTCGCCGAACATCGACGAGAAGAACTCGCTGAAGTCGGCGTGGTCGGCCGGGCCCTGGCGCGGGCCGCGGTGAAACTCGTAGCCGGTGTCCCAGTCGGGCGGCGGCTGGAAGCTGCCGTCGGGCCGGCCACCGCGCGCGACACGGTCGGCCAGCGCATCGTAGGCGGCGCGCTTCTCCTTGTCGCCGAGCACGTCCTTGGCCTCGTTGATGTCGCGCATGCGCTGCTCGGCGTCGGGCTCCTTGCTGACGTCGGGGTGGTACTTGCGGGCGAGCTTGCGATAGGCCTTGCGCACCTCGTCGTCGGACGCGGTGCGTTCGACGCCCAGTGCGCTGTAGTAGTCCTTGAATTCCATGGTGGGTGGTGATTCCTTTCGGGGACGGCGTACAGAGCAACTGGGGCCTGACTCAGGCCAAGGCGGCTCCGCCGTCGGCTTGCCGCTGTTGCAGCGGCGTCACGGCCCATGTGGGGCCGGCACGTGAAAAACGCAACGGCTGGGCGTTGCCGAAGATGCTCGCATCGACCGCCACACCGAGCAGCGCGGCCAGCGCATAGAGTGTGCCGCCGTGCGCCACCACCAGCACCGGCGCGGGCTGTGCAGCGAGCGCGGTGGCCAGCGCTTCGCGCTTGCGGTCGACGAACTGCGCCAGCGTCTCGCCGCCTTCGGGCTCGCAGGCCCAGTCGATGTTCGCCGACGAGGTGCCGATGAGCGCGCCGAAGTTGCGCTCGCGCAGGTTCTCGTGCGCGGAGGGCACCAGGCGCAGGGCGCGTGCCACGGTGTGGGCGGTGTCGAAGGCGCGGCGCGCGTCGCTGCACACGATCGCACCGATCGGCTCGCCGGCCAGCAGCTCGGCCGCCTGCACGGCCTGCTGTTCGCCAAGCGCGCTCAGCGGCTCGTCGGGCGCCTGGAAGACGCGCAGCGCATTGCGGCCGGTCTGGCCGTGGCGCAAAAAGTAGAAGTGGTCGCAGGCCGGCGCAAGCAGCTGCTCGGCGGCCAGGCGGTTCAGCAGGTCGATGCCTGTGGCGGCATGGGCGGGGAAGGGGACGGTGGTCGGGGGCATGGGGCCTCGGGTTCGTTCATCAGTACGCCAGCTGCAGCGGCTTGCCTTCGCGCTGCGCCTGCACGTCGGCCGGGTGGAACGGCAGCGGGTGCCATTGTTTGGCCGCGAACAGCGGCAGTTGGTCGTAGGCGCGCGGCGAGGCGAGGTCGCTGCTCTGGCCGTAGGTGAGCAGGCCCTGCGCCACCGGACCGCGCGCGTCGAAGGTCACGACCTGCATGTAGCTGCTGCCGTAGTTGACGGCGTAGCCCTTCGGATCGATCAGCGGCTGGCCCTGCGATTCGAGCTTGTTGAGCACGCCCTCGAATTCGTCGCCGCCGTGCAGCGCGATCTTCTGGCCGCGCACGGTGCGCGATTGCGGCAGGCCCAGCGCGACGTCGGCCGCGAAGCCCGCGGTGCGGACGATGCCGACCGCGTCGCCCAGCGCCTTGAACACCGCGTCGCGCGTGGCGGCCGTGGCCATGTCCAGGCCGGTCGGCGTGGTCACCGGCTGTACCGGGTCGAACGGCACGCGCCACACCTTCGGCAGGTCCTTGGCCTTGCGCCAGAACTCGCGGAACAGCACCGCGCCCTTCGCGTCGGCGTTGCTGGTGCGGTCCCAGGCGGAGAGCACGCGGCAGCCGAGGGCCTGGTCGGCATTCAGCGCGGCACCGGCGGCTGTGCAGGCGGCTTGCAGGTCGTCCATCACCAGCATGCCGGCGAGGTTCCTGTCGCGGAAGATCACGCTGCGCAGTTCGGCCGCGCCCATGCGGTTGCCCGGCAGGCCGTCGCTGCCCGCGAGACGGCCGCGGATTTCCATGATCGCGCTGCGCGTGCGCAGGCGCTGCGGCACGCCGACAGGGCCGACCAGTGGCGAGACGCCCGCCATCGGCGCCGTCTCGGGGTTGCTGAGCCAGAAGCTGTCGTTGCTGTTCTGCACCCAGTCCGGCGTGACCACGACCGGCATGCGGGCCGGCGCGATGATGCCGGGCGCGGCGGCGCTGGCGTCGCGGTGCCAGGCGCAGGTGCTGCGCGAGCCGTCGAGCACCGGCAGGCCGGCTGCGTTGAGCAGCGCGGCGGCGGCCGGCGAGGGCGCGCAGGCCTTGAGCATCTCGGCCGACACGTCGGGCACCACCGACAGGTCGGCGTACATCGCGTTGCCGTCGCGGTCGGCCGCGAGGGTGTTGATCCACGGAATGCCCTGGTTGCCCATGGCGGCGCGCAGTTCGCCGACGTTGCGGGCCAGGCCCATCTTCATCCAGCTCTCGGCCGAGCGCACGTTGAGCGTGTTGGCGTCGCGGATCGCGTAGGCCTTCTGGGCGGTCCAGCCCAGGCCGGCGCGCGGCAGCGAGACCACCGGGCCCCAGTTGGTGGCATAGAAGGTGTGCTGCACCGGCGCGCCGCCCGGCGTGGCGGCGGCCGGCAGCACCACGGTGCGCGCGACCATCTTGCGGGGTTGGCCGTCGACCCAGTACACGGTCGGGTCGTTGGGGTCGAGCTTGAGTTCGTACAGCGTGAAGCGCTTGCCGGTCGACACGGTGTGGGTCCAGGCCACGTCCTTGTTGAAGCCGATCGACACCACCGGGCTCAGGCCGCCGGTGGCGCCCATCACGTCGAGCTGGCCGGGAATGGTCAGGTGCATCTGCCAGAAGCGGTTGGTGCCGTTCCAGGGGAAATGCGGGTTGCCCAGCAGCAGGCCACGGCCGTCGGGCGTGGCGTTGCGCCCGAAGGCCCATCCGTTGGAGCCCAGCTCGCCGCCTTCGGGGTTGGCGTTGAAGCTGTGGCGGCCGAGCTCGGCCACGGCCTCCTGCAGCGCGACCGGCGCCGCCCCGGTCTTCGTGCCCGGGGCCGGCGGCACGGCGGCCAGCACGGCGCCGGCCAGTGCGCCCAGGCCGCCCTGGATCATCGATTGCTCGGTGGCGCGCGCCAGGTCGGCGGCCGTCATCGGGCGCACCCAGGGCTTGCCGCGGCAGGCCTCGGGCAGGCCATTGGGCCCCGCGTCCTGCAGGTAGCGGTTGTAGCCCGCCACGTAGCCGCGCAGCGAGGCCTTCACGTCGGCGCTGGTGGTGGCCGCCGCGCGGGCGAGCGCCGCATCGTCCATGTGATAGCGCACGAACAGGTCGATCTGCGTGTTGGGCATGCGGCCCAGGCCGAAGTCGCCGGTGTTCTGCGCGCCGAGGAACTGTGCGCGGTCACCGCGCAGGGTCAGCAGGTGCTCGGCGGTCTGGCAGACGTTGTCCTGCGCATGCGCGTAGGCGGTGCCGTAGGCCAGGCCTTCGTAGTCGGGCGCCGTGATGTGCGCGATGCCGAAGGTGGTGCGTTCGACCGTCACGCTGCGGCTGCCGGGCGGCGGCGCGCTGGCGCAGGCCGTGAGCAGGGCGACCAGCCCCAGCGAGAGGGCCGTCAACGAGAACCGGGAGCGCGGGGTGTTCGATGTCATGGGGCGGGCGTGGTGGGAAAAAGGGTCGAAAAAGAGGGACCGATTAGAGGATGAACCTCCGCCGCGCACTGTCGCCAGCGCGGCACGCCTTGCCGCCTGCCTCAGCCGAACTTCATGCCTTTGGGCCGCGCCTGCAGCCGGTGGATGTAGGCGTCGAGCTTCGGTCGGTTCGTGCGGCCGCCGAAGGCGCGGTGCCAGATGAGCATCGAGCCGATCATCACGTCGGCCGCCGTGAACTGCGCGCCGAACAGGTAGGGGCCGTCGCCGAGTTCGCGTTCGACGGCGTCCTTGGCGTGCTCGAAATCGGTCCAGCCGCGCGCGCTGTTGTTGCTCTTGATCTTCAGCAGGCTGTCGCCCATCGAGGGCTCGAGCTGCGCGGTCGAATAGACCATGAGCGACAGGTAGCGCCCGCGCTCGGGCGTGCCCACGGCCGGTGCCAGGCGCTTGCCGGGGTACTTCTCGGCGATGTACATGCAGATGGCCGCGTTCTCGAAAATGCGCGTGCGGCCGTCGACCAGCGCGGGCAGCTTGCCGGCGGGGTTGATCTTCAGGAACCCGGGGCGTTTGTGGGCGCCCTCCTTGATGAGCGTGGGCACGATCTCGTAGTCGACCTCGGCCTCGTCGAGCATCCACTTGGCGACCTGCGCACGGCTGTGCGGGTCGAAGTACAGCTTCATCGTCATGCGGGTCTCCTTGGTGCGTGGAGGATGGGGCTCGTCAGAACTTGGGAATGCGCAGGGTCTTGCTGATCATCAGCGTGCCCGAGAGCGCGAACAGCAGCACCAGCGGGTGCAGCTGCCACGGGCCGAGCGCCCAGGCGCCGCCCCACAGGTTGGCGCCGAGGGCGCCCTTCGAGGCTGCGTAGGCCAGCACGCCCACGAGCACCACGCTGGTGGGGATCGGTGTGCCTTCGAAGTACTTCACCTTGTCGGCGCCGGCCGAGAGCGCTTCGGCCGTCACGTTGTAGCGGGCGAGCCGGCTCACGCCGCAGCCGACGAAGTAGATGAGCACCGCGCAGTCCCAGCCGCCGTCCAGTCCGGCCGCGAAGCCGAGCGCGGCGGGGAGCACGCCGAACGAGATCACGTCGGCCAGCGAGTCAAGCTCGCGCCCGAGTGCCGATTGGGTCTGGCGCCAGCGCGCGATGCGGCCGTCGAGCACGTCGAAGATGAAGGCGGCCGGGGCGAGCGCCGCGGCCCAGTAGAAGTGGGCGAGCGACTGGCTGCGCATGAAGGCCATCGCAAAGAACACCGCCCCGACGCCGCAGGCCGCGTTGCCGAGCGTGAACACATCGGCCAGGTGAAAGCCGCGGATCATCGAGAAGTGCTTGCGGGGCGTGGGCGAAGGCGTGGTCATGGGGCGGGGAAAGCTGCGAAAGGAACCGCACCTTAACCCAAGCGCGGCCCGCTTTTTGTAGTCGCGCTCCGACGCCCCGTCGGCGGTGTCAGGCGCCCTGCTGCTGCGCTTGAGCCTTCGCCTCGACGATCCGTGCGAAGCGCCCGAGCAGGCCCGCCGCCGCGCCCGTGGGGCGCACGCCGTCACGCAGCGCCGCGGCATCGAGGCCGTCCGCAGCGAGGTCGCGGGCCAGCAGCGCGATGTAGCCGTCCATGGTCTCGGCGTCGAACTCGGGGTGGAACTGCAGGCCCCAGGCTTGCGCGCCCACGCGGAAGGCATGAACAGGCTCATGCGCGCTGTGGGCCAGCGGCACGGCGCCCTCGGGCAGGCGCAGCGCGCTCTGCCAGTGGATCGCCTGCGCGGGGAATTGCGCGGGCAGATCGCCCAGCAGGGCGTCGCCGGCGGCAGCTGCGTCGAGCGTGACAGTGACGGTGCCGACCTCCGGGCCTTGCGGATGGTGGCCGGCCTCGCCGCCGAGCGCGTGCGCGAGCAGCTGGTGGCCGTAGCAGATGCCGAGCACGGGCGTGTCGCGCGCGACCAGGTCGGCCAGCCAGACGGCCGTGGTTTCGCTCCAGGGTTCGCGGTGCGACACCATCGCGTGCGAGCCGGTGACGACCACGCCCGCGACCTGGCCGGGCGCGGGCAGCGTGTCGCCGCGGCGCGGGTCGACCACGACGAGGGGCAGGGTCTGCGTGCCGAGGCCGTCGGCGATCCAGTGCTCGAAGTCGCCGCGGCCTTCGCGCAGCGCGTCATGGGTGTCACCGACCTTGACGATGACCAGGGGATACGGGGGCGTGCTGTGCATGGCGTCGATGATGCCGCAGCCGGCGCGCCCAAGTCAGCGTGGGGACGATTCCCGGCGGTGCAGCAGGTCCATGAACGCGCGGCCGACCGGCGAGGGCGAACGCCCCGCGCGCGTGACCAGCCCGATGGGCCGCGACATCACCGGGCGCTGCAGCGGCACGGTGGTCAGCTCGTCGTTCTGCGACAGCTGCAGCGCGAGCCGGGGCAGGGCGGTGAGCCCCAGCCCGGCCGCGACCAGCGCACCCGCCACGGCCACGCTCGGGTACTCGAGCGCAGGCTGCACCTGTAGGCCGCGCTGCAGAAAGGCGGCGTCGGTGATCGGCCGGATGCTGCTCTGGAAGCTGCTCGCAATGAAGGGCCGCGTCGCGAACACCGACCACGACACCGAGGCGCGCGCGGCCAGCGGGTCGTCGCGCCGGCACAGCAGCACGAAGGGGTCGTCGCGCAGGTGCCGGTAGAGCAGGGGCTCGTGCGGGCCGGGGCGCACGCTGAGGCCGAAGTCGGCGCGGCCTTCGTCGACCGCGGCGCGCACTGCATCGGCCGGCCCTTCGATCAGCGAGAACTCCACCTGCGGATGCTGCTGGCGAAATTCGGCGATGGCACCGGGCAGCAGCGCCACGCCGGTCGAGGGCAGCGCCGCGATGGTCAGGTGCCCGCTGCGGCCTTCAAGAAACTGCGACAGCTCGCTGAACGAGCTGTTGAAGTTCTCCAGGATGCGCAGCGCAATCGGCAGCAGCTCGCGTCCGGCCGGCGTGAGCTCCACATGCCGCGTGTCGCGGTCGAACAGGCGCGCGCCCACCAGGTCTTCGACGATGCGCACCGTGCGGCTCAGCGCCGGCTGCGACACATGCAAGGCCTGCGCGGCCGCGCGGAAGTTGGTGGTCTTCGCCACTTCGACGAAGGCCTCGAGCTGCTGCAGCGTGATGTCGACTCGCACGAAAGCGGCTCCCCGGATTAGCTGTGGATTGATCCATCCAAGTTATCACAGATATAGGAATATTGTTCTTCACAGATCAATGCGCGGCGCCCAGACTGACGCCTTCAAGACAATGGAGACAAGGGGCCCACGAGCCCCCGTGACATGGACACCAAAATTCTGGAAGGCATCCGGGTGCTCGAACTCGGGCAGGTGCTGGCGGGGCCGTTCGCGGGCGCGATCCTGGCCGACCTCGGCGCCGACGTGGTGAAGCTCGAACGCATCGAAGGCGGCGACGACGCACGCCACATGGGCCCGGCATTCCGCCACGGCGACGCGCTCAACTTCCACGTGTTCAACCGCGGCAAGCGCTCGGTCGCCATCGACCTGAAGAGCGAGGAAGGCATGGCGGCTTTCGAGACGCTCGCGGCCGGCGCCGACATCCTCATCCACAACCTGCGCCCGGGCGTCACGCAGTCGATGGGCATCGACGGCCCCTCGCTGTGCGCGCGGCATCCGCGGCTCATCTACTGCGAGATCTCGGCCTTCGGCCACACCGGTCCGCTGCGCATGCAGCCGGGCTACGAGCCGCTGATCCAGGCCTTCAGCGGGCTGTCGAGCATCAACGGCGGGCCCGACGATCCGCCGATGCGCACCGGCGCCTCGGTCTGCGACCAGGGCACCGGCATGTGGGCCGTGATCGGCGCGCTGGCGCTGCTGCAGCGTCGCCATCTCACGGGCCGGGGCGGCGTGGTGAGCACCTCGCTGCTCGAGACCGCGCTGGTCTGGACCGGGCAGAAGGCCGATGCCTATGTCAACGAAGGCCGGCTGCCTGATCGCCACCGCTCGGGCCATCCGGGCTTCGTGCCTTACGAATCTTTCGACACCGCCGATGCGCCGCTTCTGATCTGCTGCGGCAACGACCGGCTCTTCGCCAAGTTTGCGCACGAACTCGGGCGCGACGACTGGACCACCGACGCGCGCTTTGCCGGCAACCGCCAGCGGCTGCAGCACAAGGCCGCGCTGTTCGAACAGATCGGCCCGCTGCTGCGCGCGCGCACCCGCGCCGACTGGATGGCGCGCTTCACCGCCGCCGGCGTGCCCTGCGCGCCGGTGCATACCGTGCCCGAGGCCGTCGCGCATCCGCAGGTGGAGGCACTGGGCATGCTGCAGCCGGTGCCGGGCGAAGACTTCCGCCTCACGGCGCTGCCGATGTCCATCGACGGCGTGCGGCCCGCGCACCGCGCGGTCGCGCCCCGGCTGGGCGAGCACAACGCGGCGCTCGGTGCGCCGCCGGTGCCGCAGCGCGACAGCGCTTGAGCGACCGCACCGATTTCCTTTTCTAAAAACGACAGACCACCGGAGACATCTTCATGCGCACTTCCATCTTCCGCCTCGGCGCGGTCCTGGCCTTCGCGGCTGCAGCCGCGGCAGCACCTGCCCACGCGCAGGACTACCCCGCCAAGCCGCTCACCGTCGTCGTGCCCTTCGCGGCCGGCAGCGGCACCGACCAGCAGGCGCGCAGCTTCGCGCAGGCGCTGACCGTCGAATACAAGGTGCCGGTGATCGTGGAAAACCGCGCCGGCGCCAGCGGCTTCCTGGCCGCGCAGTACGTCGCCAAGGCCGCGCCCGACGGCTACACGCTGCTCATGACCACCAACACCACGCACGCTGCCAACGAGCACCTGTACAAGAAGCTGCCCTACGACCCGGTGAAAGACTTCACGCCGGTCGGCCTGCTGTCCAAGGGCCACATGCTGCTGCTGGTGGGCGCCGAGTCGCCGATCAAGTCCGTGGCCGACCTCGTGGCGGCGGCGAAGAAGTCGCCGGGCAAGCTCAACTTCGGCAGCGGCAGTTCGTCCAGCCGCGTGGCGAGCGAACTGCTCAAGCAGATGGCGGGCATCGACATGGTGAACGTGCCCTACAAGAGCAACCCGATGGCCATCACCGATTTGCTGGGCGGGCAGGTCGACTTCATGTTCGCCGACGCGCCCACCGCGTTGCCGCACGTCAAGAGCGGCAAGCTGCGCGCGCTGGCCGTGAGCGGCGACAAGCGCCTGGCTGCCGTGCCTGCGCTGCCGACCGTGGCCGAGGCCGGCGTGAAGGGCTACGACATGTCGTACTGGACGGCGGTCTACCTGCCGCCGGGCGCGCCCGCGGCCGTCACACGCAAGCTCAACGAGATGCTGATCAAGGTGTCGGCCTCGCCCGCCATCGTCGCCTACCAGGCCATCTCCAGCGGCGAGGCCGCCACCGGCACGCCCGAGGCGCTCGCGCAGTTCCAGGCCGCCGAATCGCAGAAGTGGGGCCGCGTGATCCGTGCGGCGGGCATCGAGCCCGAGTGAGCCGCGCGCTGCGGCGCTGTCTTCTTTTTCTAAGCCCCGGCGAGTCCCCGACTCGCCGGGGCTTTCGCACTTTTGTGCCCGCCGCAAGGGGCTTTGTTCACAGTTTCGCCCTTGGCCTAGTGGTGCGGCTTGCGACGCGGCGCGACCACAGCGCCGCGCAAGAAGCGACAGCCGCGGGATGCGGCTGTCGCGCGTTGCCGAAGGGGTCACGGCCTTCATCTTTTTCTTCTTCTTTTTTTCTCCATTCTTCTTGAACGACGCTTCCTTCCCCGGAGGCGTCTGGTGCATTTCATGTCTTTGTCCCGATTCTTTTCCTTTCACCAGCGCATGCGCGCGGGCCGCTGGGTGCTTGCGCTGTCGATGGTGGCCGCGGGCTGCGGGCCCGTCGCAGTCACGGCCTCTGCGCCGTTGCCGCCGCTGCCACCGCCTTCCGAACCGATGA
This sequence comes from Variovorax sp. 38R, assembly GCF_014843395.1. NCBI lineage: Bacteria > Pseudomonadati > Pseudomonadota > Betaproteobacteria > Burkholderiales > Comamonadaceae > Variovorax > Variovorax sp. 38R. The sequence goes on from NZ_CP062121.1 coordinate 2,618,757, forward strand.
ACTGGGTCGCACCCGCGGTGGTGCGCGCTGCGGCGCTGCGCAAAGGCGCCGTCTATCGGCCCGCACCGGAGGTGGCGCCCGAGCTGGCCCAGGTGGTGTTCTTCCGCCGTGCCACGACCTCGCCCAGCGAAGGCGCGGCGCACGTGTACGTGGACGGCGAATTTCATGCCGCGCTGATGCCCAACGGTTTCACGCGCCTGTGCGTGGCGCCGGGCGCACATTCGCTCGAGGCCTACATCGACGACGCGCCGCTGTACGCAGGCAAGTCGCAGCCGAAGACGCCGGCGGTGCTCGAAGGCGGCCAGACCGTGTTCGTGGCGGTGTCGGAAATGGGCGAGGGCGCGCCGCTGCCCTACGGAAGGGTTGCGGCCGAACGCGCGCTCAAGGGCGCGCGCGAGCAGCGGCAGGTGATCAGCCGCGCAGTGCGCGTGCAGCCCTGCCGCGAACCTTCGGAGCAGGCCCGCCGGGCCTGACCACGTTCAGCGGATGTGCGTTGCGTAGGCCGCCTCGGCGGCGTCCAGCAGCGTCCAGAAGCCTTGTGGCTGGCGCCCGTGCAGCACCTCGTCGAGCACGCCGAGGTGCGCGTGCCAGCCGCTGGCCACGCTCAGCGTTTCCTTGCGATCGGGCAGCCGGCGGTGCGTGAGCACCAGGTGCGTGGCGTGCTCGCCCTGCGGCGACAGTTCGAAGGTGACTTCGGATGCGTCTTCGTGTTCGCTGCCCCAGCTGATGACGAGCAGGGTCGGTGCTTCGATGCGCAGCACGCGCGAGTTCTGCACGTGGGTCTGGCGGTACGCCGCGAAGCGCTCGGGCGCGACTTCGCCCGACAGCTCGGTGTGCTGGAAGCGCAGCTCGAACACCGAGCCCGGTGCCTGTGCCATGGTGCCGCCGGCCAGCCAGGTGCGGCGCTTCTCGGGATCGACGAGGTAGCTCCACACGCGTTCGACGGGCGCGGGCAGGGTGCGCTCGATGCGCAGGGTGCCGGGCTCGGTCTGCGTGCCCAGGCTGTGTTTCAAGGTCATGGTCATGGGTCGGTGCTCCTTGGGTGGATGAAGAGGAGAGAGAAGGGGGTCACGCGCGGCCGCGGCCGTTGTCGTCGGCCTCGCGCTGCAGCGCCTGCGCCAGGGCGTCCAGGCGGTGGTTCCAGAAGACTTCATACGCGCGCAGCCACGCATCGGCCGTGGCGAGCGCTGCCGGTTCGAGCCGGCACACGTGCGCGCGGCCCTGCACGGTGCGCGACACCAGCCCCGCGCGTTCCAGCGTCTTCACGTGCTTGGAGGCGCCCGCGAACGACATGCGAAACGGCGCGCCCAGTTCGCCGACGCTGCATTCGCCCTGCGCGAGCAGCTGCAGCATGGTGCGCCGCGTGCTGTCGGCCAGGGCGTGGAACACGGCGTCGAGCCGTTCGTCTTCGATTTCAAGTTCAACCATGCAGTTGAATATAGATCGATGCCGAACAAAATTCAACCCGAAGGTTGAATGATTGCGCGGCGTTACACCTGATACACCCGGGACGCCCTGCGCGCACCGGGCGCTGGAAGCTTGGCGGCTGCGCTCCTACGATGCCTTTCATTCCATTCACTCGCGAACGAAAGACACCAACCAATGAACACCCTGATCCAGCGCCGCACCCTGTTGCTCGCCGTCGCCGCGACTCCGCTCGCAGGCGCCTGCAGCGCATGGCCGAAGAAGGGCGCGCAAGCCGACGCCGAAGCACAGCTCGCCGAACTCGAACGCGCCTGCGGCGGCCGGCTCGGCGTGGCGGGCTTTCACACCGGCAGCGGTGCGCGCCTGCAGCACCGCGCGCACGAGCGCTTTCCGCTGTGCAGCACCTTCAAGCTGGTGCTCGCCGCGGCGGTGCTCGAACGCAGCGCGACGGACGCCAGCCTGCTCGGGCGCCGCATCAGCGTCGGCAAGGGCGACCTGGTGTCGCACTCGCCGGTCGCCGAGAAGCACCTCGCCACCGGCATGACCGTGAACGAGATGTGCGCCGCCACCATGCAGTACAGCGACAACGCTGCCGCCAACCTGCTGCTGAAGGTGCTGGGCGGGCCGGCCGCCGTCACCGCGTTCGCGCGGCGCGTCGGCGACACCACCTTCCGCCTCGACCGCGCCGAGCCCGAGCTGAACACCGCCATCCCCGGCGACCCGCGCGACACGACCACGCCCGCGGCCATGAGCGACACCGTGCAGCGGCTCGCGCTGGGCGACGCGCTCGGCGCCCCGCAACGTGAGCAGATGCGCGAATGGCTGCTCGGCAACACCACCAGCACGGAGCGCTTCCTGGCCGGCGTGCCCGCGGGCTGGCGCGTGGGCGACAAGACCGGCGCAGGCTCGTACGGCACCACCAACGACGTCGGCGTGCTGTGGCCGCCGTCGGGCGCGCCGCTGGTGCTCTCGGTCTACCTGACCTTCCCCGACAAGGACGCGAAGGGCCGCAACGACGTGGTCGCCTCGGCCACGCGCATCGCGGTGAAGGCGCTGGCAAGCTGAGTCAGCGACGGGGCCACAATGGGCGGCCCCATCTTTCCCCCGTCGCCCCATGGACCTGAGGTCTCTTCGCTATTTCATCGCGGTGCTTGAAGCCGGCAGCCTGTCGCGCGCCGCCGCGTCGCTGTACGTGGCGCAGCCCGCGCTGACCGCGCAGATCAAGAAGCTCGAAGCCGAACTCGGCACGCAGCTGTTCGACCGCTCGCACGTGGGCGTCACGCCGACAGCCGCGGGGCTGCAGCTGTACCAGGACGCGCGGCGCCTGCTGTCGGATGCCGCAGCCATGCGCGAGCGGCTGCAGCGCACGCCCGACGGGCCCGAGGGCTCGGTCACGGTGGCGGTGCCGTTCCTGCTGGCGTCGCTGCTGCTCGGGCCGGTGCTCGCGCGGCTGAAGCAGTCGCACCCGCGCATCCGCGTGTTCGTGATCGACGACCTGAGCCTGATGGTGCGCAAGGCGATGGTCGATCGCCGCGCCGACATCGGCCTGCTGGTCGACACCGCGAGCGTCGAGGGGCTGGACGTGCGCCCCTTCGTGCGCGAAGGCATGTTCCTCTGCGGCTTCGATGCGAAGGGCGAGGTGGCAGCACTGCTCGGAAAAAGTGCGAAGGGTGGGCGCGCGAAGAAGGGCGCGCCGGTTCGCCCCACGGTGCCTTTCGCGCGCGCGGCGGGCCTGCCGCTGGTGCTGCAGTCGCGCCGCTTCAGCATCCGCCAGCGCGTCGAGGCGGCGGCCGAGGCGGTGGGCGTGGAACTCAACGTGGTGCACGAACACGATTCGGCGCGCGTGCTGCGCTCGCTCTACCTGGCGGGCGCGGGCTTCACGGTCTCGCCCGCCTGCGCGCTCGCGGACGGGCCGGGCGAGCAGCCGAACTGGCTGGTCGCGCGCATCGTGGAGCCCGAGCTGCTGCGCACGTACCACCTGGCCACGCCGGCCGGCAAGGCGCCCGATGCGGCCACGCAGGTCGTGATGCAGGTGCTGGCCGACGAGGCGCGATCGATGATCGCCTCGGGCCGCTGGGACGCGCAGTTCCTGGGCGACGGCAAGCCATAGCGCGCGGAAGGGGCGGGCACCGGGGCCATCATCTTTTGTGATGGCCGCGCATCAGCAATCGGTATTTGTTGTGCGGCGGCGTTGCCTGCGACAGTTCTCCCGAAGGTGCACAGGCACCTGCCACAAGGAGACAACTTGCCCTCACTCTCGCCCGAGATCGCCAACGTTGGCGAACTCGCATCCCGCGCCGCCCGCCTGCATGCCCGGCAGATCGCCGTGACCACGCCGCAGCGCGCCTGCACCTACGAACAGCTCGACCGGCGCGCGAACCGCCTGGCCAATGCCCTGCGCGGGCTCGGCCTGCAACGCGGCGACCGCGTGGGCGTGTACCTGCCCAACTGCATCGAGATCGTCGAGCTGGAGCTGGCCTGCTACAAGGCCGCGCTGGTGAAGGCGCCGATGAACGCGCGGCTCGCGCCGGTCGAGGTGGCCGAGGTCATCGTGAACAGCGACGCCACACTGATCGTCACCACCGCCGCGCGCGCCGAGACTTTCTTGCCGCTGCTGAAAGGCGCGGCCCCGAGGCTGCTGCTGCTCGATGCGGCCGAAGGCACATCCGCTTCGTACGAAGGCCAGCTGGCGCTCGCAAGCGACGCCTTCACCACGGAGCGCGTGCGCGCCGACGAGCTGGCCGTGCTGCACTACACCTCGGGCTCCAGCGGCGTGCTCAAGGCCGCGATGCAGACCTTCGGCAACCGGCTGGCCCAGCTGCGCAAGTTCCTCTCGCGCTCGGAGGGCATGCGCCCCGGTGACCTGCTGGGGCTGGTGGGGCCGATCACGCACGCCTCGGGCATGCAGATCGTGCCGGCGCTGTGCAGCGGCGCGACGATCCGTTTGTTCACCGGCTTCGAGCCCGCGCGCTTCCTGAGCGACATGAAGACAGAGCGCGTGACCCACACCTTCATGGTGCCCACCATGATCAACATGCTGCTGGCCGAGCTGCAGGGCCGCTACCGGCCGTTGCCGGACCTGCAGCGCCTGGGCTACGGCGCCGCGCCGATGGCGCCCGCGCGGATCATGCAGGCGATGGACGTGTTCGGCCCGGTGCTGTCGCAGGGCTACGGCGCGGGCGAAACCACCTCGGGCGTGTGCGGCCTCTCGGTGGAAGACCACCTGTTCGCACGCGCCGCCATGCCCGACCGGCTGGCCTCGTGCGGCCGGCCGTTTCTCGAATCGGTGGTGGAGATCGTCGACGACGAAGGCCAACTGGTCGCGCCCGGCGAGGTGGGTGAGATCGTGGTGGGCGGCGAGGACATCTTCGCCGGCTACTGGCGCGCGCCCGAGCTCACGGCCGAAGTGCTCAAAGAGGGCCGCTATCACACGGGCGACCTCGCGCGTGCCGACGACGAGGGCTACATCTACATCGTCGATCGCAAGAAGGACATGGTCATCAGCGGCGGCTTCAACGTGTACCCCTCGGAGGTCGAGGCCGTGCTGTACCAGCACGCGGCGGTGGCCGAGGCCTGCGTGTTCAGCGTGCCCGACGACAAGTGGGGCGAGGCGGTGGCCGCGCACATCGTGCTGAGGCCGGGCGCCTCGCCCGACACGGCCGGGCTCGACGACTTCTGCGCCGCACGGCTCGCGGGCTTCAAGCGGCCGCGGCGCATCGAGTTCGTCGATTCGCTGCTGAAGAACGCCAACGGCAAGGTCGCACGCAAGGCGATCCAGACGCCGTACTGGGCCGGCCACGCGCGCCGCGTCAACTGAAAGAGAACGACATGGACACCACGCTGACACCTTTCGCCGCCCCCACCGAGGCCTCGGCCATTCGCGCACCGCTGTTCGACGGCCCCTTCGAGGGCTCGCCGCGCGCGGCCGAGCTGATCGCCCGCATCGGCGACTTCCTGAACGGCGAACTGGCCGACCTGGTGCGCGAGAAGGGCATCGACCACGAGCACGGGCCCGACCGGGACACGTTGCGCCACGTCTGGCGCCGCTCGCACGCGATGGGCTTCTACGGCATGACGCTGCCCCAGGCCATGGGCGGGCTGGGCCTGTCGCTGCTCGACCATGTGCTGGTGAAGGAATCGATCTATGCCAGCGGCTCGCCGCTCGCGCCGCATGTGTTCGGCGAACTCAGCGGGCCGCCGCGCGTGGGTGCGCTGGCCAAGTTTGCGACGCCGGAGCAGATGGCGAACTTCATCCGGCCCGTGGCGCAGGCTGAGAAGGCGATCTGCTTCGCGCTCACCGAAGCCGAGGCCGGCTCCGATGCCGGCGCGGTGCAGACGACGGCGCGGCGTGAGGGCGACGTGTACGTGCTCGACGGGCGCAAGCGCTTCATCTCGGGCTCGCCTTTTGCCGACTTTGCGGTGCTCATGGCGTCGACCTCGGACGATCCGGCGCGCCGCGAGGTGACGGCCTTCTTCATCGACCTGACGCAGCCGGGCGTCGAGGTGCAGGCTGGCTACAAGACCATGGCGGGCCAGTCGACCACGGGCGACATCGTGCTCACCGGCTGCCGCGTGCCGGCCGCGAACCTCATCGGCGAACCCGGCAAGGGGCTGGCGCTGGCGCTGGGGCGCATCACGGTCAACCGGCTGCTGCATTGCCCGGGCATGGTGGGGCTGGCGACGGTGGCACTGAAGGACGCACGCGACTACGCGCGCACGCGCCGCCAGTTCGGCCGTGCCATCGCGCAGTTCCAGGCAATCCAGCATTCGCTGGCCGACATGGCGACGCAGCTGTGCGCGGCGCGCGCGCTGATGCTGTCGACCGCGCGGCAGATCGATGCCGGCGGCGACCCGCGCGCCGAGGCCTCCATGGCCAAGCTGTTCTGCTCGGAGGCGGCGTTCCGCGTGGCCGATGCGGCGGTGCAGATCCACGGCGGCGAAGGCATCGTGCAGGGGCGGCGCGTGGAGTTTCTGTTCCGCATGCTGCGCATGTACCGCGTGCTCACGGGCACCAGCGAGATCCAGAAGAACATCATCGCGCGCGAGCTGATCGGCGACGCGGCCTGAGACCGCACCAGACAATCCGGAGACAAGACAAGCCATGAATACCTTCCATGCCAATCGCCGCGCGCTCTGTGGTGCGATCGCTGCCTCGGCGCTGCTGCCGGCCGTTGCTCGCTCAGCGGGCGCGACCGCATCCGCATGGCGGCCGACCCGTCCGGTCAAGTGGGTCGTGCCGTACCTCGCCGGCACCGGCCCGGACAACGGCGCGCGCATCCTCGCGGAAGCGCTCGGGCCCTTGCTGGGGCAGCCGGTCGTCATCGAGAACCGCGGCGGCGCGGCCGGCAACATCGGCGCGCGCCAGGTCGCACGTGCCGCGCCCGACGGCTACACCTGGATCTATTCGAGCGCGCCCATGGCCGCCAACATGCGCATGCAGCAGAACCCGGGCTACGACGCCGTGAAGGACTTCCGCCACATCATGCGGCTCACCACCTCCGACGTGCTGCTGGTGGTTAATTCGGCTTCGGGCATCCAGACGCTGCAGGAACTCGTGGCGCGTGCAAAAGCCAACCCCGGCAAGCTCGACTACGCCTCGGGCGGCGTCGGCACGCCCTCGCACCTGGGCGTGGAGTTGTTCCTGCAGGCGGCGGGCGTGCAGGCCACGCACGTGCCGTACAAGGGCGCGTCGGAAATCGTCAACGCGGTGCTGGGAAACCAGGTGAACTTCGGCATGCCGATCTTCTCGGTGGCGCTGCCGCACGTGCAGGGCGGCAAGCTGCGCGCGCTCGGCGTGGCCGGCACCAAGCGCAACGCGGCCTTGCCGCAGGTGCAGACGCTGGCCGAGCTGGGGCTGCGCGGTGTCGAGCTCACGTCGTGGGGCGGCGTGTCGGTGCCGGCGGGCACGCCCGACGCCATCGCTGCGCGCCTGTACGAAGTGTTCAGCCAGGCGCTGAAGCAGCCATCGGTGATCACCGCATTGACGGAGCTGGGCAGCGAGGTGAGCCCGTCGACGCCCGAGGCCTACGTGCAGGCCTTCGCGAGCGAGATGGAATTGACCGAACGGATGATGAAGACCGCGAAGCTGCAGCCGCTGTAAGGCTCAGAGCACGAACCAGCCGACAGCCACGTAGTGGCTCGCGGTGCCGGCCAGCACGAACAGGTGCCAGGCGCCGTGCGCGTGGCGCAGCCCCAGCCGGTTGCGATAGAACACCGTGCCCACCGTGTAGAGCACACCGCCCGCGACCAGCCACGCCAGCCCCGTGGCGTGCAGCTTGGCCGCCAGCGGCGCGGCGGCCAGCACGCCGAGCCAGCCCATGCCGATGTACAGCGGCAGCGAGGGCTTCTTCGCCGTGCCGGCGCCGGCAGGTTTCAGCTCGCGCCAGATGCCGAAGCACGCCGCGCTCCAGATCGCCGCGAGCAGCAGCCAGCCCCAGGGGCCTTGCAGCGTGACGAGCGCGAAGGGCGTGTAGGTGCCCGCGATCAGCAGGAAGATCGCGCAGTGGTCGGCGCGCTCCCACAGGCGCTTGCTGCGGCCGCGCGTGCTGTGAAAGAGCGTGGAGGCCGCGTACAGCGCCACGGCCGAGAGCGAAAACACCAGGCCGCCCGCGATGCGCGCCGGGTCGCCGGTGGGCAGCGTCTTGGCGAGCAGCAGCGCGGCGGCCGGCAGCGCGAGCAGCAGGCCGAACAGGTGGCTGTAGCCGTTGAGTCGTTCGCCGGGGTACATGGGTTGGGATGAAGAAAGAAGAGGGCGCGTCGGGCGCCCGCGATCCTAGGCAATGGCCGTGACGGCCCCGTGACCGGGCAAACCCTCTCTGGCTTCTGGTTGCAAATGTTTACATTCAGCGGCCGGGATGCGTTCCCGACACCCGCCGCGTGCTTTGGCGCACCAGTGCCGGCGGGCCTTCTCACCGTGAGGGACTGCCGATGAAAAAATGTTTGATGTCGTGGCGCCGGGCTACAGCCTTGTGCATTGCCATGGGGTGTGCCGTCACTGCCTCCGCGCAAGTGCAGCAGTTCAAGTGGGGCCACATCTATGAGCCCGCGAGCATCTTTCACCAGCAGGCCGAGTTGGCGGCCCGCAAGATCGCCGAGCAGTCCGACGGCAAGATCAAGATCGAGGTGGTGGCCGCCTCCAAGCTGGGGCAGGAGCGCGACTACGCGCTGATGCTCGCCAACGATTCCATGCAGATCGCCTACGTCGGCCAGGCCACGCTGGCCGAGGGCTATCCGCCGCTGGGCCTGGGCAGCTACCCCTTCGCCTTCAAGGACCTGGACCACGTGCGCAAGTACCTCGCGAGCCCGCTGCTCGCGGACCTGATGAAGGGCTACAACGAGCGCAGCGGCAACCGCATGGTCGCGTCGGTTTATTACGGCGCGCGGCAGGTGACTTCGGGCAAGCCGCTGCAGCGCCCCGAAGACTTTCGCGACCTGCGTCTGTACGTGCCCGACGCCGCGGCTTACCAGCTCTTTGCCACCGCGCTCGACGCCAAACCCGTGTCGCTGCCGTTCAACAGCCTGTACGGTGCGCTCAAGAAGAACGAGGTCGAGGCGCAGGAGCATCCGCTCGGCACGGTGCGCGCCAAGCAGCTGTACGAAGTGCAGAAGTACGTGCAGCTCACGGGCCACATCTACGACACGCTGGGCATCGTGATCGGCAAGGCCGCCTGGGCCCGCCTCACGCCGCCGCAGCAGGCGATGGTGGAGAAGACGCTGGCCGACACGGCGAAGTGGACGAATGTCGGCGTGATCGCCAGCGAGCTGGAAGACGAGCAGTTCCTGCGCAGCAAGGGCATGACGGTGCAGCCGGTCAACCGCCTGCCGCTGCTGGAGCGCGTGGCGAAACGGTCGACGCCCGAGCAGATGGGCGCGCGGCCGGGCGACTTCGCCAAGCTGCAGGCGCTGGCCGGGGCCGCGAACTAACCAGCCCGCTGCCGGTAGCCGCGCGGCGTGCTGCCGGTCCACGTGCGAAACGCACGATGAAAGGCCGGCGTGTTGTCGAAGCCCACCGAGGCCGCGATGCGGTCGATCGGTTCGCGCGTCTTCACGAGGCGCTGGATCGCGAGGTCGCGGCGCACCTCTTCCTTCAACGCACGAAAGCTCGTGCCCTCGGCCGCAAGCTGGCGCGACAGCGCACGCTCCGACATGTGCACCGCGCGCGCCGCCGCGCCCAGCGTGGCATCGGATGCAAGGTGCGCGGCGACGAACTCGCGCACCGTGGCGCTGGTGGTGTCGTGGTCGAAGGTGACGAAGATCCAGTCGTCGGGCGCGCGGCGCACGAAGTCGAGCAGCTCGGCGCGCGTGCGTTGGAAGGTCTGGCGCAGCACGGGTTCGGCAAAGCGCACCGAAGACGTGTCTTGATCGAACTGCAGCGGGCCGGGGAACAGGTTCGCGTACTCGTCGAAGCGCGCCGGGCGCGGGAACGCAAAGCCGACACCCAGCACCGGCAGCTGCCGTCCCATGAGCCACGAGGCGACGCCGTGGATCAGCTTGACCATCAGCGCATGGCCGAAAGGCGTGGTGGGCCGCGCGGCGGCTTCCGGGTGCGGCGCGATGGTGATCGTGGCCACGCCGTGGGCGCGCGTCATGCGCAGGCGATGGTCGTCCAGCAGCAGGTTCCAGAAGCGCGTGAAGCGGTACATGGCGACCATGAGCGAGGGCGCGTCGAGCAGGCTGAGCCCGAGGTACTTGAGCGCGCCCGCGCGGATCGGGCGTGACCACAGGCCCAGCATCTCGTCGCCCATGAAGAGCGACACGCACTCGTACATGCGCACGAACTGCTCGCGCGTGACGCGCGCGCCTTCCTGGCGCAGCAGTTGCGGCGAGATGCCGGCCTGCGTGGCCAGCGTGTCGATGTCGCGCGGGCTGAGCTGACGGCGTGCACCGCTCAGCAGGTGCTGCAGGAAGCTGACGGCGACGGTGGCGCGTTCGGGCGGCATGGCGGGTTCAAAAGACGGTTGGCGGATTCTGCAAATGAATGGGCGCGATCTGCAAGCAATGGCGCAGAACCCATGGATATCGTAGCCCTGAAGCGCCACATCCCCGTGGCGGAACCCGCAACAACCAAAGGAGCCCTGCCGTGATCGAACGGAACGTCACCCTGCACATGGACGAAGAGGTCGCCGTCGTGACCCTGAACCGTCCCGCCAAGCGCAACGCCATCGACGAGGCCACGCTGGCCGCGTTGGACGCCGTGTTCTCCGCACTCCCGCGCGAGGCCAAGGCCGTGGTGCTGACCGGCGCGGGGCCGCATTTCTGTGCCGGGCTCGACCTCAAGGAACACCACGACAAGGAGCGCACGGCGGTCGATTTCATGCGCGTGTGCCAGCGCTGGCACAGCACCTTCGACAAGATCCAGTACGGCGGCATTCCGGTGGTCGCGGCGCTGCACGGCGCGGTGGTCGGCGGCGGGCTCGAACTGGCGGCGGCCACGCACGTGCGCGTGGCCGACCCGTCGACCTACTTCGCACTGCCCGAGGGGCAGAAGGGCATCTTCACCGGCGGCGGCGCGACGGTGCGCGTGGCGCGCATCATCACGCCGGGCCGCATGGTCGAGATGATGCTCACCGGCCGCGTGCTCGACGCGCGCGCCGGCAAGACGCTGGGCCTGGCGCACGAGATCGCTGCGCCCGGCGAGAGCCTGCGTGCCGCGATGGTGCTGGCCAAGCGCGTGGCGAAGAACGCGGCGCTGTCGAACTACGCGATGGTGACGTCGATCAGCCGCATCGCCGACATGTCGGCCACCGACGGCATGTTCGCCGAGTCGCTGATGGCGGCGGTGGTGCAGACCGGCGGGGAAGTGCAGACGCGGCTGGGGGCGTTCGTCGACAAGTCGCTGGCGAAGGTGACGCCCGAGCACGTGCCGGGCTGAGGCTGGGCCTCAGGCCTCGAAGGCGCGCTGCAGTTCGATCGACAGCATGCCCGCCAGCGCCTCGCGCTGCGGCGCGGGGCGCCAGAAGCTGCGCGTGAGGGCGCCGGTCGATTCCCACTCGGGATGGCTGCGCGCCGGCTGCACGGCAAGCACGGCGCCCGCGGCGGCGCGCATGAGCGTGTCGTCGTCGTCCGCCGATGGGGCTTCGGCCCGGATGCGTTCGACGGCTGCATGGCCGCGCCGCTCCAGCGCCTGCGCAAGCTGCAGCTGCCACGCCGCGAGCGTGAACAGCACGCTGTCTTCCACCGTGAGCTCGTGCATGTCGCGCAGCTTGTTGGCCAGTTTGCGCCCGAGCGGGCCCCAGCCCTGCGACACCGCGCCGCCGATGGCGCCGCCCAATGCCGCGCCCGCGCCCAGCGACAGCCCCGCCAGCGCGAGGTCGGCCACCACGCCCACCGCGGCGCCGATGACGGCGCCCTTGCCCAGGCGCAGGCCCGCGTCCTTCATCGCCTCGGGGTTGAAGAAGTCGAGCGTCCAGCGGCCTTCGATGATCGGCAGCGGCGCCTCGTCGGCGTCATCCTGGCGAAAGCCGTAGAGCGCGAGCAGGTCGTCGGTGCAGCGCTGGGCCTTGTCGAACACGTCCTTCTGCACGCCGGCGATGAGCGCCTGGCGGCGCGTGGCGTCGGCGAATTCGGCGGCGGGCACGGTGCGGCGGACGGACGCGGCATCGACCAGCAGGTCCGCGATGCGCGTGCAGGCCGACTGGCGGCGCGCGTCGGCTTCGGCGTCGAGGGTGTCGACCACGTCGCGCAGCACGTCGCGGCGGTCGCGCAGCAGCGTGGCGAGGTCGTTGTAGAGGTCGTGCTCGGCGCCCACGAAAGGCGCCGCTGCATCGAAGCGCACCTGCACGTGCAGGCCGTAGGCCGAGAGCAGTTCTTTCCAGGCCGGCTCGCGGCTGGCGGCGTCGCGCACGAAGTTGAGCACCGGCAGCACCGGGCGCGCGCAGGAGTTCAGCAGCTCGATCTCGTCGCGGAACTTGGGCAGCACCGGCTCGCGCACGTCGATCACGAGAAAGGCAGCGTCGATGTCGAGCATCGCGCGCAGCACCTTGGCCTCCTGCTCGAACACGCCGTGCGCCTCGGGGCCTTGCAAGAAGCGGCGGATGCGCTCGGGCGGCGTGGCCTGTGCGGCGGCATCGAGGCCGGCCAGGTGCTCGCGCAGCGCGACCGCGTCTTCGAGGCCCGGCGTGTCGAAGAAGCGCACGGCCGGCTGGCCGTTCACCTCGAGATCGACCGACTCGACATGGCGCGTGGTGCCGGGGCGCTGCGACACCTCGCCGAAGCTCACGCGCCGCGTGAGCGTGCGCAGCAACGAGGTCTTGCCCGCGTTGGTGTGGCCGACGACGGCGATACGGATCGGTTCTGTCATGCGGTGGCGGTGCCTTCTTGAAAGACGGCATCGAGCCGGTCGCTCGCGACCACGTGGGCCAGTCCGGCGTCGCGCAGCCAGTCGCGCCAGCGTTGCGTGGCGGTGGCGTTCGGCGCGTCGGCCAGCCAGAGCCGGCATTCGCCGCAATGCGTCAGCACCTCGCGCAGGAAGCGCTCGGTGCCGCGGTCGGGGCTCGACGCCGCATGGCAGACGAGCAGCACGGTGCGCGGGTGGATTTGCGCGAGCTGGTCGAGCAGCGCGCGGCGCGCCGGGGCGCTGCCGTCGATGCGCGCCGCAGAGGTCGGCAAACCGGCGGGTGGCCAGGGCATGTCGGGCGGCAGTTCAAAACCGACGACGAACAGGCCGTCGTGCTGCTCGGAAGTCGGCAGGCCACTGGGCGCGGCGGGGTGCGCGCGGCCCGGGTCGGCATCGACGATGGCGGGCGGTGCCAGCGCGGCGAAACGGGTCAGCAGCTTGCGGTAGTAGGGCGCCTGCCAGTCGGGCTGCAGGGCCGGGCGACGGTGGCGGCAGACGGCGGCGCTGAGCAGCACCAGCGCCAGGCGCGGCAGCAGGCCGTAGACCGCGATGCAGCCGGTGAGCCACAGCGCCCAGGTGCGCTGGGCCGTAGGAACCGGCACCGCCGATTGCACCGTGGCCGCATCGGGCACGGGAAAACCGAACTGCGCCGGCAGCCAGCCCAGCGCCTGCACCACGCGCACGAAGAAGGCGGGCTCGAGGATGGTGGTTTCCCAGCTCAGCGTGTAGCTGCGAAAGGCGAGGGCGAACAGCATCGCGGCCAGCACGACGGCGAACGACAGCGCCCAGATGCCATGACTCACGAGCCCGAAGGCCCAGGGCAGCAAGCGGGCGCGCGTGAGCAGCCCCGTGGCCGCGCGCACCAGCAGCGGCGCCTGCCCGCGCTGGCCGCCCGCCACGCGGGCCGTGAGCGACAGCCACAGCCAGCCCAGCGAAGCCGTGCCGAAGGTGCCCGACGGCAGCCACAGGCCGACCAGCCACAGCAGCAGCGTGAGCGCATGCAGGCCCAGCAGACTGACGAGCGCCACGATCACGTTGATGTGGCGGTCGTTGCCGCCGACCACCTGGCCCGCGAGGCCCAGCCCCGCGATCACGACCAGTGCCACGAGCGCCAGCAGCACCCACGGCGCCCAGTGCCGGCCGCGCGCGAGTTCGGCCTGCAGGCCCATGCGCTCGCCGAGCTGGCGGGCGCGTTCAATGATTCGGGAGTGGCCGTCGGCCGTGCGCGAGGCCGCGGTGTGAAGGGCCGACGCGTCGTCGAGCGGGCCGTTCTGTTCGGTCCATCGGACCGCTTCGGTGATCACCGCATCCGGAAAAGCAGGTTCGCGCAGTGCGGTGGTGGTCAACAGGGTCCCTTCTTCTTCGCCAATGACGCCCCGGCGCAGAAAAGCGGTGGCGGGGCGCGCAAATTATGCCCGGCGCTTCGCGAGGCCCCGGGCACGCGCAACGGGGCCGCGAACGGCCCCGTTGCCCTGCGTGTGCAGCAAGAGAAAGGACGCGCGGTCGGCGGGGTTCAGCGCAGGCCGAAGAACGACAGCACGGCCACGACGACCACGACCAGACCGACGATGTAGATGATGGAATTCACGCGAGGGCTCCTAGTGGTTGGCGATGACCCAGCATCGGGCGACAGCCGGCACGCGGGTGTCGGCAAGGGACGGTGCGTGCTGTAGGACTCGCGAAGCGCGGATGCGACGACAAATGCCCGGCGCGGGCGTCCGCATTCGAGCCACGCCCGCTGTGTGACCATTGTTTGCAATGAGCGGCGGGCATCCACGCAAGACTCTGCCCCTTCCAGAAAAGGCAAGGTCATGCGGCTCACCGAGCACTCCCCGTTCACAGGTTCCCACCCCGCGCACCCCGGCGCACGCGCACCGCGCGGGCCCGACGCACTGGCCCCGCCGCGCGTCAACGCGCAGCTGCTGCCCACGCTGTTCGACCGCCTGCGCGACGACGCGCCCAGCCGCACCACCGAGCTGCCGTCGGAGTACACCGCCACGCCGGCCCAGATGCGCGAGATCATCCAGCGCGACCTGGCCCTGCTGTTCAACACCACCAACGCCGAAGACCTGATCGACCGCGTGCGCCATGCCGACGCGGCGTCTTCCACCGTGAACTACGGCGTGCCGCCGCTGGCCGGCAGCTACCTGTCGGAGCGCAAGTGGGCGGACATCGAACGCATCATCCGCCGCGCCATCCGCGACTACGAGCCGCGGCTGATTCCCGACAGCGTGCAGGTCGTGCCGCTCATGAAGGAAGACGGCGCGGCCGAGGCCTACAACGTGTTGCTGTTCGAGATCCGCGCGCTCATTCACCTGAAGCCGTACCCGCTGGCGTTCACGGTGCAGAGCGCGGTCGATCTCGAGACCAACCGCATGCGCATCGTCGGCGCGGCGGATTGAAGCGCGACCACCCGTCTTTCGTTTTCCTTCATTTCACTTCACACCACGCCAGGGAAGGCTCACCGTCATGGACCCGCAACTCCTCGAGTACTACAACCGGGAACTCGTCTACATGCGCGAGGCGGCGAGCGAGTTCGCCGCCTCGCACCCCAAGATCGCCCGCCGCCTGGGCATGCACGGCATCGAGGTGGCCGACCCATATGTGGAGCGGCTCATCGAGTCGTTCAGCTTCATGTCGGCGCGCATGCAGATCAAGCTCGACGCCGAATTTCCGCGCTTCACGCAGCGTCTGCTCGAGGTGCTGTACCCCAACTACCTGAGCCCCACGCCGTCGATGGCCGTGGCGCAGCTGCATCCCAGCGTGAAGGAGGGCGACTTCACGCGCGGCTTCGTGGTGCCGCGCGGCACGGCCTTTCATGCGCGCGTGCCCGCGGGCGAGCAGACGCCGTGCGAGTTCCGCTCCAGCCAGGACGTGACGCTGTGGCCCTTCGAGATCGTCGAAGCGCGGCTCACTGGCGCACCGCCCGACATTCCGGCGCTGGAGCGCTATGTGCCGCCGCATGTGCAGGTGACGGGCGCGCTGCGCCTGCGCTTGCGCATCGTGGGCGAGATGGGCTTTTCGGCACTGTCGGGGCTCGACCGGTTGCCGATCTACCTGCGCGGCAACGAGCAGGTGGCGTCGCACCTGTTCGAGCTGCTGCACACCTCGGCGGTCGCGACCTTCGTCGGCGAGCCGGGCCAGCTGATGGACCGGCCGCATGTGGTGACCGAAGGCGCGCTGGTGCATGAAGGGCTGGCACCGGGCGAAGGCCTGCTGCCGCTGGCGTGGAACACCTTCCACGGCCACAACCTGCTGCACGAATACTTTGCGTGCCCCGAGCGCTTCTACTTCTTCACGCTCACGCAGCTCGCGCCGGGGCTGGCGCGCCTTCCCGGCAAGGAGGTCGAGATCGTCGTGCTGCTGAGCAAGCCGCCCGGCGCCCTGGGAGCGCTGGTCGATGCGGCGCAGTTCGCGCTGTTCAGCACGCCGGTGGTCAACCTCTTCGAGCGGCGCACCGACCGCATCGAGCTCGACACGGCACAGACCGAGTTCCACCTCGTGCCCGACCGTTCGCGGCCGATGGATTTCGAGGTGTATTCGGTGCAGCGCATCGCCGGCCAACAGGCGCGCACCACGGCCGAGATCGACTTCCGCCCGCTCTACCAGACGCTCAACGAAGACGAGGGCAACCACGGCCGCTACTTCTCGGTGCGGCGCGAGCCGCGGCTGGTGTCAGAAACGGCGCGCAAGTACGGCACGCGCACGCCGTACATCGGCACCGAGGTGTTTCTGTCGCTGGTCGACCAGCAGGAGGCGCCGTACCCCGAGAGCCTGCGCTACCTGTCGGTGAAGGCGATGCTCACCAACCGCGACCTGCCGTGCCTCGTGCCGCGCAACGGGCAGTCCGACCTCGCGGTGGCCGATTCGATCCCGGTGTCGGCCGTGGGCCTCATCCGTCCGCCGAGCACGCCCAAGTCGCCGTTCGCGCAGCGCGAGATCGCGTGGCGGCTGATCCGCCAGCTGGGCTTCAACCACCTGCCGCTGGCCGACATGCCGCACCGCGAGGGCGCGCAGGCGCTGCGCGACATGCTGCGGCTGTTCGTCACGGCCGACAACGACGTGCTGCGCCGGCAGATCGATTGCCTCGTCGGCTCGCGCATCGAGCCCGTGACGCGGCGCCTGCCGGGCGCGGGGCCGCTGATCTACGGGCGCGGCGTGCAATGCACGCTGAGCGTCGATGAGGAAGGGTTTTCGGGCACGAGCCCGTACCTGCTGGGGCTGGTGCTGGAGCACTACCTCGCGCGGCACGTGAGCATCAACGTGTTCACGCAGACCACGCTCGAATCGATGCAGCGCGGCACTGTCGCGAAGTGGCCCGTGCGAATGGGCGGGCGCGGGGCCGTCTAGTTTCTCTTCGGCGGGAGCGCCTGCTCGAGCAGCCACAGCATGGCGGCCCGCACCTTGGCGGCATCGCCGCCGGCATCGATCTCCAGTGCCGCGCGGTCGAAGGCGGCCGACAGCAGACGGGCGAGGGCGTCGAGCGACACCTCGCCCCGGCCCATCCCGGCGCGCGCCAGCCCCTGGCGCAACGAGTTCGCCGACGTGGCGTCGTCCATCGACATCATCTCCGCCATGCCCAGCACGGCCGGCCCGTCGATCAGCAGCAGCCGGGTGCGTCCCGGCACCGTCATCGCTTTCAGGTAAGCCTCGCTGCCCACGAGCAGGGCTTCGCGCGGGCCGAGTTCGTCGGGCGTGGCCGCGTCGATGTCGGCCGCGACCGCCTGCGCTTCGAGCAACAGCACCTGGCGGAACAGGTCGCGCTTGTCGTTGAAGTGGTGGTACAGCGCGCCGCGCGTGATGCCGGCGGCCATGGCGATCTCGGGCGTGGAGGTGTCGCCGTAGCCCTTGCCGACGAAGAGCGTGCGGGCCGCCTCGGTCAGCGCAAAGCGGGTGGTTTCGGTGCGTTCGCGGTTGGTGCGTGCCGGGGTTTTGACCATGACCCTAATTTACATGCAGTCTGTTTGTGGATTAGTATTTAACTTACATGCAGTTTGTATGTTTTGTCCACGAAGGAGCCACCCCATGAAAGTGACGAGCTATTACCCGGTGATCATGACCAACAACGTGGCCGGAACCGCGGCCTTCTACGAGGCGCATTTCGGGTTTGCGTCGCTGTTCACGACCGACTGGTACGTGCACCTGCAGCTGGCGGACGATGCCTCGGTGAACCTGGCCGTGCTCGACGGCAACCACCAGACCATTCCCGCCGAAGCGCGCGGACAGGTGGCGGGCGGGTTGTTGCTGAACTTCGAGGTGGAAGACCCCGACGCGGTGCACGAGCGCCTGAAGGCGGCCGGCCTGCCGATCCTGCTGTCGCTGCGCGACGAGGCCTTTGGTCAGCGCCACTTCATCACGCGCGACCCGAACGGCGTGCTGATCGACATCATCAAGCCGATCCCGTCGTCGGGTGAATACGTCGCGCTGTACGAGGCCGGCACGTCGCCGACCTGACGCCCGCTCAGGCGCGCAGGGCTTCGTCTTCTTCCAGACTGTCGCCCAGGAACCCGCCGCTCTGGTGCGCCCACAGCCGCGCATACAGGCCGCCTTGCGCCATCAGCGTGCGGTGGTCGCCTTCTTCGACCACGCGGCCTTCGTCGAGCACGATGAGCCGGTCCATCGCCGCGATGGTCGACAGCCGGTGCGCGATGGCGATCACGGTCTTGCCTTCCATCAGCGTGTACAGGCTTTGCTGGATCGCAGCCTCGACCTCGGAGTCGAGCGCGCTCGTCGCCTCGTCGAGCAGCAGGATGGGCGCGTCTTTCAACATCACGCGCGCAATGGCCACGCGCTGGCGTTGGCCGCCCGACAGCTTCACGCCGCGCTCGCCCACGTGCGCCTCGTAGCCGCGCCGACCGCCCGCATCGCCCAGCGTCTGGATGAAGTCGTGCGCCTCGGCGCGCCTGGCGGCGGCTTCGATCTGCGCCAGCGTGGCGTCGGGTCGGCCGTAGGCGATGTTGTCGGCGACCGAGCGGTGCATCAGCGAGGTGTCCTGCGTGACCATGCCGATGTGCATGCGCAGTGAATCCTGCGTGACCTTCGAGATGTCCTGCCCGTCGATGAGGATGCGGCCGCTTTCCAGGTCATGGAAGCGCAGCAGCAGGTTCACCAGCGTCGACTTGCCCGCGCCTGAACGGCCGACCAGGCCGATCTTCTCGCCGGGCTTCACCGTGAGGTTCAGGCCGTCGATGACGCGGCGGCCCGCATCCGCATAGCGGAAGCTCGCGTTGTCGAAACGCACTTCGCCGCGCGGCACGTCGAGCACCGTGGCATCGACCGCGTCGAGCACCGTGCGCGGGCGCGACAGCGTCTTCATGCCGTCCTGCACCGTGCCGATATTCTCGAACAGGCTGGTCATCTCCCACATGATCCAGTGCGACATGCCCTGCAGCCGCACGCCCATGCCGTGCGACCCAGCCACAGCGTGCCCGCCACAGGCCGCCCGATGCCGGCCGTGATGCTCAGCGTGTGGTTGACGATCTCGAAGGCGCTCACCAGCCGCATCTGGCCGTAGCCGGTGTGCATGAACTCGCGCATCGCGTCGCGCGCAAAGCCGGCTTCGCGCTGCGTGTGCGAGAACAGCTTGACGGTCGCGATGTTGGTGTACGCGTCGGTCACGCGGCCCGTCATGAGCGCGCGAGCGTCGGCCTGCGCCTTGCCGATCTTGCCCAGGCGCGGCACGAAGTAGACGAGGGCGCAGATGTACAGCGCCAGCCAGATCACGAAGGGCCACACCAGCTGCGCGTCGAGCACGCCCACCAGGATGATCATGGTGGCCACGTACACGCCCATGGCGACCAGCACGTCGGCCAGCACGAACACGGTTTCGCGCACGGCCAGTGCGGTCTGCATCACCTTGGCCGTGATGCGGCCCGCGAACTCGTCCTGGTAGAAGGCCATGCTCTGGCCCAGCATCAGGCGGTGAAAGTTCCAGCGCAGGCGCATCGGCAGGTTCACCGCGAGCGTCTGGTGCTTCACGATGGTCTGCAGCGCCACCACGCCGATGCTGATCACGAGGAACGCGGCCAGCCACATGAGCGTGTCGCCGCGCTCGGCCCACAGCTTGGACGGCACCTGGCCGCCGAGCCAGTCGACGATGCGCCCGAGGATCGCGAACAGCGCGGCCTCGAAGATCGACATCACCGCGGTGAGCGCCGCCATCGCGGCGATCTTGCCGCGCACGCCGTGCGTGCAGGCCCACAAAAAGGCAAAGAAGCCCTGGGGCGGCAGCGCGGGTTCGGCGGCGGGATAGGGGGTAAGGAGTTTTTCGAAAAAGCGGAACAAGGAATCGGTCTCCAGGAGAGCCTTCGACTGTAGCCCTGCATGCATGACCTTGCCCCGAAAAGGTGCGTTCGCGGCCGGTGCCTTCAGCAAGCCTTCAGATGCGTCGTGCCTTGGCGTCGTCGGCGCGTGCTGCCTTTGTTTCCATGCCGCCCAATCGCTCGCTCAGGAAGTCGATGAAAGTTCGCAGCTTGGGCGACATGTACTGCCGGCTGGTGTACACGGCGAACAGCGTGACCGGCATCGCTTCGAACGCGGGCAGCAGTTGCACCAGCCGGCCCTGCGCCAGGTCGTCGTCGATCAGCCACACGGGCAGGTACGCAATGCCCATGTCGGCGCGCACCGCGTGCAGCGTGAGCGTGGTGTCGTCCGAGCGCATCGCGGGCGTGAGCCGCAGCGGAAACATGCGCCCGCCCGGCCCCTTGAGTGCGAGGTTGTCCAGGTTCACGTAGCTCGGCACGATCGCGCCCAGCTTCGCCAGGTCGGCCGGCACCGCGGGCGGGCCGCCGTGGCGCTTCAGGCAGGCCGGCGTGCCGACGAGGTGAAAGGGCACACGGCACAGCGGCCGCGCGATGAGCGCGGGCGAAGGCTCCTGCGTGGCGCGCAAGGCCAGGTCGTAGCCGTCGGCCGCGAGATCGACCTTGCGGTTTTCCAGGTGCATATCGACCAGCACCTCGGGGTAGGTCTCGCGGTAGTCGGCCAGCACGCGCGCAAAGCGCGGCGTGGCGCACCACACGGGCGCGCTCACCTTGAGCTGGCCGCGCGGCGTGTCGCGCGTCTGGCCGATGGCGGCTTCGGCCGCGTCGAGCAGGTCGAGCGCGCGGCGGCTCTGCTCGTACCAGGCGGTGCCGGCCTCGGTCAGGCTCAGGTGGCGGCTCGAGCGGTGCAGCAGCCGCGCGCCCAGCGATTTTTCGAGCTGCGCCACGTGCTTGCTGGCCATCGGCGCCGACAGGCCCAGCCGCTCGGCTGCCGCCACGAAACTGCCGGCCTCGACGACTTCGCGGAACACGCGCAGGCTGGTCATGCGGTCCATCGATGATTTCCTGTGAAGAAAGGATTCGATGCATCGTAGCCTGTCGATTTCCTGAAAGGAAATGTCTACAGTCGATCCAACGCCTTCAAGGAGCATCGACTTGACCCACGACACCACGCTTTCCCGCCTGCCCACGTACTTCATCTCGCACGGCGGCGGCCCCTGGCCCTGGATGAAGAAGGAGATGGGCGCCACCTACGACCAGCTCGCCGCGTCGCTGGCCGACATGCCGCGCCAGATCGGCCGCACGCCGTCCGCCATCCTCATGGTCTCGGCGCATTGGGAGGCGCCCGCCTTCACGGTGCAGGGCAACCCCAGGCCGCCGATGATTTACGACTACGGCGGCTTCCCGGCCCACACCTACGAGGTGCGCTACGCCTCGCCCGGCTCGCCCGAACTCGCGCAGCGCGTGCAATCGCTGATCGCCGCCGCCGGCCTGCCGGCGCAGATCGACCCCGAGCGCGGCTACGACCACGGCATGTTCGCGCCGATGGCTGCGATCTACCCGAACGCCGAGGTGCCGGTGGTGCAGCTGTCGCTGCGGCGCGGGCTCGACCCGGCCGAGCACCTCGCGCTGGGCCGCGCCATCGCGCCGCTGCGCGACGAGAACGTGCTCATCGTCGGCAGCGGCTTGAGCTATCACAACCTGCGCAACTTCGGCCCGCAGGCGCACGGCGTGTCGAAGGCCTTCGGCGACTGGCTCGACGAGACGTCGGTGCAGGCCACGCCGCAGGAGCGCGTGCAACGCCTGCAGGACTGGGCCTCGGCCCCCTCGGCGCGCGTGGCGCATCCGCGCGAGGAGCACCTGATCCCGCTGATGGTCGCGGTCGGTGCGGCCGAGCAGGACATCGGCGAGCGCGTCTATCACGAGGACGCCTTCATGGGCGGGCTCGTGGTGTCGAGCTACCGCTTCGGCGCGGTGTGAAGGTTCGGGCCGCGCGGCAAAATGAAGCCATGCCCACGCCCGCTCTTCCCACCCCCACCGAATCCGCCGAAGCGCGGCGCCTGATCGCCCGCATCGAAGCCCTGTCCACCTCGCACGACCCCGTGCACAACGGCGTGCGCGTGCGCTGGCGTCGCTTCGGCACCGACACGACGAAACCGCCCATCGTGCTGCTCCACGGCGGCCATGGCAGCTGGATGCACTGGCTGCGCAATGCCGAGGCCCTGTCGGCCGAACGCACGCTGCTGCTGCCCGACATGCCGGGCTTTCGCGATTCCGATGCGCTGCCGCGCGTGGCGCCCGGCGAAGACGCGCTGGTGCCGCTGCTGGCCGCGCTCGGCGGCACGCTCGATGCGCTCATCGGCGCCGGCACGCCCATCGACCTCGGCGGTTTCTCTTTCGGCGGACTCACCGCCGCGCGCTTCGCGGTGCGGCGCGGCGCCATCCGCCGGCTGGCGCTGATGGGCAGCGGCGGCCACGGCACCTTGCGCCGCATGACGGTCGAGATGATCAACTGGCGTGCCGCCCCCGACCGCGAGACCGAGCGCGCCGCGCTCATGCACAACCTGGGCGCGCTGATGTTGCACGAGGCGGCCGCCATCGATCCGCTGGCCTTCGAGATCCACGACCTCTCGTGCCACGGCACGCGCTTTCGCAGCAAGGAGGTGTCGCTCTCGGGCGGGCTGCAGACCGCGATCGACACGCTGGCCGTGCCGACGCTGCTGCTGTGGGGCGAGTTCGATGTCACCGCCGACCCGCGTCCGTTGGTGGCGCAGCTGGCCAGCGAAGGGCCCGGCCGCGAAGGCGTGGTGATCGATGGCGCGGGGCACTGGGTGCAGTACGAGCGCGCCGACGAAGTCAACGCGCAGCTGGTGAAGTTCTTCGGCTGAGGTTCACAGGCCCAGCGTGCCTGCATGCTGGCGCCAGAACGCCGCATCGGGGAAGGTGCCTGTCCCAGCCCCGGCCGCGGCGTTGTCGGCCATGTGCTCGGCGCGGCTCGTGCCGGGGATCGCGCAGGTCACGGCCGGATGACTCAGCACGAACTTCAGCAGCACCTGCGCCCAGCTGGTGCAGCCGATTTCGGCAGCCCAGGCGGGCAGCGGCTTGTCGCGCAGGCGCCGCAGCAAACCGCCGCCGCCGAAGGGCATGTTGACGATCACCGCCACGCCGCGCTCGGCCGCGAGCGGCAGCAGGCGCTGTTCGGCCTCGCGCGCGTCGAGCGAGTAGTTGATCTGCACGAAGTCGAGCGTCTCGGCGCGCAGCACGGCCTCGACCTCGCCGTAGGCCGAGGCGGTGTAGTGCGTGATGCCGAGGTAGCGCACGCGGCCCTTGTCCTTCCAGCCGCGCAGGGTGGCGAGGTGCGTGCGCCAGTCGACGAGGTTGTGCACCTGCATCAGGTCGATCTGCTGCGTGCGCAGCCGCGCGAACGACTGTTCCATCTGCGCGATGCCGGCTTCGCGGCCCGAGGTCCAGACCTTGGTGGCGAGGAAGGGCTTGGTGCGCGGCTTTGCGGCGGCCAGCAGTTCGCCGGTGCTTTCCTCGGAGCGGCCGTACATCGGCGAGCTGTCGATCACCGTGCCGCCGGCCGCGAAGAGCGCGTGGAGCACGCCGGGCAGGCGCTTGTATTCGTCGGTGCCGGGGCGCTGATCGAAGCCGATCCAGGTGCCGCAGCCGATGACCGGCAGGGCTTCCTTCGTGGAGGGAATGGGGCGGGTGGTCATCTGCATCGCGGGCCTGCTCGGTTGCTGCTGGGCGAAGGAGGGGAGCGCGGCGCCCGCGCACAGGGCCGCGCCGAGCCGCAGCAGCTGCGCGCGCGTCAGGGCGAGAGGGTCGGGTTCGTTCGTGAAGGGCGTCGTCACGAACGAAATTCTGCGCCCGCGAGGCCCGCGGGCGGAAGGCCTCAGCGCAGGTAGCGCCCGTCGGCCTTGAGCATCGACAGCTCGGAGAAGGTCAGCCCGCGGTGCTCGCCGGGCCGGTACGACACGGCGATGCCGCCGAGGTCGAGCGTCTTGAACGACTCCAGGCCCTTCTGCAGCGACTCCGGCGTGGGGTTCGCGCCCGCGCGCTTCAGGCCTTCGACCATGACTTTGGCGGTGACGTAGCCCTCCAGGCTCGCGTAGCTGAACTCGGTCGCGCCGATCTTCTTCATGGCCGCCTGGTACTCGGCGATGACGGGCATCGCGCTGTTCCACGGGTAGGGCACGACCTGCGAGATGACCACGCCGGCCGCGTCCTTCTTGATGTCCTGGAAGAGCTTCTGCCCATTCAGGAAAGAGAACGAATAGAACGCCGTCTCGCCGCCGGCCGCGCGATACGCCGAGATGAACTTGGCCGCCACGTCATTGGTGGCCGACAGCACCACGGCCTTGGGCTTGAGCTTGGCCAGCTCCGCGGCGCGTTCGGCTGCGTCGGAGCCGTCGTTCTTGATGGCCACGCTGCCGACCATCTTGTCGCCGCGTTCGGCAATGAACTTCTGCGTGCTCTCCATCGCCGAGCGCGCGCCGGGGTTGTCGTTGTGCGCGAAGGCGATGCGCGACAGGCCGATCGTGAAGAGGTGGTTCACGATGCGGCTGTATTCCTCGTCGAAGCTGATGCGCACCGGAAAGCCGAACTCGCTGAACTTCACCACCGGGCCCGCGCCCGTGTAGGGGCCGACGACGGGAATCTTCAATTCGTTGGCCGCCTTCAGCGCACCGACCGCCGACGAGGTGCCGATGGGCATCAGCACGCCGACGGCGCCGTCGCGCGCGAAGGCCTTGACGTTCTCGGCGCCCTTGGCCGGGTCGTAGGCGTCGTCGAGCTGGCGCAGCTCGACCGGCCGGCCGTTGATGCCGCCGCTGGCGTTCAGCGCGGTGAACATGGCGCGGATGCCCACGAGCGGCTCGGTCGACAGCGACGCGAGCGGGCCGGTCTGCACGTAGGTCTGGCCGATCAGCAGCGGCTTGGCGGTCTGCGCCTGGGCGGCGGGGGCCACGGTGAAGGCGAGGGCGGCGAAGGCCGAAGCCAGCAAATGAATCTTTTTGCGGATCATGGTCACAAATTGTTAATAAAGTCATCTTAAAGCGCGAGACCTTCCGGGTAAATTGCTCTTTGGTTGCGGGGCAGCACGCGCGGGATCAGAATTCGCCCTCATATTCACCATGGGAATGCCACTCTCGCTCCTCCGACTGTCTTCGCTGGACCTGGTGCGGGGTTTTGTCGCGGTGGGGCGGCGCATGAGCATCTCGCTCGCGGCGCAGGACCTGTGCCTCACCCAGTCGGCGGTCAGCAAGCAGGTTCATGCGCTGGAGGAGCAGCTCGGCGTGAAGCTGCTGGTGCGCGGCCACCGTTCGATCTCTTTCACCGCCGAGGGCGAGCGGCTCTTTCGCAGCGCCGACGGCGCGGTGCAGCAACTGCAGGACGTGATGGGCGGCATCCGCCAGGCGGGCGAGCAGCGCCCCGTGACGCTCAGCGCCAGCATCGGTATGACCGGCCTCTGGCTGCTGCCGCGGCTCAGCCGGGTGCAGAAGCTGCATCCGGGCGTGGACGTTCGCGTCTCGGCCAACAACCGGCTCGCCGACCTGCGCAACGAGGGCATCGACCTCGCGATCCGCTACACCACGCCCGCGCTGGCACCGGTGGGCGCGCTGCGGCTCTTCGGGGAAACGGTGGCGCCGGTGGCGCATCCCTCGCTCGGGCTGAAGCCGCTGCGCGCGGCCGATGCCGTGTCGCGCCTGTGCCTGCTCGACTTCGACGATCCGCAGCATCCGTGGCTGCAGTGGAACGGCTGGTTGGACTCGGTGGGGTGGGCCGATGCGAAGCCGCAGGCCGTGCTGCACTTCAACCAGTACGACCAGTTGATCCAGGCCGCGCTGGCCGGGCAGGGCGTGGCGCTGGGGCGGCTCGAACTGATCCAGCCGCTGCTCGACGAAAAGCGCCTGGTGCGCGTGGATTCGCCCGTGCCCGCGCAGGCCTCGGGGCATGCGTACTGGCTGATCCAGGCCGAAGACGCACCGCGCGAAGAGGTCTGTCATGTGGCCGATTGGCTGCTGGCCGAGGCGCGGCAGTCACGCGATGCGGTGGGCGCCATTCCCTGAGCTGAATGCCAGCGCCTCGTCGAGGCGGTCGTTGCCCCAGAACATCTCGTCGCCTGCGAAGAAGGTGGGTGCTCCGAAGATCCCTTTCTCGACCGCGATTTCCGTCTGGCGCCGCAGCCGCGCCTTGTTCGCATCGGACAGCGCCTCTTCGATGATCCGGTGCGCGGGCAGGCCGAGCGCGGCCAGCAGGTCGCGCATGGCCTGCGGCGAATCGATGTCGCGGTCTTCGGCGAAGTTCATGGCCATCGTGCGCCGGCAGAACTCGCCCATCCAGGGCTGCGTCGCGCCCACGAGCGCGATGCGAAGCGGCAGCACGGCCGCCCTCGGAAACTGCGTGGGCTGCCGCCACGGCAGGCCGTACCTGCGGCACTGGCGGGCCATGTCCTTCCACGTGTAGTCGCCTTTTTCCTTCTGCAGCACGAAGGGCGACGAGGCCCACCCGAAGGACCGGAAGATCGGCCCGAGCAGAAAGGGCTGCCAGCGGATGCGCACCTGGTAGCGGGCCGCTTCGCTCTCGATGCGCATCGCGCTCAGGTAGCTGTAGTTGCTGCCGAAATCGAACCAGAAGTCCAGCACGGGGAGGGCGCGCGGCGTCATTCGAACACCACCAGGCAACGGGCCTCGATGCTCTCGCGAAGCGGCGCGTCGGCGGGCGCATCGGGGTGGTCGAAGGCCGCGTGCGGCGTGAAGCGCGAGACGCCGCCCAGCTGCGAGTCGTACTGCTTGAAGACCAGCGCCTCGTGCCGGTCCATCGCCGAAAAGTAAGACCAGCGGTGCGCGGGCGAATGCGTGGCCAGGTAGATCTCGCCGGTGCGGCGCGGATAGCGGACCTCGGCATTCACCAGGTCCTTCGCCATCACCGAGCGCGCGTCGCAGACCGCCAGCGGCGTGTCGAGCACCGGTCCCTTGATCGAGCGCCAGATGTTGACGATGCAATAGCGCCGCACGGCCGCCGCTTCGTCGGGGTCGGTCAGCACCATGCCGAGCCGGCGGCGGCCGGAGTCTTCGGTGTAGTCGTTGTGGATGCGGCCATTGGCGGCGGCCTTGCCGTTGGTGGCGCGGCGGCCGAAGCTCAGCGCGGTGCGGTCGGCCTCGCGCTGGCGCACCAGGTGATCGAACACATGGGCCCGCGTGCCGCCCGTGACCGCGAGCGCCAGTTCGGCGACCTCGCGGTGGTAGATGGCGATGACCTCGGCGTCGTCGAGGAAATCGGAGACGGCCGTGGGCGCATCGCGCAGCACGAAGCCTTCGCGCTCGATGTCGGGCGGCGTCGCGGCTCTGCGGGCATCCGCGATCGGCATGGGACGCAGCTCGTAGCTGCCGCTTTCCCAGGGCGTGCCGGGCGGCGGTGCAAAGGTGTAGCTGAAGGGGCGCTGCGCGGAAGGCTGCAGGTAGTTCAGGCCGGCGGTGACGGTGGGGTGGTTCATGCGGGGCTCCTGGGTGTGAGGGGCATTGGAGCGAAAGCGCGGCGCCGGCTCAAACGACTTCTGCGCGCCTTGGCATGAGCCGAAGGAATATGAAAAAGCGTGCCGGGAAGAAAGACTTCTTCCTTCTTGCGGGCCACGAAATACTGTATAAAAATACAGTTAACAGTTGCAATCATGGGCCTCCCTTTCCTCGACTCCTTTTCCACCGCCGCGGGCCGCGGCGTCTGGCATGCCGACGAACTCGGCCTGGCGGACGCGCAGGTCGTCGCGACCGGGCACGCCGCGCTCGACGCGGAGTTGCCGGGCGGCGGCTGGCCGGTCGGGGCGATGACGGAGCTGTTGCAACGTGCGCCCGAAGCCCACGTCTGGCGGCTGCTGCTTCCCGCGCTGGCACAGGCGGTGGAAGCGCGCGGCGGGCCGGTCGTGCTGATCGGCGCGCCTTACGAGCCCTGCGGGCCGTCGCTCGCGGCGCAGGGGCTGCCGGTGGAGGCGCTGATGTGGGTCAAGAGCGATGCGCCGGCCGCGCGGCTGTGGGCCTGCGAGCAGGCGCTGCGCTGCGCGGACGTGGCGGCCGTGCTGGCGTGGTTGCCGCAGGCGCGGGTGGGCGAATTGCGGCGGCTGCAGCTGGCGGCCGCGCAGCACGACGTGATGCTCTTCGTGTGCCGGCCCGAGTCGGCTGCGCAGGGGGCTTCGCCCGCGCGGCTGCGCATTCAGGTGGAAAGCTGCGCGGCGGATTCATCGCAGATCGAACTGCACCTCCTCAAGCGCCGCGGTCCGCCGCTGGCTGCGCCGGTGATGCTGCCGGCGCGCAACGAGCGCATGACCGCATTGCTGGCTGCCGCCCGGTTGCGCCGCAAGCTGCGTCTGCAGCAGCGGGGCACGGTACCGGTCGGCGATACGGCAACGTCCGCGACCGTGGTGCGCATCGACGCGTGGAAAGGAGGCCCCCATGCACTGGATCGCATTGCGGTGGTCGCTTGACGCCGACGCGCCCGACGCACCGCAGCTGCCCACGCCCGAAGCGCTGGGTTGGTGGGCGCTGGAATACACGCCGCACGTCGCCTGGCAGGACGAGGCGCTCATGCTCGAAGTCTCGGCTTGCGAGCGCCTCTGGGGTGGCCGGCTCCAGCTGATGCGTCAGCTGGTCTCCGTCAATCCCGCGCCTGACGTGCGCATGCTCGGCGCACAAGGCGCCACGAGCCTGATCGCGCTCGCGCGGCTGCGCCTGTTCGAGCGCAACGAAGACCGCCCCAAGGACATGCCCGCTGGCCTGCCGCTGGACACGTTGACCGCCGCCCGCCCGCACCTCGACCTGCTCGCGCGCCTGGGCTGCCGCACCTGGGGCGAGGTGGCGGCCTTGCCGCGCGGCGGCCTCACGCGGCGCTTCGGCACCGAACTGCGCGCGGCGCTCGACGCCGCCTGGGGCCTGCGCCCGGAGGGCCACGACTGGCTCACGCTGCCCGATGTGTTCGAACAGAAGCTGGAGCTGCCCGCGCTCGCCGAGACCGCGCCCGAACTCATGTGGTCGGCCAACCGTTTGCTCTCGGCGCTGCAGATCTGGCTGCGTGCCCGCCAGCGCGGCGCCCGCGCGCTTGAACTGCAGTGGACGCTCGACCTCAAGCGCTTCAACGGCGTGAACCTGCCGCCGCACCAGCAGCTCACCGTGCGCACGGCCGAGCCCACGCAGGACATGGCGCACCTGCGCCGCCTGCTGTCGGAAAAGCTCGCCCTCACCACGCTCGCCGCGCCCGTGAGCTGGCTCAAGCTGCGCACGCTCGAAACCGATCCGTGGGCCGGCGCCAGCACCAGCTTTCTGCCCGAAGACAACCGCAAGGGCGACAAGCTGCACGAGATGGTCGAGCGCCTGAGCGTGCGGCTCGGCGCGCACCAGGTGGTGGTGCCTTGCGCCGAGGCCGACCACCGGCCCGAGCGCAAGCAGGCATGGCGGCCCGCGCTGCAAAAAGAGAAGGCCGTGCCCGACAAGGTCCGCAAGGAGGCGAAGGCCGCAGCCTCGCAGCCCGATGCGGTCTACCCGCCCTGGCTGCTGCCCGAACCCTTGTTGCTCGAGATGGACGGCGAGCGCCCCTGCTACTGCGGCCCGCTGAGCAGGCTGATCGGCCCGCAGCGCATCGAGGCCGGCTGGTGGGGCGGCAAGGAAGACGGCGGCCAGCCGGCGATGCGCGACTACTACGTGGCGGAAAGCCCCGAAGCCGGGCTGGTGTGGATCTTTCGCGAGCGGCCCTCGGCGCGGTTTTCTTCGGGCGAGGTGCGCTGGTACCTGCAGGGGTTCTATGCCTGACCTGAGCCACAAGGAAGAGCGCAAGCGCCAGCCGGCCAAGGTGCATGCGCTGCCGGTGCCGTTGCGCAAGAGCACCGTGGCGAAGTTGCCGGACTACGCCGAGCTGCACTGCCTCACGAACTTCAGCTTCCAGCGCGGTGCGTCGACGCCCGAGGACGTGGTCGCGCGCGCGTACCAGCTGGGGTATGCGGCGCTGGCGATCACCGACGAGTGCTCCGTGGCCGGCATCGTGCGCGCGTACGTCTGCCGGCGCGACATGGAACACACGCTCGACGACTACGAACGTGAGCATCCCGACGAACCATCGATTCCGCGCAACCTCGATTTCCGCCTGCTGTTCGGCAGCGAGTTCCGCTTCGAGCGCTTCAAGCTCGTGGTGATCGCGAACGACACCGAGGGCTGGGGCAACCTCTGCGAGTTCATCACCGCCGCGCGCAACACCGAGCTGCCCAAGGGCGAGTACCGCGTGAGCTGGGAGGACAGCGACGTGGCCTCGCTGCAGGACTGCCAGGTGCTCTTCGTGCCGCAGCGCAACCCGGGCGGCGCGATGGATGCCGCCACGCTGCACGAAGACCTCCTGGCCGCCAAGGCGCTGTACGCGGGCAACCTCTGGCTGGCGGTGGAAATGCTCAACGAACTCGACGACGACCTGTGGTTCGTCACGCTGATGCAGGCGAGCGAGCAGACCGGCGTGCCGCTCGTGGCGGCCGGCGACGTGCACATGCATGTGCGTGCCTGCAAGCCGCTGCACGACGTGCTGACGGCGGTGCGCGAAGGCAAGACCGTCGCCGCGTGCGGCTTTGCGCTGCAGTCGAACGCGGAGCGGCATCTGCGGCAGCGGGTGCGACTGGCCGAGATCTATCTGCCCGCCATGCTGGCGAACACGCTGGTGGTGGCGCAGCGGTGCAGGTTCGATCCGGCGGTGATCCGAGAGAACTACAAATACCCGCTCGAAACCGTGGGCAGCAGCGAGACGCCCGTGCAGACGCTGGTGCGCAAGACCTGGGAAGGTGCCGCCAGGCGCTATCCGAACGGAATTCCGCAGAAGGTGCGTGCGCAGGTGGAGAAGGAGCTCGAACTGATCGTCGAGCTCAAGTACGAGATGTTTTTCCTCACGGTGGAAGACATCGTGAACTTCGCGCGTTCGCAGGACATCCTTTGCCAGGGACGCGGGTCCTCGGCCAATTCGGCGGTGTGTTTCTGTCTGGGCATCACCGCGATCGATCCTGACAAAGGCACCTTGCTGTTCGAGCGATTTCTCAGCCGGCACCGCAACGAACCGCCCGACATCGATGTGGATTTCGAGCACCAGCGGCGTGAAGACGTCATTCAGTACATCTACAAGAAATACGGCCGCGAACGCGCCGCCATCGCCGCCGTCGTCATCTGCTATCGCTCGCGCAGTGCGCTGCGCGACGTGGGCAAGGCGCTCGACATCGACGAGCGGCTGATCGACGAATTCGCCAAGGACCACTATTGGTTCGACGACACCGTGCTCGGCGAGCAGCTGTTCCAGGCGGCCGCGCGCATCGGCGTGAAGGAAGACGAACTCAAGCTCGTGCAGTGGATCGAGATGACGCAGCGGCTCAAGGGTTTTCCGCGCCATTTGAGCCAGCACGTCGGCGGCTTCGTGCTCACGCACACCAAGCTCACGCGGCTGGTGCCGGTCGAGAAGGCGTCGATGGTGAACCGCTCCGTCATTCAGTGGGAAAAAGACGACCTCGAAGCCATGGGCATGCTCAAGGTCGACGTGCTCGCGCTCGGCATGCTCAGCGCCATCCGCCGCGGGCTCGACCACATGAACCGCTGGCGAGGCTCGATGGTGCAGATGCACCACATCCCCAACGACGACCCCAAAGTGTTCGACATGATCTGCGACGCCGACACCATCGGCGTGTTCCAGATCGAGAGCCGGGCACAGATGTCGATGCTGCCGCGACTGAAGCCGCGTACTTATGAAGACCTGGTGATCGAGGTCGCGATCGTGCGGCCGGGACCTATCCAGGGCGGCATGGTGCATCCGTATCTCAAGCAGCGCGAGCGGGTGGCAAAGAAGCTGCCAATCATTTATGAGGATGACGAACTTCGCCCCGCACTCGAACGCACGCTCGGCATTCCGATCTTCCAGGAGCAGGTGATGCAGATCGCGATGATCGCGGCCAAGTTCACGGCCGACGAGGCCGACCAACTGCGCCGCGCGATGGCGGCATGGAAGCGCAAGGGCGGTCTCGGGAAGTTTCACGACAAGCTCGTCAAAGGCATGACCGGAAACGGCTACAAGGAGGCCTTCGCCGAAGCCATCTTCAAGCAGATCATGGGCTTCGGCGACTATGGCTTCCCCGAAAGCCACGCTGCGAGTTTCGCGCTGCTGGTCACCATCAGCAGCTGGCTCAAGAATTACGAGCCCGCCTGCTTCCTCGCCGCACTGCTCGACTCGCAGCCGATGGGCTTCTACAGCCCATCGCAGCTGGTGCAGGACGCACGCCGCCATGGTGTCGAGGTGCGGCCGGTCGATGTCACCTGCAGCGACCTGGACACCACGCTCGAACCCCGTGCGCCCGATGCGCCGCGCATGCCGGCGGGCACCGACACGCGCTACGCCGAGCGCCTGGGCAACGACCACCAGCCCGCCGTGCGGCTGGGCCTGAACCGGATCTCGGGGCTCGGCAAGGACGGCGCCGAGCGCCTGCTGAAAGCCCGCGCGCAAGCGCCTTTCACCAGCACCGAAGACCTGGCCCTGCGCGCCGAACTCGACGGCAAGGACATGGCGGCGCTCGCTGCGGGCGATGCGCTGATGTCGCTCTCGGGCCATCGCCGCCAGCAGGTGTGGGACGCCACAGCGCAGCATCGGTCGTCAGCCCTGCTCAAGGGCGTGCCGATCCACGAGCAGGCCTTGCTGCTGCCCGCCGCGCCCGAGGGCGAGGAAATCGTCGGCGACTACGCGGCGCTCGGCCTCACGCTGCGGCGCCATCCGCTCGCGCTGCTGCGCCCGCGCCTGGCGCGCATGAACCTCATGAGCGCAGTCGAACTGCGCGCCGCGCGCAGCGGCCAGACCGTGCGCGCCTGCGGCATCGTCAAGGGCCGGCAGCGGCCCGGCACCGCCAACGGCACCATCTTCGTCACGCTGGAAGACGAGACCGGCAACGTCAACGTGATCGTCTGGAACCACGTCATCGAAGCCTGGCGCGAGCCGCTGCTCAAGTCGCACCTGCTCGCGGTGCAGGGCACCTGGCAGCGCGACGACGACAGCGGCGGCAAGGTGCAGCACCTGATCGCCACCGGCTTCAAGGACCTCACGCCGCTCCTGGGCCGGCTGGCGCAGAGCAACACCAGCCGCGACTTCCACTGACGCCGCCCGATCCGGCGAATGCAACCGATCGTTCCATGCCTCGCGCCGACCCTCACTTTTCGCTAACCTGTTCCTCCCATGTCCGCACTCGCCGCATTCGCTCCTGCCGATGACGTGGTCGCCACGCCGATCGGCCCGCCGCCGCCCGCGCCCGATGTGCCGGTGCCCATGCCGCCACCACCGCCGCCCGGGCTGCCGCCCGAGGGCGATCCGCCGCCGGCGCTGCCGCCCGTGACGGACCCCGGCTTTCCTCCGCCGGTGACAGACCCGCCACCTCTGCAGACGGCCGTGCCTTTCGGTAAGTTGCATGCACGGCGCCTGCGCGAGATCTACCGCTCGGCCGGCTGGCCCTGCTGCGACCCCATCGAGGTCGAACTGCTCGCGGGCGGCTTCCTGGAACGTGTGCGCAGCGACCTCGGCCACGAGACGCTGCGCGTGACCGACGCCGGCATTGCGCGCATCGCCACCACGCTCACGGTCAACCGCGCGGCGCTGTCGCCGCACGAGGCGCTGGTGGAGCGCGTGGCGCGCGAGATGACGCGCGGTGGCCGCATCGCCTGGCGCGGCCTCGGCCTGCGCGCCCGCCTGCCGCCGCTCGAAGAAGGCGGCAAGCCGCGCTGGTGCATGGCGCGGCCCGACGTGTTCTCGATCCGCAACACCAGCGTCGAGGCCTACGCGCACCCGATCGTGCACGAGGTGAAGGTCAGCCGCGCCGACTTGCTGGGCGACCTGCGCAAGCCCGACAAGCGCGCGGCTTATCTCGACCTGGGCGGCGAGTGCTGGTACGTGCTGGGCAACGACGCCAAGGGCCGCTGCATCGCGTCACCCGACGAAATTCCGGCCGGGTGCGGCGTGATGGTGCTTGGAGGCGAACGCCTCGTGGTGGCGCGCGCCGCGGTACACCGCGCCTTCGAGTGCATTCCTTTTTCGGTGTGGCTGGCGCTGGCCAAGGCGCAGCCCGTGGCGGGCTTCGAGGACGACGCGCAGGACCTGTTGATCTGACGCTGCCGGCGCCCGTCAGGTGATGGCGTCGTAGTCCCGGTGCGCGACGGCGACCACGTTGCCTGGCTCGAACTGGCTCGCCATCTGGCGCAGGCCTTCTTCGCGGTCGTCCCGGCTGGCCTGCGGGTCGAACATCTGGTCGCAGAACTCAAGCAGGTCTCGCACGATGCGCTCGTGGCGGTAGTAGGCGAGGGCGAGCGCATCAATAGCTTCCTTCGTTCCGTACCCCTGGAAGAACAGCGCTTCTTCGCGCGGCTGGTTCCACACGCCGCCGACACCCGCACCGATGAACATCAGGTCGCGCTCCTTCGGCGCGAGGATCAGCGTGTCCCAGTCGACGATGCACAGGCGGTCGTCGTCGCCCAGCAGCACGTTGCCCGCATGCAGGTCCGAATGGCACAGCACCTGCGGCAGCGACTTCTCGAGCAGGATCGAGGCGAGCTGTTCGCTGCGGTAGATGAGCGAATCGATCTCTTCGTCGTGCGCGTCCCAGAAGGCGAGGAAGCGCGCCACCAGATCGTCGCCCGCCACCCCGTTGATGAAGCGGCGCTGGTAGCCGCGCACGCCTTCGCGCCAATGGTGTGAATAGCTTTCGCGGGGCAGGTTGGCGCGCAGCGATTCGGGCAACTCGGCGTGGTGGATGGCGTTGAGCGCCGTGCCGAGCGCGGTCCATTGTCGGTCGGTCGGCGCGCGTGTGAAGCCGTCGGCGCCGTCGAAGAAGGGGTAGAGCGCCCAGTCGAAGCCATGGTCTTGCACGCTGAGTTGCTGTGTCAGCGTGGGCATCGGCGCCATCACGGCGTCGATGCCTTGCGTGTGGTGCAGGAAGGCCGGCACATCGACCACCGCCGCACTGAAACCGCCGCGCCGCAGTTTCAGGAAGCACGCGGGGCCATCCGGTGCCTCGATGCGGAACGCCGCCGAATCGACGTCGGCGCCCAGCGGCAGGAATTCGGCGCGTGCCACCTGCAGGCCGTAGGTTTCGGCAAGGCACGCTTGAACGGCGTCGGGAGCGATATCGGGTGGTGTCAGCATGCGGCGGGCGTGGCGTGGGTTCGATGGGCGCCGAAAATTGTCTCACCCGATAAGGCCACGAAAGCCCGCCGGCCGTTGTCAGACGGCGTCTTCTTTGTCTTCTTCGTCGGCTTCGTAAGTGGCCAGCACCTTGTGCTCGACGGGATGCGAAGTGAAGGAGCGCACGAGCAGGAACTTCCTCACGCGCCACGGGATCGGCGGCAGGCGCATCGGGTAGGCCGCGCCCTCGGTGTGCCGGGCGATGGTGATGTGCGGTGTGAACGTCGGCGTTTCCGTGACGATGCCTGCCTTCTGGACTGCACGACCGATGTCCGCATGCAGGGTGCGCAAGGCGCCGTGCTCGGCGGGCTGCAGCACCGCGATGTCGTTGCGCCATGTGCGCGAGCTGTCGAGCACAAGGTTCATGGGCCGCACCCGAACCTGGGCGAGCGCTTCACGCAGGCGTTTCTCGACCTCCTTGGGCTGGTCGCCAAAGCAGTGGAGCGTCAGGTGCAGTCGCGGGCTGCGCGGAAAGTAGTGGCCCTTCGGCCAGATCCATTCCTTGCGGTGCGCTTCGATCGCCGCTTGCACGTCGGGCTCGGGAAACAGCGCGATGAGAAGGTGGCGTTGCCTCTCGAAAGAGGGGGAATCCCAGTCGGGTTCGGGCTCGCTCGCAAACTCATCGCCACGGTGGAAGTCGTCCATTGCAGTTCTCCGGGGGAAGAAGGATGAAAAGGCGGTTCAGGGCTCCGGCGGCCACCAATGCGCGGCCGTCGTCCGGATGACGCGCGCCGCCTGAACGCGGATGTCATCCTGTTCGTTGCTGTCGTCGTGGCCGTGCTCGCGGGTGACGCGAAAGGGCCAGTTCGAAATCCGGCCTGTCTTGCCGGTTGTGCGTGAACGCGACTGCAACGGGTGCTGCCGCGAGGAGAAAAAAAGCACCTGCGCGGAGGGCGCAGGCGGGTTGGCGGTGGTCATGGCGTCGCCTCGAATGTTGTTCTTGGAGACGAGCCATTCTAGAGAAAAGACTGTATTTATGTACAGTATATTTGCAGTCTATCGAAGATCGTTGCCCAGCAAGGCGTCGAGGTCGATGGCTGCGGCCATCGCTTTGTAGCCAGCGTCGCCGGGATGCAGGTGATCGCCCGAATCCAGGGCGGCTTTCAGGCGCGCAGGCCGGGCGGGGTCGCGCAGCAGCGCGTCGACATCGACCACCGCATCGAAGGCGCCGCTTTCGCGAATCCAGCGGTTCACGGCCTGGCGCACGGTGTCTTTTTCGGGTGAGTGGTGGCCGGCCAGCGGCGTGCCTTCGAGCGCGCGCTCGTTGGGCGGAATCGTCGCACCCACGATGCGCACGTT
The DNA here is from genome assembly GCF_014843395.1 of Variovorax sp. 38R. Classification (NCBI taxonomy): domain Bacteria; kingdom Pseudomonadati; phylum Pseudomonadota; class Betaproteobacteria; order Burkholderiales; family Comamonadaceae; genus Variovorax; species Variovorax sp. 38R. The sequence continues at coordinate 2,655,297 of NZ_CP062121.1, forward strand.
GTGGGCGTGGGCCATCTCGATCAGCTGGCGAAAGCCCTGGATCACGGCTTCGGCGCGCACCGCGGGCTCCTGCGGCGCAAAGGGGCCGCCGGGCCAGCCGATGTCGTTCGTGCCGAGCAGCACGACCATCGCGCGCACGCCGGGCTGCGCGAACACGTCGTGGCCCGCGCGTTCGAGCGCCGCGCGGCCCATGCCGTCCTTCAGCAGCCGGCCGCCCGAGATGCCGGCGTTGAGCACGCCCACGCTGCGCGGTGCGAGCCGCTCGGCCAGCGCGTCGGGCCAGCGCGTGTGGGCGCCGGGTGTGGAACCGTTGCCGTCGGTGATCGAGTCGCCCAGTGCGACGACGGTGACGGGCGCCTGGGGCGTCTCGACGATCAAACCGCTCACGTAGACGCGCGTGCTCCATGAGGTGGCTGCGGCTGGCAGCCGCGCGGCGGCGCTCAGGTCGCCGTCGGCGATGTACAGCGTCTGCCGCGCATCGAAGTGAAAGCCCGCGGGCTGGCTGGGCGTAGGCAGGTAGAGCGACACGGCCACCTCGCTCAGCGCGGGCAGCGGCAGGTCGACCGGGTCGCTCACGAGGCGTGCGCCGGGTGGCACGGTTACGTCGGTCCGGCCCCCGAAACGCAGCACGCGGTCGGTGCCTTCGACGATGGCCGAGCCGTTCGCATGGCGGGCCACGCGGGCGGCGCCGATGTGCAGCGGCGTGGTGCCGCCTTCGTTGCTGATCACCACGCGCAGCCGCGTGCCGCCGATGCTCAGGCGCGCCACCTGGCGCAGCGTCTGCCGCTCGAAGCGGGCGGGAATGCCGAGGGGCAGCACGAAGCTTTCGTCCCAGAGCGGCTGGGTGGCGGCCATCCAGCTGGGGCTCCAGTGCGTGGGCGCTGCCACGGAAGCGGTAGTGGCAGCCGCGAAGGAGAGGGCGAGCGCGCCCTGGCGCAGGATCGATGTGAGTCGCGAAGCGGTCATGTGAAATGTCCTTGAGTGAAAGAGAGAAAGAAGCGTCGGTGGACGAACTTTCTTCCATTCGAATCGCGAGGGGTAGAAGGCAGAATGGCATGCATCGCATTCCTGATTCGAATGACCACCCCATGGACACCCTTCGCGCACTCTCCGCCTTCGTGCACAGCGTCGAGCTCGGCAGCCTCTCGGGCGCGGCCCGCGCGCTCGACACCACGCAGCCCACCGTGAGCAAGCTGGTCGCGGGGCTGGAGCGATCGCTCGGCGTGCGGTTGCTGCGGCGCGCGGCCACGGGTCTGAGCCTCACGGAGGAGGGCCAGCGCTTCCACGAGCGCGCGCGCCGCATGCTCGAGGACTATGGCGATGCCGTGGCCGACGCGCGCGCCCAGGTGCAGCAGCCGCGCGGCCTTCTGCGCCTGAGCGCGCCGGTCACGCTGGGGCAGCGGCACCTCAACGCGATGGCGGTCGAGTTCCTGCGGCTGTACCCCGACATCGAACTCGAGCTGGTGCTCGACGATCGCTTCGTCGATCCGCGCGAGGAGCGCATCGACGTCTCGCTGCGCGTGGGCGGTGCGCTGCCGCCCGACCTTGTCGCGCGCCACCTCGGCAGCTGGCCGCGCGTGCTCGTCGCGTCGCCTGAGTACGTGGCCGCACGCGGCAAGCCGCGCACGCCGAACGACCTGCTCGTGCATGACTACCTGCGCTACGCGGCGGGTGACGACGGCGTGCTGCTCACGGGCCCCGACGGCGCGGTGGCCGTGCCGGTGCGCAGCCGCTACCGCGTCAACAACGCGGTGGCGCTGCTCGACAGCGTGCTGGCGGGCGCGGGCGTGTCGCTGCAACCCACGTGGATGGTCGCGGACCTGCTTGCGGAAGGGAAATTGGTGCGCGTGCTCGCACGGCACACGGGGCCTGCGCAGGAACTGCATCTGCTCTACGCGCCGCGCCGTCAGTTGCCGCTGCGGGTGCAGGTGCTGGTCGACTTTCTGGCGCAGCGCGTGGCGGCGCTGCCGGGTGCGGCGAAAGCGCCGCGGCGTTCGGCTTAAGCCGCCTTGCGGGCCGCGCTCTTCGCGCGCTTGGCCGCATCAGGTTTGTGCGCGGTCTTGCGTGACGAGGCCGTCGTCTTCGCCGCCCGTTTCTTCGCTGCAGGCGGCGTGCGCTTGCCGCTGCGCAGGCTGCGCGCGAGCAGCTCGGTGAGGTCGATCACCTCGGCGCCGCCCTCCGGTGCTTCTTCTTCCGGCTGCACCACCGTCTCCGTGTCGCCCGCCTTGACCTTCTTCTCGACGATCTTCATCACGGCGTGCTTGAACTCGTCCTTGAACTCGTCGGGGTTCCACGGGCCCGACATGTCGCCGACCAGCTGCTCGGCCATCTTCATCTCGGCGGCCGACAGCTTCGCGGCCTTGATGCCGGCGGCCGGCAGGTCGAGCCCGTCGGCGTCCTTGATCTCGTCGCCCCAGCGCAGCAGGTTGAGCACCAGCACCTTGCCGAACGGAATCAGCAGCGCCAAGTGCTGCTTGGTGGCAATCACCACCTTGGCCAGTCCGACCTTGCCGGTCTTCACCAGCACCTCGCGCAGCAGCGCGTAGACCTTCTGGCCCTTGTTGATCGGCGCGAGGTAGTAGGGCCGCTCCAGGTACACGAAAGGGATTTCGCCGACATCGAGAAAGCGCTGGATCTCGATGGTCTGCGTGGTGCGCGGGTAGACGGCTTCGATTTCCTTGGGCGAGATCACGACGTACTTGCCGTCCTCGTACTCGAAGCCCTTCACGATCTGTTCGCGCGCAATCTCCTTGCCCGTGCGCTTGTTGATGCGCTTGTAGCCCACCGGGTCCATGCTGCGCTTGTCGAGCCAGTCGAAGTCGATGCCCTGTTCGGTGCTCGCGGTGTGCAGGCCCACGGGGATGTGGACCAGCCCGAAGGTGATGGCGCCTTTCCAGAGGGTTCTCGTGGCCATGGTGAGTCTCCTTGGTTATTTCTTGAAGCCGAGCCGCTTCATCGCCTCGCCCAGCGGCTGGCGCGTGGTCCAGTAGTCGGCCCACGGGTCTTCGGACTGGAACGACAGGTGCTCGCGCGCGGTGGCAATGGTCCAGTGCGCGCCGCTTTTCAGGCTGCCGAGGTCGTCCCAACTCACCGGCATCGACACGCCCATGCCGGGCCGCGCGCGCGCCGAAAAGGCCGCCACCGTGGTCGCGCCCACGCCATTGCGCAGGTAGTCGGCAAAGAGCTTGCCGACGCGGTTCGACGGCCCGCTCTTGGCCACGAACTTCGAGGGGATCACCTGCGCCATGTGCTGCACGATGGCGCGCGAGAAGGCCTTCACCGTGTCGTTGTCGTAGTGCATGCGCAGCGGCACGACCACGTGCAGGCCCTTGCCGCCGCTGGTCTTGAGCCATGACGCCAGGCCGAGTTCGGTGAGCAGCGTGCGCATCAGCAACGCGGCTTCCTGCACATGCGCCCACGGCGTGCCTTCGCCTGGGTCGAGGTCGAAGATCATGCGGTTGGGCCGGTCGAAGTGCGTCGAGGTCGCGTTGGACGTGTGGAACTCGATCACGTTGAACTGCGCCGCGTTCAGCAGGGCCTCGCGCGTGCCGACCTCGAGCATCGACGGATGGCCGGGCCACAGGGCCGGGTCGAGCTGCTTCACGCCGGCGATGTGGACCTTCTCGGCGTGCTTCTGGAAGAAGATCTCGCCGCCCACGCCTTGAGGCCCGCGCACCAGCGCGCAAGGGCGGCCCTTCAGGTGGGGCAGCATGGGCTCGGCCACCGATTCGTAGTAGCGCACCAGGTCGAGCTTGGTGCGGCCCGACGCCGCATCGATCACGCGGTCGCCATGGCTCACAGTCACGCCGCCGACCGTGGACGCGGCCTTCTTCGAGGATGTCTTCATGGTCTTCGTTTTCTTCGAGGCAGGTGCGATGTCGCGAGGTTCTTCATGCACGATCTCCGAGGCCGGCTTGTCGTCGCGCATCGCCACGAACGACGCGTGGCGGATCTGCCCGTCCGGCGTCCATGCGGCAAAGCGCACCTCGGCCACGAGCGTCGGCTTCACCCAGTGCCGCATGCCGCCCGGCCGGCGCCGGCCGGGCTTGGCCTCGCCGCCGGTGAACGGCGCGCGGTCGGTGTCGAGCGCGGCCAGTTGGCGGCGGATGTCGCGCGCCTCGCGGTCGTTCCAGCCGGTGCCGACACCGCCCACCGACACCAGCTTGCCGTTCTTCGCGTGCACGCCCAGCATCAGGCTGCCGATGCGCGTCGGGCTGTCGGTGCGCAGCGTGTAGCCGCACACCACGAACTCCTGGCGCCGGATGCACTTGAGCTTGAGCCAGGTGTCGCTGCGGCGCGAGACATACGGCGCGTCGGCGCGCTTGGCGATCACGCCTTCGAGGTTCATGCGGCAGGCCGATTGCAAGATCGAGTCGATGTCGGCCTCGAAGTCGTTGCTGAAGCGCAGGCGGCGCGTGGCCCGTGCGTCCATCAGCTGCTTGAGCAGGCGGCGGCGTTCGGCGAGCGGTGCGTAGCGCAGGTCGAAACCCTCGAAGAAGGGCACGTCGAACAGGAACATCACGATGGGGTCGGCGCGTTCGCGGTCGAGTGCGTTCTGCAGCGCGTTGAAGTCGGGCGTGCCTTGCTTGTCGAGCACGACGATCTCGCCGTCGAGCCAGGCGTTGTCGATGCCCAGGCGCTCCAGCTCGGCCACCAGCGACGGCAGCTTCGCGCTCCAGTCGTGGCCGCCGCGCGTGAGCAGGCGCGCCTTGCCCTTTTCGATGCGCGCCATGACGCGGTAACCGTCGAACTTGATTTCGAACAGCCAGTCGCCGGGCGCGCCTTCGGGCACGCCGGTGGCCAGCGTCGCGAGCTGCGGCGAGAGCTTGGCGGGCAGGCGGGCCTTCACCGCACCCGTGACAGGCATGTCGGGCGCAGCCTTCGCCTTTGTCTTCTTGCTCGCTGCGCGCCGGGGCGCAGGCGCACCGCCTACGCTGTCGGGCAGCGCCGACACCACGTCGTACTCCGCATGCGACCGCGCGAAGTCGTCGCGCTTCTTGAACAGCAGCCACGGCTCCTGCCGCTCGCCGCGCTTGGCGATCTTGATGAGCTCCCACAGCCCTTCGAGCTTCTCGCCGTGCAGCCGGAACGCGAGCTTGCCCGCGGCCAGGCCCTTGCGCGGATCGCCCACCGGCTCCCAGGTGCCGCGGTCCCACACGATGACTTCGCCCGCGCCGTAGTGGCCTTCCGGAATGGTGCCTTCGAAGCCGGCATACGACAGCGGATGGTCTTCCACATGCACGGCCATGCGTTTCTGCGCAGGGTCGAGGCTCGGCCCCTTCGGCACGGCCCACGACACCAGCACGCCGTCGAGTTCGAGTCGGAAGTCGTAGTGCAGCCGCCGCGCCGCGTGCTTCTGGATCACGAAGGAGGGCGCGTGCGGGCGGGGCTTTCCGCCCTCGGCGGGTTCGGTGGTGGCGGTGAAATCGCGTTTGGCCTGGTAGGTCGCCAGGGGCGTGAGCGTGGACGTGTCGGAACGGGCCATGCCCTCAGGTGTGCCCGCTTTCGCGCTGCGCTGCATCCGCCAAGTGCCCGGTCTTCGTGTGGGCCAACGCCGCACGCGCGGGCGCGGGCCCGGCGGGTGCCAGACGGGTCCCACGCGCAGGCGCTGTGCCCTCCGACCGGCGCGCCACGCGATCCGCAGAACATGGAGGCACTGCCGCCTTCACTCCGAACTCACCCCGAAGGAAGCAGCCATGTGAGCCCGTGTGCATCGCACCAAGGAGACCCCATGACTTCGAAGCAGACCCCCGACCCGAAGCCGGCGAGCCCGGAGAAGTTTCCGTTTCCCACGTCCGAGAACCACGGCCAGCCCTCCGCGGAAGCCGCCAAGCCGACGGAGCAGCCGTCCAGCGAAGAAGCGCTCGACAGCGGCGTGGAAGAGTCGTTTCCGGCGAGCGACCCGGTGTCGGTCACCGTCACGAAGGTCAAGCTGCCTTCGGGCGATGCGGACAAAGACAAGGACAAGGCGGACAAGCGCAAGGCGGACAAGAAGGGCGACGCCTGAGGCCCCGATGGACCAGCGCCTGAACACCGTCATGGCCCGGACGTCCGCCATGCGATCGACCCCGCGCCGCGTCGTCACCTGGGACGTGCGCCCGCAGGGCTACTGCAGCGAACACGAGCACGCCACGCGCGCCAACTTTGCGCAGCGCCTGGCGGCGCTCCAGGGCTGGGAATTCGCGGGCACATACGACGCCGCCCAGCCGCACTCGGCGCCGCTCTACTTCGTGCCGAGCGACACGCTCACCGATCCGCACCAGGCGCGCGCCATGGGCATCGCCGGCGTGGACGACCTCTTCGGCGGCGTGGTGCCGCATGCCTTCGTCGCCACCAAGGCGATCACCCATCCGCTGATCGGCCCCGACGCCGTGCGGCCTCTGGGCTGGTCGGCGCGGCTCGCGGTGGAGATCGCCGATGCGGCCTTGCCCGGCTTCACCTGCTTCAGCCTCGACGAGGCGCGCGTCGCGGGGAGGGCGCTGCTCGACATCGGCCGTGTGCGCCTCAAGCCCGTCACCGCCACCGGCGGGCGAGGGCAGCAGGTGGTCGACAGCATCGACGCACTCGAGCGCGGCCTCGACGCGATGGACGGCCGCGTGTTCGCCACCCACGGCCTCGTGCTGGAGACCAACCTCGAACAGCCTCACACCTACAGCGTCGGGCAGTTGATCGTGGCGCAGCGCATCGTCAGCTACTGCGGCGAACAGCGCCTCACGCGCAACAATGCCGGCGAAGAGGTCTACGGCGGCTCCGACCTGCAGCTGGTGCGCGGCGACTTCGAGGCGCTGCTGGCGGTCGTCGATCCGCCGCCGCCGCTGCGCCGTGCGATCGAGCAGGCGCGGCGCTACCACCGCGCGGTGATCGATTGCTACCCGGACTTCTTCGCCTCGCGCGTGAACTACGACGTGGCGCAAGGGCTCGACGGCCGCGGCGACTGGCGTTCGGGCGTGCTGGAGCAGTCGTGGCGCGTTGGCGGCGCCACGGGCGCGGAAATCGCGGCGCTCGAAGCCTTCCACCAGGACCCGGCCTGCCAGCGCGTGCACGCGTCCTGCTTCGAGGTGTACGGTGCGGCCTCCGTGCCGGCGAACGCCATCATCACTTACCAGGGCAACGACCCCGAGACCGGGCCGCTGTGCAAATACACCGTGCTGAACACGGCAACCACCACGCATGCCGACACGCCATAGCTCCATCGACATTCCCGTCAACGGCCATCACATCGAAGGCACGCTGTTCGCGGCTTCCACCATGGTGCCGGGCGTGCTGCTGGTGCACGGCTGGGACGGCAGCCAGGAGCAGTACCTCAAGCGCGCGCACGAGATCGCCGCGCTCGGCTGCGTCTGCCTGACCTTCGACCTACGCGGCCATGCGCGCCACGAAGGGCTGCGCCAGCAGGTGACGCGCGAAGACAACCTGCGCGACGTGCTCGCCGCCTACGACGCGCTGGTGGGCCATCCGACCGTCGACCCCGCGGCCGTTGCCATCGTCGGCAGCAGCTACGGCGGCTACCTGGCCGCGCTCGTCAGTGCGATGCGACCCGTGCGCTGGCTCGCGCTGCGCGCGCCCGCGCTGTACCGCGACGGCGAGTGGGACACGCCCAAGGGTTTGCTGAGTCGCTCCGACCTCGTGGCCTACCGTCGCACGCTGGTCGGGCCTGAGGACAACCGCGCGCTCAAGGCCTGCGCGGCCTTCACCGGCGACGTGCTCATCGTCGAATCGGAAGACGACCAGACCGTGCCACACCCCGTGATCGAAAACTACCTCGCCGCCTTCAAGCGCGTGCGCTCGGCGACGTACCGCAAGCTCACCGGCGCCGACCACGCGCTGTCGCGCCTGGAGTCGCGCCAGGCCTACGGCGCGCTGCTCGTGTCGTGGATCACCGAGATGACGCTCGGTGCCAAGGCGACGTCGACGCTCACCAAGCCGGTGTCGAGCAGCACCGCCTGAGGCGCACAGGTGCTGTAGGCGGCCTCCTTCCCGAACATGCGCGCAAGTCCATCACCACGCGTCGCGGCGCGCGCGTCGAATTCCTTGCGCTACGTGAAGGAGACAAAGGTGATGGACTTCGAAGGCATCTACTGCTTCGATTCGGCCACGGTGCGATTCGCCGTGTACCCCGACGGTCCCGACGGTGCGCGCATCCTGGCGCAGATTTCGGAAGACGTGCTGCACGATGCGCTCGGCGCGCAGGAAATCGGCGAGCACACCGTGCATGCCTGCAAACGGCATTTCGACGTGATCGCGGCGGCGGCCGTGGCGCGGTTCCGGGCCGATCCGCGCGGGCCCATCGTGCTGGCCTGCGGCGACTTTCCGCGGATGAACGGATGGCGATAAAGGCCGGCTGCGATGCGAAAGTGCACAGGGCGTGCCGCGTGTTGTCGCGAGAAAGTTCTCGTGTGCTGGCAGGTGTGATATTGGTTACAAACGCAACGCGTTTGGGTCGCATTTTCGGGGCCGCAACGCCCTAGACTGCGGCTCGTTTTGTGAGGAGCTTTGCCATGCCCATGGACTTTCTGGAGCGCATCGAAGACGCATCGTTCCCGATGGCGGTCCGCGACGAAGCCGACATCCATTGCGCGACCGTGCTGGTCGCCGCCCATCTCATCGAAGCCGTGCTGCCCCCGGCCGCCAGCGGCACGGGCCGGCGCGTCGCCGTGGTCCTGGTCATCACGCCGCAAGGGCGCGCGGCGCTGCGGTTGCGAAGGGATGAGCTGCAGACCTGAGCGTGGGTGGGGGGCGAGTGAACTGACGTTAGAATCCGCGCCTGCTGCGGGTGTAGCTCAATGGCAGAGCTGTTGCTTCCCAAGCAACTGACGAGGGTTCGATTCCCTTCACCCGCTCCAGCCCTCATTCCTCGGCGTCCCTTGTGACCCCTGAAGCTTCTTGAAGACAAGAGGTTGCAGCGAAGGAAATTCCTGAAGAGGCCAGCGCGATGCCACCGCCGCCGGCGCTGTCCCCCACACCCGCCGACAAATCAATCGCTGCATTGACCGCACGCAAGTCGCGGTGCCTGCCTACATGGCTGCTCGCCCGCCGCGCGATGGTGACCTGACAGCACAGGACTTTTCCCGAAAGGAGTTCTCCATGCAGGCACTTCGCATCCCCAACGATCGGCGGACGCGTCTTCTGGCCGACGGGCTTCTCGCCATCAATTCCCACAGCCAGGAAATCCTTCACGGGCTCACCCATGAAGAGTCGCAGTTCCTGATGGACTTCGACGAGAAGGCGCAGGGCGACGCCACCACGCGCGAACGGCGCGCCGAACTGGCGCTGCGCCACGAACAGGCGCGGATGAGACTCGCACGCGCGGACGACGAGGGCAGCGCGGATGAGGAGTTCAGGCTGCGCGTGGAAACGCGGTTCTGAGCCGCTGCCTCACCGCTTGCCTCACGCCACCGGCGGCAAGCGGTCCAGCAGCTTGTCGAGCGTGATCGGGTAGTCGCGCACGCGCACGCCGGTCGCGTGGTAGACCGCATTGGCCACCGCAGCCGCCACGCCGCACATGCCGAGTTCGCCCACGCCCTTGGCCTTCATCGGCGACGAGATCGGGTCGGTCTCGTCGAGGAAGATCACGTCCTGGTGCGGTATGTCGGCATGCACGGGCACCTCGTAGCCCGCGAGGTCGTGGTTGACGAAGAAGCCGTGGCGCTTGTCGAGCGCCAGCTCTTCCATGAGCGCGCCGCCGACGCCCATCGTCATCGCGCCGATCACCTGGCTGCGCGCCGACTTGGGGTTGAGGATGCGCCCTGCGGCGCACACGGCCAGCATGCGCCGCACGCGGATCTCGCCGGTGACGGCATCGACGCCCACCTCCACGAAGTGCGCGCCGAAGGTGGACTGCTGGTACTTCTTGTCGAGATCGCCGTACTCGATGCCGTCTTCGGCGACCAGGCCGTTCGCGCCCGCGGCTTCGGCCAACGGCACCGGGCGCCCGCCGGCATGCACCATGCCGTTCGAGAACTGCGCGTCGGCCACCGGAACGCCCAGCTTGGCCGCGATGGCCTCGCGCAGCTTCATGCAGGCGGCGTAGACGCCCGAGGTCGAGTTGTTCGCGCCCCATTGCCCACCCGAACCCGCCGACACGGGGTAGGCCGAATCGCCCAGCCGCACCTGCACCTTGTCGAGCGTCACGCCCATGGTCTCGGCGGCGGTCTGCGCAATGATGGTGTAGGTGCCTGTGCCGATGTCGGTCATGTCGGTTTCCACTGCGACGATGCCGCGACTGTCCAGCCCCACGCGCGCGGCCGATTTGGTCAGCAGGTTGTTGCGGAAGGCCGCGGCCACGCCCATGCCGACGAGCCAGCGTCCGTCGCGCTGCTGCGCGGGCAGCGCATTGCGCCGGTTCCAGCCGAAGCGCTCGGCGCCGGTGCGCAGGCATTCGATCAAGCGGCGTTGGGAGTAGGGGCGCTCCGGCTTTTCCGGATCTACCTGCGTGTCGTTGCGCACGCGAAATTCGATCGGGTCGAGCTTCAGTTGTTCGGCCATCTCGTCCATGGCGATTTCGAGCGCCATCATCCCGGGCGCCTCGCCGGGCGCGCGCATGGCGTTGCCTTCGGGCAGGTCGAGCACGGCGAGCCGCGTGGTGGTCAGGCGGTTCGCGCCGGCGTACAGCAGGCGGGTCTGGTTGACGGCGGTCTCGGCCTGGCCGCCGGGCAGGTCGCCCGACCAGCCTTCGTGCGCGATGGCGGTGATCTTGCCGTCGGGCGTGGCACCGATGCGGATGCGCTGGCGGGTGGCGGGTCGGTGCGTGGTGTTGTTCATCATCAAGGGCCGCTGCAGCGCCACCTTCACGGGCCGCCCAGCCTCGCGCGCGCCCAGTGCCGCCAGCAGCGCATCGGCGCGCACGAACAGCTTGCCGCCGAAGCCGCCGCCGACGAAGGGCGAGACCAGCCGCACGTTCGCCTTCGGAATGCCGAGCGTCTTGGCGACGTCGCCGACGCCCCAGGCGATCATCTGGTTCGACGTCCAGATCGTGAGCTTGTCGCCCTGCCACTGCGCGATGGAGGCGTGCGGCTCCATCATCGCGTGCGACTCGTCGGGCGTGGTGTAGGTCGCATCGAGCCGCACGGGGGCCGCGGCGAACGCGCCGGGAAAATCGCCCGTCTTCGTTTCCGGCGGGCCCGCGAAGGGCGTGGACTCGGGCAGCTTTGCCGCGCCCATTTCCGCCGCGAGGTCGAAGCGGCCGGGCGCGCGCGTGTAGTCGATGCGCACCAGCTGCGCGGCGGCACGCGCCTGTTCGAAGGTGTCGGCCACCACGAGCGCGACGGCCTGGTGGTAGTGGTCGATCTCGGGCCCACCCAGCAGCTTGGCGGTGTTGAAGTCGCCCTTGCCGAGCGTGCCGGCATTGCGCGCGGTGACGATGGCGCGCACACCCGGTGCCGCGCGCGCGGCGTTCAGGTCCATCGAGGCGATGCGGCCTTTGGCGATGCCGGCGCCGACCACGTAGCCGTAGGCCGCCTGGGGCGCCTCGGCATTGCGTTCGTAGGCGTAGCGCGCGGTGCCCGTGGTCTTGGCCGGGCCGTCGATGCGGTCGGTCGGCTTGCCGATGACCTTGAGCTGGTCGATGGGGTTGGTGGTGGCAGGGGTGTCGAATTTCATGCTCAGCTCCTCGCTTGCAGCAGCGCCCCGGCCAGCGCACGCTCGGCCAATGACACCTTGAAGGCGTTGTCATGGGTCGGCTGCGCGCCGGCCAGCAGCTGCGCGGCCACGGCCTTCGCGCCTTGCGGCATGGCGGCCTCCGCGGCCTCGACGCGCCACGGCTTGTGCGCCACGCCGCCCAGCGCCACGCGGCCCGAGCCGTCGCGCTGCACGATCGCCGCGACCGACACCAGCGCAAACGCATACGAGGCCCGGTCGCGGACCTTGCGATAGACGTGCGTGCCGCCGACGGGCCGGGGCAGCGTGACGCCGGTGATCAGCTCGTCGCGCTGCAGCACCGTCTCGATGTGCGGCGTGTCGCCAGGCAGGCGATGGAAATCGGCAATCGGGATCACGCGGGCCTGCCCGTCGGGGCGCACGGTTTCGACCGCCGCGTCGAGCACGCGCATCGCCACCGCCATGTCGCTCGGGTTCGTCGCGATGCATGCGGCGCTGGTGCCGATCACCGCCAGCTGGCGCGTGATGCCGCCGATGGCGCTGCAGCCGCTGCCGGGCTGGCGCTTGTTGCAGGGCTGGTCGATGTCGTAGAAGTAGGGGCAGCGCGTGCGCTGCAGCAGGTTGCCCGCCGTCGTCGCCTTGTTGCGCAGCTGGCCCGAGGCGCCGGCCAGCAGCGCGCGCGACAGCACGCCGTAATCGCGCCGCACCCGCGCGTCGGCGGCCAGGTCGGTGTTGCGTACCAGCGCGCCGATGCGCAGGCCGCCTTCGGCCGTGGGCGCGATGGTGTCGAGCGCCAGGCCGTTCACATCGACGAGGTGCGTGGGCGCCTCGATCTGCAGCTTCATCAGGTCCAGCAGGTTGGTGCCGCCCGCGATGAACTTGGCGCCGGGTTGGCGTGCGACGGCGGCTGCGGCCTGCGCGGGCGATTGCGCGCGCTCGTAGGTGAACGGCTTCATGCCCGACTCCCGGCCACCTCGGTGACGGCATCGACGATGTTGGAATACGCGCCGCAGCGGCAGATGTTGCCGCTCATGCGCTCGCGCAGCTCGTCGGCCGACAGCAGCGGCCGGGCATTGAGGTCGGCGCTCACGTGGCTCGGGATGCCGCGCCTGACCTCGTCGATCACGCCCACCGCCGAGCAGATCTGGCCCGGCGTGCAGTAGCCGCACTGGTAGCCGTCGTGCTTCACGAAGGCGGCCTGCAGCGGGTGCATGTGCTGTGGCGTGCCGAGCCCTTCGATGGTCGTCACCTGGCCGCCGTCGTGCATGACGGCGAGCGTCAGGCAGGAATTGATGCGCCGGCCGTCGGCGATGACCGTGCAGGCGCCGCACTGGCCATGGTCGCAGCCCTTCTTGGTGCCGGTGAGGTTCAGGTGTTCGCGCAGCGCGTCGAGCAGGGTCGTGCGCGTGTCGAGCTGCAGCGCATGCGCCTGCCCGTTGACGGTCAGCGACAGCTTCATCAGGGGCCCGGCGGCGCTTGGGGGCGTGGCCTGCGCCGCTGCCGTGGCAGGCACGGCAGTCGAAACTGCCGCGGCGGTGGCGGCGCCGGCGATGAGGGCGCTGCGGCGCGAGATCAATGGGGTCGTGGGACTGTCCATGTCGGCGACTCCTTGGGGTCGAAGTTCTCGAATCGTGGGCTTGACCGTGCGGGGTATCACGCCGGGTCGGCACGCGCAGTAGGAGAAAGGAGGGTGTTGCCGCCTGCGAGGCGCCCGGATTTTTGGGCCTGTAAGAAAGTAGCGCTCAGCGGGGTCGATGACCCGCTGCGTTGAGGGTTTGCCCGGGACACGGCGAGGCCGTTCGGCCTACACTTTCTGCTCCAAAAAAAGGAGCAACCCATGCCGATGGACTTCCTGCGGCGGATCGAAGACGAGGCTTTCCCTTTGACGGTGACCGATCCCGTGGACATCCGCAATGCAGCGGTGCTCGTGGCCGCAGGCCTTGTCGAGGCCACCCTGCCGACCGAGTCGGACGAACCCGGCCTGGCGGGCGTCGTCGAGCGCATCACGCCGCTGGGCCGCGCTGAACTCCGGCGAATGCGCAACAAGCCGGCCTGAGGCTTACGGCGCGCGTGGCTGCCGCAACGCCCGCAGCGCCAGCAGAAAGGTCGCGGCATTCCAGCTTTGCCCGGCCATGCCCATGGGCGCCAGCGTGCGGCCGTGGAACCACTCGGTGAAGCGCCAGTCGTCCAGCGCGTTGACCTCGGCCAGCCGCACCAGTTCCGACCACGCCAGGTCCCGCGCGCCCAGTTGGGCCAGCGCGATCACCCAGAAGCCGCCGACAAAGGGCCACAGGCCGCCGTTGTGGTACTGGTGCACGATGTTCTGCTGGTGGCGCCCCATGTAGGCCCGCCACAGGGGATGCTGGCGCGACAGCGGATGCAGCACCACGCGCACGGGGTAGGGCACGCTGGCATGCGCCTCGGTGAGGGTCTGCACGATGCGCTGCGCCATCGGCGCATCGGCCAGCCCGGCCTGGAGGGCCAGCACGTTGCCGAACACGTCGCCCTCGTCGCCGACCACGGCCAGGTTGACGAAGCTCAGGTACAGGCCCGGGTCGCGCCGACCGCGGCGCGCGTAGTGCTGCAACAGCCGGGCGCGGTGGTACTCGGGCAGGTCGCGCTGGAACGGGTTGAACAAATGGTTGAAGTGGTGCTTCGTGGCCTCGGCATGGTCCAGCGCATAGCGCCGCTTCACCTCGTACCAGAGCGCGTTGCTGTACAGCACGTAGCCCGAGCGCGGCATGATGTCGGCCCAGTCGCTGGCCTCGTTCTGCTGCAGCAGCCGGAAGTGCTGGTGCTCCTGCGCCAGCAGCCAGCCGATGGCGCGTTCCACTTCGGCGGCCCAGTGCAAGGGACCGACCTGCCCGTGGCGGCGCACGTGGTCCACGGCAATCAGCCACCACAGCGTGGCGTCGATGCAGCCCAGGTACCAGAAGTCGGCGTCGCGGCCCTCGGGGTCGACGTACTTGGGAATCTGCCCGTTGGCCGCCTGGTGGGCGGCGAGCGCGTCGAGGCTGGCCACCGCGCCTTGCTCCAGCGCGGGCACGCCGCTGCCGCACATCGCGAGCACGCAGATGGCGGCGTCGCGTCCGAAGATGCGCGTGTAGCGCCGCGCCTCGGCCGCCTCGGTGCGGCTGGCGGCCAGGATGCCGTGCGGCGTGAGGTTGCTTTCCAGGAGTGCGAGCGAGGCTTGCGCGCAGGTGTCGATCAGCGCGAGTGCCGGGGCGTCAGGTTCCTTCATGAGACATGTTTTTATCATCCGCCGCCGGGCAAGACCTACACGCAGCCGCGCCCCGACCCGACGAGCGCGCTCGCGAGGCGCGCCAGGATGAAGCCAGTCCTCTCAACTTTGAATAAAGGAGTCCGACATGGCAAAGGACCAGAACCTGTTTCATGCAGACACAGATGATGCGGCGCGCGACACCCTCCCGGGTGATGCGCTGTCCACCGACCACGTGGTCCACGTGCTGAACCATCTGCTCGAAGGCGCCCGCGACGACGCACACGTTTTTCGCGCCGGCGCGGACGAGGTGAGGGCGCGGCGCCACAAGGACGTGCTCGCCGCGCGCGCCGCGCAATGCCAGGCCGCGGCCAGCCAGCTGGTGGAGCTGGTCATCACCTGCGGCGGCCAGCCGGCGGGCGGCGGCACGGCGCTGGGCGCGGTGCACCGCGGCTGGGCGCACGTGAAGGCGGCGGTGGGCGTGGCGGCCAGCGAGTCGTCGGTGCTCGACGCCTGCGAGCGCGCCGACGATGCGGCCGTGGCGCGCTACCGCGAGGCGCTGGCGCTGCGCCTACCCATGGGTATCCGGCAGATCCTGCAGATGCAGGCCCACGATGCGCAACGCGGTCACGCGCAGGTGCGTCTGCTGCTCAATACCCTGCGCGCTTGTCGGCAGTCGCAGCTGTAGCTTGCTTCCTGCCTTCGCACGCGGAAGAATCCGTCGCCGGGTGCGCCTTCGGGCGCGCCCCATCTCAAGCTCACCGGCCCTGCGGGCAGGCACAAGGAGACAGGCGACATGGACTTCGAAGGCATCTATTGTTTCGACACCGCGTCGGTGCGATTCGCGGTGTATCCCGACGGTCCGGAGGGCGCGCGCATCGTCGCGCAGATTTCCGAAGACACGCTGCACGACGCGTTCGGCGTGCGCGAGATCGGCGACGCGTTGATTGACGCCTGCAAGGCGCATTTCGACGTGCTCATGGCCGTCGCCATCGTGCGCTACCGGGCGGCCCCCCGGCAACCGATCGAGTTGATCCCCGACGACTTCGGCGTGCACGCCTGAGCGCGCACAGCAGCCCAGGGCACGGGCTGTTCTCCGACAAGCCGAGGCGGTCACGGCCTTACCCATCGCCTGCAGCGGGCTTGCATAACTCGAAGAGGCTGGAGGCGAACCGAAGTCGGTCCTCGAACAACCGTTCCACTGGCCTTCAACGGGAGCGCCGGTGCCAACGACAACGAACCATCCCCGCCAGGGCGAACGCGACGTCTACCTTTTTCGGGAAGGAACCCACGCCCGGCTGTACGACCTGCTCGGCTGCCACCTCGACGAGGAAGAGGGCGGTGCAGGTTTCGCGGTGTGGGCACCCAACGCCGCGTCGGTCTCGGTGGTCGGCGACTGGAACGGCTGGTCGGGCGACGCCGATCCGCTCGCGCCGAGCCCTGACGGCTCGGGCATCTGGCACGGGCACGCACCGGCTGCCGCGACAGGCGACGCCTACAAGTACCGCATCCGTTCGCACCACGGCAACTACACGGTCGACAAGGCCGACCCCGTCGCGTTCAGCGCGGAGCCACCGCCGGCCACCGCCTCGCGCATCTGCGACCTGGCCTACACCTGGGGCGACGACGAATGGATGGCGACACGCGGCCAGCGCAACGCGCTCGATGCGCCGCAGTCGGTCTACGAGGTGCACCTGGGCTCGTGGCAGCGCCAGGACGGCCAGTTTCTCGGCTACCGCGAAGTCGCGCACCGGCTGGCCGCCTATGTGAACCAGATGGGCTTCACGCACGTGGAGCTCATGCCCGTGACCGAGCACCCGTTCTACGGTTCGTGGGGCTACCAGACCACCGGCTACTTCGCGCCCACGGCGCGCTTCGGTTCGCCGCAGGACTTCATGTACCTCGTCGACCACCTGCACCAGCAGGGCATCGGCGTGCTGCTCGACTGGGTGCCTTCGCACTTTCCGACCGACGAGCACGGGCTCGGTTTCTTCGACGGCACGCACCTGTACGAGCATGCCGATCCACGCCAGGGCTTCCACCCGGAGTGGAACTCCAGCATCTTCAACTACGGCCGGCCCGAGGTGCGCAGCTTCCTCGTGTCGTCGGGGCTGTTCTGGCTCGACAAGTACCACCTCGATGGCCTGCGCGTGGACGCCGTGGCGTCGATGCTCTACCTCGACTACGCGCGCAGCCACGGCGAGTGGGTGCCCAACCACCACGGCGGGCGCGAGAACCTGGAGGCCATCGACTTCCTGCAGACGTTGAACCGCGCCGTGTACCGCGCGCACCCCGACACCGTCACCGTGGCCGAAGAGTCGACCGCGTGGCCGCGCGTTTCGCGCCCCACCGACATGGACGGCCTGGGCTTCGGCGAGAAATGGAACATGGGCTGGATGCACGACGCGCTCGCCTACATGAAGGAAGAGCCGGTGCACCGCAAGTACCACCACCACAAGCTGACCTTCTCGCTGGTGTACGCCTTCCACGAGAACTTCGTGCTGCCGCTCTCGCACGACGAAGTGGTGCACGGCAAGGGCTCGCTGCTCAACAAGATGCCCGGCGACAGCTGGCAGCAGTTTGCCAACCTGCGCGCGCTGTACGGCTTCATGTGGGCGCACCCGGGAAAGAAGCTGCTCTTCATGGGCGGCGAGTTCGGCCAGCGCCGCGAGTGGACGCACGACGGCGAACTGGAATGGTGGGTCTGCGAACAGGAAGGGCACGGCGGCCTGCAGCGCCTGGTGGCGCAGCTCAACCGCGTGTACCGCGGTGCGCCCGCGCTGCACCAGGTCGACTTCTCGTCGGCGGGGTTCGAGTGGGTGGCGGCCGACGACGCCGACACCAGCGTGTTCGCGTTCCTGCGCAAGGCCGGCGACGGCAGCCCGCCGCTGCTGGTGGTGAGCAACATGACGCCGGTGCCGCGCACCAACTACCTGCTGGGCGTGCCGCTCGGCGGCCACTGGCAGGAGGTGATCAACACCGACGCCACGGAATTCGGCGGCTCGGGCTGGGGCAACTTCGGCGGCGTCGATGCGGCGCCCGTGCGCTCCCACGGCCGCAGGCAATCGGTGTGCCTCACCTTGCCGCCCCTGTCCACGCTGATCCTGGAGCACGTTGCCCGATGAAGAACATCTTTTCGACCAAGCCCGCCGCAGCCGCCAACGACGGCACCGACATCGCCTTGAACGACGGCGCGGTCCGCGCGGTCATCGATGCCGTGCTGCCGAGCGTGGACCACGGCCGCTTCGCGGTGAAGTGCGTGGCCGGCGAGCGCGTGCCGGTGCGCGCCCATTGCTTCACCGACGGCCACGACGTGGTGCGCGTGCAGCTGTGCTGGCGCGCGCACGAGCAGCCGGCCTTCCGCGAAGTGCCGATGAAGCCGCTGGGCAACGACGTGTGGGAGGCCGCGTTCTCGCCGCCGTCGCCGGGCCGCTATGTCTACACCGTCGTTGCGTGGGTCGACCCCTTCGAGTCGTGGCGCAGCGAGATGACGCGGCGCGTCGACCCCGACGACGTGCGCATTGCCGCGCAGGTCGGTGCGCTCGAAATCGCGGCCGCCGCATCGCGCGCCGAGGGCGCCGACCGTGTCGCCCTGCAGCGCTGGGCCACCGAGCTCGATGCCGTGGCCGCCAGCCCCGGGTCCGACGTGGTGTCGCTGAAGGCGCTGGCGCTGGACGACGAATACGCCGAACTCGCGCGGCGCCACCCCGACCGCCAGCACGCGGTGCGCCATTCGGCCGAGCTGCCGCTGTTCGCCGACCGCGAGCGCGCGCGCTTCAGCACCTGGTACGAACTCTTTCCGCGTTCGACCGGCCCCGCGCCCGGCGTGCACGGCACCTTCAAGGACGTGGAGGCGCGCCTGCCGGCCATCGCCGCCATGGGCTTCGACGTGCTGTACTTTCCGCCGATCCACCCCATCGGCCGCGAGCAGCGCAAGGGGCCCAACAACGCACTGCAGGCCGGCCCCGACGACGTGGGCAGCCCCTGGGCCATCGGTGCGGCCGAAGGCGGGCACACGGCGATCCTGCCGGCGCTCGGCACGGCGGAAGACTTCCGCCACCTGGTGGCACGCGCCGGCGAGCACGGCCTGGAGATCGCACTCGACATCGCCTTCCAGTGCGCGCCCGACCACCCGTATGTGAAGGCGCATCCCGGCTGGTTCCGCTGGCGCCCCGACGGCACCGTGCAGTACGCCGAGAACCCGCCCAAGAAGTACCAGGACATCTACCCCTTCAACTTCGAGTGTGAAGACTGGCGCGGCCTGTGGGCCGAGCTCAAGCGCGTGATCGACCACTGGATCGGGGAGGGCGTGCGCATCTTCCGCGTCGACAACCCGCACACCAAGGCCTTCCCGTTCTGGGAGTGGGTCATCGGCGAGGTGAAGCGCGTACACCCCGACGTGATCTTTCTGGCCGAGGCCTTCACGCGGCCGAAGGTGATGCACCGGCTCGCCAAGCTGGGCTTCTCGCAGAGCTACACCTACTTCACGTGGCGCAACACCAAAGAGGAGCTGCAGGCCTACTTCACCGAGCTCTCGACCGAGCCCGGCATCGACTACTTCCGCCCCAACGCCTGGCCCAACACGCCCGACATCCTGCACGAGCAACTGCAGACCGGCGAGACCGCCGTCTACATGTCGCGCCTCGTGCTCGCTGCCACGCTCGCGGCCAACTACGGGATCTACGGGCCGGCCTACGAACGGCGCGAGCACCTGCCGCGCAGCGCCGGCAGCGAGGAGTACCTCGACTCCGAGAAGTACCAGCTGCGCCACCGCGCCGATGACGACCTGGACAGCCTCGAACCGTTCATCGCGCAGGTGAACCGCATCCGCCGCGAGAACCCGGCGCTGCAGCGCGACCGGGGCCTGCGTTTTCTGCACATCGACAACGACCAGTTGCTGGCCTATGCCAAAGAGTCACCCGACGGCGAGAACGTGATCGTTACCGTGGTCAACCTCGACCCGCATCACGTGCAGACCGGCTGGGTCGGGTTGGAGCCCGCGAGCGTGGGCGTGAAGGACGGGCAGGCGTTCCAGATGCACGACCTGCTGAGCCACCAGCGCTTCACCTGGCAGGGCGACTGGCACTACATCCGGCTCGATCCCCGCAGCGTGCCCGCGCACATCTTCGTGGTGCGTCGCCGCCACGGCGACGAGCGCGACTTCGACTACTTTCTCTAAGTTCTCCAAGACCAGGAAGGCGAATCGCCCATGAACGCACCCGTCTCCCACATCGCGCTCGAAACCGTCGAGATCGACACCAGCGACGATCCGCTGTGGTACCGCGACGCGGTGATCTACCAGCTCAACGTCAAGGCCTTCTTCGACTCCAACAACGACGGCATGGGCGACTTCCGGGGCGTGACCGCCAAGCTCGACTATGTGAAGGAGCTGGGCGTCAACACCATCTGGCTCATGCCGTTCTACCCGTCGCCCCTGCGCGACGACGGCTACGACATCTCGGGGTACGAAGACGTGCACCCGCAGTACGGCACGCTCGACGACTTCCGCGAAATGCTGGCCGAGGCGCACAAGCGCGGCCTGCGCGTGATCACCGAGCTGGTCATCAACCACACCTCGAACGAGCACCCGTGGTTCAAGGCCGCGCGCCTGGCGCCGCCCGGTTCGCCCGAGCGCGACTTCTACGTGTGGAGCGACACCGACCAGATCTACCAGGGCACGCGGATCATCTTCACCGACACCGAAACGTCGAACTGGACCTGGGACCCGGTGGCCAAGCAGTACTTCTGGCACCGCTTCTTCAGCCACCAGCCCGACCTGAACTTCGACAACCCGGCGGTGCTCGAGGCCATCTTCAAGACCATGCGCTTCTGGCTCGACATGGGCGTGGACGGCTTCCGGCTCGACGCCATTCCCTACCTGGTGGAGCGCGACGGCACCAGCAATGAGAACCTGCCCGAGACGCACGCGGTGATCAAGCAGCTGCGCGCCGCCATCGACGCGCAGTACAAGAACCGCTTCCTGCTGGCCGAGGCCAACATGTGGCCCGAAGACGTGCGCGAGTATTTCGGCGATGGCGACGAGTGCCACATGGCGTATCACTTTCCGCTCATGCCGCGCATGTACATGGCCATCGCGCAGGAAGACCGGCACCCCATCGTCGAGATCATGGCGCAGACGCCCGACATTCCCGAGGGCTGCCAGTGGGCCATCTTCCTGCGCAACCACGACGAGCTCACGCTCGAGATGGTGACCAGCAAGGAGCGCGACTACATGTACACCATGTACGCGGCCGACATGCGTGCGCGCATCAACCTGGGCATCCGCCGGCGGCTGGCGCCGCTGATGGAAAACGACATGGACCGCGTGAAGCTCATGAACGGCATGCTGCTGTCGATGCCGGGCTCGCCCATCATCTACTACGGCGACGAAATCGGCATGGGCGACAACGTGTTCGTGGGCGACCGCAACGGCGTGCGCACGCCCATGCAGTGGAGCCCCGACCGCAACGCCGGCTTCTCGCGCACCGACCCGCAGCGCCTGTACCTGCAGCCGATCATGGACCCGATGTTCGGCTACGAGGCGCTCAACGTGGAAGCGCAGGCGCGCGACGCCAGCTCGCTGCTCAACTGGACCAAGCGCATGCTCGCCGTGCGCAAGACCAGCTACGCCTTCGGGCGCGGGCGGCGGCGCTTTCTCAAGCCGGGCAACCGCAAGATCCTGGCCTACCTGAGCGAGTACGACGGCGATGTGATCCTCACCGTGTTCAACCTCTCGCGCGCCGCACAGCCGGTGGAACTCGACCTGTCGGAGTTCAAGGGCTTCGTGCCCATCGAGATGCTGGGCCGCGCGCCGTTCCCGCCCATCGGCGAGCTGCCTTACTTGCTCACGATGTCGTCGTACGGCTTCTACTGGTTCAAGCTCACGGCCGAGGCTGACGCACCGAGCTGGCACCAGGAAGGCGTGGCGCTGCAGGAGTGGCCCACGCTCGTTTTGTTCGGCGGCTGGACCAGCTTCTTCCGCGAGCGCGTGATGCCGTGGCGCATCGGCATGTCGGAGCGCATGCGCGCCCAGTTCGAACTGGAGACGCTGCCGCGCCACATCGAGATCCAGCGCTGGTACGCCTCCAAGGGCACGGCCATCCGTCGTGCGCGCGTGGCCGACCATGCCGTGTGGGACGTGGACGGCCTGAGCTGGATGCTGGCGCTGCTCGACCTCGAAGGCCCGACCGGCGGCGCCACCTATTTCATGCCGCTCGCATTGGCGTGGGAAGAGCGCGACGAGGAGCGCATGGCCGGCGTGGCGCAGGCCGCGCTTGCCAAGGTGCGCCAGCAGGCGCAGGTCGGCCTCATGGGCGACGCCTTCTACGACGAGGCCTTCTGCCGCGCGCTGCTGCGCACCATCGCCACCGGCGCCGAGCTGCCGACTGCCAACGGCAAGCTGGTGTTCCGGCCGACGGCGGCCTTCGCAGGCCTGCAGGTCGACATCGACGCGCTGGCCGTCGGACGCCCGAGCGGCGTGAGCAGCAACACCGTCATCACGCTGGACGAAACGCTGTTCCTCAAGGGCTACCGCCATGTGCGCGAGGGCATCAACCCCGAATTGGAGATGGGCCGCTTCCTCACCGAAGACGCGCACTACCCGCACTGCGTGCCCGTGCTCGGCGCGCTGGAGTACCTGACGAACGACGGCCGCACCATGACGCTGGCGATGGTGCAGAGCTACATGCCCAACCAGGGCGACGGCTGGGACCACACGCTCGGCTACCTGGAGCGCTTCCTGCGCGATGCGACCACCACTGACGGCGAGGCGCGCGGCCGGGTCGAAGGTGCCGAAGTGGCCGCGGTGCACGGCGGCTTCCTGGCGCTCATGGCCACGCTGGGGCGGCGCACCGCCGAGCTGCACCGGGCGCTCGCCGTGCGCACCGGCGCATCGGCCTTCGACCCTGAGCCGCTCGCGGCGGCCGACTTCGCCAGCTTCAAGACGCTGGCCGCCAGCGACGCCACGGCCACGCTCGCGTTGCTGCGCGAACGCCTGGACCTCGTGCCCGGCGCCGCGCAGGCCGACGCACGCACCCTGCTGGACGCGGCCGATGCGCTGCAGGCGAGCATCGCGGCGCGCCATCCGGTGGAAGGCGGTGGCATCAAGAGCCGCTACCACGGCGACTACCACCTGGGCCAGGTGCTGGTGAAGGACAACGACTTCGTCATCATCGACTTCGAGGGCGAGCCCGCGCGCAGCTTCGAGGAGCGCCGCACCAAGAGCTCGCCGCTGCGCGACGTGGCGAGCATGCTGCGCTCGTTCAACTACGCGCGCTGGACGGCGCTGCGCCGCGTGGCGCAAAGCCCCGAAGAAGCCCAGCGGCTGGCCGCGCCGGCCATCGCCTGGGAGCGCGCCACGCGCGAGGCGTTCCTGGGCGGCTACGGCGTCGACGGCGCACCAATCGATGCCGAGCTGCTCGCGCTCTTCGAGCTCGACAAGGCCCTTTACGAGCTGCGCTACGAGCTCGACAACCGCATCGACTGGGCCCAGGTGCCGCTGCACGGCGTGCTCGCGCTGATCAACGCGCCGCGCGCTTGACTTACCCCTCTCCAGCCACCTCACCGGAAGACACACCATGGAAAACTTCGGCATTCACCTGGAGCCGCTGCGCGCCATCCTCTACCAGGTCGGCGCCTTCATTCCGCGCCTGCTGATCGGGCTGGTGGTGGTGCTCGTCGGCTGGCTGGTCGCCAAGGCGGCCCGCTTCGCCGTGACCAAGGCGCTGCGCGCGGTCAACTTCAACGTGCTCACCGAGCGCGCGGGGCTGGACAACTTCCTGCGCCAGGGCGGGTTCCAGGGCGACACCAGCAGCCTGTTCGGCGTGCTGATGTACTGGCTGGTGATCCTGGCCTCGCTGCTCATCGCCTTCAACGGCATGGGGCTGAGCTACATCGCCGACCTGCTGGGGCGCATCGTCTGGTTCGTACCCAACGTGTTCGTGGCGCTGCTGGTGCTGGCCTTCGGCTCCTACTTTGCGCGCTTCGTGGGCGAGGCCGTGGGCAGCTATTTCCGCAGCGTGAAGATGCAGGACGCCGTGCTCTTCGGCAAGGTGGCGCAGTACGCGGTGATGGCCTTCGTGATCCTCATTGCGCTGGACCAGGTGAAGGTGGGCGGCGACATCGTGCGCGAGAGCTTCCTAGTGATTCTGGCCGGCGTGGTCTTTGCATTGGCGCTGGCCTTCGGCCTGGCGGGCAAGGACTGGGCGAAGGCGCAGATCGAGCGCTGGTGGCCCAAGCAGGTCAGCGGCAGCAAGACGGCCCCGCCCGCCGTGACGCCCGTGGGCACGCCGCCACGCTTCGACAGTTCCGACCGTCCACCCCGCTGATTTTTCTCTCCACGCCCATCGGCCCCTGAATGACATCCAAGACCCATCCGACGATCACGGCCGTCTGGCCCGGCCGACCCTACCCGCGCGGCGCCACCTGGGACGGGGAGGGCGTCAACTTCGCGCTCTTTTCGCAGCACTCCGACAAGGTCGAACTCTGCCTCTTCGACGAACGGGGCCGCCACGAGCGGCAGCGCATTCCCCTGCGCGAGCGCACCGACGGCGTGTGGCACTGCTACCTGCCCGAGGCGCGCCCCGGCCAGGCCTACGGCTACCGCGTGCACGGGCCCTACAAGCCCGAAGAGGGGCACCGCTTCAACCCGCACAAGCTGCTGGTCGATCCGTATGCGAAAGACCTCGTGGGCGAGCTGCGCTGGGGCGATGCGCTCTACGGCTACACGGTCGGCAGCAAGCGCGAAGACCTGTCGTTTGATCGCCGCGACAGCGCGCCGCTCATGCCCAAGGGTCGCGTGCTCGAAACCGCCTTCACCTGGGGCGACGACCGCCGCCCCTCGGTGCCGTGGCAGGACATGGTGATCTGCGAGATGCACGTGCGCGGCTTCACCATGACGCACCCCGACGTGCCGCCCGAACTGCGCGGCACCTACGCCGCGCTCGGCTGCGCGCCGGTGGTCGACTACCTCAAGCGCCTGGGCGTGACCACCGTCGAGCTGCTGCCCGTGCACAGCTTCCTCAACGACCGGCACCTGGCCGAGAAGGGCCTGCAGAACTACTGGGGCTACAACACGCTGGCCTTCTTCGCCCCCGAGATGCGCTACAGCGCGTCGGGCAAGGTGAAGGAGTTCAAGACCATGGTCAAGTCGCTGCACTCCGCGGGCATCGAGGTGATCCTCGACGTGGTCTACAACCACACCTGCGAAGGCAACCAGCTCGGTCCCACGCTCTCGATGCGCGGCGTGGACAACGCCAGCTACTACATCGCCAACGCCGAGAACCGCCGCTACTACGACGACTTCACCGGCTGCGGAAACACCGTCAACCTCGAGCAGCCGCACGCGCTGCAACTGGTGATGGACTCGCTGCGCTACTGGGCCGAGGAGATGCACGTCGACGGCTTCCGCTTCGACCTGGCCTCGGCGCTGGCGCGCGAGTCGGGCAAGGTCGAGAACCTCGGCGGCTTCTTCGATGCGATCCGGCAAGACCCGACGCTCAACCGCGTGAAGCTCATCGCCGAACCGTGGGACCTGGGCCATGGCGGCTACCAGGTCGGCAACTTCCCGCTCGGCTGGGCCGAGTGGAACGACCAGTACCGCGACGGCCTGCGCGGCTTCTGGAAGGGCGACGGCGGGCTCATCGGCGAGGTGGCCAAGCGCGTCACCGGCTCGGAAGACCTGTATGGCTGGTCGGGCAAGCGGCCCACCGCGAGCATCAACTTCATCACCGCCCACGACGGCTTCACGCTGCACGACCTGGTGTCGTACAACGACAAGCACAACGAAGCCAACGGCGAAGACAACCGCGACGGCAACAGCCACAACGTGTCGTGGAACTGCGGTGTCGAGGGCCCCACCGACGACCCCGAGGTGCAGGCCCTGCGCGAGCGCCAGAAGCGCAACCTGTTGGCCACGCTCTTGCTGTCGCAGGGCGTGCCGATGCTGCTGGCCGGCGACGAGCGCGGCCACACGCAGCAGGGCAACAACAACGTCTACTGCCAGGACAACGAACTCGGCTGGATCGACTGGGCGCCCACGCCCGAACGGCTGGCGCTCACGACCTTCGTCGAGCGCATGGTGGCGCTGCGCCGCGCCCACCCGTCGTTCCGGCGCCGCCACTTCTTTGCCGGCAAGCCCGCCGAAGG
Organism: Variovorax sp. 38R; assembly: GCF_014843395.1. NCBI lineage: Bacteria > Pseudomonadati > Pseudomonadota > Betaproteobacteria > Burkholderiales > Comamonadaceae > Variovorax > Variovorax sp. 38R. The sequence goes on from NZ_CP062121.1 coordinate 2,681,257, forward strand.
CGAGACGCTCACCGACGTGCACTGGCTCAAGCCCGACGGCGCCGAGATGCGCCCCGAAGACTGGAACGACGCCAACGCGCGCTGCATCGCCATGTACATCCCCGGCGGCGGCATCGCCGACCGCGGGCCGCGCGGCGAGGCGCAGCACGACGACGACTTTCTGGTGCTGATGAACGCGCACCACGACGAGATCGCGTTCACGCTGCCGGCCGCGCCGCATGGCGCGTGGCGTCTGCTGGTCGACACGGCCGGCACGGCGCCGCCGCTGCCCGGCGAAGACGCCGCCGCACTTGCACCCGCGTGGAGCGAGCCCGCCTATCCGCTGCAATGCCGCTCGCTCGTGGTGCTGAGCCGACCGGACGTGCGGCCATGAGCAGCCACTCCCACGCCATGCCCTTCGGCGCCACGGTGCAGGAGAAGGGCGTCGAGTTCGCACTCTGGGCGCCCTCGGCCGAAGCGATCGTGCTCGAGCATCCCCTGGCCTCGCAGCCGATGACGCGCGACGCCAAGGGCTGGCACCGCCTCACGGTGCTCGATGCGGCGCACGGCGACCGCTACAGCTTCCGCCTGCCCGACGGCACGCGCGTGCCCGACCCGGCCTCGCGCTTCAACCCCGACGACGTGCACGGGCCGAGCGCGGTGATCGACCCGCGCCGCTTCGCCTGGACCGACGACGCCTGGCGCGGACGGCCGTGGGAGGAGGCCGTGGTCTACGAACTGCACGTCGGCACCTTCACCGACGAAGGCACGCTGCGCGCTGCGACGGCGCGGCTCGGCGAGCTGGCCGAACTGGGCATCACCGCGGTCGAGCTGATGCCGCTCGCCGACTTTCCGGGGCGCCGCAACTGGGGCTACGACGGCGTGCTGCCGTTCGCGCCCGACGCCTCGTACGGCACGCCCGACGACCTGAAGGCGCTGGTCGATGCCGCGCATGCGCTCGGCCTCATGGTGCTGCTCGACGTGGTCTACAACCACTTCGGACCCGAGGGCAACTACCTGCATGCCTATTGCCCCGAGTTCTTCAACGCCGGCAAGCAGACGCCGTGGGGCGCGGCCATCAACTTCGACGGGCCGCGCTCGCGCACGGTGCGCGATTTCTTCATTCACAACGCGCTCTACTGGGTGGAAGAGTTCCGCTTCGATGGCCTGCGCATGGACGCGGTGCACGCCATCCACGACGAGACGCGGCCGCACATCGTGCATGAGATCCGCGAGGCCCTGAACAACGGACCGGCCCGCGAGCGCCATGTGCACCTGGTGCTGGAGAACGATGCCAACCAGGCCTCGATGCTGCTGCGCGACAGCCGCGGCCGGCCCGTGGCCGGCACCGCGCAGTGGAACGACGACCTGCACCACGCGGTGCACGTGCTGGTCACCGGCGAGGGCGACGGCTACTACGCCGACTATGCCGACGACCCGGTGCGCCGGCTGGCGCAGGCGCTGGCCGAGGGCTTCATCTACCAGGGACAGCCGTCCGCCTTCCGCCATGGCGAGGCGCGCGGCGAGCCGAGCACGCGGCTGCCATCGGCGGCCTTCGTGTCGTTCCTGCAGACCCACGACCAGGTCGGCAACCGCGCCTTCGGCGAGCGCATCCACGCGCTGGGCGATCCGGTGCTGGTGCGCGCGGCCATGGCCTGCCTGCTGTTGTCGCCGCACGTGCCGATGCTGTTCATGGGCGACGAGTTCGCGGCCTCCACGTCGTTTCAGTTCTTCTGCGATTTCGGGCCGGACCTGGCCAGCGCGGTGTCCGAGGGCCGGCGCGCGGAGTTCGGCGGGTTCGCCGCGTTCGCGGACGAAGTCGCTCGCGCCCGCATTCCCGATCCGAATGCCGAGGCGACCTTCCTCGCGTCGAAGCTGCGCTGGCGCGAACGCGGCACGCGCGCACACTTTGCGCGGCTGTGCGAGGTGCAGCAGCTGCTGGCGCTGCGCCATCGGCTCCTCGTGCCCCGGCTCAGCGGCATGACAGGCGCGGGCAGCTGGCGGTGCGAGAACGGCACGCTCCAGGTGCAATGGGACCTGGGGGCGGCGCGGCTGTACCTGCTGGCGCACTTCGGAACGCAGCCGGTGGACCTGCTCGCCGACCCGCCGGGCGAGGTGGTCCACAGCGACGGCGTGACACGGGGCGACGGCACCCTGCGCCTGGGGCGCGGCGCGGTCCACGTGACGCTGGAAGCACTGCATGGTGGATGACGCCTTCCGCCAGCTGTGCGCGCACTTCGGCATCGCGACCGGCTACGTCGATGCCTTCGGCGTCCGGCGCGAAGCCTCCACTGACAGCCTGATCGCGCTGCTGGCCGAGTTCGGCGTGCGGCTCGACAGCACCGCCGACGCGGGCCCCGCATTGGCAACTGCCCGTCGCGCGTGCTGGGCGCAGGCGCTGCCGCCGGTGCAGGTCGTGCAGGCCGGCAGCGCGGCATGGTCGGTGCCGCTGCGGATGCCGGCGTCGATTAGCCGGCTGCGCTGGCAGCTCGCGGACGAGCACGGGCGCGAAGTGGAAGGCGAGGCCGATGCCCACGCCTTTGCCGAGACGGACCGCACCGACATCGACGGCGTCGCCTGGTGCCAGCGCACATTGCAGATACCGCTGGCGCTCGAAGCCGGCTACCACCGGCTGCACATCGACGGCCTGCGAGGCGAGACCTGCGTGCTGGCTTCGCCGGGCCGCTGCTACCGGCCGCCTGCGGTGCGCGACGGCGGGCGCGTCTGGGGCCCGGCCGTGCAGCTGTACAGCCTGCGCTCGCCGCGCAACTGGGGCATCGGCGACTTCGGCGATCTCGAAGACCTGGCCGTTCGCATGGCGGCGCAGGGCGCCGACGTCATCGGCCTCAACCCGCTGCATGCGCTGTTCGAGAGCACGCCGCTGCACACGAGCCCGTACAGCCCGTCGTCGCGCCAGCAGCTCAACGTGCTGTGCATCGACGTGGAGGCGGTCGACGGTTTCGAGGCCTGCGATGCAGCCCGCGCACGCGTGCAGTCGCCCGACTTCCAGGCGCGGCTCGCCGCGTTGCGCGCGAGCCCACTGGTCGACCACACCGGCGTGGCCGCAGCGAAGTTCGAGGTGCTCGCGCTGCTCTTCACGCATTTCTGCGCACGGCACCTGCCGGTGGACAGCGCGCCCAGCGAGACGGGCCGTGCGTTCCTGGCCTTCGTCGCGGAGCGCGGCGAGGCGCTGCGCCAGCACGCGCTGTTCGAAACGCTGCAGGCCCATTTCCTCGCGAGCGAAGGCGGCGCGTGGGACTGGCACGACTGGCCCGCCGCCTACCGCGACCCCGATTCGGCCAAGGTGACCGCATTCGCCGTGGCGCACGCATCGCGCGTGCAGTTCCACCAGTACCTGCAGTGGGTGGCGTCGCGGCAGCTCGCGCGCGTGGCGGCGCGCTGCGATGCGCTCGGCATGGGCATCGGCCTGTACATGGACCTCGCGGTGTCGGTGGACCGCGCCGGCTCCGACGCCTGGGGCGCGCAGCCCGTGTTCGCACCCGGCGCCAGCGTGGGCGCGCCGCCCGACGAGTTCAACCCCGCCGGCCAGGGCTGGGGCCTGCCGCCGCTGCGCCCTGATCGCCTGCGCGCCGAGGGCCATCGCTTCTTCATCGAGACGCTGCGCGCCGCCATGCGTGGCGCGGGCGCGCTGCGCATCGACCACGTGATGGGGCTGATGCGGCTGTTCTGGATTCCGCGTGGCGCGAGTGCGCGCGAGGGCGCCTATGTGTCCTACCCGCTCGACGAGATGCTCGCCATCGTGGCGATCGAAAGCCATCGCAACCGCTGCATGGTCGTGGGCGAGGACCTCGGCACGGTCGAGGACGCGGTGCGCGAAGCGCTCGCGCAGGCCGACGTGCTCTCGTACCGCCTGCTGTATTTCGAGAAGCAGCACGACACCGGCCGCTTCAAGCCGCCCGAGGCCTACCCGGCTGCCGCGCTGGTCGCGATCGGCACGCATGATCTCGCGACCTTCGCCGGCTGGTGGACCGCCGCCGACCTGCGCGAACGCCTCGCGCTCGACCTGTTCCCCGACCCCGCGGTGTTCGACCAGCAGCTCATGGACCGCGCGCAGGAGCGCATCGCGCTGATGCAGGCGCTGCAGCAGGCGGGCTTGCTGTCGCGCGAGGAGGTGGCGCAGGCCGCGGGGCGCGCGCTGCCGTCCGCGCGCCTCGTCGAAGCGGCGCACGCCTTCCTTGCCGCGACACCTTCGGCGCTGATGATGGTGCAGCTCGAAGACGTGGCCGGCGTGGTCGCGCAGGCCAACCTGCCCGGCACGGTCGACACGCACCCGAACTGGCGGCGCAAGCTGCCCGAGCCGGTGGCGGCGCTGGTGGGCGGCGAACGCATGCGCGCGCTGGGCGAGGCCTTGCGCGCGGCGCGACCTCGAAAGGTCGAGACCCACATCGAATCACCCGGCCTGCAGACCCGCGTGCCCCGCGCCACCTACCGGCTGCAGTTCCACAAGGGCTTCGGCTTCGACGATGCGATCCGCGTGCTGCCGTACCTTGCGCAGCTCGGCGTGAGCCACGTGTACTGCTCGCCGATCCAACGGGCCCGCGCGGGCAGCATGCACGGCTACGACGTGGTGGCGCACGCACAGGTCAACCCCGAGCTCGGCGGCGAAGAGGGATTTGCGCGTTTCATCGACGCGCTGAAGGCCCACGGCCTCGGCCAGCTGCTGGACATGGTGCCCAACCACATGGGCGTGTTCGGCGCCGACAACGCGTGGTGGATGGACGTGCTGGAGAACGGCCCCGCCTCGCCGTTCGCGCCGTCCTTCGACATCGACTGGCACCCGCTCAACGTCGAGCTGACCGGCAAGGTGCTGCTGCCCGTGCTGGGCGTGCACTACGGCGAAGCGCTGGAGAACGGCGAGCTGGTGCTGCGCTTCGAGGCCGACACGGGCAGCCTGGCCGTCGGCTACTACGAGCACCGCTTTCCGCTCGCGCCCGAGAGTTATCCCTTCGTGCTCGAACGCGCGCTCGCGCGGCTGGGCGATGCGGCGGCGTGCGACCGGCTCGCGAGCCTGTCGACCGCGTTCGGCCACCTGCCGCGGCGGGACACGACTTCTCCGCAGGCGCAGGCCGAACGCGTGCGCGACAAGGAGTTGCTCAAAGCCCGGCTCGCGCGGCTGGCGCTGCGCCATCCGGCGGTCGCGCAGGCGCTCGCGGCATCGGTGGCCGAGCTGAACCTGGCCCAGCCCGACGCGCGCGATGCGCTGCACCGGCTCATCGAGGCGCAGGCGTTCCGGCTCGCGCACTGGCGCGTGGCGGCGGACGAAATCAACTATCGCCGCTTCTTCGACATCAACGACCTCGCCGCCGTGCGCATGGAGCGCGACGAGGTGTTCGAGGCCACGCAGTCGTTCGCGCTCGACCTCGCGGTGGCGGGCGTGGTGGACGGCCTGCGCATCGACCACCCCGACGGCCTGTACGACCCGGCGGACTACTTCCGCAAGCTGCAGGAAGGCTATGCGCGCCGCGCCGGGCTCGTGCTGCCCACCCACGATGTCGACGGCCGACCCGCGCGTCCGCTGTACGTGGTGGCCGAGAAGATCGCCGGCGCCCACGAAGAGGTGCCCGACCGCTGGCACGTGCACGGCACCACCGGCTACCGCTTCGCCAACGTGGCCAACGGCGTGCTCGTCGACACCACGGCCGAGGCCGCCGTGGTGCATGCCTGGCAGCGCTTCACCGGTGAGACCGACGACTTCGCCACGGTCTGCCGCGCGGGACGGCGCGAGGTGATGCGCAATGCGTTGTCGTCGGAGCTGAACGTGCTCTCCACCGAGCTGCTGCGCATCGCGCGGGCCGACCGCCGCACGCGCGACTACACGCTCAATGCACTGCGCCGCGCGCTGGCCGAGGTCGGCGCGTGCATGCCCGTTTACCGGACGTACATCGTCGACGGGCCCTCGGCGCAGGACGCGCGCTTCATCGACGAGGCCGTGGACGAGGCGGTGCGGCAGAGCGGCGATGCCGACCGCTCGGTCTTCGACTTCGTGCGCAGCGCGCTGCGCGGCGAGGCCGTCGCCTCGGCACCGGCCGCGCTCGACGAACAGGTGCGGCGCTTCGCCGTGCGCTTCCAGCAGTTCAGCGCGCCGGTGGCGGCCAAGGGCGTGGAGGACACGGCGTTCTACCGCTACTTTCCGCTCAGTGCGCTCAACGAGGTGGGCGGCGAGCCCGACCGCTTCGGCATCGAGGTCGAGGACTTCCATGCGGCGAGCGCCGACCGCGCGCAGCGCTGGCCGCACACGATGCTCGCGACCTCGACGCACGACAACAAGCGCTCGGAAGACGTGCGCCACCGGATCGACGTGCTGTCCGAAATGCCCGAGGAGTGGATGCAGGCGCTGGCGCGCTGGCACGGGCTGTGCCGTGGCGCGCGAAGCAAGCTGGCCAGCGGGGAGGTGCCGTCGCGCGCAGACGAGTACCTGCTGTACCAGACGCTGCTGGGCACCTTGCCCGTGGGCGGGCTCACTGCGGACGCCGCGCCGGGCTTCAGCGATCGCATCTGGCAGTACATGCAGAAGGCCGCGCGCGAAGCCAAACTGCGCACGCGCTGGTCGCAACCCGATGCGGACTACGAGGCCGGGCTCGAGCATTTCGTGCGCGCGCTGCTGGCCGATCCGGCCACGAACGATTGCCTCGCGGACATTCAGCGGCTGGCCGACACGATGGCGTGGTTCGGTGCCTGGAACGGCCTCACGCTCACCTTGCTGAAATACGGCTCGCCCGGCGTGCCCGATCTTTACCAGGGCAGCGAACTCATCGAACTGAGCCTGGTCGACCCGGACAACCGGCGGCCGGTGAACTACGCGCTGCGGCAAGAGCGGCTGGCCGCGCTGCAGGCGATGGCGGGGCAGGGCGACCTGGCGGCGCAGGTGCGCGCGATGGTGGCGTCGCCGCACGACGGCCGCGCCAAGCTGTGGTTCATCTGGCGGCTGCTGTCATTGCGGCGGGACCAAGCGCTGCTGTTCCGCGAGGGCAGCTACGAGCCACTGCAGGTCGAAGGGCCGTTGGCACGGCATGTCGTGGCCTTCGCGCGCCGGCACGAGGGGCAGATGCTCGTGGTCGTGACGGGGCGCCTGTTCGCCGCGTTGTCGCGCCGCAGTACGGGCGACGATGTGGCACCGGCGCTGCCCGATGCGCAGGTCTGGAAAGGCACGACGGTGCGCCTGCCCGAAGGCGTGAGGGAGATGGCGTTCGAGAACCTGCTGACCGGTGAGTCGTTGACGGCCGGAGAAGGGCGCATCGACCTGGCCGACGCGCTGCGGTGCATGCCGTGGGGGGCGTTCCACGCCCGCACATCGTCCTGACGCTGACCCTGAACCGCGCCGGTGCCCGGCGGCCTCTCAACCGATGCCGGGCTGCCGCAGCAGCTCGGCTTCATCGCCGGTGATCCAGCGTCAAGGTCGAATTTCGGTGACCTTCGCACCCTGCACCGACGCACCCGCCTCCAGGCCCACATTGGTCATCACGAAGGCGACCACGGGTTGCCGGAAGGTGCTCGAGTCGATCACGCCGTTGGCACCGTAGCGTGCCAGCGCGACCGTCGCGTCGGCGCCCACGGTCCAGCCGCGGCTCTGGCGGAACTTGTCCAGCGCCTCCTTGGAGGTGAACACATAGAAGACGGCCTTCGACTGGGCACCGGCCTGGAAGCCGATGGAGCCGGCGGTCGTGCTGTAGTAGGCCTGCGTGCGGCCTGCGGTGCGCAGGGCACCGCGACCATATTCAGCGCCTACGCCCAGGCTGCCGCCGACCACGGAAGGGAAGACCAGCACGCCCTGCGCGCCCGCAACGAGTGCGCGCGAGCCGGTGACGGTGTCGTAGAGCCGGGACAACGACGCGTCGACCTGGGCGTCGATGGCCGATGCCGACGAAGCCGGGACGTCGCTCGCCGCTCCGGTGGGGCGGGTGACCGTGCAGCCGGTCACGGCGAGGCTCGCCGCGATGGCGGCGACTGCAAGCAGGCGGGAAGGTGCGACGTACATGGCGAGTCCTCCAACAAGGGGGTGATGAATCGATCGGCAGCGCTTCGTCGGGTCAGGCCTCGACGGGTTGCGAGATGCCGCACAGCGCTTCCGTGGCCGGTTTGGCCTTGGGCTCCTTCACCGCGACATCGGCCAGCGCCAGGATGCCCACCAACCGCTTGTCGCGGTCGACGATGGGCAGGCGCCGGACCTGGTGCTCGGCCATGAGCTGCGCCGCATGATCGACGGCATCGTCCTCGTAGGCCCAGCGAATGCCGTCCGACATGACGTCGCGCACCTTGGCGTTGCCGTCGTGTCCCTCGGCGATGCCGCGAATGGCAATGTCCCGGTCCGAGATTGCGCCGATCATGCGGTCGTTCTCGCCCACCGGCATCATCCCGAAGTCGCCGTCGCGCATGCGCTTGGCGGCCTCCGCGATGGTGGCGTCGGGACTGATGACCTCGACATCGCGGGTCATCACAGCGTTGACTTTTCGCATCTGGAATCCTTTGAAGAAAAGTAGGTGGGGCTGCCGCGGTCCGCGGCAGGAAATCGGGTGCGCACGGCTGCGAACCGGCGCAGGTACAGGTCTAGTCTTCTGTGCGGCCTGAGGTGTAGGACAACCACCGAAAAGCCGGTGGTGCAAAGGAAGAACGCGTGGACGCCGCCTTGCGCGCGCTCCTCATTGCGGCGTTTGATGGTGCAAGGCCAGCAGCCACGCATCGCCCTCTTTCACGTACGTCGAACTGCACAGCGCGCGATAGGCCACGCCTTCATGCCGTGACGCCGCCACCGAATAGACCAGCATGGCCACGTGGTCGGTGGGCCGGAGCAGTTGTCGCTTTTCAAAGTTGGCGTGAACCCAGCGGCTGCCGGACTGGATCGAGTCCAGCGTCGCCGCGCGGTCCAGCACGCCCGCGGGGGCGGGGAACACCATCAGCGCGTGTTCGGACAGGTGCTGTTCGTAGAAGTCGGCGCCGGCAGACCAGAACTGTTCTTCGATGCGCCACAGGTTGTCATCGTCCATGGGAACCTCCTGCAGGGGGTTGCTCCCTCTCGTCACTGGCATCGCGTGGTGGTGCATGAGCGGGCGCGATGTCCCGCGTCCACACCGCCACGTCGCGTTCCGTCATGCCGCTGGCCGGCGTGAGGCGCCCGTCCACGTAGCCGGCCTGTTCGACATCGTGCAGGTACTGCTCGCGCGACAGCAGCGTGCCTGCGCACACATGGCGCTCCGAGGGCGCGGGCGGGCCATGCATTTCATCGGTGAGGCGCTCGACCAGGCGGGCCATCACCCAGTCGGGAATGCGGTGGCGCTCGCCGGGGTAGATGTAGCCGAACAGCGTGAGGTGCGTCAGCAGCACCCGCCAGTGCGGACCGAAGCGCGCCAGCAGGCTGGCCCAATCGAGCCGCTCGGCGCGGGCCAGCAGCAGGTGGGCGATGTCGCCGCCGTCGTAGCGCTCGCGCTCCATGATGAAGGCCTTGGACAGCAGGCAGTCCTCGACGTTGGCCACGAGCACCGGCACGCCCAGAACGTCGGCGCGGCAGTTGCCGTGGAACCAGCGCGCGTCGACCGGCGTCACGCCGTTGCCGGAGTTGAAGATCAGGTCGATGAACGCGTCGCCGTCGTACACCTTCGCCAGCCAGTGCGGATAGGTGAGATCGGTGCGCCAGCCGTGCCGCTGCATGAGCGGCGCGATGCGCTCGAAGTCTTCGCGCAGGATGAACAGGTCCAGGTCTTTCGTCGCGCGGCGGATGCCGGTGTAGCAGGCCAGCGAAAAGGCGCCGCCCACCAGGAACGGAATGCCCGCATCGCGCAGGGCACGCAGGCTCTGGCGGTAGAAGTCGGCCACGCGGGGCGGGACTTCTTCCTCGAGCGAGGGGGCGAGCGTGGTGGTCGATGGCATGTGTGAAAGGTCGCGCTGTCAAGGGGCGGCAGGGCAAAGCCAACGGCCCCATCGCGCGTCGGCAGGCGCCTACAGCCGCTGCGGGAAGAGGCCGATGACGGCCCCGCGCGGCGGGGTACAGGCTGGTTCCCACGTTTGAAGCGCCACCGACCGGATCACCCATGTCTACGCCTAAATCCTCATCCCACATCCGCTTCGCCGCCGTCGGCGACATCCATGTCCAGAAGGACGCCGGCGGCACCTTGCGCAGCCTGTTCGCGCAGGCGAACGAAGAAGCCGACGCATTGCTGCTGTGCGGCGACCTGACCGACTACGGCACCGAAGAGGAAGCCCGCGTGCTCGCCGAGGAACTGGGCGCGGTGCACATTCCCATCGTCGCCGTGCTGGGCAACCATGACTACGAATCGGGCACGCCCGAGGTGGTGAGCGGCACGCTCGCGCACGCCGGCGTGCGCGTGCTCGACGGCTCGGTGTGTGAGATCGAAGGCGTGGGCATCGCGGGCGTGAAGGGCTTCGGCGGCGGGTTCGGACGTGGTGCGCTGGGCGCGTGGGGTGAGCCAGCAATCAAACTGTTCGTGCAGGAGGCGCTGAACGAGGCGATGAAGCTCGAATCGGCGCTGGCCAAGCTGCGCACGCGGCGGCGCATTGCGCTGCTGCATTACGCGCCCGTGGTCGGCACGGTCGAGGGCGAGCCGGTCGAAATCTTCCCGTTCCTGGGCAGCAGCCGGCTGGAAGACCCGCTGGTGCGCTACCCCATCGATGCGGTGTTCCACGGCCACGCGCACCGGGGCACGCTGCGGGCGCGCACGATCAGCGGCGTGCCGGTCTACAACGTGGCCAAGCCGCTGCTGCAGCGCAGCCGGCCCGACGTGGCACCGTTCTTTCTCTACGAGTTGCCGCGCGAGCCGGCCGACGCCAAGGCGCCGTCAACGCCCTAGCAGGCCGAGCGCGCTCAGTTCCCGGTCGCCCGCAAGAACGGAAAACGTGCGTCGAGCGAGGCCACTTCGGGCAGCACATACACCGCGCGTCCCCGGCTCGCGAACATCGGCTTCACGTGCCGGTCGTAGAAGGCCGCCGGCACGTTGATGCATCCGTACGAGATGCGGTTGTCGCTCGCGGTGGCGGAGGCGAGTCGCTGCAGCCGCTGCTCGCTGGGGTTGGTGGCCCGCACGCGGTGCATCGAGATCGCGGCGTCGTAGTCGATCCAGGTGATGTCTTCGCCCGAGGTGTTGGTGCCCGGTTCGGCGTTGAAGCGCCCCGCCGGTGTCGTGCGCTCTTCGGTGCGGATCTCGGCCATGGGCCGGGTGCCGATGCCGGGGACCGAGTCGTCGCCCCGGGCCAGGCCGAGCAGCACGGGGGATGACGCGGTCATGCGGCCGTTGCGATCGAACAGGTACAGGCGTGCGGCCGTCTTGTCGAGGACGGCGAACGGCTGCGACGCGTTGTCCCCGGCGGCGACGGCCGCCTGGGCGAACTGTTCAGCCGCAGGGAGCGGCCCGGCGCTGGCGGCGCTGGCGGGTTGGGGTGGCAGGCCCGCCAGTGCCGCAACCAGCATCACCCCTGCGAACGACGCGACCGTGAACCGGGTCGCGCGCTGCACAGGGGCCGATGTGGGAGGCCGTCCGCCGGGCTCAGTTGCGGTCGGCACGTGCGGGCCGCGGATCGTTGGCGGCCATGGTCGACGAATCGGTGCTCGGCGGCGGCGTGTTCATCGTGCTCGAACCCGTGCTGCCGGTGCTTGGCGCCGGCGACATGGTGCTGCCGCTTTGCGTGTTCTGCGGCGTCGTGCCGGTGGTGCCCATCGGGCCGCCGGTGGGGCTTTGCTGCCCGGCCCCTGTCGCGGGATTGGCGGGGGCGGTGGTGGGCGGATTGCCTTGGGCGAAGGCCACGCCTGCCAGGACGAGGGTGCCGGAAGCCAGGAGCGTGGAAAGACGTGAGAGGGTCATGGTGGGTCTCCAAAGAAAGATGCCAGCTGCCGAGCGCCGGATTGCAAGTCTCATGGCTGACCTTTCGCAGACTAGGCAGGTCAGGGTGACGTGTTGTCAGGGATGGACGACCTGCGGCGTAGGAAACGCAGTACATGGCAGTACGTGGCAGTATGTGGAGCGCGGTACCGCAGCGGGCGCCGCGCCGCTTTGCCCGCGCGGCCAGGACGACATCCGGGGTCGGTCTCCTCCCACATTCGCGCCTCCGGCATGGGTCGAAAAAGAAGCCTCTCTCCCTTTGTATTTCTCACGATTTCAAGGAGCCGACATGGTGAATCCCAACCCCCGAAAGAACGACGCGACCGACGACGATGGTCGCGACACCGAACACAACAAGGCCGGCAACCAACCCCTCACGCCGCGCAACGAGCCGCGCCGCACACCCGAAAGCCGCCATGACCGCGAAAGCCAGGTCGGCAGCGGCAACCAGCATCAGTCCCGCCGGGGCGGCGGCTCGATGCCATGAGCGCGCCGACGGAGGCGCCTTCTGCTGCTGCATCCACCACCGGCACGACGGCGGTGACGCACCGCACGGTGCAGATCGACGACGTCGAGGTGTTCTACCGCGCGGCCGGTCCGGTGGGCGCCCCTGTGCTGCTGCTGCCGCATGGCTACCCCTGTTCTTCGTTCCAGTTCCGCGCGCTGATGCCGGCGCTGGCCGACCGCTGGCGCGTGGTGGCGCCCGATTTTCCGGGCTTCGGCTACAGCGGCACGCCCGATGAAGGCTTCGCCTTCGATTTCGACGGCTACGCGGACTTTCTCGATCGCTTCACCGCCGCGCTCGCGCTGCGCCGCTACGCGCTGTACCTGCACGACTACGGGTCGCAGATCGGCCTGCGCCATGCGATGCGACGGTCGGGGCGGATCACGGCGCTCATCATCCAGAACGGTGACATCTACGAAGACACGCTGGGGCCGAAGTACGCGGCCATCAAGGCGTACTGGAACGACCCGAGCCCGGCGCATCTCGCGGTGCTGGCGGGCGCCGTGAGCGAAGAAGGCTTTCGTGAAGAGTTCATCGGCGAGGTGTCGCCGCGCGTGGCCCCGCGGCTCGCGCCCGATCTCTGGCGCCTCCACTGGCAGCTGATGGACACGCCCGCTCGGCGCGGCGTTGCGCTCGGTCTCATGAGGGGGCTGAAGGAGAACCTGCGGTGGTTTCCCCGCTACCAGGAGTACCTGCGCACCTACCGCCCGCCGACGCTGATCCTGTGGGGCCCGCAGGACGGCTACATGCCGATCGAGGCCGGGCGTGCCTACCTGCGCGATCTGCCCCATGCGGAGTTCCACGCGTTCGACGATGGCGGCCACTGGCTGCTCGAGACGCACCTGGCCGAGGTGGTGCCGCGGCTGCGCGATTTCCTGGGGCGGCACCTGCCCACTTCCGGGGCTGCACCGGACAAGATGATCGAAGGCGTGCCGGTATGAGCACCGCCACCATTGCCCGCATCTGGCGTGGCCGCGTCGCGCGGGACCGCGCCGACGCCTACGAACGCTACCTGCAGGTGGAAGGCATTCCACCGCTTCTCAAGACGGCGCTCGCGGTGCAGCTGTTTCGCGAAGACCGCGCCACAGAGACCGAGTTCGTCACCACCTCCTACTGGCCTGACGTGGCCGCGATGAGCGCGTTCACTGGGGGCGACCCGAACGTCGTGCACCACCTGCCGCGCGACCCGGAGTTTCTGATCGAACTGCCCGAGCGGGTCGAGGTGCTGCGCATCGTCGTCAACACGTTCGCCTAGAAACCGACCAGAAAACGGAGCTTTCCTACACCGCGTTGCTGCGGCCACCGATGCGGCTGCCCGGCCGATGGCGCGACACCTAGCGCATGCACTTTTCCAGGTGCCGAAGAAAGGAAACACGCCATGAACAGAAGCTCTGCAAGACGGCAAGCCAGGAACGACGACCGGGAGAATTCGAGCCTGTTCGTCTACGGCGCGGGCGTCGCGCTGTTGGTGTTCATCGGCGCGCTGCTGTTTTTCTATGCGATCGATCGGCGCGGCGAAGGCCCGGCGCATGAAGGCACACCGCCTGCGGTGCAACAGCAAGCGCCGCAAAACGCGCCACCGGCCACCTCGGACACCCCCTCGAAGTAAGGTCGCCGTGCATGGCTGCGGCGCGCGAACCGGGTGGTGCAACTGACGATCAGCCCTCGAAGGCTTCTTCGCTGGCGGTCGAAACCGCCAACGGGGCGACGGGCCTGCTCATCGTCGACATGATCAGCGCCTGGGATTTTCCGGACGCCGACAAGCTGCTTCCTGCGGCGCTGGCCGTCGCACCGCGCATCGCGGCGCTGCGGCGGCGGTGCAAGGCGCGGGGCGTGCCGGTGATCTACGCGAACGACAACCGCGGCCGGTGGCGCTCCGATTTCGCCGCGCAGGTCGAGCTGTCGATGGGCAACGGCGCGGGTGGGGCCCGCATCACCGCCCAGCTCCTGCCGGAGGCCGACGACTACTTCGTGCTCAAGCCGCAGCAGTCGGCATTTGTCGCCACGCCGCTGGCGCAACTGCTGGGAGTGCTGGGCATCCGGCGGTTGATCGTGACGGGCGTTGCCAGCGACCAGTGCGTGCTCAGCACCGCCACCGACGCGCGCATGCGCCAGCTCGAGGTGCTGCTGCCGCGCGACTGCATCGGCACGCAGACCGCGCGCCGCCAGGCGATCTTTCTCGCGCAGTGCGAGCTGGCCTTCGACATCGCGACCACGCCGGGGTCGCGCATCCGCCTGCCCGCCGCAAAAGGGCGGGGCCGACCATGAGCCTTGCCACCCACTTTCTTCCTGTTGAATGAATGGAGCCTTCGATGACACACCCCATGCAGGCCGGGCCCCGGCCGCCTTTCGACACCCCCGAACAGACGCCCCCGGGCCTGGAGTCGGCCATGGACCCGCGTCCCGATTTCGGCGAGACCTCCTATGTCGGCTCCGGCAAGCTCAAGGGCAAGGCCGCGCTCATCACCGGCGGAGACAGCGGCATCGGCCGCGCCGTGGCGCTCGCGTTCGCGCGCGAGGGCGCCCATGTGCTCATCTCGTACCTGCCGCAGGAGGAAGACGATGCGCAGTTCACCGTGCGGCTCGTCGAGGAGACCGGACGCACCTGCGTGGCCGTGCCGGGCGACATCTGCGAGGAGGCGCATTGCGTGCGCCTGGTCGACACCGCCATGGCGCGCTTCGGTCGGCTCGACGTGCTCGTGAACAACGCCGCGTTCCAGATGTCGCACAAGAACCTCGACGAGATCACAGCCGAAGAATTCGACCGCACCTTCCGCACCAACGTGTATGCGAACTTCTTCCTGTGCAAGGCTGCGGTCGCGCACATGAAGCCCGGCAGCGCCATCATCAGCACCGCCTCGGTCAACGCCGACAAGCCCAACGCCACGCTCGTGGCCTACGCCGCGACCAAGGGCGCGATCCAGAACCTGTCGGGCGGCATGGCGCAGCTGCTGGCCGAAAAGGGCATCCGCGTGAACTGCGTGGCGCCGGGTCCGTTCTGGACGCCGCTGATTCCCTCGACGCTGCCGCCCGACCGCGTGAAAAACTTCGGCCTGCAGACGCCGATGAAGCGCCCCGGTCAGCCGGCCGAGTTGCAGGCGGTGTACGTGCTGCTGGCCTCCGACCAAGCGAGCTACATCTCGGGCGCGACGGTGGCCGTGACGGGCGGCGTGCCCTTCATCTGAGCGGCGGTGGGCTGTGAGGAGGGCGGTGGCCGGCACCGTCGCCCAGGGCCTTCACGCGCTGCCGCCGGCGCGGCAGCCACGCGCCCACGCGCGACACCCAGCGCAGCACATGAAAGACGAGGAAGCTGCCCAGCGGCGGCCATCGGTTCCACAGCGGCAGCGTGTCCCGGCGCACGGGCTCGCAGTGGGTTTCCAGTGTCGCGAGCCGCGCGGCCACTTCGGCATTGAACGACCGGCTGACCACGACCACGTTGGCTTCCATGTTGAGCGCCAGGCTCAGCGGGTCGAGGTTGCTCGAGCCGATGGTGGCCCAGCCGTCGTCCACGATCGCGATCTTGCCGTGCATCGGGCGGGCGCAGTACTCGTGCACCTCGACGCCCGCGCGCAGCAGGTGGCCGTAGAGCAGGCGCGCGGCAAAGCGCACCGATTTCATGTCGGGCATGCCCTGCAGGAACAGCTTCACCTCCACGCCGCGCCCGGCCGCGCGGCACAGGTCGCGAAAGAGGCGGTAACCCGGAAAGAAGTAGGCGTTGGCGATACACACACGCGAACGTGCGGTGCGAATGGCCTCCCGGTAGATCTTCTCGATGCCGTCGGGCGAGGCCTTGTCGTCGCGGGCCGCGAACAGCACGGCGGCGGTGCCGGCGGCCGAACGGGGTGAGCCGGCGCTGCTGTCGATGCCCGCCGTGCGCGCCATGAACGCGTGGATGCGCGCGACGATCGGTCCGTGCAGTTCCACCGCGTAGTCCTGCTTGGCCATCTCGCCGAAGTCCAGCATCTGGTCGGCGCAGAAGTTGATGCCGCCCACGAAGGCCACGGCGTCGTCCACCACCACGAGCTTGCGGTGCATGCGCCGCAGCAGGTTCAGCCGCTGGCCGAACAGGGCGCGGCCGGGGTCGAAGATGCGCACCTGCACGCCGGCGCCGGTGAGCCGGCCGAGGAAGCGCTCCGAGAGCCCGGGCGAGCCGAAACCGTCGATGGTGAGCACGGTGCGCACGCCGCGCCCCGCGCAGGCGCACAGCGCGTCGCACAGGGCGGTGCCCACCTTGTCTTCCTCGAGGATGAAGGTCTCCAGCAAGGCGACGTGGCGGGCCTGGCCCAGAGCTTCGAAGACGCGTGGAAAGAACGCGTCGCCGTTTTCCAGCAGGCGCGCCGCGTTGCCGTGCGTCCAGTCCGAGCGCTTCATGTCGGTTGCTCCGTGGTTCAGTGGTGGTGCTTGAAGTACTGCACCTCGCGCTCGTGCCGCTGGGCGTCTTCGCGCGAATCGAAGGTGCCGAGGTTGCGGCGCTTGCCCGTCTGCGGGTCGACCTTGCGGGCGTAGAGGCGGTACTGCCCGGAAGCGAGTTTGCGGATCATCGGAAAAGCTCCTTTCGCGGGGTTCGTTGAACGGATGGCGCCGAACTTCTTTCTTCTTCGCCGGCGCCGTGGGGTCGGTTCAACGCTAGCGCGCCGGCATCGCCACGGTGTCAGGCCGCGCACCGGCTACGGGTCGGACGTGGCGGACGTGGCGGACGAGGCAGGCACCGCTGTTGCGAGTTGTTGCGGCCTGCGCCGTGCGCCGCCATGCGGGTACGGAGCTTTCCTACGTCGTTTTTCTTGCGGCCGTTTCATCGTGCGATCTCCGTTCCTTTCATCATTCCTTCAACCCATGGAGCCCCACGATGCCCACGACCCGACGCAATGATCCCGATGCCTGCAGCTTTCTCGACACCGACCACCGCCACATGAAGAAGATGTTCAAGGCGTACGGCGAACTGGCTGAATCGCGCGCCGTCTCTGCAGAACAGAGGAAGCGCGAGCTGGCCCACGAGATCTGCATGGAACTCAAGGTCCACACGCAGATCGAGGAAGAGATTTTTTATCCCGCCTTGCGCGCGGCCATCAAGGAGACCGACCTGCTCGACGAAGCCGAGGTGGAACACGCCAGCGCCAAGGAACTCATCGCGCAGATCCTGGACGCCACCGAGATCGACGAGAAGTTCGACGCCAAGGTGATCGTGCTGGGCGAGTACATCGACCACCACGTGAAGGAAGAGCGCAACGAGATCTTCGTGAAGGCACGTGCCGCGCGCGGCCTTGACCTCGTGGGGATGCGCGAGCAACTGGCGCAGCGCAAGGAAGAACTCATGGAAGAACTCGGCGCGATGGCCTGAGGCCGCGTGCTGTCGAGGGGGAGCGCGCCAACGACAGCATCCACGACAGCGTCCGGCGTGGCCAGCGGGCGCTGTCGCAGTAAGCCTGCAATGCGTGCCACGTCATCCCCGGCGTCACGGGCCCGTCGCCGCACGGGGGACCGTCGCTGGCCAGTATCGCGCGGCGCGACATCATCGTCGGGAAGCTCGCCAACACGCCCGAACACATGGTGCGATGGCCGCGCCACACATACCGTAGATCCGCTTCGCTCATGCCCGAGATGGGCATGAGCGAAGCGGACGCGCGCGACATCGCGGCCTACCTTGCGACGCTGGATTGAACGGCCAGGCCACGCGGCCTTGACGCACGACCCACGACTGGCAGGGTCAATGCCCCGGCATTTGAGTCTCGCCCGGCGGCGAACTATTCTGGAAGTGCCATGACAGCCGCCCTCGCCAACCTGGGTCTGCCTGAAGGCTGGAGTTGCTGGCTCGAACTGCAGCAGACCGCCGAGGGCGCCTACGCGGGCAAGGCAGAACTGCGCGAGGGTCCCGCCCAGCGGTGCGTGCTTGTCATTGCGCAACAGCCCAGCCGTGAAGTCGCGCTCGAGCGACTGAAGTTTCGCGCGGAGTATTTCATCCAGGAGTGGGCCGTGCGGCAACGCCTGGGGACGGCGCCGCCGTGTTGAGCCCACGCTGCTGTTGCGGGCATGGCAAGCGCTGATGCGCGCCCGCCACACGTTCTGGCGGCGGCTGTGACCATTCGCGGCAATATCGTTACGGCCTGTTGATCGCGGCGCACACGCCGCGTTTTTGGCGCCACGCGCCGGCGGACGGCTTCATCGGCTCGCGCGTTCCGCCGCGCCTGCGGTCTCCCGAGACAAACGCGATTCCGCGGCGTTCCGGCGTGCCGACACCTCCCGCCCGTGTCAACCCCCCGACGCAGCAAAACCAATGTAGGACTTCGCCCGGTCCGGGGCCGAAAAGTAGATGTGAAGTTCGCACATATTGTTTCTCCCGGAAGCAGCTCGCGCCGCGCTTTGGGCGTAACTTTATTGCACCGCAGCACGAGAAATCGAAGGCGCGGACCTGCGATCGGGCAGGGGTGCGTCAAGACTTTTTTCTTCATCTGAGGGCATGCCGGACATGGCAGGCCATCGACGTTTTCAAGAGGTGGCTATGCGAGTGCTCAGATCCAATCCTTTTCCATCGAAACCGGGCCGACAGCCCGCCAGGCCGCAAGCGCGTGCCGGGCGCGGCCGGCGCCGGCGCCAGCGAGGCGCCCTCGTTCCCAAGCTGGCGGGCTATGTGCTGCTGGCCTTCGTGCTGTGGCTCATGGTCGCCACGCTGGTCGAGCCGCTGATGTCCTCGCAGGCCACGCGGGCCGTGCTGCAGGCGCCGGTCGGCATCGTCACCTCGCCGATCAACGGTGTGGTGACGCAGATGGCGGTGCGCTCGCGCGACGCGGTGGCCCCCGGCACGCTCGTGGCCACGGTGCGCAACCCGACCGTCAGCCAGGAGATCCTCACCACGCTGACCACGCAGCGCCTCGGCCTGCAGAGCCAGATGGCGCAACTGGGCAACCAGTACAAGACCGACAGCCAGGAGATGCGCTCCATCGGCCAGCAGGCGCAGGTGACGCGGCAGGCCTCGCTGGCGCAGACCTGGGATGCCTGGGAGATCGCGCAACGCCAGCGCGACGTGGCGCACAGCATGGTCGCCGAGCAGGAGAATAAGGTGCGCACCAACGAAGCGCTGCTGAAAGAGGGCGCCATCAGCGAACAGGTGATGAACGCCGCCGAAGCCCAGCTGAGCACCGCGCGCGCCGCCGCGGCGGTGGCCGAGCAGGCCTTCGCGGGGCAGGCGCAGACCGTGGCGAGCGCGGGCCAGGGCGCCTTCGTGGGCACCGGGGGCAACAGCATGTTCCAGACGCTCGCCAGCCGGCGCGAAGCGCTGCGCAACAGCACCGACCGCGCACGCCAGGACGGCACTGCGATCTACAAGCAGCTCAAGGAGATCTCGCAGCTCGAAGAGGAAGAGCGCCGCCGCGTCGACAAGCTCGCCGCCTACGAGGTCAAGGCGACCCAGCCCGGCATGGTGCACACGGTGCTGACGCCCGAGGGCGCGTACGTCACGGCGGGCGCGTCGCTGGTGCGCGTGACCGACTGCAGCCGGATCGGCGTCGTCGCCGTGTTTCCCGCGCGGCTGGCCAAGCGCCTGAGCGTCGGCTCGATGCTCGATGTGAAGGTGGCGGAGAACGTCGCGGTGCCAGCGCGCGTCGAGCAGCTGCTGCCCGTGGCCTCCGATGCGCTGCAGAGCACTTACAGCGTGCCTTTCCCCTTTGCCGAGCAGGGCTCCATCTACGCCGTGGCGCGCATCGAGGCGGCCGAGCCGCCGCAGTCCGCAGACGGCAGCCGTCAGACCTTGTGCGTGCCGGGCAAGGTGGTGTCAGCCAGCTTGGCCAAGGCCTGAGCACACAGCAGCTGAGAACGCCATGCCGATTCCTGTTTCGCTCGTCCGAGGGGCGCGCTGCGCCGCTGCATCGATCGCGCTTGCCGGCGCTGCGGCGGCTGCTGCGCCTTCGTCCGGCCCCACGCAGCAGGCCCTTGCGCGCGACAGCTGCGACGGGCTGCGGCGCGCCGTCACGCAGGACCAGGGCAGCGCGGCCTCGGGGCCGCTGTTCCTGACCAGCTACCGCCCGGCGAATGCGCCCGGCGAGCCGCCGTTCGAGCCTGCGCTGGCGGGCGCCGGCTTCACCTACGACAACGCGCTGGCCGGCATCGCGCTGCTCGCGTGCGGCGACCGTGCCGCCGCCCGGCGCATCGGCGATGCCGTGGTGCGTGCCGTGGCGCACGACCAGACGATGCCCGACGGGCGCGTGCGCAACGCCTACCGCGCGGGGCCGGTCACCGAGGAAAAGCCCGCGCTGCCCGGCCGCTGGGACGCCGGGCGCAAGCAGTGGATCGCCGACGCGTACCAGGTCAGCACCGCCACCGGCAACGTGGCCTGGGCCGCGCTGCTGCTGCTGAACCTGCACCAGGCCGAACCGACGCCCGCCTACCTGGCGACCGCGCGTCGGCTGCTGGCCTGGACCGAGCAGAACACGCGCGCCAAGAACGGCCCCGACGGCTACAACGGCGGGCGCCACGGCTGGGACAACGCGCAGCGCGCGCAGACCTGGAAGTCGACCGAGCACAACCTGGACATCGCGATGGCCGCCGCATGGGCCGCGCGCGCGGCGCGGGCCGAGGGCCAGCCCGACGCGGCAGAGCAACGGCAGGCGCGCACCGCGCTCGATTTCGTGGGCCGCATGTGGAACCCGTCGGAACAGCGCTTCCACATCGGCACCAAGGAGGATGGCGCCACCGTCTCCACCGAAGGCTCCGGCCTCGACGCGCAGCTGTGGCCCTTGCTCGCGGCGCCCGAGGGCTCCTGCGCGTGGGGTCGCAGCCTCGACTGGGTGGAGAAGCACCACCGCTCCGGCGCGGGCTACGGCTTCTCGCGCGAACCCGACGGCATCTGGACCGAAGGCAGCGCGCAGGCCGCCGCGACGCTGGTGGCCCGCAAGGGCGCGGCGCCCGAGGCGCTGTGGCAGCTGCTCGCCTCGCAGCGCGCCAGCAACGGCCTGTACTACGCCACGCCGAGCGCGCGCATCTCCACCGGCCTGGCCATCGGCCCCGACTCGACCGGGGCCGATTTCTTCTACTACCGCTGGCCCCACCTCGGCGCGACCGCCTGGATCGCCCTGGCCGCCACGGGCTTCAACCCTTTCACCGGCAAGACCCTTGCCTCGGGAGCCGTTCCATCATGTCCAGCCTGATCGCCACTCCGGAATTCCAGCTCAACGCACTGGTCGGGGGGCTCGCCTTGCTCCTCATGACCTGGGCCAAAGTCGAGCGCATGTCCCACCGCGTGCTGTTCGGCGCGCTGACGGCGCTGCTGCTGCTGCGCTACGCCGTCTGGCGCATCGTGGCGACGATGCCGCCGTCGGACCTGGGCTTCGAAACCCTGTTCGCCTGGGTGTTCCTGTGCTTCGAGCTGACGGCCATCGTCTACACGCTGATGTCGATCCACATGCTCATGCGGCGCCGCGACAACCGCGCGCAGGCCGACCGGGGCGAGGCCGCATTGCGCGCTCGCGGTGACGATGTGCCGGCCGTCGATGTCTTCATCTGCACCTACAACGAAGAGCTGGCCGTGCTCGAGAAAACCATCATCGCCGCGCAGGCCATCGACTACCCGCGGCTGAACGTCTGGGTGCTCGACGACACGCGGCGCGACTGGCTGCGCGAGTATTGCGAGCGCCGCGGCGTGCACTACGCGCGGCGGCCCGACAACAGCCACGCCAAGGCCGGCAACCTCAACAACGGCCTGCGCCTGTCCGCGGGCGTGACCGATGCGCCGTTCATCCTCGTGCTCGACGCCGACTTCGCGCCGCAGCGCCAGATCGTCTACCGCATGCTCGGCCTGTTCGAGGACAAGCGCGTGGGGCTGGTGCAGACGCCGCAGTTCTATTACAACGCCGACCCCATCCAGCACAACCTGCGCGCCACCGACAGCTGGGTCGACGAGCAGCGCGTGTTCTTCGACGTGCTGCAGCCCGCGAAGGACGCGGTCGATTCCGCTTTCTGCGTGGGCACCTCGTTCATCGTGCGGCGCGACGCGATCACCGAGGCGGGCGGGTTCCCGGTCGGCAGCGTGTGCGAAGACATCCACACCACCTACCTGCTGCTGCGCCGGGGCCGCATCACGCGCTGGCTCGGCGAGCGGCTGTCGAACGGGCTGTCGGCCGAGAGCATCGTCGACTACATCAACCAGCGCAGCCGCTGGTGCCTGGGCACGGTGCAGCTCGCGCTCTTGCCCAACGGGCCCTTGCTCGGCCGGGGCTACAGCCTGTCGGCGCGGCTGCACTTCGTGCACGGGCTGCTGCATTGGCTGGGCAAGCCGTTCATGGTGCTGATCCTGCTGGCGCCGGCGCTGTACTGGTATGCCGGCGTCTCCGCCTTCCATGCGACGCCGCAGGCCTTTGCCGCCTACGGCCTGCCGTCGCTCATGATGTTCTGGGCCTACAGCTACTGGATCAGCCAGCGGCGCTGCCTGCCCGTGTTCAGCGAGGTGAGCCAGCTGGTGGCGGCGATGGCCGTGAGCGGCACGCTGGCCCGCGCGATGCTGAAGCCTTTCGGCCATCCGTTCAAGGTGACGGCCAAGGGGCTCGACCGCTCGCGCACGGTGGTGCACTGGAAGCTGGTGGGCGTCTTCGGCGGCCTGCTCGTGGCGCTGCAGGGCGCGGCCGCGATGGCGGCGCTGAGCGGCGCGGCGCTGACGCCGGGCGACCAGCTCAACCTCGTGTGGACCGGCATCGCGCTGGTGCTGTGCCTGGGCGCGCTCATGGCCTGCGTCGACCTGCCGCGCCCGCAGCAGGAAGAGCGCTTTCCTTGGCGCGCACTGACACGGGTGCGCACGGCGGCGGGCGAGGGCGAGTCGCGCTTCGTCAACATCGCGACCGACGGCGCGCTGCTCGAAGGCCGGGGCCTGCTGAAGCGCCTGCGCGTCGGTCAGCCGCTGGAGGTGCATGTCGAGCCGATCGGCTGGCTGTCGGCCCACCTCGCCGCGCGCGGCAGGGCGGGCGCCGAGTTGAAGTTTGCCGCCACCGAGGCGCAGCGCGAGCACCTCGTGCGCCACGTCTTCAATGTGCCGCCGAGCCACGTGGCGGTGCAGGTGCGGCCCTGGCAGGCAGCGTCGGCCCTGATGGCGAGCGCGGGGATTCGCGCGCCGGGCGCGGGCTTTGCGCGCCTGTCGCTGCGCCTGCTCCTCGCGGTGCTGGCCGTGTGCATCGTGCTGGTGACGACCGGCTGCAACCTCACGCCGCCGCTCAAGGAACCCGACCTCACGGTGCCGACGCAATGGCCGGCCGGCGCCACGGCGCCCAGCGCGCAGCCCGTGGACTGGCGCAGCTTCGTGCAGGACGAGGAGCTGCGCGGCCTGATCGCCACGGCGCTCGACAACAACCGCGACCTGCGCGTCTATGCCGCGAAAGCCCGCGAGGCGCGCGCCACCTATGCCGGCAGCCGCGCCTCGCTGTTCCCGCAGGTGGGGCTGTCGGCGCACGGCCAGCGGGCGCAGACCACGCCGCAGGGCTCGCTCAGCCCGGTCGGCAACCTGCCGTCGGACGGGCGCGTGTCGAACAGCTTCGACATCCAGGCGGGCGTGATGTCGTACGAGCTGGACTTTTTCGGCCGCCAGCAAAGCGCCGCGCAACAAAGCGGCGCGCTCGCCGAGGCCGGCGACAAGGACCACGCCGCCGCGCGCATGAACCTGGTGGGCGAGGTGTCGAACGCCTACCTCACGCTGCGCGCCGACCGCGCCTTGCTCGCCCTGGCCATGGCCAACGAGACCGCGCTGAACGCCAACGCCGACATGATCGGTCGCGCCCGCGCCGTCGGCGGCGCCGCGCAGCTCGACGTGTACCGGGTGCAGTCGCTGCTGCAGAACGCGCGTGTGCGGCAGGAGGAATACCGCATGCGTGTCGCGCAGGATCTGCAGTGGCTCAACGTGCTGGTCGGCCGTCCCGTGCCGCCCGAGACGGGCAGCGCACGGCCCTGGCCGGAGAACTCGACGGCGCAGGTCGCGGCCGGGTTGCCGTCCAGCCTGCTGCAGCGCCGGCCGGACCTGCTCGCGGCCTATGCGCGCGTCGAGGCCGCCAACGCGGGCGTGGGCGCGGCCAAGGCCGCCATGCTGCCGACCATCTCGCTCACGGCGCTGGCCGGCGGTGTCAGCAAGGAGCTGTCGACCTTGCTCGCCAGCAGCAACAGCAGCTGGGCCGGCGTGCTGGGCGTGTCGCTGCCGATCTTCGACTGGGGCCGCCGCTCCGCCAACGTAAGCGCCAACCAGGAGCGGCTGGCCGCCGCGATGGCCGGGTACGAATCCGCGGCGCAGGTGGCTTTTCGCGAAGTGGCTCACGCGCTGATCGCCGGCGACCACCTGCAGCCGCAGCTGGAGGCGCAACAGGCGCGCGTGCAGGTGCTCGAGAAGGTGGCCGGCATCTCGCGCACGCGTTATCGCAGCGGCATGGAAGACTACTTCTCGAGCCAGGATGCGCAGCGCGAGCTGTACACCGGGCAGCAGCAACTCATCGAACTGCAGTTGAAAGCGGCGGTGAACACCGTGAACCTGTACAAGGCGCTCGGCGGGGGCTGGGGCAGCGCGTAGGGCGGGCGAGACCCCGCGCCTGCGCTCAGACCGGCGCGAGTTTTCCTGGTGACTGCTGCGCCAGCGACACCGCCAGAAAATCGACAAAGGCGCGCACCCGCGCCGCAAGCTGGTGGCGCGGCGGATACACCGCGTAGATGTCGGCGTCGGGCGTGTGGTACTGGCGCAGTACCTGCACCAGCCGGCCGCTGCGCAGGTAGCGGGCAATGTCCCACTCCGCGCGCATCAGGATGCCGTGGCCTTCGAGCGTCCAGTTCACGGCAATCTCGCCGTCGTTGGTGGTCAGCGTGCCGCGTGTCTTGACCGCGTGGGTCGTCGCGCTCTTGCCCTGGCCTTTCGACAGGCGCCAGAGCCCGTGCGCCTCTTCGCCCTGGCGGATGCCGATGCAGTTGTGCCGCGTCAGGTCGTCGGGCACCTTGGGCGTGCCGTGTTTCGCCAGGTAGGCGGGTGCGGCGCACAGCAGGCGCCGGTTGGCCACCAGGCGCCGCGCAATCACCCGCGAATCGGGCGGCGCGCCGAAGCGCACGCAGACGTCGAAGGCATCGTCGGTCAGGGGCGGCGGGTTGACCGACAGCTGCAGCTGCACCTCGACCTCGGGGTACTTGTGCGCGAACTTCGAGATCATCGGCGCAACATGGCTGCGCCCGAACCCCAGCGTGGCGTTGACGCGCAAGAGGCCCTTCGGCACGGCCCGCGAAACGCCGAGCAGTTCGCCCATGCTCTCGATGTCGGCCAGGATGCGCCGCGCGTGCTCGAGGTAGAGCTCGCCTTCGGGCGTGAGGCTCATGCGCCGGGTCGAGCGAACGACCAGGTTCACGCGCAGCCGCGCTTCCATCTGCGACAGGTGCTTGCTCACCGCCGACGTGGTGATGCCGAGCTCGCGCCCCGCCGCGCTGAGGCTGCCGGCCGCAGCCAGCGTCGAAAAAAAGCCGAGGTCCGTCGGGTTGATCTCACTGGCCATGCGGGCTCATTGTTGAATTGAAGTTAACGAAGCTTTGACTCTAGGCGCGATGCCGCGGGCTGTCGAGTTCGTAGAGTGGGCACCACTCCATTCACCGACCACAGACCCTTCATGAAGACCTACAAGATCGCAACCATTCCCGGCGACGGCATCGGCAAGGAGGTCGTGCCGGCCGGCCGCGAGGTGCTGCAGGCGCTGGCCGCCACCAGCGACCGCTTCCGCTTCGAGTTCGAAGACTTCGACTGGGGCGGCGACTACTTCCGCGCCCACGGCGTGATGATGCCGGACGACGGCCTCGATGCGCTGCGCGGCAAGGACGCCATTCTTTTCGGCTCCGCGGGCGATCCGCACATTCCCGACCACGTCACGCTGTGGGGCCTGCGCCTGAAGATCTGCCAGGGCTTCGACCAGTACGCCAACGTGCGGCCTACGCGCATCCTGCCGGGCATCGACGGCCCGCTCAAGCGCTGCGCGCCGGGCCAGCTCGACTGGGTGATCGTGCGCGAGAACTCCGAGGGCGAGTACGCCGGTGTGGGCGGCCGCGTGCACCAGGGCCACCCCATCGAGGCCGCCACCGACGTGAGCATGATGACCCGCGCGGGCGTCGAACGCATCATGCGTTTCGCCTTCAACCTGGCCCGCTCGCGGCCGCGCAAGCTGCTCACCGTGGTCACCAAGAGCAACGCGCAACGCCACGCGATGGTGATGTGGGACGAGATCGCGTTGCAGATATCCAAAGAGTTCCCCGACGTGACCTGGGACAAGGAACTGGTCGACGCCTGCACCGCGCGCATGGTCAACCGGCCCGCCTCACTGGACACCATCGTCGCGACCAACCTGCACGCCGACATCCTGAGTGACCTGGCCGCCGCGCTGGCCGGCAGCCTGGGCATTGCGCCCACCGGCAACATCGACCCCGAGCGCCGCTATCCGTCGATGTTCGAGCCCATCCACGGCTCGGCCTTCGACATCATGGGCAAGGGCCTGGCCAACCCGGTCGGCACCTTCTGGTCGGTCGTGATGCTGCTCGAGCACCTCGGCGAAACCGAGGCCGCGGCGCAAGTGATGCAGGCCATCGAGGCCGTCACCGCCGACAAGTCACTGCACACGCGGGACCTGGGTGGCGAGGCCACGACGGCCGAGGTCACGCGGGCCATGACCGCACGGCTCGCCGCTGGCGCGCCGCGCAAGGCGGCTTGAGGGCGCCACCGCATCTTTCGATTCATTTCAACAAACGATCCCCGGATGCGTGGCCTGGCCCGCGCACCGGGCGACGTGCACGGAGACATAAAACAATGACGAAGCTTTCTTCCCCCCTCATGCGCCGCCGCGTGGTCCAGCTGGTTGCCGCCACGGCCGGCGCCTTGCTCGTGCCCTGGGCCTCGGCACAGGACGCCTGGCCGTCGAAGCCGATCAGCATCGTCGTGCCGTTTCCCTCGGGCGGCACGACGGACGTGCTGGCACGCGCACTGGCCGACGCGTTGTCGAAAAGCCTCGGCCAGGCGGTCATCGTCGAGAGCAAGCCGGGGGCGGGCGCCACGCTCGGTGCCGACTACGTCGCCAAGGCAAAGCCCGACGGCTACACCTTGTTGATGGGCGCGGTGCATCACACCATTGCCACCAGCGTCTACAAGAAGCTGCCCTACGACTTCCAGAAGGACCTGGCGCCCATCACCACCGTCGCCATGGTGCCCAACGTGCTGGTGGTCAACGCGGCGCTCACGCCCGCAAAAAACGTCGCCGAACTCGTGGCGTTCGCCAAGGCGTCGACCACCGAACTCGCCTACGGATCGAACGGCAACGGCACGGCCCAGCATCTGATCGGCACCCAGTTCCAGACCAGCACCGGCGCCCGGCTGCTGCACGTGCCCTACAAGGGCAGCGGCCCGCTGACCACCGACCTGCTGGGCGGCCAGGTGGCGATGTCCTTCGACACCATCACGCCGGTGCTGCAGCACATCAAGGGCGGAAAGCTGCGCGCGCTCGCCGTGACCACTGCCAAGCGCTCGTCGGTGCTGCCCGACGTGCCCACGCTCGAAGAAGCCGGCCTGAAGGGTTTCGACATCGGCACCTGGTTCGGTGTGCTGGCGCCGGCCGCCACGCCGAAGGAGGTGGTGAGCAAGCTGAATGCCGAGATGGTGAAGATCATCAAGTCGCCGGACTTCGCGCAACGCATGCACGCGATCGGCGCGGACCCGATCGGCGACACGCCCGGCGAGATGGCGACGCGCATCCGGGCGGAGACCGGCAAGTTCGCCAGGCTGGTCAAGGAGGGCAATGTGACGGTGGATTAGCCGCCAGCCGTGTGGACCTCGGGGCCGCCGCCGCCTGGGCAGCGCGCAGCGGCGGGCGCCACACATGCCGTTTGCCCCGCGCGCGCCCCGGTGCTTCAATGTCGGTCTCTTGCGGTGACGAAGGAGACTTCCATGGCCTACGAAGCGCGATATGTTCTGCGACCCAATTCCGGCGCCGATCTCGGGGCCGTCATCGACGCCGTGAAGGCGGGCGCGGCGCTCTGGAAGAAACATGGCGCGTCGAACCCGCAGTTCTGGAGCGTGGCGGCAGGCGAACTGGGCAACTATGTCCTGACCGTGCAGTTCGAGAACGCGACGGCGTACGCCAAGGTCACGGACCTGTTGTCCGCCGACCCCGAATTCCGCCGCTGGCAGGCCAGCAACCTCGCTTCGGGCGCGTTCACGTGGGTGCGCAGCAACCTCATGCGCGAATTGCCCCTGGCGTAAGGCCAGCCACCGCTGCCACGGCCGCCCCTTGCAGGCGGCGCGCGGCGGCCCATCGTGCCGGGGTTGCATTGAAATGTCGACATCAGTGTAAACACTGTTTTTGACGCGCGCGTTGTCGCAGACCATCGGCGACCGGATGGCGTGCCGGACGGGCAGGCCGGATGGCACGCAATTTGCACAACGCCCGCCATGACTGCCAGCTCGCCGCGCACCCCCACCAAGACCCCCAAAGTCACCCGCATCGACCGCGACAACGACAGCACCGTGCAGTCGCTCACGCGCGCCATGCAGTTGCTCGAACTCCTTGCCGAGGACGACGAAGGCTTCCGGCTGGTCGACATCGCGGCGCACACGGGGCTGTCGTCGTCGACCGCGCACCGGCTGCTCACCACGCTGGAGCAGCGGCGCTTCGTGCAGTTCGATCGCGAGACGAACCTCTGGTACGTGGGTGTGCGCTGCTTCTCGGTGGGCGCGGCCTTCGGGCGGCGCCGCCGCATCGCGCACCTCGCGCTGCCGGTGATGCGCCGGCTGCGCGACAGCACGGGCGAGAGCATCAACCTGGGCATTGCCGACTTGGGCGACATCGTGTTCGTCACGCAGGTCGAGAGCCGCGAACTCATGCGCGCTATCGGCAAGCCGGGCTTCCGTGCGCCGCTGCATGGCACCGCGATGGGGCAGGCGATCCTCGCGGCGATGTCGGAGGACGACGTGTTGCAGTACCTGCGCACCTACGGCCTGCCCAAGCTCACGAACAACACGATCGCGCGCGCCTCGCGGCTGCATGAAACGCTGGGCGAGGTGCGCCGCGCGGGCCATGCGATCGACGACGAGCAGAACGCGGTCGGCCTGCGCTGCATTGCCGCGGCCATCCGCGACGAGCATGGCCAGCCCTTCGGCGCGATCTCGCTGGTCGGCCCGACGCAGCGCATCAAGAGCACCGACTTCCTGCACCTGGGCGCCACCGTGCGCGCCGCCGCCGACGAGATCACCGCCGCCTACGGCGGTCGCTGAAGGCCCCTCGTCTTCGGCGCGTCTTCCACTGGCGCAACGCGCCAAGTGCTTGATTCCAAACCAGTTTTTTTGGCTGTCCCGCGCAGCGGGATAGTCCGCTGCGCTGCGCCGCTGCGGGATTCAATGGCACGTCTTTCATTCGATGTCGTCCCGTTCCCTCCTACCCACCTCTGCTGGAGTTTTCATGCCGTTTTACCTTCGCCTCAAGTCCTTCGCCACAGTTGCCTTGGCCGTGGTGCTCGCGTTGCCCGCGGCCCACGCGCAAGACCGCATCAAGATGAAAGCCATCGGCCAGCCGCTGGCCACCGGCCTGCTCCAGAAGAACAAGGAGCAGCCCTTCTTCGAGAACTTCGCGGCCCGCACCGGGCTGCCGATCGATGTCGACTACAAGCCCATCGACACGCTGGGCATCAAGGACACCGAGCAGCTGCGCGTGATGAAGGCGGGCCTGTTCGACCTCGTCTCGCTGCGCGTGTCGCAGAACTCGCGCGACGAGCCCACGATCCTCGGCCTGGACCTGGTGGGCGCGGCGCCCGACTACGTCACGGGGCGCAAGGTGGCCAAGGCCTACTTCGACACGGCCGATGCGCGCCTGCAGGCGCAGTTCGGCGTGAAGCTGCTGGCCGTGTGGCCCTTCGGCCCGCAGATTCTTTTTTGCAAGAAGCCGATCGCCAAGCTGGCCGACATCAAGGGCCTGAAGGTCCGCGTGTACGACCAGAACCTGGCCAAGTTCATCGAGATGGTGGGCGGCACGCCGGTGCCGGTGTCGTTCGCCGACACGCACCAGTCGCTGTCGCTGGGCGTGGTCGATTGCGCCATCACCGGCCCCAGTTCGGCCAACTCGGCCGGCTGGCCTGAGGTGACGACGCACCAGATGCCGATCGGCTTCCAGATGGCCCTGAACGGCTACGGCATGACCATGAAGTCGTGGAACGCGCTGGCGCCCGAGGCCAAGGTCAAGATGAAGCAGGCCTTCGACACGCTGAGCGACGACATGTGGAAGTACTCCGAAGAGCTCTTCAAGGACGCGCTGAACTGCAACGCCGGCAAGGACCCGTGCACCACCGGCAAGAAGTTCAAGCTGATCGACGTGCCCGTCGCGCCCGCCGACACCGAGCTGCTGCGCGGCGCGGTCAACAAGGTGTCGCTGCCGGTGTGGGCCGAGGTGTGCAACAAGTCGAACCCGACCTGCCTGAAGACCTGGCAGGCGACGGTGGCACCGGTGCTGGGCCTGCAATGAACAGCGCCGCCATGACCCGCGACCGGCAACCCGCCCAGGCCGCCGCCCCGCGCGCCGACTTCAGGGCCCGCATGGAGACCGTGCTGGCCACGGCCTTCGGCGCGATCTTCCTGGGGCTGGCGTTCATCGTCGCCATCGAGACGATCTCGCGCAAGCTGTTCAACGTCTCGCTGCAGGGCGCGGACGAGCTGGGTGGCTACGCGCTGGCGGTCGGCTCGACGCTGGCCTTCAGCCTGTCGCTGCTGGGGCGCAACCACATCCGCGTGGACGTGTTCCACGACAAGTTTCCGCCGCGCGTGCAGGCGCTGCTGAACTGGCTCTCGATCGTCTCGCTCGCGGTGTTCGCGCTGTTCATCGCCTGGGTCGCGTTCAAGGTGATCCAGGACACGACGGCCTACCGCAGCACCGCACAGACGCCGTGGGCCACGCCGCTGATCATTCCGCAAGGCGTGTGGTACGCGGGCCTCGTGATCTTCGCGCTCGTGGCCTGCGCGCTGGCCTGGCGCGCGACGCGGCTGCTGGCCAGCGGCGACATCCGCAAGCTCAACAGCGACTTCCATCCGAAGAG
Organism: Variovorax sp. 38R; assembly: GCF_014843395.1. Taxonomy (NCBI): domain Bacteria; kingdom Pseudomonadati; phylum Pseudomonadota; class Betaproteobacteria; order Burkholderiales; family Comamonadaceae; genus Variovorax; species Variovorax sp. 38R. The sequence continues at coordinate 2,712,634 of NZ_CP062121.1, forward strand.
CGCGAAAGAAGAGCTGAAGGAAGAACTCGACGACCTCAAGGCACGGCAGCACGCCGAAGGAGCCGCACCATGAACATTGCCCTGATCGGATTCGCATTCTTCGCGATGCTCGCGTTGATGCTGCTCGGCCTGCCGATCGCGGTGTCGATGGCGGCCATCGGCATCATCGGCGGCATTGCCGCCTACGGCGCGCCCTTCATGGACTCGATCGCGCCGGTCGTGTGGGGCGTGCAGAACGAGAGCCTGCTCACGTCGGTGCCGCTGTTCGTGCTGCTGGGCGAGCTGCTGCTGCGTTCGGGCATCGCCGACCGCATGTACATCGCGCTGTCGGCGTGGCTGGGCCGCCTGCCGGGCGGGCTGCTGCACACCAACATCGGCAGCTGCGCGCTGTTCGCGGCCACCTCGGGCTCGTCGGTGGCCACCGCGGCCACGGTCGGCACGGTGGCGCTGCCGTCGCTGCAGCGGCGCGGCTACCCGATGCGCGCGTCGCTGGGCAGCCTGGCTGCGGGCGGCACGCTGGGCATCCTGATCCCGCCGAGCGTGAACATGATCGTGTACGGCTCGCTCACCAACAACTCGATCGGCAAGCTGTTCGTCGCCGGCATCATTCCGGGCCTGCTGCTCACGCTGAGCTTCATGGTCTGGATCGCCGTCTCGAGCCTGGCCAGCGGCAACGCGATGCGCGAGCCCAAGGTGCCGATGCGCGAGCGGCTGCGCGTGCTGGTGCACCTGGTGCCGCCGGCGGTGGTGTTCGGCATCGTGATGGGGAGCCTGTACTTCGGCATCGCCACGGCGGCCGAGAGCGCGGCGCTGGGCGTGCTCGCGGCGCTGGGCTTCGTCTGGCAGTCGGGCAAGCTCAACTGGGAGCTGCTGCGCAACTGCTTCATCTCGACGGCGCGCGTGAGCGGCATGATCTTGCTGATCGTCGTGGCCGCCTTCATCCTCAACCTGACGGTGAGCCTCACGGGCGTGGCCGAGTCGATGACGAAGTGGGTCGCGAGCCAGGGCCTGTCGGCCACGGGGCTGATCCTGGCGCTCATCGTGTTCTACCTGATCCTGGGCATGTTCATGGACGTGCTGTCGATGCAGGTGGCGACGATCCCGATCACCTATCCGATCGCCATTGCCGTAGGCGTCGACCCGATCTGGTTCGGCATCTTCATCGTGCTGATGTGCGAGCTGGGCCTGATCACGCCACCGGTGGGCATGAACCTGTTCGTGGTGCATGGCATCCGTCCCGACAAGGGCGGCATCCAGGACGCGATCTGGGGTGCGCTGCCGTACGCGCTGATCATGATCGCATTCACGCTGCTGCTGATGGCCGTGCCGCAGCTGGTGACGTGGCTGCCGGCGCACATGTGAGGCACGCCGCAATGCACAGCACCACACCGCTCTGGCAACTCGACGCGGCGCAGCTCGCGGCCGGCTACCGCGAGGCGTCGTTCACCCCGACCGACGCGCTGCATGCCTGCCTGCAGCGCAGCGCCGAGGTCAACCCGCGGCTCAACGCACTCATCGCGCTCGACAGCGAAGGCGCCACGCACGCGGCCGAGCAAAGCACGGCGCGCTGGCGCAACGGCCGGGCGCTGGGCGCGCTCGACGGCGTGCCCGTCACCATCAAGGACAACCTGCAGGTGCGCGGCCTGCCCACGCACTGGGGCAGCCGCGCGCTGGCCGGCGTGGTGGCCGGGCGCGACGAGCTGCCGGTGGCGAAGCTGCGCGAGGCCGGTGCCGTGATCTTCGGCAAGACCAACGTGCCCGAGTTCACGATGCAGGGCTACACCGACAACCCGGTGTTCGGCCCCACCGGCAACCCGTGGGACCCGACGCTCACGCCCGGCGGCTCGTCGGGTGGCGCAGTGGCGCTGGTGGCCGCGGGCGGCTGCCCGATCGCGCTGGGCACCGACGGCGGCGGCTCCATCCGCCGGCCGGCCTCGCACACGAACCTCGTCGGCTTCAAGCCCTCGCGCGGACGCGTGCCGCGCGGCGACGGGCTGCCGCCGATCTTTCTGGGCTTCGAGGTTGCGGGCCCGATCGCGCGCAGCGTGGCCGACGTGGCAGCGGTGATGCAGGTGATCGGCGACCGGCCGGTGGAGGAGGGCGCGGGTCCGCAGCGCGCGCGCATTCTCTTCATTCCCCGCTTCGGCGATCACCCGGTGGATCCGCAGATCGCGGCGCTGACCGAAGCGACGGCGCGGCACATGGCTGCGCTCGGCCACGAGGTCACGACAGCGCAGGACTTCGGCATCGTCGAAGCGATCAACCAGCGCTGGCCGCTGCTGGCGCAGGTCGGGCTGGCCTGGCTGGTCGCGCATCCGCAGGAGCTGTCGAGCCGGCTTTTCGATCCGTTGCTGTTCGGCCCCGCGATGCAGGCGAATGCCGAGAACGGCCGCAAGGCCAGCGCGTCGGAGTTGTTCGAGCTGCTGTACGAGGCTGAGCGCTTGCGCAACACGCTCGCGCAGCTGTTCGATCGCTATGACTTCCTGTTGACGCCCGCGGCGGCCGCGCTGCCCTGGCCCGCCAGCGAGACGCATCCGACGCGCATCGACGGGCGCGAGGTCGGCCCGCGCGGCCATGCGGTGTTCGCCGGCTTCGCGAACGCCGTCGGCCTGCCTGCCATCGCGCTGCCGTGCGGCTTTGCGGGACAGCTGCCGGTCGGCGTGCAGCTCGTGGCGCGCGAAGGGGCGGACGACGCCTTGCTCGCGCTCGCGCGCTCGTTCGAACAGGCTCATCCGTGGCAGCGCTTCCCAGAGCTGTGACGCTGGCCGAGGCCGTCGCGCCGCAGTGCTCGCCGGCCGAAGCCGCGCAGGCGCTGTGCCGCGCGCGGCGCGACGGCCGGCGCGTGATGTCGTCGCTGCTGCCGGTGCACGACCGGCACACGGCCTATGCCATCCAGGATGCGACGCTGGCGGCGCTCGGCACTGTCGGCGGCTGGAAGGTCGGTCCGAGCGCGCCGGGCCGCGAGCCCGTGTGCGCGCCGCTGCCGGCCGAAGGGCTGGTGCCCGGCGGCGCGTCGCTGGTCGGCGGCGCATGGCATCTGCGCGGCGTCGAGGCCGAGCTCGCGTTCCGTCTCGGCGCCGACCTGCCGCCGCGCGCGGCGCCCTACACGCGCGACGACGTCGCCGATGCCATTGCCTCGGTGCTGCCCGTGATCGAGGTGGCGGAGACCCGCCTGATCGACTGGCTCGACGCCAGCCCGTCGGCGCTGCTGGCCGACCTGCTGTGCCACGGCGGCCTGGTGCTCGGCGAGCCCGTGCCTTTCGATCGGTCGTGGCTCGACCTGGCACAGGCCGAAGTCGTGATGCATTTCGACGACCAGGTCGTCGCCCACACGGTCGGGGAGCACACGCACCCCGACGTCGGTGCGCTGCTCGTGTGGCTGGCCAACCAGGGCGCGGCCCGGGGCCAGGGCCTGCGGGCCGGCCAGGTCGTGACGACCGGGTCGTGCACCGGCATGTTGTTCGCCTCGCAGGGCACGGCCGTGCGGGTGGATGTGAAGGGGCTCGCGCCGTTGCACGCGAGCTTCTGAATTTTTCCTGTTTGTTTTTTCCGAGATCACTGGAGGCAACCGCTATGTCCCTTTCAAGAATCGACGCTGTGGCCGAGGCGCTGGTGCGTGCGCGCGGTGCGCACGTCACGTGTCCCGCGGCGTCGATGGCCGACCTGCTCACGCAGGCCGACGATGCCTACGCCGTGCAGCAGCAGGTGGCGCAGGCGCTCGGCTGGTTCGGCGCGGCGCCGCCGCGGTACTGGAAAGCCGGCGGCTCATCGCGCGATGCCGTGCCGACCCACGCACCGCTGCCGCCGCGCGGCGTGTGGCCCAGCCCGGCGACGGCCGGCGACTGGCCGTTCCACATTCGCGGCATCGAGGCCGAGGTCGCGCTGCGGATCGGACGCGATGTCGATGCGGCGTTGGCATCGACGCTCGACGTCGACGGCGCCCGCGCCCTGGTCGATGCGATGACGGTCTCGATCGAGGTCGTCGACTCCCGCTGGCAGGAGGCCATCGACGCGCCCGCGCTGTGCAAGCTGGCCGACCTGCAATCGCACGGCGCGTTGGTGCTCGGCGAGTGGGTGCCGTTCGTGGCACGCGACTGGGCCGCGCAAGCCTGCGAGGTGCGCATCGGCGCGCGCGCGACCGTGATGCGCCGCGGCACGCATTCGCTCGGCGACCCCGCCTGGCTGCTGCCCGCGTGGCTGCGCCATGCCACGCGGAACGGCGAGACCGTCGCGGCCGGCACCGTGGTCACGACCGGCACGTGGGTCGGCATTCTCGAAGCGGGCGAGGGCGACCTCGTCACCGCTGAATTCCCGGGCATCGGCCACGCGTCGGTGCAGCTCTAGAACCTTTCATCCACCCATCCAGAACACAGAACGGAGACAACACCATGATCGCCCTCGACAACCATCCCAGCGGCCGCCACTTCCTGCAGATTCCGGGCCCCAGCCCCGTGCCCGACCGCATCCTGCGGGCCATCAGCCTGCCGACCATCGACCACCGCGGGCCCGAGTTCGCCACGCTGGGCAAGAAGGTCATCAGCGGGCTGCAGCAGGTGTTCCAGACCCGGCATCCGGTCGTCGTCTATCCCGCGTCGGGCACCGGTGCGTGGGAGGCCGCGCTCGTCAACGTGATGAGCCCCGGCGACCACGTGCTGATGTTCGAGACCGGCCACTTCGCGACGCTGTGGCAGAAGATGGCGCGCCGGCTCGGCCTGGAGCCCGAGTTCCTCGCGCTTGAAAGCACCGACGAAACCGGCCTGCCGCGCAGCTGGCGCCACGGCGTGCAGGCCGACCTGATCGAGCAGCGCCTGCGCCAGGACACCACGCACCACATCAAGGCCGTGTGCGTGGTGCACAACGAAACCTCGACCGGCGTCACCTCCGACATCGCTTCGGTGCGCCGCGCGATCGATGCGGCGGGCCATCCGGCGCTGCTGATGGTCGACACCATCTCGGGCCTCGCGAGCGCCGACTACCGGCACGACGAATGGGGCGTGGACGTCACCGTCAGCGGCTCGCAGAAGGGCCTCATGCTGCCGCCGGGCATCAGCTTCAACGCGGTGTCGCCCAAGGCGCTCGAGGTGGCGAAGACCGCGCGCCTGCCCAAGGCCTTCTGGGCCTGGGACGAGATCATCGAGATGAACCAGGGCGGCTACTGGCCCTACACGCCGAGCACGAACCTGCTGTACGGCCTCAGCGAGGCGCTGGACATGGTGCTCGAGCAGGGCCTGCCCGTGATCTTCGCGCGCCACCAGCGCTGGGGCCGCGGCGTGCGCGCCGCCGTGCAGGCCTGGGGCCTGCCGACACAGTGCGCCGACGAGCGCGTGCACTCGCCCGTGCTGACCGGCGTCATCACGCCGGCGGGCGTCGATGCCGACGCGCTGCGCCGCCTCATCCACCAGCGCTTCGACCTGTCGCTGGGCGCGGGCCTGGGCAAGCTCCGGGGCCGCATGTTCCGCATCGGCCATCTGGGCGACTGCAACGACCTGACGCTGATGGCCGCCTTGACCGGCGTCGAGATGGGTTTCAAGCTGGCGGGCGTGCCGGTGGCCGGCAGCGGGGTGCTGGCGGCCATGGCGTACTTTGCGGAAACACCGGCCGCCAACGCCGCGTAATCCCGTCGGGAAAGGGCTGCGGGCTAGGTGCTTTCCATTATCGTTAACAATATTGTCAACATTGTTGTTGACGTTGATTTCGACAAAGCCTAAATTCCGCTCCACAGCCTCGGTGGTGCACTGGCCCGGACCAGCCCGACCCGCGACTGCAAAGTTCGCCAGCGTGCCGGGTCGTTTCCTTGCAAGCTGGCATCCGTGCCACTGCAAGGAGACAAACCGATGCAAAACACCATGACGGACGGCGCCAAGGCGACCGCCGCAGCACCCGATGCCACGCTTCAGCCCACCAAGGTGCGCTGGAAGATCTTCCTGATGATGTTGTTCCTGATCTCGATCAACTACATCGATCGGGCTTCGCTCTCGGTGGCCATGCCGCTGATCGCCAAGGAGTTCGACATCGGCCCGGCCGTGCAGGGCCTGCTGCTCAGCTCGTTCTTCTGGACCTATGCGCTGATGCAGATCCCGGGCGGCATGCTGGCCGACCGCTTCGGCCCGCGCGTTGTCATCGCCGGCGCCACCGTGGGCTGGGGCTTCTTCCAGGCCATCGCCGCCGTCTGCACGGGCTGGATGCCTTTGCTGCTCACGCGGCTGGGCCTGGGCGCGGCCGAAGCGCCGATCTACCCCGCGGGCGGCAAGCTCAACGGCATCTGGATGACGCAGACCGAACGCGGACGCGGCGCCACCTTGCTCGACGGCGGCGCGCCCCTGGGTGCGGCGCTGGGCGCGATCCTGATCTCGGCGCTGATCGCCGTGCTCGGCTCGTGGCGCCTGGCCTTCGTCATCGCCGGTGTCGGCACCGTGATCGCCGGCTACTTCGCCTGGCGCTACATCCGCAACCACCCGCGCCAGCATCCCGACGTGAACGAGGCCGAGGCGCGCTACATCGAGGCCAGCCACGCCGCCGACGCCGCCAAGGAATCGGCCAATGCAAGCGGCCGTGTGCTCGACTTCTTCCGCTACCGCTCGGTGTGGGGCATGTTCTTCGGCTGGATGTGCTTCAACGCGCTGTTCTACGGCCTGCTCACCTGGATGCCCAACTACCTGTCGAAGGTGCACGGCTTCGACATCAAGCAGATGGGCGGCGCGGTGTTCATCATGTTCTTCTCGGGCTTCGTCGGCGAAATGTTCGGCGGCTGGCTGGCCGACAAATGGATGGCCGCCGGCGCCTCGCAGAGCAAGGTGCTGCGCACGCTGTTCGGCATCTCGTCGATCATCGCGACCATCGCCATCTTCATGGTGACGCGGATCACCGACCCGATCGCCGTGGTCGTGCTGCTGTCGGTCACGCTGTTCTTCCTGCGCTGGTGCGGCCTGTTCTGGTGCGTGCCCTCGATCCTCGGCACGCGTGCCCGGGTCGGCTTCCTGGGCGGCACGATGAACCTCGGCGGCAATGTGGCAGGCATCGGCGTGCCGATCGTGGTCGGCCTGATCGTGCAGGCCACGGGCTCGTACTTCATGGCGCTCATGCTGTTCACGGCCGCCGGCGCGGGCCTCTTCGTCTGCTCGACGATGCTGATCGACTACAGCAAGAAGCTGCCGGTCTGATCCCACCCACTCGACTCCCATGACCCCTCGCAAACTCATCGGCGTGCTCACGCCTTCGTCGAACACCGCGCTCGAGCCGCTGACCAGCGCGATGGTCGCGGGCGTGCCCGGCGTCTCGGCGCATTTCTCGCGCTTCACCGTCACCGAGATCTCGATGCGTGACGCATCGCTGAACCAGTTCGACGACAGCAAGATCCTCGAGGCCGCGCGGCTGCTGGCCGACGCGCGCGTCGACACCATCTGCTGGAGCGGCACCTCGGCCAGCTGGCTCGGCTTCGAGAAAGACCAGGCGCTGTGCGCGCGCATCACCGAGGCAACGGGCATCCCGGCGACCACCTCGGTGCTGGCGCTCAACGAGCTGCTCGCCGCGCAGGGCGCGCGCACGCTGGGGCTGGTGTCGCCGTACGTCGACGACGTGCAGCAGCGCATCGTCGCCAACTACGCGGGCATCGGCATCGACTGCGTGGCCGAGCGGCACCTCGACCTCACGGTGAACTTCGCTTTCAGCGAGGTCGAGCCCGACACGCTGCGCCGCATGCTGCGCGAAGTGGCGCAGCAACGCCCCGACGCCATCACGATCATGTGCACCAACCTGAGCGGTGCGCAGCTGGTCGAGGAGATGGAGCGCGAGCTCGGCATTCCGATCTACGACTCGGTGGCCACCGTGGTCTGGCGCGCGCTGAAGACGGTCGGGGTCGAACCGAGCGCCGTGAAGGGCTGGGGCCGGCTGTTCGACGCGAAGGCCTGAGACCCATCCATCCCGCCAGACAGACAGAAAAAGCAAAGAAAGACCATGACCTTCCGCGACCTCGATCTCGTGGTGCGCAACGCCCGCGTTGCCACCGCCAGCGACACCTTCGATTCGGACATCGGCATCCGCGACGGCCGCATCGTGCAGCTCGGCCTTGGCCTGCCGCCCGGTCGGCAGGAGATCGACGCCGCCGGCCGCTACGTGACGCCGGGCGGCGTCGATGCCCACTGCCACCTCGACCAGCCGATGGAGCCGCCCGTGCGCATGGCCGACGACTTCGACACCGGCACCCGTGCCGCAGCCTGCGGCGGCACGACCACCGTGATCCCGTTCGCCGCGCAGCAGAAGGGCCAGTCGCTGCGCGCCGCCGTGCAGGACTACCACCAGCGCGCCGAGGGTCGCGCCCACGTCGACCACGCCTTCCACCTGATCGTGAGCGACCCGACTGAAGAAGTGCTCAAGCACGAGCTGCCGCAGCTCATCGCCGAGGGCTACACCTCGTTCAAGATATACATGACCTACGACGATCTGAAGCTGGACGACGGCCAGATCCTCGACGTGCTGTCGGTGGCAAGAGAGCAGGGCGCGATGGCCATGATCCACGCCGAGAACGCCGACTGCATCGAGTGGCTCACCAAGCGGCTCGAAGCCAACGGGCGCACGGCGCCGCGCTTTCATGCGCATTCGCGGCCGATGCTGGTGGAGCGCGAGGCGACGCATCGCGCCATTGCACTGTCGGAGCTGGTCGACGTGCCGATCATGATCGTGCACGTGTCGGGGCGCGAAGCCGTCGAGCAGATCCGCTGGGCGCGCGCACACGGCCTGAGCGTGTTTGCCGAAACGTGTCCGCAGTACCTGTTCCTGACAGCCGAAGACCTGGGCATCGACGACAGCTACCAGGGCGCGCGCTGCGTCTGCAGCCCGCCGCCGCGCAACCGCGAGAACCAGCAGGTGATCTGGAACGGGCTGTCGGATGGGCTCTTCACGATCTTCTCGTCGGACCATGCACCGTTCCGCTACGACGCGCCCGAGGGCAAGAAGCCCGGCGGCGAAGAGGTGGCGTTCCGCCACATCCCGAACGGCATTCCCGGCATCGAGACGCGGCTGCCGCTGCTGTTCTCGCACGGCGTGCTCGACGGGCGCATCACCATCAACAAGTTCGTCGAGCTGACGTCCACCAACCCGGCCAAGGCCTACGGGCTGCACCCGCGCAAGGGCACGATCGCCGTCGGCGCCGATGCCGACCTCGTGGTCTGGGGCGCCACGCCGCGCGCGATCCGCAACGCCGACCTGCACCACGACGTCGACTACACGCCCTATGAAGGCATCGAGGTGAAAGCCTGGCCGGCGCTGACGCTGGCACGTGGCGAGGTCGTGTGGGACGGCGAACGTTTCCATCCGCGCGCCGGACGCGGAGAATTCCTGCGCCGGGGCGAGCCCACCTTGCTGCCGAGCCGCCGACCGTCCTGAGCCTTTCGCCTGGAGACATTGCCATGAACCTGCTGCTGATCAACCCCAACACCTCGCAAAGCGTCTCCGACCTGATCGCGGCCGAAGCCCGGCGTGCGGCCGCGAGCGACACGCGCATCGAGGTGCTCACCGCGCCCTTCGGCGTGGCCTACATCGAGACCCGCTTCGAATCGCTGATCGGCGCGTACGCCGCCGCCACGCTCGCGGCGGAGCACCACATGCGGCACGACGCCATCGTGGTCGCGGCCTTCGGCGACCCCGGCATCGACGGTCTGCGCGAGGCGCTCGACATTCCCGTGGTCGGCCTCACCGAAGCGGCGTTGATGAGCGCGTGCCTGCTGGGCAAGCGCTTCTCGATCATCGCGATCTCGCGCCGCATCACGGCCTGGTACCGCGAGTGCGTGCAGGCCAACGGCCTCATCGACCGGCTCGCGAGCATCCGCAGCCTCGACGGCCCGCTCAAGGACATCGGCCATGTGCAGGACGACCACGGCCAGCGGCTGGAGGCCCTGTGCATGTCGGCCATCGAGGACGACGGCGCGGACGTGATCATCATTGCCGGCGCGCCGCTGGCGGGCCTGGCGCGCTCGATCAAGGACCGCATCCCGGTGCCGGTGGTCGACGGCGTGTCGAGCGCCGTGTGCCATGCGCAGACGCTCGTGTCGCTGGCGCCCGCGCCGGCGCGTCTGGGCAGTTTTGCACCGCCGCCGATCAAGCCGAACCAGGGGCTGCCCGAGGCGCTGGCGCGGCTGTTGGCGCGCGATGGCGCACGCGCGCCAGGCTGAGGCGGTGGGCCCCGTGGCGCACTGCAGCCTGGAGGGGGCGTCGATAGAATCGGCGCCGATGCCCACCAAAGCCCCAGCCCGCAAGACCAGCGCGAACGGCGCCGCTGGCGCCACCGGCACGACCGGTGCCCCCAACGCCCGTGAACACAGCGTCGACGAGATCGCCGAGAAAATCTCGGCCGCCATTCTGGAACACCGTCTCGCGCCGGGCACGAAGCTGGGCGAAGACCGGCTGGCCACGATCTTCGCGACCAGCCGCGCCAAGGTGCGCGAGGTGCTGGCCCGGCTGGCGCACGAACAGATCGTCGAGCTCGTGCCGCAACGCGGCGCCTTCGTCGCCAAGCCCACCATCGAGCAGGCACAAGATGTGTTCGAGGCCCGCCGCCTCATCGAACCCGGCGTGCTGCGCCGTTTGATCCGCACGCTCGACGACGCCAAGCGGGAGCGCCTGCAACGCCACATCGAACTCGAAGCCGACGCACGCCGCCGCGACGACAAGCGCGCCATCGTGCGGCTGTCGGGCGAGTTCCACGTGCTGCTGGCCGAGCTGGCCGGCAACTCGGCGCTGGCACGCTCGATGCGCGAGCTGTCGGTGCTGACCTGCCTGATCATCTCGCTGTACGACGCGCCCACGGCCACGAGCTGCCGCGCCGACGAGCACGAGGAAATCGTCGCCGCCGTGAACCGCGGCGATGCGGCGCGCGCCGAGAAGCTGATGCTGCATCACCTCGACCACATCGAGCAGAGCCTGAAGCTCGACGACAGCGCGGAAGAGGTCGATCTCGAAAGCGTGTTCAGCTGAAGAGGGCAACCCGGTCGACGCTCACTGCCTCGGCAGCAGATCTGGCGGGCTCGACGAGGCTGATGGCAGGCGGACGGTGCCAAAACTACGTCGCCGATCGCCTCGGCGCGTTCTGAATGGCCGCCAGGACTGTGGCGAAAACGCCGAGAAAAATATTTCCCCGGGTTTTTTACCTCCGCTGCCTCTTTCGCAGGCACCGTGTTGCAGGCCCCGCCAGGCAACGGTTTCGCGCGCTGCACACAAGGTTTTCCACAACATTGTCCCCATCGGATTGGGAAAACCCGTCATTTCGATGTGGTAGCGCGATGGGCGGGCCGCGGCAGGCAAAAAAATACCCGCCGAAGCGGGTATCTCGAGGGGCCCCCGAAGGGGCGCGCTCTAAGGCAAACAGAGAGCTCTTCTTTTGCGGCCCTGTTGCGTGACAGCAGGTGCATCCTCGGTGAGGACACGCGCTCAGCATGTCAGCTGAAAAATGTCGTAACCGTAGGACAAGTTAAAAAGTGTGAAGAATTTGGCAGTTTTTCGAACTTGCGTGGATGCCTCCGATCCGCACGATCGTGCAGAACTGTCGGTGTTGTCTGACAACCCCGGGGCGGCGCTGGCCCTAAATTTTGCGGACTCGCTTCCAGTGCGGGTTCTCTGTGCGTGACAGCAATCCAGAGATTCAGCCCAGCAGCGTGCTGGGTTTTTTTTGCCTGTTTTTCGGCATTTTTGGCCCTTCAGCGCAGGAAGACGTGCTCCATGAACTGCCGGATCGGGTACTGGATCACCGTCTGCACCGGGGGCGGCAGCTCCAGCGGGCGCATCAGCATCTTGAGCGCGGCGCCGGGGCTCAGGTGGGTGCGGATGGTGCTGTTCATGCGTGCGCTCAGCTGCTGCACGTAGGCCGCGTCGTTCGCCCGGTGCGGGGCGCGGGCCTGCACCACGTGGCGGATGGCGCAGTCGGCGTCTTCGCTCTTCAGCTCCAGCGTGCGTCGGCCGATGGTGCCCATCACGCGGAAGCGGTTCAGCCGCTCTTGCGCCCGATAGCGGCGGAAGAACCGATAGAAGTGCTTGTAGTGGTTGACCTCGTCGGTCGCGATGCGCGCGGCCAGGTCGCGCAGCACCGGCTCGGTGGTGCTGCGGGCCATGGCGCGGTAGTAGGTGGCGGTGCCGGTCTCGACCACGCAGCGGGCGGTCATTTCGAGGGCGCGGGTCGGGGCCAGCAACTCGACCTTGCAGTAAGTGGCGTACTCCGCAAGAAAGCCGCGGTAGGCGGTGTCCCAGTCGAACTCGGGCCACACGTGGCGCACGTAGGCGCGCAGGGCCTGGCCGTGCTGCAGCTCTTCCTGCTCCCAGTGGTTCGACAGCCACTCGGTGACCTCGTCGTCGCCCTGAAAGAAATCGACCAGGTTCTGGGTGTACAGGTCGGAGCCGCTCTCGATGAAGGAGGCCGACGCCACCAGGTAGAAGAGGTTTTCGTCCGTGCGCACCTGGTCGCGTGCGATGCGGGAGAAATCGAGGTCTTCGATCTTCCAGTGAGGTGCTGAGGCCTGACCCGCCATGCGTGCTCCTTGATTCATGGTTGCCGATGAAAACAGGGAAGAAACAGGCTGCAGCCGGGGAGGGCGCGCGCCGCTTCAGCCGTCCATATTAGCCCCGGCTTTCGGATCGCGTGCGCGCAAGGCCCGGGGCGGGCCCGGGCACCATGCGCAAACCTATAATCGATTGTTCAAGCAAATCAAGCAGTTAGGCCGGTTCAACGCAGTGGTTTCGACGCAGGGTCGCCATCGCCAGGCCGCCCTGACGGCAGACGAAATCCAAAGATGAGCCAGCCCACATTCACGGTCGCGGACATCCGCAAGACCTTTCTCGATTTCTTCGCCTCCAAGGGCCACACGGTGGTGCCTTCGAGCTCGCTGGTGCCGGGCAACGACCCGACGCTCATGTTCACGAACTCGGGCATGGTCCAGTTCAAGGACGTGTTCCTCGGCGAAGACAAGCGCCCCTACGTGCGCGCCGCCTCGGTGCAGGCCTGCCTGCGTGCCGGCGGCAAGCACAACGACCTCGAGAACGTGGGCTACACCGCGCGCCACCACACCTTCTTCGAGATGCTGGGCAACTGGAGCTTCGGCGACTACTTCAAGCGCGATTCGCTGAAGTGGGCCTTCGAGCTGCTGACCCAGGTCTACAAGCTGCCGGCCGAAAAACTCTGGGCCACCGTCTACATCGAGGACGACGAGGCCTACGACATCTGGACGAAAGAAATCGGCCTGCCGCCCGAGCGAGTCGTGCGCATCGGCGACAACAAGGGCGGGCGCTACATGTCCGACAACTTCTGGATGATGGCCGACACGGGCCCCTGCGGCCCGTGCTCCGAAATCTTCTTCGACCACGGCCCCGAGATCGCCGGCGGCCCGCCCGGCTCGCCCGATGAAGACGGCGACCGCTACATCGAGATCTGGAACAACGTGTTCATGCAGTTCGACATGCAGCCCGACGGCTCGGTGAAGAAACTGCCCGCACCCTGCGTCGACACCGGCATGGGCCTGGAGCGCCTGGCGGCGATCCTGCAGCACGTGCACAGCAACTACGAAATCGACATCTTCGACGCGCTCATCAAGGCCGCCGGCCGTGAAACGGGTGAGAAAGACCTGTCGAACAACTCGCTGCGCGTGATCGCCGACCACATCCGTGCCACCTCGTTCCTGGTGGCCGACGGCGTCATCCCGTCGAACGAAGGCCGCGGCTACGTGCAGCGCCGCATCATTCGCCGCGCCATCCGCCACGGCTACAAGCTGGGCCAGAAGAAGCCCTTCTTCCACAAGCTGCTGCCCGACCTCGTGAAGTTGATGGGCGATGCGTACCCCAAGCTGGTGGCCGACGAGAAGCACATCACCCAGACGTTGAAGGCTGAGGAAGAACGCTTCTTCGAGACCCTGGCGATCGGCATGGAAATCCTCGACGCGGCGCTGGCCGGCGATGCCAAGGTGCTGCCGGGCGACGTCGCCTTCAAGCTGCACGACACCTACGGCTTCCCGCTCGACCTGTCGGCCGACGTGTGCCGTGAGCGCGGCCTGAGCGTCGACGAAGCGGGCTTTCACGCCGCGATGGAAAAGCAGAAGGCCGCGGGCCGTGCGGCGGGCAAGTTCAAGATGGACCGCAACGTTGAATACGCCGGCGCGGGCAACACCTTCACCGGCTACGACCACCTGGAAGCCAACGCCCAGGTCGTCGCGCTGTACCTCGAAGGCGTGGCCGTCAATGAACTGAAGGAAGGCCAGAGCGGCATCGTGGTGCTCGACACCACGCCGTTCTATTCGGAGAGCGGCGGCCAGGTCGGCGACCAGGGCGTGCTCGTGGCCGAAGGCGTGCAGTTCGGCGTCGACGACACGCAGAAGATCAAGGCCGACGTGTTCGGCCACCACGGCACGCAGACCCAGGGCACGCTGAAGGTCGGCGACGCGGTCAAGGCCGCGGTCGACACCGCGCGCCGCGCCGCCACCATGCGCAACCACTCGGTCACCCACCTGATGCACAAGGCTTTGCGCGAAGTGCTGGGCGACCATGTGCAGCAGAAGGGCTCGCTGGTCGATGCCGACAAGACGCGCTTCGACTTCGCGCACAACGCACCCGTCACGCGCGATCAGATTCTCGAGATCGAAAAGCGTGTCAACGCCGAGATCCTGGACAACGCGCCCACGCAGGCCCGCGTGATGGACCTCGAGTCGGCCCAGAAGACCGGCGCCATGATGCTGTTCGGCGAGAAGTACGGCGAGACCGTGCGCGTGCTCGACATCGGCACCAGCCGCGAACTGTGCGGCGGCACCCACGTGGGCCGCACGGGCGACATCGGCCTGTTCAAGATCGTCAGCGAAGGCGGCGTGGCTGCCGGCGTGCGCCGCATCGAAGCGGTCACCGGTGCCAATGCGCTGTCGTACCTGCAAGACCTTGAATCGACCGTGCACAGCGTGGCCGCCACGCTCAAGTCGCCGGCCGCCGAGCTGCAGGGCCGCCTCTCGCAGGTGCTCGAGCAGGTCAAGACGCTCGAACGCGAAGTGGGCGCGCTCAAGGGCAAGCTCGCATCGTCCAAGGGTGACGAACTCATCGCGCAGGCGGTGGACGTCAACGGCATCAAGGTGCTCGCGGCCAAGCTGGACGGCGCCGACGCCAAGACGCTGCGCGACACCATGGACAAGCTGAAGGACAAGCTGAAAACCGCCGCCATCGTGCTGGCCGCCGTCGACGGCGACAAGGTGCAGATCGCAGCCGGTGTCACGGCCGACAGCATCGGCAAGGTCAAGGCCGGCGAGCTGGTCAACTTCGTGGCCCAGCAGGTCGGTGGCAAGGGCGGCGGCAAGCCCGACATGGCCATGGCCGGCGGCACCGATGCCGCGGGCCTGCCGGCTGCGCTGCAATCGGTGCAGGCCTGGGTCGCCCAACGTACCTGAGATCGTCTCGCTCACTCCTCACACAGCACTTCATGTCCGACACGATCCCCGGTGAAGTGCTCGTGATGGGGGCGGGCACCATCGGCTGTTTCATCGGCGGCAGCCTTGCGGCGGCGGGCGTGCCCGTCACCTTCGTCGGCCGTCCGCGCGTGCTCGACAAGCTCGCGCGCCACGGCCTCACGCTCACCGACCTCGACGGCGCCAAACACAAGCTGGCGGCACCCACGCTGCGCCTGTGCGAGCAGGTGCCGGTGGGCGCGCGGCCTGCGCTGGTGCTGCTGTGCGTGAAGAGCGGCGCCACGGCCGAGGCGGCGCGCGAACTGGCCTTTGCGCTGCCGGCCGGCACCACGGTCGTCTCGCTGCAGAACGGCATCTCGAACTGCGCTGCGGCGGGGCAGGCCGGCCCGTCGCTCAACATCCGCGCCGGCATGGTGCCGTACAACGTGGCGGAGATCGACGACGGCGCCTTCCACCGCGGCACGCCCGGCCGTCTGGCCGCGGAAGACGACCCTGCGCTGCGCGACTGGCTGTCCGTGTTCGAGCGCGCCGGTGTGCCGCTCGACCTGCATGCCGACCTGCTGCCCGTGCAGTGGGGCAAGCTGCTGCTCAATCTCAACAACCCGGTCAATGCGCTGTCGGGCCTGCCGCTGCGCGACGAGCTCATGCAGCGCGGCTACCGCCGCTGCTTCGCGGCGCTCATCGACGAAACGCTGGACGTGCTGCGCACGGGCGGCATCGTGCCCGCGCAGGTGGCGGCCGTGCCGGCGCGGCGGTTGCCGGGCCTGCTGCGCTTGCCCGACTGGCTGTTTCGCATCGTCGCAGCGCGCATGCTGCGCATCGACGCCAAGGCGCGCTCCAGCATGGCCGACGACCTGGCATTGGGCCGTCGCACCGAGATCGACGCGCTCAGCGGCGAGGTGGTGCGGCTCGCGCAAGAGCACGGCTTGAGTGCACCGCGCAACGCGCGCATGGTCGCGCTGCTTGAGGCCTGGCCGCAACAGCCGAAGCGCTGGACGGCACGTCAATTGCAGGACGCCCTGGGCCTTTAGGGCCTGTTCATCCGCACCTTCATTCCCCCGGAGCCACTCGATGCCCCACCATTTCGACGACCCCGAAGAAGGCCTTGCCCGCGAGACCAGTCACCCGCGCTTCGTGGCGCTCGCCACCGACGATTTTTACTACGACCTGGCCGATGACTTCAGCCCCTTCGGCAGCGACGACGGCAGCGATACGCTCTCGTTGCTCGAAGACTGGTATCGCGACGGCGGCAAGAACGGCAAGGTCGCGAGCTTCCTCAAGGAGATGCTCGCCGACTGGGACTTCGGCGTGCCGAAATCCATGCACCGAGTCGATGCCGACGTGCGCGAGAAATGGCTGGCAAAGGAAGACATGCACGAGACCTACCTGCAGTCCGAATGCCGCGCGCGCGTCGCGACGGCCTTCGGGCAGCTCAAGATCACGGGCGAGGTCGATCCTGCGATGCGCGACGAGGCACTGGCCGCCATTGCATGCCAGCTGGCGCTGAACGAGCGTGCCCGCACGCACCATCCCGCCTGGCCGCACGCCGACGAGAACGAGGCGCGCCTGACCTCGATGCGGGCCGTGTTGAGCGCCCTCTGACGCGCGGCATCGGTCCAACTGCCGTCCCCTTCGGGTGAGACCGTAGACGCGCAAGACCAACGAGATGTTGTGCGCACCGGGTCGCTGACCCTGTACCCTCGGCCCATGGCGGCTTTCAAGAGGGAGGGGTTGTCATGCAGGTCCTGATTCTCGGCAGCGGTGTCATCGGCACCTCGGTGGCGTACTACCTGGCGCGCGCCGGGCACACGGTGACGGTGCTGGAGCGCCAGCCGGCGCCCGCGCTCGAAACCAGCTTCGGCAATGCGGGCGAAGTGTCGCCCGGCTACTCGGCGCCGTGGGCCGGGCCCGGCGTGCCGGTCAAGGCGATCAAGTGGATGCTCATGCAGCACAGCCCGCTGGTCATCAAGCCGATGCTCGATCCGGCCATGTGGCGCTGGGGCTTGTCGATGCTGCGCAACTGTACGCAGGCGCGCTACGAACTCAACAAGGGCCGCATGGTGCGGCTCGCCGAATACAGCCGCGACTGCCTGAAGACGCTGCGCGCCGACACGGGCATCCGCTACGACGAGCGCATGCAGGGCACGCTCCAGCTCTTTCGCACGCAGGCGCAGCTCGACGGCACCGCGAAGGATGTCGAGGTATTGAAAGCGTCCGGCGTGCCGTACCAGGTGCTCGACCGCGACGGCTGCGTTGTGTATGAGCCCGCGCTCGGCGCCGTGAAAGACAAGTTCGTCGGCGGCCTGCGCCTGCCGGGCGACGAGACCGGCGATTGCTTCAAGTTCACGCAGGCACTCGCCAAGCTGGCCGAAGCCGAGGGCGTGCAATTCCGCTTCGGCGTGAACATCCAGTCCATCGAACACGAAGCGGGGAAGGGCGTGACCGGGGTGCGCACCGACCAGGGCCATTTCACCGCCGACCGCTACGTGGTCGCGCTCGGCAGCTATTCGCCCGCGCTGGTGCGGCCGCTGGGCATCGACCTGCCGGTGTACCCGGTCAAGGGCTTCTCGATCACCGTGCCCATCACCGATGCGAGCGGCGCGCCCGAATCGACCGTGATGGACGAAACCTTCAAGGTCGCCGTCACGCGCCTGGGCGATCGCATCCGCGTGGGCGGCACGGCGCAGCTCTCGGGCTTTGACCTCGCGCTCGATGCGCGGCGGCGCGACACGCTCGAGCACGTCGTGACCGACCTGTTCCCACGCGGCGGTTCGGTGCGCGACGCCTCCTTCTGGACCGGCCTGCGGCCCATGACGCCCGACGGCACGCCGGTGATCGGCGCCACCCGCGTGCCCAACCTGCTGCTGAGCACGGGCCACGGCACGCTCGGCTGGACCATGGCCGCCGGCACCGGGCGCGTGATGGCCGACCTGATCGGGGGCAGGGCGCCCGAGATCGACATGGAAGGCCTGACCGTCGCGCGCTACGGCGGGTAGCCAAACCCCGCTCCCACCCTCGAAGGGCGGCCCGAAAAGGCCGCCCTTTTTCGTGGGGCGTACACGCCCGGTTGCACGTCGGCTAGGGTTTTTACCTAGTCATGAAGTTGTCTTCCTCGGTATTCTCGCGGTGTTCCATTAATAAATCGTTGTTTCTTTAGTGAAACAAGCCACCGATTCCACGGACCCTCGATGACACACACTCGCCGCCTCGCCATCGCCGCTGCCGTCTCCCTGGCCGCCGCTTGCGCTTCCGGATTCGCCTGGGCAGACACCTACCCCAGCAAGCCGATCACGCTGGTCGTTGCCTATCCGGCGGGTGGCGACACCGACGCCCTGGCGCGCCTGTACGCCGAGAAGCTCTCGGCCCGCGTCGGCCAGCCCGTGGTGGTCGACAACCGCCCCGGCGCCAGCGGCATCATCGGCAGCGCCTTCGTGTCGAAGGCCGCGCCCGACGGCTACACGCTGCTGCTCGCGCCCAGCACCTTCTCGATCGCGCAGCTGGTGCTCAAGACCGGCAGCGCCTCCGGCTATGACGTGCTCAACGGCTTCACGCCGATCGTGCAGACCGGCAATCTGCCGCTCTTCCTCGTGGCCAGCGGCGCCAAGGGCTACACCGGCCTGAAGGACGCGGTGGCCGCGGCCAAGGGCGGCAAGTCGCTGAGCTACGCCAGCCCGGGCAGCGGTTCGCCGATGCACATCCTGGGCGAGATGTTCGCCCGCGCCTCGGGCACCAGCCTGGCGCACGTGCCGTACAAGGGCGTCGCGCCCGCCGTCAACGACGTGCTCGGCGGCCACGTGCCGGTGACCTTCATCACGCTCGGCCCCGTGGCGCCCTACATGCCCAACGGCAAGATGGTTCCGCTGGCCGTGGCCTCGCGCGAGCGTTCGCCGCTCGCCCCCAAGGTGCCGACCTTCGCCGAGCTGGGCTACAAGGACGTCGAGCTGACCGCCTGGAACGGCCTGTGGGGCCCGCGCAACCTGTCGCCCGAAATCGTGAAGACGCTCAACGGCCACTTCAACGAAATCCTGAAGATGCCCGACATCGTGTCGCGCATGGCCGTGCTGGGCACCACCCCCGTGGGGGGCGACGCCGACGTGCTCGCCAAGACCAACGCCGCCGACTTCGCGCGCTTCGGCAAGGTCATCAAGGAACTCGGCATCCAGGCCGACTGAACTTAACCCAACCCGACGTGATGCCCGCCATGACCGACCTCAAAGCCATCGCCGATCCCTCCAGCCTGCAGTCGCTGCTGGCCGAGATGCCCGCCAACCTGCTGGCCGGCCGCCGCGTGCTCGTGACCGGCGGCGCGCGCGGGCTGGGCCTGGCGTTCGCGCAGTGCGTGGCTGCGGCGGGTGCGAGCGTGGTGCTGGCCGACATCCTCGGCGAGCTGGCCGAAACCGAAGCCCAGGCGCTGCGCGATGCCGGTCGCACGGCGCACGCGCTGGCGATCGACCTGTCGGACCCGGCCTCCATCGAGGCGGGCGCCGCTGAGGCGGTGCGCCTGCTGGGTGGCCTGGACGGCCTGGTCAACAACGCCGCCATCACCAACTCGGGCGGGCGCGACGCGCACCAGCTCGAGATCGACATGTGGGACCGCGTGATGAACGTCAACGTGCGCGGCAGCTGGCTCATGGGCCGCGCCTGCCGCCCCGCGCTGGCGGCCAGCGGCCGTGGCGCCATCGTCAACCTCGCGTCGGACACGGCGCTGTGGGGCGCGCCCAACCTGCTGGCCTATGCATCGAGCAAGGGCGCCGTCATTTCCATGACGCGTTCGCTGGCGCGCGAATGGGGCGGCGACAACATCACGGTGAACGCCGTGGCGCCCGGCCTCACGCTGGTCGAGGCCACCGAGTACGTGCCGATGGCGCGCCACCAGAAATACCTCGAAGGCCGCGCCATTCCGCGCGAGCAGCAGGCGGCCGACGTCTGCGGCGCCACCGTGTTCCTGCTGTCCGGCCTGGCGCGCTTCGTCACCGGCCAGCTGCTCGCCGTCAACGGTGGCTTCGCGATGCACTGAGCGAATCAGTAAGCGCATCACTGAACGAATTTTCCCGACCAAGGAGTACACCCATGAGCGATTTGTCCGAACAGCAAAAGATCAACAGCAACACCGCCGCTGCCGAAGTCGGCAGCACCCTGGTGCAGCCCGAGGGCAGCAGCCTGGCCGAGTGGATGAACACCCGCATCGCGCGCTACGAAACCCGCACGTACGACTGGGACGCGCTGAAGTTCCAGGCCGACTTCGACCCCAAGTTCCGCCGCGCGCAGATGCGCTACGTGGGCACCGGCGGCACCGGTGTCGCGGCCGACACCAACACCGTGCCTTCGGAAAACTTCACCTTCTCGACGATGGTGATCCCGGCCGGCCACGAAGGCCCGCCGCACCTGCACACCGACGTGGAAGAAGTGTTCTTCCTCATCCGCGGCAAGCTCAAGGTCGTCATCGAGAAGGACGGCGAGCGCTTCGAAACCATCATGACCGACCGCGACCTGATCTCGGTGCCACCCGGCGTGTACCGCGAAGAAATCAACATCGGCGACGAAGACGCGCTGATGTGCGTGATGCTCGGCGCACAGAAGCCGATCAAGCCGACGTACCCGGCCGACCATCCGCTGGCCAAGATCAAGCGCTGAGCGAACGAGCGAGCGAACAGGCCATGGGCACCATCGACATCTCCGCGCAGACCCTGCCGGCTTCCGAGCTGGCGCGGCTCGACGCACGCTTTCCGGCCCGCGACGTCGCGGTCGGCGGCGGCGCGGTGGTGTCGGTGCGCGAATGCGGACAGGGCCCGGTGATCGTGTGCCTGCATGGCATCGGCTCGGGCGCGGCCTCGTGGCTCGACACCGCGGCGCTGCTGGCGCCGCAGGCCTGCCTCATCGCGTGGGACGCACCGGGCTACGGCCGCTCGACGCCGCTGGCCTCGGCTGCGCCGACCGCCGCCGACTACGCCGCACGCTTGGGCGAATTGCTCGACGCGCTCTCGATCCGCTCCTGCGTGCTCGTCGGCCATTCGCTGGGTGCCATCACCGCCGCATCGGCTGCGCGCAGCGAGTCGAGCGCCAGTGCGCGCATCCGCCGCCTCGTGCTCGTGAGCCCCGCCATCGGCTACGGCGCCCCCGAGCGCATCGACGCCCGCGCCAAGGTGCGCGCCGAACGCCTGGCCACGCTCGACGACCTCGGCATTGCCGGCATGGCCGCCCAACGCGCGGGCCGGCTCGTGTCCGACGGTGCCAGCGAGCACGCCCGCCAGTGGGTGCGCTGGAACATGGCGCGCCTGAACGACCACGGCTACCGCCAGGCCGTCGAGCTGCTGTGCAACGCCGACCTGCTGGCCGACCTGCCGCCCCCGATGCCCGTGCGCGTGGCCTGCGGTGCGCTCGACGTCGTCACGCCGCCGGCCGCCTGCGAAGAAGTCGCGCGGCGCTGCGGCGTGCCCCTCGAATTGGTGGACGATGCGGGTCACGCCGGCTATGTGGAACAACCGCAGGCCGTCGCCACCTTGCTGCGCGAATCGCTCGCCGGCTGACCCGACACGAACAAGAGAACCGAGAGGAATTCCGACATGGCCACCGACAACGAAGTGATGGAAGAGGGCGCAGACCGCTACAACGTGCCCGCGCTGGAGCGCGGCCTGCGCGTGCTGTGCGAGTTCAGCCGCGAGAGCCGCACGCTCTCCGCGCCTGAGCTGGCACGCCGCTTCGACCTGCCGCGCTCGACCGTCTTCCGCCTGCTCACCACGCTGGAGAACATGGGTTTCCTCGAGCGCGCCGAGGGCGGCCGCGACTACCGCCTGGGCCTGGCCGTGCTGCGCCTGGGCTTCGAATACCTGGCCTCGCTGGAACTCACGCAACTGGGCACGCCGCTGCTCAACCGCCTGTGCGACGAGCTGCGCACGCCCTGCAACCTGGTGGTGCGCGATGGCCGCTCGATCGTCTACGTTGCCAAGGTGGCACCGGCCACGCCGTTTGCCAGCTCGGTCACGGTGGGCACGCGCCTGCCGGCCCACGCCACGGTGCTGGGCCGCATCCTGCTCGAAGACCTCACGCTGCCGCAGCTGCGCGCGCTGTACCCCGAAGACAAGCTCGAGACCTTCTCGCCGAGCACGCCCAAGACCGTGAACGAACTGTTCGACATGGTGCAGGCCGACCGCCAGCGCGGCTATGTGCTGGGCGAGGGCTTCTTCGAATCGAACATCTCGACCATCGCCGCACCGGTGCGCGACCACAGCGGCCACATCGTGGCGGCGCTGGGCGCCACCATCACCTCGGGCCACATCGACGAGAACCGCATGGACGAGATGGTGCTGCGCGTGCGCGGCACGGCCGACGAGATCTCGGGCCTGCTCAATTACTCGCCTGCACGCACCGCCAAGGTGGTTCCGCTGCGCAGCGCCTGACACGCTTTTTTTGATCATGACGACCTCCGCCCCTTCTCCCTCTTTCTTCGCCGCCGACGCACTGGCCGGCCGCGTGGCCGTGGTCACGGGCGGGTCGTCGGGCATCGGCCTGGCCACGGTCGAGCTGCTGCTCGGCTGCGGCGCCGCCGTGGCGCTGTGTGGCCGCAACGCCGAACGGCTCGATGCCGCCGTGGCTGGCCTGCGCGCCCAGTACCCCGACGCGAAGCTGTTCGCACAGACCTGCGACGTGCGCGACGCCGCCTCGGTGCGCGCCTTCGCCGCCGCCAGCGAGGCCGCGCTCGGCCCGGCGTCGATGCTGGTCAACAACGCAGGGCAGGGGCGTGTGTCCACGTTCGCCGACACCGACGACGCGGCCTGGATGGAAGAGCTGCACCTGAAGTTCTTCTCGGTCATCCACCCCACGCGCGCCTTCCTGCCGCAGCTCGCCGCGCAACGCGCGCTGCTGGGTGATGCCGCCATCGTCTGCGCCAACTCGCTGCTCGCGCGCCAGCCCGAGCCGCACATGGTCGCCACCTCGGCCGCGCGCGCCGGCCTCTTGAACCTCGTGCGCTCCATGGCCACCGAGTTCGCGCCGCAGGGCGTGCGCGTCAACGGCATCCTGATCGGCCTGGTCGAGTCGGGCCAGTGGCGCCGCCGCTTCGAGGCGCGCGAAGACAAGTCGCAGGACTGGGCCGACTGGAGCCGCCAGCTCGCCACCACCAAACACATCCCGCTGGGTCGCCTGGGGCTTCCGACCGAAGCCGCGCGCGCGATTCTTTTCCTTGCTTCACCGCTCGCGTCGTACACGACCGGCAGCCACATCGATATTTCCGGAGGCCATTCCCGCCATGCATAACCCCAACAACACCGTCACGGTCGGCGCCGTCGTCGCTGCCTTCCTCGAGCAGTGCGGCGTCAAGGCAGCCTTCGGCGTCATCTCGATCCACAACATGCCGATCCTCGATGCCTTCGCGCAGCGCGGCACGGTGCGCTTCATCTCGGCGCGCGGCGAAGCCGGCGCGGGCAACATGGCCGATGCCTATGCACGCTCCACCGCCAGCCTGGGCGTGTGCATCACCAGCACCGGCCCGGCCGCGGGCAACATCGCCGGCAGCATGGTCGAGGCACTGACGGCCGGCGCGCCGCTGTTGCACATCACGGGCCAGATCGAAACGCCGTACCTGGACAAGGGCATGTCGTACATCCACGAAGCGCCCGACCAGCTCACCATGCTCAAGGCCGTGTCGAAGGCCGCGCTGCGCGTGCGCAGCGTCGAGACGGTGCTCGGCACGCTCAAGCGCGCGGTGCAGCTCGCCATGACGGCGCCGACCGGCCCGGTCAGCGTGGAGATTCCGATCGACATCCAGTCGGCGCTCACGACCATGCCGGCCGACCTGTCGCCGCTGCCCATCGAGCGCCCCGTGCCTTCGGCCGCCGGCCTCGATGCACTGGCCGCGCGCCTGGCCACCGCCAAGCGCCCGCTGCTGTGGGTCGGCGGCGGTGCCCGCCATGCCCGCTCGGCCATCCAGCGCCTGCAGAAGCTGGGCTTCGGCGTGGTCACGACCACGCAAGGTCGCGGCACGGTGCCAGAAGACGATGCCGGCTCGCTCGGCGCCTACAACATCCAGAAGCCCGTCGAGGCCTTCTATCAGACCTGCGACGCGATGCTGGTGGTCGGTTCGCGCCTGCGCGGCAACGAGACGCTCAAGTACGAACTGAAGCTGCCGCGCACGCTGTACCGCATCGACGCCGATGCCGCTGCCGAAGGCCGCTGCTATGCGTCCGAAGCCTTTGTCTGCGGCGATTCCGCGCTGGCCCTCGACGGCCTGGCCGACCGCCTCGAAGCCGCGAAGTACAAGGCCGACCCGCAGTTGCTGGTCGACCTGCGCGCCGCGCACGACCAGGCCGTGGCCACCCTGCGCGACGGCCTCGGCCCGTACGCCGAACTCGTGCGCCAGCTGCAGTCGGTGGCCGGCCGCCAGTTCAACTGGGTGCGCGACGTCACGGTGTCGAACAGCACCTGGGGCAACCGCGAGCTGCGCGTGTTCGAACCCAGCGCCGGCGTGCACGCCACGGGCGGCGGCATCGGCCAGGGCATGCCCATGGCCATCGGCGCGGCCATCGGCGCGGCGGTGACGGGCTCGGGCCGCAAGACCTTCTGCCTGGCCGGCGACGGCGGCTTCATCCTGAACCTGGGCGAGCTGGCCTGCATGGTGCAGGAGAAGGCGCCCATGGTCATCATGCTCATGAACGACAAGAGCTACGGCGTCATCAAGAACATCCAGGACGCACAGTACGGCGGACGCCAGTGCTACGCCGAGCTGCACACGCCCGACTACGACCTGCTGTGCCAGTCGATCGCGCTGCCGCATGCCCGCGTGAAAGACCTGGCCGACCTGCCGGCGCATCTGGACAAGGCGCTCGCCGCCAACGGCCCGTTCCTGCTGGAAATCGACATGCTGTCGATCGGCGGTTTCAAGACCACCTTCGCCGGCCCGCCGACCAACACGGTCACGCAGATTCCCGCGCTCGGCGCGGCCCAGTGAGCGAACGCGGAGCCCCACGCATGACCACTGCCATCACGCGCATTGCACTCGTCGGCTGCGGAGCCATCGGCACCTCGGTGCTCGAACTGCTGCGCGGCGATCCCGCCCTGAAGGTGGTGGCCATCGTCGTGCCGGCCGAGGGCGTTGCCGCCGCGCAGAAGGTCGCACCCGACGCGCAAGTGGGCAGCGCCGTGCCCGCCGACGGCATCGACCTCGTGGTCGAGACCGCCGGCCATGCCGCCATCGAAGAGCACGTGCTGCCTGCGCTGGCACGCGGCACGCCCTGCGTGGTCGCATCGGTCGGCGCGCTGTCGGCCACGGGCTTCGCCGAGAAGCTCGAAGCCGCCGCCATCGCCGGCCACACGCAGGTGCAACTGATTCCCGGCGCCATCGGCGGCATCGACGCGCTTGCCGCGGCCCGCATCGGCGGCTTGAGCAGCGTGCGCTACACCGGCCGCAAGCCGCCGCAGGCCTGGAAGGGCACGCCGGCCGAGCAGGGCCGCAACCTCGACACGCTGGCCCACGAAACCATCATCTTCGAAGGCAGCGCGCGCGAAGCGGCCTTGCTCTATCCGAAGAACGCCAACGTGGCGGCCACCGTCTCGCTCGCGGGCCTGGGCCTGGACCAGACGCTGGTGCGCCTCATTGCCGACCCGGCCATCACCGAGAACGTGCACACCGTCGAAGCCGAAGGCGCCTTCGGCAGCTTTGCGCTGACCATGCGCAACAAGCCGCTCGCGGCCAACCCCAAGACCTCGGCCCTGACCGTGTACAGCGCCGTGCGCGCGCTGCGCAACCGCGTCGCGCCCCTGGCCATCTGACCTTTCGAGTCACCCCATGATCTCCACCGAACTCCTTCCGATCTGCATTGCCGGCGAATGGCGCCTGGGCGGCGGCGACGTCTACGAAAGCCTGTACCCGGCCACCGGCGAGCCCATTGCGCGCCTGAAGGCCGCGAGCCTGGCCGACGTCGAGGAAGCCATCACGCGCGCCGACCACGCCTTCCGCACCAGCGGCTGGGCCCAGCGCCTGCCGCACGAGCGCGCCGCCGTGCTGCACCGCGTGGCACAGCTGATCCGTGAAGAAGGCGAGTCGCTCGCGCAGAAGCAGCGCCTGGACAACGGCAAGCCGATCAGCGAAACGCGCAACCTCGTGGCCAGCGCCGCGGCCACCTTCCAGTTCTTCGCCGCCGCACTCGAGACGCTCGAAGAAACCATCACCCCTTCGCGCGGCGCCTTCGTCACGATGAGCGTGCACGAGCCCATGGGCGTGGTCGCGGCCATCACGCCGTGGAACTCGCCCATCGCGAGCGAAGCCCAGAAGCTGGCGCCCGCGCTGGCCGCCGGCAACGCGGTGGTCGTGAAGCCCGCCGAAGTCACGCCGCTGATGGCGCTGGAACTGGCGCGCATCTGCGAAGCGGCCGGCGTGCCCAAGGGCATCGTGAGCGTGCTGCCGGGCAAGGGCTCGGTGATCGGCGACGCGATCACCAAGCACCCGCTGGTCAAGCGCGTGTCGTTCACCGGCGGCACCACCACCGGCAAGCACATCGCCCACATCGCGGCCGACAAGATGATGCCGGTGTCGCTCGAACTCGGCGGCAAGTCGCCGACCATGGTGCTCGACGACGCCGACCTCGGCCACGCGGTGAACGGCGTGCTCTACGGCATCTTCAGTTCGTCGGGCGAGTCGTGCATCGCGGGCTCGCGCCTATTTGTCGCCCGCAGCATCTACGACGAGTTCCTCACGCGGCTGGCCGAAGGTGCCAACGCATTGCGCGTGGGCGACCCGGCTTCGGAGCGCACGCAGATGGGCCCGCTCATCACGGCCAAGCACCGCGAAGGCATCGAACGCTATGTGGACCTGGGCGTGTCCGAAGGCGGCCGCATCCGCACGGGCGGCGTGCGCCCGCACGGCGCCGGCTACGACAAGGGCTACTTCTACCAGCCGACCATCCTCGAAGGCCTGACCAACAGCGCGCGCATCAGCCAGGAAGAAATCTTCGGCCCGGTGCTGGTCGCGATGCCTTTCGACAACGAGGAAGAACTGATCGCACAGGCCAACGACAGCATCTACGCGCTGGCCGCCGGTGTGTGGAGCCGCGACTTCAAGCGCGCCTGGAAGCTGGGCCGCGCTGTGCAGGCCGGCACGGTCTGGGTCAACACCTACAAGCAGTTCTCGGTCTCGACGCCGTTCGGCGGCTGGCGCGACAGCGGCCTGGGCCGCGAGAAGGGCCGCGAAGGCATCTTCCAGTACATGGAGCAGAAGAGCATGTACTGGGGCACGAACGAACAACCGCTCCCGTGGGCGAACTGAAGAGGAACACACGATGAGCGTACTTGGCATCGACCAGATCACTTACGGCGCGGACGACCTGCCCGCCTGCCGCCAGTTCTTCCAGGACTGGGGCTTGTCACTCACGTCCGAAGCCGCCGACGAACTCGTCTTCGAGTGCCTCAACGGCTGCAAGGTGGTCGTCGCGGCGTTGGGCAACGCGAACCTGCCGCCCGCGATGGAAGAGGGCCCGACGCTGCGCGAAGTGGTGTGGGGCGTGGAAAGCGACGCCGACCTGGACCGCTACGCCGCCGCCATCGCACAAGACCCGGCCTTCATCGACACCACGGTCGACGGCGCGCGCCGCATCGGCTGCACCGACCCCAACGGCCTGGCCGTGCGCCTGCAGGTGAGCCGCAAGCGCGCGGTCGAAGTCGACTGCGGCGCCATGAACACCTGGAACGCCAAGCCGCGCGTGAACCAGCCCGCACCCATCTACGAACGCGCCACGCCGATCGAAGTCGGCCATGTCGTGTTCTTCGTGAGCGACGTGAAGGGCACGAGCGCGTTCTATGCGCAGCGCTTCGGTTTTGTCTCGTCCGACGGCTATCCGAACCGCGGCGCTTTCATGCGCTGCGCGCCCGAGGGCGGCCACCACGACCTGTTCCTGCTGCAGATTCCGTCGGGCAAGCGCGGGCTCAACCACGTGGCTTTTACCGTGCGCGACATCCACGAGGTGTTCGGCGGCGGCCTGCATTTTTCGCGCTGCGGCTGGGACACGCAACTGGGCCCGGGCCGCCACCCGGTGTCGTCCGCGTACTTCTGGTACTTCAAGAACCCGGCCGGCGGCCTCATCGAGTACTACGCCGACGAAGACCAGCTCACAGCCGACTGGCAGCCGCGCGAGTTCGAACCCGGCCCGACGGTGTTCGCCGAATGGGCGGTCGATGGCGGCCTCGACGGCCACACCCGCCGCCAGAAGAACGCGGAAGGCCCGAAAGGTGCTTTCCTGACCGAGAAGAAGTGAACCCGGTGAACCTCATGCAACGACGTTTTTCTTTCTCCCTGATGGCGGCCGCCGCGCTGGCCATCGCCTTGCCTGCGCACGCACAGAGCGACGCCCAGAAGCAGCTGTCGAGCGACCGCTTCACCATCGTCTCGCCGTTCCCGCCCGGCGGCCCGGTCGACACGCTGGCCCGCGTGCTGTCCGACGGCCTGGCCAAGCGCTACGGCCAGGCGGCCGTGGTCGAGAACCTCGTGGGCGCGGCCGGCAACATCGGCATCGACAAGGTCAAGCGTGCCAAGGGCGACGGCCACACGCTGCTCGTGGTGCCGGCTGGCAACCTCACGATCAACCCGACGCTGATGCCGAACTTCCCGTTCAACATCGAGAAAGACTTCGTGCCCGTCACCATGCTCGCCAAGGCGCCCAACGTGCTGGTGGCCGCGCCGGCCTCGGGCATCAAGAGCGCGAAGGAACTGGTGGCGATGGCCAAGGCCAAGGCCAACACGCTGTCGTATGCCTCGCCCGGCGTGGGCAGCGGCTTGCACCTGGCGGGCGAGCTGTTCAAGCAGCAGGCCGGCATCGACCTGCTGCACGTGCCCTACAAGGGCACGGCGCCCGCGCTCAACGACGTGCTCGGCGGCTCGGTGCCGCTGATGTTCAGCAACCTGCCCGCGACGATGCCCTTCATCAAGAACGGCAAGCTCATCGCGCTGGGCGTGACCGAGGCCAAGCGCAGCCCCGCCGCACCCGACATTCCCACGTTGGCGGAGCAGGGCATCCAGGGCGTGGCCGTGACCTCGTGGTACGGCCTGCTGGCCCCCAAGGGCACGCCGCCCGCCGTGGTCGAGCAGCTCGCGAAAGACGCGGCCGAGATGCTGGCCCAGCCCGACGTGCGCGAACGCCTGAAGGCACAGGGCATGACCGATGCGGCCATGAAGCCCGCCGAGTTCGCCGCCCACATCCGCGATGAGACGGCCGTCTGGGCCCGGATCATCAAGGCCCGCAACATCGTGGCCGAGTGAGCCGCACGCAAGAACAAAGAGAGACACCATGCAGACAAGCGAATCCACCATCGGCATCGTCGGTGCCGGCATCGGCGGCCTGGTCGCCGCCATCGCACTGCGCCGCGCCGGGCACGACGTGGTCGTGTTCGAACAGGCCAAGCAGTTCGCCCGCGTCGGCGCCGACATCAACCTCACGCCGAACGCCGTGCGCGCACTCGACGGCCTGGGCGTGGGCGAAGCCGCCCGCGTGACGGCGGCGCGCCCGTCGCACCGCATCAGCCGTACCTACGACAGCGGCGAAGAAACCTCGCGCCTCGAAATGGCCGACTCGGCCGAACAGCGCTACGGCGCGCCGCAGCTCACCATCCACCGCGCCGACCTGCTGGCTGCGCTGGCCGACATGTTCCCCGCCGATCGCGTGGCACTCGGCAAGCGCGCCGAAACCATCGCGGCCGACGACAACGGTGTGACCCTGTCGTTCAGCGACGGCACCAGCGCCCGCGTGGGCGTGCTCATCGGTGCCGACGGCATCCACTCGGGCGTGCGCACCGCGATGTTCGGCGCCGAGAGCCCGCGCTTCACGGGCATCGTCGCCTACCGCGCCGTGGTGCCCGCCGAGCGCGTGGCCGGCGTGCCCAACCTGGGCGCCTTCACCAAGTGGTGGGGCCCGAACCCGCAAAGCCAGATCGTCACGTTCCCGCTGAACCGCGGCAAGGACATCTTCATCTTCGCGACCACGCCGCAGGACACCTGGCACCTCGAGTCGTGGACTGCGCCGGGCAGCGTCGACGAGCTGCGCGAGCAGTACGTGGCCTACCACCCCGAGGCGCGCGCGCTGCTCGACGCCTGCGACACGGTGCTGAAGACCGCGCTGTACGAGCGCGACCCGATGCCCGCCTGGGCGCAGGGCCGCCTGGCGCTGCTGGGCGATGCCGCGCACCCGATGCTGCCCTTCATGGCGCAGGGCGCCGGCATGGCCATCGAAGACGCCGTGGTGCTGTCGCGCCACCTCGACGGCGTGGCCATGGCCGACATTCCCGCCGCGCTGCAGGCCTACCAGACGGCCCGCATCGAGCGCGCCAGCCAGGTGCAGCTCGGCTCGCGCGGCAACAACTGGCTGCGCGAAGGCGGCAATGCCGACTGGGTGTACGCCTACGACGCCTGGGCCGTGCCGCTGGGCGTGCCGGCGCAGGGCGCTGTCGCTGCTGCCACTGCCTGAAATTTTTCTCCTCGCCATACGGAGGCTCACGATGCAACAAGACCGCTTTCTCCAACCGCACCAAGCGCGCCAGCGCCCCGCGACCACCTACGAAGACCTGCTGGGCGACGTGATCGAACGCGCCTATGGCGACGGCATCCATGACCTGCCGGGCCTCGTGCAGCGCCTGAACGACAGCGGCCTGGCCACGCCGGGCGGCCTCGCATGGACCGAGGCGCTGTACCGCAAGGAAATGGCCACGCTGGCCGCCTGAGGAGAACCATCATGACCATCGCCATCCATCCCGTCGCACCGGCCCCTGCCGATCCGGTCGACCACCTGCTCGAGATCGGCCTGAAAGACCTCTGGTACCCGATCTGCCCCTCGCACTTCATCAAGGAGAACCCCGTCTCCCTGCGCCGCCTCGGCCGCAAGATCGCGCTGTGGCGCGACGGCGAAGGCGTGCTGCACGCGCTGGAAGACCGCTGCCCGCACCGCGGCGCGCCGCTGTCGCAGGGCGTGATCCTGGGTGACCGGCTCTCGTGCCCGTACCACGGCGTTGAAGTGCGCCACGACGGCGTGGTCACGCGCGTGCCCGGCAGCCCGGGCTGCAAGCTCGAAGGCTCGCGCGCTACGCGCCACTTCCACGTGCAGGAGCGCGCGGGCGCCGTGTTTCTCTACAACTCGAAGGAGCCGGTCGACGTGCCGCCGTCGCTGGTGCTGCCCGAGCAGCTGACCGACGAGGCCGAGTATTCCAACTTCCTTTGCTACACGGAGTGGAAGGGCGACTACCGCTACGTGCTGGACAACGTGATGGACCCGATGCACGGCACGTACCTGCACAAGCAGTCGCACTCGATGGCCGAGGGCGACTCGAGCGCCAAGTTCGGCGTTCGCCCGACCGACATCGGCTTCGTGTTCGAGAAGGAAGGCCAGCGCAACGTCAACTTCGACTGGACCGAGTGGGCCGACACCGGCATCCACTGGATGCGCCTGGAAATTCCGTACCCGAAGACCGGCGGCCCTGGCGGCAACTTCATCATCATCGGCGCCTTCTCGCCGATGGCCAACGGCATGACCGCCACTTTCTTCTGGCGCGCACGCAAGCTGTCGCAGGGCTGGGAGCGCGACACCTGGCGCTTCCTTTACAAGAACCGCCTCGAGGCGCGCCACTGGCACGTGCTGGAACAAGACCGCGTGATGCTCGAAGAAATGGAAGCCGACGCCAACCAGCACGAGAACCTGTACCAGCACGACCTGGGCATCGTTCGCCTGCGCCGCCACATGCGCAACCTGGCGCAAGCGCAGCTGGCCGAAGCCGAGGCCGCCACGGCCTGAACTGCAAGCAAGCGAGCATCGCCATGTCTTCTCCCACGCTGAACGCCCTCGTGCACACCATGCGCTACGAGGCCGACGGCATCGTCAGCGTCGAGTTCCGGCCGGCCACGCCGGCGGTGGACTTTCCCGCCTTCGAGGCCGGCTCCCACATCGACCTGCACCTGCCCAACGGGCTGGTGCGCAGCTACTCGCTGTGCAACCCCTCGAGCGACCGCCAGCGCTACGTGGTGGGCGTGCTCAACGACCGCAAGAGCCGCGGCGGCTCGCGCTACGTGCACCAGCAGCTGCGCGTGGGCATGACGCTGCCCATCTCGGCACCGCGCAACAATTTCAAGCTGGAAGAGGGCGCCGAACGCTCGGTGCTCGTGGCTGGCGGCATCGGCGTGACGCCCATCTGGTGCATGCTGCAGCGGCTCATTGCCATCGGCAAGCCCGTCGAAATCGTCTACTGCGCACGCACCCGCAAGGAGGCTGCCTTCTGCGACGCCATCGATGCGCTGGCCACCGAAAAATCGGTGCAGCTCACCTGGCACTTCGACGACGAGAAGGGCGCACCGCCCAACCTCGCGTCGCTGCTGGGCGGCAAGGGCGCCACCAGCCACTACTACTGCTGCGGCCCCACGCCGATGCTCGACGCTTTCGAAAAGAGCTGCGAGCAACTGGGCTACGCCAACGCACACATCGAGCGCTTCGCCGCCGTGCATGTGGAGGCGCCCAGCGCCACACAGACCTGCGTGGTGCAGTGCGCCAAGAGCGGCAAGAGCGTCGAGGTGCCTCCGGGCAAATCGATTCTCGACAGCCTGATCGACGCTGGCCTCACCCCCGACCACAGCTGCAAAGAGGGCGTCTGCGGCGCCTGCGAAACAGCGGTGCTCGAGGGCGAAGTCGATCACCACGACGGCATCCTCACCAAGATCGAACGTGCGTCCAACAAGACCATGATGATCTGCGTCTCTCGCTGCAAAGGCGAGCGGCTGGTGCTGGATATCTAAGAAGGTATGAAAGAACCCGCCATGCCCGCTCATCCCGCCCAGACACACCCACTCTGCGTTGCAAATGCTCGCCATAGCCAGAGCTATGGCTGCGCTTTGCGCCTTGATTGGGCGCGCCTGGGCGGGCTGCTCGGGCACGTCGGATTCATTCATACCTTTTGACCAAGGCCACAACCCACAAGACGGCCGAGAGAAAAACCAACCGAGACATTCAATGAAAAAGTACTTGATCGCGATGGCTGCGGCCACCGCGGCTGGCGCAGCGCTGGCCCAATCTTCCGTGACGCTGTTCGGCGTGGTCGATGCCTCCGTGATCTACACGCGCGGCAGCGGCGACGGATCGGCCCACAAGACGCAGCTGGGCAACAGCGGCAACATGTTCAGCCGCCTCGGTTTCCGCGGCACCGAAGACCTCGGCGGCGGGCTCTCGGCCAGCTTCTGGCTCGAGATGGGCCTGCAGAACGACAGCGGCACGGGCTTTCCCTCGAACTCGAACAACCAGGCCAGCGGCAACGGCACGCCCGGCGTGATGAGCTTCAACCGCCGCTCGACGGTGAGCCTGGCCGGTCCCTTCGGTGAAGTGCGCATGGGCCGCGATTACGTGCCCGCCTTCTGGAACACCGCGATCTTCGACCCGTTCGGCACCGGCGGCGGCATCGGCGCCAACCAGATCTATTTTTCGGGCCTGGGCGGCCTCGTGGCGCCCACCGGCACGCGCGCCTCGAACAGCGTCGGCTACTTCCTGCCGGCCAGTCTGGGCGGCTTCTATGGCCAGGTGATGTACGCGATGGGCGAGAACGACTCGACCTCGGTGCTGCCCGGCACGCAGGTGTCGAACAAGCGCGACGGCCAGCACACGGGCGCACGCTTCGGCTACCAGAGCGGCGGCCTCAACGTGGCCATTGCCACCGGCCGCACGCGCTATGCGAGCGGCGACCTGCGCGTGACCAACCTCGGCGCGGCCTACACCTTCGGCCCCTCGCTCATGAACCTCAAGCTCACGAGCGAGCTGTACAAGGAGTCGAAGGGCAGCACCGACGCCAAGGGCGTGCTGGTCGGCTTCCAGCTGCCCATCGGGCCGGGCGAGATCAAGGCCTCGTACGCGCGCTACAAGCTGGAGCCGCTCAACGCGGTGCTCGAGCCCACGACGTCGAAGCTGGCCCTGGGCTACGTGCACAACCTTTCGAAGCGCACGGCGGTGTACGGAACCATTGCCCGCATCAGCAACAAGAACGGCGCAACGCAGGCTTTGGCCGGCGCCATCACGCGGCCCAACCGCGCCTCCAGCGGCGTCGAGTTCGGCATGCGCCACATGTTCTAGGCGCGGCCACGCAGCGCGCACCATCCACGCAGAGAGAGCCCCGGTCATGCAGAGCAAGAACTTCCGTTGGTACGGCGTCATCACGCTGTTCGTGATCGTGGCGATCTCTTACGTCGACCGCATCAACATCGCGGTGCTGATCACCGATGCGGACTTTCTGAAGCACGTCGGGCTCGACCCCTCCGACCGCGTGAGCCAGGGCCTGCTGGCGACAGCGTTCATGCTCGGCTACGGCGTGTCGGCCTTCGTGCTCACGCCGTTCTGCTCGGCGCTGTTCGGCGTGCGGCGCAGCCTGATCTACGGCCTCATCCTGTGGGGCGTGGTGACCTGGGCTTCGCCGATGTTCAACAGCTACGGCCTGCTGCTGGCCTCGCGCGTGCTGCTGGGCGTGTCGGAAGGGCCGCTGTTCTCGCTGGCCTCGTCGTACATCAAGGCGCACTTCAAGAGCGACGAGAACGGCAAGCCCAACGCGCTGGTGAACATGGGCACGGGCCTGGGCCTGGCGGTGGGTTATCCGCTGGTGGGCTACCTGCTCACGCAGTTCGATTGGGACAGCTCGTTCCATGTGCTCGGCGTGCTCAACATCGTGCTGGGCATTCCGCTGGTGCTGGCTTTCGTGCGCATGCCGCCGGGGCACGGCGACGGCATCAAGCCCTCGTCGCTCGGCGATGCGATGGCGCGCGTGGCGGGTATCGTGAAGGGTGCGCTGCACACGCGGCACCTGTTCCTCATCACGCTGCTCACTTCGGCCGCGCTGGCCTACCTCTGGGGCAGCAGCAACTGGCTGCCGACCTACCTGCGCGAAGCGCGCGGCTTCTCGCTGCGCGAGATGGGCTGGATCGCCTC
The DNA here is from genome assembly GCF_014843395.1 of Variovorax sp. 38R. Classification (NCBI taxonomy): domain Bacteria; kingdom Pseudomonadati; phylum Pseudomonadota; class Betaproteobacteria; order Burkholderiales; family Comamonadaceae; genus Variovorax; species Variovorax sp. 38R. Next base: position 2,747,969 of record NZ_CP062121.1, read on the forward strand.
GCTGCCGCAGTACGCCACCGTGCTCGCGGTGTTCACGGGCGGCGTGCTCATCGACAAGCTCGGGCGCGACCGCGTGCCCTTCATCTTCATGGGCGCGAGCGCGGGTGTGGCACTGTCGGTGCTGCTGGCCATCAATGCGCGCGACCCGTACATGGCTGCGACCTGCCTTGTGGCGGCCAACTTCTTCTGGGGCCTGCAGAGCCCGGCCATTCCGAGCACCGTGCAGCATTGCGCGCGGTCCGAGCACACCGCCAGCGCGTTCGGCGTGACCAACGGCGTGGGCAGCCTCGTGGCGGGCTTCATGCCGGCGCTGATGGGCGGCGTGATCACGGCGGTGTCGCACAGCGGCGGCGCAGCGCACACCACGGTCACCGCGGCCTCGTCGGCGGCGGGTTTCTTCGCGGGCTTTGCACTGCTCATCGGCACGCAGGTGGTGGTGTTCGCATGCGGCTTTTTGCTGTGGTGGCGCGAGCGTGCGCAACGCTCCCCTGCAGTCTCTGGTTCACAGCTTTCATAGCGTTCTCCGCGGCTTGAACCTTCGTACTGTGGCCGCTTCGTCACAGTGTATGGCCCGTGTTTTCGTCATCTGCGTGAGCAGGTGTTTCGGGCGCAGAACCATCTTCGTATTGCACGGCATGCACAGCCGGCCATGATGCCGTTCGACCTATCGCGCGCGAACAATTTGAGAGAGAAAAGTTCCGCGACGCGTTGAGCTCATTGCATCGATCAGCTACAACTGCGAGCACTTCAACGGACGAGGGAATGCGCGTGAAATCAACCACAAGAGCCGCAGCCAGTCTTGCCGTCGCCATCGCTTTCGCCATGGCCACGGCCGTTCGCCCTTCGGGTGAACGCATCGTGTCGATGCACGGGCACTGAGCCCGGCCCGCGACACCCCACCGCGTTCACACGCTCCCCCCACACCCCGCGTCTTGACGGGAATGGCGCCGCTTGCCCCGCGCATCCTGGGACCACCGCTTCACACGCGGTCCGGCCTGAGCCTGCGTTCCTGACGAACTGGTTGTTCGCCGGGAGGGCGTTGTGCTGCCCGCATTTCTTGCTGATCTGTCGTTCGTTCCACTCATCCCGCGCGCGTCACGCGCATCGCCGGCTATCCGCCGGTGCCTGCGGTGCGGCGCATGTTCCTTACCAAGAGTACCCAGAGGCGATCATGAAATCACTGAATACACCTGTCGTTCATCGTCTGGCCCTCACGGCCGTGACCCTCGCCGCGTTGACGGCCTGCGGCGGCGGCGGAGACAGCGGCGGTGGCGCGTCGTTCGGCGGCACGGGCCTGAACGCACCGGGGGCCTCGGCGCCCGCGGCCGACGGCGCAGACAGCACCAAGAAGTCACCCGACGACGGCGTGCCCGCCGCACCCGAATCGGCGGTGGCCGCGGTCGATCGTTCGGCCCGGCCGATGGAACTGCCCGACACGGTCTGGCCTGTGAACTACAAGCTGTGGTTCCGCCCCGATGCGGCGCTCAAGACTTTCGTGGGCCGCGCCGACGTGGAGATCGACGTGCTGCAGCCGGTCGACGCCATCGTGGTCGCCGCGCACGATCTCAACTTTGCGCGCGGGCGCACCACGCTGCGCAAGGTGTCGAAGCCGGGCGAGGCGATCCCGCTGATTCCCACGCCGCAGACGCGCGGCGACTTCGTGCAGCTGCGCCTGAACGACGGCCAGATCGCCAAGGGCAAGTACCTGCTGCACATGGAGTGGGACGGCAAGATCCAGTTCTCCGATGCCGAGTACTGCACGCCCGAAGTGCTCGCGAAGAACCCGCTGTGCTCGGCCGCGTCGGGCATCTTCAAGGTGGGTCTCTCGACGCCCGAGGGCGTGAGCAGCGACGCCATCGTGACGCAGGGCGAAACCAACTTCGCGCGCCAGTGGTTCCCGGGCTGGGACGAGCCGGCCTTCCGCCACACCTTCGAGATCTCGGCCGAGGTGCCGGGCGAATGGAAGACCGTGTCGAACGGCGCGCAGACCGAGGCCGTGAAACTGCCCGACGGCTACCAGCGCGTGGCCTTCGAGAAGACGCCCTCGATGCCGATGTACCTGGCCTTCTTCGGCGGCGGCAAGTTCGACATCCTGGCCGACAAATTCAAGAACCCGCTCGACGGCAGCGACATGGCGCTGCGCTGGTTCACGCCGCCGGGCCGCTCCGACTGGGCCAAGTTCGCCATGGAGTGGACCAAGGTCTCGATGGACTACTACTACAAGTACACCGGCATCTCGCTGCCCTTCAAGAAGTTCGACACCGTGGCCGCCAACGACAGCTACGACAACAAGCCCAACACCGGCTTCGGTGGCATGGAGAACTGGGGTGCGATCTTCGAGTTTGCCGACGCGGTGCTCACCAAGCCCGGCGACAAGCCCACGCTGTACTCGGTGACCGTGGTCACGCACGAGGTGGCGCACCAGTGGTTCGGCGACCTCGTCACGCTCGACTGGTGGGACAACGTGTGGCTTAACGAGTCGTTTGCGCGGTGGTTCGAACGGCGCACCACCATCAAGTTCCACCCCGAGTACTACAGCTTCTCCGACTACGTGCTCGACAAGCACAACGTGATCGTGGCCGACCTGAAGCCCTCGGCCGTGCCGGTGCAGCGCAACCTGAACGACGCAGGCTCGTTCGGCTTCATCAGCCCGTCGATCTTTGTCTACAACAAGGGCAGCCACGTGCTGGAGACGATCCAGAACTACATCGGCGAAGAAGCCATGCAGAAGGGCCTGCAGATCTATCTGAAGGACTATGCGTACGGCAACGTCACGCCCACGCGCTTGTGGATCTCGCTGGAAAAGGCCACCAACAAGAAGGTCGCCGACATCGGCGACAGCCTCATCCGCCAGACGGGTGTGCCGCTGCTCACGGTCGATGCGCAGTGCGCCGGCGACCGCACCTACGTCAACATCACGCAGGAGTCGTTCCCCAACCAGAACCAGTTCCCGGCATCGACGTGGACCATTCCCGTCACGCTGGCGTACGGTGATGCGATGGAGAAGCGCGAGACCTTCGTGATGTCGAACAACGCCACGCAGGTCGAACTGCCGGGCTGCACCGCGGTGCTCGCCGGACCGACGGGGCAGGACTACTACGTGAGCAACTACAGCGCGCCGTCGTGGAGCAACCTGCTGGCCAAGGTGCAGAACTTCGCGGGCAACAAGCCCTTGCTGCTGAACATCGAGCGCGATGCCTTCCGCCTGCTGGGCGTGGGGCGCATCACGCAGGCGCAGTACGACCAGATCAAGGGCGTGCTCAACCTGCCGGCGCCGCTGCTCGCCAAGACGCAGGAGAGCCAGCAGAAGATGGCGGCGGTGGAGACGGGTGGCAAGGAAGAGTACCCGCACGCACTGCGCTTCCAGGGCAAGCTGCCGCTGCGCGAGAACCAGAAGCGTTGAGTTGGGCTGAGTTGAACTGAGCCTTCTTTCGTGAACCCCGCATGTGCCGCCGGGCCTGCCTGGCGGTGCATGCGTCACCTCATTCGAATCTCATGAAAACACTTCTGAACTCTTTGCTGGCAGTGGCCTGCGTGTCACTGCTCTCGGCCTGCGGCGCACGGGGCGGACCCGAGACCGAACTGGTCGGCGTCTACGCCGTCGAACGCAACGGCGTGCTCAAGGAGGTCGTCAAGATCGAGCGCGACGGCGACCGCTTCATCATGCGCGACAAGGTGCGCACGCCCGAATGGAGCGAGCCCAAGATGCAGATGCAGCCGGTGTCGCGCGAGCGCTGGAGCCGCATCACCACCGACACGGAGAACACGTCTTTCGTCGGCATCTCGAGCGACCAGCTCGGCATCTTCAAGGTGCCGCCCGGGTGGCAGAAGAACGGCTTCAAGACGCAGACGGGCTACTTCCTGTTCTATTCGCAGGGGCCGGTGGAGGCGCACAAGCTTTGAGAGGCCCGCACCACCACAGCGCTCAGCGGGCGCAGGACACTGGGTGCTTCCCGCAGCGAAATAAAGGAGGAGGGGCGCAGCCCCGGGGGACATTCGCGGAGGGAAGTACCCGGTGGCCTGTGCACGCGCCCTGAACGGCAGCGCTCAGCTACGGCGCAACGATCGCGCCTTCGATGCGATGGCGCTTCAACGCATCGGCCACAAAACCAGAAGCCTTCATCTCCTCGACAAAGGACGAGAGCAGTGCCTGCGCTTCAGACCCTCGACGGGCCGGCGTCCCCATCGCCTGCTGGATCACCATGAAGCGCCCCGGCAGCACACGCACGCCCGGTGCGCGGGCGGCTTCACCTTCGAGCAGCTGGCGGATGCCCGCCGCCACCTCGACCGCGCCCGCACGCAAGGCAGCGAGCGCGGGGCCGGCACCTTGAAGGCGCACGATCTCGGCCGCCTTGATCTCGCGCGTGAGGAACAGGTCGTAAGCGCTCCCCGAGCCGACCGAGATGCGATGGCCTTCGGCATCGACCTGCGCGTTGTCGGTCAGCGTCGACGAGTCGGGCACGAGGTAGCTGCCCTCGATCAGCACATAGGGCGCCGTGAAGCGCAGGCCTTCGCTGCGTGCGGGATCGACCGCGAAGAAACCGATGTCGGCCTTCTCGTTCTTCACCGCGTCCACCGAGGCCGCGGCCTTCTCGAACACCACCAACTCGATGCCGACACCGAGTCGCCGCGCGAACTCGCGGGCCAGGTCGATCGACACGCCGACGGGTTCGCCCGTGGTGACGTCCTTGTTGGCGAGGATCGGGTTTCCGAGGTTGATCGAGGCGCGCAGCGTGCCGTTGGGCGCAAAGGCGGTCACGAGGGCGGAAGAGGGCGATGTGGTCATGGCGTCCGTTCGTCGGAAAGAGGAAGGAGGGGATGAAGGCCGCCAGTTTACGGGCCGTGAGGCCGCTGCTTCAGCGCGCGGAGAGCGGCTCCAGCCCCGTCTTCGCGATCGTCGGCGCCGCGGCCGGGGCGTTGAGGTAGCGGATCAGCTGCCGCGCGGCCCCGGGCTGCTTCGATGCCGTGGCAACGCCGGCCGAGAACACCGTCACGCGCTGCACCTCGGCAGGCAGCGGGCCGATGTAGTCGATGCCCTCGATGGGCAGCAGCTCGCTCACCTGCTGCAGGCCAAGCGCCGCGTCACCGCGCGCCACCACCGTGCCCACGCGCTCGCTGAGGATGCGCTTGCTCTTGGGCTTCACCTGGTCTTCGATGCCCAGCTTCTTGAGCAGCTCGGTCTCGTAGTAGGTGCCGCTCGCGCTCGCCGAATAGGCGATCGACGGCGCCGCCAGCAGCGTGCGCTTGAGTGCATCGACCGTGCTGATGTCGGGCTTGGGCGCGCCCTTGCGCACCGCAAAGCCGATCGACGAACGCACCAGGTCGACCTGGCTGCCCGCCACCACCTGGCCCTGCGCCACCAGCGCATCGAGCGCGGGGCGCGCAAGGATCACGACATCGGCCGGCTCATTGCGGCCCAGGCGGCTGGGAATCGAGTCGCTGGCGGCGCCCATCGACGCGCCGTAGGCCGTCTTCACGCTGCGGCCACTGCTGCGCTCGAAGCCGGGGCGCAGCTCGTTGTAGGCGGCGGTGAAGCCGCCGGAGGTCATGACGTGGATGTCGCCGGTGGCGGCGGGTGGCGTGCTGACGCACCCGGCGAGAGCGAAGGAAGCGGCCAGCGCCAGGGCGGCGCGGCGGGTCAGGGCGGAACGGGAGGCGAAGGTGGTCACGGCGTGTGTCTCCTGATGAAGGGTGCCGTCCCATCGTAGAGGCCGAGGCTGTCAATCGGCCTTCAGGAAATTCGGGGTTACTACCAGCCTAGCGCGGCGGCTTGGGCGGGGCTGCGTCCTTGGCGGGCGCATCGGCAGCCGGCAGCCGCCCCCGCTTCGCGAGCCCTTCGCGCAGCAGGAACTCGACCTGCGCGTTCGCGCTGCGCAGCTCCTGGGCCGCCAGCCGCTCGATCTCGGCCCACAGGGCCGGATCGATGCGCAGCGGATAGGACTTCTTACCGGGACTGGCCATCAGAGGAAAAACGTAGCGGCGGCAGCAGGGAGGTGCCGTGGATGCATCAGGTGTAGAGCGTGCCCGTGTTGACCACGGGCTGGGTTTCGCGGTCCGAGCACAGTACCACCAGCAGGTTCGACACCATCGAGGCCTTGCGCTCGTCGTCGAGCACGACGAGGTTGCGCTCCGACAGGCCCTTGAGCGCCGCCTCGACCATGCCGACCGCGCCCGCCACGATCTGGTGCCGCGCGCTCACGATGGCCACCGCCTGCTGGCGGCGCAGCATCACCTGGGCAATTTCGGGCGCGTAGGCGAGGTGCGTGAGCTTGGCATCGAGCACCTCGACGCCCGCGCTGGCAAAGCGCTGGTTCAGTTCGGCCTTGAGCGCATCGGCCACCACGTCGAGCCCGGCGCGCAGCGTGACCTCGTCGCTTTGCAGGTCGTCGCCGCTGTCGTACGCGTAGAGCGTGGCCAGGTGGCGGATTGCGGCTTCGGACTGGATGGCGACGAACTTGTTGTAGTCGTCGATCTCGAACACGGCCTGCGCCGTGTCGTGCACGCGCCAGACCACGGCCGCGCCGATCTCCACCGGGTTGCCGCGCTTGTCGTTCACCTTCAGCGGCGGCGTGTTGAGGTTGCGCGCGCGCAGTGAGATCTTCTGGCCCGACTGGAACGGGTTGGTCCAGCGCAGGCCCTCACTGCGGTCGGTGCCCTGGTACTTGCCGAAGAGCGTGAGGATGATGCCCTCGTTGGGCTTGAGCATGTACAGGCCCGGCAGCAGCGCGACGCCGACGACGATCAGCAAGATGCTCAGGGGCAGCGGCATCATCCGCCGCACGAGCACCCAGGCGCCGACCGCAAGGATCAGCAGCGCCACGGCGACGATGCCGTATCCGTTGACGGACCGATAGGGCCGCTCCCTGCGAACCTGGCGGGGGATGGACGGGGTCTGCTCGTGCATGAAGGCCTCCTGTTGAAAGTGATATCACTTTAATATCTTTTTGGAGGTCGTCAAGACTTTCTTTCGGCCTGCCTTCGCCGGTTCGGCCGCTTCGCGCAGGCACTGCGCAAACTGCGCGACGAGGGGCGGGCTGGCCCGCGGCTTGCGCTGCAGCAGCCCGACCTCGCGATGGAACGTGGACTCGCCCAGCGACAGCATGCGCACGCCCGGCGGCAGCGGAAGGTGGGCCTCGACCCACGGCACGAGCGCAACGCCCAGGCCCTTGGAGGCCAGGTGGATGAGCCCGGAGATCTCGTCGACCTCGATGGCGTCGCTCACGGCGATGTCTTCGCGCCGCAGGAACCGTTCGACCATGCGCCCGCCGAACGACGCGCGGTCGTAGCGCAGGAACGGCTGTTCGCGCAGCAGCGTGCGCCAGTTCCTGCCGGGCACGTCCGCGGGGGCAATGAGCACGTAGGGCTCGCGCACCAGGGTCTGCCACGTCAGCTCCGGAAGAATGCCGAAGGGCGGCCGGATGATCACGGCCGCATCGATGCTGCCGGCGTCCAGGTCGTCCATGAGCCGCATCGACACGCCGGGCGAGATGTGGACGCGCAGCAGGGGGAAGCCGGCGCGCAGTTTTTCGAGCGCCCGCGCCACCAACGTCGGCTGCGCGGACGCAATGGCGCCGATGCGCAGCAGCCCGGCGTTCGCCGCGTCGTCGGGCAACTCGCCGAGCTTGGTGTAGAGCGCGCAGATGTCTTCCGCCCGCCCCAGCGTGGTCTCGCCCGCCGCATTCAAGGTGGCGGAGCGGCCCGTGCGATCGAAGAGCGAAAAACCCAGCGATTCCTCGAGGCGTTTGATCTGGCTGCTTACGGCCGATTGCGTCAGGCCGATGCGCTCTCCCGCTGCGGCGAATGTGCCGTGGCGGCACACGGCGATGAAGGTGCGAAGCTCGGTGATCATTTTTTATTCATCGAAATTGGTGGTGCTCAGATTCGAAATATATCGTTTTCGGTTATGTGGTTCGCTGCTTAGAGTTCGCTCACCCTGAACTCCTAGATCGATGAACCCCATGAACACGCCCACTGCACGCATCCCGTTCCACCTGGCCTTTCCTGTTCGCGATATCGCCGAGGCGCGCGCCTTCTACGGCGAGTTGCTCGAATGTCCGGAAGGCCGCAGTTCGGCCGAGTGGGTCGACTTCAACTTCTACGGACACCAGATCGTGGCGCATCTGGCACCCGACGAATGCGGTCACAAGTCGCACAGCGCCGTGGACGGCCACGACGTGCCCGTGCGCCATTTCGGCGCCGTGCTGCCGATGGACCTGTGGCAGGCGATGGCCGACAAGCTCGTCGCACGCCAGACGCCATTCGTGATCGAGCCCTACATCCGGTTCAAGGGCGAGCCCGGCGAACAGGCGACGATGTTCTTTCTCGACCCGTCGGGCAACGCCATCGAGCTGAAGTCCTTTGCGGACCTGGATTCGCTGTTCGCCGTCTGAAAGCGCCGACGTGAATAAAAGTCCCTGCCTTCTGGCGGCCGCAACGGCTGCGGCGCTCCTGCTGTGCGCCGGGCGTGCATCCGCCCAGACCGACGTCCTGAAGAAGATCAAGGAGTCTGGCGCCGTCACCATGGGCGTGCGCGACGCCTCGGGCGCCATGTCCTTCACCCTGGGGCCCGGCAGCTACACGGGCTTTCACGTCGAGGTCTGCGAACGCGTCATTGCCGACATCGCGAAGGCGTTGCAGATCGGCAGGCTCCAGGTGAAGTACCAGCTCGTCACGCCGCAGAACCGCATGCCCCTCGTGCAGAACGGAACGGTCGACATCGAGTGCGGCACCACGACCAACAATGCGGCGCGCCAGAAAGACGTCGCGTTCGCCCCGACGCTCTATGTCGAAGGGGTTCGCATCGCGGTCAAGGCAACGTCCGGCGTTGCTTCTGCGGCCCAGCTTGCCGGCAAGGCGGTGGCCGTGACCACGGGGAGCACCTCCGTCCAGCTGCTGAGAAAGCTCAAGCGCGACAACGCCCCCGAGATCGCGGAGGTGTACGCGAAGGACAACAGCGAAGGCTTCCTGCTGCTCGAATCGGGCCGCGCAGAAGGCTTCGTCGCCGACGGCCAGATCCTTGCCACCTTGATTTCAAAGAGCAAGGCGCCGGCGCAATACAGGTTGCTCGACCAGGTGCTCAGCGTCGAGCCGATCGCGATCATGATTCCCAAGGGCGATGCCGCGTTCAAGACGTTGGTCGATCAAAGCGTCGTGGCGTTGGCAAGGAGCGGGGAGGCCGCGCGGATCTACGACAAGTGGTTCATGCAACCCATTGCGCCGCACGGTGCGAAGGTGGGCCTGCCGGCCAGCGCCCTGACCAAGGCCGCCTGGGCCCACCCCAGCGACAAGCCGATGGAAGACTACGAGGCGCGATAAGGCGGCACCCGCAAGGCGACGAGGTCGAATCAGGCGATGAGATCGAAGCAGCAGCCCGCGTAGTACGGCTTGTCTCCGCCATCCACGAAGGGCACCTCGATCGGCTTGCCCTCGTTGCGCCACACGTCCCGCTTCCGGTAGCCGGAGCGTGCCAGGTCGGCCAGCAGCTCGTCGTGGTGCTGGATGCGGTAGGCGCACACGGCCACGCCGATGCTGTTGAGCGTGTAGATCGTGCGCTCGGGGTGCACGGCCGTGGTGTTCATGACGATGCGCCGGGGCTTCACGGCGAGCGAAGAAAGAACCGCGTCCATGCGCGTCGGCAGGTACTGCAGGCTGCCCGAGACATACAGCACGTCGCAGCCGCTCGCATCGCAGTAGTCGGTGGTGAAGTTCAGTTGCGCGGTCGCTTCGCGCTTGATGGCCATCGCGCGGCCGCTCTCGACCACGCCGGGCACGTCGCACACCGTCCAGCGCAGGGTGTCGGGGTAGGTCAGCACGCGCCGGAAGGCGTAGTACTTGATGCCGACGTGCCCGCCCAGGTCGAACACGCGCGTCAGGCCCGCGTCGATGGAGCGGCCCAGCCAGAAGAGGCCGGGATAGTCGTAGAAATAGATCTGCGGGCTGTAGAGCTCGCCCGCGTCGGCATTGGCATAGCCGACGGCCTTGGTGGGCGGTGCGCCGGCCTCGGCCGCCGCGAAGCTCTCGAACGACCCCATGAAGAGGTTCTCGTCGGTGTTGTTCAGGAACTTGCGCTTGTAGGCGCTTTCGCGGGGCGGGAAGGCCAGCAGGCTTGAAAGCATCTCTGTCTCCGGTGGCATGCCCATTCTGAGCGCAACCGGTGCATTGGAGGGCGATAGCCCGGCGCCGTTGGGGCGGTTACCCCATAGGGGTTACATACCGCTCGCCAGCGCCGCCGCCGCCGCCCGCGTCTCGACCCCCAGCTTCTCGAAGATGTGCTCCAGGTGCTTGTTCACCGTGCGCGGGCTGGTGCCCAGGATCTCGCCGATGTCGCGGTTGGTCTTGCCCTTGGCGAGCCACGACAGCACCTCGGTCTCGCGCGGCGTGAGGGCGGCGTCGGCCAGGCGCGTGGCCGGGCCTTCGCGCTGGATGGCGAAGAGCAGCATGGTTTCGCCGAGCGCCGCCGCACCCAGGTTGCGGACCGACAGCCGCAGGGCCGTGGCGGTGCCGATGGCGATCGATGCGCCCGGCGCCAGCGCGGGCTCGACCGACGCGGGCAGGCGGCCCGGTGCCACCGGGTCTTCGAGCGCATGCAGCCACAGCGCGGCCTGCGGCGAGCGCCAGGCGATGCGCCCGCGCGTGTCGACGAACACCACGCCCATGCCGGCCACGTCGACCGCGTCGCGTGCCATGCGCGTGATGCGGGCGTTGCGCGTGTGGGTGTGCAGGCGCGCCAGCACTTCCTGCGCGCGGATCGGCTTCACCACGTAGTCGACGCCGCCGCACTCGAAGCCCTCGACGACGTGCGCCGTTTCCGACAGGCCCGTCATGAACAGCACCGGGATGTGCGCGAGCGCCGCGTTGGCCTTGATGCGCCGGCAGGTCTCGAAGCCCGAGAGGCCGGGCATGAGGCCGTCGAGCAATATCGCGTCGGGCACCACCAGCTCGAGCCGCTGCAGCGCGGACTCGCCGTCGGCCGCCACCAGCACGGTGTAGCCGCTGGCCTCGAGCGTGTCGCACAGCATGCCCAGGCTGCTGGGGGCGTCGTCGACCACGAGCACAACGGGGCGTTCGGACATGGGTTCAGGAGGAGGCGAGGGTGGTGTCTGCATCTTCTGCCAGTGCGTTGCGGAGCGTGTCGAGTTCGAAGCGCGTGACCATGCCGCGCAGCCAGGTGCAGGTGGCGGCCGCGGCGGGCGAGGCCGCAGCCAGCCGGTCGAGCGCGGTGTGCAGGCCGCGCACATGGCCCATCTGCACCAGGCGCATCAGGTCGGCGCGGTCGTCTTCGCTGAGTGCGAGCAGGGGCGGGCGCTGCGGCGTCGCGTTGGGGTCGGCAGGGGGCGGGACGTCGCCGATCGCCAGCCATTCGAGGCCCAGGTGCCGTTCCAGCGTGGCGATGAGTTCCGACTCGATCACCGGCTTGCCCACGAAGGCCTGGCAGCCCGCGGCGCGCAGCCGGTCGGGCTGGTTCTCGAACATGTTGGCCGAGACGATGATGATCGGCAGCTCGGCGAAGCCCGAGGCCCGCACCGAGCGTGCGGTCTGCCAGCCGTCCATGTCGTCCATCGTCAGGTCGAGCAGGATGGCCGAGGGCAGCTCTTCGCGCAGGCTGTCGAGGCACTCGGTGCCGCTGGCCGCCTCGCGCACCGTGAAGCCCAGCGGCGCGAGCATGCCGGCGAGCATCTGGCGCTGCACCGGCTGGTCGTCCACCACCAGCAGCGTGCGGCGCTCGCCCAGGTAGCCCGACACCGGCTCGCGCGAGCCCGCCTGCGGGCCGGGATCAGCCACCTCGCGCAGGTACACGCGCACGCTGAAGGTGCTGCCCGCCGACGAGGTCGACGCCAGCTTGAGCTCGCCGCCCATGAGCGAGGTGAGCAGCCCGGTGATGGTCAGGCCCAGCCCCGTGCCCGGCTCGCCGCGCCGGCGGCCCGCGGCGCCGCGCTCGAAGGGCAGGAAGATGCGCTGGCGGTCTTGCGGCGCCACGCCGATGCCGGTGTCGACCACGTCGAAACGCAGCACCTCGCGCCGCGCGTCCACATGCAGCGAGACGGTGCCGCTGTCGGTGAAGCGCACGGCGTTGGTCAGCAGGTTGATGAGAATCTGCCGCAGCCACTTCACGTCGGCATGCACCCACGGCGGCAGGCGGCCCGCATGCGTGTAGACGAACGCCAGGCCCTTGGCCTCGGCCTGCGGCCGCACCATCTGCACCACCTGGTCGAGAAAGGCCGGCAGCGCCAGCGGCGACGGCTCCAGCTGCAGCCGCCCGGCCTCGATGCGCGCGAGGTCGAGCAGGCCGTCGATGAGGCCCAGCATGTGCTCGCCGCTGCGGTGGATGGTCTGCACCGCCTCGCGCGGCGGCAGGGCCGCGTCGCCGCCCTTGAGCAGAATCTGCGAGTAGCCCAGGATGCTGTTGAGCGGCGTGCGCAGCTCGTGCGTCATGCCGGCCACGTAGCGCGTCTTGGCCTGGTTCGCGGCCTCGGCCGCTTCCTTGGCGGTCTGCAGTGCGGCATCGGTGCGGCGGTGTGCTTCGATTTCGAGCGCGAGCAGGTTGTTGTGGCGGTTCGATTCTTCCTGCGCCATCTGCCGGCTCTCGCTGCCCAGCACCACCCACCACGCGGCCACGGCGGCGATCACCGAGAGCAGCGCGAACACTTTCAGGAATGCTGTCGCCATCGCCGAATCGATGGTGCCCGCGATGGCCTCCTGCGCGTAGACCACGCCCACCACCGTGGCGAGCAGCGCGATCAGCGAGGTGGCGACCAGCAGGTAGTGCGCGACGCGAAAGTTGAGCCGTGCCGACAGGGCAGGCGGCAGCAGCGCCTGCAGCCAGCCGCTCATCTGCTCGGCGGCGCGCGAGTCGGTCTTGCAGCGGTCGTGGCAGCGCGACTCCAAGGTGCAGCACAGCGAGCAGATCGGCGCGCTGTAGGCCGGGCAGTGGGCCATGTCTTCCGACTCGAAGCTGTTGTCGCACACCGAGCACTTCACGCTCTGGCCCGGCGTCCAGCGGTCGATGTCGGTGCGGGCCAGGTAGTAGCGCCCGCGCGTCTTCCACGCCAGAAGCGGCGACACGGCCATCGCCGTGGCGAGTGCGATGAAGGGTGAGAAGGCCCGCGCCCACTGGCCGAGCGCGCCCGAGTAGGCCAGCATCGCCAGCGCCGCCGCCACCAGCATCGCGACCAGGCCCACGGGGTTGATGTCGTACAGATGCGCGCGCTTGAACTCGATGGTCTTCGGGCTCCAACCCAGCGGCTTGTTGATGACCAGGTCGGCCACCAGCGCGCCGACCCAGGCGATGGCGATGTTGCTGTAGAAGCCCAGCACGTGCTCCAGCGCGGCGAACACGCCCAGCGCCATCAGCAAAATCGCGATGGCCACGTTGAACACCAGCCACACCACGCGCCCCGGGTGGCTGTGCGTGAGCCGCGCAAAGAAGTTCGACCACGCCAGCGAGCCCGCATAGGCGTTGGTCAGGTTGATCTTCATCTGCGACACGACGACGAACAGCACCGTGATGCCGAGCACCCAGGCCGGGTCGCGCAGCACGTACGAAAAGCCCGTGAGGTACATCTGCGTGGGCTCGATCGCGTGGTTGGCCGGAATCTCGTGCTGCAGCGCGAGGAAGGCCAGGAACGCGCCGCCCATCATCTTGAGCATGCCCGGCACGATCCAGCCCGGCCCGGCGATGAGCACCGCGGCCCACCAGCGGCCGCGGTTAGCGGCGGTCTTCTCGGGCAGAAAGCGCAGGTAGTCGACCTGCTCGCCGATCTGCACCACGAGCGAGAACGCGACCGTGGCCGCCGCGCCGAACATCAGAGGATCGAAGCCGCTGCTGTCCGAGGTGCGGCCCACCAGGCCAGTGAAGTCGGCGTACAGCTCGGGCTTCTTCACCATCACCGCGATGAAGGGACAGACGAACAGCACGATCCAGATCGGCTGCGTCCACAGCTGCAGCCCCGAGATCAGCGTGATGCCGCGCGCCACCAGCGGAATGATCACGATCGACGACACCAGGTACAGCAGCCACAGCGGCCAGTCCAGGTACATCTGCAGCGCCAGCGCGAGGATGGCCGCCTCGAGTGCGAAGAAGATGAAGGTGAAGCTCGCGTAGATCAGCGAGGTGAGCGTGGAGCCCAGGTAGCCGAAGCCCGCGCCGCGCGTGAGCAGGTCCATGTCCACGCCGTGCCGCGCCGCGTAGTACGAGATCGGCAGGCCCGTGAGGAAGGTGATGAGCCCCACCACCAGGATTGCCCACAGCGCGTTCGAGAAACCGTAGCTCAGGGCGATGGCGCCGCCGATGGCCTCCAGCGCCAGGAACGAGGTGGCGCCGAAGGCCGCGTTGGCCACGCGGAACTCCGACCACTTGCGAAAGCTGCGCGGCGTGTAGCGCAGCGCGTAGTCCTCCAGCGTCTCGTTCGCGACCCAGGCGTTGTAGTCGCGGCGGATGCGAAAGATCTTCTGTCCGGAGACGGATGTCATGGCGGGTTCTCGCGGCGGCGGCTGTGGCATGCAGCAGGTACAGCAAGAAGCGCTCCCTGCTGTCTCCTGCGTTGTCTGGCTCGCGAGTCTGCGGCTCCGGCAGAGACGCACCGCTACGTTGAATGACGTATTCGCGCAGAGGCAAGTGATTTCTAAAGTACCAGCCATGGTGCTAGCGGCACCGTCCGATGCACTGCGATGGTGCGCGGCTCTCCCTTCTTACAACCTGCCTGGAGTTCCTGATGTCGCGTGATTCCGACCCTTCCTCTCTCGATGCCATGGCACTGCGCCGCCGTCGCCTGTTGCAGGGCGCCGCCGCGCTGCCCGTGATGGGCCTGAGCGGCCTGAGCTTCGGCCAGGGGCAGTTCCCCACGGCCAAGGTCAACACCACCAAGCTCGCGGTGACCGACACCGAAGTCACGGTGGGCCAGCTGCATTCGTCCACCGGCACCATGGCCATCTCGGAGACCGGCTCCATCCAGGCCGAGCAACTGGCCATCGACCAGATCAACGCGATGGGCGGCATCCTGGGCCGCAAGATCAAGGTCATCAAGGAAGACGGCGCCTCCGACTGGCCGACCTTCGCCGAGAAGTCGAAGAAGCTGCTGGTCAACGACAAGGTCGCCGCCGTGTTCGGCTGCTGGACCAGCGCCTCGCGCAAGGCCGTGCTGCCCGTGTTCGAGAAAGAGAACGGCCTGCTGTACTACCCGACCTTCTACGAAGGCCTGGAGCAGAGCAAGAACGTGATCTACACGGGGCAAGAGGCCACGCAGCAGATCATCTGGGGCCTCGACTGGGGCGCGAAGGAGAAGAAGGCCAAGACCTTCTTCCTGGTCGGCTCCGACTACATCTGGCCGCGCACCTCCATGAAGATCGCGCGCAAGCACATCGAGAACTTCCAGAAGGGCTCGGTCAAGGGCGAGGAGTACTACCCGCTGGGCCACACCAACTTCAACTCGCTGATCAACAAGATCAAGGTCGCTAAGCCCGACTGCATTTTTGCGGCGGTGGTGGGCGGCTCGAACGTGGCCTTCTACAAGCAGCTCAAGGCCGCGGGCATCACGGGCGACAAGCAGTTCCTGCTGACGCTGGCCGTGACCGAAGACGAAATGACCGGCGTGGGCGGCGAGAACTTCGCGGGCTTCTATTCGTCGATGAAGTACTTCCAGTCGCTGGACAACGAGAACAACAAGAAGTTCGTGGCCGCCTTCAAGGCCAAGTACGGCAAGGACGCGGTGATCGGCGACGTGACGCAGGCGGGCTACCTCGGCCCCTGGCTGTGGAAGGCCGCGGTGGAGAAGGCGGGCAGCTTCGACATCGACAAGGTCGTGGCCGGTTCGCCGGGCATCGAGCTGAAGACCGCGCCGGAAGGCTACGTGAAGCTGGATGCGAACCACCATCTGTGGAGCAAGGCGCGCATCGGGCAGGGGCAGCTCGATGGCAGCTTCAAGGTGGTGGCGGAGTCGGCTGAACTGATCAAGCCCGATCCGTTCCCGAAGGGCTACCAGTAATTCCTGTCTTGCTCCCTCCCCTCCCGGGGGAGGGCTGGGGTGGGGGCAAGCGGCGTCACCACTGGGCACGCCGCCAGCCCCCATCCCAACCTTCCCCCGGAGGGGGAAGGAGCCAACACCCAATACCCAACACCGGAACTTGTCGCCATGACGCTGTCGGACATGATGAACATCGGCCTGATGCAGGGCTTCGCGGGGCTGAGCCTCTTCGCGGTGCTGCTGCTCATGGGCCTCGGGCTCGCGATCATCTTCGGACAGATGGGCGTGATCAACATGGCGCATGGCGAGTTCATGACCATCGGCGCCTACTCGATCTTCCTGGCCGCGCAGGTGACCGAGCGCATGGCGCCCTCGTTCATGCCGTACTACTTTCCGATTGCCATCGGGCTGGCCTTCGTGTTCGCCTTCATTGCGGGCTGGCTCGTGGAATGGGCACTGATCCGCCACCTGTACAAGCGACCGCTCGACACGCTGCTCGCCACCTGGGGCGTGAGCCTGGGCCTGCAACAGATCTTCCGCACCTTCATCGGCCCGAAGGAAGTGAGCCCCACGCTGCCCGAGTGGCTCATGGGTTCGTGGACGCCGCATGAAGGTCTCGACATTCCGATCAACGGCATGTTCGTGCTGGCGCTCACCGCGCTGGCGACGGGCGGTGTGCTCATCGCGCTGCACAAGAGCCGCTGGGGCCTGCGGGTGCGCGCCACCGTGGCCAACCGCACCATGGCCAACGCCACCGGCATCGACACCCAGAAGACCGACCGCCTCACGTTTGCCATCGGCTGCGGCATTGCCGGCGTGGCGGGCGCGGCCTTCACCACCATCGGCTCGACCGGGCCGACCTCGGGCTCGCTGTACATCGTCGATGCCTTCCTGGTCGTCACCTTCGGCGGCGCGGCCAGCCTGCTGGGCACCGTGGTCTCGGCCTTCGGCATTGCGCAGACCCAGTCGATCTCGGAGTTCTTCATGACCGGCTCGATGGCCAAGGTGCTGACGCTGTCGCTGATCGTCTTGATTCTGATGATGCGCCCCCAAGGCCTCTTCGCAGTCAAGGTGCGTCGCTGAACCCGATTCCTTCCCGGAGAACCTCCCGATGAATTTCCTCAAGGCCTCGATCCTGCGCTACCAGCTCGGCAGCCTGCTGCTGCTGGTGCTGCTGCTCGCGGTGGTGCTGCCGCTGTCGCTCGACATCTTCCGCCTCAACCTCGTGGGCAAGTACCTCACCTACGCCTTCGTGGCCGTGGGCCTGGTCATGGTGTGGGGCTACGGCGGCGTGCTGAGCCTGGGGCAGGGCGTGTTCTTCGGCATCGGCGGCTATGCGATGGCGATGTTCCTCAAGCTCGAAGCCTCCGACCCCATCACCACGAAGATCCAGTCGACGCCCGGCATTCCGGACTTCATGGACTGGAACCAGATCACCGAGCTGCCCGCGCTGTGGCTGCCCTTCAAGAGCCTGCCGCTGAGCCTGGCGCTGGTGGTGCTCGCGCCGATGGCGCTGGCCTGGCTCGTGAGTTTCGCGATGTTCAAGCGCCGCGTGGGCGGCGTGTACTTCGCGATCATCACGCAGGCGGTGGCGCTGATCTGCACCGTGCTGATCATCGGCCAGCAGGGCTACACGGGCGGCGTGAACGGCATGACCGACCTGAAGACCATGCTAGGTTGGGACACCCGCACCGACAGCGCCAAGTACATCCTCTACTACGTCTGCGTGGGGCTGCTGGTGCTGAGTATCCTGCTGTGCCGCTGGGTGCAGACCAGCAAGCTGGGCACGCTGCTGCTGGCCATGCGCGACAAGGAAGACCGCGTGCGCTTCTCGGGCTACGACGTGTCGAACTTCAAGGTCTTCACCTTCTGCCTGGCGGCCGGGCTTTCGGGCATCGGCGGCGCCATGTTCGCGCTGCAGGTGGGCTTCATGTCGCCGAGCTTCGTGGGCATCGTGCCGTCGATCGAGATGGTGATCTTCTGCGCGGTCGGCGGGCGCATGAGCCTGGTGGGCGCGGTGTACGGCGCGCTGCTGGTGAATGCGGGCAAGACGCTGTTCTCCGAGAGCTTCCCCGACCTGTGGCTCTTTTTGATGGCCGCGCTCTTCATCGGCGTGACCATGGCCTTCCCGATGGGCTTGGCGGGCCTGTGGGAAGACACGATCAAGCCGTGGTGGGCCTCGCGTCGCCAGGCCCTGCGCGACGCCGCGGTGAAGCCGCCGCGCGCCGCCGTGTCGGCCCCATCCCCTGTTGCCGCGCCGCAGCCCGAGCCCGCCTTGCCCGAAGGCATCGGCCGCCAGCGCGCCTGATCGAACCCGGAGCCCCCACCCCATGAGCAACACCGACTTCGCGCTCGCCGTGGAAGACCTCACCGTCTCCTTCGACGGTTTCAAGGCCATCGACGACCTGACGCTGTACATCGACAAGAACGAGCTGCGCGTGATCATCGGCCCCAACGGCGCCGGCAAGACCACGCTGCTCGACCTGATCTGCGGCAAGACGCGCGCCAGCGCCGGCAGCATCAAGTTCAAGAACACCGAGCTCACGAAGATGGCCGAGCACAAGCGCGTGCGGCTGGGCATCGGCCGCAAGTTCCAGACGCCGTCGATCTACGAGAACCTCAGCGTGTTCCAGAACCTGGAGGTGTCGTTTCCGAAAGGCCGGTCGGTGTTCGGCGCGCTGGCGTTCAAGTGCGACGACGAGGTGAAGTCGAAGGTACAGGCCGTGGCCGAAGACATCGGCCTGGCCGACAAGCTGCGCACCGAAGCGGGCCTGCTGAGCCACGGCCAGAAGCAGTGGCTGGAGATCGGCATGCTGCTGATGCAGGAGCCCGAGCTGCTGATGCTCGACGAACCCATTGCCGGCATGAGCGCGCGCGAACGCGAGCTCACGGCCGACCTGCTCAAGCGCATCTGCCAGAACCGCGCCGTGATCGTCATCGAGCACGACATGGCCTTCGTGAAGCAGATCGCGCACAAGGTCACCGTGATGCACCAGGGAAAGATATTGGCCGAAGGGCCGATGGAGAAGGTGCAGGCCGATCCGAAAGTCATCGACGTCTACCTGGGGCACTGAACCATGAGCACCATCATGCTGAAGGTCGAAGACCTGCACGTCGCCTACGGCCAGAGCGAGGCCCTGCATGGCCTTTCGTTCGAAGGTCATGCGAACGAAACCATCGCGATCATGGGCCGCAACGGCATGGGCAAGACCACGCTGTTCAAGAGCCTCATGGGCATCCTGCCGCTGAAGAGCGGACGCATCGAAGTGGCGGGGCAGGACGTGTCGCGCGATGAGAGCTTCAGGCGCGTGGCCAAGGGCATCGCCTACGTGCCGCAGGGCCGGATGATCTTCCCGACGTTGACCGTCGAAGAGAACATCCAGACCGGTCTGGAGAACTCGAAGACCCGGCGCATCCCCGAAGAGATCTACGCGCTGTTCCCCGTGCTGTGGGACATGAAGAGCCGCAAGGGCGGCAATCTCTCGGGCGGTCAGCAACAGCAGCTCGCCATTGCGCGCGCGCTCGTCACCGACCCCAAGGTGCTGCTGCTCGACGAGCCCACCGAGGGCATCCAGCCTTCGATCATCAAGGACATCGCCAAGGCGCTCAACGAGATCCGCAAGCTGCGCGGCATCACCATCGTCGTGTCCGAACAGGTGCTGAGTTTCGCGATGGACGTGGCCGACCGGCTCTTCGTGATCGAAGGCGGCCGGCTCGTGCACGAGACCGCGCGCGACAAGACCGATGTCGAGCACATCAAAGCCTACCTCTCTGTCTAACCACAACCCCAGGAGCCACTGCACATGACGGACACGCTGATCAAGGTCGACCTGACCCAATCGCCCACGGAGAACGAGAACATCCACAACCGCTGGCACCCGGACATTCCGATGGCCTGCTGGGTCAACCCCGGCGATGACTTCATCCTCGAGACCTTCGACTGGACCGGTGGCTTCATCAAGAACAACGACAGTGCCGACGACGTGCGCGACATCGACCTGAGCACCGTGCACTACCTCTCGGGCCCGGTCGGCGTGAAGGGGGCGGAGCCGGGTGACCTGCTCGTGGTCGACCTGCTCGACATCGGCGCCAAGCAGGACAGCCTGTGGGGCTTCAACGGCTTCTTCTCGAAGAAGAACGGCGGCGGCTTTCTGACCGATCACTTTCCCGAAGCGCAGAAATCGATCTGGGACTTCAAGGGCATGTTCACGAGTTCGCGCCACATCCCGGGCGTGAACTTCGCAGGCCTGATCCACCCCGGCCTCATCGGCTGCCTGCCCGACAAGCCCATGCTCGACATGTGGAACGAGCGCGAAGGCAAGCTCATCGCCACCGACCCGGACCGCGTGCCGGGCCTCGCGAACCCGCCGTTCGCCGGCACCGCTCACATGGGCAAGATGAGCGGTGAAGCACGCGCCAAGGCGGCCGCAGAGGGCGCCCGCACCGTGCCGCCGCGCGAGCACGGCGGCAACTGCGACATCAAGGACCTGTCGCGCGGCTCGAAGGTGTTCTTCCCCGTGTATGTCGATGGCGCGGGCCTCAGCGTGGGCGACCTGCACTTCAGCCAGGGCGATGGCGAGATCACCTTCTGCGGCGCCATCGAGATGGCCGGGTGGGTGCACATGAAGGTCACGCTCATCAAGGGCGGCATGGCCAAGTACGGCATCAAGAACCCGATCTTCAAGCCCAGCCCGATCACGCCGCAGTACAACGACTACCTGATCTTCGAAGGCATCTCGGTCGACGAGAGCGGCAAGCAGCACTACCTCGACGTGAACGTGGCCTACCGCCAGGCCTGCCTCAATGCCATCGAGTACCTGAAGAAGTTCGGCTACTCGGGCGCGCAGGCCTATTCGATTCTGGGCACGGCGCCCGTGCAGGGCCACATCAGCGGCGTGGTCGACGTGCCCAACTCGTGCGCCACGCTGTGGCTGCCCACGGGCATCTTCGATTTCGACATCAACCCGAACGCTTCGGGGCCGGTGAAGTTCATCGACGGCAGCATCGACATGCCGCTGTCGCACGACCTGCGCTGACGAAGAAGAGAAGGCCCCACGCATGCCGACCTACGACTACGCCTGCGGGCAGTGCGGTGGCTTCGAATCGCTGCGGCCTTCGGGCCAGCGCGACGAGCCCGCTGCATGCCCCGATTGCGGCACGGCCTCGCCGCGCGTGTTCACCGCCGCGCCGCGCCTGGCGCTGATGGCCGCCGACACGCGCCATGCGATGGCCACCAACGAACGTGCGCGCCACGAGCCCTCGAGCTCGCGCGACTATGCGCGGCTGCGGCATCCCTCGGGCTGCGGTTGCTGCTCGGGATCGTCGCGGCGCAGTGCCACGCAGACCGCGCCGAACGGCGCGAAATCGGCCCCGTCGCGGCGGCCCTGGATGATCTCGCACTGAGGGTTCGGTGCGCATTCCTTGCATGCGTTGCACGCATGC
Source organism: Variovorax sp. 38R (assembly GCF_014843395.1). Taxonomy (NCBI): domain Bacteria; kingdom Pseudomonadati; phylum Pseudomonadota; class Betaproteobacteria; order Burkholderiales; family Comamonadaceae; genus Variovorax; species Variovorax sp. 38R. The sequence goes on from NZ_CP062121.1 coordinate 2,769,370, forward strand.
AAGGAATGCCGATGACGAGAACTTTCTCGTGCGTTCCCTCTGGAGGGCAGGGTTCCGGCCGCCGCATCGCATGCGCGAGCGACGCGCGATTGTTTCAATCCCGTGAACGCCGCGATTCCTTTTGCTGCCGTTTTTTTGGGCGCTTCAGGTTCAAACTTCATTCCATCGACACACCACCTGAAGGAGATTGAAATGAATGCCTCGAAGACCCTCGCCGCCGTTGCCCTCTCGCTCCTGGCTGCTGCCGGTGCCCACGCTGAAACCTATGACGGCGTGCACACCGTGAACTCGACGCTCTCGCGTTCGGAAGTCGCGTCGCAAGCCGTGGCTGCCGCCCGTGCCGGCAACGCGTACAGCGACGGCGCCACCGCCGGCGCACAGACCTTCACCTCGATCGCCGACCGTTCGACGATCCGCGCTGAAGCCGTCGCCAAGGCCCACGACCCGCTCGCCAGCCTCGACCGCCGCGCGTTCTACCGCGACGAAGTGCCGGCTGCATACAAGAAGCCCAGCGTGTCGTTCACGCGCCAGGCTGGCCTGTAATTGGTCGACTGCAGCTCCTTCGGGGGCTGCCAAAAGAACGGGCCTTCGCAGGCTGTGTGAATGGTCTGCGTCGAGTCCGCGAGATATGCCCTGCAGGCGTTGGTCTGAGGGGCATTTTTGATGAGAGGTTGGCCGCGACGCGGTGTAGACGCCGCCCTCGCACATTGGGCCGGCTGCGCTCACTTCTTCGAAAGCATGGTCTCGATGGTGTGCTTGGCGAGGATCTCCGTTTCCACAGTCGACGTGGGGTCCAGGGCCACGTCGCCCAGCATCCGAAGCGCCGTGGCCTTGTCGCCGCGCTCGGCCAGGGTCTCGGCCCTGGTCACCAGGAACCAGCCCCTGGTCTCGGGATCCGGATCCTTGCTCAATCCTTTTTCGATGAACTGGAGGCGCTTCACGGGATCGTCCTCCACGCGGGCCATTTCCTGCCAGCCTGGCGCGAAGTCTGGATAACGGGTGGTCAGCTCGACGGCGGCCTGCTTCCATGCCTTCTCTTTGCCCACCCATTCGAATTCGAGTTTGAATAACCGCTGGGCCGTGCCGCGGGGCAGCTTTCCCTGCATCTCCAGCTGGAGCGTGGGCAGGATCGTCAAGGTCCTGAGAAACCCCCGGGGCGACAGGCTGTCGACACGGCGATGGAACTCATAGGCCTTCGCGGTGTTTCCTTCGTCAAGGTAGTCCTCTGCCAAGCGGTAGATCGGGTAAGGCCACTTGGGACTGGCTTCGGCGGAGGCTTCGTAGTGGCGACGCGCCGTCTCGTAGTCCTTTTTCAGCGAGGCGTCGTCACCGAGCTCCTTCAGTCTGCGGGCCTTGGAGGAGGGCTTGCTTTGGAACAGGGCTGCATTCCTGAGGCGACTGAAGCTGCCGTTGACATCGCCGAAGGTCAGCACGCGACCGGCCTTGTCCGTGTGGATGATGTCCGTCGCGGTCTGGGCGTGAAGGGGCTGCGCCAATACCAGCAGGAGGGGCAGGATATGCAGGAGGTGCTTCGCGGATTTCATGGGCGTGTACGGGTCGGCGCGGGAAGGGTTGCCGATGATAGGCATCCCGGTTCGGCGCCGCCAAGGAGAAGAACGGGGCCCGCGGGCCCGACTTTCACGTCTGCATCTTTGCCACGAGGCCCGCGACGTGCTCACCCAGCGCGAGCGACGCCGTCAGCCCGGGCGACTCGATGCCGAACAGGTTGACCAGCCCCGTGATGCCGTGCTCCTGCGATGTCTGGATCACGAAATCCGTCGCCGTGTTGTGCATCGACGAGCCCGGGCCTGCCAGGCGCGGGCGGATGCCGGTGTAGCCCGGCTGCAGCTCGCCGTCCTGCAAGGCGGGGTAGTAGCGGCGCACCGATTGGTAGAAGGCGGCTTCGCGCGAGGCATCGAAGCTGTAGTCGACGCCGTCGCGCCAGCTCAGGTCGGGCCCGAACTTGCACTGGCCGCCGAGGTCGAGCGTGACGTGGGCGCGCAAGGCGCCTTCGCGCCCGGTCGGGTACACGAGATGGCGGAAGGGCGATTTGCGCGCGAGTGAGAAGTAGTGGCCGATCGCGTAGTGCAGCGGCGGCACCAGGCCGGCCGGCATGCCGTCGATCCGCGATGCCACCTGCTGCGCACCCAACCCCGCTGCGTTCACCACCGTGTTGCACAGCACGCTCGTTGCTTCCGCGTCATCTACTTCGACCACAAGGCCGTCCGCCGTGGGCTTCACGGCCCGCACGCGGCTCTGCAGCGCGAGCGAGGCACCCGCGCGCTCCGCGTCGCCCAGGTACGACAGCATCAGCGCATGGCTGTCGACGATGCCCGTCGAAGGCGAGTGCAGGGCGCCGACGCAGGCCACTTCGGGCTCCAGGTCGCGCGCTTCGGCGGCGCTAAGAATGCGCAGGTCGGTCACGCCGTGGGCCGCGCCGAGCGCGATGTATTTGTCGAGCTCGGGCAGCTCCGAGTCCTGCACCGCCACGATGAGCTTGCCGATGCGCTGGTGGCCGATGCCGCGTTCGGCGCAGTAGGCGTACAGCGCGGCCTTGCCCGCCACGCACAGCCGGCCCTTGAGCGAGCCGGGTGCGTACGAGATGCCCGCGTGGATCACCTCCGAGTTGCGCGCGCTGGTGTGCGTGCCGATGGCGTGCTCGGCCTCGAGGATCACGACCTCGCGCCCGGCCATCGCGAGCGATCGCGCAATGGCCAGGCCCACCACGCCGGCGCCGATCACGACGCAGTCGATCCGGTCCATGCGGCTCAGTCCAGCTTGATGTCGGCTTCGCGGATCAGCGCGCCCCACTTGGCGTGCTCGGCGCGGATGTAGGCGTCGAACTGCTGCGGCGTGCCGCTGGCGGGCACGCTGCCTTCCTGCGCGAGCTTGTCCTGCACGTCCTTGCGCGCCACGGTCTTCACCACGGCCGCGTTGATGCGGTTGATCACGTCGGCGGGCAGGCCGGCCGGCCCGACGAGGCCTACCCAGGTGGTGGCCTCGAAGCCCGCGAAACCCTGCTCGGCCACGGTGGGCACGTTCGGCAATGCGGGCAGGCGCTTGGCCGAGGTGACAGCCAGCGCGCGGGCGCGGCCGTTCGACAGCTGCGACATCACCGACACGCTGCTGCCGAAGTACAGCGCGATCTGCCCGCTGATCAGGTCGTTCATGGCCGGGCCCGCGCCCTTGTAGGGCACCTGCATGACCTTGATGCCCGCGCGGCGCGCCAGCATTTCGCCGGCCAGGTGCCCCACGGTGCCGTTGCCGGCCTGCGCGATGCTGAACTCGCCCGGCTTCGCCTTCGCGGCTTTGATGAAGTCGGCCAGTGTGCGCAGCGGCGAGTCGGCGCGCACGGCGAGCACGACGGGCTGCGACGCCACTTCGGCGATGGGCGAAAAATCTTTCAGCGCCTCGAAAGGCATCTTCGAATAGAGCCAGGGGTTGATCGTGAGGTTCGACGTTTGCCCCATGCCGATCGTGTAGCCGTCGGGCGCGGCCTTGGCCACGGCGTCGAGGCCGATGTTGCCGGCCGCGCCGGGCTTGTTGTCGACGACGACGGTCCAGCGCTCGAGCGAGGTGAGGCGTTCGGCAATGAGGCGCGAGGTCGCGTCGGTGCCACCGCCGGGCGTGAAGGGCACGATCAGCTTCACGGGCCGCTGGGGCCAGTCGCCTTGGGCGTAGGCCATGCCCGCCGCTTGGGCGAGGGATGCGAAGGCGGTGGTCTGCAGAAAGTCTCTACGGTTCATGTCTTGTCTCCTGGGGTGTTCGTGTTCTGGTGATCTCGTGGCTGCCGCTCAGACCGGCAGGCCCTTGGCGCGCAGCACGGCGTCGAAACGCTCGGGGTCGGCGGTGCCTGTGCGGTTGGTTTCGCGGATCTTGGCTTCGCGCGCCAGGTGGGCCCGCGTCTTCGCGAGCACGTCGGCCGCTTCGGCGGCCGGCACGGCGATGACGCCATCGGCGTCACCGACCACGAGGTCGCCCGGCATCACGACCAGGCCCGCGCACGAGACGGGCACGTTCACTTCGCCGGGGCCGTCCTTGCTGGGCCCGCGGTGCGTGTGGCCGCGCGCGAAGATCGGCATGCCGTCTTCGGCCCATTCGCACAGGTCGCGCACGGCGCCGTCGATGACGAGGCCGCCCAGTTGGCGCGCGATGCAGGTGGTGCGCATCAGGCCGCCGACCAGCGCCTGCGTGACGTCGCCGCCGCCGTCGATCACGAGCACGTCGCCCGGCGCGACCATCATCAGCGCCTTGTGGATCATCAGGTTGTCGCCGGGCCGCACGCGCACGGTGACGGCAGGGCCGCACAGCACGGTGTCGAGCCGCGCGTGGTACTGGCGCAGGCCGACGGTGCCGACGTTGCGGCTCATCGCATCGCCGATGGCCGCCACGGGCAGCGTGCGGAAGGCGTCGACGAGGGCGGCGTCGGGGCCGGGCGCGCGCGGGTTGATGCGGTAGCCGGGCGGCCAGGAGAGTGGGGCGGTCATGCGGTGATTCCGTGCAGAAGGGGTGAAGACAGGACCTGCGGATTCACGCAGGCCGAAGGATCGACCGGGTGGCCTTGCAGCCAGCCCAGCACGTTGCGTCCGGCGCCGCTGGCCATGCCCGCGAGCGCGGCGGGCGTGGAGCCGCCGACATGCGGCGTGAGCACCACGTTGGGCAGGGCGGCCAGCGGGCTGCCGGCGGGCAGGGGTTCGTCGGCCATGGTGTCGAGGCCGGCCGCGTGCAGCTGGCCGCTTTGCAGCGCGGCGATGAGCGCGGGCTCGTCAATCACTTCGCCGCGCGCCGTGTTGACGACGATCGCGCCGCGCGGCAGTGCCGCAAGCTGCGCGGCGCCGAGCATCTGGCGCGTGTGGCGGTTGAGCGGCACGTGCAGGCTGAGCACATCGCTCAGCGGCAGCAGTGCATCGAACGACGGCAGAAGCCGCACGCCGGCCACCGGGCTCGGGCCGTTGCCCAACGCCGGGTCGAATGCGGCCACCTGCATGCCGAGCGCGAGGCCCACCCGGGCCACGCGCTGGCCGATCTGGCCGAAGCCGACGAGGCCCAGCGTCTTGCCATGCAGCTCCACGCCATCTTGCGCGCGCGACCAGCGGCCGCCGTGCAGCTCGCGGTCCATCCAGCCGATGCGGCGGGCGGCGGCGAGCATCAGGCCGAGCGTCATCTCGGCGACCGACTGTGCGTTGGCGCCGGGCGTGACGTAGACCGGAATGCCGCGCGCGGTGGCGGCCTCGACGTCGATGTTGCTCACGCCCACGCCGTGCTTGGAGATCACTTTCAGCGTCGGGCACGCGGCGATGGCGCGGGCCGACAGCTGCACGGTGCGCGAGATGACGGCGTCGATGGGCTCGCTCGCCATCAGTTGCTCGACTTCTTCAACGCTGTCTGCATTCGTAAGGTAGATGACGCGGGCGCCGGCTTCGGCGAGAAGGTCAGCGCCGGCGGTGGCAAGCCGTGGCGCCGTGACCAGGACGGTGGGGTTCATGGAGGAAGAAAAAGGTCGTTCGAGGGTCGGTATGGGCTGGATTGTGGAAATCGCCATTCATTCCGTCCAATCGATAATGTTCATTCAACGATTCCTTGGAGCTATGAATGGACATCCAGCTGCGCGACCTGAAATATTTCGAGGTGGTCGCCGACACGGGCCACCTGGGCCAGGCCGCCGACAAGCTGGGCCGCACGCAGCCCGCGCTGACCAAGGCGGTGCAGCGGCTCGAGGAGGCCTTCGGCAGCGCGCTGTTCGAGCGCAAGGGCCGAGGCATCCAGCTCACGGCGGTGGGCGAGGTGCTGCTCGCGCGGGCCCGGCTGTTGCGCGGCGCCACCGAAGAGGCGCTGCGCGAGGTGAGCGATTTCGCCAAGGGCAACGCGGGCCATGTGCGCATCGGCAGCGGGCCCATTGCGGCCGACCACGTGCTGCCCGAGGTGTGCAACCTGCTGCTGGCCGAGGCCGGCGACACGCGCATCGACATCACCGTCGCGCCCAGCATGGCGCTGCGCGAGCGGCTGCGCGAAGGCGCCATCGACCTCTTGATCGGCCTCATGCCCGAGCACGACCCGGCCTTTGTCACGCATTCGATCGTCGAGGACGTGGTGGTGGTCGCCGCCAGCCCGCAGCACCCGGTGTTCGACCTGCCGAAGATCACGATGAAATCGCTGCTGCAATGGCGCTGGGTGCTGCCCGCCGACCCCATTCCCAGCCGCCAGTGGCTCGATGCGGCCTTTCAGTCGCGCGGGCTGCCGCTGCCTGCGGTGCAGATCAACGTGAACTCGATCCCGCTGCTGCCGCGCCTCATCTCGCGCTCCGACATGTTGAGCTTCCTGTCGCGTCACACGCTCGGCGCGGCCGGGCGCGAAGGCACGCTGCGCGAGGTGCCGCTCAAGGAGACCACGCTGCGCCGCCACCTGGGTGTCACGTACCGCAAGGAGGGCTACCTGTCGCCGGCCGCGCGGCGTCTCGTGACCTTGCTGCGCAGCGAAGGGGCGCAGCTTTTTTCGTCGGCGCTGTCACAGCGTGTGCTGTGACCGGTGTGGTGCGACGACTGCGGCAAGCGAGCTAGCTCGCGCGTCAGTTCACTCCCGCGTCAATACGAAGCGCTTCTGAATCCCGCCTGCCGCAGAAGGCGCGACCCACAAGTCGATCTCACCCGGCTCGATCACCGGTTTCATGTCCCGCCCCAGAAACTGCAGATCGTCATCGCCGACAGTGAACTCGACCACCTCCGATGCACCCGGCGCGATCCGCACCTTGCGGAAATTCTTCAGCTCACGCACCGGCCGCGTCACGCTCGCGGCGCGCTGCGCCAGGTACAGCTGCACCACTTCTTCCGCCTCGCGCGTGCCCGTGTTCGTGACGGTGGCGCGCACGCGCAGCGTCTTGCCGATGGCGAGGCGGTCGCTGCTCAGCTCGACCTGGTCGTAGCGCACCGGCGCGTAGCCGATGCCGAAACCGAAGGGGTACAGCGCCTCGTTCGTCGCGTCCAGATAACGGGTCTTGAAGGCTGTGCCCGGCGCGCTCTCGGGCGAAGGGCGACCGGTGCGCTTGTGGGCGTAGTAGTAGGGCACCTGGCCAGCAGTCTGCGGAAAGCTCACGGGCAGGCGGCCCGAGGGGTTGGCGTCGCCGAACACCACGTCGGCAATCGCATGGCCGGTCTGCACGCCGAGGAACCAGGTCACGAGGATGGTGCGCGCATTGCGCACCGCACCCTTGAGCGCCATCGCGCGGCCGTTGCTCAGCAGCACGACCACCGGCTTGCCCGTGGCGGCCACGGCTTCGGCCAGGTCCTGTTGCGCCTGCGGCAGGCCGATGTCGCTGCGCGAGCGCGACTCGCCCGACATCTTCTGGCTCTCGCCGATGGCCAGCACCACCACGTCGGCGTCGCGCGCGGCGGCCACGGCGGTTTCGATGCCGCCGGGCAGGGGCGACTCGACGTTCGCACCACGCGTGACGGTCAGCCGCGAAGCCTCGATGCCCAGCGCAGCATGCAGGCCTTCGTCGATGCCCACGGGCGCGGACTGGCCCGGGAACAGGCTCCAGGAGCCCATCAAATCCTTCGTGCCTTCGGCGAAGGGGCCGATCAGCGCGATCTTCTGCGGGCCGGTCTTGGCCAGCGGCAGCAGCTGGCCTTCGTTCTTCAGCATCACGATCGAGCGACGCGCGCTCTCGCGGGCCAGCGCGATGAAATCGGGGTTCTCCACGCGCTGGTCGGCGGGCTGGCCGTCGAGGCCGCGCATCGGGTCGTCGAAGAGGCCGAGCTTGAGCTTGACCCGCAGCACGCGCCGCACGGCCTCGTCGAGCCGCGCCATCGGCACCTCGCCCGAGGCCACGAGGTCGGGCAGGTGGCGGATGTACAGGCCGCTTTGCATGCTCACGTCGGTGCCGGCCATGAAGGCCAGCTTGGCGGCCTCGCGGCTGTTGGCGGCGTGGCCGTGCTCGATGAGTTCCTCGTCGGCCGTGTAGTCGGACACCACGAAGCCCTTGAACTTCCACTCGTCGCGCAGCACGCCGGTGAGCAGCGCGGGGTTGGCGGTCGAAGGAACGCCGCCGATCTCGTTGAAGGCGCTCATGACCGACAACGCGCCCGCATCGAGCGCCGCGCGGAACGGCGGCAGGTAGACCTCGCGCAGCGTGCGCTCGGAAATTTCGCTCGTGTTGTAGTCGAGCCCGCCCTCGGCCGCGCCGTAGGCCGCGAAGTGCTTGGGCGTGGCGAGCATCGAATCGGCGTTCGCGAGGTTGCTGCCCTGGAAGCCGCGCACGCGCGCCGCTGCGAACTGGCGCGCGAGGTACGGGTCTTCGCCCACGCCTTCGAGGCCGCGGCCCCAGCGCGCGTCGCGCGCGATGTCGACCATGGGCGCGAAGGTCCAGCGGAAGCCGTCGGCCGTGGCCTCGACCGCCGCCGCGCGCGCGGTGCGCTCGGCCAGCGCGGGCTCCCAGCTCGAAGCCTCGGCCAGCGGCATCGGGAAGATCGTGCGAAAGCCGTGGATCACGTCGGCACCGAAGATCAGTGGAATGCCGAGGCGAGACTCGCGCACCGCCACCTGCTGCAGCCGTCGCTTGCCTTCGAGGCCGGCGTTGTTGAAGAGGCCCGTGAGGCGCCCGTTGCGCACGTCCTCGGTCTCCTGCTGCCCGTTGCGCCAGCCGGCCTGCGGGTTGTTCGGCGTGTTGATGTCGGCCGGGCCGTAGAGGCTGAGCTGGCCGGCTTTTTCCTGCGGCGTCATGCGCGCGATCAGCGACTCGATGCGGGCATCGGCCGCGTCGAGTGCCTGGGACGGGTGAGAGGGCTGGAGAGCTTTGGGAACGGACGCCGCGGTGGCGGGGGGAATCAGGGCGGGGAGGGAGAGGGCGGACAGGACGAGGGCGAGAACAGCGGCTTTTCGAACATGCATGGCCGCCTATTCTGCAGACAACACCCGTCGGCCCGGGCCAGCGGGTTTCCGCCCTGGCCGTAGGGGCTTGTCTGACCCCCGCCCTGCGGGTCAGTCCGCACCCAGCCGCAGCCGGCTGGGCAGGCGCTTCTCGATCGCGAACTTCAACAGCGCCGCGCAGCGGAAGATGCCGTGCGCGAACTTGCCGTAGGGCAGCGTGAGAAAGAGCGCCATCACCACGCCCAGGTGCACCGCGAGCAGCAGCGCCATGAACGTCGTGTCGCGCCACGTGAGCAGTGCGAGGCCCGTGAGGCTCGTGAGCAGCAGCAGCGCGATGAAGCCGCGGTCCATCGGCCGCTGCGCTGCGTCGCCGTGCGCGGCGTGGCGACGCAGGTTGAGCCACAGCAGGCCGACGGGGCCGATCACGAGACCGATGCCGCCCGCGGTGCCCAGCAGCACCGGCAGGCTCGTGAGCGCATAGGGGGCGTGCAGGTCGAACAGGTAGTGGTACAGCGTCGCCACGCAGGTGGAAGCGAAGCACAGCATGAAGCCGTAGAAGGTGAAGTGATGAAAACGCCGGCGCCACAGCGTGAAGCGATCGTCTTCGTTGTTGCAGCCTTCGCCGTGGCCGCCGTCGAGGTAGGTCAGGCGCAGCGCGTCGTGCGCGGCTTCGGCGCTCGCTGCGCGGCGCACGCCCGGCAGGTCGGGCGCGTTGCCGGGGTCGTTCGCGGGCGAGACCTCGCGCCAGAAGCGGCGCGTGCCCATGGCCAGCGCGAACATCATGAACAGGAACACCGCGCCGAACACCAGCGCCAGGAAGTTGTGCGGAAAGATCGCGTAGAAGTTGCCCGCGAGCGGTTCGTGCAAGAGCGAACCCGACATCGCCACGGCCAGCACGAGGAACAGCGCGAGCCCACCCGCCAGTGCGAGTGCCACGGTGAGCCCGGCCTTCTTGTAGAGCGCGCCCATCGCGGGCGGCCAAGCGTAGTCGTGGTACGTCTGCAGGCGCACCTGCGCCATCGCCTGCGGCACGTTGACCGCGAACTCGTGCGGCGGCGCGTACTGGCAGGCATGCAGGCACGAACCGCAGTTGTGGCAGAGGTTCGCGAGGTAGTGCGTGTCGGCCTTGCCGAATTCGAGCCGGCGCGTCATCGCGGGGAACACGGCACAGAAGCCCTCGCAGTAGCGGCAGGCGTTGCAGATCTGCAGGATGCGCGCGACCTCGCTTTCGGAGGCGCTCAACGGCAGCGCGGGCTGGATCGGGATCACGCGCTGCGATGGCGACGGGGTGCTGCCGATGCCGTCGGCATCCGCACGGGCGCGTGCGACGAGGTCAGTGAGCTGCTGCAAGGGCGGTCTCCGGGAGATGCTTCGAATGGTTCTTTGCCGCGTTCGCAGCCTGCGTGCCGGCGATGCGCCCGAAGGCCGTGCCGATGCTCATGCCGACGCCCGCCGTGTAGCCCTTGCCCAGCACATTGCCGGCCATCATTTCGCCGGCCACGAAGAGGTTGGGGCTTGGGCGTCCACCGAAGCGAACGGCGGCGGTCTCGTCCACCTTCAGGCCCAGGTACGTGAAGGTGATGCCGGGGCGCAGCGGGTAGGCGTAGAAGGGCGCGGTGTCGATCGGGCGCGCCCAGTGCGTCTTGGCGGGCGCGAGGCCTTCGGTGTGGCAATCGTCCAGCGCGGTGTGGTCGAAGCGGCCGACGCGGCACGCGGTGTTGTAGTCCTGCACGGTGCGCACGAAGGTGGCTTCGTCCAGGCCGATCTTCTGCGCGAGTTCGCCGAGCGTGGTCGCCTGCGTGCCGGTGAACACGGGCGGCATGAAGCGGCCGACCGCCTGCTGGTCGATGACCGACCACGCGATCTGCCCCGGTTGCTGCGCCACGAGTCGGCCCCAGATCGCATAGCGCTTGGGCCAGAAGTCTTCGCCCTCGTCGTAGAAGCGCTGCGCGTCGCGGTTGACCACCACGCCGAGCGACACGCAGTCGATGCGCGTGCAGATGCCGCCGTCGTACAGCGGTGCGCGCGCGTCGATGGCGACCATGTGGCCCTGCGATGGATCACCGATGCTGTCGGCGCCCGCGGCGATCATGTGTTTCAGCAGCACGCCCTGGTTGAAGCGCGTGCCGCGGATCAGGAAGTTGTCGGCCGGCCACTCGCCGCGCTCGTTCTGGCCCCAGGCTTCGCGCAGCCATTCGCGGTTCGATTCGAAGCCGCCCGAGGCGAGCACGCAGCTCTTCGCTTCGATGCGTTCGCCGGCTTCTGTGCGCACGGCCACGAAGCGGTCGCCGTCGAGTTCAACCGAGGCCACGGGCGTGTCGTAGCGGATCTGCACGCCGAGCGCTTCGGCGCTGCGGTAGTAGGCATTGACGAGCGCCTTGCCGCCGCCCATGAAGAAGGCGTTGGTGCGCGCCACATGCAGCGCACCCGACAGTGGCGGCTGGAAATGCACGCCGTGGCGGCGCATCCAGTCGCGGCAGTTCGACGAGGCGCGGATCACGAGGCGCGCGAGGTGCTCATCGGTGAGGCCGCCGGTCACCTTCAGCAGGTCTTGCCAATACTCTTCTTCAGGGTAGGCCTCGACCAGCACGTCCTGCGGTGCGTCGTGCATGCAGCGCAGGTTGCGGGTGTGCTGCGAATTGCCGCCGCGCCACGCTTGGGGCGAGGCCTCCAGCAGCAACACCGAAGCGCCGGCCTCGCGTGCCATCAGGGCGGCGCACAGCGCGGCATTGCCGCCACCGACAACCAGTACGTCTATCACTCGTGGGTCTCCTTGGAATGCAGGAGACTCTAGAGAGCATGGCCTTCACGCGAAAGGCCGAAAGAGGCAACAGGTGTTCAGCTTTAGTGAAGACTGGCGCCGGCCCAACGACCTTCGCTGACGAGCGTGCGGGCCGTCTCGGCAAGCACCACACGTGCCGCCAGTGCCGCCGGCGAAAGCTCGTCGTCCGACAGGCTCACGAGCAGGTTGCGGCGCCCAACGTGGGCGTCGGAGATTTGTGTGAGTTCGAGGTCGTCGCGATCATGGCGCGCGGTAGCGGCACCGGGCTGGATGGTGGCGCCGTGGCCGGCGCGTACTGCGTCCATCAACAATGCCAAGCCATCCACCTCTGCGACGATGCGCGGCGAAATGCGGGCTCGCGCGAAAGCCGCCATCAGCGTGGCACGCAGGCCGTGGCTGCCACTGGGCAAGATGAGCGGCACTTCGGCCAGCTGCGATAGGCGAACTTTGCTGCCGGTAGGACGTTGCGCGAGATTCGGCGACGCGATCACGAACAGTTTTTCCGCCAGCAGAGGCAGTACGCTCCAGCGCCGCGGCGTGTCGGTCTGGAACAGCACGGCCAGGTCGAGTTGGCGTGCATGCAACATCGTCGTGAGATGGCCCGACAGCGCCTCGACCATGTGCAGCCGCACCTCGGGGTAGCGCGCCTGCATGGCCTGCATGAGCGGCACGCCCAGCACGGTGGCGGTGGTGGGCGCCAGGCCCACGCTCACATGGCCCGACAGGCGCGCCTGCTGCGCGGCACGCACCGCGTCGTCGGCGTGGCGCAAGGTGAGCTGCGCCTGGTGCAGGAAGGCCAGGCCCGCGTCGGTGGGCATGACGCCGGTCGAATGGCGGCGCAGCAGCCGCGTCGCGAGTTCGCCTTCGAGCCGGCTGATCTGCTGGCTCAGCGCCGAGGTGACCACCCCCAGCTCCACCGCCGCGCGGCCCATGCTGCGCAGCTCGCAGACCTTGACAAAGTAGCGCAGTTGTCTCAGTTCCATGCGCGCATCATGGCGCAGGCACGGTAGCCGGTTGACCGCGTCGCAGCAGCAACCATCCGAACAGCGGGGCCGTGATGTACATCACCACCGAGTAGATCGCGGCCGGCAGCGCGAGCGGAAAACTCCCGAGCACGCTCACCGCGATGAAGATGGCGAGCGTGGAGTTGTGGATGCCGATCTCGTAGCTGATGGCGGTGGCCAGTGGCTTGTCGAGGCCGGCCGCGCGGCTCAGGTAGTAGCCCGCGAGCAGGCTCACGAGGTTGAACAGCAGCACCGGCACGCCGATCTCGGCGAAGGTCGAGGTGATGGTCTTCCACTCGTTGGCGATGGCGAGCACGGTGACCACCGCGAGCACCACGCCGCTGAAGATCTTGGTCGGCTTTTCCATGCGCGCCGCGAAGCCGGGCCGGCGCGACGCCACGAACATGCCAATGGCCACCGGCACCAGCACGATGGCGATCACCTCGACCAGCTTGCGCGTCTGTAGCGGCACCACCTGCCCGCTCGGCGCGAAGTGGTTGATGGCCCAGTTGGCGATGAGCGGCAGCGTGACGATCGACAGCAGCGTGTTCACCGCGGTGAGCGAGATGTTCATCGCCACGTTGCCGCCGAACAGGTGCGAGAACAGGTTCGCCGAGATGCCGCCCGGCGAGGCCGCCAGCAGCATGAGCCCGATGGCGAACACCGGCGACAGCCCGAAGCCCACGATGATCGCGTAGCAGGCCAGCGGCAGGCCGATGACCTGCAGCACGAGCGCGAGGGTCACGGCCTTCGGGTGCTTGAACAGGCGCCGGAAGTCGGCGAGCGAGAGCGACAGCCCCAGCCCGAACATCACGAGCGCGAGCGCGCCGAACAGGAACCGGGTCACGATGAGCGTGGTGTCCATGGGTTCGTCTCCTCTTTCGTTCTTCTGCTTAAAAAAATGGCTGCCGGCACCCGTCGCGCGGGCGCTGGCAGCCGTGGAAACCGGGGCCGACGCGTCTTATTGTTTGTAGCTGTCGTCGAGGCGGTCGAGTTTGCGGATCAGCGAAGGCCAGACGAACATGCCGCCCAGACCGCCGCTTTGCACCTTCATCGCCTGGCCCACGCCCTCGATGATCTTCGGGTTCACGTGCGTGAGTTCGCCACCGCCGGCCTGCGCGGCGATCTGGATCTGGCAGGTGTTCTCGAAGGTGTACATCGAAAGGAAGGCGTCGGCAATGGTCTTGCCGCAGGTCAGCAGGCCGTGGTTGCGCAGCATGAGGAAGTTGGCATGGCCCATGTCCGCCTGCAGGCGCGGCTTCTCGTCGTCGCGGAAGGCCACGCCTTCGTAGTCGTGGTACGCCAGCGAGGCCAGCACGAAGGTCGACTGCTGGCTGATGGGCAGCACGCCGTTCTTCTGCGCGCTCACGGCAATGCCGGCCTTGGTGTGGGTGTGCAGCACGCACTGGATGTCTTCGCGCGCGGCATGCACGGCGCTGTGGATCACGAAGCCGGCCGGGTTCACGGGGTAGGGCGAGTCGATGATCTTGTTGCACTGCTGGTCGACCTTCACGAGGCTCGACGCCGTGATCTCGTCGAACATCAAACCGTAGGGGTTGATCAGGAAGTGGTGCTCGGGGCCGGGCACGCGCGCGCTGATGTGCGTGAACACCAGGTCGCTCCAGCCGTACAGCGCCACCAGGCGGTAGCAGGCGGCAAGGTCGACGCGCAGTTGCCATTCTTCGGCGGAGACGAGTTTCTGGATTTCGGAGGCGGAGGTTGCGTTCATGGTCGTGTGTCCTTTGTCGGGGGTCAGGCCGTGGCCTGCTCGGTGAGCACGGTCTTGTAGATGCTCTGCTTGGGCTGCGCCATCAGGCGGCGCAGCATGGGTTCGAATTCGCTGATGGGCAGGGTCTCGGCCTTGGGGTCGAAGGCCGGGTTGTCGTAGAGCGCGCAGAACTCGGCCGTGCGCTCGTAGTGCGGGTGGTCCTTGAAGTTGTCGCGCATGTCGCGGTCCAGCCCGATGTGGTGGAAGAAGTAGTGGCCCTGGAAGATGCCGTGGTGCTGCACCATCCAGTGGTTGGCTTCGCTCACGAAGGGCTTGAGGATCGCGGCGGCAATGTCGGGGTGGTTGAAGGTGCCGAGCGTGTCGCCGATGTCGTGCAGCAGCGCGCACACCACGTACTCCTCGTCGCGGCCGTCGCGCAGCGCGCGCGTGGCGGTCTGCAGCGAGTGCGTGTAGCGGTCGACCGGAAAGCCGCCGTAGTCGCCTTCGAGGATCTGCAGGTGCTTGATCACGCGCGCGGGCAGGCCGCCCGTGAACTGCATGAACTCGCCGCCGATCAGTTGCCAGTCTTCGCGCGTGCTCTCTTGCATGCTCTTGAAACTTGCCCGTGCATTCATCGTGTGGGTCTCCGTTCTTGGGGAATGGCGGTCACTGTAGACCTGCGCTTGACCTTCAACTGTCAAGAATTTGACAATGCAGGCTTCTGGTAAACCCGCCTCCGGGCGTCTTTCTCCCCTCCATGGCCACCTCGACCAAGCTGCGGCTCTCAGCCGCGCACCGCACCGCGCTCGACGGCAACCCGTGGTTCACCAGCATGCCGCGCGCGCAGCGCGACGCGCTGGTGGGCGCGGCCGAGCTACTGCACGTGCGGCGCGGCACGATGGTGTTTCGCCAGGGCGACCCGATCCACGCGGCGGGCGGCGGCTTCTACGGGCTGGTGGCGGGCACCATCAAGATTTCGTCACTGCGCCAGGACGGGCGCGAAGCCATCCTGGCGGTGCTGGAGCCGGGCAACTGGTTCGGCGAGATCACGCTCATCGACGGCTCGCCGCGCACGCACGACGCCACCGCGCTCGAAGCGCTCGACCTCTTGGTGGTGTCACCCGAGGCCTTTGCGCGGCAGATGCGCGACGTGGCGTTTTCGAACGCCATCGCCGCGATGCTGGCGGCGCGTGTGCGCATGCTCTACGGGCTGGCGGAAGACGCCACCTTGCGCAGTCTGCGCGCGCGTGTGGCGCACCGGCTGCTGGTGCTGGCGCGCGGCGACGCCACGCAGTCGGTGCACCTGCGGCACGAACTCATGCTGTCGCAGGAGGCGCTGGCCATGATGCTCGGCGTGACGCGCCAGACGCTGTCGAAGGAACTCAACGCGCTGGCGACCGAAGGCGTGGTGTCGCTGGGCTACGGGCGCATTGAACTGCTGTCGCTCGACGCGCTGCAGGGGCTGGTGCGCACGGGGTGATGGGCTGATGGTCTTGTCACAACGCGGGCAGGGCGCAGGCGTATAAGACCTTCCCGGCCCGCCATTCCGGCGGCTCGGTGTCTTATTTCTTCACTGGAAGGTGGCGAATCATGAGCAACAACAAACCGACGGTCGTCCTGGTCCATGGTTTCTGGGGCGGCGCCGCGCACTGGCACAACGTCATCGTCGAACTCTTGCGTAAGGGCCACACGGCCATCCGCGCGGTCGAGCTGCCGCTGACCTCGCTGGCCGACGACGCCGAGCGCACACGAAAAATGGTGGCGCAGGTGCAGGGGCCGGTGCTGCTGGTCGGTCACTCGTATGGCGGCGCGGTGATCACGCAGGCCGGCGACATGCCCAACGTGGTCGGGCTGGTGTACATCGCCGCCTTTGCACCCGATGCGGGCGAAAGCCCCGGCGGCATCACGCAGGAACATCCGCCGGTGGCCGTGCCCAACCTGGCGCCCGACAGCGACGGCTATTTGTGGGTGATCCCCGAGAAATACCACGAGAGCTTCTGCCAGGACCTGAGCGCCGAAGAAGGCCTGGTGATGGGCCTCACGCAGAAGGCACCGCTGGCCAGCACCTTCGGCGACACCATCACGGCGCCGGCTTGGAAGAAGAAGCCGTCGTGGTACCAGATCTCGAGCGAGGACCGCATGATCTCGCCCGTGAACCAGGAGCGCATGTCGGCTCGGCTGGGCGCGAAGAAGGTCATCACGCTGGCAGCAAGCCATGCCTCGCTGGCGTCGATGCCGGCTGAAGTGGCCGCACTGATCGACGAAGCCGCGAGCGCCTGAGGCCGGTTACGCGCAGCGCTCCGTGCGCTGCGCACCCGTCGGGCGGGCCCGCCAGCCGAGGAACGCCACGGCGCAGGCCGCTGCAACCACGATCAGCACGGCCACGGTCATCACCGAGAAGAAGGCCTGGTCGAAGGCCGTGTGCGCGAGCGCCACGAGCTGCGAGGCAATCGGCGCGGGCAGCGTCTCTGCGGCCAGCAGCGCGGCGTCGATGCTGTCGCTCGCCGAGGCCGGCACGACCAGGCCGTCGGGAATCACCAGCGCGGCCGTGTAGCTCGACGAGAGCACGCTGCCCAGCAATGCGATGCCGAGCACGCCGCCGAGTTCGTACGACACCTCTTCGATCGACGCCGCCATGCCGGCGTGTTCCACGGGCGCGTTGTTCATGACCGCGTTGGACGCTGCCGTGATGGTCGCACCCACGCCCAGCCCCAGCAGCACGAGGATGGCCGGCTTGAGCAGGCCCCCGGCATCGACTGCCAGCGCCAGCGCGCACAGCGCGAGCGCCGTGGTGACGAGGCCGCCGAGGATGACGGGGCGCGAGCCGATGCGCGCCAGCAGCAGGCCCGCGAGCGGCCCCGCCACGAAGGCGGCCAGCGGCAGCGGCAGCAGGGTGAGGCCTGCCTGCAGCGGCGTGAGGCCGACCACCAGCTGCAGTCGCTGGCTGAACACCAGCTCGACACCGATCAGCGCCACCGAGGCCACGATGGCCGCGATCACGCCGCCCGAGAAGTACGCGTTGCGGAACAGGCGGAAGTCGATCAGCGGCGCGCTGCTGCGCCGCTGGCGCCGCACGAAGAGGGCCATGGCCACTACGGCGAGTGCGCCGGTGATGACGGCCGTGAGGGCCGAGGGCGCGAACTTCGTGAGTTCCTTGATGGTCAGCACAAGGAAGACCAGCCCCACCAGCACCTGCACCGAGCCGATGAAGTCCCACGGGCGCGTGCCGGTGTTCTTCTGCGTCGGCAGCAGCCACAGGGCCAGCACCAGCGCGAGCACCACCACGGGCACGTTGATGAGAAACACGGAACCCCACCAGAAGTATTCGAGCAGCACGCCGCCCACGACCGGCCCGAGCGCTGCGCCGCCCGAGGCCACCGAGGCCCACACGCCGATCGCCACGGCGCGCTCGCGCTCGTCGGTGAACACCAGCCGCAGGATCGCCAGCGTGGCCGGCATCATCATCGACGCGCCCACGCCCAGCAGGGCCCGCGCGGCGATGAGGACGGCCGGGTTCGGTGCGTAGGCCGCGCACAGCGAGGCCACGCCGAACACGGCCAGGCCCGCGACGAACATGCGCCGGTAGCCCACGCGGTCGCCCAGCGCGCCCATGCCCAGCAGGAAGCCGGAGACGACCACGGTGTAGGCGTTGAGGATCCACAACTTCTCGGTGGCCGACGCGGCCAGGTCGTGCGTGAGCGTGGGCAGCGCGGTGTAGAGCACGGTCATGTCGACCACGATCAGCAGCAGCGCCATCGAGACGATGCCGAGCGTGATCCATTTCTTGGCGGTGGGGTTCAAGCCGTTCATGGCGTGGCCCTCCGGTCGTGCGACTGTGCGGTGGTGCCGTCCAGTTCCTTGAGCATCGTGACGGAGACGGTCGTGCAGCCGCGTGCATGAAAGAAGTCGTGCGCGCGGGTGTTGCCGATGCCGCTTTCGAGAAAGAGGCGCTGGACGCCGTGGCGCTGCAGCTCGGCGCAGACCCAGTCGAACAGTTGCCCGCCCAGGCCCATGCCCTGGAAGCGCGCATCGACGACGAGGTCGTCGAGCGTCGCGAAGCTGCGCGCGGCGCGGCGGGTGTCGTCGATCGAGACCAGCGCGAAGCCGGCCAAGGCGCCGTCGGTTCGCGCGACGGCCACGCGCGCGTTGGCCGTGGCCGGGTCGAGCGCGAGCGTTTCGTGCAGCTGGGCTTCGAAGAGGGCGGGCAGGTCGGGGCGCCATTCGCCGATCGCAATGGCGCGCTGCTCCTGCAACTCGGAGTGCGAGATGTAGGCGGGGGAAAGTTGCTGCAGGAACAGGGCGGTCATCGCCTGCGCCTGGGAAGGATCGCTGCACCAGCTCAGTTCGAACACTGGCGTCGTCTTGTTGTTCACATTCGTCATGGCGCCATCTTGCGTCATTGAAATGAATGAATAAAGATGGAATCAATCTGAAAAATAGATGGATGACCGAAATGGAATGGACCGTCGATCAATTGCGCCAGTTCGTGACGACCGCCGAATGCGGCTCTTTCTCGGCCGCGGCGCGCCATCTGGGCAAAGCCCAGTCGGCTGTGAGCACGGCCATCGGGCTGCTCGAAGTCGACCTCGGCGTGGCGCTGTTCGATCGTTCGCGCCGCAACGCGCAGCTGTCCGACGCGGGCCGGGTGCTGTTGCTCGAGGCGCGCGAGTTGCTGCGGCAGGCCGAGCAGCTCGACCAGCGCGCCCGCTCGCTGCACGGGGGCGACGAGGCCGCGCTGTCGCTGGCGCTCGACGAAGCCCTGCCGTACACCGCCATCGGCACGCTGATGCGCGAGATTTCGGCGAAGTTTCCGAGCCTCGAGCTCACGCTGCTGAACGGCACCGCGACCGAGGTGGCCGATTACGTCGAGCAGGAGCGCGCCAGCGTGGCCTTTCACTTCGACCGCGGCCCGGTGCGCGCCAGCTTCGACCAGCGCCACATCGGCAGCGTGCGCCAGGGTGTGTTCGTGGCCAGCGACCACCCGCTGGCCGACGGCCGCACCGTGCGACGCCAGGACCTGGCCCGGCAACGGCAACTGCTGATGCATGCGGACGACGTGCACGAGGTGGCCTACAGCCCGCGCGTGTGGCGCTCCGACAGCTTCTACAGCACGGCCGAGATGGTGGCCGACAACCTGGGCTGGGCCGTGCTGCCCATCAACATCGCGCGCTACGAAGGCTTCAGCAAGGCGCTGAAGGAGGTGCCTTGCCCGTCGCTGGCCTTGCCGCGGCTGTCGGTGCGCATGCTGTGGCTGCCGGGGCGCCCGCTCGGGGCGACGGCGCTGTATGTGCAGCAGCGCTTTACCGAGCTGCTGGGCGACGGCGCCGCCTGAGGCCTCGAGCGGGTAGCAGGCCTGCGTCGCTGCAGGCCTTCACAAACCGATGAACCCCACCCACGCGCCATCGCAGGCGCGCGGTGGAAGGCGCGCGCCTGCGATGGCATGGCTCTTGCGAGAAAGTATCCCGATGGGAAACTAATTCACCAGAGTGGGGCAACTCCTGATGTGGGATTTACCCGATGACGGTTGATTTGGCCTTCTCAGGGAAAGCGATATGTTTCCCATTGGGAAACAAAACTAACCTTCGCGCAGCTTCCATCGCCCGTGCACAAGAACGGGCAACCCACGCCGCCACCGCCCTTGAGGCGGGCGGTCCCCGTCAGCAGAGCCCGCAACCTCGCATCGGAGAGCCACCACCATGAATCACCCCGCAAACCCCGCCCTGGCCCAGGAGGGACGATCGGCCGAGACCGACACCTCCGAGATCAGCCGAGTCGTGTTCGCCAGTTCGGTCGGAACCATCATCGAGTGGTACGACTTTCTGATCTACGGCACCGCCGCCGCGCTGGTCTTCAACAAGATCTTCTTTCCCGCGGACGACCCGCTGATGGGCACGCTGGCGGCACTGGGCAGCGCGGCGGTGGGCTTCTTCGCGCGGCCCTTCGGCGGCGCGGTGTTCGGCTACTTCGGCGACCGGCTGGGCCGCAAGTCGATGCTGCTGCTGACGCTCGCGATCATGGGCCTCGGCACCTTCGCCATCGGCCTGCTGCCGACGTACCAGCAGATCGGCATTTGGGCTCCGGTGCTGCTCATCGTGCTGCGCATCGTGCAGGGCATCGGCCTGGGCGGCGAGTGGGGCGGGGCGGCGCTGATGGTGCTCGAGCATGCACCCAGGCACCGGCGCGGCCTGTGCGGCAGCCTGGTGCAGGTCGGTTTCCCGATCGGACTGATCCTGTCGGCGGGCGTCTATTCGGTGGTGTCGACGCTGCCCGAGGAGGACTTCCTGTCCTGGGGCTGGCGCGTGCCCTTCCTGCTGAGCGTGGTGCTGGTGGCGCTGGGCGCCTTCATCCGCACGCGGGTGTCCGAGTCGCCGGTGTTCCTCGAGATGAAGGCCAAGAAGGAGATCGCGCGCAACCCCTTCGCCGAGGCCGTGTTCCGCGATCCGAAGAACTTCCTGATCGCGGTGGGCCTGAAGATCTGCGAGGTCTCGTGGGTCTACATGCTCACGGTGTTCATGGTGGTCTACGCGACCAAGAACCTGGGCCTGCCCAAGGAGATGCTGCTCAACGCGATCATGGTCGCGGCGGCGATTGAGGTGGTGACGATTCCGCTGTTCGGGTGGCTGTCGGACATCATCGGACGGCGTCCGTTCTACTTCGCGGGCACGCTCTTCACCATCATCTTCGCGTTCCCGCTGTTCTGGCTCGTGGACACGCGCGATCCGTGGATCATCATTGCCGCGACGGCGGTGGCACTGAGCTTCGGCCACGGCCTGATGTTCGGTCCGCAGGCCACCTACTTCCCCGAGCTCTTCGGTGCGCGCGTGCGCTACACCGGGGCTTCCTTCGGCTTCCAGGTGTCGGCCGCCCTCGGCGGCGGGCTGGCGCCGATCCTCGCCACCTTGCTGGTGGGCAAGCTCGGCGGCACCGCGGGCGTGTCGATCATGCTGATCGGCCTGGCGCTCGTGACCCTGGTGGCAGCCTTCTTCGCGCACGAGACACGCGACGAATCCGTGCGCGATTTCTGAGCGGAGCACGTGCATGACCTTCGTCGTCACCGACGCATGCATCGCGTGCCGCTACGGCGAGTGCGTGTCGGTGTGCCCGCAGAACGCCTTCCGCGAAGGACCGAACTTCGTGGTCATCGACCCGCGCGCCTGCGCCAACTGCGGCCTGTGCGAGATGGTGTGCCCGGTGCAGGCCATCCGTCCCGCGGCCGACCTGGCGCCCGACCAGCGCGACTGGCTCGAACTCAATGCGCGGCTCGCGGCGCAGTGGCCTGTGGCGGTCGATACCCAGCCCTTGGCCGATGCCGATGCGCATGCCTTCGACACCGCCAAGCGCGAGCGCCTGATCCTTCCGCCATGACTTCATGGCCTCTTTCATCCAGAACGGAGATTTGCGAATGCGCATGACTTTCCTGCTCTACGAGGGCATCGAGCCCGTGGACCTCGCCGCCATCGGCGTGGTCTCGATGGCCCGGCGCGTGATCCCCGAGCTCAGCTACGAGACCGTGTCCTTCGATCGCGCGCCGGTCACACTCGCCAACGGCCTGCAGGTGCTGCCGAGCACACGCTTCGACGAGGTGCGCGAGGTCGACGTGCTGCTGGTGCCCGGCGGGCCCGGCTGGCGCGCCGCCGCGGGCGATCCGCGCGTGCTCGCGTTCGTGCGCCGCGTGGCACCCACGGCGCTGGTCTGCTCGGTGTGCACCGGCGCAATGATCCTGGCCGAGGCCGGCGTGCTCGACGGTCTGCGCGCGACCACCAAGTTCGAGGTGGTGCCGCCCGAGACCTCGCCGCTGGACGAGCTGCGGCAACGTTATCCCGCGGTCCAGGCCGAGCCCGCGCTCGTGGTCGACAACGGGCGCGTGGTCACCGGCGGCGGCGTCACGCTGTGCATCGATGCCACGCTGTACCTGATCGAGAAGCGCTTCGGCGCGGCGCCCGCCGCCGAGGTCGCTCGGATCATGGAATACGGCGCCGCGCGCGAGGCCAACCGGCTGCGCTTTCCCGTTGCCTGATCTTCAATTTTCAAAAGTTGTCCAATGGGAAACTTCGATCTAGAATCGAATCCACCCGCTGAGGCGATGTCCCCGTCCCC
The DNA here is from genome assembly GCF_014843395.1 of Variovorax sp. 38R. Lineage (NCBI taxonomy): Bacteria > Pseudomonadati > Pseudomonadota > Betaproteobacteria > Burkholderiales > Comamonadaceae > Variovorax > Variovorax sp. 38R. The sequence continues at coordinate 2,791,823 of NZ_CP062121.1, forward strand.
CCCAACCATTCCTCATCCACAGGAGTCCCACACCATGTCCGCTGTCTTCAAGGAACGCCTCTCCGGCAAGCTGCAACCCACCATCGGTGGTTCCGTCTACGTCGATCCCGCCACGCTCGAATGGCGGCCCTCGCAGTTCCCCAAGATCCAGATGAAGGTGCTCTACCGCAACGACGAGTCGGGTGAGATGACCGTGCTGCTCAAGTGGGAGCCAGGCGCGGTGCTGCCGTTCCACAAGCATCCCGAGATCGAGCAGAGCTGGGTGCTTGAGGGCTCGTTCTCCGACCACGACGGCATCTGCCGCGCCGGCCAGTTCGTTTGGCGCCAGCCGGGCTCGCTGCACGAGACGCGTTCGGACGAGGGCTGCACCATCCTCGCGATCTACCGCAAGCCCAACGTGTTCTTCAACGCCGCGGGCTTCGAGGCCGAGCGGAACTGAGCCGCGTCGGCGCGGCGATGGCCGCCTGGGCAACCGGGTGTGCCGGGCGGTAAACCGGTTCCGTTAAATTCGGCGCATGGTTGCTTCAAAGAAAACCGCCCGATCGCCCCAGCGCGCGACGGCACCCGCCGCTCCCGCCGCGCCGATGGTCCCGGCGGCGCCCGCGGTTCCCGCCGAGGTTCCGGCGCATGTCGATCTCGGCGTGCGCCTCAAGCAACGCCGCCTCGAGGCGGGCCTGACGCTCGCGGCGCTGGCCGAGCAGGCCGGCTTCGGCAAGGCCTATCTCTCGCGCATCGAGAGCGGCAAGAAGGTGCCGCCGATCGGTTCGCTGGCGCGCATCGCGAGCGTGCTGGGCATCGAGGCTGCGAGCCTGCTGACCGACACCGCGCATGCGCAGCAGAGCTGGCGCGGCGTGAGCCTGGTGCGGCATGCCGACAAGCGCCCGACCGTCATGGGCGGCAGCGCCTTCGGCTACGACTACTTCGCGCTCACCGATGCCACCACCGATCGCGCGCTGCAGCCCTTTCTGTTCACCTTTCCCGACAAGGTCGACAAGTTCGTGTTCTTCGAGCACGAAGGCGAGGAAATGATGCACGTGCTCACGGGCCGCGTGGAGTGGCAGGTGGGGGTGGACAAGTTCATCCTCGAACCCGGCGACACGCTGCACTTCGACGCGCGCATTCCGCACCGCGGGCATGCGCTGTCGGGGCCGGCGACGGCGCTGGTGGTGATCTATTCGCCGATGGGCTACCAGCAGAACCTGGCTTAACGCAGCACGCGCCCGTCGGCCGAAATGCTGATCAGGTCGATGCTGCGCACGTTGTCGCGCAGGCCCGGACGCAGGTTGATGCGGAAGCCACCGACGTCGTAGTCGGTCATCGCCGTCATCGTGCGCTGCAGGGTCGCGGTGTTGAAGCCGCGGCCCGCGCGGCGCACCGCTTCGCCCGCGGCCTTGGCGGCGATGAAGCCCTCGAGCCCTTCGTACGACGCGGTCTGGTCGGAGTTGTCGACCGCCGCGAGGTACTCCTTGACGATCGGAATGGCCGAGGGGCGCGGCGAGGGCACCACCTGCGAGATCACGATGCCGCCGATGTCCTTGCCCAGCTCGGCGTAGAGCGGGTCGATGCCGACGATCGAGAAGGCCATGAAGTTGCCCGCGTAGCCGCTCTTGCGCAGCTTGCGGATGGCGCCGGCCGTGGTGCCCGAGAGCGACACCAGCACGATGGCCTGGGGCGTCTGCTGCTGCACGGTCTTCAGCGCGGCGTCGAGCTTGTCGGCGCCGGCGGGTACCAGTGCGCTCGCAACCAGCGGCGGCAGCTTGAGTTCGGCAATCGCCTGCTCCACGGCGGCCAGGCCGGCGCGGCCCATGGCGTCGTCGTCGCCCACCAGCGCGATGCGCTTTTGCCCCACGGTGGCGCACTGGCGCACGATCTTGAGGGCCTCGTCGATCATGCCGGGGCGCACATGGAACACGTTCGGGTGGTCGGGGCCGCGCAGCGTATCGGACGCGGCAAAGGGCGCAAAGAGCAGGCTGCCCTGCTGCGTGGCGACCTTGGCGCCGGCCTCGCTGCTGGCGGTGCCGACAAAGCCGAACAGCATGTCGGCCTTGTTCGCGCCCAGCAGGGTGCGTGCATTGGTGGTGGCGCGCGCGGCGTCGTAGCCGTCGTCGAGCTGCAGCAGTTTGAGCTGCAAGCCGGTGGCGGCGTTGCGCGTGTTGAAGTCGCTCACGGCAAGGCGGCTGCCAGCCGCGAAGGCGTTGCCGATCTCGTTGGCGCTGCCGGTGAGCGGCACCGACTGGCCGAGCAGGACGACGCGGGCTGCGCCGGCTGCGGGGCGCGGCGTCTGTGCCAGCAAGGGACGGGTGATGCCGAGGCCGCTTCCCAGAAGCAGCGTTGCGGAGGCCTTGCCCAGCCATGTCCTGCGAGACGCGTTCATTGGCTACCTTTTGCTAACTATAGTAAAAAAGTGTAGCAATTTCGAGGCCAGGGCGGAAGGCGCGGGTGCTCCAGAATTGCCCTTATGAACTTGAACATGTCCTGGGTTTTGGGAGGGGTGTGCGTGGTGCTCGCCGGTTGCGTTGTGTCGCCCCCATCGGAGGTGGTGGAAAAGGCGCTGCCCGCGCCGGAGGTCTTCGTGCCCGTGGCTGCACCGCAGCCGCCGCAACCGATGATCGACCCGCCACCCCTGCCGCCGCCATCGATGATCGAGCCGCCACCGGTGCCACTGGCGGGGCCGCCGATGGCATTGCCGTCGGGGCCGACCCTCATGGCGGCCCCGCGCGCCGATCCGCGCGTTGCGGCGGACGCGGTCGTGAAGGACCCGGTGATTCGCCAGCGCCGCTATCCCAAGTACCCGCCCGCGCTGGCGGAAGAGGGCATCGAGGGCGTGGTGGTCACCACCTTCTTTGTCGGCGTGGACGGCAAGCCCGAAGACATCCGCGTCGAACGCTCGCCGCACCCGCTGCTGTCGCGGGCGGCGACCGATGCGATCAAGGAGTGGCGCTTCGACCCGGCGCGCACGGCGGACGGGCGTGCGGTGCGCGGCGCGATGCGGCTGCCGTTCCGCTTCCGGCTCGAGTGAGCGGGGGGAGATGACGCGCGCTCAGGCGCGTTTTTCGAACACCAGGTCCCACACGCCGTGGCCCAGCTTGAGGCCGCGGTTCTCGAACTTGGTGAGCGGGCGATACGCCGGCTTGTCCGCGTAGCTGGTGTCGGGCGCGGTGTTGCGCAGCAGCGGCTCGGCGCCCAGCACTTCGAGCATCTGCTCGGCGTAGGGCTGCCAGTCGGTAGCGCAGTGGATGTAGCCGCCGGGGCGCAGGTGCTGCGCCAGCTTGGTCACGAACTCGGGCTGGATCAGCCGGCGCTTGTTGTGGCGCTTCTTGTGCCACGGATCGGGAAAGAACACATGCACGCCGGCCAGCGTGCCGGGCTGCAGCATGTGGTCGAGCACGTCGACCGCGTCGTGCGCGCAGACGCGGATGTTCGAGATCGACTGCTCTCCGATGCGCTTGAGCAGTGCGCCCACGCCGGGCTCGTGCACCTCGCAGCACAGGAAGTTGGTCTCGGGCAGCACGGTGGCGATGTGCGCCGTGGCTTCGCCCATGCCGAAGCCGATCTCCAGCACCGTCGGGCCGGCCCGGCCGCCGAAGGCCGCCGTGAGGTCGAGCGGCTCGGGCGTGTAGGGAATGAGGAACAGCGGGCCCAGCTCGGCGAAGGCGCGGGCCTGGCCGTCGGTGGTGCGGCCGGCGCGCTTCACGAAGCTCTTGAGGCGGCGGTGCAGCGGATGCGGCTTGCCGTCGGTGGCGTCGTCTTCGGGAGGCGCGGGCGGGAGGTCGTTGGACACGGTGTCGGGAATGTTCATGAGGGCCGCGAATTGTAGAGATCGCGCCATTCGGGCACCCAGCCGGCCAATGCGGCGGTGCAGTCGCCGGCTGCCGTGGGGCGCAGACCGAGGGCGCGGGCGGCGGTGTCGAGCGCGGTCAATGCGGCTTGCGGCGTGGCGGTGTCGATGGCCGTGGCGCCGTTCTGCTTGGAGAGCTTGTCGCCGTCGGTGCCGCGCACCAGCGGCGTGTGCAGGTAGCTCGGCGTGGGCAGACCGAGCGCCTGCTGCAGCAGGATCTGGCGCGCGGTGTTGTCGGCCAGGTCTTCGCCGCGCACCACGTCGGTCACGCCCTGTTCGGCGTCGTCGACCACCACGGCGAGCTGGTAGGCCCAGGGGCCGTCGGCGCGGCGCAGCACGAAGTCGCCGACTTCGTGCTGCACGCCCTGCTGTTGCGGGCCGAGGCGGCGGTCGTTCCAATGCAGCGGGCCGGCCGGCATGCGGTGCGCGGCAAAGCGCCAGGCGCGCGCGGGCTTGCCGTGCAGGCTATCGCGACAGGTGCCGGGGTACACGCGCTCACCGTGGCGTTCGTGCGCATGGCCGAGCCGGGCCAGGGCGAGGTCGATGTCCTTGCGCGAGCAGCCGCAGGGGTAGGCGAGGCCGCGCGCCTGCAGGGCGGCCAGCGCCGCCTCGTAGTGCGCGGTGCGCTGCGTCTGCCACTCGGGCGGTTCGTCGGGGAGCAGGGCGCAATCGGCGAGCTGGCGCAGGATGTGCTCGCCCATGCCGGGCAGGCAGCGCTCGGTGTCGGCGTCCTCGATGCGGATCAGCCAGCGCGCCTGGTCGCCGCGCGCGCGCACATCGAGCCAGCTCGCGAGCGCGGCCACCAGCGAGCCGGCGTGCAGCGGGCCGGTGGGCGAGGGCGCGAAGCGGCCGGTGGCGCGCATCCTTTCTTGGAGGACTTAGAGAACGGCCAGGGCCAGCGACAGGCCCGACACAAAGCCGTCTTCGACGCGATGGCCGATGCACCAATCACCCGCGATGCCGATGCGCGCCTTGGCGTCCCACAGGTGGGTCTGGCCGACCGGCACCTGCGTCTGCGCTTCGGGCCAGCAGCGCGCCTGCGCATGGCTGGGCGTGGCGTGGATGCCGGTGATCTCCGAGAAGGCGCGCAGCAGCTTGGCCTCGATGCGTGCGGGCGTGTCGCGCAGGTGTTCTTCCGACCACGTGGCGCTGGCCTGCAGGGTCCAGCGTTCGACGCGTTCGCGGCCGGGCTTGGACGATTCGCGCGCCAGCCATGCCACGCGGTGGTGGGTGCTGCGCGCCACGTTCCATTGCGGGCCGAGGTGCGACATGTTGGCCTGGTTGGCCTGGGGGAAAGCGATCATCAGCGCCCAGCAGGGTGCGATGCGCACGCGATCGATCTTGCGGCTCAGCGTGGCCGAACGTTCGCCGTCGGCCAGCAGTTCGCGGGTGCGTGCGGGCGGCACGGCCAGCAGCACGGCGTCGAAGCCGGAGTACACGTGCTGCGAATCGTCGGCGCCGGCGGTGCGCAGCTGCCAACGGGTGGCGTCGAGCGCGTCGGGCTCGATGCGGGTGACCTGGGTGCCGGTGACGAGGTGCTCGCCGAGCGGCGCGGCCCAGTGGGCCACGAGCGCGTCCATGCCGGGCTGGGCGACCCAGTGCGGCTCCAGCGAGGGCAATGCGGCCTCGGCCACGCGGCCGTGGGCGTCGAGCACGCGCACGAGGTTGGCGCTCCAGGGGCGGCACAGCGCGGGCGTGGTGGCGAGCACCTGCGCAAAGCGCGGGTCGCGCACGGTGAAGTATTGGGCGCCGCTGTCGAAGCGGCCGAAGGTGGTGTCGATGCTCGCCATCCGCCCGCCCGGCGTGGCCTCGCGTTCGAACACCGTGACACGGTGCCCGGCCTGCATCAGCGTGCGGGCGCAGGCCACGCCGGCAATGCCGGCGCCGATGACGGCGTAATGGCGGGCGGCGGCGGGAGTTCGGTGGCGGTCGGCGGTGGCGCGGGCTTTGGCTTTGGGCATGGCGGACTCTTTTCTTTTGACAGGGTGATGACGGAGGAGGCCGTGCACACTCTACCTCGGTCTGCGCGCGTCGCCGGGCTGGGGGCGACCCTTATGCAGCCGCGTATTGCAGCCCCGCATCGCGTGACGTTCAACGGCCCCGGTGCCGTTCAAGCAGTGCCTTGCGCGTGCCCTCATGCTCGAACTGCGCGAGCCACCATTCGAGCGCGCGCCCCGGCTTGCCCGCGCTGCGCACGCGCCACGCGCAGTGCATCGTGCCCAGCGGCGGCTGGCGTTCGGTCTGCAGTTCGACGAGATGGCCGGCCTCGATGTAGGGCCGCGCCATCGGCTCGGGCAAAAAGCCGCCGCCCAGTCCGTGCAACTGCGCGGCGATCTTGGCCTGCATGCTGGGCACGGTGAGCACGTCCTGTCCGCCGACGAGGTTCACCGTCATGCTTGGCCCGCTGCGCACCGAGTCCGCCGCGGCCACCGCGCGGTGCTGTCGCAGCACCGCATCACTGATCGGCTGCGGCAGGCGTGCGAGCGGATGGTGCGGTGCCACGGCGAACACGAAGCGCAACTCGCCGATGGGGCGGCTGCGGATGCCGGTGGCGGTGAAGGCCAGGCTCGCGGCATCCAGCACCGCGCCGATGGCCAGGTCGGCCTCGCCGCTGGTCAGCGCCTCGATGGTGCCGAGCAGCGTTTCGTCGCGCAGCTTCAGGCGCGTGGGCGGGTCGAGCGTGAAGAAGGCGGTGCACAGGTCGAGCAATGGGTCGCGCGCGATCACGCTGTCGACCGCGATGGTCAGCATCGGCTCCCAGCCGGTGGCCACGCGCTTCACGCGGTTGGCCACGGCGTCGATCTCGCCGAGCAGGCGCGCGGCCTCGCGCAGCAGTTCGGCGCCGGCCTCGGTGAGGCGGGCCTGGCGCGCGCTGCGGTCGAACAGCAGCACGTCGAGCGCGTCCTCGATCTGGCGCACGCGGTAGCTCAGTGCGCTGGGCACGAGCCCGAGCGCGCGCGCGGCGGCGGCAAAGCTGCCGGCGGCCGCCACCGTCTGCAGCATGGCCAGCGCGTCGGGGGTCAGTACGTCTCGGGCGCTGGGCATGGGTTGGGCTCCATCGTTCAAATAATTTGAATGATGCCATCAAAACCGGGCGTCTTTCAGCGGGGGATGGAAGCCCAAAATTCTTCTCATCCGCTGCGCATCCGGCGCGGCCCACGACGAAAGCCCCGGTGCCCGAACCGGGTGGGGCAGCAAGGAGTTCGATATGTTGAAAGTACGCAAATCTCAGGAGCGCGGTTATGCCGACCATGGCTGGCTGCGCTCGTTCCACAGCTTTTCCTTCGCGGGGTACTACGATCCGGCCTTCATGGGCTTCGGCAACCTGCGGGTGATCAACGAAGACCGCGTGGCGGCGGGCGCCGGCTTTGGCACCCACGGCCACCGGGACATGGAGATCATCAGCTACGTGCTCTCGGGCGAACTCGCGCACAAGGACAGCATGGGCAACATCGAATCCATTCCGCCGGGTGACGTGCAGCGCATGAGCGCCGGGCGCGGCGTGATGCACAGCGAGTTCAACCACAAGGCGGACGAGACCACGCACTTCCTGCAGATCTGGATCGAGCCCAAGGAACGCGGCATCGCCCCCGGCTACGAGCAGAAGCAGTTCAGCGACGCCGAGAAGCGCGGCAACCTGCGCCTCGTGGCCTCGCCCGACGGCCGCGACGGCTCGGTGACGGTGAACGCCGACGCGCGCCTCTTCGCCGGCCTGTTCGACGGCAGCGAAACCGCAAGCCTGGCGCTCGACCCGCAACGCAAGAGCTACGTGCACTTGGTGCGCGGCGCGCTCGAAGTCAACGGCCAGAAGCTCGTGGGCGGCGACGCCGCGATGCTCGAAGGCGAATCGCAACTCACGCTCGGCGCGGGCACCGATGCCGAAGTGCTGGTGTTCGACCTGGCGGCCTGAGACGGCGTCTTTTTCTTCTTTGTTTCCCTGTTCCTTCCATAACCACCGAGGAGTTTTCACCATGGCCATTTCCACCACAACCACCGCCCCCAACGCCGCCCAGGACACGCTGGCACTCATCGGCCGCGTGCTGCTCGCTGCGCTGTTCGTGCCCGCCGGCTTCGGCAAGCTCATGGGCTTTGCCGGCACCGTGGGGTACATCTCCTCGGTGGGCGCACCGCTGCCGCAGGTGGCGGCGGTCATCGCGATCGTCGTGGAGCTGGGGCTCGGCCTGTTGCTGCTGGTCGGCTTCAAGACGCGCGTGTCGGCGATCGTGCTGGCGATCTTCACCGTGGCCGCGGCTGTGCTGTTCCACAACTACTGGGCCATGCCCGCCGACAAGGCCTTCGTGAACCAGCTGATGTTCTTCAAGAACATCGCGATCGCAGGCGGTCTGCTGGCTTTCGCTGCCTTTGGCGCCGGTCGCTTCAGCATCGATAAAAAGTAAGCTCGCTTCCCTCCAGGCCGCGCGCACCTCGTGGGCGCGGCCTGCTGACTTCATCGCTTCTTTGAGGAAACTTGTTTCATGGCAAACATCGTCGTTGTCTTCCATTCCGGCTACGGCCACACCCAGCGCGTGGCCCAGGCCGTGGCCGACGGGGCGGGCGCGCAACTGCTCGCCATCGACGCCGACGGCAACCTGCCGGCCGATGGCTGGGAGACGCTGGCCGCGGCCGACACGATCATCTTCGGCTCGCCGACCTACATGGGCGGCGTGAGCTGGCAGTTCAAGAAATTCGCCGATGCGTCGTCGAAGGTCTGGTACACGCAGGGCTGGAAAGACAAGCTCTTCGCCGGCTTCACCAACAGCGCCACGATGAACGGCGACAAGGTCACGACCATGACCTACCTGTGGACGCTGGCCATGCAGCACAGCGGCATCTGGGTCAGCATGGGCATCCTGCCGACCAACAACAAGGCGGCCACGCGCGATGCGATGAACTACGTCGGCGGCTACGGCGGCCTGCTCACGCAATCGCCCTCGGACGCGAGCCCGGCCGAGATGCCCAAGGGCGACCTCGAGACGGCACGTGCCTTCGGCGAGCGCGTGGGTGCAGTGGCAAGATCACGCGCATAACGCCCCCACCGAACTTCGCCCACAAGGACCTCACGATGACCGACACCATCCCCGAAATCCAATTGCTGCGACCCCACGACAAGGACCTGGGCGGTGGCTTCAACGTGCGGCGCGTGCTGCCGGCGGCGCAGCGCCGCTCGGTCGGGCCCTTCGTGTTCTTCGACCACTTCGGTCCGGCCACCGAGCAGCCTGGCAACGCGCACGACGTGCGGCCGCATCCGCACATCGGCCTGTCGACCGTCACCTATCTGTTCGAGGGCGCGATGATGCACCGCGACAGCCTCGGCAGCGTGCAGGAGATCCAGCCCGGCGCCATCAACTGGATGACCGCGGGGCGCGGCATCGTGCACTCCGAGCGCAAGCCCGAGCGCCTGCTGGCCGACACCTACGTCAACCACGGCCTGCAGCTGTGGGCCGCGCTGCCGCAGGCCCATGAAGAGGTCGAGCCCAGCTTCGAGCACACGCCGGCCGAGGCGATTCCCGAGCTGACGGTGCAGGGCGTGCCGGTGCGCGTGCTGGTGGGCGAGGCCTTCGGCGTGCGCTCGCCGGTGAAGACGCTGGCGCAGACGGTCTACCTGGACATCGCGCTGCCGGCCGGCGGCCGTTTCGAGCTGCCCGCGTTGGCACCCGAACTGGCGGTCTACATGGTCGATGCCGATGCGCAGGTGAACGGCGAGCCGGCGCCCGCCCACACGATGGCGGTGCTGCCCGAGGGGCAGGGCGCGGTGTTCACCGCCGACACGGCGGTGCGCCTCATGGTGATCGGCGGCGAGCCGCTCGATGGCCCGCGCTACATCACCTGGAATTTCGTTTCGAGCCGCCGCGAGCGCATCCTCGAAGCTGGCGGCGACTGGGCCGCGCAGCGCATGGGCCAGGTGCCCGGCGAGACCGAGTTCATCCCGCTGCCGGGCAAGCCCTTCGGCGTGCGCGAGCCCGACGTCGGCACCACGCCGGTCTGAACCCGCGCGCGTTGCTTACTGCTTGATGCCGAGGTCCGGGTCTTCCGAGGCCCGGGCGCTGGCGTCGGAGGCGCGCGCGCTGAGGTCGGGCGCCAGGGCCCGGCGACCGTCGAACACGAAGCAGTCGCCGTGGTAGTGCGCGCCGCCGACGTCCTCGAAGTACTTGAGGATGCCGCCTTCGAGCTGCAGCACGTGTTCCACGCCTTCCTCGCGCATGAGGATGGCCGCCTTCTCGCAGCGGATGCCGCCGGTGCAGAAGCTCACCACGGTCTTGCCTTCGAAGTCGGCGCGGTGCGCCTTCAGTGCGGGCGGGAATTCGGTGAACTTGGTGATGCGCCAGTCGATCGCGCCGTCGAAGGTGCCTTCGTCGACTTCGAAGTCGTTGCGCGTGTCGAGCATCACGATCTCGCGGCCTTCGTCGTCGTGGCCCTGGTCGAGCCAGCGCTTGAGCGTGGGCGCGTCCACACCGGGCGCGCGGCCGGCGGCGGGCTGGATCGCCGGGTGGTCCATGCGGATGATCTCGCGCTTGAGCTTCACCAGCATGCGCCGGAAGGGCTGCGTGGCCGACCAGCTTTCCTTGGTTTCGAGGTCGGCAAAGCGCGCATCGGCGCGCAGGTCGGCCAGGAAGGCATGGATGGCCTGCGCCGGCCCCGCCAGAAACAGGTTGATACCTTCGGGCGCCAGCAGGATGGTGCCCATGAGGCCCAGGGCCTGCGCGCGGTCGCGCAGGGTCTCACGCAGCACGGGGCTGTCGTTGATGCCCACGAACTTGTAGGCGGCGATATTCAAAATCTCTTGCACGGGGCGGGATTGTAGGGATCGCCACACCACATCGTGGAGGGCGGCTTCCTACAATCGACGGATGTTTGTTCACCTGCGTCTGCACACCGAGTTTTCCGTCGTCGATGGCACGAATCGAATCGACGAAGTCATCAAGGCCGCCGCTGCCGACAAGCAGCCCGCGCTGGCCATCACCGACCTGAACAACCTGTTCGGGACGGTCAAGTTCTACAAGCAGGGCCGGGGCAAGGGCGTCAAGCCTGTCATCGGCGCTGAAATCTTCATCGACGGGCTGGGCAAGGAGCCCGGCGCGCTGACCCGCCTCATCCTGCTGGTGCAGAGCATCGAGGGCTACCTCAACCTGTCGGAGCTGCTGGCCCGCGCCTGGACGCAGAACGTGAGCCGCGGCCAGTCGCAGGCGGCCTGCAAGCTCGAATGGCTGCAGGAGCTGCAGGGCGGCCTGATCGCGCTGTCGGGCGCACAGGCCGGGCCGCTGGGCCAGCCGCTGCTGCAGGGCCAGGAAGAGCGCGCCGCCGAGCTGGCACTGCAACTCGCGGGCATGTTCCCGCACCGTTTCTACATCGAGCTGCAACGCGCCGGCCGACCGGAAGACGAGCCGCACGTGATTGCCGCGGTGAAGCTCGCGGCCCGCCTGAAGCTGCCGGTGGTCGCCACGCACCCGGTGCAGTTCGCCGAGCGCCAGGACTACGAAGCGCACGAAGCGCGCGTGTGCATTTCCGAAGGCGAAATCCTGGGCAACCCGCGCCGCGTGCGTAAGTTCACCGAAGAGCAGTACTTCAAATCGAGCGCCGAAATGCAGGCGCTGTTCGCCGACGTGCCGAGCGCGCTGGCCAACACGGTCGAGATCGCCAAGCGCTGCAACCTCACGCTGGTGCTCGGCAAGCCGCAGCTGCCCGACTTCCCCACGCCCTTCATCAGCGAAGGCGTGCGCATGCCGATCGGCGAGTTCTTCCGCCAGGAATCGTTCGACGGGCTGGAGGTGCGGCTCAAGCACCTGTTCCCCGACGAAACCAAGCGCGAGGCCGAACGGGCGCGCTACGTGGAGCGCCTGGAGTTCGAGATCAACACGATCCTGAACATGGGCTTCCCCGGCTACTTCCTGATCGTGGGCGACTTCATCAAGTGGGCCAAGGAAAACGGCTGCCCCGTGGGCCCGGGCCGGGGCTCGGGTGCGGGCTCGCTCGTGGCCTATGCGCTGAAGATCACCGACCTCGACCCGCTCGAATACAAGCTGCTGTTCGAACGTTTCCTGAACCCCGAACGCGTCTCGATGCCCGACTTCGACATCGACTTCTGCCAGGGCAACCGGGACCGCGTGATCGACTACGTGAAGGACAAGTACGGCCGCAACGCCGTGAGCCAGATCGCCACCTTCGGCACCATGGCCGCACGCGCGGCCATCCGCGACGTGGGCCGCGTGCTGGACATGAGCTACATGTTCTGCGACGGCATCAGCAAGCTGATTCCGAACAAGCCGGGCATGTCGGTCACGCTGCAATATCCGCCCGCGACCAAGATCGAAGGCGACAAGAACAACTACGCCATCGAGATGGAGCCGCAACTGGCGGAGCGCATCGAGAAGGAAGAAGAAGTCCGCATGCTGGTCGAGCTCGCACAGAAGCTCGAAGGCATGACCCGCAACATCGGCATGCACGCCGGCGGCGTGCTCATTGCGCCGGGCAAGCTCACCGACTTCTGCCCGCTGTACCAGCAGCCCGGCAGCGAATCGGCGGTGAGCCAGTACGACAAGGACGACGTCGAAGCCATCGGCCTCGTGAAGTTCGACTTCTTGGGTCTTGCGACGCTCACCATCCTGGAGATTGCGCGCGAGTTCATCATGAAGCGCCACAAGGGCCAGGAGAACTTTGCGTTCGAGAACATCCCGCTGAACGACGGGCCGACCTATCGGTTGTTCTCCGACGGCAAGACCGAGGCCGTGTTCCAGTTTGAATCGCGCGGCATGCAGGGCATGCTGAAGGACGCGCGGCCCACGCGCCTGGAAGACCTGATCGCGCTGAACGCGCTGTACCGTCCGGGCCCGATGGACCTGATTCCCAGCTTCGTGGCGCGCAAGCACGGCCGCGAAGACGTGGAGTACCCGCACCCGGCCGTGGCCGAAATGCTCTCCGAGACCTATGGGATCATGGTCTACCAGGAGCAGGTGATGCAGACCGCGCAGATCCTGGGCGGCTACTCGCTCGGCGGCGCCGACTTGCTGCGCCGCGCGATGGGCAAGAAGAAGCTCGAGGAAATGGCCGAGCACCGCGAGAAGTTCCGCGCGGGCGCCCTGGCCACGCACGGCATCGTGCAGGACAAGGCCGACGAAATCTTCGACTTGATGGAGAAGTTCGCGGGCTACGGCTTCAACAAGTCGCACGCCGCCGCCTACTCGCTGCTGGCGTACCACACGGGCTGGCTCAAGGTCCATTACACGGCCGAGTTCTTCTGCGCCAATATGACCGTGGAAATGGACGACACGGACAAGCTCAAGCTCTTGTTCGAAGACGCCCAGAAAAACTTCAACATCACCTTCGAGCCGCCGGACGTGAACCGCGGCAACTACCGCTTCGAGCCCGTCACCAACCGGATCATCCGCTACGGCCTGGGCGCCGTGAAGGGCACGGGCCAGCTCGCGGTCGAGGCGGTGGTGCGGGCGCGCGAAGAGGGCGGGCCGTTCAAGAGCCTGTACGACTTCTGCGTGCGCATCGACCGCCAGCGCATCAACAAGCGCACGGTCGAAGCGCTCATCAAGGCCGGCGCGTTCGACGCCATCCAGCAGAACCGCGCGTCGCTCATCGCCTCGGTTGACCGTGCCTTCGAGTTCGCCAGTGCTACCGCGGCCAATGCCTCGCAGGTCGACATCTTCGGCGACTGCGAGCATGGCTCGGCCACGCAGGAACCTGACCTCGTCGACGCCACGCCCTGGGGCGTGAAAGAGCGCCTGACCTTCGAGAAGACGGCGGTCGGCTTCTATCTGTCGGGCCACCTGTTCGACGAGGTTGCGCACGAGGTGCGGCGCTTCTGCAAGCGCGAGATCGGCGACCTGCTCGACAGCCGCGACCCGCAGGTCATTGCCGGCATCGTGAGCGACTTCCGCGTCATCAACGGCCAGCGCGGCCGGCTGGCGATCTTCAAGCTCGACGACAAGTCGGAGTCGATCGACGCCACGGCCGACGAGGCGCTCATCAACGCCAACCGCAACACGCTGAAGGACGACGAGCTCGTCATCGTGAGCGGCAAGCTGCAGCCCGCGCGCGGCGGCTTCGAGGCGCGCTTCCAGGTGCAGCAGGTGTGGGACCTGGCCTCGGCGCGCTGCCGCTTCGGCAAGTTCCTGCGCGTGGCGGTCAACGGCAAGGTGCCCGAGATCGCGCGCCTCCTGAAAGACTTTCCGGCGCGCACCGAGCAGACCGAGGTCGGCGACCTCGTGCACGGCCTGCCCGTGCGCCTGTCGATGGCGCGGGGCGGGGCGCAGGTCGAGCTGCAACTGGGCGAGCGCGCCAAGTTCTTCCCGACCGATGCGGCGCTTGCGAGCTGGACCGCGCAGGCCGAAGCGGGCAAGGCACAGGTCATCTACGATTGATCGGACCGCGCGAGCTTGGGGAACCCGCAGGCCTGCGCGCGGTCCATCTGTCTGTTGCAACCTGGCCTTGGGCCACTCACAGGAGAAAAGACCGCATGCATTTCAAGAAGATCTTCAAGACCACCGCGTTGATGTTCGGCGTGGCGCTGCCCATGGCCGCGGCCTGGGCCCAGTATGCCGGCCCGACGTCGGTGCCGAACCTGACGGTCAAGCAGCTGCTCGAAACCGGCCAGGACGACCAGCACGCCACGGTGCGCGGCTTCATCGTCTCGCACGACGGCGGCGAGCACTACACCTTTGCCGACGACACGGGGCGCCTGAAGGTCGAGATCGACGCCAAGTACTTCCCGCCGGGCGTGAAGATCGACGACAAGGTGCGCGTCGAGCTCAGCGGCGAGTTCGACAAGGACCGGCTCACCGGCAAGACCGAACTCGACGTCAAGCGCGTCATCACCGTCCTGCGCTGACCCCGGCCTTTTTCCCGAGCGCCTGTTCGACCTGGTCGAGCACGGCCCCGGGGGCGTGCAGCCAGTCCTTGGCCAGCACCTGCATCACCTGCCAGCCGAAAGCATCGAGGATGCGCGGGCGCGAGACGTAGCGCTCCAGCACGTTGTGGCGGTGGCCGTCCTGCGCCGCGCCGTCCACGAGGATGCCCAGCGCGTAGTGGCCCTGGCCCGATGCGCGCACCGCGAGGTCGCAGCGAAAACGCGACTGACCCACCTGTTCGTCCACCGCATGCCCGCGTGCGCGCAGCGCCTGCGCGATCTGCGCCGTGACGTCGTCCGTGCGCGCCTGCCGCGCCACGTGGCCGCGCGCGAGCGGGTTCATGCCTTCGAGCACGCGCCGCGCCGTGTCCTCGTCGCCGCGTGACAGGCACTCGGCATAGCGCAGGAAGTTCTTCAGCGCCGCCGCGCCTTCGTTGTGGTCGTTGGTGATCGCCTCGTGGCGGATGGTCGAGACCACCGCCATGTGATGCTTGGCGCGGCTGAAGATCACGTTCAACCGCTTCTCGCCGCCGCGCTGGTTGATGGGGCCGAAGTTCATCAGCATGCGGCCCTCGGGGTTGGGGCCGTAGCAGATGCTCAGGATGATGATGTCGCGCTCGTCGCCCTGCACGTTCTCCAGGTTCTTGATGAAGAGGCCGCAGAACTGGTCGTCTTCCTCGCGCACGTACTCGGCTTCGAGCCGCGCCGCAAAGTCGGCATCGACCGCACCGAGCGCGTTCAGCTCTTCCTCGATCTCGCCCTGTTGCGCTTCGGAGAACGCCACGATGCCCAGGCTGCGCCCGGTCTCGCGCTGGAGCAGCTCGCGCACCAGCTGTGCGATGTGGCGCGCCTCGCCGTCGTTGATGCGGTTCTCGTACACGGCGTCGGCCACGCGGTGGAAGCTGATGGCGCGTGAGAGCAGGGCGTCGACCTGCGCCTTCACGGACTCGTCGGTCGGGCTGCGCGACTGCACCACGATCTCGCCGCGCTCGGGCGCGGGCAGGCTGCGGTCGGGAATGGTGTACAGGTTGCCCGCGTAGAAGGCCGCGTTCGAAAAACCGATGAGCGACTCGTAGCGGCTGCGGTAGTGCCAGGCCAGCAGCGTGGCCGGCAGGTTGCGCCCGCCCTGGTTCAAGAGGCTGTCGGCATCGAGCACCACGGCGATGCGTTCACCTTCCTCGCCGTTCTCTGCATCGTCGCCTTCCACGGTGACGGTGTCTTCCTCGGCGTCGCGGCCCGACGAGAAGAAGCTCGTCGGCGGCAGCTGCATCTCATCGCCCACCACGATGATCTGCGGCGCGCGATACAGCGCGGGCACGGCTTCTTCCACTGGAATCTGGCTGGCCTCGTCGAAGATCACCACGTCGAACAGGTCGGCCGTGAGCGGCAGCGTGTCGGACACCGACAGCGGGCTCATGAGCCAGATCGGCTTCATGTCGCGCACCACGCGGCCGGTGTCGCCGCTGGCGAGTTCGCGGATCGCCTTGTAGCGCATGGTCTTGCCGAACTCGTGCTCGAGCTCGCGGCGGCCCGCGTTGTAGCTCTTCTTGAAGACCTTGCCGTCGGCGTCGAGCTGGCTCGCGGGCAGGGCGCTCTTCTGCACATGGTCGCGGAAGCGCTGGCGCACCGCGGCGGCGAGCGTGCGTGCGTTGCGTTCGAGCAGCTTGCGTTCGCCTTCGCCCAGGCGCTGTGCGTGGCGCGCGAGCGTGGCGCCGTCGAAGCGCGGCAGCCAGCGCTCGGTGCGGTAGACACGCTCCAGCCCTTCGCGCGCGACGGCGTACTCGATCGCCTCGGGCGGCAGCGGCAGGGTGCGCAGCGCGGCGGCCACGGCCGGGTCGGCGTCGGCCAGTTCCTGCAGCGGCTGGAGCACGGACGGCAGCGCGTCGGCCTGGTCGCGCAGCGTGCGGGCCAGCGCGTCGAGCGCGTCCAGCGGTTGCGCGCCGGCGTCGTGCAGCAGGTCGTGCCAGAGGGCGTCGAGCGTGTCGACGCGCGGTGCGGCGGCGACGAGCTGTTCGACGCTGCGGCGGGCCGCGTCGGTGCGCAGGTGGACTTGGAACGCCGCGCGCAGGCCGGCGCCGCCGTCGATGCCGCGCATCGCCTGCAGCTGCTGCGCGAAGGCGTCGGCGTCGGTGCAGCCGTAGTCGGCCTCGATGCGTGCCGCCTGCTGGTCGAGCGCGGTGCGCGCGGCCTGTTCGGCGCGCAGGTCTTCGAGGAGCTGGCTGAACTGCGGGCGCACGGCATGCGCGGCGAAGTCGTAGCGGCGCTTGAGTTCGCCCGACAGGCGCCACCACGAGGGCTGCAGCCAGCGCAACAGCGAACCTTGTTGCGCGCGGGCCTGGGCAAGCGCGGCTTCGGTGTCGCCGGGCGAGAGCTTGTCGCGCCAGTGGGCGGTGCGCTGCAGCTGCGCGTCGAGCGCTTGCTGCAACGTGCGCTTGTCGTTCAGGGCGATGCCGAGCGCAAGGCTGCTCGGGTGCGCCGCGTCGAGCAGCGCCAGCTGGCCGCGCGCGGCCAGCGAGGCGACGCTGCGCGCATCGGCCACCACGGCCAGCGCATCGCGCCACAGCACGCCGGCCTCGGCCAGCGGCGGCCAGGCGTCGACCAGCGCATCGCGGCAAGGTGCGCTCAGGTCGATGGCGCGTTCGCTGCGTTCGACCAGCCGCGCGAGTGGTTTCTCTTGCGCGAGCAGCGATGGCGCGAGCTGCGCGAACACATGCTGCGCGAAGCTGGGCGCGCCCAGGCTTTCAGTCACGGCCAGGTGCAGGCGCGACACCAGCTCCGCATGCCGGCGCCAGGCCGCGAAGGCGGGCAATGCTTCGGCCTGCACCGGCGTGAGCGACGGGTCGCTGGCCTTGAGTGCGACGAGCCGCGAGAGCAGTTCGCGCAGCGTCACCGCGATGTGCTCGGGCACGTCGTGCATGGCGGCGTCGAAGCGTTCGAGCGCGCGCAGATCGAGGTCCATGGCGTCGAGCACCTGCGTGCGCTCGGTGCTTTCCTGCGCCAGCGTGCCGGGCGCTTCGAGCCACAGTTCGTAGGTCTTGCGCAGGTTCTGCACGAAGGCCTTCTTGTCGCCCTGCGAGTCGTGAATCATGCAGCACAGCTCGTCCAGCCCCTGCTGGCGCAGGCGGTGGAACACGACGTCGATGGCGGCGCGCTTCTCGCAGACGAACAGCACGCGCTGGCCGCGGCCCACGTAGTCGGCGATCAGGTTGGTGATGGTCTGCGACTTCCCCGTGCCCGGCGGGCCCTGGATGATGTAGCTGGTGCCCGTGCGCGCGAGTGCGACCGCCGCCGTCTGCGTGGCGTCGGCCTGCACCACGGGCCACTGGTCGGCCAGCGGCAGGGCGGGCGGCGTCTCGGCGTCGACGCGGCGCGGCTGCAGCGAGAACACGCGGTCGAAGGCCTCGCTGGCCAGGTCGGATTCGGCCAGGCCCGAGTAGTCGCGCACCAGCGACATCTTGCGGTGGTTGAAGTTGCCCAGCGTCACGGCCGTGAGGTCGATGTCCCACTGGTAGGGGTTGCCGCCGCTGTCGCGCAGCGCGAAGGTCTTGCGCTCGGTGTCATCGGCAGCAGTGGCTGCCATCTGCGGCGCGCGCGGCTGCGGCGCGCCGCCGACGGCCTCGCGCACCGGCAGCGGCACGGGGCGCACGCGCGCATGGAACAGCTGCAGCCCGCGCGGGCGGAAGTCGTCCTGTGCGTAGCTGAAGTCTTGCGAGGCCACCGGCACCGCCGAGGGCGAGCGCACGCGGGTGCGGCGCTTGAACTGTTCGAGCCGCTGGCGCGCGCGCTGGTGCATCACGGCGATCTCGGGCTGCTTCACGAGCCGCAGCTGCACGCCGGGCTCGCTCTGCGCGATCTGCGCCGACAGCTGCGCGTGGAACTGTTCGAGCGAGGTTTCGCGCAGGTCCACCGTCTCGGGCAGCGCGATGCCGTAGAGCTGGCGCAGGTGGTGGCGCAGCGTGGGGTTCACCTGCGCCTCGCTGGCGGAGGCTTCGAGCAGGTACTGGTCGCGCACGCCTTTCTTGCGCGTCAGCTCCACCGGCAGCATCAGCAGCGGCGAGGCGATGCGCTCGGCGCGTTCGGCTTCGCCTTCCTTGAGGTTGTGCCAGCGCAGGAAGGCCACCACCAGCGACAGCTGCGAGAAGCCGTACTCGGCTCGGTCGCGCCGCGCCTCCTGCAGGATGCGGTCGAGCGCGCCCGGCAGGTAGGGCTGGTCTTCGAAGCGCAGCCAGCGCGCCAGCGGCACGGGGTCGCAGCTGGCGATGTCGGCGGCAAAGCGGCCGTCCCACACGCACAGCTGGTCGGTGCGGATGCTGTTCAGGTCGACCACCAGCGGCACGCTGGCGACGGTGAGATTCACATGCGCCTGCGTCGGCTTGAAGTACAGCAGGCGGTTGCGTCGCGACAGGTCGAACAGGCGGTCGCGCAGGTGCAGCTGGATCGCCTGGCGGCGCTGGCCTGCGCCGTCGCGGGCCGGTGCGATGCGGTCCAGGCCGAGGTCGACGGGCTGGTCGCGGTAGGTCTCGAGGCGGCGGATGACCGAGGGCAGGTCGCGCGCGCGCTCGTGGCGGTCGAGCGCGGTCATCTCGAAGATCACGGCGGCCACCACGGGGTGCAGCCGGCGGTTCAGCTCGAACAGGTTGCCGCGGTGCGTGGCGAAGCGGGTGAGGTCGTCGCTGTCGGTGAAGTCGAGCCCGCACGACAGGCTGGCCAGCACCTGGCCCAGGCACAGGATGTCGCCGAGCGCATCGTGGTGGCCCAGGCGCAGCTCCCACGCGGTGTAGCCGGGCAGGTAGACGGGGCGCGTGGGCACCGTGTCGGGCCCGGCATCGGCCATGACCGCGAGGTTTTCGAGCGCGACGCCGGCCTCGGCGTCGACGGTCAGTCGCGTTTCGCCGACCACGCGCAGCACGGAGGCGGCGGGTTGTTCGAGCGGCGCGATGGCCTCGGGGTGGCGGCGCGGCGCGGTGCCGTCGGGCTGGGCCAGCGCCAGCGCGGGTTCGGCGGGCGCGTCGGTCACGCGGTAGGCGAAGGCGCTGCCGAGCGCGGCGACGTTGCCGAGTTCGTGCAGGGCCGAGACCTCGCGCAGCAGCGGCAGCACGAGCTTGAGCACGTCGTCGGTCTGCAGGCCGCCGTGGGTCTCGGCGGTGGCGAGCAGTTGCAGGAGCGGGGCGGGAGCGAGGGTCATGCGGCGGTGGCCTGCGAAGAAGACGACGGGGTGGTGGCGGCCTTGTCGAGCAAGGCGGCGGCGTCGCGTTTGACGCGGGTGAAGTTGCGCTTGGACAGACCCAGGTCTTTCAGCACGCGCTGTTCGAAGGGTTGGGCGCAGTCGAGCGCATCGGCCAGGCCCAGCGCGGCGGCGAGGGTGACGTCGTCCATCTCGGGGTCGGCGGCGACGAAGTCGACCAGCACGCTGGCCAGGTAGTCGTGCAGGCCGGTGGGCGCGGGCTCGGGCGGCGGCATGGCCGACGTGGGCGGCGCGAAGTCGGGGAAGAAGCGGCGCGCATGCGCCAGCAGCGATTCCGACTGCAGCACGGGCCGTTGCAGCAGCTGCGCGAGGGTGCCGCGCGTGAGCGCGCTCACGCGTTGCTGGCCGAGCATGTCGAGCGTGCCCAGGTCGAGCGGGCCTTCGAGCGCGGCGGCCAGCCATTCGTCGGCGTCGTGCTCGCGGCCGGTCCACAGGCGCAGCGCGCGGGCGCGCACGAACACCTCGGGGTGGCTCACGCTGCGCGTCTGCAGCGCCTTGTTGTTGGGGTCGGCGCAGATCTCCTCGGCTTGCGCCAGGTAGCTCGCCACGTTGACCTGCGTGAGGCCGGTCTCGATCTTGATGAGCGCGCTCACGGCGGGCTCGAGCGCGCCGCAGGCCACGCAGCCGCCGCGGTCGGCAAAGGCCTCGGTGTACAGCGCATGGCGCCGCGCGGCCTGCAGGTGGCTCGCATCGGCACGCGGGTCGGCCGCCGTGGCGTGCAGCAGGCGGTCGACGACGTGGTGCTTGCCGCCGTCGCGCTCCCACAGCAGGTAGTGCGCGAGTTCGTGGCCGAGCACGGCCTGGCGCTCGGGGCTCTGCAGCCGTTCGAGCAGCGGGCCCGAGAGCACGATGTGCGCCTCACCCGGCACGACGTAGATGGCGGCATTCATTGCCGCGCCGTCGCCGGACGGGGCCTGGTAGAGCGTGATGCGCGCCGTGACGCCCAGCCGCTGCGCGGCCAGGGTGGCGTCGGCGTGCAGATCGGGGTGCGCCTCGGCGTCGAGCCGGTAGGCGCTGCGCAGCAACTCGGCACGCATGGCGGCCGTGTGTTCTTCGCGCGCTTCGGCGGAGGCGGCCCAGCGCCAGGCCTCGGGTTCGTTCGCCTGGAGGTGAGCCGCGAGCGCCTGCTGGTAGGGCAGCGGCGTCAGGTCTTGGAGGCGAACGGCAGGGAAAGAGTCGACCATGTCAGGAGCGCCAGCAACAATGAGTTGCCGACGATCCTAAACGAGCGGGTGGTGTCGCTTGCAATCACCCACGATGTGGGTGATTGCGGCCTCAGCGCTTGGGCTTGAGCGTGACGATGAGCGACGGGAAGATGCGCCCGTCCGTGTCGCGCGGCAGCTTGTCGGTCTTGCGAAGACCGCGTTCGGCGGCTTCGTCCCAGGCCGGCAGGCCGCTGGACTTGGCGAGCTTGACGCCGACGATGGTGCCGTCGGGTGCCAGCCTCACTTCGAACTCGGCTTCCGGGTTGCCGTTCACGCTGTCGGCATCGGGGAAGGTGATGTTCGGGCGCACGGCGGCGGCGATGCGGCCGGCATAGCCGCTCGACGGGCCGGACGACCGCAGCGCGTTGCCCTTGGCATCGTCGCTGCCGCTGGCACCGGCCATGCCCTGCATGCGCTTGAGCGTCGCGGCGCGGTCGGCAGCCGCCTGCTTGGTGGCCGCTTCAGCCTTCTTCGCTTCGGCCTGCTTGGCATCGGCTTCCTGCTGCTTCTTCTGGTCGGCCAGTTTCTTCTGTTGCTCTTTCTTGCGCTCGGCTTCGTCTTCGGCGCGTTCCTTGGCTTCGAGCTCTTTCTTCTTTTGCTGCTGGCGCTGCTGCTCGAGCTCGCGCTCCTTCTGCGCTTTCTGTTCCTTGAGCTTCTTCTCGCGCTCCAGCGCGATGTCGGGCGCAGGGGCCGGCGCCGGCTCGGGCGGCTTGACGGCTGGCGGAGGCGGCGGGGGGGGCGCGGGCGCAGGCGGCGGCGGTGCAGGCACGGGGGCCGGCGGCTCCGGCACCGACAGGCGCGGGGCGGCCTGCATCACCGTGGTCGACCACAGCTCGGCATCGACCGCGCCGTCGTCGGCTTCGCTGCGCCAGCGCACACCCCACGTGAGGGCGGCGATCAGCAGCGCGTGGGCAATGAGCGCGAGCACCACCGCGCGGGGCGTGCCGCGTTGCGGTGGTGGCGCGAACTCGGGGCGATCCAGGGCGAGCGACATGCCTTATTTGCCGCCCGTGGTCGTGACCGACAGCCCCACGCGCTCGATGCCGCTGCGCTTGAGCTGGTTCATCGCCTTCACGACGGTTTCGTACTTCACCGACTTGTCGGCGCTGATGACCACGGGGCGCTGGGCGTCGCCGCCTTGCGCGGCCTTGGCGGCCGAGCCGATCTGCGTCATGGGAATCGACGCGCCACCGGTGCCGGTGGACGGGTCTTTCTTGATCTGCACTTCGTCGTCGCTCTTGATGACGATCTCGATGGGCTTGTCGGGCTGCTTGTTGGCACGGTCGACCGTCGGCAGGTTGATCACGCTCGGCGTGATGAGCGGGGCGGTGACCATGAAGATGATCAGCAGCACCAGCATCACGTCGATGAACGGGACCATGTTGATCTCGTTGATCGTGCGGCGGCCGCGGCCCCGGGATGAAACGGCGGGCATGTCGTCGCGTCCTTTGTCTTGTGCGCGCCGCTACTTAGCGGTTCGCGGCGGTGACCGAGGCGGCGGGCGTCACGGCGCCGGGGTTGGCCGAGAGGTTGCGCTGCAGGATGTTGGAGAACTCTTCGATGTAGGTCTCCAGGGCGATGGCGATCTTGTCGATCTCGCGCGCAAAGCGGTTGTAGCCGACCACCGCGGGAATGGCGGCGAACAGGCCGATGGCGGTGGCCACCAGCGCTTCGGCAATGCCGGGCGCCACGGTGGCCAGCGTCACCTGCGTGAGCGCAGCCAGGCCGGTGAAGGCATGCATGATCCCCCAGACCGTACCGAACAGGCCCACATACGGCGACACCGAGCCGACGGTGGCCAGGAACGACAGGTTCTGCTCGGCCGCATCGAGTTCGCGCTGGAAGCTCGCGCGCATCGCGCGGCGGGCGCCGTCGAGCAGCGTGGGTGCATCGGTCACATGGCGCTCGCGCAGCTTCTGGTACTCGCGCATGCCGGAGGCAAAGATGCGCTCCATGGGGCCGGCGAACTTGGCGTTTTGTGCCGCCGAGGCGAACAGCTCGTTGAGGCTGGTGCCCGACCAGAACTCGCGCTCGAAGTCTTCATTGAGCACACGGATGCGCTTGAGGGAAAAGTACTTGCGGATGATGGCGGCCCAGCTGGCGACCGACACGATCACCAGGAGCAGCACGACCAGTTGCACCACGAAGCTGGCGTGGAGCAGGAGATTGATGATGGAGAGATCTTGGTTCATGGCTTGAAAGGTTGAGTCATGGAGCCGCTGGAGTGCTCGAGGGTTCCCGAAACTTGGGCCGGAATGCGCGCAGGGCGCAAGGTGGCGGCGTCCACCCAGCCGATGCGGATCGTGCCTTCGCACAGCAAGACCGGTGCCGCGGCCCCGGTGCGTTCTTGCTCTGTTTTTGATAGCACGCGCTGACCGATTATCAACGACGCAGTGCCCAATTGTCGGAGCTCGGCTGTAACCAGCAGTTCGTCGTCCAGCCGCGAGGGCCGATGGTATTTGAGCTGCGTTTCGCTCACCACGAACTGGCCGCCGGTGGCTTCCTTGAGCTCGCGCTGCTCGACGCCCAGGGAGCGCAGCCACTCGGTGCGACCGCGCTCCATGAACTTCAGGTAGTTGGCGTAGAACACGATGCCGCCGGCATCGGTGTCCTCCCAGTAGACGCGGATCGGAAACTCGAAACTCATTGCGCGATCATGGCCCGCAGGCGCTCGACCGATTCCTGCAGGTGTGCCATCGAACTGGCGGTGGAGAAGCGCACGAACTTCGCGGTTTCGGCGGTGCCGAAGTCGCGACCCGGCGTCACGGCCAGGTGGGCGCGCTTCATGGTCTCGAAGGCGAAGTCCCAGCTGCCAGAGATGCCGAGTTTGTCGGCCACGCTGGTGCAGTCGGCCCAGGCGTAGAACGCGCCGTCGGGCACCACGGGCACGTTCAGGCCGAGCGCATTCAGTTGCGGAATGAACCAGTCGCGGCGCGCCTTGAACTCGGCGCGGCGGCGTTCGTACTCGGTGATGCTCTCGGCCTCGAAGCAGGCCAGCGCGGCGTACTGCGACACCGTGCTCGCGCAGATGAAGAGGTTCTGCGCGAGGCGCTCGACCACCGGCACCAGCACCTCGGGCACCACGAGCCAGCCAAGGCGCCAGCCGGTCATGTTGAAGTACTTGCTGAAGCTGTTGATGCTGATGACGTTGTCGTCGATGGCCAGTGCCGTCTGCCCGAAGGCGTCGTCGTGCGAGAGGCCCAGGTAGATCTCGTCGATCAGCGTGATGCCGCCGCGCTGCGACACCACCTCGTGGATGCGGCGCAGTTCGTCGGGCGCGATCGAGGTGCCGGTTGGGTTGGACGGCGAGGCGAGCAGCACGCCGCGCGTCTTGTCGGTCCATGCGGCCTCGACCTTGGCGGCGGTGAGCTGAAAGCGCTCTTCGGCCGTGGTTGGGATCAGCACGGCCTTGCCGTCTGCCGCACTCACGAAGTGGCGGTTGCAGGGGTAGCTCGGGTCGGGCAGCAGGATCTCGTCGCCCGATTCGATCAGCGCGAGGCAGGCCAGCTGCAGCGCGGCCGAGGCGCCGGCCGTGACGACGATGCGGCGGGCCGGCACGTCGACGTTGAAGCGCTGCTTGTACCAGCCGCTGATGCGTTCGCGCAGGTGGTCCAGGCCGGTGGCCTGCGTGTACTGGGTGGCGCCGGCGCGCACGGCGCGGGCGGCGGCTTCCTGCACGAGGGGCGGGGCGGTGAAGTCTGGCTCGCCGATGTTCAGGAAGATCATTGGACGGTCGGTGTGGGCCACTTCGCGGGCCAGCACGCCAGCGGCTTTCGCCACCTCCATCACGTAAAACGGTTCGATGCGCTGCGCGCGCGTCGAGATCCTCATGGGCGCGCCTTGCCCGACGCCCGGTCGGCTTCGACTTCGAGCGGACGCAGCTGCGGCGCCAGGCCGTTGAGCACGGCGTTCACGTACTTGTGGCCGTCGGTGCCGCCGAATTCCTTGGCGAGTTCGATGCACTCGTTGAGCACCACGCGCCACGGCACGTCGGGGCAGTTCTGGAACTCGTACACGCCGATCCACATCACGGCGTGCTCGACGGGCGAGATTTCCGTGAACTTGCGGTCGAGCAGCGGCAGGATCAGCGCGTCGAGCTGCTCGGCGCCGTTGATCGAGCCGTGCAGCAGCGCGTCGTAGTGCGCCGCGTCGGCCTTGTGGAAGCCCGCGAGGTCGCGCGTGAAGTGGTCGATGTCGGTCGGGTCGTTGCGGCCCACCAGGTGCTGGTAGAGCGCCTGCAGCGCGAACTCGCGTGCGCGGCTGCGGTTCGACTTGGCCGCGGCCTTGCGAACGCCCGTGCTCGTGAGGCCGGTGCGCGACTGGCGGGATTTGGCGGACTTGGAGGTGTCTTCGGTCATGAAAGGGTGGCCAGCAGTTGTGCCATCTCGACCGCCACCTGGGCTGCGTCGCGGCCCTTGTCGGTCTGGCGGGCGACGGCCTGTTCGAGGTTTTCGGTCGTGAGGATCGCGTTGGCGATGGGCAGGCGGTAGTCGAGCGCAACGCGGCTCACGCTCGCGCCCGATTCGTTGGCCACCAGTTCGAAGTGGTAGGTCTCGCCGCGGATGATGCAGCCCAGCGCCACGAGCGCGTGGTAGCCGCCGCGCTCGGCGAGCGCCTGCAGCGCCACGGGCACTTCGAGCGCGCCGGGCACCTGCACATGATGGATGTCGGACGCAGCCACGCCGAGCGCTTCGAGCTCCGACAGGCAGGCCGTGGCCAGCGCGTCGGTGATGTCGGCGTTGAAGCGCGCCTGCACGATGCCGATGCGCAGGCCTTTGCCGTTGAGCGTGGTCGCGCCCTTGTTTGAACCTTGCATGGTCGTTCAGTCTTTCGTGAGGTAACCGGCGATTTCGAGGCCGAAGCCGGCGGCCATGCTCGGCATGCGACGCGGCGCGCCGAGCAGGTTCATCTTGTGCACACCGCATTCCCGCAGGATCTGCGCGCCGATGCCGTAGTTGCGCAGGTCCATGCGGCCGCGCTCGGGGGCTTGCGCCGGGCGCGCGGTGCCGTCGAATTGCGACAGCAGCTCGGCTGCGCTTTCGCCGCAGTTCAGCAGCACGGCCACGCCCTTGCCTTCGTTCGCGATGTGCGAAAGGCTGGCGTCCAGGCTCCAGGAGTGCATCGGGCGGTTGACTTCGAGCGCGTCGAGCACCGACAGCGGCTCGTGCACGCGCACCGACACCGTGTCTTCGGGTGCCCACTGGCCGCGCACCAGTGCGAGGTGCACGCCGCGGCTGGGCTTGTCGATGAAGGCGTGGGCCGTGAAGGTGCCCCAGTTGGTCTGGATCTCGCGGCAGCCGACTTTTTCGACCAGCGACTCGACGCGGCTGCGGTGCTCGATGAGCGCGGCGATGGTGCCGATCTTGAGGCCGTGCTCGGCCGCGAAGATCTGCAGGTCGGGCAGGCGGGCCATCGTGCCGTCTTCGTTCATCACTTCGCAGATCACCGAGGCGGGCGAGCAGCCGGCCATGGCGGCGAGGTCGCAGCCGGCTTCGGTGTGGCCGGCGCGCATGAGCACGCCGCCGTCCACTGCCTGCAGGGGGAAGATGTGGCCGGGCTGCACCAGGTCGGCGGCCACGGCGTTGCGCGCCACGGCGGCCTGCACGGTGCGGGCGCGGTCGGCGGCCGAGATGCCGGTGGTCACGCCTTCGGCGGCTTCGATGGAGACGGTGAAGGCGGTGGAGTGCTTGGCGCCGTTACGCTGGACCATCGGCGGCAGCTGCAGCCGCTCGCACATCTCGCGCGAGAGCGTGAGGCAGATCAGGCCGCGCGCGTGGCGTGCCATGAAGTTGATGGATTCGGCGGTGATGTGGTCGGCCGCGATGACGATGTCGCCTTCGTTCTCGCGGTCTTCCTCGTCCACGAGGATGACCATGCGGCCGGCGGCCAGCTCGGCCACGATGTCTTCGACCGGGGAGATCGGTGCGGGCGCACGGTCGGCGCGGGAGGCGCCGATCGGCGTGACGGAGGCGTTCATTCGGCGGTGTCCTTGGAATACGTGGAAGTCTGGGGCACCAGGACGCCGGCCTGGAGCATGCGCTCCACGTACCGCGCCACGGTGTCGATTT
The DNA here is from genome assembly GCF_014843395.1 of Variovorax sp. 38R. Lineage (NCBI taxonomy): Bacteria > Pseudomonadati > Pseudomonadota > Betaproteobacteria > Burkholderiales > Comamonadaceae > Variovorax > Variovorax sp. 38R. The sequence continues at coordinate 2,819,031 of NZ_CP062121.1, forward strand.
CGAGGTTGACCTTCGAGCCGGCCGACAGGCCGCCGAGGGAAGTGTTGTCCACGGTGTGCGGGATCAGGTTGATGCTGACCTCGGCGCCGTCGGCAATGTCGGCCACGCTGTTGACCGTGAGGCTCACACCGTTGATGGTGATCGAGCCCTTGTAGGCCAGGAAGCGTGCGAGCGCGGGCGGTGCGACCACGCGCAGCTCCCAGCTTTCGCCGACCGGCGCGAAGAAGCTCACCGTGCCGATGCCGTCCACGTGGCCCGAGACGATGTGGCCGCCGAGGCGGTCGCTCGCTCGCAGGGCCTTCTCGAGGTTGATGCGGCTGCCTTCGTCGGTCAGGCCGGCCGTCTTGTCGAGGGACTCCGCGGAAATGTCGATGGTGAATTGCCCGCGTTCAGGTGCGAGCGTGGTGACCGTCATGCAGGCGCCGTTGAGCGCGATGCTGTCGCCGAGCCCGACGTCGTCGAGGTAGCCGTCGGGCACCTCGATGCTGAGTCGCTTGCCGTAGGAGGAGGAGGTGCCGAGGTCGTGGATGGCGGCGATGCGCCCCACGCCGGTGATGATTCCGGTGAACATTCGCACATTTTCGCAGACATCGAGGGGTCTTCGGCCCGAAGGGCCGGTTTGCGGCTGCGAATGTGCCGCGCCGCAGCCGCGGCGGCTCAGAAGCGGTCGCGGCCGGCGACGCGCGCGACGATGCGCAGGTCGGGCCCGAGCATGTCCACCGACTTGAATTCGAGCGGCAGCGCGCCCGTGAGCGACGTGAGCGGGCCCTCGGCATGCAGGTGGCTGGCGATGTCGAGCCCGCTGCCGATCAGCTTGGGCGCCAGGTACACCAGCAGCTCGTCCACGCAGCCTTCGCGCAGCAGCGAACCGTTGAGCTTGTGGCCCGATTCGACATGCAGCTCGTTGACGCCGCGCGATGCGAGGTCCTTGAGCATCGCGGGCAGGTCGACCTTGCCGTGCAGATTGGGCAGGCAGGTGATGGTGGCGCCGCGGGCTTCGAGCGCAGCCGCCTTTTCTTCGTTGTGCCGGCTGGCAGCGTAGATCCAGACGGCGCGACCAGCTATGAAAATGTGAGCGTCGGGCGAGGTCTGGAGGTGGCTGTCGACCACGATGAGGTGGGGCTGGCGCGGTGTGTCGACCAGGCGCACGTCCAGGCGCGGGTTGTCTTCGAGCAGCGTGCCGACGCCGGTCAGCACCGCGCCGGTGCGGGCCCGCCAGGCATGGCCGTCGGTGCGCGCGGCCTCGTCGGTGATCCACTGGCTCACGCCGTTCTGCAGACCGGTGCGGCCGTCGAGCGAGGCGGCAATCTTCATTCGAACCCAGGGCTGCTGGCGGACCATGCGGCTGAAGAAGCCGATGTTGAGCTCGCGGGATTCGTCAGCGCCTGGTCCGACCTCGACCTCGATGCCCGCCGCACGCAGGCGCGCAAAGCCTTGTCCTGCCACGAGCGGATTCGGATCGGCCAGCGAAGCCACGACGCGGCGCACGCCGGCGGCGATGAGCGCGTCGCAGCAGGGGCCGGTGCGGCCGTGGTGCGAGCAGGGTTCGAGAGTGACGTAGGCGGTGGCGCCTGCAGTCGAATGGCCTTGGGCCTGCGCGTCACGCAGCGCCATTACTTCGGCGTGCGGGCCGCCGGCTTGTTGGGTATGGCCCTGGCCGATCACGCGGCCTTCGGCGTCGCACAGCACGCAACCGACGCGCGGGTTCGGGTCGGTCAGGCGGATCGCGGAGGCGGCGAGCCGCAGGGCGGTCGCGATGTGGGGTGCGTCTTGTTCGGAAGAGGGCATGCCGGGATCGTTCACACCTTCTTAGATATCGCGCAGCAACTGCCGGAACTCGTCCACGTCCTCGAAGCTGCGGTACACCGAGGCAAAGCGCACGTAGGCGACCTTGTCGAGTTTCTTGAGTTCACGCATCACGAGCTCGCCGACCTTGGTCGAATCGATTTCGCGCAGGCCACTGGCCAGCAGCTTCTGCTCGATGCGCAGCAGGGCGTTGTCGATCTGCTCGATGCTCACGGGGCGCTTGCGCAGCGCCAGCATCATCGAGGCGCGGACCTTGGTCGAGTCGAAGTCGGCGCGGCTGCCGTCTTTCTTGACCACGACGGGGAAATTGACGTCGGGGCGCTCATACGTGGTGAAGCGCTTGTCGCAGGCGCTGCACTGGCGGCGCCTGCGGACGAAGTCGGCGTCTTCCGAAACGCGGGTCTCGACAACCTGCGTTTCGAGATGACCGCAAAAAGGGCATTTCATGCGGCCAGTGCTTCTCTTCTTCTGTTACTTACGAAATCAACGGTAGACAGGGAAGCGGCTCGTCAAGGCGTGGACCTTGGCGCGCACCGCGTCGATGTTCGCCGCGTCGCGCGGGTTCTCGAGCACGTCGGCCACCAGGTTCGCCGTGATGCGGGCCTCTTCGTCCTTGAAACCGCGCGTGGTCATGGCGGGGGTGCCGATGCGCACGCCGCTGGTGACCATCGGCTTTTCCGGGTCGTTGGGGATCGCGTTCTTGTTGATCGTCATGTGGGCGGCGCCCAGCACGGCTTCGGCTTCCTTGCCGGTGATGCCCTTGGCGCGCAGGTCGACCAGCATCAGGTGGCTTTCGGTGCGTCCGCTCACGATGCGCAGGCCCCGCTCGGTGAGGGTGTCGGCCACGATCTTGGCGTTCTTGACCACCTGTTGCTGGTAGGCCTTGAACTCGGGCGTCATGGCTTCCTTGAACGCGACGGCCTTGGCGGCGATCACGTGCATCAGCGGGCCGCCTTGCAGGCCGGGGAAGATGGCGCTGTTGATGGCTTTTTCGTGCTGCGACTTCATCAAAATGATGCCGCCGCGCGGGCCGCGCAGGCTCTTGTGCGTGGTCGAGGTCACGATGTCGGCGTGCGGCACCGGGTTGGGGTACACGCCTGCGGCCACGAGGCCGGCGTAGTGGGCGATGTCGACCATGAAGATCGCGCCGACGTCCTTGGCAACCTTGGCGAAACGCTCGAAATCGATGTGCAGCGAGTAGGCCGAGGCGCCCGCAATGATCAGCTTGGGCATGTGCTCATGCGCCTTGCGTTCCATCGCGTCGTAGTCGATGGCTTCGTTGGCGTCCAGGCCGTAGCTCACCACGTTGAACCACTTGCCGCTCATATTGAGAGGCATGCCGTGGGTCAGGTGGCCGCCTTCGGCCAGGCTCATGCCCATGATGGTGTCGCCGGGCTTCAGGAAGGCGAGCATCACGGCTTCGTTGGCCGAGGCGCCGCAATGCGGCTGCACGTTCGCGGCATCGGCGCCGAAGATTTGCTTGACACGGTCGATGGCCAGCTGCTCGGCCACGTCGACGTGCTCGCAGCCGCCGTAGTAGCGCTTGCCCGGGTAGCCTTCGGCGTACTTGTTGGTGAGCTGCGAGCCTTGGGCCTGCATGACGGCCGGCGAGGCGTAGTTCTCGCTGGCGATCAGCTCGATGTGGTGTTCCTGGCGCGCGTTTTCGGCTTGAATCGCGGCCCAGATTTCGGGATCGGTCTGTTCGACCAGGATGTTGCGGTGGTACATGGCAGTCCTTTGAAGACGAGGTCCTTGTTCAACCAAACAAGGGCTGCCCAGGCGAACGGCTGAACGCCTGTTGTGGTCAGGCGGCACGCTTCCCAGTGGTATTCCACGTCAGCGCGTGGCACCTTTTTCGGGGTGCTGCGCCTATCGCCAGTCGCGTACAGGCCGAGTGTAGCGCAGGCCCGGAGGCATCCGGGCCTGTAGGGGCGACAAGGCCTCAGGAAACCGCGGAGAGCAGGGCGACCTTGGCCGGCGCGCTGCCGGTGGCGGGCTCTTCGCCTGCGGGCTTGGCCGGTGCCACGACCGGAATCGGCTGTGCGCGCGCCGTGGTCGGCGGCGGCACGGCCATCGTCGACGGCGCACGGCCGGCGGCGACCTGGCGCAGGCGCTCGTGCTCGGCCAGCACCTTGGCGGCATAGCCGCCGTCGTCGTCGAGGTTGGCAGCGCCCACGTAGTAGCGCAGGCCGCCTTCGAGCGAGCCGGCGCGGGCGATGCATTCCTGCAGCACCTTCACGCCGACGCGCATGTTGGTCACCGGGTCGAAGGCGGTGAGCGTGCCGCCCGCGCTTTCGTACTTGTCGCCGTGCACGCGGGTCATGACCTGCATCAGGCCCTGCGCGCCGACGTGGCTTTGCGCGAACGGGTTGAAGCTGGATTCGATGGCCATGATGGCCAGGATCAGCGTCGGGTCGAGCTTGGTGCGCTTGCCGATCTGGTAGGCCTCGGAGACCAGCACGCTCAGCGGCTCGGCCGCGACGCGGTACTTCTTGCTGAGCCAGTAAGCCACCGCCGCCTGCTGCTTGGGCAGCTCGTCGGGGCTCGCAGCCGTGGTGCGCACGATGGCGGTCGGCTCCAGGTCGGTGGCTTCGGGCGCGGGTTTGCGCGACTGCAGCCAGCCCATCAGTTGTTCCTCGCCGGTCTTGCGCAGGTCGGGACGCGCCACGAGGGCGAGGGCCGCGAACACGATGGCCAGACCGACCAGTGCAAACCCGTTGTGGGTGATTTCAAAAAAGCCGTCTGCCACATCGGACACGAAGGTCCGTAGCCCGCGGGCTGTGGCATCAAACGCCTTGCTCATCGCTTTTTTCCTTTCTGTGCGGCACCTGGCATGCAGCGCCGGAAAGGGCGATGGATGAAGGCAACGGCGCTTGGATTGGTATGTCTACGAATCAGGCTCCGCGCATGGAGGGGTGGGGGTGGGAGCGCGGCGGCCTGATCACGCCGGTGGAATTCGGCAGCGGATTCAGGGAGGCCCTCCTGCGTCGAGCAGCGAGGGCAGGCGGATTCTAGCGTGGCTAAATACACGGTCAAGCATAAGGATTTGGTTCCATATGTTAATAAGTGCTTGAAGAATCCCCTCGTCCTAGGGGTGCGCCAGGGGTGAGTGCCTACGGGAAATCCCTTGGGAAAAGACATTTGCAAAGGAAGGGAGGGACGCCTAATCTGAACGGGCCTGAGGTTTCAGGCGTTTTTCCGAAGTCAGGCAGTCCGAGGTGCAAGTCAAGGACTCGAACGATGGAGGACTCCACGGCGGCAATCTCTTGCTGCCAGCACGGCGGGAACAATTACTTCCGGTCGCGCGAATCGATGGCATGGGTTTTGAGCCCGCCATCAAGCCCGGTGACAAGACACTTCGTCGACTCACCGGGCTTTCTCGTTTTGGGACCTCACCTGCGCAGCGCTGCGCACTTTCTGCCTCACTGTCTTGCCGAGCGCCGCAGGCGCATCGCAATGCCTCGCCAAATGGGAACGCATTCACGTTTCAGCAGACTTTGTTGGCATCTGTTTGCGGCACACTTCTGCGAATGGATGCTGCTTCGATCAAACAGAACAAATGGGTGCGGCGTGGGGTTGTCGCGTTGCTGGTGTTGTTGGCCTTGTGGGTCATTGCCTGGCTGGCGGTGCCGCCGATTGCCAAGAGCCAGCTCCAGAAGATTGCGAGCGAGAAACTGGGCCGCCAAGTCACCGTCGGCAAGATCGACTTCAAGCCCTGGACGCTCGAACTCGCACTGAATGACCTGCGCATTGCCACCGCCGACGGCAAGCAGCCGCAGGTGGCCATCAAGCGCATCTACGCCGACGCCGAATTGCAGTCGCTGTTCCGCCTGGCGCCGGTGATCGATGCGGTGACGGTCGAGGCGCCCGCGGTGCTGCTCACGCACCAGGCCGATGGCAAGTACGATATCGACGACATCCTGGCCAAGCTGGCCTCGGGCCCGCCGCCCGACCCCAACGCCGAGCCCGCGCGCTTTGCGATCTACAACATCTCGATCAAGGACGGTGCGGTCGATTTCGACGACCAGACCGTCAAGCGCAGGCACGAACTGCGCGGCTTCACGCTGAATGTGCCGTTCCTGAGCAACCTCGCCTCCCAGCGCGAGATCAAGACCGAGCCCAAGCTGGCCTTTGCGCTCAACGGCAGCCAGTTCGACTCGGCCGCCTTCACGACGCCGTTCGCGCAAAGCCGCAAGACCGACGCCCACGTGCAGTTCAAGGGGCTCGATCTCGTGCCGTACCTGGGCTACATCCCCGGTGGCCTGCCGGTGAAGCTGCAGGCGGGCAACCTCGATGCCGACCTGAAGATCGATTTCCAGCAGACCGGCACCATCGGCCTGAAGATCACCGGCACGGTCGAGGCCCACGGCGCCAAGCTGGGCGATGCCCGCGGCCGCGACTTGCTGGCCTTCGACTCGCTCAAGCTGGCATTGGCCGACGTGCGGCCGTTGGAGTCGGTGTTCCATTTGAGCGAAGTCGCGCTGGCCAAGCCGCAACTGGTAGTGGCGCGCGACGCGGCGGGCCAGCTCAACCTGATGGCCACGAACCCCGCGACCGGCGCGGCCGAAAAGGTGGCGCCGCTGCCCGCGCCCGCAGCCAGTGCGCCGGGCGGAAAGCCGGCCGAGAAGCCCAAGCTCAAGGTGCAGGTCGACAAGATCGCGCTCGACGGCGGACGCATCGGCTGGCGCGACGAGACCGTCAAGCCCGGCGCGTCCATCGACCTCACCGACCTCGGGATCAACCTCACGGCCATCACCTGGCCCATGGAAAAGCCCGCGCAGTTCGACGGCAGCACTGCCGTCGCCGGCGCCACGCTGAAGTTCAAGGGCACGGCGACCGACAAGGTCGCCGACGTGCAGACCGAGGTCGAGGCGCTGCCGCTCTCGCTGGCCGCGCCGTACCTGGCGCAGAGCCTGGAGCCCACGCTCGACGGCAAGCTCAGTGGTCAGATCGACGTGTCCTGGGCCCAGCCCGACCTGAAGTTCAAGGCGCGCCGCCTGGCCGCCGACGGCTTGGCACTGACCCAGGCCAAGACCGCGCTGGCCAGCGTCGGCCGCTTCGAGCTGGTCGATGCCGAGGTCGACATGACCAGGCACACCTTGAACATCGCGTCGTTCACCGCGACCAACCCCAAGGTGAGCATCGAGCGCGACAACGAGAAGCGCTGGATGTTCGAGCGCTGGCTCAAGACCCCGGCCGGCGGCGCCAAGGTGGCGGCGCCCAAGCCGGCCGACGCTGGCGCGGCACGGGCCAATGCCAACACCAAGCCTTGGGCGCTGACCCTGGGCACGCTGGCGGTGGACAACGGCAGCCTGTCCTATGCGGACAAGGCCGGCTCGGCGCCGGTGGCGATCGAAGTCACGGCCTTCAAGCTCCACGCCCAGAAGATCGCACCCGACACCAACACCGTCTCGCCGCTGCAGGTGTCGGGCCGTATCGGCGCGGGCCGCCGGGCGGACCCGGGGCGCTTCGACTACAAGGGCACGGTCGTGCTCAAGCCGCTCGCGGCCGAGGGCCGGCTCGAGGTGGCGTCGTTCCCGGCGCATGCCTTCAAGGCCTACTACGCCGACGCGCTCAATGTCGACATCCGCCGCGCCTTCGCGAGCTACCGCGGCACAGTGCGCTATGCGACCACGCCGGCCGGCATGAGCGTCAAGCTGGCGGGCGATACCGCGCTGGACGACTTCCGCGCCAACAGCGTCTCGCTGACCCAATCGCCGGGCTTCGACCGCGGCAACAGCCAATTGCTGAGCTGGAAGACGCTGAGCCTGCGCGGCCTGCAAGTCAGCCTGGCGCCGAACGCGGCCCCGACCGTGGACGTGCGCGAGACCACGCTGACCGACTTCTTCGCTCGCGTGATCGTTGATCCCACTGGTCGTCTCAATCTGCTGAGCCTGACCAAGAAGGGTGAAGAGGCTTCGAAGGCCGCCGCAGCCACCGAAGCCAGCACCAGGAAGGGCCCGGGCGGCACGACCACCACGACCCGCGCGCCGGCCTCGGCGCCGCAGCGGGCCTCGGGCGGCGCGCCGGTGTCGGCCGAAGCCATGGTCGGCGGCGCCCCTGAGGCCGCACCGGCCGCATCCGCCCCGGTGGTGGCTGCCGCACCCGCGGCCGACAGCGGTCCGGCGCCAGTCATCAACTTCGGTCCGATGAGCCTGGTCAACGGCAAGATCGATTTCACCGACCTGTTCGTCAAGCCCAACTACTCGGCCGACCTGAGCGAGCTGACCGGCAAGCTCAGTTCGTTCTCGTCGAATCCGCCGAACGGGCAGGGCGGCCGCCCGGCGCTCGCCGACCTCGAATTGCGCGGCAAGGCGCAGCAGACCGCGGCGCTGGAAATCACTGGCAAGCTCAATCCGCTGGCCAAGCCGCTCGAGCTCGACATCACCGCCAAGATGCGCGACCTCGACCTCGCGCCGCTGTCGCCGTACTCGGTGCGCTACGCGGGCCACGGCATCGAACGCGGCAAGATGAGCATGGACGTCAATTACAAGATCGCCCCCGACGGCCAGCTCACTGCCACCAACAAGCTGGTGCTCAATCAGCTGAAGTTCGGCGACGAAGTGGCCGGCGCGCCCAACAGCCTGCCCGTGCGCCTGGCCGTGACCCTGCTGGCCGACCGCAACGGCGTGATCGACGTCGACCTGCCGCTCAGCGGCTCGCTCAACGACCCGCAGTTCAGCATCGGCCCGCTGATCTTCAAGGCCGTGGTCAACCTGATCGTCAAGGCCGTGACCGCGCCGTTCAGCCTGCTGACCGGCGGCCTGGGCGGTGGTGGCAGCGGCGATTCAAGCGCCATCACCTTCGAGCCCGGCAGCTCGGCGCTCAGCACCGGCGCGAAGGAAAGCCTGGACAAGGTCGTGAAGGCCCTGACCGACCGGCCGACCCTGCAGATGACCGTGGTGGGTACCTCCAGCCTCGAGAAGGAGCGCGATGCCTACCAACGCCAGCGCCTGCGCCAGCTGACCCAGGCCGAGAAGCGCCGCGCCGCTGTGCGCGGCGGCCAGACCGGCACCGAGGTGCCGCCGGTGACCGATGCCGAATACCCGGCGCTGCTCACGGCCGTCTACAAGCGCTCTGACGTCACCAAACCGCGCAACATGGTCGGCCTCGCCAAAGACCTGCCCGTGAAGGAAATGGAAAACCTGCTGATGACCAGCGTGCCGGTCGACGAGGAATCGATGCGCCAGCTCGCGGTCGAGCGCGGCGCCGTGGTGCGCGACTACCTGCTGGCGCAGAAGCTGCCGAGCGAGCGCCTGTTCCTGGGGGCCGTGCGCACCACGGCCAGCGGCGCCGACTGGAAGCCCGGCGCCGAGCTGAGCCTGACCATGAAATAGCCGGCAGGGCTTGGCTTTTCGCCTCGCCTTGCCATATATCCAGCGGGCCCTTTCCAGCCCGCCGAACGGTGCGCGCCGAGCTTCCGATACGGAATTCGGCGGGCTGTTCGCCAACTGGGTGAAAATGTCGATGTGCGCCGGCCTCTGCCGGCGCCTTCGCTTTCTCTACCAAGACAACGATTTCGCGCAGTGACCTCTACTTCTTCCAAGCCACACGACCTCCAGGCCCTCGATACGCTCACCGGTGGCGCCTTCACCGCGCCAACCTCGGGCGAGCGTTCCGCGCGCATCCGCGACTGGCTCGCGGGCAATCCCACGCCCGAGCTGATGCAAGAGGTCTTCAAGGAGTTGAGCGGCCGCGACAAGGGCGCGGCGCGCCTGCTGCGCGAAAAGCTCGACGAAATCAAACGCGCCAAGGGCCAGGAGGCCATCGCCGCCGAATGGGCGCAGAAGGCCGAGACGCTGCTGGCGCAGTCCAAGCTCAACATCGCCGACGCATTGGCCTGGCAGCGTGACGCCGCCAAGGCCGGCGCGCCGCTGTCGCGCGAACCGCTGGCCGGGCTGAAGGCCCAGCTGGCCGAGCGCGTCAAGGGCATCGAAGACCTGCAGCACCGTGCGCAGGTCCACCGCGAAGCCGCCGTCTTGCTGGCACAACGCTTTGAAGTGCTGTCCACCAAGGGCTGGAAAGACGCCCAGGCCGCCGAAGAATCGCTGCGTGCCGACGTCACCCACTGGCAGCAGCAGGCCGCCGACATCGTGGCCGATGCCAACTGGAACAGCCTCGACGCCAAGTTCGCACCCCAGCTCGACGCCTCCAAGTCGCAGCTGCTCGTGGTGTCCGACTCGTTCCACGGCGCACTGGCGCAGGCGATTGCCGCCGCGGCCGATGCCGCCGCGCCGCTGCCGCCCGTGCCCGTCTGGGCCGACGAACTGCGCGCCGCACGCGGCGAAGTGGTGGCCCCCAAGGCCGCCGCACCTGCGCGCCCCGCTGCCCCCAAGGTCGACCCGGCCGTGCGCGCCGCGGCGCAAGACGCCGTTCAGGCCGCCCTCGCCAAGCTCGAACAGGAAACCGCCGAAGGCCACGGCAAGGCCAGTGCCGGCGCCGCCGCCGCGCTGCGCGCTGTGCTCAAGGAGCACGGCAAGCTGGTCGACGCGCCGCTCGAAGCCCGCGTGCACGCTGCCTTGGTTGCCGCCGGCGAACTCGAAGGCTGGCAGCGCTGGAGCGCCGACAAGGTCCGCGAAGACCTCGTCGCCAAGGCCGAAGGCCTGCTCAAGCGGCCCGAAGGCCAGGCCCTCGGCGGCCGCAAGATGCAGGAAACCCTGCGCGCCCTGCGCGACCAGTGGAAGCAGGCAGACCAGGGCGGCGTGCCGAACCACGCGCTGTGGAAGCGTTTCGACGAAGCCTGCAACGAAGCCCACAAGGTCGTCGAAGCCTGGCTCGAGAAGGTGCGTGCCGATGCCGCCGAACACCGCGGCCTGCGCGTCGCGCTGATCGAAGAGGTCAAGGCCTGGGCCGCCGAACATGCCGGCGCCACCGACCTGAAGGCGCACAACCGCGCGCTGCACCAGTTCGCCGACCGCTGGCGCGACGCCGGCCACGTGGGCGAGAAGGTGTTCGCCGAGCTGCAACCGCTGTGGAACGAAGCCTTCGGTGCCGCCCGCGCCCCGTTCGAAACGGCACAGAAGGCCAGCGTCGAACGCCGCCAGGCCATGATTGCCGAGGCCGCCGAGCTGGGTGCCCAGCCGATGCTGCGCATCGATGCCGTCAAGGCGCTGCAGCAGCGCTGGCAGGCCGAGGCGCAGGGCGTGCCGCTCGACCGCCGCCACGAACAGAAACTGTGGGACGCCTTCCGCGCGCCCATCGACGAAGCCTTCAACCGGAAGACCGCCGAGCGCGAAAAGGCATCGTCGGCCATGAGCGAGCACGACCGCTACGTGCTCGACGCGTCCAAGGCGCTCGACGCGGCCAATGCCGGCGGCGACGCACAGAAGATCCGCGCCGCCATCGCCGGCCTCGAAGCCGCGCTGCGCGGTGAAGCGCCCGCTCGGGCACCAGCGCCCGCACCGGCTCCGGCCACCCCGAGCGACGGCCCCGCGGTCGGCGCGACCGGTGTCGAAGCCCCCGGCCAGGCCGCCGCCGAGTTCGGCGAAAGCGCCGAGCAGACGCCGGGTTCGAGCGATGCCGAAGCCACGCCGTCCGAACCTGCCGCGGCAGCGGCCGACGCGCTCGATCTGGTTGCGCCCGCAGACGGTGCCGATGCCTCGGCCCGCAGCGACAGCGCCGCACACGAAGCTGGCGAAGCCGCCAGCGTCGACAGCCCGGCACCCGCACCGGCTGCGCCGCCGAAGCCCGCACCCAAGCCCGTGGTGGCCATGCGTGGCGACGACCGGCCCAGCAGCAAGAAGGGCGAAGCCGCACCGGCCGCTCGCGGCGCGGGTCGTTTCGGCGACCGCCGCGATGCAGGCCGTCCCGGTGCCGGTGGCCCCGGCCGTCCGAACGACCGTGGCGGCCCGCGCCCCGATGCCCGCGGTGGCGATCGCGGTGCGCCCGGCGGCGGTGGCCGTTTCGGCGACCGTCCGCCGCGCGAAGACCGTGGTCCGCGTCTGGGCGATGCCGCTTTCCGCGCCCAGCGCGAAGCGCTCGAGCGCGCCGACTTTGCGCTGCGCAAGCTGGCCGCACAGGCCCACGGCGAAGCGCTCACGCAAGTGCTTGGCGCCTGGGAGCAGCGCGACGCCGCCCGCCTGCCGAGCGTGCAGGAACTGGGTCGCGCCGTGACGCCAGCCGTGCGCGGCCAGTGGTCGCAAGCCGTGGGTACCGCACCGACGGCCGCCGCGGGCGATGCCGCCGAAGCGCTGCTGCGCCTCGAAATGGCCGCTGAAGTGCCGACGCCCGCCGAACAGCTCGACGCACGCCGCGCGCTGCAGCTCAAGCTGCTGACGAAGCGCGGCGACCCGACGCCGGCCCAGACCTGGGGCCAGGACGCCGGCAAGGTGCTGGCTGCTGCGCACGACGCCACCACCGCGCGCCGTCTGCAGAACGCGCTGAAGGCGCTGCTGCGCAAGTAAGACGAAGCGTTGCGGCGAAGCAGCCGCATGCATAAAAAAGGCGCCTCATCGAGGCGCCTTTTTCTTTGTCTGAACCGCGTCAGTTCAGGACTTCGCGGGAAGGAAAAATGCGTCGAACAGCGTCACGACCTGCGGAAAGTCGCGCGCGAAGTTCGGCCGGTTCACGAAGTAGGCCTCGCAGGCCACCGCGAAGAACTCGCTGATCGAGGTCGCGCCATAGTCGTCGAGCCAGGGCGGCTCGGCGCCGAAGCGTTCGGCGAGGATGGTCTTTTCGCGGAAGTCGTCGTAGGCCGGTTGCAGCACGGCCATCCAGGCCGTGCGGGCCTCGCGCGCACTGCGCCGGCCCATGAAGCCGGCCGGCAGCGGCGGGCAGCCGTCGGCGATGCCGTTGCGCATGTCGATCTTGTGGGCGAACTCGTGGATCACGACGTTGTAGCCGCCCTCGCTGGTCACGCTGCTCGCGAGCACGTCCTGCCAGCTGAGCATCACGGGGCCCTGGTCCATCGCCTCGCCGGCGACGACTTCTTCGTACTCGTGCACGACCAGCGCGTCATCGACGACCTTGCGCGGCGCCACCACCTCGGATGGATGCACCACGATGCCGACGAAATCGTCGTACCAGTCGAGCCCGTCCTTCAGGTGCAGCACCGGCAGCACAGCCTGCGCCGCGATGGCCAGCGCCACCTCGTCGGTGATGACGAAGCCCTGCGTGCCGTGGAATTCCTTGTCGCGCAGGAACTCGGCCGCGAGCGTGCGCAGCCGTTGCTGCTCGGCAGGCGGCAACTCGCCCAGGAACGCGTAGCGCGTGAGCGTGGCGCGCCAGGCGGCGTCGGGAATCGGGGGCAGGGTGCGCAGACGGCGCAGCCACTTGAACATCGGCAGCGGTGCGTCTAGCGCAGGTCGACGCGTTGTGCGCCGGCGGCCGACAGGCACAGCAGCTGCGCGCGCGGCGGATGGGCTGCGACATCCCAGTCGCTCAGCACGATGCGGCGTAGGCCGTGGCCCAGGTCGTGCACGGCGGGGCGGTGGGTGTGGCCGTGGATCAGCGCACTGGCGCCTGCATGCTGTAGCCATTCGCGGGCAGCGTTGGCGTCGACGTCGGCCCAGAGGGTCGAGGGATCGCGCTTGCGGTCTTCGCTTTGCGTGCGGATGGCGCGCGCGAGGGCGCGGCGCTCTTCGAGTGGGCGCGCAAGGAACGCGGCCTGCCATTCAGGCGTGCGCACCTGGGCGCGAAACTGGAGGTACTCGGTGTCTTCGAGGCAGAGGGCGTCGCCATGGCTCAGCAGCCAGCGTTCGCCGTGCAGCACAAGAACCGTGGGGTCGTCGAGCAACGTGAGGCCGCATTGCGCCGCAAAGGCCTTGCCGACGAGGAAGTCGCGGTTGCCGTGCATGAAGAACACAGGCATGCGCTGCGCGGTGCGCTGCAGCAACTCGACGCATTGCGCCTCGAAGCCAGGTTGGTCGGCGGCATCGTCGCCCACCCACACCTCGAACAGGTCGCCGAGGATCACCAGCGCATCGGCCGGCGTGGTCTGCAGGTAGCCCTGCCAGGCCTCGAAGGTGGCCAGCTCGCTCGCCTGCAGATGCAGGTCGGAGATCAGGTCGACGGTGCGCCACGCGGGCGGCGCCACCAGCTCGGAGAAAGCCGGGTTCGCCATCGAGGTCATGCCGCGCCGCCGTGCCTGAAGCGTGTCATTCGGCGGTGACGACGGCCTTTTCGATCACGACGTCTTCGAGCGGCACGTCGTCATGGAAGCCCTTGCGGCCCGTCTTCACGGCCTTGATCTTGTCGACGATATCGGCGCCGCCCGTGACCTTGCCGAACACTGCGTAGCCCCAGCCCTGGGCCGAGGGCGCGGTGTGGTTCAGGAAGCCGTTGTCGGCCACGTTGATGAAGAACTGGGCGGTGGCCGAGTGCGGTGCGCTCGTGCGGGCCATGGCCACGGTGTAGTTGGCGTTCTTGAGGCCGTTGTTGGCTTCGTTCTCGATTTCGGCGCCGGTGGGCTTTTGCTTCATGCCGGGCTCGAAACCGCCGCCTTGCACCATGAAGCCGGGGATCACGCGGTGGAACACCGTGTTGTCGTAGTGGCCCTTCTTCACGTACTCGATGAAGTTGGCGGCCGACTTCGGTGCCTTTTCGGCGTCGAGTTCGAGCGTGATGACGCCGTAGTTCTTGATGTGCAGTTCGACTTGGGGGTTGCTCATGGGATAGCTCCTTCTACGGAAATTTACTTCGCCAGCGTGGCGGACTTGATGGTGAGGGTTTCGACGGGCACGTTCTGCATGCCGCCCTTGTTGCCGGTCTGCACGGCGCGGATCTTGTCGACCACGTCGGTGCCGGCGACGACCCTGCCGAACACGGTGTAGCCGTAGCCGTCGGGGTTGGGTGCGTTGAGCGAGTCGTTGTTCTTCACGTTGATGAAGAACTGCGAGGTGGCCGAATTCGGGTTGCCGGTGCGGGCCATCGCGATCGTGTACTTGTCGTTCTTCAGGCCGTTGTTGGCCTCGAGCGGGATCGGCGGACGCGTGGGCTTTTGCTGCATGTCGGCCGTGAAGCCGCCGCCCTGGATCATGAAGCCGTCGATGACGCGGTGGAACACCGTGCCGTCGTAGTGCTTGTCTTTGACGTACTGCAGGAAGTTCTCGACCGTCTTGGGGGCCTTGGCCGCATCGAGCTCGATCACGATGTCGCCCGCCGAAGTGGCGAGCTTGACGCGCGGCGCGGCCTGCTGGGCGTGCGCGCCAGCGGCGGCACCGAAGGCCAGGGCGGCAGCCAGGGCAAGGGCGCCGCGGCGGCTGAAACGGGAAAGTGCAGAGGTCGTCAAATGAGGCTCCGTGTGCGGGTGGAGGGGAGGGCAGTGGGCCTGCGGTGGCGCAGACTGGGGGGCAACTGTGTGCGCACCACCGGATTGCAAGAGGCTGTGGGCCGTTGAGCGGTTACTTGGTCGCGCGGCCCACGGGCTTGCGCACCTCGGGCGGCGCTGCCGGCAGCACCGCCGCATCGGCCGCGGCCTTGGGCGTGAAGATCTGGCGGATCAGCGAGAGTTTGGGCACCACGCTCGCGTTGGTGGTGGCGAACTGCTGGGCGCGCTGGTATTCCTGGGCTGCCAGGCGTGCGTACACGTCGCCGAGGTTCTCGTGCGCGGTGGCGTAGTTGGGGCTGAGCTTGAGCGCGGTTTCGAGTGCGGCGCGGGCCTGGTCGAACTTGCTCTGCGAGGCATACAACGCCGCGAGGTTGTTGTAGGGCTCGGGCAGTTCCGGGAAGTCCTGTGTGAGCTGCGTGAACGTGGTGATCGCCTCGGCGGTCTTGTTCTGCTCGGTGAGGATCACACCGCGCAGGAAGCGCATCTGCGGGTCGCGCGGCTTGCCGGCGATGTAGGTGTCGGCCTTGGCGAGCGCCTCGGCGGACTTGCCCTGGCGCAGCAGAAGGTTGACGTCGTCGTAGTCGTTGGCGTGCGCGGCAAAGCCCCACAGACCGAACAGCAGTGCAAAGGCGATGGGGAGTTTGGAGAACACAGCGTGCTTCATGAAGTCTCGGCAGGATGGGGGAGAGCGGGCCTGGAGAACACCCGGACGCTGCGCGGCGGCAGCCGTTTATACTGCGTCGCATTGTAGCCGAGGGGCCACGTCGAACCCCTCGTAGCCACACCCTCCGTCACCCCTGAAATACACCGTTGCTCGCCCGTACCGCACGTGCGCGAATCAACGCTTTCCGAGTCCCATGAGTCTGCGCATCTACAACACGCTGTCGCGTGAATTGGAGGAATTCTCCCCCCTGCAACCTGGGCAGGTTCGCATGTACGTGTGCGGCATGACGGTCTATGACCTGTGCCACATCGGCCATGCCCGCATGATGATGGCGTTCGACGTGGTGCAGCGCTGGCTGCGCGCCAGCGGCTATGCCGTGACCTACGTGCGCAACATCACCGACATCGACGACAAGATCATCGCCCGCGCGGTCCAGCGCGGCATCACCATCCGTGCGCTGACCGACGAGGTGATCGCGGCCATGCACGAGGACATCGGTGCACTGCGCATCGAGCCGCCCACCATCGAGCCGCGCGCCACCGAATACGTGCCGCAGATGCTCGGCATCATCGAGACGCTGGAGCGCAAGGGTCTGGCCTACCGCTCGGACAACGGCGACGTGAACTACGCGGTGCGCAAGTTCCCTGGCTACGGCAAGCTCTCGGGCAAGTCGCTCGACGAACTGCACGCGGGCGAACGCGTCGCGGTGCTCGACGGCAAGCAGGACCCGCTCGACTTCGTGCTCTGGAAATCCGCCAAGCCGACCGAGCCCGACGACGCCAAATGGGAAAGCCCCTTCGGCACCGGCCGCCCGGGCTGGCACATCGAGTGCTCGGCCATGAGCTGCGCCACGCTCGGCGAAACCTTCGACATCCACGGCGGTGGCGCAGACCTGCAGTTCCCGCACCACGAAAACGAAATTGCGCAGAGCGAAGGCGCCAACGGCAAGCCGCTCTCGCGCTTCTGGGTGCACAACGGCTTCGTGCGCGTGGACAACGAGAAGATGTCCAAGAGCCTGGGCAACTTCTTCACCATCCGCGAAGTGCTGCAGAAGTACGACGCCGAAAGCCTGCGTTTCTTCCTGGTGCGCACGCATTACCGCAGCGCGCTCAACTACAGCGACGCCCACCTCGACGACGCGCGCAACTCGCTCAAACGCCTGTACACCGCGCTCGACCTGGTGGCGCCAGGGGCCGTGACCATCGACTGGACGCAGCCCCACGCCGCACGTTTCAAGGCGGCGATGGATGAAGACTTCGGTACGCCCGAAGCCATCGCCGTGTTGTTCGAACTGGCCGGCGAAGTCAACCGCACCAAGTCCGCAGACACCGCGGGTCTGCTCAAGGCGCTGGCCGGAACGCTGGGTCTTCTGCAAGGCGACCCGAAGGCGTTTCTGCAAGCTGGCACCACGCTCGACGAAGCCACGATCCAGTCGAAGATCGACGCACGCGCAGCGGCCAAGGCTGCGAAGAATTTCGCCGAGGCCGATCGCATTCGCCAGGAGCTCCTCGAGCAGGGCATCGTGCTCAAGGATTCGCCCACGGGAACGACCTGGGCGGCTGCACAGTGAACGGAACCACGAACCCCGTACCTGCAACCCAGCAGACCAGCGTGCGCATCTACACGCCGGACTATTGGGAGGAAGCCTGCAAGCACCTGGCCAAGAAAGACCGCGTGATGAAGCGGCTCATTCCGAAGTTCGGCGAAGCCTGCCTCGAATCGCGCGGCGACGCGTTCACCACGCTGGCGCGCAGCATCGTGGGCCAGCAGATATCGGTGAAGGCCGCGCAGTCGACCTGGGACAAGTTCGCCACGCTGCCGCGCAAGCTGACGCCGGCCAACGTGCTCAAGCTCAAGGTCGACGACATGCGCGGCGCCGGGCTGTCGGCGCGCAAGATCGAATATCTGGTCGACCTGGCCCTGAATTTCGATTCGGGCACCGTGCATGTCGACCGCTGGCAAGACATGTCGGACGAGCTCATCATCGAAGAGCTCGTGGCCATCCGCGGCATCAGCCGCTGGACCGCCGAGATGTTCCTCATCTTTCACCTGATGCGCCCGAACGTGCTGCCGGTCGACGACCAGGGCCTGCTCAACGGCATCAGCGTGAACTATTTTTCGGGCGATCCGGTCAGCCGCAGCGATGCCCGCGACGTCGCCGTGGCCTGGGCGCCGTATTGCAGCGTGGCGACTTGGTATATTTGGCGATCGCTGGACCCCGTGCCGGTCGCATATTGAACAAAACAGGAGAAGACGTTGGCGAAACGAACCTTCCTCGACTTCGAGCAGCCCATTGCTGAACTCGAAACAAAAATCGAAGAACTGCGCTATGTACAGACCGAATCGGCGGTCGACATCTCGGAAGAAATCGATCAGCTCGGCAAGAAAAGCCAGCAGCTCACCAAGGACATCTACAGCGACCTGACGCCCTGGCAGATCACCAAGATCGCCCGGCATCCAGAGCGCCCGTACACGCTCGACTACGTCAACGAAATCTTCACCGACTTCGTCGAGCTGCATGGTGACCGTCATTTCTCGGACGACCTGTCGATCGTCGGTGGCCTTGCGCGCTTCAACGGCGTGCCCTGCATGGTGCTGGGTCACCAGAAGGGCCGCGACACGAAGGAGCGCACCGCGCGCAACTTCGGCATGAGCAAGCCCGAGGGCTACCGCAAGGCGCTGCGTCTCATGAAGACGGCCGAGAAATTCAAGCTGCCGGTGTTCACCTTCGTGGACACGCCCGGCGCCTACCCCGGCATCGACGCGGAAGAGCGCGGCCAATCGGAAGCCATCGGTCGCAACATCTTCGAGATGGCGCAGCTCGAGGTGCCCATCATCGTCACCATCATCGGTGAAGGCGGTTCGGGCGGCGCGCTGGCCATTTCGGTCGGCGACCAGCTCGTGATGCTGCAGTACTCGATCTACTCCGTGATCAGCCCCGAAGGCTGTGCGTCCATCCTCTGGAAGACCAGCGACAAGGCGCAGGAAGCGGCCGATGCACTGGGCATCACGGCGCACCGCCTGAAGGCGCTGGGCCTGGTCGACAAGATCGTCAACGAACCCGTCGGCGGCGCGCACCGCGACCATCGCCAGATGGCCGCGTTTCTCAAGCGCGCGCTCAACGACGCCTTCCGCCAGGTCAGCGACCTGAAGACGAAGGAGCTGCTGGACCGCCGCTACGAGCGCCTGCAGAGCTACGGCCGGTTCAACGACACCAAGGCCGACATCAGCCGCTGAGCGGCTTTTTCTTTTTCGATCATGAGCGAAGCCTTCGAACGCGCCATGGCCGCGTTCGAACCGGCGAGCCTGCCGCTGGCCGTCGGCTTCAGCGGCGGTGCGGATTCGACCGCCTTGCTCGCGGCCTGCGCGGCGCGATGGCCGGGGCAGGTGATCGCTTTTCACGTGCACCACGGCCTGCAGGCAGCGGCCGACGACTTCGAGCGGCAGTGCGCGCAGGTCTGTGAACGGCTTGGCGTGCCGCTGGTGACGCACCGGGTCGATGCGCGGCATGCGCCGGGCGACAGTCCCGAAGATGCGGCGCGTCGCGCACGTTATGACGCGTATGCGGCCATGGCACGTGCCGATGGTGCGCGGCCTGCGGTGTCGTCCATCGCGCTAGGGCATCACGCCGATGACCAAGTCGAGACGCTGCTGCTGGCGCTGTCCCGCGGCGCCGGCTTGCCGGGCCTGGCCGCGATGCCTGCGCATGCCGTGCGCGACGGCTTGAACATCCATCGACCCTTGCTTGCGGTGCCAGCGGCCGACATCCGCAGCTGGCTGATGCAGCAGCAGTTGCCGTGGATCGAAGACCCGAGCAACGCTGACGCGCGCTACACCCGCAACCGCATTCGTGCCGTGCTGCTCCCCGCATTGGCAGAAGCCTTCCCGCAGTTCCGCGCCACCTTCGCGCGCAGCATCGGCCACGCGGCGCAGGCCCAGCAGCTGCTGAGCGAACTGGCGGCACAAGACCTTGCCATCGTGGGCGAGCCGCCGCAGATCCGGCCCTTGCAGGCGCTGTCCCGCGCGCGGCAGGCCAACGTGCTGCGCCACTGGCTGATGCAGTCGCACGGCTGCGCGCCGAGCGCGGCGCAGCTCGACCAGTTGCTGGACCAGGTCCGCGCCTGCACCACGCGCGGCCACCGCATCCACCTCAAGGTGGGCGCAGGCTTCGCCGAGCGCAGGGGCGAGCGGCTGCATTGGTACAATGCCCCGCCCTCGCTGAAGACTTCGCTCTGACGGCTTGCAGGGCGCCGCTTTCCAAGCGGCCCTTTATCTTTCTCTGATTTCATCCATGGCATTGATCGTTCACAAATATGGCGGCACGTCGATGGGCTCGACCGAGCGCATCCGCAACGTCGCCAAGCGCGTCGCCAAATGGGCGCGTGCGGGTCACCAGATGATCGTGGTGCCCAGCGCCATGAGCGGCGAAACCAACCGCCTGCTCGGTCTTGCCAAGGAGCTCTCGCCGGGCAAACCCGGCGTGGCCTATCACCGCGAACTCGACATGCTCGCCGCCACCGGCGAACAGGCCTCGTCGGCGTTGCTGGCGATGGCGCTGCAGGCCGAAGGCGCGGAGTCCGTGAGCTACGCGGGCTGGCAGGTGTCGGTGCGCACCGACAACTCGTACACCAAGGCCCGCATCGAGAGCATCGACGACGCCAAGGTGCGCGCCGACCTCGAGGCTGGCCGCGTTGTGGTCATTACCGGCTTCCAGGGCGTGGACGACGAGGGCAACATCACCACGCTCGGTCGTGGCGGCAGCGACACCTCGGCCGTGGCCATCGCGGCGGCCATGAAGGCCAGCGAGTGCCTGATCTTCACCGACGTCGACGGCGTCTACACCACCGACCCGCGCGTCGAGCCCGATGCGCGCCGCCTGACCACCGTGAGCTTCGAAGAGATGCTCGAGATGGCCAGCCTCGGCTCCAAGGTGCTGCAAATCCGCTCGGTGGAATTCGCCGGCAAGTACAAGGTGCCGCTGCGCGTGCTTTCGAGCTTCACGCCGTGGGACATCGACATCAATGAAGAGGCCAAGTCCGGCACGCTGATCACTTTCGAGGAAGACGAAAACATGGAACAAGCCGTCGTATCCGGCATCGCATTCAATCGCGACGAAGCCAAGATCTCGGTGCTCGGCGTGCCCGACAAGCCGGGCATCGCGTACCACATCCTCGGTGCCGTGGCAGACGCCAACATCGAAGTCGATGTGATCATCCAGAACCTCAGCAAGGACGGCAAGACCGACTTCAGCTTCACCGTGCATCGCAACGAGTTCGCGCGCACGGTCGAACTGCTGGAGTCGAAGGTGATGCCTTCGCTGGGCGCTACCGAGATCGTGGGCGACACCAAGATCTGCAAGGTCAGCATCGTGGGCATCGGCATGCGCAGCCACGTGGGTGTGGCCAGCAAGATGTTCCGTGTGTTGAGCGAAGAGGGCATCAACATCCAGATGATCTCGACCAGCGAAATCAAGACCTCGGTCGTGATCGATGAAAAATATATGGAATTGGCCGTGCGCGCGCTGCATAAAGCGTTCGATCTCGACCAACCGACCGCTTAAGTAATGGCATAATTGCGGTTGCTTTCAGGAACTGTGACCGAGTGGCCGAAGGTGCTCCCCTGCTAAGGGAGTATGGGGTGTAGAGCCTCATCGAGGGTTCGAATCCCTCCGGTTCCGCCAGGATTGGCTTCCTGATCACTTTGCAGTGATCAAACAGCCCTTAAGAGCCCCGCCAGTCGGGGCTTTTTCGCGTCTGCTCGCAACGCGCGACCGCTCCACCGAAACCGGCGAGGCGATGTCTTCAGGACGGCTGCGGTACCAGCGCGGACAGCGTTGCGATCGGCGCTGCGCCCACATGCAGTTCGCAAGGATCGCAAGGCACCGAAATCTGCCGCCCGTCGAAGCGCACGCGCACATGCGGAAAGGTCGTTCCGGTGATGGTGCCGGGCCGGCCTTCGCAGATGACGCGATCGCCGCGACGGAACGACCGACCGAATCGAAGCCTGATTTTTTCAAAGCTCATTTCAGAGTCTCCTGGGTGTGTATCCGATGCTTAGCGCACCGGGTCGGATTCGATCGGTGGCCGGAGCAGGGTCGCGGCCGTGTCTTGAAGGATCAGCGCGTGATCCGGGTCGTGGCTGAGGTAGGGGCTGGTCAGCAGCTGGCCGATCAGCCGGTCGAAGTGGAACCGGACCTTCGCCGGCTCGGGGTGCGCGGCGTACAGGGCGCGCAGCATCGAGACGATGGCGCTGATCTGCGTGGTCAGGACCTCCATGGAACCCAGGCGGCCCGCCGCTTCGAAAACTGCTTGTTGGTCTGAGGGGGGCATCCGGGCCTCCTTTTTTGGGGCGTTGGCATGTCCAACGCAAAAAGAGGCTTAAAGGCTTACTTCAAGGGGCTTCTTCCCCGGAATTGGTGATGTCCTGCCTGTTATTTGTGACTTATGTCACGGATTCAGGCTCACTGCCGTTTGGCAGGCGCAGACCCCAACACCCCGGCCAGCACCCGCAATGCATCGGTCGCCAGGTCCGAAAAGCGCACCGAGCAGGCCAGCATGAGGTTCAGCGGCAGCCCGAAGTCTTCGATCAGCGTTCCCTCGGGGTCGCGCAAGGTGCCGTCCGGGTCGCGGCCGACGAGGCCTGCCGTGCCGGCGCGCTGCGCGTAGGTGCCCGGTGGGACGCCGTAGGCGGCCACGGGAAGGCCCAGGGCGATGGCGACGCCGACCTCGAACACCGTGCCCGAATCCGGCTCGAGCCCGCGAAACGGCGCGAGGTTGGCAATGACGCCGTCCGCCGACCGCAGCAGCTTCATGTTTTCCTCATAGATCCGACGCGCGGGGTCGGGGCCGGCGTGCGCGCCGTCGAAGGGCGGCACGGCCGTCATGCCGAGCGCGTCGCAGGCCAGCGCCAGCGCGGCAAAGTACTGCGCGGCGTCGGGCCGGAACACGTCGGGGCCGGCGAGGTAGACCCGCGGACGCGGGGGGGAAGAGGGCATCTGTCGAGTATGCGACCGCCCCCGCGAAGCGCCAACGGGAAGGGCTGCGGCCCGGTTGGTTACTTCTTCATCGCCTTGACTTCGGCCTTGCCCTTGCTTTCGTCGGCCTTGGCCTGCTTCACGCACGTCGACTTGGCTTCGCCCTTCTGGTCGTCGCACTTTTCCTTGGCGATGCTGTAGGCCACTTCCACCTTGGCTTCGGCCACCTTGCGCGCGTTGCCGTCGCTGGGCTTCATCTTCTGGTCGAACTCGGCCTTGGCCATCTTTTCCTTGCCCTTGGCTTCTTCGACGCAGACGTCCTTGGCGTTGTCCTTCATGGCATCGCAGGCGGCGCGGTCGGTCTTGTAGTCGGCCGAGATCTTGTCGCGGGCCGCCTTGAACTCGGCAACCGCCGGATCGACGGGAGCGGCGGGCGGCGGGTTCACTTGCGCTTGCGCCGACACGGCCGTGAAACAGGACACGGCAGCGGCGCACATCCACATGAGCTTTCTTTGCATGGTCATCTCCTTGAAGACACCGGCGGTTGCCTCATTGCAACAAGCGCAAGAGAACCGGCGCCCGAAAGTCATCCTAGGAACCGACGGCGCCGCAGCGGTAGGACGCCTCGCGAAGCCGCCGTCAGCGCATGCTGACGCTCAGTGGCCTTCCGTTGTAGTGCCGTGTGTGCGCATCTCGCTGCGCAGGGCGCGCTGTCCCGAGGCCAGCGCGAGTTCGTAGCTCTCGACCGGGTCGAAGGCGCAGCGCAGGACGATGGAAGGTGCACCGTCGGTGTCGGTTTCGAGCAGCCGCCAGACAAAAGATCCGGGAGCCGGCTCGTCGATGATGAGTTCGATCGGATGTGTCATGACCCCACCATGGTCGCTCGCACGCCGCCTGTCTGTAGGCGAAGACCGACCGATGCCGCGCCATGCCGCCAGAACCCCCAGATCTGGTGATGGCCGGAGAGCCGCCGCGAGGGGACACTGCAGCTTCGCGCGCGAAGCCTGGGTGATGATTCGGGCATGCGTCCCACCTTGTCCGAACCGTCTTGATGTCCGCTTTCTCTCCCCCGCCCGAAGCTCCGGCGATGACGCCGCCGCCCAGTCCCGACCTGCCGGTGCCCGTGCTGATCGTCGAAGACGACGCGCTCATGCAGCGGCGCATCGTCGGCATCCTGAACCAGCTGGGCTACGCCAACGACGCGCTGGTGCTGGCGGGCACGCTGGCCGATGCCCGCATCGAACTCGCGCGGCAGCCGTTCGCGCTGGTGCTCGTCGACCTGGGCCTGCCCGACGGCAACGGCGTGGAACTGATCACGCAGATGAGTGCATCGAACGCATCGATGAATGCGGACGATGGCCCCGGCATCCTCGTGATCTCCGCCTGGAGCACCGACGACCTGATCCTCAACGCGCTGCGCGCTGGCGCCACCGGTTACGTGCTCAAGGAGCGCGACGACCTGGAGCTGCTGCTGTCGATCCGCAGCGTGCTGCGCGGCGGGGCGCCGATCGATCCGTTCATTGCGCGCCGCATCCTCGACTTGACGCAGGCGCCGCCGGCCACGCCGGGGCGCGTCGGCGAAGATGTGCTGACCGCACGCGAACTGCAGATCCTCCAGCTGGTTGCCGAGGGCCTGACCAACCGCGAAATCGCCGAGCAGATCTTCCTGTCGCGGCACACCGTCGAATGCCACATCAAGAACATCTACCGCAAGCTCACCGTTTCTTCGCGCACGCGCGCCGTTTTCGCAGCACGTTCGCGTGGCTTGCTGGCCTGAGCCTGTGGTGGTTGTTCGCCCACGCGGCTTCGGCGGCCGGGGCGACCGAGGCGTGCGCGCCGCGCATCGACAGCGTGCGGGCCGTGCGTGCCGCGGCCGGCGCCGGGCCTGAGGCGCCGCCTCCCATCGACGGCTGGCAGCCGGTGACGCTGCCCCACCACTGGAACGCGCACTGGTCCGGCTTCGAAGGCACGGTCTGGTATCGCATCGACTGGCAGCGCCCGTGCGCGGGCCGCGACGACGCGCCGCAGCTGGGCGTGGCCTTCGACTACCTGAGCATGGCCGGTGCGATCTCGCTGAACGACAACCTGCTCTGGCGCGACGCCAGCCTGGTGGAGCCGCTGAGCCGCAGCTGGAACACGCCGCGCCTGTTCTTCCTGCCGGCCGCCGCGCTGAACGCCGGTACCAACACGCTGTGGGTGCAGGTGGTGGGCGGCAGCATGTACGGCTCGGGGTTGGGCCGCGTGGTGCTCGGCCCGGCGGACGAGGCGGTGGCCTACTACGACGAACGCCGCCTGTTCGCGCGCGTGCTGCCCGCGATCAACCTCGTCATCTCGATCACGCTGGGCTGCTTCTTCCTCGTGCTGTGGCTCATGCGCCGCCAGGAAACCGCTTACGGCTGGTACGCGCTCAGCGCCATCGCCTGGATCGTGTTCGCGAGCAACACGGTGGTCAGCACCTTGCCGTGGCCGTTCGGCTCTACCGACGCCTGGTCGCGCTGGATTACGGCGTGGATGGTCCTGTACGTGAGCTGCTTCTGCATGTTCATGTGGCACTTCGGCGACCAGCGCTTTCCCCGATTGAGCCGCGCGCTGTGGGCGGTGGCGGCGCTGGCCGTGGCGGCGATTGCGCTGCTGCCGCAGCCTGCGCTGTCGGTCGCGACGCTGGCGGCGTTCATCGCGTACGCGCTGCTCTTCATGGCGGCCTGCGTGCAGTTCATCCTGCGCGCGCTCGACACCAAGAAAACCGAGCACCTGCTGCTGGCGCTGTGCGCCTTCGGTTTTCTGGTGGCGGCCGTGCACGACGCGCTGATGATCCTGCGCGTCATCGACGACCGCTTCGGCTACACCGTGGTCACGGCGCCGCTGATCATGATCGGCATGTCGCTGATCCTGGCGGGCGGCTTCACGCGCAGCCTGCGCCGCGTCGAGAGCTTCAACGACGACCTGGCGCGCGAAGTGCGCGGGGCGCGCACCGAGCTGGCCGACACGCTCAGCCGCGAACACCGCCTGGAGCTCGACAACGTGCGGCTGAACGAACGCCTGAGCGTGGCGCACGACCTGCACGACGGCCTGGGCAGTTCGCTGGTGCGTTCGATCGCGCTGGTGGAGCAGTCGGGCGAGGCGCTGCAACGGCCGCAGTACCTGTCGATGTTCAAGTCGCTGCGCGACGACCTGCGCCAGATCATCGACACCCACAGCGGCGGCGCGGCCCCGGTGGCTGCCACGCCCACGCAATGGCTGGCGCCGATGCGCCACCGCTTCGGCCGGCTGTTCGAAGAGATGGGCATGCGCAGCCACTGGCAGACGCCCGCGGCGTGGCCCTGCGCGCTGTCCGCGCGCCAGGTGCTGGGCCTCACGCGCCTGCTCGAAGAAGCGCTGGCCAACGTTGTGAAGCACAGCCGCGCGCGCACCCTGCGCGTGCAGCTGCTGGCCGATGGCGAGGCCGGTGTGCTGCTGAGCGTCGAGGACGATGGTGTGGGCTTCGACGCGGTGACGGTTGCCTCGTCGATCGGTGGAATCGGCCTGCGCAGCATGCAGGCGCGCATGACGCGCATCGGCGGCACGCTGCAGATCGATGCCAGCGCCCAAGGCACACGGCTGGAGGCGAGGGTGCCGGCGGTGTTGTAGCCTGTCGCCCCATGGATTCCCTCATCGCCGCCTCCGCGCGCGCGCTCGCCGCCGGCGACGCGCTGGGAGCCCTCAAGCGCGTGGCCCTGCGCGACGACCCGCCGGCGCTCGCGTTGCGCGGGATTGCGATGGCCCAGCTCGGCGAGCATCCACGCGCACGCGAGCTGCTGCGGCGCGCCGCGAGCGGCTTCGGGTCGCACGAAGAACTGGCGCGTGCGCGCTGCGTCGTCGCCGAGGCCGAGGTGGCGCTTGCGATGCGCGACCTGGGCGGTTCGCCGCGCGCGCTGACCGCTGCGGCCGTCACGCTCGAGGCGCGCGACGACCTGGTCAATGCACTGCAGGCGCGGCTCATTGCGGCGCGCCGGCTGCTGCTGCTCGGCCGGCTCGACGAGGCTGCCGCCGCGCTGTCGCTGCTCGACGGGCACAACCTGCCGCCATCGCTCGCGGCGGTTGCCGAGCTGGCGTCGGCGGAACTCGCATTGCGTTCCCTGCGCACCGGCACGGCACGGGCGGCGCTCACCCGCGCGCATGACGCGGCGCTGCGTGCGCGCGTGCCGGCGCTGCTGGCCGAAGTGGCGGAGGCGCGCGCCGCGCTGGAGCGTCCCGCCGCCCGGCGCATTGCCGCGGACGGCGAACAGGCCCTGCGCCTGGACGAAGTCGAGGCGCTGCTCGCGTCCGATGCGCTGGTCGTCGATGCCTGCCGCCGCGGTGTCGGCGGCGGCGACACCTGGCGTTCGCTCGCACGCCGGCCCGTGCTGTTCTCGCTGGCACGCGCGCTGGCCGCGGCCTGGCCCGGCGATGTCGACCGCGACGCGCTGATCGCCGACGCCTTCCGCACCCGCGACCCCGACGAAACGCACCGCGCGCGGCTACGCGTCGAGATCGGTCGGCTGCGCGCGCTCGTCAAGCCGATGGCGCGCATCGAGGCCACGCCGCAGGGCTTCATCCTCACGCCGAACGATGCCCGGCCGGTCGTGGTGCTGGCGCCGCCCATCGACGGCGATCAGGCCTCGCTGGTGGCGCTGCTGTCCGACGGCGCCGCCTGGTCGACCTCGGCCCTTGCACTGGCCCTGGGCGCAAGCCAGCGCACCGTACAGCGCGCGCTGGCCGAGCTCGAGGCCGAGCGACGCGTGCGTGCCATCGGGCAGACGCGGGCGCGACGCTGGCTGGCCCCGCCGCTGGCGGGATTCACGACGATCTTGTTACTCCCCGCTGCGCTGCCGATTGAATAGAGTCGGGCTCATGCGCTACCCCCTGTGGCGCACCTACAGGAGCCCCCCATGAGCAGCAGCATCAGTCAGAGCAAGAAGGCAGCAGGCAAGGACCGGTTCGAAGGCGCGGTGCAGGCCGCGGAGATCGTGCGCGAATACGGTCCGTTCGAAGGCGTGGAGCGCATCCACGGCGTGACGCACGACGGCCACCAGGTGTGGGCCGCCACCGGCGGGCAACTGGTCGCCTTCGACCCCGCGAGCGGCAAATCCACACGCCGGATCGACGTGGCGTGCGACGCCGGCACCGCCTTCGACGGCACCTGCTTCTATCAGATCGTCGAGGCGCGCATCGACAAGATCGATGCCGCCACCGGCAAGGTGTTGGCGTCGATTCCCGCGCCCGGCAACGGCTCCGACTCGGGCCTCACCTGGGCCGAAGGCAGCCTGTGGGTGGGCGAGTACCGCGACCGCAAGATCCACCAGATCGACCCGGCGACCGGCGCGATCCGCCGCACCATCGAATCGAACCGCTTCGTCACCGGCGTGACCTGGGTCGACGGCGAACTCTGGCACGGCACCTGGGAAGGCGACCAGAGCGACATCCGCCGCGTCGACCCCGCCAGCGGCGACGTGATCGCGCGGCTCGAAATGCCCAGCGGCGTCGGCGTGAGCGGCCTCGAGTCCGATGGCGCGGGGCTCTTCTACGCCGGCGACGGCCGGGCCAGCAAGGTCCGCGCGGTGCGCCGCCCGAAGGCCGTCACGGCCTGAACGCAATACAAGCCAAGGAGCACACACACCATGAACACCACAGTGAATCACCCCGTCGTGACCCAAGACCGCTGGATGGACGCGCGCAAGTCGTTGCTGGCGCGCGAGAAGGAGCTGACCCAGCTGCGTGACCGCATCGCCGAGGAGCGCCGCTCGCTGCCCTGGACGCGCGTCGAGAAGGCCTACGTCTTCGAAACGCCCACAGGCCGCCGTTCGCTCGCTGACCTGTTCGAGGGCCGCCGCCAGTTGCTGGTACAGCACTTCATGTTCGGCCCCGACTGGGAGCAGGGCTGCCAGAGCTGCTCGTTCATGGCCGATCATTCCGACGGCATGCGCGTGCACCTCGAACACCGCGACGTCACGCTGCTGGCCGTCTCGCGCGCGCCGCTGGCCCGCATCGAGGCTTTCCGGAGCCGCATGGGCTGGCAGTTCCCCTGGGTCTCGTCGCATGACAACGACTTCAACCACGACTTCGGCGTGAGCTTCACGCCCGATGAAATGGCCAGCGGCGCCGTTGCCTACAACTACGTGAAGCAGCCGTTCCCGAGCGAAGAAGCACCCGGCGTCAGCGTGTTCTTCAAGGACGACGCCGGCGACGTGTTCCACACCTACTCGACCTACGGTCGCGGCGTGGAAGTGATGATGGGCACCTACAACATGCTCGACCTCGTGCCCAAGGGCCGCGACGAGCACAACCCGTCCTACACGATGGACTGGATTCGTCACCATGACCGCTACGAGCCTGCGCCCGTTGCGGCAGCCGGTGGTTGCTGCCACGCGCAGTCGTAAAAAAGCGCGCGACCTGGCGTGTTGTTGAACGGTCCGCATCATGGCAAGCCTCTGGCCCTGGCTGGCGGTGGCGGGAATGGGCGTGCTGCACGGCCTGAACCCCGCCACTGGCTGGATGTTCGCCGCCGCGTGGGGGCTGCGCTCGCACGACCGGGCGCAGGCGCTGCGGGCCCTGTGGCCGATCGCGGTCGGGCATGTGGCGTCGGTCGCGCTCGTGGTCGTCGCTGTGGCCTTCGGCCTGTCGATGGACCGGGGCCTGCTGCAGTGGCTGGCCGGCGGGTTGTTCGCGGTGGTCGCGCTCGTTCACCTGTCGGGCCGGTTGTCTGCCATGGCGCGTGCGCCGGCGGGGCATGCGGGGCTGGCGCTGTGGTCTTTCATGATGTCCACCGCGCACGGCGCCGGGCTGATGCTGGTGCCGGCGCTGATCCCGCTGTGCATGGGCGATGCATCGAAGGGCGCGATGAGTGGCTCGCTCGTGTTGGCGTTCGCGGCTGTCGCGGTCCACACAGCGGCAATGCTCGCCACCACCGGGCTGATGGCCGTCGGCGTCGGTGCAGGCATCGGCTGGCTACGTCGCCTCACACGACGATCGCCCGCGGTGCCGCATTGAACGCGCCATGCGCGCAAAGCGCATAAGCAAGCGCGAAAACCGGATTTCCATTCGACCGGCTTGCGGCGCAACACTCGAAGGCTCTCGATCACGCAGGCCTTCGGATGCCCGGTACCTTCACTTCCCCGCGCAAGCGGCTCGGCTTTTTCAGCCGGCTGCTCGACGATGCCCCCGCCGCCGAGCGCTACCGCCTCGTCACCGCGCAGATCGCCCATGCCGAGGCCTTCGGCTTCGATTCGGCCTGGGTGGCGCAGCACCATTTCCATGAACACGAGGGCGGCCTGCCGTCGCCCTTCGTCTTTCTCGCGCATGTGGCTTCGCGCACGCGGCGCATCCGCCTGGGCACGGGCATCGTCACGCTGCCGCTGGAGAACGCGGTGCGCACGGCGGAAGACGCGATCGTGCTCGATCTGCTCTCGGGCGGCCGGCTCGAAGTGGGCGTCGGCACGGGCGGCACGCCCGCGTCTTTCGCGGCCTTCGGGCTGGACAGCGACGACCGCGCAGCATTGTTCGACCGCCAACTCGCCACGGTGCGCGACGCCTGGGCTGGCCGGCCGCTGCCCGGCGGCGACACGCTGTACCCGGCGGGCGCGCAACTGCTCGGACGGCTCTGGCAGGCCACGTTCTCGGTGAGCGGCGGCACGCGCGCGGGCACGGCCGGCGACGGGCTGATGCTCTCGCGCACGCAGCCGCGCGCCGCGCAGGCGCCCGACGCATCGCTGGCCGACCTGCAGGACCCGATCATCGACGCCTACCTCGCCGCGCTGCCGCCGGGCCGCACGCCGCGCATCGTGGGCTCGCGCAGCGTCTTCGTGGCGGAGACCCGCAAGGAGGCGTTGCGCCTTGCTGAGATCGGTCTGCGCCGCTCGGTGGTGCGGGCCGCGGCCACAGGACAGATTGGCCTTGCCGATCGCGTCCGCGCCGATGCGCCGCTCGATCAGCTGATCGCCGCGTACGACGTGCATGTCGGCGCGCCCGACGACGTGATCGCCTCGCTGCGCGCCGACCGCACGCTCGCGCGCGTGACCGACCTCGTGTGCCAGGTGCACTCGGTCGATCCGCCGCACGCGGCCATCCTGCGTTCCATCGAACTGACCGCCACCGTCGTCGCACCCGCCCTGGGCTGGTCGCGCGATGCGGGCGTGCCGGACCTTCAATCGCTTGCGCTTCTTTAGGCTGCTTCTCATGAATGCCGTTCTTTCTTCTCCCGCTCCCCACGTCATCGACGTGATCGACCAGCTGACCGGCATCACGCCCAGTAGTGCGCTCGACCGGCTGCGCGCGCAGCGCGAGCAGGCGCGCACGCAGGCACAGCAGAGTTATCTCGCGCTGTTCGCGCCGGCCGAACCCGTGGCTAGTCACTTCGACATTGCGGACCGTTTCGCTGTCGCGACCTTTGTCGCCGGCTTGCACGGGCAGCCCGACGTGGCGCGCTTCTATGCCGAAGCCTTGGCGGGGCAGGGCGTGGCAAAGGCCATCGAGGCTGAGGTCGCTCGCGGCGCCGCGCAAGGGCCGTATGGCCGCTATCCGGAAGGCCCGCTCAGCGTGGAAGACGAAGCCGGCCCGGTCTACACCGTTGATGCCGCACACCGCGCGGTGCTTGGCGAACGGTTGTCGGCGGCTCTCGTGCATGCGCACCTGCTCGTCTTCCACCCGCGCGACGCCAGCCCGGCGGCATTGCAGGCGCTGCTCGATGCGGGATGGCGCACCACCGAGATCGTCACGTTGTCGCAGCTGGTGGCGTTTCTCGCGTTCCAGATCCGCGTCGTCATCGGCCTGCGCGCGCTGGCCACCCCTTCTGCATGAGCGTCCCATGAGCACCGAATCGACCCTGAGCCATCCTGACAACACGCACCCGCGCACCTTCACGCAGGCGCAGCTCGAATGGCTGCCCTGGCTCGCACCGCTGCCGGAGGACGAACTGACCGAGCGCCACTACGCAGGCCTCGTCGATGCATCGCGCGCCAAGTCGCCGTACTTCCGATTGCTGGCACGCGACCCCGACATCCTCGGCGCGCGCACACGCACCGACAAGGACATCTTCTACAACCCCGAGGCCGGCCTGCCGCGCGCCGAGCGCGAGCTGTCGGCCGCAGCGGCCTCGCGCTTCAACGGCTGCATCTACTGCGCGTCGGTGCATGCACGCTTTGCCTCGCACTTCTCGCGACGCACGGACGACGTGCAGCGGTTGCTCGACGAGGGCGTGCAGGCCGACCTGGGGGCGCGCTGGAATGCGATCGTCGCGGCGTCGGTTGCGCTGTCGGCCACGCCATCGACCTTCGGGCCTGCGCACGTCGAAGCGCTGCGCGCGCAGGGGCTGGACGATCTCGCGATTGCCGATGTCGTGCATGGCGCGGCCTTCTTCAACTGGGCCAACCGGTTGATGCTGTCGCTGGGCGAGCCGCAGGAGCCTGCTGCCGCCTAGGCGCACATGGCCGCGCGCAGATTTGTTGCGGCGGCAAGTGAGCGGGATCACAGTCGGGCGCGCGGCGTGCCTTCGGGTCGGCACGATGACCCGCATGCACACCGACGCCCCTGGGTACGCAACGACGACACACCATGGCCGCGCGCCCGCGTTGGGCCGGTCTTTCGGCAATCCCTTCGTTCGCTGCCGATGCGGACTGGCCAGCCTGGAGCGCATCCATCGGCGGCCGTGGATGAAGTTCCTGCCCGTTCTGCGCTTCTATCACTGCAGCAGTTGCGGCAAGCCGCAACTGGCGTCGAAGCGCGCAGTGCGCGATGCGGTCATCGCGCACAGGAGCGGGCAGCAGAACCAGCGCTGACGCGATGCAGGCTGCCAGCGGTGTTCAGGGGGGCTTGTCGCGCAGCTGCTGCTGGCGCTCGGCGATCGCCATCTCGCGCGCCACGTCGTGGCCGAGCGCGTGCACCGAGAACGACTTGCTCACGCTGCCTTGGCCCGCCGTGTAGGTGATCGCCACCCAGTACCCGGGATGGCCCGCGCGCGGCGTCTTGAACTGCACGCCGCTGACGCCGCTCGTGTTGTTGCGTCGCACGATCTCCGACTTCGAGCGCTTGGCCGGCAGCTCGGCTTCGTCGTCGGGCGGCGGGCGTTGGCGGATGGCTTCCTCGGCGGGATGCAGCCGCGCCAGGCCGACCATGCGGCCGAGCTGGCGTTGCCGCTCGCCGATGGCTTGCGCGCGAGCGGCGTGGCCCCAGTCGGTGAGTTCGAATTCGGTGCGCACGATCTCTTCGTGGCCGAGATACGTTTTGGCCAGCCAGGCCACCGGCTTGCCTTGTGCGGAAAGCCGAGGGAAGACGCCGGGCTCGCCCGTCTTGTTGTTGCTGCGCAGGGCCTGCGCGCGCTCCTTGCGCGCGACCGGCGGGTGCTCTTTCACGATGGTGTCGCGCCAGGCCTGGGCGCGTCGCAGCGCTTGTTGGGTGCCGCCGTAGCTGGCGTGGCCGAAGAGGCGCGCGTAGCGCACGCCGTTTCGCACGAGCGACACCTCGAAGCCCCAGGGCCGGGGAGAAATGCCATACATGTCGACGGGGTTCGGAGTTCCTTTGGGCATCGTCGGTGCTGTAGTTTTTTCAGGGCAGGTGAATGCGGCGCATCACGGCGTTTCGGGGCGGTCGCCGTCCCACGCGCAGAGCTCGTCGGAGAGTTCGCGCGCTTCCGGCGGCAGGCTGCCGAAATCGGTCGAGGCGAAGGTCGGCGGCACATGCACGCCCTGGTCGTCGCGGCGCACCAGCCCGCGGCTTTCCATGTCGCGCATGGTCTTGTTGACGACCTCGCGGGAGAGCCCCGAGTACGACGCGATCACCGCTTGCGTGATGCGCTTGTCGTAGCCACCGGTGGCCGCGGGCGCCAGTTGCGTCAGCTCGTGCAGCACGCGGCTCACCAGGCTTTCGGACGACAGCGACGCAATGCGGCGCAGCTGCCCACGGACCATGGCGACGCGCTTCATCGCGATCTCCAGCAGGCCCATGGTCACCTCGGGGTACAGCGCGCACAGCCGGCGCACCGCAGCCACGGGCAGGTGGTAGACCGACGAGGGCAGAGCGGCCACCAGCGTCGAGGTGGCCTGGTAGCTGTTCTCGCCGAGCGAGGGACCGAGGAAGAAATCGCCCCGGCGGATGAAGTCGGTTGTCACGTCCCGGTCGACCGCTCGCAGCAGGCCCGTGGCCACGCAGTAGATGCGGTCGGTGTGCGTGTCCGCCTGCAGCACGATCTCGTTGCGCCGGTAGGAATGAAGCGCGCTGCTGCGAATCAAGGCGGCGCGCTCGTCGGGCGGCACGCTGGCGATCAGGGGATGGAGATACATGGCCATGGCGGTTGCGAGACCAGCGGCGGTTCATGCGCATGCGCGAATCCACGGGCGGCGGTCAAGGAACAGGACGGTGCGGCGCCCCCGGGGCGACTCGCCGTCGAGCGCCCCTTCGCCGGACCGGGCTGCGACGGGCTGACGGCAACGAAGCCATGTCAGCCGGGCTGGAGCTGAGCGAACAGCGTGTCGATCCGGGCCCGTTCCTCGGCGCCTCGCAGACAGCGCTCGCGCAGCCACAGGGCATCTCCCTGGCGTGCCATGCGCAGGTCGTACACATGCTCGATGTCGTCGACCACGACGCCGCCCGCAGGCCGCACCTTGGCCGTGGGCGCGGGATGCGGTTGTGCGGCCCACAGCGCCAGTTCGATCTCGGCCGGGCTTATGGGGCCGCTGTCGCGCAGTGCGATCCAGTCGGCATGCAACTGCGGCAGCGCGGCGACGCCCTTCACGAGGATCGGCTCGCGCCCGAGCGCCGCGAGCAGGTCGTCGAGCCGTGTGTGCCGGGTTCGCAGCAGAAAGCAGTCGTCGCGCAGGCAGGTGAGATCGGTGTCGGCCACCGGCGACGGCGGAAAGGCCGCGAAGAGCCGGCGCCGGATTTCGCGGCTCACGCCCGCCGCCACCTCCGGGCCGTCGGTGTCGGCGAGCTGCGCAAGGTTGGCGATGAAGACCAGCGCACACACCCGGTCCGCCGTCGGCAGGGGAGGAGAAGACCGCACCACTTCGGCATCTCGGCGCGGGCCCGGCAGGCAGGACGCCAGCGCCGCGCGCCATCGTGCGCCGAAAGGTTCGATTTCCGTGAAATACAGAGCAGCCATTTCATCCCCAGTAGAGAAAGTTCCGGTTGACGTTCGATTCGAATGAATGCTACGAATCGCGCCCTTCTTTGACATTCGGTTTCGCGGCACGGATGTGTCGCGAGTCACATTCAGATGCAATTGCCCGCCGGGTGTCTGGGCTGGGGGCCAGGCAGCGCCGGATCGATGCCCTGAGCGGCGGGCGGTGGGCCGGTTCGTGCGCTGTTCCATCCCCTCGAACTCACGGGCTTTCGTTTCTGTTATCTCTGTTATCGTTTGTAAAAATTATCCGGGGTCCGGGCGGACCTGTCAGGAAAAATTCGGGGAGTTCCCGCTTGTGACCCGCGGCTTTGGGCGTTGCGCCGGCCGCATGGAGGAAGGGCGTGCCACATGGCCGAGACCGACAGTCGCATCCAGCGCTTTCACACTGGCATGGTGTCGCGCAAGGACGGCTTCGCCTTCTGGGCCGACGAGATCGGCCCTCACGTGGGGTCGCTGGACAGCCCCGAGCGCACGGACTTCCAGCAGGAACTCACCATCGTCGACACGGCCGGGCTGGCCTTCATGCGGGTGCACGGCAGCGGCGCAAGCATCGAGCGCAAGGGCCCGAGCCAGCTGATGGGGGCCGAGGTCTATCCCTATCACCTGCTGCTCAAGCTCGACGGCGGCCTGGCCATCAGCGAACAGCGCCAGCGCATCGAGCTCGGCGCCGGCGACATGGTGCTGATCGACTCCTGGCAGCCACTGCACCTGCGCTCTACAGAGCTCACCAACTCGTGGATGCTGGGCCTGTCGGAAGCGGTAGTCAACCGCTGGCTCCCGCACGCAGACCAGACGACCGACCTGCGGCTGGCCGGCGGCAAGGGCTGGGCCGGCATGCTGTCGGGCTACCTGCGCGCGCTCGACGTCGAGCACCTGTGCAGCATCCAGAGCCCCGCCGAGCGCCAGCTGCTGGGCGAGCACCTGATGTCGATGCTGTCGTTCGCGCTGGAGCAGAACGGGCTGTCGGCGCAGCCGGGCGCGCTGGGCGAGCCCGTGTCACCGCGCGACGGCGACCTGCACGCCCGCATGCGGGCCTGGATTCGTGACCACCATGCAGACACCGAGATCGACGCACAGAAGCTGGCCGTCAGCTTCAATGTGCCGGTGCGCTACGTGCACAAGGTGTTCGCCAAGGCCGGGCGCGGCATGACCTTCCTGGAAACCCTGCAGGGCGACCGGCTGGAAGCCGCGGCCCGGATGCTTCGCAGCGCCGCGGGCGCGCGCAAGTTCGTCGCCCAGGTCGCCTATGACTGCGGCTTTGCGGACCCGGCCTACTTCGGCCTCGTCTTCCGCAAGAAGTACGGCTGCACGCCGCGCACCTTTGCTTTGCAGCAAGGGCCGGTCGCGGAAGACAGCGCGCTGCTCCTGCGCTGACCGGTGCGCCGCCGACCACCGCGTCGACCGGCTTGTTTCGGGCTCCGCCATGCGGCCGTGCCCGATTTTCATATTTCTGTTCCTTTTATTGATACCTGTAAATTTTGTTCGGGCTTAAATTGCCTTCTCAGGAAATTCCTCCGAATGGCAGTGCATTTGTAAAAAAATGAATCCGCCTCCAACAATTCGGAGCAATTTATTGCCCGAGGGTTGAGTGTCAAAGGTTAATTTTTTGGCCAACTCGACAAAAATAGAGGTTTGTAACGCCACGGTGTGCAAGGTAATTTTCAATGCTTGAACAAAACTCCCCGCACATTGCAGTGTTGGATTCTTCCCCCCGAATGCGATGGCACGCGAGCCGCTCCATCAAGATGCTGGGTTATACGCCCTTTGCATTTGCCAATATCGAAGAATTGATCGAGAAGGTGCCGGCCGGCGGTAATTTCGAAGTGCTGCTGCTTTCAATTCCGTCGGCGCCCGACGATGTGCAAAAGCTCATTGGCCAGGTGCGCGAAACGCTGCGCTACAACACGCCATTGATCATGAGCGCGCGCAAGCGGCAAATCCGCGGGCTGTCGCTGTTGCATGCGGGGCCAGACGACGCCGTATTGCCGGAGCCGTCCACCTTCGAAGAGATGTATTTCATGCTCGAATTCTTCCTGCGGCAGCGCAATCGGCCGGTGGTGCCGCGCAGCCTGGAATGGAATGAATTCAGCCTGTTGTCACCATTCGACATGGTGGATCTGGCGGGCACGGAAATTCGCCTGACACCCATCGAATTCGACTTGGCGGCCGAATTCTTCCGCCACATGAACAGGCCCTTGGGCCGCGAGCACCTCGAAATGATCGGCTGGCAAAGCGGTGTCGCCGTCGGCTCGCGCACACTGGACGCCAACGTGTCGAAGCTGCGCCGCAAGCTCGGGCTGTATGTCGATCAGCCGCACGGCCTGTCGTTGCATGCGGTCTGGGGCATGGGCTACCAGCTGAGCCAGCTGGGCACGCGCGATGCGCCCGCCACCTGGACCTTCCCGGCGGATTTCCGGGTGGCGTCTTCGGGGCCTCAGCCGCAACTGTCGCGCTGAGCGACACCGCGCCGACTCAGCGGGCGGGTGGTTGCTGCTGTGCCAGCACCCAGCGCGCGAGCACCTGCGCGTCGGCCTCCGTGACCAACGACTGGCGCGGCATGATCACGCGGCCCCAGGCACCGACGCTGCCGTTGCGGATCTTGTCGGCCAGCCGCGCCGGCGCGGCGGCGTCGTTCCGGTAGCGGTCGGCGATCTGCGCGAAGCCCGGCCCGACCTGCTTGTGCACCAGCCCGTGGCAGGCCATGCAGGCGTTCTTGCGGGCCAGGTCGACGGCAGAGAGTTGCGGCTGCTGGGCCGCGGAGCCGAAGGATGCGGTGGCCAGAAGGCCGGCCAGTGCGAGCGGGAGCAGGTGGGAAGCGGGAAGTCGGGACGTGTGGTGCATGGACGGGGGAACTCGGAGCAGGTGAAAACTGTACCTTGCCCTTTTGCGTGCCCCGGATCGCGGGCCGAATGCCCCGCCCGAAGGCCGTCGTTCATTCGCGACAAGTCGATTCAGAAGTAACTATATGTATGGTTAAATCCCTCGCAACTACCGCGAAGAGGACGAGGGAATCCCATGAAGTTGCTGCTCAGCATGGCATTGGCCACCGTGGTTCTGGCCGGATGCGCCAGCGCACCGCCCACCGGACCCGGGAAAGGCACCGGCATGTCGTACATGCCGATGGTCGCCATGGAAGGCGTGGACAAGGTGCGCTACGACAGCGACGTGGCCGACTGCCGCACGGCCGCCACCCGCATCACCGCGCGCAGCGAATCGGGCGACGCCATGTGGGCCGCATTGGGCCTGGGCCTGATCACGGTGCACGGCCAGGGCATCGTGGCCGCGGCTTCGTACACCGGCATCACCGCCGCCGTCATCGACTGGAACAGCCGCCCCAGCGGTGCGCTGATTGCCGAACACCAGCAGATCGCCATCGTCCATTGCATGGCCAAGCGCGGCTACCGCAACCTCGACCCGGACGTGCAGGACACGTTCTACGGCAACACCTTCAACCCCGTGCTCGCGCTCAAGCCGCGCCGCACCGGTGTCGACACCTACAACGTCGAGCGCCTGGCGAAGGCCGGCCGCTGCAACGTGCAGCCGCGCGCCGAGATGACGGCCAAGGGGCCGGGCTACGAGAGCTACAGCGTGCCGTGCGCGAACGGCGTGGCCTGGGCCGTGCGCTGCGAGTTCGGCAACTGCCGCGTGCTGGCGCAGACGCCGATGCGCTCCACGGCGCCCGTGCGCCGCTCCTGAGCCCGCACCTTCCGCGAACCCCCCGCGGATCAGGTCACTTCACGACCATGCACTTGAGCGCCGGATCGGGCGGCGGGGGCTTCAGCTTCATGTCGCGCAGCGTCTTCACGAGCAGCTGGGCGATCACCATGTTGCGATGTCGCTTGCTGTTGGCCGGAACCACATGCCACGGCGCGTGGTCGCTCGACGTGGCGGCCAGCGCGCTCTGATACGCCTTCTGGTAGTCGGCCCACTTGGTGCGCACTTCGAGGTCGCCCATGCTGAACTTCCACTGCTTGCCGGGCGTGTCGATGCGGGCCTGCAGGCGCTCGCGCTGCTCATCCTTGTCGATGTGCAGCATGCACTTGACGACGACCGTGCCGGTCTCGGTGAGCAGCCGCTCGAAATCGTTGATCTGCGCGTAGCGGCGGCGGGCTTCGTCGCCGTCGATCCAGCCTTCGACCACGGGCACCAGCACGTCTTCGTAGTGGCTGCGGTTCCACACCATGATCTCGCCGGTGCGCGGCACGGCGGCGTGGCAGCGCCAGAGGTAGTCGTGCGCGCGCTCGTCTTCGCTCGGTGCCTTGAAGGCCGTCACCCGCACGCCCAGCGGCGAGGTGCGCGAGAACACCCAGCGCACCGTGCCGTCCTTGCCGCTGGTGTCCATGCCCTGCAGCACCAGCAGCACCTTGCGCCGGCCTTCGGCGTGCAGCACGTCCTGCAGTTCATCGAGTTCGAGCGCCATCGCATCGAGCGCGGCGCGCTGGGCCGCCTCGTCGCCCGTGAGAAAGGACGTGTCGTCGGGGTCGATGCGCGAGAGCTTGAACTTGTCGCCGACGCGGTACTTCTTGAACTTGGACATCTGCAGGCGCTCCGTCAAAAAAGAAACGAAGCCCGCAGGGTACGCGAATCAGCGCTGCGGACGGCCGCGCGGCGGCGGGTGGTCGTCGTCGCTGTTGCTTTCGTCGATCGACGCGCTCCAGCGGTTGTCCCACTCGGCCTGATGGCGCACGCCGTCGATCTCGCGCCGGTCGCGCTTGGTGGGCCGGCCCTGTTCGATGGCCAATGCCGGCTCGCTGCCCATGCGGCGCTGCTCGCGGAAGGCGGCCTGCGCCGCCAGGCTCTCGGGCGTTTCCTCGTACAGCTGCTGGGCCACGGGCGCCGGGCCACGCTGTCCGCTGAGGCCGCGCACCGTGACGGTCCGCGTGAGCGGGCCCATGCGCAGCGCGACGGTGTCGCCGGCCTTGACCTCGCGCGAGGCCTTGGCGACGTCGCCGTTCACCTGGATGCGGTTCTTGCCGATTTCGTCCGCGGCCAGCGAACGGGTCTTGAAGAAGCGGGCGGCCCAGAGCCACTTGTCGATGCGCAGACGGTCCATGAAGGTTGGAAAAGAAAGATCAGCCATTGTGGCGCGACAGCGGCAGCCGCACCACGGCGTCGAGCCCGATCACGGTACCGCCGGCGCCGGGCGCGGTGCGGTTGTCCAGGCTGATGCGCCCGCCCAGCGCCAGAACGATCTCGCGGCAGATCGCCAGGCCCAGGCCCGAGCCGCTGGAGGTGTTGCCCGCCGCGAACGGCGCGAACAGGCGCTGACGCAACTCGGTCGAAATGCCAGGTCCGTCGTCGCGCACGGTGAGCACGGCGTCGTCGCCTTCGGCATGCACGCGCACCGAGAGCGGGGCGCCCACGGGGCTGTGCTTGATGGCGTTGTGCAGCAGGTTGCGCGTGAGCTCCTGCAGCATCCACTGGTGCGCGCGCACGGTCACGGCGTCGTCGGCGGCCAGTTCGAAGTCGAGCGCCTTGTCGGCCACGAGCGGCGACAGGTCGAGCGCGATGTGGCGCACCGCGTCGCCCAGGTCGAGCACCGCGGATTCGGGCTGCTGGCGCAGCTGCTCCACCTTCGCCAGCGACAGCATCTGGTTGGCCAGCGCGGTGGCGCGCTCGACGGTCTGGCTGATCTCGACCAGCGCCTGCTCGGGCGCCACGTCGCCGCGGCGCGCCGACTGAACCTGCGCCTTGAGCACCGCCAGAGGCGTGCGCAGCTGGTGGGCGCTGTCGCGCACGAAGCGCTTCTGGTGGTCGAGCAGGCGCTGCAGCCGGCCCATGACCTCGGTGGTGGCGTCGATCAGCGGGCGCAACTCGGCGGGGGCGCCGGGCGCGTCGATGGGCGACAGGTCGTCTTCCGGGCGCCGCTCGATGGCTTCGCCAAGCTCGCGCACCGGCCGCGTGGCGCGCTGCACGACGACCACGGTGACGAGTGCGATCACGCCCATCAGCAGCAGCTGGCGCCAGAGCATGTCGAGCAGCAGCTTGCGCACCAGCGTCTCGCGCAGCTCCAGCGTCTCGGCGACCTGCACCACGGCCATGCCGCGGCCGCGCGCGCTGGCCACCGGCTGCAGCATCACGGCGACGCGCACCGGCTGGCCGCGAAACTCGGCGTCGTAGAAATCGACCAGCGCCGCATACGCGCCGCGGTCGGGGATGCGGCCACGCCAGAACGGCAGCTCGGCAAAGCCCGAGACCATCTCGCCGTCGAGCGCCGACACGCGATAGAACAGGCGGCTGCGGTTGTCGGCCTCGAAGGCTTCGAGTGCGGAGTAGGGCACGATCGCGCGCAGCCGCGCCATGTCGTCGTAGCCTTCCACGTCGAGCTGTTCGCCGATGGTCTTGGCCGAGGCCAGCAGCGTGCGGTCGTAGGCGGTGGTGGCGGCCGCCAGGCTCTGGCGGTACAGGCTCACGCTGTTGATCACCACGAACACCGCCACCGGCACGAGGATGCCGAGCAGCAGCCGTGCGCGCAGGGACGACATCATCTGCCGCATGCCTGCCGTCAACTCTCGGCCCGCAGCAGGTAACCCAGGCCGCGCATCGTCATCAGCACCGTGCCCGTGCCCACCAGCTTCTTGCGCAGGCGGTACACGACCACCTCGATCGCTTCGTACTGCACGTTGGCCTCGCCCGGAAACACCAGCTCGAACAGGCGCTCCTTGGTGACGGCGTGGCCGGGCTTCATCATCAGCGCCTTGAGCAGTGCCAGTTCGCGCGGCGTGACTTCGAGCAGGTCGGCGCGGTGGTAGATGGCGCCGTTGTCGGGCTCGAAGCGCAGGCTGCCGACCTCCATCGGATTCATCGCTGCCGCGTCGGGCCCGGCGCTCTGGCTGCGCCGGCGCAGCGCGCGGATGCGGGCCTCGAGCTCGTCCAGGTCGAAGGGCTTGGGCAGGTAGTCGTCCGCGCCGGCGTTCAGGCCCATGATGCGGTCGCCCACCGTGCCGCGCGCGGTGAGCAGCAGCACCGGCGTGCGCAGGCCTTCGGCGCGCGCCTGCGCCAGCACCTGCAGGCCGTCGACATTCGGCAGGCTCAGGTCGAGAGCGACCACGTCGGGCTCGATGGCGCGCCATTGCGTGAGGGCCTGCGCGCCGTCGCCGCAGATGCGCACGTCGATGTGCCGGCGCCCGAGCGTGCGCTGCAGGGTGAGTTGCATCGAGGGGTCGTCTTCGACGAGCAGCAGCTTCATACGGGGCGCAGGATCGGAAGGGGGTGCTTCTTCGGTGTTTTCCCCAGTCTGGTGGACAGCCAACTGACAGCGGGGCGGCGCATGATAGCGGCTCAGGTCCAAGTCAGGTTCCACCCGTTCCCAAGTTTTGAGGAGACACCAACGATGCGTCGCGATACCTTTTTGAAGTCCCTGGCCGCACTGGCCGCTGCCGGCGCCTTGCCGCTGTCGGCGCGCGCTGCCGCCAACGTCAAGATGATGATCCCCGCCAACCCGGGCGGCGGCTGGGACACCACCGGTCGCGCGCTGGGCAAGGCCCTGACCGATGCCAAGGCCGCCGACACCGTCGCCTACGACAACAAGGGCGGCGCCGCCGGTGCACTGGGCCTGGCCCAGTTCGTCAATGGCTCCAAGGGCGACGCCAACGCGCTCATGGTCATGGGCTCGGTCATGCTGGGCGGCATCATCACCGGCAAGCCGCCGGTCAACCTGTCGCAGGCCACGCCCATCGCGCGCCTGACCACGGAATACAACGTGTTCGTGCTGCCGTCGAACTCGCCGTTCAAGTCGATGAAGGACGTGGTCGAGCAGCTCAAGAAGGACCCGGGCAGCGTCAAGTGGGGCGGCGGTTCGCGCGGCTCCACCGAGCACATCGCCGCGGCCATGATTGCGCAGAAGGTCGGCGCCGACCCGTCGAAGATCAACTACGTGGCCTTCCGCGGAGGCGGTGAAGCCACCGCCGCCATCCTGGGCGGCAACGTCACCATCGGCGGCAGCGGCTACAGCGAGTTCGCCGAGTACATAGCCGCCGGCAAGATGAAGGCCATCGCCGTCACATCGGCCCAGCGCCTGCCGGGCATCAACGTGCCCACGCTGAAAGAGCAGGGCATCGACGTCGAGATCGGCAACTGGCGCGGCGTGTACGGCGCGCCCGGCATCTCGGCCGAGCAGCGCAAGGCCCTGACCGAGATGGTGCTGGCTGCGCTCAAGAGCGCCTCGTGGGCCGAATCGCTCAAGAAGAACGCCTGGACGCCGGCCGTGCTGTCGGGCGATGCCTTCGCCAAGTTCGTCGACGACGACTTCGCCGCCCTGCGCGCCATCATGGTCAAGTCCGGCATGGTCTGAGTTTGGTTCGCCCCCAGGCTGCGCGCACTTCGTGTCGCGCGCGCCTTCCCCCTTCCGGGGGCAACACCAGCGGCCCGGCAAAGCCGGTTCCGCGGTGTTTCTGGAAGGAGGCAGTTCTTTTCCCCCACGACTGCGGGAGCAAAAAATGACAACTCCAGAATCCTCGGTCTCTCACGCTGCTGAGGCCACCTCCGGCGCGGCCCCCTGGCCGCAATACCTCGTCGGCGTCGGCGTGCTGCTGACCGGTGCTGCGCTGGCCTACGGCGCCATCGACATATCTTCCGAAGCCGGCTACGGCGGCGTCGGCCCCAACTTCCTCCCGTGGATGGTCTCGATCGTCCTGATGGTCTGTGGCGCGTGGATCACCTGGGAAGCATTCAGCGGCGGCTTCCGCGAACTCGACGCACCCTCGGGCGCCGACAAGGGCTACTGGCCCGGCTTCGTCTGGGTGGCGGCGGGCCTGCTGCTCAACGCGGCGCTCATCACCACCATCGGCTTCATTCTGAGCTGCACGCTGTGCTACCTGCTGGCTGTGCAAGGCCTGCGCCGCGCCGCCGGGCAGGCGAAGGTCAATGCGCCGGCCACCTGGGTCACCGACTTGCTGACCGGCCTGGCGATCTCGGCGCCGGTCTTCTGGATGTTCACCAAGTTCCTGGCCATCAGCCTGCCGGGTCTCACCAGCACCGGCTGGATCTGAGCGGAGCGACGTCATGGATATCTTCAACGCACTGATGACCGGCTTCGCGGCCGCGATCACCCCCATCAATCTGCTGTGGTGCCTCATTGGCTGTGCCCTGGGCACGGCCGTGGGCGTGCTGCCCGGCATCGGCCCCGCCGTGGCGGTGGCGATGCTGCTGCCGATCACCGGCAAGGTCGACATCACGGCCTCGATGATCTTTTTCTCGGGCATCTACTACGGCGCCATGTACGGCGGCTCGACCACCTCGATCCTGCTGAACACGCCCGGCGAAACCGCCAGCATGGTCACGGCGATGGAGGGCAACAAGATGGCCAAGAGCGGCCGCGCGGGCGCGGCCCTCGCTACCGCCGCCATCGGTTCCTTCGTGGCCGGCACCATCGCCACCGTGGTCGTCACGCTGTTCGCGCCCTTCGTCGCCGACTACGCCGTGCGGCTGGCGGCGCCCGAGTACTTCCTGCTGATGCTGCTGGCCTTCACCACGGTGAGCGCGGTGCTGGGCAAGAGCACGCTGCGCGGCATGACGGCGCTGTTCGTCGGCC
Organism: Variovorax sp. 38R; assembly: GCF_014843395.1. Lineage (NCBI taxonomy): Bacteria > Pseudomonadati > Pseudomonadota > Betaproteobacteria > Burkholderiales > Comamonadaceae > Variovorax > Variovorax sp. 38R. The sequence goes on from NZ_CP062121.1 coordinate 2,863,400, forward strand.
TGGCCATGGGTTGCGTGGGCCTGGACCAGATCACCGGCCAGGGCCGCTACACCGGCAACATGCCCGAGCTGCTCGACGGCATCGAGATCGTGCTGGTGGCGGTGGGCCTCTTCGCTGTGGCCGAGGTGCTGTACGCCGTGCTGTACGAAGGCCGTGTGGTCGAGGGCCAGAACAAGCTGACCCGCGTGCACATGACCGCGCGCGACTGGAAGCGCTCGATTCCCGCGTGGCTGCGCGGTGCGGCCATCGGCACGCCCTTCGGCTGCATTCCGGCCGGCGGCACCGAGATTCCGACCTTCCTGAGCTACGCGACCGAGAAGAAGCTGGCCAAGGACAAGGACGCCAAGGCCGAGTTCGGCACCACCGGCGCCATCGAAGGCGTGGCCGGCCCCGAGGCCGCCAACAACGCCACCGTGACCGCCGCGCTGATCCCGCTGCTCACGCTGGGCATTCCCACGTCGAACACCACGGCCATCATGCTGGGCGCGTTCCAGAACTACGGCATCCAGCCGGGCCCGCAGCTGTTCACCACCTCGGCCGCGCTGGTCTGGGCGCTCATCGCCTCGCTGTACATCGGCAACCTGATGCTGCTGGTGCTCAACCTGCCGATGGTCGGCCTGTGGGTCAAGCTGCTCAAGATCCCGAAGCCGCAGCTGTACGCCGGCATCCTGATCTTCGCGACCGTGGGTGCGTACGGCATGCGCCAGAACACCTTCGACCTGTTCCTGCTGTTCGGCATCGGCCTGCTCGGCGTGGTGATGCGGCGCTTCGACTTTCCGACCGCCCCCGTGGTCGTCGGCATGATCCTCGGCCCGCTCGCCGAAGCCAACCTGCGCAACGCCATCGCCATGGGGCAGGGCAGCCCGGTCGTGTTCTTCCAGCGCCCCGAGTCGATCGTCGTGATCGTCGTCATCGTCGCCGTGCTGGTGCTGCCGCGCCTGGCCAAGCGCATGAGCGAACGCAAGCTGAAGCGATTGGCGCAGCTGGACGCCTGACGCGACAGACAGCCCCTTTTTCTGATTCACATGCCGCGGGCGATTGGCGCCCGCGGCATTTTTTTTTGGCCGCTCAGCTCAGCGCTGGGGCGCCTCGATCAGATCGTCGTCGATGTGCGGATCGGCCGGCTGCCCGCGCAGCTTGCGCACGGTGCGCCGTATCCAGTGCTCGATGTCGTCCACGTAGGTGAACACCGCCGGCACCACCAGCAGGCTCAGCACGGTCGAGGTGATGAGACCGCCGATCACGGCCATCGCCATCGGCGAGCGGAAGCTCGAGTCGGCGGTGCCGAAGCCGACGGCAATCGGCAGCATGCCGGCGCCCATGGCGAGCGTGGTCATGATGATGGGCCGCGCGCGCTTGTGGCAGGCGTCGCGCAGTGCGTCCCAGCGGCTCATGCCGTGGTCGCGGCGCGCCACGATGGCGTACTCGACCAGAAGAATCGAGTTCTTCGTGGCGATGCCCATCAGCATGATCAGGCCGATCAGCGAGGGCATCGACAGCGCCTTCTGGCCGATCAGCAAGCCCACGAAGGCGCCACCCAGTGCGAGCGGCAGCGCGCACAGGATGGTCACCGGGTGCAGGAAGTCCTTGAACAGCAGCACCAGCACGATGTAGATGCACAGCACGCCCGTGAGCATCGCCAGGCCGAAGCTGGCGAACAGCTCGGTCATCACTTCGGCGTCGCCCACCTCGGCGATGCGCACGCCGGGCGGCAGCTTCTGGATCGAGGGCAGGGCCTCGACGGCGGTCTTGGCGTCGCCCAGGCCCACGCCCGACAGCTCGATCTCGAAGTTGACGTTGCGCGAGCGGTCGTAGCGGTCGATGACGGCCGGGCCGCCTTCCATCGTGAGCGAAGCCACCTGGCTCAGCATGACGGGGCCGCGCGCGCCCGGCACCGACAGGCGCCCGATCAGGTCGAGGTCTTGTCGCGCCGAGTCTTCGAGTTTCACCACGATCGGCACCTGCCGCTGCGCGAGGTTGAGCTTGGCCAGCGCCTGGTCGTAGTCGCCCAGTGTGGCCACGCGCAGGGTTTCGGCGATGGCCGAGCTGGTCACGCCGAGGTCGGCGGCGCGCGCGAAGTCGGGGCGCACGGCGATCTCGGGGCGGATCAGGCTCGCGGTCGAGGTGATGTTGCCCAGGCCGGGAATGGTGCGCAGGTCTTTCTCGACCGCGCCCGCGGCCGCCGACAGCGCCGCCGGGTCTTCGCCGGTGAGCACCAGGATGTACTTCTCGCCCGAGCCGCCCAGGCCCACGGTGCTGCGCACGCCGGGCAGGGTTTCGAGCGCGGTGCGGATCTCTTTCTCGATCAGCTGCTTGCGCGGCCGGTCGCCGCGCGGGTCGAGCTGGATCGTCAGCGTGGCCTTGCGCGTCTCGGGCGTGCCGAAGTTCGCGAACGGGTCACCGCCCGCGCTGCCGCCCGCCACCGTGGTGTAGACGCTCTTCACGTGATTGATCTGCATCACGCGGCGGCGCGTTTCCTCGGCCGCGGCCGTGGTCTGCGCCAGCGTGGAGCCCGGCGGCAGGGACAGGTAGACCTGCGTCTGCGAGTTGTCGTCGGCCGGAATGAAGCCGGTCTTGAGCAGCGGAATCATCGCCAGCGAGCCGAAGAAGAAGAGGGTGGCCATCACCATCGTCTTGAAGCGGTGGTGGGTGCTCCACTCCACGGCGCGCATGTACCAGCGCAGCCAGCCCGGCTCCTTCTCCTGCGTGAGGATGGGCTTCATGATGTAGGCCGCCATCATCGGCGTGAGCACCCGCGCCACCACCAGCGAGGCGAACACCGCGAGCGACGCGGTCCAGCCGAACTGCTTGAAGAACTTGCCGGCCACGCCGCTCATGAAGGCCGTGGGCAGGAACACCGCAATGAGCGTGAAGGTGGTGGCGATCACGGCCAGGCCGATTTCATCCGCCGCCTCCATGGCCGCCTGGTAGGGCGACTTGCCCATGCGCAGGTGGCGCACGATGTTCTCGACCTCCACGATGGCGTCGTCCACCAATATGCCGACCACCAGCGAGAGCGCGAGCAGCGAGATCACGTTGACCGAGAAGCCCAGCAGGTGCATGCCGATGAAGGCCGGAATCACCGACATCGGCAGCGCCACCGCCGAGACGAAGGTGGCGCGCCAGTCGCGCAGGAAGAGCCACACCACGATCACCGCGAGGATGGCGCCCTCGTACAGCAGGTGCAGCGAGCCGTCGTACTCTTCTTCCACCGGGTCGACGAAGTTGAAGGCCTCGGTCAGCTCGATGTCGGGGCGCTGCACGCGCAGGTCGGCCAGCGCTTTCTGAATGGCGCGGCCCACTTCCACCTCGCTGGCGCCGCGGCTGCGGGCCACCTCGAAGCCCACCACCGGCTTGCCGTTGAGCAGCGCGGCGGCGCGGGGTTCGGCGATGGTGTCGCTGATGCGCGCCACCTGGTCCAGGCGGATGCGGCGGCCGTCGCTCAGCGCGATCTGCATGTCGGCGAGCTGGTCGGCCGACTGCACGGTGGCCATGGTGCGCACCGGCTGTTCGCTGCCGCCCAGGTCGATGCGCCCGCCCGCGCTTTCGGTCTGCACCTGGCGCAGCTGGCGCGAGATGTCGGCGGCCGAGGCGCCCAGTGCCTGCAGCTTGCTCGGGTCGAGGTCGATGTGCACCTGGCGCGTGACGCCGCCCACGCGGTTCACCGCGCCCACGCCGGGCAGCGCGAGCAGCTTCTTGGTGATGTCGTTGTCGACGAACCAGCTCAGCGCCTCGCCGTCCATGCGCGACGACGCGATGGTGAAGGCCAGCACGGGCTGGGCCGCGAAGTCGAGCTTGGTGACGACCGGGTCGCGCACGTCGGCGGGCAGGTCGGCGCGCACCTTCTGCACGGCCGAGCGCACGTCGTCGACGGCCTCCTGCACCGGCTTTTCGAGGCGGAACTCGACGATCAGCGTGGCAGCGCCGTCCTGCACCTTGGTCGTGATGTGCTTCAGGCCCTGGATGGTGGCGATGGAGTTCTCGAGCTTGCGCGCGACGTCGGTTTCGAGCTGCGACGGCGCGGCGCCGGGCAGCGAGGCCGAGACGGTGACGGTCGGCAGGTCGATGTCCGGGAAGTTCTGCACCTTCATGGCGTTGAACGACAGCAGCCCCCCGAAGGTGAGCAGCACGAACAGCATCACCGCCGGAATGGGGTTGCGTATGGACCAGGCGGAAACGTTCATGGCGTGTCCTTTGTGCTTGCTTATTTAGGTGAAGGCGCGGATGCCGCTGCCTTCGCCGGGGTGGCGGACGCGGGCGTCGCCGTGGTTGTGGGCGTGGCGTCCACCACGCGCACCAGGTCGCCGTCGTTGAGGAAGCCCGCGCCCTGCACCACGATCTGCACGCCTTCGGGCAGTGCGCTGGTGATCTCCACGCGGTCCTTCAGGCGGCGGCCGGTCTGCACCTTCAGCTGCGCCACGCGGCCGTCGGGCAGCAGCGTGAAGACGTTGTTGAAGCCGTCGCGCGGCACGATCGCGCTTTGCGGCACGGTCGGCGCGGAACTGCGGCCGAGTTCGAAATCGCCGCGCGCGAACATGCCGGCCTTCACGCCGGTGTTCTGCTGCACGTTGGGCAGGTCGACATAGACCAGCGCCGCGCGCGTCTGCGGATCGACCGTGGGCGCGATGCTGCGCACCATGCCCTTCACCTGCGCGCCGCTGGCGCTGACCACGAAGGCCGGCGTGCCCACGGCGATGCGGCCCAGCTCGGCCGAGGTGACTTCGGCACGCCATTCGAGCCGGCCCTGGCGGATCAGGCGGAACAGCTCGGTGCCGGCGCCGACCACGCTGCCGACCGTGGCGGTGCGCGCGGAGATCACGCCGTCGTCCGGTGCCAGCACCTGCGTGTTGCGACCGCGCACCTGCTGCGCGGCCAGCACGGCCTCGGCCGCTTCGGCGCGCGCCTTGGCGGTCTGCTCGGTGGTCTGGTACTGGTTGATCTGCTGCTGGCTCAGTGCGCCCGTGGCCTGCAGCGTGCGGGCGCGCGCGGCATTGCCGGCGGCGTCGGCTGCCGAGGCGCGGGCCTCGGCGAGCGAGGCGCGCGCCTGCGCGATGTCGGCCTGCACGGTCTCGGGCGAGAACACCGCGAGCACCTGGCCCTTCTTCACGGTGTCGCCGACGTTGACGCGCACCTCGGCCAGCTTCAGGCCGTTCGATTCGGAGCCGATCACGGCCTCCTGCCAGGCCGCCACATTGCCGTTGGCGGCCAGCGTGACGGTCAGCTCGGTGGCTTCGGGTTTGGCGACCGAGACGGTCAAGGCCGGGCGCTGTGCGGGGCCTTTTGCCGCAGGTGCAGCTTTGTCGTCGGCCGGCTTGCGGGTGAGCCACAGGCCGGCGGCAACGACGACGATCAGCGCCAGCAGCGCGATGACAAGAGTGGAACGCTTCATTGTTTTCATGGCGACGTCGCGACCTTGGCGGCCGGGGTGGAGGTCATTGGGGACGATGCTTCGGCGGGGCGGCTCCAGCCGCCGCCCATCGAGCGGTACAGCGAAACCCAGGCTTCGGTGCTCTCGCGCTGCAGCGAGACGCGCGCGGTCTGCGCGGCGAACAGCGTGCGCCGCGAGTCCTCGAGCTCGAACAGGCTGGCCAGGCCGCTGCTGAAGCGGGCCTGGGTGGCGTCGAACGAGGCCTGGTAGTTCTTCACGGCGCTGTCGGCGTCGGTGCTGCGTGCGGTCGTGGCGTCGAGGTTCACCAGTGCTTCTTCGACCTCGCGCACCGCCTGGCGCACGTTCGCGCGGTAGAGCGACACGGCCTCGGTGTAGCGCGCCTTGGCGGCCTCGGAGTTGGCCGCGCGCGCGCCGCCGTCGAGCAGCGGCACGGTGAGCGACAGCGGCCCGACGGTCCAGGTGTCGAGCGATTCGCGAAAGCCGCTGGTGCGGATCTGCATGCGGCCGATCGAGCCCGACAGCGTGAGCTTGGGGTAGCGCTCGGCCTCGGCCGAGCCCACCTCGGCGCTGGCCGAGGCCACGCCGAGTTCGGCCGCGTACACGTCGGGCCGCTGCGACAGCGCCTGCGCCGGCACGCTGGCGATGGCTCCCACCACCGGCAGCGCGCGCTGCGTGGGCGAGGCCGCGAGCTTCTGCACGAGCGTGGGTTCGTCGAGGCCGCTGAGCGCCACCAGCGCCTTGCGCTGCACCGCGCACAGGGCGCGCTGTTGCGTGAGGCGGCCGGAGGCGTCGGAGGCGCTGGCACGCGCCAGCGCGGCGTCGGCCGGTGCGGTGAAGCCTGCGCGCGCCGACAGGTCGGTGAGCCGCGCCGTTTCGCCGCGCGATTTCGCATCCGATTCGGACACGGTCAATTGCAGTTGGCAGGCGCGCTCGGCGAAGTAGGCATTGGCCGTTTCGGCCGCCACGGCGACGCGGGCGTCGTGCCACTTGGCGGTGGCGCTGTCGAGCTTCTGTTGGGCCGCGTCGCGGTCGGCGCGCAGGCGGCCGAACAGGTCGATCTCCCACTTCGATTGCAGCCCGGCCTGCAGCGTGGTGACCGGCGCGATAGCGGTGCTGCTGCTGCTCGAAGAACCACCCGATCCGAACGACGATCCCGAGACGCCCCGGCTCGCCGACGCCGTGCCGTCCAGGCTGGGCAGCAGCGCTGCGCCGGCCTGCACGCGAGTGAAGCGCGCCTCGGCCACGCGCGCGGCGGCGCTCGCGAGGTTGGGGCTGGCGGTTTCGGCGGCGGCGATCAGCTCGACCAGCAGCGGGTCGTCGAGCTGGCGCCACCAGTCGGCCAGCGCGGTGAGCGAGCCGCCGTGCGGCAGGGGCGCGTGCCACTGCGCGGGGATGGGCGCCTTCACCGAGGCGGGCGGGCGCGTGAGGCCGCAGCCTGCCAGGCCGAGGCCCAGCGGCAGGCTCAGAACAAGGGCAATCCGTCGGAGTCGTCTCATGGCTTCTTTCTTTGCTCGGCGGCCACCTGGCGGCGGCGTGCGGTTTCGGCCTGGACCAGCGCCATCGCGTAGCCCGTGAGCCGGTCGGCCCAGGTGTCGATGGCGCGCGGCGTGCGCAGCAGCGACGGGCGCAGGGCCTCGATGAAATCCTGGCTCACGTACAGCTGCATCGACAGCCCCGTGATCGCGAAGGTCAGGCGGTGGATGTCGTCGTCGGCGCGCGCCACCTGCAGGTGGCGGCACAGCAGTTCGACGATGGCGCGGTGCGGGCCCTTGATGTCGCGCTCGAGTTCCTTGGCCCACTGGCTGGTGGGCTCCAGCATCTCGCGCATGTGCAGCTGGATGCACTGGCGCACGATCTCGCCCTGCTTGAGCGGATCGATCATGGCCGCCATGCAGATGCGCAGCGTGGCTTCGAGCGACTGGCCGGGCACGTTGCAGGCGGCCACGAGGTCGTTCGAATCGCTGCCCATCGGCTCGTTGAAGGTGGCGCCGTACAGCCCCTCCTTGTCGCCGAAGTAGTAGCTGATGGCCGACACGTTCACGCCGGCCTCACGCGCGATCTCGCGGATCGAGGTCTTGGCGAAACCGTTCTGGGCGAACAGCCGCAGCGCGGTGTGCAGCAGGCGGTGGCGCGCCTCGGCGCCGTCGGCTCGGGGGGCGCGGCGCGGCGGCGTGGGGGCTGGCGTGAGGGGGGGCCGGGCGTTCATCGGCGCGATTAGAGCACGGTCGAAATCAAACGATTGATTTACTTAAGGCTTGCTGAAGGCTTTTGTTTTTGGTTGCATATCGAGGGTGAGCGAGGCCCTGCCTCCCGCAGGGCGGGGCGCCGCACACAGTACGATCCGCGCATGCCCGTTGCTCCCTCCGCCGCCGCACCGCCGCCCGCCTTGCCCCTGGACGCCGAAGGCATCCTCGCGCTCGCCGCGCGTTCGATGTTTCATTTGTTTTCGAGCATCAGCCAGGGCATGTTCCTGGTCGACCGCAGCGGGCGCATCGTCTGGGTGAACGAGGGCTACCGGCGCTTCCTGCCGGCGCTGGGCTTCTCGTCCATCGACGAGTTCATGGGGCACATGGTCGAGGACGTGATTCCCAACACCATGATGCGCCGCGTGCTCGACACCGGCGAGCCGATCCTCATCGACCTGCTGACCAACAAGGCGGGCACGTTTGTCGTGAGCCGCATCCCGCTGCGCGAAGAGCGTGAGGACGGCGACCGGGGCCTGGGCGAAGTGATCGGCGCCATCGGCATCGTGCTGTTCGACCAGCCCGAGACCACGCTGCAACCGCTCATCAGCAAGTTCGCGTTGCTGCAGCGCGACCTCGACGACGCGCGGCGCGAGCTGGCCAGCCAGCGCAACAACCCGCTCTACCAGCACGCGCCCGACGGCCAGCGCCGTTCCAAGTACACCTTCGCGAGCTTCATCGGCAGCAGCCCGGCGGCCGTCGAAGTGAAGCGCCATGCGCGCCGCGCCGCGCAGTCGACCAGCCCGGTGCTGCTGCTCGGCGAAACCGGCACCGGCAAGGAGCTGCTGGCGCACGCGATCCACGCGTCGTCCACGCGCGCCAAGGGCCAGTTCGTCAGCGTCAACATCGCGGCCGTGCCCGACACGCTGCTCGAGGCCGAGTTCTTCGGCTTCGCGCCCGGCGCCTTCACCGGCGCCGACAAGCGAGGGCGCGAAGGCAAGTTCAAGCTGGCCGACGGCGGCAGCCTGTTCCTCGACGAAATCGGCGACATGCCGCTCGGCCTGCAGGCCAAGCTGCTGCGCGCGTTGCAGGAAGGCGAGATCGAACCGCTGGGCTCCAACAAGCTGATTCCCTTCGACGCCCGCGTGATCGCCGCCACCTCGCGCGACCTGCCCGAGCTGGTGCGGCGCGGCCTGTTCCGCGAAGACCTGTATTACCGCCTCAACGTGCTGCCGCTGCGCGTGCCACCGCTGCGCGAGCGGCGCAGCGACATCCCGGCGCTGGTCGAGGCACTGGGCGAAGACATGGCGCTGCGCAGCGGCGAGGCGCCGCCCGAGCTCACGCCCGACGCGCTCGCGCTGCTGGCCGGCCAGCACTGGCGCGGCAACATCCGCGAGCTGCGCAACGTGCTGGAGCAGGTGACGATGCGCAGCGACTCGCAGCGCATCGATGCGGCGCAGCTCGAACGCATCTTGCGCGAGGCGGGGCTGGAGCAGATCGAGGCGCCCGACACTTCGCACAGCCTGCGCGATGTCGACCAGGAGGCGGCCCTGCTGCGCCCGCTGTCGCAGCAGGTGGCCGAGCTGGAGCGCAAGGCGATTGCCGCCGCGCTCGAAAGCACCGGCGGCAACAAGCTCGCGACCTCGCGGCTGCTCGGCATTTCGCGCGCCACGTTGTACGAGCGCATGACAGGGATGGGGTTGTCATGAGCGTGAAGGCACTGCGTTCCACCTTCGGCCCGAACTGCCATTGGTGCGGCCTGCCGATGGACTTCGACGAGCCGCATGGGCGGCCCGAGTCGGCCACCATCGAACACCTGCTCGACGCCACGCTGGGCGGCGTGCGCCAGCAGAAGCACCGGCGCCTCGCGCACGCGGTGTGCAACCACACGCGCAACGCGCTGCGGATGCAGGCCGAACGTGAGTTCGAAGGCTGGCTCGCGGCGCGCCGCGACTCTGCTGGGAAACCCTGACTGATTAAAAGACAGTTGTCTGAAAATAAGACAACGCGAATGCACTGAAATCAGTCGAAACCGGTTGCGCCCGAATGAGGAAGCCTTTGTTATCAATGGCTTAGGCGGGTGGCACGAACTGTGCAATATTCAGTCACCTTTATCAGGAGACAAGACATGCACCGTCGCCACCTCATCGCCCTGGCCGCCCTGGGCGCCACCGCCGCAACCCTGCCCGCCTGGGCCCAATCGAACGAGATCCGCATCGCCCACGTCTACAGCAAGACCGGCGCGCTGGAGGCCTACGGCAAGCAGACGCAGACCGGCCTGATGATGGGCCTGAACTACGCCACCGGCGGCACGATGATGGTCAACGGCAAGAAGCTCGTGGTCCTCGAGAAGGACGACCAGGGCAAGCCCGACCTGGGCAAGTCGCTGCTGGCTGCTGCGTACTCCGACGACAAGGCCGCGCTCGCGGTCGGCCCGACCGCTTCGGGCGTGGCACTGGCGATGCTGCCGGTGGCCGAGGAATACAAGAAGATCCTGATCGTCGAGCCCGCCGTGGCCGACTCGATCACCGGCGACAAGTGGAACAAGTACATCTTCCGCACCGGCCGCAACTCGAGCCAGGACGCCATCTCCAACGCCGTGGCCATCGACAAGGCCGGCGTCACCGTCGCCACGCTCGCACAAGACAACGCCTTCGGCCGCGACGGCGTGAAGGCCTTCGGCGCTGCGCTGAAGAAAGCCAAGCTCGCGCACGAGGAATACCTGCCGCCCACGACCACCGACTTCACGGCCGGCGCGCAGCGCCTGATCGACAAGCTGAAGGACCAGCCGGGCCGCAAGATCATCTGGATCGTCTGGGCCGGCGCGGGCAACCCGTTCAAGATCGTCGACCTCGACCTGAAGCGCTACGGCATCGAGATCGCCACCGGCGGCAACATCCTGCCGGCCATGGCGGCCTACAAGTCGCTGCCGGGCATGGAAGGCGCGGCCTACTACTACTTCGGCATCCCGAAGAACCCGGTGAACGAGGCGCTGGTCGCGGCCCACTACAAGGAATTCAAGACGCCGCCGGACTTCTTCACGGCCGGCGGTTTCTCGGCCGCGATGGCGGTGGTGACGGCGCTGAAGAAGACCAACGGCGACACCAACACCAACAAGCTCATCAGCACCATGGAAGGCATGAGCTTCGACACGCCCAAGGGCAAGATGACCTTCCGCAAGGAAGACCACCAGGCGATGCAGTCGATGTACCACTTCAAGATCAAGGCCGACCCAGCGTTCGCGTGGGGCGTGCCCGAGCTGGTGCACGAGATCAAGCCCGAAGAGATGGACATCCCCATCAAGAACAAGCGCTGAACACGCGCTGATCGCCCCCTGAACCCGCGGCGCGCATGCAGGCGCCGCCCCCTTTTCGCCCCGGATGGCCGCCGGGCGAAGCGCCAGCCTGCGCCTGCGCACGCTGTCGCGCTCCACGGCCAATTCGTCAGTCTGCAAGCAAGCGTTCGAGCAAACACAACAGAAGGAGACAGCGATGCCAGCGATGCGATGGAACAACTGGAAGGGGTTTGCCGCAGCAGCGGTGATCACGGCCGCGGCGCAGGCCGCCACGGCGGCTGTGCCGCTGCCGGCACTCGGCGCCAACCCGGCGGAGGTGAGCGTGTCCGGCCTGTCGGCGGGCGGCTTCATGGCGGTGCAGCTGCACGTGGCTTACTCGGCCACCTTCAAGCGCGGCGCGGGCGTGGTCGCCGGCGGTCCGTACTACTGCGCCGAAGGCTCGGTGCTCAATGCCACCGGGCGCTGCATGACGCACAGCACCAGCATCCCCGTGTCGACGCTCGTGAGCACCACCAACAGCTGGGCCGCCAGCGGTGCGATCGACCCGGTGTCGAACCTCACCAACTCCAAGGTGTACCTGTTCTCGGGCACCTCCGACAACACCGTCAAGCAGCCGGTGATGGACGACCTGAAGACGTATTACCAGAGCTTCGTGCCGGCCGCCAACACGGTCTACAAGAACAACCTCGGCGCGGGCCACGCGATGGTCACCGACGACTACGGCGGCGCCTGCAGCACCACGGCCGCGCCGTACATCAACAACTGCGGCTTCGACCTCGCAGGCGAAATCCTCACGCAGCTGTACGGCCCGCTGAACCCGCGCAACAACGGCACGCTCGGCGGCACCTTCACCGAGTTCAACCAGTCGGAGTTCGTCACCGGCCACGGCGTGGCCGCCACCGGCTGGCTCTACGTGCCGCAGGCCTGCACCACCACCTCGTGCCGCGTGCACCTGGTGCTGCACGGCTGCAAGCAGAACTACACCGACGTGAGCGACCAGTACGTCAAGAAGACCGGCTACAACCGCTGGGCCGACACCAACAACATCATCCTGATCTACCCGCAGACCAGCACCGCGGCCACCAACAGCTGCTGGGACTGGTGGGGCTACGACAGCGCCAACTACGCCAAGAAGTCGGGCCCGCAGATGGCGGCCATGAAGGCCATGATCGACCGCGTGACCGGTTCGGCCGGTGGCGGCGGGCTGCCGGCGCCCACGGGCGTGGGCACCTCGGGTGCGACCAGCAGCAGCATGGTCGTCGGCTGGGCCGGCGTCTCGGGCGCCAGTGGCTACAACGTGTACCGCGGCGGCAGCAAGGTCAACGCCTCGCCGGTGGCCGGCACCAGCTACACCGACACCGGCCTGGCCGCGTCGACCACCTACAGCTGGACCGTGGCTGCGCTGAACGCGAGCAACGTCGAAGGCGCGATGTCGACGGCCGCCACGGGCGCGACCACGGCGGGTTCGGGTGGCGGCGGAACCTGCTACACCGCGAGCAACTACACGCACACCATCGCCGGGCGCGCCTATGCGCTGTGGGGGCTGACCTATGCCAACGGCTCGGGCCAGTCGATGGGCCTGTGGAACATCTACGCCATGACCACGCTGAAGCAGACGGGCACCAACTACTACGTGATCGGCACCTGTTGAGGCCGTTCACCGAGCACTGATTTTTTTCGATTCGCAAGGACCTTTCCACAATGCTTGAGACCCGGGATCTGACCATCCGCTTCGGAGGGCACGTGGCCGTCAACAGCGTGAGCTGCGCATTCGCGCCAGGCACGCTGACGGCCATCGTCGGCCCCAACGGCGCGGGCAAGACCACTTACTTCAACCTGATCTCCGGGCAGCTCAAGGCCACGGCCGGCACGGTGTCGCTCGACGGGCAACCGTTGTCGCACCTGTCGCCGTCGTCGCGCACACACGCCGGGCTGGGGCGCGCGTTCCAGCTCACGAATCTGTTCCCGAACCTCACGGTGCTGGAGAACGTGCGGCTCGCCGTGCAGGCCACGCGTGCCGGCGCGCACCGGCACGGGCTCAACCTGTGGAGCATCTGGAGCGACCACAAGGCGCTGACCGAACGCGCCGACCAGATCCTGACCGACGTGGCGCTGGAGCCGCGCGCCCACGCCACCGTGGCCAGCCTGCCGCACGGCGACCAGCGCAAGCTCGAGGTGGCGCTGTTGATGGCGCTCGAGCCCAAGGTCTTCATGTTCGACGAGCCCACGGCCGGCATGCACGCGGCCGAGGCGCCCGTCATCCTCGACCTGATCCGCAAACTGAAGCAGGACAAGACCAAGACCATCCTGCTGGTCGAACACAAGATGGACGTGGTGCGCGAACTCGCGGACCGCATCATCGTGCTGCACAACGGCACGCTCGTGGCAGACGGCGAACCGGCCGAGGTGATCGCCTCGCCGGTCGTGCAAGAGGCCTACCTGGGCATCGCGAAGGAGGCCGCATGAGCGCCGACAACCTCCTGACCCTCGAAGGCGTGCAGACGCACATCGGGGCGTACCACATCCTGCACGGCGTCGACCTCGCCGTGCCCAGGGGCCAGCTCACCATGCTGCTGGGCCGCAACGGCGCGGGCAAGACCACCACGCTGCGAACCATCATGGGCCTGTGGCATGCGTCGCAGGGCAGGGTGCAGTTCGACGGCAAGGACATCACGGCGATGCACACGCCGCAGATCGCCGGACTCGGCGTGGCCTACGTGCCCGAGAACATGGGCATCTTTTCCGACCTCACGGTGAAGGAGAACATGGTGCTGGCCGCGCGCGGCGCGAAGAACGCCGACGCCATCGACGACACGCGCCTGAAGTGGATCTTCAAGCTCTTCCCCGCGGTCGAGAAGTTCTGGAACCACCCGGCCGGCAAGCTGTCGGGCGGGCAAAAGCAGATGCTGGCCGTGTCGCGCGCCATCGTCGAGCCGCGCCAGCTGCTCATCATCGACGAGCCGAGCAAGGGCCTGGCGCCCGTGATGATCAACAACATGATCGAAGCCTTCGGCGAGCTCAAGCGCAGCGGCGTGACGATCCTGCTGGTCGAACAGAACATCCACTTCGCCCAGCGCCTGGGCGACACCGTCGCGGTGATGGACAACGGCCGCGTGGTGCACAGCGGCTCGATGGCCGCGTTTTCCGCCGATGCGCAACTGCAGCAATCGCTGCTCGGACTTGCCCTATGAAACTCGACTTCGACTGGAAGCCACTGCTTCTCGCCCCGGTACTCGCGCTCGTCGCACTGCCGCTCACCGGCTCTTTCTCCACCTGGCTCACGCTCACCGTGGCGGGGCTGGCGATGGGCATGATCATCTTCATCATCGCCTCGGGCCTCACGCTGGTGTTCGGCCTGATGGACGTGCTCAACTTTGGCCACGGCGTGTTCATTGCACTGGGTGCCTTCGTGGCCAGCAGCGTGCTCGGCCTCATGGGCGACTGGACCGGCTCGGGCGAGCTGTGGCGCAACCTCGTGGCCGTGTTTCCGGCCATGCTCGCCGCGATGGCGGTGGCCGGTGCCATCGGCCTGGCCTTCGAGCGCTTCATCGTGCGGCCGGTGTACGGCCAGCACCTGAAGCAGATCCTCATCACGATGGGCGGCATGATCATTGGCGAAGAGCTCATCAAGGTGATCTGGGGCCCGGCGCAGATTCCGCTGCCGCTGCCCGAGGCGCTGCGCGGCTCGCTGCTGATCGGCGACGCCGCCATCAGCAAGTACCGGCTGCTCGCGGTGGCCGTGGGCGTGGTGGTGTTCGGCGTGCTCGCCTGGACGCTGGGCCGCACCAAGATCGGCCTGCTCATCCGCGCCGGCGTGCAAGACCGCGAGATGGTCGAGTCGCTGGGTTACCGCATCGGGCGCCTGTTCGTCGGCGTGTTCGTGGTGGGCAGCGCGCTGGCCGGCCTGGGCGGCGTGATGTGGGGGCTGTTTCAGCAGAACCTGGTGCCGCAGATGGGCGCGCAGGTCAACGTGCTGATCTTCATCGTGATCATCATCGGCGGGCTGGGCTCGACCGGCGGGGCGCTGCTCGGCGCGGTGCTGGTGGGGCTCATGACCAACTACATCGGCTTTTTGCTGCCCACGCTCACGCAGTTCGCGAGCATCTTCCTCATGGTGGCCGTGCTGCTGTGGCGCCCGCAGGGCGTGTACCCCGTGGCGAACCGTTGAGGAGAAAGCCGTCATGTTCCTGAAACGACTTCTCTCCAACGACATGCCCCGCAGTCGCCTGCTGGCACTGCTGCTGGTGGCGCTGTTCCTGGCGCTGGCGTTCGCGCCGTTCCTGTTCCCGGGCGTGAAGGCGCTCAGCGTCGCGGCCAAGATCCTGGTGTTCGTGGTGCTGGTCGCCAGCTTCGACCTGCTCTTGGGCTACACCGGCATCGTGAGCTTCGCGCACACGATGTTCTTCGGCATCGGCGCCTACGGCATCGCCATCTCGGCCTCGCGGCTCGGGCCCAACTGGGGCGCGGTGCTGGTGGGGCTGGGCGCGTCGCTCGCCATCTCGCTGGTGCTCTCGCTGGCCATCGGCTTGTTCTCGCTGCGGGTGCGCGCGATCTTCTTCGCGATGATCACGCTGGCCGTGGCCTCGGCGTTCCAGACGCTGGCCTCGCAGCTGTCGGACTTCACCGGCGGCGAAGACGGCCTGACCTTCAAGCTGCCCGAGCTGATCTCGCCGAGCTTCGAGTTCGCCGAAGAGCCCTTCCTCGGCGTCTCGCTCGACGGGCGGCTGCTGTGCTACTACCTGCTGTTCGTGGCGGCGGTGGTGCTGGTGCTGGCGATGCTGCGCATCGTGAACTCGCCCTTCGGCCGCGTGCTGCAGGCCATCCGCGAGAACGAGTTCCGCGCCGAGGCCATCGGCTACCGCGTGGTGGTGTACCGCACCACGGCGGCCGTGCTGTCGGCGCTGTTCGCCACACTGGCGGGCGCGATGCTCGCCATCTGGCTGCGCTACAACGGCCCCGACACCTCGCTGAGCTTCGAGATCATGATCGACGTGCTGCTCATCGTGGTGATCGGCGGCATGGGCACGATCTACGGCGCGGCCATCGGTGCGGTGCTGTTCGTGGTGGCGCAGAGCTATCTGCAGGACCTGCTGCGCATGGGCAGCGAGGCCGCGAGCGGGCTGCCGTGGCTGGCGGCGCTGCTGTCGCCCGACCGCTGGCTGCTGTGGCTGGGCGTGCTGTTCGTGCTGTCGGTGTATTACTTCCCGACCGGCATCGTCGGCAAGCTGCGGGCGAGGGCGGCGAAATGAGCGACGGCAACAACAACAGCACCATGACGCCGTCATCGCACATCTCGCCGACATCGCACTACGCCCGACTCTGCGGCCGCGAAATCCACTGGCTCGATTGGGGCGCCGCCAACGCGCCCGTCGTCATCGCCTGGCACGGCCTGGCGCGCACCAGCCGCGACATGGACGAGCTGGCGCAGCACTTCGCGGCGCGCGGCTTCCGCGTGATCTGCCCCGACACGCTGGGGCGCGGCCTGAGCCAGTGGAGCCCGGTGCCCGACGACGAATACACGCTCGCGTTCTACGCGCGCCTGGCCAATGCGCTGTGTGACGAATTGCGGCTGGGCCGTGTGCACTGGGTGGGCACCTCGATGGGCGGCGCGATCGGCACCGTCTGCGCGTCGGGCCTGTTCGAGCCGCGCATGAAGGCGCGCATCGCCAGCCTCACGCTCAACGACAACGCACCGCAGCTCGCGCAGGCCGCCATCGAGCGCATCCGCGCCTATGCTGGCGACCCGCCGGCCTTCGATACGGTCGCCGAACTCGAGGCCTTCTTCCGCACGGTCTACAAGCCCTACGGTTGGCTCAGCGATGCGCAGTGGCGCCGCCTGACCGAAAGCTCCACGCGCCGCCTGACCGACGGTCGCGTCACGCCGCACTACGACCCGGCGATGGTCAAGCAGTTCAGCGCGCACGACAACGACTACCTGATCTGGCCGCACTACGACGTGATCGAGGCGCCGGTGCTGTGCCTGCGCGGCGCCGAGTCCGACCTGGTGCTGCCCGAGGTGATCGACGAGATGCACCGGCGCGGACCGGGCGCGGCCGGGCGCCTGCAGGTGATCGAGGTGCAGGGGTGCGGTCACGCGCCCGCGCTCAACGTGGCGGAGCAACTGGACCCGATCGAAGGGTTTATTCGCGCGGCCGGTCGTTGAAGGCACGGCCGGATCACAATCCGGCCGACTTCAACTCCAAGATCACCTCGCCATGGCCCTCTCGATGTACGACCTGTCCGTGCCGGTTTTCACGCGCGGACTCGGCCAGCTGACCCACCTGCTCGACAAGGGCCTCGCGCATGCGAAGGCCCAGGGCATCGACACGGCGACGCTGGTCGACGCGCGCCTCGCGCCCGACATGCTCACGCTGGCCGGCCAGATCCAGCGCGCGAGCGATGCCTCGAAGCTGGGCACGGCGCGCATTGCCGGCATCACCGCCCCGAGCTTTCCCGACGAGGAAAAGACCTGGGACGACCTGCTGGCGCGCATCGCGAAGACGCAGGACTTTCTGGCGACCGTGGACCGCGCGCTCATCGACGGCCAGGAAGAACGCCCCGTGACCATCAAGGCGCGCGAAGGCGAGGCGCACTTCACGGCGCAGCGCTACCTGCTGCAGTTCGCGCTGCCGAACTTCTTCTTCCATGTGACCACCGCCTACGACGTGCTGCGCCACAAGGGCGTGCCCGTCGGCAAGATGGATTTTCTCGGCCGCTTCTGAGTTGGTTCAGGCGCGGCGTGCCGCCAGCGCGTACATCAGCGGAATGCGCGGCATGCCTTCGGGCGGCGCCATGCGCCGTCCGCCCATGTCGCGCATGCCTTCGAAGGGCTTCCAGCCGTTGGTGTACGGGTACTCCTCGAAGCGCTCGATGGCCAGGCCGGCCTGCGCGAGCGCGGTCGTCACCTGGCCCACGCCCCAGGTGAACTCGAAGCTCGGGTGCGGGTTGCGAAAGCCCTGCACGCCGGGCATCGGGCGGTCGTCCGGCACGAGGCCGTCGCCCGACTCGGCCACGTAGTCGCCCACGCCTTCCTCGGGCACGGGCGCGTCGTTGAAGTAGTCGTAGCGAAACTTCCACTGTGGGTCGAACACCAGCGCAAACGGGTGGAACTCGACGATCACGAAGCGACCGCCCGGCTTGAGCAGCTGTGCCACGCCGCGCGCCCACGCGCCGAGGTCGGACAGCCAGCACAGCGTGCCGTACGAACAGAACACGAGGTCGTGGCGCTCGCCGCGCGCGGCGGCGGCCTCGAAGTAGTCGTAGACGTCCGCACGTTCGAAGCGAGCCGCCACGCCGGAGTCGGCCGAGAGCCGGGTCGCGAAGTCGATGGCTTCGTCGGAGATGTCGACGCCGGTTACGTGTGCGCCGCGGCGCGCGATGCTCAGGCTGTCTTGCCCCGCGTTGCACTGCAGGTGCAGCACCGAGAGGCCATTCACGTCGCCGAGCAGGGCGCTCTCTTCTGGGAACAGCGTGGAGCCGCCCGCGCGGAAGAAGGCGGCCTGGTCGCCCTTGTGGCTGTTGTGCGCGACCGTGGCCGCGTTCCACGACTGGCGGTTGGCTTCGTGCAGGTCTTTCTTCATGGTGTGGTCGTGTCTGGCCGGGTCGGCCAGCCCGCGAGGTGGCGTTCGGCGATGCCCGCGAGCGCGGTGATCCACACCGGGCTGTCGTTGAGGCAGGGGATGTAGCCGAAGCGTTCGCCGCCCGCATGCAGGAAGGCTTCGCGGCCTTCCATCGCAATCTCTTCGAGCGTTTCGAGGCAGTCGGCCGGAAAGCCCGGGCACACCACGTCGACGTGCTTCACGCCGCTGGCGCCGAGTTCGCGCAAGGTCGGTTCGGTGTAAGGCTCCAGCCACTTGGCGCGGCCGAAGCGCGACTGGAAGGTCGTGCGGTACTGCGTGGACGCCAGGCCCAGCCGCGCCGCGAGCAGGCGCGCGGTCTCGAGGCACTGCGCCTCGTAGGGATCGCCGAGCGCGATGTTGCGCGCGGGAATGCCGTGGAAGCTCATCACCAGCAGCTCGCCGCGGCCTTCGGTCGTCCAGTGCTTCTCGATGCCTTGCGCGAGCGCTTCGATGTAGGCGGGGTCGTCGTGGTACTGGTTGACGAAGCGGAATTCGGGAATGCGGCGTTGCTTGCCGCTCCAGTCGTTCACCGCATCGATCACGCTCGCGGTGGTCGTGGCCGAATACTGCGGGTAGGCCTGCAGCACCAGCACGCGCGTGGCGCCCTCGGCCTGCAATGCGTCGAGCCGCGAGGCGATCGACGGGTTGGCGTAGCGCATGGCGTCGCGCACCGTCACGCGGTGGCCGCGCTCGCCGAGCCAGCCGGCCAGCAGGGTGGCCTGCTTCTGCGTCCAGACCTTGAGCGGCGAGCCCTCGGGCAGCCAGATGCTCGCGTACTTCGCGGCCGATTTCGCGGGCCGCGTGCGCAGGATGATGCCGTGCAGGATCAGCGCCCACAGCACCCTGGGAATCTCGACCACGCGCGGGTCGCCCAGGAAGTCGGCGAGGTAGGGGCGCACCGCGGCGGCGGTGGGCGCGTCGGGCGAACCGAGGTTGCACCAGAGCACGGCGGTGCGGTCGTTCTTGCTGTTCTGACTGTCTTGGGGGGCGAGAGGCATGCGATATTCTCGGGCATGACTTCCGCTTCCCCGGCGCCCGGCGGCGCCACGCCGCTCGACATCTCGCGCATTTCGGCGATCACGCTCGACCTCGATGACACGCTGTGGCCGATCTGGCCGACCATCGAACGCGCCGAGCGCGTGCTGCACGAATGGCTGCTGCGCGAGGCGCCCAAGACGGCCTCGCTGCTGCTCACGCCGGGCGTGCTGCGCGAGTTGCGCGAAGCCACCGCCAAGGAGCGCTCCGACCTCGCGCACGACCTGAGCGCGCTGCGCCGCGAGTCGATCCGCACGGCGCTCACGCGCGCGGGCGAAGACCCGGCGCTGGCCGACCCGGCCTTCGATGCTTTCTTCGAAGAGCGCCAGCGCGTCACGCTGTACGACGACGCGCTGCCGGCGCTCAAGTGGCTCAGCGAGCGCTACCCGCTGGTGGCGGTGTCGAACGGCAACGCCGACATCCAAAAGACCGGCGTCGGCCGGTGGTTTCGCACCGCCTTCAATGCGCGCGCCTTCGGCAGCGGCAAGCCGCACGCGCCGATCTTCCGCGCCGCGGCGGCCTCGGTCGGCCTGCTGCCCAAAGACGTGCTGCACGTGGGCGACGATGCCGCGCTCGACGTGGTGGGCGCGCTCAACGCCGGCATGCAGGCCGCATGGCTGGTGCGCGACGAGCGCCCGTGGGAGCACGGTGCGCGCCCGCAGCTGATCGTGCCCAACCTGCACGCGCTGTGCATCGCGCTGGGCGCCTGAGCTTTCTTCGGGTCAGCGGAACACGGGTCGGAAGAAGCTGCGCTCGTAGCTGACGATGCAGCGCGTTTCTTCGGCGTAGCGGAAGGCGGCCTGGCAGTTGGCGTCCTGCATCGAATCGGCGCGGTAGGTTTCGTACGCGGCCAGGCTGGGGAAGCTGAACATCGCCAGCGCGACGTTGTTCGCGCCTTCGGACGGCAGGAAGTAGCCGTGGTGCTGGCCGCCGAACTTCTCGACCAGCGGAATCCAGAGCTTGCCGTAGTGCTCGAATTCCTTGAGCTTGAACGGGTCGACGATGTAGCGCAGGTAGCAGGTGATCATGGGTGACGGAGGTCTAGGGACTATCGGCACGGCCTCAGCGGCACGCGGCTGCCCGGACTATAGTTTTGCGGCCGCCTTCTTTCACTGCTTTCTTCATCGCGTCCGCGCGAATTTCCTCCCATGCATCTCTCCACCTGGCTCCTCTTTTGCGGCGTGACCCTGCTCGTCGTCTTCACGCCGGGCCCGGCCGTGCTGCTCGCGGTCTCGAACGCCATCACCGTCGGCCCGCGCCGCGCGATGATCAGTTCGCTGGGCAACGCCTGCGGGCTCTTCCTGGTGTCGGCCGCGGCGATGGGTGGGCTGGGCGTGGTGCTCAACACCTCGGCCACGGCCTTCATGGTGCTGAAGGTGGCGGGCGCGGGCTACCTCGTGTACCTGGGCATCCG
Organism: Variovorax sp. 38R; assembly: GCF_014843395.1. Classification (NCBI taxonomy): domain Bacteria; kingdom Pseudomonadati; phylum Pseudomonadota; class Betaproteobacteria; order Burkholderiales; family Comamonadaceae; genus Variovorax; species Variovorax sp. 38R. The sequence continues at coordinate 2,884,335 of NZ_CP062121.1, forward strand.
GCAGTGGCGCAGCCGCACGAGCGTGTTCGCCGAGCTGCAGCCTTCGGGTGCACCGGCGCCTTCGCGCTCTGCGCGCCGGCTGTTCGGCCATGGCGTGACGGTGGCGCTGACCAATCCCAAGGGCATCCTGTTCTTCTCGGCGCTGTTCCCGCAGTTCCTCACGCACGACGCGCCGATCCTCACGCAGTTCGCCGTGCTCACGACGACGTTTTCGGTCGCGTCGGTGCTGGCGCATGGCTCGTACGTGCTGCTGGCGCGCCTGCTGAAGAAGCAGTTCGCGAACCCGAAGCGCGCGCAGCTTTTCAACCGCGTGTCGGGCGGCGTCTTCGTGCTGCTGGGGTTGAGCCTGCTGCGCCTGCGCAACAAGACGGCCTGAGTCGGCCGTCGCTTTTCAGTCGAGGCCGAAGCGCTCGCGCAGCGCCGCGCAGAAATCGGCGGTGCCGCTGAGCGAGAGCGTGAGGGTGTCCAGGCGCGGGTTCTCTTCCCGCGTGCGCTGCACGTCGCAGTCCCACATCGCACCTTCGTCGAGCGCGCCGCGCGCCCCCGGAAAGGTGGCCTCGGCCCAGGCCAGCACCAAAGCGATCTCGGCTTCCACCTCGGGCGTGCGCTCGGGCGGGGTCGAGGCCATGGCGTCGAAGGTGCCGTGGTCTTCGGTGTCTTCGCTGTAGTCGAAATCGAGGTAACGCAGGGTCGTGGTCATGGGGTCAGGGCGTGGCCAGCGCGCGCGCGACGGCCAGTCCGTTGAGGACGGCGCCTTCGAGCGTGGCGGGATAGGGGCCTTCGGTGTAGTCGCCGCAGGCCAGCAGCCCCGGCGCGATGGTGGCCGGCGGGCGCGCCAGGCCGGGCGTGCAGGCGAAGGTGGCGCGCTTCTCGACCACGGTCTGGATCGGCGTCAGCCCCGGTTGGCCGAGCTGCGTGCCGGCCTGGGCGAGCACCTGTTTCTCGAGCGTCTCGCGCGGCGTTTCATTGGCACTCACGACGAAGGCGAGCACGCCTTCTGGTCCGCCGAGCTGGCCGCGATCGAACACGAACTGGGCCGGTGCGCTGCCCGGCTGGCTGCGCAGCGCGAGCATCGGTTCGGCCAGCGGCGCGGCGCCGCGCACGTAGACCGTGGCGATCGCCTCGAAGCGCAGCGACTCGGTGACGTTGCACCAGCGCGAAGCAGCGGGCAGGCCGGTGGCGCGCGCGAGCCGTGCGGCGTCCCAGGGCGCGCCGGCGAGCACGGCCTGGTCGAAGACTTCGTCATCGACGCGCCATTGGTCGCCTTCGGGCGCGATGGCGCGCACGCGGTGGCCGATGCGCGTGGTGGCGCCGTGCTGGGCGAGCCATGCCAGCGCGGCATCGGGCAGCAGCGCGCCGAGGTCGACGCGCGGCAGCAGCAGGTCGGCACCGCCGTGCCCGCTGAACAGCGCGTCGTGCAGCACGCGCAGGAACACCTGGCCGCTGGACTGCGAAACCGGCGTGTTGAGCGCGGAGACGCACAGCGGCTCGATCAGCTCCTGCATCACGCGCGGCGTGAGGCCGGTGCAGAGCGTGGCGACGCTGGTGCCGGGCGCGCAGCGAAAGCCCGCGAGGCGCCAGCGCACGGCGGTGGACAGCAGCGCGGCCTTGTCGCGCCAGCGCCAGCCGCGCGCGGTGAAGATGCCGATGAGCAGGTCGAACGGCGGCGGCTGGCCCGCGGGCAGCTGCAGCCCGCCGCCGTCGGCAAAGCGCAGCGAGAGCGGCAGGCGCTGCAGGGCGGTGTCGACGTCCACACCCACGTCGCGCATGAGCGCGAGCGTGGCGGTGTAGGCGCCGATCAGGATGTGCTGGCCGTTGTCGAGCGCCATGCCATGCATGTGATCGACCCGCCGCGCGCGCCCGCCGGCCATCGGCGCGGCTTCGAACAGGGTGACGGCGTGGCCGAGGCGCGTGGCCTCGACGGCGCAGGCGAGGCCGGCCCAGCCGGCGCCGATGACGGCGAGCCTCATGGGCACGAAAGGTGGGGCGTCATATCCGGCCGAGGGCCTGGACTTTCCATGCCAGCCACAGCTTGCGCACGGGTGTCAGGCTGACGCGCTGGTTCAGCACCTGGAAGTCGTCGCGCTCAATCTCGCGCAGCAGCGTGCGGTAGATGCTGGCCATCATCAGGCCGGGCTTCTGGGTGCGGCGGTCGGCCAGCGGGAGCAGGGCCAGCGCTTCGTCGTAGGCGGCGTGGGCGCGCTGGGCCTGGAACTTCATGAGTGCGACAAAGCGGTCGGAGTGGATGCGGTTGAGGATCTCGTGCGCCTTCACGTCGAACTGCTGCAACTCGTTGACCGGCAGGTAGATGCGGCCGCGCAGCGCGTCTTCGCCCACGTCGCGCAGGATGTTGGTGAGCTGCAGCGCCAGGCCGAGCTTGTGGGCGTAGGCGGTGGTCTGCGGATCGGTCTGGCCGAAGATGCGCGCCGCGACTTCGCCCACCACACCGGCCACCAGGTGGCAGTAGCGCACGAGGCCGGGAAAGTCGAGATACCGGGTCTGGTCCAGGTCCATCTGGCAGCCGTCGATCACCTCGTGGAGCTGGCGCGCCTCGATGCCGTAGGCCGCGGCATGCGGCATGAGCGCCTGCATGACCGGATGGCGCGGCGTGCCGGCAAAGGCCTGAGCGACCTCGGTGCGCCACCAGGCGAGCTTGGTGGCGGCCACGCCGGGGTCGGTCACTTCGTCGACCACGTCGTCGACCTCGCGGCAGAAGGCATAAAAAGCCGTGATCGCGGCGCGCCGCGGCTTGGGCAGGAACAGGAAGGCGTAATAGAAACTGCTGCCCGAAGCGGCGGCCTTGTCTTGCACGTATTGCTCGGGATTCATCGGGGAGGCGCTGCGTTCATGGGGCGTGATTGTCTCCGCATCCGCCATGCCTTCCAGAGCAGCACCGGCGCATCGGCCTTGCTGACGGTGGGGCGCTGCGAGAAGGTGTCGAAGCCCAGGTCCTCGATCTTGTCGAGGATGCGCAGGCCGCCCTGCACCACAAGGCGCAGCTCCCAGCCCACGCGGCCCGGCAGGCGGTGCACGAGCGGGGCGCCCTCGGTCATGAGTTCGCGCGCCCAGAAGGCCACCACGGCGATCAGATTGATAGCTTCCTGCGGCGGTGGGGCGGGCGAAAGCGGCTCAAACACCTTGAAGTGCTCCGACGTCAGGCCGCGCCGCGCGCAGTCGGTGCGCGGAAAGTAGAAGCGGCCGCGCGGCAGGTCGACGCTCGGGTCTTGCCAGAAGTTGATGAGCTGCAGCGCGCTGCAGATGGCGTCGCTCTGGGCCAGCGCCTGCGCATCGGTCACGCCGTACAGGTGCAGCAGCAGCCGGCCGACCGGGTTGGCGGAGCGGCGGCAGTAGTCGAGCAGTTCGGCGCGGTCGGCGTAGGTGCCGCGATGGCGGGTTTTCTCGATGTCCTGCATGAAAGCGCTGAGCAGGTCGGCGAGCAGGTCTTCGGGCAGGCGGTACTCGGTGATGGCCCAGGCCAGCGGGCCGAACACATGGGGCCAGCGTGAGTCGGGCAATGCTTCGCCGCACGCGGCGGCGGCCAGTTCCTCGCGGTAGGCGCGCAGCTCGGCCAGGCGCGCATCGGGCGAGGCGTCGCCTTCGTCGGCGATGTCGTCAGCGGTGCGGGCAAAGTGGTAGATCGCGGCGATGGGCGGGCGCAGGTGCGGCGGGCACAGCCAGGAGGCCACGGGGAAGTTTTCGTAATGGGCCGGCGCGGCGGCATGACGGGGATTGGCAGGAGGAGTGGCGGACACGCCACGATTGTCGGCGACGTCATGTCCGGGCACTATGCTGGCGGCGTCGCCACTTTCCATCTCTCTTTCGCCCATGACGATGAAAGCAACTGCCGTGGCTTCCGGGACTGCCGGGACTTCGCCTTCCGCTTCGGGCGACACCGCACATCCGGCCGGGCCGGGGCTGATGATCGCGGCGCTGGGCGTCGTCTTCGGCGACATCGGCACCTCGCCGCTGTACGCCTTCAAGGAGACGATGAACCCCGAGCATGGCGTGCCGTTCTCGCCCGACGCGGTGCTGGGCCTGCTCTCGCTGATCTTCTGGGGCCTGATGTTCGTGGTGACGCTCAAGTACGTGGTGTTCGTGCTGCGCGCCGACCACGACGGCGAAGGCGGCATCCTGGCGTTGCAGGCGCTGGCGCGCAACGCGGTCTCGGGCTCGAAGACCCGGCCCTGGGTGTGGCGCGGGATCGGACTGCTGGGCCTGGTGGGCGCGGCCATGTTCTACGGCGACAGCCTGATCACGCCGGCGATCTCGGTGCTGTCGGCGGTCGAGGGCCTGGAGGTGCAGGCGCCGGTGCTGCAGCGTGCGGTGATCCCGATCACGGTGGCGATCCTCATCGGGCTGTTCATGGTGCAGAAGAAGGGCACGGGCGTGGTCGGCAAGATCTTCGGGCCGGTGATGCTGCTGTGGTTCCTGGTGCTGGGCCTGGCCGGCCTCTGGCAGGTGCTGCAGCAGCCGCAGGTGCTGGCGGCGCTCGATCCGCGCCGGGCGGTGGGCTTTCTGGTCGAGCACCGGGCGCAGTCGCTCGCGGTGCTGGGCGCGGTGTTCCTGGCGTTCACGGGCGGCGAGGCGCTGTATGCCGACATGGGGCACTTCGGCGCCAGGCCGATCCGGCTGGCGTGGATCTTCATCGCGCTGCCGGGACTGGTGCTCAACTATTTCGGGCAGGGCGCGCTGGTTCTGGCGAACCCGGCGGCCATCGACAACCCGTTCTTCCGGCTCTTTCCGTCGTGGGGCGTGCTGCCGATGGTGGTGCTCGCCGCGATGGCCACGGTGATCGCTTCGCAGGCGGTGATCTCGGGCGCCTTCTCGCTCACCGCACAGGCGATGCGCATGGGCTACCTGCCGCGCATGCGCGTGGTGCAGACCTCGGGCACGGCCATCGGGCAGATCTACGTGCCGGCCGTCAATTGGCTGCTGATGGTCGGCGTGCTGCTGCTGGTGCTGGGCTTCCGCAGCTCGGGGGCGCTGTCGGCGGCGTACGGCATCGCCGTGTCGATCACGATGGTGACCACCACGCTGCTGGCCGGCGTCGTCGCCTGGGGCCTCTGGCGCTGGAACAAGGTGGCGGTGGTGGTCGGCGTGCTGGCTTTCGCGGTGGTCGACCTGACCTTCGTGGTGTCCAACAGCCTGAAGGTGGCCGAGGGCGGCTGGCTCACGCTGGCGGTCGCGGCCGGGGTGATGGTGCTGTTCACCACCTGGGCCAAGGGCCGGCGCCTGGGCCTGGAAGCGGCGGCGGCCGACAGCCTGCCGCTGCGGCCCTTCGTCGAGTCGCTGGCGCGCCACCTGCCGCACCGGGTGAGCGGCACGGCCGTGTTCCTGAACCCCGACGCCACGGCGGTGCCGCACGCGCTGCTGCACAACCTCAAGCACAACCAGGTGCTGCACGAGCAGGTGATCGTGCTGCGCGTGCTCTCGTGCGACACGCCGCGCGTGGACGCGCGCCTGCGCATCGAGGCCGACCAGCTCATGGACGGCATCTGGGTGGTCACCGCGCGGCACGGCTTCATGGAACGGCCCGACGTGCCCGAGTTCATCCGCATCCTGGCCTACCAGAAGACGTTGGCCATCGACTCGATGAAGACCTCGTACTTTGTCTCCCGCGCCTCGGTGGGCGAGGAGAACCTGCCGGGCATGAACCCGGTGCGACGGGTGCTGTTCGGCTGGCTGCAGCGCAACGCGGGCCGGGCATCCGATTACTTCGAGCTTCCCGACAACCGGCTGGTCGAGATGGGGCAGAGAACGTAGCGGAAACAATTGGCCAACTGACCCGCGGGTCATTGACACTGTTTAACGTTTACCCTAGATTACTAACCGGTGGGTCATTAATGACCCGGTTCCTCTCTTCTTGGGTGTCTCATGACCGCCTCCGCCGCCTCACTCCGTGCCCGCAGCGCCGCCTGGCTGCTGCTTCCCGCCATATTTCTGGCCGGCTGTTCGCCGAAACCACCTGCCCAGGAGCCCGTGAGGGCGGTCAAGTTCGTGACCGTCGGCACCAGCGACTACGACGCCCAGCCCGAGTTCTCGGCCGAGGTGCGGGCCCGCGTGGAGTCGCGCCTGGGCTTCCGCGTCGCCGGAAAAATCACCAAGCGCCAGGCCGAACTCGGCCAGCACGTGCAGGCCGGCCAGGTGCTGGCGCAACTCGATCCGCAGGACTACCGCCTGGCTGCCGACGCCGCCCGCGCCCAGCAGGCCGCCGCACAGACCAACCGCGACCTCGCCGCTGCCGACCTGAAGCGCTACACCGAGTTGCGCTCGCAGAACTTCATCAGCGGCGCCGAACTGGAACGCCGCGAAACCACCTGGAAGGCCGCGCAGGCGCAGCTCGAACAGGCGCAGGCGCAACTGGCCTCGCAGGGCAACCAGGCCAGCTACACGACGCTGGTGGCCGATGTGGCCGGCGTCATCACCGCCATCGAGGCCGAGCCGGGCCAGGTGGTGCAGGCCGGCACGCCGGTCGTGCGCATCGCCCAGGACGGCGCGCGCGACGTGGTGTTCGCGGTGCCTGAAGACCGCGCCGCGCTGATCAAGCCCGGCTCGCCGGTCGCGGTGCGCGGCTGGTCCGGCGGCGAGGTGCTGCAAGGCAAGGTGCGTGAGGTGGCGGCCAGTGCCGACGCGGTCACGCGCACTTACTCGGTCAAGGTGTCGATCGACGCCGCCACGTCGCCGGCGCTCGGCGCCACGGTCTACGCCCGGCCCCAGGCCCTGGCGCGCACCGATGTCGCGGTGATCAAGCTGCCGACCAGCGCGCTGCGCCAGGAAGGCAAGGGCTCGGCGGTCTGGGTGCTCGACAAGGACAGCATGACCGTGCGATCGCAGCCGGTGCAGGTGGTCACGGCCGACGGGAATGAAGCGGTGATCGGCGCGGGCCTGGCGCCCGGCATGATGGTCGTGGCCGCGGGCGTGCACGTGCTGTCGCCGGGTCAGAAGGTCACGGTCTACCAGTCGAAGGAGGCCATGGCGGCCGCCGCCAACGGCCAGCAACAGGCGCAGGCGCAGCAGCGGGCCGTCGAGGCCGTGGCCGCGACGAAGAAGGAGATCGCAACGGGTGCCGCCAAATGACGGAAGGCCCTGCGACCCCCGCGAACCCTGAAACTTCCGGACACAAACCCGCCGGCTTCAATCTTTCCAAATGGGCGCTGGACCACGCGCCGCTCACGCGCTACCTGATGGTGGTGCTGATGGTGCTGGGCGCGTTTGCGTACTTCCAGCTCGGCCAGGACGAAGATCCGCCGTTCACCTTCCGCGCGATGGTCGTGCGCACCTACTGGCCCGGCGCCACGGCGCAGCAGGTGGCCGAGCAGGTCACCGACAAGATCGAGCGCACGCTGCAGGAAGCGCCGTACGCCGACAAGATCCGCAGCTATTCGAAGCCGGGCGAGTCGCAGATCATTTTCCAGATCAAGGATTCGTCGAAGGCCGCCGAGGTGGCCAACGTCTGGTACACGGTGCGCAAGAAGGTCGGCGACATGCGCGGCACCTTGCCCGCGGGTGTGCAGGGGCCGTTCTTCAATGACGATTTCGGCGATGTCTACGGCGTGATCTACGCGCTGGAGAGCGAAGGCTTCAGCTACGCCGAGCTCAAGACGCTGGCCGACGACGTGCGCCAGCAGCTGCTGCGCGTGAAGGACGTGGCCAAGGTCGACCAGTTCGGCGTGCAGGACGAAAAAGTCTTCATCGAGATTTCGCAGAAGCGCCTGGCCCAGCTGGGGCTCGACTTCAATGCCGTGCTGGCGCAGCTCGGCTCGCAGAACGCGGTCGAAAGCGCCGGCACGATCCAGTCGCCGCTCGATGTGGTGCAGGTGCGCGTGGGCGGCCAGTTCACCAGCGTCGAACAGCTGCGCGAAATGCCGATCCGCGGCAGCTCGGGCAACCAGATCAAGCTCGGCGACATCGCCGAGATTCGCCGCGGGTACGTCGATCCGCCGGCCGTCAAGGTGCACCACCAGGGCAAGGAAGTGATCGCGCTCGGTGTGTCGATGACCAAGGGCGGCGACATCATCGCGCTGGGCAAGGCGCTGAAGGCCACCACCGCCACCATCGGCCAGCGCCTGCCGGCCGGCGTGAAGCTGGCACAGGTGCAGGACCAGCCGGTGTCGGTGGCCAGTTCGGTCAACGAATTCGTCGGCGTGCTCATCGAGGCCGTGGCCATCGTGCTGGCCGTGAGCATCATCGCGCTCGGCCTGCACAAGGGCGGTCGCTTCGGCTGGTACATCGACATGCGCCCGGGGCTGGTGGTGGCAATCACCATTCCGCTGGTGCTGGCCGTGACCTTCCTGGCCATGAACTACTTCGGCATCGGGCTGCACAAGATATCGCTGGGGTCGCTGATCATCGCGCTCGGCCTGCTGGTCGACGACGCGATCATCGCGGTCGAGATGATGGTGCGGAAGATGGAGGAGGGCTACGACAAGGTCCGCGCCGCCACTTTCGCCTACGACGTGACGGCCAAGCCGATGCTCACGGGCACGCTCATCACGGCGGCGGGCTTTTTGCCGATCGGCATCGCCAAGTCGGTGACGGGCGAATACACCTTCGCGATCTTCGCGGTGACGGTGATCGCACTGGTGCTGTCGTGGATCGTCTCGGTGTACTTCGTGCCGTACCTCGGCACGCTGCTGCTCAAGGTCAAGCCGCACGACCCCGATGCGCCGCCGCACGAGCTGTTCGATACGCCGTTCTACAACGGCTTTCGCCGCGCGGTGAACTGGTGCGTGCAGCACCGCTGGCTGACCATCGGCGCGACCGTGCTGATCTTTGCGCTCGGCATCTTCGGCATGGGCAAGGTGCAGCAGCAGTTCTTCCCCGATTCGAGCCGGCCCGAGATCATGGTGGACCTCTGGTTTCCCGAAGGCACCTCGTTCGCGGCGAACGAAGAGGTGGCCAAGCGCGTCGAACAGCGCGTGATGAAGGAAGAGGGCGTGAAGACCGTCAGCACCTGGATCGGCTCCGGCGTGCCGCGCTTCTATTTGCCGCTCGACCAGGTCTTTCCGCAGTCCAACGTGTCACAACTCATCGTGCTGGCCAAGGACCTGAAGGTGCGCGAGCGCCTGCGCCTGCGCCTGCCCGCGGTGCTTGCCGAAGAGTTTCCCGAGGTGCGCGGCCGGGTCAAGCTGCTGCCCAACGGCCCGCCGGTGCCGTACCCGGTGCAGTTCCGCGTGGTCGGCACCGAGCCCGCCCAGCTGCGCGCGCGCGCCGACGAGGTGAAGGCCGTGCTGCGCGAGAACGCGAACCTCATCGGCGTGAACGACAACTGGAACGAGTCGGTGAAGGTGATCCGCCTCGAAATCGACCAGGCCAAGGCGCGTGCGCTCGGCGTGACGAGCCAGGCCATCGCGCAGGCCTCGCGCACCATGTTCAGCGGCACCACGGTCGGCCAGTACCGAGAGAACGACCTGCTGATCGACATCGTGCTGCGCCAGTCGGCCGACGAGCGCGAAGCGATTTCGGACATCGGCAATGCCTACATCCCGACGACCACGGGCCGCTCGATTCCGCTCACGCAGATCGCCCGCCCGGTGTTCACCTGGGAGCCCGGTGTGATGTGGCGCGAGAACCGCGACTACGCGATCACCGTGCAGGGCGACGTGGTGGAAGGCCTGCAGGGCGCCACCGTGACCGAGCAACTGCTGCCGCAATTGCGCAAGCTCGAGGCCGGCTGGCATGCAGCCGGGCAGGGCGGCTACCGCATCGAGGTGGCGGGCGCGGTCGAGGAAAGCAGCAAGGGCTCGGCCTCCATCGTGGCCGGCGTGCCGATCATGCTGTTCCTGGTGTTCACGCTGCTGATGCTGCAGCTGCACAGCTTCAGCCGCTCGCTGCTGGTGTTCATCACTGGCCCCATGGGCATCGCCGGCGTGGCCGCCGCGCTGCTGCTGCTGAACCGGCCCTTCGGCTTCGTCGCGCTGCTCGGCGTGATCGCGCTGATGGGCATGATCCAGCGCAACGCCGTGATCCTGATCGACCAGATCGAGAGCGATCGCGCGGCCGGCGTGCCGGCCTGGGATGCGATCGTCGAATCGGCGGTGCGGCGGCTGCGGCCCATCGTGCTGACCGCCGCGGCGGCCGTGCTGGCGATGATTCCGCTGTCGCGCAGCGTGTTCTGGGGGCCGATGGCCGTGGCCATCATGGGCGGGCTGATCGTCGCCACCGTGCTGACCTTGCTGGCGCTGCCGGCGATGTATGCCGCGGCCTTCCGCATCAAGCGGGAGCCGCAAGCGGCCTGAAAAGACGCTTTCCACGGGCCGTTTTCGCGCGGCCCGTATCCCTTGCGTGAGCGTGGGTGAAATCCCCGAAAGGGGGAAGCCGGAAGGCCCCCATTCTTGCGTTTAAAATGCGCGGTTGACCGATTTCAGGCGGACGGTCTTGGGCCAGCGGGTTTTCCTGCAGCGCCGAGGCCGTCCGCCTTTGCATTCACCTGAAATTTGGCATCGCGCGGGTGGCGAAATTGGTAGACGCACCAGGTTTAGGTCCTGACGTTCGCAAGAACGTGCCGGTTCGAGTCCGGCCCCGCGCACCAGCCACACCCCTCACAAGGAAGACACCATGACCGTGAACGTTGAAACTCTCGAGAAGCTCGAACGCAAGATCACGCTGACCCTGCCGGTCGGCACCATCCAGAACGAAGTCGATTCGCGCCTCAAGAAGCTCGCGCGCACCGTCAAGATGGACGGCTTCCGTCCCGGCAAGGTGCCGATGAACGTCGTGGCCCAGCGCTACGGCTACTCGGTGCACTACGAAGTCATGAACGACAAGGTCGGTGAGGCCTTCTCGCAAGCCGCGAACGAAGCCAAGCTGCGCGTCGCCGGCCAGCCCCGCATCACCGAGAAGGAAGAGTCGCCCGAAGGCCAACTCGCCTTCGACGCGGTCTTCGAAGTGTTCCCCGAAGTCAAGATCAACGACCTGTCGGGCGCTGAAGTCGAGAAGCTGTCGGCCGAAGTCGGCGACGAAGCCATCGACAAGACCCTGGACATCCTGCGCAAGCAGCGCCGCACCTTCGCCCAGCGCGCCCAAGACGCCGTGGCCGAAGACAACGACCGCGTGACGGTCGACTTCGAAGGCAAGATCGACGGCGAACCCTTCCAGGGCGGCAAGGCCGAAGACTTCCAGTTCGTCGTCGGCGAAGGCCAGATGCTCAAGGAATTCGAAGACGCCGTGCGCGGCATGAAGTCCGGCGACAGCCGCACCTTCCCGCTGTCGTTCCCGGCCGATTACCACGGCAAGGACGTGGCCGGCAAGCAAGCCGACTTCATGGTCACCGTGAAGAAGATCGAAGCGTCGCACCTGCCCGAAGTCAACGAACAGCTCGCCAAGTCGCTCGGCATCGCCGAAGCCACCGTGGAAGGCCTGCGCGCCGACATCAAGCGCAACCTCGAACGCGAAGTGAAGTTCCGCCTGCTGGCCCGCAACAAGAACGCCGTCATGGACGCGCTGGTGGCCAACGCCGAACTCGACCTGCCGAACGCCAGCGTGCAGTCGGAAGTCGCCCGCATGATCGAAGGCGCCCGCGCCGAGCTCAAGCAGCGCGGCATCAAGGACGCCGACAAGGCCCCGATTCCCGAAGAAGTGTTCCGCCCGCAAGCCGAGCGCCGCGTGCGCCTGGGCCTCGTGGTGGCCGAGCTGGTGCGTGCCAACGAGCTGCAGGCCAAGCCCGAGCAGATCAAGGCCCACATCGACGAGCTGGCCGCCAGCTACGAGAAGCCGCAAGACGTCGTGCGTTGGTACTTCAGCGACAACAATCGCCTGGCGGAAGTCGAAGCCGTGGTCATCGAGAACAACGTGACCGACTTCGTGCTGGCCAAGGCCAAGGTCAACGAAAAGTCGGTGTCGTTCGACGAACTGATGGCGCAGCAGCAGTAAGCTGGTTTCCGTCGCTGCATGCAGCAACGCCGATGGGGCTTGTGCTTTGCGGCACGAGCCCCATTTCACTCAGGCGTACAGTTCAATCAGAGCGAACGAATCCATTTTCCGGAGAGCAAATTCATGAGCGCACAGGAAATTCAAGGCCTCGGCATGATCCCGATGGTCGTCGAGCAGTCGGGCCGCGGCGAGCGGTCGTATGACATCTACTCGCGTCTTCTCAAGGAGCGCATCATCTTCCTGGTGGGCGAGGTCAACGACCAGACCGCCAACCTCGTGGTGGCGCAGCTGTTGTTCCTCGAGAGCGAGAACCCGGACAAGGACATTTCGTTCTACATCAACTCCCCGGGCGGCAGCGTGAGCGCCGGCATGGCGATCTACGACACGATGCAGTTCATCAAGCCGTCGGTGTCGACCATGTGCCTGGGCTTCGCGGCTAGCATGGGCGCCTTCCTGCTGGCAGCCGGCGAGAAGGGCAAGCGTTTCTCGCTGCCCAACTCGAAGATCATGATCCACCAGGTGCTCGGCGGCGCACGCGGCCAGGCCACCGACATCGAAATCCATGCGCGCGACATCCTGCGCACCAAGGACCAGATGAACCGCATCCTGGCCGAACGCACCGGCCAGCCGCTGGAAAAGGTCAAGTCGGACACCGAGCGGGACTACTTCCTGACCGCTGACGAGGCCAAGGATTACGGCCTGGTCGACCAGGTTGTCGCCCAGCGCGGTTAAAGCCGCCCGGCGCCTCGGGCGCCCAAAAGGCAAAAACGGCGTTTTCCACACGGGAAACGCCGTTTTTGTTTAGTTATCATTGTCCATACCCTGTCACGAGGCAAAAGTCCATGGCCGAAAAAAAAGGCACCTCCAGCGAAAAAACGCTTTATTGCTCGTTCTGCGGCAAGAGCCAGCATGAGGTCAAGAAGCTGATCGCGGGCCCTTCGGTCTTCATCTGCGACGAATGCATCGACCTGTGCAACGAGATCATCCGTGACGAGCTGCCGGCCGGTGAGGAGGCGCGCGACGCGCGCAGCGACCTGCCCACGCCGCTGGAGATCAAGACCAACCTCGACAACTACGTGATCGGCCAGGAGCCGGCCAAGCGCATGCTGTCGGTGGCGGTCTACAACCACTACAAGCGCCTGCGCCACAAGGAAAAGAACACCAAGGGCGACGAGGTCGAGCTCAGCAAGAGCAACATCCTCTTGATCGGCCCCACGGGTTCGGGCAAGACCCTGCTGGCGCAAACGCTCGCGCGCATGCTCGACGTGCCTTTCGTGATGGCCGACGCCACCACGCTGACCGAAGCCGGCTACGTGGGCGAGGACGTCGAGAACATCATCCAGAAGCTGCTGCAAAGCTGCAACTACGAGGTCGAGCGTGCCCAGCGCGGCATCGTCTACATCGACGAAATCGACAAGATCTCGCGCAAGTCCGACAACCCGTCGATCACGCGCGACGTGTCGGGCGAGGGCGTGCAGCAAGCCTTGCTGAAGCTCATCGAAGGCACCATGGCCAGCGTACCGCCCCAGGGCGGGCGCAAGCACCCGAACCAGGACTTCCTGCAGATCGACACGACCAACATCCTGTTCATCTGCGGCGGCGCCTTTTCGGGCCTCGAGAAGGTCATCGAAAACCGCACCGAGGCCTCGGGTATCGGCTTCGGCGCCGCGGTCAAGAGCAAGGCCCAGCGCAGCATCACCGAGGTGTTCCGCGAAGTCGAGCCTGAAGACCTGATCAAGTTCGGCCTGATCCCCGAACTCGTGGGCCGCATGCCCGTGGTCGCCTCGCTGGCCGAGCTGAGCGAAGACGCGCTGGTGCAGATCCTGACCGAGCCCAAGAATGCGGTGGTGAAGCAGTTCACCAAGCTGCTGCAGATGGAAGGCGTGGACCTCGAAATCCGTCCCGCGGCGCTCAAGGCGATCGCACGCAAGGCGCTGGCCCGCAAGACCGGCGCGCGCGGCCTGCGCTCGATCCTTGAACAGTCGCTGATCGACACCATGTTCGAATTGCCGAACGCGACCAATGTCGACAAGGTGGTGGTCGAGGAATCGACCATCGACGAAAACAAGCCCCCGCTGCTCGTGTACCGCGAAACGGCGAAAAAGGCCTAAAGGACAAGGACGCTCATGTCTGGTCATACCCCATTGCCCCCCGAAGCCCTCGACCTGCCGCTGCTGCCGCTGCGCGACGTCGTGGTGTTTCCCCACATGGTGATCCCGCTCTTCGTGGGTCGCCCGAAGAGCATCAAGGCGCTCGAGCTGGCGATGGAAGCCGAACGCCGCATCATGCTGGTGGCCCAGAAGGCCGCCGCCAAGGACGAGCCCTCGGTCGAGGACATGTTCGAGGTCGGCTGCGTCTCGACCATCCTGCAGATGCTCAAGCTGCCCGACGGCACCGTGAAGGTGCTGGTCGAAGGCCAGCAGCGCGCCCGCGTGAACCGCATCGATGACGGTGAAACCCATTTCTCGGCCAACGTGACGCCCGTCGAGGCGCTTGAAGGCGGCGAGAAGGGCACCGAGGTCGAGGCGCTGCGCCGCGCCGTGATGCAGCAGTTCGACCAGTACGTCAAACTGAACAAGAAGATCCCGCCCGAGATCCTGACCTCGATCTCGAGCATCGACGATGCCGGCCGCCTGGCCGACACCATCGCCGCCCACCTGCCGCTCAAGCTCGACAACAAGCAGGCCGTGCTCGACCTCGACGACGTCAAGGCGCGCCTGGAAAACCTGTTCGGCCAGCTCGAGCGCGAAGTCGACATCCTGAATGTCGACAAGAAGATCCGTGGCCGCGTGAAGCGCCAGATGGAGAAGAACCAGCGCGACTTCTATCTCAACGAGCAGGTCAAGGCCATCCAGAAGGAGCTCGGCGAAGGCGAAGAGGGCGCGGACATCGAGGAGATCGAGAAGAAGATCAAGCTCGCCAAGATGTCCAAGGAAGGCCTGAAGAAGGCCGAGGGCGAGCTCAAGAAGCTCAAGCTCATGTCGCCCATGTCGGCCGAAGCCACGGTGGTGCGCAACTACATCGACGTGCTCATCGCCCTGCCGTGGAGCAAGAAGACCAAGATCAAGCACGACCTGGCCAATGCAGAGGCCGTGCTCAATGCCGACCACTACGGCCTCGAGAAGGTCAAGGACCGCATCCTTGAATATCTTGCGGTGCAGCAACGCGTCGACAAGGTGAAGGCACCCATCCTGTGCCTCGTGGGCCCACCGGGTGTCGGCAAGACCTCGCTGGGGCAGTCGATCGCGAAGGCGACCGGCCGCAAGTACACCCGCATGGCGCTGGGCGGCATGCGCGACGAAGCCGAGATTCGCGGCCACCGCCGCACCTACATCGGCGCGCTGCCGGGCAAGGTGCTGCAGGGCCTGAGCAAGATCGGCACGCGCAATCCGCTGTTCCTGCTCGACGAGATCGACAAGCTGGGCACGGACTTCCGTGGCGACCCGTCGAGCGCGCTGCTCGAAGTGCTTGACCCGGAGCAGAACCACACCTTTGGCGACCACTACGTGGAAGTCGACTTCGACCTGAGCGACGTCATGTTTGTCGCCACGTCGAACTCGATGAACATTCCGCCGGCGCTGCTGGACCGCATGGAAGTCATTCGCCTCTCGGGCTACACCGAGGACGAGAAGACCAACATCGCGATCAAGTACCTGCTGCCCAAGCAGTTGAAGAACAACGGCGTGAAGGACGACGAGCTGGCCGTCACCGAATCCGCCGTGCGCGACATCGTGCGCTACTACACGCGTGAAGCCGGCGTGCGTTCGCTGGAGCGCGAGCTCTCCAAGATCTGCCGCAAGGTGGTGAAGGGCCTGCTGCTCAAGCAACTGACGCCCAAGGTCACGGTCGACGGCGAGAACCTCAACGAGTTCCTCGGCGTGCGCAAGTACAGCTTCGGCCTGGCCGAGAAGCAGAACCAGGTCGGCCAGGTGGTCGGCCTTGCGTGGACCGAAGTCGGCGGCGATCTGCTGACGATCGAAGCGGTCACCATGCCTGGCAAGGGCGTGATCAGCCGCACGGGTTCGCTCGGCGACGTGATGAAGGAATCGGTCGAGGCCGCACGCACCGTGGTGCGCAGCCGCTCGCGCCGCCTGGGCATCAAGGACGAGGTGTTCGAGAAGCGCGACATCCACATCCACGTGCCTGATGGCGCCACGCCCAAGGACGGCCCGAGCGCGGGCGCGGCGATGACGACGGCCTTCGTGTCGGCGCTCACGGGCATCCCGGTGCGTGCCGACGTCGCGATGACCGGCGAGATCACGCTGCGCGGCGAGGTCACGGCCATCGGCGGCCTGAAGGAAAAGCTGCTGGCCGCATTGCGCGGCGGCATCAAGACCGTGCTGATCCCCGAAGAGAATGCCAAGGACCTGCAGGACATTCCCGAGAACGTGAAGAACGGCCTCGAGATCGTCCCGGTGAAGTGGATCGACAAGGTGCTCGAGATCGCACTCGAGAAGATGCCCGAGCCGCTGTCCGACGAAGAGGTGGCCGCATCGGCTGCTGCGGTGGCCGAACTGGCCAAGCAGCGCGCTGGGGCGCCGGCTTCCGAAGGCTCGGTCAAGCATTGACCGATTGATTGCAGAACTTGTGAAGCCTCAAAAAACTGGTATATAATTTGAGGCTCGAAACGCGGGAATAGCTCAGTTGGTAGAGCGCAACCTTGCCAAGGTTGAGGTCGAGAGTTCGAGACTCTTTTCCCGCTCCAGTTTTTGAAAAAGGGAAGCAACCAGCTTCCCTTTTTTTCGCAGTTCGATTTCGTTATTCAGCGTGGCGCGATAGCAAAGCGGTTATGCAACGGATTGCAAATCCGTGTAGCCCGGTTCGACTCCGGGTCGCGCCTCCACCCTCTCGTCAGACCGATCGGCTCCGATATACAAGCCCCGCCAACCGACGTTGCCGGGGCTTGTTTCATTTGGGTTATCGTCGATGTTCAACCTGTGGCCCGGATGGTGAAATTGGTAGACACATCGGACTTAAAATCCGCCGCTTCCTTGATCGGGGCATACGGGTTCGACCCCCGTTCCGGGTACCACCACATTTACAAGGGAGTATTTGATGCCTCGCTACAACGCTCCATTTGAGATCCATGTGCATGGCGATGTGCCGCTGCGTTCGGACGCGAGCTTCGAGCAAATCCAGGAGGCTCTGAAGCCGCTCTGGAAATACGCGGGCGCCAAATCGCTGGCCGACGGTGCCACCAGCACCTACGAAGAAGAACCCGGTATTCGCTTCGAGCAAAAGGACCACACGCTGCAGATCTGCTGGACCGTGCCGGGCGACGAAGACTTCCGCCAGGCGCTCGACGAGATGTGCATGGCCCTGAACGAACTCTCCGAACGCGGCGCCGCCATCGAAGTCACCTTCTACGACACCGATTTCGACGAAGAAGAGGGTGACCCCGACGAAGAGTCGCGCGACGACTTCCTGATGCTGTTCGTGGGCCCCAACCCGGCCGCGATCATGCAGGTGCAGCGCGACCTGCTGGTCGAAGACGTGGTCAACCTCATGGAGCGCCACTTCGACGGCGCCGAGCTGGGTGGCGTGGTCGCCGAAATCGATCGCCTCTTCAGCGACCGTTTCGACGCGCTCGTGAACTCGCTCGAAATCGGCAAGCGTCCGCGCGGTACCGGTGGTGCCGGCGGCGGCAGCGGTGGTGGTGGTCACGGCGGTGGCCGTCGTCCGCGCCACCTGCACTAACCCCCTAGGCTTTCCGCCCGGTCCCAAGGCCGCATGGCCCTGTTCCCAGCCTCCGCGTTGCGCCCCGGCGTGCGCAAGCGCGAGGTGTTCGGCTGGGCGATGTACGACTTCGCGAACTCGGGCTACACCACGGTCGTGATCACGGCGGTGTTCGCCGCCTACTTCGTCGGCGGCATCGCCAAGGGTGCGCCATGGGCCACCTTCGCGTGGACCGCGGCCCTGAGCACCTCGTACGCCATCGTGATGCTCACGATGCCCGCCATCGGCGCCTGGGCCGACCTGCACGGCGCCAAGAAGCGCGTGCTGGTCATGACGACCACAGGCTGCGTGCTCGCCACTGCGGCGCTCGCACTCACGCCGGGTTTCGCGGGCGGCGCGATGGGCGTTGCGCTCGCGATGGCGCTGGTGATCGTTTCCAATGCTTTCTATTCCTACGGCGAGTCGCTGACCGGCGCCTTCCTGCCCGAGTTGGCAACCGCCGAAGGCATGGGCAAGGTGAGCGGCTGGGGTTGGGCCTTCGGCTATGTCGGCGGCATGCTGGCGCTGGGGTTCTGCCTGGCCTACGTGCTGTGGTCGCAGGCGCGCGGGCTGCCGGCGGCGCACTTCGTGCCGGTCACGATGCTGATCACGGCGGCCATCTACGGCACTGCCGCTTGCGCGACCTTCGCGCTGCTGCCTGAGCGTGCCGTGCCGCAGGCCAGCCGGGGCCAAGGCAGCGCCTGGCAACAGCTGCGCGCCACGTTCCTGCAGGCCCGCGCCTACCGCGACTTCATGTGGCTGCTGGTCTGCACCGTCTGCTACCAGGGCGGCGTGGCGGTCGCGATCACGCTGGCGGCGATCTACGCCGAGCAGGTGATCGGCTTCGTCGCGAGCGAGACGATGGTGTTGATCTTCGTGCTCAACCTCGCGGCCGCGCTTGGCGCCTTCGCCTTCGGCTACGTGCAGGACCGCATCGGCCACAAGGTGTCGCTGGCAGCGACGCTGCTCGCGTGGATCGCGGTGTGCGTGATTGCCGCATGGGTCACGACCAAGGGCGGTTTCTGGTGGGCCGCTGCCATCGCAGGACTGGCGATGGGCTCGAGCCAGTCGGCTGGGCGTGCGATGACGGGCTACCTCGCGCCGCCGCAGCAGCTCGCCGAATTCTTCGGGCTCTGGACCTTCGCCACGCGACTGGCCAGCATCATCGGCCCGCTGAGCTTCGGTGCCATCACCTGGGCCACCGGCGGCAACCAGCGCATCGCCATCCTCTCGACGGCGGTGCTGTTCATCGGCGGGCTGTTGCTGCTGCTGCCGATCGACATGCAGCGCGGCCGCAAGGCCGCACTGCAGACTCGCTAGTCGGCGACGCTCAGGGCAGCTTGTCGCCGAACAGGCTGTCGCGCGTGAGCGGGTAGCCGGCTGCCGGTGCGTAGCTCTGGACCCAGTTGGCCGGATTTTTCACACGCGCCGCGAAGGCCGCCAGGTCCGAGCGATCGAGCGAGCCGGTGTAGATCGTGTTGGTCTGGTTGAGCGGATCGACCGTGAAGCTGAACGCCGTGCCCGCCGTCGTGAGCGCATCGGGAATGCCGCCAGCCTTGCCGCCGAGCGTGATGCTCGCGAGGTAGTTGCCGACCGAGGCGATCTCTCCAGCCTTGCCTTCGCTCAGCTCTTTGATGGTGCCGCCCGAAATGGCATAGATGGTTTCCGCCTTGCCGATGCCTCCCGGTGACCCGAGCGTGAAGCCCTTGTCCGCGATCGGGCTGCCCACGACGTCGGTCTGGATGGTCACGATGGTGCCGGCCGGCAGGTTCTGGTTCGCGGTCCAGAAGTAGGCCGTTTCCTTGGTGATGCCAGTGAATTCGGCCGTGCCGTCACCGCGGTCGCGGTCGGTGAACAGCACCTGCGTCCCACCGTTCACCGCCTTCAGCAGCACGAAGGCATAGGCGTCTGGCGCTTCGGTGTTGGCAGCCATGAAGAGCAGGTCGCCGGCCGCCAGCGGCGTGGGCACGCCGGCCGTCGTGAAGCCCAGCGTCGTCGCGTCGTTGATGCCCGCGAAGGCATTGCCAGCCGCGTCGGTGATGGCGTTGGCATCGACCGTGACGTAGTAACCGGCGTTCATTGCAAGCTTGGCCGTGGGCACC
This sequence comes from Variovorax sp. 38R, assembly GCF_014843395.1. Taxonomy (NCBI): domain Bacteria; kingdom Pseudomonadati; phylum Pseudomonadota; class Betaproteobacteria; order Burkholderiales; family Comamonadaceae; genus Variovorax; species Variovorax sp. 38R. Next base: position 2,904,023 of record NZ_CP062121.1, read on the forward strand.
AGCGTCAGCACGTTGAACGCCACCTGCACGCGCGCGGTGGGGCTGTTGGCGTGGAAGGTCTCGACCACCGCACCGTCGGCCGCGTGCAGCACGATGCGCCCGGACCCGAGGCGCACCGCCTCGTTGAACGACAGGATGATCGAGGTGTCGAGGTTGACGCCCACACGGCCGGCCGGTGGCGATGCCTTTTTCAGCTTCGGAGCTGCCGTGTCGACCCACGGGGCACCCAGGCGCACGACGAAACCGTCGAACTTCTGCTCGGCGGCGGGCAGGTCCTTCGAGGCCGTCTTGCCGTCCCACTTCGTGTCGCCGTTGTCCAGCAGCAGCTGCACCTGCGTGCCGGCCTTCACCGGGCCCGGCACTTCCACGATGGACTCGAAGCTGCCGCCCGTTTCCTTGCGCAGCGCCTCGAGGTCGTTCGACAGCTCGACCGGTGCGCTGTTCGGGTTGCCGTTCCAGGCGAACAGCGCGAAGTTGCGGTCCACCTCCGGCACCGCAGCGCCCGCCGGGCCCGCGACGATCAGGTAGTTGCCGTCGGTGCCCTTGTCGATCGAGCGGATGCCGCGGCCTCCCAACTCCAGTTCGATGGGCGCGCCGAAGACGGCTTGCGTGGCAGTGCCGGCCATCAGCGCGGCGTGGTTCTGCAGCGGGACGATCAGCGCCTTCGCGCGCACCGAGGCGCCCGTCTGCGGCGCGCGGAAGCCCAGCCACAGGGCGGTGTCGCCCGGTGCGCTGGTCAGGCCTTCGATCGAGAAGCCGTCGATGCGCTCCGGCACGATGCCGGCGGCGGCCGACGCGGCAAAGCCGAAGTGGTCGGCGCCGAGCCCGTGGGCGTTGCCCTTGTCCCAGGCGATGAGCTGCGCTTCGAGCAGCGAGAACTGGCCCACGTAGTCGAACGTGGTGGCCGCGCCGGTGCCGCCGACCTTCACTGCGAAGAGGTGCGAACGGTCAGCCGCTGCGTCGCCGCCGTCCTTCTTGTTGCTGTTGGAGCCGGTGAAGTACAGCGTGTCGCCGATGCGTGTGCCGGCTTCGAGGTCGAGCTCCTTGGCGAGCTTGGGGCCTGCGTCCTTGTAGCTCCATTCCTTTACCGCCGCGCCGCCGGCGCGCGGGTACACGCGCAGCACGTTCGCTTCGTCGTCCGCCACGAGCATGAAACCGTCGGGCAGGGCGATGGCGGTCGATGCGTCGGACGAGCCTTCGGTACTGTCTGCCTTGGGTGTGAACTGCGCCTTCGACACGAGCTGGTCGGGCTCGGGCTGCACTACAGCGGGCGGCGTGGTCGGCGGCGGGTTGGCCGTGGGCGGGAAGAACCCGTTGAAGCCGCCGCCGTCACTGCCGCCGCCGCAGGCAGCGAGCAGGATCGACAGGGCGCCGGCGAGCAGCATGGGTTGGAAGGGAATGCGGGACGGGAGGGAAAGCGAACTCATGGTGCGTGGCCGTTCTTGGGAACAAACCGCGCATGCTGTTACTTTCGTATGACGGGTCCGTGAAAGACCCGCCGGATTCAGGTGCGCGTCAGGGCGCTTGTTGCAGCGACTTCGGCACCTTGTAGCGCTCGCCGTCATAGCGCAGCGTCACGGTGCTGAACTTCGCGGGCAACGCTTTCTCGACGCAGCCCTGGTCTTCCTGTTCCTGCGCGCGGCTTTGCACCAGCGTGCGCGACAGCTGCAGGTCGGCAAAGCCGCTGCTCGTCGTGCGGGCGACCGACAGCATGGTGCGCAGCTTCTCGAAGTGGCCGGTGCAGGTGGCGTCCCAGCCACCGTTGTCGTGGTCGAGCTCGACCTCCTGCAGCACCTGGTGCAGCTTGTTGCCGCGCTGCACGTAGAGGCGCACGGTCTCGCTGGCCTGCGGGCCCGAGGTTGGGCTGTTGCCGCGGTAGCGCACGCGCAGGCCGAAGGCGCGCGTGTCGGACGACAGCACGTAGCGCGAGGTGTCGACGCGGATCTCCTGGATCGCGGTGGTGGCGTCTTCGTCGAGCGCCTCGGGCAGGAAGATCCGCCCGATCACCGTGTCGCGGTCGGTGTTGCCGTTGTCGGGCCGCTGGATCAGCAGCAGCGCGAGGTCGAAGACCTTGGCGCCCTTGTCGGTGGTCTCGCGCGGCATGGGCAGCACCACGATGCTGCGGCCGGGAAACGCCGGCCAGACCTTGCAGGCGGCAAGCCGTTCGTCGAGCGGCTGCCTGGGATAGAGCTTGGCATGCATGCGCTCGGCCAGGCCGCTTTCGCAGGCGGCGTGGCTCAGGCCAGCGGCCGAAGCCAGGCCCAGCAGGAGCAGTGCATGACGCAGGAAGAAGAGGGCGCGCATTGCCAATCGTGATGAGGTCAGGCGACGTTTGCCGCAGGCATCGGAGCGCCCTGCGAACGCGCGGGCAGCCAACGCGCGGCGGCTGCTTCGAGCACCGCCAGGACGCCGCTGCTCTCGAGGACCAGCCCGCCTTCGCTGTTGTCATCTGCCAATCGGCTGAGCGACGTCAGCACGCGGCGGGTCTGCTGCGCGACCGGTGCACCGGTGTCGATGAAGCGCAGCGTCGACGGTGCGTGGCGCTGCAGTTCGTCTTTCACGAGCGGGTAGTGCGTGCAGCCGAGCACCACGGTGTCGACCTGGCCCGCGCCGTCGCCGAAGGGGCCGGCCTCCGCCATGTAGCGGGCGCACAGCGCGGCGATGCCGGGGTTGTCGAAGCCTTCGATGGCCTTCACCAGGCCGTCGCACGGCACGGGCCGCACGGTCGCTGCCGCTGCAAAGGAATCGCGCAGCGCTGCGTACCGGGCGCTGGCCAGCGTGCCGCGCGTGGCCAGCACCGCGATGTGGCCCGTGTGGCTCGTCGCCACGGCGGGCTTCAGCGCCGGCTCCAGGCCGACGATGGGCAGCGCGGGGAATTCGGCGCGCAGCACATGGATCGCCGCCGTGGTGGCCGTGTTGCAGGCCACCACAAGCGCCTTGATGTCGTGCGCGCGCAGCAGATGTTCGACCACCTGGCGCGAGTGCGCGATGACGTAGGCATCGCCGCGCTCACCATACGGCGCGTTCGCGGTGTCGGCGAAGTAGACGAAGCGTTCGGTCGGCAGCTCGGCCTGCAGCGCGGCGAGTGTGCTCAGCCCCCCGACACCGCTGTCGAACACGCCGACCGGGTTCAAGCGACTTCCAGCGGAATGGTCTTGAACTCGCCGCTGGCGATGCGCTTCTGCCACTCGGCCGGACCGGTGATGTGCGCGCTGGTGCCGCCGGCATCGACCGCCACGGTCACGGGCATGTCGACCACGTCGAATTCGTAGATGGCTTCCATGCCCAGGTCCGCAAAGCCCACGACCTTGGCGGTCTTGATGGCCTTGCTCACGAGGTACGCGGCGCCGCCCACGGCCATGAGGTAGGCGCTCTTGTGCTTCTTGATGGCCTCGATGGCGACCGGGCCGCGCTCGGCCTTGCCGATCATGGCGATCAGGCCGGTTTGCGCCAGCATCATCTCGGTGAAGCCGTCCATGCGCGTGGCGGTGGTCGGGCCGGCGGGGCCCACGGCTTCGTTGCCGACCGGATCGACCGGGCCGACGTAGTAGATGACGCGGTTCGTGAAATCGACCGGCAGCTTCTCGCCCTTGGCCAGCATGTCCTGGATGCGCTTGTGCGCGGCGTCGCGGCCGGTGAGCATCTTGCCGTTCAGCAGGATCGTGTCGCCCGGCTTCCAGCTCGCGACTTCGGCGGGCGTGAGCTTGTTCAGGTCGACGCGCTTGCTCTTCTTTTCGTCGGGTGCCCAGTTCACGTCGGGCCACAGGTCGAGCGACGGCGGATCGAGGTAGACCGGGCCGCTGCCGTCCATCACGAAGTGCGCGTGGCGCGTGGCGGCGCAGTTGGGGATCATTGCCACGGGCTTGCTGGCCGCGTGCGTCGGGTACATCTTGATCTTGACGTCGAGCACGGTGGCCAGGCCGCCCAGGCCCTGCGCGCCGATGCCCAGGGCATTGACCTTCTCGAACAGCTCCAGGCGCAGCGCCTCGACCTTGCTCAGCTCGGCGCCCGAGGCGGCCTTGGCCTGCAGCTCGTGCATGTCCAGGTCGTCCATCAGGCTTTCCTTGGCCATGAGCGCGGCCTTCTCGGCCGTGCCGCCGATGCCGATGCCCAGCATGCCGGGCGGGCACCAGCCGGCGCCCATGGTGGGCACGGTCTTGAGCACCCAGTCGACCACGCTGTCGCCGGGGTTCAGCATGACCAGCTTGCTCTTGTTCTCGCTGCCGCCGCCCTTGGCGGCCACCGTCACTTCGACGGTGTTGCCGGGCACGATCTCGGTGAAGATCACCGCGGGCGTGTTGTCCTTGGTGTTCTTGCGATCGAACTGCGGGTCGCCCACGACCGAGGCGCGCAGCGTGTTGTCGGGGTGGTTGTAGCCGCGGCGCACGCCTTCGTTGATGGCGTCGTCCAGCGAACCGGTGAAGCCGCCCCAGCGCACGTCCATGCCGACCTTGAGGAACACGTTGACGATGCCGGTGTCCTGGCAGATCGGGCGGTGGCCCGTGGCGCTCATCTTGCTGTTGGTCAGGATCTGCGCAATGGCGTCCTTGGCGGCGGGGCTCTGCTCGCGCTCGTAGGCCTTGGCCAGGTGGGCAATGTAGTCCGCGGGGTGGTAGTAGCTGATGTACTGGAGCGCGGCGCTGATCGATTCGATCAGGTCGGCCTGCTGGATCGTGGTCGTCATGGTGGGGAGTCTTATTGGAGGGGGAACGCCCTCGATTATCTCAGCCACCAATACCGCAGGCCGGCGCCGGGCGAAAGGGCGCCGGCGCGGGTGTGAGTCGGTGTTACCGGGCGGCGGCGCGCGCCTCGGCAATCCACCCATCGAAGGTCGTCTGGTGCACCCGAATCCACCCGTCGGTGTGGCGCGTCACGTCCTGCATGCTGTTCGCGCCTTCGCTCATGCGCAGGTTCTGCGCGTTGATGTCGGCGATCGGCAGCTTCATCACCTCGAACAGGCGGCCGGCGGCGGGGTTCTTCTCGATGAAGGCGCGGTTGGCAACGATGCGCTGCTGGTTGGCCAGGAAGCCGTAGTTGCGGCCGTTGGGCAGCCGGGTGTCGACCTGTGCGCCGGCCTGCGCGGGCGAGAACGGCACCTGCAGCCAGACCACGTCAGCGCCCGGACGCAGCACGGCGCTGACCCAGTACGGCGTCCAGGTGTAGTAGAGGATCGGCTTGTCCTGCTTGAAGCGCGCGATGGTGTCGGCCATGAGCGCGGCGTAACTGCCCTGCTTGTGGGTCACGCTGTCGCGCAACTGGTAGGCGCTCAGGTGGCCCTCGATGGCCAGCTCGCAGCCCCAGCCGGGGTTGCAGCCGGTGAGGTCGGCCTTGCCGTCGCCGTCGGCATCGAACAGCTTGGCGATGGCCGGGTCTTTCAGCTGCGCGAGGTTGGTGATGTTGTATTGCTCGGCGGTCTTGCGGTCGATCAGGTAGCCCTGCACCGCGCCGTCGGAGTACACGCCCTGGTGCCACAGCTTGGCATCGCCGCCGCTGTTCTTGTAGAAGTCGGCGTGCAGCAGGCTCCAGTGGTTGGCCATGAAGGTGGCGTCGCCGTTGGCAATGGCCAGGTGCTCGGTGGCGGGCTCGAGGTCTTTCATCGGCTCGACCTTGTAGCCGAGCTTTTCGAGCGCGCGCATCACCAGCAGCGTCTGGAAGGCTTCCTCGGCGAGCGAGCTTTTCAGTGGCTGCACGGTGACGCCCTGGCCGGGCAGATCATTGGCGGCCTGTGCGGTCGCACCGAAGGCGACGAGGCCCAGTGCCAGGAGGCTGCGGGCGAAGAAGAGGCGGGTGGTCTTCATGCGTGGATGTCCTCCGTGACGGTCAGTGCGCTTGCGTGGAAAGGGCGGGCACGGCGTCGTCGGCGTGCGAGCCGCGCGAGGGCGTGCCGACAAGGCGCTGCAGCGTGCGCAGCGCGAGGCCGGCCGGCCCCGTGTACCACCAGCGATGGCCGGCGCTGCGGCGCGACTTGCCCATGGCCTGCGTCAGGCGGTCCAGCGTGATCGCCAGCAGCACGATGCCCAGGCCGCCGACGGTGGCCAGGCCCATGTCGAGCCGGCCGATGCCGCGCAGCACCATCTGGCCCAGGCCGCCCACGGCGATCATCGAGGCGATCACCACCATCGACAGCGACAGCATCAGCGCCTGGTTGATGCCCGCCATGATCGATGGCATGGCCAGCGGCAGCTTCACCTTCAGCAGCATCTGCCAGGGCGAGGCGCCGTACGCACGCGCGGCCTCGATGAGGTCGGGCCGCACCTGGCGCAGGCCGAGGTTGGTCAGGCGCACCAGCGGGGCGAGCGCGAAGACGATGGTCACGATCACGCCCGGCACGTTGCCGATGCCGAACAGCATCACCACCGGCACGAGGTACACGAAGGCCGGCGTGGTCTGCATGGCGTCGAGCACCGGGCGCATCACGCGCTGGGCCCGGTCGTTGCTGGCCAGCAGCACGCCCAGCGGCAGGCCGATGACCATGCAGAACACCAGCGAGGTCAGCACCAGCGACAGCGTGACCATGGCCTCGGGCCAGATGCCGAGCATGGTCACCAGCATCAGCGACACGACGGTGCCGATGGCCAGCGCGCGGCCGGCGAACTGCCAGGCGAGCAGGCCGATGATCGCAATCATCGGCAGCGCGGGCAGGGCGGTGAGTAGGCCTTGCACCGAGTTGAGCGTGCTGTCGATGGGCAGGCGCACGGTCTGGAAGAAGGGGCGGAAATGCTCGACCACCCAGCCCAGGCCCTGGTTGATCCAGGCCTCGACGGGCAGCGAGCCGTCCCACAGGCGGTGCAGTGCGAAGCCGTTGGTGGCGGTGTCGGCCTGCCCGGCGAGGGCGTGCGCGGTGTTCGCCGGCGCATCGAGCCAGGCGCTGGCGGTCGAGGTGTCAGGCGCGGCCGAGATCGCTTCCCACGGGTCGAGGGCGGGGGGCGCGGCGGGCGTGTCCAAAACGGGGGCGTCCATCAGGGGCGCGTTCAGGTCGGAAGGCAATGTGGTGTCGTTCATCGTTCAAGGTCCTTCGTGAATTCAGTGCGGCTCGGCGGCGAGTGCGGGGGCGGCGTGCGGCGAGACGGGTTCGATCGGCGGCGTGTCGCGGTCGAGGAACTTGAGCAGCGTCGTCTTGCTGATCGCACCGCAGAAGCGGCCGTCGCCGGCCACCACCGGCAGTGCGCACGGCGCCTGCGCGAGCTGGCCGATGAGGCCGGCCACGGGGGCTTCGGCGTCGATGCGCGGCAGCTCGTCGAGAAAGGCGTGGTGCAGCCCGAGCGGGCCCGAATGCCCGTCGAGTGCACCGCGCAGCGTGTCGGCCGACACCACGCCCAGGAAGCGCTTGGTCGGGCTGGTCACGTAGGCGAAGTCGCGGTCCTGGTCTTCGAGCAGCTTGAGCGCCGCGTGCGCGCCGCGCTCGGGGTGCTCGCACACCACGGTGAGCGATTTGCGCGCGATATCGGCCGCCTTGAACACCGCCGCCGCGTCCACGCCGCGCACGAAGCTGCGCACATAGTCGTCGGCCGGCCTGCGCAGGATCTCGTCGGGCGTGCCGACCTGGATCACGTGGCCGTCCTTCATGATCGCGATGCGGTCGCCGATGCGCATGGCTTCGTCCAGGTCGTGCGAGATGAAGACGATGGTGCGGCGCTGCACCTGCTGCAGCCGCAGCAGCTCCGACTGCATCTCGGTGCGGATGATCGGGTCGAGGGCCGAAAAGGCCTCGTCCATCAGCAGGATCGACGGATCAGACGCCAGTGCGCGCGCCAGGCCCACACGCTGCTGCATGCCGCCCGACAGCTCGTCGGGGTAGCTGTCGCCCCAGCCCGAAAGGCCCACCTGCGCGAGCGCGAGGTCGGCCTGTGCGAGGCGGTCTTTCTTGCGCGTGCCCGACAGCTCGAGGCCGAAGGCGGTGTTCTCGCGCACCGTCATGTGCGGCATCAGCGCGAACGACTGGAACACCATGCTGATGTCCTTGCGGCGCAGTGCGCGCAGCTTGCTGTCGGAGTGCTCGTTGATGTCGGCGCCGTCGATCACGATGCGCCCGGCGGTCGGCTCGATCAGGCGGTTGAGCAGCCGCACCAGCGTCGACTTGCCCGAGCCCGACAGGCCCATGATCACGAAGATCTCGCCGGCCTGGATCTCGAAGGTGGCATCGAACACGCCGATCGACTGGCCGGTTTGCGCCAGGATTTCCTTTTTCGAAAAACCTTGGTGGACCAGCTCCAGGGCTTGTTCGGGCGAATCGCCGAACACCTTGAAGACATGGTCGATGAGAATTCCTTTGGCCATATGCCGGGGCTCCTTGAGTGAAGGGTGGACACAGCACCGCCCCGAAGGACGGCAACGGCCACGCCATCAGCCCGATGAGGGAGCTGCCCGACAGCGCGCATGAAGTTTGCGCATGCGCATGCAATGGCCCGGCGAGCCCCGAGGGCTGCCGACAGGCACTGAAGACGACTTGGCGACGAAGCCAGTGCCCATCGGATGCTTCATTCGCAGACAACGGGCCTGGTCGAGGGGCGCCGCCTGGATGAGCGTGACGTGGCAATGGGGCCGGAAAAAAGATCCGGCCGGTTTGCCGGGCTGGGCCCGGCGTGGAGGGCCTTGCACCGCGACGGGATTCACAGATCCGCGAGTAGTGCAAGGGTGACCAACATGACTTGTTGGTCGTCGGAAGCCCATGATTATAACTTTTTGGCATGACGCGAGTCAACCCACGGGCGTATCGTGTCTGTGGGACGGGGGCGAATGGCCTCGTCAGATGCGAGCCATTCTTATCGAGCCGATACTAGGGCCTGTTCACCCTATTTCTGGCGCCAGAAATAGGGTGAACAGGCCCTGACCGCGCCCGATGAGCGGCGCAACCATCCAAGACTGCGGAGCCATTTTTCTCATGACGACTTCTCCCAAGACCCGTGCCGAGCGCGACACCTTTGGCCCGATCGACGTGCCGGCCGACAAGCTGTGGGGCGCGCAAACGCAGCGCTCGCTGCAGAACTTCGACATCTCCGGCGAGCAGCAGCCGCGCGAAATCATCAAGGCGCTGGCCCAGGTCAAGCGCGCATCGGCCGTGGTCAACCACGCGCTGGGCCTGCAGGACGAGAAGAAGACGCAAGCCATCGTGGCCGCGGCTGACGAGGTCATCGCCGGCAAGCACCCGGGCGAGTTCCCGCTGGTGGTCTGGCAGACCGGCTCGGGCACGCAGAGCAACATGAACGTCAACGAGGTGCTGGCCAACCGCGCCAGCGAAATCCTCGGCGGCGAGCGCGGGGAAGGGCGCCTCGTGCACCCGAACGACGACGTGAACCGCAGCCAGTCGAGCAACGACGTGTTCCCGACCGCCATGCACGTGGCGGCCGTCGAGGCCATCACCCACAAGCTGCTGCCCGCCATCGCCAAGCTGCGTGGCACGCTGGCGAAGAAGGCGGAAGACTTCGCCGACATCGTGAAGATCGGCCGCACCCACCTGCAGGACGCCACGCCGCTCACGCTGGGCCAGGAGTTCTCGGGCTACGTGGCGCAGCTCGCGCACGGCGAGGCGCATGTGCGCGCCGCGCTGCCGCACCTGTGCGAACTGGCGCTGGGCGGCACGGCCGTCGGCACCGGGCTCAATGCGCCCAAGGGTTATGCGGAGCAGGTCGCGGCCGAACTGGCGAGGCTCACGAGCCTGCCGTTCGTCACCGCACCGAACAAGTTCGAAGCCATGGCCAGCGTCGATGCGCTGGTGCATGCCCACGGCGCGCTGAAGACGCTGGCCGCCAGCATGAACAAGATCGCCAACGACGTGCGCTGGCTCGCCAGCGGCCCGCGCAGCGGCATCGGCGAACTCAGCATTCCCGAGAACGAACCCGGCTCGTCGATCATGCCGGGCAAGGTCAACCCGACCCAGAGCGAAGCGGTCACGATGCTGGCCGCGCAGGTGTTCGGCAACGACGTGGCCATCAACATCGGCGGCGCCTCGGGCAACTTCGAGCTGAACGTGTTCCGCCCGATGGTGGCGCACAACTTCCTGCAGAGCGTGCGCCTGCTGGCCGACGGCATGGTGAGCTTCAACGACCACTGCGCCGTGGGCATCGAGCCGAACCGCGAACGCATCACCGAGCTGGTCCAGCGCTCGCTGATGCTGGTGACGGCGCTGAACATGCACATCGGCTACGACAAGTCGGCCTACATCGCGAAGAAGGCGCACAAGGAAGGCACGAGCCTGCGCGAAGCCGCGATTGCATCGGGGCATCTGACGGCCGAGCAGTTCGATGCGTGGGTGGTGCCGGAGAACATGACCGGTCGCTGATCCGTTCGGCAGCCCCCATAAAAAAAAGGACCCGCGAGGGTCCTTTTTCGTTGTTGGCCGGTCGATCAGTAGCCGATCGTGTAGCGCTGGCGCGAATGCGCGGGCTTCTCGAGTTCGTCGATGAACGCGATCGCGTAGTCCTCGAACGTGATCCAGCTGCGGCCTTCGGCGCTCACCAGCAGATCGTCGGTGCCAAGGCGGAACTTGCCCGTGCGCTCGCCTTCGACGAACTCGGCGGAGGGCGACAGGAAGGTCCAGTCGAGGTCTTTCTCGTTGCGCAGCGCGTCCAGGAACACGCCGCCGGCCGTGGCTTCGGCGCGGTAGGCGTCGGGGAAGTTCGGCGTGTCGATCACCTTCAGGCCGGGCGTCGCAAACAGGCTGCCGGCGCCGCCGACCACCAGCAGGCGCTTCACGCCCGCGCGCTTGACCGGCTCGATGACGGCTGCGGGCGGCACGGTGGCGAAGTGCGCGGCGCTGAACACGGCGTCATGGCCGGCCACGGCCTTTTCGAGGGCGGCGGCGTCGAGCGCGTCAGCGTCGACGGCCTTCACATTGGCACGGCCCGACAGCTTTTCGCTGGCCTTGCGCGCGATGGCGGTGACGGTGTGGCCGCGGCGCAGCGCTTCTTCGAGAAGGCGGCTGCCGGCGCGTCCGGTGGCTCCGATGATGGCGATGTGGCTCATGAGGGACTCCAGTCAAAAGGTTGGGAAGGGGATAACCTCATCTTAGGTTTCTGATTTCGAAAGAAATACCTCGAATTCCGCGCTTCTTTATTCCTAAAATCGTTCGAATGGACCGATTGAATGCAATGCGGGTGTTCGTCACCGTCGTGGATGCGGGCAGCCTTTCAGCCGCGGCCGACAAGCTCGACATGTCCCGCCCGGTGGTCACGCGCTACGTGGCCGAGCTGGAGCAATGGACCGGCGCACGCCTGCTGCACCGCACGACGCGCCGCCTGAGCCTCACGGCGGCGGGCGAAGAGCTGCTGCCGCGCTGCCGCCAGGTGCTCGAACTCGCCGGCGACATGCAGGCGGCGGTGCGCCATCCGGCCGAGGCGCCGAGCGGGCAGTTGCGCATCACCGCCAGCACCTCGTTCGCGCAGGCGCAGCTGGCCCGCGCGGTGGCCGACTACGTGCGGCGCTACCCGGGCGTGGCGGTCGACCTGGTGCTGCTCGATCGCGCGGTGAACCTGGTGGACGAGCGCATCGACCTCGCGATCCGCGTGTCGGCCGAGATCGACCCGAACCTCATCGCGCGCCGGCTCTCGGTGTGCCGCTCGGTGGTCTGTGCGACACCCGATTACCTGAAGGTGCACGGCCAGCCGCAGCGCGTGGAAGAGCTGGCGCAGCGCAACTGCCTCACGCATTCGTATTTCGGCCGCAGCCTCTGGAACTTCACGCGCAAGGCCGACGGCCAGCCGGTCTCGGTGGCCGTGGCCGGCAACCTCTCGACCAACGACGCGTCCAGCCTCATGGCGCTGGCGCGGGCCGGGGCGGGCATCGCGATGCTGCCCACCTATCTGACGTCGGGGTTGTTGCAATCGGGCGAGCTGGTGTCGCTCTTTCCCGATCACGAGCCGCAGGTGCTGGGGGTGTATGCGGTGTACGCCTCGCGCAAGCACATGCCGTCTGCGCTGCGCACCTTGCTCGATTTTCTGGCCGAGCGCTTCACCGAAGTGCCGGCCTGGGATGCGCCCTAGCGGGGCTCAGTGACGCGGGTTGGCTGCGGCCGCCTCGTTCATCAGCTTGTCGGTGTAAGCGATGGCCATGGCCGAGAACAGGAACGCGATGTGGATCACGGTCTGCGCGATCAGCACCTTGTCGGTGTAGTTGTCCGCGTTGATGAAGGTCTTGAGCAGGTGGATCGAGCTGATGCCGATGATGGCGGTGGCCAGCTTCACCTTGAGCACCGAGGCGTTCACGTGACTCAGCCACTCGGGCTGGTCCTGGTGGCCTTCGAGGTCCATGCGGCTCACGAAGGTCTCGTAGCCGCCCACGATCACCATGATCAGCAGGTTGGAGATCATCACCACGTCGATCAGCGCCAGCACCACCAGCATGATCACCGTCTCGTTGAGTGCGCCGACCGGTGCGGTGGTCTTGTAGCCGATGCTCGCGATGAGGGCCTGCAGCGCGTCCTTGTTGCCGAAGGCGGCTTCGACCAGGTGCAGCAGCTCGACCAGGAAGTGCACCACGTACACACCCTGTGCAACGATCAGTCCCAGGTACAGCGGCAGCTGCAGCCAGCGGCTCGCGAAGATGAGCCGGGGCAGGGGCTTCAGCGGGGAACTGCGCGCTGGTACGGGCGCGTTCCGGGCGTCGAAAGGATCGGGGGCGGACATGAAGTAAGAAGACAGATGTAAAAAGTCGGGCGATTTTAGAGGTCTCCCAGTGACGCACTCGTGATAACCCTGCGAACTAACATCGACCCCGTCAGTGGCCCGTAAGTGCGTGCCCCGACATTACGGCCGCATTCAATCAGGAGACAAGAGCATGAGCAGCGCATCGAAGAACATTGAATCCGTCCTCGTCGAGAACCGTGTGTTCCCGCCCGACGCCCGCGCCACCGAAGGCGCCCGCATTGCCAGCATGGCCGCCTATGAAGCGTTGTGCAAGGAAGCCGAACAGGACTTCGAAGGCTTCTGGACCCGGCTGGCCAAGGACAACCTCCAGTGGACCAAGCCTTTCACCCGCACCCTCGATGAATCGAAGGCGCCGTTCTACGAATGGTTCGGTGACGGCGAGCTCAATGCCAGCGCCAACTGCCTGGACAAACACATCGGCACCCCCGTCGAGAACAAGACCGCCATCGTCTTCGAAGCCGACGACGGCGCTGTCACCCGCGTCACCTACAAGGAACTGCTGGCCCGCGTGAGCCAGTTCGCCAATGCGCTCAAGGCGCAGGGCATCCAGAAGGGCGACCGCGTCATCATCTACATGCCGATGACCATCGAAGGCGTGGTCGCCATGCAGGCCTGTGCGCGCATCGGCGCCACCCACAGCGTGGTGTTCGGCGGCTTCTCGGCCAAGGCGCTGCAGGAACGCATCATCGATGCGGGCGCCGTGGCCGTCATCACCGCCAACTACCAGCTGCGCGGCGGCAAGGAGTTGCCGCTCAAGGCCATCGTGGACGACGGCATCGCGCTGGGGGGCTGCGACACGCTCAAGACCGTGCTCGTGTACGAGCGCACGCCCACCGCGTGGAACCGCGTCGAGGGCCGCGACAAGACCTTCACCGAAGCGCAGGCAGGGCAGAGCACCGAGTGTGCGCCGGTGCCGGTCAATGCCGAGCACCCGCTGTTCATCCTCTACACCTCGGGCTCCACCGGCAAGCCCAAGGGCGTGCAGCACGCCACCGGCGGCTACCTGCTGTGGGCCAAGCTCACGATGGACTGGACCTTCGACATCCGTCCCGAAGACATGTTCTGGTGCACCGCCGACATCGGCTGGATCACCGGCCACACCTACGTCGCCTACGGCCCGCTCGCGGCCGGCGCCACGCAGGTCGTGTTCGAAGGCATCCCGACCTTCCCGCACGCGGGCCGCTTCTGGGAAATGATCGAGAAGCACAAGGTCAGCGTGTTCTACACGGCGCCCACCGCGATCCGTTCGCTCATCAAGGCGGCCGAAGGCGACGAAAAAGTGCACCCGAAGAACTGGGACCTGACCAGCCTGCGCATCCTCGGTTCGGTCGGCGAGCCGATCAACCCCGAGGCGTGGATGTGGTACCACCGCAATATCGGCGGCGAACGCTGCCCGATCGTCGACACCTTCTGGCAGACCGAAACGGGCGGCCACGTCATCACGCCGCTGCCGGGCGCCACGCCGCTGGTGCCGGGCTCGTGCACCTTGCCGCTGCCGGGCATCATGGCCGCCATCGTCGACGAGACCGGCAAAGACCTGCCCAACGGCGCGGGCGGCATGCTGGTCATCAAGCGGCCCTGGCCCTCGATGATCCGCACCATCTGGAACGACCCCGAGCGCTTCAAGAAGAGCTACTTCCCCGAAGAGATGGGCGGCACCATTTACCTGGCCGGCGACGGCGCGGTGCGCAGTGCCGACCGCGGCTACTTCCGCATCACGGGCCGCATCGACGACGTGCTCAACGTGTCGGGCCACCGCCTGGGCACGATGGAAATCGAATCGGCGCTGGTGTCCAAGACCGACCTCGTGGCCGAAGCCGCGGTGGTGGGCCGTCCCGACGACGTGACGGGCGAAGCCGTGTGCGCCTTCGTCGTGCTCAAGCGCTCGCGCCCGACCGGCGAAGAGGCCAAGCAGATCGCCAACGAACTGCGCGCCTGGGTCGCCAAGGAAATCGGCCCCATCGCCAAGCCCAAGGACATCCGCTTCGGCGACAACCTGCCCAAGACGCGCAGCGGCAAGATCATGCGGCGTTTGCTGCGCAGCATTGCCAAGGGCGAGGCGATCACGCAGGACACGTCGACGCTGGAGAACCCGGCCATCCTCGATCAGTTGTCGGAAACGAACTGACCGCAAACGCGGCCGTCGCCTACCGATTCGGAACAGTTGTCACGAACTGGCTGTGGAGAGGTGTAGGACATGGCCGTTTGTGCAGCCGTGTGCACCAAAGCGGGCTCTTTGCTGAGGTAAAACCGATGTCGTCACCGCGCGCCATGACAGGCGCGCGGCTTTTGTCATCGTGACCGGTTGTTTGCAAGGAGGCGCCACATGGGCGTGAGATCCGCTTTTCTTTTTGTCATCGTGCTGCTCATCGCGGGGCTTGCCGCGCTGAACTGGGGCACGCTGTCGGCCTCCACCGATGTGTGGCTCGGCTTCATGAGCGTGTCGGCGCCGCTGGGGCTGATCATGCTGGGGCTCACGGCCGTGCTCGCGGCCTTCTTCCTCGTGTACGTGCTGTACCTGCACAGCTCGGTGCTGCTGGAGACCAAGCGCCACACGAAGGAAATGCAGACCCAGCGCGACCTCGCCGACAAGGCCGAGGCCTCGCGCTTCACCGAACTGCGCAACTTCCTCGAAGCGCAAGAGAAGCAGCACATGTCGCACAACGCCGACCGGCACACCGCGCTGCTGGCGCGGATGGAGCAACTGGAACGCGCGGTCAAGGCGCGTTCGGACCAGACCGACAACACGGTGGCCGCGCACATCGGGCAGCTCGAGGACCGCATCGAGCGCCGTCCGGTGCCCAGCGACATCAACCCGAGCATCTGACCGGGCGTGTCGCGCGCTTCGTTTCTTTTTCTGATTACTTCGTCGACAACACCCAGGCCGCAAGCTTCTTCGCATCGGCTTCGCTGACCTGGTTGTTGGCCGGCATCGGCACCGGGCCCCACACGCCCGAGCCGCCCTTGATGATCTTGGTGGCCAGCGTGTTGGCTGCGCCTTTGTCGTCCTTGTACTTGGCCGCGATGTCCTTGAACGACGGCCCGAGCACCTTGCGTTCGACCGCGTGGCAGCTCATGCAGTTTTTCGACGTGGCGAGGGCCAGGTCGGCAAAGGCGGGTGCCGCGAGGCCGAGGCCCAGGGCTGCCATCAACATCGTTCTTTTCATGGGGACTGTTTTCGTAAGGGCTGAGTTACATTCGATCCAACGCGATTGTAGGTAGCGCGGTGCACACGCACTGGCGGCGATACCGACCAACTCGGAGGGTATTCGCGATGTGGTTTCTGCTCTTGGGCCTGCTTGGCATAGCCCTCAAATATTTCGAAATGGGCATGGTCGCCGGCTGGAGCTGGTGGATCGTGCTGAGCCCGTTCGCGCTGGCCCTGGCATGGTGGGCCTGGGCCGATTCGTCGGGCTACACGAAGCGCAAGGTCATCGAGCGCGAAGAGCGCCGCAAGCAGGCGCGCATCGACCGCCAGAAGACCAACATGGGCCTTCGCACCAGCAACGGGCAACAGCGCCCGCGCCGCTGACCACGCGGCTCCGTCACCCGCGCCGCATGCCATTAGGACGCGCGCCATGGACGACGAAGCCGCCACCCACGCCTTGCTCGTCTTCGGGCTGTCGCTGCTGGTCGGACCGGCCGTCGGCGCGCTGGTCGGGCGCTTCAAGACTTTCTTCTGGGGTGCCGGCATTGGTGCACTGCTGATCGGCTGCGCCGGCCTGTACGGCGCGGTCACGGTGGGCTGGCAGCGATACCAGTCGATCGCGGGCACGGCCCCCACGCAAGGCAGCCTGGTCGAGTTCGTGGAAGAGCGCAGCAAGGACAGCAAGGGCTACGTCACGACCACGCGTGCGCCCGTCGTCGAATACACCGCCGGCGATGGGCAGAAACGCCGCGTCAAAGGGCTCGGTGGCAGCCTGTCGGACAAGGAGTGGGGCGATGCGGTCGAGGTGCGCTACAGCACCGCTGACCCCGCCCAGGCCCTGGTGGCCGACTTCCAGAACATGTGGGGCATTGTCTGGGGGCTCGGCCTCTTCGGCGGCTTTCCGACGATGTTCGGCCTGTTCTTCACCGGCATGGCGCTCAAGGAAGGCCGCAAGGGCCAGCCGGCGCCGGTGCGCGAGCCGACACCCACACAGAAGAGATGGCGCACACGCGGCACGGTGCTGGCGAACGTGGTGTTCCTCGCCGGCTTTGCGCTGGTGTTTCTCTATCCCGACCCGAGCGCGATGAAGCAGTTCGGCGCGGGTTTTCTCACCATCGGCGCGGGGGCGCTGCTGCACTTCGTCGTGCAGAGCTTTCCCCCGGCGATGGATTTCGAAGCCCGAGCCATCTTCGCGATCGTCGGCCTGGGCTTTGCTGCCTTCGGCTACGGCGCGTGGATGATGGGCTGAGTTCGTCTTAGAACTTGTCGAGCACCGCGCCCGAGCTCGCACTCGAAGCGTTGAACGCGAACTTGGCCTGCACACCGCGCGTGTAGCGCGGTGCCGGGGCCTTCCAGCCTTCGCGGCGCTTGGCGATCTCGGCTTCGGGCACGTTCAGTTCGAGCACCAGCTTGTGCGCGTCGATGGTGATCGAGTCGCCTTCGTTCACGAACGCGATGGTGCCGCCCGCTGCCGCTTCGGGCGCGACGTGGCCGACCACCATGCCCCAGGTGCCGCCCGAGAAGCGGCCATCGGTGATGAGGCCGACGCTTTCGCCGAGGCCCGCACCGATCAGCGCGCCCGTGGGGGCCAGCATTTCCGGCATGCCCGGGCCGCCCTTGGGGCCGAGGTAGCGCAGCACCATCACGTCGCCGGCGACGATCTTGCCGGCCAGGATGGCCTGCAGCGCCGACTGTTCGTCGTCGAACACGCGCGCCGGTCCGGTGATGACGGGGTTCTTCAGGCCGGTGATCTTGGCGACCGCGCCTTCAGGCGACAGGTTGCCCTTCAGGATCGCCAGGTGGCCTTCGTCGTACATCGGCTTGTCGATCGGGCGGATCACGTCCTGATCGGCGCGCGGCACATCGGGCACGTCCTTCAGCACTTCTTCGATGGTCTGGCCGCTGATGGTGATGCAGTCGCCATGCAGCAGGCCGGCCTTCAGGAGCACCTTCATGACCTGCGGAATGCCGCCGGCCTGGTGCAGATCGACCGCGAGGTACTTGCCCGAAGGCTTCAGGTCGCACAGCACGGGCACCTTCTTGCGCATGCGCTCGAAGTCGTCGATGGTCCATTCGACTTCGGCCGCGTGCGCGATCGCCAGGAAGTGCAGCACCGCGTTGGTCGAGCCGCCGGTGGCCATGATCACGGCCACGGCGTTCTCGATGGCCTTCTTGGTCACGATGTCGCGCGGCTTCAGGTCTTTCTTGATCGCCTCGATCAGCACCTTGGCCGATTCCTTGGCCGAGTTGGCCTTCTCGTCGTGCGGGTTCGCCATGGTCGACGAGTAGGGCAGCGAGATGCCCAGCGCCTCGAACGCGCTGGACATGGTGTTGGCCGTGTACATGCCGCCGCACGAGCCCGTGCCGGGAATGGCGCGCTTCTCGATTTCGTGCAGGTCTTCGTCGCTCATGTTGCCGGCGGCGTTCTGGCCCACGGCTTCGAACACGCTCACGATGTTCAGGTCTTGCCCCTTGTAGCGGCCCGGCAGGATGGTGCCGCCATAGACGTAGATGGCGGGCACGTTGGCGCGCAGCATGCCCATGAGGCCGCCGGGCATGTTCTTGTCGCAGCCGCCGACCACGAGCACGCCGTCCATCCACTGGCCGCCGACGCAGGTCTCGATGCAGTCGGAGATGACTTCGCGGCTCACCAGCGAGTACTTCATGCCTTCGGTGCCCATGGCCATGCCGTCGGAAATGGTGGGGGTGCCGAACACCTGCGCGTTGCCGCCGGCTTCCTCGATGCCCTCGATGGCCGCGTCGGCCAGCTTCTGCAGGCCCGAGTTGCAGGGCGTGATCGTGCTGTGGCCGTTGGCGACGCCGACCATCGGCTTCTTGAAGTCGCCTTCCTCGTAGCCCATGGCGTAGAACATCGAGCGGTTGGGGGCGCGGCTCTTGCCTTCGGTGATGTTCGCGCTGCGGCGATTGATCTGGATGGTCTTGGTGTCCATGGTGTCTCTTCTGTCGTGGGGAGATCGTGAGGGGGAAGCGCCAAGTATCGGACTTCTGATTGATTGGTTCCAATCCAATTTGAAGCATGGATTGATATGCTTGGCCTATGAATGAAGCCCTCATCGACCTGCGTGCCTGGCGCCAGTTCGTGGCCGTGGCCGAAGAACTGCACTTCGGTCGCGCCGCCCTGCGCCTGCACATGACGCAGCCGCCGGTCACGCAGGCCATTGCCCAGCTCGAGAAAACGCTGGGCGTGGTGCTGTTCGACCGCACGCGCCGCCGCGTGGCGCTCACGCCGGCCGGCGAGGCGCTGCTGCCCGACGTGCGCGAGCTGCTGGCGCGCGCGCAGGCGTTGCCGGCGCGGGCGCGGGCGGCGGCGGCGGGGCAGGTGGGGCGCGTGCGCATCGCCTTCGTCTCGACGGTCGGCTTCGAGCAGCTGCCGGCCTGGGTGCGCGAATTCCGGGTGCTCTGCCCCGAGGTCGCGCTGGAGCTGGTGGAGGCGACCGGCGACGTGCAGCTCGAAGCCTTCGCGCGCGGCGAGATCGACGCCGGCCTGATGCTGCATTCGCCGGGCGCCGCGCCGCCGGGGCTGGCCTGCCTGCCGGTCGAGGTGGAGCCGCTGGTGCTCGCGCTGCCGGCCCAGCACCGGCTGGCCGAGGCGCGGCCCGTGCCGCTGGCCGAGGTGCTGGACGAGCCGCTGGTGATCTTTCCGCGCCGCATCGTGCCCTCGCTGCACGACGCGATCTTCGACCTGTATCACGCGGCCGGGCGCACGCCGCAGGTGGCGCAGGAGGCAATCCAGATGCAGACCATCGTCAACCTCGTGTCGGGCGGCATCGGCGCGGCCTGGGTGCCGCACAGCGTGATGCAGTTCCGGCGCGCGGGCGTGGTCTACCGGCAGGTCCACGAGTTCAAGGGCGTGGGGCGCCGCCGCGTGACCCTACCGGTGTGCGAGACCAGCCTCGTGTGGCCCGCGCAGGCCTCGCATCCGGCGCTGGCGCGCTTCGTGGCCTTCGTGCGCGAGCGGGCCGGGCGCGTGCCGGCGTAAGGCTCAGGGGCTGCGCGACGCCCGGCCGGCGGGTGAGGGCGAGGGCGCATCGAGCGAGGCCGCCAGTAACCCGTCGAGCCAGCTCGCGAAAGCCTGCACGCGCCGCGACAGATTGCGCCGGTGCGGATAGACGAGGTGCACCGGCAGCGGCTCGGCGCGCGCGTCGGGCAGAACCTCGACCAGCTCGCCGGCCACCAGGTGCGCGCGCACGTCGTAGGCCGGAATCTGGATCAGCCCCAGCCCGGCCAGCGCACACGCGATGTAGGTCTCGGCGTTGTTCGCCGCCACGCGGCTGCGCAGCCGCAGCGTCTGGGTCTCGCCATCGCGCAGCCGCCATTCCCAGGGCGCGGCACGGCCGCTGGTGGGCGAGGCGTAGTTGATCGCGAAGTGCTGCGGCAGGTCGGTCGGTGTGCGCGGCGTGCCGTGCTGCGCGAGGTAGGCCGGGCTCGCGCAGTTGATGAGCGTGAAATGCCCCAGCGGCCGGGCGACGAGGCTGCTGCTGGCGAGCGGGCCGACGCGCAGGGCGCAGTCCACGCCTTCGAGCACGAGGTCGACCGCGCGGTCGCTGGAACCGAGTTCCAGTTCGACCGCCGGGTGGCGCGCAAAGAAGTCCGGCAGCGCCGGCGCGATCAGCAGGCGCGCGATGCGGCTCGGCACATCGACCTTCAGCCGTCCGCTCACGCTGCTGTGCGCGGGCTGGAACTGCTGCTCCATGTCTTCCATGTCGGCCACCAGCCCGCGGGCCCGTTCGAGCAGCACCTCGCCGTCGGGCGTGAGGCCTACGCGGCGCGTGGTGCGGTGCAGCAGGCGCGAGCCCAGGCGCGCCTCGAGCTGCTGGATGGCAGTCGAGATGGTGGCGCGCGGCAGGGCGAGCCGGTCGGCGGCGCGCGTGAAGCTACCGGTTTCGGCCACGCGCAAAAAGACCTGAAGGAGTTCGATGCGGTCCATGGCGGCGTGGCTGATTGTTCGTGATTTTCAGAACAGTCTAGCTTTGAATGAATGATTTATCTGCAACTTGGCGATCAATAGACTGGCTGCTCGGTCACACATCCCGACCCGGGTCTTTCGGGTTTTTCATTCACTCAGAGGAGTTCATCCATGTCCGCACGCACGCTCACGAACAAGGTCGCCGTCATCGCCGGCGGTGGCAAGAACCTCGGTGCCCTCATCGCCCATCTGCTGGTCGACGGCGGCGCCCGCGGCATCGCCATCCACTACAACAGCGACAGCTCGCGCGCCGAGGCCGAGCAAACGGCCGCCGCGCTGAAGGCCAAGGGCGCCGACACGTTGCTGGTGCAGGGCGACCTCGCGGTGGTCGAGAACAACGTGACGCTGTTCGACCAGGCCGTGAAGCACTTCGGCCAGGTCGACCTGGCGATCAACACGGCGGGCGTGGTGATCAAGAAGCCGATCCTGGACATCACCGAGGCCGACTACGACAAGAGCTTCGACGCCAATTCCAAGGCGGCCTTCTTCTTCATCCAGCAGGCCGGCCGCACCATGGCCGACGGCGGCAGCATCGTGACGCTGGTGAGCTCGCTGCTCGCGGCCTACACGCCGTTCTATGCGATCTACCCGGCGGCCAAGGCGGCGGTGGAGCACTTCACGCGCGCGGCCTCCAAGGAGTTCGGCGAGCGCGGCATCTCGGTGAATGCCATCGGCCCGGGCCCGATGGACACGCCGTTCTTCTACGGCCAGGAAAGCCCCGAGGCCGTGGCGTACCACAGCACTGCCGCCGCGCTCAGCAAGTACTCGAAGAAGGGCCTCACCGACATCGAGGACATCGCGCCCATCGTGCGCTTCCTGGTCACCGAGGGCTGGTGGATCACGGGTCAGACGATCTTCGCCAACGGTGGCTACACCACGCGCTGATCCGGCAACATCGGGCACGATCAATCCAGGAGGACAACGCAGATGCACACAGTCATGGTGATGGGCGGCGGCTTCGCGCTGCTGGTGGTGTTTCTTCTGGCCGGCCGCTTCATGGGCGACGGCTCGTCGATGGCGCTGGCCGCGGCGGCCAAGTGGTTCATTCCGGCGTGGTTCGTCGGCGCGGGCATCAACATGGCCGTGGGCGTGCTCAAGGCCGGGTACTCGGTGGCCGAGGAACTGCCGATCTTCCTGTTCATCTTCGCGGTGCCCGCTTTGGTGGCGGGGCTGCTGTGGTGGAAGTTCGGGCGCTGACATTGCCCTGAATGCCCCCGTGCCGGCGGCGTCATCGCGCCACGGCACAATCGTCGGATGCTCATGTATCCGCAGATCAATCCCGTCGCTTTGCAGCTGGGTCCGGTGGCCATTCACTGGTACGGCCTGACCTACCTGGCGGCCTTCGCGCTGTTTTACTTTCTCGGCACGCGCCGCCTGCGCCACGAGCCGTTCCGCTCGCTGGCCACGGCCGGCGTGTGGCAACGCAAGGACATCGAGGACATCCTGTTCCTCGGCGTCATGGGCGTGATCGTCGGTGGCCGGCTCGGCTACTGCCTGTTCTACAAGCCCGAGTACTACCTCACGCACCCGCTCGAGATCCTGTATGTGTGGCAGGGCGGCATGAGCTTCCACGGCGGCCTGCTCGGCGTGGTCGGCGCCATGGTGTGGTTTGCGCGCTCGCGTGCGCGGCCGTTCTGGCAGGTGATGGACTTCGTTGCGCCCTGCGTGCCGACCGGCCTGGCCGCGGGCCGCGTGGGCAACTTCATCAACGGCGAGCTGTGGGGCCGTTTCAGCAGCCCCGACCTGCCGTGGGGCATGGTGTTTCCGCAAAGCGGCTCGACGCTGCCGCGCCACCCGTCGCAGGTCTACCAGTTTCTGCTCGAAGGCCTGTTGCTGTTCGTCGTGATGTGGCTTTACGCGCGCAAGGAGCGCAAGCAGGGGCAGGTCGCCGCCGTGTTCCTCATCGGCTATGGCGTGCTGCGCTTCGTGGCTGAGTACTTTCGCGAGCCGGACGATTTCCTGGGCCTGCGCGCGCTCAGCCTGAGCCAGGGGCAGTGGCTCAGCGTGCCGATGGTGATCGGCGGCATCGCGCTGTGGATCTGGTTCGGCCGCGCTGGCAAGACCGGCAGCACCGCGCGCGCCTGACCCTTCGCACCCCGCACAACGCGGCGCAGCACCTTCGGGTGCGCGCCGTTTTTTTTCGTCCGTCTCAGGGTAATTCCGGGGCGCAAGGGCATGGCGTGGCCCTTGCATTGCGTTAACCGTCCACTCACAATTATGCGTAATTACAGGAAATTACGCGAAACGCTCACCAACTTTCCGAGTCTTCAACGCATGCGCCTGGTCCCCAATTCCCTCCACGACGAAGTCGCCGCCACCCTGCGCGAGCAGATCTTTGACGGCACGCTGGCGCCCGGCAGTTTCGTGGACGAGGCGGCCCTGTGCGAGCGGCTGTCGATCTCGCGCACGCCGTTGCGCGAGGCGCTGAAGGTGCTCACGGCCGAAGGCCTGCTGCGCCACGAGCCGCGCCGCGGCTGTTTCGTGAACGAGGTGACCGAGCGCGATCTCGACGAGATCTTTCCGGTCATCGCGCTGCTCGAAGGACGCTGCGCCTACGAGGCCGCGCGCAACGCCAGCGACGCCGAGCTGAACGAGCTCGACGCATTGCACGAGCGCCTGGTGCGCCACGCCAAGGCGCGGCGCATCAACGACTACTACGCCACCAACCACATCATTCACGAGGCGATCATCAAGCTCGCCGACAACAAGTGGCTGGCGCAGGTGATCGGCGACCTGCGCAAGATATTGAAGCTTGCGCGGCTGCAACAGCTGCACGCGCCGGGGCGGCTCGACCAGAGCCTGTCGGAGCACCTGGCCGTGTTCGCCGCGCTCAAGGCGCGCGACAGCGAAGGCGCCGACGCCGCCATGCGCACCCACATGACGCGCCAGCGCGAAGCATTGCGCGAAGTCATGCAACAGCAGAAATCCCGGGTGATGCCGTGACACGCACCACCCTTGCAACCAACGGCACAGGAGCAGATCGATGAGTGCGACCGAGTGGTTCCAGGCGCGCCTGCGCATGGGCGAATCGTCCAAGGTCCCCGTGGCGAGCAATGGCGCCACGAAGGGCTCGGCCCGCCACACGCCCAAGCCCAGCGCCCGCACCACCGCCGAGCGGCTGCTGGCCACGCTGCGCAAGGCCGACGAGGCGCTGTCGCCGCGCACACTGCGCCGCGTGCTGGCCGAGTTGCAGGCCGTGATCGATCCGCGCGTGAGCGAGGTCGAGGGCGGCCGCCGCGCCCATGCCATCGCGCAGGCCTACGCCGGCGCCTCGCCCGAAGAACGCCGCGACTACTGGGCGCTCATGAGCGAGCATTTCGCCGCCGACGCGGGCAAGCTCAACAGCGCGCGCGACCAGCACCAGACCGCCGTCGGCACGCCCGACGAAGGGCAGGCCGAACTGCGCCTGCGCCGCGCGCTGGTGTCGCCGCGCATGCGGCTGCTGCAGCGCTTCGCGGTCGAGCCCGGCGGCATGCGCTTCCTGGTCGACCTGCGCGCCGATCTGCTGCCGTGCCTGAAGTCCGACAAGCGCCTGCTCGCGCTCGAGGCCGAACTGGAACACCTGTTTTCCACCTGGTTCGACGTTGCGTTCCTCGAGTTGCGCCGCATCGACTGGAACTCGCCGGCCTCGCTGATTGAGAAGCTCATCCGCTACGAGGCGGTGCACGACATCAAGAGCTGGTCCGACGTGAAGAACCGGCTCGACGACAGCGACCGCCGCTGCTACGGCTTCTTTCATCCGCGCCTGCCGAACGAGCCGCTCATCTTTGTCGAGGTGGCGCTGGTCGACCGCATCAGCGAAGGCATCGTGCCGTTGCTCGACGAAGCCGCCGTGCCGGTGCAGCCGGCCAAGGCGACCACTGCGATCTTCTATTCGATCAGCAACACGCAAACTGGCCTGCGCGGCGTGAGCTTCGGCGACTCGCTCATCAAGCGCGTGGTCGAGACCCTGCAGGACGAGCTGCCGCGCCTGAAGACCTTCGCCACGCTGTCGCCCATTCCGGGCCTGCGCACGTGGCTCGCCAAGAACGCCGCCGAGCTGCTGCCGCGCCTGGACGAGAAGCGCGAAGCCGAACTCGGCCGCCTCGTCGGCTCGGTGCCGCCGACGGCCGAGCGCTTGCTCGCTGCAGTCGATGCGGCCGCTGAGCTCGACGCGAAATCGCCGCTGCGCCAGTGGCTGCTGCAGGTCGCCGCCGAGTACCTGGGCCGCACGCTGGTCGACGGCACGCCGGCCGATCCGGTGGCGCGCTTCCACCTCGGCAACGGCGCGCGCGTCGAGCGGCTCAACTGGGCCGGCGACCCGTCGGCCAAGGGGCTCAAGCAGTCGTATGGCCTCATGGTCAATTACCTGTACGACCTCAAGCGCTTGGACCGCCATCGCACCTGGCTGGCCGAAGGCAAGATCGCAGTTTCGGGAGACATCGAAGGCCTGTTTCTCAAAAAAGGCTGAGTCCGTTCGCTTCGCCGCGGCAGCGCTGCGGCCCGCACCTTGACCGCCGGAGGGCGGCAACTTCCACAACGACGACGACAGGAGACAAGACAGATGACGCAACAGAGTTTTCAACGACGCGATGTGCTGCGCGTCGCCGCCGCTGCCGGGGCCGTGGCCCTTTGCGGTGGTGCGCGCGCCCAAGGCTGGCCGACCAAGCCAGTGACCATGGTGGTGCCGTTCCCGGCCGGCGGAGGCACCGACGCCTTCGCGCGCCCGCTGTCGGCCCAGTTCTCACGTGCGGCAGGCCAGACGCTGGTCATCGACAACCGCGGCGGCGCCGGCGGCACCGTGGGCGCGAGCATCGCGGCCAAGCTGCCGGCCGACGGCTACTCGCTCTTCATGGGGGCCGTGCACCACGCCATCGCACCGTCGATCTACCCCAAGCTCGACTACGACCTCGAGAAAGACTTCGTGCCCCTGATGCTGCTGGCCAACGTGCCGCAGGTGGTGGTGGTCAACCCGAAGCGGGTGCAGGCCGCGACCATCCAGGAGCTGATTGCCACGGTCAAGCGCAACCCCGGCAAGCTCAACTACGGCTCGGCCGGCTCGGGCACCTCGCACCACCTCGCGGGCGAGCTGTTCAAGCTGCAGACCG
Organism: Variovorax sp. 38R; assembly: GCF_014843395.1. Classification (NCBI taxonomy): domain Bacteria; kingdom Pseudomonadati; phylum Pseudomonadota; class Betaproteobacteria; order Burkholderiales; family Comamonadaceae; genus Variovorax; species Variovorax sp. 38R. The sequence continues at coordinate 2,929,886 of NZ_CP062121.1, forward strand.
GCACCTTCATCACCCACATTCCGTACCGCGGCGCGGGCCCGGCGCTGTCCGACCTGATCGCGGGCAACGTCGACCTGATGTTCGACGGCCTCGGTTCTTCCGCGCAGCACATCAAGGGCGGCCGCATCAAGGCGCTCATGGTCGCCGGCGCCAAGCGCAACCCCGCGTTCCCCGACGTGCCCTGCGCCGCCGAAGTGGGCCTGCCCGACTACACCGTCACCACCTGGTACGGCCTGTGGGCGCCCAAGGGCACGCCGGCCGAAGCGCAGACGCAGATCATCGACACGATGAAGAAGGCGCTCGGCACCGACGAGCTGAAAGCCATCTGGGCCCAGAACGGCTCCGAGATTCCGAACGTCACGAACGCCGCCTACGGCCGCTTCGTCAACGCCGAGATCAAGCGATGGGCGACCGTCGTGAAGGCCTCGGGCGCCAAGCTCGAATGAGCGATCGGCAGGTCTCGCTGCGCCGCGAAGGCGCCGTGGCGGTCGTCACGCTGTCGAACCCGGGGCGCCTCAATGCGATGACGCGCGCGATGTGGCGCGAGCTGCGTGCGGTGTTCGACGGGCTGCACAGCGACACCGCGCTGCGCTGCGTCGTCGTGCGCGGGGAAGGCGGTGCCTTCTGCGCGGGCGGCGACATCTCCGAGTACCCCTCGTTCCGCTTCGAGGAAGCGAGCCTGCGCGAGTTTCACGAGAACGAAGTCTGGGCCGCGCTGCAGGCGATGCTCGACTGCCCGTTGCCGCTGGTGGCGCAAATCGAAGGCGCCTGCATGGGCGCCGGTGTCGAAATCGCCAGCTGCTGCGACATCCGCCTGGCCGGTGCGTCGTCGAAGTTCGGCGCGCCGATCGCGAAGCTGGGCTTTCCGATGGCGCCGCGCGAAGCCGCGCTGGTGCATGGCGCCATCGGCGACGTGCTGGCGCGCGACATGCTGCTGGCCGCGGGCGTGCACGGCGCGCAACGGCTGTACGACGCAGGCTTTCTGCTGCACGTGCTGCCCGACACCGAAGTGCCGGCTGCCGCGCAGGCGCATGCGTCGCGCATCGCGGCGCTCTCGCCTCAGGCAGCGCGCCTGCACAAGGCCACCTTCACCGCACTGAAGCGCGGCGGCGCGGCGGCACAGCAGCTGCTGGCCACCGCGTATGACTATGCCGACACCGCCGAGCACCGCGAAGGCATCGATGCCTTCCTGGCCAAGCGCCCTCCGAATTTCCGCTCTTCCTGAGCCTGCCGTTCGATGATGACGAAGATGATGAAGACGAAGTCCTCCCCCAACGCCAACCTGTTCGCCGCCTTGCGCGCGGCCTTTCCCGCCGACCTCGACGCCATTGCCGTCGAAACCGAGAACGGCCTGCATTACTCGTGGCGCGACCTCGACCGCGCCAGCGCGATGATCGCCAACCTGCTCGACGGCCTGAAGCTCGAGAAGGGCGCGCGCGTCGCCGTGCAGGTCGAAAAATCGGTCGAAGCCATGCTGCTGTACCTCGCGACCCTGCGCGCGGGCTACGTGTTTTTGCCGCTCAACACGGCCTACCAGAGCGCCGAGATCGAGTACTTCATCGGCAACGCCGAGCCCGCCGTGGTCGTGTGCACCGGCCGCAATGCGGCCTGGGTGCGCCCGATTGCCGAGGCGGCCGGCACGCGCCATGTGTTCACGCTGGACGACGACCGCACCGGCACGTTGCTCGATGCGGCAGCGCGCTGCAGCGATCGCCACACCGTGGCCATCAAGAAGCCCGACGACCTCGCCGCCATCCTGTACACCAGCGGCACCACGGGCCGCAGCAAGGGCGCGATGCTCACGCACCGCAACCTGCTGTCGAACGCCGAAGTGCTCAAATCCTATTGGGGCTGGAAGAAGGGCGACGTGCTGATTCACGCGCTGCCGATCTTCCACGTGCACGGCCTGTTCGTGGCGCTGCACGGTGCGCTGCTCAACGGCAGCAAGATCCTGTGGTTCTCGAAGTTCGACCCCAAGCGCATCGTCGCCAAGCTGCCCGAGGCCACCGTGTTCATGGGCGTACCCACGCTCTACGTGCGCCTGCTCGCCGAGCCGGGCCTCACGCGCGAGGCGGTGCGCACCATGCGCCTGTTCGTCGCGGGCTCGGCGCCGCTGCTCATCGAGACGTTTGACGAATGGCGCGAGCGCACCGGCCACACCATCCTCGAACGCTACGGCATGAGCGAGACCGCCATGCTCACGTCCAACCCGTATGACGCCAGGAAGGGCGAGCGCCGCGGCGGCACCGTCGGCTTCGCGCTGCCGAGCGTGCAACTGCGCGTGCGCGACGACGAGGGCAAGGACCTGCCGGTCGACGAAATCGGCGGCATCCAGGTGAAGGGCCCCAACGTGTTCGCCGGCTACTGGCGCATGCCTGAGAAGACGAAGGAAGAGTTCACCGCCGACGGCTTCTTCAAGACCGGCGACGTGGGCAAGATCGATGCACGCGGCTACATCACCATCGTGGGGCGCAGCAAAGACCTGATTATCAGCGGCGGCTACAACGTGTACCCCGCCGAGATCGAGGGCTACATCAACGAGATGGCCGGTGTGGCCGAAAGCGCCGTCATCGGCGTGCCGCACCCCGACTTCGGCGAGGTGGGCGTGGCCATCGTGATCCCCAAGGCCGGCGCCGCGATCGACGCCGACGCCATCGTGGCCGAACTCAAGGCCAGGCTCGCGAACTTCAAGATCCCGAAGCGCTGCTTCGTCGTGCCGGAGCTGCCGCGCAACACGATGGGGAAGGTGCAGAAGGCGCTGCTGCGCGCCGAGCACAAGGCGCTGTTCGCCTAGGTTGTCGCGATCCTGGGCGCGAGGGCCGTGATGCGCGGCTCGTGAAAGATCAGCGCGTCCACTTCGCCAGGTGAAGGCCGGCGGAACTCGACGCCGAAGCCTTCCAGCGTGTCGACCTTGAAGTTGCGCCCGTTGGCCGGCAGCAACCGGTGGGTCGGCTGGCCCGGAATCGTCATGGCGAGCTGGCCCATGGCGTCGAGCCTGATCTCGATCACGCGGCCGCTGTGCAGGTAGTCGCCGGAGCAGAGCTTGCGGAACGCCGCATCGAGCACATCGCCGGCCGCGACACGCCGAAACACGATGTCGTCGACCATCTGTTCGAACGGAATCTCGAGGCGGTCGATGCGTCCTTGCCGGTCGTAGCGGAAGGTGACGGTGCGGTCGCTGGGGTGCAGCAGCGTCGGCCGGTCGGGCGTGACGAACACGTCGTAGTGGCGGTGTTCGAGCGTGTCTTCGACACCGCGCCACCGCCACGCGAGCCCGTCCGCCTGCTGCTCGATGCGGACCCGTCCGTAGGCCGGGTGGTCGTAATCGCCGACATAGTCTTCCAGCGCATGGCTCGGCCGCGTGCCGCTCTGGCGCACGTCGGCCTTGGCTTTCTTGTCGATCTCGATCTGATCGAGGGCCTGCTTGCGCCGGGGCGCCAGCCGGCCGAACCAGTCGATCGGGTCGCGGCCGCAGAGGCGGTCGAGCACCGCGTAGGTGAGGATGGCGTTGGTGCTGCCCGGCGCGCGGTTGGTGAGCACCACCACGCCGGCGCGGCGCTCGGGCTGTATCGTCATGAGCGTGCCCCAGCCGGCCCAGGAGCCCGAGTGCGCAATGGTGCGCTCGCCGCGGTAGTGCTCGCAGAACAGGCCGAGGCCGTAATGCGAGTCGCCGATCTCGGTGAATTCGGAGCGCGCCATGTGAACGCGCGGCGTGGTCATTTCGCGCAGCGCCTGCGCCGAGAGCAGCTGCCGTTCGCCCGCCTTGCCGTCGAGCAGAAAGCGCGCCCATTTCGCCATGTCCGAGACCGACGCGTTGATGCCGCCAGCGGGTGTGGCGCGAATGGGCGACAGCGGCGTGCGGTGGCGTTCGTTGCCGTCCATCGCGTGCGGGCGCGCGCCGTCTTCGGCCGCGCCGAGCGCTTCGATGGAAAAGCCGAAGTGCTTGAAGCCCAGCGGCCGCATCAGGTGCTCAGTGGTGAAGTCCTGGTAGCTCTGGCCGCTGATCCGTTCGGTGGCCATGCCCGCGACGAGGTAGCCGAGGTTCGAGTACTGGAAGGTGTCGCGCAGGTCCTTGTTCGGCGCGAGGTGCCTGAGCGCCGCCAGCATCTGTGCGTTGCTCAGGTCGCCAGGCATGTGGATCCAGTCGTGGCGCGGCAGCCCGCTATGGTGGCACAGCAGGTCGCGCACGGTCAGGCGCCCGGTCACCACCGGATCGCGCAGCCGGAATTCGGGAAGCACCTCGCGCACGGGCTGGTCCCAGTCGAGCTTGCGTTCGTCGACCAGCAGGCCGAGTCCGGCCGCGGTGAACGACTTGGTGAGGGAGCACAGCAGAAACTGCGTGTCGGGGGTCACGGGCAGGTCCGTGTCGGTGTCTCGCACGCCGTAGCCTTTCAGCACGGCAATTTCGCCGTCCTGGATGACGGCCAGCGCGAGCCCGGGGACTTTCCATTCCTTCATCGAGGCTTCGACGAGGCTGTCGAGATCGTTCCACATGGGTGGGGCTCCTTGCCTTGGTTGCCTGGGATAGGGTCGCGCATCCTACGGCATCCCGACCGCCCGACCGTGCATGGGTCTAGGTCATGGCAAGCCCGTTCATGAGTCCGCTGCGCGCGTGGCAGTTGATGTACTCGTAGCTCTGCTCGTCGGCTTTCAGCACCGACACCTCGTGGTACACGCGCAGCTGCAGCTGGAAGTTCAGCGCCTGCACGTAGCGCATGAAGCTGCCGAAGATCGCGACGTGCGTAGGGTGCGATTCGGCCCAGCGCTCCATGTCGGCGAGCGAGCGCCAGTAGCTCAGGCCGAAAGACTTCTGTAGCGGCGCGCCGGCTGCGTCGAGGTGGTGCATGTAGCGGTTGCTGTAGCAGCCGATGGCCAGGCCCTGGTCGCGGAGGAAGTCCATGCCTTCGCGCAGCACCGGCTCCATGTCTTCGAGGTACATCGTGCGCTCCTGGCCCGTGGTGTCGGTCCATTCCTGGCCCGAGCGGATCATCGCGATGTTCTCGTGGCCGGCAATGCGCACCCGTTGCCCCAATGCCGGCGTGCCTGCGACGACGGCGCGTGTGCCCGAGGGCGCCAGCGCATCGGTCTGCGACAGCGGAATGCGATCGCGCATCGAACCCCAGTAGCCGTGTTCCCGCAGCTCGCCGCTGACATCGCCCATGACCACGCCGATGCCTTCCATGCGATCCGGCGTGTTGAACATGGTCTCGAAGTGCTCGACGCGCGGCGAGGCGATTTCGCGAAAGTAGCCGAGGCCTTCCGTCAGGCGTTCATCGGCGCGCCACCATGCGTCGATCTCGGGCGTTGCGAGCCAGCGTGCGTGGGCCGCCGCGTCGTGCCAGTACGCGATGGCGATCATGTTGTCGAAGCCGTCGGCATCGACGAAGTGCGTCAGGTCGTGGTGGCCCGGCCCGTCGGGCAGCGCGAAGCTGCGCACGATCTTCTGTAGCGCGGCGCAGGCGCGGCCCTGCATGTCGGGGCCACGCGACTGCACGCCGAAGCAGCCCATGACCACCTGCGTGACGGAGGTGGGCGCGCGGGCCGACCAGACGGGGTAGGGCGGCGTGTAGTCGTCCTCGACGCGGCGGTGCCGCGTGCGGGGGCATTTCAGGTGCTCGGCAATGGCAGATTCCATGGTGCGGCTCCGTCGTCGGCTCAGGTCACGACCGGTTCGGGCACGCTGCCTTCGGGCTCCGGCGTGAGCTGCACCACCACGGGCGTGCGGCGCGTCTTGTTCAGCAGCAGCTGCGTGACGTCGGGCCGCGAATAGTGGCCGCTCGGGTCGGCCGCCGCCTTGGCGAGCGCGATCATGCCGAGGTCGATGTCGGCGATCACCAGGCCTTCGGCGTCCTCGGCCAGCGGCGTGCCCAGCGGCGAACCGTCGGGGCCGTAGATGCGCGCATGCCCGCCGCCGACGCCCAGCATCTGCCGCTTGCCGTCGTCGGTGCACATCAGCTCGCTCATGGCCTTCGACACCGTGGCGCAGGGTGCGATGACGAAGCACCCGCCCTCGACCGCATACACCTGGCTCGCGGCGTTGTTGACCTCGTGGCCCAGCGCGTAGGCCGCGCCGCGGTAGAGCGAAAAACTTGGCCACGCGCCGCAGTGGATCTGCTCGTTCTGCGCATACATCGCGTACTTGCTCAGCGGCTGCAGGTGTTCCCAGCAGCACAGCGAGCCGATGTTGCCCAGCGGCGTCTCGACCACATGCAGGTCGGCGCCGTCGCCTTCGCCGAACACGGTGCGTTCCACATGCGTGGGCTTGAGCTTGCGGCGCGTCTGCGCGGTGCGGCCCTGGCCGTCGATCAGCGCCTGCGCGATGTACAGGCTGCCCGCCGCTTTCTCGCTGTAGCCGAGCGAGAGCCAGATCTTGTGCTGGCGCGCCGCGGCCTGCAGTCGCTCGAACTCGGGCGAGCCGACGACCAGCGAGTTGTCGTGGTAGCGCTGCACGAACTGCATGCCCCAGGCCGGTGAATCGAGCCACGTCCACCACGGATAGCCGGGCACCCAGGTCTCGGGAAAGGCGATGAGCTGCACGCCCTGTTGCGCGGCCTGCGCCATCAGGTCGATGGTCTTGTCGATGGTGGCGTCGAGATCGAGGAAAACAGGCGCGGCCTGCACGGCGGCGACGCGGAGCTTGGGGTGGACGGTGGTCGGCATGGGGTGTTCTCCAGAGTGCAATGAACGTAACGAAATCCCCGCCGTGCGCACCGGGTTTGCGCGGTGGCATGCGGGTTGCATGAAGCGTAGATTCGCGCCGCCGGAACGCCTTGACCCGGATTGGCGGCGTTCTTGTTCCAGCGTTGCATGTGCCTTTGCGAAGGCCTTCCGAGGACCCCGATGACCCATCTGCTCAGCACCGATGCCGTTTCGCGCGACCAGCGGCTCGCGTACTGGACCGACATGATCTGCAACGTCTACGTGCAGCTCGAATGCGACGCGGTGCGAGCCGGCGATCGCGGCGACGGCGGCGACTTCGAAGGCAGCATCCGCCAGCACGCGCTGCCCGGCCTCGGCATGTCGGTCGTGACCTCGCGGGCGCAGAAGGTGATGCGCACGCCGCGCCACATCGCCGCGTCGAGCGACGACTGCTTTCTTGTCAGCATCCAGGCGCGCGGGCAGGGCGTGGTGCGCCAGGACGGGCGTGATGCCGTGCTCGGTGCCGGCGACTTCGCGCTGTACGACAGCACGCGGCCTTACGAGCTGCTGTTCGACCAGCCCTTCGAGCAGATCGTGCTCAAGCTCCCCGGCGAGCGGCTGCGCAGCGAGCTGCGCGACACCGAGGCGCTCACGGCCACCACCGTGTCAGGGCGCGAGGGCGCGGGGCACCTGCTGCTGGGCATGATCCGCACGCTGCGCGAAGACTTCGACGCGCTGCAGCCGGCCTCGGCGCTGGCGGTGGCGCACGGCGTGCAGAACATCCTCGTGGCCGGCCTGCAGACGCTGCCCGCGGCGCACGCCCCGGCGCTCAGCAACCTCACGGCGTACCACCTGGGGCGCGTGAAGCAGCGCATCGACGAGCAGCTGGCCGACCCGACGCTGTCGGTGGGCACGCTGGCGGCGCAGCTGGGCATGTCGGTGAGCCACATCCACCGCGTGTTCAAGAGCGAGCCGCTGACGCCCTCGCAGTACATCTGGGAGCGCCGGCTCGACGCGTGCAGCCGCGACCTGCTGGAGCCGCGCCTGGCAGGGCGGCCGGTGGGAGAGATCGCGTATGGGAGGGGGTTCAACGACGCGGCGCATTTCAGCCGCGCGTTTCGCGAGCGCTTCGGATGTTCGCCGCGCGAATGGCGGCGGCAGCGCTCGGAGCCCTGACCGCGACAACGGCGCATCGGCCGTCGCCGGTTGGCGGGTCTTTTTACTACTGAACCAGCAGCACCGAGATGTCGGTCTCGGCCACGACCTTGGTCGCGACCGAACCCATCAGCGCGCGGCCCAGGATGCCGTGGCCGTGCGTGCCGAGCACGATCATTTCGGCCTTCGATTCGCTGGCCGACTTGAGAATTTCTTCGGCCGCGTGGCCGTGGCGTGCGTCGGCGGTGAAGTTGGCCACGCCCTTGTCGGCGAACCAGGCCTTCACCGGGTCGAGCACCTTGGCGTTTTCCTCGGCGTAGTAATCGGTGACGATTTCCTTGCTGAGGTGCCGCGCCACGTGGCCGGAGATGCCGGTGCAGACGTTCACCACCACCAACTCATGGCCGTCCACGAACATGGCGCGGTTGGCGAGCAGGTAGTTGAGGGCTTTTTGCGTGTAGGCGCTGCCGTCGACGGCGATGAGGATTTTCATGGCTTTCCTTTTACGACTATGAACAACAGCTGCATAGGATGGCACAGGAACGCCGGTGAACGTTTGATATGCCTCAGCCGCGCAGGCCCTTCCAGAGCATGTAGGCGGCCAGCAGGTACAGGATGCTCGCGAACACGCGCTTGAGCTTCTTCACCGGCAGGCTGTGTGCGGCCTTGGCGCCCAGCGGCGCGGTGAACACGCTGCAGGCTGCGATCACCACGAGCGCGGGCAGCCAGATATAGCCGAAGGCGCCGGCCGGCAGGCCCTGCACCGACTGGCCGCTGAGCACGTAGCCCAACACGTTGGCCACCGCAATCGGAAAGCCCAGCGCCGCGCTGGTTGCCACCGCGTTGTGAATCGCCACGTTGCACCAGGTCATGAACGGCACGCTGATGAAGCCACCGCCCGCGCCCACCAGGCCCGAGATGAAGCCGATGGTGCCGCCCGCCGCCAACTGGCCGCCGGTGCCGGGCATCTGCCGCGTGGGCTTGGGCTTCTTGTCGAGAAACATCTGCGTGGCCGAGAAGCCCACGAACAGCGCGAAGAAGATGGCGAGCGCCGTGCCCTTGAGCAGCGCGAACACGCCCAGGCTGCCCGCGAGGCTGCCGATGACGATGCCGGGTGCCAGGCGCTGCACGATGTCCCAGCGCACCGCGCCGCGCTTGTGGTGCGCGCGCACGCTGGACACCGACGTGAAGATGATCGTCGCCATCGAGGTCGCGATCGCCATCTTCACCGCGAGGTCGGCCGGCACGCCGCGCTGGCCCATGATGATCGTGATGAACGGCACCATCAGCATGCCGCCGCCGATGCCCAAGAGGCCCGCGAGGAAACCGGTGCCCAGGCCGAGCGCGGCGAGTTCGGCGATCAGGAGCGGGTCGAGCAGTGCGGTGAAGTTCACGGGGCGTTGAGAAAAAGAGCGGCTGAAAAAGCAACGGCCCCGTGCGATGAAGCAGGGGGCCGTGGCGGAAAAAGGTGTCTGCAGATGGTGTGCCGGACCCGCATCCTGAACCAGGGTTCAGGTGGGCGAGGGCAGCAAGACTTCGGGTTCATCTGACGCGAGATGATCACGCCCGTCTAGCGATGTACCAAGCCCGGCTCCGGAGAGCATTGGAACAAGGAAATATTAAGCCCGACACGTCTGCAGACGAAGTGGATTTTACGCCCCGTCTGTGTCGTGCCGCGTGCCTTCAGAGCAAATGTCCATCGCCCGCCAGGGCTTGATCGAGTCTTTGAATGAGCTGGGCGGCCTGCGGATCGGTGTCACCGGAGGTTTCGCCGGTGCTGGCGGCGGCTGCAACTGCGACGGCAGGAGCCGGTGCGGCGGCCACAGCGGCTTGCTGTGCCGCGAGATCGAAAGCCAGGTTCAGCGAGGCGAGCACCGCGATGCGATCGCGGGCCTTCACCTTGCCTGCGTCGCGGATCTTGCACATGGCCGCGTCCACGCGGTCGACGGCCTCGCGCAGTTGCGCCTCGCCGCCGTCGGGGCAGCCGAGCAGGTAGCTCTGGCCCATGATCTGTACTTCAATCTGCTTCATGCGTGATGGGAATCTTCGGAAGGGGGTTCGGCCGGCAGCCGTTCGAGCAGGGCATCGAGGCGGGTGCGGGCCGCGGCGAGCCGCGACTTCAGGCCGTCGCGTTCACGCGTGAGCGCATCGACCTGTTCCTGCAGCAGCACATTGGTGCGCTGCACCTCTTCGTGACGCACGAGCAGGCGTTCCACACGCTCGGCGATCTGGTCGATGGGGCTGGAGGCGGGCATGGTTGGCGATTGTAGTTTCCCGGGAATTCGGAAGGTCCGGCGCACCTCGCGGGCGCGCGCCGGACGTGGCCGAGATTCTGGGGCCTGTGCCGCCTGCGATCAAACCTCGTGTGGCGTGGCCGCCCCGTGGGCCTAAAATCTGCCCGTTGGTGCTCGCGGCGTGGTTCGCACGGCGCAGTTCAACGGGAAGCAGGAGTGGACGCCCCCCAGGGCCGAAGCCGCCTGCGCTGCCCCCGCAACGGTCAAGCAGACGACGCCGCAAGGCGTCACCCCTTTCCATCCAGCCACTGGGCGCTCTGAAACAGGCGCCTGGGAAGGCGGCAAAGGGTCGATCTGCCAGCCCGGATACCGGCCAACAAGGCGGCTGCCGCATCGGCAGCCATGACGCCCATGGCGCCGGCGGGGAAGCCGGCCAGGGCATAGACGTTCGTTCGGTTCACCCCATGATTTCCTGTGTTTCCCTCTCCAGCGGCCGCGCCAGCGTGCGCCGCAACCGTCCCGCGTGCCTGCCGCTGACGCTTGCCCTGGCTTCGGCCTTCGGCGGCCTGGCCCTGATGCCGCTGGCCGCGCAAGCGCAAGCCGTGGCTGCCGCCGCGACGCTCGACGAGACCGTCGTCACCGCCAACCGCACGCCGCAGGCGCTGTCGGACCTGGTGGGCGATGTCTCCATCGTCGACCGCAAGACCATCGAGCGCAGCGGCGCGACCGGCGTGGCCGACGTGCTGGCGCGCCTGCCCGGCATGGAGATTTCGCGCAGCGGCGGCGTGGGCAACGCCACCAGCGTGTTCATCCGCGGCGCCGAATCGCGCTTCACCGCCGTCTACCTCGACGGCGTGCGCATCGATTCGCAATCGACCGGCGGCGCCGGCTGGGAAGGCATTCCGCTGTCGCAGATCGACCGCATCGAAGTGCTGCGCGGCCCGGCCGCCGCGGTCTACGGCTCGGACGCCGTGGGCGGTGTGATCCAGCTCTTCACCAAGCGCGGCGAGGAAGGCGTGTCGCCCTACGCCGGCATCGGCTTCGGCAGCCACGGCCTGCGCAAGATCGAAGGCGGCGTGAGCGGCAAGTCGGGCCTGCTCGACTATTCGTTCGGCGTCGCGCATGAAGAAAGCAAGGGCTTCAACATCCAGCCCCTCGCCAAGCGCACGCCCTCGAAAGACGGCTTCACCAACCCCGACCGCGACGGCTACCGCAGCACCTCGGGCAACCTGAAGCTGGGTTTCCAGATCACGCCCGACCAGCGCCTCGACGCCACCTTGCTCACCAGCAACACCGAAGCGGCCTACGACCCGTCGGTGAGCTTTCGCACCAAGCTGCCGATCACCTTCCGCGACGACGTGTCGACGAACGAGCTGCGCACCGCCGGCCTGACCTGGTCGGCCAAGTGGAACGACATCTACAGCACCCGCCTGCAGGTGACCGATTCGCAGACCGTCTACAAGACCCAGCCTTCGTTCTACCGCACCGAAACCCGCCTGCGCGGCTACCTGTTCCAGAACGAATTCCGCTTCGGCGCGCACCTGGTGACCGCCACGCTCGAGCGCCGCGAGGACGCGCTCGAAAACGCGCCGACCACCTCGGCCAAGCTGTTCTCGCGCGACCGCTCGCAGAACGCCGCCGCACTGGGCTACGGCTACGTGAAGGGCCCGCATTCGCTGCAGCTGCACGTGCGCCATGACGACGACAGCGAGTTCGGCGGCAAGACCACCGGCAGCGCCGCCTACGGCTACGCCATCACGCCGAGCCTGCGCGCCACCGTGTCGGCCGGCACCGCGTTCCGCGCGCCCACGCTGTACCAGCGCTTCAGCGAGTACGGCCTGGCGAGCCTGCAACCCGAGTCGAGCCGCAACGTCGAGCTGGGCCTGCAGTACACGGCCGGCGCCACGCAGGCCGGCATCGTGCTGTACCGCAACCGCGTGCAGAACCTCATCGTGTTCGACGGCAGCGCCAAGGGCTGCCAGTCGTCGTTCGGTTGCTACGCCAGCACGGCGCGTGCGCGCTACCAGGGCGTGACGCTCACGGGCGGCCACCGCATCGGCGACGTCACCTTGCGTGCCTCGCTCGACTACCAGGACCCGCGCGACCTTGCCACCGACAACCTGCTGGCACGCCGTGCGCGGGCCCACGGCACGCTGGGCGCCGACTGGCGCGTCGCCGGCTGGACGCTGGGCGCCGAGATCCAGAGCTCGGGCAAGCGTTTCGACGACGCGGCCAACACCGTCAAGCTCGGCGGCTACACGCTGCTGAACCTGTCGGCCAGCACGCAGATCACGCGCGACCTGAACCTCGTGGCACGCGTGGACAATGTGGGCGACAAGGACTACCAGTTCGCACGGCTCTACGCCAACGGGGGCCGCACCGCGTACGTCGGACTCAAGTGGACTCCGCAGTAAACACCCGTCGTTTCCCGCCCAGCACCACCGGCGCTGCCACCTGCGCCGCGGTGCTCGTGGCCGCGCCAGCCTCCGGGCAGGGCAAGACCACGGTCGCGGCCGCGCTCGCGCGGCTGCACGTGCGCCAGGGCCGCCGCGTGCGGGCCTTCAAGTGCGGGCCCGACTTTCTCGATCCGCACTGGCTCGCGCTGGCCACCGGCGCGCCGGTGCACTCGCTCGACCTGTGGATGACCGGCGAAGCCGACTGCCGCGCGCGCCTGCATGCCGCTGCGTGCGAGGCCGACCTGGTGATCGTCGAAGGCGTGATGGGCCTCTTCGACGGCACGCCCAGCGCGGCCGAACTGGCCGAGCGCCTGGGCCTACCGGTGCTCGCCGTGATCGACGCGCACGCCATGACCGGCACCTTCGGTGCGCTGGCCTATGGCCTGCAGAACTTCCAGCCGGGCCTGCCCTGGGCCGGCGTGCTGGCCAACCGCGTGGCCAGCGAGCGCCATGCCGACATGCTGAAGGACGCGTTGCGCGAGCCCGGCGACTGGCTCGGCGCCTTGCCGCGCAGCGCCGACTTCGCGCTGCCCGAACGCCACCTCGGGCTGGTCGGCGCGGCCGAACTCGGCGACGCGATGGAGCGGCTCGATGCCGCGGCCGATGTGCTCGCCACCACGCCGCTCGGGCAGCGTGCGCCCGCGCAGTTGCCGCAGGTGCGCTTCGAGCCGGAGGCCGCTGCGCCCATCGCGCCGCTGCTGGCCGGACGCACCATCGCCATCGCGCGCGACGCGGCGTTCTCGTTCATCTACCCGGCCAACCTCGACGTGCTCGAAGCCCTCGGCGCGCGGCTCGCGTTCTTCTCGCCGCTGGCCGACGAGCCGCTGCCGCCTTGCGACGCCGCCTGGTTCCCCGGCGGCTACCCTGAGCTGCATGCCGAGGTGCTGTCGGCCAGTGACCGGCTGCGGCTCTCGCTCGCGAACCATGTGACGTCGGGCAAGCCCATCTGGGCCGAGTGCGGCGGCATGATGGCGCTGTTCGACGAACTCGCCACGCGCGACGACGCCGAGCCGCACGACGTGCATCGCCTCTGGGGCGTGCTGCCGGGAAGGGCGGTCATGCAGAAGCGGCTCGCCGGTTTGGGCCCGCAGCAGCTCGACCTTGGCGCGCATGCCTTGCGCGGCCACACCTTCCACTACTCGCGCTGCGAGACGCCGCTCGCGCCTGCCGCACGCACCGTCGGCACGCGCGGCGGCGAAGCGCTGTACGTGCACGGCCCCGTGCGCGCGAGCTACTTCCATGCGTGGTTCGCGTCCAGCCCGGAGGCGACCGCGCGGCTCTTCGGCGCCATGCCCCTCGAACTCGACAGCCACGCCGCACAGGCGTCTTCCGATGCCCCTCATTGAGCACGAATTCATCCTCGGCGGCCAGAAAAGCGGCAAGTCGCGCCGTGCCGAACAGCGCGCCGCCGACTGGCTCGCCGCTGCACCCACATCGCGCCGCGCGGTGCTGATCGCCACCGCGCAGGCCCACGACGACGAGATGCGCGATCGCATCGCGCGCCACCAGAGCGACCGTGCCGAGCGCGTGCCCGGCCTGCAGACCCTCGAGGAGCCGATCGAGCTGGCGCGCGCCATCGTCACGCAGAGCGCGCCCGACACGCTCGTGGTGGTCGACTGCCTCACGCTGTGGCTCACCAACCTGCTGATGCCGTTGCGCATCGAAGGCGCCGCCGTGGTCACGCGCACGCCCTCGGCGCACGCCACGTTGCTGCTGATCGCGCTGCGCGAGGCGCGCGGACCGGTGGTGCTGGTCGGCAACGAGATCGGCCTCGGCGTGATCCCGTTGGGCCGCGAGACCCGCGCTTTTGTCGATGTGCTGGGCCGCTTGAACCAGGACGTCGCGGCCGCCTGCCACCGCGCGACGTTGATGGTCGCCGGCTTGCCGCTGACGCTGAAGGCGCCTGCCGCATGAGGTTCGAATCCATAAAGACGTGGCTGCGCGCGTTGTCACTCGGCCTGGGGCTGGTGGTGTGCGCGCAGGCTGCGCAGGCCATCGATGTGCTCGACGAGCGCGGCGTCACCGTGCACCTCGCGCAGCCGCCACAGCGCATCGTCTCGCTGTTGCCATCGCTGACCGAGGGCGTCTGCGCGCTTGGCGCCTGCGACCGGTTGATCGGCGTCGACCGCTATTCCAACTCGCCCGCGCAGGTGCGCGCGCTGCCGCAGCTCGGCGGCGGGATCGATCCGAATGTCGAAGCCATCGTCGCGCTCAAGCCCGACGTGGTGCTGCTCGCCAAGTCGTCGCGCGTCACGCAGCGGCTGGAAGCGTTGGGCCTGAAGGTGATCGTGCTCGAACCCAAGAGCCACGCCGACGTGCGGCGTGTATTGAGTGCGCTCGATCAGGTGCTCGGCACGCACGAGGCGCCGGCCGTCTGGCGCGCGATCGACGCGGCCGTGTCGGCCGCGGCGCAGTCGCTGCCCGCCAGCGCCAAGGGCTTGCGCGTGTACTTCGAGGTCAACACCGGCCCCTACGCGGCGGGCGATTCGTCCTTCATCGGCGAGACGCTCGCGCGACTCGGCGTGAAGAACATCGTGCCCGCGTCGCTCGGCCCCTTTCCCAAGCTCAACCCCGAGTTCGTCGTGCGCGCGAACCCCGACCTCATCATGGTCAGCGTGCGCAGCGCCATGGGGCTGGAGCAGCGTCCCGGCTGGGGCGGCATCCGCGCGGTGCGCGAAGGGCGCGTGTGCCGCTTCGACGCCGAACAGACCGACGTGGTCGTGCGCCCCGGCCCGCGCATGGACGAGGCCGCACGCCTGATGGCGCAGTGCCTGTCGGACAAGGGGCGGTGAGCGGCATGCACTCCGCCCATCTGCGTCGCGTGCTGCTGCTCGGTGCCGGCTTGCTGGTGCTGGGCGGTGCGTTGCTGCTCTTCGGCCTGGGCATCGGCAGCACCGGTTTCCAGAGCCTGCTGTCCGCGCGGCACGACCCGGTGGCGCTGCAGATCGTCTGGGACATCCGCCTGCCGCGCACCCTCGGCGCATGGCTCGCGGGCGCGCTGCTCGGCCTCGCGGGCGCGGTGGCGCAAGGACTGTTCCGCAATCCGCTGGCCGATCCGTACCTGCTGGGCAGTGCCTCGGGCGCATCGCTCGGCGTGGCGCTGGCGCTGATGCTGTTCGGCGGCTCCGTCACCAGCACGCAATGGGTGATGCGCATCGGGCTCACCGGCGCGGCTTTCGTCGGCGCCGTGGCCGCGGTGCTGCTCACGCTGACGCTGGCGCGCGGCGTGCAACAGACCCTGCGGCTGCTGCTCGCAGGCGTGATCGTCGGCGTGGTGCTGGGCGCCGCCAAGGACCTCATCACCATCGCCTCGGCCGACATCCTGCAGGCGCTGCAGGGCTTCGTGCTCGGCAGCACGGGCCTGGTCGGCTGGACCGCCTGCGCCGTGATGGCGGCCGTCGGCGCGGCCTGCCTGCTGCTGGCCTGGGCGCTCGCGCCGGTGCTCGACGGGCTCGCGCTCGGCGAGGCCACGGCGCGCAGCCTCGGGTTGCCGCTCGGCGGCATGCGCGCCGCGCTGGTGGCGGTGCTGGCGCTGGCGACCGGCGCCGCCGTCGCGCAGACAGGCCTGATCGCTTTCGTCGGCCTGGCCGCACCGCACCTGGTGCGCTCGGTGGTCAAGACCACGCACGCGCGGCTGATCGTGCTGTCGGCGTTGATGGGTGGGCTGCTGCTGATGGCGGCCGACCTGCTCGCGCGCTGGCTGATCGCACCGCAGGAACTGCCGGTGGGCGTGCTCACGGCCGTGCTCGGCGGCAGCTACCTGCTGTGGCTGATGCACCGACGTGGCGCGAAGGGAGGCGGACTTTGAGCCGCAACCCATCCGCCGCGCTCGAAGCGCACGGCCTCAGCGCCACGCTCGGGTCGGTCGAGGTGCTGCACAGCATCGACCTGTCGCTGGCGGCCGGCCGATGGACCAGCATCGTCGGCCCAAATGGCGCCGGCAAGTCGACGCTGTTGAAGGCGTTGGCCGGCCTGCTCGCACACCGCGGCGAGGTGCGGCTTTTCGGCGATGCACAGGCTGCCGTGCCGGCCCGCGTGCGCGCACGGCGCCTGTCGTGGCTCGGCCAGAGTGGCACGGGCGAGGGCAGCGCAGATGACCTGATGGTCTACGACGTCGCCATGCTCGGGCGCCTGCCGCACCAGCGCTGGTTGGCTGCGCCGAGCGAAGGCGATCGCGATGCCGTGGAGCGCGCACTGCGCAGCACCCAGGCTTGGGATTGGCGCGACCGTCCGCTGGGGCAACTGTCGGGCGGTGAACGTCAACGCGTGCTGCTGGCGCGGGCGCTGGCGGTCGAGGCCGAGCTGCTGTTGATGGATGAACCACTCGCCAATCTCGACCCGCCGCATCAAGCGGACTGGATGAAGACGGCACGCGAACTGGTCGCGCAAGGCCGCACCGTGGTCAGCGTGTTGCACGAACTGCCGATGGCGCTGGCTGCGGACGAACTGGTGGTGATGAATCGGGGGCGGGTGACGCATCACGGTGCTTGCTCCGACCCCGTGACGCACGCGGCGCTCGAGCAGGTGTTCGACCATCGGATTCGCGTGCATCGCGTGGCCGATCAGTGGATCGCGTTGCCGCTATGACGCCTCGCGCATCGAGTCATCCAGGGCGCGCTCCCGCCGACGGGGCACCTTGCTCCGCGAATGTCCCCCGGCCTGCGGCCTCCTCCTTGATTTCGCTACGCAAGGCACCCCATCGACGTGAGCGTCGGGCGGTGCGGTTGTTGATCGACCAGCACAACGACCGCGCTCAGTGTGCGCAGGGCACTGGGTGCTTCCCGCAGCGAAATCAAGGAGGAGGGCGAAGGCCGGGGGACATTCGCGGAGGGAAGTACCCGGTGGCCTGTGCACACGCCCTGAACAACGGACACAAGAACAGGACCCTCTCATGCAAATAGAAACCCCTCCCAGCGAAAAGCCCTACGAAAAGCCCGAAGGCGAACGCCGCGGCATCGTCATCGTCAACACAGGCGACGGCAAGGGCAAGAGCACGGCCGCATTCGGCCTCGCGCTGCGCGCACACGGCCGTGGCAAGGCCGTGAAGATCTACCAGTTCATGAAGGTGCCTTCGGCGCGCTTTGGCGAGCACCGCATGTTCGAACAGATCGGCATTCCCATCGAAGGCCTCGGCGACGGCTTCAGCTGGAAGAGCCAGGACCTCGAACGCTCGGGCCAGCTTGCGCGCGACGGCTGGGAAAAGGCCAAGGCCGCGATCCTGTCGGGCGACTTTTTCCTCGTGGTGCTCGACGAGATCACCTACCCGCTGATCTACGGCTGGCTGCCGCTCGAAGGCGTGCTCGAGACCCTGCGCGCGCGCCCGAAGCATGTACACGTTGTGCTCACCGGCCGCCGCTGCCCGCCCGAGATCATCGAGCTGGCCGACACCGTCACCGAGATGCAGATGGTCAAGCACGCGTTCAAGGCCGGCATTCCGGCGCAGCGCGGCATCGAGGACTGAACCCGATGGTGGCGCATGCGTTCGCGGCCGACGAGGCCAAGGCGGTGTACCGCGCCATCCACGAGCGGCGCGACATGCGCCACTTTGCAGGCGGCGAGGTGGCGCCCGAGGTGCTGCGCCGCCTGCTCGACGCCGCGCACCATGCGCCCAGCGTCGGCTTCATGCAGCCGTGGCGCTTCATCCGCGTGCGCGGCGAAAGGCTGCGCAGGCAGTTGCACGAGGTGGTCGAGCGCGAACGTGTGCTCACCGCCCGCGCGCTCGGCCAGCGCGAAGACGAGTTCATGCGCCTCAAGGTGCAGGGCGTGCTCGACGCGGCCGAGCTGCTGGTCGTGACGCTGGCGGACGGCCGCGCGCAGCATGTGTTCGGCCGTCGCACCCTGCCGCAGATGGACCTGGCCTCGGCCTCCTGCGCCATCCAGAACCTCTGGCTCGCGGCACGTGCCGAAGGGCTGGGCATGGGATGGGTGTCGCTGTTCGAACCCGCCGAGCTGAGCGTGCTGCTCGGTCTGCCCGAAGGCGCCGAGCCGATTGCCTTGCTGTGCCTGGGGCCGGTGCATGCGTTCTACGAAGAGCCGATGCTGCAGCGCGAACGCTGGGCGAAGCGCGCGCCGCTTGCCTCGCTGGTGTTCGACGAAAGCTGGGGCCGGCCGTCGGACCTGTTCGATCCTTCTTCCACTTCATCTTCTTCCGTGGAGCCCACCTGATGCTGGCCTTCGACACCGTTCTCTTCGAGCTTGCGCGCCTGTTCCTCTGGCCCGTGACGCTTGGCGTGCTGCTGTCTTTCGTCTATGCGGTGTACTGCCTCGGCGCCTTCGGCATCGAGTGGTGGCAGCGTCGCCGCGATCCGTCGCGCGCGCTGGTGCTGCAACGCCACGCGCAGGCCAGCCAGGAGCAGATGGAGCTGGTCGTGCTCAAGCAGCTCGAAGGCGTGCGCCTGTGCAGCCGCGTGGCGCCGATGCTGGGGCTGATCGCCACCATGATCCCCATGGGCCCGGCGCTCGTGGCGGTGGCCTCGGGCGAATCGCAGGGCGTGGCGCAGAGCCTGGCGCCCGCGTTCGCGGCGGTGATCGTCGCGCTGGCCTCGGCCTCGATCACCTTCGTGGTCTACACCGTGCGCCGCCGCTGGCTCATGCGCGAGCTGGTGATGCTGCTCGATGCGCGGGACAGGTTGTCATGAGCCGACGGCAGTTCTCGATCCTGAGCAGCCTGGACAGCGATGACGACGACCCGGTGCTTTCGACCATCAACCTGATCGACGTCTTCATGGTCGTCATCGGCATGCTGATGATTGCGGTCATCAACAACCCGGTGAACCCGTTCTCGCAGGACAAGGTGACGGTCATTCGCCACGAGGGCCAGCCCGACATGGAGATCATCACGCGCGAAGGCCAGAAGGTGACGCGCTTCAAGGCCAGCGGCGCGACGGGGCAGGGCGACGGTGAAAAGGCGGGCACCGCCTGGCGCCTGAAGGACGGCACGATGATCTACGTGCCGGCGGACGCGGTGCCGGCGTCGGGCGGGAAGTGACGCGGCTTTTCGTCTTCTGGCTCTGGCTTTTGTGCCTTGGGGTGCAGCCTGCGATGGCGGCCGAGTCTCGTGTGGTCGTGCTGAGCACGGCGCTGGTGTCGCCGGCGCGCGTGGTGCGATTGCAGACGGCAGCGCGTGCGACCGGCGTGCCGTTGCAGGTGGTGTCGGCCGCGCAGGACACGCCCGATGCGCTGGCCGCCGCGCTCGATGGTGCGCGCCTGCTGGTCATCGATGCACCGCACCTCAGCGTCGCCCAGTCGGCGGCTGCGCGCTTCGGTGACGTCATCGCGCGCAGCCCGGTTCCCTACGTGCAGATCGGTGAGTTCGCGCTCGTGGCGAAAGGCCAGAAACCACCCGAGGTGCCACCGCTCGCGGCCGAGCACGGCATCGATGCAGCCTGGGCGCAACGGCTGCGCGCCTACTGGCGCTTCCCAGGTGAAGCGAATCTGAAAGCCTCGATGCAGGCGATGGCACGTGTCGGTGATGCAGTCGGGCTGCCTGACCCCGTGCCGTTGCCGCTCGCGGGCTTCTATCACCCCGACTGGCCGCGCGTCGAAACCAACACCGCGACCGTCGAGGCACTGCCGGGCGGACAGGGCACCGTCGCCATCGCGGTCAACAGCGCCACGCTCACCGGCGACGACACCGACTGGCTCGACCGCCTGATCGGCACGCTCGCACAACGCGGCCTGCGCGCCTATGCCTTCTACGGCCCGCGCCAGCAGAAGGATCTGTTCTTCCGCATGACGCACGCTGGCGAGAGCGAGCGTCGCGTGGCCGACCTCCTCATCAACGCCGCGCTGGTGTTCAGCCCGAACGAACGCAAGGCCGAACTCGAACGCATCGGCGTGCCCGTGCTGCAGACGCTGCCGTCGCTGGCCATGGATGCGTCGCAATGGGCGCGCAGCAAGGACGGCCTCGCGCAGACCGACATCGCGGCCTACTACAGTCCGAGCGAACTCACAGGCATGACAGACCCGATGCTTGTGACGGCACGCGACGCCGTCACCGGCAGCCTGCAGCCGCTGCCCGCACAGATCGACGCCGTGGCCGACAAGGCCGCCGCGCTGCTGCGCCTGCGCCGCACGCCCGTCGCCGAGCGCCGCGTGGCGATGCTGGTCTACAACTACCCGCCGGGCGAGGCCAACTTCGGCGCATCGTTCCTCAACGTGCCGCGCAGCGTCGACCGGATGCTGTCCGCGATGCAGGCGGCCGGCTACCGCACCGAGGCACCGGGCGCAGATGCCGTCATCGCGCAGGTGCAGGCCACGATGAAGGCCTACTACCCGACGGCGCAGGGCGGCGACGCGCTGCAGCCGCTGATCGACCAGGGGTTGGCCGACACGCTGCCGCTGTCGCAGTACCTCGCATGGTTCCGCGCGCTGCCCGTGGAGACGCAAGGCCGCATCGAAGCCTACTGGGGCCCGCCCGAAGCGTCGGCCATGCTGCGGCCCGTGGCCGGCGCGCCGGCCTTCGTTGTGCCGCGCGTGCAGTTCGGCCAGGTGGTCGTGCTGCGCCAGCCGCCGCGCTTCGAGCCCGGCACGCAGGTGGCCGACAAGGCGCAGCAGGTGTACCACCGTGCGGCCGTGCCGCTGAGCCACGGCTACCTCGCGACCTACCTCTGGCTGCGCAGCCGCTTCGGCGCCGACGCACTGGTGCACGTGGGCACGCACGGCACGGTCGAGTGGTCGGCGGGCAAGGAGCGCGGGCTCTCGGTGCAGGACGATCCGCTGCTCGCGCTGGGCGATGTGCCCAACGTCTACCCGTACATCATGGACAACCTCGGCGAAGCGACCACCGCGAAGCGCCGCGGTCGCGCGACGATGGTGAGCCATTCGACACCGATGTTCGCGCCCGCAGGCTTCCGCCCCGGCGTGCGCGAAATGCACGACCGCCTGCACGACTGGGAAACGCTGGCGCCCGGCGCGGTGAAGACCGCGATGGAGCGGCGCCTCACCGCCGACTTCGTCGCCCAGCACTACGACCGTGACCTGCAATGGACGCCCGCACGCATCCGCGCCGATTTCGCCGGCTTCATCGCCGTGCTTCATCCGTACCTCGACGAGCTGGCGCAGACCGCGCAACCGCTGGGCCTGGCGACCTTCGGCGAGGCGCCCGATGCGCAGCGGCGGCGCCAGACCATCCTGCAGATCCTCGGCAAGCCCGTGGCGCAGGCGATGGGCGAAGACCTGGACGAGATGTTCCTGACCGATGCGCAGGGCATTGCAGCGTCGAAGCCTGCGCGTTGGCTGGAAGCCGTGCTGGCGGGCCATGACACGGCCGACGCTGAACCTTTGCGCGCCCTGGCCGCACGGGCCCGCGCACTCGACGCGGTGCTGGCTCACAACGAAGAAATCGAAGGCCTGCTCACCGCGCTCGACGGCCGCTACCTGAAATCGCGCTACGGCGGCGACCCGGTGCGCGACCCCGACAGCCTGCCGACCGGCCGCAACCTCTACGGCTTCGACCCCAGCCGCGTGCCCACGCGCGCCGCCTGGGACACCGGCGTCGCCGCGATGGACGAATGGATCGCTGCACACGCCCGCACCCACGGCGGCCGGCCGCCGCAAAAGATCGCCTTCACGCTCTGGGCCGGCGAGGCTTCGCGCCACCAGGGCGTGACCGAGAGCCAGGCCTTCCACGCACTCGGCGTGAAGCCGCGCTGGGACGAAGCCGGGCGCATGGTCGGCATCGAGATCGTGCCGGCCGCGGTGCTGAAACGGCCGCGCATGGACGTGCTGATCAGCGTCACCGGTTCGTACCGCGACCAGTTCCCGCACGTGATGCGCTGGCTCGACGAGGCCGTGCAGCAGGTGGCCGCGCTCGACGAGCCCGGCAACGCGGTCGCGCAACACAGCGAGGCGATGGCGCGCACGCTGCGCGCCGAGGGCGCGACGGCGGCCGAGGCGCGGCGCTGGTCGACCGCGCGCGTGTTCTCGAACGAGCAGGGCAGCTACGGCGCCGGGCTCGAAGAAGCGGTGCTCGCCACCGAACTCTGGAAGGGCCAGCAGCGCGGCGGCGGCGACGCGCAGATGGCCGGGCTCTACATGGACCGCATGGGCCACGCCTACGGGCGCGGCCTCGACGGCGCGACGCGCGCGGGCGCCTTCGCGGGCAACCTCGCGCAGGTCGATGCGGCGCTGATGGCGCGCACCTCCAATCTCTACGGCGTGCTGACCAACGACGACCCGTTCCAGTACCTGGGCGGCATCGCACTCGCCGTGCGCCACCTCACGGGCAAGGACCCGGCGCTGTACGTGCAGAACCTGCGCGACGGCGCGGCCGTGCGCACCGACACCGCCGCTGGCGCCATCGCGCGCGAGATGCAGACGCGCTACCTGCATCCCCAGTGGATCGAGGCGCAGAAGGCCGAGGGCTACAGCGGCGCGCTGCAGGTGCTCAAGACCGCGCAGTTCCTCTGGGGCTGGCAGGCGACCGCGCCCGCGGCCGTGCGCGCGGACCACTGGCAGTCGCTGCACGAGGTGTATGTGCACGACACCTACAAGCTCGGCACGCGGCAGTGGCTGGAGCGCGAGAACCGCGCCGCCTTCGCGCAGACGCTGGAACGCATGCTCGATGCCGTGCGGCTGAACTACTGGAAGCCCGATGTCGCGACGCGGCGCGAGCTGGCGCAGGCCTACACGGAGGCGGTGCGCGCCACGGGGCTGCGGGAGCGGAACGAGGCGGTGCAGCGGTTTGCGCAGGCGGCGTTGGTGCCATCACCATCGGCTGTGACTGCACCTGCGCCGGTCGTTGCCACGCCGCCCATCGCGCCCGTCGAAGCGCCGACGCCTGCGCCCGAATCGCCCACCACGCCAGATCTGGCCCAGCCCGTGACCGGCCTCCAGCTGAAGCCCATCGCCGACACCCCATCGCCCCCGCCACCATCCGCCGTGCTGCCGCGCCTGCTCGCCGCATTCGGCGCCGCCTTGCTGCTGGCCATCGGCGCGCTGGTGCAATGGCGGCGCGGCCGGGCCATGCCCGCCGCCTGATTCACGAGAATGCCTTCCATGCCCGCGCTCGATCCCTTCACCGTCTTCGCCCTCGCGCTGGTCGCCGCCCTGTGGCTGGCACTGGCCGTCGACCGCTGGCTGGGCGAGCCGCCTGCAGCGCTGCATCCCGTCGTGTGGATGGGCCGCTACCTGGACTGGATCGGCAGCCGCCTCGCACCGCGTGCCGCCGACGCGAAGCCGCGCGACCTGCCGGGCTTCGCGATGGGCGCGCTCGGCTGGTGCGTGGGCGCGATGGCTGCGTTCGCCGTCGCGTCGGCGGTGCAGAGCCTGGCGATGCAATGGCTGCCGGTCTGGGCCATGGCCGTGGTGCTCGGGCTCGCGTTCAAGCCGCTCTTTGCATGGCGCATGCTGCGCGACGAGGTGCTGGCGGTCGAGACCGCACTGGGCGAATCGCTCGACGCCGGCCGCGCACGGCTCGCGCGCCTCGTGAGCCGCGATGTCTCGGTGCTGAGCGAGCGCGAGGTGCGAGAAAGCGCCATCGAATCGCTGGCCGAGAACCTCAACGACTCGCTGGTGGCGCCCGTGTTCTGGTTCGTGCTGTTCGGCCTGCCGGGCGCGGCGCTCTACCGCTTCGCCAACACCGCCGATGCCATGTGGGGCTACCGCGGCGAACGCGGTGGGCGCGACTGGACCTGGTTCGGCAAGTGGGCCGCACGTGCCGACGACGTGCTCTCGTGGCTGCCCGCGCGCCTCACCGTGCTGCTGCTGGCGCTCGCGGCCGGCCGCTGGCCGCGCGGCGTGGCCCGCGAAGCGCGCCGCACACCGTCGCCCAACAGCGGCTGGCCGATGGGCGCGATGGCGCTGCTGCTGGGTGTGCGGCTTGCGAAGCCGGGTGTCTATGCGCTGAACGGGGAAGGGCGCGCCGCCACCTCGGCCGACACCGCGCGCACGGCGCAGCTCGGCGAACGGGCGGCGTGGGGGCTGGCAGTGATCGCTTCGCTGGCGATGCTGTCGCCGCTGCTGGCGAGGTGGGCATGATGAATCAAGCCATGGTGCACGGCGGCCCCGACGAGACGGGCGCCGCGCCGCACGACTTCTCGACCAACGGCAACGCGGTCGGCTCGTGTCCCGTGGTGCTGGCCGCACTGCGCGAGGCCGACGCGGCGCACTATCCCGATCCGCGCTACACCGCGCTGCGCGCCGCGCTCGCCGATTTCCACGGCGTGTCCGTGGAGCGCATCGCGATCGCCGCGAGCGCGAGCGAATTCATCCACCGCATCAGCGCTGCCGTGGCGCAGAACGGCGGTGGAGATGTCTGGCTGCCCGCACACAGCTACGGCGATTACGAACGCGCCGCCGGGGCCTGGGGCCTCGGCGTGCGGCGCGCGCCCGAAGAGGCCGACGGCGCCGCGTTGCGCTGGTGCTGCGAACCGTCGAGCCCGTTCGGCCAGCCGCAGTCCGACATCGCGCAGCATGCCGCGAGCGATGTGGTCTGCGTGCTCGACATGGCCTATGAACCGCTGCGCCTCGAAGGCCAGCCGTCGCACGACGACGCGCAGCGCGACCGCGTCTGGCAACTGTGGACACCGAACAAGGCCATGGGCCTCACCGGCATCCGCGCTGCCTACGCCATCGCGCCCGCGAACGTCGACGTGGCCGGCCCGCTGCTGGAGCGGCTCGAGCGCATCGCGCCGTCGTGGCCGCTGGGCACACACGGCGTGGCGCTGCTCACCACTTGGACCACCGACGAAGCGCAAGGCTGGCTCGCGCGCAGCCTCGACATCCTGCGCGACTGGAAGGCGCGGCAACGCGCCGTCTGCGAATCGCTCGGTTGGGAGGTGCTGCCCGGCGACGCCAACTTCTTCGGCGCACGGCCTGACACGCCGTATCCGCCCCGCGCTGCCGCGCTGCGCGCCGAGGGCATCAAGCTGCGCGACTGCGCCTCCTTCGGCCTGCCGGGGCACCTGCGCCTGGGCGTGCTGCCGCCGGCCAGCCAGCAGGCATTGAAGGCCGCGTGGGCACGGGCCGCACGACACAGCGGCTGAACGCACCTCGCACCACAATAGGGCTGTCGCAAAAAAGGAAAACAAACAGGCCCATGCTCTACGCCATCACCACGCTCTTTCTGTGCCAGCTCGCGGGCGAACTGCTCGTGCAATGGCTGTCGCTGCCGATCCCCGGTCCGCTGATCGGCATGCTGCTGCTCTTCGTCGGCCTGCTCGTGCGTGGCGGCGTGCCGGAAGCGCTGACCGACACGTCGGGCCATCTGCTGCGCAACCTGATGCTGCTGTTCATTCCGGCGGTGACCGGCGTCATGCTGCATTTCGAGCGCGTGGGGCGCGAGTGGCTGCCGTTCCTGGCGGCCGGTGTCGTGGGCGGCGCCTTCACCATGGCGGTGACCGCGCTCACGCTGCGCTGGATGATCCGCATCACCGGCAAGGACGCTGAATGAACGCGCCCGCCAAACTCTCCGAGATCTGGGTCTTCCTGGCCCAGTCGCCGCTGCTGTGGCTGTCGCTCACGCTGCTGGCCTATCTGGGCGCGCTGTGGCTGCACGCGCGCAGCGGACGCAACCCGATGGTCAATCCGGTGCTGGTGTCGGTGATCGTCATCGTGGGCGTGCTGCTGCTCACACGCACGCCCTACGACACCTACTTTGAAGGCGCCAAGTTCGTCCACTTCCTCATCGGCCCGGCCACCGTGGCGCTGGCCGTGCCGCTGTACAGCCAGGTCGGTCGCCTGCGGCGCCTGTGGCTGCCGATCGGCGTGGCGCTGCTGGTGGGCTCGGTGGCTGCCATCGTGTCGGCCATCGGCATCGGCTGGGTGCTCGGTGGTTCGCACGAACTGCTGATGTCGCTCGCACCCAAGTCGGCCACCATGCCGATCGCGATGGGCGTGGCCGAAAAGATCGGCGGCCTGCCGTCGCTGGCGGCCGTGGCTGCAGCCATCGCCGGCATCTCGGGCGCGATCATGGCCACCGGTTTGCTGAACCTGCTGCGCATCAAGGAACCCGCGGTACGCGGCTTTGCGGTCGGCATGGCGGCACACGGCATCGGCACCGCGCGGGCCATCCAGGTGAACGAAACCGCAGGTGCCTTCTCGGCGCTGGCGATGGGGCTCAACGGCATCGCGACCGCGCTGCTGGTGCCGCTGATCGTGAAGCTGATGAGCGTCTGACATCCATTCATTCATTTCATTCATCGAGGAGCACGACCCATGTCCGAGTACACCGCCGAGATCGTCTGGGAGCGGGGCGACCAGGACTTCCTGGCCAACACCTACAGCCGCCACCATGTGCTGCGCTTCGACGGTGGTGCCGAGGTGCCGGGCTCTTCGTCGCCGCATGTGGTGCCGCTGCCGTTCTCCGATGCGTCTGCCGTCGATCCGGAAGAGATGTTCGTGGCCTCGCTGTCCAGCTGCCACATGCTGTGGTTCCTCACCATGGCGGTGAAGCGCAAGTTCGTGGTCGACCGTTATGTCGACGCGGCCACGGGCGTGATGGAAAAGAACGCTGAGGGAAAGATGGCGATGACTCTGGTCACGCTGCGACCACAGGTGAGCTTTTCGGGTGAGAACCTGCCGACGCGGGAGCAGATCGAGCACTTGCACCATCGGGCGCACGAGGAGTGCTTCATTGCGAATTCGGTGAAGACTGAGGTGCGGTGCGAGCCGGTCTACTGACCTGCGACGGGGTAGGGTGACCTCCATGCGACTGTGATGGAGGGGAGGGGGCGCAATACTTGGTGGGCATCGATCCCCCGAAAGGTCTCCCCCGTGCACATCCAGCCCCTCTTCGCCGTCGAAGCGCTTGACGAGCTTCACCGGCTCATGCGCGCTTATCCGCTGGCCACGCTCTTCACGGTCGTGGGCAGCTCGGTCGATGCGAACCTGTTGCCACTGGAGGTGATCGACCGCGGCCCGCACGGCGTTCTGGCAGGTCACGTGGCCCGCAGCCATTCCCTATGGACCAGCGAGGCGCGCGAGGGGTGCGACGTCACCGTCGTGTTCCAGAGTCCGAACGCGTTCATCTCCCCGCGCTGGTACGTCAATGGCCAGCGCAGCGGGCGGCTGGCGCCGAGCTGGAACTACATCGCAGTGCAGGCGACGGGGCGGTTGCGGTTCATCGAAGACGGGGCCTGGCTGCGCTCGCACCTCGAAGCGCTGACACAGTCGCAGGAAGCAAATCGCGAAGAGCCTTGGTCGCTCGCCGATGCATCGCCCGAGTTCGTCGAAGACGCACTGCAGCGGCTGGTCGGCTTCGAGATCGACATCCTCGCGCTGACCGGCAAGCGCTTTCTCTCGCAGCAGCGCACCGAGGCCGACCGGCGCAGCCTGGTCGAGCACCTGTCCAGGGAAGAAGCGCCGTCGGCGCGCGCCGTGGCAGCGCTGATCCAGCCCTGAAGGGCCGGAAAGAAGCCCCTCAGCGCTTCTGCAACCGCGGATTCTTCGCAAACAGATCCGCCGCCCAGTCCACAAACGCCCGCACCTTCGCACTCAGGTGCCGGTTCGGCGGGTACACCACATGAATCGGCAGCGGGTCGCGCTGCCAGTCGGCCAGCACCTCGACGAGTTCGCCGGTTTCCAGCAGCGGCTCGGCCGAGAAGGTGATGCACTGCGACAGGCCGAAGCCCGCGAGCACGGCCGTCATGTGCGCGTTGCTCTCGTTGACCGACACGCGGTAGGGGCCGTTCAGCTCGATGTACTCGTCGCCCTTCTTGAACTCGTGCGGGTACACGCGCCGGGTGGTGCCCGAGAAGTAGCTCACGACGTGGTGGCGCTTCTCGATGTCGTTGGGATGCTGCGGCGCACCATAGCGCTTGATGTAGGCCGGCGAGGCCACGGTGACGAAGTGCAGGGTGCCGATGCGGCGCGCCACCAGCGACTGGTCGCTGAGTTCACCCGCGCGGATCACGCAGTCGACGTTGTCGCTGATCAGGTCGACGGTGCGGTCGCTCACACCCAGGTCGACCTGGATGTCGGGGTAGCGGTCGCAGAAGCTGGCCAGGTTGGGCAGGATGATCTGCTGCGCCACCGAGGTGCCCACATCGATGCGCAGCCGCCCCGTGGGGTTGGCCTGCGCATTCGTCATGCTGGCTTCCATGTCGTCGAAGTCGTTCAGCAGCCGCGCCGCGCGCTCGAAGTAGGCGGCGCCGTCGGGCGTGACGGTCACGCGTCGCGTCGTGCGGTTGAGCAGCTTCACGTGCAGGCGCGCTTCCAGCGCCTGGATCTGCTTGGTGACGGTGCCCTTGGGCAGGGCCAGAGAGTCGGCGGCACGGGTGAAGGTGCCGGCTTCCACCACGCGGACAAAGATCCGCATTGCCTGGATTTGATCCATCGAATGCCTGTTCAGGGAGACCGGCGTATGCCGGAAGGAGGCGGATTCTCACACAAGGAACGCACCCCTATGGTGTGTCCGATTGTTCTCCGTTTGGAAACAGAGTAGGGCTGTGTTTCCTGTTTCAACGCGCATGTAGCGCCTTATATTTCAACCATCGCCCATATCCCTGAGGTCGCCCATGTCACCCCGTCCATCGTCCCGGTCCGCTGAAGCTGCTGCGCTTGCCGCGGCACAAGGCGTGGAGTCCGATCTGTCGATCGAGCTGCCCGGCCGCGAGCCCGTGGCTGCCCGTGTCTACGGTCAGCGTCCACGGGGTGAGACCGTGCCGCTGGTGCTGCACTTCCATGGCGGCACCTTCATCTGCGGCAACCTCGACAACGGCCGCAATGTGGCCCGGCTGCTGGCTGGCGCGGGTGCGGTGGTGGTGTCGCTCGACTACCCGCTGGCCCCGGCGGCCCCGTTCCCGGAGCCGGTCGAGGTGGGCTATGCGGCGCTCGAATGGCTCTACAAGCAGCGCGTGAAGCTCGGCGGCAAGGGCGCCCAGGTGTACCTGGCCGGCGAAGAGGCCGGCGGCAACCTGGCGGCCAGCGTGGCCCTGGTGGCCCGCGACCGCGCCCATCCGCCGCTGGCAGGCCAGATCCTGCTGTCGCCCATGCTCGACCCGTGCGCCGGCACCGCCTCGCTGCGCAATGCCACGAACGACGAAGCCGAATGCCGCTGGGCCACGGGCTGGGCCAAGTATTTGAGCTGTCCGTCGAACGCCACGCACCCCTATGCGGTGCCGAGCGGATCGCTGCGGCTGGCCGCCCTGGCACCGGCGCTGGTGCTGGTGGGGCCCGACGACGCGATGCGCGACGAGGCCATGACCTTCGCAGGCCGGCTGCGGTCGGCCGGCATCGAGGTCACGAGCAGCGTGCTGACCGGCGCCGACAACTGGCCCAAGGCGCTGTACGACACCGAGGCCGTGGGATGCGCATCCTGCGAAGCCAGCGTGCAGCAGCACTTCCGCGAGTTCTTCAGCGCCACCACACCGCCCCCGGCGGTCCCTGAGCCCAGCTAGACCCGCGAGGGTCCGCTCCTCCCCCTGAACCAAGCCGCCGCCTCCACCGAGGCGGGTGGCAGGGCTTTCTGTTCTCTGAATTCCGCCTCCTGACGCCGCCGGCGCCGGGATGGCCTGTTGCATCCCGAAAAAGTCATCGAGAAGGACGAACCATCATGTCGAACAAGAACGAACACACGCTGTCTTCCACCGCCCGCAAGGGGCTGTGGCCTGCCGTGACCGGCCTCACCGCGGTGCTGGCCGTGGCCGCCGCGGTGGTGGGCATGTACAGCTTCAAGGCCGAGGCGACCGCCCCGGTGGCCGCGCAACAGGGCACGCCGGTGTCGGTGGCCACCGTGGCGTCGAGCGAGATCAACGCCTGGGACGAGTTCTCGGGCCGCCTCGAAGCCGTGGAGCGCGTCGATGTGCGCTCGCGCGTGGCGGGCGCCGTGCAGTCGGTGCACTTTCGCGAAGGCGCGCTGGTGAAGCAGGGCGACCTGCTGATCACCATCGACCGCGCACCGTACGTTGCCGAGGTGGAGCGTGCCGAAGCGCAGGTTGCCTCGGCCCAAGCCCGCCAGGCCTTCAGCCGCAGCGAGCAGGAACGCGCCAAGCGCCTGTGGGACGAGCAGGCCATCGCGCAGCGTGAACTCGACGAGCGCGTGAACGCCGGCCGCGAAGCCGAAGCCAACCTGCGCGCCGCGCAAGCCTCGCTGCAGACCGCACGCCTGAGCCTGGGCTACACCCAGGTGCGCGCACCGGTGTCGGGCCGCATCGGCAAGCTCGAAGTGACCGTGGGCAACCTGGTGGCCGCCGGCCCCGGCGCGCCCGTGCTGACCACGCTGGTGTCGGTGAGCCCGATCTACGCGAGCTTCGACGCCGACGAGCAGGTGATCACCCGCGCGCTGAAGGACCTGCCGGCCAACGCCGGCGCCCGCGGCCAGATCGACACGATCCCCGTGCAGATGGGCACCGCCGGCCTGGAAGGCACCCCCTTCACCGGCAAGCTGCAGCTGATCGACAACCAGGTCGACGCCCGCAGCGGCACCGTGCGTGTGCGCGCCTCGTTCGACAACAAGGACGGCGCGCTCATTCCCGGCCAGTTCGCCCGCATCCGCATGGGCCAGGCCCGCAACGACACCGCGCTGCTGGTGAGCGAGCGTGCCATTGGCACCGACCAGAACAAGAAGTTCGTGATGGTCGTGGGTGACGACAACAAGGCCATGTACCGCGAGGTGACGCTGGGTGGGCCCATCAACGGTCTGCGCGTCGTGAGCAAGGGCCTGAAGGCCGGCGATCGCGTGGTGGTGAACGGCCTGCAGCACATCCGCCCGGGTGCACTGGTGGTGCCGCAGACCGTGACCATGGACGCCAAGGCGGACACGAAGCAACAACAACCGGAACGCGTGGCCGAGGCCGCGAAGTCCTGATTTCGGAGGAGGGCGCCCTGGCGCCCGCCGGAGAACCAACATGAATCTCTCAAAATTCTTCATCGACAGGCCGATCTTTGCCGGCGTGCTGTCGCTACTGATGCTGATCGCGGGCCTGATTGCGCTGCGCGGCCTGCCGATCTCGGAGTACCCCGAAGTCGCGCCGCCTTCGGTGGTGGTGCGCGCAACGTACCCCGGCGCCAACCCGAAGGTGATTGCTGAAACGGTGGCCACGCCGCTCGAAGAGCAGATCAACGGCGTCGAAGGCATGCTCTACATGGGCAGCCAGGCGACGACCGACGGCGTGATGACGCTGACCGTCACCTTCCGCCTCGGCACCGATCCCGACAAGGCCCAGCAACTGGTGCAGAACCGCGTCTCGCAAGCCGAGCCGCGCCTGCCCGAAGAAGTGCGGCGCCTGGGCATCACGACCGTCAAGAGCGCGCCCGACCTGACGATGGTGGTTCACCTCGTCTCGCCGAACAACCGCTACGACATCAACTACCTGCGCAACTACGCGGTGCTGAACGTGAAGGACCCGCTGGCGCGCATCGAAGGCGTGGGCCAGGTCCAGATCTTCGGCGGCGGCGACTACTCCATGCGCGTCTGGCTCGACCCGCAGAAGGTCGCGCAGCGCGGCCTCTCGGCCAGCGACGTGGTGGCTGCGATTCGTGGCCAGAACGTGCAGGCCGCGGCCGGTGTGGTCGGCGCATCGCCGGGCCTGTCGGGCGTGGACATGCAGCTGTCGATCAATGCGCAAGGGCGCCTGCAGAGCGAAGAAGAGTTCGGCGACATCATCGTCAAGAGCGGCACCGACGGCGCCGTCACGCGCCTGCGCGACATCGGCCGCCTCGAAATGGGCGCCGCCGACTACTCGCTGCGTTCGCTGCTGAACAACGACCCGGCCGTCGGCATGGGCGTGTTCCAGGCACCGGGCTCCAACGCGCTCGACATCTCGTCCAACGTCCGCAAGACGATGGAAGAGCTGAACAAGAACATGCCCGAAGGCCTGGAATACCGCATCGCCTACGACCCGACGCAGTTCGTGCGCGCATCGATCGAATCGGTGATCCACACGCTGCTCGAAGCCATCGCTCTGGTGGTGCTGGTGGTGATCCTGTTCCTGCAAACGTGGCGCGCTTCCATCATTCCGCTGCTGGCCGTGCCGGTGTCGGTGATCGGTACCTTCGCGGTGCTGCACGTCCTCGGTTTCTCGATCAACGCGCTGAGCCTGTTCGGGCTGGTGCTGGCGATCGGCATCGTGGTGGACGACGCCATCGTGGTGGTGGAGAACGTCGAGCGCAACATCGAGGCCGGGCTCACGCCGCGTGAAGCCACGTACCGCGCCATGCGCGAAGTGTCGGGCCCCATCATCGCGATCGCGCTGGTGCTCGTGGCCGTGTTCGTGCCGCTGGCGTTCATCAGCGGTCTCACGGGCCAGTTCTACAAGCAGTTCGCGGTGACCATCGCGATCTCGACGGTGATCTCGGCCATCAACTCGCTGACGCTGTCGCCTGCTCTTGCGGCACTGCTGCTGCGCGGCCACGACCAACCGAAGGACGCACTGACGCGCGGCATGGACAAGGCCTTCGGCTGGCTGTTCCGCGGCTTCAACAAGTTCTTCCATCGCGGCTCCGAGGCCTACAGCGGCGGCGTCAAGCGCGTGATCTCGCGCAAGACGCTGATGCTGGTGATCTACCTCGCGCTGGTCGGCGTGACCTTCGGCCTCTTCAAGGCGGTGCCCAGCGGCTTCGTGCCGGCGCAGGACAAGCAGTACCTCATCGGTTTTGCGCAACTGCCCGACGGTGCCACGCTCGACCGCACGGAAGAGGTGATCACCCGCATGGGCGAGATCATGAAGAAGAACCCGAACGTGGAAGACGCCATTGCCTTCCCGGGCCTGTCGATCAACGGCTTCACCAACAGCTCGAACTCGGGCATCGTGTTCGCCACGCTCAAGCCCTTCGACCAGCGCAAGCGCGCCGACCAGAGCGGCGGGGCGGTGGCCGGCCAGCTCAACGGTGCGTTCTCGAGCATCCAGGACGCGTTCATCGTGATGTTCCCGCCGCCGCCGGTGGCAGGCCTGGGCACGACCGGCGGCTTCAAGCTGCAGATCGAAGACCGCGCCTCGGTCGGCTACGACCAGATGGACGTCGCAGTGAAGGCCTTCATGGCCAAGGCGTATGCAGCGCCCGAGCTGACGGGCATGTTCACGAGCTGGCAGGTCAACGTGCCGCAGCTGTACGCCGACATCGACCGCACCAAGGCGCGCCAGCTCGGCGTGCCCGTGACGGACATCTTCGACACGATGCAGATCTACCTCGGTAGCCTGTATGCCAACGACTTCAACAAGTTCGGCCGCACGTACTCCGTGCGCGTCCAGGCCGATGCGCCGTACCGCGCCCGTGCCGAAGACGTCGGCATGCTGAAGGTGCGCTCGACCTCGGGCGAGATGGTGCCGCTGGCCGCGCTGATGAAGGTCAATTCGACCTTCGGCCCGGAACGCGCCATGCGCTACAACGGCTACCTGGCCGCCGACATCAACGGCGGCCCGGCCCCCGGTTATTCGTCGGGCCAGGCGCAGGACGTGATCACCAAGATCGCGGCCGAGACGCTGCCCAAGGGCGTGAGCTTCGAGTGGACCGAGCTGACGTACCAGGAAATCCTGGCCGGCAACTCCGCCTTCCTGGTGTTTCCGCTGGCGATCCTGCTGGTGTTCCTGGTGCTGGCCGCGCAGTACGAAAGCCTGACGCTGCCGATCGCGATCATCTTGATCGTGCCCATGGGCATCATGGCCGCGATGGCGGGCGTGTGGATCTCGGGGGGTGACAACAACGTCTTCACGCAGATCGGGTTGATCGTGCTGGTGGGGCTGAGTGCGAAGAACGCGATTCTGATCGTGGAGTTCGCACGGGAGCTGGAGTTCGCCGGACGCACGCCGATTCAGGCCGCGATCGAAGCGAGTCGCCTGCGCCTGCGCCCCATCTTGATGACCTCGCTGGCCTTCGTGATGGGTGTGCTGCCCCTGGTGCTCTCGACCGGTGCCGGCTCCGAGATGCGCAAGGCGATGGGCGTGGCGGTGTTCGCCGGAATGATCGGCGTGACGGCCTTCGGCCTGTTCCTGACGCCGGTGTTCTACGTGCTGATGCGCCGCCTGGCGGGCAACCGGCCGCTCAAGCTGCACGGCGAAGTGCCGCACGGCGACGACTTCGTGTCGGCCGACCATCCGGTGGCGCCTTCGCACGGTGGCGGTGGTGGCGGGCTGCACCCGGTGCCGGCCTCGCCGCGCCCCTCGCATGGCGCGCATGACTGATCGACAAGAAGAAAGAAGGTTTTCCATGACATTCGGAATCCCCACCCTGATGCGCCCGCTGCGCACCGCCATGCTGCCGCTGGTGGCAGCCCTCGTGCTGGCAGGTTGCGCCAGCGTGCCTTCGGGCATGCCTTCGGTGCCGACCGCGGCCCAGTTCAAGGAACAGCCGCAGCAGCAACCGGGCGCCACGGCGCCGGCCGGCTTCACCCGGGCCACGCCCGCCGAGGCGCAACCGCGCGGCGAGTGGTGGCTGGCGTTCAACGACCCGGTGCTCAACACGCTCGTCGAGCGTGCCGCGGTCGACAACGCCAACATCCAGGCCGCCGCCGCGCGGCTGGCCGAGGCCCGTGCGCTGGCACGCAGCGCGCAGGCCGACCGCCTGCCGCAGATCGGCCTGGGCGCCGGCGCCAACCGCGGTGCGGGCCTGGACAAGGCCACGGCCAGCACCCGGCCGGGCACCATGACCAACATCGGCGCCACGTTCTCGTACGAGGTCGACCTGTTCGGTCGTCTCTCGGGCGCGGCCGATGCGGCCAAGCTCGACGCGGCGGGCCGCGAGGCGCTGCTGCAGAGCACCCGGCTCGCGGTGCAGGCCGAAGTGGCGCAGACCTACCTGCAGCTGCGCGCGCTCGATGCCGAACGCGTGCTGGTGCGCGAATCGGTCGCCGCCTACCGCGACACGCTGCGCCTGACGCAGCGCCGCCAGCAGGCCGGCGACATCGCCGAGCTCGACGTGGCGCGCGTGCAGACCGAGGTGTCGTCCACCGAATCGGACGCGCTCGCGCTCGACCGCCAGCGGGCCCAGGTGGAACACGCGCTGGCCGTGCTGGTGGGCGATTCGGCCTCCAGCTTCGGCATGCGGCCCGACGACTGGGGCACCGCGCTGCCGGTCATTCCGCCGGGCGTGCCGTCCACCGTGCTCACGCGCCGGCCCGACGTGTCGGCCGCGCAGAGCGCTGTCATGGCGGCGCAGGCCCGCGTGGGCGTGGCGCAGACCGCGTGGTTCCCGAACATCTCGCTGACCGGCGCGGCCGGCTACGCCTCGCCCGAGATCGGCGACCTCTTCAAGTGGTCAGCCCGCTCGTGGGGCGTGGGCGCGCTGCTGTCGCTGCCGATCTTCGACGGCGGCCGTCGCGAAGCCGGCGTACAGGGTGCCAACGCCCAGCTCGACGGTGCGCTGGCCAGCTACCGCTCGCAGGTGCTGGTGGCGTTCCAGGAGGTCGAAGACCAGCTGGCCGCGATCCGCATCCTGCAGGAGCAGTCGGTGGTGCAGGCGCAGGCCGTGACCTCGGCGCAGCGCGCCACCAGCCTGTCGGACACGCGCTATCGCAACGGCTACGTGAGCCAGCTCGACCTGCTCGACGCGCGCCGCAGCGAGCTGCGCAACCGGCGCCAGGCGCTGCAGGTGAAGTCGGCCCAGTACCAGGCGACCGTGGGGCTGATCCGCGCGATCGGCGGCGGCTGGGAAGTGCCGGGTGCCGTGGCGTCGGCCGACGCACCGCGCGGCCCGCAGAGCTGAGCGGGCCCGCAGGCCCTACGCGCCCCGCATCGGCCAGCGGTGGCGCGTGCCGCCCGAACGGCGGTCGGCCTTCTCGGGCACCAGGCCTTGCGCGCTCAGCGCGCTGCCGCGCTGCTCGAGCCGCTGCAGGCATTGCAGCAGGATCTCGATGTGCGCGGGGTCCATGCCTTCGAGCAGGCCGGTGTTGAGGTCGGCCACCCGCGAGAACAGGTCGTCATAGAGCTGGCGTCCTGCCGGGCTCAGTTGGACATGCACCTCGCGGCGGTCCTTGGCGTCCCGGCGCCGTTCCACCAACTGCTTTTCGACCAGGCTGCCCAGTCCGCGCGAGGTGCGCACGCGGTCCAGGTTCAGTTGTTCCGACAGCGTGGAGGAGGTGATCTCTCCGGTCTGCGCGAGCGTGCCGATCATTCCCCATTCGCGGCGCGTGATGCCGAAACCACCTTCGACGAGGCGCGTGGCCATGCCGCTGCCGGCGCGCGCGGCGCGCGAGAGCCGGTAAAGCAGAAGGTCGTCGAGGGAGCGGGGCGCGAGCAGCGCGGCCGCGTCGGGGAAGGCTGGCACGGAAGAACTCACGGGGTCGAGGGTGTGGTGGCGCCGCCTCGGCGGGCAATGATGGATTAGATCAACTATTTGTTACCTGAATATAAACAACGTAACAAAAGCCGGCCACCTGCCGCCGGCGATACAGGAGATCCCATGCCCTTTCTTTGGTCCCGGCGAAGCCTCGCCGCCAGCTGCCTCGCGCTCGCGATCGGCGGCGCCGTGGTGCCCGCGCAGGCACAGACGCCAGCGCCAGCGCTCGAGGGCCCGCTCACGCTGGTCGTCGGCTATGCGCCCGGCGGCAGCACCGACCGGATCGCGCGGCTGATCGCCGAGCGGCTCGGCCCCCAACTCGGCGTGGCGGTGACGGTGGAAAACCGTGCGGGCGAGGGCGGCCGTCTGGCGGCCAAGCAATTGCGGCGCGCGCCCGCGAGCGAGAACGTGCTGATGCTCGGCAACCCCGCCGTGATGATGGTGGCGCCGCTCGTGCTCAAGGACGCCGGCTACGACCCCGACAAGGACTTCGTGCCGGTCACGCAGGTCAGCAGCTACGACTTCGCGCTGGCCGTGGGCCAGAAGCTGCAGCTCGACCGCGCGATGTTCCTCGTGGGCCGGCTTTGGGCGCATCCCGAGGAGGCGGTGTTCGGCGTGCCGGCAACGGGCAGCCTGCCGCACTTCTTCGGCCTGATGGTGGGCGATGCCTTGAGCGTGCAGCCGCAGATCAAGGGCTACGGCGGCTCGGCGCCGCTGCTGGCCGACCTGAGCGGCGGTTCGCTGCCGATCGCCATCGACACGCTGGACTCGCTCTATGCGCAGCACGTGGCCGGCAAGATCCGCATCCTGGCCGTGTCGGGCAAGAAGCGCGCGAGCTTCGCGCCCGCCGTGCCGACCTTCCGCGAGGCCGGCATGAAGATCGATGCCGACGGCTGGAACACCTTCTTCGCGCCGAGCAGCATGCCGCCCGCCAAGGTGCAGTTGCTGGCCGGCAAGATCCGCGAGGTGATGCAGGACCCGGGGCTGCAGAAGGCGGCTGATGCGCTGTACATCCGGCCGGTGGTCAGCAGCAATGCCGAGACCGTGCAGATGCTCAAGGCCTACCGCCAGCAGTGGGAGCCGGTGGTGCGGCGTTCGGGCTTCTCGCCCTGAGTGAGCGCGCTCAGTCGCTGGCGTCGGGCGAGGCCGTGGCGCTGAGCTTCTGCAGCTGCGCCACGCCCATCGCCAGCGCGTTCGAATAGCTGCCTTCGGCGCGCACGGCCCGGCGGTAGACGCGGTAGTCGAGCGCCTCGGCGTCGCCGTTGTCCTGTGCTTCGAGCAGGACCCAGCGGAACCGGCCCGGTTCGGTTTCTTCGACGGTGAGCGCCAGGTGGTTGAGGGCGGACATGATTTTCCGGAGGCAGCCCGAAGGGGCCGCCTCCCTTGGTACGTCTGAGTCGGCCTTCCGGTTTCAGTTCGGCGCTCAACGACAATCTCCCGATGAGTTCTAGAGCGACAAACGGGCCGGCGCGCTGCGTCATGGTCCTGGGCACCACGAGCGGCGCCGGCAAGAGCTGGCTGGCCACCGCGCTGTGCCGCTGGTATGCGCGCCAGGGGTTGCGGGTGGCGCCGTTCAAGGCGCAGAACATGAGCAACAACGCCCGCGTGGTCGAGGGCGGCGAGATCGGCAGCGCCCAGTACTTCCAGGCCCTGGCCGCCAACGCCGTGCCCGACGTGCGCATGAACCCGCTGCTGCTCAAGCCCGAGCGCGACACCCACAGCCAGCTGGTGCTGATGGGGCAGGTGAGCGAGTCGCTGTCGACCCTGCCGTGGCGCGGGCGCAGCGAACGCGTCTGGCCGCAGATCGTGCAGGCCTTCGACGAGCTGCGTGCCGAGAACGACGTGGTCGTGATCGAAGGCGCGGGTTCGCCGGCCGAGATCAACCTCATGGCCAGCGACATCGTCAACATGCGCGTCGCCCGCCATGCCCAGGCGCGCTGCCTGCTCGCAACCGACATCGACCGCGGGGGTGCCTTCGCCCACCTGTACGGCACCTGGGCGCTGCTGCCCGAGGCCGACCGGGCGCTGATCAACGGCTTCGTGCTCAACAAATTCCGGGGCGATGCCTCGCTGCTGGCGCCCGCGCCGCAGCAGCTGCAAGAGCTGACCGGCGTGCCCACCGTGGCGACGCTGCCGATGTGGTGGCAGCACGGCCTGCCCGAGGAAGACGGCGTGTTCGACGACCGCAGCCGCGCCAGCGGCGTGGTCACGCGCACCGTGGCGGTGGTCGCGTACCCGCGCCTGAGCAACCTCGACGAATTCCAGGCGCTGAAGAACGTGCCCGGCGTGCGCCTGGTCTGGGCCCGCACGCCGGCCGACGTGGCCGGCGCCGACTGGATCGTGCTGCCGGGCTCCAAGCACACGAGCGGCGACCTGGCCTGGCTGCGTGCGCAGGGGTTGGACCGTGCGGTGGCCGAGCACGCGGGGCGCGGCGGCGCGGTGCTGGGTGTTTGCGGCGGGCTGCAGATGCTGGGCGAGGCGCTGGTCGATCCGCACGGCATCGATGGCAACGCACCGGGGCTCGGGTTGCTGCCGCTCGTGACTGTGTTCGAGCGCGAGAAGACCGTGCGGCACCGCGAGGCGACCTTCGCCAGCGACCTTGTCGCGGGCCCCTGGGCCGCGCTGTCGGGCGTGCGCATTGCCGGTTATGAAATCCACCACGGCCAGACCGCGGCCCACCCGCAACTGGCCCACGACGGCCGTGCCGTGATGCCCGAGGGCCTGGCCTGGCAGAACGCGCGCGGCAACGTGCTGGGCCTCTATCTGCACGGCCTGTTCGAAGACCCGGCCGCGCTGCAGGCGCTGTTCGGCACCACGGCGCCCACGTTGGACGCCACCTTCGACGGCCTGGCCGACTTCATCGACACCCACTTCGACGCCGGCGTGCTCGCTGGCCTGATCGCATGACCGACACCGATTTGATTCCCGCCGTTCCAGACATCGCCGACGCCGCGCTCGCGGCGCGCCTGCAGGCCGCGCTCGACAACAAGACCAAGCCGGTCGGCGCACTGGGCCGCCTCGAAGTGCTGGCGCTGCGCATCGGCGCCATCCTCGGCACCGAGCAGCCCGTGCTCGACGCGCCGCAGATGCTGGTGTGCGCGGGCGACCACGGGCTGGCGGCGCGCGGCGTGTCGGCCTACCCGAGTGACGTGACCTGGCAGATGGTCGAGAACTTCCTGGCCGGCGGTGCGGCCGTGAGCGTGCTGGCGCGCCAGCACGGCCTGGCGCTCACCGTGGTCGATTGCGGCGTGCGACGCGACTTCCAGCCGCGCCCCGGCCTGGTGTCACGGCGCATCGCCGCCGGCACGGCCGACGCGTCGGCTGGCCCCGCCATGACGCCCGAACAGTGCGCTCGGGCCATCGCCAATGGCCGCGAGGTCGTGCGTGCGCTGCCGGGCAACGCGCTGCTGCTGGGCGAAATGGGCATCGGCAACAGCTCGTCTGCCGCGCTGCTGCTGTCGCGCCTGGCCGGGCTGGAGATCGGCCTGTGCACCGGCGCCGGAACGGGGCTCGACGCCGACGGCCTCGCACGCAAGCGCGAAGTGCTGCGCGAGGTGCTCGCATTGCACGCCGGCGCGATCGCGCCGCTCGAAGCGCTGGCCGCGTTCGGCGGCTTCGAGGTGGCGACGTTGGTCGGCGCGGTGCTGCAGGCGGCGCAGGAGCGGCGCGTGATCGTGGTCGATGGCTTCATCGCCAGCGCCGCCGTGCTCGTCGCGCAGGCGATCCGTCCGCAGGTGAAGCAGCGCTGCGTGGCGGCGCACAGCTCGGCCGAGCCGGGGCATGCGCTGCTGCTGAAGCATCTCGGGCTCGAGCCCTTGCTGAACCTCGACCTGCGCCTGGGCGAAGGCTCGGGCGGTGCGCTGGCGTGGCCGCTGCTCGAATCGGCCTGCCGCATCCTGCGCGAGATGGCGAGCTTCGAATCGGCGGGTGTGTCGCGCCAGCAATGAACGGCGTGCGCCATTTCCTGCTGGCCGTCCAGTTCTTCACCCGCGTGCCGGTGACGGGAAAACTCGCCGCCTGGGTCGGTTTCAGCCCGCAGATGCTGCGCGCCGCCGCGGCGCACCTACCGGCCATCGGCTGGATCGCGGGTGGGGTGGCCGCAGCGGTGTTCGTCGCCGTGGGCGCCGGCCTGCCGGGCGCCGCCGGGGCCTTTGCGGCGGCCGTGCTGAGCACTGTCGCCACCGTGATGCTCACGGGCGCCTTCCACGAAGACGGCCTGGCCGACGTGGCCGATGGCCTTGGCGGTTCGGCCAGCCGCGAGCGGGCGCTGGAGATCATGAAGGACTCGCGCATCGGCGCCTTCGGTGCGGTCGCGCTGGTGCTGGCGCTGGGCCTGAAGTTCGGCCTGCTCGCTGCGTTGGCCGCGCGCGGGCTCGATGTGGCCGCGGTGTCCATCGTCGGCGCGCATGTGCTGTCGCGGCTGGCGCCGCTGTTCCTGATCCGCTGGCTGCCCTACGTGGGCGACAGCAGTGGCAGCAAGGCCAAGCCGCTGGCCGACGCGATCAGCGGCGGTGCGCTGCTCGTCGCCGTGCTCTGGGCCGCGCCGGCCGTGGCGCTGCTGCTGTGCGCGCACGACGCAGTACACGTGGGCGCGGCACTTGTCGCGCTGGTGCTCGCGGGCGGCTGGATGGCGCGGCTCTTCGTGCGTCGCCTGCAAGGCTTCACGGGCGACGGGCTCGGCGCCACGCAGCAGGTGTGTGAACTGGCGATCTACCTGGCGTTGGCGTGGAAGGCATGAGCACGGCGACGGCCCAGCTCTGGCTGCAGCGCCACGCGCCGGTGATCGCACCGGCGGGCCTGTGCTACGGCGCGACCGACCTCGACGCGCACGCCGACGGAACGCAGGCCGCCGCCGCGCGCATCGCCTCAGTGCTGCCGGCCGGCATCGTGCTGTGGAGTTCGCCGCTGCGGCGCTGCGCCATGCTGGCCGACGCCATTGCCGCGCTGCGGCCCGATCTCTCGGTGCGCCGCGATGTGCGGCTGGCCGAGATGAATTTCGGCGCCTGGGAAGGGCGCCTGTGGTCCGCTGTGGCCCGCGAAGAGTTCGAGGCCTGGACGACCCGTTTCGCCGACGCCCCGGCGGGCGGCGACGGTGAGAGCGTGCGCGTCTTCATGCAGCGCGTGGCTTCAGCCCATGCCGACTGGCTGGCGACCGGCGCCGATGCGCTGTGGGTCACGCATGCCGGCGT
Source organism: Variovorax sp. 38R (assembly GCF_014843395.1). Classification (NCBI taxonomy): domain Bacteria; kingdom Pseudomonadati; phylum Pseudomonadota; class Betaproteobacteria; order Burkholderiales; family Comamonadaceae; genus Variovorax; species Variovorax sp. 38R. Next base: position 2,971,712 of record NZ_CP062121.1, read on the forward strand.
GCTGCGGGCGGTGCAGTTGCTGTCGCAGGGCGTGTCATGCCCCGAACGGGCCGATCAATGGCCCAACGACGCGGCGGCTTTCGGCGACTGGCGCGTGGTCGCGGCGCCGGTCGCCTGACGAGGCACCATCAGTTCTTGGCGCGCCACTGCTCGCGCCAGAGCCGGTCGAGCTGCCCCGCGAACTGCGGCGAAGGTCCGCCCACAAGCTGGTTCTGCCCGTTGCGTTGCACCAGGCCATAGAGCCGGCCGGAGCCCTGGTCGTAGAGCGCGATGGCGTTGTGGTCGTGGCAGTCGTGTGGCTTGCAGAAGGCATGCAGCAGGTAGCGCGTGCCGTTGACCGTCACCCATTGCGGCTCAGGCGCCGGACCTTCGCGGCGCACCAGCCAACGCTCGGTTTCGCGCGTGCCCAGCGCGGCGCGCCAGGCCTTGTCCATCGCCGGGCCCCGGGCGAGGGCCGCCGGGCTGCCTGTGGCCGGGGCCGGCGGCTTGGGCGTGGCGGTCGCGGGCTCGGCAGGCGGCGTTGCGGCGCGCGCCGGACCGTCGCAGCGCCAGTAGCGTGGCTTCATCAGCTCCGGCCCCAACTGGCCCATCACCGGCTTGTCGGCCTTCAGCGTGATCGACTGGCCGCGCGCATCGCGAAAGACCAGGAAATTCATCATCGCGTGGTCGCCCTTGTCCACGCGGCTCATCAGCGCGACGTCGAAGTTCGGCGGCGGCGCCTGGTTGCCGAAGAAGCTGTGCGCCGTGTCCGGTTCGCGGCCGACGACGCGGCGCTTGCCGCGCTCGGCGATCAGCATGTCTTCACGCACCTGCAGCGTCGGCGCGGCGGCGTTGGCGCAGTCGGAGGACCAGCGCCCGCCGTAGAGCGCCATCGTCTCCGGCGGCAGCACGCCGTCGCGCGACCAGGCGGAGCCCGCACTGCAAAGCGCGGCGAGCAGGAGGAGGGCGGCGGGCGTCGTCTTCTTGAAAATCGTGGTTGTCGTCATGTGCGATGTGTGTGGTGCCGCTCAGGCGGTCTTGGGGGCCGGCGTCTTGGGCTTGAACGCGCAGAAGGTGGAGACCGCGCATTCCCAGCAGCGCGGCTTGCGCGCCACGCAGACATAGCGCCCGTGCAGGATCAGCCAGTGGTGTGCGTGCAGGCGGTACTCGGGTGGGATGCGCTTTTCGAGCTTGAGTTCCACGTCCAGCGGCGTCTTGCCGGGCGCGAGCCCGGTGCGGTTGCCGATGCGGAAGATGTGCGTGTCGACCGCGATGGTCTCCTCGCCGAAGGCCACGTTGAGCACCACATTCGCCGTCTTGCGCCCGACGCCCGGCAGCGCCTCGAGCTCGGCGCGCGTGCGCGGCACCTCGCCGCCGTGCAGCTCGACCAACATCCGGCAGGCCTCGATCAGGTGCTTGGCCTTGCTGCGGTACAGCCCGATCGTCTTGATGTACGACTCCAGCCCTTCGACCCCCAGGTCGAGGATCGCCTGCGGCGTGTTCGCCACCGGATAGAGCCGGCGCGTCGCCTTGTTCACCCCCACGTCGGTGGCCTGCGCCGACAGCAGCACCGCGGCCAGCAGCTCGAAGGGCGTGGTGTATTCGAGCTCCGTGCGCGGCTCGGGGTTGGCGGCCTGCAGGGTCGCGAAGAAGAGGGGGATGTCGGATTTTTTCATGGGGCTTGGGAGGCGACGGCAAGGCGCTTGGCATTGGCTTTCATGCCGTCGAAGATGGCGCTCGCCACCTGTTCGGGGAATTGAGGGGGCAGTTGCGCTTCGACGCGTGCAATGACGCCTGGCACCGCATCGATGAGGTCCGCGCGCAGGGCCTGTGCATCGCCCAGGCCCGCGAGTTTGGCGATGACGTCCCAGTGGCGCGGCTGGATGTCGGCCAGCTTCCAATGCGCGTTGCGCCCGCGGATCGCCATGGCGAGCTTGGCCTTGTGCCAGCTGATGTGATTCGGGCCCGCGCCGATGACCGGCCACGCGGACAGCACGTCGTACAGCGGCGCGAGGCGGTAGCCGCCGCCGCGCTCCAGGAAGATCGAGAAGTTCTTCGCGTGGCCGTCGGTGGCGGCGAGCAGCCAGAACAGCATCTGCGCTTTCACGAAGTGGAGCTTGTCGGCGGCCGCCTGCGCGCTGCCATCGAGCACGCGCAGGATCTCGCGCATGCCGGGGCCGCCGTCCGCTTCGTATTTCTGCGTGCCCGGCACGCCGAGGGCCTGGCAGAAGTCTTCCTGTGGTAGCCGTGCGATCCATTCCTGCGGCGTGCTGGCGTGCTGCATGGCGCGATCGAAGCGGCGCACCACGAGGACCTTGCGCGCACCGAACACTTCGATGCCGCAATGCGCCACGGGCAGGCCGAAGGCCTCGACGATGCGCGAGCAGAGCCATTCGTTCTCGACCGACGAATGCATGTCGGCGCGCATGTTCCCGACCAGCCCCAGCGGCAGCTTGAGGATGTGGGTGGTCGGCGTGGCGCCCAGGGGCCGGTACCAGCGGTCGTCTTGTTGCAGCAGCGCGGTTTTTTCCTGCGCGCCGGCGATGGAAATACGGAACTCCTCGTCGTCCCGCTGGCCCAGCACATGGCCCGATGACAGCGAGGCGTCGATGGCGCGCTCGACGCCGGCCTCGTCGAGCGGTTCGGCTTCGATGCGATCGAAACCGACGGGCGATTCGTCGGATGGCATCAACTGCACCGCGCCCACGCAGTCGCGGCCGATGGCGCCGAGCAGGTCGAAGGCGCCGATGCTGCGCGTGGCGAACTTCAGCCGCAGCCGTTCGCGAATGGCATCGTTGTCGGGGAGCAGGTTGTCGAAGTAGTTGCGCACCACCTCGCCGCGATGCACCGCATTGCCCGGCATGAACGGCAACGACAGCGAGATGCGGCGCGCGGCGGGCGAGGCCACCCACGATTCGGCGTACTGGAACCGATGTTCGCCATCGCGCACCTCCCAGTCGCCCACCTTCTGGCCGTTGGTCCAGACGGCCAGCGTGTGCGTGGCTACCACTGCGCCTCTCCAGTGGCCGGGGTGGCGGGCTGCGATGTCGGCACTTCCTCGAGCACGAAGCGGTAGCCCATGGCAGCGGCCAACCTTGCCATCTGGTCGAAACTCGTGACGCCCGGCTCGGCCTCGATGCGGGCGATCCGTTTCTGGCTGACGCCCAGGCGCGTGCCGAGTTCTGTCTGCGTCAGCTGGCTCGATTGCCGCAAGGCTTTGAGCAGGGTGCGCAACTGCTGCGGCGTTTCGATCGGGTAGGTGGTCATGATTACTACCTTTGAGGGGTAATTTCAGAATACTCCATTTGAGTAGTAAATTCAAGAAACTACCTTGGGGTCGTAACGTACCGCGCGCCTTCCCGACAGACAATAGCGCCCAGAAAGTGAGACTGACCATCATGCAATTCGCCTCCCGCCTCGACAACGTCGAAACCTCCGCCATCCGCGAACTCTTCAAGCTGCTGGGCAAGCCCGGCATCATCAGTTTTGCGGGCGGCTTTCCCGACAGCGCCATGTTCGACGTCGAGGGCCTGAAGGAGGCGAGCCAGAAAGCGCTCACCGAAGAAGCCGGCGCGGCCCTGCAATACGGCGCCACCGAAGGCTACGAGCCGCTGCGCCACCAGCTCTCCGATTTCATGAAGACCAAGGGCGTCGATGTCGACCCCAGCGGCCTGATCGTCACCACCGGCAGCCAGCAGGCGCTCGATCTGCTGGGCAAGACCATGATCTCGCCGGGCGACAAGGTGATCGTCGAAGGCCCGACCTTCCTGGCGACCATCCAGTGCTTCCGCCTGTACGGCGCGCAGCTCATCAGCGCGCCCATCGACGCCAACGGCGTGAAGACCGACGAGCTCGAAAAGCTCATCGCCGAACACAAGCCCAAGTTCGTCTACCTGATCCCGACCTTCGGCAACCCCAGCGGCGCGATGCTGACGCTGGAGCGCCGCAAGAAGGTGCTCGAACTCGCGGTGAAGTACCAGACGCTGATCGTCGAGGACGACCCGTATGGCGACCTGTACTTCGGCGAAGCGCCGCCGCCGTCGATCATGTCGCTCAGCAAGGACGTGCCCGGCAGCCGCGAGCTGCTGGCGCACTGCGGCAGCCTGAGCAAGGTGCTGAGCCCAGGCCTGCGCATTGGCTGGATGATCGCGCCGCCCGAGCTGCTGGCCAAGGCGACGATGTGCAAGCAGTTCAGCGACGCCCACACCAGCACCTTCGCGCAGGCCACGGCCGCGCAGTACCTCAAGAGCGGCCGCATGCCCGGCACGCTGGCGCATGTGCGCGAGGTCTACGGCCAGCGTGCGCAAGCGATGGGTGCGGCGCTGACGCGCGAGCTGGGCGATGCGGTGAGCTTCACGCAGCCCAACGGCGGTTTGTTCTTCTGGGCGCGCCTCACGGGTGCCAACGGCAAGCTGGCCGATGCCAACGAGCTGGCCAAGCGTGCGATCGAAAAGCTGGTGGCGTTCGTGCCCGGCGCGCCGTTCTTCGCCGAGAAGCCCGATGTGGCGACCTTGCGCCTGAGCTTTGCGACGGCCGACATCGCGAAGATCGAAGAAGGCGTGAAGCGCCTCGGCCAGGCCCTGTAAGTCGTCAGGGGGACCGGTGCAGGCGGGGCGCCGCCAGCAGGTCCAGGTTCTCTGAAATGGCCGCATCCACGTTCGGATAGCGGCCTTTCATTTTGGAGAGCGTCATGATGGTCTGCAGCGCCTTCAGGTCCTTGACCGAGGGCGCGACCTTGATCTGCGCAATGGCCGCCGGGGCGTTGCCGCCGTTCACCAATGCCATCACCTTGCTTGCCCAGTCGTTTGCGCGTGCCATGCTTTCACCTGTAATCCGTTGAATGCGCCGACTGTACACAGCGGCCAGACCGGTGAAGGGCCTGCCATCGCCGCCGGGCCGCCCCAAGGCGGGGCCGGGTTACCATCGACCATGAGAAAAACCTTCCAGCTTCAGGTCGAGGGCAAGCACCCCGACCGTCACCTCGAAGCCGTCAAGCACGAGATTCGCAAGTACATCAAGCGCGAGCGCCGCCGCGACCTGCCTGAAGGCGCCGACTTCTGGGACTTCGACTGCAAGTTCGGCACCGCCCAGGAATCCGCCGAAACCATCCACCTCACGGCCATCACCGGCCTCATCGACGGTGTGGTGAAAGAGGGGGGCACGCAGTTCTACGTCGAGATCCTGGCCAAGCCCGGCAAGCGCCAGCCGAGGCCTGCGGGCGCGCCCGAGCACGCCGAGAACGACGACGAGGAATAAACCCCGTCAGATGATCAGCGCCTGCGCCAGCCGCAGGCCATGCCGCTGCTCCGCCTCCTGCAGCGAGCGCGCAATCGACGGGTGCAGCCGCACCCCGTTCGCCGATTGCGCTTCCCGACGCTTCAACCCGCCTTCACCCGGCAGCCGCACAGGCTTGACCGGGTCGGCGGGCGTGTTGTCGCGGCATTTCGCGGCCACGTGGTCCATCTGGCGCAGGAAGGCGGCCTTGCCGCCGAAGGCGTTCAGGTCGTGCAGCGTGAGGTGCACCGTCGCGCCCCAGCCTTCGGGCGGGTCGGCGCGGCCGTGGCCTGCGAGGCCGGCCGTGAGCGTCTCGACCAGCAGCGCCATGCCGTAGCCCTTGTGGCCGTGGCTCAGGCCGCCCACGGGCAGCAGCGTGCCGGGCGGCTGGTCGAACAGCACCTGCGGGTTGTTCGACGGCTGGCCTGATGCGTCGATGAGCCATTCCTCGGCGAAGGTCTCGCCGGCCGCGCGTTTGCGGTTGCTCATGCCGTTGGTGGTGATCGAGGCCGAGATGTCGACCATCACGCCGCCCTGCGACAGCGGAAAGCCCATCGCCAGCGGGTTCGGCGTGAACACGGCCTGCGTGCCGCCGTAGGGCGCGACGCTGGCGGTGTTGGGGTCGGAGCAGGCCAGCAGCATCAGCATGTCTTCCTGCAGTGCGCGCAGCATGTAGACCGCGAGGCAGGCGATGTGGTGGCTGCGGCGGATCACGAGCGAGGCCGTACCCAGTTCGCGGGCGCGCGGCACCAGCAGGTCCATGCCCTGGTCCATGAGCCAGGGGCCGGGCAGGCGCTTGCCGTCCCACAGCACGGCGGCGGGGCGGTCGGACAGCACCTCGGGCGCGCCGTCGCGCGTCATGCCGCCCGATTCGATTTCTTTCACGTAGCCGGCCAGCAGCGCGAGGCCGTGCGTGTCGTGGCCCAGCAGGTCGCCTTCGACCAGCGTGCGTGCCACGCTGTCGGCCATCGAGGCCGCGAGGCCCGCTTTCTGCAGCAGGGCACTGGCGTAGTCGCGCAGCGCGTCGGCGCGGTAGAGCGGGGCGGCAGCTGCTGCAGAAGATGTCATTTCAGGATCTCCAGCACGCGGTCGAGACCGCCTTCGTTGATCGCCACCATGGCCTGCTCGCGCACCTTCGGCTTGGCGTGATAGGCCACCGAAAGCCCGGCCTCGCCCATCATCGGCAGGTCGTTGGCACCGTCGCCCACGGCGATGGTTTCCTGCGGCGAGATGCCCATGAGCGACGCCACTTCGAGCAGCGTGCGGCGTTTTTCGGCGCCGTCGCAGATATCGCCCCAACTTTGTGTCACGACCTGGCCGGTGAGCTGGCCGTCGGCTTCGTCGAGCAGGTTGGAGCGCGCGAAGTCGATGCCCAGCCGGTCCTTCACGCGGTTCGCGAAGAAGGTGAAGCCGCCCGACACCAGCAGCACCTTGAGGCCGGCCGCCTTGCAGGCCGAGACCAGTTCGGTGGCGCCCGGGTTGAGCTGCAGGCGCTCGTCGTACACCTGCTGCAGCGCGGCCACGGGCACGCCCTGCAGCAGCGCCACGCGGCGGCGCAGGCTTTCCTTGAAGTCCTTGATCTCGCCGCGCATCGTGGCTTCGGTGATTGCGGCCACCTCGGCCTTCTTGCCGACGGCATCGGCGATCTCGTCGATGCATTCGATGTTGATGAGCGTCGAGTCCATGTCGAACGCGATCAGCTTGAAGTCGGCGAGCTTCAGCGGCGGCTTCACGCGCTGGAGGACGAGGCCGGGGGAAAATTCTGTAGCGCTCATGCGGGGGCGATTTCCTTGACGAGGGGTTGTCCGAGGCTGCGCAGCACGTCGCGCACCATCTGCGCGCGGTCCTTCGGCTCTTTCAGCTCGCGCTCGATGCGCAGCTTCTCGTTGCCGGCGAGCTTGATGTGCTTGTTCTTCTGGATCAGCTGGATGATGGCCATGCCGTCGACCGGCGCGTCCTTCTTGAAGGTGATGTTGATGATGCCCGGCGCGGCATCGACCTTGATCACGCCGTAGGGCCGCGCGAGCACGCGCAGGCGGTGCGTGTCGATGAGCGTCTGCGCCTGCGGCGGCAGCTTGCCGAAACGGTCGACGATTTCTTCGAGCAGCGTGTCGATCTGGTCGGGCGTCTTCGCGGTGGCGAGCTTCTTGTAGAACGACAGCCGCAGGTGCACGTCGCCGCAGTAGTCGTCGGGCAAGAGGGCGGGCGCGTGCAGATTGATCTCGGTCGTGACCGACAGCGGCGACAACAGGTCGGGCTCCTGCCCGGCCTTCAGTGAGCGCACGGCTTCGCTGAGCATCTCGTTGTAGAGCTGGAAGCCGATCTCCATCATGTTGCCGCTCTGGTTCTCGCCGAGCACTTCGCCCGTGCCGCGAATTTCGAGGTCGTGCATCGCGAGGTAGAAGCCCGAGCCCAGTTCTTCCATCTGCTGGATCGCCTCGAGCCGCTGCGCAGCGTGCTTGGTCAGGCCTTCGGTGTCCGGCACCATCAGGTACGCATAGGCTTGGTGGTGCGAGCGACCGACGCGGCCGCGCAGCTGGTGCAGCTGCGCCAGGCCGAACTTGTCGGCGCGGCTCATCACGATGGTGTTGGCGGTGGGCACGTCGATGCCGGTCTCGATGATGGTCGAGCACAGCAGCATGTTGTAGCGCTGGGCCACGAAGTCGCGCATCACGCGCTCCAGCTCGCGCTCGGGCATCTGGCCGTGGGCCACGGCGATGCGGGCCTCGGGCAAGATTTCTTCGAGCTTCTGGCGCCGGTTCTGGATGGTCTCGACCTCGTTGTGCAGAAAGTAGACCTGCCCGCCGCGCTTCAGCTCGCGCAGCACGGCCTCGCGGATCACGCCGGTGCCCTCGTTGCGCACGAAGGTCTTGATGGCCAGTCGGCGCTGCGGCGCGGTGGCGATCACGCTGAGGTCGCGCAGGCCTTCGAGCGCCATGCCCAGCGTGCGCGGGATCGGCGTGGCGGTGAGCGTGAGCACGTCGACCTCGGCGCGCATCGCCTTCATCGCCTCCTTGTGGCGCACGCCGAAACGGTGCTCCTCGTCGATGATGAGCAGGCCCAGGTTCTTGAACTTGATCGACGGCGACAGCAGCTTGTGCGTGCCGACCACGATGTCGACCTGGCCCTCGGCCAGACCCTTGGCGGCGGCCGAGATTTCCTTGGCCGAGCGGAAGCGGCTCATCTCGGCCACCTTCACCGGCCACTTGGCAAAACGGTCGACGAGTGTCTGGTAGTGCTGCTCGGCCAGCAGTGTGGTCGGCGCGAGAAACGCCACCTGCTTGCCGCCCGTGACGGCGATGAAGGCGGCGCGCAGCGCGACCTCGGTCTTGCCGAAGCCCACGTCGCCGCACACGAGGCGGTCCATCGGCTGGGGCGAGATCATGTCCTGCACCACGGCGTGGATCGCGGCCTTCTGGTCGGCGGTTTCCTGGAAGCCGAAGTCGTTGGCAAACACCTCGTAGTCGGCCGGCGAGTAGCGGAAGGCGTGGCCCTCGCGCGCGGCGCGACGGGCGTAGATGTTGAGCAGCTCGGCGGCCGAGTCGCGCACCTGCTCGGCGGCCTTGCGCTTGGCCTTTTCCCACTGGCCGGAGCCCAGCTTGTGCAGCGGCGCCTCGTCGGCGCTCACGCCGGTGTAGCGGCTGATCTGGTGCAGCTGCGACACGGGCACGTAGAGCGTGGCCTTGTCGGCGTACTCCAGGTGCAGCATTTCCTGCAGCAGCGGCTTGCCGTCGGCGTCCGTGCCCTGGCCCAGGTCCATGTGGATCAGGCCGCGGTAGCGGCCGATGCCGTGCGCGGAGTGCACCACCGGATCGCCCACGTTGAGCTCGGACAGGTCCTTGATCAGCGCCTCGACGTCGCTGACCTGTTCCTGCTTCTTGTTGCGCCGGCGCGTGGTGGGCGCGGTGGCGAACAGCTCGGTCTCGGTGACGAAGTCGATGGCTTGTTCGCGCCATGCGAAGCCCGAGGCCAGCGCGGCGGTCGCGATGCCGATCTTCTCGTCGCCCGAGGCCTCGAATTCAGCCAGCGAGTCGAAGGCCGGCGGGTTCACGCCGCTGGCGCGCAGGAAGTCGAGCAGGCTCTCGCGGCGGCCGTCGCTCTCGGCGATCAGCAGCACGCGGTGCGGCGTGGCGGCGATGTGGGCCTTCAGGCCGACCAGCGGGTCTTCGGCGCCACGCACGACGGCGAAGGGAGGCAGCTTGTCGAACTCGGCGTAGGGCGCGTCGGTGGCGATGTCGCCGCGGATGGCGAGCTGCGCGTGCGGCTTGGCGCGCTGATAGAACTGCTCGGCGTTGAGGAACAGCGCCTCGGGCGGCAGCGCGGGGCGTTCGGGGTCGCCCTGCACCAGGCGGTAGCGCTCGTTCGTGTCCTGCCAGAAGTGCTGGAACGCGGGCTCCAGGTCGCCGTGCAGCACCACCGTGGCGTCGGCGCCGAGGTAGTCGAACACCGTGGCCGTCTCGTCGAAGAACAGCGGCAGGTAGTACTCGATGCCGGCGGTCGCCACGCCGTTGCCCATGTCCTTGTAGATGCGGCTCTTGGTCGGGTCGCCTTCAAGCAGTTCGCGCCAGCGGCTGCGAAAGCGCGCGCGGGCGTCGTCGTCCATCGGGAACTCGCGGCCCGGCAGCAGGCGCACCTCGGGCACGGGGTAGAGGCTGCGCTGGGTGTCCGGGTCGAAGGTGCGGATGGAGTCGATCTCGTCATCGAACAGGTCGACGCGAAACGGCACCGGCGAGCCCATCGGGAACAGGTCGATCAGGCCGCCGCGCACCGCGTATTCGCCCGGGCTCACGACCTGCGTCACGTGGCTGTAGCCGGCCAGCGTGAGCTGGGCCTTGAGCTTGGACTCCTGCAGCTTCTGCTTGGCCTTGAACTGGAAGGTGTAGCCGGCCAGGAAGGCGGGCGGCGCCAGCCGGTACAGCGCGGTGGTGGCGGGCACCAGCACCACGTCGGCCTCTTTCTGGCTGATGCGCCACAGCGTGGCCAGGCGCTCGCTGATCAGGTCCTGGTGCGGCGAGAAGCTGTCGTAGGGCAGCGTTTCCCAGTCAGGAAAGAGGGCACAGCGCAGCTCGGGGGCGAAGAAGGCGATTTCGTCGATGAGCCGCTGGGCGTCGTTCGCGTCGGCGGTGAACATCGCAGTGGCGCGGCCCGCGGCCTTCTCGCGCATGCCGAGCTGGGCCAGCAGCAGCGCATCGGCGGACAACGGGGGACGCGGCAGCGTGAAACGCTTGCCGGCCGGGAGAAGGGGGAGGTCCATGGAGCGGCTCGAAAAATGCACGACACCCCGCGCCGGACGGCGAGGGGTGTGCGAAGGTCAATTCTAGAATGGCGGCCCCTTATTCGCTTGTCGGCCATTGGCCCGTGCCGCACCCCTCATGTCATCTTCCCGTTTCTACGTGCTGATCCCCTGTGCCGGCTCCGGCCACCGTGCCGGCGGCACGCAGCCCAAGCAGTACCGGCGCCTGGCAGGCCAGTCGATGGTGGCCCACACGGTGGACGCGTTTCGCGCGCTGGCCGGGCGCTTCGCGGGGGTGGCGGTGGTGGTGTCGCCCGACGACCGCGAGGTGCAGACGGCGTTGCCGCGCTTTCCCTCGACCGGCGAGCACCTGCTGCGCGTAGGCGGCCTGACGCGCGCCGCCTCGGTGCGCAACGGCCTGGCGGCGCTGCGCCAGAAGGGCGCGGGCGCGCACGACTGGGTGCTGGTGCACGACGCGGCGCGTTGCCTGGTCACATCCAGCCAGATCGAGGCGCTGATTGCCGCCTGCGAGCACGACGCCGTCGGCGGCCTGCTGGCACAGCGGCTGGCCGACACGCTGAAGGTGTCGTCGACCGACAGCCGCGCGACCCAGACCCTGCCGCGCGCCGACAAGTGGCTCGCGCAGACGCCACAGATGTTCCGCATCGGCATGCTGCTCGACGCGCTGGAGCGCGTGGGCGATGTGGTGACCGACGAGGCCAGCGCCATCGAGACCATCGGCCTGGCGCCGCTGCTGGTGCCCGGCAGCGCACAGAACTTCAAGGTCACGTTCCCCGAAGATTTCGCACTGGCCGAGGCGATTCTGCTCGGCCGCAAGAAGGCCATGGCATGACGACGACCCCGTTCAACATCCGCATCGGCGAAGGCTGGGACGTTCACCAGCTGGTGGCGGGGCGCAAGCTCATCCTGGGTGGCATCGAGGTGCCGCACATCACCGGCCTGCTCGGGCATTCGGACGCCGACGTGCTGCTGCACGCCATCACCGACGCGCTGCTCGGCGGTGCCGGGCTGGGCGACATCGGCCGGCATTTTCCTGATACCGACGCCCAGTTCCGCGGCGCCGATTCGGCCGTGCTGCTGGCCGAGGCGGCGCGCCGCGTGCGCGCGGCGGGCTGGGAGATCGGCAACGTCGACAGCACCGTGATCGCGCAGGCGCCCAAGCTGGCACCGCACATCCCGGCCATGTGCCAGCGCATCGCCGACACGCTGGGCATCGCGCTCGATCAGGTCAATGTGAAGGCCAAGACGGCCGAGAAGCTCGGCCCGGTGGGCGAGGAGCGGGCAATGGAAGCCCGCGCCGCGGTGCTGCTGCACCGCTGAGCGCCAGCAGGTTCTTCAGGCGACCTGCTTCTTGCCCGGCAGGTCGCTGGGCTTGTTGATGCTCGCCGGCATCGCGCGCGGCATCCGGATGTGGGCCGCAAGGCCCCGGCCCGGCGTGCTGGTGAGCGCGAAGGTGCCACCCATGCGCTCGATGTTCTTCGCCACGATCGACAGCCCCAGGCCGGCACCGGCCGCCGAGGTGCGTGCCGCGTCGCCGCGGAAGAAGGGCTTGGTCAGCTGCACGAGCAGGGCAGGCTCGACGCCCGCGCCATGGTCGCGCACCTTGATCAGCACCGCGTCGTTGTTGGCCTGCGCCTGGATCGTGACGTCGGCCACGCCGGTCGACGGCGTCTTGCCGTAGCGCCGCGCGTTCTCGACCAGGTTGGAGATCACGCGCGTGAGCTCCACCTCGTCGCCCATCACCTTCAGGTCGGCGGGCACGTCGACGTGGATGTTCATCTCTTCGTAGTCCTGCACGGCGTAGGTGCAGGCGTCGATCACGTCGCGCAGCAGCACGGGGCGCTGGTCGACGTGGTCGGGCCGGGCGTAGTCGAGGAACTTGTCGATGATCGCGTCGAGCTGCGCGATGTCGGCGGCCATGTGGTCGCGCGCGTCTTCGTCGGCCACGCTCATCTCGGTTTCGAGCCGCAGCCGCGCGAGCGGTGTGCGCAGGTCGTGCGAGATGCCGGCCAGCATGATGGCGCGGTCCTGCTCGATCTTGGCGAGCTGGTCGGCCATGCGGTTGAAGCCGATGTTCACCGCGCGGATTTCGTTGGTGCGCGCGCGCTCGTCGAGCCGGTGCGCCTCGTACTCGCCCTCGCGCACCTGCAAGGTGGCGCGCGACAGCTGCTTGAGCGGCAGGTTGATGAGCCGCGTGATCAGCGCCGCGCCGGCGAGCGAGAGCGCCATCGCCGTGCTGAGCCAGACCAGCCACGTGCGCCCGCCCACGCGGCTGAAGCGCGTGGGATCGAGCAGCAGCCAGTAGGTGTCGCTCTCGATGGTGAAGCCGATCCACAGGCCGGCCTCGTCGTTCACGCGGCTGGCCACGGTGGTGCCTTCGCCCAATTGCGCGATCAGCTCTTCGGTGACGCGCTCGTCGAGCGCGCCGCTGGTGTAGGGCTGGAAGCGGTCGTTGGGTTCGCGCGGCAGGATGCGCACGCCTTCCTGGTCGGCCAGCGTCTTGATGAGCGAGACCCGCGTGATCGCGTCCGAATACACCAGCGCCGCGCGCGTGAGGTTCACGAGCGAGGCGATCTGGTGCCCGGTCTGGATCGCGCGTGGCTCGTACTCGAGCGAGCGGAAGGTCTGCAGCCAGGCGACCGTGCAGCCGATCAGCAGCAGTGCGAGCAGGAAAAAAGTGCGCCAGAAAAGGCTGAAGCCCAGCTTGAGGCCGGGGCGGCGGTCACGTTGCGCGCTCGCTTCGAGCGGGCTCGGCATCGTGACCTGCGCACCGTCCTCCTGGGCCGGGTCAGGTCGGGCGGAATGGAGGCCGATGGCCACCTCTCAGCGGGGCGTCAGGCCGTGCCGTCCGGCACGAACACGTAGCCCACGCCCCAGACGGTCTGGATGTAGCGCGGCGCCGCGGCGTCGGACTCGACCAGCTTGCGCAGGCGCGAGATCTGCACGTCCAGGCTGCGGTCGAAGGGTTCGAACTCGCGGCCGCGTGCCAGCTGGGCCAGCTTTTCGCGCGACAGCGGCTGGCGCGGGTGGCGCACCAGCGCCTTCAGCATCGCGAACTCGCCGGTGGTCAGCGAGAGTTCTTCGCCGTCCTTCTTCAGGGTGCGCGAGCCGAGGTCGAAGGCGAACGGACCGAAGGTGACGGTCTCGTTCTCGGTGGAGGGAGCGCCCGGCGCCTCGAGCGGCGGACGGCGGCGCAGCACGGCGTGCACGCGGGCCAGCAGTTCGCGTGGGTTGAAGGGCTTGCCGAGGTAGTCGTCGGCGCCGACTTCGAGACCGACGATGCGGTCCACGTCTTCACCCTTGGCGGTGAGCATGATGATCGGCGTGCGGTCGTTGGCGGCACGCAGGCGGCGGCACACCGAGAGACCGTCTTCGCCGGGCATCATCAGGTCGAGCACGATCAAATCGACCGTGTCGCGCAACAGGATGCGGTTGAGCGCCTTGCCGTCCTCGGCCACGATCACTTCGAATCCTTCCTGTGTCAGGTAGCGGCGCAGGAGGTCGCGGATGCGGGCGTCGTCGTCGACGATCACGATCTTGTCGGTGCGAGCGGGAACTTGAGTCATTTCTACAACGTTGAATTTGTAACAGCGCCGATTCTGAAGGCGTTAGGACCCCATTGCTGCCGAATTCCGTAGTGGTTGACACTAAGTTACACAACTTGCGGGCGCTCGCGCTCTGGTCATCCGGGCTTTGCCCAGCGGTGGCACAGTCCGTGCTGCCTTATGACGATTGCTCGATGAGACCTTCTTTTTTCGCCTTGCCTCTGCTTTTTTTCGCTTGCGCTTGTGGTGCGACGTCCGCCGTTTCCGAAGGGTTTTTACGGGTCAGTGAAGGGCGCCGCAGCGAAGTGCGCGATGCCGTGGCCGCGCACCGGGCGGCCCAGCGGGAAGAGCAGCGCCGCGGCGAAGCGCTGGCCGGACGCCGTCTCACGGCGGGCGAACTGTTCGAGTTGCGCCAGCAGGTCCGGGGGCAGTGGGTGCCCGCAGGAACGGGTGTCCTGCTGAATTCGGCAGAATCACAGCCTGCCGAGCGCATCGTGCCGGTACCGCAGCCCGTTGCCAGTCCGCAAACCGCGCCGCGCAGCCTGCGTCACTGAAGAAGAGGGCGCAGGCGAGGGCTTTTCCTCGCATCCACCAGGGAGAAATCTGTCTTGAAGACTGTTCGATTGATCGCGGCCTGCGCCGCGCTGACCTTTGCCGGGGCCGCCTTGGCCCAGAATGCCGTCATGCCTGCTCCACAAAACGTGCTTCAGTTGTCGGCCTCCGGCACCGTCGAAGTTCAGCAAGACCTGCTGAGCATGACCCTCGTCACCACGCGCGATGCCGCCGAGGCGGGCACCGTGCAGAGCCAGCTCAAGACCGCCCTCGACGCCGCGCTGGCTGAAGCCAAGAAGAATGCGCAGCCGGGCCAGCTCGACGTGCGCACGGGCAACTTCAGCCTCTCGCCGCGCTACACCAAGGACGGCAAGATCAACGGCTGGCAAGGCTCGACCGAACTCGTGCTCGAAGGCCGCGACTTCGCGCGCATCACCCAGACGGCCGGGCGCATCAGCACGCTCAGCGTGGGCAATGTCGGCTTCGGCCTGAGCCGCGAACAGCGCGCCAAGACCGAGACCGAGGCGCAGAACATCGCCATCGACAACTTCAAGCAGAAGGCCGGCGAGCTGGCCAAGGGCTTCGGCTTCGGCGGCTACACGCTGCGCGAGGTGTCGGTGAACGCGAACGACAGCGGCCCGATCCGTCCGCGCGTGATGGCCATGCAGGCCAAGTCGTTCTCGGCGGCCGATTCGGCCGTGCCGGTGGAGGCGGGCAAGACCAACGTGGTCGTGAACGTCTCCGGCTCGGTGCAGCTCAAGTAAGAAGCGTGCAGCGTCGGCGGGCCGATGCCGCCGGCGTTTTCCGGATCTCTCTATTTATTTACTGAGCCGTCCAGCCGCCATCCATGGCCCAGGCGACACCCCGCACCTGATCGGCTGCGGGAGAGCTCAGGAAGACGGCCAGCCCACCCAGTTGCTCGACCGTCGTGAACTGCAGCGAGGGCTGCTTTTCCCCCAGCAATTCGTTCTGCGCCTGCAAGGCCGAAATGCCTTCGCGTGCCGCGCGGTCGTCGATCTGCTTTTGCACCAGCGCCGTGAGCACCCAGCCCGGGCAGATCGCATTGCAGGTGACGCCGGTGGTGGCGGTTTCGAGCGCCACCGACTTGGTCAGCCCCACGATGCCGTGCTTGGCCGCGACATAGGCCGACTTCTGCGCCGAGGCCACGAGCCCGTGCGCCGACGCGACGTTGATGATGCGGCCCCAGTTGGCCCCGCGCATCGCGGGAATCGCCAGGCGCGTCGTGTGGAAGGCGCTCGTGAGGTTGATGGCGATGATCGCGTCCCAACGTTCGGTCGGGAAGTCTTCGACCTTGGCGACGTGCTGGATGCCGGCGTTGTTCACGAGGATGTCGACGCGGCCGAACTTCGACACGGCGAACTTCATCATGTCCTCGATCTGGTCGGGCTTGCTCATGTCGGCCCCGTGGTATTCGGCACGCACGCCGAGCGCCTCGATCTGGGCCTTGGGGGTTTCGGCGTCGCCGAAACCGTTGAGCACGATGTGTGCGCCCTGTTGGGCCAGCGCGGTGGCGATGGCGAAGCCAATGCCACTGGTGGACCCCGTGACAAGCGCGGTTTTGCCTTTGAGCATGAAGATCAATCTCCGGATGAATTAGGATGCAACGAGACCATTATCCGCACCTGAACCCCTCCGTTTCCATGACAGAACCGACCCTTCACGACGTGGCCTGCAACGACGCCCAGGGCGGTCATCGCATGGCCTATTGGCAATGGGGCGACGCGCACAGCGCGCATGTCGTGGTCTGCGTGCACGGGCTGACCCGGCAGGGGCGCGATTTCGACGTGCTCGCGCAAGCCATCGTGGCGCGCGCGGGCGGCGATGTGCGCGTGGTCTGCCCCGACGTCGTCGGGCGCGGCCGCAGCGACTGGCTGCGCGACCCCGCTTTCTATCAAGTGCCGGTGTACGCGGCCGACATGGTGACGCTGATTGCGCAGCTGCACGGCGAACATCCCATCGGCACGCTCGACTACGTCGGCACCAGCATGGGCGGGCTGATCGGCTTCGTGCTGGCCGGCCACAAGGAACTGCCGCTGCCACGGCCCATTCGCCGTTTCGTCGCGAACGATGTCGGCCCCACGGTCGAGCCCGCAGCCATCCAGCGCATCGGCGCGTATGTGGGAAAGAGCGGCCAGTTTTCGAGCGTGCAGGCCGCGGCCGATGCGATGTGGGCGCTGTCGACCACCTTCGGGCCGCACACGCCGGAACAGTGGGGGGCGCTGTCGCAGCACATGGTGGTGCCGGCGTCCGAGCGCAGCGCCGACGGTGCCGCCAAGACCGCCAGTGCCAGCCCGGTGGGCGAGGGCGCCTGGGTGCTGCACTACGACCCGGCCATCGGCGTGCCGCTGCGCGCCATCACGCCCGAAATCGCAGCGCAGGGCGGGGCCGTGATGTGGAGCCTGTACGACGCCATCGAAGCGCGCACGCTGCTCACGCGCGGTGCGGTGTCCGACCTGCTGTCGCCCGAGACGGCAGCGGCGATGACGCAGCGCGGGCCGCGTGCCACGCTCGTCGAGTTCGAGGGCGTGGGCCACGCGCCGACTTTTGTCGATCCCGCACAGGTCGCCGTCGTCACGAATTTCCTGTTCGATTGAGGGCATCGTGAAGCGAGAGTCTGCGAACCTTCAGACGGCACCCCTGTCCGACGGCGTCATGGTTGATTACCCGCTGTCGGCCGCTACGGCCGACCGCTCGCCGGTCATGGAGAACATGCTGGCGCGCGCCCGCGCGTTCGCCGAGCCGCTGATCGCCGACGAAAAACTCGACACCGGCGAGAACACGCTGGCGCACGCCGATGCGGTGGCCGCCATCGTCGCGAAGATGGGCGGCTCCGAGGCGATGCAGGCCGCGAGCTACCTCGTGTATTCGTGCCAGCACCTGAACCGCCCGCAGGAAGTGATCGCCAAGGTCTTCGGCGACAACTTCGCGGCGCTCGCGGTCGAGACCACCAAGCTCGTGCGCGTGCAGGAGCAGGCGCGCACGGCGTCGCAAGGGCACCACGCCGAAGGCGCCGGCGCGCAGACCGAGAACGTGCGCAAGATGCTGCTCGCGTTTTCGCGCGACCTGCGCGTCGTGATGCTGCGGCTGGCCTCGCGCCTGCAGACGCTGCGCCACGCGGCGGCCAGCAAGCAGCCCGCGCCCGAAAGCGTGGCGCGCGAATCGCTGCAGGTGTTTGCACCGCTCGCGAACCGGCTGGGCATCTGGCAGGTGAAGTGGGAGATCGAAGACCTCTCGTTCCGCTTTCTTGAGCCCGACACCTACAAGCTGATCGCGCGGCTGCTCGACGAGAAGCGCATCGAGCGCGAAGGCCACGTCGAGCAGTTGCGCTCGCAGCTGGAGCACGAACTGCAGGCCGAAGGCGTCAAGGCCACGGTGCAGGGACGGCCGAAGAACATCTACAGCATCGTCAAGAAGATGCGTGGCAAGTCGCTCGACTTCGAGCAGGTCTTCGACATCCTCGCGCTGCGCGTGGTGGTGCAGGACGTGAAGGATTGCTATGCCGCGCTGGCCTGGGTGCACTCGCACTTCCAGCCCATCGACGAAGAATTTGACGACTACATCGCGCGGCCCAAGCCGAACGGCTACCAGTCGCTGCACACGGTGGTGCGCGAGATCGTCGACGGCAAGGTGGGCAAGCCGATCGAGATCCAGATCCGCACCGAGGAAATGCACGACCACGCCGAACATGGTGTGGCCGCGCACTGGGCGTACAAGGAAGCAGGCCACAAGGGTTACGCGGGTGTCTGGGCGAGCGGCGAATACGACGCCAAGATCGCCGTGCTGCGCCAGCTGCTGGCCTGGGAGCGCGATCTGTCGGGCGGCCTGCAGGGGCAGGGGCTGTTCGACGACCGCATCTATGTGCTCACGCCCGATGCCGCCATCGTCGAACTGCCGCAGGGCGCGACGCCGGTCGACTTCGCCTACACGGTGCACACGACGCTGGGGCATCGCTGCCGCGGTGCGCGTGTCGATGGCGCGATGGTGCCGCTCAACACGCCGCTGTCGAATGGGCAGACGGTCGAGATCATGGCGGCCAAGGAAGGCGGGCCGTCGCGTGACTGGCTGAATGCAGAACTGGGTTATCTCGCAAGCCATCGCGCGCGCGCCAAGGTGCGTGCCTGGTTCAACGCGCAGATCACGCACGAGACCGTGGCGCGCGGACGCGAGGCCGTCGAGAAGCTGCTGCAGCGCGAAGGCAAGACGGCCATGCGGCTCGAGGACCTGGCTTCGCAGCTCGGCTTCAAGTCGGCGGACCATCTGTTCGAGGTGGTTGGCAAGGACGAGTTCTCGCTGCGCAACATCGAGACGCTGCTGCGTCCGCCCGAGCCGGCGCTGAACCCCGACGACGGCGTGCAGATCAAGAAGGCGCGCGGCAGCGAAAAATCGGGCAAGGGCGGCGTGCTCGTGGTGGGCGTGTCGTCGCTGATGACGCAGCTCGCCAAGTGCTGCAAGCCGGCGCCGCCGGATGCGATCCGCGGCTTCGTCACGCGCGGTCATGGCGTCAGCGTGCATCGTGCGGATTGCAGCAACTTCCGCACGATGGCCACGAAGGACGGCGAGCGCGTGATCGATGTCGAATGGGGCCTGCCGAAGAAGGGCGCCGATGCGCCGGTCTATGCGGTGGATGTGGCCGTGGAAGCGGCCGACCGCCAGGGTCTGCTGCGCGATATCTCCGACGTGTTCGCGCGCGAGAAGATGAACGTGATCGGTGTGCAGACGCAGTCGGTCAAGGGCACGGCCTGGATGACCTTCACCGTGGAAATCGCCGATGCCGCACGACTGACGCAGGTGCTCGGCGTGGTGACTGCAGTGACTGGCGTGCGATCTGCACGTCGGCGCTGAAAAGGGCCATTTCTCCTGCTATACTCGATGCTTCTCTTAGGCGCGTAGCTCAGTTGGTTAGAGCACCACCTTGACATGGTGGGGGTCGTTGGTTCGAATCCAATCGCGCCTACCAAATTCAAACACGGGTTGCAGCGATTTCGCTGCAACCCGTTCGTCGTTTGGACGATGTGTTTGTCTCTGGATCGGCCTGGTCGCCATGAGCGATCGACACAAGCGAAAACCCCTTTCACGGGCGGCCCTTCGCGCGGTGCAGGCAAAGTGCCTGAGCCATGTGGTTGTGCTACCTTGAGCGGTCTGCCAACCTTCTCGAATTTCCTTGATAAGCGATCTGATGAATACGCGATCAACGCCTGTTGATCGGGCGCACGCCGACCACCGCGTGGCCGCATTGCTCAAGCAAGCCCCTCTCGAATTTGCACGTGCGGTTTACGGCATCAATGACCTTGCCGCTGGTCGCGCCGACACCATGGCCGCACGTGAAGTAGCGCGCGCTCAACGACAGGGCATGCCGGTGACCGAAGAGCGCGCCGAGCAGCGCGCACGTGCTTATCTTCCGACGGCGGGCCAGGAGCATTGCCCTCGGTGCTGGGTTGTCTACGGGCAGAAAATTCCGCTGCGTTTTCGTCCGTCCACCGCGGAGCGTCCTGAAACGGCTGCGTGTCATGCGTGTGGCGCCGAGTACGCGACCGCGCAGGATGTGTGAAGAAAAATCACGGTCAGGGTAAACCTTGTCGCGATGCAGCAAAACCGCTCCCTAGAATCATCCGATGACATGGGCGTCCATGTGAAGGAGTCTGTAGTGCAGAGCAAGAAGTCCGGGGTGAAGCCGGTCCAGCGTGTGATCAAGAAGTACCCCAACCGACGGCTCTACGACACGGAGACATCCACGTACATCACGCTGACCGAGGTCAAGCAGTTGGTCATCCAGAACGCGCAGTTCGTGGTGCGCGACGCCAAGACCGGCGACGACCTCACGCGCACCATCCTGCTGCAGATCATTCTGGAAGAAGAGGCGGGCGGCGCGCCGATGTTCACCGAGCAGGTGTTGGCCAACATCATCCGTTTCTACGGACAGGCCATGCAGGGCTACATGGGCCCCTACCTCGAGAAGAACATCCAGGCCATGACCGAGATGCAGGCCCAGCTCACCGAAAAGGCCGAAGGCCTGACGCCCGAGATGTGGTCGCGCTTCATGACCATGCAGTCGCCGATGATCCAGGGGCTGATGGGCAACTACGTCGAGCAATCGAAGAACGTCTTCCTGCAGATGCAGGAGCAGATGCAGAAAAACACCGAGCAGGTGCTGGGCGCCTTTGGCATCAAACGCCCCTGAGTGCCGCGCGGCGGCTCGCCCGAATGGGGCGACTGCCCGATGAATGCCCCGCTGTCACCGATAGCTGGGACAATAGAGGCCTATGAGCGAAGTTGCCTCCCCTGAACGTACTGTCACGCCGACCGCCCCCAAGGTCGGCTTTGTCAGCCTTGGTTGTCCCAAGGCTTTGACCGATTCCGAATTGATCCTGACCCAGCTGAGTGCCGAGGGGTATCAAACCTCCAAGACTTTCGAGGGCGCCGACCTCGTGATCGTCAACACCTGCGGCTTCATCGACGATGCCGTGAAGGAAAGCCTGGACACCATCGGCGAAGCACTCGCCGAGAACGGCCGTGTGATCGTCACCGGCTGCCTGGGCGCCAAGACCGGCGACCAGGGTGGCAACCTGGTGCGCCAGATGCACCCCAGCGTGCTGGCCGTCACCGGCCCCCATGCCACGCAGGAGGTGATGGATGCCGTGCACGCCAACCTGCCGAAGCCGCACGACCCATTCATCGATCTTGTGCCGAACACCTTCGGTGTGGCGGGCCTCAAGCTGACGCCGCGGCATTACGCCTATCTGAAGATCAGCGAAGGCTGCAACCACCGCTGCACCTTCTGCATCATTCCCTCGATGCGCGGCGACCTCGTCTCGCGTCCGGTGGGCGATGTGCTCAGCGAAGCCAAGGCCCTGTTCGAGGGTGGCGTGAAAGAGCTGCTGGTGATCAGCCAGGACACCTCGGCCTACGGGGTCGACGTGAAGTACCGCACTGGTTTTTGGGACGGCAAGCCGGTCAAGACCCGCATGCTCGAACTCGTGCGCACGCTGGGCGAAATCGCCGAGCCATATGGCGCCTGGGTGCGCCTGCACTACGTCTACCCGTATCCGAGCGTCGACGAAATCATCCCGTTGATGGCGAGCGGCCAAGTGCTGCCGTACCTCGACGTGCCGCTGCAGCACAGCCACCCTGACGTGCTCAAGCGCATGAAGCGGCCGGCCAGCGGCGAAAAGAACCTAGAGCGGATCGCGCGCTGGCGCGAAACCTGCCCCGAGCTCGTGATTCGCAGCACCTTCATCGCCGGGTTCCCGGGCGAGACGGGGCAGGAGTTCGAGCACCTGCTCGACTTCATCCGCGAAGCCGAGATTGATCGCGCGGGTTGTTTTGCCTACAGCCCGGTCGAAGGTGCAACCGCCAACGACATTCCGGGCATGCTGCCCGAAGCCGAGCGCGAAGCGCGCCGTGCCCGCTTCATGGAGGTGGCCGAGGCCGTGTCGATTGCCAAGCTGCAAAAGCGCGTCGGCTCGACGATGCAGGTGCTGGTCGATTCAGCGCCGGGCATGGGCCGCAAGGGTGGGGTGGGGCGCACGTACGCCGATGCGCCGGAGATCGACGGCACCGTTCGCCTCCTGCCGCCCGAAAAGATCAGCAAGACGATGAAGGTCGGCGAGTTCACGCGTGCGCGCATCGTCGGCGCCGAAGGTCACGACCTGATCGCGTTGCCCGTTTGATGCGCCTGATTCAAACGGCCAAGAAAAAAGCCACCGGAGGCCGGTGGCTTTTGTCAGAAGACCTGGTAAGGGTCTGTTCAATATTGGTGCCCAGAAGAGGACTCGAACCTCCACGATGTTACTCGCTAGTACCTGAAACTAGTGCGTCTACCAATTCCGCCATCTGGGCTAATTTTGCTTTTCAGCAAAGACTACGATTATATCCACAAATTTGGCGCGATCTTTTCAGTGCGTCGAAATTTCAGCTTCTGCACGACATGGCTCGTGCGGTGCGCGTGCTGCCGAAGGCGGGTGGGTGCGATCGTGCGCGCATGGCCGACATCGAAGGGCGTGATCTGACGATCGCGTCGCTCGTTTGATGCAGTTTCGAGCGGCCATGAAAAAAGCCACCGGAGACCGGTGGCTTCAATCGGATGACCTGGTAAAGGTCTGTTTAAACTTGGTGCCCAGAAGAGGACTCGAACCTCCACGATGTTACTCGCTAGTACCTGAAACTAGTGCGTCTACCAATTCCGCCATCTGGGCCCACATGACTGCAGAAGCAGCCACGTTTTGAATTTCAGGAAAGAAGGAGATCATATCAAAAATAATGTCACTTCCAGCAGCTTGTTGGACGAAATCGAAGGAACTGTTCAAGGACATCGCGACGGGCACGGCTTCGTGCAACGCGACGACGGCGAGGCCGACATTTACCTGCCGCCGAACGAAATGCGCGCGGTGCTGCACAAGGATCGCGTCAAGGCGCGCATCGTGCGACAGGACCGCCGCGGCCGCCCCGAAGGGCGCGTGGTCGAGATCGTCGAGCGGCCCGAGCAGCCGATCATCGGCCGCTTGCTGCACGAAGGCGGGATCTGGCTCGTTGCACCGGAAGACAAGCGCTACGGCCAGGACGTCCTGATCCCGAAGGGGGCCACCGGCCCTGCCAAGGTCGGTCAGGTGGTGGTCGTCCAGCTCACCGAGCCGCCGGCCTTGTTCGGCCAGCCCGTGGGCCGCGTGAGAGAAGTGCTGGGCGAGATCGACGACCCCGGCATGGAAATCGAGATCGCCGTGCGCAAGTACGGCGTGCCGCATGAGTTTTCCGCGGAGTGCCTGGCGCTGGCCAAGGCCCTGCCCGAGAAGGTGCGCCCCGCCGACAAGAAGGGCCGCATCGACCTCACCGACGTGCCACTCGTCACCATCGACGGCGAAGACGCCCGAGACTTCGACGACGCCGTGTACTGCGAGCCCGCGAAGGTGGGGCGCGGCAAGGGCTGGCGACTGCTGGTGGCCATCGCCGACGTCAGTGCTTATGTGCAGACCGGCTCGGCCATCGACATCGATGCGTACGACCGCGCCACCAGTGTCTACTTCCCGCGCCGCGTGATTCCGATGCTGCCAGAGAAGCTCTCGAACGGCCTGTGCTCGCTCAACCCCGAGGTCGAGCGCCTGTGCATGGTGTGCGACATGCTGGTCGCGGCCGACGGCGAGATCTACGCCTACCAGTTCTATCCGGCCGTGATGTTCAGCCATGCGCGCTTCACGTACACCGAAGTCGCGGCCATCCTCGGCAACACGCGCGGCCCCGAAGCCGCCAAGCGCAAGGAGCGCGTCAAGGACCTGCTGAACCTCGCCGACGTATACAAGGCACTGCTCAAGCAGCGCAGCAAGCGTGGTGCGGTCGACTTCGAAACCACCGAGACGCAGATCATCTGCGATGACGCCGGCCGCATCGAGAAGATCGTGCCGCGCACGCGCAACGAGGCGCACAAGATCATCGAAGAAGCGATGCTCGCCGCCAACGTCTGCAGCGCCGACTTCATCGCCGAAGGCAAGCACCCGGGCCTGTTCCGTGTGCACGAAGGTCCGACGCCGGAGAAGAAGGAAATCCTGCGCGGCTACCTGAAGGCCATGGGCGTGGGCTTGAGCATCACCGACGATCCGCGTCCCGGTGAGTTCCAGGCGATCGCCGAAGCCACCAAGGAACGTCCCGACTCGCAGCAGATCCACACGATGCTGCTGCGCTCGATGCAGCAGGCGATCTACACGCCGTTCAACAGCGGCCACTTCGGCCTGGCCTACGAGGCTTACACGCACTTCACGAGCCCGATCCGTCGCTACCCCGACCTGCTGGTGCACCGCGTGATCAAGGCGATCCTCGGCAAGACGCGCTACCAGTTGCCGATGCTGCCGACACCGGGCGAGGCGCATGCCAAGCTGGCCAAGCGCCTGGCTTCGCGTGTGAAGGCGCCAACGACCAAGCCGCAAAAAGCCACGATCGCACCGACCAAGGAAGTGCTGGCATGGGAAGCGGCGGGCCTGCATTGCAGCGCCAACGAACGCCGCGCCGACGAGGCCAGCCGCGACGTCGAGGCCTGGCTCAAGTGCAAGTACATGCGCGAGCACCTCGGCGAGGAGTATGGCGGCGTGGTCTCCGCGGCCACCACCTTCGGCATCTTCGTCACGCTCGATGCGATGTACGTCGAGGGCCTGGTCCACATCACCGAGCTCGGCGGCGAATACTTTAAGTTCGACGAGATGCGCCAGGAGCTGCGCGGCGAGCGCACCGGCATCCGCTACGCCATCGGCACGCGGGTGCGGGTGCAGGTGAGCCGTGTCGACCTCGATGGCCGCAAGATCGATTTCCGCCTCGTGCGCGAAGGTGAAGACCTGACCTCGCGCGCCATGAAGGACAAAGGTAGCGCACCGGTGAAGGCCTCGACCAAGCGAAGCGCCCGCCACAAGGCGGAGGCCGGTGGCGAGCCGCGTTCGGAGCACGGCAGTGGCGTTGCCGTGGCGGCCGTCGGCCCGCAGTCGGCCATGCAGGCCTTCAAGTCGGCGGTGAAGAAAGCCGCCAACAAGATGCAGGGCAAGGGGCGCAAGCCTCGCCGTGGATGAGATGCGCCGTGCACACTACTTTGTTTACCGTGTGTATGGACCAGCTGACAAGGAGACATGAAGCATGAGCGTGGAAAACAACAAGGGCCGCATCGCGATCGTCACGGGCGCCGGGTCGGGCATCGGCCGCGCGGCCGCGCTGGCCCTGCTGGCTGACGGCTGGAGCGTGACCCTTGCGGGGCGCCGCCTCGAGCCGCTGGAGCAGGTGGCGGAAGAATCGGGCGCCGGTGCGCGCGCCTTCGCGGTGCCGACCGACGTTGCCAATGCCGACTCGGTGCAGGCGCTGTTCGGCGCCACGGTCGAGCGCTTCGGGCGCGTCGACCTGCTGTTCAACAACGCCGGCGTGGGCAACCCGCCGGGCCCGTTCGAAGACTGGACGCCTGAGCAATGGAAGGGCGTGGTCGACATCAACCTCACCGGCATGTTCTTCTGCATCCAGCAGGCCTTCCGCACGATGAAGGCGCAGACGCCGCGGGGTGGCCGCATCATCAACAACGGCTCGATCTCGGCGACCACGCCGCGGCCGAATTCGGCGGCCTACACCTCGACCAAGCACGCGGTCGAAGGGCTGACCAAAACGGCCTCGCTCGATGGCCGCAAGTACGACATCGCAGTGGGGCAGGTGGACGTAGGCAATGCCATGACCGAACTGGCCGCACGCATGGCTACTGGCGTGCCGCAGGCCAACGGCGAGCTCGCGATCGAGCCGCTGATCGACGTCAAGATCGTCGGCCAGTCGGTGCTCTACATGGCGAACCTGCCGCTGGAAGCCAATGTGCTCTTCCACACCATCATGGCGACGAAGATGCCCTTCGTCGGGCGCGGCTGAGTCCTGCGTTCAGAAGGGCGCGCGGCGGGCCAACGCACCCGCCGTGAGCGGGGCCGCATCGGCCGGCCACGTGTCGGCGATGTGGCCGTGCTGCCAGACGGCTTCGCATGCTGCTTCGAACGCGGGTCGGCGCATCGCAAGCGCCGCGCCGATCATGCCGGCGAGCACGTCGCCCGTGCCTGCGGTGGCAAGGCGGGCATTGCCGGTCGGGTTGATGACCGGCGGCTCGTCGCCCGCATCGGCAATCACCGTTCCTGAACCTTTGAGCACCGTCACCGCGCCGAAGCGCGACGCCAGCGCGCGGGCTGCAGCGAGGCGGTTCGCCTGCACGCCGCCCGTCGTGTCGCCGAGCAGGCGCGCGGCTTCCAATGGGTGCGGCGTGAGCACGGTGGGTGCGCCAGTCTGACCCCGCGCGACCAGTTGCGTTTGAAGTGACGGATCGGCGGCGATGGCGTTGAGCGCGTCGGCGTCGAGCACCAGCGCGACGGCTGTCGACAGCACGCGCGGCAGCAGTTCGCGCACGGCATCGCCGCCACCGCAGCCGCACACGACCGTCATGCCCGCGAGGTCCAGCACATGGGCGTCGCGCAGCATCAACTCGGGCTGTGAGGTGTCGACCGGTGCTGCGCGGGGATCGAGCAATCCGACGAACACGCGTCCCGCGCCCGCATGGAGGGCGGCCGCGCCGGCCAGCAGCGCGGCGCCGGCCATGCCTGAGGCGCCGCCGATCACTGCGACATCGCCGTTGCTGCCCTTGTGTGAGGCGTGGGTGCGCGGCCGGATATCGGGCGTGCCTGCAAGGCGGGCTGTCGGCTTCTCCTGGGCGAAAGCGCTGCAGCCCAGGTCATCGAACCACACCGTGTCGGCCGCATCGCGGCCCTGGGCGGTGAACAGGCCGGGCTTCAGCGTGAGGAATGTGAGGGTGGCGCGGACCGATCGCGATGCGTGATCGGTGCCGGAAGGCAACGTGCCGGTGTCGGCATCAAGGCCCGAAGGCACATCGAGACTGAGCACCGGCTGCGCGCCTGCATGCATCCGCGCAATCCATTCGGCCATCGTGCCTGCGGGCGGTCGGGTCGATCCGATGCCGAGCAGCGCGTCCACCGCCAGTTCGAAGCTCGACGGTGGCGCCAAAGCGAAGGTGACGCCCGCATCCCGCGCACGCTGCAGCGAGGTCTTGGCATCCGGTGGCAGTCGGCCTTCATCCCCCACGAAGGTGACGACCGGAAAGAAGCCCCGGTGCCGCAACTGCGCCGCAGCTTCAAAACCATCGCCGCCGTTGTTCCCGGGGCCGCACGCGATCCAGATCGTTCGCGCGTGCGGCGCAAGCGCCATTGCGAGCCGTGCCGCCGCGAGGCCTGCGCGCTGCATCAGCGTGTGAGCGGGCAGGGCGGAGGCCGCCGCTTGCTCGATGCGGCGCGTGGAGGCGATGTCGAACAGATCTGCGGCGCTAGCGGACGTGATGCGGTGCATCGATCCATTGTGCCGCCGACGCCGTGCCTCCTATCATCGACCGATGATGCTCAAGACCTTCGGCTGGCTGCTGGTTCTGCTGCTGGCGTGCCTTGCCGGCTTCATCGCCACGGCCGCGGCGATGATCGCTGGCGCGGCCTGGGCGCTCGGCCTGCTGATCGTGGTGTGGGGGCTGTTCCTGCTGGCCGAGGTGTTGCACCGGGTCCCGCTGCGCGACGTCGCCTGGGCCCTGGGTGTGGGCTATGGCATCGGCGTGATCCGATGGCTCGACGTGCCGGTCGAAGCGGGTTCCGGCACGCAGTGGCTGATGCTGGGAGTGGACCTGCTGGTGCTGGTGTTCTTCGGGTTGATTGCACCGGCGATCCTGGGGCTGGTTGCCCAACGGTGGGCGCCCCGGCCCGAGCTGCCGACGGAAAAGCCGGCAAGCCCGGAGCAACTGCGCCGCTGGGGCCCTAAAGACTGAGCCGTTCGATTCCCAGGCCTTCGAGGTCGATGCCCGGGTCTTGCCCTGCGATCAGGTCGCCGAGTACGCGTGCGCTGCCACACGACAGCGCCCAGCCGCTCGAGCCGTGGCCCAGGTTGAGCCACACGCCGGGAATGCCGCTGGCGCCCAGCACCGGTGGGCCGTCGGGCAGCATCGGTCGGGCGCCTTTCCATTGCTGGATGCCCGATTGCAGCGTGGCCGCACCCGGAAACCAGTCGTGCAGCACCTTGTAGAGCGTCTGGATCGCGGCCGGGCTCATGGCGTCGGGCGAGCCGCCGATCTCGGCACTGCCGGCCACGCGTACGCGCTGGCCCAGGCGGGAGATCGCGACCTTGTAGCGCTCGTCCATCACCGCGCTGCGTGGTGCATTGAGCGGCTCGCGCACTGGGGCGCTGACCGAATGGCCGTAAATCGGCGCCAGCGGAATGCGCAGTCCCAGCGGACGCAGCAATGCGGCGGACGACAGGCCGGCGCACACGACGATGGCGTCGAACTGCAGTGCGTCCGAGCCACTGGCGAGCGTCAGCGAGGTGGGCGCCGCGCGGCTCAGCGGTGCGATGTCGCAGTTGAAATGGAACTGCGCACCCAGCGCCTCGGCCTCCCACTTGAGCAGCAGCGCGAACTGGCGGCAGTTCGCGACCTCGTCTTCCGGCAGGTGGATCGCGCCTGCCAGCGGCGTGTCGGGGTTGAGCGCGGGCTCGATCAGGCGGGCCTCGTCGGCGTCGATCTCGCGAAACACGCTGCCGGCCGCGCGCAGCACGTCGAGCCCGGGCTGCACCAGCTTCATTTCGCGCTTGGAGCGCAGCAGCACCAGGTAGCCGTCGCTGCGTTCGTAGCTCAGCTCGCGCGCTTCGGTCACCGCGTGCAGCCGCGTGCGGCTGTAGAAGGCCAGCCGCTGCATGCGGGCGCGGTTGGCCAGGTAGGTTTCGATCTTGCAGGCCTTCTGCCAGCGCGACATCCAGCCGAGGTCGCGCGTGCTCAGCGGCCAGCGCAGCTTGATGGCGCCGTGCGAGGACAGCAGCGAGCGCAGCACCTTGCCGCGCATGCCCGGTGCGGCCCACGGTGTGACGTAGCCGGGGGCGACCACGCCGGCGTTGGCGAAACTGGCTTCTTCTGCGGCGGCGCCGCGGCGCTCGAACACGGTCACTTCATGGCCGTCGGAAACCAGTTCCCAGGCGGTGGTGACGCCGATGATGCCGGCGCCCACGATCGCGATTTTCATTGAAATGTTCTAGATAAAAGAGGCGGCTGACGCCCGTGAGGCGGGCGGTGACAGCTGTTATTTCTGTAGCGCGCGTTCGGCCTGGAGCGCCATCGCGAGCACGGCGTCGTCGTGCATCGCGGCATGCCACAGCATCAGGCCGACCGGCAGTTCGCCGGCGACGTGGCAGGGCAGCGAGATGGCGCAGCCGTCGAGCATGTTGATGATCGACGGGTTGCGCAGCAGCAGCGCGTTGACGCGGAAAAACGCGTCGTCGCGCTCGGCGCCCGGCTCCACGCTGGCGATGGACGGCGCCGTGATTGGCACGGTCGGCGACAGCACGGCGTCGAATGGCGCCAGCGCCTTTTCGACGCGGGTGATCCAGTCGCGGCGGGCGTGGACCAGGTCGATGTACTCGTGCGCCTTCATGCCGGCGCCGCGCAGGATGCGCTGCGCCACGCGCGGGTCGTAGCCGGCGCCGCTGCGCTCCAGCAGCAGCCGGTGCCAGGCATACGATTCGGCCGCCGAGAAGCCGCCGGTGGCGTTGATGGTCTGCAGGTCGGCCAGCTCGGGCAGCGCGATCTCCTGGATATGGACGCCCGTGGCGCGCAGGGTGGCCAGGGTGCGCTCGAAGGCTGTGGCCACGACGGGCTCGACGTCGTCGAGGAAGATGTTCTTCACGACGGCCAGTCGATAGGCCGACAGCGGCACCGAGCCGGGCGTGACCTGACGCGCCGAGAGGATTTCGTGCGCAGTGATGGCGTCGCGCACCGAGCGGGTCATGGCGCAGACGGTGTCGAGCGTGGTCGACAGCGGCAGCGCGCCATCGGCCGGCGTGAGGCGGGCGGTGTTCTTGAAACCGACGATGCCGTTCAGTGCGGCTGGAATGCGGATCGAGCCGCCGGTGTCGGAGCCCAGGCCGATGAAGGCCGCACCGCTCGCCACCGAGATTGCTGCGCCGGACGACGAGCCGCCCGGAATGCGCGGCGTGGCGGTGTCGCTCACGTTGGCTGGCGTACCGTGGTGCGGATTGACGCCGACGCCGGAAAAAGCGAACTCCGTCATGTTGGTGCGCCCGGTCAGCACGCCGCCGGCTGCACGCAGCCGCGCCACGGCGAGTGAGTCGGCCTGGGCGGCCGGTGCGTGCGCGAGCACGGCCGAGCCGGCGGGCGTCGGCTGGCCGGCGACATCGAACAGGTCTTTGCTGGTGAAGGCGAGCCCGGCGAGGCGGCTTTCGGGCGCAGACGCAGCGGCCGTCGCGCGGGCCTCGTCGTACATCGTGCGGGTAAAAACGTGGGCGCAGGCCGAGGATTCGGAGACGGCGATGGCGCGCTCCATTTCGGTGCGCGCATCGGAATCGCCAGCCAGAAGGGTGAGACGGGTGGCGTGAAGGTCGTTCATGGCTTCGAGGGTACCTTGGAACGGCTCGGTTCGAGGGAGGAGGGCGTGGCCGCCGTGCTATACTCTTTGGGTTTCGCTGGTTATGCGACAGTTTTGTCGCCGCCAGTCAAGCACATCCGCAAACCGGCCCAATCAAGGTGTTGCGACCCCGTCGAAGGGGCGCAAAACGGGCTGGATTTTAGACCCAACCTTTGGAGTAAATTCAATGTCGACCACCATGCGCGAAATGCTGGAAGCCGGTGTCCACTTCGGTCACCAAACCCGCTTCTGGAACCCCAAGATGGCTCCGTTCATCTTCGGTCACCGCAACAAGATTCACATCATCAACCTGGAAAAGTCGCTCCCGATGTTCCAGGACGCGATGAAGTACGCCAAGCAACTCACGGCCAATCGCGGCACGATCCTGATGGTCGGCACGAAGCGTCAAGCCCGTGAAATCGTCGCTGCAGAGGCCCGCCGCGCCGGCGTGCCTTTCGTCGACACCCGCTGGCTCGGCGGCATGCTGACCAACTTCAAGACCGTCAAGACCTCGATCAAGCGTCTGAAGGACATGAAGGCCCAGCAAGAAGCCGGCCTCGACAGCCTGAGCAAGAAAGAACAGCTCACGTTCTCGCGCGAAATCGCGAAGCTCGAGAAGGACATCGGCGGCATCCAGGACATGGCTGCGCTGCCGGACGCCATCTTCGTGATCGACGTGGGCTTCCACAAGATCGCCGTGGCCGAAGCTAAGAAGCTCGGCATTCCGCTGATCGGCGTGGTTGACTCCAACCACTCGCCCGAAGGCATCGACTACGTGATCCCCGGCAACGACGACTCGTCGAAGGCCGTCATGCTGTATGCCCGCGGCATCGCCGACGCCATCATCGAAGGCCGCAACAGCGCCGGTGGTGACGTGGTCAAGGCTGTCGCCGAAGGCAGCAGCGACGAATTCGTCGAAGTCGAAGAAGGCGCTTCGGCCTGATAGGCGCGTTCGCGAGCCTGAAGAAGGGGCTTTGGTGCCCCTTTTTTTTAACCTGAATTTTGGATTTACGGAGATAGAACAATGGCTGCAATCACCGCAAGCATGGTCGGCGAACTGCGCGCAAAGACCGACGCGCCGATGATGGAATGCAAGAAGGCCCTGACCGAGGCCGACGGCAACATGGAAAAGGCCGAAGAACTGCTGCGCATCAAGCTCGGCAACAAGGCTGGCAAGGCATCGGGCCGCATCACCGCTGAAGGCGTGGTCACTGCTTTCGTCGACGGCGCTGCCGGCGGCATGATCGAAATCAACTGCGAAACCGACTTCGTCACCAAGAACGACAGCTTCCTGACCCTGGCCAATGCTGCCGCGATGCTGGTCGCCAAGAACAACCCCGCGGACATCGCTGCGCTGGGTGCGCTGCCCTACGAGCAAGACGGCTTCGGCCCCACGCTCGAAGACGTGCGCAAGGGCCTGATCGGCAAGATCGGCGAGAACATGAGCTTCCGCCGCTTCAAGCACTTTGCCGGCAACGGCAAGCTGGCGTCGTACCTGCACGGCACGCGCATCGGCGTGATGGTCGAATTCGAAGGTGACGACACCTCGGCCAAGGACGTCGCGATGCACATCGCCGCCATGAAGCCGGTCGCCGTCCAGGCATCGGACGTGCCCGCCGACCTGATCGAAAAAGAGCGCGCTGTGGCCGCCGGCAAGGCTGAAGAAGACCGCAAGGTTGCCGAAGCCGAAGGCAAGAAGCCCCAGCCGGCCGACATCGTTGCCAAGCGCATCGAAGGCGGCGTGCAGAAGTACCTCAAGGAAGTCTCGCTGCACAACCAGCCGTTCGTGAAGAACGACAAGCAGACCGTCGAGCAGATGCTCAAGGCCGCTGAAACCACGATCAAGGGCTTCACCCTGTACGTCGTCGGCGAAGGCATCGAGAAGAAGGTCGACGACTTCGCTGCAGAAGTCGCCGCCCAAGTCGCTGCTGCCAAGGCTGCCGCCTGATCCGGCTGGCCTTCAAGCGGCGGTGCGCGACAGCGTGCCGCCGCTTTTTCACCGCCACGTTTTACACTCGCCCCCGCCAACCCTCTAAGGAATATGCCCATGTCTGATGCCCGCCCAGCCCACAAGCGAATCTTGTTGAAGCTGTCGGGTGAGGCACTGATGGGCGACGACGCCTTCGGCATCAACCGCGCCACCATCGTTCGCATGGTCGAAGAGGTGGCCGAGGTCGTGCACATGGGTGTCCAGGTGGCGGTCGTGATCGGCGGTGGCAACATCTTCCGCGGTGTCGCGGGAGGCTCCGTGGGCATGGACCGTGCCACGGCCGACTACATGGGCATGCTGGCCACCGTCATGAACTCGCTGGCACTCGCCGACGCGATGGACAAGCAGGGCCTCGTGGCCCGCGTGATGTCCGCCATTGCCATCGAGCAGGTGGTCGAGCCCTACGTGCGCCCCAAGGCCTTGCAGTACCTCGAAGAGGGCAAGGTCGTGGTGTTCGCTGCCGGTACCGGCAACCCCTTCTTCACAACCGACACGGCCGCCGCGCTGCGCGGTGCCGAAATCGGCGCCGAGCTGGTGCTCAAGGCGACCAAGGTGGACGGCGTGTACACGGCCGATCCGAAAATCGACCCGCATGCAACCCGCTACGCTTCGTTGAGTTTCGACGAGGCGATTGCCAAGAACCTCGGCATCATGGACGCCACGGCCTTTGCGCTGTGCCGCGACCAGAAGTTGCCGATCAAGGTGTTCTCGATCCTCAAGAACGGCGCCCTCAAGCGCGTCGTGATGGGCGAGGACGAGGGCACGCTGGTGCATGCCTAGGAGTAAATGAGATGACCATTGCAGACATTCGCAGTGCGACCGACGCGAAGATGAATCAGTCGCTCGCCGCCTTTCAGAACAACCTCACCAAGATCCGTACGGGCCGTGCCAACTCGGCGTTGCTCGACTCGATCCATGTCGACTACTACGGTTCGCAGGTGCCGCTGAGCCAGGTGGCCAACGTGTCGGTGCTCGACTCGCGCACCATCAGCGTCCAGCCCTGGGAAAAGGGCATGGGCGCCAAGATCGAGAAGGCCATCCGCGAAAGCGACCTGGGCCTGAACCCGGCCTCGATGGGCGACCTGATCCGCGTGCCGCTGCCCGCGATGAGCGAAGAGCGCCGCAAGGAAATGACCAAGCTGGTCCGCAACGAAGGCGAAAGCGCCAAGATCGCCACGCGCAACCTGCGCCGTGATGCGAACGAAGCGGTCAAGAAGCTCGTGAAGGACAAGCTGGCCTCGGAAGACGATCAGAAGCGCGCCGAAGCCGACATCCAGAAGGTCACCGACAAGCACATCGCGGAAATCGACCGTCTGGTCACCGCGAAAGAAGCGGAGATCATGGCCGTTTGAGGCTCCGCATGGCCTCCTCGCCGCAGACGACGACCCCTCCGCACCACGTTGCCATCGTCATGGATGGCAACGGCCGGTGGGCCACCCGGCGCTTTTTGCCGCGTGTGGCGGGGCACAAGCAGGGCGTCGAGTCGCTGCGGCGCTGCGTCAAGGCCTGCGCCGATCGTGGCGTGGGCGTGCTCACCGTGTTCGCGTTCTCCTCGGAGAACTGGAACCGTCCGCCTGAAGAAGTTTCCGGCCTGATGCAACTGATGGTCGGGGCGCTGGCGCGCGAAGTGCCGCGCCTCAACGCCGACGGCGTGCGGTTGCATTTCGTGGGCGAACGCGCTGGCCTGTCCGACAAGATGGTGGCTGGCCTGGTGTCGGCCGAGCAGACCACGGCCCACAACACGCGTCTGATTCTCAACATCTGCTTCAACTACGGCGGACGTTGGGACATCGCGCGCGCCGCGGCCAAGCTCGCCGAGCAGGGCCTGCCCATGACCGAGATGAACCTCGATCGCGCCATGGCGCTGGCCCACGTGCCCGACCCCGACCTGTTCATCCGCACGGGTGGCGAGCAGCGGCTGTCGAATTTCCTGCTTTGGCAGAGTGCCTACGCCGAGCTGTTCTTCAGCGACAAGCTGTGGCCTGAATTCGACGAGGCCGCGCTGGACGAGGCCATCGCCGCGTTCCAGGGGCGCGAGCGTCGCTTCGGCCAGACCTCGGCGCAGGTCTCGACTTCCGCGGCCTGACGACGGCCCGTCACTTCCCTTTCGCATGCTCAAACAACGCATCCTCACGGCGATCGTGCTGCTCGCGATCCTGCTGCCGGCGCTGTTCTACCGGAACTACCTGCCGTTCGCCTGCGTGATGCTGGTGCTGATCGGCGCCGCCGCATGGGAGTGGGGGCGCCTGAACGGCTACGGGCAGGGCATGTCGCTGTTCCTGGGCGCCGAAATGGTGGTGCTGTGCGGGTTGTCGTGGTGGCTGGGCCTGCTGGAGCAGCGCCTGTTCCTGATGTGGACCCTGGCCAGCGCGGCCTGGGTGCTCGGCGGCGCGGCGTTGCTGCGCGTCGCGGTGCCTGGCTGGCCGCGCATCCCGCGGGGACTGCGGCTGGTGGGTGGCCTGCTGGCGCTGTGGGTCGCATGGCTCGCGGCGGTGCAGGCGCGCATGGTCGGCATCAATTTCCTGCTCTCGATCCTGGTGCTGGTCTGGGTGGCGGACGTGTTCGCCTATTTCGCTGGCCGCGCCTTCGGCCTGAAATTCACGCGCGCCAAGCTGGCGCCCGCCATCAGTCCCGGCAAGAGCTGGGAAGGCGTCTGGGGCGGCATGGCCGGCGTCATCGTGCTGGCGTTCGCCTGGGTCTGGGCCGACAAGAGCCTGGGCGCCACGGTGCCCAGCCTCTACACCCGCCTGCATGAGCGTGGCTGGTGGCTGCTGCTGATCGGGGCAGTGTTCCTGGCGGCGATGAGCGTCGTCGGCGACCTTGTCGAATCGCTGATCAAGCGCAGCGCCGGCGCCAAGGACAGCAGCCGCCTGCTGCCCGGCCACGGCGGCGTGCTCGATCGCGTGGATGCCCTCTTGCCGGCACTTCCCATTGCCATGATGCTGGCTTTCCTGTGAACACTCCCAAACAACGTGTCACGGTGCTTGGCTCGACCGGTTCGGTCGGTGTCAGCACGCTCGACGTCATTGCTCGTCACCCCGAGCGTTTCGAGGTGTTCGCGCTCTCGGCTGCCACCAAGGTCGACGAACTGCTGGCCCAATGCGCCCGCTTCTCGCCGCGCTTCGCCGTCATGGCGAGTGCGCCGCATGCCGCGCTGCTGGCTGAAAAGCTCAAGCAAAACAACCTTGCGACCCGCGTCCTGATGGGCGACGACGCTCTCGAAAGAATAGCGTCGGACGACGAAGTCGATGCCGTGATGGCCGCCATCGTCGGTGCGGCCGGCCTGGCGCCGTGCTTGGCCGCCGCGCGCGCCGGCAAGCGCCTGCTGTTGGCGAACAAGGAGGCCCTGGTCGTCGGCGGCGAGCTGTTCATGCGCACGGTGCAGGAGGGCGGCGCCACGCTGCTGCCCATCGACAGCGAGCACTCGGCCATCTTCCAGTCGCTGCCCGAAGACCCATCCACCTGGGCGCGGCGCATTGACAAGATCATCCTGACGGCGTCGGGCGGCCCGTTCCGCACCCGCGCGCCCGACACGCTGGGCGCTGTGACGCCCGAGCAGGCCTGCGCGCATCCCAACTGGGTCATGGGCCGCAAGATCTCGGTCGACTCGGCCACGATGATGAACAAGGCGCTCGAGGTGATCGAGGCGCGCCACCTGTTCGGCGTGACGCCGGAGCAGATCGAGGTCGTCATCCATCCGCAGAGCGTGGTCCATTCGATGGTTCAGTTCACCGACGCCTCGGTCATCGCCCAGCTCGGCACGCCCGACATGCGGGTGCCGATCGCGGTTGGCCTGGCTTGGCCGGAGCGCATCGAGAGCGGGGCGGCTCGGCTCGATTTCCGCCAGATGGGCTCGCTGACCTTTGATGCGCCTGATCCGGCGCTCTTCCCCGGCCTGGGGCTGGCGTGGCAGGCCCTTCGTGCTGCCTCGGGCACCACGGCGGTGCTGAATGCGGCCAACGAAGTGGCCGTGGCCGCCTTTCTCGACCGGCGCCTGCGTTTCGATCGCATTCATGCGGTCAATCTGGAAACTTTGGAGGCGGTCTTGCCCTCCAAGCCGGCATCGCTGGCCGACCTGCTGGCGCTCGACGCCAGCGCCCGCGAAGCGGCCAATGCCGCCGCGGCACGTTTCGCGGCCTGATTCCCTACAGCGCAGAGGACCCTGATGCTCACCGTCATAGCTTTTGTGGTCGCCCTCGGCGTCCTCATCGCGGTCCACGAATACGGCCACTACCGCGTCGCCGTGGCCTGCGGGGTCAAGGTGGAGCGCTTCTCGGTCGGCTTCGGCAAGGCCCTTCTGCGCTGGCAGCCCAAGCGCCAGCATCCGGGGCAGCAGACCGAGTTCGTGATCGGCGCTTTCCCGTTCGGCGGCTACGTCAAGATGCTCGACGAGCGCGAAGGCCCGGTGGCCCCCGAGGAGCGGCATCGCGCCTTCAACACCCAGCCGCTGCGTTCGCGTGCGGCCATCGTGGCCGCCGGTCCGATCGCCAACCTGCTGCTGGCGGTCGTGCTGTACACGGCGGTCAACTGGATCGGCGTCGACGAGCCTGTGGCCAAGTTGGGCCGGCCAGTGGCGGCGTCGCTGGCCGAAGCGGCCGGCCTGTGCGGCGGCGAGCACATCACCCAGGCCGGTTTCGATGGCGACCTGTCGCCGGTGCAGTCCTTCGAAGACCTGCGCTGGCGCATGACGCGCGGCGCGCTCGACGGTCGCGACCTCACACTCGAAGTGGCGGGCGAGGGCGGTCGGCCCGGCCGTCAGCTGATCCTGCCCCTGAGCCGCATAGAGGCCAAGGACGCCGATCCGCAGATGTTCCGCAAGATCGGCGTGGTCGCGCCGCTGACCCGCCCCGAGATCGGCGAGGTCATGGCGGGCAGCGCAGCCGAGCGTTCGGGCCTGCGCAAC
This sequence comes from Variovorax sp. 38R, assembly GCF_014843395.1. Lineage (NCBI taxonomy): Bacteria > Pseudomonadati > Pseudomonadota > Betaproteobacteria > Burkholderiales > Comamonadaceae > Variovorax > Variovorax sp. 38R. The sequence continues at coordinate 3,009,177 of NZ_CP062121.1, forward strand.
GGCGACGTGGTCCTTGCCATCGGAGACACCTCCATCTTCGACGGGCAGCAGCTGCGCGAAGTCATCCGTGCCTCGCTCGACGCCACCGGGCAGGCGCGCACGCAGACCTGGCAGCTCCAGCGTGACGGCCAGCCACTCTCGCTCGAGATCAAGCCCGAAGTGCGCGAGGAGGGCGCGGCCAAGGTCGCGCGCATCGGCGCTTACGTTGGCGCGCCGCCCGAGATGGTCACGGTGCGCCAGGGCGTGGTCGACGGCATCTGGCGTGGCGTGGTGCGCACCTGGGAGGTGTCCGCACTCACGGTTCGCATGATGGGCAAGATGCTGATCGGCGAGGCGTCGATCAAGAACCTGAGCGGTCCCTTAACAATTGCTGATTACGCTGGCAAGTCCGCCAGCCTCGGTTTGACGCAGTACCTGGTCTTTCTCGCGCTCATCAGCGTGAGCCTCGGGGTGCTCAACCTGATGCCGCTCCCGGTCCTCGATGGGGGGCACCTGATGTATTATCTTTGGGAGGGCCTGACCGGGAAAAGCGTCTCCGACGCCTGGATGGAACGGCTGCAGCGTGGCGGTGTCGCCTTGTTGCTGGTGATGATGTCGGTCGCACTCTTCAACGACGTCACGCGGCTCTTTGGTTAACTTTCTGCCGGCCCTTTCCGTGCCGGCCCAATTCACAGATGAACACAAACTTCAGTCGCTTTCGCCTGCGTAGCGTTGCCGCGGTGGTGGCCAGCACGCTGGCGGCCACGGCCGCTTGGGCCGTCGAGCCTTTCACGGTGCGCGATATCCGCGTCGAAGGCTTGCAACGCGTCGAGGCCGGCACGATCTTCGGGTCGCTGCCCTTGCGTGTGGGCGACACCTACAGCGACGAACGCGGCTCGGCCGCGATCCGCGCGCTGTTCGACCTGGGGTTGTTCAAGGACGTCCGCATCGACGTCAACGGCAACGTGCTGGTGGTGATCGTCGAAGAGCGGCCCACCGTCGCCGACGTCGACTTCGTCGGCGCCAAGGAATTCGACAAGGCGGCGCTGCAGAAGGCGCTGCGTGAAATTGGTCTGGCCGATGGCCGCCCGTACGACAAGGCGCTGGCCGACCGTGCCGAGCAGGAGCTCAAGCGCCAGTACGTGAGCCGCAGCCTCTACAACGCGAGCGTCGTGACCACCGTCACGCCCATCGAGCGAAACCGCGTGAACCTGACGTTCACCGTGACCGAAGGCGAATCCGCCCGCATCCGCGAAGTGCATGTGGTCGGCAACAAGGCCTTCAGCGAATCGACGCTGCTGAGCCTGTTCGACCAGGACAGCGGCGGCTTCATGAGCTGGTACACCAAGTCCAACCAGTACTCGCGCGCCAAGCTCAACGCCGACCTCGAAACCCTGCGCTCGTACTACATCACGCGCGGCTACCTCGAGTTTCGCATCGATTCGACCCAGGTCGCCATTTCGCCGGACCGCAAGGACCTGAGCGTCACGGTCAACATCACCGAAGGCGAGAAGTTCGTGGTGGCGGGCATCAAGCTCGACGGCAACTACTTGGGCCGCGACGACGAGTTCAAGTCGCTCATCACCATCAAGCCCGGCGAGCCGTACAACGGCGAGCAGGTCACCGAGACCACCAAGGCTTTCAGCGACTACTTCGGCACTTTCGGCTACGCCTTCGCCCGCGTGCAGGCCCGTCCGGACATCGACCGCGTGAACAACCGCGTCACGCTGACGCTGCAGGCCGAGCCCGCACGCCGCGTCTACGTGCGTCGCGTGTCGGTCGGCGGCAACAACAAGACCCGCGACGAAGTGATTCGCCGCGAGTTCCGCCAGTTCGAAGCCTCCTGGTACGACGGCGACAAGATCAAGATCTCGCGCGACCGCGTGGACCGCCTGGGCTTCTTCACCGAAGTGAATGTCGAGACCCAGGAAGTGCCGGGCTCGCCCGACCAGGTCGACCTGACCGTCAACGTGGCCGAGAAGCCCACCGGCACGCTGCAGCTGGGCGCCGGTTACTCGAGCGCTGAAAAGGTCGCACTGACCTTCGGCATCTCGCAAGAGAACGTGTTCGGCTCGGGGAATTTCCTGGGCGTGCAGGTCAACACCAGCAAGTACAACCGTACGCTGTCGCTGACCACCACCGATCCGTACTTCACGAAGGACGGCATCTCGCGCACCATCAGCGTCTACCACACGACGACGCGTCCGTACTCCACGAACGAAGACGGCGACTACAAGCTGGTGAACCAGGGCGCGTCGATCCGTTTCGGCGTGCCGTTCAGTGAACTCGACACCGTCTTCTTCGGCGTCGGCCTGGAGCGCTACGCGTTCGACCCGAACCGCTCGGCGCTCGCGGGCATCACCACGCCGCAGTCATACCTCAACTACTTCGATTGCAAGCGGGACGCGTCCGGCTTTTTCGTCACGGGTTGCGACCAGAAGAGCGTCTGGGGTGTGCCGCTGACCGTGGGCTGGGGTCGTGACAGCCGCGACAGCGCGCTGGTTCCGACCACGGGCCGCCTGCAGCGTGCCAACCTCGAACTGGGTGTGGGCGGGGACATGAAGTACCTCAAGACCAGCTACCAGTACCAGCAGTTCTTCGCGATCAACAAGCAGTACACCTTCGCCATCAACGGCGAAGTGGGCTACGCCAAGGCCTTCGGCGGCAAGACGTACCCGATCTTCAAGAACTTCTACGCCGGTGGCCTGGGTTCGATCCGCGGCTTCGAGCAGAACTCGCTGGGCCCGCGCGACCAGCCGCTGTTCGGCCAGACCGAAGGCGCCGCGCTGGGCGGCACCAAGAAGGCCATCTTCAACGCCGAGCTGAGCACGCCGTTCCCCGGCGCCGGCAACGACCGCACGCTGCGCCTGTACGGCTTCTTCGACGTCGGCAACGTGTTCGGCTCCCGTGCGCCCAACGTGACGGACGAGCAGTGGAAAGCCCAGAAGAAGCTGCGCGCCTCGGTCGGCCTCGGCATCAGCTGGATCTCGCCGCTGGGCCCGCTGCGCCTGGCCTATGCCTTCCCCGTCAAGTCCCAGAAGGAAGTGACAGACCCGAGCACCGGGTTCGTCGTGATCCCGAAGGATAGAATTCAGCGCCTCCAATTCCAGATCGGAACGTCTTTCTAAATGAAGCAATTGATTCGTGCCGCAGCCGGTGCGTTCCTGATTCCCGCTTTTGCCCTGGTGGCTGCGCCCGCGCAGGCCCAGGAGAGCTTTCGCATCGGTTTCGTGAACCCTGACCGCGTGCTGCGTGAAGCGCAGCCGGCCAAGGCCGCGCAAGCCAAGCTCGAGGCTGAGTTCCTCAAGCGCGAAAAGGACCTGACCGGGCAGGGCGAAGCGCTCAAGACGGCATCGGAGAAGTTCGAGCGAGAGGCACCGACCCTGTCGGAAAGCCAGCGCGTCTCGCGCCAGCGCTCGCTGGTCGACCAAGACCGTGACTTCCAGCGCAAGCGCCGCGAGTTCCAGGAAGACCTGAACGCGCGCAAGAACGAAGAACTCCAGCAGGTCTATGAGCGCGCCAACCGCGTGGTCAAGCAGGTCGCTGAAACCGAGAAGTACGACGCCATCCTCCAGGAAGCGATCTACATCAACCCGAAGCACGACATCACCGACAAGGTGATCAAGGCGCTGAACGCGTCGGTCGGCTCCTCTGCGCCTGCGGCCGGCAAGTAACGCCGCGAACCGGCGTGTCGCTGCAGCTCGGAGCCATCGTTGACGCCCTCGGGGGCGAGCTTCATGGAGATGCCACGCTGTCCATCGAGCGGCTCGCGCCGCTTCAGAATGCACAGCCCGATGCGCTCAGTTTCCTGAGCCATCCCAAATACCAGCAGGAACTGGCCGCCTCCAAGGCGGCCTGTGTCATCGTGTCGCCCGCCATGCGCGAGGCGGCCGCGGCGCGTGGCGCTTACATCGTCACGCCCGACCCGTACTACTACTTTGCGCGCCTGACGCAGCTCTGGAAAGCGCACCATGCGCGTCCGGAAGCCGACCGCATCCATCCCTCCGCCGTGATCCATCCCGAAGCCCAGGTCGACGCCACTGCGCGCATTGGCGCGCTGTGCGTGGTGGAGCGGGGCGCGCGCATCGGTGCGGGCACGGTGCTGAAGTCGCGCGTCACGGTCAGTGAAGACTGCACCATCGGCGAGCGCTGCCTGCTGCACCCCGGTGTGGTGATCGGGGCCGACGGCTTCGGCCTCGCGCCCCACCAGGGCGCCTGGGTCAAGATCGAGCAGCTGGGTGCGGTGCGCATCGGCAACGACGTCGAGATCGGCGCCAACACCTGCATCGACCGCGGCGCGCTCGACGACACGATCATCGAAGACGGCGTGAAGCTCGACAACCTGATCCAGATCGGCCACAACGTGCGCGTCGGCAAGCACACCGCCATGGCGGGTTGCGTCGGCGTGGCCGGCAGCGCCACCATCGGTGCGAATTGCACCTTCGGCGGCGGTGCCATCGTGCTGGGTCACCTCACGGTGGCCGACGGTGTGCACGTGTCGGCGGCGACCGTGGTGACGCGCTCCATCCGCAAGGCTGGCCAGTACACGGGCATGTTTCCGATCGATGACAATGCGAATTGGGAAAAGAACGCGGCAACACTCAAGCAGTTGCACAGCCTGCGCGAACGACTGAAGGCGCTGGAAAAAGCCCCCTCGAAACAATGACGACGATGCAGGAACAGAACACCATGACGGACACGACGCTCGATATCCACCAAATTCTCAAGTTGCTGCCGCATCGCTACCCGTTTCTGCTGGTGGACCGGGTGCTGAGCATGGAAAAGGGCAAGCGCATCACGGCACTCAAGAACGTGACGATGAACGAGCCGTTCTTCAACGGCCACTTCCCGCATCGCCCGGTGATGCCGGGCGTGTTGATGCTCGAAGCCATGGCGCAGGCTGCGGCGCTGCTGTCGTTCCGCTCGATGGACATCGTGCCCGACGACAACACGGTCTACTACTTTGCGGCCATCGACGGCGCGCGCTTCAAGCGCCCCGTGGAGCCGGGCGACCAGCTCATCCTGGAAGTCGAGATCGAGCGCATGAAGGCCGGCATCTCGAAGTTCAAGGGCCGCGCGCTCGTGGGCAGCGAACTGGCGTGCGAAGCCTCGCTGATGTGCGCCATGCGCCAGATCAACAGCTGATCCGGCGCATCGTCTCCTGCAAGGCATGACCCAGGTTCATTCGACAGCGATCGTCGACCCGAAGGCCCAGCTCGACGCCTCGGTGTCGGTCGGCCCCTACACCGTGATCGGCCCGCACGTGCGGATCGGCGCGGGCACCACCATCGGTCCGCACTGCGTGATCGAAGGGCGCACCACCATCGGCCGCGACAACAGGATCTTCCAGTTCTCGTCGCTCGGTGCGATCCCCCAGGACAAGAAGTACGCGGGCGAGCCGACCGAGCTGACCATCGGTGACCGCAACGTGATCCGCGAGTTCTGCACCTTCAACCTCGGCGTGCCGGGGGCAGGGGGTGTGACCAGCGTGGGCAACGACAACTGGATCATGGCGTACACGCACATTGCGCACGACTGCCATGTCGACAACCACACCACGTTGGCCAACCAGACGACGCTGGCCGGCCATGTGCACCTGGCCGACTGGGTCACCATTGGCGGCCTGACCGGCATCCACCAGTTCGTGTCGATCGGCGCGCACGCCATGGTCGGCTTTGCCAGCGCGGTCTCGCAGGACGTGCCGCCGTTCATGCTGGTCGACGGCAATCCGTTGGCTGTGCGCGGTTTCAATCAAGTGGGCCTGCGCCGGCGCGATTTCTCGGCGCAGCGGCTGGCGGCGGTCAAGCAGATGCACCGCCTGCTGTACCGCCAGGGCAAGACGCTCGAAGAGGCACGCGCCGGCATGGCCGCGCTCGCAGTGGAAATGCCCGAGGCCGCCGGCGATGTCGCGCTGATGGAGGCCTTCCTCGCCCATTCAACGCGCGGCATCGCGCGCTGACATGGACGCGATGAGCACGAACGAACAGCGCCGCTTCGCGCTGGTCGCGGGTGAAGCGTCCGGCGACCTGCTCGCTGGCCTGCTGCTCGACGGCCTCGAAGCCCGCTGGCCTGCGCTGCAGACCGCCGGCATCGGCGGCCCGCGCATGCTGGCCCACGGTTTCCAGAGCTGGTGGCCGCAGGAAAAGCTGGCGGTGCGCGGCTACATCGAGGTCCTGCGGCACTACGCCGAAATCGCTGGCATCCGTCGCCAGCTCAAGGCCCGCTTGCTGCGCGAGCGCCCCGAGCTGTTCATCGGCGTGGATGCGCCCGATTTCAACCTCGACCTCGAAGCCGGCCTGCGCCGCGAGGGCATCAAGACGGTTCACTTCGTCTGTCCCTCGATCTGGGCCTGGCGCGCTGACCGCATCGACAAGATCCGGATAGCCGCCGACCACGTGCTCTGCATCTTCCCGTTCGAGCCCGAGCTGCTCGAAAAGCAGGGTGTCGCCGCGAGCTACGTGGGCCACCCGGTTGCCAACGTGATCCCGATGACGCCCGACCGCGCGGCTGCCCGTGCTGCGCTGGGGCTGGACCCCGAGGCGCAGGTCGTCGCGCTGCTGCCTGGCAGCCGCCGTTCCGAAATCCGTTACCTTGCGGCCCGCTTCTTCGCCGCTGCGGCGCTGATGCAGAAGGCCAAGCCGAAGCTGCAGTTCATCGCGCCGATCCTGCCGGGGCTGCGCGCCGAGGTCGAAGGCCTGCTGCAGGCGGCCGGCATGGCAGGGCGCGTGACGCTGCTCCACGGCCAGTCGCACGCCGCGCTCGCCGCTTGCGACGTCACGCTGATCGCCAGCGGCACGGCCACGCTCGAGGCTGCGCTGTTCAAGCGGCCGATGGTCATTGCTTACAACATGAACGGCCTCTCGTGGCGCCTGATGCAGCACAAGCAGCTGCAGCCCTGGGTCGGACTGCCGAACATCCTGTGCCGCGAGTTCGTGGTGCCCGAGCTGCTGCAGGAAGCCGCCTCGCCCGAGGCGCTGGCACAGGCCACGCTCGAATGGCTCGACGCGCCCGCGAAGACGCAGGCGCTGCAACAAAGATTTTCCGCGCTGCATGTGCAATTGCAGCGCGACACGCCCACACTCTGCGCCGATGCGATCCAGAAAGTTCTTGAAGGCTGAACAGGTCCCGCTCGTGTGGGACGCGCCGGGCCTGATGGCGGGCGTCGACGAAGCCGGACGCGGGCCCCTGGCCGGCCCGGTGGTGGCCGCGGCCGTGATCCTGGACGACCTGCGCCCGATCCGCGGCCTGGCCGACTCCAAGACGCTCACGGCGCTGCAGCGCGAACGCCTGCACGACCAGATCCTTGCCAAGGCGCTGTGCTGCTCGATCGCCCAGGCCTCGGTCGAGGAGATCGACAGCCTCAACATCCTGCAGGCCACGATGCTCGCGATGCGTCGCGCGGTCGAGGGCCTGCGGCTCAAGCCCGTCAAGGTGCTGGTGGACGGCAACCGGCTGCCCCGGCTCGACGTGCTGGCCGAGGCCATCGTCAAGGGCGATGCGCGGGTCAAGGCGATCTCGGCCGCGTCCATCCTGGCCAAGGTGCACCGCGACCGGCTCTGTACCCAGTTGCACGATGAATTTCCGCACTACGGTTTTGCCGGCCACAAAGGCTATGGCACGCGCGAGCACCTCGAAGCGCTTCAGCATCACGGCGCCTGCGTGCACCACCGCCGCTCGTTCAGCCCGGTGGCAGCGGCGCTGGCGCGCACGGCCGCCGCGAGCTCGGGCGTCACCGTCGTGACCGGCGAGGTGCCTGCGGCTCTCGTGCTCGGCGCCGCCGACAACCACGGCGCACGCCTCGGTCCGCGCGCCGCCCCCTGAGCCTGCCATGACCACCGACACCGGCCCGAGCCACATCAGCTCGCGCGACAACCCTTTGCTCAAGGACTTGCGCAAGCTTGCACAGGACCCGGGCGCGTACCGCAAGATGGGCCGCCTCTGGCTCGAGGGCGATCACCTGTGCCGCGCGGCGCTGGCCCGTGGCGTGAAGCCGGCGGTTGCGGTGTTTTCGGAAGCGTTCTGGCCTTCGGCGCCCGCCGAATGGGTACAAAGTGCTATCAAAACGGTAGTGGTCGCCGACGACTTGCTGCGCGCGGTCAGCGGGCTGGAATCGCCCGCACCGATGGGCTTTGTGCTCGACCTGCCTGCGCGGCCTGAAATTCTTCCTGACGCCCCGACCGTGGTGCTCGACCGCCTGCAGGACGCCGGCAACGCCGGTTCCATCCTGCGCAGCGCGGCGGCTTTCGGCTTTACCCAGGTGATCGCGCTCAAGGGCACGGCGGCGCTGTGGGCGCCGAAGGTGCTGCGTGCCGGCATGGGAGCTCACTTCGGCCTGCGACTGGTCGAAGGCGTGGACATCGACGCGCTCGATGTGCTCCGGGTGCCGCTGGTGGCCACCAGTTCGCACCGCGGCGACTGGCTGCACAAGGCCGAATTGCCGCACCCCTGCGCCTGGCTGATGGGCCACGAAGGGCAGGGCGTCTCGGACGCGCTGGAGGCCCGGGCCAGCCACCACATCCGCATCGCGCAGCCGGGCGGTGAAGAGTCGCTCAACGTGGCGGCCGCTGCCGCCATCTGCCTGCACGCAAGCGGAGCGGCCCTACAGGCCAAATAACACACCCAGTCCGAGCTACAATCGGGGGCTTACTCGCAAATCAGCGTCGCCCGGCCGCCTTCAACGCCAAAATCCCCTTAAGCAGCAGTCCGCAGGCAACGCGCCTGGGGCTCCGGGCGACCGTAACCATCCGGAGAACCCAGTGCTTTTGTCTCTCAAGGGAAGTTTCCCGCCCGCCATCCTGGCGCTCGCAGACGGCACGGTCTTTCTCGGCAACTCGATCGGAGCCGCCGGCTCCACGACCGGTGAAGTGGTGTTCAACACCTCGATGACCGGTTACCAGGAAATCCTCACCGACCCGAGCTACTGCCAGCAGATCGTCACCCTGACGTATCCGCACATTGGCAACTACGGCGTCAACGGCGAGGACATCGAAGCCGACAAGATCCATGCCGCGGGCCTGATCATCAAGGACCTGCCCCTCGTCGCGTCCAACTTCCGCAAGACCGCCACGCTGACCGAGTACCTCGTGTCCGGCAACACGGTGGCCATCGCGAACATCGACACCCGCAAGCTCACGCGCCATCTGCGCACCCACGGTGCGCAGAACGGCTGCATTCTGGGCCTGGCCGCGGGCGAAGCCGTCACGCAGGCGCTGATCGACAAGGCCATCGCCGCCGCCAAGGCCGTGCCGAGCATGTCGGGCCTGGACCTGGCCAAGGTGGTGTCGGTCACGCAGACCTACGAATGGACCGAAACCGAGTGGAAGCTCGGCGCGGGCTACGGCGTGCAGATCACGCCCAAGTTCCACGTCGTTGCCTTCGACTACGGCGTCAAGAAGAACATCCTGCGCATGATCGCGCAGCGCGGCGCGCGCATCACCGTGGTGCCGGCGCAGACGCCCGCAGCCGACGTGCTCAAGCTGAAGCCCGATGGCATCTTCCTGGCCAACGGCCCCGGCGACCCGGAGCCTTGCGACTACGCCATCAGCGCCGTCAAGGAACTCATCGAAACCGGCATCCCCACGTTCGGCATCTGCCTGGGCCACCAGATCATGGCGCTCGCCTCGGGCGCCAAGACCTTCAAGATGAAGTTCGGCCACCACGGCGCAAACCATCCGGTGAAGGACCTGGACAACGGCCGCGTGAGCATCACCAGCCAGAACCACGGCTTCGCGGTCGACGAGAAGTCGCTGCCGGCCAACCTGCGTCCCACCCACATCAGCCTGTTCGACAACACGCTGCAAGGGCTGGCACGCACCGACAAGCCCGCGTTCTGCTTCCAGGGTCACCCGGAAGCCTCGCCGGGCCCGCACGACATCGGCTATTTGTTCGATCGCTTCACGGCACTCATGGAAAAGAACAAGACGGAAAAGACGGAGAAAGAGAATGCCTAAGCGCACAGACCTCAAATCGATCCTCATCATCGGCGCCGGCCCGATCATCATCGGCCAGGCCTGCGAGTTCGACTATTCCGGCGTGCAAGCCTGCAAGGCGCTGCGCGAAGAGGGCTACAAGGTCATCCTGATCAACAGCAACCCCGCGACGATCATGACCGACCCGGCCACGGCCGACGTCACCTACATCGAGCCCATCACCTGGCAGACGGTTGAAAAAATCATCGCCAAGGAACGCCCCGACGCGATCCTGCCGACCATGGGCGGCCAGACCGCACTCAACTGCGCGCTCGACCTCTGGCGCAACGGCGTGCTCGACAAGTACACGGGCGCTGCCACCGGCAAGCCCGTCGAGCTGGTCGGCGCCACGCCCGAAGCCATCGACAAGGCCGAAGACCGCCTGAAGTTCAAGGACGCGATGACCAAGATCGGTCTCGGTTCGGCGCGCTCGGGCATCGCACACACGATGGACGAAGCCTGGGCCGTGCAGAAGACGCTCGGCTTCCCGACCGTGATCCGCCCCAGCTTCACGCTCGGCGGCACCGGCGGCGGCATCGCCTACAACCCCGACGAGTTCGAGACCATCTGCAAGCGTGGCATCGAAGCCTCGCCGACCAACGAGTTGCTGATCGAAGAATCGCTGCTCGGCTGGAAAGAGTATGAGATGGAAGTGGTCCGCGACAAGGCCGACAACTGCATCATCGTCTGCTCGATCGAAAACCTCGACCCGATGGGCGTGCACACCGGCGACTCGATCACCGTGGCACCCGCACAGACGCTGTCCGACAAGGAATACCAGATCCTGCGCAACGCCTCGCTGGCTGTGCTGCGCGAGATCGGCGTGGACACCGGCGGCTCGAACGTGCAGTTCTCGATCAACCCGAAGGACGGCCGCATGGTCGTCATCGAGATGAATCCGCGCGTCTCGCGTTCGTCGGCGCTGGCCTCCAAGGCCACGGGCTTCCCGATCGCCAAGGTCGCGGCCAAGCTGGCCGTGGGCTACACGCTCGACGAGCTGCGCAACGAAATCACCGGCGGCGCCACGCCCGCGTCGTTCGAGCCTTCGATCGACTATGTGGTCACCAAGATTCCGCGTTTCGCCTTCGAGAAATTCCCGCAGGCCGACTCGCGCCTCACCACGCAGATGAAGTCGGTGGGCGAGGTCATGGCCATGGGCCGCACCTTCCAGGAGTCGTTCCAGAAGGCCCTGCGCGGCCTCGAAGTGGGCGTCGACGGCCTGAACGAAAAGACGCAGGACCGCGAAGTGCTCGAGAAGGAGCTGGGCGAGCCTGGTCCCGAGCGCATCTGGTACGTGGGCGATGCCTTCGCCATGGGCCTGAGCGTGGACGAAGTGTTCGCGCTGACCAAGATCGACCCGTGGTTCCTGGTGCAGATCGAAGAGATCGTGAAGATCGAACTCGAGCTGGAAACCAAGTCGCTCGACGACATCGACAAGGACACGCTGCTGGCGCTCAAGAAGAAGGGCTTCTCCGACCGTCGCCTTGCCAAGCAACTTAAGACCTCCGACACGGCGATCCGCGAGAAGCGCCGCGCCCTGGGTGTGCGCCCCGTCTACAAGCGCGTGGACACCTGCGCGGCCGAGTTCGCGACCAACACCGCCTACATGTACTCGACCTATGAGGACGAGTGCGAAGCCGAGCCGACCGACAAGAAGAAGATCATGGTGCTCGGCGGCGGTCCCAACCGCATCGGCCAGGGCATCGAGTTCGACTACTGCTGCGTGCACGCCGCGCTCGCCATGCGCGAAGACGGCTACGAGACCATCATGGTCAACTGCAATCCCGAGACCGTGTCAACCGACTACGACACCTCCGACCGCCTGTACTTCGAGCCGCTCACGCTCGAAGACGTGCTCGAGATCGTCGACAAGGAAAAGCCGCTCGGCGTGATCGTGCAGTACGGCGGCCAGACGCCGTTGAAGCTCGCGCTCGACCTCGAAGCCAACGGCGTGCCGATCATCGGCACCTCGCCCGACATGATCGATGCGGCCGAAGACCGTGAGCGCTTCCAGAAGCTGCTGCACGAGCTGGGCCTGCGCCAGCCGCCGAACGCCACCGCGCGCACCGAACCCGAAGCGCTCGAAAAGGCTGCGGCCCTGGGCTACCCGCTGGTGGTGCGCCCGAGCTACGTGCTCGGCGGCCGCGCGATGGAAATCGTGCACGAGCAGCGCGACCTCGAGCGCTACATGCGTGAAGCGGTCAAGGTGAGCAACGACTCGCCGGTGCTGCTCGACCGCTTCCTGAACGACGCCGTCGAATGCGACGTCGACTGCATCCGCGACGCCGAAGGCGGCACGCTGATCGGCGGCGTGATGGAGCACATCGAACAGGCCGGCGTGCACTCGGGCGACTCCGCCTGCTCGCTCCCGCCTTACAGCCTGAACGCCGACACCATCGCTGAACTGAAGCGCCAGAGCGCCGCGATGGCCAAGGCGCTGAACGTGGTCGGCCTGATGAACGTGCAGTTCGCCATTCAGCAAAAAGATGGCAAGGACGTCATCTACGTGCTCGAAGTGAACCCGCGTGCGTCGCGCACCGTGCCTTACGTGAGCAAGGCCACCGGCATTCAGCTCGCCAAGGTGGCGGCACGCTGCATGGCGGGCCAGTCGCTCGCGTCGCAAGGTGTGACCAAGGAAGTGACGCCGCCGTACTTCAGCGTGAAGGAAGCCGTGTTCCCGTTCGTCAAGTTCCCGGGCGTGGACACCATCCTCGGCCCCGAGATGAAGTCGACCGGCGAAGTGATGGGCGTGGGCAAGACCTTCGGCGAAGCCTTCGTGAAGTCGCAGCTGGGCGCGGGCACCTTGCTGCCGAAGTCGGGCAAGGCCTTCATCTCGGTGAAGAACAACGACAAGGCACGTGCCGTCGAAGTGGCACGCGGCCTGGCCAAGCTGGGCTTCGAACTGGTCGCCACCAAGGGCACCGCCGCGGCCATCAGCGCCGCCGGCATTGCCTGCGTGACGGTCAACAAGGTGACCGAAGGCCGTCCGCACATCGTGGACATGATCAAGAACAACGAGATTGCCTTGGTCATCAACACGGTGGAAGAGCGCCGCAACGCGATCACCGACTCGCGCCAGATCCGCACCTCGGCACTGCTGGCGCGCGTGACCACCTTCACCACGATCTTCGGCGCCGAAGCCGCGGTGGAAGGTATGGGCTTCATGGACGAGCTGGGCGTGATCTCGGTGCAGGAGATGCACGCGCAGCTGGCCGCTGCCTGACCGGGCACCGCCATCATGGAAACGCAGCTGGTCGAACTGGGCCTGACGGACTGGGCCGCGGCCACGCCCAACGAGGCGTGGATCGCGGAGCTGGAAGCCGGCAAGGTGCTGTACTTCCCGCGGCTGGGCTTCGAGCTGCGGCCTGAAGAGCGCAGCCTGCTGACGCCCAGCCTGCTGTCGCCCGACGTGCGCAACATCAGCCTCGACGCCCACGGCAAGCTCAAGGGCGCTGTGGGCGACGAAGCGGTGCAGCGCGCCACGGCGGCGATGGTGAAGCGTTTTCGCACGCAGGCGCAGCAGCTCATTCATGGGCTGCTGCCGCACTACACGCCGGCCCTGCGCCTGGCGCCGACCAGCTACCGGCCGGCCCAGGTCGAGACGCGCGTGCAATCGTGGCGCGCCGACGACCGGCGCCTGCATGTCGATGCGTTTCCGTCGCGGCCCAACTACGGCGAACGCATCCTGCGCGTGTTCACCAACGTCAACCCCGACGGCGCACAGCGCGTGTGGCGCGTGGGCGAGCCTTTCGAGGACATCGCCAAGCGTTTCCTGCCGAAGGCCAAGCCCTATGCGCGCTGGCAGGCCAAGCTGCTGCAGGCACTGCACGTCACCAAGTCGTTCCGCAGCGAGTACGACCACCTGATGCTGCAGCTGCACGACGGCATGAAGTCGGACATGGCGTACCAGGAAAACTCGCCACAGGAAACGGCGAAATTCCCGCCGGGTTCGGTGTGGGTGTGCTTCTCGGATCAGACCTCGCACGCTGTCATGGCGGGCCAGTACATGCTCGAGCAGACCCTTCATCTGGCCGCATCGAAGCAATACAATCCAGATTCGAGCCCGCTCGCCATCCTGAGCCGGCTGACCGGACGCAATCTCGTCTGATCTGTCCCCCCAATCGACCGCCGAACGGCATCGTTCGGCGGTTTCGCTTTATGGAGAACCAAACATGGCCACCATTCCCATCACCAAGCGCGGTGCTGAAAAACTGCGCGCCGAACTGCACCAGCTCAAGACGGTCGACCGTCCCTGGGTCATCAACGCCATTTCCGAAGCGCGCGCCCAGGGCGACCTGAGCGAAAACGCCGAGTACGAAGTCGCCAAGGACCGCCAGGGCTTCATCGAAGGTCGCATCCAGGAAGTCGAAGGCAAGCTCTCGGCCGCCCAGATCATCGACCCGAGCGAGCTCGATGCCGGCGGCAAGGTGGTGTTCGGTTCGACCGTCGATCTTGAGGAAGAAGAGTCGGGCGAAGCCGTCAAGTACCAGATCGTCGGCGAAGACGAGGCCGACCTGAAGCTCGGCCTCATCAACATCTCCAGCCCGATCGCGCGCGCGCTCATCGGCAAGGAAGAGGGCGACACGGCCGAAGTGCAGGCGCCGGGCGGCCTCAAGCGCTACGAGATCGTGGCGGTCCGCTACCTCTGAATCGGATGAAAGACCGCGTCGCGCTGATGCTGGCGGCCCTCTGGTGGGGCAGCCTCACCACGATCGGCTTCCTGGTCGTGCCGATGCTGTTCGCCAGGCTCGGCAACCCGGCGGTGGCGGGCAGTTTCGCCGCCCAGCTGTTCGAGGCGCAAAGCTGGATTGCCATCGGCTGCGGGTTGATCCTGCTGATCCATTTCCGCCAGAAGGCCGACGAGGGCATGACCAACCCGGTGTTGACGGCCATCTTCCTGGTGCTGGCGGCGTTGCTTCTGGCGCTGCTGCAGCAGTACGCCGTGGCGCCGCGCATCGTGGCGCGCGACAACCTCAAGCTGTGGCATGCCGTGGGCACCGGCATGTATTTCGTTCAGTGGGCGTGCGTCGGCACGCTGCTGTGGCGCATGGGCGCCGCCCGGGCGCCACGCTGAACCGGAGCGGCAGCAGCGACAGGTGATGTCGCCGCTGCCTCCGGCTTTTTTACTCTTTCCAGTGCTTGGCGACCCAGCTCGCCGGCCGGATGTAGCGGAAGGCGCGGTTGCGCCGTCCCGCCAGCGCATCGGGCGGGTTGCACTCGCCGTGGAACACCATCACACGGGCGCCTTCGGGCACGAAGGGCTCTTCCCAGTAGTTGGTCGGCCAGGTCGGGATGCCGTGGTACTTGAAGCTCGGGCACCAGGCCGCCGGCCAGTAGGCCAGCTTGCCCTGCTTGTGGAGCACGTCTGACAGGTAGGCCTGCTCATTGCGGTACTCGGCCTGCACCTTGTCCATGTTGGCGCGAAAGTACGCCAGCACGTCGGCATGGGCGCCCAGCTCGAAGCGGTAGACCGATGAATTGCCCGTGATCCGCTCACGCCGCCAGGGGCGGGCGTAGTCGTGAATGATCAGGAACTCGCCGGGCTGCTCGAAGAAGGCGTCCAGGCTGCCGACGATCACCACGTCGACGTCCAGGAAGAGGGCGGTGCCGCGCAAGCCGTGCAGGTCCTGTTCGAAGGTGGTGAGCTTCTTCCAGGCGCCGTCGCGCTGGCCCGGGGCCAGTTGGAGGTTGAGCGGAGGAATGGGCAGGCACGTCACTTCGGGGCGGATGCCGTTGCCGTCGTCGGTCAGGCAGACGAACTTGAAGTCGCCGCTGAGGTGGCGGCGCACCATGGCGTAGAGCCGGTTGACGTACTCGGGGCCGTACTTCGTGCCCCACTTCATGCAGAGGATATGGCGCTGGGCGCCTTGCGCTGCCACCAAGCTCAGTCCGCCTGATTGCGTTTCTTGGCCGACAGCGGACGCTTGGCCTTGGCGCGCTTGATGGTGCCGCCAGGGGTGAGTCGCTGGTTGCCGAGCACGCGCAGGGTCTTGATTTCAGGGCGTTGGCCGCCGCGCTTGCTGTACTTGACGATCTTCACGTCGCGCGGGCCGGGCATGCGGTCTTCGTCGACCACACGCTCTTTTTCGGGCTTCGGGCGCCACAGCACGAGCAGCTTGCCGATGTGCTGGATCGGGGCGGCGTCGAGCTCGTCGGCGAGCTCCTGGAGCATGGCGTCACGGGCGAGACGGTCGTCGGAGAAGACGCGCACCTTGATCAGGCCGTGGGCCTTCAGGGCCGCGTCGGCCTCTTTTTTTACGGCAGGGGTGAGCCCGTCTCCACCGACCATGACGATCGGATCCAGGTGGTGAGCTTCGGCGCGGTGCACCTTGCGCTCGGCAGGGGTAAGTTGAATGGCGGGCATCCCCGTATTATCGACGCGTACACGAACACCCTCATGAGCACCAAAGCCAAAAGCAAAAAAGTCAACAAGGCGTGGCTTCACGACCACATCAACGACCCCTACGTGAAGCTCGCGACCAGAGAGGGCTACCGTGCCCGCGCGGCTTACAAGCTCAAGGAAATCGACGAGTCGCTCGGGCTGGTCAAGCCCGGCCAGCTCGTGGTCGACCTCGGCTCGACCCCGGGAGCCTGGAGCCAGTACCTGCGGCGGCGCATGTCGCCGGGCGGGGCGGCGGCCGGCGACCTCAATGGCACCATCGTTTCGCTCGACCTGCTGCCGATGGAGCCCATCGAAGGCGTGACCTTCCTGCAGGGCGACTTCCGCGAAGACGCAATGCTGGAGCAGCTCCTGGCGGTACTGGCCGGCCGCAAGGCCGACCTGGTGGTGTCCGATATGGCACCCAACCTGTCGGGCATCCATTCGGCCGACGCAGCCCGCGTGGCGCACCTGATCGAGCTGGCCATCGACTTCTCCCAGAACCACATGAAGCCCGAAGGGGCGCTTGTGGCCAAGGTATTCCACGGCAGCGGCTACGACGACCTGGTCAAGATGTTCAAGGCCAATTTCCGTGTCGTGAAGCCGCTCAAGCCGAAGGCATCACGCGATAAATCGGCAGAGACCTTCCTCATCGGCAGGGGATTGAAGGCGCTCGATACGCATTGATACCTTGCCGCAGAGTGCCCTCCAGGGGCGCAAACCCTTGTCAGCCTATGGCTGCTATAGGGAAATGTCCGCTTTTCGCAGCTTGAAAAGCCTAAAATGGGGCGCAATTGCGTACCCTCAGCGCGTATTTCATATTCCCGTCACGCGCTTTCGACTGGAGCTTCGTTTGAACAATCAGTGGTTTTCCAAAGTTGCCGTATGGCTCGTCATTGCCATGGTGTTGTTCACTGTGTTCAAGCAGTTCGACACCCGCAGTGGCGTCGGCTCGGGAACGGTGAGCTATTCCGAGTTTTTGGACCAGGTCCGCAACAACCAGATCAAGAGTGCCATCATTCCTGAAGGCGCCGGCGGCGGCGAGATCGTCGCTGTCACCAACGACGATCGCAAGATCCGCACGACCGCCACGGTGCTCGACCGCGGCCTCGTGGGCGACCTGATCGACCACAACGTCAAGTTCGACGTCAAGCCGCGCGAAGAGGGCTCGCTCCTCATGACCTTGCTGGTCAGTTGGGGCCCGATGCTGCTGCTGATCGGCGTCTGGATCTACTTCATGCGCCAGATGCAGGGCGGCGGCAAGGGCGGAGCGTTCAGCTTCGGCAAGAGCAAGGCCCGCATGATGGACGAGAACAACAACACGGTCACTTTCGCCGACGTCGCAGGTTGCGACGAGGCCAAGGAAGAAGTCCGTGAAGTCGTCGACTTCCTCAAAGACCCGCAACGCTTCCAGAAACTCGGCGGTCGCATTCCGCGCGGCCTGCTGCTGGTCGGCCCTCCGGGTACCGGCAAGACGCTGCTCGCCAAGTCGATCGCCGGCGAGGCCAAGGTGCCGTTCTTCTCGATCTCGGGTTCCGACTTCGTTGAAATGTTCGTCGGCGTGGGTGCGGCCCGCGTGCGCGACATGTTCGAGAACGCCAAGAAGAACGC
The DNA here is from genome assembly GCF_014843395.1 of Variovorax sp. 38R. Classification (NCBI taxonomy): domain Bacteria; kingdom Pseudomonadati; phylum Pseudomonadota; class Betaproteobacteria; order Burkholderiales; family Comamonadaceae; genus Variovorax; species Variovorax sp. 38R. The sequence continues at coordinate 3,027,114 of NZ_CP062121.1, forward strand.
GCCCTGCATCATCTTCATCGACGAAATCGATGCGGTGGGTCGTCAGCGCGGCGCCGGCCTCGGTGGCGGCAACGACGAGCGCGAGCAAACCCTCAACCAGATGCTGGTCGAGATGGACGGCTTCGAAACCAACCTCGGCGTGATCGTCGTGGCTGCCACGAACCGTCCCGACATCCTTGACGCCGCACTGCTGCGCCCGGGCCGTTTCGACCGTCAGGTGTACGTCACGCTGCCCGACATCCGCGGCCGCGAACAGATCCTCGGCGTGCACATGCGCAAGGTCCCGCTGGGCCAGGACGTGAACCCGAGCGTCATCGCCCGCGGCACGCCCGGCATGTCCGGCGCCGACCTGGCCAACCTGTGCAACGAAGCCGCCCTGATGGCCGCACGCCGCAATGCACGCGTCGTCGAAATGCAGGACTTCGAGAAGGCCAAGGACAAGATCTTCATGGGCCCCGAGCGCAAGAGCATGGTCATGCCCGAGGAAGAGCGCCGCAACACGGCCTACCACGAGTCCGGCCACGCCCTCATCGGCAAGCTGCTGCCCAAGTGCGACCCGGTCCACAAGGTCACGATCATTCCGCGTGGCCGCGCCCTGGGCGTGACCATGAGCCTGCCGGCGCAAGACCGCTACAGCTACGACCGCGAGTACATGCTGAACCAGATCAGCATGCTGTTCGGTGGCCGCATCGCCGAAGAAGTGTTCATGCATCAGATGACCACCGGCGCCAGCAACGACTTCGAGCGCGCGACCTCCATCGCCCGCGACATGGTCACGCGCTACGGCATGACCGACGCGCTGGGCCCGATGGTCTACGCCGAGAACGAAGGCGAAGTGTTCCTGGGTCGCTCGGTCACCAAGACCACGAACATGAGCGAACAGACCATGGAAAAGGTCGACGGCGAAGTGCGCCGCATCATCGACGAGCAGTACGCCCTGGCGCGTGGCCTGATCGAAGCGAACAGCGACAAGATGCACGCGATGGCGAAGGCGCTGCTCGAGTGGGAAACCATCGACAGCGAACAGCTCGACGACATCATGGCTGGCCGTGCGCCGCGTCCGCCCAAGGACTGGACACCGCGCATCCCGCCTTCGGGCAGCGGTGGCAGTGGTGGCACGCCGGCCGTCAATACCGACCCGGCGCCGACCGCCGCTTGAGGTGGGCTTGATCGCAAGCAACAACGGGGCCTCTGGCCCCGTTTTCCATGGGAGCGCCGCATGAACAAGACGGCCACCTCGGTCTGGCAGACCTCGCGCTTCACGATCGACCTGGCGCAGCCGCGCGTGATGGGCATCGTCAACGTCACGCCCGATTCCTTTTCCGACGGCGGCGCGCATGCGTCCACCGAAACCGCGCTCCAGCACTGCGAGCAGTTGCTGAAAGAGGGCGCCGACATCCTCGACATCGGCGGCGAATCGACTCGCCCCGGCAGCCCCGTCGTGCCGCTCGACGTCGAACTGGCGCGCGTGCTGCCCGTGGTGCGCGAGGCCGTGAAGCTGAACGTGCCGCTGTCCATCGACACCTACAAGCCCGAGGTGATGCGCGCCGTGCTCGACCTGGGCGCGGACATCGTCAACGACATCTGGGCGCTGCGCCAGCCGGGCGCGCGCGAAGCCGTGGCGGCGCATCCCACCTGCGGCATCTGCCTGATGCACATGCACCGTGACCCGCAGACCATGCAGGCGCTGCCGATGCAGGGCGACGTGATTCCCGAAGTGCTGGCTTTCTGGCGCGAACAACTTGCAGCGTTGAAGGGGCTGGGCATAGACCCCGCGCGCATCACGCTCGATCCGGGCGTCGGTTTCGGCAAGAGCGTGGCGCAGAACTTCGCACTTCTTGGGCGCCAGCAGGAATTGTTGGCAACCGGTTACCCCTTGTTGCTAGGTTGGTCCCGCAAGTCCTCCATCGGGGCGGTCACGGGCATCGACAATGCGTCCGGGCGTACCGTGCCCAGCGTGGCAGCCGCCGTGCTGGCCGTGGACCGGGGCGCAGCCGTCGTGCGGGTGCACGACGTGCGCGACACCGTCGCCGCCCTCGCCGTATGGCGTGCCATGCGCGCAGAAGCACTGCAGCAGCAACGAACTTCACAAGAGCAATAACAGCAAATGACCCGTAAATATTTCGGCACCGACGGCATCCGCGGCACGGTCGGCCAATCGCCCATCACCCCCGACTTCGTGCTGCGCCTCGCACACGCTGTCGGCCGCGTGCTCAAGAAAACCCAGGCCCGTCCGACGGTGCTGATCGGCAAGGACACCCGCATCTCGGGCTACATGCTCGAGTCGGCGCTCGAGTCGGGCTTCAACTCCGCCGGCGTCGACGTGGTGCTGCTCGGCCCGCTGCCCACGCCGGGCGTGGCGTACCTCACGCGCGCCCAGCGCGCCAGCCTGGGCGTGGTGATCAGCGCCAGCCACAACGCCTTTCCCGACAACGGCATCAAGTTCTTCAGCGCGCAGGGCACCAAGCTCGACGACGCCTGGGAGCTGGCCGTCGAGGCTGCGCTCGAAGAAGCGCCGGTGTGGGCTGCTTCCGCCGACCTCGGCAAGGCACGCCGCCTGAACGACGCAGACGGTCGCTACATCGAGTTCTGCAAGAGCACTTTTGCCAACGACCTGTCGCTGCGCGGCATGAAGCTGGTGGTCGATGCGGCCCATGGCGCGGCCTACCAGGTGGCGCCCAACGTGTTCCACGAACTGGGCGCGGACGTCACGAGCATCGGCTGCTCGCCCGACGGGCTCAACATCAACGAAGGCTTCGGTGCCACGCACCCTGAGGCATTGGTCGCCACCGTGACGGCGCAGAAGGCCGACTACGGCATCGCCCTCGACGGCGACGCCGACCGGCTGCAACTGGTCGATGCCAGCGGCCGCCTGTTCAACGGCGATGAGCTGCTGTACCTGATGGTGGCCGAGCGCATCGCGCGCGGCGAAAAGCCGGTGGGCGTGGTCGGCACGCTGATGACCAACAAGGCCGTCGAAATGGCCCTGCGCGCACAAGACATCGAGTTCGTGCGCGCCAAGGTCGGCGACCGCTACGTGCTCGAAGAGCTCGACAAGCGCGGCTGGCTGCTCGGCGGCGAGGGCTCCGGCCACCTGTTGGCGCTCGACCGCCACACCACGGGCGACGGCATCGTGAGCGCGCTGCAGGTGCTGCAAGCCTGTGTGCGCAGCGGCAAGACGGTGGCGCAGCTGCTCGAGGGCGTCACGCTGTTTCCGCAGACGCTCATCAACGTGCGCCTCGCCCCCGACCAGGACTGGAAGAGCAACACAGCGCTCGCCAGCGAAACCAAGCGCATCGAAGCCGAGCTGGGCGACGCAGGCCGCGTGCTCATCCGTGCGAGCGGCACCGAGCCGCTGGTGCGCGTGATGGTCGAGGCGCGCGACGCCAAGCAGTCGCAGTCGTGCGCGGAGCGCCTCGCGGCAACGCTCAAGCCCGCGGCATGACGACGGAGGGGTGCATCGACACCCGCCTGGCCGACTACCGCGATCCGCTGCAGGCTGCGGCTGTGGTCGAGCTGCTCGACAGCTACGCACGCGACCCCGCCGGCGGTGGCACACCGCTGCCGGCGTCGGTGCGTGAGGGCCTGCCCGCCGCGCTGGCGGCGCGTCCGCAGGCGTTCAGCGTGCTGGCCTTTGACGGCGACACGCCCGTGGGTCTGATCAACTGCATCGAAGGTTTTTCGACCTTCGCCTGCCAGCCGCTGGTCAACGTGCACGACGTGGTCGTGCGCGCCAGCCACCGTGGCCAGCGTGTGGCGCAGCAGATGTTTGCACTGGTCGAGCAGGAAGCCCGCCGGCGCGGCGCCTGCAAGCTCACGCTCGAGGTGCTGTCGGGCAATGCGCCCGCGCTGCGCAGCTACGAGCGCGAAGGCTTCGTCAGCTACCAGCTCGATCCGGAATTCGGCCACGCCGTCTTCCTGCAAAAGAAGCTCTGACACCAATGAAAATGCCGCCGACGCGCAAGGCGTGGGCGGCATGGCCGGATCAGAAAGAGAAGGGCGCGGTGATCGCGCCCTTTCTTTTCTTCCGGATCAGAAGCGCGTGACAGGCGCGTCGGCGGTGGCGCCCGACTTGTCGGCGGCGTACTTGCCCAGCTCCCACTTGGCGATCGCGTTGCGGTGCACTTCGTCCGGACCGTCGGCAAAGCGCAGCGTGCGTGCCTGCGCATAGGCCGAGGCCAGCGGGAAGTCGTCGCACATGCCGCCGCCGCCGTGGACCTGCATGGCCCAGTCGATGACCTGGCAGGCCATGGTGGGTGCCACCACCTTGATCATGGCGATCTCGGTGCGCGCGACCTTGTTGCCGGCCACGTCCATCAGCCAGGCGGCCTTCAGCGTGAGCAGGCGGGCCATGTCGATCTTGCAGCGTGCTTCGGCGATGCGTTCCTGCGTGACGGTCTGCGAAGCAACGGTCTTGCCGAAGGCCACGCGCGACGAGGCGCGCTTGCACATCAGCTCGAGCGCGCGCTCGGCCAGGCCGATCAGGCGCATGCAGTGGTGGATGCGTCCGGGGCCAAGGCGACCCTGGGCGATTTCGAAGCCGCGGCCTTCGCCCAGCAGGATGTTGCCGACGGGAACGCGCACGTTCTCGAAGTGCATCTCGACGTGGCCGTGTGGCGCGTCGTCGTAGCCCATCACGTTCAGCGGACGCACGATGCGGATGCCCTTGGTGTCGGCCGGCACGATGACCATGCTCTGCTGCGAGTGCTTGGGCGCTTCGGGATCGGTCTTGCCCATGGTGACGAACACGGCGCAGCGCGGGTCGGCGGCACCGGAGATCCACCACTTGTGGCCGTTGATGACGTACTCGTCGCCCTGGCGCTCGATGCGGGTGGCGATGTTGGTGGCATCGCTGGAGGCGACGTCGGGTTCGGTCATCGCGAAGGCCGAGCGGATCTGGCCTTCGAGCAGCGGCTTGAGCCAGCGCGCCTTGATCTCTTCCGAGCCATAGCGGGCGATGGTTTCCATGTTGCCGGTGTCCGGCGCGGAGCAGTTGAAGGCTTCCGATGCCCATGGCACCCGGCCCATGATCTCAGCCAGCGGGGCGTATTCCTGGTTGGTCAGGCCCGCACCCTCATAGCCCGAGGCCGAGGCGCTGTCGACCGGCAGGAACAGGTTCCACAGGCCCTGGGCCTTGGCCTTGGCCTTGAGCTTCTCGACGGTCTGCAGGGCGGTCCAGCGCTTGCCGGCGACCGTGTTGGCGGCCAGTTCGGCGCTGTACTCGGCTTCGGCCGGGTAGATGTGGTCTTCCATGAACGCGAGAACGCGCTTCTGAAGCTCCTTGGTTTTGGCCGAATATTCGAAATCCATGCTGTCTCCTGGTGGGGTTAAGGGGGAGGGCTGGCTATGCCTTTTGGGCAAACTGCCAGGCCATCTCGGCCATCGGCCGTGCGCCACGGGCGGACGCCACGGCTTGCTCGCTCGATGCGGTACCGGCTTCGACCCGTTTCGCAATGCCCTGCAGGATGGCAGCCATGCGGAACAGGTTGTAGGCCTGGTAGAAATTCCAGTCGGGCGCCAGCGCCTCGGGCGTACTGATGTGCGTGCGCTCGCAGTAGCGGCGGATGTATTCGCTCTCGGTGGGAATGCCCAGTGCCGCCACGTCCACGCCGCCGATGCCGCGGCCGGTGGTGGGAGGCATGTGCCACGACATGCAGTGGTAGCTGAAGTCGGCCAGCGGATGGCCCAGCGTGGAGAGTTCCCAGTCGAGCACCGCGATGATCCGCGGCTCGGTGGCGTGGAACATCACGTTGTCCAGGCGGTAGTCGCCATGCACGATCGAGACCTTGGTCTCGTCGCGTGCGCTTGCCGGCATGTGGGCGGGGAGCCAGTCGATCAGGCGCTCCATGGCCTCGATGGGCTGCGACAGTTCGCCGGCGCCATCGGCCGAGGCCTTGTACTGCTTGCTCCAGCGGCCGATCTGGCGGTCGAAGTAGTTGCCGGGCTTGCCGTAGTCGCCCAGGCCGCGCGCGGCGAAGTCGACCGTGTGCAGCGCCGCAATCACGCGGTTCATCTCGTCGTAGTGGGCCGCGCGTTCGGCGTTGCTGAAGCCGGGCAGCGACTGGTCCCACAGCACGCGGCCCTGCATGAACTCCATGATGTAGAAGGCGCGGCCGATGATGGCCTCGTCTTCGCACAGGCAGTACATGCGCGGCACGGGCACGTCGGTGCCCTGCAGCCCGCTCATCACCTTGAACTCGCGCTCGACCGCATGGGCCGAGGGCAGCAGCTTGGCGACCGGGCCCGGCTTGGCGCGCATCACGTAGCTCTGCGTGGGCGTGACGAGCTTGTAGGTCGGGTTGGACTGGCCGCCCTTGAACATCTCGACCGTCAACGGACCCTGGAAGCCCTCGAGGTTCTTTTCGAGCCAGGCCGCGAGCGCGTCCACGTCGAAGGTGTGCTGTTGGGACACCGCACGGGTGCCGATGAAACTGGAGAAGTCCTGGCTCATGTCGATTCTTTTAGTTGTCTGCTACGGAGATTTGCATCAGCGCCGAGCGGTCCAGCACGACGAGTCCGGCCGGCTCGATCCGGATGGTGCCTTCGCGCTCCATCGTCTTGAGTTCCTGGTTGACCCGCTGGCGCGAGGCGCCGAGCAGCTGCGCGAGTTCTTCCTGCGCCAGTTGCAGGCCGATGCGCGTCTGGCTGCCGTCGTCCAAGCTGGGCACGCCGTAGCTGCGCACCAGGTGAATGAGCTGCTTGGCCAGGCGTGCGCGCAAGGGCAGGGTGTTGAGGTCTTCCACCAGCCCGAACAATGTGCGGATGCGGCGTGCCTGCAGCCGCATCAGCGCTTCGTACAGCTCGACGTGCGTGGCCAGAATTTTCTGGAAGTCGGCCCGCGCCACGCACAGCACGGTGGTGTCGCCGTGCGAGTACGTGTCGTGCGTGCGACGTTCCCCGTCGAACATCGCCACGTCGCCGAACCAGATACCCGGCTCGACGTAGGTCAGCGTCACCTGCTTGCCCGACACCGCGGTCGAGCTCACGCGCAACGCCCCTTTGGCACAGGCGATCCAGTGCTCGGGCGGGTCGCCGCGCGCAGCGAGCAGGTCGCCGTCCTTGTAGCGTTTGACAAAGGCGCATCGGAGGATGTCGTGCCGTAGTGATGGAGATAGGGAAGAAAACCAGCGACCACTGTTGATCGCTTCACGTTCTTCGATGGTAAGAATGGGGTCGTCCATGGTCTGTCCTCTCGGCGACTGAAAAGCTGGGGGGTGTCACGGGAGCGACGCCGTCAGGCGTTACTCGTAGCGTGGCGGTGTCTTGTCGAGGAACGCGGCAATGCCGATGCCCGCGTTCGTGTGGTGCAGGTTGCGCACGAAATGATCGCGCTCCTGCGAAAGCTGCGACGCCAGCGTGGTGCCGCGCGCTTCGCTCAGCAGCTCCTTGATGCTGGCCAGCGAATTCGGCGCGCGCGCGTTCAGGCGGGTGGCCAGGGCCATCGCGCCGGCCAGCGCCTGTCCGCTGTCGGTGAGCTCGTTGACGAGGCCGAAGGCATGCAGGCGCGTGGCCTCGATGCGCTCGCCGTTCATCAGCCATTCGCTCGCCAGCTGGCGCGGCAGCGCCAGCCCGAGGTGCCAGCTGAGGCCGCCGTCGGGCGAGAGCGCCACGTTGCTGTACGAGGCCGCGAACACGGCGTCGCGCGCGGCCACGACGAAGTCGCAGGCCATCGCGAGCGAAAAACCGGCACCGGCCGCCGCGCCCTCGACGGCCGCGATGACCGGCTTGGGGAAGGTGCGGATCGAGTCGATCCAGTTGTGCAGGCCCTCGATGCTCTCGGCTTGCACGGAGCGGTCGAGTTGGCGGTTGGCCAGCAGCCGCTGCAGCGAGCCGCCGGCGCAGAACCAGGCGCCTTCGCCCACGATGACGACGCTGCGGATCTCGTCGCTGCTCTCGGCGCCGTTCAGCGCCTCGATGCCGGCGGCGTAGATCTCGGGGCCCAGCGCATTGCGCTGGGTCGGGTTGACGATGGTCAGCACCATGGTGCTGCCTTCGCTGGTGCTCTTGAGTTCGGCGGTCATGGCGTGTGTGCCTGTTCGTTTTGTTTGTCTGTTTATTCTTCTTCGTGCAGCAGGCTCAGGCCCAGCGCGCCGCGGCGGCGCAGCCACGGGCTCGGGCGATAGCGCGGGTCGCCGTACACCGTCTGCAGGTTGAACAGCACCTCGAGCATGTTGGTCGGCCCGTAGAGGTTGCCCATGGCGAGCGGGCCGCGCGGATAGCCCAGGCCCAGCTGCACGGCGGTCTCGAGGTCGGCCGGCGTGCACACGCGCTGCTGGCACATGTCGGCGGCGATGTTGACGATGGCGCCGACCACGCGCTGCGTGACGAAGCCGCCGCTGTCGCGGATCACGCTCACGGCCTTGCCGTCGCGTGCGAAGAGGGCGTGCGCGGCGTCACGCACGTCGCGGCGGGTGGCCGGGTTGGTGGCGAGCACGCGGCGCTTGGTGGCGGCGTCATCGATCAGCATGTCGATGCCGACGGTGCGCGTGGCGTCCAGCCGCTCGACGGCCGCGACCGTCGTCACGTCGAAGCCCAGCGGCGCGACCAGGATGATCGACTGCGGTGCGGGGGCGCTGCCGCTGTCGATCTGCGCACCCAGCGTGTTCACCAGGCGCAGCAACTCGGCACGGCGCGCGGCACGTGGCGACACCCAGACCGCGGGCGTGCCTTCGACCACGGGTGCGGGCGCTTCGGGCGTCTGCTGCATCACGCCGTTGTCGTAGCGGTAGAAGCCTTCGCCGGTCTTGCGGCCGAGCGCGCCGGCAGCCAGGCGCTGCGCGGTGATCACGCTCGGGCGAAAGCGCGGCTCTTCGAAATACTGGTAGTAGATCGACTCCATCACCGGGTGCGACACGTCGAGTGCCGTCAGGTCGAGCAGCTCGAACGGGCCGAGGCGAAAGCCCGCCTGGTCCTTCAGGATGCGGTCGATGGTGGCGAAGTCGGTCACGCCTTCGCCGACGATGCGCAGCGCCTCGGTGCCGTAGCCGCGGCCCGCGTGGTTGACGATGAAGCCGGGCGTGTCCTGGGCCTGCACGGCGCTGTGGCCCATCTGCGCGGCATAGCCGGCCAGCTGCTGGCAGACCTCGGGCGAGGTCTTGAAGCCCGCCACCACCTCGACCACCTTCATCAGCGGCACGGGGTTGAAGAAGTGAAAGCCCGCAAAGCGCGCGGGGTGCTGCAGGCCGGCCGCGATGGCCGTGACCGACAGCGACGAGGTGTTGGTGACCAGCGTGGCGGTGGGCGCGACCACGTCTTCGAGCTCGCGGAACAGCGTGCGCTTGACCTCGAGGTTCTCGACGACGGCCTCGACCACGAGGTCGCAGCCTGCGAGCGCCTGCATGCCGTCGACCGCCTTCACGCGGGCCACATAGGCGTCGCGCGTGGGGGCGTCGATCTTGCCCTTCTCGTGCAGCTTGTTCCATTGGGCGGCGAGGGCTTCGCGGCCGCGCTCGGCGGCGCCGGCGAAGCTGTCGAGCAGCAGCACTTCGCTGCCGGCCTGGGCGGCGATCTGCGCGATGCCGCGCCCCATGGCGCCGGCGCCGATCACGCCGATTCGGGGGTAGTTCACTGTCATGGGATCAAGGTTCTCATGGGTTGGTGGGTGTCCGGGACGGCCGCGCCGGCGCGGGTGCGCGACGCGGACGGAAGCTCCGATTTTGCAATCTCGCGGGAGGCCCGCGCCCCGGGTGTTACGCGGGGCATCGGAATCAGGCCGGGCGGCGGCTGCGGTCGATGGCGATGCTCAGGCCCATGGCCAGCAGCATCAGCGTGAAACCGACCCGGCTCATCCACTCGGTGGCGTCGTTCGCCAGCAGCCAGCCGCCGAGCGCCGCGCCCAAAGCCTGGCCGATGTAGATGCCCGAGCTGTTGAGCGCCACCGAGCCCGGCGCCAGGGCGGGCGCCAGCCCCACCAGCCGCGCCTGCTGCGAGGAGTTGGTGGCAAAGCAGCCCAGGCCCCAGGGCACGAGCACCACCGCCAGCCATGCCAGCGTGCTGGCCAGCGGCCACAGCAGCAGGCTCAGCGCGATCAGCCCGGTCGTCAGCAGCACCATGCGCCCGGCGCCGACGCGGTCGATGTAGCGGCTCACGACCATGTTGCCCAGCAGGCCGAAGGCGCCGAACAGCGCCCACATCAGGCTCAGCGTGTTGGCATCGGCGCCGAAGCCCTGTTTGAGCAGCGGGCCGAAATAGCTGAACAGCACGAACTGGCCGATGCCCTGCAGCGCCGTGACCGACACGATGCCCATCAGCACCGGGCTGCGCAGCACACGCGACCAGGCCGCAGCCGTGAGCGCGGCGGGACGGATGCCGTTGGGCAGCGTGAGCCAGACCGAGGCGGCGCTCACGACGCTGAGCGCCGCGATGGCCATGAAGGCCATGCGCCAGCCCAGGTGGCCGCCGATCAGCGCGCCGATCGGCAGGCCCAGCACCGAGGCCACCGACCAGCCGAGGAAGACGAAGGTCACTGCGCGTCCGCGCTGCTCGGGCGGCACCAGCATGCCGGCGCAGGCTGCGGCCTGGGGCGTGAAGATGGCGGGCGCGATCACCGTGAGCATGCGCACCGGCAGCAGCGCGCCGAAGCTCGGCATGAGCGCCGCAACCACGTGCCACGCGGCGTACCAGAGCAGCGTGAGGGCGAGCAGCTTGCGGCGGTCCCAGCCGGCGACCGCGGCGGCCAGCAGCGGGGCGCCCAAGCACATCACGAAGGCGGCTGCAGTGATCAGCTGGCCCGCCGTGGCGACCTTGATCGCCAGCGAGACGCTGATTTCATTGAGGGTGCCGGGCACGACCATCACGCCCGTGCCGATCACGAAATTGCCGGCCAGCAGTGCCCAGAGCGCGCCTCGCTGCGGCGCGGGCCGGCTCATGCGTTCACCGCCGGACCTGCAGCGCGCCGGGGTTCACGATGTTCGTGGGGTTGCCCTTGATGAAGCTCACGACGTTGTCGAACGCCTGGCCGAAGTAGCTCTCGTAGCTTTCCTGCTCGACGTAGCCGATGTGCGGCGTGCAGATGCAGTTCTCGAGGCGCAGCAGTGCATGACCTTGCAGCGGCGGTTCGCTCTCGAACACGTCGATGGCCGCCAACCCGGGACGCCCGCGGTTGAGCGCTGCCAGCAAAGCATCGGCCTCCACCAGCTCGGCGCGCGACGTGTTGACGAACAGCGCCGTCGGCTTCATGCGGGAGAGGTCTTCGAGCTTGATGAGGCCCTGCGTGTCCTCGTTGAGCCGCAGATGCACCGACAGCACGTCGGCCGCGGCAAAGAATTCGTGGCGGTTCTGTGCCACCTGGAAGCCGTCGGAGCGCGCCTTGGCGCAGCTGGCTTCGCGGCCCCAGATCACGACCTGCATGCCGAAGGCCTGCCCGTAACGGGCCACCAGCTGGCCGATGCGGCCGTAGCCCCAGATGCACAGCGTCTTGCCCTTGAGCACCGAGCCCATGCCGAAATTCGGCGGCATCGACGCCGACTTGAGGCCCGACTGCTGCCAGGCCCCGTGCTTGAGGTTGCTGATGTACTGCGGCAGGCGGCGCATGGCCGCCATGATCAGCGCCCAGGTGAGTTCGGCGGGTGCCTGCGGCGACCCCGAGCCTTCGGCCACCGCCACACCGCGTTCGGTGCAGGCCGTGACGTCGATGTGGCCGCCGACGCGACCGGTTTGGGAAATCAGCTTGAGCTTGGGCAGCTTCTCGATCAGTTGGCGGGATATCTGGCTGCGCTCGCGGATGAGCACGATGACGTCCGCATCCTTGAGGCGAACCGATAGTTGGCCGATGCCCTTGACCGTGTTGGTGTAGACCTTGGCGGCGTACGCGTCCAGCTTGGCAGCGCACTGCAGCTTGCGCACGGCGTCCTGGTAGTCGTCGAGGATCACAATGTTCATGGCATGCCATTGTGCCTCGCAGCATTGGCAGGTCGCACGTGTGAACGTTTGGATACCCGGTGCCAGATAGCGCCCGGGAGGCCTGTTTCAGGCCGTTGTCGGTGAGTCCGCCGTGCGCATAGGGGATGCGCAGGTCGCGCAGGCACGGCGGCTTCGTTCGCACTTTCTCAGTGCAGGTGGCTGGGGCGGTGCGTGCCGCTGCCGGTTTCTGCAGCTTCCAGTGCGGCGAGTCGTTCGAGTTCGGCGCACACGTCGGCCATGCGGCCGGAAATCACGACCCGGTTGGCGCAGCCGCGCTGCGAGCCTTGCCGATCGATCACGCGGACCACGCGCAGCGGGCGGGTGGGCGTGGCGGCGGCGGACGGTGACGTGGCTGGCGTGGGGTTGCCGGCGGCGCGTGCCGTGCAGGCCGGGCGCACGGCCACATAGCGCAAACCAGCGGCAGCGTCGCTGCTGTCACCGCGTGAGGGGCGGCGGGCGGGCATCCAGCGGGTGGCCAGCGATTGCAGGGGCGACCAGAAGTCGGCGATAGCGAGGAGGGCGATTCCCATGTGAACTCCAAAAAAGTATGAGGTTGAACACAGGCAGGATTTCTTGAATCGGCCGCAACAGGGTGATGGCGACTTCGCGCCATACGCCCGCCACCTGTCGCGGCCGGATGAGGTGCTGCTGCTTGTGGGCAGCAGGCCCGGGACCTACATCAGCATGGTGTTGCGGATGAGGCCGACCGCGAGGCCTTCGATTTCGAAGGGCTCGCCGGGCTGGACGATGATGGTCGGGTAGTCGGGGTTCTCGGCGTGCAGCTCGATCACCTGCTTGTTGCGCTTCAGGCGCTTCACGGTGACTTCTTCGCCGAGGCGCGCCACCACGATCTGACCGTTGCGCGCTTCCTTGGTGGCCTGCACGGCGAGCAGGTCGCCGTCCATGATGCCGGCGTCGCGCATCGACATGCCGCGCACCTTGAGCAGGTAGTCGGGCTGGCGCTGGAACAGCGTGTTCTCGACGTAGTAGGTCTGGTCGACGTGCTCTTGCGCGAGGATGGGCGAACCCGCCGCCACACGGCCGATGAGCGGCAGCGCGAGCTGGGCCATGCCGGGCAGCGAGAGCGAGAACTGGTTGCCCTCGCGGTGGCGCGTTTCGTGGAGCGAGCGCAGCGCATCGCCCTTGAGGCGTATGCCGCGCGAGGTGCCGCTGACGAGTTCGATGACGCCCTTGCGGGCCAGGGCCTGCAGGTGCTCTTCGGCGGCGTTGGCCGACTTGAAGCCCAGCTCGTTGGCGATTTCGGCGCGCGTCGGCGGCGCACCGGTGCGTGCGATGGCGGCCTGGATCAGGTCCAGGATCTGCTGCTGGCGGGCGGTAAGCTTCACTGCGAACTGCATAGTGGTTTCCTTGCGGCACTGGCTAGATATCCAGTACCTGTATTTTTAACCAGTTTTCAAAAGTTGACAAGCCATGACTCATTCCTCTTCGTCCGAGACGCGCCGCGTGGTGGTGCTGGGCACCGGCGGCACCATTGCCGGCAAGGCCGCCAGCAGCGGCGACAACATCGGCTACACCGCGGGGCAGGTGGGGGTGGCGGACCTGCTGGGCGGCATCGAGGCACCGGCCGGCGTGACGCTGGTCGCGGAGCAAGTGGCGCAGCTCGACAGCAAGGACATGGACGCCGACACCTGGCGCCAGCTGGCCGCACGCTGCGCGCACTGGCTGGCGCAGCCCGATGTGGCTGGCATCGTCGTCACGCATGGCACGGACACGCTGGAGGAAACGGCTTTCTTCCTGCACGCCGTGCTGGCGCCGGCCAAGCCGGTGGTGCTGACCTGCGCGATGCGTCCGGCGACGGCCTTGTCGCCCGATGGTCCGCAGAACGTGCGCGATGCGCTCGTGGTGGCTTCGACGCCGGGTGCCAAGGGTGTGACGGTGGTGTGCGCGGGCACGGTCCACAGCGGCCTCGATGTGCAGAAGGTGCACACCTATCGTCTCGATGCCTTCGCGTCGGGCGATGCCGGGCCGGTCGGCTATGTGGAAGAGGGCGAGGTGCGGCGCGTTCGTGCGTGGCCGCAGGGGGCGTCGGCCGACGCTGCACGGTTGGATGCGGTGTCGAAGCCGTGGCCTCGTGTCGAGATCGTCATGAGCCATGCCGGCGCGAGCGGCGCGATCGTCGAGGCGTTGCTGCTTCCGTCGGCTGAACCCTTGCGCGGGCTGGTCGTGGCCGCGACCGGCAACGGCACCGTGCACCATGCACTGGAAGCCGCAGCGCTGAAGGCGCAGGACGCCGGCGTGGCGGTGCTGCGCGCCACGCGCTGCACGAACGGACGCATCCTCCCGAAGCCCGGTGACGGGCTGCGGGATGCGGGCGCACTCACGCCGGTGAAGGCGCGGGTCGCGCTGGCGCTGGAACTCTTGGGAGTGGCCGCCCTGCCAGAGTTGGAAGGCGGCTAGGAGCGGCTGACGGGGCAGCCGCTGCTGAATCAGCTGTTCAGTGCGGCCAGGGCGCGCTGCGTGATCTCGTCGACCGTGCCCACGCCCTGGATGGCGCGGTACTTCGGTGCGGCGGCCGGATCGGCTTTGGCCCAGGCCGAGTAGTAGTCGACCAGCGGACGGGTCTGCTGGCTGTAGACGTCGAGCCGCTTGCGCACGGTCTCTTCCTTGTCGTCTTCGCGCTGGATCAACTCTTCACCGGTCACGTCGTCCTTGCCTTCCACCTTCGGCGGATTGAACTTGACGTGGTAGGTGCGGCCCGATGCCGGGTGCGAGCGGCGACCGCTCATGCGTTCGATGATGTCGCCGAAGGGCACATCGATCTCGAGCACGTAGTCGAGTTTGACGCCGGCCGCCTTCATGGCGTCGGCCTGCGGAATGGTGCGCGGGAAGCCGTCGAACAGGAAGCCGTCGTTGCAGTCGGGCTGCGCGATGCGTTCCTTCACGAGGTTGATGATCAGGTCGTCGCTGACCAGTGCACCCGAGTCCATGATCGTCTTGGCCTGCAGCCCGAGGGGGGTGCCTGCCTTGACCGCGGCGCGCAACATGTCGCCGGTCGAGATTTGGGGAATGCCGTATTTCTGGCAGATGAAGGTCGCTTGCGTGCCTTTGCCTGCCCCGGGCGCGCCCAGCAAAATAAGTCTCATGGTGTCCTCGGAAGGTTCTTAGATTTTGTGTCGCGCCCCATGCGCACCCTCAGGCGCGCCGAGGCGGAATTGCGTCGAGGATAGCATGCGTGCCCGTGACAAATTGCCGCCGTTTCCCTCGGAAGCGGCGGGCAGTTCACGCGGACGAGCCGGCCGCGAAGACCGCGCGCACGCGCGCCAGGTCTTCGGGCGTGTCGATCCCGGGGCCCGGTGCGACATCGCTCACATGCACCGCGATGCGGTGCCCATGCCACAGCGCGCGCAGCTGCTCGAGCGCTTCGGTGGCTTCGACAGGCGCAGGCGACAGCAATGGAAATTGACGCACGAAGCCCGCGCGATAGCCGTAGATGCCGATGTGGCGCAACGGTGCCGGGCTCGGCAGCACTGAGGGCGCGGCGCCGCCTGAAGAACCGTCACGCCACCAGGGGATCGGCGCGCGGCTGAAGTAGAGCGCATGGCCCTGAGCATCCAGCACGGCCTTCACGACGTTCGGGTTCATGAAGTCGGCCAGCGAATCGATCGCGTGGACGGCGGTGCTCATTGCGGCTTGCGGATGGGCGGCGAGTGTGGCGGCCACGGCGTCGATGAGTGCGGGGTCGATCAGCGGTTCGTCGCCCTGCACGTTGACGACGATCGCGTCGCCGTCGAGCCCGAGTTGCTCGCAGGCTTCGGCCAAGCGATCGGTGCCGCTGGCGTGGTCCTGCCGGGTCAGCAGGGCCTCGACGCCGTGTGCCTTGCAGGCCTCGATGATGGAGGCGTCGTCGCCGGCCACCACCACGCGAAGGGCGCCGGACTGGTGGGCGCGCTGCGCCACGCGCACGACCATCGGCAGGCCGGCGATATCGGCCAGCGGTTTGTTGGGCAGTCGCGTCGAAGCCAGCCGGGCCGGCACCAGAACGGTGAAGCTCACAGGCCCAGCTCGTCGTCGGACAGCGTGCGGGCCTCGTTCTCGAGCAGCACCGGGATGCCGTCGCGCACCGGGTAGGCGAGCCGCGCGCTGCGCGAGCAGAGTTCCTGCTTCTCGGCGTTCCAGGTCAGCGGGCCCTTGGTGACGGGGCAGACGAGCAGTTCAAGCAGCTTGGTATCCATCGAGCGATGATAGCTTTGCGTCGAGGGCGGCGAAGAACGCTGGCGAGGGTTCGAAGTGCAGCGGCACGGCGAGCGCGTCGGGCGCCTGGTGCCAGAGCTTGACGGCGTCTTTTTCCGTGCAGACGAGGGGCAGGGCGGGACCGGCCGGGCGCTGCCAGTCGCTGAAGTCGTGGTGGTCGGGCAGCGCGAAGGTGTCCGCGAGCGTCAGGCCGCGCGCACGCAGCATCGTGAAGAAGGCTTCCGGTCGCGCGATGGCGGCGAGTGCGATCACGGGTTGGCCGGCGAGCGTTTCGAGCGGGATGCGATGGCCGTCCTTCGCGAGGGCGTACGGCGCCAGTTCGCGGGTGGCGGTATAGCCGCCGGTGAAAGCGGGCCGCTCGCCGCTGTGCAACAGCAGGTCACAGGGGCGCGGCCACGGCTCGCGCAGGGGGCCGGCAGGCAGCAGCCAGCCGTTGCCGACGCCGCGGTCGTCGAACACGCAGATCTCGATGTCGCGCGCCAACGCCAGATGCTGAAGGCCGTCGTCGCTGACGATGACCTGGGTGTCCGGATGCCGCTCGAGCAGGGCACGTGCAGCCTCGATGCGCTGCCGGGCCACGAAGACCGGCGCGCCGGTGGCATGGTGAATCAGCGCAGGTTCGTCGCCAACGTCCTGCGGATCGCTGTCGCCCAGGACTTCGCGGCAGTCGTCGGTGCGGCGGCCATAGCCGCGCGACACCATGCCCACCCGCAGCCCAAGTGCCTGCAGATGGCGCACGACCGCCATCACGACCGGTGTCTTGCCGGCCCCGCCCGCAATCACATTGCCGACCACGATCACGGGAACCGGCACGCGCCCGGTCTTCTGCCAACCCCATCGGTAGAAGGCGCGCCGCAGCGCGAAGAGGGCGCCGTAGATCAGCGACAGTGGCCACAGGACGCAGGCCAGCGCACCGCGGCGCAGCCAGGCGTCCTGCAGCCGCGCGCCGGTCGACACTCAGTGACCGGCCTGGGCCGTCGACTGAGCGGCGAAGGTGATCTGCATCAGGCCGGCGCGGCGCGCGGCCTCCATCACCGTCACCACGGCCTGGTGCGGGCTGGCCGCGTCGGCGCTGATGATCACGACGCTGTCCTTGCCACCGGTGGCGGCGGCACCGAGCGCGGCAGCCACGGTGTCGACGCTGCGGTCCGCAAGCGGCGACTTGTTGATCACGTAGCGGCCATCGGCCGACACCGCCACGATCACCTCTTTCGGGTAATCGCGCTGGGCGTCGACGTCCGCCGTCGGCAGCCGCAGCTGCATCTCGGTGAACTTGCTGTAGGTGGTCGACAGCATCAGGAAAATCAGCACGACCAGCAGCACGTCGATGAACGGGATCAGGTTGATCTCCGGCTCGTCGCGCGCGCCGTGGCGAAACTGCATGCGGCCGCGCGAGCTCATTTGCGCAGGGCGTTCAGGTGGCGGGCAAAACGCTCGCCCGAGAGCTCGAGGTTCAGCAGGTACTCGTCCACGCGGCTGCGGAAGTAGCGCCAGAAGATCAGCGTCGGAATGGCCACGATCAGGCCGAAGGCCGTGTTGTACAGCGCGATCGAGATGCCGTGCGCCAGCTGCGCCGGGTTGCCCGAGCCGACGGCACCGCTGCCGGGCGACTGCGAGCCGAAGATTTCAATCATGCCGATCACCGTGCCCAGCAGGCCGAGCAGCGGCGCGGCCGAGGCGATGGTGGCCAGCGCCGGCAGGTAGCGCTCCAGCCTGTGCGCCACGGTGCGGCCCGAGGCCTCCATGGCGGCGCGCAGGTCTTCTTCGGTGCAACGCGGGTTGGCGTTCAGCGCGCGCAGGCCGGCGGCCAGCACCTGGCCGAGCATCGAGTTGCTTTCCAGTTTGGTCACGACATCCGGGCCGGGAACCGCGCCGCGCGACACGGTGATGGTTTCGTCCAGCAGCTTCGGCGGCAGGACCTTGACGGTCTTGAGACTGGTGAAACGTTCAATGACCAGCGCGAGTGCGATGACCGAACAGGCGAGCAATGGCCAGATTGGCCAGCCCGCGGCAACAATGATGGAAAACAAGAAAATCCTCCGGCCCGTAGACTGCAAATGCGCGGCGATTATCCACCGAGCCACCATCGGCTCGCGGCTTGTTTGCGTGTCGGCAAGGACGCACAGATTCTGTGGATAACTTTGTGATTAACCCGTGGCGCAATGGCTCCGAACCCGCATGGGACGGGCTTTCCGTTAGATCGATTGAATTTTGAGCAGCACTTTTTTTAATGAAATCAACAGCTTGCACGAGAACTCGTGCATCTGTCCCACCATACCCCTCCAAAGTGGGGGGCGCAGCGCCCGTTGTGGACGAGTGGCCTTCGGTGGCGGAGGGACACGATGAGCTTCAGGGAGCCGAATGCAGCGCCCGGGCCGCGCGTATGGGCCGTGGGCGCGCTGTGCCGTGCGGTGGCCGATGCGCTCGACGCGCGCTTCAATCCGGTCTCGGTGCGTGGGGAAATCTCGGGTTTCTCGCGCGCATCGAGTGGTCATTGCTATTTCTCGCTCAAGGACGAATCCGGCCAGCTGCGCTGCGCGATGTTCCGGCGCGCCGCCAGCCTGCTCGACTTCACGCCACGCGACGGTGACCAGGTCGAGGTCCGTGGCCGGCTGGCGGTGTACGAGCCGCGCGGCGATCTGCAATTGGTGGTCGAAAGCCTGCGGCGCGCGGGGCAGGGCGCGCTGTTCGAGCAGTTCCTGCAGCGCAAGGCGCGCCTCGAGGCCGAAGGCCTGTTCGATCCGGCACGCAAGCGGGCGCTGCCGTCCATGCCGCGTGCCGTGGGCGTCGTCACCTCGCTGGGTGCCGCGGCGCTGCATGACGTCGTGACCGCGCTGCGGCGGCGCGTGCCCCACATCCCCGTGGTGCTGGCGCCGGCGGCGGTGCAGGGTGCCAACGCGCCGGCCGAACTGGTGCGCGCCTTGCAGTCGCTCTACACGCTGGAGCCGGCCGTCGACGTGATCCTGCTGGTGCGCGGCGGCGGCTCGATCGAGGACCTCTGGGCCTTCAACGACGAAACGCTGGCACGCACCATCGTGCAGAGCCCCGTGCCGGTGATCAGCGGCGTGGGGCACGAAACCGATTTCACGATTGCCGACTTCTGTGCCGACCTGCGCGCGCCCACGCCCACGGCCGCCGCCGAACTCGTCAGTGCGCCGCGCGACCTGTGGCTCGGCGCGCTCGATCTGCTCGACGAACGGCTCGGGGATGCGCTGGGCGGGCGGCTCGATGTGCTCGGCCAACGGCTGGACCAAGCCGCCGCACGGCTGGGGCGCCCCTCGGGCCTGGTGGCGCGCCAGCAGCTGCGGCTGGCCCATCATGCGCAGCGGCTGCACTACGCGGTGCTGTCGCGCCGCGAGCGTCTGGCGCAGGTGCCGCAGGCCATCGGCACCGATTTCTCGTCGAAGTTCACACGCGCGCTGACGCAGCGACGTGAGCGGCTCGATCGCGTCGCCCTGCGCCTGCGGCTGCTTGATCCGGCCTTGGTGCTGCAGCGCGGGTATGCCTTGCTGACCGATGGCGAAGGTCGCGCGGTCGTCAGCGCAGGCAGCCTGCAGGCCGGCGACGCCGTCGTCGCGCGCCTTTCGGACGGCTCGGTCGACCTGACCGTGACGCCCGGCGCTGCGACGGGAACACGTCTGACGCGGCCCCAATGATTACTTCCTAGAATCCTTCATTCCCCACAACCAACCCACGAGAAAAAACCATGGAACATGTGCTCCCACCCCTGCCGTACGCCATCGACGCACTGGCCCCCGAGTACTCGAAGGAAACGCTCGAGTACCACCACGGCAAGCACCACAACGCCTACGTGGTGAACCTGAACAACCTGCAAAAGGGCACCGAGTTCGAAGCGATGACGCTCGAAGAGATCATCAAGAAGTCCAGCGGCGGCATCTACAACAACGCCGCGCAGATCTGGAACCACACCTTCTTCTGGAACTGCATGAAGCCGCAAGGCGGCGGCGCTCCCACCGGCGCATTGGCCAAGGCCATCGATGCCAAGTGGGGCAGCTACGACGCCTTCAAGGAAGCCTTCGTGAAGTCGGCCGTGGGCAACTTCGGTTTCTGGCGTGAAGAAGGCCGACTCGGTGGCCGAACACCGGCGCCGCCGGCACGCCGCTGACCACCGCCGACACCGCGCTGCTGACGGTGGACGTGTGGGAGCACGCGTACTACATCGACTACCGCAACCTGCGCCCGAAGTTCGTCGAGACCTTCCTGGCCAAGCTGGCCAACTGGGACTTCGCGGCAAAGAACTTCGGCTGAAGCCCGCGTTCTCGCCATGAAAAAAGCCGACCTGCGGGTCGGCTTTTTTGTGGGCGATCGGTTCAGCGCTTGGCAGCGGAGAACAGCTCGCCGCCGAGCTTGGCCCCCTTCTTGATGTTCTTCTTGGCGAACCAGCCCTGGTTCATCTCGAGCACGTAGCGCACCGGCTCTTCGGAGCAATGCGAGTTCTCGGTCATCGGCTGCATGTCGACCAGGTTGACGATGCGGCCGTCATCGGCCACGAAGGCTGCGGTCAGCGGCAACAGGGTGTTGCGCATCCAGAAGCACTGCGTGGCTGGTTGATCGAACACGAAGATCATGCCTTCGGCCTGCGGCATCGTCTTGCGGAACATCAGGCCGATCTCGCGCTCGCGGGGCGATTGCGCCACCTGCGCGTCGATCTTGTAGAGGCCGACCGACAACTGCGTGCGCGCCAGATCGGTTTGGGGTTGCGGTTGGATTTGCTGCTGCGCGTGGGCCGGCGCCAGGAAGGACGCGGACACCAGAAGCAGCGCGGCGAGACGCTGAAACATCGGATGACTCTTTCGGGGCCGGGACACACAAGGTCGGCCCGTGACCAATAAAAATGCCCGCTGAAGCGGGCATTGCCGGGAGCTTGAAAGCTTACACCTTCTTGGCGGCGGCCGCGTGGGCCTTGGAGACGTGACGCACCTTGTGCTTCTTGACCGTGTGCTTGGCCTTCGCCTTGTGGACTGCGGGGGCGGCCGGAGCGGCAACTGCGGGGGCGGCGGCTTGCGCAAATGCACCGGCTGCGAAGAGGCCGGCGACCAGGGCTGCGATCAGCTTGTTCATGAGAAATCCTTTGAGATTGTTGATTTGGATCACCTCCCTGTGGAAGGTCTCCATTCAACGGACCTCAGGGACCCCGGTTGACAGTGGTTGAGCAAAACTGCAAACGAAAAAAAGCGCCCCGAAGAGCGCTTTTCTTGGGGGACCGACCAGCTTACTTGGCGCCGGCCATGTCAGGCGTGCCGCCTTGGGTGGCCTTGCGCTTCACGCTGCCGTCCTTGTTGCGACGACGATCGTCGCGGGTCTTGGCGCGCTTTTCGCCAGCAACGCCAGCCTTGTCAGCGCCGAAGGTGCCGCCTTCAGGCGTCTTGGCGATGTCGCCAGCTGCAGGAGCCACTTGACCAGCGGGCTTGGCTTCCTTCTTGGCTTCAGCGCGAGCTTGCGGCTTGCTGCCGGTCGCGTTGCCTTGTTCGGGCGTGGTGCCGGCCGGGTTCTGGGCGTACGCGCCAGCGGCGAACAGGCCAGCGATCATGACTGCGAGAAGTTTGCTCATTGATGATTCCTCTATCGAGAATTGGTTGGAAACGCCTCCCGGCGAGCAGAAGGTCAGCCAGTAACGGGCGCTATCGCCCTATGGTTGACAATTGTCCGCTGATGGGTTGCGTCTAAAATGTACAGCGATTTGTTAGCGCGCTGTACAGCGATTCTCCCTCGCTGTCTGTATTCGCAGACAGTCGTTCGAATTACGTCACTTCCCGGAGTCAAGCCCCCTCATGTCCAGCTATCAGCACATCAAAGTCCCGACCGAAGGCCAGAAGATCACGGTCAACGCTGACAATTCGCTCAATGTGCCCGATCAGCCCATCATTCCGTTCATCGAAGGCGATGGCACCGGGCTGGACATCACGCCGGTGATGCTCAAGGTGGTCGACGCCGCAGTGGCCAAGGCCTACGGCGGCAAGAAGAAGATCCACTGGATGGAGGTCTACGCGGGCGAGAAATCGACCAAGGTCTACGGCCCCGACGTCTGGCTCCCCGAGGAAACCCTGCATGCGGTGCGCGACTACGTGGTCTCCATCAAGGGCCCGCTGACCACGCCCGTTGGTGGCGGCATCCGCTCGCTGAACGTGGCGCTGCGCCAGGAACTCGACCTGTACGTCTGCCTGCGACCCATCCAGTACTTCGAGGGCGTGCCCAGCCCGGTGCGCGAGCCGCACAAGACCAACATGGTCATCTTCCGTGAGAACTCGGAAGACATCTACGCTGGCATCGAATTCGAGGCCGAAAGCGAGAAAGCCAAGAAGCTCATCAAGTTCCTGCAGGACGAGATGGGCGTCAAGAAGATCCGCTTCCCCAACACCTCGGGCATCGGCGTCAAGCCTGTGTCGCGCGAAGGCACCGAGCGCCTTGTGCGCAAGGCCTTCCAGTACGCCATCGACAACGACAAGCCGAGCGTGACTCTGGTCCACAAGGGCAACATCATGAAGTTCACCGAAGGTGGCTTCCGTGACTGGGGCTACAACCTGGCCGCCAAGGAATTCGGCGCCGAGCTGATCGACGGCGGTCCGTGGATGAAGTTCAAGAACCCCCGGACGGGCAAGGAAATCACCGTCAAGGACAGCATCGCCGACGCGTTCCTGCAGCAGATTCTTCTGCGTCCCGCCGAGTACAGCGTGATCGCCACGCTGAACCTCAACGGCGACTACGTGTCCGACGCGCTGGCCGCACAGGTCGGCGGCATCGGCATTGCCCCCGGTGCGAACCTGAGCGACACCGTCGCCATGTTCGAAGCCACCCACGGCACGGCACCCAAGTACGCTGGCAAGGACTATGTGAACCCGGGTTCCGAGATCCTGTCCGCCGAAATGATGCTGCGCCACATGGGCTGGACCGAAGCGGCCGACCTGATCATCAGCTCGATGAAAAAGTCGATCGCCAGCAAGAAGGTCACCTATGACTTCGCCCGCCTCATGGACGGTGCGACGCAAGTGAGCTGCTCTGGTTTCGGTCAAGTAATGATCGACAACATGTAATTGCAATCGCTGACGTTGAGACACGTCAGACGCCGATCAAGCCCTCGAATTTCCGAAAGGAACTCGAGGGTTTTTTCTTGCCTGCGGTGGCCTCGATATCGTTGTTGAATGACCTCCTTTGTCTTCCGAACGTAAGGAGCGGCGGGCAAACATCACAGATCAATAGGCTGCTTCTTTCGTTTAACTATTGGTAGAAACTGTGCTGCGATTTGCTTTGCAGCGAGCCGCCAGAATCGCGCCCATTCCAAGAAGCATAGGGGCGCGAAGTGGGGAAAAAGAACGCAGAAATCTGCTCGACGACATCGGGCGTCGCAGATGATTCGATCGAACAAGGCGTGCACACCGCACGACAGATCGCGCAATGACGATCTCTCGGCGAGCGTTGTTCGGCAAGCTCAATCTCACGCTGTTTCGCGGCATCGAATCTGCCACCGCATTTGCCAAGCTGCGCGGCAATCCGTACGTTGAACTGACGCGCTGGATTCATCAGCTCTGGCAGCTCAACGACAGCGATCTGCATCGCATCTGCCGGCACTACCAGATCGACGCGCAGGTCATCGAGAAAGACTTTGCATCGGCGTTGTCCAGCCTGCCGTCCGGTGCAACGTCACTGACCGATTTTTCCAGCCACATCGAAGCGGCCATCGAGCGCGCATGGGTGCTGTTCAGCCTCGAGTTCGGTGCGCATTGCGTGCGTGGGGCCTGGCTGCTTGCCGCGTTGCTTCAAACGCCGGAACTGCGGCGCGTGCTTCTGGGCATCTCACCTGCATTTCAGCGAATCCCAGCAGATCAGTTGACCGAGGCCGTCAGCGCGATCGTGGCTGGCTCTCCCGAAGGGCAGGAAGGACCGCATGATGGCTCCGGTCTGCCATCGGCACTGCCTGGCGAGGCCAGTGCTGCGTTCGCGGATGCGACGTCGGATGGCAAGTCGGCGTTGCGTCGCTACTGCACGGACCTGACCGAACGCGCTTCTCAAGGGCAGATCGACCCCGTCATCGGGCGTGGGCACGAGATCCGCACGATGGTCGACATTCTTCTTCGCCGTCGCCAGAACAATCCCTTGCTCACGGGCGATGCGGGTGTCGGCAAGACAGCGGTGGTCGAAGGGCTGGCACTGGCCATCGCCCAAGGCGAAGTTCCTCCCGACCTGAAGAACTGCCGACTCTGGAGCCTCGATGTTGGCGCGCTGCTGGCCGGCGCGAGCATGCGGGGGGAGTTCGAGTCTCTTCCTGCGCCCACAGCCGCGAGCACCGCGGCAAGCAAGGGCAGGCATTGCTCGAACGATGGGCTGGGCCGTCGCTGCCGAACGATCCCGCTGCGGCGCTGCAGGGCGTTCGCTTTCTGCCATGGGCCGACTGGCCGAACCGCCTGCAGGGACCGCGGGCGGAGATGGCCTTCTGGCAGCAGGACGCTCAGGGCCGATTCGTCGGTGCGGCCAATCGACTGCAAAAGTTGTGGGGTGGTGCGCCATGACCCACACAAAGACGCAGGGCGACGACGCCCGGAACACCCGGCTGCGCCTGCAGCTCACGCACAGCAATGGCGAAGCGCGCAGCGGGGCGTTGTCGATTCCGCCCACGGGCGCCGGCATGGCCGATGCGCTCCAGCTGTGCGGAGAACGCCAAAGCGAAGCGCAATGGCGCGCAGCCAATCTGTGTCGCATCGCATGGAGCGACAGCGCGGGAGCGTGGCGGTTGACGAACAGCAGCCATACATTGATGTGCGTGTGCAGAGGCGAACGCGTGCTGGCAGGCGCAAGCGTGCTGGTTGCGCCGGGGGATACGTTGGAACTCGGCCTGTTGCGTTTCACGGTGGAACAGGACGTAGCGGTGGACGAAGGGCGGCCGGGCAAACCGGACTCCGTGCGGCGCGGGGTTGTCGATGCAGAGCGAGAAACCGTGTCGCGCACGCCCCCGACCGAAGCGCCGCCTTTCGATCTGCGCGCACTGGCTTTCGATGACCGTTCAGGCGGAGACGGAGATGGAAACGGGCCGGAGGCGCACGTGGATGTGCTGACCAACCCTTTCGGCGTCCTCGACATTGCGGGGGCACAGCCGTCGCCGGTGGCTGACGTCCTGGCGGGTCTGCTCGGTGACGCGCCGGCGGCTGCGCCAGCGCAGCCTGCTGCACGATGGGCGAGTCCGCCGACCCGTGGTGAAGGTCGCCCCGCAAGCCTGCTCGACGAACTGCACGAGGAGTTCGTCCGCGTGGTGCGTGACCCCGCCCAACTCGCCGGGCGCGTCGACTGGGAAGGGCTGCTGGCGTCGGGCAACGAAGCCGCCCCCACGCTCGACGAGTTGCGCAAGCAGGCCGAACCATATCCCTTGCTGCGCGACATCCTGCTGCCGCGCGAGGGCATCGACCGGATCATCGAGGACTTCGAGCCCCTCGTGCGATCCGGCTTGCTCGACCAGGAAGTGCCCGAGGACGTGCTGGGCCTGTTCGCTCCGGAACTGGCACGCGACAGCCGTGCGCCGCTGCCCAGCCTGACACGGCAAGAGCACCATGATCTGTCGCCCGACAGCCACATCCAGTTGGGAACAGCTCAGCACCGGGACGGCAGCGACGAAGGCGAGGGGACGTCGTGACCAAGTCGCGCGAGGGCGATCCCGGCGGGCCGCTTCACGACATGCTCGGACGGCTGCGTCGCGCGCCGTGGCGGTTCGGTTTCCTGTCCCTGTTGCGGCGCTTCGGGGCATCCCATCTGCAACACCCCCCCGTCGGACTGGCCCAGCGCCCTCAGCAGGAGCCGTTCCGGCTGGGGCAGGCCGCAGCCTTGACTTTCGCGCCGCGCGAAATCGCCGGCGTGGTGCTGCCCGGTGAATCGGAGCACCGGGTGCCGGGGGTGTCGCCGACGCGGTCCGGCAACAACCCGGCGCTGCCGGTCGTGCGCCTGTACGGCCTCGGCCTCCTGGGGCCCAACGGCCCGTTGCCGCTGCACTACACCGAACTGGTGCGGGACCGCACTGAAAACCACAACGACAGCACCCTCGCGGACTTTCTCGACCTGTTCCACCACCGCTACCTGACGCACATGTACCGGGCATGGGCGCAAGGGCAGGCCGCAGCCGGGCTTGACCGGGCACAGGACGAGGCGTTCAGCCGCTACGTCGCGCGCCTGACAGGGCATGACCCGCTGGAGATCCGCGATTTGGTGCTGCCCTCGCATGCGCGGCTGGCGGCCTCCACCCACCTGGCCCGCGAAGCCCGCAACCCCGATGGGCTGGCGGCCACCCTGGCGCAATTCTTCGCGGTGCCCGTCCAGCTGGATGAGTTCGTGCGCCACTGGATCCGGATCGATCCCGAGGACCAGAGCCACCTGGGGCTCGCCCGGACCTCCAGCATCATGGGTGTCGGGGCCATTGCGGGGGAGGTGGTGGCCGACCGGCAGAACAAGTTCCGGCTCGTGCTCGGTCCGCTGAGCCTGGAGCAGTACCTGCGTTTCACGCCCCAGGGGCAAGACCTGGCGCTCCTCGTCGAATGGGTGCGCGGTTTTGTCGGCTACGAGTTCGTCTGGGAGGTGGAACTGCGCGTGCGCAACGACAGCACCCCGCCAGCGCGGCTCGAGGACACCGAAAAGCTCGGCTGGTCCACCTGGCTCGGCGGCTCCGGGAGCACTGAAGACGGGCTGCGTGCCGTCGATGCGCCGCGTTCAACGCCCGGCTACACCGTCGGCATGGTGTTCGAACCCGAGGCGTACGTCGGCTCGCGCCATCGCGGCAACGCGACCGCGGCACGCTGAATCTTTCCCTGCGAGAACCTGTTTCACATGACCGCTCCCATCCACACCGACGCCGAGCCCGCCGCTTACGCCACGCCTGCCCGCACCGAGGCAGATGGCCCACTGCCCCCCTTTAGCGCGACAGCACCTTGCGGCCCCAGCCTGGAATACGACGCCGAATACGCCGTCCTGCTGGCCCGCATGTCCCCACGTGGCGATGCGCAGTACGGGCAGTTCGTCGGAGCCCCCGATGCGCCCAACTGGGCGGAGATCGAACGTGACTGCCGCCGGCTGTTGCTGCGGACCCGGGACATCAATCTCTTTGTCTGGTTGTGCCGCACCCGGTTGGCGCAGGCACCCGGGCTCGCGCAGTCGTTGGTGCTGCTGGTCGAGGCGCTCCAGACCTGGCCCGAAGCGGTGCACCCCCAACTGGTGATCGAAGGCGAGCGCGACCCGGCGGTCCGTGCCAACGCCCTGGCGGCGCTGGCCGATCCGGAGGGCCTGCTGAGCGACGTGCGCGAGATCGTCATCGCGGCCAATGCCGCGCGGCACCTGACGGTGCGTGAAGTCGAGCGTGCCTTGGCAATGCCCCGGTCGCTGGATGCAGCCAGCCCCGAGGCCATGGCACGGCAACTGACCGACCTGACCGCCGCCACTGCCGATGACGATGACGATGACGATGACGATGACGATGACGATCAGGCCCCGCTGCGCTTGCTGGCGCAAGCCGCCGAGGCTGCGGCGCAGATCGTCGCCTGGGCCGGCCAGCACCTGGGGCAGGACGCGCCTTCACTGCACGCGCTGGTGCGATTGCTGGCCCCGTTCCAGCGAACCGGGTCATCGGCACCGCCTGCCGCGGTCGCAACAATGCCAAGCCTGCTCCCGTCGTGGCCGGCAAGCACGCCAGTCGGCGAGGGTCTGGCGACACGCGACGACATCCTGCGTGACATTCGCAAAGCCCGCCGATGGTTCGAGGACCACGAACCGAGCAGTCCTGTTGCCGTGTTGCTCAAGCAGGCCGAACGCATGACCGGTCAGCGGTTTTCACAGGTGGCCGATGCCATCCCGCTCGATTTGCTGCGCAAATGGGATGCCGACGAGGAGGTTTTGCTGTGACGCTGATCCAGGTCAATTTCCTTGTCGTCTGCTTCGCGGTCGGCGTCGCCGGGGCCTTGCTCGGTTTCTGGGCTTTCTCGCAACGGCTCGGCAGGCAGCTCGAGGCGCAGCGCCGTGCCCTGGATGCGGAGCGCGACCAGACCCGGCAGGTGATTCGCGCCGAATTGGAGTTGCTGGGTCAACAACAGCTCGCGCATCAGGACGTGCAGCGCCTGGCCCTGGCGCTTTGGCAAGCCGAACAGGATGCGCGGCGCCGGGCCGAATGGCAGGCCTTGCGGCCAGCGCCCCCCACCTTGCTGGCAAAGAGAGAAGGATCGCTTGCGCGGCCTCTCGTACCACCGCAGCCACCGCAGCCACCGCAGCCAGTGCAGCCAGTGCAGCCAGTGCAGCCACCGCAGCCAGTGCAGCCAGTGCAGCCAGTGCAGCCAGTGCAGCCACGATCGTCGCCGCCAGTCCCGGCGGTGCCCCCCGATTCGGAGCCGGCGACTTCACCGGCCCCCCTCGCACTGCCGACGGCGGCGCGCTGGGAAGCTGTGGCGGCACCCGAGCGCGAACTCACCGACGAAGAAATCGACGCCTTGCCGCCCGACCTGCCGGTTCCGACCCGGGTGCCCGGCCGGAAATTGCCGGCGCCCAAAGGCCCCGTGCTGCGCAATCTGTAAAAAAGACCGGCAATCTGCCGGTTTTTTTACGTCTGTCTTCGTGCTGTCGTACACGACGCATGCCTCTTGATTTGTCGAATAGGCGTCACCAAGTCTGTTGGCGTCGGCACGGTGCTTGCACGCTCTATAGAATCTTTTTCATGGCAACGAGAATTCCCAAAACTCCCAACACCCCACCGGCGCAGAAACCGGCGGGCGACGACGGAGATTCGGTCGTTCTGGAGCGCCGCCCGCAAAAAACGGCACCGCCCCAGATGTACCAGGTCGTCATGCTGAACGACGACTACACGCCGATGGAGTTCGTGATCGTCGTCCTGCAGGAATATTTCAGCAAGGACCGAGAAACGGCAACCCAAATCATGCTCAAGATCCACCTCGATGGCCGTGGTATTTGTGGGGTTTATTCCCGCGATATGGCGGCCACCAAGGTCAATCAGGTGATGGAGGCGGCGCATCAGGCTGGGCACCCGCTGCAATGTGTCAGCGAACCGGTCGCGTGAACCAGTTGAATTGCACGCGCTCCAACCCATCTGAGAACTTATTTACAGCAAGGCAAAAGGAAATCACATGATTGCCCAGGAACTGGAAGTCAGCTTGCACATGGCCTTCGTCGAGGCCCGGCAGCAACGCCACGAGTTCATCACCGTGGAACATCTGCTGCTCGCTTTGCTGGACAACCCGAGCGCCGCGGAAGTTCTGCGCGCCTGCTCGGCCAACGTCGACGACCTGCGGGCGTCGCTCACCAACTTCATCAAGGACAACACGCCGCAGGTGGCGGGTTCCGACGATGTAGACACCCAGCCGACCCTGGGTTTCCAGCGTGTGATCCAGCGCGCCATCATGCATGTGCAGTCCACCGGCAACGGCAAGAAGGAAGTCACCGGCGCCAATGTGCTGGTCGCGATCTTCGGTGAGAAGGATTCGCACGCCGTGTACTACCTGCACCAGCAGGGCGTCACCCGCCTGGACGTGGTCAATTTCATTGCCCACGGCATCAAGAAGAGCGATCCGCCGGAAGCCGTCAAGGGCAGCGGCGAAGCGCCCCAGGGTGAAGGCGAAGAGGGCGGCGGCGAACGCAACGAGAAGGCCTCGCCGCTCGAGCAGTTCACCCAAAACCTCAACCAGCTCGCCAAGGACGGCAAGATCGATCCGCTGATCGGCCGCGAATACGAGGTCGAGCGCGTCATCCAGATTCTGTGCCGCCGGCGCAAGAACAACCCGCTGCTCGTGGGCGAGGCTGGCGTTGGCAAGACCGCGATTGCGGAAGGCCTGGCATGGCGCATCACCCAGGGCGACGTGCCCGAGATCCTCGCCGAGGCGCAGGTCTACTCGCTCGACATGGGCGCGCTGCTGGCCGGCACCAAGTACCGCGGTGACTTCGAACAGCGCCTGAAGGGCGTGATCAAGTCGCTCAAGGACAAGCCGAACGCCATCCTGTTCATCGACGAAATCCACACCCTGATCGGTGCGGGCGCAGCCTCGGGCGGCACGCTCGATGCGTCGAACCTGCTCAAGCCGGCGCTCTCCAGCGGCCAGCTCAAGTGCATCGGCGCCACCACCTTCACGGAATACCGCGGCATCTTCGAGAAGGATGCGGCCCTGTCGCGTCGCTTCCAGAAGGTCGACGTGGTCGAGCCGACGGTGCAGGAAACCGTCGACATTCTGAAGGGCCTGAAGTCGCGCTTCGAGGAGCACCATGGCGTCAAGTACGCCGTGGCGGCCCTGCAGGCCGCGGCGGAGCTGAGTGCCAAGTACATCAATGACCGTCACCTGCCCGACAAGGCGATCGACGTCATCGACGAAGCCGGCGCCGCCCAGCGCATCCTGCCGCCGAGCAAGCGCAAGAAGACCATCAGCAAGACCGAAGTCGAGGAAATCGTCGCGAAGATCGCGCGCATTCCCCCGGCCAACGTCAGCAACGACGACCGCGGCAAGCTGCAGACCATCGAGCGCGACCTCAAGAGCGTCGTGTTCGGCCAGGACAAGGCACTCGAAGTGCTGGCCTCCGCGGTCAAGATGGCGCGCTCGGGTCTGGGCAAGGGCGACAAGCCGATCGGCTCGTTCCTGTTCTCCGGCCCCACGGGCGTCGGCAAGACCGAAGCGGCCAAGCAGCTGGCCTACATCATGGGCATCGAGCTGATCCGCTTCGACATGTCGGAGTACATGGAGCGCCACGCGGTGAGCCGCCTGATCGGCGCGCCTCCGGGCTACGTCGGTTTCGACCAGGGTGGTCTGCTGACCGAAGCTGTCACGAAGAAGCCGCATTCGGTGCTGCTGCTCGACGAAATCGAGAAGGCGCACCCGGACATCTTCAACGTGCTGCTGCAGGTCATGGACCATGGCACGCTGACCGACAACAACGGGCGCAAGGCCGACTTCCGCAACGTCATCATCATCATGACGACGAATGCGGGTGCCGAAACCATGAACAAGGCGACCATCGGCTTCACGAACGCGCGGCAGACCGGCGACGAAATGGGCGACATCAAGCGCCTGTTCACGCCGGAGTTCCGCAACCGCCTGGACGCCATCGTCAACTTCAAGGCGCTCGACGAAAACGTCATCCTGCGCGTGGTCGACAAGTTCCTGCTGCAACTGGAAACCCAACTGAGCGAGAAGAAGGTCGACGTCACCTTCACCGACAAGCTGCGCAAGCACCTGGCCAAGAAGGGCTTCGATCCGCTGATGGGCGCACGTCCGATGCAGCGCCTGATCCAGGACACGATCCGTCGTGCACTGGCCGACGAGTTGCTGTTCGGTCGCCTGACCGATGGCGGTCGCCTCGAAGTCGACATCGACGAGAAGGACGAAGTGCTGCTCGACATCCAGCCGATCCCGAAGAAGGAAGGCAAGTCGAAGCCCGAAGCCGAAGAGGCCGCCACGGGCTGATCAAGCTCCTCTGAGGAACCCCGTCAAAGGCCGGTAGCATTCGCTGCCGGCCTTTTTCTTTGGGCCGGCCCCAAACACTCCGCCTTCATCCGCTTTCGCCTTGATCCTTCCCGAACTCAGCCACGAATGGAAAACCGGCCTCTCCCTGGCGTGGAGCGGCTACATCGCCGTGCTGTCGATCTGGATCGTGATGCAAAAGCGCGCGCCGGTGTCCACCATGAGCTGGATCCTGTCGCTCGCGCTGCTGCCGTTCGCGGGCTTCGTCGTCTATTACTTCCTGGGGCCGCAGCGGCTGCGCAAGCAGCGGCTCAAGCGCCTGCGCAGCCGTGCCAACGCGCATTCGCAGGCCGATGTGGCGCGGCTGCGGGACGCCTCGCAGCACGCGCCGCCGGCGCTGCAGCAGATGGCCCGGCTGGGCACCGCGGCCTGCGGCCTGCCGGTGTCGAGTGCCACAAGCGTCGAGCTGCTCTCGGGTGGTGCGCGTACCTTCGATTCGATCTTCGAGGCCGTGCGCGCGGCGCGCGATCACATTCACCTCGAGTACTACATCTTCGAGCCTGACCAGATTGGCACCGCGCTGCGCGACCTGCTGATCGAGCGCGCGCAGGCCGGCGTGCGGGTGCGGCTGCTGCTCGACGCGCTCGGCTCCAAGCGCATCGGCCGCAAGTTCATGGCGCCGATGCTCGCGGCGGGCGTAGAGGTGGCGCTGTTCCACGACACCAAGATCGGCCGGCGCTTGCGCCCCGTGACCAACTACCGCACCCACCGCAAGATCGTGGTGTGCGATGGCCGCGTCGGCTTCACCGGCGGCGTGAACATCACCGACGAGGAAGACAAGCGCACCAACCCCAAGGACGCGTACCACGACGTGCATGTGCGCATCGAAGGCAGCGCCGTGCGCTGGTTGCAGACCACCTTCCTCGAAGACTGGAGCTACGCCACCGGCAAGAACCGGCACCGTTCGGACGCTGTTCTGGACGTGCTGATGCCCCAGGTGGAAGCGGGCGACATCCCGGTGCAGATCGTCACCAGCGGCCCCGACAACGCGTTCGAGGCCATCCACCGCATGCACGTCGAAGCGATCCATTCGGCCACGCGCCGGGCCTGGCTCACCACGCCGTATTTCGTGCCGGGCGAGCCCGCGCTGATGGCGTTGACCAGTGCGGCGCTGCGCGGCGTCGACGTGCGGCTGCTCGTGCCGCGCCGCAGCGACTCGGCCATCGTGAGCGCCGCGGCGCGTTCGTACTTCGACGAGCTGATGACCGCGGGCGTCAAGATCTGGGAGTACAAGGAACGCATGCTGCACTCCAAGACGCTGGTGGTCGACGACCATTGCGCGATGATCGGCACCGCCAACTTCGACAACCGCAGCTTCCGGCTCAACTTCGAAGTCTGCGCCGTGGTCTACGGACCCGCGCTGACCCAGCCGCTGGCGGCGCAGTTCGAAACCGACTTGCACAGCTCCGGCTCCGTGCGCGCCCACCGGCCGCAGACTTTCTGGCGCCGCCTCGGCGACGCCATTGCGCGACTGTTTTCTCCCTTGCTCTGAATGAACCACACCTTTCTCTGGCACGACTACGAAACCTTTGGCGCCGTGCCGCGCCGCGACCGTCCTTCGCAGTTCGCCGCCATCCGCACGGACGCCGAACTCAACGAGGTCGGCGAGCCGCTGATGATCTATTGCAAGCCCGCGCCGGACTACCTGCCCAGCCCCGAGGCCTGCCTGATCACCGGCATCACGCCGCAGATCTGCCTGGAGCGCGGCATTCCGGAGCACGAGTTCGCCGCGCACATCGAGCAAGCCTTCTCGCAGCCCGGCACCGTCGGCGTCGGCTACAACACCATCCGCTTCGACGACGAGGTCACGCGCTTCCTGTTCTGGCGCAACCTCATCGACCCCTATGCGCGTGAATGGCAGAACGACTGCGGCCGCTGGGACTTGTTGGATGTGGTGCGCCTCACCTACGCGCTGCGCCCCGACGGCATCGAATGGCCGAAAAAGGAAGACGGCAAGCCCAGCTTCAAGCTCGAAGACCTGGCGCGCGCCAACGGCCTGCTGCACGAGTCGGCGCACGATGCGCTGTCCGACGTGCGCGCCACCATCGCGCTGGCCCAGCTCATCCGCGACAAGCAGCCCAAGCTGTTCGACTTCGCCTTCAGCCTGCACAAGAAGGACCGCGTGGCGATCGAGCTCAGCCTGCCCGCGATGCGCGAGACCGCCAAGCCCTTCCTGCACGTGTCGGGCATGTTCCCGGTTGAGCGCGGTTGCCTCGCCGTGATGTGGCCGCTGGCCAGCCATCCGACCAACAAGAACGAACTGCTGGCCTGGGACCTGTCGCAAGACCCGAGCGAGCTGCGCGACCTCGACGCCGAGACGCTGCGCCTGCGCCTGTTCACGCGCACCGCCGACCTGCCCGAAGGCATGACGCGGCTGCCGATGAAGAGTGTGCACCTGAACAAGTCGCCGATGGTGGTCGGCAACCTGCGCACGCTGGCACCGGCCATGGCCGAGCGCTGGGGCGTCGACATGGACACCGCCATGCGTCACGCCGCCATCGCGCGCGACCTGCCCGACATGAGCGCCATCTGGTCGCAGGTTTTCTCCCGTCCGAAGGAAGCCACGCCCGATGTCGATGAAGACCTCTACGGCGGCTTTGTCGGCAACGGCGACCGCCGTCGCCTGAACCAGCTGCGCGGGTTGTCGCCCGAAGGGCTCGCCAAGGAGCGCGTGGCCTTCGACGACGGGCGGCTCGACGAAATCCTTTTCCGCTACCGCGCGCGCAACTGGCCCGAGTCGCTGAGCGAGGAAGAAACCGAGCGCTGGGAAGCGCTGCGCGTGGCACGCCTGTTCAAGGGCGAAGGCGGGGCGCGCACCATCGAGGCGTTGTTCAGCGAGGTTGATGCGCTGTCCGAGAACGCCGACGAGCGCGGCGAGGAAATCCTGGGCGCGCTGTACGAGTACGCCGAGGCGATCGCGCCCGAGGCCTGAAAGACCGAGGTCTCGGCATGAGCGTCGCACGCCACACACTGTCTCGCGCAGGCGTGGCGGGCGCATTGGTCGCTGCGGTGCTTGCAGGTTGTGCCGCAGGGCCTCCCGGCAACTGCGCCACAGGCTTCGAAGCCTTCGAGCGCGACACCCTCTATTTCGGCCGCGCCATCCCCAGGGGCGGCCAGGTGTCCGACGCCGACTGGGCCGACTTTCTCGACACCCGCGTGACCCCGGCCTTTCCGCAAGGCTTCACCGTGATCGACGCCGCCGGCCAGTGGTGGGGCGCGTCGGGGCAGGTCGTGCTGCTGCACCCGCGTGACACGAAGACCGATGACGCCATCGCCACGTTGATCGACACCTACCGCCAGCGTTTCGCGCAAGAGGCGGTGTTGCAGGAAAGGCAGTCCGTCTGTGCCCGTTTCTGACATCGTTCCTACCGTTCGCCGATTGATCCCCGCCGATACGCCGGCCTACCGCGCGCTGATGCTCGACGCCTACGCGCGGCACCTCGAGGCGTTCACTTCCACGGTCGAGGAGCGCGCCAGCTTGCCGCCGACGTGGTGGGAGACGCGCCTGCGCACGGATGCCGACGCGGCCGAGGTGGTGTACGGCGCCTTCGATGCCGATGGCGCACTCATCGGCGCGGCGGGCCTCGGCCGTGAATCGCGGCAGCGCACACGCCACAAGGCCACCTTGTTCGGCATGGTGGTGGCGGAACCGGCGCGGCGCGCGGGCGCCGGGCGGCAACTCGTGCTCGCCTTGCTCACCCATGCACGCACGCTCGACGGCGTGCGCGTGGTGCAACTGACCGTGACGGAAGGCAATCGCCCGGCGCAGGCGCTGTACGAGCGCTGCGGCTTCCAGGTCTTTGGCGTCGAGCCGATGGCCACCGTGCTCGATGGCGCGTTCTCGTCGAAGGTGCACATGTGGTGCGACCTCGACGCCACGGCACCTTCTGCCTAGCCGCCGCGCTCGCGCACCATCAGCAGCGCGGGCCCGTCGGGCGTGACCACTTCGCCCAACGTGCGAAAGCCGGCCTTGGTGAAGCTGCGAATCGCGCGGGCGTTGCGTGGTGACGGATCGGTCTGTATGCGCGTCACCGCCGGGTCGGCGAACAGCTGGTCCGTGAAGGCCCGCACCATCGCGCTGCCGAGCCCACGATTCAGCTGATCCGCCTGCGCGAGGAACTGGTCGATGCCCCGAGCGCCCGGGTCGCGTTCGTCTTCCCACCAGCCATCGCCCGAACCCATCACGACGTACGACTGGATGAATCCCAAGGGTTGCCCGTCGAGCAGCGCGATGTAGCCGCGATCCGGCGAGTCGGGTGCCAGCATCGGCGTGAAGTCGGCCTCGACCTCGGCGCGCGTGGGCACGGGCGTCCACCATTCGGCTACGTGCGGGCGGCACAGCCATTCGTGGAGCATCGCGAAATCGGTGGATTGCAGCGGTCGGAACGAGATCGAATGCATGGTGGGCGGGTGTCCTAGCGGGAAATCCGGTCGACGATGTCCTGCGCCAGTGAGGCGATGGTCAGCGGCGCGCAGCCTTCGGCGTTGTTGCTCACGGTGACGAAGGCGTTCTGCCCCGCGCCCGTGGTGCCGGCGATCACCTTGGCGAGCGCGGCGCGGGTTTCGGGGTCGGGGTCGAGCACCTTGTCGAAGGGGCCGTAGAGCTTCTCGGCGTCTTCATAGCCGAAGCGGCCGTGGCGGCGGTGCAGGTTCCAGCGGCACACGAGCGGCCCGGGCCACAGCGCGCGCAGCATCGGCAACTGGTCTTCAATGGGCGGCATCTTCGCGTGCAGGCCCATGCAGAAAGTCGCGCCCACGCTGCGCAGCATGTCGGCGAAGGCGGGGCACAGCAGCTGCGGGTCGCGCACCTCGACGGCGAGCACCGCATCGGGCGCGGTCGGCTTCAGGTCGGGCATCGCCGCCAGCATCGCGCCGATGCGCGCGATGAGCGCGGGCTGGTCGGCCAGCAGGTGCGCCGGGATCGGGCTCAGCTGGAACACCAGCGCGCCGATGCGGTGGCCCAGCCCGTCGAGCGCCGGCTGCACAAACTCCTGCAGCGCGATCTCGTGGCTCAGGAACACCGGGTTGGCCTGCGTGCCGCGGCCGCTTTCGTCGCGCACGGTGGCGTCGGTCACGAGGCTCGGGGCCTTCACGACGAAGCGGAAGTCGTCCGGCACCATGGCCGCGTAGCGCGCGTACTGGCTGGCGGTGAGGGCGCGGTAGAAGTTGCGGTCCAGGCTCACGGTGCGCAGCAGCGGATGCTGGGCGAGCGCCGACAGGCCGTTCTTCGAGAGCACGGCTTCGGCGTAGTCGCCGTCCCAGACCATCCCGGCCCAGCCGGGGTAGCTCCACGACGAGGTGCCCAGCCGCAGTTGCGACGGCAACTCAGCGGCGAGGGCGACCAGCGCCGTGTCGGGTGCTACCGGCTTCACGGTCGCGCCACGCGATTTCTTCGGCGAAGGCGATGACGCCTCGGCCTCCTCGGTCGCCGCGGTCCGGCGGGGAAGTTCGGGGAGATCGGAAAAGAGGGAGTCCTGCACGTCAGCCATGTCTGGGTCGGCATTTTCGGCCAAGCGGGGAGCCCCCTTGGCGCCGGGCACAATCCGCGCCATGACACAGTGGTTGCGTACGCGGGGTGGTTGGTGGCTGGCGTGGGGGGTGCTCACGGCCGCCGGGGCCGTGTGGTTCGCGCGCGCCGAGCTGACCCGACTTCAGCAGGATTTCGAGACCGACGCGCGCATCGCGCACCGGCTCATGAGCCAGCAGGTGGTGCAGTACGACGCGGTGCTGGCCACGCTCGCGCTGCTCGAACCCAACGCCGGCGCCGACTACCCGGAGCGGCGCCTGCCGTCGGTGTACTCGTCGATCCTGCGCGTGCAGCGGCGCGCGGCCGACGAGCCCTGGCCCGATGCCGAACACGCCGACGCACTGGCCGCCGCCGAGGCCCGCTCGCGCGCCGAACGCCGCGCCGACCTCGCCGTGCTCGATCTGCCACACGGCCGCTACCAGCTCGTGATCGGTTCCGATCCGCTCAGCTACGCACTCGAGATCGACCTCGTCGGCTCGGTGCCCTGGCGCGACTGGCCGATGAACCCGCAGCGCAGCCCCGTGCGCCTGATCCTGCAGCGCGACGGCCAGCAGCTGGTGCTGCAACCCGGGCAGTCGGCCGAACACGGCTGGCGCTACAGCCTGAGCAAGGCGCTTGCGTCGCCGAGTCAGCCGTTCGAATTGGTGGCCGAGCGCCAGGTCGGCTGGGCCGAGCTGCCGTGGCGCACCATTGGCGGCTGGGCCGTGGCGATGGCGCTGTTGCTGGCCGGCCTCTGGGCCGCGCAGCGCCAGCGCATCGCGCGGCGCCGCGCCGAAGAGCTGCTGCGCCTGGGCCAGGTCGCGCGGCTCAATGCGCTGGGCGAGCTGTCGGCCGGGCTGGCGCACGAACTCAACCAGCCGCTCACGGCCGTGCTGGCCAACGCGCAGGCCGCGCGCCGCCTGCTCGACGACGACCCGCCCGACCTCGCCACCGCGCGCGATGCGATGGGGCAGGCCGTCGAGCAGGCCCGCCGCGCGGCCGGCGTGGTCGGCCGCCTGCGCCGCGTGATCGAACGCCCCGAGGCCGGCGGCGACGTCAAGCCGCTGGTGCTGCAGGAGGTGGTGCGCAGCGCCATGCACCTGCTGGCGCCCGAGTTCGCGCGCCACGGCGTGGCGGCCCAGTTCGACGCCAGCGCGCAGGCGCCCGTGCGCGTGCAGGCCGAGGCCGTGGCGTTGGAGCAGATCGTGCACAACCTGCTGATGAACGCGACGCAGGCGCTCGACCTCGTGCCCGCGGCCGAGCGACGCCTCGTGGTCTCGGTCGGCCGTAACGGCGAGGAGGGCGTGCTGACCGTCACCGACAACGGCCGCGGCATCGCGCCCGAGGCGCTGCCGCGCCTGTTCGAGCCTTTCTTCAGCACGCGCGAAGGCGGCCTGGGCCTCGGCTTGAGCCTGAGCGAAACGCTGGCCAGCGGCATGGGCGGCAGCCTGAGCGCCGCCAATGCCT
Organism: Variovorax sp. 38R; assembly: GCF_014843395.1. Taxonomy (NCBI): domain Bacteria; kingdom Pseudomonadati; phylum Pseudomonadota; class Betaproteobacteria; order Burkholderiales; family Comamonadaceae; genus Variovorax; species Variovorax sp. 38R. Next base: position 3,065,697 of record NZ_CP062121.1, read on the forward strand.
CGCCGCGCGGCGCGCGCTTCACCTTGCTGCTGCCGCTGGTGGCGCCTTCGACATGAACACGTTGACCGCCACCGCCGACCAACCGCAATCGCCCCTGATCCACCTGATCGACGACGACCAGGCTGTGCGCGACAGCCTGTCGCTGCTGATCGGCACGGTCGGCCTGCGCGTGCAGGGCTGGGCCGATCCGCAGGCCTTCATCGACGGCTTCGACCGCGCGAGCGTTGGCGCCATCGTGCTCGACGTGCGCATGCCCGGCATCAGCGGCCTCACGGTGCTCGACCGGCTGGTGGCGCAGGGCGTCGACCAGCCCGTGATCATGCTGACCGGCCACGGCACGGTCGAGATGTGCCGCCGTGCCTTCAAGGCCGGCGCGGCCGAGTTCCTCGAGAAGCCGGTGGACGACGAGCAGCTGCTCGAAGCCCTGCAGCAGGCCGTGCGCCAGCACGTGCGTACGCGCGAGCGCTCGCAGGCCGACAACGCCGCGCGCGAGCGGGTCGCGCAGCTCTCGGAGCGCGAGCGCGAGGTGCTGGCCTTCATCGTGCAGGGGCTCACCAACAAGGAGATCGCGCGCGTGCTGGCGCTGTCGCCGCGCACCGTCGAGACCCACCGCGCGAACCTGTTCGCCAAGCTCGATTGCGATTCGCTCGCGCAGCTGATCCGGCGCTATGCCGTGCTGGCGTCGGATGCGGGAGAAGAGGGCGCTCCGTAGAACTACGGAGTCCCGGGCGTAGCCGTACGAATGGCCGCAGCGGGCCGTATTTTTTACAGTGACACCGTTGTCGGCACAGGCCGGCACGAACCCTCTCATCACTGGAGAAAAACACCATGCAATCGATCATCCGCGTGGGCGGCCTCGCCGTTCTGCTCGCTGCTTCCGTCGCCCAGGCCCAGACGCCGGCCCCCGCTGTCCGCACCGAGAAGAACATCTCGCTCGCGCTGGCCAACCAGATCGCCGCAGAAACCGTGGCCGCTTGCGCCGCCAACGGCTACAACGTCGCCGCCACCGTGGTCGACCGCGCCGGCACCGTGCGCGCCGTGCAACGTGCCGACAACGCCGGCCCGCACACGCTGGCTTCGAGCGAGCGCAAGGCCTGGACCTCGGCCTCGGCCAAGAGCCCCACGCAAGCCATGATGGAAGGCGCCCAGAAGAACCCCGGCGCCGCCAACCTCGTCTACCTGCCGGGCTTCCTGCTGCTGGGCGGTGGCGTGCCGATCAAGTCGGGCAACGAAGTGATCGGTGCCGTGGGCGTGGGCGGTGCGCCGGGCGGCCACCTCGACGAGCAGTGCGCCAACGCCGCGCTCGAGAAGGTCAAGGGCCAACTCTGATGACGGCGCGCGGTCTCTGGTCGGCGGTGCTCGCCGCCGCGATCGGCTGGAGCGCCGCGCCCGGTGCGGCGGCCCAGGTGCCGCCGCTGGCCGCCGAAGTGCTGGCCTACGAAGGCCTGCATCGCGCGGCCTGGCACGGCGATCTGCCCAAGCTCAAGAGCCTGATCGCCTCCGGCGCCAGCCTCGATGTGCGCGACGCGCGCGGCCGCACGCCGCTGCAGGTCGCCACCTATGCGCGCCAGCGCGACGCCGTGAAGCTGCTCGCCAAGGCGGGCGCGAACATCGACCTGCTCGAAGACGACCGCTACGACGCCGTGACCATCGCGTCCGTGGCCGACGACGTGGCCACGCTCACGCTGCTGCTGCAACTGGGCGCCAAGCCCGGACAGACCACCAGCCGCTACGACGGCACCGCATTGATTGCCGCTGCGCACCTGGGGCACGACGAGGTCGTGCGCCGGCTGGTCGCGGCCGGTGCGCCGCTGGACCACGTGAACAACCTGCACTGGACGGCGACGATCGAATCGATCGTGCTGGGCGATGGCGGCGCACGTCACCAACGCACCCTGGCCGCGCTGATCGCAGGCGGCGCCAACCTGCAACTGGCCGACCGCCAGGGCCTCACGCCGCTGCAACTGGCGAAGGCGCGCGGCTACACGGCGATGGTGAAGCAGTTGGAAGCGGCACGCGCCAAGTAGCCTGTCGCATCCGAGTCTGGGGCGACTCGGGGACAATCGGACCTCCCCACGAGGAACCCGCCCCATGTACATGCCTCCGCAGTTCAACGCCAAGGACCCGGCCGTCGCGCTGGGCCTGATGCGCGCGCATCCCTTTGCCAACCTGATCTCGAACGACGACGAGGGCTTGCCCTTCGTCACCCATCTGCCCATCGTGGCCGAGCCGCGCGAGGGCGACGCGTTGGTGCTGCTGGGGCACTGCGCCAAGCCCAACCCGCACTGGCGCTACCTGCAGGCGCGACCGCGTGCGGTGGTGGTCTTCCAGGGGCCGCACGCGTATCTGTCGCCTTCGGTCTATCCCGACCTGGCGCGGGTGCCGACCTGGAACTACCTCGCGGTCCATTGCACCGTCGAAGCCCGCCTCATCGAGACGCCCGAGGCGAAGGACGTGCTGCTCAAGAAACTCATCGGCGACCACGAGCCGGCCTACGCCCAGCAATGGAAAGACCTCGGCGAGGAGTTCCAGCGAAAGATGCTGGCCGGCATCATGGGCTTCGAGCTGCACGTGACGGCGCTGCAATGCAAGATCAAGCTCAACCAGCACCGGCCCGAATCGCATGCGGCGATGGGCGAGGTCTACCGCGCCGGCTCACCGGACGAGCAGGCGCTGGCCGTGTGGATGGAGCGGCTCGGCATGGTCGCCGCGCCGGAGGAACGCTGAGATGCGGATGTTCGGATTGATCGGCCTCGTGCTCGCGCTGGTCGTCGTCGGCCTGCTGGCGAAGCAGCAGCTGTCGCGCACCGCCATCGCGAAGCAACCGACCGTGCCCGGTGCCTCGGCCCCGGCGGCTGTCGATGCGCGCACGCAGGCGCAGCAGGTCCAGCAACAGGTCAAGGACGCCCTCGACGCCGCGGCCCAGGCCCGCAAGATGCCCGATGACAACTGAGCCGGTCGCATCGACATCGGACGCGCACTGGATGGCGCTCGCGCTGCAGGAAGCGCAGCACGCAGCCGACGCGGGCGAGGTGCCGGTGGGCGCGGTGCTGGTGAAGGACGGGCAGGTCATCGCGACCGGCCGGAACACGCCCGTGGCGCAGCACGATCCGAGCGCGCATGCCGAGATCAACGCCCTGCGCGCCGGTGCCGCCGCGCTCGGCAACTACCGGCTCGACGGCTGCGAACTGTTCGTCACGCTCGAACCCTGCGCGATGTGCGCGGGCGCGATGCTGCATTCGCGGCTGACGCGCGTGGTGTTCGGTGCCACGGACCCCAAGACCGGCGCGGCGGGCTCGGTCCTCGACCTGTTCGCCGAGCCGAAGCTGAACCACCACACCCGCGTGGAAGGCGGCGTGCTGGCCGATGACTGCAGCGCGTTGCTGCAGCGCTTCTTCCAACAGCGCCGCAGCGTCGCGCGCGCGCAGGCCGAACCGCTGCGTGACGATGCCTTGCGCACGCCCATCGAACGCTTTGCCGCGCTTGTCGATTTCAACTTTGCGCCGCACCACGTCCAAGACCTGGCGGTCCTGCAGGGCTGGCGTTTGCACTGGGTGGACGAGACTGGTTCAGCAGCCAGCGATGGTCGCGTGGCTGACGTCCTGTGTCTGCATGGCCCGGGCGAGTGGGGCTACTTCTTTCGCCACCTCGTCGGCGCGCCCGGTGTGCGCACGCTGGTGCCCGACCTGATCGGCTTCGGCAAAAGCGACAAACCCAAGCGCGAAGCAACGCATCGGCTCGAATGGCACCGCGACGTGGTGCTGGCGTGGCTCGATCAGGTCCATCCCGAACCGCTCGTGCTGGTTCACAGCGAGGCGGGCGGCGAACTGGCAACGCTGCTGCAAGCGGCAGCACCGGGCCGCTTCGTCGCGACGCTCGTCGCCCCCGACAACGGCGTGCGCGCCAAGGACGCCTGGCGTGCGCCGTTCCCCGACCGGGGCTACGAGGCCGCGCTGCGTGCGCGCGGTCCACGCGCCGCATCGGGTGGGCCAACGGCAGCGCAGGCCGCCCCCCTGGCCCGGCAGATCCGGGACGCAATGGGATACTCGACGCCGTGACTTCGCAACATATCTACATCTACTCCCCCTCCAGTGCCATCCGCGACAAAGCCGCCTTCCGGCGCGGCGTGGCCCGGCTCAAGGCCCTCGGCCATGAGGTCGAAATCGACGAAGCCGCGCTGACGGCGCACCAGCGTTTTGCGGGCGACGACGCCACCCGGCTCGCCGCTGTCTCGCGCGCCGCCGCGAGCGGCGCCGACGTGGCGCTGATCGCGCGCGGCGGCTACGGCCTCACGCGCATCCTCGACGCGCTGCCGTACAAGGCGCTGGCCAAGGCGATCGACAAGGGCACCGAGTTCGTCGGCTGCAGCGACTTCACGGCCCTGCAGAACGCATTGCTGGCCAAGAACGGCGCCATCACCTGGTCCGGTCCCGCGGTCGGTGAAGACTTCGGCGCCGAGGGCGGCCCCGACGACATCATGGAAGCCTGCTTCGACGATCTGTTGAGCGGGCAGGGCGAAGGCACCGGCTGGCGCATGCCGGTGCGCGACGCCGAGCTCAAGGTCAAGCCGATCGAAGACGCCGTGCTCTGGGGCGGCAACCTCTGCGTGCTGACCAGCCTGCTGGGCACGCCGTACTTCCCGGTGGTCGACAAGGGCGTGCTCTTCATCGAAGACACCAACGAGCACCCATACCGCATCGAACGCATGCTCGACCAGCTGAAGCTGGCGGGTGTGCTGGCGCGCCAGAAGGCGATCGTGTTTGGTCAGTTCACGGGCGTGCGCAGCATCGCCGGCTACGACCGCGGCTTCGGCATGAACACGGTGATCGACCGGCTGCGTGCCAGCCTGAAGAAGGTGCAGGTCATTGCCGGCCTGCCGTTCGGGCATGTGCAGACCAAGGTGCTGCTGCCGGTGGGTGCGAAGGTGGCACTGGCCGCCGAGGGGCGCGATGTGTTCCTGGTGTGGGGCCATCGGCATGGCCACCATGACCATGACCATGGCGATCACCACGGTCACGACCATCACCACCCCCACGCTCACGCTCACGCTCACTGAACCGGGACGCAGGCGGCCGCTGTTGCCGCTGCGATGCCGGCCGATCAGGACATCACTGGTTGGTGAAGCGCTGATGGGCGCGCGGGCCCATCGAGCCGGGCAGGCCGCCCTTGAACATGCTGTTGATTTCTTTCATCTGGCGCCGCGCGGCCGATTCGCCGTCGATGGCGCTCAGCGCGACCATCACGTCCTGCCGCAGGTACCAGAGGGCTTCGACATCGACCGCAAAGCGCACGCGTTGACTGACACGCTGGATCGATTGGCCGCCGCGGCCCTGGAGCACCGACAGCATCGCAGTGCGAATGCGGCCGAGCTGACTTTCCCCAACCTGCCGCGATCCCAGGCCGGGTACGTTCAGAAGCTGAAAAAGGCGGCGAAAGAGCAGCATGTCACGAAAAGCGTATTGCCCGGAACTGGAACGGTCGCTACCTTAAGCCTCAGTTGGCCGAGACACAAGATGTGAAACACCGTTTCTTGTTTGCAAACAACAAGCTTTAGCGGTCTCTTTTGTTGTCATTTGAGTTTTGAGTCCAAAAGTATTAAAAAACTTTAGAACTCATCGGCACGATGCGGCAGTGGGCCCGCGTCGTGCAGCGTCAACAAGAAGCTTCTGCGGATCGTTCCTTGCATGTGATGGCGCATGTCGGAGAAACTTCTCGCAGGAGCAGCGAAAGGTCCAGAGCAACATAACCAGCGCTTGCTGCCAAGAAAAAACAGTATGGGTGTCAATTCCACAGTCGTTTTCGCGGACTTGACCGGAAGTACCAGGGTCTTCGAGGCCATGGGGAATGCGCGTGCCACCGAGACCGTGACGCGGCTGACCCAATGGATCGGGCGTGTGTGCGAGGCCCACGGCGGCCGGGTCGTGAAGTCGTTGGGCGACGGTGTGTTCGCCATCTTCACCAGCGGCGCCGCCGCCACGCACGCGGTGATCGAGCTGCAGCGCTACCACCAGAAGCGCCTGGCCGGCTGGCCGGTGCCGCTGCGCATGGCGCTGCAGATCGGCGTGGCCAGCGGCGACGTGGTCGAGGTCGAGGGCGACTGCTTCGGCGACGCCGTCAACCTGGCCTCGCGCCTGAGCGACCTGGCCGGCCCCGGCCAGATCTGGGTCACCGAGACGGTGGTCCTGCAATTGCACGAAGGCGCCGTGCAGCACCGCGACCTCGGGCCGATCAACATCCGCGGGCGCAGCGAGATGTCGATCGTCCACCGCATCGACTGGCAGGAAGACCTGACCAGCTTCCTGACCGTGCCGGCCGCGCTGCTGCCGGCGCGGCTGCCCGATTCCACCTTCGGCCACATCGAGCTCGCGTGGCTCGACGTGCGCTCGATGTTCCGCATCGACCAGCTGCCCATTCACCTCGGCCGTGTGGGCGATGCGCAGTTCGTGGTCAACGACCCGCGCGTGTCGCGGCTGCATGCGCGCATCGAAGAACGGCAGGGCAGTTGCGTGCTGATCGACGTCAGCACCTACGGCACCTGGGTGCGCTTCCACGGCAACGGCGGCTCGAGCCACGAGATCGCCCTGCGGCGCGACGAGTGCGTGCTGCACGGCCGCGGCGAGATCGGCCTGGGCGCACCGCTGAGTGACTTCAGCGCGCCGACCATCGCCTTCAACACCACGGGCGATGACGTGATGCTGTCGCGCAGGGCCATCGTCGACTGAGGTCGACTGCGACGCTCATTCACGTTTGGCAACCAGCTGGTGACGTTTGGCGTGCACCACGCGGAGGCGAGCCACGTTGCATGACCACCCCGGCGCCGTTCGCGCCGGGCCTGGAGCCACCATGCATTCCCCCAATGATTCTTCTGTTTTCAGATGGGCCGCCATCGCCGCCGGCGCGCTGCTCGCCACGGGCGCTGCCAGCGCACGCGGAAGCTGGTCGGTGCAGATCGGCACTCCCGGCGCGGTCTATGCGCCGCCGTACTACGTGCCGCCGCCCGTCTATGCGTACCCGGCCCCGATCTACTACGAGCCGCCACCGCCGCGGGCCTACTACCGCCCGCCGCCGCCTGTGTACTACCGGCCGGCTCCGGTCTACGCGCCGCCGCCCGGACGCCCGTACTACGGCCCCGGCTATCCCTACCGTCCGCCGAACGATGACGACGACGAGGATGACGACCGCGATTGACCCGCCGCCTCAAGCTTGCGGGCATGCCAATTCTTGGCGTGACCTCTGACTAAAACGTCACATTCAGTCACATTTGTAAGTTCAAAGAATTCAATTCATGCCCGAAAGACTGTTTCAGTCGGGGGCATGACACTTGCCTTGGATCGTTCAACAGGCGCGCAGAGTGCCCAAGGAGCGACAAAAAATGCAGACCAGCCTTCGGCCTTTCACCAACGTCGAGGCCGCCATCGCGGCGGTGGAGGCCCTGGACGGTGAACTCCGTAAGTTCGAGCTGGCCGTGGGGGACAACCTCCAGGACAGCATCGGCCTGCAGATGGCGCAGATCACCGACCGTGCGCTCGCACGCGGCTGGGAGCCCAGCGGCTTCATCCAGAAGGAAGGTTTTCGCCTGTACCGGTACCGCGCGATGCGCTGACGGGCGAGGGCGTACAGGCCGGCTTCAGCCCGGCGCAAGGATGCGCTCGAGCGCCCCGATGTCGATGGGCTTTTGCAGGTGGTGGTCGAACAGCACCTCGCCCGGCGCCGCATTCGCCGCGTCCCGTTCCGAAAAACCAGAAATCGCCACCAGCAGCCGCGGCGCCCCTTCGCCCGTCCCCGCGCGCAGACGGCGTGCCACCTCGGTGCCCGGAAAGTCGGGCAGCGTGAGGTCGATCAGCGCCGCATCGAAGCGCTCGCTGGCGGCGGCATCCAGCGCCTGTTGCGCCGTGTAGGTGCAGCGGGCGGTGTGGTCCTGCAGCGTCAGCAGCTCCCGCAGCAGGTCGGCCGCGGCCTCGTTGTCGTCGACGATCAGAACATTCACAGTTGTTGTCTTTCGGCATCCATTGATTGCGATCCCGCAGTATCGGCGCAGTGCCTACGGAAAGCCGTAACAAGGGCTTCGTTTGTTACTTCCCGGCGTCCGGCGCGGCAGGGGGCGTCTGCAGCGGCAGCTCGACGAAAAAGCGTGCGCCCTGGCCCGGTGTGCTCTCCACGCCGATGCGGCCCGCGTGCAGGCTCACGATCTTGTGCGTGATGTACAGCCCGAGGCCCAAGCCGGCCGCGTGTTTGCGGCTGACGTCGGTGCGCTCGAACTGTTCGAAGATGCGCTGGTGGTCCTCGGGCGAGATGCCGATGCCCTGGTCGCGCACGCTCACCACGGCGTTGTCGCCGTCCAGCCGCACCGTCATCTCGACCGGCTTGCCGCCGCCGTAGCGCATCGCGTTGGTCAACAGGTTGGTCAGCACCTGTTCGATGCGGAATTCGTCCCACACGCCGCGCAGCGTGTCGGGCGCCTCCAGCGAAATGGCACAGCCTGCGGCCTCGGCCTGGTGGCGCAGGTTGTCGACCACGGCGCGGGCCAGCTCTGCGAGGTCGACCGGCTTGGTCTGGATCGACAGCGCATCGCGCCGCAGCCGCGTCACGTCGAGCATGTCGTCGATGAGCCGGACCATGTTGCGGATCTGCCGCTGGTCGCGTTCGATCATCGTGGGCAGCTTCTCGGGCGAGAAGCTGTCGAGCTTGCCCTTGGACAGGTGCAGCTGGCGCAACTGCGCTTCGAGGTACAGCGTGTTCAATGGCGTGCGCAGCTCGTGCGACACCATCGACATGAAGTCGTCGCGCATGCGCACCGCGCGCTCCAGCTCGCGCTGCGTGTGCTGCAGCTGCTGCACCAGCTCTTCCTGCTTGCGGTGCGCGGCGGCCAGCGATTCCATCTCGTGGCGCAGCGCCTTGCGGTGCTGGTGCAGATCGACGAACACGCTCACCTTGCTGACCACCGCGTGCGGATCGAGCGGCTTGTGCAGGAAATCGACCGCGCCGCTTTCGTAGCCCTGGAAGGCGTAGTTCATCTCGCGCCCGGCGGCGCTCACGAAGATGATCGGAATGTGCCGCGTGCGCTCGGTGCCGCGCATCAGCTCGGCCAGCTCGAAACCGTTCATGCCGGGCATCTGCACGTCGACGATGGCGAGCGCGAATTCATGCTCCAGCAACAGCGTCAGCGCGGACTCGGCCGAACCGGCGCGGTACACCACGCGGCCGGGCGCACGAATCAGCGCCTCGAGCGCCAGCAGGTTCTCGGGCAGGTCGTCGACGATCAGCAGCTTGCTTTCGACCTCAATGGGCATGGGCGGGCTCCAATTGCTGCAGCAGGGTGCGCAGGTCGCGCAGGGGAAGCACGTGGTCGGGCGTGTGGCGCGCAATGGCGGCGAGGGGCATGGTGGGAACCAAAGCTTCGGTGGGGTCTTGCACGGCGGTGAGTCCGCCGGCGCGGTGGATGCGGAACAGGCCTTCGGCGCCGTCCTCGTTCGCACCGGTCATGAGAAAGCCCGCCACCGACGGCCCGTAGGCGTCGGCGGCCGAGGCCATGAGCACGTCGATGGAGGGGCGCGAATACAGCACGGGCGGCTCGCAGCTCAGCGAGAAGCGGCGTCCGCGCTCGATCGACAGGTGGTAGCCCGGCGGCGCGAAGTACAGGCAGCCGTCTGCGATGGGCATCTTGTCGAGCGCCTCGTGCACGGGAATCGGCAGGCGCTGCGCGAATATTTCGGCCAGGTGGCTCTCGTGCGATTCGGGCAGGTGCAGCACCACCGCCATGGGAATGCGCCAGCCCGCGGGCAGGCCCTCGAGCACCGTGCCGAGCGCGTCGATGCCGCCGGCCGAGGCGCCGAGCACCACGGCTTCGACGCGGCGAGCCGGAAAGGAGCGGTGCGTGCCGGCGCCCTTCATGCGACCTTGCGGTAGATGCGCTCGGAGCGCGCGTGGGTGTCAAAGCGGTCGGCGTAGCCCGAGAAGTCGATGCTTTCCTTCGAGCCCAGCCCGAGAAAACCGCGGTGCGACAGCGACTCGTGGAACAGCCCGAGCGCGCGGTCCTGCAGCTGGCGGTTGAAGTAGATGAGCACGTTGCGGCACGACACCAGCTGCGTCTCGGCGAACACGCTGTCGGTGGCCAGGCTGTGGTCGGCAAAGATCACGTCGGCGCACAGCGAGGGGTCGAAACGCGCGGCCTCGTAGGCGGCCGTGTAGTAGTCGGAGAACGCACTGAGCCCGCCCGCGCGCTGGTAGTTCGACGTGTAGCCGCGAATGGCTTCGAGCGGAAAGATGCCCTGGCGCGCCTTCTCGAGCGAGGCCGGGTTGATGTCGGTGGCGTAGATCTGCGTGCGTTCGAGCAGGCCTTCCTCGCGCAGCAGAATCGCCAGCGAGAACACCTCTTCGCCCGTGCTGCAGCCCGCCACCCACACCTTCACCGACGGGTAGGTGTGCAGGATCGGCACCACATGCCGGCGCAGCGCCAGAAAGTAGCCCGGGTCGCGGAACATCTCGCTCACCGGGATCGTCAGGAACTGCAGCAGCCGGCCGAACAAGGTCGCGTCGCGCAGCACGCGGTCCTGCAGCGCCGAGATGCTCGAGAACTCCAGTTGCTCCAGTGCATACAGTACGCGGCGTTTTTGCGAGGCGGTGGTGTAGTTGCGGAAGTCGTAGCTGTACTTGAGATAGATGGCCTCCATCAGCAGGCGCAACTCGATCTCGGTGTCGCTCAGCGGTTGCGCCGGGGCAATGGCCGGCGTGGCCGCAGGTGAGGCGGGGAGAGGCTTGCGGGTCACAGGCGCTCCATCTTCGGCATCCACACGCGCAGCAGCGAGAACAGGCGCTCCAGGTCCACCGGCTTGGCCAGGTAGTCGTTGGCGCCCGCGGCCAGGCACTGGTCGCGGTCGTCCTTCATGGCCTTGGCGGTGATCGCAATCACGGGCATCTTCGCGAAGCGCGGGTCGGCGCGCAGGCGGCGCGTGGCTTCCAGGCCGTCCATCTCCGGCATCATCACGTCCATCAGCACGAGGTCGATCTCGCTCACCTGGTCGAGGCGCTCCAGCGCTTCGCGGCCGTTGCGGCCGATCTCGACCGTGGCGCCGCGCTGCTCCAGCGCGCTGGTGAGCGCGAAGATGTTGCGCACGTCGTCGTCCACCAGGAGGATGGTGCGGCCCTCGAAGATGCGGTCGCGCCCGCGCGCCGTCTTCAGCATGCCCTGGCGTTCGCTCGAGAGCTCGGCCTCCACCTTGTGCAGGAACAGCGTCACCTCGTCGAGCAGCCGCTCGGGCGAGCGCGCGCCCTTGATGATGATCGAGCGCGAGTAGCGCTGCAGCTCCGTCTCTTCGTCGCGCGTGAGGTTGCGTCCGGTGTAGACGATGACGGGCGGGAACGACACGATCTCTTCCGCCGCCATCTGCTTGAGCAGCTCGCTGCCCTGCATGTCGGGCAGGCGCAGGTCGGTGACCATGCAGTCGAACACGCGCGTGCGCAGCAGCGCCAGCGCCTCTTCGCCGGAGCCGACCGCGACGATCTCGATGTCGTCGTCGCCGATCAGCCGGATCACGCTCTCGCGCTGCAGCGCATCGTCTTCCACCAGCAGCACGACCTTGACCTTCTGCGTGAGCTTTTCTTCCAGCCGCGCGAACACCTTGGTCAGCTCTTCGCGCGTGGCCGGCTTCAGCGCGAAGCCGATGGCACCCATGTGCAGCGCGGCGGCCTGCGCGTTGTCGGCGGCCGAGACCACGTGGATCGGAATGTGGCGCGTGTGCGGCGAGTCCTTGAGCTTTTGCAGCACGTCCAGGCCGGTGCTGTCGGGCAGGCGCATGTCCAGCAGGATCGCGTCGGGCACGAACTGCGTGGCCAGCTCGAAGCCGTCGGCCGCGCCGTGCGCCACCAGGCAGCGGTAGCCCAACTCGTGCGCCAGGTCGTACAGGATGTGGGCGAACTGGGGCTCGTCTTCGATCACCAGCACACGCCGTACCTGGTCGCGCGGAATCGAGCGGTCGTCCGCGAAGCGCGGCGCCGGCACGACCGGCGCCGGGGCAGGGGGCGCGAGCGGCGGCGGCGACAGCACGGCCGGCGCATGCGAGAGCGAAGAAGTCGACATCGAACGCAGCGTGCCCACGGGCATGGCCGGTGCGGGCATGGTCTGCGGCGCGCGTGGCGGCAATTGCAGCGTGAAGGTGCTGCCCTGGCCGGCTTCGCTCTTCACCGTCAGCGTGCCGCCGAGCAGCTGCGTGAGGTCGCGCGAGATCGACAGGCCCAGCCCCGTACCGCCGTAGCGGCGGCTGGTGGTGCCGTCGGCCTGGCGGAAGGCCTCGAAGATCAGCTCGTGCTGCTGCGGGTCGATGCCGATGCCCGAGTCGTGCACCGCAAAGGCCGCGCCGCCGTCGGCCGTGGCCGACACCGTGAGCGCCACTTCGCCGCGCTCGGTGAACTTGATCGCGTTCGACAGCAGGTTCTTCAGAACCTGCTCCACCCGCTGCCGGTCGGTGACCAGCAGGGCCGGCGTGTCGGGCCGCAGCTCCAGCCGGAACTCCAGGTTCTTGTCGGTCGCGATCGGGCGGAAGGTGCTTTCGAGACTCTGGGCCAGTTTGTCGAGCGGCACCTCTTCGGGCACCAGTTCCAGCTTGCCGGCCTCGACCTTGGCGATGTCCAGGATGTCGTTGATCAGCACCAGCAGGTCGTTGCCCGAGGCGTAGATCGATTCCGCGAACTTCACCTGTTCCAGCGACAGGTTGCCCTGCGGGTTGTCGCCCAGCAGCTTGGCCAGGATGAGCGCGCTGTTCAGCGGCGTGCGCAGTTCGTGCGACATGTTCGCGAGGAACTCCGACTTGTAGCGGCTGGCGCGCTGCAGCTCGTCGGCGCGGTCTTCCAGGTCGCGCTGCACGCGGCGCAGCGCGGTGTTGCGCTGGTCGAGCGCCTCGGTGCGTTCCGACAGCTGGCTGTTGGTCTGCTCCAGCTCGGCCTGCTGGTTCTCCAGCATGGCCTGCGAGGCGCGCAGGGCGCGCGACTGTTCTTCGAGCTCTTCGTTGGCGGTGCGCAGCTCTTCCTGCTGCACCTGCAGCTCTTCGTTGAGCTGCTGGGTTTCGGCCAGCACGTCCTGCAGCTGCTCGCGGTAGCGCGCCGCCGCCAGCGAGGTGCCGATGTCGTCGGCCACCAGGTCGAACAGCTGCTCGCTGCGCGCGTCGGGCGTGCCCGGCAGGCCGAGTTCGAGCACGCCGTTGACGGCGCCGTCGCTCGTCACCGGCAGCAGCAGCACAGCCCTGGGCGCCATCTCGCCGAGGCCGGAGTTCACCTTCAGGTAGTCGGCCTGCACCGGGTCGATCAGCATGCGGCGCCGCTCGGCCGCCGCCTGGCCGACCAGGCCTTCGGTAGGGGAGAACACCTGCGGCGAGGCTTCGGCCTCGCTGGAGAAACCGTAGCTCGCGGCACGGCGCAGCGGGCCGTGGCGTTCGCGCACATAGAGCGCACCGACCGAGCTGCCGAGGTGGCGCGAGAAGAACGCCAGGATCTTGCGGCCCATGTCCGGCGCGCTGAGCTCGCCGACCAGCTCGCCCACCAGCTCGGTCTGCGCATTGCGCAGCCAGGCCTCCTGCGCCAGGCGCTCGGCGTGGGCCGCCTGCTCGCGCAGCACCACGTCGTAGCTGTCGGACAGCCGCATCAGCTGCCGGCGCCCGAAGAACGCCACCAGCCCCGAGTACACCAGCGTGAACAACAGGAACAGGCCAACCACCCACCAGCTCGTGCGGTTGGCCTCGGTGTTGCGCTGGAAGCGCAGCGTCTGCTCGGTGTCCATGAAAGTCGTGAACTCGGCGCGCAGCTCGTCGGTCAGGCGCTTGCCGCGGCCCAGCCGGACGGTCGCCTGCGGATCGACGCCGTTGCGCCGCGCCTCGATCATTTCGCGCGCGAAGGTCAGCCACGACTCCTGCAGGCCGGCGATGCGGTCGACGCGTTCCACCTGCTGCCGGTTGTCCGACACTTGGCGGCGCAGCGCGTCGGTGTCGGCCTTCAGGCGCGGCAGGGCGGTCTGGTAGGGCTCGAGAAAACTCTCCTCGCCGGTGATCAGGAAACCGCGCATGCCCGTCTCCATATCAATGGAGCGACGTTGCAGTTCGCTGGCGGCGCGCGTGACCTGGTCGGTGTGCTCGACCCAGCTCAGGCTCGACAGCAGATACAGGATCAGCGCGACGAAGGCCACGGCGCCGACCAGCCCACCGAGCAGCGGCAGCTTGAGGTTGCGGCTGAGCAGGCGGTCGAATTCGACGGGGTCGATCGCGGAGGGAGTTTTCATGGGCGCATTTGTAAGCAAAACTTGTCAAGTCTTGCCGAAAAACGGCATTCGACCTGTCGGAGAAGACCCCGATAGCACTTTGTGTGACGTATTGCCGCATCTGGCGCTCGCTATACTGTGGTTTCATCCAGTATCGGCAGCATGCCTCCCGAACCCCAAACCCCGTCTCCCGCCGCGTCTGCCACCGTCTCGGCGGCGCATGTCGTGTCCGTCAAGGCCTTGTGCGCGTTCGGCGCCAAGGCGGGCGATCTCGACCTGCGCTTCGTGCCCGCGCCCAGCGCGCTGGAAGGCATGGCCGGCCACGCGCTGGTGCAGGCGCGGCGCGGCGGCGACTACCGCAGCGAGGTGCCACTCGACACCACCTGCGGTCCCCTGCGCGTGCGCGGCCGGGCCGATGGCTACGACCCGGCGCAGGCGCGGGTGGAAGAAATCAAGACCTTCCGCGGCGACTTCGACGCCATCCGCGCCAACCACCGGGCCTTGCACTGGGCGCAGGTGCGCTGCTACGGCTGGATGCTCTGCGAGCAGGAAGGGCACGAGAGCCTGACCGTCGCATTGGTCTACCTCGACCTGGCCAGCGGCGACGAAACCGTGCTCGAAGAGCAGCACACGCGCGACACCCTGCGCACGCACTTCGAGACCTTGTGCGCCTGCTACAGCGACTGGGCGCAGCGCGAGGCAGCGCATCGCGGCGCGCTCGACGAGGCGCTGGCACGGCTCGGATTTCCCCATGCCGCCTTCCGCACCGGCCAGCGCGAACTGGCCGAGGCGGTCTACCGCGCGGCCGTCGGCGCGCGCTGCCTGCTGGCGCAGGCGCCCACGGGCATCGGCAAGACGCTGGCCACGCTGTTCCCGTTGCTCAAGGCGCGGGCGGCACACCGGGTCGACAAAGTGTTCTTCCTCACCGCCAAGACCTCCGGCCGGCCCGTGGCACTCGACGCCTTGCGGGTGCTGGGGCAGGGCGGTGCCAAGCCGCGCGTGCTCGAACTCGCCGCCCGTGAAAAGGTCTGCGAGTACCCCGACCGCGCCTGCCACGGCGAGGCCTGCCCGCTGGCGCGCGGCTTTTATGACCGCCTGCCCGCCGCGCGCGCCGAAGCCGCCCAGGCCGGCTGGCTCGACCGCGAGGCCCTGCGTCAGGTCGCGCTCGCGCACGAGGTGTGCCCCTATTTCCTCGCGCAGGAAATGACGCACTGGAGCGACGTCATCGTCGGCGACTACAACTACTACTTCGACAGCAGCGCCTTCCTGTTCGCCAGCATGAAAGACGCCGGCTGGCGCGTTGCCGTGCTGGTCGACGAGGCGCACAACCTGCTGGAGCGGGCGCGTGGCATGTACACCGCCAAGCTCGAAGGCGCGGCCCTCGAAGAGGCGCACCGCATCGCGCCCGCCGCCGTGCGCGGTCCGCTGGCGCGGCTGTTTCGCGAATGGGACACGCTGCAGCAGGCGCAGACCGCCGACTACGACACCGCCGACGAGATCCCCGAGCGCTTCTTGCGAACATTGCAGGCTGCCAACACCGCGATGGCCGAGCACTTTGCTGCCACGCCCGATGCGGCGCAGGGTCCGCTGCAGCGCTTCTTCTTCGACGCGCTGCACTTCGCGCGGCTGGCCGAGGTCTTCGACGACCACTCGGTGTTCGAGCGCACCTTGGGCGGCACGCAGGAGCAGCGCGGCTTGGCCATCCGCAACCTCGTGCCCGGGCCCTTCCTCGAAGGCCGTTTTGCCGACGCGGTGTCGGTCACCTGCTTCTCGGGCACGCTGTCGCCGTTCGCGTTCTACCGTGACGCGCTCGGCCTGCCCGAAGACACGGCGCTGCTCGACGTGGCGTCACCGTTCAGCAGCCGGCAGCTGAGGGTCGAGGTTGCGACCGGCGTCTCCACGCGCTTTCGCGACCGCGCCGGCTCGCTGCGCCATGTGGCGGACATCATCGGCGCGCAGTTCGAGCGCCTGCCCGGCAATTACCTGGCCTTCTTCAGCAGCTTCGACTACCTCGACAAAGCCTGCGCCGCGTTCTCGCTGCGCCACCCCGGCGTGCCCGTGTGGGCGCAGACGCGCGGCATGCGCGAAGCCGACCGCCACGGCTTCGTCGCGCGTTTCGAAGAGGGCGGGCAGGGCATCGGCTTCGCCGTGCTCGGCGGTGCGTTCGGCGAGGGCATTGACCTGCCGGGCAGCCGCTTGATCGGCGCCTTCGTCGCCAGCCTGGGGCTGCCCCAGTACAACGAACTCAACGAGATCACGCGCGAGCGCATGCAGTTGCGCTTCGGCAAGGGCTACGAGTACACCTATCTCTACCCGGGCCTGCAGAAGGTGGTGCAGGCCGCCGGCCGCGTGATCCGCACCGAGGCCGACACCGGCGTGCTGCACCTGCTCGACGACCGCTTTGCGCGCGCCGAGATCCGCGAGCTGCTGCCGAGCTGGTGGCATGTGCAACTGGCCGGCGAGGCCGGGGAAGACGATGCGCGCCGCCCGACGCCTTGAGCACGCCGGCCAGCCCGACCTGTTCGGCGAGGCGCCTGCTGCGGCCATCGAGGGCCTGCGCTACGAGCCCGAATTCCTGTCGCGCGACGAAGAGGCCGACCTGCTGCACATCGTGCAAGGCCTGCCGCTCAAGGAGATGCGCTACAAGGAATACACCGCGCGCCGGCGCGGCACCAGCTTCGGCGGCAGCTACGACTTCGACACCAACCGCCTCAAGCCCGGCGCGCCGCTGCCCGAGGTGCTGCATCCGCTGCGGGCCAAGGCCGCCGCCTGGGCCGGCGTCGCGCCCGAAGACCTCACGCACCTGCTGATCGCCGAGTACCGCCCCGGCACGCCGCTGGGCTGGCACCGCGACGTGCCCGACTTCGAAGACATCGTGGGCGTCTCGCTGCACGGCGATGCGGTGATGCAGTTCCGGCCGTACGTGCCCGGCGCACCCGCATCGGGGCCGGCCGCGCTCGAGGTTCTCATCGAGCCGCGCTCCGTCTACCTGCTGCGCGGGCCGGCGCGCTGGGCATGGCAGCATGCCATTGCGCCGACCGAGACGCTGCGCTACTCGAGGCGTTGTTGCATAACCCTGCCGGAGTGGCCTCCGATCGTGGTTAGGCTAGGCTAGACAGATGAGCAAGCCACCGCGGGCGAAGTACCGCACGACGAACTGGAGTGAGTACAACGCGGCGCTCAAGCGCAGGGGATCATTGATGGTTTGGCTCGATGCCGACCTTCAATGGCAGGCTCCTGCCAGTGGTCGCTCAGGCCGGCCCGCTGTGTTCAGCGATGCTGCGATCCAGTTCTGCCTGACCTTGAAGTGCATGTTTGGGCTGGGCCTGCGCCAGGCGACGGGCCTGGCCGAGAGCCTGATCAAGTTGGCCCACTTGGACTGGGCCGTGCCCGACTACAGCACCTTGTCGCGGCGTCAGAAGACATTGAGTGTGGCCATTGCCACGCGCCGCAGCAGCGCGGGCCTACACCTGCTGATCGACAGCACCGGCGTGAAGATGCTGGGCGAAGGCGAATGGAAGACGAAGAAGCACGGTGCCGACTACCGCCGGCAGTGGCGCAAGGTGCACCTGGGCATTGATGCACAGACGCTGGAGATCCGCGCCATCGAGATCACGGACAACGCCATTGGCGATGCGCCGATGCTGCCGGAGTTGCTGGCGCAGATTCCTGCGGACGAACAACTGCATTCGGTGAGCGCCGATGGTGCCTATGACACCAAAGCGTGCCACGAGGCAATCGCCAGTCGGCAGGCTGCGGCGATCATCCCCACACGCAAGAACGCCAAGCCTTGGGCGGATGGCAAAGCTGGGGCGCAGGCAAGAAACGAAATCCTGAGGGCGACACGCAAGCTTGGTCGTTCAATCTGGAAGAAGTGGAGCGGCTATCACCGCCGCAGCCTGGTGGAGACCAAGATGGGGTGCTTCAAGAGACTGGGCGAGCGCGTGATGGCACGGGACTTCCAGAGGCAGGTGACCGAGCTACAGGTACGGGCATCGATCCTCAACAGGTTCACCAGTCTGGGAACGCCTGAGACTGTGCGCGTGGCATAGCTGCGTCTTGGGTAAGGGGAGGCTCGCCCTGAATTCGGGTTATGCAACAGCGCCCCGGTAGCCCGGTCTTGGCCCATTTCTTCACATGCGTGATCTTCCCGCCTGCCTTGTCGATTCAAAGATCGGCCTCGGAAGTGCTGCATGAATCCGGACAACTCTACTTCAACGAAGAAGCATCAACTCGCCCCCAAAGTGAGTGCTTCTGTGTGCATTTCTCCGGAAAATTTGTTCTCTGCTTCGCAAAGGAAGGCGTTTGTTCTCATGCCAATTTTTGGATGAAGTTTTTTCTGACAGCGACAGGTCGATGGATGCGACGTGAACATCGCGCTCTGGTCAAAAAGAGCAGCAACTGAACGATCGTTGAAGTCGGCCACGGCTGTGTCTGAAAATCACAGCCGCGGCGTCCAGCACCCCGAGAACCGGACATTCGCTCGCTATCTTTGGCGGCAGCCGGACAACTTGCGGGAGCGCCCCTGCGAGCGGGGCAGGCGCGACCACGCTGAAGCCCCCATCGTTGCGACGAACGGCCGCGCTACGCCGCACAACGTCGCCCAAACCTCCCTCATCACGCCCCGCAAACACCCGCCCGAAGCGCGTTTGCCGCACCGTCTTTCCGTCGATACGATCCCGCGCCTTTGCCCTCGTTTCTCGCGACGGGTAATGCTTTTTTCGAACAAGAAAGGAATGCGCGGGTGCCCCCAACAACGACTGCTTCTTCGACCGCTTCGAACGCCCATGCCAACGCCAACGCCGATTGGCAACAACGCAGCCGCCGCCACGTCTGGCACCCCTGCACCCAGAGCATCCGTCTCGACGTCGCGCCGCCGCTGCCCATCGCGCGCGGCGAGGGCGTCTGGCTGACTGATCACGAAGGTCGGCGCTACCTCGACGCCACCAGTTCGTGGTGGGTCAACCTGTTCGGCCACGCGCACCCGGCGATCAATGCCGCGCTCAAGGCGCAGCTCGACACGCTGCCGCACGTGATGCTCGCGGGCTGCACGCACGCGCCGGCGGTCGAGCTGGCCGAACGGCTGGCGGCGCTCACGGGCCATGCGCTGGGCCATTGCTTCTATGCCTCCGACGGTGCCTCGGCCGTGGAGATCGCGCTCAAGATGAGCTTCCACGCCTGGCGCAACGCGGGCCGCGCCGACAAGCGCCGCTTCGTGGCGCTGCGCGGCGGCTACCACGGCGAGACGCTGGGCGCGCTGCACGTCACCGACGTGCCGGTGTTCCGCGACGCCTATGCGCCGCTGCTCGCCAGCGCGCACCTCGTGGCCTCGCCCGACGCGCGCGCCGCACGGCCCGGCGAAGACGCCGCCGCCGTGGCGAATCGCGCGGCCGACGAGCTCGAGGCGCTGCTGGCCGCGCAACACGACAGCATCGCCGCCGTGATCGTCGAGCCGCTGGTGCAGTGCGCCACCGGCATGGCGATGCACGATCCGGCCTACCTGCGCCGCCTGCGCGCGCTGTGCGACTGCTTCGGCGTGCACCTGATCGCCGACGAGATCGCGGTCGGCTGCGGGCGCACGGGCACCTTCTTCGCGTGCGAGCAGGCCGGCATCTGGCCCGACTTCCTGTGCCTGTCGAAGGGCATCAGTGGCGGCTACCTGCCGCTGGCGCTGGTGATGACGCGCGACGCCATCTACCAGGGCTTCGTCGACGACGACGCCGCGCGCAGCTTCCTGCATTCGCATTCCTACACCGGCAATGCGCTGGCCTGCCGCGCGGCGCTGGCTACGCTCGACCTGTTCGAAACGGAAGACGCGCTGAACCGAAACAAGGACCGCGCCGCGCGCCTGTTCGCCCGCCTGCGCGAAGGGCTGGCCGGCCAAGCGCATGGGGTTGATCACCTGCGCCAGCGCGGAATGATCACGGCCTTCGACGTGCGCGCGCCCGGCCCGCGCTTCGCCGAGCGCTTTCACCTCGCGGCGCGCGACCACGGCCTGCTGATGCGGCCCATCGGCGCGACCGTGTACCTGATGCCGCCGTATGCCATTGCCGACGACGAGATCGACCAATTGGTGGACGGCACGCTCGCGACGCTCAAAGCCGTCACCACCGCATCCGGCGCCACCGCCGAAGAAGGAGCCCGCGATGCTGCGCTTGCTTGAACGCCTGCAGGACGAGATCACCGCACTTGACGCGCGCTCGCTGCGCCGCCGCCGGCAGATCGCCGAGACCGCCTGCGCGCCCGAGCAGATCCTCACGCTGGCCGGCGCCACCGCGCCGCGCACCATGCTCGGTTTCAGCAGCAACGACTACCTGGGCCTGGCCGCGCACCCCGCGCTGGCCGAGGCGCTGGCCGAAGGCGCGGCGCGCTATGGCACGGGCAGCGGCGGCTCGCACCTCATCCTGGGCCACTCGCGCGCTCACGCGCAGCTCGAAGAACGGCTGGGCGAATGGATGGCGCCGCACATTCCCGAGGCGCGCAGCCTGTTCTTCTGTACCGGCTACATGGCCAACCTGGCGGTGCTGTCGGCGCTGGGCGACGGCGAGGCGGTGATCTTCTCGGAGACGCTGAACCACGCCTCGCTGATCGACGGCGCGCGGCTGGCCCGTGCCCGCGTGGAGCGCTACCCGCACTGCGACCTGCAGGCGCTCGACGCGCAGCTCGCCGCCTGTGATGCGCCGGTCAAGCTCATCGTGAGCGACGCCGTCTTCAGCATGGACGGCCACATCGCCCCGGTGGCGGGCCTGCTTGCGCTGGCCGAGCAGCACGACGCCTGGCTGGTGATCGACGACGCGCACGGCTTCGGCGTGCTCGGCGCCACCGGGCGCGGCGCGCTGCAGGCGCTGGCGCTGCGCTCCGAGCGGCTGGTACTCATCGGCACGCTGGGCAAGGCGGCCGGCGTGTCGGGCGCCTTCGTGGCGGCGCACCGCACGGTGATCGACTTCCTCGTGCAGCGCGCGCGGCCCTACATCTTCACCACGGCCGCGCCACCGGCCGTCGCGCACGCGCTGCTCACCAGCCTGGCGCTCATCGAGGGCGAGGAGGGCGTGCGCCGCCGCGCCCAACTGCGTGCCCGCATCACCCAACTGCGCAGCGGCCTGAAGCAGGTGCTGCCGGCCGATGGCAGCGCCTGGCTGGCCGATTCGCCGACCGCCATTCAGCCGCTCATCGTGGGGGACAACGCGCGCGCCATGCAGACGATGGAACGGCTCGACGCGCACGGCCTCCGGGTCGGCGCGATCCGTCCGCCGACCGTGCCCGCAGGCACCGCGCGGCTGCGCATCGCGCTCTCGGCGAGCCACACCGAGGCCGACGTGGCACGGCTGATCGGCGCGCTGGGCGAGGCCCTGGCCGAACCGTGGCCGGAGGCCGCATGACGATGACGGCCGCGTCGACGCAGCGCCGCTGGTTCGTCACCGGCACCGACACCGGCGTCGGCAAGACGCTGGTGAGCAGCGCCATGCTCGCGCTGCTGGCCGCCTCGGGCTTGCGCGCGGTCGGCATGAAGCCGGTGGCCGCAGGGCTCGATGCCATCGACGGCGAATGGCGCAACGAAGACGTCGAGCGCCTGCAGGCGGCCGGCAACGTCGACGCGCCGCTCGCCTGGCGCTGCCCCTACGTGCTGAAGGCGCCCATGTCGCCGCACCTGGCGGCGCGGGAAGAGGGCGTGCAGGTTGCGCTGCCCGTGCTGCTCGATGCCTTCGAGCGGCTGTCGGCGCAGGCCGATGCGGTGGTGGTGGAAGGCGTGGGCGGCTTCTGCGTGCCGCTGGGCGACGACCTGGACACCGCCGACCTCGCGGTGGCGCTGGGCCTGCCCGTGATCCTCGTGGTCGGGCTGCGGCTGGGCTGCCTCAACCATGCGCTGCTCACCGCCGAGGCGATCCGTGCGCGCGGGCTGGTGCTCGCAGGTTGGGTCGCGAGCGTGGTCGAGCCGCAGATGCTCTCGCCCGAAGGCAACCTGCAGACGCTGCGCGCCCGGCTCGGTGCGCCGCTGCTGGGCGTGGTGCCGCACCTGGCCGAGCCCGAGGCCGCACGCGCCGCCGAACACCTCGACCTGCGCGCGCTGCGTGCGAGCGCGGCCCATGCCGCGCGTCGCACCGAGGCCCCGCTCGTGTCAGCCGCGACGGCCTGAATCCGCCAGCCGCTGGGCGCGCACGCCGCCCTGGCGCGCGAGCATCCAGCCCGGGTACTCGGGCGCCAGCGCGCTGGCCTTGTCGAGCGCCGCCAGCTCGTCGGCCGTGAGCCGCACCTCGGTGGCGGCGATGTTGTCATCGAGCTGATCGATGCGCTTGGCGCCGACGATCACGCTGGTCACCACCGGCTGGTGCAGCAGCCAGGCCAGCGCGATCTGCGCCACCGACACGCCGCGCGGTTCGGCGAACTGGCGCATGAGGTCGATGCAGTCGTAGGCGCGTTCCACGTTCACCGGCGGAAAGTCGAAGCTCGCGCGGCGGCTGCCTTCCGCGGTGGCGGTGTGGCGGTCGACCTTGCCGCTCAGCAGGCCGCCGGCCAGCGGGCTCCAGACCATCAGGCCGAGCTGTTCGCTGCGCAGCATCGGCACCAGCTCGCGCTCCAGGTCGCGCCCGGCCACGGTGTAGTAGGCCTGCAGAGACTCGAAGCGTGCCAGCCGATCGCGCTCGGCAATGCCCAGCGCTTTCGCGATCTGCCACGCGGCCCAGTTCGACACGCCCACGTAGCGCACGTGGCCCTGGCGCACGAGATCGTCGAGCGCGCGCACCGTTTCCTCGATGGGCGTGAGCGGGTCGGTGCCGTGGATCTGGTACAGGTCGATGTGGTCCAGCTGCAGCCGCTTCAGGCTGGCCTTCACGCCGTCCATGATGTGGTAGCGCGAGGCGCCGGCCGAGTTCACGCCCTTGCTGCCGGTTTCGCCGAGCACCTTGGTCGCCACCACCACGCGGTCGCGCGGCACCTTCAGGTTCTTCAGCGCCTGGCCGGTGATGGTTTCGGAGAGGCCGTCGGAGTACACGTCGGCGGTGTCGATGAAGTTGATGCCGGCATCGAGCGACCGGCCGATGAGGCCCTCGGCCTCGCCTTGCTGCAGCTGGCCGATGTGGTCCCAGATGCCGGGCGCGCCGCCGAAGGTCATCGTGCCGAGGCAGAGTTCGGAAACCAGGAGGCCGGTGCGGCCGAATTTGCGGTAGTGCATCGAAAGTGGTCCTTTGCGTGAGGAGGGGCCAACCGGTTGTCAGGCGTGCCGGTGGTTGCCAAAAAGTATCCGGCCGGCGGCACCCGGCGGGCGAGCGCGTTCCTGCAAAGTCTTTGCCTAATCCTCCAGACCTTGCGCCGGGGCCGTGCAGATTCGAGGGCACGGCGCTAAGCTGCGGGCAGCCCAATCCTCCATGGCCGTGACCGCGGCCGCGCCCCTTTGTCAGAGGCCTACCCATGTCCGACGAAACCCCCGACACCGCCACCGTCCTCGCCATGCCGATGCCGCTGGAACCCGAACTCGATGCCGCCCGCGAAGAGCTGGTGCAGCTCATCCGCCACATCACGCGCGGGCAGGACGGCACGGTCGAATGCGCCGTGCCCGGCCTGCAGGTGCACTGCATCAGCAAGCCCGACGGCCCCAAGCACGGGTTCGCCACGCCGGCGCTGGGCCTCATTGCCCAGGGCTCCAAGCGGATCATCGTGGGCGACGACATCTACGTGTACGACCCGATGAACTACCTCGTCACCTCGGTCGACCTGCCGGTGTGCGGGCAGGTGTGCGTGACCAGCGAGAACGAGCCCTACCTGGGCGTGCGGCTGGAGCTGGCGGTCGACGAAATCGGCGACCTCATCGGCGACGAAAAACTGCCGGCCAAGGCCAATGCCCCGGCCTCGCGCGGCATGTACGTGAACCGCATCGCCATGCCGGTGCTGGAGCCCGTGCTGCGCCTGCTGCGGTTGCTCGACACGCCCGAAGACATCCCGATCATGGCGCCGCTCATCAAGCGCGAGATCATGTACCGCCTGCTGGTGAACGGCGAGGGCGCGCGGCTGCGCCAGATTGCGCTGCACGACAGCCACACGCAGCGCATCGCCAAAGCCATCAGCGCGCTGCGCACGAACTACGCGCAGTCGCTGCGCGTGGAAGACATGGCGCGTGCGGTGCACATGAGCGTGTCGTCGTTCCACCATCACTTCAAGGCCGTGACGGCGATGAGCCCGCTGCAGTACCAGAAGCAGCTGCGCCTGCAGGAAGCGCGCCGCCAGATGCTGATCGCCGGCACCGACGTGGCGAGCGCCGCGCACAACGTGGGCTATGAAAGCCCTTCGCAGTTCGCACGCGAGTACGGTCGCATGTTCGGCGCGCCGCCGCTGCGCGACAAGCGGCGCTGGCTCGGCGAAGCCGGCAACGACGCGACCTCGATGGAAGCCGCGTAGCAGGGCTCAGGGCTCGCCCAAGCAATCATCCAACCTAGCACTTGCCGCGATTTCTTGCGTCGTCGTGGAAATGCAGGTTTCGCAAAATCTCGTTATCGTTTTGTTGCTGCAGCACCCCATCCGCCCGTGGAGGCGGGACTACTCAACAACTCGGAGAGATGCATGCTTTGGGAAAAGAAGCTGGCGCAGTGGAGCGCCGCGGTCCGCGCACGGGCCAACCTGCCCGCGCGGCTCACCTTGTGGGACGGCCAGTCCTACGACTTCGGTGACTTCAGCGGGCCGGCGGTCACGCTGCACGTGAAATCGCCCGCGGCGCTGTCGCTGATGCTGCAGCCCACGCTCGACAACCTGGGCGAGGCCTACGTCAAGAGCAAGATCGACATCGAAGGCAAGCTCAGCGACGTGATCGACATTGCCTACGGCCTGGCGAAGACCTCGATGGACATGCCCGGCGGCGCGCTGCGGCACATGGCGCGCTACTTCGCGCACACCAAGTCGTCGGACAGGAAATCGATCGAGTACCACTACGACGTGTCGAACGCGTTCTACCAACTCTGGCTCGACGCGAACATGGTCTATTCGTGCGCCTATTTCGAGAACGGCGACGAAGACCTGGCCACCGCGCAGCTGAAGAAGATCGACCACATCCTCACCAAGATCGAACTCAAGCCGGGGCAGACGCTGCTCGACGTCGGCTGCGGCTGGGGCGCGCTGGTGATCCGTGCGGCGCAGAAGTTCGGTGCGCGCTGCGTGGGCGTCACGCTGTCGCAGAACCAGTTCGACTTGGCGACCGAACGCGTGAAGGCGGCCGGCCTGCAAGACCGCATCGAGATCCGCCTGCAGGACTACCGCGACGTGACCGGCCAGTTCGACCGCATCACCAGCGTCGGCATGTTCGAGCACGTGGGCCGCAAGAACCTGCCCGACTACTTCAAGCGCGTGCAGCTGTTGCTGGCCGACGACGGCATCGTCATGAACCACGGCATCACCTCGTCCGACCCCGAAGGCGGGGGCGTGTCGTATGGCGGCGGCGACTTCATCGACCGCTACGTGTTCCCCAACGGCGAGCTGCCGCACATCAGCCTGGCGCTGCAGGCCATGCAGCAGGGCGGGCTCGAAGCCTTCGACGTGGAGAACCTGCGCCGCCACTACGCGCAGACGCTGCGCCACTGGAGCGACGCCTACGAGGCCCACGCCGACGAGGCACGTGCGCTCGTCGACGAAGAGAAGTTCCGCATCTGGCGTATCTACCTTGCGGGCTGCGCCTATGCCTTCGAGAACGACGACGTGGCGATCTACCAGATCGTGGGGCGCAAGGCGGGCAGGGCTGCCAGCTCGCTGCCGTGGTCGCGTCGCTATGTCTACGACGGCACCTCGGCGCTGCGCGCCTGACCCGTCAAGGGCGCTCTGCGGCTACTCGAGCGTGAAGCCGATCTTCACCGTCACCTGCCAGTGCGCGATCTTGCCGTCGACCACATGGCCGCGCGTCTCGGTGACGGTGAACCACTGGATGTTGCGCACCGTCTCGTGCGCCTTCGCGATGGCGGTCTGCACCGCATCTTCGATGCTCGTGGGGGACGAGCCGGTCAGCTCGAGCGACTTGTAGACATGGTTCGACATGGCGGCTGCTCCTTGGGTGGTTGCGTGCCCATCGTAGCCAGTGCACGGGGGGCGGGGCAACTCCTTTGAGCGTGCGGATGCGATGCAAAACGCATCAGCACATTCGCAATCCGTCGTTGGCAAGGGCGCGGGTGCTTCGCAGAATCGGCGGCATTGATCCAGGGAAACCGCCCGCCATGTCGCTGCACACCATCGCCTCTTCGTCCCCGGCCGCACAGGCCCGCCACATCCTCGCGCTGACCGCCATCGCCTGGTGCATCGCAACGCCGTCGCCGCATGAAGTGGCGCGCCGCGCACCGCACGGTCATGTGCCGCTGCGCGTGCGCAGAAGGCTGCACGCCACGGCCGTGGCAGCACTCTTGCCGTATGCATGGTGAGCCGCGCGACCCCGCAGATTCCAGATATCGATAGAGGAATTCAGCGCAAACGGCCCGTGTGATGGCTCGCAGAATTTGAAGCACACCCGCTTCCACTGCGCCATCGCCGAACACCGTGTCCTACTCGCTCTCCCTGCTCGACAAGAGCCTGATCCCCGAAGGTGCCGACGCCGCGCAGGCGTTCCAGCACACCATCGCGCTGGCCCAGCGCGCCGAACGGCTGGGCTACCGGCGCTACTGGCTGGCCGAGCACCACGGCAACCGCACCTACGCCGGCTCGGCGCCCGAGGTGCTGGCCTCGCACCTGCTCGCGAAGACCTCGCGCATCCGCATCGGCACCGGCGGCGTGATGCTGCAGCACTACAGCCCGTTCAAGGTCGCGGAGACCTTCAAGGTGCTGGCCTCGCTGGCGCCGGGCCGCGTCGACTTGGGCATCGGCAAGGCGCCGGGCGGGCTGCCGCTGACCAGCAAGGCGCTGCAATCGCTGCACGATCCGGTGAAGGCAAAGGCCCTCGATTTCGAAGCGCGCCTGCAGGAGCTCGATGCCTTCCTGCACGACGGTGTGCCCGCCGACCATGCACTGGCGGGTGCGGTCGCCACGCCATTCCCGCCGCAGCCGCCGCAGCGCGTGCTGCTTGGCGGCAGCCCCGAAAGCGCGTTGCTCGCGGCGCGGCTGGGTTGGCAGTTCGTCTACGCGGGTCACTTCAACGGCGACCCCGTGAACATCGAGCAATCGATCGACGCCTACCGCGGCGCGACCGGCCGCGCACCGCTGCTCGCGCTGTTCGCCTTCGCGGCCGAAACGCACGACGAGGCCGCCGAGCGCGTGGGCGCGCTGCGCAGCTTCCGCGTGACCTTGCCCACGGGCCAGAGCGTGAACCTGCCGAGCCTCGAAGCCGCCGCCGAGTTCGCGCGGCAGGCCGGCACGAGCGACTACCGCACCGAGGAGCGGCGCCCCCACGTCATCGCCGGCACCGGCGACGAGGTGCGCGATGCGCTCGATGCCCTGAGCGCGCGCCACGGCATCGAGGAGTTCGTGATCGACATCCCGGTGGCGAACTTCGCCGCGCGTGCCACGGCCGTCGAGCTGCTGGCGCAGGCCCGCGAGCCTGCACTGGCCTGAGCGTCTTCTTCTTTTTTCTTTTCCCATCACAAGAACGATCGTCATGAGCAACATCCAGTTCGGCGTCATGCTGCAAGGGGCCGGCAGCCACATGAATGCCTGGAAGCACCCGGGCGGCCCGGCCGATGCCAGCGTCAACCTCGACTTCTTCATCCGCAACGCGCAGAAGGCCGAGGCCGCGGGCATCGCCTTCGCCTTCGTGGCCGACGGGCTCTACATCAACGAGAAGTCGATCCCGCACTTTCTCAACCGCTTCGAGCCGATCTCCATCCTCTCGGCGCTGGCCGCCGTCACCTCGAAGATCGGCCTGGCGGGCACCATCTCCAGCTCGTACAGCGACCCGTTCACGGTGGCGCGGCAGTTCGCCTCGCTCGACCTGATCAGCGGCGGGCGTGCGGGCTGGAACGTGGTAACCACGCCGCTCGAAGGCAGCGCCAAGAACTACAGCCGCGCGCACCCCGAGCACGCGTTGCGCTACGAGATTGCCGACGAGTACCTGGCCGTGACGCAGGGCCTGTGGGACAGCTGGGACGACGACGCCTTCGTGCGCGACCGCGAGAGCGGCCAGTTCTTCGACCGCGACAAGCTGCACACGCTGGACCACAAGGGCCGCTTCTTCCAGGTGGCGGGGCCGCTGAACATCCAGCGCTCGCCGCAGGGGCAGCCGGTGATCTTCCAGGCCGGCTCGTCGGACGCCGGCATCGGTCTCGCGGGCAAATACGCCGACGCGGTGTTCACGCATTCGCCCTCGCTCGAAGACACGCGCGCCTTCCTCAAGCAGGTCAAAGCCAGCGCCGTCGCGCAGGGCCGGCAGGCCGATGACGTGAAGATCTTCCCGGGCATCGGCCCCGTGGTCGCCGCCACCGAGGCGGAGGCCGAGGCCAAGTACCTCGCCATCCGCGCACTGCTGACGGTCGAGGAGGCCTTGGCCTACCTGGGCCGCTTCTTCGACCACCACGACTTCAGCCAGTACCCGCTCGATGCGCCGTTTCCCGAGCTGGGCGAGATCGGTCGCAACAGCTTCCGCTCGACCACCGACCGCATCAAGGCCAATGCCAAGGCGAAAGGCCAGACGCTGCGCGAAGTGGCGCTCGAAGTCGCCACGCCGCGCACGCAGTTCGTGGGCACCGGCGAACGCATCGCCGACGAGATCATCCGCTGGGTGGACGAGGGCGCGGCCGACGGCTTCATCCTCGGCTTCCCGGTGCTGGGGCCGGGCCTCGACGACTTCATCGAATTCGTGGTTCCCGCACTGGAGGCACGCGGTCGCTACCAGCGCACGCTGCCCGGCCAGACCCTGCGCGACCACTTGGGCCTGCCGCGCAAGGCGAGCCGCCATGCGCAGCCCCAAGGCGACGCCGCTACCGAGCGGAAAGCCGCCTGATGGGCGCCGCATTGCCACGCCCGGTCCTCAAGGACATCCACCGCGTCGAAGCGACCATTGCCGGCTACGGCGATGAATTCATCGCACTGCGACGCGACATCCACCAGCACCCCGAGCTGTCGTTCAAGGAGCACCGCACCTCGGCGCTCGTGGCCGAGCGGCTCGCTGCCTGGGGCTATGAGGTCACAACCGGCCTGGCCGGCACCGGCGTGGTGGGCACGCTGCGGCGCGGGCCGGGGCGCAGCCTCGGCATCCGCGCCGACATGGACGCGCTGCCGATCCACGAAGCCACGGGCCTGCCGTATGCGAGCGAGAACGCGGGCGTGATGCATGCCTGTGGCCACGACGGCCACACGGCGATCCTGCTCGCTGCGGCGCGCTTCCTCGCCGAAGCGGGCGCCTTCCGCGGCACCTTGCACCTGATCTTCCAGCCCGCCGAAGAACTCGGCGCGGGCGCGAAAAAGATGATCGACGAGGGCCTGTTCACGCGCTTCCCGTGCGACGCCGTCTTCGGCCTGCACAACTGGCCCGGCGTCAGCACGGGACATGTGGGCTGCGTCACCGGGCCCGCGATGGCGGCCATCGACCAGGCGCACATCACGGTGCGCGGCAAGGGCGGCCACGGCGCGCAGCCGCACGAGACGGTCGACCCGGTGGTCGCGAGCGCGCACCTGATCGCGGCCTTGCAGACCGTGGTGTCGCGCAACGTCGATCCACTCGACATGGGCGTGATCACGGTGGGCTCGATCCACGGCGGCGAAGCGTCCAACGTGATTCCGAACACCGTCGAACTCAAGCTCACGGCGCGCTCGTTCAAGCCCGAGGTGCGCGCGCTGCTGGCGCGGCGCATCCCGGCGCTGGCGCGGGCGCAGGCCGAGAGCTTCGGCGCCGAGGCCGAGGTCGACTACCGGCCGGGCTTTCCACCGGTGGTCAACCATGTGGAAGAAACCGCCTTTGCGCGCGCCGTGGCGCTCGACACCTTCGGCGCGGAGCGGGTCGATCCGGCCTTCCGGCCGCGCACGGCCAGCGAAGACTTCGCCTACATGCTGCAGGCGCGCCCCGGCAGCTATGTGTTCTTCGGCAACGGCGAGAGCGCCTCGCTGCACAGCCCGCGCTACGACTTCAACGACGCGATCCTCGCGCCTGCGGCCGTGTACTGGGCGCACCTGGCCGAGCGCTTTCTTTCCGTTGACAGCGACTTGCAGGAAACCACCCCATGAGCGAACAGTTTGTCTACACCACGCCGCTGGACCCGCGGGCCCGGCCGTTGATCGAAGGGCTCACCTTCGAGTACGACAGCCGCTACGGCGACGTGATGCGCGAGCCCGGCGCGCCGCGCGAGATCGACCGCTACGCGCCCGAGGTGTTCGCACCGCCGCACGGCAACTTCGTGCTGCTGCTGCGCGACGGCATCGCCATCGGGGGCGGCGCCTTCATGCGCCACGACGAGCGCACCGCCGAACTCAAGCGCGTGTGGACGCACGGCGCGCTGCGCCGCCAGGGCCTGGCGAGCCGCGTGCTGGCCGAGCTGGAGGCGCAGGTGCTGCGTCAGGGCTACGAGCGCATCTACCTCACGACCGGCTTTCGCCAGCCCGAGGCCGTGGGCCTGTACCGCAGCCATGGCTACACGGCGCTGTTCACCGACGACGCCGATCCCGAGACGCCGCGCAAGCTGCCGTTCGAGAAGCACCTGGCGCAGTGGGCCGCGCAAGGCCGTGCCGGTGCGACGTTGAGCGAGGCGGTGTCGCGATGAACACGACCACCGTGAGCGATGTCGGCCCCGCGCCGCGCAGCCCCGCAACACCAGTCCGCCGGAGCGATGCAACGCCGCCCGCCAAGGGCGACTACTCGCATTTGCGCATCGTCCCCGCGACGTATCCGGCGCGTACCGTCGGCACCATCTTCGCGGTGGCGGTGATCGGCCTCGTGCTGCATTCGGTACTCACCAACCCACGCTGGGGTTGGCCGGTGTTTGCCGAGTGGTTCTTCTCGGAGCCGGTGCTGGCCGGGCTGGGCCGCACGCTGCTGCTCACGGCGCTGGGTGCGGTGCTGGGTTTCTTCTTCGGCACCGGGCTGGCGCTGGCGCGGGTATCGCGCTCGCCGCTCTTGGCGCGGCTGGCCTGGGTGTTCACCTGGCTCTTCCGCTCGGTGCCGGTGATCGTGCTGCTGCTGATCATCAACAACCTGGGCTACCTGTACGAGACCGTGTCGCTGGGCGTGCCGTTCACCGACCTCACACTGTTCTCGTACCCGACCACGCAGCTCATCAGCCCCTTCGTGGCGGCGCTGCTGGGCCTCACGCTGAACCAGGCGGCCTTCGCCTCGGAGATCGTGCGCGGGGGCATTCTGTCGGTAGACCAGGGACAGCTCGAAGCAGCGGCTGCACTCGGGCTTTCGCGCCGGCGCCAGGCCTCGCGCATCGTGCTGCCGCAGGCCATGCGCAGCATCCTGCCGACGGCCTTCAACGACATCATCGGGCTCGCCAAGGGCACCTCGAACCTCTACATCCTGGCGCTGCCCGAGCTGTTCTACACGATCCAGATCATCTACCGGCGCAACCTGGAAGTGATTCCGCTGCTCATGGTGGCGACCGTGTGGTACCTCGTGATCCTCACGGTGCTGTCGGTGGCGCAGCACTACATCGAGCGGCATTTCTCGCGCGGGGCCCTGCGCCATGCGCCGCGCTCGTGGCTGGGCGGTGTGGTGCACGGCCTGTGGACGCGGGGCAGGGCGCCGGTGGTGCCCGTGTCCGTGCCGGCCCCAGCGCCCGCACAGGTGCCGCGCTGGAACGGCGCGCGCGCACCCGGCGGCGAGGTGACGATCCACGGCGTGTCCAAGCGCTTCGGCGCGCTGCAGGTGCTCGACGACGTGACCTTCACCGCGCCGCGCGGCAGCGTCACCGTGATCCTCGGCCCCTCGGGCTCGGGCAAGTCGACGCTGCTGCGCACCATCAACCACCTGGAGCGCGTGGACGACGGCTTCATTGCCATCGATGGCGAACTCATCGGCTACCGGCGTGACGCCGACACGCTGTACGAGCTGCACGAGAAAGACATCCTCACGCGCCGCGCCGACGTGGGCATGGTGTTCCAGAACTTCAACCTGTTCCCGCACCTCACGGTGCTGGAGAACATCGTCGAGGCGCCGCAGTCGGTGCGCGGCCTGCCGCGTGCCGAGGCCGAGGCGCTGGCCACTGACCTGCTGGCCCGCGTCGGCCTGGCCGACCGCAAGGACGCTTACCCGCGCCAGCTCTCGGGCGGCCAGCAGCAGCGCGTGGCGATTGCGCGGGCGCTGGCGCTCAAGCCCAAGGTGCTGCTGTTCGACGAGCCCACCTCGGCGCTCGACCCCGAGCTGGTGGGCGAGGTGCTCGCGGTGATCGAGGAGCTGGCCAGCTCCGGCACCACGCTGCTCATCGTGACGCACGAGATCGGCTTTGCCCGCGAGGTGGCCGACACCGTGGTCTTCATGGAGCAGGGCCGCATTCTCGAAACCGGCACGCCGGAGCAGGTGTTCAACGCGCCGAGGCACCCGCGCACGGCCGAATTCCTGGCCAGGGTGCTCTGAGCTTTTTCTTCTTTTCTCTTTTTTTCCAACCGACCGCTTTTCATGACCCATCGACGCCTTCTCCTGACTGTTCTTCTGGCCGCCTTGCTGCCCCTGATCGCCACGGCGCAGACCGCCCCGGCACCCGACCTGAGCCCGGAGCAGCCCGGCCGCCCGCGCGCACAGAAGATCGAAGAGGCCGTGCGGCTCGCGAAGGACTTCAAGTTCCAGAAGGAAGGCGTGCTCGTCGTCGGCACCACCACCGGCCGGCTGCCGTTCGCGGCCTACGCCACCGACACCAAGACGCCCGTGGGCAATGCGCCCGACATCGCACAGCTCGTGGCCGACAGCCTGGGTCGCAAGCTGGAGCTGGTGTCCACCGCCTGGGCCGACTGGCCGCTGGGCCTGCAGTCGGGCAAGTTCGACGTGGTGGTGTCGAACGTCACCGTGACCGAGGAGCGCAAGGAGAAGTTCGACTTCTCGACCTACCGCAACGACCAGCTGGGCATCTACGTCAAGTCGGACAGCAAGCTCGGCGCCATCAAGGAGCCGAAGGACATCGCGGGCCTGAAGCTCATCGTGACGGCCAGCACGAACCAGGAGCAGATCCTGCTGCGTTGGAACAAGCAGAACCTTGCCGCCGGCCTCAAGCCCATCGAGATCCAGTACTACGACGACGATGTGGTGCAGCGCCTGGCCATCCAGTCGGGCCGCGCCGATGCGTACGTGGGCCCCAACGCCATTGCGGCCTACGAGGCGCGCGACGGCAAGACCCGGCTCGCGGGCCTGGTGTCGGGCGGCTGGCCGCTCAACGCCGAGATCGCCGTCACCTCACGCAAGGGCTCGGGCATTGCCGAGGCCGTGACGCTGGCGCTGAACACGCAGATCAAGAACGGCAACTACGGAAGGGCGCTGTCGCGCTGGAACCTGGCGTCGGAAGCGATCGAGGTGGCGCGCACCAACCCGCCCGGCTTGCCGAAGCACTGAGGGGAGGGGACCATGTCGCTCAAGAAGAAACTGGGGGCCTTGGCCGCCCTCGGGCTGATCGCGCTCGCGCCAGCGCACGCCGCCGAGACCTTCGACTTCAGCCCCGCGCAGCGCGGACGCCTGCACACCGGCAAGGACGCCGAAGCGGTCAACGCCATTCCACCGAACTTCAAGTTCGTGAAAGAGGGCGTGCTGACCATCGCCATCGCGCCGTTCGCACCGCCGATTTCCACCTACGGCACCGACGCGAAGACCGTGGTGGGCTTCGACCCCGACTTTGCCCACCTCATCGCCGAGGCGCTGGGCCTGAAGCTCGAGCTGCAGCCCATCGCCTGGGCCGACTGGCCGCTGGGCCTGAGCTCGGGCAAGTACGACGCCGTGATCTCCAACGTGGGCGTGACCGAGCAGCGCAAGGAGAAGTTCGACTTCTCCACCTACCGGCTCGGCCTGCACGGCTTCTACGTGCGCACCGACAGCGCCATCCAGTCGATCAAGGAGCCGAAGGACGTGGCGGGCCTGAAGCTCACGACCGGCGCCGGCACCAACCAGGAACGCATCCTGCTCGAATGGGACCGGCAGAACGTGGCCGCGGGCCTGAAGCCGGTGTCGATCCAGTACTACGACGACGATATGACGCGCTGGCTCGCGGTGACGACGAAGCGCGTCGATGCCAACTTCAACCCCAACGCGCCGCAGGCCTACGAGGCCGCGAAGAACGGGCAGTTGCGGCTCGCGGGCACGGTCAACGCCGGCTGGCCGCCGAAGTCGGACGTGGCCGTGGCCACGCGCAAGGGCAGCGGCCTGGCCGTGGCGCTCACCACCGCGGCCAACGGCCTGATCCGCAACGGCACCTACGGCAAGGCGCTCGCGCGCTGGCGCCTCGCGGAAGAGGCGCTGCCGAAGTCCGAGGTCAATCCACCGGGGTTGCCGAAGTTCTGAACACGCCGCACACACGACCCCGACCCCGACCACGACCATGACCATCCACCACATCGGTTTTCTCACGCCCGGCAACTACGACGAGGCCGACCCGCATGCCGGCCTCGAAGCCGCGCTGCGGTTGTTCGAATTCGGCGAGCGGCGCGGCTTCGACAGCGCCTGGGTGCGCCAGCGCCACCTGGAGCGCGCCGTGTCGTCGGCGCCGACCTTCCTGGCCGCCGTCACGCAGCGCACGCGCCGCATCGAACTCGGCGCCGCCGTGATCCAGATGGGCTACGAAAACCCGTTCCGCCTCGCCGAAGACCTGGCCACCGTCGACGTGCTCTCGCGCGGACGCCTGCAGGTGGGCCTGAGCGCGGGCGCGCCGCCGCACGGCGCCTTGCTGGGCGGTCGCTTCCAGGACGCACCGCCGGCCACCATCGACTTCACGCACAAGCGCGTGGCGCGGCTGCGCGCCAACCTCGAAGACGTGCTGCTGGGCGACGAAGACACGGTGATCGAATCCGCCGGCGGGCGCGTGCGTCCGCGCGTGCAGCCGTATGCGCCCGGCCTGGTCGGGCGGCTCTGGTACGGCGGCGGGTCGCTGCGTTCGGCCGAATGGGCAGGGCGCAACGGCTTTCACCTGCTGCTGGGCAACGTGCTCACGGGCGAGACCACCGACGATTTCCTGGAGGCGCAGACCGGCCTGGTCGAACGCTACCGCGCCAGCGAAGTGCCAGGCGCACGCGGGCGGATCGCGTTGGGTCGCGTGATCGTGCCGCTCGATGGGGCCGATGCGGCCACGCGACGCCGCTACCGCGCGTTCGCGGCTGGGCGCGTCGAACGCACGCTGGCGCCGCAGGGCGAGCGCCGCACGCTGTTCGCCGGCGACCTCGTGGGGAGCGCGGACGAGATCCTGGAGCGCCTGCACCACGACCCGGTGCTGCCGCTGGTGAGCGAGCTGCGCGTGGAGCTGCCCTACAACTTCGACAGCGAGGCTTATGAGCAGATTCTTGACGACATCGCCGTGCGCATCGCGCCCGAACTGGGCTGGCGCGTGCGTGCCGAGCTGCCACAGAAAGAAGTCGCGGTGGCCTGAGCCTCAGAAGCTTTGGGTATGCGCTTATCGCAAACGCTTCGTTGGTGATCGCGCGTTGCCTGCCTAGAGTTCGCTCTGATCTGTTTCAGATGTCTTCCATTCAACACAAGGAGTCCCGCATGTCGATCTTCAGCAGATGGTGGCGCGCCGCGTCCCTCGCCACGCTGACTTTCCTGGCCACCGCGCCCGCCGCTTTTGCCCAGGCCTCGGCCGACGGCAGCGGCCCGCTGGTCTCGACCGACTGGCTCGAGAAGAACCTGCGCAACCCGAAGCTGCGCTTGATCGAGGTCAGCGTGAACCCGGGCCTGTACGAGCGCGGTCACATTCCAGGCGCGGTGAATTTCTCGTGGCACAACGACCTCAACGACCGCGTGCGCCGCGACATCGTGAGCCCCGCCGAATTCGAGAAGCTGCTGTCGGCGGCCGGCGTCGACAAGGACACCACCGTCATCCTCTACGGCGACACCAACAACTGGTTCGCGGCCTGGGGCGCCTGGGTGTTCGACCAGTACGGCGTGCAGAACGTGAAGCTGCTCGACGGCGGGCGCAAGAAGTGGGAAGCCGAGAACCGCGTGCTCGACAACCGCGCGCCCGAACATGTCGCCACGCGCTTCAAGGTGACGCAGCCCAACCCGCAACTGCGCGCGCGGCTGGCCGATGTGCTGGCCGTGGCCGAAGGCCGCTCCGACGCGAAGCTGGTCGACATCCGCTCGGCCGACGAGTACAGCGGCAAGATCTTTGCGCCGGCCGGTGCCGCCGAATTGGCGGTGCGCGCGGGCCACGTGCCCGGCGCGGCCAACGTGCCCTGGGGCCGTGCGGTGAACGAAGACGGCACCTTCAAGTCGGCCGCCGAGCTGAAGGCGATCTACGCGGCCGTGGGCATCGACGGCAGCAAGCCGGCCATCACCTACTGCCGCATCGGCGAACGCTCGAGCCATACCTGGTTCGCGCTGCACAAGATCCTGGGCTACAAGAACGTGCGCAACTACGACGGCTCGTGGACCGAGTACGGCAACGCCGTCGGCGTGCCGGTCAACAACCCGGCCGGCACGGTCTGGGCGTCGAAATGATTGAGGTGAGATGAGTTCGAGGTGAGTCGGCGTTGGAGGGACCTCGCGGCCTCTCCGATGGGCGACATTGGGCGAGCTCTCGAGCTCGCTTTTTTTTGGTCAACACAAAGGGACCGGGGCATGTCCGCTTCGTCAATCAACGCGGCGCCTGCGCCGCTGTCGCGCACGGGCCTGGCCGCCGGCGCCGTCGTGTTGCTGCTGATCACAGCAGGCGTGCATCTGCTCGGCGAGCGCAGCGGCGGCCGAGCACTGGCCTTCGCGCTCGGGCTGGGCGCGGTGCTCGGCGTGGTGCTGCAGCGTTCGCGCTTCTGCTTCTACTGCCACGCGCGCGACTACTTCGAAGGCGGCGATGCGCGCGGCCTGCTGGCCATCGTGGCCGCGCTCGCGGTCGGCACCGTGGGCATGCACGTCGTCATGACCGGCTGGCTGCCGGTGCCGCAGCCCGGACGGCTGCCGCCTGATGCGCACATCGGACCGGTCAGCGGGGCGCTGGTGCTGGCAGGGCTGGCCTTCGGCGCGGGCATGGTGGTGTCGGGCTCGTGCATCAGCGCGCACTGGTACCGGCTGGGCGAAGGCTCGCCGACCGCGCCGTTCGCGCTGCTCGGTTCCGCAGCGGGCTTCCTGCTCGGCTTCGCGAGCTGGAACTGGCTCTACAGCGCCACCATCGCCACCGCGCCGGTCGTGTGGCTGCCGCATCACCTGGGCTATGCGGGTTCGGCCGCGTTGCAGCTGGCGGTGCTTGCCGCGTTGAGTGCCTGGCTCTGGCGAAAGCTGCCGGCGGGAGAGGCGGCATTGCCCGCGCCGCGCAGCTTAATCGACGCGGTGCGCCGCCTGCTGCACGGGCGCTGGACGTACGCGTGGGGCGGGCTCGCGGTCGGTGTGATCGCGGTAGTCGTGGTGTTGCGGCTGCGCCCGTTGGGCGTGACGGCCGCGCTCGGCAGCGCGGCGCGCGACCTCGGCAACGCTCACGGCCTGCTGCCGCAGCGCCTGGACGGGCTCGACGGGTTCGGTGGCTGCGTCACGGCGGTGGTCGAAAGCCTCTGGCAGACGCCCAACGCGTTGCTGGTCGGTGGACTCGTGGCGGGTGCGCTGGCTGCGGCGCTGGCAAGCGGGCAGTTCCAGCCTGCGTGGCCGACGGTGGGGCAGGTGGTGCGTGGCCTCGGCGGCGGCGTGCTGCTGGGGTGGGGCGCGATGACCGGGCTGGGCTGCACGGTCGGCAACCTGCTCTCCGGCACGATGGCCGGTGCGCTGTCGGGTTGGGTGTTCGGCGCGAGCGTGTTGTTGGCGGTGTGGGGCGGGCTGCGGTTGAAGCGCCTTGCGGCGAGGGCGTGACCGCCGTTGATCGCTGCGCGGCAGACACCGCATTTCCATATGCGGAGTCCTTCTTTCGAAGCGGCGCAGGGCAGGGCACAGTCCCGCCACGCAACGACAGGCGCGTGTCCACGCACAGCGGCCATCTGCCTGTTTCAACTTCACAAGAACACCCGAGGGATTCCATGTTCCGACCACTCCTGACCGCGGCTCTGCTGGCCGCCGGCCTGCTGCAGGCGTCCGTCGCCACCGCCGAAACCGTGCGATGGGCACGCAGCGCCGACCCCGCCACGCTCGACCCGCACGCGGTCAACACGGGCACCAACTTCGGGTTGCTGCACCAGATCTACGAGCCGCTGATCCTGCGTGGCGCCGACAGCAAGCTGCAGCCCGCGTTGGCCACCTCGTGGAAGCTCACGGCCGACCCGACGGTGTGGGAGTTCAAGCTGCGCCCCGGCGTCAAGTTCCATGACGGCGCGCTGCTCACGGCCGATGACGTGGTGTTCTCGCTCAAGCGGGCGCAGGCGCCCACGTCGGCGCTGAAGTCGCTGCTGTCGTCGGTGGCCGAGGTGACGAAGATCGATCCGCTCACGGTGCAGGTCAAGACCAAGGGCCCGAACCTGATCTTCCCGAACAACCTCACGAACCTCTTCATCCTCAACGAGGCGTGGGCCAAGGCCAACAAGGCCGAGCAGTCGCAGGACGTGGCAAGCAAGACCGAGAACTTCGCCACCCGCAACGAGAACGGAACGGGCCCCTACGTGCTGGCCTCGCGCGAGGTCGATGCGCGCACGGTGCTCAAGCAGTTTCCGCAGTACTGGGGCCGCGGCCAGTTTCCGCTGGACGTGACCGAGCTGGTCTACCTGCCGATCAAGTCGCCCGCCACGCGCGTGGCCGCGCTGCTGTCGGGCGAGGTCGATTTTGTGCAAGACCTTCCGGCGCAGGACGTGGGCCGGCTCAAGGCCGACAAGCGCCTGCGCGTGACCGAAGGGCCCGAGAACCGCTCGATCTTTCTCGGCCTGAACGTGGGCGCGAAAGAGCTCAAGTACGCCGACGTGAAGGGCAAGAACCCGTTGGCCGACCCGAAGGTGCGCGAAGCCATCGGCCTGGCCATCGACCGCGACGCGATCAAGGCGGCGGTGATGCGCGGGCTGTCGAACCCCTCGGGGATCATTGCGCCGCCGTTCGTGCACGGCTACGAGAAGGGCTTTGCGGCCTACCCGAAGGCCAATGCGGCGCAGGCGAAGAAGCTGCTGGCCGAGGCCGGCTACCCGAACGGCTTTGCGATCACGTTGCACACGCCGAACGACCGCTACGTGAACGACGAGGCCATCAGCACGGCGGTGTCGGGCTTTCTCGGGCGCATCGGCATCAAGACCACGGTGGCGGCGCGCCCGATTGCGCTGCACAGCACCGCCATCAACTCGGCCGACACCGACTTCTACCTGTTCGGCTGGGGCGTGCCGACCTACGACTCGGCCTACATCTTCGATTACCTGGTGCACACGCGCGGAAAGGACGGCCGCGGCCCGACCAACGCCACCGGCTACAGCAACGCCGAGGTCGACGCGCAGATCGCATCGTTGGCCGCCGAGAGCGACACGGCCAAGCGCGACGCCACCATCAAGAGCATCTGGCAGACCGTGCAGAAGGAGCGCATCTACATCGCGCTGCACGACCAGGTGCTCAACTTCGCCTCGACGCCGAAACTGGACATTCCGGTGAGCCCCGACGGCAGCGTGTTCTTCAAGAACGTGAAAGTGGCCAGGCCCTAAAGCGTCGGCCATGTGGGTTCATCTCTTGCGCCGGCTCGGCCAGTCCGTGCTGGTGCTGCTGGCGGTGTCGTTCGTGTCCTTCCTGGTGTTCCGCCACATCGGCGACCCGACCATCAGCCTGCTCGGCGAAGACGCCACGCTGGAAGAACGCGCCACGCTGACGGCCGAGCTGGGCTTCGACCGCCCGGTGCCCGTGCAGTACCTGCGCTACGTGGGCCACGCAGTGCAGGGCGACCTGGGCGTGTCGTACCGGCTCAAGCGGCCGGTGGTCGAACTCATCGCCGAGCGGTTGCCGGCCACGCTCGAATTGGCGCTGGTGGCGGCTGTGTTGGCGGTGGCGGGCGGCGTGGCGCTGGGCGTGTACACGGCAATCCGGCGTGACAGCGTGGCGAGCCGCGCGGTCATGGCGGTGTCGCTGGTCGGCGTGTCGCTGCCCACCTTCCTGATCGGCATCGGGCTCATCTACCTGTTCGCGGTCGAGCTGCGCTGGCTGCCGTCGTTCGGGCGCGGCGACACGGTGCAGCTGGGCGGCTGGAGCACCGGGCTGCTCACGGCCTCGGGCTGGGCCTCGCTGCTGATGCCCGCGCTGACGCTGGGCCTGTACAAGCTGACGCTGATCATGCGGCTGGTGCGCGCCGAGATGCTGGAGGTGCTGCGTGCCGACTACATCCGCTTCGGCCGCGCGCGCGGGCTGCGCGAGCGCGACCTGAACTACGGCCATGCGCTGCGCAACACGCTGATCCCGGTCATCACCATCACCGGGCTGCAGATCGGCTCGCTGGTGGCCTTTGCCATCGTCACCGAGACGGTGTTCCAGTGGCCGGGCGTGGGCCTGCTGTTCATCACGTCGATCCAGGGGGTGGACGTGCCGGTGGTGGCGGCCTACCTGCTGCTGATTGCGCTGCTGTACGTGGCGATCAATTTCATCGTCGACCTGCTGTATGTGCTGGTCGATCCGCGCCTGCGGCGTGCCTGAATCTTTTTCCCTCTTTCCCGAATGACGTCTTCTTCCCCGACCGGCGCCCCCGCGTCGCGCCGCTGGCGCAACGCCGAGTCGCCCGTGCTGCGCGCGTTTGCACGCTCGCGCACCGTGCAGCTGGCCGCCTTCGTGCTGCTGCTGGTTGCCCTGGCCTCGCTGTTCGCACCGTGGATCGCGCGGCAAGATCCCTTCGATCCGGCCGTGCTCGACCTGATCGACGCCTTCACCCCGCCGGGGCAGCAGGGCGATTCGGGCGCCTTCTATCCGCTGGGCGCCGACGACCAGGGGCGCGACGTGTTCTCGGCCATCCTCTACGGGCTGCGCATGTCGCTGCTGGTGGGCGTGAGCGCGGTGGGGCTGTCGCTGGCCATCGGCGTGCCGCTCGGGCTCGCGGCGGGCTATGCGGGCGGCTGGTTCGACACGCTCGTGATGCGCGTGGCCGATGTGCAGCTGACCTTTCCGGTGCTGCTGGTGGCGCTGCTGATCTTCGGCATCGCGCGCGGTCTGTTGCCCGAGGGCTACCGCGACGACATGGCGGTGTACGTGATCGTGGCGGCCATCGGGCTGTCGGAATGGGTGCAGTACGCGCGCACGGTGCGCGGCGCGGTGATGCTCGAAAAGCACAAGGACTACGTGGCCGCCGCGCAGATCATCGGCCGCTCGCACACCGGCATCCTGGTGCGGCACATCCTGCCGAACCTGCTGGCGCCGGTACCGGTGATTGCCACCATCAGCTTTGCGCTGGCCATCGTGGCGGAGTCGACGCTGTCGTACCTGGGCGTGGGGCTGCCACCCACGCAGCCGTCGCTGGGCACGCTGATCCGCATCGGGCAGGGCTTCCTGTTCTCGGGCGAGTGGTGGATCCTGCTGTTTCCGGCGCTGGTGCTGCTGGCGCTGGCGCTCTCGGTCAACCTCGCGGGCGACTGGCTGCGCGACGCGTTGAACCCGAGGCTGCAATGAGCGCGCGCGACCCATCGCCAGAACCTGATCGCGAAACGCCCGTGCTGCGCGTGCGCGGCCTGGACGTGGCCTTCGACACACACCGGGGCACGATGCAGGTGCTCGACGGTGTCTCGTTCGAGATCGCGCCGGGCGAAATTCTCGGCGTGGTCGGCGAGTCGGGGGCGGGCAAGTCGATGGTCGGTGCGGCCGTCATCGGCCTGGTGCCGCCACCGGGACGCATCGCGGGCGGCACGGTCGAGCTGCACGGCGAGCGCATCGACACGCTGCGCGGCGAAGACATGCGCCGTGTGCGCGGGCGCCGCATCGGCAGCGTGTTCCAGGACCCGCTGACCAGCCTGAACCCGGTCTACCCGATCGGCCGGCACCTCATCGAAACCATCCGTACACACCTGCCCGTGAGCGAGCAGGAGGCGCGGCGGCGTGCATTGGCGCTGCTGGCCGACGTCGAGATTCCCGACCCCGAAAGCCGCATCGACCAGTACCCGCACCAGTTCTCGGGCGGCATGCGCCAGCGCGTCGCGATTGCGCTCGCGCTGTGCGCCGAGCCGCAGCTGCTGATTGCCGACGAGCCCACCACCGCGCTCGACGTGTCGGTGCAGGCGCAGGTGATCCGCGTGTTCCGGCGCGTCTGCCGCGAGCGCGGCACGGCCGCGATGTTGATCACGCACGACATGGGCGTGATCGCCGAGGCGGCCGACCGCGTGATGGTGATGTACCGGGGGCGCGTGCTGGAGACCGGCCCGGTGCGCGAAATTTTGGACCGCCCGCGCGAGCCGTACACGCGGGCATTGATGGCGGCGATTCCTTCGGTGCACGCGCGGTTGCATCGCTTGCCGGTGCCGGAGATCGGCGCGGACATCGCCGTGGTTGCTGCCTTGCCGCCCGCGCAGGTCGAGACAGCGACGGCACCGGCCGACACTACGCCGCTGATCCGCGTGCAGGGTCTGTCGCGCGCGTTCGATCTCTCGGCGGGCTGGCTGGTCCGCACGCTCGCACGCCAACCGAAGAAGGTGCTGCACGCGGTCGACGGCGTGAGCTTCGAGATCGCGCGCGGTCGCACCTTCGGGCTGGTCGGTGAGTCGGGCTCGGGCAAGTCGACCGTGGCGCGCATGATCGCCG
Source organism: Variovorax sp. 38R (assembly GCF_014843395.1). Lineage (NCBI taxonomy): Bacteria > Pseudomonadati > Pseudomonadota > Betaproteobacteria > Burkholderiales > Comamonadaceae > Variovorax > Variovorax sp. 38R. Next base: position 3,108,596 of record NZ_CP062121.1, read on the forward strand.
GCCTCACGCGGCCCACGGCCGGCACGGTGCATTTCGACGGCATCGACCGCTGGGGCGACGCCGCGGAGACGGCCGCGCTGCGCCGGCGCTTCCAGATGATCTTCCAGGACCCGTACGCCAGCCTCAACCCGCGCTGGCGCGTCGACCGGCTGATCGCCGAGCCGGTGGAAGTGCTGGGCCTGGCCGCCAGCGCCGAGGAAACCGCCGAGCGCGTGGCCGAGGCGTTGCGCCGCGTGCGCATGTCGCCCGACGACGGCCGGCGCTACCCGCACCAGTTCTCGGGCGGCCAGCGCCAGCGCATCGCCATCGCGCGGGCACTCGCCAGCCAACCCGAGTTCATCGTCTGCGACGAGCCGACCTCGTCGCTCGACGTGTCGGTACAGGCCCAGGTGCTGAACCTCATGCGCGACCTGCAGGACGAGTTCGGCCTGACCTACCTGCTGATCAGCCACAACCTCGCGGTGATCCGCCACATGTGCGACGACGTGGGCGTGATGCAGCGCGGGCGCTTGGTGGAGCAAGGGAGCGCGGGCGAGGTGCTCGATGCGCCGAAGCACACCTACACCCAGGCGTTGATGGCGGCGGTGCCGGACATGCGTGCGGGGCGTTTGCGTGAAGCAATACGCGTCTGAGGCTTCGAGGTCGTCGTGGATTGAGGCTGATCCAGCATCTCGCCACACGAACAGCAGCTAGAGTCAATGGCTCCTGTCGGCCACCGTCGCTTACCCTCAAAACGCCTCACCATGCTCACCCGACTCATTCAGCGGCTGGCTGCACGTCTCACAGGCGCTGCGACTCATGAATCCGGTCCGCCCGACACGGCCCGGACAGAGGCACCAACAACGCAGCGGCTGAGAGTGAAGCCAGGCGATCTGATCGCGACGCGCGACGGACAAGGTTGGCGGGCCGTGAAGATCCTCGAGGTCGATCAGTGGCCGGATGGATCGGCGGCCGCCCATTGCCTGAACTACAAGCCAATGGCAAAGCAGCCCACCCTTGAATCCATCGCCCATGCCGAGGTGCTGATATGGCATGCGCCCATCGACGCGGGCAGCTTCGGCGAAGAAGGCTGGACCCTGATCGGGAACCGGCCACCCGTCGAGGGCGAGCTGGTCGGCTTCCTCGAATACCTGAAGCTGACGAATTTTCCGAGGTATCTCGAAACGACTGGGAAAGACGCAAAAGAGATCATCCACCAGGCCAAAGTGCACTATTTGCGCGCGAACGAGCTCTGCGAGAAGGGACAGAGGCATGAGGGCATCGCCGAATACAGCGCGGCAATCGATCTGTTTCCGCCGTTCTTCGAAGCCATCGATAACCGTGCGTTTACACACATGGAGCTCGGAAATTTCCGCGAGGCGCTGGGCGATTTCGAGCAGTCGCTGCGCGTGAATCCCGATGGTGAGGCGGCTTTCTTTTCACGAGGCGAATGCCTCATGCGGCTGGGTGAATTGGAAACTGCGGAAGCCGTCTTCGAGGAAGGCCTCACGCGATTCCCCGAGAAGACGACGCTCTTCATGGACTTGCTGAAGCAGGCGCGCGGGCGGCGCGCCGCCAAGGCAAGAAACACGCGCTAGGACCCCGCCAAGGCGGGCTGCGGGGCGCTGACCTGTCTGTTGGACGCCTTTGCGCGGTGGCTCCACGACTGATTGACCACGCGGCGCGCGCTCAAGGCCTCGCAGTTGCAGCGACGGGCCGCGCCAACTGCTCCCGCAGAATCCGCCGGATCTCCAGAATCGCCAGCGGGTTCTCCTGCACGCTGTGCGCCGACGGAATCACCAGCTCCGACACCGCGCCGTCGAGGTGCGCGCTGGTGTAGGGCACGATGCCGTCGCTCGATTCGGCCTGCGCCACGCCCGGCGTGTCGTTGCCGATGATCGAGTGGTAGCGCACCTTCGGGCTCAGTGGCAGCCCGGAGGACAGGCGCACGAACGCATCGCGGTCGCTGAGGTTGTCGATGCTGTTGGGAATGCGCAGTGGGCCCAGGTCCTGCGAACTGGGCGCCACGCGCATCAGCTCGCGCGAGAGGTCGTTGAGCTGGCCCAGCATCGCCACCGGCAGGGTGATGAGGTTGGCCACCCAGCGCGAGATACGCTTGTTGGCGAACGAGGTGCCGCGATGCGGTGACGCGATGAAGATGGCGTCGCTGACCTGGGGCAGCGGCTCGAAGCGCAAGTAAGGCCCCAGCCCTTCCTCGATGCGGCGGCGCTGGGCGGCCGGCATGGGGTAGCCCTCGCGCAGCGCGTCCCACAGCACATCACCCGACGACGACACCAGCAGGCGCGAGAGCACGCCGCCCATGCTGTGGCCAATGAGCGTGACGTTGCGCGAGGCCTCGGCGCGGCCCTGCGGATCGAAGTGCGCCAGCGTCTGCGTGATGGCTTCGCGGATGGCGAGGTTGTTCAGCGGCAGCGGCGCGTTGGTCGGGTAGTACACCTGCCAGATCTGGTAGCGGCGGCGCAGCGTTTCGTCGCCGAGCACTTCGTTCGCGACGTTGATCCAGGCCTCGGGGCTGCTGGCCAGGCCGTGCAGCATGACGATGGTGCGCCGCTTCGGGTCGTAGGGCTGCATCAGGTAGATGTGCGGCCGGGTCAGGCCTTCGGCGCCGCCGAACAGGCTGCGCAGCGCCTGCAGCGCGAAGTCGGAGCGGGCCAGCCACAGGCCGTAGCCCGAGGTGAAGTTGGCGGCCAGCGGAATCTCTTCGCCGGCCAGGTTGATCGTGCTGGTGCGGTAGGGGTCGAACACGGCGATGCGCAGCGTGCGCGTGGCCAGCACGTCCTGCAGGGTGGTGCCATCGAACCGCAGCAGCGCGGTGAGGGCAGGGAAGGGCGTTTCGCTGAAGGGCGGCGCGTCTTCCTCGGCCTGGGCATCGGTCGGGCGATCGCTACCCGCGGCCACCAGCTCGGCGCCGAAACCGTCGCGGCGGTAGATGTTGCGCAGGCCCGAGAAGGTCAGCGAGGCGGCGGGAATCAGCTCCTGCGGCAAGGTGGCGTCGGGCGCGAGCTGCAGTGCCGACAGGTCGGCGTCGATGCGCCAGTCGCCCACCTGCGGGATGGTGGCGCGGGGCACGCCGCCCTTGCGGTAGCGGCCGAACAGGCCGGTGATGGCGCGCTGCACCGCGTAGTTGTAGTAGTCGCGCACCTGCGTCTGGCGGTCTTCGAAGGCGCGGTCGCGCGGCTTGCGTGCGGTGAAGAACAGGTAGGCGTAGGCATGGCGCGCGGTCTCGAGCCAGGCGTCGATGGCCTCGGGCGCGGTGGGCTGCGCGGCCGAGCCGCCGTCGCCGCCCGCCAGCGCGAGCTGCAGCCACACCTCGGACAGCGCCGACAGCCGCTGCTCGTCGCTCAGGCCGGCCGACGTGGCGAGGTTCTGGCGACAGGCGCGGCCGTCCTTGCGGCACTGGTCGGCATCGGAGCCGATGACGCGCAGCACCTCTTGCGCCGAGCTGCTGAGCGTGCCCGTGGTGAGCACGTCGCCGCGCCGCTGCGCGAGGTACTCGGCCGGCGAGATGGTGCCGACCGTGACGCCGGCGCAGCCGGTGAGCAGCGACAGCGTCAGCAGCAGTGCAGAGAAGCCGACGCGCCTCATGGCGCAGCGCCCGGCAGGCCGTGGCGGATCGCCTGCGAGAAGTTCACACCGGGCTGCTGGTCCGTGGCAATGGCCCGGTCGGTGATGCGGCCGGCGCTGCGCAGCGCGTCCATGCTCAGCCCCGGCGTCAGGCCGCCGACGTCGTGCAGGTACTCGGGCAGGTAGCCCGAGGCCAGCAGGCGGTAGTCCATCGGCAGGCCGGGCACGACGTGCTTGGCGAGGCTGTAGACGATGGTGGTGCAGTTGGCCGTGAGCGTGTTGTAGAAGCTCGGCGCGCGCGCCAGCGCGTTGGCCTCGCCCACGTAGCCGAGGAACAGCGAGCGCATCTCGGCCTGCGGCAGCTGCACGCGGTACATGTAGACGTCTTCGCCGCGCACGTTGGTGCGCACGCGCAGGATGTCGTGCTCGTCGGCGGCCACGAGGCTGTTCTCGAACTGCTTGAAGAAGCCGCCGATGGACGAGAAGCTTTCGCCGCGTTCCTTGCGGATCTCGATGGAGAAGGTGACGAACTGACCATCGTCGAAGCCGAAGGACACCAGCGTGTGCGCGATGGCCGGGCCGGTCCAGTACGACAGCGACACGTCGACCGAGCGCAGGCGGTCGAGGTCGTAGCGGCGCGTGTCCCAGTGCACGGTGTAGTCGGTGTCGCTGCGCCAGTCGAAATTGCGCACGTTCTCCATCGTGACCACGTTGCCTTCGACACGCGGCTTCAGGTGGCGGGCCACGTCGTCGGCCCATTCGCGGTTCTGCGAGGGCTGGATGGTGTTCCACCAGCCGAGCAGCATGGCGAAGCCGATGGCGTACGACAGCAGCGGGCGGGCCGCCTTGCCGCGCCACACGAGCACGATCGCCGCCAGGCCGAAGAGGCCCCACAGCACCATCGCACCGACCTTGAGCGGCGTCGCCACGGGCAGCTGGTACCAGAGGGCCGCGCAGGCCCAGGCGGCGGACAACAGCACGGCGAAGCTCACCAGCAGACGGCCGAGGGAGCGCAAGAGGATTCGGAGCATGAAGAAACGCGGAGGTGGAGGGCGGCCGATTCTCGTCGAGTTGCAGCCGCCCACCGACGGGCTACAGCGGGTAGGTCACGAGCTTGAAGTCCGGGTCTTCGGGGAACGACTTCACCGTGAAGCCCAGCCGGCGCACCAGCTTGAGCATGTCGGGGTTGCCGGCCAGCACCAGCCCGTCCATTTCGGAAAGGCCGCGGTCGCGCGCCACGTCGATGATGCTTTCCATCAGGCGCGAGCCGATGCCCTTGCCGCTGAACTCGTCGGCCACCACGAGCGAGAACTCGCAGCTGGTCTGGTCGGGGTTGGTGATGTAGCGCGACACGCCCACGATGCGCTCGGTGTCGAGCACGGTGCCGTCGGGCGCGGTGCTGCGTTCCATGATGGTGGCGACCAGCGCCATCTCGCGGTCGTAGTCGATCAGGGTGAAGCGCGACAGCATCGACGGCGGCAGCTCGTGGAAGCGCGAGACAAAGCGGAACCAGCGGCTTTCGGGCGACAGGCCCTGCACCAGCGCCTGCAGCATCTGCGCGTCGTTCGGGTGCACCGGCCGCACGACGTACGCGCCGCCACCGGGCAGCGGCCATTCGCGCCGGTAGCGCGCGGGGTACGGCATGATGGCCAGGTGCTGGTAGCCGTTGCCCGCGGGGCCCGCCACCGCCTGCGTGCTGCTGTCGACCACGATGCGCGCATCGACCGACACCGCGCCATGCTCGTCCACGATGATGGGGTTGATGTCCATCTCGCGCAGCTCGGGCAGCTCGCACACCATTTCGGAGACGCGCAGCAGCACGTCCTCGAGGGCCTCCATGTTCACCGCGTTGGCGCCGCGCCATTCGCCCAGCGTCTCGGCCACGCGCGAGCGCTCGATGAGGTGGCGTGCCAGAAACTGGTTGAGCGGCGGCAGCTCCATCGCGCGGTCGTTCATGAGCTCGATCATGGTGCCGCCCGCGCCGAAGACGATCACCGGGCCGAAGGGCTGGTCGGTCACGAGGCCGACGTAAATCTCGCGCCCGCGCCGCGCGCGCACCATCTTCTGCACGGTCACGCCGTTGATGCGGGCGTCGGGCGCGAGCTGCGCTACGCGCTCCATCATCTCCAGGTAGGTGTCGCGCGCGCTGGTGCCGTTCATCACGTTCAGCGCCACGCCCTCGACGTCGGACTTGTGCGAGATGTCGGGCGAGTCGATCTTCAGCGCCACCGGAAAGCCCAGCTGCGTGGCGATCATCATGGCCTCGTTGGCGCTGCGCGCCAGCAAGGTGCGCGTGATCGGAATGTGGAAGCACGACAGCAGCGACTTCGACTCCATCTCGGTCAGCACCTTGCGCCGCTCGGCCAGCACGCTCTCGATGAGCAGGCGCGCACCGTCGATGTCGGGCTTGGCCAGCGCCGAGAGCGGCGGCGGCGTCTGCTGCAGCAGTTGCTGGTTCTGATAGAAGGCCGCGATGTTGCCGAAGGCGCCCACGGCCGCCTCGGGCGTGCGAAAGCTCGGGATGGTGGCCTCGGCCAGCACCGCCCGCGCATTGCCGACCGACGCATCGCCCATCCAGCATGACAGCAGCGGCTTGGGCATGGGGCGCGGAATGTCGGCCAGCGCGCGCGCCGTGGCGGCGGCGTCGACGCCGGCCTTGGGCGAGAAGATGGCGAGCACGCCGTCGATCTGGCTGTCGGCCGAGGCCGTGTCGATGGCCGCGCGGAAGTGCGCGGGCGTGGCGTCTTCCGAGAGGTCGATGAGGTCGGTGAGCGACGCGAGCGCGGGCAGCGAGGGCTGCAGCAGCTTCTGCGCGGGCGCCGAGAGGCGGCCGAGGTCGAGCCCGATCTCGTTGATCCAGTCGGCCGCGAGCACGCCGGGGCCGCCGCCGTTGGTGACCACGGCCAGTCGCTTGCCCACCGGCCGGTAGCGCGAGGCCAGGCACTTGGCGGCCGAGAACAGTTCGACAAAGGAGCGCACCCGCACCGCGCCCGCGCGGCGCAAGGCGGCGTCGAACACGTCGTCGCTGCCCACGATGGCGGCGCTGTGCGTCTGCGCAGCCTCGTTGCCGGCCGGCTTGCGGCCCGCCTTGAGCACCACCACCGGCTTGGCATGCGAGGCCGAGCGCAGCGCGCTCATGAAGCGGCGCGCGTCGGCGATGCCTTCGAGGTACACGATGATGCTGTGCGTGGCGGCGTCGTTGGCCAGGAAGTCGAGCACCTGCGGAATGTCGACCGAGGTGTGCGGCCCGAGCGAGACCACGCTCGAGAAGCCCACGCCGTTCTGCCGCGCCCAGTCGAGCATCGACGCCGTGAGCGCACCCGATTGCGAGACCAGCGCCAGCGGCCCGGTGCGCGCGAGCGGGCCGGCCACGCTGGCATTCAGGTGCAGCGGTGGGCGCTGAAAGCCCAGCGAGTTCGGGCCCAGCAGGTGCACGCCTTCGCGGCGCGCGATCTTGCGCCACTGCGCGGCCTGATCGGCGGCGATGCCGGTGGAGATGACCACCGCGGCCTTGCAGCCGATGCGGCCCGCGATTTCGAGCGCGGCGGCCACGTCGCGCGGCGCCAACGCGATCAGCGCCAGGTCGGCATGCGTCTGCGCCAGCTCTTCGAGCGTGCCCTGCGTGCGGATGTCGATGAAGCGCAGCGTGCCGTCGAAGCGGTCGGCGCGGAAGGCTTCGCGCAGCGTATGGCCCAGGGCGGTCTGGCCGCCCGGATCGCTGGGCTCGCCGACGAAGGCCGCGATCGACGTGGGGGCGAACAGGGGGGTCAGGAAATGCTTGTCCATGCCCTAGTTTGCCCGGATCGGGGCGTGCCGCAAGCACCGCGTGTACACTCGCCGGCTCATGTCGTGCCTTTCACTTTCCCCTGTTGCAGCATCCAGCGCCGCCGTTATCGGCCGCACGATGCCGTTCGCCGCTTGCGTGCGAACGAGCGACGCAGTGAATGCACGAATGATTACCACCATGACCGCCGCGGCCCCCTAGCTCGCGCAGGGTGGCCGCTCCGGCAGCCACCTGGTGTCTCTTCTCCCGAATGAACGAAACCCAGCTGGCAGCTGGGTTTTTTTGTTTTTGTCCTGTTCGTTCGTTGTTTGGAGAAGCCCATGTACCGCGATCCCGTCTCGTCCTTCCTGCCCCAGCCCAGCCACGGCGCGGCCATTCGCCCCTTGCGCGTCGGCATGATCGGCATTGGGACCGTGGGCTCGGGCACCTTCCGCGTGCTGGCCCGCAACCAGGACCTCATTGCCGCCCGCGCCGGGCGCGGCATCGAGGTGACGGTGGTGGCGGCACGCAACCTCGCGCGGGCCCAGGGCATCGTGGGCGAGGGCGTCGCGCTCACGGTCGACCCGATGCAGGTCGCCACCGACCCCGATGTCGATGTGGTGGTCGAGGTGGCCGGCGGCACCGGCCCGGCGCGCGACTGGGTGCTGGCGGCCATTGCGCACGGCAAGCACGTGGTCACGGCCAACAAGGCGCTGCTGGCCGTACACGGCCCCGAGATCTTCGCCGCCGCCAGCGCACACGGCGTGGCCGTGATGTACGAGGGCGCGGTGGCGGTGAGCATCCCCATCGTGAAGGCGCTGCGCGAGGGCCTCACGGCCAACCGCGTCGAATGGGTGGCGGGCATCGTCAACGGCACCACCAACTTCATCCTGAGCAAGATGCGCGACGAGGGCCTGGACTTCGCCGACGCGCTCGCGCAGGCCCAGGCGCTGGGCTATGCCGAGGCCGACCCGGCCTTCGACATCGAGGGCGTCGACGCCGCCCACAAGACCGCGCTGCTGGCCGCCAACGCCTTCGGCATGCCGGTGCGCTTTGCCGACGCGCAGGTCGAAGGCATCACCGCGCTGCAGCGCCTCGACGTGGCCAGCGCCGAACAGCTGGGCTTTCGCGTCAAGCTGCTGGGCGTGGCTCGCCGACGTGAAGAAGGCGTGGAGCTGCGCGTGCAGCCCGCGCTGGTGCCGGCGACGCACCTGCTCGCGCAGGTCAACGGCTCGATGAACGGCATCATGGTCAAGGCCGACGCGGCGGGCATCACGATGTACTACGGCGCGGGCGCCGGCTCGGAGCAGACCGCCTCGGCCGTGATCGCCGACCTCGTCGACGTGGCGCGACTGGACGGCACCCACGCCGGCCAGCGCGTGCCGCACACCGGCTTCCACGCGCATGCGGTGCGCGAACTGCCGGTGCTGCCGCGTGCGGCCGTGCGCAGCGCGCATTACCTGCGGGTGCCGGTGCAGACGGCGACCGACATCGCCGCCGTGGCCGAGCTGCTGGCTGCTCAGCGGCTGCCGGTGCGGCAACTGGTGCTGGCGAGCGGGCCCGCCGATGCGCCGCCGCAGGTGCTGGTGATCACCGAGTCCGCGTTGCAGGGTGCGGTCGATCTTGTGCTGCATGCGTTGCAGGTCAGCCCGGTCGTGGCCGGCCCGGTGATCGCACTGCGCGTGGAAACGCTGGACGACTGAGGCGCTCAGGTATCGGGCGCGGGTGCCCGCAGCCGCGGCTCCCAGTCTTCGACGCGCCCCGCATCCAGCCGCTTGCGGAACGTGACGCGCCAGCGCTCGGCCAGCGCGGGCAGGGCGGCGGCCTGCTCCCATTCGGGTACGAAGCGCGCGTCGCGCGAGAACAGCAGCGCGATGAGGCGCGACAGCGGCCACTCGGGATGCGGTCGTTCCACGCGCGTGGCCATCGCGCCGGCCCGCACCCAGCCGGGTTCGAGCACGCGGTAGTACCAGCCCGTGCAACCGCGCGCCTGCATCTCGCGCGCCATGCCGGGCATGCCGAAGTGCGCGTCGAGCTTCCAGCACGGTTGCCGGCCTTGTGACACCTGCACGCGTGCATCGCCGAGCTGGACCACGTCACCGATGCACACGGTTGATTCATCCCAGCCGGTGGTCGAAATGTTCTCGCCGAAGGCGCCTGCGTGCGTCAGCAACTCGCTTGGGTGGCTCGCCGATGCCCAGCTCGCGTAGTGCTCGCGGGGGTAGTGGTGCACGGCCTTCTCGACACCGCCGTGGACGCGCAGGTCGGCCTGCGCATCGCCTTGCAGGCCGGTGGGCGACAGCCACAGCGCGTCGGCAGAGGCTGTCTTGCGGATGCCGCTGCGCGAACGGCCGTCAGGCAGCAGCGCGACGGGGCCGACCAGCAGCGCGTCGATGGGCAGGGCGGTCGGTGTTGTCATGCGGGGCAGCCGTTGTCGTTGCACGCACCATCTTGCGGCACGTCGTCCGCAGGCTGCGCGATGAGATGCGCGGGAACGTCTTCAGCCGCGAGCTGCCCGATCGCGGCGCCCAGCGCCATGTCGTCGATCAATCCGAAGTGGCTCATGCGCAGGCGGCCCTGCCGGTCGATCAGCACCGTGCTCGGCGTGCCCTGCCATTGGTAGTCGCGCATCGTGGCGGGGATGCCGCCGGTGGGCGAGGGCTGGTCGATGCCGATCGGAAAGCCCAGGCGGTACTCGCGCACGAAGGCGTCGAGCGCAGCAGGCGTCATGACGTCGTGGTGCTCGAATACCGAGTGCAGGCCGATCACCGCGACATCTTTTTCGGCGAACAGCTGCCGCGTCTTCTTCGCCTGCGGCAGGCCGTGCGACACGCAGGCCGGACACAGCATCTGGAACGCGTGCAGCACCACGACCCGGCCCCGCAGCGACGCGAGCGTGACGGGTGCGTCGGTGTTGAGCCATTGGGCGACCTGCAGCTCGGGCGCCTCGGGGAGCGGCCAGGCCATGTCAGGCGACCTCGGTGCGCAGCTTCACCTGCGGGAAATCCACCGGCACCTGGAAGGCCACGTTCACGTAGTTGGTGAACAGGTTCAGGGCGACGTGCGCGAGGATCTCGACGATGTGCCGGTCGTCGAAGCCCACGGCACGCAGGGCCTGTACGTCGGCGTCGTCGATCTGTCCGCGTGCATCGACCAGCTTGAGCGCAAAGCGCAGCGCCGCTGCTGTGCGCGGGTCCGCCGATTCGCCGGCCTGCGCAGCCGCCATGTCGGCGGCCGACACGCCCGCCTTGCGGCCCAGCGCGGTGTGCGCTGCCAGGCAGTAGTGGCAAGCGTTGCGGTCGGCGATGGCCACGGCGATCTGTTCGCCGAGCTGCGCCGGAATGACACCGCCGCCGAGCGCGCCGAACGATCCCCACAGGCTGCGCAGCGCCGCGGGCGAGTTGGCGACGGCGCGGAACATGTTCGGCGTGGCGCCGAAGGCACCGTGGATCTGGGAGAGCAGGGCTTGGGCGTCGCCGGTGGCGGCGGTGTCCGTGACGAGGTTGACGCGGGGCATGAAGACTTCCTTCCAGTGATGACGATGGATGCAGTGTCTTCCCGGAATCCGTATGATTTGAACGCTTTCATACATTAAACATACCTTTTCGTCCAATGTCGGTACGGACTCCTCCGCCCATCGACAGGCTCTCGTCCCTGCTCGAGCGCTTCCGTGTCCGGGCCCACCTGTTCCACACGGGGCCGCTGTGCGGCGTGACGCACTTCGCGGCGAAGGAGGGGCGCAGCTTCCTGCATGTGATGCGGCGCGGCGAAATGGTGGTCACGCACTCGGCGCCGTCGGTGCGCTCGGCCGGCGTGCCGCGCAAGCTGGTCGTGAAGGAGCCCAGCCTGCTGTTCTACCCGCGCCCGCTGGCGCACGACTTCCACAACGCGCCCACGGAAGGATCGGATTTCGTCTGCGCCACGGTCGATTTCGACGGCGGCGAGGCACACCCGCTGGTGCGTGCCTTGCCGCCGCTGGTGCTGCTGCCGCTGCATGCGGTCGACGGCCTCGAAGCGGCACTGGCGTTGCTGTTCGCGGAAACCGGGCGTGTGCTGTGCGGGCACCGGCTGCTGGCCGACCGGCTGTTCGAGGTGGTGCTGATCCAGCTGCTGCGCTGGCTGCTCGACCATCCGCAGGAGAGCGGCGTGCCCGCCGGTTTGTTGACGGGGCTGAGCGATCCGCAACTGGCGCGCGTGCTGGTCGCGCTGCACGAACGGCCGGGCGAGCCGTGGCCCCTCGAGCAGATGGCCGCGGAAGCCGGCATGTCGCGCAGCGCGTTCGCGGCGCGCTTCAAGTCGGTGGTGGGCGCAACGCCGGCGGACTACCTCGCGCAGTGGCGCCTGACCATCGCGCAGGCCGAGCTGCGCACGGGCGCGTCGGTCAAGACGATTGCCGACCGCCTCGGCTACGCGAATGCCTCCGCGCTGTCGCGCCTGTTCGCGCAGAAGGTGGGTGTGTCGCCGCGCGAATGGCTCGCGCGGCAGTCTGCTTGAACGTGCGCTTCAGCTCGCCGCGCGCAGGAAACGCTCGGTCAGCAGCACCCAGTAGGCGCCGCCCACCGCGACATTGCTGTCGTTGAAGTCGTAGCCGGGGTTGTGGACCATGCAGGCGCCGTGCGCGTCGCCGTCGCCATTGCCGATGAGCAGGTAGCAACCGGGCACGCGCTCCAGCATGAAGGCGAAGTCTTCGCTGCCCGACAGCGGCGGTGTCTGCCAGGTGACCTGCGCCGGGCCCACGAGTTCTTCGGCCACGGTGCGCGCGAAGGCGGTTTCTTCGGGCGTGTTGACCAGCACCGCGTAGCCGGGCCGCCAGTCGATCTGCGCCTGCACGCCGAAGCTTTCGGCCTGCGCGGCCACCAGCGCCTTGACGCGGGTTTCGATTTTCTTGCGCACGTCGCGGTCGAGGGCGCGCACGCTCAACTCGAGCACAGCGCTCTGCGGGATCACGTTGTTGGCCTTGCCCGCGTGGATGGCGCCCACCGTCACCACGGCCATCTGCAGCGGGTCGATGTTGCGCGAGACCACGCTCTGCAGCGCCATCACGATGCTGGCCGCGGCCACGATCGGGTCGGCCGCGCGGTGCGGCATGGCGCCGTGGCCGCCCACGCCGGTGAGGGTGATCGTGGCGTAGTCGGACGAGGCCATGGCCGGCCCTTCGCGCATGGCCAGCCGGCCCTGCGCCATGCCGGGCATGTTGTGCATCGCGAAGATGGCGTCGCAGGGGTAGCGCTCGAACAGGCCGTCGTCGATCATGCGCACCGCGCCGCCGCCGCCTTCTTCGGCGGGCTGGAAGATCAGGTTCAGCGTGCCGTCGAAGCGCCCGCGTTCGGCCAGGTGCTGGGCCGCCGCCAGCAACATCGCCGTGTGGCCGTCGTGGCCGCAGGCGTGCATCACCCCGGTGTGCGCGCTGGCGTAGGCCAGGCCGGTGGCTTCGTCGATGGGCAGGGCGTCCATGTCGGCGCGCAGGCCGAGGCGGCGCGTGCCGTTGCCGCGCACCAGCCGGCCCACCACGCCGGTGCCACCGACGTGGCGCTCGACGGTGTAGCCCCAGGCTTCGAGTTTCTCGGCCACCAGCGCCGAGGTGCGGTGCTCGTCGAAGCCGAGTTCGGGGTGCTGGTGGATGTCGCGGCGGATGCCGATGAAGGTGTCGGCGCTGGCGTGCAGGTCGTTCAGGAGGGCGGTGGTGGTGCTCATTGGGGTTCCAGTCGGATGGACTTGGCGATGTCGCGGTAGCGCGCGGTTTCGGCCTCGTAGAACTTCGCGGACTCGGCCAGCGTGGTCGATGGCGAGGCCTGCTGCGTCTGCGCCGCGAGCTGCTCGCGCACGCTGGTTTCCTTCAGCGCCGCGCCGATGGCCTGGTGCAGCTTCTGCACCACGTCTTCGGGTGTGTTCTTGCGCACGAAGAATCCGCTCCAGGTCTTGTAGTTGACGTTCTTCAGCTCCTTGCCTTCGCTGGCCGTGGGCACGTTCTTCAGCAGCTCCGAGCGCTGCCCGCCGAGCTGGCCGAGGATCTTCAGCCGGCCCTGTTCGGCCAGCGCGCCCATGGCGGCGCTGTACACCAGCACGGCAAAGTCGACCTGGCCGCCGCCGATGTCCTGCAGCAGCGGTGCGTTGCCCTTGTAGGGCGCATGCATGAGCTTCACGCCGGTGTCCAGCTGCACCTTCTCGAGGATCAGGTGGTAGAGCGAGCCGATGCCCACGCTGCCGTACGACAGCGGCTTGTCGGCCGACTTGCGCGCCAGCGCGATGAGCTCGTCGACGCTGTTGGCCGGCAGGTCCTTGCGGGCGACGAAGACCATCACGGCCTCGGCGACGGGGTGGACCATGCGGAAGTCTTCGGCCTTGAGCTTGACGGCCGCATTGGCCAGCGGCGACAGGATGATCTCGTTGGGCGAGCCCTGGAAGATGTAGTAGCCGTCGGCCGGCGCGGCCAGCACCTTCTGCGCGGCCATGGCGCCGCTCACGCCGCCCAGGTTCTCCACGATCACCTGCTGGCCCAGCGCCTTGCCCAGCGGCACGGTGAAGATGCGCGCGGTGGCGTCCGAGGGACCGCCGGCCGGGTAGGGAACCATCAGGTTCACGGGCTTGGTGGGAAAGCTGTCGGCGCTGGCGGGGCCCGCGGCCAGCATCAGCCCGCAGGCGAGGCAGAGCGCGGAACGGAAGAACGAGGTCGTCAAATCATGTCTCCTTCGTGGGAAGCCGGCTCGTGTGGCCGGATGCAAGGGGATGCTAGGAGCGAGCCTGTCGAACGTCCAATGCATTGTTGTCTGCATTAGCATGAGTCCAATGCATTCGAAATAACGAGGCTTTCGCCATGACGCTGGTTCAACTGAGGCACCTGATTTCGCTGGCCCACACGGGCTCGTTCAGCAAGTCGGCCGAAGCCCTGCACCTCACGCAGCCCGCGCTCAGCCGCAGCGTGCGCGCGCTCGAGGACGAGCTGGGCATGCCGCTGTTCGACCGCATCGGCCGGCGCAACGAGCTCACGGCCTTCGGGCGCGAGGTGCTGGAGCGCGCGCGGCTGCTGGTGTCGGAGGCCGAGGCGCTGCGCGACCGCGGCCGACAGATGCGAGAAGGCGAGGGCGGCACGGTCCGCATCGGGCTGGGCTCCGGGCCGGGCGCGCTGCTGATGACGCCCTTTCTGCTGCACATGGCGAAGCACCATCCGGCCGTGCGCACGGAGATCGCGCGTGGCAGCACCGACCTGCTGGCGCAGGCGCTGCGCGAGCGCAGCCTCGATGCGCTGGTGGTCGATGCGCGTGCGCTCAAGCCTGCGCCCGATCTGGCGCTGACCCACGTGTACGAACTGCGCGGCGCCTTCCTGTGCCGCCGCGGCCATCCGCTCACACGGCTGCGCAAAGGCGTGAGTTTCGAGGCCGTGCAGCGCTATCCGATCGCCTCGACGCCGCTGAGCGACGAGGTGGCCCGCGGCCTGGTCGAGACCTACGGCCCGCAGGCCCATCCTGCCAACTGCGTGACCCTGCAGTGCGAGGAGCTGCCCAGCATCGCCGACGTGGTGCGCCAGAGCGACACGGTGCTGCTCGCGGTGCACGAGTCGGCGCCCGACCTGGTCGAATTGCGGATGGAGCCGCCGATGCGCGGCACGGCGCGCTTCGGGCTGGTGACCTTGCGTCAGCGCACCGAGGCGCCGGCGCTGGAGATTCTTCGTCGGTTGATGGAAACGCAGATGGGCGGGCAGCGGCCCGACAAGAAAAGAGCCTAGGCGGCCTGCGCGTCCGCAGCTGCCGCATCCGGCCGCGCCAACCCCGACGCCACCGCCGCCAGGATGCCGCGCAGCCAGCGGTGCGCCGGCTCGTGCTGCGAGCGGTCGTGCCACAGCTGGTAGAAGCGCATGCGCGGAAAGCCCTGCGGCGCGGGCACCGCCACCAGCGGCAGCGTGTGCACGAACTGCATCGCGAAATGGCGCGCGGTGGTGAACACCAGGTCGGTGCCCACCAGCAGGTGCGGCGCCACGGTGAAGTAGGGCACGGCAATGCAGGCCTCGCGCGTCTGGCGCAGCGTGGCCAGGTGCGTTTCGACCACGCCGCGCTGCGACGCCGCATAGGGCGTGGGCACCACGTGGCGCGCCGCGATGTAGCGCTCCATCGTCATGGCGCCCTTGGCGGCGAGCGGGTTGTTCTTGCCCATGAGGCACATGAGGTCGTCTTCGAGCAGCAGCGACAGGTGCAGCCGGTCGGGCGGCTGCGGCCAGTTGCCGATGACGATGTCGAGCTCGCCCTGGGCCAGCGCGCGCTCGTAGTCGTAGGTGACGCTCAGCGGGTGCACCACCAGCCGCGCATGCGGTGCCTCGGCGCGGAACCGCGTGGTCACGTCGGCCAGGAAGCTCATCGCCAGGTAGTCGGGCAGCGCGAGGTGGAAGGTCATCGCGCTGGAGGCGGGCTCGAACTGTTCCGGCCCCGAGAGCATGCGGTCGATTTCGAGCAATGCGCCGCGTGCGCGGTCGCGCAGCTGCAGCGCCCGCTCGGTCGGCACCATGCCGCTGCGCTCGCGCACGAGGATGGGGTCGGCAAACACCTCGCGCAGCCGGCGCAGGGCGGTGCTGATGGCGGGCTGGGTCTGGTTCATGCGCACCGCGACGCGCGAGACGCTGCGTTCGGCCACCAGGGCGACGAGCACGCGCAGCAGGTAGGTGTCTATCGGGGCGTGGGAGCGTGACATGGCGGCAGGGCGGAGAAAAATGGCCTCTGGGGGCGGTGCCGGCGGCAAGACCATCATGGCAAACCGTTATGTCGCACATTCTAGAGAGCGTGATCCAGCCCGGCGATATCTGCCTACAGTTCGCCACCAACGGGAATGGCAGCCGCAAGCGGACCCACAGAAGGTTCCAGGTGGCGCTCCCGTCCACACCCAAAATGGAGACAACCATGAGCATGGACGCCACGCTGGCGCCGATCCGGGAACACACCGCCACGGCGGAACTGGACGGCATCTACCGGAAGATCATCTTTCGCCTGATTCCCTTTTTGATGCTGCTCTGGGTGCTGGCCTGGATCGACCGGGTCAACATCGGCTTCATCAAGCTGACGATGCTCGACGATCTGAAGTGGAGCGAGGCGTCGTACGGGCTGGGCGCGGGGATCTTCTTCCTGGGCTACTTCTTCTTCGAGGTGCCGAGCAACCTGCTGCTGCAGAAGATCGGCGCCAAGAAGACCATCATGCGCATCACCATCGGCTGGGGCCTGACCTCGATCGCCACGATGTTCGTGAAGAGCACCGAGATATTCTACCTGCTGCGCTTTCTGCTGGGCGTGTTCGAAGCGGGCTTCTACCCCGGCATCATTCTTTACCTGACCTACTGGTTCCCGGACGGCCGCCGTGCCAAGGCCTTCGGCATGTTCATGTCGGCCTCGGCCTTCGCGGGCGTGATCGGCGGGCCGCTGGCCGGCTTCATCATGAACAACATGCACGGTGTGAACGACTGGGCCGGCTGGCAGTGGGTGCTGCTGCTCGAGGGCATTCCCTCGGTGCTGGCGGGCATCGCCACGTATTTCTACCTGACCGACCGGCCCGAGCAGGCCCACTGGCTCACGGCGCGTGAACGCCAGCTGGTGCACGACGACCTGGAGCGCGACCGCAAGGCGCTGGGCCATCGCGAGCACAGCATGCTGGCCTCGCTGAAGAACGGCAAGTTCTGGCTGCTGATCCTGATCTTCTTCTGCATCATCGCGGCGAACTCGTCGCTGACCTTCTACGGCCCGACGCTGGTCAAGGAGATCGGTTTCACCAACCCGCTGACCATCGGCTGGATCATGGCCGGCGCCTACCTGTGCGGCGCGGCCGGGATGATCTGGAACGGCTTCCACTCCGACCGCCACCAGGAGTCGCGCTACCACTGCGCGCTGGCCGCTGCGCTCGGTTCGGGGGCATTGCTGGTGGTCGCGCTGTTCCTGCGCCAGAGCCCGGGCCTCGTGCTGGCCGGCCTGACGCTCGCCATCGTCGGCACCATGAGCGCGATCCCCGTGTTCTGGCAGATGCCCAACCGCTTCCTGGCCGGCACCGCAGCCGCCGGCGGCGTGGCGCTGATCAACTCGATCGCCAACCTCGCGGGCTTCGGCGCGCCGTGGATGCTGGGCCTCATCAAGACCGCCACCGGCAGCCTCGCGCCGGGGCTGTATGTGGTCGCGGCGGTGGAAGTCTGCGCCGCCGTGCTGATCCTGCTGTTCGTGCCGCGTCTGCACAAGACGCCCGCGCGCTGATTCTTCCCACCCCTTCGTCCGTCTGTCTGAATACAAGGAGATGCGCTCCATGCCTTCCCACGCCCATCGTTTCGATCTCCAGGCGCTCAACGCCATGGACTGCGACGCGTTCGTCGCCGCACTCGGGCCGACTTTCGAGAATTCGCCCTGGGTCGCACGCACGGCCTGGTCGCTGCGGCCTTTCGCCAGCATCGACGCCTTGCACGACGCCATGCTCGATGTGGTGCGCCGCGCCCCCGATGCCCAGCAACTCGCCTTCCTGTGCGGCCACCCCGAACTGGCGGGCCGCGAAGCCCAGGACGGCACGATGACCGCCGAGTCGGTCGGCGAGCAGGGCAGTGCGGGCCTGAACGCCCTGAGCCGCGAAGAGATGGCCGAGATCCAGCGGCTGAACCGCGTGTACCGCGAGCGGCACGGCTTTCCTTTCATCATCGCGGTGCGGCGCAGCACCAAGGGCCAGATCTTCGAGGCGATGCGCAGCCGCGCCGCCGAGTCGACCGAGGCCGAGCGCCGTGCGGCGCTGGCGCAGATCGGTTTGATCACCCGCGGGCGCATCGACACGCTGCTGGGTGCGTCCCTCTCTCAAGGATCGGTCCATGCCTGAGAACGTCATTTCCCTTGCGGCACGCCGCCGCTTCGCGCTGTCGGGCCTCGCGCTCGGCGCCGCAGCCCTTGCACCTCACGGCGCTGTTGCGCAAACGGCCGCACCCGCGGGCCCGGCGCAGGCGAGCGGCCCGATCGTGCTGCACGGCGTGAGCCCGCGCCTGACCGTGCACGCGCTCGACACCTTCCACGGTAGCGCAGCGACCGGTCTGCGCATCGATTTCTCGGTGCGCGAGGGCGACAGCTTCAAGCTGCTGCGCACCGTGACCATGAACGGCAACGGGCGCTCCGACGAGCCGCTGCTCATCGGCGACAACTACCGCGCCGGCGACTACGAGCTGCTGCTGCACGTGGACGAGTACTTCGCGCGCAAGCAGTCGCGGCTGCCCACGCCGCCGTTCCTCTCGAAGCTGCCGGTGCGCATCCGCGTCGCCAACGCGGCCGAGCGCATCCACCTCCCGATCCAGTTCGGCCCGTGGAGCTACACCTATTCGCGCGGGAGCTGAAGCAGCAGGCCCCGTTCGCACCCATCGTCTGCAAGGAGTTTCTTCTCATGACCGGCATCACGACCCATGTGCTCGACATCACCACCGGCCGCCCGCTCGTCGGGATGAAGGTCGACCTCTACGACGTGGCGACCGCGCCGCCGACGCGCCTGAACAGCACGCGCACCAACGCCGACGGCCGCACCGACGCGCCCATGCTGCCCGGGGCCTCGGCGCGCACCGGGCAGTTTGAACTGCAGTTCCATGTCGGGGACCACTTCAAGGCGGCCGACGCGCTGTCCGACGTGGTGCCCGTGCGCTTCGCCATCGCCGACGCCACGCAGCACTACCACGTGCCGATGCTGTGTGCGCCCTGGTTTTTTTCCACCTATCGCGGCAGCTGACCGCGGGAGCTTTTACTGAATGACCACACCCCATGACCCGAACGCAGGCGCGTACCTGCTCGACTCCATCCGCCTCGCCATGGGCAACATCCGCGAGCGCAAGACCTGGCCCTTCGGCGCGGTGATCGCGCGCGACGGGCAGGTGATTGCCACCGCCGTCAACGAGGTGGACGCCCTGTGCGACCCCTCGGCCCACGCCGAGATGCAGGCCGTGCGTGCCGCCGCGAAGGCGCTGAAGAGCACCGACCTGTCGGGCTGCACGGTGTACGCCAGCGGCTACCCGTGCTCGATGTGCCTGACGGCGATGTACCTCGCGGGCGTGAAGGAAGTTTTCTACGCCTACTCGAACGAGGACGGCGAGCCTTTCGACCTGTCGGCCGCGCGCGGCTATGTCGAGATCGCACGGCCGCCGGAGCAGCGTGAGATGAAGCTGCATTCGCTGCCGGTGCGCGACGAGGGCGATGAAGACTTGTACGAAGCCTGGGGCAAGGTGGCTGGCTGAAAACGGCTCAGGAGGAGGGCGGGCCGGGGCGCACGATGACCGGCGCATGCTGCGCCATGAGCCCTGCGACCCACTCGATGAACGCGCGCAGCTTGGCGCTCACGTGCCGGTTCGGCGCGAAGGCCACGTACAGGGGCATCGGATCGAGCTGCCAGTCTTCGAACAGAGGCACCAGTTCGCCGCGCGCCCGGTGCGGCGCGGCCATGTAATCCGGCATCCAGACGATGCCCAGGCCCGCCAGCCCGGCCGCGAGGTACGCGTTGCCGTCGTCGACCGAGAACACGTAGCGGCCTCGCACGCTGATGCGTTCGCTTTCACGGCGCATGGCGTACGGAAAGGTCTTGCCGTTGCGCGACCACAGGAAGCCGACGATGCGGTGGTGCGTGTTTTCCAGCTCGCGCGGATGCGCGGGCGTGCCGGCCCCTTCCAGGTAGCCCGGCGCCGCGTAGACCCCGAGCTGCAGGTCGCCCACGCGGCGCGCCATGAGCGACGGGTCGGCGAGTTCACCGCCACGCACGACGCAATCGACGTTCTCGCCGATCACATCCACCACGCGGTCGCTCACGCCCATGTCGAGCTGGATGTCGGGGTAGCGCGCATGAAAAACCGGCAGCGCGGGCACCAGGATCATGCGGGCCAGCGGGCTGGGCACGTCGACGCGCAGACGGCCGCGGGGCAGGGCGGACGCGCTCGACAGGCTGGTCTCGGCATCGTCCAGATCGGCCAGCAGCCGCACCGCGCGTTCGTAGTACGCGGCGCCGTCGGCCGTGACGTTCACCTTGCGCGTGGTGCGGTTCAGCAGCTTCACGCGCAGCCGGGCCTCGAGCTGCTGCACCAGCTGCGTCACGGTGGTCTTGCTCATGTGCAGCGTGTCGGCGGCCTTGGTGAAGCTGCCGGCTTCCACCACGCGGCTGAAGGCCTGCATTGCATCGAAACGGTCCATGGGAAGGCTCCTGCGGGGCGTTTGCCGTGATTGTTTGGGATCTGCAAACAGTGATTGTTGGCTTGGCCCGTTTATCGATGGCGCGTGGCTTCCTAAAGTCCCTGCATCGTCATCACTCACTGCAGAAAGAAAGCAACCCATGGCTTCACGCGACGTCGTTTTTCCACCCGGGCGCCAGGCGCTCTATGAACGCAACCACTATTCGCCGGCGGTTCGATCCAATGGTTTTCTGTTCGTGTCGGGGCAGGTCGGCAGCCGCGAAGACGGCTCGCCCGAACCCGACCTGGAAGCGCAGGTGCGGCGCGCGTTCGACAACCTGAACGCGATCCTCAAAGCCGCGGGGTGCACCTTCGACGACGTGGTCGACGTGACGGCCTTCATCGTCGATCCGGAATCGAACTTCGAAACGATCTGGAAGATCGTGCCCGAATACTGGGGCAACGCGCCGCACCCGACGCTGACCTGCATCGGCGTGACGTGGCTCTATGGCTTTCAGTTCGAGATCAAGGTGATTGCGAAATTGCCGGATGGGGCCACGCCGAACTGATTCGATTCGGAAGCTTCGCTCAGGCCTGAAATATGAGGGCTGGGCGAAGTGCGAAGCCGGAAGGGCATTTCAAGGACAGCTTAGGTTCTCCGACTCACAGCGGAGATGGGTGAGGTATCCGTTTTGACATGCGCCGACTCCCGCTCCCCCGGGGAGGCGGGCGCAAGGGTGCATCTGTCAAAACGATTGCTTGGAATCTTGTGAAGCAATTGGTTTGACAAGCCGCGGGCTTTAGCGAGGAGGTATGAGCTTTGCTGGAGGGGATTCTCCGGGACACATTGGGAATACCAGCTACGTCCGGCAGTGCGATTACCACTCGGCCCGCCGTCCCCCGACAACAAAGGGAGATTGGGGGCGCGGATTCGGAACCTCGATCAAATGCGTGGAGGCGTACCTTATTTGAAGGTCCTCGGACATGCGCATGTACCAATCGTCGCGCTCCCTACCTAGCGGCAAACGGGTCCGTACTCGCGCAAGTCATTTTACATAATGCACATTGTGTAAATCGCAGATGTAGGCCCCAAATAGTAATGTCGCGTTTGGCCCGAATAGAAATGTCGCATTGTTGCCCCGGTCCAGCTCCTGGATCCGAGGCACAGCGATGGCAACACCGGCGGCAACTATCACCATGTCGATGCGCGAAGCCGATCGCCTCAAGACCATTCAGGCCGTGGTCGACCGGATGGCGCGCGTGGGCCAGGCCGCGCAGCGCATGGGCCTGAGTCGACGACAGCTTGAGCGTCTGATTCAGCGGTACAAGGAGGATGGTGTCGCTGGCCTGGTCTCGCGCAGGCGCGGCCGGCCGAGCAACCACCAACTAGCGCCAGGTATCGCCGAACGTGCGATCGGACTGATCCGGGAGCGCTACGCGGACTTCGGTCCGACGCTGGCCTGCGAGAAGCTGAGCGAACGTCACGGCCTGACGCTCGGTGTCGAGACCGTGCGAGCGCTGATGACGGCGGCCGGCCTGTGGACACCCCGCAAACAACGCGCGGCCAAGATCCACCAGCCTCGCAACCGTCGAGCGTGCGTCGGCGAGTTGATCCAGATCGACGGCAGCGACCATGCGTGGTTCGAAGGCCGCGCGCCATCGTGCACGCTGCTGGTATTCATTGACGATGCGACCAGCCGGTTGATGCAATTGCACTTCGTGCCGACCGAGTCGGCCTTTGCGTATTTCGAGGCCACGCGAGGCTATATCGAACAGCATGGCAAGCCGGTGGCGTTCTACAGTGACAAGGCAAGCATCTTCCGGTCGGTGCGCGATTCCACTGACTTCGGGCGCGGGACGACGCAGTTCGGTCGCGTGCTGTACGAGCTGAACATTGACATCATGTGCGCCAACTCCAGCCAGGCCAAGGGCCGTGTGGAGCGCGCCAACTTGACGCTGCAAGACCGGCTGGTCAAGGAGTTGAGGCTGCGCGACATCAGCACGCAAAAGGCCGCGGATGCGTTCGCACCGCACTTCATTGCGGACTTCAACGCCCGCTTCGCCAAGCCGCCGTTGCGCGACTTCGACGCTCATCGGCCAGTGCGTGCCGACGAGGATCTGGAACTTCTGTTCACTTGGCGGCTGCAGCGCAAGGTGTCGCTGTCGCTCACGCTGCAGCACGACAGAATCATCTATCTGCTCAAGGACACGGTGGCCAACCGCAAGCTGATCCATCGGTACATCGATGTTTACGAGTACCCGGATGGGCGCATCGAACTGCGAGCCGATGGAGCCAATCTGATCTACGAGCGCTATGACCGATTGCCGCAAGTCGACACCGCTGCCATCGTCGAGAACAAGCGCCTGAGCCACGCTTTGCAGGCTGCGCTGGTGATCCAGGCGCAGCGTGACGATCGAAGGAAGTCCAGCACGCCCTCGCGCACGAATCAGGGGCAGGCGCCCTACTCCACCAAGGCCTTGCCAGGGACGAAACGGTCGAGGCAGTTCACCTCACAAGATCTCAACGAAGCTGTCAAAGCGGTCTGCCGAGCGTCCAAGAAATCAACCGTGTTGGCCTGCGGCTGAAAGGCCTGTGCACGCTCAAAGGCAAGGCAGTCACGGCGTTCGCTGGAGTCCTTCAAAAAGGAAGAATGCGACATTTCTATTTGGCTGGCAGTGCGACATTTGAACTTGGCGTTGACACCAAGTGGGCTGACGTACAGTTCGAGAAAGCCCAAAACCCTCAGTCAGATTCATGAGCCCGCCCGCATCCCAAACCGTCGAAGAGCCTCGGTTGGCATCGAACGTCGTTGCCGAACAAAGCGAGTCATGAAGCGGACATCCGCCGATCGACGGGCATCTCGCAGAAGCAGCAAAGAGATCAGCCTCTGTTTTTCCTGGCAATCAGACACAGAAGGATCGACCGCTCGTTTCTCCCTGCTGTTGGCGGCTGCCGCCTCCCTTGCAGGGCTTGCCATCGTCACCCCGGTCTATCTTCTCGGACTGGGTCTGGCGAGCGTCGCCTCGCTCGCGAATGGCGTGAACCCGTTTTCATCCGACGTGTTCGCAGACCCGGCGATCTGGTTTCCACTGTTCGGAACGAGTGGCCTCGCGGGGCTCATCGTTCTGGCCTTGGCCTCGAGAAAAACAATCGTTGCCTTCCGCTTCGAAGCGAAAACCAAGCAGCTCAGCTACGTCGAGATGGCGCCGCTGCGAAAGCCGCGCACCACCGTGGTCCCGTTTGAGTCCATTCGCTCAGTGACCCCCACGACGCTCACCACCTACGCCACAACGGGCTATCTGAGTGTGGTCACGCGCCTGCCCGGACAAGATGAGAAGTCCTTATGGCTGGGAAACCATATTCCGGTGGAGAGCCTTGAGCAGCACTGCACGTGGTTGTCCAGCTACCTGGGCGACCGTGTGCAGCCTCTTTTTCGTCAGGATTGCTGATGAGGCCCGCCGGCGCTCACCACTTCCCATCCTTCGGCACTGCCTTCACCGCATTCGCCTTCGCATCCCCAGCCGCCTTGATCAGCTCCGCAGACTCCGCCCGATTCGCCTTCACCGCAAAGTCGACGGCGGTCATGCCGAGCTGGTTCTTCATCGCCGTGTCCGCGCCTTCGGCCAGCAGCAGCTTCACGGCCTCGTTCGATCCGTACATCGCGGCCATCATCAGCGGCGTCGTGCCGTTGGGCGACTGGGCGTCGATGAAGGCGTAGTTCTCGAGCAGCAGCTTGATGATCGACAGCTGCCCGCTGCTGGCTGCGTAATGAAGCGGCGTCCAGCCGGTCTTGTTGACGGCGGCGTCGCGCTTGAGCAGTTGCACGACCAGGTCTTGCTGGCCCTTGATCGACGCCAGCATCAGCGGCGTTTCGTCCTTGGCGTTGGCCAGGTCGACATTGAGCTGCGGCGACGCCATCAGCACCTCGATGACCTTCGGCGACGGCTCGCGCAGTGCGAGCATCAACCCGGTCTGGCCATGTTCGTCACGTGTGTTCGGGTCGAAACCGCGGTTCAGCAGGGTGCGCACACCGCTGGCGTTGTCGCCGCGCACGGCGCGGAAAAAGTCTTCGAACGACCCGGCATGTGCTGCAAAAGATGCAGCCATGACAACAAGATATATCGACTTCTTAAAGTAATTTTTCATAGTTTGACTTCCCTGAACAAGGCTTCGAAGTTGTCGCTTGTCGCCTTGGCGATGTCCTCTATGGGCATGTGTCGCAGTTCGGCGATCTGTTGCGCCACGAAAGGCACATACGACGGGTTGTTGGTCTTGCCGCGGTACGGCACGGGCGCCAGATACGGGCTGTCCGTCTCGATCAGCATGCGGTCCAGCGGCACGAAAGCTGCCACGTCGCGCAGGTCCTGGGCCTTCTTGAAGGTCAGGATGCCCGAGAAGGAAATGTAGAAACCCAGGTCGAGCGCGGCGCGCGCCACCTCGGCGGTTTCGGTGAAGCAATGGAACACGCCGCCGGCCGCCCTGCCCGCGCCGTCTTCGCCCTCCTCCTTGAGGATCGCCAGCGTGTCGGCCGATGCGTCGCGGGTGTGGATGATGAGCGGCTTGCGCGTTTGCTGTGCGGCGCGGATGTGCACGCGGAAGCGGTCGCGCTGCCATTCCATGTCGGCGATGCTGCGACCGCCCTTGCGCTCTTCCATCTGGTAGTAGTCGAGGCCGGTTTCGCCGATGGCCACGACGCGCGGGCGCGCCGACAGGCGCACCAGGTCTTCCACGGTGGGCTCGGCGATGTCCTCGTTGTCGGGGTGCACGCCCACGCTGGCCCAGAAGTTGTCGTAGCGGGCGGCCAGGGCCTGCACGTCGTCGAACTCCTCGAGCTTGGTGCAGATGCACAGCGCCCGGTCGACCTTGGCGGCGGCCATGGCAGCGCGGATCTGGGGCATCTGGTCCGCGAACTCGGGAAAGGTCAGGTGGCAGTGGGAGTCGGTGAACATCGGAAAGGGTGAAGTGCGGCGCGCCTGTGGGAGATCGCACCGTGTCCGGAGTTCCGCGTCACGGGGACGGCGGCGGAGAAAGAACTCAGATGGTCTGGGTCGCGCGGTCGGAAGCCATGGAGCCACCGAGCGCGGCTTCGATGCGCGCCTTCAGCTGGCGCGACTTCTCGTCCGAGGGAAAGCGCACGCCGACGCCCGGCGCCCGGTTGCCGGCGGCGCGGGCCGGCGTAATCCAGGCGACCTTGCCTGCCACCGGATAGCGCTGCGGGTCTTCGGGCAGCGTGAGCAACACGTAGACGTCGTCGCCGAGCCGGTACTCGCGCGTGGTCGGAATGAAGATGCCGCCTTCGGCAAACAGCGGAATGTAGGCCGCGTAAAGCGCGCCCTTTTCCTTGATGGCGAGCTGAATGACGCTCGGCCGGGCGGGCGTGGCAGACAAAGCGGCGGCAGGAGCGACAGGTGGGTTCATGGGCGGCGAGCGGCAGAGTTTAGGGTGCTTCGCGCCTCGCTCACAAGCGCTTCGAGCATGAGGCCGGCGTTGAACGGATGTTCGGCGGTTCGCGCGGCGCTGGCGAGCGATTTCGACCAGCGCGCCAACGCCAGCTTGTGCGGGGCCGGCGGCAGGTCGGCCGCATCGAAGAAACGGGGTTCGGCGCCGTGGCCCACGGCCATCAGGTCGTGGCACAGCTTCTGCAGCGCGACAACGGCCTGGGCGGGCGCCTGGTCGGTCAGCGCGCCCACGTCGCCGCGCGACATGGCCTTGGGCAGCAGCGACCACGCCTTGGGCGACTGGCCCGAGCGCGCCAGCCGCAGTGCATCGCTGGGCCGTCCGCCCGCGGCACGCAGCAGTTGAGTGGCGTCGGCGGCCGGCACGTCTTGTGCGACCAGCCAGGCTTCGGACTCGGCGGTTTCGGGCCATGGCAGCGTGAAGCCGAGGCAGCGGCTGCGGATGGTCGGCAGCAGTTGCCACGCGGCCTCGCTGGCGAGCACGAAGCGCACGTCGCCGACGGGCTCCTCGAGCGTCTTGAGCAGCGCGTTGGCGGTGATGGTGTTCATGCGCTCGGCCGGATACACGAGCACGACCTTGCCGCGACCGCGCGCACTCGTGCGCTGGGCAAAGCCGACCGCGTCACGCATGGCCTCGACGCGGATCTCGCGACTGGCTTTGCGCTTCTTGTCGTCGATGTCGGACTGCGCTTTTTCGTCGAGCGGCCAGCCGAGCTCCTGCATCGCGACCTCGGGCATCAGCACGCACAAGTCGGCATGGGTGCGGACCTCGATGGCGTGGCAGCTGGGGCAGTGGCCGCAGGCGGCACCGCCCTCCTCCACCGGCTGTTCGCACAGCCAGGCGGCGGCGAGCGCCAGCGCGAGTTCGTACTGGCCGATGCCCGACGGGCCTTGCAGCAGCCAGGCATGGCCGCGCTGGCGCAGCAGCTCGGCCAAGGGCTGGCGCAGCCAGGGGGTCAGCGTGTTCACCGGCTCGCTCATTGCGCGGCTCCTTGCACCGGCGACAGCACGCCACGCGCCACCAGCGCCGTGTCGATCTGCTGCCAGACCTGGTCGCGGACCTGGCTCGCGTCGATGCGTACGAAGCGCGACGCATCGGCGGCAGCGCGGGCGGCATAGCCCTGCGCCACGCGGCGGAAGAACTCGACGGGCTGGGCTTCGAACTTGTCGGGCACGCGCGCGCCGGCGAGGCGCTGGGCGGCGATTTCAGGGGCGAGGTCGAACCACACGGTCAGTTGCGGCTGCAGCAGTTGCGACGCCGGCACACCGGCCCGGCCCGCCTGCACCCACTGCTCGAGCGTCGACAGCACGGCGGTGTCGAAGCCGCGTCCCGCGCCCTGGTAGGCGAAGGTGGCGTCGGTGAAGCGATCGCACAGCACGACCTCGCCACGTGCCAGCGCCGGCTCGATGACCTGCGCAATGTGGTCGCAACGGGCCGCGAACACCAGCAGCGATTCGGTCAGCGGGTTCATCGGCTGTTCGAGCACCAGCCCACGCAGCGTCTCCGCCAGCGGCGTGCCGCCGGGTTCGCGCGTGCGCACCACCGTGCGGCCTTGTGCCTTGAAGCGGGCTTCCAGCGCGTCGAGGTGGCTGGACTTGCCCGCGCCGTCGATGCCTTCCAGCGTCAGAAACAGACTGGTGTCGCTCATTGGGTCGCCTTGGGTTGGGGGCTGCTGCTGCCGCCGCGCTGGTAGCGGTTGACCGCGCGGTTGTGGTCGTCGAGCGAGCTGCTGAACTGGCTCGTGCCATCGCCGCGCGAGACGAAATACAGCGACTTGCTCTGCGCCGGCTGAACGGCCGCCAGCAGCGCGGCCTTGCCGGGCATCGCGATCGGCGTGGGCGGCAGGCCACCGCGCGTGTAGGTGTTCCAGGGCGTGTCGGTCTGCAGGTCGCGCTTGCGCAGGTTGCCGTCGAAGGCGGCGCCCATGCCGTAGATCACGGTCGGGTCGGTCTGCAGCGGCATGCCGACGCGCAGCCGGTTGGTGAAGACGGCGGCAATCTCTGCGCGGTCGTTGGCCTTGCCTGTCTCCTTTTCGACAATGCTGGCCAAAATAAGCACCTCATCGGCCGATTTGAGGGGCAAATCGGCCGCACGCGCCGCCCAGGCGGCTTCGAGCTTCTTGTCCATGGCCCGCATGGCGCGCTGCAGCAGCGCGATGTCGGTCGAGCCCTTCGAATAGGTGTACGTGTCCGGGAAGAAGCGGCCCTCGGGGTGCAGGCCCGGCTTGCCCAACGCGGCCATCAGCGCGTCTTCGGTCATGCCCGCGCTTTCGGGCTTGAGCTGCTCGGCCTTGGCCAGTGCGGCGCGCACCTGGCGGATGTTCCAGCCCTCGACCAGCACCACGCTGCGCGTGGCTTCCTCGCCGCGCACCAGGATGTTGAGCAGCAGCTTGGGCGTGACGCCGCGTTCCAGTTCGTAACTGCCGGCGCGCATCTGGCGGTCTTGCCCCGAGATGCGGAACCACCAGTGCAGCAGCTGCGGCTGCACGTCGGCACCCGCGTCGGCCACGGCCTGGGCGATGCCGCGCGGCGTGGTGCCGGGTTCCACGGACAGGTCGACGCTGGGCGTCGGCAACTTGAGCGGCTGGTGCACCCACCAGAGACCGGCGCCGCCGAGCGCCAGAACGGCCAGGGCCACGAGCAGGAAGAGCGTGAGAAAGAAGCTGCGCACGAATCCGAGGAAAAGACGGAGGAAGAAAAAGGGCCTGCCAGACGATGGACACAGACCCGCGGGAAAGACCGGCCCCATCGCTGCGACGGGGAATCCCTGCCGCCCCGAAGGAACAGGCACGGCCATGATAATTCAGCGATGACCACAGTCGTTCTCAACGGGGTGAGCACCCTGCCCCACCTCGGCGTGATTCGCGCCGAAGGCCCCGATGCCGCCAGCTTTTTGCACGGCCAGCTCACGCAGGATTTTTCTCTGCTCGGCGCCACCGAGGCCCGCCTGGCGGCGCTTTGCACGGCCAAGGGCCGCGTGATCGCCAGCTTCATCGGCATCCGTCCACAACCCGAACTCATCCTGCTGGTGTGCAGCCGCGACATTTTGGCGGCCACGCTCAAGCGCCTGTCGATGTATGTGTTGCGCGCCAAGGTCAAGCTCACCGACGCCACCGAGCAGTTCGCGCTGCACGGCGTGGCCGGCACCGCCCTGACGGCCAACGGCCTCGACGCAGCCCTGCCGCCCGGGCGCCGCACCGCCATCGGCGAAGACATCAGCGTGGTGTCGCTCTACCCGGCCGACGGCGTGCCGCGCGCGCTGTGGATCGCTCCGGCCGGCCAGAAGGCGCCCGTGGGCCCGACGCTCGACGCCGCCTTGTGGCCGTGGAGCGAGGTGCGCAGCGGCATCGTCACGCTAACCACGCCGGTGATCGAGGCCTTCGTGCCGCAGATGATCAACTACGAGTCGGTGGGGGGCGTGAACTTCAAGAAGGGCTGCTACCCCGGGCAGGAAATCGTGGCGCGCAGCCAGTTCCGCGGCACGCTCAAGCGCCGCACCTACATCGCGCAGACCGACGCGCCGCTGGCCGCGGGCCAGGAGGTGTTTGCGGCCAACGACGCCGAACAGCCCGTGGGCACCGTGGCCCAGGCCGCGCTCGCGCCCGACGGCGGCTGGTCGGCGCTCATCTCCATCCAGATCGCCGCGCTCGAAGCCGGCGGCCTGCACGCCGGCACGCCCGACGGGCCGGTGCTGTTGATCGATCCGCTGCCGTACCCGCTGCTCGAAGACATCTGATTCCCCCTGCGTCCCTGTCTTGTTTCCGGGGGCGCTTGGCGCTGTCTCACGACAGCGCCATTTTTTTTGCGCGGCGCTTAACCCCGTTCGCGAGGCCCCGCCGTAGAAACCTGCATCGATCCACTCCTGGCAAGGAAGCCACCATGATGCAACGCAGACTTCTCCTCACCACCGTCCTGGCCCTGACCGCGCTGTCGGCGGGGGCGGAAAGCCCGGTTGTCCGGCCCTACGCACCGCCGCCGGCCAGCCGCATCGGCGGCCTGATGCACATCAGCATCGTCGACCGCACGAACGGCGCCGAGCTGCCGGTCTACCGCCACCGCGGCGAGTACTGGGTGGCCGGCCGGCCCGGCGCGCGCTACGCGATCCGGGCGCGCAACGCGATGGGCGAACGCGTCATGGCCGTGATGTCGGTGGACGGCGTCAACGTCGTCACCGGCGAAACCGCCGGCATCGGCCAGAACGGCTATGTGTTCGGCCCGCGCGAACGCAGCGACATCACGGGCTGGCGCAAGAGCGATTCGCAGATCGCTGCCTTCGAGTTCGCCGCCGCCGGCAACTCCTACGCGAGCCGCACGGGCCGCCCCGACGACGTGGGCGTGATCGGCGTCGCGATGTTCCGCGAGCGCCGGCCGGAACCGCCACCGCCGGTCGTGACGCCCTATCCGTCGCGCGACGAGTACAGCGGCGGCAACAGCAACCGCGAACGGCGCAGCGAGGCGCCGCCGCCACCGTCGTCGATGGGCGATGCGCGCGCCAAGGCGGCCCCGCCCGCTGGCAACGCCGACATGGCCGCCGAGTCGTCCGCCGGCGCCATGGCCCGCCAGTCGGCGCCCAGCCCAAGCCTGGGCACGGCCCACGGCCGGCGCGAAACCTCGTACGTCGGCAAGACGACCTTCGAGCGCGCCAGTTCGCAGCCCGACGAGGTGATCCGCATCCGCTACGACAGCCGCGAGAACCTGGTCGCCGCGGGCGTCATTCCGATGCCGCAGCGCTGGCCGCGCCCGTCGCCGTTCCCGGGCTCGGACCCGGGCTACGTGCCGGACCCGCCAGCCCGCTACTGATCGGCTTGCTCAGCGCAGCGCGCGCCGCATCTCGATGTGCGGAATGCCGGCTTCTTCAAAAGGCTGGCCGTGCACCGCGTAGCCGAGCCGTGCATAGAAGCGCTCGGCGCTGCGCTGCGCGTTGAGCGCCACTTCGCGGTCGCCGCGTGCGCGGGCCGCGTCTTCGAGCGCCTGCACCACGGCTGCGCCGTGGCCGCCGCTGCGCAAGGTGCGATGCACCGCCATGCGGCCGATGTGCGACACGCCGTCTTCGGCCGCCAGCAGCCGGCCGGTGCCGATGACCTGCCCGATGCGATTGCGCGCCACCGCATGCAGCACGACGGCATCGTGCGCGTCCCACTCCAGCTCCTTGGGAATGTTCTGCTCCTCGATGAACACGGCGCGGCGCAGCGCGCTCGCGCCTTCGCCGAGCGCGGCCCAGTCGCCGGTCTCGACCGTGCGCATCGGCTCGCCGGCCTCGAAGGCCATCAGCGTCTCGCGCAGCGCTGCGGGCACCGCTTTCGAGGTCTGCGTGGCCGGGTCGGCAAACACGTAGACGAGTTCACAGCCGACCAGGAACTGGTCCTGGCGGAACAGCCCGCCCTGGAACACGATCGACGAATTGCCGATGCGCGCGCACTTCATGCCCACGTCGATCACGTCGTCCATGCGCGCCGAGGCGCGGAAGTCGATGGTCGCCTTGCGCACGTACAGGTCGCCGCCCAGTTCCAGCATGGCCTCTTCATAAGGAAGCGCCATCGCCCGCCAGTAGTCGGCGATGGCGGTGTCGAAGTACATCAGGTAGTGCGCGTTGAAGACGATCTTCTGCATGTCCACCTCGGCCCAGCGCACGCGCAGTCGGTGGAAGAAGCGGAAGTCCGCGCGCGCGGGGGTGTCGTTGGTGTGGTCGCTCATGGGGTCAATGCCTCTTTCAGTGCGCGGGCCGCGTCGTTCTGCGCTTGCAGCGCTTCGGGAATCGCCCGGCCCATCTTGATGAATTCGTGGATCACGCCACGGTAGATTTCCAGGTCGACCGCCACGCCCGCGGCGCGCAGCTTGTCGGCGTAGGCGATGCCTTCGTCCACCACGGGGTCGGCCTCGGCCAGCCCGATCCAGGCCGGCGCCACGCCGTCGACGTCGTCGGCCAGCAAGGGCGCAAAGCGCCAGTCGTCGCGGTCGGCGGGCGTGTTCACGTACTGGCCGAAGAAGAAGTCGATCATGGCCTTCGTCAGCAGCGGGCCGTCGACATGGCGCCGGTGCGACTCGGTGTCCTGGTGCGCGGCCATGCCGGGGTAGATCAGCAGCTGCAGCGCCACCGGCAACCCGGCATCGCGCGCCAGGATCGCGCACACGGCCGCCAGCGTGCCGCCGGCGCTGTCGCCACCCACCGCGAGGCGCGCGCCGTCGAGGCCGAGACTCGCCCCTTGCGTGGCGACGAAATGGAAGGCGTCCCAGGCATCGTTCGATGCGGTCGGAAACTTGTGCGCAGGCGCGAGCCGGTAGTCGATCGACACCACCGCGCAGCCGCTTTTCTGGCTCAGCACGCGGCACAGCGTGTCGTGCGTGCGGATGTTCCCGACCGTGAAGCCGCCGCCGTGAAAGTACACGAGCACCGGCAGCACCTCGGCCGACGGCGCATACAGCCGCGCGGGAATGGCGTGGCCGTCGCGCGCGGCGATGTGGAAGTCTTCGATGCGCGCCAACTCGGGCTTGGGCACCTCGAGCACACCCGCGCCTTTTTCGTACGAGGCCTTGGCTTCGTCGGGCGTGAGACGGTCCAGCGGCGGATGGCCCGCGCGCCCCATGCGTTCGACCACGCCGGCCATCTTCGTCGTGAGTGCGGGCTGCGTGAGGCGGTTCGGTGTTGTGGTCGTAATGCTCACTTGAAAGACACCACCACCGGTTGCATGCGCGACAGCCCTTCGTAGCTCACCACCACCGTCAGCCCGGCCTTGGGCGGCAGCAGCGGCGAGAACGAGCCCAGGCTGATCAGGTCGCCCGGCTTCAGCGCGATACCTTCCTTGGCCAGCGCACCGGCCAGCCACACCACGGCATTGAGCGGGTGCTCGAGGATGTCCGAGCCCTTGCCGGTGGCCAGTTCCTTGCCCTGCCCGTCCTTCATGACCACGCGCATGTCGCGCAGGCTTTCGAGCATCCAGGACTGGCCGTCGGCCGTGGTTGGCACATCGACCGGCAGGCCGCGCACGCCGAGCCGCGCGCCGACGTTGATCGCGGCCACGCCCGGGCCGTTGAGCTTCGACGGCGTCTGCACCGCGAGGTCGGGCAGCTCGATGAAGGGAATCAGCTGGTCGATGTTGGCCAGCACCTCGGCCGGCGTCTTGGCCTTGTGGATGTCGGCGCTCTTCACGCGCACCAGCATGTCGGCCTCGAACAGCGGCCGCGCGCCGAAGGCCGCATCGACCACCGCGCCGCTGTCGAGCAGCATGCGCTGGTAGAGCACGCCCCACACCGGCTGGTCGTAGTTGAAGCGCTTCTGCACCGCGGGGTTGGTGAGGCCGGCCTTGTAGCCGAACACTTCACCCAGGTTGCGCGCATGCAGCACGTTGAGCTTGGCGCGCGTGCAGGCCGCATCGGCCTCGTTGAGGTTCTCGATGTCGGCGGCCGGCGTGCGTGCCGCCTGCGCGGCGGCGAAGTCGGCCACCTGGGTGTCGCTGAGGCAGGCAGCGTGCGCCGAGGCGGCCAGCAGCACTGTGCCGAGGGCGACAGACGCAAGGGTTTTGTTGGTGGGCAAGAATGTCCCCTCTTGTTAGATTCGAACGGTCAGCAATCGTACTGCCCTCGGGCGTTCCCCCTCATGGCCCTCATCCAATACCTCACCCAGATCCAGTTCGAATTCGGCGCCATCAAGCTCCTGTCGAGCGAGTGCGCGCGCATCGGCATCAACCGCCCCCTGATCGTCACCGACGCCGGCGTGCGCGCGGTCGGCGTGCTGCAGAAGGCGCTCGATGCGATCGCCGATCTCGAGGTCTCGGTGTTCGACCAGACGCCGTCCAACCCGACCGAGGCCGCGGTGCGCGCCGCCGTCGAGCTCTACCGCAGCGGCCGCTGCGACGGCCTCATCGCCGTGGGCGGCGGCTCCGCCATCGACTGCGCCAAGGGCGTGGCCATCGCGGCCACGCACGAAGGCCCGCTCAAGACCTACGCCACCATCGAAGGCGGCTCGCCCAAGATCACCGAGCGCGCGGTGCCGCTCATTGCCGTGCCCACCACCAGCGGCACCGGCAGCGAAGTGGCGCGCGGCGCCATCGTCATCGTCGACGACCACCGCAAGCTGGGCTTCCACAGCTGGTTCCTCATGCCCAAGGCCGCCATCTGCGACCCCGAGCTCACGCTCGGCCTGCCGCCCCGGCTCACGGCCGCCACCGGCATGGACGCCATTGCGCACTGCATGGAAACCTTCATGTCGGCCGCCTTCAATCCGCCGGCCGACGGCATCGGCCTCGACGGTCTGGAGCGCGCCTGGGGCCACATCGAACGTGCCACCAAAGACGGCAGCGACCGCGAGGCGCGCCTGAACCTCATGAGCGCGTCGATGCAGGGCGCCATGGCCTTCCAGAAGGGCCTGGGCTGCGTGCATTCGCTGAGCCACAGCCTGGGCGGCGTCGATCCGCGCCTGCACCACGGCACGCTCAACGCCCTCTTCCTGCCGGCGGTGATCCACTTCAATGCGGGTGCCGAGTCGGTGCAGAAAGAGCAGCGCCTGCAGCGCATGGCGCAGGCCATGCACCTGGATTCGGCCGGTGACCTCGGCGATGCAATCCGCGACATGAACGCGCGCCTCGGCCTGCCCGCTGGCTTGGCCGAAGTGGGCGTGACGCCCGCGATGTTCGAACAGATCATCGACGGCGCCACGGCCGACCACTGCCACAAGACCAACCCGCGGCTGGCCACGCGCGACGACTACAAGGCGATGCTCGAAGCGTCGATGTAGAACGTTTGAATCACTCTCGGCGCTGCCGGGCGTTTTCTCTTCTCAAAAGGCCGTCTCGACGGCCTTTTTGCATGGGGCGCGTCATGGATGTGACACGCGGCGTTTTCATACTGTCCAGGACCATTCCGCAGAGGCTTCGCATCCGTGAAAGCCCGAGGGGTCAGGGAAGTGCCGAATGCCGCGTACCGTTCAAGTCCATACCGTCCTGAGCACCGAGCAGCTCAAGTTCCGCGCGATGCGGGGGCACGAAGGACTCTCGCAACTCTTCGAGTTCGAGGTCGACATGGTCAGCACCAGCTTCAACCTCGACCTGAAGCGCCTGCTCGGCACCTCGCTCACGCTGGCCATTGCCGACGACGGCGCGCCGCGCTACCTCAACGGCACCGTGGTGCGCTTCGAGCTGGTCGGGCGTGCCAACGAAACCGGCCGCCACTACATCTACCGCGCGCTCGTGCAGCCGTGGCTGTGGTACCTCACGCGCACCACCGACTGCCGCATCTTCCAGAACCAGAGCGTGCCCGAGGTGCTCGACGCGGTGCTGGGCAAGTACGGCTTCCAATTCGAGAAGCGCCTCACCGGCAGCTACCGCCCGTGGGAATACTGCGTGCAGTACCAGGAGAGCGACTTCGCCTTCGTGAGCCGCCTCATGGAGCACGAAGGCATTGCCTACCACTTCGAGCACAGCAACGGCTCGCACCTGCTGGTGCTGGCCGACGACGCAGGCGGCTACGCCAAGCTGCCCGGCCACGCCCGCATTCCCTACCGCCCGCGCGACCGCGTGGTGAATGCGCTGGAGCCCTGCATCGACCGCTGGCGCGTGGCCGAGCAGATCACCTCGGGCCGCGTGATGCTCGACGACTTCGACTTCAAGAAGTCGCGCGCCTCGCTGCAAAGCGTGCAGCAAGACCCCAAGGGCCACGACCACGCGACCTACGAAGTCTATGAATGGCTCGGCGGCTACAGCGAGCACCAGCAAGGCGACGCCTACGCGAAGGTCCGCCTGCAGGAGCTGCAGTGCGCGCACGAGCTGGCCTCGGGCCACACCAACGTGGTCGGCATGGCGCCGGGCCACCTGTTCGAGATGACGCACTGCCCGCGCGAGGCCGACAACCGCGAGTACCTCGTCACCGAAACGCGCTACGACCTGCGCGAGCCCGAATACTCGAGCGGCGGCAGCAGCGAATCGGTGTGCGAGTTCGACTTCACCGTGCTGCCCTCGGGTGTGCCCTACCGCCCCGCGCGCACCACGCCGCGCCCGCGCACCAACGGCCCGCAGACCGCCACCGTGGTCGGCCCTGAGGAGATATGGACCGACCGCTTCGGCCGCGTGAAGCTGCAGTTCCGCTGGGACCGCTACGGCCAGTCGGACGAGAACAGCTCGTGCTGGGTGCGCGTGTCGAGCAACTGGGCCGGCGCCAACTACGGCACCATGCACATGCCGCGCGTGGGCCAGGAAGTGATCGTCGATTTCATCGGCGGCCAGCCCGACCGCCCCATCATCACCGGCCGCGTCTACAACAGCGACCAGATGCCGCCATGGGAACTGCCCGCCAACGCCACGGCCAGCGGCATCCTCACGCGCTCCAGCACCGGCGGCGCGGCCAATCAGGCCAACATGCTGCGCTTCGAGGACCGCGCGGGCGCCGAGCAGATCCTGCTGCACGCCGAGCGCAACCTCGACGTCGAAGTGGAAGCCGACGAAACCCACACCACCGACGGCACGCGCACCACCCTCATCAAGGGCCACGAATCGGCCACTTATCAGGACGGCGAAACGCGCGACATCACCGCAGGCGCGACGGAAACCATCACCGGCGGCGACACGCGCGACGTGACCGGCGGCTTCAGCGAAACCGTGAGCGGCGGCGTCATGCAGCGCATCACGGGCGGCAAGACGCGCACGCTCAGCGGCGGGCTCACCGACACCATCTCCGGCGGCGTGACACTCGCCATCAGCGGCGGCTTCAACGGCACCATCGACGGGCAGGAAATCCGCTTCGTGAGCGCGGGCCGCAACGACACCGTCAACACGTCGAACACCCTGCATGTCAACGGTCCGTCGAACACCACGGTGACCGGACCCACGGTCCACACCTCGCCGGACGTGACCTTCAACACCACGAACCACATCCACAACACGACACAGCACGTGATCAACACCAACGTCTACAACACGACGTCCAAGGTCTACAAGAACATCACGAACGACTACACGAACAACTCGAAGACCTACATCAACAACTACGCCAAGAGC
Organism: Variovorax sp. 38R; assembly: GCF_014843395.1. Classification (NCBI taxonomy): domain Bacteria; kingdom Pseudomonadati; phylum Pseudomonadota; class Betaproteobacteria; order Burkholderiales; family Comamonadaceae; genus Variovorax; species Variovorax sp. 38R. The sequence goes on from NZ_CP062121.1 coordinate 3,145,497, forward strand.
AACGACTGGCGCTGGTACCGCGCGGGCGGCGTGGGGGCGCGCTTCTCGGCGGTCGGGCTGGCGCTCGACCTGTGGGGGCTGCGCCAGCAGAACTACATCCTCAACTCGCAGTTCTCGGGCATACGGCTCGACGTGGCGGTGTTCCGCTCGCAGAACTCGGCCACCGAGATCGAGGGAAAGATGCTCAAGGTCGCGAACATCGGCATGAAGATCGCGAGCGGCGGCCTGGCCTTCGCCGCCAAGGCGATGACCGTGAAGGTCTGAATTGCCGATGCCCGTCTGGGAACAGATCCTCTGGAGCGCCTTCGCCGTGATGATGGGCGGGGCACTGCTGGCCGGTGTCGCGGTGGTGGTCACCGCCACGCGCGAGCAGCGCAAGTACACGCAGGAGCGGCGCATCGGCGAGCGCCTGGGTTTTGCCGGCGTGGCCACGCACGGTGTGGTGGCGCAGGTGCGGCGCTCCGAACACCAGCTCACGAGCCCGGGCAGCCACGGCCAGTGCATGGTCGCGCTCGAATTCACGCTGCAGATGCCGCCGACGTCGCCGGTGCCGACCGTGGTGCTGCGCACGCTGGTCGACGAGCTGCTGCTGCCCCGCCTCGCGGTGCCGGGCGCGACGCTGCATCTGGTCCAGGACCCGGCGCATCCCGCCGTGGTGTCGGTCGACCGGCAGCGCACGCCGCTCGAAATGGCGCCCGCACGGAGCTAGCCGCCCCTTGAAAACCGTCAAGCCGCTGCGGCTGAGTGTCATCACGCGCCCCTTCCTGCGGGGCCGACAGCAACGCCTGGGCGTCACGCTGATGGGCATGGTGTCGATGGACGCTGCGCCCGTGCTGCTGCCCGAGCCCGAGTTCTGGAAGATCGCTGCCGAAGAGCTCGGCCCCACAGGCGCCATCGACCTGGGCATTCCCAAACCCCACGCCGAGTTCCTGGCCACCGGCCACGCCTACACGCAGCACCAGGACGACAAGACCGCCTGCGCCGTCGCGATGCGCGTGGGTGAACTTTCGCGCCAGTTGCTGGTGTTCGGCGACCGCTTCTGGCTCGACGGCCGCGCGACCGCGCCGCAGCCCTTCGAGTCGATGCGGCTCGACGCGACACGTGCCTACGGCGGCCCCGGCTTTGCAGAGAACCCACAGGGCATCGGCCACGCGCACGAGATCGTCAACGACCTGCAGGTGCGGCGCCTGCCGAACATCGAAGACCCGCAGCGACGCATCGACCGGCCCGATCGCGAGACCGAACCGGCCGGCTTCGGCGCGATCGAGCTGACCCGGCCCAGCCGCATGCGCCTGATCGGCCGGCAGTACGACGGCCACTGGCGCGAGCACCTGTTCCCCGGCTTTTCAGAGGACATGGACTGGCGCTTCTTCAACGCCGCGCCGCCGCAGCAGCGCTGGCCCGCGCGCGATCACATCCCTGGCGGCACGCCCTACGAGATCTGGCACATGCACCCCACGCAGCCGGTGCAGCGCGGGCGGCTGCCCGACTGGCGTGCACGCGCCTTCATCGCGCGTCGAAGCGGTCGCGGTCGCGAGCCCGAGCAGTTCGACGAAGTGCCCATGCGTCTCACCACGGCCTGGTTCTTTCCGCACCGCGCTCAGGTGGCGCTGATCCACCACGGCGAGATCGACATCGTGGAAGACGACGCCGACGACGTGACCCATGTGATGCCCGCCATCGAAGCCGCGGGCGATGCGCCGCGCCCGCTGGCGCACTACTTCGCCCTCCTCCAGCGCCGCTGCGATCCCGAAACCGGCGCACTGCACGCGGCGCGCGACGACGAACTGCTGCCCGCGCAGGCCATCGGCCCCTGGCTCGACACGCTGGACGCTGGCGAGGAATCCGCGATGGTGCGCAACATGCGCGAGCGCGGCGACCGGCTGCGCGCGGACATGATGCAGAAGGCGAGCGAGGCCGGCCACGATCCGCGCCTGCTGCGCGAACGGCCAATGCCCGAGCCGTTTCGCAAGATGCCGACGCTCGCCGAGCTGCCCGAGTTTGTCGAGCGCACGCGGCGCTTCACGCAGGACCAGCGCAAGGCGCTCGAAGACGGCCGGCGCGAGCTCGAACGCGCGGGGCAACTCAACGCGGCCGAGTCGCGCCAGGTCGGTTTCGACTCGGCCGCGCTGGTGGCCGGCGTCGACCGCACCACGACCAAGGGCCCGCCCGCCTTCGACGCGCAGACCGTGCTGCAGGGCATGTTCGGTATCGCCGCCGCCACGGGCACGTCCGCGCTGCCGCCCGCGCAGCAGCAAGCCTTCGCGGAGGTGGTCGAGAAGGGCCAGCGCGGGTTGATCGACATGTACCGGATGGGCGCGCAGCACCAGTCGCCCGCCGACGTGCTCGAAGGCGAACGCGCCGCCGAGGCGCGCCGGCGTGTGCAGGACGCGATGGCCACCACGCGCGACCTTTCGGAGATGGACCTCACGGGCGCCGACCTGTCGGGCATGGACCTGCGCGGTGCGCGCCTGCACCGCACCTTGCTCGAACACGCGAACCTCGAAGGCGCCCGGCTCGACGGTGCCGATGCCACTGAGGCCGTGCTCGTGCGTGCGCGCCTTTCCCACGCCTCGCTCGCGGGCTGCGTGCTGCACCGCGCGAACCTCAGTCTGGCCCGTTGCGTCCACACCGTGTTCACCGGCGCGCAGCTGCACCACACCATGCTCGAGCAGACGCACTTCGACCATTGCGATTTCTCGCAAGCCTCACTGGAGCACTTGACCGTGCTCGGCCTACAGGTGGCGCACTGCCGCTTCGACGCCGCACGCTTTTCCTACGTGACCTTCATCGAACAGACCCGCCTGCAGGACTGCAGCTTTCGCGGCGCCGTGCTCCACAAGGTCGGGCTGATCTCGTGCATTGCCGAGCGGCTCGACTTCAGCGCCGCCAGGCTCGAAGCCTGCGCCTGGGCCCACACACCGGGCGACACCGGCATCGTCTTTCGCGGCGCGACGCTGCACACCACCTGCTTCGTCGGCACCAGCAGCTTGCGCACCATGGACTTCGAAGACGCGACGCTGGTGCAATGCGGCCTGCGCGAGATGCCGCTGGACGGTGCGCGCTTCGTGCGCGCCACGCTCGACACCTGCGACCTGTCGGCCTGCAGCCTCACGGGCGCCGACCTCAGCGGTTGCGATGCGCCCGAAAGCCTGTTCATCCGCGCCGACTTCACGCAGGCCTCGCTGCGCGGCGCCAACCTCATGCACGCCAGCCTCCAGAAAGCCCGCCTGGTCCGCACCGACCTGCGCGAGGCCAACCTGTTCCGCGCCGACGTCTCGCAGACCCTGATCGACGGCGTGACCGACACGCACGGCGCGTACCTCGAACAGGCCAAGACCCTCCCGCGCCGCGCCGCGGACCCGGCGCGATGACGCCGGCCGAGCTGGCAGCGACGATCCGCGGCGGCGAACACATCCAGGGCCAGGACTTCCAGGGCATGAACTTCGACGGCACGGACCTGCGTGGCGGCAGCTTCGGCGCCTGCGACTTCCGCCGCGCCAACCTGCATGCCGCGCGGCTGGCCGAATCGGTGTTCGACAGCTGCCGCTTCGACGGCGCGGTGCTCGACGCCGCCGACCTGCAGCACGCCGCGTTCCACCGCTGCGCCCTGCCCCGCGCGCACCTGCGGTCTGCAGCGATGGCCCACGCGGTCTTTGCCGAGGCCGACCTGTGCGGTGTCGACATGACCGAAGCGCAGGCGGGCCAGGCCACTTTTCACCAGAGCACGCTGGACGGCGCGGGCTTCGAACGCGCGGACCTCACGAAGTCGGTGTTCGGCGAATGCCGCCTCGACGGCACGCGCTTCGACAACGTTGCGCTGAACACCACCGTCTTCTACCGCGCGGCGCTGCGCGGCACGCACTTCCGGGGTGCGAGCTTTCACAACGTGATCTTCGGCGAGGCCGACCTTGCGGGGCTGGACTTCTCGGCGCAATCGTTTCACCTGTGCCAATTCATCGACGCCGATCTGACGGGATGCAACTTCGCCGGCGCACGGCTGAGCCAGTGCAACTTCAAGGGCGCGAAGCTCGAAGGCGCGGTGCTGTCGGGCGTGCAGGCGCCCCAGTGCCTGTTCCCTGAAGCCGATCTGCGACGGGCCGATGCGCGCGGCGGTCACTTCGACCAGAGCCTGTGGGTCGGCGCCCGGCTCGACGATGCCGACCTGTCGGACGCGCGGCTCGAACAGTGCGTGTTCCACCGCGCGAGCTGCCGCCGCACCGCGTTCGCCCGCAGCCACCTCGTGTACGCGGACTTTTCGTACGCCGACCTCAGCGAGGCCGACCTGCGCGGCGCCACCTTCCATCGCACGCAGATGCACCGCGCGATCGAGGCCGGCGTGCGCTGGAGCGACCGCCTCGGCGTGCTCGACAGCGACCCCGCGCTGTTCGAGGCCGAGCGCTTTTCCGCGGCCCGCGCGAGCCGCCCGCAGCGCGCCGGCCGCGACACCTTCGGACGACCGCTACCGCCCGATCCACAGGACACCCTGCCATGAACCACCGCGCCGTTCGCGAGCTTGTCTCGCCGCTATCGGATACGCCTGAGACCGAAATGCACGCGCTGCTGCGCAAGCCCCTGCCTTCGGTCGCCGCATTAACGTGGACCGGCAGCGCACTCGGCACCGTCGTGCAATCGCTGCCCGATGGCCGCTTCGTCGTCGAGCCGCAGCAGGGCGGCGCACCCTGGCAGTGCCCGCGCGCCGCGAGCTGCCTGCTGCAGCCCGCCCCGGGCGACGTCGTGCTCGTGGCCGGGCCGCAGCGCGACCAGCTGTTCCTCATCGCCGTCGTCACGCAGGCGGACCCCAGCCAGTCGCAGCTCGTGGCCGACGGCGACCTCACGATCCGCTCGCGCCGCGGCGGCATCGCGCTCCAGGCGTCCGCGTTCGCACTTCAGGCCGACAAGGCGACCGTCGACATCACCGACATGGCCTACCGCGGCGCCGAAGTGCGCGTGACCACGCTGGTCGCCCGCTTCGTGGGCCGCACGCTCGAGACCGTGCTCGACCGCCTGAGCCTGCTCACGCGCTCGAGTTTTCGCCTCACCGAAGAGGTCGAGCAGGTGCGCGCGGGCCAGATCGACATGCAAGCCTCGGAAAGCCTGCGCCTGCACGCGAAGAACACCTTCGTCACCAGCCAGGCGCTGGTGAAGGTCGACGCCGAACAGATCCACATGGGTTGATGCAGACAGAGAAAAAAGGAGCTTTCGCCATGTTCGCCAACGCACAGATGATGGGAATGGACCTCGCGTTTCCCGATGTCTGCAAGACACCGCCCGCGCTGCCCGTGCCCTACCCCAACATCGCGCTCGGGCCGACGGCCCTGCCCAACGCCTGGAACATCCTGTACGGCGGCACGCCCGTGCACAACATGGCGACCACCACGCCGATCACCAACGGCGACAACGCCGGCGTGCTGATGGGCGTGGTGTCGCAGACCGTGATGGGGCCGTCGCGCCACATCACCGGCGCCTTCACGTTGCTGCTGAAAGGTACGCCCTGCACGCGCATGACCAGCCTGTCGGTGCAGAACCGCTGCAACATCGTGGGCATGCGCATCGTGCCCAGCCAGTTCAAGGTGCTGGTGCTGGCGCCTTGAGGCAGGCCTGGGCGCTCAGTCCAGCTTGACGCCCGCCGTGCGGATCACCTTGCCCCACTTGGTGGTCTCGGACGCGATGAACGCGTCGAACTCCTCGGGCGTGCTGCCCGCCGGGAAGGTGCCCATGGCATCGAGCTTGGCGCGCGTCTCGTCGCTCTTGATGATGCGCGCCACCTCCTCCGACATGCGCTTGACGATCTCGCGCGGCGTGCCTGCCGGTGCCAGCATGCCGGCCCAGGTGCTGCCGGTGAAGCCCGCGAAGCCCTGCTCGATGAAAGTCGGCACGTCGGGCACGGCCGGCAGGCGCTTGTCGCCGGCCACGCCGATCAGCCGCACCTTGCCGGCCTTGCCCTGGTTGATGAGGCCCGTGGGCGCGTCGAAGAACAGCTGGATCTGCCCACCCATCAGGTCGGTCAGCGCGGGCACGGCGCCGCGGTACGGGATGTGGATCATGTAGGTCTGCGTGAGCGACTTCCACAGCTCGCTTGTGAGGTGCGCGGCCGAGCCGTTGCCCGAGGAGCCGAAGCTGATCTTGCCGGGATGCTTGCGTGCGTAGTCGATGAGCTCTCGCGCGGTCTTGAACGGTGCATCGTTATTCACGGCCGCGAGCAGCGGCGACACGCCCATGAGCGAGACGCCCACGAGGTCCTTGCGCGGGTCGTACGGCAGCTTGGGGTACAGCGTGGTGTTGGCCGGGTAGGCCGCGATGACGACGCCGAAGGTGCTGCCGTCGGGCGCGGCCTTGGCCACGGCATCGACGCCGATCAGGCTGTTGGCGCCAGGCTTGTTGTCGATCACCACAGGCTGGCCGAGCCGCGTCTGCAGGCCCACCTGCACCAACCGCGCCATCTGGTCGGTGAAGCCGCCCGGCGTGTAGGGCACGACGATGCGGATCGGCTTGTTCGGCCACGCGCTTTGCGCGAAAGACGGTGCGGCGAGGCTGGCAGCGGCGGCGGCCGTGGCAAGAGAGAAACGGCGGCGAGAAAGCGTGGCGTGCGGCATGGTCGGGAACCCTTCGGATGGCATGGATCGGGCCATTCTCGAAGCGCCCTCGCGCACTGGCGCTCAGGGTTTGTCCCCGACGGGACAGCGTGGCTCAGAGCGGCAGGATGTCGCGCGAACGCCCGTCGTCGCCGAGCCAGGCCTCGAACTCGTCCGACATCCGCGTCGCCTCGCGCGTGGCCTGGCCCCACGCAGAGATGCGCGCCTGCGCGTCGTTCGCGAAGCGGATGAAGTCCTTGCGGTCGGGCAGCTTGCCGTGCGGCAGCGTCTTCACCCATTCGGGATTCGGCGCGAGCACCACCATGCGGTCGAGAAAGCGCGTCGACTTGTGGCGCCAGCGCAGCCCCTTGTCGAGCCAGCCCGGCACCACGGCCTGCTGGAAATGGGGGTACAGCACGATGCCTTCGTCGGCCGGCTGGTAGTCCAGGTGCAGGTGGTAGTCGGTGATGCCGCCGTCCCAGTAGGCACCGCGCGGCGCGCCCGGAATGTCGTGCACCGCGGCCAGCAGGAACGGAATGGAGCACGACGCCTGCAGCACCCGGTTGAAGTTGGCCTCGCTCAGCGCGTGCTGGCGCGTGCGGAAGTCCGTCGTGCCGAAAGGCAAAGCCGCGCCGGGCGTGGAGAACACGCAGCGTTCCAGCCAGGCGCCCAGGCTCTTGCGGTGCAGGCTGTTGCTCGCGAAGGCGCCCAGGTAGCCGACCGGCGTGCGCGCCCTGCCCTCGCGCCCGAGGATGTGGCGCCCGCGCGAGGTCACCACATGCAGCCGGTAGCGCGAATGGCCAAGCACCTCACCGATGCGTCCGCCGTAGAAGGTGTCGAGGCTTTCCGCGAAACGCTCGCTGAGCTGGTGCGGACTGAGCCGTTTCTGGCCCGGTGGCACTTCGAACTGCTGGCGCACATAGTCGTGCTCGAAGCGCCCGAAGGCCGCCTCCGGGTCCGACAGGCACGCCGTCGCCAGCCGCCACGCGCCGATCGACGCGCCCACCAGGTCCACCGGCTGGCTCGACTGCGTGAGCCAGCGCCCGAAGATGAAGCGATCGAGCGGCCCGAGGATCAACCCCTTGGGCCCGCCCGCCGCGCCGGGAATGGTGCGCACGTCCTGCGGGCGCAGACCGTGTTGCTCGATGTGCTGGCGGGCCGCGGGGCCGGCGTAGATGCGCAGGGCTTTCATGCCGGCGGTGTTTGCAAGAAACGTGCGGTCCGCGGGTGGCTTACTTGCGCAACCCCTGCAACTTGGCGAACGCACTCGCCATCTGCCCCGCCGGCTGCGGCGAGTTGTCGCGCCGGCCTTGTTGCTGCTGGCCGCGCCCTGCCCCTTCGAAGCGGTTGTCGCGCGGGCCGTCGCGGCGGGCGGGCGCTGCGTCGAGCTTCATCGACAGGCCGATGCGCTTGCGGGCCACGTCGACTTCCATCACCTTGACCTTGACGATGTCGCCGGTCTTGACGACTTCGCGGGCGTCGTTGACGAACTTGTGGCTCAGCTGGCTCACGTGGACCAGGCCGTCCTGGTGCACGCCGAGGTCGATGAAGGCGCCGAACTGGGCGACGTTGCTCACGGTGCCTTCGAGGATCATGCCCTCGACGAGGTCCTTGATGTCGTCCACGCCGTCGTTGAAGCGCGCGACCTTGAAGTCGGGGCGCGGGTCGCGGCCGGGCTTCTCGAGTTCGCCCAGGATGTCCTTGACCGTGATGACACCGAACTTCTCGTTGGCGAACAGCTCGGGCTTGAGCGTCTTGAGCATGTCGGCGCGGCCCATCAGCTCGGCGATCGGCTTGCCGGTCTTGACGATGATCTGCTCGACCAGCGGATAAGTTTCCGGGTGCACGCCGGTGATGTCCAGCGGGTCGGCGCCGTCGCGGATGCGCAGGAAGCCGGCGCTCTGCTCGAAGGCCTTGGGACCGAAGCCGGTCACGTCGAGCAGCTGCTTGCGGGTGGAAAACGCACCGTTGGCTTCGCGCCAGCGCACGACGGCCTTGGCCACGCTGGCCGACAGGCCGGACACGCGGCTGAGCAGCGGCACGCTCGCGGTGTTCAAGTCGACACCCACCGAGTTCACGCAGTCTTCGACCACGGTCTGCAGGGTGCGCGCGAGTTCGCTCTGGTTCACGTCGTGCTGGTACTGGCCCACGCCGATGCTCTTGGGGTCGATCTTCACGAGCTCGGCCAGCGGGTCCTGCAGGCGGCGCGCAATGGAGGCGGCGCCGCGCAGGCTCACGTCGACATCGGGCATTTCCTGCGAGGCGAATTCGCTGGCGGAATAGACGGACGCGCCGGCTTCGCTGACGACGACCTTGTCGACCGTCATCTCGGGCGCACCGGCCTGTGCGGCCATCTTGGCCAGCAGCTTGATGAGGTCGCCGGCGAGCTTGTCGGTCTCGCGGCTGGCGGTGCCATTGCCGATGGCGATGAGGTTCACGCCGTGCTTGGCGCACAGCTTGCCCAGCGTGTGGAGCGAGCCTTCCCAGTCCTTGCGCGGCTCGTGCGGGAACACGGTGGCGGTTTCGACCAGCTTGCCGGTCGAATCGACCACGGCCACCTTCACGCCGGTGCGGATGCCGGGGTCGAGCCCCATCACGACGCGCGGGCCGGCGGGTGCGGCCAGCAGCAGGTCGCGCAGGTTGTCGGCGAACACCTTGATGGCGACTTTTTCGGCGTCTTCGCGCAGGCGGGTGAACAGGTCGCGCTCGGTCGACAGGGCCAACTTCACGCGCCAGGTCCAGGCCACGCACTTGCGCAGCAGGTCGTCGGCCGGGCGGCCGGCATGGCTCCAGCCCAGGTGCAGCGCGATCTTGCCTTCGGCGATGCTGGGCTTGCCCGGCTCGGGTTCGACGGGCAGCACGAGCTTGGCGTCGAGCACCTCGAGCGCACGGCCGCGGAACACGGCCAAAGCGCGGTGCGAGGGCACGCGGCCGATGGGCTCGTCGTATTCGAAGTAGTCGCGGAACTTGGCGATGTCGGCGTTGTTTTCGTCCTTGCCGCTCATGAGGCTGGACTTGAGCAGGCCTTCGTTCCAGAGCCATTCGCGCAGGCCCTGCACCAGAACGGCGTCTTCGGCCCAGCGCTCGGACAGGATGTCGCGCACGCCGTCGAGCACGAGCGGCACGGTCGAGAAATCGGGGCCCGGCTTGCCGTCGTCCAGCGTGGTGGCGGGCTTCAGGAAGGCCTGGGCTTCGGCGGCGGGGTCGAGCGTGGGGTCGGCCAGCAGCTTGTCGGCCAGCGGCTCGATGCCGAATTCGCGGGCGATCTGGCCCTTGGTGCGGCGCTTCTGCTTGAACGGCAGGTACAGATCTTCGAGTTCCTGCTTGGTGGGCGCGAATTCGATCGCGGCGCGCAGCTCGGGGGTCAGCTTGCCCTGCTCGTCGATGGCCTTGAGCACCGCCACGCGGCGGTCTTCAAGTTCGCGCAGGTAAGACAACCGGGCTTCCAGTTCGCGCAGCTGGATGTCGTCGAGGCCGTCCGTGACTTCCTTGCGATAGCGGGCAATGAACGGAACCGTGGCGCCTTCGTCGAGCAGTTCGACGGCGGCCTTCACCTGGTGCTCGCCGACCTTGATTTCAACGGCGAGCTGGCGAATGATTTTCTGCATGTCTTGAGCGCGTCCCTGGCAAAGCGCGGAAGTTTGCCATAGGCGAAGACACCGCCCGCCGGCCACCCCCGCGGCATGGTTACAACGTGCTCTCGGCCTGCGCCGCGACCGCCGCCTGTGGCAGCACTTCACCGGGCATCACGAGCCGGATGCGCAGCCCGTGCGGCGCCGCGTCCATGACGGCCAGCTCGCCGTGCAGCGCGTCGGCGCGTTCGCGCATGCTGCGCAGGCCCTTGCCCCCGGCCTCGCCGGCCGTGGCCTCCAGGCCGCGCCCGTCGTCGAGCACTTCGAGCACCAGCCCGTGCGAGCGTTCGCGCGGGCCAAAGCGCACTTCCACGCGGGTCGCCTGCGAATGGCGCAGCACGTTCGACAAGGCCTCCTGCGCGATGCGGCACAGCTGCATCGCGGCCTCGGACGAGAGCGGCGGCGACAGCACCACGTCCTGCACGTTCCACACGAGGGTGATGCCGAGGCGGTCGAACGCCGGTTGCAGCCGGTAACGCAAATGACCCAAACGATCGCCGATGCTGGTGTCGGGCTGGTCGTCGAGCGAGTCGACCGTCATCTGCAGTTCGAGCAGGCAGGCCTGCAGGGCCATCGACAGCTCGCGGGCGTCGGCGGAGCGCGGGTCGTAGCTGGCCATGAGCGCCACCAGCCGGGAGCCGACGCCGTCATGCAGGTCGCTGGCGATGCGGCGGCGTTCGGCGAGCACGGCCTGCGCCTGGCGATTGCGCAAGAGGCGACGCCGTGTGAGGTACCACGTGCCGACGATCATGCAGAGCACGGCGATGTTGACGCCCTGCAGGGCCCAGAAGGCGGCCGGCACCTCGGTACCCAGCGTGGTGATCGCGGAGGTTGCGCGGATCGCCTGCCCCACCAGCGGCGTCAGGTGCAGCGCAAACGCCAGCCCCACCCACAGCAGCCTGCGCTGGCGCGAGGCGTGCGGCCAGAGCCAGATCAGGAGCACGCACCAGGCGGCGATGGAAAGCCACACGAACTGGTCCTCCAGGAAATACGGCGGGAGCGGGGGCACCGGCGCGGGCATGGATGGCTCCGCTGCGAACGCGGCGCGCCCGAAGCGCGCCCTAGAGCAGCCCCCGGTGCGAGGCGAAACTCACGGCCTGCGCGCGGGTGTGGGCGTGCAGCTTGCGGTAGATGTTCTTGACGTGCGCGTTCACCGTCTGGGCGCTGATGGTGAGCTGCAGCGCGATCTCTTCGGTCACATATCCCGTGGCTACAAGCCGTAACACTTCGCGCTCCCGTGCCGACAGGGTTGCCTTGCTGTCCGGCGGGCGCACCGGGCTCGGATTGGCGCGCTGGTGGTCCAGGTGAACGAGCAGCCGGCGTGCCAGCCGGGGGGTGATGGCGGCACCGCCATTGACCACCTGAAGCACGGCCTGGGCATAGCTCTGGAACCAGGCGTTCTTCACCAGGTAACCCGAGGCGCCGAGCTCGAAAGCGTGCAGCACCTGGGGCTCATCTTCCAGCGCGGAAATGACGATGATCTCGGCAGCGCTGCGGTGTTTCTTGGCCTCTTCGATGAGCTCGAATCCGCTGCCGTCTCCGAGGCGGATGTCGACCATGAGCACATCGAATTCATGCTGCATCAGGAGGCGCCGGCCCTCGCGCAGGGAGCCGGCCTGGCCTTCGAGCTGGATGCGCAGATCGCCCAGCAACTCCTGGGCGATGACGCGGCGGACAAAGGGGTCGTCGTCGACGAGCAGGACACGAACGGGCTTGGTTTCCTGGCCCGTGAGGTAGTCCGGCCACGGCAGGGTATCTGCCGAGGGCGCCAGGAGCCCACCGAACTGGCCAGGATTGGAGAATTTCCTAGCGCCACCACCGACATCGGTCAATGAAATGTCGAGATCGTTTTCCATTTAAGCCCCCTTGTCACAGATAAAAGTCGCGACTTCGTGAACAAAAGTTAATCGATTTCTACTCTTTTTCCGGCTATCGGCTTTTTTGATTACCTTGGTTTCTTTCGGTTGCAATATTGCCAGATTGTGAACCAAAGTGATAGTTCCCACGAGGGGAACAGGGCCTAGAGCCGGCGCTCTGCCAACGCCCAAAACGCCTTCGGGCATTGCTTTCGCCATAGCCTTGCTCTACCCAGCCTGAGGCATTTTTCGATCGCTCCCCCCCGCTGAAACTGCATCCCGGTCGCAACGGAATCCCTTCACTCCGTGCTCGCTGACCGTCGCTGATGGCCGGATTCGCCGGCGATCGGGTTCGTTTCAACACTATCGAGGAAGCATCATGAAGAAGACTCTTATCGCCATGGCAGTGGTTCTCGTGGCTGGCATCGGGACCGCAACCGGCAGCAGCGTGGCGCTCGCCGTCACCAACACCACGACCGGTTCCTCCAGCTCGGCTGGCTCGGTCGCCGCCAGCTCCGGAACGGGCAGCGCACTCAGTTACAACGCAGCCAGCTCCACCTCGTCGGCCACGGCCAACGCGGCGGGCGGCGCAGCAGGCAACGCATTCCTGCGTGTCGGCGGTGCCACGGCCAGCGGTGCGGCCACCACGCAAGGGCGTGTGACCAGCGTGGCTGCAACGACCGGCAACGGCGTGGCCGCAGGCGGTGCGAATGCACAGGCCAATGCGACTTCCAGCGCCAATGCCAACTACGCCGGCGGCGGTGCCAACCCCGTGAGCGGTTCGGCAGGCGGCGCAGCCGGCTCGACCACCAACAACACCGCAGCCACCGCTGCAGGTCCTGGCGGCGGTCTGGCTGTGGTCACGCGCACCTCGGGCACGACGGCGGGCTTCAGCGCCAACTCGGCAGCGGTCAACGGCATCGTCAACGGCACCAGCACCTCGGCCACGTCGGGCTCGACGGGCGGTTCCTCGGGCGTCATCAACTTCGCCGTGGGCAACGCAGCGGGCTTCAGCAACGGTGGCGGCAGCGCAGGCGGCGCGATCTCCGGCGCAACGGCCAACGCTCCCTGAGCGATCGATCTGGACCATCGGTTGTTGGACCACAAATGGGGAGGGGCACGCCCCTCCCCTGCTTCCCAAAGGAGTCGAAAAAATGAAAACATTGATCGCCCTGACCTTGCTGGGCTTGTCCGCGGGCGCGTTGGCGCAAACGGCGGGCGGCGCCAACAACCAGTCAACGAGTTCTGCCACCACGAACGCCCAGGGCAACACCCAGGCGGTGAACTTCAACAGCTCGGCCCCCGCGGACGTCACCACGCGTTCGACGCTGGACAGCACACAGAACATCAACAACACGGGTGCCACGACCAGCGTCGTCGACTACCGTGGCAGCTACACCGTCAAGAACGTGCCCTCCGTGAGCGGCCCGAACCTGACGACCAGCAATGACACCTGCATGGGCAGCACCAGCGCCAGCGCGAACAGCGCAGGCATCGGGCTGAGCTTCGGCACCACCTGGACGGACGAACACTGCAAGCGCCTGAAGATGAGCCGCGAGCTCTGGAACAAGGGCATGAAGGCAGCGTCTCTGGCCATGGACTGCATGGACCCGCAGGCCCAGGCGGCCCTGGAGATGACCGGCTCGAAGTGCCCGCAGTCGATGACCGTCGAAGAACGCGTGAGCGCGTTCGGGCCGCAGGCATCGGGCAGCGGCGCACCGGTGGCGGCACGTCCGGCGGCGTCTGTCGCACCGGTGGCCGTGGCGCCGGCGCCTGCGCCAGCCCCCGTGGCAGTCGCAGTGCCTCAGCCGGTCGCGCCTGTGGCACCGGCAGCGCCTGTCGCGTTGGCGCCGGCGCCCGCGCCGGTCGTGGCGGTGCAACAGCCCGCCGCACCGGCCACGCTGGTCGAGGCGATGCCCATGGCAACCCCGGCACCGCAACCCGCGCCCGCCGCGACCGTCGTCCCGACGGCTGCGCCGGAGGTGGCACCGGCCCCCGTGGCCGCAGCGCCCGCCGAGGAAGCCGCGGCACCTGCCGCGGAACCGGCACCGGTGATGGTGAGCGCCGTGGCACCGGTCGCGCTGGCCCCGCAGCCGGACATCCTGGAAGCGCGCATCACGCGCCGCCTGGCTGACTCGGCCGACGAGGTGGCTGCAGCACCGGCCGACGCGCAATGAGGTCGGATCTGGAGTCCATCATCATGAACACCAGGACCGTTCCTCTCTGGCTGGCCGCCTGTTGCGTGGCGACGGCGTCGGTCGCCGCCACGCCGATCATCCGCATCGAGCGGATGCCACTGGGCAGCGGCCTGCAGAACGCCAGCGGCACGGAGAACGCCGAGCCGGTGGGCGACTACGGCGTCTGGCACGTGCCGCAGTACATGCCGGGATTTCCGACCTCGGCCACGATCTGGCCGCGCGTCGTGATCATCCAGTGCAACGTCACGCGGTGCAGCGGCTACGAAGTGACGCCCGAGCTGGGCCGGGGCGAGTACCTGTTCTTCCGGCCGGCGGAAGACAGCAACGCCGGTCGCAGGTAGGCAGGTGCACAGACGCTGAATTTCCGCACGATGCGCCGCCGGGTCCGCAAGGTTCCGGCGGCGCGCGGCCTTGTGCGGATACCCTTCGCGGATGCACAACCCCCTCGTGCGCGCCTTGCGCGCCCTGTTTCGCGCCGTTGCCACCACGATCCTCGTGCCGGTGCTGCTGTTCGAGGAATGGGGCTGGGCGCCTCTCGCGGCGCTGGTCGCGCGGCTGTCGCGCCTGCCCTTCTGGGCGCGGCTCGAAAACCTGTTGCGCGCCCTGCCGCCCTGGGGCGCGTTGCTCGCGTTCTTCGTGCCGGTGCTGCTGCTCTTTCCGGTCAAGCTGCTGGCGCTGTTTCTGTTCGGGCGCGGCCACGCGGTCAGCGGCATGGCCGTGCTGCTGCTGGCCAAGCTCGCGGGGACGGCCGTGGTCGCGCGGATCTTCCAGCTGGTCGAAGGCTCACTGATGCAGCTGGCCTGGTTCGCCCGCTGGTACCCGCGCTGGAAGGCGTGGAAAGACGGCGTGCTGACGCGGGTGCGCGAAAGCCGCCCCTGGCGCATCGTGCGGGCGGTGCACCGGCGCGTCCTTCGGGGATGGCATCGGCTGCGGGCCGAGTGAATCTATTTTTACCCGGGTGTATTGTGTTTTATATTTTGCCCGGGTAATATTTGGAGATGAATCCATCTCCCACCACGCGACGTACCCTCGTCAAGCAATACAAGGACAGCGTGCGCCCCGCTGGCGTCTTCGTCATCCGCAACCTCATGGACGGCCGCGTCTACGTGTCCGGCAGCCTTGACGTCGAAGGTGCCATGAACCGCGCCCGCTTCGAGCTGAACCTGCGCTCGCACCGCAACAAGGCCTTGCAGCGCGACTGGGTGGCGCAGGGCGCGACCCAGTTCAGCTTCGAGGTGCTCGACCGGGTGAAGGAGCGCGACGACCCCGCCTTCGACCGCGCGGCCGAACTGGAAAAGCTGCTCGAACTCTGGCGCGAGGAACTCCCCTGCACCGGCGACAAGGGATACAACGCACCATGAGCACCGACGCACTCGGCTTTTGCCTCGACCTCGGACGCGCCCACGCCAGCCTGCGCCTGAAGCTCAACGAAGACCTGGGCGCCTTCCACGGGTTGGACTACGAAGACTTCACCCTGCTCCACCTGCTGCTGCGTGCCGGCAACGGCCACCTGCCGATGGTCGAACTTGCGCACACGCTGGGGTTGCCAATGTCGGCGTTGATCCGCAAGATGGTGCTGCTCGAAAAGACCGGCCTGGCCGAGCGCATGACGGGAACGGATGGCGACAACCGGCGCCACGCGGTGATTCGCGGTGGCGGCAAGCAATTGGTGCAGGCCGCCCTCACGACCGTCGAGGCGATCTGCGCCGACGCCGTGAAATCGCTGGACCCGCAACGCCTGCCAGACCTCCATGCCATGCCGCGCTGCGCGTGCTGTGCGATCACGACACGCCGCACGCCTGAACCGTCCTGCGGGTAGATTACGAACCTCGTTTCGTTCCGCCCGGATCGACAACCCAAAAAGAATCCGCATGTCACCCGACGAACTACCGACCACATTCACCGCGTTTGCCGGCTTCCAGCGCGTCGCCGCCGGCACCAAGGCCCAGGTGCTCACACAGCTGCGCGAGCGCGGCGACGCCGCCGCTTGCCTCGTGTTCGACAACCAGACCGGCGAGCAGCTCGATGTCGATCTGCGCGACCCGAAGGCCATCGAAACCTCCGCGCTCGAAGCCGAGAAACACGAAGACGCGCCCCGCGGCGTCGGCCGTCCGCGGCTGGGCGTGGTGGCGCGCGAAGTCACGCTGCTGCCGCGTCACTGGGACTGGCTCGGCCGCCAGCCGGGCGGCGCCTCGGTGGCGCTGCGTAAGCTGGTCGACGACGCACGCCACGTGCACGCCGACCGCGACACCGTGCGCGCCGCGCGCGAAGCCACCTACCGCTTCATGACCGCCATCGCCGGCAACCTGCCCCACTTCGAGGAAGCCACGCGCGCGCTGTTCGCGGGTGAGCATCAGCGCTTCAGCGACCTTGTCGAACCCTGGCCCACCGACCTGCGCGTGCACCTGCACAAGCTGTCGGCCGGTGGCTGGGGTGCTGCATGAGCGCGGCGCCCGACAGCAGCAGCACCACAACCACCAGCAGCCCCGGCAACCCGAGCGGCCTGCGGGGCGTGCCCGTGGCGCCCGTGGGTGCGGCGCGTCCGCTGTGGAAGGTGTTCCTGTTCTTCCTGGCGCCGATGTTGCTCAGCAACATCCTGCAGTCGCTCTCCGGCACCATCAACAACGTCTACGTCGGGCAGATGCTCGGCGTGAGCGCGCTGGCGGCGGTGTCGAGCTTCTTCCCGGTGATGTTCTTCTTCATCGCCTTCATCATCGGCCTGGGCGCCGGCGCCTCGGTGCTCATCGGCCAGGCCTGGGGCGCGCGCGACGCGGCGAAGGCCAAGGCGGTGGCGGGCACCACGCTCACGGTGGGCCTGCTGCTGGGGCTGGCGATCGCGGTGTTCGGCGGGGTCTTCACCACGCCGATGCTGGCCATGCTGGGCACGCCGCCCGACGTGCTGGCCGACTCCACGCGCTACGCCCGCATCATGCTGATCGCGATGCCCGGCGTGTTCCTGTTCCTCCTGGCCACCGCCATGCTGCGCGGCGTGGGCGACACCATCACGCCGCTGTTGACGCTCTTGATTTCCACGGCCATCGGCCTCGTCGTCACGCCCGCGCTCATCCGCGGCTGGGGCGGGTTGCCGCAGCTCGGCGTGGCAGCGGGCGCGTGGGCCTCGGTGCTGTCGTTCGCGGTCGCGACCACGTGGCTGGGCTTCCGGCTGCGCCAGAAAAAGAGCCCGCTCGCGCCCGATGCGGAGTTCGTGCGTTGCCTGCGCATCCAGCCGCAGCTGTTGAAGGCGGTGCTGAAGATCGGCGTGCCCACGGGCGTGCAGATGATCGTGGTGGCGCTGGCCGAAGTGGTGCTGCTGTCGATGGTCAACAGCTACGGCTCGAACGCCACAGCCGCCTACGGCGCGGTGAACCAGGTGGTGGCCTACGTGCAGTTCCCGGCCATCTCGATCGCGATCACCACGTCGATCCTCGGTGCACAGGCGATCGGCGCGGGCCGCGCCAACCGGCTCGGTGCCATCGTGCAGACCGCGCTGGGCATGAACCTCGTGCTCACGGGCGGGCTGGTGCTGCTGGGCTATCTGTTCTCGCGCCCGCTCATGGGCTTCTTCATCACCAGCGCACCGGTGATCGAGATTGCGCAGAACCTGCTGCACATCATGCTGTGGAGCATGGTGCTGTTCGGCATGGCCTCGGCGGTGTCGGGGATCATGCGCGCCAGCGGCTCGGTGCTCGTGCCGACGCTCATCACCATCGCCTGCATCCTGGGCGTGGAAGTGCCGGTGGCCTGGCTCATGAGCCGCCACTTCGGCCTGGGCCTGGACGGGATCTGGATCGCCTACCCGGTCACCTTCGGCGCGATGCTGTTGCTGCAGACCGCGTACTACCGGCTGGTGTGGCGCAAGAAGTCGATCGGCCGGCTGGTCTGATCGGCGCCTCGGCGGGGGTCACTCCCCGTCGAAGGCCTTCTTCACCGTGGCGATGTCGAGCTTGATCATCTTCATCATGGCCGCCATCGCATGGGCGGCCTTGGCCGGGTCCTTGTCCTGGAACATCCGGATCAGCGGCATCGGCGTGACCTGCCACGACACGCCGAAGCGGTCGGTGAGCCAGCCGCACTGCACGGGCTGGCCGCCGCCTTCGAGCAGCTTGTCCCAGTAGTAGTCGACCTCCTCCTGCGTCTCGCACGTCACGATGAGCGAAATGGCCGGGGTGATCTTGTACTCGGGCCCGCCGTTGAGCACCATGAACGACTGCCCATCGAGCTCGAAGGTGGCCGTGAGCAGCTTGCCCTTCTTGGTCGGATTCACGTCGCCCCAGAGCAGCGTGTCGGTGAGGCGCGACTTCGGAAAGATGGCGGTGTAGAACTTGACCGCGTCCTCGCCGTTGCCGTCGAACCAGAGGCAGGGAATGATCTTCTGCATGGAATCTCCTTGGATTGGATGATGAACTGAAGGGTTCAGTATCAAAGGCCGAACGGCGCGTTGTCAACCCGTGCCGCGGCTGTCAGTGAGAAGTTCGCAGGCGGGGCTGCGGGCCACAATGGTCCGGTCCTTTGCTTCGGAACTGCCATGTTCGCCCCATCCAGAACCCGCTTCGGCGCCCAGGTTTTCCTGGCCGCCGGGCTCGCCACCCTGGCCGTGTCGGCCGGTGCGGCCGACGCCACATTCCCTGATGCCGCCGCAAGCGACCCCGCCCAACTCGGCTGGATGACCGGCTCGCCGCCGCCGCCCGACCGCACGCTGCGCTTCGACGACGGCAGCTATTTCCGGTTTCCGGCGATGCGCTGGAGCGTGTCGAATTTCCGCCAGCTGATGCCGACCTTGAACGTGTCGCGCGGGCTCGGTGCGCCCACCGCCCTGCCCCAGGCCTTGCGCAAGGACATCGACACGCTCAGCTTCACGCCGCTCGACGCGAAGACGCCCATGACCTGGGAGGCATCGCTGGCCGCCACCTACACCGACGGCATCCTCGTGCTGCACCGCGGGCGCGTGGTCTACGAGCGCTACTTCGGCGTGCTGAAAGACGACGGCCAGCACGGCGCGATGTCGGTCACGAAGTCGGTGGTCGGCGCGCTGGGCGCGATGCTGGTGGCCGAAGGCACGCTCGACGCCGCCAAGCCGGTGGCCGACTACGTGCCCGAGCTCGCGACATCGGCCTTCGGCAACGCCACCGTGCGTCAGGTGCTCGACATGACGACCGGCCTGAAGTTCAGCGAGGACTACGCCGACCCGAAGGCCGAGGTCTGGGCCCACGCCCAGGCCGGCAACCCGCTGCCCAAGCCCAAGGACTACACCGGCCCGCGCAGCTACTACGAGTTCCTGCAGACCGTGCAGCCCGAAGGCAGGCATGGTGAGGGCTTCGGCTACAAGACCGTCAACTCCGACGTGCTCGGCTGGGTCATCGCGCGCGCCACCGGCCGCACCGTGGCGCAGCTGCTGTCGGAGCGCATCTGGCGCCACCTGGGCGCCGAGCAGGACGCCTACTTCACCGTCGATTCCATCGGCACGCCCTTCGCGGGCGGCGGCCTGAACACCGGCCTGCGCGACCTCGCGCGCTTCGGCGAAATGCTGCGCAACGACGGCCGCGTGAAAGGCCGGCAGGTCGTGCCCAAGGCCGCCGTCGAAGACATCCGCCGCGGTGGCGACAAGGCCGCCTTCGTCAAGGGCGGCTACCCGCTGCTGCAGGGCTGGAGCTACCGCAACATGTGGTGGGTGACGCACAACGACCACGGCGCCTACATGGCGCGCGGCGTGCACGGCCAGCGCATCTACATCGACCCGAAGGCCGAGATGGTGATCGTGCGCTACGCCTCGCACCCGATCGCGGGCAACGCGGCGAACGACCCGGTCACGCTGCCGGCCTTCGAGGCGCTGGGGCAGCACCTCCTGGCACAGCGTCGCTGACTACCAGCGGTAGGTCGCCGTGGCCGTCGCCGTGCGCGGATAGCCGTAGTAGCAGTTGCGGTAGCCGCAGTTCGCGAAGTAGGTCTTGTTGGTGAGGTTGCGCAGGTTCAGCGCCAGGCTCCAGCGGTCGATGTCGTAGCCGAGCATGGCGTCGAACACCGTCGATGCAGGCACCTTGCTCGGCCATGCAGCCTCGCCGTCGCCGTAGTTCGAGCCCGTGTAGCGCGCGCCCAGGCCCACCTTCACACCGTTGACAAAGCGGTAGTCCGCCCACACCGACACCCGGTGGCGCGGCACGGCCGTGGACTGTTTGCCGATCTCGCTCGTCTTGCTGCTGGCCGTGACGATGGCCCGCGGCGTGTAGCTGTACGAGGCCGTGAGGTTCAGGCGCGAGGCGATCTCGGCCGTGGCCTCGAGCTCCAGGCCGCGCACCGAGATCTCGCCCGTCTGCTTGGGCATGAACTCGGCGTCGTAGCTGATGTAGTTCTTGCGCCGCAGATCGAAGATGGCCGCGCTGTACATCGCCTTGCTGCCCGTGGGCTGGTAGCGCACGCCCGCCTCGTATTGCTTGCCGCTTTCAGGCTTGAACGGGTCGCCCGACACGGGGTCGATGGTGGCCGTGGGCGCGAACGACGCCGAGTAGCTCAGGTACGGCGCCCAGCCGCTCGGGTGCAGGTAGACCAGGCCGGCGCGGCTGGTGAACTTGTGGCCGCGAATGCGTTGGCGCGAGCCGTCGATGCGGCTGTCCACGGTGCTGTCGGCGGTGTCGTAGCGCCCGCCCAAAGTCAGCGTCCAGCGGTCGCCCCACTTGATCTGGTCCTGCAGGTAGACGCCGGTCTGCGCGAGCCGGGTGATGCCGTTGAAGTACGGCTCGGGCAACGCGATCGGACCGCCGTAGCGCGGCGCGTAGATGTTCAGCGGCGAGGCGCTGCCGCCGCTGAAGGTGACCTGGTCGATGCGCGTGCGCTGGTAGTCCAGCCCGACCAGCACCTTGTGCTGCGTCTCGCCCAGGCGGAAGTCGGCCTGCAGCTGGTTGTCGAGCGCCAGCGCGCCGATGTTCTCGCGGCTGCCGAACACGCTGCGCGACATCTGCTGGAAGTTGAGCGGGTCGTTCGGCACCTCGGGGTTCAGCGCCATGAAGCCTGTCAGTTGCGTGCCTGTGTAGTCGAGCTTCTGGTGCGCGTAGCGCGCGTTCTGCCGCACCGTGAAGGTGTCGTTGATGCGGTGCTCGAACTGATAGCCGACCATCTCCTGGTCTTGATTGAAGCGGTCGAAGCCGGGCTCGCCGACGAACAGTTTCGAGGGAATGCGGGTGCCGATGGCGGTCGGATCGAGCGAGCCGACCTGCGGCCGTGCGCGCGTGTAGACCCCGGCGCGCGTGCGCGAGAACTGCGACAACAGCGTGAGCGTGGTGTCGCTCGACGGCTTCCAGGTGAGTGCGGGCGCGATGTACATACGGTCGTCGGCCTCCTTGGCCGCCGGCAGTTGCGCGTCGCGCACGAGGCCGGTGATGCGGTACAGCAGCTTGCCGTCGGCATCGAGCGCGCCCGAGAAATCGCCCGCCACCTGCTTGCGGTTGTGGTCGCCCACCTGTAGCTGCAGCTCGCGAATCGGCTCTGCCGTCGGGCGTTTGCTGACCACGTTCACCACCCCACCAGGGCCGCTCATGCCGTACAGCACCGACGACGGGCCGCGCAGCAGCTCGATGCGCTCCGCGCCGTAATTCTCGGTGCGCCACACGCCCCAGGTGCTGTTGTTGCGCAGCGGCAGGCCGTCGAGATAAAAGCCCGGCGAATAGGCGTCGAAGCCGCGCAGCGAGATCCAGTCGTAGCGCGAATCGGCACCGTAGGTGGTGGTCGACACGCCCGGCGTGTAGCCCAGCGCGTCCTTGAGGTTGGTGGCGCCGATGGCCTCGATGCGGTCGGCCGTGATCACCGAGATCGACTGCGGCGTCTCGATGATCGGCGTGTCGGTCTTGGTGCCCGTGGCGCTGCGCTTGGCGACGTAGCCCTGCACGCGGCCGGTGGCGCTTTCCTCGCCGTCGGCGATGACGGTCACGGCCGGCAGCGTGGAGGTGCCGCCCGTGGCGGGCGCGGTCTTGATGACCGCCGCGTTGCCTTCCATCGTGGCCGCCAGGCCGCTGCCGGCAAGCAGCCGGTCGAGCGCCTGCCGTGCCGTGAGGCTGCCCGAAATGGCGGGCGCGGTCTTGCCCGCGACCAGGCTCTGCTGCACGACCAGCTGGATGCGGGTCTGCCGCGCCCAGTCGTTCAATGCCTCGGCCAGCGGCTGCGCGGCAATGCTGATCGGCTGGGGCGCGCCCTGCGCCCGGGCCATCAAGGGCGCGTTCGCCAGGGCCAATGCAACGGCCAGGGCCAGCGGCGCGGGTGTCATCTTTGTTATCAAGCGCTTCGTCATCGAACGTCTTCCAGGTAGTGAATGCAAATGGTTCCTATCTGGGCTGACGCACGAGCCGGCGGAATCCCCGTAGTGCCGGCGAAAAATTCTTTGCTTCTTTTGTTTTAGAGGGCGGGCACGAGCTCCGCGACTGCGCCGTTTTCCTTCAGCCGCACGGGCAAGGCGCTGGCCAGGGCGCGCCGCAGCGTGCGCGCGTCCCGCGGATCGAAGGTGCCGCTCAGGCGCAGGGCCGCCACCGCCGGGTCGTTCACCACCAGGCCGGTGCTGCCGTAGCGCTCCAGCTCGGCCAGCGCGCGGGCCAGCGGCGTGTCGACGAAGCTCAGGCGGTGATCGCGCCAGGGCGCGATGCCGTCGCGCGGCACGGCCGAGACGGCGGAGAACCGGCCCTGCGCATCACTTTCCACCTGCCGCCCGGCGGTCAGAAAGACTTCGCTCGTCGCATCCGGCGCCCGGCGCAGCACGCGCACCTTGCCCTCTTCCACCGACACCCGCGTGCCGTCGGCGCCCGGCATGCCGGGGGTGTGGCGCACGGCAAAGCGCGTGCCGACCACGCGCACACGCAGCGGACCGGCCAGCACGTCGAAGGGGCGTTTCGCATCGGACTGCACCGCGAACACCGCCTGCCCGTCGATCAGCGTCACCTCGCGGCGGTCGCGGAACAGGCGCACTTCGAGGCGGGTGGCGGTGTCCAGCCGCAACCGGGAGCCGTCGGGCAGCGGCACCTCGAGCTGCTGCCCGCGCCGGGTGGCGAAGGCCTGTTCGAACACGGGCTGCGCCTGCACGTGGCTCCACCCGAGGTAGCCGGCACCGACGGCCATGCCGGAGGCGGCCAGCACGAAAGCCGGTTTCAGGAAGCCGCGTCGCGTGGGTATGGCGGCGGCGCGGCCTTCGAAGCCGCTGCGCCAGCCCGCGACCGTTTCAGGCGCGATCGCGTCGAAGGCGCGCCAGCGCGATTCCCATTCGCGAAATGCCGCGGCATGGCGCGCATCGGCGCCGAGCCAGGCCTGGAACGCGCGCTCCTCGCTCGCGCCCCAGTGCGCACGCTGGCGGCGGACGAACCAGTCCAGCACGTCCTGTTGCAGGCGCTGGGCTTCTTCGGACGGTGGCGACGTGAGGGTCATGACGTGGGGATCGTTCTTATGAGGGTAGACGCGCGAGCGTGGTCAAACCCTGTAATGGGGCGTGTTCTGTGGTCGCTCATCTCACTGCGAACCACGGGTCCGCTCCAGGCACGCCCAGCACGCCTCCATCGCGATGCGCAACTGCATTTCGACCGTGCGCACCGAAATGCCCATGCGCGCGGCCACCTCGGCGTACGAGAGCCCGTCGAACTTGTAGAGCACGAAGGCTTCGCGGCAGCGCGGGGGCAGCCGGTCGATGGTTTCGACCATCGCCGCCATGCCCTGGCTGGACGACAGGATGGCATCGGGCTCGAAGGTCTGGGGGCCGATGCAGTCGTCGGCGTCGGGCGGTGCCTCATCCGGCGCTGCCGTGTCGCCGCCCGCGCGCACGCTGGTGCGGCGGTGGTGGTCGGTGACGAGGTTGCGGGCCGTGCGGTAGAGCAGCGCGCGCGGGTCGCGCACCACGCTGCCGGTGCGCTGCGCCTCGTACACGCGCACGTAGCTCTCCTGCGCCAGGTCGGCCGCGGTGGCGCGGTCGGGTACCTTGCGGGACAGAAAGCTCAGCAGCTCGCGGTAATAGTGTTCGAACACAGGCGCACCACAGCCGGAAAAGGCAGGTCGAAGTCCAGGGGCAGGTTGGCTTCGACACGGCGTGGCTACCTGAGAGATTCAGAACAAAAGAAAACGCGAGATTATGTGCGGGTTCAACCCGCCCATCGCCGAAGGGTAGGCATTTCGCCTGCCGCGGACGGCATTCGCGCGGGCTACCCTCCCCTTCGGCGCCTTCCGGATTGGCCCGGCCTCAGTTCCCGCACGCAGGGTGCTTCTGCCCTTCGGTGGCGTTCGGCAGGCCCAGGAAGTCGAGGATGTGCGGCGTCGTGCCGTCCACCTGCGTCAACGCGGTACCCCCGAGGTTGCCCAGGCAGTAGCTGGGCTTGAGCGGGTTCTGGTGGTTGTTGTTCAGGATCAGCAGCGTGCTGCGTTCCCCCGCCGTCTGACCGCCGTGGCCGCTGCCGGTGCCGCCGTGATCGGAGGTGACGACGATCAGCCATTCTTCGTTCGCGTAGTTCGGCCGCGACGTGAGCGCCGTGAGCACCTGCTGGATCTGCTGGTCTTCGCCGGCGATCTTGCCTTGGTAGAACGCGTTGAGCGGTTCGTAGCTCGGCGCGTGGATGTCGGCGTTGTGCAGGTAATAGAAGATGGCCGTCGGCGGGTTTTTCCAGCTCAGCCAGCCTTTGACCGCATCGGTGGCCTGCTGCGAATTCTTGGCCGCGTTGGCGACCACGAAGTCGGCCAGCGCCGGGCGCAGGTTGTGGGTGATGTTGAACCAGTCGCCCACCACCGCCGTCGTGGCCGTCGGCCAGGCCGCCTTGATCTGGTCGAACACGTGCGTCTTCTTCAGCGGCAAGGTGGTCGTGTTCGAGGTCACGCCGTGCTTGTCGGCCCAGAAGCCGGTGAACACCGACGACCAGCCAGGTCCGCTCACGGTCGCCTGCTTGGTGCCGCCGGCCAGCACGTTGCCGTGGAAGGCGCCGCCGGCAATCAACGCCGACATCGCGGGCGTCTGCACGCAACCCGCGCACTGGATGGCGTCGCCGCGCAGGCCGTCCAGGCCGATCAGCAGGATGTGCTTGTTGCCGGGCACAGGATTGGGAACGCCCTCGCCCGCAATCAGCGAATAGTGGTCGTAGGGGTTGCCGGCGTAGTCGGTCTTCAGGCCGCCGATGTCGCTGGCGCGCTTGTCGCTCAGGTCGCAGCGCTGCTGGGTCTTGTTGTAGTCGAACGACTTGCACCACGACGAACGGCTCGTGTCGGTGCAGGCGTTTGCGCAGTCGGCGGGCGTCACGGACTGCAGGGCCTCGGTGTTGTAGCCGCTGATCGCTGCATTGGCGGCGTGCGCAAAAGGCTTCAGCGGATCGGGCTTGAGGCTGTAGTGGTCATAGGGGTTGCCGGGGTAGTCGGTCTTCAGCCCGCCCACGTCGGCGGCGCGCTTGTCGCTGAGGTCGCAGCTCTGGTTGGTCTTGTTGTAGTCGAACGAGACGCACCAGGCGCCGCGTGGCGCGCCCAGGCAGGCCGACGCGCACATCTCGGGCGTCGATTGCGTCAGGTTCTCGATGTTGTTGCCGGAGATGGCCGCGTTCGGCGTGGTCGCGAAAGCGTCCAGCGAGGCGGCGCTTGCATGGCCTGCCAGCGCTGCGAACAGCAGGCCCGCCAGGGATGCACGGATCGATGACTTCATGAGGTCTCCTCATCACAGGGTCGTGGGGTGATTCCCGGGAGCTGCCTCACCGTCTTCCGCACGGTGAGTGCAACGCCGGGCGGAGTAAATCACCGCCGCCTGCCATCGATCCAATTCAAAAATCTTCGATGTTGTATTCAGCAGAGCTATACATCGCCGTGTCACGAAGCGCGGTCAGACCGCGATCACGCCGCGCGGTTCGAGAACGCCATCACCCCATCGTCCACGCGCCCGAGGCGCAGCAGGAGGATGTCGCGCAGGTAGTTCTGGTGCAGCTTCCACGGCGTGTGCGCGCCCTGTTTCGGAAATTTTTCGAGTGAGCGCTGCACGTAGCCCGAGCTGAAATCGATCCACGGTTCGGGCGACAGATCGGGGCCGGCGTTGTGCGGCGTGCATTGCCGCCAGCCGTGCTTGCGCATGTGGTTCAGCAGCCGGCAGACGTAGGCGCAGGTCAGGTCGCACTTGAGCGTCCACGAGGCGTTGGTGTAGCCGAAGGACGAGGCCAGGTTGGGCACGTCGCTGTACATCATTCCCTTGTAGTTGAAGGTGCTCGCCGGGTCGATGCGGCGGCCGTCCACGCTCAGTTCGATGCCGCCGAGCACCTGCAGTTCGAGGCCGGTGGCGGTGACGATCACGTCGGCTTCGAGCTCGCGGCCCGACTTCAACCGCAGGCCGCTGGGCGTGAAGGTGTCGATGTGGTCCGTGACCATCGAGGCACGGCCCGCGTTGAGCGCGGCGAACAGGTCGCCATCGGGCACGAGGCACAGGCGCTGGTCCCACGGGTTGTAGCGCGGCGTGAAGTGCGTGGCGATGTCGTAAGCGGGCCCGAGCGCGTGGCGCACGCCGCCCAGCAGCATGCGCTTCACGCGCGCCGGCTTGCGCCGCGCGAGCCGAAAGAACAGCATGCCGAGCGTCACGTTCTTCCAGCGCGTGAGGCGGTACGCGGCCATCGCCGGCAACAGGCGCCGCAGGCGGTTGGCAATCGGGTCTTCGGCCGGGCGCGCCACCACGTAGGTCGGCGAGCGCTGCAGCAGCGTGACGTGCGCGGCGGTCTTGGCCATCGCAGGCACCAGCGTCATCGCGGTGGCGCCACTGCCGATCACGACCACGCGCTGGCCGCTGTGGTCCAGGTGGGCGGGCCAATGCTGCGGATGCACGATGCGGCCCTTGAAGTCGGCCATGCCGGCGAAGTCGGGCGTGTAGCCCGCCTCGTAGCGGTAGTAGCCGCTGCACAGGAAGAGGAAGTTGCAGCGCCACTGCACGAGCTGTTTGTCGGGGCCCTGCTCGACATCGGCCGTCCAGCAGGCGTCGGCACTCGACCAGGCGGCGCGCACCACGCGGTGCTGGTAGTGGATCTTGTCGTCGACGCCATGCTGGCGCGCGGTGTCGCGCACGTACTGCAGGATCGACGGGCCGTCGGCGATCGCCTTGGCATGCGTCCATGGTCGGAACACGTAGCCCAGCGTGTACATGTCGGAGTCGGAACGCACGCCCGGGTAGCGAAACAGGTCCCAGGTGCCGCCGCTGCGTTCACGCCCTTCGAGGATCGCGTAGCTGCGGCCCGGGCACTGCGCCTGCAGGTGGCAGGCGGCGCCGATGCCGGAGAGGCCGGCGCCGACGATCAGGACATCGACGTGCGGCGGCGCGTCGGCCGGTTGTTCTGCTTGCATCGGGGGCTTGTCTCCTGGCTCATGGCTTGTTGTTGTCCGGCTTTTCTGTGGGCGCGCGACGGATCATCAGCCAGGCACTCACCGCACTCAGCACGGCCAGGCCGGCGCTCAGCAGCATCACCCAGCGGAAGCCCGCGACGAACGATTCGGCCACGGCGCGCTTCACGGCGGCAACGGTGGCTGCATCGGCACCCGGCGGTGCGCCGGCCGCAGCCAATCGGTCGCGTTCGGCCGCAAGAAAAGATCGCACCTCGTCCGACGCGCCCATCGCCTGCAGCCGCTCGGCCAGCGCTGCGTCGAAGGCCCAGGCCATGATGGCGCCGAACACCGCAATCGCCAGCACCGCCGCCGCGCGCGACACCGCGTTGTTCACGCCCGAGGCCACGCCCGCGAGGTCGGGGCCGACTGCGTTCATGACCGTGGTCGTGAGCGGTGCGACCGTCACGGTCATGCCGAAGCCCAGCACCACCACGGCGGGCAGAAAGCCGCTCCAGTAGCTCGCGCCCACGCCCGGCAGCGCGAACAGCGCAAAGCCCACGGCCGCAATGGCCGGCCCGATGACCAGCGGCAGGCGCGGCCCAAAACGGTCGACCAGCTGCCCGGCCCAGCCCGAGAGCGCGAACATCAGGAAGATGAACGGCAGCAGCGCCGCGCCCGCCACCGTGGCCGAGTAGCCCTGCACCTGGATCAGGTTGAGCGGAAAGAAATACAGCCCGCCGCCCAGCGCCGCATACAGCAGCAAGGTCAGCAGGTTGGCACCGCTGAAGTTGCCGATGCGCAGCAGCGACAGCGGCAGCATCGGCGTGCGCGCCCTGCGTTCGGCGATGACGAAGCCCACGCTGCCCACGACACCGATGGCCAGCGCCGCGAGCACGGCCGGCGAACGCCAGCTCTGCGTCGGCGCTTCGATGAAGGCGTAGACGATGCCGCCCAGCCCTGCGGTGGCCAGCAGCGCGCCCCACAGGTCGAGCCCGCCGCGCGCTGCCGCGCCTTTGCTCTCGGGCACGTGGCGGCGCACGATCCACAGCACGAGCAGCGCCATCGGCACGTTGATGAGAAAGGCCCAGATCCACGAGAAGTGATCGACCAGAAAGCCGCCCAGCACCGGCCCCACCGCCGCCGTGATGCCGCTGAAGCCCGACCAGGTGCCGATGGCCTTGCCGCGCTCCTTCTCGGGAAACGACGCGCTGATGAGCGCGAGGCTGCCCGGCACGAGCAGCGCGCCACCGATCCCTTGAATCGCGCGTGCGGCGATGAGCTGTTGCACGTCGGCCGCGAGCGCACAACCCACCGACGACAGGGCGAACACGACAACGCCGATGGCGAAGATGCGCCGCCGCCCGTAGTGGTCGCCGAGCGCGCCGCCCACCAGCAGCAGCGCCGCGAGCAACAAGGCGTACGACTCGACCACCCATTGCGCCTGGAAGGCCGTGGCGTGCAGGTCGGCCTGGATCGCCGGCAACGCGACGTTGACCACGGTGCCGTCGATGAAGGCCATGCTCGAGCCGACGATGGCCGCGGCGAGCACCCAAGGCTTGGAGGCTTCGGGGCAGGCGCCCTCTTCCGTGGATGGATTCGCCCCATGCAGGATCAGCGTGTCGTCGCAGGGCGCCTTGCCGATCTGTGCCATGGGGGCCTCCGGTTCAGGGGTTGCCGGTGTGGCTCCTTCCCCCTCTGGGGGAAGGTTGGGATGGGGGCATCTGCCAACGAGGCGCCATGCTCTTTCGAGCGCCGTCGTGCCCCCACCCCTGCCCTCCCCCAGAGGGGGAGGGAGAAAGGCAAAAAGTCAGATCGCGCACGCTGTTGCGCCCGGGTTCGCCTGCGCCGCGTTCACGCTGCGCGCCATGGCCGCAGCAGCCGCCGCCGTCACGCGCTGCGCACCCTCTGCCAGCGCATCCATGCCGCTGCCGGTCGCCTCGCCCGCGTCGAGCCGGCACACCACCGTGCGCGCTTCGTCGGAACGGCGCAGCGTCCAGCTGAAGCCGGCGTCGACGCGCCCGCCGTCCACCAGATCGAACTGGCGCACCTGCACCGCGACACGCCACACGGGCTGCGAGGTCTGGCGACCGCCCTGGGTCACGTCGAGCGCGCCGAGCCGGCCGGCGATGCCGCTGCCGAGCGCATCGCGCAGCTCGTTCTCGAAGGACGAGGCCCAGCGGTGCTGTTCGAGCACGTCGACCTGCACGCCGCCGGTCGGACGGCGCACCACCATCTGCGGGCGCGCGAGCCGCTCGGGCACGGCCACGGGGGCGAGCTCGATGTACATCGGCGCGGCGGCGTTGGGAACGCGCGGCGCCGCGTCGGTGAGCGCGGGTGGGCTGGCCAGCGTGTAGTAGCTGTCGGGCTTGCTCGCGCAGCCTGCCAGCACCACCACCGCGGCGGCGCACGCGAGAGCGAAGGTCGTCGTCTTCATTTCTTGTCGTCCGGTTTGCCGCGCAGCAGCGATTCGGGATGGCGTTCGAGGTAGTCGGTCAGGATGCGCACCGAGCCTGCTGCGCGCGTCAGCTCGCGCAAGGTCTGGCGCATGTCCTGCTGCAGTGGCGAGTCGTCGGCCAGCGTGCGTTCGGCCGAGTTGACGGTCTTGCGCACGTCCTTCATGGCCGCGGCCAGCTCGGGCGTCACGTCGCTGTTGATGCGGTTCACGGTCTGCTCGGTGCTGGTGAGCGTCTTGTTGAGCGTGGCCAGCGTGGTGCGCAGGTCGCCGGCAATCTGCTCGTAAGGCACCTTGTTGAGCTTGGTGGCAATTTCCTGCACCTGCGACTGGATTTCGTCCAGGCTGTTGGCGATGGTGGGCAGCTCGATCGGGCTCTTCGACAGGTCGATCTTCACGGGCGGCGACTTCGGGAAGAAGTCGAGCGCCACGTAGACCTGGCCGGTCAGCAGGTTGCCGTTGCGCAGCTGGGCGCGCAGGCCCTTCTCGGCCAGGAAGCGCAGCCGTTCCTGCTGCGTCGCGCGCGACTCCGTCCCCTGCGCACCGGCACCGCTTTCGCGGCGGCGCAGGCGGTCGGGATAAATCTGCACCAGCACCGGCATGCGGAACTCGCGCTCGGCGCGGTCGAACTCGACGCCGATGGATTTCACCTCGCCCAGCACCACGCCGCGGAAGTCGACCGGCGCGCCCGGCGTCAGGCCGCGCAGCGACTGGTTGAAGTACATCAGCAGCGTCTGCGAAGGACCGTCGGGTTCCTTCATGGCGGAGGTTTCGTCCTGCGCCAGCACGAAGGCCGTGTTCTCCTTGGCCAGCGGGCCCATGGCGTCGTCGGGCGCCTGGAAGGCGATGCCGCCGAGCAGGATGGTCGCCAGCGATTGCGTGCGCAAGGTGAAGCCGCTCGCGCTCAGTTGCGCGTCGATGCCGCTGGCGGGCCAGAAGCGCGTGTTCATGCCGACGAACTTGTCGTACGGCGCGTTCACGAACACCCGCAGCGTGACGCCGCGGCCGTCGCCGTCGAGCTCGTAGGCCGCGACCTGCCCGACCTTGATGCGCCGGAAGTACACGGGCGACCCCACGTCGAGCGAGCCCACGTCGCGCGCACGCAGCAAAAACTGCTGGCCCGAGTCGCCACGCGTGACGATGGGTGGCACCTCGAGGCCGGTGAATTCGCCTGCTGTTTCTTTCTCGACGCCCGCGTCGGCGCCGATGTAGGCGCCCGACAGCAGCGTGCCCAGGCCCGAGATGCCCGAGGTGTCGAGCCGCGGCCGCACTACCCAGAAGCGCGAGTCGGCCGAAGTGAAGCCCTCGGCCTCCTTGTTGAGCTGCACCAGCACGCGCACATGCGAGCGGTCGCGCGCCAGCCGCAGGCTCTGCACCAGGCCGATCTGCACGTCCTTGTATTTCACGGCGGTCTTGCCGGCTTCGAGGCCTTCGGCCGTCTTGAAGGTCAGCACGATCTCGGGGCCGCGCCCCATGAGGATCTTGGCCACCAGCGTCACGCCGACCAGCGCGGCGACGATGGGAATCAGCCAGATCAGCGAGGGCAGCCACTCGCGGCGGCGCGCCACTTTCGGTTTCGGCAGCGCGGGCGGGGCCGACGCTGCCGGACGGTCTTGCGGTTGCGTGTCTTCTTCACTCATGCGATTTTTTCTTCCCTGCTTTCAAATTCGGTTGCGTCCGTGTCGGCTTGCGGCACCGGGCCGTCCCACGTCAGGCGCGGGTCGAAGCTCAGCGAAGCCAGCATGGTCAGCACCACCACCGCGCCGAAGGCCGCAATGCCCACGCCCGCGGTGATGACCGCGAAGCCCTGGATCTGCACCAGCCCCGTCAGCAGCGACACCACGAACACGTCGAGCATCGACCAGCGTCCGATGATCTCGATGATGTGATACAGCTTGGCCCGTTCGCGCCGTCGCCAGTTGCTGCGCCGCTGCGCCAGCACCACAAGCAAGAGCAGTACCGCCAGCTTGAACAGCGGCACCAGAAAGCTCGCGATGAACACGATGGCCGCCAGCCCCCAGGCGCCCGACACCCAGAAATAGATAACGCCGCTCAGGATGGTGTCGTACTGCGCGCCGAACAGCGTGCGCGTGATCATCACCGGCAGCAGGTTGGCCGGGATGTACATGATGCAGGCCGCGATCAGGAAGGCCCAGGTGCGGTTCAGGCTCTGCGGCTTGCGCGTGTGCAGGCGCGTGCCGCAGCGGGCGCAGGCCTCGCCCTCTTCGGCATCGCGCCAGACGGCGGTGCAGTGCGTGCAGACGTGTAGGCCGAGCCCGGCTGCCGTGGGCACGGGGTTCTCGTGGTCGTGGTCGTCGTCGGCCTGCGCCTCCCAGGGGCGCGCCGAGGCCAGGCGGGCGGGCAGCCCGCGCACGTTCATGCGCGCACCTCCGATGCATCGGCGTCTGCGTTGGCATCTTCTTCATCGGCCTGGCGGAAGGTCATTTCCCAGAACGCACCGGGGTTGAACGACAGCACCGCCGTGAGCGTCACGGTGAGCGCCACGAAGGCCCACAGCGCGGGCCCCGGCACCACCGTCGCCATGCTCGACAGCTTGACGATCGCCACCAGCACGCCGAGCAGGAACACCTCGATCATTCCCCAGGGCCGCAGCGTCTGCATCATGCGCACCAGCATCGCAAACCCCCAGGGCCGGTGCGCGCGGGCCAGCGGCACCAGCAGGTAGGCCAGGATGCACAGCTGCAGCAGCGGAAACAGGATGGTCGTGGCCAGCACCAGCAGCGCCACCGGCGACATACCCTCGGCGCTCAGCACCACCACCGCGCCGGCCAGCGTGGTCTGGCTGCGCAGGCCCTGCAGCTCGATCTCGACGATGGGAAACAGGTTGGCAATGGCGAACATGATCAGGCTCGCGACCGTCAGCGGCAGGATGCGCCGCTGCTGCGCGCCCGGGTGGCGGTCGAGCTCGGTGCCGCAGCGCGGGCACTCGGCCACGTCGCGCGGCGCCAGTGGCGCACGGGCGTAGACCGCGTCGCAGCCCGGGCAGACCACGGTGTCAGGTACTTCCTTCATGAGGCCGTACCCTACCTTATTCAGGCGTGCGGGCTTGTCGTCTTCAGCCGCAGACTGCTGAAAACCGCAGCCACCGCCGCGCAGCCCGCCGCCAGCACCAGCGCCACCACCGGGCCGTGTCCGCCGTGCGGACTCCAGATGCTGAACACCGCCGCCAGCACCACGGCGCCCAGCGTCTGGCCCGTGAGCCGCGCCGTGCCGAGCATGCCGCTGGCCGCACCACTTCGGTGCGCGGGCGGCGAGCTCACGATGGTGTGGTTGTTGGGCGACTGGAACAGGCCAAAACCCAGGCCGCACAGCGCCATGCGCCAGGCGATGTCGGCATTGCCCGGGTGCGCCGGCAGCGCCGCCAGCAGCGCAAGGCCGGCGGCCAGCAGGCCCAGGCCGATGCCGCCCAGCAGCCCGTCGGGATAGCGCCCGATCAGCCGCCCGGCGATGGGCGCCATCACCACGATGGCCAGCGGCCACGCGGTGATGAGCAGGCCGGCCTCGATGTGGCTGCGGCCGTACACGTCGAGCAGCAAAAACGGCAGCGCGATGTAGGCCAGCATCTGCGCGCAGAACGCCGCCACCGAGGTGCCCATCGACAGCGCGAACACTGGAATGCGCAGCAGGTCGATGGGGAAAAGCGGCACCGCCAGCTTGCGCTGGCGCCGCAGGTAGACAAAGCCCACAGTCAGCCCGGCCCCCAGCGTGGCCCAGGCCAACCACGGCGTGCCTGCGGCCTGCACCCCGCCCTCGCGCACGCCCAACTGGTCCACGCCGAGGAAGACCAGCGAGAACATCAGCACGTTGAGCGTCACGTCGACCAGCGAGAAGCGCGCGCCGGCGGCCGGCGCCGAGCGGTTGAACGGCAGCGCCCGCATGCCCAGCGCGAAGGTGACGATGCCCAGCGGCACGTTGATGGCAAAGAGCCACGGCCACGACGCCACCGACAGGATCGCCGCCGCCACCGAAGGCCCGGCCACCGACGAGGTGGCGACCACCAGCGAGTTGATCGCCATGCCCTTGCCCAGCTGGGCCGACGGATACGTGAGCCGCACCAGCGCCGCGTTGACGCTCATGATGCCGGCCGCGCCCAGCCCCTGGAGCGCGCGCGACGCGATCAGCGTGCCGAGCGAATTGGCAAAGGTCGCGGCCAGCGACGAGACGGTGAACACCGCCATGCCCACGAGGTACACGCGCCGGTAGCCCACGAGGTCGCCCAGCGAGGCCAGCGGCAGCAGCATCACCAGCGTGGCGATCTGGTAGGCGTTGACCACCCAGATCGCCTGCGCCGGCGTGGCCTGCAGCTCGCGCGCAATGCCCGGCAGCGCCAGGTTGACGATGGTCCCGTCGAGCACCGACACCGTGAGCCCGAGGATGATGACCAGCATCGCCCAACCACGCGCGGGCGCGGCCAGGCCATCGAGAGGAAGCGGCTTGGCGTCGCTTGCTGTGGCCGCCGTCATGTCAGGCCCCTTGCGCCCTGCCCTCGGTCGGCTCGGAGCGCACGCCACCGAGCGTGAGCCAGGTCAGCACCAGCGCGATGAGCGCACCGGCGGCCATGCCCGCCACCATCGGCAGCGGACGGCCGTTGGAGAACAGGCCCACCACCGCCATCGCGAGCGCGCCGGTCAGCATCTGCAACGTGCCCAGCAGCGCCGAGGCCGTGCCGGCAATGGCGCCGTGCATCTCGAGCGCGAGCACACCGGTGGTCGGGATCACGAGGCCCATGAAGCCCGAAGCGATGAAGTACAGGACGATCAGCACCCAGAGGTTGTCGCCGCCCATCGCGAAGTAGACAAACATCGCGACCATCGCCACGCCGCAGCAGACCACGCCGAACTTGACGAGGTTGACCAGCCCGTAGCGCTCGCCCAGCGAGCCCGTGAACTGCGAAGCCGCAATGAAGGCCGCCGCGTTCACGCCGAAGGCCACGCTGTACATCGCGGGCGACAGGCCGTAGTGGTCGATCATCACGAACGACGAGTTCGCCAGGTAGGTGAAGAAGCCCGCCATCGCGAAGCCGCCGATGAACACCAGCCCGAGGTAGTGCCAGTCGCGCAGCAGCAGCCAGTAGGCCGACAGCGCGCTGCCCAGGCTGCTTTCGACGCGCTCCGAGGCCGGGCGCGTTTCGTCGAGCAGCTTGACCATCATGGCCAGGCCCGCCACCGCGGCGATGGTGACGGCCCAGAACACGCCGCGCCAGCCGGTGAAGGCGATGACCACGCTGCCCGCGAGCGGCGCCAGGATGGGCGACACGCTGAACACCAGCATCAGCAGCGACATCAGCCGCGCCGCGTCGGTGCCAGTGTGCAGGTCGCGCACCACGGCGCGCGGAATCGCCATGCCGGCGGCGGCGCCCAGGCCCTGCACGAAGCGCAGCGCAATCAGCGTCTGGATGTCGGTCGCCAACGCACAGCCCACGCTGGCGAGCGCGAACAGCACCAGCCCGGCGTACAGCGGCGGCTTGCGCCCGACCATGTCGGAGATCGGGCCGTAGAGCAGCTGCCCCGCGCCGAGCGACAGGAAGAAGGCGGTGAGGCTCATCTGCACCGCGCCGATGTCCGCATGCAGGCTCTGCCCGATGGCAGGCAAAGCCGGGAGGTACATGTCGATCGCGAAAGGCCCGATGGCGGAGAGCAGGCCCAGAAGCAGGGCCATTTTGAAGAACGGAGAAGAACGCATTGGGTCGATTGTGGCGAAGGCTCGCAATCGGTGCAGGCGTGGGGTCGGCGGCTTTCGCCGCTAGTGCATTCGTTCTACCGGACGGTACGGCGCCGTGTTTCAGTACAGCGTCGAGCGCTGCCGCGCGGGCAGTTCGCGGTCGTAGGTGGCGCCGTCGAAGGCCGCATCGGTCAGCGCGGAAAGGATGGCGCCCGGCGTCGGCACGGTGCGCGGCGCGTCTTCCAGTATGGGCGCCCAGAGCTTCGAGCGCTGGATGGCGCGGGCGCACTGGAAGAACACGGTCTCGACGCTGATCTCGATCACGCACTGCGGCGCGCGCCCTTCCACCGCGAAGCGCGCCAGCAACTCGGGCGCTGCGGTGATGCGTGCGCGCCCGTTCACGCGCAGC
Source organism: Variovorax sp. 38R (assembly GCF_014843395.1). Taxonomy (NCBI): domain Bacteria; kingdom Pseudomonadati; phylum Pseudomonadota; class Betaproteobacteria; order Burkholderiales; family Comamonadaceae; genus Variovorax; species Variovorax sp. 38R. The sequence continues at coordinate 3,181,585 of NZ_CP062121.1, forward strand.
GTTTCGCCCACGCCCGGAATCAGGAACAGCAAGGCCACGCGCGGGTCGGTCACGATGTTGCGCAGGCTGTCGATGCGGTTGTTGCCGCGTCGCTCGGGCAGCAGCAAGGTCTTCTCGTCCTGCACCGCGACGAAGCCCGGGGCGTCGCCGCGCGGCGAGGCGTCGAGCCCGCCGGGGCCGAGGGTCGCCAGCACCGCGAACGGCGAGGCAGCGATCAGCGCCTGGTAGCTCGGATGCAGGTACGGCACCTCTTTCTTCAGCGAGGCCTCGCCCGGCTGGCCGAACAGAGCTTCGAGTTGCGCAACGGTGTCGATGGTGGTCATGGGGTGATGTTCTCCTGAATCGGGGGCGGTGCCGAGGCCCGTCGTACACAGGCCAGCGCCGCGACCGCCAGCAACAGCGCGGCGGTGCCATAAATCCACGGCGGCGAAGCGATCGGCAGCAGCATGCCGGCCAGCAAGGGCCCGGCGCCCGCGCCGATGTCGCGCCAGACCGCGCGGGCCGCGAGCGCCCGCACGCGCTCCGGCCCGGGCGTGCGACGCGCCACGATGGGCGGCAAGAGCGGCAGCTGCAATGCGCGCAGCACCACGATCAGCGCCGCACAGCTCCACAGCCAGCCCAGGCCGAAGCCCACGAGCGCAAGCGACGTCACCAGCGACAGGCTCACGAGCAGGCGCTCGGCGCCGAAGTGCTCCGCCATGCGCCCGCCCACCGGGCCGAGGAAAATTTCCGCGAGGTAGCGCAGCGCCATCAGCACGCCGGCCACGATCACCGCGCCGCCAGGCAACAGGTCCTTGCCGAGGTACGACAGGCCCACGATGAAGAGGCCGTCGAGCGCCAGCCCTTCCATGAAGGACCAGCCGTCCAGCGCATTCGGTCGCGAGAAGCGCCGCGTCGCGACCGTAGATGTTGCGCTGTGATGCGGCTTCGACGGCAGCCGCCGCGTGACGAACAGCGCGAGCAACGACACCACCGCCAGCACACCGAAGATCGCGCGCGGACCGACCGTGTACGCCAGCAGCGCGCCGAGCGGCAACGCCAGCACCGGCCCGGTCGCGATGAAGGCACGCGAACGCCCGCTGCGCCGCGCGGCGCCGATCGGGTCGGCCGTGGCCAGGGCCTGCGTCGACAGGTTGAGCGCCGCGAAGCACAGGCCCCAGGTCAGCCGCAACGGCAGCAGCGCCCAGAAGCCCGAGAGTGTGGCGTAGCCCAGCCCGCAGCAGGCCGCGGCCACCACGGCGAGCGTGCAGCTCGCCCGGTCGCCATGGCGCGCATAGAAACGCGCCACCCAGCCGTAGCCCGCGATGCGCACCAGCCGGTTGGCCGCCAGCAGCAGGCCGACCTCGGCCAGCGAGACGCCGAACTGCGACGCGTACATGGGCAGCAGCAGGTACAGCACCACGTCGGCCGGCAGCGACAGGCCGAGCGCCATGGCGGCGTGGCGGGAATCCAGGTCGGTGGAACGGACGGGATTGGCAGGGGTGGAAGGCGGTGGTGCAGCGGACATCGAGCCCGTATCGTGCCCGCTCGCACTGCCCGCCGACAAACGACATTCCCGCGCGGCATGCGTGAGAAAATCGCACGCATGCCGCTTCGCGAACCGCCCCTCCATGCCGTGCGCGCCTTCGTCGCGGCGGCCCGCCACCTGAGCTTCACGCGCGCGGCGGTTGAATTGCATGTGACGCACAGCGCGGTGAGCCGACAGATCAAGAGCCTCGAAGCCTGCCTGGGCGTGGCGCTGTTCGAGCGTCGCATCCGGCAGGTCACGCTGACGCCCGAGGGCCAGCAGTTCTTTGCGGAAACCGAGCCCGCGCTCGCGCAGATCCACGCGGCGGCGCGGGCCCTGCAGCTGCAGGGCCCGGCGCGCGCGGTGCGCATCAACGTGCGGCCTTCGTTCGCGGTGCGCTGGCTCATTCCCCGGCTGCCGTCGTTCGTGGAACGCCATCCCGACATCGAACCGCAGGTCGTCACCAGCACCGTGATGCCCGAACAGGCTGCCGACAGCTTCGACATCGCCGTGCGCCGCGGCCTCGAAGGCTGGCCGTCGTCGATCAAGGTGCGGCCCTTCCTGGAAGACGAGGTGCTGGTGGTCGGCGCGCCCGCGCTGTTCAAGACGCAGCCGCTGCCCGACCTGCGCGCCCTCGCCTCGCATGTGCTGCTGTCGGCCCGCACGCGCAAGGACGATTGGGACGACTGGAAGAAGCAGGTCGGCGCATCGCGCGCGCGGCCGGCCGGGCGGCTGCAGTTCGATCACCTGCACTTCGTGCTGCAGGCCGCAGTCGACGGGCTGGGCATCGCGCTCGCGCCGACCTCGCTGGTGGCGCACGACCTGGCGTCGGGGCGACTGCAGTCGCCGCTGCCCGAATTGCGGATGACGCTGGAGCGCTATTACTACGGCCTCGCGCCCGATGCGGCACCCGAAGCGGTGTGCGTCGCCGAGTGGTTCGAGCAGATGAATTCCGGCTGACGCTTCCACGTCCGTAAACGGCCAGCGGCAGATGGAGGCGGACCGCACGATGCGGTCTTTGTCTTCGTGTCCTGCCACATGTCATCGCCCCTTCCCCGCTCCTTCTCCCACCTCGCCTGGGCCAACCTTGCGGCCCAGTCCGCCGAACAACTGAGCCTCGCAGCCGTGCCACTGGTGGCCGTGCTCGCGCTCGGCGCCGGCCCCGGCGAGATCGGCTTTCTCGCGGCGGTGCAGACGCTGCCCTTCCTGCTGGTCTCGGTGCCGATGGGCCTGCTCGCGGACCGCATGTCGCGCCGTCGCTTGATGGTGTGGGCCGAGGGCCTGCGCGCCGTGTCGCTGCTGGCCTTGCTTGGCATGGTGCTGTCGTCGACGCTCGGCATCGGCGGGCTGGCCGTGCTCGGGTTCCTTGGCGCGGTCGGCACCGTGGGCTTCAGTGTCGCGGCGCCCGCGCTGGTGCCAGCCCTTGTGCCACGCGACGCGCTGGCGCTCGCCAACGGGCGACTGGAGTTGGCGCGCAGCGCCGCCTTCACAGCGGGGCCTGCGCTTGCGGGCGCGCTCGTCGCGTGGGCCGGTGCCTCGTCGGCCTTCGTGCTGGCGTCGGTGCTGTCGGTGGCGGCCGTCGGCCTGTTGCTGCGCCTGAACGAAGCGCCCCGCCCCGCAGCGCCGTCGCGCCATCCGCTGCGCGAAGTGCACGACGGCGCGCGCTTCGTCTGGCAGCACGCGTTCCTGCGGCCCATGCTGATGACCGGCGCGGTCTTCAACATCTCGTGGTTCGTGCTGCAGGCGGGCTATGTGCCTTATGCCGTGCGCGTGCTCGGCCTCGGCGCACAGGCGGTGGGCTTCACGCTCGCGATGTACGGTGCGGGCATGGTCGTCGGCGCGCTGCTGACCTCGCGTGTGACGGCGCGGTTGCCCTTCGGGCGTGCGATCCAGGTCGGGCCGGCCGTGGCGGTCGCCGCTGCCGCGACGATGGCGGCCACGCTCCTCGTGCCGAGCGCCTCGCTGGCCGCGCTCTCGTTCTTCCTGTTCGGCGCGGGGCCGATGGTCTGGGTCATCACATCGACCACGCTGCGCCAGAGCGTGACGGCCTCGGCGATGCTGGGCCGCGTGTCGGCGGTGTTCCTGACGGTGAACGCGGGCGCGCGCCCCGTCGGTGCAGCGCTCGGCGGCCTGGTTGGTGCGATGTGGGGCGAACCGGCCTGCCTGTTGCTTGCGCTCGCGGGCTTCGTGCTGCAGGCCGCGATCATCTTCGGCTCGCGCATCGCAGGGCTGCACCGCCTGCCGGTGCCGGCGGCCTGAACGTTCCAGCTCAGAACAGCGAGCGCGTCCCGCTCGGCGTGGCGCCCTCGATGTCGAGCATGCGCAGCTTGGTCAACGCGCCACCACCTGCCGAGAAGCCGCCCGGCTTGTTGCCCGCGGCCAGCACGCGATGGCATGGCACGACCGGCGCGAAGGGGTTGTGGCCCATGGCCTGACCGACTGCGCGCGAGAGCCCCTTGTCGCCGAGTTCTTCGGCCACCTCGCCGTAGGTACGCGTCTGCCCCGGCGGAATGTGCCGCGCGATCGCGTAGACCCGCTGATGGAATTCAGACACGCCGCACATGTCGAGTTCGATGTTGCACAGGTCGTCGGTTGCGCCTTCGAGCAGTGCCTGCACGCCTGCGATGGCGTGTTGCGCACGCTCCGACGGTGGCGCTTCCTCCAGATCAGGAAAGCGCCGGTGCATGCGCGCACGCGTCGCGGCTTCGCCTCGCTCTTCAGGCAGTTGCACACCGACCAGCCCCTGCGGCCCCCAGGCCAGCGCGCAAGCGCCGATGGCGGTCGGGAACAAGGCAAAGCCGGATTCGACAGGGGATGCGGCAGTCATCGAAGCATTGTGATTCAAGGTTGAAAAACGAGGCGCAGACCGGCGCGCGAAGCCCTCTTCCGCAGAAGAGAAAAAGTACCAGCCAAACACCCCGGAATACCAGACTTTCACTCGGCGCTTCGAGGCGTTTCCGCTCATCGTTTCGAACGGACCGAATGTCGGCAAGCCGTTGTCGGACATGTGCATCGGCAACTAGTCTCGCGCCCAGAAGTTGTCGGCTGAATTTCCAAAAACAACGGGGAGGCATATGCACATGAGGCGACGCGATTCTTCGCGGCCGGCGAGGCTGCGCGACCAGCGCGGGCTGACGGCCATCGAGCTGATGGTCACGTTGGCGATATTGGCGATTCTCCTGGGCATCGCGGCGCCTTCGATGACGCGCTTCATCGTGCAGTGGCGGCTGTCCAACACGGTCAACGCATTAACCGGTTCGCTTCGCACCGCACGCACCGAAGCTATCGCCCGCGCACGTCCCGTCGTCGTCTGCCAATTGCGCGCGGGCACCACGATCGGCTGCGAAACCGGCACGGGCGCCAGGGATTTTTCGGTCGGCTGGATCGTCTTCGCCAACAACGACAGCGACGCCGACTTCGCCTATTCCGAGTCGAACGATGAGTTGCTGTTGCGGCAGGACGCACTGCCCGGTATCGCGAGGATCACGCTGGGCAAGGCCGCAGACTTCGTCTTCTTGCCCAACGGACTAACGAATTCGGGAAGCAACGGCATCACGGTCGATGCCCGCGGCTTCGAGACGCTCGGCACCACCCCGTGGGCGCGCAAGACGCTGTGCATCAGCAAGCCGGGGCGCATTCGCTATGCGGCGGATGGCGTCGATTGTTCGGGCAACGACGAATGAAGCGTCGCACACAACGCGGCGCCACGCTCATCGAGGTGTTGGTGGCCATCGTCATCCTGGCCATCGGCCTGTTCGGCATGGCGGGGCTCACGTCGGCCGCCCTCAAATACAACCAGTTCTCCCGCATGCGCGCCACCGGCTTGAGCCTGGTGAACGACTACGCGGAACGCGCCCGCGCCAACCTCGCAGGCTTTGCCGGCTACGCCCACGCCAAGGCCTACAACGCCAGCGCGCGCGAGGCGGCCTCCACCGATCCCACGCCACCACCCGCCGCCTGCCAGGTCGACACCTCCGTTCCCGACAAGCCGGTCAACACCTGCGGGGCGGCCATTGCCACCTACGACCTGGCGCAGTGGCTCACCAATGTCGAGAACCGCCTGCCAGGCGGCACCGCCTACGTCACCACGGAGCTGATCGACGCACCCTCCGGTGTGAACGGCCTGCCGGCCACGCGCGTGCTGAACATCTGGCTGATCTGGAGCGCCATCGCCGAAGACGCAGGCTTCGGGCAGCGCCAGACCTGCCCCGTCGATGGCGCCAACATCTCGGCCCCGGCAGAGGTGAACTGCATGTACTTCCGGATCACGCTATGAGTGCCGTCTCCGCTGTTCCCTCGCGCATGCGCAACCCGGCCCGCGGCTTCACGCTGATCGAACTGATGATCTCGCTGACGATCGGGTTGGTGATCCTGGCAGCCGCCCTGTCCACGTTCTCAACCTCCTGCCGGAGCAGCCAGTTGTCACAGGCCGAGACGCAGTTGAACGAGGACGGCATCCTCGCGCTCAACCTGATCCAGCAGCAGCTCAAGCAGGCCGGCTATTCGCAGCAGCTCATCCCGGGCAGCGGCGCCACAGTGATGGGCAATTTCGCCGGATCTGCCGTGCGCGGCTGCAACGGCGGATTCACCGACGCTGCCGCTGCATTCGACAAGCTCTCGTGCACTGGCAAAGGCAGCGACGCCATCGCCATCCGCTACGAGGCCACCACCGACAACACCATGCCCACGGGCACCGATGCCAAGCTCGCGACGAACTGCCTGGGCAACGGCATCAACGCGCTCACGGCGTCGCAGGTGAGCCCGCCTCCCACGCCGGCACCCGGCGCGCCCCCACCCGGCAACTACGCACTGGCCGACAACCGCTATCTGGTGACCGACGCGAGCACGGCCCCCATGCTGTCTTGCCGCGGCATGGAGAAGCGCGATGCCGTCAACGCCATCGGCACCCCTCAGCCGCTGCTGGCCAACGTCGAGAGCATGCGGATTCTGTACGGCGTCGCCAACCGCCCCAGCATCGAACTCGCGGCCACCTACGACCCGCAGCGGCACCAGATCGTCAAGTACCTCGACGCTGCCGGTGTCGATGCACTGGCCAGCAGCGGTGCGCTTCCCGATCTCTTCGAAGACCGCTGGGGCCGCGTGCTGAGCGTGCGCGTGTGCCTGCAGATGCGCAGCGACCGGCCCGTGCGCGACGTGCCCGTCGGCGGCTTTGCCTACAAGCGATGCGACAACACCGACCACACCGGCACCGATGGCTATCTGCGCAGGACCTTCACCACCACCGTGCTGCTGCGCAACCGAATGATCACGCCATGAGCATGCATTTTTCTCAACGGCCGAACCGCATCGCCGGCGGCACGCACGAACGCGGCGTGGTGCTGGTCGTCACGCTGATCCTGTTGGTGATCCTCTCGCTGGTGGGCACCTTCGCCATCCGCAATGCCACGCAGAGCGAACGCAGCATCAACGGCATCCGCTCGGCCGAACTCGCCCGCGAGGCGGCCGAGACGGCGCTGCGCTTCTGCGAGCAGGTGGCGATGTTCGATGGCGACGGCAAGGACTACACCGAGTACGCCTCTACCGGCATGCGCGCCCGGATCATTGCAACCACCGTCGGCTCCGAGTTCGACAAAGACGCGGCATGGCGCGAAAGCAGCAGCTGGGTCGGCAACGGCGTGATCCTCGTCCCGAAGGACTACATCAACAAGAAGCCCACCGGCACCCAGGTCGACGCCGTGCAGCTGGAGATTCAACCGCGCTGCCTCGTCCAGAAGATTGCGACGACCTCGACGCCCCAGCTGACCGGTTACCTGATCACCGCGCGGGGCTTCGCCAACAACGCCAGGTTCGAAGACACCACCGGAAAAGCCACGCAAGGCGCCGAAGCGTGGCTGCAGTCCGTGCTGACGCGCGACAAATGACCTTCTCTTGCCTCTTCATTCCATGAAATACCCACGCTCTGCTTTCTCGCGCGCCCGCCGCGGCTTCACGCTGATCGAAGTCATGGTCGTCGTCGCGATCGTCGCCATCCTGGCGGCGATTGCGCTGCCGAACTACCAGGAACACGTGCGCCGCTCCAAGCGCGCCGAGGCCCAGGGCCTCCTGATGGAAGCCGCCCAGTACATGCAGCGCCACTACTCTGCCAACGACCGCTACACCGCCGTCGCAGGAAAGATCACTGTCGAGGCCGAGCAGAAGATCGGCACCGGCAGCATGCTGCCCGCCGCGTTGCGCCAGTCGCCCCGATCAGGCGCCGCCGCCAACTACACCGTCTCCGTGGTCGCGCGCGACAACCCGCCCTCCTACACCCTCAAGGCCACGCGCACCGGGAGCATGAGCGGCGACCGGTGCGGCACGCAGACCCTGAACAGCCTGGGGGCCAAGGGCGTCGCAGACCAGGCCACGGGCCTCGGGGCCACAGATTGCTGGCGGTGAGCCACGCATGCCCCACCCGCACGAAGCTCCTCCTCCTTCGAACGTCAGGAAAGATCGCATGACCACCACGCGCCACATTCTTGTTCCCGCCTCTGCCACTGCCTCGCGCCTGGGACGGGCGTTTGCCGGCCTCGCTGCGGCCGTGGGTGCGGTGCTCCTGCACTTCGGCGGCGCGCACGCTGCAACCACACCGAGCCAGACCCCGCTCTACAACGCCGTGCCGGGCGCCAAGCCCAACCTCATGTTCGTGCTGGACAACTCGGGGTCGATGGACTACGAAGTTCAGGACGGGTATGCGGTCGACGACAACTGCCCTCAAAGTGGATGGAATTGCGGGACCAAGTACGGCTGGTATGCCATGCGATCCAGCAGCGTCAACACCCAGTACTACAACCCGGCCATCACCTACGCTGCCAGGGTCAACGCAGACCGCAGCAAGCAAATCAATTCGACCACTTTTGTGGACAACCAATCGTCAAATAATTCCAAGCCTCAGCACGTAACCGGATGGACCGCAGGCGCAAAGAAATTCACCTACGTCCTGTGCAAAAGCGACATCTGCTCCATCGAGGCCAACAGGACTGTCCGCATCATTCAGTCGTCCGACACAGGCACCGTTCCACTGCCCACCGGGCACAAGCGAACGGACTGCGGGAGTACCACCGAGTGCACTGCAGCGCTGGAGCGCCAGAACATCGCGAACTGGTACGAGTGGTACCGCTCTCGTGCGCTTGCGGTCAGTACCGCGCTGGGTCTGGCGATGCAAAGCTACGACAACAAGTTCAGGGTGGGCTACGTCCAATACAACAACTCCGACGGCACGAAAGCGACCCGCGTCGTGAGTGGTGTCAACTACTTCAAGGACGAAGCGGCCGCCACCGGGAGGAAATGGAAAACCGAATTCTACAAATGGATCTACGGCATCAATCCTCGAGGAGGAACGCCAAGCCACAACGCGCTGGTTCTTGCGGCCAACTACTATGCCGGCAGCGCAACGACGTCCATCACCTCCGCCGCACTGAGCAGCCCCTGGAAGAACGACCCCAATGACGTGGCGAGTGGCGAGCTGAGTTGCAGACGCGCCTACGCCATCGTGCTGTCCGATGGTGCCTGGAACCCCGGCACGACAGAAGGCACCGATGCGCGCTACACCGCCGGCACGGGAAGCATCAACTATGACGGCACGCCCTCCGGAAACGCGACGAAGTTTCAGTACGACCCGAAAGGCGCTGCCGGCTACGACAGTGCGGATCTGGCCCAAAAACTGCGCGCCAGGAATCTCTACATTCCCTACATCGGTGGCAGCAGCAGCAACGGCTTCGCCGACCTGACGGCCCGCTACTTCTGGCACACGGATTTTTCCGGTGCCCTGGCCAACAACGTTCCCACAATGGAAGGCCAGCACAACCCCACCTTCTGGCAGAACATGACCACGTTCACGATCGGCTGGGGCCTGACGCCGTCTGGAGAAGGCAGGAGCACTGGATTGAATTGGAGCCAGATCGACAAGTACAACAACGACTGGCTGGCCGGCAACCCGGTGACATCACCGCAGTGGGCAACCGGCGATCTGAATACAGGCGCCGCGAATGCGGACGACGCCCGGCGCGTGGACGACTTCATTCGTGCAGGCTTCACCGGCGGTGGCCGCGCCTACAGCGTGTACTCCGGCGACGACGTGCGCCGCGCGCTCGACAACGCCTTGAGCAGCATGGTCGGTTCCGGCAACGACGCCGGCGTGGCGGTGTCAGGCAACAGCAACGAGTTCCAGACGCTGGAAGGCCAGTACAAGTACACGACCGAGTACCAGACGGCGGACAACAGCGGCGACATCAAGGCCTTCGAGCTGGATGCCAATGGCGGCTACAGGACGATCGAGGCAGGCAAGCCGAAGCCAGCCTGGTCCGCCAATGCCAGGATGCCGGCCGCCGACAAGCGAACGATCTTCGCGTTGTCGAACTACGACCCCAACACGCCTGCCACGGCCCTGCGCACTTCGCTCACCCACGGCACGAAGCTGAGCAATCTGCCCACCGACTTGCAGGCCCTGCTGAATGCCGACAAGCAGCAAGCCAGCGACGAGAGCGTTGTCCGCTACATGCTGGGCCAGGACCCGCAGAAAGACATCGACGGCACGGTCTACCGGTTGCGCAAGCAGCCCATCGGTGCCTCCGTCAACTCGCCGCCGGTGTTCGTGGGCGGACGTTTCGACATGGGCTATGGCGCGGCGCTCAGTTCGGTCGATGGCAAGGACAGCTACGCCGCCTATAAGGCGCTCAAGACCACGCAACCTCCCACCATCTTTGCCGCCACCAACAACGGCAAGGTCCATGTGCTGAACGCCGCCAGGAACGAGGCAGGCGGCACCGAGCTGGCCGCCTTCATGCCCAAGGGCGCCATGGCCGCGCAGATCGATCTGGCCAATCCGAACTTCCGATTCCGTTACACGCTCGATGGCCCATTGGTCGAGCAGGACGTGTACGACAAGAACGGCCTGGCCCCCGCAGGCGGGAAGACCACATGGCGCCAGCTGGTGCTGGGGACTGGCGGACGCGCGGGCCCCTTCATGTACGGCCTGGAATCGCCCTTGAATGCCGCCAACCGGGCACCGACCCAGAACCACTTTCTCTGGGAGGTGAACAACAAGCACGCGGACTACCTCGATCTGGCCCACGTGACCAACAACCCTGTCGCGGGCCAGCTGGACGACAGCACCTGGGTCATGCTGACAGGCAGCGGCCACTATGCGGAAACCGGCAAGAAAACAGGCATGTACGTCACAGAGGCGCTCACCGGCAAGCTCAAGAAGTTCATTCAACTTCCCGCAGGCTTCGGCAACGATGCCGCGGGCGGCAACCGCGGCCTGGGCGGCGTGGTAGCGGTGCGTGACACCACCCGCAAGATCGTGGCCGCCTATGCCGGCGACGCCAACGGCAACTTGTGGCGTTTCGATTTGCGCAGCGCAAAGCTCGGGGCAACGGCCAAGGGCCAGTTGCTGTTCACCACGCCGGGCGGCAAGGCGCAGCCGATCTACGCCGCACCGGCATGGCAGGTGCATCCTGGCGATGGGAGCACCTGCACCTACAGCGCCACCTCATCGTGCGGCGCCATCGTGGTGGTCGGCACAGGCATCCTGCTCGACGAGGAAGATCTCGCGACGCCGGCCACGAAGCAGGCTATCTACGGCATCTGGGACCAGACGCCCATCGGCGGCGACGCCAAGGTAACGTCCCGCAAGATCGAACTCTCCGACCTCGTGGAGCAAACCGTCGACAAGGCCTCGGCCAAAGCCGGGACGCTTATCGAGCGTGACAAGAACTTCTACCAGGTCAGCAGCAACGCCGTGGACTGGAAGGCAAAAAAGGGATGGCTGCTGAATCTCGCCGCGATCCCCTACTCCGGCGCGATGGAGGACGGTGAGCGCGTGGTCGGTGACCTGGCCAACCTGGGCAGCAGCGTGATCGTCTCGTCCTTCCTGCCCGAAAACAAGAACCTGGGTATCGAGTCCTGCACGGCCACAGGCAGCCTTCCCAACATCATCTATGTGCTGGACGCCCTCACCGGCAAGAACAAGAACTCCTTCGATATTGATGCAAATGGCAGCTTCGATTCATATTCCATCGTCTCGATCCCCGCCGGGGGCTTGACGCGCGGCAACACGACTTCGCGTGACATGGTCGGCCAACCGAACGAAGGAAATCCGAAGGGAGAGCCGAATGTAAATTGCACCAACGAAGTCGGCTTCGTCACCGGCCCGGGGAAGACTCAGAAAGTCGGCGACGGCTGCGGGATGTCCCGCACCTGGCGCCGCAGCTGGCGCCAGGTGGTCTCTCCACCCTTCTGAGTTCCGAAGAGGAAAGCCGGGCCAGCCTCAGAGCATCATGTGCCGCGCCAACAGCACCGCCACATGCACCGCCTCACGCTGCGCCCCATCTTCGATCTGGTGCCGGCAGCTCGTGCCGTCGGCCACCACGATCGCGTCGGGCCTGGCGCGAATGGCGGGCAGCAGGCTCGCCTCGGCCATCTGCATCGACACCTCGAAGTGGCTCGCCTCGTAGCCGAAGCTGCCGGCCATGCCGCAGCATGAGCTCTCGATCAGCTCGGGCTCGGCGCCGGGAATCAGCTTCAGCACCTCCATGATCGGAGTCACCGCACCGAAGGCCTTCTGGTGGCAGTGGCCGTGCAGCAGGATCGGCGCGGTGGCCGGCTTCAGCGCGAGTTCGAAGCGGCCGGCCTTGCGTTCGCGGGCGATGAACTCTTCGAACAGCAGTGCCTGCTTCGCGACGACCTGCGCCTTGTCGCCGAAGCCCATCACCAGCGTTTCGTCGCGCAGCGTGAGCAGGCACGAGGGCTCGAGCCCGACGATGGGAACGCCGGCCTGTGCCAGCGGCAGCAGCGCGTCGATCAGCGCGCCGGCGCGCACTTTGGCTTCGTCGACCATGCCGCTGGCCAGGAAGGTCCGGCCGCAGCAGTGGTGCCCGCCGCCCTTCTCCACCGTGTGCAGCGCATAGCCTGCGGCGTGCAGCACGCGCGCCGCCGCAAAGACGTTCTCGCTTTCGAAGGTGCCGTTGAAGGTGTCGACGAACAGCACGGCGACCTTCTCGCCGCGCGCTGCAGCAGCCAGCACCGACGCTTGATCAGAAAACAAGCCGGCGGCCACCGTGTCCTTGCCGCGCCAGAAGGTGTCGGTGCGCCATTCGGGCAGCGAGCGCTTGGCTGAAAAGCCCAGCATCTTCTCGCCCAGCCACGCCGCACCCGGCACGCGGTTGCGCAGGTTCAGCAGCCACGGCATGCGGCTGGCGCGGTGCGCGTAGTCGGGCATGTAGGCGACCAGCTTGTCTTTCAGCGTGTGGCCGTGGCGCTTCTTGTAGTGGTCGAGAAACTCGACCTTCATCTTCGCCATGTCGACGCCCGTCGGGCAGTCGCGCTTGCAGCCCTTGCAGCCTACGCAGAGGTCCATGGTGTCGTGCATGGCTTCGCTGGTGAACGCATCGGCACCGAGCTGGCCCGACAGCGCCAGGCGCAGCGTGTTGGCGCGGCCGCGCGTCAGGTGCTGCTCGTCGCGCGTCACGCGGTAGCTCGGGCACATCGTGCCGGCGTCGAACTTGCGGCAGTGGCCGTTGTTGTTGCACATCTCGACGGCCTTCGCGAGGCCGCCGGTGCTGTCGCCGCCGGTGCCGGGCGCGGTGGTCAGCTCGGTCACGGGGTCGGCGTTGACGTTCCAGCCCGACCAGTCGAGCACCGGCTTCAGCTCGATGCGGCGGTAGGGCTTGGGTGCCGTGGGTGGCGCAAAGCGGAACAGCGCGCCGTCGTCCATGCGCGGCGGGTCGATGATCTTGCCGGGGTTGAACAGCCCGATCGGGTCGAGCTGCTGCTTGATTGCGCGAAAAGCCTCGTTGATCGCCGGCCCGAACTGCCATTCGATCCATTCGCCGCGGCACAGCCCGTCGCCGTGCTCGCCGCTGAACGCGCCCTTGTACTTGCGCACCAGCGCGCTGGCTTCTTCGGCAATGGCGCGCATCTTGGCGCCGCCGTCGGCGCGCATGTCGAGAATCGGCCGCACATGCAGCGTGCCGACCGAGGCATGCGCGTACCAGGTGCCGCGGCTGCCGTACTTCGCAAACACCTCGGTCAGCCCGTCGGTGTATTCGGCCAGGTGCTCGAGCGGCACGGCGCAGTCTTCGATGAAGCTCACGGGTTTGCCGTCGCCCTTGAGGCTCATCATGATGTTGAGGCCGGCCTTGCGCACTTCCCACAGGTTCTTCTGCCGCGCGTCGTCGGCCATCTCGACCACGCTGCCGGGCAGGCCGAGGTCGCCCATCAGCTCGACCAGCTGCTTCAGTTGCGGCAGCAGCGCGGCCTTGTCGGCGCCCGAGAACTCGACGAGCAGGATGGCGGCGGGCTTGCCGATCAGCGCGGTTTCCACCGTCGGCTTGAAGGCCGGGTTGGCCAGGCTCAGTTCGATCATCGTGCGATCGACCAGCTCCACCGCCGTCGGCCCAAGCTTCACGATGTGCTGCGCTGCGTCCATGGCCGCATGGAAGGTCGGGAAGTTCACGATGCCCAGCACCTTGGCGCGCGGCAGCGGCGCGAGCTTGAGCTTCAGGCTGCGCGTGTAGGCCAGCGTGCCTTCGGCACCGATCAGCAGGTGCGCGAGGTTCACGCTGCCGTCGGCGGTGTAGGGCCGCTCGCTCTGGTTGTCGAAGATGTCGAGGTTGTAGCCCGCCACGCGGCGCATCACCTTGGGCCAGTGCTGCGCCATGGCGTCGCGGTGCTCTTGCGCCAGCCCGTGCACGAACTGCGCAATGCCGGCCGCGCGCGCGCCGAGCGTGCCGACCGGACCGAACTCGACCAGCTCGCCACTCGACAGCCACGCGCTCGCGCCCAGCACGTTGTGCACCATGTTCCCGTAGGCGATGGAGCGCGAGCCGCAGGAGTTGTTTCCCGCCATGCCGCCCAACGTGGCCTGCGCGCTGGTCGACACGTCGACCGGGTACCAGAGCCCGTGCGGCTTGAGCTGCGCGTTCAGGTGGTCGAGCACCAAGCCCGGCTCGACCGTTGCGGTGCACTCTTCCACGTTCACATCGAGCACCTTGCGAAAGTGCTTGCTGTTGTCGATCACCAGCGCCGCGCCCGTGGTCTGCCCGCACTGGCTGGTGCCGCCGCCGCGCGCGAGCACCGGCACCCTCAGGTCGCGTGCGATGTCGATGGCGGTGGCAATGTCGCGTTCGTTCGTCGGCACGAAGGCGCCGACCGGCGTGATCTGGTAGATCGACGCGTCGGTGGCGTAGCGCCCGCGCGAACCGTCGTCGAACAGCACCTCGCCCTGCGTGTCGGTGCGCAGCCGGCGCGCCAGCAGTTCGCAGGTGTCGTTGGGCGGAAGAACGGTTCCGGCTGGCTGCATGTGGCTGGCGGGATCGATGCGCATGGTGGGTGCTTAGCTCGCGTTGTTGCTCGTGGTCTTGCTCTTGCTCTTGGCAGTGGGATAGATCTGGCCGGCGCGCAGCAGCTCCAGCACGGTGTCGCGCTTGCGCAGCACGTGCGCCGTGAGCACCTTGCGCATGGCCTGTGCGTCACGCGCGGCCAGCGCCTGCACCATCTGCTCGTGCTCCTCGACCGCGTGCTGCCACTTGGTCTCGTCCTGGTTGGTGCGAAAGCGCAGCGACTGCACGCGGGCGTTGATCGAGCGGTAGGTGTTCGACAGCACCGGGTTCGCCGCCGCGTCATTGATGGCCGTGTGGATGCGCGCGTTCAGGCGGTAGTAGCCCGACAGGTCGCGACGCGCGAAGCAGGCCATCATTTCGTAGTGCAGCGCGCGCACCTCGGCCAACTCTTCGTCGGTGATGCGCTTGGCCGCCAGCTCGCCCGACATGCCCTCGAGCATCGCCAGCACCTCGAAGGTGTTGAGCACGTCGGCCTCGGTGAGCTTCACCGCCACCGCGCCGCGGTTGGGCAGCAGGTCGACCAGCCCTTCGGCCGCGAGCAATTTGATGGCTTCGCGCAGCGGCGTGCGCGACACGTTCAGCTGCAGGCACAGCTCGCGTTCGTTGAGCTTGGCGCCCGGCGCAATGCGCCCTTCGACCAGCATGGTGCGCAGGCGCGACGCGACCTGGTCATGCAAGGCCAGCCTGGAGATTTCGATGATTTCAGCGGTCATATGGTGTTCCCTTGCTTGCATTTTGAATGCAAAAAATAGCCGCCACAACCTTGGTTGATAGGTGTAAACCAGCATACATAAATGCATTTTGAATGCAAAACTAACTGCAAAAGGAGAGCCCATGCTGCAACTCGACATCCATCCCACCGGCCGTCACTTCCTCCAGATTCCCGGCCCCAGCCCGGTGCCCGACCGCATCCTGCGGGCCATGAGCCTGCCCACCATCGACCACCGCGGCCCCGAGTTCGGCACGCTGGGTTTGAAGGTGCTCGGCGGCATCAAGGAGATCTTCAAGACGAAGCACCCGGTCGCGATCTATCCCGCCTCGGGCACCGGTGCATGGGAAGCCGCCCTCGCCAACACGCTCAGCCCCGGCGACCACGTGCTCATGTACGAGACCGGCCACTTCGCGTCGCTCTGGCAGAAGATGGCCACGCGCCTGGGCCTGTCGACCGAGTTCCTGGCCTACACCGGCACCGACGCCCACCTGCCCAACGCGCCCAGCTGGCGCCGCGGCGTGCAGGCCGAGCTCATCGAGGCGCGCCTGCGCAAGGACACCGAGAAGAAGATCAAGGCCGTGTGCGTGGTGCACAACGAAACCTCCACCGGCGCCACCTCCGACATCGCCTCGGTGCGCAAGGCCATCGACGCGGCGGGCCACCCCGCCCTGCTGCTGGTCGACAGCATCTCGGGCCTGGCCAGCGCCGACTATCGCCATGACGAATGGGGTGTCGACGTCTGCGTGAGCGGCTCGCAGAAGGGCCTGATGCTCCCGCCCGGCATCAGCTTCAACGCGCTCTCGCCGCGCGCCCTCGAAACCGCCAAGCACGCCAAGCTGCCCAAGGCCTTCTGGGCCTGGGACGAAATCGTCGAGATGAACAAGGACGGCTACTGGCCCTACACGCCGAACACAAACCTGCTCTACGGTCTGTCTGAGTCGCTGGACATGATCCTCGGCGAAGGCCTGGACAACGTGTTCGCGCGCCACCAGCGCTGGGCTGCCGGCGTGCGCGCCGCGGTCAACACCTGGGGCCTGCCGATCCAGTGCGCCGACCCGGCCGTGTACTCGCCCGTGCTCACCGGCGTGATCACGCCCGAAGGCATCGATGCCGATGCCGTGCGCCGCCTCATCCACCAGCGCTTCGACCTCTCGCTGGGCACGGGCCTGGGCAAGCTCAAGGGCCGCATGTTCCGCATGGGCCACCTGGGCGACAGCAACGACCTGACGCTCATGGCGATGGTCGCGGGTGTCGAGATGGGCATGAAGCTCAGCGGCATCAAGCTGGCAGGCAGCGGCGTGCAGGCGGCAATGGACTATTTCGCGAGCCACCAGGCCGTACCGGTCGGCCTGCAAAAAGCAGCCTGAGCCGGGCGCACAGAACCTCACACCGGCCGCAGCGCATCGCTCGAACGATGCGGCGGCCCCCCACCCTGCCGGGCCCGCGCAAGCGGCTCCCGGCACGCATCGGATTCCCCAACCGACGGAGACAAAGAAGATGCAAAGACGTTCCCTGATCCAGGCCGCCGCCGGTGCGGCCGCCACGCTGGGCGTACCCCGGCTGTTCGCGCAGGAGTGGCCCAGCGGCCCCGTGCGCATCGTGGTGGGCTTTCCACCGGGCGGCGGAACCGACGCGCTGGCACGCGTGGTCGCGCAGAAGCTCACGATCATGTGGGGCCAGCAGGTCATCGTCGAGAACAAGGGCGGTGTCGCCGGCGTGCTCGCGGCCGACTACGTGGCGCAGCAGCCCAGCGACGGCAGCACCCTGCTCATGGCCCACATCAACAGCCACGCGCTCGCGCCCAGCCTGCAGCCCAAGCTGCGCTACAACGTGGAGCGCGACTTCGTGCCGATCGTGCTCGTGGGCGTCACGCCCAACCTGCTGATCGCCAACCCGGCGCAGAAGGCGCTCAGCGTGAAAGACATCGTCGCCGCCTGCAAGGCCGCCCCCGGCACCGTGAGCTTCGGCTCAGCCGGTGCGGGCTCGGCCCAGCACCTGGCGCTGGAGATGTTCAAACTGCAGGGCGGCGTCGATGCGCTGCACGTGCCGTACAAAGGCAGCGGCCCGCTGCTCGCCGACCTGATGGGCGGGCAAATTCAGTACAGCTTCGAGACCATGACCGCCGCCACGCCGCACGTGAAAAACGGCCGTGTGCTCGCGGTGGCACAGACGCGCACCAAGCGCGCCAAGGGCCATCCGAACGTGCCGACGATGCAGGAGCAAGGCTTCGCAGGCTTCGAGGCCACCACCTGGTATGGCCTCGTCGGCCCCGGCAAGCTGTCGCCCGCCATCGCGCAGAAGGTGAACCGCGACGTCAACACCGTGCTCGCGATGCCCGACGTGCAGGAACGGCTCGACACCTACGGCGCGGAAGACGGCGGTGGTTCGCAGGACAAGTTCAAGCAGTTCATCAACACCGAGATCGCCAAGTGGGCGAAGGTGGTGAAGGACGGCAAGGTGCAGGTCGAGACCTGAGTTCTTGCGCTGTTGTTCAGGGCGACGCTCCCGCCGACGCGGCACCTTGCTCCGCGAATGTCCCCCGGCCTACGCCCTCCTCCTTGATTTCGCTGCGCAAGGCACCCCATCGACGTGAGCGCGTTCAGAGCCGCCGTTGATCGATCAGCACAACGACAGCGCCCAGTGTGCTCAGGACACTGGGTGCTTCCCGCAGCGAAATCAAGGAGGAGCGAAGCGGGGGACATTCGCGGAGGGAAGTACCCGGTGGCCTGGGCACGCGCCCTGAACAAACACCCAAAGAACCTGAGAAGATTCCAAAAATGACGCCCGACCAAAAAGCCCTCACCGAAGCCCTCATCGCCGCACGCCAGGCCGACCGCACGCTCGACGCCACCCCCTGGACCGATGCCCTGCCAGACGCCGCGCAGGCCTACGAAGTGCAAGACGCCGTAGCCGCAGCCCTCGGCTGGTTCGACGGTGTCCCGAAGACCTGGAAGTCCGGCGGCAGCTCCCGCAGCGCCACGCTCACGCATGCCCCGCTGCCCCCACATGGTGTGCGCCAGAGTCCCGCCAACTTCAGCGACCTCACGCTCCACACCCCCGGCATCGAAGCCGAGATTGCATTGCGACTCGGCCAGGACGTCACGCCCGCGCAAGCCGCCGCACTCGACCACGACAACTCAGCAGCGCTCATCGACGCCATGGCCGTCTCCGTCGAAGTCGTCGACGCACGTTGGCAAGACCTGGCTGCTACGCCCGCCCTGCTGCGGCTGGCTGACTCGCAAGTCCACGGCGCACTCGTGCTCGGCGACTGGCAACCGTACGCCGCCGTCGACTGGGCCTCGCAGCGCTGCGAAACGAAAATCGGCGACGCAGAAACCGTTGTGCGCGAAGGCACGCATCCGCTGGCCGATCCGGCGTGGCTGCTGCCGATCTGGCTGCGCCACCTCACGCGCCAGGGCCAGACCGTCCCCGCCGGCACCATCGTCACCACCGGCTCGTGGGTCGGCGTGTTGCCCTGTCGCCGCGGCGATCAGGTGAGGGCAGAGTTCCCCGGCATCGGCGCCGTGCGCTTGAGCGTGTAACGCCCACCGCTCACCCCCGAGCACGCCACCAGAAAGTCGAGCACCGCCCGCACCCGCGCGGGCAGCGTGCCGGCCT
Source organism: Variovorax sp. 38R (assembly GCF_014843395.1). Lineage (NCBI taxonomy): Bacteria > Pseudomonadati > Pseudomonadota > Betaproteobacteria > Burkholderiales > Comamonadaceae > Variovorax > Variovorax sp. 38R. The sequence continues at coordinate 3,200,762 of NZ_CP062121.1, forward strand.
TGCCGATGTACACCGCGTGGATCGGCTCGATCTCGCCCGGATTGAATTCTTCGAGCAGCGGCACCAGCCGACCGGCATCAATGTCGTGCTGGATGTGATACAGCGACAACCGCGCCACGCCCGCCCCCGCAATCGCCAGCTGCCGCAGCGTTTCGCCGTCGCCCGCGCGCACCGGCCCCGCCACCGGCAGCATCACCATGCGGCCGTCGACACGCAACGGCCAGTCGGGCGTGTTGCGCCGGTAGCTCCAGCCCAGCCGGTTGTGCGCCTCCAGCTCCTGCGGCGTGCGCGGCGTGCCGTACTTCGCCAGGTAGTCCGGCGCGGCCACGATCGACTGGCTGGTTTCGCCCAGGCGCCGCGCCACCAGGTCGGACGACGGCAACTGGCCCCAGCGGATCGCGATGTCGGCGCGCTCGTCCATCAGATCGACGATGCGGTCGGTCAGCGCAATGTCGAGCGTGATCTCCGGATGCATCTCGAGCAGGCGCGGCACCAGCGGCACCAGCTTGTGATGCCCAAACGACACACTCGCGTTGATGCTCACCCGCCCGCGCGGCGCCGCACCGGCCGCGGCGCAACGCTCGGCCTCGTCCATGTCGGCCAGCACGCGCGTGCTGCGCTCGTAGAAATGCAGCCCCTCGGGCGTGAGCTGCAGCTTGCGCGTCGAACGGTGCACCAGCTGGATGCCCAGGCGCAGCTCGAGCCGCGCCACCAGCTTGCTGACGGCCGACGGTGTCATGTCGAGCAGCCGTGCCGCCGCCGAGAAACCGCCCGCCTCCACCACCTGCACGAAGGCCTCCATTTCGCCGGAGCGGTTGACGTCGATGCGCGGCATGGTGTTCCTTCGGTTGTGACTTGAATTCACAAGTGCATGTACTCGCGGCATTCTAGTCATCGAGTCCGATTGTCCGCACAGTACAGGCATCATGCCCATCGCTCTTCTTGCCCTCACCGCCGGTGCCTTCGGAATAGGCACCACCGAATTCGTCATCATGGGCCTGCTCATGCAGGTATCGACGGATCTTCAGGTTTCCATCACGGCCGCCGGCCTGCTGATCTCGGGCTACGCGCTCGGGGTCGCAGTCGGCGCCCCCGTGCTCACCATCGCCACCCGCAAGCTGCCGCGCAAGACCGTGCTGCTCGCGCTGATGGCGATCTTCACGCTCGGCAACCTCGCCTGCGCGCTCGCGCCCAACTACGAGATGCTGATGGCCGCACGCGTCATCACCTCGCTGGCGCACGGCACCTTCTTCGGCGTCGGCTCGGTGGTCGCGACCGGTCTCGTGGCACCCGAGCGCCGCGCCTCGGCCATCGCGATCATGTTCACCGGCCTCACCGCCGCCACGCTGCTCGGCGTGCCCGCCGGCGCCTGGCTGGGTCTGCAGTTCGGCTGGCGCTCGGCCTTCTGGGCTGTGACGGTGATCGGCGTGCTCGCGCTCGTGGTGCTCGCCGTGTTCGTGCCCCGCGTCAAGGGCGAGGCCAAGCCCGCGCCGCTGCGTGAAGAGCTCGCCGTGCTGGCGCGCCCGCAGGTGCTGCTCGGCCTGGCGATGACGGTGCTCGGCTTTGCCGGCGTGTTCGTCGTGTTCACCTACATCCAGCCGTTGCTCACGCAGCTCACGGGCCTGTCGGAATCGGCCGTGTCGCCGATCCTGCTGGTGTTCGGCGGCGGCCTCGCCGTCGGCAACATCCTCGGCGGCAAGCTGGCCGACCGCGCGCCGATGGCCGCCGTGCTCGGCACGCTGGTGGCACTAGCCGTGGTGCTCGGCGCGATGCAGTTCACCATCGGCACGCCGTTTACCGCCGTGGTCTTCGTCGGCCTGCTCGGCGTGGCCTCGTTCGCGACCGTGGCGCCGATGCAGCTGCGCGTGCTGGAGAAGGCTTCGGGCGCGGGCCAGAACCTCGCGTCGAGCCTCAACATCGCAGCCTTCAACCTCGGCAACGCGCTCGGCGCCTGGGTCGGCGGCGTGACGATCGACCACGGCCCCGGGCTGCACGCCCTGGGCTGGGTGGCCGCGCTGCTCACGCTCGTGGGCCTGGCGATTGCACTGTGGAGCCGCGCGCTCGACCGTCGCGCACAGAAGACTGGTCAGCTGTCCGCCGACGGCGCCTCCGCACGGGCCTGACCCGACACACCCGACAACCGGCGCGCGAAGAACGAAAGGATCTCGTCGCGCGCCGCGATCGTCGGCTGGCCGGCTTCGTCGATCAGGTGCGCCGTCACCACGCTGTGCGGGCTTGCCACCACCTGTGAAAAGAACGACGGCAGATCGCGCGTATTGGCCGCGCTGTCGGGCAGCACGCGGGCCACGAATCGGTCGCCCAGCGCGTCTGCATACGCCGCGAAACGCTGGGCCCGGCAGAAGCGGTCGCCCTCGAAGCGGTAGGCCATCACGGTGAGGTCTTCGCGCTCCAGGCGTTGCCGGACCTGAGCGATCTCTTCCGCAAAAATCTCGATGCCGCCGGGGTTGTCCAGCGGCAGCGACGGCTGCGACAGCACGGGCGCCAGCACCGCAGGCTCCAGCATCATCGTCAGCGCGAAGTTGCCGGTGAAGCACATGCCGATCGCACCCACGCCCGGCCCGCCGCATTCCGCATGCGCCAGCCGCGCCAGCGCGCGCAGCCACTGCGTCACCGGGCTCGAGGCGTTGCCCCCGAAGGCGCGGAACTCGGCGCTCACGCAGGCGCGCTGGAACACGGCCTTGCCCTCCTCCGCGTCCGGCACGGCGCCATCGCGGCCGAACATCGACGGCATGTAGACCGTGAAGCCGGCCTCGCGCACCCAGCGGGCGAAGCGCGCCACGTGCGGGCTGATGCCGGGCATCTCGGTCATCACGATCACCGCCGGGCCGGTGCCAGCCACGTAGACCGCCTTCGTGGCGCCGTCGAGCGTGACCTCGCGGCGGGTGAAGTCGTCGAGCGGGTCGGTCCTGTCCATGGGCTGCGTCATGGTCGAAATCCAGAAGGTTGAGGTGGCTGCCATTGCACCCGGTGCGGCGCTAGACTGCCAGTGTCCATTCAGACGCCTATCAGGCGTTTTCAGCCATGCACGATTTCACCGTTCTCGTCCTTCCGGGCAGCTTCGGCACCAGCACCGCCGTCACGCTCGACGTGCTCGCCGCAGCCGCCACGCTCGCACCGCGCCACAAGATGCCCCGGCCGACCTGGCGCGTGGTGTCGCCCGATGGCGGCATGGTGCCGCTGAGCAACGGCCTGCAGATCGACGCCCTCGCCATGCCCCGCCGCGCGCGCACCGATGGCTCGACGTGGATCGTGCCCGGGCTTGGCGTCGACAAACCCACCGACCTCGCATTGCGCCTCACCGACGACAACGCCCGCGCCGCCATCGACACGGTACGGCGTCATGCGGCGCGCGGCGGTGCGGTGGCGGCCTCGTGTTCGGCGGTGTTCCTGTTGCAGGCGGCTGGCCTGCTGCACGCGCGCCGCGTCACCACCTCGTGGTGGCTCGCACCCGAGCTGCGCCGCCTCGAGCCCAATTGCCTCGTCGACGCCGACCGCATGGTCTGCGCCGACGGGCCAGTCAGCACCGCGGGCGCGGCCTTCGCGCAATCCGACCTCATGCTCCATCTGCTGCGCACGCGCTTCGGCCCCGCGTTGGCCGAGGCCGTGAGCAAGGTGCTGCTCATCGATGGCCGCCAGGCGCAGGCTCCGTTCGTCGTGCCGTCGATGCTGTCCAACGGCAACGAGCTGATTTCGCGCCTGACGCAGCGCATCGAAGCCGCGCTGCCCACGCCGCCCAGCGTGGCCGCGCTGGCCGACGAGTTCGCGATGTCGCAACGCACGCTGGCCCGGCGCGTGCGCGCCGCCACCGGCCTGGGTGCGCTGGCGCTGGTGCAGAGCGTGAGGCTCAACCGCGCGCGCATGCTGATCGAGAGCAGCCGCATGACCATCGACCAAGTCGCGACGCAGGTCGGCTACGAAGACGCCACGGCGTTGCGGCGGTTGATGCGCAAGTCGGCCGGTGCGCCGCCGAGCCGCTTCCGGTCGGCCTTGCAGACGGCGTGATTCGGTTGCCGCAGAATGCGCCGCACCATGAATCGTCCGCTTGTCACCGTTCGCCCCGCCACCGCAGCCGATGCTCACACCTTGGCCGCGCTCGCAATCCAGGTGTGGCTCGACACCTACGCGACCGACGGTGTGAACGACCTGCTCGGGCGCTACGTGCTCTCGACCTTCACGCCGGCTGCGTTCGCTGCGTGGTCGGAATCGCCCGATGCCGCGCTGCGCGTGGCGCAGGTCGACGACCATCTCGTGGGCTATGCGCTGCTGCAGTTCGGCGCTGCGCAGCCGCTGGCACCGGGTTGCGCCACCGAACTGCGCATGCTCTATGTGCAGTCACCGTTCGCACGCAGCGGCGTCGGTTCGATGCTGCTGCGCGAAGCCCGCAGCGCCGCCCACGCGCGCACAGGCAATGACGGCCTATGGCTCACAGTGAACGTGAAGAACCTGCGCGCCTGCGCGTTCTACGAAAAGCACGGGCTGGCCGTGACGGGGCTGACGCAGTTCGTGCTCGGCGACGAACGACACGACAACCACGTGATGGCCACGCCGGGCAGCTGATCAGCCCAGCGGTAGCTCGATGCACGCCGCCAGCGGCACCTCCGTGATGCGTTCGCTGCTCGCCACGACCACCGCCCGCCCCGGCTGCGCCATGCGCCGCCCGATCGCCTGCCACAGGCCGTGGATCGAACGCGCGTCGAGCGCACCCACCGGATCGTCCAGCAGCACCACGGGCCGACCCGACGCCAGCGCGGCGGCGAGCCCGACCTTGCGGCGGGAGCCGGTCGACAGCATGAACATCTGCTTCTCCAGATGCGGCGTGAGCGAGAAGGCCTCGACCAGGTGCTGCCACTCGGCCTTGTCGAAACCCGCGTCACCCTCGCCCAACAAGGCCGTGCAGGCCTGCACGCTGAGCGGATCGAAGGCTTCAGCCGCCGGCTCGCAGAAGAAGACCTGGCGCCGGTAGGCCTCGGGTTCGACGTCGAGCGCCACGCCGGCCACGCGCAGTTGCCCGGCCGACGCAGGCTGCTGGCCCGCCAGCACGCGCAGCAAGGTCGACTTGCCGCTGCCGGTGTCGCCGTACAGCAGCGTGACACCCTCGCCGACGGTGGCGGACCAGCCGTTCGCCAACGCGGGCTGGTCGGGGTAGGCAAAGTGCAGGTTCTGTACCTGGAGGATGGGAGAAATCGGGGAAGGTTTCATGCGAAAGGGATCGTCGAAGAGTCGCCAGACGCCATTGTGTCGCCGCCCTGTCGTGCGTTGCGTCGCCGCCCTGTCGCACGTTGTGTCAACGCGCGGCTGCGTCCAGCGGCGACAGCCCTTTCACCCACTCGAACACCGCCGCCACGTTCGGATCGTCACGCCGCGCCTGCGGGCACACGAGGTAGAACGGCGAGCCCTGCAGCACCGGCCCGAAGGGCTGCACCAGGTTGCCGGCGCGCAGTTCGTCGGCGATGAGTGCCAGGCCCATCAGCGCCACGCCCTGCCCCTGCAGCGCGGCCGAGACGGTGTGGGTTTCGTCGGAGAACACGGGGCCGGCCGTCACGTCGAGGCCTGGCACCTGCGCCACCTGCTGCCACGCGGCCCAGGTGCCCGGCTGGGTCTTGCTGTTCGGCACCGCGAAGTGCAGCAGCGTGTGTTTCACGAGATCGGCCGGGCGGCGCAGCTTGAGCGCGGGGCTGCAGGCCGGCGCGAAGACGGTGTCGAACAGCTTCTCGGCCACGAGGCCCGGCCACTGGCCCTTGCCGTAGCGGATGGCGACGTCGGCCGTGAGGCCGTCCAGCGGCACCGCGTCGTGCGAGGCGTGGATGCGCAGGTCGAGCCGGGGGTGTGCCGCGCGCAGCGCACCGACGCGCGGCAGCAGCCAGCGCGCGGCCACGGCGGGCGTGGTCGACAGCGTGATCGCGCTGCGCTCGGGCGGCGCCCGCAGGCGCGCGACGGCCTGTGCCATGGCGCTGAACGAGTCGCTCAGCACCGCCTGCAGCTCGCGCCCCTGCGGCGTCAGCACGAGTTGCCGCGGCTGCCGGATGAACAGCGCCACGCCCAGCGATTCTTCGAGCTGTCGCACCTGGTGGCTGATGGCCGTGGGCGTGACCGACAGCTCGTTCGCCGCGAGCTTGGCGCTGCAATGGCGCGCGGCGGCCTCGAAGGCGCGCAGCGAGGCCAGCGGAGGCAGGGAATGCAGGAGGGCCATGGTGTTCGGAGTGGCGAATAGATGAATTAAATTTTCTGCATCGAGAAAAATTCGTCGTTTGTCCGGCGCTGGATGCTTCGATAAATTAAGAACCGTGTCAAGCAGACAGCTGAATTCCCTTCATCCAACCGAGGACCACGCCATGACCACCACCACCCTGCTCCACATCGATGCCAGCCCCCGTTCCGGCCGTTCGGGCGCGGTTGTTCACGGCTCGCATTCGCGCCGCCTGAGCCACCACTTCGTCAGCACCTGGCAGGCGGCCCGCCCGCACGATGAAGTGATCTACCGCGACTTCGGCACCACGCCGCCGCAGGCGGTCACCGGCGACTGGATCCACAGCGCCTACACGCCCGCCGACGCGCGCGAAGCCTGGATGCACGAGGTGCTGGCCGAGAGCGATGCCTTCATCGCCGAGCTGCGCCGCGCCGACGTGATCGTCATGGGCACGCCCATGTACAACTTCAGCGCGCCGGCCACCGTGAAGGCGTGGATCGACAACATCGTGCGCGTCGGCGAAACCTTCGACATGGACCCGGGCCTGGACGACCCCTACGTGCCGCTGCTGGCCGAGCGCCCGCGCCGCACGGTGCTGCTAACCGCGCACGGCAGCAGCGGCTTCGGGCCCGGCGGCATGCAGGCACATCTGAATTTTTTGGTGCCGGGCATGAAGGCCGCACTGGGCCTGGTCGGGCTGCGCGAGGTGCACGACATCGCGGTCGAGCATGCGGAAGACCGCGGCGATCTGCTGGACCGCTCGATGGCCGAGGCGCTGTCGGGCATCGAGCAGCTGGTGCGCGATCTGCAGGCGAAGGTGCAGGCCGGCTGAAGGCGGCCCGCGATGGGCCGCCTCATTGGGAAAAGATCAGGCAGAGCGCAGCTGCTCGCGCAGCTTCTGGCCGATCTCGGGGCGCTCCAGGAACGGGTCGGCCGGGTTGGTGATCGACACGATATTCTCCATGCGGCTCTTCACGTTGCCCAGCGCCTTGGGGTGGCTGAACACGTAGAACTGGTTGTCGCTGATGGCGTCGAACACCTTCGCCGCCACCTCGGCCGCAGTGATCTTGCCGCTGCTCACCGCCTTGTTGCTCATGGCCTGGCCGATGAGCTGGCTCTTGGTGAGCTCGGTGTCCTTCGGTGCGTTGGGGCGGTTGCGCTCGCTGCTCGTGATGCCGGTGGGCACGAAGTACGGACACAGCAGGCTGGCGCCGATCTGGTCGGTCACCAGGTTCAGGTCCTGGTACAGGGTTTCGGTCAGGCTCACGACGGCCGCCTTGGCCGCGTTGTAGATGCCCATGTTGGGCGGCGTGAGCAGGCCCGCCATGCTGGCGGTGTTGGTGATGTGACCGCGATAGCTCGGATCTTTGGCGGCGGCCTCGAGCATCATCGGCGTGAACAGGCGCACGCCGTGGATCACGCCCCACAGGTCGACGCCCAGCACCCATTCCCAGTCGGCCACGGTGTTTTCCCACACGAGGCCGCCGGCGCCGACGCCGGCGTTGTTGAACACGAAGTGCGGCGCGCCGAAGCGTTCCTTGACGGCGGCGGCCAGCGCTTCCATCTGGGCCGCGTCGGACACGTCGACCTTGCGTGCCAGCACCTGGACGCCCAGGGCCTCCATCTCGGCCTTGGCCTTGTCGAGTGCGTCCTGCTGCACATCGACCAGCACGAGATTCATGCCGCGGGCGGCGCCGATGCGCGCGCATTCGAGGCCGAAGCCCGAGCCTGCGCCGGTGAGTACGGCGGTCTTGCCCTTGAAGTCCTGGATCATTTGCCGGTGTCCTTCTTGCTGAATGTGTCTGACGTTGAAACGGAAGCCGCTATTGAAATACGGAAAAGCCGCGCGCGCAGTCACGAAGGTGCCCGTCGCGCGCGGATCTTTCGGTCATCAGGCTTCTGCTTTTTTCAGCACGTAGCCGATGCGCGGAAAGTGCACATGCACCCTGCCCGTGCGCTCGCTGTTGCGCTCCAGCGTGTAGTGCGTGCGCGTGGCAGCCACCAGGAGGCCCGTCGTCTCTTCGAGGCCGAAGCTCTCGGCGCGCAAGGTGACGGCGCTGCCCAGCGGAATGCCGTGGTCGTCCTGGAAGGTGCTGTCGGTCAGCAGCGTGTGCGGCGTGGCGGCCTTGGCGACGGCGATGGCCTCGTCGCTCGAGAACTTCGACGATGTGCCATGGCCGATGGCCGCCATGCGGTCCATCCAGTCGAGCACCGCGGGCGTGAGCTCCAGGATGCCCTTCACCGCCTCGATGCGGCGCGTGTACCAGAGCGGGTGGTAGGCCGAGAAGTCGGCAATGCTGGGCATCTCGCCGAGCAGGAAGGGCTTGTCGTCGAGCATGTCCGACAGGCGACGCAGGTACGACTTGTAGGCGCTGGTGGCATCGGCCGGGCGCAGGCGCGTCATGTTGCCGGCGCTCATCTTGCCGCGGTCTTCGCCGAAGGCCTTGATGGCTTCGGGCGGTGCCTTGGCGAACACCTCGGCCGCGCCCTTGGGCTGCAGGTTCCAGGCCATCGCGGCCCAGAACAAGCTGGTGTCGGCCCACTGCGCGAGGATGCGCGACATGCCCTTTTCGGGCTCCGGGTACAGCGTGGGCTCGGGCTGCAGGTGCTCCAGCACGTCGGCGATGAGCGCGCTGTCGCAGTACATGTCGGCGCCGATCTGCAGGAACGGCGTCTTGCGGTAGCCGCCCGTGAGCGCTTCCACATCGGGCTTGGGCATGATCGGCGGAATGAAGACCGACTTCCACGGCAGCTTCTTGGCGCCGAGGATCAGGCGCACCTTTTCCGAGAACGGCGAGGTGGTGTAGTGGTGAAGGATGAGGTCGGCCATGGTGTCTTTCGTGGAGGTGTTCTTGTGGGTGGTCAGCGCGGCTGCGCGCGCTGGATGATCGAATCGAAATCGGTGCCCGCACCCAGCGTGCCGAAGGCCTGGCCCCAGTCGCCGCCCAGGCGCGAGGCGCAGAAGGCATCGGCCACGGCGGCGGGTGCGGTCTGCACCAGCAAGGCCGCTTGCACGGCCAGCGCCACGCCTTGGGCGAGGCGGCGTGCCTCGGTCTCGGAGGCCATGGCCTCGATGCGTGCGGGCAAGGCGTCGGTCAGGCGGTCGAGTGCGGCTTGCTGGCCGCGCGCCGGCGCCAGCTCGTGCGCCAGCGCGGCCACGGCGTCGCCCTTGCGCAGGCCGCGCAGCAGGTCGAGCGCCATGATGTTGCCGGCGCCTTCCCAGATGGAGTTGAGCGGCATCTCGCGGTAGATGCGCGCCATGACGCCCTCGCCGCCCTCTTCCACGTAGCCGTTGCCGCCCAGGCACTCCATGGCCTCCTGCGCGAAGTGGCTGCCGCGTTTGCAGATCCAGAATTTGGCGACCGGCGTGAGCAGGCGCGCCATCAAGTTCTCGTGCGCGTCGGACTGCCGGTCGAAGGCCCGCGCGAGGCGGATGGCCAGTGCGGTGGCGGCTTCGCTTTCGAGCGCGAGGTCGGCCAGCACGTTCTTCATGAGCGGCTGCTCGATCAGCGGCTTGCCGAAGGCGTGGCGCTGCGCCGTGTGGTTCAGCGCGATGCCCAGCGCCTGGCGCATGAGGCCGCTGGTGCCGAGCGAGCAGTCGAGCCGCGTCATCGTGCCCATCTCGAGGATCTGCGGAATGCCGCGCCCCTCCTCGCCCACGAGCCAGGCGCTGGCGCCGTGAAACTCGACTTCGGAACTGGCGTTGGCCCTGTTGCCGAGCTTGTCCTTCAGGCGCTGGATGTGGATGGCGTTGCGCGTGCCCTTTCCCATCCAATCCGGCAGCACGCGCGGCAGGAAGAAGCACGACAGCCCGGCCGGCGCCTGCGCAAGGATGAGGAAGGCGTCGCACATCGGCGCCGAAAAGAACCACTTGTGGCCGGTGATGGCGTAGCGCTCGCCCCACGCGTCGCTGCCCTCCCGCACAGCCTGCGTGGTGTTGGCCCGCACGTCGGAGCCGCCCTGCTTCTCGGTCATGCCCATGCCCATGGTCACGCCGGGCTTGTCATGCAGCGGCTTGAGCGCGGGGTCGTACCAGAGGCTGGCGAGCTTCGGGCCCCAGTCGGCATGTACGCCCGCGTTGCCGCGCAAGGCGGGCGTGACGGCGTAGGTCATCGAGACCGGGCACAGCACCGACGGCTCCAGCTCGGTGAACAGCATGAAGCCCGCCGCACGCAGCACATGCGGCGATGCGGACATGCCCGTCCACGGCGTGCCATGCAGGCCCGCGCCCACGGCCGTCTGCATCAACGCGTGGTAGCTCGGATGGAACTCCACCTCGTCGATGCGACGGCCGAAGCGGTCGTGCGTGTGCAGCTTCGGTGTGTGGATGTTGGCCAGCCGCGCATGCGTCTGCATGGCGGCCGAGCCGAGGGTGGCGCCCAGCTCGTGCAACTGCGTGGTCTGCAGCGCGGGCGCGTTGAACGTCAGCGCATCGCGCAGGGGGCGGTTGGTGTCGAAGAGGTTGTAGTCGACCAGCGGCGTGGGCTGGTTGAAGACCTCGTGTGTTCCAGCATTGTTCATACAGGACCTCCGACGATTCAATTCCAGGAACACCGCGGAACCGGCTTTGCCGGGCCGCTGGTGTTGCCCCCGGTAGGGGGTTGGCGAAGCGACACGAAGTGCGCGCAGCCTGGGGGCGAGCTCAGGCTCAGATCAGCTTCACCAGTTGCTTGCCGAAATTCTTGCCCTTGAGCAAACCCAGGAAGGCCTCAGGGGCAGCTTCGATGCCTTGCGCCACCGACTCGCGCGGCTTGAGCTTGCCCGTGCCCACCAGCGTACCGAGTTCGGTCAGCGCCTCGGGCCACACTTCCATGTGCTCGCTGACGATGAAGCCCTCGATCTTCAGGCGGTTGATGAGGATCAGCGCGGGGTTCGCGAGCGGCAGCGGCGCACCGTCGTAGCCCGCGATCATTCCGCACAGCGCCACGCGCGCAAACGCGTTGGTGCGCAGCAGCACGGCGTCGAAGATGTAGCCGCCGACGTTCTCGAAGTAGCCGTCGATGCCGTTCGGGCAGGCTTCCTTGAGCGCGGCGCTCATGGTCTTCACGTCGGGGTGCTGGCGGTAGTCGATGCAGGCGTCGAAGCCGAGTTCGTCGGTCACGTACTTGCACTTGTCGGGGCCGCCCGCAATGCCGACCACGCGGCAGCCGCGCGCCTTGGCCAGCGCACCGAAGGCACTGCCCACGGCGCCGCTGGCGGCGGTGATGACCACGGTTTCACCGGCCTTGGGCGCGATGATCTTCACGAGGCCGTACCAGGCCGTCACGCCGGGCATGCCGACCGCGCCGAGGTAGTGCGACAGCGGCACGTGCGTGGTGTCGACCTTCTTCAGCGCGCCGGGCTGCGAGCCGTCGACCACGCTGTATTCCTGCCAGCCGCCGAAGCCGACGACCTTGTCGCCCACGGCGTACTTGGGGTGCTTGCTCTCGACCACCTCGCCGACCGTGCCGCCCTGGAACACCTGGCCCACGGGTTGCGGCTGCGCGTAGCTCTTCGAGTCGTTCATGCGCCCGCGCATGTACGGGTCGAGGCTCATGTAGTGGTGGCGCACCAGCACCTGGTTGTCGGCGAGCGCGGGCGTCTCGACAGTCACCAGCTTGAAGTTGCTGGCAACGGCTTCGCCCTCGGGGCGGTTGTCGAGGTGGATCTGCTTGTTGGTGGGCATGGAAGTCTCCGGGGAAATGGGGTGTCAGTCGGTCAGTCGGTGGATGGCGGACGCATCGCGTTCGCGCTCGCGGGGCCGGTCGGCAGCCGGCGCTTCACGTACTTGAAGGTGCCGGTGGCATGGGCGCACACGCGCTCCTGCTCGTCGTAGATCTTGGCTTCGGTGAAGGCCAGCGTCGCGGTGCGATGCAGCAGCGTGCCGCGCGCATGCAGCGGGCCGACCGAAGGCTGCATGAAGCTGGTCTTCATCTCGATGGTGACCACGCCGGTCTCGGGCGTCACGCTGCGCGCAGCGGCCGCCATGGCGATGTCGAGCAGCGTCATGCAGGCGCCGCCGTGCGTCACGTCGAAGGTGTTCAGGTGCTCGGGCTTGGCCGTGTACAGAATTTCGGACTCGCCGCCCTCGAACTTCGTGAGCTCGAAGCCGAGGTGGCGCGCGAACGGAATCTGGGTCGTGTACGAGCGGATGTTGATGTCGCTGGACGTTTCAGGCGAATCGGACATGTCAGGCCGCACCCAGCACCACGCTCACGCCGCCGTCCACTGCCACCCACTGGCCGGTGATGTGCTTGCCGGCATCGCTCGCGTACAGCAGCGTCAGGCCCTTCAGGTCTTCGTCGTCGCCCAGGCGGCCCAGCGGCGCCGAAGCGGCCATGTGCTCTTCGCCCAGCGACTTGATCAGGCCGGCCGCCATCTTCGTCATGAAGAAGCCCGGGCAGATCGCGTTGACGTTGATGTTGTACTTGCCCCATTCGGCGGCCAGCGTCTTGGTGAAGCCGATCACCGCGGTCTTCGAGGTGTTGTAGGCCAGCGTCTGCATGCCGGGCGGGTTGCCGTTCAGGCCCGCGATCGAGGCGATGTTGATGATGCGACCGCGCTTCTTCGGGATCATGTAGCCGTTGGCGACATGCTGCGCGAGGATGAAGTAGCCGCGCACGTTGAGGTTCATCACCTTGTCCCAGGCTTCGACCGGGTGGCTCTCGGCGGGCGAACCCCAGCTCGCGCCGGCGTTGTTGATGAGGATGTCGATGCCGCCCATGCGCTCCAGCGTTTCGTCGGCCAGGCGGCGGGTGTCTTCTTCCTTCGAGCAGTCGGCGGCGATCCAGCGCGCGTCGATGCCGGCGGACTGCAACTCGGCGGCAGCCTGCTCCAGGTCTTCGGCCTTGCGCGAGCTCAGCATGATCTTCGCGCCGGCTTCGCCGAGCGCATGGGCCATCTGCAGGCCCAGGCCGCGCGAGCCGCCGGTGATGAGCGCTGTCTGGCCCGTGAGGTCGAACAGCTGTTGAGTGGTGCGGGGCTTCGTCATGTCGGTGTCTCCGGTGTGGATGATGAAAGAAGAGGGTTCTGTTGGCGGTGGCTTCGGGCCGTCAGGACGCGGTGTCGTCGGCCTCGACGGCGGCAGCCTTGCCGGCGGCCACGGCCTTTTTAAGCCGGCGCCAGTCGGCCTGGTTCACGTCGGCATAGCCTTCGGCGAAGTCGGCGAGCGCCGTGTTGAAGGTCTTGGAGCGCCCCAGGTAGCCGTCGATGGCCCAGGCGTCGCCGCCCTTGGCATGCGCGCGGGCCAGGCTGTAGCCGCAGGCTTCGGCGAACTCGAGCAGGTCGACCGGCTTGAAGTCTTCGAGCTTGTAGGAGGCCTTCATGTCGCGCAGCTGCCGCACGTAGAAGCCGCGCCCGCCCGGTCCCTGGGCCCAGCCCAGGAAGACGTCGCTGGCGGCCTGCGCCAGCCGCTGGCCCTGCACCACGCGCTGGCCCGGCGACGCCGTGCCCGGTGCCGCGCCCAGCGGGGCTTCGAGCACCGAATCGCCGGCCTCCTTGCACTGCAGGAACAGCGGGTGCGCGCGGTCGGCCACGAACAGCAGCAGGAAGCAGCGCCGGCCGACCGAACCGACGCCGGGCGTGAGCACTGCGACGTCATGCAGCTCATAGCGGTCGAACAGCCGCTGGCGCTCGGGCGGCAGGCTGGCGCGGTACTGCGCCAGGAAGGCCGGCAGCCCGGCGCGAAAGCGCTTGATTTCACGCGCCGTCGCGCGGGCGTCGTGGTACACGAACGGCGGCTGGTCGCGGATCACGAGGCGGCCGTCGACCGTCTCGGTCGCGCTGTCAGCAAACACGCGCGAGGTGCTGCGGCGCGCCTTCTTGATGACCGCGAGCTCGGTCGCGTCTTCGGCGCCGAGCTTCAGCAGGGTTTGCGACGTGAGCCGCGCGTACCAGGCCTCCAGCGTGTCCATGCGTGCAAAGGCCCGCATGCGGTCGCGGTAGGCCTCGGCCAGGTGCTCCACGGCCTCGCGCCCGATGCGCGGCTTGAAACCCCGGTCGCGCGCGGCCACCACGAACGAGGTGGCCAGCCGGCGCACGTCCCAGTCGAAAGGCCCTTGCAGGGTCTCGTCGAAATCGTTGATGTCGAAGACCAGCGCGCGCTCAGGGCTGGCAAAGAAGCCGAAATTCGCGAGGTGCGCATCGCCGCACAGCTGCGTCGCGATGCCGCTGTGCGGCAGCCTGGCGAGGTCGTTCGCCATCAGGCTTGCGGCGCCGCGGTAGAAGGTGAACGGGCTGACCAGCATGCGGCCGTGGCGCACCGGCACCAGCTCGGGCACGCGGCCGCGGTTGGACGCCTTCAGCCAGCCGAGCGGATCGCGGTCCTTGGCGTCGGGCCGGGGCGCCTGCGCCCACTGGCCGAGCGCGCAGCGCGTGCGCTGTGCACGGCCGAACGCCCGCCGCTCGGCCGGTGAGGCCGTGGCGTCGGGCGCGTGGGGTTCAGAGCTCATAGTCCATGCACTGGCGGGCTTCTCGCACGGCGCCGATGAAGGGCTTGAGCGCCACGTGCTGCGGGTGGTCCGCATAGGCCGCGAGCGCGGCGGCGTCGGTGAACTCCGAATTGAGGATCAGGTCGTAGGTGGCCTCGAGCCCGGGCTGGGCAATGGCCACCTCGAAACGGTGCGTGCCGGGCGAGAGCTTCGCGCAGGCATCGAGCAGCGCCTTGGCCTTGAGCAGGTTGGTCGCCTTGTCGGCGCCCTCGGCGTGTTCCTTGAACTTCCACATCACGATGTGCTTGAGCATGGTCGGTCCTTGCCTTGTTTTTTTACTTGAGCCGCGAACGCACGTAGATGAGCACGATGCCCACCGCGGCGATCACGCCGCCGGGCACGGCCATCGACCAGCCCAGCGCGGGTTCGGTGCGGCCCGTGGCCAGCCCCAGGATCACGAGAAACAGGCCGCCGTAGATCAATATCCAGATCCACTTCTCGAGCCGTGCATGCGGCTTGGGTGGTGTCGGCGGTGGGGCAGCGGGCGGGGGTGAGTTCGGGGCGGCGTTGGCCATTGTCAGAAAGCGTCCTCGGGCAAAGCGGTACAGGTCGGGTCACGGCTCTCCACCACGTTGAGCCAGGCACCGATTTTCGGCAGCTCGTAGTGGAAGAAGTAGTCCGTGGCGCCGATCTTGCCAGCTGTTACCGCCCTCTCCTTCTGCGCGTCGATTTCCAGCGCCCGCAGGGCCACGTCGAGCCAGAGCCAGGCCAGCACGGTGTGGCCGAAGGCCTGCATGTAGGGCACGGCATTGGCCAGCGCGTCGGCCGGGTCGCCCGTAGACCAGGCGGCCTCTGTCGCGCTGCCGATGCGCTGCAGCGCGGCGCCCAGCGCCTTGGCGTGCGGCGCCAGCGCGGGCACCTTGGCGGCGCGGCCGATGGTTTCGGTGACGCGGCCGGCCAGCAGCTGCAGGCCGCGGCCTTTTTCCATCAGCACCTTGCGGCCCAGCAGGTCGGCCGCCTGGATGCCGTGCGTGCCCTCGTGGATCATGTTCAGGCGGTTGTCGCGCCAGTACTGCTCCACCGGGAAATCGCGCGTGTAGCCGTAGCCGCCGTGCACCTGGATCGCCAGCGAATTGGCTTCCAGGCACCACTCGCTGGGCCAGCTCTTGGCGATGGGCGTGAGCACCTCCAGCAGCAGGCGGGCGTCGTCGGCCGTCTGCGCATCGCCGGTCTTCTGCGTGTCGACCAGGCGAGCGCAGTACAGCTCCAGCGCCAGCGCGCCCTCGCAGTACGCCTTCTGGGCGAGCAGCATGCGGCGCACGTCGGCGTGCTCGATGATCCGCACCTGCGGCGCGGCCGAATCCTTCACCACGGCAGCGCCGGCCGCTTCGGGCTTCTTCACCAGGCGGCCCTGCGGGCGGCTCTTGGCGTAATCGAGCGAGGCGTAGTAGCCGGCCATGCCGAGCATGGTGGCGGCGGTGCCGACGCCGATGCGGGCCTCGTTCATCATGTGGAACATGCAGTGCAGGCCCTTGCCGGGCGAACCGACCAGGTAGCCCACCGCGCCGGCCTTGCCGCCGACCGGGTACTTGCCTTCGCCGAAGTTCAGCAGCGTGTTGGTGGTGCCGCGCCAGCCGAGCTTGTGGTTCAGGCCGGCCAGCGCCACGTCGTTGCGCTCGCCCGTGAGCGCGCCCTGCGTGTCGACCATGCGCTTGGGCACGATGAAGAGCGAAATGCCACGCGTGCCCGGCACCAGCTTGCCGTTCTCGTCGGGGATCTTGGCGAGCACGATGTGCACGATGTTCTCGGTCAGCTCGTGGTCGCCGGCCGAGATCCACATCTTGTTGCCGGTGAGGCGATAGCGCGGGCCCAGCGGGTCGTCTTGATAGTCGGCGCCATCGGGCACGGCGCGCGTGGCCACGTCGCTCAGCGACGAGCCGGCCTGCGGCTCCGACAGGCACATGGTGCCGGCCCAGCGGCCCGAAAATTCGTTCTTGGCGAACACCTCTTTCTGCATCTCGGTGCCGTGCACCATGAGCAGGTTGGCGTTGCCGCTGGTGAGCATGTTCGAGCCGATGCTCACCGAGGCCATCGCGAAGAAGCTGTTGGCCGCGGCCTGCACCGTGTAGGGCAGCTGCATGCCGCCGATCTCGTAGTCTTGCGCGGCGCTCATCATCCCGGACTCGACGAAGGCCTTGTGCGCGTCGTGCGTGGCCTGCGGCAGGATGACCTTCTCGCCGTCGAAATGCGGCTCCTGCGTGTCGACGGTGCGGTTGAACGGCGCGTACTTTTCGCGCGCGATGCGCTCGCAGGTGTCGAGCACGGCGTCGAAGGTCTCGCGCGAGTGGTCGGCAAAACGCTCGCTCTGGTTGAGCTTCTCGGCGTCAAGCCAGTCGTAAAGCAGAAAGTCGAGGGTGGGACGCAGGCTCATGGTGATGTCTTCTTCAGGCTACGACTTCGCGGGTGACGAAGTCTTCTTCTTCGGGGAATCGGGCAGCGTGGCGATGGTGCCCTGCGCCAGCGCGCAGAGCTTCTCGGTGCCGTCGTCGGCCACCGCCACCACCTCGCAGGTGCACACGGCCTGCGAGCCGCCGGTATGAACGGCCCGGGCGCGCGCAATCAGCCGCTGACCGATGGCGGGCCGCACGTAGTTGATCTTGAATTCGGAGGTCACGACCGGCACGCGCAAGGCGCTGCCGCCCGCAAAGGTCAGCGCGTTGTCGGCCATGTAGCTCACGATGCCGCCATGGGCGAAACCGTGCTGCCGCTTCAGCTGCGCGGTGAGCGGCAGCTGAAGCTCGGCATGGCCCGGCGCGAGCGCGTGCAGCTCGGCGCCGATCAGCACACTGAAGGGCTGCGCAGCGAGCACGCTGCGCCCATATTCCAGGACGGCTTCGGGCGAGACCTCCTGGTCCGGACCAAAGCCGGACATGGTTACAGAACCTCGAACACGCCCGCAGCGCCCATGCCGCCGCCGATGCACATCGTGACCACGACCTTCTTGGCGCCGCGGCGCTTGCCTTCGATGAGCGCGTGGCCCGTGAGGCGCTGGCCGCTCACGCCGTAGGGGTGACCCACGGCGATGGCGCCGCCGTTCACGTTCAGGCGGTCGCCCGGAATGCCGAGCTTGTCGCGGCAGTAGATGACCTGCACGGCGAAGGCTTCGTTCAGTTCCCACAGGTCGATGTCGTTGACCGTGAGGCCCAGGCGCTTGAGCACCTTGGGGATGGCGAAGACCGGGCCGATGCCCATTTCGTCGGGCTCGCAGCCGGCCACGGCGAAGCCGAGGAAACGGCCGATGGGCGCCAGGCCCTTCTGCTGCGCGTACTTCTCGTCGACCAGCACGCAGGCGCCGCCGCCGTCGGAGAACTGGCTGGCGTTACCGGCCGAGATCAGGCCGCCGGGCATGGCCGGGCGGATGCCGCTGATGCCTTCCTTGGTGGTGCCGGGACGAATGCCTTCGTCGTTCTCGATCGTGACTTCCTTGGTGCGCAGGCCCATCACGGGGTCGGCCACGCCGGCCAGCACGGTGATGGGGGCGATTTCTGCCTTGAACAGGCCCGCTTCGAGCGCGGCGGTGGCGCGCTGCTGGCTCTGTGCGCCGTACTCGTCCATGGCATCGCGGCCGATGTTGTAGCGCTTGGCAACCTGCTCGGCGGTCTGCAGCATGTTCCAGTAGATCTCGGGCTTGTGCTTCACGAGCCACGGGTCGGCCAGCATGTGCGTGTTGGCTTCGTTCTGCACGCACGAGATGCTCTCGACGCCGCCGGCCACGTACACGTCGCCCTCGCCCGCGATGATGCGCTGGGCGGCCGTGGCGATGGTCTGCAGGCCCGACGAGCAGAAGCGGTTGATGGTCATGCCCGAGGTGGTGACCGGCAGGCCGGCGCGCAGTGCGATCTGGCGCGCGATGTTGGAGCCGGTGGCGCCTTCAGGCGTGGCGCAACCCATGATGACGTCGTCGACCGAAGCCGGGTCGATGCCGGCGCGCTGCACCGCGTGCTGCACGGCATGGCCGCCCAGCGTGGCGCCGTGCGTCATGTTGAAGGCACCCTTCCAGCTCTTCGCGAGCGGCGTGCGGGCGGTGGAAACGATGACGGCGCTGGTCATGGTGAGGTCCTTTGAAGATGGAAGGGAAAAGAGGGAGAAGACGGGGTCGTCATTGCGCCGGAGCAGCGTTCGTGTTGCTCAGGAGCTGGTGATAGAAGCCGATCATCTCGCCGTAGTTCGAGATGGCCAGGCGTTCGTTGTTGCCATGGAAGCGCGCCAGGTCTTCGCTCTTCACGCGGAACGGCGAGAAGCGGAAGACGGCGTCGCTCACGAGGCTGAAGTGGCGCGAGTCGGTGGCGGCGGTCATGAGGCCGGGGGCCACCACGGCGTCGGGGAAGCTCTGGCGCACGGCCTGCTGGATCGCGCGGTAGCCGGTGCTGTCGGTGGGCGACACAGGCGACGGCTCCGAGTTGCCGGGGTACTGCTTGATCTTGATGTCGTCGTTGGCCAGCGTCTTGCGCAGGTGCGCCTCGACGCTTGCGATGCTGTCGCCCGGAAGGATGCGGAAGTTGACTGCCGCCTCGGCGCGGCCAGGCAGCACGTTGTCCTTGTTGCCGGCGCGCACGATGGTCAGCGCGGTGGTCGTGCGCAGCATGGCGTTGCTGCTCGGGCTCTTTTCGAGCTGGCCGCGCACCAATGACTCGGTGAGCCACAGGTTGGACAGCATCACGCGGTTGACGCCGCTCATTTCGGGCGCCAGCGCACCGAACATCTGGCCGGCCACGCCCTTGATGCCGCCTGGCATCGGGTTGGCTTCGAGCCGGGCCAGCGCGGCGCTCATGCTGCCGATGGCGCTGTGTTGCGGCGGCATCGACGAATGGCCGGGGGCGGTGTCGAGCGACAGGAAGAAAGTGCCGTAGCCCTTCTCGGCCAAGCCGATGAGTGCCGCGGGCTTCGAGAGACCGGGCAGCACGCCGTCGAGCACCAGCAGGCCTTCGTCGAGCACCCAATCGAGGCGCACATTGCGCGACTTGAGCAGTTCGGCGATGGGCAGCGCGCCGCGCAGGCCGCTCACTTCTTCGTCGTCGCCCATCACCAGGTAGACGGTCTGCTTCGGCTTGAAGCCGGCGCCGATGAGCAGCTCGATGGCTTCCATCTGCGCGAGAAGATTGCTCTTGTTGTCGAGCGTGCCGCGGCCCCAGACGAAGCCGTCCTTGATCTCGCCGGCGAAGGGGTCGACCGTCCAGGCTTTTTCAGTGCCGGGGGCGATGGGCACCATGTCCTGGTGCGCCATCAGCGCGATGGGCTTGGCGGACGGGTCGGTGCCGGTCCATGTGTAGAGCAGCGCCTTGTTGCCCACGACTTCCTTCTTCAGGGTGGCGTGGACCTTCGGGTACTGCTGTTCAAGGTAGGCGTGGAGCTTGTCGAACTCGGCCGCGTTGGCCGCCGAATCGTCCATGCTCGACACCGTGCGGAACGTGATCGCCGTGGACAGCCGTTTGGCGGCTGCCTGCAGATCGATGTCCAGCTTGGGTGCGGGCGCCACCGCGAGTTGCTGCGATGGCGTGGTCCAGGTCTTGACCGCCACGGCCGCCACGAGTGCCAGGAGCACCAGCAGCAGCCCGAGGAAGATGCGTTTCAACATGGGCGGTCTTGATCCTGGGTTCAGTTCAGTCTCAGCTGAAGGACTTGCCTTCGGCCACCAGCTTCTGGATCAGCGGTGCGGGCTGCCAGAACTCGGCGTCGTCGCGCGGGTTCTGCGCAAAGCGCTTCATCGTTTCGGCCACGTTGTACAGGCCGACCTGCGAGGCGTAGTGCATCGGGCCACCGCGGTAGATCGGGAAGCCGTAGCCGGTGAGGTACACCATGTCGATGTCGCCCGACTTGGAGGCAATGCCGTCTTCCAGGATGTGCGCGCCTTCGTTGACAAGGGCGAACACCAGGCGCTGCACGATTTCCGTGTCGGAGATCTTGCGCGGCGTGATGCCCAGTTCCTTGCGGTGGTCCTCGATCATCTTGTTGACGAGGTCCGACGGAATGGCGTCGCGCTTGCCGGCCTGGTAGTCGTACCACCCTGCCCCGGTCTTCTGGCCGAAGCGGCCCAGTTCGCACAGCTTGTCTGCCGTGCGGCTGTACTTCATGTCGGCGCGCTCGGTGGCGCGGCGCTTGCGAATGGCCCAGCCGATGTCGTTGCCGGCCAGATCGCCCATGCGGAACGGGCCCATGGCAAAGCCGAACTTCTCGACGGCCTTGTCGACCTGCTGCGGCGTGGCGCCTTCGTCCAGCAGGAAGCCGGCCTGGCGGCTGTACTGCTCGATCATGCGGTTGCCGATGAAGCCGTCGCACACGCCCGACACGACGGACGTCTTCTTGATCTTCTTGCCGATGGCCATCACGGTGGCCAGCACGTCCTTGGACGTGGCCTTGCCGCGCACCACTTCGAGCAACTTCATCACGTTGGCCGGGCTGAAGAAGTGCATGCCGACCACGTCTTGCGGACGGTCGGTGAACGAGGCGATCTTGTCGACGTCGAGCGTCGAGGTGTTCGAGGCCAGGATGGCGCCCTTCTTGGCGACGCGGTCGAGTTCCTTGAAGACCTTTTCCTTGACGCCGATTTCTTCGAACACGGCTTCGATGATGAGGTCGGCGTCTTTCAGGTCGTCGTAGCTCAGCGTGGTGCTCAACAGCGCCATGCGTTGCTCGTACTTGTCCTGCTTGAGCTTGCCCTTCTTGACCTGGGCTTCGTAGTTCTTCTTGATGGTGGCAATGCCGCGGTCGAGCGCCTCTTGCTTCATCTCGAGGATCTTGACGGGGATGCCCGCGTTCAGGAAGTTCATTGAGATGCCGCCACCCATGGTGCCGGCGCCGATGACGCCCACGGCCTTGATGTCGCGCTTGGGCGTGTCTTCGGGCACATCAGGAATCTTGCTCGCGGCGCGCTCGGCCATGAACAGGTGGCGCAGGGCCAGCGATTCGGGCGTGAACATCAGCGCGGTGAAGAGGCGACGCTCTTCGGCCATGCCGTCGTCGAACTTCATCTTGGTCGCGGCCTGCACGGCGTCGACGCACTTCAGCGGCGCGGGGTAGTTCTTCGACATGCCGCCGACCATGTTCTTCGCGAACTGGAAGTAGGCATCGCCTTGCGGGTGCTTGCACGGCAGGTTGCGCACCAGCGGCAGCTCACCGCCCTTGGCTGCGACCGACTTGGCGAGCTCGACGGCTTCGTCGAACACCGACTCGGCCGATGCGGCCAGCTTGTCAAACAGCTTCTGGCCCGGCAGGCTGGCGAGCAGTTCGCTCTTCACCGGCTCGCCGCTGACGATCATGTTCAGGGCGGTTTCCACGCCGAGCACGCGCGGCAGGCGCTGCGTGCCACCGGCGCCCGGCAGCAGGCCGAGCTTGACTTCAGGCAGTGCCACGCTGGTGCCGGGAGCGGCCACGCGGTAGTGGCAGCCGAGCGCCAGCTCGAGGCCGCCGCCCATGCACACGGAGTGGATGGCTGCGACGATGGGCTTGGGAGAGGCTTCGAGCGAGAGGATCACGCTCAGCAGGTTGGGCTCTTGCAGCGCCTTGGGCGTGCCGAATTCCTTGATGTCCGCACCGCCCGAGAACGCCTTGCCGGCGCCGGTGATGATGATGGCCTTGACGGCGTTGTCGGCGTTGGCCTTGGACAGGCCGTCGGTGATGCCGATGCGTGTCGAGAAGCCGAGACCGTTGACCGGCGGGTTGGTCAGGGTGATCACGGCGACATCGCCGAGCACTTTGTATTCAGCCGTCATGCTGCGTTCCTTGGTGTGTGAAGAAAAAGAAGAAAAAGCACGAGTGTTCTTTTTCGAGGATTCTAGGCGTTTTGCGCGACGCAACAATGGCACGCAGTCGCTGTCGGGACAAGGGGAATCCGGGGCGTAGCCCGGACTCCCGGCTGGATCAGACTTCCAACCATTCCCTGCGGGTATTGCCATCAGCGCGCAGGCTGTCGGGCGTCCCGTCGAACACGATGCTGCCGTGGCCCATGACGAGCGCGCGGTCCGAAATCTGCATCGCGATGGTGAGCTTCTGCTCGATGAGGAGCACCGAGATGCCCTTGTCCTTCAGCGTGCGCAGGTACTGCCCCACCAGCTCGACGATCTTGGGCGCAAGGCCTTCGGTGGGCTCGTCGATGATGATCAGGTCGGGGTCGCCCATGAGCGTGCGGCACAGCGTGAGCATCTGCTGCTCGCCGCCCGAGAGCACGCCGGCCTCGGTGTGCTGGCGCTCCTTCAGGCGCGGGAACATGGTGTACATGTCGTCGAACTGCCAGCGGCTGCCCTTGCCCGTGCCCTTTTGCCCCAGCAGCAGGTTCTGGTGCACCGTGAGCTTGGGGAAGATCTCGCGGTTCTCGGGCACGTAGCCGATGCCCATGTGCGCGATCTCGTAGGCCTTGCGACGCAGGATGTCGTTGCCCTTCCACTGCAGCGTGCCTTCGGCATGCACCAGGCCCATGATGGCCTTGGCAGTGGTCGAACGGCCCGAGCCGTTGCGACCCAGCAAGGCCACGATTTCGCCCGGGCGGACGTCGAAGGAAACGCCATGCAGCACATGGCTCTTGCCGTAGTAGGCGTGGATGTCGTGAAGCTTCAGCATGTCAGTGTCCCGCCCCCTGTGCATCGGCCACAGAAGAACCGAGGTAAGCCTCCTGCACGCGCGCATTGGCGCGCACGGCAGCCGGCGTGTCGAAGGCGATGACTTCGCCGTAGACCACCACGGCGATCTTGTCGGCCAGCCCGAAGACCACGCCCATGTCGTGCTCCACCGTCAACAGCGTCTTGCCGACGGTGACGTGCTTGATGAGCGAGATGAAGTGCGAGGTCTCGGTCTTGCTCATGCCGGCCGTGGGCTCGTCCAGCAGGATGACGCCGGAGCCGCCGGCAATCGTCACGCCGATCTCGAGCGCGCGCTGTTCGGCATAGGTGAGGTTCACCGCATGCACGTCGCGCTTGCGCTCCAGGCCGATCTGCTTGATGAGCTCTTCGGTGCGCGCATTGGCGTCATCCAGGTTCGAGAGAAAGCGCAGGAAGGTGTACTTGTAGCCCAGGCTCCACAGCACGCCGCAGCGCAGGTTCTCGAAGACGCTCAGCTTCGGGAAGATGTTGGTGATCTGGAAGCTGCGCGACAGCCCCAGGCGGTTGATTTCATAGGGCTTCTTGCCGTCGATGCGCTGGCCGTTGAGCAGCACCTCGCCGCTGGTGGGCGTGAGCCGCCCGCTGATCAGGTTGAACAGCGTCGACTTGCCCGCGCCGTTCGGCCCGATCACGGCGATGCGTTCGCCGGCCTTCACCGCCAGGTCCACGCCGCGGATGATTTCGGTCTTGCCGAAATTCTTGCGCAGCGCCTTCAGTTCCAATGCGTATTGCGCGCTCATTTACGCCGCCTCCCGACGTTTGATTTCTGCTTCGATCTCTTCCTGCGCCTGGCCCCAGACCCGCACGAAGCGGCGCCGGGCCACCTCGAGCACGGCCAGGCCGATGGCCAGGATCGCGATGGCGCCGAGCCAGCTGCTCATGCCCGCCGTGTTCAGCATGGTGCCGAAGAACTTCAGGTCCGGGCCCATCGCCGCGTTGAGCTGAATGTGATAGATCATCTCGATCAACGCTGCCGCACCGATGACGACCGGCACCAGTGCCACGGCGAGCGCGGCATACAGGCCCCAGAAGCGGTTGAACTTGCCGAACTTGGCCACGCGCAGGTTCATCATGATCAGGCTGGCGATGCCGCCCGGGGCGAACATCACCATGAACACGAACACCAGGCCGAAGTACAGCTGCCAGGCCTTCGACAGTTCGGACAGCAGGATCGAGGCAAACACCAGCAGCACCGCGCCGATGATCGGCCCGAAGAAGAACACCGCGCCACCCAGGAAGGTGAACAGCAGGTAGCCGCCCGAGCGGATGGCGTTCAGGCTGTCGGCCGCATTCACGATCTCGAAGTTGATCGAGGCCAGGCCGCCGCCGATGCCGGCGAAGAAGCCCGCGATGATGAACGCGAAGTAGCGCACGCGCTGCGTGTTGTAGCCGATGAACTCCACGCGCTCCGGGTTGTCGCGCACCGCGTTCAGCATGCGGCCCAGCGGCGTGCCGGTGAAGGCATACATGAGCGCGGTGCACACGAAGCAGTACGCGGCGATCAGGTAGTACACCTGGATCTGCGAACCGAAGTTGAAGCCGAAGAAGGTCGGGCCGTACACGCGGTCGGTGGTGATGCCGCCCTCGCCGCCGAAGAAGCTGGGGAACATCAGCGCCATCGAGGCCACGAGCTCGCCGATGCCCATGGTGATCATGGCAAAGGTGGTGCCCGATTTCTTGGTGGTCACGAAGCCCAGCAGGATGGCAAAGAACATCCCCGCCAGACCGCCGACGAGCGGAATGAGCACCAGCGGAATCGTCGGGCCGCCCTTGGTCGCCAGGTTCATCGCATGGATGGCGATGAACGAGCCCAGGCCGGTGTAGACGGCATGGCCGAAGCTCAGCATGCCGCCCTGCCCCAGCAGGATGTTGTAGCTCAGGCAGATGATGATCAGGTAGCCCATCTGCGAGAGCATCGTCAGCGCCAGGCTGCTCTTGAACAGCAACGGCGAGATGATCAGCACCAGCGCGAACAGCGCCCAGATCAGGTAGCGCCCGATGTTCCAGGGCTTGAAGCGGTAGTACCGCGTCGGGGTCGGGGAAGTGGTGGTTGCGGTGGTCATGGTGTCAGTCCTCCCGGGTGCCCAGAAGACCCTTCGGGCGGAAGATGAGGATCAGCACGAGGAACAGGTACGGCAGGATCGGCGCGACCTGCGAGATCGTGAGCTTGAGCAGCTCATAGCCGAAGGTCTGGTCGGTCACGGCCACGCCCAGTGCCTGCAGCGCGGTGGCCAGCGAGTGGTCCAGCGCAACGGCGAAGGTCTGGATGATGCCGATCAGCAGCGACGCCAGGAAGGCGCCCGCCAGCGAGCCCATGCCGCCGACGACCACCACCACGAAGATGATGGTGCCGACCGACCCGGCCATGGCCGGCTCCGTGACATAGGTGTTGCCGCCGATCACGCCCGCCAGGCCGGCGAGCGCGGCACCGCCGCCGAACACCAGCATGAACACGCGCGGCACGTTGTGGCCCAGCGCCTCGACCATGTCGGGGTGCTTCAGCGCTGCCTGGATCACCAGGCCGATGCGCGTGCGCGTGAGCAGCAGCCACACGGACACCAGCATCAGCATCGCCACCAGCATGATGAACGAGCGCGACTTGGGGAACTGCGTGCCGTACAGCGTGAAGAGCGGGCCCTGCAGCGCTTCGGGCAGGCCGTAGGGCACCGTGGAGCGGCCCCAGACCAGCTGGACCAGCTCGAGGATGAGGTACGAAAGGCCGAAGGTCACCAACAGCTCGGGCACGTGGCCGAACTTGTGGACCCGGCGCAGGCTGTAGCGCTCGAAGGCGGCGCCCAGTGCGCCCACCAGCAACGGCGACAGGATGAGGGCCGGCCAGAAGCCGACGAGGCCCGACAGGGTGTAGGCGAAATAGGCGCCCAGCATGTAGAAGCTGGCGTGTGCAAAGTTGAGCACACCCATCATGCTGAAGATCAGCGTAAGGCCAGAGCTCAGCATGAACAACAGCAAGCCGTAGCTGACGCCGTTGAGCAGTGAGATGACGAAGAATTCGACGTTCATCGGTCTTCCGTGTCGGTTGAAAAAGAAAGAGGCCCGAGTGTTGAAGTCGGGCCTCGACCGGTCAGGGGGCGATCAGACGCCGATCAGGAGGCGCCGCCGGGTCGCTTCATCTGGCACGAGGTGGGCGTGCTCGAGACGTAGGGCTCGTAGTACTTGACCGGCGCCAGCGTGTAGCCGGTGTTTTCCGGGCTGTACGGGCTCTTCGCGTCGGCCTTCTGCCAGCGCGTGATCCACAGGCCCTGCTGCAGCTGGTGGTCGGACTTGCGCATCTCGACGTCGCCGTTGAAGCTCTTGAACTTCATGCCCTCCATGGCGGCGGCCACCTTGACGGGGTCGGTCGACTTGGTGCGCACGAAGGCTTCGGCGAGCATCGCATACACGGTGTACGGCGACGTCGTGTACAGGTCTTCGTTGAAGCGCTTCTTGAACTCGTTCATCATCGGCGCGATCGGGCCCGGGGCGTTGTAGTGGCTGTAGCCCACCATGTAGACCTTGCCGTCCGAGGCCGCGCCCATGGCAGTCGGCGTGCCGTTGGTCACG
This sequence comes from Variovorax sp. 38R, assembly GCF_014843395.1. Taxonomy (NCBI): domain Bacteria; kingdom Pseudomonadati; phylum Pseudomonadota; class Betaproteobacteria; order Burkholderiales; family Comamonadaceae; genus Variovorax; species Variovorax sp. 38R. Next base: position 3,227,590 of record NZ_CP062121.1, read on the forward strand.
GCGTAGTAGGTATAGAACTTGACGTTCAGGCCTGCGTCGTTGGCCGACTTGATGAGCAGCGCGAGGTCGGAACCCCAGTTGCCGGTGATGACGGTGTCGGCGCCCGAAGCCTTGATCTTGGCGATGTAGGGCGCGAAGTCACGCACCTGGGCCAGCGGGTGCAGGTCGTCGCCGACGATCTGCACGTCGGGGCGCTTGCTCTTGAGGTTGTCCTTGGCGTACTTCGAGACCTGCTGGCCGTGCGAGTAGTTCTGGTTGATCAGGTAGACCTTCTTGATGTCGGCCTGGTCCTTCATGAAGGTGGTCAGCGCTTCCATCTTCATGGAGGTGTCGGCGTCCAGGCGGAAGTGCCAGTAGCTGCACTTGCTGTTGGTCAGGTCAGGGTCGACGGCCGCGTAGTTGAAGTACACGACTTCCTTGCCCGGGTTGCGGGCGTTGTGCTTTTCGAGCGCGTCCATGATGGCCAGCGCCGGGCCGGAGCCGTTGCCCTGCACCACGTAGCGCGCGCCCTGGTCCATGGCCGAGCGCAGCGCGGCGGTGGTTTCCTGTGGGCTGAGCTTGTTGTCGATGCCGATGACCTCGAACTTCACGCCGGCCACGTTCTTCTTGTTGAACTCTTCGGCCAGGAACTGGAAGGTCTTGAGCTGGTTGGTACCGACCGCCGCCATCAGGCCCGACAGCGGGTCGAGCCACGCGATCTTGACGGTCTCACCCTTCTGGGCAAATGCACCGGCGGCAGTTGCCGCGAGCACGGCGGCGGTAGCGATCTTCAGAGCAAACTTCAATCTATATCTCCTGGTCAAACCGATATCAAAAACGCTGCACAAGCGTACAAGTCTTTGCCACCCCACCCCTCAGGGAATGCCCGTAAGAAAGGGGCGGCAAGGGCACGTATCTATCGCGCAGGCGACAGTGCATTTCCTGATTTACTACCCATTGGTAGGTTTCTTCTACCGATGGGTAGGAAATGCGTTCACAAAACGCCTAGGGGCGCTTCATCTGGCAAGTCGTGGGCGTGCTCGCCACATACGACTCGTAATACTTCACAGGGACGTTGGTGTAGCCGGTGTTCTCGGCGTCGTAGGGGTACTTGGCGCTGGCCTTCTCCCAGCGCGAGATGTACAGGCCCTGCTGCAGCTGGTGGTCGGCCTTGCGCATCTCGACCTCGCCGTTGAAGCTCTTGATCTTCATGCCCTCGAGCGCTGCGGCCACCTTGACGGGGTCGGTCGACTTGGTCTGCACGAAGGCGGCATCGAGCAATGCGAACGTGTGATAGATCGACGACTGCGTCAGGTCGTCGTTCATCTTCTTCTTGTAGCCGGTCAGCAGCTTCTGGATTTCGCCGCCCATGTTGTAGTGGGCATAGGCCACGGTGTAGACCTTGCCTGCCGAGGTGGCGCCCATGGCGGTGGGCGTGCCGGCGCCCGGTGCGTAGTACGTGAGGAACTTGACGTCCAGGCCCGAGTCGTTGGCGGCCTTGATGAGCAGCGAGAGGTCGGAGCCCCAGTTGCCGGTGATGACGGTGTCGGCGCCCGAGGCCTTGATCTTGGCGATGTACGGCGAGAAATCGCGCACCTGCGCGAGCGGGTGCAGGTCGTCGCCCACGATCTGGATGTCGGGGCGCTTGACCTTCAGGTCTTCCTTGGCGTACTTGGACACCTGCACGCCGTGCGCGTAGTTCTGGCCGAGGATGTAGACCTTCTTGATGTCGGTCTGGTCCTTCATCCAGGTGGTCAGCGCTTCCATCTTCATGGAGGTGTCGGCATCGAGGCGGAAGTGCCAGTAGCTGCACTTGCTGTTGGTGAGGTCGGGATCGACCGCCGCGTAGTTCAGGTAGAGCAGTTCCTTGCCGGGATTGCGCGCGTTGTTCTTCTCGACGGCATCGATGATCGCGAGCGCCGGGCCCGAGCCGTTGCCCTGGGTGATGTAGCGCGCACCCTGGTCCTGCGCCGAGCGCAGCGCAGCGGTGGTCTCCTGCGGGCTGAGCTTGTTGTCGATCGCGATGATCTCGAACTTCACGCCCGAGGCATTCTTCTTGTTGAACTCCTCCGCCAGGAACTGCGTGGTCTTGAGCTGGTTGGTGCCCACGGCGGCCATGAGACCCGACAGCGGGTCGAGCCAGGCGATCTTGACGGTCTCGCCCTTCTGGGCGAAGGACGCTGAAACGCTCACCAACATGGCACAGGCTGCCACTGACTTGATACCGAAGTACATGAAGAGTCTCCTGAGTGAAAGAGCCGGGGGACGCCAGCGTACAAGCGCCCTTTTCTTCGCCGCACAGGGATTGCCCGGAAGGAAGGCCGCCGAAGCAGCCTTCCTATCGCGTGCGCGACAGTGCGGGTGGGCTTTGACCGTGCTTCAGAGGCCCGGCAGCTTGTAGTCCTTGAGCAGTTCGCGAAGCTTGGTCTTCAGAATCTTGCCGGTGGCGCCGATCGGAATGGCCTCGACGAACACCACGTCGTCGGGAATCTGCCACTTGGCGGTCTTGCCCTCGTAGAACTTCAGCAGCTCCTCGCGGGTGACTTCGGCGCCGGGCTTCTTCACGACGGCAATGATCGGACGCTCGTCCCACTTGGGATGGAACACGCCGATGCAGGCCGCCATGGCGATGGCCGGGTGCGCGACGGCGATGTTCTCGATCTCGATGGAGCTGATCCATTCGCCGCCGGACTTGATCACGTCCTTGCTGCGGTCGGTGATCTGCAGGTAGCCCTCGGCGTCGATGGTGGCCACGTCGCCGGTGGGGAACCAGCCCCGGCCCGCGCCGTCGGCGACCAGCGGGTTGCCGCCCTCGCCCTTGTAGTACTCCTTGACGACCCAGGGGCCCTTGACCAACAGGTCGCCGTAGGCCTTGCCGTCCCAGGGCAGCTCGTCGCCGTTGCCGTCGACGATCTTCATGTCGACGCCGAAGATGGCGCGGCCCTGCTTCATGCGGATCTGCAGCTGCGCGTCGGCGGGCAGCGACAGGTGCTTGTTCTTCAGCGTGCACAGCGTGCCCAGCGGGCTCATCTCGGTCATGCCCCAGGCATGCAGCACCTCGACGTTGAACTTCTCCTGGAACGCCGTGATCATGGCCGGCGGGCAGGCCGAGCCGCCGATGACGGTGCGGTTGAGCTTGCTGAACTTCAGGTCGTTGGCCTGCATGTGGCCCAGCATCATCTGCCACACGGTGGGCACGCCGGCCGCGAAGGTCACGCCTTCGGCTTCGATGAGTTCGTACACCGACTTGCCGTCCAGCGACGGGCCCGGGAACACGAGCTTGCAGCCCACCAGCGCGGCCGAGTACGGAATGCCCCAGGCGTTGACGTGGAACATCGGCACCACCGGCAGCACCGAGTCTTGCGCCGAGATGCGCATGACGTCGGGCAGCGCGGCAGCGTAGGCGTGCAGCATGGTCGAGCGGTGGCTGTACAGCGCGGCCTTCGGGTTGCCCGTGGTGCCGCTCGTGTAGCACATGCTCGAGGCCGAGTTCTCGTCGAAGGTGGGCCAGTCGTACGCGGTGGGCTGCGCGCCCATCCAGGCTTCGTAGCTCACGAGGTTGGGCACGCCGCTGTCGGCCGGCAGCTTGTCGGCGTCACACAGTGCAACCCATTTCCGGATCGTGGGACAACGTGCATGCACCGCCTGCACGAGCGGCAGGAAGCTCAGGTCGAAGCACAGGATCTGGTCTTCGGCATGGTTGGCGATCCACGCGATCTGGTCGGGGTGCAGGCGCGGGTTGATGGTGTGCAGCACGCGGCCGCTGCCGCTCACGCCGTAGTACAGCTCCAGGTGGCGGTAGCCGTTCCAGGCCAGGGTGGCGATGCGGTCGCTGAACAGCAGTTGCTCGCCGTCCAGCGCGTTGGCCACCTGCCTGGCGCGCGATGCGATGTCGCTCCAGGTGCAGCGGTGGATATCACCCTCGACACGACGCGAGACGATCTCGCCGTCGCCGTTGTGGCGCTCGACGAACTCGATCAGCGACGAGATCAAAAGCGGTTGGTCTTGCATCAAACCCAGCATCTACGGACTCCTATGTGAAATGACTTCAGAAAGCTTTGCGAACGAGAGATTCACGCAAGCTTCGGCCACTTGCACAATGACACAAACCCGCACTGCATGATTGAACGAAGCGGCTCTTCAAGGGACCGTCACCGGCGTGATCTTGGCGGCCGTCGGCGTCGCATCGAGCAGCATCTGCGAAGGCCACGTGCCCCAGGTCGCACCGAGTTCGGGCGTGTTCGGATCGCCGTTGCGCATGAACGCGCCCACGCTGGCCATGACGGCCTTCGACAGTGCCAGGCGCCCCTTCTCGTTGGCCTTGCCGCCCATCACGTTGCTGAGCAGCGAGCCCTCGAAGTTGCCGAACACGAACGGCAGGTCGAAGGCATGCGCGGCGCCGTACACGTCGTTCCACGGCGCGGCCTCCTGCGACCAGTCGAGGCGGTAGTGCCAGATGTTCGACTGGCGCATCTGCATGGTGTTGAGCAGGTTGTCGCGGTTGGCGCCGAACAGGCCCTGCGTGACGATGTCGGTGGCCGCGTTGTAGCCCGTGCCCGGCGTGCCTACCGGGAGGTAGGAAGGATCGATGATGTCGTTCACCGTGAGCGCGGGAGCAGCGTCCGGGTTGAAGTTGAACATCATCGAGAAGCGCGCGTCGTCCTTGACGATCCAGCCCGCCTTCAGGCCCGGGATGCCCAACGTTCCCAGCAGCGACGCGAAGAGCTTGCCTTCGTCGCGCGTGTTGCCCGCGAGCATGGGCACCTTGACGTACTTGTCGGCCGCGATGGCGCCGATCGGGTCGGCCGGCAGCACCGTGCCATCGGGAATGGGTGCAACGTTGCCCTGCCCGGCTGCAGTGGCCTTGGTCAGCAGCGCCCCGCCCGCCTGCGCACGCAGGTACTCGGCGATCTGCGTCGGCGTGCGCGTGCCGATGTAGACCTTGGCCGCTGCGTCATCGGCCACGGTGCCGTCGGCGACAAGCAGCTTTTCGAGGATCGTCTGGCCCTGCGTCAGCGACACCGACACTGGCTGCAGCAAAGGCAGCGTCCTCGCCGGCAGGTTGGTCGCGAGCGAAATGCCGCCGCTCATCTCGAAGGCCTTGTGGAACAGGCCCTTGGCCATCGGCGAGGTCATCACCGACAGCAGGTTGGTCGCGCCCGCCGACTCGCCCGACAGCGTGACGTTGCCCGGGTCGCCGCCGAAGTGGGCGACATTGCCTTGAATGAAGCGCAGCGCCGCCATGTTGTCCAGCAACGCGAAGTTGCCCGAGTCGTCGCCCGCCGTGCCGCCCGGCCGCAGCTGCGGCATGTTCAGGAAGCCCAGGATGCCCAGCCGGTAGCTGGCGGTGATGACCACCGCATTGGTGGCCTTGGCCAGCGCCGCGCCGTCGTACAGCGGATCGGCCGTGTAGCCCGAGATGTTGCTGCCGCCGTGGATGAACAGCAGCACCGGCAGGTTCTTGTCGGTGGTGGCCGGGCGCCAGATGTTGACGAACAGGCAGTCTTCGCTGCCGACCGGCTTGCCCAGGTTGGTGCCGATGGTCGCGTCGTAGGTGTTGTTGGTGCCGGGGCTGAAGAGCCGGCCGATCTGCAGACAGGCGTTGCCGAAGGCCTTGGCGGGGCGAATGCCGGTCCACGCTTCGGGCTCGACCGGTGCGCGCCAACGCAGCGCGCCGACCGGCGGCTGGGCGAACGGAACGCCCTTCCACGACCACGTGCCGGTCTTGGCGCTGTCGTCCACGCCCTCGACCTTGCCGGCCGTGGTCTGACGCACCATGGGGCCGTCGGCGGCAGGTGCCGGAGCGGGGGCCGGTGCCGGTGCGGGCGGCAGGATCGGGAAGCCTGGCGACCCCGACGAGCCGCCGCCGCAGGCCGCGAGCGCCGCCGCGGCGGCCAGCGTGGCCACCGTTGCAATGGCGCGCGCCATCGCCGTCTGTCCTGCCGCACCCTGGTTTTGTGCTGTTGTCGTTGTCTTCATGTTTTGTCTCCACACCGGGTTAATCGGAATTCCTGGCTCGGTGCGCGCCGCCCATACTGCGGGGCCGCTGTGCACTGGAAAAATTCTAGGAACCGGCGCCGTTTTCACCGCTATCGCAAGCGAGCCAATCGAATGACTTCAGAAGCCTCCCTGCCGCGCCATACGCGCCGGCCGTCGCGCCGCCCCGGTTGCCCGCAGCCGGAGCTGCGCACCAGCTCGGCCGCGTGGCTGGAAGGCGTGCTGTCGATGTTCCAGGCCGAGGGGCTGCACGTGCCCTCGCTGCTGCGCGACGCCGGCTTCGACCCTGATTCCCTGCACCGCCAGAACGCGCGCTTCCCGGTCGACGAGATCTCGGTGCTGTGGCAGGTGGCCGTGGCGCACGCCGGCCGGCCCACGCTGGGCCTGGACCGCGACCTGGCCGCGACGCACAGCAAGCTCGGCACGGTGGGCCACGCCATGGCCTGCAGCCCCAACCTGGGCGCGGCGCTCACCCGGCTCACGCGCTACATGGCCGTGATCTCCGACGCCACCGCCTTCTCACTGCAGTCCGATGCACGCGGCTGCTGGATGGTCATGGAACACACCGGCGGCACCCTGCCGATTCCGCGCCAGCGCGTCGAGTACGCGCTGCTCACCGTCTTCATGCAGTGCCAGTGGCTCACGCGGCGCGAGCTGCAGCCGCTGGCCATGGAGTTCGTCTACCCGCCGCCGGCCAACGACCGGCTGCACCGCGAAGCCTTCGGCTGCGAGATCCGCTTCAACGCGCCCGCCAACCGCCTGCTGCTGTCGTCGGCCGACATGACGATGCCGCTGCCGACCCACCACGCGGCGCTGGGCGAGATGCAGGAGCACCTGCTAGACGACCAGCTCAACCTGCTGGGCCAGACCACCACCGCCAGCCTGGTGTGCGCCGAGATCGCGCGCCGGCTGCAGCACGGCGAGCCGCGCCGCCAGGACGTGGCCTCGGGCCTCGGGCTGGCCGACCGCACCCTGCAGCGCCGCCTGCAGGAAGAGTCGGTCTCGTTCCAGGCGCTGCTCGACCGCACGCGCCGCGAACTCGCCAAGCAGTACCTGGCCGAACAACGCCACACGCTCGCGGACGTGGCCGACCGGCTGGGCTTCGTGGACGTCAGCAATTTCTTCCGCGCCTGCAAGCGCTGGTTCGGCCTGCCGCCGGCCCAGTACCGCGCCAGCCTCGCGCTCGATGGCGCCGGGGCGTTGCGCGGTGCGCTGCTGAACTGATCAACGCCATCCACCCCACGTCGCCGATGGCCTCTGCGGCCCGGGGTTTCGTGGGCTGCCGGACAATCCCGGCATGAGCTTGTTAGCCGAAGACACCCCGGTCGCCGACCTGGGCCTGCGCTGGAAGCCCGGCTTCTCGACGCTGGGCCCCGCCTTTTTCACCGAACTGCGCCCCACGCCGCTGCCCGACCCGTACTGGGTGTGCCACAGCGACGCCGTGGCGCGCCAGCTGGGCCTGCCGCCGGGCTGGCGCGAGTCGGACACCACGCTCGCCGCACTCACCGGCAGCCTGCCGATCACCGGCGCGCGCCCCATTGCCACGGTCTACAGCGGCCACCAGTTCGGCGTCTGGGCCGGGCAGTTGGGCGACGGCCGCGCGATCCTGCTCGGCGAGACCGAGGGCGGGCTCGAAGTGCAGCTCAAGGGCGCGGGGCGCACGCCCTACTCGCGCGGCGGCGACGGCCGCGCCGTGCTGCGTTCGAGCATCCGCGAATTCCTGTGCAGCGAGGCCATGCACGGCCTGGGCATTCCGACCACGCGCGCGCTGTGCGTGACCGGCTCCGACGCGCCCATCTACCGCGAGACCGCCGAAAGCGCCGCCGTCGTGACCCGCGTCGCGCCGAGCTTCGTGCGCTTCGGCCATTTCGAGCACTTCGCGGCCAACCAGCGCGAAGACGAGTTGCGCGCGCTGGCCGACTACGTCATCGACCGCTACTACCCCGAGTGCCGCAACACCGCGCGCTTCAATGGCAACGCCTACGCAGCGTTTCTCGAAGCCGTGAGCGAGCGCACCGCCGCCCTGCTCGCCCAGTGGCAGGCCGTGGGCTTCTGCCACGGGGTGATGAACACCGACAACATGAGCATCCTCGGGCTCACCATCGACTACGGGCCGTTCCAGTTCCTCGATGGCTTCGACCCGCGCCACATCTGCAACCACAGCGACACCCAGGGGCGCTACGCCTTCAACCAGCAGCCCAACGTCGCCTACTGGAACCTGTTCTGCCTGGCGCAGGCGCTGCTGCCGCTCATCGGCGACCAGGAAGTCGCCGTGGCCGCGCTGGAGTCGTACAAGACCGTGTTCCCCAACGCCTTCGAAGACCGCATGCGCGCCAAGCTGGGCCTCACGATGCCCGCCGAGGGCGACCGGGCGCTGATCGAGGGCGTGCTCAAGCTGCTGGCCGCCGAGAAGGTCGACCACACCATCTTCTGGCGCCGCCTGTCGAACCACATGGCCGACGGCAACGTCGAGCCGGTGCGCGACCTCTTTCTCGACCGGGCCGGCTTCGATGCCTGGATGCTCTCTTTTTCAGAGCGGCACGCGCAGACCTCGCGGTCGGATGCGGCCGATTTGATGCTCCAATCGAACCCCAAGTTCGTGCTGCGCAACCACCTGGGCCAGCAGGCCATCGAAGCCAGTCAGCAAAAGGACCACGCGGGTGTGGCAACCTTGCTGACGCTGCTCCAAACCCCATGTGAAGAACACCCCGGTGCCGACGATTACGCCGGCTTCCCGCCCGACTGGGCCTCCACGATCGAAATCAGCTGCTCATCATGACCACGCCCGTACAGAAAACCGACGCCGAATGGAAAGCCCTGCTCGCTGAAAAGGGCGCCGAACCCGCTGCCTTCGAGGTGACGCGTCACGCCGCCACCGAACGCCCCTTCACCGGCAAGTACGAAGCCCACTGGGACGACGGCACCTACCACTGCGTCTGCTGCGGCGCCAAGCTGTTCGAAGCGGCCACCAAGTTCGACGCCGGCTGCGGCTGGCCCAGCTTCTCGGAAGAAGCGGTGCCCGGCGCCATCCGCAACATCGTCGACCGTTCGCACGGCATGGTGCGCACCGAAAACGTGTGCGCCAATTGCGGCGCCCACCTGGGCCACGTGTTCCCCGACGGCCCCACCGAAACCGGCCTGCGCTACTGTATGAACTCGGCGTCGCTCGACTTCCAAAAGAAATGAAACTGCTCCTCGACTTCTTCCCGATCCTGCTGTTCTTCGGCGCCTACAAGTTCGCCGACATCTACACCGCCACCGGCGTCCTCATGGCCGCCACCGTGGTGCAGATGGCCGTCATCTACGCCATGGAACGCAAGCTGCAGGCGATGCAGAAGGCCACGCTGGTGCTGATCCTCTTGTTCGGCACGCTCACGCTGGTGCTGCACGACGACCGCTTCATCAAGTGGAAGCCGACGGTGCTGTACGGCGCCATGGCGATCGCACTGGCCGTGGCGCTGTGGGCGCTGAAGAAGAACTTCCTGAAGATGCTGCTGGGCGCGCAGCTCGAGCTGCCCGAGCGCATCTGGGGCCGGCTCAATGTGGCGTGGATCGGTTATTGCCTGTTCATGGCGCTCATCAATGGCTACGTGGCGGCGTACTTCACGACCGAGGCCTGGGTCAACTTCAAGCTCTGGGGCTACGTGTTCCCGATCGTCTTCCTGGTGGCGCAGGGCCTGTACATCGCGCCGCACCTCAAAGAAGACAAGCCGACCGCATGACCGACGCCACCACCTTTCCCCTGCCCACCGTGGCCGCGCTCGAGGCGGCGCTGCGCGCATCGCTTGCGCCCACGCAGCTCGAAGTGATCGACGAAAGCGCCTCCCATGCGGGCCATGCGGGCGCCAACGCCGAGGGCTACGGCACGCATTTCCGGGTGCGCATTGCGTCCCCGCTCTTCGACGGGAAGCCCCGCGTGGCGCGGCATCGGCTTGTGTATGATGCCCTCCAAGTTTTTATCGCACAGGGTCTGCACGCCATCGCCATCGAGGTGCTCTGAGTCGTCAATCGGTTGCTTGCCGCGTTCGCCGCGGCCGCCCACCCTCTCCTTCTTTTCTCCTGATTCCTGCTTTCTTTCCCGCGCCTTTTCCTACACGCGCATTTCCTCTCCAGCCTGATATTCATTTCATGAAAAAACACATCTTGCAGGCCGTTGCGGCCGCAGCGCTGATCGGTGCACTCCCCATGACGGCCCTGGCGCAGAACGCAGCCATCGTGAACGGCAAGGCCGTGCCCAAGGCCCGCATGGACGTCCTGGCCCAGCAGCTGGCTGCCGCCGGCCGCCCGGTGACGCCTGAAATGCAAAACCAGCTGCGCGAGGAAATCGTGGCGCGCGAAGTGTTCATGCAGGAAGCGCAGAAGCAAGGCCTCGACGCCACCGAGGACTACAAGAACCAGCTCGAGCTCGCCCGTCAGGCCATCCTGATCCGCGCGCTGTTCGAGAACTACCGCAAGACCAACGCGGTGTCCGACGCCGACGTGAAGGCCGAGTACGACAAGTTCGTGGCGGCCAACGGCGGCAAGGAATTCAAGGCCCGCCACATCCTGGTCGAAACCGAAGACCAGGCCAAGAAGATCATGGCCGACCTGAAGAAGGGTGCCAAGTTCGAAGACATCGCCAAGAAGCAGAGCAAGGACCCGGGTTCGGGCGCCAACGGCGGCGACCTCGACTGGGCCAACCCCGCCAGCTTCGTGCCCGAGTTCTCGGAAGCGATGATCAAGCTCAAGAAGGGCGAGACCACCCCTGCCCCGATCAAGACCCAGTTCGGCTATCACATCATCCGCGTCGACGACATCCGTCAGGCTCAACTGCCGAAGGTCGAAGAAGTGAAGCCGCAGATCACGCAGCAGCTGCAACAGCAGCGCCTGCAGAAGTACCAGGAAGAGCTGCGCGCGAAGGCCAAGGTCGAGTAAGCCTCAGGCCATCGCCCCCAGCAAAAAGCCCCGCAGTCGCGGGGCTTTTTTCATTGCGGCGTGATGTTGAAGTCTTTGACGAACCGGGCGTAGTCGTTCGACTCCTTGCGCACGAAGCTTGTGAAGTCCGCCGTCGATCCGCCGATGACTTCGAGGCTGAGGTCGGTGAACTGCTTCTGCGTGTCGGCGTTCTTGAGCAGCGCCTGCACCTGTTCGTTGAGCTTGGCGATGACCGGTGCCGGCGTTCCGGCCGGCGCCACCAGGCCGACCCAGCCCATGAACCGGTAACCCGGCACGCCGGACTCGGCCACCGTCGGCACGTCGGGCAAGGTCGAAACGCGCTTGTCGCCCGTGACCGCCAGCGCCTTCAGCTTGCCGCTCTTGGCATAGGGCACGGCGGTCGGCGAGGTCTCGAACATCATGTCGATCTGCCCGCCGACCAGGTCGGACAGCGCGGGCGCCCCGCCCTTGTAGGCCACGTTGAGCAGGTCGGTGCCGGTCATCTGCATGAAGCGGCGCGCGGCCACGTCCTGCGGGCCACCCACGCCCGAGGTGCCGACGCTGAGCTTGCCGGGGTTGGCCTTGGCATAGGCCACCAGCTCGCCGACGTTCTTGAAGGTCCACTTGGGATTCATGATGAGCACGTTGGGCTGGTCGGCCACGCGGATCACGGGCGCCAGGTCCTTGATCGGGTCGTAGGGCAGCTTGGCGAACATGTGGGCGTTGGAAGCCAGACCGGTGTGCACCATCAGCAAGGTGTAGCCGTCCTTGGGGGCCTTGGCGACGTAGTCCATGCCAATGTTGCCGCTGGCGCCGGGACGGTTGTCCACCAGCACGGGCTGGCCCAGCGCCGTCGAGAGCTTCTGGCCGACCAGGCGCGCTGTCATGTCGATGCTGCCGCCCGGTGGGAACGGCACGACCATACGGATCGGCTTGGACGGATAGGCGTCCTGCGCGTGGGCGATGGGCACGATGCACGCCAGACCGGCAGCAAAGCATGCGAACGAAGCGAGCGGGAAACGGAAGCGCTGGGTCATAAAGTTCTCCGGAGTTTCTTGAGGGTTGGCAGACGGGTCAATCGGCGGTAGCGCGCAGGGCGCGCTCGATGTCGGCAGCCCACGCGAGCAGCGCGGCATCGCACATCGGCAGGCCTGCAAGGCTCAGGCCCACGGGCGCTTCGCCGGCCGTGTGGCAGGGCAAGGAGACGGCGCAGCCGTCCATGAAGTTGACGATGGAGGGGTTGCGCAGCATCGCGGCGTTGACGGCGAAGTACTGCGCCTCGTCAGCTTCGAGGGCCTCGATGCGCGGCGCCACCAGCGGCACGGTCGGCATGAGCCAGCCGTCGAACTCGCCCAGGCGCATGGCCACGCGGCGCTGCCAGTCGGCCCGCTGCGCCTGCAGCGCGAGGTAGGCGCGCGCCGTGAAGTCCTTGCCGCGCAGGATGCGATTGAGCACGCGCGGGTCGTAGCCGCTGCCGCTGCGTTCGATCAGCTCGGCGTGCCACGCCCATGATTCGGCAGCGCTGAAGCCGCCTGCGGCGTTGATGGCGGCGAGCTCGTCGAACTCGGGCACCGCCAGCTCGACCAGTTCAGCGCCGGCGGCCGACAGGCACTGCAGCGCACGCCGGAACGTGGCGGCGACGTGCGCGTCCATGCCGTCCTGCACCAGCGTGGTCGGCACCGCGAAACGCGCCTGGCGCAGGTGCTGCGCCCGGGGCGCCTCGGACACGCCGGACAGCACCGCGTCCATCGCCGCGCAACCGGCCACGTCGAGCGCCATCACGCCAACCGCATCGAGGCTGTGCGACAGCGGCACGAGCCCGGTGCCGGGCATGCGGCGCGCCGTCGGCTTGAAGCCGGTGATGCCGCACAGCGCCGCCGGAATGCGCGCCGAGCCGCCGGTGTCGCTGCCGACGCTCGCGACGCACATGCCGTCGGCCACGGCCACCGCCGCACCCGACGACGAGCCGCCGGGAATGCGCCGCTCGCCGCGCTGCCACGGATTCGCCGGTGTCCCGTAGTGCGGATTGAGGCCGAGGCCTGAGTACGCGAACTCGGTCATGTTCGTCTTGCCAATCAGCACCGCACCCGCCGCCAGCAGGCGCTGCACGGCCTCGGCGTCGTGCGCGGCAGGCGGCGCATCGCGCAGCACGACGGAGCCGGCGGTCGTTGTTTCGCCGGCCACGTCGAACAGGTCCTTGACGGAGACCGGCAGGCCTTCGAGCGGCGAGCGCACGAAGCCGGCTGCGCGCAGGCTGTCGGAGGCGCGCGCCAGGTGCTGGGCGCGGTCTGTCAGCACACGCGTGAAGGTGCGAGCGCCTTCGCCGGACGGATCGGCGATGCGTTCCAGCGCCGATGCGGTCAGCGCGGCGGAGGTGACGCGGCCTGCAGCCAGGTCGGCGCGGGCGGCTTCGAGGGAGATCGCGGCGGGCATGTGCGGTGGTCCCTTGTGCGTCAGGCGACGATGGGCAGCGAGACCGCGCGGTACTCGTGCGCGATGCGGCGGCCGGTGTACTCGTCCACGAGCTCCATGCGAAAGCGCGCGGCCGGGCGGATGCCACCGATGGCGCCGACCGTGCCGCAGGTCATCGCGAAACCGTCGGCCGGTTCGCCGTCGGCCGCGGCGCAGCGCGCCAGCAGATCGGCCGGCGGGCGCAGCGCGGCCAGCGTGCCTTCCTGGTACAGGCGCCATTCACCGCCCTCCTCGATCCACGAACGCAGCACCAGCGTGTCCCAGCGGTCCTGCACGTCGGCCAGCCGCCAGGCGCTGCGCGCCACGGGCTTGACGCAGATCTGCTTCGACAGTGCCACGCTGTGCGCTTCCAGGGCGCGGTCGGTGTGGTCCGAGCCGATCGACACGAAGAACTCGCCCCCGTGCAGGAACAGCAGCGGCTCGACCTCGCCCGAGGTGTCGGCCCCCACCACCTGCACGACGTCGGCCTGGCTCAGCTGCTGGGTGGCCACCCGGTAGAACAGCGGCACGGCGCTGGGCGCGGGCACGCCCAGCTCGGCGAGTTCCTCGATGTGGTGCTCGATGGCGGCGGTGTCGCGCCCGGTCCAGCCGGCGATCACGAGGTGCCTGGCCTCGAAGCTCAGCGTTTGCGGGGCATTCCCTTCGGGAAGTTCAAAAGACAGGTTCATGGCGGTGCTCTGTTGAAGTTTCAGTGAAATTTCACAACGATATTACAGTGAGTCCACAAAAACTTCAAAGGGATTTCCCACAGGTACCATCAGGGCACCCCACCATGAAGACCCTCGCGCCGATGAAAGCAGCCACGCCCGCCCGCAAAGCCCCCGCCCGGCGGCCCGAAGCAGCCATCTCCCTCAACGAGACGGCCTACCTGCGCCTGAAGGAAGCCCTGGTGACCCTGGCCTACAAGCCCGGGGAGTACCTCAACACCGCCCAGGTGATGGAGCGGCTGGGCGTGGGCCGCACGCCAGTCAACCAGGCGCTGCATCGCCTGTCGGCCGAGGGCCTGGTCCGCATCATTCCGCGCAAGGGCGCCATGGCTTCGCCGCTGTCGATCAACGACGCGCTGGAGCTCATCGAGGTCCGGCTGGTGAACGAAGTGCTGTGCATGCGCTTGGCCGCGGCGGCCATCACCGAGACCGAGCTGGCCGAGCTGCAGGCCATCGCCGAGCAGTTCGAGGCCGCGGCGCAGCGGCGCGATGCGATGTCGGTGATGAACCTCGACCGGCTCTTCCACGAGAAGATCGCGGCGGCGGCTCGCAACGCCATGCTGCAGGACATCCTGAGCGTGCTGCACGCGCGCTCGCAGCGCTTCTGGGCGATTTCACTGGCCGCCGAGGGGCACCTGGCAGAGGTGATCGAAGAGCACCGCATCATCGTCGCCACGCTGCAGCGGCACGACGCCGACGCGGCGGCCGACGCGGCGAAGACGCATGTGCTGTCGTTCAAGGCGTCGATGTTGAACAGCCAGCGCTGATCGACGGCGCTTCAGGCGCACCAACCCCCATGAAAAATGCCCTCCAGACCCAAGCCTGGAGGGCATTTCTTGTTGACCTGAGTCAGGCCGTTTGCTCGGCCTGAGGGCGCCCGATCACCCCACCCACTTGCGCGCGTTGCGCCAGATCTGCATCCACGGGCTCAGGTCGCTCTTGTCGCCCGAGGTCCAGCTCGTCTGGATGTTGCGGAACACGCGCTCGGGGTGCGGCATCACGGCGGTGAAGCGGCCGTCCGGCGTGGTCACCGAGGTCAGGCCGCCGGCGCTGCCGTTCGGGTTGAACGGGTACTGCTCGGTCGGCTGGCCGTGGTTGTCCACGAAGCGCATCGCGCCGATGGCCTTGGCGGCGTCGCCGCGGTGCTTGAAGTTGGCATAGCCCTCGCCGTGCGCCACCGCGATCGGCAGGCGGCTGCCGGCCATGCCGGCGAAGAAGATGCTCGGCGACTCGAGCACTTCGACCATCGACAGGCGCGCCTCGAAACGCTCGCTCTGGTTGGTGGTGAAGCGCGGCCAGGCGTCGGCGCCCGGAATGATGTCGGCCAGCTCGGCGAACATCTGGCAGCCGTTGCACACGCCCAGGCCGAAGGTGTCGGTGCGGCCGAAGAAGGTCTTGAACTGCTCGGCCAGCTTCGGGTTGAAGGTGATGCTGCGCGCCCAACCGATGCCGGCGCCCAGCGTGTCGCCGTAGCTGAAGCCGCCGCAGGCGACCACGCCCTTGAAGTTGGCGAGGTCCGCCCTGCCCGTCTGCAGGTCGGTCATGTGGACGTCGTAGGCCTCGAAGCCGGCTTCGGTGAAGGCATACGCCATCTCGACGTGCGAGTTGACGCCCTGCTCCCGCAGGATCGCGACCTTGGGGCGCGATTGCAGGATGGCGGGTGCCACCGGGGCGTTCGGCAGGAACACATGCATGCCCGGGTCGTTCGGCACGCCGGCGGCGGCGTGCTCGGCATCGGCGCAGGCCGGGTTGTCGCGCTCGCGGGCGATCTTCCAGCTGACCGAATCCCAGACCTGGTGCAGGTCGTGCAGCGACGCGCTGAACACCGACTTGGCATCGCGCCAGACTTCGAGCTTGCCCTTGCCGGCGTCCATGGCCGAGCTGGCGGGGCGCGTCTTGCCGACGAAGTGGCTGTGCGCGCTGAGGCCGTGGGCGCGCAGCACCTGCATGATGTCGTTGCGCTCGGCGGTGCGCACCTGCAGCACCATGCCCAGCTCTTCGTTGAACAGCGCCTTGAGCGTGAGTTCTTCGCGGCGCGCGCTGACCTGCTGCGCCCAGTTCTTGGCGTCGCCGGTTTCCATGCGGCTGTCGGAAATGCCGTCGCCTTCGGTGACGAGCATGTCGACATTGAGCGCCACACCGACGTGGCCGGCAAAGGCCATTTCGCAGGCGGTGGCGAACAAGCCGCCGTCGCTGCGGTCGTGCATTGCGAGGATCTTGCCGTCGGCGCGCAGCGCGTTCACGGCGTTGACCAGCGCGACCAGTTGCGCCGGGTCGTCGAGGTCGGGCACGGTGTCGCCGCTCTGGTTGAGCGTCTGCGACAGGATGCTGCCGGCCATGCGGTGCTGGCCACGGCCGAGGTCGATGAGCACCAGCGTGGTGTCGTCTTCCGTGGCGTCGAGCTGCGGCGTGAGCGTGCCGCGCACGTCGGCCAGCGAAGCGAAGGCGGTGACGATCAAGCTCACGGGCGACGTGACCTTCTTGGCTTCGCCATCGTCCTTCCACTGCGTGCGCATCGACAGCGAATCCTTGCCGACCGGAATCGACACGCCCAGCGCCGGGCACAGTTCCAGGCCCACGGCCTTCACGGTTTCGTACAGCGCGGCGTCTTCGCCGGGCTCACCGCAGGCGGCCATCCAGTTGGCCGACAGCTTGACGCGCGACAGCTCGATGGGCGCGGCCAGCAGGTTGGTGATGGCCTCGGCCACGGCCATACGGCCCGAGGCCGGCGCGTCGAGCGCGGCCAGCGGCGTGCGCTCGCCCATGCTCATGGCTTCGCCGGCGAAGCCCTTGTAGTCGGCCAGCGTCACGGCGCAATCGGCCACGGGCACCTGCCACGGGCCGACCATCTGGTCGCGGTGCGTCAGGCCGCCCACGGTGCGGTCGCCGATGGTGATGAGGAAGCGCTTCGAGGCCACGGTCGGGTGCGCGAGCACGTCGATGGCGGCCTTCTGCAGGTCGACGCCCGTGAGGTCGAGGGGCTTGAAGCTGCGCGCCACGGTCTTCACGTCGCGGTGCATCTTGGGCGGCTTGCCGAGCAGCACGTCCATCGGCATGTCGACGGGCTGCACCGCGGCGCCTTCGTCGGCCACCAGCAGCTGGCGCTCTTCGGTCGCCACGCCGACGACCGAGAACGGGCAGCGCTCGCGCTCGCAGAAGGCCTTGAACTGCTCGAGCGATTCCGGCGCGATGGCCAGCACGTAGCGCTCCTGGCTCTCGTTGCACCAGATTTCCTTGGGCGCCATGCCCGACTCTTCGAGCGGCACGGCGCGCAGGTCGAAGCGCGCGCCGCGGCCGGCGTCGTTGGTCAGCTCAGGGAAGGCATTGCTCAGGCCGCCCGCGCCCACGTCGTGGATCGCGAGGATCGGGTTGGCCGTGCCCTGCTGCCAGCAGTGGTTGATGACCTCTTGCGCACGGCGTTCGATTTCGGGGTTGCCGCGCTGCACCGAGTCGAAGTCGAGCTCGGCCGCGTTGGCGCCGGTGGCCATCGAGCTGGCGGCGCTGCCACCCATGCCGATGCGCATGCCGGGGCCGCCGAGCTGGATCAGCAGCGAGCCGGCCGGGAACAGGATCTTCTTGGTCTGCGTGGCGTCAATGCTGCCCAGGCCACCCGCGATCATGATGGGCTTGTGGTAACCGCGCTGCACGGTGTCGAGGTCGCTGGTCACGGCCTGCTCGTACTCGCGGAAGTAGCCCAGCAGGTTGGGACGGCCGAATTCGTTGTTGAACGCGGCGCCGCCGAGCGGGCCCTCGGTCATGATCTGCAACGGGCTCGCGATGTGCTCGGGCTTGCCGTAGTGGCCGTCTTCCGGCCAGAGCTTCGACACCGTGAAGCCGGTCAGGCCCGCCTTGGGCTTGGAGCCGCGGCCGGTCGCGCCTTCGTCGCGGATCTCGCCGCCCGCGCCGGTCGAGGCGCCGGGGAACGGGGAAATGGCGGTCGGGTGGTTGTGCGTCTCGACCTTCATCAGCACGTGGCTCAGGGCGCTATCTTTTTGATAGCTCTGCGAGCCTTCGACGGGAATGAAGCGCTCGATGGTCGCGCCTTCCATGACCGAGGCGTTGTCCGCATAGGCGATCACCGTGTGCTGCGGGTTCTGCTTCTCCGTGTGGCGGATCATCGAGAACAGGCTCTGCGGCTGGGCCACGCCGTCGATGGTGAAGTTGGCGTTGAAGATCTTGTGGCGGCAGTGCTCGCTGTTGGCCTGCGCGAACATCATCAGCTCGACGTCGCTGGGGTTGCGGCCCAGGCGGGTGAAGGCTTCGACGAGGTAGTCGATTTCGTCTTCCGCCAGCGCCAGGCCGAAGCCGGTATTGGCTGCGACCAGGGCTTCGCGTCCGCCCGTTTGCACATCGACCTGCGCCATCGGCTGGGCCGGCAGTTCGCTGAACAGGCTGGCCGCCTGCTCGACGGCGGCGAGCACCGATTCGGTCATGCGGTCGTGCAGCGGACCGGCCACGGCGGCCAGGGCGTCGCCCTCGAGCACAGGGGCCTTGCCGATCAGCGGCGCCTTGAGCTTCAGGCGGTACTGGGTGACGCGCTCCACGCGGCGCAGCGCCAGGCCGCAGTTGTGGGCAATGTCGGTGGCCTTGGAAGCCCAGGGCGACACGGTGCCCAGGCGGGGCGTGACCACGACCAAGGCGCTCGCCTTGGCCGCCAGGGCCTCGAAGGGCTCGCCGTAGGTCAGGAGTGCGGCGAAGCGTTCACGGTCGGCCGCATCGAGCGACCCGTCGGTGACCACCAGGTGGACGAAACGGGCCGAAATGCCCTCGATGCGCGGCTCGATGGCCTGCAGTTTCGGCAGCAGTTGGCGTGCACGGAAATCGCTGAGTGCGCTGCCGCCCTCGAACAAGGTTACGACGGGAAGGGCTTGAGGTGCGGGCTGCGTCACGGTCGATGGGGGGCCTGGGGGCCGCGTTGGGAATCAAGAAATCGAGGGCGGAGGGCCGCTGACTGGGGTCATCCGCGTTAACCCGGGATTTTAGGCCAACGCCGGGCCGCCCCGAGTGGGCCGCCCTCCTCGGGGGGCAACGGAACACGAAGTGCTCCGTGTCGGGGGCAGGTTCATTTGCCGGATGGGATAATTCGGGGCATGAGCATTACCTACAAAGACGCCGCAGGCATCGAAGCCATGCGGGTCGCCTGTCGCCTCGGTTCCGAGGTGCTGGACTACCTCACGCCCTTCATCAAGCCCGGCATCACGACCAACGACGTGGACCGGCTGGCCGCCGAATACATGGTCAAGCAGGGCACCACCTCGGCCACGGTGGGCTACATGGGCGCCAGCAGCGTCCCGTTCCCGAAGTCGCTGTGCACCTCGGTGAACCACGTGGTGTGCCACGGCATCCCCAATGACAAGCCCCTGAAGAAGGGCGACATCATGAACGTCGACGTCACCGTCATCAAGGACGGCTGGTTCGGCGACAACAGCCGCATGTTCGTGATCGGCGACGCTTCCATTGCCGCCAAGCGCCTGTGCAGCGTCACCTTCGAAGCCATGTGGCACGGCATCCTGCAGGTGCGCCCCGGCGCCCACCTGGGCGATGTGGGCCATGCGATCCAGAAGTTCGCCGAGGGCCAGGGCTTCTCGATCGTGCGCGAGTTCTGCGGCCACGGCGTGGGCCAGCGCTTCCACGAAGAACCCCAGGTGCTGCACTACGGCCGCCCGGGCACGATGGAAGAGCTCAAGCCCGGCATGATCTTCACGATCGAGCCGATGATCAACGCCGGCAAGCGCGACGTGAAGGAAGACTTCAAGGGCGGCCAGTACGACGGCTGGACCATCGTCACGCGCGACCACTCGCTGTCGGCCCAGTGGGAGCACACGGTGCTCGTCACCGAAACCGGCTACGAGGTGCTGACGCTCTCCGAAGGCAGCCCCCCGCTGCCGGCCTTCGTCACTTCGACCAAAACCTGACGCGCCACAGCGCGCCCCCGTCGTGATCGAAGCAGCCAAGATCGACGTGGCGACGCTGCGCGAAGCCTATCGCGCGAAAAAGCTCGCCCTTTTCGACACCCTGCGCTTCGCACGCGCGCCCACCCGCAGCGTCCACACGGTGCTGCGCCAGCTCTCGGCGCTGGCCGACCAGACGCTGACCGCGCTCTGGAACGAAGCCGGCTTCGGCGACGCCTTCGCGCTGGCTGCGGTCGGCGGCTTCGGGCGCGGCGAGCTGTTCCCGTATTCGGACGTCGACGTGCTGCTGCTGCTGCCGCCCGACGGCCAGGACAGCGGCATCGACCCGGCACGCATCGAAGCCTTCATCGGCCAGTGCTGGGACGCCGGCCTGGAAATCGGCTCCAGCGTGCGCACGCTCGACGAGTGCCTGGACGAGGCCGCCAAGGACATCACGGTCCAGACCTCGCTGCTCGAATCGCGCCTGATCACGGGCGACAAGAAGCTCTTTGCGTCCTTTCGCCGCCAGTTCACCCAGGCCATCGACCCGCAGGCTTTCTTCGTGGCCAAGTCGCAGGAAATGCGGCACCGCCACCAGAAGTTCGACAACACGCCCTACGCGCTCGAACCCAACTGCAAGGAATCGCCGGGCGGCCTGCGCGACCTGCAGACCATCCTCTGGATGAGCAAGGCCGCCGGCTTCGGCAGCCGCTGGGACGACCTGGCCAAGAACGGCCTGGCCACGCCCTTCGAGGCGCAGCAGATCAAGCGCAACGAAGCCCTGCTCTCGCTCATTCGCGCCCGCCTGCACGTGATTGCCAACCGGCGCGAAGACCGTCTGGTGTTCGACCTGCAGACCGCCGTGGCCGCGAGCTTCGGCTACGAAAGCGAGTCGCAGCGCAAGTCGAGCGAGGCGCTGATGCGCCGCTACTACTGGGCGGCCAAGGCGGTGTCGCAGCTCAACCAGATCCTGCTGCTCAATATTTCGGAGCGGCTGCAGCCCATCGACGAGCAGCCCACGACCATCAACGAACGCTTCTACGAGCGCGCCGGCCTCATCGAGATTGCCAGCGACGACCTCTACGAGCGCGAGCCGCACGCAGTGCTCGAGACCTTCCTGCTGTACCAGAAGACCATCGGCGTGAAGGGCCTGTCGGCGCGCACGCTGCGCGCGCTGTACAACGCGCGCCACGTGATGGACAGCAAGTTCCGCAACGACCCGGTCAACCACGTGACCTTCATGCGGATCCTGCAGCAGCCCTACGGCATCACGCATGCGTTCCGGCTCATGAACCAGACCTCGGTTCTGGGGCGCTACCTGCGCGTGTTCCGCAGCATCGTGGGGCAGATGCAGCACGACCTGTTCCACGTGTACACGGTCGACCAGCACATCCTGATGGTGCTGCGCAACGTGCGCCGCTTCTTCATTGCCGAGCATGCGCACGAGTACCCGTTCTGCTCGCAGCTCGCGGCCGGCTGGGACAAGCCCTGGATTCTTTACGTGGCCGCCCTCTTCCACGACATCGCCAAGGGCCGCGGCGGCGACCACTCCACGCTCGGCGCGCGCGACGTGCAGCGCTTCTGCAAGCAGCACGGCATTGCCCGCGAAGACGCCAAGCTCATCGAGTTTCTCGTGGCCGAGCATCTGGTGATGAGCCAGGTCGCGCAAAAGCAGGACCTGAG
Organism: Variovorax sp. 38R; assembly: GCF_014843395.1. Taxonomy (NCBI): domain Bacteria; kingdom Pseudomonadati; phylum Pseudomonadota; class Betaproteobacteria; order Burkholderiales; family Comamonadaceae; genus Variovorax; species Variovorax sp. 38R. The sequence goes on from NZ_CP062121.1 coordinate 3,249,233, forward strand.
CGACCCCGAAGTCATCGGCGCCTTCGCCAAGCGCGTGGGCAACGAGCGCTACCTCACCGCCCTGTATCTGCTGACCATTGCCGACATCCGCGGCACCTCGCCGCGCGTGTGGAATGCGTGGAAGGGCAAGCTGCTCGAAGACCTGTACCGCTTCACGCTGCGTGCGCTCGGCGGACGCATGCCCGACCCCGACGCCGAGGTCGAGTCGCGCAAGCGCGAGGCGCTGGTGCTGCTCGCCCTGCATGCGCAGCGCTTCGAGGCGCACAAGGCGCTGTGGGAGACGCTCGACGTCGGCTACTTCATGCGCCACGACGCCACCGAGATCGCCTGGCACGCCAAGCAGCTCTCGCGCTTCGTGCCGCCGAAGAACGTGCCCATCGACCCGAAGGCGCTGCCCATCGTGCGCGCGCACCTGTCGCCGGTGGGCGAAGGGCTGCAGGTGGTGGTCTACACGCCCGACCAGTCCGACCTGTTTGCGCGCATCTGCGGCTACTTCGACCAGGCCTCGTTCAGCATTCTGGACGCCAAGGTCCACACCACGAGCAACGGCTATGCGCTCGACACCTTCCAGGTGGTGACGACCTTCCAGCCCGACCATTACCGCGACCTGATCAGCATGGTCGAGACGGGCCTGGCGCAAACGCTCACCGAGGCCGGCGCCCTGCCCGCGCCGAGCATGGGTCGCGTGTCGCGCCGGGTGCGCAGCTTTCCGATCAAGCCGCGCATCAGCCTCGTGCCCGACGACAAGGCGCAGCGCTGGCTGCTCAGCATCTCGGCCAGCGACCGCGCGGGCCTGCTGTATTCGGTGGCGCGCGTGCTCGCGCGGCATCACCTGAACCTTCAACTGGCGAAGGTGACGACCTTGGGCGAACGGGTGGAAGACACCTTCCTCATCAGCGGGCCGGAACTGCAGGGCCAGAAGACGCAGCTGGCCATCGAGACCGACCTGATGGAGGCGCTGGCCTCCCAGTGAGGCAGCGGATTTGGCGTGCGCGGCTCAGCCGCAGTACGCGCCGAGGATGCGACCCGTGGGGTCGACCTGTGCATTGAGCCGCGTTGCGTCCTGTACCGGATCGGCCGGGGCCGTGGCCGGCACCGTGCGGGCGGTTTTTGCGCCGGCGCGCTGGCGCATCTCTTCGAGCAACGGACGCGTCGCCTGCAAGCCGAGCGCAAAGCGCACTTCCGGGGCCTGGCAACTCTCGGGCGGCGGCGCGAAGCTCGGCGGGGCGGGCACTTCAGAGGTGAGCGGCCGGTCCTTGGGCGGGGCTTCGCAGCCCGCGAGCACTGCAGCGAGGGCCGCAGCCATCAGAAGAACCCCGTACCGGCCAATCGTCATGCGCATCTTGTCTTGCTCCTTGAAACCAGCCTGAAGCTTAGCCGCCCGCGGCGGCCTGTTCATGACCCCTTGCGCTGCAACGGGGACAGCAGCCCCAGGCGGATGCCCGTGATCACGGCCTCGGTGCGATTGTGCACACCCAGCGCCTGGAACAGCGTGCCGATGTACTCCTTGACCGTGTGCTCCGAAAGACCGAGCTCGCGCGCGATCGACTTGGTCGGCAGCCCGCGCGCCAGGCCGTGCAACGTGTCGGCCTGCCGTGGACTGAGCGTCGGCCTGGCGACGCTCTTCGGCCCGAGGTGCAGGATCTCCTGAGGAAGGTAAACCTCTCCCGCGAGCACGGTCTCGAAGGCGCGTTTCAGGAAGTCGGCGGGCATGCTCTTGGGCACGAAGCTCATGGCACCGGCCTCCAGGCAGCCACGGATGATGTCGACATCGGTCGATGCCGACACCACCACCACCGCGATGTCGGGCGCCCCCGCTTTCAGACGCACCAGCGCGTCGAGGCCGTACTCGCCCTTGAGCTCGAGGTCCAGCAGACAGATCGCCAGGTCGGGGTGCCGCAGCGCCAGGGCGCAGGCCTCGTCGACCGTGGCGGCTTCGAAGATTTCGGCGCTGTGCTCCATGCTCTCCAGCAGCATGCGCAGGCCCGCACGGAACAACGCGTGGTCGTCCAGCATCATCACTTTCATGGCACACCCCCTTCGAACTTTTTTGGTCGATATGCGGCCTCATTCTGACGCCGGCGTCGACGGCCGCACCCACCGCGCGTCGGAACTAGATCACCCTCCACGCAAAAAACTACCAGTCCCCTGCGAAGGAGGGGTTGGGCCCGTGGCGCGTTTGGAGGAGATTCCCACCCGACCGCTGTTGCCGCAAAGGGAGGCCGACCATGAACGCCAGCTTTCAAGACCGCCTGATCTCGCTCGTCGCCGAGTCGCAGCCTCGGTGGAAATCCGAACTCGCGCGTCAATGCGGCGTCAGTGACGCCACGGTCGTGCGCTGGCTGACAGACCGCCACAGCTGCGCCGGCACCCTGCACCTGCCGACGATCGCCGCGTACTTCGACGTGCCCGCCCGATGGCTGGCCACGGGCGACGGCCCGGAGCGGGTCCGCGCGCGGCGCTCACATTGAAAGGGTTGTAAGCGAACCGCTGCGAACGGGCGCGCAGGCGGCAAGCCGGCCCCGGCCATGGCGTATGCTGAAAGGCCGCGCACGGCACCGCCGGCACGCTCCCTTTCATCACCCGCTTTCGACATGAGCACTTCTTCCCATCCCCTCGCGGGCCAGCCGGCCCCGTCTGATCTGCTGGTGGACGTGCCGCGCCTCGTCTCGGCCTACTACACCGGTCGCCCCGACCCGGCCGTGCCGAGCCAGCGCGTGGCCTTCGGCACCTCGGGCCATCGTGGCTCCTCGTTCGACGACGCCTTCAACGAATGGCATGTGCTGGCGATCAGCCAGGCCATCTGCGATTACCGCAAGCAGAAGGGCATCGACGGCCCGCTGTTCCTGGGCATCGACACGCACGCGCTGTCCACGCCCGCCTTCGCCAGCGCGGTCGAGGTGCTGGCAGCCAACGGCGTTGAGCTGATGCTCTCGAAAGACGACGAGTACACGCCCACGCCCGCCGTGTCGCACGCCATCCTGGTCTACAACCGCGGACGCACGACAGGGTTGGCCGACGGCATCGTGATCACGCCCTCGCACAACCCGCCCGAAAGCGGTGGCTTCAAATACAACCCGCCGAACGGCGGCCCGGCGGGCACCGACATCACCTCCGCCGTCGAAGCAGCCGCCAACCAGATGCTGGCGAACAAGCTCGAAGGCGTGAAGCGCATGCCGCTCGCGCAGGCGCTGAAGGCGTCCACCACGCACCGCCACGACTACCTCAACACCTACGTCGAAGACCTGGCCCAGGTGCTCGACATGGACGCGATCCGCGGCGGCACCATCGACCTCGGCGTCGACCCGCTGGGCGGTGCCGGCGTGCACTACTGGCCCGCCATTGCCGCGCGCTACAAGCTCCAGCGCCTGAACGTGCTGAGCCAGGCAGTCGACCCCACCTTCCGCTTCATGTCGCTCGACTGGGACGGCCGCATCCGCATGGACCCGTCCTCGCCCGATGCGATGCACGGGCTGGTCGCGCTGAAAGACCGCTTCGGCATCGCCTTCGCCTGCGACACCGACCACGACCGCCACGGCGTGGTCACGCGCAGTGCGGGCCTGATGCAGCCGAACAACTACCTCGCGGTGATGATCGATTACCTCTTCACGCACCGCCCTCACTGGCCAGCACAGGCGGCCGTCGGCAAGACGGTGGTCAGCAGCCGCATGATCGACCGCGTGGCCGCGCAGCTGGGCCGCCCGCTGTACGAAGTGCCCGTGGGCTTCAAGTGGTTCGTCGACGGGCTGGTCGACGGCTCGCTGGGCTTCGGCGGCGAGGAAAGCGCGGGCGCCACCTTCCTGCGCCACGACGGTAGCGCGTGGACCACCGACAAGGACGGCATCGTGCCCGCCCTGCTCTCGGCCGAGATCGCCGCGCGCACCGGGCGCGACCCCGGCGAGCGCTTCAATGCGCTGACGCAGGCGCTGGGGCGCCCCGTGTCCGACCGCGTGGACGCGCCCGCCACGCCCGAGCAGAAGAAGCGCTTGTCGGCCCTGTCGCCGCAGCAGATCACCTCGACCACGCTGGCGGGCGAGAAGATCGAGAACGTGCTGAGCCACGCACCGGGCAACGGCGCGGCCATCGGCGGCGTGAAGGTCGTCACCGAGAACGGCTGGTTCGCCGCGCGGCCTTCGGGCACGGAGAACATCTACAAGATCTACGGCGAGAGCTTCCTCGGCGACGAGCACCTCGCACGCATCCTCGGCGAGGCGCAACAGGTGGTCGACAAGGCGCTGTCGGCGAGCTGACGCGAGGCAACAGCGCATGGACACGCTCGTGCTGCGGCTGCAACCCGGCTACGACCTGCGCGCAGCGCTCGACGCCGTTCTGAAACAAGACGGCATCGGCGACGCAGCCTTCGTGGTCTCGGGCATCGGCAGCCTGCGCGGCGCGCGCATCCGTTTCGCGGGCGCAGACACGGCGACGCGCATCGAAGGCGACCTTGAAATCCTCACGCTCGCCGGCACGCTGTCGCCCGATGGCTCGCACCTGCATCTCAGCGTGTCGGACGCAACGGGCCGGGTGTCGGGCGGCCATGCGGCACCGGGCTGCGTGGTGCGCACCACGGCCGAGATCCTCGTTGCGGTGCTGCCTGAGTGGCGCTTCTCGCGCGAGCCCGATGCGCAGACCGGCTACGCCGAGCTGGTGCCCAGACGCCGCTCCAGCCAGACGCTGTAGCGCGACAGCCCGAAGCACAGCAGCCAGTAGACGGCCGCCACGAACAGGTAGCCCTCGAGATAGAACGGCCGCCAGACCGGATCGCCGCCCAGCGCCAGCCCGAGTGCGCCGGTCAGTTCGAACAGGCCAACCACAGTGACCAGCGAGGTGTCCTTCAGCGTGCCGACCACGCTGTTGGTCAGCGCGGGCACCACGAGGCGCAGCGCCTGCGGCAGCACGATGTCGCGCTGCACCGGCCAGCGGCCGAAACCCAGCGCCATCGCCACCTCGGTCTGGCCGCGCGGCACGGCCTGCAGGCCGCCGCGGATGATCTCCGCCAAGTAGGCCGCCACGAACAGCGTCAGCCCCATCAGCACGCGCACCAGCACGTCGGGCTGCCAGCCGGCGGGCCACAGCAGCGGCAGCAGGAACGAGGCCATGAACAGCACCGAGATCAGCGGTACGCCGCGCACCAGCTCGATGTAGCTCGCGCTCAGCGTGCGCACCACGGGCCATTCGGAGCGCCGCCCCATCGCGAGCAGCAGCGCCAGCGGAAATGCCAGCGCCAACCCGACCACAGCGAGCCCGATGGTGAGCGGCAGGCCGCCCCAGCGACTGGTCGGCACCACGCTCAGCCCGGCCACGCCGCCGTGCATCAGCGCGACGAACAGCAACAGCGCCACGAGCCACAGCGGCACCAGCCACCAGCGCCAGCTGCGCGGCCAGGCGCTGAGCACGGTCACAGCGGACAGCACGACCACTGCGATGGCCGGACGCCACTGCTCTTCATACGGGAAACGACCGAACAGCATCGGCCGCCACTTCTCGGCCACCACGCCCCAACAGGCGCCGTGCTGCACCGCGCGACAAGCGTCGGCGTCGGGGCGGAACACGGCGTGCACCACGCCCCATTCGAACGCGTGGAAGCCCGCCCACGCGAGCAGGCCCAGCAGCAGCACCGTGGCCAGTGCACGCAGCGGCGCCCCCCACAGCTCGCTGCGCCATGCGATCGGGCCTTGCGCGACGTTTCTCATCGCCAGCCTCGCAGCGCGACGCGCGCGTTGTAGCGGTTCATGCCAAAGGAGATCACGAGCGACAGCAGCAGGTACACCGCCATGATGATCGCGATGCACTCGAAGGCGCGGCCGTTCGAGCCGATCGTGGTGTTGGCCACCGACACCAGCTCCGGGTAGCCCACGGCCACGGCGAGCGATGAATTCTTGGTAAGACTCAGCAGCTGGTTGGTGAGCGAGGGCACGATCACGCGCAGCGCCTGCGGCAGGATCACGATGCGCAGCTGCTGCACCGACGACAGCCCCAGCGCCTGCCCCGCCAGTACCTGCCCCTGCGAGACCGAGAGGATGCCGGCACGCACGATTTCGGCGACGAAAGCCGCCGAATACAGCGACAGCCCGGCGACGATGGTCACGTACTCCGGGCTCAGCGCGGCGCCGCCGCTCACACCGAAGTCACCGCGCTCGGGCCATTCGAAATGCGTGGGCCACCAGCCGCCCTCGCCCGCCACGGGCCAGGGCACGCTGAGCCCGCCCTTGCTGAGCCACACGCCCGGCAGCAGGTGCACGGGCTCGGTCGGATCGGGCAGCAGGTTGGCCATCGCGAAAGCCAGCATCAGCAGCTGCACCAGCAGCGGCACGTTGCGCAGCAACTCAACATACGCCGTGCAGATGCCGCGCAGCAGCACGTGCGGCGCGAGCCGGCCGATGCCGATCAGCGTGCCGAGCACGACCGCGAAGATGGCGGCGGGCACGGCCGCGCGCACGGTGTTGATCAGGCCCGCGAGGAACGCGCGCCACGAGGGCTGGCTGGCATCGAAGTCGAGCCAGCCTTCGCTGATCGAAAAGCCCGAGGGCTCGGTGAGGAAGTCGAAACCCGAACGCACGCCGCGTGAACGCAGCACGTCGAGCGCATGGTTCACCACCCAGACGGCGCCGGCCACGACGGCCAGCACCAAAAGGGCCTGCACAAGCCAGGCCAGCCAGGCGCCGCGGCGCGAGGCGCCCTCCTGCCTCATCGCACCGGTGGTGCGTAGATCAGGCCGCCTTTGCTCCAGAGGTTGTTGGAGCCGCGCGGCAGCTTGAGCACCGACTTCGGTCCGACGTTGCGCTCGAACATCTCGCCGTAGTTGCCCACGGCCTTGATGGCGCGGTACGACCAGTCTTTGTCCAAGCCCAGCAGCTTGCCGAGGTCTTCACCGGCGCCGAGCAGGCGCTGCTGCGCCGGGTCTTTGCTGCCGGCCTTGAGCTGGTCGGCGTTGGCTTGGGTGACGCCGAATTCTTCCGCCTCGATGAGCGCGTTGGGCACCCACTTGGCGATGGCGAACCACTCGTCGTCGCCGCGGCGCACCAGCGGCGCGAGCGGCTCCTTGGAGATCAGCTCGGGCAGGATCAGGTAGTCGTCGGGGTTCGGCGCTTCCTTGTTGCGCAGGCCGGCCAGCGCCGAGGCGTCGGTGGTGAAGGCCTGGCAGCGACCCGAGAAGAAGGCCTTGAACGAGGCTTCGAAGCTCTCGAACACGACGGTCTTCACCGGGATGTTCTGCGCGCGGAAGTAGTCCGACACGTTCTTCTCGTTGGTCGTGCCCGACTGCGTGCAGATGGTGGCGTTCTTGAGCTGCTTGGCGCTCGTCACCTTGAGCTTCTTGGGCACCAGGAAGCCTTGGCCGTCGTAGTAGGTGATGGTGGTGAAGTTGAAGCCCAGCGACGCGTCGCGCGTGAGCGTCCAGGTGGTGTTGCGCGCGAGGATGTCGATCTCGCCGGCCTGCAGGGCCGAGAAGCGCTGCTGCGAGTTGAGCGGCACGAAGTCGACCTTCTTCGGATCGCCCAGCACGGCCGCGGCAATGGCGCGGCAGGTGTCGACGTCCAGGCCCGACCAGTTGCCCTGCGTGTCAGGCGCCGAAAAACCCGCCACGCCGTTGGTCACGCCGCACTTGACGGTGCCGCGCTGCTTGACTGCATCGAGCGTCTTGCCGGCGAAGGCCGGGGCCGCGGCCCCGGCGGCCAGCGCGAGAACGGAAGCGGCGGCCAGCAGTGCCGGGCGAAATCGGGTGTTTTTCATCATTGGTGTGTGCTCCTCAACAGTAGGCAAAAGGCAGTGTACGGGGCGACGCAGGTCGGTGACAAAGAACCCTGCGTTGGATACATATGTCGATTCGTTCGCGGGCGACCGGTTGGCGGCGCGGCGAGTTTCACTACCATACGGCCCTTTCATCACTCCCGAACAGGAATCACACCATGGTCAAGTCCGACGACACCGGCAAGCTCATCCTGCGCGTTGCGCTGGGCATCCTCATCCTGCTGCACGGCATTGCGAAAGTCGGCAAGGGCGTCGACGGCATCGGCGGCATGCTCGCGTCGCACGGCGTGCCCGCGGTGCTGGCCTACCTCGTCTACGTGGGCGAGATCCTGGCGCCGGTGCTGCTGATCGTCGGCCTGTTCACGCGGCCCGCCGCGCTGGTCGTGGCCGTCAACATGGTCGTGGCGATCTGGCTGGCGCACCGCAAGGATCTGGGCGCGCTGAATGCGCAAGGCGGCTGGGCACTCGAGCTGCAGGGCATGTTCCTGTTCGCGGCCATCTCGCTTGCGCTCACTGGCGGCGGACGCTTCGGGCTCAACAACAAGTAAGCCAGCCAGCCAACCGACGGACGACGCGTCAGTCGTCGTCGGCCGCATCGAGGCCTGGAAACAGGACCTCGGTGTAGCCGAAGCGCGAGAAATCACGCACCCGCATCGGATACAGCTTGCCGAACAGGTGATCGACTTCGTGCTGCACCACGCGCGCATGAAAACCGTCGGCGGTGCGGTCGATCGGGTCGCCATACAGGTCGAAGCCCGTGTAGCGGATGTGGGCGAAGCGCGGCACCACGCCGCGCAGACCTGGCACTGACAGACAGCCTTCCCAGCCCTCTTCCTCTTCATCGCCCAGCGGCGTGATGACAGGATTGAGCAGCACGGTGCGCGGCACCGGCGGTGCGTCGGGGTAGCGGGGGTTGACAGTGTCGGTGCCGAAGATCACCAGCTGCAGATCGACGCCGATCTGCGGCGCCGCAAGGCCGGCGCCATTGACCGCTTTCATGGTCTCGAACATGTCGCGCACCAGCAGGTGCAGTTCGTCGGTGTCGAAAGCAGCGACCGGCTGCGCGGTACGCAGCAGCCGGGGGTCGCCCATTTTGAGAATTTCGCGGAAGGCCATGCGGGATTATGGCCAGCGCGCCACGCCCTCGCTGGGGCGTGTGCTTGCCTTGTTGTCAGGGCTTGTCGGCCAGCGCCGGCGCGTCACGCCACGGCACGCCCGGCGGCGGGCGCATCGCGTTGCTCGGGTAGTTGGGCGACACGCCCGGGTGCGCAGGCGAAACGGCCGGCGGACGCATCTGAACCGGCGGACGGCCGGATGGATAGGTCGGCCGCACGGCTGGATAGCTGGGACGCACCGCGGGATAGCCGGGTCGGCCATAGTAAGGACGACGGTCGTAGTACGGACGCCGGTTGTCGTAATAGCCGCCACCCTGGATGTAGACCGGCGCCGGCACCACCACGGGACCAGGATCGGAGTAGTACGGGTCGGAATAGCCGCCGGAGTAGTACGGATCGCCTGGAACGGCCACGCAGCCGCTCAGCAGCGCGATGCCGCCGAGTGCGAGGCTGGTAGCGAGAACACGAATTTTTTGCATGAGGGACTCCTTGTCGGCCTTCTGTAGTCTTTCAACGTCCGCTTGTAGACCCTGTTGACTGCGCGGATGTGAAGTCGCGTAACGGGCGGTAAGGGCCCCAGTCAACGGCACCGACCGGCTCAGGCCTCGGAGGCCGGCGCCACCCCGTTTGCGAGGATCTCCAGCATACGCGCCTCGTCGATCACCGTGACGCCGATGTCACGCGCCTTGTCGAGCTTGCTGCCAGCCTCTTCCCCGGCCACGAGGTAGTGGGTCTTCTTGCTGACGGAGCCGGCCACCTTGGCACCGGCTGCCTCCAATTTATCCTTCGCATCGTCGCGGCTCAGCGTAGGAAGGGTGCCGGTGATCACGAAGGTCATCCCCGCCAAAGGCTTGGGCGCACGGGCTTCTGGCTCGAACTCTTCCCAGGTCAGGCCGCAGGCGCGCAGCTGTTCGACCACCTCACGGTTGTGCGGCTGGTCGAAGAAGGTGCGCAGGCTTTGCGCCACCACGGGGCCGACGTCGTTCACTTCGAGCAAATGCTCCTCGGTCGCATCCATGATCGCGTCGAGCTTGCCGAAATGCTTGGCGAGGTCTTTCGCCGTGCTCTCGCCCACGTGGCGAATGCCCAGGCCGAACAGGAAGCGCGGCAGCGTCGTCTTCTTGGAGGCTTCGAGCGCATCGACAAGGTTCTTGGCCGACTTTTCCGCCATGCGGTCCAGGCCCGCCAACGTGACGAAGCCGAGCTTGTAGAGATCGGGCAAGGTGCGGATCAGGTTGGCATCGACCAGCTGTTCGACCAGCTTGTCGCCCAGCCCGTCGACATCGACCGCGCGCCGCGCCGCGAAATGCAGGATGGCTTCCTTGCGCTGCGCTGCGCAGAACAGGCCGCCGGTGCAGCGGTAGTCGACCTCGCCCTCCTCCCGCACGGCCTCCGAATCGCACACGGGGCACTTGTGTGGCATGGTGAAGATCGCGCCGCGCTGGTCGTCGGGCTTGGCCAGGCTGTCGGGCGCGACGCCCACCACTTCGGGAATCACGTCACCGGCGCGCCGCACGATGACCGTGTCGCCGATGCGCACGTCCTTGCGGCGGGCTTCGTCCTCGTTGTGCAGCGTGGCGTTGGTCACGGTCACGCCGCCGACGAACACCGGCGCCAGCTTGGCGACCGGCGTGAGCTTGCCGGTGCGGCCCACCTGGATCTCGATGCCGACCACCTCGGTCAGCTGCTCCTGCGCCGGGTACTTGTGGGCCACGGCCCAGCGCGGTTCGCGCGAGACAAAACCCAGCTGTCGCTGCAGCTCCAGGCTGTCGACCTTGTAGACCACGCCGTCGATGTCGTACGGCAGCGCATCGCGCTGGCGGCCGATGGTTTCGTGGAACGCTATCAGTTCAATAGCACCTGTCGCCCGCGCAGTCTGCGTTGCGACCGGAAACCCCCATGCATGAAACTGCTGCAGCCAGTCGAACTGGGTGGCAATCTCAGGCCCGCCTTCGCTCGTCGGCGAGACCTCGCCGAGGCCGTAAGCGAAGAAGCTCAGCGGCCGCGCCGCCGCGATCGCGGGATCGTGCTGGCGCACCGCACCGGCCGCTGCATTGCGCGGGTTGACGAACACCTTTTCGTTCTTCTGCCCGGCGGCGATCTTCTCGCGCTGGCGCTCGTTGAGGGCGTCGAAATCGGCGCGCTTCATGTAGACCTCGCCGCGCACCTCGACCACGGGCGGCGCCGTGCCTTTGAGCTTCAGCGGAATCTCACGGATGGTGCGGATGTTCTGCGTGACGTCCTCGCCCACCTCGCCGTCGCCGCGCGTGGCGGCCTGCACCAGCACGCCGTGTTCGTAGCGCAGGCTCATGGCCAGCCCGTCGAACTTCAGCTCGCAGACATAGGCAATCTGCGGCGCGTCTTCGGCCAGGCCCAGTTCGCGGCGCACGCGCGCATCGAAGGCGCTAGCGCCGGTCGGTGTGATGTCGGTCTCGGTGCGGATCGACAGCATCGGCACGCGATGCCGCACCTTGGCCAGCCCATCGAGCACCGCACCGCCCACGCGTTGCGTCGGCGAATCGGGCGTGCGCAGCTCGGGAAACTCGGTTTCCAGCACCTGCAGGCGCTGGAACATCTTGTCGTACTCGGCGTCGGGCAGCTCGGGGGCGTCGAGCACGTAGTACAGATGGGCGTGGCGATGCAGCTGCTCGCTCAGTGCGGCGGCTTCGCGTGCCGCTTCGTCGCGCGTGGTCATGGGGTGTCCCTCGGGGAAAAGACGGATCAGCTGAAGAGGCGTCGCGCCAGCGGCGAGCCGGCGGCGAGGTCGCGTGCGTCGAGCGTGTCGTACAGCTGCTCGAGGTCGGTGCCGATCACGTCCATGGTTTCGTCGCGCAGCAACTGGCCGTCGCTGTCGGTGACCACGCCGTCCATCTCGCGGGCGAGCGTGGCAGCGGCTTCACGCATGCGGCGGAACGGCTCTTCGCCGCGATCGACCTGCGGCACATCGAGGCTCAGGCTGAGTTCGCGAATCGCCGATTGCGCCGGATCGTCGGCCAGCGCGGCCTGGGTGTCGAACGAGAGCCCGAGGATCGGTGGCAGGCCGACCTCGCTGGTCGGCAGCACCATGCGCCCCGGGATGATCCCGGCGACGAAGCCCAGCCGCGCGGCGTTCTGCTGCACGTAGCCAGGACTCCAGGCCGCATGCAGCGCGCGCAGCACGAAGCCCAGTTGCGCGTCGTGCGCGCTGGCGAACTGGTCGAGCTCACGGGCACGCGCCACTTCGTCGAGCATCTCGGGAAACTCGGGCGCGCCGTTCACCGCGTCGGCGAAGGCCTGCGCCTTGACCACGAACTCGGAGTACTCGATCTCGTTGAGCGCCCCGGTGCGGTTGGCCAGCTGCACGCCGACCTGGAAGGCGCGGTAGCGCTGCCCGGGCGCCGGCGGCTCCCACTGGCTGGTGAGATCGTTCAGGCCTTCGATGGCCACCGGCTTGCTGCCGGCGCGGCGCGTCGAGGGCATGGCCGCGAGGGCGGCATCGCCCGAGGCCAGGCCTTCGAGCGAAATGGGTGCGATGACGTCGATCAGCGGATCGAGCCCGCCGCGGCGCTCGCCCGTGGGCACGGGCACGCCGCTGGGCGCGGGCAGATCGGGGTCGAACAGTGGCTCGTGGCGGTCGCTGCCGGCCACCTGGCTCGGATCGGCATGGAGCATCGGCTCCACGCCGCCGTCGCTGCCGCCGGCCAGCGCGCGCTCGGCTTCGGCCAAGGCGACATCGACCGCGTCGGGTTGGCGCGGCGCATTGCGGCGCGACATCAGGGTGTTGTACGCAACGACGGCCGCGAGAACGAGGCCGCCGAGGATCGCCAGGGCGAGGGTGAGATTGCTCATGCGCGCGCCTGCCTTATGCCGCTTCGACCATCGAGGCCGCCGACTCCATGTCGACCGCAACGATGCGCGACACGCCCTGCTCCTGCATGGTCACGCCGATCAGCTGTTCGGCCATTTCCATGGCGATCTTGTTATGGCTGATGAAGAGGAACTGGGTTTCACGGCTCATGGCGGTCACGAGTTTGGCGTAGCGTTCGGTGTTGGCGTCGTCCAGCGGCGCGTCCACTTCGTCCAGCAGACAGAAAGGCGCCGGGTTGAGTTGGAAGATGGCGAACACGAGCGCAATGGCCGTGAGCGCCTTCTCGCCGCCCGAGAGCAGGTGGATGGTCTGATTCTTCTTGCCGGGCGGCTGCGCGAGCACCTGCACACCGGCATCGAGGATTTCGTCGCCGGTCATCACGAGGCGTGCATTGCCGCCGCCGAACAGCTCGGGGAACATGCGGCTGAAGTGCTCGTTGACGATCTTGAAGGTGCCGCCGAGCAGGTCGCGCGTTTCGGCGTCGATCTTGCGGATGGCGTCTTCGAGCGTGCCGATGGCTTCGTTCAGGTCGGCCGACTGCGCGTCCAGGAAGATCTTGCGCTCGCTCGCAATCGCGAGTTCGTCGAGCGCGGCGAGGTTGACGGCGCCCAGCGCGACCACTTCGCGGTTCAGCCGATCGATTTCGCTTTGCAAGCCGGTCAGGCGCACCTTCTCGGTCTCGATCGATTGCGCGACCGCTTCGAGGTCGGCACCGGCGTCGTCCAGCAACTGCTGGTACTGCTCGACACCCAGGCGCGCGGCCTGTTCCTTGAGCTGGAACTCGGTGATGCGCTGGCGCAGCGGATCGAGTTCGCGTTCGAGCTGCAGCCGGCGTTCGTCGCTGGCGCGCAGCTTGAGCGTGAGATCGTCGTACTGGCTGCGCGCCGCGCCCAAGGCGGTCTCGCGCTCCAGCTTGAGCGACAGCGCATCCTGCAGGCCGGCTTGCGCGGCGGCGTCCGACAGGCGGCTCAGCTCGGCGCGGGCGCGCTCGTCTTCGTCGGTCAGCGCGACGGTCTGCTGCGAGGCGGTTTCGATGCTGCGGTTCAGTTCGCCGCGACGCGCTTCGAGCGTGCGCTGCGAGAAGGTGGCTTCCTGCGCCTGCCGCTCGAGGCTGCGGTGCTGTTCGCGGCTGGCATTCAGCGTGCGACCGGCCTCGATCACGCGCTCGTCGAGCTGCGCATGGCGCTCCTGGCTGTCGGCCAGTTGCATGTCGAGCTCTTCGAAGCGGCCTTCGGCGGCGATGCGTTTTTCTTGCAGCTCTTCGAGCTGGGCATCGACCTCGCCGAGGTCGGCGGCCAGCTGCTGGCTGCGCGCGCGAGTTTGTTCAGCGAGCTGCGTCATGCGCAGCGTTTCGACCTGCAGTTCATGGGCGCGCGACTGCGTTTCGGCGGCTTCGCGGCGGGCCGTGACGAGGCGCTGCGCGGCATCGCCGTACGCGGCTTCGGCGCGGACCAGCGCGGTGCGCGCCTCTTCGTTGATGAGCGTCTGGGCCTTGAGCTGGCGCTCGAGGTTTTCCATTTCCTGCTGGCGGGCCAGGAGGCCGGCCTGCTCGGAATCGGGCGCGTAGAAGTTCACGCTGTGCGACGACACGGCATGGCCGCTGCGCACGTAGATCACCTCGCCGGGCTGCAGCGTGGCGCGCTGGGCCAGCGCCTCTTCGAAAGTCTCAGCCGTGAAGCAGCCGTACAGCCAGTCGTTCAGCAGCGCTTGCTGGCCAGCGTCGTTCAGGCGCAGGAGACTCGAGAGCTTGGGCAGTGCGCCCGCGGCTTGCGGTACGCCGGCGGCAGGCGGGCTGTAGAAGGCGAGCTTGGCGGGCGGCGCGTCGTTGCCGAAGGCACGCACCATGTCGAGCCGGCTGACTTCGAGCGCGCCCAGGCGCTCGCGCAACGCGGCTTCGAGCGCGCTCTCCCAGCCCTGTTCGATGTGGATGCGGCTCCACAGGCCTTGCAGGCCGTCGAGGCCGTGCTTGGCGAGCCAGGGCGCGAGCTTGCCGTCGGTCTTGACCTTCTCCTGCAGCGCGCGCAGCGCTTCGAGGCGGGCCGAGAACTCGGCGTGGCGGGCGCCCTCGGTGTTGACGGCCTGCTGCTTGGCGCGACGGTCCTCGTCGAGCTGCGGCACGGCCTCCTGCAGTTCCTGCAGGCGGGCATCGGACTCGCTGGCGGCTTCTTGCGCCGCGGCCAGCTGCTCCTGCATTTCGGTCAGCCGGTCTTCATCGGGTGCGGCCAGCGCATTTTGGTCGGCGCGCAGGCGCTCGCTGCGCAGCGTGAGCTGGCGGCTCTGGTCTTCGATGTTGCGCTGGTCGGCGGCCAGCACCTGGATCTGCTGCTGCACCTGCGACACCGTGGCGCGCTGGGTGTTGGCTTCGTTCTGCGCACGCTGCACGGCCTCTTCGAGGTCAGGCAGGCGTGCGTCGTGCTCTTCGAGCTGCGCGGCCAGCAGGATGGCCTGCTCTTCGGCATCGACGCCGGCACCAGCCAGCGTCTCGATTTCGGCTTCGGCTTCTTCGCGGCGGCGGCCCCACTGGCCCATCTGTTCGCGCAGTTGCACCAGGCGCTGCTCGACGCGCTGGCGGCCTTCGACCACGAAGCGGATCTCGCCTTCGAGCCGGCCGACTTCGGCGCTGGCTTCGTACAGCTTGCCCTGCGCCTGGTTCACCAGGTCGCCGGCGCCGTAGTGGGCCTGGCGCACGGTTTCGAGTTCGGACTCGATGCGGCGCAGGTCGGCGGTGCGCGATTCGAGGTCGTTGATGGCCTTTTCCGAATCGGCCTTGATCTTGGCCTGGTCGGCATCGCTTTCACCGCGCTTGAGGAACCACAGCTGGTGCTGCTTCTTCGTGGCATCGCCCTGCAACGCGTTGTAGCGCGCCGCCACCTCCGCCTGCTTCTCGAGCTTTTCGAGGTTGGCGTTGAGTTCGCGCAGGATGTCTTCGACGCGCGTGAGGTTCTCGCGCGTGTCGCCCAGGCGGTTCTCGGTTTCGCGGCGGCGCTCCTTGTACTTGGAGACACCCGCGGCTTCTTCGAGGAACAGGCGCAGTTCTTCGGGCTTGGATTCGATGATCCGGCTGATCGTGCCCTGGCCGATGATGGCGTAGGCGCGCGGCCCGAGGCCGGTGCCCAGGAACACGTCCTGCACGTCACGGCGGCGCACCGGCTGGTTGTTGATGTAGTAGCTGCTGGTGCCGTCGCGCGTGAGCACGCGGCGCACGGCGATTTCGGTGAACTGGTTCCACTGGCCGCCGGCGCGGTGGTCGGCGTTGTCGAACACCAGCTCGACGCTCGAACGGCTGGCTTGCTTGCGGGTGGTCGTGCCGTTGAAGATCACGTCCTGCATCGACTCGCCGCGCAGTTCCGACGCACGCGACTCGCCGAGCACCCAGCGCACGGCGTCCATGATGTTCGACTTGCCGCAGCCGTTCGGCCCCACCACCCCGACCAGTTGGCCCGGCAGCAGGAAGTTGGTGGGTTCGGCGAACGACTTGAAGCCCGAGAGCTTGATGGAGTTAAGACGCACGACTTGTCGCCCTGCCTTGGCTTAGCGCCAAGGTATTGATTTGTAAGGAAAATTGCACGGGCCCGCAGCTTGAAGCGGGCCGCCGCCCCAGCCGTGGATGATAACGTCAGGGCATGAGTGATTCCCTGGCTTCTCCCCTCGCGGCGCGACGCACCTACCTGCTGGCAGGCACCGCGGCCGCCCTGCTCGCGCCGCTGGCGCTGACGGGCTGTTCGTCCCTTCGATCCACCGAGCGCGCCGAACCCTACGGCAACCAGGAATGGCTGCAATCCGCCACCAACCGCATCGCCAATTTGTCGTTGCGCGACAACCTGCAGTCGGTGCGTCGCGTACAGACCACGCTGTACCGGCGCAACCCGCGCGAATGGCGCAAGTCGGCCGCCACCCTGGAAGAAGCCACGAAACGCACCTGGGACGCGGTCCTGCAGGGTACGCCCCTGCCCGAACTGCGCGGCGCCACCGGCATCGACGCCATCCGCCTGGCCTTCGAGACCGGCCCGCAGGCCTACCAGGGCGACCGCGTGGCGGCGCTGGTCGTCGGCTGGGCCACGATGCTCAAGCAGGCCAACGGCAACACCTGGGACCAGACCATGATCGACGGGGTCGACGCCGAGAACAGCTACCGTACGGCGCGCAACTTCGAAATTTCGCTCTGGCTGATCTCGTCCAAGACCGGCCCCGACGGCCAGCCGCTGCTGCTGGCCACCGAGATCAGCGACCGCGGACGCAACCTCGTGGCCGACCGCGAGCTGTCGAAGGTGGTGGCGCGGCTCGACCTGCTGGCCGCGCAGGCCGACGAGAAATACCGCCGCGCGGCCCTCGATTTCGGCCAGAACTGGGTGATGGGCGTGGTCATGCCGCTCTTCACGCTGATCCCAAAGTAGGCTTTTCACATCGGAAATATGTTTCCCAAATAGCCATTTGAGGTAATATATTTCCGTGGACAAACAGGAACTCATCAACGCCCTCACGGCGCGACGCGGGGCCACCGGCCTCACGAACGCCGAGATCGCGCTGCGCTCGGGGCTCACCGAGCGCTCGGTGCGCAATGCCCTGAGCCTGAAGGGCAATCCGCAGCTGTCGTCGCTGCTGGCGCTGGTCGATGCGCTGGGGCTCGAACTGCAGCTCGCGCCCAAGGGTTTCGGCGAAGGCACCGCGGTCGATCCCGGCTACCGCCCGGTCGCCACGCGTGTCGGTCGGGCGCTGGCTGAAGCGCCCGCCGCGCCGCCCTACGTGCGGGGCCGCCGCTCACCGCCATGAACGTCAAGATCCTCGAGATTTCCCTCGGCGCACACCGCCTCGGCAAGCTGTTCCAGTACGCCGACCTGTGCCGCTTCGTGGCGGAGCCCGAGCTGATCGCCAGCCCGCCGCCGGGCGTGCTTTCGCTGTCGATGGTCGCGAGCGACCCTTCTGCCCAAGCCGCGTTGTGGAGCGACGTGAAGAACCCGCTGTTCAACGCCCAGGGCGGCCAGTTGCCCGGCTTCTTCCAGAACCTGCTGCCCGAGGGCGTGCTGCGCAGCCACATCGCGCAGCTGCGCGGTTGCCGCGACAACGATCACTTCGAATTGCTGGCGGCCTGCGGCGGCGACCTGCCCGGCGCCGTGGCTGCACGCCCGGTGTCGGTCGACCGCGGCACGCTGCAGCGCCTCATCACGCAGGATCAGGACGCGCTCGAGATGTCGGTGGTCGAGCTGCCGATGCCGCAGGGCATTTCGGTCTCGGGCGTGCAGCCCAAGCTGGGCCTGCGCCGCCAGGGCGGTCGCTACGTGGCGCGCGTGCGCGCCGGCGCCAGCACGCGCGTGATCGCCAAGCTGCCGGTGGCCGGCCGGCCTCACATGCCGCAGCTCGAAATGCTCTCGCTGCAGATGGCCGGTGCGGCGGGTGTCGAGGTATGCCACGCTGAACTCGCACCGCTGTCGGCCATCGCGGCGGAACACAGCTATGCGCTGCCGGACGAGCCCGAGTTCCTGGCCGTCACGCGTTTCGATCGCGACGGCGCGCGCCGCATCCACTTCGAGGATTTCGCCCAGGTACTCGCGGTCGATCCGATGCACAAATACAGCGGAAGCTACCTCGACATGGCGCTCGCGATGCGCGCCTTTCCATCGCTGGGCGAAGACGCCGTGCTCGAACTGGTGCGGCGGCTCGTGGTCAACGATCTGTTGGGCAACCCCGATGCGCACCTGAAGAACTTCGGCGTGCTCTACCCCGACGGCATCGCGCCGCGCCTGGCACCGGCCTACGACATCGTGGCCTACGCGGCGCTGCAAGGCGTCGAGGGCCATGCGCTCCCGCTGCTGCCGACCCCGGTGGGCGCAGCCGCTGTACGTCGCACCGCGATGTTCACACCGGCCAACGTGCGCGCCTTCTGTTTCTCGGCCGGCCTGCACGAGCCGCGCATGCGACGCGTGGTCGCCGACACGGCCCGCCTCGCGCGCGACCAGTGGCCCGCGATGATCGACGGCTCTGCACTGCCGGCTCCATGGAAGAAACGGCTGCAGCAGCGCTTGCAGGCACATCCCTTGCTGCAGAGCATGAGCAAGCGGGGTCGCTAGCCACGGCGGCGCAGCAAGCGAACCCTAGAATGAATCCGCCCTCCTCCACCCCTCAACCCATTCGAGGCAGCATCCACTCATGAGCTCCATCAATTTCATCGGCGGCGAAAAAGGCGGTGTCGGCAAATCGGTCACGGCACGCGTGCTGGCCCAGTACTTCATCGATCGCAGCCGTCCTTTCACCGGCTTCGACACCGACCGTTCGCACAGCTCCTTCACCCGCTTCTACGAGGGCTTTGCCTCGCCCGTGGTGGTCGACAGCTTCGAGGGCCTGGACACGGTGGTGAACGGCTTCGAGAGCAACCCGAAGCAGAGCGTGATCGTCGACCTCGCGGCGCAAACGCTGGCGCCGCTGTCGCGCTGGATCAAGGAATCCGACCTGTTCGACGTGTTCGAGGAAATCGATGTCACGGTCAACTTCTGGCACGTGCTGGACGATGGCAAGGACTCCACCGACCTGCTCGGCACGCTCATCGACACCTTCGGCAATCGCCCCAACTACATCGTGGTGCAGAACTACGGACGCGGCAGCGACTTCGGGATGCTGCTGGCGTCGCAATCGCTGTCGAAGGCCAATGCGAACGGCGCACGCGTCATTGCATTGCCGCGCCTGCACGAAGCCAGCATGCGCAAGATCGATGCGCAGAACACGAGCTTCTGGAAGGCCGTGAACGACCGCGAAGGGGCGCATGCGCTCGGGTTGCTGGAACGTCAGCGCGTGAAGTCGTGGCTGGCCACGGCTTACGCGGCCTTCGATACGCTGCCTCTTTAAACCAGTTTTTTTCCTGGTCTGTTGCGCATGCCGGGCGCTTGCCACGGCATGAATGAATGCGCCGGCCATCTCGAACGTTTCGTCAGTTCAGTTAATTACAACAAGCAAAGAGAGAGGGAGATTCACCATGGACATCCACGTCAATCGAAATGGGCAAGGGTTCGGACCCTATGAGGAGAGCGAGGCCAGATCGCTGTATGCCCGGGGAAACATTGCTGAGACAGACTGGGTCTGGCGCGATGGAATGGCCGAATGGCAGCCGGCTCGGCAATTTTTCGGCGAGCGGGCCATGCTGTCCGGTGCGCCTCCCATCGTCCCACCGCACCCTTTTCCGGCCCATCAGCCGCCCCCTGTGCCGGGCTACGTCGCGCCGCCGTCCTCCTACGCCAACCAGACAGCGAGGCCTGAGGAGAAACTCCCACCCAAGTTGCACTGGGCGCTGGTCTTGCTGTTCACGGTGCTGAGCTTCGGCATCTTTGGCGTGGTCTGGCTGTTTATCCAGTCGTCGTGGATACGCACGATCGATTCCCGGTCCAATGCCACCATGTACCTGATCGGCTATGTGGTTCTGGCGTCCATCGGCGCCATCGTCGATGCCTCATCGGAATCTTCGGACACCCAAAGTCTTGGCTGGCTGCTTCAGATTCCGTCGTACGTGCTCTTCTATTGCGGGTACTACTCGATGAGGCGCTCGATGCTCGACCACTACAACAGCGTCGAACCGATCAGGTTGAATCTCTCGGGCGCCATGACCTTCTTCTTCAGCATGCTCTACCTTCAGCATCACATGACGCGCATCGCCAAGTGGAAGGAAACCGGAAACATCAAGCCGCAGTAGTCTGCGATTCAGAGAGCGGTCGGCGGCGGTCAGGCGCCCTCGCCGGCTCTCAGATCATCCCGCCGTTGATCGAGATCACCTGCCCCGTGATGTACGCGGCTTCATCGCTTGCCAGGAACGCCGCCAGCGCCGCCACTTCCTGCGGCGTGCCGGCGCGCTTCACCGGCACCATCTGGTTGATGAGCGCAGGGTCGAACACCGCATCGGCCATCGGCGAGGCGATGATCCCCGGCGCAATCGCGTTCACCGTCACACCACGCGACGCCACTTCGAGCGACAGCGCCTTGGTCGCGCTGTTCAACGCCCCCTTGGCTGCGGCGTAGTTCACCTGCCCCCGGTTCCCCGCGATGGCGGCGACGGACGAGATGTTCAGCACGCGCCCCCAGCGAGTGCGCATCATCGGCAGCAGCAGCGGCTGGGTCACGCGGAAAAAGCCGTTCAGCGACACGTCGATCACCTTGTGCCATTGCTCGGCGCGCATGCCGGGCAGCACCGCGTCGTCGTGCACACCCGCGTTGTTGACGAGGATCTGAACCGCCCCGCCTTCGAGGATGCGTGCGCAGCCGGCCGCACAGGCCTCGTCGCTGCGCAGGTCGAACACATGGCATTCCGCCTTGCCGCCGGCGGCGGTGATCGACGCGGCCAGTTGTTCGATCACCTCGGGCCGCGAGTTCGCATGCAACAGCACGGTCGCGCCGTCGCGTGCAAAGCGCTCCGCCATGGCCGCGCCGAGCGCGCCGCTGGCGCCGGTGATCAGTGTGCGTTTTCCTTCGAAATTCATGACGGTGTGCTTTCCATGTCCGCCAGCGGCGTGTTCAAGACCACCACGGCCCGGCCCTCGGCCAGCAGGCGGCCGTCGTCGGCCGCCACCGTGAACTCATACAAGACCTGCCGGTCGTCACCGGACAGTCGCCTGGCGCGCACCTGCAACGCCCCGTCGATGTCGTCCAGCCGCGCCACCGCCAGCTTCACGTTGCGTGCGCTGGCCAGGAAGCCGGCCGATGGCGTGCTGCCTTCGACGGCCAGCAGGCCACCGTGCAGCGCCATCGCCTGCGCCGCGTACTCGATGGCGTTCGGTGCAAGAAGCCCGCTGTCGGTGCGCAGCGGGTTGTCCGACTGGCTGTGCGTCATGGTGCTGCAATGGATCGACTCGGCGTCCCAGCCTTCGAGGCGCTCCAGCAGACACATGCTGCCGCTGTGCGGAATGCGCTCGGCAATGCCCGCGCGGTCGAGCGTCTGCGGTGCCGTCAAGCGGCAGCCTCCAGATCGGCCACCAACAGCACGTTGGCAAACGGCGTACCTTCGCTCATCGGAATGCTCTGCACGCGGAACCCCAGGCGCTGCAGCAGCGCGGTCCATTCGGTCAGCGGCCGGCCCCAGGTCGGCGACACCTTGTGGCCGCGGATGCGCGTCACCGTGCGATCGACCCACTGGCTGATCGCGAAACCGCGCGTGCTCGATGCATCGCCCACGCGCAGCAGCAGCCGCGCGTTCGGGTTGCCGCCACGGCGGAGCGCGTCACGCACGCGCGTCAACACGCCCTCCTGCGCTGCGAGGCCCACGTAGTGCAGCACGTCGAGGATCACGACCAGGTCGCAATCGGGCAAGGCGGCTGAGCACATGTCGGCGCACACCAGGCGCGGCGTCGGCTTCAGGTGACCGACCGACGCCTCGGCGCGCGCGACGTCCTTCGGCATCAGCTCGATGCCCGTGTAGTCGGCGGCGGCCGGCGTGGCGGCCCATGACGCGGGCCAGCGTCCTTGTTGCTGCATCGCGCTCATTGACGCCAGCAGGCTCACGAAGAGGCCTTGTCCGCAACCGATGTCGACCACGCGCCGATGCTGCGCGTCGATCAGGCCGCGTTCGAGCAGGCCGCGGAACACCGGGTCGCGCCCGAGCTTGCCGCGAGCGAACTGCCAGGCGAAGGTGCCGCCCTTCTTGTACGGAACGGTCGCGGCTTCGTGCAGCTCGCGCCAGGCGTTGTCAGTGGTCATCGTCGATGGCATCACGGCGCTCATGCGGTCTTCAATCCTTCAGGCAGGGTCACGGCACGCAATCCATCGGTGCGCAGGCGTTGGAGAAATAAGGGCAGCACCTCGAGCAGAACGGGTTGCCCTGCTGCGGTGCGCGCGGCGTTGCCGTCGTGCAGCAGCAGGATGTCGCGCGCCTGTAGATTGCGGGCGAGGCGCGCCATCACCTTGGTGGCGTCGCCTTCGCGGGTGTCGAAACCGCGCCGCGTCCAGCTCACGAGCGAGAGGCCGAGGCGGTGCAGCACGGGTTCGAGGAAAGGGTTGCGCAGCCCGGCGGGGGCGCGGAAACAGGTCGGGCGCTGGCCGGTCACGTCGGTCAGGATGTCTTGCGCCCGTGCGATCTCCGCTGCGAAGCCGCGCGGCCCGAGGAAGGAGAAGTTGTGGCGGTGCTGCGCCGTGTGGTTCTGGATGCTGTGGCCGCGCGCGACGATCTCGCGCGCCAACGCCGGGTGCGCCTGCACGCGCTCGGCGATGCAGAAGAAAGTGGCGCGTTGGCCGTGCGCATCCAGCAGGTCGAGCACACGGGGCGTGACCTCGGGCTCGGGCCCATCGTCGATGGTGATCGCCACCTCACGACGTGCACCCGCGGCCTCGGGCAGGCGCGTGACGTTCGGGCCGAGCAGGTTGCTGCGCGGCGTGAGGCCCGCGCCGGTGATCAGCGCATGGTTCAGCACCACCGCGCCGAGGGCCCAGGGCCACGCGCCCGGCACCAGCACGCCCGCGCCCAGCGCCGCCACATGCACGGCCGCGCTGGCGCGCATGGCCGGCGGCCAGGGCCAGGATTCGGCGGCAGCGACAGGGGCGGAAGGCGACGACATGGTGGGTCCGAATTTTCCCATCAGCGCGGTCGCTGTGGGCTCGGGCCCTTCCCGGGCGTCACGTTGCGTGCGAACGCGGCCGACAGCAGCAGCGCCAGCAAGGCGCCCGGCGCCACCACGCGGCCGATGGACGACAGCGCCGGAATGTCCGAGATCGCGATCAGCCCGAACGACACCACCGTCGTGAGGTTGGCCAGCATCAGCGAGGCCAGCGTGTCTTCATCGGCGCGCCCGGTCGTGCGCAGCTGGTCGAAGAACAGCGCGTAGTTCGACCCCACGGCGACGATCAGCAACAGCCCCACGAGGTGCAGGATGCCGAGCGCCGCCTGCGCGAGCGCCATGCCACCCAGCGTGAGCACCACCGCGAACAGCAGCGGCTGGCACACGGCCAGCAGCCGGCGCCACGAGCGCAGGTACACGCCCAGCAGCACCACCACCGCCAGCGCGCCCAACAGCACCTGCACGAAGGCCTCGTGCAGGTAGCGTTGGTAGAGGCCGCCGAGTTCGCGGCCGACGTCCACCACCTGCACCTCGGGCAGGCCGGCCAGCGCGGCTTCGAGCCGACCCTGATCGAAGCCCGGACCGGGATGCAGCACGACCAGCGTGGACCAACCGCCGCCCGGCCGCTCGTACATCAGCGTGTTCACCACGGAGCCCAGCGGACCGCCCATGAGGTCGGCGCGCTGCACGGGCGCCTGCTTGCGCGCGGCCTCCACATCGGTCACGAAGGCGCCAAGCCGGGAGGCCGGCAACGGCAAGCCCTTCGTCGCTTCGGCCAGGTTGGCGCGCAGCGTGTCGGCATCGGGCAGGCTGGCCAGGCGCGCGGTCTGCGCCGCCACGCTCGGCAGCACGCGGGTCACGGTTTCGTAGCCGCTGAGCTCGCCCTTGTCGACCAGCGCGTCGAGGCGCGTTGCTGCGGCTTCGGTGTGGCGCAGCGCGGCCTGTTCGTCGTCGCCGAAGGCCACCACGAGCACGCCGCCGTCGCTGGCGCCGATGTCCTTGCGCAGCATTTCGTCGAGCAGCTGGGCCGAGCGCGGCACCGGGCTCATCGCGCTCAGGTCGGCGCGCCACAAGTGGCCGCCCTGCCACAGCACCAGCGCGAGCGCGGCCACGCCGAGCGCTGCCAGCGGCCAACGCAGGCGCGGCAGGCCGCGCACCAGCAGGCCGGCCAGCCGTGCCATGTGCCGGCGCATGCCCATGCCCGTCGCGCCATCGGGCGCCAGCACCGGCAGCACGTAGCGCGTGGCCAATGCGGCCGACACCAGCCCGGCGATCGAGAACACGCCCAGCTGCGCCAGCCCCGGGAAGCCCGAGAACACCAACGCCGCAAAGCCGCACACGGAGGTCAGCAGGCCGAGCCGCACCGTGGGCCAATGCACCTCGCGCCAGCGCTGCCAGCCGGTGCCGGCCACGGCCGCGCCGCGCGCCTGGATCAGGTAATAGATGGCGTAGTCGACCGTCTCGCCGATCAGCGTGCTGCCGAAGCCCAGTGTGAGCCCATGCACCGAGCCGAACACCAGGCTGACCGACGCGGTGCCGACCACCACGCCCGTGGCCACCGGCAGGAAGGCGATGACGAGCGCGCGCGGCGAGGCAAAAGCCAGCAGCAGCAATACGCTCATCACGATGCCGCCGACCACCGCAAGGTGGATGGCTTCGGTCTTGATCTTTTCGCGGCTCATCACCGAGAACACGGGCGCTCCGCTCAGCAACAGCTTGGGACTGGCTTCACCCATGCCGCGCGCGGCAGCTTCATAGGCGGCCTGAACACGCGCGATGGCGACGGCCTGCGCGTCGAGGTCGCCCCCGGCCGCACGCGTCGTCGCGATCATGAGCGCACGCGGCGCATCGCGCGACATCCAGACACCGCCTTCGCTGCGCGGCGCGCTCGCCGGCACCAGTTCCATCGCCACGCGCTGGGTTTCGCCGGTCGGGTCGCGGTCGAGCAAGGGCTTGATCGCGTTGCCGGCCGGCGTGCCGAGCATCGACAGCGTGTCGATGATGGCGTCGCGCAACCCGGCCACCGTGAACTGCCCCGGCATCACGCCGGACGACAGCTGGTAGCGGTGCTCGAACACCCAGGTGCCGGCCTCGCTCCAGTCGCTCACATCGCCGTTCTGCACCAGGTCGAAGAGCTTGCTCTCGCGCATCGCCTTGCCGACGGCGCGCGAGACTTCAGCGCGCTGTTCGACGCTGCCGCCTTCGAAACCCAGCATCAGCGTGCGCGAGGCGACGCCGCTTTGCAGCTGCTCGATCAGCACGCGCTGGCGCAGGTCCGGGCTCTTGGGGAGAAAAGCCGACAGGTCGGCGCCGATCTGGGTGCGCGCGATGACCATCGCGCCCAGGCCCACGACCAACAGCCACGCCAGCAGAACGACGATGCGGCGCGACCACCCCGGCGGCCCGCCCGCCTGCGCCAGGCTCACGGCGTCGCGCGCCCGGGGGCGCTGGCCGGCACCGCCGACGGCGGCGCCTTGGGCGAAATGTTCATGACCGAGCGGTCGCCGCCCACGAACTCCATCTCCAGCCCCAGCACCTCGCCGCCGCGGCCCGTGATGCGCATGCTGCGCACCTGCGCGGCCAGCCGGCTGTCATTGGGGGTCAGGTCGAGCGTCCACTGGTTGGCAGCGCCGGACACGGTGCTCTTGAAATAGCGCTGCAGCGTGGTGCCGTCGCCGGTCAGGGTGCCGCGCATGGCTTCGACCAGGCCCAGCAGCTCGGGCATGCTGTCCAGCGCGAGCGTGCGATTGCGGTTGCCGCGCGACAAGGTCAGCGTGTTGCCGTCGACCGCCATGGTTTCGATGCGCGGCGACAGTGTGCGGCGCACCAGCTTGTCGGGCGCCTCGAAGCTCAGCGTGCCGCTCGCATCGAGCGGGCCTTCGAGGCCGTGCACGAAGCGCTGTTCGGTGAAGCGCGCCTCACCGCTCTTTTGCTTGGACAGCAGGCCCATCAGTTCAGGCAGGTCGAACGCCGCCCAGGCCGGCGCGGCGCAGAAAGCCACGGCGAGCACCAACACCCTGCAAAGCCAATCAAGCCGCATCTTCGAGCCAGAAATCATGAAAGTTGAACCAGTTGTACGGGTAGGCGCGACACAGCGCCTCAAGGCGGGCCACATAGGCCTCGACTGCGCCGCGGATGCGCTGTTCGCGCTCCGCGGCATCGGCAAACGGCGTGCCGAAGTCGGCCAGCGGGTCGAACCGGACATCGTAGCGGGCACCGCCGCCGTACATGCCGGCCATGAAGAACACCTTGCGGCGCAGCAGCGCAGCAAGGCGGAACGGGCCGTCGTTGAAGACGGCCGACTGCCCCAGGAAAGGCAGCACGATGTTGTTGCCGCGCTGGTGTGCCGGCTGCTCCTCGCTGCCCGGCAGCGTGCGGTCGGCCAGCATGCCGCCGAGGCCGCCGCCGTCGAGCCAGTCGCGCAGCGCGAGCATCGAATGCGGCCGGCCCAGCGAGATCACGTGCGGCCGCATTTCGGGCAGCGCGATGGCGTTCAGGATGGCGGTGATGCGCTGCGCGTTGTCGGGATACATCAGCATCGCCAGCCGCATGCGGTTCTGGTGCGCCTGCTGCTTGCAGGCGCCGAGCACCTCGAAGCTGCCGATGTGCGCGCCGAGCAGGAAAGCGCCTCGCCCTTCGGCCGCCTCGGCCTCGATGGGGCCGTTGCCTTCGATCTTCACCTTGAACAGGTCCATGCGCCCGCGCAGGAAGTACACGCGGTCGAGCACGGTCGAAGAAAACGCGTGCAGCAAACGGTAGCCGTCGACCCAACCCGCACGCGGACCGATGGCGCGGAACAGGTAGCGCTTGATGTAGCGGCGCGGCGCAGGCGCGAACAGCAAAAAGTACAGGCTGATCGGCGGCAGCAGCAGCCGCGTGACATGGCGCCCGCACACCAGTGCCATGAGGCAGATGAAGCGCAGCGCCAGCATGTTGCTGCGCTCGGGCGCGCGCGCCCAGTCGCCCTGCTGGGCCGTCGGGCGGGCGGTCTGCCGCGCCGCTTCGTCCACGGCGCGCGTTTCGGCGTCGGTGTGCTTCATCCCGCCGACTCTGGCACAGCCGTCCAGCGACCGGTGACAGCCACCACGCCGTCGCAGCGCACGTCGAAGCGCACGCCGCGGCCGGTGCCGGCCTCCGGCTGCAGCTCGATGGAGAGCGTGCTGCCGGGGCGCACGGGCGCGAGGAACTTGGCGGCCGCGAGTGTCGGGCTCGTGCCGAGCCGCGCCGACAGGGCCGGCACGCGGCGCACGACCTCCATGACTTCGGCCAGCAGCAACGCGCCGGGCACCAGCGGCTGGCCGGGGAAATGACCGGCAAAGGCCGGATGGTCGACCGGCACCGTGTGCGCCATCTGCACCGGCGTCTGGTCGTCGGCGAGCTGGGCCAGCGCAAATTCGCGCAGCGCCCGCACCGTCAACTTGCCCGTGCCTTCGCGCGGGAAGGCCTTGACCTGCACCACGCGGCGCGGCACGAACACGGGTTCCAGCCGTTGTCGCAGTGCAGCAATGATGTCGGTCGCCGACAGCGTGGGCGCGACCACGAACGCCACCGGCCGCACCACGCCGTCGGCCACCTCGTCGGGCAGCCAGAAGGCGCCGTCTTCGACGCCGGCGATGCTGTTGAGGTGGTAGTTCAGGTGCGCGAGCGAGCTGCGCCGCCCGGCGACGTGGATCAGGTCGTTGGCGCGGCCGAACAGGCGGAAGCGCCGTGCATCGAGCAGTTCGAGCACGTCGGCCATCGGCGTGGGTTCGGGAATGAAATCGCCACTGAAGATGAAGCGCTCGGGGCCGTCGCCCTCCCCCGGCTCCGCGTGCACGCGGATCTCGCCGAAGGTTTCCCAGATTTCGCTGTCGGTCGTGCGGCGCGTCGCCACTTGGCCCGATTCGGTGCTGCCGTAGATTTCGAGCAGCACGCCGCCCAATGCCTGCTCGGCCTGCAAGGCCAGTTGCGGCGACAGCGGTGCAGTGGCCGACAGGATCAGGTCGACTGGCGGCAGTTCGATGCCCGACAGCAGCAAGGTCTTCAGATGGAACGGGGTGGTCACCAGCGCGCGAGGCCGCGGCACCAAGGCCAGCGCCTTCGCCACGTCGGCCGGGAAAAACGGCCGCCCAGTCTCGAAGGCTGCGCCACCGAGCATGGCGAGCAGCACCGACGATTCGAGTCCGTAGCTGTGCTGCACCGGCACGGTCGCGACCAGCGTGAGCCCTTCGAGCGTGGGCCGCTGCAGCACGCGGCACAACCGCTCGACCGCCACTTCGACGTCGCCGACCAGCGTGCGCCAGGCCTTCGCGTGCGGCTGCGGCACGCCGGTGGAGCCCGACGTGAGCAGGCTGGCTGCATGACGGCCGCCGTCGATGGTGGGCACGGGCGCATCGCCCGCCGGACCGGGAACGGCCTCGACCTGCAGGCGCCGCATGCCGGGGGTGTCGAGCTTCGCGTCGTCGGTCAGCGCGAACAAATGGGGGCCGCCGATTTCGGTCAGGCGCGCCAGCGTGTCCGGCCGCGCATCGGGCGGCAGCAGGCTGGCATGGCCACGCACCAGCGCGGCGCCCAGGCTCACGGCGAAGGCGTAGCGGTCGAGGCACAGATTGACAGCAGGCCCTTCGGCAGGCAACACCGGCGCCAGACGCTCGACGTCGGCCAGGAACTGGCGCGCGCTGACCGGTTGACCGCCGCGCCAGGCCAGCGGGGCGTCGGGGTTGCGGTCCGCGAGCAGCGGCAGGAAAGAAGAGGAAGAAGCGGTGTCGATGGTCACGCGGGCTGCCTGCGCCTGTTTCATTGGCCGCCGGCGCCGTTGTCCACCGTCGAGGTGCCGTAGAACGCGCGCACCGCATCGACGAGCCGCGTGCGTTCGAATTCGGGGTGCAGGCGGTAGCGCACGAGGTGCTCGCCCACGAATAGAAGCGCCACGCTCAGCGGCGACAGCACGTTGGCCAAGAGCGACCAGGCCGAAAACGACATCGTCAGGTAGACCACGATCGACGACACGACCACGACGGCGAAATACACCGTCCAGATCTGCGTGAGATGCGTCGTGTAAGACAGCATGTGCCCCTTCAGCGGGTGCACGCGCTGCGCGAACTGCGTGATCAGAGGCAAGCCCTTGCCGCGCAGCGTCGAACCGAACCAGCCGCAGAGCGCGCCGTTGATGCCGACATGCTGCAACACATAGAGACGGTTCGTGTCGCCCGCCTCACCGAGGAAGACGAGCGAGAAGCCGCCGATGCCCAGCGCCGCCGCGGCGGCGAGGCCCCAGCGGCCGAACCAGCTGGCAGCGCAGCCCATGGCCGCGATCCACAACGGGCCGAGCAACACCACCACAGCCCAGGGCTCGGTGGCGTGGAACAGCGTCATCCAATGGGAGAGGCCGGCATACGTGACCCCCACCAGCAGCAGGAGGACGAGTCGCCATCGAGACATGGATCAGGTGGCGCTGCGGTGCTCGGCGACGTGGGTCGCGAGCGTACGCAGCGACTGGAAGATCTGCTGGTTGCGCTCGTCGTCCGAGCGCAGCTGAAAACCGTAGCGGCGCGAAACTTCGAGCGCGACTTCGAGGATGTCGATGGAGTCGAGGCCCAGACCTTCGCCGTACAGCGGGGCGGTGGGAACGATCTCTTCAGGCGCAACCTCGAGATTGAGCGCGTTCACGAGCAGCACAGCCAGCTCTTTTTCGATCGGCGACTGTTCGGATGCATCGCCAGTGGCGGGAATGGGGGGCTGAGCAGTCGATGACAAAAAAACCTCCTGAACTATTTTTCCTGGACGACCGTGCGGGGTCGTGAATTATAGGAGTGGCGGTTGATTAGACTGCGCGCTTCGATACGACCCGGAGCGCCCCATGGCCGACCCCCTTCTGATCGCACGCCACGACACCATCGAGTGCGCCCTTTTGCCCGGCCTGGCCAACCGCCACGGCCTGATCACCGGCGCCACCGGCACCGGCAAGACCGTGTCGCTCCAGACCATCGCCGAACAGCTGTCGAACATCGGTGTGCCGGTGTTCATGGCCGACGTCAAGGGCGACCTGACCGGCATCAGCCAGAAAGGCGCCGTCGGCGAAAAACTGGCCGCCACGCTCAAGGAACGCGGCATCGACGTGCCCGAGCCCGCCGCCTGCCCCGTCACGCTGTGGGACGTGTTCGGCGAACAGGGCCATCCGGTGCGGGCCACGGTGTCCGACATGGGCCCGCTGCTGCTGGGCCGCATGCTCGACGTGAACGAAACCCAGGCCGGCGTGCTGAACCTGGTGTTCAAGATCGCCGACGACAACGGCATGCTGCTGCTCGACCTGAAAGACCTGCGCGCCATGCTGCAGTACGTGGGCGAGAACGCGAGCCAGTTCACCACCGAGTACGGCAACATCAGCGCCGCCAGCGTGGGCGCGATCCAGCGCGGCCTGCTGCAGATCGAGACCCAGGGCGGCGACAAGTTCTTCGGCGAGCCGATGCTCAACATCTCCGACTTCATGCAGACGGTGGGCGGCAAGGGGGTGGTGAACATCCTGGCGGCCGACAAGCTCATGAATTCGCCGCGCCTGTACGCCACCTTTTTGCTGTGGATGCTGTCCGAGCTGTTCGAGCAACTGCCCGAAATCGGCGACCCCGAGCAGCCGAAGCTGGCCTTCTTCTTCGACGAGGCCCACCTGCTGTTCAACGAGGCGCCCAAGGCGCTGGTCGAACGCATCGAACTGGTGGTGCGGCTGGTGCGCTCCAAGGGTGTCGGGGTGTACTTTGTCACGCAGAACCCGTTGGACATTCCCGATTCGGTGCTGGCCCAGCTCGGCAACCGGGTGCAGCACGCGCTGCGCGCCTTCACGCCGCGCGACCAGAAGGCCGTGAAGGCTGCTGCCAGCACCATGCGCCAGAAGCCCGGCCTCGACATCGAGACCGCCATCACCGAACTCGCCGTGGGCGAGGCGCTCGTGAGCTTCCTGGATTCCAAGGGCCGTCCGAGCATCACCGAGCGCGTGTACGTGCTGCCGCCGGGCAGCCAGCTCGGCCCGATCACGCCCGAGCAGCGCAAGGCGCTGATCGCCAACTCGCTGGTGGCCGGCGTGTACGAAAAGACGGTCGACCGCGAATCGGCTTACGAAAAGCTCAAGGGCCGCGCCGAGAGCGCACCCGACGCGCCGGCTGCGGGCGCGAAGGGCGGGGCCGCGGCAGCAGAAGAATCGTCCGGCATGGGCGGCATGCTCAACGACATGCTCTTCGGCAGCACCGGCCCGCGCGGCGGCAAGCGCGACGGCCTCGTGCAGACCATGGCCAAGTCGGCGGTGCGCACCATGGGCACGTCGGTGGGCAAGGAGATCTTGCGCGGCGTGCTGGGCGGGATCTTCGGCAGCAAGAAGCGCTGAAGCAGCGCCGCCGAACCCAGCTACTACCAGCGCAGCAGACGCGGCCCCAGTGCCGCGCCCAGCAGCACCGGCACGGCAATCCCGCTCACGTACCAGACCGCGAGGAACGGCGCCGTGAGTTCGGCGCAGTGCAGCGCGTAGACCGCAGCCCCGATGCCGCCGGCCAGCGCACCCGCCGCGGCACCCGCCAGCGCGGGCCGCGTCGGTGCCAGTCCCCGCAGCGCCACGAGCGTGGCCGCAAATACCGGCAGCGCCATCAAGCCGATGCTCAGCGCGCAGATGCGCCACGACTGCCCCATCAGCGACGGCATACGCTCCTCGATCGGCACCGAGAACCAGACGAATGCCGCCAGCCCCCAGATTCCCAGCACCGGCAGCACCCCGCCCCACCACGCGTGGCGCACCCGCACGCCGGGCCGGGCCAGCCGCTGCACCGTCACGAAGGCCGCCGCCGCGATGCACAGCGGAAACAGCACCTTGACCCAGAACATCGGCCAGAACATCGCCTGCACCAGGTCGGGCCGCAGCCCGTACTCGCCGAACAGGATCACGAAGGACACCGGCAGCGCGGCAAGCACCGCCAGCCCGATGCGCCCACTGGCGCTGCGCCGCGGCACCGCCACGTCGCCGGTGGCCAGCAGATTGACGAGGTCGTCGGTCTTCATGGTGCGGCGCCTCCGAATTTCGCGGCCAGGGCCTTGAGACCCCGGTGGATGCCGACCTTCACCGCCGACTCCGACATGCCCGTGAGGCTGGCGGTCTCGGCCACCGACAGGCCTTCGATCTTCACGTGGACGATGGGCAGGCGCTGGCGCTCGGGCAGGGTCTGCAGCAGGCCGCCGAGGTCGCGCTTGGCATCGCTGGCGTCGGTGGCCGACGCGGCGAACACGGCCAGGTCGTCGTCCAGCGGGTCATGCAGGTCTTCGCGGACCGACTTGGCACGCAGCAGGTCGATCATCTTGTAGCGCGCAATCGCATGCACCCAAGCCGTCAAGGGCTGGTCGCTCTGGTACGTGTGGCGCTGGTTGTGCATGGCGAGCAGGCATTCCTGGACGAGGTCTTCCACTTCATCGGGCCAGCCGAAGAGGCGCTTGCCCAGAAAAGCGCGCAGGTGCGCGCTGAGTTTCTGCAGGAATTCGCGGTACGCGCCGGCGTCGCCGTCGAGCCCGCGAAGGAACAGGCTGCGCAGCGCCACTTCTGCGTCGCCCCAATCCGTCCTGCGTCCTACAGTGGTTCGTGCCATCCGGCGGGCCGGTTACAGCCGTTGTCAAAAAGATTGCAAGGGATTGTGCCCGCCCCGGCAGGTGCTCCGCTAAGCTGCGCCGATGCTGGCCGGACTCGTCTCGCACCCCTGGGCCTACCCGGCGCTGGAGGCGGTGCACATCGTGGGCATTGCGCTGCTGTTCGGCGGCCTGCTGGTGTTCGAGCTGCGCGCCCTCGGCCTGGGCCGCGAACTGCCGGCACCACTGCTGGCCCGCCTCACGTTGCGACCGGCCCTCGTGGGTTTCGGTCTGTGCGCCGTCACCGGACTCACCATGTTCTCCGGCCAACCCGACGAACTGCTGGCGAACAACGCCTTTCGCGTCAAGCTGGGCCTGATCGCGCTGGCTGGCGCCAACGCGGCGCTTTTTCACTGGCGCAGCGGCGTCGCCGCCATCGACCGTTTCGGCCAGGCGCAATGCCTTCTCTCGCTGGGGTTTTGGCTCGCTGTCATCATCTGCGGGCGCTGGATTGCCTATGTCTGACCAAGGAGAACGCGATGCTGCATCGACGCATGTTCGTGGCCGGTTCGATCGGCCTGGCCCTGCCCGCCTGGGCCCACCACGGCTGGAGCAGTTTTGACCAGGAGCGACCGCTGTACGTGGAAGGCCGCGCCACCAAGGTGAGCTGGCGCAATCCGCACGGCGAGCTGGAGATCGAGCTGCCCGAAAACCTCGCGCTGCCGCCCGACCTGAAGCAGCGCGTGCTGCCCAAGCAGAGCGCAACGGTCGATGGCGCGGCGCTGCTGGCCAAGGCGCAACTGCCGACGCGGCGCGACCGCAAGTGGCAGGTCGAACTGGCCCCACTCACGCGGCTGCAGGCCTGGGGCGTCGAGGAGATCAAGCCCGGCACGCCGGTGGCGGTGCTCGGCTTCACCTTCACCGGCGAGAAAGGCGATGCGGTGCTGCGCGCCGAGTACCTGTTCGTGCACGGCAAGACCTACGGCCTGCGCTCGTCGCCCGCCTGAACCTCGGTGCGCGGCAGCGCGGTCAGGCCGCGCGGGCCCTCGCTTGCCAGCCGCACAAGTGCTCGGTACATTGCATTTTTTGAGGGCTCCCAATGTCCGTAGATAGCACCGCGATCCCTTCCGCATTGCCGGCTGGCACGGCACCCCACCCTGCGCTGCATCCCTCCACGTCGACAGGCCACATCCGCCTGACCTCGCATGCCGGCGGTTTCGGCGCGCTGCCCATCCAGTGGGGCGCGGCCACCGCCACCGAGCGTGGGCCCGTGGTCGGCACAACAACCAAACGCGCGCACCGCAACGTCATCGGCACCCACAGCGGCTCGTACAGCGTCTACCGCGCGCTCGCGGTCGCGGCCGGCGCCCTGAAGCGCGAACACAAGGCCGACCTCACCAACACCGCGCCCACCGACATCATCGGCCCCTACCCGCAGTGGAGCGAACCCGGGCGCATCGTCTCGCTCGACCCTTGGGGTGCGCTCGTGGCCGATGTGTTTTCCACCGAACTCGCGGCCGGCTACGACATCCGCCCGACCATCGCGATCACCAAGGCGCATGTGATCCTGCCCGAGGTGATCGAGGCGCTGCAAAGCGGGCGCCTCAAGCCCGACGGCCACTTCCTCACCACGGGCGGCGCCGCCATGGTGACCAAGGCGGCCATCGAACCTGTGTGGTACCTGCCCGAAGTGGCGCGCCGCTTCGGCTGCTCCGAAACCGACCTGCGCCGCACGCTCTTCGAAGAGACCGGCGGCATGTACCCCGAGCTGGTCACGCGCTCCGACCTCGAGGTGTTCCTGCCGCCCATCGGCGGGCAGACGCTCTACATCTTCGGCAACCCGCGCGACCTGGCGAACCCCGAGGTGGAGCTCACCGCACGCATCCATGACGAGTGCAACGGCTCCGACGTGTTCGGCTCCGACATCTGCACCTGCCGCCCCTACCTCACGCACGCCATCGAGGAATGCATCCAGGGCGCGCAGCGTGGTGGCGTGGGCCTCATCGCCTACTCGCGCAAGGAAGGCCGCGCGCTCGGCGAAGTGACCAAGTTCCTCGTCTACAACGCCCGCAAGCGCCAGGTCGGCGGCGACACGGCCGACCAGTATTTCGCGCGCACCGAGTGCGTGGCCGGCGTGCAGGACATGCGCTTCCAGGAGCTGATGCCCGACGTCTTCCACTGGCTGGGCATCCAAAAGATCCACCGCCTCGTGTCGATGAGCAACATGAAGTTCGACGCGATCACCGGCTCGGGCATCGAGATCGGCGAGCGCGTGAACATTCCCGACGCACTGATCCCGGCCGACGCCCGCGTCGAGATGGACGCCAAGATGGCGGCCGGCTACTTCACCCCCGGCCCCGTGCCGGACGCAGAGGAACTGAAAAAGGCCAAGGGCCGGGGACTGAGCGAATGAGCCGAAGCACCGACATCAACCTGCCCGCCGATGGTTCCGGCAGCCTGCGCCCCGGCGGCGCGGGCGATGTCGACCCATCGATCGAATTTGCGCCCGACACCGGCCACCCGGCCGGCGCCGCCAGCCTGCTGCGCACCACCGCCGCCATCCGCCAGCGTGCCGGCGCCCTGCTGGCGCGCGCGCGCCGCGGCGAATCGCAGTGGTTCCGCATCGGCAGCAACGACGCACTCGAAGACGCCGCGCGCACCGTGGCCGAGGTCACGCGCGAGCGCTATCCGTGGGACACCATCCCATACCACAGCCGCTGGCGCCACTTCGAGGCCGGCGGCGTCGACCGCCGCCAGCAGCTCGATGCATTGCTCGGCAAGGGCATCGACGCCCGCCAGCGCGCCCGCGTCTACATCGACCTCACGGTGGTGAGCGTGCTGCTCGACGCCGGCGCCGGCCCGACCTGGCACTACACCGAATCGGCCACCGGCCAGCGCTTCACCCGCTCCGAGGGGCTGGGCGTGGCGTGCTTCCATGCGTTCACCAGCGGGCTTTTCTCGTCCGACCCGAACCATCCGCTGCAGGTCGACGCGGCCGGCCTGCGCGGCCTTGTGACCGACCGGCTGGGCGATGCCTTCCAGGTGAGCGACGTCAATCCGCTGGTCGGCCTGGCCGGGCGCGCCGTGCTGCTGCGCCGGCTCGGCGAGGCGATGAGCGAGCAGCCCGAGACCTTCGGCGACGACGGCCGACCCGCCGGTCTTTTCGACGCGCTCGTGGCCCCGTTGGGCGCGGCGTCGCCGCCCACGGCGGAGATCACGGCGCACCAGATCCTGTCGCTGCTGCTCGACACCCTCTCGCACATCTGGCCCTCGGCCAACACCATCGACAGCCTGGCGGCCGATGGCAGCGACAACGTGGGCGGCACCGGCGACCCGGCCTTCGCACTGGGCGACTGCTGGCGCCACAGCGCCGTCAGCGGCCCCGGGCTCACCAACGGCTGGATGCCGTTCCACAAGCTGTCGCAGTGGCTCACGTACTCGCTGCTCGAACCTTTCGAATGGGCCGGCGTGAAGGTGCGGCACCTCGACGCGCTCACCGCCCTGCCCGAGTACCGCAACGGCGGCCTGCTGATCGACAGCGGCGTGATCGTGCCGCGCGAGGCGGCGTTTCTCACTCGCCGCTGGAAGGCCGGTGACGAGTTCATCGTCGAATGGCGCGCCCTCACCGTGGCGCTACTCGACGAGATTGCGCCGCGCGTGCGCAAGGTGCTCGACCGCACCGCAGAAGAGCTGCCTCTGGCCTGCGTGCTCGAAGGCGGCACCTGGGCCGCGGGCCGGGTGCTGGCACAGCGTTTGCGAGACGGTGCACCACCGCTGCTGATCGAGAGCGACGGCACCGTCTTCTAGTCTTTTAGACTCTCCTGTTTTTCCGCAACGGCACACCAAAAGAAGACTCCAATGAGCAACGTCCACCTCGTCGACCACCCCCTCGTCCAGCACAAGCTCACGCTGATGCGCCGCAAGGACGCCTCCACCAACAGCTTCCGCCGGCTTTTGAACGAAATCAGCATGCTGATGGCCTACGAGGTCACGCGCGACATGCCGATGCAGGACATCGAGGTCGAGACCCCGCTGGAGACCATGCAGGCCAAGGTCATCGACGGCAAGAAGGTGGTGCTGGTGTCGATCCTGCGTGCCGGCACCGGCATCCTGGACGGCATGCTCACGGTGGTGCCGGGCGCGCGCGTCGGCCACATCGGCCTGTACCGCGACCCCAAGACGCTGACGGCCGTCGAGTACTACTTCAAGATGCCCGGCGAGATGGACAGCCGCGACGTGATCGTGGTCGACCCGATGCTGGCCACCGGCAACTCGGCCGTGGCCGCAGTCGAACGGCTGAAGGAACTCAACCCCAAGTCCATCAAGTTCGTCTGCCTGCTGACCTGCCCCGAAGGCATCGCGACCATGCAGAAGGCCCACCCCGACGTGCCGATCTACACCGCTGCCATCGACCGCGAGCTGGACAGCCACGGCTACATCCTGCCGGGCCTCGGCGACGCCGGCGACCGCATCTTCGGCACGAAGTAAGGCTCGCCCCCAGGCTTCGCGCACTTCGTGTCGCTTCGCCAACCCCCTACCGGGGGCAACACCTGAGGCCCGGCGAAGCCGGTTCCTCGGTGTTTGCTGGAAGGGAGCCCGCCGCTAGGGCGGGCTCTGTTCGGTTTAGTGGGCATGGGGATTGCAGGGTGGTTCTTTCATTTCAATCGAGGAGAAGACCGTGACAGCACGCCGTCAGTTGATCGTTCGTTCCATCGCCGTTGCCGCAGCCCTTGCGGCGGGCGCTCCGGGCCTTGCGCTTGCGCAGGCCAAGCTCAAGGTGGCGGCCGTGTACACGGTGCCTTTCGAGCAGCAATGGGTGGGTCGCATCCACAAGGCGCTGAAGGCGGCCGAGGCGCGGGGGGAGATCGAATACAAGGCGACCGAGAACGTGAGCAATGCCGACTACGAGCGCGTGATGCGCGAGTACGCGACGGGCGGCAACCAGCTGATCCTGGGCGAGGTGTTCGGCGTGGAAGCGGCGGCGCGCAAGGTCGCGAAAGACTTTCCCAAGGTCGCGTTCCTCATGGGCTCGTCGCTGAAGCCGCAGGTGCCGAACTTCTCGGTGTTCGACAACTACATCCAGGAACCGGCGTATCTGAGCGGCATGGTCGCGGGCGGCATGACCAAGAGCAACCGCATCGGCATGGTGGGCGGCTTCCCGATTCCCGAAGTCAATCGCCTCATGAACGCCTTCATGGCGGGCGCGAAGGAAACGAATCCCAAGGTGGAGTTCAGCGTGAGCTTCATCAACAGCTGGTTCGACCCGCCGAAGGCCAAGGAAGCGGCCTTCGCGATGATCGACAAGGGTGCGGACATCATGTACGCCGAGCGCTTCGGCGTGTCGGATGCGGCCAAGGAAAAGGGCAAGCTCGCCATCGGCAACGTGATCGACACGCAGGCCCAGTACCCCGACACGGTGATCGCCTCGGCGCTGTGGAACTTCGAGCCTTCGGCCGACCGCGCGATCAAGCTCGTGAAGGAAGGCAAGTTCGCCGCCGAAGACTACGGCGTGTACTCGCACATGAAGCACAAGGGCTCCGAACTCGCGCCGCTGGGCACCTTCGAGAAGAAGGTGCCGGCCGACATCGCGGCCAAGGTGAAGGCCAAGCAGGCCGACATCCTGGCCGGCAAGTTCACCGTGAAGGTGGACGATACGCAGCCGAAGTCGACTGCGAAATAAAAGCAAGACAACAGGGAGTTGCTGGAACCTATGAAGCGTGCGCGATGGCAGACCGCAATCCATGGTGTGGCCGTCGCGGCGTTGGCCGCCGCGCTCGCCGCCTGTCAACCTGAGCCGGCGGCAATAACCCCAGCGGCGGTGCCTGCCTCGGCAGCCGCTGCCGTTGCGCCGCCTGTGGTCGCGGCACCGGTCGGCATTCCGGCCGCGCTGCAGGCGCGTGCCGACGCCCTGCTCGCCGCGCACCGCCAGATGATCGTGCTGATGACCGGCGAACGTGCGCTCGACGCGGCCGAGAAGCGCGCCGTGAGCGCCGTCGGGCAGCAGCTCTTTCACGAGATGCAGGAGCGCCAGCAGGCGCTGATCGCCCAGGCCGACAGCACGACAGACCCGGCCACGGTGGCGGGCCTGAACGCGCTGCTCGACCGCATCGAAAGCGAGCCGAGCTGGTTCGACGCCGACCGGCTGGCGTTCAAGGAATTCCTGGGCGAGCTGAGCACGCGCTACAGCCAGGCGCAGTCGCTGTCCGGGCTCAAGCTCGGCCGCCGCGCCAGTGAAGACCTGGCCGTGCTCGCCGAGATCGAGCAGGCCTACGACCGCGAACTGAAGGACGTGTTCGGCCGCTTTGCACAGCGCGGCATCGAGCCCAAGCGCGAGAAGTGGGCCGACTACGTCGCCAAGCTGCAGGGCCTGTATTCGCGCGAGCAGATCCTCAAAGACTTCGGCGCGATCGTTCCCTACACGCAGCCGCCGGGCGGCGCCAAGGAGAAGGAAGGTCCAGACACGCGCGAGATCTTCGGCACCTCGCTGCCCGCCAAGACCGTGGTGCTGACCTTCGACGACGGCCCGCACGCCAGGCACACCGACGAGATCCTCGAGATCCTGAAGCGCTACGACGCGCCCGCCATTTTCTTCCAGCTCGGCCGCAACCTGGGCAAGCTCGACGCACAGGGCAAGGCCCAGCTCAACGCCAACGGCGCGACGGCCAAGCGCGTGCTGGCCGCCGGCCACGTGCTCGCCAACCACAGCTTCAGCCACGGCATGATGGCCAAGATGACCGACGACGCGGTGCGCGTCGAGGCCAGCGAAACCGAAACGCTGCTCGACGCCACCGGCAGGCCGCAGTCCACCCTCTTTCGCTTTCCCTACGGCGCGCGCAACGAAGCCAAGCTGAGCACGGTCGAGGCGCTCAAGCTGCGCTCGATGATGTGGACCGTCGACTCGATGGACTGGGCCGACCCGGTGCCCAAGTCGATCGCCGACCGCGTGCTGGCCGAGGTCGACAAGGCCAAGCGGGGCGTCATCCTGTTCCACGACATCCAGGGCCGCACCGTGCAGGCCCTGCCCACCGTGCTCGACCAGCTGGTGGCCGACGGCTACCGTTTTGCCACCTGGCGCGATGGCAAGTTCGTCGTCAGCGCATCGAAAAAAGCGGCGCCCGACGACGGCGTGGCCGCCACCTCGGGCGACACGCTCTACCGCGAAAGCCACGCGCTGGTGATCGGCATCGACAAGTACGCCAAGTGGCCCGGCCTGCACCACGCGGTGCCCGACGCCAAGGCGATGGAGCAGTTGCTCGTCACGCGCTTCGGCTTCAAGCCCGAGAACGTCACGGCGCTGTACGACGACCAAGCGACGCGCGCCAACATCCTGCGCGCACTGAATGAAAAGCTGACCGATGGCAAGCGCGTGAAGCGCGACGACCGCGTGTTGGTGTTCTTTGCCGGCCATGGCAGCACCCGCAAACTCGCGAGCGGGCGCGACGTCGGCTACATCGTGCCGGTCGATGCCGCGCTCGACAACCTGCCGTCCGACGCCATCTCGATGCCGCAGCTGCAGGAAGTGGCCGAGGCGCTGTCGGCCAAGCATGTGCTGTTTCTGGTGGACGCCTGCTACTCGGGCCTGGGCCTCACGCGCGGTGGCGCATCGCAAGGCAGCAAGAACTTCCTGACCGACAACGCGCGCCGCATCGGCCGCCAGATGCTCACCGCCGGTGGCGCCGACCAGCAGGTGGCCGACGACGGCCCCGGCGGCCACTCGGTCTTCACCTGGACGATGTTGCAGGCGCTGTCGGGCAAGGCCGACCTGAACGGGGACAGCGTCATCACCGGCACCGAACTCGCGGCCTACGTGGCTCCCGCCGTCTCCGCCATCGCGCGGCAGACGCCGGCCTTCGGCAGCCTGCCGGGCTCGGAGGGCGGCGAGTTCGTGTTCGCGCTGCCCGTCGAGCGCGAAGGCCTCAGCGGCGACAGCCTGCAGCTCGATGCCGCCGC
Source organism: Variovorax sp. 38R (assembly GCF_014843395.1). Classification (NCBI taxonomy): domain Bacteria; kingdom Pseudomonadati; phylum Pseudomonadota; class Betaproteobacteria; order Burkholderiales; family Comamonadaceae; genus Variovorax; species Variovorax sp. 38R. The sequence goes on from NZ_CP062121.1 coordinate 3,289,990, forward strand.
GAGCCAGGTCAACAAGCGCATCGACCAGGCCAACGAGCAGGCCGTGCATGCCGCCGCCGCACCGAAGGCGACCAAGACCACCAAGGCCGGCCCGGCCGCCGTTGAAGTCGTGGTGAAGAACCTCGAAGGCGCCGACACCAAGCTGACCATGCCAGCCGCCGCGCCGCTCACGCCGCGCGTGGCCGCCCAGCGCGCCAACGACCGCGGCCTGCAGCTGTACCGCGAGCGCCGCTACGACGAAGCCGAAGCCGCCTTCACCGAGGCGCTGAAGCTGCAGCCGCGCTTTGCGCTGGCGGCCAACAACCTCGGCTTCGTCTACTTCAAGCGCGGCAAGCCGGTCGAGGCCGCGCGCTGGTTCGAGCAAGCCATCGACATGGACGGCAGCCGCGCCCTCGCCTACCTGAACCTGGGCGATGCGTACCTGCAGGCCGGCAACGATGCCAAGGCGCTCGCCGCCTACACCACCTTCGTCGGCCTGGCACCGAAGCACGCGCGCGTTGCCGCGCTGCAGGCCTGGATCGCCACGCCCGACGCCGAACACCGCCCCCCACTCCCGCCCACCAACTCATGATGACGACGATGAACACTTCTTCGCTTCTCCAGCGCCTGCGCGCCCCGGTCCTGGCCGCCGCGCTCGGCCTCGTGCTGACGGGCTGCGTCGGCGTCTACAAGTCGTCGGACGTCGTCAGCATCAACAGCAGCACGCGGCTGGACGAGACACCGCGCCTGGCCGTGATCTCGGCCTTCGAGCCTGAACTCAAGCTGCTGCTGACGCGGCTGCAAGGTCCTCAAAAACACAGCGTGAACGGCGTCGAGTTCACCACCGGCACGCTCGAAGGCAAGCCCGTGGTGTTGTTCCTGTCGGGCATCAGCATGACGAACGCGACCATGAACACGCAGCTCATGCTCAACCGCTTCCGCATCACCGGCATCGTGTTCAGCGGCATCGCAGGCGGCGTGAATCCGTCGCTGCATGTGGGCGATGTGACGGTACCGGCCCAGTGGGGCCAGTACCTCGAAGTGCTCATGGCGCGCGAAACCGCGCCCGGCAAGTACAGCGCGCCGCCCTTCATCACCGACGCCACGCTGCCCAACTACGGCATGAACTTCCCGCGCCCGGTCGAAGTGCGCTCGGCCGCCAAGCCGGGCATCGAACGCAAGTTCTGGTTCGCGGCCGATCCGAAGATGCTCGAAGTGGCGCGCAGCATCCGCAACGTCGAGCTGGCGAACTGCGGCGCCGGCAAGTGCCTGCCGCGCAAGCCGCAGCTGGTGGTCGGCGGCAACGGCGTGTCGGGCCAAGCCTTCATGGACAACAAGGCCTACCGCGAATACACCTACAAGACCTTCCAGGCCAACGTGCTCGACATGGAAACCGCCGCCGTGGGCATGGTCGCCTACAGCAACGGCGTGCCCTACATCGCCTTCCGCTCGCTCAGCGACCTCGCGGGCGGCGGCGACGGCGAGAACGAGATGGGCACCTTCATGAGCATCGCGGCCGACAACTCGGCCAAGGTCATGCTGGCATTCCTGGCCGCCTGGAAGTGACGGTGGCGCCCGCGGGCCCTCTTCGTCTTGTCTTGCTGCCGGGCATGGATGGCACCGGCGATCTCTTCGCGCCATTGACGCAAGCGCTGGGGCCGCACGCCGCCATCGACGTCGTGCGCTACCCGGGCCGAGAGGCACTGGGTTACGACGAACTCGAACCGCTGGTGCGCGCGCAGCTGCCCACGCAGCAGCCCTTCGTGCTGCTCGGCGAATCGTTTTCCGGGCCGCTGGCCATTTCCATCGCGGCATCGCGCCCGCCGGGCTTGCAAGGCCTCATCCTGTGCTGCAGCTTCGCGCGCCGGCCCGCGCCCGGCCTCGCGTTGATGCGCGCGGGCCTGCTCGACCTGTCGATGCGCCTGCTGCATTCGAAGCTGATGCGCGCGCCGATGCGGCATCTGCTGCTGGGTGGTTCGTCGGCGCCGCATCTGTCGGACATGCTCCAGGCCTCGCTGAAGCAGGTGTCGGTCGCCGTCATGACCCGCCGTATGAAGGAAGTGCAGCGCGTCGATGTGCGCGACAAGCTGCCGCTGGTGCGTGTGCCGGCGATGTACCTGCAGGCGCTGCAGGACCGCGTGGTACCGCGCCGCGCGGCAAGAGCCATTCAGCGCGGGCTGTCGGCGCTGCACCTGGTGCAGCTCGACGGCCCCCACGGCCTGCTGCAGGCCTCGCCCGCCGCGTCCGCCCGGGCCATCGAAAATTTCTGCCGCGGTCTGCCGCCGCAACCTGTGTCCCCATGAACCCCACCGTGCTTCGCCTCCAGGGCATCACCAAGCGTTTCGGCCCCCTCGTGGCCAACGACGCCATCTCCCTCGACCTGCAGGCCGGCGAGGTGCTCGCGCTGCTCGGCGAGAACGGGGCCGGCAAGTCGACGCTGATGTCGATCCTGTTCGGTCACTACGTCGCCGACGAAGGCCGCATCGAAGTGTTCGGCGCCCCGCTGCCGCCCGGCAACCCCAAGGCCGCGCTCGCCGCGGGCGTGGGCATGGTGCACCAGCACTTCACGCTGGCCGACAACCTCAGCGTGCTCGACAACGTGATGATGGGCACCGAGCCGCTGTGGCGCCCGCGCTCGCGCCGTGCCGCCGCCCGTGCGCGGCTGCTCGAGGTCGCCCAGCGCTTCGGCCTGCCGGTGCAGCCCGACGCGACCATCGGCAGCCTCTCGGTCGGCGAGCGCCAGCGCGTGGAAATTCTCAAGGCGCTGTACCGCGGCGCGCGCATCCTGATCCTCGACGAACCCACGGCCGTGCTCACGCCGCAGGAGAGCGAAGCGCTGTTCGCCACGCTCTCGCAGATGGTGGCGCAGGGCCTGTCGGTGATCTTCATCAGCCACAAGCTGGGCGAGGTGCTGCGGGTGTCGCAGCGCATCGCGGTGCTGCGCGGCGGCAAGCTGGTGGCCGAGGCGCGCACGGCCGACACCACGCAGGCGCAGCTTGCGCTGTGGATGGTCGGCCATGCGGTCGAGGCGCCGCAACGCCGGCCCGCCAAGTCGGTGGGCGACGCGGTCTGCGTGCTCGACCACGTGAGCACTGCGTCGGCGAAAGACGGTGGGCAGGACCGGCTGCGCGAGGTGTCGCTCACGCTGCGCGCCGGCGAGATCACCGCCATCGCGGGCGTCTCGGGCAACGGCCAGGTCGCGCTCGCCGAGCTGCTGAGCGGCACGCGCCGCGCCGTCTCCGGCACCGCGCAATTCATGGGCCGCGCGCTGCCGCCCTCGCCCGCCCGGCTGGTCCAGCGCGGCGTGGCACGCATCCCCGAAGACCGGCATGCGGTCGGCGTGGTCGGCGATTTGCCGGTGTGGGAGAACGCCGTGTCCGAGCGGCTGCGCAGCCCGGTGTTCTCGCGCTGGTCGTTCATCGTGCGGCGTGCGGCCGCGCGGCTGCATGCCCGGCGCATCGAGAAAGCCTTCGACGTGCGCGGTGCCGGCCTCATGGCGCCGGCCCGTTCGCTGTCGGGCGGCAACATGCAAAAACTGATCCTGGGGCGGGCGCTGCTGGCGCCCGAGCCAATGGAACAAGACATCGACAACAAGAAGTACCCGAACCGTGCACCGCGCCTCATCGTCGCGCACCAGCCGACCTGGGGCCTGGACATCGGCGCCGTCGCCTACGTGCAGCAGCAGCTCATAGCCGCGCGCGATGCCGGCGCGGCCGTGCTCGTCATTTCCGACGACCTCGACGAAGTGCTCGCGCTCGGCGACCGCGTGGCCGTGATGCACGGCGGCCACCTCGGCGAAGCGCGCCCCGCCGCGGCATGGACGCGCGAGGCCATCGGCCTGGCGATGGCCGGCGCCACGGCGCCGCAACGCCCGGGAGCCGCCGCATGATGCGCCTCGAACGACGCCACGAAAGCTCGCGCGCCGCGCTGGTGCTGGCCCCCATCGGCGCGGTCGTGTTCACGCTGCTGGTGAGCGCGCTGCTGGTGCGCTGGGCCGGCGCGCCGGTCGGGCGCACCTACGCGCTGCTGCTGCAGGGCGGCTTCGGCTCGGTGTTCGCGTGGAGCGAAACGCTGACGCGGGCGATTCCGCTGATCCTCACCGGCCTGGCCGCCACGGTCGCGTTCAAGGCACGGCTCTTCAACATCGGCGCCGAGGGCCAGCTGTTCGCGGGCGCGCTCGCCGCCGTGGCCGTGGGCGGCATGCACGGTGGCACCGGCTTTGAACTGTCGCCGTGGCTGCTGTTCCCGCTGATGATGCTGGCCGCGGCGGTGGCAGGCGCGCTGATGCTGCTGGGCCCGGCGCTCATGAAGAACAAGCTCGGCGTCGACGAGGTGGTCACCACACTGCTCATCAACTTCATCGTGCTGCTCGGCGTGTCGGCGCTGCTCGACGGGCCGATGAAAGACCCGACGGCGATGGGCTGGCCGCAGAGCGTGTCGCTGCAGCCTGACCTCGAACTGGGCAAGCTCATCGCCCAGACGCGCGTGCACACCGGGCTGCTGTGGGCCGTGTCGCTCGCGGTGATCGTGTGGGCGATCTTCAAGTACACCGTGCTGGGCTTCGACATCCGCGCCGTGGGCGCCAATGCCCGCGCCGCCGCCTTCGCCGGCGTGCCGGTGACGCGCACCGTGGTGATGGTCGCGCTGCTCTCGGGCGCACTGGCCGGGCTGGCCGGCGCCATCGAGGTCGCGGGCCGCACGAGCTACGTCACGCTCGACATGTCGCCGGGCTACGGCTACACCGGCATCGTGATCGCGATGCTCGCCGGCCTGCACCCGCTGGGCGTGATCGCCGCCGGCGTGTTCGTGGCCGGCGTGCTGGTCGGCGCCGACACCATGAGCCGCGCCGTGGGTGTGCCGACCTACATCGCCGACGTGATCGTCGCGGCCTCGCTGATCGCGGTGCTGGTGGCGACGCTGCTCACGCAGTACCGGGTGAGGATGACCAAATGACGGCGCCGGTGATTTCGGTCTTGCCCCTTCCCCTCCCGGGGGAAGGCTGGGATGGGGGCATCGGCTCCCAAAGCGAGCGCCGCGTGCCCCCACCCCGGCCCTCCCCCGGAAGGGGAGGGAGAAACTCCCCATGACCGACCTGCTCGACATTCTTTCCAACCCCGCCTTCTGGGTCGCGGTGCTGCGCATCGCCACGCCGCTCATCCTCGGCACGCTCGGCGTGCTGCTGTGCGAACGCGCGGGCGTGCTCAACCTCGGCATCGAAGGGATCATGGTCGCGGGCGCCTTCACCGGCTGGCTCGCGGTGTACGCCGGTGCGCCGCTGTGGGCCGGCGTCGGCGTGGCCGCGCTCACGGGCATGGTGTTCGGATTGCTGCATGCCTTCCTGACCGTCGGGCTCGCGCTGTCGCAGCACGTCTCGGGGCTGGGCATCACGCTGCTGGCGACGGCGCTGAGCTACTTCGGCTACCGCGTGAGTTTTCCGAAGGTGAACACGCCGCCGACCATCACGCCCTTCGCGCCGATGGACTGGCTGCCCGTGCCCATCCTCAACGCGCAGACCGCGCTCACGCTGTTCGCGCTGCTGCTGGTGCCGGCCGTGGCCTGGGTGCTGTACCGCACGCCGCTCGGCCTGGCGCTGCGCATGGTGGGCGAGAACCCGCAGGCGGCCGAAAGCCAGGGCGTGTCGGTCGCGGCCACGCGCACCGGCGCGATCGTCGCGGGCTCGGCGCTGATGGGCGTGGCCGGCGCGTTCCTCACGCTGTCGGCTTTCAACGCCTTCTTCTTCAACATGGTGAACGGCCGCGGCTGGATCTGCGTGGCGCTGGTGGTGTTCGCGTCGTGGCGGCCCGGCAAGGCCCTGCTCGGCGCGCTGCTGTTTGCGTTCTTCGACGCACTGCAGCTGCGGCTGCAACAATCGGGCGACGCCGTGCTGCCTTACCAGCTGTACCTGATGCTGCCCTACCTGCTGTCGATCCTGGCGCTGGTGCTGGTGGCGCGCAAGGCCAGCTATCCGCAGGCACTGATGAAACCCTATCGCAAGGGAGAACGCTGACATGCCGAAGACGCTGCACCGCCTCCGTCGCCTGCTGGCCGCCACGCTGCTCGCCATGGCCGGCAGCGGCGCCCATGCACTCGGTGCCGACTACGGCGCCGAGCGCTTCGCCACACACGACGCCGTCACCTGGGTACAGACCTGCGGCACCTGGGGCCCCGACCACCACGGCACCTACCGCGTGGTCCACGCCGAAGCCTTCGCGCAATCGTTTCTCTACGTGCAGTGGATGGCGCGCGGCGAGGCCGACCGCAACTACAGCCTGTACGCCGTGCACACGACCGCCATCGCCGAACTCGACAACGACCACGCGGAGATTTCACTGAGCGACCTCACCTGCCGCGCCACGCCGCGCGGCATCGTGGTAACCGCCAAGGCCGACGCGGGCCACGACGACAAGCTGCGCCGCGTGACCATCGAGGTCGGGCCGGCGGCTGGACAGTACCGCTTCCGCGCGCAGCGCACGCGCTGAACGCCCCTCAAAAAAGACACCCCACCGATGCTCGACCTCCTCATCACCAACGCCACCCTCCCCGACGGCCGCACCGGCATGTCGGTCGCCGTGCAGGACGGCCGCATCGCAGAGGTCACGCCCGGCTTCGCCGCGCCCGCGCACGAGACGCTCGACGCCCAAGGCCTGCTGCTCACGCCGCATTTCGTCGACCCGCACTTCCACATGGACGCCACGCTGAGCTACGGCCAGCCGCGCGTCAACCAGAGCGGCACGCTGCTCGAAGGCATCGCGCTGTGGGGCGAGCTCAAGCCGCTGCTCACGGCCGATGCACTCATCGAACGCGCCCTCGCGTACTGCGACTGGGCCGTGGCCAAGGGCCTGCTGGCGATCCGCTCGCACGTGGACACGAGCGACCCCAGCCTGCTCGCAGTCGATGCGCTGCTCGAGGTGAAGCGCCAGGTGGCGCCGTACATCGACCTGCAGCTGGTCGCGTTTCCACAAGACGGCGTGCTGCGCTCGCCGGGTGGCGTCGACAACCTCACGCGCGCGCTCGACAAGGACGTGGACGTGGTCGGCGGCATTCCGCATTTCGAGCGCACCATGGCCGACGGCGCCGCCAGCGTGAAGCTGCTGTGCGAGCTGGCCGCCGAGCGCGGCAAGCTGGTCGACATGCACTGCGACGAATCGGACGACCCGCTCTCGCGCCACATCGAGACCCTGGCCGCCGAGACGCTGCGCCTGGGCCTGCAGGGCCGCGTGACGGGCTCGCACTGCACGTCGATGCACTCGATGGACAACTACTACGTGAGCAAGCTGCTGCCGCTCATCGCCGAGAGCGGCGTGAGCGTGGTGTCGAACCCGCTCATCAACATCACGCTGCAGGGCCGCCACGACAGCTACCCCAAGCGCCGCGGCATGACGCGCGTGCCCGAGCTGCTGGCGGCCGGCGTGAACGTCGCCTTCGGCCACGACTGCGTGATGGACCCGTGGTACGGCATGGGCTCGGGCGACATGCTCGAGGTGGCCCACATGGGCCTGCACGTGGCGCAGATGACCGGCCAGGCCGGCATCCACCAATGTTTCGAGGCCGTGACGACGCGCGCGGCGCGCGTGATGCACCTGGACGGCTACGGCCTCGAAGCCGGCTGCGATGCCAGCTTCGTGCTGCTGCAGGCGCGCGACCCGGTCGAGGCCATCCGCCTGCGCGCGACGCGGCTCAAGGTGTTCCGCAAGGGCCGGCTGCTGGCCGAGACGCCCGCGGCCACCGCCGCGCTGCACCTGCCGGGGCGCGGGGACCGCACGCGCTGGATGCTCGGCGAACATTGAGTCGAAGGAGTTCGGACATGAGTGCCCCACCCCTGCTGCGCACGCTGTTCCAGTACCACGCGTGGGCCAACGACGAACTGCTGGACCGCATGGCCAGCCTCGACCCCGTGCAGCACGCGGATGCCCGCCATGCCGCGATCCGCGTGGTCAACCATGCGCATGTGGTGAACCGGATCTTCGCGGGCCATCTCACGGGCACGCCGCACGGCTTCACCGACGACAACACGCCCGAAACACCCGCGCTGCCCGACCTGCGCGCGGCCGTGGCCGAGTCCGACCGCTGGTACCTCGCGTACCTGGACACCCTCACGCCGGCGCTGCTGGCCGAGTCGGTGCCCTTCGTTTTCACCGATGGTGACAAGGGCTGCATGACGCGCGAAGAGATGCTGGCGCACGTCGTGACGCACAACGGCTACCACCGGGGCGAAGCCGGCCGGCTGCTGGCGCAATGCGCGGTGCGCCCGCCGCGCGACACGCTGGCGGTGCACCTGCACCGCAGCGAACCTGCGCGCCGCGAACGCGGCTGACCCGCAGGCTCAGGCCGCGTGGGCGGTCGCGACCGTCATCTCGACCTCGACCGTCGCATTCTTCGGCAGCGCATAGACGCCGACCGCCGTGCGCACATGCACGCCGGCCTCGCCGAACACGCGGTGCAACAGGTCGGACGCGGCATCGGCCACCTCGCTCTGCTGCGTGAAGTCGGCCGTGCACTGCACGAACACGCCGACGCGCAGCACCTTCTCGACCGCATCGAGCGAGCCGAGCGCCCGGCGCAGCAGTGCGAGGCTGCGCAGTGCGCAGATCTGGGCGCCTTCGCGCGCGGTGTCGAGCGACACCGCATCGCCCACGCGACCGGTGACGACCACGGTGGTGCCCACGCGCGGCACCTGGCCGCTGAGGTAGACGGTGCGGCCATCGCGCACCAGCGGCACGTAGTGGCCGCCGGCCAGGATCTCGCCGTCGAAGCTGTGGCCCAGTTCGGCGGCGATGTGGTCAGCGATCTGGTCGCGGCTGTGTGGTTCTGTCATCGGATGTCCAGGAAAACGGGCCTCGATTGTCGCCAACCGGTCCCGTGCGAACAGAGACAGATGGCCCCCGCCGGAGGCAGAACAGTTCAGCCCTCGAACGCCAGGAACACCCGCCCGCCCTCGATCTTCACCGGGTAGGTGCGCAGGTCTTCGGTGAGCGGCGCGCACATCGCCTTGCCGCTGCGCACATCGAAGCGGCCCTGGTGCAGCGGGCATTCGATCTCGTGGCCTTCGAGAAAACCGTCGCACAGCCGCGCGTGGCCGTGCGTGCAGATGTTGTCGGTGGCGTGGATGCCGTCGTCGGTGCCGTACAGCGCGATGTCGCGCCCCTGCACCTCGATGCCGACCACGTCGTCGGCGGGAACGTCGTCGACCGCCGCGGCGTCGACCCAGGTCATCGTGCTCATCGTGGGGTGTCCTCTTTTTCTCTCAATCGGGCTTGAGGCCCGCGCGGTCGATCACCGGCTTCCAGCGGCGCAATTCCTCGTCCATGAACTTCGACAAGCCTTCGGGCGTGCTGCCCACAGGGTCGAAGTACGCGGTCTGCAGGCGCTTGACTGTTTCGGGGTCTTTCAGCGCGGCTGCGATCTCGCGGCTCATGCGCTGCACCACGTCGTTCGGCGTGCCCTTGGGCACCATGTAGGCGAACCATGGCACGGCCTGAATGTCGGGCAGGCCCGATTCGCGCAGCGTGGGCAGGTCGGGCAGCAGCGCCGAACGCTCGGCCGAGGTGACGGCCAGCGCCTTGATGCGGCCGGCCTTGGCCTGCGGCATCACTGTGACCGGCGGCAGGCAGGCGTATTGCACGTCGCCCTGCACGATGGCGGTCACGGCCTGGCCCGACGACGCGTACGGAATGTGCACCGCGAACGACTGCGTCTTGGCCTTGATGAGCTCCACGCCCAGGTGCGAGATCGAGCCGTTGCCGGTCGAGGCGAAGTTGAACTTGCCGGGGTTCTTCTTCATGGCGGCGAGCCAGCCCTTGACCGAATCGACGCCCATCGAGTTCGAGACCGCGCAGACGTTCGGCGTGGTCGCGGCCAGCGACACGGGCATGAGGTCCTTGAACGGGTCGTACGGCAGGTTCTTGTAGAGGATGGTGTTGTAGACCAGCGGTGCGTTCACCGACAGCAGGAAGGTGTAGCCGTCGGGCTGCGCCTTCGAGACCATGTCGGTGCCGCTGTTGCCGCCCGCGCCGGGCTTGTTCTCGACGATGAGCGGCTGGCCGATGCGCGCCGCGAGCTTGTCGTTGACGATGCGCGCGAGGATATCGGGCGACGAGCCCGCCGCGAACGGCACGACGATGCGCACCGGGCGCTGCGGCCACTCCTGCGCATGGGCGGCCGCGGCCATTGCCATCGCAGTGAAGGCGACGAAGAGGCGTGCGCGCGTCATGGCTGCACCTCCACATCGGCCATGCCCAGATGGTCCTGCTGCTCGCGCGCGATGAAGCCCGCGATGAGCGCGCGGTAGGCGGCCTCGACCACCTCGGGGTAGGCGCCCTCCTTCTCGGCCAGCGCCTTCACCTTGTCGATCACTTCCTGCTGGCGCTGCGGCGCCGACACCTGGAAGGCATCGCGCTTGAAGCGCGCCGCATCTTTCACGTAGCGGCCGCGCTCGGCCAGCAGCGCGACGATCTGGCGATCGAGCCGGTCGATGTTCCCGCGCACCTCGGCGAGGTTGGCGCACAGCGGCACGTAGGCCGCGTCGGTGAAGCGGCGCAGGGGCGCACCGTGGGTCTCGGGTTCTTTTTCTGGCATGGCTGCGTTTCAGATGGGGTAAATGATGGAGTTCGGGATCATTTCGCTGTCGAACACACAGAGGCGCGACGCGAACTTCAAGCCTTCGGGCGTGGGCACGACCTTGTCGATGTAGCGCCCGACATTGAACACGGTCGAGGGCCCGTCGAGCTTGGTGCGGAACACCGCGTAGTTGGCCTCGCTGTGAATGGCGCCGTCATCGTCGACGCGGTGCACCAGCGGCAGGCCCACCACGTGGCGCTGGTAGTACGGGTCGTGGAACAGCGTCTCCTTGATGCCGTAGACGCGGTCTTCGAGCATGCCGCGGCTCTCGAACGAGAGCGTGGCCAGCGGCAGGCCGCGCTCGTGGTTCTCGCGCGGCTGCAGGCGGTAGCTGCACGCTTCGGTGAAGAACGCGGGCCACAGGTCCCAGTCGCCCGAATCGACGGCGTGCGCATACGCCGCATACAGGCGCGACAGATCGAGGTAGGTGGAAGGGTCGAGCGTGTTCATGCGGCCTCCATCACCTCGCGCCAGTAGCGGTACATGCCGCGGATCAGCGTCTCGGTCACCATGTGGTCGGTGTTCTCTACCTCGCGCCCGCCGAGTTCGGCCAGCGTGCGGTGAAACGGCTTCTGCTCGAAGCCTTCCTGCGAGAACTCGATCACCTCGCCATCGTCGGCCGACACGAAGCCAGCGGGGCCGAACAGGTTGGCCTGGCGCAGGCGGCGCTGTGTCATTTCGGGCGTGTCGTCCTCGAAGCCGAAGTGCGTCCAGACGAAATCGAAGGCGTCGTGGCCCACGGGCTGGATGTGGCGCGTCGACACGCTGTTGACCTGCTGCTGCAGGATGAGGCTGGGGAACAGCGTCATCATCACCGCCGTCGGCCCGCCCCACCAGGGCTCGGGCACGATGTCCAGAAAGCGCGGGTCTTTGAGCTGCATGCTCTCCTTGAAGCTCGACACCTGCGTCACCTGCGCGGCCTTGCCGGCGCTGCCGCGCGTGGAGATCATGGCGGCGTGGCGGCCGCGCGCGTCCATCTTCAGCTCCGACTTGTTGTCGGCGCGCCAGAGCCCGAAGGTCACGAACCAGGTGTGCAGCAGACCCGGGTGGTACGGGTCCTTGATGTTCTCCTGCATGAGCTTCCAGTTGCCCGGAATGCGCTGGCGGCTGTAGCCCAGGATGGTGAGCTTGCGGCCGTCGAACAGGCGGTCGAAGTAGTGAAGGATGTCGGGGCCGAGAAAGTCTTCGAACGACTCGATGTCGTGGTCGAACGACGCAAACACCACGCCGCCGCGCGAGGCCACCTTGAGCTTGGTGAGCCCATGGTCCTCGGTCTTGAAGTCGGCCGGCATGCCGCCGTGCACCTTGCCGTCCTGCTTCACGCCGCGGCGGAACGGCACGCCCTGGAGGTCGCCCTTCAGCGTGTAGTTCCACTGGTGGTAGGGGCAGACAAATTCTTTCTTGTTGCCGTGGCGCTCGCGGCAGAACTGCATGCCGCGGTGGGCGCAGACGTTCTCGAACACGTGGATGGCGCCGGCCTCGTCGCGCGACAGAATGACCGAGCGCTCGCCGATGGCGGTGCGCTTGAAGTCGCCCGGGTTCGGGATCTCGGCTTCGAGGCCGACGTAGCACCAGTGCTTGTCGTAGAAGAAGCGCTGCAGCTCCTTCTTGTGCAGCGCCTCGTCGGTGTAGGCCATGAAGGGAATGCGGCTGGTCTTTTCGCTCTCCCAGCGCAGCTCGATGGGGAAGACGGCTTGCGTGGTCATCGGGTCTCCTTTTCTTGTGTCGGCTCTTCAGGTGCCTTGCAGGTAGAAGGCATCGGCGTGTGTCTGCTCGGGCGCCAGGCCGTGCGCCTGCACCAGCCGGCTCGCGGCCTCCACCATCGGCGGCGAACCGCAGAGGTAGGCGCGCCAGCCGTCGAGCCCCGTAGGCAGGTCGGCGCGGATCGCGTCGGTGATGAGCCCCAGCCGCTGGCCGTCGCGCGCGGGGCCGGCGACCACCACCACGTGCACCTTCAGGCCCGGGTGCTGCGCCTGCAACTCGCGCAGCTCGGGCAGGCCGTACACGTCGGCATCGGAACGCACGCCGAGGTAGAGATGGATCGGCTGCATCAGCCCCGCCGCGACCGCGCCGCGCACGATCGACAGGATGGGCGCGAGCCCCGTGCCGCCCGCCGCGCAGAGCATCGGCCCACGGTGCTTGGTGCGCAGGTAGGCGGTGCCCAGCGGGCCACTCACGCGCACGGTGTCTCCGACGCGCAGCTGTTCGAAGATGTGGGCGGTGACACGGCCGCCCGGCACGCGGCGCACATGAAATTCAAGCTCGGCATCGCGGCTCAGCCCGGCCATCGAATACGGCCGCGCCAGCTCGGGGCCGAACTGCAGCTGCGCGTACTGCCCCGGCGAAAACTCCAGCGGCTTGTTGGGCTTGAGGCGCAGGCGGCGGATGTCGTGCGTGAGCACGTCGATGCCCGTCACCGTGGCCTTGAGCACCCGCGCCGGGTGCACCACCACCTCGTCGGGCTCGGGAATCTCGATGGTGCAGCTTTCGGTCAGCGTGCTCTGGCAGGCCAGCACGTAGCGCTCGCCCTGCCCGTCGGGCCGGATCGCGTTCTGGCCGCCGTCGAGCAGCTGGCCCGACACCACCTTGCAGCGGCAGGTGCCGCAGCGCCCCGACATGCAGCTGTAGGACACCGGCACCTGGTGCTCGCGCAGCACCTCGAGCAGGTTCGCGCCGGGGCGGACCTCGAGGGTGCGGGCAAGGGGGTGAATGTGCAGGTCCATCGTCGGGCTCTCTTTTTCTCGCGCCGGCGGCGGGCCGGCTTGTCTCTGGGAACGGATGATGCGCGGCGCCTGAAAATTGACCAATAGAATCTGGTGAATAGGCTGTATCACCATCGTGAATAAAGGTGCGCCATGCAACTCAAGGACATCGACCTCAACCTGCTGCTGGTATTCGACCGCATGCTGGCCGAGAAGCGTGTGTCGGCCGTGGCCGCATCGCTGGGCCTCTCGCAGCCGGCCATCAGCAACGCGCTGGCGCGCCTGCGCAAGCTGCTGGGCGACGAGCTTTTTCTGCGCACCGCGCGCGGCATGGAGCCCACGCCCTTCGCGCTGCAGCTGGCCGAGCCCGTGGCCTACGCCATGGGCGCGCTGCGCACGGCGCTCAACCAGCAGGTGGTGTTCGACCCCGCCACGAGCACGCGCAGCTTCACGCTCGCGATGACCGACATCGGCGAGATCTACTTCACGCCGCGGCTCATGGAAAGGCTCTCGGCCGCCGCGCCGGGCGTGACCATCAGCACGCTGCGCAACAACACCGCGACCAACCTGCGCGATGAGCTGGAGGCCGGCCAGGTCGACATTGCCATCGGCCTGCTGCCGCAGCTCAAGTCGGGCGTGTTCCAGCGGCGGCTGTTCCTGCAGCGCTATGTGTGCCTTTTTTCCGGCACGCATCCGCTGGCACGCAAGCGCAGCGTGTCACTGAAAGACTTCAGCGCGGCCGATCACGTGCAGGTGCAGGCCGCCGGCACGGGCCACGGCAAGGCCGACGACGTGATGGCGGCACAGGGCATCCAGCGCCGCATCCGGCTCAAGGTGCCGCACTTCGTGGCCATCGGCCACATCCTGCAGTCGAGCGAAATGATCGCGACCGTGCCCGAGCGCCTGGCCCGCAGCATCGCCGAGCCCTTCGGCCTCGTGTGGCGCCCGCATCCGGTGGCGCTGCCGCAGATCGCGATCAACCTGTTCTGGCACGCGAAGGTGCACCGCGACCCAGGCAACCAGTGGCTGCGCGGGCTGCTGTTCGACACCTTCGCGGACGACGACGGCGCCTAGGCGGCCACCTCGGCGGGCCACCGGCCCAGCACCTCGTGCACGCCCTCGCCCACGTGGCTGTCGATGAGCACCAGTGAATGGGCGGTCCACCGCACGGGCGCTTCGAGTGCGTGCTTTTCGAGCTTGCGCCGCGCGTAGGCGACGGTCATGTGCGGCGTGAACGCGCGCGAGGGCTTCAGGCCGACATCGGCCAGCGCCTCGCCCAGGCGTTGCCTGAATTCCCGCAACGCCGCGACGTTGGCTTCGTCGTCGGCGCACAGCACCAACGCGCCCTTGGCGTAGCTCATGGATTTTTCGAAGACGACCTCGAGTGCCGGCACGCGCACAGCAGCGGCCGCATTCGACGCTTGGGCCACCTTGTCGGCCGGTACCTGGTCGTGGTCGCCGAGGTCGAACAGCGTGACATGCAGGCGCTGCGCCTCGACCACCGTGCCCTTCAGGGCGTGTTGAGAGTTCATGCGCTCGCCGAGCGCGGCGATCGTCGCGGCGTCTTGGGTGTCGGGAAGCAGTGCGAAGAAAAGCGAGTGCGGCAGCGGCGCCTTGCGAGGTGCCTTGGTGCCGCGCGGTCGCGGCAGGGGCCGCGGCGGGGGATCGATTCCGGGAAGAAGAAGCTGGGCTGACATGCCTCGATCATCGCCCATGGCAAGGGGGCTTCATGAGACCTTCAGCAAACGCGAAGCTCGCCTTCAGGTTGGTTTTTGAGAATCGTCGGACGGTGGCGGCAAGGCGAACAACGACACGCCGTTCATCCACGCATTCAATCAATCAATCAATCAACCAACAGGATTTCATCTTGACGAAAACGCAAGCCCGCCTCGCACTCGCAGCCCTCTGCCTCGGCACCGCCGCCATCGGCGCCCAAGCCGCCGGTCTCGACAAGGACACCGGGCTGTATGTCGGCGGCGCCATCGGCCGCTCCGCCTACAGCCTGTCGTCCTCGAAGAACCACGTGCCCGTGCCATGGGGCGGCCAGAAGGCCAACAAGAGCGGCACCGCCTACAAGCTGTACGGCGGCTACCGCCTGACCGAACACTTCGGCGTGGAAGCCGGCTACGCCCGCCTCGGCCGCGTGAGCCAATGGAGCTCGAATTACGGCGGCTCCAAACTGCAGACCGGCACCGGCCAGGTCTTCTACGCAGCCGCCACCGCCCGCATGCCGCTGGGCGACGCCTTCGCCGTCAACGGCCGCCTGGGCATCGCACGCGGACGCATCTCCGGCGACAGCAACTGGGCCCCGGCCAACCAGCGCCTCTCGGGCACCAGCACGGGGGTGATGGTCGGTGTCGGCGCCGAGTACCGCATGACGCAGAACCTCGCGATCACGGCCGACTACGACTACTTCGGCAAGCTGTCGAAGCAGGCGAAGGGCGGGATGTTCACGGTGGGGTTGAAGGCGAACTTCTGATCATCGGGTCACCCACCAAAGAAGAAAGGCGCCTTGCGGTGCCTTTCTTCTTTTCAGGAGTTCACTCCCACTCGATCGTCGCCGGCGGCTTGCTCGACACGTCATAAGTCACGCGGTTGATGCCGCGCACTTCGTTGATGATCCGGCCCGACACCTTCTTGAGCAGCGCGTATGGCAGCTCGGCCCAGTCGGCGGTCATGAAGTCGCTGGTCTGCACGGCGCGCAGTGCGACGACGTAGTCGTAGGTGCGGCCGTCGCCCATCACGCCCACGCTCTTCACGGGCAGGAACACGGTGAAGGCCTGGCTCGTGAGGTCGTACCAGCTCTTGCCGGTCTCGTCCTTGAAGTTGCGCAGCTCTTCAATGAAGATCGCGTCGGCGCGGCGCAGCAGGTCGGCGTATTCCTTCTTCACTTCGCCGAGGATGCGAACGCCCAGGCCGGGGCCGGGGAACGGATGGCGGTACACCATCTCGGGCGGCAGGCCGAGGGCCACGCCGAGTTCGCGCACTTCATCCTTGAACAGGTCGCGCAGCGGTTCAAGCAGCTTGAGGCCGAGCTGTTCGGGCAGGCCGCCCACGTTGTGGTGGCTCTTGATGGTGACGGCCTTCTTGCTCTTGGCACCGCCCGACTCGATGACGTCGGGGTAGATCGTGCCTTGTGCGAGGAAGGTGGCGCCCTTGTGGCCGCCGTCGCCCGCCTTGAGCTTGGCGGCCTCCTGCTTGAACACGGTGACGAATTCGCCGCCGATGATCTTGCGCTTGGCTTCGGGGTCGCTCACGCCGGCGAGCTTGCCCAGGAACAGGTCGCTGGCATCGACGCGAATGACCTTCGCGTGCAGCTTGCCTTCGAACATCTCCATGACCATGTCGCCTTCGTTCAGGCGCAGCAGGCCGTGGTCGACGAACACGCAGGTGAGCTGGTCGCCGATGGCGCGGTGGATGAGCGCAGCAGCCACGCTCGAGTCGACACCGCCCGACAGGCCGAGGATGACTTCTTCGTCGCCCACCTGTTCGCGGATCTTCTGCACGGCTTCGGCGATGTGGTCGCGCATGACCCAGTCGGGCTTGGCTTCGCAGATGCCGAGCACGAAGCGGTCGATGATGGCCTTGCCCTGCAAGGTGTGCGTGACTTCGGGGTGGAACTGCAGCGCGTAGTAGCGGCGCACCTCGTCGGCCATGCCGGCGATGGGGCAGCTGTCGGTGCTGGCCATGAGCTTGAAGCCGGGCGGCAGCTCGGTGACCTTGTCGCCGTGGCTCATCCACACGTTGAGCATGCCGTGGCCTTCGGGCGTGGTGAAGTCGGCGATGTCCTTCAGCAGCGCGGTGTGGCCGTGGGCGCGCACGGCCGCGAAACCGAACTCGCGCTTGTGGCCGCCTTCGACCTTGCCGCCGAGCTGGTGGGCCATGGTCTGCATGCCGTAGCAGATGCCGAGCACGGGAATGCCGAGGTCGAACACGGCTTGCGGGCACTTGTCGGTGGTCTCTTCGTACACGCTGGCGTGGCTGCCCGAGAGGATCACGCCCTTGAGGTGGCCGTCGGCCGCGTACTCGCGCACCCATTCGTCGGTGACGTCGCAGGGATGCACTTCGCTGAGTACGTGGGCTTCGCGCACGCGGCGTGCGATGAGCTGGGTGACTTGCGAGCCGAAGTCGAGGATGAGGATCTTGTCGTGTTGCATGGCGAAAGGACTCAGAGCGTTGAAATGTCGAACAGCTTGACGCCCGCTTGGGGCGCGGCCTTGATGAGGTGCTCGTCGAAGGTGGCGAGCGGAAGGTTGAGCGACTTGGCGAGCCAGAGATAGCCCGCATCGTAGAGCGAGACGCCCGCGTCGATGGCCACGGCGAGCACGGCCTTGTGCTGGGCCGGCGCAAGGTCGTGCAGCTCCACGCGATGGCGGATGGCGTCGAGCACGCTCCACAGCCCTTCAACAGCCGACGCCGGGATGCGGCCGCTGCGCACGCCGTTGGCGAGGATATTGGCGCACTCCCATTGCCAGGCATTGGGCGCCTGCGGTTCGACTTCGTCGCGCCGGATGGCGGCGTAGAGCTTGCGGGTATGTTCGCTGGCCTGGTCGGGCAGCAGCCAGGCGGCGGTGACCGAGGCGTCTATGACGAAGGCGGTCATGGCTGACGTCCTTCGTTCAGGAGCTCGCGGGTCGTGGGGCCGGGCTGGATGGTGGCGTGCAGCGCGTCGATCTGCCCAAGCTCGCGGGCGATCTGCTCGTCGGTGATGACGGGCTTGCGGCGCACCGGCAGCATGCGCACGACTTCCTTGCCGTGGCGGGTGATGCGAACCTCTTCGCCCTTTTCGACCGAGTCGATCAGGGCCGAGAAGTTGTTCTTGGCTTCAGCGATACCGATGGATTGCATTTGGGCCAGAAATTTTGAATCTGGCCCAAATTCTAGCTTCAATCTGGCCTGACTTTCAAGGTCTGGCCAGATTGAGCTTATTCAGCGCGGTAGTTCGGCGCTTCCTTGGTGATCTGCACGTCGTGGACGTGGCTCTCACGGATGCCGGCCGTGGTGATCTCGACGAACTCGGCCTTGTTCTGCATGTCCTCGATGGTCGCGCAGCCGCAGTAGCCCATGCTGGCGCGCACGCCGCCGGCCATCTGGTAGACGATGGAGACGATCGAGCCCTTGTAGGGCACGCGGCCTTCGATGCCTTCGGGCACGAGCTTGTCGGTGTTGGGATTGCCGGTGGTCGACTCCTGGAAGTACCGGTCGGCACTGCCCTGCTGCATCGCACCGATCGAGCCCATGCCGCGGTAGCTCTTGTAGCTGCGGCCCTGGTACAGCACGATCTCGCCCGGCGCCTCTTCGGTGCCGGCGAACATGCTGCCCATCATGACCGTGCTGGCGCCGGCGGCAATCGCCTTGGCGATGTCGCCCGAGTAGCGCACGCCGCCGTCGGAAATCAGCGGAATGCCCGTGCCGTGCAGTGCGGTGGCGACGCTGTCGACCGCCATGATCTGCGGCACGCCCACGCCAGCCACGATGCGGGTGGTGCAGATGGAGCCCGGGCCGATGCCGACCTTGACCGCGTCGGCGCCGACGTCGGCCAGCGCGCGCGCGGCGTCGCCGGTGGCGATGTTGCCGCCGATGACGTCGACCTGCGGGTAGTTCTTCTTGACCCAGCGCACGCGCTCGATCACGCCGGCGCTGTGGCCGTGGGCGGTGTCGACCACGATGGCGTCGACGCCGGCCTTCACCAGGGCTTCGACACGCTCTTCGGTGCCGTCACCCACGCCGACCGCCGCGCCCACGCGCAGGCGGCCACTGGCGTCGCGTGCGGCGTTGGGGAAGCTGGTCTGCTTGGTGATGTCCTTGACAGTGATGAGGCCCTTGAGCTCCCAGTCGCTGTTGATGACGAGCAGGCGCTCGAGCTTGTGCTTGTTCAGCAGCGCCTTGGCTTCGGCCAGCGTGGTGCCGTCGGGCACGGTGATGAGCCGGTCGCGCTGCGTCATGATTTCGCTGACGGGCACGTCGTAACGGTTCTCGAAGCGCAGGTCGCGCCCCGTGACGATGCCGACGACCTTGCCGGCGTCGATCACCGGGAAACCCGAGATGCCGAGCTGGTCGGACAGTGCCATCACCTGGCGCACCGAGTGCGTCGGCGTGATCACCACCGGGTCTCGCAAAACACCCGACTCGTAGCGCTTCACACGGGCCACTTCGGCGGCCTGCTGTTGCGCGGTGAGGTTCTTGTGCACGATCCCGATGCCGCCTTCCTGCGCGATGGCGATCGCGAGGCGGGCTTCGGTCACGGTGTCCATGGCCGCAGAGACGAGCGGCAGGTTCAACGTGATGTTGCGGGAGAACTTGGTGGCGAGGGACGTGTCCTTGGGCAGGACTTGGGAGAATGCTGGCACCAACAACACGTCGTCGAAGGTGAGCGCTTTGCCTAGAAGGCGCATGGGTGAGGCTCCAAAAGACGGATTGTAACGAGGGCTCCGCCCGCTTCGCCGGCGCGGGTTTTTTCTGACCGTTGCAAAAGCGCCCACTACGGATGTTGCCAAACGTAAGGCAAAGCTAAACTCCGCGCATGAATTTCCTGCATTGGCTGGTATTGGGTTGCGCGTGCGCGCTGCCGCTCTCGGCGAGCGCGCAATGGCAATGGGTCGACAACAACGGCAAGAAGGTCTTCAGCGACCAGCCGCCGCCCACCGACATCCCCGAAAAGAACATCCTGCGCCGCGCCGGCCCTTCGCCGTCGGCCCGGGCGCCCGCTCCAGTCACGCCGGCGCCTGAGGGAAGCAGCGACGCGGCCGCGACCCCCAAGGCCGCAGCGCCCAAGCCCTCGGGCGTGGACAAGGAACTCGAAGAAAAGACCAAGAAGGCCGAGGCCGAGCAGAAGGCCAAGGAAGCGGCCGAAGCGGCGAAGACCGCCAAGGCCAAGGCCGAGAGCTGCGCCCGCGCACGCGAAGGCAAGGCCACGATCGACAGTGGCATCCGCCTTGCCAAGGTCAACGCCAAGGGCGAGCGCGAAATCATGGACGACACTGCGCGCGCGGCCGAGCAGAAGCGGGTTCAGTCGGTCATCGACAGCGACTGCAAGTAAGCCGCTGACTCGGCCAGTGCAGGCTGCTCAGTAGCCGTCCTTGCCGCCCTTGCGCTTGTTCGCGAACAAGCCCGTGCCACGGGCGCCCTGGCGCTGAAAACGTTCACGCCGCGCCACCTTCGGATCGACCGTGAGCGGCCGGCACAACTCGACGCGGTCACCGTCCTTCAGCGGCTGCTCCCACGTTACCGCGCGGCCCCAGACACCGGGCGTCATCGTGTGCCGCCAGTCCAGGTCGGGAAAGCGCTGCGTGAGATCGCTGGCCTTCACCGCCTCGCTCACCGCGGTGCCGGGCGCGAGCTGCAGGACCTGCTCGAACACCTCGCGCGCCGCCGGCGAACAGCTCAGCGTGACCTCGATGTGGCGATCGGCCATCAGCCTTCGCCGTAGACCTGTTCGGCGCGCTTGACGAAGGCCTCGACCAGGCTCGATGCGATGGTGTCGAACACCGGCCCCACCATGGCCTGCAGCGCGAAGTTGGCGAAGCCGTAGCTCATCTGCAACTCGACGCGGCAGGCGCGTTCGCCCTGCTCGCCCACGGGGTGGAATTTCCAGGTGCCGTCGAGGTTGGAGAACGGCCCGTCGACCAGCTTCAGCTGGACCTCGCGGCCCGGGATGTGCGTGTTGCGGGTGGTGAAACTCTGGTGCAGCCCGGCAAAGGCGAGGCCGACTTCGGCGGTCATGCCGCCTTCGTCCTGCTCGATGACGCGCGACTTGTCGCACCAGGGCAAAAACTGCGGGTACTTCGCCACATCGGTGACGAGCGCGTACATTTCTTCGGCGCTGTACCAGATGAGGACGGACTTGTGGACTGTTTTCATAGAATCGGCACCGCGTGCGCGACGGATTGTATTGAAGCCATGCGCCCCCAACTTCTCGAGCCATGGCCACCAAGAAACAAGACACCTCCTCCCGCATCGCCGACAACAAGAAGGCCGCCTACAACTATTTCTTCGAAGAACGCTTCGAGGCCGGCATGGTCCTCGAAGGTTGGGAAGTCAAATCGCTGCGCGAAGGCAAGGTGCAGCTGACCGACGGCTACGTGGTGATTCGCGACGGCGAACTCTACGTCGTGGGCCTGCAGATCAACCCGCTCAAGAGCGCCTCGACGCACGTCAATCCTGACTCGATCCGCACCAAGAAGTTGCTGCTGCACAAGGAAGAGATTCGTCGGCTCGTCGGCAAGGTCGAACAAAAGGGCTACACGCTGGTGCCGCTCAACCTGCACTGGAAGGCCGGCAAGGTCAAATGCGACATCGCGCTGGCCAAGGGCAAGGCCGAGCACGACAAGCGCGACACCATCAAGGACCGAGAAGGCAAGCGCGAGGTCGAACGCGCCATGAAGAGCCGCAGCCGCTGATCCTTCTTTTTTGCGCGGCATGGAATAAAGCGCGCTCTGTGGGCGTTTGTGCGGTGTCATCGGTCGTCGATGCCATCAACCCAGGAGTCTTTCCATGTCGCCTCTTCGTATTGCCTCCGTCGGCATCGCCGCCGCACTGCTCGCCCTCCCCGCATTCGCCCAGCCCAAGGCCGCCGATGGCGCGCTGGTCGGTGCGAACGGCATGACGCTCTACACCTTCGACAAGGACACGGCCGGCAACGGCAAGTCGGCCTGCAACGGCGGCTGCGCCACCAACTGGCCGCCCTTCATGGCGGCCGACAGCGACAAGCCGAGCGGCGACTTCACCATCGTCACGCGCGACGACGGCAAGAAGCAATGGGCCGCCAAGGGCTGGCCGCTGTACTACTGGGTGAAGGACACCAAGCCGGGCGACAAGACCGGCGACGGCGTCAACGGCACCTGGAAAACCGCCAAGCCCTGATACGGACAGGCTCCCGGCCCACCCATGGACGCCCGCCTGCTGGTCGAGCACATCCCGAGCCTGCGCCGCTATGCGCGCGCGCTCACGGGCAATGCCTGGGCGGCCGACGATTTAGTGCAGGACACGCTCGAGCGCGCCTGCGGCAAGTGGCGGCTCTGGGTAGTGGGCAGCGACCTGCGCGCCTGGCTCTTCACGGTCATGCACAACCTCTTCGCCAGCCAGGTGCGGCGCCGGCCGCCGCCGCATGCGGTCGTGCCGCTGGACGACGTGGCGCCCGAGTTGCTGCAAGGCGGCGCCGATCCGGGTCGCGACCCGGGCCTCGGGCTCGACCTGCAGCGCTGCCTGATGCAGCTGCCCGAAGAACAACGCGCCGTGCTGTTGCTGGTGACGCTCGAAGACCTGTCCTACGCCGAGGTGGCGAAAGTGCTCGGCATCCCGATCGGCACCGTGATGTCGCGCCTCTCGCGGGCCCGCCATCGCCTGCAGGAACTGATGGACGGCGCCGCCGCGCCCAGCCGCCCTGGCCTGCGCCGCCTCAAGTGATTTGAAGCTCTCGCCATGAACCGCCCCACCCTGCCCCCTACCGACGACGAGCTGCACGCCTGGGTCGACGGCCAGTTGCCGCCGGAACGCCGTGAAGCGGTCGAGGATGCGATCGCGCGCGATCCGGCCGTGGCAGCCCGCGTGGCGGCCTGGCATGCCCAGCGTGACGCCTTGCGCCGCCTGCACGGCGGCTTGCTCGACGAACCCGTGCCTGCGCCGCTGATGGGCGTGCTTGAACGGCGTCGTGCCGAGCCCGGTCGCTCTGCCCCCTGGATGCGCTGGGGCGGCATGGCCGCAGGCCTTCTGATCGCGTTCGCGGCCGGCTGGCTCGGCAATGCCCAGTGGTCGGGCGCGCCGCATGCGTCCGGGGCCTCCTTGGCCCGCGCACCGGCCGTGCGCGAGTTCGTCCGCGACGCCTCGGTGGCCCACGTCGTCTACACGCCCGAAAAACGGCACCCCGTCGAAGTGGCCGCCGCCGAGCAGCAGCACCTCGTGCAGTGGCTGTCCAAGCGCCTCGACCACCCGCTCAAGGTGCCCGACCTGTCCTCGCTCGGCTACACGCTGGTCGGCGGGCGCCTGCTGCCCGGCGAAACCGGCGCGCGCGCCCAGTTCATGTTCGAGGATGCGGCGGGCGAACGCATCACGCTCTACATCGGCACGCTCGACGCGCAGGCCGCGGACGCCGCTGCCTCGCGCGAAACCGCCTTCCGTTTTGCCTCGGACGGCGCCGTGCCGAGCTTTTACTGGGTCGACCGGGGCTTTGGCTATGCCGTGGCCGGTCGCCTCCCGCGCGATGCGCTGTTGAGACTCGCGACTCTGGCCTACCGCGAGTTATCGTAGCGACGGCATAAACTGCCGGTTCGCGCATTCACCTGGCTTGTTTTCGCGATTGATTTTTCAACTGAAGGAGAAACTGCATGAAATTGCTCAGCGCCTCGATCCTCGCAGCGGCTCTGCTCGCCGGCTGCGGCGGCATGTCCACCAAGACCGCTGGAGCGCCCGACACGCCCACCCGCACCGCCGACGGCGTGCTGGTCGGCCCGAACGGCATGACGCTCTACACCTTCGCCCGTGACACCGCCAATGCCGGCACCTCGGCCTGCAACGCCCAATGCGCCGCCAACTGGCCCCCGCTCGGCGTGGCCGATGCCGCCAAGCCCATGGGCGGCTACACCATCGTCGTGCGTGAAGACGGCAAGAAGCAGTGGGCCTACAAGGGCTGGCCGCTGTACTACTGGGCCAAGGACACCAAGGCCGGTGACAAGACCGGCGACGGCGTGGCCAACGGTGCCTGGAAAGTCGCCCGTCCCTGATGCCGCTGAAGTGATGGCGTCGGTCTGAACCGGCGCTTTCAGCGACCCAAGCCTCGGCATCCGCCGGGGCTTTTTTATGGGCGCACACGGCAGAATGACCTGATGACTTTTGCCGACACCCACCCGGATGCCTTCCAGGCGCTCCTGTCCCACGGCCTCATCACCGACGCGCAACACGACGCCGCGCTCGCGCACCCCGAGGCCCCCGCGCTGCCGCCGATTCCCGGCCCCGCGCATGCACTGGCCTGGATGCGCCTCAAGAACCTGATCACCGAGGAAGAAGTCGATGCCGCCGTGGAGCGCCTCGAAGACGCATCCCCAGCGGTCGCGGCGTTCACCGAAGCGGAAGACATCGCCTACGACGCAGACGACCTGCTGGACCTCGGCACGACCGGCATCACGCACGAGGCCGTGGTCGCGCTGTTCAACGAAGGACTGATCGACACCGAGACCCGCGACCTGGCGCTGAGTGCCGCGCCCCTCACCGGCGCGCCCGCCGCCCTGGGGCCCACGCTGGGCTGGCTGGTGACCGACGGTCTGCTCGATACGGAACCGTTCGAGGCGCTCCGCGCCCGTATCGCCGCCGAGCCAGCCTTTGCGACGGCAGCCGACCATCGGCGCATCCTCGACGAGGCTCAGGCGATCGTCGCCGCCGACGAGCAGGAGACCGCCGACATGCTCAAAGAGTTCGCGCGCAGCCAACAAGCCAGCTGGCGCAATTTCGGAATGATCGTGGTGGCCGTCGTGATCGTGATCGGCTGGTACCTCTTCGGCCACTGAGGGCCAGCGGAGGGTCAGTGCGCGCCCGGCAGCGCGCTGTCCGCCAGCGTGGTGCGGCGCCCGCGCAGCGCGAGCAACTCGTTGAACACCAGCGCCCCGATCACGAGCACGCCGCCCGTCAGCACGCTGGCCGCAGGCGTCTCGCTGGCGCCCAGCCAGGCCAGTGCGATACCGAAGATCACCTCGAGCAGCGCGAGCAACGCCACCTCGGGCGCCTTGAGCACCTGTGCGCACAGCACCGAGAGCACACAGGGAATCGCCAGCTGAAAGACTCCGAGGAAAGCCAGCAAGCCCAGGTCAAGCAGCCCGGCACGGAACGGCCAGGCCAGCGGCAAGGTGACGAGCGCGGAGAGGGTCGCACCAATCAGCACCGCGGGCACGAGGTCGACCTCCCGCCCCTTGGCGTGCGCATGCTGGACCACAGTCCATTGCGTCGCGCCGGCCAGCGGCACGCACAGTGCCACCAGCGTGCCGACGAGCGACCCGCCGCCACCGCCCAGCAGCTGCGTGCCGTACATCCAGCCGATGCCCAGCCCGGCGACCACGATGGCCGCCCAGGTCCGAGCAGGCAGCTTGTGCCCGATGAAGAGGCGGGCAGCGAGTGCAGTAAAGAGCGGCCCGAGCGACATCGTGACCAGCACGCTCGCAGTCGATGTCAGGGTCAGCGCCACCATGAAAGCCGTGAACATCACGGCCCAGCAGACGCCCGAGATCCAGAGCGACTGCCCGCCGCGGCGAAGCTGCGAGAACACCGCACGCCCCCGCCAAAGCGGCAAGATCACCAGCAGCGCCAGCATCGTGAAGAGGCTGCGCCAGAAGGTGATCTCGAAAATGTGCGCCTGCGCCAGGTGCCGTGTGACGACGCCCGCCGTGCCCCACATGAGGGTCACGACGGCCATCAGCCCGACTGCGGCGCCGTGCGTCAGGCGCATGGCCGATCGAAGGCGATCAGCCGTTCGACGTGTCGCGGCCGGCGCGCTTGCGGTCGCTTTCCTTCAGGAAACGCTTGCGCAGGCGCACGCTCTTGGGCGTGATTTCGACCAGCTCGTCGTCCTCGATGAACTCGACGCCGTATTCGAGCGTGAGGTCGATCGGGGGCGTGATCTTGATCGCGTCTTCCTTGCCGCTCACGCGGAAGTTGGTCAGCTGCTTGGTGCGCGTGGCGTTCACCACGAGGTCGTTGTCGCGGCTGTGGATGCCGACGATCATGCCTTCGTACACCGGATCGTTCGCCTTCACGAACATGCGGCCGCGGTCGTCCAGCTTGCCCAGCGCGTAGGTGAAGATTTCACCGTCGTCCATCGAGATCAGCACGCCGTTCTTGCGGCTGCCGATCTCGCCCTTGTGGGCTTCGTAGCTGTCGAAGATGTTGCTGATGAGGCCCGAGCCGCGCGTCAGGTTCAGGAATTCGTTCGTGAAGCCGATCAGGCCGCGCGCCGGAATGCGGTACTCCAGGCGCACGCGACCGCGGCCGTCCGGTTCCATGTTGACCAGCTCGCCCTTGCGCTCGCCCAATGCCTGCATCACGCCGCCCTGGTGGCCTTCTTCGATGTCGGCCGTGACCAATTCGATGGGCTCGTGCTTTTCGCCGTTCACGGTGCGGAACACCACGCGCGGCTTCGACACGGCCATTTCATAGCCTTCGCGGCGCATGTTTTCCAGCAGGATGGTCAGGTGCAGTTCGCCGCGGCCCATGACTTCGAAGATGCCTTCTTCGTCGGTCTCGCTCACGCGCAGTGCCACGTTGTGCTGCAGTTCCTTTTGCAGGCGGTCCCAGATCTGGCGGCTGGTGACGAACTTGCCTTCGCGGCCGGCCAGCGGGCTGGTGTTCACGCAGAAGTTCATGGTCAGGGTCGGCTCGTCGACCTTGAGCATGGGCAGCGGCGCAGGCTTGTCCTTGTCGGTCACGGTGACGCCGATGCCGATGTCGGTGATGCCGTTGATCAGCACGATTTCGCCGGGGCCGGCTTCGGTCGATTGCACGCGGTCCAGGCCCTGGAAGGTCAGCACCTGGTTGACGCGGCCCTTGACGGTCTTGCCGTCCGGACCTTCCATGACCAGCACGTCGGTCATGGGCTTGAGCGTGCCCTGGCTGATGCGGCCCACGCCGATACGGCCGACGAAGGTCGAGAAGTCGAGGGCGGAAATCTGCAGCTGCAGCGGCGCGTTCGGGTCACCCTTTTGCGACGGCACGTGCTTCAGGATGGTGTTGAACAGGGCCGACATGTCGGGGCCCCACTGCTCACCGGCTGCGCCTTCTTCGAGCGACGACCAGCCGTTGATGCCCGAGGCGTACACCACGGGGAAGTCGAGCTGTTCGTCGGTCGCGCCGAGCTTGTCGAACAGGTCGAAAGCGGCGTTGACGACCTTGTCGGGGTTGGCGCCCGGCTTGTCGACCTTGTTCACGACCAGGATCGGCTTCAGGCCCAGGGCCAGTGCCTTCTTGGTCACGAAACGCGTCTGGGGCATCGGGCCTTCCTGCGCGTCGATCAGCAGCACCACGCCGTCGACCATCGACAGCGCGCGTTCCACTTCACCGCCGAAGTCCGCGTGGCCCGGGGTGTCGACGATGTTGATGTGCGTGCCTTCCCAGGTCACGGCGCAGTTCTTGGCCAGGATCGTGATGCCACGTTCCTTTTCGATGGCGTTGTTGTCCATCACCGTGTCGACGACCTTCTCGTGTTCGGCGAAGGTGCCCGACTGGCGCAGCAGCTGGTCGACCATGGTGGTCTTGCCATGGTCCACGTGGGCAATGATGGCGATATTGCGGATTTGCTTGGTACTCATGGTGTCGCTTCGGTCTGTGGTGCGTTCAAAAGAATTTGCTGAATTTCGATGGGGTTCAGCAAGCGCCCCGGGATCAGTTCGCCGGCGCTCACATGGGCGGTGCCCAGGAACGCCTGCGGGTCGGTGCCGAACACGGCCACCGCTTCGGCATCGGCCCAGCCGCCGCGGCGGCGCAGGCCCGAAAGAAAACGTGCCGCATCTTCGGCGGCGAGCGTGACGCGGCTGTGGCCCTCGACCAGCGCTTCGGCAGGCAACAGGCGTGCCAGGCGCTCGTCTTCGGTCATGGCTTCGAGCGCCTCGATCGTGACGCACTGCGCCTCGCCGAAACCGCCCGTGGCCGTGCGGCGCAGGAAGCTCAGGTGCGCGCCGCAGCCCAGTGCCTCGCCGATGTCCTCGCCCAGGGTGCGAATGTAGGTGCCCTTGCTCACGCTCGCAACGATGCGGATGCTTGTGTCGTCCAGCCGCGTCAGCGCGAGCTTGTAGATGACGACGTCGCGCGGCGCGCGCTCGATCTCGATGCCTTCGCGTGCGTACTCGTACAGCGCTTTGCCGTCTTTCTTGAGCGCACTGTGCATCGGCGGCACCTGGCGGATCGGGCCTGTAAACAGCGCTTCGACGCGGGCCAGGTCTTCTGGCGACACCTGCACCGGGCGCTCGGCGATCACCTCGCCCTCGGCGTCACCGGTGGACGTCTTGACGCCCAGGCGCGCAATCGCCTCGTACGTCTTGTCGGCGTCGAGGTGCAGTTGACTGAATTTGGTGGCGGCGCCGAAACAAAGCGGCAGCACGCCTGTCGCGAGCGGATCGAGCGTGCCGGTATGGCCCGCTTTTTCGGCGCGCAGCAACCACTTGGCCTTTTGCAAGGCCTGGTTGCTGGAAAACCCCAGCGGCTTGTCGAGCAGCAACACCCCATGCACAGGGCGCCGCTGCACCCGTGTGCGTGGCGCGTTCATCGCTATTCGTCTTTCGAACGCGAAGCAACGGCCTGTGCGATGAGCGCATTCATGTCGGCCGCACGCTCGGTGGTGCGGTCGAACAGGAAGTGCAGCGTCGGCACGGTGTGGATATGCAGGCGCTTGAACAGGCCGTTGCGCAGGAAGCCTGCGGCCTGGTTCAGCGCTTCGGTGGTCTCGGCCACGTCGCCTGTGAGCAGGCTGAAGAAGATCTTCGCGTGCGCATAGTCGGGCGTGACCTCGACCGCCTGGATCGTGACCATGCCCACGCGCGGGTCCTTCAACTCGCGCGCGATCAGTTCCGTCAGATCGCGCTGGATCTGGTCGGCAACCTTGAACGCGCGGTTGGGGGCGGCAGCTTTTCTTTTCGGCATGGACTCTCTCGCTTCGAACGCTTACAGCGTCCGGGCGATTTCCTTGATCTCGAAGAATTCGAGCTGATCGCCTTCTTTGATGTCGTTGTAGTTCTTGAGCTTGATACCGCACTCAAAACCTTCACGGACTTCGCGGACATCGTCCTTCATGCGCTTGATCGAGTCGACTTCGCCGGTGTAGATCACCACGTTGTCGCGCAGCAGGCGGAAATGCGCGCTGCGGTTGACCGAGCCCGAAGTGACGTACGAGCCGGCCACAGTGCCGATCTTCGAGGCCACGAATACCGTGCGGATCTCGGCCGAGCCGATGATCTCTTCGCGGCGCTCCGGTGCCAGCATGCCCGACATCGCGACCTTGATCTCGTCGACGGCGTCGTAAATGATGCTGTAGTAGTTCAGCTGCACGCCGTTGCCTTCGGCCAGCTTGCGCGCACCGGAATCGGCCCGCACGTTGAAGCCGATGACCACAGCCTTCGACGCGATCGCGAGGTTGATGTCGCTTTCGCTGATGCCGCCGACGCCGGCGTACACGATCTGCACCTTGACCTCTTCGGTCGCCAGCTTGAGCAGCGACTGGGCCAGTGCTTCCTGCGAGCCCTGCACGTCGGCCTTGATGATCAGGCGCAGCGTCTGCACTTCGCCCGCCGACAGGTCGGTGAACATGTTCTGCAGGTTTGCGGCTTGCGCCTTCGCCAGCTTGGTGTTGCGGAACTTGCCCGCACGGTAGGTCGCGATTTCGCGCGCACGGCGCTCGTCGGCCATCACCATGAACTCGTCGCCCGCTTGTGGCACTTCGGTCAGACCCTGGATCTCGACCGGGATCGACGGACCCGCCGACTTGATGGACTTGCCGTTTTCGTCCAGCATGGCGCGCACGCGGCCATAGGTCGAACCCGCCAGCACCACGTCGCCGGTCTTGAGCGTACCGGACTGGATCAGCACGGTGGCCACGGGGCCGCGGCCCTTGTCCAGCTGCGCTTCGATGACCAGACCCTTGGCGGCGGCATCCACCGGCGCCTTGAGTTCCAGCACTTCGGCTTGCAGCAGCACCTGTTCGAGCAGGTCGTCGATGCCCTGGCCGGTCTTGGCCGACACCGGCACGAACGGCACGTCGCCGCCGTACTCTTCAGGCACGACCTCTTCGGCCACGAGTTCCTGCTTCACGCGGTCCAGGTTGGCGTCGGGCTTGTCCACCTTGTTGATCGCAACCACGATCGGCACACCGGCCGCTTTCGCGTGCTTGATGGCTTCCTTGGTCTGGGGCATGACGCCGTCGTCTGCCGCCACCACCAGGATCACGATGTCGGTGGCCTGCGCACCGCGGGCACGCATGGCGGTGAACGCCTCGTGACCCGGGGTGTCGAGGAACGACACCATGCCGCGTTCGGTTTCGACGTGGTAGGCACCAATGTGCTGCGTGATGCCGCCGGCTTCGCCCGCGGCGACCTTGGCGCGGCGGATGTAGTCCAGCAGCGAGGTCTTGCCGTGGTCGACGTGACCCATGACGGTCACGACCGGTGCGCGCGGCAGGGCTTCGGCGGTTTGCGCCGACACGTCCTCGTCGGTGAAGGCTTCCGGGTCGTCCAGCGCGGCAACCACCGCGTTGTGGCCCATTTCCTCCACGATGATCATCGCGGTGTCCTGGTCGAGCGACTGGTTGATGGTCGCCATCATGCCCAGCTTCATCAGCTGCTTGATGACTTCCTGTGCCTTCACGGCCATCTTGTGCGCGAGCTCGGCGACCGTGATGGTCTCGGGCACGTGCACTTCCAGAATGCGCGCCTCGACCGGTGCGGCCGGTGCGTGCTGCTCGTCGTGACCGCCACGGTCGTTGCCGCGACGGCCACGCGGGCCTCCGCGCCAGTTGCCGCGACTGACACCCCCGCTGGCATCGCCGCGGGTCTTGATTTCCTTCTTCTTGGCAGGATCGCCAGCCCAGCTCGACGAGAGCTTGGCGGACTTGACTTCCTTGCCCGCACCGGCTGCGCCGGGTGCTGCTGCAGCGCCTGCCGCGGCAGGCGCGCCAGGACGTGCTGGCGGCGTAGCCGGCTTGTGCAGCGTGCCCTTGACCGCCGACTTTTCAGGCTGCGGCTTCTCGGGCGCCTTGTGCGGCACCAGCACGCGGGCCGGTGCATTCATCATGGCGCGGATGGCCTCGGCTTCGGCGAGGGCCTTGCGGCGACGCTCGTCAAGGTCCTTGGCGCGGGCAGCTTCTTCGTCGGCACGGGCCTTCGATTCGGCGGCGGCCTTGGCCTTGGCGTCTTCCTTGGCTTGCGTGGCGGCGTTCTGTGCAGCCAGCTTGGTGTCGGCAGCCTGCTTTTCGGCAGCGGCAGCGGTTTCTGCAGCAGCGGCAGCGGCAGCAACGGCGGCCGGTGCGGCCGGGGCAGCCACCGGCTGCTTCGCGGCTTCCTTGGCCGATGCGGCGGCGGCTTCAGCGGCCCTCTTCTCGGCGTTCAGGCGCGCAGCTTCCTGCTCGGCCTGTTCAGCGCGCTCGGCCTTTTCGGTCTGCTCGCGTTCGCGGGCTTCGGTTTCTTCGCGCTGGCGGCGCTTCTCGGCCAACTCTTCTTCCTGGCGGCGGATCAGCTCGGCCTGGCGGCGTGCGTCTTCCTCGCGACGGGCCAGTTCGGCTTCGTCGATGTGAGGCGCGCTCGGCGCCGTTTCGGTCGCCTGCTGCTGCGAGCCTTCAGCCGTGGCCGGGTGGCCTTCATCGCGCTGGATGAAGGTGCGCTTCTTGCGCACTTCGACCTGGATGGTGCGGGCGCGGCCGGTGGCGTCGGCCTGCTTGATCTCGCTGGTCGACTTCTTGGTCAGCGTGATCTTCTTGCGCTCGGGCTCGGTCGTGCCGTGGCTGGCCTTCAGGAAACCGAGCAAGCGCTGCTTGTCGGCCTCCGTGAGTGCATCGGTGGCGGCCGCTTTGGGCACGCCTGCGCTCTTGAGCTGGTCAAGCAAGGTTTCGGGAGTCTTCTTGAGCTCGTTCGCGAACTCGGCGACAGTGGTACTGGACATATTGCTTTCGTGCCTCCATACCGTCACTCTTGGCCGGCGAACCAATGTTCGCGGGCTTTCAAGATGAGGGCTTTGGCGTCATCGGCGCTCAGGCCGGTGATTTCGGTGAGTTCATCGACCGCGAGGTCGGCCAGGTCGTCACGGGTGTTCACACCCGCTTCGGCCAACTGGGGAATCAGGTCGGGGTTGAGGCCTTCGAGGTCACGCAGGTTCTGCGAAACGGTTTCGACGCCTTCTTCCTTGGCGATTTCCATGGTCAGCAGCGCATCCTTTGCACGGGCGCGCAGCTCATTGATGGTGTCTTCGTCGAAGGCCTCGATCTCAAGCATCTCGGAGATCGGCACGTAGGCCACCTCTTCGAGGCTGTTGAACCCCTCCGAAATCAGGATGTCGGCGATTTCCTCGTCGACATCGAGCTTTTCCATGAAAAGCTTGCGGCTGGTATCGGTTTCGACGGCCTGTTTCTGGGCCGACTCGTTGGCGTCCATGATGTTGATCTTCCAACCGGTGAGGTCGGAAGCCAGACGCACGTTCTGGCCGCCGCGGCCGATGGCGATCGCGAGGTTTTCCTCGTCGACCACCACGTCCATGGCGTGCTTTTCTTCATCGACCACAATCGACGAGACGTTGGCCGGCGCCAGGGCGCCGATCACGAACTGGGCCGGGTCTTCGCTCCACAGCACGATGTCCACGCGCTCGCCAGCGAGTTCGTTGGTCACGGCGTTGACGCGGGTGCCGCGCACGCCGACGCAGGTGCCGATCGGGTCGACACGCTTGTCGTGCGAGAGCACGGCGATCTTGGCGCGCGAACCGGGGTCACGGGCGCAGCTCTTGATTTCGAGCAGGCCTTGTTCGATTTCGGGCACTTCCTGGCGGAACAGCTCGATCATGAACTCGGGGGCCGAGCGCGACAGGATGATCGGCGCGCCGCGCAGCGTCAGGTCGACCTCCATGATCATGGCCCGCACGCGGTCGCCGTTGCGCAGGTTTTCCTTGGCAATCATCTCGCTGCGGCGCAGGCGGCCTTCGACGCGCCCGGCTTCCACGATGATGTCGCCCTTGTCCAGGCGCTTGACGGTGCCCACGAAGATCTTGTCGCCGCGCGACATGAAGTCGTTGAGCAACATCTCGCGCTCGGCGTCGCGGATCTTCTGCAGGATCACCTGCTTGGCAGCCATGGCGCCAATGCGGCCGATCGGCACCGAGTCCACCGATTCCTCGATGTACTCGCCGACTTCGATGTCCGACATTTCTTCCTTGGCCTCGAACAGGAGGATTTCCTGGTCGGGCAGCTGCAGGCCGGCCTCATCGGGAACGACGTGCCAACGGCGGAAAGTTTCGTAGTCGCCGCTGTCGCGATCGACCGCCACGCGGATATCCACGTCACCCTGATGGAGCTTCTTGGTGGCTTGCGCCAGTGCGGATTCGACTGCGCCGAAGACCACGTCGCGTTCGACGTTCTTCTCGCGCGAGATCGCATCCACCAACATCAACATTTCGCGATTCATGCCACCACTCCTCTTGTTCAGTCCGGAACACTCGTTCCGTCGTCAATATCTGAAAAACCCGGTTGGGTTTTGGCCTTGCGGCCCTTGAAGTCCACGATTGGCGCCAGCCGCGCGTCGCGCAGCTCGTCCAATACGAAGCCCAGCGCATGCAACGGTGCAGGCGCGCGCTTCTTGCTCACTTTTTGCCCGGGCTTGGCCTTGGGCTCGTCGCTCCAGACGACCTGCCAGCCCGAACCGCTCTCGGCACGCTCCAGCGTGCCGCGAAACTTCTTGCGCGTGGCCGACACCTGGCCCGCCGCGGCAGCCCCCATGGGCGCCTTGAGGGTGAGATCAATCACCGCGCCCACGAATCGCTCGAAATCCTGTTCATTGCGCAAGGGGCGATCGATACCGGGCGAGGAGACCTCGAGCCGCTTGTAATCGACCGCATCGACTTCCAGCGCAAATTGCAGCTGGCGCGTCACCTTTTCGCAGTCTTCCACCGTCACAAAGGGCTCGGGAGTGCCGGCCGCCACAGCTTCGAAGGTGGGGGGCGTCCAGGGCAAATCAATCGTCACGCGCAGCAATCCTCCGGCCGAGCGCTCGACCTCGACCAGGTCGTAGCCGAGACCGGCCACGGTTTGTTCTACTGTTTGCTGCAATGCCACGTGTTTGAAAGCGCCTTCTGAATCAATACCCAAGCCGCAGCACCCGCCCACCACGGATGCCACGACGCCAAATAATTGCTGCTTGAGAATGCATAGACCAAAAAAAACGGGCGGTTGGTACCCGCCCGTTTGGTCGTGAGCCTCGAATTATATGCTATTCGCGTGCATAAATGAAGGACATCGGTATTCAAGCAGCCTGTGAACGACGGTATTTCGACCAAACCACGGCAAACAACACCGCGCCGAGTGCCAATGCAGCCGCCGCCACCAGCAAAGGCAGCTCGAAAGAGCCGGTACGCTGCGCCAGCGGCGCCGCAAAAAGCGGCCCGATGATCTGCCCCACCCCGTAGGACGCCGTGGCGTAGCCGATCAACCCGGCCGCCGCGTTGCCGCGCAGCCGGCGCGCCTCCCGCATGGCAAAAAGCGTGATCGCGGTGAAAGGCATGCCGAGCAACAGGCTGCCGAGCGCAAAACCCGCAATGGTCGGCCAAGCCACTGAAAACACGACGCCGAGCGCCTGCAATGCATAAGCGGCGGCCAGCAGCAGCCGGTTGTCCCAATGCACCGGGGCACGGGCGCCGATCAACGCGCCGGGAATGATGGCCGCCCCGAACAGCGGCCAGAAGAAATCCGGCCACGGCGATCCGGGCAATGCCTGCCGGGCGATCACTGGCAGGAAGGTGGCAGTAATGATGTAACCAAAGCCTGCCAAACCATAGAGCGCGACCAGCCAGATCGCGTCGCTGCGCGCCGAGGCCGATCCAGAGGCGCTGCCCGCTGCAGCCGCCGGACTCGCTGTCGCCCCGCCAGCTATACCTCCTACCCGCTCGCCGTCGTCGAACACCCGCCAGATCACGGCAATCAGCACCACCGCCAGCAGCCCCAGGCCGATCCAACCCGCCTCAGAGCCCCAACGCCCGAGCGCGCCGCCCAGCAGCCCGGTCATGGCGATCCCGATGCCCGGCCCCGTATAGATCACGCCGGCCAGCATGGGCGAGTTCGTCTCGGCCAGCCGGCGCAGCCCCCAGCCCGAGGCGAACACGAAGACCCAGGCGCTCATCACCCCAGCCGCCGCGCGCAACACGCCCCACCCGATGAAGCTGTGCAGCAACCCCATGCCGACCAGCAGCGCCGCCGTGGCCAGCAGGCCGCCTCGCACCATGCTCGACGCCTTGATGCCGATGGCCGCACAACTGACCGCGCCGAAGAAATAACCCAGGTAATTAAGAGAGGCCAACAGCCCGCCGCCGGCCAGCTCGAGTTTTCCCTCGCTCAGCATGATGGGCAGCATGGGCGTGAAGGCGAAGCGCCCCAGGCCCATGGCCACCGCCAGCGTGACCATGCAGGCCAGCGCCGCGCGCCAGGCGCCGCGCCGGTCGTGTCCGATTCCCGACATTTCTTGCAGTCTCCGTTTTTTATTCCAGCAGCGCCGCAGCCACCAGCTTCTGTGTGTAGGGATGCTCAGGGGCGTCGAGGACGCGCAGGGCCGGCCCGGACTCGAGGATCGCGCCGTCCTTCATCACGATGACCTGGTGCGCCATGGCGCGGATCACCTCGACGTCGTGCGTGATCAGCAGGTAGCTCAACCCCCGTTCGCGCTGCAACCGCTGCAGCAGGCCGAGCACCTGCTTCTGGATGGTCACGTCGAGCGCGCTGGTGGGCTCGTCGAGCACCAGCAGCCGCGGATCGACGATCAGCGCCCGGGCGATCGCCAGCCGCTGGCGCTGCCCGCCCGAGAACTCGTGCGGATAGCGGTCGAGCAGCGCGGGAAACTGCGCCTCGCTCAGCCCCACGTCGGCCAGCGCCGTGAGCGCGCGCGCCCGGCGGGCGGCGGTGTCGAGCTCGGGCGCATGCACGCGCAGCCCCTCGCCCACGATCTGCTCCACCGTCATGCGCGGCGAGAGCGACGAGAACGGGTCCTGGAACACCACCTGCATCGTGCGGCGCAGCGCGAGGTCGGAGGCGCGGTCCACCGCCCAGCCCTTCCCCGTCACCTGCAGTTCGCCCCGGTGCTTGAGCAGGCCGAGCGCGGCCAGCGCCAGCGTCGACTTGCCCGAGCCCGATTCGCCGACCACACCCAGCGTCTCGCCGGGCGCGATCCGGAAATCGGCGCCTTGCACAGCAACGAACTCGCCCTTGCGGAACCAGCCCGCAAAGCCCGGGATCGACACCGGATAGCTGACGCGCAGCGCCCGGGCTTCGAGCACCGGCGGCGCCGCGCCGTCTGCGGCGGCCTCGGCCACGTCGCGTGACGGGTGGCTGTCGATCAGCTTGCGGGTGTAGGCATGCTGTGGCGCCTCGAACACCGTGCCCACCGGGCCGTGCTCGACGATGTGACCGCGCTCCATCACCGCCACGCGGTCGGCGAAGCGGCGCACCAGGTTCAGGTCGTGGGTGATGAGCAGCACGGCCATGCCGTACTTGCGCTGCAAGTCGGCCAGCAGCTCGAGGATCTGCGCGCGCACCGTGACGTCGAGCGCCGTGGTCGGCTCGTCGGCCAGCAGCAGGCGCGGCTTGCAGGCCAGCGCCATCGCGATCATCGCGCGCTGGCGCTGCCCGCCGGACAGCTGGTGCGGATACGCCCTCGCCCGCCGCGCCGGCTCGGGAATGCCGGTGTCGGCCAGCAGCTGGACAGAAGCCTCTTGCGCGGCGCGGGCCGACAGCCCTTCGTGCAGCTCAAGCACCTCGGCGATCTGGTCACCCACGGTGTAGAGCGCGTTGAGCGCGGTCATCGGCTCCTGGAAGATCATCGCGATCTCCTTGCCTCGGATGCCGCGCAGTTCGCGCTCCGGAATCGACAGCAGATCGCGCGCGCCGCGCCGGTCCTGTGACCCCGACAGGGTCGCCACGCCGGCGAGATCGGCGTTCTGCACCAGCCGCAGCAGCGAGAGCGCCGTGACGGTCTTGCCCGAGCCCGACTCGCCAACCAGCGCGAGCTTTTCTCCCGCCGCGATCTGCAGGTCGATGCCATGCACCACCGGCTTGCCGCCGAACGAGACGCTCAGCCCCTTCACATCGAGCAAGGGTTGGTTCTTCGTCGTGTCGCGCGTCGTCGTCATTTGTCGGCCTTCCGGGGGTCGAGCGCATCG
This sequence comes from Variovorax sp. 38R, assembly GCF_014843395.1. Lineage (NCBI taxonomy): Bacteria > Pseudomonadati > Pseudomonadota > Betaproteobacteria > Burkholderiales > Comamonadaceae > Variovorax > Variovorax sp. 38R. The sequence continues at coordinate 3,327,150 of NZ_CP062121.1, forward strand.
CGCAGCGCGTCGCCCATGAAGGTCAGCAGCATCAGCGTGACGACCAGCACGCAGAAGGTGGACAGCGAAATCCACCACGCATCGATGTTCCCCTTGCCCTGGCTCAGCAGTTCGCCAAGCGACGGCGTGCCCGGGGGAACGCCCAGGCCGAGGAAGTCGAGCGAGGTCAATGCGAGGATGGCCGCACTCATGCGGAACGGCAGAAAAGTGACGACCGGCACCATGCTGTTGGGCAGGATGTGGCGCCACATGATCTGCAGGTTGCCCACGCCGAGCGCCCGTGCGGCGCGCACATAGTCCATCTGGCGGTTGCGCAGGAACTCGGCGCGCACGTAGTCCGACAGCCCCATCCAGCCGAACAGGCTCAGCAGGATCAAGAGCAGCGACACGCTCGGCGTGAAGATCGCGCTGAAGATGATCAGCAGGTACAGCTCGGGCATCGCGCTCCAGATCTCGATCAGACGCTGGAAGGTCAGGTCGATCTTGCCGCCGAAGAAGCCCTGCACAGCGCCAGTCGCGATGCCCAGCACCACCCCGACCACCGTGAGCGCCAGCGCGAACAGCACGCTCACGCGAAAGCCGTAGATCAGCTGGGCCAGCAGATCGCGCCCGCGCTCGTCGGTGCCGAGCAGGTTCTCGTGCGACGGCGCCGCGGGGTTCGGCGGCTTCGAGAAATAGTTGAGCGTGGTCGGGCCGTAGCGATTGGGTGCATACAGCGCCCAGTTGTCGCCCTGGGTGATGCGCTGCTCGATGAACGGGTCGAGGTAGTCGGCGGGCGTTTCGAAGTCGCCGCCGAAGGCCTTCTCGGAATAGTCGCGCAGCACGGGGAAGTAGGTCTGGCCTTCGTAGCGCACCACCAGCGGCTTGTCGGTGGACAGCACGTCGGCGAACAGGCTCAGCACCACCAGCGTCGAGAAGACGACGAGGCTCCAGAACCCCAGCGGGTTGCGGCGGAAACGGCGCCAGGCACGGCGCCCGGGGCTCAGGGACACGGCGGCGGCTTCAGTCAAACTTCACCCTCGGATCGACCCAGACGTAGCAAAGATCGGAAATGAGCTTGGTCACCAGCCCGATCAGCGTGAACAGATACAGCGTGCCCAGGAACACCGGGTAGTCGCGCCGCAGCACGCTCTCGTAACTGAGCAAGCCCATGCCGTCGAGCGAGAACAGCGTCTCGATGAGCAGCGCACCCGAAAAGAAGGCACCGATGAAGGCCGTCGGAAAGCCCGTGATGATCGGTATCAGCGCGTTGCGGAACACGTGCTTCCACAGCACCTGCCGCTCGGCCAGCCCCTTGGCGCGCGCCGTCAGCACGTACTGCTTGCGGATCTCCTCGAGGAAGGAATTCTTGGTGAGCATCGCGGTGATCGCGAAGCTGCCCAGCACCATGGCCGTCACCGGCAAGGTGATGTGCCACAGGTAGTCGACGATGCGGGCGCCCCAGCTCAAAGACTCCCAGTTCGGCGAGGTCAGCCCGCGCAGCGGAAACCACTGCAGTTGGCCGCCGAAGATCACCAGCAGCGCCACGCCCAGCACGAAGCCCGGAATGGCGTAGCCGACGAGCACCAGCAGCGTCGTGAAGAAGTCGAAGCGCGAGCCCGCGCGCACCGCCTTGGCCACGCCCAACGGCACCGCGATGAGGTAGCTGATGAAGAAAGTCCACAGCCCCAGGCTGATCGACACCGGCAGCTTCTCCTTGATCAGCTGCCACACGTCCTTGCTCTGGAAGAAGCTCTTGCCCAGGTCGAAGCGCGCGAACTGCTTGAGCATCTGCCAGAAGCGCTCGGGAGCCGGCTTGTCGAAACCGTACAGTGCCTTGATCTCGGCCACCTGCTTGGCGTCGAGTGTGCGGCCGGTGGGGCCGCCCGAGATGCGGCTCTCTTTGTTGGTGAGTTGCGAAAGCAGCTGCTCGGCCGGACCGCCGGGCACGAACTGCACGATCGCGAAATTGAGCAGCAGCACGCCGAACAGCGTGGGAATGATCAGCAGGAGGCGTCGGATCAGGTAGGCGGCCATGCGGTGGGTCTGCTTTTTCTTTTACTTGGCGCTCGAGTCGATCCACCACATCGTCAGCATCGCCGACCCTGCCAGCAGGCGCTGCGGCAGGGGCGCGTCCGGACGGCGCAGCTTGCGCTTGTGGGCAATGAAATACTGCTTGCCGTAGTACATCGGGGTCATGTAGTGCTGGTGGAGCAAGTAGCGGTCCAGCAGCCGCGCGGCCGCCGCGAGCGAGGCGCGGTCGTGGCTGTTGACGATCACCTCGACAATCTCGTCGACCACCGGGTCGCTGATGCCGCTCAGGTTCTGGCTGCCCTTCTCGCTCGCCGACTTCGAACCGAAGTCGTCGTACAGCTCGTTGCCCGGGCTCGATGAGCCGCCCACGAGGCTGATGGCCATGTCGAAATCGAAGTCGTCCAGTTTCTTCTTCAAGAGGCTCGGGTCGCGCAGGCGGTACTCCAGCCGGATGCCCAGCTTGCCGAGGTTGCGCGCATACGGCGCCAGCACCACGTTGGAGCTGCGGTCGGCGATGTCGATGGTGATCACGAACGGCGTGCCGGCCTTGTCGCGCAGCGCGCCGTCGCGGTAGGTCCAGCCGGCCTCCTTCAGCAACTCTTGCGCTTTCACGAGGTTGCGCCGCAGGCCGTCGGCGGTGTCGCCGCTGCTGTCGGGACGCGGCAGTTCGCCTTGGGTGTTGTCGATGTAGCGCTGCTTGTTCTTGAGCTTGTCGATCAGCGCCTGCTCCTCGGGGCTGACCGCGGGCTGGGCCATGAGGTCGCTGCTGTTCTGGAAGTAGCTCTGCGTGCGCCCGCGGCGCCCGTAGAACAGGTGGGCGTTGAGCCAGTCGAAATCGAAGGCCAGCGCCAGCGCCCTGCGCACGCGCATGTCGGCAAAGCGCGGCTGCCGCAGGTTGGGCGCCAGGCCCTGCATGCCGGTGAAGCGGCGGTGATCGATCTCTTCCTTGACCAGCTCGCCGGAGTCGAAGCGGCGCCCCTTGTAGCGGCGCACCCACGCGATGATCGAGCGCTCTTCCATCGCGTCGAGCGCGCCGGCCTTGAGCGATTCTTCCTCGCCGAGCGCGTCCTTGAAGTACTGGTACGACACCGTGTCGTAGTTGAACATCCCCTTGCGCACGGGAAGGTTCGCGGCCCAGTAGTCCGGGCGCCGGCGGTACGAGATGAACTTGCCGTAGTCGACCTTGTCCACGATGTAAGGCCCGCTCGCGATCGGCGGCTCGGTCACGATCTGGTCGAAGGGCTTGCCCTTGCCCCAGGCGCTGGAGAACACCGGCAGCCCGCCGATGATCATGTGCAGCTCGGCGTTCTGGCGCACGAAGTCGAAGCGGATGGTGCGCTCGCCCGTCACCACGGCCTCCTTGATGTCGGCCCAGTACGAGCGAAAGGTCGGCCCGGCCGCCTTGCTGCGCAGCGTGTCGAAGGAGTACTTCACGTCTTTCGCGAGCACCGGCGAGCCGTCGGAAAAGCGCGCCTTGGGATTCAGCCGGAACGTGACGCTCAGCCGGTCGGGCGCCAGCTGGATGTCTTCGGCCAGCAGGCCGTACTGCGAGAAGGGCTCGTCCTCGCTCGGCGTGGTCAGCGAGTCGAAGAGCAGGCCGTACTCCGAGAACACGAAACCGTTGGCGCTGTAGCCCATGCCCACCGGGGGCACGCCGCGCAAGGTGAAGGGGTTGAGCTTGTCGAAGCCGCCGGCGGCCGACAACGTGAGGTCGCCGCCCTTCGGCGCGTTGGGGTTCACGTAGTCGAAATGCGTGAACGACGCCGGGTACTTGGGTTCGTAACCCATGCCCAGCCCGTGCGCTGCCCACGAGGGCAGCGCCAGGAGCGCCAACATCCAGAGCAACCAACCTCGCATGCGAGAATTCTGCCCAAGATTTTCACGAGGCAACTTCATGGGCTTTCTTTCCGGCAAGAAACTGTTGATCACCGGTGTGTTGAGCAATCGCTCCATTGCATATGGCATTGCCAAGGCCTGTCACGACCAGGGCGCGGAGCTCGCCTTCAGTTATGTCGGCGAGCGATTCAAGGACCGTATCACCGAATATGCCGCAGACTTCGGCTCGAAACTGATTTTCGACTGCGACGTGAGCGACGACGCGCAGATCGACAAGCTCTTCGCCGACCTCGCCCAGACCTGGCCCACCTTCGACGGCTTCGTGCATAGCATCGGTTTCGCCACGCGTGAATCGATCTCCGGCGACTTCCTGGACGGCCTCTCGCGCGAAGGCTTCAAGATCGCGCACGACATCAGTGCGTACAGCTTCCCGGCCATGGCCAAGGCGGCCCAGCCCTACCTCAACGCCAAGTCGGCCCTGCTCACGCTGACCTACCTGGGCGCCGCGCGCGCACTGCCCAACTACAACACCATGGGCCTGGCCAAGGCCTCGCTCGAAGCCTCGGTGCGCTACACCGCCGCCTCTCTCGGCCCGAAGGGCATGCGCGTGAACGGCATCAGCGCCGGCCCGATCAAGACGCTGGCAGCCAGCGGCATCAAGGGCTTCGGCAAGATGCTCGCGGCCGTGGCCGACGCCTCGCCCATCGGCCGCAACGTGACCATCGAGGAAGTCGGCAATGTGGCCGCCTTCCTGCTGAGCGACCTCGCCAGCGGCGTGACCGCCGAGATCACCTATGTGGACGGCGGCTTCAGCAACGTGGTCGGAGGCATGGCGGAGTAATTCGCACCACCCTCGGGCGCTCGGCGCCCACCGACGCCCCACTCCATCGCAATCACCGTGTTGAACCGACGCTCCCTCCTCCTGTTCGCGGGACTGGGCACGGCCCTTTTCGGCCATGCCACCTTCGCGCGCGCGGCCGCGCCCTCCCTGATGCTGGCCGAGGTGTACCGCCCCGGCATGTCGCTTGCGGGCTACTGGGTCAGCGAGAAGTTCGACGGCCTGCGCGGCTACTGGGACGGCCAGAAACTCTGGACGCGCGGCGGCGAGCCTGTCATGGCGCCCATCTGGTTCACCGCCTCGCTGCCCAAGCAGCCGCTCGACGGCGAACTGTGGGCCGGACGCGGGCGCTTCAATCACGCGCTGTCGACCGTGCGCAGCCAGACGCCCAACGACGCCGCCTGGCAGGAAATCCGTTTCATGGTGTTCGACCTCCCGGCCCAGGGCGGCGACTTCAACACGCGCCTCGCGGCGTTGCGCAAGCTGCTGCCGATCACCGACGCCCCGTGGGTCATGGCCGTGCCGCAGCAGCCCGCGACGACGCACGAGGACCTGCAGGCGCTGCTCGACAAGACCGTGAAGATGGGCGGAGAAGGTCTGATGCTGCACCGGGGCGCGTCGCTGTACCGCGGCGAGCGCAACAACGACCTGCTCAAGGTCAAGCCCTTTGACGACGCCGAGGCCCGCGTGGTTGCGCACCTGCCCGGCAAGGGCAAGCACCATGGCCGGCTCGGTGCGTTGATGGTCGAGATGCCCGGCGGCCAGCGCTTCCGCCTCGGCACCGGCCTGACCGACGCCGAACGCGACCAGCCGCCGCCGATCGGCAGCCTGGTGACCTACCGCTACAACGGCACGCACCCGAGCGGGTTGCCCAAATTCGCCCGCTTCATGCGAATCCGCGAAGGCTAGAACTTCGCGCAACGCGCGTGCCCCTCACCGGGGCACGTCTTCCGCTCAGCTTGGCTGACGCACGCAGTCCGCGTAGTACCGCTTCTTGCCCGTCTCGTCGATGCGCGCCACCAGACCGTGGATGTCGGTCTCGAAGCCCGGGCACTGCAGGTTGAACTCGCGCGAGAACTTCAGGTAGTCGACGATCTTCTTGTTGAACACTTCGCCCGGAATCAGCAGCGGAATGCCCGGCGGGTACGGCGTGATCAGGCTCGTGGTGATGCGGCCTTCGAGTTCGTCGATCTCCACGCGCTCGGTCTTGCGGTGCGCGATGTGGGCGAAGGCGTCGCTGGGCTTCATGGCCGGCGTCAGGTCGCTCAGGTACATCTCGGTCGTGAGGCGCGCCACGTCGAAGCGCGCATACAGCTTGTGGATGTGCTGGCACAGGTCGCGCAGACCGAGCTTCTCGTAGCCCGGGTGCTGCTGGCAGAACTCGGGCAGGATGCGCCACATCGGCTGGTTGCGCGCGTAGTCGTCCTTGAACTGCTGCAGCGCCGTGAGCAGCGTGTTCCAGCGGCCCTTGGTGATGCCGATGGTGAACATGATGAAGAAGCTGTACAGGCCCGTCTTCTCCACGATCACGCCGTGCTCGGCCAGGAACTTGGTGACCACGCTGGCGGGGATGCCGGTCTCGGCAAAGTTGCCTTCGAGGTCGAGGCCGGGCGTGACGATGGTCGACTTGATCGGGTCGAGCATGTTGAAGCCGTCGGCCAGGTCGCCGAAGCCGTGCCAGTTGCGCGGCGACGACTTCTTGCTCTTGGCGCGCTTGGAAGGCAGGGCGTCTTTCTCGCCCTTCATGATCCAGTCTTCGGCGCGGCCGATGCCTTCGTCGACGAGCTTCTCGGGGCCCCAGACCTTGAACCACCACTCGTCCTTGCCGAACTCTTCCTCGACCTTGCGCATGGCGCGTCGGAAATCGAGCGCTTCCAGGATGCTCTCTTCCACCAGCGCGGTGCCGCCGGGCGGCTCCATCATGGCGGCGGCCACGTCGCAGCTCGCGATGATCGCGTACTGCGGGCTGGTCGACGAGTGCATCAGGTAGGCCTCGTTGAAGAGGTCGCGGTCGAGCGCGCGGTTCTGCGAGTCTTGCACCAGCACATGGCTGGCCTGGCTGATGCCGGCGAGCAGCTTGTGCGTCGACTGCGTGGCGAACACCAGCGAATCCTTCGGGCGCACGCGGCGCTTGCCCATCGCGTGGTACGCGCCGTAGAACGGGTGGAAGGCGGCGTGCGGCAGCCAGGCTTCGTCGAAGTGCAGCGTGTCGACGTAGCCGTCGAGCATGTTCTTGATGGTCTCGGTGTTGTAGATCACGCCGTCGTAGGTCGACTGCGTGAGCGTCATCACGCGCGGCTTGACCTTGTTCGGGTCCACATCGGCCAGCAGCGGGTTGGCCTTGATCTTGGCCTTGATGGCGCTCTGCTCGAACTCGCTCTTGGGAATCGGTCCGATGATGCCGAAGTGGTTGCGCGTGGGCTTCATGAACACCGGAATCGCGCCGGTCATGATGATCGCGTGCAGGATCGACTTGTGGCAGTTGCGGTCGACCACCACCACGTCATCGGGCGCCACCGTGTGGTGCCACACCATCTTGTTGCTGGTGCTGGTGCCGTTGGTCACGAAGAAGCAGTGGTCGGCATTGAAGATGCGCGCCGCATTGCGCTCGCTGGCCGCCACCGGGCCGGTGTGGTCGAGCAGCTGGCCCAGTTCTTCCACGGCGTTGCAGACGTCGGCGCGCAGCATGTTCTCGCCGAAGAACTGATGGAACATCCGGCCCACCGGGCTCTTCAGGAACGCCACGCCGCCCGAGTGGCCCGGGCAGTGCCAGGAGTACGAACCGTCTTCGGCGTAGTCGATCAGCGCCTTGAAGAACGGCGGCTGCACGCCTTCCAGGTAGCTCTTGGCCTCGCGGATGATGTGGCGCGCCACAAATTCGGGGGTGTCCTCGAACATGTGGATGAAGCCATGCAGCTCGCGCAGGATGTCGTTCGGGATGTGGCGCGCGGTCTTGGTCTCGCCGTAGATATAGATCGGCACGTCGGCGTTCTTGCGACGCACCTCGCCGATGAAGCTGCGCAGGCTCAGCACGGCCGGGTCGAGGTCGGGACCGACCGAAAATTCTTCGTCGTCGATCGACAGGATGAAGGCGCTGGCGCGGCTTTGCTGCTGCGCGAACTGGCTCAGGTCACCGTAGCTCGTGACGCCCAGCACCTCGAAGCCCTCGCTTTCGAAGGCCTGCGCGAGCGCGCGGATGCCGAGGCCCGAAGTGTTTTCGGAGCGGAAGTCCTCGTCGATGATGACGATGGGAAAGCGAAATTTCATGAGCGGGGCTCCGGACAGGCAGTCAGACAGGCAATGAGCGAGGCGCGAAGTGTACGGAATTCGGATGACGGGTTGCGACGGCCCCGTTCAAGCCCGCAGAGGCGCGCAACCGCGAAGGGCCCCACCGGGCGCCATACCCCTACGCGACACAGGCGCATGACGCGCCATGCCGCAGAATGGCGACGGTCCAAGTAACAAAACAAGAGAGGAGTTGCCATGGGACATCCCACCTTCTGGTGGCTGATCGCAGGCGCGGCCATCGTGGCCGAGTTGTTGTCCGGCACGGTGTACCTGCTGCTGCTGGCCACGGGCTTCGCGGCCGCCGCCATCGCCGCGCACCTGGGCTTCGGCCTCGTCACGCAGTTGCTGGTGGCCGCCGTGGTCGGCGTGGGCTCGGTCGTGACCTGGTACCTGATCCGGCGCAACCGTCCGGCTACGCCCTCCAGCGATCTCAACCTGGACATCGGCGAGAGCGTGTTCGTCGATGCATGGAACCCCGACGGCACCGCCACCGTGCGCTACCGCGGCTCGCAATGGACCGTCGTGCTGCGCGCGGGCCATGCGCCCTCCACCGGCGAACACCGCGTGGTCGAGGTCATCGGCAGTCGCCTCGTGGTCGACAAGATCTAGCAGTTCAATCGGTCAGTCAGAAAAACGTATTCGAAAAGGAAGCACACCATGGAATTTTCCGTTCCTCTCATCATCCTGGTCATCGCGATCATCTTCATCAGCCAGTCGGTCAAGTTCGTGCCGCAGCAGAACGCATGGGTGCGCGAGCGCCTGGGCAAGTACCACGGCACCATGACGCCCGGCCCGAACTTCCTGATCCCCTTCATCGACCGCGTGGCCTACAAGCACAGCCTGAAGGAAATCCCGCTCGACGTGCCCAGCCAGATCTGTATCACGCGCGACAACACGCAGCTGCAGGTCGACGGCATCCTGTACTTCCAGGTGACCGACCCGATGCGCGCGAGCTACGGCTCGTCGAACTACATCGTGGCCGTGACCCAGCTCGCACAGACCTCGCTGCGCAGCGTGATCGGCAAGCTCGAGCTCGACAAGACCTTCGAAGAGCGTGACGTGATCAACGCCCAGGTGGTGGCCGCGATCGACGAAGCCGCGCTCAACTGGGGCGTGAAGGTGCTGCGCTACGAAATCAAGGACCTGACGCCGCCGAAGGAAATTCTGCTGGCCATGCAGGCGCAGATCACCGCCGAACGCGGCAAGCGCGCGCTCATCGCGGCCTCGGAAGGCCGTCGCCAGGAACAGATCAACATCGCCACCGGCGAACGCGAAGCCTTCATTGCCCGCTCCGAGGGCGAGAAGCAGGCGCAGATCAACAACGCGCAGGGTGAAGCCGCCGCCATCACCGCAGTGGCCACCGCTACGGCAGACGCCATCGAACGCGTGGCCGCCGCCATCCAGAAGCCGGGCGGCGAACAGGCCGTGCAGCTGAAGGTGGCCGAGCGCGCCGTCGATGCCTACGGCAAGGTGGCCGCCGATTCGAAGACCACGCTCATCGTGCCGAGCAACATGACCGAGACGGCCGCGCTGATCTCGTCGGCCATGCGCATGATCCAAACCGGCAAAAGCTCTGGCCCGACCTGAAAACGGCTAAAAACCCGCGCTACAATCGTGGGCTCAGGAGCGGTGGATGAGCGGTTTAAGTCGCACGCCTGGAAAGCGTGTGAGGGTTAATAGCCCTCCGCGGGTTCGAATCCCGCCTGCTCCGCCAGTTGTCTAAGAAAATCAATAACTTAGATCTGTTTTTGGGTTTTGTCCCACATAGAAGCCCACATAAAGCCGCTGCTCTTGAGCAGCGGCTTTTTTTGTTTCAGACCACCGCGTTAGCCGTCGACCTCTGTGGCCTCTGTGGCCTCTCCGAGGGCGGACAAAATATCGGCCAGCTCCTTTGCCGATAGGCCATGGAACTCGGCACAGGCAGCGTTTACTTCGGCCAGATCGGCCTCCGACGGAACGCCAGTTACAAGAATCCTTCCGACGGCCCTCTCGACGCGTTCCTGAAGATCCTTTCCGCCCGCCGCAGATAGATCCGGAATCGGGAGCACGCGTAGATGGGGGGCCTGGAACGGCAGATATCCGCCGGCCATGGCAAGACCCTTGAAGAACAGGCGATGGCAGAAGGCGGCCACGTCGAAGTGCATGTAGCCGATGAGGAACTCGAGGGTGTAGCCCCCCGATGGGTTGTAGACCGTGTTCACGTCGATGCCCGCAAAGCCACCGTCTGAGTCGAGGAACGCTTCGCAGCGAAGGGCCATCTTGGCGACAACAATCTTTGGGGACTTGAAGAGGGCCTTGCGGCTCTCCAAGGCCGTGTTACTGCCCTTAAAGGCAGGATGCAGGAACTTACGCCCCTGCTTGACGAGTGGACGCTCCCCCCATAAGGAAACGTAGGGATCGATGGTCCCCGTGTTGGCTACACGCAGTGATGCCCCCTTGTTCTCAACCAGTAGTTGTCCGAGGTCGTCGGCCTCGGAGGCAGTGGTGAGGGCGTTCACCTGCGCCTTGTCCTTGAGCCAGACACTCTTCTCCAAGACCTTCGCAAGCAGCAAGCGACGGGAATCAAGGAGGAAGCCCCAGATCCTTCCGGGCAGAGCGTCTAGAAGCGAATCTTGGGCCGGCTGAGGCGTTGTTGCATAACCCTGCCGGAGTGGCCTCCGATCGTGGTTAGGCTAGGCTAAACAGATGAGCAAGCCACCGCGGGCGAAGTACCGCACGACGAACTGGAGTGAGTACAACGCGGCGCTCAAGCGCAGGGGATCATTGATGGTTTGGCTCGATGCCGACCTTCAATGGCAGGCTCCTGCCAGTGGTCGCTCAGGCCGGCCCGCTGTGTTCAGCGATGCTGCGATCCAGTTCTGCCTGACCTTGAAGTGCATGTTTGGGCTGGGCCTGCGCCAGGCGACGGGCCTGGCCGAGAGCCTGATCAAGTTGGCCCACTTGGACTGGGCCGTGCCCGACTACAGCACCTTGTCGCGGCGTCAGAAGACATTGAGTGTGGCCATTGCCACGCGCCGCAGCAGCGCGGGCCTACACCTGCTGATCGACAGCACCGGCGTGAAGATGCTGGGCGAAGGCGAATGGAAGACGAAGAAGCACGGTGCCGACTACCGCCGGCAGTGGCGCAAGGTGCACCTGGGCATTGATGCACAGACGCTGGAGATCCGCGCCATCGAGATCACGGACAACGCCATTGGCGATGCGCCGATGCTGCCGGAGTTGCTGGCGCAGATTCCTGCGGACGAACAACTGCATTCGGTGAGCGCCGATGGTGCCTATGACACCAAAGCGTGCCACGAGGCAATCGCCAGTCGGCAGGCTGCGGCGATCATCCCCACACGCAAGAACGCCAAGCCTTGGGCGGATGGCAAAGCTGGGGCGCAGGCAAGAAACGAAATCCTGAGGGCGACACGCAAGCTTGGTCGTTCAATCTGGAAGAAGTGGAGCGGCTATCACCGCCGCAGCCTGGTGGAGACCAAGATGGGGTGCTTCAAGAGACTGGGCGAGCGCGTGATGGCACGGGACTTCCAGAGGCAGGTGACCGAGCTACAGGTACGGGCATCGATCCTCAACAGGTTCACCAGTCTGGGAACGCCTGAGACTGTGCGCGTGGCATAGCTGCGTCTTGGGTAAGGGGAGGCTCGCCCTGAATTCGGGTTATGCAACAGCGCCGGCCCAGTCCGAAACTCGCGGTCCATTCCGTAGGACTGCGGCTGAACGCCGTGGCCACGCAGCAACTGCTGCCAATCCTGAGCCAGGCCGCATCTGGCGGTACGATGCGCGAAATCGAACCGACATTCCCCCACTTCGCCTGCCGCAAAAGGAGCCTCGATGGCCGGACCTTCCCCCACCTTGACGCGCGGCACCACCTCGCTGGACAAGACCCTGAAAAAGAGCGAGCAGGTGGCCGCGGAAGTGCAACGCGCCTCGGACAACCTGGCCGTCGTGAGCACCGTGCTCGAGCAGGAACTGCCGGATGAGGTCCAGGTCGGCGAGGTGGCACAGGCCATCGAGCACACCAGCCAGCTCGAGGAAAAACTCGCCCAGTCGGCCGAGAAACTGGCCGAGGTGAATGCGGCGCTGAGCAAGGAAATCGAAAAGCACCTCGAAGTGACCGCCGAGCGCGACGAGAGCCAGGCGCTGGCCGAGAAGCTCAAGGCCCGCATCCGCGCCCAGGCGCCGTCGGACAAGGGCTGATCGCCGTTGTTTCCGCACGGTTTCCGTGCGTCGTTCTCCCTTCTCCTACGCAAAGACCGCTTGCGGCACGCTACGCTATTGGTTCACAGACCAAAACCGCGGCATGGCCCTCATCACGTTCCTCGTCGAGGACAACAAGACCATCAGGGACAACCTGGTCCCAGCCCTCGAGGACCTCGTCAACGGCCAAGTCGTCGGTTTCGCAGAAACCGAATCGGGCGCCCTCGCCTGGCTGGCCGCGCACCCCGACGCCTGGCAGCTGCTGATCGTCGACCTGTTCCTGAAAGAAGGCTCCGGCCTCGGCGTGCTGTCGGGCTGCCGCAACCGCCGGCCCGAGCAGCGGGTCGTGGTGCTGAGCAACTACGTCACCCCCGACATCCGCACGCGCTGCCAGGCGCTGGGCGCCGACGCGGTGTTCGACAAGTCGCGCGACCTCGACGCCTTCATCGAGTACTGCAACACCGACCGCCCCTCGGGCCTGGCCGCGCTCTGAAAACACGCCGGCGCCACGGTTGCGCCCACCCATGAAAAAAGGGCCCGAACAGTCTGTGTAAATAGTCAGCGCTGAGTCCGCGAGAAGTGCCCTTCAGGCGTTTGTCTGAGGGGCATTTTTCATTGGAGGCTGACCAATGGGACATAGACACGGACAGGCACGGGGACAGGCAACGTTGTTCCCACTGATGCTCGATGAGCTCGTGGGCCAGGACGCACTGGTTCGGGTGGTGGACGCCTGGGTGCAGGCGCTGGACCTGAAGGCGCTGGGCTTTGCCAAGGCGCAGGCGCAGCGACTGGGAACACCGCCCTACGACCCGGGCGATCTGCTGCGGCTGTACATCTGGGGCTACCTGAGCGCGATCCGTTCCTCGCGGGCCCTGGAGCGCGAGTGCCACCGCAACGTGGAGTGCATGTGGCTGCTGGGGCGCCTAGCCCCGGATCACAAGACCATCGCCGAGTTCAGGCGCCAGAACACGGCGGCCCTGGTGGCCAGTTGTGCGGCCTTCGTGCAGTTCGCGCGGGCCAGCCGGGTGATCCGCGGATCGACAGTGGCCATTGATGGCTCCAAGGTGCAGGCAGTGGCCTCGCGCAAGGCGGTGGTGGGCCAGCGTGAGCTGGCCGCACAGGCACAGCGCAATGCGCAGGAGATCGCGGCTTATCTGCGGTTGCTGGACAGCCGGGACGGCGAGGATGACCAGGGCGGTGATGGGCCCGGCGATGGTCCTGGTACGCCCGATGAAGTGCGCGCGGCCTTGGAACGACTGAAGGCCCAGGGGCGAGCCATCGCCAACCAAGCCCAGCAACTCCTGCGCAGCGACGCGAGCACCGTCGTGTGCGGTGAGCCCGAAGCACGCCCGATGCGTAGCCTGAACAGCCAGCCGGGCTACAACCTGCAAACGGCGGTGGAGACGCAAAGCCACCTGATCGTGGCGCATGAGGTGGTCTGCGAGGTGAACGATCAGCGCCAGTTGCAGCCCATGGCCGAGGCGGCCAGCCGGGTGCTGCAGCAGCCCTGCACGGTGGTGGCCGATGCGGGCTATGCCAATGGGGAGCACATTGCAGCCTTGGACGCCCAGGGCATCACCAGCTACGTGGCGGGCGAGCGTTCGGTGAACCACCAGGGCGGCGGCAGCCTGTACCAGCGCAGCGCCTTCGTTTATGACCCGGCCAGCGACAGCTTCACCTGCCCGGCGGGCAGTGCCCTAAAGCGCAAGCAGCTCTCGCGCAAGGACAAGATGGTGGTCTATGCAGCACAGCCGAGCGATTGCGCGGGCTGTGCCCAGAAACTCAAATGCACCACGGCGCGCCAGCGCTTCGTCTCGCGCCACCTGTACGAAGAGGCGCTCGAAGCCAATGCAAGCAGGCTGGCCGCTCAGCCCTGGATGATGGGGCTCAGGCGCCAGACGGTGGAACACCCCTTTGCCAGTATCAAACACCTCATTCTGGGCAATGCCCGGTTGCTGATGAGGCATACCAGTGGAGCGCGCGCGGAGTTCAGCTTGGCGGTGATGGCCTACAACCTCAAGCGGGTGTTCAACATGAAGGGAGCGCCCTGGATGCACCAGGCGCTCAGGGGCTGAGGCCCTTGGGCGTTTGCTCGCCCCAATGAAAAATGCCCCGCTCTCGCGGGGCATCTCGATCAAGCGGCCTGCTGACTATTTACACAGACTGCGAAGGCCCTTTTCTTTTGGACGGTCCGGTGAAGGACCGTTGGCTGCAATGCTGTGATCAGCGCACCACGGCGATCTGCGTGCGCACGCCACCCTTGTAGGTGAAGAGCGTCAGGGCGCCGTTCTTGATGTCGCCCTTTTCGTCGAAGGCGATCGGGCCAGTCACGCCCTTGTATTGCACCTTGCCGACTTCAGGCAGGTACTTTTCCGGGTCGGACGAGCCGGCCTTGACCATGGCTTCGGCCAGCACGTTGACCGCGTCGTACACGTACGGGGCGTAGATCTGCACTTCGACGCCGTTCTTGGTCTTGAACTTGGCCTTGAAGTCTTCCAGCGGCTGCTTGAAGTCGCCGTCGACACCGCCGGCTTCGGCGCAGACCACCATGTCTTCACCGATGGCGTCGCCTGCCAGCTTCGGCAGTTCGCCGGTGCACAGGCCGTCGCCGCCCATGAACTTGACGTTCAGGCCGAGTTGCTTGACCTGCTTGAGCATCGGGCCGCCCACGGCGTCCATGCCGCCGAAGAACAGAACGTCGGGCTTGGTGGCCTTCAGCTTGGTCAGGATGGCGTTGAAGTCGGTCGACTTGTCGGTCGTGAACTCGTGGCCCACGATGGTCGCACCGGCGGCCTTGGCAGCCTTCTCGAACTCTTCGGCAACGCCTTGGCCGTAGGCCGTGCGGTCGTCGATCACGGCGATGTTCTTGCCCTTGAGCGTTTCGACGGCGTACTTGCCCAACGTGCCGCCGAGCTGCGTGTCGTCGGCCACCACGCGGAACGTGGTCTTGAAGCCTTGACGCGTGTACTTGGGGTTCGTGGCCGACGGCGAGACCTGCGGAATGCCGGCGTCGCTGTACAGCTTGGAAGCGGGAATGGTGGTGCCCGAGTTCAGGTGACCGACGATGCCGTTGACCTTTTCATCGACCAGCTTCTGGGCAACGGCCGTGCCTTGCTTCGGATCGCCTGCGTCGTCTTCGGGAACGAGCACGAACTTGGCAACCTTGTCGCCGATCTTGAGGCCCTTTGCATTCAGGTCTTCGATGGCCATCTTGGCACCCAGCTCGTTGTCCTTGCCAAGGTGGGCAATGGGACCGCTGGTGGGGCCGACGTGGCCGATCTTGACGACCAGGGCGTCAGCAGGAGGTGCAGCAGGGGCCGGGGCCGCAGCCGTGGGTGCCGGCGTCGCCGCCGGAGCAGCAGCTTCTTCTTTCTTGCCGCAAGCCACAAGCGTGAGTGCAGCCAGTGCGACCGCAGTCCATTTCAATTGCATGAGAACCTCCAGAACTTGGATGAAAAGATATAAAAACCGGTCGTTCGATCCGGGCGTTCAGACCTCGCAAGTTTCGCGCCGCAGACCAGCGGCACCCTCACGCCATTCCGACCTGCGGCGCAGTTTAGCCGAGGATTTATGCGCCGGAAGTTGGCGTAGACCCTGTGTTTTCCCCTGTGTTTTCACAGAGTTCAGCGGCCATGGATTCGATGACGAGCGCGCGCAGCACGGTCTCGATTTCGCCGCGCAGACGCGGCACCATTTCGTCGAGCTGCTGCTGAACGGCAGCTGACACGGCGTCGCTCAATCGCTCTTCGAGCGACAGGTCGACGCGCTGCAATACGCGGTGCAGCAATTGCTCTTCGAGGCTGACGATTTCAGCCGGCGTGAGCGACACCGAAGGCGGCAGCGCCACAGCACTCGCCGGGTCCGGCGGCGGGGGCTGCGACACCGGTGCGCCCGTACCTGGAACCAATGGCCGCACCGTCTCGGCGACCGGCACGGGCTCGGCCGGAATCTCGAGCACGGTCGTCAGCGTCGGGACAAACCGGGGCGGCGTGCGCAGCGTGCTGGCCATCAGGAAGCGCTCCTTGCGAAGTCGTGCGGCTGGATCGTGTAGCCCCGGTCGGCGTAGTGGCGCCAGCGGGTGCGGCCGACCTGCCGGTCGTTGGCCTCGTCGCTCACGATGTCGATCATGCGTTCGAAGCGCTCGAAGCCGGCCGGCACCTCGAGCCCGAGGTTGACCAGCATCTCGCGGTGCGGCAGCGAAGCCGTGTCCCCACCTTCGGCGCACAGGATGACGGGCGAACGCGCCACCACATGGGCTGGCGCATCGGCGCGGCAGTGCGCGACGAAGTCGACCGGCGACATCTGCCAGAGCGCGGCGTCGACCGTGTCGAGCGCGCGCGCATCGCCCACCACCACCACGCGCAAGCCGCGTGTGTTCACGGCCTTGCGAACCAGCCGGCAAGCGTAGGTGAGCTTGTCGGGCGCGTTGTAGTGAAAGCCGATGTCGGTCACTGCGCGGACCGGGCCTTTCGGGCCGGCTTGGCCGGGGCCTTGGGCGAGGCCTTCTTTGCAGGCTTGGCGGCCTTCGGCGCGGCAACAGCGGCGTGGCTGCTTCCCGCGCGATTCGTCAGGTACGAGACCAGCAAGCCGACGGGCCGGCCGGTCGAGCCCTTGGCCGCCCCGCTCTTCCAGGCCGTGCCTGCGATGTCCAGGTGCGCCCAGGCGTAGTCGGCCGTGAAGCGCTGCAAAAACTTGGCGGCGGTGATCGCGCCGCCGGCACGGCCGGCGATGTTGGCCACGTCGGCGAAATTGCTCTTGAGGCCTTCGGCGTAGTCGTCGTCCAGCGGCAGGCGCCAGCAGCGGTCTTGCGATGCTTCGCCGGCCGACTCGAGCGCGGACGCCAGCGACTCGTCGCTCGCGAACAGGCCGCTGCGCACGCCGCCCAAAGCCACCACGCAGGCGCCTGTGAGCGTCGCGATGTCGATCACGGCAGCCGGGTCGAAGCGCTTGGCATACGTGAGCGCGTCGCACAGGATCAGGCGGCCTTCGGCGTCGGTGTTCAGGATCTCGATGGTCTGCCCGCTCATGCTGGTGACCACATCGCCGGGCTTGACGGCCTTGCCGTCGTTCATGTTTTCGCACGAAGGAATCAGGCCGACCACGTTGATCGCCGGCTGGATCGCGCCGAGCGCGCGGAAGGTGCCGAGCACGCTGGCGGCGCCGCACATGTCGAACTTCATTTCGTCCATCTCGGCGGCGGGCTTGAGCGAGACGCCGCCGGTGTCGAAGGTGATGCCCTTGCCGACGAGCACCACGGGTGCTTCGTCTTTCGCGCCGCCCTGGTAGCGCAGCACGATGAAGCGCAGCGGTTCGGCCGAGCCCTGAGCCACGGCGGCGAACGCGCCCATGCCGAGCTTTTCGACTTCCTTCGGGCCCAGCACTTCGCACTTGATGCGCGGCAGTTTCGCCAGCCCCTTGGCGGCTTCGGCCAGCAGCGTGGGCGTGGCATGGTTGGCGGGACGGTTGCCCCATTCCTTGGCCAGTTCGATGCCGGCAACCGTGGCGCGGGCGTCGTCGAAAGCCTTGGTGACGGCCGGGCTGGCGGCCTCGGACACGCCCAGCGTCAGATGGCGGATGCTGCGCGGCTCGGCCTTCGACTTGGTCGTGGTGTAGACATAGCTGGCATCGGCCGCGGCCGTGACGGCAGCAGCAACGGCGGCGGCGTCGGCCGGCTGCGCGAAGACGATCACCACGCGCTTGGGGCCGTTGACCTTGGCTGCGGCAACCGCCGCGCTCACGGCGCTGCGCACCGAGGCGGCCTTGCCGTCGCCAATGGCGGCGAGCAGCACGCGCGACGGCACCACGGCCTCGGGGCGGTACAGCGCGAGCAGCTTGCCGGCCTTGTCGGGCAGGTCGCCGGCCTTGCGGGCGCTGGCGGCGAGCACGGAGACGGGGTCTTTGGCGATGGGGAGAGCGCTGCCGACCAGCACGATGAGGAGGTCGGATTTCTCGGCGGCAGCCTGGGCGACGGTGAGGGTCTTGAGTTGAAAGTCCATAATCCTTTTTTTCCTCGAACGATGTTATTCCATTCTTCCCTACGCAAGGAGCTGTCGCGCAGCTTCGGAGCGACCCTCGTCGTCCTGGTCACCATCGTGATGACCATGATGCTCATCCGTACGCTCGGGCTGGCGTCCAAGGGCAGCGTGAACCCACAGGAGGTGTTCCTCGTGATGGCGTACACGGTGCTCGGCTACATGCCGACCATCCTGAGCCTGAGCCTGTTCATCGCCATCGTCGGCACGCTCTCGCGCATGTACCGCGACAGCGAAATGGTGATCTGGTTCTCCAGCGGCCGTGGCCTGGCCGACTTCATCCAGCCGCTGTTCCGCTTCGCCTGGCCGGTGCTGCTGCTCATTGCGGCCATGGCGCTGGTGGGCTGGCCGTGGGCCAACTCGCAGACCATCGGCATGCGCCAGCAGTACGAAGCACGCAGCGACATCGAGCGCGTCACGCCGGGTGAGTTCCGCGAGTCCTCGGGCCGCCTGCGCGTGTTCTTCATCGACAAGGACACGCCCGACGGCGCCACCGCCACCAACGTGTTCATCTGGGCCGTCGAGCGCGGCCTGCAGATCACCACGTCGGCGCGCAGCGGCCGCATCGAAGATATCGACAACCACCGCTTCCTGCTGCTGAGCAACGGCCAGCGCCTGGAGCGCCCGCTGTTCACCGAATCCGGCCTCAAGATCAGCGAGTTCAAGACCTACGGCACGCGCGCGGGCGGCAGCTCGAACGCCACCGGCGACAGCACGCCCACGCGCGCCCGGTCCACGCTCTCGCTGCTGCGCGACCGCAGCGATGGCAGCCTGGGTGAGCTGGGCTGGCGCTTCGGCATGCTGCTGGCCGCCATCAACTTCGTGCTGCTGGCGCTCACGGTGTCCAGCGTCAATCCGCGCGTGGGACGCAGCGGCAACCTGGTGTTTGCGCTGTTCGCCTTCGTCGTCTACTACAACCTGCTGAACCTCGGCCAGAGCTGGATCAGCTCGGGCCGCTACGGCATGGGCTCGTTCATGCTCCTGCTGCACGGCGGCGTGTTCCTGTTTGCCACGGCCTGGCTCACGCTGCGCAACAACAACTGGACGGCCCGCCGCCAGGCCCGCGCCAGCGCGGCCACCGCTGGCGCCCCGCCGGCCGTACCGCCTTCCCGGACCGACCCGACCTCGTGAAAACCATCCGCCGACTGATCTACATCGAGGCACTGAAGGCCGTGGCCTTCGTGACGCTCGGCTTCCTGAGCCTGTTTTTCTTCTTCGACTTCGTCGACGAACTTCAGTCCGTGGGCAAGCCCGAAAGCCTGGCCTACGGTCCGGTGCAGGCGCTCATCTACGTGCTGCTGCTGGTGCCCAGCCACCTGTACGAACTGCTGCCGATCACGGTGCTGATCGGCTGCATCTTCGTGATGGCGCGGCTGGCGCAAAGCTCCGAATACACGATCCTGCGCACCAGCGGTCTCGGTCCGTGGCGCGCGCTGCGCACGCTGCTGCTGCTCGGGCTGGGCTTCGTGATCCTCACCTTTGCCATCGGCGACTACATCGCGCCGCTGTCGGGGCGCACCGGCCAGCTGCTCAAGTCGCGCTACCAGGGCACCTACTCGCTGGTCGGCAACACCGGCGCGTGGCTCAAGGAAAAGCGCGGCGACACGTCGTATGCGGTCAACGTGCTGTCGATTTCGCGCGACGGCTCGCTGCAGAACACGCGCATCTTCGAGTTCGACGGCAACGGCTACGTGAGCAAGCAGCTCATGGCCAAGTCGGCCCGCATCCTCGACGAGAAGTGGGTGCTCTCGGAAGTCGAACAGCAAGACTACGAAACCCGCTCCGCCGACAAGGCCCGCATCACGACCACCCAGGTCGAGAAGATGGACTGGCCCACCTCGCTCACCGCCGAAATGGTGTCGGTCGCGCTGCTGCGGCCCGACCGCATGAGCACCATCGACCTGTTCGACTACATCCGGCACCTGAACGCCAACGGCCAGACCGCGCAGCGCTACGAGATCGAGTTCTGGCGCAAGGTGTTCTATCCGCTCTCGTGTCTGGTGATGGTGGTGCTCGCCCTGCCCTTCGCCTACCTGCACTTCCGCCAGGCCGGCATCACGACCTACGTGTTCGGCGGCGTGATGATCGGCATCAGCTTCTTCCTGCTGAACAACGTGTTCGGCTACCTCGGCAACCTCAGCAACTGGTCGCCCTGGCTCACGGCGGCGGCGCCGGGGCTCATCTATTCAGTACTGTCGCTCACAGCCTTCAGCTGGCTGGTCCTGAGGCGATGACCGCGCAGGTGCCGGGCACCGTGCTGCTCGCGCACGGCTCGCGCGACGCCCGCTGGCGCGAGCCCATCGAGGCCGTTGCCGCCCGCATGCGCGAAGACGATCCCGCCGTGCGCGTGCTGTGCGCCTACATGGAACTGGCCGCGCCCGACCTGCCGACCGCCGCCGCCGCGCTGATTGCCGACGGCGCCACCGCGGTGCACGTGGTGCCGCTGTTCCTGGGCATGGGCAAGCACGCCCGCGAAGACCTGCCGCTGCAGCTCGACGCCCTGCGCCAGCGCTGGCCCGAGGTCGCGTTCTCGCTGGCCCCGATCGTCGGCGAATCGCCCGAACTGGTCGCTTTGCTGGCCCGGATTGCCATCAAATCCTGAAGTCCCGGTCATTTTTATAGACTTCAAAGGCATAATGAATTCCGCAATCAGACGGAATTCGATATGAATCTGCACCAGTTCAAGTTTGTTCAGGAAGCCGTGCGGCGCGGCCTGAACCTCACCGAGGCGGCCAAGGCACTGCACACCTCGCAGCCCGGCGTCTCCAAGGCGATCATCGAACTCGAGGAAGAACTCGGCGTCGAGATCTTCGCCCGCCACGGCAAGCGCCTGAAGCGCATCACCGAACCCGGCCAGCACGTCATCGCGAGCATCGAACTCATCATGCGCGAGGTGGGCAACCTCAAGCGCATCGGCGAACAGTTCAGCGCACAAGACAGCGGCACCCTCTCCATTGCCACCACCCACACCCAGGCGCGCTATGTGCTGCCGGTGCCCGTGGCCAACCTGCGCGAGGCCTACCCGAAGGTCAACGTGAGCCTGCACCAGGGCTCGCCCGACCAGGTGGCGCGCATGGTGATCGACGAGATCGCCGAGATCGGCATCGCCACCGAATCGCTCGACGGCTACGCCGAGCTGGTCACGCTGCCCTGCTACGAATGGCAGCACGTGCTGGTGCTGCCCAAGGACCACCCGCTGGCGGCCAAGGAGCGCGTGTCGCTCGAAGACCTGGCGCTCGAGCCGATCATCACGTACCACCCGTCGTTCACCGGCCGCACGCGCATCGACCATGCGTTCGCGCAGAAGAAGCTCACGCCGCGCATCGCGCTCGAAGCCATCGACTCCGACGTGATCAAGACCTACGTGCGCCTCGGCCTGGGCGTGGGCATCGTGGCCGAGATGGCCGTGCGCGACGAATCGAACGCCGACCTCGTGGTGCGCCCGATGGGCCACGTGTTCGGCCAGAACATCGCGCGCGTTGCCTTCAAGCGCAGCGCCTACCTGCGCAACTTCGTCTTCAAGTTCGCCGAGCTGCTGTCCGACCGCCTCGACCGCAACCTGATCGCGAAGGCCCTGAGCGGCCATCAACAAGATTACGAACTCTGACCTTTCGCTTTTTCCCCCGCGACGACCGACCATGAGCACCGCCACCCCTTCGCCTTCTCCCCGCACGCCCGAGATCACTACCAAGCTGCCGGCTGTCGGCACCACCATCTTCACCGTGATGTCCACGCTCGCGGCCGAGAAGAATGCCGTGAACCTCGGCCAGGGCTTCCCCGATTTCCACTGCGATCCGAAGCTGCTCGAAGACGTGACCGCCGCCATGGCGGCCGGCCACAACCAGTACCCGCCGATGCCGGGCATTCTGTCGCTGCGCGATGCCATCGCCGCCAAGATCGAGGCGCTCTACGGCCGCAGCTACAGCGCCGCGACCGAGATCACGGTCACGGCCGGTGCCACGCAGGCCATCATCACGGCCATCCTGGCCATCGTGCGGCCCGGCGACGAAGTGATCGTGCTGGAGCCCTGCTACGACAGCTACGTGCCCAACATCGACCTGGCCGGTGGCAAGGTCGTGCGCGTGCCGCTCGTGCCCGGCACCTTCCGCCCCGACTTCGACAAGATCGCCGCCGCGCTCACGCCGAAGACGCGCGCGATCATCATCAACACGCCGCACAACCCGAGCGCCACGGTCTGGACCGCGGCCGAGATGCGCCAGCTCGAAGACCTGCTCGCGCCCACCGACGTGTTCGTGATCAGCGACGAGGTCTACGAGCACATGGTGTTCGACGACGCACGCCATGAAAGCGTGGCCCGCTTCCCGGGCCTGGCGGCGCGCAGCTTCATCGTCAGCAGCTTCGGCAAGACGTACCACGTCACCGGTTGGAAGGTCGGCTTCGTGGCCGCGCCCGCGCCGCTGATGGCCGAGTTCCGCAAGGTGCACCAGTTCAACGTGTTCACCGTGAACACGCCGATGCAGCACGCGCTCGCGCAGTACATGGCGCGGCCCGAGCCGTACCTGGAGCTGCCGGCCTTCTACCAGCGCAAGCGCGACCTGTTCGCGGCCGGCCTGGCCGAGAAGACCCGCTTCAAGCTGCTGCGCAGCGAGGGCAGCTACTTCCAGTGCGTGGACATCTCGGCGGTGAGCGACCTGTCGGAAGCCGACTTCTGCCTCTGGCTCACGCGCGAGATCGGCGTAGCAGCGATTCCGCTGTCGGCCTTCTACGGCGACGGCTTCGACCAGCGCGTGGTGCGCTTCTGCTTCGCCAAGAAGGACGAGACGCTGATCGCCGCGCTCGACCGCCTCGCGAAGCTCTGACGCCGGCCGCCGCGCTCCGGGCACCGCGATGACGATGAACCGGCCGCGCTGGATCCTGCTGGCCCTGGGCCTGTCGTTCCTCGTGGTGGGTGTGGCCGACGCGTTCGTGCCACCGTTGCGTAGCAAGGACTACACCGCGTTCGACGTGGTGCATGTGTTCCTCATCTCGGCGTTGTGCTACATGTGGTGCCGGGCCGACGGCTTGGTGCGCGGCGTGCCCGCGCCGGGCCGCTCGGCGCTGCTTGCGGGCGTCTTTCCGGTGCTGGGCATTCCGGTCTACCTCTTCCGCACGCGCCCCTGGCGGCGGGCGTTGCTGGCCACGTTGGGGGCGGCAGCATTCCTTGTGATGGGCCTGGTGCTGGCCGCTGTGGGTACCTTGTCGATCGAGTTCATCAGAAGCTGAAAGCCACCGAATGACATCCACCCGCCTCATCACGCGCATCTTCGCGCTCGTCGGCGTTCTGATGCTCGGGGGCGCAGGGTTGCTGTACCAGAACACCACGAAGTTCATCGCATCGGCCGGCAAGGCACAGGGCGAAGTGACCCAGCTGCTGCGCGTCGAGAGTTCGCGCCGCAACAGCTCGGACACCTGGCGTCCGCTGGTGCGCTTCAAGGCGCCGTCGGGCGAGATCATCGAGTTCTCGCCCTCGAGCAGCAGCAGCCCGCCCGCGTACGACAAGGGCGAGGTCGTGGGCGTGTTCTTCAACCCCGCCCACCCGCAGGATGCCCGGCTCGACGGCTTCTTCGACCTGTGGGGCGGCGCCACCATCGTCGGCGGGCTGGGTACCGTGTTCCTGGCGTTCGCCGTGGGGCTGAACCTCCTGCTCTCCGACGGCGCACGCGCCAAGCGCCGACGCCCACGGTAGGACAGTCCTGACCGCCGAAGGGGCGGCTCTCCGGCGCTTGCGGCGCCCCGGGGCGATGAGCATCAAGGCTCGTTACAACAAACGTCCCAGGAGAAAACCATGTCCCTCTCGTTCATTCTGCTGATCGTCCTGATCCTGCTGTTGATCGGCGCGTTGCCGAGTTGGGGTTACAGCCGGTCCTGGGGCTACGGGCCCAGCGGCGGCCTCGGGCTCGTGGTGCTGATCCTGGTGATCCTCGTGCTCATGGGCCGCATATAGCGCCCCGCCCGCACTGAAAAAAGCCCGCGTCGCCGCGGGCTTTTTCATGCCTGAAGCTGTGACCAGGCCTTGTCGAGCCGCTTCACGCTCACCGGCTGCGGCGTGCGCAGCTCCTGCGCGAAGAAGCTCACGCGCAGCTCTTCGAGCAGCCAGCGGAATTCGAGCATGCGGTCGTCCACCACGCCCTTGCGCTCGGCCACGAGGCGCCAGTAGCGCTGCTCCTGCGGCTTGAGTTCGGCCAGCTTGGCGGCGTCGCGCGCGGGGTCGGCGCGCAGCTTGTCTAGGCGCAGCACGATGGCCTTGAGGTAGCGCGCGAAGTGCTGCAACTGCGTCCACGGCGCGTCGGCGATGAAGCGTTTGCCGACGAGCTTCTGCAGTTGCTGCGCCGCGTCCTGCACCGCCTCGGGCTGGATCTTCGTGTCCTTGATCTTGCGTGCGGCGGCTGCGTACTCCACGAGGATGACGCCCGCGAGCCGCGCCACCTCGTTGGCGATCAGCGTGAGCCGCCCGCGCCCTTCTTCGAGTCGCTTCTTGAAGGCGAACTCGTCGGTCGGCAGCGGCTCCTGCAGGAACGCCCGGTCGATCGCCACGTCGATGATCTGCGTGCGCAGTTCTTCCGACGTGCCCAGCGGCATGTAGGCGACCGACATCTTCTGCAGGTCGGGGATGTTCTTCTCGAGGTACTTGAGCGCGTCCTTCAGCTGCAGCGCGAACAAGCGGCGCAGGCCGGCGCGGTGCTTCGCGGCAGCCACGGCGGGCTCGTCGAACACCTCGATGGTCACGGCGTCGCCCTCGTCGCGCAGCGCCGGGAAGCCGATGAGCGACTGCGAACCGCGCCGCACTTCCATCAGTTCGGGCAGCTCGCCGAAGGTCCAGGTCGTGTAGCGCTGGCCGGCGGGCAGTGCGGGCGTGGCCTTCTCGGGCGCAGCGTTCTTCGCGGGTGCCTGGCCTTCGCCTGCAGGTGCAGCCTTGGGCGCCGGTGACGCCTTCACGTTGAGCCCCGCCAGCGCCTGGAACGCACCGCGCGCCTGCGCGCCCAGCTCCGCCTTCAGCGCGCCGAGGTTGCGGCCCATGCCGAGCTGGCGGCCGTGCTCGTCGACGATGCGCAGGTTCATGAACAGGTGCGGCGGCAGCATGTCGAGCTTGAAGTCGGCGCGCTTCACGTCGATGCTGGTCAGGTCGCGCACGCGCTTGAGCAGCACGTCGGTGAGCGAGCCGGTGCCGAAGAGTTCGGGCGCCGACAGTTCCTCGGCCAGCTTCGTCGCCGACTCGGGCAGCGGCACCAGCCGCGAGCGCGGGCGCTGCGGCAGACTCTTGAGCATCGCCTGGATCTTGTCCTTGAGCATGCCCGTCACCAGCCACTCGCAGCGCTCTTCGTTGACCTGGTTGAGCACGAACAGCGGCACGCTGACCGTGAGGCCGTCCTTCGCGTCGCCCGGCTCGTGCAGGTAGCTCGCGGCGCAATCGACACCGCCCAGGCGCAGCGTCGGCGGGAACGACTGCGTCGTGATGCCGGCCGCCTGATGGCGCATCAGCTCGTCGCGCGTGAGGTACAGCAGGCGCGGCTGGTCTTTCGAGGCGTGGCGGTACCAGTTCTCGAAGGTGATGCCGCTGGCCACGTCGGCCGGCAGCTGCGCGTCGTAGAAGGCGAAGATCAGCTCGTCGTCGACCAGCACGTCCTGCCGCCGCGCCTTGTGCTCCAGGCCTTCGACCTCGCGCACCAGCTTGCGGTTGGCCGTGAGGAAGGGGAACTCGCTTTCCCACTGGCCACCGACCAGCGCTTCGCGGATGAAGATCTCGCGCGCCGAGACCGGATCGACCTTGGTGAAATCGACGCGCCGCCCGCTGTAGACCACGAGGCCGTACAGCGTCGCGCGCTCCAGCGCCGAGACCTGCGCGCCCTTCTTCTCCCAGTGCGGATCGAGCAGCTGCTTCTTCAGCAGATGCTCCGCCACCTGCTCGAGCCACTGCGGCTCGATGTTGGCGATGCCGCGCCCGAACAGGCGCGTGGTCTCGACCAGTTCGGCCGCAACGATCCAGCGGCCGGGTTTCTTCTTCAGGTGCGCGCCGGGGTGCTTGTAGAACTTGATGCCGCGCGCGCCAAGGTACGCCTCGTCGTCTTCGAGCTTCCAGCCCACGTTGCCGAGCAGGCCGGCGAGCATCGACAGGTGCAGCGGCTCGTAACCCGCCGGCGTGGCGTTGATGCGCCACTTGTGCTCGGTGACCACCGTGAGCAGCTGCGAATGGATGTCGCGCCATTCGCGCACGCGGCGGATGTTGATGAAGTTCTGGCGCAGCAGCTGTTCGTACTGGCGGTTGCTGAGCTTGTGCGTGTCGCCGTGGCCGCCGCGCGCGTCCGCGATCCACTTCCACAGCCGCAGGTAGCCGCTGAACTCGCTCTTCTCGTCGTCGAACTTCGAGTGCGCCTGGTCGGCCTGCTGCTGGGCTTCCATCGGGCGGTCGCGCACGTCCTGCACGCTGAGCGCCGAGGCAATGATCAGCACTTCTTCGAGCGCCCCGCGCGTGCGGGCTTCCAGAATCATCCGGCCGACGCGTGGGTCGAGCGGCAGCTTCGCCAACTCGCCGCCGGTGGCCGTGAGCTCGTTGGCGTCGTCGACCGCGCCGAGTTCGTTGAGCAGCTGGTAGCCGTCGGCAATCGCGCGCGGCGACGGCGCTTCGAGGAACGGAAAGCGCGCCACGTCGCCCAGTCGCAGCGACTTCATGCGCAGGATCACGCCCGCGAGCGAGGAACGCAAGATTTCCGGATCGGTGAAGCGCGGACGCCCCGCAAAGTCCTTCTCGTCGTAGAGCCGGATGCAGATGCCGTTCGCCACACGCCCGCATCGGCCCGCGCGCTGGTTGGCCGCGGCCTGGCTGATCGGCTCGACCAGCAACTGCTCGACCTTGCTGCGGAAGCTGTAGCGCTTGACGCGCGCCGTGCCGGTGTCGATCACGTAACGGATGCCCGGCACGGTGAGCGAGGTCTCGGCCACGTTGGTGGCCAGCACGATGCGACGGCCGTGGTGACTTTCGAAGATGCGGTCCTGCTCGGGGCCCGAGAGCCGCGCGAACAGTGGCAGCACTTCGGCATTGCGGAACAGCGGCTGGTGGCTGACGTGGCGGCGCAGGTGGTCGGCCGCCTCGCGAATTTCGCGCTCGCCGGGCAGGAAGATCAGGATGTCGCCCGCGTTGTGCGGGTCGCGCCAGAGTTCGTCGACCGCGTCGGCAATCGCGTCGTTCAGGTCGTGCTCGCGCGACTCCTCGAACGGCCGGTAGCGCTGCTCGACCGGGAAGGTGCGGCCCGACACCATGATCGTCGGCGCGGGGCCTTTGGCCGAGGCGAAGTGCTGCGCGAAGCGGTCGGCGTCGATGGTGGCCGAGGTGACGATCACCTTCAGGTCGGGCCGGCGCGGAAGAATCTCGCGCAGGTAGCCCAGCAGGAAGTCGATGTTCAGCGAGCGCTCGTGGGCCTCGTCGATGATGAGCGTGTCGTAGGCCTTGAGCAGCGGATCGGTCTGCGTCTCGGCCAGCAGGATGCCGTCGGTCATCAGCTTCACCGAGGCGTCGCGGCTCAGCCGGTCTTGAAAGCGCACCTTGAAACCGACCACGTCGCCCAGCGGCGTCTTCAGCTCTTCGGCGATGCGCTTGGCAACCGAGCTTGCGGCAATGCGGCGCGGCTGCGTGTGGCCGATGAGGCGGCCCTTGCCGGGTTCGGCGTTGAGCTTGCCGCGCCCGAGCGCCAGCGCGATCTTCGGCAGCTGCGTGGTCTTGCCCGAGCCCGTTTCGCCGCAGACGATCACGACCTGGTGCGCCGCAATGGCGGCCATGATCTCCTCGCGCCGGCCGGAGACCGGGAGCGATTCTGGGAACTCGATGCGCAGGGGGGCGGGAGGTGTGAGGGTCGTCAAGGCAAGGCAGTCGTCGGTCGTTGCGCGCGGCGGCAGGCGGGCAAACCGCCAATTATCGCGGGGCCCCGCCGCTGTTGCATGGCATCCACAGCGAGGCCGCATACCGCAGGTGGCGCAGAAAATTTCGTAAAGACTCTTTACTCTACCGCATGCCGCCGCTACGATCGCGGCATGACCTCCTTCCTTGCCCCCCTCTCGATGCGCATCCGCTGCGCAAGCCACGTCTCTGCACGTGGCGGGGTCAAGGCGACCCGCCCGGCCTGACGAAGCCCGCGCGCCGGCTTCAGCTTCCTTCGCGGAACTGAACGCCCACCGCTCGCGTGCTTCGCATCGGTCGAAGCGCGCCAGCCTGACCCGCACAGCGCCTGCACCACTGCCCTCCTCGCCCTGCTCACATGCAGCGAGGAGAAGCGGCCGCATTCCTGTTTCCGTGTCCCCCAATCATTCGAAGAAAAAAGAACCTCATGTCGCAACAAGACATTTCCCGTGCCCTGCACGCCACGCTGGCCGAGCGCACGCGCCACCTGCAGGCCATTGCCCATTCGTTGAAGGCCGAGCTGTTCGGCATCGACGAGATCATCGATCGCGTGATCGATTCGCTGCGCGCCTGGTACGTGCTGCCGCAGCTCATCAGCCGCCCGGTCGTCATCTGCCTGTGGGGCCTGACCGGCACCGGCAAGACGCAACTCGTGCGGCGCCTGGCGCAGCACCTGGGCTTCTACGACCGCTTCATCGAAGTGCAGATGGACGGCTTCAGCCACGGCTCGGGCCACCGCAGCGCGGGCTCGATCTCGGCCATGCTGGCCGAGTCGGGCATCTCCGAGGGCGCGCCCGGCATCCTCGTGCTCGACGAGTTCCAGCGCTTTCGCACCGTGGACGCCAACGGTAAAGAGGCGCGCGTGGAGCGCTACCAGGACGTGTGGGCGCTGCTGTCCGACGGCCGCCTGCCGCCGTCGCTGTCGGTACTCGGCGAGATCGAATCGTCGCTGGCCTGGGCCGAGTACGACCAGGACCGCCGCACCGATGACGATGAAGAAGACGACGAAGACGGTGCCAAGACCGGCAAGACGAAGCGCAAGCGCCGCCTGCAGCTCTCGCCCTGGGAAGCGCAGGAATTCAAGCGCTGCCTGAAGCTGCGCGAGTCGCTGCTCGAAATCATGACCTGGAAGCCCGACGAGATCCAGGCGCGGCTGCGCGCCTTCCGTGCTTCGCAAGACAACTGGGAAACCGACTACTCCAAGCTGCTGGTGTTCGTCTCGGGCAACCTCGACGAGATGTACGCCGAGACCGCCAAGCGGGTGGAAGACTGCGACACCGACGCCGACATCTTCCATGCGCTGACGAAGAAGCTCTCGCTCATCGACGTGAAGAAGGCGCTGGCCGAGCGCTTCAAGCCCGAACAGGTCGCGCGGCTGGGCAACAACCACGTGATCTACCCGTCGTTCAGCCGCGCCACCTACGTGCGCCTGATCCTGTCGATCTGCGACCGCTACGTGAGCGAGATCCAGGAAAGCTCGGGCGTGCGCTTCGTGCTCGACGCGAGCGTGTACGAGCAGATCTACGCCAACGCCGTGTTCCCGGCGCAGGGCACGCGCCCGCTGTTCTCGTCGATCCACGCGATCCTGAGCGCGACGCTGGTCAACGCCGCACTGTGGGCGCTCGAACAGGGCGCGCACGGCAGCGAACCCGTGTGGCTGATGCTCGACCCCGGCGAGGTCACGCCCGGTGGCCCTCGCCTGGTCGCGCGCTTCCGGCTGGCGCGGCGCGAGTTCCCGGTGGCGCTGGAGTTGAACCGGCTCAAGCAGCGCGCCAACGCCGACTTCCGTGCGCTGCTCGCGGTGCACGAGGCCGGCCACGGCCTGGTGTACGCCCTGCTCTTCGGCCGCGCGCCGCAAGAGATCCGCATCAACGTGGCCTCGTTCGAGGGCGGCTACAACAGCTACGTGAAGCGCAAGGCGTGGTCCAAGCGCAACCTGCTCGACAGCGTGTGCGTGAGCCTGGCGGGCCGCGCGGCCGAGCGGCTGGTGTTCGGCGAGTCGGGCTGCACCACCGGCGCCGAGCGCGACCTGGCGCAGGCCACGGCCACGGCGGCGCGCCACGTGCGCCACCTGGGCTTCGGCACCCGCTGGAGCCGCACCGACGTGACGACCGATTCGAACGACAACCTCAACACCGACGTGGCCGCCACCAACCGCGAGATCGAGGCCCTCCTGGCGCGCGAACACACGCGCGCGCTGGGCCTGCTCGAAGCCCACGCGACCGCCTTCATGGCGGTGGTCGATGCGCTGATGACGCACGGTTCGATCGCGCCCGACGAGCTCGCCGCCCTGCTCGGCCTGCCGCTGGCACCGACTACGCCGGCGGGCTCGGCCGAGGCCGCAGTCGAGCCGCTGGACGCCTACGCCGACCAGCTCGAGGCCTTCAAGGCCCGCGGCACGCCCGCCGCGGCCGGGGCCGGCCGGCTGCTGCGCGCTTTGGCATGACGCGCTGCACCAAAACCTTGCCAAGAATGCACAATCACGCCCCATGTCCACCGTCTTCAATTTCACCTTCGTGCCCTGGTTCCGCTCGGTCGCGCCCTACATCCACACGCACCGCGGCAAGACGTTCGTGGTCGCGCTCGCGGGTGAGGCCATCGCGGCGGGCAAGCTGCAGAACATCGCGCAAGACCTGGCCCTGATCCAGAGCATGGGCGTCAAGATCGTGCTGGTGCATGGCTTCCGACCGCAGGTCAACGAGCAGCTCGCGGCCAAGGGCCACGAGGCGAAGTACTCGCACGGCATCCGCATCACCGACGCCGTGGCGCTCGACTCGGCGCAAGAGGCCGCGGGCCAGCTGCGCTACGAGATCGAGGCCGCCTTCAGCCAGGGCCTGCCGAACACGCCCATGGCCGGCTCGACGGTGCGCGTGATCTCGGGCAACTTCATCACTGCGCGCCCCGTGGGCGTGGTCGACGGGGTGGACTTCAAGCACTCGGGCCTGGTGCGCAAGGTCGACGCCTCCGGCATCCGCCGCACGCTCGATTTCGGCGCCATGGTGCTCATGTCGCCCTTCGGCTTCTCGCCGACCGGCGAGGCGTTCAACCTGACGATGGAAGAGGTCGCGACCAGCGTGGCCATCTCGATCCAGGCCGACAAGCTGATCTTCCTGACCGAAGTGCCAGGCATCCGCGTGGACAGCGAGCTGCCCGAGAGCGAAGACAACCCGATCGACACCGAGCTGCCGCTGGCCGCCGCCGAGAAGCTGCTGGCCTCGCTGCCGCCCGCGCAGAAGCCGACCGACACCGCCTTCTACCTGCAGCACTGCGTGAAGGCCTGCAAGGGCGGCGTGGAGCGCAACCACATCCTGCCGTTTGCGCTCGACGGCTCGCTGCTGCTCGAAATCTACGTGCACGACGGCGTCGGCACGATGGTCATCGACGAAAAGCTCGAGAGCCTGCGCGAAGCCACGGTGGACGACATCGGCGGCATCCTGCAGCTCATCGAACCCTTCGAGCGCGACGGCACGCTGGTCAAGCGCGATCGCACCGAAATCGAACGCGACGTGGGCCACTACACGGTCATCGAGCACGACGGCGTGATCTTCGGCTGCGCGGCGCTCTACCCGTACCCCGAAGCAAAAACCGCCGAGATGGCCGCGCTCACGGTGTCGCCGCAATCGCAGTCGCAGGGCGACGGCGAACGCATCCTCAAGCGCATCGAGCACCGCGCCAAGGCCATGGGCCTGGAAAGCATTTTCGTGCTCACCACCGTCACGATGCACTGGTTCCTCAAGCGCGGCTTCCAGCAGGTCAACCCCGACTGGCTGCCCGAAGCGCGCAAGCGCAAGTACAACTGGGACCGCAAGAGCCAGGTGCTGGTCAAGAAGATCTGAGAAAGACACCCCGATGACGCTCGCCACCGCCCTGCTGTTCGCCATCGTGGCGTTCGCCGCCATCGCCACACCCGGTCCCACGGTGCTGCTGGCACTGAGCAACGGCTCGCGCCACGGCGTGCGACGGGCACTGCCGGGCATGCTCGGCGCAGTGCTGTCCGACTTCGTGCTGGTCGGCGCGGTGGCGCTCGGCCTGGGCGCGCTGCTGGCGGCTTCGGAGTTCTGGTTCTCGATGCTCAAGTGGGTCGGCGCGGTCTACCTGGCCTGGCTCGGGCTGCGCATGCTGCGTTCCAAGGGCGGCTTCCAGCTGCCGAACGCAGACGCCGCCGCCACGGTCACGGCGGGCGAAAGCCGGCGCATCTTCTTCAAGTCGTTCCTGGTGGCGGTGACCAACCCCAAGGGCTACATCTTCTGCTCGGCGCTGCTGCCGCAGTTCATCGACCCGGCTGCCGCGCAGGCGCCGCAGTACGTGGTCATTGCGCTGATCTTCGCGGGCCTGGACATGCTGGTGATGCTCGGCTACGCCTTCGTCGGCGCGCGCGCGATCCGACTGCTCACGGTGTCGGCCACGCGATGGATCGACCGCGCCTGCGGCGGCATGCTGCTGGCGCTGGCGGGCTCGCTCGCTTTCTACCGGCGCAGCGCGGCCAACGCCGTCTGACGCCTCGTCCCCCGACCGCTGTCTTCAGGCGGCGGCGCTCCCCACGATGTTTTCCCGGCCGACCGCGCCATCCCGCGGCCTGCCCGTGCTGTTTTTTCAACGGAGGAAATGAAAGAATGAAGAAGTACCAAACCCTTCTGGGTGCCACCCTCGTCGCCGTGTCGGCGCTCGTCGCAGGCTGCGGCGACAAGGCGGACAAAGCCGCCCAGCCCTCGCCCTCTGCCACCGAAGCCAAGCCGGCCGCCCCCGCCCCCAACGACCAGCAGCTCGTCGAAAAGTACAACCTCTATGTCGACGTCTCGAACAACCTGCGCACCTCGTTCCAGGAAGCCCGCGAGAGCTACATGACCGCCCAGGTGCCGCTGCTGCAGGCCAAGGCGCCGCTGACCAGCCTGCGCATCCAGAACGACATCCTGGTCGACCGCTCGGCGAAGAAGCTCGATGCCGCCGCCGCCATCGCCGCGCCGCTGCCCGAGATCGACGAATCGGCCAAGGCCTTCTCGGCCGCGCTCAAGGTGCTGTCGCCGCTGAGCCGCGAGCTGAACGACTACGCCAATTCCAAGGGCTACCTCGCCGACAACGGCGACAAGGCACGCCAGCTCAGCGAAGGCTATCTGGCCGCCCTCACCACCGTCGCGCAGGCCGAAGCCGCCTTCGACAAGGGCCTGAGCGCCCGCGACCAGGCACTCACCAAGGAAGCCTTCGAGAAGGCGCCCAAGGACACCGCCGCCTACTACCGCGCCGGCCTCATCTACCACGGCAAGCTCAACCACGCCGACGCCATGGCGCTGTTCGCCGCGCCCAACGATCCGCAGGCCCTGGCCGCCTTCGAGGCCTCGCTGGCGCTGGTGGCCGACTCGGCCGCAGGCTGGAGCAAGAAGACCGGCGAGCAGTCGGCCCAGAGCGGCAAGAGCTGCAGCGGCGGCATGCTGCAGATCAACGAGTTCATCGGCCAGTCGCGCTCGGTGATCAAGGACGCCAAGGACGGCGTGTTCAAGCGCAAGGAAACCGGTGCGATGGCCCGCATGGGCCGCTCGGGCATCGTCGACGCGGCCAACCGCTACAACCAGAACTTCGCCAACATGATCGGCCAGTTCAACGACCCGCTTTGCTGAGCGGGACAAGGGGCGCGGGGCGTGCGGGCCGCCCGGCCCGTCGCCGATAATCCGGGGCATGAATCCCTTGCTTTCCAAATTGCAGCCGTACCCCTTCGAGCGGCTGAAGCAACTGTTCGCGGGCGTCACGCCCGCCCCCGAATTCGCCCCCATCAGCCTGGGCATCGGCGAGCCCAAGCACGCCACGCCGGCCTTCATCAAGGACGCCCTGAGCGCCGGCCTCGGCGCCCTTGCTGCCTACCCGGCCACGGCCGGCGAACTGAAACTGCGCACTTCGTTCACCGACTGGCTGCATCGCCGCTACAGCCTGACGCTCGATCCGGCCACGCAGGTGCTCCCGGTCAACGGCTCGCGCGAGGCGCTGTTCTCGCTCGCCCAGACCGTGGTCGACGCCAGTGCCAACCCGAAGCCGGTGGTGATGTCGCCCAACCCGTTCTATCAAATCTACGAGGGCGCGGCGCTGCTCTCGGGCGCCGAGCCGTACTACGTGCCGAGCGTGCCCGCGCGCAACTTCGCCGTCGACTGGGACAGCGTGCCCGAGGCCGTCTGGGCCCGCACCCAGCTCGTGTTCGTCTGCTCGCCGGGCAATCCCACGGGCGCCGTGATGTCGCTGGACGAGTGGAAGAAGCTCTTCACGCTGTCCGACCGCCACGGCTTCGTGATCGCCGCCGACGAGTGCTACAGCGAGATCTACTTCCGCGACGAACCGCCGCTGAGCGGCCTCGAGGCCTCGATGAAGCTCGGCCGGCCCGACTTCAAGAACCTGATCGCACTCACCTCGCTGTCCAAGCGCAGCAACGTGCCCGGCCTGCGCAGCGGCTTCGTGGCCGGCGACGCGGCCCTCATCAAGAAGTTTTTGCTCTACCGCACCTACCACGGCAGCGCCATGAGCGGCGCCGTGGCCGCCGCCAGCATCGCGGCCTGGGGCGACGAGTCGCACGTGGTCGACAACCGCGCCCAGTACCGCGCCAAGTTCGCCGCCGTCACGCCGCTGCTCGAACCCGTGCTCGACGTGCGCCTGCCCGACGCCAGCTTCTACCTCTGGGCCGGCGTGCCCGAAGTGTGGGCTGGCGACGACGAAGCCTTCGCCCGCGCGCTCTACGCTCAATACAATGTCACCGTTTTGCCGGGGAGCTATCTGGCGCGCGACACCGACCACAGCGCCAACCCGGGCCGCGGTCGCATCCGCATGGCGCTGGTGGCCGAAACGGCCGAGTGCGTCGAGGCCGCCCGGCGCATCGTCCGTTTCGTCCAGGACGGCCGCCGCTGACCTCCCGCCGCCCCGCTTCCCTGCCCCTTTTTCACCCGAGACTTTCTCCATGACACAGCAACTGCAACAGACCATCGACGCCGCGTGGGAAGACCGCGCCAACATCTCGCCCGCCGCCGCCCCCGCCGAAGTGCGTGACGCCGTCGAGCACGTGATCACCGAGCTGAACAACGGCAAGCTGCGCGTGGCCACCCGCGAAGGCGTGGGCCAGTGGACCGTGCACCAGTGGATCAAGAAGGCCGTGCTGCTGTCGTTCCGCCTCAAGGACAACGAACAGATCCAGGCCGGCTCGCTGGGCTTCTACGACAAGGTCGCGACCAAGTTCTCGCACCTGTCGGCCGCCGAGCTGAAGGAATCGGGCGTGCGCATCGTGCCGCCGGCCGTGGCCCGCCGCGGCAGCTTCATCGCCAAGGGCGCGATCCTGATGCCCTCGTACGTGAACATCGGCGCCTACGTGGGCGAAGGCACCATGGTCGACACCTGGGCCACCGTCGGTTCGTGCGCACAGATCGGCGCCAACGTGCACCTGTCGGGCGGCGTCGGCATCGGCGGCGTGCTCGAGCCGCTGCAGGCCGGCCCCACCATCATCGAAGACAACTGCTTCATCGGCGCGCGCTCCGAAGTCGTCGAAGGCGTGGTCGTCGAAGAGAACTCGGTGCTCGGCATGGGCGTGTACCTCGGCCAGAGCACCCCGATCTTCAACCGCGAAACCGGCGAGATCTCGTACGGCCGCGTGCCCAGCGGCAGCGTGGTCATCAGCGGCAACCTGCCCAAGAAGACCAAGTCGGGCCAGGACTACAGCACCTACGCCGCCATCATCGTGAAGACGGTCGACGCGCAGACGCGCTCCAAGACCAGCCTGAACGACCTGTTGCGCGACTGATCCGCAGACCTGCCGGCCGCTTGAACGCTCGCGGCCGGTTCGCTTCTTCCCTAGAAAAAACAGCACCGAGGAGAGAGACCGATGAACATGATGGAACGGATTCTTCGTTTGATGGCCGAGCGCAAGGCCTCCGATATCTACCTCTCGGCCAACTCCCCGGTGATGATCCGCATCAACGGCAACTGCCTGCCGATCAATGCGCAGGTGCTGCCGCCGACCGCGCCGCTGGCGCTGCTGTCGGAAGTGGTGCCCGAAGCCCGCATCCAGGAACTGGAAAACACGGGCGAACTCAACATGGCCGTCGCCCTCGAAGGCGCCGGCAACTACCGCATCAGCGCCATGCGCCAGCGCAGCAGCTACGCCGTGGTGGTGCGGCACATCGCCTCGGTCATCCCCAGCTTCGACGAGCTGAACCTGCCCGACATCCTGAAGTCGCTCATCATGGAAAAGCGCGGGCTGATCCTGATGGTGGGCGCCACCGGCGCAGGCAAGACGACCACGCTGGCCTCGATGCTCGACTACCGCAACGAACACGCCAGCGGCCACATCCTCACGGTCGAAGAGCCGATCGAGTTCACGTACACCAACAAGAAATCGCTGGTGAACCAGCGCGACGTGGGCAGCGACACCACCTCGCTGCAGGTGGCCCTGAAGAACGCGCTGCGCCAGGCGCCCGACGTGATCCAGATCGGCGAAATCCGCGACCGCGACACCA
The DNA here is from genome assembly GCF_014843395.1 of Variovorax sp. 38R. NCBI lineage: Bacteria > Pseudomonadati > Pseudomonadota > Betaproteobacteria > Burkholderiales > Comamonadaceae > Variovorax > Variovorax sp. 38R. Next base: position 3,363,723 of record NZ_CP062121.1, read on the forward strand.
TGATGGCCGCCATTGCCTACGCGCAGTCGGGCCACCTGTGCGTGGCCACGCTGCACGCCAACAACAGCTACCGCGCGCTGAACCGCATCCTGAGCTTCTTCCCGGTCGAGGTGCGCCCCACCCTGCTGGGCGACCTGGGTTCGGCGCTGCGCGCCGTGGTGTCGCAGCGCCTGCTGCGCACGCCGGCCGGCGCACGCGTGCCCGCGCTCGAAGTGATGCTGAACACCGCGCTGGTGGCCGACCTGATCGAAAAGGGCGACTTCTCCGGCGTCAAGGAGGCCATGGAGCAATCGATGGCCGAAGGCTCGCAGACCTTCGAGGAAGACATCGCCCGCCTCATCACCGAGGAGCGCGTGACCCGCCAGGAAGGCCTGGCCAACGCCGACTCGCCCACCAACCTGATGTGGCGCCTGCAGAACCGCGACGCGCCCAAAAAGCAGGCCGAGGATCGCGACCTGACCGACCAGCTCGACGAACCGACCTTCACCGACATCACGCTAGACGTGAAGTTCTGACCGCCCCTTAATCCCCGCTCCCTCGATGTCCCGTACGCTCCAGCTCGCCGAACAACTGATCTCGCGCCCTTCCGTCACCCCCGACGACGCGGGTTGCCAACAGATCCTGGGCGAACGTCTCGCCGCGCTGGGCTTCACGCTGGAAACCATCGAGAGCGGCCCGGCCGATTTCCGGGTCACCAACCTCTGGGCCGTGCGCCGGCCCACCCATCCGAGCCACGGCAAGGCCACGAAGACGCTGGTCTTCGCCGGCCACACCGACGTGGTGCCCACCGGCCCGCTCGACCAGTGGAGCAGCCACCCGTTCACGCCCACGCACCGCGACGGCAAGCTCTACGGCCGCGGCGCCTGCGACATGAAGACCTCGGTCGCGGCCTTCGTGACCTCCATCGAAGAATTTTTGCAGGGCGAGCCCGACCCGGCGCTCACACTGGCCCTGCTGCTGACGAGCGACGAGGAAGGCCCGGGCGTCGACGGCACCGTGATCGTCTGCAACGCGCTGGCCGCACGCGGTGAAACCATCGACTACTGCATCGTCGGCGAGCCCACCTCGGTCACGCGCTGCGGCGACATGATCAAGAACGGCCGCCGCGGCACCATGAGCGGCAAGCTCACGGTGAACGGCGTGCAGGGCCACATTGCCTACCCGCACCTGGCGAAGAACCCGGTGCATGCGGTGGCGCCCGCGCTGGCCGAACTCGTGGCGATCAACGCCGCCGGCGGCTGGGACGCCCAAAGCAACCCCTACTTCCAGCCCACCAGCTGGCAGATCAGCAATTTCCATTCGGGCACCGGCGCGAGCAACGTCATTCCGGGCAGCGCGGTGATCGACTTCAACTTCCGCTTCTCGACCGAGTCCACGCCCGAGTCGCTGCAGCAGCGCGTGCACGCCGTGCTCGACGCGCACGGCGTCGACTACACGCTGACCTGGACCGTCGGCGGCCTGCCTTTCCTGACCATGCCGGGCGAACTCGTCACGGCCGTGCAGGCGGCGATCCGCGAAGAAACCGGCCTGGACACCGAGCTGTCGACCAGCGGCGGCACCAGCGACGCGCGCTTCATCGCCAAGATCTGCAAGCAGGTCGTCGAGTGCGGCCCGGTGAACGCCAGCATCCACAAGATCGACGAGCACATCGACGTCGCCGAGATCGAGACGCTGAAGAACATCTACCTGCGCACGTTGCGCCGGCTCGACGCGGCGCTCGCCCAATGAGCACGGTCATCGAACTGATCGAAGCCGGCGCCCAGCGCCTGACCGACGCCGGTGTGGCCTTCGGCCACGGCACCGCCAACGCCTTCGACGAAGCCGCCTGGCTCGTGCTGTGGCGCCTGCAGCAGCCGCTGGACGACATCGACGCCGTGGCCGACACCCCTGTGTCGCCGGCCGATGCGGCCAAGGTGGCCGCGCTCATCGACGAGCGCATCGCCACGCGCAAGCCTGCGGCCTACCTCACGAAAGAAGCCTGGCTGCAAGGCGTGCCCTTCTATGTCGACGAGCGTGCCATCGTGCCGCGCAGCTTCATTGCCGAGCTCATCGCCGACGGCAGCATCGACTACTGGCTGGGCGAACACACGCAGCGCGTGCTCGACCTGTGCACCGGCAACGGCAGCCTCGCGGTGCTCGCGGCACTCACCTACCCCGATGTGACGGTCGATGCGGCCGACCTGTCGGTCGAAGCGCTCGAAGTGGCCGCCATCAACGTCACGCGGCACGCGCTCGACGCCCGCGTCAAGTTGATCGAGTCGGATGGCCTGAAGAACGTGCCCGGTACGTACGACCTCGTGCTGTGCAACCCGCCCTACGTGAACAGCGCCAGCATGGCTGCGCTGCCGGCCGAATATCGCGCCGAGCCCGAACTGGCACTGGCCGGCGGCACCGACGGCATGGACTTCGTGCGGCAATTGTTCGCCGACGCGCCCGCACGCATGAGCGAGCAGGCCGTGCTGGTGCTGGAGATCGGCAACGAGCGCGACTACTTCGAGGCGGCATTTCCGCAGCTCGAGGTGGTCTGGCTCGAAACCTCGGCCGGCGAAGACCAGGTGCTGCTGGTCACCCGGACGGCGCTGCTGGCCGGCGCCGGCGTGCGTTAGCGGCGCCCGCCCAAGCCCCCTTTTTCGCCTTGCATGCAGCCTCGTGGCTGCGCCCCCTTTCATCGGGTGATGTCCGCCTTTGCCCCTTCGCGCCGGCTCGCTGAAGGTCGGACGGGATAATCCCCCCTACGGTTCCTATTTCATGATTACTCTCAAAAACGTCATTCTTCGCCGCAGCGCCAAGAAACTGCTCGACGGCGCCACCGTCAATCTCAACCCCGGCGAAAAGGTCGGCCTGGTGGGACGCAACGGCGCCGGCAAGTCGTCGCTGTTCGCGCTGTTCAACGGCACGCTGCACGAAGACGGCGGCGATTTCTACATTCCCAAGCAGTGGCGCATGGCCCAGGTCGCGCAGGACATGCCCGAGACCGAGGAGTCGGCCACCGACTTCGTGGTCGGCGGCGACACCCGCCTGACCGAGCTGCGCGCCACGCTGGCCGCCATCGAAGCCGCCTACGCCGAGAACCCCGACGATCCCGACATCGGCATGGAGCTGGCCCACGCCTACACCGACCTGGCCGATGCCGGCGAGCACGACGCCGTGCCGCGCGCGCAGGCGCTGGTGCTGGGCCTGGGCTTCAAGTCGCACGAGCTCGACGAGCCCGTCAACAGCTTCTCGGGCGGCTGGCGCATGCGCCTGCAGCTGGCCCGCGCGCTGATGTGCCCGAGCGACCTGCTGCTGCTCGACGAACCGACCAACCACCTGGACTTGGACGCGCTGGTGTGGCTCGAAGCCTGGCTGCAGAAGTACGCCGGCACCATGATCGTCATCAGCCACGACCGCGAGTTTCTCGACGCCGTGACCGACGTCACCCTGCACATCGCCAACGCCCAGCTCACGCGCTACGGCGGCAACTACAGCAAGTTCGAGGACATGCGCGCGCTGCAGATGGAGCAGCAGCAGGTGGCCTTCAGCAAGCAGCAGGACAAGATCGCCCACCTGCAGAAGTTCATCGACCGCTTCAAGGCCAAGGCCAGCAAGGCCAAGCAGGCGCAAAGCCGCGTCAAGGCGCTGGAGCGCATGGAGCGCGTGGCGCCGCTGCTGGCCGAGGCCGACTTCACCTTCGAGTTCAAGGAGCCGGGCAACATCCCGAACCCGATGCTCTCGATCGACAAGGCGAGCTTCGGCTACGAGGTCGAAGGCGAAGCGCCCAAGACCATCCTGCGCGGCGTGAGCCGCTCGGTGCTGGCGGGCCAGCGCATCGGCATCCTGGGCGCCAACGGCCAGGGCAAGTCGACGCTGGTGAAGACCATTGCGCGCGAAATGGGCGCACTGGCCGGCGAAGTCACCGAGGGCAAGGGCCTGAACATCGGCTACTTCGCGCAGCAGGAACTCGACGTGCTGCGCCCACAGGACAACCCGCTCGAGCACATGGTGCGCATGGCGCGCGAACTCGGCAGCAATGCCAAGGAAGCCACCGGCGAGCAGGCCCTGCGTGGCTACCTGGGCAGCTTCAACTTCAGCGGCGACATGGTCAAGCAGCCCGTGGGCACCATGAGCGGCGGCGAAAAAGCCCGCCTCGTGCTCGCCATGATGGTCTGGCAGCGCCCCAACCTGCTGCTGCTGGACGAGCCCACCAACCACCTGGACCTCGCCACCCGCGAAGCCCTGGCCGTGGCGCTCAACGAGTTCGAAGGCACGCTGATGCTGGTGAGCCACGACCGTGCGCTGCTGCGTTCGGTGTGCGACGAGTTCTGGCTCGTGGGCCGCGGCGTCGTCACCGACTTCGACGGCGACCTGGACGACTACCAGCGCTACCTGCTCGACGAAGCCAAGCGCCTGCGCGAAGAGGCCAAGGTGGCCGTGCGCGAGGCGGACGCCGCGGCAGCGGCTGCGGCCGCCGCTGCAGCCGCCCAGGCATCGACCAAGAGCAGCAGCAGCCACACCCCCGAGCAGCGCAAGCAGGACGCCCAGGAGCGCCAGCAGCGCAGCGAGCAGGCCAAGCCGCTGAAGAAGGAAATCGCCAAGATCGACGAGCGCATGGCGGCGGCCAGCACCGAGCGCAGCACGCTCGAAGCCAGGCTGGCCGAACCGCTGCCGCCCGCCGAGATCGCCGACGCCGGCAAGCGGCTGAAGGCGCTCAACGACGAGATCGCGCAGCTCGAAGAACGCTGGCTGGCGCTGTCCGACCAGCTCGAAGCGCTGGCCGCCTAAACCCTTTGGCCGCGCGCGGCTGGCCACCGGCCGGCCGACGCGGGCCGGGTAGCATGGCAAGGTCAGGGAACCCGCCAAGGAGCCACGCTGCATGCCTTCCTCGATCGAACTCGCCCGGGGCGATGAAAAACTCATCGCGGCCATCCACCGCAGCCGACGCCTGATCGGCCGCAAGGCCCTCATGGCCGCCGCCGCCAGCGCCATTCCGTTGCCCGGTGTCGACTGGATGGCCGACGCGGCGCTGCTCTCGCGCCTCGTGCCGCAGATCAGCGCCGAGTTCGGCCTCTCGGTCACCCAGGTCGAAAAGCTCGCGCCGCACCAGCGCGAGCGCATCCAGAAGGCCGCCACCACGCTCGGCGCCCTGCTCGTCGGGCGACTCGTCACGCGCGAGCTGCTCATGAAGCTGGCCCGCCACGCCGGCATCCGCCTCACCGCCAAGCAGGCGACCAAGTACGTGCCCATTGCCGGGCAGGTCGTGTCGGCCGCGCTCGGCTATGCCGCGCTGCGTGCGTTGGGCGAACAGCACATCAAGGACTGCGTGCGCGTGAGCACCACGCTGGCCCTGACACCGCCTGAGCCCACCGAACGGCTCAAGCCGGCCTGAGCCTCCCGCACCTGCCTTAGTCGCCCGCCGGCGGCGGCACAAAGTGCGCCGCCGGCCGCAACGCCTCTTCCTTCATCCGCTGCTCGTAGGCCTTCAGCAGCGCGACGTAGTGGCGCGACATCACGTCGCTCACCCGCCCCAGCCCGATCTTGCTGACCGTGGGCTGCGGAATGCCCGTTCGTTCCTGGATCTGCTTTTGCGTCAATCCCAGCGCTCGCAGCGCCTGCACCAACTCGCGTGGCTTCATATCGAACCCTCCCTTTTTTTAATATTCTAGAGTCCAATACGAATATTCATCTGCGCTTGAATCTCCACCCCATGGAGACTATTGCTTCTCGTGCCCTGGCCGCACGCAAATTCGCCAAGATGACGCAGAAGCAGGCCGAGGCCGCTTCGGGCGTCAAGCAGTCGAGCATCTCGAAGATCGAGCGTGGCGACACCAGCCGGTCGATGAGCGTGCTCGCCCTGGCGCGCGCCTACCGCGCCGACCCCAACTGGCTCGACACCGGCGACGGTCCCGCCCCGTGGGACGAGGTGCAGATCCGCCTGGCACGCGACAACGCCCACGAACCGCCCGGCCCCTACCGCGTCACCCGCATCCCGCCCGCCGGCCCGGGCTTCGCGCCGCAAACGCCCGGCACCGTGCCGCTGATCACGTGGGAGCACGCCGGCGAATGGCGCGGCGCCGAATCGCCGCCCCGGCCCACGCTGGCCGAGCGCTGGATTCCCTGCATCGCCCACCACAGCGCCGGCACCTACGCGCTGCGCGTGCGCGGCGACAGCATGACGTCACCGCACGGGCACCTGAAAAGCTACCCGGCCGGATCGATCATTTTTATCGACCCGCAGCACACCACGCCCGACGACGGCGAACGCGTGATCGCCAAGCTCGACGACGACACCAGCGGCGAGGTCACCTTCAAGGTCTACAAGGCCGACGCGGGCCGCCGCTGGCTGCTGCCGCTCAACCCCGCGCACGAAGCGGTGCGCGTACCCTTCACGGTGCTGGGCACCGTGATCGGCAAGTGGGAAGACGAAGACTGAGTAGCGAAAGGGCCTCTTTTCGCGAGGTCAGGTTGCGTACAGATTCGCTGGGCACAGTGAGGTTTCTCCCGGTGGCTTGCACCTCTGATCCTCCCTCCTCCAGCAAGTCACCCTTCCAGCCCGCCCTTGTGCGGGCTGTTTTTTTTGCCTGCATGCTGCGCGCTGACATGGAGGTTTTGAAGGGGTCGATTTATTTTGGTATATAATCTGCGGCTGCACGAAATGCTCGGGCATTTGCCTGGCCAGGCAAGCTGAATCTCATACCAGCGCGTCGAAGTCACAGCGACGAGAAAAACAACAATGACTTCCGCAAACGAATCTTTGCCGTAGCGTGGACCGCGTAAGAGTTCACGACCACATTCCGAACAAAGCCCTCCTCGTGAGGGCTTTTTCATTTCCGGTGCGCTGGGGGCCCCAAGGCGTCCGCCTGCCGTCAACCCCTCTTCTTTCCTACACGGTGTAACGGAATGCGGCCTACGCGGTTCCACGCGGGCGCAGGAGACGATTCGTTCACTGTCAGCACAGGGAACAAAAGGGAATCACATGAGCCTCAGGGACATCCGCGAACGCTACGGCGTCAGCTTCGAAAGAGGAAGCCGCGTCATCTGCGGCGGCCGCCTCGGCACCGTCGCCGGCGCGAGCAATTCGCACATCCGCATCAAGTTCGACGGGCGCCAGATCAGCAGCCCGTGCGATCCCCTGGAGGTTCAGCCGTGCCACGAGGGCCTCACGGACCTCGCCGCGCCGCAGGCAACCACAGTGCAAGACTGGCACGCCGCGGCGTAGCGCCTGCCGATCGGCCCGCTGCGCGGCGTCGCCGACGCCTCAGTTCTTGAGGCCGTGGTTGATCATGTCCCGATGGATCACCCACTGGCCGTCCACCTTGCGCCACAGCACGAGATAGCGTCCGCTGTCCATCGTGACCGTGCCCTCCGACGTCGCTGCATAGAGCTCGTAGGCGCCGACCTCGGACGCTTCCGACGCATTCCCTTCGACATCGAGCGACACGAATTTGGCTGCCACGACGCCTTGGGCGAACACGCCTTCGAAGAAGCGGGAAATCTCCTCCCAACCCTTGAAGGTGGGCGCCCCCTCGGGCAGCAGCTGCGCTTCAGATGTGTAGAGCGCCAGGGCGGCGGGGATGCTTCGCTGCGCGATGGCGCTTGCCAGCGCGTTTTCCCGTTGCTGGATCTGCTCGGTCAATGTCATGGTGTTTTCCGTGGTTGATGATGGTGATGAGGATGAAGAAAGCGCTGGCATTCAGTGCTGCGCGTGGACGATGCGGCCATCGACCAGCGTCAGCACGCTGTGGGTGGCCGGGATCTCATGCGCCGGAATCGCAAACAGGTCCTGGGACAGCACGGCCAGGTCGGCGCAGGCGCCCGGCACCAACCGCCCCTTCAGATCGCCCAGTCCCTCGGCCATGGCGCCACCGTGCGTGTAGGCCACCAAGGCGTCTTCCAGGCTCGCGGCCTCTTCGGGCTTCGCCGGATGCACCACCGCCGCATACAGGCCGAGGAAAGGGTTCAGCGGCCCGTCGGAGCCCATGGCCATCGGGATGCCCGCAGCGAACAGGGAGCGGAACGCCGCAAAGGGCGTGTCGGCACCGAAGCGTGCCGCATACATCTCGCCGAACAGGAAGTGCGACGGGTTCTGCACCACCATCACGCCCAGAGCCTTGGCGCGGTCGATCTGTGCGGGGGTGATGCCGTCGGCGTGCTCGATGCGCAACCCCGGATCACGCCAATCCACGCCGGGCCCGAAGGACTCCGCGCAGGCGAGTACGGTCTCCAGGGTCTGCGCGCCGATGGCATGCAACAGCAGCGGTTCGCGCGCGGCGATGCTCTCGCGCAGCATCTCGCGCACCTCGGACAACGAAAAGTTCTCGCGCCCCCGGGTCGTTGCATCGTCGCCATAAGCCCGGCCAAGGGCCGACGCCCGCTCGACAGGCGTGCCGTCGAGGATCCACTTGGTGCCGTCCACACGGATGCGCGGACCCATCTGGCGCGGCAGCGCCCTGCCCTCGCTCACTAGGCGCCCGTGGGGACCCGACGGCGGAAAGCGGATCACCCGCACCTTGATGGGCAGGTCGGCGGCCTTCAGCATCTCGACATAGCGGTCCGCTGGGGTCCACGACATGTTCTGCAGGCTGGTGATGCCCCAGCGCGCGCAGTCGGCGGCCAGCGCGCGAAGGCTCTCCACGCCCTCATCGAGCGTGGCCATCGATGCGAAGGTGCGCTGCGGTGCCCACTGCGCGTATTCATGGATGCGCCCCGACAGGCGCGAGGTGCCCGGAACGCGTTCGTGGAGGCCGCCCAACGGATCGGGCTCTTCGTCCGCAATGCCCAAGCGAACCATCGCGGCGCTGTTCACCACGTTGGTGTGGTTGGTCATGCCCAGCAGGATGATCGGGTGCGCGGGCGCGAGCGCATCGAGCGCGTCCCGTGTCACCGCGCGGTCGATCGACAGGCCGATGCCCATGACGCCGTAGATCCACGTGCTCGCCGGCGATGCGGCGACGGCGTCGCGGATCAGTAAGGCCACCTGCGCAAACCCGGCGTCACCGGCGGGGTCGATCGGCAGCCGGATACCGCCGGGGTCCGGCGTGTGGTGCATGTGCGCGTCGTTGAAGCCGGGAATCACCAGGCGCCCCTCGAGCGCGATGACTTCGGTGTGCTCGCCGATCCAGGCCTCGATGTCGGCCTGCGTACCGATCGCGACGATGCGACCCGCATCGATGGCCAGCGCTTCGCACCACAACTGCGCGCGGTCCGCAGTGAAGATCCGCCCGCCTGACAGCACGCGCTCGGCGCCTCCTCCCGCGACGGCGCGACCGCCGCGTCGTCGGACGAGAGGCTTCGCATGGCCTGTGCCGCCGACGACGACGGGTGGTGACACTGCACTCAACAGACCCTGCGCCTGCCAAGCGCCAGCCATGCACGTCCACAGGATCGGCCGCGTGATCGGCGCCGGCACCCGCCAATCGGTCGCGTGGTCCGCATCGCGCACGTCCTGGAGCAGCTGGAGAAACGCCGAGCGCGAAATGCAACAGGCGCAGCGGTAGCGCGGACGCGTTTTTCGCGCGAGCGATGGCGCAGGCGGAACGGACAGAGGAACCGGCGAGATCGTCGGCAACGCAACGTGCACAGAAAAGTCGTTCATGGCGCTTGTTCACTGGATGGCGGATCGTCAGCGTAGAGACGCCATCTCCCCATGCGCGGACAAACTGGTGTCAATTCCAGCCATTGGGCGTACGCACCGCATGGCCGACCCCTGCCCCGCTCGCCTTCCCCCAAAGCTGCACGTACGATCTGAAAAGCAGGCGCGGCCGGCCCCGTCCGATCGATGCCGCATCCCTGCATGGAGCACCTTGATGAAGCCCCCCGCCAGCCAGCCTTTCGACCTGCACAAGCAAAGCCACCTGGTGGTGATCCTCGCGTTCGACGAGGTGACGGCTTCCGACGTCACGGGCACCGCCGACGTCTTCGCGCTGGCCACGCGCTACTTTCTTGCCAACGCCGCGCCGGGCTACCGCATCGTGATCGCATCGATCGACGGCCAGCCGATCCGCACCTCGTCGGGCATCTGCATCGCAACCGAGCCGTTGTCGCAGATCGCCACCGATGCCATCGGCACCTTGATCGTGCCCGGCGGCGGGCCGCCCGCGGACCCGCCGATTCCTGCCGACCTCGTGGTGTGGCTGGCCCGCGAGGGCTGCAAGGTCCCGCGCATCTGCGGCATCTGCACCGGCACCTTCCTGCTGGCCGAGGCGGGGCTGCTCGGGAACAAGCGGGTCACCACCCACTGGCAGGCCGCCCGCGTCATGGCCGAGCGATATCCGCACGGCCACATCGAGGCCGACCACATCTACTCGCGCGACGGGGAACTGTGGACCTCGGCCGGCTTCACGGCCGGGCTTGACCTTGCGCTGGCCATGCTCGAAGAAGACCACGGCTACGAGGTCGCGATGGAAGCCGCGCAGTCTCTCGTGACCTTCCTGAAGCGCCCGGGCCACCAGTCGCAGTTCTCGCAGACGCTGTCCTCGCAGGTCGCCGGCGACCGTGGTTTCAGCAAGCTGCATGCGTGGCTCGTCGACCATCTGGCCGACGACCTGAGTGTGGAGACACTGGCAGACCACGTGGGCATGGCCCCTCGCACCTTTGCCAGGCGCTACACCGAGCAGACGGGCCGCACGCCGGCCAAGACGATCGAGGCCTTCCGCATCGAGGCCGCGTTGCGCTCGCTCGCCGAGCCGACGCTGAGCCTGAAGAAGATCGCGCGCGACTGCGGATTCGGCGACGAGCAGAACATGCGGCGCTCGTTCACGCGCGTCCTGGGCGTTGCCCCGGACACCTACCGGCACGCAGGCGCCCTCGAAAAAGCCGAGGCCGCCCCTTTGCTCAACTAAGCGCGCGGCTGCGCAAAGCCGCGCCGACGAGCCGCCTGCGCCGCCCGTTCGTTGGGCATCTCGGTCTGCAGGATGCCGCGTGCCGTCGCCAGCGTGTCCGGTGAAGCGAGTTCGGGGCGACCCGAACCGAAGGGCGGCTGGGGCGCGTATTCCATCAGCAGTTCGGTCAGCGCGCCGTTGGACTCGCCGGCCCACTGGCCGATCATGTGCAGGCCGAAATCCACACCCGCGGTCATGCCGCCGCCGGTGGCGCGGTTGCGGTCGATGACGACGCGTTCGTTCACCGGCTCGGCGTCGAACAACGCCAGACCGTCGCGCGAATACCAGTAGCAGGCCGCCTTGTAGCCCTTGAGCAAGCCGGCCGCCCCAAGAAGCAGCGAGCCGTTGCAAACGCTGGTGACCCAGCCCGCGTTGGCACCGATGCGGGCGATCGCGTCCAGGTAGGCGTCGTCGCCAAGCGCCTCGAAGGCTGCCTTGCCGCCGCCCGGCACGAGCAGCACATCGGGGTCTTGCCAGCAGGTCGTGAAGTCGTGCGTGGCCACGATGTCCGCGTGCGGCCCCCCGAAGTCCATGGGCAGCGCGCCTGCCTGCGCGGCAGCGAACTGGAACTGGACACCGGGGATCAGCCCCCAGCAATTGGCCGGGCCGATGAGGTCGATGGCGGTGAAGCGGGGGAAGAGCAAGGCAAGGATGCGCATGGTGGGCCTTTGGCGAAGAGGATGGTCGGGGGGTACAGGGCCCCAAATCATGCCCATCCCTCTCCCGGCCGCAGTGCCAACCCCGCATCAAATACAGCCAAGCCCCAGTGCCCCGCGCTTCAAAAGCTGTGCCGAATCCCCACCCACTCGCTTTCTTTGCGAATTGGCGGGGCTCTCTTTTGCATGAATCGCACCTTCAGGGGCAATGTCCGCAGGACGCGATCAATTGCCGCCGCATCAAGTGCCCGCGATGCACTTCCTGCGCTACGCCGCTTCGGTGGCCTGGCGCGAGGCAGGGTTCTAGCGTTTCACGCCGAGGCATAAAAAAATCCTCAGGTGCCTGCGGCACATGAGGATCTCTTGGGGGGTTCTGGTAGGACGTACTGGATTCGAACCAGTGACCAACGGATTAAAAGTCCGCTGCTCTACCAACTGAGCTAACGTCCCGGAACCATTTTTCTTGCTTTTTGCCGACGTTGAATCCGGCAAAGCCTTGGATTATAGCGTGCTGTTTCTCGCAATTTCGTCGAGAACCCACCCTGCCGCACATTGACCGAAGGTGGCGGTCACGCTGACCACCGATCCGTACCCGTGGCAGTTGAGCGAACCGTCGCCCGAATCGATCTGACAGGACGCATCGGGCGGTGCCACGCTCTCGCGGCTGAACACGCAGGTGACGCCGATCTTGCGGCCTTCGCGCGGTGCACCGTGCAGCTTGCGCAGCCGCTGGCGAAGCTGGGCCAGCAATGGGTCGTGGGTGACGAGCGACAGGTCGTCGATGTCGACCTTGTGCGCCTGCCGCTTGCCGCCTGCCGCACCGACCGTGATGAACGCGGTGCTGCGCGACACCGTGCGCGCCCATGCCGCCATGGCGAGCTTGGCCTTCACCTGGTCGCAGGCATCGATGACCGCGTGCACCGGCCCGTGGGCCGCCTGCGCGGTCTCGAGCAGCGACGCCCAGTTGTCGGGCTCGACGAACTCGTCGATGGCGAGCACCTGGCACTCGGGGTTGATCTGCGCGATGCGTTCGCGCATGGCTTCGACCTTGGCCTGCCCCACGGTGGAGTCGAGCGCGTGGATCTGGCGGTTGATGTTCGACTCCGACACGTGGTCGAGGTCGATGAGCGTCAGGCGCCCCACTCCGCTGCGCGCCAGCGCCTCGACCGCCCACGAACCCACGCCGCCGATGCCGACGACCAGCACATGGGCATGGCGGATGCGCGTGGCACCGGCCACGCCGTACAGGCGCTCGAGACCGCCGAATCGACGCGCAAAGTCAGGCGCCGCGGTGTCGGTGACGACATCCGCGGCGGCCATGGGGAGAGACGAGGCTTCGGGCGAAGCGCTCAAGCGGAAAGCTCCGCTGAAACGGTCATTGCATCAACGCAGGCGCGACAGACGCTCGCGGCCAGCTTGTGCGGCTTCCGACTGCGGGTAGGCCTTGGTCAGGTCTTCCAGCGTGCGGCGTGCGGCGCGCGTGTCTTTCAGTTCGATCTGGCAGTTCGCGATCGACAGCACGGCTTCGGGCGCCTTGGCATGGTCGGGCGCGAGCGAGAGCATCGAACGGAAATTGGCGATGGCTTCGTTGTAGTTGCGCGTGGCGTACTGCGCATTGCCGAGCCAGAACAGCGCGGACGCGTTGTAGCCGCTTTGCGGGTAGCGCTTCACGAACTCGGCGAACGCGGTTTGCGCTTGTGCGAATTGGCCGGAGCGGAAGATGCCAAGGGCCGCTTCGAAGTCGGCCTTTTCCTTCGGATCGGCGTTGAACTCGCGGCCGTCGATCGAGACCTTGGACGGCTCGTTCTGCTTGAGCTTGTCGTCGATGGTGCTCTGGCGCGACTGCATTTCGCTCAGCGTGCGCGTGAGCTGCTCGTTCTGGCCGGTCATGCGCGCCAGTTCGCCGCGCATCTGCTCGATCTGGCTTTGCAGGTCGAGCAGGCTGCGACGCAGCTGGCCATTTTCGTCGGCCAGGCGCTGGTCGGTCTGCTGGCGCATGGCTTCGACGCGCTGGCGCAGGTCGAGGATGGCCTTGCGGGCCTCGTCGTCCTCGAACAGCGCAGCCTGCGAGCCGGCCGACGCGCAGAGCAAGGCGGCGGCGAGGGCCGCGCCTCGCCACAGGGCACGTGGTTGCATCACCGGGTGTAGCGGATTTCAGCGCGGCGGTTCTGCGCCCACACTTCTTCACCCGCGCCTTGGGCCGCGGGCTTTTCCTTGCCGAAGCTCACGGCTTCGATCTGGCTGTCGCTCACGCCCAGCAGCGTGAGCGCACGGCGCACGGCTTCGGAACGCTTCTGGCCGAGGGCCAGGTTGTACTCGCGGCCGCCGCGCTCGTCGGTGTGGCCTTCGATCGAGATGCGACGTTGCGTGGCGCCCTTGAGGAAGCGCGCGTGGCCGTCGATCACCGACTGGAACTCGGGCTTGACCGTGTAGCTGTCGTAGTCGAAGTACACGATGCGCTCGACGCCGACCGGACCTTGCGCCGTGTTGGCGTTGGGGTCGATGGTCACGGGCGCCACGGCGGCAGCGCCGCCTTGCTGGCCGCCGGCCGTGCCGCTGCGGTCGGTGACCGGCGTTTCGTTGAGCTTGGTGCCCGACGAGCAACCGGCGATGAGCGCCACGATGGCGAGCGAATAGATGGTGCGTTTCAACATGTTTGCGAACTCCTCAAGTAAATTTATCTGGTCAATGCTTATTGCTTTTGAAACGGACCCCAGTCCGGTTCGCGGATGTCTCCCGCCTGGCCCGCCAAACGGGCTTTGATTTTTCCGTCCAGCGTGGTCGTCATGAGCGCCTCGCGACCTTGCAGGTGCGTGGCATAGACGATCAGCTTGCTGTTGGGTGCGAAGCTCGGGCTCTCATCGGCCGTGGTGTCGGTGATCGCGGCGACATTGCCGGTGGCCAACTCCATCACGTGGAGTTTGAACGCACCGCCGACCCGCGAGATGTAGGCCAACCACCGGCCATCGCCGCTGACGGATGGAGAAATGTTGTAGGAGCCGCTGAAGGTGACCCGCGTCGGGTTGCCGCCGCCGGCGCCCATCTTGTAGATCTGGGGCGCACCGCCGCGGTCGCTCACGAAGTAGATCGTGCTGCCGTCGGCCGAGTACACCGGCTCGGTGTCGATGCTCGAGCTTTGCGTGAGGCGGCGCGGTTCGCCGCCGCTGGCCGGAATGGTGAACAGCTGCGAGCCGCCGTCGCGGCTGAGCGTGACCGCCAGCGAGCCGCCGTCGGGCGCCCAGGCCGGGGCGCTGTTGGAGCCCTTGAAGTTGGCGAGCAGCCGGCGCTGGCCGCTGGCCACGTTGTGCACGTAGACCACGGGCTTGCGCGACTCGAAGGACACATACGCCAGCTGCTGGCCGTTGGACGACCAGCAGGGCGAGATGATCGGCTCGGGGCTGGCCAGCGCGGCCTGCGCGTTCTCGCCGTCGGCGTCGGCCACCCACAGCGAGTAGCGGCTGCCGCCCTTGGTGACGTAGGCGATGCGGGTCGAGAAGATGCCCTTGTCGCCGGTCAACTTTTCATAGACGTAGTCGGCGATACGGTGCGCCGCCAGGCGCAGGTCGCCCTGCGGCACGGTGTAGCTCTGGCCGCCGAGGTCGCGGTCTTTGACCACGTCCCACAGGCGGAAGCGCACGTCGTAGCGGCCATCGCCCAGCCGGCTGACGCTGCCCACCACGAGCGAATCGGCGGTGCGCTGGCGCCACAGGGCGAGGTCGGGTCGCGAGGACTCGTCGAGCGCCTGGCCCGAAGCATCGACGCCGCGGAACTGTCCGCTGCGTTCGAGGTCGGCCTGGACGATGTCGGAAATCTTCTGGGGCGAGGCATCCTGCCCCCGGAAAGGCACGAGCGCGATCGGCAGCTGCGTCAGCCCCACACCCGACACCTCGACCCGGAACTGGGCCAGGGCGGGAAGCATGGGGGAAGCAGCAAGGGCCGCGATGAGGCTGCGGCGCGCAATCAACGATGAAGAAGGAGTTGGGGAAAGATCTGGCAACGGCTTGTTCATGCGGTTCGGAGAGGTTTCCGGGTAAAAAGTTTCTCCCCGGCGTTTCACGGGCCACATGTTACACACTGGGTTGGACCCGCCGTCACAAAACGTTTATCCGGCGAAATGGTCCTACAGGGGCTCTGAAAGGCGGCCGGAGCCGCCCCGTAAAATCCGCCGCCTATGCAAGCATCCCCCGGCAGCGAGAGCGCCCGCCCTCCCCTCATGCGCCGGCTGGCGCGACTCATGACCTGGTTCGGCAGTTCGCGCCAATGGTGGGCAGTGGGGCTGATCGGCGCCCTGCTGGCCGCGCTCACCGAGCCGCTCATGGCCGCCCTGCTCAAGCCGCTGCTCGACCGGGGCTTCACGCGCGGCGAGATGCCGCTGTGGTTCATTCCGGCCGCCGTGCTGCTGCTGTTCGCGGTGCGTGGCATCGCCCAATTCATTTCGCAGTACGCGCTCTCGCGCATCGCCAACGAAGGCATGCAGAAGCTGCGCCGCGTGCTGTTCGAACGGCTGCTCGGCGCCGAGCTGGCGCTGTTCGCGCGGCAGTCGGCCAGTGCGCTGTCGAACACGGTGGTGTACGAGGTGCAGACCGGCGCCATGCTGCTGGTGCAGGCGCTGCTCGGCCTCTCGCGTGACGGCTTCACGCTGATCGCGCTACTGGGCTACCTGGTCTACCTGAACTGGAAGCTCACGCTCATCGTCGCCTTCCTGGTGCCCAGCATCTCGTGGATCATGAAGGTGTTCTCCAAGCGCCTGTACAAGCTCACGCAGCAAGGCCAGCAGGCCACCGACGAGCTGGCCTACGTGGTCGAGGAAAACGTGCTGGCCCACCGCGTGGTGCGGCTGCATGGCGCCGAGCAGGCGCAGGAGCGCCGCTTCGAGCAACTGAGCCAGCGCCTCAACCGCCTGGCCGTGAAGTCGACCATTGCCCAGGCCGCCACCACGCCGCTGACGCAGATGATGGCCGCGCTGGCGCTGTCGATCGTGGTGATGATCGCGCTCTGGCAAAGCGGCGAGCAGGGCTTCACGGTGGGTGGCTTCGTCGCCTACATCACGGCCATGCTGATGCTGATCGCGCCGATCCGCCGCCTCGCCGAGGTGGCCGGGCCGATCACGCGCGGCCTGGCTGCGCTCGAGCGCGGGCTGATCCTCGTCGACGAAGTGGCGCCGGAATCGCAGGGCGACTACCGCGTCGAGCACGCGCAAGGCCACATCGAGCTGCGCAATGTCGAGGTCAGCTACCGCGGCGAAGACGGACTGCGCGCGCTCGACGGTGTGAACCTCGTCATCGAGCCGGGCCAGGTGGTGGCCTTCGTCGGCCCGTCGGGCTCGGGCAAGACCACGCTGGTCAACCTGCTGCCGCGCTTCGTGCAGCCCAGCGGCGGCCAGGTGCTGCTCGACGGCCACGACACCAGCGAGTGGCAGCTCAAGAGCCTGCGCGCGCAGTTTGCGATGGTGAGCCAGGACGTGGTGATGCTCAACGACACGCTCGCCGCCAACGTGGCACTCGGCGGTGACATCGACATCGCGCGCGTGCAGTCCTGCCTCGAAGCGGCCAACCTGAGCGCGCACGTCGAGACGCTGCCGCAGGGCATCGACACCGTGCTGGGCCACAACGCCACGCAGCTCTCGGGCGGCCAGCGCCAGCGGCTGGCGATTGCCCGCGCGCTCTACAAGAACGCGCCCGTGCTGCTGCTCGACGAAGCCACGTCGGCACTCGACACCGAATCGGAACGACTGGTGCAGGACGCCCTGCAGCGCCTGATGCAGGGCCGCACCACGCTGATCGTGGCGCACCGCCTGTCGACCATCCAGCATGCCGACCGCATCATCGTGATGGAGCAAGGCCGCATCGCCGAGCAAGGCAGCCATCAGCAGCTCATGGCGCGCGACGGGCTCTATGCACGGCTGCAGACGCTGGCAGTGCGCAGCGCGGCGCCGGGGCAGGACCCGACGCTCTGAACCTCAGCGCGCAGTGCCGGCAGCGGCGCGCGCCTTCTTCGCGGCCGGTGCGGCGTTCTGCGGCGGCAGCGTGCCATCGGACACCAGCACGCCCGTCGACAGGATGAATTCCGCGGCGCTTTCAATGTCGCCCTGCAGCGCAGCCCGGGCCTTGGCGCCGTCGCGGCGCTTCAATGCGGCCAGCAGCGCCGCATGGTGCGACATCGCCACCTTGTCCCCCACGCGGCGCGAGCCGGCCCGCAGGTCGTAGTTGAGGATGGGGCCGATGCGCAGCCACAGCGCCTCGATCATCTGCAGCAACACCGGCATGTCGGCGGCGGCGTAGACCGCAAAGTGGAACTCCTTGTTGAAGGTGACGAGCTTCGAGCCGTCCGGGCTGGCCGCATTCATTTCGGCCGCGAACTCGTCGTGCCAGCGCGTGATGTCGCGCAGCGCCACCGCGCCCGATGCCGAGGCGGCGAGCTCCGTGGCCAGGCCTTCGAGATTGGTGCGGATGGTGGTGATTTCCTTGAACTGCGCCTCTGTCATCCGGGGCACGCGCAAGGTGCGGCTGGGCGTCAGTTCGAGCGCCTGCTCGGCCACCAGGCGCTGCATCGCTTCGCGCACCGGCATCACGCTCACGCCCAGTGCCTCGGCCGCGCTGCGCAATGAAATCTGCTCGCCCGGCATCATCTGCCCGCTCATCACGAGGTCGCGCAACTGGTCGTAGACGTTGGCGCTGAGCGTCTGGCGCTTGAGGGGGGTGACGAGATCGGTGAGGCTCATGCGTTGAAGTATATGGCAGGGGTATTCCCCATGAATTATCTGTGATCACAGATATACGATCCCGATCATTCCAATATCGACCCCAAGGATCTCTTCAGCATGTGGAACAACAACTCCCTCGCCGGCCGGCGCGTGCTCGTCACCGCCGGTGCCAACGGCATCGGCCTGGACATCGTGCGCAGCTTCGCGGCGGCGGGCGCCAAGGTCTTCGTCTGCGATGTGCAGGCTGCCAGCCTCGACCAGTTGGCGCGTGAACTGCCCGAGGTGGGCCGCTGCGTCGCCGACGTGTCCAGGGAGGACGACGTGGCCCGCCTGTTCGAGGCCGTCGACCGCGAACTCGGCGGCCTCGACGTGCTGGTGAACAACGCCGGCGTGGCCGGCCCGACCGGCCCGGTCGAGACCGTCTCGCTCGCCGACTGGGAGCGCACGATGGCCGTCAACGTCACCGGCCAGTTCCTCTGCGTGCGGCAGGCCGTGCCGCGGCTGCGCAAGGGCCGCCTGCCGGCCATCATCAACCTGTCGTCGGCCGCCGGGCACCTGGGCATGCCGGGGCGCTCGCCCTACTCCGCCTCGAAGTGGGCCGTGATCGGCTTCACGAAAACGCTGGCGCTCGAACTCGGCCCCGACGGCATCCGCGTCAACGCGATCCTGCCGGGTGCGGTCGACGGTCCGCGCATCCGTGCGGTCATTGCCGCCAAGGCCGAGGCCCTGGGCAAGCCGCTCGATGAAGTGACGCGCGCCTACACCGCGCAGGCCGCACTGGGACGCATGGTGACGGCCACGGACATCGCCAACATGGTGCTGTTCGCTGCGAGCGACCTGGCCGCCAGCGTCACGGGCCAGGAGCTCGTGGTGGACGGCCACACGCAGGCACTGAGCTGATCCGCTCGCCTCCCCTTTCTTTCCCTCTTCTTCTTTTCCGGACACCTCATGGCCCAACGCCCCAAAGCCATCATCACTTGCGCCCCCACGGGCGCCATCCACACGCCCAGCATGTCGCCGCACCTTCCCGTGACGGCCGACGAGATTGCGCAAGCCTCCATCGAAGCCGCCCGCGCCGGCGCTGCGATCCTGCACCTGCATGCGCGCGACCCGAAGGACGGCCGCCCGTCTCAAGACCCGGACCTGTTCCGCCCCTTCCTTTCGAAGATCAAGGCCGCGACCGATGCGGTGATCAACATCACGACCGGCGGCAGCCCGCACATGAGCGTCGAGGAGCGCATGCGCCCGGCCACCACCTTCAAGCCCGAACTCGCGTCGCTCAACATGGGCTCGATGAACTTCGGCCTCTTTCCGATGCTGGAACGCTTCAAGTCCTTCGAACATGAATGGGAGCGCGAGCACCTGGAGAACAGCCGCAACCTGATCTTCAAGAACACTTTCGCCGACATCGAGAACATCCTGAAGCTCGGCAACGCCAACGGCACGCGCTTCGAGTTCGAGTGCTACGACGTGAGCCACCTCAACAACCTGCGGCATTTTCTCGACCGCGGGCTGGTGCAGGCGCCGGTCTTCGTGCAGACGGTCTTCGGCATCCTGGGCGGCATCGGCGCCGACCCCGAAGACCTGATGCACATGCGCCGCACCGCCGCGCGGCTGTTCGGCGACCGCTTCGAGTGGTCGATCCTGGGCACCGGGCGCAACCAGCTGCCGCTGGCCACCATCGGCGCGGCCATGGGCTCGCACGTGCGCGTCGGGCTCGAAGACTCGCTGTGGATCGGCCCGGGCCGACTCGCCGCGTCGAGCGCCGAACAGGTGCTGCGCATCCGCGCCGTGCTGGAGGCGCTGAACATCGACATCGCGACACCCGCCGAGGCGCGCGACATCCTTGGGCTCAAGGGCGCGGCGAACGTCGACTTCTAGCCCTGCGCCAGAAATACCCGGCCCGGCACATCGACCGGGCCGCATCTGCACGTCGGCGCACGCCGGCGACCTTCCGCCAGAACACGACAGGACAGGAGAGAGACATCCCATGCCACACACATCCATCCCCGCCACGCCGCCGGGTCTGCGGGCCAGACAGGCCGTCGACGAACAGGCCTCGCTCAATGCGCTGATCTTCCGCAAGCTCATGCCGCTGCTGGTGCTGGCCTACGTGATCAGCTTCATCGACCGCACCAACATCGCGCTGGCCAAGAGCCACATGGCCGTGGACATCGGCATCTCGGCGGCCGCCTACGGGCTGGGCGCGGGCCTGTTCTTTTTGAGCTACGCGCTGCTCGAAGTGCCCAGCAATCTGGTGATGCACCGCGTGGGCGCCCGTTGGTGGATCGCCCGCATCATGATCACGTGGGGCCTGCTGTCGGCCGGCATGGCGTTCGTGACGGGCGAGACCTCGTTCTACGTGATGCGCATCCTGCTCGGCGCGGCGGAAGCCGGTCTGTTCCCGGGCGTGATGCTGTACCTGAACTACTGGTTCGGCCGCAAGGACCGCGCACGCGCCACGGGCTACTTCCTGCTCGGCGTGTGCATCGCGAACATCCTCAGCGGCCCGGTCGGCGGCGCGCTGCTGCAGATGGACGGCCTGTGGGGCTGGCATGGCTGGCAATGGATGTTCGTGCTCGAAGGCCTGCCCGCCGTGGCGCTGGCCTTCGTGGTCTGGCGCAAGCTGCCCGACGGCCCCTCGACCGCCAGCTGGCTCACGCGCCCGCAGGCACAGGCCATCGAACGCCAGCTCGCCGCCGAACGCGCCGAGGACGTGGCCAACGGCCAGGTCGGCGAATCGTTTCGCGCCTGCCTGGTCGACCGGCAGATCTGGCTGGCGATCTTTGTGTACTTCTGCCACCAGATCAGCATCTACACGGTGATCTTCTTCCTGCCGAGCATCATCGGCACCTACGGCAAGCTCTCGCCGCTGGAGATCGGCGCGCTCAACTCGCTGCCGTGGGTGGCTGCCGCCGTCGGCGCCATTGCGTTGCCTCGGCTTGCGGTCACGCCGCAGCGCGGGCGGCTCCTGCTGCTGGTCGGGCTGGTCTCGATGGCGGTCGGCTTGCTGATCGCTGCCTTCGCGAGCCCGGCCATTGCGCTGGCCGGCTTCTGCCTCACCGGCTCGATGTTCTTCGTGGTGCAGTCCGTGATCTTCCTGTTCGCGTCGTCACGGCTGGCCGGCGTGGCGCTGGCAGGCGGACTCGCGTTGGTGAACACCTGCGGCCTCGTGGGCGGATTCATCGGCCCGTCGGTGATGGGCTGGATCGAGCAGAGCACGGGCAGCACGAAGAACGGCCTGCTGCTGATCGCCGGCATGCTGGTGGCCGCCGCGCTGGCCAGTATCTGGATGCGGCAAGGCCAGGAGTCGAAGCGCTGACCCGTCGTTGCCACGGGCCGCGCGCTCGTCGTCAGAGCAGCACGATGTCGTACTGCCCCTGCCCGATCGCCGGCTCCGACTGCAGCGAGATCGGCTTGCCGATGAAGTCGCTCAGCCCCGCGAGGTGCTGGCTCTCCTCGTCGAGGAACAGCTCGATGACTTGCGGCGACGAGACGATGCGGAACTCGCGCGGCGTGAACTGGCGCGCCTCGCGCAAGATTTCGCGCATCACGTCGTAGGCCACGCTGCGCGCGGTCTTCACGATGCCCTGTCCGCTGCAGGCCACGCAGGGCTCGCACAGCATGTGGGCCAGCGATTCGCGCGTGCGCTTGCGCGTCATCTCGACGAGGCCGAGCTGCGAGAAGCCGCCGGCCGTGGTCTTCACGCGGTCGCGTGCGAGCTGTTTACGGAACTCGGCGAGCACCTGCTCGCGGTGGTCGTCGCGCGCCATGTCGATGAAGTCGACGATGATGATGCCGCCCAGGTTGCGCAGGCGCAGCTGCCGCGCAATCGCTTGTGCGGCCTCGAGGTTGGTCTTGAAGATGGTGTCGTCGAAGTTGCGCGCACCGACGAAGCCGCCGGTGTTCACGTCGACCGTGGTCAGCGCCTCGGTCTGGTCGACCACGAGATAGCCGCCCGACTTCAGGTCGACGCGCCGGCCCAAGGCCTTGGCGATTTCCTCGTCGACCGAATACAGGTCGAAGATCGGCCGCTCGCCCTTGTAGTGCTGCAGCTTGCCGGCCGCTTGCGGCATGAATTCGAGGCCGAACTTGAGCAGCACCTCGAACTGCTCGCGCGAGTCGATGCGGATGGTCTGCGTGTCTTCGGAAGTCATGTCGCGCAGCACGCGCTGCAGCAGGCTCAGGTCCTGGTGCAGCAGCGACATGGCCGGCATCCGGCCCGAGGCCTCGCGGATGCGCGTCCAGGTCTTGCGCAGGTAGGCGATGTCTTCGGCCAGCTCGGCGTCGGCCGCGTCTTCGCCGTTGGTGCGCAGGATGAAGCCGCCCGTGTTCACGGGCACCACGCCGCCGCTCTCGGCGGCTGCGGCCGCTTCGATGAGCGCCAGCATGCGGTTGCGCAGCGACTCGCGCTGGTCGGGCGGGATCTTCTGCGACACGCCGATGTGGTTGTCCTGCGGCAGGAACACCAGCAGCCGGCCCGCGATGCTGATCTGCGTGGACAGCCGCGCGCCCTTGGTGCCGATCGGGTCCTTGATCACCTGCACCAGCAGCGACTGGCCTTCGAACACCTGCTTCTCGATGGGCACCATCGGCCCGCCGTTGCGGTGGTCGCGCTCGGGCGGCGTGGCGCTCGGGCGCGAGCCCGGCGTGAACGGCGAGACGATGTCGGCCACGTGCAGGAAGGCGGTGCGCTCCAGGCCGATGTCGATGAAGGCCGACTGCATGCCCGGCAGCACGCGCGAGACCTTGCCCAGGTAGATGTTGCCGACCAGCCCGCGCTCGAGCGTGCGCTCGACGTGCAGCTCTTGCACCGCGCCGTGCTCGACCAGCGCCACACGGGTCTCTTGCGGAGACCAGTTGATCAGGATGTCTTGCATGGAATTCTTAAGTATTGAAACCAGCGCTTCGAAGCAGCTGCGCGGTCTCGAACATGGGAAGTCCCATGATGCCCGAATAGGAGCCGCTGATGTGCTCGACGAACGCAGCCGCCGCACCTTGAATGGCATAGGCGCCGGCCTTGCCGAGCGGCTCGCCGCTGGCGGCGTAGGCCGCGATCTGTTTCTTCGTGAGTGTCGCGAAGCGCACGCGCGACACGCTCAGCGCCGCATGGCGACGACGGCCGTGTTGCAGCGCGACAGCGGTGAGCACGCGGTGCGTGGCGCCGGACAGGTGCGCGAGCATGCGTTCGGCGTCGCGTGCGTCCTCGGGCTTGCCGAGGATGGTGCGGCCGAGCGCGACCGTGGTGTCAGCGCAAAGCACGGGCGCATCGGCCAGGCCGAGGCGCTTGCGGCGCGCGACGGCGGCATCGAGCTTGAGGGCGGTGACGCGCTGCACGTAGGCGGTCGGCGATTCGTTCGGCAGCAAGGCTTCGAGCGCCTCTGCATCTTCGTCGGGGCCGGCGAGCAGCAGTTCGTGGCGCACGCCGAGCTGGCCGAGCAATTGGGCGCGGCGCGGGCTTTGCGACGCGAGGTAAATGAAGTCAGGCAAGTTCAGGTCTCCGTGGTGGGCCCCACCGCCGGCCCCGTGGTCATTCCCGGTGGTACGGATGGCCCGCGTTGACCGACCACGCCCGGTAGAGCTGTTCGACCAGCAGCACGCGCGCCATGGCGTGCGGCAGGGTCAGGTCGGACAGGCGGATGCGTTCATGCGCCGCGGCCTTGAAGGCCGGATCGAGCCCGTCGGGGCCGCCGATGACCAGCGCGACGTCGTCGCCCTCGACCTGCCAGGTCTGCAGCCGTGTGGCCAGCGCCTTGGTGGTGAGCGCGGTGCCGCGCTCGTCGAGCACCACGATGCGCATGCCGCGGGCGATGGCGCCCTCGATGCGCTCGCGCTCGGCGGCATACAGCGTCTCGAGGGTCTTGGAGCCGCGTGGCTCGGTCTTGACGGCACGCAGCTCGAGCTTGAGCTCCGGCGGGAAGCGCTTGGCGTAGTCGTCCCAGGCAGTCTGCGCCCAGTCGGGCATGCGCTGCCCGACGGCGACCACCAGCAGCTTCATGCGCGGCGGGCGGGTGCCTTCTTGGCCGGCGCCTTCTTTGCAGCGACCTTCTTGGCGGCCGGCTTGCCGACGACCTTCACCGGCACGCGTGCGGTGCCCGTGGCGGACTTCTTCGCAGGCGCCTTCTTGGCAACGGTCTTGCCCGCGGTCTTCGAGGGCGCGCGCTTTGCCGGGGCCTTGGCGGCCTTGGCTTCCTGCTCGGCCGCGCGGATTGCCGTCTTGGCGGCGCTCGAACGGCGCAGGCTCGGCGTCTTGGCGGCGGGCGTCTTCTTCTCTTCGGCGCCCTTCACGGACGAAGCGGTGGCCAGCGCGGGCTTGGTGGCACCGAGCTTGGCGCGCACCGGTTTGTCGCCCCAGATCTCTTCGAGGTGGTAGTACTGGCGGATGGCGGGCTGCATGATGTGCGCCACGGCCGCGCCGCAGTCCACGATGATCCACTCGCCGTTTTCCTCGCCCTCGGTGCGCGGCTTGGCAAAGCCGGCCTCACGCACGGCGTCGCGCACGCTCGAAGCGAGCGCCTTGGTCTGGCGGTTGGAGGTGCCCGACGCCACGATCACGCGCTCGAACAGCGGCGAGAGGTGCTCCGTGTCGAATACCTGGATGTCCTGCGCCTTGACGTCTTCGAGACCATCGATGATGGCTCGCTGGAGTTTTTGGATGTCTTTTTTGGCGGCGGCTTCAGTGGTCATCAGGCAGAGCGGTAGAGGTGGTGTTGGTCAATATAGCGTGCAACCGTGGGCGGAACCAGCGAGGAAATGTCCACACCCGACGCCACACGCCGCCGAATATCGGTGGCGCTGGTGTCCATGGCGGCAGGCAGTTCAAGCGCCTCGAAACGCGCGCCAGCCGGGAGGCCGGGCAGCTGTTTCGGATCAAAACGAGTGACGTCACCCGTCGATAGTGCGCGATACGCTACAGAAACGATAGCAATGCCGAGTATATCCTGCCAGCCGTGCCAGGTCGGCAAGGCAGCCGCCTGGTCCGCGCCCATCACCAGAACGAGCTGTGCGCCGGGCTGTTCTTTCTGCAATTCATGCAGCGTGTCGAGCGTGTAGGTCGGGCCGTCACGCAACACTTCGCGGCTGTCGATGACGACCTTGCCTCGCAGTTTGCCGAAAGCCAGTTGCGCCATCGCGAGGCGATCTTCCTTCGGCGTGAGCGTGCGGCTCTTGTGCCAGGCCTGCCCCGTGGGAATGACGTGCAGCTCCGTCAGATCGAGTTGCGCCAAGGCAGCTTCGGCGAGTGCGACGTGGGCGTTGTGCGGCGGGTCGAAGGCCCCGCCGAAGACGCCGATGCGCAAAGCGGAACCGGAGGGGCTCACACCCAGTCCCGACGCACGATGAAGTCGCTGTACAGCGCGGCTTCGGGGCTGCCCGCTTCGGGCTGTTGCTGATAGGCCCAGCTCGCGAGCGGTGGCATCGACAGCAGGATCGATTCGGTGCGTCCGCCCGACTGCAGGCCGAAGTGCGTGCCGCGGTCCCACACGAGGTTGAACTCGACGTAACGTCCGCGCCGGTACAGCTGGAATTCGCGCTCGCGCTCGCCGTACGGCATGCCGCGGCGGCGCTCGACGATCGGCAGGTAGGCCTGCAGGAAGGCATCGCCGACCGAGCGGATCAGCGCAAAGCCGTTCTCGATGCCGCCCTCGGCGAAGTCGTCGAAAAAGATGCCGCCGATGCCGCGCTGTTCGTTGCGGTGCTTGAGAAAGAAATACTCGTCGCACCAGGTCTTGAAGCGCGGGTACTTGTCGGCGCCGAAGGGTGCGAGCGCATCGCGGCACACGGTATGAAAGTGCGCCGCGTCTTCTTCGAAGCCGTAGCACGGCGTGAGGTCCATGCCGCCGCCAAACCAGCACACGGGCTCGCCGCCGCCCGTAGGCTGCGCGGCCAGCATGCGCACGTTCATGTGGACGATCGGTACGTAGGGATTGCGCGGGTGGAACACCAGCGACACGCCCATGGCCTCGAACGGCGCACCCGACAGCTCGGGGCGGTTCTGCGTGGCCGAAGGCGGCAGCTTGGCGCCGCGCACCTGCGAGAAGCCGACGCCGGCACGCTCGAGCAGCGCGCCGCCTTCGAGGATGCAGGTCAGGCCGTTGCCCTGCAGCGGCTCGCCGGGCTCTTTCTGCCAGGCATCGCGCACCGCGCTGCCGCCGTCCGCCGCCTCGACCGCCGAGATGATCGATTGCTGCAGTCCGCGCAGGTAGTCGCCGACCGCCTTCGGCTGGGTGGCTGGCATCAGGATTGGGGCGTGTTGCGCGCGTTCAGCGCGCGGTAGCCGATGTCCTTGCGGTACTGCGCACCGTCGAACTGCACGCGCGCCGCGACCTCGTAGGCGCGCTGCTGCGCCTGCTTGACGCTGTCGGCCAGCACGGTGACGCAGAGCACGCGGCCGCCGCTGGTCTTGAGTTCGCCGTTTTCCAGCGTGGTGCCCGCATGGAACACCACGGCATCGGGCGCCTCGGCCGGAATGCCGCTGATGCGGTCACCCTTGCGCGGCGACAGCGGGTAGCCGTGCGCGGCCATCACCACGCCGAGCGCCACGCGCCGGTCCCACTGCAGCTCGACCTGGTCGAGCGTGCCGTCGGTGGCGTGCCAGAACACCTCGAACAGGTCGGACTTGAGCCGCATCATGATCGGCTGCGTCTCGGGGTCGCCCATGCGGCAGTTGAATTCGAGCGTCTTGGGCTGGCCGGCCGCGTCGATCATGAGGCCGGCATAGAGGAAGCCGGTGAACGGAATGCCGTCCTTTTCCATGCCGCGGATGGTTGGCAGGATGATCTCGCGCATCGCGCGCGCATGCACCTCGGCCGTGACCACGGGCGCGGGCGAATACGCACCCATGCCGCCGGTGTTCGGGCCTTCGTCGCCGTCAAGCAGGCGCTTATGGTCCTGGCTGGTGGCGAGCGCGGCGACGTTCTTGCCGTCGCACATCACGATGAAGCTGGCTTCTTCGCCCTGCAGGAATTCTTCGATGACGACGCGTGCGCCGCCTTCGTTGTGCGACACGCCGAACTTGTTGTCGACCAGCATGAAGTCGACGGCCTCGTGGGCTTCCTGCGCGGTCATGGCAACCACCACGCCCTTGCCGGCGGCCAGGCCGTCGGCCTTGACGACGATCGGCGCGCCCTTGGCGTCGATGTACGCATGGGCCGCAGCGGCGTCGGTGAAGGCTTCGTATTCGGCCGTCGGAATCTTGTGGCGCTTCATGAAGGCCTTCGAGAAGGCCTTGGAGCTTTCGAGCTGCGCGGCCGCCTGCGTCGGGCCGAAGATGCGCAGGCCGTGCGCGCGGAACTCGTCCACCACGCCGGCCGCCAGTGGCCCCTCGGGGCCGACCACGGTCAGCGCGATTTTCTCGGCCATCGCCCACTCGCGCAGCGCGGCCGGTTCGGTGATGTCGATGCAGTCGTAGCGTTCGTCGCTCACGGTGCCGCCGTTGCCGGGCGCCACGTAGACGCGGCTGACCCGGTTGCCCTGCGCCAACCGCCACGCCAGTGCATGTTCGCGGCCCCCTCCTCCAATCACCAGTACCTTCATTCGCGGGCTTTCGTTTGTCGCTGTGGATCCATCATTGATTCGCTCAGTCGGACAGTGCGGCGTTGTGATAAACGTCCTGCACGTCGTCCAGGTCCTCGAGCACGTCGAGGAGCTTCTGCATCTTGGCGGCGTCTTCGCCGGTCACGTCCACGGTGTTCTCGGCGCGCATCGTGATTTCGGCGGCATCGGGCTTCAGGCCTGCGGCTTCGAGCGCGTTTTTCACGGCCTCGAAGTCGCCGACGGCGGTGAGCACCTCGATGGCGCCGTCGTCGTCGGTGATCACGTCTTCGGCGCCGGCTTCGAGGGCCACTTCCATGACCTTGTCCTCGCTGGTGCCGGGCGCAAAGATGATCTGGCCGCAGTGCTTGAACTGGAAGGCCACCGAGCCTTCGGTGCCCATGTTGCCGCCGTACTTGGAGAAGGCGTGGCGCACTTCGGCCACGGTGCGCACGCGGTTGTCGGTCATGGTGTCGACGATGATCGCCGCACCGCCGATGCCGTACCCTTCGTAACGAATTTCTTCGTAGTTGACGCCTTCGAGGTTGCCCGTGGCCTTGTCGATGTTGCGCTTGACGGTGTCGATGGGCAGGTTGACCGCCTTGGCCTTTTCGACCGCCAGCCGCAGCCGGGGGTTGGCGCTGAGGTCGGCGCCGCCGGCGCGTGCCGCCACCGTGATTTCACGGATGGCGCGGGTCCAGAGCTTGCCGCGCTTCTCGTCCTGGCGGCCCTTGCGGTGCTGAATATTTGCCCACTTGCTATGTCCGGCCATGGCTATCTCTCTCGCTGTCGTGTGTTTTCAAAGCAAGTGTGGAGTTTACTGTCCGGCGCACACAACGCTCCCCGGCGCCCGGGATTTCGGACCGGGCCTTTTGGTGATAATCGTTTGATGACGCCATCGCCCTCTGCCGGTACGGGAAATCCCGACATCCTGCCGCCTCACACGCCGCTTCCGCTGTATTACAAGAACGAGGCAGAGCACCAGGCTTTCCTGCGACGCATCTTCGACAGCACGGCCGCCGACTACGACCGCATCGAAGCGGTGCTGGCCTTCGGCACGGGCCCCGCGTACCGGCGCGACGCGCTGAAGCAGGCCGGCCTCGCAACGGGCGCGCAGGTGCTCGACGTGGGCATCGGCACCGGGCTCGTCGCCCGCGAGGCTTTGAAGCTTATCGGCTCGACCGGCCAGTTGGTCGGCGTCGACCCCAGCGTGGGCATGATGGGCCAGGTCCGGTTGCCCGGCGTCGAACTCATTCAAGGCGTCGCCGAGGCCCTGCCCCGGCCCGATGCCAGTTGCGATTTCGTGAGCATGGGCTACGCCATGCGCCACATCAGCGACGTGGCCGCCGCGTTCTCCGAATTCCATCGCGTGCTGCGCCCTGGCGGCCGCGTGGTGGTGCTTGAAATCACCAAGCCCGAAGGCCGCATCGCCACCGCACTGCTCAAGGGCTACATGCGCGCCGTGGTGCCGCTGATCGCCCGCGTGGTCGGCCGCCGCAGCGACACCTCGGAGCTGTGGCGCTACTACTGGGACACCATCGAGGCCTGCATTCCGCCCGAGCGCGTCATGCAGGCGTTGGGCGCTGCCGGCTTCGGCGAGGTGCGCCGCTACGCAAGCCTCGGGGTCTTCTCCGCCTACACCGGTCGCAAACCCGAATCCACCGCCGACAAGGCCCGCTGAACGTGCGCCCGCAGGACGATCACCCTCACTCTTCCCTGCGCGTGGAGCGCCTCTCGCTGCCGGACAGCCTTGCGCTGGCCACGCACAGCCATGCGCCCTTTGCTGCGTTCGGCTACGGCACGCCGCACGGTGTCGCCTGGATGCCCACGGTGAATGCGCGTGTGCTGTCACCACAAGGCGCCATGGCCGACGTCTGGCATGTGAGCGACGGTGCCCAGGTCAAGTCGGGCACGACGGGCATCGCGCGCTGGCGCACCGACGGGCACTGGCTGCTGGGTGCCATCGATCTCGATGAAGCCGTCGAAGGCCAGAGCCTGACCGAGCTGTCGCAGCGCGCCTACCGCGACCTGTTCCGCACGCTCGAGCAGGCCGGCACGCCGCACCTGCAGCGCATCTGGAACTACCTGCCGCGCATCAACGCCGACGGCGGCGGGCTCGAGCGCTACCGCCAGTTCAACCTCGGCCGGCAAGAAGCTTTCTTCGAAGCCGGCCGCGCCGCCTTCGAGGGCGCTCCGGCTGCCTGCGCGCTGGGCATCCGCCAGGGCGCACTGTCGATCCGTTTTCTCGCGGGACGTGCCGCGCCGCTGCCGGTCGAGAACCCGCGGCAGGTGTCGGCCTACCGTTATCCCGAAACCTACGGCCCGCGCTCGCCGACCTTCTCGCGCGCTGCGCTGGCAGACATTGGCGACGGTCAGGTGGCACTTTTTATTTCGGGCACCGCGAGCATCGTCGGCCACGAAACCGTGCACCACGGCGACGTGCGTGAGCAGGCCCGCGAAACGCTGCGCAACCTCGAGGCCGTGATCGCTTCCGCCCATGCGCAGACCACGGCGCGCTTCTCGCTCGACGCGCTCGATTGCGTGGTGTACGTGCGGCATCCGTCGGACACCGACGCCGTGCGCGAGGTGATCGAAGCCGCGATCGGCGCCCAGGCGCCGATGGCCCGCCATGCCGTGTACCTGGAAGCCGACATCTGCCGCAGCGATCTGCTGGTCGAGATCGAGGCCCACACGGTCGCCGCCGGCCGGCCGCAGGCCGCCTGAGCGGCCGGCCGTTCGCCCCGTTCGCCTGCCCGACCGACACCACCATTCATGAACGTGCTGCGTTTTCTCACGTCGATCCCGCTCGCGCTGATGCTCTACGCGCTGCTGCTGTTCCTCGGCCTGATCTCGCTGGGCTGGAACTTCGTCGCCATGCTGCTGTACCCGGTGATGCCGGCCGTTCCGGCGCGCGCGCTGGGCCGCATGACCATCGCCTTTGCCTACCGGATGTTCTGGTGGCTCGCTTCCATCACCGGCATGATGCGCATCGACGCCTCGTGCCTGGACCCGATGCGCAACGAACCCGGCGTGATCTTCGTGGCCAACCACCCGACCATGCTGGACGCGCTGCTGCTGGTGGCGCGGCTGCCGCGCAGCGCCTGCATCATGAAGGCCGAGCTGATGGGCAACATCTTCCTCGGCGCGGGGGCCCGGCTGGCGCGCTACATCAGCAACAAATCGGCCCGCACGATGGTGCGCCTGGCGGTCAACGACCTGCGCCAGGGCGGCCAGCTCGTGATCTTCCCGGAAGGCACGCGCACGGTGACGCCGCCGCTCAACCCCTTCCGTCCCGGCACCACGCTGATCGCCAAGCTGGCGCAGGCGCCGATCCAGACCGTGTTCATCGACACCGACTCGCCCTACCTCGGCAAGGGCTGGCCGCTGTGGCGCGTGCCGCCGCTGCCCATCGTCTTCACGCTGCGGCTGGGCAAGCGCTTTGCACCGACGCAGGACAGCGATGCGTTGCAGGTCGAGCTGGAACACTATTTCCGTCAACACATGGAGCAGCGCGCCACCGACGCGTCCCCCGAATGCCAGCAGACGCCTCGCGCACCCACCTTGTCCTGATTCCCAGCTACAACACGGGCGAGCGCCTGTTCTCGACAGTCGCCGCCGCGCGAGCCCAATGGAACCCGGTGTGGGTGGTGATCGACGGCAGCGACGACGGCACGGGCGAGCGACTGCAGCAGATGGCGGCCGGCGATCCCGGCCTGCGCGTGTGGGTGCTGCCGCAGAACCAGGGCAAGGGCTCGGCGGTGCTGCACGGCTTGCGGGTCGCGAAAGAAGCCGGCTTCACGCATGCGCTCACGATGGATTCCGACGGGCAGCACCCGGCGGACCTGATCCCCTCTTTCATGAGCGCCTCGCTGGCGCGGCCCGAGACGATGGTGCTGGGCCGGCCCGTGTTCGACGCCAGCGCGCCGCTGCTGCGGGTGCGCGGGCGGCGCGTATCGAATGGCTGGACGCAGCTCGAAACGCTGTTCGCAGGCGTCGGCGATTCGCTCTACGGCTTTCGCGTGTACCCGGTGGTCGACCTGATCGCGGTGATGGCGCGGCAACCCTGGATGCGGCGCTTCGACTTCGACACCGAGGCGGTCGTGCGGCTGGCCTGGCGCGGGGTCAAGCCGGTGAACATCGATGCGGCTGTGAAGTACCTGACGGCCGAGGAAGGCGGGGTGTCGCACTTCCGCTATGGCCGCGACAACGTGCTGCTGACTTGGATGCACACGCGGTTGATGGTCGAGTTTGTCTTGCGGCTGCCGGGGCTGCTGATTCGCAAGCTGCGCGGCGCACCGCCGTTTCAGCCTTAGCAGGCTGCTGAATCAGGCCTCGTCCAGTTCCATGTCGAAAGGCGTGATGGACTGAAGGCGGTCGAACCGCAGTTCCACCGCGCCGCACCATGCATGCACCAGCGCGATCATGTGGCGCACGCCCGGTCCGTCGTTGACGCGGCCCATGAGGTCGACGGGGCGCTGTTGCCCGAACGCCAGTGCCAATTGCACCAGTTGTTGATGGATCAGCACGCCCTGGCCGGCCATGGCGCCGACATCCCAGCTGTCACGTGCGCTCACGACCACATGGCGCAGTTGGCCGAGCGGGTGGCGCGTGACGCTGCGGCGCAGCAGCGAGGCGGTTCGGATCTCGATGCTGCGCTCGCCGCTTTCAGGATCGACGAAGAAGCGGGTCTCGCGCAGCGGCCCGCCGAACCAGCGCAGGCGCATCAGCCTGATGCCCAACCAGCACATGAAGGCGCCAGTGCCGATCATCGCCACCGTCAGCGCGCCGAACAGCAGCCAGTGGTACCAGGCCTCGGGCGATTCCTCTACGAGCCCGGCAATCATCATCGGCGTGGCCGACAGCATCGCCAGCCCCAGGAGCAGGACGCCCAGGCCCATCAGCCACCACATGAACCTGCCCATGCGCATGTGGCGTGGAAAGAGCCGCAGCTGCGTCCCGTGGGGCACGCAGGCGTAGCCCGCATCGAACAGCAGGCGGTCCGGCGCCAGCATGCTCGCCAGCATGGCGGCCAGGCCGAGCGTGCCCAGTGGCGCTGCGACCCAGGGGATGAGCATTTCGGCGGCGAGAGAAAGGTCCTTGTACATAAGTCGGCTTGTCGTTGTCGCAGTCGGTGGTGCAGCACCACCGTGAAGGCCTGCAGGATACCCAAGGGCTGCGGCGGCCTCCACTTCAACCCGGTCGAATTCGTCCATGACGATGACCTCGCAGGCCCGTTGACGCGGGGAAGAAAATCAACACTTGTTGAGTCCCTTTTTGAGGGGCGCCCGACAGGCGGTACGGCGCGGTCGGCCCCACTGTGCCGGCCGCTTCGCGGCTTCCCTGCGGTGCTCGCGTTTCGCGGGGTCTCGCAGAACTCGCCTTCGGCTCAAACAGCTGCGAGCCCTGATCCGCGAAACGCTGCGCTCCTCGGCGGCACAGAGGGGCCGCCCACACCGCACCGCCTGCCGGGCACCTGCTGTGGCCTGGGAGCCGTTCCTGTCTTCCTACTCGACGATGGCTGCGCCGCCCAGCGCCTTGTACAGCGTCATCGTCGCGTTGAGCTGGTTCAACCGATTCTGTGCCACCGACACCTCTGCGATGCGGCGCTTGTCCTTGGCATCGAGCACCGGCTGCAGCGCAGTGGCGCCTGCGCGGTAGCGCACTTCCGACAGGGCTTCCGCGCGTTGTGCCTGCTGCAGCGCCAAGGCCAGCTTCACGCTTTCGTCCTGCAGTTGGGTGCGTGACGACAGCGTGTTCTCCACCTCGGACAAGGCCGTGTACAGCGACTGACGAAACCCGACGACCGCTTCTTCGTACTGCGTCTGCGACACGGCGACGGTCAGCCGCGCGGTGTTCCATTGCAGGAAAGGCAACACCAGGCCGGCACCCAGCGTGGCGATCGGGTTCTTCAGCACCTCGCCCAGTGCATTGCTTCCCGCGCCCAGCGAGCCCGTGAGGCTCAGCGTCGGGTAGAAGCCGGTGCGCGTTGCATCGACGTTCGCCAGCGACGCCCGCAGGCGCTGCTCCGCAGCACGCAGGTCGGGCCGACGGCCCAGCAGGCTCGCGGGCAGGCCGGCATCGATCACGGGCAAGGCCGTGTCCGGCAACTGCGAGGGCTCCTCCTTCGGAGTGTCGGGCGGCATGTCGAACAGGATGGCCAGCGCGTTGCGCGCTTCGACGCGCTGTTGCAGCAGCTGCGTGTGCGCGGCCTCCTGACTCGCGAGGTTCTGGCCGGCCTGCGCGACATCGAGCCCGGACACGGCGCCCGCCGCGTACTTGGCGCGCACCAGGGCCTGGATGCGCCGCGCGTCGGCCATGCCGGCTTCGCTCAACGCGATGCGGTGGTTCAGATAGCCGCTTTGCCAGTACAGCCCGGCGGTCGTGCCGACCAGCGCCAGTGCCGTGGCCTCGCGGTCGGACTCGGTGGCCTGCAGCTCCCAATCGGCGGCGCTGCGTTGCGCCGACAGGCGGCCCCAGAGATCGATTTCGTAGCTCAGGTTCAACGAGGTGTTCGCGCTTGATGCGACCACGCCGCCTCGCTTCAAGTCGAAGCTGCGGCTGGTGCCGAGTTGCCCCGTCACGCCCGGCGTGAGGTTCGTGTTCGCCAGGCCGGCCTGCAACTGCGCCCGCTGCACGCGGATGCCGGCTGCGGCCAGGTTGTTGTTGGTGCGCAGGGCGTTGTCGATCAGGGTGTCGAGCCGCGCGTCGTTGAAGGCGGCCCACCAGCGGGTCTGTGGCATGGCCGCCGCGTTCGGCGACGTGGGCTGTTGCTGCTGCCACGCCTGCGGCACGCCGAGCGGCCGTTGTTCGCGCCGCTCCGGCTGGAACAGCGTGCAGCCGCCGAGCGCCAGCGCGATGGCGAGCGCTCCCAAGGTCAGGCGCGCGCTACTCACGGGCCAGTGCCTCGATGGGGTCGAGCCGCGCGGCGTTGCGCGCCGGCAGGTAGCCGAACAGCACGCCGATGAGCGACGCGCACAGGAAGGCCGACACCACGGCGCCCAGCGAAAAGATCATTTGCCATTGCTTCACGAACACCGAGAACAGAAAGCTGATGCCGTACGACAGCATCACGCCGATGAAACCGCCGACCAGGCACACGAGCACGGCCTCGGTCAGGAACTGCTGCAGCACGTCGCTCTGGCGCGCGCCCACGGCCATGCGGATGCCGATCTCGCGGGTGCGCTCGGTCACCGACACCAGCATGATGTTCATCACGCCGATGCCGCCCACCACCAGCGAGATCACCGCGATCAGCGACAAGAGCAAGGTGAGCGACTGGCTCGTGCGCTCTGCCGTCTTCACGATGCTGTCCATGTTGAAGGTGAAGAAGTCCTTGCCGCCGTGGCGCAGCGTGAGCAGCCGCACGATGCTTTCCTCGGCCGCCTTGGTGGGCTGGTCGTCGCGGATGCGCACGGTGATGCCATCGAAGTGCTGCTGGCCAAACAGGCGGCTCGCGCCGGTGCTGTAGGGCAGCCAGATGTTGAGCGACTTGTTCTCGCTGAACATGCTCTTCTTTTCCTGCGCCACGCCGATCACGGTGCACGGCAGGCTGCCCACGAGGATGACCTTGCCGATCGGGTCGGTGCCCTCGGGAAAGAGCTTGCGCCGCGTGTTCTGGTCGATCACCACCACCTGCGACTGCTGCCGCACGTCGTTGGCGTTGAACGGCGCGCCGCTGGCCATCTGGATGTCGCGCACGCTGAAGAAGTTGTCGCTGACGCCGTTCACGTTGCCGTTGACGTCGGCGCTGCGGTAGCGCAAACGCAGGCTGCGCATGGTGGTGGGCGTGACGCTGTGCACGAAGGGCTGCGCGGCAATGGCCTGCAGGTCGGCGGGCAGCAGCGTGCGGATGCTCGCGGCCTTGTCGTCGCCGAAGTCGCGGCCCGGGTAGATGTCGAGCGTGCTGGTGCCGATGGCCTTGATGTCGGCCAGCACGAAGCGCTTGGCGCCCTCCCCGATGGCCACGATCGACACCACCGAGGTGATGCCGATGATGATGCCCAGCATGGTCAGCGCCGTGCGCATGCGGTGCGCCATCATCGAGCGCCAAGCCATGCGAAAGGCCTCGGAGAAGCGGGCCCAGCCGGTGCTGAAGCGTGCGATGCCGAGCGTGGGACGCGTCATGGCGGGCGGCGTGGGGGTGTCGTCGCCGACCGTCTGCGCGGGCGCGGCCACGGTCGGCACGTTCGGCCGGTCGCCGACGATCACGCCGTCGGCGATCTCGATGATGCGTTCGGTGCAGCGCGCCACCTGCATGTCGTGCGTCACGATGATGATGGTGTGGCCCTGCGCATGCAGCTCGCGCAGGATGCCGATGACCTCCTGCCCGCTCTTGCGGTCGAGCGCGCCGGTCGGCTCGTCGGCCAGGATGACCTGCCCGCCGTTCATCAGTGCGCGCGCAATGCTCACGCGCTGCTGCTGGCCGCCCGAGAGCTGGCTCGGCCGGTGCTCGGTGCGGTCTTCGAGGCCCAGGCGCGCCAGCAGTTGCCGCGCCCGCGCGTCGCGTGCCGTGCCCTCGGTGCCGGCGTAGACGGCGGGCACCTCGACGTTGCCGGTGGCCGTCAGGTGCTGCATGAGGTGGTAGCGCTGGAAGATGAAGCCGAAGTGCTCGCGCCGCAGTGCGGCGAGCGCGTCGCTGTCGAGCGTGCCGACGTCCTGGCCCGACACGGTGTAGGTGCCGGTGGTCGGCCGGTCGAGGCAGCCGAGGATGTTCATCAGCGTCGACTTGCCCGAGCCCGAGGCGCCGACGATGGCCAGCATTTCGCCGTGGCCGATGTCCAGGTCGACGTCCTTCAGCACCTGGACCTCCTGCTCACCCGAGGGAAAGCTGCGGCCGATGCCGCGCAGAGTCAGCAGCGGCTGCGTCACTGGCGCGGCCTCCGGTTGCCGCTGTCGTTGCCGTTGTTGCTGCCGTCGGTCTTCTCCAGCGCCGAGGCGTCGCCGGTGATGACGCTGTCGCCCTCCTTCAGGCCTTCGAGCACCTGGGCCTGGAAGTTGTTGCGGATGCCGATGCGCACCTGCCGCTTTTCCACGCGCTGGTCAGGCAGGAGCACGCGCACTTCATGGCGGCCCTCCTTGTCGCGCGCGCCGAGCGCGGTGAGCGGCACGGTCAGCGCCTGTTTCGCCTCGCCCAGCAGGATGGCGACCTGCGCCGTCATGTCGACGCGCAGCGTGCGGTCGGGGTTGGGCACGTCGAACAGCGCGTTGAAGAACACCGCGTTGTTGATCTTCTCGGGCGACGGCTGCACCGCGCGCAGCGTGCCGTGGTAACGCGTGTCGGGGTCGCCGAGGATGGTGAAGTACACGGGCTGGCCGGCCTTCACGCGCACCACGTCGGCCTCGGACACCTGGGCCTTCACGGTCATGGTCGACAGGTCGGCCAGCTTCATGAGCGTGGGCACCTGGAACGAGGCCACCACGGTCTGGCCTTCGAGCGTGCTGATCGACACCACGTCGCCGTCGATGGGCGCCATGATGCGCGTGTACGACAGGTTGGTCTGCGCCGAGGCCAGGGCCAGTTTCTGCTGGCGGATCTGGGCGTCGAGCGACACGCCGTCGGCGCGCAGCGCACGCAGCTCGGTGTCGGCGCCTTCCAGGTCCTGGCGCGCGGCGGCGTCCTGCGCCAGCATGTCGCGCTGCCGTGCCCAGGTGAGCTCTGCCTGCTTCACGCGAACTTCCTTCGCAAGCTTCTGGGCCTGCAGGTTCTCGAGCTTGGCCTGTTCCTGCGCGAAGGTGTTCTGCGAGATGACGGGGTCGATTTCGGCGAGCCAGTCGCCCTTCTTCACCGTCTGGCCGAGCACCACTTTCAGCGACTTGAGCTGGCCCGACACCTGCGCGCCCACCTCGACCTGCTTGAAGGCCTGCAGCACGCCGGTGGCGAGCACCGCGTTCTCGAGGTCACCGCGCTGCACGGTGGCGGTGAGGTAGTCGCTTTTCTTCGGCGGGCTCAGCCAGAAGAAGGCCGCGATGG
This sequence comes from Variovorax sp. 38R, assembly GCF_014843395.1. Classification (NCBI taxonomy): domain Bacteria; kingdom Pseudomonadati; phylum Pseudomonadota; class Betaproteobacteria; order Burkholderiales; family Comamonadaceae; genus Variovorax; species Variovorax sp. 38R. The sequence continues at coordinate 3,401,439 of NZ_CP062121.1, forward strand.
CCAGCACGACGAGCAAGGCCAGGCCGACAAGGAGCTTGCGCGATCGTCGCGAGGGAGTTGTGGGCATGCAGTGAAAGTGGGATGAAACGGGCGGCGAAGCGCGGGAAAGGATGCGATTGATCCTAGCCCCGGTTGCTGAAGGCCTGCTAAAGCACGCAGTTTCGACGGGCCTTTGCCTCGGCCCGCAGCGGCGCGGCCATTGAAAACGGCGTGGCCCGCTGCCCTCGAAAGGCAGCGGGCCACGCCGCCGAAACTACTGAAAAAGAACTCAGCGCGCCGTGCGCCGACGCAGCAGCAAGGTGAGGAGCAACAGCGCCAGCACCGTGAACGCAATGAACGACCAGTTCGCCAGCGTCAGGCCGAACAGCGACCAGTCGATCTTGGAACAGTCGCCGCCGCCACGAAAGATCATCGGCAGCGCGCGCTTGAGCGGGAAGGTCTCGATCATCCCGTACAGGTCACGCCCGCACGAGACGACTTCGGGCGGATACCACTGCAGCCAGCTCTGCTGCGCCGCCGTGTAGGCACCGCCCACCGCCGCCGCCAGCGCCAGCACGCCGCCCGTCACCTGCAGGCCGCGGCTGTTGAACAGCGCCGCCAGGCCGGTGAACAGCGCCACGAGCATCAGCGCATAGCGCTGCACGATGCACATGGGACAGGGTTCGAGTCCGACCACGTGTTGCAGATACAGCCCGAAGGCCAGCATCAGGACACAGGCCAGGCAGATCAGCGCAAGCGCGCGGCGCGGCGCGCCGAAGTACCAATGGATCAAGGAGACACCCAATCTTCTTCTACGAACACCCTGGCCTTGCGGGGGTTGGCGACGACGGTGTCGCCTTCCTTCAAGTCCAGGTCGCGGAACTGTTGCGCAGGGAGTTGCGCTTCGATGATGGTTCCGGAGCCCGGATTATCTGGATTCGTTTCGGTGGGCTCAAGTTCCAGCCGCGCGATCGGTCCGACCACAATCGCGCGCGACAGCGTGGCGACGATGCCGGTGGCGCCCGCCACATAGCGGGTCACGTCCAGGTCATGCGGGCGCACGTAGGCCAGCGCCTTGGCGTCGCGCGCGGTGCTGTGCTCGGGCGAGTCGATGCGCATGCCGTCAAGTTGCACGGCGCCGTTGTCGGCCCGGCCGTGGAACAGGTTCACGTCGCCCAGGAAGCCGTAGACGAACGGGCTCGCGGGCTTGTCCCACACGTCCTGCGGCGAGCCGACCTGCTCGATGCGGCCCTTGTTGATCACCACCACGCGGTCGGCCACTTCAAGCGCTTCTTCCTGGTCGTGCGTGACGAAGATCGAGGTGACGTGCAGCTCGTCGTGCAGCCGGCGCAGCCAGCGGCGCAGTTCCTTGCGCACCTTGGCGTCGAGCGCGCCGAAGGGCTCGTCGAGCAACAGCACCTTGGGCTCCACCGCCAGCGCGCGGGCCAGCGCAATGCGCTGGCGCTGGCCGCCGGACAGCTGCGACGGGTAGCGGTCGGCCAGCCAGTCGAGCTGCACCAGCTTGAGCAGGTCGGTCACCTTCTGCTTGATCTGCGCGTCGCTCGGACGCTCCTTGCGCGGCTTCACGCGCAGGCCGAAGGCCACGTTCTCGAACACGGTCATGTGGCGGAACAGCGCGTAGTGCTGGAACACGAAGCCGACCTGGCGTTCGCGCACGTGCACGTCGGTCGTGTCTTCGCCCGAGAAATGGATGCTGCCGGTGTCGGCCGTTTCCAGGCCCGCGATGATGCGCAGCAGCGTGGTCTTGCCGCAGCCCGAGGGGCCGAGCAGCGCGACGAGCTCGCCCGACTCGACGTCGAGGTTCACGTTGTTCAGCGCCCGGAAGTCGCCGAACTGCTTGCTGATGTTGCGGATTTCGATGCTCATGGTCTTGTTCTCTCGTCTTCTCAGGCCGCCGAAGGCTCGGGGGGACGCTCGGGCGGCAGCTCGGCGATGGCTTTCATTTCGCGCTCATGGCGCCACTCGATGACCGACTTGATCACCAGGGTGACCAGCGCCAGGATCGCCAGCAGCGAGGCCACCGCAAAGGCGGCCACCGACTGGTATTCGTTGTAGAGCACCTCGACGTGCAGCGGCATCGTGTTGGTCTGGCCGCGGATGTGGCCCGACACCACCGACACCGCGCCGAACTCGCCCATGGCGCGTGCATTGCACAGAATCACGCCGTACAGCAGGCCCCACTTGATGTTGGGCAAGGTCACGCGCCAGAAGGTCTGCCAGCCGGTCGCGCCGAGCACGATGGCGGCCTGCTCTTCGTCGGTGCCCTGCGCCTGCATCAGCGGAATGAGTTCGCGCGCAATGAAGGGAAAGGTCACGAACACGGTGGCCAGCACGATGCCGGGCACGGCGAAGATGATCTTGATGTCGTGCTCCGCCAGCCACGGGCCGAACCAGCCCTGCGCGCCGAACACCAGCACGTAAATCAGGCCCGCCACCACCGGCGACACCGCGAACGGCAGGTCGATCAGCGTGGTCAGAAAGGCCTTGCCACGGAACTCGAACTTCGCGATGGCCCAGGCCGCGGCCACGCCGAAGACGAGGTTCATCGGCACGGCGATGGCGGCGGTGATCAGCGTGAGGCGGATGGCGCTCCACGCATCGGGTTCCTTCAGCGCCTCGAGGTAGGCGCCGAGGCCCTTGCGCAGCGCCTCGACCGCCACGGCCGCCAGCGGCAGCACGAGGAACAGGAACATGAACACGAGGGCGACGCCGATCAGCGTCCAGCGGACCCAGGCCGACTCGGTGGTGCCGGCTTGTGCGCGGCGGATGATTTTTGAAGGTGCGCTCATGTCAGGCTCCTGCGCGCTTGCGCTGCCAGGCTTGCAGGCCGTTGATGACCAGCAGCAGGATGAACGACAGCACCAGCATCACCAACGCGACCGCCGTGGCGCCCGTGTAGTCGTACTGCTCCAGCTTGCCGATGATGATGAGCGGCGTGATCTCGGAAATCATCGGCATGTTGCCGGCGATGAAGATCACCGAGCCGTACTCGCCGATGGCACGTGCGAAGGCCATGGCAAAGCCCGTGAGCAATGCCGGTGCAATCGCCGGAAAGATCACCCGGGTGAAGGTCTGCAGGCGCGTGGCACCCAGCGACGTCGCGGCTTCTTCCAGTTCTTTCTCGGTGTCTTCGAGCACCGGCTGCACCGTGCGCACCACGAACGGCAGCCCGATGAAGATCAGCGCAATCACGATGCCCGCCGGCGTGAACGCCAGCTTGATGCCGTACGGCTCCAGCAGCTGCCCGACCCAGCCATTGCCCGCGAGCAGCGCCGTGAGCGAGATGCCGGCCACGGCCGTGGGCAGTGCGAACGGCAGGTCGACCAGCGCATCGACGATGCGCTTGCCCGGAAACTTGTAGCGCACCAGCACCCAGGCCACCAGCAGGCCGAACACCGCGTTCACCATGGCGGCGATCAGCGAGGCGCCGAAGGTCAGGCGGTACGAGGCCATCACGCGCGGCGCGGTCACCGACACCCAGAAGTGCTCCCAGGTCATCGTGAAGGTCTTGAAGACCAGCGCCGACAGCGGGATCAGCACGATCAGGCACAGATAGAAGACCGTGAAGCCGAGCGTGATGTGGAAACCGGGCAGCACGCGCTTGGCGCCTCCTGCCCGGTTGGCACGTGAAAAAGGCGCTCCCGCTGCCGGGAGCGCCGAAGAAGCAGCGCCGCTCATTTACTTCGCGCCAGGCGTGTAGAGCTTGTCGAACTGACCGCCGTCATTGAAGTGCACCTTCTGCGCTTCGCTCAGGCTGCCGAACAGTTCCTGCACCGTGAACAGCTGCAGCGGCTTGAAGGTCGAGGCGTACTTCTTGAGCACGGTCTGCGAACGCGGGCGCAGCGCATGCTTGGCGGCAATTTCCTGCGCTTCTTCGGAGTACAGCCAGTCGAGGTAGGCCTTGGCGAGCTCGCCCGTGCCCTTCTTCTTGACGGTGCGCTCGACGATGGCCACCGGGTTCTCGGCCACGATGGAGATCGACGGGTACACCGAGTCGACCTTGCCGGTGCCGAATTCACGGTCGATCGAGACCACTTCGGATTCGAAGGTGATCAGCGCATCGCCGATGTTGCGTTGCAGGAAGGCGGTGGTCGCGTCGCGGCCGCCGCGTGCCAGCACCGGCACGTTCTTGAACAGCTTGCCGACGAACTCGGCAGCCTGGGCGTCGGTACCGCCCTTCTTCTTGATGTAGCCCCAGGCGGCCAGGTAGGCGTAGCGGCCGTTGCCGCCGGTCTTGGGGTTGACGATCACGACCTGCACGCCCGGCTTGATCAGGTCGTCCCAGTCCTTGATGCCTTTGGGGTTGCCGTTGCGCACCAGCAGCAGCATGGTCGAGGTGGTGGGCGATGCGTTCTCGGGAAACTTCTTGTTCCAGTCCTTGGCGACCACACCGGTGCCGGCCAGGAAGTCGATGTCGGTCGAGGTGTTCATGGTGACCACATCGGCGTCGAGGCCGTCGGCCACGGCGCGCGCCTGGGCGCTGGAGCCGCCGTGCGACTGGTCGATCTTGACGTCCTTGCCCGTGGTCTTCTTGTAGTTCGCCACGAAGGCCGCGTTGTAGTCCTTGTAGAACTCGCGCGCCACGTCGTACGAGGCGTTCAGCAGGCCCGTGCCTTGGGCGAAGGCGGTGCTGCCGGCAAGTGCGGAGGACGCCAGCGCGAGCACGGCAGCGAAGGTCTTGATTCTGGAAGTCATGTGGTTGCCAGGTTGTCTGAAAATTCACGACCGGCCGACCAGGCGGCGGGTTCGTCGGTCAACGATTGCAGCAGGGCCAGGCCGAGCGGCCAGTCTCCATGCCCCGAATCGATGTTGATGTGCCCCGCATTCTGCATGCGCACGAACTCGCTGCCCCAGGCGCGCGAGTAGGCGCCGGCAAGGCGGATGGGGCAATAAGGATCGTTGCTGCTCGCCACCACGATGCTGCGGTACGGCAGCGCCGCATACGGCACGGGCGCGAAGTCGGACAGCACCGCGCGGCGCTCCGGGTCGGCCGGCGCCACCAGCAGCGCACCCTGGATGCGGGCGGCAGCCTCGGGCGGCAGGTGGGCCGTGGCGATGCAGCCCAGGCTGTGCGCCGCGATGACCACGGGGCCTTCGCTTTCCAGCACCAGCTTGGCCAGCGCGGGCACCCAGGCATCGCGCTTGGGCGAGGCCCAGTCGTCCTGCACCACCCGCGCCGCGCCCGGAATGCGTTCTTCCCACAGGCTCTGCCAATGGCCGGGCCCGGAGTCGCGCCAACCGGGCACGATAACCACGCGTGTCTGCATGTGCGGGTGCCGCCTGTGCTTCTTACTTGTTGGGCTGCGGCGTGATCCGCAGGTAAGGCTTGACGGCCTTGAAGCCCTTGGGGAAGCGCTCGGCCAGTTCGGCCGGGTCCTGGATGCTCGGCACGATGACGACGTCGTCGCCGTCCTTCCAGTTCACGGGCGTGGCGACCTTGTGGCTGTCGGTGAGCTGCAGCGAGTCGATCACGCGCAGGATCTCGTCGAAGTTGCGACCGGTCGATGCCGGGTAGGTGATGGTGGTGCGGATCACCTTCTTCGGATCGATGATGAACACGCTGCGAACGGTGGCCGTGGCCGACGCGTTCGGGTGGATCAGGTCGTACAGGTCGGCCACCTTGCGGTCGGCGTCCGCAATGATCGGGAAGTTGACGGTGGTGTTCTGCGTCTCGTTGATGTCGCTGATCCACTCTTTGTGCTTGGTGGCCGGGTCGACGCTCAGCGCGATGGGCTTCACACCGCGCTTGGCGAACTCACCCGACAGCGCCGCCGTCTTGCCGAGTTCGGTGGTGCACACGGGCGTGAAATCGGCCGGGTGCGAGAAGAACACGATCCACGAATCGCCGGCCCACTGGTAGAAGTCGATCGGGCCTTCGCTGGAGTCCTGGGTGAAATTGGGGGCGGTGTCGCCGAGTCGCAGGGTTGCCATGGTCGCTCCAAGGAGGGGGTGAAGCCCTGGATTGTGCGAACCGCTGCTTCAATGGCAAACGAATATCTGTTTGTTTGGATATGACGTTTTTCGCATATAGAACTTGCGAAGCCCTGGCGTGACGCTATCTTTTAGATAGCAATTCTGGCCTCAGAACATCCGCATCTGCTCGCTTTGCAGGTGTTCGGACAGGAAGTCGATCAGCCGTCGCACCGCGGGCACCAGCGCCCGCCGCGCCGGAAACACCATGTGCGCCACCACGGGCGATGGCCCCCAGCCGGGCAGCACCCGCATCAGCCGGCCCGCCTCGACGTCGGCAGTGCACATGTAGTCGGGCAGCAGGGTCGCGCCGACGCCGCCCAGCGCGCCGAACTGCAGCGTGGCGAGGTCGTCGGCCACGTAGCGCGGCGTGTGCACATGCAGGTGGCCGCGGCCTTCCGGGCCTTCGAGCCGCCATTCGGCGCGCCCTTCCCCGTTGACCGACATGGCCGCCGTCGGCAGCTTCGCGAGGTCGGCGGGCGCCTCGACCGGCCCGTGTTCCGCCAGCAGCGCTGGGCTCGCGACCAGCACGCCGCGACTGTGGCCGAAGGTCTTGGCCACGAGCACCGTGCTGTCCTCGATGGTGGGGCGCACGCGCAATGCGATGTCGATGCCCTCCTCGATCAGGTCCACCGGCCGGTTGATGACGCGGATGTCGACGCGCACCGCCGGGTAGCGCGCCATGAACAGCGGGATCAGTTGCGCCAGCCCGCTGTGCGAGATGGTCACCGGGCAGGTCAGCCGGACCAGCCCGCTCGGCTCGGTCTGCACCTGCGCCACCGCCTCGGCCGCCGCCTGCGCTGCGTCGCGCATCGCCGAGGCATGGCGCAGATAGATCTCGCCGGCCGGCGTGAGCGACAGGCGCCGCGTGCTGCGCTGCATCAGCTGCACGCCCAGCCGCTCCTCGAGCTCGGCCACGCGGCGCGACAGGCGCGATTTGGGAATGCCCAGCGCCCGGCTGGCGGCGGCAAAGCCGCCCCGTTCGGCCACCTCGGCGAAGAAAACCATGTCGTTGAGGTCTTGCATGGCTTCATTGTCCTGCAAACAGAACGATCTGATCAAATTTTGGCTACTTATCAATCACTCGCATCAAAAATAGAATTCTCCCAACGCCGGCCACTTCTCAGCGCCGACACCTTGCACAGAAAGTGATTGACTGACATGAAGCTGCTCCACATCGACTCCAGCATCCTGGCCTCCGGCTCCACCTCGCGCCAGCTGACCGCCGAAACCGTCGCCGCCTGGCGCGCCGCCCACCCCAACACCCAGGTCGAGTACCTCGACCTTGCCGTGGACGCGCCCTCGCACTTCGGCGCCGACGCCCTGGGCATCAAGACCGGCGTGCAGGCCCAGCCGACCGAAGCGCAGCTGCGCGAGAACGCCCTGTCGGAAAAGCTGGTGACCCAGTTCCTGGCCGCCGACGTCGTCGTGATCGGCGCCCCGCTGTACAACTTCACCATCCCGACCCAGCTCAAGGCCTGGATCGACCGCCTCGCCCAAGCCGGCCGCACCTTCAAGTACACCGACAAGGGCGCCGTGGGCCTGGCCGGCGGCAAGACCATCATCGTGGCGTCGAGCCGCGGCGGCATCTACTCGACCTCCGAAGGCGGTCAGGCCGCGGAACACCAGGAGAGCTACCTGAAGGTGATCTTCGGCTTCTTCGGCATCACCGACGTGCGCTTCGTGCGCGCCGAAGGCATCGCGATGGGTGACGCGCCCAAGGCCGCCGCACTGACCGCCGCCCGCGCCGACATCGTGGTGGCGACCGCTGAAGCAGCCAACCAAAAGGACATTGCCCAGGCTGCCTGAGCCTTGCCGGCCGGCTCACAGCCCGTTGGGTCTCAGTGGCAGGGACCCGACGCGGCTTTTTGGCCTTTCTCTTGCCGAAGCACCTCGCCACGGGGTGCCTTCGCGCTGGGCCAGTGCGGCGCGCACCCCATTTCACCGCGCACGCCTCAAATCGCCCAAAACAACAGACCTTTGCAAACATTTAGGTCTTTGGTTAATTCCATTTGAATCAAATATCCAAAGCAACCCAACACTGATAATCTTTTTTGGCCAATTCGGCAGTCAACCACTTCCTGGCCAATCATGCAAGAAAATCAGACAGACAGAGACACCCTGCTCGACACCTTTCGCGGCGACCTCTTCAATGGAAAATCCATTGTGGTATCGGGCGCCACCAGTGGCATCGGGCTCGCAATTGCGCACGGCTTTGCGAGGCTCGGTGCATCGGTCGTGGCCACCGGAAGCAGTCCTGAAAAGATCGCTAGGGAAAGGCTAAATCCGGCAAATCAATCCATTCGCTTCGAACTCCTCGATGCACGCGATGGCGACGGCATCAAGGCGTTTGCCGCAAGATTTGAAACGCTCGACGTTCTGGTCAACGCACAGGGCATCCTTTGCGGCGAGGCAGAACATACCGAGGAAGTCTTCCTCGATGTGATCAACGTCAACCTCAATGGCGTCATGCGCATGTCGTACGCCTTTCGCGAGCACCTGATCCGCGCGAAGGGCAGCATCATCAATATCTCGTCGATGCTCAGCTATCTTGTCGAGCCCGAAATTCCCGCCTATGCCGCGAGCAAGACCGGGCTTCTCGGCTTGACCCGAACATTGGCGCACGCGTACGGTCCCCATGGCGTGCGGGTCAACACGATTTCTCCGGGATACCACAAGACCGATATGACGAAAGTGCTGTGGAGCGTGCCAAAGAGCCACGACCTGATTGCCGGCCATTCCGCGCTCAAGCGCTGGGGATCGACCGAAGATCTGGTTGGCGCCGCGATTTTTTATGCCAGTCCGGCCGCCGCGTTCATTACGGCCACCGATTTGCCGGTCGATGGCGGCTATGTCGTTGGAAATACGGTTCGATAATTTTCCACACCCAATTGATCGATATTGAATTCAATTTTTCAATTCAGTTGAAATAGCGACAATCAAATCGTCAGTTCCAAAAAGAAAGCCGCCCTCACAAGGGGCGGCTTTCTCATGGGCGTCGAACGGCGCCCGATTCGTCAGGCAGCCGAATGGCTCTTCACCCAGGTCACGTACTTGTCCATCCAGCCCTGCAGGAACTTCTGCGTGCCTTCGTTGCCGATGTGGCCCTTGTCGTCGAACAGGCCTTCCTTCGCCTGCAGGAACACTTCGGGCCCGCCCATCGTGGGCGCGTCGAGGTAGGCCAGGATGTTGCGCAGGTGCTGCTGCGCCAGCGCGGTGCCGATGGCGCCCACCGAGATGCCGACCACGCCGGTCGGCTTGCCGGCCCAGACGCTCTGGCCGTAGGGGCGCGATGCGTGATCGATGGCGTTCTTCAGCACGCCGGGAATCGAGCGGTTGTATTCGGGCGTGACGAACAGCACGCCCTGCGCGGCCGCGACCTCGCTCTTGAGGCGCTTCACCGAAGCGGCCTGGTTGCCATCGTCGTCCTGGTTGTACAGCGGCAGGTCGTCGATGCGCAGGGTTTCGAAGGTGAAGTCCGACGGCGCCAGGTGCGCCAGCGCCAACGCCAGCCTGTGGTTGAACGAATCCTTGCGCAGGCTGCCGACGATGACGGCGATCCGGGTCTGTGCCATGAATGAAGCTCCTTGAGTGAGAGGGTCGGAATGACGACGACGATTATGCGAAGGCCCCATGACCTTTTCCGGAAAAGTTCATGCATCGCTTTGTAGTGACGTGCGCCAGTTTGTGCATGAGCACATGACAAAAGCTTCGTGGCCCGGCGCGCCGCCCGCACCTACAGTCGCCGATTTTTCGCCGACGCCATGCACACCTTTTCCTCGTCTTCCCGCCGCCGCCTGCTCCAGGCCGGCGCCGCCTCAGCCCTCGTCGCCGCATCGGCCCCGCTGTTCGCCCAGACGCGCGCCCGCACCCTGCGCATCGGCTACCAGAAGTTCAACACGCTCAACATCCTCAAGGGCACGGGCCAGCTCGAGAAGGCGCTGGCACCGGCCGGCGTGAACGTCGAGTGGCGCGAGTTCCTCGGCGGCAGCCAGCTGTCGGAAGCGCTGGCGGCCGGCGCCATCGACTTCGGCCATGCCTCCGACGGCATCGGCGTGTTCCAGCAGGCCAGCGGCAAGGGCCTGGTCTACCTCGCAGCCGAAAGCCCCTACCCCGGCGGTGTCGGCTTCCTGGTGCCGCGTGACTCGCCGATCCGCAGCGTGCGCGACCTCAAGGGCAAGAAGGTCGTCACCGGTCGCGGCTACAACACGCAGTACGTGCTGATCCGCGCGCTCGAAGCGGCCGGCCTGCGCTATGAAAACATCGAGCCGGTCTACATCGTCACGGCCTCCGACACCGTGGCCGCTTACCAGTCGGGCAGCGTCGCGGCCATCGGCCTGTGGGACCCGTTCCTGGCCGGCGCGCAGGTGGCGACCGAGTCGCGCCTGCTGTTCGACGGCACCGGCCTGAGCGGCAACCGCACCTACCACTTCGCGCAGCCCGCCTTCGCGCGCGCCAACGCCGAGACGCTGCGCACCGTGTTCGCCGAACTGCGCAAGGCCAACGACTGGGCACAGGCCCACCCCGGCGACGTGGTGGCCACGCTCGCGCCGCAGTTGAAGGTCGAGCCCAAGGTGCTGGCGCTGGCGACCGAACGGCGGCAGTATGGCGTCGTGGCGCTCACGCCCGCCATCGCCCGCGAGCAGCAGGGCCTGGCCGACGTGTTCGCGCAGCTGAAGCTCATTCCCCAGCCCATCGCGGTGAAGGATGCATTTCTCGACCTGAACCTTGTGTGACGACGACACCCTCTGCCCCGTGACCCGTTCCCTCTCTCATTACGACGCGATCGTCATCGGCCTGGGCGCCCTCGGCGCGGCCACCCTCTACCAGCTCTCGCAACGCGGCGCACGCGTGCTCGGCATCGACCAGTTCGCACCGCCGCACGACCGCGGCTCCTCGCACGGCGATTCGCGCATCACGCGGCTGGCCGTCGGCGAAGGCGACGAGTACGTGCCGCTGGTGCACCGCTCGCACGCCATCTGGCGTGAACTCGAGGCGCGCACCGACCGCACGCTGATGACCACCACCGGCGGCCTCGTCCTCGCGCCACGCGACCGCGTCGCCGCGCACCACGGCAAGTCCGACTTCGTGCGCCGCACCATCGCCTGCGCCGAGCGCTTCGACATTTCGCACGAGGTGCTCGACGCGGCCGGCATTCGCGCGCGCTACCCGCAGTTCCACCTGCAGGGCGACGAGATCGGCTACCTCGAACGCGATGCCGGCTTCGTGCGGCCTGAAGACGCCATCGCCGCCCAGCTCGCCGTGGCCCGCGCCGACGGCGCACAGACCCGCACCGGCGAGCGCGTGCTGAGCGTCGAGCCCGTGGGCAACGGCGACACCGTGCGCGTGCGCACCGAGACCGCGAGCTTCACCGCCGACCAGGTGGTGGTCGCGGCCGGCGCCTGGCTGCCCGAATTTCTCGGCCGTCAGGCGCGCACCGACTGGCAGGCCGACTTCTCCGTGCACCGGCAGGTGATGCACTGGTTCGACACCGGACCCGCCGCCGCGGCCGACTTCGCGCCCGGGCGTTTTCCCATCTTCATCTGGATGTTCGGCGACGCGCAGGAAGACTACATGTACGGCTTTCCGGCCTCGGACGCATCGCAGCCCGCGCTGAAGGTCGCCACAGAACAGTACGTCGACGCCACCACGCCCGACGCGCTCGACCGCGACGTGAGCGCCGAAGAAACCGCCGCCATGTACCGCGACCGCGTGGCCGGTCGCTTTCCGCAGATCAAGGGCCATGCAATCAAGGCCCGCGCCTGCATGTACACCGTCACGCCCGACCGCCGCTTCGTGATCGACGCACTCGACGGCCTGCCGAACGTGCTGATCGTCTCGGCCTGCTCCGGCCACGGCTTCAAGCATTCGGCCGGGCTGGGCGACGCCATCGCCGACCGGGTGCTGGGCCGCGAGAGCGCGCACGGCCTCGACCTGCGGCCCTTTGCCCGCGAACGGTTGGTGGCCTCGCAACACCCCTGAGGCGCCCGCGCGCGATCCGGGGCATCATCGCTTCCGATCTTCAGTTTCTTCGGAGGCAGCGCGCGATGCGATTCCTGATGGTGGGTGCCGGTGCACTCGGTGGTTACTTCGGCGGGCGCCTGCTCGCAGCGGGCCGCGATGTGACCTTTCTTCTGCGTCCCGGCCGCGCGGCCCAGCTGGCCACGACCGGCCTCGTCGTGCGCAGCCCCTGCGGCGACCTCGACCTGCCGACGCCCAAGCACGTGCTGGCCCAGCAGATCGATGGCCCCTACGACGTGGTCGTGGTCGGCTGCAAGGCCTACGACCTCGACGCGACCATGGACTCGTTCGCGCCCGCCGTCGGGCCCGACACCGTCATCCTTCCGCTGCTCAACGGCCTGGGCCACATCGACCGGCTGGTCGCGCGCTTCGGCGAGGCCCGCGTGCTCGGCGGCCTGTGCATGATCTCCGCCACCCTCGACGACGAAGGCCGCGTGCTGCACCTGAACGACATGCACAGCCTGAGCTACGGCGAACGCGTGGGCGGCCGCTCGGCGCGCATCGACGCCATCGCGGCCCAATTCGCCGGCGCGAACTTCGCCGCCATGGCGAGCGAGACCATCGCGCAGGACATGTGGGAGAAGTGGGTCTTCATCGCCTCTGCGGCAGGCCTCACCAGCCTCATGCACGCATCCATCGGCGACATCGTGGCGGCAGGCGGCGAAGACGTGGCGCTCGCGATCTTCGACGAGTGCTGCGCCATCGCCGCCCACAACGGCTTCGCGCCACGCCCCGGCGCCCTCACGCGCGGTCGCGCGGTGGTCACGACCGCCGGCTCGCCCATGACCGCCTCGATGTACAAGGACATGGCCCGCGGCGCGCGCGTCGAGGCCGACCACATCCTGGGCGACCTGCTGGCCCGCGCACCGCGCAGCGCATCGCCCACGCCGTCGGTGCTGCGCACGGCGTACGTGCACCTCAAGGCCTACGAGTTCCGGCGCGCCCGCGAAGCCGGTTGAACGGCAGCCACGCCATGACCGACACGCTCGCCTTCCTCCACACGGCGCAGGTGCATGTGCAGACCTTCGGCGGCCTGGCACGCGAGATCGCACCCGAGCTGCGCGTGCAGCACCTGGTGATGGAAGAGCTGCTGGCCGATGCGCGCACGCTGGGCGTCGACCACGCCGGCCTGGTGACGCGCGTGCACGAGGCCATGCGCGACGCCGCCTCGGACGGTGCCTCTGTGGTCGTGTGCACCTGCTCGACCATCGGCGGCATCGCCGAAAAGACCGCCACCGGCGGCGCCTTTGCCGCCCTGCGCATCGACCGCGCCATGGCCGACCGCGCCGTGCGCAACGGCCCGCGCGTGCTGATCGTCGGCGCCGTCGAAAGCACCATCGACCCCACCCTGTCGCTCGTGCTGTCCGCAGCGCGGCAGGCCGGTGTCGGCATCCGCGCCAGCACGCTGCTGGTCGAAGACGCCTGGGTGCATTTCCAGTCGGGCGACACCGCGCGCTACGTGGCCACACTGGCCGAATCGATCCGCGCCGCCGCCGATGGCACCGACGTGATCGTGCTCGCGCAGGCGTCGATGGCGCCGGTGACGGGGTTGCTGGCGGACCTGGGGGTCGATGTGCTCAGCAGTCCGCAGTTGGGGGTGGCGCATGCGGTGGCCACGCTGCGGGCTTCGAGCAAGGCCTGGGCATCCGGCAGTACCGGCATGTCGGGCTGGTAGCCCTGCCGCAGGAACCCGGCGCTCGGGTCGCCTAGTCCGACTTCTGGATCGTCTCCCCCTTCAACGCCCCCATGTCGCGGATGTTGAAGCGGTGCTGCTTCCACCCCGCCATGGTGCGGCGGAAGTTGGCCAGGGAGATGCCGTAGTACAGCACCTTGAACATGCGCAGCGCGCCCCACATCGGCGTGCCCTTGTAGATGTCGCCGGCCAGCAGCGACATCAGCGCTTCCTTCACCCGGAACGGGTTGCCGGGGTACATGAACATGTCGCGGATGGTCGGGTTGGTCACGCGGTAGATGAACCACGAGTACTCGCGCGGGCCCTTGCGCATCATGGCCTCGAAGCCTTCGCGGGCGCGGGCCAGTTCGGCCGGCTGGTCGAGCGCGGTGGCCACCAGTTCGGCGCCGTCGAAGGCGCTGTGCATCGCCAGGTACACGCCCGATGAGAACATCGGGTCGATGAATGTGAAGGCGTCGCCCAGCAGCAGATAGTTGTCGCCCGTGGCGTGCGTGCTCGAGTACGAGAAGTTGCCGGTGGCGTGCACCGCGTCGTCGACCAGCGTGGCGCCCTTCAGGCGGTCGGCCAGCACGGGGCACAGCGCGATGGTGTCGTAGAAGAATTCCTTCAGCGATTTTTCGCGCGTCTTCAGGTAATAGGGCCAGCACACCGCGCCCACGCTGGTCGTGCCGTCGGCCAGCGGGATGAACCAGAACCAGCCGTGCGGAAACCAGCAGATGCTGATGTTGCCTTCCTTCTTGCCCTCGAGCCGCTCGGCGTTGGTGAAGTGGCCGAACAGCGCGGTGCTGTTGTGGGCGGGGTTCTTCTGCTTGCAACGGAATTTGTTGGCCAGCAACGTGTCGCGGCCCGTCGCGTCGATCACGAAGCGGGCACGCCAGCTGCGCTTGGCGCCGTCGTCCATCACGGCCTGCACGGTCGCGCCGTCGGCGTCGAAAGCCACGTCGCGCACCTTGCAGCCTTCGAAGGTCTGTGCGCCGCGCGTGGCGGCGTTGCGGAACAACAGCTCGTCGAGTTCGGAGCGGCGCACCTGCCAGGCGGAGTCGAGCGACTTGTCCCAGCCTTCGGCGAACTCGACATAGCTGCGGTGCTCATGCTCGGGCGAGACGAACTCGATGCCGAACTTCGGCATGCCGATCTTCTCGACCTGGTCGCGCACGCCGAGCCTGTCGAACAGCTCGACGTTCGCGGGCAACAGCGATTCGCCGATGTGAAAACGCGGGTGGTGCTCTTTCTCGACCAGCACCACCTGTCGGCCCTGCTGCGCCAGCAGCGCCGCGACGGTCGAGCCGGCGGGGCCGCCGCCGATCACGAACACGTCGCACGACTCGTTGACAGAAGGAGCGCCGGAAGAAGAAACCTGAGGCTGGGACATGCAAGGACAAGCAGCGTGATGGACAGCGACAGAGCATAGCGCGCCCGCATCGCACGACGCAAAACGGGCTGGCGGCACGCGCCCCGAGGCGGCACACTGGCGGCCTTTTCTGCCCTCAAACCCTTGCGCGCCATGACCTTGCATCGCCTTGCCCTGCTCGCCGCCCTCTGCTTGTCTGCCGCATGGAGCCATGCGGCGGGCTTCAGCTTCATCGAGGTGCCGGCCGACAAGGACGGGCCGGCCTTGCGCGGCGCGGTGTGGGCGCCTTGCGAGACGGCACCCAACGAGATCGCGTTCGGCGTCATTGCGATTTCGGCCACCAAGGACTGTCCCATCGCCGGCACGGGGCTGCCGCTGGTGCTGATGTCACATGGCTCGGGCGGCTCGTTCCTCGGACACCACGACACGGCGGCGGCGCTGGCCGATGCAGGCTTCGTGGTCGCCGCCATCAACCACCCGAACGACAACTTCCAGGACATGGAACGCCGGGGCCACCTCTCGACATTTGCCGCGCGGCCCGTCGACATGCGCCGACTGGCGGATCACATGCTGAACGCATGGGCCGGACGCACGAAGATCGCCACGACAAAGGTCGGCTTCTTCGGTTTCTCACGCGGCGGCTACACCGGCCTCGTGGCGACGGGCGCGGTGCCCAACTTCAACCTCGGCCTGCGCTTCTGCACGCCGGCATCGAAGATTCCGTTCTGCGGCCAGATCCAGCGCCAGGAACTGCCTGCGCCCCCGGTGCGCGATGCGCGCATCAAGGCGGCGGTGATCGTCGATCCATTGAGTTTTTTCGATGCCGAGGGGCTGAAGCAGATCGCGGTGCCCATTCAGCTCTGGGCCTCGGCGCGCGGCGGCGATGGCGTGACGCCGGGCGACGTGGAAGCCATCCGCAGCAACCTGCCCACCGTGCCGGACTGGCACATGCCCGCGAACACCGCGCACTTCGCTTTCTTGGCGCCTTGCACGCCCGCCATGGCCAAGGCCCTGCCGGAGATCTGCAGCGATGCCGGCGGATTCGACCGCGCCGCCTTCCATGCAGACTTCAATGCCAAGGTGCTCGCCTTCTTCAGGCAGCACCTGGCATCGAAGCCCTGACCCGGCTCAGCGCGTGCGCCGCTGGCCGGCGAGTCGCCGCACCACCGTCACCAGCCGATCGATCTCGTCGAAGGTGTTGTAGAACGCCAGCGAAGGCCGCACCGTCGTTTCGACGCCGAAACGCCGCAGGATCGGCTGCGCGCAGTGGTGTCCCGTGCGCACCGCGATGCCTTCGTCGTTGAGCGCGTGGCCCACCTCTTCGGTGGTGTAGCCGTCGAGCACGAAGGACATCACGCTCGCCTTGTCCGCCGCCGTGCCGATCAGCCGCACGCCGGGGATCGCGCCCAGTTGCGCCATGCCGTACACCAGCAGGTCGTGCTCGTAGCGCGCGATGTTCTCGATGCCGACCTTGTTCACGTAGTCGATGGCTGCGCCCAGGCCCACCGCATCGGCGATGTTGCCGGTACCGGCCTCGAACTTGTTCGGGATCGGCTGGAACACGGTCTTCTCGAAGGTCACATCGGCAATCATGTTGCCGCCGCCCTGCCACGGGGGCATGTCTTCGAGCACCTCACGCTTGCCCCAGACCACGCCGATGCCCGTCGGGCCGAACACCTTGTGGCCGGAGAACACGAAGAAGTCGGCGCCCAGGTCCTGCACGTCGACCCGCATGTGCGAGACCGACTGCGCGCCATCGACCAGCGCCTTCGCGCCGGCACGGTGGGCCAGTTCGACGATCTCCTTCACCGGCACCACGGTGCCCAGCGCGTTCGACACCTGCGTGACCGCGACGATCTTCGTGCGGTCGTTCAGCAGCTTGCGGTATTCGTCGAGCAGCACCTGGCCCGAATCGTCCACCGGAATCACGCGCAGCTTCGCACCCTTGGCAGCAGCAAGCTGCTGCCACGGCACGATGTTGGCGTGGTGCTCCAGGTTCGACACGATGATCTCGTCGCCCTCGCCCACGTGCTGGCCGCCCCAGCTCTTGGCCACGAGGTTGATGGCCTCGGTGGTGCCGCGCACGAAGATCACCTCTTCGACTTCGGGCGCGTTGATGAACTTGCGCACGCGCTCCCGTGCGCCTTCGTAGGCGTCGGTCGCACGTGCAGCGAGCTCATGCGCCGCGCGATGGATGTTCGAGTTCTCGTGCGCGTAGAAGTAGGCGATGCGGTCGATGACCGATTGCGGCTTGTGCGTGGTGGCGGCGTTGTCGAACCACACGAGCTGCTTGCCGTTCACGCGCTCCTGCAGGATCGGAAAGTCGCGGCGCACAGCGTGGACGTCGAATGGCGGATGCTGGCCGCTGCCGGCGAGCGGTACGGCATCGGGGCCGCGCGGGTCGGGCTTGGCTGGTGTGACGAAGCCGCTGGGCAGACGCACCGCATCGACGAAATAGAACTGCGCGTCGCGTCCGACTGGCGCCGAAGGCGGGCTTGGCGGCAACGCAGGCTGTGCCGTCGGCGCGGCAAGGCCAGCAAACGGATCATGGATCGCAAAGCCATCGCTGGCGCTGGCCACCGGATGCCCGTAGCTGTGGTTCAGGAAGTAGAACGGCGAGGCCGCTGCCTGTGGCGCCACGGGTGCACCGACTTGCTGCGGCACGCCCTGCACCACACCGCCCGAACGCGGCTCGAAAGCCGGCGCCACGGACAACACGTTGTCCGGCACACCATTGCCCGCCACCGCATGCGGCAGCAAGGCCGGCGCGCGGTTCGCGAGCGAAGGCAGTTGGGTCGGCGATGCAGGCAGCACGTTGGCGCCCGGAATCTGCCCTTGCGGGATCGGCGTGCCCGGCACGCTGGGCCCGAAGCCGGCGGGGCTCACCAGCGGCGAGCCCGGCGGTGCGATGTTGGCGGGAAACTGCTCGCCCGGCGGCGCGGAGAACATGGCGCTCGCCATGCGCGCGAGGATGGCCGGATCGAACGGCGCCTCGCCCGGGATCGGGGGTGTGCTGCTCACCGCGGCTTACTTGTAGGTGTCGGGATAGTCGTGGTACTTGCCGATCTCGACGTCGTCGAGCACGGCCAGCGCGTCGGTGGTCAGTACCGCGAGCGAGCAGTACAACGAGATCAGGTACGACGCGATCGCATGGTTGTTGATGCCCATGAAGCGCACCGACAGCCCCGGGCTCTGCTCGCCCGAAAGGCCCGGCTGAAAAAGGCCCACCACGCCCTGGCGTTTGTCGCCCACGCGCAGCAGCAAAATCTTGCTCTTGCCGTCGGCCACCGGCACCTTGTTCGACGGAATCAGCGGAATGCCGCGCCAGGTGATGAACTGCGAGCCGAAGAGGCTCACGGTCGGCGGCGGCGTGCCGCGGCGCGTGGCTTCGCGGCCGAAGGCGGCAATAGCCAGCGGGTGCGTGAGGAAGAACGCAGGCTCTTTCCACACCTTGGTCAGCAGCTCGTCCAGGTCGTCGGGCGTGGGTGCGCCGGTCAGCGGAAAGATGCGCTGCTCTTCGCTCACCTGGGCCAGCAGGCCGTAGTCGGGGTTGTTGATGAGCTCGCTCTCCTGGTTCTCCTTGATCGTCTCGATCGTGAGGCGCAGCTGTTCCTTGATCTGGTCGTGCGGGCTGCTGTACAGGTCGGAGATGCGGGTGTGCACGTCGAGCACGGTGCTCACGGCGTTCAGGTAGTGCTCGCGCGGGTTCTCTTCGTAATCGACGAAGGTGCGCGGCAGCTGGTTCTCTTCTTCACGCGAGGTGCACGTGACCTTGATCGACTCGGGGTTCTTGACCTTGTTGACGCGGTAGATGCCCGCCTCCACCGGCACCCACTGCAGCAGGTGCGTCAGCCAGCGCGGGCTGATGGTCTCGAGTTGGGGAACGGTCTTGGTGGCGTTGGCTAGCTGGCGGGCGGCGTTGTCGCCAAGGGCGGTGGTACCACCGACTGTTGCACTCATGGATCAAGGCTCCGTGGGTTGAGAGAAAGAAGAAAACACTGTGGTCCCCAGTGTCCGGGGACCACGGGTTTCCCCTCAACAGGCTATAGCCGCCAAGTTGATCCGCCGTGCAAGGCGCGACTGTTCCAGTTGCTCGCAACGCGCGAGCAGGTTGACGATGTTGATGCCCAGTGCAGTGGCCAACTTCTGCGCCGTGACGATCGACGGGATCACGCGCCCGCGCTCGATCTCGCCCACGTACGAGCGGTTCAGATCGGAACGCTCGGCCAGCTGCTCCTGCGACCAGCCCTGCCCTTCACGCAGTTGGCGCACGGTGACGCCGAAGTCTTCGACAAAGGCTTTCATACGCTGCCCGCCTTCGGTGCACTGTTGTTCTGCAGGCTGGCCTGCGTGACGCTGGCGCCGGGCTTCACGTCGTCGGTGATCCACACGTTGCCGCCGATGACCGCGCCCTTGCCCAAGGTCACGCGGCCCAGGATGGTCGCGCCCGCGTAGATGACCACGTCGTCTTCCACCACCGGGTGCCGCGGCAAGCCCTTCTGCAGGTTGCCCTCGGCGTCGGTCGGGAAGCGCTTGGCGCCGAGCGTGACGGCCTGGTACAGGCGCACGCGCTTGCCGATGACCGCTGTCTCGCCGATCACGACGCCCGTGCCGTGGTCGATGAAGAAGCCCGCGTCGATCGTCGCGCCCGGGTGGATGTCGATGCCGGTCTGCGCATGCGCCAGCTCGGCCACGATGCGCGCGAGCAGTGGCAGGTCGAGCTCGTAGAGCCGGTGCGCGAGGCGGTGATGAATCATCGCGAGCACGCCCGGATAGCACAGCAGCACCTCGTCGACGCTGCGCGCGGCGGGGTCGCCCTGGTAGGCCGCGAGCACGTCGCTGTCGAGCAGCCGGCGCAGGCCCGGCAGCGCGTTCGCGAACTGGCGCACCGCCTCGGTGGCCGACGCATCGATCTCGCTCGCCGGGCGCGGTGCCAGCCGTGCATTGAAGTTCAGCTCGAGCCGGGCCTGCACCAGCAGCGCCTGCAAGGCGGCGTCGAGCGTGTGACCGACATAGAAATCCTCGCTCTCGTGGCGCAGGTCCGGCGGGCCGAGCCGCATCGGAAACAGCGCGCCCTTGAGCGATTCGACGATCTGCGTCAGCGCATCGCGCGACGGAAACTCGCGCGCCCCGGGCTCGCGCGAACGGCGCTGCGAATCGCGCCACTCGTCGCGCACCTCGTGCAGTGCGCGCACGATGTCGCTCACTTCAAATTGAGCCATGTGTTTTTTCCTCCCTTGTGTTTTCTGTCTGTGGGTTCGGGGTTCAGTCCTGCACCCACGGCAGGCCATGAAAGCGCCAGCCGTCGGACCCGCCGCGGTGCTGCCGCGCATCGATCTCGCCCTCGAAGCCTTCGAGCACGTTAAAAGCCTGCGTGAAGCCTGCCTTGGCAGCGGCCTCGGCCGCCAGTGCAGAGCGCTTGCCGCTGCGGCACAGCAGCAGCACCACGGCCTCCTTGCCACCGTCCTTGGCCAGCTTGGCTTCGAGTTCGCGCACGAAGCGCGGGTTGCGCGTGAGCGCGGTGCCGGTGGCCCACGCCACGTGCAGGCTCTCGGGGACGTGGCCGACGAACTTGCGCTCTTCACCGGAGCGCACGTCGACGAGCACGGCTTGCCCGTTCTGCACCAGCTGCCAAGCCACGGGGGGCGTCACGCCGCCGGCGTAGGGCCAGCCGGCTTCGGCGGCGTGTGCCTTGGCCTGTTCGAGGGCGGGCGGCAAGGCGATGACATCTTCAACTTCCACGGACATGCGGTTGGACTCCTGTTGTACGTTGGTCATTCCATCTTCCTTGATGGCGATAACCACCACTGTAGGAGTGCAACGACGAAGGTCAAACGACTCAAAAGTCGATTCTTAACAACCTTGTGATCTATGGAGTGCAGGGCCTGGGTGCTTCAGGGCCTGCTCCCGCCGACGGGGTACCTTGCTCCGCGAATGTCCCCCGGCCTGCGGGCTTCCGCCGCTCCCCCTTGTACCGGGACTTCTCGCGCGGTCAAGCACGGCTTCAGGGTTGTTTTCTTGCCATGCTGTATTGCCTGCAAGGCGGTGAGGATCGAGTCGCAACGAAACGAGGAACAGACTGCACATCTACCGACGGTCTTGTTGCACGGGCGTGTGGCCGTGCGGACCCAGATACGAACCGCTCAGCGGGGCTTCATTCATTTCTCGTGATGCCCACTTCAATTGGCATCACCAAGGGGGAGTCGAGCTTGCCCGCTGCCGGTCTGACCTGTTCATTGCATCTTGGAACTCACGTCTGGCAAACAAACAAACATCAACAAAGGCTCTTCGAACAGCTCGCGCTACACCGCGATGACCGCAGCGATGGCGCCTGGTGGTTTGGTACTGACGTGGTGCGCATCGAAGGCCCGCCCGCGTGCGAACACGGCCCACAGGATGCGCGCGTTCTTGTTGGCCAACGCCACCACGGCCTTCTGCCACCCGGAGCGCTCGCGCAAGGCCTGCACCCAGCGCGAGATCGGGTCGTCGCGTCTGTGCGCCGTCAGCACGATCGACTTGGCCCCCTGGATCAGCAGCGTGCGCAGGTACGCGTCGCCTCGCTTGGTGATGCGCCCCAGGTTGTTCTTGCCGCCGCTGGAGTTCTGTCGAGGCGTCAGACCCAGCCAGGCGCCGAACTGCGCACCATTTTTGAATTGCTTGAAGTCGCCCACCGTGGCCACCACCGCGGATGCCGTGACCGGTCCCACGCCCAGCAACTGCTCGGCCTGGCGCACCTGATCGCTGGCCTTGCCGTGTGCAGCGATGCGCTCGTCGCACCATCGCAGGTGTGCATCGAGTTCTTGCCATTGCGCATAGGCCCGCTGCAGCGTCAACCGGGCCAGAGCGCCCAGTTCATTGCTGGCATCTTCCATCGCGTCGGGAAGCACCTGGCGCAGCGCCTCGGGGCTTTGGGCGAACACCAATCCGAACTCCGCCAACAGGCCCCGGATGCGGTTGATGCAGGCGGTGCGGTCTGCCTTGACGCCCTCTCGCAGGCGGTGAGTGCACAGCATGCTTTGCTGCTCCACGCTCTTGATCGGCACGAAGTGCATGTGCGGGCGCGAGGCCGCCTCGCAGATCGCAGCGGCATCGTTGGCGTCGTTCTTGCCGCTCTTGCCTTGGAGGCGATAAGGCACGACGTGCGGGGCGGCAATGATGCGGGCATCCAGCCCCAGAGCAAGCAGCTTGCGCGCCCAGTAATGGGCGCTGGAGCTGGCCTCCATGGCGATCAGGCAGCCTGCCGACAGTTGCACACACCAAGCCAGGAATTTATCGCGTGCCAAGGCGCGCCCCTGTGACGCGCAAGCCCGCGGCATTGACCGCAAAGACCTGGATCACGCGCTTTGCCAAATCCACGCCGACTCGGGTAATCTCGTTCATGGGGCTTCTCCTTTCAAAGGTTTCAGATTGACTTCGCAAATCAATCTTGGCACTCGATGCCGTGACCAGAAAGCGAGAAGTCCCTTCGCATTCATTTCGCTGCGCAAGGCACCTCATCGACGTGAGCGTTTTCAGTGCCGCCGTTGATCGACCAGCACAACGACAGCGCCCAGCGTGCTCAGGACACTGGGTGCTTCCCGCAGCGAAATCAAGGAGGAGCCGAAGGCGGGGGACATTCGCGGAGGGAAGTACCCGGTGGCCTGCGCACACGCCCCGAATCAGCGGCTCCAAACGAAAAACCCCGGCACCAAAGACAGCACCGGGGAATCGCAAAGCCCGAGGGTCCGTCAGAGCTTGGCGATCGAAACTTCGGTCGACTTCACGAGTGCGACCACGTCGGAGCCCACCTTCAGTTGCAGCTCGTCGACGGAGCGCGTGGTGATGACGGACGTGACGATGCCCCAGGCGGTTTCGACATCGACTTCGGAGACGACGTCGCCGCGGATGATTTCGCGAACCTTGCCCTTGAACTGGTTGCGGACGTTGATGGCTTGGATGGACATGGTGATTTCTCTTTCAGGGTTGACAGGGTTGTGAGTGAAGAAAAGAACGGGGTTCAGACGATCTCGGCCACCTCGTCGAACGCCAGCCGGGGCCCGCGTTCGAAGGTGCCGGCGTGGTCGGCCACGCCGAGGTTGACGAGGAAGTTCGCGCGATAGCGGCCGTCGGGGAAGAAGGCCTTGTCGACCAGGTCGGCGTTGAAGCCCGACTGCGGCCCCGCGTCGAGCCCGAGCGAGCGCGCCGCCAGGATCAGGTAGGCGCCTTGCAGGCTGCTGTTGCGGAAGGCCGTGGCCTGTGCGGCTTCGGCGCTCTTCTCGAAGAAGGGCTTGGCGTCGTAGGCGGGGAACTGCGTGGGCAGGTGCTCGTAGAAGCGCGTGTCGTGCGCAACGATCACCGTCACGCCGGCCTGCAGCGTCTGCGCGGTGTTGCCCGCGGACACGGCCGGCTTCAGCTTGGCCTTGGCCTCCTCGCTGCGCACGAACACGTAGCGCGCCGGCTGGGCGTTGTAGGCCGTCGGGCCCCACTTCACGAGGTCATACAGCTGGCGAATCAGCGCGTCGGTCACGGGCACCGGCTTGAAGGCGTGCACGGTGCGCGCCTTGCGGAACAGCTGGTCGAGCGCGGCGTCGGGAATGGCTTGCAGAGTGGTCATATCCTGGAACGCTGTGTCAGTTCGACGCGGCGGCGAGCGCCTGGTCGAGGTCGGCAATCAGGTCGTCGATGTGTTCGATGCCCACCGACAGACGCACGGTGTCTTCCGTGACGCCGGCCCGGGCCAGCTCTTCGGGCGACAGCTGCCGGTGCGTGGTCGATGCGGGGTGCGTGGCCAGCGAGCGCACGTCGCCGATGTTCACGAGGCGCGTGAAGAGCTTCAGCGCATCGAGGAACTTCGCCCCACCCTCCCGGCCCGCACCGATGCCGAAGGTCAGCACGCCGCTCGAACGGCCGCCGAAGTACTTCTTGGCCAGCGCGTAGTCGGGATGGTCTTCGAGCGCGGCGTAGTTCACCCAGTTGACGGCCTTGCTCTGCTTCAGGTGCTGCGCCACTGCGAGTGCATTGCTGCTGATGCGGTCCATGCGCAGCGCCAGCGTCTCGATGCCCTGAAGGATCAGGAAGGCATTGAACGGCGAGATGGCCGCGCCCGTGTTGCGCAGCGGCACCACGCGCGCACGGCCGATGTAGGCGGCCGGGCCCAGTGCCTCGGTGTAGACCACGCCGTGGTAGCTCACGTCGGGCTCGTTCAGGCGCTTGAAGCGCTGCTTGTGCTCGGCCCACGGGAACTTGCCCGAGTCGACGATGGCGCCGCCGATGCTGGTGCCGTGGCCGCCCAGGTACTTGGTGAGCGAATGCACCACGATGTCGGCGCCGTGCTCGATGGGCCGACTCAGGTACGGCGAGGGCACGGTGTTGTCGACGATGAGCGGCACGCCGTGGCGGTGCGCAATTTCGGCGATGGCCGCGATGTCGGTCACGTTGCCCGCCGGATTGCCCAGCGACTCGACGAACACCGCCTTGGTCTTCTCGTCGAACAGCTTGTCGAAGCTGCTCGGGTCGCGGTGGTCCGCGAAGCGCGTGGTGATGCCGAACTGCGGCAGCGTGTGCGCGAACAGGTTGTAGGTGCCGCCGTAGAGCGCCGTGCTGCTGATGATGTTGTCACCGGCCTCGGCGATGGTCTGGATCGCGTAGGTCACGGCGGCCTGGCCCGAGGCCAGTGCCAGCGCCGCAATGCCACCTTCGAGCGCGGCCACGCGCTGCTCCAGCACGTCCTGCGTCGGGTTGTTGATGCGCGTGTAGATGTTGCCCGGCACCTTCAGGTCGAACAGATCCGCGCCATGCTGCGCGCTATCGAAGGCGTAGGCCACGGTCTGGTAGATCGGCGGCGCGACCGCGCGGGTGGTGGGCTCGGGCGAATAGCCGGCGTGGACCGACAGGGTTTCGAATTTCCAGTTCTGCGACATGCGACTGCCTTTCAAATGGGGAAGGAATGAAACGACTCAGATCGCCCAGCGCAAGGCATGGGCCTGAGGTGTGAGCCAGCTGGCATCGGTGCTTTCCACATCGGTCTCTTCGGACTTCTGCAGCACTCGGTCGAGGATTCGTTTTTCGATGGCGGCAAAGGCCGGGTCGCCCTGCGAGCGCGGGCGGGCCAGCGCGATGTTCTCGTCGAGCGCGATGCGGCCGTCTTCGATGAGGATCACGCGGTCGGCCAGCGCCACGGCTTCCTGCACGTCGTGTGTCACCAGCAGCGCAGTGAAGCGGTGGCGCTGCCACAGGTTCTCGATGAGGCGGTGCATCTCGATGCGCGTGAGCGCGTCGAGCGCGCCCAGCGGCTCGTCGAGCAGCAGCAGGCGCGGGTGGTGCACCAGCGCACGCGCCAGGGCCACGCGCTGGCGCTGCCCGCCCGACAGGCGCGCCGGCCACTCGTTCTCGCGATCGGCCAGCCCGACATGTGCCAGCACTTCCTTGCCGCGCGCCTTGGCATCGCTCGGCAGGCCCAGCGTCACGTTGTCGAGCACGCGGCGCCAGGGCAGGAGGCGCGCCTCCTGGAACATGATGCGGGTGTCGTCATGCAGGCCGCTCACGGCCTTGCCGTCGGTGTAGAGGCCACCCGAAGTGGCTTCTTCGAGGCCCGCGATGAGCCGCAGCAGCGTGCTCTTGCCGCACCCGCTGCGCCCGACGATGGCGATGAACTGGCCCGGCTCGATGGTGAGCTGCGTGTTGCGCAGCACCTCGCGCGCGCCGTAGCGCTTGTGCAGGCCGCGCGCCTCGAGGCGCACGCCGCCGGCAATGGCGGGGGGTTGGATGTCTTTCAGAACGGCACTCATGAATTCAGGCCCCGGGGTTGAACAGCGCCACGTTCAGCGCATTGATTTTTCTGGGCAGCAGCTTCTCGGCGAAGAAGGCATCGGCGATGCGCTGCTGTTCGGCCAGGCCGCCGGCCGCCACGGGCCGCACCGCGTAGCTGCGGCGGCTGTTGGCCTGCTCGATGGTCGGGGCGTCGAGCCCCCACACGGGAGCGAGTAAGGCGGCCGCTTCCTTCGGGTTCTGCTTGACCCACTTGCCGGTTTTTTCCAACTCGGCGTAGACCACGCGCAGCACGTCGGGCCGCGCCTTCGCGAACTTGGTGCTTGCCAGGTAGTAGCGCTGGTACGACGCGATGCCCGTGCCGTCGGCCAGGATGCGCACCTTCGACTGGCGCTGCGCAGCGGCCAGGAACGGGTCCCACACGACCCAGGCGTCGATGGCGCCCTTCTCGAAGGCGGCGCGACCATCGGCGGGCGTGAGGTACGCAGGCTCGATGTCCTTGAACGACAGGCCGGCTTTCTCCAGTGCGGCGATCAGCAGGTAGTGCGCGCCGGCTGCCTTCGCGAAGCCGACCTTCTTGCCTTTGAGATCGGCCACGGTCTTGAGCGGCGAATCGTCGCGCACGACGATGGCCTGCGCGGCCGGCGACGGTGCTTCCTGCGCCAGAAAGGTCAGGTCGGCACCGGCCGCTTGTGCGAACACGGGCACGGTGTCGGCCACGTCGGCGCTGATGTCGAGGTTGTCGAGGTTCAGCGCCTCGAGCAGCGGCAGGCCGCTGGTGAACTCGTGCCAGCTCAGCGCGACGTTGAGCGGCGCGAGCTGCTTCTCGAGCGTGCCCTGCACCTTCAAGAGCGCGATCAGCGTGGACGACTTCTGGTAGCCGAGGCGCACGGTGGCGGGGCGTTGCTGCTGTGCCAGCACGGCACCCGCGCTGAGCGCGCCCAGCGTCGCCATGGCGGTGCGGCGATTGATGAGGTTGTG
Organism: Variovorax sp. 38R; assembly: GCF_014843395.1. Lineage (NCBI taxonomy): Bacteria > Pseudomonadati > Pseudomonadota > Betaproteobacteria > Burkholderiales > Comamonadaceae > Variovorax > Variovorax sp. 38R. The sequence goes on from NZ_CP062121.1 coordinate 3,428,201, forward strand.
GTTCATGTGCCCTGCCCTCACTTCGCCGGCTTCTTCTGGTAGCCGGGGTGCCAGCGCAGCCACCATTGCTCCAGGCCACGTGCGAACAGGTCGGCCAGCTTGCCGAGCAGCGCATACAGCAGGATGCCCACGAGCACGATGTCGGTCTGCAGGAACTCACGGGCGTTCATCGTGAGGTAGCCGATGCCGGCCTGCGCCGAGATGGTCTCGGCCACGATGAGGATCACCCACATGAGGCCCAGCGAGAAGCGCAGGCCCACGAGGATCGACGACAGCGCGCCCGGCAGGATCACCTCGCGGTACAGCTGCCAGCGCGACAGGCCGTAGGTGCGTCCCATCTCGATGAGCTGCGGGTCGACGTTGCGGATGCCGTGGAAGGTGTTCAGGTAGATCGGAAAGAACACCGACACCGAGATCAAAAACAGCTTGGCCGATTCGTCGATGCCGAACCACAGGATCACGAGCGGAATCAGCGCCAGCGCCGGAATGTTGCGCACCATCTGGATGGTGGAGTCGAGCAGCGTCTCGAAGAACTTCACCGAGCCGGTCAGCAGGCCCAGCGCCAGCCCCGCGCCGCCGCCGATGGCGAGCCCCGCGAGCGCGCGGCCCGCACTCACCTTCACATGCGTCCAGAGCTCGCCGGACACGGTGAGCGCCCACGCGGCCTTGACCACGTCGACCGGTGCCGGCAGCACGCGCGTCGAGAGCCAGCCCAGCGACGAGGCGATCTGCCAGACGACGATCAGCCCCACCGGCACTAACCACGGAATGAGCCGCTTCGCGACATTGAGGCCGAAGCCTCGCAGCGCGCTGCCTGCGTCCCCTGCGGTGTTCGATGCCGGCGCCACCGCCGGCAGTTCCTGTACTTGTTCAGTCATGCGTGTCCTCAGCTTTGGGAAACGAGGCGCGAGGGCGCGTCGAGGTTGGCGACGACTTCGCCGAAGGGACCGCTCAGCGAGCCGCCTGCGAGTTGCGTCTTCGCCTTGCGCGAGAGCAGCGGGAACACCAGCTCGGCGAAGCGGTAGGCCTCTTCGAGGTGCGGGTAGCCCGAGAAGATGAACTTGTCGATGCCCAGCGCCGCGTACTCCTCGATGCGCGCCGCCACGGTCTTGGCATCGCCGACCAGCGCCGTGCCCGCGCCGCCGCGCACCAGGCCCACGCCGGCCCAGAGGTTGGGCGCAATCTCCAGGTCAGCGCGCCCGCGCTTGGCACCGCCGGCATGCAGCGCGGCCATGCGGCGCTGGCCTTCGGAGTCCATGCGCGCAAAGGCGGCCTGGGCGCGTGCGACGGTGTCGTCGTCGACGCGGCTGATGAGTTCTTCGGCGGCTTTCCAGGCGGCGTCTTCCGTCTCGCGCACGATCACGTGCAGGCGGATGCCGAACTGCACGGTGCGGCCCTGACGTTCGGCGCGTGCGCGCACGTCGGCGATCTTTTTCGACACTTCCGCGGGCGGCTCGCCCCAGGTCAGGTAGGCATCGACCTGCTCGGCGGCGAGGTCGTGCGCCGTGGCCGACGAGCCGCCGAACCACACGGGCGGATGCGGCTTTTGCACCGGCGGAAACAGCAGCCGCGCGCCCCTCACGCTCAGGTGCTTGCCTTCGTAGTCGTAGGTGCCGGTCTCGTGGCTGCGCGCAATGATCTCGCGCCAGATGCGGATGAACTCGGCCGACTGCTCGTAGCGCGCCGCGTGGTCGAGGTACACGCCGTCGCCTTCCAGCTCGGCCTGGTCGCCACCGGTGACGAGGTTCACGAGCAGGCGCCCGCCCGAGAGCCGGTCGAAGGTTGCGGCCATGCGTGCGGCCAGGCTGGGCTGGTGCAGGCCGGGGCGCACGGCCACCAAAAATTTGAGCTTCTTCGTCGCGCCGATCAGGCTGGACGCGATGACCCACGGGTCTTCGCAGGAGCGGCCGGTGGGAATCAGAACGCCTTCGTAGCCGAGGTGGTCGGCCGCGCCGGCGATCTGTTGCAGGTACGGCAGGTCGACGGCGCGCGCGCCTTCGCTCGTGCCGAGGTAACGGCTGTCGCCGTGCGTGGGGAGGAACCAGAAGATCTGCATCGGGGACTCTCGGTCGTTCGTTCGTGGATTCAGATGGCAAGCAGGAAAGGCAGGCGGGGCGGCGCAGACACCACACCCCAGGCGCGCGCCGTGAGGGCGAGCACGCGCCCGGCGCGTTCGTGCAGTGCGGTCGACAACACGGCGGTCATCACGCGATTCCTGCGCCGGCGGCGTCGAGCACGTTGATCTTTTTGGGGATCAGCTTGAGCGCGAAGAAGGTGTCGGCAATCTGCTGCTGCTCGGCCAGGATGGCCTTGGTGATCGGGCCGGTGCCGTAGGCGGTGCGGCCTTGCGACAGGTCGGCCACGGCCTTGGGCAGGCCCCAGATCGCCGACAGCTCGGTCGCCAGTTCGTTGCGGTGGGCGGCGCCCCACTGGTCGATCTTGTTGACCTCTTCGATTGCAATGGCCAACACGTCGGCGTTCTTCGCCACGTAGTCGAGCGACGAGAAGTAGTAGGCGCGGTTGCCGACCACGCCCACGGCGTCGGCCAGGATGCGTGCGTCGAGCGACTGCTGCGCGGCGGCCAGGAACGGGTCCCAGATCACCCAGGCGTCGACCGAGCCCTTTTCGAAGGCGGCGCGCGCATCGGCGGGCGGCAGGTAGATCAGGTTCAGGTCGCTGTACGCCAGGCCGTGCTTCTCGAACAGCTTGACGATGAAGTAATGGACGTTCGAGCCCTTGTTGAGCGCGATCTTCTTTCCCTTGAGGTCGGCCACGGTCTGGATGGCAGAGGCCTTGGGCACCAGCACCGCCTCGGTCTTCGGGCGCGGCACCGTGGCACCCACGTAGGCCAGCGGCGCACCGGCGGCCTGCGCAAAGATCGGCGGCGCTTCGCCGACGTCGCCGAAGTCGATCGAGCCGACGTTCAGTGCCTCGAGCTGCACCGGGCCGGCCGTGAACTCGGTCCACTTCACGGTCGCGCCCAGCGGTGCGAGCCGCTTCTCGAGCGTGCCGCGGGCCTTGAGCACACTCAGGTAGCCCTTCTGGTGACCGATGCGCAACTGGCGCGTGGGGCTCTGCGCCAAGGCGGCGAACGACGACGGCAACGCGAGGGCGGCGGCCGCGCCCTGGAGCAGGCGGCGGCGGGGAATGGCAATGCGGGTCATGGAAAGTGGTCCTTTGAACTGCTCAGGGCTGGGCGGTGACGACCGCGTCGCTGACCTTGATGGGCTTGGGAATGAGCTTCAGCGCGTAGAAGGTGTCGGCGATCTGCTGCTGGTCGGCCGCGACGGCCGCGGTGATCGGCTTCACGTTGAATTCGTAGCGGCGCAGCGCCAGCTCGACCACGTCGACCGGGAGGCCCTGCAGCGGCGCGATCACTTCGGCGGCCTGGCGCAGGTTCTTCTTGAGCCAGATGCCCTGCTCCACCGAATCGGCGAACAGCGCATCGATCACCTGCGGGTGCTTCTTCACGAAGCCGCGCTCGCCCAGGTAGAACTGGTAGTTGTTGACCACGCCGGAAGCGCCACCCGTGCCATCCGCCAGCACGCGGGCACCGGTGGCTTTCTCGGCGGCGGCCTGGAACGGGTCCCAGATCACCCAGGCGTCGACGTTCTTGCTTTCGAAGGCGGCGCGGCCGTCGGCGGGTGCGAGGTACACGGGCTGGATGTCGGACAGCTTCAGGCCGTTCTTCTCGAGCTGCTTCACGAGCAGGTAGTGCACGTTGCTGCCCTTGTTGAGCGCAACCTTCTTGCCCTTGAGATCGGCCACCGAGGCGATGGGCGAATCCTTCGTGACCAGGATCGCCTCGGCGCGCGGCGCGGCCGGGTCGTAGCCGAAGTAGACGAACTTGGCACCCGCAGCCTGCGCGAAGATGGGCGGCGCCTCGCCGACATAGCCCACGTCGACCGCACCGACGTTCAGCCCTTCGAGCAGCTGCGGCCCGGCCGGAAACTCGACCCACTTCACGCCGAAGCCCAGCGGCGAGAGCTTCTTCTCGAGCGTGCCCTGCGCCTTCTGCAGCACGAACAGGCTGGCCGACTTCTGGTAGCCGATGCGCAGCTCGCCCTTGGGCTTGCCTTGCGCATGCGCAGAGGCGGCGGAGATGAAGCTCACGATGAGCGCGATGGCGGTGACGACGATGGCGCTGATGGCCAGGTCGCGCAGCGCCTGCCAGAAGGAGCGCGGCGCGACTTCGAACACGGAGTCTTCGGGGGCGACGGGGTTCATGCGGAATTCCTTGGTGCAAAAACGTGAGGCAAAGCGATCCCCCGGCCGCACGCAGGCGGCTTCGAAAAACGGGGAACGGAAAGAGGTCTGGCCGGGGCCGGGTTCAGCGAGGAACCCGGTCGTCAGACGCTACATCGCACACGGGAAAAGGGTACCGGCTCGAAGCCGTGGGTCGCCGGCAACTTGAGGCCTTCGGTCGCGAGCACCTCGACGGCCTCGTTGAGTCGCTCCGCCAGGTCGTGGTGCACCTGGTAGGCGTTCTCGGGCGTCAGCGCGATCTGCGAATCGCTCGCGTAGACGCCCGGCAGGATGTGGCGCGCCGACAGCGACTGCAGCACGGGGCGCAGGGCGTAGTCGAGCGCGAGCATGTGGTGCGGGCTGCCGCCGGTGGCCAATGGCAGCACCGTCTTGCCCTTGAGCGCGTTCTGCGCGAGCAGGTCGAGAAAGACCTTCAGCACGCCGCTGTAGGCCGCCTTGTAGACCGGCGTGGCCACCACGATCACGCGGGCTGCCGCCACCTGGGCAATGGCACGCTCGATGGCCGGATGCGCCCACTCGGCCAGCAGCAGCGCTTGCGCCGGCAGCTCACGGATCGCGAGCCGCTCGATGCGCGCATGGCGTTGGGCCAGCCGCTCGCCCACCGCGTCGAGCAAGGCGGTGGAACGGGACGGGGCCGAAGGGCTGCCGGCAATCAGGAGAACGGACACGAGAAACTTTCGTTGGGCTTCAGGAGAAATTCAGGGCGTAGCGATCCCCGGCGCCCTCCCACGGGGTGCCACCAGCGATCGATTCCGGAGCGGCTGCGCTTACTTCTGCTTGGGCGCGTAGATCTGGTCGAAGGAGCCACCGTCTGCGAAGTGCGCCTTGTCGGCTTTGGCCCAGCCACCGAAGGCTTCGTCGATGGTCACCAGCGTGAGCTTGGGGAACTGCTTGTCGTACTTGGCCTTGGCCTTGTCCGAGGTCGGGCGGTAGAAGTTGCGGCCCGCGATGTCCTGGCCCTCGTCGGAGTACAGGTACTTCAGGTACTCCTCGGCCACGGCGCGCGTGCCCTTCTTGTCGACCACCTTGTCGACCACCGCCACGCTGGGCTCAGCCAGGATGGAGATGGACGGCACGACGATCTCGAACTTCTCGGGGCCGAATTCCTTCAGCGCCAGGAAGGCTTCGTTTTCCCAGGCCAGCAGCACGTCACCCACGCCGCGCTGCACGAAGGTGATGGTCGAGCCGCGCGCGCCGGTGTCGAGCACGGGCACGTTCTTGTACAGGTTGCCGACGAATTCCTTGGCCTGTGCCTCGCCCCCGTACTTGCGCTTGGCGAATTCCCAGGCGGCCAGGTAGTTCCAGCGGGCGCCGCCCGAGGTCTTGGGGTTGGGCGTGATCACCTGAACACCCGGCTTGATCAGGTCGCTCCAGTCCTTCAGGCCCTTGGGGTTGCCCTTCTTCACCAGGAACACGATGGTCGAGGTGTAGGGGGCCGAGTTGTGCGGCAGGCGCTTCTGCCAGTCAGCCTTGACGAGGCCGCCGTGCGTGGCCAGGGCGTCGATGTCGCCGCCGAGGGCCAGCGTGGCCACGTCGGAATCGATGCCGTCGATGATCGAGCGGGCCTGCTTGCCCGAGCCGCCGTGCGACTGCTTGACGCTCACGTCCTGGCCGGTCTTGGCCTTCCAGTACTTGGCGAAGGCCTGGTTGTAGTCCACGTACAGCTCGCGGGTCGGGTCATACGACACGTTGAGCAGCGTCACGGGGCCCTTGGCGCCCGCCGCGCCCTGCGAAAACGACGGCAATGCCGACAGGGCCAAGGCACCGGCCACGCCGGCACCCAGGGAAAGCTTGATAAAGTCGCGGCGAAGGCTCATGGTGTCTTGCTCTTAAAAAGGCATATCAATGAAGCTGCGTATTCTGAATACGACATATAGGAACTGGAACGACCAAGTTCTCAGTTCTAAATAGCCAAATCAACTAAGCACCCGCTTTCCCCCACAAGAGGCAATCAAATGGCACGCATGGTTCAGTGCATCAAGCTCGGCAAAGAGGCCGAAGGACTCGACTTTCCGCCGTATCCCGGCGACCTGGGCAAGCGCCTGTGGGAAAACGTCAGCAAGGAAGCCTGGGCCGCCTGGCTCAAGCAACAGACCATGCTGGTCAATGAAAACCGGCTGAACCTGGCCGACCTGCGCGCCCGCCAGTACCTGGCACGCCAGATGGAAAAGCACTTCTTCGGCGAAGGCGCCGACGTGGCGCAAGGCTACGTTCCCCCTCCTGCAGCCTGAGTCGGTCTTGGCCGCCGACGGCACCCCGCTCGGCGCGCGCTCCGGCGACACCTCCCCCCTCGACAACGACACACCGGCGCTTTCGCGCCGTGTGTTTTTGGACGGCTGCGGCCTGCCCGCCGCCTGGTCCGGGCGTCCGCAATGGCGGATTCTCGAAACCGGCTTCGGACCGGGCCTTCATTTCCTGACAACCTGGCAGGCCTGGCGCGCCGACCCGCATCGGCCGCGCCTGCTGCATTACGTCGCGGTCGACGCCCATCCGGCGCCGGCCGGCGATCTGCTGCGCGCGGCTGACGCCGACCCGACGCAGGCGCCGCTCGCCGCGGAGCTGACTCGGCAATGGGTCGGGCTGCTGCCGGGCTTCCACCGCCTGGCCTTCGACGACGGCCGCGTGCTGCTCACGCTGTGCATCGGCGAGCTGCAGCCGATGCTGCGCGCCCAGCGTTTCGAGGCCGACAGCCTCTTTCTCGACGGCTTCGACCCGACGCAGAACCCTGCGATGGCCTTGCCTGACACGCTCAAGGCGGTGTCACGCTTCGCCCGCCAGGGCACCGGCCTCGCGGCCCGCACCGACGACGACGGGGTGCGTCATGCGCTGGCGCAGAACGGCTTCCAGCTCGACCCGCGCCCCGGCAGCCTGCGCGGCGTGTTCGCACCCGCATGGACCGTGCGGCGCCGCCAGCCGGTGCGCGAAGGCGTCGAAGCGCCCGGCCATTGCGCGGTGATCGGCGCCGGGCTCGCGGGTGCCGCGGTCGCGGCCAGCCTTGCGCGGCGCGGCTGGCGGGTCACGGTGCTCGATGCGGCCGATGCGCCGGCCTCAGGCGCCTCGGGCCTGCCAGTGGGGCTGCTGGCACCGCATGTATCTTCCGACGATGCCTTGCTGTCGCGGCTCACGCGCGCCGGCATCCGTGCGACCTGGACCGAACTGGCGCACCGGCTCGACCACGGCCGCGACTGGGGCGCTTACGGGTCACTCGAACGCCGGCCCGACGGTGACGTGCGCGTGCCGGCTGGCTGGAGCGCGCACGGGCCGAACGAATCGTGGCCCGCCGAGGCCGACCGGCTCGCGGCGGCCGGCCTGCCGCCTGACACGCCAGCGCTTTGGCACGCGCGCGCAGCCTGGGTGCGCCCGCACCGGCTGATCGCTGCGTGGCTGAGCCAACCGGGCATCGAGTTCCGTGGCAACTGCCACGTGGCGCGCCTCGCACGCACAGACGGCAGCTGGCAGCTGTTCGACGACGCCGGCACCCTGCTCGCCGAAGCCGACCGCGTCGTCGTGGCCGCAGGCTTCGAATCTCACCACTTCGCACCCGACTTGCCGCTGCAACCCGTGCGCGGCCAGGTCGCCTGGGGCCGCGCGGACGACAGCGCCCTGCCCGTCACCCCCATCAACGGCGACGGTCACCTGATCGCCGGCGTGCCCGACGGCGAGGCGCCGCAACCGCTCTGGCTGATCGGCGCCACCTTCGACCGCGACAGCACCGACCTTGCCCCCACCGACGCCGACCGCCTCATCAACCGCGACCGGCTGACGCGTCTGCATCCCGGCGCCGCCGCCGCGCTCGCGCCCGCCTTCGACCACGGAGAGACCCACGCCTGGGTCGGTGTGCGCTGCGCCTCGGGCGACCGCCGGCCGCTGGTGGGGCCGCTGGCGCCGGGTGCCGACGACGGCCTCTGGGCCTGCACCGCGCTGGGCTCGCGCGGCCTGAGTTTTGCCACGCTGTGCGCCGAGCTGCTGGCCGCGCAATGGCACGGCGAGCCGCTGCCATTGCCCCAGACATTCGCGAAGGCGCTGGGCACGCAGCGGCTCTGGCCCGGGTCCGACTGAATCGGCGCGTACTGGGTTTCCCACCACCCATCGTCACGCTCGCACCGCACAATGCACGATGGCCATCCAGTACGACATCACCCACACCACCGTCTACCGCTACAACAAGCCGGTCACCTTCGGCTTGCACCGCGTGATGTTCCGTCCACGTGACAGCCACGACCTGCGCGTGCTCGCCACCGACCTGCAGGTGAGCCCGCAGGCCCTCACGCGGCTCATTCAAGACCCGTACTCGAACTCCGTTGCGCTGGTGCAGCCGCTGGGCGAGGCGACCGAGCTGCGCATCGTGTGCTCCTTCACCATCGAGCACGTGCCGCCGTCGCAGCGAGACCTGCTCACGCTCGATCCGTCGGCCGAGTTCCTGCCCTTTGCCTACTCGGTGGAAGAGCGGCTGGACCTGGAGCACTACCTGCGCCCGTACCACGACGACGATGCCAACGGCACGCTGATCCGCTGGGCCCACCAGTTCCTGCACACCGACCAGCCCAACAGCACGCGCGACGTGCTCACGCGCATGAACGCGCACATCGGCCAGAGCTTCCAGTACAAGGCGCGCGACGAGGAAGGCACGCAGACGCCGCTCGAAACGCTGGCGCTGGGCAGCGGCAGCTGCCGCGACTACGCACTGCTGATGATGGAAGCCACGCGCCGCCTGGGCATCGCGACACGGTTCGTCTCGGGCTACCTCTACGACGCCGCGCTCGACAACGACACCGCGCTGCAGGCGCCCGGCGAATCGGTCACCGGCGCCGGCACCACGCATGCGTGGCTGCAGGCCTACTTGCCCGGCGCGGGCTGGCTGGCCTTCGACCCCACCAACAACCTCATGGGCAGCGGCCAACTGATCCGCGTGGGCGTGGCGCGCGACCCCGCGCTGGCAGCGCCCATCTCGGGCAGCTGGTACGGCGACGCCGAGGCTTATGAAGGCCTCGAGGCCACGGTGGTCGTGAAGCGCCGCAAGGGCAGCTGAGCGCCCCTCCTTCTTTCCGTTCGACTTATTGCTTCGGCTGCGCCGCGCGGTAGGCCTGCACCGCCGGCACGGCCGTGGCCGGGCTGTCGGCAAAGAAGCCGTCGATGCCCGCATCGAGGAACGCCTTGATCTCGCCGGCGGTGTCGCCGTACACGATCGGGTCGGTCTTCGGCGCCTTCTTCAGGCTGTCGGGCAAAAAGTTGTTCTCGGGCCGCACCGTGAAGATGTGGACCAGCAGCTTCTTGTCGTGCGCGTCCTTCACCAGCGTGGTCGGCGCGCCGAGCTTGCCGTCGACCACCGGGATCACGCGCGCCTTGGCCGGACCGATGCCGTTTGCATAGGTCGCGATCTCGGCCAGGCCCTCGGGCTTCACGAGGTCGGCGTAGGTGCGCTTGTCGTTCAGCGCCACGAGGTCATACGGCGCGCCCTGCCCGTCGATGAGCTGGACGATCTTCACCGTGCTCTTCAGGCGGATGTCCTTCAGGTTGCCGGTTTCGAAGGACTGCACGAACACCGGCGCGTCGGCCTTGTCGAGGTCGTACTTGTGCAGCGTGTCGAGCAGCCTCTTCTCGAGCGGCAGGCCGATCGAGCGGAAGTACGTCGGGTGCTTGGTCTCGGGGTAGATGCCGATCACGCGGCCCTTGATCACCGACTGCGCCTTGGCGAGCTGGATCACCTCGTCGAGCGTGGGCACCTGGAACAGGTCGTTGAAGGACCGGTTGGCGGGGCGCAGCGCCGGAATGCGTTCGCGCGCCTTCAGCTCCTTGAGCTCGGCCAGCGTGAAGTCTTCGGTGAACCAGCCGGTGACTTCGCGGCCGTCGATGGTCTTCTTGGTCTTGCGATCCGCGAACTTGGGCACTTCGGCCACGTTCGTGGTCGCTTCGAGCACCTTGCCGTCGGCATCGACGATGGCGATGGCGTTCTCGTGGCGCGCGACCAGCTCGCCGTCCTTGGTGGGCACGAGGTCGGGCTCGATGAAGTCGGCACCATCGTCGATGGCCTGCTGGTACGAGGCCAGCGTGTGCTCGGGCCGCAGCGCGGGCGCGCCACGGTGGCCGATGACGAGCACGGGGGCAGCCACAGCCGGTGCGGGCGCCGGGGCGGGCGCAGGTGCCGGAGCCGGGGGCGAGACCGGCGCGATGGGCCACATCGGCACGCCACCGCCGCCATTGCCACCACCGCAAGCAGCCATGAATGCGCAGGCACAGGCCGCGAGGGCCGTGCGCGAGAAATTGAACATTTGCATTGAAATCCTCCCCTTTTGTATCCATCGAAATGGATGCGCCATCTTTCCGCCGTCAACGTGACAAGCGGCAGGCGCGCCGGATCATCAAGGGGGGATATGTCGGTCGCGTGACATGGGAGCAGGTGTCACGCGATAGCGCGCTCAGCCGCGCGCAGCCAGCTTCGCTTCGAGCTCGGCGATTCGCGCCCTCGCCTCGTCGCCTTCGGGAATCGACCGGCCGCTGTCGCGCCACTGCACCGCGCTCTTGAAGCCTTCGGCCTCCGCTTGCCGACGGAACCACATGCCTTCGGGGTTGTGCCGCGTGATGCCGTCGAACACGGTGGCGAACATCTGCGTCTGCTCCAGCCCCATCGAATGCCAGACCTGGTTGACGACCATCTTGTGCATCATGAGGTGCGAACTGGGCACGCCCGCGATGCGCTGCGCGAGTGCCAGCGTGGCCTCGTCGAGCTGCGCCGCCGGCACCGCGAAATTGGCCAGCCCCCAGTCGGCCGCCTGCGTGCCGGTGATGGTGTCGCCCGTGAACATGAGCTGCTTGGCGCGCAGCGCGCCGAGGCGGTAGGTCCACATCGCGGTGGTCGGGCAGCCCCACACGCGCGTGGGCATGTAGCCGATGCGCGCGTCGTCGGCCATGGTGAGCAGGTCGCAGCACAACGCGATGTCGCTGCCACCCGCCACCGCGTAGCCGTGCACCTTGGCGATGGTCGGCTTGCGGCAGCGCCACAGCGACATGAAGTCTTCGGTGTTGCGCTTCATGGCGGCGTAATCGAGCATCGGGTCCCACGGCGTTTTCTCCTGCCGGCAGGGATGGTCGCCCTGGCCTTCGCGGCCGTGGCCCTCGGCGTAGTCGCCCAGGTCGTAGCCGGCGCAGAAGGCGCGGCCCGCGCCTTCGACCACGATCACATGCACCTCGTCGTCGGCCTCGGCCCATTCGACCGCGCGGCGGATGTCGGTGGGCGTGCTGTCGCCGATGGCGTTGAGCTTCTCGGGGCGGTTGAGCACGAGGCGCGCGATGCGCGGGTACTGCGGGTCCTTGTCGATCAGGACGGTCTCGAAAGCGGGCATGGTCGGTGGTCTCCTGCGGTTCTTTTGGGGGATGCCGCTTCGCTTGTAGCATCGCCCGCCGCCCGCTGGCAAACCCGCCGACCGCCGGGTTCAACGTCCCGTTGCGCCCCCGAGCCGGAACAGAAACACCGCGCCCTTGCCCGGCTGCGGTACGAGCCGGATGTCGCTGCCGTGCAGCTGCAGGATGCGCTGCACGATCATCAGCCCCAGCCCGCCGCCGCGCGCACCGCCATCGGCAAAGGCCGGCCGCGTGAACAGTCCCTTCTGCAGCTCGCCCGGAATGCCGGGCCCGGTGTCGCTCACCTGCACGGCCACGCCGGCCTCGGACGGGCGCAGGCGCACCTCGATCTCGCCGCCGACCGGTGTGTGGCGGATGGCGTTGTCCAGCAGGTTGGTCAGCACGCGTTCGATCATGCCGAGGTCGGCCGACACCACGGGCAGGTTCGGTGCGATGTCGGGCTTGAGCTGCTGGCGCCGCGCCTCGGCCGCGAGTTCGAACTTCTGGAACACGTCCTGCACGAGGTCGGCGAGCGCAAAGTTTTCTTTCTCTGGCTTGACCACGCCGTACTCGAGCCGCGCCAGCTCGAACACCTCTTGCGCAAGCCGACCGACCTTGCGGCTCTGGCCGAGTGCGATCTCCAGGTAGCGGCGGCGCTCTTCCTCGCTGAGCGTGCCGGCCTTGAGCAGCAGCGTCTCGAGGTAGCCGTGCAGCGACGTGAGCGGCGTGCGCAGATCGTGCGAGATGTTGGCGAAGAGCTCGCGGCGCTGGCGGTCCTGCAGGCTGAGTTCGCGCCACTGCTCGGCGATGCGGCGCGTCATCTGTTCGAAGGCCTGCTGCAGCTGCGCGATCTCGTCGTCGGCACGGCGCGGCGGCGCGGGCATGGGCGCCTCGCGCTCCAGCGCCTCGATGCCCTCGGCCTCGAAGCGGCGCACCGCCGCCGTCAGCTCGCGCAACGGCCGGGTGATGAGACGGAACGCCACCAGCCCGGCGATGAGCCCCAGCAGCGCCACCAATGCCATCGACCACAGCGTGGTGCGCAGCACGGTGTCGGCCGACAGGTTCGCGGCCAGCGCGTCGTGGTCCTCGCCTTGCAGCACCACGTACACATAGCCGGCGTCGCGCCCGCCCATGCGCAGCGGCGCGGCACTGAAGACCTTGGTGCCGTCGGGGCTGCGCGGATCGTCGCCCGCAATGGGCAGCCGCTCGCCAGCCAGGAATCGGCGGATCGGTTCAAGGGCCACCTTGTCGCGCTCGAGGTGGCCCGGCGGCGCGGCCTGGGCCTCGATGCGGCCGTCGAGCCCCAGCACGTAGACCTCGACGCTGGGGTTGACGGTCATGAGCTTGTCGAACAGGTCTTTCACCGCCACCGGGTCGAGGCCGCCGGGCTTCATGAGTTCGGTGTTCTGCGCGATGTGGGCCGCGAGCCCAAGCGACAGCCGCTGCGTCACCTCTTGCGCATGCTGCGCACCGGCACGCATCTGCAGCCACGCCGAGGCCCCGCAGCAGGCCAGCAGCAGCACCGCGAAGGCGATCGACAGCCGCCGCGACAACGTGGCCCAGGCCATCATGGCGCGTCACCTTTGGGTGCAGCGTCGTCTGCCGCGAGCTTGTACCCACGCCCCCACACCGTGAGGATGCGCCGCGGCGCGGCCGGGTCGGCCTCGACCTTGGTGCGCAGTCGGTTGATGTGCGTGTTGACCGTGTGCTCGTAGCCGTCGTGCTGGTAGCCCCAGACCTGGTTGAGCAGGTCGCGCCGCGAGAACACCTTGCCGGGATGGCGCGCGAAGAAGTACAGCAGGTCGAACTCGCGCGGCGTGAGCTCGATGGGCTTGCCGTCGACGCGCACCTCGCGCGCCAGCGGTTCGATGTCGAGGTTGCCCAACGTGAGGCTGCCCGAATCGAGCCGTGCGTTGCGCGCCAGCGCGTCGGTGCGCCGCAGCAGCGCCTTCACGCGCGCCACCAGCTCCAGCACCGAGAAGGGCTTGGCCAGGTAGTCGTCGGCGCCGAGTTCGAGCCCGAGGATGCGGTGCACTTCGCTCGAGCGTGCGCTCACGATGATGATGGGCGTGTAGCGCGCCATGGCGCGGGCGCGGCGGCAGATCTCGAGGCCGTCGATGCCGGGCAGCATGAGATCGAGCACCAGCGCGTCCCACTGGCCGCGCTCCAGTGCGCGCAGGCCGGCGTTGCCGTCGGCGGCGTGCTCGACCGCATAGCCCTCGTCGCGCAGATGCATGCGCAGCAGTTCGGCAATGTGGGCGTCGTCTTCGACGATCAGCACGCGTTTGGCGGTGTCCATGGCCGCGATTGTCCCGCGAGTCGGGCCCCGGAGTTATCACGATTCTTTGAACTTTGCGTGATGAATCGGCGAGGGGGTGCGCCCAACAATCCAGCCCATGCAGACACGCACCGCCCCTGACAAGCGACCGATCCACCCGCTGTGGATGCGCGCCACGCACTGGCTCAACGCGCTGGCCGTGCTGGTGCTGGTGGCCAGCGGCTGGCGCATCTACAACGCAGCGCCCTTCTTTGACTTTCGCTTTCCGGCATCGATCACGCTCGGCGGCTGGCTCGGCGGCGCGCTGCAGTGGCACTTCGCGGCGATGTGGCTGCTGGTGTTCAACGGACTGGTCTACCTCGGCCTGAACATTGCCAGCGGGCGCTTCGCACGCAAGTTCTTCCCGCTCTCGCCGGCCGGCCTCTGGCGCGATGCGCGGGCCGCGCTCGGCGGCAAGCTCTCGCACGCCGACCCGCGCCACTACAACCATGTGCAGAAGCTGGCTTACCTGTTCGTGATCGTCGACCTGGTCGCGATCGTGCTGTCGGGGCTGGTGCTGTGGAAGTCGGTGCAGTTTCCGCTGCTGCGCGAGCTGATGGGCGGCTACGAAGCCGCGCGCCGCGTTCACTTCATTGCGATGGCAGCCCTGGTGGCCTTCGTTGCCGTGCACCTCGTGATGGTGGCGCTCGTGCCCCGCACCCTGCTCACCATGCTGCGCGGTCGCGCGCCCCACACCCCATGAGCCTCTTTTTCAAACGCCCTTCCCTGGTCGGTGTCGACGGCGACGCCGTGGTGCGCGAAGCCCGCGCCCTCATCGAACGCCAGCTCGACGCCCCCTCGCGCCGAATGTTCCTGCGCCGTTCGCTGACGCTCGGTGGCCTGTCGATGCTTACTGGCTGCAGCATCAGCGACGACAGCCACGTGGAAGCCGCGCTGACCAAAGTCTCGCGCTTCAACGACAAGGTGCAGGGCTGGCTCTTCAGCCCGACGCGGCTGGCGCCGACCTACACCGCGGCCGAGATCACGCGCCCCTTTCCGTTCAACGCCTACTACGGCGAGGACGAGATCCGCGAGGTCGACGAGGCCACCTACCGCCTCGAAGTGAGCGGCATGGTCGCCGACAAGCGCCGCTGGACGCTCGCCGAACTGCACGCCCTGCCCCAAGAGGACCAGATCACGCGCCACATCTGCGTCGAAGGCTGGAGCGCCATCGGCAAATGGGGCGGCGTGCGCTTTGCCGACTTCTTGCGGCACGTGGGTGCGGACCTGAGCGCGAAGTACGTCGGCTTCCAGTGCGCGGACGACTACCACACCAGCATCGACATGCCGACCGCGCTGCACCCGCAGACGCTGCTGGCGCTGAGCTACGACGACCAGCCGCTGCCGCCGAAGTACGGCTTCCCGATGAAGCTGCGCATGCCGACCAAGCTTGGCTACAAGAACCCGAAGCACATCCAGGCGATGTACGTGACCAACACCTATCCCGGTGGCTACTGGGAAGACCAGGGCTACAACTGGTTCGGAGGGAGCTGAGGGGCTGCCACAGCCGCTCGACTGCCGAAGAAAGCGCGAGGCCGTGTCTCTGCCTGGGACCGCGCCGATCTTGACAACAAAACCCAACCTCAACTCAGGAAGACCGACATGAACAAGCTCACCGCCACCCTCCTCGCCACCTGCATGGCCTTCGCCGGCGCCTCGGCCTTTGCCGCAGATGACATGGCCAAGGACGGCATGAAGAAGGACAGCATGGCCAAGGACGGAATGAAGAAAGACGCCATGGGCAAGGACGCCATGAAGAAGGACGGCATGAAGAAGGACGGCATGAAGAAAGATGCCATGGGCAAGGACGAAATGAAGAAGGACGCGATGGGCAAGGACGAGATGAAGAAGTAAGCCTCTTTCTTCTCTGCCCGGCCCGCCGCCATTGACGGTCGGCGGGATCGGGATCACTGTTCTCTCATCTGCGTTCCCTACGAAAGACCGCCATGAAATCCTTCGCCATCGCCGCCGGCACGCTCGCCGCCGCCGCTTTCGCCTGGCACGCGGCCCCCTCCTTTGCCGAGACCACGCGCCGCGTGCCCGCGCCGACGGTCGACCTGGCCACGCCAGCCGGAGCCACCACCGCCACCGCCGTGTTCGCGGGCGGCTGCTTCTGGGGCGTGCAGGGCGTGTTCCAGCGCGTCGAGGGTGTGAGCAATGCGCTCTCGGGCTACGCGGGCGGCGAGGCCCGCACCGCGCGCTACAACGAAGTCGGCTCCGGCCGCACCGGCCATGCCGAGGCCGTGCGCATCAGCTACGACCCGCGCAAGGTCAGCTACGGCAAGCTGCTGCAGATTTACTTCTCGGTGGCGCACGACCCCACCCAGCTCAACCGCCAGGGCCCCGACACCGGCCCGCAGTACCGCTCCACCGTGTTCGCCGAAAACGCCGAACAGGCCCGCATCGCCAACGCCTACATCGCCCAGCTGAACCAGGCCAAAACCTTCGGCAACAAGCCGCTGGCCACCACGGTCGAGATGACCAAGCCCTTCTATGCGGCCGAGGACTACCACCAGGACTACCTCACGCTGCACCCCAACCAGCCCTACATCGCGATCCACGACCTGCCGAAGATCGACGACCTGAAGAAGCTGTTCCCCGAGAGCTACAAGGCCACGCCGTCGCTGGTGCGGGCAGCCAAGGCGGGTTGATCAGCGCCTTGGACCACCCCAACGCTCACAGCAACTTTGCGCGCTGGGCCTGCTCCGTCAGCTCCGCCCGGAAGTTCGGATGCGCAATGGCGATCAGCTCCTGCGCGCGCTGCTTGGCCGACTTGCCGCGCAGCTGCGCCACGCCGTACTCGGTGACGACGTAGTTGATGTCGTTCTTGCTCGTACTCACGTGCGTGCCGGGCGAGAGCGAGGGCACGATGCGCGAGATGCTGTCGTCCTTCGCCGTGGAAGGCAGCACGATGAAGGCCTTGCCGCCGCGCGAGCGGTTGGCGGCGCGCACGAAGTCCGACTGCCCGCCCGTGCCCGAGTACGGCGCATGGCCCAGGCTCTCGGAGCCGCACTGGCCCAGCAGATCGATCTGCATGGTGGCGTTGATGGCGATGAGGTTGTCGTTCAGCCCCGCCAGCGCCGGGTCGTTGGTGAAGTTGACCGGATGCATCTCCAGCCCCGGGTTGCGGTCCATGAAGCGGTACAGCTTGTTCGAGCCCAGCGCGAAGGTCGCGACCGACTTGCCCGGCAGGTAGTTCTTGCGGCGGTTGGTGACCGCGCCGCTTTCGACCAGCGTGAGGATGCCGTCGCCGATCATCTCGGTGTGGATGCCCAGGTCGCGCTTGCCCGTGAGCTGCATCACCACCGCATCGGGAATGCCGCCGTAGCCGATCTGCAGGGTGGCGCCGTCGTCGATCAGGTCGGCCACGTGCTTGCCGATGGCTTCCTGCACGGGGCCGATCTTGGGAAGGCCGACTTCCATCACCGGCTCGGTGCTCTCGACGAGCGCCGCCACCTGCGAGATGTGTACGTGGCAGTTGCCATGCGCATAGGGCACGTTCGGGTTCACCTCGAGCACGACCGCGCGCGCTTTCGCCACGGCGGCCATCGTGTAGTCGGGGCCCAGGCTCAGCGCGAAGTAGCCGTGCGCGTCCATCGGCGAGGCCATGCTGAACACCACGTCGGCCGCGATCTGCCCGCGCTCGATCTGCACGGGAATCTCGGAGAAGTAGTTGGGAATGAAGTCGATCCAGCCCGCCTGCCCGCCGGCGCGCGTGGCGCCGCCGAAGAACAGCGCCACGTGGCGCACATGCTCGACCGTCTCGGGGTCGATGTAGGCGTACTTGCGCATCGCAAGAATCTGCGCGACCTTCACGTCGCGGAAGTCGCGGCGTTGCTCGGACAGCGCCGTGAGCAGCGACGGCGGCTCGCCGACGCCGGTGGGCACGATGATCATGTCGCCGTTGCGCACCTGGCGCACGGCATCGGCGGCGGAGACGCGCTTTTGCGCGTACAGGGTCTGAGCAGTCATGCGCGCCACTATGCCTTCTTTTCGCCGCCGCCGAACTCGCGGTGTACCCAGTCGCGCAGCACCGCCGTCGCGGGCCGGCTGGCGGCGCGCGGGCTGTACACGAGGTCGTAGCGGTAGCTTTCCACCGACAGCTCGAAGGGCTGCACCAGCAGGCCCGACGCCAGCTCGTCGGCCACCAGCGCCAGGCTCAGCAGGCCGACGCCCTGCCCCGCGACCGTGGCCTGCACCGCGTGAATCTCTTCGGTGAACGACAGGCCGGCCTGCGCATCGACATCGGTGCGGCCCGCGCGCGCGAGCCAGGTGCGCCACACCGGCGCCAGCGTTTCGTCGCGCCCCGCGCGTCCCCATTCGAAATGGATCAGTGAGACGGCGCGCAGGTCTTTCTTCGCCGCGACCGCCAGCGCCGGGCTGCAGACCGGCGCGTAGTGGTCCTGGAACAGCGGCTCGACGACCAGGTCGGCATAACGACCGTTGCCGTAGCGAATCGCCGCGTCGGCCTCGGTGTCGAGATCGACAACCTGGTTGGTGGCGTCCAGCCGCAGCGTCCATTCGGGGTGCAGGTGGCGGAAGGTTCCCACGCGCGGCGCCAGCCGGCGGGCCATGAAGCCGACCGTGGAGGACAGCGTGGCGATGCGCGTGCCCTTCAGGCGGCGCACGCCGTCGACGGCGCGCTCGAAGCTGTCGAAGCCGTCGCGCAGCGCGGGGAACAGCTGGTGACCGGCGGCTGTCAGGTGCACCTGCCGCGTGCCGCGTTCGAACAGGCGCACGTCGAGCGTTTCTTCGAGTTGCTTGATCTGGTGGCTGACCGCGGTCGGCGTGACGTGCAGTTCGTCGGCAGCCGCCTTGAAGCTCAGCCGACGCGCCGCGGCCTCGAACACGCGCAATGCGCCCAGGGGAGGAAGTCTTCGCATGCAGACAGATTATCTGAATTCATCTGTCGACTGAAAAATCAGCCTTTGTCGGGCGCGCTCTTCATCCCTAGATTCCAGTGGTCGCGAGAAGAAACCACTTCCACGGCTGATCTGAAATTCACCATAGAAGGCACCCGTCATGCAACTGCAACCCAAGCAAATCCACACGCAACCTGACCCTTACGCGCCCTTCCTGCTGTCGCAGGCCATCCAGCTCGGCCATCTCGTCTTCGTGTCCGGCCAGGCCGCGATCGGTGACGACGGCGAGATCGTCGGCAAGGGCGATTTCGACCGCCAGGCCGAGCAAGCTTTCAAGAACCTCGACCGCGTGCTGCGGGCCGCCGGCACGGGCCTGGGTAGCGTGGTCAAGGTCACGATCTTCCTGACCTCGATGGCGAACTTTCCGAAGATCGTCGAACTGCGCCGTCAATGGTTCTCCGCACCCTACCCGGCCGACACCATCGTCGAGGTCTCGGGCCTGTACTCGCCCGACGCGATGATCGAGATCGAAGCCATCGCCGTCGCGCCCGGAGACGCCCGATGAGCACGCCGCTGTTCGCGCCGGCGAACCTGAACGGCCTGCAGTTGCCCAACCGCCTGGCCGTGGCGCCGATGACGCGCGTCAGCGCCTCGCCCGAGGGCCACGCCAACGGCACCATGGCGCGCTACTACGAGCGCTTTGCGCGGGGCGGCTTCGGCCTCGTCATCACCGAGGGCATCTACACCGACGCGGCGTATTCGCAAGGCTATTTCCGCCAGCCCGGCCTGAGCGATCGCGAACAGGCCCGCGCGTGGCAGCCGGTAGTGAAGGCGATCCAGGGCGCGGGCGGGCGCGTCATCGCGCAGCTCATGCATGCGGGCGCGCTGTCGCAGTTCAACCGCTTTCGCGACCACACGGCGGGACCGTCGGCGATTCGCCCCCGCGGCACGCAGATGACGGCCTACCGCGGCGAAGGCGAGTACCCGGTGCCGCGCGAGATGAGCGACGCCGACATCGCAGAAGCCATTCGCGGCTTCGCCCGCGCCGCATTGCTGGCCATGGAAGTGGCGGGCTTCGACGGCGTGGAGATTCACGGCGCGAACGGCTACTTGCTCGACCAGTTCATGACCGGCCACACCAACGCGCGCACCGACCGCTGGGGCGGCACCCTCGCACACCGCGCGCAACTGACCGTCGACGTGGCGCGCGCCGTGCGGCAGATGCTGGGCGCATCGGCGCCGGTCGGCGTGCGCATCTCGCAAGGCAAGGTCAACGACTTCGCCCACAAGTGGCCGGAAGCCGAAGCCGGTGCGGCGACGGTGTTCGGGGCGCTGGCGCACAGCGGCATCGACTACCTGCACGTCACCGAGTTCGAAGCCTGGCGCCCGGCCTTCGGCGATGCGGGGCCGAGCCTGCTGCAGCTCGCGCGCCGCCATTCGCCTGGGGTTGCAATCGTCGCCAACGGCAGCCTGCACGACCCGGGGCGCGCCGAAGCAGCACTTGCGGACGGCGCCGACTTCGTGGCGCTGGGACGCAGCGCGCTGTCGAATCCCGACTGGCCGATGCGGCTGAAGGAAGGCCGAGCGCTGGCCAGTTTCGACCCGACGCTGCTGTCGCCCGTCGGAGACATCAAGCCGACAGAGCAGCACCCCTAGATGATGTTCTTCTCGATCAACGGCCGGTTCTCCAGAATGCGCGCGAACGACAGCGGCGACAGGTCGAGGCTGCGATAACCCCCAAAGCGGATCAGCTCGGCGATGCCCCGCCCCGCCGCCGGGCACTGCTGCAGCCCATGGCCCGAGAAACCGTTCGCGAAGTACAGGTTGTCGCAGTCCGGGTGCAGGCCGAGGATCGCGTTGTGGTCGAACAGGTTCATCTCGTAGTAGCCGGCCCAGGCGCCGGTCATGCGAACCGCCTCGAAGGCCGGAATGCGTTCAGCCAGCGCTGGCCAGATGAAGCTCTCGAAGGCCTCGTGTTCGACTTCGAGCGGCGCGTCGTCGGGGTCCTGGTCTTCGGGCGGCGCGAAGCCGCAGATGAACTGGCGGCCTTCGGGGCGCAGCCAGATGCCTGAGGTGTCGATCACCAGCGGACAACCGGGCAAGGTCTCGGGGCATGAAAAGCTGAACACGCTGCGGCGTCGTCCGCGCACCGGCAGGTCGATGCCCGCCCATTCGGCCACCTTCGCGGCCCAGGCGCCGGCGGCGTTGACGACGATGTCGGCGTCGATCGTCTCGCCGTTGTCGAGTTGCACGCCGGTCACGGTGCGGCCCTTGCGGCACAGTCCCGTGGCATGCGCCTGCACGTACCGTGCGCCCTGCGATGCGGCCTTCTTGCGAAAGGCCTGCAGCAGGCTGTAGCCGTCGTACCACCCCTCGCCCGAGAGGCCGAGCGATGCAAGCGCGATGCCCTCGGTCGACATCCATGGGAAGCGCGCCTTCAGTTCCTCGGGCTTCAGCAGCGCCACGTCCACCGCGTGCGCCTTCTGCATCGCGTGGTTCTCTCGCAGCACGTCAACGCCCGCCGCCGAGGCCAAATACAGGTAGCCGGGCTCGACCAGGCCGATGTCAGGCGCGTCGTCATCACCCACGCGCAAGGTCTCGCCCAGCGTGCGGAAGAAGTCGATGCCGTAGAGCGACATCTCGATGTTGATGGCGGTGGAAAACTGCTGGCGGATCGAGCTGGCCGACAGCGCCGACGAGGCCTGCCGGTACGAGAAGTCGCGCTCCACCACCGTGATGTCGAAGGCCTCGCCTGCCGGGTCGGCGCCCAGGAAGTACGCGATGGCCGAGCCGATGGCCCCGCCGCCGATGATCGCCACACGCCGCATGAGATGCCTTTCCGTGACTTCGGTGCCTGGGCCCGGGCCGTTGCCCGGGCTGCGCACGCTCCCGCCAGAATAGCGCGATGAGAAAAGACATTCCCAACCTCGGCGCGCTGCAGGCCTTCGAGGCCTCGGCACGCCTGGGGAGCTTCACCCGCGCGGCGACCGAGCTGGCGCTCACGCAAAGCGCCGTCGGCCGCCAGGTGGCGATGCTGGAGCAGCGCCTGGGCGTGCCGCTGTTCTCGCGCGTGCGCAAGCGGCTGACGCTCACCGACGTGGGCCGCGAGTACGCCGCACGCATCCGCCGCCACCTCGACCAGATCCGCCGCGACACGCTGGAGATCAGCGCCGGCCACGAGATGGGCTTCGTGCTGGAGCTGGCCGTGGTGCCGACCTTTGCCACGCAATGGCTCATCCCGCGGCTGCCCGATTTCAGCCGGTTGCACCCGAACATCACGGTGAATCTGTCGGCGCGCTCGCAGCCCTTCTCGTTCCAGGAGCACGCGTACGACGCAGCGATCTACTTCGGCGACCAGTTCTGGCCGAACACGCGCGGCGGGCTGATTTTTTCCGAAGGCGAGATGGTGCCCATCTGCAGCCCCGCGTTTCGCGACGCACACGCCCAGTGGGACGAAGCCGGCTTCGAGCGCTGCCGCCATGTGCACCTGAGCACGCGCGCCCATGCGTGGCGCGACTGGTACGCGCAGCAGGAATGGGAATACACGGTGCACGCGTCGCGCGGACCGCGCTACGAGCTGTTCACCATGGTGGTGGCCGCCGCGGCGGCGGGCATGGGTGTGGGGCTGGCGCCGCGCATCCTGGTCGAGCAGGAGCTGCGCACCGGCGAACTCGTGATTCCGGTGGACCGGCACCTCGACGTGCACCAGGGCTACTACTTCGCGTACCCCGAAGGCCGGCCAGCCTCCGGGGCGCTGGAGCAGTTCAAGCAGTGGGTGCTGGGGCTGACACCCGCCTGAACCGGGTCAGACGGGGTTGGGGTTGCGCTCCAGGAAGCCCTGCTGGTGCCAGTACGGATAGGCCCGCGTCGTCGCGCTGGCCGCGTCGAGTTCGGCGACCTGCGCGGGCGTGAGGTTCCAGCCCACCGCACCCAGGTTCTGGCGCAGCTGCGCTTCGTCGCGCGCGCCGACCACCACGCTCGACACCGTCGGGCGTTGCAGCAGCCAGTTGAGCGCAACCTGCGGCACCGTCTTGCCGACTTCGGCGCCGACTTTTTCGAGCGCCTCGACCACGCGGTACAGCAGCTCGTCAGGCACGGGCGGGCCCATGTCGGCCGTCACGTGCAGGCGGCTGTTGGCGGGCAGCGGCTGGCCGCGGCGGATCTTGCCCGTGAGCCGGCCCCAGCCCAGCGGACTCCAGACCACGGCGCCCACGCCCTGGTCTTGCGCGAGCGGCATCAGCTCCCACTCGTACTCGCGGCCCACCAGCGAGTAATACGCCTGGTGCGCCACACAGCGCGCATAGCCGCGCTGCTCCGACACCGCCAGCGACTTCATCAGGTGCCAGCCCGAGAAGTTCGACGCGCCCACATAGCGCAGCTTGCCCGCGCGCACGAGGTCGTCGAGCGTGGACAGCGTTTCTTCCACCGGTGTGCTCGCGTCGAAGCCGTGCAGCTGGAACAGGTCGATGTAGTCGGTGCCCAGGCGCTTGAGCGAGGCATCGACCGCCTGCACGAGGTGCTGGCGCGACGAGCCCACGTCGTTCGGCCCCTCGCCGCTGCGGAAGGTGGCCTTGGTCGAGATCAGCAGCCGGTCGCGCGGCCGGCCCTTGATCGCCTCGCCCAGCACCGATTCGGCGGCGCCGCCCGAGTAGATGTCGGCGCTGTCGAACATGTTCACGCCGGCGTCCATGCAGATGTCGATCAGCGTGCGGGCCTCGGCCACGTCGGTGCTGCCCCAGGCGCTGAAAAACTCGCCCTTGCCGCCGAAGGTGCCGGTGCCGAAGCTCAACACGGGGACCTTGAGGCCCGATTTGCCCAGATGACGGTATTCCAAAGTGCTACTCCTTGAATCGAACGAACAACGAACACGGATAGATGAATGACGCAGCCATTGTTGGCCGCCGCGGGGAACCCCGTCGCGCGTCGGGCTTTGCGGCGCTTCGGCTCGGTACGATCGAACGATGCAGATTTCGATTGAAAACCCGAACCAGCCCGACGTCATCCAGCTCATTGACGACCTCGATGCGTACCAGAAGCCGCTGTACCCGCCCGAGAGCCATTACGGCATCGACCTTGCCGCGCTGTCGGCGGCGCATGTGCTGTTCGCGGTCGCGCGGGACGAAGCCGGCACGGCCATCGGCTGCGGCGCGCTCGTCATGAACCCCGGCTACGGCGAACTCAAGCGCATGTACGTGCGACCGCAGAACCGCGGGCAAGGCGTCGCGGCGAAGGTGCTGGGCTTTCTCGAAGCCGAGGCGGCGGCGCGCGGATGCGCGATGTTCCGGCTGGAGACGGGCGTGAGCCAGCCCGAGGCGCTGGCGTTCTATGCGCGTGTGGGGTACGCGCGGCGCGAGCGCTTCGGCGACTACCCGGACGATCCGTTGAGTGTGTTCATGCAGAAGACAGCGACACCCCATCGCCCCTAAGATCGCCCCCGGCTTCCGTCACCACGGTCATCACCATAAGGAACACCACATGCAGACAAGAGGGATTCTTCGCCGGCTCATGTTCACCGCGGGCTGCGCCCTGCTGCTGGGGTTGTCAGGTTGCGGCGGCGGAGGGGGTGGTGGGGGCGGCGGAGGCGGTGTGGCGATGCTGCCGTTGCCACCGGTCGGCGGCACACCGACACCACCGCCCGCGGACACCGGACGCGGCCGCGTGGTCCAGGCCTCGGTGAAGTCCGAGGCCACGGGTGCGACCTACCCCCTGCACATCTATCTGCCGGCAGGCTACGACAGCGCGACGACGGCCTACCCCGCGATCTACATCACCGATGGCGATGCGATCTTCAACCAGAGCGTGACACGCTTCCAGAACCTCACCGACATCCTCGAGAAGGCCGGCAAGAAGGCCATCGTGGTCGGCATCGGCGGCACGGCGCGCCGTAACACCGACTACCTGATGCCCGGCGCCAAGCCGTACCACGATTTTCTGACCGACCAGCTGGTGCCGTATGTCGAATCGAACTACCGCGCCAACCCGGCCAAGCGCATGCTCTCGGGCCTGTCGAACGGCGGCGTCTTCACGCTCATCGCCTTCCTCACGGAAGGCGCGGCCGGCAAGTTCACCTTCCAGTACTTCTTCCCCTCCGATCCACCCGTCAAAGGCGCAAGCGCGCAACTCGAGCCGCTCGAAAGCCAGATGTACGCCAACAGCAGCACGCGGGAGATTCCTGTGACCTTGCTGTTGGGCTTCGCCGCTGCCAACACAGGCGGCCCGGAGATCACCGCCTTGCACGACAAGATCGCAGCGCACAACTACAAAGGCCTTCAGTTGAGCGTGAAGGGCTACCCCGGGGGACACACGCCGATGGACTTGCCGTCGTTCGAGGACATCGTGGCGCGATTCATCGATTGAAGCGCGGAGTGTCGACTCAGGGTTTTTCCTAGTCTTTTGGCGTGTCGAATCGCGGCGGGCTCATCCGACGTAAACATAGAGGGTCGTCCTCTGTACTTCAAAGGAGAAAGCAACCATGGCTACCAACACCGTTCGTCTGCACCGCGTCCTGCGCACGTCCCCCGACAAGCTCTACCGTGCCTTCGTCGAGGCCAGCGCGTTCGAGCGCTGGCTGCCGCCCTTCGGTTTCACTGGCAAGGTCCACAGCATGGAGCCCGTGGTGGGCGGCGCGTGGCGCATGTCCTTCACCAACTTCAGCACCGGCCACAGCCACTCGTTCGGCGGCAAGTACCTGGAACTTGTTCCCGGCCAGCGCATTGCCTATGACGCGAGCTTCGACGATGCCAACCTGCCAGGCACGATGAAGACCACCGTGACCCTGACCGCGGTCTCGTGCGGCACGGACATGTCCGTCGTGCAGGAAGGCATCCCCGAGATGATTCCTGTCGAGATGTGCTACTTGGGCTGGCAGGAATCGCTGGTGGCGCTGGCCCAGCTGGTCGAGCCGAACATTCCGGGTTGAGGATCGGCGTCACGCCCGTCGCGCTTCACAGCCGGCGAATCCCTTGAGCCCGGCCAGCTCGTCGAGGATGGGGCATTCGGGGCGCTCGTCACCTTCGCAGCAGTGAGCGAGACGCTCCAGCAGGCGCTTCATGTGCGCGAGTTCCTCGATGCGCTGGGCCAGGTCGTCAGCGCGTTCAAGCGCGACGCGCTTCACGTCGAAGCTTGCGCGGCGCCCGTCTTGCCACAGGGCGTGCAGCTTGGCGACTTCCGATGTGTCGAAACCCAGCGTGTGCGCACGTCGCACGAAGCGCAGCGTCGACACGGCGTGTTCGTCGTAGAGGCCGCCGTGTGCCGTGTCATCGAGCAGCCCGAGCGATTCGCAGTCTTGCAGCAGCTGCGTGGACGCGCCGGACCGCGCAACCACATCAGCAAGGGACAGGCGCGCCGCAACCGTCGGCGCCGTGGGATGTTCCATGGAGTTCTCCTTCGAGCCAAAGCGCGAAGTCTCAACCTTCACACCATGGGAGAGTCAAACTTCAGCGGCCGCATGACCTTGGGGCGTCAGGGGTCAGGCGCTCACCGCGCTTGACCTTCACACGATGCGAAGCTTGAGACTGAGCGTCACTCTTTTGAAAGGACTCACCCTCATGCAAGCGTTTGAAATCCAGTCGATGACCTGCGGCAGCTGCGCCGGTCGCATCACCAAGGCCGTCAAAGACCTCGACCCGCAGGCCAGGATCGAGGTGGACTTGAAGAGCAGGACGGTGCGCATCGACACCACGGAGGACAGCCCTTCCGTGATGGCCGTGCTGACAGAGGCGGGCTACCCGCCCCAACCGCTGTCCGCATGAGTACGCCGCGCGCGAACCCTGCGCGTCGGGTTTGCAGCGCGGCCAAAGCGCTTACTTGTAGATCCGCACCACGGCGTCTTCAAATGCCAGAACGTCGGCCCCGACGTGCGTGGTGTTGAACTGCGGATTGAGCAGCTGCAGCCCCACGTAGCCTCGCGCGGCCATGCGCTGGTACAGCGCCGTCACGTGCGGCTGGTTGCAGCCGCTCGAGCAGCTCGCCAGGATCAGCGTGACAGGCAGCGGCCGCCCCCCCAACGCGTCGAACATCTTCTTCTCGAGATCGTTGTTCTGGCCCTCCTGTTGCCAGAAAGCACCCTCGATCGACACGAAGGAAGAAAACACCAGGTTGTCCGGCGCCTCGAGAAAGAGCGCCGTGGCCGCCAGGTTGCCACTGGTCGACAGGCCCGTGAGCATCCGGTTCTTGGGATTGGTCCGGTACTTCGAATCGATGAAAGGAATCAGCTCCTTCGCGAGGAAGTCGTGGTATTTGAAGGCCCCGGGAAAGTTGTAGTCCTCCTGGCGCCGCCCGGTGTTCCCGATGCCAACGAGGATGGCTTTCGTGCCGCGCTTCACCAGGACGTCCATGAGATTCGCGAACCGCGACTGCGGCAAGCCGTTGGTGGCATCTCCGTCGAGGGCATAGATGACGGGGTAGGCATCGGTGCCCTGGTCATAGCCGGCGGGCAGGTAGACGGAAAGAGGGTAAGGCGCGCCGGTGAACCCCGATTGGATGGATTCGGACACCACGCGGTTGGTGGGCGTCGGTGTGGGCGCCGGCTGCTGGGGCACGGGCCCTGCGGTCGGAGGGAGTATCGGCAGGCCACCGCCGCCGCCTCCACCGCCCCCTCCGCCACCGCAGGCGGACACGCCCGCGAACATCACACAGCAGCCCATCACCGCGAGCGCGCGGCGAAGCCATTCCAGTCTCATGTTGGTTCCTCGTTCCCCGGCGCAAGACGCGCCGCTCGGGATACTCAGGGCTGGCCAGAAGGCCGTCAATGTCGCTATGCGCCCCGGGCACCGCAGTTAATTCGTTCGTTTTCAACACGCCCGACCCCGCCCAAGGGATGAAAAGACAACATCAGGGTAATCCCTGAACGCCGCACCCCAACAGCCTCGAACGCGCCGCCCCACAAGGGAAACAAGCCCGGTCACGCGCTCGCCAAAGCCCCTCGCTCCTGGCCCGCTACTTGCGATATCGATCGGAAATGACAGAAAATTTTCATATCTGTCATATATTTGTAAACCTATTTTCATCACCCGCACCCACCCAGGTGCACCGCCCGCCCCATGAGCACCAACGTCGACACCCCAGGCACCACCGTGGCCCAGCGCATTGCGCAGGCGCTGCCGCGGCTGACGCGTTCGCACCGGCAGGTGGCTGACTTCGTGCTCGAGCACCCGCTGCAGGTCGCGACGTTGCCGATCGATGAGCTCGCCGCTGCGGCGGGCGTGTCGGTCGCCACGGCCAACCGCTTCGCGCGGGCGCTGGACTTCGACGGCTACGCCGCTTTCCGCGCCGAGCTCGTGCGCGGCTTCGAATCGCTGGTGGCGCCGGTCGAGCGGCTGCGCGGCAACCTGGAGCACCCGACGACGGTGGCCGAGGTGTTCGCGACGGCGCTGGACGAGAGCCGCCGCAACATCGAAGCGACGCGCCAGTCGCTGGACTACGCCGCCTGCGAAGCTGCGGTGCAGCGCATCCTGAAGGCGCGCTCGATCTACATCGGCGGCTTCGGTGCCAGCGCCTGGCTCGCGGGGCTGCTGCAGCACGGGCTCGACGGTTCGTGCAACGACGTGCGCATGCTCTCCAGCGTGAGCGGCGTGACGCATTCGGCGCGCTCGCTGATGCACTCGGGCCCGCAGGACCTGTTCATCGGCCTCACCTTTCCGCGCTACCTGACCGACACGGTGGCGCTGGCGCAGATCGCCCGCAGCCAGGGCTGCGCGGTGCTTGCGCTGACCGACCGCCCCAGCTCCCCCATCGCGCCGCTGGCCGACGTGGTGCTCTATTGCCAGACCGAAACCAGCTACCGCCCGAACTGCGAGACCAGCGTGCTTGCGCTGATCGAGGCACTGACCAGCGCGGTCGCCCTGCGCGCGCCCGGCGCGGCGCAGTCGGCCGGCCGCATCCTGCAGGCGGTGCGCCCGTGGCTGCACGGCGGGCTGGGCCAGGGCCATGCGCGCGGCCAGGTCTCCATGCCTCCCCTCCCCGCCGCCGTCGCTTCCGACGCCGGCAAGAAAAAGAAGAAAGCTTCCCGATGAAGAACGTCACGCCCGTCATCGCCATCCACGGCGGTGCCGGCACCATCAGCGCCTCGACGACCAACCCCGAGCAGGCGCAGGCGTACCACGACGCGCTGCAGACCATCGTGCGCGCCGCGCAGGCCGCACTGCTCAAGGGCATGTCGGCGCTCGACGCCACCTGCCTCGCGGTCGAGATGCTCGAAGACTGCCCGCTCTTCAATGCCGGCTACGGCGCGGTGTTCACGCACGAAGAAACGCACGAGCTCGACGCGGCCGTGATGGACGGTGCCACGCTCGCGGCCGGCGCGATTGCCGGCGTGAGCCACGTGCGCCGCCCGGTGCGCGCCGCGCGTGCCGTGCTCGAAGACGGCGCCCATGTGCTGCTGGCCGGCGCGGGCGCAGAAGCCTTCGCGCGCGACCGTGGCCTGGAGATGGTCGAGCCCTTCTTCTTCTCGACCGACGCGCGCCGCCAGCAGCTGTACCGCGTGCGCGACACGGGCCGCGTGGTCACCGACCACGAAGGCGCCGCCATGACCAAGCCGCCGCTGGACGAAGACAAGAAGTTCGGCACCGTCGGCGCCGTCGCGCTCGACATGCATGGCCACCTGGCCGCCGCCACGTCGACCGGCGGCATGACCAACAAGCGCGTCGGCCGCGTCGGCGATTCGCCGCTCATCGGTTCGGGCACGTATGCCGACGACCGCACGGCCGCCATCTCGTGCACCGGCAGCGGCGAAATGTTCATCCGCGTCGCGGCCGCCCACGACATCTGCGCGCGCATGGCCTACGGCGGCGCGACGCTAGCAGCCGCCACGCACGCCGTGGTGCACGAGTCGCTGCCCGCGATCGGCGGCACCGGCGGTCTGATCGCCGTCGACCGCCACGGCAACCTGAGCCTGGCCTTCAACACCGAAGGCATGTACCGCGGCCACGCGCGCGGCGATGAAGCCCCGGTGACGGCCATCTTCGCCTGACGCATCTGCCCCTTTTTCCCTCGCATCCGCCATGTCCTCCCCTGCCCTGAATCTGCCCGACGGCCGCGTCCTCGCCGTCGACGACCTCACCGTGCGCTTCTCGACGTCCGAGCGCACCGTCGATGCCGTCAAGAGCCTGTCCTTCCACGTCGACCACGGCGAAACGCTCGCGGTGGTGGGTGAATCGGGGTCGGGCAAGTCGGTCACCTCGCTCGCGCTGATGCGGCTGGTGGAGCACGGCGGCGGTCGCATCCTCGGCGGCAGCATGGCCTTCCGTCGTCGCAACGGCGAAGTGCTCGACCTGGCGCAGGCGCGCGACAGCACGATGCGCGGCATCCGCGGCGCCGACATCGCGATGATTTTTCAAGAGCCGATGACCTCGCTGAACCCGGTGTTCACCGCCGGCGACCAGATCGCCGAGGCCATCCGCATCCACCAGGGCAAGAGCAATTCGGCCGCACGCGCCGAGGCGCTGCGCATGCTCGAACTCGTGCGCATCCCTGAAGCGCGCAACGTGCTCGACCGCTTTCCGCACCAGCTCTCGGGCGGCATGCGCCAGCGCGTGATGATCGCGATGGCGCTGTCGTGCAAGCCGCAACTGCTGATTGCCGACGAGCCCACCACCGCGCTCGACGTGACCATTCAGGCGCAGATTCTTCAGCTCATCCGCGAGCTGCAGAAAGAGATGCGCATGGGCGTGCTCTTCATCACGCACGACATGGGCGTGGTGGCCGAAATTGCCGACCGCGTGCTCGTGATGTACCGCGGCGACAAGGTCGAAGCCGGCACCTCCGACCAGGTGTTCGCGTCGCCGCAGCACCCCTACACCAAGGCACTGCTGTCGGCCGTGCCGAAGCTCGGCGCGATGCAGGGCACCGACCTGCCGGCCAAGTTCGAGCTCCTTCGTACCGAGTCCGGCACCGAAGACAGCACCGAGACCGTGCCCTGCACCAACACCACGCCGCAGACCACCGTGCGCGAAGACGCCGGCCCGATCCTGCGCGTGCGCGACCTGGTGACACGCTTCGACGTGCGCAGCGGCATCTTCGGCCGCGTGAAGCGCCGCGTGCATGCGGTGGAAAAAATCAGCTTCGACCTCTACCCCGGCGAAACGCTGGCGCTGGTGGGCGAATCGGGTTGCGGCAAGTCGACCACGGGCCGCTCGCTGCTGCGCCTGGTCGAGAGCCAGAGCGGCGCCATAGAGTTCGGCGGCAAGAACATCCGCGAGCTGCCCACGCGCGAACTGCAGGCGCTGCGCCGCAACATCCAGTTCATCTTCCAGGACCCGTTCGCCTCGCTCGACCCGCGCGTGACGGTGGGCTTCTCGATCATGGAGCCGCTGCTCATCCATGGCATCGCCAAGGGCGCCGAGGCGCAGCAACGCGTCGACTGGCTGCTGCAGAAGGTCGGCCTGCCACCCGAAGTGGCGCAGCGCTACCCGCACGAGTTCTCGGGCGGCCAGCGCCAGCGCATCGCGATTGCGCGCGCACTGGCGCTCAACCCCAAGGTGGTGGTGGCCGACGAATCGGTGTCGGCGCTGGACGTGTCCATCCAGGCGCAGATCGTCAACCTCATGCTCGACCTGCAGCGCGAGCTGGGCGTGGCGTTTCTCTTCATCTCGCACGACATGGCCGTGGTCGAGCGCATCAGCCACCGCGTGGCCGTGATGTACCTGGGCCAGATCGTCGAGATCGGCCCGCGCCGCGCCGTGTTCGAAGCCCCGCAGCACGCCTACACACGCAAGCTGATGGCCGCCGTGCCGGTGGCCGACCCGTCGCGCCGCCACAAGCCGCGCGCGTTGCTCGAAGGCGAGATTCCCAGCCCGATCCGCGCCGTGGGCGACGAGCCCGACGTGCCGCCGCTGGTGCAGGTTGCGCCCGGCCACTTCGTTGCACGGCATGCCATCGGCGGCGCCTTCTGATCTTCCGATTCCGAACCGTTTTTTCACCCGCAGGCCCCCTGCATTTTTTCCACGAACCGACTGGAGTTCTTCCATGAAGCAATCTTCTTCCTCCCTGCGCTGGGCATCCGCATTGCTGGGCCTGGCCGCGCTGGCCGCCTCGGGCTCGGCACTGGCTGCCAAAGACGTGGTGCTGGCCATCGGCTACCAGCCGGAAACGCTGGACCCGTACAACACCAACACGACCATCACCACGGCCGTGACCAAGACCTTCTATGAAGGCCTGTTCCAGTTCGACAAGGACCTGAAGGTCCAGAACGTGCTCGCCGAGGGCTACGAGGTGTCGAAGGACGGCCTGGTCTACACGATCAAGCTGCGCAGCGGCGTCAAGTTCCACGACGGCACCGACTTCAACGCCGAAGCTGTGAAGGTCACGCTCGACCGCGTGCTGAACCAGGACAACAAGCTGCTGCGCTACAACCAGTTCAACCGCGTCGGCAAGGTCGAGGCGCTGAACCCCACCACCGTGCGCATCACGCTGAAGGAGCCCTTCGGTCCCTTCATCAACTCGCTGGCCCACGCCTCGGCCGCCATGATCTCGCCCACCGCGCTGAAGAAGTGGGGCAACAAGGACATCGCTTTCCACCCCGTGGGCACGGGCCCCTTCGAGTTCGTCGAGTGGAAGCAGACCGACGCCGTCAAGGCCAAGAAGTTCGACGGCTACTGGAAGAAGGGCTTCCCGAAGATCGACAACCTGCAATGGAAGCCGGTGCTCGAGAACAACACGCGCGCCGCGATGCTGCAGACCGGCGAAGCCGACTTTGCCTTCCCCATTCCCTACGAGCAGGCCGAGCTGCTGAAGAAGAGCGACAAGCTCGAAGTGGTGGCATCGCCCTCGATCATCACGCGCTTCCTGGCCTTCAACATGCTGCAAAAGCCGTATGACAACCCGAAGGTGCGCGAAGCCATCGGCTACGCCATCAACAAGGAAGCGCTGTCGAAGGTGGCTTTCGGCGGCTACGCCTTCCCCGCGCAGGGCGTGATGCCCCAGGGTGTGAAGTTCGCCGAGAAGATGGCGCCGATTCCCTACGACGTGAAGAAGGCCAAGGCCCTGCTGGCCGAAGCCGGCTACCCGAACGGCTTCGAGTCGGTGCTGTGGAGCGCCTACAACAACACGACCAGCCAGAAGACGATCCAGTTCGTGCAGCAGCAGCTCGCACAGGTGGGCATCAAGCTGCAGGTGCAGGCGCTCGAAGTGGGCCAGCGCACCGAGATGGTCGATGCCTGGCCCGATCCGAAGACGGCCAAGGTCCGCATGTACTACACGGGCTGGTCGTCGTCGACCGGCGAAGCCGACTGGGGCCTGCGCCCGCTGTTCGCCTCCGAGTCGTGGGCACCGAAGCTCAACAACATGTCGTTCTACAAGAGCGACGTGGTCGACAACGCGATCGCCAAGGCGCTGATCACCGTGGACGACAAGGAAAAGGCCGCGCTGTACAAGACCGCGCAGGACGAAATCCGCAAGGACCTGCCGCGCGTGCCGCTGGTCACCGAGCAGAACCTGTCGGCGCATGCCAAGCGCCTGTCGGGTGTGTTCGTGATGCCCGACGCGAACATCAACATCGACGCCATGTCGGTGTCGAACTAAGACCTCCCCCAGGCTTCGCGCACTTCGTGTCGCTACGCCAACCCCCTCACCGGGGGCAACACCAGCGGCCCGGCAAAGCCGGTTCCGCGGTGTTCCCCGAATGAGGATTTGACTGCCCGCACCCCATGCTGAATTACTTTCTCAAACGACTGTTGGGCCTGATCCCGACACTGCTCATCGTGGCAGTGCTGGTGTTCCTGTTCGTCCACATGCTCCCCGGCGACCCGGCGCGCCTTGCCGCCGGCCAGGATGCCGACGAGCAGACCGTGGCCATGGTGCGCGCGGACCTCGGGCTCGACAAGCCGCTGCCGCAGCAGTTCGTGAGCTTCTTCACCCACATGGTGCAAGGCGACTTCGGCACCTCGATCCGCACGCGGCGGCCGGTGTCGACGGAGATTGCCGAGCGCTTTTTCCCGACGGTGATGCTGACCATCACCAGCATGGTGTGGGCGGTGATTTTCGGCATGGGCATCGGCATCGTGTCGGCCGTGTTCCGCAACCAATGGCCCGACCGCATCGGCATGACGCTGGCGGTGTCGGGCATTTCATTCCCCGCATTTGCATTGGGCATGCTGCTCATGCAGATCTTCTCGGTGCAGCTCGGCTGGCTGCCCACGGTGGGCGCCGCGACCTGGCAGCACTACATCCTGCCCTCGATCACGTTGGGCGCGGCGGTGGCCGCCGTGATGGCCCGCTTCACGCGCGCCTCGTTCGTCGAAGTGATCCAGGAAGACTTTGTGCGCACCGCGCGCGCCAAGGGCGTGCGCGAGCGCACGGTGATCATCAAGCACTGCCTGCGCAACGCGCTGATTCCGGTGGTCACGATGATGGGCCTGCAGTTCGGCTTCCTGCTGGGCGGCTCGATTCTTGTGGAGGCGGTGTTCAACTGGCCCGGCCTGGGCCGCCTGCTGGTCGACGCCGTGCAGATGCGCGACTACCCCGTGATCCAGACGCTGGTGCTGTTGTTCTCGCTCGAATTCATTCTGATCAACCTCGTGGTCGATGTGCTCTACGGCTACATCAACCCGACCATCCGCTACAAGTGAGCACGCAGCCATGACGCAAGCTTCCGGCGTGTCTGCCGAATCCATCGTTCCTCTTTCTCCCGTGGCAGTGGTGCAAACCGCGGGCAAGGTCCGCACGCCCTGGGGCGAATGCTGGCGCCGCTTCAAGAAGCAGCCCGTGGGCATCGTCGCGGCCATCTTCGTGGGGCTGCTGGTGTTCATCGCGGTGTTCGCACCGTGGATCGTGCCCTTCGACCCCGAGAACTTCTTCGACTACGACATGCTGAACAGCGGGCCCTCGGCCACGCACTGGTTCGGCGTCGATCCGCTGGGCCGCGACATCTTCAGCCGCATCCTGGCGGGCACGCGCATCTCGCTGGCGGCCGGCTTTTTGTCGGTGCTGGTGGGCGGCTTCATCGGCACGGCCTTCGGCCTGCTGGCGGGCTACTACGAAGGCTGGTGGGACCGCATCGTGATGCGCATCTCTGACGTGCTGTTCGCCTTCCCCGGCATCCTGCTGGCGCTGGGCGTGGTGGCCATCCTGGGCAGCAGCATGACCAACGTCGTGGTGGCGGTGTCGGTGTTCAGCGTGCCGGCCTTTGCGCGCCTGGTGCGCGGCAACACGCTGGTGCTCAAGCAGCAGACCTACATCGAGGCCGAACGCAGCATCGGCGCGTCCGACTGGACCATCATCGTGCGGCACATCCTGCCGGGCACGATCTCGTCGATCGTCGTCTACTTCTCGATGCGCGTGGGCACCTCGATCATCACGGCGGCCAGCCTGTCGTTCCTGGGCATGGGCGCACAGCCGCCGACGCCCGAGTGGGGCGCGATGCTCAACGAAGCCCGCGCCGACATGGTGACCTCGCCGCACGTGGCGCTGTTCCCGAGCCTGGCCATCTTCTTCACGGTGCTGGCCTTCAACCTGCTGGGCGACGCCCTGCGCGACGCGCTCGATCCGAAGATCGACCGCCAGTAAGTTCTTCGTTCTTCTTTCTCGCTTCATGGCCTCGACGACCTCCCTACCCTTCATCGGCACCCTCCCCGCGGGCACGCGCGACGCCATCACCGACGTCGCAGGCGTCACGGTCGGCCACCGCACGCTGGCCGACGGCCCGGTGCAGACCGGCGTGACCGTGATCCGTCCGCACGCGGGCGACCCGTTCCGCGACAAGGTGCCGGCCGCGGCCGTGGTGCTCAACGGCTTCGGCAAGAGCGTGGGTCTGGTGCAGCTGGCCGAGCTCGGCGTGCTGGAAACGCCGATCGCGCTGACCAACACCTTCTCGGTCGGCACGGTGGCGACCGCGCAGATCCGCGACTGCGCGGCGGCCAACCCCGAGACCGGCCGCGCGCTGCCCACGGTGAACCCGCTGGTCTTCGAGTGCAACGACGGTTTTCTCAACGACATCCAGCGGCTGGCCGTGACCGAGGCCGACTACCTGCAGGCGCTGGCCGCCACCGATGCGGACTTTGCGCAGGGCTCGGTCGGCGCGGGTCGCGGCATGTCGAGCTTCCAGCTGAAGGGCGGCATCGGCAGCGCGTCGCGCCGCGTGGCGATGGCCGACGGCACGACCTGCACGGTCGGCGCGCTGGTGCTCTCGAACTATGGGCGCCAGCCGCAACTGGTGCTGGCCGGACATGCGGTGGGCGAACGGCTCGCGGCACTGCAGCAGACGTCGACGGAAGCGTCGGAGCCCGAGAAGGGCTCGATCATCATCGTCGTCGCCACCGATGCGCCGCTCGACGCGCGTCAGCTGCGCCGCCTCGCGTTGCGCGCAGGCGCGGGACTGGCCCGCACGGGCTCGGTCTTCGGCCACGGCAGCGGCGACCTCGTGCTGGCTTTCTCCACTGCCTACACCGTGCCCGACCGCGCCGACCGGCCCATGCCGGCCGTCGCGATGCTGCACGACACGCTGCTCGACGGGCTGTTCCAGGCCGCGGCCGACAGCACCGAGCAGGCTATTCTTCATGCGCTGTGGCGCGCCACGCCCGTCACGGGCCGCGATGGCAACCACCGCGCCGCGCTCGGCGAGCTGCTGCCGGCGTCTTCCCTTACACCTCTCGTCTGAACACACGTCCATGAAAGTCCTGATCTCCACCGACATCGAAGGCGTGGCTGGCGTCTACCACCACGAGCAGGCGCGCCAGGGCAACCCCGAGTACGAGCGTGCCCGCGTGTTGATGGCACAAGAGGCCAACGCCGCGATTGCCGGCGCCTTCGACGCCGGTGCCACCGAGGTGCTGGTGAACGACTCGCACGGCGGCTTTCGCAACATGCCGCCCGACGTGCTCGATGCGCGCGCCCGTGTCGTGCAAGGCAAGCCGCGCTACCTCAGCATGGTGGCCGGCGTGGAAGAAGACGGCGTGCAGGCGGTCTGCATGGTCGGCTACCACTCGCGTGCCCAAGGCCGCGGCATCCTCGCGCACACGATCAACGGCTTTGCCTTTGCGGGCATCCGCTTTGGCGACCAGGAACTGGGCGAAGCCGGCATCTACGGCGCGCTGGCCGGCGAGTACGGCGTGCCCGTGGTGATGGCCAGCGGCGACGATGTGTTCATCTCCGAGAACCAAGCGCTCTTTCCACACGCGACCTTCGTGCAGACCAAGAAGGCGACCGGTTTCAACAGCGGCGTGTCGCTGTCGTCGGAACAGTCGCGCCAGGCGATCCGTGCCGGCGTGATCGAAGCACTGGCCGCGCGTGCCCATGCGCGTCCGCTGGTCTTCAAGGGCCCGCAGGTGGTCACGCTGCGCACCCAGTCGCCGATGATGGCCGACCTGTTCTGCCAGTGGCCAACGTTTGAGCGCGTCGATGGCGTCACGCTGCGCTTCAGTGCTGACACGGTGGAATCGGCCGTGCGCATGCTGAACTGCTGCTCGGCGATGTCGTCGATGCTGCGCTGAAGCCTCTCAGGGCAATGCGAGGCTGAAGCGCACGTGGCCGTCCTGCCCGGCGCTTTCGAGCCGGGCGTGCCCTCGGTGCAGCTCCGCAATCTGATGCACGAGATACAGCCCCAGCCCCGCGCCCGGTGAGCGCGCCGCCTGGCGGCCGCGAAAGTACTTCTCGAACAGCCGCGACACCTCGTCGTGCGGGATCGCGTCGCCGGGGTTGCTCACGCGGATGTTCAAGCCACCCGCTTCGGCCGGCACCACGTCCAGCACGATCGCCCGGCCCGTCGGTGTGTGGCGGTCGGCGTTGGCCAGCAGGTTGCGCAGCGCCACGCGCAGCAGCCCGGGGTCGCACACCAGCTGCGGCGGCAACTGCCCGTCGTGCCACACGACGCGGCCGTCTGGCCAGTCGGCCACCAGGTCTTCGAACAGCTCCAGCAGCTCGTCGCGCTCGCAGGGGCGCGGCTGGAACGGCGTCTGGCCGGCTTCCATGCGGTCGGAGGTGAGGTACTCGTCGACCAGCGCGGTCATGCGCTGCGCGGCGGCGCGCAGGTTCTGGCAGCGCGCCAAAGTCTTCTCGCGCGCGGCGTCGAGGTTCTTTGCGATCTGCTGCGCCGTGGTGTGGATGATGGCCAGCGGCGTGCGGAACTCGTGCGACACCATCGCGACGAAATCCACCTGCGACTGCTTGGCGCGACGCTCGGTCTCCAGCGCCGCGCGCAGGTCGACCTCGAGGCGCTGGCGCTGCTCGATCTCGCCGCGCAGGTCGGCCGTGCGCCGGCGCACTTCCACCTCCAGCCGGTCGTTCTGGCGGCCGACCACGTGCACGAGACGCGCCTGCGCGGCTTCCTTCTCGCGGCGCAGCTGGTCGTAGCGGCGGTTCAACCGCATGCTCATGAGCAGCAGGTGCAGCAGCGTGCCGATGGCGGTCGCGTTGTCGGTCCAGGCACCGGCCGGCAGCCAGCCCTGGTTGCGCAGGAAGCTCACCACCACGCCCACGTAGTAGATGCCGAAGATGATGAGGAAGGCGCGCGCCTGGCCCTGGTCGCGCGGCAGCAGCCACAGCGCCGCGCCGATCAGGCACACGATGCAGAGCATCGCGGTCCCCTGCACCGCCTGCATGGCCAGGCCGTTGGCGCCGCCGAGCACCAGCACCACGCCCACGGCACTCAGAAGGCCCACCGCGTTCATCGCCACGCGGGTGAAGCGCGGCCACTGCAGGTCAGCGCCCAGCTGCATGACGGCAAACCGGATGCCGATGCCCACGCCGGCGCAGATCGACAGGCTCAGCAGCATGTCGGACAGCCGCGCGGGCATCGCGAACAACTGCTGCGGCAACCCGGCCGACAAAAACTCGACCAGCAGCGCGTTCGAAACATAGACCAGGTACCAGGCGCTCACGCGCTCGCGCGTCATCTGCCAGAACAGGGCGTGGAAGGCGATCAGCATCAGGCCGAAACCGAAGCCCAGGCCGTAGAAGAGGTACTCGCGCCGCGCGGTGCCCGCGTAGACCTCGGGCGCCGCAAAGCCGATGGTGGTCGACATGGCGTTGCGCGATTGCAGGCGCAGCAGCAGCGGCGTGGGTTCGGTGCTCTCCAGCGTCAGCGGCAGCTGCACGTTGCGCGCGTCGATGGGCCAGTTCTCGCGGCCGATGTCTTCGCCCGACTGCACCGCCAGGTGCCAGCGGCCGGCGTCGTCCCGGCGGTACAGCCGCACGTCGTCGAGCAGTGCGTTCCTGAACTGCGCCAGCCACCGCTGCTGCGGCACGTCGGCGGGGCGCTTCACCTCGAGCCTGATCCACACGGCATCGCGCGTGAAGCCCGCGTTCACGGCGCCGGGCAAGGCCTTCCAGCCCGGGGCGGCGGCGGCCTCGTCGGCGCTCAGCTGGCCTTCGGGGTCGCGCAGCATCGACAACTGGCCGTGGCTGTCGACGCTCGCCAGCGGGTTCAGCCGCAACACGCCGGCTGTGGCCGCAGTCGAAAAGAGAAGGCCCCACACGGCGAGGCAACCGCACAACCACAGGCACCGAGCGAGGCGTTTCATGGGCGCGGATTATCGATGCCGCACCTAGAATCTGGGCGCCTTTCACGCCGCTTAGAAACGCTCAGATTCCCCCGTCCGCCAGCCCCTACCCTGTTCCCCATGCGTGATGTGATCCTGCTGGAAGATGAAGCCGTGCTGCGTGAAGAGTTGAGCGAGTTCCTGGCCGGCAGCGGCTACCGGGTCGATGCCGAGGCGTCGCTCGAAGGCTTCCGCCGCACCTACGACCCGGCCCGCCACGGCATCGCGCTGGTTGACCTCGGGCTGCCCGACGGCGACGGCCTGTCGCTGATCCGCGAACTGCGCGAACGCGGCGAGCGCCTGGGCATCGTCGTGCTGACGGCGCGTGGCGGCGCCCGCGACCGCGTGACGGGGCTGGACATCGGCGCGGACTACTACCTGTCGAAAACCACCGACCTCGATGAACTGGCGGCCACGCTGGCGGCGCTGTCGCGGCGCCTTGGCGATTCGCCCGCCGCGGTGCCGGCCGACGCCTGGGTGCTGGAGCTGGGCCCGCGCCGGCTGTCGCCGCCGGGCTTTGCACCCATTGCGCTGTCGGAACAAGACCTCACGGTGCTGCACGAGCTGATGCGCAGCGGCGGCGAAATTGCCAGCCGCCAGCAGATCGTGCAGGCGCTGGGCGAGCACTACCTGAGCTACGACCAGCGCCGCCTCGACACGCAGATTCGCCGCCTGCGGCGCAAGGTCAGCGAGGCCACGGGGCTGGTGCTGCCGATCAACACGGCGCGCAACGCCGGCTACCGCTTCCACGCCAAAACGCTCATCCGGCGCTAGTCCACCGCCGGTCGGACGCCGGGCTAGCGCTCAGAAACGCTCAGTTTCATTTCGATACCCGCCGCTAATCTGCGGCACAGGCAGCGACTTGAGGCACGGATGAAGGCATGAGCGATCTCGCCAGGACAACTTCTTATGTGGTCCCCTACGTGGTCCACGTCAAAGGCCAGAACTTCACCTTGAAGGATGTCATGGTGGCCGCCGACATCTACCGGTTGCGGATCGAGGAGCAGATCGGCGACCCATTGCGGGTCGTGCGCTGCTTCCAGGCCTGGTCGAAGGAGCGCCACCACGGCATCGAGCACCTGAACCGGACCGAGGCCAGGCTGGCCCGGGAATGGCTCAACGCGCAACACCAGGCCGACAAGGCCGCCCGACAGCTGCTGAGCTCGCCGCAGACCCTCGGCTTCGACTTCAGGCTGAGATAGGCGCCCTGCGCAGGCGCCCCCAAGTTTCTAGAATTCAGCGTCCGGCGACCCCGCGCCGGCGTCCGCGCCTTATCCGGAATAAGCAATCAACCGTCTCGCAACCCGCATGGATGCTGGTGAATTAGCT
The DNA here is from genome assembly GCF_014843395.1 of Variovorax sp. 38R. Classification (NCBI taxonomy): domain Bacteria; kingdom Pseudomonadati; phylum Pseudomonadota; class Betaproteobacteria; order Burkholderiales; family Comamonadaceae; genus Variovorax; species Variovorax sp. 38R. The sequence continues at coordinate 3,468,781 of NZ_CP062121.1, forward strand.
TATCCGCATAAGGCGCGAACCAAAAAATAGTTTGTTTCCATAAGGCGGGCTTTCAGAATCTCGGCTTCTTGCTGGGGCGCTGGACGCACCGCACTTCAAGACACATACGCACGATGTACCAATACACAGAATTCGATCGCCAGTTCGTTCACCAACGCGCTGCCCAATTCCGAGACCAGCTCGAGCGCTGGCAAAAGGGCCGCCTGCACGAGGACGAGTTCCGTCCCCTGCGCCTGCAAAACGGCTGGTACGTGCAGCGCTACGCACCGATGCTGCGCGTGGCCGTGCCGTACGGCGAGCTGTCGAGCAAGCAGCTGCGCGTGCTGGCCCGCATCGCCCGCGAGTACGACGAGCCCGAAGCCGAGGTCTACCGCAAGGCCATCGAAATCCAGGGCCAGCTCGGCAGCCACAAGCTGCCCACCCACTACGCCCACTTCACGACGCGCCAGAACGTCCAGTACAACTGGATTCCGCTGGCCAAGTCGGCCGACGTGATGGACCTGCTGGCCTCGGTCGACATGCACGGCATCCAGACCAGCGGCAACTGCATCCGCAACATCACGAGCGACGAGCGCGCCGGCGTTGCGGTCGACGAGATCGCCGACCCGCGCCCGTTCGCGGAAATCATGCGCCAGTGGAGCACGCTGCACCCCGAGTTCGCCTTTTTGCCGCGCAAGTTCAAGATCGCCATCACCGGCGCCACCGAAGACCGCGCCGCCACCGGCTGGCACGATGTGGGCCTGCACGTGGTGAAGAACGAAGCGGGCGACATCGGTTTCCGCGTGCAGGTGGGCGGCGGCATGGGCCGCACGCCCATCATCGGCACCGTGCTGCGCGAGTTCCTGCCCTGGCAGCAGATCATGAATTACCTCGAAGCGGTGATTCGTGTCTACAACCGCTATGGCCGTCGCGACAACATCTACAAGGCGCGCATCAAGATTCTGGTGAAGGCCGAAGGCCAGCGCTACATCGACGACGTCGAGGCCGAGTACAAGCAGATCATCGAGCACGACGGCGCACCGCACACCATCACGCAGGAAGAGTACGACCGCGTGGCCGCCTCCTTCGTGCCGCCGACGCTGGCCACCCGCGTGCTGCAAAGCGCCGAGAAGACCGACGCCGAACTGCGCGCCTACGCCGCCGACGACGTGATGTTCGCGCGCTGGCTCGCTCGCAACGTCGACGCGCACAAGAACCCCGCGCTGCGCGCCGTCACGCTGTCGTTCAAGCGCCTGAAGCAGGCCCCTGGCGACGCCTCGGCCGACCAGCTCGACACCGTTGCCGAGCTGGCCGACCGCTTCTCGGCCGGCGAAGCCCGCGTGACGCACGACCAGAACGTGGTGCTGCCCTGGGTGCATGCCGAAGACCTGCACGCGCTGTGGCTCGCCGCCCGCGCCGCCGGTTTCGCGAGCGCCAACGTGCACCTGCTGACCGACATGATCGCCTGCCCCGGCGGCGATTTCTGCTCGCTGGCGAACGCCCGCTCCATTCCCATCGCCGAAGCCATCACGGAGCGCTATCAAGACCTCGACGAGCTCGACGACCTGGGCGAGATCGACCTGCACATCAGCGGCTGCATCAACTCGTGCGGCCACCACCACAGCGGCCACATCGGCATCCTGGGCGTCGACAAGGACGGCAAGGAGTGGTACCAGGTCACCCTCGGCGGCTCCGACGGTTCCGCGCTCAGCGGCGCATCGCAGGCCGGCAAGGCGGTCGGCCCCTCGTTCTCGGCGGCCGAAGTGCCGGGCGTGATCGAAGCCGTGCTCACCACCTACCGCGACACGCGCGAAAACGGCGAGACCTTCATCGACACCCTGCGCCGCGTGGGCCACGACCCGTTCAAGGCCTCGGCCAACGGTGCGCGATTCAAGGTGGAGGAAGCAGCATGAAAAAGACATTGAACATCCTGGCCGCCGAAGACCACATCGACGACGGCGACCCGAAGGTTTTGCAGCTCGCCAACGACGCCGACCCGCTCGCCATCGAGGTGTGCCTGGCCGACATCGAGCGCATCGACCTGAACTTTCCGAAGTTCACCGACGGCCGCGCCTACAGCCAGGCCTTCCTGCTGCGCCGCCGCCTGGGCTTCACGGGCGACATCCGCGCCACCGGCGACGTGCTGATCGACCAGCTGGTGCAGATGGAACGCACCGGCTTCTCCAGCGCCGTGCTCAAGGAAGGCGTGGACGCCTCCGACGCACAGCGCCAGTTCGACCGCTTCGCCGCGTTCTACCAGGGCGACGCAGTGAAGACCGCGCCGCACTTCGTGGCCGGCGCCTGAGCAGACAAGAGAGCCCCATGAGCATCGCCACCGACATCGACCTCGCACGCATCAACACCGACCTCGGCCGCAACGCCGCGGGCCTGGTGGACTGGGCCGTCGGCCTGGGCCAGCCCGCGATCATCACCACCAACTTCCGCCCGTTCGAGGCCGTGATCCTGCACATGGTCACGCGCGCCAAGCGGGACGTTCCGGTGGTCTGGATGGACAACGGCTACAACACCGAGGCCACCTACCGTTTTGCCGACGAGGTGACGAAGCTCCTGGGCCTGGACTTGCACATCTACCTGCCGCGCCGTTCGCGCGCCCACCGCGAAGCGGTCGAAGGCCCCACGCCGGCGCTCGACGATCCGCGCCATGCCGCCTTCACCGAAGAAGTGAAGCTGGAGCCCTTTGCCCGCGCGCTGCGCGAAACCGCACCGAAAGTCTGGTTCACCGCGCTGCGGGCCACCGACACGGCCGTGCGCGCCCAGATGGACCCGGTCAGCGTCAACCCGGACGGCCTCATCAAGGTCGCGCCGCTGCTGCACTGGTCGTCCAAGGACCTGTACGAATACTGCGAAGCCAACGGCCTGCCCAACAACTTCGACTACGTGGACCCGACCAAGGGCGAAGACAACCGCGAATGCGGCTTGCATCTGTCGCACTGAACGATCGATCTCCGCCTCCAGGACCCCATCCGATGAACGCCCGTACCGAAGCCGACCTGCTGCAGCCGCCCATGCATTCACCCGCGAACCTGTCCAACACGCACCTCGACGCGCTGGAAGAAGAAACCATTTTCATCCTGCGCGAAGTGGCTGCCGCCTTCGAGCGCCCCACCCTGCTGTTCTCGGGCGGCAAGGATTCGCTGGTGCTGCTCAAGTGCGCTGAAAAAGCCTTCGGCGTCGGCCGCATTCCCTACCCGCTGCTGATGATCGACACGGGCCACAACTTCCCCGAAGTGACGGCCTACCGCGACCAGCGCGCGCAGGAACTGGGCGCCGAACTCATCGTGCGCAGCGTCGAAGACTCGATGAAGCGCGGCACCGTGCGCCTGGCGCACCCGGGCGAATCGCGCAACGCGCACCAGTCGGTGACGCTGCTCGAAGCGATCGAAGAATTCCGCTTCGACGCGCTGATCGGAGGCGCCCGCCGCGACGAAGAAAAGGCCCGCGCCAAGGAGCGCATCTTTTCGCACCGCGACGCCTTCGGCCAGTGGCAGCCCAAGGACCAGCGCCCCGAGCTGTGGACGCTGTTCAACACGCGCCTGGCCCCGGGCGAACACTTCCGCGTGTTCCCGATCTCGAACTGGACCGAGCTCGACGTGTGGCAATACATCGAGCGCGAGAACATCGGCCTGCCGTCGATCTACTACACGCACAAGCGTGAAGTGGTCGAGCGCCGCGGCCTGCTGGTGCCCGTGACCGAGCTCACGCCGCCGCGCGATGGCGAAACCGTGCAGGTGCGCGACGTGCGCTTTCGCACCGTGGGCGACATCACGACCACCTGCCCGGTCGAGAGCCTGGCCGCAGGCGCAGGCGATGTGGTGATCGAGACGCTGTCGGTCGACGTCAGCGAGCGCGGCGCCACGCGCATGGACGACATGACGTCCGAAGCTTCGATGGAAAAACGCAAGAAAGACGGGTATTTCTGACCCACCCCCAGGCTTCGCGCACTTCGTGTCGCTACGCCAACCCCCTCGAAGGGGCAACACCAGCGGCCCGGCAAAGCCGGTTCCGCGGTGTTCCACGAATTGGAGAACCACTCAATGAACGCTGCTGTCATTTCCAACGCCTCGCCCGCCGACGTCCACGGCGACACCGGCACCGCCCTGCGCTTCATCACCTGCGGCTCGGTCGATGACGGCAAGAGCACGCTCATCGGCCGCCTGCTGGTCGACAGCAAGACCGTGCTGCAAGACCAGCTGGCCGGCGTGCAGCGCGGCGGCGAAACCGACCTGGCCCTGCTGACCGACGGCCTCTCGGCCGAGCGCGAGCAAGGCATCACGATCGACGTGGCGTACCGCTACTTCTCGACCGCCAAGCGCAAGTTCATCATCGGCGACGCGCCCGGCCACGAGCAGTACACGCGCAACATGGTCACGGCCGTCTCGGCCGCCGACGCGGCCGTCGTGCTGGTCGATGCCACCAAGCTGGCATGGGCCGCCGAGGTCGAAGACGGCACCGTGGTCAAGCGCGAGCTGCTGCCGCAGACGCGCCGCCACACGCTGCTCGCCAACCTTCTGCGCGTGCAGTCGATCGTGTTCGCGGTCAACAAGCTCGACGCCATCGGCGACGCCGCCCTCGCCTTCGAGCGCATCTCGACCGCGCTGAACGCCTTTGCCGAAGCCGCCGGCGTGAAGGTCGCGGCCATCGTGCCGATCTCGGCCCTCAAGGGCTGGAACGTGGCCACGCGCCATGCCGACTGGGTCGGCTACGAAGGCCCGAGCCTGCTCGAACTGCTCGAAGACCTGCCCGTGACCGCGCCGGACGAAGCCGTGCCCTTCGCCTTCCCGGTGCAGTGGGTCGAGAAGTTCTCGGCCTCGGCCGACACCTCGCAGGGCCGCCGCGTGTTCTGGGGCCGCGTCGCCTCGGGCCACGTGGAGCCCGGCCAGCGCGTGACCGTGCTGCCGAGCAACCAGACCGCCACCGTGGCCCAGGTGCTGAGCCACACGCGCCAGCCCCAAAGCGTGCATGCGGGCCACAGCGCCGGCATCGTGCTCGACCGCGAACTCGACGTGTCGCGCGGCGACTGGCTGCTGGCGCCCGAGGCCTTCGAGCCCGTGCGCGAGATCACCGCCACCGTGGCCTGGCTCGACGACGAGCCGCTCGTCGCGGGCCGCGTGTACTGGGCGCTGCAGGGCCACCGCTGGGTCAAGGCCAAGGTGGCGCGCATCGTCGATCGCGTGAACATCACGACCCTCGAATCCGAGCCGGCAACCCAGCTCGAGGCCAATGCCATCGGCGATGTGGTGCTTGCGCTGCAGCAGCCGCTGGCCGTTCTGCCGTTCGCCCAATCGCGTGCGCTGGGGTCGCTGGTGCTGGTCGATACGGCCTCCCATCGCACCGCCGCCGCCGTGCTCGTGCAGACACCCGCCGCAAAGGCCTAAAATCTAGGGTTTTCCAGCCCCTTCTCCTGACGCTACAAGACAAATGACCCACGTCGTCTCCGAAGCCTGCATCCGTTGCAAATACACCGACTGCGTGGACGTTTGCCCCGTCGACTGCTTCCGCGAAGGTCCCAACATGCTGGTGATCGACCCGGATGAATGCATCGACTGCGCCGTCTGCATCCCCGAATGCCCGGTGAATGCGATCTACGCCGAGGAAGACCTCCCGGCCGACCAGCTCGCCTTCATCAAGCTCAACGCCGAGCTGGCTCTGGCCGACGGCTGGAAGAGCATCACCAAGCGCAAGCCCGCCCTGCCCGAAGCTGAAGAGTGGAAGGACAAGACCGGCAAGATCTCGGAGCTCGTGCGCTGAGCCAGGCGCCCGCACCGATCGAGACCGACGCGCTGATCATCGGCGCCGGTCCGGTCGGCCTGTTCCAGGCCTTCCAACTGGGCCTGCTCGAGATCTCCTGCCACATCGTCGACGCGCTGCCCGCCGCGGGCGGCCAGTGCGTGGCGCTGTACGGCCACAAGCCGATCTACGACATTCCCGGCACCCCGGTCACCAGTGGGCGCGATCTGGCGCAGTCGCTGCTGCAGCAGGTGGCGCCGTTCAAGCCGCAATTCCACTTTGGCGAGCAGGTTTCTACGCTGGCCCGCCAGGCCGATGACCGGCTGCTGCTGACCACCTCGGCCGGCACGGCCTTCCTCGCGAAGACCGTGTTCATCGCAGCCGGCGTTGGCGCCTTCGTGCCCAAGCGCATCACCGTCGACGGCATCGCGCAGTTCGAAGGCTCGACGCTGTTCTATCACCCCGATTCGCTCGACCGCTTCGCGGGCCAGACGGTCGTGGTCAACGGCGGCGACGACATCGCACTGGAAACCGCCATCGCCCTCACGGCCCTGGCCAAGCAGGTCACGCTCGTCCACCGCCGCGACGGCTTCCAGGCCGACGACGCGAACGTGGCGGCCATGCGCGCCCTCGTGGCCGATGGCAAGCTGGCCTTCCGGGTCGGCCAGCCAAGCGCCTTCGACGGCCAGCAACTGCAGATCACCACGCCCGACGCCACCACCGTCGACCTGCCGCTCGATGCGCTGGTCGCCTGCCTCGGCATTTCGCCGCGCCTGGGCCCCATCGCCGACTGGGGTCTGGCGCTGGAGCGCAAGCAGGTGCCGGTCGACACCGAGAAGTACGAAACCCGCGAGCCCGGCGTGTTCGCGGTGGGCGACATCAACACCTACCCGGGCAAGAAGAAGCTCATCGTCTGCGGCTTCCATGAGGCCACGCTGGCCGCCTGGGGCGCCGCGGCGCGGGTGTTCCCCGGCAAGGCGATCCCGCTGCAGTACACAACCACCAGCACGCGGCTGCACGAGCTGCTGGGCGTGACTGGTACTACCCCGCGCTGAGCACCAACGGCCGGTAGGCCTCGATGAAGCTGCCCACGGCGGCGACATAGCGGTCGATGTCCTCCGCCTGCAACGGCAGCGAGAGCACGACGAATCCGCGCGGCGAGGTGTAGATCCCCTGGCTCAACAGGTGGAAGAACAGCAACTGCCGCAAGCGCCCGTCCACCGCCGCCAGGTCGGCCACGCGCTGCACCTCGCCCCGCAGGAAATGAGCATTCATGAGCGAGCCCACGCCGGTGAACTGCATCGCAACGCCCTCGCGTTCGCAGAGTGCGTTGAGCCGTGACCGCATCGCCTCGCCGCGCTCGGCCAATGCCTCTGCCGCGTCGGGCGTGAACAGCTGTGTGAGGCCCGCGTAGCCGGCCGCCATCGTCATCACGTTGTTGTTGAAGGTGCCCGAATGCGCGAGCGCTCCTGTGCGCGGATCGAACTGCGCCATCACGTCAGACCGCCCGCCGAAGGCGCCGAAGGACATGCCGCCACCGATGTACTTGCCCAGCGTCGTGAGGTCGGAGCGAATGCCCAGGCCGTTCGCAAGGCCGTGCGGCCCCAGCCGCGAGGTCATCACCTCATCGAAGATCAACAGCGCGCCGACCCGCGTGGCCCCGTCGCGCAGTGCCTGCAGGAACTCGCGCCCGCCCGGAATGCAGCCGCTCGCGCCTTGCATCGGCTCGACCAGGATGGCGGCGATGTCGGCACCGTGCGCGTCAATCTGCGCGCGCGCCGCGTCCGCATCGTTGTACGGCAGCACGAGGAAGTCGAAGGGCACGGTCGTCGGCGACGGCTGGTCGCCGAAGCCCAACACGCCGCCGTGGTAGCCGCCCGAGAACACGACGATCTTGCGCCGCCCCGTGAAGCGCAGCGCAGCCGTGAGCGCCATCAGGTTCGCCTCGGTGCCCGAGTTGGTGAAGCGCAATTGCTCGACCTGCGGAAAGCGCTCGCAGATCGTCTGCGCGAGCCGGCCTTCGAGCAGGTTGTGGCCCGTGAGGTTGATGCCGCCCTGCATCGCCTCGATGACCGCCTCACGGATCTCGGGGGCCGAGTGGCCGTAGACGCCGGCCGTGTACTCGGCGATGAAGTCGGTGTAGCGGTGACCATCCGCGTCCCAGAGCGTTGCGCCCTCACCCTTGGCGATGGTGAGCGGGAACGGCGCATAGAACAGCACCGAGCGGCTGTTGGCGCCGGGCATGTAGCGCGTCTGCGCCTCGAACCGGCTGAGGCTCTCAGGGTTGCCGTCGGTGAAGCGTTGATGGGCCTGGGCAAGGGCCTGGTCGATGGCGGTATCGGCAGCGGTCGTCATGGGAGACATCCTTTGGGTTGGGGTGCGCCTGGGTCGGTGCGATTAATTGATCAATGCTCAATTAATAATATTTATACAATCAATTCACCGGCTGCACAATGCGCGCATCCATGAAGAAAAAAGCCCCCGAGCCTCGCCCCCGAACGGCCGGCCGCCCCGCAGGCGGTGCGGCGCTGTCGAAGCAGCAAATCGCCGAAGCCACGCTGGCGCACATCGACGCGTTCGGCCTCGGCGCCTTCAGCATGCGCGAGATTGCGGCGCAGCTCGGCGTGTACCCGGCCACGGTGCACTGGCACGTCAGCACGCGCGAAGCGCTGCTCGCCGAGGTTGCTGCCACGGTCATGGCGCAGGTCACGCCGCCCAAGGGCACGCTCGCCTGGCAGGCATGGATCGCCGAGCTGTTCCACCGCTGCCGCGCGGCCGTGCGGCAGCACCCGAACGTGGCGCAGCTGCTCGGGGCGCAGCTGGTGTCGAACGGCAGCCTGCCGACCGAACTGGTCGAAGGCGTGCTGGCGGCACTGACCGAGGCCGGCTTCGACGGCGAACCGCTGCGGGAGGCCTACAACTGCGTGATCGCCGCGATGCTGGGCTTCTTGACGATGGAGTTTTCGCCCCTGCCCGCCGACAACACGCAGGCCTGGGCCGAAGAGCTGCGCGAGCGCGTCCACACGATCCGCCCGCTCGACCACCCGGTGCTCGCGCGCCACCTGCCGCAGCTGGCGAACCAGGCCTTCATCCTGCGCTGGGACAACGGCACCACCGTGCCACTCGACAGCAGTTTCGAGCGGCACATCCAGATCACGATCGACGGGTTGGAAGCTTTCGCGCGCAGGCTCAAGCCGGCGCAGTGAGCGCGATGCGCAGCAGCGCGTCTTTCAGCCACAGCACGCCCGCATCCGAATTCGAGCGGCGGTTCCAGCAGACGACCGAGCGGTAGCCCGGCAGCTCGAAGGGCAGCGGGTGCACCGCGAGCAACTCGCGAAAGCGCTCGGCCACACGCAGCGGCAGCACGGCGACATGGTCGGTCTGCGCCAGCAGGTCGACGGTCTGGCCGAAGCTGGTCATCGCCACGCGCATGCTGCGCGTGCACCCCTGCCGCGCCAGCACCTGGTCGATGAGGTCGTCGAGCGCCGAACTGCCGTAGCCCAGGAACACATGCGGCGCTTCGCAGAACGCATCGAGCGTGGCCGCTCCGCCCAGCGTCGGATGGCCGCGTCGCACCGCGACCACGTAGCGGTCTTCGTACAGCAGCGCCGATTCGCAATCGCTCGGCGGCTGCAGGCGCGGCAGCACGGCCACGTCGAAGTCGCCCTTGCGCAGGCGCTCGGTGAGCGTGAGGAACGAGCTGGTCTCCCAGTGCAGGCGGATGCGTGAACCGCAGGCCACGAGTTCGTTGGCGAGCGTCGGCAGCAGCAGGTGGCTCGCGTAGTCGCTGCCCGAGATGCGAAAGATGCGCTGCGACGACGCCGGCTCGAAGCCCTCGCCCGGCTCCAGCATCGCGGACAGGTCGGCCAGCACGCGCTCGACCTGGCCGGCCAGCGCATGCGCGCGCGCCGTGGGCTCCACGCCGTGGGCCGTGCGCGTGAACAGCGGGTCGTCGAAGGTGTCGCGCAGCCGATTGAGCGAGGCGCTCACCGCCGGCTGGCTCAGGAAGAGCCTGGTGGCCGCGCGCGACACGCTGCGTTCGCGCATCAGGGCATCGAAGGTCCGCAGCATGCCGACGTCGAGGCTGCGGATATCACGTTGGGCCATATCTCATATTCAAAGCTTCGAATTGCCCGCGGGGCAGGCTGTCCGTATCGTCCATCGCACAAGTACAACACGACTGGAGACACGATGAATCGGTTCAGACCCTCGCCGCTCGAGGCGGACAAGACGTGCACCACGCGCCGCCATGCGCTTGGCGTTCTCGGTGTCGGCATCGCCGCCCTCGCCGCCGGCCCCGCCTTCGCGCAGCCCGCGCCCTTTCCCAACCGCGTGGTGCGCATCGTGCCCTTCGGCTCGCCCGGCGGACCGATGGACGCCATCGCCCGCGTCTATGCCGAGAAGCTCAAGGTGCGCTGGAACCAGCCGGTGATCGTCGAGGCCCGCCCCGGCGCCAGCGGCACCATCGCGGCCGACGCCGTCGCCAAAGCGGCGCCCGACGGCTACACCGTGCTGCTCACGCTGCCGCTCACGCACATCAACAACGTGGTGCTGCAGCCGAAGCTACCCTACGACCCGGTGAAAGACTTCGAGCCGTTGTCGCAGCTGGCCACGGGCGGCCCGATGCTCATCGCCCGCGCCTCGGCGCCCTTCTCCACCGTGCGCGAGTTCGTGGCCTACGCCAAGGCGCACCCCGGCGTTTCGTACGGCACCTGGGGCAACGGCTCCAACGCGCACCTGTTCGGCGAACTGCTGGCGCGCCAGAACCACATCGACCTGGTGCACGTGCCCTACAAGGCCGAGGCCGCCGCACACAACGACATGTTCGGCGAGGCCCTGGGCGTGGCCTGGGCCAACCCTGCGACCGCGCGTGGACTCGCCCAAGCCGGGCGCATCAAGGTGCTGGGCATCACGGGCCGCCAGCGCGTGCGCTCGATGCCCAATGTGCCGACCTTCACCGAGCAGGGCTTTGCAGGCTTCGACCTCGACAGCTGGATCGGCGTGTACGCGCCCGCCCGCACGCTGCAGCCCGTGCTCGACGAATGGTCGCTTGCGCTGCGCGAGATCACGAAGCTGCCCGACATCCAGGAGCGCCTGGCGGGCTACGGCTTCGAGCCGCTCGGCAGTACGCCCGCCGAATTCCGCGCCGGCTACAAGGCCGACTTTCCCCGCGTGGCGGACCTGATCAAGGCCGCAGGAGTCACCCCCGAATGAGCGCCGTTGTCCCGCCCTCCGCCACCTCCGAGTGGCAACCCATTTCATTCGACACCGGTACCGCCTACGGCCGCAAGGCGCCGAGCCACAAGCCCGAGCTGACCGAGGTCGGCGCCGGCACGCCCATGGGCGAGCTGCTGCGCCGCTACTGGCACCCCATCGGCCTGGCCGCCGACGCCACCGACACGCCGCGCCAGGTGCGCGTGCTGGGCGAAGACCTCATCCTGTTCCGCGACAAGCGCGGCCGCGCGGGCCTCGTGCACTGGCGCTGCGCGCACCGCGGGGCGTCGCTGTACTACGGGCGCGTGGAAGAAGAAGGCATCCGCTGCTGCTACCACGGCTGGATGTTCGACGTGCAGGGCCACTGCGTCGACCAGCCCTGCGAACCCGAAGGCGGCGCGCGCAGCCGCGGTCGCGTGCGCCAGCCCTGGTACCCGGTGCAGGAGCAGTACGGCCTGATCTGGGCCTACCTCGGCCCGGCCGACAAGAAACCCGTGCTGCCGCGCTACGACTGCCTCGAAACCATGGACGACGGCGAGACGCTGGAGGCCGACGGCAACAGCATCGGCGGCGGCGGGCCGCAGGTCATTCCGTGCAACTGGCTGCAGCACTACGAGAACGTGGCCGACCCCTTCCACGTGCCCGTGCTGCACGGCAGCTTCAGCGGCACGCAGTTCGTGGCGCTCATGGGCCAAATGCCCGACGTGAGCTTCGAAGGCACCGAGACCGGCGTGACGATCACCTCGATCCGCACGCTCGACGACGGCCGCACCTTCCGCCGCGTGGCCGGCCCCGTGCTGCCGACGCTGCGCGTGGTGCCCAACCCGCGCGTGGCCACGTATGGGCGCGTCGAGTCGATCGGCTGGGTGCTGCCCATCGACGACCACAGCTTCCGCATCTACACCGTGGGCCGCGTGAAGACCCCCGGCGACCTGTCCCGCATGCGCTCGCGCCTGAACGGCAAGCTGTGGGAAGCGCTGACCGAGGCCGAGCACCGAGCCTTCCCCGGCGACTACGAGGCGCAGGTGAGCCAGGGCGCCATCACGGCGCATTCGGAAGAGCACCTGGCCTCGTCCGACCGCGGCATCGTGATGCTGCGCCGGCTGCTGCAGCGCCAGCTCGATGCGGTGCGTGAGGGCCGCGATCCGGCCGGCGTGAGCTTCGATCCCGCGGCACCGCCCGTGCAGTTCGAGGCCGGCAACTTCCTCGTGCCCAAGGAGTGAACGGCGTGTTGAGCGGCGCGGGCATCGCGGTACGGGTGGCGCGCAAGACGGTCGAGGCCGAGGGCGTGGCCGGCTTCAGGCTGGTGCCCACTGATGGCGAGCGCCTGCCGGCCTTCACGCCGGGCGCGCACATCGACGTGGCATTGCCCGGCGGGCTGGTGCGCCAGTATTCGCTGTGCAATGCCTCGACCCCCGACGACGAGGGCCACTACGAGATCGGCGTGCTGCGCGATGCGGCCTCGCGCGGCGGCTCGCGGGCGATGCACGACGCTGTCCACGAAGGCTCGGTGCTGCAGATCAGCCCGCCGCGCAATCTCTTCGCGCTCGACGAAAGCGCAACGCACAGCCTGCTGCTGGCCGGCGGCATCGGCGTGACGCCGTTGCTGTCGATGGCGCAGCGGCTGGCCGCGCTGGGGGCCGACTTCGCGCTGCACTGCTGCAGCCGCTCGGTGGCGCGTGCGCCCTACCGACGGCGGCTCGAAGACAGCGCGTTCGCGGACCAGGTGTTCTTTCACCATGACGACGGCCCGCCCGCGCAACGCCTCGACCTTGCTTCAGCCCTCGGCAGTCCGGCCCCAGGCAGGCATGTCTACGTCTGCGGCCCCGCAGGCTTTCTCGAAGCCGTGCGGACGACCGCGCGCGCCCTGTACTGGGCGGACGCACAGGTGCACTTCGAGTCGTTCACGGGCGCTGCGCCGCCGGCTGACGGACATGGGAGCTTCGAGGTCGAACTGCACCGATCGGGCCGCGTCGTTCACATCCCCGCGACGATGACCGTGCTGGACGCACTCGCCGCGGAGGGCGTCGAGATTCCTGTGTCGTGCGCACAGGGCGTCTGCGGTACCTGCCTCACGCGCGTGCTTGCGGGCGAGGTCGCGCACCACGACCTCTATCTGACACCCGCCGAGCAGGCCGCCAACGACCAGTTCCTGCCCTGCTGCTCGCGGGCACTCTCACCCAGGCTGGTGCTCGACCTCTAGCAGCTCGTAGAGCACCATCCGCGTCTGCCGCCCGCGCAGCTCGATCTGCTCCTCGATGCGTCGCGTGGCCAGCCGCCCGCCCAGCCCCTGGAATGTCGTCTCGGACATCAGCGTGCGCGTCCCCAGCTGCTTGTTGATGCCCTCGATGCGGCTCGCCGCGTTGATCACGTCGCCCAGCGCGGTGTACGACAGCCGGTCGCTCGAACCGAGCACACCGGCGATCACGACGCCGGTGTGGATGCCGATGCGCGTGCGGAAGGGCTGCAGGCCTTCGGCCTGCCATCGGCGGTTGAGCTCGTTCATCTCGGCGTGCAATTCGAGCGACGCCACGCAGGCGCGATGCTCCGCGTCGGGCAGGTCGGCGGGTGCGCCCCACAGCACCATGATGCCGTCGCCCATGAACTTGTCGATCACGCCACCGTGGCGCGCGAACACGCGGGTCGCGAGGTTGAAGTAGTCGGTCAGCTGCCGCATCAGCACATCGGCCGGCATCGATTCCGAGATGCCGGTGAAGCCTTCCACGTCGGTGAACATCGCAGTGACGCGGCGCGGCGAACCGTTGGGTGCGAGCGCGTGCCCTTCGGCGATGAGCTGGCGGATCACGTCCACCGGCACGAACTTGCGAAAGGCCCGCAGGCTGCGCGCGGACTCGTCCAGCGCCTGGTTCAGGTGCTGGATCTCGAGCACGCGGCTGGGCTCGCGCGGCAGGTCGTCCAGCTCCAGCCGCCCGATGCGCCGCGCCGTGCGCGCGAGGCTTTCGATGGGCGCCGTCACGAGCTTCGACAGGCGCAGCGAAATGAAGAGCGCGATCACCAGAAACGCCAGCACCAGCAGCAGCGACCACAGCACGTTGCGATGCAGCGCGCCCATCAACGCCTCTTCGGGCTCCCAGCTGACCAGGTGCCAGTCGGTGGCCGGAATGCGCGAGGTCTGCACCTGGTAGTGCATACCCTCGTGCACGAGCGCGAAGGCCATGTCCTCTGTCCAGCCGCGGCTGCCGTTGGCCAGCATGTGCGTGTGCAGCGCACCGAGCACGCCGTCGTCGGGGTCCTCCAACTTCCGCACCGAGTGCGGATGGTCGCTGCGCGCGATCACGTGGTGGTCGGCGCTCAACAAGGCACTGTGGCCGTGGCCCGTGCCGCCGAACAGGCGCACCAGGCTGGAAAGATGACCGAGCGACACGCTGGCGACTGCCACGAAGGTCTGCGTGGCGCCCTCCTCGTCCTGCCGCCGGCTCGGCCGTGCGTGGCTCACGCCCAGCTCCTTCATCGAAGGCAACACGTAGGGCGCGGTCCACACGGCGCGCCGCGCCTTCTCGGCCTGCGTGAACCAGTCCTGGTGCACCGGGTCGTCTTCGCTGCGAAAGGCCTCGATGCGCGTCGTCTCGTAGCGCCGCCGTGGGTCTTCGTCGGCATCGCTGTCGGGCGGCGATTTGTACTCCCAGGTCTCGGTGCTGAAGCTGCCGTCGCGCAGCACCTGCCGCACTACCGGCACGGGGTGGCGCATGGCCATCAGGAAGTGGCCGTCGTCGCTGCCCACGCCGATGCTGTCGATCTCTGGTGTCTGTTCCAGCGCGGCCCAGAGCAGCTCGGCGGTCTGCTCGCCGTCGTGGCCCGCCGGGTGCAGGTCGGGCGTGTGGGCGATGGCGCGCACCAGCCCCTCGGTCTTCGCGAGGAAGGCAAGGACGTTGTCTTCGACGCGGTCATGGTTGACCTTGTGCGCCGACTCGCCCACCTTGGACACCAGCTTCTCCGCGCCCCAGTAGCCGAAGGCCACCAGCAGCAGCGACTGCAGCAGTGCGACCGCGCAGATGATCGTGCCGACGTCGACGCGGAAGCGGCGCAGGCGGGTGCGCGGCGGTTGCTCGGGTGGCGCCGGGGCCGGTTCCGGGTGCTTGAAATCGTCTGCCATGTGTCGTGGTTCCCCGAGGCGTTCTAAACCGCCCTCGCGACGCGGATTTTCATGCGTCTGGGGCGTTCCGCCGCGCAGGGATAAAATCCGCCCCGCGCCGCAGTTCGCTGGGGCGCATCGCTAGGGGTGTCGAGCCGGATTTTTCCGGGGCTGACTGAGAGAGTCCCTTTGAACCTGACTGAGGTAAGACGAGGTCAGGGGCTCTTGGGCCGACAACGGAAGACCGCTAAGGGCCCCAAGCGGAAGTAGCGCTCAATCGCAAGCAGCCATTCCGGCGTCAAGTGCTATGTCAAACGCCCGATCCTGGTCGGTACCTGACATTAAAGCCGGCTCTCAAAATCGCCGATGATGGAATACAGCCGCTGCAACTCAGCTTGCCTGTCAGGCTGACCTTCGAGCACATCGATTTCATGCCGAACGCGATAGAACTCTGCTTCGGTGCGGATCCTTCCGCGTTGAAGCACCTTGGCAAGTCGTCGTTCTTCATTTGCCATGAACTCTGGATATGCGCGCTCTGTCGCAGAGAACCACGCCTTTGCCACGGCGGGCCGCCATTCTTTAGGAAAACCTGACAACGAATCCAGCACCTCTCGCCAACCTTGCTCCAATCCCGCGGCCAACTGGGAAGGAGTCGGCTTGGGAGTTCCTTCGCGGGCTGTGGCAACGAAGCTGCGCACTCCAGCACATGATTGGCCAAGCGTCTCTGAAGCCTTGCCAGGAATCTCTTTCAGCGCAAGACTAAACAGCTCACAAGCGGCGCAAAGTTTCTCTACTCTTGACATAGTGTGAACGTCCGCTCTTAACTCGTTTGTTCGCTGCGGCGAACGACAGTTGCTGGCCGAACTACGACATGGCCTGCGACTGCCAAATTTCGGAGCCGAGCGGCACGTCGTCGACCTGCAGATTTGCAGGCAACAGAATGGAAAAAGACCGCGTTTTGGAGCCATCCATCGGGGAAGAAAAAATGCCGGAGTCAACCACCATCGTGCTCAGCGTTTGCCGACCCGGACGCCTGAGTTCTACGACCGACGATTCCAGCGGCATTGCCTGCACAAGTTGATTCCCAACTACAGCGAGCCCTTTTCCGCCTATGGCGAAGCAGTCTTCGACGACCATGATGCAATGCATGCTTTTGTCCTGAAGTTGGGCCACGCCAAAGTCTGTTTTTGGCCGATTCTGCCGTACGCCGACTACTTTTCGCTGAGCGCGCCGATGCGCGCCTAAAATGGCGACTCGCTAGGGGTGCTGGCCCGACTCGTCGGATCGGCTGAGAAAACACCCTTTGAACCTGTTCTGCCGTGTTTATTTGCATGGCTTGAGGTAATCCTCGCGCAGGGAAGCTGGTCCGGTGGCCTGTCGCGTTGTCTCGCGTGACGGCCGCGCCACTGGAGCCTCGCCCACCTGCCAAACCTTTTGCACTGGAGCAAAACGGATGGCACACGACCACAACGGAACTTCCTCTGGCAATGAGGCGCTGACGCCCTTGCCCTTATCCCGGCGCGTCTTCGGCTGGCACGACCACGCCTCGCTGTGGTTCAGCCTCGGCGTCGGGCTGCTGGTGATGCAGATCGGCGCCTACCTGGTGCCGGCCGTGGGCACGCGCGATGCGGCGCTGGCGATCGTGCTGGGCTCGCTGCTCGGCGCCGGGCTGCTGGCCTGGACCGCGCGGCTGGGCTGCGAAACCGGGCTGGCCAGCGCCGGCCTGATGCACGCCACCTACGGCAGCGCCTTCGCGCGGCTGCCGGTGCTGCTCAATATCGTGCAGCTGGTGGGCTGGACCACCTTCGAACTCGTGATCATGCGCGAGGGCACGCAGGCCATCGGGCTGCAGGCGTTCGGCCCCGCGCTGGGCACGGTCTGGGGCGGCGTGCTGACCACGCTGCTGTGGGGCGCGGTGCTGCTGGCGCTGCTCGCGGGCTCGATGGTCAAGCTGGTGCGCCGCTTCGTGAGCCGCTTCGGCCTGCCACTGGTGGTGCTGTCGCTGCTGTGGCTCAGCTGGCAGTTCGCGACGCAGCTGCACGCCAAGGGCCTGGACGCTTTCTGGGCGCGGCCGGGCAACGGCAGCATGGGCATGTTCAGTGCGCTCGACCTGGTGATTGCGATGCCGGTGTCGTGGCTGCCGCTGGTGGCCGACTACGCGCGCCACGGCAAGCGCAGCGCAGCCGGTGGATTGGGCAGCGCGTTCAGCGGCACCTGGATCGGCTACGCGCTCGCCAACATCTGGTGCTACGCGCTCGGCGTGATGGTCGTGAGCGTGGCCGAGCCGGGCACCAGCCTCGTCATGGCGCTGCTGCTGGCGCAGGGCGGCCTGGTGGCGCTGGGCCTGATCCTCATCGACGAACTCGACAACGCCTACGGCGACGTGTACTCGGGCTCGGTGTCCACGCACAGCCTGCTGCCGCGCTGGAGCGTGAAGCGCTGGGGCCTGCTGCTGGCGGTGCTGTGCATCGGCCTCGCGCTGGTGCTGCCGATGCACACGCTCGAACCCTTCCTGCTGCTGCTGAGTTCGGTGTTCGTGCCGCTGTACGGCGTGATCCTGGGACGGCTGGGCAGCGGGAACGCGGTGTCGGCAAGCGGCACGCGCACCATCGACTGGGGCGCGGCGCTGATCTGGCTCGCGGGCATCGCGGCCTACCACGCGCTCGCCAAATGGGCGCCGCAGTTCGGCTCGGCATTGCCGACGCTGGCAGCGACTTTCGTTCTGGCGTGGCTCAGCCGGCCGACAGCGGCAAGCGGTGGGTCGGCACTGGCGCAAAGCCGTGGTTGAGCGGACCGTGGCCCGCACCCACCTGCACATTCGCACCGGCGCTCATCGCGCCGAGGATGTACGCGCGTGCGCGCTCGACCGCGTCGGGCAACGCCAGCCCCAATGCCAGGTGCGCGGCGATGGCCGACGAGAGCGTGCAGCCGGTACCGTGCAGGTTACGGCTGGCGATGCGTTGCGACGCGAGCCGCTTGCGCGCGCCGCTGCGCTCCAGCAACACGTCGACCACTTCGTCGCCGGGCAGGTGGCCGCCCTTGAGCAGCACGGCCTTCGCGCCGAGCGCCAGCAGTTCGTCCGCCGCGCCGTCGAGCGCGTCGATGCCGCCGATGGCATGGCCGACCAGCAAGGCGGCCTCGTCGAGATTCGGCGTGATCACCACGGCGCGCGGGAACAGTTCACGCACCAGCACCTGCACCGTCTCGGCTGCGATCAGGCGGTCGCCGCTGGTGGCGATCATCACGGGGTCGAGTACCACGTTCTTCAGCTGGTAGCGGTCGATGGCCCAGGCCACCACCTCGACCACCTCGGGCGCGTGCAGCATGCCGAGCTTGACGGCGTCGACGCCGATGTCTTCCACCACGGCCTGGATCTGCGCCTTCAGGAAATCGGGCGGCACGCCGTAGATACCCGAAACACCCACCGTGTTCTGCGCGGTGAGCGCGGTGATGGCCGTCATGCCGTAGCAGCCGAGGGCCGCGAAGGTCTTGAGATCAGCCTGGATGCCGGCGCCGCCGCCGCTGTCGGAGCCGGCGATGGAAAGCACGCGTGCGTAGCGTTGGGTGGGTGCGGGGGTCATGTTGAAAATTATCGGCGAGTGCGCCTCGCCTCTTTCTCCCGCCCCTTCCGGGGAAGGGGCGGGGTGGGGGCACGCGGCGTGTCCATCGGGCGCTCTGCCCGCCCCCATCCCAGCCTTCCCCCAGTGGGGGAAGGAGCAAGACCATGAGCGTGCCATTTCAATCGGCGGCCATCCTCGGCGCAGGCCTCATGGGTCGACTGATGGCGGTCACGCTCGCACAGGCGGGCTGCAAGGTCGCGCTGTACGAAGCCGGCAGCCCCGAAGCCGAAGGCGCAGCCGCACGCGTGGCCGCGGCCATGCTCGCACCGCTGGCCGAATCGGCCGTGGCGCCGGTGTCGGTCGTGCGCATGGGCCAGCACGCGCTGTCACGCTGGCCCGAGCTGCTGGCACCGCTGGCGCAACCCGTGTTCTTCCAGCGCGAAGGCACGCTGGTGCTGTGGCACCGGCAGGACGCCGCCGAGGCCGCACGGCTCGCGGGCGTGCTGGCGCGCACCGGCGCGCAGGTGCCCGAGCTTGCACCGATGCAGGCGCTCGACACGCCCGCCGCCATCGCCGCGCTCGAACCCTCGCTGGGCACGCGCTTCGCCCGGGGCCTGTACCTGCCGGGCGAAGGCCAGCTCGACAACCGCGCGCTGCTGGCGTCGCTGCGCGCCACGCTGGAAGCCGATGCGCGCGTGACGTTGCACTGGCAGTCGCCGCGTGCGCCTTCCGACTTTTCGCCCGGCACGGCAGGCCAACCCGACTGGGTGATCGACTGCCGCGGCCTCGGTGCCAAGCCGCAATGGAACGCACTGCGCGGTGTGCGCGGTGAGGTGATCCGCGTGCATGCGCCCGAGGTCACGCTGCAGCGCCCCACGCGGCTCGTGCATCCGCGCTACCCGCTGTACATCGCGCCCAAGCCCGACCACCTGTTCGTGATCGGCGCAACCGAGATCGAGTCGGACGACATGTCGCCCGCCAGCGTGCGCTCCACGCTCGAGCTGCTGAGCGCGGCCTACGCGGTGCACAGCGGATTTGCCGAGGCGCGCATCGTCGAGATCGCGACGCAATGCCGCCCCACCCTGCCCGACAACCTGCCGGCCATCCGTCAGCCGCAACCGCGTGTGCTGCAGATCAACGGCCTGTACCGCCACGGTTTCATGATCGCGCCCGCACTGCTCGACGCGGCGATGGAGTTGCTGGTGCAAGGCCGTTCCACGCTCGCGCGCGGCTTCGGCCTGGACGTGCCCGACGCATGACGAGAACAACGACATCGACGATGAACATCCTGATCAACGACAAGCCCTGCACGCTGCCCAAGGGCGCGCTGCTCGCCGACGCGCTGGCCGTGCTGCAGGCCGTACCGCCTTTCGCGGTGGCGGTGAACCGCGAGTTCGTGCCGCGCTCGGCCTATGCCACGCACCCGCTGCACGCTGACGACCGCGTCGAGGTGATCCGCCCGGTGACCGGCGGCTGAACGAACGCACCAGAGACAAGACGATGGAGACGACAACCATGACCAATCCCGATCCGCTGGTCCTCTACGGCCAGACCTTCCACAGCCGCCTGCTGCTGGGCACCGCGCGCTACCCGTCGCCCGACGTGCTTGAAGCGGCTGTGCAGCGTGCCCAACCCGCGATGCTGACTGCTTCGCTGCGCCGCCAGACCGCCAACCAGGGCTCCGGCAACAGCGACCTCGGCAACGGCTTCTGGGAGCTGCTGCGCAAGCTGGGCGTGCCGGTGCTGCCCAACACCGCCGGCTGCCACAGCGTGCAAGAGGTGGTCGCCACCGCACAGATGGCGCGCGAGCTGTTCGACACGCCGTGGATCAAGCTCGAACTCATCGGCGACGACTACACGCTGCAGCCCGACACGCTGAACCTCGTCGACGCGGCATCGCAGTTGATCCGCGATGGCTTCCACGTGCTGCCGTACTGCACCGAAGACCTGGTGCTGTGCCAGCGCCTCGTCGATGTCGGTTGCCAGGCCGTGATGCCCTGGGCCGCACCCATCGGCACCGGACGCGGGCCGGTCAATCCGTACGCGCTGCGCCTGCTGCGCGAGCGCCTGAAGGTGCCGATGCTGGTCGACGCGGGCCTCGGCCTGCCCTCGCACGCATGCCAGGTGATGGAGTGGGGCTACGACGGCGTGCTGCTCAACACCGCCGTCGCGCTCGCGCAAGAGCCGGTCGCGATGGCCGGCGCCTTTGCCGACGCCGTGCAGGCCGGCCGCACGGCCTACCGCGCCGGTGCGATGGCCGCGCAGGACGCCGCACAGCCCAGCACGCCCGTGCTCGGCACACCCTTCTGGCACCACGCACCGTGAACACGATGAGCACCGTCGACACCTCCAACGCCCGCGCCGTGGCGCAAGCCATCGTCGCGGCCCACGGCCTGCGCTTCGGTGCTGCCACGTCCACGCCCGTGAGCGGCGCACCGCACTTTTCGTCGGACGACGCCGTCTACCGCGGCGCGAAGCAGGCCTGCACCGCGCTCGGCTTCATCGAGATCGACGCCGAATGCCTCGCTCACGCGTGGCGCGCGCAGACCGCACGGCTCAGCCAGTTCGACGCGTCGGCATGGCCCGATGCGCCGGTCGATTTCGGTATGGGCCCGTTTCCGCCGACCGCGCGCACCGACGCGTTTCCGCCCTGCCCCGAACGGCTCGGCCTCTACGCCGTGCTGCCCGATGCCGCCTGGGTCGGCCGCATGGCGCGCGCCGGCGTGCCGACCGTGCAGCTGCGCTTCAAGTCGGACGACGCAGCCGCCGTCGCACGCGAAGTGCGGGCTGCCGTCGACGCGGTGCGCGGCACGGGTGCGCTGCTCTTCATCAACGACCACTGGCAGCTCGCCATCGCGGCCGGCGCCTACGGCATCCACCTTGGGCAGGAAGACCTCGACGCGCTGTCGCCCGATGAACTGCAGCAGCTGCGCGCTTCGGGCCTGCGGCTCGGCGTGAGCACCCATGGCTACGCCGAGATGGTGCGCGCCGACGCGGTGAGCCCGAGCTACATCGCGATGGGCGCCATCTACCCGACCACGCTCAAGCGGATGGCGACCGCGCCGCAGGGCGTGGCGCGGCTCGCGGCTTATGCGCGCCTGCTGCGCGGCTACCCGCAGGTGGGCATCGGCGGCGTCGATGCCGTGCGGCTGCCCGAGGTGCTCGCCACCGGCGTCGGCTCGGTCGCCGTGGTGCGCGCGCTGGTCGCCGCCGACGACCCCGAGGCCATGGCAATGCAATGGATGGCGGCAATGCACGCCGCCCCGGTTTCCCCTGAACGCACAGAATGAACGCTCGACTTTTCTCGCACTCCCCGCTTTCGCGCGCGCTCACCGCCGCCCTTCTCACTTTCGGTGCCTGCGGCGCGCATGCGCAATCGCCATCGCAGGCACTGCCCGAGGTCACCGTGAACGACGGCGCCGCCGCGCCGCAGGCCGACATCAGCGGCTTCGGCGACGTGCCGCTGCGCGAGCTGCCGCTGTCGGCCACGATCATCGACAGCCAGCAGTTGCGCAGCAGCGGCGCACGCCGCCTCGCAGACCTGACGCAGTTCGACGCCTCGGTCACCGACGCCTACAACTCGGCCGGCTACTGGGACTACCTCACGGTGCGCGGCTTCGTGCTCGACAACCGCTTCAACTATCGGCGCGAAGGCCTGCCGATCAGCGCCGAGACGGCGATTCCGCTAGACAACAAGGAGCGCATCGAGATCCTGCGCGGCACCAGCGGCATCCAGGCCGGCACCAGCGCACCGGGCGGGCTCGTCAACTACGTGGTCAAGCGCCCGACCGAACAAGACCTGCGCACCGTCCGCCTCGAAACCACGAGCCGCGGCAGCGTGCTCGGCGCGCTCGACTTCGGCGGCCGCTTCGGCGAGAACCGCCAGTTCGGCTACCGGCTCAACATGGCCGCCGAAAAGCTCAACCCGCTCACGCACAACCTCGACGGCAACCGCAACCTGTTCTCGCTCGCAGCCGACTGGCGCATCACGCGCGACTCGGTGCTCGAATTCGAGATCGAGCAAAGCCACAAGACCCAGCCGAGCCAGAACGGCTACAGCCTGCTGGGCAACACGCTGCCCGCGCCGGTCGACCCGCGCATCAACCTGAACAACCAGCCGTGGTCGCAGCCCTCGGTGTTCAAGGCGCTGACCGGCACGGTGCGCTTCAGCCAGGCGCTGAATGCCGACTGGCGCTGGAGCGCGCAGATCGGCCAGCAGCGTCTGAAGACCGACGACCGGCTGGCCTACGCCTTCGGTTGCGGCGCGGAGTTCAACTACGACCGCTACTGCTCCGACGGCACCTTCGACGTGTACGACTTCCGCAGCGAGAACGAACGCCGCACGCAGACCGCGGGCAGCCTGAACCTCAAGGGCAACGTGATGACGGGCAGCGTGCGGCACGAGCTGGGCTTCGGCCTGCTGCAAAGCCGCGTGCGCAACCGCTTCCAGGACCAGGCCTACAACTACGTCGGCACCGGCAACATCTGGGCGACCGCGATGACGCCGGCCGACCCGCGGCTGACCGACGCGAACACCAACCGCAACGAGCGCTCGACCGAGCTGTCGGCGCAGGACGCCATCCGCTGGAACGACCGCTTCACGACCTGGGTCGGCGCGCGGCACACGCGGCTGTCGCGCGACAGCATCCGCACCGACGGTTCGCGCCCCACCGGCTACAGCGACAGCATCACCACGCCGTGGATCGCCGCCAGCTACACGATCCAGCCCGGGCTGCTCGCCTATGCGAGCTGGGGCAAGGGTGTCGAGTCGCAGGTCGTGCCGAACAAGAGCTCGCAGTACGCGAACGCGGGCGAGGCGCTGCCCGCGCTGCAATCGCGCCAGTGGGAACTCGGCCTGAAGGGCGGCGACGCGGCATTCAACTGGCAGGTCGCGTGGTTCGACATCTCGCGCCCCATGACCAACCTCGACCTGTGCGGCGAGTTCTGCACGGTGCGCAACGATGGCCGCGCAATGCATCGCGGCCTCGAGGCCGGCGCGCAATGGACCGGCGGCCCCTGGCGCGTGGGCGGCAGCGTCGCACTCATCGACGCCAAGCGCCGCGGCAGCACGACCGCGCCTGAGCTCAACGGACAGGCGCCCACCAACGTGCCCAAGCAGGTGCTGCGCGCGCAGGCCGGCTACCGCTTCGCGTCGGTGCCGGGCCTCGAACTCGCGGGACAGCTGTCGTACGAAGGCCGCCGCAACGTGCTGCCCGACGGCTCGATCCGGTTGCCGTCGTGGACGCGCCTGGATGCGGTGCTGCGCTACGACACCAAGCTGGCCGGCATGGCCACGAGCTGGACGCTGGCCGTCGACAACCTGTTCGACCGCCGCTACTGGAAGGAATCGCCCTACCAGTTCAGCCACGTCTACCTGTTCCCGGGCGCGCCGCGCACGCTGCGGCTGGGCGTGAGCATTGCGATGTGATGAGCGAGGCGCTTTCGTCGTCGTCGCGGCCTCGTCGCCACGAATTCGTTGCGTCGGCGCCTCGGTGTTTTGGAAGCCCAAAAAACCACGCTATAATCTAAGGCTTGTTCCTCGATAGCTCAGTTGGTAGAGCGCCGGACTGTTAATCCGTAGGTCCCTGGTTCGAGCCCAGGTCGAGGAGCCAGAACAAAGCCGCAAGGCCTCTGAATGGCCCGCTACTCACAAGGTAGCGGGCCTTTTCATTTGTGGCGCCCCACGCGAACGAAGCACGCGGGGGCGAAGACGTGAAGGGCGCGAAAAAAATCAATCGCCCTGCGCGCTTCACCCATCAAAAATGATCGCCGTCGTCTCAGAACGGCGAATTCATTGAATATAATTGAAGGCTTGTTCCTCGATAGCTCAGTTGGTAGAGCGCCGGACTGTTAATCCGTAGGTCCCTGGTTCGAGCCCAGGTCGAGGAGCCACCATTTGCTGAAGGCCCGTTACTCACAAGGTAACGGGCCTTTTCGCTTTCTGCGCCACACATCGGCCGCCGTTTCGCGGCACGCGGGCCTGTCCGACACGGACACCCCCGCTCTGCGTGCAAAACTCCCTTTGTTAACAACTTCTGCGGCCCCGCCCAGGACAACCCCGTGCACGCGATCCGCCGGTCGGGCGTTGTTCGGGTTCAGTCACTCATAACAACCAAAGGGCATCACGATGAAACTCACAAGAATTCTTCTGGCCGCCGCCGTGGCCGCCGCCACCTTGCCCGCCGTGGCACAGGTCTCGGTCAACATCAACGTGCCCGGCCTGATCCAGGTCGCACCGCCCGCGCCGCGCTACGAACCCGCGCCGCGGCCGCGCGGCGGCCAGGTCTGGGTGCCCGGCCATTGGCAATGGAACGATCGCGCCTACGCATGGCGCCCGGGCTACTACGTGGCGGCCCGCCCCGATTACGCCTACGCCCCGGGTGGCTGGGTCCGCGCCGACGGCGGCTGGCGTTGGCGTGAAGGCGACTGGCGCCGCGCCGAGCGCCGTGAAGAGCGCCGCAGCGATCGCCACCACCATGACCGCGGCGACCGCTACGACCATGACGACGATCACCGCGGCGGCGGTCACTGCCCGCCCGGCCAGGCCAAGAAGGGCCGCTGCTGATCTGATCGATGCGTAACGCGCGTTCCTGCGCGCCGCCCGTGCTGCAGACCGTCAGTTCACCGTCACCTTGAAACGCACAGCGCCCGTGCCGCCGGGCGCGAGTTGCCCGACGAATTTCCAGTCCATCGGCCCGGCCCCGCCCGCGGACTGCGTCGTGATGCAGGCCACTGCAGGCGCCGGTGCGGGGTTGGCGGGCGTGCGCTTCGTGCATGCGGTCAGCGTCGCCGGCGTCGTGTCTTCCTGCGAGCCGGCAAAGCTCGTGTAGACCGGCGTCGCATCGTTCACCGTCAGCCCGCTGATCGGCGTCGCGCCGTTGTTGGTGTACGTGATGCGGTACTCCAGCGTCTCGCCCGACCTGGCATCGTTGCTGAGCCCGAAGGGGCCGCCCTTCGACACGTTGCGCACTTCTTTCTTCAGTTCCAGCGCCACGGCCGACACGGTCGTGGTGTCGTGCACCACATAACTCGCGGTGAGTCCGGGCAGCGCATTCGTGAAGGTGAAGTTCGCCTGCACCGAGGCATCGTTGCGGTAGCCGTCCAGCGCATGCCCCGGCACGAAGAGCTGCAGCACCACGCAGACGTTCTTGCCGGCAGTCACCGTTGTCGGCACCGCCGGCGGGTAGAGCACGGCGGCGCCGGGTTGCACTGCGCCGGTGCAACCCGCGTCGGCAAAGATCTTTGCACTCCAACCGTCGATCACGGGCGAGGCGACTTGGCGGACGATGTCGAAGCTCACGGACCCGCCGGTTTGCGCCACGAAGGTGTGCGGATATGCACACAAGCATGTCCCGAGGCGCAGCAGCACGCTCGATCGAATCAATTTTTTTCATCGATTTCACCGTCCAGGTTCGGGTTGCCGAGACCACGGCAACCCCTGCCGCGAAGGGTTCTTCGATCGGCCCCCTTCGCTTTGGCCGGTGCCCCACGAAGGGGGCAGAAAAAGGATGAGGGTTTCGGACGGCTGTGGCATTTCTCCCGGTGGGCGCCTGCTCAGTTCACGGTCACCTTGAACAGCACGGTGCCCTTGCCCGCGGGAGATGCGCCATCCGCTGCGACACCGCCGCCGGTCGCCGCGCCGAGCGTGCTGCCCTGCCCGCCCGAGGCACCGCCGACAAAGCTGCTGACCGACGCCGATGCGGCGGGCATGGCGATCAGCGGCGCCGAACTGGTCTGCGCGGTGCCGGTGCTTGCGCCTCCGCGCACTTCACCGCTGGCGGGCAGCGACCGCCGGTCGCCCACGGGAGCGACGAGGCCTTCGGGGTCCAGGCGCATACGCACCTGGGCTTCGGCCTCGGTGTCGGGCACGGCGGCGATCGCCTCGCGCCGCGCGATGACGTCGTTGATCACGCCCGGCGCATCGCAGTTGGCAATGACGAAGTTGGCCTTGTGGAATTCGCCCTTCTTGAGATCGACAAAGCGGCTGTCGGGACGCCCGGCGTTGCGGTTGTCGAGCGCTTCGAGCTTCGCGCCAGCGGGCAGCGTGATCGGATCGACGCGCAGCACGTGTGTGACGGGCTTGAGGCCGTACAGGCTCCACTTGCCTTCGACGTCGGTGATGACGTGGGTGCCGTCTTCCATGTACAGCCGCACGCCGGGCACACCGATTTCGTCGCTGCCCTGCTGGCGGCCGTCGCGACGGCAGTCCATGTAGACCTTGCCGAAGAGGAACGCGTCGTCGGAGAACACGCCGCCGGTCACGCGCACGGTCCATTGCGCGAGGTTCGATTGCATGGGGCCCGAATTGGCACGCGCGCGGTTGATGGCGTCGCCATTCGTCGGCGCACCGACACCGACGCGCACGCGATAGCGCACCGAGGCCGACTGGTCGACGGCAAGCACGAGGCCCGGTTGGTCGAAGCTCAGCTTGGGGCCCGCACCGCCCACAGGATTCGCCGTGGGCGCGCCATTGAGCCGCGCGCTGCCAGCCACGTAGGCAAAGCCCGGCGGCAGTTGATCGGAGAGGCTCAGGCCCGTGACAGGAAAGCCGGTCTTGTTGGTGACGACGAGCGCGTAATCGAGGAAGTCGCCGAACTCGACCTGCCGCTTGCTGCCTTCCTTGCGCAGCACGAGCCCGAGCACGTTGCCCGGGTCGAGGGGAATGTGGTTGTTCACCACGTCGCAGGCCGCGCCCGACGCGTCGAAGCCGGCCTTGAGCGAGAAGTGGTGCGTCGTGGCTTCCGCGCCCTGCGGCGAGACCGCGTGGGAAACGACGGCGCCGCAGCGCTCAAAGGTGCCGGGGGTGGCGCGGATCAGCTGCGACGGCGAGGCATAGGCGCTGCCTGCAGGCGGCGCCACGCTCAATGCGTAGGTGCAGCTGCCGGTGACCGGCGGCGAGAGAAAGTAAAACTGATAGCCGCCGTCAGCGCCGGTCGTCATCGACAGGCTGCCGTTGGGGTTCGCGCGGTAGATGCCGCTGTCGCCGCCGAACACCTCGGCCAGCGCCATGGGCTTGACGGCCCCGTCGGTGCACGCCTGGCGGGTGAAGGTGACGACGGCACCGGCCACGGGCTGGCGGGAGACGGCGTTGTAGACCACGCCCTGCGGGTCGGCCAGCATCGACGACACGCTGCTGGCGCTCGCAACGACGAGCGTGGCTGGCGCGGCATTGCCGGTGTTCTGCTCGAAGGCGGCGGCCCAGGCCTTGTTGGTGAACGGCACGCGCGCACCGCTGCCAGACGGCTTGCGGGTGATGCGCACGGTGAGTTCGATCTCTTCGCTCTGGCCGGGTGCCAGCGCCCGGCTGCCATCGGTAAGGCCAAGCACGGCCTGGGTGGGCAGTTTGAACGGATCGGCGCTGTCGGCGGTTTCGCGGTCGCAGGCCGCACGCCCCGTGAAACCGGGCGCGATCTGCAGGATGCCGCGGCGCACCTTGGGTGGCCCCGTGAGTTCCCAGGCGGCAATGCGGCCGTCGGGCTTGTCCATGTCGAAGGTGCAGTTCAGGTTGTCGATCACCCGCACGTTCGGCGCCGGTGCCGTGCCGGTGTTGCCGACCTTGAAGCGGTAGTCGAGCTCGTAGATGCCCTCCCCCACGCGACGGGGCTGCGAGACGCTCTTCACAAGCGAGAGTTCGGGCCGTTGCAGGGACACCGGCGTGGGCGAGGTGTCGTTGGTGGGGTTGCCGTCGCCGTCGGCGTCGGGGTTGCTGCCGTTGACGGAGTCGTCGAACGCAACAGGCGCACCGCCAGCGGCGAGTGCGCCCTGCGCGCGGACGGTGTTGTGCAGCACGCCAGCGTGGCCTGCAACGTTGAAGCGCACATCGAAACGCACGGTGAGCTGGCCGCCGACGGGCAACACCGCGCCGGGTGCGAGCAGGTTCTGGGCCGAGGCTGTGCCATCGAACGCGGCGTTGACGGCAGCCACGGTGCCCACCACGGCGTTGCCCGGACTGCCGACGATAGCCAGGGTTCCGGGGACGATGGTGTATTGGCGGGGGCCCGGCACCGGCGCGGCGGTGCGCGTGCCGAACTGCGCGGTGCCCGGGCCTTCGAGAATGTCCACGGCCTGAACGCCGTGGAGCGCCGTCGTGCCGTAGTTGCGTACGTTGACGTCGAAGGTGACGGTGGTCGTGCCGTCGGGCTGGCCGTCGCTGCCGCGGTTCATGCGCGCAGTGGACGCCGCCTTGGCAACGCCGATGCGGCTCTGGCCCTGCGCCGGGCTCGATGCGATGACCACCGTGTTGGACGGCGACGCGGCGGGCGCGACGCCGTCGTTGTACTGGCTGTGCGCGGTGTTGCGGATGTCGCCGGTGTGATCGGCTTTCACCTGCACCGCGAACTGCATGGCGATGGAGGCGTTGCGCGGCAATGCCGCGGGCACGCCGATGGCGACTTCGGCGACGTCGCCGTCTTCGGTGGTGCGATAGCTGAAGTCGGCGGCACCGACCTTGCGGAACAGAGGGATCGCCCCAGCGGCCGTGCTTTGCAGGCTGCCCGCGATGTAGCGGGTACCGGGAGGCACGGGGTCGCGCAGCAGCAGCAAACTGCGCGGGCTTCCATTGACCATCACCTGTGTGCCGGTGGGCGATGCCGTGCCGGCGGGCTGCGCATCACGCGCGCCGGTGTTGGTGCCCGAGATGCTGAAGTCGATGCGCGTGCTGCCTGGAACGACGGCGCCCGTGTAGCTGGCGGACTTGACGAGGGCGAGCACGGCGACGCTGCCGACCTCGACGATGTCGCGGTTGCTCGCGCTGACGCGCTGCAGCGCCGTGGTCGCTGTGAGCACCAGGCAGGCGCTGCCGCTGGCCGCTGCGGGAACGGTGCCCTGCACCAGCAGTTCGGCCGTCTGCCCAGGCGACAGTGCCAGCGTGTCAGCGCCACCGGGCAACAACACCGGATCGCCGATATCGACGACGCCATTGTGGTTGATGTCGCGCGCCACCCGCAACGCCGTCAGGTCGAGCCCGTCGGCCGTGCAGCCGGCGCCGTCGTTGGTGAAGCTCAGGACATAGCTCGAGGGCACGTTGCCGGTGTTGGTGAGCAGATGGCTCAGCGTGGCGACGGTCCCCGGTGGGCGGTTCACACGCTGGTCCTGTGTGAGCGACAGCACCTCCACGGGCAGGATGCTCGCGATCACGACGTTGGAGCTTGCGGTTTCGCTGTTCGCCATGCCGGCGGGCACATAGGTGCCCGTTGCAATGCTGCGGATCACGACACCACCGGGCGCGGGTACCGCATGTGCGAACGCCATGACGAACGCAAGGCCGAGGGCCATCATCACGGCGCGCACGGCCGCCATGCCGGCACACCAGCGATGCATCCGGACACGCGAAGAAGAAAGAAGAAATTGCACGCCGTGAACCTTCCGTCGTGCCGTCCGGTGCGGAAGACACGTCAAACACTCGAAGAACTCTTTCCTCTGCTGCCTTGAAGGCCGGCC
Organism: Variovorax sp. 38R; assembly: GCF_014843395.1. NCBI lineage: Bacteria > Pseudomonadati > Pseudomonadota > Betaproteobacteria > Burkholderiales > Comamonadaceae > Variovorax > Variovorax sp. 38R. The sequence continues at coordinate 3,498,814 of NZ_CP062121.1, forward strand.
AGGCTCGGCTTGCATGCAGCGATGTGCACGAAAGCAGCAGGGGAAACAGGCGAGGCGCCGGGTGTGGGTCCGGGCCTCGCGGGAAGCTGCCGACGGCCCTTGCGGACCGCCGGCAGCTCTGGCGCCGGATCAGGGGTTGATCTGCACGGCGAAGGTCAGCGTGGCCGTGCCACCTGGGGCCACGGTGTTGGCCGCACTGCCGCAGCTCACGGCAGTGGCGCCCGGCACGAAGGCCAGTGCCGTACCGCTCACGCCGGTTGCCTCGCACTGCAATGCGGGCTGCTTCGCGCTCAACGTGGTGTACGCCGGCAATGCATCGTTGATGGCGATGTTGGTCACCGGCACGATGCCTTCGTTGGTGGCAACGACCTTGTAGACGATGCACTGACCGGGCTTCAGCTGCAGCGAGGTTGCCGCGAAGCCCGGGGCGTCGGCCACACCATCACAGGTCGCATCGGCCGCCTGCGTCTTGAGGACGCGGATCTGGCCGGTGATCACGGCAGTGATGTCGGTCGCCGACGGCGTACCACAGTTGGGGGCCGCGTCGGTGAACGTGGCCGTCACCGTCGTGGTGCTGCTGACACCTGCGGTCACACCACCGGGCGCAAACACGCGCACCAGCAGCTTCTGCGCCGCACCGACCGGCAGGCTCGCCAGTGGCCCGCTCACAGGCGTGTCGCCAGCGTCGATCTGGCCGTCGCCGTTGACGTCGAGGTAGATCGAGGTGGTCCAGCCTTGCGTCGCATCACCTGCGGGCACGTTGGCCGTCAACGTGTACGCGCCGCAACTTTGCGCGCCGATGTTCGTCAGCGTGTGGGCATACACCACGGTGCCGCCCGGTGCGACCTGGCCGTTGTTGTTCGGCGTGAGCGAAGCGCCCAGCTGAAGTGCCGTCGAGGTCACGGTCACGGCGTCGGTCTTGACGTCGGAAGCGATTCCGCCGGTCGAAGCCACTGCAGTGGATTGCACCTTGAAGTAGATCTTCACCGCGGTGACGGCAGTTTGCGCGGAAGGCGGCGTGACGCAGGCAGCGATCTCGTTTTGCCCACCGGCGATCACTGCAACGTTCGGGATGGCCGGCGATGCACAAGTGCCGCCAGCCGCCACGAACTTGACCGTCCAGCCTGCCGGCAGCGCGCCGGGGAAACCGGGCGTCTGGCTGGCGGCGAAGTTGTAGGTCGCGTCGATCGCGTCATGGTTCTTCACCCACAGCGAGAACATCGTGCCGATACCTGCGCCCGTTTCATGGGTCTGCGTTGGCAACGGGCTGGGGCCCGCGCCGAGGTCACCGTTGGCCACGCTGGCTGCGCCGGTACCCGTCTTGGTGTTGGTCAAGTCGACCAGAGTGGCGATCACTTGCTCGAGGCGGTCTGCGGTCGCATCGATCTTCGTGTTGTCGTTCACGGAGCGACCCAGCACGGTGGCCACGTACGCGCCTCCCACCGTGGCAGGCGGCAGTTGCGCCTGGGTCACGATGTTGATGCTGCCGCCGGCCGGAATCGGGCCGGTGTCGGGCACGCCGTCGCCGTTCGTGTCCAGCAGCGGTGCACCGCTGTCGGCTGCGAAGAACTGGAAGCTCGTGCCGACCGGGAAGGTGCTGTCGGAGATCGAGAGGTTCACTGCATCGGTGGCACCGCCCGTGTTGAACACGATCTGCGGGAACCGGACGCTGCCGCCCGCGACGGCCAATTGCCTCGTGGTCAGGTCTTGACCAGCGGGGTTGGGCGTTCCGGCCGTGGCATCAAGCGCCGTTGCGGAGGTGGACGGGTTGGAACCGACCACGATGCCGAAGCGCGCCAGAACGGTGTAAGCCGCCGGATTCGTGGACGAACCGAGCGTGGTACCGATCGCTGCCGCGCTGACAGCTGCCGGCGCGTTCGCGGGATCGTATCGAGCCACGTTGGTCGTGGTCGACGTGCCGACCGCCGCGGTGCTGTTCACCAGCACCACGAAGCTCAGCGTTTGCGTCACGTTCGGGTTCAGCGAAGCCACCACGGCATTCAGCGTATTGCCAGTCACCTGGAAATCGATGCCAGACGGATCGCCCGCTGCACCGTCACCCAGCGCCGTACCGGACGCTCCGCTCCACACCGCGGAACCCGCGACATAGGTCTGCCCCGCCGGCAACGCGTCGGACAGCGCGAACTTGCCGGGTGCGCCGCCCGTGTTGTTGAAGGTCAGGGTATAGACCGTGTACTGGCACGTCGCACTTGATGCGAGGCCGTTGGTCCAGCTCACCGGTGTGCAAGCAGCGGACGATCGCGGCCCACTGGCCGAAGCGGTTGGCCAGACGCCGCCGCCGGGTGGTGCGACCGACGGCGCACCGATGGTCTTCGTGACATTGAAGACTGCATCGGTGGCCAGCTTGACCTCGTCCTTGTCGGCTGCCGAAATGTTCGGCGCAACGTACAGCGCCGGGGTGCCCGGGATCGCCGTGATCGTTGCCGCATCGAAATTGCCGGTGCCGATGGCCGAGCCCGGGATCGTGTAGGCCACGACGAAGCGGAAGGCGCCGTTGTTGCCGGGCACGCTCTGCACCGGGGTTACCGTGCAAACGCTTGCAGCAGTGGTTGTGCAAAGCGCCGTCGTGCTGTCGGGCAGCCCGTTGCCGTCGACGTCGGCGAAGACCTCGACGCGCGAGAACTTGCCCGCGTCGGCCTTGACCGTGAGGGCGAAGGTGTCGACGCCATTGCCGGTGTTGGTCAGCACGTGAGGTGCATAGACCGTCGCGCCGGCAGCGCCGGACTTGGTGTTGACGACGGTGTTCGTGATCTGGTTGACGCTATCGAGCGTGAACGATCCCACCTGGAGGACAGTGGTCTGTACCAGGTTGGAGGTGGCGACCTGGGTCGTGCCGGTTGCGTCGGCATAACTGGCGGAAGCCTGGTTACCGATGACGGCGTTGGCGGGCGGCGAAGCGGCCAGTGCAGCCGGGCTTCCAAAAAGGAAGCCCAGCGTCAATGCAGCGGCGCCTGCCCAGGGCGCGCACGGCTTGAAGCCGCTGGCGCGTCGGGTTGGCTGGGTGGGAATCACGTAGTCTTCTCCTCTGTTGTCAATGAAACGGGAACACGAAAGAACCTGGCCGGTGCGTTTCGCTGGGCGAACGCGTACCTGCCGACTGGCACTCGAAAACAAGAGATCGGGGAAAGGCTGGCGCCCTCGCCTCGCGCAACGCGCGAGGTGCGGCGCGGCCTTTATTTACTTGCCGCGCGGGGGCGGCGTGGTGGGCGCAGGTGCTGCCGTCGGCGCTGCGACGGCTTCGACCTTGGCGCGCGCGCTCACAGCTGCGCTGCCGTTGGCGGGCAATTGGCCCAGGCTCCAGCGCAACATGCGGTATTCGTTGTAGGGAACAGGCTCAGTCTTGCCGCTGGGCAATTTGCGAACGAGCGGCTCGGGCTCGAAGACGGCTGTCTTGGTGGCGGCTTTCACGAGGCTGGCACCCGGCTTGGCGCTGCGTGGCAGGTACTCCAGCCCCTCGGGAATCGGCAGATCGGCCACCAGGCCTTTCACCGGTTTGCCGGTGTTGTTGGTGTAGGTGGCCTTGTATTCGATGACGTCGCCCGGTTTGATCGTCGCCGCGTCCTGGAACTGCTCGTTGCCGTCCGGCCCCTTGATGACCTTCGATTGGGTCAACACCACAGCCACGGTCTGTGTGGTGGCCGGTGCGCGCGGAGCTTTCACCGATGCCGCAGGTTGTGCCAGGGCCACAGCCACTCCCCCTGCGGCAAGAAGGCCCAACCCTGCCCGGACCATCCGACGACCCCCGCCCCGGTCGCCTCGCGCCGTTGCCGGAAGCCCAATCCATGTGGATGCTGTCATTCAAAACCCCTTAATTAACAATATTCAACAATCACATCGCAATTGCCCGCAATAGAAATTCGCCCATCACACACAAACAGATGATTTCTCATTTTCTTGACACCCATTGACTCGACAAGCTCTTGCGTGCCGAATTCTTACGTCATTAGCCTTTCATTACAACCGTCAAAATGTGAGAAGCCCGGAAAACGAGAAATATTGATCACACACCGATCAATGGTCTCTCACTCTTTTTTAGTTAATTGGCGACAGCCCTTTCACTTGCATGCCAATCCGAACAATTCGCTCCAAACGCAAACTATTGAGTACGACAGGGGTTTGACAGCTGCATTTGCGGAGATTCGCTTTCATTTGGCAAGAAGTGTGAATTTTCGAATGATCTATTTCCCGCAAGAATCAAATTCAAATTCTCATTGATTATTTATTCTTCAATTCTTAAATCCGATCAAGTCGATTTATTTGAAGAGAGAAAATCAACCACTCCACCACACCCAATTCTTTGAAAGCGAGAACCCAGGCTATTTGCGGCTGATGCTTTTCCAGAGTAAAAAAACAGGCTCCCGACCACCGAGCAATCCATTTCCAGACGATCCGCCGACAACTCTGCGTTCATGCTCTCCAGCAGATGGCGGATTTCCGCGGCAGCGCGACGGCGAACCAGTAGGGCCATAATTGGCCAATCTGGCCAGAATCACCTACACTCGCGCCCTATGGCTTCCCTTTCGCCCCGTCTACACCCTGCGCGCGCAGCCCTGCCCATGGCAGCGGCCGGTCGTCGCGTGGGCGTCGTCACGGCGGCGACCACGTCGGTCCTCCGACGCACGTCCGCACATTCCTGAGCCCGGCGGTCCGCTACCTTCTTCTTGATGCGCACACCTTGACCGCCGGGCACCACACCGCGCGGTAGCGACCCCCTCAGTTCGAAGGCGGGTTGCGTTCATCTGGAGTGCTTCATGCTTGCAACTGTTCACGGGGAGCGCACGCTCACCGAACTCGATTACGTCCGTCTCAGCAAATTTGCGGACGCGCCTCTCCCTGCGGCCCTGTCCGATCTGCTCGACACGGCCGACATCCTTCCCTCGCGGGAAATGCCCTCGGACATCGTGACGATGTACACCCAAGTGGAAATTGAAGACCTGCCCGGCGGACAGCGGCAGAAAATCAGAATCTGCTATCCCGCCGACGCGAACCCGACCACGGGCTACATCTCGGTGTTTTCGCCCGTCGGCATCGGCCTGCTGGGCCAGAAGACGGGTGCGGTGGCGCGCTGGAAAACGCCCGACGGCGGCGAACACAGCGCGCGCGTGATCGCCGTGCTGTTCCAGCCGGAAGCCAGCGGCGACTACACGACCTGAAAGTGCGCCGGTTCAGGCCGGCGCCCCGCCGGCCGGTCAGTGCTGCAGAACGCCGGCGACGCCGGGACCCCTGCTCTTCGCACTGTCGATCGTTGCGCTGACCGAACTCGTGTTGACCGCCAGCGCCACCAGCACCGCCCCCACGAACGACGGGTCGGCGCTGCCGCTGTAGCCCGACGCCCCGGCAATGGCCAGGGCCTGTGCGACCTGCTGCGTGGTCAGCTCCACGGCGGCTTCTCCCACGACGTTTCTCTTCTTTGTGGCCATCTGAAAACTCCTGCAAATGAAGATGGGACTGTAAACACAGCCTCAGCAAACGTCACAAATGTTCCTGTCTGTATGACTTTCGACACTGGCCGCCCCATCGGGCGGCCCGTATCGTCGCGCGGGCGCGGCGCCTGCCAATGGGTCGGGCGCCGCATTGTTTTCATTTGATGACGGACAGGGACATGCCTTTTTCCAAACTCTCTCTCGCCAGCGCACTCGTGGGCCTTCTCGCGCTCTCCGGTTGCCAGACCATGGACATGCAGATGGGCGCCCCGTCGGCCAAGACCACGGCCACGGGCAGCGCTGCCGGCGGCGCCACCTCGGGCGAAAGCAGCCAGCTCGAACGCTGCGACTCCCCGTTGGGCACGGTCTCGCTGATCGAGAACGTCAACGCCGGCTGGTACACCATCCTCACCGGTGAATACCGCCTGCCGCCCACGGCCAACCTGCTGCGCCTGCTGGTGCAACAGTCGAACTGCTTCGTGGTGGTGGAGCGCGGTGCGGCCGGCATGAACGCCATGACACGCGAGCGCGCGCTGATGCAATCGGGCGAGATGCGTGGCGGCAGCAACTTCGGTCGCGGCCAGATGGTGGCCTCCGACTACGGCCTGTCACCCGAGATCGTGTTCAGCAACAACGACGCCGGCGGCATCGGCGGTGCGCTCGGCGGCCTCGTGGGCGGCGGCCGTGGCCGCGCCATCGCGGCTGTCGGCGCCAGCCTGCAGACGAAGGAAGCCAGCGCCCTGCTGACGCTCATCGACAACCGCTCGGGCGTGCAGGTTGCGGCCTCGGAAGGCAGCGCCTCCAAGACCGACTTCGCGGGCTTCGGCGGCCTCGGTGGCCGCAGCGGTGCCGGCGGCATCGGCGGCTACACCAACACCGCACAGGGCAAAGTGATCGCGGCGGCGTTCATGGACGCCTTCAACCAGATGGTCCGTTCGCTGCGCAACTACAAGGCGCAGACGGTGCGCGGCCAAGGCCTCGGCGGCGGCGGTCGTCTCGGTGTGGACGGCGGCGCGGCACCGTCGCAAACCTCGGCGCCAGCTGCCCGCACCCGCCGCAAGTAAGCAGGCATACGGGCCCCTTCAGGCGGTTCAGGCGGTCTCTTCGATCGCCTCCGTCAGGAACCGCACGAACGCCCTGCCCGCATCGGGCAGCGAGCGCCCCGCCAAGGTCTCGACCTCGAGGTGGCGCTCGTTCATCTCCCTGTCCTTCAGGGGAATCGCGACCAGCGCCCGGGTCTTGAGCAGCGTGCGGATCGACAGCTCTCCGTAGAACGCGATGCTGCCGCCGCCCGCGGCCGCGAAGCTCACCAGCGCATTCGCATGATTGCTGGACATGGCCTGCACATACTGCAAGCCCTGCCGGCCGCAGCTGATGTCCAGCAGCTGCCGGATCGAACTGCCCTCCGGCGGCAACCCCAGCGGATGGCCCACCACCTGGCGCAGCGACAGCTGCCGCTGTGCCGCCAGCGGATGCCCCTCGGCCATCACCGCGAAGATCGGGCAGGGATGCCGCAGCTCGACCTTGATGTTGGGCTCGGGCAGCGCGCTCAGCGTCATGCCCACGTCCGCTTCGCCGTCGCGTATGCGGCGTGGAATGTCAGACGGCGTGCAGACCTCCAGGTGAAAGCGGATGCCTTCGTACTTCTCGCGAAAGCGCGAGATCAGCGTCGGCAGGAAGTCGAAGGCGAAGCCCTCGGTGCTCACCACCCGCACATGCCCGCTGCGTAGGCCGCGCAGCCCGGCGATGTCGCTCGCGACACGCTCGATGTCCTGCTGCGTCCGCTTGGCATGCGCGGCCAGCAGCTCGCCGGCCGCGTTGGGCACCATGCCGCGCGCGTGGCGGTCGAACAGCAGCGTGTCGAGCTCGCGCTCCAGGCGCGCCACCTGCCGGCTCACCGCCGAGGGCGCGACGTTGAGCCTGAGCGCCGCCTCCTTCACCGAGCCGCTTTTCACGACCTCGAGAAAGTACCGGACGGCCGGCTCCTGCAGTGCTTGAAGTCGCATGAATTCCTCCAGGCTGCACGACGGCGAGCGCATCGTGTCGATTGCCGATTCGGCAACGAATGATTCTAAACATTGCGCTTGTGGCAGCCGAAGTCCGCTCCTACGATGGAATTTCACAGGAGCCTCATCCATGAAACGCCTCTTTGCACTGGCCAGCATCGCGCTGGCTTCCTGCCTCGGTCTTGCCTCGCTGACTGCCTCCGCGGCGGAGCCGGTTTTTCCGTCGCGGCCGGTCACGCTCGTGATTCCGTTTCCGCCGGGCGGCGCAACGGACGTGAACGGCCGGATCATCGGCCAGCGGCTCTCGAAGGAGCTGGGCCAGCCCGTCGTCATCGAGAACCGCGCCGGAGCGGGGACGATCATCGGCGCGAGCTACGTCTCCAAGGCGACGCCCGACGGCTACACGCTGCTCGTGAGCTCGGGCACCACCTTCACCGTCAACCCCGCCATACGGCCCAACCTGCCGTACGACCCGGTCAAGGGCTTCGAGCCGATCGGCATTGCCGGGCGGCTCGCGCTCATCCTCCTGGCCAACAGCGAGGTGCCGGTGAAGACCGTCAAGCAGTTCGTGGACTACGTGAAGGCCTCACCCGGCAAATATTCCTACGCCTCCTACGGCACCGGCACGACCTCGCATTTCGCCGGCGAAAGCATCCTGCACGCGGCCGGCCTGAAGATGACGCATGTGCCCTACAAAGGCAGCGCACCGGCCATGACGGACCTCATGGGCGGACAGGTCGCGTTCAGCGTCGACACAGTGAGCGCCGCCATCCCGCAGCTCAAGAGCGGCAAGATCAAGGCCATCGCAGTGACGACGGCCAAACGCTCCACGCTGCTGCCCGACGTGCCCAGCCTGGCCGAGAGCGGCTATCCCGACATCGACATGGACTCCTGGCTGATCCTCGCGGCGCCGAAAGGCCTGCCGCCGGAAGCGAAGGCGCGGCTCGAGAAAGCGCTCGCCGCGACCATGGCCGACCCGGACACGCGGGCCAGGCTGAGCGCCCAGGGGCTGGAGCCGGTCTACAGCAATGCCGCGGCGGCCAGCGAGCTCATCCACCGGGAACTGCCCGTGATGCGGGCCGTCGCTGCCCGCGCGAACATCACCGCCGATTGATTCATCGACCCTTGCAATGTCCATCCCCACCGAACTCGTCGAACACTCCGCCGTTGAATTGCGCCGCCTGATCGGCAGCAAGGCCATCTCGCCCGTCGAACTGCTCGAGGCGTGCATCGCGCGCATCGCGCAGACGAATCCTTTCGTCAATGCAGTGACCGCAACCTGCTTCGACCGCGCGCGCGCGGAAGCCGCCGCCGCCGAAAACGCCGTGATGCAAGGCGAGCCGCTGGGCCTGCTGCACGGCTTGCCCCTGGGCGTGAAGGACCTCGAGCCGACCGAGGGCCTGCTCACCACCTGGGGATCGCCGATTTACCGCGACCACGTGCCGCAGGAAGACATCGAGCTGGTGGCACGCCTTCGCAAAGCCGGCGCCATCGTGGCCGGCAAGACCAACGTGCCCGAGATGGGTGCGGGCGCCAATTCGCGCAACGAGGTCTGGGGCGCCACCGGCAACCCCTTCAATCCGAACCTGAATGCGGGCGGCTCCTCCGGCGGATCGGCCGCGGCGCTCGCCTGCGACATGCTGCCCGTGTGCACCGGCTCCGACACCGGCGGGTCGCTGCGCATTCCGGCCGCCAAGTGCGGCGTGGTGGGCTTCCGGCCCTCGCCGGGCATCGTGCCCAGCGTGCGAAAACCGCTGGGCTGGACGCCGATCTCGGTGGTCGGGCCGATGGGCCGCACGGTGGAAGACGCCTGCCTGCAACTCGCGGCCTCGGCCGGAATGAACGCCGGCGATCCGCTGAGCTATCCGCTGGACCCCTTGTCCTTTCTCAAGCCGATGGACATCGACCTCAGCGGGCTTCGTGTGGCATGGACCGAAGACTTCGGCCTCTGCGCGGTGAACGACAGCATCCGCGCCACGATGCGCCGGAAGATCGGGTCGATGCGGCACCTGTTCCGCCGCTGCGACGAAGTGCGCTTCGACCTGGGCGATGCGCACCGCTGCTTCGACGTGCTGCGCGCGGAGGCCTTCGTGGCGGGCATGCACGCCGCCTACGAGCGCGATCCGGAGAGCCTGGGCCCGAACCCGCGTGCGAACTACGAGATGGGCGCGCGCATGAGTCTGCTGGACAGCGCCTGGGCGCAGGCCGAGCAGACGCGCCTCATCAAGCGCTTCCAGTCCACCTTCGCCGACTACGACCTCGTGCTCTCGCCGACCACGCCGGTGTCGCCCTTTCCGTGGACGCAGCCGTACGCCGACACCATCAACGGCGAGAAGCAGGCGAACTACTACCGCTGGCTGGCGCTGACCTACGTCGTCACCCTGACGACGCATCCGGCGATCACGCTGCCCTGCGGCGTCGACCATGCGGGCATGCCGTTCGGGCTGCAGGTGGTGGGCGGCTTTCGCGCCGACCACCAGGTGCTGGGCGCGGCGCACGCGATGGAGAAGGCATTCGCCGCCGACGTGCAACTGCGCCGCCCGCGCCCCGACCTGTCGCTGCTACGCCCCGCCGAACCTGCCCTCACCTCGATCGTCCGGACGCCGCCCACGCTGTCCGGCGGCGCGAGCGAGGCGGTCATCGTCGCGGCCGTCTGACCTATCGGCCGAAAGGCACAATTGACCTCCTCTGGAGGTGAACACGATGGATGGTCTGGAAGAGTCGGCGGAAGCAGCCAAGGGCAAGCTCGTTTATCCCTTTGCGGAGCTTCCGCCCCGCGGCAAGTCGATCGAGGTCGCCCCGGGCGTCCACTGGATTCGCATGCCGCTGCCCTATTCGCTCGACCACATCAACCTATGGGCGCTGGACGATGGCGACGGCTGGGCCGTGGTCGACACCGGCGTGCGCACCGAGGAAACGGTGGCCGTCTGGCGCGAGCTGTTCGCCAATTCGCCCGACACGCGGGGCCTCACCCGCGTCTTCGTGACGCACATGCACCCCGACCACGTGGGCATGGCCGGCTGGCTCACGCGCAAGTTCGGCGTGCGGCTGTGGATGACCCGCTCCGAGTACCTCATGTGCCGCGTGATGGTGTCCGACACCGGCCGCGAAGCCCCCGACGACGCCATCGCCTTCTACCGACGCGCCGGCTGGGGCGAGGCGGCCATCGAGACCTACCGCACGCGCTTCGGCAACTTCGGCAAGCACATCCATCCGCTGCCCGACAGCTTCCGGCGCCTGCGCGACAGTGAGGTGCTGCGCATCGGCGCGCACGACTGGCGCGTCGTCACCGGCAACGGCCATTCGCCTGAGCATGCGTGCCTGCACTGCCCCGACCTGAAGGTGCTGATCTCGGGCGACCAGATCCTGCCGCGCATCTCGTCGAACGTTTCTGTCTCCCCCGTCGAGCCCGACGCCGATCCGATGGCCGACTGGCTCTCGTCGCTCGCCAAGCTCAAGCGCGAAGTGCCCGACGATGTGCTCGTGCTGCCGTCGCACAACGAGTGCTTCCGCGGCCTGCATGCGCGCATCGACCGGCTGCAGCACGGGCAGGAACGCTCGCTCGACCGCTTGCGCAATGCATTGAAGACGCCGAAGCGCGCCGTCGATGTGTTCACGAGCCTGTTCGCCCGCAGCATCGCCGAGTCCGATGTGCAGTTGCTCGGCATGGCGACGGGAGAAAGCCTCGCCTGCCTCAACTACCTGCGACATCGCGGCGAGATCACGTGCGACACCGCCGACGACGGGGTGGCCTGGTACCGGCTGACATCCGGCGCCTGAGCGTCGGTCAGACCTCGAGCACGACCTTGCCGATGTGCCCGGCGCGCTCGAGGTAGCGGTGGGCCTGCACCACGTCGTCGAGCGCGAAGGTCCGGTCGATGTGCACGTGCAACGAGCCATCGGCAAGACCCTCATCGATGAAAGCCAGCGCGCGACCCAACGCGCCCTCGTCGCGCGGCAACCCCATGGTGGCTGCGCCCGTGTGCTCCAGCACCTTGTAGACGTGGAAGCGCCAGCTCTTGCGGAACTGCGCGATCACCGGGAACTTGAATTCCGCGCCGCCCGACAGGCCGTACAGCACATACCACCCGCGCTGCGCGACCACATCGCCCAGCCGCTCGACCTGCGCGCCACCCACGCCGTCGTACACCAGGTCGACACCGCGGCCTTCGGTGAGCGTCAGCACGCGCGCGACCACGTCTTCGTCGTCCGTCACGACCACATGCGTCGCGCCCGCTTCCCGCAGCGCCTCGCGCTTGGCCGCCGTGCGCGTGACAGCGATGGCGACGATGCCTGCCGCGCGCGCCATCTGCAGCGCCGCGATGCCGGTGCCCGATGACGCCCCGGTGACCAACATCACCTGGCCGCGCTGCAGCCGCGCCATCTCGAACATCGGGAAGCAGCCCGTGAGGTAGGCCATGTAGGCGCCCGCGGCCTGTGCGGCCGACAGGTTGGCGGGATACCGCACCACGTGCGCGGCCGGAAAGAGGATGCGATCGCCATAGGTCGGATACAGCCCCTGGCTCGCCCCCGGCAGCACCGCGACCTTGTCGCCCACGCTCAGCCCTTCGACGCCCTCGCCCACCGCCTCGATGACGCCCGCGGCTTCGTTGCCCAGCCCCGCCGGCAGCGTCGCGTCTTCGATGTACAGGTTCTCGCGCCACAGCGCGTCGGCCCGGTTCAGGCCGATGGCCTGCACCGCGATGCGCACTTCGCCAACGCCCGGCGCTGGCACCGCGACCTCTTCGACCTTCAGCACTTCGGCACCGCCGAACGCATGGAAGCGAACCATCCTGCTCATGAAAACTCTCCTTCGTTGAATGACCGATGGCTTCAATCTAGAGGCCGCAAAGCCATCAAGGAAATCGATTCGCGGGATAGTCGCTATGCACACCATCGATAACACTTGGCCTCCGATGAAACCCATCGAACTCAACCGCATCGACCTGAACCTGCTCACCGTGCTGGCCGCGCTCATGCGCGAGCGCCATGTCAGCCGTGCTGCCGAACGGCTGAACCTCGGCCAACCCGCAGTGAGCCACGCACTGGCGCGGCTGCGCGAACTCACGGGCGATCCGCTGCTGGTGCGCCAGGGCCGCGTGATGGAGCCCACCGCACGAGCGCTCGCCCTGATGCAGGGCCTGGGCCCCGCGCTCGCGCAGATCGAGGCCACGTTCCGCGCGCAGGCCGACTTCGAACCCGAGCGCGCCGCACCAGTATTTCGCATCGGCCTGACCGACGACCTGCAGATCGCGATGCTGCCCCGCTTGCTGCGCGCCCTGAGCGCCGAAGTGCCCGGCGCCAAGCTGGTGACGCTCACGGTCTGCTACCGCAACGCGATGCGCTATCTCGACCAGGGCCGCGTCAGCGCGGTGATGTCCTTCCTGAAGGATCTGCCCGCCGATGCGAAGGTGCGCAAGGTCCGCGCCGCACGTTTCGCCCTGCTCCGCGCCGACACCGCGCCCGGCAAGCTGTCGCTCGACGACTACTGTCGGCGCCGTCACGTGCTCGTGACCTACGCCGGTGACCTGTGCGGCACCGTCGACGAAACGCTCGGTGAACTCGGTCGGCAGCGCGACGTGGTCTTCTCGGTGCCGCAGTTCGGTAGCCTGCCTGCCGTGCTGGCCGGCACCGACCTGCTGGCCACGGTGCCCGAGCACGTGGCGCTGGCGCTGTCGGCGCAAAGCGGCCTGCGCTGCGAGCCCCTGCCCTTCGACAGCCCCAGCTATCAACTGCGAATGGCCTGGCGCGCAGTGACCGACAAGGACCCGGCGCAGGCGTGGCTGCGCAAGGCCATGCTGCGGGCCGTCAACGATTAGGATGCCAATCCACTTCCCTGGAGGCCCCCGCATGTCGAGCACCGAGACCCACTTCGAACTGACCGCCAACGACGGCTACCCGGTAGAGGCCCACCGCTGGCAGGGCACCGCGCCGCGGGGCATCGTGCAACTGGCGCACGGCATGGGCGAGCATTCGCTGCGCTACCGGCCGCTGGCCGACGCGCTCACACAGGCCGGCTACGTCGTCTATGCGAACGAGCACCGCGGCCATGGCGAAGGCGCTTCGGCGCGCGGCGAACTCGGCGAGTTCGGCCCGCGCGGATTCGCCGGCCTCGTCGACGACATGGCGCTGCTGAGCCGCCACGCGCGCGCCGAGCACCCCGGCCTGCCGCTCATCCTCGTCGGCCACAGCATGGGCTCGTTCGCCACGCAGTACTACCTGGTGCGGCACAGCGAGTTGCTCTCGGGCGCGGTGCTGTCGGGCACCACGGCGCTCGACCTACTGGGCGGTGCGCTGCAAAGCGGCTTCCGGCTCGAAGACATGAACGCCGCGCTGCCCGACGTGCGCACGCCCTTCGACTGGCTCAGCCGCGACCCGGCGCAGGTCGATGCCTACATCGCCGATCCGCTGTGCGGCTTCACCGTGTCGGCGGAAGGCATGGGGACCATGTTCGCAAACCTCGACGAGCTCACGCCCGCCGCGATGCAGACGCGCATCCGCCCCGCGCTGCCGCTGTACCTGTTCACCGGTGACCAGGACCCGGTCAGCAACAAGGCCGAATGGTTCTACCCGCTGGTGCAGCGCTACCGCGACGCCGGCCTGCTTGACGTGTCGTGCCATGTGTTCGGCGGTGCGCGCCACGAGACGCTCAACGAGACCAACCGCGGCGAAGTCGTGGCCGTGCTGCTGGCCTGGTTGGCGCGCATCGTGCGATGAAACTCCTCGCCTTCGACGAGAGCCTGGACCAGCGCCACATCCTGCCGTACGAGGCGGCGTATGCCGAGGTGTTCGCGCAGGTGCAGCGCTATGTACAGGCGCGCCTCGAAGGCGTGGAACTCGTGCACATCGGGAGCACGGCCATCGTCGGGTTGCGGGGAAAGCCGATGGTGGACATCGCGGCGATCACGCCCCAGGAAAACCTGCGCGTGGCCCAGACGGAATTCGAAGCGATCGGATTTCACCGCCGCCCCGTGTGGGTCGACACGGACGAGAAGCCTTACGTCTGCGCATCCGTTCTGCACGATGGCCGCAGGTTCAACGTCAACCTGCACATCTGTCGTCGCGGCGATCCGGTGCACGTGGACTCGCTGGCGTTCGTGGAGGTTCTCGACAGGCGCCCGGACCTGCGCAGGAAGTACGAAGAAGCCAAGGACCGCGCGCACGGCATCGACCCGGCCAACCCGCAGATCTACAACCAGGAAAAGGAAGCGGTGATCCGCGAGATACAGGCCCAGATCGGGCCGACGTAGCCTAGAGGCTCGCCAGTATTCCGGTCGACGTGGCTTCTGCGGCCAGCTTCCCATCGGGGTTGTAGAGCGCCGCTTCAAGAAACGCCACGCGCTTGCCGCGCCGGATCACGCGCCCTTCGACCCGGCCTTCGCCGGGGCCGACCTTCTCGTAGAAGCTCACCTTGATCTCCAGGCTGAAGACCGTCTGCGACTGGTCCGTGTCGTGCATGACCGCATGGGCCATGGCGGCGTCGAGCCAGGCGGTGATGAAGCCGCCCTGGGCGATCGTGCCGTTCGTGTGGCAGTACTCGCGGCGCACGGTGAAGGCGGCCTTCAGCGTCTTGTGCTCGGCGTCCCAGCCGGTCACATGGAAGTTGCCCATCGATTCAGACAGGGCCTGGCCCGAGCGGATGCGGGCTTCCAGTTCGTCGTTCATTGGTTTCGTTTGCAGCAGGTGAAGCAGCGGGCATTCTCTGCCGAAAGCGTGGACGCTACCGGGCGCGGGCCCCTTCACGGATTTCAGATAAAAGGCTGGCTCGGAGAAGAAAGAAAAAACCCATGCAAAGAAACACTGGAGTGCCGAGAAGCGTGAGAACGTCTCACGCCTTGCTCGGCGCCATGATCGCCGCGCTGCTGCCGTTCGATGGATTCACCGCACCACCGTCCAACCAGCAACCCGCGGCCGGTCTGCCGCCCAAGCCGGACATCTGCGCCGTCGCCATCCACGACCCGGCGCACACGATCGACGAAAGCACCCGCCAGCGCTTCACGCAGGACTTCAACGACGGCGTGGCCAGGAACGAAGGCGGGCTCCTGCGCGATGTCTTCGACCAGCCGCCGAGGGCGCTGTCCACCGTCCCACCCCGATACCCCGCATGGGCCAGACGCTGCGGCGTAGAGGGTCGGGTCATCGTCGAGCTGGTGATCGGACTGGAGGGAGAAGTGGCCCTCACCCAAGTGCTGGGCAACCCGCCGCGCGTCCTGGCCGACGCCGCCGTTCTTGCCGTGCGCCAATGGCGGTTCCAGCCGCAAACGCTCGACGGCCAACCCGTCAGGGCCCGGTTTCGGCAGCCCGTCAACTTTCTCCTCACGCCCTCCACAACCGATCCTGAAGCAAGCCGCCCGCAGGCCGTCATCGGCCGGAAAGACCTCTCGCCCGAGGAGGCCAGGAAGTCGCTGCAGCTCAGCTATGCCAGCGCCCGGCTGGAGTCTCAACTGGGACCGGGTGTCAGGGTCGTCAACATGCAGACGCTGGAGTGGCCACTGGTCGACTACGTCCGTGCGGTGCAATCGCGGATGAACGCGATCGAAGCGGAGGAAGGCATGCCCCTCGTGAACCAGAATCTCCGTGTGGCCCTCACCGTCAATGGCGACGGAAGCGTTGCGAACGCCCTGGTGCTGGGTTCTGCGAATGAAGCTGCGCAACAACGGGCAGAGCAGGCCGCACGACGCGCCGCCATGCGGGGCCCGCTGCCCCGCGTGCCCGGCAATGAAATCAAGCAGATCGTTTTCGTGCTCCCGTTCGAGACGGGGTTCGATCGATCCCCGTGGATTCCCTCAAACCTGTCCGGCCCTGAGCCCGCTCAGAGGTAGCGCACCTCTGCCGGCGTATCGAACCCGTTATCGTGGCGCGCGTCGCGACACGGCTGGACACCATCGCGCGCCGGCAGGGTACCGCCCTCCCTCGTCTATAGGATGTGCGCCCCGAAACCCGGTCGATAGGCTTGCGGCACCTGCAACCTCCGAACGGAAACGGATCTGCCCATGCGCCTCGGTCACGTCTGCGGAAGCCCGCCATGCCCCTGACCGCCACCCAGGTCGCCGTGGTCGAGGACGACAGCGGCATGCGCGAGCGCATCGGGCGCGTGATCGGCGCCGACCCGGCGCTGGCGCTGGCCTTCAGCGCCTCGAACGCGGTCGACATCCTGAACTGGCTCACGGACAACCCGGTCGACGTGCTGCTGGTCGACCTCGGCCTGCCCGACCACCCCGGCCTGCAGGTGATCCGCCAGTGCCGCCGCATGCAGCCGGCCTGCGCGGTGATGGTGCTGACGATCTTCGGCGACGAGACCCACATGGTGCAGGCCTTCGAGGCCGGCGCGCGCGGCTACCTGCTCAAGGACGGCACCGAGGCCGATCTGGCGGCGCACCTGCGCCACCTGGGCGCCGGCGGCTCCCCGCTGCCGCCGGGTATCGCGCGGCAGCTGCTGCGCCGCTGGCAGGCCTCCGACGGCGCGCCGGGGCACCTCTCGTCGCGCGAGGCCGAAGTGCTCGACCGGGTCTCTCGTGGTTTCACCTATGCCGAAATCGGCGCGCAGATGGGAGTCTCCGCATCGACGGTTCAAACCCATATTCGAAATATCTACGGCAAGCTGGATGCGCCCCCACCCTCGGAAGCCGTGTTGGCGACCCGTCCTCCAGGCCGGCTTTCCTAGCCGCGTGAACCGCCCCGTCTTTTTCTTTCCCTCCCTGCGGGCCGTGCTGCTACTGCTGCTGTGGCTGGCCCTTGCAGCGCCCTTCGCCCATGCCGCCAACCCGCCGGGCACCACCGACGTGCGCTGGGCCGAAGCCACCCTCGAACCCGATGGCCTGCCGCTGCAAGTGCGGCGGGTGGAACTGCCCTTTCGCTGGGACCACGAGTTTCCGGGGCGCGGCGGCAAGGCCAGCTACCGCATCGAGCTGCCCGCGGACGAAGTCCGCGACGGCGACGCCCAGGCGCTCGTGATGTCGGGCCTGGGCAACCAGGTCGCCGTGTGGTTCAACGGCGCGCTGGTCGCCCACTACGGCGTGCTCGGCGATCCCACCTACGACGCCGCCAAGGCCAGCCACCTGGTGCCGCTGGCCGCCGCGCTGCGGCGCGGCAGCGGCCAGACCCAGGAGCTGCACATCCAGGCCACGATGCAGCGCCAGCGCGGCGGCGGCCTGGCCAGCGTGCTCTACGGGCCCGAGGCATCCCTGGCCCCGCTGCACCGCTCGCACCAAAACTGGCGCAACACCTCGGCCATCGTCTACGCCGTGAGCCTGCTGCTGATGGGCGGGCTGGCCGCCGGGCTGTGGCTGCGCCAGCGCGACGCGCTCTATGGCTGCTTCGCACTGGCGGCGCTCTCCGGCGTGGCACGCAACCTCGACCGCGTGCTGACCGAAGGGCCCGTGCCCTGGCCGCTGTGGGGCGCGGTGGTGGCGGTCTGCTATGCCTGCCACATCGGGCTGATTGCGCGCTTCGTGCTGCTGGTGCTCGACCGCAACCCGCCATGGCTGGTGCGATCGATCTACGGCGCGTTGGCGCTGTCGGTGACGCTGGCCTGCGCCTCCTTCGCGTTCGCGCGGCCCGTGCTGTGGACCGCCGGCCTGGCGATCCTGCAGGTCACGAGCACCATCTGCCTGCCCTACGTGGTGCATGGCGCGCTGGTGGCGCGGCGTCGCATCGCGGGCGTGCTGATGGCGGCGGGCACGCTGGCCATCCTGGCCGGCGCGCACGACCTGCTGCTGGTGCGCATGGGCCTGTTCGGAGGCGCCTACTACACGCTCACCTCGCACGCGATCTTCTTCTTCGTGATGATCCTGGCCGGCCTCGTGGTGGAGCGCTACAGCCGCACCGTGGCCGACTACCGCTCGCTCAACGCCAACCTCGCCGCGCGCGTGGCCGAGCGCGAAGAGCAGCTGCGCGGCGCCTTCGAAACCGTGCGCAAGCAGCAGGAAGAACAGGCCGTGCTGCTGGAGCGCCAGCGCATCATGCGGGAGATCCACGACGGCGTCGGCTCGCAGCTCGTGGGCCTGCTCAACGTGGTGAACCAGCCCGCACCCGACCGCGACGTGGTCGAGGAGCACGTGAAGCTCGCGCTCGACGAGATGCGCATGGCCGTCGATTCGCTCCAACCCATGCACGACGACCTGACGACCGTGCTGGCCACGCTGCGCTACCGCCTGCAGCCGCGGCTGGACGCCGCCGGCATCGAGCTGGTGTGGGACGTGGCGCTCATCCCCACGCTCGCGCCCTTTGCCGCGCAGGCCGCGCTGCAGCTGCAACGCATCCTCCTTGAGGCCTTCACCAACGTGCTCAAGCATGCGGCCGCCACGCGCATCGTGATGCATGTGGGCTGGCACGGCGAGCAGACGCCGCCGCTGGTGCGCATCGTGCTCACCGACAACGGCCGCGGGCTGCAGGCGAACGAACGCCCCGGCGGCCACGGCCTCGCGAACATGCGTTCGCGGGCACAGGCCATCGGGGCGCGGTTGCAGATCGAGCGGGCCGACGCGCAGACCGGTGGCACGCGCGTCTCGCTCGACTGGCCCTGCGCGCTGCCCTGAGCGCGCCAGATCGGTCGGTCAGCCCAGGCGCACCGGCACGAAGATCTTGCCCTCGCCGCGCTGGATCAAGAGCGCCACCGACTTGTCGGCCTTGGCCACCGCCTGGCGCACCTGCTCCAGGCTCTTGGCCGGCGTGCCGTTGATCGCCAGCAGCACGTCGCCGGCCTGCACCCCGGCCATCGCCGACGGGCCGGCCACGTCCTCGATCAGCAGGCCGCCGTCGACCGAGGCCGCGCGCTGTTCCTGCGGCTGCAGCGGGCGCAGCGCAAGGCCCAGCTTGCCCTGCCCCGCCGTGTTGTCGGCCTTGGCGACCTGCGCCGGCTTGTCGCTCGCATCGCCCAGCTTGGCCTGCAGCTCCTGGCGCTCGCCCTGGCGCCACACCTCGAGCGTGACCTTCTTGCCCGGCGCCTGCTGACCGATCACGGCCGGCAGGTCGCCCGAGGACACGATGGCCTGGCCGTCGACCTTGCGGATCACGTCGCCCGCCTTAAGGCCGGCATGGTCGCCGGGGCCGCCCTTCTCGATGTTCGAGACCAGCGCGCCCTCGGGCTTGTCGAGCTTGAACGAATCGGCGAAGGCCTGGTTCACCTCCTGCACCGCGACGCCCAGGCGCGCATGCGTGGCCTTGCCGGTGGCGACGATCTGGTCCTTCACCTGCACGGCCACGTCGATCGGAATGGCGAACGACACGCCCTGGTAGCCGCCGCTGCGGCTGTAGATCTGCGAGTTGATGCCGACCACCTCGCCGCGCGCATTGAGCAGCGGCCCGCCCGAGTTGCCGGGGTTCACGGCCACGTCGGTCTGGATGAAGGGCACGTAGCTGTCGTCGGGCAGCGAGCGGCCCTTGGCGCTCACCACGCCGGCTGTCACGGTGTTCTCGAAGCCGAAGGGCGAGCCGATGGCCAGCACCCATTCGCCGACCTTCAGGTCCTTGGTGTTGCCCAGCGCGAGCACGGGCAGGTTCTTGGCGTCGATCTTGAGCACCGCGATGTCGGTCTTGGCGTCGGCGCCGAGCACCTTGGCGCGGTACTCGCGGCGGTCGGTCAGCTTGACGGTGACTTCCTTCGCGTCCTTCACCACGTGGGCGTTGGTCATGATGATCCCGCTCGGGTCAACGATGAAGCCCGAGCCCTGCGAGCGCACCGGCACGGCGCGCTGCTGTTGCTGCTGTTGGCCTCGCGGTCCCATCTGCCCCTGGAAGTGGCGGAAGAACTGGAACATCGGATCGTCCGGGTCGATGCCCTGCAACTGCGCCATGGTGTCGTCGTCCGGCGCCTTCTCGGTGCCGGTCACGCTGATGTTGACCACGGCCGGGCCGTCGCGCGAGGTGATGGTCGAGAAGTCGGGCAAGGTGACCATGGCGGCCGGCGCGGCCACGGCGGCGGTGGTGGCCGGCGCACCCACGGCGCGGGCGCTGGTGTAGGCACCGGCGCCGACGGCACCGATCACGCCGGCGGCAGCCAGCGCGATGACGAGGGCACGGGGGGAAGTCAAGGCGGTTTTCATTCTTCGATTCCTTTCAATCCTGCGCCGGAGCGCAAACACGATGAAAGGAATGTCGCGGCCTTGACTTAGGCGTCGCTTAAGCGGAACTCACGCTTGCGGGGGAGCGAACACCACGCGCACGCACAGCCCGCCGAGGCTTGCGGACTTTTCCAACGCCACCGTGGCGCCATGCAGGTCGGCAATCGACTTCACGATGGCCAGCCCCAGCCCGCTGCCCGGCGCTTGCGGCTCGCCCGAGCGGTAGAAGCGATCGAGCACGCGCGCACGTTCTGCTTCTGGCAAGCCGGGACCGCTGTCGTCCACGCGCAGCTCCACCGCATCGGCGCGCTTCACGATGCCTACATCGACCCGACCGTCTTCGGGCGTGTACTTCACGGCGTTGTCGATCAGGTTGCGCAGCAGCATGCGCAGCGCCTCGGGCTGGCCGCTCACGGTCGCGCCTGCATCGGATTGCGCGACGCCGATGTCGATGCGGCGCGCCTGCGCAGCCGCCACCGCATCGGAAATCGCCAGGCGCGCCACCTCGGCGAGATCGACCGTCTCGGGCTTCGCGCCCGCGGCCATGCTGGCCTCGTGGCGGGCCAGCGCCAGCATCTGTTCGACGAGGCGCGTGGCGCGGTCGATGCCGGCCGACAGCCGGCTCACGGCGAGCGTGCGCGCGGCGTCGTCGGGCGCACGCTGCAGGCCCTGCACCTGCAGCTTGAGCGCAGCCAGCGGCGAACGCAGCTCATGCGCGGCATCGGCCACGAAGTGCTTCTGCGCGTCGAAGGCATGGCGCACGCGGCCGAACAGCAGGTTGAGTTCCTGCACCAGCGGGCGCACTTCTTCGGGCAGGTTCTCCTCGCTCACGGGCGAAAGGTCGTCCGCCTGCCGCGATGCCACCTGCCGGCGCACGCGTGCCACGGGCGCCAGCGACAGGCTCACCACCCACCACACGACCAGCATCAGCAGCGGCGCCATGAGCGCCACGGGCACGATGGTGCGCAGCGCGAGCGAGCCGGCCATGTTCCGCCGCGCCGCCATATCCTGCGCCACCTGGATCACCAGCCCGCGCGTCTGCATCGAGAACACGCGGTAGGTCGTGCCGCGTGCGCGCACGTCGGCAAAGCCGAGCACCGCGAGCTGCGGCAGCGCGGCTTCCTCGGCCGATTCGAAGATGCGCACGCCATCGACCGTCCACACCTGCACCACGAAGTCGAAGTTCTGCTCCGCCCCGCCGAGCCCGCCCACGGCCGCGCTCGGCGGCAGGCCTGCGCGCAGCGACAGCGCCATCTGCTGCATGTGATAGTCGAAGATGTCGTCGGCTTCTTTCAGCACCGTGCGATAGGCCACCAGCGCCTGCGCGCCGGCTGCGAGCACGATGGCCGCGAGCAAAAACACCAGCAGCCGCGCGCGCAGCGATCCGGTCCATCGCATCACGCGGCGCCTCATGCCTTGGGCACCATGTAGCCGACGCCGCGCACGTTGCGGATGAGCTCGGCGCCCAGCTTCTTGCGCAGGCCGTGCACATAGACCTCGACCGCATTGCTGCTGATCTCGTCTTTCCAGCCGTAGAGCTTTTCTTCGAGCTGCGCGCGCGAGAGCACCATGCCCGGGCGGGCCAGCAGCGGCTCGAGCACCGCCCATTCGCGCGCCGACAGCACGACCGGTTCGCCGTTCACCGCGACCTCGCGCGTGGCGGGGTTGATGCTCACGCCCATGTGCTCGTACACCGGTTCTGCGCGCCCGGATGCGCGCCGCAGCAAGGCCCGGATGCGCGCCAGCAGCTCGTCGAGGTCATAGGGCTTGAGCACGTAGTCGTCGGCGCCGGCATCGAGGCCTTCGATGCGCTGCTGCACCGAGTCGCGCGCGGTGGCGATCAGCACCGGCATGCGCTGCTTGCGCGCACGCAGGGCGCGCAGCACTTCCAGGCCGTCACGCCGCGGCACGCCCAGGTCGAGCAGCACGAGGTCGTACTGCTGCGTGCGCAATGCCGATTCGGCTGCATCGCCGTCTTTCACCCAATCGACGGCGTACTGCTCGGCCCGCAACAGGTCGAGCACGGCCTCGCCGATCATCACGTCGTCTTCGAGAAGCAGGAGTCGCATGGTGGATGTCCGTTGTCGGGGGTTCGAGGCCGCGCCGGCGCCGAAAGTTCAGCGCGCCTCAGTTCACAGGAGGGAGCGCACTTCGCGTGCCGCCTCGAACA
Source organism: Variovorax sp. 38R (assembly GCF_014843395.1). NCBI lineage: Bacteria > Pseudomonadati > Pseudomonadota > Betaproteobacteria > Burkholderiales > Comamonadaceae > Variovorax > Variovorax sp. 38R. Next base: position 3,521,495 of record NZ_CP062121.1, read on the forward strand.
GCAGCGGCAGCATCTCGCGCTGCAAGGTCTCTTCCTGGTAGCGCGTGCCCGACAACACCACGTTGAGCGCGGCCACCGTGTGACCTTGCATGTCGCGCAGCGGCACCGCGAGCGCCTGCACGCCGAGTTCGTGTTCTTCGCTGGCAAAGCAGTAGTCGTCCTTGCGCACCTGCACGATCCGCTGGCGCAAGGCGCGCGCCTGGGTGAGGGTCTGCGGCGTGAGCCGCGCCAAGTGCCGCCCCTTGAGCCACTGGGTGAGCTGCGTGGCAGGCATCGCGGCCAGCAGCACGCGCCCCGTCGAGGTGGCGTGGGCCGGCAGGCGCGCACCGAGGTGCAGGCCGTAGGCCAACACGCGCGTCGGCGTGCCATAGCTGCCGCTGCGCGCGACGATGACCACCTCTTCACCGTCGAGCACCACGGCCGAGAACGACTCGCCCGTTTGCGCCGCGAGCCGGTTCAGCGTGGGCTGCAACGCGCGCGGCAGGCGCGACGAGGCCAGATAACTGCCCGAGAAGCGCAGCACCTTCGGTGCCATCCAGAAGTAGCTGCCGTCGGTTTCCAGGTAACCCAGGTGGGCCAGCGTGAGCAGGTGGCGCCGGGCGGCGGCGCGTGTGAGGCCGGCGCGCTCGGCCGCCAGCGTGGCGTTGAGGCGCTGGCGCTCGGTGTCGAAGCTTTCGAGCACCGCCATCCCCTTGGCGATGCCCTCGATGAAGTCGGCGCGGGCGATGGTCATTCGTCGTCGGGAGTTCGTCGTGGGTCGGTCGGCTGAAGAAGTGTTGCGCGATGATCGCGCACGCGTTCGCATGATCGCACAGAGCCTCGCCGACCACCGCCCCAACCGGCCGGGTGCGCCCTACGCTTCGCAAAACCCTTTCGGAGACACGAACATGCGCACCCAGGTCGCCATCATCGGCGCAGGCCCCGCCGGCCTTCTGCTCGGCCAGCTGCTGCACAAGGCAGGCATCGACAACATCATCGTGGAGCGCCAGAGCGGCGACTACGTGCTGGGCCGCATCCGCGCCGGCGTGCTCGAACAGGTCACGATGGACCTGCTGGTGCGTGCAGGCGTCGACACCCGCGCCAAGGCCGAGGGCCTGCCGCACGACGGCATCGAGCTGCTGTTCAAGGGCGCGCGCCACCGCATCGACATGCATGGCCTCACGGGCGGCAAGCAGGTGACGGTGTACGGCCAGACCGAGGTGACGCGCGACCTGATGGAAGCGCGCACGGCCGAAGGCCTCACCACCATCTACAGCGCGGCGAACGTGAGTCTGCGCGACTTCGACACTGGCCGCCCGCGCGTGCGCTACGAAAAGGACGGCCAGACGCACGAGATCGAGTGCGACTTCATCGCCGGCTGCGACGGCTACCACGGCGTGAGCCGCGCCAGCGTGCCTGCCGACGCGATCCAGACCTACGAGAAGGTCTACCCCTTCGGCTGGCTCGGCGTGCTGGCCGACGTGCCGCCGGTGTCGCACGAACTCATCTACGCCAACACCGAACGCGGCTTTGCGCTGTGCAGCATGCGCAGCGCCACGCGCTCACGCTACTACGTGCAGGTGCCGACCGAAGAGAAGGTGGAGAACTGGAGCGATGAAGCCTTCTGGAACGAACTGCGCGCGCGCCTCGACCCCGAAGCGCGCGAACGCCTGGTGACCGGCCCGTCGCTCGAAAAGAGCATTGCGCCGTTGCGCAGCTTCGTGGCCGAGCCGATGCGCTTCGGCTCGCTGTTTCTGGCGGGCGACGCCGCGCACATCGTGCCGCCGACCGGCGCCAAGGGGCTCAACCTCGCGACCGCCGACGTGGGGTACCTCTCGCGCGCCATGGAGATTTTCTACAACGAGAAGTCGGCCTCGGCGCTGGACCGTTATTCCGACCTGTGCCTGCGCCGGGTCTGGAAGGCCGAGCGCTTCTCGTGGTGGTTCACCTCGCTGATGCACCGTTTTCCCGAGACGGGCGCCTTCGGCCAGAAGATCCAGGAAGCCGAGCTCGACTACCTCGTGCATTCGCGCGCGGCGTCCACCGCGCTGGCGGAAAACTACGTGGGGCTGCCGCTCGAAGACTTCTGAGCGCGCTCCAGCGCCTGCTTCATCGCAGCGCCGCCGTGCGCCATCATGGGTTCGATGTACGCCGCGAGCCCGTCGGGCAGCACGTCGGTGATCCAGACGAAGCGCGAGCGGCCTTCACCAGCCGCGAACACCTGGGCCGATGCGTGGTGGTGCGTGGCCTTGCCGTCGGTCACGGTGTAAGCCAGGCGGTGGTGCTCGTCGTCGAGGGCCACGAGCAGCTCGCGCGCCACGAGGCCGTTGGCAAAGTGGACGATGCGGGCGCCCTGCCCGTCGAGTTCGCAGCCGGTGAGAAAGCCCGGCGCGAGGCGCGTGTGGACGGCACCGAAATCGCGCAGCGCGTCCCACACCTGCGCCACATCAAGCTCGACGATGAATTCCTTGTAGATGGTGGCCATGGGTCGGTGCCTTTCGTGTCAGGGACAAACGGCCTCGACGTTGTTGCCGTCGGGGTCGATGAGGAAGGCCGCGTAGTAGGTCGGGCTGTAGTCGGCGCGCGGCCCTGCGCCGCCGTTGTCGGTGCCGCCGGCTTTCAAACCGGCCTTGTGGAAGGCCTCGACGGCCGCGTGGTCGGGCGCGCGGAACGCGATGTGCGTGCCCGGGCCTTTGGCATCTTTCGCGGCGTAGAGCCACAGGGCCGGTTCACCGGCGGGGCCGAGGCCGGCGTAGCTTTCGTCGTCGTGGGAGCCCAGCACGTGGCCGAGCGGCGCGAGCGCGGCTTCGTAGAAGCGCCGGCTCGCGGCGAGGTCTTTGACTTTCAGTCCGATGTGGTCGTACATGGCGATGACTTCCTGCTTGAAGGGTGGATCAAGCGGTCATCGTGAAGCAGCGCGGCCAGGCGGTCTTGGAAAATCTTGCGGTCGCCCTTGGCAGCGAGCCGGAAGCCGCGTGGCGACACGCCGGCCGCGCGGTGGAAGGTGCGCACGAAGTTGCTCAGGTCGGCAAAGCCGGCCTCGAAGGCGACCTCGGTCACGGGAAGGTCGCTGTCCGCCAGCAGGCGCGCCGCGCGGCGCAGCCGGGAGCGCACGAGGTACTGGTGTGGCGTGACGCCGAGCACCTGGGAGAACAGACGCAGGAAATGGAAGGCGCTCAGGCCCGCCTGGGCGGCCGCGTCTTCCAGGCCGATCTCGCCTGCGGCGTGGGCTTCGATCCACGTCGCGGCCTCGACTGCGCGGCGGCGGTCGCGCGGCGTGGCCGACGGCGGCGCTTTGGGCTTGCCGCGCCCTTTCACCACGTCGAGGAAACGGCTGGCGAAGCCCATGCCCAGCTCGTCCAGGCCCACGTCGCTGCCGCCTTCGACCGCGACCTGTGCGAGCTCGCCGAGCACCATGAGTTCGGGCAGCGGCGGCAGCCCCGAGGCATGCCAGCTGCGCCGGTCGCCGCCGATCAGGTCGACGAAGCCTGGCGAGAAGTGGAACGACAGGCACTCGTCGCCGCAGGCGAAGTGCTCGTGGGTGCAGACGTAGTCGTCGCCCGGTGCGCCGACCAAGACCGAGCCGGCCACCAGTTCGTAGTCGCGGCCGAGCGCACGACAACCGAAGCTGCCTTTGCGCACGTACGAGACCGAGTGCGTCTCGTGCATCTCGGTGAACGGCGCCGCGCCGACGCCCGCATCGCAGCGGTAGGTCGAGACGCGGATCGCGTCGGTCTGCAGTTCGGTGGTGACGTGCATGGCACTTCCACCCGTTAAGAAAGCCCCCGCTCCGTCCAGGAACACCGCGGAACCGGCTTTGCCGGGCCGCAGGTGTTGCCCCCGGTAGGGGGTTGGCGAAGCGACACGAAGTGCGCGCAGCCTGGGGGCGAGCTCATGACTAGTCGATGGTCTGCATGGCCTGCCAGACCCGCGATGGGCTCAGCGGCATGTGCAGGCGAGGCGCGCGGGCACCGAGGCCGTTGCGTGCGAAGGCATCGGCCACCGCGTTGACGATGGCCGGCGTGGCGCCGATGGTGCCCAGCTCGCCGACGCCCTTCACGCCCAGCGGGTTGTTCTTGCAGGGCGTCGATTCGTCCATTTCCATCTGGAACATGGTGTCGACGATGTCGGCGCGCGGCGCGACGTAGTCCATCAGGCTGCCGGTCACGGGCTGGCCGGTTTCGGTGTCGTAGACCACCTGCTCGTACAGCGCCTGCCCGATGCCCTGCACCGCGCCGCCTTCGAGCTGGCCGCGCACGATCATCGGGTTGACCACGCGGCCCACGTCATTGACGGAGCTGTAGGCCACGACGCTGATTTCGCCGGTGGGCGGATCGAGTTCGATCTCGCAGATGTGGCAGCCGTTGGGCCAGCTCGGGCCGGCCACGGTGCTGGTGGAGTCAACGAAGATCTCGCGCCCCGGCTGCTTGGCGGCCAGGGTGAACAGGTCGAGCTCGAGGTCGGTGCCGGCCACGATGAAGGTGCCGCGGCTGTAGACGATGTCGTCGATGGAAGCCTCGAACTCCTGCGCCGCGAGTTCGCGCGCCTTGTCGATGGTGCGCTCGGCACCGATGCGCACGGCCGAGCCGCCCGTGAAGAGCGAGCGCGAGCCGGCGCTGCCGAAGCCGTCGCCGCGGTCGGTGTCGCCGAGCACGACGCGCACCTTTTCAATGGGCACGCCGAAGGCATCGACGGCCAGCTGCGCGAGCGAGGTCGCAATGCCCTGCCCCATCGCGTTGACGGCCGAGAACACCTCGATCACGCCGTCGGCCTGCACCGAGACGGTCACGCGCTCTTCGAACACGTTGCCGCCAGTCCATTCGAGAAATGTGGCAATGCCCAGGCCGCGTTGCTTGCCGCGCGCCGCCGACTCGGCCGCGCGGGCCTCGAAGCCCTGCCAGTCGGCCAGTTGCAGCGCCTGGTCCATCACCGACTCGAACTGGCCGGTGTCGTAGGTCTGCGCCATCGGGTTCTTGTAGGGCATCTGCTCGGGGCGGATGAAGTTGCGCCGGCGCAGCGCGATGCGGTCGATGCCGGTCTGGCGTGCGGCCTCGTCCATCAGGCGCTCGATGGTGAAGATGGCCTCGGGCCGGCCCGCGCCGCGGTAGGCGCCGGTGGGCGCGGTGTTGGTGAGCACCGCCTTGAAATGGAAGTCGATGGTCTGGATGTCGTAGACGCTGGTCTGCACCCAGGGGCCGATCAGCAGCTGGATCGCGACACCGGTGCCGGTGGCATAGGCGCCCACGTTGGCGAGCGTCTTGATGCGCAGGGCGAGGATTTTGCCGTCGGCGTCGAGCGCCATTTCGGCGCGCGCCTCGATGTCCCGGCCGTGCGCGCTCGAGAGGAACTCTTCGCTGCGGTCGGCCACCCACTTCACGGGCCGGCCCACCTGCAGTGCGGCGTAGGCGACGGCGATGTCTTCAGGGTAGGCGCCGGTCTTCATGCCGAAACCGCCGCCGACGTCACCCACGACCACGCGCACTTTTTCTTTCGCAAGGCCGATGGCCGCGCAGACCGAATCGCGCACGCCGGACGGCATCTGGGTGCTCATGCGGATCGTGAGGCGGTCGGTCTTGCTGTCGTGCGTGGCGAGCACGGCGCGCGGCTCGATGGTGAGCGCAACGACGCGCTGGTTGTTCACGTCCAGCGCAATCACGTGAGCGGCGCGCTCGAATGCGGCGGTGGCGGCTTCGCTGCTGCCGTGGCGCATCTCGGCGGCGATGTTGCCCGTGGCCTCGTCGCACAGGAGCGGCGCACCGTCGGCAGTGGCGCCAGGGAGGTCGACCACCATCGGCAGTTCTTCGTAGTCGACCACGACAGCCTCGGCCGCGTCGCGCGCCTGCTGCACGGTGTCGGCAATGACGCACGCCACCGGTTCGCCGACGAAGCGCGCACGTTCGTGCGCCATGGCGCGGCGCGGCGGGCTGGCGCTGTCGCTGCCGTCCGCGCGCTTGAAGCCTGCGGCGCCGGGCATCGGCTTGACGCCGGCTTCGGCCAGGTCGGCCCCGGTGATCACGCGCAGCACGCCGGGCATGCCGACGGCCGCGGACGTGTCGATGGACACGATGCGCGCATGCGGGTACGGGGAGCGGAGAAAAACGAGATGCGCCTGCTCGGAGAGCGTGACGTCGTCGGTGTAACGGCCGGCGCCTGCGAGCAGGCTTTCATCCTCGAGGCGGCGCACCGCCTGGCCGCTGCCGAAGCGCGTGGGGTTGGGTTCAGTGGTCAACGTGGTCCTCTTGTGCTGATCCCCGGCGCCCTGCTCATGCCTGCCGGATCCGCTGTGGTACTGCGAAAGCAAGCTGAGCACTATAGGTTTTTCGACGGGTCTTGTGGGTTGTCTCTTGTGCCATCGGCGGTGGCACCCGGGCCGCAGCCTTGTGGACTGTTCCCGTGTGAGCGGGATTTTCCCTCAAGTGGCGGGCGTTGCGAGAAGCCGTGTATACCTGCAACCATGCGACAACTGCCTTGGCTCGAACCCGGAGACACACTGCCCGACCCCGCGTCGGCATGGGACGAAAGAGACCCCGTGCCCGGCCTGCTGGCGGCCGGCGGATCGCTCGATGTCGATACTTTGATGCAGGCCTACGGCCGCTGCGTTTTCCCGTGGTTCAGCGACGACCAGCCCATCCTGTGGTGGAGCCCCGACCCACGCATGGTGCTGCGGGTGAACGACTTCCGGCTGCATCGCTCGCTGCGCAAGACCCTGAGCCGATTCGCCATGACGCCCGGCTGCGAGCTGCGCGTCGATCACGATTTTGGAACGGTGATCCAGGCATGTTCGCAGTCGGCGCGCGCCGGCCAGTCGGGCACGTGGATCGTGCCGGACATGGTGCAGGCCTATACGGATTTGCACCGCGCCGGGCATGCACACAGCGTCGAAACCTGGATCGACGGCGAGTTGGCGGGCGGACTTTATTGCGTGGCGCTGGGCCAGGCGGTGTTCGGCGAGTCGATGTTCACGCGCCGGCCCGACGCCTCGAAGATCGCGCTGGCCGGCCTGGTCGCGCTGTGTCGCCGTGCTGGTGTCGAAATGATCGACTGCCAGCAGAACACCGCGCACCTGGCCAGCCTCGGCGCCCGCGAAATGCCGCGCGCGCGCTTTGTCGCGCATGTGGCCAAGGCCCGAAAACAGGACGGGCCACAGTGGCAATTCGACCCCGTATACTGGTCCGAACTCCTTTCCGAGCGACCTTCTCTTTCGACGTGACGTGACGTGACGCACCTCAAGGATCTTCCGCTTCACACGCTGCAGTTCTACGCGACGGCGCCCTATCCCTGCAGCTACCTGCCGGATCGCCAGGCCCGCTCGCAGGTGGCCACGCCCAGCCATCTGATCCACAACGACGCGTATTCCGACTTGGTGCTCAGCGGCTTCCGGCGCAGCGGCATGTTCACCTACCGGCCGTATTGCGACGGCTGCCGCGCCTGCATTCCGCTGCGCGTGCTGGCTCACAGCTTCCAGCCGAACCGCAGCCAGCGGCGCACGGCCAAACAGCACGCCGACCTGCAGGCCCGCGTGCTCAAGCTGTGCTTCGTGCCCGAGCACTACCAGCTCTACCTGCGCTACCAGACCGGTCGCCACTCGGGCGGCGGCATGGACCACGACAGCATCGACCAGTACACGCAGTTTTTGCTGCAAAGCCGCGTCAACTCGCGGCTGGTCGAGTTCCGCGAAACCCTGCCCGACGGCAGCCCAGGCGCGCTGAAGATGGTGTCGATCCTCGACGTGCTCAGCGACGGAATCTCGGCCGTCTACACCTTCTACGAGCCCGAGGACGGCGCCGGCTACGGCACCTACAGCGTGCTCTGGCAGATCGAGCAGGCCCGCAAGCTGGGCCTGCCGCACGTCTACCTGGGCTACTGGATCGAGCACAGCGCCAAGATGAACTACAAGGCGCGCTTTTCCCCGCACGAAGTGTTGGTGGACGGCCACTGGCAGGCATCCGGCAATTTCACAAGGTAAAATTGGCGTCCGGTCATCACCGCCCAGCGCCATGAGAAAAAACCTATCCGACGTTCCCGCCACTCCCGTCATCCAGGTCATCGAGCGCATGTTCTCGCTGATCGATGTCCTCGCCTCGCGCGAAGAGGCCATTTCGCTGAAGGAAATCAGCGAAAAGACGGGGCTTCACCCGTCGACCACGCACCGCATCCTCAATGACCTCGCGGTCGGTCGTTTTGTCGACCGCCCGGAAGCTGGCAGCTACCGCCTCGGCATGCGCCTGCTGGAGTTGGGCAACCTGGTCAAGGGCCGCCTGAACGTGCGCGACGCGGCCCTGGGCCCGATGCGCGAGCTGCACAAGCTCACCCAGCAGCCGGTCAACCTCAGCATGCGCCAGGGCGACGAGATCGTGTACATCGAGCGCGCCTACAGCGAACGCTCGGGCATGCAGGTGGTGCGCGCCATCGGCGGCCGTGCCGCCCTGCACCTGACCTCGACCGGCAAGCTGTTCCTGGCCGCCGATGACGCACAGCGTGTGCGCAGCTACGCCACACGCACCGGCCTGGCCGGCCACACCCGCAACAGCATCACCCAGCTGCCCGCGCTCGAGCGCGAGCTGTCGAAGGCGCGCCAGTACGGCATCGCCCGCGACAACGAAGAACTGGAACTGGGCGTACGCTGCATGGCCGCCGGCATCTACGACGACCAGGGCAAGCTGGTGGCAGGCCTGTCGATCTCGGCCCCGGCCGATCGCCTCGACGAAGGCTGGCTGCCCAAGCTGCAGGCGACCGCCAACGAAATCTCGGGCGCGCTGGGCTTCAAGGACGGCATGGCCGCAACGCCTGCGTCGGGCGCGAACGTGACAACGGGCGCCTGAGCGCCCGTTTTCTTTCGACTCTTTCTTCTCTCTTCCCGGCGAGTCAGCCGGTGGGCCCTTCACAAGGGCAGCAGGCAGGCCGTTGAACGGCCTCCCCGCTCAATTAGCCAGCGACCTGGAAGCCGCGCGGACCCGATACGGCGTGCGTGGCCTCAACCCAGCGGCGAACCCGCTCGGCGTCGGCGATGCGGCTGAACTTGCCGGCCGAATCCAGGAACACCATGATCAGCTTGCGCCCGGCCACCTTGGCTTGCATCACAAGGCACTGGCCGGCTTCGGAGATGTAGCCGGTCTTCTGCAGGCCGATGTCCCACTCGGGGCTGCGCACGAGGCGGTTGGTGGTGTTGAACTGCAGCACGCGGTTGCCGACTTCGACCTGGTATTCAGGCGACGTGGACAGCGAACGCACCGTGGCGTCGGAATAGGCTGCGTTGACCAGCAGCGCCAGGTCTTGCGCGCTCGACTGGTTGCGGCTCGACAGGCCCGTGGGCTCCACGTAGCGCGTGTCCTTCATGCCGAGCATGCGAGCCTTGGCATTCATGATGCTCACGAAGGTCGTGAGGCCGCCCGGGTAGGTGCGGCCCAGTGCGTGCGCGGCGCGGTTCTCACTCGACATCAGCGCCAGGTGCAGCAGCTCGCCGCGCGACAGCGTGGTGCCGACGGTCAGGCGCGAACGGCTGCCCTTTTCGGTGTCGACGTCGTCTTGCGTGATGGTGATGAGTTCGTCGTTCGGCAGACGGGCTTCGCTGATCAGCAGGCCGGTCATGAGCTTGGTGAGCGAGGCGATGGGCAGCACGGCGTGGTCGTTCTTGCTGAACAGCACTTCGTGGGTGTCCTGGTCGATCACCAGGGCGACGCTCGACTTCAGGTCGAGCACGTCTTCGGTGCCGTGCAAACCGGCCATCTGGCCGAAGGACTGGCGGGCCGGCGTCTCGACGCGCACCACCGAACGGCGCTGCACGGCGACGACGGTCTTGCCGTTCTTCTTGCGGATGGTGGCCACGACATTGCGGCCGCCGCGCACGACCTTGTCGGCCTGCTCGGTGCGGCCACCGCGCGCCACCTTGGAAGCCGACGCATTGCGCTTGGCTTCGACGGGAGCCTTCGCCTTCTTGGCGACGGCAGACTTGGCGGCAGCGGGTTTTTCCTTCTTCGCGGCCTGGGCGCCAGGCAGCAAAAACGCCGAGGCGCACAGCGCCACGGCGAGGAACTTGAAGGCGGGTAGGAACCGCTGGATGGAAACTCGACGTAGACGGGTTTCAGGCATCAATAAATCTCCAGCGGCAACAAACGAGGACCGCAGTGTATCCAAATCAAAAAAGGCACGCAATATCAGTTACTTGCATCCCCTTCTTCATTCGAATACCAAGGAACGCCTCAAAACCTAACCTTGTGCCGCCACTCTCTCAGCTTGGCTCTGTAACTTGTTGAGCGCACTCAAATAAGCCTTTGCCGAAGCGACCACGATGTCTGGGTCTGCGCCCACACCGTTGACCACCCGCCCTGCGTTTTGTAACCGGACTGTAACTTCTCCCTGGCTTTCCGTCGAGCCGCTGATGGCGTTTACAGAGTAAAGAACCATCTCTGCGCCGCTCTTGACATGGGCCTCGATGGCCTTGAGGGACGCATCGACCGGCCCGTTGCCGTCGGATTCGCTGGTGACCTCCTTGCCCTGGATCGTGAACACGATCTTGGCCTGGGGCCGTTCACCGGTTTCGCTGTGCTGGGAAAGAGAGACAAAAGCGAACTGTTCACCAACGTTTGACAACTCTTCCGCGCTGACCAGCGCCAGGATGTCTTCGTCGAAAATTTCAGACTTGCGGTCGGCCAGTTCCTTGAAGCGCGAGAACGCGGCGTTGACCTCGGTTTCGCTTTCCATCGTCACACCCAGGTCCTGCAGGCGCTGCTTGAAGGCGTTGCGACCGCTGAGCTTGCCCAGCACGATCTTGTTGGCGCTCCAGCCCACGTCTTCGGCCCGCATGATCTCGTAGGTGTCACGTGCCTTGAGCACGCCATCCTGGTGAATGCCCGAGGCGTGTGCGAAGGCGTTGGCGCCCACCACGGCCTTGTTGGGCTGCACCACGAACCCTGTGGTCTGGCTCACCATGCGGCTCGCGGCCACGATGTGCTGGGTGTCGATGTTCAGGTCGAGCCCGAAGTAGTCCCTGCGCGTCTTCACGGCCATGACCACTTCTTCGAGCGAGCAGTTGCCCGCGCGCTCGCCCAGGCCGTTGATGGTGCACTCGACCTGGCGCGCGCCGCCGATCTTCACGCCGGCCAGCGAATTCGCCACGGCCATGCCGAGGTCGTTGTGGCAATGCACCGACCAGATCGCCTTGTCGCTATTGGGAATGCGCTCGCGCAGCATCTTGATGAAGTTGCCGTACAGCTCGGGAATGGCGTAGCCGACGGTGTCGGGCACGTTGATGGTGGTGGCGCCCTCGTTGATCACAGTTTCGAGCACGCGGCACAGGAAGTCCGGGTCGCTGCGGTAGCCGTCTTCGGGGCTGAACTCGACGTCGGCGATCTGGTTGCGCGCAAAGCGCACGGCCAGCTTGGCCTGCTCATGCACCTCGTCGGGCGACATGCGCAGCTTCTTTTCCATGTGCAGCGGCGAGGTCGCGATGAAGGTGTGGATGCGCCCGCGCGCCGCGCCCTTCAGGGCCTCGGCCGCGCGTGCGATGTCGCGGTCGTTGGCACGCGAGAGACCGCACACCGTCGCGTCCTTGATCGCATTAGCGATGGCCTTCACGGCCTCGAAATCGCCGTTCGAGCTGGCCGGAAAGCCCGCTTCGATGACGTCGACCTTGAGCCGCTCCAGCAGCTTGGCGATGCGCAATTTTTCGTCGCGCGTCATCGAGGCGCCGGGCGACTGCTCGCCGTCGCGCAAGGTGGTGTCGAAAATAATGAGTTGGTCGGTCATCGTGGATCTCCTTGGGTTCTATTCAGCCGTCGATCAGGCCGGCGCCGGGCCGCTCCCAAGGCGGCCTGCGGCCCCCTCGGGGGGCAGCGACGACACGCAGTGCGAGAGCGTGGGGGTCATGCCTTCAGGCGACTTCAACCGCCGATTGTGCGCTGTGCGCGCCCCGGGTCCGCGCCCGCTGCACGCCCGACACGATCGCCTTCAGCGAGGCCGAGATCACGTTCGCGTCGATGCCGACACCGAACAGCGTCTGCGACTCGTCGACGCGCAGCTCGAGGTAGGCGACCGACTTGGCATCGGCGCCTGCGCCGATGGCGTGCTGGTGATAGTCCATGACGCGCACCGTGTGGCCGGTGGCCTGGCTCAGTGCCTGCGTGAAGGCGTCGATCGGGCCGTTGCCGCGTCCTTCGATGGCGCGTGTTTCACCATCCCAGGGCAGGTCGCCGCGCAGCACCACCGTGGCCTCGACGCCCTCGCCTTCTTCCTGGATCACGCGGTGCTGCAAGGCCTTGGCGGTCTCGATGCCGTATTCATTCACGAAGATCTGCCAGAGGTCGGCAGCGGTGAGCTCCTTGCCACCCGCATCCATCACGCGCTGCACGACCTGCATGAACTCCATCTGCAGGCGGCGCGGCATCTCGAGGCCGTACTCGCTCTCGAGCAGGTAGGCCATGCCACCCTTGCCCGACTGGCTGTTCACGCGGATCACGGCTTCGTAGCTGCGGCCCACGTCCTTCGGATCGATGGGGAGGTACGGGATGTCCCAGATGTCGCCGTCCTTGCGAGCGGCGAAGGCCTTCTTGATCGCGTCCTGGTGCGAGCCCGAGAACGAGGTGTAGACGAGGTCGCCTACATACGGATGACGCGGGTGTACGGGAATCTGGTTGCAGTGTTCGACCGTGGCGCGGATCTCGTCGATGTTCGAGAAGTCGAGCTCCGGCGAAACGCCCTGCGTGTAGAGATTGAGCGCGACGTTCACGAGGTCGAGGTTGCCGGTGCGCTCGCCGTTGCCGAAGAGACAGCCTTCGATGCGCTCGGCGCCCGCCATCAAGGCCAGCTCGCCGGCCGCCGTGCCCGTGCCGCGGTCGTTGTGCGGATGCACGCACAGCACGATCGAATCGCGACGTTCGAGGTTGCGGTGCATCCACTCGATCATGTCCGCGAAGATGTTCGGCGTGGAATGCTCGACCGTGGTGGGCAGGTTCACGATGCACTTGCGCTCGGGCGTCGGAGCCCACACCGCCGTGACCGCATCGACGACGCGCTTGGAGAAGACCACGTCGGTGCCCGAGAACATTTCGGGCGAGTACTGGAAGGTCCACTTCGTATTCGGCTGCCTGGCGGCGAAGTCGTTGAACATGCGGGCATGGCTGCTCGCGAGTTCGACGATCTGATCTTCGTCCATGCCGAGCACCACGCGGCGCATCACGGGGGCCACGGCGTTGTAGAGGTGGACGATGGCGCGCGGTGCGCCTTGCAAGGCTTCGAAGGTGCGTTCGATGAGATGGTCGCGTGCCTGCGTGAGCACCTGGATCGTCACGTCGTCGGGAATGCGGTCTTCTTCGATGAGCTTGCGCACGAAGTCGAATTCGACCTGCGACGCCGAGGGAAAGCCGACTTCGATTTCCTTGAAGCCGATGGCCACGAGGGTTTCGAACATGCGCATCTTGCGCGGGATGTCCATGGGCTCGACCAGCGCCTGGTTGCCATCGCGCAGGTCCGTCGACAGCCAGATCGGGGCCTTGGTCAGCACGGCGTCGGGCCAGGTGCGGTCCTTGAGGCCGATCGGTGCGAATGCGCGGTACTTGGCTTGAGGTTGCTTCAACATGTCGATTTCTCTGTGATGGTTGGAACTCAACCAGCAACCCCAAAAAGACAAACGGCCCGTTGCTGGTGCGAACGGGCCGTGATGAGGGATTAGCGCGTGCGCTACCGTCTCCGCCCGTGAGGGAGGGCTAGTAGGGCCAGCAGCGAAATCTTGGTCATGAGGGTTGCGAATGTAGCACAGCCTTCGCGGGCCTGTGAAGGCCCTGGACTTCAGTTGTGCAGCCCCCGCTCGTCGGGCTCTTCGGTCGAGGTGCTGATGACGCTCACCGGCTGGCCCTTGGCCTTGCGCCATGCGTACACCACGTAGCCGCTCAGGCCGTAGGCCACGAACAGGCTGAACAGCACCGTCGGCGGATGGATGTTGATGACCGCGATGCCCAGCGCGATCAGCACGATCACGACGAAGGGCACACTCTTCTTCATCTGGACGTCCTTGAAGCTGTAGAACGGCGCATTGGTGACCATCGAGAGGCCGGCATAAAGCGTGAATGCAAAAGTGATCCACGTGATCTGCGTCCACGAGAGATACAGCACCTCGCCGCCGCGCTTGCCCCACTCGGTCATGAGCCAGATGAAGCCCGCCACGAGTGCTGCGGCCGCCGGCGACGGCAACCCCTGGAACCAGCGCTTGTCGACCACGCCCGTGTTGACGTTGAAGCGCGCGAGCCGCAGTGCCGCGCAGGCGCAGTACACGAAGGCGGCAATCCAGCCCCAGCGTCCCAGCCCCTTGAGCGACCATTCGTAGGCGATGAGCGCCGGCGCGGCGCCGAACGACACCATGTCGGACAGCGAGTCCATTTGCTCACCGAACGCGCTCTGCGTGTTGGTCATGCGCGCAACGCGGCCGTCGAGACTGTCGAGGATCATCGCGGCGAAGACGCCGAGCGCGGCGAGGTCGAAGCGCGCGTTCATGGCCATCACGACCGAGTAGAAGCCGCCGAACAACGCCGCCAGCGTGAACAGGTTCGGCAGGATATAGATGCCCTTGCGACGCTTGCGCGGCTGCACATCGTCGGGGAGCGTGTCGTCATGCATTGAAATGGCCTCCGTCCCTCGTGGGAACTGCCCGGTCAGCTATCCATTCGATAGCGTCTTGGTCTGTGAATCGCATGCTTCGCAGTGTAGTTCAGGGGACTTGTGCGCTCCCCTTCAAACAAAAGGGCCACCGCGACGGGTGGCCCTCTGATTTGCGTGCTTCAAAGGCAGCCGAGGCGGCCGCCGCCGGGCCGCCCCAAGGCGAGCCGCGCCTCCCCCTCGGGGGGTGGCAAATTACACGCAGCGAAGCGGAGTGAAAAGCCGGGGGGCTTTAGTTCCGGGTCTGGTCGACCAGCTTGTTCTTCTTGATCCAGGGCATCATCGCGCGCAGCTTTTCGCCGACAACTTCGATCTGGTGCTCGGCGTTCAGGCGACGGCGGCTGATCAGCACCGGCTGGCCGGCAGCGGCTTCGAGCACGAAGCTCTTGGCGTATTCGCCGGTCTGGATGTCCTGCAAGACCTTCTTCATGGCCTTCTTGGTCTCGTCGGTCACGATGCGCGGGCCCGTGACGTACTCGCCGTACTCGGCGTTGTTCGAGATCGAGTAGTTCATGTTGGCGATGCCGCCTTCATAGATCAGGTCCACGATCAGCTTCAGCTCGTGCAGGCATTCGAAGTACGCCATTTCGGGCGCGTAGCCGGCTTCCACCAGCGTTTCGAAACCAGCCTTGATCAGCTCGACCGTGCCGCCGCACAGAACCGCTTGTTCGCCGAACAGGTCGGTCTCGGTTTCTTCGCGGAAGTTGGTCTCGATGATGCCGGCCTTGCCGCCGCCGTTGGCGGTGGCGTAGCTCAGCGCGAGGTCACGCGCCTTGCCGCTCTTGTCCTGGTGCACCGCGATCAGGTGCGGCACGCCGCCACCTTGCGTGTACGTGCCGCGCACGGTGTGGCCCGGGGCCTTGGGAGCGACCATCCACACGTCGAGGTCGGCGCGCGGCTGCACGAAACCGTAGTGCACGTTGAAGCCGTGCGCGAAGACGAGCGAAGCGCCTTCCTTGATGTTCGGGGCCACGTCGTTCTTGTAGACGGCGGCGATCTGCTCGTCGGGCAGCAGGATCATGACGACGTCGGCCGACTTCACGGCATCAGCGACTTCAGCGACCTGCAGGCCGGCCTTGCCGACCTTGTCCCACGAAGCGCCGCCCTTGCGCAGGCCGACCACGACCTTGACGCCGCTGTCGTTCAGGTTCTGCGCGTGCGCGTGACCTTGCGAGCCGTAACCGATGATGGCAACCGTCTTGCCCTTGATGAGGCTCAGGTCCGCGTCCTTGTCGTAATAAACCTTCATGATGTTCTCCAGATAGATATGCGAGTTGCAGTGTGTTGTTGTGCCGTTCGTCCTGAGCCTGTCGAAGGGCTCAATGCAGTCCCCGCTTGCGCGGAGGCTTCGACAAGCTCAGCCCGAACGGGCAACGACTGAGCTCCGAATCATGGTGTCAGACCCGCAGGATGCGTTCGCCGCGTCCGATGCCGCTGGCGCCGGTACGGACCGTCTCCAGAATGGCACTGCGGTCGATCGCTTCAAGAAAAGCGTCGTTCTTGCCGTGATCGCCGGTGAGCTCGATGGTGTAGCTCTTGTCGGTCACGTCGATGATGCGGCCGCGGAAGATTTCCGCCATGCGCATCATTTCCTCGCGTTCCTTGCCCACCGCACGCACCTTCACCATCATGAGTTCGCGCTCGGTGTAGGCGCCTTCGGTCAGGTCGACCACCTTCACGACCTCGATGAGGCGGTTCAGGTGCTTGGTGATCTGCTCGATCACGTCGTCCGAGCCGTTGGTGACGATGGTCATGCGCGAAAGGCTCGCGTCCTCGGTCGGCGCCACGGTCAGCGATTCGATGTTGTAGCCACGGGCCGAAAAAAGGCCCACCACGCGGGAAAGAGCACCCGGCTCGTTTTCCAGCAGCACTGCAATGATGTGTTTCATGTTGGCGTGACTCCTCTTTTCGCCGCCCTCCCCCGTGCACGGTAATGCGCGGGCTCGGCGGGCAATAGATTCGTCAGTAAAAAGTTGAGCGAACGAACGTTCCGGATCAGAGATCTTCGGAACCCAGCAGCATCTCGGTGATGCCCATGCCGGCCTTGACCATCGGGAACACGTTCTCGGTGGGGTCGGTACGGAAATCCATGAACACCGTGCGGTCCTTGAGCTTGCGCGCCTCGCGCAGCGCCGGCTCCACGTCTTGTGGACGTTCGATCAGCATGCCGACGTGGCCATAGGCCTCGGCGAGCTTCACGAAGTTGGGCAGCGCGTCCATGTAGCTGTGGCTGTAGCGGCCGGAGTATTCGATCTCCTGCCACTGGCGCACCATGCCCAGGTAGCGGTTGTTGAGCGAGCAGATCTTGATCGGCGTGTTGTACTGCAGGCAGGTCGACAACTCCTGGATGCACATCTGCACCGAGCCTTCGCCGGTGATGGTGAACACTTCCGAATCGGGCTTGGCGAGCTTGATGCCCATGGCGTAGGGAATGCCCACGCCCATGGTGCCCAGGCCGCCCGAATTGATCCAGCGGCGCGGCTCGTCGAAGCGGTAGTACTGGGCAGCCCACATCTGGTGCTGACCAACGTCCGACGTGATGTACGTGTCGGCGTCCTTGGTCATGTTCCAGAGGGTTTCGACCACGAACTGCGGCTTGATCACGTCCTTGTTGTCGCGGTCGTACTTGAGGCAGTCGCGCGAGCGCCAGCTCTCGATGGTCTTCCACCAGTCGGCCAATGCGCCGGCATCGGGCTTGGCGGTGCTCTCGCGGATCATCGAGATCAGCTCGGTGAGCACGTCCTTCACGTCGCCGACGATCGGGATGTCGACCTTCACGCGCTTGGAGATGCTCGACGGATCGATGTCGACGTGAATGATCTTGCGTTCGTTCTGCGCGAAGTGCTTGGGGTTGCCGATCACGCGGTCGTCGAAGCGCGCGCCGACGGCCAGCAGCACGTCGCAGTTCTGCATCGCGTTGTTGGCTTCGATGGTGCCGTGCATGCCCAGCATGCCGAGGAACTTGCGGTCGCTTGCCGGATAGGCACCCAGGCCCATCAGCGTGTTCGTGACCGGGTAGCCGAGCATGTCGACCAGCGTACGCAGCTCGTTGCAGGCATTGCCCAGGAGCACGCCGCCGCCGGTGTAGATGTACGGGCGCTTGGCCGCAAGCAGCAGTTGCAGTGCCTTGCGGATCTGCCCGCCGTGGCCCTTGCGCACCGGGTTGTACGAGCGCATCTCGACCTTGTCGGGATAGCCGCTGTACGGGGTCTTCTTGAAGGACACGTCCTTCGGCACATCCACCACCACGGGGCCGGGACGGCCGCTGCGTGCGATGTGGAAGGCCTTCTTCATCGTCATGGCCAGATCCTTCGGATCCTTGACGAGGAAGTTGTGCTTGACGATGGGGCGGGTGATGCCGACCGTGTCGCATTCCTGGAAGGCGTCGAGGCCGATCGCGGCCGTCGGCACCTGGCCGGAAATGATCACCATCGGGATCGAGTCCATGTACGCCGTCGCGATGCCCGTGACCGCATTGGTCAGGCCAGGGCCGGAGGTGACCAGTGCCACGCCGACTTCGCCGGTGGCGCGCGCATAGCCGTCGGCTGCGTGGACGGCGGCCTGTTCGTGGCGCACCAGCACATGCTGGATGGTGTCCTGCTTGTAGAACGCGTCGTAGATGTAGAGAACCGCGCCGCCGGGATAGCCCCAGACGTACTGAACGCCTTCGGCCTGCAGTGCTTTGATCAGCACTTCAGCGCCCATGAGTTCTTGCGTGGTGTTGCCGGCGCCAGAGGACGCGGCTGCTGCGGAAGCGAGTTCCGCCTTCGAGATTTCCATGATCAACCTTTGTGTTTTTTCGGGAACGAAAAACCTTGGGTGCCCCTTGCCAGCCCTTGTGGGGCCGCGCCAGGACTTGAGGCCAAAGCCATGAGCGGACTGATGTTCCGCCGGACCGTGACCCGTTTGCCTTTTGACTTGCAACGTGGATTATGACACTACCCGCGCGTTCAGACTCGCTTCAGGTGCCCTGTCCTGGCACAAAGGCATAATCCGCCGCATAAAAACATAAGCGTTCGCCAAACATCCTCCCCACGCGGCGCATCCCGCCGCCCCCTCTCATTTGGCTACTGAACACGAACTCTCCGACTTCCTGAAAAACGTCGAGCGACGGGCCTTCAAGCGCTCGGTCTATCACGTGCGGGACGAAGAAGCGGCACTCGATATCGTGCAGGACAGCATGATGAAGCTGGCGCAGCACTACGGCGACAAGCCTGCCGAGGAACTGCCGATGCTGTTCCAGCGCATCCTGTCAAACTGCACGCTCGACTGGTTCCGCCGCCAGAAGACCCGCCGCGCCCTTTTCTCCAATCTCAGCGACTTCGAACCGGCCGACAACGGCGAAGATTTCGATCTGCTGGAGAACTTTGTCTCGCCAACCGACTCCAGGGAATCGGAGAGCGCCGAAGACATCATCCGCCGCAGCCAGGTCTTTCATGCCATCGAAGAACAGATCGCGGCTTTGCCCGGCCGTCAACGCGAGGCTTTCCTGATGCGTTACTGGGAGGAAATGGACGTCGCAGAGACGGCCGCCGCAATGGGCTGCTCCGAGGGCAGCGTCAAAACCCATTGTTCGCGCGCTGTCCACGCTCTGAGCAAGGCGCTCAAAGCCAAGGGAATATCGCTATGAATACCAAGGTTCCAACCTCTCAAACCAGCGCTGCAGAAGACCGCTTCGGCCAACGGCTGGCGGCTCGGCTGTCGGACGGCAATCAAGCGTTGCCGCACGACATCAGCGAGCGCCTGCGCGTGGCTCGTTCGCAGGCCATTGCCGCGCGCAAGCAGGCACCGCAACTGCGCACAGCGCCCGCCGTGGTCCAGTCGGGCCACACGGTCACGCTGGGCGGCAGCTGGTGGACGCGCATCGGCTCCGTGGTGCCCCTGCTCGCCCTGGTGGCCGGCCTGATCACCATCAGCGTGATGCAGGACGACGATCGCGCCAGCGAACTCGCCGAAGTCGACTCGGCCCTGCTGACGGGCGACCTGCCGCCCGCCGCCTACACCGATCCCGGCTTCGCCCAATTCCTGAAGGCCGACAGCGCCTCCGATTGAACACCCATCTCGACCGAATGCGCCGCCGCTCTGTTTCTCGCGCGAAAGCCCTGCTTCCGTTGCGCCCGCTCCAAGCGGGCGTTGTCGTTTGGGCGGGTGCGCTGGCCGCCGCCGCTTTCGGCCTGACCCTGGCCGGCGCGCAAACGCTGCCCGACGCCAGCAAATCCGCCACGCACGCTGCAGCCGTCCACGGCGCGGCAAGCCCCAAGGCGGTCGCCACGACCAAGCCGCTCTGGAGCGACCTGACCGCCGAGCAGCAGCAGGCCCTGAAGCCGCTGATCACCCACTGGAACACGCTGAACGTCGGGCAAAAGCGCAAATGGCTGGCGCTGTCGCGCAACTACGCGAACATGCCCGCCGACGACCAGGTCACGCTGCACAGCCGCATGATCGAATGGGCGGCACTGAGCAACCAGCAGCGCACCCAGGCCCGCCTGAACTTCGCCGAGGTCAAGCGGGTCCCCGCCGATGAGCGCAAGCTCAAGTGGGAGCAGTACCAGGCGCTGAGCGAAGAAGAAAAACGCAAGCTCGCCGAGCGCGCACCGCCCAAGCCGCGCGGCGCCGCCGTGCCGGTGCGCCCGGTGTCGTCGCAAAAACTCGTGCCCGTGCCGGCTGTCACGCCGCCCGGACAGCACACGCCCCGCATCGTGCCGGCCACGCTCCCCACGCCAGTGCTGCCGCCGGCGGCCGTCGTGGTGAATTCGCCTGCTGCACCGGAACGCGCAACCACACCGGCCAGCGTCATCGCCGTGCCGCCCGCCTCGGCGCCGAGCAGCATCACGCCGCCGCCGGTGCCCGCGGAGGCCCAGGTGCCGGCGCCGTCTGCGGCATCGGCGCCCGCGGCCACGTCCTCCGCCCCCTGACCGAAGGTTTCGATGGTTTCCAGTTCTCCCGAAGCCTCGGGACCCGGCCAGTCCGCCTCGCCCTCCACTTCCACTCCCAACGCTCCTGCAGTGCCGGGCCTGTGGCGGCGCATGGCGTGCTGGCTCTATGAGGGCATGCTGCTGTTCGCGGTCGTGTTCGTGTCCGGCTGGCTGTTCAGCACGCTGGGCCAGATGCGCGACGCCATGGACGAGCGGCGGCACCTGCTCCAGGCCTTCCTGTTCGTGGTGTTCGGCGTCTACTTCGTCTGGTTCTGGGCCAAGGGCCAGACGCTGGCCATGAAGACCTGGAACATCCGCATCGTCGACCGTCACGGCCAGCCCGTCAGCCAGGGCCGCGCGCTCGCGCGCTACCTGCTGAGCTGGGTGTGGTTCCTGCCGCCGCTCGCCGCCATCGCCCCGTTCAAGCTGTCGGGCGGCGAATCGACCGTGCTGATCTTCGGCTGGGTCGCCGTCTGGGCGCTGTTGGCCCGCTTTCACCCCGACCGCCAGTTCTGGCACGACGCCTGGGCCGGTACGCGGCTCATCACCTCCAAGCCGATGAGCCGCCAATGAGTGCCCTGCCCGACCCCGCCGTGAACCCACAAAAAGCCCGCAAGGGCCTCGAGCGCGTCTGGCACGCCACCCTGATCTCGCTGCACGGCCTGCGCGCCGGCTGGAGCGAGCCGGCGTTCCGCCAGGAAGCCATCCTGTCGATGCTCATGATCCCGGCCGCTTTCTGGCTCGGACGCAGCTGGGTCGAGGTCGCACTGCTCGCCGGCAGCGCCATCCTGGTGATGATCGTCGAGCTGCTCAACACCGCCGTCGAAGCCGCCATCGACCGCATCGGCCCCGAGTGGCACGACCTCTCCAAGCGCGCGAAGGACATGGGCAGCGCCGCCGTCCTACTGTCCCTCACGCTGTGCGGCGGCATCTGGGCCGCGGCCCTGTGGCAACGCTTCGTGTCATGAGCGGGTCTGCCGCCTGCGGCATGATCGCAAGATGACTCCTGAATTTTCGATTTGCGTGTATTGCGGCTCTCGTCCCGGCGAGCGCCCCGAGTTTTCCCAGGCCGCCCAGGCCGTAGGCCAATGGATCGGCCAGCACGGCGGCCAGCTGGTCTACGGCGGTGGCCGCACCGGCCTGATGGGCACCGTGGCCGAGGCCACGCGCCTGGCCGGCGGCCGCGTCGTCGGCATCATTCCCAAGGCCCTGGTCGACAAGGAACTGGCCAACCCCCTGTGCGACGAGCTGCACGTGGTCGACACCATGCACGAGCGCAAGGCCATGATGGGCGAGCGCGCCGACGCCTTCCTCGCGATGGCGGGCGGCATCGGCACCTTCGAAGAACTGTTCGAGATCTGGACCTGGCGCCAGCTCGGCTACCACGACAAGCCGACTGGCATCCTCAACACCGCCGGCTATTACGACGGCCTACTGGGCTTCCTGGCGCACAGCGTGCGCGAGGGCTTCATGGGCGAATGGCAGATGGACCTGGTCCGCACCGGCACCGACGTGCCCGAACTGCTGACCGCGCTGCGCGCCGAAGTCCCCCTGCACCCCCGCGACGACCGCCTGTCAGAGAACCTCTGACCGGAACGAGCCCCCGCCTCATTCCAGCGAACACCGAGGAACCGGCTTTGCCGGGCCTCTGGTGTTGCCCCCGGTAGGGGGTTGGCGTAGCGACACGAAGTGCGCGCAGCCTGGGGGTGAGCCTAACTAGACTGCGTTTTCGTTTTCTTCGCCGGTGCGGATGCGCACGATGCGCTCCACCTCGGTCACGAAGATCTTGCCGTCACCGATCTTGCCCGTGCGCGCCGAGCTCACGATGGCCTCGATGCAGCGCTCCACGTCGCTCTCGTTGACGACCACTTCGACCTTCATCTTGGGCAGGAAGTCGACCACGTACTCGGCGCCGCGGTACAGCTCGGTGTGGCCCTTCTGGCGGCCGAAGCCCTTGACCTCTGTCACCGTGAGGCCGGTGACGCCCACTTCGGCCAGGGCTTCGCGCACGTCCTCGAGCTTGAAGGGTTTGACGATGGCGGTGATCTGCTTCATGGTTTTTGTGCTCCGGCGGTTTCGTTGAACTTGCTGGTGATAGGGTAACGCCAATCCTTGCCGAAGCTTCGGTGGGTGACCCGGATGCCTACGGGCGCCTGGCGCCGCTTGTATTCGTTGATCCTGATGAGCCGCGCAACCCGCTCGACCACCGCGCGGTCGTAGCCCGCGGCAATGATCTCGTCGATGCCTTCATCGTCCTGCATGTAGCGTGCCAGGATGCCGTCCAGCACGTCGTAGGGCGGCAGGCTGTCCTGGTCGGTCTGGTCGGGGCGCAGTTCGGCGCTCGGCGGACGCGTGATGATGCGCTCGGGAATCGGCGCCGCGCCGGTGCCGTACGGGTCGTGGGCGTTGCGCCAGCGCGCCAACGCGAACACCGTGGTCTTGAGCAGGTCCTTGATGACTGCAAAGCCGCCCGCCATGTCGCCGTAGAGCGTGCAGTAGCCGGTGGCCATCTCGCTCTTGTTGCCGGTGGTCAGCACGATCGCGCCGAACTTGTTCGACAACCCCATGAGCAGCGTGCCCCGGATGCGGGCCTGGATGTTTTCTTCGGCCGTGTCTTCGGGCCGCCCCTTGAACTCCTCGGCCAGCGCGGCCTTGAAGGACTCGAAGGTGTCTTTGATCGAAATTTCGTCGTAGCGCACGCCCAGCCGGCCGGCCATGTCGCGCGCATCGATCCAGCTGATGTCGGCCGTGTAGGGCGACGGCATCATCACCGCGCGGACCTTGTCCTTGCCCAGTGCATCGACCGCGATCGCGAGCACCAGCGCCGAGTCGATGCCGCCCGAGAGCCCGAGGATCGCGCCCGGAAAACCGTTCTTGCCGATGTAGTCGCGCACGCCGAGCACCAGGGCGTCCCACAGCTGCGCCTCGGGGTCGCGCGGCGCGGCAATGGCCGACGGGTCGGCCACGACGGCAACACCGCCCTGCACCCCGCGCGCGAGTTCCATGAAGACCAGCCGCTCGCGAAAGCTCTCGGCCTGCGCGGCCAGTGCGCCATCGGCCTGCAGCGCGAACGAAGCGCCGTCGAACACCACCTCGTCCTGCCCACCCACCAGGTGCGCGTAGACCAGCGGCAGGCCCACGGCGCGTGCGCGGTCGGCCATGCGCGCCACGCGCTCGCCTTCCTTGCCCACGTGGTACGGCGAGGCGTTGATCACCGCCAGCACCTCGGCGCCGCCGGCGCGCGCCAGCTCGGCCGGCGCGTCGAACCAGGCGTCTTCGCAGATCAGCAGTCCGACCGACACGCCGCCCGCCTCGAACACGCAGGTGCCCTGCCCTGGCGTGAAGTAGCGGCGCTCGTCGAACACCTGGTAGTTGGGCAGCTCGCGCTTGGCATAGGTTTCGAGGATGCGGCCTTCCTTGATCACGCTGGCCGCGTTGTGGCGCAGCTGCACCGCCACAGACCGGCTGCGCAGGCTGCCGCCGCTGGGATGCCCCACCACCACGACCATGTCTTTGAGGTCGGTCAGCGCGGCGGCGATGCCTTTCACGGCATCATCACAGGCTTCGGTGAAGGCGGGACGGAGGAGCAGGTCCTCCGCCGCATAGCCGGCGATCGAGAGTTCGGGTGTCAGCAGAAGGCGCGCGCCCTGCACGTAGGCCTCGCGTGCGGCGCCGACGATCTTCTGCGCATTGCCGACGAGGTCGCCCACCACAAAATTGAGTTGCGCGATGGCGAGCTTGAGCGTCATACAGAAGGAAGAAAAAGGCTTGAACGATTATGTCATTCGGGTTCTGGCGTCGCCGGCGGACATCGACCCGCAAGCCTGGAACACACTGCTCGCGGCGCAGCCCGAGCCCTCGCCTTTCATGCGCCACGAGTACCTCGCGGCGATGCACGACAGCGGCAGCGCCTCGCCCGAGCGCGGATGGACGCCGCAGTTCGTCACGCTGTGGCGCGGCGATGTGCTCGAAGCCGCCTGCGCGCTCTACCTCAAGGACCATTCCTACGGCGAGTACGTGTTCGACTGGGCCTGGGCCAATGCCTACGAGCAGCACGGCCTCGCCTACTACCCCAAGGCCGTGGTGGCGGCACCCTTCACGCCCGTGCCCGGCGCCCGGCTGCTGGCACGCGACGCGCCAAGCCGCACGCTGCTGGTGCAGGGGCTGGTCGCCGTCTGCAAGGAACAGGAACTTTCGTCTCTGCATCTGCTGTTCGGCGCCGATGCCGACATCGCCGCGTGCACCGAAGCCGGGCTGATGCTGCGCCACACGGTGCAGTTCCATTGGACAAACACAACCCCTTCGCCGATCGACGCACAAGCCGGCTATGCCGACTTCGACGCCTTCCTCGCGAGCCTCTCGCACGACAAGCGCAAGAAGATCCGCCAGGAGCGCCGCAAGGTTGCCGAGGCCGGCGTCAGCTTCCGCTGGTCGCGCGGCACCGACATCTCGGCTGCCGACTGGGATTTCCTCTACCGCTGCTACGAGCGCACCTACCGCGAGCATGGCAACCCGCCCTACCTCACGCGCGACTTCTTCCAGCGCATGGCCGACACGCTGCCCGAGGCCTGGCTGCTGTTCGTCGCGGAACGCGACGGACGCCCCATCGCGACCAGCCTGATCGCACTCTCCACCGACGAGGCCCAACCGCTGGTGGCCTACGGCCGCTACTGGGGCGCATTGGAGCGCGTCGACTGCCTGCATTTCGAGGCCTGCTACTACCAGCCGATCGCCTGGTGCATCGCGCACGGGGCGGCACGCTTCGAAGGCGGCGCGCAAGGCGAGCACAAGATGGCCCGCGCGCTGATGCCGGTGCGCACCACCAGCGCCCACTGGCTCGCGCACCCTTCGTTCGCGGACGCGGTAGAGCGCTTTCTCGAACGCGAAGGCGCCGGCATCGAGAACTACATGGACCACCTCGGCGAGCGCAGCCCGTTCAAGGCGGCCTGAGCGGCGTGGGAGCGCCGGGGGCTGCTATAAACCCGCCCGGCACTCAAACAACCACACACAACACACAGGGAGCACCGATGCCATTCGTCGGACTGGGACTGCACATCCTCATCGCGCTGTATTTCGCCGTGCATGCCATGCGCCACGGCAAGCAGATCTACTGGCTCATCATTCTTTTCAGCTTTCCACTGCTCGGCAGCATCGTGTACTTCGTCGTCGAGTACCTGCCCGCCTCGCGCATGCAGCGCACCGCCGGCAAGGTGGCCAGCGCGGCCATCGGCTTCATCGACCCTGAGCGCGAATACCGCGCCGCCGCCGATGCCTACGACCTCGCACCCACAGCGCAGAACAAGCTGCGACTGGCCAAGGCCGCGCTCGACCGCGGTCAGGCAACCGATGCCGTCGGGCATTACCGCGATGCGCTGAAAGGCCCCTTCGCTTCCGACCCTGAGCTGCAGTTCGGCCTGGCCAGCGCCCTGGTCGCCGAAGGCAGCCCGGCCTCGGGCCGCGAGGCCCATCTGGCGCTGCAGGCCCTGCGTGCCACGCGCGACGACTACCGCAAGGACGAGGTCGCCGTGCTGAACGCCCGCGCGCTCGCCGCCGAGGGCCGCACGCCGGAAGCGCGCGAAGCCTTCGAGACTGCGCTGAACACATACAACACGGTGGAAACGCGCGCCCGCTACATCGCGTGGCTGGCGCAACAAGGCGACACAACCGCTGCGCAGCGCCAGTGGGACGAGCTGCAGCAGGCGGCGCGCCACTGGAACTCGCATGCGCGAGGCGTCAACCGCGAATGGATGCGGCTGGCCGGGGATGCGGTCCAGGGCTGACGGCCCGGAGCATCCAGGCCGTCGTTCAAACGAAAGAAATTACTTCTTGTAGGCAGCAATGCCGTCAAGAATTTCCTTCTTGGCAGCGTCGATGCCTTCCCAGCCCAGCACCTTGACCCACTTGCCGGCTTCCAGGTCCTTGTAGTGCTCGAAGAAGTGGCTGATGGCCTTCAGGCGCATCGGGTTCACGTCGTCGACCGACTTCCAGTGGCTGTAGATCGGCAGCACCTTGTCGGTGGGCACGGCCAGCACCTTGCCGTCGACGCCGGCTTCGTCTTCCATCATCAGGATGCCCAGGGGGCGGCAGGGCACGACCACGCCCGGCAGCAGCGGGTACGGGGCAATGACGAGCACGTCGACCGGGTCGCCGTCGCCCGACAGGGTCTGCGGCACGTAGCCGTAGTTGGCCGGGTAGTACATGGCCGTCGTCATGAAGCGGTCCACGAAGATCGCGCCCGATTCCTTGTCGACTTCGTACTTGATCGGGTCGGCATTCATCGGGATTTCGATCACGACGTTGAAGGCGTCGGGGACGTTCTTGCCGGGGGAGACTTTGTCGAAGGACATGACGTTTTTCGAGTAGTTGAAAAGTATGAGACGGATGGGGACAAACCCGGAGTTTACTTTCCGTGTCACAGGCCGGTCGCACGCGTGTGTGTTTTTGCCTGTAAATTGCAACCGTTGGCCAATCGGCTCCGCACCTTCGGTGCAGTGAGCTTCGAGGAAGCAACGCGGCGGAGAACATGGTCCCGTACGCGTTGCGCGCAGGGCCCAGGCTGTCCGTCTCCACAAGTCACAACGAACGAATGGAGAAGCTAAGCATGAGCGGCAACACCCCCCTGATTCTTGCCATCGTCTGCGGCCTGGTGGCCGTAGGCTACGGTTTCTGGGCCCGAAGTTGGATTCTCGCCAAGGACCCGGGCAACGCCCGGATGCAGGAAATCGCCGCGGCCATCCAGGCCGGCGCCTCGGCCTACCTCGCCAAGCAATACACCACCATCGCGGTGGTCGGCGCGGTGCTCGCGGTGCTCATCGCCCTCTTCCTCGACCTGACCACGGCCGTCGGCTTCGTGGTCGGCGCGGTGCTCTCGGGCGCCTGCGGCTTCATCGGCATGAACGTGTCGGTGCGCGCCAACGTGCGCACCGCGCAAGCCGCGACCAAGGGCATCGGCCCGGCGCTCGACGTGGCGTTTCGCGGCGGCGCCATTACCGGCATGCTCGTGGTGGGCCTGGGCCTGCTGGGCGTGACGGGCTTCTACTGGTTCCTGGCCGGCAACGCGCCGAAGGCGGACCACAGCCTGGCGGCCCTCCTCAATCCGCTGATCGGCTTTGCCTTCGGCTCCTCGCTGATCTCGATCTTTGCGCGGCTCGGCGGCGGCATCTTCACCAAGGGCGCTGACGTCGGTGCCGACCTGGTGGGCAAGGTCGAAGCCGGCATTCCGGAAGACGACCCGCGCAACCCGGCGGTGATCGCCGACAACGTGGGCGACAACGTCGGTGACTGCGCCGGCATGGCGGCCGACCTGTTCGAGACCTACGCGGTGACGCTCATCGCCACCATGGTGCTGGGCGCGCTGATGGTCACGGCGGCGCCGCTGGACGCGGTGCTGTACCCGCTCGCGCTGGGCGGCGTGTCGATCATTGCATCGATCATCGGCTGCTTCTTCGTGAAGGCCTCGCCGGGCATGGTCAACGTGATGCCGGCGCTCTACAAGGGCCTCGCAGTGGCGGGCGTCCTGTCGCTGATCGCGTTCTGGTTCGTCACGAGCTGGATCATTCCCGACAACGCCATCGCCGCCAGCGGCAGCCAGCTGAAGCTGTTCGGCGCCTGCTTCGTGGGCCTGGCACTCACGGCCGCGCTGGTGTGGGTCACCGAGTACTACACCGGCACGCAATACAAGCCCGTGCAGCACATCGCACAGGCCTCGACCACGGGCCACGGCACCAACATCATCGCGGGCCTGGGCGTGTCGATGCGTTCGACGGCCTGGCCGGTGATCTTCGTGTGCATCGCGATCCTGGCCTCGTATTCGCTGGCCGGCCTGTACGGCATTGCGGTGGCTGCCACGTCGATGCTGAGCATGGCCGGCATCGTGGTGGCGCTCGACGCCTACGGCCCCATCACCGACAACGCCGGCGGCATCGCCGAAATGAGCGACCTGCCCGCCAGCGTGCGCGCCGTGACCGACCCGCTCGACGCCGTCGGCAACACGACCAAGGCCGTGACCAAGGGCTACGCCATCGGCTCGGCCGGCCTCGCCTCGCTGGTGCTCTTCGCCGACTACACCCACAAGCTCGAGAGCTTCGGGCTGAACATCAGCTTCAACCTGAGCGACCCGATGGTGATCGTCGGCCTCTTCATCGGCGGGCTGATTCCCTACCTCTTCGGTGCGATGGCCATGGAAGCCGTGGGCCGCGCGGCCGGTGCCGTGGTGGAAGAAGTGCGTCGCCAGTTCCGCGAGATCCCCGGGATCATGGAAGGCACCGGCAAGCCCGAGTACGGCAAGGCCGTGGGCATGCTGACCGGCGCGGCCATCAAGGAAATGATGATCCCGTCGCTGCTGCCGGTGGTGGTGCCGATCCTGGTCGGCCTCGTGCTCGGACCGAAGGCGCTGGGCGGCCTGCTGATGGGCACCATCGTCACGGGCCTCTTCGTCGCCATCTCGATGTGCACGGGCGGCGGTGCGTGGGACAACGCCAAGAAGTACATCGAAGACGGCCACCACGGCGGCAAGGGCTCCGAGGCGCACAAGGCCGCCGTCACCGGCGACACCGTGGGCGACCCCTACAAGGACACGGCCGGCCCGGCGGTGAACCCGCTGATCAAGATCATCAACATCGTAGCGCTGCTCATCGTGCCGCTGGTGGTCAAGTTCCACGCCGGCGATGCGGCGGCAGCGGTGCCGGCCAAAGTCGAGATGCCGCCTGCAGTCACGGCACCCGCCGCGACGGCACCGGCAGCCACGCCGGCCGCCACCCTCGCCTCGGCGGCCGTGGTGGCCACCGAAGCCGCGGCGGTGAAGGTCGAGAACGGCATCGTGAAGTTCTACTTTGCGAGCGCCAGCGCCGAGGTCGCGCCCAACGCCAAGGAGGCGCTGTCCGATGTCATCAAGGCCGTGCAGAGCGGCGGCACCGTGCTGGTGAGCGGCTACCACGACGCCAGCGGCGATCCGGCCAAGAACGCCGAACTGGCCAAGCAGCGCGCCATGGCCGTGCGCGACGCCATCAAGGCGGCGGGTGCACCCGAGGACAAGATCGAACTCGCCAAGCCGGAGCAGTCGCAGGCCGACGGCCCGGCCTCGGAAGCACGCCGCGTCGAAGTGAAAGTGAAGTCCTGACATGCCGACCGCCGCCCGGCTCGAAGCCTTCATTGCCGCCGTCGAAGGCGGCGCGCATGCCCAGGTCATCGAAGATTTCTACACCGAAGACGCCACCATGCGCGAGAACCAGGCCGAGCCGCGGCGCGGGCGCAGCACGCTGGTCGCACAGGAAAGCGCCGTGCTCGCACGCACCGAGTCGGTGGCATCGACCTGCGTGCGGCCGGTGCTGGTGAACGGCGACCACGTCGCCATCCACTGGATCTTCGAGTTCGCCTTCAAGGGCGGCGGCCGCATGCGCATGGAAGAAATTGCCTGGCAGCGCTGGGACGGCGAACGCATCGCCGAAGAGCAGTTCTTCTACGACCCGGCGCAGCGCAAGCCGGGCTGAGGATGCGGCGCCCGGACCGCGCGATCCGGGCTGGCTTTATGCAACATTTTCGATGTAACATTGAAACTGTCACATGAACGCACCCACCGCCGCCCCCGATTCCACCGCCCCGCAGGAGCTCTCCATCGAGGCCCTGGCGGCACGCTCGGGCGTCACGGTGCGCAACATCCGCGCGTACACCACGAGCGGCCTGCTGCCGCCACCCCGGCTGCAGGGCCGGCTCGGCTTGTACGGCCCTAACCACATTCAACGCCTGGCGCTGATCCGCGAACTGCGCGAGCAGGGCTTCGGCATCGAGGCGATCCGCCGCATCTTCACGCGCGCGCCGGCCTCCACCTGGCCCGACCTGCTGGCCGTGGCGCGCTCGGTGTCGGGCAGCCTGTTCGCCGAAGAAACACCCGTGGTGGTGTCGGCCCAGGCGCTGGCCACCAAGTGGCAAGGCCAGATGACGCCCGCCCTGCTCGGCCGCGCCACCCGCGCCGGCCTCATGCGTGAACTGCCCGACGGCCAGGTGCAGGTGCTGAGCCCGGCACTCGGTCAGGTCGCCGAACAGCTGGCCGCGCTCGGCCTGCCGCTCGAAGCGGTCATCGGCATGCAGGAAACCATGGTCCGCACGCTGCGCACCGTGGCGCGGCGCTGGCTGCGCACGCTGGCCGACAGCCTGCTCTCCGGCGACACCCTCGATGCCGGCCGCGCCGCGCAGCTGCTCGAGAAAGCACGGCCGTTGGCCACCGGGGCGGTGCAGGCCGCCTTTCCCGTGATCCTGCAGCAGGAGCTCGACGCCCTGCTGCACAAGACCGCCTGATGCCGATGACACGCCCACGCCTCGCCCTTCTTCCTTCCCTGCTGCTGTTGTTGCCTGCCCTCGTGGGCGGCGCGGCCTTCGCGCAGCAGCAGGCTCGCAGCGACGACCCAATGGCGCTGAGCTTCGACGCCGCGCGCCTGCGCATGGTCGAGCGCTCCGACAAGCTGGCCGCTGCACGCATTGCCGTCGAAGCCAAGGAGTTGCAGAGCGAAGGCGTCAAGCGCCTGGGCGGGCCTGTGGTCAGCATCTCGGGGCTGGCCTATGCGTACAACGCGAACCTGAACCTCGACCTCGACCCGCTCAACCAGAAGCTCGGCCAGATCGGCTCGTCGCTGCCGCCGTCGATCCAGGGCTTCATCTCGCGCGTGCCGATTCCGCAGCTGCCCAACAGCTACACGCTGAACCGCCACGATACCGGCGCCAACGCCTCGGTGTCGGCCGTGTGGCCGCTCTACCTGGGCGGCGCGACCGACGCGGTGCGCGGCTTTGTCTCCGCGCAGGCACGCGAAGCGCAAGCCGACGCCGAACAGGCGGGCCACGAGGTCGACACGCTGCTGGTGCAGCGCTACTTCGGCGCCCAGCTCGCGCAGCGCGCCGCCACGCTGCGCCTGCAGGCCGAGCGCACCATCGCCCAACACGACGCGGCGGCGCAGAAGATGCTCGCGGCCGGCGTGATCTCGCGCGTCGAGCGGCTGCAGGCCAGTGCCGCCTACGAAGAGGCGCGCCGCAACGCCCGCAAGGCGGAGAACGACGCCGCGCTCGCGGGCGTGGCCCTGGCGCGCACCGTGCGCGCCGAGGGCAGCGTCACGCCGCAGACGCCGCTGTTTCTCATCAGCGCGCCGATCGAACCGCTCGGCCACTTCATCGATGCGGCGCTCACGCGGCATCCCGGCCTGGGCAAGGTCGCGGCCAAGAAGGCGCAGGCCGAGCAGTTGCACGAAGGCGAAGAAGCCTTGCGCCGCCCGCAGGTCATCGCCTTCGGCACGCGCGAGATCAAGAGCGGCAACGCCGACTGGGTCGCCGGCCTCGGCGTGCGCTGGACGTTGTACGACTCGGTCGACCGCAACGCGCTCTCGGCGGCTTCGCACAAGCAGGTCGAACAGGCCGAGCGCACCGACCTGCAGGCGCGCAGCGACATCTCGCTGCTGGTCGAACGCAACTGGCGCGCGCTGGACAACGCACGCCGCCAGTACCTCGAGATGAAAGTCTCGGTCGAGCTTGCACAAGAGGTGGTCAAGCTGCGCACCGCCGGGCTGCGCGAAGGCACCAGCACCACGCTCGACCTGATCGACGCCGAGACCAACCAGGCCAAGGTGCTGACCGAACGCGCGCAGGCCGCCAACGACTACGTGCAGGCGCTCGCGCAACTGCTCGAGAGCGCGGGCCTGTCCGAGACTTTTTCCGACTACATCGCGCGCGCCGACGTGAAGGTGAACTGACCATGATGAGTGCCAAGACCCGCCGACTGATCGCCATCGCCGCCGCACTGCTTGTGCTGGTGCTGCTCGTCTGGGGCTTCTGGCGCGCCGCGCAGCCGGCGCCCGAGGTGTTCCAGGGTCAGATGGAAGCGCGTGAGACCGACGTGGCCGGCAAGGTCACGGCGCGCATCGCCGAAGTGGCGGTGAAGGAAGGCGAGCGCATCCAGGCCGGCGCCCTGCTCGTGCGCATGGACAGCCCCGAGGTGCGCGCCAAGCTGGCGCAGGCCACCGCCGCCGAACAGGCCGCGCAGGCCGTGGCCGACAAGGCGCAGCACGGCGCCCGTCCGCAAGAAATCGAAATGGCGCGCATGCAATGGCAGCGCGCTGAAACCGCCGCACAGCTCGCGCAGACCTCGTTCCGCCGCGTCGACGGCCTGGCACGCGACGGCCTCGTGGCCGACCAGAAACGCGACGAGGCCGAGGCCAACTGGAAGGCCTCGCGCGACGCCGCCGTGGCCGCCAAGGCGCAGTACGACATGGCGCGCACCGGCGCCCGCACCGAAGACAAGGCCGCCGCCAACGCCCAGGTGCGGCAGGTGGCCGGCGTGGTCGCCGAAGTGGAAGCCGCCAAGGCCGAGACCGAGCTGCGCAGCCCGGTCGCCGGCGAAGTGGCCAAGGTGCTCGCCAAGGTCGGCGAACTCTCGCCGCAGGGCGTGGCGGTGGTCACGGTGGTCGACCTGAACGACCAGTGGGTGGTGCTCAACGTGCGCGAAGACCGGCTGGCCCGCTTCGCGCTCGACAAGGAATTCGACGCCCGCCTGCCCGCCCTGCCCGAAGACCGGCGCACGGCCCGCTTCAAGGTCACCTACAGCGGCGTGCTGCCCGACTTCGCCACCTGGCGCGCCACGCGCGGCGGCGCCGGTTTCGACGTGCGCACCTTCGAGGTCCGCGCCCGGCCGCTCAAGCCCATTGAAGGCGCGCGCCCCGGCATGAGCGTGCTGGTCGACTGAGCCCGAATCCGCCATGAGCCTGCGCGGCTTTTCCACCGCCAGCGCCCGGCGCGAATTCGCGCTGCTGCGCACGCGCCCGTGGGACCTGGCCATGATCTCGTGGGTGCCGCTGCTCGCGGTGTTCCTGATCTGGTGGATCTTCTCGGCTGGCCTGCCCGAACGCCTGCCGATCGGCGTGCTCGACCAGGACCACTCCGCCCTCTCGCGCCAGCTGGTGCGCTTCCTGGACGCCACGCCGGGCCTACGCGTTACGCAGCAGTACGCCGACGAGGCCGAGATGCAGCGCGCGCTCACGAGCGGCGCGGTCGATGCGGCGGTGCAGGTGCCGCGCGACCTGAGCCGCGACGTCAAGCAGGGCCGCGTCGGGCAGATCGTGCTGCTGCACAACGCGCAGCTGGGCACGCATTCGAGCCTGATCCAGCGCGACGTGCGCACCGCCGTCGCCACGATGTCGGCCGGCGTCGAGCTCGCGGTGCGCAACAAGCGCGGCGAGTCGATGAAGGCCGCGCGCGTGAGCATGGACCCGGTCAAGGCCAGCATGGTGGCGCTGTTCAACACCTCAACCGACTACGAGCAGTTTCTCGGCGCCGCGCTCATTCCGGCGTTGCTGCACATCCTTGCGATGACGGCCGGTGCCTGGGCCGTGGGCCGCGAGCTGCGCGACCGCAGCCTCGGCGGCTGGCTCGGCGCCGCGCCGCGCTGGCCCGAGGCGCTGGCCGCGCTGGCGGGCAAGTTGGCGCTGCCGTTCGCGAGCCTGTCGGCCGTGGGCATCGCCGCCATGCTGTGGATCACCGCGGGCCGCGGCTGGCACCCGGTCGGCTCGGTGGGGTGGACGCTGTTCGCGCTGGTGGTGTTCGTGGCGCTGTCGATCGCGCTCGGCGCCTTCGTGTCGAGCCTCACGCGTTCGCTGCGCACCGCGCTGTCGGCCACCGGCTTCATCACGGCGCCGGCCTTCGCATTCGGCGGCGTGGGCTTTCCGCTGGTCGCCATGCCGGTGCTCGCGCAGCTGTGGGCCAGCCTGCTGCCCTACACGCACTACATCCGCGTGCAGATGGAACAGCTGCAGATGGGCGCGCCCGTGGCGTACTCGGCCGCCACGCCACTGTGGATGGTGGTGGGCACGGCGGTGCTGCTGGCCGTGTCGGCCACGCTGCTGGTGCGCGCGGCTGCTGCGCCCGAGACGTGGGGAGGCCGCTGATGAGCAGCACGCCCCTTCAAGGCTTCACCGCCGCCTGGCGCGACACCGCGCTCGCTGTGCTGCGCGACAAGGGCGTGCTGCTGATCATGCTGCTCGCGCCCATCATCTACGGCTTCTTCTACCCCTGGCCCTATGGCACGCAGGCCGTCACGCGGGTGCCGGTGGCGGTGGTCGACCAGGACCACAGCGGGCTGTCGCGGCAGATCGCGCGCTTCGCGATGGCCAGCCCGCGGCTCGATGTGCGCATGGTCACGTCCGACGTGCACGAAGCGCAGCAGGCGCTGTGGCGCGGCGAGATCGAAGGCTACGCACTGCTGCCGCAAGACCTCAAGCGCAACGTGCTGCGCGGCACGCCGGCGGTGGTGACCATCGAGGGCAACGGTGCCTATGCGCTGCTGAACAAGGCGGTGCTGTACGGCTTCTCGGAGGCGGTGGGCACGGTGTCGGCCGGTGTCGAGATCCGCAAACTGCAGGCCGGCGGCCAAAGCGCTGTCCAGGCGGCACGCAGCCGCAGCCCGCTCAACACGCAGCTCGTGCCGCTGTTCAACCCGACCGAAGGCTATGGCAGCTACGTGGTGCCGGCGGTGGCGCTGCTGATCCTGCAGCAGACGCTGTTGATGGGCGCCGCGATGCTGGCCGGCACCTGGGCCGAGGCCCGCCGCCTGCGCGCGGGCATGGGCGCGTGGCTGGGACGGCTGGGCGCGCTGTCGGGCTTCGGCGTGCTGAGCGGCGTGTTCTATTTCGGCTGGGTGTTCTTCCTGCAGGACTATCCGCGCGGCGGCAATCCGTTCGGCGCGCTGGTGCTGCTGCTGTTCTACGTGCCCGCGATCTGCGTGCTCGGGCTGCTGCTGGGCTGCTGGTTCCGCGACCGCGAGCGCGCGTTGCAGATACTGCTGTTCACTGCGTTGCCGATGGCTTTTCTCTCGGGCTTCTCGTGGCCCGTCGAGGCCCTGCCCGCGCCGCTGCAGGCGCTGCGCTGGCTGTTCCCAAGCACGGTGGGCATCCAGGCCTCGCTGCGGCTCAACCAGATGGGCGCGCCGCTGCACGACGTGTTGCCGTACCTGGGAGCGCTGGCTGCGATGGTGGTGGCGGGACTGCTCGTGCTGTGGATCGCGGCCACGCCGCGCAAGGCCGAGCGAACTTAGCGTCGGCTGTCGGCTGCCACGGCGCGCACCAGCCGCGTGGCCGGTGCCACCAGCTCGCGCAGGTCGCCCACGCGGTCCTGCTCGATGGCCTGCAGCACCAGTTCGTTGATGCCGCCCACCACCGTCATCGCCATCTGGCTGCTCATGTGCGCCGCGGTCGCCTCACCTGAATCGCTGCTGTTGATCGCCACCTGGATGAAGTTGGCGATCTCGCCGTTCACGCGCCGCCGCGCCGCCAGGCCCGGCAGGCCCAGCCCCAGGATCTCGACGAAGAGCGTGCGCAACAGCACCGGGTCTTGCGCGAGGTAGTCCATGTACGCGGTCATCGCCTGCTCCACCTGCGTGTGCCAGGGCTGGGCCGGGTCGAAAGCCTCGCTCACGGCCTGCAGGCCGAGCCGGCTGGCCGTTTCGTACAGCGCGATCAGGCACTCGGTCTTGGTGCTGAAGTGCTCGTAGAACGTGCGCCGCGACACGGCCGCCTCACGCACGATGTCGGCGATGGTCGTGTCTGCGTAGCCCTTGGCCGCCACGGCATGCGCCATGCCCTGCAGCAGCCGCGTGTAGTGCTCGCTGGGCGCGCCTTCGGCGGCATCGGGCGTGACGGGTTTGTCGATGGTGGCAGTCATGTCGGATTCATTTTCCTACGCCTCGGTACTTGACAGTACCAGCTCACAATTGCACCATGGCGGCACGCGGTACGGAGTTGTACCAACTTTTGCCCACGACCTCAGGAATTGCCTCCCCATGACCGAACTCGTTGTCCGCCGCCTGCTGATCGACCTGCAACCGCCCTTCTCGCGCGACTGGTGCGGCGGCGATGCCTTTTCGACGGCTTTCTTCAACGCCCTGTCGATGAGCTTTCCCTTCGGCGAGCAGTTCTTCATCGACGCCGTGCGCGACGCCATGGCCACGCTGTCGCCCGAGGTGCAGGAGCGCTACCGCGCCGACGTGCGCGGCTTCATCGGCCAGGAGGCGACGCACCGCCGCATCCATTCGCTGTTCAACGCCCACCTCGACCAGCAGGGCCTGGTCGACCGCTGGACCGGGCGTGCCAGCCAACGCATGGAACTGATGGACGGCGCCGATCCGCGCCACGCACTGGCCGTGACGGCGGCCACCGAGCACTTCACGGCGATGTTCGCCGAGTGGCTGCTCGCCCGCCCCGAAATCCTGGACGGCGCTGAGCCCCGGCTGCGCACGATGTGGCTGTGGCACAGCGCGGAAGAGCTGGAGCACAAGAGCGTCGCCTTCGACATCTACAAGGCCGCGGGCGGCTCGGACGAATGGCGCACGCGCTGGTTCCGCCGCGTGACGGTGATGTTCCTCGGCGACCTGATGCGCCAGACGGTCGACAACCTGCGGCATGAAAAGCAATTGTGGAAATGGGCCACCTGGAAGAGCGCCGCGCGCATCCTGCTGGGCCGCGGCGGCCTGCTGCGGGGCAATCTCGCGGGCTGGCGCCAGTACCTGCGCAGCGACTTCCACCCCGACCAGCAGGACAGCAGCCTCTCGGCGCGCTGGCTGGCCGACAACGGCGCGCAGTTCACGCCCGTGGGCACTGCTGCGGCAACGTCGGCCTGAGTTCGTCAGTAGATGCTGGCGCGGTGCGGGTTCAACGCCCCCGCCTGCGTCGGCTGCCCATCGGCGCGCAGCGAGAGGTCGTGCAACGTGTCGAAATCCGACGGTGCGTCGGGCACGCGCATCACCACTTCGAGTTCGTGCATGGAAGCCACCCAGCGGCCGGCCGGCGATTCGGCCGGTTCGTCGTTGGCGAACACGCCGTCGCGGATGTAGAGGGTTTCACCTTCGGGGCGTTCGCCGTGCAGCTCGATCAGGCGTGCAATCGAGAAGTTGTAGGTCACGAGCTTTTCGCGCGTGCGGCGGTCCTTGCCGCCGCAGTTGAACGAGCCCTCGGCCGCAATCACGATGCAGGAGCCGTCCACCCCGCCATCGATGGCGATCTCGTTGCCCGAGCGCCAGATGGCGTTGGGCAAGCGCACGCGGACCTTGTCGATCACGAGGTCGCGTTGTTTGTTGAGGGCACCCAGCGGCGGCACCAGCGAGCGCAATTGGCGCAGGCGCTCCGCGAAGTTGTCGTCCATCAGGAATTCGACGTGGTGCGTGGCGCTGCCGGACGAGCGCTTGACGACCTGCATGACGACGTGGCGTGGCTTGTTCACAGCTCAGGCCCTCCATGCAGAGAAAAATCCACACCCACTGCGGGGCACCGATCGCCTTCTTGCTGGATTTGAGTGGTCATCGGCTACAAATTAGAACTTTAGATTAAATGCAATTACTTGCATCATTTGTGTCCAACTGTATATCGATTGCGACCGGGAGGGAAGGCAATCGACGACATGCCGATGAGGCCATGTCGCCAACGCGACGCGGCGTCGTGCTAGGGGTTCAGCTAGACGAGGCTTCGGCCTCGAGGGCCTCGTCGAGCGCCTTGCACGACGGTGCGCAGACGGTCTGCGACTTGCCCAGCACCTGGCGCGTGCGCAGCTGCGAACGCACGCGGTGCTTGCCGCACATGAAGCAGGACATCGTGGCCCCGCTGAACGACGCCGAGGCGCGGAACGGAGAGCCCGGCGCCTTCGATTTGTAGCGCAGCCCGTCCGCCACCACTGCCGTTTTCACTTCACCCTTGGCCATGCATCTTGTCCTTGTTCGATTCGTCACCGCGCATGGCGCGGGCAATGGCTTCCTTGGCTGCGCCTTCGGCGGCCAGGGAAACGTCCAGCGCCGAGCGGCAAAGGCCCGCGTGCTGGTAATTCATATTTTCGTAGACCTCGGAGGCGGCCGGATAGGCATCGAGCAGTTGGCCCAGTTCGGCACCGGCTTCGACGTCTTCGAATTCATGCACCAAGTGCTCGACCACCGAGCGGTACTGCTCGGCGCCAACCGGCACGGCGCTGTGCTCAAGCCTCTCCAGCAGTTGAGCCAGCACGTGGGTCACTGCCAGATCGGTCTTGAGAGACGGATTTCGGGTCGTGTTCATGGTTTGCATGTGGGGACAGCATACCCCTATGCAAGGGGCGGGTCGCGCCGAAGTGGTTCTGGCGCCCCGCCCTCCTGCGCCGCGCGCATGCGCTGGAGCAGGCTGTGAAGCATTTCGGTCGACAAGCCGTGGATCACCAGCCGGTGCCCGGCCCGCAAGGTCGATAGCGGCACCAGCGGATGCTTGTTGTTGACCAGGATCAGGTGCTCCGGCGCGTTCAGGATCGTCGCCGCGTAGATGCCGATGGTTTCGTCCAGTTGCAAGGAGTTGGCCGCGCGCCAGAAATCGTTGTCGGTCAGCATCAGCTGGTACAGCGGCGTGAACAGCTCGATGGCGCTTTGCAGGTCGAGAAAGTTGAGCTTGCCCTGCGGCATGTCTTCCAGCCGCAGCGCCGGCGACTGGATCATCGAGAAATCGACCTGCTCGGCCTTGCACAGCGCCAATCCCTTGTCGCGCAACGCCGTGTTCAGCCGGATCACGAAGTTGAACAAATTCAGGTCGTGCTTCAGGAACATCTCGTCCTTCAGCGCGTCGATGTCGGCCGGCTCCAGCGGCGACGTGCCCACGGGCGCGGGCGAGTTGCGCCCGATGAAGGCCAGCACCTGCGAGCCGAGGTGAAAGTGCCGCAGGATCAGCCAGTTGGCCTCGGGCGACACGAAGCGCTTGAGCCCCCACGCCAGAAAGCGGTGCAGCAGCATCGAGTGCGACCAGTTGCGCGGCACGAACACCTTCACGATCTGGATCAGGATGATCGTCAGCCGTGCGATCGGCCGCAGGAACGGCAGCAGGTACTGGCGCGAGGCCGAACTCGAATCGGCCAGCCACGCGGACTTGACGTCGTCGGGCAGCGGCGTGCTCTGGTCGAGGTACAGCGCCAGCCACGGGCTGGGGTCGCGCTCGTCGTGGCCCTGGGTCAAGAAGTCAGGCGTTCGGCTCATGAGGCATTCGTTCGGTGATGTGCTGGAACTGCATCAGGTACAGCGCCGCCGTGTGGCGCGCAGTGTCGGCAATCTGTCGGGCGGCGCGGGCTTGCCCTTCCACGGCCATCACCATCTCGACCGCGGCGAGCCAGCGGTTCAGGTGGTGTTCGTCGTTGTGGCCGTGGTACTCGAGAAAACGGAAGGCGTCGGGCGGCAGTTTCAGGCTGGCCTTGAGCAGCGGCAGCAGCGCCGGCACGATGCGCTGGCCCGTGCCTTCGATGATGTAGATCGCGCCCAGCAATCCGATCGGGTCGCGCGTGGCGGCCAACCCGTGCAGGTAGGCGTTGAGCGCTTCGCCGCCGGGGTTGCGGTGCAAGTCGTCGATCGACTCGACCGTGCCGCCGGCCTTGCGGTAGTCGCTGAAGAGGATGTTGAAGTCGTTCTGCTCCTCGCCCGCGTGCACGTCGATCAGCGACGACAGCATGCGGTACGGCGCGCTCAGCGAGGCGGCGCCTTCGCGCATCCACAGGCTGCCTTCGCGCACCTGCGGCACCCACTGCTCCATCCAGTTCAGGTAGTCGGGCACGGCAAAACGGCGCTCGCGAATCTGGCGGATCAGCGGCGTGCGCCACACGCGCGAGCGGTAGTCGTGCCAGATGGCGGCCAGCTCGGTCAGCAAGGCTCCGAGGCCTTCGGGCGCGGCGGCCGGGTCGTGCGGCGGCGCGATGACGAGGTCGTCGTCGGGCACGACCGCCGCCGCGCGGGGCGCGATCACGACAGGCGCCGCATCGACGGCCTCGACCTCGAGCAGCATGTACGCCGCCATGAAGCGCCCCGACTCCGGCACGTAGCAGAAGATCTGCTCGCCCGGCTTCAGCGCCTTGGTGTGCAGGAACTCCGCCAGCATCACGAGGATCGATGCCGCGCCGGTGTTGCCGCGCCAGGCCAAATTGCTCCACCAGCGCTCGCGCGGAATCGCCAGGTCGGCCTTGGCCATCAGGTCTTCCACCACCGGGATGAATTTTTCCGACGAGTAGTGGCACAGGAAATGGTCGACCCGTTTCGGATCGACCCAACCGTCGCGCACCAGCCCCGCGTACTCGTGGATGCCGATGTCGAACAGGTGCGGCAGCAGGCGGATGTCCTGGCGCAGCGACAACGCACCGGCCGCCTCGGCCTCGGCCCACGAGCCGAAATCGAGGTGGCCGCGCGCGCGGTCTTCGGTCAGGCCGAGCTGCATGCACACCGGGTAGTCGCCCGAAAAGGCGCGCTGGTGCACCCACTTCAGCCTGAGGCGCAGCCCCGGCTTGCCGGCCAGCGCGGGCGTGCCGTCGGACAGCAGCAGCGCGCCCGCGCCATCGGACAGCATCCAGCGCAGGAAGTGCGAGTCGAAATCGGTCTCGTAGCCACGCGCGGCGAAGCGCGAACGCTTGAACAGGCGCGACGGCATTTCGCTCGCCACCGCCAGTGCCGAGCGGTGCGCGCCCAGCTCGATGCCTTGCGCGGCCGTCTGGATCGCCGACACGCCGGCCGCGCAGATGCCGTGCACCGAATGCGTTTCCATCGGCTGTGCTGCCAGCTCGCCCTGGATCATGTTGGCGAAACCAGGCATCAGCGTGTCGCCGCCCGACGAACCGCTGGCCAGCAGCGACACACGCGACAGCTCGGCGCCGCCGCGCTGCAGGCAGTCGCGGATCGCGCCGGCCGCGAGCTGCGCGTTGGTGTGCCGCGTCACGCCCTCCTCGTCGATCGCGTAGTGCCGCGTGAGGATGCCGTTCTCGGCCAGGATGCGGCGCTTGATGCGCTCCGACATGCGGTTGAGCGGCGCGATGTACGCGTCCATGCGGTCGTTGGGAACAGGCTCGCCGGGCATGAAGTAGCCGGCGCTTTCGAGGTACACGCGTTGGAATGAAACGGGCATGGGTTCAGGCAATAGGTGAATCGGGAGGCATCAGCGAGCGGCTGCGAAAACGCGGCCACACGGTCCCCAGCACAAAGACGCGCACCATGTACGGCACCAGCCCGCCCTCGTTGAGCGCGGGCGCCACCTGCGCGCGGTAGCGCGTGTGATGCAGGTGCGTGAGCTCGGACCAATGGGCATGCGGGTTCTCGTGGTGTGCGGTGTGCAGGCCGATGTTGAACAGCAAGGGGTTCACCAGCCCCTCGAAATTGCGGGCGTAGTTCAGCTGGCTACCGCGGGTATCGCTGGGAGCCTCCTTGCGCGGCGTCTTGCGGCCGTCGGCGTGCGCGTGCTGCAGGTAGTTGGTCGCCAGCAGCCAGTGCAGGCCGTGCAGCTGCGGCACGATCACGAACAGCAATGCCTTGCGCCAGTCGATCGCCAGCAGCACGGTCCAGCTGACCAGCCACAGCGCGTACTGCGCCATGCAGTAGCGCCACGCGCCGCGGTGGTGCTGGTGCAGCCGCGCGAGCCAGCCGACGAACACAGGCACCAACACCCACACGGCCTGGAACGGATGCAGCAGGTAGCCCCACAGGTGGTTGGTGTCGCCGCCGAAGCGGTAGGTGCGCGCCACGTCCTTCGGCCCATGGCGATGGCGGTGGTGGTTGGCCACGTGCGCGGGCCAGAAGACGAAGGTCGGGTGGCCCTGCAGCAGCGTGATCCAGAAGTCGGTCAGCCGGTTCATGCGACGACTGCGCCACATGCGCAGGTGCACATGGTTGTGATGGATCACGCCAATGCCGAGCGTGAGGAACAGCATCAGCGCATACAGCACCACCTGGAAGCCGTGCACCCATTGCCACGCCGCCAGCGCAGGCAAGGCGACGAGGTACGCGAGGCTTTGCCAGTCGCGCCAGTGCCGCAGCGTCGGCAGCCGATGGCGCGCGTCAGGCAGTGGTGGCGCCATGCTTCTTTCGAAAAGCCTGGAACAGCGGCTCGGCCGCGTCGGCCGCGATGCGCGTGCGGAACAGCCGGTCCATGAAGGTGAACTGGAAGCCGTAGTTACCGTTGTGCACGGCATGGTGCAGGTGGTGGCGGCGGCTCGCGGCGAACCAGTGGCTGTACGACACGCCGGGCACGAAGTCGTAGTTCGAATGCCCGACGCAGTTGAAGAACAGGCTGAAGACCGGCACCGACGCCAGCGACCAAAAGCTGAAGTCGTGCAGCACCATCGGCAGCAGGATCACGTTGCCGAGCATCAGCGCTTCGATCGGGTGAAAGCTGTAGGTGGCCCACGGCGTGGTCACGAACGAACGGTGATGCGGGCCATGAAAACGGCGCAGCCAGCGCGTATGCAGCAACCGGTGGTTGAGCCAGAAATGCACGTCGTTCCACACCGCGAGCACGAGG
Source organism: Variovorax sp. 38R (assembly GCF_014843395.1). NCBI lineage: Bacteria > Pseudomonadati > Pseudomonadota > Betaproteobacteria > Burkholderiales > Comamonadaceae > Variovorax > Variovorax sp. 38R. Next base: position 3,564,330 of record NZ_CP062121.1, read on the forward strand.
ATCTCGATGCCGATGCGGCGCCAGCCCGCGTCGGGCTCGAGCCGCGCCCAACCCAGCTGCAGCAGCCCCCACGGAAACACCATGCCCAGTCCGAAGATCAGCACCGAGATGCCCGACTGCGTGAGTTCGCGCCGCAGTTGGCCGGGCTGCAGCGGCCGCGGATCGAGCGCGCGCCCGACGCCCAGCGCCGGCAGCACGCGCTTCGTGAGCAGCCAGGTGAGCGCGCCGAAACCCAGGTAGATGCCGCCGAAGAACAGCAGGCCCCACAGCATGACCTGCGGGGCCGAAAGAGAAGTGAAGGTCTGCGCCATCCCCCGAGGCTACAACAGCATCTCGGGCACCAGCGGGGAGATCAGGGTGTTGTACAGGCGCTGGAAGAAACCCGACTCGGGTTCCGAGGTGAGGATCACCTCTTTCTCGCCGTCGTTCGTGAGCCATTCGAGCGTGCCGCCGTCCTTTGACAGCCGCAGCCGGTACGAGTTCTGCAGCTTGCTCACATGGATGATGCGCAGCATCTCGCGCGCCAGCTGCGGGCTGTCGACCACCACGCCCATCTCGGTGTTCTGGCTGGCCGAGCGCGGGTCGAGGTTCATCGAGCCGATGAAGATGCGCGTCTTGTCGATGGCCGCGGTCTTCGCATGCAGCCGCCCCAGCGACGTGCCGAAGCTGCCGAAACGCATGCTCGCGGTGGTGCGCTGCGGGCTCAGCTCGTACAGGTCGGCGCCGCCTTTCAGCAGGCGCTCGCGGTAGCGCGCGTAGCCGGTGTGCACCAGCGGCTCGTCGTTGGCGGCGAGCGAATTGGTCAGCAGCGTGAGCTTGACCTTGCGCCGGGCCAGGTCCTCGAAGGCGGCCATGCCGCGCTCGCCGGGCACGAGGTAGGGCGAGGTCAGGTCGACCTCGGTCTTGGCGTCGAGCAGCAGCGCCCAGACCTTCATGGTCACGCTGGTGGCAATCGCGTCTTCGGCCGTCAGCGTCGTCGGCTTGGACGGCGGGTCGGCAATGGCGCGCGCCTCGCCCCACAAGAGGCCCATGCGGCCGCCGTCGAGCTCTTCGGCGATCGGGCCGTAGCCGAGGATGTCCGAAGGCGGCAGCACGACCTTCGGCGGCGGCCCGGCCATGCCGACCTCGTCGTCGAAGGTGGCGGCGCCGGCCTCCTTCCGCACGATTTCGGCAATGGGCCAGATCTGGTCGCTGTTCCAGTAGGCGTCGAAGATGCTCTCGAGCTGCGGCACGACTTTGCCGACCACCAGCGCATCCATGTCGATGAAGTTCTGCGCCTCGCTCAGCACGAAATACTCGTCGGCGATGTTGCGCCCGCCCACCACCGCCATCGCGCCGTCGGCAATGAAGAGCTTGTTGTGCATGCGGTGGTTGAGCCGGTGGATGTCGAAGATCGACACCACGAAGCGCGAGAGAAATCCGTTGCGCGCGCAGCAGAACGGATTGAACAGGCGCACCGACACGTTGGGCGTTTCGGACAGCGCCAGCAAGAGCTGCTGGCTCTTCACGGTGTACAGGTCGTCCACCAGCACCCGCACCTTCACGCCGCGCGCCGCCGCCTCGCGCAGCGTGCGCAGCAGCAGCCGGCCGGTGGCGTCGTTCTCGAGCTGGTAGTACTGCACCACCAGCGAGTGCTCGGCCCGCTGCGCCAGCTGAAGGCGCGCGTCGAGCGAGTACACGCCCAGCGGCATCAGCCGGAAGCCCGAATGCTCGCCGGGCGGCGTGGAGGCCGCGACGATCTTCGCGAGCGCGGTGCCCGGGTCGGCCGTGGCCGCGTGCTCGGCCGGGCGTTCGCGCGCCGGCGGCAAGGAGCCGCAAGCCGCAAGCAATGCCAGCAGCACGCCGGCCAGCGCCGTGCGCAAGAAAGACCGGGCCCAGGCATTCATGATCGGATTCCTCTTGTCGTTGTGGTTGCCATTGCCCTGATGTACGCCGCCGCGCCGGTTGCGGTTTCAGCGAGGGCCCATTTCGCAAGGCGCCGTCCTAGAATTCGGTTCACTTCGCTTCGGAGTTACATCATGGCCCGATCGCTCCTTTTGCGCACCGCTTTGTGGGCCGCAGCCCTCGCCGCCGGGGTACCCAGTGCCCACGCCGCACTCGACATCGGCGACCCCGCGCCCAAGTTCACGGCCACGGCCGCGCTCGGCGGCAAGACCTTCCGCTACTCGCTGGCCGAGGCGCTGGCCAAGGGGCCGGTCGTGCTCTACTTTTTCCCGGCGGCCGACTCGAACGACTGCTCCATCGAGGCCCACGCCTTCGCCGAAGCCATCGACAAGTTCACGGCGCTCGGGGCCACGGTGATCGGCGTCTCGGCCGACGACATCGACACGCTCTCCAAGTTTTCGGTCAAGTCGTGCCAGAGCCGCTTTCCGGTGGCGTCCGACCAGGGCAAGACCGTGATCCAGGGCTTCGACGCGCTGATGCAGACCCGGCCCGACTTCGCCAACCGCCTGTCGTACGTGATCGCGACCGACGGCAAGGTCGCCTACTACTACCAGAACCTCAACCCCGACAAGCACGTCGAGCGCATGCTGAACGCCGTGCGCGCGCTGCCCAAAGCCACCGCGGCGAAGTAAGGCGGGCCGGCCGGGGCACCACGCGCGGGGCGTGCTTCGCGCAAAATCTCGCCCCATGCAGCTCAACTACATCGCCAACGCGGACGTTCCCTCCGCCTCCGGCCGCACCCTCCCCGTCATCGACCCGTCGGACGGCCAGCCCTTCGACGAGATCCAGCGCAGCAACGCCGCCGACATCGACGCCGCCGTGCGCGCCGCGCGCGACTGCTTCGAGGGCGTGTGGCACAAGGTCAGCGCCGCCGACCGCGGCCGCCTGCTCTTCAAGCTCTCGCAGAAGATCGCCGAGCACGTCGACGAACTCGCACTCATCGAGCAGCGCGACTGCGGCAAGCCCGTGAAGCAGGCCCGCGCCGACGCCGTTGCGCTGGTGCGCTACTTCGAGTTCTATGCCGGCGCCTGCGACAAGCTGCACGGCGAGACCATTCCCTACCAGGACGGCTACAGCGTCTTCACCTGGCGCGAGCCGCACGGCGTCACGGGCCACGTCATTCCGTGGAACTACCCGATGCAGATCTTCGGGCGCAGCGTGGGCGGCGCCCTGGCGGCCGGCAACGTGTGCGTGGTGAAGCCGGCCGAAGACGCGTGCCTGTCGCTGATCCGCGTGGCGCAGCTGGCGGCCGAGGTCGGCTTTCCGGCCGGCGCGCTCAACATCGTGACGGGCTACGGCCATGAAGTGGGCGACGCGCTCGCACGGCACGAAGGCATCGACCACATCAGCTTCACGGGCAGCCCGAAGATCGGCACGCTGATCCAGCAGGTGGCAGCCGAGCGGCACTGCCCGGTCACGCTCGAGCTGGGCGGCAAGAGCCCGCAGATCATCTTTGCGGATGCCGACCTCGACGCGGCCGTTCCCGTGATCATCAACGCCATCGTGCAGAACGCCGGCCAGACCTGCTCGGCAGGCTCGCGCGTGCTGATCCAGCGCGACATCTACGAGCCCCTGCTCGAGCGCCTGGGCCACGCCTTCGAAGCCCTGCGCGTCGGCCCCGCCGCGATGGACCTCGACGTCGGCCCGCTGATCCGCCAGACACAGCAGCAGCGCGTATGGGACTTCCTGAGCGACGCCCAACACGCCGGCATTCCGATGGTGGCGCAAGGCGTGGTGGTCGAGGAAGCGCCCGAGACCGGCTTCTATCAAGCCCCGACCCTGCTGCGCGACGTGCCCGTGGGCCACCGCCTGGCGCAAGAAGAAGTGTTCGGCCCTGTGCTCGCCGCGATGCAGTTCGCCGATGAAGACGAAGCCGTGGCGCTCGCCAACGCCACCCAGTTCGGCCTCGTGGCCGGCGTCTGGACCGCCGACGGCGCGCGCCAGTTCCGCATGGCCAAGCGCGTGAAGAGCGGCCAGGTGTTCATCAACAACTACGGCGCGGGCGGTGGCGTCGAGCTGCCGTTCGGCGGCGTGAAGTCGTCGGGCTACGGGCGCGAAAAGGGCTTCGAGGCGCTGTACGGTTTCACGACCTTGAAGACCGTCGCCATCAAGCACGGCTGAGGCTGACGACGCCGCGCCCGGGCGTCAGCCCAGTGCGGTGTCCAGCAACATCATCAGCACGAAGCCGATCATCAGCCCGCTGGTCGCATAGGTTTCGTGCCCCTTGCGGTGCGATTCGGGAATGATCTCGTGGCTGATCACGAACAGCATCGCACCCGCCGCAAAGCCCAGCCCCCAGGGCAGCAGCATCGCCGAATGACCGACCACCGCTGCGCCGAGCACGGCACCGAGCGGTTCGACCAAGCCTGACGCCATGCCGATCAGCACCGCGAACAAGCGGCTGTAGCCGGCGGCCTGCAACGCCACGGCCACCACCAGACCCTCGGGCACGTCCTGGATCGCGATGCCGGTGGCGAGCGCATCTGCGCGCACGCCGTTGTTGGCCGCATAGCCGACACCGATGGCCAGGCCCTCGGGCACGTTGTGCAGCGCGATCGCGAACACGAAGAGCCAGGTGCGGCGCAGCTGTCGCCCCGTCTGCCCTTCGCGGCCCTTGATGAAGTGCTCGTGCGGCAGCACGCGGTCCATGGTCATGAGCACCAGCCCGCCGAGCAGGATGGCCGCACCGATCACGCCGCCGGCCGCCCAGTCGCCACCGCCGAAGACGCCGGTCGACTTGGCCGCGTCCAGCCCGGGAATGATCAGCGAGAAGGCACAGGCCGCGAGCATCACGCCGGCACCGAAGCCGAACAGCGTGTCCTGCAGCTTGTCGGGCAGCCTCTGCGAGAACAGCACCGGCAGCGTGCCCAGCGCGGTCGCCAATGCCGCCACCGAACCGCCGCGCAGCGCGTTCCACACCATCGGGTCGGCGCGCACGAAAGACCAGAACTGCGACGCCAGTGCCAGCGCACCGGCCACGACGATGGCAAAGCCGATCCATTCGCGCACCGTGCGCGGCGACCTGTGCGGCGGCTGTGTGGCCATCGTGCCCTGCTGCGAGTCGTTCATGGGCGGGCTCCTCTTCGAGTCATCAGCCGCCGGTCGCGGCGGCATGGCGGCGGGCCACTTCGGCCCAGTTCACCACGTTGTAGAAGGCCGCGATGTACTCGGGGCGGCGGTTCTGGTACTTCAGGTAGTAGGCGTGCTCCCACACGTCCAGCCCCAGGATCGGGGTCTTGCCCGAGCCGATGTCGCGCATCAGCGGGCTGTCCTGGTTGCCGCTGCTTTCCACGGCCAGCTTGCCGTCGGCACCGACGACCAGCCAGGCCCAGCCGCTGCCGAAGCGCGTGAGCGCGGCCTTGGTGAAGGCGTCCTTGAAGGCGTCGAAACCGCCCAGGTCGGTGTCGATGGCGTTCGCGAGCGCGCCCGAGGGCGCCCCACCGCCGCCCTCACCCACCGGGGCCATGACGGTCCAGAACAGGCTGTGATTGGCGTGGCCGCCGCCGTTGTTGCGCACGGGCGCGCGCAGCGCCTCGGGCAGTTCGTCGACACCGGCAATGAACGCTTCGACCGGCGTGTCCGCAAGCGGCGTGTCTTTCAACGCCGCATTGAGGTTGTTCACGTAGGTTTGATGGTGCTTGCCGTGGTGGATTTCCATCGTCTGCGCGTCGATGTGGGGTTCGAGCGCATCGAAGGCATAGGGCAAGGCTGGCAGGGTGTACGGCACGGTTCGGAAGCTCCTTGGTTGAAGAGAGCCCTTTGCGTGGTGCTTGTGCTGCGTACTCAGGCGTTCAAATGATAGTAATTCTCATTGTCTGCGTCAAGATATCGGTGCCATCGATGCCGCCAATCGGCCAGTTCGTCAAGACCGTTCCACCGATACACTGCCCCGCGACCGGTTCGAACGGACGGCGTCAAGACCGTCCTGCCGGTTCCATCCTTCCACCACCGACGGAGACAACACGCATGACCTTCCTGAAGCGCCGCGCCCTGGTGCGCACGGCCCTGCTCGGCCTGAGCCTCGCCCTGCCGCTGCTCGCCACCGCCCAGTCGCTGCCCACCGCCCGGCCCGAGTCCGTGGGCCTCTCCAGCGAACGCCTGCAGAAGCTCACCGACGTGCTCAAGGCCGACGTGGCGGCCGGCAAGATTCCCGGCGCGGTGCTGCTGGTCGCGCGCCAGGGCAAGGTCGCGTGGTTCGAACCGGTCGGCAAGCTCGACGCGGCCGCCGGCACGCCGATGCCGCGCGACGGCATCTTCCGCATCTACTCAATGAGCAAGCCCGTCACCACGGTCGCCGCGATGATGCTGGTCGAAGACGGCCGCATGAAGCTCGACGACCCCGTGGCGATGTACCTGCCCGAGTACGCCCGCATGACGGTGGGCGTCGAGAAACCCGGCGCCGACGGCAAGCCGGTGCTCGAAACGGTGCCCGCGCGCCGCCCGATCACCGTGCAGGACCTCATGCGCCACACCTCGGGCCTGACCTACGGCTTCTTCGGCCCGGGCCTCGTCAAGCAGGCCTACAACACCGCCGACCTCGCGGCCGGCGACCCGACCAGCGCCGAGTTCTCGCAGCGCCTGGCCAAGCTGCCGCTGGCTTACCAGCCCGGCACGACGTGGGATTACAGCTATTCGACCGACATCCTGGGCCGCGTGGTCGAGGTGGTGTCGGGCCAGTCGCTCTACCAGTTCGAAAAGACGCGCCTCTTCGACCCTCTGGGCATGAAAGACACCACGTACTACGTGCCCGAGCCGGCGCGCCAGCCGCGCATTGCCGAGCCGCTGCCGAACGACCGCAGCTTCGGCGTGGGTGCCGACCTGAACGACCCGCGCACCGTGCGCAAATTCGAATCGGGCGGCGGCGGGCTGGTATCGACCGCGTCCGACTACGCGCGCTTCCTGCAGATGCTGCTCAACGGCGGCACGCTCGACGGCACGCGCTACCTCGGCCCGCGCACGCTGGCGCTGATGACGACCGACCATTCGAACGCCGGTGCCGGCATCGCGCCCGGCCCGCTGTACCTGCCGGGCCCGGGCTACGGCTTCGGCCTGGGCTTCGCGGTGCGCCGCAACGACGGCGAGGCGCCCTACCCGTCCGGCGGCGGCGAGTACAACTGGGGCGGCGCGGGCGGCACCTACATGTGGGTCGATCCGAAGAACGAGATGTTCGTCGTGCTGATGCTGCAATCGCCCAAGTACCGCACCCACTACCGAAGCCTCGCGCGCAACATGGTCTATGCGGCCGTGCTGAAGTAGCCCGCATGGCGCGCGCCCGCGAGCCATGGCGCAAAATCGGCATCGCCCCATGAAGAACAGCAGCAGCACCGTCATTCCGATCGCCCCCGCGGGCCACGCCGTCGTGGCCGCGCCCGATGTCGCCGTGCCCGCCACCGGCCTGCTGGCCGACCGGCTCGGCCGCCCGCTGACCGACCTGCGCATCAGCGTGACCGATCGCTGCAACTTCCGCTGCAGCTACTGCATGCCGAAGGACGTGTTCGACAAGGACTACCAGTACCTGCCGCACAGCGCCCTGCTGAGCTTCGAGGAAATCACGCGCCTGGCGCGCCTGTTCGCCTCGCACGGCGTGCGCAAGATCCGCCTCACCGGTGGCGAACCTCTGCTGCGCAAGCACATCGAAGGGCTCATCGGGCAGCTGGCCGAGCTGCGCACGCCCGACGGCGACCCGCTCGAACTCACGCTGACCACCAACGGCTCGCTGCTGAAACGCAAGGCCGCCGCGCTGAAAGCCGCCGGCCTGCAGCGCGTGACGGTGAGCCTGGACAGCCTCGACGACGCCGTGTTCCGCCACATGAACGACGTCGACTTTCCTGTGGCCGACGTGCTGGCCGGCATCGACGCAGCCATTGCGGCGGGCCTGGGCCCGATCAAGGTCAACATGGTGGTCAAGCGCGGCACCAACGAGCAAGAAATCCTGCCGATGGCGCGTTACTTCCGCGAGCACCACGGCGGCAAGGTCGTGTTGCGCTTCATCGAGTACATGGACGTGGGCGCCACCAACGGCTGGCGCATGGACGAGGTGCTGCCCTCGGCCGAGGTCATCGCGCGTATCGCAGCGGAGTTTCCGCTGGTGCCGCTCGAAGCCACGACGCCTGGCGAAACCGCCCAACGCTGGGCCTACGCCGACGGCGGCGGCGAAATCGGCGTGATCAGCAGCGTGACCCAGGCCTTCTGCCACGACTGCAGCCGCGCGCGCCTGTCGACCGAGGGCAAGCTCTACCTGTGCCTGTTCGCGAACGCCGGCCACGACCTGCGTCCGCTCCTGCGCGGCCCGGCGAGCGACGACGACATCGCCTCCGCCATCGGCCACATCTGGCAGGGCCGCGCCGACCGTTATTCCGAGCTGCGCGCACTGCGCGGCCCCGACGACAGCGCGCCCGATGCGGCGGCGCCCCGGCGCGTCGAAATGAGCTACATCGGCGGATGAGGCCGCCAGCCATGGGTACCGCACCGGCCATCACCCCGGCCGACATCACGGGCCTCGTGCTCGCCGGCGGACGCGGCACGCGCATGGGCGGCGTCGACAAGGGCCTTCAGCTGCTCCAGGGCGAGACGCTCGCCGCGCACGCGGTGCAACGGCTGCGTCCGCAGGTCGGCGGCGTGCTCATCAACGCCAACCGGAACTTCGCCGCCTACGAAGCGCTGGGCGTGCCCGTGTTCGCCGACAGCGTGCCCGACCACCCCGGGCCGCTGGCCGGCATGCTGAGCGGGCTCGAACACTGCCCCACGCCCTGGCTGCTCACCGTGCCCTGCGACACGCCGCGCTTTCCGCCCGACCTGGCGGCGCGGCTGGCCGAGGCCCTCGCCGCCGACGGCCACCGCGCGCGCATCGCCATGGCCAGCGCGCCCGAAACCGGCCCCGACGGCCGCACGGTGCTGCGCCCGCAGCCGGTGTTCTGCCTCGTGCACATCGAGCTGCGCGACAGCCTGCGGCGCTTTGTCGAAGACGGTGGCCGCAAGGTCGGCGCCTGGACCGCGCAACACGGCGCCGTGACCGTTCCCTTCGATCGCCCCGGCGACGCCCCCGACGCTTTCTTCAACGCGAACACGCTGGCCGAACTGCAGACGCTCGAACAGCCATGAGCCGCATCGCCGCCATTGCCGCCGACCTCGCGGACTACGACGCGGGCGATCTCGACGTCGACACCGTCACCGCCTTTCTCGCGCGCCTCGTCACGCCGCTGGCCGTGGCCGACATCGAAGACCTCGCGCTGCGCGACGCCCTCGGCCGCGTGCTGGCCGCAGACCTCGTCTCGCCCGTGAGCGTGCCGCCGCATGACAACTCCGCGATGGACGGCTACGCCTTCGACGGCGCGCTGCTGCCGGCCAACGCGCCCATCGACCATTCGCTCACGCTGCATGTGGCAGGCACGGCGCTGGCCGGCTCGGCCTGGCGCGGCGCGCTGGGGCCGCGCGATGCGGTGCGCATCATGACCGGCGCAATGATGCCGGCCGGCCTCGACACCGTGATCCCGCAGGAGTTCTGCAAGGTCGACGGCGACCAGGTCTGCTTTCCGGCCCGCGTGCTGGGCCGCGGCGACAACCGTCGCCTCGCCGGCGAAGACCTGATGCAGGGCCAGCCGGCGCTGCGGCGCGGCGAGCGCCTGTTGCCGGCCGCGCTCGGCATGGTCGCCAGCCTCGGCATGGCGCGCGTGACCGTGCGACGCCGGCTGCGCGTGGCGTACTTCTCGACCGGCGACGAAATCCTCTGCCTGGGCGACACGCCGCGCGAAGGCGCCGTGTACGACAGCAACCGCTACACGCTGTTCGGCCTGCTCACGCGGCTGGGCTGCGAGGTGGTCGACCTCGGCCTGGTGCACGACGACCCCGCCACGCTCGCGGCCACGCTGCAACGCGCGGCGCGCGAGGCCGACGCCATCGTCACCAGCGGCGGCGTGAGTGTGGGCGCAGCCGATCACACGCGCGACGTGATGCAGCAGCTGGGCGACATGGCCTTCTGGCGGGTCGCGATGCGGCCCGGACGGCCGCTGGCGGTGGGGCTGATTCCGCGCGAGACCGCAGCCACGCCCGTCGTGCTGTTCGGCCTGCCGGGCAATCCGGTGGCGGCGATGGTCGCCTTTTTGGCCTTCGTGCGACCGGCGTTGCTGCGGCTCATGGGCTGCCATGACGCGGCCGCCGCCCCGCCGCCGCTGCTGCGCGCGCGCAGCGCGGGGCCCATCCGCAAGAAGCCGGGCCGCACCGAGTACCAGCGCGGCTTTGTCCGGCAGGTGCCGGGGTCGCTGCCCGAGGTGCAGGTGGCGGCGCACCAGGGCTCGGGCGTGCTGAGTTCGATGCTCGAGGCCAACGGGCTCGTGGTGCTGCACCACGACCTGGGCCATGTCGACGCCGGCCAGGAAGTCGACGTGATGATCTTCGAAGGGCTGATCTAGCCGAGAAGACCGGCAGTCAGATCCGTCAGATCCGACCCAATGCCTTGTCCACGCCCTTGTTGGCCAGCATGTCGGCCCGTTCGTTGCCCGGGTCGCCCGAGTGGCCCTTGACCCAGCGCCACTCGATCTGATGGCCACCTTCGGCCACCAGCTTGTCGAGCTTCTGCCAGAGCTCGACGTTCTTCACGGGTTGCTTGCTGGCGGTCATCCAACCCTTGGCCTTCCAGCCGCGAATCCACTCGGTGATGCCCTTGCGCACGTACTGGCTGTCGAGGTACAGCAGCACCTTGCACGGCCGCTTGAGCGCGGCCAGGCCTTCGATGACGGCCGTGAGCTCCATGCGGTTGTTGGTGGTGTTGAGTTCACCGCCGAACAGTTCCTTCTCGGTGGGGCCCGACTTGAGCCACGCGCCCCAGCCGCCCGGTCCCGGGTTGCCCTTGCACGCGCCATCGGTGTAGATCACGACTTCGTTCAAACTGACTGTTCCTTGTTTCTGTGGCTGCCCGATGCGGGCGATGCCGCCCGCTTCTGTGTTCTGTTCAATTCATTCAATTCTTGCCCGCTTTGCTGCGGTGCACCTTGCCCGCGATGGGCACGGGCGCCGTCGCCCGCGCAGCCGCCCGGCGCCAGTCGGCGCTCAGCAGGCGCATGCCGCGCACGCGCTTCACCGCCACCAGGAAGTAGGCCGCGCCGAAGATCGGCCACCAGCGCTCGCCGGCGGCGTCCATCCACCGCGAGCGCTCCAGCCAGGCGTCACTGCGCACCGCCGGCCGGTAGATGCCGAAGCGGCCCGACTCCACCTCGAAGCTCAACAGGCGCAGCCAGTCGCGCATGCGCCAGTAGCCGATGAACTCGCCGGCCTCGGGCAGGAAGGTCTCGCCCAGGCCCAGCCGCCGGTAAAGGTGCCCGCGGCGCTGCCGCAGGCCCCACAGGCTGGTCGGGTTCAGGCCGCAGATCACCACGCGGCCCTCGGGCACCAGCACCCGCTCCACCTCGCGCAGCGTGGCGTGCGGATCGGGACTGAGTTCCAAAGCGTGCGGCAGCACCACGAGATCGAGGCTGTTGGCCGCGAACGGCAAGGCGGTGAAGTCGGTCACCAGCGTGGCTTTGCCGGCCCGCATCGGATCGGTCAGGGCCAGCCAGCGGTGCGGCATGCGGTTGGCGCGCAGCCCATCGACCTCGGCGGCACCGAGCTGCAAGGCGTGGTAACCGAAAACATCGGCCACCGCTTCATCGAACTGGGCCTGTTCCCAGGCCAGGAGGTAACGGCCCGGGGGGGTCGCGAACCAATCCTGCAAACCTATAATTTGACCGCTCATGACCCTTGTTCCGCTGCCCGCTTTTGCTGACAACTACCTCTGGATGCTGCACGACGGGCACCACGCCATCGTGGTGGACCCGGGCGATGCTCAACCGGTGTTCGATGCGTTGGCGCACCACAAGCTGCAGCTGGCCGCGATTCTAGTCACGCACCACCACGCCGATCACACGGGCGGCGTGGCCGCGCTGCATGCGGCCACGGGTGCGAAGGTGTGGGGCCCCGCGCGCGAGCGCATCCCCGAGCCCTACACGCCGCTGGTGCAGGGCGACGTTGCACAGGCCTTGGGCCTGCGCTTCGAGGTCATCGACGTGCCGGGCCACACGGCCGGGCACATTGCCTACTTCCTGCCGGCCTCGGCCGCGCAGGCTCCCGTGCTGTTCTGCGGCGACACCCTCTTCTCGGGCGGCTGCGGTCGCCTGTTCGAGGGCACGCCCGCGCAGATGCTCGCCTCGCTCGACGCGCTGGCCGCGCTGCCCGGCGACACACGTGTGTGCTGCGCCCACGAATACACACTTGCTAACCTGAAGTTCGCCCGCGCCGTGGAACCCGGCAACGACGAACTCACTCACTACAACGCGCATTGCGAAAGCCTGCGCGCACAAGGGCAGCCCACGCTGCCGTCGCAACTGGCGATCGAACGCCGGATCAACCCCTTTCTTCGCAGCCGCGAAGCCACCGTCTTTCGAGCAGTGCGGGCCCATGCCGAGCTTTCCGCGGATGCCGCCGAAGCCGAGGTGTTCGCCGCGCTGCGCCAATGGAAAAACGACTTCCGATGAAATTTATTGTTGCCACCTGCCTCGCAGGTTCACTGGTACTCGCGGGCTGCGCGAGCACGGACAACAGCGCTTCTTCTTCCACCACGGCCAAGGCCGGCACCGCCGCCGGCGGCACGGGCGCCCGCCCGTCGGGCAGCGCCACGCCGGTCTACCCGCGCGACCCCAACCTCAGCCCGCTGACCAGCGGCCAGGCCCGTTCGCAAAGCGTGGTCACGCTGGCCCCGCCCGCCGACATGTGGGACCGCATCCGCCGCGGCTTCAAGATGCCCAACCTCGAGAGCGACCTGGTGCGCGACCGCGAGCAGTGGTACGCCAGCCGGCCCGACTACATCCAGCGCATGACCGAGCGCTCGAACAAGTACATCTTCCACATCGTCGAGGAGCTTGAGCGCCGCAACATGCCGACCGAGCTGGCGCTGCTGCCGTACATCGAGAGCGCGTTCAACCCGCAGGCCGTGTCGAGCGCGCGCGCCGCCGGCATGTGGCAGTTCATGCCAGCCACCGGCACCGACTTCGACCTCAAGCAGAACATCTTCCGCGACGACCGCCGCGACGTGGTGGCCTCCACCCGCGCCGCGCTCGACTACCTGCAGAAGCTCTACGGCATGTTCGGCGACTGGCAGCTCGCGCTCGCCGCCTACAACTGGGGCGAAGGCAGCGTGGGACGCGCCATCGCCAAGAACCAGCGCCTGGGCCTGCCCACCACCTACAGCGACCTGTCGATGCCGGCCGAAACGCGGCTCTACGTGCCCAAGCTGCAGGCCGTGAAGAACATCGTGGCGAATCCGCAGGCCTTCAACGCCGAGCTGCCGCTGATTGCCAACCACCCCTACTTCCAGACCGTGCCGCTCACGCGCGACCTCGACGTGGAACTGGCGGCCAAGCTGGCCGACGTGCGCATCGAAGACTTCCGCGCACTCAACCCCGCCGCCCACAAGCCCGTACTGATCGCGGCCGGCACCTCCGACATCCTGCTGCCCTGGGACAACGCGGCGGTCTTCAAGCGCAACTTCGACGCCTACACGCAAGGCCAGTACGCCAGCTGGACCGCCTGGGTCGTGCCCAGCACCATGACGGTGGCCGACGCTGCCCAGCGCTCGGGCATGAGCGAATCGGACCTGCGCGCGCTCAACAACGTGCCGCCGCGCATGCTCATCAAGGCCGGTTCCACGCTCATCGTGCCGCGCGGCGCGCGCGTCAAGGAAGACGTGGCAGCCGTGGTGGCCGACGGCGGCCACCTGAGCTTCCAGCCCGAGATCATCACGCGCCGCACCACCGTCAAGGCGGGCCGCTCGGACAACGTGGCGAGCATCGCGCGCCGCTACAACCTCAAGCCCGCGGCCGTGGCCGACTGGAACGACGTGAACACGAGCCACGCCTTCAAGCGCGGCTACAGCGTGGTTGTGTACCTGCCGGTGCGCGCCTCGGCATCGGCGCGTGTCGGCACGGGCGCAGCGCATGGACGCGCCGCCGTCGCCACCTCCAAGCGCGGCGGCACGCCCAGCAAGACCGTCGCACGCAGCAGCAGCGCCAAGCAGGTGGTGGCGCGCCAGCCGCGCGGCGGCACGCCGTCCAAGCGCAAGCGCTGATCGTTGCCCTGCCGGCGGGCGGTGCCGGGCCTCGACGATAAGAAGCGATATCAGGAGGACAGGCCATGGCAGTCGAAGGAAGCGCGGGCGATCTCATCAAGGTCGTCACGTTGTTGGGAGCGGCCGTCGTGGCCGTGCCGTTGTTCAAGCGGCTCGGGCTGGGCTCGGTGCTCGGCTACCTGGCCGCGGGCCTGGCCATCGGGCCCTTCGGCTTCGGTCTCTTCACCGACCCGCAGACCATCCTTCACACGGCCGAACTCGGCGTCGTGATGTTCCTCTTCGTGATCGGGCTCGAGATGCGCCCTTCGCATCTGTGGAGCATGCGGCGCGACATCTTCGGCCTGGGCAGCCTGCAGGTGGTGGTGTGCGGCATCCTGCTGACCGGCGTGGGCATGGCCTTCGGCTTTCCGCTCGCCGTCTCGTTCGTGTGCGCGATGGGCTTCGTGCTCACCTCGACCGCCATCGTGATGCAACTGCTCGGCGAGCGCGGCGACATCGCCGCGCCGCGCGGCCAGAAGATCGTTGCCGTGCTGCTCTTCGAAGACCTGCTCATCGTGCCGCTGCTGGCCATCGTCGCCTTCATCGCACCGGTCGATGTGGCGCAGCAGGCCGTGGCGCCCTCGCGCTGGGTCGGCGTCGGCATCGCCGTGGGTGCGCTCGCGGCGCTGGTGGCGGCCGGCATCTGGCTGCTCAACCCGCTGTTCCGCGTGCTCGCCAATTCCAAGGCACGCGAAGTCATGACGGCCGCCGCGCTGCTCGTGGTGCTGGGTGCGGCGCTGCTGATGCAGGTCGGCGGCCTGTCGATGGCCATGGGCGCCTTCCTGGCCGGCGTGCTGCTGTCGGAATCGACCTTCCGCCACCAACTCGAAGCCGACATCGAACCCTTCCGCGGGCTGCTGCTCGGGCTGTTCTTCATCGGCGTGGGCATGTCGCTCGACCTCGCGGTGGTGGCGCAGAACTGGCAGCTCATCGTGGCGGGCGTGGTGTCGATGATGGCGGTCAAGGCGCTGTGCATCTACGGCGTGGCGCGGCTCGCCAAGAGTTCGCCCGCCGACGCGATCGACCGCGCCGTGCTCATGGCGCAAGGTGGCGAATTCGCCTTCGTGCTGTTCTCATCGGCGCTCGCCGCCAAGGTCATCAGCCCCACGGTCAACGCCAACATGACGGCGGTGGTGGTGCTGTCGATGGCGCTCACGCCGCTCGTGGTGCTGGTGCATCGCCGCTTCGCGCCCACCGTGCAGGCATCGATGGAAGGCGTGGAGAAAGCCGAGGCGCTGGCCGGCAACGTGCTCGTGATCGGCTTCGGCCGCTTCGGGCAGATCGCCATCCAGGGCGCGCTGGCGCGCGGTGCCTCGATCTCGATCATCGACAACGACACGCAGGTGATCCGCGACGCCGCCGACTTCGGCTTCAAGGTGTACTACGGCGACGGCGCACGCGCCGACGTGCTGCACGCGGCCGGCGCGCACAACGCGCGCGCGATCATGGTGTGCATCGACAACCGCGCCGTGGCCACGCGCATCGCGGAACTTGTGAAGGCCGAGTTCCCGCATGCGCACCTGATGGTGCGCGCCTTCGACCGCGAGCATGCGGTCGCGCTCGTGAAGCTCGACGTCGACTACCAGATCCGCGAGACCTTCGAATCGGCGATGGTCTTCGGCCGGCAGGGCGTGGTCGCGTTGGGTGCCACGCCCGAGGAAGCCGACGAGGTCATCGACGACCTGCGCCGGCGCGACAAGGAGCGGCTGGTGCTCGAGATGTCAGGCGGCCTCTTCGCGGGACGCGCGCTGGTGCAGGTCAACACCGAGACGCGCCAGACGCATTGACCGCGCACGCGACTCAGAGCTTCTCGGTTTCGCCGCTGCGCGGCTGCCACTTCATGAGCCGCTTCTCGATCAGCCCCACGAGCCCGTCGAGCGCCAGCGCAAAAGCCGTGAGCACCACGATGCCGGCAAAGACCGTGTTCACGTCGAAGGTGCCCTCGGCCTGCAGGATCAGGTAGCCCACACCGCGCGCCGAGCCCAGGTACTCCCCCACCACCGCGCCAACGAAGGCCAGGCCCACCGATGTGTGCAGGCTGGAGAACACCCAGCTCGTGGCGCTCGGCAGGTACACCGTGCGCAGCAGTTGCCGCTGGTTGGCGCCCAGCATCTTCGCGTTGGCCAGCACCACCGGGCTCACTTCGCGCACGCCCTGGTAGACGTTGAAGAACACGATGAAGAACACCAGCGTGACCGCCAGCGCCACCTTGCTCCAGATGCCCAGGCCGAACCACAGCGCGAAGATCGGCGCGAGGATCACGCGCGGCATCGAGTTCGCGGCCTTGATGTACGGGTCGAGGATCAGGCTCGCCGTGGGCGCCAGCGCGAGCCACAGGCCGCAGCCCAGCCCGAGCGCCGTGCCGATGCCGAAGGCCAGCACCGTTTCGAGCAGCGTGGTGCCCAGGTGGCGGTAGATGTCGGCGTTGCCCTTCAGGCCTTCGGGAAACAGCAGGTTCGGCGGCACCTCGAAGGGCAGGAACCAGCTCCAGATGCGCCCCGCCACCACGATCGGCTGGCCGAGGAAGAACGCGATCTGGTCGTTGCGCGAAGCCACGTGCCAGGCCACGAGGATCACGGCCAGCAGCATCAGCTGCCAGAAGCGCGCATGGCGCGCGTCGAGGCGCGGCATCATGCGGCCTTCCTCAGTTGCTGCGCGTAGCCCTTGAGCACCTCGTCGCGCAGCACCTCCCAGATCTGGCGGTGCAGCTCCACGAAGCGCGGCTGCGTGCGCACCTCGGCCACGTCGCGCGGACGCGGCAGGTCGATCACGAACTCGCCGATCGGCCGTGTCGCCGGGCCGGCTGACAGCACCACCACGCGGTCGCTCATCGCGATGGCCTCGTCGAGGTCGTGCGTGATGAAGAGCACGGCCTTCCTCTTTGCGCTCCAGAGTTCGAGCACTTCGTTTTCCATCAGCTGCCGCGTCTGCACGTCGAGTGCGCTGAAGGGCTCGTCCATGAGGATGATGTCGGGGTCGAGCACCAGCGTCTGCGCCAGCGCCACGCGCTTGCGCATGCCGCCCGAGAGCTGGTGTGGGTAGCGATCGCCAAAGCCCGTGAGGCCCACACGCGAGAGCCAGGCCTCGGCCTGCGCATGCGCCTCGGCGTCGGGCACGCCGCGGTATTGCAGCCCCACCTTCACGTTGTCGATGGCGCTGCGCCACGGCATCAGCGCCTCGGTCTGGAACATGTAGCCCGCGCGCTTGTTGACGCCCGTGAGCGCCTGGCCGAAGACCTTCACCCCGCCCGACGACGGCTCGAGCAACCCTGCGCCCACGTTCAGCAGCGTCGATTTCCCGCAACCCGTCGGCCCGACCACCGAGACGAACTCGCCCGCGCCGATGCGCAGCGTGGTGTCGTCCACCGCCGTGTAGCGCTGGCCCGGGTCGTCCTTCGAATGGAAGGTGCAGCGAATGGAAAGGAGTTCGAGTGCGTAGTCGGACATGGCATCAGGAATAAAAAACCCGGCCGAGGCCGGGTCGCGGAGACGTTCGCAGTCAGGCTTTGAACCTGTCTTTCGCACGCTTTGCAAAATCGTTGGTGTAGGTCTTGGCAAGGTCGATCTTGTCGGCCTTCACCGCGGTGTCGAAGCTCGCGATGGCGTTGAGCGCCGTCCTCGGCCCCTCGGCCGGCACGAGGCCGTCGGTGGCGATGGACTCGCGCACCTTGTCGAACGACGCGAGGTACAGCGCGCGGTCGCCGAGCAGGTAGGTCTCGGGCACGGTCTTGATGATGTCGCCCGGCCCTGCGGTCTGCAGCCACTTGAGGCCGCGCACGATGGCATTGGCCAGCGCCTGGCAGGTGTTGGGATGCTTCTGCACGAAGTCGGTCGGCGCGTAGAGGCAGGCCGCGGGCATCGGTCCGCCGAACACCTGCTCGGTGCCCTTGAGCGTGCGCGTGTCGCTGATGATCTTCACGTCGCCCTTCTGCTCGAGCATCGTCATCACCGGGTCGGTGTTGCTGATGGCGTCGATCTGGCCCGAGCGCAGCGCGGTGAGTGCACCGGCCGCCACGCCCACGCCGATGAAGCTCACGTCGCTGGCCTTGAGGCCGCCGCGCGAGAGCACGAGGTTGGCCACCATGTTGGTCGAGGAGCCCGGTGCCGAGACACCGATCTTCTTGCCCCTGAGGTCCTGGATGCCGGTGTAGCCCGCCATGTTCTTCGTCGACACGCCTACCGCGATCTGCGGTGCGCGTCCCTGCAGCACGAAGGCCTGGAAGAACTGGTTCTTGGCCTGCAGGTTGATCGTGTGTTCGTACGCACCCGAGCAGACATCGGCCGAGCCACCGACCACGGCCTGCAATGCGCGTGCGCCGCCGGCGAAGTCGGAGATCTCGACCTCGAGACCTTCGGCCTTGAAGTAGCCCAGCTGCTCGGAGATGGTGAGCGGGAGGTAGTAGAACGCCGCCTTGCCGCCCACCGCGATGGAGATCTTGGTCTTCTCCAGCTTGGCCTGCTGCGCAAAGACCCGCGGCAATGCAATCGCTGCGGCAGCGACGGCGGAGGCGGAAATGAGGGTTCTGCGATGAAGCATGGCGCGGTCCTGCGGGCTCTGTGATTCTTTGTAAGGTGAATCGAGCTTAGGCGTGCGCGCCGCCGGCCTGCATCGGGGTCATCCCGTGCGGGTTTTCACGTAAGCACGAAGGCCTCTCAGAGAAGCCTTCGCCAACGCGTTATCGGGCCAGAAAAAGTATCGCGATATTGACCAGAAACGCGAGTGCCCAGACCGCGCTGCGCGCACTCGCCGCACCGCGGATGTACATGCCAAGGTAGATCACGCGCAGCACCACGTAGGCCACCGCGAGCATGTCGAGCCGCGCCTGCGCCACGCCGAGCTGGTGCGCTATGAGCACCGCGCCGATGAAGAACGGCAGGCCTTCGAAGCTGTTGGCCTGTGCACTGTTGGCGCGTGCGCGCCAGCCGCTTTGCTTGGCGGCCCAGTCGCGCGGCTGCACGTTGTCGCGCGGACCGAAGTTGCCCGCCTTCGCGATCCATGCCGCGAGGTACGGCAGGCCGCAGGCGATGAACACGCACCAGTAGGCGACGGTGAGCAGGGAGAAGGTCATGGTGACGACAACAAGGAGGAAGAACGAACGCGGCCTTGAACAGGCCGCGCGTCAGCGGCGATCGACCAGTGCGTGCGCGATGGTGCCGAGGTCGACGTACTCGAGCTCGCTGCCGGCGGGCACGCCCCGCGCGAGACGCGTCACGGTGAGCCCGTGCTGCTTGAGCGCTTCGCCGATCACGTGCGCGGTGGCCTCGCCTTCGGCGGTGAAGTTGGTCGCGAGGATGACCTCGCTCACCGTGCCGTCGCGTGCGCGATCGAACAGCTTCTGCAGGCCGATGTCCTTCGGCCCGATGCCGTCGAGCGGACTGAGCTTGCCCATGAGCACGAAGTAGTAGCCGCGAAAGGCGTTCGTGCGTTCGAGCGCGGCCTGGTCGGCCGGTGTCTCGACCACGCAGAGCTTGGTACCGTCGCGCCGCGAGTCCATGCAGACATGGCAGATCGGCGCTTCGGTGAAGGTGTTGCACAGCTCGCAATGCCGCACCTGGCCTGCCGCCTGCTGCAACGCGCGTGCGAGCAGCTGCGCGCCCTCGCGGTCGTGCTGCAGCAAGTGAAACGCCATGCGCGAGGCCGACTTGACGCCGACACCGGGCAGCCGGCGCAGCGCATCGACCAGCGCATCAAGCGAACTGGCGTCTGCCATGCCTCGCTTAGAACGGGAGCTTCATGCCAGGGGGCAGACCGGGCATGCCGGCGGTCAGCTTGCCCATCTTCTGTTCGCTGGTTTCTTCGGCCTTGCGCACGGCGGCGTTGAAGGCGGCAGCCACGAGGTCTTCGAGCATGTCCTTGTCGTCGGCCAGCAGGCTGGGGTCGATGGTGATGCGCTTGACGTCGTGCTTGCAGGTCATGACGACCTTGACAAGACCGGCGCCCGACTCGCCTTCGACCTCGATGTGCGCCAGTTCTTCCTGGGCCTTCTTGAGGTTGTCCTGCATTGCCTGCGCCTGCTTCATGAGGCCGGCCAGTTGTCCTTTGTTGAACATCGTTGGTCCTGTCTGTGATGGGTTGGTGATGGAAAGAATACGGTCGAAAAATGCAGCGACTGCGGCGCCGGTTTCAGAGGGGCTTCAGCGATCCGGGCACGATCTTCGCATCGAAGTCGCGCATCAGCATCTGCACCTCGGGGTCGCTGCGGATGGCTTCTTCGGCCACCCGCTGACGCTCGTCGGCCGCCTGCTTGTTGCGGCGCGCCGGGCTGTCGACCACGCCGCCGATCTCGATGGCCAGCCTCACATTGTGGCCGAGGCCCTGCAGCGCCGCCGTGAGCTTCTCGCGGCTGGAGGGCTGGTTGAGGGTTTCGCGCTCGATGCGCAGCATCCACTGGTCGGTGTCGCGCGCCACGAGCTGCGACTGCAGCGCCAGCTCGCGCGCCAGCGCCGCGACGCTTTCGGCGGCGACGAGCTGCATGACCGTGGTGTGCCAGAAGTCGCCCTCTTCGCTCGGAGGGATCGGGGTGTAGGTGCTGCGCTGTTCTTCTTCGCGCGGCACGTCGCGCTGTCCGGGCGGCGGCTGCACGCGGATCGGCACGCCGACCACATAGGCCGCGGGCGCGTCGGACGCCTCTTGCGCGGCAGGCCGGGGCATGGGCTGGCGCTGCGGCGCATCGACCACCGTCAGCCGCTGGCCGGCCGGCATCGATTGCGCGGGCGGTTGCTGCGAAAAGGCGGGCGTGGAAGGCGCGGCAGCGGGTGCCGAATCGGGCGCCGAAGGCCGGGAAACCGGGGCGGCTTCGCGCGCGGGAGCCCGCGGCGCGGCGCCACCGGCGTCATTCAGAGTTTTTTTTTCCGTGGTGGCCGTCGAAGCGGCCGCATTGGAGGGCTTGAAGGCCAGCAGCCGCAACAGCACCATGGTCAGCGCCGCGTACTCGTCGGGCGCCAGGCCCAGCTCGCCGCGCCCGTGCAGGCACAGGCTGTAGAGCAGTTGGGTCTCGTCGGCCGGCATCAGCGACGCCAGGCGCGCCGTGTCGGCCGCGTCGGGGTCAGTGGCCGCATCGGCCGATTCTGCGCGCGAGGGCATGGCCTGCAGCACCGCCATGGCCTGCAGCACCGACGTCATTTCTTCGAGCGTCGAGGCGGCGGACATGCCGTCGCGGCGCAGCGCCTCGGAGGTGTCGACCACGGTCTTGCCGTCGCCTTGTGCAAGGGCCTCGATCAGGCGGAACACATGGCCGCGATCGACGCTGCCGAGCATCTGGCGCACGCCGGTTTCGAGCAGCTCGCCGTTGCCGAACGCGATGGCCTGGTCGGTGAGCGAGAGCGCGTCGCGCATGGAGCCGCGTGCGGCGCGCGCCAGCAGGCGCAGGGCCTGCGGCTCGGCCGGCACCTGCTCGGTCTGCAGCACGCCGGTCAGGTGTTCGAGGATCGTCTCGGGCGCCATCGGCCGCAGATTGAACTGCAGGCAGCGCGACAGCACCGTGACCGGCACCTTCTGCGGGTCGGTCGTGGCCAGCACGAACTTGAGGTACTCGGGCGGCTCCTCGAGCGTCTTGAGCATCGCGTTGAACGCGGTGTTCGTGAGCATGTGCACTTCGTCGATCATGAAGACCTTGAAGCGCCCCTGCACCGGCTTGTAGACGGCCTGTTCGAGCAGCGACTGCACTTCGTCAACGCCGCGGTTGGAGGCCGCGTCGAGTTCGGTGTAGTCGACGAAGCGGCCCGAATCGATGTCGCGACAGGCCTGGCACACACCGCAGGGCGTGGCCGTGATGCCGCCCTGCCCGTCCGGGCCCTGGCAGTTGAGCGACTTGGCCAGGATGCGCGACACCGTGGTCTTGCCCACGCCTCGCGTGCCGGTGAACAGATAGGCGTGGTGCAGACGCTGCGTCGTCAGCGCGTTTTCCAGCGCCTGGACCACATGCCCCTGACCGACCATCTCACCGAAGGTTTTCGGACGGAACTTGCGAGCGAGCACGAGATAAGACATTGCGGGCATTCTAAAAGGCGCGGCGGGGGTCACTTCACGCTTGTTTCCCGTCTCCCTCGAAATGATTCACGCCCCGGCAAAGGGGGCAAATTCACGCGGTTAGAATACAGGCTGACGGGCCTCCCTGCATGGTGAAGTGGCCAACCGGGTCAGGTGGGGAACCAAGCAGCCCTAACTGCGTAGTCAGTGCCAGGGGTAAGGCTCGTCAACCTAACATCCAGAAGCCGTGAGTTCCTTTCCAGAGAACTCACGCGCTGTGTCCAGGGGTTACCAACCCCGGACACACCAACCTCCCAGAATTTCGCGCAGCCCGCCATGAACATGGACATCCGGCCCGCCCGCATCAGCGACCTCGACGCATTGGTGCGCCTCGACACCGTGGCCGCGCACGATGCGCGCCGCGCCGTGCAGATCCAAGGCTGGATCGAGGACGGCTTCTGCCACGTGATCGAGGTCGATGGCGACATCGCCGCCTACGGCGTCCTGCATCACCACTTCTTCGACAGCGGCTTCATCGAGATGCTGATGGTCGGCGAGAAGTTTCGCCGCAGGCGACTCGGCCTGAAGCTCGTCAATCACTTCCAGTCGATCTGCGAACGCCCCAAGCTTTTCACTTCCACGAACCGCTCCAACGAGGTGATGCAATCGCTGCTGAAAGAAGCCGGCTTCAGGGAGAGCGGCCAGATCGACAACCTCGATGTGGGCGACCCCGAGCAGGTGTTCTTCTGGCCGTGCGCGCGCTGAGCAGCGCCTGCCGCTACAACCCCAGCCGCTGGATCGCGCCGCGCGCCGCAGCCGCCCCGCTGGCCATCGCCGCGGTGAGCAGGTAGCCGCCGGTCGGCGCCTCCCAATCGAGCATTTCCCCTGCCGCGAACACACCGGGCAGCGCCGTCGCCATCAGCGCCGGATCGAGCGCATCGAAGCGCACACCACCCGCCGTGCTGATCGCCTCGTCGACCGGTCGCGTCGCGACCAGTTTCAGTGGCACGGCCTTGATGGTGGCCGCGAGCTGCGCCGGGTCCTGCATCGCTTCCTTGCTCAGTGCTTCGTGCAGCACACCGGCCTTGATGCCTTCGATGCCGAGCCGGCTCTTGAGGTGGCTGCTCAACGAGCGCGCGCCACGCGGATGCTTCACCGCGGCGAGCACCTGCTCGGCGCTGCGGTCGGGCAGCAAGTCGAGCAGCAGCGTCGCGCTGCCGTGGGCAGCGATCTCGTCGCGCAGCAGCGCCGACGCCGCATAGACCAGGCTGCCTTCGATGCCCGTGGCCGTCGCGACAAACTCGCCCTTGCGCGCAAAGTGGCGCCCCTGGCTGTCCGTGAAAGCGATCGCGACCGACTTGAAGGGCTGCCCCGCGAAGCGGCTCGAAAAATGTTCGCTCCAGCCTGCGCCGTCGAAGCCGCAATTGGCGGGCAGCAGCGGCGCGACCGCCACACCTTGTGCTTGCAGCCACGGTGCCCACGCGCCGTCGGAGCCCAGGCGCGCCCAGCTCGCACCGCCCAGCGCCAGCACCACGGCATCGGCCTTGGCCGTGACCTCGCCTGTCGGCGTCGCAAAGCGCAGTGCGTTCGCATCGAATGCGCCGTCACCCACCCAGCGATGCCGCATGTGGAACTGCACGCCCGCGGCGCGCAAGCGATGCAACCATGCGCGCAGCAGAGGCGCGGCCTTCATGTCGGTCGGAAACACGCGGCCCGAGGTGCCGACGAAGGTCTCGATGCCCAGCCCGGCCGCCCATTCGCGCGCCTGCTGCGGACCGAAGGCCGCGAGCAGCGGCTCGAGCTGCGCACGGCGTTCGCCGAAGCGCGTCACGAACACGTCGAAGGGTTCGGAGTGCGTGAGGTTGAGGCCGCCGCGGCCGGCCAGCAGAAACTTGCGGCCCACCGAGGGCATCGCGTCGTACACGTGCACCTGCGCGCCGGACGCGCTCAGCACTTCGGCCGCCATCAGGCCGGCAGGTCCGCCGCCGATGACGGCGACGGTAAAAGAAACAGTCATTCGAGATTCACCAGTTCGCCCTGCCCGGTCAGGAACGCGGCGCGCACCGTGGCACCGGGGTAGGCATATTGCACGGCAGCGCGGTAGCGCTGCATCTGTGCGATCAGGGCCGCGTCCCGTTCGGGGCGCGCGGCCGATTTGTAGTCGAGGATCCACCATGCGCCGGTGGCGCGTTCGCGCACCAGCCGGTCGATGCGCAAGGTATCGCCCTCGTGGACCAGCGTGACTTCGTTGCCATGCCAGTCGATGCTGCGATCGTCCCACACCCAGGCTCCGGCGCCCGCGCGGATGCGCTGGGCCAGCGCCGCGGCGCCGCGCGCTTGCTGCGGATCGAGCATGAACTCGCGCGCGGCCGCCCGCACATGGGCCGGCGGCAAGGCCTCGCCGGGCACCGCCCATTCGAGCAGCCGGTGCATGGCCTGGCCGAACGCAGCGGCGCGCGCGTCGACCGTGGCGTCTTGCGCCTTTTTCTTTTCTGGCACCGCACTGGTTGCAGCCACGAGCGGCGCGGGCAGGCGCTTCATCGCGAAGGTGGCCGATGCGGCCTCCGTGGCAGCGGACGCCTCGACCAGCGGCTCGTCGGCCTCGGTCGGTTCGCACAGCGGCTCCAGCCGCGTCCACCAGCTGCCTTCGTTGGCACGCGACGGCTTCACCGACGACAGCACCAGCCGCTCGCGCGCCCGCGTGGTCGCCACGTAGAGGCCGTTGAGTTCTTCGCGGTGGCGCGCGTGCTGCTCTTCTTCGAGCAGCGCGGCGGCGCAGGCCGGCGGCGCCTTCTCGCTGGCCAGGAACACGAAGCGCGTCGGCGCGCTGTCGCTGCCCTTCCATTCGACCAGCACGCCCATGGTCTGCGCGCGCGGCGGCGGGGCGTCGCAGTCGAGCATCAGCACGGTATCGGCTTCGAGGCCCTTGGCGCCGTGCACGGTCAGCAGTTGCACGGCCTCGGGCGCGGCCACGGTGGGCGCGCGCACGCCGCCCGCACGCAAGGCACGCACCAAGGCATAAGGCGTCGCGAAGCGCGCACCGTCGATGTCGAGCGAGGCGGCAACCAGCCCACGCAGGTTGGCCAGCGCGCTCTGGCGCAAGGCCGCCGGCACCGCGGCACCGAACTTCGCGAGCACGTCGCCGTCGTGAAAGATCGCGTCCAGCGCATCGTGCGGCGGCATCGCCATCAGCCAGCGCTGCCAGCGGCGCAGTTGCACGCCCGCCTCGATCAGCACGGGCGGCAGGCCCTCGCCTTTCAGGATCAGCGAGAACCAGCTGGCCACCGGCGTCTCGCGCTGGCAGCGGGCCAGTTGCACCAGCGTGTCGTCGTCGATGCCGAACAGCGGCGACTTGAGTGCGCGCGCCAGCGACAGGTCGTGCGCGGGCGACACCAGCGCGTCGAGCAGTGCGACCACGTCCTGCACCTCGGGCGCGTCGTTCAGGTCGTTCTTCTCTGGCTGCTGCACGGGAATGTGGCGGCGGCGCAGCGCGTCCTGCATGGCCGACAACCGGCTGCGGCGGCGCGCCAGCACCATGATCTGGCGCGGCGGCGTGCCGTCGGCGATGCGTTGCGCGACCCAGCGCGCGGCCTGCTCGCACTCTTTCTGCAGCAGCTGTTCTTCGGGCAGCACGCGCGGTGTGACGAGGCTGTCGCGCCAGTGCAGCATGCCGTCGTCGGCCGGCGCGGCGGCTGCGACGGTGTCGACTGCGTCGCGATCGATGGCGGGCAGCTTCAGCAGTTCGCCGTCGTCTCCGCGCTCGGTCGTGTGGGCGCGATAGCCGTCGAACTCGCCGGCGGCCTGCGCAGCCAGCATCGCGCTGTTGACAAGGCCGACCACGGCGCGCGCGTTGCGGTGCGTGTGGTCGCAGTTGAGCAATTCGCCGCCCAGCCCTTCGCGCACGAACTTCTTGGCGGCGATGAACACCTGCGGCTCGGCGCGGCGGAAGCGGTAGATGCTCTGTTTGGGGTCGCCCACGATGAACACGCGCGGCGCACTGCCGCCGGCGCCCGTGTAGGCGCTGAGCCAGCCGTAGAGCGCCTGCCACTGCAGCGGGTTGGTGTCCTGGAACTCGTCGATCAGCAGGTGCGCGACGCGGGCATCGAGCCGCTCCTGCACCCAGCCCGACAGCGCGGACTGGCCCAACAGCAGTTGCGCAGCCTGCTCGACGTCGTTCATGTCGACCCAGCCGTGGGCACGCTTGACCTCGCCGAAGGCGGTGATGAGCAGGCGCGTGAGCCGCGTCATGCGTTGCTGGTACAGCCAGGCCGCGTGCTGGGCCTGCGCGGCGCACAGCAGCTGCAGTTCGGTTTCGGCTTCTTGCGCGGCGGGGAATTTCTGCAGGTTCTTGGTAAGCCGGTCTTCGCTGGCGACGAAGAAGGTCTTGCGCAGCACGGCGAGCGCGTCAGCCAGCGCCTCGGGCGCGGGCTCGCCGGTGCCGAACACATCGATGATGGCTTCGGCCGCCTTCTGCGGTGTCTTGTTGGCCTCGCGGCCGAGGGCAGCGGCGCGGTCGAGCCAGCGACGCCGCACGGCCTCGCCGCGCAGCGCGTCGGTCGGCACCTCCAGCCCCTGCAGGGTCGGGTACAGCACGTCGAAAGGCGTCACCGCATTCTCAGCATCGGACAGCGTGAACTCGACGCGCTTCGACAGCGCCTCGCCCAGCGCCTTCGCCGTCTGCGAGCGCCCGTGCGTGGCGACGACGGCGTAGTAGTCGGTCAGCGCGCGCGCATCGCCCGTCACGGCCTCGAAGAACGGGCGCCACGTGTGGGTGCGCGCCTCGGCATCGTCTTCGAGGAGTTCGTAGTTCGCCGGCAGGCCGAGCTCGCGCAGCACGGCGAGCGGCGCGTTGCGCAGCAGGCCCGCGAACCACGCGTGGAAGGTGCGGAACTGCACGGGCCGCCCGCCTTCGAGCAAGCGCCGGTAGAGCCCCTGCAGGCGCGGCACGGCCGCCTGCGCGGCCTCCGGCGTCATGCCGCGCATCACGAGCTCGCGCTGCGAAGCGGCAGGATCGAGCTCGGCGAACAGTGCGAGCCACTGGTCGAGCCGCTCGCGCATTTCGCCGGCGGCCTTCTTGGTGAAGGTAATGGCCAGGATCTCATGCGGTTCACAGGCCGACTCGCCCTCTTCGAGCAGCGCACGCACGATGCGCGACACCAGCATCCAGGTCTTGCCGGCGCCTGCGCAAGCCTCGACCGCGACGGAGCGCCGCGGATCGCAGGCGACGGTGTAGAAGGCCTCGCGCGCGACGTGCCGGCCGTTGTGTTCGTAGGCAGCGCCGTTCATGGCGTGACCTCCCAGAAATCCTTGCGGCACAGGCCGCGTGCGGCGCAGAAATCGCAGACGCTGCCCTCGCCCAGCGGCGGCAACGGCGCGCCCTGCGCGATGCGCGCGAAGTCGTCGATGATGCCGGCGACCAGCGCATCGCGCGCCTCGACCACGGCCGGCTGCTCGACGGTCCGCGTGCCCGAGGATTTCTCGCCGACGTTGACGTAGGCCGCGCGCAGCGTGTCGTCGGCGATCAACGCCGCGTAGAAGGCAAGCTGCGTGTCCTCGGTCGGACTTTCCACGCGCTCCTTGGTGACGGAGGCAGTCTCGGTCTTGTAGTCGATCACGAAGGGCTGGCCGTCCGCGGTGCGATCGACGCGGTCAAGCCGGCCGACCAGCCGCAGAGTGCCCAGCGGTTGCTCTTTCCAGGGTTCGGCCTCGACGAAGACCGCCCCGCCCGCTTCATGCTTCACGAGCCATTCGAGGTACCCGTCGCGCACCGCCGGCCACGCGGCGGCGAACGGCAGGAACTCGGCGTCGGAATAGCCAAGCGCCTGCGTGACATCGCGTGCGGTGTCGGCGAGCAGCGCAGCGCGCGCTTGCGCATCGCTCGTCGGCGCGTCGCGCAAGGTCTCGTGGAACTGGCCGAGCACCGCGTGCAGCCAGTTGCCGAAGTCGCGCTTGTCGACCTCCGCATCGAGCTCGTCGGCAGTGCGCAGGCCCAGCTGGCGCAGCGCGAAAAAGCGATAGGGACAGCGCCGCAGGTCTTCGTAGACGCTGGTCGACACGTTGGTAAGCGGCAGCAGCGCGCCCGAGGGCGTGGGGCGCAGGGTCGGCGTGACGGCGACATCGCGTGGCGTGCGCGGATCAATGCCCGGCTGCAGTGCATGGGCGAGCTGCAGGGCCTGCACGAGCGGGCTCGGCCGCACGGGTTCGCCGCTGGCGTCGGAATGGCGCCAGACCAGGTCGCAGCACGGGTTGCGCGTGGCCATGGCCCAAGCCGCGCGCTGCGCGACCTCCAGCACGTCGCGCGACGCCAGCCCCAGGTCGAGGCGCTGTGCCGCGCTCCAGTTGCCCGGCGGTTCGGGCGATGCGGGCATGCGGCGGTCGTCGCAGCCGGGAATGACGACCGCGCCGAAAACGCGGCCCAGCAACTGGTTCATCGGCAGCACGGACACCTTGGGGGTCTCGTCGCCGGCGGGCGGCACGAAGCTGGCGTCTTCGAGCACGTCGCGCGCCCAGGCCGTGAACTCGGCCAGGCTGTGGCGTCCGCCGGGGAACTCGTCTTCTTCACCGTGCGCGTCGGCATCGAGCCAGAGGGCTCCGATGACCTTGGCGCCTGCGAAGTCGGCGGTGAGCGCATCCCACTGTTCGCCGACCGTCAGCAGCTCGCGCAGCGCGCGGTGCCAGTCGGCCAGGGAGCGCGCGCGCGCCATCGGGGCGCGGCGGGCTTCGATGGTGAGGGTGAAGGCGCGCAGTGCCTCGTCTTGCGGTTTTTCGCTGCGCGCGACCAACGCGCACCACGCCTGCCAGTCGCGCACGCCTTCGCGCCGCAACCGCATTTCGAGCGACTGGACGGCGTGCACATCGACCTCGGCGCCGCTCTTGAGCCATTCGAGCACCTGGTCGGTGGCGGTGTCGTGCGCGCAGGCGCGCAGTGCGCTCATCAGCGTGGCGGCGGCGCGCGTGGTGGACAGCTTCCAGCCAGTTTCGTCGTGCGTGACGATGCCTTGGGTGCTCAGCTGTGCGCTGATGCGACGCGTCAGCGCGCGGTCGGTGGCGACGAGCGCGACGGGCGCGCGCCCCTCGGCCAGGTGCTGCAGCACGCAAGCAGCGGCCAGCTGGGCCTCGTCTTCGGGGTCGAGCGCCACGTGGGCGTGGGCCGCAGACGGCGGTGCGTCGGCGGGCACGAGCGGGATGCGGATCGCGCGGTCGCCCCACAGCGCGCACAGCGCCTGCGTCAGCGGATCGGTCTGGAAGCCTTCGAGCACGATCAGCGCGTCGACCTGGGTGCGTGCGGTGTCGCGCAGCAGCACGTCGGTCGCGTAGCCCGAGTTCGCAGCCCAGGCCACGGCGACGCGGATCAAGGCGCTCTCGATGCGGAACCACTCCGACTCGCTGCCTGCGTCGGCCACCTTGGCTGCACTCTGTGCCCAGTCGCTGCTGCGCAGCTCTGGCGTCACGGCAGCGGCCAACGGCGCCAGCTGATAGGCCAGCTCGACCACGCGCCCGGCGAGCGCAAAGCGTTCGGACTGGAAGCCCGACTGCGCGAGCAGGCCCTGCGCCGTGACCAGGTCGCGCGCCATGTCGAAGGCGATGTCGTAGCCGGACGGCAGGAAACCGCCCGCGCTGCGCGCCCAGTTGTGCGTGGTTTCGAAGCGCGGCACGAAGCCCGGGCTGCCGCAGCGCGCCCACATGCCACGCGCGACCGCCATCAGCTGCGCATACGGCACCAGCACCACGGTGCGCGCCGCGTGCAGCTGCCGATCGCCGAGCGCGCGCACGATCCGCGCGACGACGCCGTCGGCGGGATCGCACCACAGGGCCTGGACGGGGTGGCCTTCGTTCATGTTCTATCGAGGGGGTTGAGGGGGTCGGCGGCAGGGCCGTAAAGGGCTTTGGCTATCGCCGCCATAGCCGGGCCGCATGGCACGTCACCCCTTGGTTTCTGTCACAATGACCAGCACTTTAGCTGCACCGAAACTCTCTCTGCGCACAAGGACACATCACATGGCCAGCGAACTGATCAAACACATCTCCGATTCTTCCTTCGAGGCCGACGTGCTCAAGTCCAGCCAGCCGGTTCTGGTCGACTACTGGGCCGAATGGTGCGGTCCCTGCAAGATGATCGCCCCGATCCTGGACGAGGTCTCGGCCACGTACGAAGGCAAGCTGCAGATCGCCAAGCTCAACGTCGACGAGAACCGCGACATCCCCGCCAAGTTCGGCATTCGCGGCATCCCCACGCTGATGCTCTTCAAGGACGGCCAGCTGGCCGCCACCAAGGTCGGCGCCATGAGCAAGGCGCAACTCACGGCCTTCATCGACCAGCAACTCGCCTGATGCATTTCTTCCGGCCAGCGCGCAATGCGTTGGCCGGGGCGATTTTCCTGTCATAATCGCCCTCAGTTCACCGGGCCTTTCATCAGGCAACCGGTTCGAGTTCCCCGGTTCGTGAGGCAGTTCTTGCCCCACATCAAACCTCCCCCCGTTCCCGATTCGATTACCCCTCCAGGGGTCGTTCCATGCACTTAAACGAACTCAAGGCACTCCACGTGTCTGAAGTCTTCAAGCAGGCTGAGGCGCTTGAAATCGAAAACATCGGCCGTATGCGCAAGCAAGAGCTGATGTTCGCGATCATCAAGAAGCGCGCCAAGGCCGGCGAACAGGTCTTCGCCGACGGTGTGCTCGAAATCCTGCCGGACGGCTTCGGCTTTCTGCGCAGCCCCGACACCAGCTTCACGGCCAGCACCGACGACATCTACATCTCGCCCAGCCAGGTGCGGCGC
Source organism: Variovorax sp. 38R (assembly GCF_014843395.1). Taxonomy (NCBI): domain Bacteria; kingdom Pseudomonadati; phylum Pseudomonadota; class Betaproteobacteria; order Burkholderiales; family Comamonadaceae; genus Variovorax; species Variovorax sp. 38R. Next base: position 3,595,152 of record NZ_CP062121.1, read on the forward strand.
TTCAACCTGCACACCGGCGACATGATCGAAGGTGAAGTGCGCACGCCCAAGGATGGCGAGCGCTACTTTGCACTGACCAAGCTCGACAAGGTCAACGACGGCGCACCCGAAGCCAACAAGCACAAGGTGATGTTCGAGAACCTGACGCCGCTGTTCCCCAAGGAACAGATGAAGCTGGAGCGCGAAGGCGTCAAGGGCGAAGAGAACCTCACCGGCCGCATCATCGACATCATTGCCCCCATCGGCAAAGGCCAGCGCGCCCTGCTCGTGGCGCCGCCCAAGAGCGGCAAGACGGTGATGATGCAGCACATCGCCCACGCGATCAGCGCCAACTACCCCGACGTGCACATGATGGTGCTGCTCGTGGACGAGCGCCCTGAAGAAGTGACCGAAATGCAGCGCACGGTGAAGGGCGAAGTCATTGCTTCGACCTTCGACGAGCCCGCAGCGCGCCACGTGCACGTCGCCGAAATGGTGATCGAGCGCGCCAAGCGCCTGGTCGAACTCAAGAAGGACGTGGTGATCCTGCTCGACTCGATCACCCGTCTGGCCCGCGCCTACAACAACGTCGTGCCCTCGTCGGGCAAGGTGCTGACCGGCGGTGTCGACTCCAACGCACTGCAGCGCCCCAAGCGCTTCCTGGGCGCCGCGCGCAACGTGGAAGAAGGCGGCTCGCTGACCATCATCGGCACCGCGCTGATCGACACCGGCAGCCGCATGGACGAAGTGATCTTCGAAGAGTTCAAGGGCACCGGCAACTCCGAAATCCACCTCGACCGCCGCCTGTACGAAAAGCGCGTGTTCCCGTCGATCCAGCTCAGCCGCAGCGGCACGCGCCGCGAAGAGCTGCTGCTGGCGCCCGAGATCCTGCAGAAGACGCGCATCCTGCGTCAGCTCATGTACAACATGGACGAGATCGAGTCGATGGAGCTGATGCTCAAGAACATGAAGGCGACCAAGACCAATGTCGAGTTCTTCGACATGATGCGTCGCGGCGGCTGAGCTTCAGGCTCTCCCGCAAAAGCGCGTCGGCCCTAACAGGCCGACGCGCTTTTTTCATGGGCGCTCGATACGGATGGCGCGGCCTTCGGCGGCGCTCTGGCGCCCGATGTCGAGTAGTTTCATCAACGCGACGGCCTGTTCGGGCGGCACGGGATTCGGGCCCTTGCCGAGGATCGCATCGCGAACCGCCGCGTAATAGTCGACGTAGTTGCCAGCCTGCGTCGGCACCGCGCGAAAGTACGGCGCGCCGTCGTTGCCGATCAGCGTGAGTTCCCCATCGAGCGGATCGGCGCCCCACCCTTCGGCCGGCGGTCGCTGCCCGGCGCGCAACGCGTCTTCCTGCGGATCGACACCGTGCTTCACGTAGCTGCCGCGCGTGCCATGCACGATGTAGCGCGGCGCCGCATGGGCCGCGAGCGTCGTGGCGTGCAGCACCACGCGCAGGGGCGCACAGGGGCCGTTCTCGTAGCGCAGCACGGCATGGAAATAGTCTTCGACCAGCGCGCCATCGCGCAAGGCGGCCGTGTCGAGCTGCAGCATGTCGGGCCGGCCGAAGAGTTGCATGGCCTGATCGACCAGATGGGCGCCCAAGTCCACCCACAGGCCCGAACCCGGCACGGGCTGCTCCCGCCAGCGCTCGCGCACCTGGGGCCTGAAGCGGTCGAAATGCGACTCCAGGTACACCGGGCGGCCTAGGTCGCCGGACGCCAAGACCTGCTGGAGCGTCAGGAAATCGGCGTCGAAGCGCCGGTTCTGATAGACCGAGAGCACGCGATTGTTGCGCCTCGACAACAGCTCAAGTTCCCGCGCCTCGGCCACATCGAGCGTGAATGGCTTGTCGACCACCACGTGCTTGCCGGCCTCCAGCGCCGCCTTGGCGACCGGATGGTGCTGGGCGTTAGGCGTTGCGACCACCACGAGGTCGATGTCCGCCCGGGCGACCAGCGCCGCCACATCGGGCACCACGGCCACGCCCGGCCAGTCGGCGTGCACCTTGTGCGGCTGCGAACTCGCCACGGCGGCCAGTTCGAGCCCCGGAACGGCCGAAAGCACCGGTGCATGGAAGGTCTGGCCGGCAAAACCGTAGCCGACGAGGCCGGCGCGAAGGGGTGTAGAAGTCATGGGAGGGCCCGGTTTGCTCGCAATTGGGGCAGTATGCGATAATCATGGGCTCCGCGAAAAGTGCGGCTGGGCACGTCGCCCGGCTTCCTTGGCCTTCACGTCAAGACGTCAAGACCTAAGGGCGGCGCGCCAGCTTGCTGGCACGCTGGTGGCTCTCGCATCGACCGCGCATTGATTCCAACAGCGCAAAAGGAAACACCATGGCAAAAGAAGGCATCCACCCGAATTACCGCGAAATCCTGTTCGTCGACATGTCGAACGGTTTCAAGTTCGTGACCCGTTCGTGCGCAAGCACCAAGGAAATGGGCAAGACCGACGACGGCCGCGAGCTGCCCCTGTACAAGCTCGACACCACGAGCGAATCGCACCCCTTCTACACCGGCACGCAAAAGTCGGTGGACAACATGGGCGGTCGCGTCGAGAAGTTCCGCAACCGTTTCGGCAAGACCGCTGCCAAGTAATCAGGCACGCGCTCTGGCGTCGAGGGCAGCCCGGTTTACCGCGCTGCCCTTTTTCTTTCCAATCACCCGTCCGCCTCTTCCGCCTCGCCCTTGAACCAGCCGACCCCCGCGATCGTTGCCCAGAATGCCGTACGCCGGCTGCCGCGCGTCGCGTTGCTGCTGCTGTGCGCGGCCTACCTGCTGCCGGGCCTGCTCGGCCGGGGCCCCTGGAAGAGTGCCGACATCACGGCCTTCGGCTACATGGCCGAACTGGCCCGCAGCACCGAGGGCCTCGCCCGCTGGTTCGACCCGCTGCTGCTGGGCATGCGCCCCGAGACACCCGCGCTGATCCCCTACTGGATCGGCGCCTGGGCGATCCAGCTCGCCCCGTCGTGGGTCAACCCCGACCTGGCCGTGCGCTTCGTGTTCGCGCTGATGCTGTGGGGCACCTTCACCGCGACCTGGTACGCCGTCTACTACTTGGCCCGCACGCCTCGCGCCCAGCCCGTGGCCTTTGCCTTCGGCGGCGAGGCACGCCCCACCGACTACGCCCGCGCCATTGCGGACGGCGGCCTGCTGGCGCTGATCGCCTCGCTGGGCCTGGCTCAGCTGGGGCATGAAACCACGCCCGCGCTGGCGCAGCTGTACTTCGCCTCGCACCTCTTCTACGGCGTGGCCGCACTGCCCTACCGCCGCGTCGGCCCGGTGATCGCGCTCGTGGTCGGCACGCTCGGCATGACGCTGAGCGGCGGCCCGACGGTCGGCCTCGCACTGGCGATCGGCAGCGCCGTGTATATCGCCTACGAACGCCACCAACGCGCCAACCGCGTGGCACAAGGCCGCAGCGACGACGAAAGCCCCGGCTTCACCCTGCCCGCGCTGCTGACGATGGTCGGCATCACCGTGCTGGCCGCCGCACTGGTCTTCGGCCTGGGCCTGGCGCAATGGAAGATCACGCTCGGCAATTCGCTGCTGTCCGACGTGCGCAGCCAGGCCAAGCTGCTGCTGTGGTTCACCTGGCCCGTCTGGCCGCTCGCGCTCTGGACGCTCTGGCGCTGGCGCCGCCAGTGGCTCGAGCGCCACGTCGCGCTGCCGCTGTGGTTTGCGCTGGTGCCGCTGGCCGCCACCTGGACCACCGACTTCTCCGACCGCTCCCTGCTGCTCGCCCTGCCCGCTTTCGCCACGCTGGCCGCCTTTGCGTTGCCGACCTTCCGTCGCAGCGCGGCGGCGCTGATCGACTGGTTCAACGTGCTGTTCTTCAGCGGCCTGGCCGTGCTCGGCTGGATGTACTGGATTGCCATGCTGACCGGCGCGCCGCGCAAGGCCGCCGCCAGCGTCGCGCGGCTGGTGCCGGGCTTCGTGGCCGAGTTCTCGCCGGTCGCTTTCGTGCTCGCGCTGGCCGCCACGCTGGCCTGGTGCTGGCTGGTGCGCTGGCGCACCGGTCGCCATCGCGCCGCGCTCTGGAAGACGCTGGTGCTGCCGGCCGGCGGCACCGCCCTGTGCTGGATGCTGCTGATGACGCTGTGGCTGCCGCCCATCGACTACGCGCGCAGCTACATCCCGCAAGTGCGCGCCGTGACCGAGCGCATCGGCCATCCGCGCTGCGTGGCCGAGCTGGCGCTGAGCCGGCCGCACATCGCGGCGCTGCGCCACCACGGCAACCTGAACCTGCAGCCGATGCTGCTGGGCAACGACTGCCCGTGGCTGCTCGTGAGCCCCGACACCATCGAGCGACTGCACACCATCATCCCGATGGACCAATGGCGCTTCAGCGGCACCCTGCGCCGCCCCAGCAGCCCCGCGGACGATCTGCTGCTCTACGAAAAGATCGTGCGCTGACCCGTGAGCAGTACGCACGGGAGCGAACGCGGACTCATCGCACGGCACGCCGGCACGGTGCTGATCGGCCAGCTGGCCGTGATGGCCTTCGGCGTGGCCGACACCATCATCGCGGGCCGCTATTCCGAAGGCGCACTGGCCGCACTGTCGGTGGGCGCTGCGATCTTCGTCAGCGTGTATGTCTCGCTGATGGGCGTGCTGCAGGCGCTGCTGCCGGTGTGGGCCGAACTGCACGGTGCCAACCGGGGCAGTGAAATCGGCCGCTCGGTTCGCCAGTCGCTCTACCTTGCAGCCATCGCCGTCGTGGTCGGCATGACGGTGCTGCTGCTGCCCGGCGCGGCGCTGCGCTGGACCCAGGTGCCCGCCGACATGCGCGGCGAGGTCGAGGCCTACCTCGCGGTGCTGGCCTTCGCGCTGGCGCCCGCCCTGCTCTTTCGCCTCTTCAGCACGCTGAACCAGAGCCTGGGCAAGCCCAAGCTCGTGACCTGGCTGCAGCTGGCCTCGCTGCTCGTGAAGCTGCCGCTGTCGGTCTGGTTCACTTTCGGTGGTACCGGCCTGCCGGCGATGGGGCTGGTGGGCTGCGCCTGGGCCACGCTGTGCGTGAACTGGGCCATGCTGGGCTGCGCCGTCTGGCTGCTGCGCCACGGCGCGTTCTACCGCGGCTACCAGCTGTGGGAGCGCATCGAGGCGCCCGACTGGCGCCAGATCCGCCTGTTCGCGCGGCTCGGCGTGCCCGGTGGCCTCGCGGTGCTGGTCGAAGTGACGTCGTTCACGCTGATGGCGCTCTTCATCGCGCGCCTGGGCACCGCCGCGGCGGCCGCGCACCAGATCGCGTCGAACCTGCTGGCCGTGGCCTACATGACGCCGCTGTCGCTCGCCATCGCGACCAGTGCGCGCGTGAGCTTCTGGCTCGGTGCCGGCGACACCGCCCGGGCGCGCCATGCCTGCCGACTGGGCTTCGAGCTCACGGCGCTGTTCGCGCTGCTCTATGCCGGCGCGATGGCCGCGTTCCGCACGCAACTTGCCAATGTGTATTCCGACAACCCCGCCGTGATCGCGATGGCCTCGGCGCTGCTGGTCACGGTGGCGCTGTATCACATCGCCGATGCGTTCCAGACGCTGTGCGTCTTCGTGCTGCGCTGCTACCGCGTGACGCTGGCGCCGCTGGTCATCTACTGCGCGATGCTCTGGGGCATGGGCCTGGGCGGCAGCTACCTGCTGGCCTACCGCGGCCTGGGGCCATGGGAAGCCATGCAATCGCCGCTGGCCTTCTGGCTCATGAGCGCCGCGGCGCTCGCGCTTACCGCATTGCTGTTCGTCGCGCTGCTGCGCTGGACGATGAAGGCGCGGGCCCGCTGAAGGCCGCGCGCCTTGCTTACTACTTGACCATCACGCGCGCTTCGCGCACCCGCGTTGCCGGGAACAGCAGCGTGAAGCGGCTGCCCTTGCCCAGCGTGCTTTCGATGCGCAACTCGGTCCCGTGGCGCTGCGCGATGTGCTTCACGATCGCCAGCCCGAGCCCGGTGCCGCCGGTCTCGCGCGAGCGGCTGCGGTCGATGCGATAGAAGCGCTCGGTGAGCCGCGGAATGTGCTCGGCGGCAATGCCCGGGCCCGTGTCGCGCACAGCATATTCACCGCGCCCGTCGGGCAGCACCCGCCACGTCACGGCCACCTCGCCGCCGCCGGGCGTGTAGCGGATGGCATTGGTCACGAGGTTCGACATCGCGCTCTGCAGTTCGGTCGGCGCACCCGACAGCTCGGATTCGGCTTCCGACGTGAACGTGAGCCGATGCCCCTGCGGCGTGAGCCGGCCCGACAGGCCGCGCCCTTCGTCTTCGCACTGCGCCAGCAGCGCGCGCATGCGCACCCACTGGTTGCCCGAGGGCGCCGCGCTGCCTTCCAGCCGCGACAGCGTCAGCAGGTCGTTCACCAGCGTTTCCATGCGGTGCGACTGCTGCCCCATCAGCGACAGATAGCGCGTGCGCTCGTCGGCATCGAGCGGCAGGTTCTGCAGCGTCTCGACAAAGCCTGCCAGCACCGTGAGCGGCGTGCGGATTTCGTGCGACACGTTGGCCACGAAGTCGCGCCGCATCGCCTCGGCCTGCTCCAGCGCCGTGATGTCGCGCGTGAGCAGCATGCGCCGGTTGCCGGCGTAGGGATGCACCTGCACCGACAGCCGCACCGGGTGGCCGCGATGCTGCGCATGCACGAGGCCGGGCGCGTCGATGACGACGTCGCGGCTGTAGTTCCACGAGGCCAGGTAGGCCACGAACGCCGGATCGCGCACGAGGTTCGCCAGGTGCTGCAGCAGGTCGCGCTCGGCATCGATGCCGAACTGCCCCGCCGCTGTCTGGTTGCACCACTCGATGCGGCCCTGCTCGTCGAGCAGCACCACGCCATTGGGAGACGCCTGGATCGCGGCCAGGAACTCCTGCAGCCGGTCTTCGGCCTGCCGGGTCTGTTGTTCACGCTCGCGCAGCAGCTTGCGGATGCGCTCCGACAGTTCGCCCCACACGCCCGGTCCGCGCGACGGCAGCCCGGCCGCGTCGTTGCGCAGCACGCGCAGCAGACGTTCAGCGCGCCAGGCATCGAAGCCCAGCCAGAGCACCGCGCCCAACCAGGCGCCCAGCCAGCCGTATTTCCAGCCAAAAAGGCCGACAGCGCCCGCCGCAATTGCGAGGGACGCTATAAAAAAAGTAGCAATGCGAAAAGGCATGGCGGGCGATTATCCGCGCCCGCCGCCGAGGCTCACGGCGCTGCTCACACCGTGACTTGGGCCGTCAGCCGGTAACCCGCGCCGCGCACGGTCTCCACCATGGGCGCGGCCGCGCCCAGCGACTCGCGCAGGCGCTTGACGTGCACGTCGACCGTGCGTTCCTCGATGTAGACGTGATCGCCCCACACCTTGTCGAGCAGCTGTGCGCGGCTGTGCACGCGCTCGGCATGCTGCATCAGGTAGGCCAGCAGCTTGAACTCGGTCGGACCGACCTTCAGCGCCCCGCCCTGCCACGTGACGCGGTGGGTGGAGGTGTCGAGGGCAAGCTCGCCGATCTCGACGCGCTCGGTCACCACCTCGGGCGCACGGCGGCGCAGCACGGCGCGGATGCGCGCCAGCATTTCCTGGGTGGAGAACGGCTTGGTGATGTAGTCGTCGGCACCGGCGTCGAGGCCGGCGACCTTGTCGGGCTCGTCGCCGCGCGCCGTGAGCATCAGGATCGGGATGGCCTTGGTGCGCGGGTCTTTGCGCCATTGGCGCGCGAGCTGCAGGCCGCTCTGGCCCGGCAGCATCCAGTCGAGCAGGATCAGGTCCGGCAGGAAGGCGTCGATTTCGCGCTGGGCGGCGGCGCCGTCTTCGGACCAGATCGGCTCGAAGCCGTTGTGGCGCAGGTTGACGGCGATCAGCTCGGCGATCGAGGATTCGTCTTCGACGATCAGGACTCTTGGTTTCTTCATGCGTTCTGGGGAGTCTTTGCGGCGACGGTCGTCACTGCAATGCCGACTCGATTTCCTCCATCGAAGTGTGCCGTACATCGGCGCCCTTGACGATGTAGATGATGAACTCGGCGATGTTCTTGGCGTGGTCGCCGATGCGTTCGATGGCCTTGGCCAGGAACAGCAGGTCCAGGCTGGCGGAGATGGTGCGCGGGTCTTCCATCATGTAGGTGACCAGCTTGCGCACGAAGCCGTCGAACTCCTTGTCGATGAGGTCGTCGTCTTTCAGGATCGACAGCGCGGCGGCCGTGTCCAGGCGCGCGAAGGCGTCCAGGGCGGTGCGCAGCAGGTTCGAGGCCAGGTCGGCGGCAATGCGCAGCTCGGTGGTGGGCAGCTGGCGGGCCGATCCGCTTTCGATGATCGACTTGACCATGCGCGCAATCTTGTTGGCCTCGTCGCCCACGCGCTCCAGGTTGGCGGTGGTCTTGCTGATGGCGATGAGCAGGCGCAGGTCGCGCGCCGTGGGCTGGCGACGGGCGATGATCGACGACAGCTCGCGGTCGATCTCGATCTCCATCGCGTTGACGCGGTGCTCGGTCTCCATCACGCGGTCGGCGGCTTCGGGGTCGAACTGCAGCAGGGCGTACACGGCCTGGTGGATCTGCGACTCGACCATGCCGCCGAGCTCCATCACGCGCGACGAGACGCCGTTGAGTTCGCTGTCGAACTGGCTGGAAAGGTGTTTCTCGGTCATGGTGTTTCCTTTGACTTCAACTCAACCGAAGCGGCCGGTGATGTAGTCCTCGGTCTCCTTGCGCTGCGGCTTGAAGAACATCTGTTCGGTGGCACCGAACTCGATCAGGTCGCCGAGGTACATGTAGGCGGTGTAGTCGCTGCAGCGGGCAGCTTGCTGCATGTTGTGGGTCACGATGACCACGGTGTACTCGTTTTTCAGCTCGGCAATCAACTCTTCGATTTTTGCGGTCGAAATCGGGTCGAGTGCGGAGCAGGGTTCGTCGAGCAGCAGCACTTCAGGCTTGATCGCAATGCCGCGTGCAATGCACAGGCGTTGCTGCTGGCCGCCCGACAGGCCCGAGCCGCTTTGCTGCAGCTTGTCGCGCACTTCGGTCCACAGGGCCGCCTTCTTCAGGGCCCATTCGACGCGGTCGTCCATGTCGCTGGCCGAGAGGTTCTCGAACAGCTTCACGCCGAAGGCGATGTTGTCGTAGATCGACATCGGGAACGGCGTGGGCTTCTGAAAGACCATGCCGATCTTGGCGCGAATGAGCGCCACGTCTTGCTTCGACGTGAGCAGGTTCTCGCCGTCCAGCGCAATGGTGCCTTCGGCGCGCTGCTCGGGGTACAGCTCGAACATGCGGTTGAAGGTGCGCAGCAGGGTCGACTTGCCGCAGCCCGACGGGCCGATGAAGGCCGTGACCTTGTTCTCGGGAATCTCGAGGTTGATGCCCTTGAGCGCGTGGAACTTGCCGTAGTAGAAGTTCAGGTCCTTGACCGAAATCTTCGAGCGCGACGGTTGTTGTTGTGCGACGGTGTTTGGCATGTTGGCGCCTTCTTGATTTAGTGTTTGTTGCGCGTCAGCACGCGCGCCAGGATGTTGAGGGCAAGCACGGCGACGGTGATCAGGAACACGCCGGCCCAGGCCAGTTGTTGCCAGTTCTCGTACGGGCTCATGGCGAACTTGAAGATCGTGACCGGCAGGCTGGCCATCGGCTGGCTCACGTCGGCGGTCCAGAACTGGTTGTTCAGCGCGGTGAAGAGCAGCGGTGCGGTCTCGCCGGCGATGCGGGCAACGGCCAGCAGCACGCCTGTGACCACACCGGCGCGCGCGGCGCGCAGCGTGATGCTCAGAATGACCTTCCACTTCGGCGTGCCCAGTGCGTAGGCCGCTTCACGCAGGCCCGGCGGCACCAGCTGCAGCATGTTCTCGGTGGTGCGGATCACCACCGGAATCACGATGAGCGCCAGCGACAGTGCGCCGGCCAGGCCCGAGAAGGTCTTGAAGTAGGCCACCACCACCGCGTAGACGAACAGGCCGATCACGATCGACGGCGCCGACAGCAGGATGTCGTTGACGAAGCGCGTGATCGAAGCCAGCAGGCCTTTGGGGTTGTATTCGGCCAGGTAGATGCCGGCCATGATGCCGATCGGCGTGCCCACGAAGGTAGCCAGCGACACCATCACGAACGAGCCGAAGATGGCGTTGGCGATGCCGCCCGCCTCGTTCGGCGGCGGCGTCATTTCGGTGAAGGTGGCGAGCGCCAGGCCGCCGATGCCCTGGCGCAGCGTTTCCCACAGGATCCACACCAGCCAGAACACGCCGAACGCCATCGCGGCGAGCGACAGCGTGAGTGCGATCTTGTTGACGCGGTTGCGCGCGGCGAACCTCGCCTGGCGCGTCTCGGCCAAAGTCTTGGCGTTGATCAGGTTTTGCGCAGTGGTGCTCACGTCTTTGTTCCTTCGCTCTTCTTCATTTGCGCCAGCAGCATCTTCGAGAGCGACAGCACGACGAAGGTGATGAAGAACAGCACGAGGCCGAGGTACATCAGCGCGGCCTGGTGCAGGCCCGCGCCGGCTTCGGCGAATTCATTGGCCAGTGCCGAGGTGATGCTGTTGGCAGCCTCGAACACCGACAGGGAGTTGAGCTGGTTCATGTTGCCGATCACGAACGTGACGGCCATGGTTTCGCCCAGTGCGCGGCCGAGGCCGAGCATGATGCCGCCGATCACGCCGGCCTTGGTGTAGGGCAGCACAACCTTGGAGACGACTTCCCAGGTGGTGGAGCCCAGGCCGTAGGCCGACTCCTTGAGCAGCGCGGGCGTCACTTCGAACACGTCGCGCATCACCGAGGCGATGAACGGAATGATCATGATCGCCAGGATGATGCCGGCCGACAGAATGCCGATGCCCACGGGCGGGCCCGACACCAGGGCGCCGAGGTACGGCACGCCGGCCAGCAGCTTCTGCAGCGGCTGCTGCACCCAGGTCGAAAGAATGGGGCCGAAGACCAGCAGGCCCCACATGCCGTACACGATGGACGGCACGGCAGCCAGCAGTTCAATGGCGGTGCCCAACGGGCGCTTGAGCCAGTTGGGCGAAAGTTCGGTCAGGAACAGCGCGATGCCGAAGCTCACCGGCACGGCAATCAGCAGTGCGATGAACGACGTGGCCAGCGTGCCGTAGATCATCACGAGGCCGCCGTACTCGTCCTTCACCGGGTCCCACACGCTGCTCGTGAGGAAGCCGAGGCCGTACTTCGCAATGGCGGGCCAGGCGCCGACGACCAGCGACAACAGGATGCCGATGAGCATCGCGAGCGTCAGCAGCGCGGCGCCCTTGGCGGCCCAGCCGAAGATGCGGTCGGCCATGGGGCCGGAACGGGGCGCCTTCACGGGCGGAGGAGGAGCGGCAGAGGTGCGCGCGCGCTCGGCCGCAAGGTCGAGGGAGGCGGCAGCAGGGAGGGTGGATGACACGGGTCGCTCCGGCAAAGACGAAAGCGGCGCGTCCTGGAGCGAAGAGTTGCTCATGGGCGCGCCGTCCTGGAGGGTGGATGAAGGGTTGCTTCTTACTTGAACGCGACCGGCTTGCCCGATGCGTCCTTCACTTCACCCCATGCCTTGGCGATGGTGGCCTTCACGGCGTCAGGCATCGGCACGTAGTCGAGGTCGTCGGCGGTCTTGTCGCCACCCTTGTAGGCCCAGTCGAAGAACTTCAGCACGGTGGTGGCGCTGGCGGGCTTGTCCTGCACCTTGTGCATCAGGATGAAGGTGGCGCCGGTGATGGGCCACGAATCCTTGCCAGCCTGGTTGGTCAGCACCTGGTAGAAGCTCTTGTTCCAGTCGGCACCGGCGGCGGCGGCCTTGAAGGCGCTGTCGTCAGGCGACACGAACGAGCCGGCTGCGTTCTGCAGCTGCGCGTAGGTCATCTTGTTCTGCTTGACGTAGGCGTATTCGACGTAGCCGATCGAGTTGGGCAGGCGGTTCACGAAAGCGGCGACGCCTTCGTTGCCCTTGCCACCCGCGCCGGTGGGCCAGTTCACGGCCGTGCCTTCGCCGACCTTCGACTTCCACTCGGCGTTGACCTTGCTCAGGTAGTTGGTGAACAGGAAGCTGGTGCCCGAACCGTCGGCGCGGCGAACCGGGGCGATGGCGGCGTCAGGCAGGGCCAGCGAACCGTTCAGTGCCTTGATGGCGGGATCGTTCCACTTGGTGATCTTGCCCAGGTAGATGTCGCCCAGCACCTGGCCGTTGAGCTTCAGCTCGCCCGGCTTGATGCCGGTGATGTTGACCACGGGGATCACGCCGCCGATGACGGTGGGGAACTGCATCAGGCCCTTGGCTTGCAGTTCGTCGTCCTTCAGGGGTGCGTCGGAGGCGCCGAAATCGACGGTCTTGGCTTCGATCTGCTTGAGGCCGGCACCCGAGCCGACCGACTGGTAGTTGATCTTGACGCCGGTGGCCTTGTTGAAATCGGACGCCCACTTGGCGTACAGCGGTGCGGGGAAGCTGGCGCCGGCGCCGGTCACGTCTTGGGCAAGGGCGGGAAGGGAGAACAGCGCGGTCACGAGGCCGGCGGTTGCAAATTTGAACGTCGTTTTCATAAAGCTTCCTTGAGAAGTAAGAAGTAGTCCCTTTTGGGGCTCGAACGGACTCTAAAAAGCTTTTGTGACATCGCTGTGACACCCCCTCTGTCGAGGGAAAATGCCGCTGCGCCGGCCGGGTTGTGTGTGACGCTGTCACATAACCGTCATTCGCCCCGCCTAACCTCCAGCCCTCGCCGTGACGCGATTCGGGGAGGCGGCGCCTGCTGTCACGGCGCTACGATCAGAGAACCGCCCTCTTCACTAGAACAATGCAAAACGGCACCCGCCTCGCAGCAGTCGACCTCGGCTCCAACAGCTTCAGGCTGGAAATCGGCCAGGTCGACCACGGACAGATCCACCGCACCGAGTACCTCAAGGAAACCGTGCGCCAGGGCAACGGCCTGGACAGCGCACGCAATCTCACGACCGAAGCCATGCAGCGCGGCTGGGACGCCCTCGCCCGCTTCGGCGAACGGCTGGCCGGCTTCAAGCGCTCGCAGGTGCGCGCCGTGGCCACGCAGACCTTGCGCGAAGCGCGCAACCGCGAAGAATTTCTGTTGCGTGCGCGCACCATCCTCGGCTTCGGCATCGACGTGATCCCGGGCCGGGAAGAAGCCCGCCTGATCTACCAGGGCGTGGCACACCACCTGCCGCACACCGACGCGTCCGACCAGGAACGCCGGCTCGTCATCGACATCGGCGGGCGCTCCACCGAAATGATCATCGGCCACGCGCTCGAGGCCGAGCGCATGGAGTCGTACCGCGTGGGCAGCGTCGCCTGGTCGATGAAGCATTTCGGCGAAGGCCAGTTCACCGCCCCCGCCTTTCGCGCCGCCGAAGTGGCGGCCAAGGCCGTGCTGGACGACGCGCTCTCGAGCTACACCCGCGACCAGTGGGACGTGGCCTATGGCGCCTCCGGCACCATCGGCGCGGTGGGCGACGTGCTCGCGGCAGCCGGCGGCGAAGCCGGCCTCGTTACGCGCGACGGCCTCGACTGGCTGCTCGACCGCCTGCTCAAGGCCGGCAGCATCGACAAGCTGCGCATCGACGGCATGCGCGAAGACCGCAAGGCCGTGATCGGCGGCGGCCTGAGCGTGCTGCGCGCGGTGTTCGATCTGCTCGACATCCAGGAGATGAAGGTCGCCCAGGGCGCCCTGCGCCACGGCGTGCTGTACGAGTTGCTCGAACGCGACGACAGCGTGGCCGACATGCGCAGCGCCACGGTGGCCCGGCTCGCCACGCGCTTCGCGGTCGATACGGCCCAGGCCAAGCGCGTGAGCGACACCGCCGCCGCGCTGTTCGTGCAGTTGGCTCCCGCCGCGCGCGGCGGCAGCACATCGAGCCGTGCCGGCCGCGCGCTGCGCAAGCTCGGCTGGGCCGCGCAGCTGCACGAGATCGGCGCGCTGATCTCGCACAGCGACTATCACAAGCACGGCGCCTACATCCTCGACAACGCCGACGCGCCGGGCTTTGCAGTGAACGAACTGCACGCGCTCGGCCAGCTGGTGCTGGGCCAGCGCGGCAAGCTGCGCAAGCTCGAAGCTGCGCTGGACGACGAGACCTTCGTGATGCAGCTGCTGGCGCTGCGATTGGCCGTGATCCTGTGCCATGCGCGCCGCGACCCCGACCCGAAGGCGTTGAACCTCGCGGCACTCGGTGCCAGGGCCTTCACGATCGCCTGCGCGCCCGATTGGGCCGACGCCTATCCGCAGTCGGCACACCTGCTGCGCGAGGAAGTGTTGGCCTGGCAGAAGACCAGCAACTGGCGCGTGGAACTCAGCGGCGCCTGAGCCGTTTCACTTCGTGTCGATGCCGGCCGTCTGCGTGACTGCCGCAGCGCTGGCCTTGCGCGGCTCGTCTTCCCCGAACAGGCTGACATAGGCCGGCTGCACGATCTGGTCAAGCCCGCGCTTCAACCCTTCGCGAGCGCCTGCGGTGTCCTTGAGCAGGCCGTCGTACAGGAGATAGGTCGGCTCGCTCACGTCGGCGACCTGCAACGTCTGGCCCACGACGGACTGCTTCTCGTCCCTCAGCAACTGTTCCACCCAGACGTACGGCTTGAAGCTCGATGTCGCATCGGCCGCGCCATAGGACGTCGTGATCCGCAAGATCAATGTGCTGTAGCCGGGCATCGGCTGGAGTTCCTGCACCTGCATCTGCGCGTGCTCTCCGGTCGCGCGCATGAAAGGCGTCAGCTTCACCTCGCGGCCACTGTCCCGCAGGCGCGCCGCCAGTCGCTCTGCGAACTGCCTGTTGAGCGCCATGGGCGCTCCGCTGTTCTTCACTGCGGCCGTGAACTCCTTGCTGCGCTGGTCGGTTCGGGCGGCCATCGTCAGTCGGCTGTTGGTATCGACGGAGATTGCCAACAGCGCAGCGATAGGTCCCAGAAACCCTGCGAAGCCCGTCAGCCCCGACCCGCCGCCATCCGTGACGATCAGTTGGTCTTGCGCGTTGTAGATGAGCTCGATCTTCTCGATCGAACGGGCGACATCGTGACGGGTCGGCGGCACAGGCGCGGCGGTGTTCGTCGCGCACCCCGACAGCAGGGCTGCGGCAACAAGCAGAAAAACCAGCGCCTTCAACCGCATGTCCGCGTCTGCACGCAGCATGTTCATGAAGCTTCCTGGCAGTGTGTTGAGCGGTTTCATGCGTCTTCCCCAGTGATGTGGTCGACCGGCACCGCTTCTTTCCCGCATCGGCGTCAAAAGCACGTGGCCGTGGAGTCACACTGTAGAAATTGCGCCGCACGCGCGCATGAGTCGTCCGCCCCTTTTTCCGGGAGACAAGCGCCCTGCCACCTCTGCCCGCGACCGTGACAAAGCGCCCGTCCGGAAGCGTCAGGCAGGGGTGTCCGCGGCGAAGGACCGCTGGCTGTAGCAGCTAGAGAAGCTCGGGCGCCTGCACCGTCACCACGACGGTCTGCACATCGCCGTCGCGCTCGCGGGTGCGGATCCACCACACCGAGCCCTTGCGCACCGGGCAGCTGTCCTGCTTCAGCCCGAGCAGCAGCGAGATCGCCTGCCCCAGCGAAGGCTGGTGGCCAATCACCAGCACCACCGACTTGCCGTTGGGCCAACCGGTGGCAGCCAGCAGTTCGTCGGGCGTGGTGTCGGGCGACAGCTCGGAACGCAGCTTGTACTTGCGGCCCAGTGCCAGCGCGGTCTGCTCGCAGCGGCGCGCCGGGCTGCACACGATGCGCGTGCCGTCGGGCAGTTGCCGGTCGAGCCAGGAGGCCATGCGCTTGGCCTGTTTTTCGCCGCGCGGCGTGAGCGAGCGCTGCATGTCGTCACACCCTTCGGTCCAGTCCTCGGCTTCGGCGTGACGCCAGAAGATCAAGTCCATGCTCATCGTCTTTCGAACTTCTTCTTCAACTTCAATTGGAGGACGCATCACGGTGGTTTCCTCGTGATGCATAGCGGCCCATCAAGGCGGCCTGGGCGCCATGCGCTTCGATCGCGGGGGACGCGCCCGCCTCGCCGGGGTGCGTGTCGTGGTCGACACGCCGGTAGACGCCGTCGCCGCCCAGGTCCCAGGCGTCGCGGCCGTCGTGCAGGTAAGCCACCAGGCACTCGTCGATGAGGCGCTGGCGCAGGTTGGGGTCGGTCACGGGCCAGGCCAGTTCGATGCGCCGCATCATGTTGCGGTTCATCCAGTCAGCGCTCGACAGGTAGAGCGACTCGTCCTCGCCGTGGCGGAAATAGAACACCCGCGAATGCTCGAGGAAGCGCCCGATCACCGAGCGCACGCGGATGTTGTCGGTGAGCCCCGGCACCTGCGCCGGCAGCGTGCAGGCGCCGCGCACGATGAGGTCGATCTTCACGCCCTTCTGCCCCGCGCGAATGAGCGCGCCGATGATGGCCTCGTCGGTCAGCGCATTCATCTTGGCGACGATGCGCGTCGGCTCGCCGCTGGCGGCGGCCTGCCCCAGCGCATCGATGCGCGCGACCAGGTTCTTGTGCAGGTCGAAGGGCGCCAGCCACATGCGGTTGAGCTTGGGCAGGCGGCTCTGGCTGGCCAGGTGGACGAACACGGCCTCCATGTCGGCCGTGAGCGCCGGGTCGGCCGTGAGGTGGCTGATGTCGGTATACAGCCGCGCCGTGCGCGGGTTGTAGTTGCCGGTCGACAAGTGGCCGTAGCGGCGCAGCTGCTTGCCCTCGCGGCGCGTGACCAGCAGCATCTTGGCGTGGGTCTTCAAGCCCACCACGCCGTACACCACCTGCGCACCGATCGACTCGAGCATCTCGGCCCAGTTGATGTTGGCCTCTTCGTCGAAACGCGCCTTCAGCTCGACCACCACCGTGACCTCTTTACCACGACGCACGGCCTCGCGCAGCAGGTCCATGAGCTCCGAGTCGGGGCCGGTGCGGTAGATGGTCTGCTTGATGGCGAGCACCTGCGGGTCGAGCACCGCGTCACGCAGGAAGGCCAGCACGCCGTCGAAACTCTCGAAGGGCTGGTGGATCAGCACGTCGCCGCGCTGCAGCCGGTCGAAGAACGACTGCGCAGGCGACAGCGTGACGGGGAACGACGCCACGTAGGGCGGAAAGCGCAGCTGCGGCTCGCCGATCAGGTCGATGAACTGCGTGAGCCGCGCCAGGTTCACCGGGCCGTGCACGCGGTACAGCGCCTGCGGCGGCAGGTTGAACTGGGCGAGCAGGAAGCTTGCGAGCGATTCGGCGCAACTCGCCGACACCTCGAGCCGCACAGCCTGCCCATAGTGACGGTGCTGCAGGCCCTGGCGCAGCGCGGTGCGCAGGTTCTTGACGTCTTCCTCGTCGACGGCGAGGTCGGAGTGGCGCGTGACGCGGAACTGCGAGAAGTCGCCCACCTCGCGTCCCGGGAACATGCTCGACAAATGGGCGCGCACCACGCTCGACAGCGCCACGAACAGCGTCTTGCCGTCCGACACCTTGGCCGGCATCTTGATGAGGCGCGGCAGCACGCGCGGCAGCTTGACGATCTGGATAGGGTTCTCGCGGCCGAAGGCGTCCTTGCCACCCAGGCGCACGATGAAGTTCAGCGACTTGTTCGCCACCTGCGGGAACGGGTGCGCCGGATCGAGCCCCACGGGGATCAGCAGCGGGCGCACCTCGCGCTCGAAATACTCGCTGACCCACTTGCGCTGCGCCGGGTTGCGGTCGCCGTGCGACACGATGTGGATGCCGTGCGTCGCAAACGCCGGCATCAGCTCGTCGTTGTACAGCGCGTACTGGCGCGCCACGAGCGCATGGGCGGCCTCGGCCAGCCGCTCGAAAGATTCGACGGTGTAGGTGCCCTTGCTGTCACCGGCGCTGCCGGCGATCAGGTGCGGCGCGGCACGGACTTCAAAGAACTCGTCGAGGTTCGACGACACGATGCACAGATAGCGCAGCCGTTCGATCAGCGGCACTTCGGGCCGGTGGGCCCAGTCGAGCACACGCTCGTTGAACGAGAGGATGCTGTGGTCGCGGTCCAGCAACGCGAAGGGAGGCGCTTCACCGACGCGCGAAGGGTCAGCGGAGAGGGAGGGCATGGGCACTGATTCTGGAGCAAGCGGCACGGGAGAACACGACGGCTGAAATATGACAGTGTCAACGTCGTCCGTGACAGTTCCATGACATCCGCGTGACGCACCCCGCTCTGCGAGGAGCGGCCCTGTCATATTCGGCGACAGCGAAGCAGCGTGCGGCCCGGCGTCGGGCCGGATGGCCGCCGGCTTCATGCGCCGAGAAAGTGCTTGCGGTAGCGCGCCGGCAGGTCGTCGATGCGCATGAGCATCGGCAGGTCGGCGGTGTTGAAGTCAGGGTCCCAGGCCGGCGCGCCGAGCACCTTGGCGCCCAGTCGCAGGTAACCCTTGATGAGCGCGGGCGGTTCCACGTCGAGCGCGCTGTCGAGCCGTTCGACCGGCAGCGGCAGGCGCGGTTGCACCTGGTACTGAATGGGCGCGAGATGGCTGGCCGAGAGCTGGCGCCAGATGCTGGCCGCCGCGTCGCCGCTGGTCACGCCGTTGTGCGACATCGGAATGCTCGCGCAGCCGATCATGGTGTCGAGCTTGTTGCGGTGCATGAAGCCGGCCAGCGCACCCCACAGCGCGAGGATCACGCCGCCCTGGCGGTGCTCGGCGTGCACGCAGCTGCGGCCCAGCTCGACCATGCGCTCGCGCAGGTCGCGCAGACGGGTCAGGTCGAATTCGGTGTCGCTGTAGGTGCTGCCGACGCGGCGGGCCTGTGCGGGGGTCAGCACGCGGTAGGTGCCGATGACCTGGCCGGTGAGTTCGTCCCGCACCAGCAGGTGTTCGCAGAAGTCGTCGAACAGGTCGATGTCGTGGCCGGCCAGCGGCGTGGTCAGGCGTGCACCCATCTCGCCGACGAACACATCGTGACGCAGGCGTTGCGCGGCGCGCACGTCGTCCAGATGGCGCGCCCAGCTCACCGTGATGCCTGGCTTGCTGGCCTCGGCGGCCGGCGGCACGATGACGGCCAGCGGCGCGGCGGGGACCGACGTGCGGGTGGCCAGTGCGGCCGCAGCGGCGACAACGGCAACGGGGGTTCCAGCTGCGGGTGCAGGCCACAGGGCTGCGCGCAGTCCGAGCTGCGAGAGCGGAAACGTCGGGTTCGGCAGTTCTTTCATGGGGAATCCCTTTCTGCTGACCGAGTCTGGACACGCGCAATGAAAGCGGCATGTCAGCGGCGTGGCAGACACATGACGTTGTTACAACGCGCGTCAGCGTCGCTTTGGCGCCGCTTCGGCGTCTAATGCGGGGCATTCGCGACACGGAGTTCGACCCCATGGCCACCGATGCACCAGGCGCCAACAGCCGCCTGCACCAGACTTTCCCTGTCCTCAGTGACGCCGAGATGGCACGCATCGCCAGCTTCGGCAGCGTGCAGCGCTTTGCGCGCGGCGAGCGACTGTTCACCGCCGGCGAGACCGGCGCCGGCATGTTCGTGCTGCTCAAGGGCGTGGTCGCCGTCACGCAGCGCGACGGCCTGGGCCATGTGGTGCCGATCGCGCGCCAGGGACCGGGCGAATTCCTCGCCGAGGTCGGCCAGCTGAGCGGGCGCCCTGCCCTGGTCGACGGGCATGCCGATGAAGAGGTCGAGGCGCTGGTCGTGCCGCCGGACCGCCTGCGCGCGCTGCTGGTGGCCGAGGCCGACCTGGGCGAGCGCATCACGCGCGCGCTGATCCTGCGGCGCGTGGCGCTCATCGAATCGGGCGCGGCGGGGCCGGTGCTGATAGGACGGCCCGACTCGCCCGAGATGGCGCGGCTGGAGAACTTCCTGCGTCGCAACGGCCATCCTTATCACCTGGTCGATGCAGCCGCCGACGCCGATGCCGCCGCACTGCTCGCCCAGTACGGCCCCGACAAATTGCTGGCTGTCTGCCCCGACGGTTCGGTACTGGTCAACCCGAGCGACGAAGGCCTGGCGCGCTGCCTCGGCATGGTCGACACCGCGGCACGCGACGAGCTGTACGACGTGGCCGTGGTCGGCGCCGGGCCGGCCGGCCTTGCGACCGCGGTGTACGCCGCCTCCGAAGGGCTGCGCGTGATCGTGCTCGATTGCCGCGCCTTCGGCGGACAGGCCGGCGCCAGCGCACGCATCGAGAACTACCTGGGTTTTCCGACGGGCATCTCGGGGCAGGCGCTGGCAGGCCGCGCGTTCGTGCAGGCGCAGAAGTTCGGTGTCGAGATGCTGATTCCGGCGCAGGTGGAAGCGCTCGACTGTTCGCGCGAGAACGCGCTGGGCAGCCTCGCACTGAAGCTCACCGACGGCCGCACGATCAGCGCGCGCACGGTGGTCATTGCGAGCGGCGCGCGCTACCGCCGACCCGGCGTGCCGCGTCTGGCCGAATTCGAAGGCCGCGGCATCTGGTACTGGGCCTCGGCCATCGAGGCCAAGATCTGCGCGCAGCAAGAGGTCGCGCTGGTGGGCGGCGGCAACTCGGCCGGCCAGGCGGCGGTGTTCCTGTCGCGCCACGCGGCCAAGGTCAACGTGCTGGTGCGTGGGCCGTCGCTGGCGGCCAGCATGTCGCGCTACCTCATCGACCGCATCGAGGCCACGCCCAACATCTCGCTGCAACCGCACACCGAGCTCGTGCGGCTGCACGGCGCGCCCGAGGAAGGCCTCACCGGCGCCACGTGGCGCTGCCACACCTCGGGCCAGGAGCACGACTGCCCGGCACGCAACATCTTCCTGTTCGTCGGCGCGGAGCCCGAGACGTCGTGGCTCGACGGCTGCGGCGTGTCGGTCGACCGCCACGGCTTCGTGCTGACCGGCCCGGCCGCGAGCAGCGGCTTTCCGGCGCGCCCCGCTGCGGCGCTCGAGTCGAGCGTGTCCGGCGTGTTCGCGGTGGGCGACGTGCGCTCGGGTTCGGTCAAGCGCGTGGGCGGCGCGATCGGCGAAGGCGCCGCGGTGGTGGCGCTGATTCACCAGCACCTGTCGTCGACCTCGGCCGTGGCCTGAGTTTTTTCCAGAGATACCCCATGCCCATCCAAGCCTGCGAACACGTTCCCGCCGACCTCGCGCAACCGCACACGCCCCATGGCTGCGAAGACTGCCTGAAGACCGGCGACACCTGGGTGCATCTGCGCCTGTGCGTGCACTGCGGCCATGTGGGCTGCTGCGATTCGTCGAAGAACCGCCACGCCACGAAGCACGCGCGGGCCGAAGAACATCCCGTGATCCAGTCGATCGAGCCCGGCGAACACTGGATGTGGTGCAACGCGCACGAACGACAGGTGGGGTGACCGGTCCACGGCACTGCAGGCAAATGCCCGCACCCGCACGCGTCCGGATGCGCGTGTATATGCTGCCGTTCTCCCGTCACAACCCTCTCAATCTGGAGCTCCGCGACATGCCCGCATCGCCCATCGAGGTCTATTCCTGGCCCACGCCGAACGGCCACAAGATTCACATCATGCTCGAGGAGTGCGGCCTGCCGTACCACGCGCACCCGGTGAACATCGGCACCGGCGACCAGTTCGCGCCCGAGTTCCTGAAGATCAGCCCGAACAACAAGATCCCCGCCATCACCGACCCCGACGGACCGGATGGCCAGCCGATCTCGCTGTTCGAATCGGGCGCGATCCTCGTGTACCTCGCGGGCAAGACCGGCAAGTTCCTGCCCACGGGCGACCGCGAGCGCTACGACGTATTGCAGTGGCTCATGTTCCAGATGGGCGGCGTCGGCCCGATGCTCGGCCAGGCACATCACTTCCGCATCTACGCGCCCGAGAAGATCGCCTATGCCGTCGACCGCTACACCAACGAAGCCAAGCGCCTGTACGGCGTGATCGACCGGCAGCTGGCGAAGCACAAGTTCATCGCCGGCAACAGCTATTCGATTGCCGACATCGCCATCTTCCCGTGGCTGCGCAGCTGGGAAAACCAGGGCATCACCCTCACCGACTACCCGCACCTGAAGGCCTGGTTCGACGGCATCGCCGCGCGTCCGGCCGTGCAGCGCGGCGTGAAAGTGCTGGCCGATCTGCGCCGCCCGATCACCGATGACAAGGCGCGCGAGATCCTTTTTGGCAAGACGCAGTACGAGAAGCGCTGAGCGGGCCTTTATTCGGGCTAGAATCGAAGGCTTGGCGGGGCGTAGCGCAGCCTGGTAGCGCATCTGGTTTGGGACCAGAGGGTCGAAGGTTCGAATCCTTTCGCCCCGACCAAAAGAAAAGTGAAAGCCTGCAACGATGAAAGTCGTTGCAGGCTTTTTTCTTTTCCGGGCCGCTCGCGATCACCGCGAATCTCGCGCCCCTTTAGACGTTTCGTAGCACGACCCACCGGTTTCCGTACATCAGGCAACGTCACTGCATTGTTGTTACACCGCAATGGCAACCTTTTTCTTACGGGACTACCCGTGTGGCACTCGGCGCTCACGCAGAATCGAGTCAATCGTGATCATGTTTACAAAGTAAGCTGAATCGCGTTTACAAAGCCAAAGAGCTGAGTCAGGGATGGAAATTGAAGCAGACCCTCACCCCTGGACCCTTTTCCGATGCTGAATTACTTTTCCCGCTGTTCTTGCGGCCTCAGGCATCTCGCACGCATCGAGCGCCGGCCATGGATGCGGCTCTTCTCGAGCCAACGCTTCTACCAATGCAGCGCCTGCGGAAAAAAGCAACTGGCGTCCGAACGCGCGGTGAACGAAGCGGTCTTCAAGTACCGCTCGGAGAACGTCTGACACCCCCTCGGCCACAGCGATCCAGGGAGGCATCGGACGGTCGAAACGCCCGCCCTTAGCAATCTGTTGCGCGTGCAGCCCTTTCGCTGCATGCCCTGCGCACCCACAGAATCGAACACGGGTGCTTCACGGTTGCATAGACCGCGAAGCAGCGTCGGGGAAAGAGTGTCGACACCTTCCCGGTTTGAACTCTTCTGTGATGCTGCTGAATCTGTTTCTCCGATGTTCCTGCGGCCTGGCCGGCCTTCGTCGCCTCGAGCGGCGAGCCTGGATGAGGATGCTGCCGGCCCTCAGGTTCTACCGGTGCAGCACCTGCGGCCAGAAGCAGCTCGTGTCGAAGCAGGCCGCCGAGACCGCCAGGGTGTCGTCTCGCGCCAGCCACGCCCATTCGCCCTCTCAACGAGCGCCCGCGAAGGCGTCGTGCATGGAGGGATGTAGGTAGAATCCGCGCTTCCCCGGTCAGAGGCAGAAGCGTCCAGACCGTTGATTTTTCGGGTCTGTAGTCGCACTGCGTGCGGCCCGAGGGCCGAAGGCTCAGGCCCTCGCTTCTCAACCGGAATCTGCCCGTAGCTCAGTTGGATAGAGCACCTGCCTTCTAAGCAGGTTGTCGGGGGTTCGATCCCCTCCGGGCAGGCCATTTAGTGGCGCCATCTTCCCCCACAAAGAGCCGCGAACAGCCATTTTTCCTCTGTAGAAGCGGGTGATTTCGCTCCACGAGCAATCACGAGAAACCGCTGAGATTCCTCCAATTTGGGGGAACAAACGGGGGAACGGGTACAGTTTTAGCCCCAGCAGCCGAAATTGTTCCCCCATGCTCACCGACACCGCCTGCAAGAAGACCCTCTGCCCTGCCGACAAGCTGCGGCTGCGCCTCGCCGACTCCGGCGGCCTTTATCTGCAGATCGAGCCCAGCGGCTCAAGGCGGTGGTTCTGGAAGTACCGCTTCGACGGCAAGGAAAAGCGCCTGGCCCTGGGCAGCTATCCCGAGGTGACGCTCAAGGCCGCGCGCACCGGCCGCGACGACGCCCGCAAGATTCAACAGCAAGGCATCGACCCCGCGCAGCGCAGGCAACTCGAGAAGCTCGAGCGCAAGGTCGACACCGACGCCAGCTTCGAGGCAGTGGCGCGCGAGTATCACAAGACCAAGAGTTCGGCGTGGAGCCCGCGGTACGCGGAGCGCTGGCTCTCCATCATGGAGAAGGATGCGTTCCCCTGGCTCGGCAGCCTGCCCCTATCCAGCATCACGGCGCCGATGCTGTTGCAGGTCCTCCGTCGCATCGAGGCCCGCGGCGCGCACGAAACTGCGCACACCTTGCGCCAATGGTCCGGCCAGGTGTTCCGCCACGGCATCGCCACCGGCCGGTGCACCAGCAACCCAGCGCCCGACCTGCAAGGCGCGCTGGTGCCGGTGCAGGTCAAGCACATGGCCGCGGTGCTGGAGCCAGTGAAGGCGGGCGAGCTCATGCGCGCTATCGCCGCATACGCTGGCCAGCCTGCGACGCGCGCAGCGCTGCACCTCTCTGCCCTGCTCTTTCAGCGGCCCGGCAACATCCGGCAAATGCGCTGGTCGGACCTCGACCTCGAGAAGGCGCTATGGACCATCCCGGCAGCGGACATGAAGCGTACGAAGACCGCAAAGATCAACGGGCGCCCGCACCTGGTGCCGCTGCCAATGCAGGCCGTCGAGGTCCTTGTCGACCTCAAGCCACTCACGGGCCACGGCCAATACGTTTTCCCGAGCCTGCTGACCGGCGAACGGCCGATGAGCGACAACACCGTGAACACAGCGCTGCGCCGCATGGGTTTCGACAACACCGAGATGACGGCACACGGCTTCCGAGCGATGGCGCGCACGATCATGGTCGAGCAGATGGACGTCGAGCCCGAGGTCATCGAGGCGCAGCTCGCGCACGGAAAGAGCGGCCCGCTTGGCGCCGCCTACGATCGCGCGGAGTTCGTGGTCAAGCGCCGCAAGATGATGCAGCTGTGGGCCGACCATCTCGACGAACTGCGCCAAGGGGCGAAAGTCTTGGCATTCAGGGCTGCTTAACGCACGCATTGGCCGTGCCACGATACATCCGACGCAGGAGTTGCCGCCGGCCAGGGCGGTAGTTCAAGCCTCCGCGACTTCCTGCTCGCCCCTCTGCCATCGGACACTGGCTCAGCGTCGATCCGGTCCACCACAGGTAGAGCATCTCGCGCGCCTCGACAGAGGTGAGCAATCGAGTCCTCAGGGAAAGGAGCGCACCAGGTCGAGACCTTCCCTCAGAAGGCCCAAGTTCGCAGGGTTCTCGCCCAT
This sequence comes from Variovorax sp. 38R, assembly GCF_014843395.1. Lineage (NCBI taxonomy): Bacteria > Pseudomonadati > Pseudomonadota > Betaproteobacteria > Burkholderiales > Comamonadaceae > Variovorax > Variovorax sp. 38R. The sequence continues at coordinate 3,620,053 of NZ_CP062121.1, forward strand.
GAAATCTTGGTAACCAAAGGTTAGGATGGTGGCTCGAACCAAAGGAGCGAGGGAATGAAAAGACTCGGCATTGCCCTGTTGGCAACCGCGTGCTCGATTGCGCACGCCGTGGGCTGGAACTATGAAGCGTCCACCGACAAGATGACGGGAAAGAAGTCGGCGGAGGCCCAGACGGTCTCGGACAACTCTCTCAGTTTCGACTTCCCGTACAAAGGGACGAACAGAGGCTATCTAACCGTTCGCCAACATCCTCAATATGGACTGGATATTCTGATCTCGATCGACAAAGGACAGATGCTTTGCAGCAGCTACGACTGCAGGGTCTCCATCAAGTTTGACGATGCGGCTCCAGTCAAGTTCAGTGGCAACGGCCCCGCCGACCACAGCAGCCAGACCATCTTCATTCAAGGCGCAGCGAAGTTCATCGCCTCTGCCAAGAAGGCGAAAAAGATCCTGGTTCAGTTCAATGCGTATCAGAACGGCTCACCAGTGCTTGAGTTCAGCACTCCGCAGCCGTTGGACTGGCCGAGGAAGTAGCGCACGCCCCCTCGTAATGCCACCAGCCGACACAAAGAAATGAGTCTCTTCGAACTCCGCGTGACCTCGCTAGTCCCTGCGCTTGGAAACGGGAAAACGCTGAAAACCAATGCGATCGCCGAGGATGGCTTTGACTATGCCGTCAAAGCGATCACTGACCATCCGATGTTGCCATGCTCAGAGTGGCTGAGTTATCAATTCGCCCAGTCAGTGGCACTGAGTTGCCCAGCCTGCGCCACTTTGGTCATGCCCGATGGTGCACGAGCCTTCGGCAGTCGCATTCAACCGGGCTTGACGCGCATGGAAGAGGTGGTCCGAAATGGAATCTCACCTGAAGTCTTCCTAGCTGACTGCGCAGATCGCTTGAGCGTAGCCTACGCACTCGATGTCTTCATTGCCAACATTGACAGGCACTTTGGCAATTTCCTCTTTGGCATCAACAGCCTAAACCAGCGCACTGCGATGCCGATCGACTACTCGCATGCACTCCTTGTTGGAGGCTGGCCTCTGCGGGACATCATTGGCAAGAACAATCCCACCACACTCCACATGACGATCATCCGTGGAATGGGGTTGTGGCGTTCGCCACAAGCACTCATGGCCCTGGGCACGCTCTCGCAGATTAAGAAAGAGAGCGTTGCTCAGTGGCTACTTGATATGCCTCCATCGTGGCTCGAAACAGCCAAGAGTGAAGCCTTTGTTACGTGGTGGGGAGGCGAGGATTTCCATGCGCGCGTGTCAAAATGCGTGCAGTATTGCCAGCCATGAAAGCGGACACTTTTACCCCTTTCGTTCTCCTTCGCGCTGTTGATCAGGTACGCGGGGAGAGCCTCAACGCGGGCGTCGTTTTGTTCACCCCGAATGGCGCCCTTGTGGGCGCTGCACCAGACTCATCGCGCATAAAGGCACTGCACCCGGACTTCGGTGTCGTCTCGACGGCAACATGGGCTGAGCGACTTCAAGAATCACTCAACAAGTTCGCAAAGACCCTGCCGGAGATCGCACAACAGATTGCGATGCTGCCCCTCCTCTGTCAGCCGTTCGTTGCAGACACCGAACCAGGCACGACCCTTTTGAACGCTGACGACCCTCAACAGACTCTTGATGCACTGATGACATGGCAGGTCCTAGCGCGCCCAGCAACAGTTCGTGCCAAACGGGATAGCACCAAGAGACAATCGAAACTTACGTCGCAGATGCGCGCGTGGTTTCGCTCGGCAAAGGTCTTCAGCACCAATCCGGAAGATCTCAGCAAGGGCCGTGTAATTGCAAATTTCCCGGTCGATGCGCGCGATGATCTATACGCAGACTTCGCAGTGAAGAATGGTCGCCTACATGTCTTAGAAACACTGGACCTACGAGGCATTGACCACCTCACGCCATCTATTCGGGGTGACGCAGCTGTGAAGGGCTTCACACTTGATGAAGCTAAGACCGCAGTCGATGGTGATCGAATTGCCGTTGTAAGCGCATCAAACTACGACGTAGCGCGGCCCGCAATTAAAATGATTGAGCGGAACGCGACCAACTTGTATGTGATGGAGAGCCCCAAGGACAAGCAGGCCTTCGTTGATTTTATGCACCGAGCCCTTCACAACGACGCGCTACCTGACTTTGTACTCACTCGACCTCAAGCGGCAAAGTAGCAGAACAACCTTTGAGACCAGCCCGCTTCATGCGGGCTTTTTCATGCCCGTGATCACCTGACAACCACCTCCATCTCGTCGAAGCAAACTCCGAAGTCATGTTCCTGCAAAGGCTGCCGAATGCATCGAACGCATCCGACACACTGTCAAACTCAAAATGCCTGGAGCTGTGCTTGGTTTGATCCCACGATCGTATGCAGCGACCGATCCCATTGTTCTTGATTGACTGCATCGACCTCAGAATTTGAGGCATTGCGCCTGGTTACCTGAGGCGCGCTCGCTGGCAGTAGCTGAACGGCCACCGAGTTCGACAAGGGCACTGAGAACCCCGCACCGAGCCTGTCTTGTGGAATCGGTGTATCCCCAATCACAAACGAGTTCCCAGCTGGCGCATCTAGGACAACCATCGACAACGCTTCAAGCTGAGTCTGGACCATAGGCTGGGCCTTCAATGCCTCCTGCTCCGGCAACTGCGGATCCCAAGGTGGAAGATCCAGCAATGCACGCACTGCTTCGGCCAACTGTTCAAGCGACACCGATGTCAGTTGTCCATGAATACTCTCAGCCTCCGAGGCGACAACGCCATAGGGAGCCAGCGTTTGCGCGAAGACCTCTTTCGAAAGTTGGGGCGCTGTCATGAACGCGATCCCCAACTCTTTGGTTAAGCGGTAACCGCGACGCATCACATCTGGATGCCGGCACGCCTGTAGCGCGAGGGCACTGCAAAGTTCTTTGCGGTCGGCATCCTTCACCTGAGCCGCAGGTACAACAAATCTTCGAAACACCGCTGCGTGCTTCGACTCCAGCGTCGAAAGTTGGTCCTCAATCTGGTCCGAAGCAATCCAGTCGTCGTCGTAGACCGTGTAGAGCCAATCGGATTGCATGACATTGCCAGTCGAAACCGGCCCAGTAAGTCCGTCCCGACGACCAAATAGCTGCCCAGTTCCGCTACGAAATCCTCGCAGCCAGAACCTCGGTATGAAATGGTGATTTTTCTTCAACTGAGACAAGGCTTTGCTCCGAATACTCCGTATGCCGCAGAGTTTATCGCCCCCAAAGCGCTTTCACTGCACACCGCTACCAGTGCCCATCCAGAATGATCTGAGACACCCGAAGCCGCAGCTTCGCGGGCTCCCAATCGAGCTGGAACGACACGTAGTCAGCGCACTTCGCGCACAGCGCCCCCACTGGCGCTGTACAGGCCGCTCAGGCGACGATCGCGAAAAACACAAAATCCAGATACGCTCTGCTTCACAACATCATTGCGAGGTGGGGATGCTCATTCTTCTCAACACGGGCTGGGTCGCGCACAGGTTCGGACAATGGCGCTGGGCACTTCACGCTGCAGCGGGCGTCGTCTTTTTTGTCATCGGCTGGGCTGCTGCCAACATTGTTCTCGTTGTGCAGTCCCTTGCGCCTCCCGCAGATTCCTCGGCCGCGGGCTGGACCTTTCTAACCATCGCTGCCCCAGGATTTCTGCTCCTTCTGTATAGCCTTTGGCTCTGCTACATCGACTCGACTCGAGATGCATATCGAGCCATCGCGGAGCGCTACCGTCGAGATGGCTGGTGAGGAGGCCAGACCTGCAAACAATGCCCGCCTCATGCGGGCTTTTTTATGGGTGCGTACCTCCATCAGACATTAACCCCTTAGACTTATATCGCGATCCCCATGTCTATCCTCCCTCCCTCCGGGGATCGCCTTGCCCGCCTTCGTGCGGGCTTTTTCATGGGTTGCCCACTCGAGCGGAAGCACCGGCAGCCTGGCTGCAAAGTAGCATTCGCTCATGTGGAAGCCCGCCAGACCCATCGTGATCACCGGCCAAGCCCTGACCGATGAGGAGGCTTGGTGGCACGAGTTTCGAAACGAACTCGAAGAGCTGGCGGAGGGTTCGGTCGACAGCGCCTGGCTCACCATGGTCTGCCGCGTCGTCTACCCCATCGCCTTCAAAGATGACCCGCGGCATATCGCCAAGCTGGCGTACGCCGTCTTTGCGCTCGAGAGGCCGCAGCTCGGCGGTGCAACGCACAGGGCACGCATGCGCCGGCTACGGTCAAGTGGACGCACTTTCTGCCGACGGACGTGGCGGTAGGCTTAACCTGCCCTTCGCCTGCTCGCTCCCTCGCGGTACAGCACCCCTCCGATCTCTCCCAGCACTGCCCAGTCATCCTCTGTGAGGTGATCGCGGGCCAACTCCATCCAGGCCGCCAGGTTGGCGACGGCTTCATCCAGCCCTGCCTTGCTGCGCTGCACGTCGAGCAGGCCGGCGCGCTCCTCGAAGAGCGCAATGATGGGGTGAATCATCTGGCCACTGTGGACCTGAGCGACTATCGGCGCAAGGGCTTGCAAGCCAACCTTCCGCGTGCCCTAGAAAAGCCCCCTGCTTCCGCAATGTTTGGCGTGTGGATGGGCAGCTAGATTGGCTTGGAGGCGGCTGCCGCCGCAGCAGGCAACGCTTTGAATGACGTCAATGCCTGGACTTGAAGCTCAAGACTTCTGACCTTCTCCTCCAGCTCGCTCCTCTTTGCATTCCGCACGTCGAGCACGTTGTCCATCGCTGTCATGAACAGAATGAACGGCACTCCGAACAAGTTGAATATGTGCATCAACAGGACCAGAACTTCACCTCGCGTAGGTGCACCGGTGGAATGCCAGAATAGCCAAATGCCGAAGGTGGAGTTGACGACGAGCACGATCAAAAAGACGATCTTTATCCATCGCTTCCAGAAACGAACCAGGTTGTCGCGCTTGCTCTCCTCAAGGGCGGCAATAGGTATCGAAAGGCCTATAAGCGCGATGATTGTGCCGACGATGAAGCTGAGGAGCGAGAGATCCATGGTGCATTGCTGAGTGCTTGTACAGTACGACTATATCCACGGCGCCCTCCCGGCCCGCTACCACCGCCCATACAGGATGATCTGCGACACCTTGTTCGGAGCTCGCCGTCTCCGGGCGGTTTTTTTCTTGGGCGCGGGCCTCCGGCGCACAGGCTTCAAACTTGCTGACTGAACTTCTTGGTTAAAGCCCCCGGATCCGGGTGCTCGCTCAGTTGACTGGGAAAGTGGATCCTCTTGCCTCCATACGGCTCATAGATCGATCCGAACAGTGGATCAGCAATATGAATGCGGCCCGTCGCATCGATCTTGAGCAGTCCAAGGTCGAACAGGGTGTGGACGTCGGCTCGAAGCAGCAGTCCGTTGACCACATGGTTGGTATCGCCATCCATGTAGGGAATGATGTGGGCGGCCTCGAGCACCGCCTCGATCTCGCAGCCCGTCACCGCGCACTTTCCATCGTAGGCTTTGATCAGGTCCTTCCTGAACTTCGGCTGACCGCGGCGGCGGACAACCTCCGCCAGTACCTTCTTGCGCCCATCGACCAAGTTTTCCGAGTCAAAAACAGTGGGATCGACTGTGGCTTCTGCGGCCACCAGATCTTGCTCGTCAGCCGATGGAGGAACAACAGTCGAGAAAACCTCTTCGACGAAGTTTTCCAGGTTCCCGTACGTGCCGCGAATTTTTGCAAGGCGCTCGTCCCCGATCCTGGAAAACCCACGATAGCCATTGTTGAGATAGTCGATGACTGGCTTGCTGGTGACATGCACGTCGACAGCTCGCGGCTGAGTCAGGATGTACATGTACTCCCAAGTCTTCCCCTCCGGCGTCTGGCCCCAAATCGCACGCGCGAGATCGGCGTTGTGGATCTTGGCGATCACAGAAGAAACGTACCGATAGCGGTTGTCGAACACGGTGAGGACGATGTCGCCGTCCTGCATCTGATTCCACATGGGAATGTTGCGCTCGCCAGGCACCGCGCCCCACGCATAGAAACCCTGCGAGTCCGGCAACAGCGACCTCAGGTAGTCGGCCCGCTCTGCTGTCAGGTGCGAGTCGAGGAGTGAGCTTGGCTGTGGGTTGCGAATGGAGTCGTTGAGATGCTCTCGCGCATCTGCATCGCCGGCAGTAAAAATGTATAGCTGTCGCATGCGTGCTCAATACTCCGAGTACTTGTTGGACTTGCCTCTCACCAAATCGGCGGGGTATTTTTGTGCGTTTTGAGCCAGCTTTTCCTCAGCTGCCGCAAGCAGATCGATACCGGTCACCGAGCAAAGCCGGAGCAGGTAGATGAACACATCGGCCACTTCATGATTGATGGCTTCGCGCGTCTTCTCAGGCAGGCTTGACACGCTTTCCTGCCCATCTCGCCATTGGAAAATCTCCATGAGCTCGGATGCTTCGACAGCCAACGCCATGCTGAGGTTTTTTGGGGTGTGGAATTTCTCCCAGTCACGCTCCTTGGCGAACTGGTCCACCTTCTGCTGGAGGCCAGATAGCTGATTGAGGTGGCCTGTATCGGACATGATGCGGTTCCTTACCTGGGCTGTACGATCGATGTCGCACATGCGAAGCGCCTAGCTTACTTGCTGCGCTTGCACTACCGCTGGGGGTCATTCAAGACAAAGGCGCAGCGTTCTTTTCCACTCAAACCGTCCCCAAAAGCATGGACTCCTGAGCGCCGCACCAGACAGTCGATGAATGCAACACATTGCCTCAGAGCGCTGATCGAGCAGATCGGCCACTAGACTGACCTCGGCGGCCCACGTTTTCTCCCTCTTCCCTCCTCTGGGCCGTCCTTGCCCGCCTTCGTGCGGGCTTTTTCTTGCCCTATGCGCGCCGTCGTGCGATTTATCAAGCTCGTTCGTGCACGCTCCTAGACTCCGCCCCTCCCAACAACTCGCCAACGACGGCGAAACGCTCATGACCAGGACCGAGTTTCAAGGTTGGGCCACAGCGGCACGCTTGCGCGATACGAAGTCCCTTGAGGCGGCTCGGTTCGTGCTCACTGGGAACCTTCGCCCTGGTGAGGCAGCAAAGGCCGCTGGTTGCAGCCCACAGGCGCTGACCAACACCCTTCGCAAGATCAAGGACGCGATGGCAGCTGCCACCGCCCCCGACGTCGCCCTGCAGTGATGCAGCTGCGTCCTTTCCTGCTCGCCGCCCTACTCGCGCCAACGTTGGCCGCCGCGGCCGAGCCGCGCGAGTGTCTGGTGGTGGGCGTCAGCGACGGCGACACGATCACCGCGCGCTGCGGCGAGCCCGGCGCCTACGAGCAGGTGAAGGTGCGGTTCAACGGCATCGACGCGCCCGAGAAGAAGCAGCCCTTCGGCCAGCGCGCGAAGGAAGCGCTGTCCGATCTGGTCTACATGAAGGACGTGGAACTCGACTGCCGCAAGACCGACCGCTACGGCCGCAGCGTGTGCCGCGTGCACGTCGCGCCGGCGTCTGCGCCGCATGGGCCGATGACGCGCGACGCCGGGCTCACGATGGTCACGCTCGGGCTGGCCTGATGGAACCGCGCCTACGCACGCGAGCAGACGGAGCAAGAGCGTGAACAGTACGAGTTCGCTGAGGTTGAAGCGCGAGCCAAGGGCATCGGCATGTGGCACGACAAGCGTGCGACGGCGCCATGGGAATGGCGTAAGGCTCAGCGCGAAGCCGCAGGGATGTAGCTGTCGGATGCAGGCCCTGGACGTCGTCGATACGGCAAGGGGACGTTGGGAGTCGCAAGCACTGGCAATGGCGGGGACAAGCGCGAATGGACCATGCGCCAGGGGCGCCGCACGCCGCACTACACCACCGACGTGCGCCAGGTGCCCGTTGCCAGGGCATAGCCTGGCGCCCCCTACGCAAGGTCCCGTCTAGAAGGGAATGTCGTCATCGAAATCAAAGGCGGACAATTCCGAGCGAACAATTTTGTAGAGTTGCACGTCTTTGCCTTCAACCTTTTCGACAGAGTCGAGCGCAAGAAATTTTACTGCACCGTTATTAACTGCTTTGACGAGTGCCGAATCAAAAAGAGGCAGCTCCGGCCCTAATCGCCTTTTATCTCTTCCCAAGATTGAAGCAACGCTTTGAGGTTGATCCGAATCTGAGGATTTCGCCCTCGCGCGCAGGAGCTTTTCAAAATCTTCGAAGCTATCGATCGGGAGATCCATATCCTTGGCCTTATGCCCAAGAATAAAACACGAACTAATTAGATGCTCAACAATTTCCAGAGCAACTTTTAACTCAGATTTTTTTGGCTCTCGAATCTCATGCGCCGCATCATTCCCGAGAAATCGGATCGCATGGAGCCGACGCTTGTCACTGCTTGATATATGCCCACCCCTAAAAAGGGAATCTATCCGTTTTTCCAGCGAAGCCCCTGAGACCTGTAAATGAGTGCAGACGGCTTCAATTGTAGCTCGGAAGCCTATCCCTGCCAAAATCCATGCATCACCTGCATATGCACTAATAGTCTGACGATAAACTTTGCGAATTAGCTCCGGAATCACGTGCTGCGAATCCAGCTCTCGATGCCCAAGGATTGAAGGCGGATAGCGATGAACCTTTACCGCATGGTACTTCTTACCACTTAATGGGTTTTCTTCAATATCATCAAAGTCGTCAATCCGATACCGAAATCCCAATGATTCACAACCTAGGCATCTAATAATCTGCCAAGAATGAAGCTCGTTAAACCAAGACGCTTCTGCAGCATGTTCAACTGCATGCAAAATCTCATGCTTCGTTGCCAAGCCACAAGTGCGGCAGGTAATTTTCAGCGTCGTCTCGGCGTTTTCCATACGTCCCTCAGCCCCCTTCATGAAGCGACAATTATCAGGCGCGAGACACCGAACCGGAAGTTTTATTAAAAAGGAAAGCTATGGGACAGTCAGGAAACAAGCCGATCTTCACATTTTCTGCTGCACAAGTGGTTGGGTGGGAATCCCGTGACTGCGTTGATTTTGCGGTCGCACTTGCTCGGCTAAGCGGCTGGCTCCTCCATGTCGACTGGTGGACGACATCGGAACATCCCCGCCCAGATCAGATGCAGCCCCTCCGTGTGTATGTTGCCGACAACGCCGACAGAGTGTTCGATGTTCGAGGAGTCCGGAGCATCAGTGAATTCAACCGCCGAATCATCTTGGACCTGGCTCGTCGAAGCGGCGCATCCCACAAGCCTGGAGGTGTCCTCACTCGCTTCTACTCGGAATCAAAGCTCGCAGAATTGCCTCTTCGATTCCAACCTGACGAGGAGAAAATTCGAATAGCGACTGATGCGATCAGAAGCCATCCGTACTACGAAACTGCTGTGCCTGCGAGGGTGGCATCAAGGATGCCCGCGCACGAGGCTGCCGGGTTTTCTTTCGGCAGATGCGGCCCATACGCAGAAGCAATGCGCGAACTTGAAGGACTTCAACCAACAGCACTGTTGGCAATCCGCTTCGCGCCGATGTTCGAGGGTACGCGCCGAAGTGACACCGGCTACTTCCACAGCGTGGTCCTTCACCCCGATGGCAGCGGTGAGGATTCTTGGGGCAAAGCGCCACTACAGGATATTGCAGCGCGCTTCGGAGTTATTGAGTTCAAGACTAACGATGACGAGCATCGGCGTGTCATGAACAAATTGCGTACGAATACCCCGGAGAATTTTGAAAAAGCGCTTGAGCACGCGCGGGAAATCATCCGCCAGTACCGCCAGTGATAGCTGGTGGGTTTATCGCTCAACCAGGGCCCTGTCAACATCGACCTGCGCCTTCAACGCCTTCACTTCGCTGTCTCGGCGCGTGACGATGCTGCGAGCTTCCTCCTGAAGGTCTGCAGATCGAGCAAGTAGCTCTCCTGCTTCGCCAAAAAGGCTGTCGACGGTGCCGGGTCGATCTCCTGGATCTCCCGAGCCAGCGGCGTGGGCTGCGGCTTCTGCGCGATCACGGGCGGCGAAGGCCGCGAAGGCGTCGCGCAGCCCAGCAGCGAGCTGGCCATTGCGGCGCTCAGCAGCAATACGAGCAGCGGCTTCTTGAGCGAGTGCATGGGTGAGTCCCTGTTGTGCGGCCGCGTGCGCAGCCATCTTTTCGGAAGAGCGTAGCGCATCGGTCAACGCCACGCGGTAGCGGTCCGAATCTTCTTGAGCGCGTTCGCGCTTTTCACTTGCGAGGTCAGCACGCACCACGGCAGCGCGCGTGCGCTCGATACCTGCAACGCCCAGGGCAGCAACCAGCCCAACGCCCAGCAGCCACAGCAGCGGCGTCCTCAAGTCGAGCAGCACCATCACCACCACCCCCACCAGCGCATCCACATCGCAACGATGATCGGGTTCACGTGCGGCCTCCGACGCAGTAGCGCGTCTCGTCCGCGCGCCTGTTCGCCAGACCCTGCACGAAGGTGTAGACCTTGGCACCGGTCTTCGGATCGATGCGGCTGGTGAAGCTCCACACGAGCTTGCCGTCATCGCTGCGGCTCAAGCGCTGGCAGCCGCGTACCCACTCGCCGCGGTTCCACGCCGCCATCGCGCCGCTGCTGCAGGTGGACGGAGCACCGAAGTTCCAGGCGTGACTGCCGCCGGCGTCGAACACGTCTTGCGGGGGAAGCAGCTTGAAGCACTGCGCGAGCTGCAGCTGGACGTGAATGAGAGCTGCGCGTTCCTCGCGCTCGCATTGCTCGGCACTCCAGCGCTCGCCCACGATGATCGGCGTCGAGGTGACGTGCCGAGTCAGTCCTTTGCAGACCGTCGGCAGGCCACCGGCCAGCTTGTCGGCGTAGACGACGTACTGCTTGCCCCCCTCCCACTTTCCCAGCAAGCCCAGCAGGCCGGCGCTGGCCAGCACGAGCGAACCAGCGAGGTGGGGGAAGTAGCGCTTTTCGGCTGCCATTGTCATTCGAGCGGAACGCGCCCGCTGTCCTGCTGAGCCATCCGCTCGGCCCACTCGCGCGCCGTGTAGGTGCGGCGCGGCTCAATCCAGTCCAGGCGCTCGAAGAAGGGCCGCCAGAACCTCTTCCAGCAGAACTCGATGAGCAGCGCGAGGGTGTAGCAGGCGGCCGCAGCGGAAGCGATGTTCGGCCAGTTCAGCACGAACAAGTCCGCGAAGATCGACGTCGTCCTCGAGGCGCTGTCCACGATTTGCGCACCGGTTGCGGCAGCAATCGAGGCCCCGGCCTTGAGCGCGGGCATGCTGATAGAGGTGGGGTCTTCGTTCATGCCCCGGATCATTCCGGGCCCGGCTCACGCTGTGAAACCCTACAGGGGCCCCACCCTTCCGCAGGCGGGAGCCTGCTGTGGCAAGCTGGTCGGAACACTTACGCGCCGTCGGCCTCGAACCCGACGAAAGTGATTCCACCAAAGCAGACCGCCGCGTTCATCTGGAAGCGCATCTTCTGCGACTGACGGAAGTTGTGACCGCCTTGGACCCGGAGCGTGGCCTCTGCTCCCGGCTCAGGCGGGGTGAAGTTTTCGAATCCCCAGTTGCAGGTCGACCAAGTGCCGGGGTTGTCGAAGTCTTCCACCTGGGCATCGAAGAAGTAGTTGGTCCACTGCCAAGTGCCGAAGTCGTTGTTGGGGCGGCGGCGCACGCGGATTTCGAGCAGGTCGATGCGCTGACCGAAGTCCACTGCAATACGCCCCCCCGTGTCGAGCGCCAGCACCGAGCCAGCAGTCATGTCGGAGTCAGACAGTTCGGCCGCGTCCAGCGTGCCGTTGGCAGTGAGAGTGGCACCATTGTCGAGAGCGAAGACCCACGAGTTTTCACTGATCGGCACGGCGAGCGTGAGGGTCTGGTCGTTGCTGGCCCAGCCTCCCCAACCAAAGAGGTTGCTGACCCGAACGCGGATCGTCACAACGCCTGGCGAGGTGTACGTGTGCGATGGGTTTCCGTCCATGCGGACGAACTCCTCCACAGACGATCCGTCAGGGGCTCATTCAGTCGCTGGTGAGCCCGTATGCGCTCATCGACGAGCGCCGCTCTCGGCCACAAGCGGCCGTCCCAGAACGGCTGCTTCGGAGTGGCAGATTCAACCAAGGTATAAGCACAGGCAAGCTGCCCGAGACGGCCAAGGGTCGCGGTATCGTGCTGGACCACTCGGAGCGCCCGAACAACCTGTTCGCCAAGCAGGTGAAGAATCGCAAACCTGACTGACCGTCAGGAGCAGCTAAGCGGCAGTCTTCGCGAGCCTGTCCGTTTGTCAAAGCTGAAAGCGGTTCTGCCGTTGGCCGAACGAGTCATTGCGGTGCACAAAATAGAACCATCAAGGGAGATCAACCGGATGTCACACCCCGTCAATTGGCTTCATCTGTCCGACTTTCATTTCGGCCTCCACCCTTTCGAACAGGCGTTCTCTGCTAAGAAGATCGTGGAGCACCTCAAGGATGCACAAGTTAGGGGGTTTACTCCAGACTTCATATTCGTCACGGGTGATGTTGCAAACTCCGGGAAGAAGGCAGAGTATGAGCAATTTGTCGAGCATCTGATCTCGCCGATCGTGGAACTATTTGGAAGTGATTTCCTAGATAACATCTTCACCGTCCCGGGCAATCACGATCTAAATCGGCAGGTCAACGAAGAATTCAGCAAGGAAAAATTCGTCAGGCCGGAATCGCGTTCGTTTTATCCGGACCAAGGATCTGCCTTGCGCCGCGAAATGCTAGCCAAAAGATTCGAAGATTTCTTCGAGCACAATTTTTGCCAGAGCTCCGAAGGCATCAAGTCCGACCGCGGTGCGGTTGTGGCAGAACGAACCATCGGTACTATCAAGATCGGGATCGTTGGACTGAATACCGCTTGGCTCTGTGACGGAGAGAGGGACAAAGAAGCCCTGACTCCTGGCGTTGCAATTTTGAGAGATGCCCTTGAAGGAATTTCGGATTGTCACATTAAGTTCGTTCTTGGACATCATCCGCTTGACTGGATGTACCCTCCTCACAGGCAACCCATTCAGTCGCTATTGGCCGCCAAGCACGCCATCTATTTGCATGGCCACATGCACACTGAATCGTTTTCCAACACACTAAATGGCGCGGGCGAATTTCTCGCCGTTCAGTCCGGGGCTGGGTGGCAGAGCCCGGAAAGCGGAAAATGGAGAAATGGCTTCATGTGGGGAGCTGCAGATCTTGATGCTGGTTTGATTCGATTCCAACCCTTCAGTTGGAGCTTTCCAAATCAGTGCTGGACGCTGGATGGCGCTCGGTTCCACGAGAATTACCGGAACGGAGACTGGTGGGAAATCGAAGCACCGCGCGCGCGCACGAAACCAGATTACGCGCCGAGACAAAAAAGCCAACCTCTCATAGGCTGGGAAATCAAGGATCTAACCACTCTCGAGCGAAGCACTGAAAAGCTGACGGAGGATGAGTCGATCGCATTTTTCGATGGCGCGACGCCAACTTGGTCTATCGCGCTGTCCGAGTCCATTCCGCGACGAGAAATTGTCGGCAAGGTATCGAACAATTTTCGCCATGATTCAACAACGCCATATGTTTGCGTGCTAATGGGGGCTGGCTGCGAAGGAAAAACAACGGCCCTGTTGCAGTCGGGCCTAGAAATACTGCTTGCAAACAGAACCAAGAAGCTTCTATTTAGAACAAATCACACTCGCCCGTTCAATGGCGCGGAGTTAATGGAAACCTTCCGCAGTCACGACAATTGGCTGGTTGTTATTGATGAGGCAGATCAGGTCGCGAAGGAGGTACTACGCTTCATTGATTCTGGTTTCGATGGCTACGCAGGGAGGATCGACTTCCTACTGGCGAGTAGAGATTCGGATTGGCAGTCATCTGGCGCAAAGTGGCTGCCCTGGACGTTCAAAGCCAAGTTCAAAGAAGAGGTCCTCAAAGACCTTAGCGTCAGAGACGCGGACTTAATCGTCAAGTCTTGGGCTGAGTTCGGAAGTAAAGGTCTTGGCGAAGAACTTGCATTGCTTCCGGAAAATGAGCGTGCAGATAAGCTGCGCTATTACGCGAAGAAGGAATCGAAGGGGAATTCCGACGCTTTCTTTGGTGCACTGCTGATGTCCCGCCACGGCAATGATTTGCTAGATCATGCGCAGTCAATGCTTGAGCGGCTTGCAGAGGTTGAGTTGCCAAGTGGGCACACGCTGAAAGACGTGCTCGGCTACATCGCAGCAATGCACGTAGAAGGTTTCGATAAGCTCAGCTTTGCAGCGCTCGCGGGACTTTTGGAGCTATCCATCCCAAAATTGCAAAGCGAAGTATTAAGACAGCTTGGTAAAGAAGCGGCTGCCACCAGCACATCGACGAGCATTTTTACCCGACATAAGCATATCGCCGCGGCGCTCATTGAGGTGCTTGAGACCAAATTCAACGAAGACATTTCTCACTTCTACATTGACCTGGCAATATCGGAGGTCCAGCGCTCAAAGACTGAGCAAGTCATTGATTTAGCATTTTGGCGATTTGAAATGGCCGAAAGGTTATTCCTGTCGGGAAAGACGCGACTTGCAATAGACGTCGCCCGAAAGGTCTACGAGGCTGATACATCTTTCCACCTACTCACCAAGCTAGCATCCTTATATCGCCGACAAGGTAATGCGGATGAAGCCGTCAGGCTATTTAGGGATTTTGATTCCAACCCAAGCCATCGCGGCTTCTATTTTGAATGGGGCGTATGCGAGGGGATTCAGCGTAACCGTACGGAGAACGCATTACTCGCAAGTTACGCATTGAGTGATGAGTCCGAGCCCGGATCGCTCACGGTCGAAAACGCGCGAATGTACCTCAGCGGGCTTTCCAAGTGCTGCGACAAGCTCCACATTGCGTTTGCAGACCGTATATTTAGCGACGCTGAATCCGCTTGCAATTCGCTATTGACGATCCTGAAAAAAAACGACAAGGCCAAGAAATCCGAAAATGAAGACCTGCTATCAAGTTTTGCCAAAGATGTAGCGAAGCGCCGGAAAAACTTATACGAGAGAGCAGAGGCGATCTCCATCCTGAATGATATGGTTCGAAAACTTGAACCATACGGCATCGCCCCAGAAGTCTTGCAAATTATTGATGCGAGCTCAATGTCATTTATGTCGCTTGATCGAATCGTTCGAAACGTTGAATTGCTTTAGTAAGCCTATTCTCAAGCCTCAACCGTGGCTGTACCTGGACCGTCCCGTCGCTGCGGGCCTGTCGCTTCAACATTGAGCGACCGCTCTCGGAAGGTGAAATGGCTTGGGGCTAGGTCCGCTCAGGGCCCAATAGCTTGCCGCTGGTTCGCAAGTTCACTCTGACGCGATCTCGGCCCGCACGCGCGCGGCATCCTCTCGGAGTTGGGCGCGCATCGCGCGCGGCGCAGTGTCCGCGATCCGCTCGTCCTTGCTCTTGCGCATTTCGCGCACGCGCCGCATCACATCAGGAATGCGCACTTGCATCGGCTGCTCGGGGTTCTTCTCGTTCCACGCCGCCACTTGGTCGCGCGCGGCCTGCGCCTTCTTCGGGTCGCCTTCGAAGATGCCCTGCGCCCACAGAGCGCGGATCTCCTGGGCGCGCAGGTTGTAGAAGGCCTTCGCGCCCTGGCTGATGCGGTTCGCCTCCTGGATCGTGGCGACGCTGCCGGGCTGGAACCCGATGGCCTTCATCGCCGCCTCCAGCGCGTTGGTGTCGAGCACCTTGTAGCCCTTGGCGTCGCGGTACATGCCGGTGGCCGCCATGTCGGCGCCCTTCGCGGCGTTGCGCACTGCCGCCGGCGACATTTCCAGCACGCCGGCTCCCACGTCGCCCGTCAGCACACTGCGACCGCCGGACAGGATGCGGCTGGCGAAGTCGCCGGCCGGGCCCGCGATCTCCAGCACGTCGCGCGCGTGGCGAGTCTTCTCCAGCAGCAGCCCAGTGCCGGGAATCAGGTTGCCCATGCCCAGACGCCCCGACACGTCGAGCGGCGCGCCCGGCAGACCACTCACCCCCTTGTCGATGAACTGTGCGATGCCGCGCGGCAGCATGCTCTCGAGGAACTCCTGCCGCGCCTTCTTCGCCGAAAAGTTGTAGCCCATCATCTGTGCCAGGCCGTCGGCCGCGTCCTCTAGGTCTTCGGCGAACGGCAGGCCACCGGCGCCACCCATCAGCATCAACATGCCCAGCGCCAGCAGCGCCGCGCGCTTGCCCTCGGGCCCGCCCTGCGTGTACATGCGGTTCAGCAGCTCCAGGTAGGCGATCGAGTACGTCTTGAAGGTCATCAGGGTGCCGCCGACGGCGCCGCGGCCCCACTCCATCTTGTTGGCCTTCGAGTACAGGAACTGCGTCTCGGTGATGGCCTGGCGCGCGAACCCAGCAGGGTCGGCAATGCCTTGCGCCTTCGCGGTGCGGTAGGCAGCGATGAAGGTGATGCGGCGGTTCAGCTGCTCGGCCGCGCCGAACACCTTGCCCCATGCCAGCGACACGCGCGATAGCGCGTTCTGGCCCAGCGCGCGCAGGTCGCCGCCCCGGGTGCCGTCGCCCGAGCGTAGCGAGCCAGCGCCGCGGGCCTGGGCCATGAGCTGGTGCACCTCCTGCGGCGCCACCACGCCCTCGGCCTCGGCGCGCTTGAGCGCCGCCGCGAGGTCCGGTTCGTAGTTCTTACCGCGTGCTGCCAGATCCTTCGCGGCGCGGCCGATCTGCGCGGCCGCCGCCTTGGCGCCGCCGTACTGGCTCAGCCACGGGAAAGTCACCTGCACGGGCTGCAGCGCGTTCACCAGCGCCGATGCGATCGAGCCGCCCAGGTACTGCGCGAACAGCAGGCCGCGCACCGCCTGCGCTTCTTCCTGCGGGTTCTTCACGTACTCGGCCAGGCGCACCGCAGCGTCCTTCAGCTCGCCTTGTGCCTTCGGGATCGCAGTCACGGCCTCGCCCAGGTCGCCCATGTGCAGGCCGGCGGCGGTCTGCCGCGCGTTGCTGTAGACGAACGTCGCCAGCACGCGGCCCACGTCCTCGCTGAAGCCGGCGATGCCCTTGCGGTGGATCAGCCGACGCATGGCGCTGCGGTTGGTCTTCGTGAGGCGCAAGTAGTCCTGGAAGGCCTTGTCCTGCGCGCTGTCGCCGGTGGAGTCGAGGCCGAGGGCATTGCCGAACAGCTCCAGCGTCTCCGGCGTCACGCCGGCGAACATCTTGAAGGCCTCCTCGGAGAGCGTGCCCTGGCTGACGCCGGCCTCGCCGAACTCCTCGCGCATACGCGCCGCCATCGTGTTGGCCTCGCGTGCAGTCTCGAACAGGCCGAAGTACTGGCGCTCACCGGCCGCGTCCACTGCATCGACGGTGAAGCGCCCAAAGCGCGACAGCGGCGCGTAGCCGCGGGCCTGCAGGTCACGCACCTTGTCCGCGCGGTCGATGACGCCGTTGGCGGTGTTGAGCAGCAGGGTCGCGCGGTCGGGCTGGTCGCCCGCCAGCTGCACCAGGTGGTCGCGGATCAGCACCGCGGCCGACTGCGCATCCGGCGCATCCATCACCATGCCACGCAGGCCCTTGGCGTCGTCGCCTGCGTAGCGCAGCATGTCGGCCCGCGCCATCGTGTCCAGGCTGCGGTCGGTCGCTTCGCGGAACTCGCGGTAGAGCTCCACCTGGCCATCGTTCAGGTTGAACATGGAGCGCAGCTCGGCATCGCTCCAGACCACGCCCGCCTGCAGCATGCGCGACTCGAAGCGCGTGCCCACCGCTTTCTCGTAGGACTCCAGAGGCATGCCCTGCCACGCCTTCAGCATGCGCTCGTCGAGGTGGCCATTGCGCAGCAAGCGCTGCGCCTTCTGCTCGGCAGTCAGACCGGCGGCCGCATCGATCAGGCTCTGCACCGGTACGGCCCTGCGCTGCTCGTCGCGGGCCCACGTCAGCGTGCCCTCGAACACTGGCTTGGCGACAGCCTTGTTATCGGCGGCAGCTACAGGCGACTTCAGGGTGTCGCGCCAAGTCTCCAGCTTCGGTAGTAACTTGGGCGCCAACTCGGCGGCGTCGTTGGCGAAGAAGCTCACGTCGTCCACGAAGGCCTGCGCGGCTTCGAACACCGGCTTGAAGGCCGGCGAGCGCTCGGCGAGGTGGTACATCGTGCCCACAGTCTTGTGCCACCAGGACAGCGTGCCCGGCGCACTGAACGTCTTGTTCAGCTCGGCCGTGGCCGTGCGTGCGTAGCCCGCCACCTTCGAGCGGCTGAACATAATGTCGGTATCACCAGCCTCGCCGCCGGCCGCGTTGCCGCGTTCGATCTGTTCCGCTAGACTTATGACGTCCTCTGCAGAGCGGCCCGGGTTCACCCCGCGGGGCTGCGCGAGGGCTGATCTAGGGCCAGCATCGCTGGCTATCTCGTCGGCCCACTCCCGCTGCAGGGGATTTTTTTCGTCCAGCGTCAGCCCATCTTCGCGCGCTGCCGCCTCGACCCACTGCCGGCCGGGCACGCTGTCGTTGAGCTCCACAGCTTCGACCGTGTAGAGCGGATTGGTGCCCTCGACCTTTGCGTTTTCCTTCACCGTCAGCTTGACCAGCTTCAACCGCCCGTCGACCTCCATCGGCGCAAAAAAGCGGTGAATGGCCCGGATGTTCGGATCGTTCCCCCGATCAGGTTTGCTCCAACCCAGGATCGCCTCCCGAAATAGTGCATCGACGTTCGCCACCGCCATCGCATGGGTTGCGGGCGTCTCGGACTTGCTCACGGACTTGGCACTGAGCATCTTGTCCAGCGAATTACGCGACACGACCGCCTTCATCCCCGTCTCGATGTTCAGCAAGGGGGTGCCCTGGAACGCCTTGGCTGCTTCTCGAGCTTCCGCGAAGTTCGATGCCTGGCGCTGCGGCGCCGCGGCGTCCTCCGCACGACTGAAACTCGGCCCGGGGTCTGGAGCGGCCGCGCCGGCGCCGCGCTCCACGAACTGACGTGCTGGCAGGATGAAGTTGCGGATGATCTCGTCGTCGGTCAGGCGCAGGCCCCGAAAGCCCGGCACATGCTCACGCAACCAGGCTCGGATCGCTGCCACCGCGCGCCGCACGAAGTGCAGCTCGGGCGTGCGCTGCGCCATTTCGGCCAGCACCTCCTCTGCGGCCGCGCGCCGGTCGAGCTTGTTCACCCCGCGCAGGCCGTATTCCTTGATCTTGGCGTCGACCTCCGCGCGCCGCGTCGTCGCGATCTGGTTGAGCACGCCGTCGAGTTGCTTGCCGAACCGGCCGCGCAGCCCATGGTGGCCCAGCACCTCGTGATAGAGCACGCGGGCTGCGTCCTGGGCACTCGACAGCCGAGACGCCATCAGGTAGGCCTTGCCACGGTAGTAGAAGCCCTCCGGCGCACCGCGTGCGCCGCCGCTGCGCTGCTTCAAGTCAGCGCGCCGCGCGGCTGCCGGCACCACAGGATCGCCCATGTCGAACGCGACCACGACGTCAGGCCCGTTGCCCCAAGCTGCACGAATGGCGTCCACGGTCTTCTGCACGCCAGTGACTGCTTGCATGCGGGCCTCCGGCGAGTAGGACGGCCGGCTCAGCGCACGCATCGCGTTCGCGACGGCTGGGGACAGCCCCTGGGTCCCGTCCGCGTCGGTCATGCGACGGAACGGCACATCGGCAAGACTGGAATCCAGCGGCTTCATGAATCGCGCCGCCGCTAGGCCTGCCTTGAACTCGTCCACCGACATCGCGGTGATCGGGCCCACCTTCCAGTTAGCGTCGTAGCTGCCACGGTAGGCGGCCACGGCCTCGGCCTCAGTGTTGAACCCGAACAGGGCCTTGGCCTCGTCGTAGGAGCCGTCAGCATTGACCTGGTCCACCACGTAGACCGTGGGCGCAGTGGCAGCGTGCGGGCCGACGAAAACGTCGACGTGGTCGCCGTCTGCGGCCTCGGTGCCTTTCACGTAGCCGTAGTGCGCGGCCATCGTGTTGCTCCATTCGGTGCCGTCCGGCGACGTGCCGCTGCGCGTGCTGCCCTGCGGGTTCTCGATGCTGAGGCGCAGGCCCTGCACATCCGCGCCGGACAGGTGCCCGAGCTTGTAGTTGCCGGCTTCTTTCTGCGCCTGCGTCGGCTCGGGCGTGTCGTTCAGCGGGCTCGTGGCGGCCTCGTGCGCCGCAGCGTCCACAGCAGCGGCGGGCGCGGCCTCTTCGCTCAGTGCAGGCTGGCGCTCGCCGGCGCGAGCTGCATCAGGTACAGCTTCTGGCACAGCGGGTGCAGCTCGGGCGGAATCTCCGCCCCGCTGTCCAGCACCTCCAGCAGGCTCCGCGTCTCGCTGCGGCTGGTCTCCCGCGCGCGGCGCAGCATCAGCAGTGCGCTGTACGCCGTCATCTGCCATCCGAACACCACGTGCGGCTGCAACATCTTCACCTCCTTGGGGTTCCGTTTGGACCTGTGCATCGCGCGCATCGATGGCCGCGACGATCTGCGGCGTGCGCAGGCCGCCAGCGTCGATGCCCAGCGACTTCGCGACCTTGCGCGCCTGCAGCGCGTTCGTGCGCCAAGCGCTCGGCCGCGCTGCTACAGCGTCGGAAGGCACGGCGGCACCCTGCGCTGGCGCGGCGGCGGGCGCAGATGCCGCCCCCTTCGATGCGCCGCGACGCGCGCGGGCCTGCTCAACACCTTCCTTCACGGTTGTGGGTGCGGGCGCTGGTGCCGCCACCGCAGGCGCCAGCGCGTCCAGCTCTGACTGCACTCGGTCACGCTCCGCAATGAGCCGCGCATCCCAGCCGCCGGCGCGCCCTTGCTGCTGCAGAAAGTCCAGGCGCTCCCGCAGATCAGCTGCGTGCGCTTCGACGAGCTGCTCGCGGCCCGGTCGCTCGGCGGAGAAGTCGAGGCCCACCTGCTCGGCGTCGCCCTGCTCTTTCGCCACTTCGGCCGCCTGCTGCAGC
Source organism: Variovorax sp. 38R (assembly GCF_014843395.1). NCBI lineage: Bacteria > Pseudomonadati > Pseudomonadota > Betaproteobacteria > Burkholderiales > Comamonadaceae > Variovorax > Variovorax sp. 38R. The sequence goes on from NZ_CP062121.1 coordinate 3,640,833, forward strand.
GCGGCCTGGTCGGCCAACTGCCGCGACGCGCCGCTGTCCACCGCGACCACCGCCGCGGACGACAGCGGGCCGGCAGCCAGGTCCAGGCCCATGCGCTGCGAAGGCAGTGTGGGAGCCGCGTCGACTGCTCCGATAGATTGCAGGATCTCGTCATCGGGCCCGGTCACGGCGCGCGACGCATCGAGGTCAGCCTGGCGCGCCGCTTCTTCGGCTGCGCGCTGCTGCGCCAGCAGGGCCGCGCCGTCGGGCGGCGCAACCTGGGCCACGGCAGGCTCGCCGCGTTCCTGCTGATTCAGCTCGTTCATGCGGGTGATGGCGCTGCGGCGCGCATCCTCCGCGCCTGCGGTTGCGGGCGCCGGTGCAGGTGCAACCGCCTCGGGCCCCAGGCCCATCATGCGGGCGCGCTCCGCCGCACGCTGGTCTTCGGGAAGGCTGGCCAGATAGGCGTCGATCTCGGTTTGCCGGCCCACGGTGCCATCGGGGAAGGCCACCAGCGGGTCGGGTTCATTCGTAAGCAGCAGCGGTGCAGCGGCCGGCGCCGGCGCAGCTCCACCATGCCCGCCGGTCAGCAGCGAAACGCCTCCACCGGTAATGCCGCCCAGCGCAGCGCCCATGCCGGCCGCGGCTGCCACGCCCTTCGTCGGGTCGATGGTCGGATCGAACGGAACCGCCGCGCGCTGGCCCTCGTACTGCGTGATGCCTTCTTCGAAGCCTTCCTGCGCGGCTTCGACGGCGGCCGTCTTGCCCGCACGCGCGAGCGCGTTGCCGCCGAAGCCCTTGGCGCCGGCGACCAGGCGTTCTGCACCAACCAGACTGCCCGCGGCGCCAACCACCGCCGGGATCACGCTGGCCTGTCGGCCCGCGGCCGTGGCCTGGTCATCGGTCGCGCCTGCCTTCGACGCGAGGTCGTAGGCCGTGCCCGCAGCATCACCGCCGGCCATCGCTGCACCAGCAGCCGCACCACCAGCAAGGCCTGCGCGCTCCACAGCCTTCGCGCCAGCACCGGCAGCTCGCGCGGCCGCGCCAGCGCCCTTGATCGCCGCGCCGGGCCCGACGAACGAGCCGGCCGCCTGCGCCGCGGACAGCAGCGGGTTCTCGAGCACGTAGCCGCCAACCGCCTTCAGCTCATCGCCGACACCGTCAGCGCCTTCCACGTCGTCGCGGAATTTCTTCTTCGACGCCTTGACCACATCACTCTGCGATTCCTCGCCGGCCTTGATGATCTTGTCGTCGATGAACTTCGAGACGGAATTGCCAGGCTTCACGAAGTTGGCCGCGGCCGAGACGCCGCCGGCCACCGCGTTGGCGGCCTCGATCGCCGTGTCGTTGGCTACGGCCAACGCGCCGCGCTTCGCGGGCTCAGGTTTCTCGTCGAACTCGTCGAAGTAGTTACCGCTCTTGGGTTGCTGGTCGAAACGGTCAAAGTAGTTTTCTGCCATCCCCAAAGTCTTCCGCCCTTGACCTGGGTAGTCGAACCCTACAGGGGCTGCACTCGACCTGCAGATGCAAGCTGCACCCTGCCCACACTCACGACTACTTCACTGGCCTGCCAAGGCCCGCAGGGCAGCACCCGCACCGTACTTGGCATCAAACTCTGCTGCTCGCTTCGGATCGGCCTTGAGGGCTTGAATGGCTCCGCCCGGCGGCGCGGCGCGGCCCGCACCCGCCCCATCAACCCGCTGCACCTCGCCCGTGGTCTTATTGACCCGGTAGATGCTGCCCTCGGTTGAGCTGCCGTCCGCGTTCTTCGTCGCAGGCGTGACCTGAACGCTCCACTCAGGCGAAGCCACCTTGCCCTGAGCCGCCAGCAAGGCCTGCTGCGCCTTCGCCCGGTCGGCCGTCGACGCATTCGGGTCCAGCAGCGTGCGGCGCAGCGCGGCTTCATCCTGGGCCGCCGACACCTGCACATCGCGCAGCCGGTTCGCGCCGGCCACTTCGTCGCGCCGGATCGAGTTGGTATCGGCTGCACGCCGGTCCTCGGCGGCGATGCGCTCGCCCTGCATGCGCGCGGCGGCCGCTTCGCGCTGCGCGAGCGACTGAAAGCCCACGGCGGCCCGCTGAACATCGCCGGCCTGTCGGACCTGTTCGATGTCGGCCGCGGCACGGGCCTGCACAGGAAGAGCTGCGGCGCGCACGGCACCTTCGTCCGGCTGGAAACCGCGGCGCGGCGACCAGGAGCCGCGCGCGGCCGCCGTGCGCAGGTTCGCATCGTCGAAGAAGCGCTGACGCGCGGCCTGTGCGCCACCCGCGCCGTCGATGATGGTTGCGCCACCCTGCGGCAGCGAGGCGTTGGCAGCGCGGATCTCAGCCGCCTGCGCATTCGCATCTTCCGTCGACCCCAAGACGTTGCGCCGCTGGCCTGGCGCGAATCCCTGCGCGCTGGCCGGCGTTGCCTCGGTCACCGGTGCCGGCGCGGCGGCTGGAGCGCTCGCAGCAGCGGCACCCGGCTCCTGCTCGAGTGTCTTCGGGGCGGCAGTGCCCGGCGCGGTAAACCCGACCGGTGCCCGCTCGGAAGCTGGCCCGGCGAACTGGGTGCTGCGCGGATCGGTAAGGTTGTTCATACGCACAGGCGCGGTGGCCGCCGGCAGGTCGTTGGCCGGCTGGAAGCTCGAGGGGCCGGTGGCCACTACGCCGCGCCGCAGCGCCGCGTCATTGGCATTCGTGCTCCGCATGCTGCTGGGCTTCGGGTAGACGCCGAAGACCGCGCGGTCGCGCTCCTCATCCGTCACGGCACCGCCGTTCGCGAAGCCACGCGGCTGGAAGCCGAAGGCATCGTGCTCCGATGCGCCAAGCAGGCCACCGGACGATGGCGTGGGCGCGCCCTGCCCGCCCGCGGGCTGAAAGCCGCGCGCACCACCGGGCAAGATCGGCGCCGGCGCGCTGGGTGCGCGCGCGCTACGTGGCGCGAACCCCTGCGCGGCCGCCGTGCCCGTCGTCGCTTGGTCGAAGAACTGCTGACGCTGCGCCGAGCTGTCGATGACGCCTGGGCCGGCGGCGGCGACCGGCGCAGGCGCGGTGCGCGGCGTCGGCAGGAGGACCGATACGGTTCGATTCGCAGGTGCAGGCGGAGGCGGCGGCGCCTTGAAGCCACCCACCGTGCTCACCGTGCCGCCAGGCGCACCGCCGTTGACCGTGACCTGGCCGGACACGTCGCCGCCGCTGTACGAGTTGCCCACGCGCGTCACGTCGCCGCCGTTGGCGAAGAACATGGGCGGTTCGGCGCCTCGTGGCTTGAAACCGCGCGCACCGCCAGTGGGTGCGTGCGTGGCACCCTTCATGGCGTCGAGCGCCTTCACGCCGACGGCATGCACCTGCTCGGGCGGCAGCTCGAACTCGCCATTGCTGACGCGCACCGGCACCGGCGCGCCCAGCCCAGCCAGTTGGTTCTCGCCGAGCTGCTCCGTGGAGTCCGCCGGCATGATGTAGCTGCCCTCGGGCACCGTCTTTTCAATGGAATCGGACGTGCCGGTACCGGGCCCACGGATGGGCCCACCGTTCGCCTTGTGCTGGGCCTTGCGTGCCGAGCGTGGTTGAAAGCCGTACATGGCCTATCCCTTCATGTGTCGCATCGCGCGATTCTTTCGGGTGCGGTGCGGAGCGCCAAACCCCAGAGGGGGCAGGCACATCACACCGAAGAGCTGTCACTGCCGCTGATCGAAGCACCTGCGCCGATTCCGTTCCACGAAGCTGCAGCAGCATCCGCCGTCATCTTGGCGTTGCCCAGCGCGGCCTGCACACGGTCGCTCATCGTCTGCGTGCGCGCGCGTAGGTTCGCCTGCTCGCCTTCTAGCTTGATCTGCGCATCGGCGATGGCCAGCCGTACGCGCGGCTCGAGCGCTGCGTTCTCGGCCTGGTAGAGCGCCGTGAGCGTGCGTGCGTAGTCGGTGCGCAGACCTACCTGGCCGAGCGCCAGCTGCATCGCCGTCTGCGGGCCCAGCATCAGTGTGCGGATGTAGTCGCCGGCGGCAGCAATGCTGCGCAGGCGCAGGTCCAGCACCTGCTGCACGGCGAAGCGCGTGTTCTCCAGCTCGGCCTCGAAGCTCTTGATGGCGATGTCGCGGCTCTGCGCGGCCAGCTGGCGACCGGCCTCGAGGTCGAGGGAATGCAGCTGGTTGGCCAGCGCGCCGGGCGGCAGGTCGAATCCCCGGTTGGCCCAGGTTGCCAGCCCCTCCTGGCGCGCCTGCTCGTTCTGCCCGAGGAAGCGCCCGCGGTCGCGCTCCCACAGCGCACGCTCGACGTCGACGTTCAGCCCGGTGCCGCCCTGCGTCAGCGCACGCTCCAGCCAGCCCAGCGCGGCATTCCAGTACGGGCCCGTCGGAAAGTTCTCCGCGAGGAACGTGGAGAAGCCCTGTTCGATCAGGTTGCCGATTTGCTGGTAGGCGTCGTCATAGATCGACTTGGCCTCATTCGGATCAGCCACCGGCAGCGTTGGCTTGACGGGTGGCACATAGCTGGTGTCGAGCACGGGCGTCGCCATCTGCGGCGCCGGGTCGAGCATGTCCACGGCCTTGTCGTTGAGCGTGTACGCGCGGTTGAACATCGCGACCGCGTTGGCCCATTTCGCGTTGACGATCTGCGAGACCACGATGGGCGCGCCCACGCCGCCTTCAGGCGTCGGAACGGAGACGATGCCGCCGGGTGGGATGGGTGGGGTGGTGGCCATTTCAGATTCTCCGAGTCATGGTGACGGGCAGGAACTCCACCGAGTCGAGCGCGAAATCGGCGCCGTCGTCGTTGAACAGCTGCAGGCCGGCATAGTTGGGCCGCAGGCCCTTGCCCAAGATCACGCGCTGCTGCTGCATGTGCTCGCTGTAGCCGCTCGTGCGGTAGATGAACTCCTGGCCCTCGGCCAGGATCTTGATGAACAGGTACCCGGTGCTCGACATGCCCAGATAGCACGCAGCCACGGTCTTTTTGAAGCTGTCGCCGAAGTCGACATCGCCGAAGTCCACGGCGGCGCGGATGGGCGCGCCGGCATCGGTGCCGCCGTCCAGCTCGTGGATGCCGGTGGCTGCCGCGCCGAAGTACCGGCCGCCGATGTTGGCGAAGCTGTTGAAGGTGAAGCCCGAGTAGGTGGTCGAACCGAAGCCGTCGAGGTTCACGGCCCACGCATCGCCAGTGCTGTCCGAGGCCACCAGCATGGGCACATCGAACCAGAAGACGTCGCGGGCGTCGGCCACCTGGTCGCCGATGAAGCTGAACACCACGTCGAAGGTGAAGGCGTCGCGCGCGTCCACCATCGCCGACTGCTCGGCCGACATCGGTGCATCGACGGTGAACGTGTCCCGAGCATCCACGATGCGCTCGGAGCGCGCGAGCATCGGCACATCGAACAGGATCACGTCGAGCGCGTATTCCATGCCGGGCGGGTAGGCCACGCCCAGCGCGGTGAACTGCGGCGCCGTCACGCGGCCCTCGCCATAGGCCTCTTCGGAAGCCAGCATGGCGAACTGCGGCGCGGTCACTGCGCCCTCGCCCGTGTGCGTCACGGCGCCAACGCCGGCGACTGCGAATTGCGGTGCGGCCACGCCGCCGTAGCTGATCGGTGCCGGCTCGACACCGCCGCCGTAGCCCGACACGGTGAACTGCGGCGCGACCACCGCGCCCTGGCTGATGGCGGCATCGCCTCCCAGTACGGCGAACTGCGGCGCAACCACGGACCCGCTGCCAGTGTTTGCCAACGGCGGGGCCGCGGTCGCCAGCGCCGGATCGGTCAGGCTGTCGCCGACGCTGTACAGCACGCCTTGCAGGTGCAGCGGGGTCGAGGCCGGGTAGACATTGGCCTCGGTCGCCAGCTCGACGCCGTTCTTCTTGAACACCACGTTGACGGCATCCACGTCCTGCGTGAAGGTGTCGCCATCGGCGAAGGTGCCAAGCACGGCGCCAGTGCGCAGCAGGCGCGCGTAGCCGTCGAGGAACACCAGGCCGTGCGTGATGTGCCCGTAGCCCGACTCCGGCGCGGCCCAGGGCGCCAGACCCACGGCCGCGCCATTGGTGCCGTGCACGACCTTCCATGTGGCGGTGCCGGCAGCAGGGATCGCACCGATGGAACGCGCGAAGGAAGTCCAGCCGCGCGGCGGATTCTCCGCCGTCGTCGTCGGCACGCCCGGAATTTCGGCCACGGGCGGGATGTACTCCGCGCGCATGGTGGTCACGCGCCGGTAGCCGACGATGACCGTGACGGGGACGTGCACCACCTTCCCGGTGCTGTCGATGAAGGTGCCGCCCGGCGACTTCCCGTAGATCGGCTCTTCGACGACGACCGGGACGCTGGTCCAGTAGCCGGGGCGCGCAGGTTGGTACGGGTAGCCGGGGATAGAGTAGCGCAGGCCCAGGCGCGTGAGAGTGTTCGCCATGTTCAGTCCTTGTCGAAGCCGGTGAAGCCCGGCCGCACCGACGCCGCGACAGTCCGCGAGCCGACGAACACCGCGTTCTGCGCGTTGGCGCGCAGCTCGAAGAGAGGCGCCGCCTGCAGGTCTGCCTCCAGCATGCGCACCTTCTCGAAGGCCGAGAAACGCGCGTCGGTGCGCCACAGCACCGCGCCCTCCCCTTGCCGCACGACCACCGCATACAGCAGCCCGTCGTCGTCTGCCGTGATGCCGCGGCAGACGGTGAAGCTGACGCCGGGGAAGCCGAGGCGCTCGCCATCGTTCAGGCCGACGGTGCGCAGATCGGCGGGCAGCGGCTCGCTCATCTGCCAGGTGTCGCCGTAGTCCACCGTCCAGAGCATGCGCATGGGCGCGTCGCGCAGCTGCTCAGCGGTGGGCGGCCCCTCGCTCTCCAGTCGGCAGATAGGCACGAAGAAAGAGCCGGGGCCGGCCGACAGTTGCGAGGCGCCGAGGGCCCAGCCCTGTTCGTTGGTCAGGTGCCAGCCCTTGAAGTCGATGGCCGCCTCGAAGGTCGGCGGCCAGGGCCAGCGAATGCCGTGCTCGTCGTCGAGCGGCCACGGCCTGTTCTCGTAGTTCAGGCCGTTCGCATCCGACACGAAGAACTTCCACTTCGTCGCCATCGGCGCGTACTCGCCGCCGGTGACGGAATCCGAGGCTTCGCTGGGCGTGTACGTGTGGTCGTAGAGCTTGGCGCACACCAGCGCCAGCGCCATGCGGCCGCCGCCGATGGGCGATGCGACGTGCGCCGCGCAGGTGTCGTCGTGCGCGTAGTTGTAGTCCACGATTTCGCTGGTGTAGCGCCGGCGGTACAGGTGCGGCGTCAGCTCGGCGAGGTCAGCGAGCGCCCAGGTGGTGCCGTGGTCTGCAGAGCGCAGAGCCTTGAGCGGCGCCGGATATGCCAGGTAGGTGACGACGTTGCCCGAGCCGCCGCCCTCGGTCGTGCGCGACGGGCCACGCGGCACCGTGACGCTATGCAGGTTGGCGGGCTGGCGAGCCTGGATGTTCACGCTCGACCAGCGCAGCGGCCAGTTGGAGCTGTCCACCTCGGCGAACGGGCTGGCGACCTCGACGAGCTTGCGGTCGTCGGTGCCGCCCACGAAGAAACGGCGCTTGGCAACGTTGGCAGCCGGGTCGTACCAGAGGCCATGCATGCCGAAGCGGTAGGCCTGGCGCGTGGCATCCCAGCCCGAGGCGAACAGCGTGGCGCCGCCGACGGCCGACGTGTCGGCGCCATAGGCCACGGGCAGCAGCCAGGCTCCGTCTTGCAGCACATCGTCGAAGAGCACCGCCGCGCCCGGCGTGTTGTCCTCGCTCAGCGAAGCCACGAGCGTGGTGCTGGCCCGGTCAGTGGCGCGCGGCAGCAGCGCGAAGCTCTGGCGCGGCCGTGTGTCGCTCCAGTTGATGCCGTGGCGATAGTCGGCGGCGAGCAGGTAGCCGCCGCCCACGTACAGCTGCAGGTTGAAGGCGCCGAAGTTGCTGGCCAAGGTCAGCGCGCGCAACCGGCGCCGGCGTTTGACCTGCGGGGCGCGCGTGGGTACGCCGAGGGCGAATTGCTGGGAGCCGTCGGCATCGCGGGTGACGATGTACCAGAGCACCGGTTCCTCTTCCTTCTGCGCGTTGCTGACGTAGAGGAACGCGCCCTTCTTCTCAGCCACGGCACCTCCGAGCACGCGCTTTTTGAGGAAGGCGACGCCGCTCTCGTCGAGCCCGCGCGCAGCCGCCACGGCGCGGCCCACGGGCATGGGGAACGTACGGTCCTTAGCGAACTTCATACGTGCCCTTGAACCCTGTCCAGAAAGGCGGCGTCACGACGCCGGTGTCGTCCAGCACCTCGATGAGTGTGATCTGCGGGTCGTACTCGGGGCTCATGCGCAGGCGGTGCGTGTAGGTGGTCGGGTCGAACGGCTCTCCCGCTGACGAGATCACCACAGTGATGCCATTCACGCGGATCACCGTCTCCGAGGTGGTCAGGTCCGTGGTGACTCGCAACTCGACAGGGCCGCCATTGAGATACCCGTCATAGCTGACGGTGGAGCCGCCCTGGTGGTCGGGCGGGTAGTAGGGAGTGAAGCTGTTGTCGCCATAAAAGGTGTTCGCGACGAGCCCGCACCAGTAGGAGTCATTCGGCTGGTGGAACAGTGTCATGTCCAAGCCTCGCCACGCGGACAGGTCAACTTGCAGCACGATCTCGATCTGCGTGGCACCAGCATTGAACCGCGTGCCCGGAATCTCCACGAAGGCCTGATCGCGCGCAGTGAGCACACCACCGGTGATAGTGCTGCCGGGCGAGCCCGAGTCCAGCTGCCAAGTCAGCCCGTCGATGGTCTTCCCCACGAGGTCGCCATCGGACACCGCGGAAAAGTCAGCCCGGTAGATCGAAGCCACGCCCTACCCTTCCTGCGCTCAGCCCGCGGGCCAAGTGAACTGGTAGTAGGCGAGCGCCTGGCTCTCGCCCGACACCAGCGCAGCGCTTGTCAGGTTGATCTCAGCGCCGACCACGCCCACGCTGCCCTGGTAGCGCAGCGCCGCAGTCGATTCGCCGTCAGCGTCGCCAGTGATGACGTGTCGGAAGAACGCCGGAGCGCCGGACGCGGCAATGAGACCAGTCCAGGTCTCGCTGGGGTTCTTGGCGAGCACGCCACCGGCCGGCGAGGCCGCGAAGCTGATGCCATCGGTGCCGTCCTTCTTGAGGGTGACGAGCAGCGTGGCGCCGGTCGTCGCGGCGTCGGCGTCAGCGGGGATGGCTCCGGCGTAGATGCGGATCTCGCTCACGCCGTCGAATGCAGCCTTGACCGAGCCAGAGGCGAGGACGTGATTGCGCAGGCCAGTGGATGGCTTCATGGTTGAACTCCTTATGCGATGGACTGAGCAGTCGGGCCGGCCAGCACGCTCAGCTTCGAGCCGATGGCACCTGCCATCGGAGACGGGAAGCGCACGATGCTGCCGAGCACGCCGGCCGTGCTGCCCTTGGATGACGCCGACACGAGCACGCTGCCGCGAACGGTGGCGTTGGTCGTGAAGATGAACTCGGACAGCGACGCCGCGTTGTCAACCGAGCCATTCACCACGGTGCCGGGCACCCAGGGCACGCGCGTGGCGCTGCTGTACGCGGTGAACTCCGTGGCAAGCGCGCCGAAGGTCGCGGCCGTCTCCAGCCCGGTGGGCGAGTAGTCACCCGAGTAGAGGCCGATGTACCAGTTGGGCGCAGCAGCCACACCCTTGAAGCCAGTGTTCAGCAGGTAGGTCCGGCCCTCTACGGGAACGAGGTTGTGCACCGGGTCAGACAATTCGATCAGACCGTTCGCGTGGGTCATGCGAAGGCGATACCAGAACCCGAGTTCTTCGAGCTTCATAGGACGGTTTCCTTTCGGTGGATTTCCGAGGCGACGAAGCCACGGGATGCGGTTGCCAGTGGCCGGATGCCCTGGCGAGTGAAGATGGCCTGTGCGATGCCCTGCCCTTCGCGGTACAGGGTTGCGGCGCGCGCGGCGCCGGAGAAGGTCAGGTCTTTTTCCTGCACGGCCTTGGCCGCGCCATCAGGCGTGCCCATCACCAGGCCGTGCGGTGACACCCAGAAGACGCGGACGTTGTCGTCGGTGCCGCAGCGCGTGCCAGAGCCAGCCACGCCACCGTAGGGCAGCACGGGCTGCATGGCGGTGGCATCAAGGTCGCCGGCCAGCCAGTAGGTGCGGTCCGCGCAAACGAAGACGCCCCCCACGCAGGGCTCCATGACGGTGATGGGGGCCGGGAACAGGATGAAGCTCTTGCCTGGCCGCCAGAGGCCATAGCGGTATGGCTCGGAGCGGCACAGCATGTTGCCGCGCGCCACCAGCAGCGAGCTGTTGTAGTGGCGCACGATCTGCCCGGCGGGCATGCGCTCGAGCAGCAGCGTCTCGCAGCGCGGGCCGGTGTTCGTGAGGCTCAGGATGGTGTCGCCTGCCACGGCCGTGAGGATGTCGCCGTTGGGCCCGCTCATGTAGACCTGGGTGGCGGCGTCCATGCCAGTGATGACGAAGCCAGAGCCGTCCGCCAGGTCGAGCTGCGCCGGCTGGGTGGCGGCGCTCTCGCCGGCGCTGGTCACGCGCGTGAATGCCAGCAGGTAGCGGCCCGCGGGAAGCGCGCCGGCCACGACGTTGACCACGGGCACCGGGTTGGGCGCCTCAGGCACCAGCTCGCCCGGCGCGCCGTTGCGGATAGCGCCCAGGCGCTGGCCATCGGACCAGACGACCGCGCCCGTGGGCATGCGTTCGAACGACACCGGCGCCGAAGTGAAGCCCGCCAGCAGCGCCTGCTGCTGCAGCTCGTCGCCGTCCAGCGCCAGGCGCACCAGCGCGCCATCGACGACTGCATAACCGTCATCGGCACCGTCGCCCCAGATGGAGTGTGCCCGTGGCGTCAGTGCCGCGCTGATGCCGCGCCGGCGGCGCATGAAGCCACCATCGACATCGACGTTCTCGGCGGCACGCAGGTAGGTCGCCTGGACATTGCCGGGCAGTCGAACCTGCAGGCGCGCCGCTTCCCGGCGGTTGTTCACGCCGAGGAAGGTGCCGAGGGATACGGGCTTGGATGCCATCAGAACTGCCAGACGCGCGTTTGATGCTCAACGTCGGCACGCATGTCCTTGCGCAGATCCGCAGTCGGACGAAGGCCGAAATACTGCTCGAAGGCCTGCAGTGCGCGCTGCGACCGTGCGGGGTCGAACGTGTCGGCGTCCTGCTTGCCGTAGGCACGGTGAAGCGCCCAGTGAACCAGGAAGCGGTGATGAACTGGTGCGATCTCGGGGGATGCGGTCTGATCGTCGGCGCTCAACGCCACCTTCGGCAGCCGCATCCCTTCAAGGCTGAGCGTGTATGCCTGGTCAATGGTGCCGGCCAGCACGATGCGCGTGTCTTCCTGGATCAGGTGCGCCGGCGGACAGGCGGCACGTCGCCAGTCGGGCTCGATACGGTCCATCGCGTCGCGGCTGACGATGCGGAGCACGATGGGGTCGCCGCCGACAGGCTGCAACTCGGCTCGCGTGATCTCGAACAGCTCGGTGAACGGATAGGTGCGCGTGGGCGCCGTGATCGACAGTGCGACCTCATCGGGCAGCAGTCGCTTGCGGATGGCGGCTTCCTCTTCCGCTTCGGTGAGCCAGCGCGCCACGTCATCGTCCGACCACAGAAGGTCGCCCTGCCCGCCGCCGAGGCTGCGCGCAAGGTCATCCGCGTCAACGCGAAATGAGCCGATGAGGTCTTCGACGTTCATGGAAGGCCGTACTGGTCGATCAGCTCCACGACCTTCGCGCGCATGTTGTCCACGCTCAGGTTCTTGGGAACCTTCTGGCTGAACTTTTCCTGCGCGAAGGTCTGCAGCCCGTCCTTGTCCATCGAGTTCAGCGTTTCCACGATGTCCTGGCGCTGGTTCTCGGCCAGGTCGCGCTGCTGCTTCAGCTTGTCGGCCTCCTGAAGGTGCGTGGTGGTGTCGTCTTCGACGGAAGGCGTCACGGGATTGGCCGCCGGCTTGGCTTTGTCATCGCGCTCGAACACGTCCGAGTGGCGCAGCAGCTTGGCGACCAGGTCGAGGTCGGCGATGACGCGCGTCTGCCCCGGATCGAACGGCAGGCTCGAACCGTAGAGGCGGTCGATGAACGGGGTTTCGCGCCCGGTGTACTTCACGGGCACGCCAGGCGTGGAGGTGGTCATTTCGTTTCCTTGGGGGTGATGCCGAGGGGAAGGGCGTCGCCGCCCTCCCCTTGCCGCTTATTGCGCGCCGAGGCGTTCGCCGTGGACGACCACGTCCACGCGGCCGACCTTTGCGTTTGCCGCGCCGGCGATGGTCAGCACCAGGAACGCTTCCTTGGCAAGCGTCACAGGCGCCTTAGACGACGCCGTGCGCACGCGGCCGGTGGCGTTGAGCACGATGCCGGCGCCGAAGTAGGCGGCGTCCTGCGGCACGGCGGCGTCATCAACACCATCGGCGTACTCGAAGCCCAGCGAGCCGGTGACGGCCGCGGTCAGCGCAGTGGAGACGATGGTCTGCGCGTCTTCCAGGCGGAAGCCCTCGGGCAGCATCTGCAGGTAGACCTTGTCGCCGATACCGAGTGGCGTGGTGACATTCGCCCGCACCGCGGCGCCGGTCGCATCGGTTTCGAGCGTCGCGCGCAGCGTGGTGACGTTGCCGTAGGGGACCATGCCCCCGAACTGGTTGATGCCCAGTCCCTTGAGTTTGATGGTGGCCATGTGTGGCTCCTATGAATGAGGGAGTAAAGGGAGAGGGCCGGGCTGCCCCGGCCCTGGACATCAGCCGCGCGGCTTGATGATTGGCACGGCGGTGTCGAGCACCGTCACACCGTGGTCGGTGAACTGCACTTCGTCGCCGTGGTCCACAGCGAAGCGAATCTTCGACATGCCCAGGATGGCTCCGATGAGCAGTTCCATCTTGTCGCCGTGGTCGTCGTCGTCTTCGCTCCAGAAGAACGGCATGCCGCTGTGGCGCGACGCGGCGAATGCCTGCGCCAGCGCCTGGCCGCCGAGCAGGATCGCGCGGTCGATGGCGAACTTGTCTGCGAAAGCGGCGGGCACGAGGGCGTCGGATTCAACCTCGGTGTCGTAGGCACCGCAGTAGCGCAGCGAGTCACCAGCATAGAAGCGGATGGGCTTGGGCATCTTCACCATGAGGATGCCGCTCCACAGGCCCGCGTCCATGAGGAACAGGGGGTGATCCTTCGCCAGACGAGCGCGGGCCGTGGCGGCAGCCTGGAAGTTGCGGAACGCCGGGTCAGTCGCGAAGCCGCTGTACTGGGCCGGCGACATCAGCATCACGCGCAGCGGGCTGTCGGTCGCGGCTTGGTCACCATCGAACTGCACCGGGGGCGGCGGAAGCGCGATCTGATCGATGTAGGTGCGCACAGCATCGACCGTGCCCATCTTCAGCAGGTCGGTGGAAGCGATGTCCACTTCTCCCGCGTTGACCTTGAACTGATCGATGCCACCGGCCTTCGCGATGAAGTGGCGGTTCTTGGTCGGCGCCTTCACGCGGTTGACCATGATCTGCTTGAACTTCGGATGGGACTCAACCGGCACGCGCCATTCGATGTTGTCATGCGAGCCGCGAGCGCCGGCCATGTGAACGAGGATCGACTGATCGATGTAGTCGTTCATCTTCTGCTGCGCGAGCGGGCGGCCCACGCGGCGCAGGTCCACCGGGCTGCGGATCTCGCTCATCACATCGCCCATGTCGATGGCGAAGCGAGCTTGGTTCACACGCAGACGGTCTTCGGACAGCTTGACGCCGACGCCCTTGCCCTTGGCGTACTCGCTACCCATGATCGGGTAGCCACCGCTCGGGTTGATGAGGTTGAACTTCACCTCGTCGCCCTTGCCCTTGCCCAGGTCCTGCGCCTGCACGATGGGCATGTGGTTGCTCGACTGCTTCTTGATCGTCGCGATGGCGCCTTCGAGCTTGGGCATCTTGCCCGTGAGGCGGTTGATCGTGGTGTTGCGCTGCTGGCAGACGGCGAAGACACCAGCGGCTTGCTGGACCATTGCCTTCGGGTCGCCATATGACGTTTGCGTTTTGGTCGCGGTCATCTAGACCTCCTTGTGATGTGGTGCTGCGTGGGCCTCGTGGCTCACAGTGAACGGTTCAGGAATGCGTCGATCTGGTCGGGAGACATGCCCTGCATGGCCTCCGCCATCGACGTCGGATCCATCGCCGCCAGTCGTTCGTGCGGCGACAGCGAGTCCGCCCGCCCGCCCGGGATGTCCGAGAGGGATGCGGGAACCGCTGGCGCCGCAGCCGCGATGGCGGCCTTCGCCGCTGCAGCCGGATCAGCTGCAGCGGTCGCGCTCTTTCCAGGAGACGGCGCCGGCGCGGGTGCGCGAGTGCCCTTCTTGAAGTCATTGAACAGCTCGATGACCTGGCTCGTGGAGCCCTTCTCCAGCACGGCCTGCAACGTGGGCTGCAGGTAGCTGGGCTGCGAGGTGATCCACTGCTTCAGCTCAGCGCTCTCCGCGACGGAGTCGGCGTCGGGATGCGCGCGGTAGATCGCCGCGGTGTGGGCGTCCTGTGCGGTCTGCTGCTGGTGCTGCTGGAACGGCGCGAGTGCCTTTCCAACCTGAGCAGTCACCTGCTCCTGCACCTGCTGCGCCACCAGCGTCTGGATGCCCTTGGCCAGCTCCTCTTCAGAGAAGTCCCCGAAGATCGCCGGGTCGACGCCCTTGGCGATGGCCGCTTGCGCGGCTGCCACTTGGTTGTCGGTCGTGGTCGGCGCTTGGCCGGCGTCCGCGCGCTGCTGGGCCTGGGCCTGCAGGTCAGTCAGCTGGCGCTGCGTTGCTTCCGCCGTCGCCTTCCAGTGCTGCTCGCCCTCGCGGGCCTCCACCAGCTTCGCGTAGGGGATGGTGTGCTTGCCATCCTTCGCGAGCACGACAGCGTTGGTCGCGTCGAGCTCACTGGCGGGAGCTGCTGCAGGCGCCGCGGTAGGCGAAGCAGCTGCTGCGTTGTCGTTCGTGTCTTCGGTCTTGGCTGCGTCGGCCGCAGTGGTGGTCGAGGGCGCGCCACCGTTGTCCAGCGAGTTGCTGGTATCGCCCAAATCCGACAGCTCCATGAGCTGCGCGGCCTGCTCCGGCGTCAATGCACCGTCAATCTCGGTGTTCTGGAAAAATTCGTTGGTTGATGTCGTCATGCCTGTCCCGCCACATATCGCCGTGGCCGCAAAGGGCCAGCAATCTGGTGCAAGACCTCGCGGCCCTGCTCCATCTGCTATGGAGACTCACGCCCTCTCGGTCGTGACCTTCGCAACGACGCTCGCGCGCGGTTGCTTGGGGGCAGTGTGGGAAAACAGGCTTGAAAGGCGAAACCCTACAGGGGGTAGCACGCTTTACATTTGTGGGGACCAAGGCGGCCGCAGAAGTTCAGACAGGGCTACCCGGTCAAATCACCTCAGCTAAATTGGCGACAAAATGACCATGAATCCGGAATCAGTTCAGCGCCTTCTGGGCACTGTTGACAGCGCCGACGATAGGACCTGTGCCCTTGTGCTCGCAGCAAATTTGGACAACCGACTTCGCGAATTGCTGATCGCTCACTTTCTTCCAGTCGATGGAAGCAAGAAGGAAGAAATTTTTGAGGGGAATGGCCCACTATCGACCTTTTCCTCTCGCATAACGGTCGCCAATCTGTGCGGTCTTCTTTCAGAAGCAGAGCACCACGACCTGAATTTGATAAGAAAGATCCGAAATTTCTTTGCTCACGAAGAAGAAAATCTGAACTTTGCTAGTCAGAAAATTTCTTCTCGCTGCAAATCGTTGCGATTGGGTCAAGAGCTTCATGCGGACCATCCGAATTCAGACGATGGCAACATTAAGGGCCTCTTCCGGCTGGTTGCGTTCTCTCTAACCTTCTTACTCAGAGACCGCGCTACTAGGGCCAGGCTTCTGGGGACGAAGCAGCCCTATCCTCACAGTCCGATCCTTCCCAAACCAAAGCGCGATTGACTGAGATTCGCTTGAGATGAGGAACACCTCCCGCGGCGCCTAGCTTCTCCTATGCAACGTTATCGGTGACGCGCGTCGTCTCGATTCCATTCATCCCTGTGCCTCCATTTGCCGACCGAGCCGGAAACATCGGGCTGGTGTTCTCGCGGACGGGGGCCGCGGCTGACGCTTCCTCTTCGGCCGCCATCGCAGGCCCCTGCCCCTGGATGTAGGGGTCCTTGATGCTCATGACCGCCGTCTGCACCGGCGTCGGGAAGTTCGGATCGTCGCCACCGGGGTTCGGGCGCTTGTAGCCCGCGCCCTGCATGATGTTGTCGGCGATGGGCGCCACCATCGGCATCGTCGCCACCTGCGCGCCGCCCTGCATCGCCGAGAAGGCTGCCTGCACGCCGATCTGCACGGCCTGGGCCATGATCTTCTTGATCTCGGCGTCGTTGCGCGCCTCCTTCATGTCCAGCTCGCGGGCCTTGAGTTCGTTGCCGGCCTTGGCCAGCGCCTGCTGCACCGCCTCGTTGACACGCTGCTCGATCTGCTCAGGCGACTCCTGCTGCCCGGCAGCACGCAGCGCTTCGACCAGGTCGCGCTTGAAGGGCACGTCCATGAGGCTGGCGAGGAACGGCATGGCCGCGGCCTGGAACTGCGGCGGCAGGCTCTTCACCGCTTCCGACATCGCGCGCAGCTGCTGCCCGCGGTAGGTGGCGGTGCTGGGCACGTCCTCCAGACCGACCTTCAGGCGCATGCGCTGCAGGTCATTGCTCAGGTACGGCGCGCCCGTCGCCGGATCCATCTCCGGCTTGTTGATGTGGATCACGCGGTCCGGTGTGACTGCGTCGCCTTCGACAACCACCGTGTGCGGCTCGCGGCCCATGTCCTCCACGATCATCGACATCAGCAGCTCGCCGACTTGCGTGCGCGCGGCGCGGAAGTTGTCCATCAGATGCGCGAGGCTCTGGTTCGCCTGTTCCACCTGCGTCTCTTCCTGCACTCCGCTGGTGGCGGTGCCGCGTCGGCCCGAGAAAGCGCCGGCGGCAGCCGGAGACACGCGCTCCAGCGCCATGCGCGCATCCGCGAGCATCTGCAGCTGCTGGTCCGTGAGCTGCACGTCGCGCTTCACTTCGAACCGCGCGCCCGGCTGCATCATGGCCGCGGCGTTGAGCTTGATGTCCGCGTTGCGGCGGCCCACTTGGCGGCGCAGCTGCTCGTCGGTCATGTCCACCACGCCACCGGTGCGCTCCACCCGGTAGGCCGTCATGCCCCAGGTCATCGCGGCCGTGCCGCTGTTCAGGCGGTCCTGCTGGAAGATCATGCCGCGCACCAGGCCGTAAGGCACGCGCGTGCTGTCCTCGCGGAATCCCCAGAACGGCACATAGGGGAAGTGCCGGTGCGTGTACGGGCTCGGGCCGTCGTGCAGGCAGTGCGGGCCGAGCCAGAAGCTGCGACGCACGCGCGCGACGACCGAACGCTGGGGCCGCACCAAGCCGCGCGCCAGCGAGTAGTTGTGCATCGGGTTCTTCTCGTCGTACTCCACCACGCGGCCATCAGGCGCGCGCAGCACGACGGCGTCCACCCAGCGGCGATACCACAGCTCGGCCAAGCACACGTCCTTGCTGACGGGGTCGTACCAGTGGTGCTCGGCCACGGTCCAACTGCGCGCCGCATCCCACGCGCCAGTGGACAGGCCAGTCGAGCTGCCACCATCCAGCGCCTCGGGCGAGTAGTTCAGCCACCACGACTGCCCGTGGCGGCCGCATTCGCGGATCAAGTCCTTGTGCTGCGGGAATACCTTCACGAGACGGCTGGGGTGAAGCCAGCGCGTGCGTCGCAGGTAGCGCGCATCGCTCAGGTCATCCTCCAGTGCATAGAAGTCCCAGTGGATCTCGTTGCGGTGCACGGCGGTGCAGCGATACGGGTACTTGAACGGGTCGGAGTCGCGTGAGACTTCCACCCAGCCCAGGCCCACCGCCGCCTGCGGCCGGAATGCCGCGGAGCATGAGCGGTCGGCCTTCGAATGGCGCTCGGCCTCGTTCAAGCGGAAGTTCAGGGCATCGGCGATGTCCTGGCCATCCGGTTGTCCGTTCGGCGTGACGCGCCAGTCGGTGCGCACGTTGGCTTCGTAGCCCTGGATCGACAGCAGCGCCGGCCCGATCAGATCTTCCTTGGCCGGCGGAATGCCCAACTCGCGCTGCGCCGCCAGCAGCTCGGTGTCGAGCTGATTGCCGTCGGCGTAGTCCAGCTCCTTGTCGGCCACGACGCGCCAGTGCGGCTGCTGCTCGATCTCGTAGATGAAGTCCTTGTATTCCTCCAGCGTCAGAGCGCCTTCGGCCTCGAATTCATCGGTGCTGTTCTGGGTGGTGGTGTCGGTTGCGGTCATTGGGTGCTCCTACACGCGCCAGTGGAGGGCGGGTGCTTCTTGATATGAGTTCGTGTCGGTCATCGATGCGAGCAGGCCGTTCTCTTTGGCCTGGGCCCATTGGCGCAGTGCGTCGGCGGCCTCAGTGCAGCCGTTGCTCTTGTCGGGCTGGTCGAGGTAGCGGTTCTCGGAGCGGCTGAACTTCTTCTTGTAGCCTTGGATGCGCTCCATCCCCTGCTTGCATCCCTCCTGGTCGAACCACGCGCCCTTGAGGTGCTTGCGCGTCATGCTGATACCGGACATCAACTCCGTGATGGCCGGCACGATGAAGAAGGTGTGGCCGGGCAGTAGGGCCTGCAGCTGATCGCGCGTGCTGTGGTTGAAGTCGCCGAGCCGCTTGTGGTCGGCGTCGTGCGGCAGGAAGTGCGCGCCGAACAGATAGCCGGTGTTCTTCAGCTGCGCGGCGTAGTGGCGCAGGTCTTCGTTGTGCTCTTCGTAGTAGCGGATGAAGCGGGCCTCGCCGCGCAGCTCCTGCATGAACCAGATGGCCGTGCCGTCCTTGTTGCCGATGTCCCAGAACGTGTAGACGGGAAGGTCCAACACGGGCACCGCGGTGATGCCGCCGCGCTTGCGCAGCTTCACCATGTCCTTGGCGTAGTAGTTGCCCTCGGTGCTGACCTGGAACGCTTCATCGGGCGTGGAGGGGTACTCCTGCCACATGCGCTCTTCCTTGCCCGGAAAGTCTGCCTGCTGCGTGGCGACGTACCAGGCACGCTGGCCCATGTCGATCTTGCAGGCCATCTCCTCTTCGATGCGCTCAAAGTATTCGTGCTGCTCGACAGTGATGGGCACCAGGCCCGGGTCCATCGTGTAGTTCGGCTCCTGCCACCACGCATAGAAGTGGAAGCGGTAGTCGCGCACCGTGAGCACGCGGTGGCCGAAGTGCAGCGCCTGGGCGCGCTTGGCGATGTCGAAGAACTCGCCCTCCTGGCCTTCGGCGGTGCTCTCGATGACCAGGATGCCGTTCTTCGGCACGGCCGGAATGGAGCCGGTGACGACCTCCTGGGCCTTCTCCGGGTACTTCGCGCAGATCTTCCCGAACTCGCTGATGTGCAGCCGGTGGATGGTCCCGGAGCGCATCGACGTGGCGACACGCACGCTGCTGTTGTTGTGGGCGAACAGCAGTTCGACGGCGCTGTCGCGCGCGAGCGGAAAGCGCTGGCGGATCTCCTCGGGCAGGTTCTCGTAGGCGAACTTCACCTTGTCGCGGAAGATCGCCTCGGCCGCTTCGCGGTCCTGCGCGATGATGCCGCAGCGCTGGTCGGCATTGAACAGCGCGTGGTCGAGCCACAGGATGGCGATGAGCGTGGTGAAGCCGAGCTGGCGGGCCTTGAGGATGAGGTTCCGGTGCCAGAGGCGACGTAGGAAGCGCCGCTGCGCGCCGTTGGGCTTGAACGGCAACACGAACGACTCGGCCGGCTCGCCCTCTTCCGCGTCGTCGCCCTTCACCATGATCTTGTAGAGGCACCCGCTGAACAGGCGCCATTCCGGGTCGGCCAGGCAGCGCTGCAGCTCCTCCGCGTTGGTAGGCAGAGGGCGCAGTGGCGTGTCGTGGACGACTCGGGTCCGGCCGGCCACGCTCAGTCCTCGTCTTCCGAAACGTCGGCGCGCGGCACGAAGGCGCTGGGCGCCGCGGGCGCTGCTGTGCGTTCCGGGTCGTTGGCGACCGGGCTGAAACCGTTGCCGCTTCCCTTCGCGATGGCATGCAGCAAAGCCGCGAGCGGGTCGGCCTTCTGCTGGTTGTCCTTCTCGTACAGGCCCATGTGCTTAAACAGCTTCTCGGCGAATGCGGCCTTGTCGTGCGTCAGCACCTCGATGCCGTACTTGCCATGCTTCGCGCCGGCATACAGCGCCGCGGCGGCGGGCGACAGATTGCGGGTGTCGGCCAGCACGGCGCGTGCATGGCCATCGCCGCCGCATTCCGGGCACGACGGGTGCGGCGGCTTGAGCGGATCGAAACCGATGCCGCCCTTCTCATCGAAGTCAGCCAGGCTGCCAGCCTTCAGGGCGTGGTGCTCCTGGTCATGGTTGAACTCGCCGAGGGTGCGCTGGTACTTGAAGCCCTCGCCGTAGCAGTGGCGGCAGCAGCCCACCTTCACCTGCACCAGCTCGCGCGGGTCGGCGAAGACGATGTTCCACGCCTCGAGCACCACGCGGTCGGCCTGGATGTGCGTGCGCTCCTGCTGACGCTGGCGAGCATCTGCAATGGCAACCTCGATGTACGGTTTTGCAAGGTTCTCGGAGGCCATCTGCCGGGCGGTGTCGACGCTGTAGCCCGCCCGGATCGCAGCCTGCGTGCCGTTCAGGTCAACGAGGTACTCGTCGACGAAGCGCTGCTGCAAGGGGGTGAGGCCGAACTGTGGGCTCTCGACAGGTGCGGGCTTGACCTTCCGGGGCGCTCTCTTGGGCTTCACAGGCGCGGCTGCGGCCTTCTTGCGCGCAGGAACACCTGCAGCCTTCTTCGGGGCGGCGGGAGTCTTGGTGGTCTTCTTCGTTGCGGGTGCTGGCTTCTTGGCCGGCTTGCGAGTTGCCATGCTCGCGAGTGTTCCGAGCGCAGGCCTTGCGGTCGAACCCTACAAGGGGTGCTCCGCCTTCGCGGGATGCCACCAATGCCACGGTCATCGATGCCCTCGAAAATCCGATCTTCACTCTGGGATCATCAGCATGAGCGTCGAAGTCTATGAAGTCCGAGTCGAACGTGGCCGCCCGCCATATCTCGCAATTCTTGCCCTTGAAGGGAACCAAGAGGCCTACACCGAAGGCTTCTTGATCTCTCCAAACGCCTCAGGGCCTGGCGTGGCTGCTTCCGAATTCGCAATGTGCTTTAGGGCCAACCTTCCGCCAGAACGAACTCGCGCCGTGGCGGTAGCTCGGCTGCACAAGCTCGTTTGGGATCTGAATATCGCCTCTTCAGGTGCCGTGGATCGCGTCGAGTTCGTCGAAGTGACACCCGAATGGATCAGCGCGCATATAACAGCCGGGTTGTACCCTGACCTACTGAATCTGAACCGCAAATCCCGCATGCCTGGCATGCACACTTTCCTGGGAACTTTGCGGCAGCCCGCTATTGTGGAACTCGATTTCGACTGAAAAATGCCCGCCAGCTTGCTGCGCGGGCAAATCGCAGGCAATAGGCGAGCGAGGAGATAGGCTTCGCTGCATGTCTGCTGCGAGCGTGCCCTTGAGAGGCTCTACCAGGTGCGGTAGACCTTGTAGACCACTAGCAAAAATGCGCAGGCGCTCAAGATCCACGGCAACAGAATCTGGGTGCTAGCCTTTGAGTACATGAGCATCCACGCGAGAGTGTTGAGCTTGATCCGCGCAACCACCCAGGCAGGCAGCTCGAAGCCGAGCGTCACGACGTTTGTTGCCAAACCGCCGTTCGAGCTGAACCAGATTGTTAGATCTGCCTCGACAAATTTCAGGCTGGCACGCTCTCCCGCTTGGCCGCCCTGCCGCGCCGCTCGCCCGGTCTGAGCGACTGTGATGCGCTGGAGCTTCGCATTCCCGTTTCCCCCTTGGGTCTGTTCTATTCCCCGCCGCTGTGCTTCGACGAACATCGAAAGCGCGCCAGTGTCCAACGGGCGCGCGGCGCCGACCCGAACGAACTTCGCCATACGACGCGCGAGGTAACTCGCAACAATTCTCTTCTCCACCGTAAAGTACTCGACCTCGAGCGGATGAAGTGCATCGAGGTTCTCACTCGAAAAACGGAAGCGCAGTGCGAAATATACGAGCGCCGCTCCTGCGGCTATCCAGACTCGCCACGCAAAGTCCGGTCCAACGGGTTTGAGCTTCAACAATTGCTCGCTCAGCACGTCGAGCGGCGCCCTAAGCCACCCCGCGAGCAGGATCAACATGCAGGCAGCAACCAGATTGCGCCTGATCTTCGAGTCTTCGTCATCCATCAACTTCTCCTCCGAATCTCGCTGAAACGATGGCGCGCGCCGCGCGCTCCTCTACCCAACCGCCCTCCCCCTTGCGCAGCCGGCGGCTGATCATCGCCTATCGCGAGGGCCGTGCGCACAAGCCGGCCACGTCAGCGTTCCCCGGCAGACAACACGGTCAGGTCCCAGCATGCCGCCGGTTTCGGGGTGATGAAGCCGCGGACACTACGAGCCTCGGCCCTCGCCTTCAAGCGGCCGTCGCAGTAGTCGCGCAGCGCCATCAGCCAGCCATCTTCAAAAGGAATTTCGTTCAAGTGCACCAGCAAATCGCGCTGGATGTTGACGATGGACTTCCCATGCTCGATCGGTCGGATAGTGAAGCCGCCACCTCCGCGCCGAACAACCATCGCGGCCCGGTGGCCAGGGCCGCTCAAGACCTGCGCGACGCGGGTCTCGAGCGAAGAGGAAGCCTCCGCTTCCCCAGAATGGGTCAAGGACTTATCATCCATGGTGAATGCCTTTCAGTTAGAGCTGGGTGGTTTTCATAGAAGGCCTCAACGGTTGCCGCCGTTGGGGCCTTCGCCTTGGTAGGTTCGCTTCGAGCATATGCGTTCGATCCTCGAAACGCACTAGTGAAAAATCACAGTCAGTTGGTTGGCGTCGCGATGCCGGCGGAGTCAATGCAACCCCGCTTGGCGCACGATCTCAGCCAACTTGGCCAACCCCTTCGGCGTGATGCGCGCCTGGGTGTTGCTCCATTCGCGACCGTCAGACTTCTCGCCCGTAGTGACCTTGTGCTCCATGTGACCCGACTGGATACGGTCCTGGTAAGCCAACCAGCCTGAGCCCATCGGGCGGCGATAAATCCAGCCCTTCTCTTGCAGCAGCTGAGTCAGGCTGCGCGGCTGAACTTGCAACGTCTTGGCTGCATCGGTAATGCACAGCGAACCATCCGAACGCGCGATGCGTTCGAATCCGTCGACCTTCGGAGCATCGTCATCGATCTTTCGCTGCTGCTGGTCGATGGTGGCCTGCAGCTCCTGGTTGACCTCGATCAATTGCAGCGCCGCCGTGACCAGTTGGCGTGGGTCACGCATGTTCAGTGCCGGCGGCGCGCCAGCCTCGAGCTCTTGCCAGCGGTCGATGATGCGGGCGCGCAGTTCCACGCTGTAGCCGCTCACGAGGATCAGCGTCTCGCGTTTGGGCAACAGGAAAATTCTGGACGGACGACCACCGGTAGAGGGTTCGACCTTTTCCTCAAAACTGAGGGAAAGCTGCTCAGCCATGTTCTTGATGTCGCGACGGACGTTGTCATGGTCCCTGCCAGTCAAGTCCGCGATCTCTCGACTACTCATGGTCAGCCGGCCGCTGTCGATATCGAGGATGGCGCTCATTGCCGGGCTCCCAGAGGGTGCTGCGGCCGAAGGCGTAGGCCGTCACGAATGAGGGCGACAAGCAGTCCGTTGAAGCTTCGGTCCTCTCGTTGAGCAACTTCGTGAACCTGTTGGTGGACATCTTTGGGCAGCCGAATCGCCGTTCGAGCCCAGTCATCCTGTCTATTTAACGTAGCCATTGAAGCTCCTTTCAGCCGTTATATAACTACACGGCGTAGATAGTATCGCCGCGTAACTATCGTCCGCAAGTTGTTTTTTGACTACACTGCGTAGCTATGGCAAAAGCACCGAACACCACCACCGCCCCCACGGGTCAACTGCCACCTTTCGGGCTAAGGATGCTGCCGGAGCTGAAGGAACGTATTGAGACCGCCGCCCGTGAGAGCGGCCGAAGCATGAATGCCGAAATCGTGGCCCGCCTCCAGGAATCGCTCAACCCTGGCGAGCTTGAAAGCTCGGACATGGCTCGAACGGTTCAGCGGCTCCAGACCGAGCTGGACGACCGAAGCGCCGATATGCAAAAGCTGCGTGAGCTCTTGCGGCTGACTAAGAACATGTTCGGCCTTCTGCAAGGCAAGATGCGAGAGTCGAGGGCGCAGCTCAGT
Source organism: Variovorax sp. 38R (assembly GCF_014843395.1). Classification (NCBI taxonomy): domain Bacteria; kingdom Pseudomonadati; phylum Pseudomonadota; class Betaproteobacteria; order Burkholderiales; family Comamonadaceae; genus Variovorax; species Variovorax sp. 38R. The sequence goes on from NZ_CP062121.1 coordinate 3,664,994, forward strand.
CCGGACGAAGCTCATGAACTAGGCGAGCTCCTCAAATGGATTCATATCGAGCTTGAAAAGCCTGAACCGATCGAACTCATGCTCGAGCGGATTGATGAACTGGCGAATGAGCTGGACGAGATTCATGGAGCTCTTCGCAACTATGGGGTCAATGTCGACTCCGAGCGCCTAGCGGACGCCACGGCAACTCGCGAACGAATCGCGGCCATGCGCTCAAAGTGGACTGCAGTGAAGAAAAAATCGGACGAGTAGATCAACTCAGAGCGAGTCGCATGATCCTCACACTCGACATCCACAAAGAAGTGCCCGGCATTTACACCGCTCGGCTGCTGAACACCGGTGCACTGGTTACTGACCCCCGCGAGTACCACTCAATCGAGGCTGCCATAGCTGGTGAGGCAAGTGACGTACCCAACGGCTTCGCGCACTTCATAGAGGTTCGCTACAACGGCTTCTCGAGTGGGACCGAGCTGATTGAAGCTGTTGCCGGCAGAGCTACCTCCATCGCAGATCGCTTGGTGGCATTAGTAGCTGAGGGACATCGACTGGAACGGCAATAGTCCCGGCGATTACAACGCCTCTTGAAAGCTGAGCCGTCCCAGACCTGCGCGGCTGGGGTGCGCCGTATGTTGTTACGATGATGTAACAACAACGGAGGCGACATGAAACTCACATTTCGCGGCTGGCAGCGGGCGACCACCCTGCACGGGCATCCCGTAACGCCGGTGCGTAAGAGCACTGGAGGGGGCCTGAGGACAGAGTCGAATAGAGCCTTGATCTGGAATGATGCCGGCTCGGCCTACGGCAAGGTCAATGATCTAGCTCTCAGCGGCTCGTTCCTCGTGCATTTCCAGTTCGAACAAGCGGATCTCGAAGGTTGGCTTGCAGAGTTCGCTAAAACGAAGCCGGAAGAGGCTCTGCGAATACTGGCGAAGATCCAAGCTGAAGCCATGATCCAGCTTGCGAAGCCGTCATCGGAACGGGCCTAGTGCATGCAACAGTCCCGCCCTTGGTGCTCCTGGCGGCGACCGTGCGGCCTAAGCCACGCGACCGGAACCGGCTGCGTTGTTCATATCCCCTAGAAGTTGACGCGGCGAGTCCTTTCTACGAGCGAGCGAAGCGCGGCAACGCAGCGCTAGACCAGTACCGCGCTACATATGCGTTCGACAGTGAAATTAATCGTAGATACTCGCGCTTCTTCTCTACATTAAAGCGTGACATGAAAGAACTGGCTGAACACCTACGGAAGTTTTCAACTGCACCTTTTCTTTTTGTTGGCTCGGGAATTTCTCGACGCTATCTTGACGCGGAAACTTGGGAGGCTTTGCTACGACGATTTGCAGAGCCAACTGGCGCGGCATACGAATTTTTCCGATCGAGCGCATCTAACGGCCTTCCTGGAGTCGCTCGCGCGCTTGCAGAGGCATATCACAAAGTCTGGTGGGAGTCGAAAGACTTTGAACAAAGTAGAAAAGAAAACGCCGAATATTGCATTGCTCCCGATTCCGCATTGAAGATTGAAATCTCGCGATACCTGGACAAGAAGGGCCACCAGCTCGTAGACAATCCCGCCTTGATCGAAGAAATAGAAACATTAAAAAAGGCTGTTATAGACGGGATAATTACAACAAACTGGGATTCTTTTTTGGAAGACTCCTTTCCAGATTTAAAACCTTACGTCGGCCAAGATGAATTGCTTTTCGCGGCACCCCAAGGAATTGGTGAAATCTACAAAATTCACGGAAGCATTTCAGATCCAAACTCCTTAATCCTAACAGACAAAGATTATGCTCGCTTTGTCGAGCGAAATGCTTATTTGACTGCAAAACTGCTTACCATATTCGTCGAACACCCGATAATATTTCTCGGTTACTCGATGACGGATAGCAATATTGTTCAAATACTTAAAGATATCGGAAACTGTCTCACATCAGCAAATATTGATTCACTTCGCGATCGTCTGATATTTGTGACCTGGGACAAAGATAGTGCGACCCCGAAGATGCAGGCCGGCAATATTGTTGTGCCAGAGGGGTATGCGATTCCCGTGCTTGAAATCCGTGCCGCCTCCTTCAAACCCGTCTACGAAGCACTCATGGGAATTCCTCGCGCATTCCCAGCCAAGGTTCTTCGCCGGCTCAAGGAGCATGTATACACGCTAGTACGGGATAATGATCCGCACAAAACTTTATACGTTAAAGATTTGGATGAGGCAGACGAAGATGGAGAGCACATCGAAATCGTTTATGGCGTAGGCGCGATATCTGCGATTAAAGGCGTCGGCTACACGGGCTTGGCAAGAAAAGATTTGCTCGAAGATTTGCTCCATGAGAACAAGAACTATACGGCGAGCTCAATCGTTAGTGAATCACTGCCTGTAATTTTGAAGGCAAATCGATACGTACCGGTTTTTCGTTATCTCCATCTTGCCAAAATGCTTGATGAGAAAGGACGTGTCCGAAAAGATGTAGTCCTCGATCCTCGTGTTGCTAAAGCCGCGTCTGCGACGCTTGAGACGTTCAAGCCACCTAGGGATTACGCTAAAAAAGCCCCTCACTTGCTCGAGCAGGCCGGTTCTTTTGAAGGATATCTTCATTCAATGCCTCCTGAGGATGTCGTGATGTACTTGGGCGGCCTGCCCGAAGAAAAAATACTAATTAATCCGTTAAGAGAATATCTAAAAGCGCACGAAGCGACTCTTGAACAGGGAAATACTCTGATTCAAACCCAATTTATTAAAGCAGTTTGTATTTACGACTATTTGGCCTTCGGAAGCGGCGATCTATAACCTCGTATCACACTGAAGCTAAGAATAGTGCTCCGTTTGCAACTCGGTTCTCAATCCCTTGAGACAATCCAAATAGCTGCCCCTGACTCGGATCAATCTTTGACTCAAGTGCTGTCACCTGGCGGCGCAGACGCTTCACCTCCTCGCTGAGCTCGGCCGCGAGGATGGCGGTATTCCGGCCAGCCTCAATGGCGGCCGCCTGCGCGGCTGCTCCAGCCATCAGATTCGCGAGCGATCGATCCTCCCGCGGCGTCAGCGTGAGCACCTCGTCGCCGATCTCTATCTTGACCATTCCGTTGGGCATCACCGTCTTCGACATCGGGCGCGCTGGCGGATGCTGTGGCGCAGGCACGTACACACCGCGCTGCACGCGCAGGATGGCGCCGTCGTCAGCCAGGGTGCCCAAGCGGTCGTCGATCACGCTCAGCTTCAGGCCCGTGAGCTCGGCCAGCGTCTCGCGAGTGACGATTTGCTCCTGGGCATGCAGGTCTTGCACTGCCTCGAGCACCAGGGCGGTTGTAGATTTCCGAGCGTCAGCCATTTATTTTTTCTCCTCGTCTGGGTTCAATGCGGTCGAGCGCCCACTGGGCGGCCTTCCGTTCCTTCGGCGTCGACGGCTGCATGCCGGCAACGATGTCCTGCCAGATGGAGACCATCCAGTCGTGAGCCACGGCGAAGCGCTCGTTCTTCTCGGCCACCGGCGCCGGCCCCTGGTCGAGCCAGCGATGGCAAGCCGCGCACCCGTGCACATGCCATTGGTCGTCAGCCTTGCGCGCGCCGGCCTTGCCGTGCACCGACTGGTTGCTGTGGCACGCGACCGTGGTGGCCGGGTCCGGCCGGCAGACGCCAGGCACAGTCAGCAAGCAGCGCTGGCCGCGCGCCATCGCCAGCAGCGCCCGATTGCGCTGTGCCTCGGTCTTCGGCGCGCCGCCCCGGAAGTCCGCATCGTTGATCGCAGCCATACGAACGATGCGGCCCGACACCTGCTGCACGCGGACCAGCACCGTGGTGTCCGGGCCCGCGGCCAGGTCCACGCCGACAACCTTGGGCCGGGGGCGCTTGAAGGCGGTTCGCTTCAGGGGCGCGCTGCGCTTCATAGGCCGAAGTCCAGCACCAGGGACGGCTCGATGAGGCCCGGCATGTCGTCGATCCACACGTTGACGGCGAAGCCCGCCTTGGCCGCCGCATGCTTCTTGTAGGGCTGGCCGCCCGTGCACACGATGGGCACGCTGTCGGGCATGCGCGGCTCGCGCGAGAAGTCGGGCGGCGTGCGGCGCGCGGTGACGCACACCACCGAATGGCCGCGCGCCTGCGCCGTCGCAATGAACTGGCGCCACAGGTCCGGGTCTGCGGTGAAGGTGTCGTCGTAGTCCAGCCCGAAGGTCAGCGACTTCATGGCGTGATGGCTCCGATGATCTCGCCCGTGTCCGGGTCGACCTGGATGCGCTCCCACTGCTCGTAGCTTGCAGCGAAGCTAACGCCCAGCTCGGTGGCGGCGAAGGCGCTCACGCGGTCGATGAGCTGGCTGTAGCCCTTCACGCCGAGGTCTTCGGTGCTGACGCGCTCGCGCCGGCGCACCTTCTTGCCGGTGAGAGGGTTCTTCGTCATGACGGTCTTGTGGCCCAGGTACTCGGCGCGGAAGTGCTCTTTCCACACCGCCAGCGGGAACTGTGCACCCTGCGGTCGGGCCTGCGCCGCAATCGTCTTCAGCACCACGCCGTGGTAGTACTTCCGCTGACGGTCGGTCTTGGCGTCCTCGTGCAGCCGGATTTCCAGCTCTAGGCGACGGCCGGCGGCCCACTGCTGCTTGCACCACGGCGCCACGCGCTCGAGGAAGCTGGAGCGCGCGCGCTCCTGGTCCGGCCAGACCACATGCAAGGCAAGGTCGCTCATCGAATCGCTCTCCGGTAGATGCGCGCCAGCATCGCGGCGTCGCGTTCGTGTTGGTTGCTGCGTGCCGTCCAGCCGGTGGCGACAGCGAAGGCGGCCGCGTCCAACTTGGCGCCCTTCGCGGTCGGGCTGATGCCGTGGGCCGGGATGCCCAGGTTCGCGCAGATGGAAGTGATCAGGCTGCACCAGGCGTCCACCCGCCCCAGCGAGCGGGCCGTGGCTAGTGCCGCGCCGTAGTCCTTCTTCGTGCGCGCATTCCACGCGCGCTTCTCGAGGCGGCTGTCTTCGAACACCACACGCGCCGGCATCAGGTCGCGGAGGAAGTGGTCGATGGCGTGCGGCTCGATGGTGCGCAGCCAGGTCAGCACGCCGTCTTCGTAGCAGGCCAGCCCGGTGCTGGCGCCGGGGTCCATGCCGAGGATTCGTGTCGTCACAGGAGCGCCCCCTGCGGCGACGTGCGCAGCGCGCGCAGTCGCACGTGCGCCGCTTTCACGGCCGCGTTGCCAGCCTCCCAGTCTTCGCCCCAGATGCTTTTGAGCGCGGTGACGTACTCGGGCCTCATGGCACCGTCCTGGCGCGAGCGCCAGAACTCGGGGCCGTTGGCAATGCCACGGGCAAGGCATTCACGGCAGTTGGCCGTGTAGCCCGGGTGATCGGCGCGCACGGCGGCCAGGTCGCAGTTCGGGCAGCTCATGCACGGCGCCTCCCCGAATCGTTGGCGGCGTCGAGGCCAGAGAACGGAGTCGCACGGTAGTTGCGCCAGCGATCGCGCGAGCGCACTGCATGGACCGTGGCCTGGCTCACGTCCAGCTCACGCGCGAGGCACCTGGTGCTCTCATCACCCTCGAGGATGCGCGCGACCTTCTCGTCCGTGAGCTTTCCCGAGGTCTTGCGCTTCGCTGTCGCGATGGCAATCCGGTGCAGAAGAGTCTTGGGCTTGCCCTTCATCTTCGCGCCGCTGTTGGTGCGCTGCATGTGTTCGAACAGCACGCAGTCGGAGGGGTTGGCGCAGGTCATCGCAATCGTGCTCGCGCGGTCGAGCTTGCGCTGCCGGATGCCCCAGACGCGCCGACGCGCAGAGCGCTCGGTACCACCCCAAGCGGCGTACATGGCCGGGCCACGGTCAGGGTCGATGCGCCCGGTCCACAGCATGCAACCGTCGACCGCACGGCAACGGCCGTAGATTTCGTCCAGTTCCTCCTGCTTCGACGGGCTCCAGGCTGCTGCAGCAAGGTGCCGACTGCCACCAAGGCGCACGAACTTGACGGCGCCGCTGGCCAGCAGGTTGTCGATGATCGGGCGCAGCTGGCGGCGTGCAGTTTTGGTCCCTGCCAGGTCATTCCAGCGAACCGGCTTGGTACGGATGCGGGCGAACACCTCGTCCGCGTCGAATTCGATCTTGGGGCGGCGCGTGGTCATGCCAGTTCGGACTCCGGGGTTGGGGTGAAGGCGCCGTCGTTCGCCGGCGTCAGGTTTGCGAAGTGCTCGGCGCACACGTCCAGGCTGCTGCGCTCGACAGCGCGGTAGGCGCTGATGCCGTGCGCGGCCGCGGCGGACAGCTGCCCCTGGCCGCGCAGCTGGCGCTCGGCGCACGAGAGGACGTGTAGGCGGCGCTGCGCGCCGAGTGCGATGGAGGCGACGTGAGCGATGCTGGTCATGCGGGTTCTCCTTGTCGTTGCTCGACGGCCCGGCGCACACGGGCCGTGTACTGGGGAAAGGTTTCGCGGTTGACGCTCAGGTCGTGCTCGTTCCAACGGCCCAGGCCGACCTCTTCGCCCTTCGCTTCGATGGACGTGCGGGACTCGTCCCAGGGCTTCGCAGGCATGCCAACGCCGGAAGCAATGGCCGCAGCCTCGCCGAGCTGGCGCTTGACGATGCCGAGCAGGTAGGCGAAGCCCTTGGGAGGCGTGGCCTTGGCGCAAATTTCGGCCGCGGCCTCGAACGTCTCGACTGGCACGCCCTTGGCGATGAGGGCCAGAAGCTCCGGGCTCGAAGGGTTCACGTCGGCAATGCCCTTCGCACGGATGGCCTTGCAGGTGGCTCCCGCCTTCGACGGGCTATGCCGATCACCCCCCACCTCTCCGGTCGTAGTTCGGGAAGTGGTGGTGGTTTCTTCTTTACCGGTACTGGTTCCGGTTCCGGTTCCGGTGTCGTCTCTCCCGGTGTCGCTCCCCGCGTCGTCCTGCTGGTGTCCGCCGGGTGTCCCATGGGACAGACCCGTCCTTTCCGCTTCCTTCCGTTGGCGGTACTCGGCCTTCCGGCGTCGCTCCGCCTCGCGGGCGGACAGCATTTCCAGGACACGCTTCGTGACCGTGTCGTGGTACAGGCGGCCATCCTCGGCTTCCCACCAGCCGCGCATGAGCTTGCAGCGCACCTTGGCGAAGGTCTTCATGGGCATGCCGATGCGCACCGCGATCAGCTCGTCTTCGTTGGGCAGCGAGCCGCAGGGCTCCTGGCGCCAAGCTGAAAGCCACAGCATCAGCAGCCAGGGGCGCACGTCGGCCGGCGCCAACGCCCAGGTGTCCGACTGCTCGATGCGCTCGTGGTCCAGCTCGAAGCGCCAGCCCTTCGCACGGGTGTCTGCGGGGTATGGAACTGTCTTCGTCACGTCAGTCCGCGCCCCCCATCGAAGGATCATTGGCCGCAGCAGCACGGCCGCGGCCCACGGCCTTCGTGACGCGAAACTCGAACAGGCCGGCGAAAGCCGGGTTCAGCAGCGCGAACAGGCGCGCCAGGTATGGCGTGTGCCAGTCGTTGAGCTTCCACGGGCCCGCGCGCTCGGCCAGCGCCGAGTTGTGGCGCAGCACCTCGATGATGGTGCGCGCGCTGTAGTGCTCGAAGCCGCGGCGAACCACGCGCATGGCCTCGCGCTCGAAGGCGTCGTAGACATGCAGGTTCTCGGGCAGATAGGCCATGAAGGCCGGAGTGAACTGGTCGAAGTGCTGCTGAGCCATCAGCAGCGGCCGCTTCACGGCGGGTGCAGGAGTCGCGCCGCCCATCAAGCCCGCCCTCCCCGCTGTGCGAATTCGGGGCCCTCAAAAGGCCCTGTCAGTTTGCGTAGCGCGCCGATACGCTCCTCGTCATGAATCAGCTTCTCAGCCGCCATCGCCCGCCATGTCTTGCCGTAGCAGGTCAGGTAAACGAAGTCGCGCAGCAGCGTGGAGGCATCCGTTCCGCTCATGGCGCAGTGCTGCCGGAATACCTTGTCAGTCGACTCGTCAACCTTGGTCTTCAGGTCTTCGGTCAGCTTGCCGAGGGGCCCGGCGATGCCGCGGGCGAAAGCCGGCTCGTCGTTCTCGTTGAGGGTGGACATCTGGAATTGCTCGTTGGGGTGAAGTGGTCAGCCGACCGGCTGGAGGTCGGCGGTGCGGGCGACGAACACGTCGCGGAAGACGGTGTGGCGCCAGCAGCCCGACGGAAACGGGTTGGTATTCGCGATGTCGTCGCCCCGCTCGGCCGCGAGCGTGGCGAGTTCGACGACTTCAGCGTGATCGAGCGCGGAAAGAGACCTGACGTGCATCAGCGGGCCTTCGAAGGAATGAGGTGGTGACGGGGTGCCCGCGCCCTCGCGGGGTAAAGTCCGGTCACCACAACACGGACCCCGCGAGGGGCGGACAAAATGGAAGAGACGCGATTCGTTTCGAGCGCCCTCGTGAAGGGCACATACGAGCCAGCAGCGCAGGTTCTGACGCTCTGGTTCACGAGCGAACCTCATCAGGGGTACGACTTCCCGGGAGTTCCGGTACAGGTGTGGAATGGCCTATGCCTGGCCCGCTCTGCTGGTTCGTACTACAACGACCACATCCGAGATCAGTACGGGAACGGCTTCCAACCTGCATTTCGACCGCGGCGTCGATAGCCGCGATCTCGCGCAAGAAGTTCGTCGTCCAGCCGGTGTCGGGCGAGCGCGGCAGGTCAGGCCGGTCCGTGGCCAACACGTTGTGGTTGGTCACCAGCGCCATGCGCGCCAGCTCAAGCGCCTCGAGCACCGTCACGCCAGACCCCCTCGGCGGACTCGGCGAGCAGATAGTCCGAAGCAAGGCGACTTCATCGGAGCTCAGTGAGAGCGCCACATCCTCGATCTCCAGACATGCAGCACCGCCAGAACGCAAGGTCAGTGTGATGGGGCGCGCGGCGCCACCTGTCGGGGTCAGTGGCGTCAACGGGGTGCTCTGGATCGCGGGCTCCGGCTCGAGTGGCTCGCGGTATCCGGCGGCTCGCGCAATCTCGTTGGCCGAGACACCGATCGCATTGAGCGACGCGGTCGACATCGCCACTACCAACTGCGCGCTTTGCAGCACTTCATGCACGCGCGCAGCGATCTCAACTCGGCTCTTCGCCTTGATCAGGGCCGGCGTGCGCGCCCCCTTCTTCGTGGTGCTTCGCATGTCAGGCATCTCCCGAAATGGTGGCCGGGGTTGCTTCGCCACAATGGGTGTTCCTCAACAACCCAACGAAGGCCCCGACCATGGAAAAACAGTTGCTCGACGAGCTGCGCACGATCAAGCTCATGTGCATTGCCAACTTCATCGAGATCCAGGAGATCAAGCGCAAGCTAGACATCGCAGGCAACTCACGAGAAGACATGTACGAGTACGCCAACAACACGTCCGAGCACGTGGATGCGCTGTCGAAAAAGCTGCACCGCTTGCTCAAGGACGATCTCCCGAATCTTTGGGAGGCGAACATTGGAAAACGGGAGGGCTAAAAAACTGCTCCGCGTGCAACCGGTCAACTGCGTCCGCCATCGTGCGCTGGGCGATCTCCAGCACATACAGCGCGTCCGCGTACGACATGCCCGCGAGCGGGCGCAGCACCTCAACTGACTTGGCCTTGATGTGCTCAGGCGTTCCAAGCAATGGCTTGCTCATATCAGCCCTCCCCGCCTGTGCCGACGGACACCTTGAGGACGCCCGCGCACCAGAGAACAACTCCGACGATCACGATGAAGAGCGCAGCCGCGCCGATGGCTTCGAAGGGGTTCATGGTCTAGACCTCGCTGATGGCGCGGGCGGACATCGCCACGCTGAAAGAGACGATGCCGAGCAACCACACCCCTCCGCTGTAGGCGGAATCACCGGCGATGAAAGAGATCCCGATGGTCAGGATCGTGAAGATCAAGCTGATTCGATATGCCGTGCGCCACGACCGCTTCTTGCTGTTGTCGCTGGTCAAGTTCTGGCCGCTGGCCTTCGGAGCTTTGATTTGTTCATGGCTAGCCATGGACGCCACCCCCGATCAACGATTCCGGCGCTGGGTCTCGGTACCAGTCGCTGCCGGCTACTGGTTCATCTACAGCTACTACGACAGCAAAAGCCTGATGCGCCGCCACGAATGCGGAGAGCTGCTGCGCAGCCGTCGGCGCGAAATGCAAGACTGACATCACGCCTCTGCCCCCTGCCCCGCGGGCTCGGCCGCAGGCGCAGCGGCGGCGAGGTCGAGGACGGGGCGGCCCTTCGGGTGCGGCCATTTCTTGTCAGGCACCCGCAGCCACGGAGCCTCCGGGCGCAGCTGCTCGCAGACCCAGCGGCCGTTGGTTGCTCGCTCAATCGTTGGGCAGTGGTGCTCCGGTATCGCCTTCCACCCGTGCACGGTCGGCACGGAAAGGCGAACCATGCGAGCTACGGCCGTCGGGCCGCCGAGGTCTTGTACGGTGATCATGCACGGCATTCTAAGGTGTGCCTAAGATTCATTGCAAGGCACGCCTAATGCTTTATTTATTAGGATTGCCTAATGACCACGTTGAAGCAGCGCTTCGCTCTGTTGGCCCACGAGCGACCCGACATTTCCCAAGCCGACCTCGCACGCGCGACCGGTGCGAAGCCACCTTCAGTGAATGCGTGGTTTAGCGGTGAGACGAAGGCCATGAAAGCCACCACTGCCGCAAAGGCTGCGGAGCTGTATGGCTGCAACACGCTCTGGCTGTCCGATGGCCAGGGACAGATGTGGCCGACTTCTCGCAACAGCACAACGACCGCAGCGGTCGCCCCCACTCCGCCGAGCGAGCTATCGCAAGCAAGCGCCGCCGCGCCGCAGGTAAGCGACAACGAGGTGCTGATCGTTCAATACGATGTGAGCGGCGGCATGGATAGCCGTGGAAAGCTGCTCCTCGAAGCAGAGCCACCCGGAATCATCAAGAGCTGGAGGGTGGATCGAGAGTGGCTGCAGCTCAACGTCCGGTCGTACTCGAGCATTCAGAACCTCTGCATCGTGACCGGCTTCGGTCCTTCGATGCGAGGCATGTTCAACCCCGGCGACCCGCTGTTGATGGATCGAGGCGTCACCCGCGTTGACCACGAAGGCGTGTACTTTTTTCGCGTGGGGGACGAGGGCTACATCAAGATTTTGCAGCGCGTCCCGGAGTTCAACGGGCCGGGCTTCGTGCTGCGCGTGATCTCGAAAAATGAGGACTTCCCGCCCTATGACCTCTCTCCGAAGAACCCACACCTTCAGATCATCGGCAAGATATTGACCGTCTGGAAAAGCGAACAGTACTGATCGCGGCCGGATCTATCCGGCATATCGCGACGAGAGCGCCGAGTCCTCCCTCCTCGACGCCTCTCGCCGCTTGGCCTTTGATGGTCCTCCGCGGCGCGCGCTGAACTTCTACTTCTCGTTGCGCCGCTTGTATTCAGAAGAAGCGGTGCCGGTGGCAGCACGCGACGCGGTTCCTGCTGCGCCGGCAGCGGCCCCTCGCACCAGGCCTGTTGCAGCTCCGCCCGTCAGCGCATTCCCTATTGGGTCATCCCGCAACGGCTTGTCATATTTTTCCAGCCGTCGAACCTCCTGCATCCTGGCGGCCTCGCGCTTGTTGTACTCAGCACCCGCGCCAGCAGCCTGAGCCCAGACACCAGGTGCCGTAATCGCAAGCACCACCGTCATTGCTACAGCAGCGATTTTCACAATTGTCTCCTTTTGACTTACACGATTGAGAACCCGTGCGGAGTTTGGCAAGGAGTCGTCTGGCTTACATCCCTCGTTCAGGGTAGGCCTTTGGCCCAATCAACCTATGCGGCACCGAAGGCCTCGCCGAAAGTTCATAGGCAAAAGGCGCCGCACCATCCACCTACGAGACTTTCTCATAAATATTAGGCACACCTATTGACCAAATAGTTCGGTGCACCTAATATTCGCTCCACCGGCTGACGCAGCCGCGAGGAGCACAGATGTACAACAACCCCGGGCACACGGCCCACCCAAAGCTGGCCGCGCTGCCAGTACCCTGTCCCGAGTTCAGCGAAGAACAGCTGATCGCCTTCGACCGCGGCTATGCGGCCGCAAAGGACACCGGTGCGCTCGATCGCATGCAGGCCTCGGCCGCGCTGAACCTCGATCTGTCGCGCAACCGTTCGACGAGGCTTGCATGATGGCCACGCTGATCGCCCACGGGCTGGAGCTGCAGCGCCAGATTGCGGCCTTGCGCCAGCGCTACGCCGAGGCGCGCCGCGTGCGTGCCATGTCGCCTCACTTCGCGTGGTGCGCCGCATGAGCGCAGTAACCCACGAATTCCCCCGCGCCTACGAGGCCGCGAAGACGGTGGACCCGCTGCTCCTCGCGCAGGCGCTGGACCACATCGCCCGCTCGGCAGCCAAGAGCCGCAGCCAGACTCGCCGCATTCGCTGGATCGAGCAGCGCGCGTTGATCGCGCTGCGCGGCGACAAGTACCGCGACATCGACCTGGACCTGCCGAAGAGCGCGGGGCCCGACACGCCGGAGAAGCTGCAGCGCCGCATGGCGTACCACATTGCGCTCCGGCACGAACTCCTCGCTGCCTACGAGGAGGCCATCGAAGCGCTGCGCGGTGGTGATCCGATCGCACGCAGGTACGCGCTACGCGCGGCCGCGGACGTCGTCGCCAAGGCCAGAGGAGACGTCCAGTGAAACAACTCGGCTACGCCTTCCCGCTCGTCCCCGCTCCCACTGACCAGCCCACGCTGGTGGGCATGGTCAACGCGGACGACCACCGCCCCGGCTGCCTGCCTCGCTCCCTCGAAGACGCCTTCGGGCCCGGACAGCGCTCCAGCACCGTGCGCCTCTTCGTCGAGGTGCCGCGCCGCCAACAGGTTGAAGAAGCGGCGGTGATCGCCGCATCCGCCCTCGCCGGCCTCTTCGTCATCGCCCTTCTCATCTTCGAAAGGATCGCATCGTGAGCGTTCGCCTTGTCAACCCGCCGCGCCCGCAGGTCAGCGCCGCCACCACGCCGACCGGCTTCCCGCCGGCCGCCAACGACGAGGCCATCGGTGGCCTCTGGTTCCCATCCACCCGCCGCGACAACCTGGTTGTCGGTGCATTGGTGGTGCTGCTGATCCTGGCCGCAGTGCTGCTCGGCATGTACGGCGAAGGCCCGCGCGATTCCTGGTTCTCTCTGTGGGGCATCGCCAAGTGAGCGCCGCACTCGCTCACGCAGACGCCGAGGTTCTCGTGGCCAGAGCGCCCGTGATCCTGCCGCCGCGCAACGAGATTGCGACGGTGATGCACGCCATCACGGCCGCAGCCAACGACCCGAACGTCGACGTCGACAAGATGGAGCGGCTGCTGAGCATGCACGAGCGCATGCACGCGCGCGCCAACGAGCAGAAGTTCAACGCGGCGATGACGAAGGCCCAGGCTGCAATGGGCCCTATCTCGGCCGACGCGGTCAATCCGCAGACCCGCAGCACCTACGCCAGCTACGCGCAGCTCAACCGAGCCCTGCGCCCCATCTACACGAAGAACGGCTTCGCGCTCAGCTTCGACACCGACGACAGCCCGAAGGAGAACCACATCCGCGTGCTCTGCTACGTGTCGCACGCTGCCGGGCACATGCGCACCTACAAGTGCGACATGCCGGCCGACGGCAAGGGCGCCAAGGGTGGCGACGTCATGACGAAGACCCACGCCCACGGCTCGGCGATGACCTACTCCCAGCGCTACTTGTTGAAGCTGATCTTCAACGTGGCCATCGGCGAGAGCGACGACGATGGCAACGGTGCCGGCGCCGACCCGGGCGCCGTGAGGCAAGCGACCGAGGCCGACCGACTCACCGATTCGCTGTTCCATCGCCTTCGCGAAACCAAGACCGACAAGGCAGCCGCGGCGCTGTGGGCGGAAGGGGCGAGTGCGCTGGCGGCGACACAGCGCCGCGATCTCTACACCGAGTTCAAGGACGCAGTGATCGCCCATCGCCAACGGCTGAAGGCAGGAGCTCGCTCGTGATCCTGCTGAACTACCCCCAGGGGAGCGAAGACTGGCTGCGTGCGCGCTGCGGCGTGCCCACGGCATCGCGCTTCTCCGACGCGAGAGAGCGCGTGGGCGGGCTCACCGACCAGCAGCGCCTCTACGTCGAAGCCCTGCAGCTGGGCATGGAAGAGCCGGACGCGCGCGCCAAGGCGGGCTACAAGGTGAAGCCGTCCGCAGGCGCCATCACCAAGGCGCTTCGCGGCGAGCCGACCACGGAGCCCGGCGCGGCCGCGATCAAGTACGCCTGGCTGGTCGCGTTCGAGACGATCAGCCGCGAGCCGCTTGACGACACGTTCGTCACCTACGCGATGCGCCGCGGCCGCGACCTCGAGCCCAGGGCCCGAATGGTCTACGAGGCGCGCACCGGTGCGCTGGTCGAAGAGGTCAGCCTGATCCTGACCGACGACGAGCGCTTCGGGTACTCCTCGGACGGTCTGATCGACGACGACGGCATGGTCGAGATCAAGTGCCCGCTGGCCTGCGACAAGCTGGGCCAGGTCTGGGCCAGCCCGGAGACGGCGCACCTCGAGTACCTCGACCAGATCAACGGCGGCCTGTGGATCACCGGCCGCAAGTGGTGCGACCTGGTCGTGTACTGCCCCTGGCTGGAGCCCGTCGGCAAAGACCTGTTCGTGAAGCGCATCTACCGCAACGAGGACGCCATCGAGGCCCTCGAAGCGGACCTGATCGACTTCAGCCGACTCGTCGAAAGCTATCTCGCGATCCTGCGCACGCCGAAAAAGATGTCCGGCGCCGACAAGGTCGCAGCGGCATCGCTCCCGGCTGCCGACACCAGCACCAGCACCGCTGAGGCCACGCCCGCCCCCCTACCAGCCCTTTTCGCAGACCCCGCACCGCTTGCGCGCGCCGGCAATGCAGTCATCGACAACCCCTTCTGAGAGGCCCTATGTCCGAACTTTCCACCGTCACCCCGAACGCAGTTGCCGCCCAGCCGCAGACCATCGCGCAGGCCGCGCTCGCGCTCTTCTCCCCACTAGAAACCGAGGTCAAGACCCTCGCGGAGCGGTACCGCGATGTCGCCTTCGACATGAGCACGCCGAAGGGTTTCAAGGCCGCCAAGGACGCACGCCTCGAGCTGCGTGAATCGGGCCGCTTCGCGCTGCAACGCCTGCGCGACAGGACCAAGGAGCAGCTCAACGACTGCAAGAAGGTGGTCGACGGAGAGGCCGCGCGATTGATCGAGATCGTGAAGCCCATCGAAACCGCCGTCGACGAGCAGATCACGGTGCACGAAAACAAGCTCGCCGCCGAGAAGGCCGAGCGCGACCGAAAGGAAGCCGAGCGCGCACAGCGGCATCTGGACGCCATCGCCAAGATCGAAGGCTACGCGGCAAAGGCCGAGGGCCTGCCCATCGAACGAATCGAAGCTGGCCTGACCTACGTGCGCGAGATCGACGTGAGCGCCGCAGTCTTCGAAGACTTCGCTGTGCGCGCCGCGGCGCAGAAGGACGTGACCATCCGCGCGCTGGAAAAGATGATCGCCGATGCCCGGGAGCGCGCCGCAGCGGAAGAGCTGCGCGCCGAGAACGAGCGGCTGCAGGCCCAGCTCGAGGAACTGAGACGCCATCAAGCGCCGGCCCCTGTGCCGGCGCCTGCCGCCGAAGTGGCTCCAGCCTCGCAGGAGCAAGCCCAAGAGCAGCGCGAAGAGCCGATGACAGAGCGCCCACCTGCCGCCGTGGCCCGCTACTCGGGTGGCCGCGCACCGCGCGCACTGGCGCCAGCACCGGCTCCCGCTCCGCTCCAACAGTTCGAGGCCGGCGCGACCGCAGCAAACGAACCGATCGTCGGCACCGCCCCCACGCTGCGCATCGGCGAGATCGCCGAGCGCCTGGGCTGGACCGTCACCGCCGCGCAGCTGCGTGCCCTCGGCGTCGAGCCGGCCGGCACCGAACGGGCCGCCACGCTGTACCACGAGCACCAGTTTCCTCTGATCTGCGATGCCATCGTGCGCCGCGCGACCGAAGCCAAGGCCGCGCACGCGCCGCGCCTAGCCGCCTGACCGACCACCACCTCGAGCAATCATGCCCAAGCTCTTCCCCACTCCTGCCGCTACGAACGACGAAGCCAGTCGGCTATCGCCAAAGGCCCTTCGCCACCACTTCGGCAAGCCGCCCTCGGTGATAGGCCATATAGCCCCGCTGGCCAGCACGAAGCGGCGCCGTGCGCAAGGTGGGATCAAGATTCCA
The DNA here is from genome assembly GCF_014843395.1 of Variovorax sp. 38R. Classification (NCBI taxonomy): domain Bacteria; kingdom Pseudomonadati; phylum Pseudomonadota; class Betaproteobacteria; order Burkholderiales; family Comamonadaceae; genus Variovorax; species Variovorax sp. 38R. Next base: position 3,681,098 of record NZ_CP062121.1, read on the forward strand.
GCTACGCATCAGCGCGTCCACGCCTGGACCGGCAGTGATCAATGCTCCATCGTCTTCGAACGAGATCAGGAAGCGGTCGAAAAGCTTGTCGACGTGTGGGGCCAGCAAGAACCCGTTCTCACCGTCGAGCCGTTCCTTGTCAGTGCTCTTCGACCAGGGCTTGATGTGGCCCGCGTTCAGTACCCGCGGGTCGTTGGTGCCGGAGACGCGGCAGGTGCGATCGATCGCCGCAACGCGATCCCGAAAGATGCCTTGTCCTTTGCGCGCCTCAACCAACTGCTTCTTGCTGGTCGGGGGAATGTTCGCATTCAACACCTGCTGCATCGCCGATGCATCGTCAACCTCGTCCTGCAATTCGGGATTGCCGTCCGAGATAAAGCCCATCAGCATTTGTCCAAGTTGCGACGAGATGCTTGCCAAGTAGACGTTCATCGCGCCTTTGCCAGCGCTCGTCAACGGCGAGTGCCTCTCAGGCATCAACGGCTGGAGCTCGTCGAACACGGGCAGAGGTTCGAAGGCCTGCGTCAGCAGCTTCCATTCGATCGTTACGAGCCATCCATCGCCCCCCCAATTCGCACCGGCAGCACCATACGCGGGCTTGGGCGCATTCACATGAGGAGCTCGGACCGCACCGATCGCCCGAATCGCGCGGTCCGCATAGGAAAAGACCAGGTCCCCTGCGGCGACCCTAGTCAGGTTCGTGTACGTCTCGCGCGCATGACCATTGACGTCAGTGTGCGGACACCAGATGTAGCCGCCGCCAACTTCCTGCACATGCGTGCCACTGTGATTCACCCACCAATAGGCCAAGCTATCTCCTCTGTTGATCTCGTAAATCTCTCAGGGACAGCCTGATGTCATGGCTGCTCTTCAACAATTTCAAACGTCTCCAGTGGGTGGCGAAGAACCATGCGCGAGTCGACCTGGCCATTCGGTTGAGCTACTTCCTCAACGAATCCATCCACTGCCACAAGGCTCGGTTGTGAGCCTCCGTGATGCTGCGATACGTCTCACCGTCACCCGGAAGAGATTCGAGGCCAAGGCGCTCAATCGAATGGATCGTGACGGCCTCCCCATCCTGATGCATTACCAAAACGGCGCTATGCGCTTCCCACTCCATTTTGAGTCGGACCTCTTTCGGCTCGGATTTCCCCATCTTGCTTCCCCCAACGTTTGGAGACGCATTTTGAACCTGCTCGGCACATCTCTAGACCGTGTGCTCCGCTCCATCAAGGCGCTGCTCGAGCTCGACGCAAAGGGCGCGCTCGCACCGCACCGTGCGCGCCGACTGCTCGACTCTGCCGCTGGCCGATCCAAAAAAATCGAGGTGCCCGCATGACAGCCCTTCTCCGCGAACTGCTGCAGTGCAACCACAGCGACCCGAACCACCGACGCGCTGGCGCCGGAAAGTGGATCACCGTGAATGTGCCGGCTGGATTGTGGGCAAAGATCCAAGCCGCCACCGAGCTGAATGAACCCAGTGAACGTCCACCCTCGGTTCTGACGCAAAGGCCCCGTCGACCACCCGCCCAGACCCTGCAGGCGGCCCTCATACCCGACGCGCTCTTGCGCATCGACGTCGTCGAGCATCTCACCGGCCTCGGCGAATCGACGATCCGCCGGAAGATGGCCACAGCCAACTTCCCGCAGCCGATCAAGAACGGTGCGCGATGCACGCGCTGGCGCGCCGGCGACGTGACGACCTGGCTGCGCGAACAAGGAGCTGCAGCATAGGCACCACCGGCAATGGGGTTCCCCCCGGCCAGATCACATTCGGCCTCGATGCCTTCTCGCAGCGCACCTACTCGCCCTGAGATCGCATCGAAAGCAAGTACATCCAATGCGGGGGAACAGACGGGGGAACAATTCACAAGCCAACAAACAGATTTGAATACTGGCGCGGCCTGTAGCTCGACCTTCAATCCCCTCCGGGGGCCAATTTCCAGTCTCAAGTAGCTCAGAACCATCCTGAAACCCGCTCTCCTTCGAGGAGAAGCGGGTTTTTCTTTGCGCCATGACAGATTGAGGCATAGCATTTCTTGTCGGTACTTTGTCGGTACTTCTTCAGGTATCTGCCCTGTTGCCAAAGCCAGGTACCGACAGCAAGGAGAAAAAGCCAATGCTGACAGACACTTTCGTGAGGCAAGTGAAGCACAAGGGCGCCGAGATCGGCGAGCGCTATGCGGACGGCGGCGGCATGTATCTGCGCGTCAAAGCCGCGGGCAAGTACTGGCGCATGGACTACCGGTTCAACGGCAAGGCGAAGACGCTGGCCCTGGGCGTCTACCCTGCGGTCTCGCTCGCGAAGGCTCGACAGCGGCGCGACAAGGCCCGCGAACTGCTTGCCGACAACGTCGATCCCGGCCTTGCGAAGCGCGCAGAGAAGCTGTCCCGAGCGGTGGAAGCGGCGAACACCTTCGAAGCCTTGGCGCGGGAGTTCCACGCCACCAAGGCCAGCAGTTGGAGCACGTCCTATTCGGAGCGCTGGCTGCGCATCATGGACAAGGACCTGTTCCCCTACATCGGCAAACTGCCCATCGCCTCGATCCAGGCCAGGGACCTTCTGCACGCGCTCAAGCGCACCGAGGGCCGGGGCGTCATCGAGACGGCCCACACCCTGCGCCAGTGCGCCGGACAGGTGTTCCGCTACGGTGTGCAGACAGGCCGGTGCGCGCGCAATCCGGCGCCCGACCTGCACGGGGCGCTTCGGCCTGTGCTCACCAAGAGCATGGCCGCTGTCCTGGAGCCACAGAAGGTAGGCGAACTGATGCGCGCTATCTACGGCTACAGCGGGCAGCCGATCACCCGCGCCGCCCTTCTCCTGTCCGCCCTGCTCTTCCAGCGCCCCGGCAACATCCGTGCGATGGAATGGGCCTGGATCGATCTGGAAGAGGCGATGCTGACCATCCCGGCGCAGGACATGAAGCGAAGGCTCCATGAAAAGCTCAACGGTCGCCCCCACTTCGTGCCGCTGGCGAAGCAGGCACTACAAACACTGGAGGAAATTGAGCCATTGACCGGACATGGCCGATACGTGTTCCCCAGCATCCGCACTGGAGAGCGCCCCATGAGCGAGAACACGGTGAACGCCGCATTGCGAAGGCTGGGGTACACCAACGACGAAATGACCGCCCACGGCTTTCGTGCAATGGCCCGCACGGTCATGGCGGAGCAACTGCACGGCATTTCGCCCGACGTCATCGAGGCACAGCTTGCCCATGGCAAGAGCGGGCCGCTGGGTACGGCCTACGACCGCGCGGAGTTCATGGACAAGCGCAAGGACATGATGCAGCGCTGGGCGGACTACCTGGGCCAACTTGCTGCAAGCGCACCAATCCTGAAGTTCAAGGCAGCCTAGTCGCACCTCGGCAAGAGGTTTTTTTTACGAACAACGTCGAGACTTGAGAGCGATACGCCGCTGCCTCGATGCAGACAATTTGGGCGACTGCACCCTTGACGCGCAGCAACGGCACCGGATCGCGTCCGTTCATTCAACTCACTCGACGCGTGTGCATGAGTGAGGCATTCACGTAACCCTCCGGATCATCGATCCAGCGCTGAATCGCCGCACGCGGCCAACCACAAGCGCGCCCGCCCAGATGCACAGGAGGGGGGAACTTGCCTCCGGCAATTCTTCGATATACGGTGGTTCGACTCAGGGCCGTGATGCGAACCACGTCGGCCATGCGAAAGAACGCAGGACCTGTCACGGTTGAAGAATCAGCATCGCGGCGATTGGCAGGGTGTTCAAGATGCATGACGAATCCTCGAAGTGAAGCCGAGCTTTCAAGTCGTGTGTGTACGTTTCGACAGTGAAATTCCTCGCTCGAAGAGCCCGGCTAAAAGCGGAACTGGAACCCAAGCCAGAGCGACGGTGCCGCACTGGACTTGACTCGACAATCGTTATCCAAAACCCAGCGGCAGCCCCCACAGAGTCGTCTTCCACATGGATTCACGTTGAGCGTGCGACGACGCGCGACTTCAGACAACTGGCAGTTGTAATAGGTCTGTGGAAACTTGTGAGCGACGAAGCCCTATGCGAACTGACGACAGGGGTGTGCTCCCGAGCTGAGCGAGGGGTCCAATTACTGCTATAGGGCTTATTACTCCCAGTGCCGCCTTTGCAGCGAAAACGGTCTTTGGCATCTGTTCACCCGATGTCCGTTTGGGTAGAGAAGCCGTCCTCCCAGTTATTTGGGCGGATCGCCGACGGCTGGCGTTGAGAAGGCAAGCACTTCTCCCCAATTACCTGCCGTACCTGTGGCTCAAGCAAGACCGCTCCGCTTGGTTGCTTGTGCCAGCCGGGATCAGCCTGGCACTGTCGCCTGGCTGCTTTCCCTGCACCCGGCGGCGGCTGGTCGCGTGTGTGCCGCCTACGGCGGGGATTACATCGGCGCGGCTATCCTGTGGCTTTGGTCGGTGGACGGAATTCAGCTCTGGGCCATTTCTCATCCCATCTCGATCGCCAACCCACCAATTCCCCGCCACTTGGATTACAAAGAGGCAATTTCCGCGTGAGCGATGCGCCATGGCCCGGCGGTCTGTCACAGCACCCTGGGCCAATGAGGTCGAACAGTGAAGCCCTCGAAACTTCAAGCGCTGGGGATCGGTCTTGCGGGCGCGATTCTCGTTGCCGTGGTCGTTTTGACAGGCGTTGTTTACGAGCGCGTCGGCCAATACCGAGCCGCACTGGACTTCCCCCCGCCCGGAAAAATGGTCGATATCGGTGGTCGAAGTGTCCAGCTAAGTTGCCAAGGCTCCGGCGTGCCCACAGTCGTGTTCGAAGCAGGATTGAGCGTTGACGGTTCGCTGAGCTGGTCGGCAGTCCAGGGGAAGATCGCTGCGCACACTCGGGCATGCGCATACAGCCGCCCGGGGTTGATGTGGAGCGATCCTTCGGATGCTGCTCCAGATGGCAAGCGTGTGGCGATCGAACTTCACGCGACGTTGATCAACGCAGGCGAACATGGTCCGTTCGTGCTGGTTGGCCACTCATTGGGCGGTCTCTACGTCATGAGTTTCACGAGGCATTTCGGCCGCGAAGTGGTGGGATTAGTTCTTGTTGATCCCTCCCATCCGGAGCAGGTCGAGCGCGTCGCTGGCTTGATGACGGAATCCCGATCCATGCTGTCTCGCATCGGTGTCGCATTCGCGTGGTCCGGCATCCTTCGCGCGGCAGCACCGGTGCTCCTGCCGCAGGCACCGCATCAGAGTGAGCGCGATGCACGAGCAATTCGCGCCTACGCTCCAAAATCATTGAGTACACAGCTCGCGGAGAGTGACTCGACCAACAGAACGCTCGCCGAGGCGCGTGCCTTTCGGGATCTGGGCAGTCGTCCACTGGTGGTGCTTACGGCAATGGCTCCGTACACCACGGCGGAACTCCGGGGGATGAAGATCACGCCCGAGCAGGGCAATCAGGTTCAAGCCATCTGGAAGCAACTGCACGAAGACCTCGCAACGTGGTCCTCGCGAAGTCGACACCAGCTACTGCCGAATTCCGGGCACAACATTCAGTTCGACGACCCGGATGCTGTGGTCGACGCCGTTCTGTCCGTTGTCAACACGGTTCGAACGGACCAAAGACCTGAATCTCCTTGAGCGTGAATCGGAGTTGCCGAACGCTGAAGCTGAGATCACAGGAAGGGTGAACCCTTACGCTGCCCCCGCTATGGCAAGGCGGATCCGTTTCGGCGGGCGAACTGAAGACGGAAAAAAAGAGGTCGCCGATGTCAGTCTACGGACCGAATTGCTGCGCGCGCTTTCTGAGGCAAGGTGATTCTTTCACTGCCCCTGTCGGCGAATGCCATGACAGTGGTCAAAGAAAGCTTCGATCTCGTTCGACTTGTCGAACACTGCGTCTGCGCCGAGCATCAGGCATTCTTCACGAATCCTTGTGTTGAGATAGTTCGTGAGAACGACAACGTGCTTGTGCGCGGCACGGCTCTGACAGGCCCTCAGCACCGCTAGCCCAGAGCCTTCCTTGAGGAAAAGATCGACTATCGCCAGCTCCCAAGCGTCGTTTTGCTGCAAGGTCTCGACAGCCTGCGATGCCGTTTCGGCAAAAGCGACGACATCGATATCTGCAAGTTCGCGCAGAGCCGGGATCAGGTGGTCGCGGATCGTCTTGCTGTCCTCGATGAGGATGGTGACTAGAGGCATCCTGTATCCGCCGTCGTTGGCGCTCCCGAGCAGTTGTCACTTTTATACTAGGGTGGAAGCAAGCATCTTGTAGGCGGGAGTCTTGAAGCAGCGACGCCGAAGCGATGCTGACTCAGCCAAGACGACAACGCGAAAGCACAAGCCGCGCGCTTTGTGAATGCAAAGCAGGCAGCACTCAACGAGCCGAGAAGCGTGCCTACGAAACCCCCTTCTTTTTCAACTCTTCCGAGAGCGTGTCCGTGACCTGCTCCAGGACCTCAGCGGATTTCGACAGCTTCTTCTCGAGATCGTTGGTTCGCTGTACTGCCCGATCTAGTTCATCCGTGCGCTCTTTCGGCACATCCTTGTCTAGGACCGCGTGTACGACAGCCAGGTCATCGGCCACACCCTGCACGGTTTCTTTCACGTTCTCACTCTTCTCCAGGGCATCAGCCAAGGGCTCCGCCGCGGAGACGGAGGATTTTGACGCGGGCATTTGATCTCCTCAGGATTAGCGGTTGGAGATTGTGCGGTCGAAGCTGAGTTCTGCAAGTAGCACCCGAACTAAGGCGAAGCGGCACGGCAGCGCTGGCTCGGTACTGCCTGTGGGTGGTAGACGAGCCCAAGAAAGAGCCCGCACGGAGGCGGGCAAGGCGAACCCGGAGGAGGGAGGATAGTTGGATGGGGATCGCGAAGGAACGGCTTGCTTGCCCTGGGGGGGAAGCCCATCAGCCCCCTCGTGATTGCTGGCCGCACCCTGACCGATAAAGATGCATGGCGGCACGAGCTCGAGGACGAACTCCGAGAATAGTGCGACGGCCGCATCGACGAAGACCGGCTCACCGAAATCACCTGCTGGGGTCATGTGCCCCGCCCGTCCAGAGATCGTGGGACTGGCCTGTGACGCCGCCGGGTGTTCGACCGCCGTACTTCGCACCATCGCCTCATTCCCATGCGATGAAGCCGACGCGCAGTGATTCAGGCCGGGCTGCACTTGGGCGTCAACGCATCAAGCCACTCCAGTTCCCTCGGATCGTAAGGAAAGGAGAAATGCGTGCCATCGAAGCGCACCTTCACCACCCATCCGCGCAAACTGACCACGGTGCCTAACCTCCCCCGGAACTGGACCCTTGCTCCCTTTTTGGCCGGTACGGCGAAACGAATGCGGATATGTTCGTAGGTCATGAGCGAATTCTCGGCCATGAAATGTTACCTTTAGTTGACATTTCTCAAGTGCGAACTAAAAACCGACGCACGGACTTGATCATCGGCAGCGCCAGGCAAACCCCGTGTATCGCGTCGCATGCAACCCTAGGAGTCCGCGCGGCAGAAGTTTTTCTGCGCCGCTGTGACCCCACGTTGAGTTGTGCGCGCCTCGCAAGCACTCGCGCGGCGCGTTGGCTGTTCTCGAACGACCACAAGGGCGCCTACTCGGCCTGCCGCAGGCGAGCGGCGCGCGGATTCACCCCCGGCCACGGGCCTCATCTGGCCATCAATGCGCTCATGCGCCGCAGGTTCAGCGCCAGACACACGAGCTTGAACTCGGCCTGGACCTTCTTCAATCCCCGCAGGCTGAACTGCCTGAAGCCCAGCACGCTCTTGATCCACCCGTTGGGCGCCTCCACGATCCACTTCCTCTTGCGGTAGGCCGCCTGGCCTTGGGGCGTCTTCAGCCTGGCATCCATCGCTGCGGTGCGCGGGTGTTGTTCGGCGTCGATGTCCAGCGCCTGCTTGCCCTCTCGGCCCAGCGCCACGATCAGCTCGCTCGGGCTGTCCTTGAGCTGCTCGAACACGGCCTCCGAGCGGAAGCCCGCATCCGCCAGCACCTGTAGTGCATCCTCGCCCAGGTTGGCCTTCACCGCGGCCAACAGCACCGGCAGGCGGTCGCTGTCGGCCGCGTTGTTGCCAAGCTCTGCGGCCACCACGATCTGTGCCGCTTCATCCACCGCCGTGTGAGCGTTGTAGCCGTAGTCGTAGCCCCCGCCTGAGCGCTTCATGATCCGACTGTCCGTGTCGGTGAAGCTCTCCTGGGCGCTGTCCTTGGGAACCCCGAAGTCGCGCTTGTAGCGCCCGCCCTTGGGCTTGCCGTCCTTGTCGCGGGGTTTGCGTTCGTCGTCGGCGCTGCGCCCGCGGGCCGCATCGGCCTCGCGCTGGCGCTGCTCCAGGCGCAGCTTGGCCTCGGTGATCGCCTTGAGCCGGTCCTCGCGGCGCTTGATCTCCCCGGGAACGTCCAGGTCGGGTTCGTTCTTCTCCAGATCGTCGGCGGCACGCGCTCGGTTGAGCAGGCCGTCGATCTGCGCCTTGAGCTCGCCCTCGGCCTTGACCATGCGGTCATAGCTCATGGCCTTGTGGCGGCTCGCATTCGCCTTGAGCTTGGTGCCGTCCACCGCCACCGTGCCCAGCTTGACCAGGCCGCACTCGCGCGCCAGGCGCACCACCTGCACGAACAGCGCCGCCAGCTCCTGCAGGTGCAGCGCCCGGAAGTCCGAGAGCGTGCGGTGCGCCGGGTAGTTCTCTGCCGCCAGCACCCGCAGGGCCACATCTTCGTGCAGCTTGGCCGCCAGCTTGCGCGAGCTGAAGGTGCCGGTGGCGTAACCGTAGATCAGCACCTTGACCATCATGGCCGGGTGGAACGGCTGGTTGCGCGGCCCGCCCTTGGCATACCGGGCGTGGAAGGCGCTCAGATCCAGGCTGTCCACGCTGTCGCTGATGAAGTACGCCAGATGCCCTTCGGGCAGCCAGTCTTGAAGGGCGTCGGGAAGCAGTCTTTGCTGCTGCGGTTCATAGGGCCGGTAGCTCACGGGCATGCGCCAAATCTATCAAGCCTTCGCGCACTCGTCACGCCTTCTGCCGCGCACGCTCCTAGCCCGGCATTGGAGGCTGCTCCTGTGGGCATCAGGTCGAACGGGGAGGTTGGCGCCGCGCTTGTCGGGCGCTCAGAAAGAGCGCTGCGAGGGCTGGGCATCTCCATGGAGACCCAATCCCGTCACCTCGACTGGCAGCGGGGGATCTGTCTCACCCCCCGGCAGAGTCATCGCACCCTGTCGTTGGACGTCTGGGGAAATCTGCCAGCGCTCGTTCTTGCGCGGGTGGTCGCACGCCTGCTTGCGCAGAATCAATGCAATGGACTTGCCCCGACGGCCCCCACCTCGTACAGCAATTGCCCATGGATGGCGGCCAGCGAGACCGCCTGTGTCAGTACCGCGACCAGGCTGGGCGCGCACATTTGCGGCAACTGCTCGGGAGCCGCCCAACGAAAGCCATTCATCTCAGGGCACCTTCGCCCATGACGGTCCGTGTAGAAGCTCGAGCACACGCAGCCTTTCGCGTCGAAGTGCGTCACCAGCACTGCGAAGAGCCGTAGCTCCTTGTCCCGCCGGTATTCGAATCGTCCGATCTCCCTCAATTGTTCGCGCCGCAGTTCAAGCCCACATTCTTCGAATGCTTCTCGCACGGCGGTCTGCGCACCCTCTTCCTGCGCAACGCCCTCGCCTTTGGGGATGTCCCAGTAACGGCTTTCGTTCGCATGGCCGAGCAGCAGGCTTCCAGAAGGATCGAACACCAGGACGCCGCAGCTGACCGACTTCATGGCGACGGCCTCATGGTGTCAATGTCGTGCGCCCGAACACGCGCGGAAGAATCGGCACGTAGCTTCGGGTCGAGCCACGTGCGATCAGCAGCGCCACCGTGTCGCTGTCCGCAACAGATCTGATCGCTGCGTCGAAATCCCTCAGCCCGGCTACCTGCACGTCGTTAACAGCGAGCAGTGCGTCACCATCGCGCAATCCCGCTCGCTGAGCAGAACCCGACACCGCCTGCACATACAGCCCCGGGGCCAAGAGGCCGATACCCGACACGCCTTTGCGCTCCGCGAGTTCGAGTCCGAACCGGACCTCGCCCGTTTCGGCACGCGCAACGAGCTTTGGCGCGACGTCCGGCGCGTCTGGAGCCACGCGCACTTGCACCGTCAACGGCGCCCTGTGGCGCCAGACACGCAAATTCAGACGGCTGCCCGAACTGGCGCTGGCCACACGCTCCTGCACCTCGGCGTAAGGCATCGCAGCGGCGTCCCCGACAGCCAAGACCACGTCGCCACTGCGAAGCCCCGCCATCTCGGCCGGGCTGTCCGCGTCGACACGCACCACGAGCGCCCCCAAGGCGGCCTCGAGGCCAAAGGCCGGCGCCAATTCCGAAGTCAGGGGTTGGGTACGGGCGCCGATATGGCTCCGCGTCACCCGTCCTGTTGCGCGAAGCTCCTGCGCCACGCGCATCGCGATGTCGATGGGCAGGCTGAATGACAGCCCAGAGTACCCGCCGGTGGCCGAATAGATCATCGAGTTCATGCCCACGACATTGCCCTGCTCATCGAACAGCGGACCGCCCGAGCTGCCGGGGTTGAGTGTGACGTCCATCTGTATGAGCGGCACTGCATTCCCACCCGCGACGTAGCGTGGATTGGCACTCACCACACCGGCGGTCAAACTGTGCTCGAAGCCGAAGGGTGCGCCGATCGCGGCGACTCTTTCGCCCGGGCAGAGCTCGCTGCGGCGCACGACGGTCACGACCGGCAGGTTGGACGCCGAAATACGCAACAGCGCGACGTCGGTGCGCCGGTCCAGGCCCACCAGTTCTGCGTCGAAGCGACGCTGGTCCGCGGTGGCGACGGAGATTGTCTGTGCACCCGTCACCGCGTGCGCGCTGGTCAGGATGTAGCCATCGCGTTGAAAGATGAATCCTGATGCGAAACCGCGACCCGCGCCTTGCCCCCCGCGCGCCGAAGGCGGCATGGCGCCCGCGAACGCCCTCTCGTTGCCCGCCCCGACGACGGTGATGCTCACCACCGCAAGCGACTGCAGCGCGGCCACTGTCACGAAGTCGGCCCCCTGCGATGTCGACGGCGCGCGATCCATGCATGATCGCGCCTGCGGCCAGGCGTGCATGCCGGTCGCCAGCGCAAGTGCGCCGACGGCCGCGGCGATCGTCCCTCGCGCGAGGGTGACGGCCTTCATTCAGCGCACAAGCAGCACCGGCACCGTGCACGTGGCCAGCACCTTGGTGGCGACCGAGCCGAGCACGAGGTTGGTCAGGGCGCCATGGCCGTGCGATCCCATGACCAGCAGATCGAATTGCCCTTTTTCTGCAAACAACGCAATTTCGGCCGCAGCATGGCCGATGCGGTGTTCGAAGCGCGCTTCGATGCCATGCTCGGCTAACAGGGCACGAACCGGGTCGAGTACCACCCGCGCATCGTCTTCGTAGTAGCCATGCACGAGGTCGGGCCCCACGAAGGCCGCAGCGCGGTGCGGCACCGGCGGCACCGCATAGAAGACCGTGAAGGCATGGCCCGCATTCACCCACTCCTTGTGGTTGGTCAGGTAAGACAGCATGCGGCTCGTGTAGTCGCTGCCGTCGACGGCGAGCAGGATTTTCATATTGGCTCCTTTGGCGGGAATTCCCCCAACTGGGCGAATGGTCGCCAGGGAGCGTCGGGTTCACCTTGCGTCACATCAAGAAAACCGCAAGTGCGTGGCCCAGCTGCGCCGCAGCAGGCGTTCTTGATTCAGCGCAAGGTCGCGGCGCCCTTCGCTGCCTACATTGATTGCCTGTGAATAAAACAGACAGAGGCAGCCATGAACAACGTCCTGGTCATCGTTTACTCCTACACCGGCACTTCCCGTCGTGTAGCCGAACTCCTGTGCAGCCAACAGGGCTGGCCCATGGCCGAGATCACCGATGCGCGCTCGCGCAGCGGCGCCCTGGGCAGCTGGCGCTGCATGCTCGACTCGTTCTTCCGGCGGCAACCCACCATCCGCTACGACGGCCCGCCGCCCAGCGACTTCGACGCCGTCGTGCTGGTCTCTCCGATCTGGATGCTGCAACTGGCCGGCCCCATGCGCAGCTTCGTCGCGCGCCAGCGCAGCCGCTTGCCTGACGTCGCTGTGCTCTCGGTCATGGGCGGACAAGGCGCACCGAATGCCGCCGCCGAGATCAGCAGGCTCCTGGGGCGCGCACCAATCCTGAGCTGCGCGGTCACAATGCGCGAGGTCGACGACGGCAGCTGCGCGGCTCGCGTGCAGGCCTTCGGTAGCGCGGTGGGCTGTGCCCAGAACGCATCCGGCGCGGTGCGACCCACCACCTTGTCGCCGCAATCGATCTGAAAGCTGGACGCGACTCGACGTGACCGCCCGGCTCCTTTGCACGGATGCGATGCATCGCGCCACCCGCCTGGCCTGTGCATGCCTTGCGAGCGCGTGCCTGCTCGGTGCATGCGCCGCCGTGGGATCCCCTGGCCCACCCTTGCCCCTCGCTTTGCCCACGCCTTCATCCGTGCCGTCGCTCGCGCCTGGCTTTTCATCACTGGTCGCGAGTCGCAGCACATCGGTGGTCGACATCAGCACGCTGCGAATCGGGCGAGACGAGAGCCAGGAGAGCATCGAGCTGGAAATCGCCCCCGAGCATGACTTCGCTGACAGGCTGGCCTGGCCACTCGCGGCCAGCGCACGCATCAGCCAGATCCGCGACCTCGCCTCAGGTGTGATCATCGACAGCAACGGCCTGATTCTCACGAGTGCCCACGTGGTCACGAACGTCGACGAGACCCAGGTTCGGCTGGACGACGGTCGCCGATTCGCGGCACGCGTGGTCGGCATCGACAAGCGCACCGATGTCGGCCTCCTGAAGATCGACGCCACCGCACTACCGGTGGCCGTGATCGGCGACTCCGCAACGCTCGAACCCGGCAACTGGGTTGCAGCGATCAGCTCGCCCTTCGGCTTTCATGGCAGCGTGACGGCGGGCGTCGTCAGCGCGGTCGACCGTGTCATGGGTGGCGCAGGAGACATTCCCTTCATCCAGACCGACGTCGCCATCAACCCGGGCAGCTCGGGCAGCCCGCTTTTCAACAGCCGGGGCGAGGTGGTGGGCATCAATTCGATGATCTACAGCGGCAGCGGTGGCTACATGGGCCTGTCCTTTGCCGTGCCGATCAACTTGGCGATACGCATCTCCGAGCAGTTGCGCGAACACGGCGTCGTGCACCGGGCCTACCTGGGCGCTCAGTTCCAGGAGATGACCCCGGCCCTTGCCCAATCTTTCGAGCTGCCGTCGACAACCGGCGCGCTGGTCGTGCGCGTCGAGGCGGACAGCCCTGCGCAAGCCGCAGGCCTTGCACCGGGCGATGCGGTGCTGTCCCTGGACGGCAAGCCTCTTGTGCACTTCTACGACCTTCCCCGGCAGATCGCACAACGCCCGCCAGGCAGCCGCATGCAACTGGAAGTATGGCGCAGCGGTACTCGCCGCCTGCTCCAGGTGTCTCTGAGGCCGCAACCCGCGCCGCCCGAGAGCCGCTTGGCGCCGGCAGCGTCCGAATGGAACGATGGCTTGGGCCTGAGCCTGGGCGAGCTTTCGCCGGTGCAACGCCTGCAGCTGCGCGTCGACAGCGGCTTGCTCGTTCGAGAGGCCTCGGGCCCCGCACGCAGCGAAGGCATCCGCGCGGGCGACGTCGTCGTGGCGCTGAACAGGGTGAAGCTCCATCGCGTAGACGATTTCGTCCGAGGCCTGGCGCAAATGGCTCCCGGACAGACGGTCGCCCTGCTGGTGATGCGCGATCGCCGGCTCGCCTATGTGGCGGTTCGCCTTCCGAGCGCTCGCCGCGACCGCTCCTGAGTGCAGGCCCGTCGCGCCTTTTTCCCGCCTTCCATCCCCATCACTTCGCCTCGTCGTCACCACTTCATTGCAAGGAAATTCATCATGAAACAACTGGACAGCGCCGACCGCCGCGCTCTGCTTTTGCAACTCGAGTCAATGAAACGACAGGTGCTCGACGAACTGCGCGCCACAGCCCCCTCGGCCCGGGCTGCACTGGTCGAGCGCAACCATGAAGTGAAGTCCCATGCTGACGAAGCCGAGGCCGAACGCGCCGCGGACGTATACATGGCCGAGGTCGACCGCGGCCGCCTCGAAGAGATCAAGCATTCGATCGCACGCCTCACAAGCGGTCGCTACGGCATCTGCGAAGACTGCGACAGCGAAATTCCGCGCGCGCGGCTCCTGGCCCAACCCACGGCCACCCGCTGCACAGCCTGCCAGGCAACAGCGGAGGCACGTCGCAGCCATTGAGCCGGCAGGGGAACCGCGGCACCCTCTTCAGCCGACCTCGTTTTCACGCCGGACCTTGGCCTTCTTCTCTTTCTTTTCCTTCTTCTGCTTGCCGCTCTTTTCGTCGCGTGGCGCCAGCGCTTCACCGTCCTTTGCCTGCTGACGACTCACGCCGTGGAGCAATGCCTTCTTGACGTTGCCGGTCGCGGCCTCGTCACGCGCGTAGCTCACGACCCGGTACACCGATCGGGCTGCAGCGCCGGTACCCATGTTGCAGATCACGGTGTCGTTGCCACCCTCGCTCTCGAAGCCGGGCGCCTGGTTCTCCAGCCAGTCGTGATTCTCGATGGTCGTTTCGATCCGACAATCGCGCGGCACCGCGATGCCCAGCTTGCGCAGGAAATCGCGCGGCCTTCCCAGGTAGGCCCTGAACTCGGCAGGCGTGCATTTCCAGAAATGGGCGTTGAAGGGTTCGGCCCGAATCACCTCGGACCGGGCAGAGAAATCGACGATCTTGGTCGGCATGTTCAGCTCCGGTGGGTTGCGAAATACACAGTTCCTGCAGGGTAGGCGCACTTGCCGGCAAGACCTTGATGCTGCGCAAGGCAGACGGCGCGTTCCCCTGCAGACTGCCGTGCACGCGGTCCGAAAACCGGTGTCGCGAATTTCACAGAAGGCCCCGAATTGAGCGAACAACCCAACGAACTCGATCGATCTATGCACGCCGCCTGGGGCCGGATCGGCGGCGGCATTTCGCCCGCGGCGCAGACGCTGGCATGGTCCGACTGGGCACTGCACTTCGCCGCTCAGCCCGGGCGCGGCGTCGACCTAGCGCTGCACCATGCTCTGCCTCCCGCCCGAGCACAGTCACACGATCCCCGACTCGCTGCAGACGACTGGGCCACGTGGCCCTTCGGCATGTACCGCGACGCCTTCGAGACCACCGGGCGGTGGCTGCTCGAGCTGGTGCACGGCGTACCCGGCGTGCAGCGGCATCATGCGCAGTGGGTCGACTTCGCGATGCGGCAAATTCTCGAGATGGTCTCTCCCGCCAACATGTTCGTGACCAATCCGCAGGTTCTGAAGAAAACCGTGGCCACCGCAGGTGTCAACCTTCTCGTCGGCACCGCCCACGGCTTGGAAGACCTCTGGCGCAAGGGCCTCGGACTGCCGCCCGTAGACGCCGACGCGTTCAGGCCGGGGCACGAAGTCGCGCTCACCCCGGGCACCGTGGTCCTGCGCAACGACCTCATCGAACTCATCCAGTACGCACCGACGACGCCAACGGTGCATGCCGAGCCAGTGCTTCTCGTGAGCGCCTGGATCATGAAGTACTACGTGCTCGACCTTTCACCGCACAACTCACTGATCCGCTACCTTGTTGATCAGGGCCACACAGTGTTCGCGATCTCCTGGAAGAACCCTGGCGCCACCGATGCGCAGCTTGGCATGGACGATTACCTGCGCCTGGGCGTCTGCGCCAGCCTCGACGCCATCGACACCATCTTGCCCCGACGCCGCGTGCACGCCGTGGGGTATTGCCTGGGCGGCACGCTGATGGCCATCGCCGCGGCGGCGATGGCGCGCGAGCGTGACGATCGCCTCGCTCGCACTGCTGGCTGCCCAGACCGACTTCACCGAACCCGGCGAGATCGGTCTGTTCATCGACGAGAGCCAGCTCGCCTTCCTGGAAGACATCATGGCGCGCCAGGGGTACCTAGACTCGGCGCAGATGGCAGCCGCGTTCCAGGCGCTGCGTCCGGGCGATCTTTTCTGGGGCCCGATGGTGCGCCACTACCTGCTGGGAGAGCGCTCTCCCATGACCGACCTCATGGCGTGGAACGCCGATGGGACCCGCATGCCCTATCGCATGCACGCGGACTATCTGCGCAGCCTCTTCCTGGAAAATGCACTGGCCCAGGGACGCTACCTAGTGAACGGTCGGCCGCTGTCCCTGAACGACATCGGTGTGCCGGTGTTCCTTCTCGGCACGCGCACCGACCACGTCGCGCCTTGGCGTTCAGTCTACAGGTTCAGCCTGCTGTGCGATGCCGAGGTCACCTTCGTGCTGACCGAAGGAGGCCACAACGCGGGCATCCTGAGCGAGCCGGGGCACGCGCACCGAAGCTACCGGTCGCTGCGGCGCCCCGCGAACAGTACCTATGTCGCGCCGGACGAATTCCTGAGCACCTCACGCGAAACCGAAGGATCGTGGTGGCCCGCCTTCGAGCAATGGCTGGCCGCACACTCGAACCCGAAACGCCGTCCACCGGCGATGGGCGCGCCACGGCGCGGTCTACCCCCTCTGTGCGACGCGCCGGGCACCTACGTGCTGGCGCGCTGACCGGTACGGGCAGTATGCTGGCGCGCGCTCAGCGGGCGCGCCCCAAGCCAATAGGCGCGGGCGCCATGTTCACGATGCGCGTGAAGAGCGCGTTGTATTCAAAATCGGGCACATGCCCGGTCATCGGGTCACGGTTCTGCGCAAAAGCCTCATCCAGATCCTGCCAGTCGTTCGCGCTCAGCACGCGCTCGGCCAACGGCAAGATCTCGCGCTCCTCCGATGCCATGTGATTCAGATAGAAGTTGACATACCCTTCGACCGTCTTTTCAAAGGCTTCGCGCCTAGATTCGCCGAGCATCTCGAACGCAAGCAGCGCGTGCTCAACGTCGCGGATCCTGCGCTCGCCGTGGGCGTGATCGCGGTCCAGCCGGTCCAACAGTTCGCGCGAGATCGGTGTCCTGGCGCGCAGCTTGGGAAACAGAATCTCGGTCTCCTTGCGGTGATGACGCTTCTCGGGAAACTCATCCACGTAAAAGAGCATGGCGCGCAGAGCGGCAAAGTCCGGCAGGGAGCCCTTCTTGCGATGCCGCTCGAGCAAAAAGACGATAGCGCGGAGCACGGCCGAAAGCGCGGCGTGCTCCTGGCGAATGATGCGAACGGTGGCGTGGGTCATGAGAGGCTTCCCCGGACATCCGTGAAGGGTCTCGCACTTGGTGCGCCAAGGGCTTGTTCCAGATCAACGTCCTCACGGCGAGCAGCTTCGTGTTTGATCGGCATCAAATCGCAAGGCGCCCCTCCTGCGGATACTGGAATGTCCCTTCCACATACCGGAGTCGAGCCATGTACCAGCGAATTCTTGTCCCTATCGACGGCAGTTCCACATCCAACCGCGGGCTAGATGAAGCCATCCAGTTGGCGCAGCTGAGTGGTGGGCGCTTGCGCCTGGTTCACGTCATCGACGAACTGTCGTTCGCCCTCACCATGGACGCGTACGCGGGCATCGCCGGAAACTGGCTCGAAGAACTGCGCGGCAGCGCCTTGAAGCTGCTGGAGGCCGCGCGGGCAAAAGCGATCAAAGCAGGCGTGCAGGTCGAAACCGTGCTGCTCGATCGCTTCAAGGGCACGGTGCACGACCAAATCACCGCGGAGGCACAAGCCTGCAAGGCCGACCTCATCGTGATCGGCACGCATGGCCGACGCGGCATGGGTCGGTGGGTGATGGGCAGCAGCGCGGAACACATCCTGCGCATTGCCCCGGTGCCGGTGCTGTTAGTGCGCGCACCCGAGGAAGCCAGGACCGAGCACGAGCGGTTCACGCTGCCGAGCGGTGCACTGGCCAGCCAGTGAAGTTTCACGGGCCCGAGGCCACGGCGCGCCAGCGCGCCACGATCGGGGCGATGTCCACAGGGTCCTGCGTGGCGACCTCGATGGTCAAGCCACGCTCGTCGGCCTCGAGCGGATCGTGGCTTTGCAGTTGGCGCTCCAGCACGGCCAGACCCGCTTCCGAGGCGTCGGTGCCTGCGGCATCCCGCGCGCCCACGCGACGGCGCAGCGTTGGCGCGTCGGCGCGGCAATCCAGGATGGTGAAAGGCACGCGCAGTTCTGCGGCCAGCGCCTTGAAGCGGCGCCGCTGGCCACTGCGCAAAAAGGCCGCATCCACGATCACCGGGTAGCCCGCCAGCAGCGCATCACGCGCACCCGCCTGCAGTCGATCGAACGTCCCGCGGGTCGCTTCCGCGTCGTAGAGATCCAGCCCAAGATCGGCCGAGCGCGCCAGCGGGTCGAGGCCGTACAGGCGCTTGCGCTCGACATCCGAGCGCAGTCGGATGGCACCCGCCGCGCCCACCAGTTGCAAGGCGAGGCTGGATTTGCCCGACCCCGAAAAGCCGTGCGTGATCATCAGGCGCGCGCCGCCCTCGGGTGGCTGCGCCAACCGCGCCGCACACGCCCTGTAGTCGGGGCGCACCGCTTCGTGCGGCGTGCCCGGCCCCAACCCGCAGGTCATGGCGCGCACAAGTGCCCGGTAGACCTCATAGAAGCGCCAAACCTGCAACCCTGGGTAATCACCGCTGTGCTGCAGCCATGCGTCGAGGAAGCGAGATGCCAGGTCCGTACGCCCGTGGGCTTTCAGGTCCATGGTGAGAAAAGCGATGTCGCTCATCACGTCGATCCAGCGCAATGCCGGGTCGAACTCGATGCAGTCGAAGGGCACAAGCTGGCCGTCGAGCAGAACCACATTGGTCAGGTGCAGGTCACCGTGGCAGTCGCGCACCGCCCCGCCGTGCTGACGGGCGATCCAGGCCATGCGCAGCACCTGGCTCTGCGCCAGCACCCATGCCTTCAGGGCGGGCAGGCGGCTGTCGCTGCCTTGTGCCTGCAACGCGTTCAGGACGTCCGTCGCGGCACGCTCGACCCGCTCCGGGTTGCCGAAATCCGACGTCGGCATCGCGCGCCGCGCGCTCCCGTGCAAGGCGGCGAGCCACTGCGCGAAGTCATCGAGCTGCGCGGGTTGGAGTCGGTCTGCCGCGAGCAGGTCGGCCAAAAGCGAAGACGCCGCAAACCGCCGCATCCGCACCAGATGATCGATCGGGGGACCGCCCCCTCCGATGCGCGGTGCTTGGGGTGTGCCGCCTACCGGCGTCACATCGAGATACAACGTGGGCGCGAAGCGCCGGTTCAGGCGCAGTTCCTCGTCGCAGAAGTGCTTGCGCGCCTGGACGCTGCCGAAGTCCAGGAACGGCAGGCGCACCGGCTTCTTGAGCTTGTAGGCGAGCGCCTGCGTGAGCAGGACCCAGGAGATGTGCGTCTCGACAAGCTCGACCGGCTGCCCGGTCTCCTGCCGGAGCGCGTCGCGCAAAGCAGCGACCAGGGTGGTGTCCATGTTCATGTAGCGGGTCCTCGGCTCAATGATGTCGTGAAACTGCGAAAAGGCGCCACAGCGCCCAGCCTGCGGGCAACGCGACCCACAGGGCCCAGGGCGAGGAGGCGCCCGGCAGGCCGAACACCCTCCCCACAGCCGGTACAGCCGTCAGCAGCCCCCAGACCACGCACACCCCGATCAGCAGCGCATGAAACACCGTGTTGGTGTGCGCCAGCCGAACGCCCGCCCCGCGGAACCACAGGAGCAGCAGCAAGTTGCCCAGCACGATCGAGCCGAGGCTGGCCATGCGCAGTTCCTCGGGCGTGGCATCCAGCGCGCGGCAGATCCACTGCACCGCCACCACGCCGATGAAGACCAGGGCGCCCATCGCGAACGCGCGCACCGCCGAGGCCAGTGAGAACAGCGCATCGTCGCGCGGCCGCGGCGGCACGGTCATGCTGTCGTCGGGCGCGGGCTCGGCCTCGAACACCAGCGAGCAGGCCGGATCGATCAACAGCTCGAGCAGCACCACATGCAGCGGCAGCAGCAGCACCGGCCCGCCCATCACCACCGGGATCAATGCCACGCCGACGATCGGTACATGGACCGCGAAGAGATACCCAAGCGCCTTGCGCAGGTTGGTGAAGATGCGTCGGCCGGCGCGCACCGCCTCCACGAGCGAGGCGAAATTGTCGTCCAGCAGCACCAGCGAGGCCGCTTCGCGCGCGACATCGGTGCCGCGCTGGCCCATCGCCACGCCGATGTCGGCCGCCTTGAGCGCGGGTGCGTCGTTGACGCCGTCACCGGTCATCGCCACGACATCGCCTTGCTGCTGCAATGCCCGCACGATGCGCAGTTTCTGCGCAGGGTCGACCCGCGCGAAGACCTGCACCTCGCGCACGCAGCGGCGCAACGCCTCGTCGTCCATGGCGGCCAGTGCGTTGCCGGTCAGTACTTGCGCCTCACCGCCTTCGACCAGGCCGGCCTGCCGTGCGATTGCCCGGGCCGTGAGGGCCGCGTCGCCCGTGATCATGACCACGCGCACGCCAGCGCGCCGGCATTGCTCGATGGCGCCGGGCACCTCCTCGCGCAAGGGGTCCATGAAACCGAGCAGGCCCAGCGGCGCCAGGGAAATCCCTGCAGGCAACCCGGCGTCGTCGCCGGCCTGTGCGGCATGTCCCTGGGCCACCGCGAGCACCCGAAGGCCCGTCGCACTCCAACGATCGGCGGTCTCGCGCAGTCGCTGCATGCGCGCCGGGTCGGCATCGCAAAGCGCGAGCACCGCCTCCACCGCCCCCTTGACCGCGACCGTCTGGTCGCGCTCGCCGGCCACGTGCCACCAGTGCACGACATAGGGCGACCCGTCGCGGATGCCCCGGTGCGCCCGGAGCGCCCAGCCCGCATCGACGCCGCCCAGCCCGGCCGCTTGTGCGGCGACCCGTACCGCATAGTCCATGGGCTCGATCCCGCCCGTGCTGCTCGCGTGCAGCGCGCCGGTCAGCAGATCGTGAAAGCGCGGGGGCGCAGCATGCGCGCCCGGATTGCACTGCGCCTCACCGTCATGCAGCAGCGCCAGCGCCATGCGGTTGTGCGTCAGCGTTCCCGTCTTGTCCACGCACAGGACCGTGGTGGTGCCCAGCGCCTCGATAGCCTGCGGCTGACGGGTCAGCACGTTCGACTTGGCGAGCCGCCAGCTACCCAGCGCCAGCATCACGCTCCAGACGACGGCGAACTCCTCCGGGATCAGCGACATCGCCAGCGTCAGCCCGACCAGCAGGCCCTGCGTCCAGGAGCCTTCGCGCAGTGCGAACACCGTGGCCGCGACGAGACAGGTGAAGGCCGCAAGCCATGCGACACGCCCCACGAGTCGACGCAGTTCATCCTGCAGCCGGCTGGCACGGGGCGCGAGCTGCGCGATCGAGTGATGGATGCTGCCCAGCGCCGTGTGGGCACCGGTGGCCGTCACCTCGGCAGTGCCGTCACCGCGCACGACCAGGCTGCCCGCGAAGAGGCGGTTGCTGTCGCCCTTGTCGTCACCACCGCCGTACGCATGCTTGCCCTGGGGCACTGACTCACCGGTGCGCAGGGACTCGTCGACCAGCAGCCCGACGGCTTCGAGAATGCGCGCATCGGCGGACAACCGGTCGCCTTCGTTCACGAGCAGGCGGTCGCCGCGCACCAGTTCGCTGCTGGCGATGTGCAGTACGCGCCCCTGGCGCACGACTGCGCAACGGGGGCTGGAGAGGTCCTTCAGCGCTTCGAGAACGCGCTCGGTGCGCTGCTCCTGATAGATCGACAGTCCCCCCACCAGCAACACCGAGACCATGAGCATGCCGGCATCGCCCAGGTTGCCAAGCACCGCATACAGTGATGCGGTGGCCAGCAGCAGCAGAAACATCGGCTGCGTGAGCGCGTTCCAAGCGATGCGCACCAGCCCCTTGCGCGACGCGGAAGGCAGCACGTTCGGGCCGTCACTGCGCAGGCGCTGCGCGGCTTGTTCGTCAGTCAGACCTGCGGGCGAGTTGTCGGACACGGGGCTTCCTCGTTGGCTTGGCCCAAGCGTGCCACCGTCGGGCGGCGCAGCCTTGACCTGCGTCAAAGCAGGAGCCACGCGCCCCAGCACACGCTGGCGGCCAACACCAGCGCAACGATGCCGGCGACGAACCCCAGCAGCACCGCCAGCCCGTCGCCGCGCAACGCGCCGAAGGACAGCAGACTCAATGACATGCCGATCGGAATGTTGACCCGCGGCAGTGGAAGCGCCAGCAGCATCGCCAGCACGCAGCCCAGCCCGCCGGCAACACGCATGACCCCGGATCCGGTGCTCGCATGCAGCCTCGGGCGGCTCACGCCACGGCTGCACGCGAGCACCGCTTGCAGGCGCGCCATGACCGCTTCTAGAGAGGCGCGCGAGATCGATAGGCGGGCCAGCCAGCGCGGCATCCATGCGGGCCGCCCCAGGAGCATTTGCGCCGTGAACACCAGCAGCGGCGCGCCCAGCACGCTGGACATGCCCGGCAACGAAGGCAGCGCATTGGGCAGCGCGAAGATCAGGATCGCCGCGGCCAGGCCGCCCTCCCCGGCGGCGACCTCGATATCGCCAACGCGAACACGTGCTCGGCCCGTGTCGCGCACCAGACGGCCCAGGCTGTCGATCCAAGCGTCGGCGCGAGCGGACATTTCAGTGCGCCATCAGGACCGGTACGCTCATCTGCGCGAGGACTTGCCGCGTCACGCCGTCGAGAACGCGCTCGCGCAGGCGCGAATGGCCATAGCCGCCCATCACGAGCAGGTCGGCGCCCAGGTCTGCGATGCGCGACAGCAGCGCTTGCGCGATGTCGATCTCGGTCACCTGAGACTCGGCGCGCGCTTGCACGCCATGGCGCAGCAGGTACTGGAGCATGTCCGACGCCAGCAACCGCTGGCTGTTGTCCTTATCGTGCGGATGTCGCAGCGACACGAGCGTGACCCGTGCGGCGCGGCGCAGCGCCGGCAACGCCGCCTGCACGGCCAGGGCGGCTTCGCGCGAGCCGTCCCATGCCACCACGACGCCTTTGGGAATCTCATCGAATGCGCCGGCCGACGGCACGACCATTACCGGTCGCCCCACGTCCATGAGCACGTGTTCGGCGAGCGCGCGGACGATGGTGTCTTCCTTGTTCGAATCGTCGCTTTGCCCGAGCACCACGAGGTCGCTCACGCGTCCATGGCGCACTACGGCGTCCACCGTATCCCCATCGACCATCCGCACTTCGTAGGACATGGGGCCGGTCCCGGCGACAGCCTCCCGGAACTCCCGAGCAATGGCCTCAGAACGACGGCGCAAATAATCGGCCGACTCGGCAATGTAGTCGGTCATGCCGGTGGCGATGGCGTCGGCAGGAATCACGCCGTCGCTCAGGCCTGTCGGCAGCAGCCCGGTCAGATGGCTTCCGTGCGCCCGCGCCCATCGGGCGGCCACCGCGGCGCGCACGGGGCTGCGCACCGAATGGTCCAGATGCACGAGGATGGTCTTGAAATTCATGGGAACTCCCCGAACGGTGAGGCGCCGCGGACGACGCGAAGTGAACGTGCGACCCATGTTCAGGCACTGGAGCCGGGCGCGTATTGACGGCGATCAAGCCTGCGATCGGAAAATTTCCACCAGGCCCTGACCATTCGCGGGCCCACTCGGCGTCTCGAGTCAGCGGCAGGCACTGTCCCGGAACAACACGCGCTGAAAGCGCCTACGCACCGAGACGCGGGCGCAGCCATCCAAAGTAGGAGCCCGCAAGGAACGCCCACAGGCTCATCACGAGCAAGGCTTCGACAAAGCCGCCCACCGAAAAAGGCGAGGGCCGAAGGAGGATGGAGAAGTCCATGCCGTGGAACACGGCTGTTCATGAAGCTCAGAAACGGGCCAGGTGCAGCAAGCCAGGCCAGGGTGCACAGGGCATCGAAAACCGCGACGGTGGCGGCCAGCGCCACCGCTGTGCGAAGCGCGGCTGACGGGGCGCTGCTCTCCCGAATCGAAGGCGATGTGGAGTTCATGGAACTCTCCTTGGAGGCTGGGGAATGCCTCTAAGCCAATCCAGGCGCGCAGCGAGCCTCCTGCCTTGACCTAACGCAAGCTGTGCAGCGCTGGATGCCGCGAAACTTGGTCAACAAGCCGGAGGTCCTCTATGCGTTCAGTTCTTCTCCTCACCATCGCCGCAGCGCTATCAGGCGGCGCACTGGCGCAATCCAAGCAGGACCATGCGGCCCATCACCCTGCGAACGTCGCAGCGTCCGCGCCTGGAGCATCGAAGGCGCCCAAAGTGCCACCTGCTCAGATGGAGATGCAGATGAAGTCCATGCAGGCAATGCACGAAAAGATGATGGCCGCGAAGACGCCGGACGAACGCCAGGCGTTGATGGACGCACACATGAAGGCCATGCAGGACGGCATGGCGATGATGAGCCAAATGAACGCTCCTGACGGCAAAGGCGGCGCGCGCATGTCTCCCGAGATGATGGGCAAGCGCATGGACATGATGGAAATGATGATGCAGATGATGATGGACCGCGACGGGATGAAGACGCCAGCGGCCAAGTAGCCGTCGACCGCAAGGAGCAAGGCCATGGACGGATGGACTACGCCCCCCGTTCTGGCGCTCACTCGGGGGCGTTGTGCTGCCCGTCGTCTCAGCAGACGTCGGTTTTCTTCTGTTCACCGAACACCGCGCCCACGTATTGGGCGTCTTGCCGTTCGCGCTTGTGCTGGCGTGCCCGCTGATGCACATCGTCATGCGCCCACGCTCCTCACACTGGCGATGTTCCCGGTGCTCGTGGTGATGCATGTACGGTTGGCCATCTCCGGGGCGCGCGACTCGGAAGCCGCGTTCGGCGACGCATGGCGCGACTACGCTGCTGCCACGCCGCGGTTCGTCCCGAGCTTCTCGAAAGACGACCGTGCTCGGCCGGTCAACAGCCACACGGGGCGCTGAGCTCGCCTCCAGTCTCGGCGCCATGGTTTTGGGTGCCGGCCTGGCGCTCATTGCCCCAGAAGCCATTCTGGCCCTACGCTGTCCCACTGCTCGGCGTGAGTCTGGCGGTCCATGGCGCAGGAATGACACTGAAGTACCGGCTCGAAGGCCGCGAAAGTCCACCGGCCTGGCGGGAGCAGTTGCTGATGGTTGTGCTGGGTATCCCTGGCTGGTGGTGGCCCTGGATTGCCGCGGCACTGGCATTTCGATAGAGCCTCTTGGCCTTCCAACCATTGGAAGGTTGAAACCAACCACCAGAACAGGAGAGCGCGATGAAAGCCCATAGCGTAACGACCCATGACCCCGTCAGCCCGCACTCGACAACACCGGTGCCGGACGGCACCGTGATGAACGATGCTCACCATGGCCACAGCCACCACGCTCATGCGCCCGCTGCCGCCAAGCCGGCAGCCGAGGGCCAGCAGGATCAGGTCGAGTACACCTGCCCGATGCACTCTCAGGTGCGTCAGATGGGGCCGGGCAACTGCCCCATTTGCGGGATGACGCTCGAGCCGGTGCTGGCGACGGCAGAGCAAGGCGAGAGCCCCGAGCTGCGGGACATGACGAAGCGGTTCTGGATCGGCATGGCGCTCACTGTGCCGGTCTTTGCCCTGGAGATGGGCGGACACCTCTTCAATATCCACCACCTCATCGCGCAGCAGACCTCGAACTGGGTGCAACTGCTGCTGGGAACACCGGTCGTGCTGTGGGCAGGTTGGCCCTTCTTCGTGCGTGCTGTGGCATCGGTGAAGAACCGGAGCCTGAACATGTTCTCGCTCATCGCGTTGGGCACCGGAGCCGCCTGGATCTACAGCATCGTCGGGACCGTCGCGCCCGGGCTGTTTCCAGCCGAACTTCGGCTGCAGGGCGGCGCTGTTCAGGTCTACTTCGAGGCTGCAGCGGTGATCACGGTGTTGGTGCTGCTGGGCCAGGTGCTCGAGCTTCGAGCGCGCGAGAAGACGTCCGGGGCCATCAAGGCCTTGCTCGGGCTTGCGCCGAAGACCGCGGTCAAGGTGAAGGCCGACGGTTCGGACGAAACCGTTCAGGTCGATGCCATCCAGGTCGGCGACCCCCTGCGCGTGCGGCCTGGCGAGAAGATCCCGGTCGACGGCGAGCTCACCGACGGCAAGGGCAACGTCGATGAGTCGATGGTCACGGGCGAACCCATTCCCGTCGCAAAAGCGGTCGGCTCCAAGGTGACCGCCGGAACGCTCAACCAGACCGGGGGCTTCGTGATGCGCGCCGAGAAGGTCGGCGCGGATACGCTGCTCTCGCAAATCGTTCACATGGTGGCCGCAGCCCAGCGCAGCCGCGCGCCCATCCAGCGCATGGCCGACCAGGTCGCAGGCTGGTTCGTGCCGATCGTCATCCTGATCGCGGTCATCACGTTCGGCGTCTGGCTGGCGTGGGGTCCCTCGCCGGCGTTCAGCTATGCCCTTGTCACGGCGGTCGCCGTTCTCATCATTGCTTGTCCCTGTGCGCTGGGCCTGGCCACGCCGATGTCCATCATGGTCGGGGTCGGCAAGGGCGCGCAGCACGGCGTGCTTGTCCGCGACGCAGAAGCGCTCGAGCGCATGGAAAAAGTCGACACGCTGGTGCTCGACAAGACCGGAACACTGACCGAAGGTCGGCCGAAAGTGGTTCACATCGAAACGACCGAGGGCTTTGGCAAGGACGACGTGCTGCAGAAGCTCGCGAGCGTCGAGCGGGCCAGCGAACACCCGTTGGCTCTGGCCATCGTGAACGCGGCGCAGGAGGGCAAGTTGAACCTGTCCGCCGTCACGGACTTCGACTCGCCGGTCGGCAAGGGCGTGGTCGGCACGGTCGACGGACAGCGGGTGGTCTCGGGCAGCGCGAAGTTCCTGGCCGAGAGTGGCATCGAATCGGCGCCATTGAACCAGGCTGCGGAAGAGCAGCGCGCCAAGGCGGCCACCGTCATCTTCGTCGGCGTCAATGGCAAGCTCGCTGGCTTCGTCGCCATCGCCGACCCCATCAAGGCCACGACGCCCCAGGCGCTCCAGCTGCTGAAGGCTGCAGGTATTCGCATCGTCATGCTCACCGGCGATGGCAAGACAACGGCCGACGCAGTGGGCAAACAGTTGGGCATCGATGAAGTCGTCGCCGAGGTGTTCCCCGAGGACAAGGTCGCGGTCGTGCAGCGCTTGATGAAAGAGGGCCGGGTCGTGGCCATGGGCGGCGACGGCGTCAACGACTCGCCAGCGCTGGCCGCCGCCACGGTCGGCATCGCGATGGGCACCGGCACCGACGTGGCGATGGAAAGCGCTGGCATCACGCTGCTCAAGGGCGACCTGATGGGCATCGTTCGCGCGAGGACGCTGTCGCACGCTGTCATGCGCAACATCCGCCAGAACCTGTTCCTCTCGTTCGCCTACAACGTGGCCGGCATCCCGCTTGCGGCAGGGGTGCTCTACCCTTTCTTCGGTGTGCTCCTCTCGCCGGTCGTTGCCGCCGCGGCGATGGCACTGTCGTCGGTCAGCGTGATCGGCAACGCGCTCCGACTTCGGACAGTGAAGGTGGAGTAGCTGTGATGCACGCCGCCTCCCGTCGCGGATGGCCGGAATGGCTGATTGCTTCTTGCGGCGTGTGGCTTGTCTGCCTTGGGTTCTACTTCATCTTTCTGCGACCGACCCTGTTGCCGGAAGACGCGCGCTTCATCGGCAGTTCGTTGACTCAGGTTCGGAAATGCAATCGACGCCGTGCCGGCCACATCTCCTTCCTGCAACGCCGCCAGAAGGCGGCTCCTTCGCGCCTCGTGGGCCAGGCGCTCAGCGCTCGGGCCCATACAGGTGCTCCCGGCCCATCGGGTAGCCTTGCGGCGAGACGTTGCCCTTGCTGAAGACGATCTGGAACAGGTGGGTATGGCCTGCCGGCGAGCGAAACATCTCGGCACAGCCGATCAGGTACGTGCGCCAGATGCGACGAAAGCGCTCGTCAAAGCGTTGCGGGTCCAGGGCCTGTATCGCGGGCCAGTGCGCCTCGAATCGCTGCGCCCAGGCGTCGAGCGTGGGCGCGTAGTGCCGGCGCAGGTTCTCGATGTCCAGCACCTCCAGGCCACTGCGCTCCATCTCCACGATCACATCCGCCAAGCTGGGAATCCAGTCACCCGGAAACACGTGCTTGCGAATGAACAGCTCCGTCTCGAAGCGCCCCATGTGGCCGATGAAGTGCAGGATCCCCAGCCCACCGGGCTTGAGGAACTGCGCATGTGCCCGAATCACTTCGGACAACTGGTCGCGGCCTGCGTGTTCCAGCGTGCCGATGGAGACCACCTTGTCGTACTGCTCGTCAACGTCACGGAAATCGGCTTCGCGCACCTGCAACGAGGCTTCCAGTCCGCGCCGTTCGATCTCGTCGCGCAGCCACTCGACCTGTTCGGTGGTGGTGTTCAGCCCTATGCCCGTGGCGCCGATCTTTTCCTGCGCCCGGAACATGAAGCCGCCAAATCCGCAGCCGATGTCGATGAAGCGGTCTTCGGGCTTGAGCAGGATCTTGCGGCACACATGGTCGATCTTGTGACGCTGGGCCTCCTCCAGGTTGCGGGTGCCTTCAGGCCAGTAGCCGCAGGTGGACATCATCAGGGGATCGTCGAGCCAAGGACGGTAAAAGCCTGTGCCCAAGCCGTAGTGCATGCGGGCGTTGGCCTTGGCCTGGACCGGGTCGCTGTTGGAGTGGCGCAGCTCATGCAGGCCGTTCTCGATGCTGTTGAGCGCACCGGCCTGCTGGTCGAAACCTGCGGCCATCCCCGCGGCCAGGGCGGCACCGAAATCGCCCTCGACGTCGAGCTCCTGGTCGAAGTAGGCCTGCATCAACCCCATGTGGCCCCGCGAGGCGGTGGCAAACAGCGCGGCCTCGGTGTGAAACCTCAGCGTGAAGACCGGTGCCCCCGTACCGACGTCGAAACGGCTGCCGTCGGGCATGACGACGGCAAAGCGTGTGGCGGCGCGCTCGCCGATGCCATCGAGCAGGTTGTGCAAGGCAAGAGACAGCATCATGGAATCGCCTGCAGCCTCGGCTGCGTCTAGCCGTCCAACGGCACGCCGCCTCCAAAGCGGCAGATCCACTGATCCATGAGCTCACGTTGCACGGCGGCGATCGAATGCTGCCAGGCGCCCATCGCCTCCCATTGCTGGCGCTGCACCAGCCATGCGCTCTTGGCAGCAGCCATCTGCAAGTCCATCATTACCTGAAAGATGCCTGCGCCGAAGGGCGCCGGCTGCATCGGTGTCGTCGAAAAAGCATCGTTGGCCATGTGAGATGTCTCCGGGAATAGGAACCGATCTTAGAAATTCGCCCTCGAGAGCGCTTGACGCACATCAAGCAAAGGCACCGTTTTCGCTCAGTTCGATGCGTTGCGGATCGCACTACGCAGACGCGCCGAGGCCTGCCCGATCTCGGCTTCCGCAGACTGCCATTGCGCCGCACCTGCCGCGTCCATATCGTCCAGTTTTTCCTGGACGGCTTTCTGGCCTTGCCGTAGCGCGAGAAGCTTCCGTTCGGTTGGCGCCCGCTCCTGTGCGCTGCCTTGCGCCAACCTGCGCTCGAGCACGGCGATCGTTTGGCGGGACTTGTCAACGTCCTGCTGTGCTTGTTCGACAATAGCGCTCTGCGTGCGGGTGATCGGCGCGTGCACGAAGGCAGGCTGAATGGCCAGCGTCTGGCGCGCGGCGTCGGGCAGCACGACACGCGCGCCGCGCACCTGCAGTTGCGACGCCGGAACAGCGACCAGGTGCTGCGCGGCTCCAGGGACGCCGCGGCCCGTGTCTACGATCAGGAATGTCACGCGCTTGTCGGTGCCCACGATCAGGTCCAGCACCTTGCCCAGCCGATCGCCCGATGCGTTGTACACGGACCGCCCGAGGATGCTCTGCCTGGCGCTCCATCCCGCGATCAGTTGATCGGTCTCGGTGACCTCGCCGGCCCATCGCGTGGCGCCCGCCACCTGCGCGCCGGCGAGACCGTTCGCCCCAAGCACCAGCATGAAGGTGAGCGCCATGCCCGGGCCAATGGTGCGGCGCGTCGTCTTCACGGCCACCCTCAGCCCGCCTTCATGGGCGTTGCCATGCCCGCGTGCATGGAAAAGTAGCGGCGCGCCATCGCAACCAGTTCGTTCGTGCTCATGTGACCCACCGCCTCCCATCCGACAATGCGAAGCGCCACTTCGGCGCGATGTCGCTCGACGTAGCGGCGAAAATCGGACAGCGCCGTATGGGAGCCCACGACGAGCACCTCGGCGATGCCCTTTGTCGCATCGCACACCTCGGCGAAGAATTCGTGCTCGCTGCGCACATTGCTGCCGTGCTGACGCGTGTAATGGACGTGTTCCTTCACCTGCTGAGCGAGCGCCTGCGCCGCATCGAACTGAAGGATGTGCGCAGTGTGATGATCGATCTGGACGACGGCGTGGAAAAGCGACATGGGAGTCCGATGCAAAGAATGACAAGTGGGCGACAGGAAGGTGCGCGGCGGGCACTCCGTACTAGGCTTCGATGATCACTTTGAGCGCATGCGTCTGGGCCGCGCGCCCGAAAGTGTCGTAGGCGTCCATCACTTGGTCCAGCTTGAATCGGTGCGTGATTAGCCGGGCGGGGTCCACCTTGCGGGCTTGCACCGTCTTCAGCAGCATCGGCGTGGACACCGTGTCCACCAGCCGGGTGGTGATTGCGATGTTTTGCGACCAAAGTCGCTCCAAATGGAGCTCGGCCGGGTGCCCGTGAACGCCGATGTTTGCGATCGTGCCCCCCGGCGCCACGATGTCCTGGCATAGCACGAAGGTGGCGGGTATTCCCACGGCCTCGATCGACACGTCGACGCCGCGTCCGCCCGTCAGCGCGAGCACGGCCTCGGCCGCCTTGCCGTCGGTGCTGTTAACGGTGTGCGTCGCGCCGAAGCGGCGCGCGACCTCGAGCCGGGCGTCATCCAGGTCGATGAGGATGATCTGCGACGGCGAATAAAACTGGGCAGTGAGCAGCGTGGCCAAGCCGATCGGCCCTGCCCCCACGATGGCCACGGTGCTGCCGGGAGCAACCTTGCCGTTGAGCACGCCGCATTCGAAACCCGTCGGCAGAATGTCGCTGAGCATCACCAGCGCCTCCTCGTCCGCACCAGCGGGAATCGGATAGAGGCTGGTGTCGGCATGCGGAATGCGCACGTACTCGGCCTGCGTGCCGTCGATGGTGTTGCCCAGAATCCAGCCACCGGAGGCACAGTGCGAATACATGCCGCGGCGGCAGTTCTCGCACTTGCCGCACGATGAGATGCACGAGATCAGCACGTGATCGCCCGGACGGAAGGCCGTCACACCGGCGCCCACGGTCTCGACCACGCCCACCCCCTCGTGTCCGAGGATGCGCCCCGGCGTGCAGGTCGGCACATCGCCCTTGAGGATGTGCAGGTCGGTGCCGCAAATGGTCGTCTTGAGGATTCGGACGACGGCGTCACCCGGCGCCTGAAGCTCCGGCTTGGGGCGGTCTTCGAGGGCCTTGAGGCCGGGTCCCTTGTATACGAGTGCTTTCATGCCCCGACGTTAGGCGCCCGTGCGCATCGGATGTTTGAGAAAACGCAAGGAATCCTCGCCTCCGTGTCCGAGGGCGCCTATCGGCCCTCGCACCCAAGAACTTCGAGACGGCGCAGCCACCGTCCACGCTGGGCGTCGTCCATGCTTTCGACCAGGCCGACCAGTGTCTCGTGGACCGGCGCAATGCCCACGAAGCCGAGTATGTTGCGCTCCAGCGCCTTCGGGCTGTGGGCGCAGAAGTACCAGCGATAGACCAGGGGGGCATCCCCATGGTCACGACGATGCGCGCCGAGCGACCTTCAAGAGCTTGACACCCAGGTGGCCCTGCGACGAGCGCGCGAGTGCAAACCCGGGGCGAAGCACCTGTTCGAGGAAGCCTTGGGTCAATGCCGGCATGCCACCGAGCCACAGCGGAAAGAACAGCACGATGTGGTCGGCCCACTGGATCGCATCCTGCGCAGGCTGCAGAACCGCAGGCACGGCCTGCGCGTCCCACACAGCCTTGCTGAGCAGCAGTGAAAACTCCAATTCTGCGATCCGGATGAACCGCACTTCATGGCCGCCCGCCTGCGCGCCCCGTGCGTAGGCTTGGGCGAGCGAATGACCGAGATGCACGGTCGACGCGTCCGGGTGGCCCTGCAGCAGGAGGACTTTTCTGGACATATGTTCGGCCTGACAACGCCGCCCCGGAACGACAGATGGAACCATCCTGCGCACCGCGCGGCAGCCTGCGCTTGCGAAAGATCAAGTCCACGTGATCGGACACCGGGCCCGGCGACCGCGCCGTCTTGACGCGGCGTCGCCCGGCGCGACACTGCGGGCATGAACACCCCCCGTCCATCGGAAGCGGTCGTCGGCTTGGCTGTGGCGCTGGGCGTCGGACTCATCGTCGGCATCGAACGCGAACGCCGCAAGGGCGACGGCGATCGGCGAGAGGCGGCGGGTTTGCGCACATTCGCCGTCGCAGCTTTGAGCGGCGCAGTGGCGCAGCTGATACCGGTGCCTGCGCTCGTTCCCATCGGTGGCGCACTCGTCGCAGCACTGGCGGCCGTGTCGCACTGGAAGAGCCGATCACGCGACCCGGGAATGACCACCGAGCTCGCCCTCTTCGCGACCTATCTGATCGGCGTGTTGTGCATGTTCGAGCCGTCGCTCGGGGCCGCCTGCGGCACCGGCCTGGCGCTGCTGCTGGCGGCGCGCCACAGGCTGCACCGGTTCGCCACGCAGTTGCTCAGCGAACAGGAGCTTCACGATGGCGTCCTGCTGGCCGCGCTCGCCCTAGTCGTTCTCCCGTTCATTCCGTCCCGACCGATCGAGATGCTGGGCGGCATCGCGCCCAGACCGCTGGCCGCGATGGTGCTGCTGATCATGGCGATCCAGGCCGCGGGACAAGCGGCGGTGCGCTGGCTCGGCGTGCGCGGCGGCTTGCTGGGCGCGGGCTTCGCATCCGGGTTCGTATCGAGCACGGCCACCGTCGCGTCCTTTGGCAACCGTGCACGCGAACAGCCGGCGAACACCGGCGTGCTGGCTGGCGCCGCGGCCCTCTCGGCAGTGGCCACCTGGGTGCTGGCCCTGACCATGACAGCCGCGCTGTCGCCGCAAGCCGCGCTCGCATTGCTGCCCGTGGCACTGGCGGGCGCAGCGGGCGCGGCGGCCGTGGGTCTGCTTTCGCTGCTGTCGGCTGCACCGTCCGTCACGCCCCAAGCACCTGCGAGCACCCGCAGCGCGCTGCGCCCGCGTGCGGCGCTTGCAGTTGCCCTCGCCTTGGCGATGGTCGCATTGCTGGTAGGCACGGCGCAGCAGCACTTCGGCGACGCGGGCCTGCAGGTCGGCATTGCGCTGGGGGCGCTGGTCGATGCGCATGCGCCCGTGGCCTCGCTGGCTTCGTTGCACGCGGCCGGCACGCTGGCGACAGATCGTTTCATCCTCGGCGTGCTCGTGGCAGTCGGAACCAACACCCTCACGCGCTGCGCTGTGGCACTGGCAGCCGGCGGCCGAAACTACGCGTTGCGCGTGGCGTCCGCGCTGATCGCGAGCCTCGCCTGCGCGTGCGCGGCCGCCATCTGGCTGGCGCGGCCATGACCGAGCCAGATGGCCGTGCCCCGGAAAGCTCACGCGGCCTCAGCCCGCCGCCATGGGCGTGGTGCATCCCACACACATCGACCGCGAGACGGCCTCCTTCAGCACCGCGCCGAGCCCGGGGTTCGGCCGGTATGTCGTCAGGCCCTTGAGCCCGCGTCGCCAGGCGTGCATATACAGGTCCTTGAAGTCCTCGTAGGTGCAGTCGGCGGGCACATTGACCGTCTTGGAGATGGCGGCGTCGATGAACGGTGCCACGGCCGCCACCATCTCCACATGCGCCTGCGCGCTCATCTGCAGTGCACCAACGAACGCTGGCCCCAGCGCCGCATGAGCGCCCTTGCGCTGGCGAAACAGCCGCAGCGCATGGTCCTCGACCACGTACTCCTCCATCCCGCCCTCCGGCAGGCGCCGGTGCCGCGCGAAGGTCCAGGCGTACGCCGGCTCGATGCCGTTGCTCGCGTTGTCCGCGAAGGCCAGGCTGATGGTGCCGGCGGGCGCGATCGACAGCAGGTGCGAGTTGCGGATGCCGTGCGCGCGAATCTGCGCCTTCAGCGGCTCGGGCAATCGGGAGGCGAAGGTGCCTCGGCCCAGGTGGAGGTCCGCATTGAAGAGGGAAAAGGCACCGCGCTCCCGGGCAAGCTCACACGATGCAGCGTACGCCGCGTCCCGCAGGGACTGTGCGATTCGCTGCGCGGCGTCGCGGCCCTCGCCGGCGTCGTAGCGCAGGTTGAGCATCACCAGCGCATCGCCCAAGCCCGTGAATCCCAGCCCGATGCGCCGTTTGCCGAGCGCCTCTTGACGTTGGCGTTGCAGAGGCCAGGCCGTGATGTCCAGCACGTTGTCCAGCATGCGCACGGCTACGCCCACTAAACGCGAGAACCCCTCCTCGTCGAAACGCGCGGCCGGCTCGAACGGGTACTTCACGAAGCGTGTGAGGTCGATCGATCCCAGGCAGCAAGCGCCGTAGGGCGGCAAAGGCTGCTCACCACAAGGATTGGTGGCCACGAGCGTCTCGCACCATGACAGGTTGTTGTCGGCATTGATGCGGTCCAAGAACAAGGCACCGGGCTCCGCATGCATGTAGGCCGATCGCATGATCCGGTCCCACAGCGCTCGCGCGGGCCGTGTGCCGTACACCCACAGCCCGTCGCCGCGCCGATGCTGGGCGTCGGTGTGGATGCTGGGCCCGGGTTGGGCCCGATGCACCAGTTCGACGCTCCGGTCGTCGCACACCGCCTGCAAGAAGGCGTCGGTCAACCCCACAGACAGGTTGAAATTGGTCAGTCCTGCGTGGTCCTTCGCGCCGATGAAGTCCTCGATGTCGGGATGGTCGCAGCGCAACACGCCCATCTGGGCGCCGCGCCGTGCGCCGGCCGACTCCACCGTCTGGCAGGAGCAGTCGAACACGCGCATGAACGGCACCGGACCCGACGCACTCGACTGTGTGCCGGCCACCCAAGCGCCGCGCGGACGGATGCGGGAGAAATCGTAGCCCACGCCGCCGCCGCGACGCATGGTCTCGGCGGCTTCGGCCAGCGCGACGTAGATGCCTGGGTGTCCTTCGTCATCCCCGGTGATCGAGTCGCCCACAGGCTGCACGAAGCAATTGATGAGGGTGGCCGCCAGCGTCGTGCCGGCCGCCGACTGGATGCGTCCCGCAGGCAGGAAGCCGTCCTGCAACGCCTGGCGAAAGCGCGATGTCCAGGCCTCGCGATCCTCGGGCTTCTCGGCCTGCGCCAGTGCACGCGCCACGCGGCGGTGGATGTCGTCGATGCAATGCTCGTCCCCACGGGCGTATTTCTCCATCAGCACGTCTTGACTGATCGGTTGTGCGGGCAGCGCCGCAGGAAGGGGGGTGTCGACGGTATCGCTTGTCATGGGCATCACCGGAAACTCACATCTGGGCGCCCATGATGAGCGGATGCCTTCGCACAAGCTTGATCCAGCGCAAGGCGCCGGATGCGGCGCACTTCTAGAGTGAATTGAGTCTGATCACACCGCATATCGCACGATGCTGCAGACACGAGCTGGTGCGCACTCAAGAGAAAGAATGCATGGCACGTCGCTATCGAATGCCCGACATCACCGTCCGAATTCCCTTTGAAACCACAGAGCCGGGGCGCGTCGCGCTGCTTCGGTCCGCCGGCATTCCGCTGGACGCGCAGGGCGCCCTCGTCTGGGGCTTTCTGCACGAGCGAAGGCCTGGCCGATTCGGTGCGGGCTCGATCTGTCGCTGGTTCGCCACCGCAAGCACGGACCCCCTACCGGTCATGACAGGCGCGGGGCTGTCCCCTGCGCACGGTTTCTGATATGAATACGCTGCGTTCGATCCTCGTGCACCTGGACGGCACCGATCGCGCCGAGGTGCGGCTGCGCCTGGCGCACCGCCTGGCGGCCATGCACGAGTCGGCATTGACCACGCTCTTTGCCGTGTCTCCGAGTGTGCTGGCGGTGCCGCCGATGATGGGCGGGCTGCCGCCCATGTCCACGGCCGGCGAGATCGACCGCGACCACCGAGCCCACGCCGCAGCGGTATTTGAACGCCTCCTGCAGGACCACGCCAGCCGCAGTGACTGGCTCGAATTGCGCGGCGAGCCTGTCATCGAGAGCTTCATCCGGTGCGCGCTCACCTGCGACCTCATGGTGCTGGGGCAACGCAATCCGCGGGATACGGCCGGCTTCGACGTGCCTGGCGATTTCGTCGAGGCGGTCGTTCTGGGAAGCGGCAAGCCGGCACTGGTCATTCCGTTTGCCGGCAGGGTTTCTCCAAGCCCGCCGAAGGTGCTGCTCGCCTGGCGTGCGACGCGCGAATCGGCTCACGCACTCAGCACCGCCATGCCCTTGTTGCAAGCGGCGCAGGAAGTCCATCTGGTGGCGTCTTCGGATAGCGGTGACCCCGTCTCACCGGTATCCCGGCTGCGGGACTACCTGCGCCTGCACGGCATCAATCAAACCCTGGAGCATCGGTCACTTGAGGGCAGGCACCAGGGCGAAGCGTTGCTTTCGCTGGCAGGGGAAGTCGGCGCTGGGCTGATCGTCATGGGCGCCTATGGTCACAGCCGTGCGCGCGAACTCTTCCTTGGAGGGGTCACACGCACGGTACTGGAATCAGCCACGGTTCCCGTCTGGATGGCGCACTGACCCCCAAGGCCGAACCGTGTGGAACCGTGGTTCGGGCCCCATCCCCTGCGTCAGCCCGGGATGCGCCAGGCACCGTCGGCTTGCCGACATGCACTGCCGCCAACGCTGTCGTGCCGTCCGCCGACCACCACCTCGATCTTGAATTCACGGCACTGGGAGCCGCCGCGCGCGAAGCTGCGCGTGGGCGTGAACACGAAGCTGTCGCCTGTCTCACGATTGCGCCAGGCCGAGGGCTCGCCGTCGGACGCGGTTTCCAACGCACTCGCCGCACGGCGCCGATCGCCGTCATCCATTGCCCTGGCCGCCACGCTGCCAAGCGCGACGCCGGCAAGGGAGCCCGTGAGCAGGCTGCTGGACCGAGCGCGCTCGGGAACTCCCTGGCAGGCCGCCAGCGCCAACACGGCGCTCGAAGCGAAAAGAACAGACACGAGCCTCATCTGCTTCTCCTCGGCGTTGCCTGATCGCTCAGGCGCAGTGACATAGGCCGCGCGAACCGTCCGCCAGCGCGGCGAGCAGCCCACCCCCGCCATGGAAGATCGAGGTACCGCAAGGGATCAGGGACAGCATTCATGCCTCATGAACAGTGTGAACGATGCCGCAGACCGCGTCGACCGGGGCCTTGATGCAGGTCAACTTGCCGCCCGCGCACCGTCGGGCTGCAAGATCACCCGACGGATCTTGCCGCTGCGCCCGTAATGTGCGCTTTGCCCGCCACGACAATGGATGTGGATGCCCTGCGCCCCCTGCCCCTCGAGAAATTCCGTGAGCACGGCGCGCGCTTTACGCAGGGATTGTGCGGCTCGTTCCCCCGTCCCACGGGTCTTCAGCAGCAGATCGTGAGGCCCCTGCTGCACCAGTTGGAAGTCGAACAGCCCCGCTTCTTCCTCGAGCACCGTGCTTATCGCCAGCGGCACCACCTTCACCGTGGGCATTCCGCAGGCGCCCGCCAGACGCAGCGTATCGTCGTCGCGACCCAGCACTTCGATGGCTGGCAGGTGCGAACCGCATTTGCAGGCCCCCTCCAGCAGCGTGACCCGGTCGCCCAGGTCATAACGAATCAACGGCTGCAGATGGTTCGCCAGATTGGTGAGCAAGGTCGTGGCGCCGGAATGGCCGGGCTGCACGGACCGGCCATGCGCATCGATCGATTCGAGAATCGCCCAGTCGCTGTTCAGGTGCAGCACGCCCAAGGGGCATTCGAATGCCAGCGACAGGAACTCCGATGCGCCATAGCTGTTGGCCACCGGGCACGCGAACACGCGCCGCACAAATGCACGACTGGCGCTCGACAGCGTCTCGCCGCCGGCCCAGATCTCGCGCGGCGCCGCCCTCAGCCGGCCAGCCTGGCGTTCTTCCGCCAGCAGCACCGCGGCACTGGGATAGGTGGCCACCACCGTCGGCGCGAAGGCGTCGAGTTCCGCGCACAGCCTGTCCAGCGGCTGCAGGAAGGAAATGCCGTGCAGGCGCTGCGAGAGGCCCGGCTGCAGGCGCCCAAGACGCTCAACCGACACCGTGCTGGCGAAATGCCCCTCAATCGCGCCGACGAAGGCGATGCGTTCGTTCAGGCTCCACGGATCGAGCAATCGCTCGAGCGGCCGCAGTTGCGGCCGACGCAGCGCCTCCAGCGCGTCGTACACCGCCATCGCTTTCGCATCCTGCACGAAGATCGCAGGCTCGCCGGTGCTGCCGGAGCTTTCCCACACGGTATAGCGCCCGAGAAAGTCCGCCCCGATGTTCGCGGGATCGGCGATGAAGCGGCGCAGCCCGTGCAGTGTGAGCGTCGGATCGGTTACCCAGCCCTCGAAGTCCCCCATCAACTCGGCCTTGTGTGACACCGGCAGATCTTCCAGCCGCACCGTGGCTGGATCGCACCCTTTCAGCACATGCCGATACCGAGGCGAATGCGCGGCCGCACTGGCAAGGAGCGCGGCGAGGCGCTGCGCGCGCAGGACGCCAAGCGAGTCGGCCGAGGCCTGCGTGGCCATCGACACCTCGGCCGCGACCACGTACGCCCGCCACGGATCAAAAGTCGGCGCCATGGTGCGTGCGCAGGGGTGAATGGGCGTGCATGGGGGATTCCTGTGAGCCCAAATCTTGCCCCTGCGCCGCACCGACGGCTTGACGTGTATCAAGCTGCGGGCCGCCAAGGCCCTTCACCATGGGCGATCACTTTGGAGTCAGTTTTGAGCATTCGCTATCTCGATCGCCTGCTGTCGCCGGCCTCCGTCGCCGTGTTCGGTGCCTCCAATCGGCCAGGCAGCGTTGGCGCGACGGTCTGGCGCAATCTTCGGGCCGGTGGCTTTGCCGGGCCGGTCTACGGCGTGAACCCGAAGTACGACTCGCTCGATGAGGTGCCCATCTTTTCCAGTGCAGCCTGCCTGCCCGCCGCACCCGATCTGGCGTTGATCTGTACGCCGCCGGCCACCGTCGCGCCGCTGGTCGCACAACTGGGCTCCTTGGACACCCGGGCGGTGGTGATCATCACGGCCGGGTTGAGCGTGCAGCAAAAACAGGCGGCACTGGAGGCTGCACGCCCCTTCACACTGCGGTTGCTCGGTCCCAACTGCCTGGGCCTGCTCAGTCCCCACGTCGGACTGAACGCCAGCTTCGCTCACACGGATGCACTGGCGGGCGACATGGCCTTCGTCTCGCAGTCGGGTGCGTTGGTCACGGCGGTGCTCGACTGGACACGCAGCCGCGGTGTAGGCCTGTCGCACCTGATCTCCTTGGGCGAGCACTGCGACGTCGACTTCGGCGACCTGCTTGACCACTTGGCCAGCGATACGCGCACGCGCTCGATCCTGCTGTACGTGGAATCCATCGAATCACCACGCAAGTTCATGTCCGCCGCACGGGCGGCCGCACGCAACAAGCCGGTGATCGTGGTGAAGGCCGGGCGCGCAGGCAACGGCGTCAAGGCTGCGGCCTCGCATACCGGTGCGCTGGCGGGTTCGGACACGGTCTACGACGCCGCAATCAGGCGCGCCGGCATGCTGCGCGTCGACACCTTGCAGGAGCTTTTCATCGCCGCGCAGACGCTGTCGCGATTTCGCGGCAATCGACACAGCACGCTCACGGTCATGACCAACGGCGGGGGCGCCGGGGTCATGGCCGCAGACGCGGCCGCGCGCGAAGGCGTCACGCTTGCCGACCCCGTCGCGGATCTGAAGTCCCGCCTCGACGCCGTGCTGCCGGCGCACTGGTCGCATGCGAACCCCATCGACATCATCGGTGACGCGCCGGTCGAGCGCTATGCCCAGACACTGTCCGCGCTGCTGGCTGACGATTCGGCCGGGGCGGTGCTCTTCATGCATGCGCCGACGGCCATCGTGCGCGCCGAAGACATCGCGCGCGCCTGCCTGCCGCTGGTGCGCGGCCACGCCTCGCGCGTGATGAGCAGTTGGCTCGGTGATGACGCGGTGGCACAGGCGCGCAAGCTCTTCGAGGAGGCCGGTGTGGCTGACTACGCCACGCCCGAAGAGGCGGTGCACGCCTTCGCGATGCTGCAGACCTACCGGCGCAACCAGGAGATCCTGATGGAAACGCCCAGCGCCGCACGCAACGCCGCACCCGACAGCGTCGTCGTGCGCGCGACGCTCGACGCCGCCCTGGCGGATGGGCGCGAATGGCTGGGCGAGCAGGAGGCCAAGGCGCTGCTGCAGGCCTACGGCATCGAGACTGTGCCCACGCTGGCAGTCGCCCCAACGCCCGAGGCGGCCGTCGAGGCCGCGCGGGGGCTGGGCTATCCGGTGGCGCTGAAGATCCTCTCGCGCGACATCACGCACAAGACGGACGTGGGCGGCGTGCGGCTCGGGCTGGGCGACGAGGTCGCTCTGGACCGCGCGGCGCGCGAAATGCTCAAGGCCGTGCAAGGCGCCAGGCCGCTGGCCCGGATCGATGGCTTCACGGTGCAACGCACCGTGCACCGCCCGCATGCGCAGGAACTCATCGTGGGCGCGAGCATGGACAGCGTTTTCGGGCCGGTGATCCTCTGTGGCCAGGGCGGCACCGCCGTCGAGGTGATCGGCGATACGGCCATCGCCCTGCCACCGCTGAACCATGCGCTGGCGCAGGAGCTCGTTTCGCGCACCCGGGTCGCGCGCCTGCTCGGCGGCTTTCGCGACCATCCGCCGGCCCGTCTCGAGGCGCTGTACGACGTGCTTGTCGCGGTGTCGCAGATGCTCGCCGACCTGCCGCAACTGGCCGAGCTCGACATCAACCCACTGTGGCTGGACGAAGACGGTGCGCTGGCGCTCGACGCGCGCGTGCGCCTGTCGCCTACGCCGGTCGGTGGCGCCGAGCGCTTCGCGATCCTGCCCTACCCCACGCAATGGGTGCGTGCGCAGACCTGGCGCGGCCGTGAGATCGTGGTCAGGCCGATCCGGCCCGAAGACGAACCGCAACACGTGCGCTTCATCGCATCGCTGGACCCCCAGGACACGCGCTTTCGATTCTTCTCCCCTCGCAAGGAGTTGCTGCACAGCGAACTCGCTCGCCTGACCCAGATCGACTACGACCGCGAGATGGCCTTCATCGCTGAGGCCGTCGATGTACAAGGTCGTACCGAGACGCTGGGCGTGGCCCGCACGGTGAGCGATCCGGACAACGTGGAAGCCGAGTTCGCGATCGTCGTGCGCTCCGACCTCAAAGGCCAGGGATTGGGCAAGCTGCTGTTCGAACGCCTGATCGAACATGCCCGCGATCGGGGCATCGAACGGCTGGTCGGACTCGTGCTGCGCGACAACGCCCGCATGCTCAAGCTCTCGGCCGACATGGGTTTGAAGGCCGATCCGCAAGAACCCCCCTCGTCGGGCCTGCGACGAATGGTGATGGAGCTGAAGACCCCGACAAGCGCACCGCACTCGTCGGTGTGACCTCATCAACGCGCTCGTCGAGATAGCGGGTGATCTCGGTGATTTTTTCGTTGCGCAGACCGGGCGAAGATGCCTTTTGCCAGCGACGCGTCAACGCCCGGAAGCGCTCTCCAGACTTGAGGATGGCGTGTTGCGCCTGACGTTGCCCAAGCGCGAAGGTGGCACTCACAACGTCCTGAATACCCAGTGACCACGTCGCGCCGGTGGCGCCGGCAGCGGGATCTCCTGCGCGGACTGCCTCAGTCTTCGAAGGAGTCCCGCGTACTCGGCGCTTGCATCATCCGTCTCGACCAGGCGTCCCAAGACGCGGGTACGGTGCCACCCGGAAAGCCCCGGACGACCTTGCGCCATGCATGAGCGGCACACGCTGGCGGTCCCGCTTCATCAGCGATCGCGGGGACCGCAGCCCCTCACCTGGCGCCTGTCGCCCCCGCCCGCACGCAGTGGCGCTCACATTCAGGGTGCCGGCTTCCCATTGGTGTCCTGCACCTTCGCGTACCGTCATGTTGCCCGCCACGGGCATGGCAAAGGAGTGGGTGGCCTTTGATCCAGCTCAGCCGACAACGGGGACCACCTCCTTCGCCGTCGCATGCACGAGCATCACGGGAACCGCTGATCCGCGCACGATCCGCTCCGCGCAGCTTCCCAGCAAGACCTGACCCAGGCCACGCCGGCCATGCGTCCCGGCGACGATGAGGTCGGCCTGCCATCTTTTCGCTTCGTCGGCGACGAGGCTTGCGACTGTGCGGTCCACCTCGTCGTAGAGCACGGTGTCGACTTCGACCCGCGCCCGGCGCACACGGTCGGCACACCGAAAGAGCAGGCGCGCCGCCTCCGCCCGAAGATCGTCAAGCCCGTCGCGGGCATAGCTGGCCTGCGCGACGGAAAGTTCGTCGATCGCGTGGAGCAGCCGGACCCGGCTCTTCAACGGTCTGGCAAGGCGAATCGCCTCTTCGACAGCGCGAGCCGATGCCGCGCTGCCGTCGATGGGCACGAGTATTCGTAGATACACAAGCTGCTCCTTGCCCCGCACGGGCCGCCATGATCCGCAACGCGTGCGCTCGTCGGAGCAAGAGCGCAGCCGGTGCAGTGAAATTCAGCGACGGGCGGCCAGAAAGCCGACGATCAGTGCTGCCGTGGCAGCGATGCCCACCGCGCGATACGGATGATGGTGAATCGCCTTGTCGGTAGATGCGGTCGCTTCACGCGCCTTGCGCATCGCACCGGCCTGCAGGGCATCGGCGCGCTCGCGCGTGCGTTGCAGCCCGCCCTTCATCTGCTCGCCAATGGCGAAGTTTCCGTGTGAGGGTCCATTCGATTTGTCGATCGATGCGGTGGCGACCTCGGGAATCATGCTGTTCATGGTTTCGTCCTTTCTGGGTTTGGTTGCATGCCGACTCATTCTGGACACGTGCTGCAGTCGTGGATTTGAGATGCATCAATCAAGTGGGCGCGGGGGGTGCTCGTGCCGGCCCTCGTGCCTGTCGACGACGCCGACGCCTTGTTCGACGGCCCGCTGCAGCCGTCGGGGAAATCAGACCACCCTGCGTTCGTTCTCCACGCTCGCAATGCCGGGTGCGGCCCATGCCACCCCTTGGGCCGCCGTGCGCTCCGCCCAGGAGTGAACGGTTCCGCGCAGAACGGCTTTCGAACCGCTCACTACGACCTAGATGCGCTTGGGCTCATCCCGAGCGTGGCACTTTGACACGCATCAAATCACCGGCAACTTGGATAGATGTTGATGTGGCGCAAGGCCGTCGTAGTCGCACAGTCGAAGAATTTGCCTACCCGTCGCACCGGGGCTGGCGGCAGGTGCGTGTTGCAGGCGGCCCCGAGGAGAAAACAATGCCCGTTTACAAGCACATTCTGGTTCCGTTGGATGGTAGTCCCACGGCCGATCGTGGCCTGCTGGAAGCCATTCGCCTGGCCAGTGAACTCAAGAGCGAACTGCGGCTGCTTCACGTGATCAACGACTTTCCGATGCGAATGGAGATTTCGACGATCTCCAGCTTCGAGGCTGGCCTCCTGCAGATGCGCGCGTATGGCGAATCGGTCTTGTCCAAGGCCCTGACTCAGGCCAACGCCGCCGGCGTGCAAGCCCAGACTGTGCTGCGCGAAGTCACGCAGGGCCGCGTCGCCGACATCGTGACCGAGGAAGCCGGGAAGGCCGCCTGTGACCTGATCGTGATGGGCACCCATGGCCGCCGAGGTCTGAGCCGGCTGGCGCTGGGCAGCGACGCGGACCGTGTGGCACGAAGCAGCCCCGTGCCAGTGCTGCTGGTGCGTGGGGCGTCGACGAGCTGACCCCGGAACCGCACTTTCGACTCCACATTCCAACCCTTTGCATC
Source organism: Variovorax sp. 38R (assembly GCF_014843395.1). NCBI lineage: Bacteria > Pseudomonadati > Pseudomonadota > Betaproteobacteria > Burkholderiales > Comamonadaceae > Variovorax > Variovorax sp. 38R. Next base: position 3,724,964 of record NZ_CP062121.1, read on the forward strand.
GACGAGAAAACCATGACAACGAACACACTGCGCACCCTCATGGCCTCCGCGGCCCTCGCCATCGGTGCCTGCGCCTTCGCCGCCGACTACATCGCGCCGGCACAACTGAGCCCGCCGGAAAGTTCGGCACAAGGCGCTCGCGATGCCGCCGGCCGCGCCGCACGAGATGCGCAGAAGGCAGCTCGCAAGGCGGAGGATGCGGCCAAGGCCGCCGCGGCAAAAAGCAAGGTGGCCACCGGCAAAGTTTCCAGGGCCTTGGCCGAAGGCATCCGCCAGGCCGCAAAGAAGGCCGCGGAAGCGGCGACGCGGCTGGAAGAGAAGGCCGCCGCATCGGCCGGCAAGGCACTAGACGAAAGCAAGGACCTTGCACGCGCGGCCCAGGAAGAAAGCGCAAGGGCCGCGCATGCTTCCAGGGAAGCCCTCGCCAGGGCCGAGGAGTCGGTCAACCGCGCTGCGCAGGCCAGCAAGGAAGAGGCCGAACAGGCGGCACAGGCCACGCGCGAGGCGCTCGACAAGGCTGACGAGGCCATGCGCTCGGCGGCCAAGGCTGTCGCCGACGCCTCGGCACGCACGCTTGAAGCTATGAAGCGTGCTGCTCGCCCGGCGGGTCAGGAAAAGAAGTGACACCTGCGAATCTGCAGAAAGGGGATTTTCATGAATCCAGACATTCAACTCAGACACGATGTCTTCGCGCAGCTCAACTGGGACCCGGCGGTCAACGCTTGCGACGTCGATGTGCGCGTGCAAGACGGCGTGGTGACCTTGCGCGGGCAGGTGGCCGATGAGGCTCAGCGGGCGGCGGCAGAGCGTGCCGCACGGCGTACGGACGGGCTGACCACGCTGCTGAACCGGCTCACCGTCCGCCCGGCCCAGGCGTCGGCCGTGGTGCGCATGACGCCCAGCACTCACTCGGGCTGACCGCCCCTCACTCGAAGTCACATGCCCTGGATTCGGTGTTACCGACTTGCACCATATCAACCTTGTGCGCCCCCGCGTGTCCATACTGGCAGGTCCGCTATCCAGAAAGCAGCTCGACATGGCCTCCACCTCTATGCCTGCGACACCAGAGGACTTCACACTGCTGGATGCATGGTGGCGCGCCGCCAACTACCTGTCGGCAGGCCAGATCTATCTGATGGACAACCCCCTGCTGCGCGAGAAGCTTGCGCTGTCACACATCAAGCCGCGCCTGCTCGGACACTGGGGCACGACACCAGGCCTGAACTTCATCTATGCGCACATGAACCGCGCCATCAACGCGCGGGATCTCGATGCGATCTTCATCGCGGGCCCGGGGCATGGCGGACCGGGTGTGGTTGCCAACACCTACCTCGAAGGCACCTACAGCGAGGTGTATCCGTCCATCAGCCAGGACGCCGAAGGCCTGCGGCAGCTGTTCATGCAGTTTTCGTTTCCAGGCGGTATTCCAAGCCACGTCGCACCGGAAACGCCAGGCTCTATCCACGAGGGCGGCGAGTTAGGCTATTCGCTGCTGCACGCCTACGGCGCGGTGTTCGACAACCCTTCGCTGCTGGCCTGCTGCGTGATCGGTGACGGCGAGGCCGAGACCGGCGCGCTGGCGGCGAGCTGGCATTCCAACAAGTTCCTGAACCCCGCACGCGATGGCGCGGTGCTGCCGATCCTGCATCTGAACGGCTACAAGATCGCCGGCCCCACCGTGCTGGCACGCATCGGCGAAGAGGAGCTGACGCAGCTGCTGCGCGGCTATGGCCACGAGCCGTACTTTGTCGTGGGCGACGAGCCCATGGCGATGCATGCACAGATGGCCGCGGCGCTGGACACGGCGCTGGATCGCATCCGCGCCATCCAGGCCGGCGCCCGCAAGGATGGCTTCCACGCCAGGCCGCGCTGGCCTATGATCGTGCTGCGCTCCCCCAAGGGTTGGACCGGACCGCGCCAAGTGGACGGCCTGCCGGTCGAGGGCACCTTCCGCGCGCACCAGGTGCCGCTCACCGACTTCGTCGCCAAGCCGGACCACGTGGAACTGCTCGAGCAATGGCTGCGCAGCTACCGCCCCGAAGAACTGTTCGATGCGCATGGCGCGCTGCGCCCCGAGATCGCCGCCCTCGCACCCCAAGGCCGTCGCCGGATGAGCGCCAATCCGCATGCCAACGGCGGTTTGTTGCTGAAGGACTTGGCGATGCCTCCCTTTCGCGCGCATGCCGTGCCAGTGACGGCGCCGGGCGCGACCGACGCGCAGGCCACACGCGTCGCGGGCAATTTCCTGCGCGAAATCATGCGCGCCAGTGCGAAAGACAACAACTTCCGGGTCATGGGTCCGGACGAAACCGCATCGAACCGCCTGGGCGCGCTGTTCGATGTCACCGCTCGGACCACGACTGCCCAAGTGTGGCCCGGCGACGAGCACCTCTCGCCCGATGGCCGCGTGATGGAAGTGCTCAGCGAACATCTGTGCCAGGGCTGGCTCGAAGGCTATCTACTGACCGGACGGCACGGCTTCTTCTCCTGCTACGAAGCCTTCATCCACATCATCGATTCGATGTTCAACCAGCATGCCAAGTGGCTCAAGGTCGCGCGCGGCATTGGCTGGCGCCGGCCGATCGCTTCGCTGAACTACCTGCTGACCAGCCATGTCTGGCGGCAGGACCACAACGGCTTCAGCCATCAGGACCCGGGCTTTCTCGATCATGTGATCAACAAGAGGGCCGAGGTCGTGCGCGTGTATCTTCCACCGGACGCCAACACCCTGCTGTCGGTGGTCGACCACTGCCTGCGCAGTCGCGACTACGTAAACGTCATCGTGGCCGGCAAGCAACCCGCCCCGCAGTGGCTGGACATCGACGCCGCGACGCGCCACTGCACCACGGGCCTGGGCATCTGGGACTGGGCGAGCAACGACGAAGGCGAAACACCCGACGTGGTCATGGCCTGCGCCGGCGACGTGCCCACGCTGGAGACGATGGCGGCCGTGGACCTGCTGCGCCAGAAGGTGCCCGCGCTCAAGGTGCGGGTGGTGAACGTGGTCGACCTGATGGCGCTGCAATCGCCCAGCGCCCATCCGCACGGTCTTTCGGATGCAGATTTCGATGCGATCTTCACCACCGACAGGCCCGTGATCTTCGCGTTCCACGGCTACCCGGCGCTGGTCCATCGACTCATCTACAAGCGGCGCAACCATTCCAGCTTCCACGTGCACGGCTACTGCGAGGAAGGCACCACCACCACGCCCTTTGACATGACGGTACTCAACCGGTTGGACCGCTTTCACCTGGCCGCCGATGCCATCGCGCGCGTGCCGCGACTGTGCGACAGCACCGGTCATGTGCAGCAGCATCTGCGCGACAGGCTGTTGGAACACCGGGCCTACATCACGCGCCACGGCCAGGACATGCCGCAGATCGAGAACTGGCGCTGGACAGGGTAGCCCGCGACGGGGCGTCAGGGGGTGTCGCCGGCGAGGTGCGCGTGCTACGCTCATGAGGATCGGGATACTCAGGAACTTCGCGCTCTATTTCCTTGCCGGCGCATGAAACCCACCCCCCATATTGCGGCGCTCGACGACGAGAGCGACATCACGCTGCTGCTGGCCAACTACCTGCAGGGCCACGGTTTGCGCGTCACCCAGCTTCATGACGGCCCAAGCCTGATGACGCTGATGGACACCGATCCGCCAGACCTTGTCCTGCTCGATCTCGGCCTGCCGGGAGAGGACGGCTTCTCCATCGCGCGCCGCATCCGCGAGAGTTGGCACTGCGGCCTTGTCATCGTCACCGGCCGGGCTGATGCGGTGGACAAGGTGGTGGGCCTCGAGGTGGGTGCCGACGACTACGTGACCAAGCCTTTCGACCTTCGCGAGCTGGTGGCGCGCGTGAAGGCGGTACTGCGCCGGCTCACGCCCGATACACCGACCTCCCCGGCGCCCGCGCCAGCCGCTGTCGACAGGCTGCGCTTCGCCGGCTGGCAACTCGACAGCGCCACGCGCAGCCTCAGGAGCCCGCAGGGCGAACTCGTGCCGCTGACCGGCGGCGAGTTCGATCTGCTGCAAGCTTTTGCCCGGCATCCCGGCCGCGTGCTATCCCGCGACTTCCTGCTCGAACAGACACGCGGACGCGAAGCCGCGCCCTTCGATCGCACAATCGACGTGCAGGTCGGCCGGCTACGCAAGAAGATCGAGACGGATGCGGACGATCCACAGCTCATCAAATCGGTGCGTGGCGCGGGCTACATCCTGATCCCGCCGGTTTCCCATGGCTGACGCGGCGAACAACCTGCCCTTCCTGCCCGAGGCACCCATTGCGGGATTGCCATCGGGCATCGACGAAGGCAGCGTGTTCCGCTCGCTCTTCATCGCCTACCCCGATTCGCTGCTGCTGGTGGATCAGTCCGGCAGCATCATGCTCGCCAACCCTTCGGCAGCCATGCTGCTGGGCTATGCACAGGACGAGCTGGTGGGTCTGAATGTCGACGTGCTGGTGCCCGACAGCATCCGTCCACGCCATGCCTCCTATCGCGAGGCCTATGGCCACGCACCCCGCCCTCGCCCGATGGGCACGCAGATGGAGCTGGTGGCCAAGCGCAAGGACGGCAGCGAGGTCATGGTCGAGATCGCGCTCAGCCCGCTGCAAAACCACGGACTGCCCTTCGTCGTGGCCGCCATCCGCGACATCGGCGCCTACCCGCGCGTGAAGCAGGCGCTGCAGCGCGCTCGCTACAGCGAGCACCTGGCCCAGCTGGGGCGCCTGGCGGTCGACACGCGCGACCTGCAGGTGGTGCTCGAGCACGTGCCGGAGATCATCACCACGGCCTTGCAGGTCGAAGTCGCGATGGTATGGCTGCTCGACAGCAGCCGCCTCGAGTTCCGCGTGGCCAGCGGCGTTGGCCTGGTCGCGGGCGAGGAGATTGGCGCACGCATCGCCAACCGTCCCGACACCCCGCCGGGTTTCGTGCTCTCCCAGGGCCGACCAGTGGTGGTACCGGACTATCGCAGCGAGCACCGTTTTTCCGTGCCCCAGGCCTATCTCGACTCGGGCCTGGTCAGCGCACTGGCCGTGCCGCTGTCAGACCTGGGGCGCGTCATCGGCATGCTGTCGGTGCGATCGAAGGAATCCAAGCGCTTTGGCGACGAGGAAGTGCGCTTTCTCGAATCGCTGTCGAGCCTGCTTGCGACCAGCTTGCAGCGCGTGCAGACCGAGGAGGCGCTCAGCCATGCCCAGCGCCTCGAAAGCGTCGGCCAGTTGACGGGCGGCATCGCACACGATTTCAACAACCTGCTGACGGTCATCCAGGGCAACCTCCAGGTCCTGCAGGAGATGCCCGCGCTGGCGCAAGATAGCCATGCGCAGCAGCTGATGGGGGCCGCCACACGCGCCACGCGGCGCGGCGCTGAACTCACCGGAAAGCTGCTGGCATTTTCGCGCCGACAGATGCTGCAACCGATCGCCGTCGACACGCATGCGCTGCTGCACTCGCTGGCCGACATGTTGCGACGCACAATGGATCAACGCATCCGCATTGAGATCGACGCGGCGCCCGGCTGTCCGCCAGTGGTGGCAGACCCGGGGCAACTGGAATCCGCCTTGCTCAACATCGCGATCAATGCACGCGACGCCATGCCGGAAGGCGGCACGCTCGTCTTTCGCGTCGAGTTATGCGGCGCCTTGCCCCTGGCCCTACGCAGCCAGCGCAGCGACCCGGACAGCGATGCCGCTGCGCGCTTCGTCGCAATCTCCATCGCCGACAGCGGCACAGGCATGTCCGAGGACGTAAAGGAGCGCGCCTTCGAGCCCTTCTTCACAACCAAGCAGGTCGGTCGCGGCACCGGACTGGGCTTGAGCACGGTGTACGGCTTCGTCAATCAGTCCCGGGGCGCAGTGGCGATCGACAGCAGGATGGGGCTGGGCACCACGGTGACGCTCTATCTGCCGCAGCAGGAGGAAGCGGCCCCGCCGCCCGCCCTGGAAGCCCGTGCCGACGAAGCGATCCCGCCAGGGTTGCGCGTGATGCTGGTCGAGGACGACATGGAAGTCTGCAAAGTGGTCGAGACTTTCCTGACCACGCTGGGCTGCGATGTGGTCACTGCCGCCACAGCCGAGCAGGCGTTGTCGGCCCTGGATGCGGGCTTCGGGCCTTTCGACCTGTTGCTGAGCGACATCGCCCTCGGCCCCGGCATGCGCGGCACGCGGTTGGCCGCCCAGGTGCAGCAGCGGTTTCCGCACGTGGCAGTACTGCTGATGTCGGGGTTCTCCTCGGAGTTGCTCGATGCCGACCGCGAGGTGCCGCAAAGCTGGGAGTTGCTGCGCAAGCCTTACTCGCGCGCGGAACTGGCGCAAGCCATGGCGAAGGTTCTTGCCGGCAATGCCTGAACGGGCGACCGACCCCCTCTACTGGAGCATCGCGGGCGCCGGCGCCAGACAGCGCTGCACGAACGCCGATAACGCACTCACGTCCGGGATCTGCACATCGCGGCGCCCCTTGGCGGCGAAGCCGATAACGTTGTCGCGCGCCAGCCGCGAGAGCGCCCGACTCACACTCTCGAGCGTCATACCCAGATAGTTACCGATCTCGGCGCGCGTCATGCGCAGCGTGATCTCGTCGGTGCGCATGCCGCGCTCGGCCAGAGATTCGGCCCAATGGTGCAAGAAGTCGGCCACGCGCGCATCGGCCGGCAACGTGCACACGGACATCAGCGAGTCCCGGTCGTGCGCGATCTCGCGGCTCATGGCGCAATGCAGCAGTTGCAGCAGATCAGGGCATGTGGCGCTGGCCGCCAGCAACGCCTCATATGCCACCACCCAGATCTCGCCGGTATCCATGGCCACGGCGTCGCACGAATAGCGCGCGCCCGCAATGCCGTCGAAACCGAGCCAGTCACCGCGAAATTTCAGGCCCACCACCTGCTCGCGGCCGTCGGCCGAGAGGTTGACGATCTTGAAGAAACCCGAATTCAGGATGTAGAGGTTGCCGAAGCGCTCGCCCGCCTGGTAGACCGTGTCACCCCTGTGCACCACACGGCGCTGCGGATTGAGCTGTTCGCACAGTAGCCTCAATGTATCGGCGGCGTGCCGACCCGCGCACTCCCGGCCGATGGCGGGCCATGCCAATCCGGTCGGAACCGGTGCGCTTTTCGAGGGGTTGACGGTAGGGAGCATCTGGATTCCTTGGGGGTTGTCGCGTGCCGATGGGTGGATGCTAGGGAGCCCTCGGCAACGCAATGACAACGGCGGAAACCGGTCAGCAACGCTCGGTGAATGCCGTGTGTCCGACGTGTATCAACGGCATGCGGCGTGCAGCAAATCACACCTGTCTGCCCTGTGCTTTGACTTTCCTCAAGTCCGGGACCAGAGGGCGCCTTAGCCTTGTCAGGTCACACATCGACAATTCCCATGCCTCTTTCCGACAACACCTTCGAGGCCGCATCGCTGCTCTCGCCGCTGAAAGTGACGAGCCTGCTGGGTCGTGCGCGGCTGCTCCAGCGCGCCGCACTGGATGGGAGCACACCGAAGTTGCTGCGCGGTAAGAACCTGGGACTGTTGTGCGACACGCCGCCCGACGACGCGCAAGCGCTGTTTCGCAGCGCCGCCGAGGCACTGGGCGCGCGCGTGGCTGTCATGCGCCCGGGCCTCTCGCTGTTAAGCGCGCCGCAGGAAGTGCAGGACACCGCCCGCATGCTCGGTCGTCTCTACGAGGCCGTGGAATGCCAGGGTCTGGACCCCGAGCTCGTGCAGCGTATCGGCCAGCACGCCGGAATCCCGGTCTTCGACGGTGCCGCCACGAAAGATCACCCGACGCACCGTCTGGCCGAACTGCTCGGCGACACAACCGTACTGGCCGACAACCGGCGCTTCGTGCTTCAGGCGCTTCTGCTGGACGCCATCGCCTGAGTCCTCGGGATGCCTGGCACGCGCGCACTTGATCCAGCGCAATGCGCCGTAGCGCGCGGTTCCTACAGTGAATGCCACGGTCGCCACGGTTTTCATGCGACGACCGCCTTCCATTCATTCACTGCAAGGAATCTCCCATGAAGACCGATACCCAATTGCGCAACGACATCCAGGCCGAACTGAACTGGGCGCCCGACGTCAAGACTTCCGATATCGGCGTGATCGTCAAGGACGGCGTGGTCACCCTCACGGGCCATCTCGCCAGCCACGCCGAGAAGTACGCCGTCGAGCGCGCCGTGCAGCGCGTGCATGGCGTCAAGGCGCTGGCCATCGAGCTCACCGTGAAGCTGCCGTTCGACAACCAACGCACAGATGCCGACATCGCCCTTGCGGCCGAACGCGCGCTCCAATGGAGCGTGCTCGTGCCCGACGACAAGATCCGCCCGATGGTGGAGAAAGGCTGGCTCACGCTGAACGGTGAAGTCGAGTGGGAATACCAGCGCACCGCCGCCGAAGGCGCGGTGCGCGACCTGATGGGCGTGACCGGCGTGTCCAACCTGGTGAAGGTCAAGCCGAAAGTAACCCCCGCCGACGTCGAAAAGAAGATCCACGAAGCGCTGGCGCGCCAAGCCGAGCGCGAAGCCAACCGGCTCGCCATCACGGTCGACGGCTCGCAAGTCACGCTGCGCGGCACGGTCCATTCCTGGACCGAGCGCGATGCGGTGCAAGGCGCAGCATGGGCCACACCGGGCGTCTCGGTGGTGGTGAACGACCTGCTCGTTGACGCCTGAGCATGCGCGTCGCGCTGGTCACCGGCGGCAGCAGCGGCATCGGGGCCGCCACGGCCGAAGCCCTGCTCGCCGCAGGCTATCGTGTGGCGGCGAACTTCGCCGGCCGCCCCGAGGTCGCGCAATCCTTCACCGCGCGCACCGGCATCCCGACCTTCCGCTGGAACGTGGCGGACTACGGCGCGTGTCAGGCAGGCGTCGCAAGCGTGGAAGCCGCGCTCGGCCCCGTGGAGGTGTTGGTCAACAACGCCGGCATCACGCGCGACGCGATGCTGCACCGAATGAGCGCCGAACAATGGCGCGAAGTGCTGGACGTGAACCTGGGCGGCTGCTTCAACATGTGCCGCGCCACCATCGGCGGCATGCGCGAGCGGCGTTTCGGTCGCATCGTGAACATGGGCTCGGTCAACGGCTTGTCCGGTCAGGCTGGTCAGACGAACTACGCGGCGACGAAGGCCGGGCTGATCGGCCTCACCAAGGCGCTGGCGCTCGAGGGCGCCTCGCGCAACATCACGGCCAACGTGGTGGCGCCGGGCTACACCGACACCGCCATGGTGGACGCCGTGCCACCGGAAGCGATGGCGCGCATCCTGGCAGCCATTCCGGCCGGACGACTGGCCACGCCAGCCGAGATCGCGCGCGGTGTGCTGTTCCTGGTCGCTGACGAATCCGCATTCATCAACGGCATCACGCTGTCAATCAACGGCGGCAAGTACATGGCCTGATGCGGCGACGCTCGGGCCTCCTCTTCTAAGAGTCCTGACATGCCTGCGATCCCCGCGCCCTACGCCACCTTCGATCCTCACGCCCGAAGCGCGCCCTCCATGCGCGCCATGGTGCTCAATGCCGCTTTGCTGCCGCTGGAACTGGAGCGACGCAACATCCCGCAGCCCGGTCCAGGCGAGTTGCGCCTGCGCGTACTGGCCTGCGCAATCTGCCGCACCGACCTGCACATCGTCGACGGCGAACTACCGCTGCCCCTGTTGCCGATCGTGCCGGGACACGAGATCGTGGGCGTGGTGGAGGCGATCGGTGCAGGGGTGACGGGCCATCGCATCGGCGAGCGCGTCGGCGTCCCCTGGCTGGGCCACAGCTGCGGCTGCTGCAACTTCTGCCTGGAGGGTCGGGAAAACCTGTGCGATGCACCACGCTTCACCGGCTACCACCGTGATGGCGGCTTCGCCAGCCATGTGATCGCCGAGGCCGCGTTCTGCCTGCCGCTGGCCCTGCTCCATGCCGATGCAGACGCCGCGCGCATGGCGCCGCTGTTGTGCGCGGGCCTGATCGGCTGGCGCAGCCTGAAGGCGGCCGGTGACGACGCGCGCCGCCTGGGCCTGTACGGTTTCGGCGCAGCCGCGCATCTGATGGCGCAAGTCGCCCTCGCGCAAGGGCGTGAAGTCTTCGCGTTCACTCGCCCCGGCGACCTCGCCGAGCAGGCCTTCGCACGCAACCTGGGCGCCACCTGGGCCGGCGGCTCGCACGAGCGCCCGCCCGTGCTGCTGGACGCGGCCATCCTCTTTGCACCCGTGGGCGAGTTGGTGCCTGCCGCGTTACGCGTCGTTCGCAAGGGCGCCCGCGTGGTGTGCGGCGGCATCCACATGAGCGACATCCCGGCTTTTCCCTACCGCCTGCTGTGGCAGGAACGCAGCGTGGTTTCGGTGGCCAACCTCACGCGCGCCGATGCGAAGGAGTTTCTTTACTTCGCATCGACGCATCCGCTGCAGGTACACGTCAAGACGTACCCACTCATCCAGGCCAACGAGGCGCTCGCCGACCTGCGCGCGGGTCGCATCGAGGGCGCCGCGGTGCTGGTGCCCTGACAAGCCCGCGCACCAGGCCCGCCAGGCTTCAGAGTTCGCGCGATTCGCGGTAGTCGGGTACGGTGCACGGCCAGCCATGGCGCTCCTCTATGGCCAGGCGCAACGCATCGGCCGCCACCGGCTCCCCATGGGTCACGAACACCCGGCGCGGCGCGCGCTGGGCGTCGAGCCAGGTCAGCAACTCGTCGTGGTCGGCGTGGGCCGACAGGGTCTCAAGGTTCGCCACCTCCGCGCGCACCGGCACGTAGGCGCCGTGGATCTTGATCGCATCGACGCCGGCGACCATAGCCGCCCCGCGCGTGCCCGCAGCCTGATAACCCGCGAACAGGATGGTGTTCCTGGCGTCAGGCGCGTAGGCTTTCAGGTGATGCAGCACGCGTCCCCCGGTGGCCATGCCGCTGGCCGACACGATGATCGACGGATAGGCCAGCGTATTCAGCCGCCGGGATTCTTCGATCGTATTGACGATGATGGTCTGCCCCTGCATCTCGGCACACTGCTCGGCACTCAATCGGTGTTCGTCCAGGTGCTTGCGGTAGATGCGCGTGGCATCGGCCGCCATAGGGCTGTTCAGATACACCCGCATATCGGGAATGCGTCGCGCATTCTTGAGCAATTGGATGGCATGCAACAGCGTCTGGGCACGCCCCACGGCGAAGGCCGGGATCACCACAATGCCGCCGCGCGCGGCCGTGCGATTGATCACGCCCGCCAGCTCGGTGAGCGTGTCCGACGCCGGATGCCTGCGATTGCCGTAAGTCGATTCCACCACCACGTAGTCGGCCGCCTGGGCAACCTCTGGTGGGCGCATCAGAAGGTCATCACTGCGCCCCAGGTCACCCGAGAACAGGATGCTTGAGCCTTCCCAGCCGACACGCACGCTGGCAGCGCCCAAGATGTGGCCCGCCCGATGCAGTTGCCACGACCAACCGGGCCACGGGGCGCACTCCTGGCCGAACGGAACGACCTCGAAGCGCTTGAGGGCCGCACGTGCATCCTGCTCGGTGTACAGCGCCAATGCGGGCTTGTGCTTCGAGTGGCCATGGCGGTTGGCAAAGTCGGCGTCCTCTTCCTGCAGACGACCCGAGTCGGGCAGCAGCAGTTCGCAAAGCTCGCGGGTGGCCGAGGTGCAGTACACCTTTCCCTTGAAGCCCTGCTGCACCAGCCGCGGCACAAAGCCGCTGTGATCCATGTGCGCGTGCGTCAACAGCACGGCATCGATGTCCACGGTATCGACCGGCAGCGCATCCCAATTGCGCAGGCGCAGTTGCTTGAGCCCCTGGAACAGTCCGCAGTCGACCAGCAGTCGCCGGCCCTCATGCGTGAGCAGGTACTTCGAGCCGGTGACGGTGCCCGTGCCGCCGAGAAAATCGATGCGCATGGACGGCCTCAATGCGACATGAGCACGGGCAGTGTCATCGCCTGGAGGATCGACAGCGTGGCACCGCCCATCACCCATTCGCGCGCCCGGCTGTGACCATAGCAGCCCATCACCAGCAGGTCCGAACCGAGGTCTGCGGCCAAGGACAACAGCTTGTTGCCCACGTCGTCTGCCTCATCCCCACCGGGGTGCAGCGTGGTGTTCTGAATCCCCTGCATCCGCAGGTAGTCTTGCAGACGCTGCAACGATGCCTGCGCGTCCTCGCCATAGGCCACCGCATGCACGCTGGCAGCCTTGCACAGCCACGGCAGCGCGGCAGTCACGGCGCGCGCTGACTCGCGCGTTTCCTTCCACGCCAGCAGCACGTTGCGCCCAATCGGTCCAATCGGGCCCGCGTAGGGCAGCACGAGCGCCGGCCGGCCGCTTTGCACCAGCACGCTGGGCAGGAAATCGCCGGGCAGCTCCCCATCCATCGGGTCGTCCCTGTCACGCTGACCCAGGATCAGCAGATCGGCATAGAGTGCGCTCCTGGAAAATGCCCAGGGGCCGTCGGGTTCGCGCTCCGCCCAGTGAAGGCGCGTCGACCCAGCACTGTGGGTCATGAAGACCTGATACATCCTGTCGCGCGCCGTCTTGTCGACCTCTTGCATGACCGCAACCACCTCGGCCGCAGCCTCGATGGCGAATGGGTAAAGCATCAGCGCCGACAATGCGCACGGCTGGGCCGTGACCTGGGCATCGAAGGTCTGCGCGAGCTCGCGAGCCAGTTGGATCCGCTGGGCAGTTCGGGCTGAACTGTCAAGGTGAAGCAGGATGGATTTGGGGGTCTGCATGAGCGCTCCTTGCGACTGGCGAATGCGATGGCGCAACCTTAGGTCTTCATCCTTGACACGGCCTTGCGCTGTATCAACCGGCGGCCATTTGGAGCAAGGAGCCGCCGCCGCAGGGATCTTGATTTTTCTCAAGGTCCAGGCCTGGTCGGGCGCGCAGGATGATCCCCGACTCAATCCACGGTCATGGAGCGTCCAATGTCCTTCTTCTCACGCAATGTCGGAACCCTCGATCGCGCAGTGCGCATAAGCGCAGGCGTGCTGTTGATCGCCTTGGCTGCGATGGAATCCATCGGCGCCTGGGGATATCTTGGCGTGGTCCCTCTGGTGACCGGCGTGTTTGGCAACTGCCCGGCGTATTCCCTTCTGGGGTTCAGTACCTGTGCTCCTCGCACACACTGAATTCAGGATGCACTCGCGTCGTCCCAGCACACAAAAACGCATGTCTGCCGGTGCATGGTGGTTCCTGGCGCTGTGCGTCGCACTGTGCGCCATCGCGTTGTGGTTCGGCTTCCGGGCGTTCATCTCCTTGATCACGCTGGATTAAGAGCCCGGTCATTGGCTCTCATCGATCTTCCGAAGATTTCCCACCGAACTCACACGACACATACCGGAGACTTTCTCATGTTCAAGCGCATCCTGGTTGCGACCGATGGCTCCGCACTCTCTCAGAAGGCGGTCGCAGCTGCGATTGCACTTGCAGCGGACCACGACGCCGATCTGGTGGCACTCAACGTTGTGCCTCGCTACCCTCGAAGCTACTTTGAAGGCTCCGTGCGCTTCTCCGCCGAAGAGATCGGTCGCGTGGAAAAGCAATGGGCCGACAATGCGCAAGCAATGCTCGAAAAGGTCAGCGCGCTCGCCGGGAAGAGCGGCGTACGCGCCCGAACGATCACGGTCAACTCGGATCTCGTCGGCGAGTCGATCCTCACCGCCGCGAGGAAGCACAAGAATGACTTGATCGTGATGGCCTCGCACGGGCGAAAAGGCATCAAGCGCATCCTCCTGGGAAGCGAGACACAGCACGTGCTTGCGCACTCCACATTGCCTGTCCTGGTGCTTCGATAGAACCACCCCGATTTGCAACGATCGCCTCCTGGCCGATGAGCAGGCTTGGGCGGCACAAGTTTCGAGTCGAAGTGAAAGCGCTGGCGCAGGGTGCGATTGGCGGCCTGTGGCGTGCCATGGTCTGCCCGCATCTTTTACCTCGTTGCTCCCAAATGTGACCCGCAGCACATCGCGTGCGCGGACTCACGCGTTCTTTGAGTTCGAAAGGCCGAATCTCGACAGTGCAACGCACAGGGCACGCATGCGCCAGTGACAGTCAATTCGATGCACTTGCTGGCGGCGGGCGCAGCGGCAGATTCAGCCTGCCCGTCGCCCTGTCCGCCCGCTCCCGGCACAGCACCCCTGCGATGTCTCCCAACATTGGCCCAACCTTCCTCGCGAGGTGATCGTGGGCAAGTCCACCCATACCGTCGGGTTGGCGATGGCCTCTCCAGTCCCGCCCCTGCTCAACCGTATCTGGAGCAGCGCAGCACTTTCCTCCAAACGCCGAGCGATGGGGGTGATCCCGCGCGCGCTGTGCGCCCCCATCGCGATGAGTGCTAGCCCGCCGCCGCTGTACGGTGCGCAGGGCAATACAGCAAAGGAGAGCTATTGCCGCAGACAGCTCAAGCAGACTTGTCGCGTATTCGTTGAAGTTCGACGCGGCCCGACGGTGTGATGCGCAACACGACCCCCGGCAGATCGAAGGCCTCGCTCTCTTGCGGAAGGATCGCCTCAACGAGGCCGGCCGAAGTGAGCACCGCCACATTGCGGATGCCTAGCGGATCGGTCACCGTCAAGGGGAGCTGCTCCTTTTCAATCCGCCGCAGGAAGTCCATCGGCATGGCGTTCTCTTTCTTTTTCCAACCGAGAAAGTTTAGGCCGAACGACTGCCAGCGACCCGGAAAATTCCCCCAAAAAACCAAGCAGATTTCCTCCCGGAAGCCGCGCCGATCTTTCGCTTGTCGACACGGCCTGGCGACGGTCCCCGCTCGGGGCATGCGACAGCACGCGGGGCTGCATCGGCGCCTCGCCGTCCACCAGTGGTGAACCCAACACCTTACCTCTGCGTGCTCGTCGAACCGGTGCTGCCTTTCGCCTGTTCTTCTGCGCGCCCGCTGTCAGCGCTGGCACGATGGCCTCGGGGGCCACTCGTTCGATACCGATCACACGCACACGACGCGTCGAGGTGTGCGGTATTCGATGCCGATGTGAATTACTTTAGAAATGAATGATGCAGGGCATAAATCAGATGAAGGCCCGATACGGCCTTTGCAGAACAGGCCCCGTCGATGGGGTCGCCCCATTCAAGCCGATTTTGTACAAAGGCTGGTCGCCGCCTGTGTGCTGGTGCGGGCGCCCCAGGACACGCCGAAGCCGGCGATCGGCTCCCCCGGCCTGGCGATGAGATATCCCGTTCGGGGGAGCAACCGGAAAGCGGCCACCCATCCCTGCCCACCGTTCTTAAGCAAAAACAAATGTGACAAGGGAATCATGGCGATCGTTGCGGCAATAGCCGGCCTCGACACAGATTCATCACAGAGGTCATTCATGCAACGTCCGGATGCTCCGAGGAACAACGCTTGCGTCGAGCCCCAACCCTGCGACTCGGAAAAGAAGTGCGAACGCGCGTTCAGCATCAGCAATTTCTGCGTCGTCGCGGTCATGCTGACCATCGCGTTGGGGGCCGTGGTCATCGAATGTGCCTTCTACAAGGCCTTCGATGACAACAGGTTCGACTTCGAACGCTCGGCCTTGCCGACAGTTCTGTATCTACCAGGCCTGCAGACGCCGCCGAAGAACGTGACCACGCGCCCGGCCCGCCCGGACGTCGCCCGATGAAAGGGCCATGGCGTCACCACCAAGCTCACCGTATTGCTCGCATCGCTTGGCTGCGCGCCGCAGTGCGCGGGCAATCGGTGGCAAGTGTTGCGGCGGACACTCCACGGGCCTTGGCTGCTGCTGCGGCATGAGCGGCCTCTACCCAGCGCCCTGCGCTACCGGGCTGTCCAACTTCCTCCGGTGCCTGCTCGGCGCGATCGCGGCGGGTTGGGCAATGCGCAAGGCATTGGTGCCACGACTGCAGCCGGATCTGTGTACGGCACCGCCGCCTGGTCCGCACCGTCCGCATAATGGCGACAACCCTTGGGCCTCACCCCTCCAAATTCAGAGCTGACCGTCTCATGCGCCTCCTGATCGTTGAAGACGACACCTTGCTCGGCGATGCATTGGCCGCGGGCCTGCGGCAACTCGGCCACGCGGTCGACTGGTTCGGAGACGGCGCCAAAGCGGATGCCGCCCTGGCGACCGCGCCGTTCGACGCGGTCGTGCTCGACCTCGGCCTGCCCGGCGGCGACGGGATGGTCTGGCTGCGCCGCTGGCGAGAACGTGGCTTGAGATGCCCGCTGCTCGTGCTGACTGCCCGCGACGGCGTTGATCAGCGTATCGAAGGCCTCGACGCGGGTGCTGACGACTACCTGGTCAAACCCATCACCATCGACGAACTCGCAGCGCGCTTGCGCGCGCTGGTGCGCCGCACTGCGGGGCAGGCGCAAGCGGTCTGGCAGCACGGCGCCCTCGAATACGACCCGGCCAACAAGCTCGTGCGCTGGAAGGGACAGCAGGTCGACCTCACTGGCCGCGAACTCGCGCTGCTCGAAGCCCTGCTCGGCGAATCGCAACGCGTGCTGTCCAAGGCATACCTGCAGGAAAAGCTCTACGACTGGAGCGGCGCCGAGCCGGAGAGCAACTCGTTGGAGGTGCACATTCACCATCTGCGCCGCAAGATCGATCCGAGCATCGTGCGCACCGTGCGGGGCGTGGGCTACGCCATCGGCTCCGGCGAGACCGGCCCATGAGCCTTCAGCGGCGACTTCTTCTCTATCTGCTGGTCTGCGCGCCCCTGGTGTGGGGTGTGGCGCTCTACTTCTCGATCAGCCGGGCGCGCCACGAGGTCAACGAGATGTTCGACACCGAGCTGATCCGGCTCGCGCGCCAGGTACAGTCCACGCTGAGCCCGGCCTACCCAGGCACGAGCGCCGTGCTGCCGCCCGAGCCGCGCGAGGGCGACAAGGACGCTGGCGACGCGGACGTGCGCGATCTCGCCGTGGCGGTATGGAACACCCAAGGCCAACTGATGCTTGCAGACCGCGAGGGTGTGCCACTGAAATACCTTCCGCAGACAAGCGGATTCGTAGAGGAAGAAATCGGCGGCCGGATCTGGCGTGTGTACTACCTGCAGTCCTCAGACGGCCATTGGCTGGTTGCCGCCGGACAGGACGCCTACGAACGCGACGAGCTCGTGTACGGGCTGACCGTCACGCAGGTCGTGCCCTGGTTGCTGGTGCTGCCGTTCCTGCTCGCGGTGATGGCTTGGGCGGTGCGCCGTGCGCTTTCGCCGATGCGTCAGCTCACCAAGGAGCTGCGCTCTCGCGATGCCTCCGACCTCCAGCCGGTGCCCGATGAGCGCGCGCCGGCCGAGCTCAAACCCCTGCTGGGCGCGATGAACGGCCTGTTCGCTCGCATCGAGGAGCTTCTGGTGCGCGAACGCCGCTTCACCGCCGACGCTGCGCATGAGCTGCGCACCCCGCTGGCCGTGCTGCGTGCCCAATGGGACGTCGTGCGCGGCGCCACCAGCGCGGCCGAACGCGAGCAGGCCGAGCAGAAGCTGAGCACCGGCCTGGACCGGATGGCACGGCTCGTGACACAGATGCTGTCTCTCTCTCGCGTCGAATCAGGCGTGACGCCCGCGATGAAGACCGAGATCGACTGGCCCACCATCGTCGAACACGCCATGAGCGACTGCCTCGCCCTCGCGGAACGCAGGCACATCGAACTCGCGTGCGAATGGCCGCTGCGCGGCCAGCATCCGATGCCCCTGTTCGGCGACGAGCATCTGCTCACCGTACTGCTGCGCAATCTACTGGACAACGCCGTGCGCTACGCACCCGCCGGCAGCGGCGTGCTGCTGCGCATCGGACGTGAGCAACTAGAACTCGAGAATGAAGGTCCGCCCCTGCCTGCCGAGCAGCTGGCACGCATGGGCGAGCGTTTCTACCGGCCGGATGGCCAGACCGAACTCGGCAGTGGGCTGGGCATTTCGATCGTGCGTCGCATCGCCCAGCTGCATGGCCTGGAGGTGGTGTTCGGCGCGGGAGCGGACGGCAAGGGTGTCAAGGTGGTCCTGCAATTCGACTCGGCGCACCGCTGAACACCCCGGCGGCCTACTTCGCCTTGGCTTTTTCCAGCAACACGCGGGCCTCCTCGCGCCGCCCCGCATCGGCGACCTGGCGCCCGGTGCGCGCAGGCGCCTGGATCGCGCGTTCGAGGTACACCACAGCCTGCTCCGGCTGCTTGGCCTCGACCAGGTATTCGCCGTAGAAGAAGTTCGGATCGATGCCCTTGGGATTGAGCGCGAGCGCCTTGTGCAGCAGCTCCTTCGCCTTGGCCTTGTCGCCGAAGCCCACGGGCCAACCGGGCACCTTGTAGTAGAGGACGCCCAGGCTGTTGTAGGCCGAGCCATCGAGCGCGTCGCCATTGATCGCAATGGCCGATTCGTAAAGCGCCTTGGCCTGCTTCACCAGGCCTAGCGCGCCCAGACCGCCCTTCTCGCCCGCCCACGAGCTGACGATGATTCCTTCCCACACCAGCGGCTCGGCGCGCCCCGGCTGGCTTTCGCTGATCTTGCGGGCCTTCGCCGCAAGCGCCTCGAAGCGCCTCTCGCGCTCGGCCGCAGGTGTCTGGTAGCGGATCACTTCCCAGTCGTGCTGCAACTCGGCGACGGCATCTTCCACGGCGGCAGCGCGCACGATCTGCGGCGACAGCGCGGCAATCGATGCGGCGGTGAACATGCCGAGCAGCCATCGGCGGCGCATGCCTGGGCGAAGCGTGCTGGACGAAGCAGGCGTAAGGGTCAAGGTCATTTGTCTTCCTTTGAATTTCACAGGGTGTTGTCCATGAGCGAATGAGAGTCGGTGGTGGGGCCTTCGCGCTCGTCGCCGCAGTCCAGCGCGAGTTGTGCCGGTTGGGCGACAGGCGGCAGACTGCGCCGGTGCTTAGCAAAGGCGCCATCCAGCAGCGTCGGGGCCAAGCCATTGAGGCGAACGGCCAGCATTTCGGGAAATCCGAGGAAGCACTCGGCTTTGCCGCTCTCGAGCATCCGCAGCAACGCCCGAGCCGCGACATCGGGCGCATCCATTGCCGTGCCCGTGGCCTGGTTGTAGCTTTCGACCGCACCACTGTTGAAGCCGGTGCGCGTGCTACGTGGGCCCAGGTACTGCACGCGGATGCCGGTGTCGCCGAGCTCACGGCGCAACGACTCGGCAAAGCCCCGCAGGCCGAACTTGCTCGCGCTGTAGACGCTGAAGCCCGGCAGGCCGAGCCGCCCGAGCACAGAGCCGATGAAGATGATCTGCGCCTGCGGCAATTGGCGCAGGTGTGGCAGCAGGGTCTGTGTCAACAACATGGGCACGAAAAGGTTCAGATGCAGTACCTGCGCCATTTCGTTGGCATCCAGGGATTCGATGCGCCCGAAGCCCGGCACGCCCGCGTTGTGCACCAGTACGTTGCAGCCCCATCCCGTCGCCACCTCTGCGATGCCGCTGAGGCTGGAGACACGCGCAAGGTCGGCGGCATACCACTCCACGCGCTGGCGCTCAACCCCGCAATCGCGCACAAGGGCGCGGGCTTGGGCCGCAAGCCGCGCTGGCGAGCGGCCGACGAGCATCACCGACGCGCCGGCCTTCACCAGCATCCTGACGGCGACATCGCCGATGCCCCCGCCCGCCCCCGTGAACAGCACGCGACTGGCCTCGATCTTCATGCAGTGGCTCCTGCAGCAGTTGCCGCGCCGGTTCGGGCGTCCGCATTCGGCAAGGGCAGGCTGCGGAACACATCGCCATAGAGACGGAAGAAGGCACGCGCGGCGTGAACGATGTCGTTCTGATCCTGTGGGTCCTCGATCTGGTCCATCAGCAGCGCAAAATGCGCCGTGTGCTCTTGGTCGAGCGTGCCATGGGAGCGCAGATAGCTGAAGGCGGCGTCGGGCAATTGCAGCGGCTTCTGGATCTGGTCGGCCGCCATCAGCGCGAGCGAGACGCTCGTGCCCTCCAGCACATGCACCATGCCGAAGAAACCCAGCGGATTTCTCCGCGCGATGGTGTCGTAGGCATAGGCCACCATCACCTCCGTGGCATGCCCTGACGAGCCCTTGCGCACCGCATCTGCATCGCCGCCGCAGGCGCGGATGTCGTCGAGGATCCATTCGTCGTGGCCCTGTTCTTCCTCGATGTACTCGTCCAACGGACCTTGCAGCCAAAGATTGCGCTCCTGCAGTGCCGCCTTGCAGGCATGCAGCAGCGGCACCGTGTGGCGCACGTGGTAGTAGGCCTCGCGCAGAAAGGCCAGATAGCTGGGCAGCGAGACCTCGCCGCGCAGGCAGCCCTGGATGATGGGCGTACCCAGCAGCCCCATTCGGGCATCGTTGGTCTGCGAAAGAAGTCGTGTGTGAAAGCTCATGGAAACTCCGAATCGTTGGATGAAGTCGCCGTCATGCCCAAGGCATCGGCGTGAAGCTGCAGGACGGCCGCCCGACGGGGCCGCCCGTTGACAGTGGCCAGGCCGGCCTCGACCGAGAACGGGGCACGCGCGCGCACCCAGCGCTGCACGCGCGCGTAGTCGGGAAGCGCCGCATTGGCCGTGTCGACCGCGGCCTGCAGGGCCGCGTCGCTCGCATCGGGGCATAGCGACCAGAGCACGGCGCTCAACGCAGGCTGGGCATCTCCGAAGACCACAGCCTGCACGATCGAGCTTTCGCTGCGCAGCGCGGTCTCCACCCACTCGGGCGAGACATTGCGCCCGAAGGTGGAGATGAGCAGGTGCTTCTTGCGTCCGTCGATGTGCAGAAAACCGTCGTCATCGATGTGGCCGAGGTCGCCCGTGGCCCACCATATCGGCACCACAGCATCGCTACCGAGATAGCCGCCGAAAAGGCTGCCGGTCACCTCGATCTCGCCGTCGCCTGCGATGCGCAGTTGCGCATGCGGCAGCGCGCGGCCAGCCGTGCCGGGGTGGTCGCTCCCCGGCAGGTTGAGCGTCTGCACCGAAGCGCCTTCAGACAATCCGTAGCCTTCGTATGCTGGGATGCCAAGCGCGCGGGCGCTGTGGATCAGCTTCACCCCCACCGCCGCGCCACCGACCGCAACCAGCCGCAGTGAGGCGGGTGCACGCTGGCCGCTGTGTGCCAGGTAGCCCGTCCAGGCGCGCAGCATCTGCGGCAGCAAGATGATGCTGTTGGGCTGCTGCGCGACCACCGTCTCATGGAAGCGAGCTGCATCGAAGCTCGACGAACCGCTCAGCCCAAGGTTTTGCAGCGGCAGCGTGACGCAGGTCGCCCCCCTCAGAAGCGGCGCCATGACACCGGCGATGTTCTCGAGCAGCACGGCAAAAGGCAAGGCGCACAGATGACGACGGATGTCCAACGGCTCCATCGCCTGCACCAGGGCCTGTGCTACCCGCAGCATCGCGGCTTCAGCAAGGCACACGCCCTTGGGCGAACCGGTGGTCCCCGAAGTGAAGGTGACCTTCGTCGTTGCGGTCGGCATCAGCACTGCACGCGCGGGCAAGTGCAGCATGACCAGCGGCTGGGAGGCGACCGTGATTTCGGCGGCCGGCACTTGCGGCCAGCGCGCGGCGAGTGCAGGCAGCGTTAGCACGGTGTCCACTCCTGCAGCGCCCAGCGCGTGGGCGACTTGCTCAGGCGTGAAGAATGCGGGCAGCGGTACATGCACCAGTCCCGCGTGCAATGCCGCGCGATCGGCGACCACCCAGGCCGGCGCGTTGTCCATCAGGGTCGCAATGACACGAGAGCCTTGGCTGCGCAGTCGTTGCACCAACAGATCGGTCTCGCGGTCAATCTCGGCAAAGGTCCAGCGACGCCGGCCTTCGTCCAGTGCCACGGCGGCGGAATCGATGCCCCCGCTCATTGGTCGGCCTTCGGCACGCCGGCGCGGCGCGCCATATAGCTTCGCAACGCACGTCGCAGATGCGCGGCAAGGACGACGGGTTGATGCTCGTAGTAGCTCCCCCAATGTGCAGCCTCTTCGCCCAGCAAGCCAGGATCGGCCACCCCCAGCGACAACGGCGCCACGCCCAGGCGCACCAGCATCGGCCGCAGTTCTTTCGTCACCGTACCGACCACCCAGTCAAAACCTTCCGCGACAAGGTGCGGGCCAAGCAACTGGATGAGGCGTCGGCCTTCGCCGCCGTAATTCGCGGCCAAATGGCCCACCTCGACGATGCGCCTGCGGGCCGGACGTGCATCGGCGCCCGCCGCGAGCATGACTTCTACCGGCGCGGGAAGATAGCGCTCGAGGAACAGCGTTTGCTGCGCGGCGCTCCTGTAGCCGGCAGCGGCAAGCAGCTCGCCGTTTTCGCGCAGTCCCACCAGCGTCGGCGCGAAATGAGGCACCTTCGCACCGTAGCGGCGCGCGTAGACTTCGCTGATAAGTGCTTCCACCTCACCCCGGCGCGCATCACCGATGCCGTGCATCGTAAGTTCGAGTGGGGGCGCTGTGGGAGCACCGGCGAGCGATGAGCCCGCGCTATCGCGTGATGGGGATGACATGAACATGCACTTTCCTCGGATTGCCCGCGGAATGCAGGCGGCCTCAAGGATGTGGATGGTCAGCGCCGCCGCTTAACGCCAGATTAAGAACTTGCAGGCTTCCCCGACCTGACGTCGGGAACGCGAAGGCTGAAAATCGTGCACAAGCCAAGATGCCAGTGAGCGAGGCTGACAATCACCGCCAGTCAAGATGGCGGTATGGAACTGAAGGATTGTTCGAGGTTGTCTGAGCACCCCCTTCCGTTGCGTCTCTGACATACCGGTATGGCTCCAAGGTGCGGGTTGTGCGGGACCGCAACTTGCCAATAGACCATCGCCGAAAACCGTCCCTGCGCGCAGCGCGCCGAGGCGCACTCACGCCTACGAGCACCTGCCGCAGTGATCTCGGCCCACAAGTCCAGCCATGGCACAAGACGGTGTCCACGCAGAGAGAGCGCGAAGCGGCTGGCGCCACAGCCCGTGAGACATGCAGGCCATCAACGACATCGGCCAGGGCGCCGAGCAGATGCGCCTGGCCGTCCGCCACGCAGGATTGGGCACCGCCCGCCACGTGCTCGGCTCCAACTACGTCAACTACATGCGCGACCCGTGGGGTTCGTTCGCCGAGTACTCCGCCGACATCGATTCCGTGCCCGCCGGCGACTCTCCGCCGGTAGATTCGCGGCATGCGTGGGGACCGGATGTGCCGGAGGACTTCATTCGCAACTCGGAGGCCTGAAAGGCGCACGCCGCTGGTGGCGCACCGCGACCGCGCTCAGCGGCGCCAGCACCGTGTACGGCCAGCGTCCACCCGCTCCTGCACCACCACGCCCAAGATTTCGATGGGCGCTTTCGTCGCCCGCGACGGGGTCTGTCGTCGGCGCGTACTTCCACACGCTGAGTGGCAGCTATGCAGCGTTACCTGCCGGTCACCAGTGCCCGCTTCCTTGCTTTCTGGCAGCTTAATTGCATAAGTTGGCTTGCGACATGAAGACCAATCGCGCTCAACCCGCCGGTGCTGGTAGGTGCTGCAAATCGCTTACACGCGACCCGAAGATCACCCATGCCTGCACGACGAACCCAGCAAGAGCCAACACGAGGCATGCCGATTTAGCCCATGTGGCACCCACAAACCCACCCAGCACAGCGTCGAACCCACCGTGCGCCCATATTGGGGGCGTTGACGAAAGGGAAATTGAAGTACGCAAAGCCCTCGAAGTCGGCACAACGTGCTTGAGCAGCGCCTCATCACCGGGGTGCACGTCCCTGGTTTTCTTGACTCGATGCATGACGCAGTAACGTGCCAACCTATGGCTGATGGCCTCGACGCTCTGTTGCGAAATACCCCAGCGCCAGCACAGGTAGCGCGAACCCGATCCACGATGCCAGTCCCCATCCCCCTTGCGCATAGGCCCAGCCACCCAGCGCCGAGCCGATGGCACCGCCGATAAAGAAGGTAGTCATGTACAGCCCATTGAGCCGTGCGCGAAACTCAGCGCCCAGCCCAAAGATGGCGCGCTGACCCAATGTCATGTTGGCCGCTACTCCGAAGTCCAGCACGATAGCGGCTGCGACCAACAGACCCAGCGCCCAAGCTGAACCCGGCGCCGCGACGTGAGTCATCAGAAAACTAACCGCTACTGCGAGCATGGCCAGTCCCGTGGCCGGACGACTCCAACCTCGGTCTGCCATCCGACCGGCAATGGGCGCAGCAATGGCACCGGCGACACCAGCCAGCGCGAACAGGGCAATTCCGCCTTGCGAGAGCCGGAACTCGGGGCCGGCCAGCAACAGGGGCGTCGTTGTCCAGAACAGGCTGAAGGCAGCGAATAGGCCCGCGTGATAGAGCGCGCGTCTACGCAACACGGGCGTGGTGCGGGCCAACTGGACCATGGACGCCAGCAACGCGCCATATCGCAGCTGTCCAGCTGGTTTGCGCGGCGGCAGCGTCCAAGCCAACACCACGGCTAGCAGCAGCATGGCCGCGGCCGAGATAAAGAACACCATATGCCATGAAGAGATCTGGGCAATGAAACTCGACACCGGCCGTGCCGACATGATGCCCAGCATCAAGCCGCTCATCACGTTGCCCACCACGCGCCCGCGCACCGCCTCCGGCGCCAGATGCGCGGCGTAGGGCACCAGCACCTGCACCGCTACGGTACCCACACCAATGCACAAAGCCGAAATCAGGAATGGGAGCGGATGACTGGACAACCCGGCACCGGCCAGCGCCAGCGCGGCAATGCCCAGCAGGATCAGCGTCAACCGACGGTTCTCGACCAGATCGCCCAATGGCACGATCAGCAGCAGGCCAAGGCCGTAGCCAATCTGGGTCAAGGTCACGATCAGACCGGTCGCTTCGGCAGAGAGCCCGAGCGCCGCACTGATCGGCCCAGCCAGCGGCTGCGCATAGTAGATGTTAGCCGCCGTCAGGCCGCAGGCGGCGGCCAGCAGCAATGCCAACCACGGCGAAACTGCTTTGTGTTCAGTACCGCCAACGGTCAGGGATGCGGGAGTAGTCATCAGGGTCCTCAAATAAGGGAATAGAAATGTCCAAAATAGGCAAAAAAAATCAATCGAGTAATTTCAACGCGGCATCGGCCACGGCTTGCATGTCTTTCTTGCTACGACCGGCCTTGCCGACTACGCGCATACCTTGGAGCAGACACAGCATCAGACGCGCCGTCGTTTGGTCATCGATCGAAGCGGCAATCGAGCCGTCGGCTTGTCCTTGGCGTATCAACCCACCCAGTAGTGCTTCGCTTCTTTCCAGTGAACCGGTCACCCGCTGGGCGATTTCGGTGTCGAAGGTAGCCAGTTCGGCCGCACCGCTGATCACCAGGCATCCACGCCGCCCTTCGGCACCATGAGATGACGCCGCAAAGAAATCTATGGCGTGTCGCAGTTGTTCGCGACCGTTTTGGCCTTTGTCGATGGCGGCTCTAAGCTGAGCATCACGCACGGCCTTATAGCGATCAAACGCGGCCAGGAACACCGCGCGCTTGTCCTTAAACGCCTTGTAGACGCTGCCCGAGGCGAGTTCCATCGCAGTGGTCAGGTCGGCGATGGAAGTAGCGTGATAACCGCGCTCGCAGAACACGCGTACGGCTTTGTCCAGCGCTTCGTCCATGTCGAATTCACGTGGGCGGCCTCGACTTCTGGATACCTGTGCTGCGCTTGTGAGGACGGAATGCATAGCCTCATTATAGAGAACAGATATTCCCTAAATCAAGGAAATTTAACCAACAACCTGTCGCCAGCAGTGACCGGTCTGGAGCAAGCAGATCGAAAAATTGTATGACGGCAGTCAGTCTGAAACAGACATAGGCGTCGCCGCATTACCCAAGTCTTAGCTGGCAAGCTCGACTCCTGCACCGCGGCGGTATTGGCAAATCGCACAGGGCATCGAGGTGCTCGATACGGAACGCTCACTCACCGACGTGCTGCGTGGCGCGCTCGAAGACGATGTCCTCAACGCCGATCGCATGCCACGTTCGAAGAATTGATCGCGCAGTCGTCCCTGTTGCGCGGCGGCCGGCGTGGGCACTGCACTTTCCTACTGACACTGTTGCCAGTGGCCATGCCGTGGCGGCCACGCGCCAAGCCTTCGGGGCGAACAGCGCAACGCGCGTGATGTCGTTCGGCCGGACCGGCCGCGCTATCGCAGGCGCGCTTTCTGAAGCGGCCGCGTGAGATAGCTCAGGATGGACCTGCGCCCCGTTTCGATGTCGACCTCGGCGACCATGCCGGGACGTATGGGCAGCTGCACGCCTTTCTCGTTCTTGTCCAGGTAGGCGCTGTCCGTGGTGACCATGATGCGGTAGTACTCCTGGGGACCGCGCGGCGTTTCTTCCTTGACGGTATCTTCGGAAATCTGTGTGACGGTGCCCCGCAGGTCGCCGTACACGGAATAGTCATAGGCCGTGATCTTGACGCTGGCCGGCATCCCCGGCGCAATGAAAGCCACGTCCCTTGGCTCCACCAGCGTCTCCACCACCAGGCGTTCGTTGATGGGGCTGATCTCCATGATGGTCTCGCCCGGCTGGATCACGCCCCCGACGGAGTTGATGCGAACGTTGTTGACCCGCCCCGCCACGTGAGCCATGACCATGGTGCGATCCAGTTGGTCCTTCTTCTGCAGCATGCTCTCTTGCAGGGCCACCATCTTGGCCTTCTTGTCGACCAGGTTGCTGTAGGCCTCCTGGACATACTGGTTGCGCAGCTCGCCGATGCGCCCGCGCAGCGCGGCGCCCTGCTGCTGCAACTGCAGGAGTTCGGACTCGGGCACTGCCCGCTTGCTCACCAAGGGCTGGACCATCGCAATCTGGCGATCGAGAATGCGCTCCTGTTCCTGCAGCGCGGCGACGGCCTTGTTCAGTCGCGTGCGACGTGCCTTGAACAGCGCCGATTCGGCGCGTCGCGTCTTTTCATCTGCTTGCCCCTGGAAGTTCAGTTCGGCCTTCTCGTTGACCTCGCTCTCGAGGCGGTCGATCTCGGCTGCCAGCGTATTGATCTGGACGTCGGTTTCGTTGTAGGCCGACTGGAAGCGCGTGCTGTCGATGCGGGCCAGGGGCTGGCCCACCTGCACGATGTCGCCCTCGCGCACCCGCAGTTCGGTCAGGATGCCGCCCTCCAGGCTCTGGACGGATTGCATGCGGGAGAAAGGCGTCACGCGGCCACGTCCTCTGGTGACTTCATTGACTTGCGCCCAGGCGGCCCAGGCAATCAGCAGCACCAGGACGAGGACAACGAGCCAGATGGTGCGGCTGGCCCGCACGCGCTGGAGGCGCCCGCCCTCCGACATGTCCAGCAGCATCGCATGGCCAGCATTCATGGCGCCGCTCCACCCGTCACGACCTTGATGCCGACGGCGTTGGCCGGGCGCTTGGCGCCCTGCATGAACATGCTGCTCATGTCGCCGTCGTGGACGACACGGCCTTCGTTCAGCACGACGGCCCGTTGCGTGAGCGCCAGGAGGTCGCGCTTGTGCGTGGCGATGAGCGCAGTACGGCCCTTGAGCCAATCCTTCATGAATTCGATCACGCGCGCCTCGCTGGCCTGGTCAAAGGCCGACGTGGGTTCGTCCAGAATCACCACCCTGGGCTCCTGCAGGATGACGCGAGCCAGCCCGATGGCCTGTCTCTGTCCGCCCGAGATGTTGCCGATGGACAGGATGTCTTGGTCCAGTCCCCGCACATTCCTGCGCACGAAAGCCCCCAGCCCGACGGCATCCAGCGCCTTGAGTAGCTCGGCATCGCTCCACAGTGGATGGCCCAGCGTCAGGTTCTCGCGCAGGGTGCCCTGGAACAGCCCCACGTTCTGCGGCAGGTAGCCGATCTGCCGGCGGCGATCGATGGGGTCGATCTGCGACAGCGCGAGATTGTCCAGCAGCACGCTGCCCTGCTGTGGATCGGTGAGCCCGGCCATCAGGCGCATCAATGTCGACTTGCCCGCGCCGTTGCCGCCCAGGAGCGCCACCTGCTCGCCGGCCTGGATCGCCAGCCGCGCGATCCGCAAGGCTGGTGGGCTGTCCGGCGTGTGCGCATACGTGACGTTGTCCAGCTGATAGGCGCCTCGGATGCGTTCGGCCCGTGCGAAATGCCTGCCGGGCGGGCGCTCCAAAGGCAGGCTGACGATGCGGTCCAGTCCTTCCATGGCTGCCTTGACGAACTGCCAGCGCGTCAGCAGGCTGGCCACCTGGCTCATGGGCGACAGCGCCCGGCTCGAGAGCAGCGTGCAAGCGACCATGCCGCCCGTGGTGAGCGTGCCTCCCGCGATCAGGTACACACCGACGATGACGACCGCGGTGTAGCACAGCTGCTGCGTGCTGCCTGCCATGAGCTGCAGCGTGGTGGTGATGTCGCGCGTCTTGCCTCCCGAGTCCACCATGACGGCCGTGAGACGGGCATGGGCCTTTTGCAGGCGTTCTTCCGACCGCGTGGCCTTGACGTTCTCCAGATTGTCGACGGCTTCCAGCAGCAGCCCATTGAGCGCCGCGCTTTCCCTGGTGTTCTGACGCGACAGCGCCGCCAGCTTCTTCTGCATCAAGATGCCGGGCAGCGCGATGAGCACCACGGCCGCGAGCACCACCACCGCGACCCAGCCGCCGATGAATCCGATCAAGGCCAATATGAACACCACGAAAGGCAGGTCGCACAACGTGGCCAATGTTCCCGAAGTGAAGAACTCGCGCACGCTGGCGAAGTCGCGCACCTGGTTGGCGAATGCGCCGACGGAGGTGGGCTGGTGCGCCAGTCGCATGTGCACCACGCGCTCGAACAGCTGGACCGACAGCCTCAGGTCCAGTTCGCGGCCGCTGCTGTCGATCAGCCGGGCCCGCAGATATCGCAGCACCCACTCCAGCGCAATGGCCACGGCCACGCCGCTAGCGAGCACCCACAAGGTGTCGAATGCGGCATTGGGCACGACGCGGTCGTAGACCTGCATGGAGAACAGCGCCACCCCCACGGCCAGCAGGTTGGCCATCAGCGATGCCAACAGCACGTCGCGATAGACGTGCCATTGCTCCCATATCGGCCCGAGCATCCAGTGGCCAGGCTTGGCGTCGAAGGTGGCATCCAGGTGCGGGGAAACCACCTCGATGTGCTTGGCGATCAGGTAGCAGCCCGCGTAGCTTGCTTCGAGCTCCTCGCGCGACATGGCGCCGCGTCCGGCGCTCGGCTCGGCGTAGGCGACCTCGGCGGTGGTCGGGGTCAGTTTCTCCAGCACCAGGCAGCTGCCGTCGCGCATCAGCAGCAGGACGGGCATGGCGTGGGCCGACAGCTGCTTGAGCGGCAGCGCCACCAGGCCGCACGTCATGTTGGCGCGCCGCATGGCTCGCTCGACCTGGCCGAAAGGCAGAACGCCCGGTTCGCGCACCAGGCCGTCGCCCAGGCTCTCGGCCGAGGCGTTCACCCCATGGGCCCGGCACAGGCGCACCAACCCGGCCAGCAGGCCGGGCTCGTAAAGGGACATCGGGCCGGCCTGGCTCATGGGCCGACCTTTCGGCGGTCGCCCGCCGTCTCCTGCAGCAGCGTGCCCTGCAGACCCAGGAGCGCCGCGGCCTTGTACTGGAGGCGGCGGCGCTGGTCTGCCGTATCGATCCACGTCAACTGGGTGCTGTACTGCTCGCGGATGCTGGTGAACAGGTCCGTCATGCTGCGCAAGCCCGCAGTGAATTGCTCCTCGTATGTGGCCACCACGGCGCGTGCCTCGTCCGCCTGCAGCCTGAACGCCGCTTCGCTGGTCGCCAAGGCCTTGATCTGCCTGGCATAGCTTTGCGTCTCCTTCTGCAGGTCTCGCGCGACGCCGGCCAGGCGCTCGCGGCTGGCCTCGTGCTTCTGTTGGGCCGCCAGGGCCTGCCGGCCCAACAGATCGGACACGCCCAGGTCCACACCCATCACCAGGCGCAGGGTTCCGCCGCCGCGGCCATCGCCGGACATGCCTGCATTGGCGGCGGCCGCCTCGAGGCGCAAGACGGGCTTGTTGGTTGCCCGGGCGACGTCGATGCCCGCCTGGGCCGATGCCATGGCCGCCTGCGCCTTGAGGTAGTCGGGCGCCCTCTTGATGGATTCATCCAGGGATGCAGGGGTGTCGACGCGTTGCCTGTAAGCCAACTCGGGCACCGCTTCCGTCGAGATGTCCGAGATGCCCACCAGCAACTGCAGCCGGGCCAACGCCACGTCGTGGGCAGACTCGAAAGCGAACTGGCGCTCCTCCCCGCGGGACGTTTCCAGCCTGGCCCGGGCCGTCTCGGACACGTCTCCCCGGCCGCCCGATTCGCGGACCTGGGTCATCTCGGCGAGCCTGGCGGCGTTCTGCCGATATTCGGCAGTCGCTTCCAGCTTGGCTTTGGCCGTTTCGGCGTCCAGGTACAGGCTGGCAATGTCGAAGGCCAGCGTCTCCATCTGCTTCTTGAGGTTGGACACGATCTGTATGCGGTCATGGCTGGCCCCTTCGATCTGGGCCGACACCTTGCCCCAGTCGAACAGCATTTGCGACGCCACCAGTTCGAGGTCGACGTTGCGCTGGCCGGACTGCGCCGGCCTCGTGCCGACCATCCGGCCCGTTCCCATATTGACGGAGAACCGCGGGCGCTGTCCGTCCTTGATGATCTCGATTTGGGTCTCCTGCTGCGCGATGTCCTGCTGCATGGCCGCGACCTCCGGGTCGCGCAGCGTGGCCAGTCGCACGGCCTCTTCCAATGGCATTGCGGCGGCCCATGCCGGCACGATGAACGCAATCAGGACAAGCAGGCCATCCGCTGCCCGCGCCGGGAACCTCATGGGCCTTGCTCACCCTGAACCACGCATTCAGAGCACATTGACATGCACCTGATCCTCGATCAGGACCGTCGTGCCCCCCAGGGCGTATTGCTCGTAGGCATGGTTGCTGATCAGGACTTGGCCGCCGTAGACCCCGCCGTCCAGGTTGACCGTGTCGCTGCCATCACCCTGAATGACGATCTGCGATCCTGCGCCGGAGGCCGTTGCGGCGCCGGCGGCATCCAGGTTCAGGGTGACGGCGGCAGTGTTCGAGCCGAGCTGGATAGTCTCGATGTCGTGCACCGGCGTCGAGCTGCCCAGGATCGATGCGATCGCATCGGTGATCAGCAGGGTGTCGTTGCCGGTGCCCCCGTCGATCACGAGGTCGTTCGCGTCGAACACCAGCACGTCGTTGCCGTTTTCGCCGTAGAGCTGGTCGGCTCCGTCCCCGCCGCGCAGCAGGTCGCGGCCGTCGCCGCCGCGCAGGAGGTCATTGCCGGCGAAGCCATAGAGATGTTCGTCGGCGGAGGTGCCCGTGAGGGCGTTGTCGCCCGTCGTACCCTGGATGACGGAGGGGTCGCCTGCCGAGCCGAAGAGGCCCAGATCCGTCAGGGTGGTCGCGCTGTCCGTACTGGTCCGTCCATCCATATCGGTGGTGGTGATCGAATACGTCGGCGCGAGGCTCAGGCTCAAGTCGGCCGACAGGTGCACGGTGCGAAGCAATTCATTGACGGCCTGGTTGTCGATCGGCCCGCCGTTGAGGGCGGTGATGGTCAGCGTGGAGGACGGGAAGGTGTCGTCGAAAAGATCGAAGGGGTTGTTGATGTTGTAGTTGACGTGGACGACGCTGAACTGCAGGCCGAGCTCTGCGGCGATCTGGTTGGAGGCGGCCAGATCGAAGCCGGTGCCCAGGTTGAGCGGAACGCTGTAGGAGACCGACACGCTCTGGAGGTTGCTGTTCGGGTCGTAGGCCACGAAGGTCTGGCTGCCCAGATCGATCAGGCCGAGCAGGTCGGCGCCGATCAGGCCGCCCAGGAAGCCTTCGTTGACCACGGCGACCGGGTCCTGGCTGCCTGCGATGATCGTGATGGACTGCGAGTCGGTGTTCGCGCCGACATTGCCGACCTCGTCGACGATGCGGACGTTGATCTGGTGGGTGGCGGTGGAAAGATCGCCCGGGCCATAGAACCAGCGGGTGCCCGACGGGTCGCTGGGGTCGATGTACGCATCGACCCACGCGCCGCTGTCGATCTGAACCTGCACCCGCTCGCCGTAGCCCAGCGGCGCATCGAGGGTGCCCAGGAGGGTCGGCGAGGTGTCCGTCGTGGTCCAGTCGCCCACCGTGCCGGTATCGTCCGAGATCGCAGTGATCGACGGGGTGGCGGTCGGCGCGGTCGCGTCGACGATGTTGATGGTGATCGTCGCCGTGTCCGACGTGAGGGCATCGGACAGCGTGTAGGTGAACACGTCCTGCTGTCCAAGCGCGGCCGGATCGCCATTGGCGGTGTACGTGTACGAGCCGTCGGCGTTGATGTGCAGCGTCCCGTACTGGCCGACGATGTCCGCGCCGTTGGCCGGATCGACCGCGGTCGTCGTGGTGCCGCTGGAGATTTGCGTGACCGTCGTCGCGCCGGCGCTGCCCGGGGTGTCGGTGCCCGTGCCCGAGGTGCCGCCGATCACGTTGCCCGACACGACTTCGCTGGTGAAGTCGTACTGGGTGACCTGCGTGGTGATCGTGGTGTCCTGCAGCAGCGTCAGCGTATTGACGAGCAGTGCGCCCGACAGGTCGGAGATGAGGGTGTCGAGAGCGCTGGTGGCACCGAAGCCGTTGAGCAGGTCGTCCAGGATGCCGACCAGGGCGGACACCGGGGTCGCGTTCGTGGTGTCGTTGACGATGCCGTTTAGGATGGTCGTGAGCAATGGCTCGATCGTGTCGCCGAGGTTGAGCGGCAGGCCGAGCAGCCCGCCGTTCAGCGTGTCGACCACCGTGTCGATGATCACCTGCTGGTTGTCCGGGCCGATCACGACGCCGCCGTCGCCCAGTTCCTGCAGCGAAATGCCGCCGTCGCCGTTGGCGTCGAGCAGTGCACTGAGTTGGCTGTCGTCGGCGTTGTGTACCACCACCGAGTAGGTGCCGGCCGGCAGGCCCGAGAAGTCGACCGTCAGCGTGTTGGTGTCGCTCAGGCCCAGCGTGCCGCCGATGATGCCGGTGCCGAGCTGCCCGACCAGCTGCCCGTTCGTGTCCGCCGAGGCAATGATGTTGCCATTGGCATCGACGATGTCGACCCGGTAGGCGTCGGCCACGGCCACGAGCGCGTCCTGGGTGATCTCGACATGCAACGTGCCATAGTCGCCGCCGATGGTGACCGATTGGCTGCCATCGGTGCCGGTGGAGGGGTCCGTCAGGCCGAGGACCTGGACGTCGGTGGTGGTCGTTTCCGGGCCGGTGGTGACGAGGATGCTGCCCGCGTCGAGCGCGATCGCGTCATCGACGGCATCGAGCGGGTCTGTGGCCGCGCTGATGACGGAGATCGCGCCGAGGTTGGCGGCGGTGGTGTTGCCTGCCAGGTCGGTCTGCTGCACGAGGATCTGGCCGTCGGCGTAGGCGCCGGCGGGCAGAACGAAGCTCGAGCCGGTGCCGGCGACCCAGGTGGTGCCGCCGTCGGTGCTGTACTCCCAGGTGGCACCGGACTCGATGCCGGTGACGTTGATGGTGCCGTCACTGGTGATGCCGTCGGTGGCCGAGGCGCCAGTGTCGTTGGCCAGGGCGGCGCCCGGCGCGGCGACAGCCGTGTCCAGCGTCACGGCCAGGGGAGCACTGGGAGCGCTGACATTGCCGGCGGCATCGGTCTGACGGACGGTGACGCTGTAGTCACCGTCGCTCGGCAGGCTGATGGCCGAGCCGGTGCCCGTAACCCAGGTGGTGCCACCGTCGGTGCTGTATTCCCAGGTGGCGCCGGACTCGATGCCGGTGATGTTGACGGTCGGGTTGCTGGTGATGCCGTCGGTGGCCGAGGCGCCGGTGTCGGTGGCCAGGACCGCAGCCGGCGCGGCGACAGCCGTGTCCAGCGTCACGGCCAGGGGCGCACTGGGAGCACTGACGTTGCCCGCGGCGTCGGTCTGACGGACGGTGACGCTGTAGTCACCGTCGCTCGGCAGGCTGATGGCCGAACCGGTGCCGGCGACCCAGGTGGTGCCGCCGTCAGTGCTGTACTCCCAGGTGGCACCGGCCTCGATGCCGGTGACGTTGACGGTCGGGTTGTTGGTGATGCCGTCGGTGGCCGAGGCGCCGGTGTCGGTGGCCAGGACCGCAGCCGGCGCGGCGACAGCCGTGTCCAGCGTCACGGCCAGGGGAGCACTGGGAGCACTGACGTTGCCCGCGGCGTCGGTCTGACGGACGGTGACGCTGTAGTCACCGTCGCCCGGCAGGCTGATGGCCGAACCGGTGCCGGCAACCCAGGTGGTGCCACCGTCGGTGCTGTATTCCCAGGTGGCGCCGGACTCGATGCCGGCGACGTTGATGGTGCCGTCGCTGGTGATGCCGTCGGTGGCCGAGGCGCCAGTGTCGGCGGCCAGGGCGGCCGCGGGCGGTGCCACCGCCGTGTCCAGCGTCACGGCCAGGGGAGCACTGGGAGCGCTGACATTGCCGGCGGCATCGGTCTGGCGGACGGTGACGCTGTAGTCACCGTCGCCCGGCAGGCTGATGGCCGAACCGGTGCCGGCAACCCAGGTGGTGCCGCCGTCAGTGCTGTACTCCCAGGTG
Source organism: Variovorax sp. 38R (assembly GCF_014843395.1). Taxonomy (NCBI): domain Bacteria; kingdom Pseudomonadati; phylum Pseudomonadota; class Betaproteobacteria; order Burkholderiales; family Comamonadaceae; genus Variovorax; species Variovorax sp. 38R. Next base: position 3,759,324 of record NZ_CP062121.1, read on the forward strand.
GCACCGGACTCGATGCCGGTGACGTTGATGGTGCCGTCGCTGGTGATGCCATCGGCGGCCGAGGCGCCAGTGTCGTTGGCCAGGGCGGCGCCCGGCGCGGCGACAGCCGTGTCCAGCGTCACGGCCAGCGGCGCACTGGGAGCACTGACGTTGCCCGCGGCGTCGGTCTGACGGACGGTGACGCTGTAGTCACCGTCGCCCGGCAAGCTGATGGCCGAACCGATGCCGGCAACCCAGGTGGTGCCACCGTCGGTGCTGTATTCCCAGGTGGCGCCGACCTCGATGCCGGTGACGTTGACGGTCGGGTTGCTGGTGATGCCGTCGGTGGCCGAGGCGCCAGTGTCGGCGGCCAGGGCGGCGCCCGGCGCGGCGACAGCCGTGTCCAGCGTCACGGCCAGCGGCGTACTGTTGGCACTGACGTTGCCCGCAGCGTCGGTCTGGCGGACGGTGACGCTGTAGTCACCGTCGCCCAGCAGGCTGATGGCCGAGCCGGTGCCGGCGACCCAGGTGGTGCCGCCGTCAGTGCTGTACTCCCAGGTGGCGCCGGCCTCGATGCCGGTGACGTTGACGGTGCCGTCGCTGGTAATGCCGTCGGCGGCCGAGGCGCCAGTGTCGGCGGCCAGGGCGGCCGCGGGCGGTGCCACCGCCGTGTCCAGCGTCACGGCCAGGGGCGCGCTGTTGGCACTGACGTTGCCCGCAGCGTCTGTCTGGCGAAGCTGAATGCTGTAGTCACCGTCGCTCGGCAGGCTGATGGCCGAGCCGGTGCCGGCAACCCAGGTGGTGCCGCCGTCGGTGCTGTACTCCCAGGTGGCGCCGGCCTCGATGCCGGTGACGTTGACGGTCGGGTTGTTGGTGATGCCGTCGGTGGCCGAGGCGCCGGTGTCGGTGGCCAGGACCGCAGCCGGCGCGGCGACAGCCGTGTCCAGCGTCACGGCCAGCGGCGCGCTGTTGGCACTGACGTTGCCCGCGGCATCGGTCTGACGGACGGTGACGCTGTAGTCACCGTCGCCCGGCAGGCTGATGGCCGAGCCGGTGCCGGCAACCCAGGTGGTGCCGCCGTCGGTGCTGTACTCCCAGGTGGCGCCGGACTCGATGCCGGTGACATTGATGGTGCCGTCGCTGGTGATGCCGTCGGTGGCCGAGTCACCAGTGTCGTTAGCCAGGACGGGCGTCGGGCTGACCGGCGCATTGACCGCCCCGGAGTCGATGGTGATCTGCCCGAGGGCGGTGGGCGCGCCCGCGGTGTTACCTGCCAGGTCGGTCTGCTGCACGAGGATCTGGCCGTCGGCGTAGGTGCCGGCGGGCAGAACGAAGCTCGAGCCGGTGCCGGCGACCCAGGTGGTGCCGCCGTCGGTGCTGTATTCCCAGGTGGCGCCGGACTCGATGCCGGCGACGTTGATGGTGCCGTCGCTGGTGATGCCGTCGGTGGCCGAGGCGCCAGTGTCGTTGGCCAAGGCGGCGCCCGGCGCGGCGACAGCCGTGTCCAGCGTCACGGCCAGCGGCGTACTGTTGGCACTGACGTTGCCCGCAGCGTCGGTCTGGCGGACGGTGACGCTGTAGTCACCGTCGCCCAGCAGGCTGATGGCCGAGCCGGTGCCGGCGACCCAGGTGGTGCCGCCGTCAGTGCTGTACTCCCAGGTGGCGCCGGCCTCAATGCCGGTGACGTTGACGGTCGGGTTGTTGGTGATGCCGTCGGTAGCCGAGGCGCCGGTGTCGGTGGCCAGGGCGGCCACGGGCGGTGCCACCGCCGTGTCCAGCGTCACGGCCAGGGGAGCACTGGGAGTGCTGACATTGCCGGCGGCATCGGTCTGACGGACGGTGACGCTGTAGTCACCGTCGCTCGGCAGGCTGATGGCCGAGCCGGTGCCGGCGACCCAGGTGGTGCCGCCGTCAGTGCTGTACTCCCAGGTGGCACCGGACTCGATGCCGGTGATGTTGACGGTCGGGTTGTTGGTGATGCCGTCGGTGGCCGAGGCGCCGGTGTCGGTGGCCAGGGCGGCCGCTGGCGGTGCCACCGCCGTGTCCAGCGTCACGGCCAGCGGCGCGCTGTTGGCACTGACGTTGCCCGCGGCGTCTGTCTGACGGACGGTGACGCTGTAGTCACCGTCGCCCGGCAGGCTGATGGCCGAGCCGGTGCCGGCAACCCAGGTGGTGCCGCCGTCGGTGCTGTACTCCCAGGTGGCACCGGCCTCGATGCCGGTGACATTGATGGTGCCGTCGCTGGTGATGCCGTCGGTGGCCGAGTCACCAGTGTCGTTAGCCAGGACGGGCGTCGGGCTGACCGGCGCATTGACCGCCCCGGAGTCGATGGTGATCTGCCCGAGGGCGGTGGGCGCGCCCGCGGTGTTACCTGCCAGGTCGGTCTGCTGCACGAGGATCTGGCCGTCGGCGTAGGTGCCGGCGGGCAGAACGAAGCTCAAGCCGGTGCCGGCGACCCAGGTGGTGCCACCGTCGGTACTGTATTCCCAGGTGGCGCCGGACTCGATGCCGGCGACGTTGATGGTGCCGTCGCTGGTGATGCCGTCGGTGGCCGAGGCGCCAGTGTCGTTGGCCAAGGCGGCGCCCGGCGCGGCGACAGCCGTGTCCAGCGTCACGGCCAGCGGCGTACTGTTGGCACTGACGTTGCCCGCAGCGTCGGTCTGGCGGACGGTGACGCTGTAGTCACCGTCGCCCAGCAGGCTGATGGCCGAGCCGGTGCCGGCGACCCAGGTGGTGCCGCCGTCAGTGCTGTACTCCCAGGTGGCGCCGGCCTCAATGCCGGTGACGTTGACGGTCGGGTTGTTGGTGATGCCGTCGGTGGCCGAGGCGCCGGTGTCGGTGGCCAGGGCGGCCACGGGCGGTGCCACCGCCGTGTCCAGCGTCACGGCCAGGGGAGCACTGGGAGTGCTGACATTGCCGGCGGCATCGGTCTGACGGACGGTGACGCTGTAGTCACCGTCGCTCGGCAGGCTGATGGCCGAGCCGGTGCCGGCGACCCAGGTGGTGCCGCCGTCAGTGCTGTACTCCCAGGTGGCACCGGACTCGATGCCGGTGATGTTGACGGTCGGGTTGCTGGTGATGCCGTCGGTGGCCGAGGCGCCAGTGTCGGCGGCCAGGGCGGCCACGGGCGGTGCCACCGCCGTGTCCAGCGTCACGGCCAGCGGCGCGCTGTTGGCACTGACGTTGCCCGCGGCATCGGTCTGACGGACGGTGACGCTGTAGTCACCGTCGCCCGGCAGGCTGATGGCCGAGCCGGTGCCGGCGACCCAGGTGGTGCCGCCGTCGGTGCTGTACTCCCAGGTGGCGCCGGACTCGATGCCGGTGACATTGATGGTGCCGTCGCTGGTGATGCCGTCGGTGGCCGAGTCACCAGTGTCGTTAGCCAGGACGGGCGTCGGGCTGACCGGCGCATTGACCGCCCCGGAGTCGATGGTGATCTGCCCGAGGGCGGTGGGCGCGCCCGCGGTGTTACCTGCCAGGTCGGTCTGCTGCACGAGGATCTGGCCGTCGGCGTAGGTGCCGGCGGGCAGAACGAAGCTCGAGCCGGTGCCGGCGACCCAGGTGGTGCCGCCGTCGGTGCTGTATTCCCAGGTGGCGCCGGACTCGATGCCGGCGACGTTGATGGTGCCGTCGCTGGTGATGCCGTCGGTGGCCGAGGCGCCAGTGTCGTTGGCCAAGGCGGCGCCCGGCGCGGCGACAGCCGTGTCCAGCGTCACGGCCAGCGGCGTACTGTTGGCACTGACGTTGCCCGCAGCGTCGGTCTGGCGGACGGTGACGCTGTAGTCACCGTCGCCCAGCAGGCTGATGGCCGAGCCGGTGCCGGCGACCCAGGTGGTGCCGCCGTCAGTGCTGTACTCCCAGGTGGCGCCGGCCTCAATGCCGGTGACGTTGACGGTCGGGTTGTTGGTGATGCCGTCGGTAGCCGAGGCGCCGGTGTCGGTGGCCAGGGCGGCCACGGGCGGTGCCACCGCCGTGTCCAGCGTCACGGCCAGGGGAGCACTGGGAGTGCTGACATTGCCGGCGGCATCGGTCTGACGGACGGTGACGCTGTAGTCACCGTCGCTCGGCAGGCTGATGGCCGAGCCGGTGCCGGCGACCCAGGTGGTGCCGCCGTCAGTGCTGTACTCCCAGGTGGCACCGGACTCGATGCCGGTGATGTTGACGGTCGGGTTGTTGGTGATGCCGTCGGTGGCCGAGGCGCCGGTGTCGGTGGCCAGGGCGGCCGCTGGCGGTGCCACCGCCGTGTCCAGCGTCACGGCCAGCGGCGCGCTGTTGGCACTGACGTTGCCCGCGGCGTCTGTCTGACGGACGGTGACGCTGTAGTCACCGTCGCCCGGCAGGCTGATGGCCGAGCCGGTGCCGGCAACCCAGGTGGTGCCGCCGTCGGTGCTGTACTCCCAGGTGGCACCGGCCTCGATGCCGGTGACATTGATGGTGCCGTCGCTGGTGATGCCGTCGGTGGCCGAGTCACCAGTGTCGTTAGCCAGGACGGGCGTCGGGCTGACCGGCGCATTGACCGCCCCGGAGTCGATGGTGATCTGCCCGAGGGCGGTGGGCGCGCCCGCGGTGTTACCTGCCAGGTCGGTCTGCTGCACGAGGATCTGGCCGTCGGCGTAGGTGCCGGCGGGCAGAACGAAGCTCAAGCCGGTGCCGGCGACCCAGGTGGTGCCACCGTCGGTACTGTATTCCCAGGTGGCGCCGGACTCGATGCCGGCGACGTTGATGGTGCCGTCGCTGGTGATGCCGTCGGTGGCCGAGGCGCCAGTGTCGTTGGCCAAGGCGGCGCCCGGCGCGGCGACAGCCGTGTCCAGCGTCACGGCCAGCGGCGTACTGTTGGCACTGACGTTGCCCGCAGCGTCGGTCTGGCGGACGGTGACGCTGTAGTCACCGTCGCCCAGCAGGCTGATGGCCGAGCCGGTGCCGGCGACCCAGGTGGTGCCGCCGTCAGTGCTGTACTCCCAGGTGGCGCCGGCCTCAATGCCGGTGACGTTGACGGTCGGGTTGTTGGTGATGCCGTCGGTGGCCGAGGCGCCGGTGTCGGTGGCCAGGGCGGCCACGGGCGGTGCCACCGCCGTGTCCAGCGTCACGGCCAGGGGAGCACTGGGAGTGCTGACATTGCCGGCGGCATCGGTCTGACGGACGGTGACGCTGTAGTCACCGTCGCTCGGCAGGCTGATGGCCGAGCCGGTGCCGGCGACCCAGGTGGTGCCGCCGTCAGTGCTGTACTCCCAGGTGGCACCGGACTCGATGCCGGTGATGTTGACGGTCGGGTTGCTGGTGATGCCGTCGGTGGCCGAGGCGCCAGTGTCGGCGGCCAGGGCGGCCACGGGCGGTGCCACCGCCGTGTCCAGCGTCACGGCCAGCGGCGCGCTGTTGGCACTGACGTTGCCCGCGGCGTCTGTCTGACGGACGGTGACGCTGTAGTCACCGTCGCCCGGCAGGCTGATGGCCGAGCCGGTGCCGGCAACCCAGGTGGTGCCGCCGTCGGTGCTGTACTCCCAGGTGGCACCGGCCTCGATGCCGGTGACATTGATGGTGCCGTCGCTGGTGATGCCGTCGGTGGCCGAGTCACCAGTGTCGTTAGCCAGGACGGGCGTCGGGCTGACCGGCGCATTGACCGCCCCGGAGTCGATGGTGATCTGCCCGAGGGCGGTGGGCGCGCCCGCGGTGTTACCTGCCAGGTCGGTCTGCTGCACGAGGATCTGGCCGTCGGCGTAGGTGCCGGCGGGCAGAACGAAGCTCAAGCCGGTGCCGGCGACCCAGGTGGTGCCACCGTCGGTACTGTATTCCCAGGTGGCGCCGGACTCGATGCCGGCGACGTTGATGGTGCCGTCGCTGGTGATGCCGTCGGTGGCCGAGGCGCCAGTGTCGTTGGCCAAGGCGGCGCCCGGCGCGGCGACAGCCGTGTCCAGCGTCACGGCCAGCGGCGTACTGTTGGCACTGACGTTGCCCGCAGCGTCGGTCTGGCGGACGGTGACGCTGTAGTCACCGTCGCCCAGCAGGCTGATGGCCGAGCCGGTGCCGGCGACCCAGGTGGTGCCGCCGTCAGTGCTGTACTCCCAGGTGGCACCGGCCTCAATGCCGGTGACGTTGACGGTCGGGTTGTTGGTGATGCCGTCGGTGGCCGAGGCGCCGGTGTCGATGGCCAGGGCGGCCGCTGGCGGTGCCACCGCCGTGTCCAGCGTCACGGCCAGGGGCGCACTGGGAGCACTGACGTTGCCCGCGGCGTCGGTCTGACGGACGGTGACGCTGTAGTCACCGTCACCCGGCAGGCTGATGGCCGAGCCGGTGCCGGCAACCCAGGTGGTGCCGCCGTCAGTGCTGTACTCCCAGGTGGCGCCGGACTCGATGCCGGTGACGTTGACGGTCGGGTTGCTGGTGATGCCGTCGGTGGCCGAGGCGCCAGTGTCGGCGGCCAGGGCGGCCACGGGCGGTGCCACCGCCGTGTCCAGCGTCACGGCCAGGGGAGCACTGGGAGCGCTGACATTGCCGGCGGCGTCGGTCTGACGGACGGTGACGCTGTAGTCACCGTCGCTCGGCAGGCTGATGGCCGAGCCGGTGCCGGCGACCCAGGTGGTGCCACCGTCGGTGCTGTATTCCCAGGTGGCGCCGGACTCGATGCCGGTGACGTTGATGGTGCCGTCGCTGGTGATGCCGTCGGTGGCCGAGTCACCAGTGTCGTTAGCCAGGACGGGCGTCGGGCTGACCGGCGCATTGACCGCCCCGGAGTCGATGGTGATCTGCCCGAGGGCGGTGGGCGCGCCCGCGGTGTTGCCTGCCAGGTCGGTCTGCTGCACGAGGATCTGGCCGTCGGCGTACGTGCCGGCGGGCAGGACGAAGCTCGAGCCGGTGCCGGCGACCCAGGTGGTGCCGCCGTCAGTGCTGTATTCCCAGGTGGCGCCGGACTCGATGCCGGTGACGTTGATGGTGCCGTCGCTGGTGATGCCGTCGGTGGCCGAGGCGCCAGTGTCGTTGGCCAGGGCGGCCGCGGGCGGTGCCACCGCCGTGTCCAGCGTCACGGCCAGCGGCGTACTGTTGGCACTGACGTTGCCCGCAGCGTCGGTCTGGCGGACGGTGACGCTGTAGTCACCGTCGCTCGGCAGGCTGATGGCCGAACCGGTGCCGGCGACCCAGGTGGTGCCGCCGTCGGTGCTGTACTCCCAGGTGGCACCGGACTCGATGCCGGTGACGTTGATGGTGCCGTCGCTGGTGATGCCGTCGGTGGCCGAGGCGCCGGTGTCGGTGGCCAGGACCGCAGCCGGCGCGGCGACAGCCGTGTCCAGCGTCACGGCCAGCGGCGCGCTGTTGGCACTGACGTTGCCCGCAGCGTCGGTCTGGCGGACGGTGACGCTGTAGTCACCGTCGCTCGGCAGGCTGATGGCCGAACCGGTGCCGGCGACCCAGGTGGTGCCGCCGTCGGTGCTGTACTCCCAGGTGGCACCGGCCTCAATGCCGGTGACGTTGACGGTCGGGTTGTTGGTGATGCCGTCGGTGGCCGAGGCGCCGGTGTCGGTGGCCAGGGCGGCCACGGGCGGTGCCACCGCCGTGTCCAGCGTCACGGCCAGGGGAGCACTGGGAGTGCTGACATTGCCGGCGGCATCGGTCTGACGGACGGTGACGCTGTAGTCACCGTCGCTCGGCAGGCTGATGGCCGAGCCGGTGCCGGCGACCCAGGTGGTGCCGCCGTCAGTGCTGTACTCCCAGGTGGCACCGGACTCGATGCCGGTGACGTTGATGGTGCCGTCGCTGGTGATGCCGTCGGTGGCCGAGGCGCCGGTGTCGGTGGCCAGGACCGCAGCCGGCGCGGCGACAGCCGTGTCCAGCGTCACGGCCAGCGGCGCGCTGTTGGCACTGACGTTGCCCGCAGCGTCGGTCTGGCGGACGGTGACGCTGTAGTCACCGTCGCTCGGCAGGCTGATGGCCGAACCGGTGCCGGCGACCCAGGTGGTGCCGCCGTCAGTGCTGTACTCCCAGGTGGCACCGGCCTCAATGCCGGTGACGTTGACGGTCGGGTTGCTGGTGATGCCGTCGGTGGCCGAGGCGCCGGTGTCGGTGGCCAGGACCGCAGCCGGCGCGGCGACAGCCGTGTCCAGCGTCACGGCCAGCGGCGCGCTGTTGGCACTGACGTTGCCCGCGGCATCGGTCTGACGGACGGTGACGCTGTAGTCACCGTCGCCCGGCAGGCTGATGGCCGAGCCGGTGCCGGCGACCCAGGTGGTGCCGCCGTCGGTGCTGTACTCCCAGGTGGCACCGGACTCAATGCCGGTGACGTTGACGGTCGGGTCGTTGGTGACGCCGTCGGTGGCCGAGGCGCCGGTGTCGGTGGCCAGGGCCGCAGCCGGCGCGGCGACAGCCGTGTCCAGCGTCACGGCCTGGGGAGCACTGGGAGCGCTGACATTGCCGGCTGCGTCGGTCTGGCGGACGGTGACGCTGTAGTCACCGTCGCCCGGCAGGCTGATGGCCGAGCCGGTGCCGGCGACCCAGGTGGTGCCGCCGTCAGTGCTGTACTCCCAGGTGGCGCCGGACTCGATGCCGGTGACGTTGACGGTCGGGTTGTTGGTGATGCCGTCGGTGGCCGAGGCGCCGGTGTCGGTGGCCAGGACCGCGGCCGGCGCGGTCGGGGCCGCGGCGTCGATCGTCACCTCGTAGGACGCGCTGGCCGGGCCTGTGTTGCCCGCCGGGTCGGTGGCCGTCGCCGTGAGGCTGCGCGTGCCGTCGTCCAGGGGTCCGGAAGGCGTGAAGGTCCAGTCGCCGTTGTCGTCGGCCGTCGTCGTGCCCAGCAGCGTCGTGCCGTCGTAGACGGTGATGACGGCATTGGGCTCGGCGGTGCCGGTGAGCGTGGGCGTGCTGTCGTTGGTGCTGTTGCCGGGGGCGATGACGCCGGTGCCGAGCGGGGCGTCATCGGAAACCGAGACGATCACCGGAGCCGCCGGGTCGGTGGCATCGACCGTCGTGCTTCCCGAGGCGCTGGTGTTGCCGGCCAGATCGCTGGCGGTGGCGCTGATGGTGGTGCCGTCGGGCACCGGGTCGACGAGCGTCACCGCCCAGTTGCCGTCGCCGTCGGCCGTCGTCGTGTAGTCCGGCACGCCATCGCCATTGGTGTCGATGGCGACGATGGAATCCGCTTCCGCCGTACCGGTGAGCTCCGAGCCCCCGGCGCCCTGAGTAGGGTCAATTGTCGGCGCTGCCGGCGGTGTCGTGTCGATCACCACCTCGTGGGCGGTGCCGGCCGGGCCGGTGTTGCCCGCGGCGTCGGTCGCGGTGGCCGTGAAGCTGTGCGCACCATCGCTCAGCGGCGCGACGGGCGTGTAGGTCCAGTGGCCGTCGGCATCAGCGACGGCAGTGCCCAGCACGGCTGCACCGTCGTAAACGGTCACGGTGGCATTGGGCTCGGCCGTTCCGGTCAGCGTCGGCGTGGCGTCATTGGTGCTGCCGCCGAAATTCACGCCACCGGTGCCGGGCGCGGCGTCATCGGTGACCAGGACAATCACGGGCGCCGGGGGCGCCGTCAGGTCCGGTGCGGTCACGGTGGTCTCGGGCGAGGTTCCGCCGGGCGTGGTTTGCGTGACCCCGACCTGCCCGCCGTTGTTCTGGGGCTCGCTCAGCGGCACGTTGAAGTTGCCGTTGCCGTCGGCCGTCCCACCTCCCAGGATCTGGCCTGTCGCGTCAGTCACCCGGATGGTGGCGCCGGGCTGCGCCGTGCCGGTGACGGCGCTGCCGTCTGCGTTGAAGCGGGCCGCCGGAGCGGAAGGGACCGTGGGTAACCCGGTCAGCGGGTAGGCGCCGCCACCACCACCACCACCACCACCACCACCACCGCCTGCCGCTGCGGCAAGGCCAACGACACCCAGGAGCGCACCCAACATGCCGATGGAGCCGTCGCTCGCCAACGGCACCCAGGCGTAGGACACGGCGCCAGCACTGGTATCGGTCGGCAGATAGCAGGCATCGGGATCGAAGTCCGCTTTCCATTCCTGATGGGTGGACTCGCTGGTGTCGTCCAGCACGAGCTGGGGAATGGTATCGACGGGGCAGTCGAAATAATCTTCGAGGCGAACCTGGGTCCCGTCGGCGTATTTGATGATGAGGTCATCGCCCTCGCGCCGCATGGCAAGGATGTCGCTTTGCGCGGCGAACAACCTGACTTCGGATCGATCGCTAACCCGTATCACGGCGCTTTGCGTGCCTTGTGCAATGGTATGGGTCTCCGTTTCCCCTGCACGGGTTTTCACCTGGATACGCTTGCTCATTCACGCCTCCTTTTGAATTCCACACCTCGTCACGGCGGCGCATTGGAACTAATTGACTAAATTCAATGAATTCCATTGCGAGTGCAATTTAATGTTACCCAGATTACTTTGCAATTTCATATCGTTAATACCAAGAGATTGGTCAGAAATCGGGGGGTTATGGGGGGGGAATAGGGGAGCAGAAGAGGGAGCGAAGCTCAGAAAACAAGCCGTGGCGGGTCGTGGCGTCATACAGCCGGCTTTCAGAGGCTGTTTTTGCACGCCAAGCACCGCGAAGCCGCTCTTCCTTCGTCGAACCAGCCTCGGAGAAGCGAATCACGGACTTCCTGATCATCTCGGATCTTGCTCGCCGTGCGGCGCTCACTGGTAGTACGCGGGACCGCGAACGAGCTCGTGTAGCGGACTGATCCAGCTCGGCGCCTTGCTCGCCGCAGACTGGTCACGCTCATTGACCAGGATGGCCTTCACATGAACGTACTTGACCGTTCCCAGCTCCAGGGCGATCAGGCTGTCCGCCGCCAGGCGCTCCTTGCCGTAGCGACGCACCAGCGACAGCAATGGCTGCGGAGCGCGTACCGGCGACAGAACGTCAGAGCCGAGGGAGATTTGGGAAGAAAAGCCCAGCTGAAATTCTGGAGATGAGCTGGTCGAGCGCACCGAGATGAAGGCTCGGCGGCGGCCCCTGCCAACACCTGCCAGCGTCGAATTTTTAAGCCTGACCCTAAAGATCTTTCTATCGATTCAATATCGACATCATGACCGGTGATTCCGGACCATCCGGAAATCAATCACGTTGAGCCCGGAATCGGCGGTCACGATGCTTCGGAATTCAGTTGATAGCCACGACGCGCGACAGTTCATCGAACTTTCGGTCCAGGCAACTTGGCATCCGCACGCGCCAGCACTCGACTTTTTTCCGTTTCTCTCCAGCGTTCCGCCAATCGCTGATCGTCGGTCTGCACCGCCGGCATGCCCTCAGTGAAGCGATCCACCCGTGCGGCCAACCGCGCTTCGCCCTGCCTCCTCAGAATCTCCGCCGTTGCATGCCAGTTCGCTAACACCTCTTTCCGGGTGTCACGCATCTTTGCCTGCCCCCCATCAGAAGCCGCCCATCCCTCCTTGAGTTGCCGCAGCAGCTTTTCCAACTTCGTACGCATCACCGAGGACGGCTTCGGTGTCCGGTGTCCATCGCGCTCGGCGACGGGCAACTGCGCGAAGACCCGTTGTGCCCGCAGCCGATGATGGATTGGATCCCGATAGGGCTTGCGCACCTGGCCGCGCACCTGCCGCGGCGTCGCGTTGGCTGCTACGCCCTGCTCGCGCATCAATGCGGCGAACTGCTCGCGCCACTGCCGCAGCGTGTCCTTGCGGATGTAGAGGCGCTTGCCAGGCTCGAACTCGTGCTCGCACTTGACCACCAGATGCACATGCGGGTGCGGCTGGTCCGTGTGCAACGCCATGGCATAGCGATACTGCAGCGCGAAGTTCTCGCGCGCAAAGACGCGTGCGGCAGCCAGCACCTTTTCCGGCGGCGTGCCGGCAGGCATGGACAGGACGATGTTGTGGACCAGCTTCGCACGCGTGTCCTTCTGCCCCTGAGCAGGTTTAGGCTTGTACTGGCTTCTGCAAAGCTCGAGCTGCCAGTCCGTCGCGATTTCCCTGGCCGCTCCTCGGCCCTGCTGCGCCAGCCCCTCGTCGATTTCCAGCGGCAGCTTGCCGTGCCGACTGATGTAACGCAGGTGAGCCTCCACCCCGCCGACGTCCCGTGCTCCGCCGGACACCTTCACCATGACTTCGGGTACACGGCCCACGGTGCGCTGGACTTGCGCAATCTCATCGGATCCAAGGTGCAGCCTGCCGCCAGGGCCGCGCCGGCCATAGCTGACGATGTCCAGCGTCATGTCGCGCGAAGCATCGGCCGAGCCTCGGCTGCTTCGGTCCAAGCGCACCATCTGCTTAGGCATAAGTATTCCCGCCGCCGGTTTCCCAGCTGATGAGGTTGCGATGCACGACGGCCGCGGTGGCTTGGCGTGCCGATTCGACTTCCCGGCGCACCAGCGCGATCGCCTCCCCCAGCTCTGATGCAGCGAAGCCTGCCGGATTGTTCGTCATGCCGAACACGCGAAGCTGGCGACCGAGCGCCGCCAACTGGGCGCCCACCGCCTTGATCTGAGCCAGCTCGTTCGGCGGCAGCACCGCCGATGCGTGGACATGGTTGTGGATCAGCAGGGCCAGGTAGCTGCCGGTCTTCATGTCCCGCGCATGGGCCCGTTTTTCCACAGACATTCGATCCCCAGGGTGAAGTCGCAGCGTGATGCGGTCCACCACGTTCACGCCACCACCCAAATCATCGGCGGCTTGCTGCGTATTCGGTTCAAGCGAGATCGGGCCGTTGGACTGGATCACTTCATGGACCATCTTGGCGAGCAGGCGCGACTCGTGCAGCCGATGGCGCGCAGCCAGGGCGGCGAAGCTCGCCTTCGTGTCGGGTGACACACGGGCGCTGATCACGGCGCTTGATCGACGGTCGTTGGTCATTGCAACTCCGTTGCAGTAAACAATGTCTGACGCCAGTCTATCCTGCCCTCATCACCGCACAAGGGCTTTGCTCCCTTCCCCCTTCCACTCATCTCCGGTTCGGCATGCCGAACATTCTGACTCGGTTGCGGTCCCATTCGGAGACAAAACAATGCGCTCGCCCGGCGGGCACAAGAGTGCCATGACAGCCCATCGACCCCTCGCATATCGACCGCGGCGTGCGCATTTTTGGGGCGGACGCGGTTTCACAAGGCGGCGGAACATCGAGCGCAGGCTGGGCATCTCAGACGAAGGTTGCCGCCTGAATCTGTACATGGAAGACGAAGAGGCCGAACGCATTCCGACCAAAGCCGCAGCGGTGCGTGGTCAGCGCGTTGCCGACTTGCATCGAACTGGCCACCCCGGAGGAATGGCAGGTAATCCTCGTGCCTTCGGTGCGCCATCGGGAAATCCGTACCGGGGCGCCCTGCCTTCGCCTACGAGCTGCCCTGTGACCTTGGAAGCGGCAGGCGATCGCATCGCACTCCTGCGACCGACGTGGCGCTCGATCCAGCGACGAAGGCACATGCACCCCGATGTTCGGCGTGCCGAACGTCGGGGGCGCACGACCCGACGACGACTACGCGTCGGTCTCCCCCGGGGGGCGGCAGCGCCGCGAGCAGACGCAACGGGGAAGGGCGTCACCGCATACCCTTCCAGCCTACGGGCGCAATGCGGCACAGCCTCGGCCCTCGTCATCGCTGCCACGGCCGGCGTGCCAAGCTAGCCGGTCGCCTTGGCCAGCGCTTCGAGCGCCTTCGCCTTGCTGACGTAGCTCAGGTAGTTCGCGGCGGGCGGCGCCAACCAGTACGCCATGCCAACGCCCAGCGCCCAGCGCCTCGGCGATGGCATCGCTCTGGTGGGCCGTCCGCTCGCGCGCAGCCACGACATCGATGCTGCGGGCGGCCGCCCGTCTCTACACATAGGCGACCTGCCCCCCTGAAGAAAACCGCACAACCAACGGCAATGAGATGTCGAATCCAGTCGCGGCTGAACGAAGCTGGCGAGACAACCCATTCTGATCGCGTGCCGTGACGGCAACTTGCTGCGCTGCGGCGATCGGCCTTCGTTCATCGCACGCCGTTCATCACGGTTTAGGCGCGCAAGAAAAAGCTGGCATCCCCGAATTTGATCGCCCGTTATGTCCGAGCAAGCCCCGTCTCCACGCCTCACTCGCGCATCGTGAATACCACCGACAGATAGGACACCGGCCCCCCCTGAATGGCCTCGATCCCATGCAGCGCCGTCGCCTCGAACAGCAACGAGTCTCCCGCCCTCACCGAGACCACCTTGCCACCATAGCGGTAGCTGAGCTCCCCGGACAGGAAGTACAGGAACTTGAGCCCCGGATGCTGGAAGGTCACATAGGGATCGGCGCCGGGCAGCAATGTGACCAGATAAGGCTCAACAAAGAGGTTACCCGACAGCAGGTGACCCAACAGCTCGTAGCGGTAGTCTGAAACCGCACCGACGCGATCGACAACCACGCCCTGCCCCGCGCGCACATGACAGAAGTCCGTGCGTCGCGCCTGGTCACCGAAGAAGCGCGACGCCGGCACACCCAGACCATTCGCGAGACGCTCCAACGTCTCCACCGAAGGCGAGACAAGCCCACGCTCGATGCGCGAGACCATCGAGGAAGAAATCCCGGAGGCTTTCGCCAAAGCCCCGGCAGACACATCCGCCGCCATGCGCAGCGCCCTTACCTGCGCGCCGATGCGCGCTGCCGACGGGCTTCGTGCAACGGGCGTAGGTCTGCGTGCTTTTGCGGGGACAGCGGAGGTAGGGACTCGTACTGGTCGCGCGGTTGGCAGCGGTGACGCTTGATAGATCCCCATGACTGGTTTTCTATGCAGTGTATATGCCGTCGATTCTAGCTCTGCAAAGAAAGATCGTCGGCGGGTATGCCCACTCCTGCCAAGAAATCGAAACCACAGGCTCCGACGCATAGAGAGCCGGTTTCGATTGCACTCGGCAAGCGCCTCAAAGAACTTCGGATCAAGGCTGATAGATCACAGGCCGAGCTCGCCTTCGATTGCGAACTTGATCGCACTTACATATCGCTCATCGAGCGAGGGTTAGCCAATCCATCGTTGTGGACTCTTGGCACACTGGCATTCGCGCTGGAAACGACAGTTCCGGATTTATTGCGAGGCAATAAGCACGTCGTTAAGCCATCCATGGGTGAGGAAAGCAGAAAGCGTCGAGTTAATCAGGCCTCTCACGAGCCAAAACTCCCCGTCGTCAGCAGGCGTTCGCAGCTACGTTGACGGTTCCTCTGTCGAATTTTCTTTCGCGCTAGCCTCTCCTTTTCGGCATGCCGAACGAGGGGGGCACGCGATTCAAAGAAGTGCTTTCGGGCGAAAGTGAAGATCGTTTCCACGTGACCGTTCGTCATGCGCGCTGTCAGTGCAGGGGACATGAATATTTACTGTGCAGTAAATAGGGCGACTCCGCCCCACCCACACAGCACCCGCGCCCAGATAGATCCGAATGTTCGGCACGCCGAACTTTCAGCGGCGATCGCCGCGTACTCCATCTTCGCCCTGCTGGCCGACCATTCTGCTTGACGTCGCCCAGAAGGCTTCACCGATGTTCGGCATGCCGAACATCGGGCAAAGAAAAAGAATGGGATCGCTGCGCATAGCGAATGCGCAAGCAATTGGCCGGCCATCGGCTCCGCCGCGCAACGACGGAGCCGTCGCGAGCGGCCTACTCGCGCAGCGTGAAGACCACCGAGAGAGACGACACCGTCCCCGAATGAATCGCATCAATCCCATGCGGCGCATTCGCGTCGTACAGCAGCGAGTCCCCTGCCCTCACGGCCACGACCTTGCAGCGCGAGATCTTGCGCTAGCAGTGTTCATCGTGGGTACGCCTCGTGTAGTCTGAATCGTCGGCAACAAGTCCGATGCATGCGCCGGCTTCATCACTGGACAGAATGAAACATGTTGTTTCACAATCGACTGCGCAATCACCCCCGACCGCGACAAAAGGCCCGGTTTGACAAGCCCCCCCCCCGCGCAAACGAGGTTGAGCTCATGGCCTAGTGGCACCGCTACGACGCCAATGACTGTCCCTCTTTCAACGAGTAAGCCCGTGAGCGAACAAGAAGAATCATCGCCCCATCAGGTCATCGAGAACATTCGCAGCAACTTTCTCCTGGATATCGAGACGGAATCGGCATCCGTGCGTGCGGGCGCGCTCTACCTGCAGACGCAGTTGAACAACGCGCTGACGCTTCTCTCCTCGGACCTTTACTCCAAGAAGTCGCACTTTGTTCTGGAGATCGTCCAGAACGCCGACGACAATGCCTACGGGGTCGGCGTAACGCCAGAACTAGGCTTCGATGTCCACCCGCACCGCATGGTCGTGGTCAACAACGAGCTGGGGTTTTCGCAAGAGAACGTCACCGCGATCTGTAGCGTGGGCGCATCCTCCAAGTCCAAGGACAAGACTGGCTACATTGGCGAGAAGGGCATCGGCTTCAAGTCGGTGTTCACAGTCTCCGACGCGCCTGAGATCCACTCCAACGGCTACCACTTCCGCTTTGACCGCACCATCGAGTCCAATCTACTGGGCTACGTGGTGCCGAACTGGTGCCCACCTGCCTCCCACATGCGGTCGGACTGCACGACCATCATCCTGCCGGCCAGGCCGGGTCATGTTTTCGAGAAGACTACGTTGGCTGAGCTTGACGCGCGGCTCTTGTTGTTTCTCAACAAGCTGCGGCAACTCACAGTAGTGTATGAAGGCGCCACCGTCACCTTCGCAAGAAAGGAGGTTGGCCGCGTCTCGTATCTGACGTCTACGACCACCGCAAGCGATGGCAAAGTCACTGCGCAGGAGCTGCGCTACCTCCGCGTCTCGCAAACCTTCTCTATCAGCGAGGACGCGCGCGACGAGAAGCGAAACGGAATTTCGCAGTCTACGGTGGTACTGGCTTTCTCGATCGACGAGACAGGCGCAGCCAGCCCCGAGCCCCACTCCAACGTCTTCGCATTTCTTCCCATTCGCCCGATGGGCTTCCAGTTCCCCATCCAGGCCGACTTCATTCTCAGTTCCAGCCGCGAAGAACTCCTGACGGACCGGCCCTGGAATCAATTTCTTTGCGAAGCGATCGCCGACACCTTCGCAGCCGCTGTCGAGCAGTTCAAGGAGGTCAAGACGCTGGGCCTTTCCTATTTGCGCTTCGTGCCCGCTGAAGGCGAGGTGGTCGACCCCTTCTTCCAGCCTCTTCGCCCCGCCATCCTCCAGCAGCTTCGATCGATGGCCTGCCTGCCTTCCGCGTCCGGCAGCTGGGAAAAACCGGACAAACTTCGAAGCGCGTCCATGCCATTTCGCGCCCTCTTTCCTTCTTCAGTGGCCGCTACACTGCTGGGATTCGACTACGTCGACCCGCGCATGCAAGGCGGCTCGCCACTGCTCAGGGAGTTGGGCGTGCGCGAGTTGACCACCGATGACATCGTGTCCATTTTCAAGTCGCAAAGCGACTGGCTGAGCGCACAGCCCCTCGAATGGAAGGCCAGGCTCTACGCCTACTTGGCGGACATGCAGGAAAGCCTGACCAAGGCAGGCCTGCTGAAAGTACCGAGCCTGCCGCTGTCGGATGGAAGCTTCGTGGTGCCAACGAAAACACAAGCATTCTTCCCGCTGGGTAGAGGAAAGAAGTACGCCTTCGAGCACGAACTGGTGATCATCGATCACCAACTCTACGACGCCGCATGTGCTCACTCGGCGCAAGTGGTGTCTCTGTTCTCCGCGATGGGGGTTCGATCGGACCAGCCTTACGATCTTGTGCACTCGCACCTCCTGCCTCGCTACGCCAGCGATAAGTGGCGGTCCTCTGAGTTCACTGCATTGGTCGGCCACCTGCGCTATATCAAGGACAAGCTCGCAGACTACCTCGGGGGCGCAGCGGCGGTCGGCAAACCCAAGGCCAGCGCGTTCAAAGAGTTACGCGAGGCTATCTGGATCGGCACCAAGGCGGTGGACAACGGCACTTGGCGTTTCAATCGCGCCGATCAGTTGTACTTGGCCAAGGAGTACCGCGCGGCGTTCTGCATAGAGTCGCTGCTAGCCGAACCCATCGACGCTGGCAGTTACGTATCGCCGGATTACATGGACTCCAAGGCCTCGGATCAGCAGGCCGAGGCGGAATCATGGCGCGAATTCTTTGCGCAATTGGGGATTCGTCAGTCACCGGCTCTGCTGCAGATCGGAGCAGACTGGCACTGCAGCGACGAGCTGCACGCGCTGTTGCACTCAACTCAGACTTCGGTTCGCCGTGCAACGCTGGAATGCCTCAGTTCACACTGGGAGCACTACGCGGACCGCGTCACCTACCAATCGCCCCAGGGCCGCCAGCGCTTCGTGACCCTCGACTCGCATTTCATCCGCACCTTGCGCGCCAGTGCCGCTCCGCTCAGAGGCCGCGCAACTGTGGCGCTGTCGGCTACCTACTACTTCACGCCCGAGCTCAAGGCACTTCTGGGCGATGGCCTACCTTATGTCGATGCGAGACTCGCTTCAGCCATGCTCGATGCATGCGGGATCACCCACCGGGTAGACGCCCGTGGGCTCATCAAACGCCTTAAGTATCTCAAGCAAGGCAACGGCACCACCCTCAAACAGACCCAGGCCATCTATCGTGCACTGGACGATCGCTTCTGGGAGTCGGACGGTCGAATGATCAGCGATGCCCTCGAATCCGATGCGCTCGTGTTGGTCAAGGGCGAGCACAAAGGCTGGTTCAGTCCTTCGGCACTCACTTGGCGCGCAAGTCGGCCCTTTCTCGAAAATCTGTTCCCTCCCATCCAGTCGCAGTACCGAGATTTCGGCCGCTTCTTCCTGGACCGGCTCCACGTGCCGCGGGAACTTCCTACCACCAGTTGGGTGGATGCCATCCAGTACCTAGATCGCATCGAAGACATCCAAGCCCGACAAGCAGAAGCCCAAGCAATCTATCGGAAGGTCAACGGCGACCTCAAACCGCGCTTCGGACGCGAAGTCGAATTGCCAGACTGGATCAGCACTTTCCAGGACGACGAGGTCTTCATCAACCAGCGCGGCGAGCTCGTGGCCAACAATGCCCTGCTCATGGTCAACGACGCGCCAGAGTTCGGCGATTTGTTCCTGGATGACGAAGATCTCTCCTACGTGGCTGTCCCGCTGATGGACATTCCACGTTTGAGCAGGCTCTTCGACGCAGCCCAGGTGGCACGCCTGAGCGGGTCAATCGCCGTCCATCTCATCAACGATGCATCAGGCGATTGCGACACACATCTCACGGCGCGCATGCGCCGGGCGTACCCTTACATCGCCAGGATCTTGTACTCGACCCATCCAGATGTCTTTGAGCGGGCCTTGCAAAGTGGAGCAATGCACTCGATCCGCTCCTTGAGCATACATGCGGCGCCGGAGGTGCGGCTGCAGGTGATCCTGGGTGAGCGTGTGCGCGAAACCACCGCCGAGGCGGCGATCGCGCACGGACGCTTTATCTATCGCACAGGCACCTCCAGCGTCAAAGACCGGCTTGCTGTCGAACTAGGCAAAGCCCTGGAAGCGCCGCCCGAGTCGGCCGACGCTTTTGCCCGCTTGCTTCTGGAAGACGAGCCTCAGAGCATCGAAGATTTTTTCAATGTGCGCGGCATTGGCCCCCTCCCGGTCGACCTGCTCGCTGCCATCAACGCCGACAACGACGGAGACAACGATCCGGCAGTCGATGATGGCGCGCCCTTGGCAGACGAGGTTTCCGAAAGCGACGCCGATGCGCCGTTCATTTCGGAGGGCTCTGACGAGCTGACACCGCAATCGCATCCGGCGGTGCTGGGAGAAGCCCTCCAGAACAGCGGCATCAAACATAACCCGGTCTCACCCCCCGCTTCCGCAGGCCCCGGGGCCACCGACAACCAAGCGCCCGTCAACGATCGCGGGGAGCGCCCCTCACTCCCAGTGCCCGGATCGGCCCCGGCCACCGGGGCACAACCCAGTGCCGTAGCGCCTGCCACGGCGGCGGGCACGGTCAATCCCGAGACAACAGCTTCGGCACAGGGGCACGACAGCCGAGTCGTTGCCCCGCCTGCGCCATCCGAAGACCCTGTTGCGACGCCTGCCCCGAGCACGAAGAACGCCGGGCTGGCCGGCGTCGAGGCCCCCAGCCAGGCATGGTCAACACCAGCGGCAACACCGCGCTCAAGCCCCCTTGGGGCGAACGGGAGCCACTGGAACAGCCCTGCGACCTACACTCCTGGCGACGCGACAATGGCACGCACGCAGGGAAGTTCTCCACGCACGCCCACGCTCGCATCGACTGCGCCGCGCACCAAGTCCGGCCGCCTGTTGAGCTACGTGCAGGGGCCCGTGGCATCCGGGCCGCTCGACCAGACAGAGGGCAGCGCCCTCGCCGCAGCGCGCAGTGCGACCGGACGCGCTGCCGTGACGCATTTCCTCGAAACACAGACCTCACGCTGGGCCTCGCTGACCGAGATGCCTCACAACAATCCTGGCTTCGACATCCTCGCCGAGGCACTGGACGGCCAAGACGAATACATTGAGGTCAAGGGCCAGTCCGGGGCATGGACCCAGGAGGGCGTCGCCCTCACGCCGCGCGAGCTGATCACGGCCCATGAAAAGAGGGAGCGCTACTGGTTATGCATCGTCGAGTACGCGCATGACGAAAAGCGTCGGCAGATGTACCTTGTGCAGGATCCATTCGGACTGACCGACCAGTTCAGGTTCGACGTGGGCTGGAAGGACGCTTGCGAGCATCTCACGGCTGCGCCCGCACGTCCCGAAAAGGACCTGTACATCGACCTGGCTGGCGATGGCCCCGGTCGCATCATCAGCGTGCGCGAACGCGGCAGGTTCTTCAACCTGCATGTCATCCTGAGGGGTGGACGTCAGGTCAACTGCTTGTTCAATCCCGCCAAAATGACACTGTCGAAAGAGCCGCTGTGGCAAGAATGATTCCGCAGCTCACCCCGCAACAGTTGGCGGCATTTCCTTCGCGTGCCGAAGCACGCGTCTACGAGGCGTGCCGTGACCAACTGCCCGGCGACATCGTCGTCGTGTATAGCGCCAACTGGATCTATCGCGACGCCCGCGGCAAGCTCACCGAAGGCGAGGCCGACTTCACGCTTCTCTCGCCTGGCGCCGGCGTGATCATCGTGGAGGTCAAGGGCGGGGGCGTGCGCTTCGACCCCGCAACAGGCGCCTGGCGCTCGGTCGACCGCCACGACCAGCCCCATCCGATCAAGGATCCCTTCCGGCAGGCTTCCGGCGAGCGCCACGCGTTGCTTGACCAAATTTCCGGCCACACGGACTGGCGCCAGTGGGCCGGCGGGCGCTTCACCATCGGCCATGCGGTCTTCTTTCCTGACATCGGCGACGCAGCTCCCCTGCTGGGCCCAGATCGCCAGCGCGAGCTGGTTGGCATCAACTCGGATTTGCGCGAGCTGACGCGTTGGTTTGACGGGGTCATGCGCTTCTGGCGCCAGCCCGTCGACACCCCGCTGGGCGCCAAGGGAGTGCGCCTCATCGAGGACATCTTGTGCCGACCCATTGAGGTCCGCCCGATACTCCGGGCGGCCGTGGACGATGCAGAAAAGCAGCGCATTCGCCTGACCGCCAATCAGGCAAAGACGCTGCGCGTATTGGGCGGGCGCCAGCGTGCAGTGATCTCCGGCGGCGCCGGCACAGGCAAGACCATCCTCGCCGCAGAAAAAGCGCGCCAGCTTGCGCAAGGCGGAATGACCGTCCTGCTGCTTTGCTACAACCGTCCGCTGGCCCACTGGCTGGCTGCGGGCCTGGTCGATCACCCCTCGATCACCGCCCTGAGCTATCACCAGTTGTGCGACCTACGCATTCGCCAAGCGGTCGCACTCGGTCGCGATTTGATGAGTGAAGCGGCGGAGGGCTACCCGGGTGCCGGAGACAAGCACCGCTTTGATGTGCTGATGCCCTTTGCGCTTGCGCTCGCTGCGGACGTCGTGGCTGAGCGCTTCGACGCCATCGTGATTGACGAGGCTCAGGATTTCAGCGATGAGTACTGGCTCGGGGTGGAGCTCCAGCTGCGCGACCAGGAGGCGGGACATTTCTATGTCTTCACTGATGAGAACCAGGCGCTTTACCCACGCCGCGGTGCGCTGCCAGTAGAAGGCGAGCCCTTCCAGTTGACCGTCAACTGCCGTAACACATCAACGATCCACGTGGCGGGCTACCGGTTCTACAAGGGCGCGCTCGTCGACGAGCCGGAGTTGCACGGACCCGCCGTGATCTGGACCAGCGCGCGAACGCCCGAGGCCCAGGCCGATGCGGTCGCCCGACGCGTGCATCAATGGGTGCAGATCGAGGGCATAGATTCAGATGACGTGACCGTGCTGATCGCCGCGCGCCCCAAAGCGCTGCGCTACGAACTACTGCTCGCCCGCAGCGAATTGGCCGGCGTGAAATGGGCTGTTGAAGATCACGCCGCGCGCCGCGCCGTCCTCGTGGACACCGTGGGCCGCTTCAAAGGACTTGAGTCGCAGGCCGTGGTGCTCTGTCTCGGCGAAGAGGTAGTGGATGAAGCCCTTTGGGAGACGGTGTACGTTGGGCTCACGCGGGCGAAGTCACTGCTGGCAGTCGTCGGGTCAGAGCGGGCCCTGGACCTGATCCGGCGACACAACTTTTGATAGGAATTTCGCCGAGACGAAGGGTAACTGCACGGGACAACACACTCCTCTAGAGCCCCTTCGGCGCAGGACGAAAATTCAACTCGATCTATCAGGTTTTTTGCACTGTGCCCAAGAAAATCCGCCTTCAATCGGCCGTCGAAGCCAAATCGGCAGCCATGTTCCTAAATGATGCCTTTACTGACTACCTCGCTGCTCGCATCCTCCTTAACGCGCGCATGCCACATCAGGGCGCCATGATGGCAAGCACGGCACTTGAGAAGTACTTCAAGGCTATTCTCGTCACAAGGGGGCAACGCATCCACGGCCACCTGCAGACCGCGCACTGGAACTCCGTGAGCCATCTGTATCCGGCACTCGTGGCCCAGCTCGACAGGGATTTCGTGAGGCTGTGCCAGAAGAGCTACTCGCTGCGTTACACGGACGACCTGCCGAAGGGCTACAACATCGTGATCGCATCCAGGGAATTCCTCGCAGAACTCGACACCAGCGTAGCCACCATCCAGAAAGGAGTGCGCCATCGGCTAGACGGGGAAGACACCCAGACGGACTTTGATCGCCACCGCGTGAGTGGTGACGAGCGCCTCGTGACGAATAACCACGTGCTCCTCGGCGTCGAAAAATTCGACTTTATCTACAGCGAACCGCAATTCGTCTTCGAGGTGCGCAATCATGCGCACTTGGACGTCCTGCAGATCACCTACGAGGCCTCGGGGCTGCCCAAGACGCCCGGGTTCCTCAGGCCGGCTTGTCTTCCCTTTACCGAGGGGAACAGGCATGGGCTTCATCTGGCGTTCGGCGACCCGAAAGGGTCGGAGCCTACGCCATCCGCCGCTGCATGAGACTTCGGTCAAAGCCGCCCACGGGAGTGTCTGAATTTTTGTGTTCGAGGAGATTGATTGATTTGCTCTCGACTGATTTCGTAAGCGCGCGGTGGTCTCGTCCTGAGTTGCTGCCTTGTGTCCATGACTATGGTGTCCACCAAGTTTGAAGTGGACTCGAGGCTCCTATGCTCCGAGCCGGCCTTCAAGATGGTCGGACTGGACGCTCGTAGCAGCCTGATCCGCGACTGCAGTCAAGACGAGATCACCGCACGCTCACCTGATTTCTGCGGTACCTGCCTGGCCACCGGAGGTGCGCCAGTTGAGCCATGTTCCTGATTCAACCTCCTGCCCTGTGGGCGCCTTGGGCCGGCTGCGCGAAGCGATCTTCGTAGAGAATCGCGAACTGGTTCATCGCCTCCTTCCAGTCCTTGGCTGCTCGCCCCCAATCGGCCGTGATGTTGCGCAGCGCCAGCCAGATCAGCTTGGACGCCCCTTCGTCACTGGGCAGTGACGGTGGAAGGCCTCCATTCCATTGCTTACGCGGCAAACCGGAAAGGTTCATTCCCAAGGCGACTTGGAACGACTGGCGCGAGTAGTTCTGGATCGATTTCGAGCTGCAGGTTCAGCGCCCCCGTCGGAGGTTTGGGGGCGGCCAGATGTTGACGCCGCCCCTCATCATCAACTGAAGTTCACAAACAAGCACCCTCATACGCTTCTGCATTAGTCGTCGCGATGCGGCTGCCATGACGCGTACGCTGCGCATTCCATCTCAAAAATGAGGTAGAAATTCAAACGGACGAAAACAACTTGTTCCGGCAATAGAGGGCGCGAAGATGCCGTCGTGGGCCGCCCAGAACTCTGGAATAAAGTCAAGCTGACGCAGCTTCCCCAACCCGTGAAAATTGCCGATCTCACGCGATAGCGAATCTCCGAGTTGCCTAGCTTTGTTGCCGGCTCTTGCACAGGTGCGTACCCATGATCGAACATGTTCGCGCTTCTCAAGTGCTGATAAGGAAATCCCGCAGTTTGTGTGACACGCGTCACAGACCTGCGCGGCGCTGTTGCATAACCCGAATTCAGGGCGAGCCTCCCCTTACCCAAGACGCAGCTATGCCACGCGCACAGTCTCAGGCGTTCCCAGACTGGTGAACCTGTTGAGGATCGATGCCCGTACCTGTAGCTCGGTCACCTGCCTCTGGAAGTCCCGTGCCATCACGCGCTCGCCCAGTCTCTTGAAGCACCCCATCTTGGTCTCCACCAGGCTGCGGCGGTGATAGCCGCTCCACTTCTTCCAGATTGAACGACCAAGCTTGCGTGTCGCCCTCAGGATTTCGTTTCTTGCCTGCGCCCCAGCTTTGCCATCCGCCCAAGGCTTGGCGTTCTTGCGTGTGGGGATGATCGCCGCAGCCTGCCGACTGGCGATTGCCTCGTGGCACGCTTTGGTGTCATAGGCACCATCGGCGCTCACCGAATGCAGTTGTTCGTCCGCAGGAATCTGCGCCAGCAACTCCGGCAGCATCGGCGCATCGCCAATGGCGTTGTCCGTGATCTCGATGGCGCGGATCTCCAGCGTCTGTGCATCAATGCCCAGGTGCACCTTGCGCCACTGCCGGCGGTAGTCGGCACCGTGCTTCTTCGTCTTCCATTCGCCTTCGCCCAGCATCTTCACGCCGGTGCTGTCGATCAGCAGGTGTAGGCCCGCGCTGCTGCGGCGCGTGGCAATGGCCACACTCAATGTCTTCTGACGCCGCGACAAGGTGCTGTAGTCGGGCACGGCCCAGTCCAAGTGGGCCAACTTGATCAGGCTCTCGGCCAGGCCCGTCGCCTGGCGCAGGCCCAGCCCAAACATGCACTTCAAGGTCAGGCAGAACTGGATCGCAGCATCGCTGAACACAGCGGGCCGGCCTGAGCGACCACTGGCAGGAGCCTGCCATTGAAGGTCGGCATCGAGCCAAACCATCAATGATCCCCTGCGCTTGAGCGCCGCGTTGTACTCACTCCAGTTCGTCGTGCGGTACTTCGCCCGCGGTGGCTTGCTCATCTGTCTAGCCTAGCCTAACCACGATCGGAGGCCACTCCGGCAGGGTTATGCAACAACGCCATCCCATGGCTAAACCCGCTGTCGAATTCATCGCCCAAGGCAACAAGCTCCACCTGGTGTATCGACCGGAAATCAGGAATATCGAGCAATTGCGCCGGGACCTCGACGAAGGCAAATCGGTGACCCTCAAGGGCACCTATCAACTGAGCAAGGCCCACTTGCTCAAAGGCCGGGTCAAGCGTGACCCGAACGACTGGAGGGACGACGATGGAGAGATGCGCTTCGTGGTCGCCAAGGCCAAGGGCAACTACTTCGTCTTCGACCCTGCGGTCCTGAACGTCGACGTGCCGGTCATGGTTGCGCGCAACTCCATGCCGACGTGGAAGTGGTTCACCGCCGAGGAACGGACCTCCGTGATGCGGCGGCTGGCCGAACTCAGACCCACCCGCATCGTGATCGGAGGTGATCTGGGTGACGCTATTCCCGTCACCGAGTACGAGAAGCTGATCGCTCAGTTTCCGTCGCCTCACGAGATGCGGCTATACGTGCAGTCACGCTTGGCTGTCGTCTTTCGCGAGATCACAGATGCCGTGGTCGACGCAGGAGCAAGGCTTGAAAAGTACGTGGGCAAGCGGGTAACGGTCAAGCCAAAGAACCTGGCCCAGCCGTTCCGCAAGTTGGAGATCTCGAAATACGAGTTCTTGCACGCCAACTTGCTTGCGATGCTCAAAAACAATGTCGGGATACCGGAGCGGCAGTGGCAGGCTCAGATCCTGGATATCGTCCGACTACTCAACCCAAAGTACATCGCAGTCTTTCCGTCGGTCACGATCAAGGACAGTCTCACCGGTGGGCACCGGCAACTCGATTTCATGCTGGTCGATGTCAACGGCAATGCCGATGTCATCGAGATTAAGAAGCCGTTCAAAGCGCGTATCGTCACATCCGCTAAGTACCGGGACAACCATGTTCCTCACCGTGAGCTCGTCGGCACCGTCATGCAGGTTGAGAAGTACCTTTTCCACCTAGAGCGCTGGGGAACTTCGGGCGAAGATGCACTAACGAAACGCTACTGGGCCCAGCTGCCGCCCGACTTTAAGCTGCGCATTGTTAACCCCTGCGGACTCATCATCATGGGCCGCGATGACGACCTCACAACAGAGCAGAAAGGGGATTTCGAGATGTACAGGCGTCAGCATAAGAAACTCACTGATGTGATTACCTACGACGACTTGTTGCGCCGGCTGGAGCGAGTGCTGATGCAACTCAAGGCTGACCGCTGAGTCGGTGTGGCGCACTACGAACCCTCATACCATGGCCTCCGTTCCGATCTCCGAGCTTCAGCAGATTCCATTCATCGATACGGCGAACCTGCAAGGTCGCACGTTGTCGTCATTGACCTTCTTCGTTTGCGGCGAATGGCATATGTGGGTCCCGGTGGGCGAAGGGCTCGTCAAAATGAAGGGGTGGCCGGCGGAAGGCTACTACTTCGGAGATGCCCCTGAGCAGGAGAGTGATGCGTTTCTGGAGTTTCTCGACTTCATCGCACAACGATGCGCCTGGCACGGTGTAGTGAAACCCTGCCAGGGTCTGATGGATGACTTCTTTAATCTGGGCGCCACAGTCCGGAAGTTCGACCTGCTCGCAGAGCACTCGCCCGCTCTGGGCACAACCGCACGCCGATTAGTGATCACCGAACTGGAGTACCTCTTCTCGCTATGTCGGAGCATTTTCGATCTGCTGCAGGAGGTCATCGCCGCGCAGTGGGACAACGTGAGGCTTTTCGACGAGTCGATCTCGAAACGCCATCTGCCGCCGAGCTTCGCCAAGATGTGTCTGGACGGGCTTCGGCCGCGAAGTATCGAAGAAATTCAATCGAAGTTCCGCGTGCCCGAGCCACTCGCCGCGTTCTATGCACGCCGCGCCCCGTTCTTTCAGATGCTCCGCGCGTCGCGCGACCGCTTCATGCACGGTGGCGTGACACTCGACCTAATCTTCGTAACTGAGAAGGGCTTCGCGATACCGCGCAGCATGGCCCCGTTTGGAGGCTTCGGGGTGTGGACGGAAGAGCATATGCTTCCTAACGAGCTCTGCTCTCTGCGGCCGGCAATTGGTCATCTGATCCTCGAGACATTGCGAGCGTGCGAAGACTATGCAGCGACCTGTCAGACCGTAATTCGGCACCCTCCTCCCTTGGCCCCTGGCCTAAGGCTGTTTGCACGGAGCTACTTCAACCAGGCGCTGTCCGATTGCATGAAGGCCGTTGAGCACTGCGAATGGTGGCCGACGCCGCCGACGTGGACCTCTAGTTGACGGCTCCGAATAGTATTTCTGCGACGCCTCGACCCTCTGCCTGCACGACTTTCAAACTGCCAAGATTCGTTCGGCACAAGAACTGGCTCTAACCCTACTTGGCGAAGAAAAGGACAGTATGAGTACTGAGGAGAAGAGAAACGTCATAGATGTCTCAAAATTTAGAGACCCACGACTCCGGTTCTACCCGACTGCGGAGAATTCCTATTCGCTGTTCTACGACGAGACGAACAACATCCGCAAGCTGGCGCTGACGGAGACCGGGCTCAATCAAGATGCCTTGGATTGTTTTGTCCTTGGCGGCGTTGCAATGAAGCCTGGAACGGTGCTCAGAGACATTGCACAACTCAAGCACGAACTCAGAATTCAGCCAAATGCTCCCGAGATGAAATTGAAGCATGTGGCGTGGGGAACCTATGAGAAGGTGCTCTCGTCCCCCCGTTTGAGCATATTTCTAGAATGGCTGCTTGAGAGTCCGCTGTACATCCATTTTTGCAATTTCAGTGTCCTGAACATGTCGATCGTGGATCTGGTGGATTCGATCCTCGCCGAAAAGTCCTTTGGAGAACTGGCGCCCTACCACATTGAACTCAAGAACGAGCTTCATTCCATCGTCAGGCAAGATCCCCTGAGCTACTTCAAGCTTATGAGGACGTTCGACTATCCGAACGTAGCGCATGAGCGAACGGAGGAGTTTGTGAGGGTAGTTCGTGGCTACCTTTTCAGCAAGGTGCAGGGATTTAGAAATCTCTTCGCCATGACCTTCTTTGACATGCTGGCAGATGCCGCAAAAGAAACCAAGCTTGTATTCCTAGTAGATAACGAACCGGACACTCTGATCGGTAGCTTCCACGGCGTGTTTCTCAGCCGCCTCGCCACGTTCAAAAATGCACAGCACGTGTTCGACGAGGAACCTCATATTGAGCGGGAGCTTCGACGGTTTCAGCTCATGGATGGATCTCGCGAGTTGACGTTTCGCTTTGCCAATTCGAAGCTCGAGCCAGGCATTGAAGTATCGGACGTTTTATGCGGATTGCTCGGAAAGCACTTTAGCTTCCTGGAAAAGAACACCATCGATCAACTGGAAGTAGTGAAGGCAGGCTTCAGCGCAAAACAACTTTCAAACCTCAACCTCCTGGCGGAACTGATCGACAAGTCGAATGAAGAGTGCCCGGCCTTCTTACTTAATCTCGCACCTCTGGACAGTGGCTTGAAGAACGCTTGGTTTGTCGATGATGAGGAATATCCAGACGAAAACCGCTACTGAATCAGAGCCTGAAAGAGGATTGAATGGGGCTAGTGAAGTGATATAGGACCTCGGGTCGTCGCTAGCTTCTGCCGCCTATTCAGGCCGGTCTCCTTCTTCCGACTAAGTCTCCGTCCGTACGAAGCACTTCTCCATTTGCCCTTTTTTATCAGATCTCGGGACGTAGCCGTTCCGTAGATACCAAGAAGTGAGGAACTCGTCACTCACCTTTTCACGATCAAGAGAGCGGACCTCCAACCGGACGCACGTGCAACCGAGTCGAACTGCAAGCTGTTCTGCAAACGAAAGTAGCGAGCCCCCCAAGCCCAGACCTCGAAATTCGGGCAAAACGAATATTTCGTGGACGAATCCTAGCGAATAGTGGCTCCAGTCACCAAACGCGAGGAAGCCACACTCTGCTTCATCGACCATGGCGAGAAAATCCTGCATGCCACCGCGATTCCGCACGGCTCGATCACGAAGAACATTGTTCTTGACGTCGTTTGGGCCGTCGATCTTGCTTATATTCATGTGAGTTTTCTACTGTGGCCCGGCGAGGTAATCGATGGCCTCAACAGCAGTCCGGCGGAGGCTTGAGATGCGTCGGATGCAGCAGACCGGGCCAAGTAAATTCATTCAATGTCAGGCGGCTCCTGCTTCGATCGCCTCGCGAATAGCGTCCTCGAATCGAAGCATGGCAGCTTGAGCCTTGGGCCCTTGAGTTCTCGCCGCCATCCGAATCTTTGCAGCCGCGGCCTTGACCACCGGGTCGTTTGACTCTCGGGTCATCTCCAGCGCCGCGGCCTTGAGCACGTCGTTCACCAACTGCTTCCCTTGCTTTGATAAGCCGACATAGACGATGTAGCTATAGTTCTGCGTTGCAGTGAGCCCGAATCGGATGTGATCGGTGTACCGATGAAAGCGCGGATGAAAAAAGTCCGCAAATTCGCCGTGCTCGGGATAGTCCTGCGCCGTGAGTGAAATCGGTTGGTAGCCTTTGGCCTTCTTGATGCGGTTGCATCGCTCGCACGCCACCGCAAGGTTCCAGAAGTGGAAGGAGAAACGGCCGTACACCGAAGCCGGAAGGACATGGTCCAGCTGGCGGGAATAGCCTCCAAGCAGCAGGGCTTGACCGCAATAGCAGCAAACGTCATTTTGGATGCTAGACAAATGAGCCCGAAGGGCCGACATGATCGAAGCGCCGGTGATCTCCGTGTGCGTGCCAAGCCAGATGGTGTCCCGCAGCGCGCCCCATTCATTGACTGTGCTAGGACGCGCAGCAGCATCAAAAAACTTCTCATCCTCAAGGATCGCCCTCACATCAGGTCGATCCCTTTTGGTTTTGTGGCATACGGCCAGGTATGCCTCTTCTTCGTCCAGCTTGACGCGGCCCCCAGGCAGCGTCATCAATTTTCCTTCTCGAAGCTGGACTCCGGTCGGACGCTTGTGAGTTGCTGTATCGCCTCGCGGGCTGCCTTGATCACCTCTAGGCTTCGCTCGATACCAAACCTGTCCAACTGCTCCGAGGCGTCACTGACCCTGCGGCGCATCTCGCCAAGTTCATTCAGCAGCGGTTGCAGCTGTGTCTTGTCCGGAAGCTCCTTGTTCATGATTCCAATGGCGTCGGCAACGATTGCCGCACAGCGCTCATGGATCAACCTGTTGTTGGCAGTATGAGTGCGGAAACCCTTGAAAAGGACGCTTTCCACAGACCGTCGGTCGCGCGGTTCGATCAGGGTGAGTCGCTGCTTGCTGGCGGAGAGGCAAACACTCGAATCGTCCGAGACGCTGGAAATTAGTAGAGGTGAATGTGTGGCGACGAGGATGTCGCATGAGAAGTATCGGGAGATCACCGACAGGACTCGCGGCAGGACTCGTTGCCAGCTAACGTGCAGACTGATCTCGGGCTCGTCGACCAGGAGCAAGCATTGTCGTTCGGCTTGGGCAATGATCTTCACCACCAGGCTGACGATCTGCTGCTCGCCTGAACTGAGATCGCGAAACGGTGTGATGCCACCTTGGGATTCGGACCGCATGAGGGCTATCTGCATGGCGGATGCGCTGACGTTTTCGGTCTGCTTCTGATTGAGCAACGCGTCGCTGCCAACCTCGATCGTGTGGTCCATGACCCAGTCGCGTTGAGCGTGGATGCCGGCGCCGCCTGCCTTCAATGGCATCAAATAGCGGCGAGCATCGAACTCGATAAGTCGAAGAACCTCCTCGAAGACCCGCAGACGCTCTGTGGAGCAATGAATCTTAAGGAATTTTCGGCAAACGTCGGTAGCAAGTCGCTTGAGGTTTGCCGCCTGTTCTGCCGTGCGGGCACCATCATAAATAAAGTTCTCGAAACCAGGTGTCGCCTCTGACTTCAGCGGGAATCGATCCGAAGTGCTGCACGAGATTCCGATCGTCTTGCGTTGAAGCTCACTTGAAGCTTGCGCGATCTCCCTCAGGAGCAAGCTCTTTCCCTCGCCGTTGTTACCGATGAGGTAGATCGTTCGACCACCACCGGTGCCAGGATGCAGCAGGTTCAGCAGGTTCAGCAGGGGGGAGCCATCGATACCAGAAAGCCACGCGCTGCGTGCCGCGGGAAGGACGTATTGCAGGGCCTGGAGCGCGTAGTCGTGCCGCCGGATCTCGTCAGCCGAGACGACCCGGCAAAGGCCCTCAACGTTCCGATATCCATTGGTGAACTCTCGATCGAACAGGTACCGATAGTGGGCCGCAGAGTCCTCGCGACTTGAAGTCGCCCATCGGGAGGAAATTCCGGCACCAAGGAAGAGCCTGACGATCCGACCGGACAACTCGGCCAGCGATCCGTACTCCTGATGGCTGGCTGGGATCCCCACCGCGGCGGTGTTGATCATCAGGACCTCATTTCCAGACTCCATCGGGCGTGGGCGGATCAGCCATGCAGTCTTCTCCACGCGTGTCCCGGGCGTTCGAGGGAAGTCAACGACCGCTGCGAGCTGCCCCTCATCCAGCAGGCGCCTGCGAACCTCGATCAGAGAATGGCGAGTCGTTGTCCGCTCGCTTCCGGAGATGACCATCAGGATCAGCTGTGCACCGAACCGCCTCCGGAGAGGTTCAAGCATTTCCGACGGATTTTTCATGCCCGGGAAGACGCCGTCGTCAACGAGCGACGGTATCACTCTGCGGGCGGGAGGGTCGATTCGAAACAAGGCAGCAGACCTAGAGTCTTCCCGGGCGCTCAGCTCCTCGAAGGCACGAGGATCTCTTTCGTGCAGGGCGAGCCTCAGCCTCACCTCAAGGTCGAAAGATCCAATCTGGAAGAGATAGCTGTACGGGACATGTGAATGCCGACGCCGCCATCGTTCGTTCCCACTTGTCGCGAACAGATCACCCGTTTCGCAAAAGACATCAACGAAGGGGTTGTTCGGGTTGTTGAGCGTGTTGGCGAGCGATGCGGAGAAGTGCGAGACCAGACGATGGGTTCCGGTTTCTCGCTCTGCAAGACGCATGAACCGGTAGTCGAAAAAGTAGGCAGCGGTGCGAGGAGGGACTTCGTCCAATCTCGACAGGAAGTCGAGCGTGCGGACTAGGAACTCAGGTGCAACTGCATCCTCGTTGAGACGCTGCCCTCGCGCGAGGCCCAACCGGTCGTTGAGACTGCCAACTGCGCGCGCCCACCAATCTTGATCCTTGCGGCTGAGAGGTTCAAGACTAGGCCGGGGCGCCGGGATGGTGATGGACTTGTCCGCCCATAGAAAAAACATCAGGAGCGTCGTCCGCTCGTATGCCGAAGTTCCGTTGCCGCGGTAGGCAGCACGGCATTCGCCGTCGAAATATCTCCAAAACGCGCTTGCGTCGAGCTCAAGCTCTTCCATCTTCAATCACCTCCTCAGCTTGTTTTTTGGAAGCATAGCTGTTGACGCGAAAGAGCGGCGGGAAGTCAGTCGTCCTTGAGGGTTCGGTCTGGGACAGCATAGATGACGTTTTGTCCGACGAAGACAATCGGCGACGCCTCCCTCAGCAGCATGAGGGTCATGCCCTTGCGCCTCAGCTCCTGGTGCACGCGGCCGTAGTCGGGCAGCACGTAGTGCGATGCGAGGGGCGGTCCAGCCGACCTTGCACGACGCGACGCTCCAGTGCTGTGTCGCTGAGCGTTTGAATGGTGGGCCAGTCCAGGCCCGCGACGCTGGCAAGGCCGACGTACTTGGCCACGACGCCCTTGGAGATGCCGAGTGAAGCCGCGATCCGTTCATGAGAGAGGCGGGCTTCGAGTTTGAGACGAAGGACGTCTTTGATCTTGCGCATGTTGATCCTTGGTGCGGGCAAGCCTGTCTCCGGCAAAAGCCGGGCAGGCTACCCGCATGGGGTGGATGAAATGCGCAACACCAACACGCTGACGTACGCCAGCGTTCCGCTGCCGTGACCGGTGATTCCGCCATCGTGACCGGTGATTCCGGACCAGCCAGAAATCGGTCACGTTGAGCCCGGAATCACCGGTCACGTTCGTGCGGAATGCTCGGTCACGATAAGCCGGAATGGGCGGTCACGATGCTCCGGAATACCCAATGACCTTCATACGCTTGGAGCAGACGCGATCGGAGACCACCCAGAGCGCTCCCAGAGCCTCACGCACGGCAGGCCCACATCGGATGCCTGAACGGCGCTCGTTCGGCGGCGCCGGGGGATTGGAGAGCAAGCGAATGCAGTGCTTGCGGTGATAGCCGGTGATCGCCACGAACTCGTCCAGGATCGAGCTACGCTCACTCCTGGAACCCAACCGGTACCGAGCACCGACGGCCTCGACCAACTCCCTGCGTGTTGACATGCTCACTTGCCTCGTCACGTTGGTGTGCTCCGGCCGGACCATCCAGCAGGTAGCACGTTACGTGAGGCAGGGGGTCACCTCATCCGGTAGCAGTTCGGATGAGTCAATGCGGGGGGGCAGTTTGTCGTGTCGCCTGACAGCCTCGAGCCGGCCTCTCCCCACACAAGACTCAGGTAACACAATCTCTCGCTTGCTACCGTTACCTCACGGACCTCAAAGGTGAGCCTGGTTGGTATTTCTGGCACGTCCGTCCCCGGGTAACCGAGTAAGACTTTGCAGGCGTACTTGTGGGCTCGGGGGTTCAATTCGGCCGTGCCACAAACCTTGAGAGGGAGGGATTCGAACAGAGAAGTCGTTGCAAGCTTGCTATAAAACTGCATGCTCTACAGTTTGCAGGTACTTTTGCCGGTATCTCGCGTCACCGAAAATGAAAAAGTCTCTATTCCATTGGGATCTGGCCGGTTTTTCGATCCCCTCCGGGGACTAGGGTTCTGACGTCCAAATTGCAGCGCCCAAGCTCAGAAGAGTTTCCACGTTGGCCTCATAGCAACTACTGCTCGGGTTCAGCCCATCGATCATCTGCACGACGTGCGAGATTGCATCGTCCGGCAACTTGGCCAAATCCAAGTCCGTAAGCTCCGAGAGACGCAGCGCCACATCCATGCGGTTCATCACAGCACCCATTGCGGCCGAAGGGAAAAGTCGGTGGCTTCGCGCATCGCTGAACATTAGTAATTTGCATTACTTCTGTCAAACGATTAAGCCCTTAGAGTTCGCTCAAAGCCCCTCCCTTTTAAACCTCTCCTTGGGCTCCCTTGCCCGCCTCGTGCGGGCTTTTTCATCGGCGTGGGTCTACGGCCCACAGACATAAATGCGAAGTGCACCAACGACACGGGCTGGGCGACGTGCCCGAGCACTTGGGTGATTGACCAGACCTCGGTTCAGCGTCAGGACAAGATAGGTGCCCGATCCCTTTTGCGCTCGTCGACGATATGCTGAAGCGCGGCTTCCAGGGTCGGCCAGTTGGCCAAAAGGAAGACCCGCTCCCCTTGTTCAAAACGGCCTCCGAATTCGGTCAGAACCGAAGAATGCCCTGACACACTACCCAGCAAAGCGGGCTTCATGCGGCCAAAGGCTGCAGAGAACTCGCCGACGCTACAGCCAAGTTGTGCAGCGAGAAGCTGCACTCGATCGGTGCCGCTGGGACGAGCTAGCAACATGGAGATTTCTCCCCGGCCAACGACAAGTTTCCGACCTCAAGACGAGCCTCCGCCTTTTTGATCCACTTGATGCACTGCCTCCGCACAAACTCGAGACCGTCGCTGTCTGTGGATCGGGTGAGGGGCAGCGCGATTTTGCAACGCCACTCCCCTCGATAAGTGATGTCGGCTACCGCATAGAACGCGCCTCCATCAAGGTGGGTTCGGGATATCGCGCAAACCCACGCGCCTGACTTTCCGTCGTACGTGAAAACTTCGCCATCCATGGGCCACCTCGCAATACTCAGCACAGGCGGGGCACCAGGATGGATGATTGGCGCGAGCAACAAGCGTTTTCAACGTAGCACGTGCAGGCCCCTGTCGCAATCGGACGCCGCCGCCTCAAGGCGACAATGAACCCGATGAGCCAGACCGACTTTTTTCCCGCATCCACCACGATCCTGCGCATGCCGACCTGGCTGGGCCGCGACGTCGCCCAGGACCACCCTCTTCCGCACGCCCTCGGCGACTACAAGATCACGCCGGGCATGGGCGCCGAGCGCTGGACCGTGACCTTCCTGAAGGCCAACGAGGTGGTCTACCGCGGCATCGGGCCTGTCGAGATCATCCACGCGCGCGCGCGGGCGCGAGGTGAAAGCGATGCTCGTTCACGAGGCATCACCTCAAGATATGCGGGCCGTCCTCGAATGCGACGTGTACGCGCAATCAAGCGCCGATAGGGCCAACCAAGTCGTCTCGTGAGCATTCGCAAAACCGACAAACGGCTTCACCCGGCCGGGATGGCATGGGCACCGCCCATTTCATCGCGCAAGAGGTACGCTCCGCTTCCAATCGCGGCGACAACCGCGCCCAATGTGCATTCCGGCGAGTAGCCCCGTATGTCTAGTTCATGGTTGCTCAACTTATCAAGCAACGAGAACTGGTTGTGAAGCGACGCAATTACCTTTGGATCGGTCAGAGTGTCGCCACCGCGGGCCTGGCAGCGAGCAACTGCGCTTTCGACATCGATTTGCAACACTACATAGTGAATGCGCGACGAGAGTCGTCTGAAGGCGTGCAAAAACCATGGGCCGATCACGCCATCCACGACCACAAAGTAACCACCCTTCGCGTAACCGTCCGCAGCTTGAGCCAGCACGTTGACTACGATGTCGTTCTGCCGGTGCGCCGACTCCAGAAACGGAGGGATGGCTCCCTGCTTAATGAAGTGCCAAAAGTCATCCGAGTGAAGATGCACTTTGGGTGGGCCTGGCATCGCTGCCAAAGCTTTGGCTGTAGTCGTTTTCCCCGCACCAGGAGTACCGGTGAGGATGAGGATCTCGTTTGCCTGGGTCATGGCAGTGTTTTAGCACCGCAACACTTAGCATGGAATCAATGACGGAGCCCGAGGGCGACAGTGGCCTTCGTCCGAAGCAGTCATTCAAGCAAAACGCTCCTATCGTTCCTGACGATTCCCTGCAGCACGCCTACTTCGGCGTCTCGCCCCTCAACAACGAGTCGACCTCGTTCAAGTAACTCTCGACCTCGCGCAGCCATGCCTGCGAGAACTGCGGATCGATCCGAAATGCGGATGCAGGCAGCGGGGTCAGTTGCGGCCTGCTCGCGGTCATTGGCAACGACGGCGGCCTCCCGTCGACGCCTTCGAACTCATTCCAGCCCCGAGGCAGTACCTCGCCTCATCCGCGCGCCGGCGCACCCGGCAGCGGCTAGGAATGCGCTGGCGTGGGCACGAGTCCAACGCATCTCAGCGTCGTCAAACCATCCATGTGCTGTCTGCCCCATGATGCAGCCGGGCTTGCGGCGTTTGGCGGACGCGGGCCATCGACATCGCCCTTGACTTCACCATCGGAGCCCATATGAACGACAAACACCTCAGCCAGAATGCGACGACCCTGGCAGCCGAAGATCGGCTTCGGCTGGAGTTGCTTCGCATGCACCGGCGCGCCCACCGGCAAAACAAATCGGCCAAATCACCGACGGTTCCCACGCATTTCCTGCCACCCGAACAGACCCACGGTCAACGCCTGGCCGACACGGTGGCCGCGACCGTGGGGTCGTGGCGCTTCATCATCTTCCAGAGCACGGCCATCGTGCTGTGGATTGCCGGCAACGCGATGACCGGGAACGGCGCTTGGGACCCGTATCCGTTCATCCTTTTGAACCTGCTTCTGTCGTTCCAGGCGGCCTACACCGCGCCGGCAATCATGATGAGCCAGAACCGGCAGTCCGAGCAGGACCGGCGCCACGCCGAAACTGACTACGAGATCAATGTCAAGGCGGAGTTGGAGATCGAACTGCTGCACGAGAAGATTGACCTCCTGAAGGAACGCGAATTGCTGACGCTGACCGAAGCCGTGCGCGCCCTGACCCGGCAGATCGAAGGTCTGTCGGCACGCCCGACCTGAGTCGCGCTACGGGGGCAGCTTCCACGCCGCGTTGAGTCGTACGACGGGCCGGTCTGGCGAGCCGCCGCGTCGTGCAACAGGCGGTCCCTCGCCGACTGTCACTGCGCGCAAAAAGCCCTGTCAACGTCCACCTGCGCCTTCAACGCCTTCACTTCGCTGTCACGGCGTGTGACGATGCTTCGAGCTTCCTCCTGGAGGCCTGCAGATCGAGCAAGTAGCTCTCCTGCTTCCATTCCATCCACACGAAACCCAGCACGAGGAAGACGATCATGGCCACGAACCAGGCCACGAACCCGTAGACCAGAAAAGGCAACACCGAGAGAAAGGCAGGAGGCATCGTAGCGGGCC
The DNA here is from genome assembly GCF_014843395.1 of Variovorax sp. 38R. Classification (NCBI taxonomy): domain Bacteria; kingdom Pseudomonadati; phylum Pseudomonadota; class Betaproteobacteria; order Burkholderiales; family Comamonadaceae; genus Variovorax; species Variovorax sp. 38R. Next base: position 3,796,999 of record NZ_CP062121.1, read on the forward strand.
GATTGCACGGCCTCACAGCGTCGCGCGAGCCGGTGCCTGAGCCTCAGCACCTTGCCCTGAACTGCTGGTCGCGCGCCTCCTTGCGCTGCTCGGCAATCCAGGATTGGGACGCGCCACTCTGCGGCTGTCTCGCCATGCGGTCGTAGTACACCACCCGCTCGTTGAAGTGCGCACAGCGCGACGCGTCGCCACTGGCACCCGTCACGCCCGGCGAGGTCGCACCGCGCTGTTGCGCGGCCTGTTGCTGGAGCGCATAGCCCTGCCTGGTTTGCCGGTCGGCAATATCCACCTGCTGCTCCCACGGCATCCCGGCCGGGACCGGCTCGATGCGCTCGACCAGTGCGCCCCGCTCGCGGCAGTGATTCGGGGACCAGAACCGCCCGCCGCTGTTGCTGACGCAGAGAAACACCTGGGACGCACCCGCCGCATCGAGGTTGCGCACCGGAGGCGACACATCGACCACGCGGCCTCCGCCGCTTCCACACGGCTCAGCGCTGTACTGGTTGCCGCATCGGTAGACCTGCTGCGCCTGGGCCGTGCCACAGGCGATCAGGAGAAAGCTGGCGAGAGTGATGAGGCGCATGGCGCGATGGTAGCGATGCCCATGCGGCGTGTATCGGCCTCTGTCCGAACATCCTGGTGCGACGCGTGCCCGGGATCAGGCGCCTGCCTTGGGGTCCGTCGGCCGCAGCGCCTTCCGTGCGCGATCGGAGAGCGGCACGCCCTGCGGCAACAACGACAGCGCCTGCGCCCCGCGCGCAGCGATGCTCACATTGGCCACGAAGGTCCGCCGCGTATCGCGGAACTCGAAGATCAGGTTGAACGTGCCGTAGGCCTCGCGCACATCGACCTGGCGAATGTCCGCAAAAGGCCGCTGACGCTGGCGCAGCACGCGGTACACCAGCTGCTCGCTTTCAATGCGGAACACAGGGTTCAGGCTGTTGGTCGCCAGCGCCACCCACGGCAGTCCGCGCAGTCCGGTGAAGGTGGCCACGACGGGAACGACCCCGCCCTTGATCACAACGGGTGCAGCGCCCGCTCGCGGCGCCTTGGGTGTGCGAAGCTTCTTCCAGACCCAATAGATGAACCAGAAGGACAGCCCCTGGAGGACGATCACCACAACGGTCCCAAGGACAGTCATCCAATCCATCTGCGGGTCACCTTCCTATGTGAAACAAGCCTGGGCCTCCCCGGCGAGGCGCCATTAGAGCAGAGCGTTTGCGGCGCCCCATGCATGCTGTTCGCCGTTTGAATCCCCACTTGATACTGTACATTTGAACAGTATTTCAAAGGGATCCACATGCCGAAGAACGCATCCCAGTCCAACGCGTGGTGAACCATGACCCAAGCTGAACTCTTCTTCCCCCGGCCGGCACCGCCGCCATCGACCGCCTTTCACTTTCACGAGCCCGCCCCTATGGTCCTGCCTGAGGCATCCGAAGACGAACTGCGCGAAGCCTTCTCTGCCAAGCTGATCGACTACCCCCATTCGTCGGCCGACGCAGTCCGCGTCGCAGAGCAGCGCTTCCGGCGCGAGCTCGAGAAGCAACTGGGCGCCGATGTGCTGCCCGTGATGCGCGCTTTCCAGAACGCCAGCGAATCCAGCGACACCGACCTCACCAAGTCCGAGATCGCCCTGGCCGCGCGCTGGATCAAGGCCTACGACGCCGCGCGCAAGGCAGGCTTTCGCGACCTGGGCGACACGGACGAGGCGTACTTCGAGGTGAAGGCGATCTGAACCGCCATTGAGGCCCCGGGGCACGCACCCCCCAGGGGCTCGTACCAGTTTTCGGGTATGGCTCCGCAGAGAGCAAATAGACACACTTCGTCGCGTTTGTCTTATTTGCTTTCACAGGGAAAAAGTCCATGTCCAACCCAATCCGTATCCATCGTGTTCATGGACAACTGCATGCCGCGCCGACAACAAAACAACCGCGCCTGCGCACCCTTCAACATCTGACCGCCGTGACCTTGCTGGTCGCCGGCAGCGTCCATGCGGCCGGCTTGATCCATGGCGACGCGGGCAATGCAGGAACGGGTCAATCCGCCGGATCGGGCGGCGCCGGCGGGGCGGCCGCCACGGCCTCTGGCGACGGCGCGACCGCGCTGGGTGCGGGTGGCAATGGCGGCCTCGGACAGTCAGGCGGAACCGGCGGCGCGGGCGGGTCCGGCGCCAGCGCCACCGTGGGCGGGGCGACAGCCATCGGGGGCGGTGGCTCCGGCGCGCTCGGCGAAGCGGGCGGCACGGGCGGCGCCGGAGGACGTGGTGCCCAGGCGTCGGCGGGTGGTGCCATCGCGCTCGGCGCGGGAGGCTCAGGCACTGACGGTTGCTGTGGCAACCCCGCCCCAACAGGCGGCAGCGGCGCACAGGCGTCGGGCAACGCCGCCGTCGCCATCGGCAGCGCCTCGGGCACCCGCCAGGGCGCTGTGGCATCGGGCAACGGCAGCACGGCCATCGGCGGTGCGAACAACGGGGCCTCGGGCGCAGCCGCACTGGCCACGGGCGCCGTGGCGATCGGCTCGGGCAGCCAGGTCGCGAGCGGCGCGACCGGCGGCGTGGCCATCGGTGCGAACTCGGTCGCCACGACGGCCAACACGGTGTCTTTCGGCAGCGCGGGTCAAACGCGCGGCCTGGTCAACGTCAGCGCCGGTGCGGTGAACGCCACAAGCACCGATGCGGTCAACGGCAGCCAGTTGCATACCGTGCAGCAGACCGCGAACACGGCGGCGGCGGACGCAGCCACCGCGCAGACCAGCGCCGTGGGTGCCCAAGGAACGGCCAACTCCGCCTTGGCCGCAGCCGGTACAGCGCAAGCCGCAGCCGTCGCTGCTCAAGGCACAGCCAACACCGCGACCACCGCTGCAGCAACGGCCCAAGGCACCGCAAACACGGCCCTCAGCACCGCCCAGGGCGCACAAACCACCGCCACCGACGCCAAGACCACCGCGGTCGCTGCGCAAGGCACGGCCAACACGGCCCTTGGCGTGGCGAACAACTCCGTGCAATACGGCGCAGGCGGCGCCCAGGTCGCACTGAACGCCAACGGCGGCGCAGGCACCACACTGAGCAACGTGCGCGCCGGCGTCGCCACCACCGACGCCGCGAACGTCGGACAGCTGCAGCAGATCCAGCAAGGCGCGCTCACCACCGCCAATACCTTCACGATGCAGCAGGTCGCCGCCTTGCAGGGCGTCATGAATCAGGCGCTGTCCAACGGACTGTGCAGCTTCAGCGGCGGCAACGTGACCTGCGGCACGGGCACGCAGGCCACGGGCACGGGCGCCACGGCGATGGGCACCAACGCCACGGCCAACGGTGACAACACCACGGCGATCGGCAACGGGGCGCAGGCGCGCTACGCGGGCTCGGTGGCGATCGGCGCGGGCGCGAAGGCGCTGGCCGATCCAACCACCGCCGTCGGCAACGACGCCGTCGCCACGGGCAACAACGCGGTGGCGCTGGGCGCCAACACGCTGGCCGCAGGATCGAACTCGGTCGCCCTCGGCCAGGGCTCGGTGGCCACGCGCGACAACTCGGTGTCGGTGGGCAATGCGGCCACCGGCCAGACGCGCAGCATCGCCAACGTCGCGCCGGGCGTGCTGCCCACCGACGCGGTCAACCTGCAGCAGGCACAGCAGCTCAATGCGGCCGCGGTGTCGGAAGCGCGCACCTTCGCAGCGAAGGGCGTGGCCGCGGCGATGGCGATGGGCGACGCGCCGATGCCGTCCGCACCGGGCAAGACCAGCTGGGCCGCACAGCTCGCGAACTACAAGGGCGAATCGGCGATGGGCGCGAGCGTCATGCATCGCCTCGCGACGGAGATGCCGCTCGCGATTTCCGCGGGAGTCAGCGGGTCGAGCGGGTCGAGCGGATCGGTAGGCGTGCGCGTGGGGCTGAAGGGCGAGTGACGCGGCACAGCGCGCATGGTAGTCGCCTCGCTCTTTTCCGGCGCGCCCTCGGGGCCGCCCGGCTCGCCATGGCATCCCTTCACGACACGCCGACGCGCCCTGCCGCGCCCTCGGCCCCCACCCGTCCTTCCACGCTCGCACCTTCTTCGCAGCAACTGGCCGAGCGCTTTCGCCCCGTCTTCGACCGCATCGCCGAGCACGCGGCGCAGCGCGAGCACGAACGCGAACTGGCCTACGCCCCCGTGGCCTGGCTCAAGGCCGCCCGCTTCGGTGCGCTGCGCGTGCCGCTCGCACACGGTGGCCTCGGTGCGTCGGTCGAGCAGCTGTACGACCTGCTGATCGAACTCGGCGAGGCCGACTCCAACCTGCCGCAGATTCTTCGCGCGCACTTCGGCTTCATCGAGCGCCTGTTCGCCGAGATCGATCCCGCGCTGCACGGCCCGTGGATGCGCCTCGCAGCCGACGGCGTGATCTTCGGCAATGCCACCACCGAGCTCGGCGAAGGCGCGCTCGGCGCCCTGCAGACCACGCTGACGCGCGACAAGCAGGACAGCGCCGATGTGTGGCGGCTCGACGGCGACAAGTTCTACAGCACCGGCACGCTCTACGCCGACTGGATCTCGGTCGCTGCCCAGCGCCTGAACGACGACGGCAGCAGCGACCGCGTGATCGCCCTCGTGCCCGCGGAGGCCGCAGGCGTCGAACGTGTGGACGACTGGCGCGGCTTCGGCCAGCGACTGAGCGCATCGGGCACGACGCGCTTTCGCCAGGTGCGCGTGAAGCCCGAGCACGTGCTGCTGTACGTGCGCGACCAGCCGACGCCGCTCACCGCGCACTTCCAGCTCACGCACCTGGCCACGCTGGCGGGCATCGCGCGCGCCATCGTGCGCGACGCGGTGGCCTTCGTGCAGCCGCGCAAGCGCGTCTACAGCCACGGCAGCGGCGCCACGCCGCGCGAAGACCCACTGGTGCAGCAGGTGATCGGCCAGCTCGCGAGCACGGCCTTCGTGGCTGCGTCGACCGTGCAGGCGGTGGCGCGTGGCCTCGGCGAGGTCGATCGCCATCTTCAGCGCGGTGAGCCCGTGCCGGAGCAACTGCTGTTCGAGGTGGAGCTGAACACCGCCAAGGCGCAGGCCGGCATCGTCGATGCGGTACTGCAAGCCGGCACGCGGCTGTTCGACATCGGTGGCGCCTCGGCCTTGCAGGAAGACCGGCGGCTCGACCGGCACTGGCGCAATGCGCGCACGCTGGCGTCGCACAACCCGACGATCTACAAGGGGCGCGTGGTGGGCGACCACCTGCTCAATGGCGCGCGGCCGACCTTCTACTGGGCCGTCGGCGCCATCGCGAGCTGAGACGAGCAGCGAGGGAGGTGTTCAGATCCGCGGCAGCGCCGCGAGAAAGGTCGACACCACGATCGCCGCTGCGCGATCGAGCTGCAGGATGTCGGCGACGTCGAAGGCGTTCGGCGCCGTGTGGCCGCTGGTGCCGAGCGGCTTGCGGATTTCCACCAGCACTTCGGCGGCAAGTTCGCGATCGCTGCGCGGACGGCCGTCGGGGTGCATCACCCACTCATCGACCTGTTCGATGGGGATGCTGCGAAACACCCCCACGATCGGGACGTACTTGTAGCGGTCCTCGCCCACGAGGATGGGCACGCTGAGATTGCAGAAAAACGTATTCGTCGACATGCGGAACGCCGTCGCTAGCCAAAGCAAAAGTTGATTAATTGTTTTCGAGTGTGACTCCGATAGTCATTTTCCTGACCGAGCGCATATGGCAAGTCGTGATCTTCCGCACACTAAGTGCGGTCAATTCCGTCGAATTACCCGGGAAAACAACTACTTAATTCTTACACAAAGACACGGTTAGCGCACTTTGTGTACGATTTTTGGCATACGGAATGTGGCGACGGCCCCTTCGGCAGGCCGAATCGGGCGTGCCAACAGGTGCGCCTCGCGTTGTTTTTGCAACGCGAGGCGCCTGAAGACAACGAGCGAGAGACGCTCAGGCCGGCGTGCTGAACTGCGGCGCGCGCCGCTCGATGTTGGCCTTCACGGCTTCGAGTTGGTTCGGGCTGCCGATCAGCGCCTGCTGCTCGACCGACTCGGCGATCAGCAGTTCGGCGGCGCTGTGCGCGAGCGAGGCGTTCAACAGCCTCTTGCCAGCGCGGATCGCGTCGGGGCTCCTGGCCGCAATCTCGTGCGCCATCTGCAGCGCCTCGGCCAACGGGTCGGCGGCCACGCGCGTCGCCAGGCCCAGGCGCACGGCCTCCTCGCCCGAGAAGATGCGGCCGGTGAAGGTGAGTTCGCGCACGACGTCCGTGCGCGCCAGTTCGCGCATCAGCACCATGCCCGCCATGTCGGGCACGAGGCCCCACTTGATCTCCATCACCGACAGTTTGGTGTCGGCCGCCACGAGCCGGATGTCGGCGCCCAGCGCCACCTGAAGCCCGCCGCCGAAGGCCACGCCGTGCACGGCCGCAATGACCGGCACCGGCACGTCGCGCCACACCATTGCGACCTGCTGCGCGGCATTCGCTATGCCATGCGTGCGCGCAATGAGGTCGGTGCCACCGGCCCCCGCCCCCAGCACGTCGCTGGCAGCGCCCTGCCCCATGCGTTCGAACGAGGCCATGTCGAGCCCCGCGCAGAAGGCCTTGCCGCGACCCGCGATGACCACGGCACGCACGCTCCCGTCGTCGCGCAGCGCCTGCCCGGCTTCGACCAGCGCGTCGAACATCGCGGGGTCGAGCGCGTTCATCTTGTCGGCGCGCGCCAGCTGCAGTTCCACCACGCCGTCGGCGTGGCGGGTCCATTCGATACGGTCGCTCATTGCATGTCTCCTGTCGGTGTCCTGGTATCGGTCCAGTATCGCGCGGGTGGGCCGCTGGGCGATGATGCGCACTGTCGCCGACCCAACACCTCCGCCGCCTCGCCATGCCTCTGGACCGCCGTCACTTTCTCCTGCAATCGGGTGCGACTGCCGCCGTGGTCGCGCTGTTCGGCCAGGGCTGTGCGCGTTCGCAGTTGCCGCCTTCCACAGGCGCGACGGACCCGTCGGGCTTCTTCACCAGCGTGCCCATTTCTCAACGCGACGCGGTGGTGGTGCCGCCAGAGTACGAGTGGCAGATGCTCTACCCCTGGGGCGCGCCCACAGGCCTTGCGGGCCGCATGCCGGCCTTCGCGCCCGACGCCGGCAACAGCGCCGATGAGCAGGCCCTGCAGGCAGGCATGCACCACGACGGCATGCACTTCTTCGCGCTCGATGCGCGCGGCGAGCGCGGCCTGCTCGTGATGAACCACGAGTACACCGACGAGCAACTGCTGCACAGCGACGGCGTGAAAGCCTGGAACGCCGACAAGGTCCGCAAGTCGCTGCATGCGATGGGTGTGTCGGTGATCGAGGTCCGCCGCACGCCCGAAGGCTGGCGCCAGGTGCTGCCCTCGCCCTACGCGCGCCGCGTGCACGGCCGCACGCCGATGCGCATCGCCGGCCCCGCCGCGGGCACGCCGCTGATGCGCACCGCCGCCGACCCGGCAGGCACCACCGTCTTCGGCACCTTCGCCAACTGCGCCATGGGCGTCACGCCCTGGGGCACCTACCTGACCTGCGAGGAAAACTTCCACGGCTACTTCGGCGGCCCGAAAGAAGCAGCGAAAGACGCGACACCCGCGCAGCGCCGCTACGGCACGGTGCCCGGCGCACAGTGGGTGGAGTACTGGCGCTTCGACGAGCGCTTCGACCTGAGCCGCCATCCGAACGAACCGCACCGCTTCGGCTGGGTGGTCGAGATCGATCCGTTCGACCCCGAATCAGCACCCGTCAAGCGCACCGCGCTCGGCCGCAAGCGGCAGGAAAGCGCGACCTGCACCGTGGCCAAGGACGGCCGCGTGGTGGTCTACATGGGCGACGACGCGCGCTTCGAATACATCTACAAGTTCGTGAGCCGCGACACCGTGCGCCCCGGCACCGACGCCGCCGCGCGCGCGGCCAACCGGCACCTGCTCGACGAGGGCACGCTGCATGTCGCGCGCTTTGATGCCGACGGCCGCGGGCGCTGGCTCGAACTCGTGCGCGGCCGCCACGGCATCGACGCCGCCAGCGGCTTCGCCAACCAAGCCGAAGTGCTGATCCACGCCCGGCTCGCAGGCGACATCGTCGGCGGCACGAAGATGGACCGCCCCGAATGGATCGCCGTGCACCCGCACAGCGGCGAGGTGTACGTCACGCTCACCAACAACTCGCAGCGCGGCGACCTCGGCAAGCCCGGCGCCGACGCCGTCAACCCGCGCGCGCCCAACTTCTTCGGCGGCATCCTGCGTTGGCGCGAAGACGGCGGCGACGCGGCGAGCACCGCCTTCGCGTGGGACCACTACGCGCTTGCGGGCGACCCCGCGCAGCCCGGCGCCGGCACGCGTTACCCCGGCGAACACGCCGACGCGTTCGGCTGCCCCGACGGCCTGCACTTCGACAGCGGCGGCCTGCTCTGGATCCAGACCGACATGAGCGGGCAGTCCATGGGCAAGCCGCCCTATGCCGCGCTCGGCAACAACCAGATGCTGTGCGCCGACCCGGCCACGGGCCGCATCCAGCGCTTTCTTACCGGGCCCAACGGCTGCGAGATCACGGGCTGCGTGGTCACGCCCGACCGGCGCACGCTGTTCGTCAACATCCAGCACCCGGGCGAATCGCGCGACGACGGCGACGCGAAGCACAACAGCGCCTGGCCCGATGGCACGCCGCCTGGCAGCGCGCGACCGCGCTCGGCCACGCTGGCAATCCGCCGGCGCGACGGCGGTATCGTCGGCACCTGACAGAACACCCGCACAAAAACAGCCCCAGGAGACCCCTGTCATGAGCATCCGCATCGTCCGTCTCGGCACCCCGCGCGCACCCGGCGAGGGCCTGCGCATCGGCACCGTGCGCCGTCCGCCGCGCGGCGTGCCGAAGACCGAGTTCGCCTCGCAGAACTGGTACGACGTGTGGTACCCCAACCTTGCGCCGTCCGCCGAGACGATGAAGCTGGGCCAGGAGGCGGAGACCCCCGCGCAGTGGAACGCCTTCATGCGCAAGTACAAGTCCGAGATGGCCGAGGCCGACGCGAGCCGCAGCCTCGACCTGCTCGCGGCGCTCTCGCACACCGCCGCGCTGGCGGTCGGCTGCTACTGCGAGGACGAGTCGCGCTGCCACCGCTCGCTGCTGCGCGGCCTGCTGACCGAGCGCGGGGCCGACATCGCAGCCTGAGCGGTCGTTCAGACCAGCGGCGCGCCGACGAACACCGGCAGCTGCTCGGCCTGCGCCGTGTACGCGGCAAGCAGCGGATAGTCCGACGGGCGCACTGCGTCGGGAAGGATGAATTGCGTGAAGGTCCAGGCCACCGCCGCCGAGAGACCGCCCTGCGTGATCGTGCTTTCTGCAGGAGCCGCCGGCGGCGCTGCGGCCAGTTCGCGCTCCAGCTCCGCATACGCCGTGTTCAGCTGGCCCTGCACGCGATCGACCCACGGCTGGTGCTGCTTCTCGGCGGGCCGCAGGTTGCGCTCGTAGACGATCTGCACCGTCTTCTCGCAGGCCGCGAGCGCGAGCCCTGTGAGGCGCAGGTCGCGCAGCCGGCCCACCGGATCGGAGGGAAACAAGCTGCGGCCAGCGACCGCCTGCGCATGGTCGATGATGAGCGTCGAGTCCATCAGCACCGTGCCGTCGTCGCACACCAGCGTCGGGGCCTTGACCACCGGGTTGATCGCGCGGAACTGTTCGAAGGTGCTGAAGACCGAGATCGAGCGGTGCTCGACATCAAGGCCGAGCAGCCGCAGCGAGATCGCGGCGCGGCGGACAAAAGGCGAGTCGAGCATGCCGACGAGTTGCATGGGGTCTCCTGAAGAAAGATGACCACCACCATAGCGCCCGCGCCGCATGCGCAGAAGGGCAACACATCGAAAATCAGCACCGCCTACCGATCGATCATCGGTCCCCACTTCCTCCGCCGCACGCCATGACCCTCGACAAGAAAGACCGCCTCATCCTCGAAGCCCTGCAGACCGATGCACGCCAGAGCCTGGCCGCCATCGGCAAGCGCATCGGCCTTTCGCAGCCGGCCATGAGCGAGCGCGTGCGCAAGCTGGAGCATGCGGGCGTGATCGAAGGCTACGGCGCACGCGTGAACCTGCGTGCCTTGGGCGTGGGGCTCGAGGCCATCATCCGCATCGACACCACGCACGCGGCCATTGCGCGCTACCTCGCGCTCTTCGAGGCCATGCCCGAAGTGCTCGCGGTGGACCGCGTGACCGGCGCCGACTGCTTCTTCGTGCGCTGCGCCATCGCCGAACCCACCGACCTGGAACGCGTGGTGGACGCACTCGCGGTCGACGGCTCGGTGACCACCTCGCTCGTGCTGTCGAGCCCCGTGCGCAAGCAGGTCACCGTGGGTGCCGCGAAGCCGCCGCGCAAGTAGCGCTCAGCGCTGCGCCTTGTCCTTCTGGTTCTGCGCCTCGATGCGTTCGCGCGCGGCCAGCCAGTCGGCGTCGCTCCACTCGCGCAACTCGTAGAAGTTGCCGCCGGTGGCCAGCGCATTGCCGCCGTCCATCATGATGCTCTGGCCCGTGAGCCAGTCGCACTGGCCCGGCGCCATCAGGAAGGACGCGAGGTTCTGCAGCTCGCTCATGCGGCCCACGCGCGCCATCGGGTTGGTCTTGATGCTGCGTGCACCGGGTTCCTCGCCCGGGTTCAGGCGCTTGCTCATGCCCTCGGTCGGGATCTCGCCGGGGCCCACGGCGTTCAGGCGGATGCCGTGGCGCGCCCACTCCACCGCGAGCGACTTGGTCATGACCTCGATGCCGGCCTTGCTCATCGCCGAAGGCACGACGTAGGGGCTGCCGTTGTCGACCCAGGTGACGATGATGCTCATCACGCTGCGATAGGCGTCGCCCGGCTTCCACGCACCCGACTTGGCCTGCGCCACCCAGCGCTTGCCCACAGCCTGCGTCACGTAGAAGCTGCCGTGAAACACGATGTTCGCCACGGCGTCGAAGGCGCGCGGCGACAGGCTCTCGGTCGGCGAGACGAAGTTGCCCGCCGCGTTGTTGACGAGGCCGGTAAGGCCGCCGCTCTGGAACAGGCTCTCGACCATGTCGTCGACCTGCTGTGCGATGCGGATGTCGACGCCGAAGGCATCGATGCGCCGATCGGGAAACTGCTGGCGCCAGGCGGCGGCGGTTTCTTCGCAGACCGCCTGGCGCCGGCCGCAGATGGCGACGTCGGCGCCCAGGCTCAGAAAGCGCTCGGCCATGGCACGGCCAAGGCCGGTGCCGCCGCCGGTGACGAGGATGCGCTGGCCGCGCATCAGGGATGCTTCGAACATGAGGGGTCTCCTTGGCGTTGCGGCAGCGGCAGGAGCGCGTGCTGCCATCGCCGCATGCTACGACCGCCAGGGCGCCGTGGCTTGCGGAATCTGGCTTTGCCGACGGGTGAAAATGGCCGCGCCCCCTTTTCCCCGCACCTTCCGGACACACGACCCATGCCCCGTTCCGCCGATGCTTCCTTCCTGCCGCTCGACGGCGTGCGCGTGCTGAGCCTCGCGCTCAACCTGCCGGGCCCCGCCGCGCTGCTGCGCTGCCGCGCGATGGGCGCGACCTGCCTCAAGCTGGAGCCGCCCGGCGGCGATCCGATGGGGCTGTACAACCGGCCCGCCTACACCGCGCTGCACGAGGGCGTCGAGGTCCGCACGGTCGACCTGAAGAGCGAGGCTGGGCAGGAGTTGCTGCACGCCGAGCTGGCCAGCACCGACGTGCTGCTGACCTCGTTCCGTCCTTCGGCGCTGCAGAAGTTGAAACTCGACTGGGCGACGCTGCAGGCGCGGCACCCGGCGCTGTCGCAGGTCGCCATCGTCGGTGCGCCGGGCGAGCGCGCCGAGGAGCCGGGCCACGACCTGACCTACCTCGCCGAAAGCGGCCTCGTCACCGGCACCGAGCTGCCGCCCACGCTGTACGCCGACATGGGCGGCGCGCTGCTCGCGAGCGAGGCGGTGCTGAAGGCCATGCTGCAACAGACCCGCCAGCGCGGTGGCGTGTACCTCGAAGTGGCGCTGAACGCGTCGGCCGATTGGCTCGCCCTGCCCCGCACCTGGGGGCTGACGAAGCCCGAAGGTGCGGTGGGCGGCGCGCACGCGGGCTACCGCGTCTATCCCTGCGCCGACGGCCGCGTGGCGGTGGCGGCGCTGGAGCCGCATTTCGCGGCACGCCTGTGCGACGTGGCCGGCGTGGCGCCGCCGGACATGATGGCGCCCGCCACGCACGCGGCACTGGCCGCCTGGCTCGCGACACGCACGCGCGCCGAGCTGGAGGCCATGGGCCGCGAGCGCGACGTGCCGCTGCTCACGCTGGCCGACTGACGGCGACTCAGGAAGCCGGCAGGCGCAGCTCGCTGAGCTTGCGGTCGAGCTTGATGAGCCAGATGCGCGTCGGCCGCTCGAGGTCGGAGCCGCGCGTGATGCGCGCGCTGGTGGCGCCCCCCGGGCAATCGCTCAGCTGGCCGATGGCATCGACCTTGCACTCTTCCACGCTGCCGGCCAGGCGGGTGCCATCGGCGCCGAGCAGCATGGTGCCCAGGCCGAAGTCGTTGTCGTTCACCAGCGCCAGCGTCTGGTCGTCGACGACCGTCAGGCCCTCGGCCTTCTCGGCCAGCCAGCCCAGTACGTTGAGATCGAGCAGCTCGGTCTTGCGCATCGTCACCACGGTCGAATAGTCGACGCCATTCGACGGTGCCTGCGTGATGCTGCTGATCTCGAGGTTGTGGTTGAACTCCGGGGCGGCGATGTTCGTCGCGTTGGCCGGCAGCTCCACCAGCATCAGCTTGTTGAACACCTTGCCGTCGCCCTTGCGCGCGCCCTGCTCGATGACGATGAAGCGGCCGTTGCCCAGGCTCACCACGTCGCCGAGCTTGGCGTTGCCGGTGCGGTCCTTGTCGTACTGGCTGCCGTCGATCGGGTAGGCGTAGAGCTTCGAGGTCTCGGTGGCCGGATCGAACGCGAGCCAGCGCGTGAACTTGGCGATGTGGCGCACGTCGGTGTTGGTGCCGCCCGGCGGCTTGGCCTTGATCGACTTGCCGTTGGCATCGCGCGGGTCGATCGGGCTCTGCAGGAAGCCGTGCAGCACGCCACTGGCCGCGTCGAGCGTCAGGCCTTCCATGCCGCGGTTGGGGCGGCGCTGGGCCAGCACCGCCGGCAGGTCGGTGGCACCGGGGCCGGGCGCGTATTTCTTCTCGACCACGCCGCTGGCGATGTTCAGGCGCGCGATGAAGGGGCCGTACTCGTCGCTGGTCCACAGCACGTTGCGCGCCTTGTCGAGCACCAGCGTCTCGGGGTCGAGGCCGTGGGCGTCGTAGCCGGCCTTGGCCTCGTCGAACTTGTATTGGTCGGTCAGCGGGGTCTCGCCGGTCGAGCCCACGCCCGAGCGCGGCGGCAGGCCGGTGATCTTGGTGTTGGCGTCGCGCTTGAGCGGCACGCTGGTGCTGAGCACCACGCCGGTCTTGCCCACGCGCACGATGCCGAAGCTCGGCGCGAACGATGGCGCCGGGAACACCTTGCTGATGCTGGTGACGCCGTCGCCGCCGCCGGGCACGGGGGCGGTCGGTCCGTCGCCGTTCGGGCCGCGGTCGGTGATGGCATAGAACTCGAGCGTGCCGTCGTCGGCCTTGCCCTTGAACGCCAGGCCCGAGCCGTAGGCCGGCAGGAAGCCCTGCGGAAAGTCGGCCTTGATGTCCGCGTTGTCGCCCTCGTAGGGCACGTGGAAGCGGGTGTCGGCCTGCAGCTGGTAGCGCGTGACGGCGATGCCGATGGCGCCGAGCTGATTGGTCTGCGTCGATGCTTCGGTGACCGGTGCGGCCAGGCGCGAGGCCAGCGTGTCCTCGAAGTGTTCGCGGGCCAGCATGCGGCGGTTCGAGTCGACCATGCGGGCATTGTAGGGAGCGGGCAACGCAGCCAGCACCGCGTTGAGCGCGGTGTGGAAGGCGTCGGGCGAGGCGTTGAAGTCGAGCGCGCCGGCCGTCAGGGCGGCCTTGAGCGCGGGCGTCAGGCGGATGCCGTTGGCGGGGTCGCGGTCGTCGTCGAAGCTCTGCAGCGCAAGCAGGCGGTTGACCACGGCATCGGCCTTCACGTCGCTGCCGCCGGCCAGGGTCAACGGGGTGATCGCGTCGCCACATGCGGCGCTGCCCAACGCCAGCGCGCCGGCGCTGAAGGTGACGGTCTCGCCGTCCTTGCAGGTGAATTCGCCCTTGGCGTTGGTGGCGGCCTTGGCGGCGCTGCCGGCCACGTAGTCGAGGCCTTCCACTGCAGCATCGAGGAAGGTGCCGGTCTTCGACTGGGCCGCCGGTGGGTTGGTCGTGCCGCCACCGCCGCCCACGGGGAACGACCAGCCGCCCCCGCCGCCGTTGCCGCCGCCGCAGGCGGTCAGCACCGCGCCAGCGCCCACGAGCACCAGCCATCCCATCCTCGATCCTCTTGTTGTCTTGCGCATTGCTTGTTGTCCTTGTGATGCGCCCGCGCAAAGGCGCAAGCCCCGGCGATTAATGCCGAGGCAGATGACAAGCTCGTGAAACTGCAACCGAAAGGTTGCGTGGTCGGCGCCTTTTCAGCGCCTGCTCAGCGACCGTCGCGCTGGCGGTCTTCGCGCTTCACCGCGAGGTAGGTGTCGAGGTCGACCTCGTGCAGCTGGCGCGGATAGCGCTCGGCCGCCGCGAACCAGTAGCGCTGACGGCGCTCGGCCGGCTCGCTGCTGCCGGTGGCCAGGTAGGCGTCGAGCGTGAGGAAGTAGCGCATCGCATTGCGCTCCACCAGCCCGCGCATGCCCCGGATGTACTCCGGCTGGCCGTCAGCGCTCTTGCCCACCACGGTGAAGCCCACCTTGCTGCTGCCGAAGGTGGCGAGGTAGGCCTGCGTGGCAAGCCGCACCATCGTGTTGTGGTCGTAGCCGTAGCTGAAATGCAGGAAGGTCTTGCGCTCGTCGAGCGCCACCGCTTCGAGCCGCACGCGGTAGTTGCTGGTGCCGAACGGGCCGCTGTCGGCCGACATCTCGACCTGCAGATGCTCGGGCGTGGCGCTGGCCACGCGGTAGGCGAACGGCAGCTCGAAGGCCTGGTCGACCGGCTTGTCGTAGCGGCGCACCACGAACAGCGTGAGCGTCTCCTTGCCCTGCGGCGAGGTGCTGACGCGGCAACGCCGGTTGTTGATGTGCAGCGTGAGCAGTTCGCACCAGTGGTCGGAGCCCTTGAGCGCCTCGCTGACCTTCGACAGCGGGTGCTCGACCACGGCGTAGATGTCGCCCTCGAGGCCGCCCGGCGTTTCGGTGGAGTTGAGCTGCACGGGGCGCCCGAAGCGGCTCTGGTCGAGCTTGTCGCTGAGCTTCTGGTGCTCCGCGCGCAGGGCCTGGGGACCCGTGGGCGCGGAGGCCTCGGGCGCGGCTGCGTGCGCCAGCAGCGACACACCGCAGCACGCGGCCATCGCCAGGATGCGTTTCCACGAAACCGGCAAGGAGGGCGAACGGCTCATCATGGGGCTACACGATACCCCGGTTCCGCCGCACCAACAGCAGCATCGCGCCCGCCAGCAACGCCGCCCCCAGCCATTGGCGCGGCGCCATCGGCTGCGCCAACCACAGCGCCGCGAGCCACGCGGCCACCAAGGGCTCGACCAGCGTGCCGACCACCGCCGCCGTCGGCGACAGCCGGCGCGCGCCCCAGGCAAAGGCCAGGTAGGCCACCGAGGTGGTCGCCACGCCGGTGTACGCGGCGCCCGTCCATTGCGCCGCCCCGTCGGGCCAGGTGATGCCGTTCGCAGCGGCGACGCCGAGCATGCACAGCGCCGCTGCACTCATGCCCCACGCGGACGCGGTCACGGCCGGCACCCGCGCCGGCATGCGCGCGTTGCCCAGCACCACCAGCGCATAGTAGACGGCCGAGCCGAAGGACCACGCCAGCCCTGCGCCGTAGCCCGTCGGCAAGGCGCCCCAGTCGCCGGCCGGCGTCACCAGCAGCAGCACGCCCGCCAGCGCCAACACGAGGCCGCCGAGCAGGCGCGCGCCGAAGGGCTCGTAGCCACGCAGCACCGACACGCAGGCCACGATCAGCGGCGCGCAGCAGATCGAGATCACCGTCGGCAATGCGGCGCCCAGGTGCGCGATGCCCGCGAACCAGCAGCTCACGTTCAGCGCCATCGCGGCGCCGGTGCCGATGACGTGGCCTTGCTCGCGCCGCGACAGATGGCGCCATCCGGCATCGACGGCCGGCGAGCGCCGCGTCGCCTGCCAGTGCAGCCACCACAGCAGCGGCATGCCCAGCGCGAAGCGCGCGAGCGACAGGCTGTGCGGCGCGATGCCGCCATCGATCAGGAATTGCGCCACCAGGGCGCCGCCGCCCCAGAGCACGCCGGCCAGCAGCACGCCGCCCCAGGCCAGGGCGGCCGTTGTTTTTGCATTCATGTTGAAACTCTCCGTGAGGCCCACCGCCACGGCGTCGTATCGACGTGTTGCCGGGGGCGGGCATGACTATCCGGCCACCGCCCGGCGTTCTTCATTCAGCGAAGAAGGCGGACGGCAGCGACCACTTGCGGGTCTGACGGGCGCGGCGCGAGGCGCGCGCGAACGTCAGCGGCGGGTCGACGGAGGGGGAGAGTGATGCAGGTGCATGAGCGGCCGATGATAGAAGCGCGACCGCAGGCCCACAAGAGAGAATCGCCCGCATGTGCCCTGCCCTCTTTCACCGCATTCCATGAAGCGCCAAGGTCGACTCGTTCGTTGGGAGGCCGAACGCGGCTTCGGTTTCATCCGCAGCCCGGAGGTGTCGGCCGATGTGTTCGTGCACCTGCGCGACTTTCGCGACCGCCAGCTGAAGCCCCAGGTCGGCATGGCGGTGCGCTTCGACGAAATCCATGTCGGCGGCAAAGGGCCGCGTGCGGTGGCCGTGGAGGCTGCGGCCTCGGCGGGTGCAGTGCCTCGAGCGGCATCACGCCCGCAGCCGCGCCGGCCTTCGGGGCGCAGTGCGGCCGGCACGCCGTGGGGCGCTTGGTTGATCGTGGTCTACGCCGCCGGTCTGGGCGCCGCCGTGTGGCTTGGTCGCCTGCCGCTGCTCGCGCTGGCGGTTGTCGCGGGGTTGAGCCTGCTCACCTTCGCGGCGTATGCCTTCGACAAGAGTGCGGCGCAGGCCGGGCGCTGGCGCACGCAGGAAAGCACGCTGCACCTGCTCGCGCTCGCGGGCGGCTGGCCGGGCGCGTGGTGCGCGCAGCGGCTGCTGCGGCACAAGTCGAGCAAGGCGAGTTTCCTGTGGAGGTTCTACGTCACGGTCGCGCTGCATGGCGCAGCGCTGGGGGCGTGGGTGTTCTGGCTGTCGAAGCACGCGGTCTTTGCCTGACCGCGCCTTCGACTCAACGCATCAACGCACCTTGCGTGAAGGCTTGTTGAGCGGCTTGCCGCTGCCGTTGTCGCGCGGCGGGAGGCCCGTGTGCTGCGTGAGGATGCGGCCCTTCGAGGGCTTCACGGGCGTCAGCCTGACCGGCGCAGCGGCCTTGGCAGCCACCGGCGCAGAGGTCGAATTCTTGCGGCGCGCACTCGTGTAGCCGCCATCGGTCAGCGGCTGCCACGTCGGAATGAGGTGGTGCTTGCCGTTGCCGATGAGGTCGGCGCGGCCCATGCTCTTGAGCGCCTCGCGCAGCAGCGGCCAGTTGTTGGCATCGTGGTAGCGCAGGAAGGCCTTGTGCAGGCGGCGGCGCTTGTCGCCGCGCACGATGTCCACCGTCTCGCTCTCGCGCGTGATCTTGCGCAGCGGGTTCTTGTTGGTGTGGTACATCGTCGTCGCGGTGGCCATGGGCGACGGATAGAACGTTTGCACCTGGTCGGCACGGAAGCCGTTCTTCTTGAGCCAGATCGCGAGGTTCATCATGTCCTCGTCGCTCGTGCCCGGATGCGCGGCGATGAAGTACGGAATGAGGTACTGCTTCTTGCCCGCCTCGGCCGAGTACTTCTCGAACATCTGCTTGAACTTGTCGTAGCTGCCGATGCCGGGCTTCATCATCTTCGTGAGCGGGCCCTGCTCGGTGTGCTCGGGCGCGATCTTCAGATAGCCGCCGACGTGGTGCTGCACCAGCTCCTTCACGTACTCGGGCGACTGCACGGCCAGGTCGTAGCGCAGGCCGGAACCAATGAGGATCTTCTTGATGCCCTTGAGCGCTCGTGCGCGACGGTAAATCTTGATGAGCGGATCGTGGTTGGTGCCCAGGTTCGGGCAGATGCCCGGGTACACGCAGCTGGGCTTGCGGCACGCCGACTCGATCTCGGGGCTCTTGCATCCCAGGCGGTACATGTTGGCCGTCGGGCCGCCAAGGTCGGAGATGGTGCCGGTGAAGCCACTGACCGAATCACGGATGGCCTCGACCTCCTTGATGATCGATTCTTCCGAGCGGCTCTGGATGATGCGGCCCTCGTGCTCGGTGATCGAGCAGAAGGTGCAGCCGCCGAAGCAGCCGCGCATGATGTTCACGCTGAAGCGGATCATTTCCCACGCGGGGATCTTGGTCGCGCCGTCGTGGCTGCCGTTCTCGTCGGCATAGCGCGGATGCGGGCTGCGCGCATACGGCAGGTCGAACACGAGGTCCATCTCGGCCGTGGTGAGCGGAATGGGCGGCGGGTTGATCCACACGTCGCGCGCCGTGGTGCCCTCGCCATGCGCTTGCACGAGCGCGCGGGCGTTGCCGGGGTTCGTCTCAAGGTGCAGCACGCGGTTGGCGTGGGCGTAGAGCACCGGGTCGCTGCGCACCTGTTCGTAGGAAGGCAGGCGGATCACCGAGTGGTCGCGCGGAGGGACCTTGATCTTCGTGCGCGAAACCAGCGCCGGGTTAGGCATGAAGGTCAGCGGCTTGATCGCCGGGTTGACCGCCGGCGAACCGGCCGCCTCTGCCGCCTTGGCGACGTCCTTCGCTTCGTCTTCCTTCGCGCAGGTGGCGCCGTTGGCCTTGGCCTGGTCGGACACCATCAGGTATGGATTGACGTGCGCCTCGACGCGGCCGGGTTCGTCCACGCTGGTGGAGTTGATCTCGAACCAGCCTTCAGGCGTTTCGCGGCGCACATAGGCGGTGCCGCGCACGTCGGTGATCTGCTGCACCGGCTCCTTGGCGGCCAGGCGGTGCGCGATCTCGACGATGGCGCGCTCGGCGTTGCCGTACAGCAGCAGGTCGCACTTGGCGTCGACGACGATGGAGCGGCGCACCTTGTCCGACCAGTAGTCGTAGTGCGCGATGCGGCGCAGCGAACCTTCGATGCCGCCGAGGATGATCGGCACGTCGTTCCAGGCTTCCTTGCAGCGCTGCGAATACACGATGGCCGCGCGGTCGGGGCGCGAGCCGCCGATGTCGCCGGGCGTGTAGGCGTCATCGCTGCGGATCTTTCGGTCCGCCGTGTAGCGGTTGATCATCGAATCCATGTTGCCGGCGGTGACACCGAAGAACAGGTTCGGCTTGCCCAGCACCTTGAAGGGCTCGGCGCTCTGCCAGTCGGGCTGCGCAATGATGCCGACGCGGAAGCCCTGCGCCTCGAGCATGCGGCCGATGACCGACATGCCGAAGCTGGGGTGGTCGACGTAGGCATCGCCCGTGACCACGATGATGTCGCAGCTGTCCCAGCCGAGCGCGTCCATCTCCTTGCGCGAGGTCGGCAGGAACTTGGCCGTGCCAAAACGGGCCGCCCAGTACTTGCGGTAGCTGGTCAGCGGCTTGGCGGCACGCGCGAAAAAGGAGACGTCGACGGGGGCGTTCATCGGTGGGAGTTAACAGCGCTTCGGTGGCGCCGTGAAGGGCAACCCTTGATTTTAGGGTTTTCCATCATCCCTGTCGCCTCTGGCAGGCAGTGCCCCGGGATCGGCAAGGTCGGCATTTGATTGCCAAAGTCAATCAACTGAATGACAATGGCAACCATGAACGCTTCTGCCAGCCCCGTCGACCCGTCCGCCGTCAAGGCGATCCGCCAGTTCAACCGCTTCTACACGCGCCGCATCGGCGCCCTCGACCCCTACCTGGACAGCGACATGTCGTTGACCGATGTTCGAGTGCTCTACGAGCTGGCACACCGCGAAACCCCGGTCGCCAGCGAGATCGGGCGCGACCTGGGTTTCGACGCCGGCTACCTCAGCCGCATCCTGCGCCGCTTCGAAACCCAGGGCTGGCTCACGCGCGAGCCGCACGCCCGGGATGCGCGCCAGAGCGTGCTGCGCCTGACCGAGGCCGGCCACGCCGCGTTTGCGCCGTTGCAACAGAAATCGCGCGACGAAGCCGCCGCCCTGCTCGCCGCGCTGCCGCCGGCACAGCAAAACCAGCTGGTGCAGGCCATGGGCACGGTGCAATCGCTGCTCGATCCGGCCACGCCGCCGGCCCGCACGCAGGCCGCCGTGCTGCGCGACCCGGCGCCCGGCGACATCGGCTGGGTGGTGCAGCAGCATGGCGAGCTGTATGCGCGCGAATACGGCTGGGACCACCGCTTCGAAGCGCTCGTGGCGGGCATCGCGGGGGAGTTTTTGCTCAAGTTCCAGCCCGAGTGGGAGCGCTGCTGGATCGCCGAGTTGAACGGCGAGCGCGTCGGCGCGATCTTCGTGGTGCGCAAGTCGGCGACCGTGGCGCAGCTGCGCATGCTGATCCTCACGCCGGCCGCGCGCGGGCTGGGGCTGGGCGGACGCCTCGTGGACGAGTGCATCGCCTTCGCGCGCCGCAAGGGCTACAAGAAGATGACGCTATGGACCAACACCTGCCTCACCGCCGCGCGAAGCATCTATGCCAAGCGCGGGTTCCAGCTCACGCATTCGGAGCCGCATGAAGGCTATGGCCAGCCGCAGGTCGGTGAGACCTGGGAGTTGAAGCTCTAGCGCCTACTGCATGTACCAGCCGTGGCTCACGACGAGCGACTGGCCGGTCAACGCGTTGGTCGGGAAGGCCGCAAACAGCAGCGCCACGCGCGCCACGTCGTCCGTGGTCGTGAACTCGCCATCCACCGTTTCCTTGAGCATCACGTTCTTGATGACCTGCTCCTCGGTGATGCCCAGCGTCTTCGCCTGCTCGGGAATCTGCTTCTCGACCAGCGGCGTGCGCACGAAGCCCGGGCAGATCACGTTGGCGCGCACGCCGTGCTTGGCGCCTTCTTTCGCGACCGTCTTGGACAGCCCGATGAGGCCGTGCTTGGCCGTGACGTACGGCGCCTTCAGCAGCGATGCTTCCTTCGAGTGCACCGAGCCCATGTAGATCACGCTGCCGCCGCGGCCTTGCGCGTACATGTGCTTGAGGCAGGCCTTGGTGGTGAGAAACGCCCCGTCGAGGTGAATCGCGAGCATCTTCTTCCAGTCGGCAAAGCTGAACTCTTCGACCGGATGCACGATCTGGATGCCGGCGTTGCTGATGAGAATGTCGATGCCGCCGAAGGCTTTGGCGCCCTCTTCCACCGAAGCATTGACCTGGTCTTCGTTCGTCACGTCGACGCCCACGCCGATGGCCTGCGCGCCCGTGGCCTTCAGTTCGGCGGCGGTCGCGTCGGCGGCCTCCTTGTTGAGGTCGGCAATGATGATCTTCGCGCCTTCCTGTGCGAACAGGATGGCGATTTCCTTGCCGATGCCGCTGGCCGAGCCGGTGATGTAGGCGACCTTGTCCTTGAGTTGCATGGTGAAGCGTCCTTGGAAGTGGTGGGTAGGAAAAAAGCGAGCAAGAACCGGGCAAGCGCCCGGCTGCCGTGCCTCAGCGCGACAGCCCCGGCCGCTTGATGCGCCCGGTGCCCGGCTCGCCGAGGTCGAAGGTGGTCACGCCGTTCACCGTGGCGTCGGCGCGCAGCGTCTCGGGGTGCGCGAGCGTCTTGCCCATGTCGCGCACGCCCGACTCCCAGTGCTCTTCGACCGCGGCGCGCGAGAACTCGTAGTCCTTCGACTCCAGCTCGTACGACTTGTCGCGGTAGATCAGGTGAAAGATGTCGATCGGCTCGTGCGTGAGCTGCGCCTGCACCTCGACCACGCTCGGGTCGTTGCGCAGGCCGGGCGGCAGCTTGGCGATCAGGTCGGCAATCGCCTGCTGCAGGTTCATGTTGGCCGCGAGCGCGTCGGTGTTCATGCGTGTGCGGCTCGAATAGGTGATGTCCTTCTGGCGCTCCATCACGCCCGACAGCGTGTGCGGCATCTCGCCGCGCGCGTTGAACAGGTCGACCTGCAGCACCACCAGCGCCTCGGCGCGCGGATGCGTGTCGAGCACGTACTGCAGCGGCGTGTTCGACACGATGCCGCCGTCCCAGTAGTCGTCGCCGTCGATATGCACCGGCGCAAAGCCGGGCGGCAGCGCACCGCTGGCCATGATGTGCTCGGGGCCGATGCGCTGGCGCGTGTTGTCGAAGTACACCGAGTTGCCGGTGCGCACGTTGACGGCGCCTACGCTGAAGCGCGCCTCGCAGGCGTTGATGCGGTCGAAGTCGATGAGCCGCTCCAGCGTGGCCTTGAGCGGCGAGGTGTCGTAGTAGCTCAGGAGCGGTGCGGCACCGCCCATCAGCAAGGTCGGCGAATAGCGCGGCTCGAAGAAGCCCGGAATGCCGACCAGCGAAGCCATGGTGGCGCTCCACTGGTTCTGCGTGGCGCGGTCGCCCAGCCACGACGGCAGGCGCTGCGCCGGCCCCGAAGACACCAGGTGCCAGAACTCGCGCAGCCGGTCGACCCGCTGTGCGGGCGCGTTGCCGGCGATCAGTGCGGCGTTGATGGCGCCGATCGACACGCCCGCGATCCAGTGCGGCTGCAGGTCGGTCTCGCTGAGCGCGGCGTACACGCCCGCCTGGTAGGCCCCGAGCGCACCGCCGCCCTGCAGCACGAGCGCCTTGCGGGCGGCGCGCATGCCTTCGCGGCGGGCAATGAACGGATGGGGTGGTGCGGCGTGAGAAGCGGAAGAAGAGGCGGCAGCAGCGGTGGCGGCGCGAGGCTTTTTCTTGGGTGTCGTCGTCATGCGGTCATTGGACACCAGCCCCGCGACAGCTACCTGACCAGGGGCCTTTTCGCTGCTTCCTTCAGCCCCGGACGGATCTCACATCTTCGGCAGCATCTGGCCGCGGATCTCGCCGGCCGGGTTGGCGGCCGTGTGGATGTTGGCGTACCACTTGCCGGCCACGAGGTCGGCGGCCTGCGCCGGCGTGAGCGTGGCCTGGCCCTCGATCGGGCTGGCCGCGTTCGCGAAGGGCAGCACCACACCGGCATTCGCGCCTGCAGCAGCAGGGCCATGGAAGTGGGCCGCCGTGGCCGGGCCGCTCAGGCCGTCGTAGGTGATCTTGTACTTGAGCACGTTGGTGTCGCGGTTGAGCCAGGCCTCGGCCATGCCGCTGCCGCGTGTCATGTTGGGCGGCACTTCGCTGGCCGCGTTCATCGCGCCGCTGAAATTCGCGACGTTCGACTTCGACATCATTCCGCAGCCGGCCAGTGCGACGGCGGCCAGGCCCGCGACGAGGGTGGTGCGCCGGAGTGTGCGAGTGTTGTTGTTCATGGTCGGGGTCTCCTGTGGATGAAAGCATTCAGCATAGGCAGACGCCGCCTGCGGCCTTGTCGGCCAGCACCCCTTCTTTGCACGCCTCTGCAAGAGAATGCAACGATGATTTCCGACGACACAACACTCCCTTGTGCACACGATGTGGTCGCCTTCTGGCGCGATGCCGGACCCGAGCGCTGGTTCGCGAAAAGCGACGCCTTCGATGCCGCCTGCATCGACCGCCTGGCCGCCGCCCACCAGGCCGCGGCCAGCGGCCGGCTCGACCACTGGGCCGACACCGGCGAAGGCGCATTGGCCTTGCTGGTGCTACTCGACCAGTTCCCGCGCAACGCCTGGCGCCAGAACCCGCACATGCTCGCCACCGACGGCCTCGCGCTGGCCGTGGCGCGCCGTGCCGTGGAAGCCGGCTTCGACCGGCAGGCCGAGGCGTCGCTGCAGCGCTTCTTCTACCTGCCCTTCATGCACTCGGAGGTGCTGGCCGAGCAGGAGCGTTCGGTCGAACTCAACGCCACGCAGGACGCCAACACGCAGCGCTTCGCCGTGCTGCACCGCGACATCGTGGCGCGCTTCGGTCGCTTTCCACACCGCAACCGGATGCTCGGGCGCACGTCCACGCCCGAAGAGCAGAAGTTTCTCGACGAAGGCGGCTTCGCCGGTTAAGCGGCGTCGACGTGCGCCGGCAGCGGCACGTCGCGCGTCGGCGACGCGTGGCCGGCCGGCTCCGCCAGGGCGTCTTTCATCGAGCCGTAGGTGCGCGCATAGACCCAGGTGAACTCGGCACCCAGCAGGAAGATCTGCGCCGAGTAGTACACCCACACCAGCACCACCACCAGCGAGCCGGCCGCGCCGTAGCCCGAGGCCACGCTGCTCTTGCCGATGTACAGGCCGATGAGGTGCTTGCCCACGGTGAACAGCAGCGCCGTCACCGCCGCGCCCACCCACACGTCGCGCCACTGCACCTTGGCGCGCGGCATGATCTTGTAGATCATCGCGAAGATCACCGTCACCATCGCGAAGCTGAAGACGAAGTTCACCACCTGCGCCAGCGTGGCCCAGGCACCGAACATCGGTGACCACCACTTGCCCAGCGCCGCCAGTGCCGCGCTCGCCACCAGTGACACCATCAGCAGGAAGCCGATGCCCATGATCATGCTGAACGACAGCAGGCGCACGCGCAGCATGTTGAAGACGCCCTTGTTGCGGGTGCGCGCGGGGGCGCGCCAGATGCGGTCGAGCGCGTCCTGCAGCTCGCCGAAGACGGTGGTCGCGCCCACGATCAGCAGCGCGATACCGACCACCGTGGCCACGATGCCCTCGGTCGGCTTGTTGACCGCCTGCAGCATGCCCTGCACCGCCGCCGCGCCCTGCTCGCCCATGAGGCCCGAGAGCTGCGCGAAGATTTCGCCGCGCGCGGCCTCCTGCCCGAAGACGAGGCCGGCCACCGCGATCACGATCAGCAGCAGCGGCGCGATCGAGAACACCGTGTAGTAGGCCAACGCCGCGCCCATGCTCGGGGCGTAGTCGTTCGACCAGGATGCGAAGGCGCGCCGGCAGAGATCGAAGAGTGCGCGAAGTTGCATGAGCATGAAGTGTTCCTCGGGTGGGCCCCGCGTCTGTCAGCGCGGCGCCCGGCATGTTGACAGGCTGCCTACGATAATCGCTCGCACATGCACCCGTCCGCTCCCGCCGCGGCCCCGCCGCCCGACCGCCCGCAGCCCGCGTCGCCACGCGACCTTTTTGTTTCATTCACCTGGCTCGCGCTGCAAGGCTTCGGTGGCGTTCTCGCCATCGTCCAGCGCGAGATGGTCGAAAAGAAGAAGTGGCTCACGCCCGACCAGTTCCTCGAAGACTGGGCCGTCGCTCAGGTGATGCCGGGGCCGAACGTGGTCAACCTCGCACTGATGATCGGCGACCGCTACTTCGGCCTGCGCGGTGCCATCGCCGCGGTGGCCGGCATGCTCACCGTGCCGCTTTTCGTGATCCTCGCGCTGGCCGTGCTCTACGCGCACTACGCCGCCAACCCGCAGGTGGCGGCCGCACTGCGCGGCATGGGCGCGGTGTCGGGCGGGCTGATCGCCGCCACGGGCATCAAGCTGATTCCGCAGCTGCGCAAGCACCCGCTGGGCTTTGCGACCTGCCTGGTGTTCGTGGCGCTGGTGTTTGCTGCCATCGCGCTGTTGAAGATTCCGCTGGGGTGGGTACTGCTCGCCTTGGGCGGCGTGGCCTGCGTGTGGACCTGGAAGAAGATCGCGCCATGAACATCGTCATGCAATGGCACGACTGGCTGGCGCTGTTCGGCCAGTACCTGCTGCTGTCGCTACTGTCGATCAGCGGCGCGATCACCACGGTGCCCGACATGCACCGCTACCTCGTGGCCC
Source organism: Variovorax sp. 38R (assembly GCF_014843395.1). Lineage (NCBI taxonomy): Bacteria > Pseudomonadati > Pseudomonadota > Betaproteobacteria > Burkholderiales > Comamonadaceae > Variovorax > Variovorax sp. 38R. Next base: position 3,822,808 of record NZ_CP062121.1, read on the forward strand.
AGCACGGCTGGCTCACCGAGGCGCAGTTCACCTCCTCGGTCGCCATCGCCCAGGCCGCCCCCGGACCCAACGTGCTGTTCGTCGCGCTGATGGGATGGAACGTCGGGCTCAACGCGGGCGGCGGCATCGGCGCCGGGCCCATGGCCTGGCTGCTCGGCTTCTTCGGTCTGATGGTCACCATGGTCGGCATCATGCTGCCGAGCACCACCCTCACCTATTTCGCCACGCGCTGGGGCCATCGCAACCGCACACGCCGCGAGGTGCGCGCCTTCAAGCAGGGCATGGCGCCTGTGGTGGTCGGGCTGCTCATCGCCACCGGCTGGGTGCTGGCCGGCGGCAACCAGTCGCCCGGCGTGCCGGCCTGGCATCTGTGGCTGCTCAGCGGCGTGGCCGCGCTGGTGGTCTGGCGCACGCGCATCCACCTGCTGTGGCTGCTGGGCTGCGGCGCGGCGCTGGGCGCGGTAGGCTTCGTCTGAACACCTTTCCTTTCTGCACACTTTTTTCTTTCAGGAGCCCTCTGCCATGTCGCAACTTCGTCCGCTCGGCCGTTCCAGCCTTCGGGTGTCTCCCCTCGCCTTCGGTGGCAACGTGTTCGGCTGGACCGTCGACGAGGCGGCCTCGTTCAAGCTGCTCGATGCCTGGCTCGACGCCGGCTTCAACTTCGTCGACACCGCCGACGTCTACTCGGCCTGGGTGCCGGGCCATGTGGGCGGCGAATCGGAGACGATCATCGGCAAGTGGCTCAAGCAGAGCGGCAAGCGCAACCGCGTGGTGCTGGCCACCAAGGTCGGCAAGCCGATGGGCGAAGGCAAGGTGGGCCTGTCGCCCGCGTACATCCGCGAGGCCGTCGAGGCGTCGCTCAAGCGCCTGCAGACCGACTACATCGACCTGTACCAATCGCACGACGACGATGCGAACACGCCGCTCGAAGACACGCTGGGCACCTTCGACGCGCTCATCAAGGAGGGCAAGGTGCGCGCCATCGGCGCCTCGAACTACACGGCACCGCGGCTGGCCGAGGCGCTCGACGTGTCGGAGCGCCTGGGCATTGCGCGCTACGAAAGCCTGCAGCCGCTGTACAACCTGTACGACCGCGCGGTCTTCGAAGACGAGCTCGAGCCGCTGTGCGTCAAGCGCGAAGTGGGCGTGATCAATTTCTATGCGCTGGCAGCGGGTTTTCTCACGGGCAAGTACCGCACCGAGGCCGATGCGGCCAAGAGCGCGCGCGGCGCCAACACCACGAAGAAGTACCTGAACCCGCGCGGCCTGCGCATCCTCGATGCGCTCGACAAGGTGGCCCAGCAGTACAACGCCAAGCCCGGCCAGGTCGCCATTGCGTGGCAGATCGCACGGCCCGGCGTGACAGCCCCGATCGCCAGCGCCACCTCGTTGGCGCAGCTCGAAGAGCTGGTGGTGGCCACGCAACTCAAGCTGGACGCGGGCACCATCGACATGCTCGATCGCGCCAGCGCCGAGACGCCGGCCTGAGCCTCGGCTAGCCGTCGACCGGATTCAGCGGCGTCGCCAGGATGCGCTGGTAGAACGCCACGTCGAGCCAGCGGCCGAACTTGAAGCCGGCCTGCTGCACGGTGCCTGAATACGTGAAGCCCAGGCGCTCGTGCAGCGCGATGCTGCCGGCGTTCGACGCATCGATGGCGCCGACCATCACGTGCACTTCGCGCGCGATCGCCTCGGCCACGATCGCCTCCATCAGCGTGCGGCCCAGGCCCTCGCCGCGGTGCGCGGCATCGACGTACACCGAGTGCTCCACCGTGTACTTGTAGGCCGGAAAGGCACGGAACGTGCCGTAGCTGGCAAAGCCCAGCAGCTTGCCGTTGTCGTCTTCCGCGCCGATCACCGGGAACCCATTGGCGCGCTTGGTGGCGAACCACGTCAACATGTTCTCGGGCGTGCGCGGCTTGTAGTCGTACAGCGCGGTGGAATTGACGATGGCCTCGTTCAAGATCGCCAGGATGGCGCCTGAATGGGCTTCTTCGGTGCAGGCGATGAGACGCATGGTGTTTCTCTGTCGTTTAATATAAGAGAATAATAATCTCATATGGGAAACACTTCACCTTCCACCCCCTCCGCAGCGCCGGCCGATGGCCACATCGACGCACTCATCGCCACCCGGCTGCTGGCGCTGCGCCAGGCCCAGGGACTCAGCCTCGCCGACCTGGCCGGGCTGTCGGGCGTGAGCAAGGCGATGATCTCCAAGGTCGAGCGCGCGCAGAGCAGCCCGACGGCTGTGCTGCTGGGAAAGCTCGCCGCCGGCCTCGGGGTCTCGCTGGCGCAGCTTCTCACCGAGGACAAGGCGCAGCCGCAACGGCTGCGCACGCGGGCTGCGCAGGAGGTCTGGCGCGACCCCGAGGCAGGTTATTTACGCCGGCAGGTCGCCGAGCGCGGCGCGGGCAGCGGCGTGGAGCTGGTCGAGGTCGAGCTGCCGCGCGCCGCGCAGGTCGGCTATCCGCGATGGAGCGGCACGCCGTACCGGCAGAGCCTGTGGATGCTCGAAGGCGCGCTGCAGGTCGACTACGGCGAAGAGCGCTTCGAACTCGCCCCGGGCGACTGCCTCGACTTCGGCGTCGACCGGCCGCTGGTCTTCAAGGCGCTGGGTCGCACCGCCTGCCGCTACCTGCTGGTCGCCGTGCCCGATTGACCGTACCCGCGCGGTAGGCAAGCTCCCACACACAAAGACGATTCAGGCCGGTTCGGGCCCGGGGGTGCGTCGGGATACTGCAAGGCATCTCAGCTACCGGAGCCTCACGATGTCCTTTGCGCTTTACATGATCGGCTTTCTGATCTTCCTGGCTGGGGTCGCCTGGGGCGCCTCGGTGGCCGGCGTGCCCACGCTCTACATCGGCATCGGCGCGCTGATCCTGCTGGGCATCGGCGTCTTCAGCGCCGTGGCCCGCACGCGCAGCAAAGACCCGTCCTGAACGAGCCTGCCGGCTTCACAGATCAGTTCACACAGGCTTCACGCCCGGCGCACATGGCGTCGCTAACTTCGCAGGCGCACCACACCCCGTGGTGCGCTTTGCAAGTCAGCCTCCCATGCACGCCTCTTCTTCCTGTCTCTTTTCTCCCCACGCGCCTTCCTCATCGTCGGCCGCGCCCTGCCCCGCACCGGCCTTCGTGAGCGACCCCGGTCTGGCCTGCACCCAGGTCGACCTGCTCGTCATCGGCGCGAGCTTTGCCGGGCTGGCCTGCGCACGCGCCGCCGCCAAGGCCGGCCTCAGCGTGATGGTGCTCGAGAAGAAAACCGCCGCCGGCGCCAAGCTGCACACCACCGGGATCATCGTCAAGGACGCGGTCGACAGCGTGCCGTGGCTGGCCGAAGTGCCGCCCGCGCTGGTGCGCCGCATCGAAGGCGTGCGGCTGTACGCGCCCGACATGCACCACGTCGACCTGCACGCGCCCGGCTACTGGTTCTGGGCCACCGACGCGCCCGCGCTGCTCGACTGGATGGTGGACTCCACCCGGGCCTGCGGCGTCGAGGTGCGACTGGGCACGCTGTTCGAGCAGGCGCTGTGGGTGAACGGCCGCTGGGAGGTGCCGGTGGCGCAGGGCCCGTGCATCCGCGCGACCTACCTCGTCGGTGCCGACGGCCCGCATTCGCGCGTCGCCAAGGCGCTGGGCCTGTCGCGCAACACGCGCTTCCTTTACGGCGTGGAGCACGAGTACCAGGGCGCACGCATGGCACCCGACCTTCTGCATTGCTTCATCGACAAACAACTCGCGCCGGGCTACATCGGCTGGGCACTCGACGGTGTCGGCGTGAGCCAGATCGGCCTGGCGCGCCGCATGGGGCGCCACGACACGGGCGCGCTGCGGCTCGACCCGCTGCTGCGCAAGATCGCTCCCGTGGTGTCGCCCGGCGACGCGCCACCGGTCGCCGTGCGCGCCGGGATGATCCCCTGCGGCGGCGTGCTGCCGGTGGTGGCCCGCGAACGGGCGTTGCTGGTGGGTGATGCGGCGGGCATGGTGTCGCCCGTGACGGCCGGTGGCATCCACACGGCGCTGCAGCACGGCGAGCGCGCCGGCGAGGCCGTGGCGCGCTTCGTGCGCGGCGAGGTGGACGACCCCGCCACGTGGTTCGTGCGCGGCTACCCGCGTTTTCTGATGAAGCGCACGCTGCGCTGGGCCTTCGACCACTTCCAGAGCGACTGGATGTTCAACCGCCTGCTCGGCACGGCGCCGATGCGGCGTGCGGCGGAACTGGTGTACTTCCACCGCAAGGGCAGCGGACCCGTGGCCCGGTGACCCGCTAGCCCGTCAGATGATGCTCAGAGGCCGCGCTGGCGCATCGCCTCGTAGAGGCACACGCCGCTGGCCACCGACACGTTCAGGCTCTCGACCGCGCCGGCCATCGGGATGCTCACCAGCTCGTCGCAGGTCTTGCGCGTGAGCTGGCGCATGCCCTCGCCCTCGGCGCCCAGCACCAGCGCCAGGGGGCGCTTGAAGTCGCTCTGGTAGATCGTGCCCGGTGCGTCGTCGCTCGTGCCCACGCACCAGATGCTGCGTTCCTTGAGCTCGTTGAGCGTGCGCGCCAGGTTGGTCACCATGAAGTACGGCACGGTCTCGGCCGCGCCGCTCGCCACCTTGGCGACGGTGGCGTTGATGCCGGCCGCATGGTCCTTGGGCGCAATCACCGCATGGGCGCCGGCGCCGTCGGCCACGCGCAGGCAGGCGCCGAGGTTGTGCGGGTCGGTCACGCCGTCGAGCACCAGCAGCAAGGGCACGGTGCCGGCCTCTTCGAGGCCTTCGAGCAGCTCGTCGAGCGAATGGATTTGTGCGGCGGGCTCGACCCGCGCGACCACGCCCTGGTGGCCGTGGCTGCCGCTGAGCTTGGACAGCCGCAGGCCGTCGGCCTCGACCAGCCGCACACCGGCTTCTTGCGCACGCGCCAGGAACTGTTTCATGCGCGCATCGCGCCGGCTGGCGTCGAACATCACTTCGAGCACCGATTTCGGCGCGGTCTTGATGCGCACGCCCACGGCATGGAAGCCGAAGATCACTTTAGGGGAAGACATATGCCGATTATCGAGGGCCCGGCGCCCTCGCCCTCAGGCCAGCGGCAAACCGCTGTTCGCGCGGGTGCGTTCGTCGTGGAGTTCCTGCACCACCAGGGCGTTCATGTGCACCTTCAGCGTGTTGCCCACGCTCCCCAGGTACTGGCAGGCGGCATACCCCTCGGCGGCCTTTTCGTAGCGCGCCACCCAGGCGTCGCGCGCGGGCAGCCGGTCGGGCGACACGGGCCAGACGCCCGGCTGAGGCTTCAGGTGCTCGCCGATGCCCACGCGCCAGGGCTTGGCGCTCAGGCGGGCGCGAAAGCAGTTCTGGTTGCGGCACATGCGCGCGTAGACCTTGTCGGCGCCCAGCGTCTGGAACACGTCGGTCACGGCGGCGTCGGACGGTGCGAAGACATCGTGCATGGCCAGCACGCGCAGGCCGGCCGGCGTGCGGTACAGCCGCAGGTGCCAGTCGGGATGCTGGTGAATGAAGCGCTCGACACGCGCCCGCGCGCCTGCCAGCGGATCGCTCTTGTCCTCGACCGCGGGCAGACCTTCTTTGTGGGCGCGCCAGAAGCCGAAGGCCGCCACCAGCATGAAGGCGGCCACGCCGGCCATTGCCGAGCGTGTGGCGTAGCCCGCGACGAGCGCACCGATGAATGCCGCGCCGATCACCGTCAACCCGCGTGCGCTGCCGCGTGAGCCTGGGCCCTCGAAGTCGACATCGACGAACAGCACGTCGGGCGTGTTGAGGCAGCGCGCGCCGTAGCCGTTGCGGGTGACGACGGCGTCGCCCTGGCGTTCGACGATTTCCTCGCGGATCGGCATGCCGTTGGCGCCGTTGTAGGCCAGCTTGCGTTCGCGGCGCTCCAGCTTTTCGCCGCCGACCACGATGCGGTCATAGGCCTCGCGGGTGCGCTGGTCGGCATGGGCTTGCGCAGCCAACGGGCTGTCGTCGGACCAGCCGAAGCGGCGCACGGTGACTTGCTGGCCGGCCACGCGCTCCTGGATGCGGCCTTCGGCCCAGAACTGGGGAACGATCACGCGGTCACGCGCCCTTGAAATACGACCACGCCGCGGCCGCGATCAGCAGCACGACGATCACCGGCAGCCACTTGAAGCCGCCGCCCGACACCCGGCCCGGCTCGGCCATCGGGTTCACCGCCGCGCTCGACGGCAGGTGCCCGAAGTCGCCGGCGGCAGGGTTCTGGTGCGCTTCGACCAGCTGCTTGGCTTCGGCCAGCCCCAGGCCCGTGGCCTCGCGCGTGAGGCGCACGGCCTCGACCTTCTGGCCCCGCGCCAGGGCCGCGAGTGCGGCCGCCGGCACCGAGGCGGGACCGTTGCCCTGCATGCCGCTGCTGGTCTCGGTGGCAGCCTCGCCCCGGCCCCAGTCGCCTTCCTGCCAGTCGGCCGGCGCGCCGGTGGCGACCGCGCCGCTGTTGGCATAGCGCTCGACGGCCTCCTTGGACGACTTGAGGTCCATGCCGGTGCGATCGCGCACGATCTTGATGGCCTCGATCAGGTTGCCGCGCTCCAGCGCGGCGATGGCTTCGGGGGGAAGCTGGGTCATGAACTCTCCTCGTGTTCAGGGCGAGCGCCGCGGGAGCCGGGCGCTATCTTCTTGCTGGCTCAGGCCGCCTGCGCGACCGTCGATTCGGGTGTTTTTTCGTTGAGCGCCACGCGCCCGGCCTCGATGGTGATGCGCCGCTCGCACTGCGAGGCGATGCTGCGGTCGTGCGTGACCAGCACCAGCGTGGTTCCCAGTTCGCGGTTCAGGTCGAACATCAGCTTCATGACCTGCTCGCCGGTCGCGAAATCGAGGCTGCCGGTAGGCTCGTCGGCCAGCAGCAGGGCCGGCTGGACCACGAAGGCCCGCGCCAGCGCCACGCGCTGCTGTTCGCCGCCCGACAGCACCTTGGGGTAGTGGCCTAGGCGCTGGCCCAGGCCGACGCGGCCCAGCATCTCGGTGGCGGCCTTGCGCGCGTCCTTGCGGTTGGCCAGCTCCAGCGGCAGCATGACGTTTTCGAGGGCGCTCAGGTTCCCCAGCAGCTGGAAGCTCTGGAACACGAAGCCCACGCGCTGGGCGCGCAGCGCGGCGCGCTCGTCCTCGTCGATGGCGAAGATGTCCTCGCCCGCGAGCTTCACGGTGCCGCGCGTGGGCGTGTCCAGCCCGGCAATGATCGACAGCAAGGTGCTCTTGCCGGAGCCCGAGGCGCCGACGATGGCGGCGGTTTCCCGCGCGCCCAAGGTGAAATGGATGTCCTGCAGAATGTCCAGCGTGCCGGCCGAGTCGGTGACGGACTTGAAGACATGCTCGACGGCGACAATGGCATCAGACGGGGGTTGGGACATGAAAGGCTTTTCGTTTTGAATCGACGTGACTTTATCTTGACCACCGCCGCGCTCGGCAGCGCGGGGGCATGGACGGGTGCAGCGGCCCAGGCACAGGCGGCATCGGCCGGCAAGCCGGTGATCCTCGTGCTCGGTGATTCGCTGAGCGCAGAGTACGGCCTCAAGCGCGGCGAAGGCTGGGTACCCTTGCTGGAAAAAAGGCTTGCGCAGCAGAAGATCGCGGCCTCGGTGGTCAACGCCAGCATCAGCGGCGACACCAGCTCCGGCGGGCGCGCCCGCTTCCCGGCCCTGCTGACGCAGCACAAGCCCAGCCACGTGGTGCTGGAGCTGGGCGCCAACGACGCCCTGCGCGGCCTGCCGCTCTCGAACACCGAAGACAACCTGCTGCAGATCACCAAGGCCGCGCAGGCCGCGGGCGCCCGGGTGCTGATCGTCGGCATCCAGGTGCCGCCGAACTACGGCGGCGACTACACGCGGCGTTTCGAAGCGGTGTTTGCAAAAGTGGCGGGCACGACCAAGTCGGCGTTGGTGCCGTTCCTGCTCAAGGGCGTGGCCGATGCGCCCGACGCCATGACGCTGTTCCAGACCGACCGCATCCATCCAACCGCCGCGGCGCAGCCGCAGATCCTGGACAACGTCTGGCCGGAGCTGCGCAAGCTGCTGCCCAAATAACGCGCCCTTGCGCGACCTCCAAAGAAAAAGCCGCAGCAGGCCTACGCCTGCTGCGGCTTTTCTATGTCCGGGGGTACGGGAAACGAGCAATCACCCGTTCTTGGTCGGCAACTCGGGCACCGTGGGGGGATCGCGTTCGAGCGATGCCACGTCGGTTTCCGGATCTCCGGGCGCCAGCCCGTCGCTGCTCGGGCTGAGCTTGCGGTTCGCCTTCTCCCGAAGCTTTTCTTCCTTCTTCTTCTTCTTGGCCAGCTCTTTCTGGCGCTTCTCGTAGCCGTAATTGGGTGTTGCCACTGCTTTTCCTTCAGGCGAGGCAGTCAGGATGACTGCGATTCGGCCTACTGTAAGCGATAACGGTGCAGTCTCAAGACGCAGCGCCTGCGGCCGTTTCGAACTCGAACACACCTTGCAAACCGGGGTAGCGCTGGTGCATGAACCAGGCCGTGGCGCCCGCGCCGGCCAGCACGGCCAGAACCATCGTGGCCACCATCCACCCGATGTGCTCGCCGATCGGCCAGAGGACGATCACCGCCAGCACCGGCAACAGCCCGGCGAGCGATGAAAGCCACATCCAGCGCCTCGGGGCGAGCATGGGCGCCCAGGTTTGAGGGTCGATGCCGGCATCGATGAACACCCCGGCGTCGAAACGCAGGCGCGGTTGCGGCTGGGTGGCCAGGTGCAGCAACAGCGCGCGCAGCAGAGCGGCCCGGTTACGAAAGCGAAGGACGCGGCCGGTGTCGACGGTCAGCGCCAGGGGCAGCCGGATCTCCCTGGGCTCACCACCCCGCACCACCTCCTGGAACACCAGCCGCTTGACGATGGCTTCGCTCGATACGAATTCGGTCTTCACGTCATGGAAACCCACGCGCACACGGCACACCTCGCACCATGCCACGGCCTGCGGCGATGCCGGATCGCCCCAGCACATGCCCTGCGCGTCGATCCGCAGCATCCCCTCGCCCACGCGAGGAAACTGGCGCAGCAGGTACCAGATGCCGCCGCCCAGCACCCCGAAGAGCGCCAGTCCGAGAAGCAGAAGGATCGCTTCGTTGCCGCGCACGTTGGAGCCATCCTCCTCCAGCACGACGGCGGTGACGAGCCCTGCCGCCATCAACGCGAAAAACGCCACGAAGCCGCCGATGAAGAGCCGCGTGCCGCACAGGTCTGGCACGCCTTCCAGCGGGCCAGACTGTGCGAGCGCCTCCAGCACATGCGAAGGCACGGTCAGCACCCGCGATGCGACGGCTTGCGACGCGGGCAGCACCGCACCGCGCGCAGCCGGCTGCGCAACGGACGAACTCCTGCGATGTTTTCTGCCCACTGCGCGCGACAAAGCCTACATCTGCAGCAACGCCTGCTGCAGGTCGGCACGCAGGTCGTCCACGTCTTCCAGCCCGACCGAAAAACGCACCAGCGTGCCCTTGTAGGGCCAGCGGGCGACGCTGGCGTCGCGCATCAAACCGATGTCATAGGGCACGACGAGGCTGATCGGGCCGCCCCACGAATAGCCGAGGCGGAAGAGCTTGAGGCTGTCGCAGAAGCGGTCGACCTGCTCGGTGCTGAAGCGCTCGTCGAACACCACCGAGAACAGGCCGGCGGCGAGGTCGGTGGCGCCGCACAGCGCGCGCCAGTTGGCATGGCCCGGCGAATCCTCGAGCGCGGGGTGCAGCACCTGCGCGATCTCTTCGCAGCCGTTGAGCCAGCCGGCCAGCTCGCGTGCCGCGCGGTCGTGTGCGCCGTAGCGCAGCGCCATGCTCGGCAGCGAGCGCAGCAGTGTTTCGACATCGCCCACGCCGATGCCGAAGCCCATGCGCATGTGGGTGAGCTTGAGCGCGCGGTGCAGGCGCTCGTCGCGCGTGACGACGCTGCCCATGAGCACATCGCCGCCGCCGCTCGGGTACTTGGTGAGCGCGTGCACCGACACGTCGACGCCCTGTCCCGTGCCGTTGAAATCGAAGGGCGCGAAGGCCAGGCCCGCGCCCCAGGTGTTGTCGAGCGCGGTCATCACGCCGCGTTCGCGGCAGACCTCGGCGAGCGCCGGCAGGTTGGGGAATTCCATCGTCACCGAGCCGGCCGCTTCGAGCCACACCAGCCGCGTGCGGTGCGAGAGCTTGGCTTCCAGGTCGGACGGATTCATCGCGTCGTACAGGCGGTGCGTGATGCCGAAGTTCGCAAGCTCGCCGGTGGCCAGCGCCTTGGTGGGGCCGTAGGCGTTGTCGGGAATCAGCACCTCGTCGCCGGTTTTCAGGAACGCGAACGAGACCAGCGAGATCGCGGCCAGCCCGCTCGGCACGAGCAGGCATTCGGTGCCGCCTTCGAGCGTGGCCAGGCGTTCTTCGAGCGTGAAGGTGGTGGGCGTGCCGTGCAGGCCGTAGGTGTAGCCGGCCTTGGTTTTCCAGTCGCGCGCGCGCATGGCGGCGACGTCGGCGAAGAACACAGTCGAGGCCTTGAACACGCCGGGCTGCGGCGCGGAGAAGGTGTCCGGCGGCGTATAGGGATGGTGGATCAGGGTCGTGGAAGGCTTGCTCATGTGCCGATGCTAGCGCCCCGCGAAGAACCCTCAACGGCCGTGACATTCTCCGTGCGATATCGACGGCCTTGGCCGGATCGCTCTCGCATTGCGGATAGAGTTCGGGCTCCGAAAATAAAGGGAGGATTTTCTCGATGCGTCATCTGCTCATCACCATCACGGCCGCTGCGGCCCTGTCCGCCTGCGGCGGCATGAAGAACCTGGATTCGAATGCGCTCGCGGGCGCCGGCGGCAGCGCCTTCAAGGCCATGTCGCTCACCGACGGCGACGTGCAGGCACTGGCCAACCAGTCCTGCGCCGAACTCGACAAGAGCTCCAAGGTCGCACCTGCGACCGACGCCTACAGCAAGCGCCTGGAGCGCGTGCGCCAAGGCCTGCCGACCACCATCGGTGGCCAACCCGCCAGCTACAAGGTCTACCTCACGAAGGACGTGAACGCCTGGGCCATGGGCAACGGCTGCATCCGCGTCTACAGCGGTCTCATGGACCTCATGAACGACGACGAGCTGCGCGGCATCATCGGCCACGAGATCGGCCACGTTGCACTGGGCCACAGCAAGAAGGCCATGCAGACCGCCTACGCCGTGTCGGCCGCGCGTGGCATCGCCGGCGCCACCGGCAATGCGGCGATCACGCAGCTGTCGTCCTCGCAGATCGGCGACTTCGCCGAGAAGCTGGTCAACGCGCAGTTCTCGCAATCGCAGGAAACCGACTCCGACAACTACGCCTTCGACCTGCTGACCACGCAGAAGCTCAAGCGCGAAGGCCTCGTCACCGCGTTCCAGAAGCTGGCCAAGCTCGACGGCGGCAAGAGCTCGATGCTCAGCTCGCACCCCGCCTCCGGCGACCGCGCAGCCAACATCCAGAAGCGCCTCGCAACGAGCAAGTAAGCAGCCCGGGCGAAGCGGTCCCCTCGGCGCACAATGCGCCGATGGTCACCCGCCCGCCCTTTCCGGGGCCCGTCGCGCCATGCAGCTGACGCGGCCCCCGTCCCCTCATTTGCGGCCCTTCCTGCGGCTGCTGTGGGCCTCGGCGCCCGAGGGCGAACCCTCAACACGTACCGGCGCGCGCGAGCACGTGCTGCCCACGGGCGGCATGCACTTGGTATTCCGGCTTTCAGGGCCGCCGCTGCGGCTCTTCGACGACACACGCGACCTGCGCGGCCACACGGTCGGCTACGCGATCGTCGGCGGTGCGCGCGCCGCTTTCTACCTGCGCGACGTGTCGGTCGCGACGCGCTCGGTCGGCGCGCAACTGCACCCCGGTGCCGCCCGCCTGCTGCTGGGTGCGCCTGAAGACGCACTGAGTGGCCGCCACACGCCGCTCGACGCGCTGTGGGGCGAACGCCAGACCTGTGATGCGCTCGAGCAACTGCACGCATCGTCCGACGACCCTGCACGACAATTGGACGTGTTCGAGGCCTTGCTGACCCGGCGCCTGGCCGCCGCCGCCCTGCCCCGCACCAGCCCGCGCGGCCTGCACCCCGCCGTGGCCGCCTCGCTCGGGCAGATGACCCACGACACACCCGCATCGATCGCCACGCTGGTGGCACACAGCGGCTACAGCCACCGGCGCTTCATTGCGCTGTTCCGCGCCGCGATCGGGCTCGCGCCCAAGGAGTACGCCCGCGTGATGCGCTTCGACCGTGTGTTGGCGCTGGCCGCCGACGATCCGGCGCGCGCCTGGGCCGACATCGCGCTCGCCGCGGGCTACAGCGACCAGGCGCACCTGAGCCGCGAGTTCTCCGCGCTGGCCGGCCTGTCGCCGCAGGCCTGGCGGCAGACGGGCGCCGCCTCGCCGCGTCATGTGCCGGCGGTCAGTGCGGCAGGTCAAATTCCTTCAAGACGCTAGCGCCGGGGCTGCGCAGAATCGGCGCCACAGTCCCCGTTTCATCACCCGATTTAAGAAAGAAAGACAGGTCCCGCCATGGCCATCCACGAGCTGTTTCCGTACCTCTGCGTCGACAACGCCGCCGCCGCCGTCGACTTCTATTGCCACGTGTTCGAAGTGAAGGAAATCTTTCGCCTGACCGAGCCCAGCGGCCGCATCGGGCACGTCGAGCTGGACTTTCACAACGGCGCGATCCTGATGATCTCGGACGAGTTCGCCGAGTTCAACATCCGCTCGCCCAAGGCGCTCGGCGGCAGCGCCGTGACGCTGCACCTGCACGTGGACGACGCCGACGCGCTGGTCGCGCGCGCGGTCGCCGCGGGGGCCACGCTGGACATGGCACCGCAGGATCAGTTCTATGGGGAGCGTTCCGGCGTCTTCCGCGACCCGTTCGGTCACCGGTGGAACGTGGGTCACAGCATCGAGAAGGTGACGCCGGAGGAAATGCAGCGGCGCTACACCGCGATGTTCGACACCCCCGGCGGCGGCAGCTGCAGTTGAGCGCGCCGGCCGGTGGTGCCAGGGCCGGTCGTCAGACCGACCACTTCTCGATCAGCTTCTCGGCGCCGAGCGAGTCGTAGCCCTCGAAGGGCTGGTGGATCCACGGGTTGGTGGCCAGGAACTCGACCGAGTAGTCGGGCGTGAAGGTCGACATCGCCTTGGTCCAGATGACCGCGCTGCGCAGCTCGGTGATCGGCTTGTAGTTGTTGCGCAGCATGTCCATCACGGCGTGCAGCGTGTGGCCCGAATCGGCCAGGTCGTCCACCAGCAGCACCTTGCCGGCGATCTCGCCCTTGGGGGTCGTGATGAAGCGGGCGATGTCGAGATGGCCCTGGACCGTGCCGGCGTCGGCGCGGTAGGAGCTGGTCGACATGATCGCCAGCGGCTTGTCGAAGATGCGCGAGAGCACATCGCCCGGACGCATGCCGCCACGCGCCAGGCACAGGATGGTGTCGAACTCCCAGCCCGACTGGTGCACCTTGATCGCGAGCTTCTCGATCAGGTTGTGGTACTCGTCGTAGCTGACGTAGAGATGCTTTCCGTCTTCGGTCAACATGGTCTGGATTCCTTCAGTCTTTTTCTCGTTCGTGGAACACCGCGGAACCGGCTTTGCCGGGCCGCTGGTGTTGCCCCCGGAAGGGGGTTGGCGGCCACACGAAGTGGGCAAGCCTGTGGGAGAGCCTAGTCCGCGAGGTAGGGATGGCGCATCATGATCGTGTGGTCGCGATCAGGGCTAGTCGACACCATGTGGATCGGCACACCCGTGATCTGCTCGATGCGCTGCAGGTACAGGCGCGCATTGACCGGCAGCTTGTCGTGCTGCGTGACACCGACGGTGCTCTCGGTCCAACCTTCGAGCGTTTCGTAGATCGGCGTGCAGCGCTCGATTTCGTCGGCGCCCATCGGCAGGATGTCGGTGATTTCGCCGTCGAGTTCGTAGCCGGTGCACAGCTCCAGCTTCTCGAGACCGTCGAGCACGTCGAGCTTGGTGATGCACAGACCCGACAGGCCGTTGACCTGCGCCGAGCGCTTGAGCAGCGCGGCGTCGAACCAGCCGCAACGGCGGCTGCGGCCGGTGGTCACGCCCTTCTCGGCGCCCACGGTGCTCATGTGATAGCCGGGGGTACCCGGCGTGGCCCAGTCGAGTTCGGTGGGGAACGGACCGCCGCCCACGCGGGTGCAGTAGGCCTTGGTGATGCCGAGCACGTAGTGCAGCATGCCCGGGCCCACGCCCGAACCGGCGGCGGCGTTGCCGGCCACGCAGTTGCTCGAGGTCACGTACGGGTAGGTGCCGTGGTCGACGTCGAGCAGCGTGCCCTGCGCACCTTCGAACAGCAGGTTGGCGCCGGCCTTGTGGGCGTCGTTCAGTTCGCGCGAAACGTCGGCCATCATGGGCTTGAGCAGCACGGCGTGGCGCATGGCCTCGTCGAACACGGTGTCGTAGTCGATGGCGGGCGCGCCCAGCACCTGGGTCAGCACGTGGTTGTGCAGCTCGAGCAGCACGCGCAGCTTGGCTGCGAAACGCTCGGGGTGCTTCAGGTCTTGGACGCGCAGCGCGCGGCGGGCGATCTTGTCTTCGTAGGCCGGGCCGATGCCGCGGCCGGTGGTGCCGATTTTTTCGATGCCGCCCTTCTCACGGTAGGCCTCGCGCGCGATGTCCAGCGCGGCGTGGAACGGCAGGATCAGCGGGCAGGCCTCGCTGATGCGCAGGCGCGAACGCACTTCGACGCCGGCTTTCTCCAGGCCTTCGATTTCCTCGAAGAGCTTGGCCGCCGACAGCACCACGCCGTTGCCGATGTAGCACTTGACGCCGGGCCGCATGATGCCGCTCGGGATCAGGTGCAGCGCGGTCTTCACGCCGTTGATGACCAGCGTGTGACCCGCGTTGTGGCCGCCCTGGAAACGGACCACGCCCTGGGCGCTTTCCGTCAGCCAGTCAACCAGCTTGCCCTTGCCTTCGTCGCCCCATTGGGTTCCGACGACGACCACGTTTCTTCCGGTGGTTACGCTCATGCTCGTTCCATTGCTTAAAAATTCAGATCGCTCGGACACTCCATTGGCCGGCCTGCTCGACGAGCTCCCGGTCGCAATGGAATTCATCGATTTCGCTGCCATGACCGGGCAGCACGCAGACAACCGTTTCGCCGGCCTTGCGCAATTGGGCGATGGCCTCGCGCAGGCCGGCCGCGTCGCTCCAGGGCGCACGGATGGCAGCGCGCAGCGGACGCGCCGGCAACACGCCGACGAGTTCGCGCACATCGAGGCTGAAGCCGACGGCCGGACGGTTGCGGCCGAACACGGCACCCACCTCGTCGTAGCGGCCACCGCGCACCAGCGAATCGGCCGCGCCCGGCACATAGATGCCGAAACGCATGCCGCTGTAATAGGCGTAGCCGCGCAGGTCGGCCAGGTCGAAGCTGATCTGGCGCCCTGCCGTGCCGTTCAGGCCAGCCGCAAGTTGCTTCAGGTCGGCCAGCGCCGCGGCCACGGCGGGCGTGCCCTTCAGGGCCTTGGCGGCCTCATCGAGCACGGCGACATCGCCGTACAGGCCCACGAGGGCGCGCAGGCCGTCGCGTGATGCCGCGGGGAAATCCTTGGTGAGCGCCTGCAACTCGCTCGCGTCCTTGGCGGCCAACGCGGCGTGCACGCGGGCGATCGCGGCGGCATCGACCGGCACGCCGGCGAACAGCGCGCGCACGATGCGGGCGTCGGCCAGGTCGACGATCACGCCGTCGCGCAGGCCAGCGGCGTCGAGGCAATCGAGCGCCAGCAGCAGGGTTTCGGTGTCGGCTTCCAGGCCGGCGTGGCCGTAGATCTCGGCGCCGAACTGCAGCGGCTCGCGCGTGGCGTGCGGGCGGTCGGGCCGGGTGTGGACCACCGGGCCGCAATAGCACAGGCGGGCGACGCCATCACGGTTCAACAGATGGGCATCGATGCGCGCCACCTGGGGGGTGGTGTCCGCACGCAGGCCCATGCTGCGGCCGGAAAGCTGGTCGACGAGCTTGAAGGTTTGGAGGTCGAGCGCCTCGCCGGTGCCCGAAAGCAGCGACTCCAGGTGCTCGAGCAGCGGCGGCATCACCAGCTCGTAGCCATAGCCACGGGCGGTATCGAGCAGCTGGCGTCGAAGTTCTTCGATGTGGCGCGCCTCGGAAGGCAGCACATCGGCAATGTGATCCGGGAGGACCCAGGCGGACATGGGGATCGGGGGCGTGGTTAAACCGGGATTCTACCGGGCCCGCGTTACCCCAGAACCCAAAGGAGTACCAAACCCAGCAGGATGCTGCAAAGACCGAAGAAACGCAGCTGGCCGTCGCGCAGCTGCAGCAGTTGGCTGAAGCCGCGCCGCCACCCGCCCGGCGAGACGAAAGGCAGGATGCCTTCAATCACCAGGACCAGCGCCAACGCGCTCCAGAAGGTGTCGGCGCTCACGGCTCCAGACAGGAAAGCAGAGAAACGGAAGACCCGTTGTTACTTGCGCGCCGCGCCGCCCGAGCCGGAGCTCTGCATGGCACGGAAGAAGTCCGACGATGGGTCGAGCACCAGCACGTCGCTCTTCTTGTTGAAGCTCTGCTTGTAGGCTTCGAGGCTGCGATAGAACTGGGCGAACTGCGGATCGCGGCCGAAGGCCTCGCTGTAGGCAGCGGCCGCCTGGGCATCGCCCTCGCCCTTGATCTTCTGGGCATCGCGGTAGGCGTTGGCCACGATCACTTCGCGCTGGCGGTCGGCGTCGGCGCGGATCTTTTCGCCTTCGGCCGTGCCGGTGGAACGCAGCTCGTTGGCCACGCGCTTGCGCTCGGCTTCCATGCGGCGGTAGACCGATTCGGTGATGGCTTCCACGTAATCGACGCGGGTGATGCGCACGTCGACCACGTCGACGCCCCAGGGCTTGGCGCCCTTCACCACGGCCAACACTTCGCGCTGCACGTCGGCCATCAGGGCCTCGCGGCGCACCGAAATCAGGTCACGCACGGTGCGCTTGTTGATGTTTTCCTGGAAGGCGTTGCGCACCACGCGGTTCAGCTGCATGGCACCCGCGTTCTCGTCGAGACCGACGTTGCGGATGTAGGCCTGTGGGTCGGAGATGCGCCAGCGCACGTACCAGTCGATCACCACGCGCTGCTTTTCAGCGGTGAGCATGGGTTCGGTGTCGAGACTGGAGAGCGTCAGCAGGCGCTTGTCGATGTACGACACATTCTGGAACGGCGGCGGCAGCTTGAAGTTGAGGCCGGGTTCGGTGATGACTTGCTTGATCTGCCCGAGGGCATAGACCACGCCGAACTGGCGCTGGTCGACCACGAAGAGGGTCGAGCTCAGCAGCACGAGCAGGACGAGGACCGAGGTGGCGATGAAACCGATTCTGTTCATGTTGTTCCGGGCCTTTCTCAGCGCACGTCGCGGTCACGCGAGCGGCCGTCACGGGCGCGCACGTCGGTGGTGGCGGGAGCCACCGGGATCACCGACGACTGGGCCGGTGCGGTGCCGGCCACGTTGGGGCTGGCGGCGTCCACAGGTGTGGCTGCGTTGCCGCCGCCTTGCTGCATCAGCTTGTCGAGCGGCAGGTACAGCAGGTTGGAGCCCTGCTTGCTGTCGACCAGCACCTTGGTCGTGCTGGCGTAGATCTGCTGCATGGCGTCGGTGTACATGCGGTCGCGCGTCACCTGCGGTGCCTTCTGGTATTCGGTCAGCACCGAGCTGAAGCGACCTGCGTCACCCTGTGCCTGCGCGACGATGCGCGCCTTGTAGGCCTCGGATTCTTCCTTCAGGCGCGACGAGGTACCGGTGGCCAGCGGCACGACGTTGTTGGCGTAGGCCTCCGCGTCGTTCTTGGCGCGTTCGCGTTCCTGGCCGGCCTTGAGCACGTCGTCGAAGGCGGCCTGCACCTGCTCGGGCGGACGCACGCCGCCCTGCTGCAGGTTGATGCCGACGACTTCGACACCGACCTTGTAGCGGTCGAGGATGGTCTGCATCAGTGCGCGCACGCGGGGTGCGATCTGGTCGCGCTCTTCGGCGAGCGCCGCGTCCATCTTCATTTTGCCGACCACTTCGCGCACGGAGCTTTCAGCCACCTGCACGATGGTTTCAGCGGGCGACTTGCTCTCGTAGAGCCAGGCGCGCGCGTCGCTCAGGCGGTACTGCACGGCAAACTTGATTTCGACGATGTTCTCGTCTTCAGTCAGCATGGCCGATTCGCGCAAGCCGGTGGAACGCACGATGGCGTCGCGGCCCACGTCGGTGGAACGGATCTGCGTGGTCACCACCACTTCGTGGCGTTGAATGGGGTATGGCAGGCGCCAGTTGAAGCCGGCATTCACCGTCGACTTGTAGCGACCGAACTGCGTGACCACGGCCTGCTGGCCTTCGTTCACGATGAAGAAGCCGGTGCCAAGCCAGATCAGGACCGCCACGGCGGCCACAAGGCCGATGCCGAAGCCGGCATTTTTCATATCGGGCTTGTAGCCGTTGCCACCACCGCCGCCGGTGCCATTGGGGCGGTTGCCGCCACCCTTGCCGCCGCCGAAGAAACCACCCAGCTTGCGATTGAGGTCGCGCCAGAGTTCGTCGAGGTCGGGCGGGCCCTGGTTGGGGCCCTGGCCGCGCGGGCGATTGCCGTTGCCGTTGTTGTTCTGGTTGCCGCTCGAAGGCGGCGGGATCGGGGCGCCGGGGGGATCGGCATCGGGTGGCCGGTTGCCGGCCGGGCGGTCGCCGTTGGAGGACGGCTCGTCGCCGCGACCCCATCGGCCATCGTTCAGATTGAACATGCCCAGAAACCCTCTCCGCGCTGGCTTTGCATTCATTCGCTTCGTTCTCGTGTCAGTGGCGGGATTGTGCCCAATCAAGGGGCCGCATCGTGCAATTCAGCGTCCGCCTCAGGGGTCATCGTATCGGCGACGGAACCCGACTGCCGGGCCAGCTCGGCCCGCAGCAGCGGCAGGCCTTCACCGGTCTTGGCGCTGAGGAAGATGCGGGGAACCTGCACGCCGTCGATTTCCATCTCGTCCTGCAGATGCAGCGGATGTTGCGCGCTTTCAAGGGCGTCGAGCTTGTTGAACACCAGCAGTTGCGGCACGTCGCCCGCGCCGATGTCCTGTAGCACCGATTGCACCTCGGCCATCTGCTCTGGATAGTGCGGGTTGGAGGCGTCGATCACGTGCAGCAGCAGGTCGGCATCGACCGCCTCCTGCAAGGTGGCCTTGAACGCATCGACCAGGCCGTGCGGCAGGTCGCGGATGAAGCCCACCGTGTCGGAGATCGACACCTGCCGGCGCGCATCGCCCAGGTAGAGGTTGCGCGTGGTGGTGTCGAGCGTGGCGAACAGCTGGTCGGCCGCATAGGCGCGAGCCTTGACCATGGCATTGAAGATCGACGACTTGCCCGCGTTGGTGTAGCCGACGAGCGAGATGTTGAAAGTCTCGCGGCGCTCGCGCTGGCGGCGCTGCGTGCTGCGCTGCTTCTGCACCTTGGCCAGGCGCTCGCGCGTGCGCTTGATCGACTCGTTGATCATGCGGCGATCCAGCTCGATCTGCTTCTCGCCGGGGCCGCCGCGCACACCTGCACCGCCAGTCTGGCGCTCCAGGTGGGACCAGCGACGGACCAGCCGCGTGCTCAGGTACTGCAGTCGAGCCAATTCGACCTGCAGCTTGCCTTCGTGCGAACGGGCGCGCTGGGCAAAGATTTCGAGGATGAGGAAGGTACGGTCGTAGACCGCGACATCGAGCTGGCGTTCGAGGTTACGCTGCTGCGCTGGGCTCAACGACTGGTCGAAGATGACCTCGCTCGCCCGGTGCATGGCGGCGAGTTCCTTGATCTCTTCGGCCTTGCCGCTGCCGACGAAAAGCGCCGCATCGGGCGCCTTGCGCTTGCAGGCCAGGCGGGCGACGGGCGTCAGGCCCGCCGTTTGTGCGAGCAGGCCGAGTTCTTCGAGCTCGCTGTCGAAATGGGGCAGCCCGAAATCGACGCCGACGAGAACGGCGGCGCCTTCCTGGCGGGGGATCGAATCAGACAAGCGGAATCAGAATATGGAAAAAGCGCGGCGGGGTTGCCGCCGCGCTCCGCGCGATCAGGCGGCGGCGTCGTCGTTCTCGCTGGCCGAGAAGTTGACGGCACGACCCGGCACGATGGTGGAAATGGCGTGCTTGTAGACCATTTGCGTCACTGTATTGCGGAGCAACACGACGTATTGATCGAAGGACTCGATCTGGCCCTGCAGCTTGATGCCGTTCACCAAATAAATGGAAACCGGCACATGCTCGCGACGCAAGGTGTTCAGAAACGGGTCTTGCAGAAGTTGCCCTTTATTGCTCACGATATTCTCCGTGTTCAAGAGTAGTTGTTGGAGAGATGACCTTAACACAGGGTTTCTGCGCCGCAGCAATCGGGGTCAAAAGCCTTGAGAAAATAACGGCTCTCAAAAGACGGAACTTCCACTCCTGCTGCGGCTCATCGGCTGCCATCGGCGGCCAAGCGCCCTCACTTGTCCTTGTCCGCAAACGGATTTTGCGAGCTTTTGAACTGGATCCGCAAGGGCGTGCCCACGAGGTCGAATTCCTTGCGGAAACGCCCTTCCAGGAAACGCTTGTAAGCGTCGGTCACGTGCTCCAGCGAATTGCCGTGAATGATGATCACAGGCGGATTCATGCCGCCTTGGTGCGCATAGCGCAGCTTGGGCCGGTACATGCCACCGCGTTGGGGCGCCTGGAATTGCACCGCCTCCAGCAACAGGCGCGTTAGCACCGGCGTCGACATCTTGCGCGTGGCCGACTTGTGGGCCTGGGCAATGGCCTGCCACACCGGGCCGAGGCCCTGGCGCTTGATGGCTGAGATGAAATGCAATGACGCGAATTTCAGGAACGGCAACCGGGTTTCGATTTGCCGCTGGATCTGCTCGCGCTGGTAGCTGTCGACCGCGTCCCACTTGTTGATGGCGATCACCACGGCACGTCCGCTTTCGAGGATGTAGCCGGCAATGTGCGCGTCCTGGTCGGTCACGCCCTGCGTGGCGTCGAGCAACAGCAGCACCACGTTGGCCGACTCGATGGCCTGCAGCGTCTTGACCACCGAGAACTTCTCGATCGCCTCGAACACCTTGCCCTTGCGACGCAGGCCGGCGGTGTCGATCAGCTCGAAGTGCTGGCCGTTGCGTTCGAACGGCACCGAGATGGCGTCGCGCGTCGTGCCCGGCATGTCGAAGGCCACCAGGCGCTCTTCGCCGAGCCAGGTGTTGATCAGTGTGGACTTGCCGACGTTGGGCCGGCCGGCCACCGCCAGCTTGATCGGCTTGTTGACGTCGTCTTCGTCTTCCTCGTCGTCCGGGTCGGGCAGATTCAGCAGCTCGAGCGCCAGTTCGACCAGGTCGCGCATGCCCTGCCCGTGCGCCGCGGACACGCCGTGCACGTCGCCGAAGCCCAGCTCGTAGAAGTCGACCAGCTTGGTGCCGTCGTGCATGCCCTCGGCCTTGTTGGCCGCCAGCACACAGGGCTTGCCGAGGCGGCGTAGCTCGTTGGCGATGTCGTGGTCTTGCGCCGAGAGGCCTTCGCGGGCATCGACCACGAAGATCACGACGTCGGCCTCGGCCACGGCCTGCCGCGTCTGCTTGGCCATTTCCTTGTAGATGCCGCTGCCGGCATCGGGCTCGAAGCCACCGGTGTCGATCACGATGAACTCGTGCTTGCCCAGGCGGCCGTTGCCGTAATGGCGGTCGCGCGTGAGGCCGGCGAAGTCGGCGACGATGGCGTCGCGCGTCTGGGTCAGGCGGTTGAAGAGCGTCGACTTGCCGACGTTGGGACGGCCGACCAGGGCCACGACCGGCTTCATGGCCGGCCTTTCGATGGCGCGGTTTTCATGGTCGGGCCTTGGAAGTAAGTGAAAGACAAAAAATGATTATTCAGGGCGGTAACCGAAGACGCCGCCCTTGGCGGTCACGACAACCACCGTGTTGCCGGCCAGGACCGGCGTCACGGTGATGGCCGAGCCATCGGGGGTGACGCGGTTCAGCAACGCACCGTCTTCGCGCGATACGAAGTGCAGCGTGCCGGTGCTCTCGCCGATGATCAGCGAACGGCCCACGGCCAGCGGCGCGGTCAATTCGCGGTTCTTGAAGCGGCTCATCTGCCAGGCGCGTTCGCCGTCGGCGCGGCGCCAGGCGGTGACGCTGCCGTCGGATTCGGTGCCGTAGAGAAAGCGCTCGTCGCCGCTCACGCCGTCGGCACCCGAGGCCGGCTTGCTCCAGAGCAGTTGGCCACGCAGAGTGTCGACGCAGCCGACGCTGGCGTAGTAGGCGCGTGCGCAGACCGTGTCGCCGTAGCGGCTCACGCTGCCGGTCAGGTCGACCAGGCGTTCCACGTCGTTGGTGCCGCGCGGCGCGGCGATGGGGGCTTCCCAGCGCGAGCTGCCGTTGCCGGGGTTCATGCCGACGAGTCGGCCGCCCAGACCGGCAACCAGCGTGTCGCCGACCGCGATCAGCACGCCCGACTTGCGCAGCACGAGGTTCTCGCCCGGGCGCTGCTGCTGCCACAGGCGGCGGCCGCTCTGGCCGTCCCAGGCGCTGACGCTGCGGTCGGCGGTCTGCACGAAGACGCGGCGGCCGGCCACCAGGGGTGCGGTGAAGGCCTGGGCCGACAGGCGCTGCTTCCACAGCACCTTGCCGTTTTCGATGGCGACCACTTCGTTGTTGGTGGTGACCACGGCCGTCAGCGAACCGTCGCTGCCGACACCGGCCGCCAGCGGTGCGCCGGCGCTGGCGCGCCAGGTCTCGCGACCGGCGCGGGCGTCGATGGCGACGACCGTGCCGTCGCTGCCTGCCACGGTCACGATGTCGCCGCTGACATCGGCGGTGAGCGGGAATTCGACGCCCGGAATCCGCACGTTCCAGACCTGGCGCACGCCCATCAGGGACGGGTTGGTCGGCAGCTCGGCGGGCTTGGGCTTGCCGGAGCCCGAGCAGGCGGCCAGCAGCGCGACCAGAACAAGAGCAGAACCCGCGCGCAGGGCGGTCGATTCAGGCATGAAACGCTTGAAATTCATGGAGGTGTGCGGTCAGGAGTTCTTGGGGACGGCGGGCGTCACGGTGACGGTCGGCGCCAGGGTCTTCGGGTCGACACCGACCGCGTTGAGCTTGATCTCGACCAGCCGGCGGTAGTCCGAGCCGGCGCCGAGGCCGGTCCAGGCCTTGCGGTACTCGGCCTGGGCCTCGTCGCGCTTGCCTTGCGCCATGTAGATGTCGCCCTTGCGGTCGGCCACCAGCGGTTCGAACTCGGTTGGCACCTTGCCGTCGAGTTGCTTGAGCGCGTCGTCGTAAGACTTGGCATCGAGCAGTTCGGCCGCGAGCCGCAGCTTCGCGATGGCCTGGTAGCCCGGATCGACGGCGTTCTGCGCGACCCAGCCCAGCGCCGCGCGCGAGCCGTCGGCATTGCCCTTGTCGAACAGCGTCTTGGCGACCAGCAGGCCGGCTTGCTGTGCGTAGGCCGTGCCTGCGAAGCGTTCCTTCATGTCGGTCATCACGCGCTGGATGCGCTCGACGTCGCCGGACTGCGTGCTGCGCTCGACCTCGTCATAAAGAGCCGCGGCCTGGGCTGCCTTGGTGCGCTGGTAGTACTGCCAGCCGTTCCAGGCCACGAAGGCGCCGGCGACGAGCAGCACGGCCCAGGTGATCAGGGTGCCGTAGGTGTTCCAGAAATGCTTGAGCTGGTCGAGCTGTTCCTGTTCTTCGAGGTCGAGATGGGTGGCCATGCGCTGTCAGAGGTTGGGAGCCGGCGATTGTAGGGTGGCGGCCCAGGTGGTCACTTCAGCAAGTGAACGGGCGGACTGCGCAACGCTGGCGTCGCGCAAGGCCTTGAGAGTCACTTCACCGCGTGCAAGTTCATCGGCGCCGAAGATCAGGGCGTAGGCGGCGCCGCTGGCGTCCGCCTTTCGCATCTGTGCCTTGAAGCTCGCAAGGCCTTCGGCCGTGCTGGCGTGCATCTGCACGCGCACGCCGGTTTCGCGCAGCTGCTGCAAGGCGCGCAGCACGACGGGCATCGACGCGGCGTCGGGCACGATGGCATAGACGTCGGGCACCGGTGCGGGCACTTCGGCACCCTGCTCCTTCAGCAGATCGAGCACGCGCTCGACGCCGATGGCCCAACCCACGGCGGGCGCCGGCTTGCCGCCGATCTGGGCGATGAGGTCGTCGTAGCGGCCGCCGGCGCACACCGTGCCCTGTGCACCGAGACGGTCGGTCACGAACTCGAACACCGTGAGGTTGTAGTAGTCGAGCCCACGCACGAGGCGCGGATTGATCGTGAAGGCGATGTCGTTGGCCTTGAGGATGGCCTGCACCCCTTCGAAGTGCGCCAGCGATTCGGCGCCCAGGAAATCGATCAGCTTCGGCGCCGACTCGACCACTTCCTTCATCGCCGGATTCTTCGTGTCGAGGATGCGCAGCGGGTTGCTGTGCAGGCGGCGTTTGCCATCCTCGTCGAGCTTGTCGGCGTGCTGCTCGAAGTGAGCGATGAGCTGGGCGCGGTGCAGCGCGCGCTCGGCCGGCTGGCCCAGGCTGTTGAGCTCCAGGCGCACGTCGGTCAGGCCGATGGCCTTCCACAGCGCTGTGGCCAGCAGGATCAGCTCGGCGTCGACATCGGGCCCGGCAAAGCCGAGCGCCTCGGCGCCGATCTGGTGGAACTGGCGGAAGCGCCCGCGCTGCGGCTTTTCGCGGCGGAACATCGGGCCCGTGTACCAAAGGCGCTTGGGCCCCTCGTAGAGCATGTTGTGCTCGATCACGGCGCGCACGAGGCCGGCCGTGTTCTCCGGGCGCATCGCCAGGTGCTCCGACTGCCCATGCTTGTCCGAGCGGTCTTCGAAGGCGTACATCTCCTTCTCGACGATGTCCGTCACCTCGCCGATGCCGCGCACGAACAGCGCCGTGTGTTCCAGGATCGGGGTGCGGACGTTGCGGTACGCATAGCGCCCCATCAGGTCGCGCACGATGGCTTCGAGCCATTCCCAGCGCGCCGATTCGGGCGGCAATATGTCGTTCATGCCTTTGACGGCATTCAGTTTTTCAGCCATGAGTCTGCGGAGGTGTCAGGCCAGGACAGCGTGTTCGCTGCCGAAGCGCTTTTCGATGTAGGTTTCGACGAGCTGGTGGAACTCGTTGGCGATATTGTCGCCGCGCAGCGTGAGGGCCTTTTCGCCGTCGATGAAGACCGGCGCGGCCGGCGCCTCGCCGGTGCCGGGCAGGCTGATGCCGATGTCGGCGTGCTTGCTCTCGCCGGGGCCGTTGACGATGCAGCCCATGACGGCCACCTTCAGCGTCTCGACACCCGGGTACTTCTTGCGCCAGACCGGCATCTGCTGGCGCAGGTAGTCGTCGATCTGCTTGGCAAGCTCTTGAAACGTGGTGCTCGTGGTGCGGCCGCAGCCCGGGCAGGCCGTGACGCTCGGCACGAACACCCGCAGGCCCAGGGCCTGGAGAATTTCGTTGGCGATCAGCACCTCCTGCGTGCGCGACTCGCCCGGCTGCGGCGTGAGCGACACGCGAATCGTGTCGCCAATGCCCTCCTGCAGCAGGATCGACAGTGCCGTCGCCGAGGCTACCGTGCCCTTGGTGCCCATGCCGGCTTCGGTCAGGCCCAGGTGCAGCGGGTTGTCGCAGCGCCGTGCGAGTTCGCGGTACACCGAGATCAGGTCTTGCACGCCGCTCACCTTGCACGACAGGATGACCTGATTGCCGGCCATGCCCATCGACTCGGCCAGCTTGGCGGACTCGATGGCCGAGGTGATCAGCGCCTCGTACATCACCTGCTTGGCGTCCCAGGGCGTGGCGCGCTGGCTGTTGATGTCCATCAGGCTGGCGAGCAGTTCCTGGTCGAGGCTGCCCCAGTTCACGCCGATGCGCACGGGTTTGTTCCAGCGCATGGCCGCGTCGATCATCTGGCCGAACTGCTTGTCCTTCTTGTCACCCTTGCCCACGTTACCGGGGTTGATGCGGTACTTGCTCAGCGCCTCGGCGCAGGCCGGATAGTCGGTGAGCAGGCGGTGGCCGTTGTAGTGGAAGTCGCCGATCAGCGGCACATCGATGCCCATGCGGTCGAGCTGCTCGCGGATGTAGGGCACCTGCGCGGCGGCTTCGGGCGTGTTGACGGTGATGCGGACCATTTCGGAGCCCGCAATGGCGAGCTCCTTGACCTGGATCGCGGTACCGATGGCATCGACCGTGTCGGTGTTGGTCATCGACTGCACGCGCGTGGGCGCGTCGCCCCCCACCGTGACCGTGCGCGGTCCCCAGACCACGCTGGCCTGGCGCGAGCGGCGCGCCTTGGGCGCGGCCGATTCAATGGGTTGAGGGGTGCAGTCGGTTGTCACGATTTCACCTCGAAACGCGCCACGCCGCCTCCGCGGGTGACAGGCTTCAGATCGTAGGGCTTTCCGTTCACCTGCACATCGACCGCCGATGCGCGACCGATCACCACGGACAGCGGCAGCGTGCCGGACAGGCCGACGGTCTCGCCGACCTGCAGGCTGCGGCGCAGCAACTGCTTGCCACCAGCTTCGGTGACGGTGACCCAGCATTCTTCGCGCGCCACGAGGACGAGCTGCTGGCTGCTGGCGGTGCTGGTGTTCGCCACGGCCGCCGTGGGCGCGGAGGCCGGGGCGGCTGGCACGGCAGCCACCACGCCAGCGGTCGGTGCAGCGCCCACCGGGCCGGTCGGCGCCACGGCCTGCGTCGGCACGGGCTCCGAGACGCCCCCTTGATCGGCAGGCGGCATGACCTCGGCATCGTTCTTGGCGGTCAGTCGGGAGACGGAGGCGCCGATCTGGTCGAACGCCGATTGCGGCATCCAGAACAGCACGCCGGCGCCGATCAGCAGCAGGACCACAACCGTCAGCAGCGCACGCGACGGCAGGCCGCCGGAGCGCCCGCCGTTCCAGCGCGGCGTGCCGGAGAGCACGCGGGCATTCAACGTGCGGTTGGTTTCGGCCAGCGGCGCACGTTGCGCGCCCGGCAGCTTGGCGAGCACGGGCGCCGGATCGATGCGCAGTGCGCGGCACACGCTGCCGGCCAGGGCCCGGGCGAACACCGGGTCGGGCAGCGCGGCGATGTCGTCGGCCTCCAGCGCGAGCAGCTTTTGCGGCGGCACCTTGAGCGCGGCGGCCACCATCTCGATGTGCAGCCCGTGCGCTTCGCGCGCCTCGCGCAACATGTCGCCAGCCGTCTTTTCCACGACGTCGCCTTCGGGCAGCGGCAGTGCCGCGGACGTCCCGAACTCCGAAACCCGTTCAGTCATTGAAATTCCCGCGCTCGTATGCCATTGCCTCCCGCGATTGAGGGAAACGTCGTTGCAGTTGACCGCCCAGCTGCGCGACAGCCTCGCGGTTGTTGAGCTTCCGTTCGATCTTGATGCCGAGCCACAGCGTTTCGGCATTGGCCGACGGGCCGTTGTTGACGCGGCGGACGTAGAACTGCGCACGCGACCACTCTTCGCGCTGCGCCAGCACCGAGGCCAGGTTGAAGCCGATCACCGGATTGCTGGCGTCGAGTTCGTAGGCCTGCAGCAGGCTGCGCTCGGCCTGCGGCCGCTGGCCGGCCTTGAGCTCGCAGACCCCTTGGGTCATGAGCGTCTTGGCGCGGTCGGCATAGCTGGGCACGGCCAGTGCCGCGGCAAACTGCTGTGCGGCGTCGCCGTAGCGGTTCTGCTGGCACAGCAGCCAGCCGTAGTTGTGGCGCGTGTTGGCGTCGCGCGGATTGATCGCGACGGCGCGGCGGAAACTGTCTTCGGCCTGGGCCGCATCCTCGAGCCGCATGTAGACGAGGCCGCGCAGGCTGTAGGCGTCGGCATAACCGGGGTCGATGGCCAGCACCTGCTTGAGCTCTTCAAGGGCGACCGAGTTCTGGCCGTGCTCGAAGTAGCCGGCGGCCAGTTCCATCCGCAGACGGGCACGCCGGCGGTTGTTTTCGTCGGTGTCGGTCACGACAGTGGTGCCGCTGTCGGCCCCACTGCCGACAAGCCCGGTGGTGGTGGTTCGCGTGTTGACGCAGCCCGCGAGAAGAAGCACCACGGCGACGCTCGCGATTCCTGCGCTCAGCACTCGCTGCGCGCTCGCGTTCGTCGTCGGTAAGGCCATGCTCATTGCGTCAATGCTCCTGGGGAACGGTTGGTTTGGGGGTCTTGGCGCGGGGCGGGTGCAGAACGACGGGGCGCTCGGCCACCTCCGCACGGCGCTGGGCCATGCGTTCGGCCGCACGGGTGCGGTCTTTCACGTCGCCGGCGAGTTGTCCGCAGGCGGCGTCGATGTCGTCACCGCGCGTCTTGCGCACGGTGGTCACGAGGCCCGCTTCGCTCAGCGTGCGGGCAAAGGCCAGCACGCGCGCTTGCGGCGAGCGCAGCAGGCCCGAGGCCGGAAACGGGTTGAACGGAATCAGGTTGAACTTGCACGAGACGTCATGCTTGCGCACGAGTTCGATCAGCTGCCGCGCATGCTCGGGCTGGTCGTTGACACCATCGAGCATGCAGTATTCGAAGGTGATGAAGTCGCGCGGCGCATGCACGAGGTAGCGCTTGCAGGCCTCGAGCAGTTCGGCGATCGGGTACTTGCGATTGAGCGGCACGAGGTCGTCGCGCAGCGCATCGTTGGGCGCATGCAGCGAGACAGCCATGGCCACGGCGCAATCGGTGCCCAGGCGGTCGATCATCGGCACCACGCCGGAGGTCGACACGGTGACACGGCGACGCGACAGCCCGTAGGCGTTGTCGTCGAGCATCGTGCGCAAGGCGGGCACCAGCGCCGAGTAGTTCTGCAGCGGCTCGCCCATGCCCATCATCACCACGTTGGAGATGACGCGCTCATTGCGTTTGAGGTGCTTGCGCAGGAAGTGCTCGGCGAACCAGAGCTGGGCGACGATCTCGCCCGTGGTGAGGTTGCGGCTGAAGCCCTGATGCCCGGTCGAGCAAAAACGGCAGCCCACGGCGCAACCGGCCTGCGACGACACGCACAGCGTGCCGCGATCGTCTTCGGGAATGAACACGGCCTCGACCGCATCACCACCGCCGACGTCGAACAGCCACTTGATCGTGCCGTCCTTGGATTCATGCTGCGTGAGGACCGACAGGGCCTCCACGCGCGCGGTGGTCGCGAGTTTCTCGCGCAGCGACTTCGCCAGATCGGTCATCTGGGTGAAGTCGCTGGCGCCACGCTGGTGGATCCAGCGAAACAGCTGCGTGGCGCGGAATTTTTTCTCGCCGAGTTTTTCGCAGAACGCAGCCAGCCCGTCGAGATCGAATTCGAGCAGATTGGCTGTGGTCATGAATTCAGGCGAGAAACGGCTTCAGCGTGCGTAGACGTTGAGGCCGGCGAAGAAGAAAGCGACTTCGGCGGCAGCCGTTTCGGGCGCGTCCGAGCCGTGAACGGCGTTGGCGTCGATGCTGTCGGCGAAGTCGGCGCGGATGGTGCCGGCGGCTGCCTTCTTCGGGTCCGTGGCGCCCATCAGGTCACGGTTCTTGGCGATGGCGTTCTCGCCTTCGAGTGCTTGCACGAACACGGGGCCCGAAATCATGAACTCGACGAGGTCCTTGAAGAAGGGACGCTCCTTGTGCACCGAGTAGAACTGTTCGGCTTCGGTGCGCGACAGGTGAACCAGCTTGGCGGCGACAACCTTGAGGCCGGCAGCCTCGAAGCGGGAGACGATCTTGCCGATGACGTTCTTGGCGACGGCGTCGGGCTTGATGATGGAAAGGGTACGTTCGATAGCCATTGAAGTGCTTCCTGAGCTTTGATTTTGAAGTGTTTTGTCACAACTGCAGCGAATTTGTTTCGCGGCCCGTCGACAAAGCCTCTGATTTTAACCGGCGCGACCTGCGGGATTGGTGAAAACCCCGCGAAAGGCCGCGCTGCGACGGCTGGTTTTCAGCGTCCGCGGCGGCGACTGCCGGCCGGGCCGCCGAAGCCACCACCACCTTGCGAGCCGCCACCACCGCCGCGACGTCCCGGGCCGCTGCGCTGCTCCTTGCGTTGGCGCGAGAAGCTGTCGGCACCGATGTAACCAAGCGAGGTCTTCATCGGATCGGGCTGGTTCGCAGCGCCGCCGCCACCACCGCCACCACCTGGCGCCCGGTTGCCACCGCCGCCCTGCCCTTGTCCCTGGCCGCCCTGACGATTGCCCGGACCGGCGTTGCCGCGGCGCCCCTGCTGTGGCGGGCCGCCGTTGCCGCCGCCGCGGTTGGGGGGACCACCGCGCCCGCCGCGCTCGCCACGCGGCGGACGACCGTCGCCCAACGGACTCGGGATCGGCGCCTCGCGGCCTTCGCCGCGCGCTTCGCGCGGCTGGCCGCCGCCCATGCCGCCGGCGTTGTTGCCGGTGCGGTTGTTGTTGTTGCCACGGCGCTTCTTGTTCCGACCGTTGCGACCGCCGCCCTCCGGACCGCTAGGGCCACGTTGCTGCTGCGGAGCCGGGCGCGCCTGCGCGCCGCCGGAGGCCTGGAACAGCGCCTGAATGTCGCGCTCGTCGAGCTCCATCCAGGCACCGCGCTTGAGGCCGCGCGGCAGCACCATCGCGCCGTAGCGGATGCGGATCAGCCGGCTGACCGCATGGCCCACCGACTCGAACAGGCGGCGCACTTCGCGGTTGCGGCCTTCGGAAATGGTCACGCGGTACCAGCAGTTGGAGCCTTCGCCACCACCGTCTTCGATGGTGCCGAACTGCGCCATGCCGTCGTCCAGGCGCACGCCCTCGAGCAGCTTCTTCTTTTCTTCGCTGGTGAGCGCGCCCAGCACGCGCACCGCGTACTCACGCTCCAGGCCGAAGCGCGGGTGCATGAGCTGGTTGGCCAGATCGCCGGAGCTGCTGAACAGCAGCAGGCCTTCGGTGTTCAGGTCGAGCCGACCGACCGATTGCCACTTGCCCTGCTGCAGACGCGGGAGCTTGCGGAACACCGTCGGGCGGTTCTGCGGGTCGTCGTGCGTGACGACCTCGCCCACGGGCTTGTGGTACGCGATCACGCGCGGCGGCGGCGGTGCGATGCGGTAGCGGATCGGCTTGCCGTTGATCTTGACCTGGTCGCCGTACTGGATGCGCTGGCCGATGTGGGCGGGCTCGTTGTTGACCGAGATGCGGCCCTGCAGGATCAGTTGCTCCATCTCGAGGCGCGAACCGAGACCGGCCTGCGCCAGCACCTTGTGCAGCTTGGGCGAATCGGCTTCGGGCAGCAGCACGCGCTTGAGCGGCGGCACCTCGGGGCTCTCTTCGTCGGCATCGAACTGGCCGGAAATGACGTCGGAGAAGCGGATCGGCTCGGGCGGCAGCGCGTTGCGCTGCTCGCGCTCGGCGGCGCGACGGGCACGGTCGAGGTCGTCTTCCTCTTCGTCGGGCTCGTCTTCCTCGTCGTCTTCATCATCGTCCGCGCGGTCGTCGTCCTGATCGGACGCCTGGGGACGCTTCGTTTCGACCGGTGCGGGCTCGTCTTCGTCGGCCGTCGCGGCTTCGGCAACCACGGGCGCCACATCGGGCTCCACCGTCGCGGGAGCTTCGGCCGCAGGAGCGACTTCCGCCGCGCTTTGCAATTGCTCATCGGCAGCCGGAACCTCCACCACCTTTTTCTTGCGGGGCGCACGCGGCTTCTTCAGCGCTGCCTCGGCTTCGGCCTCTGTTGGCTCCGCGGGCGCAACCACGGATTCGACCGCAACCTCCGTCGCCTGCTTGGGCGTGGCTGTCCGCTTCCGCTTCTTGACTTCGGGTTCGACCGGCAGCTTGGCTGCGTCGTCGGTGTCGGATGAGCTCATGGGGTTTTTCCGGGAGAAACAGCGTGGGGGTCGTGGGGATCGGTCTCGTCCGCTGCGGGGGACGAGACGTCGGATTCGGGTTCTTCAGGCGCGGCGGCCACTTCGGGTTCGGCGGATGGCTCGCCGGTTTCTGGCTCGGACGCCGGCGGCGCCTCATCTACAGACTCAACGGCCTCATCGCCTTCGGTGATCGCCACCACCTCTTCGGCAAACTCTGCCGCATCGGTCGAGACGACCTCGGCCAGTTCAGCCGACTCGGGCGGCGCATCGACCATGGCAAGTTCAGGCTGCACGCCCTCTTCGGCCGCGGGCTCTGCAGCTTCTGCAGCAGCCTCGTCCGCCGCGTCGATGTCCATCGGCAGCCCCGGCTGGTCGCCCGAGGCCTGCTGCAGCGCATCAACCAGCGCGGCCTGCTGCGCGGGGGTTTCCACCAGCGGCAATTGGTCGAGCGAGGCCAGGCCCAGGTCGTCGAGGAACTGGCGCGTGGTCGCAAAGAGCGCGGGCCGGCCGACCGTTTCGCGGTGGCCGATCACCTCGACCCAACCGCGGTCTTCGAGCTGCTTCAGGATCAGCGAGTTGATCGTGACGCCGCGGATGTCTTCCATGTCGCCACGCGTGGCCGGTTGCCGGTAGGCAATGATGGCCAGCGTTTCGAGGGCAGCGCGCGTGTAGCGCGGCGGCTTTTCGGGATGCAGGCGATCGAGGGCATCGCGCATCTCGGGCCGGCTCTGGAAACGCCAGCCGCTGCCGACGCTCACCAGCTCCAGGCCGCGTTGCGCCCAGTCTTCCTGCAGCTCGAGCAACAGCACCTTGATGGTGTCCACACCCAGCTCGTCGTCGAACAGCACGCGCATGTCGCGCACCGGCAGCGGCTGGCTCGAACAGATCAAGGCGGTTTCGAGAATGCGCTTGGCATCCGCCGTATTCATGGTTCGCGTTATCCGGAAAAAGGCGCCTGGCGACGCTTGTTCAGATGGATGGAAGGGGAAGGCGTTGCCGGCACGCGGCGAGTGCAACGCAAGGCCGGCATCGGGTGGCCGGCGCGGCCCTCGGGCCGTCAGGCGCGATTGTAATCCAGCCCCCAGGTCTGCAAAGCCTGGGCCAGATCGGGCGGCGGCGGCGAACGGAACTCCATCGCCTGCTGCGTGACAGGATGCACGAACGCCAGCCGGAACGCGTGCAGTGCCTGCCGCGACAGCCCCACCGCGGGCGCGCCGCCATAGAGCGCATCGCCGACCAGCGGATGACCGATCGACGCCATGTGCACGCGGATCTGGTGGGTGCGGCCGGTTTCGAGGGTGCAGCGCACCGCGCAGCCCTCGGTGTGGCTGTCGAGCCGCTCGATCAGCGTGCGCGCGGTCTTGCCCGCGTGGCGCTCCAGGTCGACCACGGCCATGCGCAGCCGGTTGCGCGGATCGCGGCCGATCGGCGCATCGACTTGCCGGGCCGCCGCGCCTTCCCAGGCCTTGTGCCCCATTGCCAGGTACTGGCGCTTCACGTCGCGCGCGGCGATCAGCGCCACCATGGCGTCCATCGCAGCCCGCGTGCGCGCCACCACCATCAGGCCGCTGGTGTCGCGGTCGAGGCGGTGCACGATGCCCGCGCGCGGCAGCAGTACGGCCTTCGGGTCGAGCGCCAGCAGCCCGTTCAGCAGCGTGCCGCTCCAGTGGCCCGGCGCCGGATGCACCACCAGACCGGCTGGCTTGTCGATGATCCGCAGGTGTTCGTCTTCGTGAACGGTGACCAGGTCCATCGCCTCGGGCCGGAAGGCCTGGCTCTGGGGCGTGGGCCGCAGTTCGATGCGCCCCGACTGGCCGACGCGCACCGTGGCAGAAACCTTGGTGAGCGTGCGCCCTTGCAACTCGACGGCGCCGGCCTCAATGAGTTGCTGAAGGTAACTGCGCGAGAACTCGGGCACCAGCACAGCCAGCGCGCGGTCGAGCCGCTGGCCGTGCTGCGCCTGGTCGATGGCGAAGGGCCGCAGCTCGCTGGGCTCCGCGAGATCGGCACCCTCTTCAGGTTCAGGCCCTTCCGGAGGATCGGTGAGGGGGTCGGTCGATATAATTGAGGGCAACTGTTTCACGAAAGCCGTATGTGATGTTTCGCGCCAAATTATCGGTCCCTGCCTGGATCGCGCTCAGCGCGGCGGCCCTTCTCGTCGCCGGCTGTGGTTCCACCACCAAGGAAGACAAGACCGCGAACTGGAGCCCCAACCGCATCTACTCCGAAGCCAAGGACGAAGTCGGCTCCGGCGCCTACGACAAGGCGGTGCCGCTGTACGAGAAGCTCGAAGGCCGCGCCGCCGGCACGCCGCTGGCCCAGCAGGCCCAGCTCGAGAAGGCCTACGCCCAGCACAAGGCCGGCGAAAAGGCCAACGCCATCGCCACGCTCGACCGCTTCATGAAGTTGCACCCGGCCAGCCCGGCGTTCGACTACGCGCTCTACCTGAAGGGCGTGATCAACTTCAACGACGACCTGGGCATGTTCGCGTTCCTGACGCGCCAGGACCTGTCCGAGCGCGACCAGAAGGCCGCCAAGGAATCGTTCGAATCCTTCCGCGACCTCGTGACGCGCTTCCCCGAGTCGCGCTACGCGCCCGACGCGCGCCAGCGCATGAACTACATCGTGAACTCGCTCGCGCAGTACGAAGTTCACGTGGCCCGCTACTACTACTCGCGCGGCGCCTACCTGGCGGCCATCAACCGGGCGCAGATCGCACTGGCCGACTACCGCGAAGTGCCGGCGCTCGAAGAAGCCCTGTACATCATGGTGAAGTCGTACGACGCACTCGGCATGAAGGACCTGCGCGACGATGCCCAACGCGTGCTGACCACCAACTACCCGAAGAGTTCCTACCTGGCCAACGGTTTCAAGGGCAAGGACGATCCATGGTGGAAGCTCTGGTAACCCAGAACCAGCCGACCACTTCGGTAGATATCAGTAAGGTTTCTTGAGCGCGTCGATCGCGCTCTCGAAATCCGCTTCGGTTTCCAGCCGGCGCATCGGCGGCAACGCCGCCAGCAGCCGCCGGCCATAGCCCATCGCCACGAGGCGCGTGTCGCAGATCGCGAGCACGCCGCTGTCGGTTTCACGGCGAATGAGGCGCCCTGCCCCCTGTTTCAATGCCACGGCCGCTTCGGGCAGCGAGTAGTCGCTGAACGAGCTGCGCCCCTGCGCTTCGAGCCGCTGCGAGCGCGCCTCCACCAGCGGGTCGTTGGGCGGCGGGAACGGCAGTTTGTCGATCACCACGAACTGCAGCGCGTCGCCCGGCGCATCGAAGCCTTCCCAGAACGACGCCGACGCGACCAGCACGCAGCCCGCGCGCCCGTTGCTCGCGCCTTCGCGAAAGCGGTCCATGAGCACGCGCTTGGGCAGCTCGCCCTGCACCAGCACCTCGGGCCGCGCCTCCGTCTGGAGCAGCTCGAACTGCTGACGCATCGCATCGCCGATGGTGCGCAACGCGCGCAGCGTGGTGGTGAGCACCAGCGTGCGCCCACCGAGTTCGGCGGCGCCATGCGCGGCCAGCTTGGCCACCTGCTGGCTGTGCGTGGGATCGTTGGGTTTCGGAAAAGCCCGCGGCACGTAGATCGCGGCCTGCGAGGCGTAGTCGAAGGGGCTCTGCACGCGCAGCACTTCGGCGTCGCGCAGGCCGCAAGGCTCGGTGAACCACCGCAGCGTCGGGTCGTCACCCAACGTGGCGGAGGTGAAGACCCAGGCGCGGCGGCTGTCTTCCGGCGGTGGCGGCGGGACAGCGCCGTGCTCGGGGTCTTCGTCGTCATCGCCCTCATTCCCGTATGGCAAGTCGGACTCCACAGGCTCTTCGGTCAGCTTGAGCACCCGCTTGCGCATTGCATCGGCGATGTCGAGCGGCGACTCGATCAGGCGCAATTGCGTGCCCACGTCGACCCAGCGCACCGAGTCGAGTTCGCACGGCTGCGCGAAACGCGCGGTGCGCTTCGCGAGCTGGCGCGCGCGCTCGTGCAGGCGCACGAAGTCGGGCGAGATTTCGCTCACCGTGTCCAGCCCGTCTGAGGCCTGCACGAAGGCGTCTTGCAGGTCGTCGAGCGCGCTCTGCCAGGCCTCGGCATTCACGCCCTCGGGGGCAGGCCCCACCCAGCGCAGCTTCGCGCCCGGCCATTGCTTGCCGACCACCAAGCGCAGTTCGCGCGCCGCGCGTTCAACACCCGCCACCAGCTGCTGCCAGTCGACCAGCCCGCGCGCGTGCTGCAGGCCAGCGCCGAGCATGTCGCGTGCGAAATCGAGCGCCTGGCCGCTGCCGAGTTGCGCGCCCAGAAACTGCACGCCGGTTTCGTTGAGCTGATGCGCCTCGTCGAACACGACGACGCTCACGGTCGGCAGCAGCTCGGCCATGCCGGTCTCGCGCACCGCGAGGTCGGCAAAGAACAGGTGGTGATTGATGACCACGATGTCGGCCGCGAGCGCCTCGCGTCGCGCCAGGTTGACGTGGCACGACTTGAACTGCGGGCATTGCGCGCCCAGGCAGTTCTCGCGCGTGGAAGTGATCAGCGGGATCAACGGCGAACGTTCGTCGAGCCCCGGCAGCTCAGCCAAGTCGCCGGTGCGCGTGGCTTTCGACCACTGCTCGATCTTCGCCAGCGTGCGCAGGCTGCCGCGTTCGGGCAGCGAGGCGTCGTGGCGCGCCATGTCGAGCCGGTGCAGGCACAGATAGCTGCCCCGCCCTTTCAGCAGCGCTGTGCGTATCGGCAGTGCGAAGGCTTCGACGAGCCGCGGCAGGTCGCGGCCAAACAGCTGGTCTTGCAGGGTCTTGGTCGCGGTCGAGAGCAGCACGCGCTCGCCGCTCAGCAATGCGGGAACGAGGTAAGAAAACGTCTTGCCCACGCCGGTGCCAGCCTCGACCACGAGAATGCCGCCGTCGGAGATGGTGCGGGCCACGGCCATGGCCATCTCGGTCTGGCCGCCGCGTTCGCGGAACTGCTCGGCGGCCTGCGACAGCACCCCGTCCTGCGCGAACGCGTCGCGCACCTGGTCTTCGAGCGGCGACGTCACGCCGGCTCTTTCGGGTCGAGCGCGTTCTCGAGCTGCGCGATCTGGTCGCGCAGGGCGAGGCGGCGCTTTTTCAGGCGCCGCATCAGCAATTCGTCCGGCGGCGCACCGTCTTCCGAGAGCCGGTCGATGGTGGCGTCGAGGTCGGCATGCGCCATGCGCAGCTCGATCAGCTGACGGGAAAGGGAATGAAGATTGGAGTCCAACGGTGAGGGTGCGCGTGCCGCATGGGGCCGCGCGTGTTCATTCGATAATACGTCCTGACACGAACCCCAGAGAAGACAGAAAGCGCGCCTCTGGCGCCCCAGCGCTCATGACCCAAGGCTTTCGACTCGCCGCCGCCACCGGCCTCCACAAGGGGGACCGCCCCTACCAGCAGGACCAGGTGCTGTTGATGAGCCACCCCCGCACGCCAGGCTGCGTGCTCGGCGTCATCGCCGACGGCATGGGCGGGCGCAGCGGCGGGCGCAAGGCGTCCGACCAGGTGCTGATGACTGCGCGCCAGCTCTTCACCCGCTACAGCCCCGAACGCGACGACCCCGCCGTCGTGCTGCGCCAGTTGCTCGAAGACGCCCACACGGTGATCAAGCTCACGGCGCTGTCGAGCGAGCAAGAGCCGCACAGCACGCTGGCCGCTTTCCTGATGACCCCCCAGGGCGGCTGCGCCTGGATTCATGCGGGCGACTCGCGCATCTATCACTTCAACGACGGGGCGCTGGTCAAACGCACGCGCGACCATTCGTATGTGCAGGCACTGGTCGATCGCGGCCAGATCAGCGAGGCCGAGGCCAACATCCATCCGCAGGGCAACATCCTGCTGGGCTGCCTGGGCATGACGACCACGCCGCCGCCCGTCGATCCCCACCACATTGCCAAGCTGCAGCCGGGCGACCTGCTGATGGCCTGCAGCGACGGGCTCTGGCACTACTTCTCGCCCGAGGAACTGGCCAGCGTGCTCTACGCGCAGCCGCCGCGCGATGCGGTGGAAATTCTGGTGGGGGAAGCCCGACGCCGTGCGCGGGGCACAGGCGACAACATCTCGATCGCGGTGCTCAAGCTCGACCCGCTGCCCGCGGCGGCCTGAGCGCCCTTCCCTTTTTTCAGGGCGAAGAAGTCGCCGGCGGCAACGGCGCACCGCGCGGCTTGGTCCGCTCGGCGTTCTGACGCTCGCGGCTGGCGCGGTGTTCTGCCGCCCGCTTCTGCTTCTCTTCGAAGCGCGAGGCTACCGCCGGTGCTTCGGCGCGGCGCTGCGCCGCCTTGGCCTGCTCATCGGCGTGGGCCTTCTGCTTGCCCTCGAACTGGCGCTGGCGCGCGTCCGCGTCGGCCGCCGTCGCAGCACGGCTCGCCGCGTGGTCGGCGGCACGCTGTTCGCGCGCCTTCTGGTCTTCTTGCGACTTCTCGCGCTGTTCGCGCGAATCCTGCGGGCGCTGATTGGCGGCCTTCTGGTCAAGCTTCTGCAGCTCGGCCGCGCCGCTGCGCTGGCGCTGGATGTCGTTGATCGCGGTTTCCTGCCGCTTGATGTGGTCGGTTTCCTTGCGACGGCGGCTGCGGCTTTCGCGCAGGCAGTCTTCAACCGCAAACTTCGCGTAGCAGGCCGCGCGCTCCTTCGCGTAGCGCGACTCGATGGCCTCGCGCTCGGTGGCCAGGCGGCTGCGTTCGGCTTCGAGGTCGGCGCTGCCCGAGGCCGCATTGGACTGGGCCCAGAGCGGCAGGCTGGCCAACGCCAGGAACAGGGCAAGAGCGGTTTTTTTCATGTAAGTCGGGTGTCGACGATGCGGCGTTCCAGGGCGAGGAATTCGCTCGACTGCATTTCGGTGAGCCGGGACACCGTGCGCGGAAACTCGTGCGCCAGCGGGCCCTCCGTGTACAACGCCTCGGGCGGCACCTCAGCCGACATGATGAGCTTGCAGCGCCGGTCGTACAAGACGTCGACCAGCCAGGTGAAACGGCGTGCTTCCGAGGCCATGCGCACCGGCATGTGGGGCACGTCGGACAGCAGCACGGTGTGGAACTGGCTCGCGATCTCGAGGTAGTCGTTCTGCGAGCGCGGACCGCCGCACAGCGTCTTGAAGTCGAACCACACCACGCCGCCGGCCTTGCGCCGCGCGCGGATCTCGCGCTGCTCGATGTGCAGGATCGGGTTTTCGTCCGCCGTCTCGGCCAGCTTGTCGAAGGCGTGGCGCAATTCCTTCTCGGCCGCCGCGTCGTTCGGCGTGAGGTACATGCGCAGTTGCTCCAGCGTGCGGCGCCGGTAGTCGGTGCCGTTGTCCACGCTCAGCACTTCGAGCTTCTGGTTGAGCAGCGCAATGGCGGGCAGGATGCGGTCGCGATGCAGGCCACCCGGGTACAGGTCGTCGGGTTTGAAGTTCGAGGTGGTGACAAAGCCCACGCCGTTGTCGAAAAGCGACACGAGCAGCCGATGCAGGATCATCGCGTCGGTGATGTCCGCGACGTGGAACTCGTCGAAGCAGATCAGCTTGTAGCGCTTGGAAATTCGCAGCCCGAGCTCGTCGAGCGGGTTCACGGTGCCCTGCAGGTCGCGCAGTTCGCGGTGCACCTCGCGCATGAACTCGTGGAAGTGCAGGCGCGTCTTGCGCCGCAGCGGCACGGCGTTGAAGAACAGGTCCATCAGGAAGCTCTTGCCGCGTCCCACGCCGCCGTACATGTAGACGCCGCGCGGCAGCTCCGGCCGGTTGATGAGCTTCTTCAGCGCATTGGAGCGCCGGGCCTTGTACTCGCCCCACTCGGTGGCGCAACGGTCGAGCGCCTCGACGGCCGCGAGTTGTGCGGGATCGCTCTTGAACCCGCGTGTCGCGAGTTCCGCTTCGTAAGCCTGTTTGACGCTCAAGGGATCGGATCGCTTCAAAAATGGAGAGCCCCGACCGCCCCGCGAGGGTCGATCGGGGCCGGGTTCGCTCAAGAACCGGAGATCAGAAGTTGAGCGTGCGCTTGTCCACGGCCAGAGCCGCTTCCTTGGTGGCTTCCGACAGCGACGGGTGCGCATGGCAGATGCGCGCGATGTCTTCGGCGCTGGCCTTGAACTCCATTGCCACGACGGCTTCGGAGATCAGTTCGCTGGCCTGCGGGCCCACGATGTGCACGCCCAGGATCTCGTCGGTGGTGGCGTCGGCCAAGAACTTGACCATGCCGGTCGTGTCGCCCAGCGCGCGTGCGCGGCCGTTCGCCAGGAACGGGAAGGTGCCGGCCTTGTAGGCGCGGCCCGCGGCCTTGAGCTGCTGCTCGGTCTGGCCGACCCATGCGATCTCGGGGCTGGTGTAGATCACCCACGGCACGGTGTTGAAGTTCACGTGGCCATGCTGGCCCGCGATGCGCTCCGCCACGGCCACGCCTTCTTCCTCGGCCTTGTGCGCCAGCATCGGGCCGCGCACCACGTCGCCGATGGCCCACACGTTGGGCAGGCTGGTCTTGCAGTCGTCGTCCACGGCGATGGCGCCGCGTTCGTCGAGCTTCAGGCCCACGGCTTCGGCGTTCAGGCCGATGGTGTTGGGCACGCGGCCGATCGAGACGATCAGCTTGTCGACTTCCAGCGTCTGGGCTTCGCCCTTGGCGTTGGTCCAGGCGACGCTCACGCCCTTCTTCGACGACTTGATCTCGCCGACCTTGACGCCGAGTTCGATCTTGAGCTTCTGCTTGTCGAAAGCCTTCTTGGCTTCCTTGGCGATCTGCTCGTCCACGGCGCCGAGGAAAGTCGGCAGCGCTTCGAGCACCGTGACTTCGGCACCGAGGCGGCGCCACACCGAGCCCATTTCGAGGCCGATGACGCCCGAGCCGATCAGGCCCAGCTTCTTCGGCACCGCGCCGATGCGCAGCGCGCCGTCGTTCGAGAGGATGTTTTCCTCGTCGAACGGCGTGCCCGGCAGTGCGCGGGCGTTGGAGCCCGTGGCCAGGATGATGTGCTTGCCGCTGATCGATTCTTCGGCAGCGCCTGCCACCTTGATCTCGTAGCCGGCTTCGTCCGCCTTCACGAACGAACCGCGGCCGTGGAAGAAGCTGATCTTGTTCTTCTTGAACAGGTACAGGATGCCGTCGTTGTTCTGCTTCACGACCTGGTCCTTGCGGGCCAGCATCTTCTCGACGTCCAGGCCGAGGCCTTCGACCTTGATGCCGTGGTCCGCAAAGTGGTGGCCGGCCTGCTCGAAGTGCTCCGACGATTGCAGCAGCGCCTTCGACGGGATGCAGCCGACGTTGGTGCAGGTGCCGCCCGGTGCGGGGCCGCCCTTGCCGTTCTTCCACTCGTCGATGCAGGCCACGTTGAAGCCGAGCTGCGCAGCGCGGATTGCCGCGATGTAGCCGCCAGGACCGCCGCCGATGACGACGACGTCGAATTGCTTGTTTGCCATCTGTGTCTTGCTCCCCGGATCAGATGTCGAACAGCAGGCGCGACGGATCTTCCAGCGCTTCCTTCATGGCGACCAGGCCCAGCACGGCTTCGCGGCCGTCGATGATGCGGTGGTCGTAGCTCATGGCGAGGTAGTTCATCGGGCGAACGACGATCTGGCCGTTTTCGACCACGGCGCGGTCCTTGGTGGCGTGCACGCCGAGGATGGCCGACTGGGGCGGGTTGATGATCGGGGTCGAGAGCATCGAGCCGAAGGTGCCGCCGTTCGAGATGGAGAAC
The DNA here is from genome assembly GCF_014843395.1 of Variovorax sp. 38R. NCBI lineage: Bacteria > Pseudomonadati > Pseudomonadota > Betaproteobacteria > Burkholderiales > Comamonadaceae > Variovorax > Variovorax sp. 38R. Next base: position 3,864,179 of record NZ_CP062121.1, read on the forward strand.
GTGCCGCCGGTCATTTCTTCAATGCCCAGCTTGCCGTCTTGGGCCTTCTTGCCGTACTCGGCGATCTTCTTCTCGATGTCGGCGAAGCTCATCTGGTCGGCATTGCGCAGGATGGGCACCACCAGGCCGCGCGGCGAACCGACGGCGATGCCGATGTCGAAGTAGCCGTGGTACAGGATGTCGTTGCCGTCGACCGAGGCGTTGAGCACCGGGTACTTCTTCAGCGCATGCACCGCGGCCTTCACGAAGAAGCTCATGAAGCCGAGCTTCACGCCGTGTTCCTTGGTGAACGCGTCCTGGAACTTCTTGCGCAGGTCCATGACCGGGGCCATGTTCACTTCGTTGAAGGTCGTGAGGATGGCGTTGGTCGATTGCGATTGCAGCAGGCGCTCGGCGATGCGGGCGCGCAGGCGGCTCATCGGCACGCGCTGTTCCGGGCGCTCGCCCAGGTCAGGTGCGGCAGGCGCAGCCACCTGTTGCAGCGCGGGCTTGGCAGCCGGTGCGGCGATGGCGGCGGCAGGCTTGGCGCCGGCAGCAACCGCGCCGAGCACGTCGCCCTTGGTCACGCGGCCATCTTTGCCCGTGCCGGCCACGTCGCTGGTCTTCAGGTTGTTGTCGGCCAGCAGCTTGGCAGCGGCGGGCATGGCGACGTCGGACTTCGAACCACCGGTGGCGGCGGTTGCCGCTGCGGGAGCAGCAGCGGCCGGTGCGGCGGCGGGTGCAGCTGCAGCAGCGGGCGCTGCTGCGGCGGCCTTGCCGTCGGTGTCGATCTTGGCGATCAGCTGCTCGGCCACCACGGTGGCGCCGTCGGGCTGAACGATCTCGACCAGCACGCCGGCCGAGGGTGCCGGCACTTCGAGCACGACCTTGTCGGTTTCGATCTCGATCAGGATTTCATCGACGGCGACGGCTTCGCCGGCTTTCTTCTTCCACGTGAGCATGGTGGCTTCGGCCACGGATTCGGAAAGCTGGGGGACTTTGACTTCTACGATAGACATTTGGAGTGAGCTCCGTTTTGTTCTTGAGGGTGTTCGTGTGAAAAGGGGCGGTTCTTACTTGGTCAGCACGAAGCCCTTGAGCTTGCCAAATGCGCCATCGACCAGCGCCTTCTGCTGTTCCTGGTGCAGGTGCGAGTAGCCGACTGCAGGCGATGCCGAAGCGGCACGGCCGGAGTAGCCGAGCTTCTGGCCTTCCTGCATGTTTTCGTGGATGTAGTGCTGCACGAAGAACCAGGCGCCCTGGTTCTGCGGCTCGTCCTGGCACCACACGATGTCCACGAGGTTGGGGTACTTCTTGATCTCGGCGGCGAAGGCCTTGTGCGGGAACGGGTAGAGCTGCTCGACGCGGATGATCGCCACGTCGTCGTTGCCCTGCTCTTCGCGCTTCTTGGCCAGGTCGTAGTAGACCTTGCCCGAGCAGGCGATCAGGCGCTTGACCTTCTCGGCCTTCAGGCCCTTGCTGTCGGGAATGACGGTCTGGAAGCTGCCCTTGGTGAACTCGGACAGCGGCGAGGTCGCGTCCTTGTTGCGCAGCAGCGACTTGGGCGTGAGGATGATCAGCGGCTTGCGCAGGTTGCGCACCATCTGGCGGCGCAGGATGTGGAAGATCTGGCTGGCCGTGGTGGGCTGCACCACCTGCATGTTGGTGTCGGCGCTCAGCTGCATGAAGCGCTCCAGGCGTGCCGAGCTATGCTCGGGGCCCTGGCCTTCGTAGCCGTGCGGCAACATCATCGTGATGCCGTTGACGCGGCCCCACTTCACTTCGCCCGAGGCGATGAACTGGTCGATCACCACTTGCGCGCCGTTCACGAAGTCGCCGAACTGGGCTTCCCAGATGACGAGCGTGTTGGGGTCGTTCGAGGCGTAGCCGTATTCGAAGGCCAGCACGGCTTCTTCGGACAGGATCGAGTCGATGACGACGAACGGGGCCTGGTTTTCAGCGACGTTCTGCAGCGGCGTGTAGGTGCCGGTGTCGAACTTCTCGCGGTTCTGGTCGTGCAGCACGGCGTGGCGGTGCGTGAACGTGCCGCGACCCGAGTCTTCACCAGACAGACGCACCGGGTAGCCGCTGGCCACCAGCGAGGCGAACGCCATGTGCTCGCCCATGCCCCAGTCGACGTTGACGTCGCCGCGGCCCATGGCGGCGCGGTCGTCCAGCACCTTCTTCACGAGCGGGTGCACGGTGAAGCCTTCGGGCGGCGTCGTGATCTTCTCGGCCAGACGCTTCCACTCGGTGGTCGGAATGGCGGTGTCGCCGGCGTCGGTCCACTTCTTGTTGAGGTACGGGCTCCAGTCGACGGCGTACTTGCTCTTGAAATTGGTGAGCACCGGGTCGACGGTGTTCTTGCCTTCGTCGAAGGCGGCGCGCTGCGCCTTGACCATGTCGTCGCCGAGCGTGTCGCCCAGGCCTTGCGCGGCCAGCTTGTCGGCGTACAGCCGGCGCGTGCCGGGGTGAGCCGCGATCTTCTTGTACATGAGCGGCTGGGTGAGCGACGGCGTGTCCTGCTCGTTGTGGCCCAGCTTGCGGAAACAGATGATGTCGACGACCACGTCCTTCTGGAATTCCATGCGGAAATCAAGAGCGAACTGGGTGGCGAGCACCACGGCTTCGGGATCGTCGCCGTTCACGTGCAGCACCGGTGCTTCGATCATCTTGACGATGTCCGAGCAGTACAGCGTCGAGCGGCTGTCGCGCGGGTCGCTGGTGGTGAAGCCGATCTGGTTGTTGATGACGATGTGCACCGTGCCGCCGGTGGAATAACCACGGGTCTCGGCCAGTGCCAGCGTTTCCATCACGACGCCCTGGCCTGCGAAGGCGGCGTCGCCGTGCACGATCACGGGCAGCACCTGCTTGCCCAGCGGGTCGCCGCGGCGGTCCATGCGGGCACGCACCGAGCCTTCGACCACGGGGTTCACGATTTCCAGGTGCGACGGGTTGAACGCCAGGCTCAGGTGGACCGGGCCGCCGGGGGTGGTCACGTCCGAGCTGAAGCCCTGGTGGTACTTGACGTCGCCGGAGGGCAGGTCTTCGGGGGCGGTGTGGTCGAACTCGGCGAACAGGTCGGCGGGCATCTTGCCCAGCGAGTTCACGAGCACGTTCAGGCGGCCGCGGTGGGCCATGCCGATCACGATTTCCTGCACGCCCTTGATGCCGGCCTGGTTGATCAGCTCGTCCATCGAGACGATGAAGCTCTCGCCGCCTTCGAGCGAGAAGCGCTTCTGGCCGACGTACTTGGTGTGCAGGAAGCGCTCGAGGCCTTCGGCGGCCGTCAGGCGGTTGAGCACGTGCTTCTTCTGCTCGGCGCTCAGCTTGGGGTTCGTGCGAGCGCTTTCGAGCTTCTGCTGCCACCAGCGCTTGTGGTTCTGGTCGGTGGTGTACATGTACTCGGCACCCATCGTGCCGCAGTACGTTTCACGCAGGGCATTGAGCAGGTCGCGCAGCGACATGGTCTCTTTGCCGAAGAAGGTGTTGCTGGTGTTGAACACCGTCTCGAGGTCGGCGTCGGTGAAGCCGTAGAACGAGGGCTCGAGTTCCGGAATGGCGGGACGCTCGGCGCGCTTGAGCGGGTCGAGGTCGGCCCAGCGGGCGCCGACGTTGCGGTAGGCGGCAATCAGTTGCTGGACGGCGGTGCGCTTGCGGCCGAGTTCGGAGTCGGCGCCGCTGGCCTGCACGACCTTGGTCGTGCCCTGCTTTGCCAGTTCGGCAAAGGCGTTGATGACCGGCAGGTGGGGGACGTCGCGGGCGCTGGTGCCGTCGGCGGCGGGAACGTTCTGCAGGGCGTCGAAATACGTGCGCCAGTTGTCAGGAACGCTGCCGGGATTGGAAAGGTAGTTTTCGTACATCTCCTCGACATAGGGCGCATTGCCGCCGAAGAGATAGGTATTGCCTTGATAGGCGGTGTACGCCGTGGGCGTAGAAGAATCGCTCATATTCCGCTGACCTTCGCTTCCCTGGAGGAAGCACTAGCTGGTTAAGAAACCTTCCGCGACACGGCTGGACCGATTGGCGGATGCGACTGTGGCTGGGGAAGGGCCTGAGTACCTTGGCATTGTGCCACGTCAACCATATGACGGCTGAACGCTGCTACGCAAGGCCCGCAACCCTGCCCCGATTCACGCCGTCGGTCAGGTGGCGGACAGCAACTGTTTGATCTGCTGCAGCGTGGCCGGATCGTCGATGGTGGTCAGGTCGCCCGGGTCGCGCTGCTCGCACACGGCCTGGATCGCGCGGCGCAGCAGCTTGCCGCTGCGGGTCTTGGGCAGGCCGCTCACGAAGCGCACGCGCGCGGGCCGCGCCAGCGCGCCGAGCTGGTCGGCCACGACCTTCATGATCTCGCCTTCGAGCTGGAGCGCCGCGTCGGCGTCGGTCACGGCCAGGCCGTCTTTCGGCACGACGAAGGCCATCGCCACCTGCCCCTTGAGCGTGTCGGCCACGCCGACCACCGCCACCTCGGCCACGTTGGCATGGCCCGAGATGCTTTCTTCGATCTCGCGCGTGCCCAGGCGGTGGCCGGCGACGTTGATCACGTCGTCGGTGCGGCCCAGGATGTAGAAATAGCCGTCGGCATCGCGGATGCCCCAGTCGAAGGTCGAATAGACCATCTTGCCCGGCACGCTCTTCCAGTAGGTGTTGAGGAAGCGCGCGTCGTCCTTCCATACGGTCTGCATGAAGCCGGGCGGCGTCGGGCCCTCGACCACGACCACGCCCTTCTCGTTCGGCGCCGTCAGCTCCTCACCGGTCGACTCGTGCAGGATCTTGATGCGGTAGCCGTACATCGGCACGCCGGGGCTGCCGAACTTGCTGGGCTTGGCTTCCACGCCGTTGGCGATGGTGATCATCGGCCAGCCCGATTCGGTCTGCCAGTAGTTGTCGATGATCGGCACGCCCAGGCCGTCGCTGATCCAACGCGCGGTCGGTTCGTCGAGCGGCTCGCCGGCCAGGAAGAGCGCGCGCAGGGTCGACAGGTCGTATTTCTTGAGCAGCGCCGGGTCTTGCTTCTTGAGCACGCGCACCGCGGTGGGCGCGCTGAACATCACCGTCACCTTGTACTTCTCGACCAGGCGCCACCAGATGCCGCCGTCGGGTTGCTGGTCGATGCCCTGCGTCGGCAGGCCCTCGTACATGATGGTGGCCATGCCCGCGATCAGCGGACCGTAGACGATGTAGCTGTGGCCCACCACCCAGCCGATGTCGCTGGTCGAGAAATACGTTTCGCCGGGCCGGCCGTCGAAGATGTGCTTCATGCTCGCGGCCAGCGCCACGGCGTAGCCGCCCACGTCGCGTTGCACGCCCTTGGGCTTGCCGGTGGTGCCGCTCGTGTAGATGGTGTAGCTGATGTCGGTCGAGGCCAGCCAGGTGCAGGACACCTGCGTATCCAGGTGCTTTTGCCTCAGGTCGCCCGCCAGATGATCGCGGCCAGCTATTAAATCCATAGCAGCGAGCCCCCGGTCGGTCAGCAGCACGGCTTCGGGCTTGTGCTTCGACAGGCGGATGGCTTCGTCGAGCAGCGGCTTGTACGCGATGACCTTGCCGCCGCGCGATCCCGCGTCGGCGCTCACGACCACCTTGGGTTCGGCGTCTTCGATGCGCGTGGCCAACGAGCCGCTGGCGAAACCGCCGAACACCACGCAGTGGATGGCGCCGATGCGCGCGCAGGCCAGCATCGCGAAGGCGGCCTCGGGAATCATCGGCATGTAGATGAGCACGCGATCGCCCTTGCCCACGCCCAGTTCGACGAGGCTGGCGGCGGTGCGCTGCACCTCGGCGTGCAGCTCGGTGAAGCTGTAGCTTTTTTCGGTGCCGGTTTCGGTCGACACGAAGATCAGCGCCGGCTGGTCACCCCGATCGGCCAGGTGCCGGTCGACGGCGTTGTGGCACAGGTTGGTGGTGCCGCCGACGAACCAGCGCGCAAACGGCGGCTGGCTGGCGTCGAGGATCTGCTGCGCGGGCGTGTGCCAGTCGATCAGCTTCGCCTGCTCGGCCCAGAAGGCCTCGGGCGCATCGACGGACTGGCGGTAGAACTCTTCATAGCGGCTCATCGGGATCTGTCTCCTGTTTTATGGATGCCGTTCCGGACTTGACGTCGAAACTGAATTCATAATTATGGGAACCGATCTTGCGGGAAGCTGACAGCCGCGGCAATCCGGGCGGCACCCGGTTGCCGGGCCGCCCTTTCGTAGAGATTCAGTGAATCAGCGGATCAGCGCCTGCAGGTCGCGGAACGCCGGATGCTCCGCAGTGCGCAGCCACTCAAAGCCGACCATCTCGGTGGTCACGAGCTCGGCGCCGGCGCCGGCCAGGCGGTCGAAAGCGGCGTCGCGGTTGCGCTCGGTGCGCGAGCTGCAGGCGTCGGTGACGACCCACACGTCGAACTCGTCCTCGAGCAGGTCGAGCGCGGTCTGCAGCAGGCAGACGTGGGCTTCGCAGCCGGCGATCACGATGGTGTTGCGCTCTTCGGCCGCGGCCGGGGGCTTCTGCAGGTGCTTGGGCAGGCTGCGGGCATTGCCCTGCGGCGCGGTCTTGGCAGGCGGGCGCAGCCATTCGCCGAGCCCCTCTTCCACGCCGCTGAAATGCATCTTGGCCAGCGTCTTGTGGCAGAAGGCGCGGATCTCGGGCAGGTTCTCGCCCAGCTTCGACGGGTTCTGTTCGGTGCCCCAGACCGGCACGTCGACCCACTGGGCCATCTGGCCCAGGCGCGCTGCATTGCGCGCCGCTGCTTCGCCTTCGAAGATCGCCGGCATCAGCCGCGCCTGGTAATCGACCAGGACGAGTTGGGATTGCGTGGCGTCGAGCAGCATGGACTTCTTCTTTCAGGTATCGGTTGAACTGGGCTGAACCGTACCACTGAAAAGAGCGGGTTTCACTGCGTCTTCCGCTGTGGCTGCAGGGCTCGATCGCTGCGCCAACTGCGCGAGATAGGTCTTGAACAGCGCATCGGCCGACTGCTTGAACATGCGGATGCGCCCCGTGTGCTGCATCAGCAGCAGGCCGACGCCGTGCGCGAACAGCGCCGTGTTCTCCTGCTGCGCGAGGTCAGCATCGAGGCCCAAAGCCAGCAGCGCTTCCTCGCAGGGGCGCAGGGCGTCGTAGAGGCGGTCGTTCAGTTCGTGGTCGAGCGCGTGCGTCAGTCCCCGGGGCCGCATGCCATGCACCAGATAGAAGCCGAGGTCGAGGTCGCGCGGGTTCGCCGCGTAGAAGTCGAACCAGGCCTGGGCCTTGGCAGCCAGGGTCTGGTCGGGCCGGCGCTCGGACACCGCCACCTCGGCCACGGCGGCCTGCAGGCGCAGCAGCGACTCGTCGAGCAAGGCCGCGTAGATCGCCTCCTTGCTCTCGAAGTACGAATAGATGGCGCCCGGCGTGTAGCCGGCTTTCCTGGCGATTTCACGGATGCTCGCGCCCTCGATGCCGGCCTCCGCGAACACCGTGCGGGCCGCGTCGAGCACCAGGGCGCGGCGGGCATCGGTGAGGGTCTGGCGGCGTTGGAGCTTGGCGTGCATGGGCGGGACTATAGCCCTCGATCCGTTCGCCGATCATTTTTTCAAACGTTGATCTAAAAATTGAACAGTGTTTAAATTATCGCGCCAACGGTCAAAAGAATTCCCACGAGCCCTGGAGACAACCCCCATGAATGCCCCGCCTTCCGACGCCCTCTTGATGTCCGGCGCCGACTACCGTGAATCGCTGCGCCGCTACACGCCCACCGTGTTCGTCGACGGCCGCCGCGTCGCCAGCGTGGCCGACGAGCCCGCCTTCCAGCCCGGCATCAACGCCATCGCCCTCACCTACGACCACGCGTTGAAGTCCGAGTACGCGCCGCTCATGACCGCCGTGCAGCACACCAGCGGCAAGCGCGTGAACCGGCTCTCGCACATCAACACCAGCTCGGGCGACCTGCTCAACAAGCTCGAGGCCGTGCGGCTCGTGTGCCAGGAAACCGGCTGCGCCCAGCGCTACCTGACGCACGATGCGCTCAACGCCATCGCCCAGGTGTCGGCGCGCATCGACGACGCGCGCGGCAGCACCGAGCACACGGCCCGCTTCCACGACTACCTGCACCGCATCCAGGACCAGGACCTGACCCTGGGCGTCGCCATGACCGACGCCAAGGGCGACCGCAGCCGCCGGCCGCACGAGCAGGCGAACGTCGACAGCTATCTGCACGTGGTCGAACGCAACGCGCGCGGCATCGTCATCTCGGGCACCAAGGCCATCGTGACCGGCGCGCCCTATGTGCACGAACTGCTGGTCATGCCCTGCCGCAACATGGGCAAGGAAGATGCCGACTTCGCCGTCTGTTGCGCCGTGCCGCTCGATGCGCCCGGGCTCACCATCGTCGCGCGGCCGGCCGGGCGGCCCGGCGAAAAGCTCGAGCACGGCGATGCGCTCTTCAGCCGCAAGTACGGTCAGAGCACCGGCGTGTGCATGTTCGACCGGGTGTTCGTGCCGTGGGAGCGCGTCTTCTATGCGGGCGAGTGGGAACACTCGGGCCACCTGACCTACAGCTACGCCACGCACCACCGCCACAGCTGCATCGCGGCCCGCGCCGGCTTCGGCGACCTGCTGATCGGCGCTGGTGCGCTGATGTGCGAAGCCAACGGCTTCGACCCCGGCAAGGAGAGCCACCTGCGCGAGCAGATGGTCGAGCTCATCACCATCACCGAGGGCTTTTTTGCCTGCGGCGTGGCGGCCAGCGTCTATGGCAAGGCCGACGACCATTGCGAGGTCTTCATGCCCGACCCGGTGTTCAGCAACATCGGCAAGCTGCTGCTCGCCACCAAGATCTACGACATGCACCGCATCGCCCACTACGTGAGCGGCGGCCTCATCGTCACCCTGCCCGGCCCGGACGAAGACCACAACCCCGAGACCGCGGCGCGGCTGTCCGACGTGCTGCGCGCCAACCCCGCCATTCCCTACGAACAGCGCATCGAGACGGCCCGCTTCATCGAAGACCTCACGGCTGGCTATCAGGGCGGCTGGTACAGCGTGATCAGCCTGCACGGCGGCGGCTCGCCGGCGGCGATGAAGCAGGAGATCTGGCGCAACTACCCGGTGGGCTCGAAGGTCGAGCTGGTCGAGCGCCTGCTCGAGCGCGGCATCGCGGCCGACGGCACGCCGGCTGCCGCGCCGCACGACCCGGCACGCGCCATCACGAAAAACCGCCAGCCGGGCAAGTGCTGCGACACCGGCTGCACCGTGCCGGGACAACCCGTGATGGTCGACCTGCCTGTCCCGGCGTCGCGGGCCTAGACTCCGGCGGATGCAGACCTTGTCGCCCCTGCGCCGCCGCCTCGCCCTGCTCTTCGGCGCCGCCTCGCTGCTGCTGCTCGCCGGCTGCGGTGGGTTGCGCGCCGCCGAAGCGCCGATGGCCACCGCGCTGGAAAAGAGCAGCTGCACCCGCAGCGCCGACACGCTGATCGTGCTGCTGCCCGGCGCGTACTCGGCGCCCGAAGAGTTCGTGCGCGAAGGCTTCATCGACGCGCTGAACGAGAACCGGCTCGCGGTCGACACCCTGCGCGTCGATGCCCACATGGGCTACTACCGGAACAAGACCATCCTCGACCGGCTGGAGCGGGAGGTGATCGCGCCCGCGCGCCGCCAGGGCTACAAGGCGATCTGGATCGCGGGCATCTCGGTCGGCGGTTTCGGCGGGCTGCTCTACGCCCAGACGCACCCCGGCGATCTTGCGGGCCTGGTCGTGCTGGCGCCTTATCTGGGCGAACGCGTGCTGAGCCAGGACATCGCCAATGCCGGTGGCCTGTCGCGCTGGCGCGGTCCGCTCGACGCGCCGCCGGGCAGCGACCCGCGCACGCCGAGCGAAACGCAGCTCTGGCAATGGCTGCGCGGCTATGTCGGCCACACCCGTACTTTCGGCGACCGACCGCCGCTGTACCTGGGCTACGCGCTCGACGACCGCTTTGCCTTCAGCCACCGGCTGCTGGCTGGCGCATTGCCAGCGGAACGCGTGGTCACGACCGAGGGCGGGCACGACTGGCCCGAGTGGCAACGGCTCTGGCGCCGCCTGCTGCCGACGCTCCCGCTGCCGGGCTGCCCCGGCTGATCCTTTAATTCGGACGCAGGCGCAACAGCTTGCCGTCGGACTCGTCGGTGAGCACGTAGAGCAGCCCGTCCGGCCCTTGCTTCACATCGCGGATGCGAGCCCGGCCGTCGGCCAGCAGCTTGTGCTCGGCGACGACCTTGTCGTCCTTCAGCTCGATGCGGTCGAGATAGCCGAACTTCAGCGAGCCCACGAACAGGTTGCCCTTCCAGGCGGCGCCGTAGCGGTCGCTGGTCAGGAAGGCCATGCCCGAGGGCGCGATCGACGGCACCCAGTAATGCAGCGGCTGCTCCATGCCGTCCTTGCGGGTGATGCCCTCGCCGATCTTGCCGCCGCCGTAGTTCTCGCCGTAAGTGATCACCGGCCAGCCATGGTTGACGCCGGCGCGCGGGATGTTGATTTCATCGCCGCCCTGCGGGCCGTGCTCCGTCATCCAGAAGCGGCCATCGGGCGCGAGGGCCGCGCCTTGCCCGTTGCGGTGGCCGTAGCTCCAGATCTCGGGCAGCGCGCCTGCCTTGCCGACGAAGGGGTTGTCTTTCGGCACGCTGCCGTCCTTGGCGATGCGCACCACCTTGCCCTGGTGGTTGTCGAGCGTCTGCGCGTCGTCCTTGCGGCTGAAGCGGTCGCCGAGCGTGAGAAAGAGATTGCCGTCGCGGGCCTCGACGATGCGGCAGCCGAAGTGCGAGCGGCTCGCGACCTTGGGCTTCTGGCTGAAGATGACCTTCAGCGCTTCCAGCTTCGTGCCGTCGGCCGACAGGCGCGCGCGCGCGAGCGCGGTGCTGTTGGCCGATCCGCCGGAAGCCTCGGGTTCCGAATAGCAGAAGTACAGGGTGCGGTTCTGCGCGAAGCCGCTGTCGGCCAGCACGTCGAGCAGCCCGCCCTGCCCGCCCGCCGCGACCGGCGGCAGGCCCTGGATCGGTGCGCCCAGCTTGCCGTCCGCCGCCACCAGCCGCAAACGCCCGGGCTTTTCGGTGACCACGAAACGGCCCTCCGGCAGGAAGGCCACGCCCCAAGGGTTCTCAAGACCGGAGGCGACGATTTCGGTTCGCACCTGCGCCATGGCCGTGACAGCCAGGCTGCAACCCGCGAGCACCACGAGGCTCCCCAGGGAGCGGCGAAAGGAGAAATTTCGCAAGTTCATGAAGATTTCCTGAATTTGAGGCCATCTTGACAACAAATGAAACGCATATGTCGACTTTTAAGACCGCAAAGTCATATCGACCGAGGCGTTTACATTCGAATCCTTATGCCGCATAAACGTTCACCGTTACATTTTTTCTTCCGCCGGATCGAAAAAATACATGTAAATCAATGACTTACGAACGCATTCAACAATTCAGATTAAATTGACATAACCGCGCGTCATCAATATCCTACGCGCCATGCGTTTTTTCGTCCTACCCGCGTCCCTCCTATTTGCCGTCGCTGTTCATGCGGCCCCTCAACAGGAAAAGACCGATGACGAGTTGGCACGAATGCTGGCCGACAAAGGCATCATCGGGCAGCTCAAGCAGGTTCGCCAAACCGTCACAGAGCGCACTTCCGACTTGGTGGTGACCGCCATCGGTTTCTTGGGCGTCCCCTATCGCCGCGGCGGCAACACCGCCGAATCGGGTTTCGACTGCAGCGGATTCGTCCGCGCCATGTACAACCAGACCGTGGGCCACGTGCTCCCGCGCCGCGCCGAAGAGCAGGCCGCCGCCACCGAAAAGATCGACCGCAGCCAGCTCAAGCCCGGCGACCTCGTGTTCTTCAACACCATGCGCCGCACCTTCAGCCACGTCGGCATCTACGTCGGCGAAGGCAAGTTCATCCACTCGCCCCGCTCCGGCGCCCAGGTCCGCGTGGAAGACATGAATGGCAGCTACTGGCAGCGTCGCTTCGACGGCGCCCGCCGCGTGCTCAGCGGCCAGGGCGACGAGGTCAAGGCTGCAGCCATGGCCAACGCCAGCGACTGATTCGATTCCCTCGAATCCAGGACGAAAAAAATCCCGCCGCGCAGGCTGTGTAAATAGTCTGCTGGCCGCTTAGATCGAGATGCCCCGCGAGAGCGGGGCATTTTTCATTGGGCGAGCGATTGCCCCAAGGGCCTCAGCCCCGCAGCGCCTGGAGCATCCAGGGCGCTCCCTTCATGTTGAACACCCGCTTCAGGTTGTAGGCCATCACAGCCAGGCTGAACTCCGCACGCGCTCCGCTCGTGTGCCTCATCAGCAATCGCGCATTGCCCAGAATGAGGTACTTGATGCTGGCGAAGGGGTGTTCCACCGTCTGGCGCCTGAGCGCCATCATCCAGGGCTGAGCGGCCAGCCTGCTTGCATTGGCTTCGAGCGCCTCTTCGTGCAGGTGGCGCGAGACGAAGCGCTGGCGCGCCGTGGTGCATTTGAGTTTCTGGGCACAGCCCGCGCAATCGCTCGGCTGTGCTGCATAGACCACCATCTTGTCCTTGCGCGAGAGCTGCTTGCGCTTTAGGGCACTGCCCGCCGGGCAGGTGAAGCTGTCGCTGGCCGGGTCATAGACGAAGGCGCTGCGCTGGTACAGGCTGCCGCCGCCCTGGTGGTTCACCGAACGCTCGCCCGCCACGTAGCTGGTGATGCCCTGGGCGTCCAAGGCTGCAATGTGCTCCCCATTGGCATAGCCCGCATCAGCCACCACCGTGCAGGGCTGCTGCAGCACCCGGCTGGCCGCCTCGGCCATGGGCTGCAACTGGCGCTGATCGTTCACCTCGCAGACCACCTCGTGCGCCACGATCAGGTGACTTTGCGTCTCCACCGCCGTTTGCAGGTTGTAGCCCGGCTGGCTGTTCAGGCTACGCATCGGGCGTGCTTCGGGCTCACCGCACACGACGGTGCTCGCGTCGCTGCGCAGGAGTTGCTGGGCTTGGTTGGCGATGGCTCGCCCCTGGGCCTTCAGTCGTTCCAAGGCCGCGCGCACTTCATCGGGCGTACCAGGACCATCGCCGGGCCCATCACCGCCCTGGTCATCCTCGCCGTCCCGGCTGTCCAGCAACCGCAGATAAGCCGCGATCTCCTGCGCATTGCGCTGTGCCTGTGCGGCCAGCTCACGCTGGCCCACCACCGCCTTGCGCGAGGCCACTGCCTGCACCTTGGAGCCATCAATGGCCACTGTCGATCCGCGGATCACCCGGCTGGCCCGCGCGAACTGCACGAAGGCCGCACAACTGGCCACCAGGGCCGCCGTGTTCTGGCGCCTGAACTCGGCGATGGTCTTGTGATCCGGGGCTAGGCGCCCCAGCAGCCACATGCACTCCACGTTGCGGTGGCACTCGCGCTCCAGGGCCCGCGAGGAACGGATCGCGCTCAGGTAGCCCCAGATGTACAGCCGCAGCAGATCGCCCGGGTCGTAGGGCGGTGTTCCCAGTCGCTGCGCCTGCGCCTTGGCAAAGCCCAGCGCCTTCAGGTCCAGCGCCTGCACCCAGGCGTCCACCACCCGAACCAGTGCGTCCTGGCCCACGAGCTCATCGAGCATCAGTGGGAACAACGTTGCCTGTCCCCGTGCCTGTCCGTATCGATGTCCCATTGGTCAGCCTCCAACGAAAAATGCCCCTCAGACAAACGCCTGAAGGGCACTTCTCGCGGACTCAGCGCTGACTATTTGCACAGACTGCGCGGCGGGATTTTTTGTGGGCGCTCAATAGGCGCCGTAGCGCCTCTCGATCAAGCCGCCTTCTTCACCGGCGGCAGGTCGGTACACGTCCCGTGCGCCACTTCCGCTGCCATGCCGATGCTTTCGCCCAGCGTCGGATGCGGGTGGATGGTCTTGCCGATGTCGATCTCGTCCGCGCCCATCTCGATGGCCAGCGCGATCTCGCCGATCATGTCGCCCGCGTGCGTGCCGACGATGCCGCCACCCAGGATGCGGTGCGTCTCGGCGTCGAACAGCAGCTTGGTGAAGCCTTCGTCGCGGCCGTTGGCAATCGCGCGGCCCGACGCGGTCCACGGGAAGTGGCCCTTCTTGATCTTGATGCCTTCGGCCTTGGCCTGGTCTTCGGTGAGGCCGACCCATGCCACTTCGGGATCGGTGTAGGCCACGCTCGGGATCACGCGGGCGTTGAAGGCGGCGCTGGACAGCTCCTTGTCGCCCTTCTGCTCGCCAGCGATCACTTCGGCCGCCACGTGCGCCTCGTGCACCGCCTTGTGCGCCAGCATGGGCTGGCCCACGATGTCGCCGATGGCGAAGATGTGCGGCACGTTGGTGCGCATCTGGATGTCGACCGGAATGAAGCCACGGTCGCTCACCGCGATGCCGGCCTTCTCGGCGCCGATCTTCTTGCCGTTCGGGCTGCGGCCGACGGCCTGCAGCACGAGGTCATACACCTGCGGCTCCTTCGGCGCGTTCTCGCCCTCGAAGGTGACCTTGATGCCTTCTTTCGTGGCTTCGGCACCGACCGTCTTGGTCTTCAACATGATGTTGTCGAAGCGCGGCGCGTTCATCTTCTGCCAGACCTTCACCAGGTCGCGGTCGGCGCCCTGCATCAGGCCGTCGAGCATTTCGACCACGTCCAGGCGCGCGCCCAGCGACGAGTACACGGTCCCCATTTCGAGGCCGATGATGCCGCCGCCCAGGATCAGCATGCGCTTGGGGTCGGTGCCCATCTCCAGCGCGCCGGTCGAGTCGACCACGCGCGGGTCCTTCGGCATGAAGGGCAGGCTCACCGACTGCGAGCCGGCCGCGATGATCGCGTTGCGGAACTTGACGGTCTGCTTCTTGCCGGTGGTGTCCCAGCTCGTGCCCGACGTCTCTTCGACTTCCAGGTGGTACGGGTCGATGAAGTTGCCGACGCCGCGCAGCACCGTCACCTTGCGCATCTTGGCCATCGCCGTGAGGCCGCCGGTGAGCTTGCCCACCACCTTGTTCTTGTGGCCGAGCAGCTTGGCGCGATCGACCGTGGGCGCGGCGAAGCTCACGCCGAGGTCGGCGAAGTGCTTCACCTCGTCCATGACGGATGCCACGTGCAGCAGCGCCTTCGACGGAATGCAGCCGACGTTCAGGCAGACGCCGCCCAGCGTGGCGTAGCGTTCGAGGAGCACGACCTTCAGGCCGAGGTCGGCCGCGCGGAAGGCGGCCGAGTAGCCGCCGGGGCCGGCGCCGAGCACGACCACGTCGCACTCGACATCGACCTTGCCGCCGTAGCTGGACGCCGCCACGGGCGCCGCTGCGGCCGGAGCCGGTGCAGCCGCCTTGGGCGCGGGCGCAGCAGCCGCAGGTGCGGGGGCCGCAGCAGCCGGCGCAGGCGCAGCGGCCCCGTCGACTTCGAGTGTCAGCACGACCGACCCTTGCTTGACCTTGTCGCCGACCTTCACAGCCAGCGACTTCACCACGCCGGCTGCCGACGACGGAATTTCCATCGAGGCTTTGTCCGACTCGACCGTGATGAGCGACTGCTCGGCCTTGACCGTGTCGCCGACGTTGACCAGCACCTCGATCACCGCGACTTCGTCGAAGTCGCCGATGTCCGGCACCTTGATGTGTTGTTCGCTCATTTGGACACTTTCAGTTTGAGTGTGAGAACGTCGGCCGGCAGGGCCGAATTGCGATCGAATTCGCAGGCGGCGGCGATGCCCGCCTCCGCCACGTCGCGCGCGTTGCGCGACTTGTTGTCATAGGCCGCGTGCATGGCGCCGAGCGCAAAGCTGCGTCCCGAGCCGATGGCCCAGTACTGCTTGAACTCGAACACCTCGCGGTAGCTGTAGATGCCGTAGATGCCGCTCGGGTTGGCCAGCAGCATCGTGAACTGGCTCGACTCGTAGGGCTCATGCTCGTCTTCCTTGGTCTGCATGAAGAACGAGTCCTTCAGCACCGGATGCAGCCGCGTGAAGGTGTGAAACACCTCGTGCTTGCTGCCGAACTGCAGCGCCTCGCGCGGCTGGGCGGCCAGCGCATGCTGGAGCACCAGCTGGTGCGCGGCGGCGCCCGCCACCGCGAACAGGCTCTGGCCCGCGGCATCCTCGACAGTGAAGATCTTCTGGTTCGCTTCGGCGTTGTGCGACATGCGCGTGTCGCCGAAGGTCACCAGCGAATCGGCCGCCATCGTGACCTGGCCACCCTTTCGGACGGCCACAACCGTGGTCATAGCAGGATGCGACGGTAGTCCGCGAGCACCTGGCCCAGGTAGGCGTTGAAACGCGCAGCCAGGGCGCCGTCGATCACGCGGTGGTCGTACGACAGCGACAGCGGCAGCGTGAGACGCGGCACGAACTGCTTGCCGTCCCACACCGGCTTCATCTGGCCCTTGGAGAGGCCAAGGATGGCCACTTCGGGGGCGTTGATGATGGGCGTGAAGTGCGTGCCGCCGATGCCGCCGAGCGAGCTGATCGACATGCAACCGCCCTGCATGTCGGCCGAGCCGAGCTTGCCGTCGCGCGCCTTCTTGGCCAGGTCGCCCATTTCGGCGCTGATCTGCAGGATGCCCTTCTTGTCGGCATCTTTCAGCACCGGCACCACGAGCCCGTTGGGCGTGTCGGCCGCGAAGCCGATGTTGTAGTACTGCTTGTAGACGAGCTGGTCGCCGTCCAGGCTGGCGTTGAAGTCGGGGAATTTCTTCAGCGCCGCCACCACCGCCTTGATCACGAAGGCCAGCATCGTGACCTTGACGCCCGACTTCTCGTTCTCCTTGTTGGTGGAGACACGGAAGGCCTCGAGCTCGGTGATGTCGGCTTCGTCGTTGTTGGTGACGTGCGGGATCATCACCCAGTTGCGGTGCAGGTTCGCGCCGCTGAGCTTCTTGATGCGCGACAGGTCCTTGCGCTCGACGGTGCCGAACTTCGTGAAGTCGACCTTGGGCCACGGAATGAGGCCCAGCGCCGCGCCGTCGCCACCACCCGCCGGCGCCTTGGCCGCAGAGGCCTTGGTGCTGGCCTGGCCGCTCATCACGGCCTTGGTGAAGTTCTGGACGTCGTCCTGCGTGATGCGGCCCTTGAGGCCGGAACCCTTGACCTCTTCGAGCGGCACGCCGAGTTCGCGCGCGAACTTGCGCACCGAGGGCGAGGCGTGCGGCAGGCTGCCGGTGGGGGCCGACGTCGGCTGGTGAGCCGGCGCAGCCGTTGCCGGTGCTGCGGCCGCCGGCGCAGGTGCGCTGGCGGTCGCAGCGGCGGGCGCGGCAGCCGCGGCCTGTGCCGGCGCGGGCGCCGGTGCTGCGGCAGCACCAGCGGCGCCTTCGAGCACCGCGATCAGGTCGCCGATGTTGACGGTGTCGCCCACCTTGACCTTGAGTTCCTTCAGCACGCCGGCGCCCGACGATGGAATTTCCATCGAAGCCTTGTCCGACTCCACCGTGATCAGCGACTGCTCGGCGGCGATGGTGTCACCCACCTTCACCAGCAGTTCGATGACCGCGACGTCCTTGAAGTCGCCGATGTCCGGCACCTTGATATCGACCGGGCCCGATGCCGCAGCCGGTGCGGCTGCTGCGGGCGCAGGCGCTGCAGCCGCCGGAGCGGGAGCAGCGGCAGCAGGCGCAGCGGCCGGTGCCGGGGCGGCGGCAGCCGCGCCCTCGGCTTCGACCACCAGTACCACCGAGCCTTGCTTGACCTTGTCGCCCACGGCGATCTTGATTTCCTTGACCACACCGGCCGTGGACGACGGGATTTCCATCGACGCCTTGTCCGATTCGACCGTGATGAGCGACTGTTCGGCCTTGACCGTGTCGCCCACCTTCACGAGCACCTCGATCACCGCGACTTCATCGAAGTCGCCGATGTCGGGCACTTTCACTTCCACTGCTGCCATATCGTTGTCTCCCGCCGTCAGGCGCCGTTCGTTCGTTGGTTGTTGATGTTCAAGCGTAGAGCGGGTTGACCTTGTCGACATTGATGCCGTACTTCTTGATCGCTTCCACCACCTTGGCCACCGGCACGGTGCCATCTTCGCTCAGCGCCTTGAGCGCGGCCACCACGATGTAGTGACGATTGATTTCAAAATGCTCGCGCAGCTTGGCGCGGAAGTCGCTGCGACCGAAACCGTCGGTGCCCAGCACCTTGTAGGTGCGACCCTTCGGCACGAACGGACGGATCTGCTCGGCGTAGGCCTTCATGTAGTCGGTCGACGCGACCACCGGGCCGGTCGTGGCACCGAGCTGCTCGGCCACGAAGGGCACGCGCGGCGTCTGGTCGGGGTGCAGCAGATTCCAGCGGTCGGCATCCTGGCCGTCGCGGGTCAGCTCGTTGAAGCTCGGGCAGCTCCACACCGAAGCCGACACGCCCCACTCTTTCTCGAGCAGCTCTTGCGCAGCAAAGCTCTCGCGCAGGATGGTGCCGCTGCCGAGCAGTTGCACGGTCGGCGCTTCTTTCGCACCCTTGGCGGCCTTGACCACCGGGCCCTGCTTGGACAGGTACATGCCCTTGATGATCTGCTCTTCGGTGCCGGGCTGCAGGCCGGGCATTGCGTAGTTTTCGTTCAGCAGCGTCAGGTAGTAATAGACGTTGTCCTGCTTCTCGACCATGCGCTTCAAGCCATGGTGCAGGATCACGCCGACTTCGTGCGCGAAGGTCGGGTCGTAGCTCACGCAGTTCGGGATGGTGTTGGCCAGGATGTGGCTGTGACCGTCTTCGTGCTGCAGGCCTTCGCCGTTCAGCGTGGTGCGTCCCGAGGTGCCGCCCAGCAGGAAGCCGCGGGCCTGCATGTCGCCGGCCGCCCAGGCCAGGTCGCCGATGCGCTGGAAGCCGAACATCGAGTAGTACACGTAGAACGGCACCATGATGCGGTTGTTGGTGCTGTACGACGTGGCCGCCGCGATCCAGCTGGACATGCCGCCGGCTTCGTTGATGCCCTCTTGCAGGATCTGGCCGGCCTTGTCTTCCTTGTAGTACATGACCTGGTCTTTATCGACCGGGGTGTACTGCTGACCGTGCGGGTTGTAGATGCCGATCTGGCGGAACAGGCCTTCCATGCCGAAGGTGCGGGCTTCGTCCACCAGGATGGGCACGACGCGCGGACCCAGGGCCTTGTCGCGCAGCAGCTGCGTGAGGAAGCGCACGTAGGCTTGCGTGGTCGAGATCTCGCGGCCTTCGGCCGTGGGCTCCATCACCGACTTGAAGACTTCGAGCGAGGGCACCGTGAAGCTCTCGTCGGCTTTGGTGCGGCGATGCGGAAGATAGCCGCCGAGGGCCTTGCGGCGCTCGTGCAGGTAACGCATTTCGGGCGTGTCGTCGGCCGGCTTGTAGAACGGCAGCTCAGCGATCTGGCTGTCGGGAATCGGGATGTTGAAGCGGTCGCGGAAGGCCTTGATGTCTTCGTCGCCGAGCTTCTTGGTCTGGTGGACCGTGTTCTTGCCTTCGCCGATCTTGCCCATGCCGAAGCCCTTGACGGTCTTGACGAGCAGCACGGTGGGCTGGCGCTTGTGGTTCTGGGCGGCGTGGAAGGCGGCGTACACCTTCTGCGAATCGTGGCCGCCACGCTGCAGGTTCCAGACCTCGTCGTCGGTCAGGTGCTCGACCATCTTCAGCGTGCGCGGATCGCGGCCGAAGAAGTTCTTGCGCACGTAGGCGCCGTCGTTGGCCTTGAACGACTGGTAGTCGCCGTCGTTGCACTCCATCATGATCTTGCGCAGCGCGCCGTCATGGTCCTTCTCGAGCAGGGCGTCCCAGCCCTTGCCCCAGATCAGCTTGATGACGTTCCAGTTGGCGCCGCGGAACTCGCCTTCGAGTTCCTGGATGATCTTGCCGTTGCCGCGCACCGGGCCGTCCAGGCGCTGCAGGTTGCAGTTGATGACGAAGATCAGGTTGTCGAGGTTCTCGCGCGCGGCCAGGCCGATGGCGCCGAGCGATTCGACTTCGTCCATTTCGCCGTCGCCGCAGAACACCCAGACCTTGCGGTCCTCGGTGTTGGCAATGCCGCGGGCGTGCAGGTACTTGAGAAAGCGCGCCTGGTAGATCGCCATCAGCGGGCCCAGGCCCATCGACACCGTGGGGAACTGCCAGAACTCGGGCATCAGCTTGGGGTGCGGGTAGCTCGACAGGCCCTTGCCGTCGACTTCCTGGCGGAAGTTGAGCAGCTGGTCTTCGGAGAGGCGGCCTTCCAGGTAGGCGCGGGCGTAGATGCCGGGCGACACGTGGCCCTGGATGTACAGCAGGTCGCCGCCGTGGTTTTCGCTCTCGGCGCGCCAGAAGTGGTTGAAGCCGGCGCCGAACATGCTGGCCAGCGAGGCAAAGGAGCCGATGTGGCCGCCGAGGTCACCGCCTTCGGGCGGGTGGATGCGGTTGGCCTTGACCACCATCGCCATGGCGTTCCAGCGCATGTAGGCGCGCAGGCGTTGTTCAATCTCGAGGTTGCCGGGGCTGCGAGCCTCCACGCCGGGCTCGATGGTGTTCACGTAGCCGGTGTTGGCCGAGAACGGCATGTCGACGCTGTTCTGGCGCGCATGTTCGAGCAGTTGTTCGAGCAGGAAGTGCGCCCGCTCGGGCCCCTCGCTCTGGATGACGGAAGACAGTGCATCCATCCATTCACGCGTTTCCTGGGCGTCCGCATCGTTTGCGGCCGAGCCGAACAGGTTCTCGGGATTTGCCGACATGCTTGTCTCTCCTTTTAGGGCTGTGGCTGTAATTTAGTGCGCTGGGCACCGAGCGCGCCGGAGTTTCGCATAGAAGTTTCCCTATTTCAAATAGTGCTTGTTGATTTCTTATTATGAAATATCAATGCAGCACGTCCCCCGCAGGGCCTCTTCGCCGGGAGGGTCATCACCTAAACTCCGCCCATGCCCCTCTCCTCCCCGCTCGCGGTCGCCCGCAGTGCCGTCAAAGCCTCGCCGCTGTCCTGGTGGCGCACGTGGTGGCGCAAGCAGACGCCCGTGCTGCAGGACGCCGTCGCGATGCTCGCGCCGATGGCGGCCGTGCTGTTGTTTCTCGCGGCCATCGTGTCGGCGTTCTGGTACCTGCGCACTGAAGAAGTCGAGCGCGAGCAGGAGTCGGTGCGACGCGATGTCGAGTACGCGCAACAACGCATGCGCCTGCGCTTGCTGGAGCGGCAGGAGCAGCTGATGCGCATCGCGCGCGATGCGTCCAACCGCGAGATCGACCCGGTCGAATTCACGAGCCGCGCCGAGTCGCTGGTGAGCCAGTTCCCCGAGCTGCAGACCATCAGCTGGATCGACGACCGGCGCCGCTTCAAGGCCGGCTACGCCGCGCCCAGCGTCCATCCGGCGCAGCAGCACCTGATCGGCGACGTGCTGCGTCCCGGCGACATCGAAAGCAACTACGCGCTGGCGCGCGAGCTGCGCCAGCCGGTGTACTCGCAACCCGTGGCCGGCGGCGAGCCCGCCGCGATGCTGCAGCTGCACATTCCGCTGTTCGACCAGGGCCTGTTCGCCGGCGTCGTGCTCGGCGAGTTCTCGATCGACGGCCTGCTGCGCTACGGCATGCCTTCCGAAGTGCAGGCGCGCTACGCCGTCTCGCTGCTCGACGCCAAGGGCAACGTGATCGCCGGCAACACCACGCCGCTGAAGAGCAGCGGCACCCGCCTGCTGCCCTGGACCGAAGCCACCAACGAATACGAAGTGCCGGTGTCGCCGGTGGGCAATGCGCTGATGCTGCGGGCGCAGGCCTATCGCACCTCGCAGGGCGTGGTGGGCAACGGCCTCTTCTGGCTCGTGTGCGCGCTCAGCGTGATGACCAGCTGGATGCTGATCGGCACCTGGCGCCACACGCGACGCCGGCTGCAGGCGCAGCAGCGGCTCGTGGCCGAAACCAACTTCCGCCGCGCGATGGAAAACTCCATGCTGACCGGCATGCGCGTGCTCGATCTGCAAGGCCGCATCACTTACGTGAACGCCGCGTTCTGCGCCATGACGGGCTGGAGCGAAGACGAGCTGGTCGGCCAGACGCCGCCCTTCCCGTACTGGCTCGAATCCGACCGCGAGGTGATGAACGAGCGCCTCGAAGAAGAGCTGCACGGCCGCGCCCTGCCCGGCGGCTTCCAGGTGCGTGTGAAGCGCAAGAACGGCAGCGTCTTCAATGCGCGCCTGTATGTGTCGCCGCTGATCGACGCGCGCGGCCACCAGACCGGCTGGATGACGTCGATGACCGACATCACCGAGCCGACGCGCATCCGCGAGCAGCTGTCCGCCTCGTACGAGCGCTTCACCACCGTGCTCGAAGCGCTCGACGCCGCCGTGTCGGTGGCGCCCATCGGCAGTGAAGAACTGCTGTTCGCCAACAAGCTGTACCGCCTGTGGTTCGGCTCCGACACCGTGGGCCATCTGGGCATGGTGGCGCAAGCGGGCGTGCCGCCGTCGAACGCGCACGACGAAGGCCTGGACGATGTCGACCCCTATGCCGGCCTGCCGATCGACACCTTGACCGCCGCCCAGACCGCGAACAACGAAATCTTCGTACCGCACCTGGGCAAGTGGCTCGAGGTGCGCTCGCGCTACCTGACCTGGGTCGACGGGCGCCTGGCGCAGCTGGTGATTGCCACCGACATCACGCCGCGCCGCGACGCCGAAGAGCAAGCCGCCGCCCAGGCCGACAAGGCTCAGGCCGCAAGCCGCCTGATCACCATGGGCGAAATGGCCTCCAGCGTGGCGCACGAGCTCAACCAGCCGCTCACGGCCATCGCCAACTACTGCAACGGGATGATGTCGCGCATCAAGGGGCAGACGATCGACAACGACGCCCTGCTGGCTGCACTGGAGAAGACCTCGAAGCAGGCGCAGCGCGCGGGCCAGATCATTCAGCGCATCCGCTCCTTCGTGAAGCGCAGCGAACCCAACCGCACGCCGGCCGATGTCGCCACCATGGTGAGCGAGGCGGTCGAACTC
Source organism: Variovorax sp. 38R (assembly GCF_014843395.1). Taxonomy (NCBI): domain Bacteria; kingdom Pseudomonadati; phylum Pseudomonadota; class Betaproteobacteria; order Burkholderiales; family Comamonadaceae; genus Variovorax; species Variovorax sp. 38R. Next base: position 3,887,005 of record NZ_CP062121.1, read on the forward strand.
GCGGGCATCGAGCTGCGCCGGCGCAACGTGCGCCTGAACCACTACGTGGCCGCGCGGCTGCCGGTGGTGCGCGTCGACCCGATCCTCATCGAGCAGGTGATGGTCAACCTGCTGAAGAACGCGGCCGAGTCCATCGACATCGCCGACCGCCCGCTGGCGCGCCGCAGCGTCGAGCTGCGCGTGCTGCCCAAGGTGATCGAGGGGCAGAATGCCATCGAGTTTTCGGTGCAGGACACGGGCAAGGGCCTCTCGCCAGAAGTGATGGACCGGCTCTACGAGGCCTTCTTCTCCACCAAGCCCGAAGGCATGGGCATCGGGCTCAATCTGTGCCGCACCATCGTCGAGTCGCACCGCGGCCGGATGCAGGCAGAGAACATCTACAATGGCCCGGATGTGATCGGATGCCGTTTTTCCTTCTGGATTCCGGTGTTGGACGCTATCAGTTCCGTAGCAAGCGACGAGGCAAAGGTACCTGCATGAGTTTGATTCCGAAGAAGGGCACGGTCTATGTCGTCGATGACGACGAAGCCGTCCGCGATTCACTGCAATGGCTGCTCGAAGGCAAGGACTACAGAGTCCGCTGTTTCGAGTCCGCCGAATCCTTTCTCTCCCGATACGACCCGCGCGAAGTCGCCTGTCTGATCGTCGATATCCGCATGGCCGGCATGACCGGCCTCGAATTGCAGGATCGACTGATCGAACGGCGCTCTCCGTTGCCGATCGTGGTCATCACCGGCCACGGCGACGTGCCGATGGCGGTCGACAGCATGAAGAAGGGCGCCATGGATTTCATCCAGAAGCCGTTCAACGACGAAGAACTCGTGTCGCTGGTCGAGCGCATGCTCGAACACGCACGCGGCGCCTTCACGCAGCACCAGCAGTCGGCCAGCCGCGACGCGCTGCTGTCCAAGCTCACGGGCCGCGAGGCCCAGGTGCTCGAGCGCATCGTCGCCGGCCGCCTGAACAAGCAGATCGCCGACGACCTGGGCATCAGCATCAAGACGGTGGAAGCGCACCGCGCCAACATCATGGAAAAGCTCAACGCCAACACCGTGGCCGATCTGCTCAAGATCGCGCTCGGGCAAGCGGCCCCAGCCGCCAAGGCCTCCTGAGCTGCAGCTACCCCTCCGATAGCCACGCACCTTCCCCACGCCTGCGCAAGCGGGCGTTTTTACTTGGAAAATCAAAACCGATGACCGCCCAACTGATCGACGGCAACGCCCTCGCCAAAACCATCCGCGCCGAGGTGTCCGGCCGCACCGCTGCGCTGAAGGCACGCGGCGTGAACCCGGCCCTGTCCATCATTCTGGTCGGCAGCGATCCGGCGAGCCAGGTCTACACCAAGCACAAGGTCAACGACAGCACCGAAACCGGCCTGCAGGCCACGCTCGAGACCTACCCCACCGACCTGAGCGAGGCCGACCTGCTGGCGCGCATCCGCGCCCTCAACGACGACCCGAAGGTGCACGGCATCCTCGTTCAATTGCCGTTGCCCAAGCACATGGACAGCCAGAAGGTCATCGAGACCATCTCGCCGGCCAAGGACGTCGACGGCTTCCACGTGGCCAGCGCCGGCGCGCTGATGACCGGCGCCCCGGGCTTCTGGCCCTGCACGCCGCACGGCTGCATGAAGATGCTCGAATCGATCGGCTACGACCTGCGCGGCAAGCACGCCGTGGTCATTGGCCGCAGCAACATCGTCGGCAAGCCGATGGCCATGATGCTGCTCGCCCAAAGCGCCACCGTGACCATCTGCCACAGCGCCACGCAAGACCTGGGCGCGATCACGCGCCAGGCCGACGTGATCGTCGCCGCCGTGGGCAAGCTCGACCTGCTCACCGCCGACATGGTGAAGCCCGGCGCGGTCGTCATCGACGTGGGCATGAACCGCAAGGCGGACGGCAAGCTCGCCGGCGACGTCGATTTCGACGGCGTGAAGGAAGTGGCCGGCTGGATCACGCCCGTGCCCGGCGGCGTCGGCCCGATGACGCGCGCGATGCTGCTCGTCAACACCCTTGAAGCCGCCGAACGCGCCGCCAAGTAATTTCCATGGCCATGACGAACAACCCCCTCCTCGACTTCACCGACCTCCCGCTGTTCGACCGCATCCAGCCCGCGGATGTGTCGCCCGCGGTCGACACGCTGCTGGCCGATGCCGAGGCTGCGCTGCAGACAGTGACGGCGCCTGAATTCCCGGCCGATTGGCTCGCGATCTCCAAGGTGCTCGACGTGGCCTCCGAACGCTTCAGCCGCGCCTGGAGCGCCGTCGGCCACCTCAATGCCGTGGCCGACACGCCGGAGCTGCGCGCCGCCTACAACGAGGCCATGCCGCGCGTGACCGCCTTCTGGACCCGCCTGGGTTCCGACGAGCGCCTGTACGCCAAATACAAGGCCATCGACCCGGCCACGCTCAACCCCGAGCAGCGCCAGGCGCACAAAAATGCCGTGCGCAACTTCGTGCTCGGCGGCGCCGAGCTGCAGGGCGAGGCCAAGCAGCGCTTTGCCGACATCCAGGAACGCCAGGCCGAGCTGAGCCAGAAGTTCAGCGAGAACGCCCTCGACGCCACCGACGCCTTCGCGCACTACGCGCAGTTGGGTGAACTCGACGGCGTGCCCGAAGACGTGGTGAGCGCCGCGCGCTCGGCCGCCGAGGCCGAAGGCAAGCAAGGCTACAAGCTCACGCTCAAGATGCCGTGCTACCTGCCGGTGATGCAGTTCGCCAAGAGCAGCGCGCTGCGCGAAACCCTTTACCGCGCCTACGTCACGCGCGCCAGCGAACTCGGCGATCCGAAGTTCGACAACACCGCGCTCATCACCGAGATCCTCGCGCTGCGTGAAGAAGAATCGAAGCTGCTTGGCTACAAGAATTTCGGCGAGCTCTCGGTCGTGCCCAAGATGGCCGAATCGCCGGAGCAGGTCGTCAAGTTCCTGCGCGACCTCGCCGCCAAGGCCAAGCCCTACGGCGAACGCGACTTGGCCGACCTGCGCGCCTTCGCTGCCGAGCAGTTGAACCTCGTCGATCCGCAAGCCTGGGACTGGGCCTACGTCGGCGAAAAGCTCAAGGAAGCGCGTTACGCCTTCAGCGAACAGGAGGTGAAGCAGTACTTCCCGGCACCGAAGGTGATGGCCGGCCTGTTCAAGATCGTCGAGACGCTGTTCGAAGTGTCGATCCGCCGCGACAGCGCACCCACCTGGCACCCGAGCGTCGAGTTCTACCGCATCGAGCGGGCCGGTCAGAAGGTCGGCCAGTTCTACCTCGACCCCTCCGCCCGCGCCGCCAAGCGCGGCGGCGCCTGGATGGACGACGTGCGCGCCCGCTGGCTGCGCCCCGACGACGGCGTGCTGCAAACGCCCGTCGCGCAGCTGGTGTGCAACTTCGCCAGTGGCGTCGACGGCAAGCCGCCGCTGCTCACGCACGACGACGTGACCACCCTCTTTCACGAGTTCGGCCACGGCCTGCACCACATGCTCACGCAGGTGAACGAGCGCGACGTCTCGGGCATCAGCGGCGTCGAGTGGGACGCGGTCGAGCTGCCGAGCCAGTTCATGGAGAACTTCTGCTGGGAGTGGGACGTGCTCAGCCACATGACGGCCCACGTCGACACCAGCGAGCCGCTGCCGCGCGCGCTGTTCGACAAGATGACCGCCGCCAAGAACTTCCAGAGCGGCCTGCAGACGCTGCGCCAGATCGAGTTCTCGCTGTTCGACATGCTGCTGCACACCGAACACCAGGCCGCCGCCGCCCCGACGGGCGCCGTGATGGCGCTGCTCGGCCAGGTGCGCGCCGAAGTGGCCGTGATGCCCTCGCCGCCGTTCAGCCGCACGCCGAACACCTTCAGCCACATCTTCTCGGGCGGCTACGCGGCCGGCTACTACAGCTACAAGTGGGCCGAGGTGCTGAGCGCCGACGCCTACGCGGCCTTCGAGGAAACCGTGGGCGCCAATGGCGAGCCGAACATCGAGACCGGCCGCAAGTACCGCCAGGCCATCCTCGAGGCCGGCGGCAGCCGCAGCGCCATGGATTCGTTCAAGGCGTTCCGGGGTCGCGAGCCGCAGCTTGATGCGCTGCTGCGACATCAGGGCATGGCTCAGGCCCAGCCCGCTTGATACGGCGCTGAAGCTTGCGATACTCGGGAGGATGTATCCGACTTTTTACAAACTCCCCTCGCGTCGCCTGATCGGCCTGGCCGTCTTGCTGCTTTCGGCGGCTGCCAGCGTGCTGGCGCAGCCGGTCTACCGCCAGGTCGACAAGAACGGCAAGGTCACGTTTTCGGATCAGCCCCCCGTGGTCACCAACGCGCCAACGGGCGGGCCGCAACCGGCCGGCGTCAATGCACCGGCCAACAGCGGGCTTCCGTATGAACTGCGTCAGGTGGCGCAGCGCTACCCCGTCACGCTGTACAGCGGCGAAAGCTGCGGCCCCTGCAACGAGGCGCGCACGCTGCTCACCACGCGCGGCATTCCCTTCGAGGAACGCACCATCAAGAGCAACGAGGACGTCGAGGCCCTGCAGCGCCTGAGCGGCCAGAACGCGCTGCCGCTGCTGACCGTCGGGTCGCAGCAGCTCAAGGGCTTCTCGGATGTGGAATGGTCGCGCTACCTCGATGCGGCCGGCTACCCCAAGAGCAACAGCCTGCCCGCCGGCTACCGGCCGCCCGCCGCGCGCCCGCTCGTTGCACAGCAAGCCCCGGCGGCAGCAGCGCCCCGTGCGGCCGATACGCCTCTGCAGCCCCCGAACCCCGCGCCGGCTCCGCCTTCGAACGCACCGGGCCCGAGCAACCCGGCCGGCATCAGGTTCTAAAGAATGACGGGGGCCTTGGCCCCCGTTTCGCATCGCCGCCGTTCAGCCGGCGAACTGCATCGTCTTCACGCCCGACGCCGTGCCCAGCAGGCACACGTTGGCCTTCTGATGGGCGAAGACCCCCACCGTCACCACGCCGGGCCACTGGCTCACTTCGGATTCGAAGGCGCGCGGGTCGGTGATCCGCAGGCCGGTCACGTCGACGATGTGCTGGCCGTTGTCGGTCACCAGCGGCAGGCCGTCTTTCTCGCGCACCTGGGCAATGCCGCCCAGGCTCGCGAACTGGCGCATCACGCGGCGCGCCGCCATCGGGATCACTTCCACCGGCAGCGGAAAGTCGCCGAGCGTCTCGACCAGCTTGGAGGCGTCGGCGATGCAGACGAAGCGCTTCGACTGCGCCGCGACGATCTTCTCGCGCGTGAGCGCCGCGCCGCCGCCCTTCACCATGAAGCCCTGGTGGTCGATCTCGTCGGCGCCGTCAATGTAGACGGCCAGCTCTTCCACCTCGTTGCTGTCGAACACCGGGATGCCCAGCGCGCGCAGGCGCTCGGTGGACGCGACCGAGCTGGAGACGGCGCCCTTGATCTCGTCCTTGATCGTGGCCAGCGCGTCGATGAACTTGTTGACCGTGGAGCCGGTGCCCACGCCGACGATCTCGCCCTTGACCACGTAGGCCAGCGCGGCAAGGCCGACCTGGGCCTTGAGTTCATCCTGGGAAAGAGGGCTTGGGGAGGTGGGTGCGGTCATCGCGGAGAATCCTTGGCTCATTGAAGTCGAGAATTATCCGATGCCCCTGCTGCTGCCCTCTTCGCTCTATGGCCTGGCCCGCCCTTTTCTGTTCGGTTTCGATCCCGAGCACGCCCATGAAATCACCCTCGACGGGCTGGCCCGCACCCAGAACACGCCATTGGCCTGCGCTTATGCGGCGGCGCGCGTCGAAGACCCCATTCAGCTCGCGGGCCTGAATTTCCCCAACCGCGTCGGTCTGGCCGCCGGGCTGGACAAGAACGCACGCTGCATCGACGCCTTCGCGGCCATGGGCTTCGGTTTCGTCGAGGTCGGCACGGTCACGCCCAAGGGCCAGCCCGGCAACCCGAAGCCGCGCATGTTCCGCCTGCCGCAGCGCGACGCGCTGATCAACCGGCTCGGCTTCAACAACGAAGGTCTCGATGCTTTTCTGGCCAACGTGCAGAAGGCGCGCTTCCGCAAGCAGGCGAGCGGCAGCAAGTCGCCCATGCTGCTGGGCCTGAACATCGGCAAGAACGCCGCCACGCCGATCGAGCGTGCGGTCGACGACTACCTGGCCTGCCTGGACGGCGTCTACCCGCACGCGGACTATGTGACGATCAACATCTCCAGCCCCAACACGGCCAACCTGCGCTCGCTGCAGAGCGACGAGGCCCTCGACGCCCTGCTGGGCGCCGTGGCCGAGCGGCGCGAAGCGCTGGCCACGCACCACGGCAAGCGCGCGCCGCTGTTCGTGAAGATCGCCCCCGACCTCGACGACGCCCAGGTCGCGGTGATTGCCGCCACGCTGCAGCGCCACGGCATGGACGGCGTGATCGCCACCAACACCACGCTCGCACGCGACGCGGTGGCGGGCCTGCCGCACGCGCAGGAAGCCGGCGGCCTCTCGGGCGCACCGGTGCGCGAAGCCAGCAATCGGGTGATCGCGCAACTGCGCGCGGCACTGGGCAAGGACTTTCCGATCATCGGGGTGGGCGGCATCCTGAGTGCAGCGGATGCCAAGGCCAAGATCGCCGCGGGCGCGGACGTGGTGCAGATCTACACCGGCCTGATCTATCGCGGTCCCGGGCTGGTCCGCGAAACGGCCCAGGCGCTGCAGCAGGATCGCCGCAAGGCCTGAGCCGGTTCTTCTTGTCGCCTCAGCCTCGGCGCATGCGCCAGAGCACCGGCGCAATGACCGTGGCCCAGCGCAACAGCCGCTTCGGACGGATCACTGCCACAGCCGCGGCAGCAGCGACCCCGACGGCCACCGGGTGTTCGCGCGCGATGCGCAACGCCGTGGCTGCGGGCGATTCGTTGACGGGCTCGCCCGAAGCCGGTTGCGTTTCGCGACCGCCCTGCAGGGTGGCAATGCGTTCACGCTGACGCTCCATGCGGGCCAGCAACTCTTCGCGCGTGGCGGGGCGCGGGGGGCGCGGCGCCTCGTCGTCCAGTTCCGGGTCCTTGCCGAGGTTGAAACGATCCTGGACCCAAGCCCAGTCGCGCTCGAACTCCTGAAAGGTCGGAATGAAGCTGCTGGAGGCGTTGCTCAGGCTGCGCATCAGGCTGATGGCGGCCGCCAGCCACAGCACCGCCCAAACACCGGCCACCACCCAGGCGGCGGTGATGCGGTACGGCGTGTCCCAGTAATGCACGACCACCGCCATCGAGAGCAATGCCACCGCAACGGTGGTCAGCCCCAGCACGGCGACGATCAGGACCAGGGTCAGCTTCAGGCGCTGCTTCTCGTCCTCCCAGGCCATGCGCAACAACTGCACCCGGTCCTCGGCCGCCAGCGCACCTTCGGCCGCGGCAATGCGCAACCGGCGGATGCGGGCGTCGAGCCCGAACAGGGACAACAGTTTCATGCGCCGCCTCCGCGCTCGCCGGCCACGTCAGCGTGGCAACGGCGAACGAACGGACGGCGGTGCGCGCTCAGGCCGGTTCGGTGACGCTCAGCGGCGGCCAAGCAACAGGCCCACCAGCACGCCGACGGCCAGTGCGGCGCCGGCAACCTGCCAAGGTTCGTCGTGGGCGTAGGTGTTGGTGGCAGTGGCCGCCTGGCGCGCCTTCTTGGCGGCCAGCTTGCTCTTTTCGGAAGCCAGTTCGCGCGCAATGGCGAGCTTGGTGTCGATGCGTTGGCGCAGCGCCTTGATGTGGGGAACCGAATCCAGGTCCTTGCTGGCCAGCACGCCGCGCACGTCGCTCGCGATGTCTTCGGCTGCTGCTTCAAGATTGTTGGATGCACTCATTGGAATCTTTCCTCCGTGATGACACCGGCACCGCGCCGGCGGCTTCACGCCAGCATATGGCGTGCTGTCATGTTACAGGCTCGAAAGCCCCTCATGCGCGACAGAGATGTGCTCAGTTGTGCCGAGCGCGTGCGATCAGGCCTCGGCGAGCTGCTGCGCCACATGCCGTCCGATGGCCAGGCAACTGGTGAGGCCCGGTGACTCGATGCCGAAGAGATGGACCAGCCCCGGCACCCCATGCGACGCGGGGCCCGCGATCACGAAGTCGGCCGCGGGCTCATCCGGCCCCGAGATCTTCGGACGCATGCCTGCATAGCCGGGAATCAACGCGCCGTCGGGCAACGCGGGCCAGTACCTGCGCACCTCGTCATAGAAGCGATCGCCGCGCGCCGGATCGACCACGAGATCGTCGGCGGCCTCGACCCACTGCACGTCGGGCCCGAACTTGGCTTGTCCGCCGAGGTCGAGGGTCAGGTGCACGCCGAGCCCGCCCGGCTCCGGCACGGGATAGATGAGCCGGCCGAAAGGCGCGCGGCCCGCGAGCGTGAAGTAGTTGCCCTTGGCGAAGTGCTCGCGCGGCACGGCGGATGCCGGCATGCCCTCGAAGCGACGCGCCAACGCAGGAGCGCCCAGCCCCGCGGCATTGACCACCGTGCGGCAACGCAGCGCCGTGCCATCGGCGGCGATCAGCACGACAGCGCCGTCCACGCATTCGGCGCGATCGATGGGCGACTTGAGCGCCAGCACGCCGCCCGCGTTCTCGAGGTCGCCGAGCAGGCTCACCATCAGTGCATGGCTGTCGACGATGCCCGTGCTCGGTGAATGCAGCGCCGCGACGCAATGCAGTTGCGGTTCCATCGCGAGAGCTTGCTGCGCGGTGAGCAGGACCAGGTCGTCCACACCATTGGCCGCAGCCTTCGCGCGGATCACGTCGAGTTGACCCACCTGTTCGGCGGAAGTTGCCACGATGAGCTTGCCGCAGCGGCTGTGCGGCACGCCGCGCGCCTGTGCGTAGCTATAGAGCGCGTCGCGTCCTTCCACGCACAGCGTCGCTTTCAGCGAGCCCTGCGGGTAATAGATGCCCGCGTGGATCACCTCGCTGTTGCGGGAACTCGTTCCCGTGCCGATGGCCCCTTCGGACTCCAGCACCAGCACCTCCCGGCCCGCGAGCGCCAATGCGCGCGCCACGGCCAGACCCATCACGCCAGCGCCGATGACGGCGCAATCGACTTCATCCATCGCGCGAGCTTAGCGCGACGCAAGAGGCGCAAGAGGCGCTGTTCTCACCTCGCGCTGGGCGGCGGCTCGGGATCGGTGGGCTCGTCGGGCGCGTGCTCCGGCCCTTCATCGGGCTCGACCGGCAGATCGGGCGTGATCGGAGACGGAAGATCGGGTTGGGTGGCCATGGCTGCACTCCTTCGTTCCATCTCTTCGTTCTAGCGCGTTCTCACGCGCCTGCAAGCAGCCCGCGGCGGAAGGCGTCGTCGGTGCGCACCGACAGCAGCCCTCCGCTCAGGCCCCCCTTCAACACTTCAACACTTCAACACTTCAACGAGAAGACTCACATTTCACGATGCATCGCAGGGCCATTCTAGGAATCGCCATGCCTTCGCACATGAGCGAAGCGCCCTTTTGCGAGGGAGCCATGCGCCCTGCCACGGCGCGCATGCGCGCGTGACAAAGCGCCTGCCCGAGACCGCGCGGCGCGAACGCGGGACCCGGGCCAGTGCAACGCAGCGATGGCGGCGGGTGCGTTCCAACGGCCTGGCCGCGCATCGGCGCGGCCCATCGGCGCCGCAAAAAGAGTAAGCCATTCGACCTAAAAACCCATCCCCCGCAAAGCATCCCAGCCGCGGGCCGGCGGCGAATTGCGGACGAAATGGCGGGCCCGCGGCGTCGATGCCCGGGCCCGGTCCGGACCTTCCGGCCGACCCGAAAGAAATCAACCGGGATCAATGCCGGGCCCCACGACGCGGCTGATTGTCCGAATTCCGTGGGCCACCGTCGCAGGGCATCCGGGCGTTCCGCGCGCTGACAGAGGGAAAAGTACCCCGTTTTCTGTTGCCCCATATTTCACAAAAGAAATGGGCAGAAATTGAATGTCAACCCTTCAAGAGGGCCTAGAAAAATTGCAAATCAAGCATTTCCAACGCAATCCAGTAACATATTTCATTGAACTCAATGGGATTTTCAATAAATTCAAAATTCAATTTCGGCTTAATTGAAAGACATATTATTTCGCCCATCGAAGAAAAATATCTACCCCATTTGAGCCGACGACCTTCGAATGCCGATGCGCTCCATCTGACTCAATTTGCGAAAAACCTCTGATCGATCTTCAAATTTTGGCGCATTACTGCTGTTTTTCTCGAAAAAGTATAGCAACTCGGACTCCCAAAAATGCCGCCGGAGCGAAGAAGAGCGGCCAAAGGTTCGAACCGGCGTGTCGCCGCGGCTCCAAAAATGGGTGACAAACCGCCCATACCGAATGGGCGTGGTACCTCAAACGTCACGATTAAGGTAGTTCGATTCAGAAATATTTATATCAAAATGTAAACACAGAGAAAAGACCTCAACAGACGGCTCGCCAATTTCATAGGATCGCGACAAATCAAGGCCAATGCTCCATTGAATTCAATTCAGTCGGATCAATTGAATTTTTCATTCACAGTCTGCAGCCGGGTAATTGCATGGAAACCCACATTGCTTCGTCGCCGGAGGCCGCCATGGCTTCGGAGGCCGCGCTGGGCGATCTCTTCGTCTCCCCGTCCGCGCGCGCGGCGGCAGGCGAACGGCTCGGCGTCTCGCTGGCCCTCGACGCCGGGTTCGCGCAGCGATGGCTGGCGTCGTTGGGTGCCACGGGATACCTGCCGGACACGCTGTTCGTCGGCGCCTGGCTGCTGCTGCAATCGCGCTGGCTGGGCACGGCCCTGCCGATGCCGCCGTCCGGCACCGCGAGCGCGTGGCTGACCCAGCTCGACCTCGACCGCCGGTCCGCGCACCCAACTTCCGAGACCTTGCCGCACCTGCGGATCGAAGCCCGCGCAGAGCTCCCCGCCAGCCTGCATCTGGACGTCGACGCGCGCCTGATGGATACGCCCTGCGCCACCCGCCTGCTCGCGGCCATAGCCGACACCGCTGCCGATCTGCTAGCGCGCCCCGACGCGGCGCTCGACAGCATCCGCGCCCTGCCCGACGCCGACCGCGACGACCAGCTCACTGCATGGACCACGCCGCCCGCCGCGCCCGACCTGTCGCTCACCGTGCCCGCCGTGTTCAGCCGCCGGGCTGCGGCCACGCCCGACGCGCTGGCGCTGGTGGCAGGCGACGAAACGATGCGCTACGGCGAACTCGATGCGCGCACCGACCGGCTCGCACAACGCCTGCAGCAGGCGGGCGTTCGGGCGGGCGACAACGTCGGGATGGTGTTCGAGCGTTCGATGGACGCCATCGTCGCCATGCTCGGCATCCTCAAGGCGGGCGCGGCCTACGTGCCGGTGTCGACCGACTTCCCCTCGGAACGGGTCGCCACCATGCTCGACCAGGCCGGTGTGACCCGGGTCGTGACGACCGGCTCGCTGGCCGCTCTCGTGCCAGCCAACCGCGCCGCCGTGCGGATCGAAGGGCCTGACGACGCCACGGACCATGCGCCGTGGACAGCGCCGGCCATCGACGGCGAGTCGCTGGCGTACCTCATGTACACCTCGGGCTCGACCGGCGTACCCAAGGGCATCGAGATCAGCCATCGCGCCATCCTGCGGCTGGTGGTCGATGTCGACTACATCGCGCTCGCACCGGGGCGCGCGATGCTGCATGCGGCGCCGCTCGCCTTCGATGCCTCGACGCTCGAAGTCTGGGGACCGTTGCTGAACGGCGGGCGCTGCGTGATTCACGACGAACGGGTACCCACCGGCGCCGGCCTCGCACGCACCATCGCCCGCCACGAGGTACACACCGCGTGGCTCACGGCCTCGCTCTTCAACGCCGTGGTCGACGGAGATCCGCAGCACCTCGCGGGCCTGGCGCACCTGTTCACCGGCGGCGAGGCGCTGTCGGTACCCCATGTGCAGCGCGCGCTCGACGCCCTCCCCGGGCTCACGCTCAGCAACGGCTACGGGCCGACCGAGTGCACGACCTTCGCGACCACCCACCGCATCGAGCGCGCCGCTGTCGCGGCAGGCCTGCGCTCGGTGCCGCTCGGGCGTCCGATCAAGGACACCGTGCTGCGCGTGCTGAGCCCGACGCTGACCCTGCTGCCCAGCGGACTCGTGGGCGAGCTGTGCATCGGCGGACACGGCCTGGCCCGCGGGTACCTGGGGCAACCCGAACTCACGGCCGCGCGCTTCGTGTCCGATCCTTTCGGTGCGCCCGGCGACCGGCTCTACCGCACCGGCGACTTGGCCCGTTGGCTGCCCGACGGCACGATCGAATTCATCGGTCGCATCGACGGCCAAGTCAAGATCCACGGCCACCGCATCGAGACCGGCGAGGTCGAGGCAGCCATCCTTGCGCATTCCGCGGTGCAGTCGTGCGCGGTGGTCGCGCGGCCCGGTCGCGACGGCCAACTGCGCCTGATCGCCTACCTGGTGGCACGCGCACAGAAGCTCGCGTGGGACACGCTGCGCACGCACCTGGCGGCCCGCCTGCCCGCGGTGATGCTTCCGTCGGCGCAGGTCTGGCTCGCGCAACTCCCCGTCACGCCCAACGGCAAGCTCGACCGCAACGCGCTGCCCGAGCCGGCCGGCGATCGCCCCGACCTCGCGCAGCCTTTCGAGGCCGCGCGCGACGCGCTCGAGCAGCAGGTGTGCGACGCCTTCGCACGCGCCCTAGGCATCGACACCGCCGGGCGCAACGACAACTTCTTCGACCTGGGCGGCAGCTCGCTGCTGGTGCTGCAGGTGCTCGCAGACCTGCAGCGCGAGGGCGCGCCGGCGCTGTCGACCAACCTGTTCTTCCGCCATCCGACGCCGGGCGCCATCGCGGCGCAGTTGCAGCCGGCCGACGAGGTACCGCAGCCCCTGCCCGTGCGGAAAGACGCCACCCGCGGCGCGGCCGACGCACCCGAACCTATCGCCCTCATCGCCACCGCCGGCCGCTTCCCCGGCGCGGGCGACGTGGAGCAGTTCTGGGACAACCTCGTCGCCGGGCGCGACACCGTCAGCTTCTTCGACGACGCCAGCCTGGACGCCGGCGTCAGCGAGTCGCTGCGCCGCGACCCGGCCTATGTGCGGGCGCGCGGCGTGATCGACGGCATCGAGGGCTTCGATGCCGCCTTCTTCGGCCTCGGCCCGAAGGAAGCCGCGCTCATGGACCCGCAGCACCGCGTGTTCCTCGAGATCTGCTGGGAATGCCTGGAGCGCGCGGGCTACGTGCCCGACGAAGCGCCGGGCCCGGTGGGCGTGTATGCGGGCACGTACAACGCCACCTACTTCCAGCGCCACGTGGCCTCGCGGCCCGACCTCGTGGAGGCCGTCGGCGAATTCCAGGTGATGCTGGGCAACGAGAAGGACTACATCACCACCCGCGTGGCCAACCGGCTCAACCTGCGCGGGCCGGCCGTGAGCGTCAACACCGCCTGCTCGACCTCGCTGGTCGCAATCGCCCAGGCCTTTCACGCGCTGCGCACGGGCCAGTGCTACATGGCGCTCGCGGGCGGCGCGTCGGTCACCTGCCCGCCCCGCAGCGGCTACCTTTATAACGAGGGCTCGATGCTCTCGCCCGATGGCCACACGCGCAGCTTCGACGCGCAGGCCAAGGGCACCGTGTTCAGCGACGGCGCCGCCGTGGTGCTGCTCAAGCGGCTGTCCGACGCGCAGGCCGACGGCGACACCATCTATGCCGTGCTGCGCAGCGCCTGCGTCAACAACGACGGCGGCGCCAAGGCCAGCTTCACGGCGCCCAGCGTGGACGGCCAGGCCGCGGTGATCCGCGCCGCGCTGGCCGCAGCGGACGTCGACGCACGCAGCATTTCCTACGTGGAAGCACACGGCACCGCCACGCCGATGGGCGACCCGGTCGAGGTCGAGGCGCTCGCCGTCGCGTACGCCGAGCACACCGACGCGCGGGGCTACTGCACGCTGGGCTCGCTCAAGAGCAACGTGGGCCACATGGTCACGGCCGCGGGCGCCGCCGGTCTCATCAAGACAGCGCTGGCGCTGCACCACGAACTGATTCCGCCCACCGCGCATTTCACGGCACCGAACCCGGCCATCGACTTTGCGCGCACGCCGTTCCACGTCAGCAACCAGCTGCAGCCGTGGCCGCGGGCCGACCTGCCGCGCCGCGCGGGGGTCAGCTCGTTCGGTGTCGGCGGCACCAACGCGCACGTCGTGCTCGAGGAAGCGCCGGCGCGCCAGGCGCGCACCACGCTCCCGGGCGTCCATGTGCTGGCGCTGTCGGCCCGCTCGGAGGCCGCACTGGCGGTCGCGACGCAGCAGCTGGCGACGCACCTGGAAGAACAGCCCGAGCTTTGCCTGGGCGATGCGGCCTTCACACTGTGCGTCGGCCGCAAGGCCCATGCCTTCCGCCGCGCCGTGGTGGCCGGCGATGCGGCGCAAGCCATCGAGGCCTTGCGCTCGGAGAACGCGGCGTGGCGCGTGAGCGACCGGATCGCCGAGCGCGCGCCGCAGCCCCTGCTGATGTTCCCGGGCCAGGGTGCGCAGTACCCGGGCATGGGCGGCGCGCTGCATACGGGCGATCCGGTGTTCGCGGCCGCGTTCGACAACTGCCTGCGCGCCTTCGACGGCGCGCTCGAGTTCGACCTGCGCGAGCGCATGTTCGCCGCCGACCCGCAGGCGCTCGCGCCGACCGCCGTCACGCAGCCCGCGCTCTTCACGCTCGAGTACGCGCTCGCACGGCGGCTGCTGTCGCTGGGCCTGCGCCCGCACGCGCTCATCGGCCACAGCGTCGGTGAATTCGTCGCGGCCGTCATCGCCGGCGTGATGCGCCTGGAAGATGCCGCCCGGCTCATTGCCCGCCGCGGCGCGCTCATGCAGGCACAGCCCGCGGGAACGATGCTGTCGGTGCGGCTCGGCGCGGACGCGCTGGCCCCACGACTCGCAGCCTCGCCCCAGGTCTCGCTCGCCGCGGAGAACGCACCCGGCGCCTGCGTGGCCGCCGGTCCGTCCGAGGCCATCGCCGAACTCCAGGCCGCGCTCGAAGCCGAGGGCGTCGCCTGCCGGCTGCTGCAGACCTCGCACGCCTTTCACTCCGCCATGATGGACGCCGCGGTGGCGCCCTTCGAGGCGCTCGTGAGCCAGGTCGCGCTGCACGCGCCGCAGATCCCCATCTACTCCACGTTCACCGGCCGTCTGCTCGAAGACGCGCAGGCCACGAGCCCGGCCTACTGGGCGCAGCACCTGCGCGGCACCGTGCGCTTCTCGCCGGCCTTGCAGAGCGCGGCGGGCGACGCCACGCATCCGGTCTTCGTGGAAGTCGGCCCCCGCAACACGCTGGCCGCGCTGGTGCGCCAGCACCGCCTGCCAGGCCTCGCCCCGGCGTCGAAGGCCGGCGCCGTGGCGGTGTCGCTGCTGCACGGCGAGCCGGCCGACGAGACCCGCACCCTGCGCCTGGCCGCCGCGCGCCTGTGGACCTGCGGCGCCGAGGTCGACCTTGCCCTGCTCGCACCGCGCGCCGGCGCCCGGCGCGTGTGCCTTCCCACCTACCCGTTCGAACGCAAGCGTCTGTGGGTCGACATCGCGCCCGCCGCGCCGGTGTCGCCGGCGTCGCCCGCCCTTGCGCCTGTCCTGCCTCTTCTGCCTGTCCTGCCTGTTTCATTGGAGCCGATCGTGACCGCTGCCGCGCCCTCGCCTCACCTGCCCCTGCCTTCTCCCCAGCCGTCCGATGCGTCGCGCGCGGCGTCGGTCGACACCCGATTGCGGGCCCTGTTCGAAGACATCTCGGGCATCGACATGGCACAGGCCGAGGGCCACGCCCCGTTCGGAGAGATCGGCATGGACTCGCTCACGCTGACCCAGGCCGCCACGCAGATCAAGAAGCGCTTCAAGGTCGAGCTGAGCTTCCGGCAGCTGATGGAGAACTACCGCAGCTTCGACGCGCTGGCCGCGTACCTGCTGCAGAGCCTGCCGCCCGAGGCCGAGCCGGTGGCCGCGCCCGTCGCGCCCGCCATGCCTGCCGCATCCGTCGTGCAAGCGTCCATGCCAACGCCACCACAAGGTCTCGCGCAGCCTGCTGGCTTGCTGAACCAGGTGATCGCGCAGCAGATGGAGCTGATGCGCCAGCAGCTCGCGCTCCTGTCCGGCGCGGCCGTTCCGGTGGCCGCAGCGATGCCCGTGGCGGCAGAGCCCGTGCCCGCCGTGCAACAACAGCCGCCGACCGAAGCGCCGCTTCGCTACGACGTCAACAAGGCCTTCGGCGCCATTGCCCGCATCCACACCCAACGCACCGCCGAACCCAGCGCGCGGCAGAAGGCGCGGCTGGCCACCTTCGTGCGGCGCTATGTCGAACGCACGCAGAAGAGCAAGCGCTTCACCGAAGAGAACCGTGACCACATGGCGGACCCGCGCGTGGTCAATGGCTTTCGCCCGCTGACCAAGGAGATCACCTACCAGATCGTGATCGAACGCTCCAAGGGCTCGAAGATGTGGGACATCGACGGCAACGCGTACGTCGACGCGCTCAACGGCTTCGGGCTGAACCTGTTCGGCTGGCAACCCGATTTCGTGCAGGACGCCGTGCGGGCCCAGCTCGATGCCGGCTACGAGATCGGACCACAGCATCCGCTCGCGGCCGACGTGACCCGCCTCATCTGCGAACTCACGGGCAGCGAGCGCGCCGGCCTGTGCAACACCGGCTCCGAGGCCGTGATGGCGGCGCTGCGCATTGCGCGCACCGTCACCGGGCGCAGCACGGTGGTGGCCTTCACGGGCTCCTACCACGGCACCTTCGACGAAGTGCTGGTGCGCGCCGGCAAGGGCGGCAAGGGCCTGTCGGCCGCGCCCGGCGTGATGAGCGGCATGTTCGGCGACATCCGCGTGCTCGACTACGGCACGCCCGAGGCGCTCGCCTTCATCCGCGACAACGCGGCGGACCTGGCGGCCGTGCTGATCGAGCCGGTGCAAAGCCGCCGCCCCGACTTCCAGCCGCGCGAGTTCCTGCACGACGTGCGCGACATCACCGCGACGAACGGCTGCTGCCTCATCTTCGACGAGGTCATCACCGGCTTTCGCACCGCGCTGGGCGGCGCGCAGGAACTGTTCGGCGTGCGCGCCGACCTCGCCACCTACGGCAAGGTGATCGGCGGCGGCTTTCCGGTCGGCGTGATCGCCGGCAAGCGCGAGTTCATGGACGCACTCGACGGCGGCCCCTGGCAGTACGGCGACGACTCGATCCCGGGCGTCGGCGTCACCTACTTCGCCGGCACCTTCGTGCGCCATCCGCTCGCGCTCGCCGCGGCCAAGGCCTCGCTCATGCACCTGAAGGAGGCCGGGCCCGCATTGCAGGCCGGGCTCAACGCCAGCACGACCGCCATGGCCGCGGAACTCTCGGGCTGGTGCGAGGAGGTCGGCGCGCCGCTCGCGATCCGTCATTTCTCGTCGCTGTGGCGCGTGAGCTGGCTCGAAGACCACCCGCTGCAGGACCTGCTGTTCGCCATGATGCGCAGCCGCGGCGTGCACATCCTGGACAACTTCCCGTGCTTCCTCACGAGCGCGCACAGCGCCGAGGACATCGCCTTCATTCAGAGCGCCTTCAAGGAATCGGTCGCCGAGATGCAGGAATCCGGTTTCCTTCCGCGCCGCGCTCCTACTCCCACCCGCTTCGACGCGCGCAAGCCCGTCGAAGACGGCAGCGTGCTGGCCCGCGACAGCGACGGCCGGCCGTTCTGGCACGTACCCGAAGACGCCGCCTCGCACGAGCGCCTCATCAACGGAAAGGCTGCAGCATGAACGCCGCACTCAAGCCCACCGCGAGCGGTGGCCTCGTCGAATGCATCATTCCGACGACCGAATCGCAACGCGAAATCTGGCTCGGCGCCACGATGAGCACCGAGGCCTCGATGGCCTACAACGAATCGGTCGTGCTGCGATTGCGCGGCGCGCTGGACGGCACGGCCATGGCGCGCGCCACCGACCGCCTGCTCGAACGCCACCAGGCGCTGCGCGCCACGATCTCGCCGGACGGCACCTTCATGCTGGTCAGCCCCCCGGGCGGAAACCACCTGGTCCGGCAGGACCTGGGCGGGCTGGCGCCGGAAGCCCTCACGCAGGCGCTGGGCGCGGCCCACGCCGAGGCGGTGTGCACGCCGTTCTCGCTCGAACACGGTCCGCTGTTCCGGGCGGTGCTGTACCGCCTGGGCGATGCCGAGCACGAACTCGTGATGTCGGCGCACCACGTGGTCTGCGACGGCTGGTCGTGGGCGGTCATCACCGAGCAGCTGGGCCATCTCTATGCCGAAGAAACCGGCACCGGGCTGAAGCTCAAGGCCGCGCCGCTGTTCGCGGACTTCGCCGCCGAGGAAGCCGTCGCCGCCGCGAGCCCCGACATGCAGGCGCACATCGACTACTGGCTGGCGCGCTTTTCCGGCACCACGCAGCCGGTGCTCGACCTGCCGCTGGACCGCCCCCGCCCGGCCGCCCGCACCTTCAACTCGCGCCGCGCCGAACGCCTGCTCGACCGGCGCGTGGTCGGCGCCGTGCGCACCGCGAGCACCAAGGCCGGTGTCAGCCTGTTCACGGGCCTGTTCAGCGGCTTCATCGCGACGCTGTACCGCCTCACGGGCCAGGAAGACATCGTGGTCGGCATCCCGACCTCGGGCCAGCTCGCGCACGACGTGCCCGGCCTGGTCGGCCATTGCGTGAACCTGCTGCCGCTGCGCATCGCCGTGCATGCCGCCACGCGCTTCGACGCGCTGATGGACGAATGCAGCACCGCCGTGCTCGACGCCTTCGACCACCAGGCCCTCACCTATGGCGCGTTGCTGGGCCAGTTGTCGCTCGTGCGCGACCCGAGCCGGCTGCCGCTGGTGAGCGTGGCCTTCAACGTGGACCCCGACGTGGCGAGCAGCGCGCAGGCGTTCACCACGCTCGACGTGGTGCAGGACACCATCGCCCGCCGCTACGAGAACTTCGAGCTGTTCGTGAACCTGCGTCCGCACGCCGGCAGCCTGCAGATCGAGGCGCAATACAACACCGACCTGTTCGACGACGTGAGCGTGGAGCGCTGGCTCGACATGTTCGAGTGCGTGCTGCAGTCGGCCGCGCACAAGCCCGACGAAACCATCGGCGGGCTCGAGGTGCTGTCGGCCGGCGCCGCGCGCGCGCTGCTGGCGCTGCAGCCGGCGCGCGTGCCGCTGCGCGGCGCGCCGCTGGCGCATGCCGGCTTCGTGGCGCGCGTGCCGCTGCAGCCCCACCGCCCGGCGGTGCGCGACGGCGCGCGCAGCTGCAGCTACGGCGAACTCGATGCGCTGTCCAACCGACTGGCGCGTGCATTGCGCGCGCGCGGCGTGGGCCGCGGCCAACGCGTGGGGCTGTGCCTCGAACGCAGCCTGGAGATGGTCGTCGCGATGCTCGGCATCCTCAAGGCGGGCGCGTCCTACGTGCCGCTGGACACCGCATTTCCGCAGGCGCGGCTGGACCACTACGCCAGCGACGCCACCCTCAGCCTGATGCTGACTTCGTCCGACATCGCGGTGGCGCCCCGCGACTGGCGCGGCGACGCCGAGCAACGGATCTTCGAGATCGATCGCGACACCGCCTGGCGCCACCTGTCGGGCGACTCCCTGCCGCCGAGCAGCGACGACCCGGGCTCCGAAGACGCCGCCTATGTGATCTACACCTCCGGCTCGACCGGCCTGCCCAAGGGCGTCATTGCGCACCACCGCGGCGTGGCGCACCTGCTGCAGTGGATGCAGCGCGAATCGAACGTCGGCCCGTCCGACCGCATCGCCGCCGTCACCACCCTGTCGTTCGACATGGCCGTGCCCGACCTGCTGCTGCCGCTGGCAACGGGCGCCGAACTCGTGATGGTGCAGCGCGAGGTCGCCATGGACGGCAACCGCCTGTCGCAGGCGCTCGACGACGAACAGATCACGCTGCTGCAGGCCACGCCCGGCATGTGGCAGCTCCTGCTCGATGCCCAGTGGGCCGGCGGCACGCCCGGTTTTCGCGGCTGGACCGGCGGCGAAGCGCTGCGCCCGAGCATGGCGCTGGCGCTGTGCGAGCGCATGGAAGGGCTGTGGAACGGCTACGGCCCGACCGAGACGACGGTGTACTCCACGGCCTGGCACGTTCGCCCCGAAGAGATCGCTTCGCGCGGCGTGTCGATCGGCAGGCCCGTCGACAACACCGAGATCTGGATCCTCGATGCCGACCTGCAACCGTGCCCGATCGGCGTGCCCGGTGAAATCTGCATCGCGGGCGAAGGCGTCGCGCTGGGCTACCTCGACCGCCCCGCGCTGACCGCCGAGCGCTTCGTCACGGTGCGCATCTTCGGCACCACGAAGAAGGTCTACCGCTCCGGCGACCGCGGTCGCTGGCGCAACGACGGGCTGCTCGACCACCTCGGGCGGCTCGACTTCCAGGTGAAGGTGCGCGGCTACCGCATCGAGCCCGGCGAGATCGAGGTGCGCTGCTGCGAAGTTGCCGGCGTCTCGCGCAGCGTGGTCGTGGCCCGCGAGGACAACCCCGGCGACGTGCGCCTGGTGGCCTACCTGGCGCTGACCCCGGGCGCCGGCTTCGACCTCGATGCGCTGATGGTGCACCTGCGCAAGCACCTGCCGGCCTTCATGCTGCCGCAGCACGTGGTGACGCTCGATGCGCTGCCCACGCTGGCGAACGGCAAGGTCGATCGCGTCTCGCTGCCGCCGCCGCAGGCGGTGGCGCGCGACGAAGTGCGCCGCGGCGCCGGTCCGCGCAACGCGCACGAACGCAAGGTGCTGGCGATCATGGAGAAGGTGCTGAGCCTGCCCGGCCTGGACATGCACGACAACTTCTTCACCATGGGCGGCCACTCGCTGCTGGCCGCGCGGCTCACCACGCTGCTGAGCCGCGAGTTCCAGGTCACGCTGCCGCTGCGCTCGCTGTTCGAGGCGCCCACGGCCGAGAAGCTGGCCGCGGTCATCGAGGCCCTGCAGGGCGCGGGCGTCGGCCTGCAGGCGCCGATTGCCTGCCACCCCGATCGCCGCAGCGCGCCGCTCACGCCCTCGCAGGAACGCATCCGCTTCATGGAGCAGCTGTACACGGGCCGTTCTGTCTACAACGCGCCCTCGGCGCAGCGGCTCACCGGTCGGCTCGACGCGGCGCGCTTCGAAGGCGCGCTGCGCGAGATGATCCGCCGTCAGCCCTCGCTGCGCACATGCATCGCGTTCGACGAGGACACAGGACGGCCGATTCAATCGATCGCGGAGTCCGTCGATTTCACCCTGCCGCTGGTCGACCTGCGTGGCCTGCCGGCGGACCAGCGCGAGGCCGAGCTGGCCGAGCAGATGCAGGTGCTGTCCGACCAGCCGATCGACATCCACAGCGCGCCGATGATGCGCGCGACCCTGTTCCAGCTCGACGACCAGGAGCACGTCTTCCTGTTCGTGCCGCACCACCTGATCTGGGACGGCTGGTCCTTCGACCTGATGCAGCGCGAGCTGGGCGCGTTCTACGACGCCGCCGAGCGCGGCCGCCCGCACAACCTGCCCGCGCTCGCCACCACCCACGGCGACTACGCCGAGTGGCTGGAAAAGTGGCTGACCGAGCCTGCCTGCGAGGAGCAGCTCGCGTTCTGGCGCGGCCGGCTCGCGGGCGCCGCCAAGACCGTGCGGCCGCCCCGGACCGACATGCCGCGCCGCGCGGGCAAGAGCGGCCAGGGCGGCGCGCACTGGATCCACATCGACCTGCAGAGCACGCAGCGGCTGCGCGAGGTCGCGCGCGACATGGACGTCACGCTCAGCATGCTGACCTTCGGCATCTACGCGCTGACCATGGCCCAGGCGACCGGCAACGACGCCATCGTCATCGCGAACCCGGTGCGCGGGCGCCAGCAGGCCGAGACGGAAGACGTCATGGGCTTCTTCAACAACGTGCTGCCAGTCTCGCTCGCGGTCGACATGGCGCTGCCGCTGCCCGACTTCATGCGCTACGTGAAGCAGGAGCTGCTGTCGATGATGAACCACCAGCAGGTGCCGTTCGAGCGCCTGATGGCCGAGCCCGGCTATGCGGGGCAGATCAAGCACGCCGGGCCCTACCAGGCGATGTTCTCGTTCCAGGACGCACGCGAACGCGCGCGCACCGTCGGCAGCCTGCAGACCCGCCAGGTGCACGTGATGCAGCACGGCGCCACCGACGACATCGGCGTGTGGCTGATGGACAAGCCGCACGGCCTGGAAGGCGCGCTGCTCTACAACGCCGACGTGTACCTGCGCGAGACCGGTGCCCAGCTGCGCGAGCGTTACCTCGAAGTGCTGGCCCGCGTCGCCGACCACCCGGGGGCCACGCTCGCGGAGATCGCCCGCACCGAAGGCTCGGCCAGCGCGCTCTATCTGCGCAAGCTGGCAGCCGAAGAGGCGGACAAGGGTGCGCCGGCCGATGACACCGACAGCGACGCGCGCGAAGCGAAGCGGGGCCTGCTCAGCCCCGAGCACGCACAGCTGGCCCAGATCTGGGCCGACGTGATCGGCATCGACGTCGACGAGATCCGCGCCAGCGACAACTTCTTCGACCTCGGCGGCGACTCGCTGCTGGTGCTGCGCGCCGTGCAGCAGGCGGCGCAGACGCTGGGGCACCGCGTGGAGCCTCGCCGCTATCTGTTCGAGAACCTCGGGCAGATCGCCTCCTCGGCACACGGCACGCCGCACGGCGTGCCATCGGACCTCGCCGACCTGGCCGCCGGCACGGCCGTGCATGCACAGCGCGGCGGGCTGCTCGGCGCGCTCGGCAGCTGGCTGCGCAAGGGGTGATCGACCATGACCAGCGCCGCCAGCTCACTGACCATCGACGCACCGGTCTGCCGGTACGTCGAGCTGGACAGCTTCACCGACACCCTGCCCGCCCAGGTCCTGTCGGACGAAGAGCGCGCGCGTGCCGAGAGCCTGCGCTTCCCCGTCGACCGGCAACGCTTCGTGGCGGCCCATGTGGCGCTGCGCCAGGCGCTGTGCGACTACACGGGCCTGCCGCCCGCCGCGCTGACGCTGGCCACCGGCGCCTTCGGCAAGCCGTCGCTGGCGGGCCACCCGCGCACCCAGTTCTCGCTGAGCCACAGCCAGGGCCTGGCCTTGATCGCCATCGGCGGGCGCGGCCCGCTGGGCGCCGACGTCGAGCTGCTGCGCCCGATGCCGGACGCGGCCACCCTGGCGGCGGCGCATTTCACGCAGCGCGAGCAGGACGCACTGGCCGCCCTGCCTGCGCACGAACATGACCACGCCTTCCTGACCTGCTGGACCCGCAAGGAAGCCTGCCTGAAGGCCATCGGCGTGGGCCTCTTGATGTCGTCGCAGAGCTTCGAGGTGGGCGTGGTGCCGGACTGCCGCAGCGTCGAGCTGCCGGTGGCCGGCCGCACGCTGGTGCTGGTGCTGGGGCCGGCGCCCGCGCGGCCGGACAGCGTGGGCTCGCTCGCCGAATGGCGCCACACCGAAGCCCGCGTGCAGGCATCGGGCGGCGGTTTCGAAGGCGGCCCCATGCGCCCCCTGAACGCGCTCCAGGGGATGGCCGAGTCGCGATGCGCGAGGGGTGTCGCATGACCCTCTTCACGCCGCTCATGTTCGGGCCGGCCTCGCGCCAGGTCTTCGGCGTGTTCCACGCCGCCGACGACCACCGGGGCGAGCACACCGCAGTGCTCCTGTGCCCGCCCTTCGGACAGGAGGGCCTGCGCACCCATCGCTTTTTCAAGGTGCTGGCCGAACGCCTCGCGCGCGCCGGCGTCGCCACGCTGCGCTTCGACTTCTACGGCTCCGGCGACTCGCCGGGCGACGAGAGCGAGGGCGAGCTCGACGGCTGGCGCCGCGACCTGTGCGCGGCGCACGAGGAGCTGCGGCGGCACGTACCGCATGCCGCCATCGTGTGGATCGGCGCACGGCTCGGCGCCACCCTGGCCGTGCTGGCCGCGCGCAATGGACTGTGCGATCCGGCCCGTCTGGTGCTCTGGGAGCCGGTGATCGACGGCCAGGGCTACGCGCGCCTGCTGCGCGAGCGCCACGTCGAAGCGATCGACACGACCTTCTGCATCCCCGACCTCTCGTGGCGCCGCAGCCTCGAGCGGGAACCGGACGCACTGCCCGAGGAGGCGCTCGGCGTGCGTCTCTCGCCTGCCCTGCAGGCGCAGCTGCGCGCCCTCACGCCGCAGTCGCTGCCGCTCACGGCCCTGCACGACACCCTGGTGCTGGCCCCGCCCGACGACACGCCTACCGCGCAATGGGCGGCCGAGCAGCAGTCGCGCCACATGCCGGTGCGCCTGGCCTACCTGAGCCACCCGCTGGACTGGACGTCCGACCCCTATCCCCACAGCGCGATGGTTCCGGCCGATGCGCTCAGCCGCCTGCAGGGAGCCATCCATGAATGACCTGACGCAGACCCCGGTGTGCTTCGGCCCCGGGAACGCACTGATGGGCATGCTCACCGTCCCCGCGCAGCGGATGCCGGCGCCCGTCGCCTGCCTGATGTTCAACATGGGCGCGAACCACCGCGTCGGGCCGCGCCGCATCAACGTGAAACTGGCGCACGTGCTCGCCGCGCGC
Source organism: Variovorax sp. 38R (assembly GCF_014843395.1). Lineage (NCBI taxonomy): Bacteria > Pseudomonadati > Pseudomonadota > Betaproteobacteria > Burkholderiales > Comamonadaceae > Variovorax > Variovorax sp. 38R. The sequence goes on from NZ_CP062121.1 coordinate 3,911,459, forward strand.
GGCGTGGGCAGCCTGCGCTTCGACCTGGGCGGCATCGGCGACAGCGAGGCGCTGGACACCGGGCCCGACCTGCAGACGCGCGCGGTGCACAGCCTGCAGGCCGCCATGGACCTTGCGCAACGCATGCTGGGCGTCCGCCAGTTCGCGGTCGTGGCCATGTGCTCGGGCGTGGAGCACGCCATGTCGGCCGCCGCGGTGGACGCGCGCATGGTGGCGCTTTCGCTGTTCGACGGCTTTGCCTTTCCCCAACGGCGCACGCGCTGGGAGCTCACGGTGCGTCGCGCGCTCGCGGCGCCGCTGCACCCGTCGTTCCCGGGCAAGGCGCGGCGCTGGGTCTTGCGCCATCTGCCGGGCAACACGACGACCAAGGCGCTGCCGGGCTACTTCGTGGACCGGCGGCCGCCCAACGTCAATGCGATCTGGTTCGAAGCCACCATGAAGCGGCTGGTCGAACGCGAGGTGGCGGTGCAGCTCCTGTACTCGGGATCGCTGCACGTCTGCGACCGCGACCGCGACCAGCTCGGCGCCCTGCGCCACGAACCGTTCATGCAAGGCCTGCAGTACGAGTTCATGCGCGAGGTGGACCACACCGTCTGCACCGTGAAGGGCCAGCAGCTCTTCCTGCAATCCGTCGGCGACTGGGTCGTCGAGCACTGCCTGGCCACCCCCAGCCCGGAGCGGCAGGGCCGACCGGCGGCAGGCACCCCGCGCGCCATTGCGGCCACGCTCGCCGCGCCTTGAAACAACAACCGAAGCCAAGGAGAGACTCATGAAAACCGTCACCCCAGCGAATCCGCGCGGCGAGCGCCTCCTCGCCACCGAGGGCGCCCGCGCCCTTCCCGGTGGCCGCTTCCGGTCGCGCGCCATGGCACTGCTGCTGTCGCTCGGGTTGTGCGGCTGCGCTCCCGGCTTCGGCACGCCGGGCCCGCTGCAGTCGGCCGACGGCAAGAACGGCGGCACCGGCAAGGTGGAAGTCATCACCCCGGAGCTGATCCGCACACAGCTCGCGGGGAACACGGGCATCCCGCCCGACGTGAAGGCGCTGTTCGGCCGGCCCGCGCCCTACACCATCGGGCCGGGGGACGTGGTGGGCATCACCGTCTACAACAACCCCGAGCTGCAGCCCAACCTGGGCGCGGTGATCGCGCAGCAGAGCGACCCGACGGGCGTCACCGTGGCGCCGGGCTTCATCGTCGATGCCGCGGGCGAGATCAGCTTCCCCTACATCGGCCGCACCCGGCTGCAGGGGCTGACCGAAAGCGGTGCGTCCGAGCTGATCGCGACGCGCATCGGCAAGATCATCAAGGCGCCCCTGGTCAGCGTGCGCATCCAGTCGTTCCGCAGCCAGCGCGCCTATGTCGAGGGCGAGGTCCGCACGCCCGGGCTGCAGATCTTCACGGACATCCCGATGACGCTGTCCGAGGCGCTCAACCGCGCGGGCAGCATCACCGCCGTGGGCGACCGTTCGCATGTGACGCTCACGCGCGGCGACCGCACGGTGATCATCGACACGCTGCAGCTCAAGCGCTTCGGCGCCGACGCCAACAACATTCCGCTGCGCAACGGCGACATCGTGTACGTCGGCAGCCGGGACGACAGCCGCATCTACGTGATGGGCGAGATCATGCGGCCCTCGGCGCTCCTGATGCGCAACGGCCGCATGAGCCTGAACGAAGCCCTCGGCGATGCGGGCGGGCCCGACCTGCTCACGGCCGACCCCGGACAGATCTACGTGATCCGCAACTCGCCGCAGACGCCCGACACGCCGCAGATCTTCAGCCTGAACGCGAGGAACCCGGCTGCGCTTGCGCTGGCCGACCGCTTCGAGCTGCGCCCGCGCGACGTGGTCTATGTCGACCGCGTGCCGCTGGTCTCGTGGAACCGGGTCGCCAACCTGATCCTTCCCGCCGCCCAGGTGATCAACCTCGCGCGCGACACCGCCCGCAGCCGGTAGGCCGCGCAACGCCCCGGCCCGAACACGACAAAGAAGGTGAAGCCCATGAATGCGCGTTGGTACCCCCCGCTTCCCGCACCGTACAGCCCGGAACCCGAGCGCCCGTACTCAAGGTTCAAGGAATACGTCGACCTGATGCTGGACAACCGGTGGCTGATCGCCTCGGTCACCGCCGTGGTGCTGGTGCTGGGCGCGGGCTACGCGCTCTTCGGGCCGCGGGTGTACGAAGCCAACGTGCTGATCCAGCTCGAGGATGCCGAACGTTCGCCCGGCGGCGCGGGCGATGCCGCGGTCAACGGCGTGGGCGTGAAGACGCCGACCTCGGGCGAGGCCGAGATCCTGAAGTCGCGCATGGTGCTCGGCCAGGCGATCGAGAACACCAAGCTGTTCATCACGGCGCGGCCGCACTACATCCCGGTCGTGGGCGCCTTCATGGCGCGGCATTCGAAGACGCTGTCCAGCCCGGGCTTCTTCGGCATGCGCGGCTATGTGTCGGGCACCGAGCAGATCGCGGTCGCGCAGATGGACGTGCCGCCGGCCCTCGAGGGCAAGAAGTTCCTGCTGACCGCAGGCAAGGACGGCCACTACACCCTGATGCATCCCGACCTCGACACCCCGCTGCAGGGCCAGGTCGGCGTACCGCAGGACAGCACCGTGCCGGGCGGAACGGTCCACCTGCTGGTGGCCGCTATCGACGCACGGCCCGGCGGCGCCTTCGAGCTGACGCGGCATTCCACGCAGCTCACCATGCTCGAGCTGCAGCGCGAGCTGCGCGTGATCGAGAAAGGCAAGCAGTCCAGCGTGATCGATGTGAGCTGGCAGACCGACGATCGCGACCATCTGGCGAACCTGCTCAACGAGGTGGCGCGCCTGTACATGCGCCAGAACATCGACCAGAAGACCGCGCAGGCCGAGCGCACGCTGGACTTCCTGGGCACCGAGCTGCCCAAGTTCAAGCAGCAGCTGGAACAGTCGGAAGAGGCCTACAACCAGTACCGCAACCAGAACGGAACCATCAGCCTGGACGACGAGGCGCGCAACGCGCTGTCGCAGAACGTCGACCTGCAGGCCAAGCTGCTCGACGCGCGCCAGAAGCGCCTGGACCTAGCGAGCCGCTTCACCAGTGCGCACCCGATGCTGATGACGCTCGACGCGCAGATCGCCTCGTTGCGCAGGGAGCTGGGCGGCGTGGACACCCGCATCCGCCGCATGCCGATGCTGCAGCAGAACTCGCTGCGCATGCAGCGCGACATCAAGGTCAACACCGAGCTCTACGCGTCGCTCCTGAACAGTTCGCTGCAGATGCGCCTGGCCCGCGAAGGCCGCCTCGGCAACGTGCGCGTGCTCGACCAGGCGCTGTCGCCGGAGAAGCCGGTGCGGCCCAAGGCGGTGATCGTGATGGCGCTGGCGCTGGCCGTGGGGCTGTTCCTGGGCGCGCTCACCACGATCCTTCGCAAGGTGCTCAAGAGCACGGTCGCCACCCCCGACGAGATCGAGATGCGCACCGGCCTGAACGTCTACAGCACGATCGCGCTCAGCACGCGGCAAGGCGCGCTCGATCGCGCCATCCGCCAAGGCCGGCCCGGGCTGAAGCTGCTGGCGGCCCAGCACCCGGACGACCCGGCGCTCGAAGGCGTGCGCAGGCTGCGCACCACGCTGGGCTTCCTGATGGCCGCGGCACCGAACAACCGCATCCTGCTGACCAGCGCCACGCCGGGCGCGGGCAAGACCTTCCTGTCGACGAATTTCTCGGCCGTGCTGGCGACCTCCGGCAAACGCGTGCTGCTGATCGATGCCGACATGCGCCGCGGCACCGTGGCGAGCCAGTTCGGGCTGAAGCCCTCCGCCGGCCTGTCGGAGCTGATCGCCGGCACCTGCACGCTCGCGCAGGCGGTTCACGTGCAGGTGCTGCCGCACCTGGACGTGATCACCACCGGCAAGCTGCCGCTCGATCCGGCCACGATGCTGGGCGCCAGCGCGTTCACGCGCTTGCTGGAAACCCTCTCGTCGCTCTATGACGCCGTGGTCGTCGATGCCCCGCCCATCCTGCTGGCGACCGAGACCGTGGCGATGGCCCCGGACATGGGCACCCTGATGCTCGTGGCCCGCGCCGGCGACAGCGAAATGGGCGACCTGGTGGAGAGTGCGAAGCGGCTGGCGCACGTGGGCGCGTCGTTCCACGGCGTGGTGCTCAACGCGCAGGACGCACGGCAACGCCACAGCGCCTATGGCTACGAGTACGGCCCCCACGCCCTGCCGCCGAACGTCTATCCGCCCGCGCTGGGGCACACCCCCCACGCCGCACCGGAGCGCGCGACATCATGAGCACGCACCTTTCACGCACGCCGCACCGCACCGCCGCCCGCCCCGTGCCGGTGGGCGGCTCGCGGCTCCTGCAGGTCGCCAAGCGCACCATGGACATCGTCCTGGCGGGCTCGTTCTTCCTGTTCCTGGGCTGGGCCTACGCACTGATTGCCGTCGGCGTGCTGCTGACCTCGGGCGCTCCAGTCATCTACGTGCAGCCGCGCTATGGCCGCAACGGCCGGATCTTCCGCTTCTACAAGTTCCGCACCATGGCGCCCAACGCAGATGCCGTGCTGGCGCGGCATCTGCGCGAGAACGATGCGGCCCGGCGCGAATGGGAGAAGTTCCAGAAGCTCGAACACGATCCGCGCATCACCCGCTTCGGTGCCTTCCTGCGCCGCTACAGCATCGACGAGTTTCCGCAGTTCTGGAACGTGCTCAAGGGCGACATGAGCATGGTCGGTCCGCGCCCCTGCATGTTTGCGCAGAAGGAGCTGTACGGCCCCTACTGGGCGTACTACTGCGCGGTGCGCCCGGGCATCACCGGCCTGTGGCAGATCAGCGGGCGCAACGAAGTGAGCTACCGCCGCCGCGCGGCCATGGACGCCGAGTACGTCGCCAAGCTCTCCTTGCTGCGCGACCTGGTGATCGTGCTGAAGACCTTCCGCGTCGTGCTCGGAGCGCGCGGTTCGCGCTGAGCCACCCACCCTTCACTGAAAGAACGCCATGCGAATCTACGTTGCAGGTCATCGCGGGATGGTGGGCCAGACGCTCACGAGGCGCCTGCGCGCGCTGGGCCATGAGGTCGTGACGCGCAGCCACGCCGAGCTCGACCTGCTCGACCAGGCGGCTGTCGCGCGCTTCTTTGCGACCGAGCCTGTCGACCAGGTCTACGTGGCAGCGGCCAAGGTCGGCGGCATCCACGCCAACATGACCTACCCCGCGCAGTTCATCTACGAGAACCTGCTGATCGCGGCGAACCTCACGCACCAGGCCTTTGTCGCCAACGTCAAGCGGCTGCTGTTCCTCGGCTCGAGCTGCATCTATCCGCGGCTGTCCGACCAGCCGATCCGCGAAGACGCCCTGCTCACCGGCAAGCTCGAGCCCACCAACGAGCCCTACGCGATCGCCAAGATCGCGGGCATCAAGCTCTGCGAGAGCTACAACCGGCAGTACGGCGCCACGCACGGCGTCGACTTCCGCAGCGTGATGCCGAGCAACCTCTACGGCCCCGGCGACAACTACCACCTGGAAAACAGCCACGTGGTACCCGCGCTGATCCAGCGCTTTCACCTGGCCAAGATCAGCCGCTCGCCGAGCGTGCTGATCTGGGGCAGCGGCCGGGCGCGGCGCGAGTTCCTGTACGTGGACGACATGGTCGAAGGCTGCCTGGACGTGATGAACCTGTCGCGCGCCGCCTACGACCAGTACACCGATCCGATGCGCGGCCACATCAACCTCGGAACGGGCGAGGACGTGTCGATTGCCGAACTGGTGGAACACATCCGCGAGGTCGTGGGCTACGAGGGCAGCATTCACTACGACCTGGCGCAGCCCGACGGCGCACCGCGCAAGCTGCTGGACGTGTCGCGCGCGGCCAGCTTCGGGTGGCGCGCCACGGTGCCGCTGGCCGAAGGGCTGCGCCGCACCTACGCGGACTACCAGACGGCCCCGCGGACCGCCGCCGAGGCGGCGCACGCCTGACGAACCGAGCCTTGCCATGAGAACCCTCGTCATCTGGTCCGGCATCGTCTGCGCCGCGCTGTGCGGGCTCATCGATCCCGTCTGGGGCTACGGGGTCGTGTTCGTGCTGGCGCTGGTGCAGCTGTCGATGCTCGGCGCCGCCGGCGACAGCGTGTTCCTGCTGCTTCACTACACGGTGGTTCTCGTCTACTTCTCGATCGCCCCGGCGATGCAGATCGCCACGGACGTCGACTTCTGGGAGGTCGGCATCGTCGGGCCCGCCGCGCACACGCAGGCGCTGATGCTCGTACTGCTGTACATGGCCGGGGTGGAAGCCGCACGGCTGGGCCTGCCCGCGCAGCCGGCCGCGCCCGGGCCGGCGCACCGCGCGCGCGGCGCCGGCGTCGCCCACCCCTTCCTGCTGCTGGGTTGTCTGGAAGTGGCGTTCGCGGTGCTTTTCGTCCGCTTCGACATGAACTTCGTGGCGCGCGGCGTGCTGGCAGAAGAAGTGAGCCCGCCGATCCAGTACATCGTCTATTCCACGCTGCCCAAGCTCGTGGTGCTGATGTGCTTCGTGGCGCTTGCGATCCACGCCCTGCGCCAGCGCACGCTGTGGGCCTGGTGCGCCGCGGGCCTCGCCTTCGCGCTGGCCGCCTTCGCCGCGAACCCGGTCAACACGGCGCGCCAGGTGATCCTGATCGGGCTGCTGCCGCTGCTCATCCATGCCCTGGGGCGCAGGCACCGGTGGACGCTCGCCGCAGTGATCTTCGGCGCCATCGCAGGCCTGGGCCCGGTGCTGAACCTGATCTCGCGGGACGCCATGTGGGGCGCGCAGCTGGCGTCGTACCCCTTCAGCCAGGACTTCGACGCGATGTTCGTCGTCGCGGGCATCCTGGAGCGTGCGCCCTCTCCCGACCTCGGCTACGGGCGCTACCTGCTCTCGGCCTTCTCCTTCGTCCTGCCGCGCGAGCTGAAGATATTCCCGGAGTTCGACCCGCTCGGCTGGCCGGCCGTGCTGGGCAACTTCTCGCAGAGCAACGTGTCGCTGCCGCCCTTCACCACCGCGTACTTCGACTTCGGGCTGGCGGGCCCGGCGCTGCTGGGCTTCGCGGTCTCGGCGGGCTTTCGCGTCGTCGACCGGGCCGTCGACCCGCAGCGCGCGCTGACTGCCGGCTACCTCTGCGCGCTGGTGCTGCTGGCCGCCTACGTGCCGTTCCTGCGCGGGCCGATCCTGGGCTGGGGACCGTTCGCGGTCTCGGGGCTGATCGCGGCCTTCGTCGCCGGCAGCCTCGCTTCGTGGTTCCGCAGGCCGGCAGCCCGCCCCACACGCCCCACACCACCGACACGCTCGGCACGCGCCGGCCTGCCGACGGCATGAGAACGCACACGCACGGGAGCGACCATGGCCACCTACCTCTTCTACGACACCATCCGGCTCAACGCGTCGGCGGGCGGGGTGCTGAACGTGTCCGAGGTGCTGCTGCAGAGCATGCGCGGCTCGCCGGACCACCACGTGCAGCCGATCAGCGAACGCCATCCGCGCCTTTACGCGGCGGCACGGCGGCTGAAGATCAGTCGCTTCATCCTCGACACGCTGCTCTACAACTTTCACCTGGCGCGTGGGTGGCTGCGCGGGGAGCGGGTGTTCTCGCTGTTCCCGAACTACTTCCTGCCTTTCTCGCTGCTGGCGCCCTTCGGCCGCCATCGGGATTCGATCGTGGTCGTGCACGACGTGCAGTACAAGTCGTACCCGCAGTACTTCTCGCCACAGAAGCGCCTCTGGCTCGACTGGAACCTGCACCGCGTCGCGCGCAGCGAGGCCGACGTGGTCTTCATCAGCCGCAGCAGCCAGCAAGATTTCGAGCGGCACTTCACGCGCTGCGCGCACCCGGCGGTGATCTTCAATCCGGTGGATGCCGGCGCCAACGCGTACAGCGCCGGAAGCATGATCGCGCCCGGCGGGCGCTACCTGATCGCGGCCTACCACTACTACCCGCACAAGAACTTCGAGGGCATCCTGAAGCTCTTCGTGCGCATGAAGCGCCAGGGCCTGGTCGACTACCTCGACATCACGGGCAACGGCGCGCGCGATGTCGAACGCATGGTCTCGGCCATGGCGCCCGCGTTCCGCGCCTGCGTGCGGCACCGGGGGCTGGTGTCGCGGGAAGAACTCCTGCGGCTGTACCAGGGGGCGACGGCCTTCATCTCGCTGTCCACCTTCGAGGGCTTCAACCTGTCGGCCGCCGAGGCGGCCACGCTGGGCGTGCCGCTGCTGCTCTCGGACCTGCCGGTGCACCGCGAGCTCTTCGCGGGCTACGCGTTCTTCATCGGCAACGAATTCGGCGGCCTCGGCGGCATCGAGCGCTACCTGGCCAACCACGAGCGCGCACGCCCTGCGTGGTCGCTCTCGCGGGCCTGCACGCCGGGCGCGGTGGCCGCGAGCTACTTCACGTTGAAGCGCAACGCCGCTTCGCTGGCGCAGGCCACGCCATGACGAACCGCGCCCTGCCCCTTCTTCGCGCGCTCGCGGTGCTGGTGCTCGGGCTGGTCGCGTGGGCGGGGCTGGCCGTCGCGACGCGGCCAAGCCCGCCGGATGGGCAGGGCGTGCAAGGCATGCAGGGCTTCGGCGTGATGGTGCATTACCTGCCCGACAAGCAGTCCATCGCCGGCATCAGACGCTTCGACGTCGAGGCCTTCGCTGACGCGCTCGCCGAGATGCGCGCCAACCATCTCATCCTCACGCTCGGCCAGAACAACGGCCAGTTCATCGCGCCGAATGCCGCGCTCGAAGCGTTGTGCCCGCGCAGCGCCGCGCACCGTTCGCCGCGCGACCTGCCGCTGGAGATCGGCCGCGCGCTGCGGCACCACGGCATCGCGCTGATCCTCTACCTGCCGTTCCGCGCGCCGCAAGGCGACCGCTACCTGATGGACTGCCTGGGCGACGTCTCCGAACAGCTGCCGCCGCCGCCGCGCTTCATCACCGCCTGGTCGGCCGTGATCGAGAGCTGGTCGCAGCACTACGGCGCACTGGCCACGGGCTGGTGGTTCGATGGCGTCTACAACACGACGGGCATGGCGCCGCTCGGCTGGAGCACGCTCTGCGCGGCCGCGCGCAGCGGCGCCCCCAACCGGTGGCTGGCCTTCAATGCCGGCGAGGGGGCGGCGCGCTTCACCCTCAAGAGCGCACCGTGCCAGAACCTCATGGCGGGCGAGTACCTTCAGCCCACCGCACGCCTGGCCGCGCCGCCCTCCGAACTCCGGCTGCATGTGCTGACGCCGTTGGGCGCTTCGTGGGCCCAGCCGAGCGCGCCGCGCTTCTCGGCGGTGCAGCTGCGCAACTGGATCGGCGATGTGAACGCCAAGGGCGGAATGCTCACGCTCGACATGCCGCTGGACGCCGACTTCCACTTTCTTCCCGCACACGTCGCGCTGGTACGCAGCGCCACCGCGCCGCGGCCCTGACCCGTTTCACCCACTGCCCTTGCCCAATCATGAACCCCGCCCTCCCCTTCATTGTTGTGGAAGACCGCCAGAACAGGGCACTGCGCCTGTGCTGCGAATCCGCGGCCATGGCGGCGGAGCCCCTGGTCGTGCTGTCGGACACCGACGCCGGGCCGGCGTATGAGCGCTTCTGCCAGGCCTACATGCACCTGTCGAGCAACACGCCGGCGTTCGAGAAGATCTGCTTCCGGCGCTACTTTCTCCTGGCGAACTACCTGGCGGCGCACCCCGAGTGCCGCGCTTTCGTGCTGATCGACAGCGACGTGCTGCTGTTCCGCGGCGTCGGCGCACACATTGCGCGGCTGGTGGGCAACGCCGACTTCTCCGGCTCCAGCATCGTCCCCACGGACGGCTGGAACCCCTGCCAGATCTCGCCGCACGTGAGCTACTGGACAGCAGCCGGCCTGCGGGACTTCGTCGCCTGCCTCGTGCGCATATACCGCACGCCCGCGGGCCTGCACCAGCTGCGCGACATTGCCGAGCGCTTCGCGGCCCGCAGCGTGCGCGGCGGGGTGTCCGACATGACGCTGCTGTACCTGTGGGCGCAGGCCACGGGCAACACCGTGCCGATCAACCGGGTGCTCGACGGCCAGGTGATCGACCACAACGTCAACGGCGGCACCAACCACCTCGTGCGTGAGTTCCGCGTGCGCGGCGGCGCCAAGCGCCTGGCCTTCGTCGACGGCCAGCCCTGCCTGCAGACGCCGGCGGGCCAAACGGTGCGCGTGCTCGCACTGCACTTCCAGGGCGCCGCCAAGCTGGCGATGCAGCCCGCGCTGCAACGCCGGGTGTACACGGTCGCAGTGCTGACCTGGGCCCTGCAGATGGCGCGCAGGGCAAAGAACCGCGCGCACCGTGTCGCCTCGCGCGCGCGCCGCATGGCCGACAGCCTGGGCTTCGCGGATACGCCGGCGACGAAGCACCCCGCGGACGGGAGCACGCCATGAAGCCCGCCGCAGGCACCTCGTTCGCACTGCCCGGCGTGCGCCTTGCGCAGCGCCTCGGCCTGGGGGCGCTCGCGTCGCGGCTGTATGTGTACCTGTCGGGTTTCCTGGCGATCTTTCTCATTGCGGCGCAGGTGGCGCCTGCGCGCTTCGGCGAGTACTCGATCTACCAGTCGGTGCTGGAAGCGGCGCTGGTCGTGGGCACGCTGGGAAGCTCTCTGCTGTTCTCGCGCAATGCCGCGAGCGTGCCGCCCCGGGTGACGCGCGGCGACCTGGTGCGCACGCTGGCGATCGGGCTGCCGCTCGCCGCACTGCTCGCTGCCGGTGTCGTGGGCGCTCAGCGCCTGCCGGTGGCCGGCATGCCCTTCATGCTGATCGTGTTGTCGCTTGGAGTCTTCGCCTTCAACAGCCTGCGCCTGTCGTTCAGCCGGGGCCTGGGCCATGCGGGCCTGCTCAACCTGGAGTCGGGCGTGCGCGCGACCGTTCTGGTGCTAGGCGTGGCGGCGCTCGCGGTGCTCGGCCTGGAGATCGGCGTGGCGCACCTGCTCGCCATCAACCTGCTGGCCTTGCTGCTCGTGGGCGCAGCCATCGTCCTGCCGGCGAACGGTGCGACGCCGCCGGCCGGGCCGCCCGTGCTGGCGCTCGCGTCGCAAGCCAGCGCCACGGTGTATGCGCTGCTGACCTTCCTGCTGCGCAAGTCGGACCTGCTGCTCGTGGCGCTCTTCATGCCGCTGAGCTACGTGGGCGCGTTCAAGCTGGCCTTTCTTCTCGCGGAGGCGCCCTCGCAGTTCGTGCAGGCCTTTCTGGTCACGAAGACGCCCGCGATGCTGGACGCCAACGCGGCCAACCTGACGACCGAGAAGCTGCGGCTGGCGCGGCATTCATTCCTGCTCGGCTGCGTGCTCTTCGTTGGGCTGGCGGGCCTGCTGGCCGTGGCTGCGCCGCTGCTGAAGCTCGGCCCTGAGGCCCGCGACATCTTCGTGTGCATCGCGCCGTACTTCCTGCTGAGAACCTACACGGTCCATCACGAAATCATGCTCTCGCTCAACGCCACGATGGGCTCGCTCGGGTGGTGGACCCTGCTTGAGTTCGCGCTGCGCATGGCTTCGTACGGCGTCGTGATCTCGCTCTTTCCGGACAAGCCGCACTACGTTTTCTTCATCGCCTTCGTCTCCGACTTCCTGCTGTACGAGCTGCGCATGCGCGCGCTGTTCGGCTTCTTTCCGATCGTGCGCCTGCTGCGCCCGGCCACTGAGAGGTCGCCGTGAAAATCCTGCTGTACTCGATGAACTTCGCGCCCGAGCTGGCCGGCATCGGCAAGTACTCCGGCGAGATGGCCGACTGGCTCCAAGCCAAGGGCCACGATGTGCGCGTGATCGCGGCACCGCCCTTCTTTCCGCACTGGGCGGTGTTCGAGGGCCATTCGGCCTGGGCCTATCGCAAGACCGAGCGCAACGGCCTCACGGTCTGGCGTGCGCCCACCTGGGTGCCCGCGCAGCCGCGTGCACTGGCGCGCGTGGTGCACCTGGCCTCGTTCATGCTGTCGAGCCTGCCGCTGCTGCTGGCACAGGCGCGCTGGAAGCCCGACCTCGTGTTCGTCGTGGAGCCGCCGCTCTTCTGCGCGCCTGCGTTGTTGTTGTTCGCGAAGGTGCTCGGCATCAAGTCGTGGCTGCACATCCAGGACTACGAAGTCGATGCGGCGTTCAGCCTGGGCCACCTGCGCGGCGCGGGCGTGCGGCGCGTCGCGCTGTCGCTCGAGCGCTGGCTGCTGACGCGGTTCGACCGCGTGTCGACCATCTCCGCGGCCATGATGGACAAGGCCCGAAGCAAGGGCATCGGCGAAGGCCGGCTGGTGCTGTTTCCGAACTGGGTGGACGTCTCGGCGATCGACCCTGCCTCCGCACACGTTGCGGCCGGCGGCTACCGGGCCGAGCTGGGCATTGCCTCCGACGCCGTGGTCGTGCTCTACGCGGGCAGCCTGGGCACCAAGCAGGGCATCGAGCTGCTGGCCGAAGCGGCGAGCCTGCTCGCCGATCGGCCGACCATCCATTTCGTCATCTGCGGCAACGGCCCGAGCCGCGGCCCGCTGATGTCGGCCTGCGCCGGCCTGGAGCGCGTGCACTTTCTCGACCTGCAGCCCGCCGAGCGGCTCAACGAGTTGCTGGGCATGGCCGACATCCACGTGCTGCCGCAGCGCGCCGATGCCGCGGACCTCGTGATGCCCTCGAAGCTGGCCGGCATGCTCGCGAGCGGCAAGGCCGTGATCGCCACCGCGCACCCCGGCACCGAACTCGGCAACGTGGTTGCGGGCCGCGGCCTCGTGGTGCCGCCGGGCGATGCGGCCGTGCTGGCCGACGCGATCGCGCAGCTCGCACGCTCGCCCGACCTGCGCGAAACGCTCGGCGCGGCGGGCCGTGCGTTCGCGCAGGCGGAACTCGACCAGGATGCCATCCTGTCGCGCTTCGAACAAGAACTGGTTCGCTGCGTGGCGGACCGAGGCACCACCACACCGTCCCCCCTCCCCGAGTCCCAACCATGACCGCTTCAAAGATTCTGGTGACGGGTGGCGCGGGCTTCGTCGGAAGCCACGCCTGCGTGGCGTTGATCTCGGCCGGCTTCCTGCCGGTGGTGCTGGACACGCTGGTCAACAGCGACCCGCGTTCGCTGGAGCGCGTGGGGCGCATCTGCGGCGTGCAGCCGCAGCTCGTGCGCGGCGACGTGCGCGACGCCGCGGTGCTCGACCGCGTGTTCGCCGAGCACGGGGTCGACGCGGTGCTGCATCTCGCGGGGCTGAAGGCGGTCAGCCGCTCCGTGACCGACCCGCTCGGCTACTACGACGTCAACGTGGCAGGCAGCCTCGCGCTGGCGCGCGCCATGGAGCGCGCCGGCGTGCGCACGCTGATCTTCTCGTCCTCGGCCACGGTCTACGGCGACATCGCGCGCTCGCCGATCCGGGAAAGCGCGTCGTACGCGGCCGTCAACCCCTATGGGCGTTCCAAGGTGATGGTGGAGCGCATGCTCGCCGACCTCTCGCGCTCCGATCCGCGCTGGGGCATCGCGTGCCTGCGCTTCTTCAACCCCATCGGCGCGCACGAGAGCGGCCTGCTGGGCGAACACCCCCAGGGCCCCCCCGACAACCTGGTGCCGTATGTCTCGCAGGTCGCGGTGGGCGAGCGCGGGCACGTCGTCGTGCATGGCAACGACTACGAGACGCACGACGGCACGGGGGTGCGCGACTACGTGCACGTGATGGACGTGGCCGAAGGCCATGTGGCGGCCCTGCGGTACGCGAACATCCATCGGGGCCTGCTCACGGTGAACCTGGGCACGGGGCGCGGCGCGTCGGTGTTCGACGTGATTGCGGCCTTCGAACGCGCCTGCGGGCACCGCATCGCGGTGCACATCGGGCCGCGTCGTCCCGGCGACGCCCCGGCCTACTGGGCGGATGTGCAGCACGCCCACGACCGGCTCGGCTGGCGCGCGCAGCGAAGCCTGGACCAGATGTGCGCAGACAGCTGGCGGTGGCAGCTGGCGAACCCGCGCGGCTTCGACGGGCCAGTGCCGGACTTCCCGATCCGCATCGCCGACGGCACCGCATCGACCGCCCTCCCTCACTCACACCAACCGGGGCAAGACCATGGCTGATCACACGCTCATTTCTCCTGGCGACCCAGCCGCCGCCGTGACGGCGCCGCGCCGCCAGGGCACCGCCACCCCGGTGTGCGCGCCCGCCGCGAGGCTGTGGCCGGACTTCCTGACGGGCCAGGAAAAATCGCCGGTGCGCGTGCTGCTCATCGACGACGACGAGTACATGCGCCGCGTGATCGCACAGGAGCTGCTGTCGGACCTGCGCATCCAGCTCGAAGGCCAGGCCGACAGCATCCGCGAAGGACGCAAGCTGCTGGCCACGCACGCGTTCGACGTGCTGATGGTCGACCTGCGCCTGAGCGACGGCATGGGCTTCGAGCTGATCGCCGAGGCGCGCCGCTGCCACGGCAACGCCGAGATCATCGTGATCTCCGCGCTCGAGGACGATGCCCATGTGCTGCGTGCCTTCGAGCTGGGCGCCACGGGCTATCTGCTGAAGAACGCCTGGCTGCAGAGCTTCGCCGATGCGGTGCTGCACGTGGTGAACGGCGGGGCCGTCATCACGCCGCGACTCGCGCGGCGCCTGCTGCACCGCCTGAACCACCAGCCCCGCGAGCAGCAGCTCACAGACGGCGCATCACCGCCGCGCGACACGACGCTGACGCCGCGCGAGAGCCAGGTCCTGCGCCATGTGGCGTCGGGCTGCGTCTCGGCGGAGATCGGCGCCAAGCTCGGCATCACCGGCCAGACGGTCAACGTGCACATCAAGAGCATCTACAAGAAGCTGCAGGTGCATTCGCGTGCCCAGGCGGTGAACCTCGCCGTTCACACGGGCCTGATCTGAGCGGCACGCCTTCGAAGCGATCCGATTCATCACCCACTGCACAAAGGCTGATCGCCATGAACACCCCCACCATCCATCCCGTGGTCCTGTGCGGCGGCAACGGCACGCGGCTGTGGCCGCTGTCGCGCAAGGCGTTTCCCAAGCAGTTCGCACCGCTGGTCGGCAACAAGAGCCTGCTGCAGCTCACGCTCGAACGGCTCGCGAACCTGAACCGGACGATCACCTGCGTCGCATCGGAAGACCATCGCTTCCTGGTGCGCGAAGCCATCGAGAACGCGCACGCGCAGGGCCGCCAGATTCTTGAGCCCGTGCCCCGCAACACGGCCGCCGCCATGGCCGCGGCGGCCCTGCTGGCCGACCCCGACGATCTGCTGCTCTTTGCGCCCGCCGACCACCACATTCCCGACGTGGCGCTGTTCGAGGCCACGATGCGCAGCGGCGTGGAAGCGGCCCTGGCAGGCCATATCGTCACCTTCGGCGTGGCGCCCAGTTTTCCGAGCACGGCCTACGGGTACATCGAGGCGGCCGGGGCCACGGGCCACGGCGCTAGCCACGCCGTGGCGCGCTTCGTCGAAAAGCCGACGGCGGCGGTGGCGCAAACGCTGATCCTGCAGGGCAACTACTGCTGGAACGCGGGCATCTTCCTGGTCCAGGCCCGCACGCTGATCGCGGCCCTGCGCACGCATGCGCCCGACATCCTCGCCACCTGCGAGCGCGCGACCGCCGCCGTGTCGATCGACGGCAGCTTCATGCGCCTGGACCCCGAAGCCTTCGAAGGCTGCCGCAGCGAGAGCATCGACTACGCGGTGCTCGAAAAGCACGCCGACGTCGCGGTGGTGCGCTTCGAGGGCGCCTGGAGCGACGTGGGCAGCTGGAACGCGGTGGCCCAGTTGCACCCGGCCGACGAGGCGGGCAACCGCGTGAGCGGAGCGGGAAGCGTGCTGAATTCGCGCAACACCTTTGTCCATGCGCCGCACCGGCCGGTGGTGGCGCTCGGCACGGAAGACCTGATCATCGTGGACACGCCGGACGCGGTGCTGGTCGCGGGCGCGGACTGCGCCGAACAGGTGGCGGAGGTCGTGCGCATGCTGGCGCGCGAGGGCACGGTCGAAGCCACCGAGCATCGCCGCGTGGTGCGGCCCTGGGGCGCCTACGACAGCATCGACACGGGCGAGCGCTTTCAGGTGAAGCACCTGACCGTCAAGCCCGGCGGCAAGCTGTCGCTGCAGATGCACCACCACCGCGCCGAGCACTGGATCGTCGTCAAGGGCACGGCCAAGGCCACGCGCGGCGGCGAGGTGCTGCTGGTGCGGGAGAACGAGTCGATCTACCTGCCCTCGGGCACCATCCACCGGCTCGAGAACCCCGGCAAGACCATGCTGGAGGTGATCGAAGTGCAGACCGGCAGCTACCTCGGCGAAGACGACATCGTGCGTTTCGACGACACCTACGGCCGCTGCCCCGCGGCCGAGAAGCGCGAGGCGCTCGCGATGCAATTTGCTGCACCTCTTGCGGTCGAACGCGGCATCGATGCGCCGGCCTGACCCGTCCCTTCATTTCATCTGATTGAATTTATGAAAAAACGTGCTGTCGTCACCGGCATTACCGGACAAGACGGGGCGTACCTGGCCGAGCTGCTGCTCGGCAAGGGCTACACCGTCTACGGAACCTTCCGCCGAACCAGTTCGGTGAACTTCTGGCGCATCGAGTCGCTCGGCATCCAGGACCATCCGGAGCTTCATCTCGTGGAGTACGACCTGACGGACCTGGGCAGTTCGCTCACGCTGATCAGGGACGCGGAGCCCGACGAGGTCTACAACCTGGCGGCGCAGAGCTTCGTGGGCGCGAGCTTCAACCAGCCCGAAGCCACCACGCACATCAACGGCCTGGGCACCCTTCACCTGCTCGAAGCGATTCGCCTGACGAACCGCAAGATCAAGTACTACCAGGCCTCGACGTCGGAGATGTTCGGCAAGGTCCAGGCCATTCCGCAGAAGGAAGACACGCCCTTCTACCCCCGCAGCCCGTACGGCGTCTCCAAGCTCTTCGCGCACTGGATGACGATGAACTACCGGGAGAGCTACGGGATCTTCGGTTGCTGCGGCATCCTCTTCAATCACGAGAGCCCGTTGCGTGGCCGCGAATTCGTGACGCGCAAGATCACCGACGCCGCGGCGAGGATCAGGCTCGGCATGCTCGATGTGCTCACGCTGGGCAACCTGGACGCCAAGCGCGACTGGGGCTATGCGAAGGAATACGTCGAGGGCATGTGGCGCATGCTGCAGGCCGACAAACCGGACAACTATGTGCTGGCCACCCAGCGCGCGGAAACCGTGCGGGAGTTCGTCGACATGGCGTTCAGGGCCGCGGACTGCGAGTTGCGGTTCGAAGGGGCGGGACAGGAGGAAGTCGCCATCGACCGAAAGACCGGCAAGGTCCTCGTGAAGATCGACCCGAAGTTCTATCGGCCTGCCGAAGTGGAACTGCTCATCGGCGATGCGTCGCATGCCAGGAAGACGCTGGGCTGGGAGCCCCGGACGACGCTGGAGGAACTGTGCACGATGATGGTGGAGGCCGACCTGCGGCGCAATCGCGAAGGCCGTTCCTTCTGAGCGGACCGAGGTGACTGGCCGCGCGGCAGGCCCGTTCTGAATGGCACCGGGATTTGCACCGCACAAACGAAAACGGCACCCGAAGGTGCCGTATGTCGTGGGTCTAATTGGTGGGCGGTGGAGGTTTCGAACCTCCGACCCCAGCAGTGTGAATGCTGTGCTCTACCCCTGAGCTAACCGCCCTGAGACACTGCTTTTGAGTTCAGTGTCTTGAACACGTATCGCGCTGTGCGAAGCCTCAGATTATGCCACAGCTTTTCAAGCGTTTTGGCGGAACACCGTTTTTCCACCGCTGGATTTGTCGAGTTGCGACAACACCGCTTCGTGCGCGCTGAGTTCGTGCTCGGCCGCCTCGATCACCGGCAGCTCGAACTGGCTCAGGTCGATGGCCACGACCGTCGTGCCCTGCGCAGGCTCGTTCGAGGCCACGTCGATCAGCAGTGCGTCTTGCCCGCGCGTGAGGTTGATGTAGACGTCGGCAAGCAGCTGCGCGTCGAGCTTGGCGCCGTGGAAGGTGCGGTTCGAGCGGTCGACACCGAAGCGGTCGCACAGGGCGTCGAGCGAGTTGCGCTTGCCGGGGTAGACCAGCTTGGCCATGGCCAGCGTGTCGGTCACTTCGCTCACGAAGGTCTTGAGCGGCGGCAGGCCGGCGCGCTCGAATTCCTTGTTGAGAAAGCCGACGTCGAAGGCCGCGTTGTGGATGATCAGCTCGGCATCGCGCAGGTACTCGATGATGTCCTTGCCCAGCGTGGCGAACTTCGGCTTGTCGCGCAGGAAGTCGGTGGTCAGGCCGTGGACCTTGAGCGCGTCCTCGTGGCTCTCGCGCTCCGGGTTGAAGTAGATGTGCAGGTCGTTGCCGGTGAGCTTGCGCGCGAACAGCTCCACGCAGCCCAGCTCGATGACGCGGTCGCCGTTCTCCGCAGAGAGCCCGGTGGTTTCGGTGTCAAGAACGATCTGACGTGACATCAGTGGTTTTCCTTGGCGTGGTTGATCGTGTACTTGGGAATCTCGATCGTCACATCGTCCTGCGCCAGGATGGTCTGGCAGCTCAGGCGCGACTGCGGCTCAAGGCCCCAGGCACGGTCGAGCAGGTCTTCTTCGCCTTCCTCGGCTTCGTTCAACGAATCGAGGCCCGCGCGCACGATCACGTGGCAGGTGGTGCAGGCGCAGCTCATCTCGCAGGCGTGCTCGATGTTGATGTCGTTGTCGAGCAAGGCCTCGCAGATCGAGGTGCCGGCCGGCGCGGTGATCTCGGCGCCTTGCGGGCAGTACTCGGGATGCGGATAGATCTTGATCGTGGGCATGAAATTGTTCTGTCTACAGGGATTCGACCTTGCGGCCTGCAAGCGCGCGCGCAATGCCCGCGTTCATGCGCTGGGCGGCGAAGGCTTCGGTGTCGTTGGCCAACGTCTTCGTGGCGGCTTCGATGGCGGCGGCTTCGTTGCTGCTCTTGGCTGTTTCGCGCAGCTGTGCCATCGAGGCGTCGATGACAGTGCGCTCATCGGCACTCAGCAGGTCGCCGTCGGCATCGAGCGCGCTCTGCGTGGCCAGCAGCATGCGGTCGGCATCGACGCGCGATTCGACCAGCGCGCGGGCCTGCATGTCTTGCTGGGCGGTGGAGAAGCTCTCCTGCAGCATGGTCGCGATCTGGTCGTCCGACAGGCCGTACGAGGGCTTGACCGCCACGCTGGCCTCGACGCCGCTGCCCTGCTCTTTGGCGCTCACGCTCAGCAGGCCGTCGGCATCGACGGTGAAGGTCACGCGGATGCGCGCCGCGCCGGCCGCCATCGGCGGGATGCCGCGCAGCGTGAAGCGCGCGAGGCTTCGGCAGTCGGACACGAGATCGCGCTCGCCCTGCACCACGTGCAGCGCCAGCGCGGTCTGGCCGTCCTGGTAGGTCGTGAAGTCCTGCGCCATCGCGGTCGGGATGGTCTGGTTGCGCGGCACGATGCGCTCGACTAGGCCGCCCATCGTCTCGATGCCGAGCGACAGCGGGATCACGTCGAGCAGCAGCAGTTCGCCCGCGCCGTTGTTGCCGGCCAGCTGGTTGGCCTGGATCGCAGCGCCAAGCGCCACGACCTCGTCGGGGTTCAGGTTGATCAGCGGCTCACGACCGAAATGCTCGGCCACTGCGCTGCGGATCTGCGGCATGCGCGTGGAGCCACCGACGAGCACGATGCCCTGCAGGTCCTCAGGCTTGAGCTTCGCGTCGCGCAGTGCCTTGCGCACGGCGGCGAGGGTGCGATCGGTGAGTGCCTGCGTGGCGGCAAAGAACTGCGCGCGGGTCAACGTGAACTCGGCATTGCCGCCCGTCAGCGCGGCGCTGAAGAGGACCGACTCGGCATCGGTCAGTGCTTCTTTGGCGGCACGCGCGGCCACGAGCAACGCCGCGCGGTCGTTGTCGTTGCCAGCCTGCCGATCGGTCTGCGCGAGCACGAAGTCGGCGATGGCGTGGTCGTAGTCGTCGCCGCCCAGGGCGGAGTCGCCACCCGTCGCGATCACTTCGAACACGCCTTGCGTGAGCCGCAGGATCGAGATGTCGAAGGTGCCGCCGCCGAGGTCATAGACCGCGTAGACGCCTTCGCTGGCGTTGTCGAGCCCGTAGGCAATGGCCGCGGCGGTCGGCTCGCTGATCAGGCGCAGCACGTTCAGGCCCGCGAGCTGCGCGGCGTCCTTCGTTGCCTGGCGCTGGCCTTCGTCGAAGTACGCCGGCACGGTGATGACGGCGCCGTAGAGCTCGTCGTCGAAGGTGTCTTCGGCGCGGTAGCGCAGCGTGGCGAGGATCTCGGCGCTGATCTCGACAGGCGACTTCTCGCCGGCCGAGGTTTGCACCTTGACCATGCCGCCGTCGTCACCGCCGATGCGGTACGACATGGCATCGCGGTTCGCGATGTCGGCCAGGCCGCGGCCCATGAGTCGCTTGACCGAGGTGATGGTGTTGGCCGGGTCCTGTGCGCGCGCGGCCACGGCATCGAAGCCGATCTGGCGGCGGTCGCCGTCGAGGTAACGCACGGCCGACGGCAGCAGCACGCGGCCCTGGTCGTCGGGCAGGCATTCGGCCACGCCGTTGCGCACCGAGGCCACCAGCGAATGCGTGGTGCCGAGGTCGATGCCCACGGCAATGCGGCGCTGGTGCGGATCGGGCGCCTGGCCGGGTTCGGAAATCTGAAGAAGAGCCATAAGGGCTTATTGTCCCAACTGATCGAATTTGGTTTCGACGTCTTGTCCGAATCGCTCAATGAACATGAGGGCTCTCACTTGCTGAACGGCACCGGGGTAGTCGCCCTTCTCGTCGATCAGCCAGTCGAGCGACGAGAGTGCGCGGGCGCGTGTGCTTTCGACATCCTCCTGCAGCACCTCGACGGCGCCGATGTCGCGGGCGTCATCGAGCGCTTCGCGCCATTCCATCTGCTGCATGAGAAAGGCGCCCGGCATCGCCGTGTTGTTCTCCGCATTCAGCGGTGCGCCGTTGAGTTCGCAGAGATAGCTCGCGCGACGGATCGGGTCCTTGAGCCGCTGGTAGGCCTCGTTGATGCGCACCGACCACTGCATGGCCACGCGCTGCGCCGCTGCGCCTTGTGCCGCAAAGCGGTCCGGGTGCACCTCACGCTGCAGTTCCTTCCAGCGCGCGTCGAGCACGGCGCGGTCCTGCGCGAAGGTCGCCGGGACGGCGAACAGTTGGAAGTCGGTGTCGTTGAGGTTCATCAGACTGCCTGCCGGGCCGCGCTAAAGATCAAGAAAAAACCGCCAGCACATGACATGGTGGCGGCTGTGGTCGCAGTCAGCGACGACGCATCAGATGCGAAAACTTTCGCCGCAGCCGCAGCGGTCGCGTTCGTTCGGGTTGATGAACTTGAAGCCCTCGTTCAGGCCTTCGCGCACGAAGTCGAGTTGCGTGCCGTCGATGTAGGCCAGGCTCTTCGGGTCGACCAGCACCTTCACGCCGTGGTCTTCGAACACCACGTCTTCAGGCGTGAACTCGTCGACGTACTCAAGCTTGTAGGCCAGGCCCGAGCAGCCGGTGGTCTTCACGCCCAGCCGCACGCCCACGCCCTTGCCTCGTTTGCCGAGGTAGCGGGTGACGTGACGCGCAGCGGCTTCGGTCAGCGTGACGGCCATCTCAGTGAACAGCAGCTTCGGCGGTCGACTCGGCGGTCTTGGCGCCGTGCTTCGCCTTGTAGTCGCTCACGGCCGCCTTGATGGCGTCTTCCGCGAGGATCGAGCAGTGGATCTTGACCGGCGGCAGTGCCAGTTCTTCAGCGATTTGCGCGTTCTTGAGGGCCGCCGCTTCGTCGAGCGTCTTGCCCTTGACCCATTCGGTCACGAGCGACGACGAGGCAATGGCCGAGCCGCAGCCGTAGGTCTTGAAGCGCGCGTCTTCGATCACACCGGTTTCGGGGTTGACCTTGATCTGCAGCTTCATCACGTCGCCGCAAGCCGGTGCGCCGACCATGCCGGTGCCTACCGAGTCGTCGCCCTTTTCGAAGGAGCCGACATTGCGGGGGTTTTCGTAGTGGTCGATGACCTTGGAAGAATATGCCATGGTGTACCTCTCAAACTTTGTTCAATCGTGGAGCCGTGGGCTGGCCTGGGTCAGTGGGCCGACCACTGGATCGTGCTGATGTCGACGCCGTCCTTGAACATCTCCCACAGGGGGCTCAGCTCGCGCAGCTTGGCGACGTTGTGCTTGATGGTCGAGATGGCGTAGTCGATTTCTTCTTCGGTCGTGAAACGGCCGATGGTCATGCGCAGGCTGCTGTGGGCCAGCTCGTCGCTGCGGCCCAGGGCGCGCAGCACATAACTGGGCTCCAGGCTGGCCGAGGTGCAGGCCGAACCCGACGACACCGCCAGGCCCTTGATGCCCATGATCAGCGACTCGCCTTCGACGTAGTTGAAGCTCATGTTCAGGTTGTGCGGCACACGGCGCTCGAGGTCACCGTTGATGAAGACCTGTTCGACATCCTTCAGGCCGTCGAGCAGGCGCTTCTGCAGACGCGCCGCATGGGCGATGTCGTCCTTCATCTCGAGCTTGGCGATGCGGTAGGCCTCGCCCATGCCGACGATCTGGTGCGTGGGCAGCGTGCCCGAGCGCATGCCGCGCTCGTGGCCACCGCCGTGCATCTGCGCTTCGAGGCGGATACGCGGCTTGCGACGCACGTACAGGGCGCCGATGCCCTTGGGGCCGTAGGTCTTGTGCGAAGCGAGGCTCATCAGGTCGATGGGCAGCTTCGTGATGTCGATCTCGACCTTGCCGGTGGCCTGGGCCGCATCGACGTGGAAGATCACGCCCTTTTCGCGGCAGACATTGCCCAGCGCGACCACGTCCTGGATCACGCCGATTTCGTTGTTCACGAACAGCACGCTGGCCAGGATGGTGTCGGGGCGGATGGCCGCCTTGAACTTCTCGAGATCGACGAGGCCGTTTTCCTCGACGTCGAGGTAGGTCACTTCAAAGCCCTGGCGCTCGAGTTCGCGCATGGTGTCGAGCACGGCCTTGTGCTCGGTCTTCAGGGTGATCAGGTGCTTGCCCTTGCCCTTGTAGAACTGGGCCGCGCCCTTGAGGGCCAGGTTGATCGACTCGGTGGCGCCCGACGACCAGACGATTTCACGCGGGTCGGCGTTGATCAGGTCGGCCACCTGGCCGCGCGCCTTCTCGACCGCTTCTTCGGCTTCCCAGCCCCAGGCGTGGCTGCGCGATGCCGGGTTGCCGAAGTGTTCGCGCAACCAGGGAATCATGGCGTCGACCACACGCGGGTCGGCCGGCGTGGTGGCGCCGTAATCGAGATAGATCGGGAAATGAGGAGTGACGTCCATGGCTGGCTCGGGCTGGCGTGGGGGTTGTGTTCTGGGATCGGGGCAAACTCAGGCGATGCCCGCGGGCATCGCCGGACTCAATCAGGTCAGGACTTCGCGAAGACGTTGCCGAGAGCGAAGACCGAATTCGGCGCATTCACGCGAATGGGCTTGACCACCGGCTGGGCCGAGATGGCGCGCTTGACGACCGGCTTGTTCTCGATCTGCACGCCCTTGGCGATCTGGTCGTCGACCAGCTTCTGCAGCGTGACGGAGTCGAGGAACTCGACCATGCGCTGGTTCAGCGAGGCCCAGAGTTCGTGCGTCATGCAGCGACCCTGCTCACCGAGGCAGTTTTCCTTGCCGCCGCACTGCGTGGCATCGATCGGCTCGTCGACGGACACGATGATGTCGGCGACCGTGATGTCTGCCGCCTTGCGTCCGAGGCTGTAGCCGCCGCCGGGGCCGCGGGTCGACTCGACCAGCTCGTGACGGCGCAGTTTGCCGAACAGCTGTTCGAGGTACGACAGCGAAATCTGCTGCCGCTGGCTGATCGCAGCCAGCGTGACCGGACCGGTGTTCTGACGCAACGCCAGATCGATCATTGCTGTGACCGCAAAACGGCCTTTGGTAGTGAGACGCATCGCAAGCTCCTTCAAGTGCTTACCGTTGAAATGACACCACAGCCTTGGGCCGCGGTGACTTCGTCTCCGCCCTGCCCGCCCCTGACGCTGGTGAACCAGTCGGTAGGAGTCGGTCCTTCATCGCGAAGTTCTTTGTTGTTGAGTATTTCGGTCAAGTATAGCAGATGCCCCTGAACTCTGCTCGGGTAAACCCCAGCGCAGCTCGCTTGAAGAAAGCGAACTTATGGCCTAGCCAGAATCAGGACGGCAACTCGGGGATGTTGTCGCCGCCCGACGCCCCGAACGCCTGTTCGCGCAGCAGCGCCAGCTGGTCGCGCACCCGGGCCGCCTTCTCGAACTCGAGGTTGCGGGCATGCTCCAGCATCTGCTTCTCGAGGCGCTTGATTTCCCGGGCGATGTCTTTCTCGCTCATGTCCTCGACCTTGGCGCGTTCCAGGTCGAGCTTGGCCATTTCCTTGCCGGTCTTCTCGCTGTAAACGCCGTCGATCAGGTCGCGCACCTGCTTCACGATGCTGCGCGGCGTGATGCCGTTCGCCTCGTTGTGGGCAATCTGTCGGGTGCGGCGGCGCTCGGTTTCGCCGATGGCCTTCTTCATCGACTCGGTCATCCGGTCGGCATAAAGAATGGCCTTGCCGTTCAGGTTGCGCGCCGCGCGGCCGATGGTCTGGATCAGCGAGCGCTCGGCGCGCAGGAAGCCTTCCTTGTCGGCATCGAGGATCGCCACCAGCGACACCTCGGGAATGTCCAACCCTTCGCGCAGCAGGTTGATGCCCACCAGCACGTCGAAGGCGCCCAGGCGCAGGTCGCGCAAGATTTCCACGCGCTCGACCGTGTCGATGTCGCTGTGCAGGTAGCGCACCTTCACGCCGTTGTCGCTCAGGTAATCGGTGAGCTGCTCGGCCATGCGCTTGGTCAGCGTGGTGATCAGCACGCGCTCGTTCTTCTCGACGCGGATGCGGATCTCGCCCAGCACATCGTCCACCTGGTGCGTGGCGGGGCGCACTTCAACTTCGGGATCGATCAGCCCGGTCGGCCGCACCAGCTGCTCGACGACGTTGCCGGCGTGGTCCTTCTCGTACTGCGCGGGCGTGGCCGACACGAAGATGCACTGGCGCACCCGTTTTTCGAACTCCTCGAGCTTGAGCGGCCGGTTGTCCAGCGCGCTCGGCAGCCGAAAGCCGTACTCGACCAGCGTGACCTTGCGCGCCCGGTCGCCGTTGTACATGGCGCTGAGCTGGCCCATCATCTGGTGGCTCTCGTCGAGGAACATCAACGAGTCCTTCGGCATGTAGTCGGTGAGCGTCGCCGGCGGGTCGCCGGGCTCCGCGCCCGAGAGGTGCCGCGTGTAGTTCTCGATGCCCTTGCAGTGACCGATCTCGGCCAGCATTTCCAGGTCGAAGCGCGTGCGCTGCTCCAGCCGCTGCGCCTCGACCAACTTGCCCGAGCCAGTCAGCTCCTTGAGCCGGCCGGCCAGCTCGATCTTGATGGTTTCGACGGCCGCCAGCACCTTGTCGCGTGGCGTCACGTAGTGGCTCGACGGGTACACCGTGAAGCGCGGCACCTTCTGGCGGATGCGCCCGGTGAGCGGGTCGAACAGCTGCAACGACTCGATCTCGTCGTCGAACAGCTCGAAGCGGATGGCCAGCTCGCTGTGCTCGGCCGGAAACACGTCGATGGTGTCGCCGCGCACGCGGAATGTGCCGCGCGCAAAGTCCTGCTCGTTGCGCGTGTACTGCATGCGAATGAGCCGCGAGATCAGGTCGCGCTGGCCGACCTTGTCGCCTACGCGGGCAATCAGCCGCATCTCCATGTAGTCCTCGGGCGTGCCGATGCCGTAGATGGCGCTCACCGTGGCCACGATGACCGTGTCGCGCCGCTCCAGCACGCTCTTGGTGGCCGACAGGCGCATCTGCTCGATGTGCTCGTTGATCGAGGAGTCCTTCTCGATGAACAGGTCGCGCTGCGGCACGTAGGCCTCGGGCTGGTAGTAGTCGTAATAGCTCACGAAGTACTCGACGGCGTTCTTCGGGAAGAACTCGCGGAATTCGCTGTAGAGCTGCGCCGCCAGCGTCTTGTTGGGCGCGAACACGATGGCCGGGCGGCCCAGCCGCGCGATCACGTTGGCCATGGTGAAAGTCTTGCCCGAGCCGGTGACGCCCAGCAGGGTCTGGTACACCTCGCCGTCGAGCACGCCGGCCACCAGGCCCTCGATCGCCTTGGGCTGATCGCCCGCTGGCGGATAAGGCTGGAACAGCTCGAACGGCGAGTCGGGATAGCGGATGAATTCGCCCTGTTTCGCCGGCCCGATCGGGTCGACTTTCTTCAGGTCTGCTATGGCTTCGGTGTTCTCTGGCATGGCTGTTCCCGACAGGTGGCGTGGCGCCGGTAAAATTCAAGGCAACCGGAAAGGATAAAGCCTCCTCCGGTTGCCAGCGAAGCTTTCATCCCAAAGGACCTTTCCATGTCTATGTTCACCGCGGTCGAAATGGCGCCGCGCGACCCGATCCTCGGCCTCAACGAGCAATTTGCAGCCGACACCAACCCCCTCAAGGTCAATCTCGGCGTTGGCGTGTATTACGACGACAACGGCAAGCTGCCCCTGCTCCAGTGCGTGCAGGCTGCAGAGCAGAACATGATGAAGGCCCCCTCGGCCCGCGGCTACCTGCCGATCGACGGCATCGTGGCCTACGACAACGCCGTGAAGGGCCTGGTCTTCGGCACCGACAGCGAACCCGTCACCTCGGGCCGCGTGGCCACCATCCAGGCCATCGGCGGCACCGGCGGCCTGAAGGTCGGCGCCGACTTCCTCAAGAAGCTCAACCCCAACGCCACCGTGCTGATCAGCGACCCGAGCTGGGAAAACCACCGCGCGCTGTTCACCAACGCCGGCTTCACGGTCGAGAGCTACCCCTACTACGACGCGGCCCAGCGCGGCATCAACTTCGACGGCATGCTGGCCGCCCTGAACGCGGCACCGGCCGGCACCATCGTCGTGCTGCACGCCTGCTGCCACAACCCGACCGGCTACGACATCACGCCCGAGCAGTGGGACCAGGTCGTCGCTGCCGTCAAGGCCAAGGGCCTCGTGCCCTTCCTCGACATGGCCTACCAGGGCTTCGGCTACGGCCTCAAGGAAGACGGCGCAGCCGTTGCCAAGTTCGTCGACGCCGGCCTGACCTTCTTCGTCTCGACCTCGTTCTCCAAGAGCTTCAGCCTGTACGGCGAGCGCGTCGGCGCCCTGTCGGTGCTGTGCGAGAGCAAGGAGGAAGCCGGTCGCGTGCTGTCGCAACTCAAGATCGCCATCCGCACCAACTACAGCAACCCGCCGATCCACGGCGGCGCCGTGGTGGCCGCGGTGCTCGGCACCCCCGAGCTGCGCGCCCTGTGGGAAAAAGAGCTGGGCGAGATGCGCGTGCGCATCAAGGCCATGCGCCAGAAGCTGGTCGACGGCCTCAAGGCCGCCGGCGTGAAGGAAGACATGAGCTTCATCACCACCCAGATCGGCATGTTCAGCTACTCGGGCCTCTCCAAGGACCAGATGGTTCGCCTGCGCAACGAGTTCGGCGTGTACGGCACCGACACCGGCCGCATGTGCGTCGCCGCGCTCAACAGCAAGAACATCGACTACGTCTGCGCGTCGATTGCGAAGGTCATCTAGGTGACAACCGGGTGTGAGTGAATCGACTTTTTGACGATTCGTTCACATTCGGCCACAGAAGGCGAATCCAGCCCGCTCCGGGCTAGGGTTCGGCCCCCTGCGCCGCGGCAAATGCACTGATATATTGCACTGCAACATCCACTCAAAGACCCGCGATGCTCTATCAACTCTACGAAGCCCAGCGTTCCCTGATGGAGCCCTTCTCGGACTTCGCCCAGGCCGCCTCCAAGCTCTACGGCCCCGGCGCCGTCTGGAGCCAACTGCCGATGGCACAGCGCATGGCCGCCGGCTATGACCTGATGTACCGGCTGGGCAAGGACTACGAGAAGCCCGAGTTCAACATCAAGTCCGTCAAGGTCGAAGGCGAAGACGTCGTCATCCAGGAGGCCGTCGAGCTCGACAAGCCCTTCTGCGAACTGCGCCGCTTCAAGCGCTTCACCGACGAACCGCACATCCTCAAGACGCTCAAGAGCCAGCCCGTGGTGCTGATCGTGGCGCCGCTGTCGGGCCACTACGCCACGCTGCTGCGCGACACCGTTCGCACCATGCTGCAGGACCACAAGGTCTACATCACCGACTGGAAGAACGCGCGCCTGGTGCCGCTGTCCGACGGTGAGTTCCACCTCGACGACTACATCAACTACGTGCAGGAGTTCATCCGCCGCCTGCAGGCCGAGTACGGCAACTGCCACGTAGTGAGCGTGTGCCAGCCCACCGTGCCCGTGCTGGCGGCCGTGTCGCTCATGGCCAGCCGCGGCGAGGCGCTGCCCCTCACGATGACCATGATGGGCGGCCCGATCGACGCGCGCAAATCGCCCACGGCGGTCAACAACCTCGCGACCAACAAGAGCTTCGAGTGGTTCGAGAACAACGTGATCTACCGCGTGCCGCAAGGCTTCCCGGGCGCGGGCCGCAAGGTCTACCCGGGCTTCCTGCAGCACACGGGCTTCGTGGCCATGAACCCCGATCGCCACGCCACCAGCCACTACGACTACTTCAAGGACCTGATCAAGGGTGACGACGCCAGCGCCGAAGCCCACCGCAAGTTCTACGACGAGTACAACGCCGTGCTCGACATGGACGCGGACTACTACCTCGAGACCATTCGCACCGTGTTCCAGGACTTCGACCTGGTCAACGGCACGTGGGATGTAAAGAACCCCGCCGGCCAGGTGGAGCGCGTGCGTCCGCAGGACATCCACGCCACCGCCCTGCTCACCGTCGAAGGCGAGCTCGACGACATCTCCGGCTCGGGCCAGACCCAGGCCGCGCACAGCCTGTGCACGGGCATCGCCGATGCCAAGCGCGAGCACTACGAGGTCAAGGGCGCGGGCCACTACGGCATCTTCAGCGGTCGCCGCTGGCGCGACCTGGTCTACCCGAAGGTGCGCAACTTCATCGCCGCCAGCGACGAGCCCCAGCGCCGCGCCGGTGCGCGCGAAGCGCTGCCGGCCGAAGACCGCATCAAGCCGGGCCAGAAGCTGAAGGTCGTGGCAACCGCTGCGGCCCGCAAGACGCCGGTCGCCGCCAAGAAGGCGGTCGCCGTGAAGGCCGCGCCGGCCGCCAAGAAGCCGGTCGCGGCAAAGAAGCCCCGCGCCAGCGCCGCGCGCTGAGCCGCGCGCATCACCCACCGTGAACGGGCTGGCCGCACGCATCAACGACGCACTGCCTCAAACGCAGTGCACACGGTGCGGCTACCCCGATTGCGCGGGCTACGCGCAGGCCATCGCCGACGGCGAGGCCGACATCAACCAGTGTCCGCCCGGCGGCGCCGAGGGCATCGAGCGCCTGGCGCTGCTCACGGGCCGCGCCGCGCAGCCACTCGATCCGCAGTTCGGCACCGAAGGCCCGCGCGTCATGGCGGTCATCGACGAGGCCTGGTGCATCGGCTGCACGCTCTGCCTCGACGCCTGCCCGACCGACGCGATCATCGGCATCAACAAGCGCATGCACACGGTGATCGAAGCGCACTGCACGGGGTGCGAGCTGTGCATCCCGGTCTGCCCTGTCGATTGCATCTCGCTCGAGGTTGAAACACCGGGCCGCAGCGGCTGGCAGGCGTGGTCGCAGGCGCAGGCCGAGGCCGCACTGCAGCGCTACAAGCTGCACGCCCAACATCGCGACACCGCGAAGCGCGAGGCCGAACCGGCGCCCGCCGCCGAACCGCAAGCCGCCGACACGCGCAAGCGCTCCATCGTCGAAGCCGCCCTGGCACGTGCCCGCGCCGCCGCCGAACAACGCCAGGCCGCCAAGAAATCATGACCCTCGACACCCTGCTGATCTACGCCGTCGCCTCGCTCGCCCTGGCGGTGATCCCCGGCCCGACCATGCTGCTGGCGCTGTCCAACGGCATCGACGGCGGCATGCGCCGCGCCAGCTGGGGCATCGCGGGCGCGTCGCTGGGCAGCGTCTCGCTGATCGCGGTCGTGGCGCTCGGCCTGGGCTCGCTGCTCGCGGCCTCGGAATGGCTCTTCAATGCGATCCGCGTCGCGGGCGTGGCCTACCTGGTGTGGCTCGGCATCAAGCTGTGGCGCAGCGAAGCGACCGACCTGGGCACCGCGCTGGCCAAGTCGGCCATCGAGGTCCGTCCGCACGGCCGCATCGCGCTGGTGCGCAGCCTGATGGTGGCGCTGTCGAATCCGAAGACGGTGCTGTTCTTCGCGGCCTTTTTGCCGCAGTTCATCGACACCGCCAAGCCCCAGGGCATGCAGTACCTGGTGCTGGGCTCGATCTTCGTCGTGCTCGACACCTGCGTGATGCTGGCCTATGCCGGCGCCGGCACGCAGGCCGTGCGCTGGCTCTCGCGCCGCGGCCTCAAGGTGCTCAACCGCAGCTGCGCCGTCGGCATGTGGCTGCTGGCCGCCACCCTCGCCTTCTGGCGCCGTCCGGCCTGAGCCTCGTCGAACTCAGCCCTTCTGCGGGCGCTTGAAAAGCAACAGCAGCACGCCCGCCAGCACCACGCCCACGGCATACCACTCGAAGCGCGTGACCGTCTCGTGGGCGATCCACACGCCCAGCAGCATCGCGATCACCGGATTGACGAAGGTGTAGCTCGCCGCCAGCCCGGCCGGCGCCTGCGCGAGCAGCACCATGTAGGCGTTGAAGGCGATCAGCGAGCCGAACACCACGAGGTAGACCCACGCCCCCAGCGCCACGGGCTGCGGCGGCCAGCTCATCGTTTCGCCCGACACCGCGGCCAGCACCATCAGCACCACGCCGCCACACAGCATCTCGCTCGCGAAGCCCATCGCACCGGGCGCCAATGGCAGGCTACGCTGGCTCAGCACGCTGCCGAGCGACCAGCACACGCAGGCCACGCAGATCGCGATCAGCCCCTCAGGCGAGGCCTTGAAGCCGCTGCCCTGCGTGAGCATCAGCACGCCGGCCAGCCCGAGTGCGATGCCGGCCGCTTCGAGCCGCGCGGGCTTCACACCCCAGATCAAGTTCAGCAGCGCAATGAGCAACGGAATGACGGCGATGAACGCCACCACCAGCCCCGAGCCGATCGACACCTCGGCCAACGCCGTGCCGCCCATGCCGCCGCCGAGCATCAGCGCGCCGACAACCAACGCATTGCGCCACTGCAGGCGCGTCGGCCAGGGCGTGCCGCGCCAGCGCATCCAGGCCGCCAGCAGCACGCCCGCGACCAGGAAGCGCGAACCCATCTGCAGGAACGGCGGAAAGCTGATCAGCGCGTACTTGATGGCCAGGTAGGTCGAGCCCCAGACTACCCAGGTGGCGGCCAGGCAGAGCCACAGCAGCGGCGTCAGCCGGGGGCGTGAGGAAGCAGGCGCGGCCTGCGCGGATGGTGCGAGTGTCGACATGGCGAGGGTGTCTCTTCTTGGTATCGGATGCTCGTCATGGTATGAAAGCCACCGCCCGGCAGCCATGCGAATTTCATGGTTCTGCTCGCACCGCACCGTCGAATTAAAGGACTTCCATGGACTTCACCTTGACCCCCACGCTGGACGCCCACGACACCCGCATCCTGGCCGAGTTGCAGGCCGACGCACGCCTGAGCATGGCCGAGTTGGGCCGCCGCGTGCACCTGAGCCAGCCGGCCGTGACCGAGCGCGTGAAAAAGCTGGAAGCCGCGGGCGTCATCACCGGCTACCGCGCCACCGTGAATCTCACGCGGCTGGGCTACGGCATCCGCGGAATCATCCGCGTCGGGCGGGCCGACTACGACCTCGTGGTGAAGCTGGTGCAGGAGACGCCCGAATGCGTCAATGCCTACAACGTGACCGGCGAAGACAGCTGGATCCTCGAGATCGCGGTCATCGACGTGCCGCACCTGGACGCGGTGCTCGCCAAGTTCTGCATCCTGACCGAGACCGCGACCTCGATCATCCTGAACCCGGCGCGCGAGCACCAACCGATGCTGCCGCCGCAACGCGCCGACGTGAAGCCGCCGGTGCGCAAAGCGCTCAGCGCGTAGCGGCGAGCGCGTTGAAGGCCGTCACCACCTCGGGCGGCGCCTGCACCATCTCGACCAGCACGCCCTCGCCCGAAATCGGGAACTCGTCGTTGGCCTTCGGGTGCAAAAAGCAGATATCGAAACCGGCGGCGCCCTTGCGGATGCCGCCCGGCGCAAAGCGCACGCCCTGCGCCGTGAGCCATTCGACGGCCTGGGGCAGGTCGTCGATCCACAGGCCGACGTGGTTCAGCGGCGTGGTGTGCACCGCCGGCTTCTTTTCAGGGTCGAGCGGCTGCATCAGGTCGACCTCGACCTTGAACGGGCCGCTGCCGATGGCGCAGATATCTTCGTCGACGTTCTCGCGCTCGCTGCGGAAGGTGCCCGTCACCTCGAGCCCCAGCATGTCGACCCACAGCTTCTGCAGCCGCAGCTTGTCGGGGCCGCCGATGGCGATCTGCTGGATGCCCAGCACCTTGAAGGGACGCGGCGTCGTCATGCGCAGCCGCCTTCTTGTGTCGCCTGTGCCTGCTCCTGCGTGCGGTGCGAGCGCAGGCCGAGCTTGCGCAGCAGCTGCACGTCGGCATCGGCGTCGGGGTTGCCGGTGACCAGCAGCTTGTCGCCGTAGAAGATCGAGTTGGCACCGGCCATGAAGCACAGGGCCTGCACCGCCTCGCCCATCTGCTGGCGGCCGGCCGACAGGCGCACGCGCGCGGTCGGCATGGTGATGCGCGCCACGGCGATCATGCGCACGAAGTCGAAGGGATCGACCGGCTCCGAGTCGGCCAGCGGCGTGCCGGGCACGCGCACCAGGCTGTTGATCGGCACCGACTCCGGATACGGGTCCATGTTGGCGAGCTGCGCGATCAGCCCGGCGCGGTGCACCGGCTGCTCGCCCATGCCCACGATGCCGCCGCAGCACACGCTGATGCCGGCGCTGCGCACGGCCGCCAGCGTGTCCAGGCGGTCCTGGTAGGTGCGCGTGTCGACCACGTCGGTGTAGTACTCGGGCGCGGTGTCCAGGTTGTGGTTGTAGTAGTCCAGGCCCGCGGCCTTGAGTTGCTGCGCGTGGTGCGGCTCCAGCATGCCCAGCGTGGCGCAGGTCTGCAGGCCCAGGCCCTTCACGGCCTCGACCAGCACGGCCACCTTCTCGACGTCGCGGTCCTTGGGCGCGCGCCAGGCGGCGCCCATGCAGAAGCGCGTGGCGCCGGCGTCCTTGGCGGCCTGCGCGGCGCGCACCACCTCGTCGACCTCCATGAGCTTCTGCGCCTTCACGCCGGTGTCGAACTCGGCCGACTGCGGGCAGTAGCCGCAGTTCTCGGGGCAGCCGCCGGTCTTCACCGACAGCAGCGTGGCCAGCTCGATGTCGCCTTCGGGGAAATGCCGGCGGTGCACGGTCTGCGCCTCGAACAGCAGTTCCATGAAGGGCTTGTCGAGCAGCGCCTGGATCGCCTCGACGGACCAGGGGCCCTGGGGCGTCGCCACGGCCTTGGCCGGGCGGTGCAGCGTGATTGCTGCCTGTTGCAGGTCGTTGGCACCCATCAGTTGAACTCCAGAATGATTTGGTCGACGGCGAGCGATTCGCCCTTGGCCGCCGAGATCTTGCCCACCACGCCATCCTGCGCGGCGAACAGCACGTTTTCCATCTTCATGGCCTCGATCACGGCCAGCTTCTCGCCGGCCTGGACCTGCTGCCCCGGCTGCACCGCCACCTCGACCAGCAGGCCAGGCATCGGCGACATCAGGAACTTGCTGAGGTCGGGCGGCGCCTTGTAGGGCATCAGCTCGAGCAGGCGCGCGCCCAGCGGCGACAGCACCATGGTTTCGATCTGCGTGCCGTCGTGCGACACGCGCAGCGCCAGCGGGTTCTTGCCCGCGCCGCGCTCCACCTGCGCCGTGAACGGCTTGCCGTTGGCCGTGCCCTGCACGCGCGCTGCGCCCAGCGCGAATGCGCTGTCGATCTGGTAGCGCTTGTCGCCCACCGTGACGACGCTGGCGCCGGTCTTGTCCTGGAAGTCGCTCACCGACACCGCGTGCTGCACGTGCTTGCCCTCAGGGCCCAGCTCGACCACCACGAACTTCTCGCCCACCTTCACACCGTGACCCGCGAGCTGCCCGGTGATGCCCGAGGCGCGCGCGCGGTAGCGGCGGTTGACGAAGGCGGCCAGCGCCACCAGGAACGACGGATCGGCGTGCGGCACGTCTTCCGCATGGAAGCCCTTGCCGTAGTGCTCGGCGATGAAGCCGGTGTTGAAATCGCCCGCCACGAACTTCGGGTGTGCCAGCAGCGCCGCCTGGAACGGGATGTTGCTGCTGATGCCGCGGATCACGAAGCCGTTGAGCGCCTCGCGCATGAGGGCGATGGCCTCGGTGCGGTCCTTGCCGTGCACGATGAGCTTGGCGATCATCGAGTCGTAATACATCGGGATCTCGCCGCCGTCGTACACGCCGGTGTCCACGCGCACGCCGTGCAGGTGGCCGGTGTCGCTCGCGAACATGCTCTCGGCAGGCGGCTGGAACTTCACCAGGCGACCCGTCGACGGCAGGAAGTTGCGGAACGGGTCTTCGGCGTTGATGCGGCACTCGATGGCCCAGCCGTCGCGCTTCACGTCGGCCTGCGCCAGCGGCAGCTTCTCGCCGGCCGCCACGCGGATCATCAGCTCGACCAGGTCCAGCCCCGTGATGCACTCCGTCACCGGGTGCTCCACCTGCAGGCGTGTGTTCATCTCCAGGAAGTAGAAGCTCTGGTCCTTGCCGACCACGAACTCCACCGTGCCCGCGCTCTGGTACTTCACGGCCTTGGCCAGCTGCACCGCCTGCTCGCCCATCGCCTTGCGCGTGGCGTCGGTGATGAAGGGCGACGGCGCCTCCTCGATCACCTTCTGGTGGCGGCGCTGAATGGAGCACTCGCGCTCGTTCAGATAGATCACGTTGCCGTGCGAATCGCCCAGCACCTGGATCTCGATGTGGCGCGGCTCCTCGACGAACTTTTCGATGAACACGCGGTCGTCGCCGAAGGAGTTGCGCGCTTCGTTGCGGCACGAGGTAAAGCCCTCGAAGGCTTCCTTGTCGTTGAAGGCCACGCGCAGGCCCTTGCCGCCGCCGCCGGCCGAGGCCTTGATCATCACGGGGTAGCCGATGTCCTTGGCGATCTCGACGGCGCGCTCGGCCGTCTCGATGGCGTCGTTCCAGCCGGGAATGGTGTTGACCTGGGCTTCGTTCGCCAGCTTCTTCGAGGCGATCTTGTCGCCCATGGCCGCGATCGAATAGTGCTTCGGGCCGATGAAGGCAATGCCCTCTTCCTCGACCTTGCGCGCAAAGGCTTCGTTCTCCGACAGGAACCCGTAGCCCGGGTGCACGGCCTCGGCGCCGGTCTGCTTGCAGGCCGCGATGATGCGGTCGGCCTGCAGATAGCTCTCACGGCTGGGCGCCGCGCCAATGTGCACGGCCTCGTCGGCCAGCTCGACGTGGCGGGCTTCCTTGTCGGCGTCGGAGTAGACGGCGACGGTGAGGATGCCCATCTTCTTCGCAGTCTGGATGACGCGGCAGGCGATTTCGCCACGGTTGGCGATCAGGATTTTCTTGAACATTTTCTTCTTCTCCGTGCGGCTCACAGGGGGATGTTGCCGTGCTTGCGCCACGGGTTCTCGAGCTTCTTCTCACGCAGCATCACGAGCGAGCGGCAGATGCGCTTGCGCGTTTCGTGCGGCAGGATCACGTCGTCGATGTAGCCGCGCGCGCTGGCCACGTACGGGTTGGCGAAGCGGGCCTTGTATTCGGCTTCGCGGGCCGCGAGCTTCTCGGGGTTGTTCTTGTCTTCGCGGAAGATGATCTCCACCGCGCCCTTGGCGCCCATCACCGCGATCTCGGCGCGCGGCCAGGCGAGGTTGACGTCGCCGCGCAGGTGCTTGGAGGCCATCACGTCGTACGCACCGCCGTAGGCCTTGCGCGTGATGACGGTGATCTTCGGCACCGTGCACTCGGCGTAGGCGTAGAGCAGCTTGGCGCCGTGCTTGATGATGCCGCCGTATTCCTGGCCGGTGCCGGGCATGAAGCCGGGCACGTCGACAAACGTGATGACGGGGATGTTGAACGCATCGCAGAAGCGCACGAAACGCGCGGCCTTGATGCTGCTCTTGATGTCCAGGCAGCCCGCCAGCACCAGCGGCTGGTTGGCCACGATGCCGACCGTCTGGCCTTCCATGCGCGCAAAGCCGATCACGATGTTCTTCGCGTAGTCGGGCTGCAGCTCGAAGAAGTCACCGTCGTCCACCACCTTCAGGATCAATTCCTTGATGTCGTAGGGCTTGTTCGGGTTGTCGGGCACCAGCGTGTCCAGCGAGTAGTCGGGCCGGTCGGCCGGATCGCCCTGGCCGTCGTTGCCCAGGCGCACCGGCGGCTTCTCGCGGTTGTTCAGCGGCAGGTAGTTGTACAGGCGGCGCAGCATCATCAGCGCCTCGACGTCGTTCTCGAACGCCATGTCGGCCACGCCGCTGCGCGTGGTGTGGGTGATGGCGCCGCCGAGTTCTTCGGCCGTCACGCTCTCGTGTGTCACGGTCTTCACCACCTCGGGGCCGGTGACGAACATGTAGCTGCTGTCCTTCACCATGAAGATGAAGTCGGTCATGGCGGGCGAGTACACGGCCCCGCCGGCGCAGGGGCCCATGATCATGCTGATCTGCGGCACTACACCCGAGGCCATCACGTTGCGCTGGAACACGTCGGCATAGCCGCCCAGCGACGCCACGCCCTCCTGGATGCGGGCGCCGCCCGAATCGTTCAGGCCGATGACCGGTGCGCCGACCTTCATGGCCTGGTCCATCACCTTGCAGATTTTTTCGGCGTGGGCTTCGCTGAGCGCGCCGCCGAAGACCGTGAAGTCCTGGCTGAACACGAACACGAGGCGGCCGTTGATCATGCCGTAGCCCGTGACCACGCCGTCGCCGGGGATCTTCTGCTCGGCCATGCCGAAGTCGACCGAGCGGTGCTCGACGAACATGTCCCATTCTTCAAACGTGCCGTCGTCGAGCAGCAGCTCGATGCGCTCGCGCGCCGTGAGCTTGCCCTTGGCGTGCTGCGCGTCGATGCGCTTCTGCCCGCCGCCGAGTCGCGCCTGGGCGCGCTTCTTTTCGAGTTGTTCGATCAGTTCTTGCATGGTGTGCTTCCGAAGCTGTGGTTCTGGATTGCTGGGAGAGTCTTGTGGGGGCCGAGGTGTCACACCCGGGCGGTGATGGCTGCCGCGGCGAGCAGCTGGCGCGCCGCCGTCGAGGCCGGCAGGCTGCCCTGCGCCACCTGCTGCGTGAGCTGGGGCAGCAGCTCGCGCACCTGCGCGTGGTGGCGAAACGCCTGCTTGAGCCCGGCGTCGATGCGTTCCCACATCCACGCGGTCGCCTGTTTTTCGCGGCGCTTCGCGAGCTTGCCGTTGGCGGTCTGCAGTGTCTTGAATTCGAGCACGGCGTCCCAGAAGGCGTCGACGCCAGTGCCCGCGAGTGCGCTCAGCTGCAGCACCTTGGGCAGCCAGAAGCGGCGCTCCACGCCGCTGTGCGCGTCGTGCACCGCGTGCGCATGGTCGGGGTTGCCCTGGTGGCCGAAGAGGCGCAGCGCCGAGGTGATCTGGGCCTGCGCGCGCGTGGCGGCGTCGCGGTCGATGTCGGCCTTGTTGATGGCGACCAGGTCGGCCAGCTCCATCACGCCCTTCTTGATCGCCTGCAGGTCGTCGCCCGCATTGGGCAGCTGCAGCAGCACGAACATGTCGGTCATGCCGGCCACCGCCGTTTCGCTCTGGCCCACGCCCACGGTCTCGACGATGACGATGTCGTAGCCCGCGGCCTCGCAGACCAGCATGGCCTCACGCGTCTTCTCGGCCACGCCGCCGAGCGTGCCGCTCGACGGGCTGGGCCGGATGTAGGCGCGCTCGTGCACCGACAGGCGCTCCATGCGCGTCTTGTCGCCGAGGATGGAGCCGCCCGACACGGTGGACGACGGGTCGATGGTGAGCACAGCCACGCGGTGGCCCTTGCCGATCAGCAGCAGGCCCAGCGTTTCGATGAAGGTCGACTTGCCCACGCCGGGCACGCCCGAGATGCCCAGGCGGAACGACTGGCCGGTGCGCGGCAGCAGCGCCGTGAGCAGCTCGTCGGCCTGCGCGCGGTGGTCGTTGCGCGTCGATTCGAGCAGCGTGATCGCCTTGGCGATGGCACGCCGCTGCACCATGCCGTCGGTCGCGGCAATGGCCCGTTCGAGGGTCTGCACGGTGCCGCTCATCCGCAGGCCAGTTCCGTGCAGCGCCAGCGGTAATGCAGGTCGACGCCCTCTTCGCCTTCGAGCACGAAGCCGTGGCGCAGGTAGAAGCGGTTGGCGTCGCTCTGCACGAGCGCGGTGAGCTTGATGTCGCGGCGCTGTTCGCGCGCCTGGGCCTGTGCCCAATCGATCACCCACTCGCCGATGCCCAGGCCCTGGAAGCCGGTGCGCAGGTAGAGGTGATCGAGCCGCAAGGCATCGGCCCCTTCGGGCTTGAGCGTGACGAAGCCCACGCGCTGGCTGCCGTCGAGCACGATGTGGTGCATGAAGGGCACCACGAAGCCCGCGCTCAGGCGTTCGCGCGAACGTGCGGCATCGAAACGGCCGACACGCTCCAGGCTCGGGCGCATCGCATCGATGCGCAGGGCCAGCATGTCCTCGAAGTCATTGGAGTCCACCGGCTGCAGGGACAGCCGTGGCAGAAGATCGCCCACGATGTACCTCGACCGATCAGGCGGCGACGGCCGCGCGGATCTGCTCCAGCACGTCCTTGGCGCTGGCCGGGATGGGCGTGCCCGGGCCGTAGATGCCCTTCACGCCGGCTTCGTAGAGGAAGTCGTAGTCCTGGCGCGGAATCACGCCGCCGACGAAGACGATGATGTCGTCCGCGCCCTGCTTGCGCAGCTCTTCGATGATGGCCGGCACAAGGGTCTTATGGCCGGCGGCGAGCGTGCTCACGCCCACGGCATGCACGTCGTTCTCGATGGCCTGGCGCGCGCACTCTTCCGGCGTCTGGAACAGCGGCCCCATGTCGACGTCGAAGCCCAGGTCGGCAAACGCGGTGGCGACGACCTTCGCGCCCCGGTCGTGCCCGTCTTGCCCGAGCTTGGAAATCATCACGCGCGGGCGGCGGCCCTGTGCTTCGGCGAAGTCGTTGATCTCGGTCTTGAGCGCTTCCCAGCCTTCGGCCGAGTCATAGGCGGCAGCGTACACACCGGTCACCTTTTGCGTGTCGGCGCGATGGCGGCCGAATGATTTTTCGAGGGCGTCGGAAATCTCGCCGACGGTGGCGCGCGCACGCACCGCGTCGATGCTCAGCGCCAGCAGATTGCCGGTGTTGCTTTCGGCGGCTTCGGTGAGCGCGTCGAGCGCGGCCTGCACCTTGGCGTTGTCGCGCGAGGCGCGGATGCTCTGCAGGCGCGCCACCTGCTGGTCGCGCACCTTCACGTTGTCGATCGACAGGCTGTCGATCGCGTCTTCGGTCTTGAGCTTGTACTTGTTGACGCCGACGATCACGTCCTTGCCCGAGTCGATGCGCGCCTGCTTCTCGGCGGCGGCGGCCTCGATCTTGAGCTTGGCCCAGCCGCTGTCGACGGCCTTGGTCATGCCGCCCATGGCTTCGACCTCTTCGATGATGGTCCAGGCGGCGTCGGCCATGTCCTGCGTGAGCTTTTCCATCATGTAGCTGCCGGCCCAGGGATCGATCACGTTCGTGATGTGCGTCTCTTCCTGGATGATCAGCTGCGTGTTGCGCGCGATGCGCGAGCTGAACTCGGTCGGCAGCGCAATGGCTTCGTCGAGCGCGTTGGTGTGCAGCGACTGCGTGCCGCCGAACACCGCGGCCATCGCCTCGATGGTGGTGCGCACCACGTTGTTGTACGGGTCCTGCTCGGTGAGCGACCAGCCAGACGTTTGGCAGTGCGTGCGCAGCATCAGGCTCTTGGGGTTCTTGGGGTTGAACTCCTTCATGATGCGGCACCACAGCAGACGCGCCGCGCGCATCTTGGCCACTTCAAGATAGAAGTTCATGCCGATGGCCCAGAAGAAGCTCAGGCGCCCGGCAAAGCCGTCGACGTCCAGGCCCTTGGCCAGCGCCGTCTTCACGTATTCCTTGCCGTCGGCCAGCGTGAATGCGAGCTCCAGCGCCTGGTTGGCGCCGGCTTCCTGCATGTGATAGCCGCTGATGCTGATCGAGTTGAACTTCGGCATCTTCTGCGCCGTGTACTCGATGATGTCGCCAATGATCCGCATGCTCGGCGCCGGCGGAAAGATGTACGTGTTGCGGACCATGAACTCCTTGAGGATGTCGTTCTGGATGGTTCCGCTCAATTGGTCTTGTGCCACGCCCTGCTCTTCGGCCGCGACCACGTAGCCCGCCAGCACCGGCAGCACGGCGCCGTTCATCGTCATCGACACAGAGACCTTGTCGAGCGGAATCTGGTCGAACAGGATCTTCATGTCCTCGACCGAATCGATCGCCACGCCGGCCTTGCCGACGTCGCCGGTCACGCGCGGATGGTCGCTGTCGTAGCCGCGGTGGGTGGCCAGGTCGAAGGCCACGCTCACGCCCTGCCCGCCGGCGGCCAGCGCCTTGCGGTAGAACGCGTTCGATTCTTCAGCCGTCGAGAAACCGGCGTACTGGCGGATGGTCCAGGGGCGCACCGCGTACATGGTGGCCTGCGGGCCGCGCAGGTAGGGCTCGAAGCCGGGCAGCGTGTCGGTGTACTTCAGGCCTTGCAGGTCGGCCGCGGTGTACAGCGGCTTCACGCTGATGCCGTCGGGCGTGACCCAGTTCAGCGCATTCACGTCGCCGCCAGGCGCCGACTTGGCGGCGGACTTGGCCCAGGCGTCGAGATCGGCCGGCTTGTAGGTGGGTTCGGGTGTGCTGCTGCTCATGGAAGGCGCCGCTCCAGGCGGTGGTCTGACGGGATTCGCAAGGTCGCTTGCACGGATTTGCAAGCCGTTCGCGAGTCTAACCCATCCGTAATTATTAATTCAAACGCATTTTTTGAAGTACAGTGCAGCCCATGTCCGCCGTCACCCTGACCCCCCGCGCCCTCTATGAAGAGGTGGCCGAGCTCCTGCGCCAACGGATCTTCCGCCGCGAGCTGGAGCCCGGCAGCTGGATCGACGAACTCAAGCTGGCCGAGGAATACGGCATCAGCCGCACGCCCCTGCGCGAGGCGCTGAAGGTGCTGGCCGCCGAAGGGCTGGTGACGATGAAGGTGCGCCGCGGCGCCTACGTCACCGAGGTGTCGGAGCAGGATCTGGCCGATGTGTACCACCTGCTCTCCCTGCTCGAGAGCGACGCCGCCGGCGTCGTGGCCGAACGCGCCACCGACGCCCAGCGCGCCGAGCTGAAGGCGCTGCACGCCGAACTGGAGGCCGCCGCCGCCCCCGGCAAGGAAGACCGCGAGCACTTCTTTGCCGTGAACGAGCGCTTCCACATGAGCCTGCTGGCCATTGCCAACAACAAGTGGCGCGACCAGATGGTGGCCGACCTGCGCAAGGTGATGAAGCTCAATCGCCACAACTCGCTACTGAAGGCGGGGCGCATTGCCGAATCGCTCGCGGAGCACCGGGCGGTGATGGCGGCCATCGAGGCGCGCGATGCCGCCACCGCCATGGCGCGCATGCGCGAGCACTTCCTCAACGGCCTCGAAGCCGCTGTATAGGCTCACCCCCAGGCTGCGCGCACTTCGTGTCGCTTCGCCAACCCCCTTCCGGGGGCGACGCCTGCGGCCCGGCAAAGCCGGTTCCGCGGCGTCCCACGAAAGGGCCTGCGCCTGCGGCGCGGCCTCGTTCAGTCCAGCGTGAGAGTGCCCGCCTCTGTGGCGATGCGGTGGGCAATTTCCAGCATGCGGGGGGCGACGCGGCTCAGCATGGTCTCCCTGGGCAGCAGGTAGGCGGGGCCGCCGCAGCTCACGCCGTAGCGCTCGCCGCGCGGGCCTGCGAGCGCAAAGCCCAGGGCGTGGATCTGGGGATTCCATTCGCCGAACGAGGTGCAGTAGCCCAGGCGGGCGTACTCTTCCAGGCTGGCGATGAGGCGCGGCTCGATGGCGTGCCAGTTCTCGCCGGTTTCGAGCCGGATCTGCTCCAGCAGCGCCGACTGCTCGGGCACGGGCAAGGCGCCGATGTAGGCGCGGCCGGAGGCGGAGGTGGCGATCGACATGCGCGAGCCGACGTCGATGCGGGAGCTGATGAGGGCCGAGCGCGGGCGCAACGAATCGATGACCAGCATGTCGAGGTCGTCGCGCACCGCCATGTGGATGCTGGCCCCCGACAGTTCCGCCAGGTTGCCGAGATGGGGACGCGCCAGTGACCTCAGGTCGAAATTGCGCAGGTAGCGGCTGCTCATGTCGAGCAGCACCGGCCCCAGGCTGAAGCGCTCGCTGTCCTGCGACTGCCGCAGAAACCCCGCGCCCACCAACGTCGCCGTGAGGCGCGACACCGTGGCCTTCGGGATGCCGGTGGTGTCGGCCAGTTCCCGGTTTCCGACGGGTGCCGCTGACATCCCGATGACCTTCAGCAGCGACAACCCCCTGGCAAGCGCACTGACTTCTTCCTTGCCGCCCACAGCTTCACTCATAAGACAGAACCTTTTTCTTGTTTCCCTGACCGCCTTATTCTTGAGCAAAAACAGGTGATTCGCTCACACTTGTTGTTGCATTGTCATGAAACTATGTTCCATCGCGCGTCAACTGCACTCAATTGTGTTGACTGTCTACAAAGTGGGTGGCGGCGGCGAGGGGAATCAGGCGGCCTGGGCGGCGATGGGTTCGTGCGCCAGCGCCATCACTTCGTGCGGCGGACGGGTCTTCAGACGATGGTCGCTCCAGACCTGGCGCCAGCGGCGCGCGCCGGGCAGGCCGTTGCGCAGGCCCAGCATGTGGCGCGCGATCGACCACCAGTTCGTGCCGTGCTCGGTCGCCTCGCGGACCATGTAGTCGCACATCTGCGCCTCGATGTCCTCGCGCGTGAGCGTCTGCGGGGCCTCGCCGTAGAACTCGGCGTCCCACTCGGACAGCCACCAAGGGTTGTGGTACGCCTCGCGGCCGATCATCGCGCCGTCGAGCAGCCGCAGGTGCTCGTGCACCTGGGCGTTGGTGGCGATGCCGCCGTTGATCGAAAACTGCAGCGCCGGAAAGTCGTGCTTCAGGCGGTGCACCAGCGCGTAGCGCAGCGGCGGAATCTCGCGGTTCTGCTTCGGGCTCAGGCCCTGCAGCCAGGCGTTGCGCGCGTGCACGATGAAAGTGCCGCAGCCCGCCTCGCTCACCGCGCCGACAAAGTCGCGCACGAACTCGTAGCTCTCGATCTTGTCGATGCCGATGCGGTGCTTCACCGTGACCGGCACATCGACCACGTCGACCATCGCCTTCACGCAATCGGCCACCAGCTGCGGCTCGTTCATGAGACAGGCCCCGAAGGCGCCGCGCTGCACGCGCTCGCTCGGGCAGCCGCAGTTCAGGTTGATCTCGTCGTAGCCCCACTCTTCGCCGAGCTTCGCGCAGTGCGCGAGGTCGTTCGGCTCGCTGCCGCCGAGCTGCAGCGCCACGGGGTGTTCTTCGGCATGAAAGCGCAGGTGGCGCGGCACGTCGCCGTGGATCAGCGCGCCGGTGGTCACCATCTCCGTGTAGAGCAGCGCATGGCGCGTCATGAGGCGGTGGAAGACGCGGCAGTGCCTGTCGGTCCAGTCCATCATGGGCGCGACGGAGATGATTTTTTCTTTCAGATTCAAGGACTTGTCGTTCATACGCGGGGCGCTCGCTCGGGGGCGTAGTTTCTCACGCGACGGTTTTTAGCGAGCCGCCCGCCCGGTAGTTCCCCGGCGTCACGCCGAAGCAGCGGCGGAACCAGCGCGAGAAATGCGCCTGGTCGGCAAAACCGCATTGCACGGCCACCTCGGCCGGCCCGTGGCCTTCGCGCAGCAGCACCTTGGCGCGGGCGATGCGCGCCAGCCTTGCGTACTGGGCCGGCGCCATGCCGACCGCCGCGCGGAACAGGCGATGGAAGTGCTCGCGCGACACGCCGAGCCGTTCGGCCAGCGCCGCGGGTTCGATGCGGCAAGCGTCTTCGGTCGCGAGCAGGTCGCACACGGCCTCGACGCGCGCATCGCCCGCGGCTCGCGCGACCGCCACGAGCGGGTTGGTCGTTTGCGTGCGGAAGATGCCGTCGAGCAACGCGCCAACCCGCGCGCCATCGGCTGTTAACGCTGCCTGCGCGAGCGCATCGACGGTCGCCTCGTCGCGCCAGACATCGTGCCGCAATGACCCGCGCCG
Source organism: Variovorax sp. 38R (assembly GCF_014843395.1). Classification (NCBI taxonomy): domain Bacteria; kingdom Pseudomonadati; phylum Pseudomonadota; class Betaproteobacteria; order Burkholderiales; family Comamonadaceae; genus Variovorax; species Variovorax sp. 38R. The sequence goes on from NZ_CP062121.1 coordinate 3,955,697, forward strand.
GTCCGCCGGCCAGCCTCTGCGCGCCGCCACCCAGGCGTGCGGCACATACAGCATCACCATGCGAAAGCCTTGGGCGCTCACGCCGGCCGTGTGCAGCGCGAACGGCGGCATCAGCACCAACTCACCCGCCTGTGCCGACCGGGGCGCGCCCGCGCAGACGAACTCGCAGCGGCCTTCGAGGATCGCGCCCACGCTCCACTCGGCATGCCAGTGCAGCACGAAGTGCGCCTTGGGATCGCCCGCGAACATCACCTCGACCGGCGTGCCGTCGTCCAGCGGCAGGCCGATCACGTGCGAGGTCGTCGGGGCGGGGAGCGTCATGGCCCGCCGAGGGTAGCGCAGCCGCCCGCGGGAGGCAGCGCCCTCCTCACACCGCGATCGCGCCGCGCACCGTGAGACCCATCCAGCCTGCGCTGGCCTGCGTCGTCTGCACGGGGCCGAGCAGCGCAAGCTCCTCGACCGGGTGCTCGTGGAAACGCAGCGTGGCCTTGCCCTGCACCCAGCCCGTTTCGACACGGTCGATGATGTCGGCGCGCAGGTAGCGCGGCACGGCGACGCTGCCTGCTTGTGTCAGGTCGGGCCAGCCGATGGCGCCGATGGTGGGCGCGGCCAGGAAGCCCAGCGGCCCGCTCGCCTCGCCCGACAGCGTGACCGTGGCATCCACCAGCCGCCGCTCCTTCACGCTGAGGCTGGCGCCGAGCCGGCTGCCGGCCGCCATCGGCGCGGCGGCCGGATGGATCAGCGGCAGGCTGCGCGTGAGCCAGGTCTGGCCGATCTTCTTGGGCCAGCCCTGCAGCCAGCCGCGCAGCATCGAGATGTCCTGGTCGACGTAGATGAGCGGGCAGTAGAAGCAGCGGCGCGAGGTGTCGCCGCGCGCCGGTTCGATCTCGAGCACCACGATGGTCTCGCGGTACTGCGCGTACACCGGGTCGAGCATTTCGCGCCCGTCGTCGCCGCACGATTGCCAGTCGGCGAAATGCACGCAGCCGTGGCCCGTGGCCACGCCGACCTCCGGCGGCACCAGCGCCGCGCCGCGTGCGGCATCGAACGAGAAACCCACATTGACCAGCCAGCCGGCGTAGTGCCACGGCGGCGCCTGCACGAGCGCGCTGCGGCCTGAAGCGGTGAAGGGTGGAGCGAAAGGAGGCGAAGACAAAGGCGGCATCGAACAACCTGTCGTGACGGAGTCAAAGAAGCCCCGCACGATAGGCACGCCCCGCGCCCGCGTCTTGTACGCCAGTGATGCAATGCACAAACAGCAGTTTCGCGTGCGCGAGGGACGCCATGTGGCGGCGTTGTCCGACTCTGCATTGCCCCCGCGTCGTGACAATGAATCGGCCCGACAAACCTGCGTCACAAGCGCAGACAAGCCGTTGCATTGCATTTCATTTCCAGGCTACGCACCGATGACCCGCATCTACCTCATAGAAGACAACCCCCTGATCGCCACCACCCTGACCGATGGACTGCGGGAATTCTCCGGATGCGAAGTCGTTGCCACTGCCAGCACCTCCGACGAGGCCATCGACTGGCTCGACGCGAACCCCGATGCATGGGACGCCGCCGTGATCGACGTGTTCCTCGCGAAGGGCAACGGCCTGACGGTTGCCAACCACCTGAGGGAACGCAAGTCACCCGTGCAACGCACCGTGGTGTTCATGAACCACGCGACCTCCGAAGTGCGCGAAGGCGCGCTGTCGGCGGGTGTCGATGCGGTGTTCGACAAGTCGCTGCAGCTCGAAGACTTCTACGACTTCTGCCGCACGCTCGGCATCCAGACGCGCCGCTGAACGACTACGCGTTGGCCGCGCGAATCGACTCAGCCAGCAGCCCCAGCCCTTCTTCAAAAACCGCCTCCGGAATGGTGAGCGGAAACAGGAAGCGCACCACGTTGCCGTACACGCCGCATGTCAGCAGCAGCAGGCCGCGCTCGAGCCCCGCCGCATGCACGCGCTTCGTGAACTCGGCGTCGGGCTCGCCGCTGTGCGGATCGCGAAACTCCACCGCCACCATCGCGCCCAGGCCGCGCACATCGCAGATGCGCGACACCTCGGTGCGCAGTGCCGACAGGCACGCCGTCAGCCGCTCACCGAGCATGCGGGCGCGTGCGACCAGCCCTTCGTCTTCGATCACGCGCATCGTCTCCAGCGCCGCCGCCACCGCCAGCGGGTTGCCCGCGTAGGTGCCGCCTAGGCTGCCGACGCGCGTGGCGTCCATGAGTTCGGCGCGCCCCGTGAGCGCCGACAGCGGAAAGCCGCCGGCCAGGCTCTTGGCCGTCGTCACCAGGTCGGCCTCGATGCCGTAGTGCTCCAGCGCAAACAGCTTGCCGGTGCGCCCGAAGCCGGTCTGAATTTCGTCGACGACCAGCAAGATGCCGTGGCGGTCGCACTCCGCGCGCAGGTGTTCCATGAGCGCGGGCGGCGCGACGTAGAAGCCGCCCTCGCCCTGCACCAGCTCGATGACGATCGCGGCCACGCGCTGCGGATCGACGTCGGTCTTGAACAGCCGGTCGAGCGCCGCGATGCTGTCGTCCACCGTCACGCCCAGCGGCACGGCCGGAAACGGCACGTGCCACACGTCGCCCGGCATCGGGCCGAAGCCCGCCTTGTACGGCGCGACCTTGCCGGTGAGCGCCATGCCCATGAAGGTGCGGCCGTGGAAGGCGCCCGAGAACGCCACCACGCCGCTGCGGCCGGTGGCGGCGCGCGCCACCTTCATCGCGTTCTCGATGGCCTCGGCGCCGGTCGTGAAGAGCGCGCTCTTCTTCGCGCTGGGGCCGGGCACGACGCGGTTCAGCTGCTCGCACAGCGCCACGTATTCCTCGTAGGGCGTGACGTGGAAGCAGGTGTGGTGAAAGTCGTCGAGCTGCGCGCGCACGGCCGCCACGATGCGCGGGTGGCGGTGGCCGGTGGCGAGCGTGGCGATGCCGCTGGCAAAGTCGACAAAGCGCCGGCCTTCCACGTCCCACAGCTCGGCGTTGTCGGCGCGGGCGGTGAAGTGCGGCGTGAGCGTGCCGATGCCCTGCGCGCAGGCGGCGTTCTTGCGGGCCTGCAGGCTCGCGTTGGTCGTGACTTGGGTGAGCATGAAGAAAGAGAAATGAAGAGAAGGAGGAAGGGAAATCAGCCGCGCATCAGGTGCTCGGCCAGCGCGCGAAAGGCGTGCATCGAGGTCGGCAGGTGCGCATTCGCGGCCAGCGGGTGCGAGGCAAAACGCGCCACCACCATCTCGGCCTCGGGGTCGATGTGCAGCGCTTGGCCGTGGATGCCTTGCGCGGTGAAGGTGCGGCGCGCGTCGTGCGCCACCCACCACATGTTTCTGTAGCTCCAGCCGGCCAGCCGCGTGTAGCCCGCGAGCGCAAAGCGCGCCGGATCGGCGCCGCAGCGGATGTCGGCCACCACGGCCTCGGGCACGATCTGCCTGCCGTTGAACGCGCCGCCCAGCCGCATCATTTCGCCCAGTCGCGCCAGGTCGCGCAGGCCTGTGCACAGGCCGCCGCCGGCGAACTCGGCGCCCTGCCCGTCCACGGCAAAGGCCGCGTCCTGCTCGGCGCCCAGGCGCGACCAGATGCGCTCACCCAGCACCCGCGCCAGCGGCTGGCCGGCCACGCGGCTGATGAGCCAGCCCAGTACGTCGGTGTTGACCGTGCGGTAGGCAAAGGCTTCGCCGTGCGTGCCCTGCCCCTGCACGGTCTGCAAGAACTGGCGGTAACCCTCGGCGCCCGCATAGCCCGCGGGGCGCGGCAACAACTGGCCGGCGCGCGCGTGCTTCCACACGCCGGCATCGGGGTCGGTGTAGTCCTCCGAGTAGTCGATGCCCGTCGTCATGTCCATCACCTGGCGCACGGTGGCGTGGCCGAAAGCGCTGGCCGCCAGCTCGGGGATATAGTGCCGCACCTGCGCGTGCTCATTGAGCGCGCCCTCCGCCGCGAGCATCGCGCCGACCGTGCCGACGACCGACTTGGTGACCGACATCGCCATGTGCTGCCCGTGCTCGTCGAGCGCGCCGAAGTAGCGCTCGTACACGATGCGCCCGCGGTGCAACACCACCGCGCCGTCGGCGCAGATCGCCGCGAGCGCGCTGCGCCAGTCGGTGCGCGAGCCGTCGACGGGCAAGGTGAAGGCCAGCGTGTCGAGCTCGGGCCGCTCGGCGCGCGGCAGCACCGACACCGCACCGGTGCCGCGCGACACGTTGCGCGTCGGCTGCAGCTCGCGCAGGTGCGAGAAGGCCCAGCGGTTCTCGGGGGCCTGGAAGATCGGGCGCTCGCGCGGGCGCTGCACCGCGGTGCCGGCCGTGGGAAAACCATCGCGCCAGCCGTCGGCCAGCGCGGCATCGGGAGCCGTCGTTTCTTGGGTCGTCATAAAAGGGTGCGGTGGCTCATTCGCCGAGCGCATCGAGATCGCCCATCACGCGGCGCTCCAGGATGTCGCTGGCACGGCTCAGGTGGGCGTGCATGTGCTTGGCGGCGACTTCGAGCTTGTTCTCCTCGACTGCGTCGAGGATCTGCAAATGCTCGCGGCACGACTTGCGCAGCAGGTCGATGTTCACGAGCGGGTAGTCCGACAGATCGGAGATGCGGCGCAGCCGGTTCTGCTGCTTCACCGCATCGAGGATGAAGCGGTTGCCCGAGGCGCTGGCCAGCAGTTCGTGGAACTGCGCGTTGGCCTCGAAGAATTCCATCCACGAATGGCGCGAGGCGTGCGTGAGCAAGGTCTGCTGCTGTTCGCGGCAGGCCAGCAGCCGCTCGTGCTCAACCTTGAAGCCGGGCTCGCGCAGCGACGCGCATTCCACCACCAGGCGAAAGCGGTAGCTCTCGCGCTCGCTCTCGACCGAGTCGAGGGTTTCGGTGAACTCCCAGCGCTGGTAGTGGCGACCGCGCAGCACGCCGTCCTGCAGCAGCGTGGTCATCACGTTGCGCAGCAGCGGGCGCGGCACGCCGTAGGTCTGGGCCAGCTCGAGCTCGTTGACGCGCGTCGGCAGCTTGCCCGCGAGGCGGTCGCGCAGCACGCGGTAATAGAGCGTCTTCTCCTCGTCTTCCGGCATCTCGCGGCGCGCACGGTCGAGCGCCTCGCGGTCGGCCACCAGCGTGTAGCCGCGGTTGGGCACATGCGCCAGCAGCGCACGCTCGTGCAAGAGACGCAGCGCGGCGCGCACCGGCGTGCGCGAAATGCCGAGCCGGCCCGCCAGGTCGGTCTCGGTCATGTGGCGGCCGTTCTCATAACCGCCGGCCAGGGCCTGGTCGAGGATGTAGCGGCTCACGCGCTGGGTGAGCGGCGGGACCGACTTGTTGTCCATCTGCGTCTGCATCTGCTGCTGCGGGGCCATCCATGGGTCTCCGGAAACACGGGCTGGGTGCCGATCATCGCGGGTTCTTTGTATTTTTGGCTCCAAAAAACCATGTACATCTCGCGCCAAAAATACAATTTGGATTCCAAGATCGGCCCCACGCCGACCCGGACGACGGGTCGTTTCCCAAGGAGAAAAACACCGTGGCTTCCGCCGATACCCTGACAACGCCACCCGGTTCGCTCGACGCGTTCTGGATGCCCTTCACGCCCAACCGCAAGTTCAAGCAAGCGCCGCGCCTCATCGTCGGCAGCGAGGGCCTGTACTACGACCTGGCCGACGGCCGCCGCGTGCTCGACGCCATTGCCGGCCTGTGGTGCGTGAACGCCGGGCACCGCAACCCGCGGGTCAGCGCGGCGATGAAGGCGCAGATCGACGTGCTCGACTACGCCTCCAACTTCCAGATCGGCCACCCCGCCGCCTTCACGCTGGCACAGCGCCTCACGCAGATGGCGCCGGCCGGCATGGACCACGTGTTCTTCACCAACTCGGGTTCGGAGTCGGTCGACACCGCGCTGAAGATCGCGGTGGCCTACCACCGGGCGCGCGGCGACGCGGGCCGCTACCGGCTCATCGGGCGCGAGCGCTCGTACCACGGCGTGGGCTTCGGCGGCATTTCGGTGGGCGGCATCGGGCGCCAGCGCAGCACCTTCGGGCCGCTGCTCAACGGCGTGGACCACCTGCCGCACACGCTCGACCTGGCGCGCAACGCCTTCTCGCGCGGCGAGCCGGCGCACGGCATCGACAAGGCCGACGCGCTCGAAGCACTGGTCTCGCTGCACGACGCCTCGACCATCGCCGCCGTGATCGTCGAGCCCGTGGCCGGCTCCACCGGCGTGCTGCCGCCGCCGCGCGGCTACCTCAAGCGCCTGCGCGAAATTTGCGACAAGCACGGCATCCTGCTGATCTTCGACGAGGTCATCACTGGCTTCGGCCGCGTGGGCAGCAACTTCGCGTCCGACCTGTTCGGCGTGACGCCCGACCTCATCACCACCGCCAAGGGCCTGACCAACGGCGCCGTGCCGATGGGCGCTGTGCTCATGCGCGGCGCGGTGCACGACGCCTTCATGCAGGGCAGCGTGAGCGCGGTCGAGCTGTCGCACGGCTACACCTACTCGGGCCATCCGCTGGCCTGCGCCGCCGCCCTGGCCACGCTCGACGCCTACACCGAAGACGGCCTCATCGCCCGCGCCGCCGAGCTGTCGCCCTACTTCGAAGACGGCCTGCACAGCCTGCGCGGCCTGCCGGGCGTGATCGACGTGCGCAACGTCGGCCTGCTGGCGGGCATCGAGCTGCAAGGCTGGGCCTCGGGCCCCGGCACGCATGCGCAGGCGGTGGCGCAACATTGCCTGGACGAAAGCGGCGTGCTGGTGCGCTCGGTGGGCGACACCATTGCGCTGTCGCCGCCGTTCACGCTGGAGCGCCGGCACATCGACCAGATCATCGACAGCCTGCGCGCCGCCATCGCGCAGACCGCACAAGCCACCGACACGGCAGCCTGACCGCCTCACGCTGCACGCACCGACACACAAGACAAGCCCCGGAGACAAGACACACCATGGACATCGAATCGTTCCCCCTCTACGACATCGAAGGCGACGCACAGCAGCGCGGGCGCCAGTACGGCCGCGCCGCCGGCGACCGCATCGACCTGAGCCTGCGCACCTACCGCGCCGCCTTCGAGCGCGTGGGCCTGAACTGGGAGCGCACGCGCGCGCTGGCACGCCGCTTCATGCCGATGGTCGAGGCCTTCGACGCCGGCATGCTGCGCGAGATCGAGGGCGTGGCCGAAGGCGCAGGCGTGCCGGCCGAGGACATCGTGGCGCTCAACGCGCGCAGCGAAATGCTCTACGCCTTCCAGCAGCTCGAAGCCACCGAGCCGCCCGACGGCTGCACCGGCGTGGTCGTCATGCCTTCGGCCGCGCGCGACGGCAAGCTGATCCACGCGCAGAACTGGGACTGGCGCGTCGAGAGCCTCGAACTCGGCGTGGTGCTGCGCATCCAGCCCGACGAAGGCCCGGCCATGCTCACCTTCGCCGAGGCCGGCACGCTGGCGCGCGCGGGACTCAACAGCGCGGGCATCGCCGTCACCGGCAACTTCATCAAGGCCGACAACGACGGCAAGCAGCAAGGCGTGCCGCTGGCGCTGATCCGCCGCGGCATCCTGCAGTCGACGCTGTACGCCAACGCGCTGGGCGTGGTGTGCCGCAGCGCGCGCTCGATCTCCAACAACATGATCATCACGCACGCCGAGGGCGAGGCCGTGAGCCTGGAGACCTGCCCCGAGCAGGTGTTCTGGCAGCAGCCCGAAGGCGGCATCCTGGTGCACGCCAACCACTTCAAGACCCCGGCGGCACTGGCGCGCGTGGTCGACCGCAGCTTGGAGACCACGCCCGATTCGCTCTACCGCGACCGCCGCGTGACCGAGGCGCTGCACAACAAACGCGCGGCAGGTTTGCTCACAGAGCAGGACGTTCTCGATGCGCTGCAAGACCGCTTCGGCGCGCCGCGCGCCGTGTGCCGCAGCCCGAGCGCGGGCCCCGGCGGAGCGTCGTCGGCCACCGTGGCGACCATCGTCATGGACCCGGCGGCACGAAAGATGCGCATCGCGCCGGCGCCCTTCAAGGCGCACCGCTTCACCGAGTATTCCCTCTGATCCGCCCGCCCCGCCCAGCCATCGCCAGGAGTGTTGCCATGAACCTGCCCACGCCCCCGTCCCTCCCTCCCGCTGCGCGCGTCGCTGCCGCACTGGCCCTCGGCCTCGGCATGGCCGCCAGCGCGGCCTTTGCCCAAGCGCCCGTCGGCGCCGGCCAGACGATGCGGATCCAGATCAACTCCGACATCCGCTCCACCGACCCCGGCGGCAACCGCGACGACAACACCGACAACGTGCTCACCCACGTCGTCGAAGGCCTGGTCGCGCTGCGCGAAGACACCTCGGTCGGTCCGATGCTCGCGAGCAAGGTCGACACCTCGGCCGACGGCCTGACCTACACCTTCACCCTGCGCGACGGCGTGAAGTTCCAGAACGGCGCGGTGCTCACCGCCGACGACGTGGTGTGGAGCTGGCAGCGCTACCTCAAGCCCAACAGCGGCTGGCGCTGCCTGCCCGAGTTCGACGGCAAGGGCATGACCAAGGTGCTTGCGGTGGAAGCGCCCACGCCGAAGACGGTGGTGTTCAAGATCGAGCGCCCGAGCGCGCTGTTTCTCACCATGATGGCGCGCCCCGACTGCGGCGGCGCCGCCATCGTGCACCGCAGCTCGCTCGGCGCCGACGGCCAGTGGAAGGAGCCCGTGGGCACCGGCCCCTACAAGATCAAGGAGTGGAAGCGCGGCCAGTACATCGAGCTCACGCGCTTCGACAGCTACAGCGCGCGCCCCGAAGCGCGCGACGGCCTCACGGGCGGCAAGAAGGCCGAGATCGAGAACCTGCGCTTCGTCGTCATCCCCGACTCGGCCGCGGCCAAGGCCGCGCTCTACAGCGGCGGCATCGACGCCTTCATCAGCCCCAGCCCCGCCGACGTGGTCGAGATGCGCGGTCGCAGCGACGTGCGCGTCGACACCACGCCGGTGATGACCATGGTCGCGCTGCTCTTGCAGACCACCGACCCGCTGCTGAAAGACGTGCGCATTCGCCGCGCGCTGGCACTGGCGCTCGACACGCCCGAGATCGCCAAGTCGGTCACCGAGGGCCTCTCGGCCGTCAACAACTCGGTCGTGCCTTCGTCGAGCCCGTTCTACAGCGCCGTGCAGGCCGGCGGCTACAAGCGCGACATCGCCGGTGCAAAGAAGCTGCTGGCCGAAGCCGGCTACCGCGGCCAGCCGATCAAGCTCGTGGCCAACAAGCGCTACGAGGCGCTGTACTCGGCCGCCGTGCTGGTGCAGGCCATGGCCTCCGAGGCCGGCATCAACGTCGAACTGGAAGTGCTCGACTGGGCTACGCAGCTCGACCGCTACACCAAGGGCCAGTACCAGAGCATGGCCTTCGTGTACTCGGCGCGCATCGACCCCTCGCTCAACTACGAGATGGTCACCGGCGACAAGGCCGCGCAGCCGCGCAAGGTGTGGGACAACGCCGCCGCGCAGACCCGGCTCACCGAGAGCATGGTCTCGCGCGACAAGGCGCGCCGCCAGGTGCTGTTCGACGAGCTGCACAAGCAGATGCTGCAGGACGTGCCGATGGTCGTGCTCTTCAACGCCAGCGACGCCACCGCCATGCGCAAGAGCGTGACCGGCTTCAAGGGCTGGGCGCCGGCCAAGCCGCGGTTCTGGAACGTCCGGCTCGACGCGCGCGGCTGACGGGGCGCCGCCGCCATGCTTGCCTACCTCTTGCGCCGGATCGCCATGACGGTCCCGACACTGCTGCTGGTGTCGATCGCCGTCTTCACGCTCATGCGGCTGATTCCGGGCGACCCGGTGCAGCTCATGCTCGGCGAAGGCGCCGACCCCGCGCAGCTCGAACTCGCACGCCAGCAGATGGGGCTGGACCAGCCCCTGGTCACCCAGTACTTCGTGTGGCTGCGCCACGCGCTCACCGGCGACCTGGGCGTGTCGACCACCAACGGCCTGGCCGTGCTGCCGCTGATCTGGGAGCGCTTTCACGTGAGCGCCGTGATTGTGCTCACCGCCGTGGCGCTGGCCTCGCTGATCGCCGTGCCCGCCGGCCTCATCGCCGCCTGGCGCAAAGACCGGCCGACCGACCTCGCCATCATCGGCGCGGCCACGCTGATGCTGTCGGTGCCGAGCTTCTGGCTCGGCCTGCTGCTGTTGATGTTCTTCGGCCAGTACCTGCACTGGCTGCCGGTGGTGGGCTACGTGCCCATGTCGGAAGACTTCTCGCAGGGCCTGCTGTACGTCATCTTGCCGATCGTCACGCTGGTGCTGGTCGAGACCGGCGTGCTCACGCGCATGTCGCGCGCCAGCACCATCGAGGTGCTGCGGCTCGAATACGTGACGCACGCACGCGCCAAGGGCGTGCCCGAGTCGCAGGTGCTGCGCCGCCACGTGCTGCCCAACGCCTTCAACCCCACGCTCACCATGATCGGCCTCATCCTGGGCCATCTGCTGAGCGGCATCGCGGTGCTCGAAACGGTGTTCACCCTGCCCGGCCTGGGCCGCCTGATGATCGATTCGATCTTCGCGCGCGACTACCCGGTGCTGCAGGGCTGCCTGCTGTTCACGGCCTGCATCTACGTGGTCATCAACCTGATCGTGGACATGTGCTATCCCCTCTTCGATCCCCGGGTGTCGGTGCAGTGAAAAAGATCAAGACCCATACCCTCGTAGGCGGCGTGCTCATCGGCGTGCTGCTGGTGCTGGCCGTGGTGGCCGCGCTGTGGACGCCCTACAACCCGCTGGGCATCGACCTGCGCGGCAAGCTGCAGCCGCCATCGATGGCGCACTGGCTGGGCACCGACGAGTTCGGGCGCGACGTGGCCAGCCGCGCCATGCGCGCGGCCTCCACCAGCTGCCTCATCGCACTGCTCACCGTGGCGCTGGCCACCGCCATCGGCCTCGTCATCGGCGTGGTCGCCGGCTTCGTGCGCGGCTGGACCGACCGCGTGCTCATGGCCTTCAACGACACGCTGCTGGCCTTTCCAGGCCTGCTGCTGGCGCTGGGCGTGATGGTGATCGTGGGCGCCAACCAGTGGGGCATCGTGCTCGCGCTGAGCATGGCCTACGCGCCCTCGGTGGTGCGCGTGGTGCGCGGCACCGTGCTGTCGCTGCGCGAGCGCGAATACGTCGAGGCCTCGCGCATGATCGGCAACGGCGAGATCTACACCATGTGGCGCCACATCCTGCCCAACTGCGTGGCGCCCGTCGCCGTGCTGGCCACCAGCATGTTCGGCTGGGTGCTGCTGTCGGAAAGCGCCCTGAGCTTCCTCGGCCTGGGCGTGCCGCCGCCCGCCCCCACCTGGGGCAACATGCTTTCCAGCGCGCGCCCCTACATGGCCTCGGCCGTGTGGCTGTGCCTGGTACCGGGCCTGTGCATCGCGCTCACGCTGCTGGGCATCAACCTCTTGGGCGAATCGCTGCGCGACCGGCTCGATCCGCGCACGGAGAAGTCATGACCCATTCCTCTACTTCCGCAGCGCCCGTGCTCTCGGTGCGGCACCTGAAGATCGACCTGCACGGCGGCGCCCAGACGCTGGTGCACGACCTCTCGTTCGACGTGCGCCCCGGCGAGTTCCTTGCCGTGGTCGGCGAATCGGGCAGCGGCAAGACCATGGCCGCGCGCGCCATCCTGCAGCTGCTGCCGCCCGGCATCGCGCAAAGCGGCGGGCAGATCGTGTTCGACGGCGAAGACCTGAGCACGCGCGACGTGAAAGCCATGCGCCCCATCCGCGGGCCTGGCATCGGCATGGTGTTCCAGGAGCCGATGGTCTCGCTCAACCCAGTGCACCGCATCGGCGAGCAGATGGCCGAGGGCCTGCGCATGCACACCAAGCTGTCGGCCGCCGAGATTCGCGCGCACTGCCTCGACATGCTGCGGCGCGTGCAGATCGCCGACCCCGAGCGCTGCATGCACGCCTACCCGCACGAATTCTCGGGCGGCATGCGCCAGCGCATCATGCTGGCCAGCGTGATGCTGCTCAAGCCGCGCCTGCTGATTGCCGACGAGCCGACCACCGCGCTCGACACGCTGAGCCAGCGCGAAGTGCTCGACCTCATGGTCGGCCTCGCGAAGGACCAGAGCACGGCCGTGCTGCTCATCACGCACAACCTCGGGCTGGTCGGGCGCTATGCGCAGCGCGCCATCGTGCTGGAAAAAGGCCGAATGGTGGAGACGGGCGACGTGCCCGCCATCCTCGTCGACCCGAAGCAGCCTTACACCCGCAAGCTGGTCGACGCCCTGCCGCGTCGCCAGGCCGCGAAGCCGGCCCCGACGGCGCTGCAGCAGCCGCTGGTGCAGGTGCGCGGCCTGTGCGTGAGCTTCCCCGGCCCGCGCGCCGGCTTCTTCAAGCGCCATGCGCCGGTGCAGATCATCGACCAGCTCGACCTGGACATCCATCCCGGCGAGATGGTTGCGCTGGTGGGCGGCAGCGGCTCGGGCAAGACCACGCTGGGCCGCGCCATCCTGCGGCTGGCGCCATCGCATGCGGGGCAGATCCTGTTTCGCGGCGACGACGTGCGCAGTGCCGACCGCGCCGCGCTGCACCGCTTCCGCCTCGCCTGCCAGCTCGTGTTTCAAGACCCGTTCTCGTCGCTCGACCCGCGCATGCGCGTGCAGGAGATCGTGGCCGAGCCGCTGCGCCACCTGCCCGCGCTCGATGCCGCCGCGCGTGTGAAGCGCGTGCACGAAACGCTCGACGAAGTCGGCCTGGACGGCCTGGGTGCGCGCTACCCGCACGAGCTCTCGGGCGGCCAGCGCCAGCGTGTGGCGATCGCGCGCGCGCTGGTGCGCCGGCCCGCGTTCGTGGTGGCCGACGAGCCCGTGTCCGCGCTCGACATGACCATCCAGGCGCAGGTGCTGCGCCTCTTTCAGAGCCTGCAGGCGCACCACGGCTTTGCGTGCCTGTTCATCAGCCACGACCTCGCGGCCGTCGAGCAGATCGCCGACCGCGTGGTCGTGATGGAGCGCGGTCGCATCGTCGAGCAAGGCCCGCGCGACGCCGTGTTCGACCAGCCGAGCCATGCGTACACGCAGGCGCTGCTCGCAGCCACGCCACGGCCGCTGGCGTCGCTGGCCGAATCTGTCTCCCGCCCTTCCGAGAAAGTGTTTGCGTGACCGCCTCCTCCTTGCCCGCGACCTGGCTGAACCCCACCGCCCCGCCCCCGCTCGATCCGCAGATCGTCGAGTTCATGCGCCTCATGGCGGCCGAGGGCGGCCGCTACCCGAAGCGCCACACCATCCCGATCGCCGAAGGCCGCGCGAATGCCGAGAAGGTGCGCGCGCCATGGACCGAAGGCGGCCCGACGATGGCACGCACGGTCGAACAGCAGGTGCCCACGCGCCACGGCAACGTGGGCATCCGCGTGCACTACCCCGAGACGCGCACGCTGCAGGGCGCGCTGGTCTACATCCACGGCGGCGGCTTCGTGCTGTTCAGCCTCGACACCCACGACCGCGTGATGCGCGAGTACGCGGGCCGCGCGGGCATCGCCGTCATCGGCATCGACTACACGCGGGCGCCCGAGGCGCAGTTTCCGCAGCCGCACGACGAATGCGTCGACGTGATGCGCTGGCTCGCGGTGAATGCGGGCGCGCTCGACATCGATCCCGTGCAGCTCTTCATCGGCGGCGACTCGGCGGGTGCCAACCTGTCGGTGGGCGCCTGCCTCGTGCTGCGCGACGCGGGCGAAGCGCTGCCGCTGGGCATGCTGCTGAATTACGGCGCCTACAGCACCGAGCTGTACCGCGAATCGGTCGTGCGCTACGGCGCGGGCGAGTACGGCCTGTCGCTGCACATGATGGTGTGGTTCTACGGCCTGTACTTGCGCCGGCCCGAAGACGCTTGCGACCCGCGCCTGGCCAGCCTCACGGCCCGGCTCGAGGGCCTGCCGCCCGCGTGCCTGGCGATCACCGAGTGCGACCCGCTGCACGACGACAGCGTGCTCATGGCCGCGCGCCTGCGCGAGGCCGGCGTGGCCGTGACCGATGTGCTCTACCCCGGCACCATCCACGGTTTTCTCGAAGCCGTGTCCATCGCCGACGTGGCGGGCCGCGCCTTCGACGACGCTGCCCGCTGGATGCACGCGCTGGCCGCGCGCTGAAGCCTTCGCCATGTACACGCCCACACCGTACATCGAAGACGACCTCGCGACGCTGCACGCCGGCATCCGCGCGTGGAGCTTCGGCACGCTCATCACCGTGGGACCGGTGGGCGCCAGCGCCACGCACCTGCCCTTTCTGCTCGACGCGCAAGACGACGGCCCCGGCCTGCTCACCACGCACCTGTCGAAGAAGAACCCGCAGTTCGACGAACTGCGCGCGGGCGCCGAGGTGCTGGCCATCTTTCAGGGGCCGCATGCTTTCATCACGCCCAGCTGGTACGTGAAGCAGAGCACCTTCCCGACCTGGAACTACACCGCGATCCACGCGCGCGGCACACCCCGCGTGATCGAAGAGCGCACGGCCATCCATGCCGTGCTGCGCCGCACCGTCGCGCTGTACGACACGCCACTGGGCGGCAACTGGGACTTCGACGCCATGCCCTTCGACTTCGTGGCGCCGCGCCTGGACATGATCGCGGCGGTCGAGATTCCGGTGCGCGTGCTCGAAGGCAAGTTCAAGCTCAACCAGGACCGTTCAGAAGACGACCGCACGGGCGTGATTGCCGCGCTGGAGCGGCTGGGCGATGCGCAGGGCGTGGCCGTGGCCGGGCTCATGCGGCAGCAGATGACGTCGACGGTGGCGGGCTGAATCGCGGCGGCACAATCGTCCGCGTGCCACGCCTACTTCACCTCCTCATCGCCGGCCTCGCGCTCGCGTCCTCGTTCGCCCACGCGGCCGACCCGGTACTGCTCGTCACCTCGCCCGTTGCGCTGCAAGCTGCCGAGAAAGCCGGCGCCGGTTTCGGCCACTGGTTCGACGTGCCCTCTGCTGCGAGCGGCATCGCCACCAATCAAGCACTCACACGCTCGCCCGCCTGGCAATCGATCGCCGATCCGCTGAAGGGCAGCCTCGCCGCCCTGCAGCGCCGCGACCCGCAAGCCGGCGTCGGCATTGCGCGCTACCCGCACCGGATCTTCGACGCGCGCTGGCTTGCCAGCCCCGACGCTTTCTTCGAACTGGTCGGCGTCGCCAACCGCATGGACCGCCGCCCCTTCCAGCCCGGCGCCTGCGGCGAGACACGGCTCGTGTACCGGCTGGCGTACCGCTCGGCCGCGATGCAGTCGCGCCTGCCGATGACCGTCGCCGTCGAGCTGCGCGGCGATGCGCCCGATGCCGACGGCAGCTGCGCCAGCGCCGCGCGGCGCTGGCAGCCGCCGCAGGCAGCCATGAAGGACGAAGCCCTCGGCCGCTGGCTCGTGTCGGCCGACGGCCCGCTCGCGCCGCAGCAACTCGCGCAAGCCCGCATCGCGCAGGTGACGACCAACCTGCAGAGCGTGCGCTGGCCCTCGGCCGTGCGGCCCGACCTCGGCGGCCATGCCGAATATTTGCTGCGCGCCTTCCGCTGGAACGCGGGCACGCAGCGCTTCGACGCAGGCCCGTTGGAGAACACGCCCGACATTGCGAAGCTCAAGGCCGACGCCCCGCTGCGCAAGGCGCTGCTGCAATGGCTGCAGCAACCCGACACACTGCGCGCGCTCGACACCGCCACCGTGCGCATCCCCGATCGCTTTCTGGCGACCGAGTCTGTCTCCGTCGCACCGCGCGGCCTCGAGCGATTGGCGAACCGCCCCTTCGAACAGCTGTTCGCGCCCGGCGACTGGCAGCCCGTGCCCGGCAGCCGCACGCTGCAGTCACCGCAGGCCGTGCTGCGCCGGCTCGACGACCTGAGCTGCGCGGGTTGCCACCAGAGCCGCGCAGTCGCGGGCTTTCACCTGCTGGGCGTAGACCGGCGCGGCGCCTCGCGCACCTTCACGACCGGCAATGCACTCGCGTTGCCACACTCGCCGCACCTGCAAGATGAGTTGGCCCGGCGCGAACGCTATGTGAAGGCGGCGCTGACAACGCCCGTGCCCGACCCGTTCCGCCCGCTGGCCGCGCCGGACGACGCGAACGACGCGCCTGAAAAAGCCACCGTGGGCGCGAGCTGCGAGCCCACGCGCATCACCGCATCGGCCGACCCGTGGCGTGATCGCGCGCAGAAGCTGCCGCGCACCATGGCCACGACCTGCGAGGGTGCAGATTCGGTCTGCGAGAAGACATCCGTCGGCTTCCCTGGTGGCATGTGCTCGGGCCGCTGCGATCCGAAAGACCCGAACGGCACCTGCGGGGGCATCGCCATCCTCGGCGACTTCAACCAGTGTCTGGCGGCGAAGCAACCGTTTGGCGATTGCCTGAGCAAGCACACGCGGCCGGGCAACCTGCGCAGCTGCTCGGCGCAGAAGCCTTGCCGCGAGGACTACATCTGCGCGCAGGCGGAGGGCCAACCCGAAGGACGTGGCGCGTGCATTCCGCCGTACTTCCTCTTCCAGATGCGGGTGGACGGGCATTCGTGAAGGGGGCTCCCCCCGTACGGCTCCCGAATGAATGACTCCCTCTCCCGCTTGCGGGAGAGCGTTGGGGTGAAGGTGAGCGGCGATGAAGGCCGCGCGATGTTGTCAGGTCCCCCTGGCTGGCGGACCAGGGAGCCATTGCTGGCGCCAGATGAGAGGGCCGACCGCGAAAAATACCAAGTTCTGGGGATACCGACAGACACTCTTTTTAACAATGATTGACATTTAGAAACCCCCTGCAGACCCGTCGGCAGGGGGCTTCTTTTTGTTGAGTCATACAACCATAAAGAGGAGTCAAGATGCGTTTCAGTCAAGCAAGTTCGGTCGCGCGAATCGGCGCCGTGGCCGGTGCGGTCATGTTAGTGGCATCGTGCGGCGGGGGTGGAGGTGGTGGTACTTTTCTGCCGATGGTCGCACCGCCCCCTCCGGCGACAGTGCCGCCCGTCGTGAACCATTCCATCGGCGGCACGGTCACCGGCCTTGAAGGCCGCCTGGTGCTGCAAAACAATGCCGGCGACGACCTCCAGCTGTCGGCCGATGGCAAGTTCACCTTTGCAACGACCCTGGCCGAGGGCTCGGACTACAAGGTCAGCATCCGTACGCAACCCCTGTGGCAGTTCTGCACCGTCACCCAGGACACCGGCAAAGCCTCGGCCGACGTGAGCGACGTGACAGTGGCCTGCTCGGCCGCCGCCGCCAAGGTCGAGACGTTCGCCGGCGGCACCCCGGGCGCCGCCGACGGCAAGGGTACGGCCGCATCGTTCTTGCTGCCTTACGGCATCGCCCCCACCAAGGATGGTGGTCTGCTCATCGGTGACTGGGGAAACAATTTCGTGCGCAAGATTTCGCCCGAGGCCGACGTCATTACGATTGCCGGCGACGGCCCCAACCCACCGTTCGTAGACCTCGCCGGCCTCACCGTGGATGCGACCGACACCGCCTTCGTCGCGGACGCCCAAGGCCATCGAATCTTCAGGGTCACGCCGACGGGCAATGTGAGCCTGGTGGCGGGCAATGGCACGAAGACCACGACCGATGGCAACGGAGCCGGCGCCACCTTCAACGCGCCCACGTCGGTGGCCGTGGATGCTGCCGGCAATCTGTACGTTCTGGAGTATGACGGCGGCGTCGTTCGCAAGATCGACCCGGCCCTCAATGTCACCACGCTGGCCGGCAGCAGCCCGCGGGGCTTTGCCAACGGCACGGGAACCGCCGCGAAATTCGGGCGCGGCTACGGCATTGCCATCGATGCGTCAGGCAACCTCTACGTCGCCGACAGCAGCAACCATCGAATTCGCAAGGTCACCCCCACCGGGGTGGTCACGACATTTGCAGGGACGGGGACGCCCGGCGCCACCGATGGCCCCTGGGACTCCGCGACCTTCTCCGATCCCCGCGGCGTGGCTGTCGATGCGCACGGCAATGTCTACGTGGCCGATTTCGGGACCAGCCTGTTGCGCAGGATCACACCGGCAGGGGTGGTCTCCACGCTCGCCGGCCAAGAGGGTACTCCGGGTAGGCAAGACGGCATCGGCAAGGCTGCCACGTTCAATCAGCCGCAAGGGCTCACGATCAATGCAGCGGGCACGCTGTATGTCGCCGACACCTTCGGCAATGTGATCCGCAAGGTCACGCCGGTTCGGGCGCCCTGAGGCGCGCTGCGGCGACGTGCGCCGAGCGCGTCGCCGCATCAGCCGCCGTCTGCGGCGGTGAGCGGCGATGGAGGCCGCGCGATGTTGTCAGGCCCCTGCCCTCACTCCCCCTCGTACCACCTGTCCTTCGCCAGCATCACCCGGTGATGCCCACACCCCGACGGCATCATCGGGAAGCAGTTCTCCTGCGCCGCCACCTGCACGTCGAGAAAGAACGGCCCCTTGCTCGCCAGGCATTCGGCCAGCGCCTCTTCCAGCTCCGCCGGGTCGGACACGCGCCGCGCCCCCCAGCCGAAGGCCTTGGCCAGCGCCACGAAATCAGGCAGCGCCTCGTTCCAGCTGTGGCTCAGTCGGTTGCCGTGGTTCAGCTCCTGCCACTGGCGCACCATGCCCATGTAGCCGTTGTTGCTCAGCACCAGCTTCACCGGGGTGCGATGCTGCATGGCAGTCGACAACTCCTGGATGTTCATCAGCACCGAGGCGTCGCCGCTCACGCACACCGTGAGCGCGTCGGGGTGCGCGATCTGCGCGCCGATGGCCGCGGGCAGCCCATAGCCCATGGTGCCGGCGCCGCCCGAGGTGAGCCAGTGGCGCGGGCTGTCGAAGCGCAGGTACTGCGCGGCCCACATCTGGTGCTGGCCCACGTCGGTCGAAACGATCGCATCGCGGCCCGCGATGGCCCGCTGCAGCGACGACATGAGCTGCTGCGGCAGGATTTCTTCGGTCGACGGCGTGAAGGCCAAGCAGTCTTCGGCGCGCCAGCGCTCGATGCGCGCCCACCACGGCGCCAGCCGCTCGGGCGCAAAGTCTTCGGGCAGCAGCCCCAGCAGCGCTTCGACGATGGCACCGCAGTCGCCCACCATCGGCACGTCGACGTGCACCACCTTGTTGATGCTGCCAGGGTCGATGTCGATGTGGATCTTGCGGGCGTGCGGACAGAACTCGTCGAGCTTGCCCGTCACGCGGTCGTCGAAACGCGCGCCCACGCACACCACCAGGTCCGCCTCGTGCATCGCGAGGTTGGCTTCGAGCATGCCGTGCATGCCCAGCATGCCGACGAACTTCGGGTCGGACGCGGGGAACGCGCCCAGCCCCATCAGCGTGAGCGTGCACGGCGCGTGCAGCCGGTGCACGAGTTGCGTGAACGCCTCGCAGGCCGCCGGCCCCGAGTTGATGAGCCCGCCGCCGCCGTAGAGCACCGGCCGGCGCGCGGTCGAGATCAGGTCGGCGGCGCGCTGCAGCATCGCCCGCGGCGGCAGCGGCGCGCGGCCCGTGCGCAGGGCGCGCAGCGGTGCTGGCGCGGTGCCGTGCGTGAGGCGCATGAGCTGGATGTCCTTCGGCACGTCGAGCAGCACCGGGCCGGGGCGGCCGGTGGTGGCGATGTCGAGCGCGCGGCGCACCAGCGCGGGCACGTCGTCGGCCGCGCGCACCTGGCGGTTCCACTTGGTCACCGGGCGCGACATGCCCAGCGCGTCGCTTTCCTGGAACGCCTGCGTGCCGATCACCGCCGTCGACACCTGCCCGCTGATGCACAGCACCGGCACCGAATCGCTCATCGCGTCGAGCAGCCCCGTGATCGTGTTGCCCACGCCCGGCCCCGACGTGACCAGCACCACGCCCACGCGGCCCGTGCTGCGCGCATAGCCCTCGGCCGCATGCACCGCCGCCTGTTCGTGGCGCACCAGCACGTGGCGCAGCCGGGGTTCGCCGTGCAGCGCGTCGTACAGCGGCAGCGCCGCGCCGCCGGGGTAACCGAAGATCGTGTCGACGCCGCACGCGACCAGCGTGTCGAGCAGCGCTTCGGCGCCGTTGCGCACGCGGAGTGGGGTCTCGGTCTCGGGCAGGGCCGGCGAGAGGGAGGGCGAGGATGTGGGGGGAAGGTCGAGCAGTCGCATGCCGTCAATTCTTCCGCTCTTGAGGCAGAATTTGCTTCTTTCTTTTGGCTGTTTAAGCTCGAAACATGAAAACCAATCGCCAAACCCCATCAGACAGCGAAGGATCTTTCGACAAGACCGATCTGGCGATCTTGCGGGTGCTGCTGCTCGACTCGCGCAAGACCCTGCAGGAGATCGGCAACGAGGTCGGCCTGTCGCCCACCAGCTGCTGGACGCGCATCAAGAAACTCGAGGCCTCGGGCGTCATCAAGCGCTACACCGTCGACATCGACCCGGCCAAGCTCGGGTACCACGACTCGGTCATCGTGCAGGTCACCCTCGAAAGCCACACCGACGAAACCCTGTACGACTTCGGCCGCACCCTCGCCACCATTCCCGAGATCCAGGAGGCCTACCTCGTGTCGGGCGACTACGACTACTACATCCGCATCGCCGTGCGCGACACGCGCGACTACGAGCGACTGCTGCGCGAAAAGCTCTACAAGATTCCCGGCATTCGCCACAGCAAGTCGCACTTCGTGCTGCGCGTGCTGAAGGAAGCGACCGTGCCGCTGATCTGACGGCGCCCTGCTCTTCTCTATCTGCCCGCCACGTCACTTATCCGCGCGATTCGAGACTTACTGGCGCATTCGGCCCACCAGCGGGTGCCGCGCTTCTCTACAGTGGATGCCCCTGTCATCCGACACCCCGCTATGTGGGCAAGGAAGGCAGGACCGCTTCGCCTCGCGGCGGGTCATCGATGCGGCAATGCGCATCGGTGCGAACGCGAGGCACAAAAGGCGACGGCCGGGGTGTGTCAGCACCCCAGCCGTCTAACCACAAGTCGTGCAATCACTTTAGAAAGCAAGCACACCAAATGGCTACTTCAACTATAGCCCGGCCTCGCACGCCGGTATCCCCCGACACCGCCTGCGGGCCCACCCCGTCGGACCTCCTCGAAAACAAACTCGCGCAACTGAACTCGCTGCTGTGGTGCTGCCATGGCGACGGCAACCGCTGGTTTGAAGATGCGGGGCCGGAACACCTGGACAACGTGCTGTGGATTGCGGCGGAGCTGGCGCGGGATGCGATGGGGTTGTTTCAGGCGTGTGGGGTGGGGAGAGCGGCGCAGGGGTGATGCGCGCGATTGCCAGCCGGCGATCGCAAACCAGGGACGGCGCGCGTGCAGCCATGCGTCATTTCGCTTGGCAGCCCTGCCATCGAAAGTGCCCCTCCCCGCCGCCTCTTGCCCCCGGGAAACGCTCCCCGTGCGAGACAATCTGGCGATGGATCAATTCAGCGCATCGAAGCCGATGGTTGGGCCAAGGAAAGCGTGGAGCAACTGGCGGCCTACATCGCCCAGCGTGAGCCGGGTCGGCGCGGCTTTTCAGCCCAGAACCTGTGGCGCATGCGGCAGTTTTTTCAGGCTTATTCACCGGGGTCAAAACTCTCAACACTGTTGAGAGAAATTCCGTGGTCCTCGCACTTGCACGTTCTCGACCGTACCAAGCACGAGGAGGAGCGCGAGTTCTACCTGCGCGTGCCCTCTCCCAGACCGGGCGCTTGAGCAGTAGAACCGCACTCAAAGACCCGGTCGCCGACGACCGGCCTTTCATTGAAGCCAACCCATCTCGATGAGATCGACTTCGAAACATCGAACGCTGATTGTCCTGAGCGGACTGCCCGGCACAGGCAAGACCACCATCGCGCGCGAACTCGTGGCGCGCGTCCCGTCCGTCTACCTGCGCATCGACGCTATCGAGCACGCGCTGAAAACTGCGAGCGGGAGCGCTGAAGACGTGGGCCCAGCGGGCTACATCGTGGCCTACGAGCTGGCCAAGTCCAACCTCGCACTTGGCATGTCCGTGATCGCCGATTGCGTCAACCCGCTGTCGGTCACGCGCCAAGCATGGCGCACCGTGGCGGCGGAGACCTCGTCGCATTTGGTCGAGGTTGAAGTCGTGTGCTCCGACGTTGCGGAACACCGCAGGCGTGTGGAGAGCCGGGAAGCCGACATTGCGGGCTTTGCGCTGCCGAGCTGGGAGGCTGTGCTTCGGCATGACTACGAGGCTTGGGGCACGGAGCGCTTGGTGGTTGATTCGGCGCTTGTCAGTGCGGGTGAGGCGGCGGACTTGATCTGGCGGCACGTGCGTGAGCGGTAAATCGATGCGCTCACGTTTCATCGATGCCTTCCTGGGTGCCATCGACTCGGACTCGAGTTTGCGTTCGATGCCATCGCAAGCTCAGTCCCTCCGCTCTTAACCAGAAGGTGATTTTTTGATCTCGGTACACCCAGCGAAATCGGATGAGTGGAAGACCTATCGGGACATGCGTCTGCGGGCGTTGCTCGACTCCCCAGACGCCTTCGGAAGCACGCATGAAGCAGAGTCCACGAAAACCGATGCGATGTGGTCCGCTCGAATTGCCGCGGCTGCTTCGTCCGGGAAGGATCGTGTCCTTTTCGCGTTCAATCGCGACGACGCCTGCGGTCTGATCTGGTGCAAGTTGTCCAGCGATGAACCGGCTGTCGCCGACCTTTTCCAGATGTGGATCGATCCCGCATCGCGAGGAATGGGGGCCGGTCGTGCTTTGCTCAACGAGGCGGTTTCTTGGGCCGAGAGCGTTGGCGTGAACCGCGTTCGCTTGGGTGTCACTGCCGGAGATACGCCGGCGATGCGCCTGTACGCAGCTTGCGGCTTCCGCCCCGATGGTGCGTTGGAGCCGCTGCGGGAACACTCGCATCTGACGGTGCAGCCGATGAGCCTTGCACTCGGGCCTGTTGGACCGACGGACTGACTTCCGCCATCGACCGCCTTGCCCTCGTTTAAGCTCAACCGACAAAACTCTCTCTGAGGTTTCGCCATGCTCCAAATGCGCCCCGGATGTGAATGCTGCAACCGAGACTTGCCGCCGGATTCAGCCGATGCCCGGATCTGTTCTTTCGAGTGCACGTTCTGCAGTGAATGCGCAAGTGGACGCCTCGCAGGCACATGCCCGAACTGCGGCGGGGAGTTGCTTCCGCGTCCGTCGCGGCCGGCTGCCACGCTTGAGAAGTTTCCGGGGTCGACTACGCGGGTGTTCAAGCCGGAAGGTTGCGCAGCGGCATCGTGAAGCGCCTAGCCAGATTCGTCTCACCGACGACTGCCAGTGGCCAGGAAGAACAGACGTTGATGGCTACGTCGCGAGGCCCTCAAAAACTGTTCGAACAGGATCCTTCCATCAAAGTCCGAGCGGGAGAAATCATGGAATGGTCGCCGATTTCTGCCAGTGAGCTTGAAGCCTTGGTAGAACTCCAACTCTCAGAGTGCACGCTGACGGAGCGGGAAATTTTTGCGCAGTACCGCATTCCATTTCGTCTCGCGGCTATCGAGCGCTCAGGTGAATGCGAGACCGTTTTCATTGTTGCGATGAACCGCACCGTCGCCATGTACTTCGAGGATGTAGAAGAAGGATTCAACCTTTCTTCACTGCGCTCGGATGGTTCGATTGCGCAGCCTGGGTGGCAGCAGTGGAGTCTTCAAGAGGCGCTCAATAATCTTGTCCTTCCACAGCCTGAATAGGGCGGGACGCGGCCAGAACCGAATATTCCAGCCAGCTATCGAATCATGAAATTTGAAGGTCAGAATTTTTCCACTTTGACCGCGCCTTCCGACCGTGTACTGGAAAGCAGGCTTCTCGCGCTTCGTAGCTACGGTCGGCATTCGTTTGCCTCGCTGACCGACGATCAGGGCAACTACCTTCAAGTGGCTGGCGGCGGCGTCACGTGCATGGTTGAACGCTTCGACGCTTTATCTTCGACCATGGTGCGTGCATTCCACGACAAGCCAAGCCCGATATTTCCCGATGGCACCATGCTCGCTTTCGGCGCTGGGGAACTGAGGTTGATGTCCGATAAATGGTTTCAGGCCAACGCCGTCGTAGCGATTTTTCTCTGCTTCAAGCACTGTCGAAAATATCCCGTCAACGTTCACTGGCGCCCGGCACTCTCCCTTGGTGCCTCCGCAACTCAGCTCGCTAGCGACTCTCCCCAATGACACGTTTCTCCAGCGCCCGAGGCCTGCTCGAACAAGTGGCTTCGCGATACCGCGCCATGGACTCCTATGCTGATTCGGGCTTCGTCCAAGAGCTGGATCGGCCGAAGTCTTCGCCGATGTCATTCGAGACAGCTTTTTCGGCGGCCTGCAGACTTCAAATTTCGCTTCAGCAGCCCGCATCCCTACAGGCCGAAACAGCACTTGATCTCACGCTCGCAAGTTGGCTTGGACTCGGGGAATCCGTACTACTGGAGCCAGCACTACAACTCGCCCGCGGAACTGGAACAGGAGGAATCTCTCCTCATGGCAGTTGCTGGCGCAACCGGCGTGTCCAGGGGGTCCGCTTTCACCATCTGGTCTCTCCTGTTCCGCGAAGAAGGTGATGGCCTGTTTTCGACCCTCGCGCGGCCACGCTTTCGCAAATTTGCATGCGTCGATGGTGTGAGGTGTCATCGGGTGACCGCCATACACCGAGGTTTTCGTCAAATCGATATCTATATCGGCGTCGATGACCTCTTGCTCAGGGGATGGGTGAATAGATTGGGGCGGTTCCCACATGCAGAGATGCGTACGAATATCAAAGTGGGACTCGAGTTCAGCACCTCCGATTTCTCGGTAGTGAATGCGGCCATCGCGTCTACGAACTAAGTTTCGGTTCCGAGCGACCCGGCGACGTCAAACCAAAGGTACTAGTTGGCTCAGCGTGCGATCAGGCGACCAGGAGCACAGACCCGTCTTCTCTGTGGCGGGTCGACCTGATCGCCTTACCATCCCTGATTTTTCCGACCACACCCCATGCATCAATCACTCGGCCTCATCTCCCTGGTGGTCCTCGACTACGACAAGGCGCTCGAATTCTTCGTCGGCACACTGGGCTTCGAGCTCGTCGAAGACACGCCCGTGCCTGCGCAAGGAAAGCGATGGGTCGTGGTCAGGCCTCAGGGCGGATCAGGGGCGAGCCTGCTCCTGGCGCAAGCGTCAACGCCGGAACAGCAACGCGCCGTCGGCGATCAGGCCGGAGGTCGCGTCCTCCTCTTCCTGTACACGGACGACTTCTGGCGCGACTATGAAAAGTACAAGGCCGCAGGCGTGGAGTTCGTTCGCCCGCCGGAAGAACAGCCGCACGGGGTCGTGGCTGTGTTCAAAGACCTGTACGGGAACATGTGGGACCTGATCCAGCCCAATGCCAGCAACAGGAGCTGGCAACAGTAAGGTGACATCGCCTGCCCTCGTGGCGCATGGCAATGCCTGGCGACATGGATAGGTAAGAATCCGGCCAGCACCGATCACGTCGATGCCGCTTCAGCAACCGGCCTTCGGGCCTTGCACGAACCGCACTCTCAACCTAAGAAAGAGCCGCTCATGACCGAGACCGCCAAGGTAAAAGGACCCGCCTCGTACTTCCCCTCCATCGAGAAGAACTACGGCCAGCCGATTTCGCATTGGATGGACATTCTTCAGGCTGCAGGACCTCTGAAGCACATGGAGCTTGTGAGCCAACTCAAGACCCAGCACAAGATGGGTCATGGGCATGCGAATGCGTTGGTTGCGGCGTTTCTTGCGAAGAAGTAACACTGGCCCTACCGCTCCTCAATGACACCCCAGAAGCAGCAGCTCGAACAGCATTTGGAGGATCGTGATCTTGTCTCGATCTACCGGACGGGCATCGACGATTCGCAAATCCAGGGCTTCGTGCTGGCGGTCTCGTCAGAACTGGTCCTGATTCAGTACGTCTACGACTTCCGACTGGACGGCCTGATGGCACTCAGAACCGAGGACATCACGCAGGTGGAATTGACGGCCACCAACAGCCTTCAGAAGCAGCTGATCTTCGAGGAAGGCTTGGGAGTGCAGGTTCCCTTTGAATTCGAGTTCGACGTGCGCAGTTGGCGCACATTGATTGCGCAGCTGACCTTGCGTCAAGCGCTGATGATCGTGGAATGCGAGGCCGGCGAACTCAACGAGTTCTTGATCGGGCGGATTGTTCAGATCGAAGGCGATTCGCTGCAAATCGAGCATTTCACGGGGGCCGGCAACTGGGCAGACACACCCTCCGTGGTGAGCTACGGAGACATCACGTGCTGCCAGGTCGGCAACAACTACGCGAATGTCTATCAGCGCCACTTCGAGCGCCTTGCGGGCGCCCTTCACTGAAGGTCCCCGCCTGGCATGCGCCTCACCCCGAGCCAGGAGATGGTATGGACGCCTCCCCCTAACTGAGCGATTGCGAGCGCTGGGGATGTGGGCAAGGAAGGGGGGCCTCGCAGTCAACGGCATCGAGTGCCAAAGTGGAAGTTCGATCTACCCACTTACAGACGGAGGCCCCGAAATGGATCGTACGACGTATGGCTTGGACATTGCAAAGAACGTGATGCAGCTTCATTGGGTCAATAGCGAGACGGGCGAGATCGGGCGCAGGAAGCTCGGTCGGGCCAAGCTGAGCGAGTTCTTCGCCCAGTTGCAGCCGGCACGCGTGGCGATGGAGGCGTGCGGCAGCGCGCACCACTGGGCGTGCGAGTTGGGTGCTCTGGGACATCAGGTGGAGTTGTTGCCGGCACGCCAGGTACGTGCATTTGTGCGCGGCAACAAAGACGACGCAGCCGATGCCCGAGCGATCTGGCTGGCCGCGCAGCACTCGGACATTCGCCGCGCACCGGTCAAGAGCAAGGAGCAGCAGGCGGTGATGTCGCTGCATCGAGTGCGCTCGCACTGGGTGAGCGTGCGCACGGCCACGCTCAACATGCTGCGAGGCTTGCTGTACGAATTTGGCGTGGTGCTGCCAGGCGGCAAGAAGGCCGGACTAAAGACGATCGCAGTCAAGCGCGCCGATATTGACGACAAGCTGCCGCCGTTGATGCGTGGGCTGGTCGACCTGCAGCTCGAAGCGCTCAAAGGAGTCGAGCGCAGCATCGATCAGCTCGAAACCGAGATCGCCGGGCAGCAGCGCCAGTTGGACAAGGCGCGCACGCTGCGCGAGGTGCCGGGCATCGGCGTGCTCGGTGCAACGGCGCTGGCCGCAACGCTGGTGACGCCAGCGGCTGGCGCTCGGGACGGGAGTTCGCAGCCAGCCTGGGGCTGGTGCCTGCGCACAGCGGCACGGGCGGCAAGACCCGCATCGGGCACCTGAGCAAGCGCGGCGACCCCTACCTGCGGACATTGCTCATCCACGGTGCGCGTGCGGTGATCACGCACGCCAAGGACATGCCCACGTGGCTGGAGGAACTGCTGCGACGCCGGCCGCTGAATGTGGCGGTGGTGGCGTTGGCCAACAAGATGGCTCGCACGGCCTGGGCGCTGGTGGCGCACGGGCGGGCGTACCAATCGGAGTGGAAAAGCACTCCACCAAGTGGCTGCGGCGCGCGAGCGCAGGCGGCTTAGCAACAACCTGAGACAACAACCACAGGAGTGGAAGCCGCAAAGAGTGCGTGAGTCGAGTCGATGAAGTGATGGTGAAGCGGTCGGACCGCGGGTCGGGTAAAGCTGAATGTTGTCTCGGGCAAGCCCTCGCGCGAAGCCCGCGATGGAGATGAGCACCGACCCCGCGCATGACCATCAAGGCCAGCGGGCGGACTTCGGTCCGATCTGCACAAACAGGCCGGATATAAGACCGCAGTCATTACCGCCAGCCGGAACTTCAAGAACTCGCTTGCCACACGGGAGGCGTCCATATAAGACACCATGCAGCTTCACACCGCCCGCATCTTCGTCAAAGACCTTGCCCTCGCCTCCCGCTTCTATGAAGAGACCCTCGGCCTGCCCCTGAAAGCCGACGGACGCGAACAAGGCTTTTGCGTGTTCGGCGCAGGTCCGATGAGTCTCGTGGTCGAACGTGTCGATGAAGATGCCCCAGCAGAAGACCAGGCCCTGGTGGGCCGCTTCACAGGCCTGTCTTTCGACGTGGAAGACATCCAGTCGAAGTACACCGAACTCTCGTCGCTCGGCGTCGCCTTCAGCGGCCTCCCCGAGCCGCAGTCATGGGGCGGCATCCTCGCCACATTGCGCGACCCCGCCGGCAACGAGCTTCAACTGGTGCAGCAGCCCCGAACGTAGCCATAGGTGCACAGTCGTCATACAATGAGAATAATTCTTATTTGGATGGCCTGGCCACCGCACTACGTTCGCCATGGCCGCCGATCCCGCTCTGCACCCGCACATCCACACGTTCTATAGCGAGCACCACGGGTGGTTGCAGGGCTGGTTGCGCAGGAAGCTCGGCAATGCCTTCGATGCGGCGGACCTGGCGCAAGACACCTTCCTGCGCATCCTCACCGCGCCAGACCACACGCCCGAGAAGCAGTGCGACTGGCAATTGCGCGAGCCGCGCGCCTACCTGACGGTGGTCGCCAAGCGGCTGCTGGCCAACCTGTACCGCCGGCGTTCGCTGGAGCAGGCCTACCTCGATGCGTTGAGCGCGTTGCCCGAGCCGCTGGCGCCCTCGCCCGAGCAGCAGGCGATCATTCTCGAAACCCTGCAGGAGATCGACGCGATGCTCGACGGCCTGGCGCCGCCGGTGCGCCAAGCCTTCCTGATGGCGCAGCTCGAAGGGTTGGGCTATGCCGAGATCGCGGCGAAGCTGGGCGTGAGCGAACGCACGGTCAAGCGCTACATGGCCGAGGCCATGGCCCGCTGCATCCTGCTGGTCGCGTGACGATGCAGCGCATGGCAGTCGTGGTCGACAAGGCGGTCGCCCTTCAGGCGGCGCAGTGGTTCTTCCTGATGCAATCGGGCGAGGCCACGGCGGCCGATCGCACGCGATGGACGCGCTGGCGCGCGGCCGACCCCGCGCACGAGGCGGCCTGGCAGCGCGCCGAGCAGGTGAGCGGCAAGTTCGGCAGGCTGCCGGGTGCACTGTCGATGCCGGTGTTGAGCCGCACGGTGCGAAGCGACCGTCGCGCGGCCGTCAAGGCACTCGCCGTGCTGCTGACCGCGGCGCCCGCCGGCTGGCTGGCGTGGCGCGCGTCGCCAGCGCGCGAATGGCTGGCCGACCACCGCACCGCCACCGGCGAACGCCGCGAGCTGCGTCTGGCCGACGGCACGCGCCTCCAGCTCAACACAGCGACCGCCGTCGACGTGGCCTACGGCGCCACGCAGCGCCTTGTGCGGCTGCATGCGGGCGAGATCCTCATCGAGACGGCACCTGATGCAGTGCCCTCCTCCGACCCCGGCTATCGCCCCTTCATCGTCGAGACCGCGCAGGGACGGCTGCGTGCGCTGGGCACGCGCTTCGCGGTCCGGCAGCATGCAGGCGATCGCAGCCACCTGACGGTGCTCGACGGCGCGGTCGAGATTCGTCCCGACGATGCGCGCAGCCTGACGGCGGTGGTGCGTGCCGGCGAGCAGGCCATGTTCTCCGCGAAGGCCGTTGGCGAGATCACGGCGGCAGAGATCGATGCCGACGACTGGTCGCGCGGTGTCTTGCGCGCCAGGAACATGCGGCTGCACGACTTCCTCGCCGAGCTGGGACGCTACCGGCCCGGCGTGCTGCGCTGCGATCCGGCCGTGGCCGACCTGCGCGTGTCGGGCGTGTTCCAGCTGCGCGACACGGGCCCGGTGCTCGACAGCCTGCCGCAGGCCTTGCCGGTGGACGTGCTCTTTCGCACGCGCTACTGGGTCACGGTGGTCGCGCCGGGCGGTTGAGGCATCGGGTGCTGCCGGCGATTTCGGTTGTTGCGATTTTTTCTGTCGCGGCCTGTCCCCTTTTCTTTCCTCGCGTGTGAAGCCTTGAGGAACAGCAACTTCACACCCCTTGCAGGAGAGAGAGAAACCCATGGCCCGTCGCCGACCGTCCCCCCTTGATTCCGACGCCGTTTCGTTGCGTGCGCTGTCGCTTGCCGTGCATGGCGCGCTGTTCGCCATGGCGTGCGCCGCCGCCGGGACCGTCGCCGCGCAGACGCCGGGCGCGCCCAACGCACCGGCCACGCAGGCCGAAGCACGCAAGGCCTACAACATCGCCCCGGGCCCGCTCGACGAGGCGCTGTCGAGCTTCGCAGCCTCTGCCGGCGTGAGCATCACGATTCCGCCGGCCCTCGCGCAGGGCAAGCGGTCGCCCGGCCTGCAGGGCCAGCACGCCGTGGGCGATGGCTTTGCGCGGCTGCTGGCGGGCTCGGGCCTCGAGGCGGCGGGTGGCGCGGGCGGCTCGTATGCGCTGCGTCGCTCGAGCATCGGCGGCCCATCGGACACTGGCGCCGACGGCAGCACCACGCTCGCACCGGTCACCGTCACGGCCGAGGCCGAGCGCAGCGCCACCACCGAAGGCACGCGCTCGTACACGGCGCGCGCGCTGACCCTCGGCAAGGGCGAGCAGGCGCTCAAGGACATTCCGCAATCGGTCAGCGTGATCACGCGCCAGCGCATGGACGACCAGGGCCTGGTCGACCTGCGCGACGCGGTCAACAACGTCACGGGCGTGGTGGGCGTCAAGGGCGTGGGGCCGGGCATGATCCTCACGTCGCGCGGCTTCCAGATCGACGCCTGGCAGTACGACGGCGTGCCCGTGCCGCGCAACATGTATTCGCTCGGCAACTGGGCCACCGAAGACACGGTGTTCTTCGACCGCGTGGAAGTGCTGCGCGGCGCCTCGGGCCTGCTGCAGGGCACGGGCAGCCCGGGTGGCGCGATCAACCTCGTGCGCAAGCGCGGCCAGCCCGAGAAGACGCTCACGCTCACCGGCAAAGCGGGCTCGTGGGACCACTACGGCGCGCAGCTCGACGCAGGCGGCCCGCTCAATGCCGAGGGCACGCTGCGCGGCCGCGTGGTGGTCGACGAGAACCGCAGCCACTCGTTCACCGACTACGTGTGGGGCAAGACGCGCTCGCTCTACGGCGCCATCGACTACGACATTTCTCCCGACACCACCGTCGGCTTCGGCGTGAGCCACTCGCACGGCAAGGGACGCCCGATGTTGCGCGGCTTTCCGCGCTACCCGGACGGTGTCGACATCGGCCTGCCGCGCTCCGTGTTCACCGGCGCCTTGTGGAACCACAGCGACGTCGAGCAGGCCGCGGTGTATGTCGACGCCGAGCACCGCTTCAACGACAAGTGGAAGCTGAAGTTCTCCGCGCTCGGCATGAACGAGAAGAACAGCTCGCAGCACCAACGCATGCACGGCGACGTGGCGGCCGACGGCAGCGGCCTGGACTTCGCCGACTGGGACACCCGCTTCGATTCGCGCAAGCAGGGCTTCGACGTCTACCTGCGCGGACGCTTCGACGCACTGTCGATGGAACACGACGTGACCCTCGGCGCCAACTACTCGAAGTTTGTGTCGACCGACCGGTATGCGCGCCGGTTCAGCGGCGGCGGCAACATCTTCGCCATCGACCACAACCGCCCGGCGCAGAACTACGACACCATCCTGGCCGCTGGTGGCGCGAAGAGCCACACGCAGTACGACGTGCGGCAAAAGGGCATCTACGGCAGCTGGCGGGCCAAGCTGGCCGAGCCGCTCACGGCCATCGTCGGCGCACGCCTGAGCTGGTATGACTACCTCTATTCGAGCCAGTCTGCAGGCTTCACGAGCACCGTCAGCACGTCGGCCGAAGTAACGCCGTACGTCGGCCTCGTGTTTGCGCTCAACAAGCAATGGTCGGCCTACGCAAGCTACACCGACGTGTTCGAGCCGCAGACCGAACGCACCGTCTCGGGCGAAGGGCTCAAGCCGATCATCGGCAGCAACTACGAGGTGGGCCTGAAGGGTGAGCTGATGGACGGCCGCCTGAACACGTCGCTGGCCGTGTTCCGCTACGACCACACCAACCGCGCCGTGACCGACCGCGACGGCGGCTTTGCCTGCGACGGCTGGTACTGCTCCAAGTCGTCGGGCAAGGTGCGCAGCCAGGGCTTCGAAGCCGAGGTCAGCGGCGAAGTCGCGCCGCGCCTGCAGCTCACGGCGGGCTACACCTACAACACCACCAAGTTCCTCGAAGACCCCGACAACAAGGGCCAGGTCTTCAGCCAGTGGACGCCCAAGCACATGCTGCGCGTGTGGAGCAACTACCAGCTGCCCGGCGACTGGAGCCGGCTCAGCGTGGGCGGCGGCTTCAGCATCCAGAGCCACACGCTGGGCTACGACCGCACGTACAAGGTGCCCGGCTTCGCCGTGTGGAGCGCGCGCCTGGCCTACCAGCTGACGCCGGAGGTGGCGCTGGCCGTCAACATCAACAACGTCTTCGACAAGCGCTACTACATCCCGGCATACAACGAGACCAACGGCAACAACAACTACGGCGATCCGCGCAATGTGCTGTTCACGGTGAAGTACACGCCCAAGCTGTAAGCCGCGCGCCTTCTGCGCGTCTACCAGTTTTCTGGTATTTCCAGCACCCGCCTCGCTGCGTAGCATCTCGTAACCAAACGAGACGAGGTAGGCGTGTGATTCAACTAAAGGGGATGCAGCGCCTGGCTGCGAGGCATGCGGCGTGGATGGCCGCACTGGTGCTGACCGCATGCGGTGGAGGGGGAAGCGACGGAGGCGGCGGCATCGCTTGGCCGCCTCTGCAGCCTGCACAGACGGCGCAACCTGAACAGCCTGCACAACCTCAACAGCCCACGCAGCCCGAGGTGCCGGCCGCGCGCTACACCATCGGCGGCAGCGTCACGGGCCTGAACGGCACGCTGGTGCTGCGCAACAACGGCAACGGCGATCTCACGCTCCAGGCCGACGGCGCCTTCAGCTTCGCCGACCCGGTGACGGCCGGCAATCCCTACGCAGTGAGCATCGCCACGCAACCGCAGGGCCAGACCTGTGCGGTGAGCGCGGGCCAGGGCACGGCCTCGGCCCCCATCACCGACGTGCGCGTGGCGTGTGCGGCCATCACGCGCACGGTGGGTGGCTCGCTCTCGGGTCTGGCGGGCGGCACGCTGGTGCTGCACAACAACGGCGCGGATGCGTTGAGCCTCACGGCCGATGGCAGCTTCGCATTCGCGCAGGCCGTACCCGAAGGCGCGACGTACGACGTGACCGTGCACTCGCAACCGGCCGGTCTGCTGTGCGCGCTCTCCGGCGCCAGCGGCACGGTCCATGCGGCCGTCACTTCGGTGGCGGCCCTCTGCACCCCCGACCCATCGCTGCAGCCGCCGCCGATTCCGGCCGCGCCGGCCGTGGGCTATGCGCCCAAGTCATTCCTGTTCAGCTGGCCGGCCATCGCCAACGCCACCTACTACCGGCTGGGCGAAGACCCCGGCGCGACTGGCAGCTTCACGGTCTTGGCCAACAACCTCGGCAGCACCACCTATGCGCTGCAAGAGCTGGCACTGACCCAGCCGCCCACCGCCTGGCGCTATGCCCTGCAGGCCTGCAATGCCAATGGCTGCAGCCCGTGGTCGCTGCCGGTGACGGCGGATGCCACCCGGGCCATCGGCTATTTCAAGCCGGCGGCCGCCGACACCCGCGCCTTCGGCCAGGGCATTGGCCTGTCCCCCGACGGCAGCGTCATGGCGGTTGGCGCTGCGAGCAGCGTGGACCTGTTCACGCGCAGCGCGGGCCAATGGCAGTGGGTGCAATCGCTGAGCTTCGAGCGCGGGAGCTTTCCCCGCCCCGCCATCGCAGAAGACGGCACCGTGCTGGTGGGCATGTTCGGCTACGACGGTGCGCTTGGTGACCAGGGGCAGGTACAGGTGTTTTCGAAAACACCCTCGGGCTGGACGCTGGCCGACACGTGGGATCCGCCTGTGCCTCGTGTCGTCGGCAACTTCGGCGCATTCCTTGGTATCTCCCGGGACGGCACGGTGGCAGTGGTCGGAGAATTCATGAGCGCGCGCGGTGGCGGAAGCTTTCACGTGTACCGCAAGACAGGCGGCGCCTGGGCGAGAGAGGCCACCATCGAACCCGAGCACGCGCAGAGGGGTTCGCTGTTCGGCGTGCAGGCCAAGATCTCGGCCGATGCCACCACGATCGTGGTGGGCGCACAGTACGAAAGCAGCGGCTCGCTCACCGACGAAACCGACACCAGCAAAGAAAATTCTGGCGCGGCATTCGTCTACGGCTACGACACGGGCTCGGGCACATGGACCAAACGTGCCTACCTGAAAGCACCGGTGCCCACCGTCAACGATCTGTTCGGCGCCTCCACCGCCATCTCGGGCGACGGCAACACGGTGGTCATCGGCGTGCGCAACGCGTCGGTCGGCGGCGTGATTCGCGCGGGCGTCGCCCATGTGTTCCGGCGCACGGCGGGCACCTACACCCTCGCCCAGACGATCCTGGCACCGCAGCCCACGCTGAACAGCACTTTCGGTGGCTTCGGTCTGGCGCTCACGCCGGACGGCACCTCTCTGGCGATTGCAGCGCGCGGCGACTCGAGCAGTGGAACGGGCGTCGATGCCGACACGACGCAGGGTGCGGCCCTGACGGCCGGCGCTGTTCACCTGTACCGACTGGCAGGCACGCAGTTCGCCCATGCGCGGTACCTGAAAGCACCCAATACCGGGAGCGGCGATTTGTTCGGCGACGTGCTCGACATCACGGCGGACGGCCGGACGATCGCGGTGGGGGCGACGGGAGAAGCCAGCGCTGCGAGCGGCATCGGTGGCGATCAGGCGGACAACAGCGCCGCCAACCGCGGGGCGGCCTACGTGTACTAGAGACTGCTTCGGGCGGCGGCGTCAATCGGTCGATGCAGCACGTGGGTTGCCGCGTACGCAGAAGCGCGTTGGAGATGACGTGCCGCGATAGCTCAAAACCTGATCCGCACCGACGCCGCACTCCGCTCGGCCTCGCCGTGAAACACGGCTTCGATGTTGTTGCCATCCGGGTCCAGCACGAACGCCGCGTAGTAGCCCGGGTGGTAGGGACGCTCCCCTGGCGGGCCGTTGTCCCGCCCACCGTGCGCCAATGCAGCCTTGTAGAAGGCATCCACCACGGCCCGGTCTTTCGCCTGGAACGCGATGTGATGGCGTCCGGTCAGCGCGCCCTGCACTTCCTCGCTGCCGGGCGCCGAGACGAAGAGTTCATCGGCCCAGAAGTTGTGTTCGTCGGAGCCGCCCATCGGGATGTTCAGCACCTCGAAGACGGCGCTGTAGAAAGCCTTGCTGGCGGCCAGATCGCGAACGACCAGTCCGATGTGGTCGATCAAGCGGCCGCGATGCAATTCTTTTTGCGTACTCATGAAGCGCTCCTGTCGGTGGAGGTCGGAGTGGCGGAATCTACCAAAGCCTGCAAGCGGCTGATGAGGGGTGTCGGCAAGCGCCGGGCCCGCGCGATGTCGAGGGCGTCGCGCCCCTTGAAGTCGGCAATGGAGGCGTCCGCCCCGGCGTCGATCAACAGCGCCAGTGTCTTGAGCCGTTGGAGCCTCGCCGCGTAGAAGATCGGCGTTTCACCGTGCGCGCGCAGGTTGAGTTCGGGCTCGGCCCGGAGCAGGACACGGCACATCGCTTCGTCATCGCGCCACACAGCCGCCCACAACGAGTAGCTGGCGTTCGCACCGCGCGCCACGAGGAACGTGGCCAGCGGCAGGTTCTCACCGCGTGCGACGGCATACCAGAGCGGCGTTGCGCGAAAGTCGCCTTCATCCTCGTCCATGGGCACTTCGCGCTCGAGGTCGCATCCGGCAGCGAGGAGTGCAGCCACCGTGTCGAGTCCGTGCGGTTCCGCGAGTTGCGCGCTGCCGGGCGTTACGCCGCAGGCCAGGTGCAGCGCCGTGCGGCCCTTGGGGTCGCTCGCGCTGGCCAGTTCGGGCACCTCGGCCAGCATCGCCGTGACCGAGGCTGCATCCCAGCGCTTCGCCGCAGCGAAAAGCGATGTCTTGGAGGGCTGGCGCATTCGGGTCTCCTTCGCGTGGGCTCCATCAGGCCCGATTCGGCTTCATCAATTTCTTCCACGCGACCAGCGAAGCACCGTGCGATGGCGGATGCGCCCTCAGCCACGTCTGCGCCGAGGCATGCGGCGGGTAGTTGCTTCGCAGCGCCGGATCGGCACCGGCGGCCACCAGCAGCCGAGCGATCTCAAGGTTGTCGCGCTCCACGGCGCGCATCAAGGCGCTGCCCATCCAGAACCCTGCCGACGGCAGGACGCTTCCGGTGGCGTGCGGCAACGCGCCGACAGGTGGCGTGGCCTGCGGCACCGCCGCCAGGCCCGACCTCAAGGCAGACGACGCCTCGTCGCAAGGAGGCGGCAGCAGGTGGACAAGGCGAGGCAGTCCCGACGACGTGTGCGGCCGCGGCACGAGTTCGCTGCGCAGCGGCGCGGGGGTCTGGTAGTTCACGTCGACGCCCAGGGCCAGCAAGGCCCGTACCGCCTCCGCGTTGCCGGCATCCACCGCGGACGCCAACGGCGTCATGCGTCCGCACGCAACGGCCTCGAAGGCGCGATAGGCGGCCAGGGCCTCCTGCGGCTTTTGCTGCAGGATCAGAAAGTAGACCCGCGATTCGACCGATGCATTCGCTTCGAGCGATGGCCAATGCGGCTGGCCCATGCCCCGATGCAGCAGACTCGCCGCCTGCAGATGCCCCTGCGCTGCAGCACTACGCAAAGCGTTCTCGGTGGCCGGCAAGCCCTGCGCCAGAAGAAGGCGAACGATCCTCGCATCACCGCCTCTGGCTGCTGCATCAAGCGCGTTGTGCCCGTCTGCGTCCGTGCCACGCACCGCGTCCGAAGACATGACCGCCAGCAGTTGCCGGACGCTTTCCAGACTGCCCTTCCCCGCTGCCGCTGCCAGCGCCGACACGCCCTGAGCGTCGCGCACATCAGGACGAGCGCCAGCTGCCAGCAACAGCCGCACGCGCGCCGGGTCGTGCGCATGCTCGATCAATGGCGGGTTCGTGGTCACCGCGTTGGGGTCGGCGCCAGCAGCCAACAGGGCCTGGATGACCCAGGTCGTGCGCGCGAAAAACAACGGCAGGCCACCATTGCGATCGGGCGTGTCGGGATTCGCTCCGGCTTTCAACAACAGCGCCAGGGTCTGGCGATGGTCGATGGTGTGCGTGTCGCTGGCACCGCCAGCACCCGCAAACTTGGCCGCCCGAAACAGCGCCGTCTCGCCGTCGTTCGCGTTGCGGTAGTTCACATCGGCATGGCGACGCAGCAGGAACTTCACCATCTGCGCGTTGCCCTGCTGCGCGGCCTTCATCAGCGGAGAGTCGCCGAGGTTGAAGCCGTAGCCCTGCACATCGTTGACACCGAAACCCTGCGCAAGAAAAACCTCGACCTCGCGGACGCGACCGCGCTCCACGGCATCGAAGAACTGGATCTGCGCTTGCGCGAAGGTCGTGTCACGCGTGGGTTCGGCTTCGGCCGGATGTGCGGGCATGTTGATCACGAAACTGGCCACAAGGGCGATGCGTTGGAGCGTTCCGCACAGCGCAGTGCGGGAGATCAGCCGGGAGGTCTTGTGCATGGAAACGCAGTGAATCAGTGAAGCACCGGGCCTCGTGCGCAACCGACCCGGCGCGCGGCATCGTGACGACTGCTTTCGGGCACGGGCGCCCCCAGCTCATATAGCGTCGCCACCCGCAAAGTCTCTGCAACCACCGTCATCCCGCGCCCTCCTTGATCTGCTTTCGGCCGATGTTAGCCATGCCCGCCCTGTCCGGTCGCTCTTGTATTCTTGCTTTCACGCCGTGCGATGTTCATGGACGGACCGCGCAGCAGCTTCACGCAATGAAACCCTCTCACGCCGACTTCTTCATCGACAAAGGCTATGTGCGGCTGGAAGGCTTCCATCCGCAGAAACGGATCGCGGGCATCCGACAGAAGCTGCTGGATGAGATCAAGCGCCTGAAAGCCTTGCCCGGCGGCAAGAGCCTGTCGAGCGCGCTGCAAAATCTCCCGCTCTTCCAGCAGATCGGCAAGCTGTCCGCGCTCGCCAAGGTGCCCGGCGTGCATGAAGCGCTGGTGACGCCAGCGCTGATCGACTGCGTCACCCAACTCGGCGGGCGCGCGCCCACAGCCATCCAGGACACGCAGCTCCTGCTGTCGCCACCCCTTCAAGGCGCCTCGACCTTCACCGGCTTGAACTGGCATGTCGACGTCTCGGCCCAACCGCAAGACCCGCTGCCGGGAATCCAGGCCTTCTTCCTGATCGACGATGTGGCGTCCGGCGGCGGTGCGACCCTGGCATTGGCCGGATCGCATCGCGTCGGTACGCCGGGGTGGCCTGCGGCTTCGGCGCTGCGGCAAGTCCTGAAGACGACCGATGACCTGGAGCGAAGTCTTCACCCACTGGGCATCGGCCTCATCGAGATGTCCGGGCACGCAGGCGACGTCTTCCTGATGGACCTGCGCCTCTTGCACACGCCATCGGTCAACGCGACGAAGAACGTGCGGATGATGGCGACGACGCGCTGCTTCATGAACACCTGACGAAACGACCACGCATCACCAAACAGGTTACCCACCGCGCTGGCATCGCCCCCGCCGCAGGCGTAAGCTGACCACGCTCGGCCAGCCAAGGCAACGCCGCCAAGCGGCGGCACCCGCTGCGCCGAGTTCTGCGAAAGGACTGTCCATGTTGTCCGATTCGTCTGTCACGACCATGCTTCCGGTGAAGGACATGGACCGCGCGCGTGCCTTCTACGAGGGCTGCCTGGGCCTAGAGGCCGGTGGTTTGCGGCCCGATGGAAAGT
Organism: Variovorax sp. 38R; assembly: GCF_014843395.1. Taxonomy (NCBI): domain Bacteria; kingdom Pseudomonadati; phylum Pseudomonadota; class Betaproteobacteria; order Burkholderiales; family Comamonadaceae; genus Variovorax; species Variovorax sp. 38R. Next base: position 3,994,265 of record NZ_CP062121.1, read on the forward strand.
TTGTCTACACGGTGGGCGGCAGCACGCTCGCGCTGTTCCCCAAACCCGAGGGGACGAAGGCCGACCACACGGCGATCAGCTTCCAGGTGCCGGACATCGCCGCCAGCGTCGAGAAGCTGCAGCGCGCGGGCGTGGTGTTCGAGGACTACGACTTTCCCGACCTGAAGACCGTCGACCATGTCTGCGTGCTCGGTTCGGAAAAAGCGGCGTGGTTCAAGGACACCGAAGGCAACTTCCTTTGCATCCACGAGGACCTAGCGCCCACGTAACCGGCTCTCCGTGAGCAGCTACGGCGTCACCGACTGGCCGTCCGGTGGCATCCGTCCCGCAGCGCGCCGCGTCGAGGCGAATGCGCTGGTGCCCAGCCACCGCCACAGGTCTTGCGCGTCGCACCTCGCCCCATCGACACGGATCTCGCGCGACTGCAAGGCCTGCTGAGGCGTGCGGTCGCCCACCCACACTTCGGTCAAGGCGCGCACGGAGGCATCCACCACGAGCGTCAGCTCGCGCCCCGGGTCGTCGCGGCACAGATCGGCCACGCCGTCTTCCACCACCAGCCACCAAGCGCGCTCGCGCGTCCGTGCATCGCGCAGCTGGAAGTGGATGATCACGGGTCTGGGCGGGAACTCCGGAATGCACGCGAACCGGCGCATATCCCACATGAGCAAGCCCGCATCGAGTTCATCGTCGCGCAGGCGGCTGCCGATCCACTGCGCACCCCAATGGCCCAGCGCCATGACGATGGGTCGAAGCTGCTCGCCGGCCTCGGTGAGGCTGTATTCCCACACCTTGCCGACGGTGTTGCGGCGCACGACACCGAACTCCTCGAGGCGATGAAGCCGCTGCGCCAGCAGGCTGGTGGACATTCGCGGTACCCCGCGATGCAGGTCGTTGAAGCGCTTGCTGCCGCACAGCAACTCGCGCACGACCAGCGGCGTCCATCGCTCGCACAACACCTCGGCCCCTCTGGCGACGGTGCAGAACTGACCGTAGGTGTTTTCCATCGCCTCGTCTCCAGAGCGGCAACGCTTCAGATTCTGGACTTGTTCGGGCACCTGGTCACGCGCAAGCTGCCCCCGACTTCATCACTCTTTATGGAGACGACTCATGACGACCCAACTCACACGCATGGACGGCGGGACCGTGGACCTTTCGCCGGAGATCCTGCAGTCGTTCAAGGCCACGTTCAAAGGCCAGGTGCTGACGGCGGACGACCCGGCCTACGAGGAGTCGCGCAAGGTCTGGAACGCGATGATCGATCGCCGCCCCGGCCTGGTGGCGCGCTGCACCGGGACGGTCGATGTCGTGCAGGCCGTCCGGTTCGCACGTCAGCACGGGCTTCTGAGTTCCGTGCGCGGTGGCGGCCACAACATCGCAGGGCTTGCGGTCTGCGAGGGCGGACTCATGATCGACATGTCGCTGCTCAGAGGTGTCTGGGTCGACCCGGCGCGCCGCACGGCGCGCGCGCAAGCGGGCTGCACGCTGGGCGACGTCGACCGCGAGACACAGCTGCACGGGCTCGCAGCCGTGCTCGGTTTTGTGTCTGCCACCGGGATCGCGGGCCTCACCGTCGGCGGCGGATTCGGCTACCTCACGCGCCGCCACGGCTGGACCTGCGACAACGTGGTCTCGATGGAAGTCGTGACTGCCAGCGGCGAGGTCCTGCGTGCGTCTGCGGACGAGAACGAGGACCTGTTCTGGGCGCTGCGTGGTGGCAGCGGCAACTTCGGCATCGTCACCTCCTTCGAGTACCGGCTCTTTCCCGTCGGCCCCGAAATCCTGGGAGGCGCAATTGCATGGAGCGGCAACGACGCCCGGCAGGTTCTCGACGCCTACCGCGAGTTCAGCGCCGGGGCACCGCGCGAACTGACCAGCGTGGCTGTTCTGCGGATCGCGCCGCCGGCACCCTGGCTACCGAAGGAGGTGCACGGCAAGCCGATCGTGGCCATCTTCGTCTGCTACACCGGCAAGGTCGAAGACGGAGAAGCACTGATCGCGCCGCTGCGCGGGCTTGGCAAGCCCGTGGCCGACATCGTGACGCGCCGGCCCTACACACAGATGCAGAGCCTGCTCGATGCCACGCAGCCCAAGGGACGGCGCTACTACTGGAAGTCGCACTACCTGCCAGGCATCGATCAGCAGACCATCGACATCGCCGTGACGCATGCGGGGCGAATTCAATCGCCCTATTCGGCCATCCTCCTGTTCCAGATCCAGGGTGCGCTGGGCGAGCTGCCTGCCGGGCATTCGCCGGCGGGCAACCGGGACGCGGCCTATGTGCTGAACATCGCGGGCTCCTGGGAGCAGCCGGGCGACGACGACATCAACATCCAGTGGGCGCGAGACTGCTTCGAAGCGACGCGCGCCTGCTCGACAGGCGGGGCCTACATCAACTTCCTGACGGAGGAAGAGGGCCAGGACCGCATCGAAGCCGCATACGGCCGGGCCAACCTGGACAAACTCGCGGCGCTCAAGCGCAAGTACGACCCCGAGAACTTCTTCCGTCACACAAAGAGCGTCGCCGGTTGAACCGATCGCCGGCGACTTGCCAGCGGCCCTTCAAAGGGCCATCCGGCGCAAGCGCCCGGTGATCTAGTCCCACGCAGGAAGGTGCTGCAAGGCGTCGTTGGGACGATCCGCAATGTCGACGCCAGTGAGCTCGGTTCCGCCCGGCAAGAGTCTGACGTCGCAAACGATTTCCCAGCCATGGCTTTCAGTGCGCCGGGCAAGGCATACCTCCTCACCGGCAGCAACGAGCTTGGCGCATTCGCCGACGCTGATTCGTTGTGCCGTGCCAAGGGCAAACTCTGTCGAGCCGAACTCTTTCTCCACGACCGGGTGAATGGCGACGAGATCCATCTTTCCGTCCTTGAAGTGAACAGCGGTAATTGCATGCTGGGCCATCTTCGACCTCCATTCGTGCAGAGCCCCGACAGGGCTGCGGTTCGACTGTACGCCCGCGGCAGCAAGTTCTCTTCGTCATTCCGAAAAGCCGACGCACGCGAAGGGCGGCGTCTGGCCGACTGCGGAAACCCCGGGGCCTGTCGTTCCAAGCGCTCGTCCGCCCGCCGGCAGGCGCGCCTGCGAAGGGATCTACAAGCTCCCCGCAATCCACTCCCGCAGCCACCGATGCCCCGGGTCGCGGTGCCGCCGCTCGTGCCACAGCATCGCCATCTCGTAACCCGGCACTTCCAGCGGCGCGTCCACCACACGCAGCCCCGGCGCGCCGCGCGCCAGGCGCTCGGGCAGCATTGCGACCATGTCGGTGCTGGCGAGCACGGACTTCATGAACAGGAAGTGCGGCACCGACAGCGCCACGCGCCGCGTGAGGCCCTGCGCCGCCAGCGCCTCGTCGGTGGGACCGACAAAGCCGCCGCCGCCCAGCGACACCACGACATGCTCCAGCGCGCAGAACTGCGCCAGCGTGGGCCGGCGCTTCAGGCGCGGGTGCCCTGCCCGGCCGGCCAGCACGTAGCGCTCGTGGAACAGCACACGCCGGTGCAGGCCGGGCGGCGCGCCCACGCTGGTGTGAAAGAACAGGTCGATCTCCGCCTGCTCGAGCTGGCGCGCCATGCGCGTCGGCACGGCCTCGACCACGGCGAGCCGGGTGTTCGGCGCGGCCGTGCGCAGGCCGGACAGCGCAGGCAGCAGGATGGCCGACTCGGCGTAATCGGCCGCAGCCACGCGCCAGGTGGTGGTGGCCTGGGCGGGGTCGAAGGGCTGGCTGGGTGCCACCGCGCGGCCCAGCGACGCCAGCGCTTCGCGCAGCGGCTCGCGCAGTTCGTCGGCGCGTGCGGTCGGCCGCATGCCGCGCTGCGCGGGCACGAGCAGCGGGTCGTTGAAGAGCTCACGCAGCTTGGCGAGCTGCACACTCACCGAGGGCTGCGAGAGGTTCAGGCGCTCGGCCGCACGGGTCACGTTGCGCTCGGCCAGCAAGGTGTCGAGCGTGACCAGCAGGTTGAGGTCGATGCGGCTGAAATTGTTCATGGCGATACCTGGCATTCAAACTATTCATTTCCAATATAGCGCGCCACTACCTAACCTGAGGGCATCTTCACTCAACCTCTCTGACACCGTGAACATCCTGCTGGTCCTTGCCCATCCCGAAGCCGCCTCGCTGAACGGCTCGCTCCATCGCTTCATGGTCGAACGCCTCACGAGCGCTGGCCACTCCGTGCGCGTGTCCGACCTGTACGCGATGCGCTGGAAGCCCGCACTCGACGCCGACGACTTTCCGGCGCGCGACACCGCCGCGCCCTTCGACCCCGTGCGCGATTCGCTGCATGCCTTCGAAGGCGGCACGCAGACCGCGGACATCGCCGCCGAACAAGAGAAGCTGCTGTGGGCCGACACGGTGATCCTGCAGTTCCCGCTGTGGTGGTACTCGATGCCCGCCATCCTCAAGGGCTGGATCGAGCGCATCTACGCCTATGGCTTTGCCTACGGCGTGGGCGAACATTCCGACACACACTGGGGCGACCGCTTCGGCGAAGGCACGCTGGCCGGCAAGCGCGCGATGCTGGTAGTGACGACCGGCGGCTGGGCCTCGCACTACACCCCCCGCGGCATCAACGGGCCGATGGACGAGCTGCTGTTTCCCATTCACCACGGCATCCTCTACTACCCGGGCTTCGACGTGCTGCCGCCGTTCGTGGTGCACCGCACGGACAAGGTCGATGCAGCAGCCTATGAGCGCATCACCGGCGAGTTGGGCGAACAGCTCGACACGCTGTGGACCACCGACCCCATTCCGTTTCGCCCGCAGAACGGCGGCGACTACGAAATTCCGGCGCTCACGCTGCGCGAACACATCGCGCCGGGGCGCGCGGGCTTCGGGGTACACCGCAAAAGCAGCGAATCTGAAACTTTGGTTTCCGAACTCCACGGCCTTTAACCACGCCGGGAGCAGGTGGATTCGCAGGAGACTTCAAATCGTCGCGACAACGCAGCAAGATGCGCATCCGCCGATTCGTCCGAAGGAGCTTGTCCATGTTCGCCACGCCAGAACGCACCGTCAAGATTCCGGGCCCCGACCATGCGATCACCATCACGCCGAATCCGATGCGCGTGGTGGTGTCTGTGGGAGGCCATGTCATTGCCAGCTCGCGCGAAGCGCTGACATTGCGCGAGTCGCATTTCGGCACGGTGCACTACCTCCCGCGCAAGGACGTGCGCATGTCGCTGCTGGAGCGCACCGCGCACGCGACCTATTGCCCGTACAAGGGCGAGTGCGCCTACTACAGCATTCCGGCCGGCGGTGAGCGCTCGGTGAATGCCGTGTGGACCTACGAGTCGCCCTACGACTCGGTCGCGCCGATCAAGGACTACGTGGCCTTCTACCCGGACCGCGTGGGCACGATCGAAGAACGCTGCTTCTGACGACGGCTTCACCCCGTTCGTGAAAAAACCGGCCCTTGCTTGCGCAAGGCCGGTTTTTCTTTCGCTGACCCGCTGACACCTCGCCATGGGGCAAGGTGCGCGTGCCTGATACCAATCAATTACAGCGGCAGTGCGTCACCGCGTGCGGCGGCGCGGGCTTCGGCACGCACCGAGGCACGGTCCAGGCCGCTGGCCAGCACCGGGGCCACGCGGGAGGTCACGGCCTCGCTGTAGGGGTTCTCGCTGCGAGCGGCCACCACGGCCTGGGCGCGGACGGCGTCGCGGCTCACGGTCGAAACGAACACCTGGGCGGGGCCTGCATCGGCGCCGGTGGCATAGGGGTTGGCGCTGCGTGCGGCCACCACGGCTTCTGCGGCGACATCGGCACGGCTGGCGGCCGAGGTCAGGCGATGCACGCCTTCGTAGGTTTCAGCGTGGGCGGCGCCGGCAACGGCCATCAGGGCAACAGCAACGGCGGAGAGGAGCTTGGAGGCGGTCATGTCGGTTTCCTTCTTCAATTCAGTTCAGTGGTTCAAGTGTTTGACTTGGAGGGGTTGAACCGGTCTTGGGTGGGTCACCGCCCCTCTGTTGGAAGGGCGGCCAACTCGCTCGGGGCCTGTTCATCCGGATCTGCTTGGGGGCCGGTCCGTGAGATGAATTGTGCGCGGCGATCCAAGTAAAAACCCGCGGCAAAAGGAACCACGGCGTTCCCGAAACGGAAACAATGCGGCGCGCCGGGGAGCCACCCTAGGTCAGTGCCCCACCGACTTCGAGAACACATTGACCACCACCACGCCCGCGATGATCAGCCCCAGCCCGACGATGGCCGGCGCGTCGAGCGTCTGGCCGAACCAGAGCCAGCTCACCACCGAGATCAGCACGATGCCCACGCCCGACCAGATCGCGTAGGCGATGCCGGTGGGCAGCACGCGCAGCGCGAGCGAGAGAAAGTAGAACGACACCGCGTAGCCCACCACCGTGGCCACGCTGGGCCAGAGTTTCGTGAAGCTGTCCGAGGCCTTGAGGAAGCTGGTCGCGAGCACTTCGACGACGATCGCGACAGCGAGGTAGGCATAGGTCAGGGTCATCGCCAGACTCTAATCGCGCACGGCGGCGCAGCCACCAGAGCCCTACCGCGACCCGGGGCCGATCAGGGCGGCAGCAGCAGCGGCCCGCAGTTGGTGTCGGTGACGAACACCGCCATGAGCTTCGCGGGCTTCACCGGGTCGGGGTTCTCCGCGAACACATGCAGCGTGTTGGGCGGCTCGAAGAAGGTCTCGCCGCTTTGGAAGATGCCCACCGGACCACCGCCCAGCTGCGAGCGGATGGTGCCTTCGAGAATGATCGCGGTCACCGAACCCGGGTGCCGGTGCGCCGGCGAATAGGCCAGCGGCGGAAAGTCGACGAGCACCGTCGTCACCGACTTGCCGGGCACATGCGGCAGCGCCTCGCACGACAGCACCTTGACCTGTGTCGCCGGCCGCGCCGTCGCTTCCGAGCCGGCGGGCACCGGGGCGGACGCGAACATCGGCCGACCCACCGAGCTGCACACGTCGGCGAACCACTGCACGGCTTCCTGTTGACCGGTGCGCGGCATCAGCGCCCAACCGGCGGCGAGCACCAGCGACAACCCTGCGAGGCCCGCGCCGATCGACGGCGTGCGATGCCAGCGTGCGGCCTTCATGACACGACCTCCTGCGACAGCCGCAGCGCCGCGTGCCAACCCAACTCGCGCTTGGCCTTCTCGCTGCTGACCTCGGGGCTGCCCTCTGCAATGTTGAAGACGCCGCCGCGCGCATGCCGCATCGCCAGCACCGCAGCCCAGGCCGCAGCCTCGACATGCACCGGGCTCGCGCCCTTGGGTGCCGCGTTCGACGTGCCCGGCCCATACAGTTGCCCATAGCGCAACACCGTGCCCGTGAGGCCGGCGGCGCCGCGCACGCTACGCTCCAGCGCCACCACGCCGTCGATGCTGATGCGGCGACCGCCTTCGGCCCCGAGGTCGAGCGGATCGCCTTCGGTGTGCGGCGCCCGCCCGGGTGCATAGGCCCAGGCGATGCTCTGCGCAATCATCTGCGTCGCACCGGCCGCGAGCGCCGCCGCCACGAGATGCCGCGTGCCCTCGATGCGCACACGCGCATTGCGGACCACCGCCTCAGCCATGAGCGCCGGGTTCAGGTCCTGCGGCAGATCGGTGAGCTGGTGGATGACAACCGTGGGCGCGATGCGCACCAGCGCGTCGCGCAAGGCCTGCGCGTCGAACACGTCGACGACGACCGGCGTCACACCGCGTGCTTCCAGCGCCGCCGCACGATCGGCACGGCGGGTGCCGCCGTACACCGCGTGGCCGGCCTCGACCAACAGCGGGATCAGCGCGGTGCCCACGGCCCCGGTCGCGCCCGCCACGAATACCTTTTCGCCCATTGCGTGTCCTTCTTTCCTGCTGGCTGTTCGAAGCCACGAGCTTAGGATTTCGATGCCCCAGACGAAAGAACCAAGAATCGTCAAAATGACTGGTCCATGAGCAACCCGCCAAGCAACGCCCTCCCTGGCATCGACCGCTCGACGTCGACCCCGCTGCACCGCCAGGTCTACGAACGCTTTCGCACGGCGATCGAGCGCGGCGTGCTTCGCCCCGGCGATCGCGTGGCGTCGGCGCGCAGCCTGGCCGGCGAGCTGGGCGTGGCGCGCGGCACGGTCGAGGCGGCCTACAGCCAGCTCGCGGGCGAAGGCTATTTTTCTGCTCAGGGGCAGGCGGGCACGGTGGTGTCACCGTCGCTGCCGATGCAACGGGCCGTGCGCGCCGGTTCGCGCCCTGTCGTCGATGGGCCTGCACTGGCCGGTCCCATCGCCCCGCCCCCGTTGCAACTCGGCATCCCGGCGCTCGACGCCTTCCCGCGCAAGCTCTGGGCGCGCCTGGTCGCCCGCCGTGCGCGTGCCATGGGCGCGGCCGACCTGTTCTATGGCGACCCCGCAGGTTACGCGCCGCTGCGCGAGGCCATCGCGGCGTATCTGCTGGTGTCGCGCGGCGTGGCCTGCCAGCCTGCGCAGGTCTTCGTCACCGGCGGCTACCGCGCGTCGCTCGCGCTCGTGGCGCGCACGCTGCTCGCGAAGGACGACCGCGTGTGGACCGAGGACCCGGGCTTCGCCCCCACGCACGACGTGCTGCGCAGCGCCGGCCAGCGCGTGGTGCCCGTGCCGGTGGACGACGAAGGCTTGATCGTCGCGCGGGGCATGCGCCGCTCGCCGAAGGCGCGCATGGCGATCGTCACGCCGTCGCACCAGGCGCCGCTGGGCGTGTCGATGTCGCTGACACGCCGGCTGCAGCTGCTCGAATGGGCCTCGCGCGCCAAGGCCTGGATCGTCGAGGACGACTACGACGGCGAGTACCGCTACGCCGGCGCGCCGCTGCCCGCGCTCAAGAGCCTCGACGGGCATGACCGCGTGCTGTACGCGGGCAGCTTCTCCAAGGTGCTGTACCCGGGGCTGGCGCTGGGCTACCTGGTGGTGCCCGAATCGCTGCGTGCGCGCTTCGAGGAGGCGGCGCGCATCGCCTCCAACGGCTGCCCGCAGATCACGCAGGCCACGGTGGCCGACTTCATGCGCGACGGCCATTTCTCGCGGCATCTGAAGAAGATGCGCCTGCTCTATGCGCGCCGCCGCGCGCTATTGGTCGAGGCGTTGCAGAAGGCCTTTGGCGACGGCGTGCGCATCGATCTGCAGGCCGGCGGCATGCATCTGATTGCGCGCTTCGACGCGCGCAGCGAAAGCGACCTCGTACTGGCGCGCCGCGCGCAAGAGGCCGGGCTGAACTGCCAGCCGCTGTCGGCCCGAGGCACCTCCACCTTCGAAGGCCAGGGGCTGCTGATGGGCTTCACCAACGTTGCCACGCCGACGCAGGCGCGGCAGCTCGCGACGCGGTTGCGCACGGCGTTGGGCTGAGGCTCAGGCGCGCAGATCGACTTCAGGCCGCATCGACGACACGCCGTTCCAGCGCACCTCGAAGCCCGCGCTGCGGAACTGACTGACCACCAGTTCACCCACGCGTTGCATGTCAGCAGCGCCGCCCTCGGGCGCGCCCCAGAACGCGAGCGAGAGCTGGCTGGTGCGCTTGGCGCGGTTCTGGTCCTGCCGCGTGTAGAAGCAGAAGCCGTGCAAGCCGGCCTTCTTGCCGCCGCGCGCGCGAAACGCTTCCGAGCAATCGGAGAAGCCATCGGACTGCGTGTCGCCCGCATCCTGCAGCGCGACCAGGCCAGCTTGCGTCAGCGCGGCGAACACCTCGGCGATGCGCGCTTCGGCCGCGCGCCATTGCGTGGTGCTCATCTTCACCGGATCAGGTTCAGGCGGCGGTGGTTCGGGCAATGCGTGGCCGGTGATGCGCGACAGCAACTCGGCCACCTCTTCCTCCATCGCGTTCTCCGTGATGTGGTTGCCGTGGCTGTCGCGCACATCGGGGTTGGCGCCCGCATCGATGAGCAGTTGCACCGGCTCTGTGGCCGGCGAGAACTCGGCCGCGAGGTACAGCGCGGTGCGGCCGTCGGTGCCGATGTATTCGAGCGGGCTGCCGGCGTCGAGCAGCAGTTGCAGCACCGCGAGGATCGGCTCGACCTCGGATTCGTTGGTGCCCATCGCGGCACATTGCAGCGCGGTGAAGCCCTGCTTGTTCACGCCGGCCAGGTCGGCCCCGGCTTCGATGCAGGCACGCACCGTGTCGACATCAGCCTCGCGCGCCGCGTCGAAGATCTTCTTCGGATTCATGGCATCCCCTGTTGGTTTTTGGATTCTGCCGCAGGCGCTTTGCACTTCACAGACCGCGCGAACCTCGCTACATTCGACGCCTCGATCAACAAACCGGACTGGAGGTGCGCGATGGAAGACACAGCTATTCACTCTCCCTCCCACGTACGGTTTGTCGGGTCGCATCCGAACTGCTGCTGAAGCGCTCTCCGCGCACCCGGTGCCGCTGAAGGCACCACCAGCCAGCCCGTTCGACCCTCGCGGTGCTCTGCCGCGACACGCCGTCCGATTCAGACAACGCCACGCCGGCACCTAAGTGCCGCGTGCGGTCCGTTCCCTTTTCGAATCAAGGCTCACCATGCTTGAAACCCGTGCCGCCGATGCGCGGCAGTTCGTGACTTCTCCTTTCGATCCGCAGCGGGCGTCCGCTGAAGAATGGGCGCAGGCGCTGGCCTACTGGCGCCAGCGCCACGACGAAGACTATCCGGGCGAACCGCAGCCCGACGACGCCCACACCCAGCAGAACGTGCAACAGCACACACCGCTGCATGTGGTGCACCGCGCCTTCGCGCGGGACGCGCAGGGCCGCATCGTCGGCAGCCTCAACATGGGCGTGCGCCGCGAAGGCTCGCCCGACTACGCGACCTTCGCGCCTTTCATCGACGTGTGGGGCGGCGTGCTGCGATCGCACCAACGCCAGGGCGTGGCCAGCACCTTGCTGCACCGGCTGCTGGCGCTGATGGAGGCCCGCGACCCCAGCACCGCGACCTTCAAGACCCACTTGCCGGAAGGCCGCGCGTTCCTCGCGGCCATCGGCGCGACCGAGAAGCACCGCAGCATCGAGAACCGCATGGCCTTCGACAGCCTCGACTGGGCGGCGCTCGCGCGCTGGCGCGCCGACGCTCTGGCGCCCGCGCACGGGCTGCGCCTCGAGATCCACGCAGGCCGCGTGCCCTTCGATCGGCTGGCCACGCTGATGGCGCCGCTGTCCGCGCTGCTCGAAGACGCGCCCACCAGCGCGCTCGAACGCGCGCCCCTGCGCTTCGAGCTCGAGGGCTTCCATGCCTGGTACGCAGAACTCGATCGCTCCGGCGGAGAGCACTTTCTTGTGCTGCTGCGCGACGCCAACGACGAGGTGGCCGCGGTGTGCGATGCCAGCTGGAGCCAGCTGTACCCCGACCGCATGTTCCAGCGCCTCACGGGCGTGGCGCGCGCCTGGCGCGGCAAGGGACTGGCCAAGGGGGTGAAGGCCATCATGCTGCAGCTCGTGCGCGAGCGGCATCCCGAGGTGGTGATGGCCGTCACCCACAACGCCGAGGTCAATGCCCCCATGCTCGCCATCAACCGCCGGCTCGGCTTTGCTGCGCACAGGCATGATGGGGTCTACCAGATCGGCAGGGAAAGCCTGAGGGCCTTCCTCTCGACCCACCCCCTGGCTGTGCCGGAGGCGCACGCATGAAGACACCCCCCAGACTGCAATCCCTCGTCGACGAGGGCCTGATCGACAGCGTCGTGCGCCAGCTCATGAGCGGCAAGGAAGCCATGGTCTATGTCGTGCGCTGCGGCGACGAAACGCGCTGCGCCAAGATCTACAAGGAAGCCGACAAGCGCAGCTTTCGCCAGGCCGTCGACTACACCGAGAACCGCCGCGTCAAGAACACGCGCGAGGCGCGCGCCATGGCCAAGGGCACGAAATTCGGCCGCCAGGTCACCGAGGCCATCTGGCAGAGCGCCGAGGTCGATGCGCTCTACCGCCTGGCCGCGGCCGGCGTGCGCGTGCCCACGCCGCACAACTTTCTCGAAGGCGTGCTGCTCATGGACCTGGTGACCGACGCTCACGGCGACGCCGCCCCGCGCCTGAACGACGTGGCCTTCTCGCCCGAAGACGCGCTGCTGCACCACGCGAGCCTGCTGAAAGAAGTGATGCGCATGCTCTGCGCGGGCATCGTGCACGGCGACCTGTCGGAGTTCAACGTGCTGCTGGCCGAAGACGGCCCGGTCATCATCGACCTGCCGCAAGCGGTCGACGCAGCCGGCAACAACCACGCCAAGCGCATGCTGCTGCGCGACGTGGAAAACCTTCGCAACTTCTTCGGGCAGTACGCGCCCTCGCTGCTGAAGACGCACTACGGCGACGAGATCTGGCAGCTCTACGAGCGCGGCCTGCTGCGGCCCGAGACCGAGCTCACAGGCACCTTCGTGCGCGAGACCGGCCCGGTCGACCTCAGCAACGTGCTGCGCGAAGTGGACGACGCGCGCTCGGAAGAAGCGGCGCGCCAGCTGCGGATGCAAGCGCCGCGACAATAGCGGGGCCGCCCCCCCCGCTCCGATGACTTCCACCGCCCTGCCCCTGCGCCCACCTTTTGCTTCCACCGCCGTCCGCCACATCGCCCGGGCCGCGGCCTTCGTGGCTCTGGGCCTCGGCCCGGCGGCGCATGCGGGCACCATCCGCCTGGAAGACGGCCGCGGCCGCGTGCTCGAGCTGCAGGCGCCCGCCAAACGCATCGTCTCGCTGATGCCCTCGCTCACCGAGACGGTCTGCGCGCTCGACGCCTGCGACCGGCTCGTGGGCATCGACCGCCACGCCAACTGGCCGGCGGCGGTGAAGGGCCTGCCGCAGGTGGGCGGCATGGACGACGCGAACATCGAGCGCATCGTCGCGCTCAAGCCCGACCTCGTGCTGCTGCGCCCGCGCAGCCGCGCCGCCGAGACGCTGGAGCGCCTGGGCATCAAGGTGCTGGCGCTCGACGCCAAGACCCATGCCGACATGCGCCGCGTGATGGAAACCGTGGCCCGCGCCACCGGCAAGCCGGGCGCGGGCGAGGCCTTCTGGCGCACCCTCGATGCCCGGCTGAACGCAGCGCGCGCCCGCGTGCCGCTGAACTGGCAGGGGCGGCGCGTGTACTTCGAGGTGCATGGCGGCGTCGCCGCTGCGAGCGAAAGCTCCTTCATCGGCGAGACCCTGGCGCGCCTGGGCCTGGCCAACGCCGTGCCGGGCTCGCTCGGCCCTTTCCCGAAGATGAACCCCGAGTTCGTGGTGCGCGCCAACCCCGACGTGCTGATGGTCTCGGCCCTCGGCGAAATCTCGGCGATGGCTTCGCGGCCCGGCTGGTCGGCCATGTCGGCCATCCAGCGCGGGCGCGTCTGCAGCTTTGCCTCGGCGCGCTTCGACCTGATGATGCGGCCCGGCCCCCGGCTCGACGAGGCGGCCGACGCCATCGTGAATTGCCTTGCGTCGCTGGATGCGCCGCGCAACTGACTCTCTGCCCATGAACTTCGACATCGTTCCCGCTGCCAACTTCGGCACCGACGAACTCACCGCCCTCTGGAACCGTTCCTACGAGGACTACTTCGTGCCGATCGCGTTCGACCGCGCGATGTTCGAGCGGCATGTGCGGCGCGCCGAAGCCGACCTTGCGCTCTCGCGCGTGATCGTCGTCGATGGCGACGCCTGCGGCCTCTCGCTCGTCGGCCGGCGCGGTTCGCGTGCGTACCTCGCAGGCTTCGGCATCGCCAGCGCGCAACGGCGCCGGGGGTTGGCGAAGCAGCTCATCGAGGCGCAGCTGCGCGACCTGTCGGCAGCCGGCATCACGCAGGTGCAGCTCGAAGTGATCGAGCAGAACCCGGCGCGGCAGCTCTACCGGCAGGCGGGCTTCGTTGAAAGCCGCACGCTCGAAGTGCTCGAAGGCAGCTTCGAATCTCCCGCTGATGCTGCGCCCCCGACGACGCCCGACACCGACGCGCTCGCCGCCGTTCACGCCGCCTGCACCGCCCTCTCGCGCCCCACCTGGCGCCGCGAGTGGCCGACCGTTCAGGGTGCGCTCGCACACGACGGCGCTGTGGCCCTGGGCACATCGACGGGCGGCTACGCCATCCTCCTGCCTCCGGCCCTGCCCCTGCACGCACTGCTCGACGCCGCCGCACCCGACGAAGCCTCGGCCCACGCATTGCTCGACACGCTCGCGCAGGCACGCCCCGGCGCACGCTGGCGGCTGGTCGACGAGCCCGAAGGCAGCCCGATGCACCGCGCCCTGGTCGCACGCGGCGCCACCCTTGTCATCCGCCAGATCGAGATGACCGCGACACTCCAGCCCACCTCTTCTTCTTCCGATTCTTCGCGCCCCGCCCGTTCATGAAGCCCAACAAGCGAACCTCGTCCACCCCGTTCATCCGCGTGGGCCCCAGCGGCGTGCACGGCCTCGGCGCCTTCGCCACGCGCGACCTGCCGGCCGAAGCCTTCCTCGGCCTGTACGAAGGCCGCCGCTACACCAAGCAGGAAGTGGCCGCCAAGGCCTGGGACGACCAGCTCACCTACCTGTTCACGCTGACGACCGGCGAGACCATCGACGGTGCCAAGGGCGGCAACGCCACGCGCCACCTCAACCATTCGTGCGAGCCGAACTGCGAAGCGGTCGAGGAGTTCGACGAGGCGGGCGAGATGGTGCTGCGGTTCCAGACGATGGAGGCGGTGGAGGCCGGCGACGAGCTGTTCATCGACTATTCGCTGACGGCCGACGACGGCTCGCCGCCATCGAAGTACCCCTGCCATTGCGGCTCGCCGGGCTGCCGCGGGACGATGCTGGCGCCGGTGGAGGTCGTGTCGGAGAAAGACGGGCCGGCCACCCCCGCCGACGTGGCGCCGGCCGTTTCAGACCCGCGCAGGCCGCTCAGCGAGCTGCCCTGGTGAAGTAGCGGCGACAAACGCCAAGGCTCAAGGCGACTCGCTCTTCACGCTGCGCAGTTGCGCCTCCGCGCGTTCGAGCTCGGTGCGCAGCGTGCGGATCTCGTGCTCCAGCTTTTCGATGCGCACTTCGCGGCTCGCCGGTGCCAGCGCCTGGCAGCGCAGTTGCAGCGCGCTCAGGGTGTCGGCCAGCTCGCGCCGGCGCAGCATCTGGCCGCGCGAGCGGGCCAAGGCCATGTCGCGCTCCAGCACCGCTTCCTGCGCCATGCAGTTTTCGGCATTCAATGGCTGTGCGGAGGGCTCGGCTTGTGCCAAGGCGGCGGGTATTGCCAGGGTCAACACAAGGGCCAGGAGACGGGGTTTCGGACGCATGCCGTACGGTACCTGAACTCCCCAACGGAACAGGCCTTCACCCCTTCAGGTCGCAGCCGTTCCGGTCGGCCAAGGTCGCACCTGTGATTCAGGCGCTGAGGTAGCGCGCGTCCCACTGCGCCGCCAGTTCCCGGGCTCGGTGCAGCGGCGTGCGGGCACGCTCGAAGTCCATCACGCAGGCAACATCCGCCGCGGCGGGGCGCGCGGGGCTTTCGTTGCTGCGGCCGTCCGTCAGCAGCCACAGCCAGCGCTGGCGGGTCTCGTGCTTTGCCAGCAGTTGCTGCGCGCGCTGCACGCCCAGCGCCAGGGGCGTGCCACCGCCGGCCGCGATGGGCGCAACCCAGTCATCGTTCCAGGCGCTGGCGCGGCGCGGCGGCAGGCGCAGTTCGACCACATCGCCGGCAAAGCACAGCAGCGCCACGTGGTCGCGCCGCTGGTAGGCCTCCTGCATCAGCGCGAGCAGCTGGCCCTTGGCGCGCGCGAGTTGGCCGTCGTGGCGCATCGAGGCCGAGCAGTCGAGCAAAAAACAATGCAGCGTGCCGCTGCGCGCCTCTTGTGGGCGATGGCGCAGGTGCGCGGCGCTCAATCGATCGGCGCCACGAGCGACCAGCGTGCGTGGCCAGTCGAAGGCGGTGCCGGGCACGGCGGCGCCGTGCCATGCGTCCCGTTGCGTGCCCTGCCTCCGGTCACCCTGGCGTGCGCCAGCGGGTGCGGCGTCCCGGAGGCTCAGGCTTTTTTTGGGACGGCCTGCTGAGTGGAGATCAGCGGACGCAGCGGCTTCACGCGTTCGATGCCGACTGGCTCGGCCGGCATAGCGCCCCAATCGCCGTCGCCAGCATTGCGCGCGGGCGTGTCACCGGGGTTGCGACTCGGTGCGGGTGATGCCATGGGTGGAGCAACCGCCGCTTCGGCCGCCGGATGGCGACGGTGCAGCAGCACCGCCTCGGCCACGCGCTGCACATGGTCGTCGGTGATCGATGCCGCGCCCTCCCACGCCGCGAGCGCACGCGCGGACCGCAGCATCACGAGGTCGGCACGCAGACCGTCCACGCCGGCCGCGATGCACAGCGCGCCGACGGCTTCGTGCACGGCATCGCCATAAGGCAGTGCCGCAGCGTCTGACACGAGGCTTCGCGCACGCACCAGGGCGGCGGCGAGCGCAGCTTCTTCATCCGCATGCGCCGCACGGAAGCCCTGCGGATCGGCATCGAAAGCCAAGCGTGCACGCACGATGGCCTGCCGCTCGGCCGCGTCCTGGAGGTTGCGCAGCCGCACGCACAGGCCGAAGCGGTCGAGCAGCTGCGGGCGCAGGGTGCCCTCTTCCGGGTTCATGGTGCCCACCAGCACGAAGCGCGCGGCATGCCGGTGCGAGATGCCGTCGCGCTCCACCACATTCACGCCGCTGGCCGCCGCGTCGAGCAGCGAGTCGATGAGCGCGTCGGGCAGCAGGTTGATCTCATCGACGTACAGCACGCCGCCGTGCGCGCGCGCCAGCAGGCCGGGCGCGAACTTGAGTTCATGGGCGGCCAGCGCCTGCCCCAGGTCGAGCGTGCCCACGAGGCTTTCGAGGCTCGCGCCGAGCGGCAGCGTGACGAAGGGCGCGCCGGGCAACAGCTCGGCGAGCGCGCGCGCGGCCGTGGTCTTGGCGGTGCCGCGCGGGCCTTCGATGAGCACGCCGCCCAGCGCGGGATCGACCGCGGCCAGCAGCAGCGCCTGGCGCAGCTGCGGCTGGCCGGCGATCGCGGCAAAGGGAAACGGCACCGGCATCGGGGCGGCTGTGGTCATCGGGAGCTTCCTTCCATCTGCTGCTCGTGGTCGAGCAGCAGGTTTTCCAATTGGTGCTTGTAGTCGCCGGGCGACTGCCAGAGGCCGCGCTGCATGGCTTCGAGCAGGCGGTTGAGCATGTCCTGCAGCGCGCGCGGATTGTGCGCGTTGACGAAGTCGCGGGTGGCCTCGTCGAGCACGTAGGCGTCGGCCACCATCGCGTACTGGTGGTCGCCCACCACGCGCGCGGTGGCGTCGAAGCCGAACAGGTAATCGACCGTCGCAGCCATCTCGAAGGCACCCTTGTAGCCGTGGCGTTTCACGCCGTCGATCCACTTGGGGTTGACCACGCGCGAACGGATCACGCGGCTGATTTCTTCCTTCAGCGTGCGCACGCGCGGCGCCTGCGGGTTGCCGTGGTCGCCGTGGTACATCGCGGGCTGCTGCCCGCTCAGGTGGCGCACGGCGGCGGCCATGCCGCCCTGGAACTGGTAGTAGTCGTTGGAGTCGAGCAGGTCGTGCTCGCGGCTGTCCTGGTTCTGCAGCACGACGTTCATCGTGCGCAACCGACGCACCAGCGCGTCGCTGGCCGGCACGCCGTCGCTGCCCTGCCCGTAAGCATGGGCACTGCCGCCGACATAGGCCTTCGACAGGTCGTCGTCGGTCTGCCAGTCGCCGTGGTCGAACAGCGGCTGCAGGCCCGAGCCGTAGCTGCCGGGCGCGGAACCGAACACGCGCCAGCCGGCCTGCGTGCGCGCCTCGTCGGGCGCCACGCCTTGCGCTTCGAGCGCCGCGGCTTCGCGCAGGATGCGCGCGCGGATCGGGTTGCGCTCGGCGTCTTCGTCTTCCTGCGCAGCCACGGCCTGCACGGCCGCGTCGAACATCTGCACGGCATTGGGAAAGGCATCGCGGAAGAAGCCCGAGATGCGCAGCGTGACATCGATGCGCGGACGCCCGATGCCGACCGTGGGCAGCACCTCGAAGTCGACCACGCGCTGGCTGCCCGGTGCCCACTTGGGACGCACGCCGATGAGTGCGAAGGCCTGCGCCAGGTCGTCGCCGCCGGTGCGCATGGTGGCCGTGCCCCAGACCGACAGGCCCAGTGCGACCGGGTAGTCGCCGTGCTCCTGCAGATGCCGTTCGACCAGCTGCGCGGCGGACTTGAGCCCGAGCATCCAGGCCGTGGGCGTGGGGATGGCGCGCGTGTCGACCGCGTAGAAGTTGCGCCCGGTCGGCAGCACGTCGGGCCGGCCGCGCGAGGGCGAACCGCTCGGGCCCGGCGGCACGAAGCGGCCCTGCAATGCGCGCGACAGCTGACGCAGTTCTTCCCCGCCACACGCATCGAGCGCGGGTGCGAGGCTGCGTGCGATGCGACCCATCACCGCAGCGGTGTGCGGCAGCCCGGGCGGGCAGCTCTCCGCTTCGAGCAGCTGCTGGGCCAACAGCTCCAGTCGCTCGCGCGTGTCGCCCTGGTGGCGCCAGGCCTCGTCGCTCACGGCCGCCAGCAATGCCGGCCGTGCGCCCTGCCAGGGCCGCGCTGCGTCGATGTCGAGCGGGTCGAAGGCCTCGCCGGGCAGCAGATCGGCCGCGAGCGCGCCGAGCAGCCCGGCGTTCTCGCCCGCGCCGTCGCCGGCCGGGTAGCGTGCGAGCGCGAGCAGCGTGTCGCGCCGCAGCCGCGCGCGCGGCGAGTCGCCGAACACATGCAGGCCGTCGCGGATCTGGGTTTCTTTCAGTTCGCACAGGTACGCATCGACGCGCGCGAGCACGGCATCGTCTTCCGCGCCCGGCATGCCCAGCTCTTCGACCAGGTGCTGGGCACGCACGGTCGCGAGGATCTGCGCGCGCAGCACCTTGGCGCGGCGCGCGTCGACCAGCAGCGCGTCGTAGTACTCGTCGACCTGCCGCTCCAGGTCCTGCAGCGGGCCGTGGTTCTCGGCGCGCGTGAGCGGCGGCATCAGGTGGTCGACGATCACGGCCTGCGTGCGGCGCTTGGCCTGCGCGCCCTCGCCGGGGTCGTTGACGATGAAGGGATAGACGTTGGGCAGCGGCCCGAGGATCGCATCGGGCCAGCAGGTGGCCGACAGCGCGAGGCTCTTGCCCGGCAGCCACTCGAGGTTGCCGTGCTTGCCGACGTGGACGACCGCGTCGACGGCGAACACGTCGCGCAGCCAGAAGTAGAAGGCGAGGTAGCTGTGCGGCGGCACCAATTCGGCGTCGTGGTAACTCGCGTAGTCGGCCAAGCCCAGCGGGCCCAGCGCGCGCGCCGGTTGGATGCCGACGAACACGCGGCCCAGCCGCAGCCCGGCGATCATGAAGCGGCCCTGGCGCAGCATCGGATCGTTTTCAGGCGGGCCCCATTGCGCATCGATGGCAGCGGCCATGCCCTCGGGCAGCGCGGCAAGGCGGGCGCGGTAGTCGGCGAGCGCGTAGCTCTGCCACGCGGGCCGCGCGGCCCATTGAGCAGAATCGTTGGCGATGCCTTCCTGCAGCGTGCGCATCAGCGCGTCGCCGTCCGCGGGCAGCGCGTCGAGCGTGTAGCCCTCGGCCTGCATCGTGCGCAGGATGGCCATCACCGAGGCCGGCGTGTCCAGCCCCACGCCGCTGCCGATGCGGCCTTCGCTGCCGGGGTAGTTCGCCAGGATCAGCGCGACGCGCTTCTCGTCGGCGCGCAGGCTGCGCAGCCGGCACCAGCGGCGCGCCAGCTCGGCCACGAAGGCAATGCGGTCGGGCTCGGGCCTGTAGCCGACCACTTCGGTCTGCGTGAGTTCGCAGCGGTGCGACAGGCCCTTGAAGCTCACGGCGCGCGTGACGATGCGCCCGTCCATCTCGGGCAGGGCAATCTGCATCGCGATGTCGCGTGGGCGCAGGCCCTGGCTGTCAGCAAGCCAGTCTTCGCGGTTGCCGCCGCTCACGATCACCTGCAGCACGGGGGCGTCGCCCGCGAGTGCCACGGGCTCACCGCTCTCGTCCGAAGCGCCCTGCCCCAACGCAGCGAAGGCGGTGGTGTTGAGCACCAGCTGCACGTCGTGCTCGATGCACAGCGCGCGCAGTGCGGAAAGGCACAGCGGGTCTTTCAGCGAATCGAGCGCCACGGGCAGCGGGTTCAGCCCTTCGGCATGCAGCGCGGCGGCCAGCGCATCGAAGGCTTCGGTGTTGCCCGACAGCAGGTGCGAGCGATAGAACACCAGCGCCACCACGGGCGCGTTCGCATGCCAGCCCGCACGCAGGTCGTCGATGCCCGCAACCGTGTGCGCCGCATCGATGCCGCCCGGCACATGCAGTGCCACCTGCGGCAGGCTGCGCGGCGGCAACGGCGCTTCGCCATGGCCCAGCCCGTGGAAGGCCACCGCGCGCAGGAACTGCGCCGCGTTGCCCGCGCCGCCCGAGCGCAGGTACTGCCAGAGCTGCCGGCTCACGCCGCGCGGCACGGTGCCGCGCGCGAGCAGGTCTTCGTCTTCCTGCAGGTCGCCCGAGAACATCGCGAGCTGCTGGCCCTGGCGCTTGGCGAGCTTTTCGAGCTGTTGCAGCCCGTAGGCCCAGGCCGATTCGGCCCCCAGGTGATCGACCACCACCACGCGCGCATGCCGCAGCACTTCGTCGACGTACAGGTCGAGCGACGCAGGCTGGCGCAGGTGCATGAGGTTGGCCAGCCGCAGCGACGGGTAGCCGGGGTCGGTGGCCGCCAGCGCGGTGCGCGCGGCGGCGAGCAGCGCGAGCGTGGTGTCGGCCGAGCTGAGCACCACGATGTCGCCCGGCGTCTGGTCGAGCCGGGTGACGACGCTCGGATCGTCTTCGACGAAGCGTCCGGGCTGGGTGCTCAGCAGGTGCATGCGTTGATCAGGCGAGCACGGCGGCCACGCCTTCGAGCGCCTTGCGCAGCGCGGCCTCGTCGAGGTCTTCGCCGATGAACACGAGGCGCGTGCGTTGCGCCTCGCCGTCGCGCCAGCGGCGATCGAAGTGGTGGTCGAAGCGGCGGCCCACGCCTTGCACGAGCAGGCGCATCGGCTTGTTCGGCACGGCGACGAAGCCCTTCACGCGGTAGATGGTGTGCCGCTCGACCAGCGTGGTCAGCACGGCGATGAGGCTGTCGCGGTCCACGGGCGGCAGCTCGATCACGAGCGAGTCGAACTCGTCGTGGTCGTGGTCTTCCTCATGGTCGTGGTGGCTCTCGCGCAGGTGGATGGTGCTTTCGGCGGCGCGGCCCTGGCCCAGCAGCAGTGCGAGCGGCAGCTTGCCTTCGGTGGCGCCGACGATCTTCACCTCGGGCGGCAGCTCTTCGCGCACCAGCGCCTCGACCTGTGCGCGCGCGGCGGCGTCCATGAGGTCGGTCTTGTTGAGCACCACGAGGTCGGCGGCCGAGAGCTGGTCTTCGAACAGCTCGTGCAGCGGCGATTCGTGGTCGAGGTTGGGGTCGGCGCGGCGTTGCACGTCGACCTGCGCGGGGTTCGCGGCGAACTGGCCCGAGGCGGCGGCGGGGCCGTCGACCACGGTCACCACCGAATCGACGGTGAAGATGTTCGCGATGTCGGGCCACTGGAAGGCCTGCACCAGCGGCTTGGGCAGCGCCAGGCCCGAGGTCTCGATGATCACCGCATCGATGTCGCCGCGGCGCTCGGCCAGCTGCAGCATCACGGGCAGGAACTCTTCCTGCACGGTGCAGCAGACGCAGCCGTTGGCGAGCTCGTACAGCGCACCTTCGCGCTCGTTGCCCTCGTCGTCGCAGCCGATGCCGCAACCGCGCAGGATGTCGCCGTCGATGCCGAGTTCGCCGAACTCGTTGACCACCACCGCGATGCGACGGCCCTCGGCATTGCCGAGGATGTGGCGCAGCAGCGTGGTCTTGCCGCTGCCGAGGAAGCCCGTGACGATGGTGACGGGGATCTTGGCGTTGTTGCTGGATGTCATGGAGTGAGTGCTTTCAGGCGCCGAGGGCGCACAGGGAATCGGGCGCCGGCGAGCGGCGCCCCCTCTTCAGATGGGCGCGAATCAGACGGCGCTGTACAGGCGGCGCTCGACGAGGGCCGTGCCCTGCAGGCGGCGCCTGGCCTTGGCCGCAGCCAGCACGCCCAGGTCGACCAGCGGCTCGACCAGCACGACGGTCATGTAGGCCGCGCCGAAGCTGGCGACCTGGCCCAGGTTCTCCAGGCCGGTGCCGCGACCGTAGAGGGCCCAGAAGCCGACCCACACCACGATGCCGCCCTGGTAGGCCACCGACAGCTTGAAGGCCTGCTGGTAGCTGATGTCCACGTAGGCCATGTTCGCGGGAATGATGCGGCGTGCCAGCGCGGCGGTGGCGAACAGCGGCACCAGCAAGGTCGTGACGTTCATGCCGTACTGCGGCAGGTCAGGGGGTGCAAAGAACAGGCTTTGAATGAGCAACCCGCCCGCCAGGCCGATGGCCGCGGGTGCGAGCCCGAAGAGGAGCATCAGCGTGGTGCCCAGAATCAGGTGCACCTCGGACACGCCCACGGGATGGTGCGGGAACAGCTCGAAGAAGCAGAACACGAGCATCACGGTGAAGACCGAGCGCAGCGCCAGGCCGATGGGGCCGTCCTTCAGCAGGGTGTCGAAGGCGACTTTGCCCGTGTAGGCCAGTGCAGCCGCCCCTGTGGCATAGCTGAGGAAGATCTTGGATCCGTCGACGAGTCCGGGTTCGATGTGCATCGCGCACCTCCTGAAATGCACCGAAGTGCGAAAGTTGATTGTTGGGGGATGGACCGGCTTGCGCAAGTCCCCGTCATGAAACCCGGGAGCCTTGCAGCCCCCGCTGAACAGGCGACGGCTGTGGCTTGCGCCGCAGCCGCCGCCAGCCGATCACCACGCCACTCGCCGAAGCGACGGCGCCGATGATCGACAGGAACCACACCACGACATCCCAGGCCGGCCGGTGCTGGATGAGCCAGGGAAAGTCGAGGCTGTGCGCGGCGTTGAAGAGCCAGCGGCGCAGCCGCGCGTTGCGGTCGTTGCTGCCGGCCACCTGGCCGCTCGCGGGATCGATGTAGAGCCAGCTGCGCGCGACGTCGTCGAACTCGAGCCGCCACACGGGCAGCACGCGCGTGCGGTGGTGGCCGTACCAGTGGAAGTCTTCGCGCGTCTGCAAGGTGGCTTGCGTGATCGTGGCGCCGGGGCGCAGCCGTGCGGCGGCGCGTTCGATGTCGTCGCGGGCGATGGCAGTGGATGCGCCGGTGGCGGCATCGACAACCTGCACGCGGGCCTGCGCATCGCGCAGTTGCAAGAGCGGCTTGCCGTCGAACCACATCAGCAGCGCCTCGCGCGGTGCGCCAGTGCCCTCGCCTGTCGGCAGCACGGCCGGCGGCCAGGGGAACGGCGACGCGCCCGCGCCCGTGTAGCGCGCCATCGCGGTCGCATCGGCCGCCCCGCGCTCGAACCACTTGTTGGGGTTCATCGACAGCCAGCCGCTCACGATCCAGGTCAGCACGAAGAACCCACCGATGAATCCGGCGATGTGGTGCCAGGCCATCCAGCCGGTGTACGGCGTGACCGCGCCGCTGCGAAAGCGTCGACGCAGCCGGATGCGCAGGATGCCGATGACGATGCCCGTCACGGCCGAAACGATGCACGCGGCCGACAGCCACACGACCACGTCGTGCCACAGCGGCGGGTCGGCGCGCAGCGGCGTGAAGTAGATCCAGTGCGGCACGGCGCCCAGCCAGTTCCAGAAGCGCTCGGTGCGCGTGGTGTCGCGCACCACCTCACCGGTGCGCGAAGACACGTACAGCGCGGTGCCCGCCGCGTCGCCGATTGCGATGCGGTGCAGCGGGCGCAGCGGGTTCAGACCCTGCGGCACGGTCCACTGGTCGCGCTCCAGCGTTTCGGCCCAGCGTGCCCCGGGCTGTGCGGCAAAGTCGCGGGCGATGGCCTCGGCCTGCGCGGCATCGACCCGCCCGAGCACACGGCCGTCGCGCGCGGACACGGCATGGCGCCCGCCGCGCGCATCGACGATGCGCCACACGGGCTGCGCGTCGGCGCCGGCCTGCATTTCGAGCGCCATGCGCCTGGGCTGCTGCGCGCGCACCGCGGGCGGCAAGGCATCGAGCGCGGCGGATGGCGTGACCACCGCCTGTTCGAAGCGCACCGGGCCGAGCCCCGCGAGCCGCTCTTCGTCCGTGAGGTTCGGGTACCCCACGTACATCATGACCACGCCCGAGACGAACCACATGACGAACAGCAGGCAGCCGCCGATGCCCAGCCATCGATGCGTCCAGTACAGCGCCCGCCGCAGCGGGGGCCATGCGCGTTGCCATGCGGTGCTCATGAGGCGTTGCTCAGAAGTTCACCAGTGCCGACAGCTCGAACGAACGCGGCCGGCCCAGCAACCACTGGTTGCCGCCGTTCGAGAACGAGACCGGGTACTTGCGGTCGGCGAGGTTGAAGGCGCGCAACGCGAGCTTGAGCGACGGGTTCGCCTGCCAGCTCACGCCCGCGTCGGCCACGGTGTACGAGCCGATCTGCCGCGTGTTGGCCGCATCGACCTGCCGCGCGCCGACGTGGCGCACGCCGAACCTGGCCTCCCACTGCGGCAGGAAGTGCCAGTGCAGCCACAGGTTGGCCGCCACCTCGGGCACGCCGGCCGGCGTGTTGCCCGCGCGCGAGACCAGCGACTTGCCGACCGCCTCGTTGAAGTCGTCATAGCGCGCACGCAGCCGCGCGGCGTTGGCTTCGAGGCGCAGCGTGGAGGTCAGTGCCAGGTCGAGCGTGGCTTCGATGCCTTCGGACGACTGCTTGCCGATCTGCTGCACGACGGTCGGGTCGTTCGCGTCGCGCGACAGCAGCTTGGTCTTCTCGATGCGGTAGGCGGCCACACTCCAGGCGCCGCGGCCTTCGGCCAGCTGGCGCTTGTAGCCCACCTCGACCTGCTTGCCGACGCTGAGCTCGAACGGCACCTGCGTGGCCGACGTGCTGATGAGCCCGGTGAGCGGATCGGCCGCGCGCGCCACCTGCGCATAGAACGACTGCGCGCCGTCGGGCGCGTAGACCACGCCGAGGCGGCCGGTGGCGTATTCAAACGTCTTGTCCAGGCGCGGCGCGCGGTTCTGCGGATCGGTGCGCACGATCTTCGCGTGGTCCCAGCGCAGGCTGCCGACCACCGACCACTGCTCGTTGAAGGCCAGCTTGTCTTCGGCGAAGAAGGCGTAGGTGCGGGTCTTGGTCTTGTAGCGCGGCAGGTAGGCCGTGGGCGAGACGTAATAGCCGGGGTTGAACACAAAGGCGTCGACCACCGAGCGCCCGCCGTAGGGCGTGTCGCTCGAATTCAGGAAGTCGATGCGGTTCACATCGAAGCCCACCAGCACCTGGTTCTTCAGGCCGAACAGCGCGTGCTTGAAGGTGGCGTCGGTGCGGTTGCCGATCTGCTCCTGGTCGTGCCCGATCTCCAGGTAGTCGCCGCGCGTCACGCGGTGCGTGGTGGCGCTGTAGGTGTAGGTTTCGCTGTCGCGCCAGTGGCGCTTGCTGTCCAGGCGGTAGAGCTGGTTGCGCACGGTGACGGCGTCGTTGGGCGTCCATTGCGCATCGAGGCGGGTCCAGCGGTCGCGGTACTTGACCTCGGCGTCGTCGAGGTTGTAGTTCTGTTCGCGGTTCAGGCTGCTCACGCGGCCGTTGATGAGCGGCACGCCGAAATAGCGCTGTGGCGTCCGGCGGCCCTCGTCGTGCGAGAGCGTGAACTGCAGCTGCGGCGACACGTCGAGCCGCACCGCGCCGCCCACGGCCAGGCTCTCGGCCTCCCCGCGCAGCATGAAGCCGTCGGTCCTGCGATGGCTGATGTCGAAGCGGTACGACAGCATGTCGTTGATCGCCCCGCCGCTGCCGAAGGCGACCTGGCGCGTGGCGTCGGAGCCCACGGTCACGAGCGCTTCGTTGCGAATCGGGCCGCGCGTGGGCTTCTTGGGCACCACGTTGATCGCGCCGCCGATGGCGCCTTCGCCGAACATCACCGAGGCGGCGCCGCGCAGCACCTCGATGCGGTCGGTCGACCAGGTGTCGAACGGAAAGGTGACGGTGCCCGCGCCCACGTACAGGCGTGTGCCGTCGTACAGCTGCATCACCGAGCCGTGGCCGTTGAAGCCGCGTGCCGACAGCGCCGAGCCGCCGTTGCCCGGCGCGGGCGAGCCCGTGATGCCGGTGGCACGGCTCGCGGCCTCGACCACCGACACGTCGCCGCGTGCGCGGATGGTGTCGCCGGTGAGCACCTCGATGCTGGCCGGCGTTTCGAGCGGCGTGAGGCCCAGACGGCTGCCGGTCTGCGTGGGCTCGTCCAGGGCCAGCGGCGTGTGGCGGTTGGCTTCGATCTGCACGGGCGCCAGGCTGGGGCGGCCCGCCGTGTCGCCCGACTGGGCAAGGGCTGGCCCGCATGCGAGGCCGAGCCCCAATGAAATGCCTGAAAGACCCGAAAGGCGTGCCCGTTGCAGGGGCAGGCCCGGGCGATCGCGCAAGGGCAGCGATGCCTGATTCATCCGATTTCTCCTCCGGCCCGCGTCCCCGCAGGCTCCTGACCGATCGAGGACGAAGAGGGAGAAGAGGCTGAGGGCGGTGCCGTTTCGCGCGAGGGGAAAGGGCAGGCCCGGACACGCACTCCCGCAGCGTCCGAAGGCGGTTGCGAAGGCCGGTATCCGGGCTCGCGGAGTGCGTCGAAAGGTGCATGCACCTCGACGCCGAACCCCTCGCCTTCCCACGCCGAAGCGCAGTGGCTGCCCATGCAAGAAAGCGCATGAGCCTGAGGGTGTCGATATCCGCTGACCGTTGCGGGGGCAGCGCAGGAATGGAAGCGTCGATCAAAAAGACGACGCCTCGCACCTGCTTCCCGTTTAACCCCGCCGCCAATCCTGTGACTGGTCGTGCAGGGCACCTTCGAACCGTGGGGTGTTGGACGACACCGGTGTGAACCAATGTTTCCAACCGCCGGGATTATAGGGAGCGCCCTGCGGCGGCGCCCTTCCGGGCCCCGTCAGACGGGCTTGCCGTCGGGCCCGAACAGCCGCCGCAGCACCGCGACGCCAGCCACCAGCGCGTTCGAATAGGTGGCGTAGGGCTCGTGGGCGGCTTCGAGTGGCACGTACACATGGGTGGAGTCGCCGGGCGAGCCGTCGACGGCCTCCATCAGCACCCAATAGAACTCCCCTTCTTCCAGTTCGTGGACGGTGAGTGCGATGTCTCTCGGCGAAGGCATGACGGTCAGGAATGAAACAGAGGGAATGAACCTGCCTTTGAACGGGCAGGAGGCCGGCGCGGTTGTCAGTACTAGGGCTTCTCCTACAGTGCATGTACGCCGCGCGGCCTAATGTTAGGGGTGGGGAGCTGCATCAGAACAAGGAGTCAGCATGAAACATTTCACGCTTGAACCCAACATGCGCGCCAGTTTCGGCGGCGCGTTCTATCCGACCGGTTACTCGCTGGTGATGTTTCCGAGCGTCGAAGACGCCAGCCGCATCGGCCACGGGCTGATCGAGAAAGGCATCGTGAGCGGCGACGAGGTCTACCTGCTGCCGCCCGAAACCGTCCTGGCGGAAATCGCGCCGACCGTGCATGCCTCGCACAGTCCCCTGCCCTCCGCCGGCACCGACGGCGCCACGGTGCGCGCTTTCATCGAGCTGGCCCAGGAAGGCCACACGGGCCTGTTGATCCGCACCAAGGACGGCGCCACCGCCGAGCGCGTGATGGAACTGGTGCGTACCGTGCCCTACTCGATCGCCGAGCGCTATCGCACGCTGGTGATCGAAGACCTGTAGATCCGCCAGCCAGCCCTCAGGCCGGCACCGCCATCGCGGCGGCGCGCTGCACCACATCGCGGGCCATGGCCTGGGCGAGTTCCTGTTCGCCCAGGAACACCTTCGCATCGGTTTCGTCGGCCAGCAAACGCGCTTCCTGCTCGTTGTGGCTGCGCACCACGGTCTGGATGGTCGGATTCAGCGTGCGGGCGGTTTCGATCATCTGGCGCACGTTCATGGCATCGGGCGTGGCCACCACGAGCACGCGGGCGCGTGCCACATGCGCCTGGATCAGCACCGCCGGGTCGGCCGCATCGCCCCACACGGCCGGAATGCCGGCCTCGCGCAGCTTCTCGACCAGCTCGCGGTTCTGCTCGGCCACCACGTAGGGAATGTCGTGCGTTTCGAGTTCGGCGGCGATGCGCCGGCCCACCCGGCCGTAGCCGACCAGCACGACCTGGCGCGACAGGTACTTGGCCTCGGTCGTCATCGGCAGTTCGGCCAGCGGGTCGCTGCGCATGTCGAGTTCGCGCGCGAACTTCGAATGCGCGTGCAGCCATTTCTGCAGCGGCGCGATCAGGCTGAACCACAGCGGGTTGGTGGCGATGGAGATCAGCGCACCGGCCAGCACCAGGCTCTGCCCTTCCACCGGCAGCAGGCCGAGCATCACGCCCAGCCCGGCCAGGATGAACGAGAACTCGCCGATCTGCGCCAGGCTCGCGCTCACCGTGAGCGCCGTGGCCAGCGGGTAGCGAAACACCAGCACCAGCGCGCAGGCCGCGAGCGACTTGCCCAGCACGATGACGAGCACCACGGCCAGCACCTGCAGCGGGCGGTCGACCAGCACCGACGGGTCGAACAGCATGCCGACCGACACGAAGAACAGCACGGCGAACGCGTCGCGCAGCGGCAGCGACTCCTGCGCCGCGCGGTGGCTGAACTGCGACTCGCGCATCACCATGCCGGCGAAGAACGCGCCCAGCGCGAACGACACGCCGAACAGCGCCGCCGAGGCGAAGGCAATGCTCACGGCCGCCGCCACCACGCACAGCGTGAACAGCTCGCGCGAGCCGGTGCCCGCGACCTGCCAGAGAATCCACGGGAACACGCGCCGCCCGACCACGAGCATCAGCGCCACGAAGCCGCCGACCTGCAGCAAGGTGAGACCCAGCGTCTGCCAGACCGGGGCGCCGTTCGTGTCGGCATTGGTGCCGCCCAGCGCGCCCGCCAGCGGTGGCAGCAGCACGAGCACCAGCACCATCGCGAGGTCTTCGACCACCAGCCAGCCGACGGCGATGCGGCCGGTAAAAGAATCGAGGATGCCCAGGCTCTCGAGCGCGCGCAGCAGCACCACCGTGCTCGCCACCGACAGCGCCAGCCCGAACACCAGCGCCGCGCCCCAGCTCCAACCCCACCACATCGCCAGGCCGCCGCCGAGCAGCGTGGCGACGACGATCTGCGCGATGGCGCCGGGCAGCGCGATCTTGCGCACCGCAAGCAGGTCGGTCAGCGAAAAATGCAGGCCCACGCCGAACATCAGCAGCATCACGCCGATCTCGGCCAGCTGCGCGGCAATGCCCGCATCGGCCACGAAGCCGGGCGTGAACGGGCCGATGATCACGCCCGCCAAGAGGTACCCCACCAAGGCTGGCAATCGCAGCCGCGCCGCGAGAAAGCCGAACACCAGCGCCAACCCCAGGCCGGCGGCAATCGTATTGATGAGTGAGACGCTGTGGGGCATCGGTCCATTTTGCAGGAACGACCCCCAACCTTTGAAGCCCGCAGGCTTCTGCGGGCCCGCGTCTACACCCCTACGAAGGCGGTGCGAACTATCGTTGGCATAAAGCACTTCTATTCGCATAGACACCTTTCTCATTGAGAATTTGAGCGGTCCCCCGTCCCCCCAACAACAGGAGCCTCCCCATGAGCAACGAGAAGACAGAAGCGAAGTGCCCGTTCAGCCAGACCACCGGCGCCGGCACCACGAACCGCGACTGGTGGCCGGAGCAGCTGCGCCTGGACCTGCTGCATCAGCACTCGGCCAAATCCGATCCCCTGGGCGCCGGTTTCGACTACGCCAAGGCCTTCCAGAGCCTGGACCTCGCCGCGGTGAAGAAAGACCTCGCGGCGCTGATGACCGATTCGCAAGACTGGTGGCCGGCCGACTTCGGCCACTACGGCCCGCTCTTCATCCGCATGGCCTGGCACAGCGCCGGCACCTACCGCATCGGTGACGGCCGTGGCGGCGCCGGCCGCGGCCAGCAGCGCTTTGCGCCGCTCAACAGCTGGCCCGACAACGTGAGCCTGGACAAGGCCCGCCGCCTGCTCTGGCCGATCAAGCAGAAGTACGGCCAGAAGATTTCCTGGGCCGACCTGTTGATCCTCACCGGCAACGTCGCACTCGAAACCATGGGCTTCAAGACCTTCGGCTTCGGCGGTGGCCGCCCCGATGTGTGGGAACCCGACCAGGACGTGTACTGGGGCCGCGAGAAGACCTGGCTCGGCGGCGACGTGCGCTACGCACAGGGCTCGCCGGGCGTCGAGAAAGACCGCGGCGTGCTCGTGAAGGACGACGACAGCAAGGTGCCGCACACCCGCGACCTCGAGAACCCGCTGGCCGCCGTGCAGATGGGCCTGATCTACGTGAACCCCGAAGGTCCGGACGGCAACCCCGACCCGATCGCCGCGGCACGCGACATCCGCGACACCTTCGGCCGCATGGCCATGGACGACGAGGAAACCGTGGCGCTCATCGCCGGCGGCCACACCTTCGGCAAGACCCACGGCGCGGCACCGGCCTCGCACGTCGGCCCCGAGGCCGAGGCCGCCGGCCTCGAAGACCAGGGCTTCGGCTGGAAGAACAGCTTCGGCACCGGCAAGGGCGGCGACACCATCACCAGCGGCCTCGAAGTGACGTGGACCACCACGCCCACGAAGTGGAGCAACAACTTCCTGGAGAACCTGTTCGGCTTCGAATGGGAACTGACCAAGAGCCCCGCCGGCGCACACCAGTGGGTGGCCAAGGGCGGCGCCGGTGCCGGCACCATTCCTGATGCGCACGACGGTTCCAAGCGCCACGCGCCGACCATGCTCACGACCGACCTGTCGCTGCGCCTGGACCCAGCCTACGAAAAGATCTCGCGCCGCTTCCTGGCCAACCCCGATCAGCTCGCCGACGCCTTCGCGCGCGCCTGGTTCAAGCTCACGCACCGCGACATGGGCCCGCGCGCCCGCTACCTCGGGCCCGAGGTGCCGGCCGAAGCGCTCATCTGGCAAGACCCGATCCCGGCCGTCGACCATCCGCTGGTCGATGCGGCAGACGTCGCCGCGCTGACGAAGAAGGTGCTGGCCTCGGGCCTCACGCCTGCGCAGCTGGTGTCGACGGCGTGGGCCTCGGCCTCCACCTTCCGCGGCTCCGACATGCGCGGCGGTGCCAACGGTGCCCGCGTGCGGCTGGCGCCCCAGAAGGACTGGGCCGTCAACCAGCCCGCGCAGCTGGCCCAGGTGCTGAAGGTGCTCGAAGGCATCCGCAGCGAGTTCAACGCGGCGCAGTCCGGCGGCAAGCAGATTTCGCTGGCCGACCTGATCGTGCTGGCCGGCGGTGCGGGCGTGGAACAGGCCGCGCGCAACGGCGGCCGTGAAGTGAAGGTGCCCTTCTCGCCGGGCCGCGCCGACGCCTCGCAGGAACAGACCGACGTGCCCTCGTTCGAGCCGCTGGAGCCGTTCGCCGACGGCTTCCGCAACTACCTGAAGGGCCGCTACAGCGTGTCCGGCGAAGCGCTGCTGGTCGACAAGGCGCAGCTGCTCACGCTCACGGCCCCCGAGATGACCGTGCTGGTCGGCGGCCTGCGCGTGCTCGACACCAACGTCGGCCAGACCCGTCACGGCGTCTTCACGAAGACGCCCGGCACGTTGAGCAACGACTACTTCGTCAACCTGCTCGACATGGGCACGGAGTGGAAGGCGGTGTCGGACACCAAGGAGGAATACGAAGGCCGCGACCGCAAGACCGGCACGCTCCAATGGACCGGCACGCGCGTCGACCTGGTGTTCGGCTCCAACGCGCAGCTGCGCGCCATCGCCGAGGTCTACGGCGGCTCGGACAGCCAGCAGAAGTTCGTCGATGACTTCGTGGCCGCCTGGACCAAGGTGATGAACCTGGACCGGTTCGACCTGGCTTGAAGCCGGCGCCCTGGGGCGCTTTCACGGCGGTCGGGGGCTTTGGCCTTCGGCCGCCGTTTTGCTTTCTATTGCGCCATCTTCGACTCGCGCGCATTCACGAGTTCTTCCGGCTCCTGCGACTCGACCCAGCTCTCGTTATTGAGCCCGGCCTGCAGCCGTTCCTCATCGAGTTCATTGGTCCACTTGGCCACCACGATGGTGGCCACGCCGTTGCCGATGAGGTTGGTCAGCGCGCGCGCCTCGGACATGAAGCGGTCGATGCCCAGGATGAGCGCCAGCCCCGCCACCGGCACATGCCCCACCGCCGACAGCGTGGCCGCCAGCACGATGAAGCCGCTGCCGGTGACGCCGGCCGCGCCCTTCGACGTGAGCAGCAGCACGGCCAGCAGCGTGATCTCCTGCGTGAGCGTCATCGGCGTGTTGGTGGCCTGCGCAATGAACACCGCCGCCATCGTCAGGTAGATCGAGGTGCCGTCGAGGTTGAACGAGTAGCCCGTGGGAATCACCAGCCCCACGCAGGTCTTGTGCGCGCCCAGGTTCTCCATCTTTTCCATCATGCGCGGCAGCACCGATTCACTCGATGAGGTGCCCAGCACGATCAGCAGCTCTTCCTTGATGTACTTGATGAACTTCCAGATGCTGAAGCCGTGAAAGCGCGCAATGAGCCCCAGCACCACGAAGATGAACAGCAGGCAGGTCAGGTAGAAAGTGCCCATGAGCTTGCCCAGCGACAGCAGGCTGCCCAGCCCGTACTTGCCGATGGTGAACGCCATCGCACCGAAGGCGCCGATGGGCGCGAGCTTCATGATGTAGTTGACGATCACGAAGAGCACGTGCGAGCCCTTCTCGATCACGTCGAACACCAGCGTGCCGCGCCCGCCGAAGCGGTGCAGCGCGAAGCCGAACAGCACCGCGATCAGCAGCACCTGCAGGATCTCGCCCTTGGCGAAGGCATCGACGATCGTGCTGGGAATCACGTTGAGCAGGAAGTCGACCGTGCCCGTCATCTTGCCGGGGCCGGTGTAGGCCGCGATGGCCTTGGTGTCGAGCGTGGACGCGTCGATGTTCATGCCCGCGCCGGGCTTGAGCACGTTCACCAGCACGAGGCCGACCACCAGCGCGATGCTGCTCACGACCTCGAAGTACAAGAGCGCCAGGCCGCCGGTCTTGCCGACCTTCTTCATGTCTTCCATGCCGGCGATGCCGACCACCACCGTGCAGAAGATGATCGGCGCGATGATCATCTTGATGAGCTTGATGAACCCGTCGCCCAGCGGTTTCATCGATTCCCCGAGCGAGGGATAAAAGTAACCGAGGAGCACGCCGATGACCACCGCGGTGATCACCTGCACGTAAAGGGAACGGTAAAGGGGGAGCTTCCTGGGTACTGTGCTTGTTGTATGTGCCATGACTGCCTCCTGAAAAAGATGAAGAAGGAAAACGCAGAAGAAAGGGTTCGTGTCGCGGTGGCTTTCGATGGTTGAAATGGTTTTGGCTTCGGCCCCAATGAAAAAACCCGCCGAAGCGGGTTTTTGTTTTCAGGGTGTGGCGCGCATGCTCAGTGCATGTGAAGGCCGCCGTTGACCGAGAAGTCGGCCCCGGTGCTGTAGCCGCCTTCGTCGGTGGCGAGCCACGCGATGATGGAAGCGATTTCGCTCGGCTCGCCCAGGCGCTTGACCGGAATGGTGGCCACGATCTTGTCGAGCACTTCCTGGCGGATGGCCTTGACCATCTCGGTGCCGATGTAGCCCGGACTCACGGTGTTGACCGTGACGCCCTTGTTGGCCAGCTCCTGCGCCAGCGCCATCGTGAAGCCGTGCATGCCGGCCTTGGCGGCCGAGTAGTTGGTCTGGCCGGCCTGGCCCTTGGCGCCGTTGACCGAGCTGATGTTGATGATGCGGCCCCAGCCCTTTTCGACCATGTCACCCACCACCTGCTTGGTGACGTTGAACATGCTGTTGAGGTTGGTTTCGATCACCGCGCTCCAGTCTTCCGGCGTCATCTTGAGGAACATGCGGTCCCGCGTGATGCCGGCGTTGTTGACGAGCACGTCAATCGCGCCGTGGGCCGCCTTGGCGGCGGAAAAAGCCTCGACGGTGGATTGCCAGTCGCCGACATTGCCGACCGACGCATGGAACTCGAAGCCTTCGGCTTTCTGTTCGGCCAGCCATTTGGCATGGTCGCGTGTAGGACCGCAACCGGCGATCACAGTGAACCCGTCCTTGTGCAGACGCTGGCAGATGGCTGTTCCGATGCCACCCATGCCCCCGGTGACATATGCAACTTTCTTGCTCATGAGATTTCCTTGATTTGAAGCTAGCAAAAAGCCTGAACGGCCGCCTTCACTCTAGCCATTTTCAGGCCACACAACCCTGAGGGAGAACACTGAGCCAAGCTTGCAACCAGCTGTCACCGACATCGCCTCGGCGGCACTCTATATGCTTGCGGCTGCGCGACCGTGACAGGGTCCCTGCCGGCCCCCCTCCCATCCAGCCACCCAGGAGTTCACACGCATGAATTTCGGAATCATCGTCTTCCCCGAGGTCGAGGAGCTCGATTTCATCGGTCCCTGGGAAATGCTCACCATGTGGAGCAAGCTGGCCGGCGGCCCCGCCAACTGCCTGGTGGTGGCGCAAACGCACGGCCCGGTCGTCTGCGCCAAGGGGCTGTCGATCAACCCCCATGTGTCGTTTGCCGACTGCCCGCCGCTCGACTTTCTGCTCGTGCCCGGCGGCATGGGCACGCGGCGCGAGGTCGACAACCCCGCGATGGTGCAGTTTGTGGCCGCGCAGGCGCCCGGCTGCAAGGCGCTGATGTCGGTGTGCACCGGCGCCTTCGTGCTGCATGCGGCCGGCCTGCTCTCGGGCCGCACCGCCACCACGCACTGGGGATCGCTCGACCGCCTGCGCGCGCTCGGTGACGTGAAGGTGGTCGAGCAACGCTTCGTGCAGGACGGCCACGTCTGGACCTCGGCCGGCGTGTCGGCCGGCACCGACCTGATGCTGGCCTTCATCGCGCATGCCGCCGGCGAGGAAGCCGCGGCCAAGGTGCAGCTGCAGGCCGAGTACTACCCCGCCGACACGGTGTACGGCCACACCTCGAGCCACGAGCGCGCGCCGTCGTATGTGCGGCGGCCGGGATCGCGTGCGGGCACCGCCTGATCGTTCTTTCGTTT
Organism: Variovorax sp. 38R; assembly: GCF_014843395.1. Lineage (NCBI taxonomy): Bacteria > Pseudomonadati > Pseudomonadota > Betaproteobacteria > Burkholderiales > Comamonadaceae > Variovorax > Variovorax sp. 38R. The sequence goes on from NZ_CP062121.1 coordinate 4,029,276, forward strand.
GTTTGATCGAACGGTCGGTCATTTCTTCTTTTCTTTCTTACTCCTTTAGACCTCCATGTCCACGCCCGACCTCACCGACCTCGAACCACTTGCCGTGCTCGCCGCCCGCGTGGGAGCGACGCTGCGCGAGCGGCGCCAGACGGTGGCGGTCGCCGAGTCGTCGGCCGGCGGCCTGGTCTCGGCCGCCCTGCTCGCGCTGCCGGGTGCCTCGGCCTACTTTTTGGGCGGCGCGGTCATCTACTCGCGCCGCGCCGGCAAGGCCCTGCTCGGCCTCACGGCCGAAGACATGGGCGACATGCGCGGCGAGACCGAGCCCTATGCGCGATTCATGTCGGGCCGCATCCGTGATGCCCACCGCTCGAAGTGGGGCATCTGCGAGAGCGGCGCGGCGGGACCATCAGGCAGTCCGTACGGCGATGCGCCGGGGCACGTCTGCATCGCCGTGACCGGCGCGGATGGCCTCGTGGTCAGCCGCACGATCGAAACCGGTGCGACCGACCGGCCCTGGAACATGGATGTGTTCGCGCGGCTGTTGCTGAAGTTGTTCGAGGAAGCCTTGCAGGCGACCCGCAACGTCGCGGACGCATGACCGAGGCGGTGATTTCTACGGCCTCCGAAGAAGAGGTCCGCTCCGGCGTCCTGGGTCGCCGGTTGCGCGAGTTCAACTACGGCTTCGTCGGCGAGTACCCCGAGACGCAACCCGTGTGGCTGAGCGCGAAAGACACGCAGGGTCGCCTGCTGGGTGGCCTGCGCGGCTTCGTGTTCCTCGAATGGCTGCGCATCGACGTGCTGTTCGTCGAAGAGGAAGCCCGAGGCACCGGCTTGGGCCGCCGCCTGCTCGCGGAGGCGGAAGCGCGTGGCAAGGCGCTGGGTGCCGGGAATGCCGCGCTTGAAACCTTCGAGTGGCAGGCGCGAGGTTTCTACCTGAAGCAAGGCTACGAAGAGTTCGCCCGCATCGACAACTACGCGCGCGGCAACTACCTCGCCTACATGAAGAAAAAGCTTTGAGCCCGGGGCATCACTGCCCCGCAACTCAAGCTGTGATCTTCAATCCGCCTGCACCCCCGCAGCCCGGATCACCTTCCCCCACTTCTCGATCTCTGCCGCCAGGTGGCTGCGCAGCGCCTCGGGTGTGACCTTCTCCATCGGCACGGCCTCCGTGCTCAGCTCGGCAAAGCGCTTCTTCACGTTGTCGTCCTGCAGCGCGGCGCGCAAGGCCACGTTGAGCTTCTCGATCACGGCCGGCGGCGTGCCTTTGGGCGCATACACGCCGTGCCACACCTTCACGTCGAAGCCCTTGAGCCCCTGCTCATCGAGCGTGGGAATGTCGGGCATGCTCGACAAGCGCTTGGGCGTGGTCACGCCGAACACCTTCACGCGCTGGCCGTCCTTGATGACGGGCGCGGTCTGCGTGGTCTGGTCGCACAGCAGGTCGACCTGCCCGCCCATGAGGTCGTTGAGCGCCGGGCCTGCGCCCTTGTAGGGCACGGTCGTGAGCTGCACGCCGATCTGGTGCGCGAAGAGCATGCCGCACAGCTGCGAGACGGCGCCGATGCCGGCGTTGGCGAGCGAGACCTTGTCCTTGTTGGCCTTCACGTAGGCCAGCAGCTCCTTGAAGTTGTTGGCCGGAAAGTCCTTGCGCGACAGCAGGGTCATCGGCACGTCCATGACCTGGCCGATGTACTCGAAGTCTTTCAGCGGGTCGTAGTTGAGCTTCTTGTACAGCGCGGGTGCGGTGGCCATGCCCATGTGGTGGATGAGGATGGTGTAGCCGTTGGGCGCCGCCTTGGCCACGCGGGTCGGCGCGATGGTGCCGCCCGCGCCCACGGTGTTCTCGACCACCACGGTCTGCCCGAGCGACTTGCCCATGGGCACGGCGAGCATGCGCGCCACCACGTCGGTGGGGCCGCCGGCCGAGTACGGCACGACCATCACGATGGGCTTGTCGGGCCACGCGGCCTGCGCGGCGGCAGGCGATGCGGCGGCGAGCAGGCAGGCGCCCGCCGAGGCCGCGATGAGGGCCTTCAATTTCCAGGTCTTCGTTGCGTTCACTTCTTTGTCTCCTTTTGGTTTATCTGTAGATCAGTGCGTCAGGGATGCATCACCTGGGCCGTGCGGCGCCGCCAGCGCGAGCCAGCGCTCGGCCAGCCGCACCACGGGCCCGTCGACCATGCGGCCGTCGAGGCTCACGACGCCGCCACCGGCTGCGCGCACGGCCTCGGTCACGCGGTGCGCCCAGGCCACTTCGTCGGCCGAGGGCCCGAGCGCGGCCTGCACGGGCGCGACCTGCTCGGGATGGATGCACAGCTTGGCGCCGAAGCCGCCGCGCCGGGCGCGCGAGGTGTCGGCGGCGAGCCGCTGCGCATCGCGCCAGTCGGGCGTGACGCCGTCGATGGGCGTGGCCAGCCCGGCACGGCGCGAGGCCAGCACGAGCGCGAGGCGCACGGCCGTCAGTTCGACCTCGTCGGCATCGCAGGCCATGCCGAGGTCGGCCTGGAAATCGAGGTGGCCGAAGGCCAGCCGCAGCACCTGCGGCGCACCCGCGATGGCATCGACCGCGGCGAGCCCCGCGGCTGATTCGATGAGCGGCAGCAGCACGGCCTTCGGCCCGACGGTGGCGGCGAGCCGATGCAGTTCGTCGGCGTGCTCGGCCTTGGGCAGCACGATGCCGGCGATGAGTCCGTCCGCGATCCAGCCCGCCGCACGCGCGCAGTCGTCGCCATGCCACGGCGTGCCGCTGGCATTCACGCGCACGAGCAGCCGCCCTCGCCGGTCGGCGGGCAGCGCTGCGAGCGAGACACCGAGCGCGTCGCGCGCCTCGGCCTTGCGCGCGGGCGCGACGGCGTCTTCGAGGTCGATGATCACGGCGCCCGCGCCCGTCGCCAAGGCACGCGCGTGGCGCTCGGGCCGGTCGGCCGGCACGAAGAGAAAGGCGCGCGCCAAAGCGAGCGTCTGATTGGCCGACCCGCTCATACCGCCCCGGCCGCGCGCAGCGTCGCGATCGCGTCGTCGCCACGGCCCAGGCTGCGCAGGATGGCGTCGGTGTGCTGGCCCACCGCGGGCACCGGGTCCATGCGGTAGTCGAACGCACTCTGGCGACCGGCTGGCAGCAGCGCCGGGATGTCGCCGGCCGGTGAGCCCACCTGGCGCCAGCGGTCTCGCGCCTGCAGCTGCGGGTGCGCCCAAAGCCCGGCCATGTCGTTCATGCGCGCATTGGCGATCTGCGCGGTGTCGAGCCGTTCGAGCACCTGCGCCGCACTGAGCGCGCCGAAGGTGTCGACGATGAGCGTGCGCAGCGCCTCGCGGTGTTCGTTGCGCCGCGCGTTGCTGTCGAAGCGCGGGTCGGTCGCGAGCTCGGGGCGCAGCAGCACCTTGTCGCAGAAGGCGCGCCACTCGCGCTCGTTCTGCAGGCCGAGCATCACGGTGCCGCCGTCGCCCGCGGGGAACGGGCCGTAGGGATAGATGGTCGCGTGCGAGGCGGCGCTGCGCGGCGGCGGCGGTGCGCCGTCGTAGGCGTAGTACATCGGGTAGCCCATCCATTCGGCGAGCGATTCGAGCATCGACACGTCGATGTGCGAGCCCTTGCCCGTCTTGCCGCGCTGCATCAGCGCCGCCAGGATGCCGGTGTAGGCGTACATGCCCGCCGCGATGTCGGCGATGGAGTTGCCCGACTTGCACGGGTCGTCGGGCGTGCCCGTCACCGACAGGAAACCGGCCTCGCTCTGGATCAGCAGGTCGTAGGCCTTCTTGTCGCGGTACGGGCCGTCTTCGCCGTAGCCCGAGATGTCGCAGACGATGAGCGCGGGGTGTTTTTCCTGCAGCACCTGCGCGCTCAGGCCCATGCGCGCGGCGGCGCCGGGTGCGAGGTTCTGCACCAGCACGTCGGCACCGGCCACCAGTTCCTGCAGCACGGCGAGCGCGGCGGGCTGCTTGAGGTCGAGCGTGAGGCTTTCCTTCGAGCGGTTGACCCACACGAAGTGCGAGGCCTCGCCGTTCACGCGCTCGTCGTAGGCGCGCGCAAAGTCGCCGCCGCCGGGGCGCTCGACCTTGATGACGCGCGCGCCGAGGTCGGCGAGCTGGCGGGTGCAGAACGGCGCCGCGATGGCGTGCTCGAGCGAGATGACGGTGATGCCGTCCAGGGGTCTTGTCATGGGCGTCTTTCTTTCCTTGCGTCAGGCGAGCACGGCCGTCGCCTGCATCGTGAGCCAGCCGTCGGCGTCTTCGCCCCACAGGCTGAAGGTCTTGCCGTCGGTGCTGCCTTCGGCGGGCTTGCCGTGCACGCGGAACGGCGCGATGTCGAAGGTCGGGCGCACGGCGCGGAACTCGAAGCGCGCCAGCTGCGCATCGGCCGGCACGTTGCGGCGCAGCAGGTCGACCAGCAGCGTCGCGATCAACGGCCCGTGCACGATGAGGCCCGGGTAGCCCTCGACCTGCGTCACGTAGCGGCGGTCGTAGTGGATGCGGTGGCCGTTGAAGGTCAGCGCCGAGTAGCGGAACAGCAGCACGTCGTCGGGCACGAGGTCGCGGCTGAAGGCGGCGTCCTTCGGTGCGGGCGTGGGCGGCGGCGCGGCCTCGCCCGGTGCGGCGGCGGCGCGGTAGACGATGTCGTGCTCTTCGGTCAGCGCGAGCCCGCGCGCGTTGCGCACCTCGTGGCGAACCAGCACGAACACCAGCTCGCCCGTGCGGCCGGCCTTGTGCGTGACCGAGGCGATGGTCGACGTGCGCTCGATCGCATCACCCACCTGCAGCGGATTGCCCGGCTCCCACGTCAGCCGGCCGCCGGCCCACATGCGGCGCGGCAGCGGCACGGGCGGCAGGAAGCCGCCGCGCTTGGCATGGCCGTCTTCGCCGATCTCCGACTGGCGGTGGTGCGGCAGGAAGTAGAGCCAGTGCCAGAGCGCAGGCAGTCGCGTGCCTGCCTCGGGCAGCGGGTCGTCGCGGTCGAGCGTGGCGGACAGCGCGCGCACGGGCGCGGCGGTGAGGTCGTCGCGCAGCGTTTCGCTGCGGCCCTGCCAGGCCTGCAGCCGTGCGAGGGCTTCGGCGTCGATCAGTGGAGAAGTCATGGCGTGAGTGGCGAGAAGAAAGATGAGTGGCGAGGTCAGTCGACGGCAGCGCCCGAGGCCTTGACGATGCGCGCCCACTTGGCGAGGTCGGTGCGCAGCAGCGCCGAGAACTGTTCCGGCGAGGTGGCCGCCGCGATCTCGACGCCCTGCTGGTCGAGCTTGTCGCGCAGGTCCTTGGCTGCGAGCGCCTTGCGCGTCGCGTCCTGCAGGGTGGCGAGCACGTCGGCCGGCACGCCCGCGGGAGCGAACAGGCCGATCCACAGCGTGCCGTTGTAGCCCGGCACCTGCTCGGCGATGGCGGGCACGTCGGGCAGCACGGGCGAGCGTTTTTCGCCGCTCACGGCCAGCGCGCGCAGCTTGCCGGCCTTGATGTGCGCCAGCGCCGAAGGCAGGCTCGCGAACACGATGGGCAACTGCCCGCCCAGCACGTCGTTGATGGCAGGCGCCACGCCCTTGTACGGCACGTGCTGCATGGAGATGCCGCCCATGCTGTTGAGCATTTCACCCAGCAGGTGGTTGAGCGTGCCGTTGCCGGCCGAGGCGTACTGGTAGTTGGCGCCCTTCTCGCGTGCCAGCTTCAGGAACTCGGCGAAGTTCTTCGCGGGGAACGACGGGTTCACCAGCAGCACGTTGGGCACCGCGCCGATCAGGCCGACGGGCTTGAAGTCTTTCTCGGGGTCGAAGCCCGGGTTCTTGTAGAGCGCGGGGTTGATCGCCTGGCTGCTGCTGATCGTCATGAGCAGCGTGTAGCCGTCCTTCGGGCCCTTGGCGACCAGCTGCGTGCCGATGTTGCCGCCCGCGCCGGGGCGGTTGTCGACCACCACGCTGGCGTTGTTCATCACCTCGCCGAGCTTCTGGCCCACGAGGCGCCCGACGATGTCGTTGGTGCCGCCCGCAGCCTGGGGCACGACGAGCGTGATGGGGCGCGAAGGGTAGGTCTGGGCGGCGGCTGGGTTGGCGGCCAGCAAGGCGGTGGCGGTGAGTCCGAAGGCGAGCAGCGCCTTGGCGCGAAGCCGCAAGGCGGGGGTGGTGTTGTGTGTCTCCATGGCCGCATGGTCTGCTGCCGGCCCCCGGTGCGCAATCTGCGATTTCGGAACCCAGGCTTCTGAAATTCCGAAGGCTTGGCTACCATCGCCCCATGCTCTTCGACCTCACCGACCTGCGCCTGTTCGTGGCCACGGCCGAGCTCGGCAACCTCACGCGGGCGGCCGAGCGCCAGCACCTGTCGCTGGCCGCGGCCAGCGCGCGCATCAAGGCGCTCGAGACCCAGGCCGGCCTGCAGCTGCTGCAGCGCGAGGCCCGCGGCGTGCGCCTGCTGCCGCCGGGCGAGGCCTTCCTGCACCACGCCCGGCTGGTGCTGCACCAGACCGACCAGCTGCGCGCCGACCTGCTCGAGTACGGCGGCGGCCTGCGCGGCCACCTGCGTGTGTTCGCCAACACCACGGCGGTGACCGATTTCCTGCCCGAGATCCTGCCCGGCTTCCTGGCCGCCAACCCGCGCATCAACGTCGACCTTCAGGAAAAACCGAATGCTCAGATCCCACGCGGCGTGCGCGACGGGCGCGCCGACATCGGCATCGTCGCGGGCCAGATGGACACGCTGGGCCTGGACACCATCCACTTCAGCACCGACCGGCTGGTGCTCGTCACCTCGCGCCAGCACCGCTTTGCGCGGCGCCGCCGCATCTCCTTCGCCGAGACGCTCGACGAAGACGCCATCGGCATGCAGCAAGGCAGCACGCTGCAGGCCTTCCTGGGGCAGATCACCGACAACCTGGGCAAGCGCCAGAAGCTGCGCATCCAGCTCGGCAGCTTCGACGCCATGTGCCGAATGATCGGCAGCGGCGTGGGCATCGGCGTGGTGCCCGAGTCGGCCGCGCGGCGCAACCGGGACAGCATGCAGCTCGCGCTGGTCGAGCTCAGTGACCCCTGGTGCGTGCGCGAGCGCTACCTGCTCGTGCGCGACCGCGCCGCCCTGCCCGTGTACGCCCAGGCGCTGGTCGAGACGCTGTGCCGCCACTACACAGACCCACAGGCCAAAACCGGCTGACGGCCCGATTTCCGGCCAAAAACAGGCACTTGCAGGCGGCTTGTGAGAAACCCGATGTCTTCCCCATTTTCTGTGCACAACTTTGGGGGTAAGTCAGGGGTCGCGTTGTAAAGCCGTTGCAAGCTGTTGTTTTATAAGGGGAATAGTTAGTCTGCTTAAAAATTTTGCAGTGCACAACTCTGGCGGCCAGGAGGCCCCAAAATGGCTGCAAAACAAGAAAGTCAAGCGAAAAAACAGGGGGTTGCCTGTGCTAGGCCGCCCTTTCAAACCAACGACTTGCCGCCGGTTGTGCAGAAGTCCGCTTCAATCCCCACTTTCTGTGGGCAACTTTGGGGGTAACTGGGTCGGAGCTTTGTAAAACGATCATAAGTTGTTGTTTTACATAGGGATTCCACACATTGCTCAATTTTTGAGCGGTGAACAAGAAGGGCAGCCGCTTGGGCATCCATTGCTCGAATGAATTCAAAGGTTCTCAGAACACCGAACCGAGCTGGTGGCGGGCGCAAAAGACGGCCGCTACAGTCGCCCTGACATGCTCGAAGCCCTCAGCTCCCCCTGGTCCTACATCGGCGCCATCGCCGGGTTGCTGATCGCATTGCTGGTGCACTGGCTGGCGCCCGCCGACATCGACACGGTGCATGCCGGCGCATGGCTGGTGGGCATCGGCTGGCTCGCGGGTCTGGCCTGGGACCTCGTGGATTCGGACCGGTCGAAGTAATCGACAGGCAAGTCGCGCGCACGGCGGGCATAAAAAAGGGAGGGGAGGCAGCGGCCCTTGCGAGCCCCTGCCTCCCCTCCCCGTACCGGATCACCCGGTGATCAGGCTCAGCGCTCGATCGTCAGCGCCACGCCCATGCCGCCGCCGATGCACAGCGAGGCAATGCCCTTCTTGGCGTTCTGGCGTTGCATTTCGTGCAGCAGCGTCACCAGGATGCGGCAGCCCGACGCGCCGATGGGGTGGCCGATGGCAATGGCGCCGCCGTTCACGTTCACCTTGTTCACGTCCCAGCCCATTTCGCGGTTCACGGCGCAAGCCTGTGCGGCGAAGGCTTCGTTGATCTCGAGCAGGTCGAGGTCGGCGGCCTTCCAGCCGGCGCGCTGCAGCGCCTTGGTCGACGCGGGCACGGGGCCCATGCCCATGATGGTCGGGTCGAGGCCGGCGGTGGCGTAGCTGGCGATGCGGCCCAGCGGCTTCAGGCCCAGGGCGGCGGCCTTCTTGGCCGTCATGACCATCACGGCGGCGGCGCCGTCGTTCAGGCCCGAGGCATTGCCCGCGGTCACGCCGCCGGCCTTGTCGAAGGCAGGGCGCAGGCCGGCCAGCACTTCGGCGTTGGTCTTGCGGTTGATGAACTCGTCCTGGTTGAAGACGAGCGGGTCGCCCTTCTTCTGCGGAATGCTCACGCCGACGATTTCGTCCTTGAACTTGCCGGCGTCTTGCGCGGCGGCGGCCTTGGTCTGGCTGGCCAGGGCCAGTTCGTCCTGCGAGGCGCGGTCGATGTTGTACTGCTTGGCCACGTTCTCGGCCGTGATGCCCATGTGGTACTGGTTGTACACGTCCCACAGGCCGTCGACGATCATGGTGTCGACCAGCTTCCAGTCGCCCATGCGCTGGCCGTTGCGCGAGTTGGGCAGCACGTGCGGCGCCATGCTCATGTTTTCCTGGCCGCCGGCAATGACGATCTCGGAGTCGCCCGTGGCCACGGCCTGCGCCGCCAGCATCACGGCCTTCAGGCCCGAGCCGCACACGGCGTTGATGGTGAGCGCCGGCGTTTCCTTGGTGCCGCCGCCCTTGATCCAGGCCTGGCGCGCGGGGTTCTGGCCGGCACCGGCCGCGAGCACCTGGCCCATGATGGCCTCGCCGACCTGGTCGGCCGTGAGGTTGGCGCGCGCGATCACTTCCTTGATCACGAGGGCGCCCAGCTCGGTGGCGGGGATGCCGGCGAGCGAGCCGCCGAATTTGCCGACCGCCGTACGCGCAGCCGAAACGATGACGATGTCTTCCATGAGGTTCTCTCCGTTGAGGTGATTTGAAATCGGTTGCTGTCTTGCGGGCGCTGGCGCCCGTTCAGGCCTTGGCCTTCACGTAGCGTCCCGGCGCCGGTTCGATGGCCTTGTAGGCCTTGCCGTTGCCGTAGCCCTTGGGCGCGGGGATCTGCTTGCCCGCGTGGCCCTTGAGCCATTGTGCCCAGTCGGTCCACCAGCTGCCCGGCTGCTCCTGCGCGCCGGCCAGCCATTCGGGCTGGGTCTTGGGAAACTTGCCGTCTTCGCGCAGCCAGTGGCTGCGCTTGTTCTTGGCGGGCGGGTTGATCACGCCGGCGATGTGGCCCGACGCGCCCATCACGAAGCGCTTCTTGCCCGTGAGCAATTGCGTGGTGGTGTAGGCGCCGCCAATGGGCACGATGTGGTCTTCGCGCGAGCCGTAGATGTAGGCCGGAATATCGATCTTGCCGAGGTCGACCTTCTCGCCGCACACCGTGAGCGCGCCGGGCTTGGCCAGCTTGTTCTCGTGGTACGTGTTGCGCAGGTACCAGGCGTAGAAAGGGCCCGGCAGGTTGGTGGCGTCGCTGTTCCAGTACAGCAGGTCGAAGGCCGGCGGCGTCTCGCCCTTGAGGTAGTTGCCGACCACGTAGTTCCACACCAGGTCGTTCGGGCGCAGGAAGCTGAAGGTCGAGGCCAGGTCGCCGCCCGGCAGCAGGCCGCCCTTGCCCAGCTGCATCTCGCGGTACGCCACCATGGGCTCGTCCACGAAGATGTCGAGGATGCCGGTGTCGCTGAAATCGAGGAAGGTGGTCAGCAGCGTGACCGACGCGGCCGGCTTCTCGCCGCGTGCCGCAAGCACGGCCAGCGCAGTGCTCAGGATGGTGCCGCCCACGCAGAAGCCGAGCGTGTTGATCTGCTTGCTGCCGCTGATCTCCTGCACCGTGTGAATGGCCTTGATGGCGGCGTTCTCGATGTAGTCGTCCCAGGTGGCCTGGGCCATCGACTCGTCGGGGTTGCGCCAGCTCACGACGAACACGCGGTGGCCCTGCGTGTTCGCATAGCGGATGAGCGAGTTGTCGGGCTGCAGGTCGAGGATGTAGAACTTGTTGATGCACGGCGGCACCAGCAGGAACGGTCGCTCGTGCACCTTGGCGGTGAGCGGCTTGTATTCGAGCAGCTGGAAATACTCGTTTTCAAATACCACGGCGCCTTCGGTGGTGGCCACGTTGCGCCCCACTTCGAAGGCGCTTTCGTCGGTCATGCTGACGTGGCCCTGCTTCACGTCGTGCAACAGGTTCTGGATGCCCTTGGCGATGCTCTCGCCCTGCGTGTCGATGGCTTTCTTCTGCGCCTCGGCGTTGAAGGCGAGCGAGTTGCTGGGCGAGGCCGCCGCCATCCACTGCTCGACCGCAAAGCGCAGGCGCGCCTTGGTCTTGTCGTCGGCGTCGATGGCTTCGGCCATGCGCATCATGGTGCGGCCATTGAGCAGGTACACCGCGGCTGAGAAAGCCGCCATCGGGTTGCTGCCCCAGGCTTCGGCGGCAAAGCGCTTGTCGCCCTCGGGGCGCGCACCGAAGCCGCGGCGCCAGAGGTCGGTGGCGTCGGTCAGGTACTGCTGCTGAATGGACTTCAGCTGCTCGGGATCGAGGGAGAACTTGGGCAGCTCGGGCATGCCGGCTGCACCCGGGAACTGTGGCATTTGTGGCAATTGCCATAGCGGCGTGCCGCCGATGTCGAAAGCGGCGGAACCTGCTGGCCCCCCAGCTTTCTGGAAAGCCTCCATGGCCTGGGTCCAACCCTGCGTGAGGGCTTTTTGAAGGGGCGCGAACGCATCGGCCCCCGTGTCTTCTTGCTTCATCATGTCTCCTGGCCGTGGCCTGGGTCGATACGAACGGATGGCTTGCGTGTTTTGAGTATGCTGCATTCGCAAGGCACTCACAACGCCGCGCTTTCACTAATCCATTGAAACGAAACGTCTCTGCCTGTGTTCATCCATTTGATCGTGATCGGCTGGCTCTATGTGACCGTGATGATGGCGGTGGCCGAGGCCACCAACACCACGGGCACGGTGCTGGGCGCCATCTTCACATTTCTTCTTTACGGCCTGGCGCCGGTGGCGCTGGTGATCTACCTGATGGCCACGCCGGCACGTCGGCGGGCGATCAAGGAACGCGAGGCACAGGCCCAGGAAGCCGCGCGCCGCGCCGCCGCGGAAGCCGCAGGTTCAGACCTTCCAGACCAGCGCGGCGAAACGCCCGCTGACGCCGTCGCGCCGGTGCGAAAAGAACCGTGACGGCTGCGCGACGGTGCACCACGCATCGCCGCTGTCGTTGCCATGGAGCGACTCGACACCCGCCGCACGCAGCCGCTGCCGCGCGAGCGCAGGCAGGTCGGCCAGCCACTTGCCTTCGGCCGCTGCGGGCGTGAAGCACGACGCTGCCTCGGCCGACTGCGCCTCGAAGGCGGCCTTGACCTCGGCTCCGACCTCGAAGGCCTTCGGGCCGATGCAGGGGCCGAGCCAGGCCATGAGGCGCGACGCCCCTTCGTCGTCTTGTGCGAACGTGCGCACGGTCTGCTCGAGCACGCCGCCGGCCAGCCCGCGCCAGCCCGCATGCGCAGCGGCCACGCGGTGGCCGCGTGCGTCGGTGAAGAGCACAGGCAGGCAGTCGGCCACCATGATCGTGCAGGCACGCGTGGTGGTCGTCGAGGTGCACGCATCGGCGGCGGTACCGTCGTGCACGGCATCGTCGAGCGACACGACACCCGTGCCATGCACCTGCTGCAGGAACACCGGCTGCGTGCCGATTGCCTGCTGCAGCCGGCGGCGGTTCGCGGCGACGTGCGCGGCATCGTCGGCCACGTGGTCGCCGAGGTTCAGGCTGTCATAGCGCCCGGCCGACACCCCGCCGTCGCGCGTGGTGCACAGCGCGCGCACGTTCGGCGGCGCCGGCCACTCGGGCACCAGCCATTGCGGATTCATGGCGACGTGCCGGCTCAGGCTTCCGCGTCGGGCGACTGCGAAGGCTGCGCGCGCTGGAAGGCGTCGAGCTTCATGCAGGCATCGAAGGCGGCCATGGTGCGCGGCAGGCCGCTGAAGTCGCAGTCGAAGCGGCGGCCGTTGAAGATCTGCGGCACGAGGCAGCAGTCGGCGATGGTCGGCGTGTCGCCCCAGCAGTAGGTGCCGCCCGGGTGCTGCGCAAGCTGGCGCTCGAACGACAGCAGGCCTTCGCGCACCCAGTGGCGGTACCAGGTGTTCTTGGCTTCGTCGTCGACCTTCAGTTCCTTCACGAGGTACTTGAGCACGCGCAGGTTGTTCAGCGGGTGGATCTCGCAGGCGATCGACTGTGCCAGCGCACGCACGTGGGCGCGGCCCACGGGGTCGGTCGGCAGCAGCGCCGGCTCGGGATGCACTTCGTCGAGGTATTCGATGATGGCCATCGACTGCGAGAAGCGCTCACCCTCGTCTTCGAGCAGCGGCACGAGCATGTCGGCCGAGATCGCCGAGAAGGGGCCGGTGCGGTGGTCGCCGCGCGCGATGTGCACGGGCACGTAGTCGTAATCGAGGCCCTTCAGCTGAAGGGCGATGCGCACGCGGAACGAGGCGGAGGAGCGGAAATAGTTATGCAGCTTCATGATTTCTCGAGGATAGCGCCCTTGGATTTCACCTTCAGGAGCGGGGTGTGGCCGGGAGCACGCAGCGGAAATCGTGCAGCCGGGCGTCGGGGTTTTCTTGCTGCCAGGTGTCGAGCAGATCGCGCGCCGCGGCTTCTTCGCGCGAGGCAATGCCCAGGCGCCACGGCCCGAGCGTGCCGGGCGCCTCGTCGGCGCCGTGGTTGTGCCGGCCCTCGCCGAAAGGGCGTCCTTCGGAGCAGGCGCGGCAGAGCATCTCCATGCTGTCGGTCCAGTTCTCGGCGAAGCCATCCGCGGCCTTGAAGCGCTGCACCAGCGCCTCGATGTCCTCCGAGCTCACACCTTCCACCGAGACCTCGTAGGTCGCGTGCGCCGACGGCGCGATCAGTTCCAGCGCATCGAACACCGGCACCTCGCGCTCACCGCGCAGCCGGTAGCCGTTGGGCGCGCCGTCGTGCAGCACCAGGTCGCCGTAGCGGTGACCGCAGGCTGGCGTGGGCACGTTGCGCAGGATGGCGCGCGCCGGGTCGATGCGGTCGGCCCACACCACCTCGGTGCCCTCGTCGCCATGCACGCGGATCGGCGTGAGGCCGACGAAATAGTCGACCGGTCCTTCACCGTCCGGGATGCCGATGCCGTACTGGCGCCACGCGCGCCGCGCCGTGGGCCAGTCGCCCAGCGCGGTGGCCGCGATGCCCAGGTTCCACAGCGCGCCTTCGTGGCGCGGCTCGCACTGCACGGCGCGCTCGTTGGCCTGCAGCGAGGCGGCCCACTCGCCGCGGTACTTGTGGATGAGCCCGGCGTTGTACCAGGGCGCCGACCAGTAGGGGTGTATGGCGCTGGCCTGCGCGTAGGCGGCCAGGGCGCCGTCCTGGTCGCCGGCATCGTCGCGTTCGCGACCGAGTTCGTTGAAGGCGGTGGCCTTGCCGGCTTTGCCGAGTCGGATGGGCATGGTGAAACGAGAGGGAGAAAAGAGGTCGGGGAAACGCGCGGAAGCGCCTATTGTGGGCCGCCGCAAAATCCCGGGTCCGGCGTGCCGGCAAGCCCGTGCCGCCTCTGGCACACTGCCGGTCTCCCCTCCCGTTTCGCTGAAAAAGGACACCTTTCCATGGCTTCCGAGTTTGTTTTTGCCCCGCCGGCCACCGTTTCCGTGCCGGTCGTCGGTCAGCCCGCCCGCTTTCCGGTGCATCGCATCTACTGCGTCGGCCGCAACTACGAAGATCACGCCAAGGAAATGGGTTTCACCGGCCGCGAGCCGCCCTTCTTCTTCATGAAGCCGGCCGATGCGCTGGTGACGGTCGATGCCGGCCAGACCGGCACCATGGCCTACCCCACGCTCACGAAGAACCTGCACCACGAGATCGAACTCGTGGTGGCCATCGGCACCGGCGGCAAGAACATCTTGGCCGCCGATGCCCACAAGCACATCTACGGCTACGCCGTCGGCCTGGACATGACGCGCCGCGACCTGCAGAACGACATGAAGAAGCAGGGCCGTCCCTGGGACATCGGCAAGAGCTTCGAGCAGAGCGCGCCCATCGGCCCGATCGTGCCGGTGGCACAGGCCGGCAATGCCGAGCAGGCCGAAATCTCGCTGCAGGTGAACGGCGAAGACCGCCAGCGCAGCACCGTGAGCAAGCTGATCTGGAACGTGGCCGAAACCATCGAGCACCTGTCGGCCGCCTGGGAACTGCAACCCGGCGACCTGATCTTCACGGGCACGCCCGAGGGCGTCGCGGCCGTGGTGGCCGGCGACACGCTGGTGGGCCAGGTGGCCGGCCTGCCCGCGCTGACCGTGAAGATCGCCTGACGCCCGCGCGGTCCCGCTTCATGCTCCTTCGCGTACCCATCAAGCATTGCAAGAACTGCGGCACGGCGGTGGTCTACCGCGTGCCGGACGACGGCGACACCAAGCAGCGCGCGGTGTGCCCGGCCTGCCACACGATCCACTACGAGAACCCGCTGAACGTGGTCGGCACCATCCCCGTGCTGGGCGACAAGGTGCTGCTGTGCAAGCGCAACATCGAGCCGCGCTGGGGCAAGTGGACGCTGCCCGCGGGCTTCATGGAGCTCGAGGAAACCACCGCCGAAGGCGCGGCCCGCGAGACCGACGAAGAGGCCGGTGCCAACTTCGAAATGGAAGGCCTGTTCGCCGTGATCAGCGTGGTGCGCGTGGGCCAGGTCCACATGTTCTACCGCGCCCGCCTGCTCGACGACACCTTCGACCCGGGCCACGAAACCATCGAGGCGCGCCTGTTCACCGAGGAAGAAATTCCCTGGGACGAGATCGCCTTTCGCACCGTGCGCCAGGCGCTCGAACACTTCTTCGAAGACCGCAAGCGCGGCAGCTTCGACCGCGTGCACGAACTCAGCATCGTTTGACCAATTTCTCCATGATCAAGACCCTCCGCGCCACCCTCCTCTGCGGCGCCAGCCTCGGCTTTGCACTCGCGGCCTCGGCGGCCAAGGCGGAGACGGTGGGCGAGGTCGACACGGCCTTCAAGCTCATCGGCCCCGACCACAAGATCGTGATCGAGGCCTACGACGACCCCAAGGTCAGCGGCGTCACCTGCTATGTCTCGCGCGCCAAGACCGGCGGCATCGCCGGTGCGTTCGGCGTGGCCGAGGACAAGGCCGAAGCCTCCATCGCCTGCCGCCAGGTCGGCCCGGTGAGCATCACGCAGCCGCTGCCCAAGCGCGAAGAGGTTTACACCGAGCGCTTGTCGGTGCTCTTCAAACGGCTGCGCGTGGTGCGCATGGTCGATCCCAAGCGCAACACGCTGGTCTACCTGACCTACTCCGACCTGCTGATCGACGGCTCGCCCAAGAACAGCATCACGGCCGTGCCGGTCGATCGCGGCACGCCGATTCCGCTCAAGTGAAGGGCTGCTGAAGGGCACGGCGCGCGAGTTTGCTAGCATCGTCCGGCCGGTCCGCACAACGGATTCGGCCTTCGACGGAACCCTCCGCAACGAATCCGTTCCAACAGCGTCATGCACCTTCAGACTTTTGTTTTACGTACCGCCGCCACGCTCCTCGTGGCTGGGGGCATTGCCGCCTGCACCACGCCCGGCCCCACGCCGCCGCAGCAGCCTGTTCCAGGCGCCACGCCGCCGCCGCCGCCGCGCCAGGCGCTCTTCATCCGCCCTGCCGCCGGCACCACCGTGGGCCGCTTCGACGGCGTGCGCAACAAGGGCCTGGACATCGCGGGCAACCTCGGTGACCCCATCGTGTCCTCGGCCGACGGGCGCGTGGTGTACGTGGGGGGCGAACTTCGCTCCTACGGCAACATGGTCATCGTGAAGCACAACGAAACCTTTCTTACGGCCTATGCACACGCCAAGACCATCCTCGTGAAGGAAGGTGCCGTGGTGCGCCAGGGCCAGAAGATCGCCGAAATGGGCAACAGCGAATCCGACCGCGTGAAGCTGCATTTCGAGATCCGCAAGAACGGCACCGCCGTCGATCCCGAGCCGTACCTCAACGGCCGTTTGCAGCAGTAAACGTAAAAGCCGTTACAGCAGGCTTTCGGGCACCAGCGGCGCCAGCAGTTCCAGCCGCCAGCGGGCCCAGAAATGGGTTTCGGGCTCGGTGTGCAGGATGGTGTCCGCCCCGTCGCCCGACGCCGGGCTCACCCACTCGATGCCGCCGCGCGGCCCCAGCTGCAGCTGGTAGGCGCCGTCCAGCCGCATGAACCCGATCAGGCTGGTGAGCTGCTGCGCGATCTGCGGGCTGAAGATGAAGAGGCCGATCTCGGTGTTGTGCAGCGCCGAGCGCGGGTCGAAGTTCATCGAGCCGACGAACACCACCTGCTGGTCGATCACGGCCGACTTGCCGTGCAGCCGCCCGCTGGCCGAACCGTAGATGCCGAAGCGTTTTGTCTGCTCCACGCGCTTGGGGCTCAGCTCGTACAGCTCCACGCCCAGGCGCAGCATCTGCGCGCGGTAGCGGCGGTAGCCGATGTGCACCAGCGACTCGTCGGTGGCCGCCAGCGAGTTGGTGACGATGGTGTAGCCCACGCCGTTGCCGCGCACGATCTGCATCGTCTCCATGCCGCCGCGCCCGGGAATCAGGTAGGGCGTGGTCAACAGCACCCCGTGCTGCGCACCGCGCAGGTAGCGCTGCACGTTGTAGAGCACGCTGTCGGCGGCCTGGTCGGCCGGCAACCCGCGCCCTTCGTCGGTGGGCGCCAGCGCCTTGGCGGGCGCATCGGCGTACGCCTCGGCGCGTGCCCAGCTCAGCGCGAGCTTGCCGGCGTTCAGGTCTTTGGCCAGCGGGTTGTGGCCCAGCAGGTCGGTCGATTCGGGCTCTTCGGGGTGCAGCGTCTCGGGCCCCGTGGTGAGCCGGTCGAAGCGCTCGCGCAGTGCCTGCGCCGACTCGCCGCCGCGCGGCACCAGCGACTCGATGGGGTACACGTACTGGCTGTTCCAGTACATGTCGAACAGCGACGACAGCCGGGGCACCACGGCGCCGGCCACCAGCGTGTCGATGTCGATGAAGTTGGAGCCGCCGTCGCGCAAGAAATACTCGTTGGCGATGTTGCGCCCACCCATGACCGCCATCGTGTTGTCGACCACGAACAGCTTGTTGTGCATGCGGCGGTGCACGCGGTCGAAGTCCAGGATCGACCACGCCCAGCGCGTGCCGAAGCGCGAGCGCCCGGCCGGGAACGGGTTGAACAGGCGCACCTCGACGTTCGGGTGCGAGGCAAAGCTGGTGAACAGCGGATCGGCGCCCGCCGTGTACAGGTCGTCCACCAGCAGCCGCACGCGCACGCCGCGGTCGGCCGCATCGCGCAGCGTGCGCAGCAAATAGCGGCCGGTCTCGTCGTTCTGCACGAGGTAGTACTGCACGTCGATGGAGCGCTGCGCGCGGCGCGCCAGCTCGATGCGCGCGTGCAGCGAGAACTGCGGCATCGGCAGCAGGCGAAAGCCGCTGAGCGGCTCGCCTGGTGGCGCGGCGGCGCGCACCAGCTGGCCCAGCGCGGTGTCCGCGCCATCGGTGATGGCGCTCGAGGGCTTGCGCACCACCTCGGTCGGCAGGCCGGCGCAACCGGCGAGCACGAGCATCGCTAGGCTGCACAGCAGCCAGGCGAACCACCGGGCGCGCGGCACGTCAGCCCGGGGTCGAGGGTTGCGCATGAATGACTGGGATTTGGGAGGACAAGGGCACGGGAGCGAAGGTGAAAAAACGCCGCTGCCGCACGGCGCGATGCATGACCGCGCCCACGGGTGGCGGTTTCTACCATGCGCCGCGCCGGCGCGCTTTCAATGCTCCGTCGGTGCGTGTCAGTGCGCGCGCTCGGGCGACCACTGGCGCACGAAGTGCGCCGCGCGCACGTTCGCGCGCGCCACGGCCGAGTCCCACGACAGCTGCTGCGTGATGACCAGGGCGCAGCGCGTGATGCCGTCCAGGCTCAGCGCCGCGATGCCGGCGTAAGTGCCCTTCGGCGTGCGCGTGAGTTCGAACCATCCCGTCCAGCCGCCTGGCAGGTGGAGATCGAGTCGAACCATGCCCATGATGAATTCATCATAGGTCTTTTGTTTTCAATTTAAAACATTGGGTACAAGAGTGATGCACAAGAAGCGCCCCGCTCAGCACTTCGGCGACCCGGCCCGCGCGCAGATCGGCACGAAGATCCGCGCCCCTGCGCGCTGCACCAGCAACGCTGCCGTGCCGTCGGCCCCGTCGAACGCCTGCGCCAGTGCCTCGGCGCTGTCGATCGGCTGACCGTTGAGCGCCAGGATCACGTCGCCCGGCTGCACGCCCGCGCGCGACGCCGCCACGTTCACGCGCTGCACCAGCAGCCCGCCCTCCACGCGCAGGAACTGCCGCTCGGCCGGCGCCAGTGGGCGTACCGCGAAGCCCAGACGCGAAGGCATCGAAGCAGCCGCATCGCCCTGCAGGCGCGGCGTGTCGTAGCCCTCCACCTTCACCTCGACCACGTGCTCGGCGCGGTCGCGCCACACCATGAGCCGCGCGCGTTGCCCCGGCACCTGCTCGGCGATGAAGCCGAGCGCATCGGCCGCCTGCACCACCTCGCGGCCCTGCACCGACAGGATCACGTCGCCGGTCTTCAGCCCGCCCCGCGCCGCCGCACCGCGCGGCTCCACGTCGGTCACCAGCGCGCCGGCCGGGCGCGGCAGGCGGAAGGTGTCGGCCAGCGCCTGCCCCACCTCCTGCACGGCCACGCCGATGCGCCCGCGCGTGACGGTGCCGGTGGCCAGCAGCTGGTCCTTGATGCGCATCGCGGCGTCGATGGGAATGGCGAACGACAGCCCCTGGTAGCCGCCGCTGCGGCTGTAGATGCGCGAGTTGATGCCGATCACCTCGCCGCGCAGGTTGAACAGCGGGCCGCCCGAGTTGCCGGGGTTGATCGGCACGTCGGTCTGCAAGAACTGCATCGACTCGGCCCCCGGCAGCAGCCGCCCCTTGGCGCTGACGATGCCGGCCGTCACCGAGTTGCCGAAGCCGTAGGGCGAGCCGATGGCCGCCACGCCGTCGCCGGGCTCCACGTCCGCCGGATCGCCGATGCGCACCGTCGGCAAACCGGTCGCGTCGATCTTCAGCAACGCCACGTCGGCCAGCGCATCGAGGCCGATCAGCCGCGCCTGGAACTCGCGCCGGTCGGGCAGCTTCACGCGGATCTGCGTGCCGTGCGCGACCACGTGCGCGTTGGTCAAGATGAGTCCGTCGGCGCTCACGAGGAAGCCGCTGCCCAGGCTGCTTTCGTCGGCCTCGGCCGGCGGTGCGCGCAACAGCCAGCGGTCGCTGAAGCGGCGCGCCGGCACCGACGGCCGCTCCACGCCGATGTGGACCACGGCCGGCCCGTAGGCCTTGACCAGCGCCGCGAGCCCCGGCACGGGCCACGGCATGGCGGCGTGCAGCGGTACTGCCGCCGCAAGGCCCAGCAGCGCCACGCACAGGCCGCGCCGGCGCGACCGCTCAGGTGCGCGCGACAAAGCTGAGCGTGAGTTGCAGCACCATCGGCTGGCGCATGTCGCGCGGCGGCGGCTCGGCCAGCGGCTGCGCGGTGAGCAGCGCGCGCAAGTCGG
This sequence comes from Variovorax sp. 38R, assembly GCF_014843395.1. Lineage (NCBI taxonomy): Bacteria > Pseudomonadati > Pseudomonadota > Betaproteobacteria > Burkholderiales > Comamonadaceae > Variovorax > Variovorax sp. 38R. The sequence goes on from NZ_CP062121.1 coordinate 4,049,054, forward strand.
TGTCGGCCTGCGCATCGCCCAGCGAATCGAAGGCCACGCGCTCGACCTTGCCGCTGCCCGCGACCCACACGCGCACCACCACCGGCGCGGGCGGCACGGGCTGGCCTTCTTTCAGCATGCGCTCCTGCATCCACGTGTGCAGCCGCACCACGGTCTCGCTGGCCGGGTCGCTGAGCGACGACTGCAGCTGGTTGCTCGCGAGGTTGGCGTAGCTGATCCAGTGCTGCGGCACCTGCGGCTGCGGCTGTGTTTGCGCCGATGCCCCGAGCGGTGCGGCGACGGCCGACAGCCCCAGGCCGAGCCAGCCGAGCGCCAGTCGCAGGCGGCGCCAGCCGCGGGTCGTGTCGGAAGAAGAGGTCATGGAGGTTCCTGTGAAAGTCGAAAGAAGAACACTCAACCGCACAGCACGCCGACCGACAGGGTCGAGGCCCGCGCGGCGGGCGACTGCTGGGGGCTGAGCTGCGGTTCGCGGCTGTGCGTGTACGCGATGCCGTGGGCGTCCAGGAAGTCGCGCAGGCGCGAGGCCGGCACCGCGCGCACCCGCGTCACGCCGCCCCCCACGCCCGCGGCCGAGGCTGCGCGGCTGAGCACCATGCCCGACGCATGCGGCGCGGCCGCGACACGCTCGACCACCACGCCGAGCAGCAGGCCGTCGGCGCCCAGCACCGCGCTGCCGCTGGCGCCGGGTTGCACACCCGACAGCAGGTGCAGGCCTTCTGCCCCGGACACGCCGGGCACGGTCAGGGCGTTGCTCAGCAGCGCGGCGCGGTCGGGCATGCGCTGCAGCACCGCGTAGGCCTCGGTGAACACGCCCACGCTGCCCGCGGCCGACGCGCGCTCACCCGCCGCGAGCGTGGCGTGCAGATACGGCGTGAGGGTGGTGCGCAGCACCGCGATGTCGAGCTCGGTGCTCTCGGCGATCACGCGGGCCTGCGCCACCTGCGCGTCCTTGAGGGCGAACAGCGAACGGCAGTCCGCCACCGCATGGCGCGCGGTCAGCACGTCGCCGGCGGCGTTGAGGAACACGCCGCTGGCATTGGCCTCGGGCGGCGCGCCATGCGCCGCGCCGGCCAGGGCAGCGAACGCCATGGCCAGCAGGAACGACGCCCACGAGGGCATGCGGGGGCCGGCAGAAGACAACAGCAAAGGGGGCATCGGACAGTCACGAAAGCTCTGAGACAAAGACGGAACTGCGCGCCCCGGAATGTCGTTTGTCACAAAAATTTCATCTGCCGCCGTCTGCCGCCCTTCCCTGTCACTGCCCCAACAAGCGCCGCTCCTGCGCCGTGAGCTTCGTCTTCTGTGCATCGCCCAGCGGCCCGCGGCCCAGCACCTGCACCGGACTGGTCTCGTCGTAACCCACCGGGCGTGCCGTGGCACGGCCCGCATCGGATGGCGCCGCGGCACCGTCCGCCGGCTCGTTGCCGAAGCCCAGCACGCGCACCGAGAACACCGACGGCAGACTCTGGCGTGCCACCGCGCGTTCGCGCTGCATCACGTCCTGCGCCGCTGCCGTGGCCTGCGAGGCCGCGGCGCTGGCGTTGGTCAGCGCGCCCACGTTCACCGACGCCACCACCGGCAGGCCGGCGGACTCGCCCTTGACCTGGATGTTGGCCGCGTTCACCACCTGCAAGGCCGCGAGGTTCACGCTGCCCGACACGCGGATGCCCGCCTCGCCGGCGTCGATGGTGCCCAGCGGCGCGATCAGGTCCATGTCGCCCGCCGGCACTTCGGCGATGGGCGCCAGCGTGGCCAGGCCGGCACCCGAGCTGGGCACCTGCGACGACAGCTTCACGTTGCCGACGTTGTCGTACACGCGCTTGGGCGGCGTGTAGACCAGCGTGGTCTTGGAGCCGCGGCCGGCGTTGATGTCACCCTGCTCGGACCAGGCCAGCACGTCGCCGCCGAAGGTGGTCATGACGCGCGACAGGCCCAGCAGCAGGCTGCCTTCGCTGAACAGCTGGATGTGGCCGCTGCCCTGCGTGATGACGCCCGCGCTGCCCGGCGGCACCGCGCCCTGCACGCCCACCACGATCTGCCCGCCCGGTGCGAGCATCTGGATGTCGCCGCCGAAGTCGGTGTGCACGCCCGAGGGGCCGTACAGGATGATGTCGCCGGTGCGCACCACTTCCTGGCCCGCCGCGTCGAGGTCGGGGAACAGCGTGGCGATCATGCCGCGACCGCGCAGGTAGCTGCCGTAGCGCGGGCCGTCCACGTCGTTGTATTCGCGGCCACCGGCGCGCAGCTCGGCGAAGTACACGCCGCGCAAGAACACGCGCTGCTGCTCCGGCGCCAACGCCTTGAAGTACGCGAGCGCACTGCCCGGGTCCTTCACGTCGGCGCTCGTGGCGACGAAGCCGTAGCGCTCTTTCAGCCATGCGGCCAGTTCGGCGTCGTAGGTCTTCACCACGCGGCCCGGCTGGCTCGCGAGCGACTGGCCGGGGCCCGACTCGGCGCGCTTCGCGGGGTCGAGGTAGCGGTCGGCGATGGCCGAAAAATCCGGGCCTGCGGCGCCCATGCCGGCCATCATCGCGATGCTCGCACCGGGGCGCGTGTCGCCCTCGGCCAGCGCGCCGCGGCTGACCACGCTGGCACGGTCGTCCTGCGTGATGTGGCGGCCGGCCGAAACCTCCAGCGTGCCGGGGCCCGCGACCTGCAGGTTCGCGTAAAGGATGTCGCGCCCGGCCTGCACCAGCGACACGTCGCGCGCGTCGTTGTTCACGATCAGCGCCTCGGTGCCGACGATGTCGCGCCCGGCGCGGATGCGCGCCGGTGCGGCCGAGCGGTACCAGGTTTCGGGCACGGGCAGGCCGCTGGCATCCACCTTGCGCGCCGTGCCACTGGCCAGGCCCAGGATGTCGCCGCGCGCGGCATAGAACAGCGAGGGCGGCGCATCGGCCGCGTGCAGCGCGCGGCTGCCCAGCGTGTCCGGCCCGAAGGCGAACAGCGGATAGCGGTCGACCTCCCCGTAGTTCGGCACGCCGAGCGACCCGGTCAACGAGCCCTCCGGGCTGGTGTTGTAGACCACCGGCCGCTGCATCGCGTCGTAGCCGACGAACGCAGGCGCCCAGGGCGTCGGCAGCGGCGTGACCGCGCCCGACATGCCGACCGGGTAGCCGCCGCCGAACAGCGAGTTGCCCGCCAGGAACTCGAGCGCACCCGACGGCGACGGTGCGAGCACCATCGCGCGGCCGGGCGCCTGCGTGGCGGGCGTGGCCGAGAAGCCGTAGTACAGGCTGCCCGAGGCCGCCGTCGCACGCAGGATCGACGGATAGACCGTGACGCTGTCGCTCGTGTTGATGCTGCCGAGGTACCGACCGCCGGGCTGCAGGTTCGCCAGGTCGGTGCCGGGCGTGAGGTTGCCGCCCGCACTGAACAGGTTGATCGCGGTGCGGTCGGTCCACAGCGTGAACCAGCCCTGGCCGATGCCGTACTCGGCGCCGCCGAACGTGAAGCCCGAGCTGTTCGGCACCCGCGCGCGGCCCGCATCGGCCACGCTCGTGAGCACCAGATCGCCCGGTGTGTCCAGGTACATCGCCGAATCGCCCGGCACGAGCACGATGCCCGCGTTGCCGATGCCGATGGTCGGGACGAAGGGGTTGATCGGGCGCGTGTCCATCGCATCGCCTTCCTGGCCCGGAATCGAACGCTCGGCCTTGCGGTAGCGCAGCTCGATGCCGCCGATGGCGGAAGCCGACACGTGGGCCGCACCGCGCAGGTTGACCAGGGCGCCGTTGAGGTCCTGGTACTGCGCGTTGGTGCCATAGCTCGCGTACTGCGCAGCGGCCAGGTTCGGATTGACCACGCCGCCGATGCGCAGCTGCAGGTCGCCGCCGCCCGTGAGCGTCAGCCGGCCGTTCGCATCGACACGGCCCGTGCTGCCGACCGCCGCCACAATGGCTTCGCTGCGCTGCCAGATCTGGCCTTCGCCCAGCCGTGTGGTGAGGCCCGCGTCGCCGCCCGCGCGCAGCGTGAGGTTGCCGCCGCCCAGCGTGCCCATGCCGGTGAAGCCCACCAGGTAGGGCTCCGGGCTGCTGTCGGTGCTGAACTGCACGCCGGCCGGCAGCGCGTAGGTGCCGAAGTTGATCCACCACGACGTCGCGATGCGGTCGCTGCCGGCCAGGGCCGTGCCCGAGCCCTGGCGCCACAGCCAGCTGCCCACCGCGGCGCTCGGCGCCTGTGCGCGCTCGCCCGCGAAGTGGCCCCAGACATCGCCGACGACGTTGCCGCCCACCGCGATGTCCAGGTTGCCGCCGTGCTCGGGGTACCAGGCCTGGTAGGCCGCGAGCGCCGCACTGTAGTCCGCCGTCTGCGGGCCGATCACCGAGCCGCCGACCGCCTTGCCGCGTGCGAGGTTGAAAGGATCGAGGCCGTTGGCATCGAGCAGCGGCGCGGAGCGCGTGCCGGCCGTGTAGACGCCGAACGGCGACTCCATGACGAAGTTGCCGGCCGCCGCCAGGCCCAGGTCGCCGGTGCCGGTGCGCAGCACGCTGAACATCGGCGACAGCGGCGTGTATTTGGTGACGTCCTTGACGGGGTTGATGACCGTCGTGCAGATGCCCGGCCCCCACTCGCAGAGGGTGACGTATTCCGGAGAGACCGGGGTTCCCTCGACGAAGCTCGGGTCCCAGTCGGCGCCGTTGGGCCCCCAGAAATAGGAGAGGCGCGCCGGATCGACCTTGCAGGTGCCCTCGCCGCCCCAGTCGCAGTAGCCCGCCTCGAAATCCAGCGGGTCCATCGGCGTTCCCTCGTCGTGACCCCACATGGGCCCGTTCGGACCCCACACGAAGCCGCTGCCGCCCGGCGTGAGCCTGACGTTGTACATCGCGTGGCTGTCGGCCAGGATGAGTGCGCCATGCTTGGCCGGGTCGACCGCGCGGCGGTCGGCCGAGTCGAGGTCGGCGCCAGCCGTGAGCTGCAGGCTCCAGCTCGTCGCGCCCTGCCCCAGCATCGGCGCCACGGCCCAGTTGCGGCCCTGCACGCCGTCGACTTCGGGCCGCAGGTTCACGGCCGCGTCGCCCGGCAGTTGCACATCGGTCATCGACGGAATCAGCGCGCCGCGCGCCAGCGCGATGGTGCCGTCGGCCTTCATCGCGACCGGCAGGCGCACGCCCTTGGGCCACACCATCGCCTGCACGCTGGCTTCGCCGCGCAGCGCGGTGCCTGCGCCCAGCTGCATACCGCTGTCGAGCGTCACGGTCTCGCCCAGCACCGTGCCCGCCTTCAGACGAAGGCTGCCGTCGGCGTAGTAGACGTTGGCGCGCAGCACCGTGCCGGCGGGCAGCGTGTAGGCCGCGCCCAGGGTCACAGTCACCGGCAGCACCGTGCCGGTCGGCAGCACCATGGCTTCGGCGGGCACGTCGTAGTTGAGCAGCGCGTCCTTCGGGAACACGGTGCCCTTGTCGAGCACCACGCCGTCGATCGGCACGACGATGTCACCGCCGTCGGGCGTGAACGGCGTGCCGAACTTCGAGCGCTGCTCGGTCAGGTACCAGCCCTTGTCGTCGGGCGTGGCCGGCGGCGGCGCAAAGCCGTCGTTGATGCTGCCGTACACGTTGAGGTTGCCGCCCGCACGGATCACCAGCACGCCGGGCTCGCCGAAGCCGCGCCGCGCCGGATCGTTGCGGTTCGCACCCGGGCCGTAGCGGTAGCCCGAGAGGTCGATGTCGCCGACCACGCTGAGGTCGCCGTCGGCCGTCTGGCTGACGATCTCCACGCCGGGGCGCAGGTGGTAGCTGCCCAGGCCCGCGAGGCGCGCAGAGAGCGAGGTGTTGGCCAGCGCCTTGTCGATGAAGGCGCTGCTGTGGCCGTCGATCTCGTCGAGGTACTTCTGCGTGATGAGCTGCGGCACGTGGCCCGTGACGTCGGGCGCGTCCGCCAGCGGTGCGTCGCTGTAGGTGCGGAAGGCGTTGACGGCGATGGTCTTCGCGCCCTGAATCGTGGGCGTGCCGTTGACGTTCACCGCCACGTCGTTGTCGCCGCGTCGCGGTGCGTTCAGCGCGAGCGTGCCGCGCGATGCGCCGTCGTTGCCTTGCGCCGCGCTCACGCCCGTGCCCGCGCGCAGGTCGATGGCCGCACTGCTGCCCAGAGTCAGCGTGCCCTGCGTGCTGGTGAGGTCGACGATGGCCCGGTTCGGGCTGTCGATGATCTTGCCGTAGCTGTCCACGCGCAGGCCGGTGGCGTGCGCGTCAAGCGTGCCATTGACCGTAAGGTCGCCCTTCGCCGCGAGGCGGATCGCGCCGGGCTGGAAGCCACTCGCGTCGATGCGGCCGTTCACCGTGAGGCTGCCGCCGTCGACCGTCACCTCAACCACGCGCGCCTTCACTTCGTCGCCGATGGCGAGGTCGCCCTGCTTGACCTGGAAGCGCCGCGCGCCGGTCACGCCGCCTTCGTTCAGGCGCGTGTTCAGGCCTGCGAAGTCGGCCACGGTCTGGCCGCGCACATTGATCTCGGCCGCGTCGTACGGCACCACCGTGCCGCCCGCGTCGTAGGCGCCGCTGGCCGTGCCGAGGATGCGTCCGCCCAGGTCGATGCGGCCCGCGCCGGCGCCCAGTGCCGTCGCCTGCATCGTGCCGCCGCGGTTGTGCGTGGCCGACAGGTCGATCACCGAGCCTGCGGTTTGCACGATATTGCCCGCGGTGCTCGTCACTTCGAGGTCGCCGCCGCGGCTGTAGCGCGTCTGCTCGAAGAACTTCACGGCGCGGCCCGCGAGGTCGATGCGCGACCCCGCGCTCAGCGTCACGTCGCCACTGGCCGTGAGCTGCAGCTTGCCCGAGGGCAGGCCGACCGTGCCGTCGATGGTGATGTTGCGGCCCGTGAGCGCCAGTTGCGCGCCCAGCGGCACGTCGCCGGCCGGTTGTGCGCCTGCCGGTGCGCTCACGACGATGTCGCCGCCCGCCGTGATGCGGTTGTTCGACCCGGCCTCGCCGGTGAGCAGCGGTGCGCGCAGGTTCAGCTGGCCGCCGCTGTAGTCGTAGCCCTTGCCGGTCACGTACGCACCCTGCTGCTCGTACACGCCCAGCGTGCCCTTCGCGTTCGCCGTGATGCGCTCGCTCGCGTTCAGGTTGACGGTGCCAAAGCCCAGCGCCAGGCGGTCTGCCGAGAAGCCCGCGTCGGGCTGCGTGTTGGGCGCATGGCCCAGCACGATGCGCGCGGCCGACACGTCGAGCGTGCCGTGGCCCAGCAGGCTGCCGATGGCGCCGCCCGGTGCGTTCTCGCCGGGAAAGATTTCGCCGCTGCCGGGCGGACGCGGCGTGAGGCCGGTCCAGATGAATTCGCCGGTGGTGATCTTCGCGGTGTCGCCCGCGCTGCCGTAGCCGTAGATGGCCGGCGTGCCCAGCACCAGCCGCTCGATGGACGACACGCCGGTGGTGGGGTCGAGCGTGTCCAGCGACACCCCGCCGTAGATGTTGACCGACTCGCGCGCGTTCAGCACCAGCGTCTCAACCGCGGGCACGCCCTCGCCCTTGTTGCCGGCCAGCAGGTTCGCCAGGATGCCCTGGTTCATCGACAGGCCCGACGGCAGCTGGCCGTTGGCGGCCGCCTGCTGCAGCGCCGCGTCGCTGCCCAGGTTGACCGAGGACACAGCCAGCAGCAGGTTCTTCGCGCCGTAGCGCACAGTGTCGGCCATCGTGAACGAGCGGTTCGTGGCCACGGCCAGCGTGCCCTCGCCGTACAGCGTGGTCTGGCCGCTGCACGCACCGCTCGGGCACGCGCCGACCTGGATCGTGACGGGCGTGGCCTCGGCGACGGGCGGCATCAGGTTGATCCAGCCGTTCGACAGCCCCAGCACCGCGGTACGGTCCGGCGAGAACACCACGCCGTCGGTGGAGTCGTAGGCCGGCGCGCCGGCGCCGAGCGTGTTCAGCGACGCGCCCTGCTCCACCTGGATGCCGTCGCCGTAGCCACCGGCCACGAGGAAGATTTCCGCGCCGCGCAAGGTCGCGCCGCTGCGCACGACGACGTGGCCGGCGTTTGACTTGAAGGTCGCGTAGTTGTCGGCATAGGGCAGATCGATCCGGCCGCCCACGATCATCCGGGGCGCGCCGAAGGCATTGAGCTGGTCGGACTGCACCGACGCGCCCGTGAACCCGGCCGTGCGTCCGGCGCCCGGCGCCGTCACCTCGAGGGCGACGGCCGTCACCGACAGCGTGCCGCCGAAGCCTGCGCTGCCGGCCGCCGGGTTGAACAGCGCCGTGCCGTCGAACTGCAGCATCGACACGCCGTCCTTCGGCTTGGAATAGAAGTAGTCGAGCTGCAGGTTGCGCGCGTCGGCCGCGATCTCGCCGCGCACGCCGCCGCGGCGTGCCGCATCGGCCGCCACGAAGGCGTCGTAGCCCATCTCGTTGTAGGTGGCGTGCTGCTTCACCACGGCCGCCGGCGTGACGACCAGCGGGCTCGCCAGCGACGACTTCACCGCCGTGTTCGCCACGCCGAGGTAGCCGCTCGCCACGTACGAGCCGTAACCGGCCGGCAGCGGCGTGGCGGGCAGCGCGCTGGGCGCGCCCACTTCCACGCGGAAGGCACCGGGCAGCAGCGCATAGGTCGAAGGCAGCAGCGTGTAGGTGCCGGCCTTGAGCCCGCCCACGTCGTGGTCGAGCGTGACCTGCCGGCCGATGGCCGGCTCGCCCGCGCCCGCATCCGGCGACACCGGCGCATAGCCGCCCTGGAAGCCCGGCACGATGGCGTACACACCGTTGCCCGCCTTGCTGAAGGTGTTGGCCGGGTTGGCATTGGCCAGCGGCGTGCGCAGCACATCCACCGAGCCGCCTCGCCCGCTCACGAAGCCCGCGCCCGTGAGCTCGCCGCCGCCCGACAGGTCGAGCAGCGCGCCGGCATGCCCGACCACGCTGTCGCCCGTGAGCAATATTCCGCTGCTGCCGATGGCGCGCTTGTCGATGGCATTGCCCGCGACGCTGTAGCCGATGCCGTCGGTCGTGCCGCCGTAGGGCATGAGCAGCCCCGCGCCGCTGACCGAGGTGATGCTGCCCGGCAGCAGGTCGACCAGGCTGGCGCGCGCCTCGTAGGTGCTGCGCCCGTCCTGTCCCACGATGAGGTTGCCCAGCGGCGCGCGCACGATGCCGCCCTGGCGCACCGTGTCGCCGCCGAGCGCCAGGATGCCGAACGCCGACTGCGGCATCGCCACGTCGCCTTCGACCTGGCGGTGGATGTCGAGCACGCGGCCCGTGTCGTAGCCCGCGCGGATCTGCGCATTGGCGCCGGTGGCGGGGTAGATCTGCGCGGCGGTGAGCGTGAGGTCGCCCATCGTCGCCAGCTCGGTCGTGGTCGCGCCGAGCAGGCCGAGCGCGGGCGTGCCGCCGAGCAGGCGCAGGTCGCCGCGGCTCGTCATGTTCACGGTGTCGAAGCCGCGGCGGTCCACCACCTGCGCGGGGCCGGCCGTCATGGCGATCTCGCCGTGCGCGCCAAAGCCCACGCGGTCGCGGATGTCGATGTGGTCGGCCTCGGCCGTGAACACCGCCTCGCTCGCGCGGGTCGATGCGCCGTGGCGCCAGGTGGTGGTGTAGACCACCTCGCCGTCCTTCGTGGGCGCACCGGTCACGCCGGCCAGCCGCAGATACGACGAGGCGAGCCGCACGTTCGCATCGGTCGCCGCGCTGTCGGCCAGCGCAAAGCTGCCGGCGTAGATGCGCAGGCTCTGCGCCGTGGTGAGGTCGACGTTGCCGTCGAAGCTCAGCAGGCCGTTGACCAGCAGCGACAGGTTGCCGAAGCCGCCGTCCCGCACCTGGTCCACGCCGAGGCGCCCCTTGCCGTAGGCCAGTGCCGCGTCGGCATGGCCCGGCTTGAGCGTCGCCGGCAATCCGCTGGGCTGCTGCGTCTGCGACAGCACCAGCTCGCGCGCCTGCCGCACGGCGTCGTCGGCGGCGAAGAACTTCGAGAACACCGGGGCTTCGAGCGCCACCGCGAGCGTGCCGCCCGCCGCATTCGCGCCGCCCGCGTGGGCACGCAGCGTGCCGTCGAGGTACAAGCTGTGCGCCGACTTCAGCACGATGGTGCCGCCGTCGCTGGCCACGTCGAGCTCGCGCCACAGGCTGCCAGCCGGCACGTCGGTGCGCGCGTGGCTGCCCGAGGCATCGAGCACTGCACCGGGGCGGATGACGATCGCGAGGTCGGGTGCGTTGGCCGCGCCCTTGGCTTCCCAGTCGAGCCCGCCGCCGATGGCAATGGTGCCGCCGTTGCGCACCGTGCCATAGCGGCGGCCGTCGCCGTCGACGCCGGTCTGTGCGCGCGCCGCCACGTCGAGCACCGCGCCTTCGCCGATCCACACCGAGCGCTGGTGCGGCTGCAACGACGGGCTCTCGGGCATCGTGAAGGCCGGGGCCTCGATGTCGATGCCGATGCGCCCGCCCCAGGCGTTGAGCCGGCCGTCGATCACGAAGCTGCTCTTGCCGCCGCCGAGCAGCTGGATCGAGCGGCCCGCGTCGACCGTCACCACCGCGCCCGCGCCGATGGCGAGGTTGCCGCCTTCGGTGTTGCGGCGCTGCGAACGCAGCACGAGGTCGGCGCCCTGGCGCTGCACGACCTGGCGGTTCACCTCGTCCTGCTGCAGCAGCAGCGGGGTCCACAGTTGCAGTGCGATGCCGCCTTCATGGTCGGCACCGGCGCCGGGCGCGATGCGGTAGACCGGCATGACCACGTCGAGCTGCGCGCCCGGCGCCACCGTGAGCCCCGCGTGGCCGTTGAGGTCGTAGGTCGAGAAGCCCGACTGCAGGCGGGACGCGTCGAGCACGAGCTGCGTCGCATCCGAGGTGGCCGGGTCGGGGCCGATGAGCAGCGCGTTGCCCGTTTCGAGCTTCAGCGTGCCGCCGCCGTTCACGCCGTGGCCGCGGATCTCGCCGCCCAGCGACAGGCGCCCCTTCGTTTCGGGGCCCGCGATGGCCGCGTCGGCCACCAGCGCCACGCTGCCGCCCTTGCCGCCCTTCTGCTTGCCCTTGGCCAGCAGTGCGGCACCCGACGACACGTCGATGAGGCTGCCCTGCCCGATCGTCACGCCGTGCGTCGATTCGAGGCGCACCGTGCCGCCGTCGATGACCGCGAGCGTGGCCGAGTCTTCGGGCGCCGTGCCGATGTCGACGCGGCGTCCGCGCAGGTCGAGCGTGACGCCGTCGCGCACGCTGAGCGACGAATCGGCGTCCTTCACCAGCACGCGCGGCTGCGCGCCCGCCACCGGCGACGTGAAGACATTGCCGGCCTCCAGCGTGCCGCCGCGCACCGTGACGTCGGCGCCGATGTCGATGAACGCACCAAGCAGGTTCATGCGCCCGCCGTCGGCGAGCGTGAGCGCCTTCTCGGTGGTCACACTGCCGCGCGTGCCGATGTCCAGCACCGACAGGTGCTGCGCATTCAGGTGCGCCGCATCGAGCCACAGCGTGTTGATGCGCTCGGCAGCGAGCGCGTCAGCCGCGGCCATCTGCTGCGTGATCGGTGCCACGTCGCCGAAGCGCACGTCGGTGTCGAACAGGTCGATGCGGCCCTGCGCGCCGTAGCGCCCCACCGCAAGCACGCCGCCGCGCGCCACCGCCGTCTGCGACTGGCGGTAGCCGTCGTCCAGCGCGGCGTCGCGTGCGCGCGTCTGCTGCGCGCCGTTGAACACCTCGGCCACGATCTCGCCTTCGAGCACCGCCGTGGGTGCACTCACCACCAGCCGGCCCGCATCGCGCCCGACGGTGTAGCCGTTTTCCAGCTTGCGCTGCGGCCCGATCAGCGGGTTGTAGAAGTAGTCGGTGTTCGCCTTGCCCCAGCGCACGTGCTCGGCCTCGAAGCCCTTGTAGACGCCGTCGAACAACAGGTCCGACGGGGCCTTGTCCAGGCTGTACAGGCGCCCGTCGCTGCCTTTGAGCCAGGTCTGGTAGATCACGCCGGTCTGCACATTGAGCGAACCGCCCGACAGGTTGACGTTGGAGCCCGCCTGCGTGACCACCTCGCTGCCGCCCAGCACCACCGTGCCGCCCTGCGCGGCCCATTCGCCGACGCCGTGGCCCTGGTTGCCCAGGTAGCCGCCGACCTCCAGCAGGCCGCCCGCCGCATACCAGCGCTCGCCTTCATAGCCGCCCACGCCGGGCGCCACGCGCACGAGCTTGCGCCGGTCGATCCACACGTCGTTGTTGAAGAGCTTGCCGCTCTCGCGGTTGCGCGGGGCGTCGCGCATTTCATTGCCCTGCACGTTGACCTTGACGTTGTTCGATTCCATCGACACGTTCACGCCCACCGCACCCGACACGTCCAGGCGCGCCTTGTCGGCCACGAAGCTGCGGCGCGTGGCACTGGCCGCGATCTGCCCGCCGGTGGCGAGCGTGAGCGACTCGCCCTCGAAGCGGATGTCGCCGCCCGAGACGATCTCGATGCGCGACTGGTCGCGGCGGTCCGACAACCGCGAGAGGTTGTCGAAGAGGCCCGGCGGCACGAGCGCGCGTGCGGTGTCCTGCGCGGCCGATTCCTTGAGGAGCGCATCGCGCTGGCTGTCGAACGCGCTGGCCTTGCCGTCGTCCTCGATGAGCACGGCCGTGACCGCGCCGCTGCCCAGCGCCACGTTGCCGCGCGTGTCGGCGGCCGAGTTCAGCAGGTGCACCGTGCCGCGCGCGGACACGGTGGACGTGGCTAGCGCCACGCCGTCCTGCCGCACATCGCGGCCGGCGAGCGTGATGTCGCCTTCGCGCGCCACGAGCAGGCCGGTGTTGCTCACCTTGCCCGATGTGCTGTCGGCCACGAACTGCGGCGCAATCTCGTTGCCGCGCGTGGTCGAGAAGGCGTTGGCCTCGGTGCCCACGCCCTTGCGGATCACGAAGCTGTCGCCCGCCGCGAGCTGCACCTGGCCCTTGCGCGCGGCAATCTCGCCGGCGTTGGCCACTTCCTTGCCGAGCAGCAGCACATAACCGCCGCCCTGCGTGACGGAGCCGGGCTCCTTGGTGGTCAGCCGCGCGCCAGCCTTCACTTCGACCTTGCCCAGGTCGTCCTTCGCCGTGGTGAAGCTCGGCGCGGTGTCGTTCGAATAGATGCCGCGCGCCTTGAACTGGTCGTCGCCGATGTGCGCGGCTGCCGCCACGAGGTTGCGCGTATCGGTCTGGCTGGTGCCGCTGAACACCACGCCGTTGCGGTTGGCGATGAGCACCGTGCCATCGGCCTTGATCTGGCCCTGGATCTGCGACGGCCGCGCCTTCGGATCGTTCACGCGGTTGAGCACGGCCCAGTCGGCCTGCTGCTTGAAATCGACCGTGGTGTTGCGCCCGACGTTGAAGGTTTCCCAGTTCAGGATGGCCTTGTCGCCGGTCTGCTCCACGGTGACGACGGTGCGGCCGTTGACTTGCTGCTGCGAGTCGCGGTTCAGCGCGCGGGCATTGAGCCAGCCAGCACTCAGCGAATTCGTGTCGACCTTCAGGCCGCCGTCGGCCAGCCCGTCGGGCACCGAGGGGTCGTTCTGCGCAGCGGCGCGCGCCGCGGCCTGTGCGGCCTGCTGCGCGGCAATCGCCTGCGCCGCGAGGCCCAGGTTGCCGAGCGACTGGCGCAGCTGCTCGTTGGCCTTCTGCTGCTGCGCCAGCGGGTTCGTCAGCATCGAGGCCGGCGTGCCGTTCGGCAGGTAGCCCGTGACCACGGCCGTGCCCTGCGCCACGTTCTTCTGCGCCATCCATGCGGCGCTGAAGGCGCGCTGCGCCTGTGCATTGCCCGCCAGGCCCGCCATGGCCAGCGCGAGGGCGGCGGCGTGCGCGACCGGCGCGCGGCGGAATGTCTTGTTGCTCATGTCATACCCCAGAGAAAAACCGTTCTGGAGAAGAGACCGGGCTCACGGGATGCGACCGACACGCGCGGCACGAAAGTTCGGGAGAATTTGCGAACGAAGACGAAGCGCTGCTTTTTTCACAGCCGCGTCACAGAGCGCGGCTATCCGAGCAGCACGATGCCGGCAGGCAGCGATGTGAGCTTCGCTCCGTAGCTCACGGCGATCAACGTCTCGACATGCGGCAACTCGTCCAGCCGCAGCCGCGCCTGCACCTTGCGGCGTCCGAGTTCGGCCCGCGTGACGATGAGGCGGCCCGGGCGGTAGCGGTTGATTTCGTCGACCACCGCCGCGAGCGGCGTGTCGTCGAACACCAGCACGCGCTCGCGCCAGGCGCCCACGGCCGCGAGGTCGGGCGCGCGCGCCACCTCGGCCTCGCGCCGGCCGCCGTAGCGGATCTGCTGCGCCTCGCCGGCCACCAGCACACGCTCGCCATCGCGCAGCTCGACCGAGCCCGCGAAGCAGGTCACGCACACCTCGCCGCCCGTGGCGCGCACGTTGAAGCGGCTGGCCGCCGCGGCCACGAGGCGCGCGCCGCCCACCGTCATGGTGAAGGTTGCGCGCCGCGCCGCATCGAGCATCACCTGCGCCTCGCCGCCGAGCATGTCGAGCACCGGCAGCTCGCCCTCGGCACCGCGCGCGAGGTTGAGGCTGGTCTGCGTGTTCATCTCGACCACCGCGGCCGCATCGGCCAGCACCACACGGCGTTGCTCGCCGGTGCCGGTGCGGTAGTCGGCCGTCATGTCGGACAGCGCAGGCCACAGGCCGGCCGGCGGGCGCACCACCACGAAGGCGGCGGCACCGGCTGCGAGCGCGGCGCCGAGGAACTGACGGCGGCCGAACGCGGGTGGGCGCGGCACGGCGATGGCCGCGCGCGGTGGCGTGTCCATCACGGGCATGCGCTGTGCCACCGCTTCGGCGGCGGGCCGGGTCAGGTCCCACAGCCGCGTTGCCTCCGCCATGGCCTGCGCATGCTGCGGACTGCGGGCGCACCAGCGGCGGAAATCCTGCGCGTCGCCGGTGGTGGCGCGGCCGGAGGTCAGGCGCACGAGCCAGTCGTGCGCCTGCGTTTCCAGTGCGGCGCGTTCGCGGTCGGCCGGAGTGGGAACAGCCATCATGTTTTCTCAGACTGTTTTCCCGCACCGGGACCGAACCGCTGGATCACATCGCGTCCCAAACGGCCCGCGCAATGCACCAGCGCGGCCTTCACTTCGCGCTCGACGATGCGCACCGACACGCCGTAGCGCCGCGCGAGGTCGGCATGCGGCGTCTCGTCCACGCGCGAGGCGATGAAGATGTCGCGGCGGCGGCGCGGCAGCTCTTCGAGTGCGCGCTCCAACGCCTGCACTTCGCTGCGCGCCTCCGAGACGCGGGCCGGGTCGTGGCTGTCGTCGGAAAAGTGCAGCAGCTCCTCGACCTCGACGAAATCGAGCAGGCGCCCGTGGGAGATGCGCCGGTCTTCCGCCACGTTCGACGCGATCCGCAGCAGGTAGGCCATGGGGCTTTGCACCGGGCCGGGGTCGCTCATACGCTGCACGCGCAGCCAGGTTTCGTGCAGCACGTCGTCGGCCCGCTCATCCGACCCCAGGCGGCGGCGCAGCCGGTTGCGGAACTCGATGTAGCGGCTGGTCAGCAGGCTGCGCAGAAAGCCGGGGGTGTCCTGTTCCACGGCGTGCTCAGGGAGAAACCGCTGCGTCGCAGACGTCGGGGCGGTCGCCGGTGCGCGGCAGCAGCAGCACGGTCAGCGGCTGGTCGGCCTCGCCTTCGGGCGGACGGTCGAGCACCAGGGTGTTCATTGCGGCTTCGAGTGCCGCGTCGCGCTGCGCGAGGCCGGTGGAACTGAGCAGCCGCGTGCGCCGCACATGGCCGCTCGGCCGGACCCACAGCTGCACGAGCGCGCGGTAGGTGCCAGGTCGTGCATGCGGCCAGCGGCACAGCGTGCGCTCCAGGGTTTGCTGCACCACGCGGGCATCGCGCGACGACATGGCAACGGCAGGCGCGGTCGGTGCCGTCACGACCACAGGCGGCGCCGCCTCGGCCTCGACCAGCGTGAAGGTGCGCGCATCGGTGTGGCGCGCGGCCAGCCGCGTGCCGGCCAGCAGGCGCTGCAGCGCCTCGCGCGGCGTGAACACGCCGTGCAGCGGCGCGGATTCGAGGCCGGCGGTGAGCTGTCCGTCGAAGAACACGGACTGCCCCGTCGCCTGCGCATAGACCTGCACGGCGGTGGCCAGCGGCTGAGCCGGCAGGTCGAAGGCGATGCGCCCCGCCGCATCGGGCGATGGCGCAGGCTCGCCGGCATGCGACACGGCCGCGAGGGACAGAATTCCGAGGATCAGGGTCAAGACACACACCCACCGTGACCGAGCAACGCGAGACATGCCGGGTCCTGTGACGAAGGAGGAATCGCAGGCGCCGGGCCGGTGCCAGGTACTGCTTTGGTGCTCGGAATGCTAGTGACGCTTTGTGACAGCTTGAATGCATGGCAGGCGCGAGCCACGGTCCGAACCGCGCCTGCCGCTGGCGACAATGCGCCCATGACGTTCGACCTCTTCGACGCCCCGCCGCGCGCCGCGCGCGAGCCGATCGGCCCGGCCGCCTTCGTGCTGCCGGGCTTTGCACTGCCGCGCGTCGACGCGCTGCTCGCGGCCATCGCCAACGTGTCCGCGCGCGCGCCGTTCCGTCACCTGGTCACGCCGGGCGGCTTCGCCATGTCGGTCGCGCTGACCAACTGCGGCGCGCTCGGCTGGACCAGCGACCGGCGCGGCTACCGCTACAGCGCGGTCGACCCCGACAGCGGCGTGCCCTGGCCTGCGATGCCCGAGGCCTTTGCACGGCTCGCGCGCGACGCGGCGGCGCTGGCGGGCTTCGACGGCTTTGCGCCCGACGCCTGCCTGGTCAACCGCTACCAGCCGGGCAGCCGGCTCTCGCTGCACCAGGACCGCGACGAGCGCGACCACGGCGCGCCGATCGTGTCGGTGTCGCTGGGCATGCCGGCGGTGTTCCAGTTCGGCGGGCTCGCACGCAGCGACAAGACCGCGCGCATCCCCTTGACGCACGGCGACGTGGTGGTGTGGGGCGGCGTGGACCGGCTGCGCTTTCATGGCGTACTGCCGCTGAAAGACATGCCGCATCCGCTCGAAGCCCAACTGGGCGCGCAGCGCATCAACCTCACCTTCCGCAAGGCGGGCTGACGCGCACGCATGACAGACACGACGACCACCCCTACCGAATCCCCCGGCCGCGCGATCCGTGCGCTCTACGCCGCGCTGTGGCACTTCGCCGCCGGTGCGCGTGCGCAACTGCTCGGCGCCACCGCGCTGCTCGCGAGTTCGCAGCTGATCCGCCTCTCGCTGCCCTACCTCGCGGGCCAGGCCATCAACGCGCTGCAACGCGGCGACCTGCCCGCGGCGGGCCGCTGGATCGCCACGCTCGCGGCCGTGTACGTCGGCGCGTGGGCGCTGCACGGCCCGGGCCGCATCCTCGAGCGCAACGTGGGCCTGAAGGTGCGCGAGACGCTGGCCGACCAGCTCTATGCGCGCATCGCCGCGGCGCCGCTCGCCTGGCACGACAGCCACCACTCGGGCGAGCTGCAGCACCGCGTGCACCAGGCCAGCCGCGCGCTCGCGGACTTCGCGCAGAACCAGTTCATCTGGCTCACCAACGCGGTCAACTTCGTCGGGCCGCTGGTGGCGCTGGCGCTGCTGTCGCGCACCAGCGGCGTGACGGCGCTCGCAGGCTATCTGCTGATCGGCGTGGTGATCGTGCGCATCGACCGCGCGCTCATGAAGCTTGCGCGCGCCGAGAACGACGCCGACCGCCGCTATGTGGCCGCGCTGCTCGACTTTCTGGGCAACGCCTCGACCGTCATCGGCCTGCGGCTGCAGGGCGCGTCGCGCCTGTTGCTGCGCCGTCGCATGGCGGCCGTTTCGCTGCCGCTGAAACGCACCGTGGTGCTCAACGAAGGCAAGTGGTTCGCGGTCGACCTGATGGGTCTGGCGCTGACCTGGGGCCTGGTGGTGATCTACGTGTGGCAGGCGCGCGCGCCGGGCCAGGCCGTGATGCTGGGCGCGGTGTTCATGATCTACCAGTACGCGCAGCAGGCAGCAGGTGTCGTCACGTCAGTGGCGGCCAATTTCAGTTTCTTTGCGCGCATGCACACCGACTACAGCAGCGCCGAGCCGATCTGGCACGCGCCGACGAGTGCCACGCTCGAGGCCCCGCCCGAAAAAGTGCCGGCGCATGAACGCATCGACGCTGGAGCGCCGTGGACGCAGCTGCAGGTCGAACAGCTGCAATGGCACCACGCCCCGCGCGGCGGCGGCACCATTGCCGACGACCCGGCGGCACCGACGCGCAGCGGCCTGCACGACGTGGCGCTCTCGTTGCACCGGGGCCAGCGCGTGGCACTGGTGGGTCCGAGCGGCGGCGGCAAGAGCACGCTGCTGCGCGTGCTGGCCGGCCTGTATGCGCCGCACGGCGGCACGCTGGCGCTCGACGGCGTGCCGACCGACTGGACGCGGCTGCGCCAGCTCGCCACGCTGATCCCTCAGGAGACCGAGCTGTTCGAGGCCAGCGTGCGCGAGAACCTGGCCTTCGGCCGCCCCTGCGACGACGAGCGCCTGCGCGCCGCGCTGCACACGAGCACCTTCGACGAGGTGCTGCAGGCCACGCGCGGCGACCTCGACAGCGCGATCTCGGAACGCGGCTTCAACCTGTCGGGCGGACAGCGCCAGCGGCTGTGCCTGGCGCGCGGCGTGCTCGCGGCCGAGGGCAGCTCGCTGCTGCTGCTCGACGAGCCGACCAGCGCGCTCGACGCCGCCACCGAGGCGCGCGTGCTGGAGCGCATTGCGGCGGCGTTTCCACAGGCCTGCGTGATCGCGTCGGTGCACCGGCTGAGCCTGCTCGACCGCTTCGACACGGTGATCCTCATGGAAGCCGGCCACGTGCGCGACCACGGTCCGCGCGACGAGGTGCTGGCGCGCCAGCCGATGCTTCGGGAAGCTGCGGCCGGTAACAAGCAGTAGGACCCCTCCTGCGCCAGAAGGCGGCTTTCGCACCCGCCGCGCTGGCACGTCTTCTGCAACAGTATCGGCATCCATTTGTTCACGTCTGGCCCTGCGCGGACTTGTTTTGCGCGCCGGCTGCGTTCCAATCGCATGGTCCTTCTTTCCGCGAGCGTTCCCTGCCTCATGCGCCCTTCCCGTGCCACCCTTTCGCTTGCCCTGCTAGGCGCCCTGCTGGGTTTGTCGGCCTGCACCACCAGCAGCACAGCCGAGCAGCGGCAGGCCGCCGCCAGCAAGCCGCCGCAGACCGACTGCGTCGCCTGGGTCGGCGCCGACCGCAACGCGCGGGTGGGCGGGTACCTGCTGCCGCAGGCCGGCACCGCCGTGAACGCCGGCGGCCCGCGCGTGTGCGTGCCCGTGCTCATGAGCGCCTACCCGGTGCCCACCAACTACGCGGGCGGCGACTACCACGTGGGCCAGTTCACCGACGACCAGCTCAAGGCGCGCTGGCGCACCTGCAAGGCCGAGCCAGACTGCTTCACGCGCTTGACCGCGCAGATGCAGCGCTGGCTGCCACCCAACAAGGCCCGCGCCACGCGCGTGACCGGCGCGGTCGACCCGGTCGGGCGCATCGATGCCGACAGCCCGAAGGTCGACCTGAAGCAGATCCGTCGCCCCGCCTTCTTCGCGAAGGCGCCTTATCGCGAGGGCATTGCCGAGGCCGACGCACGCACCCACGTCGTCGAGTTCACCGTGCCGCGCGACACCTTCGAGCGGCTCGACCTGAAGCTCGCCGACCCGATCAAGCTGCGCGGCTGGTACCTCGAAGGCGCGGGCGTGGACGACGGCCACGGCCGCAAGGTGCGCGCCCTCGCGGTCATGGCGGCGGGCGGCGGCGGGCAACTCACGGCCATCCAGCATCCGGACGAAGTGGCTTACCGCATCGACGCCGCCAGCGGCAAGGCCGTGCCGGTGTCTTTCCCCAACGGCACCACCGAGGCCATGGGCCAGCGCTGGTGGCGCGAGAACCTGCACGCGCTGAACCAGGCCGGCTTCGACGTGCTGGCCTACGACCGGCGCGGCGAAGGCCTGTCGGGCGGCGTGAGCGACACCAACACGCTGGAGCAAGGCGAAGACGTGTTCCGCGTGCTCTCGCAGCTCGAACACGGCCAGGGCCTGCGGCTGCTCACGCCCTCGGGCCAGCTGCTCGAAGGCAACGCCGCACGCGGGCGCCTGCTCGCGGGCCAGAAGGCCAGCGAGATTCCGCTGGTGCTCGGCGGCTACTCGCGCGGCTCGATGTCGACCGCCTGGGCCCTCACGCGCAACTACGTGGCCGCCTGCAGCTTCGACATGCCCGTGCCCAACTGCACGCCGGCGCGCGGCTGGCGCAACATCCGCGGCGCCATCCTGCTGTCGTCGTTCGCCAGCGGCGCGGGCTACCTGCCCGATGCGCCCGACCTGGCCGACCGCAACCTGTTTTTGGGCGGCATGGCGGCGGACCATCACATCCTTTTCTATCCGAACTCCGCCACGCTCGCGGGCATGGACCGCTGGCCCGCCGCCTTCTTCGGCAAGGGCCTGTGGGACCGCGCCGAATCGCTCGAGGGCACCGTGGCCGCCTACAACCGCATCCGCGGCGTGAAGGAGATCGTGCTGTCGCGCGGCCCGCACGCCATCGAGACCTGGCCCGAGTCCGAACGCCGCTACCTGCGCGAGCGCATGGTGGCCTACGCCAAGGTCGTGATCGTCGGCGGACGCGCCGTGCCGGGCGCGCGGCCGTGGAAAGATTTCAAGTCGCTGGTCGCCACCACGCCCGATGTGTGGGAGCCGTCGTCGCGCCCGGGCACGGGGCCCGGACGACAGCCCTGAGATCGACAGGCCACCGCCACAATGGCGGCCATGGACCTGCTCAAGACCCTCGGACTCTTCGTCGCGACCGCGCTCGCGGAAATCGTCGGCTGCTACCTGCCCTACCTGTGGCTCAAGCAGAGTCAGTCGATCTGGCTGCTGGTGCCCGCGGCGCTGAGCCTGGCGCTCTTCGCGTGGCTGCTCTCGCTACACCCGACTGCTGCCGGCCGCGTGTATGCGGCCTATGGCGGGGTCTACATCGGCGTGGCCATCCTGTGGCTCTGGGCGGTGGACAAGGTGACGCCGTCCACCAGCGACTGGGTCGGCGTGGCCGTGTGCTTCGTCGGCATGGGCATCATCATGTTCGGGCCGCGCAGCGCGGGTTGATGACTTCGTGTTCGCCATGAATCTTCGGGACTGGGCACGCCGCATCAAGCGCGACGCCGTCACCCTCTGGTTCGCCTGCCGCGACCCCGCCACGCCGTGGCTGCCGAAGGCGCTGTGCTGGTTCACCGTGGCCTACGCGCTGAGCCCCATCGACCTGATTCCCGACTTCATTCCCGTGCTCGGCTATCTCGACGACGTGCTGCTGCTGCCCGCGCTGATCTGGCTTGCGGTGCGGCTGTTGCCGCCCGAGGTCATCGCACGCAGCCGCGAGCGCGCCGAAGACTGGATGGCGCGCACGGGCAGCCGGCCGACGAGCAAGGTCGGTATGGCGTTGGTCATCGGCATCTGGTTGTTGGTGGCGGCCGGCCTGGCCTGGTGGCTCTGGCCGCGCTGAGCGGCCGTCAACCGGCGCGGCTGCGCGAACTCTTGCGCGGGCTCTCGGTGCGCGCCACGCGCGCGGCCTCGGCGGCGGCGTTCACCTGCTCGATCCACAGCAGCGCATCGACGTGCGCCATGAAGCGCTGCAGGTACTGCGGCGACAGGTCGCGCATCAGCGTGAGCGCGCGCTGCACGAGGTGATGCGTGTTGAGCGGGCCGGCGTTCTTCGGCACCTTGGCGAGCGATTGCGTCACGCGCTGGTCGGCGGCGAGCTTCGACCAGGTGCTGCGGAAATAGCTCAGCGTCTTGAGCTCGGGCGCGGTCGACAGACTGGGCACGGCATCGCCGTCGGTCGCTGTTGCGTCAGTTGGAGGCGGCAACGGCGCGAGCTGGGCGATGTGCAGCATCAGCTCTGCGAGCGCGGTGTGAAGCGGCGCTTCTGTCGGCGCTTCTGCCTCGGGTGCGACCTTGTCGAGATCGGCGCGGTAGGTCGCCATGAGGCTGGCCAGCCGCGCATCGAGCAGACGACGCGCCTCGCCCTCGTGTGCCGCCGCGCGCTGCGCCATCGCCTCGATGAAGCGGAAGCGCACCGGGTCGAAGCGGTCGTCGCCGCGCGCACGCCAGGCGTCGAGCGCCGCGACGGCGTCGACCTGATCGTCGGGCGCCGTGTCGTTACTCACGGGGCTTCGCAGCGTCGGGTGTGTTCTTGGGCCGGGGCGTCGGCGCCATCTCCACGCGCCGGTTCTTCGCGCGGCCTTCGGCATCGCCATTCGAGGCCACGGCCTGCTCGGCGCCGAATGCGGCAGCGAACACCGACGACGAGGGCACGCCCTCTTCGATCAGCGCACGCGTCACGGTGAGCGCGCGCTGGGCGGACAGCTCCCAGTTGTCGGCGAACATACGTGCGCCGTCGCGCATTTGCCTGTCGTCGGTGAAGCCGCTCACCATCAGGATCTCGTCGCGCGTCTTCAGGTAGGCGCCCAGCGGGCCGGCCAGGCTTTTCAGCAGTTGGCGGCCGCCGGGTTGCAGGTCGGCGGAGTTGAAGGCGAACAGCACGCTGCCGCTGATGCCGATGCGGCCGTTGTTGAGCGTCACGCGGCCCGCGGCGAGCGGGCCGGCCAGCGCCTGTTCGAGCGCCTCGCGGCGCTGCGATTCGGCGCGGCGTTGCTGCACCTCGGTTTCGAGGCGGCTCGCCAGATCCAGCTGCATGCCGAGCACGCACACCAGGATCAGCACGAACGCGCCCAGCATGCCCGCCATCAGGTCGCCGAACACCGCCCACACGGGGACGGTCGGCTCCAGGCCGGCGTCGAGGTCGATCTCGTCGCGCATCACGTCAGGCCTCGCTGCCCACGGCCGTCTGGCGGCTTGCGAACTGCTGCAGGTCTTCGACGATCTGCTTCTGCGACATGATGCTCAGGTCGATCACCTCGCGCGCCTGCGCCACGTAGTAGGCCAGCTGCTCGTCGCTGCGCGCCAGCGATTTGCCCAGCGCGCCTTCGATGCGCTGCAGATGCGCCACCAGCTTGTCGTTCGATTCGCCGAAGCGCTGCACGGCGAAGCCGAAGGCCTCGCCCAGGCTCGCCACCTCGACCGCACCGCCGGTGATCTGCGCGGCGATGCCGGCCATCTTCTCGGTCTCGCTCTCGACCTTCTCGGTGAAGCTGCTGCCCACGCGCTCCATCATGTCGGCCGAGGCCGTGACGAGCGCATCGATGGCGCTGCGCTGTTCGGTCGAGGCGTGGTTCACCGCGCCCAGCAAGGTCTCGAGCGTGCCGAGGATGCGGCTGCGCTCTTCGAGCATGTCGTTGTCGCGCGCCATGCCGTCGGACAGTTTCTGGCGCAGCTCGGCGATCACGTCGGCCGCGGCCTTCGGTGCTTCGGCCGCCACCTGCAGCAGCTGCGCGACTTCGGCGACGGTCTGCTTGGCATTGGCCTCGGCCTGCGCCGACATGTCGCGCACCGTTTGCGCGAGCGTCTCGCTCATCTGTTGCTGCTGGCTCAGGCTGTGTGCGCCGGCCTGCTGCCATTCCTTCTGCAGCGACGCAGCCATGGTCTCGAGCGACCCGCTCCAGGCCGCGAGGCGTTGCGCGTCGCGCGTGGCGAGTTCGGTCTGCAGGTTGGCGTGCGCCTCGCGCACGGTGTCGAGCAGCGACGCGGCGGCGCGGGGCGCGTCTGATGCGGCCTGCAGCAACTGCGCGACCTCGGCGACGGTCTGCTTGGCATGTGCTTCGGCCTGCGTCGACACGTCGCGCGCAGCCTGCGCCAGCGTGTCGCTCAGTTGCTGTTGCTGGCTCAGCGTGTGCGCGCCGGCCTGCTGCCATTCCTTCTGCAGCGACGCGGCCATGGCTTCGAGCGACTGGCTCCAGGCCGACAGCCGCTGCGCATCGCGCGCCGCCAGTTCGGTCTGCAGGCTGGTGTGCGCTTCGCCCACGGTGCGCAGCAGCGAAGCCGAGTGCTGTTCGAAGGTGGCGGCCGCGGCGGCGAGCGCCTGGTGCGAATCGCCCGACAGTTTTTCGCTGACGCGCTGGTGCTGCGCGAGCGCGCTGCCCCAGGTGTCGGACACGCTGCCCACGGTGCTTTCGAGGCGAGCGGACACGCCGTCGACCAGCGCGGCCGAGCGCTGCTCGAAGGTTTCGGCAAAGCGTTCGAGCGTGCCGCGCAGGTCGGTCGACAGCGCCCCGCTCGCGCGCTCGTGCTCGGCCAGCGCGGCCTTCCAGGTGTCGGCCACGCCGGCGGTCGAGGCCTCGAAGCGGCCCGTGAGGCCTTCGAGTTGCCGTTCGACGGCCTGCGCCATGCCGCCTTGCAACGACGCTGCTTCGCGCGCGATGCCGAGCATGGCCGCCTCAACCACGGGCTGGATCGTCGCGCCGGCGATGCGGGCGGTGTCGGTGAGGCTG
This sequence comes from Variovorax sp. 38R, assembly GCF_014843395.1. Lineage (NCBI taxonomy): Bacteria > Pseudomonadati > Pseudomonadota > Betaproteobacteria > Burkholderiales > Comamonadaceae > Variovorax > Variovorax sp. 38R. The sequence goes on from NZ_CP062121.1 coordinate 4,073,359, forward strand.
TCCTTCAGCGAGCGATCGACCGATGCGGCCAACCCGCTGTACGCGGCTTCGGCCTTCTCGTGGAAGCTGTCCTGGCTGGCGACGAGGCGGTCGTTCTGCGACTGGCTCTGGCGCTCCAGCGCGGCCATCATCGTCTGCAGCTGGCCGACCAGTTCGGGCATCACCTTTGCCACGGACTGGATGGTTTCGCCGGCGATGCGGGCGCTGTCGGCCAGGCTGTCCTTCAGCGAGCGGTCGACCGATGCGGCCAGCCCGCTGTACGCGGCTTCGGCCTTCTGGTGGAAGCTGTCCTGGCTGGCGACGAGGCGGTCGTTCTGCGTCTGGGTCTGGCGCTCCATCGCGGCCATCATGGTCTGCAGCTGGCCGACCAGTTCGGGCATCACCTTCGCCACGGGCTGGATCGTTTCGCCGGCGATGCGGGCGCTGTCGGCCAGGCTGTCTTTGAGCGAACGATCGACCGATGCGGCGAGCCCCGTGTAGGCGGCTTCGGTCTTCTGGTGGAAGTTGTCCTGGCTGGCGACGAGGCGTTCGTTGAGCGACTGGCTCTGGCGGTCCATCGCGGCCACCATGGCCTGCAGCTGGTCGACCAGCGCGGGCATCGCGTGCGCCTGCTGCTGCATGAGCTTGAACGACTCTTCGCGGCGGTGCGCCAGCGAATGGCCGCGCAGCGACGTGGCGATCTGCGTGTCGAGCGCCTGCCCGGCCAGCAGGCGTTCGCGGCGGCACAGCGCCGAAGCCAGGCCCAGCATGGCCGATGCGGCCACGCCCGCCACCGAGGTGCCGAAGGCCAGGCCCAGGCCGCGCACGGGCGCCGACAGCGAGTTGCGGATGGCCTGCACGTCGGTCGCGCTTTCGAGCGCGAGCCCGGTGCCGTTGAGCGTGACCACCATGCCCAGGAAGGTGCCCAGCATGCCCAGCAGCACCAGCAGGCCCGCAAGGTACGGCGTGAGCGCCGGGCCCGGCAGGCCGACGCGCTCGCCTTCGATGCGCAGGCGCACCGCGTTGCGCAGCGAGGGGTGCAGGTTCGCGAGCCAATCGCCGAGGCTCGTCAGCGGCGCCGACAGGTCGTTCACCGCGCGCGACAGCGTGCTGGTGGCCTGGTGGAAGCGGTGCAGCTCCAGCGCACCCATCAGGTAGAACGCGCCGATCAGCGCCGTGATCACCAGGGCCAGCGGGTTGTGCCCGATGTAGCTGGCACCGACCCAGCACACGACGGCCAGGCCCACGAGGAAGACGGCGTAATGGAAAAATCTGTTCATGGAAGCTTGTTGTCTTGTCTCTTGGGGGGCTGCAGGCTAGCGGGCGCGAAGGGCTTCGAGCAGGCCTTCGACCGGTTGCATGCGAATGTCCAGCTCGGCCCGCAACACGCTTTGCATGTCGCGGCCGAACACGTTCAGCCAGCCGCCGGCGGCGGTCGGTGGCGGCTGGGGGGTGTCGGGGTTGGCGTCTTGGGTGGCCTGGGCGGCATCACGCAAGCGCTTGAAATGTTTCTCCAGCAGCGTCGGCACGCTCGCCAGCAGGCTGCGCTCGCGGGCGCCCACCACCTGTTCCAGGATGGCGTCCACCGCGGCCAGCCGGGCCAGCTCGGGCGAACGGGTCGCGAGCCGGGCCCGCAGGCGCGCACGCAGCGGTTCGATGGCGGTTTCCATGGCCTGTTGCCGCGTGAAGTAGCGGCGGCGGTACGGCGGAAAGTCGTCGTTCGCGCCCGGCAGCACCGAGGCCACGCCGCCGTCCGCATTGGCCTTGGCCAGCACTGCCTTCAGGCGCGCGCACTCCTGCGCCTCCTCGGCACCCTCGGACGCCCGGACGCCGGACACGGCGACGCCCAGATCGGAATCCAAAGCTGCTGACAAGGAGATGGCATCGGTCCAGCTGAACCACTGACTCAAACGATCCGCGAGGGCTTGCCTGGATTCGGGAACGTCGGTGTCGCTCAATTGAGCGAGCAAGCGAGTGAGCGCCGAGCCGGTGAAGCCTGTGCGCCGTGACACTTGCACCATACCGAGAGAGGGGGAGAAAACCGGGCAGTTTACACCGGTCAACTGGCGGCTTTCCCTCTGTGAACTGGTGCACACGAAGCGCTGGAAAAGTGAAACGGTGTGTGACGGGAATCGAGGAAATCGGGGCTTCGCCGCCCCGCCGCGATCAGCATGGAGTGGTCGCTGTCGGGTTCGACGGGTGCTTGGTGATCAACGCTGACGTCGATCCATCCGCTGGATGACGCGAAGCGTATCCCGTCATCTGCTCGAGTTGCTTTTGTCGTTCGGCAATTGCCAGTTCTCGCGCCCGCGGCCCGTATCGCCCAACTGAAAAAGCCTTGCTGACCGATTTCTCCGGACTGACTCTGGTCATCGCGATCCACATCGGATTCTTCCCGCCCGGCTCCTCGCGGAAATACACCCCCGCCACACCACTCTTGTTGTCACGCCGCACCCGCTGAGCGATCTCTCGCTTCAAGACCGGCAAGTGTTCGCGCACGAACTGATCCCGATGGGCTTGGGCATGCGCCAATGCGCCCTCGCGACCGCCGTGGGTGTTGAAGTAGAACGCCTTGACCATGCGCACCTTGTTGCGGCGAATATCGACGCTCCAATAGTCGTCATAGCCGTAGATTCCATACATGGGATTGGGGTTGGGGGTGCCTCTTGGCATGGAAGCTCCGAAAGTTCGCGCCGCTTGTCGACCTCAATTGATTTGCGCGTTGCGCATCTCCAAGTGCTCGAAGTAGCTGCCAGTGAAGTCCACATGTTCTCCGCGCAGGCCATCGGCCTGAACCGTGGTGCCCGTGCATCCGAGCACCGCGACGTCGGACCAGTGACCCCCGTCGAAATTCAAGCCATTCCACTGGCAGTTGTCGAACTGACAGGCGCTGAGCCGACTTTGCTGGAACTGTGACTGCGAGAAGGTGCAGTTGGAGAACGTGCACCCTGAGATGGAAATGCCCTCGAAGTCGCACGTGGTGAAGGTGCAGCCTGAGAACTGGCATCCGGTCCAGCCGGCCTGCTTGAACGTGCACGCAGCAAAGCTGGTGCCAGTGAAGGCAGTGGCGGCGAACTGGGCGAGGTTCAGGTCCAGGCCGGCGTAGGCATAGCTGTCGGCCATGCCAGCAAGACCTGCGGGGGCACCACCGGCGCCTTTGCGCCAGAGGTTGTGGTTTTGGATGATTATTTGGGAGGGCATGGGCTTTGGCTCATGGGTGGCGACGCATCAGTGCGCTTTGGATCTCAATAAAAATCAGAATTGGAAAACAAGATGTTATTTCCAGCAGGATCTTTCAAATAAATCCATTCTCCATAGGGCTGAGAAACGTGCTTGACAACAAGATCACTGAAGCTCTCGAATATCAAATTCTGCCAGCCAAAGAAATCTTCATCCCAAGAAGAAATTAAACCGAATGCCACCACGGGAAGGTCCGTGCCATCGACCTCTTTGTAGGTGCCAAGCAAACAGCTGTTGTCACGAAAATTCAGGACCAAAAACGGTGCGGCGCTGTGAGTCATTCTTGCGATTCTGACTCCAGATCCATCAACATCATCACCAGCAAGGGTAAATCCGAACTTTTCATAGAACTCAACACTGCTCGGGATGTCGCTTGCATGAAGATGAACCAATATCCTGACCATTCAACCCCTCGCCCTTTTGATATAACAAGACGGAAATTTCAATTGGCAAAACAGAACTTTGAAATTCTTCAAATCGAATACCATACAGAATCTCAGATCTCCCCAGCAGCCATTCGAAATTTAAAATCACAGCCTCGTCAGTATTAAGCTTGAAATTTCATCGACTTCCTTGCTGGAAAACGAATCAACCGGATCGATCTCCGCACCATACGCAAGATCAATCTTGATATTGACACGTCTCCCCAAAAATCGACAACGCAACACATCTGCCTCCGCAATAAAAACCGTCTCCTCAAGAAGAAGACCTTCATTTTTCAATCGGCCGATCGATTTTTCGATTTCCTGAGTCGTGAGTTCATGGAATTTCCTCATCACAGACCTCTCAATTCTTTTTCACAATCCGCACCAGATAACACCTTATTTACTGAGGCCCTGGATTTCTGAGAGGACTCCTCAATACTTTTGTAGATATCATTTCCCGTTGCGCCGCGTGCCTGCGCCTTGGCAACTGCATCTTTCCACTTAAGCATCGGCTCTGCCTTACCCGTTGCCGACGCCTCCCCTCCGATATACAAACCGACCCCCATCTTCGGATCATTGGCCAGAAGACGGGCGCGTATTCTTGCTTCATTTCTCAATTTATGAGCCAATCTCGCCCTTTCTTTGGGAGATTTGCAACAACCGAGTTGAGCATCAATTCTGGACTCTTCTCTCAAGTACCAGCAACGTGTCTGGACGGTCGTCAATGAGCCTCGAGCCGGATCTGTCGGCCTCAAGTTGACCAAGCCAAATGGGTCAACCCATTCAATTGGATTGGCAGCGTAGGCGTGATTATTAAATCCCCCCAATAGCCCAATAGGATCACTGCTCGCAAATCGCCCTGAATGCGGATCGTAGTACCGGTACCGGTTGTAGTGCAGTCGAGTTTCTTCGTCGAAGTACTGACCCTGAAACCGGATGGGGTTCGCAATGCCCGCCTGCTTGGCCGCTTCGGAGATAACCTCCTTGGCTTCCCCCCAAGCCTTGTAGCTCACACTCCAACACACCTGGCCTTCCGAGTCGGTCAACTCCTGCGGCGTGCCCAAGTGGTCGCACTGGTAGAAAGCGATTTCTTCAGGCCTGAACGGCTCGGCGCTGGCTTGCTGCAGTCCCTGCCCGTTCCATAGCGGGTCCTGCTCGATGTCGTAGGCCCCGCCGTTGGCCTGCATCAGCGCCTTCACGTCGGTGGTGCGGCTCAGCTGAAGGGAGCGCTGTCTGCGCACCTGCACCAGCGGCACGAAGCTGTCCTTCTCGTGGACGTAGTGCACGGTGTGCGCCTGCTCCCGGGCCCTGGGGTCCAGCGGCGTTGCGCTTTCGTAGGCGATGGTGTCGCCGTCCCAACCAAAGAGGGTCTCTCTCGATCCGCTCGCCTTGGCAATGCGCCGGCCCATCGGGTCGTAACGGAAGGTCGTGGTGCCCTCCTCGCTCTTGGCGCTGACCATGCGGTTGAAGCCGTCCCAGTTGAAGAGGGTCTTCTGCCCGTTCTTCGTGCGCTCGATGAGGTTGCCGCGCTCATCGTATTTGTAGCTCGTGCCGGCGTACGCTTTGAGCAAGTTGTCCAACAGTTTGCCGGGGGCCACGCGCTGTTCACGCGCGAGCGTTGCCGTGCCGGGCTCCTTCAGCACCGGGTCGGCAATATTGCCCGCGGGGTCGAAGGCGAACACTTCCTTGCCCAGTTGGCTCTGGGCTTCGAGCAATCGCCCGACCGGGTCGTAGCGGTAGTCCAGCCGCCCGCGCCGGCTGTCGCCGATGCCGGTGAGTTGGCCGGCTTTGTCGTAGCGATAGCTGCGGCGGATGCCGACGGCAGTGGGGCCTGTGGTGCCAGGAGCCGGTTTCGTGTGAGTGATCTGCTGCTCGAGTAGCCGCCCGGCGGGGTCGTAGGTTTGCGTCTGGGCCAGGCCGTTGTGCTGCTGGCGGCCGACTTCACGGTGCAGGTCGTCACGCTCCAGGCTCAGGATGTCCTGGCCGTCGAGCAGCAGGCCGTGCACATGGCCGCTGCCGTAGGTGAGCCACTCCTGGGTATGGCCGTCGGGACGGGTGCTGCCCACTCTCTGATTGAGTTCGTTGTAGCGGTGCTGCCAGATGGCGGTGTGCCCCCTGGCAAGGTCGGCGTGGTGCTCGCGGGTGAGATTGCCGGCGGGATCGTAGAACCACTGGAGCTTGGCATCCTGGTTCCGGGCTTCGACGAGGCGGCCGTTGCCGTCGTAGGCGAAGGTTTCGGCTTGGGCGGCGGCCTCGCGTTCGACAAGTCGCCCCAAGGGGTCGAAGGCGAGTCGGGTGACCTGTCCTGCTTCGGCCACTTCGGTGAGCACACCGCTGGTTTCTTCGTAGCGGTACCGGGTCACCTTGCCATCGAAGCCAGTTTCTTCGAGCAGGCGGCCAACGGGGTCGTACTTGAACAGGTAGTGGCTGCGGTTCTCGTTGTCGAGCCGAGTGAGGCGCCCCAGTTGGTCCCAGTGGTAGCTCAGAGCATGACCTGCAGCGTCAGTGCGCCCGGCGATGAGTCCCGCATCGGCGTAGCGGTAGTGGGTGCTTCGCGCCAGGGCGTCGGTGTGCGTCAGCAGGCGGCCTTCGGCGTCGTGGGCCAAGCGCTCGCTGGTTTGATCGGGGTGCGTCACTTCTTCGAGCTGGCCCGGGTGATTGGCACCCGCCTGGGCCGCCGTCAGCGTTTGCTCGTCGAGCGTGGTGTAGCGGTACCTGGTGACCTGGCCAGCGGCGTCGGTGCTTTGGGCGAGGCGGCCTTGAGGGTCGTAGGTCCAGGTGGTCGTCTTGCCCGAGCAGTCGGTGTAGCTGGCGAGTTCGCCCGTCGGGGTGTAGGCGAGCTTTTTGACACCGCCCTTGGCGTCGGTGATCTGCACCGGCCGCCCAGCCTTGTCGTAGGCGTATTGGGTCTTGTGGCCGAGCGGGTCGGTTTCCTCGGTGAGGTGACCCTGCGGGTTGTAATCGCGCCGCCAGGCACCGCCTTCGGCATCGCGCACGCCGGTCAGGCGGCTGAGCTTGTCGTATTCGAAATGGACCTGGCTGCCATCGGCCTGGGTGTGGGTTTGCAGGTTGCCGGCGTCGTCGTAGACGTAGTCGTCGGTGGTGCCGTCGGCGTGCACATGGCGGGTGATGTTCTTGGCGTCGTCACGGAAGAACCACTCCTCGTTCTCGTCCGGGTGAATGACGCGGTAGGTGTAGCCGAGGATGTCGTAGTAGATCCAGGTTTCCTGGCCCAGCGCATCGGTCACATAGGTCAGGCGGATGTTCTCATCCCACTCCAGGCGGGTGTCGAAGCTGCCGTCGTCCGCCCATTCGCGAATTGCCTTGGCCTGGGCCCCGGTGCCGTCGTAGGCCAGGTTCATGCCGCGGCCGGTGCGGTCGGTGTAGCGGGTGATGAGGTGGTGGCTGTACTCGTAGGCCCAGGCGGCGCCGTTCTCGTCCTGCGCCGCGACCAGATCGCCGGCCTCGTCGTGCGTGTAGGCGGCGAGTTGACGAACGACCTGCCCGTCTTTCAGTTCCCAGACGGACTCGATGCGCCCGGAGATCGCATGTGGCCGGATGCCGACATGCGCGAGCGTGACGTCGCCCTGCTTGCTGACGACATCGCTCAGCACCTGCTCGCCGGAAGGCAATGCATGGTCGTAGCGCAGGCCGATCGCGGCGCCGTCCTTGGCATGTTGAGCCACCAGACGGAAGTGCTGCTTGCCTTGGGTGGCGGCTTTGCTGCTGACCGTGTCGACGAGTTCGTAGCTCTCGCGCCAGTCGGCCGGTTCGCCGGCGGGCAACGGCTTGCCGAAATCGAGCACCAGCAGCGTGTCGCTCACACGCGTGGCACTGAATTCCTCGATGGCGTTGCGATGGCTTTGACCGACGGCCAGCCAGGGGATGTCATGGCTGCGACCATCGGCGGCACGGTAGACCAGTGCGCGTCGGCCCTTGGATTCGACAACGTCGATGCGCGTCGTGTACGGGATCAGCCAGCGCGCACCGAGGCCGCCCTGGTCATAGGCGTCGAGGTCGCTGCTGTAGGTGCGGCTCCATTCGATGGGCAGCGTGGCCGACAACACGAAATCCGTGTGGGTGAAGCTCTCGCTGCCTGTGGCGAAGCTGATGGACTTGCGGGTCTTGGCCTTGGCAGCCCCCTGCTTGCAACAGTTGCCGCTGCCAGTGGCGCCAGCCTGGGTGTTCACGGCGCCGAGTTCGTGACCCGGCCTGGTGGCCTGCGCCTGGGTGCCCTTGGTGGGCGGAACGACAGCGGCACGCTTGGCCTTGAATTTCTTGACGGCGGCAAACAGGCGCTTGAGCAGCCACATGATCGAGCGCTCGGTCTCGGCGCTGGCCAGCGCCATCAACTTGGCTCGCAGCGCGCCCTTGAAGTCGGTCAGGCTGCTGATGACGATGTTGACCACCGCCTTGGCCTTGTCGGGCAGGCGTGCGGCCGCCACCTTGACGGCGTAGTTGGCCGCCTGTTTGGCATAGCGGTCCGCGGCGGCGAGCATGCGGTTCCACATGCTCTCCTTCTTGGGGTTGTAGGTGTTCCTCTCGGGCTTGGGTCCCGCAATCTTGAACAGGTCTTCGCCGCCGGTGCAGCGGCGCAACACGCTGATGAGGTCGTCGACAACGCCATCGGCTTTGTCAGCGCAATTGTTCAGGATGCCCGAGAGCTTGCTCATCGCACCGTCGACAAACTTCTCGATCTCGCCCGCGATCTTGTCGTTGAGGTGCATCACCAACACGGAGATCAACGCGTCGCCGATGTTGGAGGCGCTGTGCTTGAGTTGCTGTTTGACGAGGTGCAGTGCCGGGCGCAGGCTCATGCGGGCAGCCGCCATGCTCGGCGGTGCGGGAATGATGCCGATCAGGTTGATGCCCAGGTTGACCCACGCAAGAAAATCAACGGCCTCCTTCTTGATGAATCGTCCGCTGATCAAGACGATGTCCATGATGACGTCGATCAACGCCATGATGTTTCCGATGACGGGCAAGCTGCCGGCCACCGTGCTCAAGCGCTCCAGCGTGACGTAGTCGTTGCTGATGTCGCGCAACCACTTGTCGAAACGCGCCGCGCCGGCACCGATGTCCTGCGGTGCGATGGCGTTGAGCGGCGCGACCGCGGTCTGCTTTTCGCGCGGCTTGGTTTCCTGCGGTCCCTGCGTTGCCATTTTTTTTGCTTCCTCGATCTGATTTGTTCTCTTCAGGCCCTCGCAACCGGCGGGCCTGCGCCGCCGTCAACCTGCGAAGCCGGGTGTTCTGCCTGTCATGGCTGTTGCGGTGTTCACGCTGCCCAAGGTCGGCAGGCTGGGCAATGCGCCAGGCAGCTTGGGGACGACCAACGCCACCGCACCGCTCATGCTGTTCTGCGCCGCGGCAGTTGCGCCCCCCAGCCCGCCATTCATGCCGCCGGCAATCACGCTGCCGGCCACGCCTGCCGCAGGCGCCCCCATCGGGCCGAGCGCGCCGCTCACAGCCTTTCCAATGGCTTGGGTCGCTGCGCCAGAGGCGATCTGCCCGGCTTGTCCCAACAGTGCCTGCGCGCCGCCTTGCTGCACGGCCTGGACGGCCGCAACGGCTTGTTGCGCCGTTCCGGCCACTTGGCCGATCTGCCCCAACGCGCCCTTGGCGCCGCCGAGAACACCCTTGGCCGACAGCAGGTTCGCAGCAGGCAAGGCGCCCGCATCGCCTGCAGCGCCGCTCGTCGTCGCTTTCTCGTCCAGCGGCTTGGGCGGCCATTCGTGCGGCGGCCCGAAGTAACTGCCCTCGTCCCAGGGATCGCGCGGATCCGGACCGAAGGTGATCTTGGCGCCGCCGATCGGCAAGCCGGACACCGTCGCAAAACCCTTGGCATCGAGGTTGCCGCTGTGGGTGCCGCCCTCCGAATCCACCACGGTGTACTCGCCCTGCTTCACGGCCTGTCGCGGCGTGCCATCGCTCTTGATGTAGTGGTTGTGCAGATCCAGCTGCCCTTTCGGCAACTGGGTCGGCTCCGGCAGCTTGGGCAACCCCTTGCTGTTGGGGCCGACCAGGCTGTGCACGGCCGCATGCTCGCGCCAGATGCCGTTGGTGCCGCTCTCGATGCCGCTCGCGTTCCAGCGTGTGTAGCTGGTTCCGCCATTGACCAGCACCTCTTCCTTGGCGGTGATGGTGATGCGATTGGCCTCCATCTTGATGTCGAGCTTGGCGATGACATTGATGCAACTCTTGAGTGCCGTGATGTCGATGTCCGCTGCTGCCGCCACCAGACGAATGCCTTTCTCGAAGGCGGCGATGCGCACCGCGTCTTTGGCGCTCACCAGCAAGCTCTTGCCCGCTGCAATGCTGGTGTGCGCCCCGCTGGTGATCGCATGATGCTCGGTGCTCACCAGGTGCATCGAACCACCCGTGGTGGCCTCGATTCCCGCAGGGCTGGCCAGCACCACATGCGGCTCGTTGAGTTCGGGGAACTCGCCCTCGGCCTTGTTGCCGCTGCCCGAGCCCTTGATCGCATCGTTCTGCGCCTTCAGGCTCTTGGTCACCTCGTCCTGGTCGCCGGCCTCGTGCGCCTTGGCCTGCTGCGCCGCTTCACTCAAGCCCTCGTGCAGATCCCGCCCCTGGGTCAGGCGCTGCACCGTCTCGCCCATGTCGGTGATGTGGGCCTGCGCGTTGGCGCGCGCCTCGGTGCTGATCAGGAGTCCGTCCTGGGCCCGGATCGCACCGTGGCCGTCCGTGCGCAGCTCGAAGCCCTGGCCCCGGGCGTCCTTGCGTCCTGCGTTGTCTTCGATGCGGGTGATGTGCCCCAGGCTCAGGGAGCTGCTGTCGTGGTCGCTCTTGAGCTGCGCCTGGATCTTGCCTTCGGTGTCGTCCAGCAGCAGGTGGTTGCTCTTGCCACCGGCCTCGTTGCCGCTGGCGCCCGCGAGTTCACGGCTTCTGAGACCCGTGAGGGCCTTTTGCTCGGGCAGCTTCCACGGCGGCATGCGCTGCGCGTTGTAGACCACCCCCATGACGATCGGGTGATCGGGGTTGCCGTCCAGGCATTGCACGATGACTTCCGAGCCGACGCGGGGCGTGGAGACCGCGCCCGTCTCGCCGCCGGCCCATGGGCTCATCACACGCACCCAGGCGGAACTGCGTTCGTCGCTCTGGCCTTCGCGGTCCCAATGAAATTGCACCCGGATGCGCCCGTACTCATCGGTGTGGATGCTGCCTTCGGCGGACGGCCCCACCACGGTGGCGGTCTGCGGCGCCATCACGCGCTGCTCCACGCTGTGGAAGCCGCGACCGGGGCGCCAGGGAACGAAGCGGCGGCTGCAGGTGAAACGGTTGCTGTATTGGGCGAGCTCGCCTGCGCCTTGCAGGTAGTTGTTGTTGGCGCTGTGCTCGATCTCCAGGATCAGGAATTCGCTCTCGGGGCCTGTGCCCTGGGTGCGCCCGAAGTGATCGGTGAGGCGAAAGTAGCGCCCAGGCAGTACTTGCCGGTTGTTGCCGCGCACGTCGAAATGCTTGGCTACGGCTTCGATCTCTTCGACGCGCCGTTTGGCCAGCGCATCGCCTTCGCGGCTGGTCTTGAAGTGCCGGTGGCCGCCGTATTCGTGCACTTCCAACTGAGGGACTTCGCCTTGCCGGTTGCCGCTGGGAGTGTCGGCGTGTTGGGGCCGAGGGTTCTTGAAGTCGAAGGCGCTGACAGCCGTGCGCCCCGACACGAGGGTGCGTGCGGCACTCCACTGGTGGATGGCGTCTTCTTCCTGGGCACCGCCTTCGCGTTGGAAGCGGATGTCGGGCGTCGATCCGTCCACGGCTTGGGCCAAGGTGGTGTCGTCGGCGAGAACGAGGGTGTGGCCTTTGGCCGTGTGTTCGTACCAGTAGCTGTAGCCGGCGGCTTCCCAGCGCCGGTGCAGGTAGTTGTGGTCGCTCTCGCCTTGGGCACCTCCGCCTTGGGCGGCCATGGTGATGGGGAGGTCTTCGCTGCGGACCTGCCACTTCCATTGCGGCAGGGTGTCGTAGTCGTTGAAGATGGCCTGGGTCTGCTCTTGCAGGTTCTGGCGATGGAACAGACGGTTGTTTGAACGCAGGCGCAGATATCTCAGCCAGGGGCCGAGACGGGCTTCATAGAAGGCAAGATTGCCGTCGGTCTTGACGAGGCGAAAGGCGAAGACGATGCCGGTGAAGTGGCGCAGGCTGCCATCCGCGCGCACGAGATCGATGCACAGCATCTTGCCCTGGAGGTCTTTGAGCGCCAGATCGGCATTGCTCGAAAGCAGCTCGGCCGTGTATTCGAAGTCGCGCGACACGCCTTCGCTCGCGTCCAGCCGGTTGATGACGAGCCGCGCACCCGCAGGCTCGCCGCCCTGGGGGAACGACAGGCGCAACAGCCTGTCGTGCTGGCGGTCGAGAAATGCCCCTCCGCTTTGGATACCTTCGGCCATTTGGCTCTACTCCCTTACAAGAAAACTGCTTGAAGACCGCCGCCATCGGGTGGTGGCCTGCTGGTATCTGCCATGCTCGCCACAACGCCTCCGATCGCACAGGTCGCGATGATGGCCTTTCGTTCCTTCGCAGGTCTCATGCTTGCGATGCGCCCCGCGACCTTCTGGCATTCGGCAAGATTTGGCTTGCCTGGTGTGGCATCGTTTTGATCTATGGTTTTCACAGCACGCAGGTAATCACTTGCTGTCTCCTGCCATTTTTCTTTGGGCCAGCCAGCAATGGCACTGAACACCGCTCTCTCACCCCTTGCCCAAATCGGATCCCCTCTTGTTTTTGGCGCGACCGCAGCGACGAGATCTATGGCCCGCATTCCTCCCACGCACCACCCGAACCGTCCTTTCGCCCGCTCCAGGATGGCCTGGGCAATATCCATGCGGCGCTGGCTCAGGGCATAGACAAAAAGATGTTGAAGCGCCTCCTCTCCAACCCGAAAGGGAGGGGCCCGATGCTTGGCGAGCACGTCAAGCATTTCCGTCCGCAGGGGCTTCTGAATCTCCTCCTCGGCGCCGACGGCTCGCAACTGATCGACTCGGCGCAGGTCGATCGGCGGCATCAGCCATGGCGTGAGATCGTCCCGCTGCGCGAGCCGCACCACGCAGTGGGGCTGCTCCAGGTCAGGTGAATCGCCCCCCCAGGATGGGCGCTCGCTCGCAGACGCCTGCGCTTCGATCTGTGTCAGGTAGTGGTCCATCACGCGCCATGCATTGGCTTTGAGCGCTTCACCTAGCAAGCCTGTGTAAGCCACGTCGCCAGGACTTTCCTCCACTCGGCACTCGCCTGAATGGAACCGACCCTGGAGGTGTGACGGTATGGTCCTGTACAAGGACAAGCAAGTTTTCCCGGCATCAGACAGTGCACCGAGGTCGTCAGCATCGATTGCTTTACGAATCTTCGACGTCTGCAGCTCAAAGGCAGCGTCCCAAGGTGCGATTTCCACTGCATCTTGCATGAGTCTTTCTGCAGCAAACTGATCTGATGCCCACTTGTTGCCAACCCCCCAGGCGTGAAACAAGGCTATGGCCGCAACGAATGCGACAGCCGCCCACCTGGCCTTGACGTTGAGAGCAGCAACGACGCCGAGGCAGATGCCATACGCGATGGCAGCCATGCCGGCCCACAGCAGCCCATCGTAGGTGTCGGGAACTTGCACACCGCGCACCCCGCCGATGGCACCGAGCCCGTAGTAGAGGCGGTACCCGATCCAGAGCCCGCAGAGCACTGGGCCGACAACGATCAGTGCGACTGCGATCAGTGCGAGCGTGCCCCGCCGACACGCCCCCGATCGGACACCGTTCTTCTTGCATTCGTTCTCATCGTATTGATCGGACATTCGCAGCCTTCTCGCGCCTCAACGTGGCAGCTTGATGTTGGAACCCTCTTTATTGAGGTTGCGCCCAAGCTTGCCGATGTCGGTGCCGCCTACCTGCTTGAACTCCTTGATCTGGGTGTTGGACAGGTTCAGCGTTTTGGAAAAGACGACTGAACTGAGCATCAAACTGTCGACGGTGCTACTGCCAAGATTCAACGTCGAGACAATCGCCGTGTTGCTGATCTCCAGACTCCCTATGCGGCCATTGCGCAAGTCAACCTCCTGAAAGTTCCCCCCTTCCACCAGGAGCCGCGCTGTGTTCAGGTAGGTCGCATCGATACGACTGGCTTTCAGATTCTTGAGCGTCACGCTTTGATTGACCGGAGGACGGCTCTTGTATGCGGGCTCCTGCTCCGCTCCGCCGATCCATGGCGCCTCAGAGTCCGGCGCGCTCGACAACACGCAGTCGTTCAACAGCACGCTCGTCACACGATTGGCGGCCAGATAGAAGACCTTCTGACCACTGCCACTGATCTTCACGCCACTCAAGTTGACGGCTTTTCCCGACGCGACGGCCAGATTCATCTTCTCCGCGTTGATCCGCTCCATCAGGATGTCGCCCTTGAGCATCGCTTTGCTCAGGTCCAAGGTGCCGAAGGTACTATCTCGGATCGTGAGGGATTGGAAGTCCGCGGGGACCATGCTGAACACACTGCGCAGCTTGCAGTCTTCAATCAACACGTCAGCGAAGACTCCGCCCGACTCCTTGCTTCGGGGTGTGCACTTCGTATCTTCAAACTCGCATTGCCGAAGCGTGAGCTTTGCGTGTCCTTCAATGACAAAGTACTTTGCTGTACAGCCAATGAATTCCGCTTCGCCATCGCTGCCGACGCCTCCCCAGTGATTCCGATCGGGATTGGTGCCAACGAACCGACAAGATTCAAAAACAAGAGCCGTGCTCTTCTCGCCGGCATACCCTATGGAACCGTCCGTCCATGCGCACCGCAAGAAGTGAACACGGTTGGTTTTTCCGTACCCAAAGATGCCCGAGAACCGACAGTCTTCATACCGCACGTCCGTGGAGTTTCCAATCTTGATCTGATACGCACCGACGAAGTCGCAGTTCCTGAACAGGATGTGACTCCAGTCAACGTACTGAAAACTCTCACCGCTGATCTCCGCACCCTCGACGGTAAGCAAGGCGTCTCCGACTTCCTTTTTTCGAAGCTCTGGGTCTTTGAGGTACTGGAAGATCTTTCCAAACTCGCGGATGTTCTTTTTGGACGTGGCCATGTTGCAAGCGGTCAAGAGTGGGCTTGAGGAAATGATCAGCGCAGGAAGCGCAGTCAGAGCGGAGCGACGATTCATTGAGTAAGAGATCACTTGGGTCTGATTGCATCGAGCGGCGGTAGATATCCCACGGCGGGAAAGTGTTCGGCCAGGAAATACCAATCCGGCACCTCCCCCTTCTCTCCTCCGACACGCCCAAGACCGGCCATCGTTCTCCCTGCGTTCGTGCTCACCACGCTGATCGGGAAAACCCACGGATCGGTGCACTGCATGGCCTGAACCCAGTCCTCCTTCGGATTCATCGGACTGGGCTTACGCAGACCCACCTCGCAAAAGGTCGCCTGGATGCGCCGGAATGCCGAATTGTCCTGCTTGCCCACCACCCCTGTTGCAAAGGCTTTTGAGAGTGCCGCCATCCCTTCGTTGCTGACCGTCGCGCTGCCGGGAGAGCCCGGTTTGTCCAGATTGGTGTCAACGCGGTGCCATTTCTTGAGGCCGCTTCTTTCGTCGCCCTCAAACACCCACAGCGTCAAGCTTTCGATGCAGTTGAGCGTCTTCATCTGTCGACTCAGTCGAAGCGGGATTTGGGTGTTTCCCATCGAAAACTGAGGAATGTCTCCAAACTCGAGCGGCTTGTCGATGTTGCCCTTCGCCGGCAGGCCGCTCATCACATGCAGGTAGTCCAGCGCCACGCACAGCCTTGGCTTCTCGTTGTATGCCTTGCCGTCCTCGATGCGGCAGCGGCGCGTGCTGACCTGGTTGATCTTGCCTGTGGTCGGTTCCAGCAAGGTGCCCGCAGGCGGTCGCCCTGTCCATGCACTGAGCTCACCATCCAGGTTCTGATAGCCAATCGGACCACCGCAACTGCTGACGATCAGGGCCGTCTGCGTATCGGCGGGCACGGTCTGCACCTCGTGAATCCCCGGGTCCGTGGCCGATACGACCTGGATGTAGGGCTTGGTATCCGGCCCATCGCTTTGCCACTCGACCTGATAGACGCCGCTGCGATGGCTATGGCCTGACAAATGCCAGTCGACCTGTGCACCGCCCTTGGGTCTGCGCCGGCCCGCACGCACGTAGTGTTCAAAGTAGTGGGCAAGCCCTCGCTCGCAGGTCCCCACATTGACGTGGTTAAAACCCGCGGGGTCATCCGGCAGGCCGGTCGCGCTGTTGTGCGGCCACAAGCGCGCCTGGACCAACCTCTTCTTCACGTTGCTGTACGGCTGTGGCTCATCAAAGCTCACGATGGTGAAGTGGCTGGCTACCGTAAGGCTTGCTTTGCTACCGGAAGCCTTGTACTTTTGAGCCTGGGAGAGCAACTCGAATTGCGCTGTGCTCCACGACTCTGTGGCGCGCGGCAAGATGCCCGCGCCTTGCCTGTCCACACCACCGAAGTCTTTCAGATATGGCAATTTGGTGGGATCGACCATTTCGCCCAGATTTTTGAAGTTTTCGTCGGTGCCCCAACCCATCGGCGCGATGACCTGGACGGTTCCTGCCGCACTGTCATCGTCGCTCTGGGCTCCATAGGCGACCACCACATCGGCCAACGGCGTGAACAGCGCGTAGAACCAATCGAACTGACCACTGTGGAAATTGAATCCCGTCAGAGCCTGCCCGTAGGTTGGACCATATGCCAGGCAGGCTTCGTAGATGGTCATGTTGTGGTCACGACTCATCCCTTCATTGGCTTTGCCTCGGGTCCAGTCGCTGGCTGATTCGATCTGCTTGCGGTGCTCTGCAAGTTCGCTGCCGTCCAGGGTGCCACGGGCCGTCTTGAGCGCCTTCGAGAGACCGTCGTTGAGGCCACCCAGCCTGTCCTCGGCAGCACGGGCGACCTGCTCGACACCTTCTACGCCCCGACCTGCCGCCTCACTTGGAGAAACGCCGGTGGCTGACTTGAACCAGCCGGATACCTTGTCGACGACGGTCCCCGCTCGATCACGCAAGGCACCGCCACTGCCAGTGACCGCGGCCCTGGCAATCTCGCTGCGTTTCGCGGGGTCGGCCGCAGTTTCCAGCACGCCCAGCTTGAATGCCCAGTTGGCCATGTCTCCGGCCTCCACCCGCGCGCTGATGCCGTAGGGCACCTGGTACGCCTCATGGTTGCCGCTGGTCATGAAGACGGGCAGGCTGTGCTTGCGGTACATCTCACGCACCAGGCTGAACACGAGCATGTCGTCCAGCCCGCGCGGGTACAGCCTCTTGCCGTTGGCCGGGTCATCGATGTTCGCCAGCAGGTTGAAGCTCTTCCATTGCTCGCCGATGGCCTTGTTGCCCGTCGCTTTTCCCGCAGCAACCTGCGCCGGGTTGAGGTTGCGGTTGAAATCGATCAGGTCGCCGGTGAGCAGCACCGCGTCGGCCTTCTCGGTCTTCTTGCCACCCAGAGCCATCTTCTCGAACAAGGCGCGCAGCGCATCGAAGCTGTTGCACACCTTGGTGCCGACAGGCGCATTCCATTGCGCGCCGGCCACATCGCCTTCGAGCACCTGGGCCATGCTCTTTCCCATCGCGGTATGTCGAACATTCACATGCACGTCCGACAGGTGGCCCAGCTTCAGAGGGCGTGCGGGCATGTACTTCACGGGGTGCCAGCTCTGCAGGCGTTCGCCCGAGCCGGTTTTTTGCGGCGGCAACTGGTTGGCCGTGGTGCGGGCGCCCTTGGACAGGTCGAACTCCTGGATGTTCGCGAAGTGGAAAGGGTCCTTGGCCGATTGCTCGCGCAGGAACTTGGCAATCATCAGGTCCTGCGGCTCCGCGTGCGTGGCGTTGGGCAGGAGCTGCTTGCCGGCGTCGTTGAGCTTGACCATCCAGGCAAAGCTCATGAAGCTGCCCGAATTGATGCCCTGAAACGGCGCGGCCTTCAGGTCGATCTCTATCTCGTAGATGTCGCCGCCTTGCAGATCCTTGTAGACCTGTGCCGCCATCGGTGCGATGGTGGCAAAAGGCCGCCGATGGCGATCCTTGATGAGCACCCCCGCTCCGAAGCGGCCGACGCGCCAGGCCTTGATGTGCTGCGGGGCCGTTGCACAGGTATTGCCATCGCCAAACAGCGTGCCGGTGGTCGTGTCGGTCTGGGTCCCCTTCTCCTTGATGGAGTAGAGCCTCAGATGACGGTCGACGAAGACATGCAGGTTGGGCGCAGGCGCGGGTATGAGACCACCTGCACCCGAAGCCGCCTTCAAGCTCGACTCGCCGACGATGAAGATGCTGCACTTGGTCTGCCCTTCTTTGAGCAGCAACGGCGTTCCCAGACTCGGATAAAGGATGAGTGCTGATTTGTCGACCGGGTCGCTGCAATCGCAAACACCCGGGATGCGGTTCTTGGCGGATTGCGCGTTGGCAGCGCTGCTGCCGAGGTTGGGAACGGTGGCCATGATTCAGCGAACTTCGGAGCGCGGGATGTGAAAGGGGTGTGCGGACACGGCAGCGAGACGTCGTTGGCGCAAGGGTTCGAGCAGTGCGTGCGAATGCAACGCCAGCACCTGCGGCGCCTCTTCGACCAGGCCTTGCCACACCGCGTTGTCGATGTCCGCAATGGCGGCACCGAGGCCTTGCTCGCCAGTTGCCGCGGCGGCAAGGATGGGCTGCAGCGCCTGCGCATCGGCAATGTCGGGGTGCAGGCGCAACCCCATGGCCAGCAACATGTATTGATCGGCCCACTCATCCAAGCCGAGGCGTCGGGCATCGTCGCGCAGCCGATGAGCCAGGTGGCGTTGCAATGCCGGTGCGATGTGATCGAGCTCGCCAGGCTCGATGTCGTTCTCGTGCACGGAAGCGAGAATGGTTTCTGCTGTGTTGAGCTGGTCGAGTGCCAACAGCAGTGCCTGGTCAAGCGGCAGTGGCTCGGCGCGCGGAGCCGCCCTATTGAGACTGGGCCCATGCATCGTGCGCGGTGAAAAATCAGCACGCCAGGCAGCCCACCAATGAAATGCCTGCATGAATTGCTGGCGATCCGCAGCAGGCCAGCAGCCGGGCATGTCCAAGCCGATGCGTGGGTCAAACCAGCGCAACACAGCACCGCAGGATTCGTCACCGTCGATCGTTGGGTCCGGTGGAATCAGGCCTTCGAGCCAGCTTCTCATGTGGTTCGCCAGATCGTCCAACGCGAGGGTTGAGGCCACCATGCTCAAGGCATGATGAACGCCCGCATGCAGGGCCAGGGTCTCCAGCAGAGCGCCCGAAGGCTGTACCGGAAACTTGATCAGCCATGGCCCCTGATCGGCCAGCTCGGATTCGGGCGTGCCCTCGAACAAGCGCTCCATCTCCAGCCCATGCGCTTGGACACCGAGGGCGATAGCCTCGCGATCGGCCATCTCGCATTGGCCGAGTTCGACCAATGCGTAGCGCGGCATGCTCGCACTGCAGGTCAGCAGCACACCCATGTCATGCGCCAGTGCCTGCGCGACTTCCTTGTTGAATGCCGCAGGCTCGTGCGGCGGCAGGCCGCCGTCGACCCGCGTCGCTTGTGGGGTTGGGTACGCTGACACGGTCACTGTCGGGGTGCCACCGCGGCAGCACGCGCTGCCGCCTTTGCCATGCACTCTTTGCACACGGCTTGAGGTAAACGCATCTCCGGCACCGGCAGGTTTTTAGGGCCCGTCGTGATATGGGAAGCCGCGTGCTCGCGCCAGATGCCCTTGGTGCCGTTCGCGATGCCTGTTCCACCCCAATGGGTGTAACTGGTACCGCCGTTGATGATCACTTCTTCCTTGGCAGTGATCGTGATCCTGTTGGCTTCGGCCTTGACGTCCAGTTTGGCCAGGATGTTGATGTTGTCCTTCAAGGCCTGAATGTCGATGTCGGAATTGGCGGCGATGAGCCGCATGCCTTTCTCGAAAGCGGCGATGCGCACCGCTTCCTTGGCGCTGACCAGCAAGCTCTTGCCCGCTGCAATGCTGGTGTGCGCCCCGCTGGTGATCGCATGATGCTCGGTGCTCACCAGGTGCATCGAACCACCCGTGGTGGCCTCGATTCCCGCAGGGCTGGCCAGCACGACATGCGGCTCGTTGAGTTCGGGGAATTCGCCCTCGGCCTTGTTGCCGCTGCCCGAGCCCTTGATCGCATCGTTCTGCGCCTTCAGGCTCTTGGTCACCTCGTCCTGGTCGCCGGCCTCGTGCGCCTTGGCCTGCTGCGCCGCTTCACTCAAGCCCTCGTGCAGATCCCGCCCCTGGGTCAGGCGCTGCACCGTCTCGCCCATGTCGGTGATGTGGGCCTGCGCGTTGGCGCGCGCCTCGGTGCTGATCAGGAGTCCGTCCTGGGCCCGGATCGCACCGTGGCCGTCCGTGCGCAGCTCGAAGCCCTGGCCCCGGGCGTCCTTGCGTCCTGCGTTGTCTTCGATGCGGGTGATGTGCCCCAGGCTCAGGGAGCTGCTGTCGTGGTCGCTCTTGAGCTGCGCCTGGATCTTGCCTTCGGTGTCGTCCAGCAGCAGGTGGTTGCTCTTGCCACCGGCCTCGTTGCCGCTGGCGCCCGCGAGTTCACGGCTTCTGAGACCCGTGAGGGCCTTTTGCTCGGGCAGCTTCCACGGCGGCATGCGCTGCGCGTTGTAGACCACCCCCATGACGATCGGGTGATCGGGGTTGCCGTCCAGGCACTGCACGATGACTTCCGAGCCGACGCGGGGCGTGGAGACGGCACCGGTCTCGCCGCCGGCCCACGGACTCATCACGCGCACCCAGGCCGAACTGCGCTCGTCGTTCTGGCCTTCGCGGTCCCAATGAAATTGCACCCGGATGCGCCCGTACTCATCGGTGTGGATGCTGCCTTCGGCGGACGGCCCCACCACGGTGGCGGTCTGCGGCGCCATCACGCGCTGCTCCACGCTGTGGAAACCGCGACTCGGCATCCATGCAACCAAGCGGCGGCTGCAGACGAAACTGTTCCTGTACTCGGCTCGCGACCCCTTTGGTTTTTCTTCTGCGGTAGCGGGCTCCTGCAGGTAGTTGTTACTCGCCCGGTGCTCCACCGAGAGAACGAGGAATTCGCTTTCGGAGCTTTCGCCTTGCGTGCGTCCGAAGTGGTCGGCCAGCCGGAACCAGCGCCCGGGCAGCACGAAGCGGTTGTTGCCCTGCGCCTCGAAGCGCTTGGCCTTCGCTTCGATCTCGCCGATGCGCCGACGTGCCACGCCTTCGCCTTCGAGCGAAGTCTTGAAGTGACGCGCACCACCGTACTCGTGCACCTCCAACTGGGGCACCTCGCCCTGCTGGTTGTTGCTGGGCATCGCGGCATGCTGGGGACGCGCGTTCTTGAAGTCGAAGGCACTGACGGCCGCTTGCGCCGAGACCAGCTCGCGCACCGCGCTCCACTGGCCGATGCCATCTTCTTCTTGCGCGCCACCTTCGTCCTGAAACCGGATCTCCGGGGACGAACCGTCCACGGCCTTGGCAAGCGTGCTGTCGTCGCACACATGCAGCGTGTGGCCCTCGGCCGAATGCTCGTACCAGTAGCTGTAGCCCGCCGCCTCCCAGCGGCGGTGCAGGTAGTTGTGGTCAGTCTCCCCGCCAGCCCCACCGCCCTGCACGGCCATCGTGTGAGGTGCGTCGTCGCCGCGGACGAGCCACTCCCATCGGGGCAGCACGCCGTAGTCGTTGAAGATGGCCTCGGTCTGCGCGCGCAGCGTCTGGCGATGGAACAGGCGATTGTTCGCGCGCAGCCTCAGGTACTTCAACCACGGGCCGAGCCGTGCTTCATAGAAGGCCAGGTTGCCATCCGTGCGCACTAGCCTGAACTCCAAGACGATGCCGGTGAAATAGCGAAGCGTTCCGTCGGGGCGCACCAGCTCGACGCAAAGCATCTTGCCCTGCAGGTCCTTGAGTGCCAGATCGGCATTGCTGCTCAAGAGCCCGGCCGTGAAATCGAAGTCGCGCGACAGGCCTTCCGAAGCAGAGAGGGTGTTGACCAAGAGGTCGGCACCCGCGGGCTCGCCGCCCTGGGGGAACGACAGTCGCAACAGCCGGTCGTGCTGACGGCCAGCGACAAGCTCCGCGAGACGATGGCCCGATGGGTCGCTCATCGGATGCGCCCGTGCAAGAACAATCTCGCCACGATATGGTTCACGCAGACCCCTCCCCTTTTGATTCTTGTTTTCAAGAAACGCGCGCCGTGACGCGTATTGCCCAATTGCAGCCAAACACATCAGGCTCGCTCCCGGCCCGATCATGTGAAGGTGATTGTCTTTCTATTTGATCGCTATTTTCTCACGCGTGCCAGAGGAGTTTTTGCAGCGCAACTACGAGTAAGCCATTGGTTTTCCAATCGAGAAATGAACTACTTCCGAGTTAAAAAGAGCACCTTATTAAGGTGCGAGATAGAACTTGGAACTGCCCATGAAACCCAAATGACAATTAAATCAAAAGTTCAAACTTCAATTTCGAACTCGTGAAGAAACGAGACGTGTCGGTGGTACAGGCTGCGTGCGACCTCGACGTGCACGAGAAGGTGCTGCGCAATTGAGTGCGCCCTGCAGCTTCAATCTGCTGACGCAACTCGGCCGCGCGAGCTCTGCTAGGTTGAGGTACTTCTGTGGCGAACCCTCGCAGATCCCGGAATGAGCGTTGAGCTTCTTGACTGCGGATTGATAGATTCGCTGCAGGCGTCGCCATCGCTCTCCATTTTTAATAGCTCGCCTTCAAAGCGAACCCTCTCGTTGAGGCGCCCCTAAGAAAGAAGTGGTGGGATTCTGCGGACGGCCATCTCACGACATTTGGTCGCCCCAATTCCCTTGTGAAAAAAATAGCGGCAGCGACCTCATAACGAGCCGCCCGAGCCTGCGCGCGCTGCGCCACCCCGACGCCCGTCACCGAGCACCACCGCTGCGAGCCGGCTCAGGAAGCCGTCGACGACACAACCGGCGACTCCGGCCGTTCGGCCTGCGGCGTCGGGACTCAGCCGCATTTTTTCAACCGTTTTCCGTGGCCAGAACCTGCCGGGAAACCACCGAATACCCAGAACAGGTGAGTGTGCTTGTTTACATTTGTCGCAAGAATGAATACTTTCATTCCCCAGGAAACCGAAGAGCCACAGAGCTCGGTCAGGGTGGGTTCTGGACTGCATGGTCGATTGGACAAATGTCGTCATCTCACTCGGTTTCCGCCTGCCCCTGCCACCCGCAAGACATGGATCGCCAGCCGCGCAGCGGGTGGATGCGCCTGCTGCCGTGGCTGCGCCTGTACCGCTGCTCAAGCTGCAACAGGATGCGGCTTCTGTCCAAGCAAAAGGTAGACAACGCCCGCCTCCTGCACGCGGCCCAGGTGCGCGCACGCGGGGGCTGAGCACGCCCGCCGGCAGCTTCCCTGCTATCATTTTTGCGTTCGTGCGCCCTGCGCGAACCGGGCCGAGGACGACCTCGGCCTCGCACTCCACCACCTTGCAAGGGACGGCCCTTCACTTCTCACGAAGTCCTTCATGGCCGACCTGCCCTCGCACCTTCCTCCTCCCGCGCCGCATGGCGCCCCGCCACGCCTGGTGCCGCCCGCCACCTGGGCCTTGATCGCCGCCGCCTGGCTCGTGGTCGGGCTCTTCGTCGCGTTCGGCGACAAATGGCTGGCCGCGCCGATCAGCCCTGTGGTGGCCGGCTGCGTTTTTCTTGCGCTGTTCGTCACCATCCTGGCCGCGTCGTTCGGCGTGGTGCGTGAAGCCGATCACCTGGCGCATCAGCTGGGCGAGCCCTACGGCACGCTGATCCTGACGCTCTCGATCGTGTCGATCGAGGTGATCCTCATTGCGTCGGTGCTGCTCGGCCCGGGCGAGTTTCCGACCATCGGGCGCGACTCGATCTTCGCCGTGATGATGATCATCCTGAACCTCGTGATCGGCATCTGCCTGATCGCGGGTTCGGCCCGCCACGGCGACCAGGAATACAACGCGCAGGGTGCGACGGCCTACGTGTCGATGATCGTGCTGCTGACCGGCACGGCGCTGGTGCTGCCCAACCACACGACCGGCGCGGGCGAGTTCACGCCGGTGCAGGCGATCGGCATGTCGGTGCTCACGGCCGTGCTGTACGGGGCGTTTCTCTGGATGCAGATGCGCAGCCACCAGCGCTTCTTCATCCAGCCGGCGCCGGGGCAGATGTCGGTGCGGGCGACCGCGTCCTCACCCGCGGCGCAGGCAGAGCACGCCAGCCTGGACAAGCACGCCGTGGTCGTTCGTTCGCTGCTGTTGCTCGCGATGATCCTGCCGATCGTGCTGCTCGCGCACTACCTCGCGGTGGTCACCGACTACGGCATCGCCGCGGCCGGCGCGCCTGCGGCCGTGGGCGGCGTGCTCATCGCCATCATCGTGTTCACGCCCGAGTCGATCACCGCCGTGCGCGCTGCGATGAACAACGAAATGCAGCGCGCCGTCAACCTGTGCCTGGGCGCCTTCGTCTCCACCGTGGGGCTCACGGTGCCGGCCGTGCTGGTCATCGGGCTGGTCACGGGCAAGCAGGTGCTCATGGGCATCTCGGGCGCGGAAACGCTGCTGTTTGCGGTGACGGCGGTGTTGAGCCTGCTGAGCTTCAACGGGCAGCGCACGTCGCCGATCCAGGGGCTCATGCACCTGATGCTGTTTGCGGTCTACGGGATGCTGCTTTTCCTGCCCTGAGGCCGCGCGAAATTCGCAGCCTCAACGCGTGACCGGGTTACCCCACGGTCTGCGCCTTCGCACGACAGGCGGACGCCCCGGCGAGGTACCTCGCCCTCTCCACGGCCTCCCCCGCCTGCGCCATGCCCTCTCGCCGCCCCCGTACGGACGCCGATTTATCCGCATGCAATCCAATGCAAATATAGTTACCAAATGTTAATGGAATGCGATTTCAATTGCTTCTGAACACCAAAGTAGTAATGTGAACTCGTCACACGTTGTGGTCTCAGGTAAGAAAAATGTATTCCAATCTGTCACAGCCGGGCTTCGTCGTCTCCACTGCGATCTCTCGCGGTGCCTGACATGGTTCATGCACAGGATGCATCCCCATGCGAGTCCACGACTCCGCCCCCCGCATCGACGCCAGCCTGGCGGCGGATGCGCTCATGGTGGGACGCATGCGGCTCGTGCTGTCGATTTCGGCCCTGCTGGCGATCACGGTCGACGCCGCCGATAGCCGGAACCAGGTCCCCGCGGCCGTCTGGCTGGCCTTCCTCGGCTACATCCTTCACAGCCTGCTGATCCACATCTGCACGGCGGTGGGGCGGCCCTACTTCCAGGGCAAGGCGATCCACTGGTCCGACGTGCTGTGGTTCACGTTGATCCTCGCGGTGACCGACGGCACCCACAGCCTGTTCTTTCTTTTCTACTTCTTCGCCATCCTCACCTCCTCGTTCCGCTGGGGCTTCGAGGAAGGCGCCCGCGTAACGATCGCGTCGGTCGTCTCGTTCATTGCCTGCGGGCTGGCCACGGGCACCGACGACATGCCGCAGTTGCTGATGCGCACCGCCTTCCTGCTCGCGCTCGGGCACATGATCGTGTACTGGGGCGGTTCCAAGCTCGCGCTGCAACGGCGCCTGGCGCTGCTGGGCGACGTGAGCCAGCTGTCGAACCCGCGCTTCGGTGCCGGGCGCACCATCGCCCGCACGATGGAACGCACGCTGGCCTTCTTCAGGGCCAGCCATTGCATCCTTCTCACGCGCGACCGCGCCACCGGCACGTGGCTGCTGCGCACGCTGCACGAGGACGACGACTGCGAGCAGGTGAGCATCGAGACCATCGGCCGCCTCACGGCATCGCCGCTCATGGCCCTGGCGCCCGACAGCATCGTGCTGAGCCACCGCCTGCCCTGGCCGCTGAACCATCTTCGCGCGCAGAACCATGTCTTCGAAGCGGGCGCCACCGCCTGGCGCACCGCCGACGAAGAAGGCGCGCAGCGCTGCAGCACCATCGCCGCGATGCTGGAGGCGCGCGCCTTCATCAGTGCGCCGCTGCCGATGCGTCTGGGCGAAGGCCGAGTGTTCATCTCGTCGCGCGACGGGCGGCTCGGCAAGTCCGACGCGCTGTTCCTCGCCCACCTCATGGCGCAGATCTTCCCGGTCATCGAGACCATCGAGGTGCTCGACCGGATGGCCACTGAAGCCGCGTCGACCGAGCGCCTGAAGATCGCGCTCGACCTGCACGACACCGCCATCCAGCCCTACATCGGCCTGCGCATGGGCCTGTGCGCGCTGCGCAAGCGGGCCACCGCCGACAACCCGCTGCGCGAAGACCTGGACAAGCTCGCGGACGTGGCCGACGGCGTGATCGCCGACCTGCGCCGCTACGCCGGCGAAGTCAGGCACGGCGCCAACGATCCCGGCGGGCTCGTGCGGCCCCACCTCGAACGCCAGGCCGCGCGGATCAAGGGCCTGTACGGCATCGACATCGACATCGTGATGGCCATCGACGCCCCGCTGCACCTGGACGACCGCGTAACCGCGGAGCTGCTGCAGATGGTGAGCGAAGGGCTCAACAACATCTGCAAACACACCCATGCGCGCCACGGCAGCGTGCGCATCGACTGCAAGAACGGCCAGCTGGCGTTGTGCATCGAGAACGACGCCTGCCAGGAAAGCTTCACCGCCTTCCACCCCCGCTCCCTCACCGAGCGCGCCACGGCCCTGGGCGGCCAGGCGCATGTCGACCGATGCGCGAATGGCGGCACGGCGGTGCGGATCGAAATCCCGATCTGACCGCGCCGCAGACACTGGAGGAGTCCGTCATGCAAACCCTTGACCATCCCGACCATCCCATTGCCGTCCTGCTCGTGGACGATCACAAGACCATGCTCTGGGGCCTGTCGAAACTGATCGACGGCGAACAGCCGCGCATGAAGGTGGTCGGCACGGCCAGCTGTTGCGACGAGGCGGTGGCCACCGCGCAAAGCCTCGCGCCCGACGTCATCGTGCTCGACCTCGACCTGGACGGCCACAGCGCGCTGGACATCCTGCCGCGGCTCCTGGCCAACGAGGTGTCGCGCGTGATGGTGCTGACGGCGGAGAAAGAACAGCGCACGCTCGACCTGGCGGTGCTGCGCGGCGCGCGCGGCGTGGTGGGCAAGGACGCCTCGGCGCAGCAGCTGCTCGACGCCATCGAGCGCGTGTTTCGCGGCGAACTCTGCGTCGACGCGCAGACCATGGGGCGTGTCTTCTCCGAGCTCACGGCGGCGAAGAAGCCGTCAAAGGCCGACCCCGACACGGCCCGGCAGGCCACGCTGACGCACAAGGAACGCGAGATCATCCGCATCGTCGCGACGGGCTGCGGCGCCTCCAACAAGGCGCTCGCCGAGCGTGCCTTCGTCGCCGAGCACACGCTGCGCAACCACCTCTGCGCGATCTACCAGAAGCTGGGCGTCACGAACCGGCTCGAGCTGTACATCTACGCGATCAAGCACCAGCTCGACACGCTGGCGGCCTGAATCGCTGAGGCGATGCCCGCGGCGCGGGCGCGCCCGTCACTAGTGCCCGGCCAGCATCGGCCCGATCACCCGGATCACCCGGATCACCGCCGGCGTGAGGATCACGAGCGAGATGCAGGGGAAGATGCACAGCACCAGCGGCAGCAGCATCTTGGTCGGCACCTTCGCCGCCAGCTCCTCGGCGCGCACTTGGCGCTTGTGGCGCAGGTCCTCCGAGAACACGCGCAGCGACTCCCCGATGCTGGTGCCGAAGCGGTCCGCCTGGGTCAGCATGGTCGCGAAGGTGCCGATTTCTTCCACGCCGGTGCGCAACGCCAGGTTGCGCAGCGACTTCTCGCGCGTGCCGCCGGCGCGCATTTCCAGGTTGGTCCAGTGCAGCTCCTGCGCAAGCGCCCGGCTCTTGATCTCGATTTCGTCGGTGACCTTGGCCAGCCCCGCGTCCAGTCCGAGCCCCGCCTCCACGCACACCAGCATGAGGTCGGCAGCGTCGGGAAAGTTCTCGAAGATCTCGCGGCGCCGCGCGCGGATGCGCAGGCGCAGCACGAGGTTGGGCAGGTAGCAGCCGGCCAGCGCGGCCAGCGCGAGCCACAGCAGCATCGTCATGCCGCCCGCCGACCCCGTCGCGCGCAGCATGAGGAACGCGACGACCGCAAAGCCCAGCGGCAGCAGCGTCTTCAGCCCGAAGTAGACGAGGTACGCATCCGGATGGCGAATGCCGGCATTGAGAAAGCGCACGCGCATCGGCGACAGTTCAGCGTCGCCGGTCGGCGACGACAGCTGCGCGAACGGACCGACGAGCTTGACGGCGGTCTCGGTCCAGGCCGACTTGCCGGACGGCATCGCCACCGCCTGCAGCCGCTGCGCGGTGCGCGTCGGGGACAACCACGCCGCCAAGCCGATGACGGTCAGCGACACGGACAGAAAAACCAGGATGGGGAACAGCAGGGCCATGGCGCTTCTCCTTCAGACGCGAATCTTCACGATCTTGCGCAGGAGCACGATGCCCACCAGCATCAGCACCAGCATGTACCGCAGCACCGTCTGGCCGATCGGGTCGGTCCACAGCGGCGACATGAACTCGGGGTTGAAGATGTTCATGAGCGCCGCCAGGGCGAACGGCATGATGCCCAGGATCCAGGCTGAGAGCCGCCCTTCGGACGACAGCACCCGCACCCGCGCGAGCAGCTTGAAGCGCGCGCGGATGAGCCGGCTCAGGTTGCCCAGCACTTCGGTGAGGTTGCCGCCCGAATCACGCTGGATCAGCACCGACACCACGAAGTAGCGCAGGTCGGTGAGCGGCACGCGCTCGCTGAGGTTGGTCAGCGCCTGCTGCAGCGAGACGCCGAAGTTCACCTCGTCGGCGACCAGGCGGAACTCGGTCGCGATCGGGTCGGGCATTTCCTCGCCGATCATCTGCACGCCGCTGGCAAAGGAGTGGCCCGCGCGCAGGGCGCGCGTCACGAGGTCCAGCGCGTCCGGCAGTTGTTTTTCGAGGCGCTCCAGTCGGTGGCTGCGCTGATGCTGCAGGTACAAAACGGGAAGCGCCGCCCCCACGGCCCCGGCCAGAAGGGCCAGCATCACGGGCTGGTGCGCCACCCACACAGCGAAGAACGCGAACACGCCGAGCGCACCGCAGGCCAGCAGAAAGCTGGACACCGTCCAGTCCAGCCCCGCCTGCAGGATGAAACGGTCCAGCCGGTGCGCCCGCGGCAGCGCCAGCAACTGGCGCTGCATCCAGGGCATGTCGCTGAGCATGCGCTCCCTGGCGAGATGGGCCTGCGGCGTGCGGTCGACCGCGGCGGACATCGCCTGCAGCCGCTTCTCGATCTTGCGCGCGTCGGGCCCCTTGTAGGACCGCCACAGCAGGTAGAACCCCTCGATCATGAGCAGCGCGGTCACGAAGACCAGCACCGAGACCGTGATCAGCGTGTCACCACCCAGGTTGTCGAACATGGCGCGCTCCTATTCGTAGTGCTTTTCGGGATCGAAGATGTTGTCGGGCAGCTCCACGCCAAACGCATGCAGCCGCTCCATGAACTTCGGCCGCACGCCGGTCGCGTGGAAATGGCCGCGCACCTGGCCGTCGGGCCCCATGCCCGTCTGGTGGAAGGTGAAGATCTCCTGCATGGTGACGATCTCGCCCTCCATGCCGGTGATCTCCTGGATGCTCGTGACCTTGCGTCGCCCGTCGATCAGCCGCAACACCTGGACGACCACCGTGATCGCCGACGCGATCTGCTGGCGCACGGTGCGGTGCGGCAGGTTCAGGTTCGCCATGCCGATCATGTTTTCCAGCCGGGCCAGCGCATCGCGCGGCGTGTTGGCGTGGATGGTGGTGAGCGAGCCTTCGTGGCCGGTGTTCATGGCCTGCAGCATGTCGACCGCCTCGGCGCCGCGCACCTCGCCGATCACGATGCGGTCGGGCCGCATGCGCAGCGCGTTGCGCACCAGCGCGCGCTGCGTGATCTCGCCCTTACCCTCGATGTTCGTCGGCCGCGTTTCCATGCGCGCCACGTGCGGCTGCTGCAGCTGGAGCTCGGCCGCGTCCTCGATGGTGATGATGCGTTCGGACTCCGGAATGAAGCCCGAGAGAATGTTCAGCAGCGTGGTCTTCCCTGCCCCGGTGCCGCCCGAGATCAGCATGTTGACCTTGGCCTGGGCCAGGCCTTCGAGCATCTGCGCCATCGGCGGCGTGAGCGACTTGAGGTCGTTCACGAGGTTGTTCATGCGCAGCGGAATCTTCGCGAAGCGACGGATCGACATCATCGGCCCGTCGAGCGCCACCGGCGCAATGACGGCGTTGACCCGCGACCCGTCGGGCAGCCGCGCATCGACCATGGGGCTGGACTCGTCGATGCGGCGCCCGACCAGCGAGACGATCTTGTCGATGATGCGCAGCAGGTGCTTCTCGTCGGTGAAGCTCACGTTCGTCAGCTCCAGCCGGCCCCGACGCTCCACGTAGATGCTGGTGGGCGAGTTCACCAGGATGTCCGACACGGTCGGGTCGGCCATCAGCAGCTCGATCGGACCGAAGCCCAGCATCTCGTGCTGGATGTCGCGGATCAGCGTGCGCCGCTCAATGTCGTTGAGCGCCTCGGGCTCTTCCTGCAGGAGCCGCCCGACCATGGTCGAGATTTCCTGCCGCAGCGCGTCGGGCTTCAGGGTTTCGAGCGCCGCCAGGTCGAAGCGGTCCAGCAGCTTCAGGTGCATGCGCTCCTTCAGCAGCTTGTAGGTGTCCGAGGCGAAAGGCGACGCCGTCAGCTCGAGGACCGGCCCCGCCGGCCGGGCGCCGGCATCGCCGTCGATCGCATTGAGTTGGTCCCTGAATGACATGGTTGGCACCTCCGCCTGGGTATTGATGGAATCCGATCCGGCTCAGGCACGGCGGAACAGCCGCCCCATGAAGCCGGGCGTCGCCTCCGGGCGCGGGCTGAGCGTGTGGGCGATCTCGTCGAGGCGCTTGGCGAGCGCGCTGCCGCGCGACATCTCCGCCAGCGGCACGCCGCGGTTGATGGACGCATCGACGTCCTTGCCGCCGTCCGGCACCGTCGTGAACGTCGCACCGGGCAGTGACCGGCGCATGTCCGACAGCCCGATCTCGCCGCCGCCGACGCTGCGGTTCACCAGCAGTTCGACCTTGCCGGGCGCGTAGCCGAGCGACTTGAACACCTGCACCAGGCGCGTCACGTTGCGGATGTGCGGCAGGCTGGCCTGCAGCACGGGGAAGATGCGCTCCGCGCGGTCGAGCACGCGCAGCGTGAGCGTGTCGATGCGCGTGCCGAGGTCGAAGATCACGAAGTCGTACTGCGCGAGCGCCACCTGCAGGATGGCATCGATGTGCTCGGCCTTGACGTCCATCGCGCGCGCCAGGTCCTCGGGCGCGGGCAGGATGCTGTAGCTTGGCGACACGCGCACCACGCTCGCCGCGAGCAGCGAGGCATCGAGGCGCCCGATGTCGCGCGCCACGTCGGCCATCGTCGCCGTCGGACGCAGGTCACTCACATACGACAGCGCATCGCCGAACTGCAGGTTCAGGTCGATCAGCAGCACCGAGCGCTCGCGCGACAGCTGGTGCGCAATGTTGGTCGCGAGAAAGGTCGCGCCGCTGCCGCCCTTGCAGGGCATGAACGCCACCACCCGCCCGGGGCTGCGCGCCTGCGAGCCGGCCATCTTGAGCGCGATGCGATCGACGGTGGCCTCGAGCGCGGCGGCGTCGGCGGGCGACGGCAGCACCTCGCGCACGCCCGCGCGCATCGCATGGATCAGGAACTCGGGCGTCTGCATCGCGCACAGCAGCACCACCGACACCGAGGGATGCCGCAAGGTCAGGGCCTCCACCAGCGACAGCTCCTGCGGGTCGCAGCACATGCCGTCGACCAGCAGCAGGTCCGGCGCGACCTTCTCGACGACCGCCTGCATTCGGCTCTTGCCGCCTTCGAAGAGCGAGACGGCATGGCCGCGCGGCTCCAGCACCTTGCGCATGTCCTGCAGGTGGTTCGGATTGGGAGAAACGATGGCGATCTTCATGGTCATGGTCGTGTCCGGTGTGTTGCTAGGAGCAGACGGCGTTGCTGTTCGGGTCCTGCCCCATGATTTCGCGCGGCAGGTAGGTGGAGAAACCCGGCATCGGGATCGGAGAACGAGTTCCGAATCCGATGGGTGAAATCCATTGGTAGTCGAGATCGACGATGCTGACGTTCACGCCGCTGCAATTGGCGGAAGTACAGGTCGCGCTGATGCTGCCTGCCGCGTCGTACCAGTCGACACTGATATTGGCTGCCGTCAATTGGGGCAGGAATTTCTGCATGTTGGAAAGCACGACAGTGGCGTTTCGGTCGCACACGACGGCCGCACGAGCACCCCAGCGCGTCGCTTCGGCGGCTGCATTCCACGTCCACAACATACGCACGAAATCCATGATGCCCAGCAGGAAGGTCAGGAAGAACATCAGGACCAGCGCGAACTCCACCGCGGTCGCACCAATCTGTCTTGTTCGATTCATGATTGACCTCGCATGGTGGCGCTGATATCCCCGAAGGGAATTTCTCCGTTCACGTCACCAAAACCAAGCCCGAACGCGCCGGTGAGGAGCGGGCGGAACTTGTATCCCGTGACCTTGATGGTCACGGTATTGATGGCCGGGCCGCTGCCCGTGAATTGCCAGGTCGGGGCGGGGACGTGAGAAGTGGTGAGGCCCAGGACCAATGGCGAGCCATTACCGGCCGGGTTGCCATAGACCACCAGGTTCCTGGCAGTCGTGATCTTGGAGGGATCCGTGGTTGCGATCGACGGGTCCTGGGTGGACAGATAGCGAGAGGCGTCGCGCAGCGATTTCGCGATGGTGTTGTACTGGTACAGCGCCCGCCCGAATTCGGTCGTGATGAACGTCAGGATGAGCAGCAATGGAAGAATCAGGGCGAATTCGACCAGTGCCACGCCGTTCTGTTTCTTTTTCATGCCAACTCCTACTGAACGAGCGTCGGGACCCTGGGCCCGTTTGTGCCGCCGGCCAAACCCGCGGTGGCGCATGGACTGCCGGCGAGCGTCGCATCGCCAATGAACTCGAGCCACATCTTCGACTTCTTTCCGCTCGCATTCTTTTCCAGCGGATGCAGCATCAGCATGCAGCCGAAACCCTTGAGCGTGATCGACGGGCAGTCGACCACAGCGGTCGTGACCACACGTCGATTGGCACCCTTGGTGTAGTCGGTGGAATTGAAATTTCCCTGAGTCTTGAGGTTCTTGGTGTCGGGGTTCTTGTTGTCCCCTTCGTAAGGCGCGAATGAATTGCGCTTGGCAGCAAATCCGTTCGAGCCGGAGTCGTCATACCTGCCTGGCTTCACGTCGGCAGCACTGTCGGCATACCAGGCGTACCCGGTCTGATCGGGAATGGCAGTCGCGGCGTTGAGGCTGCCCTGATAGATGCCGAAGCGGGTATTCCACGCTGCAACCGCGCCATTGGTCTTGCCCGCCTTGCCGACGTTTGTATCCATACCGGGAAGACCGCATTGCCCACTGCTGGTCAGGAGATCCTTGATCTCGCGCGCCCCGCCGCCGCTGCCGGTGAAATCCACCCAGTGAAACTGACCGGACTCCACATCGTCGTTGTCATTGGTCAGGCCCTCGACCCATTCCCCCCGCGTGAACCCCCAGCCGGGGGCGGCGGATTTTTGGCAGATGCCGACGGGAATGAGGCAATTGGACTGGGACGGAGCCCTGGTGGCAACGGCGAATGCGGCCACGCTCTGCGATGCCCCATAAGTACCACTTCCGCTGAACGCGCCCAGGGCATTGAGGATCCAAGGCGCGATGCCCGACTTCGTATGCAGGCACTTGGCGTACCTGGCATTCGCAACGGGCGTAAAGGTATGGCTGTAGGTGCCGATAAGCGAGTCGCTGAACACGATCTCGGTCTGGGCGATGCCGGTCGCCGCACCTTGAAAATTGATCTTGTTGAGATCGGCCGCGGTCTTTCCTGCGCTGGTGGCACGCGTCAACGCATCGCTGGCGCCGTCGAGCTCCTGCGCGGCAGACAGGGCACAACTGTCCATGGCGGTTTGCAACTCAGTTTTCACGATGAAGAGGCGACCGAAGTCCAGTGCGATGCCCATGAACCCGAGGAGGAACAGCAGGACCAGAGCGACGGTGATGATTACCGCGCCGCCTTGGCTGTGGCCGGAAGTGTGGACTTTCATGATCGGCTTCCTGTATGTTGGTGGCGGTTCGAAAAAGCTCTGTGCTTCAGCCACATGTCACGCCGCCAAGGCAGGTGCGGACGAGATCGACAACATCGCTGAGGCCGGTGTCCGTCACCAATGGCTGCAACGCGATGGCCAGCAGGATCGAGATCACGGCAATGACCAGCGCGTACTCCATCACTTGGGCGCCGCTCTCATCCCGCAGGAATGACTTGAACATGATGAGTACCTCGCCTTGTACTGGGCGGCGGCGGGCAACGGACAAGCCGGCCCCGCCACCGCCACCGCCATAGCCATCGTTCCAATAAATGCGATTGCCGGGCTTAAGGGTTGCAGACGGCCATGTTGCCCTGGAGGCAAGCGGCCACGCGGGTAATGAAGGTTGTGAAATAACCTCCGGTGGTCAGGCCCTGCAGTGCAATGACGAGGGCGATCGACACGACTGCGATGATGAGCGCGTACTCGATAACTTGCGCACCATCCTCTTCCTTGACGAACGAGGACATGAAGTTGCCGGCACGGACAAAAAGTTGGTTCATTTTTTCACCTTTGAATGGCAGTAAGAAAACAGAAAAATCTTGCATTGGTTCTTGGGTTGATTGACTTCTATCTTTGCGTGGCAACTCCTTTCTGATCGAATTCAAGAATCGTTCGAGGGCCGCCTAACGACCCCCACCGCCGTTATCTCCACCACCAATCCCGCCACCGATGTTGATGACGTTCACCGCCGGCGGTGGCGCCTTGTAGGACTTCTGGTACTGCACCATCGACTCCCGCGCCGCCCGGCCGTCCATGCCCGCCACCGGATCGCCGTCCTTGCCGGCATCGGGATTGATCGTCATCTTCCTTTTCGCGTCGCGCACCGCGTCGCCAAAACGCGCGTCGTAGTTGGGAGTCACGTGGGAGCATCCGGTGCCCAGGAGCAGCGTCAGTGCGAGAGTCGTCGACTTGATGAACATGGTGATGCTCCTCACTGGGTATTGGTGGCCGGTGCGGCCGGTGCCGGGGTGGCGCTTTCGAGGCTGCCGTTCAGATAAACCTCCGCACGGCTGGGAACGACGTGGTTGTCGGTCGGCAGGCGAGGCGACTCGGCCAGCGGCCGGACCAGGCGGGGCGTGATCACGAACATCAGCTCGGTCTGGTCGTTCTGGAACTCCGTGCTGCGGAACAACGCCCCCATCACCGGAACTTCGCCCAATCCGGGATAGCGCTTGATGGACTCCGAGACGTTGCTCTTGATGAGCCCCGCGATGACGAAGCTCTGCCCGTCGTTGAGTTGCACGGT
Source organism: Variovorax sp. 38R (assembly GCF_014843395.1). Classification (NCBI taxonomy): domain Bacteria; kingdom Pseudomonadati; phylum Pseudomonadota; class Betaproteobacteria; order Burkholderiales; family Comamonadaceae; genus Variovorax; species Variovorax sp. 38R. The sequence goes on from NZ_CP062121.1 coordinate 4,108,409, forward strand.
GGTGTCGGCACGGCGCACCGTGAGCGATGGCAGCACTGCGGTCACGCCGCCGATGGTGGTGAAAGGCGAGCCGGTTTGCGACAGGTCCGACACCTCCGAGACCATCTTGAGGTTGACGCGGCCGCCGTTGAGCACGGTCGGGGTGAACTTGACCCCGATGCCGAACTCCTTTTCTTCCAGCGTGATGTTCGTGCCATTGCCGCTGGAGGAGCTCTGCGCCACCGGAATGAAAATCTTGCCGCCCGACAGGAAGCTCGCCTGCTGGCCGCTGATGGCCATGATGTTGGGCTCCGCCAGGATGCGCACCAGGCCGTCGTCCTTCTGACCGTCGATGGCGATCGACGTGCGACCGATCCTTAACGCCTCGATCAGGCCGCCACCGCCGCTCAGGAAACTGGAGATCAGCGAATAGCTGTTGAGACCACCGTTACCGGAGCGGGCCAGCCCGACGCGTGCGCCAAGGCGGTCCAGCAAGTTCTTGCTGATCTCGGCGATCTTCACTTCGAGCATGACCTGCTGTGGCGCAGTGACACGCAGCAGGTTCACCACCTTCTTGCCATCGGCGCCGTAGGCCGAAGCCAGGCTCATCACGTCGTCGAGCTTGAGCGCGTCGCTGATCTCGCCGGTGAGCACGATGGAGCGCTCAGCGCTGCGCACGCGGATGCCGCGCTCTTCCGGCATCAGCTCCGCCAGCTTGGACTGCAGCGCCCCGGGGTCGACGGTAACGACCACATCCTTGATGTAGCAGGTGCCGTCGGCACTTTGCAGCACCACGTTCATCGAGCCGGCCTGGCGGCCGCGGAAGAACAGGTCGGTCGGACTCAGCAGCGTGACCTCGATGTCAGCTACGCCGTCGCCCACGTTCGCATTGGGCGCCGGCATCGCTGCTCCGGGCTGCGCCGGCGCTGCTGGCGCGGCCGCCCGGCCCTGCGGCTGCCCGCCGACCACGATGCGCACAACGCGCGCCTTCAACGGAATGACCACCGACTTGCCGAGCATGGCATAGGTCGGTTCGGAATCCGGAATGATGGCGGTGCAGCGCCGGCTGGCCGGGGCTGCAGGCGCTGCCGCAGCAGCAAGTGCAGCAGGCGCAGGCATGGCGGCGGCCGTGACCGGGGCGGTTGCCACGACGTCCGCGGCCATGGCGGGTGTCGCCACTGTCGCGAAGGTCGCCAGCAGCCGGGCGATGGTGGTTGTGAGTGGGCGCACTTGGTGTTCCTCCTGACAGACGGATCAGAAACAGGTGACCGAACGGGCGGCGCTCTGGATCACCTCCACGCATTCGGTGGCTCGCGGCGTGGCGGGGCCTGCCTGCCGTGCACGCGGATGGGCCGGTGCCGCTGCGGTGGAGACCGGCACGATGTCTTTCTTCTCGCCGAACAGCTGCCCCTTGGTGATGCCCAGGGTGGCGACCGTGGTCTTGTCCATCTGGTTGCGCAGCACCAGCGACAGGGTGCCCACGCTGCGTGCCAGGTCGAGCTTCTCGGAGTCTTCGAGCGAGAGCTCGAGCGTCACCGCGCTCACGACCTTCGGCTTGGTGTCGTCGCGGTTGGCCTCCTGGGCCACGGCCAGCACCAGCACCTTCTCGAGCACGGTCTTGCTGATCTGCAGCGCGTCTTCTCCGCGCACTTTGTCCTGCTGGGCGTTGACCATCACGTCGACGTAGTTGCCTGGCAACGCGAAGCCGGCGACGCCGACGACGTCGTTGACGCGCACCGTCATGGCCCGTTTGCCGCTGGCGATCACCGCCGACAGCCCGCCCTGCGTGCCCACCGGCGCCAGCTTGCCTTCCATGAGCGCTTCGCCGCGCAACACGCCGACTTTCACCACACGGTCGTTCAGCGCCTTGATGTCGCTGAAAGCGCCGTTCGGTATCGAGCCGCTGGGCCAGTCGACCGTGGACAGCATCTGCGCGTTGACGCGACTGCCCAGGTCGATGTCGACGGCGGCCACGACCACCTTGTTGGACGCGATGCCACTTTGCTGGGAGATCCAGCCGGTCGCGTAGACCGCGGCCGCCAGCCCGAACAGCAGGGCCAGAAAGATCAGCCCGATCGCCTTGATGTTCTTCATACAAACCTCCGCCAGGGGTGAAACATGTAGGAGCTAGACAAAGCCCAGCTGGTGCGCCAGCACTTGGACCACCGTGCCCGCCGCAATGCACAGGCCGTAGGGCAACTTGCCCACGGACTGGCTCGCCTGTAGCCGCCCGTCGGGCCGCACGCCGGCGATGGTGGAAATGACCATGCCCTGCGCTGTGGCCTTGACGTTGCCGAGCATGTGGACCAGGCGACGGCGATGGATCGCGAAGGCCAGCGCCGCGATACCGCCTGCCATGAAAGTAAAGAGCACGGCCATCAGCGTCTGCTGGGGCCCGAGGAAGGCTCCGGTCATCGCCATCAGCTTGACGTCACCCGCGCCCATGATCCCCAGCGCATAGAACGGCAGCATCACGGCGAAGCCCACGCCCAAGCCGCCGAACGCGCTCAACGCGCCGGACGTCGGCGTGCGCGCCGCCATGGTTCCGTAGACGATCGCGAAGAACGCGCCGCCGAAGGTCAGCCAGTTGGGAATGCGGTAGGAGCGCCAGTCGCTGACAGCCGCCACGCCGAGCAGCGCGAAGAGCGCCAGCATGCGGACGTCCGTCGCCAGCATCGCGAGCAGTTCCAGGACAGCGTTAAGTTCCTGCATGGCGGGCTCCCCGTGTTCAGGCGCTGCGCCGCAAGGCGAGCACAAGCAGAAGGGCCACGACCACTACCAGCGCACCGATCAGCGCGAACTCCATGAACGACATGCCGGCGTCTTCGCGCAGCAGGCTCAGGGCGGTTCTGGGCAGAACTTCGAGCGGTTCCATGCGGATTCCCCAGTGGTCGTGACCGGCCGAAACCGCTGGCCTTCCCGGCGTGGGAAGAAGCGTTCGGCATGGGGGTGACTGTAGGAATCGGGCCGCGTTCGCACATGAGCGGAGCGCCCTTTTCTAGGGGAGTCAGGCGCCCCGCGACGGCACGGGGGCGGGCATGACAAAACGCCTACCTGACAAGGCAGGCGAAAGCGCAAGTGCGCTTCAGATCACCTGCGCGTCGCGCAGCGCCGCAAGCTGCGCCTCGCCCAGGCCCAGTTCGCCATACACCTCGCCGTTGTGCTGCCCCGTGCGCGGCCCCGTGCCGGCCGGCCGCACGCCTTCGCGCCCCACGAAGCGCGGCACCGCCGCCGGTGCCGGCACCGTGCCGAACTGCTCGTCGGGCACGTCGATGAAGGCACCGCGTGCCTGCATGTGCGGGTCGGCCTGCAGGTCGGCAATCGAATACACCTTGCTGTAGGGCACGTCTTCGCGGTCCAGCCGCACGGCCAACTCTGCGAACGGGAGGCTGGCGCACCAGTCGGCAATGACGCAGTCGAGCGCCTCGAGGTGGCGGATGCGCGCGGCGTTGTCGGCAAAGCGGACATCGCTGAGCAGGTCTTCGCGATCGATCGCGCGGCAGATGCGCGCGAAGATCGGCCCGCCCGTGCCCACCAGCGTGAACCACACGCCGTCAGCCGCGCGGAACACGTTGGAAGGCGCGGTGTAGGTGGCGCGCGAGCCGGTGCGCTCGCGCACCACGCCGCCGATGCGGTGCTCGGCCGCCAGCGGATCGAGCAGGCGCGACATCGCCTCGGTGGCTGACAGGTCGATCTCGGCGCCCCGCTGCTGTTCGCGCGGCAACGCGTTGCGCTCGGCCAGCGCGGTGCTGATGGCGAAGGCGCCGAACAACCCGGCCACCACATCACCGAGCGGGTAGTTCATGTGCTGCGGTGGACCACCGGGTTCGCCAGTCAGGTGCGTGAAGCCGCCCATCGCTTCGAAGATGCGGGCAAAGCCTGGTCGGCGCGCATACGGTCCGGTCTGGCCGAAGCCCGTGAGGCGCAGCACGATGAGGCGCGGGTTGGCCGCGTGCAGCGTGGCGATGTCCAGGCCCCACGCATCGAGCGTGCCGGTGCGGAAGTTTTCCACCAGCACGTCGAAGCCGGCGATGAGCTGCAAAAACAGCGCGCGGCCCTCGGGCTTGCGCACGTCCAGCGAGATGCCCTTCTTGCCGCGGTTCGCGGTCTTCCAGAACAGCGGATGGCCCTCGTGCACCGGCGTGAGCCCGCGCAGCGGATCGCCGCCGCCCGGCAGTTCGAGCTTGACGATGTCGGCGCCCATGTCGCCGCACAGCGTGGCCGAGAACGGCGCCGCGAGCACGGTCGCCATGTCGAGAATGCGCACCCCGCGCAGGGGGGCGTGGTCAGCAGGCTGGCCCATCATCAGTTGCCCTTCAGGTCGACGCGCTTGAGCACGGGGTCCCACAGCTTGCGGTCGGCGGCGATGCGTTGGCCGTAGGCGGGCAGCGACGGATCGAGCGAGGCCGCGCCCAGCTTGGCCAGCTTGTCCTTCACTGCAGGCAAGGCCTTGGCCAGCGCAGCGCGCAGCGGGCGCATGGCTGCATCGGGCGTGCCCTTGGGCGCGACGATGCCGACCCACAGGCCGCTGTCGAAGCCCTGCAGGCCCAACTCGGCGAAGGTGGGCACGTCGGGCGCCGAAGGCGAGCGCGTGCGGCCGGTCTGCGCCAGGATGCGGATCTGCCCGCTGCTCATGTAGGGCAGCGTGCCGCCGAGGTTGTTGCACATCACCGGGATGTGGCCGGCGATCAGGTCGTTCACCGCCGGCGCGTTCCCCTTGTAAGGCACGTGCTGCATCTTGATGCCCGCCTGGTGATTGATCATTTCGCACACCAGGTGCGACGGCGTGCTCGGGCCCGCGGAGGCGAAGGCGAGTTGGCCCGGCTTGGCCTTGTCGGCGGCGATGAGCTCGGGCAGCTTCTGGTACGGCGTCTTCGCGTTCACCGCGATGACGTTGGGCAGGTCGGCCACCAGGCCCACGGGCACGAAGTCGTCCACCGGGTTCCAGCTGAGCCCCTTGTGCACATACGGCAGGAAGATGTTGGTCAGGCCCGCCATGAGCAGCGTGTAGCCGTCGGGCGCGGACTTGGCCACGAGCTCGGAGCCGATGAGGCTGCCGGCGCCGGGCTTGTTCTCCACGATGACCGGCTGGCCCAGTGCCTGGCCCAGTTCCAGCGCGACCTCGCGCGCCACCAGGTCGGTGCTGCCGCCGGCGGGGAATGGCACCACCAGCTTCACGGGGCGGTCGGGGAAAGCAGCCATCGCCAGCGAGCCGGCCAGGCCGAGCGCGAGGCCTGCGGCCAGGTGCAAAAGTTTCTTGGTCAAGGACGTCATCGTCAGTCTCCAGTTTCTGTATTTGTTCAGCGTGTCAGTGCGTGAGGAAGCGGCGGCCGAGCGTGGCGCGGTGCAGCTCGGAAGCGCCGTCGTAGATGCGGAACGGCCGCAGCTCGCGCACGATGAGGGCGATGGGCGCGTCTTCCGACATGCCCAGCGCGCCGCACATCTGCGCCGCGCGGTCGGCCACGCGGTTCAGGGCTTCGGAGACGAACACCTTCGTCATCGCCGATTCGGTCTTCACCGACAAGCCCTCGTCCATGCGGCGCGCGCAGTCCAGGCTCATGAGCCGGCTGGCATGCAGGTCGATGTGGCAGTCGGCCACCATCGCCTGGATCTGCTGCAGGTCGGCCAGCCGATCGCCGAAGGACGTGCGCTCGCACACGTAGGCCTGAGCAATCTCCAGCGCGCGCCGTGCGCGGCCCATGAGCCGCAGGCAGTGCGACAGGCGTGCGGGCTCCAGCCGCTGCTGCGCCTCGGCGAAGCCCGAGCCCACCTCGCCGAGCACCGCATCACCGCTCACGCGACAGGCCGTGAAGCGCAGCTCCCCGTGGCCACCGACGGCGAACGGGTCGATGGCCTTGATGGCGCGCACCAGCGAAAGCCCCGGGTTGTCCATGTCCACGATGAACTGCGTGGGCCCTTTGTCCGCCTGCGCGAGCACGATGCAGAAGGCCGCGCCCACCGCGCCGGTGATGAACCATTTGTGGCCGTCGATGACCCAGGCATCGCCCTCGCGCCGCGCGGTGGTGCGCAGCATCGACGGATCGGAGCCCGCGCCGGGCGCCGGCTCGGTCATCGCAAAGCACGAGCGGATGCGGCCCTCGGCCAAGGGCCGCAGGTAGCGCTGCTGCTGCGCGGGCGTGCCCCGGCGCAGCAGGCTGATCATGTTGGGCTGGTCGGGCGCCGCGCAGTTGAGCGCGGCCGGACCCAGGTAGCTGCGGCCGGCCTCTTCGAACACCGCCGAGCGCTCGACCCATGACAGGCCCAGCCCGCCCTCCTCTGCCGGCATCTGCGGCAGGTACAGGCCCAGCTCGCGCGCGACGGGGCGCAGATGCGACAGCGCGGCGTCCAGTGCCAGCGGGTCGTGCACGTGGGCGTTCGATTCGAGCGGAATGCAATGCCGCTCGACGAAGTCGCGCACCCGCGCCGGGAGGTCCGCGCGCAGGCTCATCGCGTGCCCGCCTCGCGCAGCGCCAGCTTGGCGATGTTGAGTTGGTGGATCTGGCTCGTGCCCTCGTACAGGCGGAACAGGCGCACGTCGCGGTAGTAGCGTTCGATGGGGCTGAAGTCGGCCACGTAACCGGAGCCGCCGAACATCTGCACCGCGCGATCGGCCACGCGACCGCACATCTCGGATGCGAAGTACTTGCACATCGACGCCGACATCGCCACGTCTTCGCCGCGATCGCGCGCGCGCGCTGCGTCGAGAATCATCGAGCGCGCCGCGTAGATGTCGGTGCGGCTGTCGGCGATCATGGCCTGCACCAGCTGGAAGTCGGCCACCGGCTGACCGAACTGGTTGCGGCTGCTGGTGTGCGCCATGGCCAGGTCCAGCATGCGGATCGCCGGGCCCGTGCACAGCGCCGCCAAGTGCAGGCGCTGCTTGTTGAGCACCTTCATCACCGTCTGGAAGCCCGTGCCCTCGCGCCCGCCGATGAGCTGGTCGGCGTGCACACGGCACTCGTTGAAATGCACGTCCGACACGAACGAACCGGCCTGGCCCATCATGCGGTAGGGCTCGCCCGTCGTGAGACCCGGCCCCCGCTCGACCAGGAACGCCGACACGCCCTTGCTGCCCTTCGAGCCCTCTTCGGTGCGGGCGATGACGGTGAACACATCGGCCACCGGCGCGTTGGTGATGAAGCGCTTGCTGCCGTTGAGCACGTAGTGGTCGCCCTCGCGGCGCGCGGTGGTCTGCACATTGCTCGCCTCCGAGCCTGCCTCGGGCTCCGTGAGCGCCAGGCAGCCCGTGAGTTCGCCGGTGGCCATGCGCGGCAGCCAGCGCTGCTTCTGCGCCTCGGTGCCGTCGGCCACCAGCGCTTCGGAGCCGATGCCCGTGTTGGTGCCCACGCGGGCACGCAGCGCCACCGACGACTGCGACAGCTCCATCGCGCACAGCACGAGCTCTTCGGTCGTGAGGCCCAGGCCGCCGTACGCCTCGGGAATGCTCCAGCCGAAGTAGCCCTTGCGCCGCAGCTCGTCGACCACGTCGGGCGGGATGTCGTTGTCGCGGCTGACCTGTTCTTCCAGCGGGTGCCAGCGCTCGCGAACGAAGGCACGGATGTCGGCCCGCAGGGCCTCGAAGTGAGTGGTGTCTCGGATCATGGTGAGCGCGACTGTAGGAAGCAGGTCCACAATCACCGGCACTGAATTTCAATTATTGAAACTGCGATTCACACCCATGCCCCGCCCCACCCAGAATCGCCGCCAGCCCATGAAGGACTCCGACGACCTGCGCCGGGTACGGGACGAAGACCCGTACTTTGCCGGCACCCTGGCCAAAGGCCTGCTTATCTTGCAGACCTTTGTGAGCGACCCGCGCGCGCACGCCAACAGCGAGTTCGCCACCAAGCTGGGCCTGCCGCGCCCGACCGTCTCGCGCCTGTGCCGCACCCTGCTGGCCATGGGTTTCCTGGACCACGACGAACGCCTGGACCGCTACTTCATCGGCCCCGCCGCCGTGGCGCTGTGCTACCCCTACGTCATCAACACGCCTCTGCTGGCCATGCTGCGCCCGGCCATGCAGCAGCTGGCCGATCGCATCGAAGGCGCGGTCTCGGTCGGCGTGACCAATGACCTCGACGTGGTCTACCTGGAAACCTGTGCCCACGAAGGCGGCACCTTGAAGCGCCCCGGCGTCGGTGCCGTGCGCGGCATTGTCGAGACCGCCATGGGACGTGCGTGGCTCGCACAGTTGCCTGCGGGCGAGCGCCAGGAGTTTCTTGCGAACGTGAAGCGCGAGCGGCCCGAAGAGCACGCGCGTTGCCTCGAAGGCGTGCGCGAGAGCGTGGCGAATTACGGCAAGCGCGGCTTCGCGATCAACCTGGGGGATTCAGGCTTCGGCGTGCTTGCTGCGGGCGCGGCGGCGCGGGTTCGCTACGGGCCGCGGCGGTTGCTGTTCAACTGCGCGGTACCGGGGTTTCACTGGAAGAAATCGCAGCTGCTGGACACGATCGGGCCGGGCTTGGTGCAGCTGGTGGCGGCGGCGGATCTGCAGTCGGGGTTGCGGTGAGGCGACGCAGGTCGCGGATCTGCTAGCGCGTCGGCGGGACCCGCGTGGCTTGCTGGCCCGCACCGAATTCGAAGCGCACGCCCGGATCACCGGCGACGCATCCGCGTACGCAGCGCCACGGCGCCTAGCCAGGTGACGTGCAGGTGAAGCTGGACGCCGCGTCGGGATCGCCGGCACCGTTGTACTTCGGAAACTGCGGATATCTGCACATCGGCCGCTGCATGCCCTTGGCCGGCTCGACGCTGCGCGTGGCGACGATCTCGCGGGCGCTGGGACGGGTGCCGGTTTCGATCCAGTCGAACATCGGGGTGACGAGGTCGACGCTGTCCGGGCCCTTGCCGCCGTCCGGCGTGGCGGCGCAGTGGTCGTTGCCTGCCAGCACGTAGTACTCGACGAACCGGTCGGCCGCGGCCTGCCCGCCCGCCCGCTGCAGCGACGACCTTGTTGTAGTAGTCCGTGCTGTTGTTCTGCGTGATCAGCCAATCGGTGGTGCCGTGCATGAGCAGCATCTTTCCATTGCGGGCCCGGAACCCGCTCAGGTCGGGGTTGACTGCATCGATCAATCGGGCGAGGTGGTCGAGCCGGTTCGTGTACTGCAGCGGGTCGACCTTCAGCGGGTCTGCGGACGGGTCTTGCGCCACGAAGAACTTCATGTAATCGCCGCCGAGAACCTGGAAGGTGGTGCCTCCGATGGCCTGCCATGACGCATCGTCGGCGGTCTCACCGCCGACATAGGGAAAGGCCGGCCATGTGTAGCGGCCACCCGCCACATCGGTGGGTTCATACAGGACCTTGGCGGACGCCAGCTGCGCGTCGATCAGGCATGCGTCTGCGTCGGCGCCCGTGCATCGGAGCTTGGCCAGATCGGGCTTGCAGGCCGGTGGGTGTCGCGTCGGCATGTGAGAAGGACCATCTTCATTTTTTGTCTCCTTGTTGGGGCAAAGCCCCCGTGAACGCGCACGCTGGCGCGGAAAACGCTCATGCGGCGGGCGTGAAAAGCACCGTGCCTTGTGCGAGCACGCTGGTCCGGTCGTCCGCGCTCTTGATCGCACCTTGCAATTCGAGAACGCAACCGCCCTTCGCATGCGCGGCCATCGACGTCACGCGCCACTCGATGAGCACGGTCTCGCTCGCCCGCACGGGACGCAGCAGGTCGACCGAGAAGTTCATGCCCAGCACCTTCCCCTTCGTGGCGAAGTGGCTGGCGGTCAGCCCCATCAGCAGCGCGGTGGTGTGGGTCGCGCTGGCGATCAATCCGCCGAAGCGCGTGCCTTGGGCAAACGCCGCGTCGTGGTGCAGCGGGTTCTCGTCTCCCGCGGCCAGCGCAAAGGCACGCACCTGCGCTTCGTCGAAGGTGTGGGGTCGCGAGAAGCGGTAGCCGGGCCCGACCGGCCCCAGGGCCGCGGCCGCTTCGCACTCAGCCATGGCTCGCGAGCCGGGTGATGGCGTCCTGGCTTCCGGCCTGCTGGCGCAAGCGAAACTTCTGGATCTTTCCCGTGGCCGTCTTCGGCAAGGGCGTGAAGATCACGCGGCGCGGACACTTGAAGTGCGCCAGCCGTTCGCGGCAGAACGCAATGATCTCCTGCTCGGTGGGCGCGGCGACACCGGTCTTGAGTTCGATGAACACGCACGGCACCTCACCCCACTTGGGGTCGGGCTGCGCCACCACAGCGGCATGCAGCACTGCCGGGTGACCATGGACCACGTCCTCGATTTCGACCGACGAGATGTTCTCGCCGCCCGAGATGATCACGTCCTTCGACCGGTCGGTGATCTGCGCATACCCATTGGCATGCAGGACCGCGACGTCGCCGGTGCGGAACCAGCCGTCGGCGAGCGCCTTGCGCGTTGCGGCCTCGTTCTTGAAGTAGCCCATCATCACGGTGTTGCCGCGCAGCATGAGTTCCCCCGCCGATTTGCCGTCGGGCACGACGGCCTCGAGGGTGTCCGCGTCGCCGACCATGAGGCCTTCGAACATGGCGGCGCGCACGCCCTGGCGCACGCGCAGCGCGCCCTGCTCGGCGGGCGCCAGGTCGTCCCAGCCGTCCTGCCACACGCAACTCACCGGCGTGCCCGAAACCTCCGTGATGCCGAAGACGTGCTCCACGTCGAAGCCCATCGCCAGCACCGCATTCAGCACGGCGAGCGGCGGCGGCGAGCCGGCTGTGAGCACGCGCACGGGGCGCGGCAGCCGGGTGTCTTTCGCCGAGTCCGCGAGCATCGCCATCACGACAGGCGCTGCGCAGAGGTGATCGATCTGGTGGCGCTCGATGGCCTCCAGCACGGCTTCGGCGGACACCCGGCGCAGGCAGACATGGGTGCCCGCGGCCGCGGTCACGGCCCAGGTGAAGCACCATCCGTTCGCGTGGAACATGGGCAAGGTCCACAGGTACTTCGGCGCCCGTGGCATCGCCCAGTTCGTGATCTGCAGCAGGCTCATGAGGTAGGTGCCGCGGTGGCTGGCGACCACGCCCTTCGGGTCTCCGGTCGTGCCGGAGGTGTAGTTCAGGGCAATGGGTTGCCACTCGTCGCTGGGCCACCGGCCGGCAAAGTCCGGGTCTCCGCTTTCCAGCAGCGATTCGTAGTCGGTCTCGCCGATGGGTTCGCCGGGCGGTGCGAGGTGGTCGTTGATGTCGATGACCGCAGGCGCACGGTCGAGCAGCTTCAGCGCAGCAGCCACTGTGGCGGCGAACTCGCGGTCGACCAGCAGCAACTTGCATTCGCCGTGGCGCAGGATGAATGCGATGCTTTCGGCATCCAGGCGATGGTTGATCGCGTTGAGCACCGCGCCGGCCAGCGGAACGCCGAAGTGGGCCTCCAGCATGGCCGGCGTGTTGGGCGCGAGCACCGACACGGTGTCGCCCGGTTCGATGCCGCGCATCGCCAGCGCCGACGCCAGGCGATGGCAGCGCTCGCGCGTCTGCGCCCAGGTTCGCGTGAGGTCGCCGTGCACCACCGCCACGCGGTTCGGATGCGCCAGCGCCGCGCGGTCGAGAAAGCCCAGCGGCGTGAGCGGCACATGATTTGCCGCGCAGCGTTCGAGGCCCTGTGCATAGGATGGCGCGCTCATGCGGTGGTCTCCTTGGAGGTGTCGTGGAAGGTCGTGAAGGCGGACACGGGCTCGCGCTCGGTGACGAGCGAGTTCTCGACCGACGAGGTGTCGGCGTAGCCCAGGCTCATGCCGCAGACCAGCATCTGGCCGGCGGGGATGTCCAGCAGGTCCGCGATCTGGCGATGGAATTTCAGGAACGCGGCCTGCGGGCAGGTGTGGAGGTTGCGGCCGCGCGCGGCCACCATCACGCTCTGCAGGAACATGCCGTAGTCCAGCAGGCTGCCTTCCTGGAGTTCGCGGTCCACCGTGAAGAACAGGCCCACGGGCGCATCGAAGAAGCGGTAGTTGCGCCCGTGCTGCAGGTGCATGCGCTGCTTGTCGCCCTTGGCGATGCCGAGCAAGCCGTAGAGGTCCCAGCCGACCTTGCGGCGCCGCTCCAGGTACGGCGAAAACCATTCGCGCGGGTAGTAGTCGTAGGGCTCGAGCAGTTCGCCCGACCGGCCGGGGTCGTCGTCGAGCGCGGCAATCGCAGCCGACAGGCGGGCCTTTGCAGGCCCCGTCAGCACATGCACATGCCAGGGCTGCATGTTCATGCCGGAGGCGCTGTAGCGCGCGGTCGAGAGGATCGCCTCGACCTCTTCCCTGGGCACCGGCCGGGGCAAGAACGCCCGGACGCTGCGTCGGGTGGCAATGGCCCAGTCGACCGCTCCTTGCAGCGCGTGTGCCTCCAGCGGTGGCGCCATCATTCGGTTCATTGAGGTTTCCTTGCTATTTCGAAGCCGGGCGAATCGCCCCGTCCACACGGCCTGCTTCGCCGGTGGCCGCGCGCGCGGCCTTGGCCTGGGTCGACGCGGCGCGCGACTGGTTCACGAACGAGACCGCTGCCGCGCCGATGACGCCGGCCAGCGCGATCGCCATGAAGTTCTGCTCGATGGGCAGGCTCAGCGACACGAGCCAGCCGATCAGGATCGGCGCGGCAATGGCGCCGATGCGGCCGACACCCGAGGCGAAGCCGACGCCCGTCGAACGCACGGCCGGTGGATAGAAATCGCCGGCATACGCGTAGGCCAGCAATTGCGTTCCGAGCGTGGACGCGCCCACCACGAACACCGCAACGAACAGCAGCTCGGTCGATTTCGTGTACGCGAGCGCGGCCAGCGACGCGGCCCCGACCACGTAGAACGCCACCAGCACATGCTTGATGTTGAACCTGTCGCTCAGCAGTCCGCCGCCGATCGCGCCCACGATCGCGCCGACGTTGAAGACGATCACGAAGTTCAGGGCCGAACCCAGGCTGTATCCCGCCATGGCCATGAGCTTGGTGAGCCAGGAGTTCAGCGCGTAGACCATGAACAGCCCCGTCATGAAGGCCACCCAGATCATCGCGGTGCTGAACGCGCGTCCGGCATCGAACAGGGTGCGCACCGGCGCGTCATGCAGGCGGTCGGTGGACGCGCCGACATACACGGTGCCGGCTGCGTTCGGCTGCTCCGGTGCGAGCTTGGCCGCGATTTCGCGAAGCTGCCGCTGGTCACCCTTCTTGAGGAGAAACGACAGCGATTCGGGCATCGTTTTCAGGATGAGCGGAATCAGCAGCACGGGCAAGCCGGCCACATAGAACACCCATTGCCATCCGTGGCTCTCGATGAGCTGCTTGGCAGTAAGCGCAACCAGGATGCCACCCACGGAGTAGCCCGCGAAAACCATCGTCACCAGGCGTGTGCGCAGCTTGGCCGGGGCGAACTCTCCCATCTGCGCGGTCACGATGGGCAACACCCCGTCGATGCCGAGGCCCGCGATGAAGCGGGCGACGCTGAAGCCGATGGGTTCGGTGGCCAGCCCGGTCAGCGCCGTGAAGACGCTGAAGAGCGCGACGCACACCGCGATCATGCGCGGGCGGCCGATGCGGTCTGCCAGGGTGCCCAGGAAGATCGCGCCCAGCATGGTCCCGAACAACGCCGAGCCCGCCATGACGCCGGCGCTTGTGGCATCAACGCCCATGTCTTTCATGATCGATGGCAGCGCGGCGCCCACGACCGCCAGGTCGTAGCCGTCGATGACCAGGATCAGCACGCACCACCAGAGCACGAGCCCGTGGAAACGGTTGAACCGCGAGTGCCCCGCCAACGCGTGGATGCCGACCTGCTTGCCGGTCTGCTGCATGTTTTTGTCTCCTGTCGTTTTTGCAATCGCGAGCTGCGATGTCGACGGGAGGTTAGTTCTGCAGGCGGCGCGCTTCCATGCCCGCGCGTCTCGATCTGGATGGGGCGTTCGGACATGCCGGCATCACCAGCCAGCGTCGGCGAGCGCCGCAGCTTCGGCTTATTCCGGCGTGGGCGCAGACGAGCGATAGGCGCCGGGGCTGACGCCTGTCCATTTCTTGAAGGCGCGATGGAAGGCGCTGGTTTCCTGGAAGCCGGTGCGGGCTGCGACTTCGGCCACCGTCAGCGACGCGCTCGACAAGAGGTCGATGGCGATGTCCCGCCGCAGGTCGTCTTTCACGCGCTGGTAGCTCACGCCCTCCTGCTGCAAGCGGCGTTGCAGCGTGGTGCCGGAAACGCAGAGTTCCTGTGCGAGTTTTTCGAGTTCGGGCCACGCCTCGGGCATCTGGCTGCGCAACCTGTTGCGCACCTGGGCACTGGTGCTGGCGTCGTTGCGGTACTTGACCAGCAGGTTGGCCGGCGCTTCCCGCAGGAAGTTGTCGACCGTGGCGGGCGACTCCGCGATCTTCAGGTCCAGCAGATCGCTGGCGAAGCTGATGTGCGTGGTCTCGCCGTTGAACTTCACGTTCTCGCAGAAGCGCGTGCGGTAGTGGCTGTCGTCGCCGGGCGGCGGGCATCGGAACTGCATCTCGCGCAGGGGAATGCGCCGGTGCACGAGCCAGCACGCCAGGCCATGAACAAGGATGAACCAGGTGCCGTAGCCGAACAGCCGGCGCAGCACGCCGCCGTCATGCAGCACGACGCGCGCCTCGTCGCCATCGCAGACCAGCTCGCCGCGGAAGTCGTCCAACGTGGCGTGGAGGAACCTCAGGATGCGGCGCAGCGCATGCGCCAGGTTGTCGGCGTTGACGGCGGCGCGCGTCATGAGCGCATAGCTGCCGCGGCGAAGCCCGTGGCTGTCGAGGCCGAAGAACTCGTCGTCCATCAGGTCGGCCAGCGCCACCCACATCTGCGAGTACGCAGCCGCCGAGATGCGCGCACGCGGCGCGTTCAACAGCTCGCGGTCGATCTTGGCGCTTTCGAGGACGCTGCGGATGTCCATGTTTCTCAGCGCCGCGGCGTGGATCGCCTCGTGCACCAGTTCGATGGACACGGTTCCTTTCTGGCCTGCGGACTTCATACGGACTCAGCTGACCGGGGAATCCGACGCGCCCGGGGCCGCCGGGGAAAGTCCCGACAGGACGGCGCTGCGGCAGGCGTCCAGGATTTCATCGGCGAGCGGCGAGTCGTCAGGACAGGCCCGCGACAGCACGATAGCACCGACGACCTGCGCAATGAGGGCGATCCGCCGGGCGCGTGCCTTGGCGCGCTGCTTGCCTCGTTGGGGCGCGTCGAACGGGGCGCCCAGCGTGCCGAGCACGCTTTCGATGCCGGTCGCAAACGCCGTCTTGATCGCCTCCGGCTGGCGGCCGGCGTCGGCGCACAGCGCGGCCATCGTGCAGCCGTCGCCGGGCGCGTCGCGGTGCTCGCGGGACAGGTACTGCTTGACGAACGCGACCGCATCGACGCCGTCGACTTTGGCGGCCGTCTGCGCGAAACCGCAGCTCGCGGCTTGCGCCATCAGGTCGGCCTTGGACTCGAAGTGCTTGTAGAACCCGCCGTGGGTAAAGCCTGCGAACGCCATCAAGTCCGCAATCCCCACCCCGTCGTAGCCGCGCTCGCGAAACAGCGTGGAAGCCGTCTCGACGATGTGCGCCCGGTTCGCCTGGGCCTGCGCTTTGGTGACCTTCATGTCCAGGATCTCTCTCGGTATGCCATCAGTGAAGCCATGAATATACATTGATGTTATTCATCATCAAAGCCCTTGACAACAAAGATGACGATCGACATCATTGAGCCAACTTCCCATCAAGAGCACAACACATGACCTCCTCTTCCACTGTTCTCATCACGGGCGCCTCGACCGGCATTGGCGCCATCTATGCCGACCGCTTCGCACGCCGCGGCCACGGCCTTGTGCTGGTGGCACGCGACAAGACGCGGCTGGAAACGCTCGCGGCCCGCCTGCGCGAGGAAACCGGCGTTGCCGTCGACATCCTTGCGGCCGATCTGACCCAACCCGGCGATCTGGCCACCGTCGAGGTGCGCCTGCGCGAGGACGCCAGGATCGACACCCTGATCAACAACGCCGGGGCCGCGCTGTCCGGCCCGTTCATCGACCAACCGACAGACGATGTCGCCCGCCTGATCGCCCTCAACACCACCTCACTGGTACGGCTGTCCAGTGCCATCGCCCCGCGCCTGGTGAAGGCCGGCAAAGGCGCGATCGTCAACATCGGCTCGGTGGTCGGCCTGGCGCCCGAGTTCGGCATGTCGGTCTACGGCGCGACCAAGGCCTTCGTGATCTTCCTCTCCCAGGGGTTGAGCCTGGAGCTCGCGCCCAAGGGCGTCTACGTGCAGGCGGTGCTGCCGGCCGGCACCCGCACCGAGATCTGGGAGCGCGCGGGCATCGATACCCGTGCGATGCCTGACCTGATGGGCGTAGAAGAGCTGGTGGATGCCGCGCTGGCCGGATTCGACCGCCGTGAACTCGTGACCATCCCGCCGCTGCACGATGCCGCGCGCTGGGAAACGCTGAACGCGGCACGTCAGGCCCTGGTCGCGGACATCCGGCAGGCGCATGTGGCAGAGCGCTATCGAACCGCCGCCTGAAACGGCAAGAACGCCAGAAAGGAAGGAACAGCGCATGACATTCAAGGCACTGCTCGCCAGCAAGACCGGCGACACCATTTCAACCAACCTGGTCGACTTCAAGGACGAGGACCTGATGCCGGGCGACGTCACCGTCGCGGTCGAATACTCGACGGTGAACTACAAGGACGCGATGGCGCTCAGCGGCCGGTCACCGGTCATCCGCCAGTTTCCGCTGATTCCGGGCATCGACTTCGCCGGCGTCGTCGAGGCTTCGACGTATCCCGGCATCGCAGTCGGCGACCGTGTGCTGGCAACCGGCTGGGGACTGAGCCAGTCGCACCACGGTGGCTTCGCGCAGAAGGCGCGGGTGAGCGGTGATTGGCTGGTCAAGGTGCCGGAGGTCTTTTCGACCCGGGACGCCATGGCCATCGGCACCGCCGGGTTCACCGCCATGCTGTCCGTGCTCGCACTGGAGCATGGCGGCCTGACGCCCGAGCGTGGGGACATCCTGGTGACCGGCGCCAATGGCGGCGCCGGCTCCGTGGCGATCGCACTGCTGTCGGGCCTGGGCTATCGCGTGATCGCATCGACCGGGCGTCTCGAGGAATCCGATTACCTGCGTGCACTGGGCGCGGCGGACATCATCGACCGCCACACCCTGTCCGAAGCGGGCGCACCGATCGCCAAGGAGCGATGGGCCGGGGCCATCGATTCGGTCGGCAGCCATACCTTGGCGAACGTCCTGGCGCAGACCCGGTATCGCGGCGTGGTCGCGGCCTTCGGCCTCGCACAGGGCGCGGACCTGCCGGCGTCGGTTCTGCCCTTCATCCTGCGCAACGTCACCCTCGCCGGTATCGACTCGGTCAATGCGCCGCAGTCAGCACGGCTGCAGGCGTGGTCGCGTCTGGCCAGCGACTTGAATCTGGACAAGCTGGCACGGACCACCAAAGTGATCGGATTGGCAGAGGTTCCTGAAGTTGCCAGCCAGGTACTCGCAGGGAAGGTCCAGGGGCGCACCATCGTGGATGTGAACGCCTGACCGGATCGCGCATGCCCTACATCGACGCCCCCAACCTCTCGATCGATGTCGACGGGACTGCATTCGCGTACCGCGACCTGGGGCCGCGCGATGGCGTGCCTCTGGTCCTGCTCAACCACTGGGGCGCGGTCCTCGACAATTTCGATCCGCGCATCGTCGACGGGCTTGCCCGAAGGCATCGCATCATCGCCATCGACTACCGGGGGATCGGCGCTTCAGGCGGAACGGCGCCCGTGACCATCGATGCGATGGCGCGGGATGCGATCGCACTGATCCACGCACTGGGCTTCGAGAAGATCGATCTGCTCGGCTTCTCCCTCGGTGGATTCGTCGCGCAGGACATCGTGCTGAAAGCCCCCGGCCTGGTGCGCCGACTCATCCTGACCGGCACCGGGCCGGCAGGCGGCACAGGCATCGACCAGGTCGGAGCGGTCTCCTGGCCGCTGATGGCCAAAGGCTTGTTGACGCTGCGCGACCCAAAGACCTACCTGTTCTTCACCTCCACGGCCAACGGTCGTCAAGCCGCGAAAGCCTTCCTGGAGCGACTGAAGGAGCGCAAGGCGGAGCGGGACAAGGGGCCGACGCCCACTGCCTTCCTGCGACAGCTGAAGGCCATCAAGGCATGGGGCCGGCAGGTGCCCCAGGATTTGGGCGGCATCCGCATCCCTGTGTTGATCGCCAATGGCGACAACGACATCATGGTGCCCACCGTGAACAGCCATGACATGGCGCGCCGTATTCCTGGCTCACAACTGGTCATCTACGAAGACGCCGGACATGGCGGAATTTTCCAGTACCACGGCGAGTTCGTGCCCAAGGCACTGGCCTTTCTCAATGACTAAGCGACGGCATCTTTGGCGACCGGCTTCAGGCCGACTTTCCCGACCGCACGCTGCGGTGCGGGACGACCTCGAACCCATTCAATCAAACACTCTGGAAAAAAGTCGCCCATGAAAGCGTTCATCATCGATCGTTACGGAAAGAAAGAAGTTGGCCGCATCGGCGAAGTGCCCGAGCCCGAGCTGCGGGACGATGACGTTCTGATCCAGATCCACGCGGCGAGCATCAATGCCCTGGACTCGAAGATCAAGAGCGGCGAATTCAAACTGATTCTTCCCTACCGCTTCCCCCTGATCCTGGGCAACGACCTGGCCGGTACGGTCGTGCGGGTCGGCGCTCGCGTTCGCAGCTTCAAACCAGGCGACGAGGTCTATGCGCGCCCCGACGACGATCGCATCGGCACCTTCGCCGAGTTCATTGCCGTCAAGGAATCATCGCTGGCGCTGAAGCCCAAAAATCTCAGCATGGTCGAGGCCGCATCCCTTCCTCTGGTGGCCCTGACCGCCTGGCAGGTGCTGGTCGAAACCGCCAAGCTGAAAAAAGGACAGAAGGTTCTGATCCATGCCGGCTCCGGCGGCGTCGGCACCATCGCCATCCAGCTTGCCAAGCATCTCGGTGCGTTCGTGGCCACGACCACCAGCACGGCCAACGTCGCCTGGGTGAAGGCCTTGGGCGCGGACGTCGTCATCGATTACAAGCAGCAGGACTTCGCCACGGTGCTTCGCGACTACGACGTGGTGCTGAACAGCCTCGGCAACAGCGAGCTGAACAAATCCCTCCAGATTCTCAAACCGGGCGGGCACCTCATCTCCATCTCGGGGCCGCCCACCCCGGCGTTCGCCATTGCGCGAGGACTGCCCTGGCCGCTCAGGCAAGTGCTGCGCCTGTTGAGTTTCGGCATCAGGAGCAAGGCAAAGAAGAACGGGGGCCACTACAGCTTCGTCTTCATGCGGGCCGATGGGGCGCAGTTGCGCGAGATCACCGCCCTCATCGAGTCCGGCGCCATCCGCCCGGTCGTCGACAAGGTGTTCCCGTTTCAGGACACCCACAAAGCCTTGGCTTACGTCGACAGTGGGCGCGCCAAGGGCAAGGTCGTGGTGCAAGTGGTGTAGCTGCCGCACGCCTGCGGCGGCGTCTTCGGTCAGGCCCTTGCCCCGCTCACACGCCAATGGCGGCGTTCCAGAACGCGTTCGCGGCCTTTCCCAAAAGCTCGCTGTCGCGATAGAGCCTTATCTCCAGGGGGACTTCCCACTCGTTGCTCGCCGCAGCGACAAGCCTGCCCTGGTCGATGTCGTCTTCCACCAGCGTCTGCGGCAACCACGCGATCCCCCTGCCGTCCAGCACCATCGTTCGAAGGACAGAGGCGAGATGCGCCGTGAAGACGGCCTGCGCAGGAACCGACTCCAGCCTGCGGCCGATCACGGCACGCATGATGCGTCCCAGCCCTGATTCCTCGGTGTACTGGAGCATGGGGACGGCAGATTCACCTCGCCGCGCGAGCTGATAACGCGCCTGCCCCTTCTCGTCCGGCGCCGACACCGGGATCAGCAGATCCTCCCCGATGCGGGTCGATCTGTACGGCTCCGCATCCAGCGCCCCTTGCGCCTTGCTGTGCGCGTGGCTCAACACAAACTGGACCTTGCTTTGCAGCATCAGTGCTTCGCAACGCTGAAGCACATCGGACATCAGTTGCACCGGCCCGAGCGTCGTATTCGATTCGAGGCTTCGCAACCATCGCGGCAGAAAAGTGAACGAGAGCGCATGCGTGGACGCGATGCGCAAGGTGACCGAACTGGCCTCGGCGACCTTCTTGGCGTCACCCGGCACCCGCGCGACCCGGGCGATCAATTCCTGTGCCACGCCGGTGAACCATTCACCGACCTCGGTCAGCTGGGCGGGTTGCGAGCTCCTGTCGAAAAGCTCGGCGCCGATCCACTCCTCCAGGGCCCGAATGCGCCGGCTGAACGCGGGTTGGGAGCTGTGGCGGTCCTCCGCGGCGCGCGAAAAATTTCCGGTGGCAGCCAGGGCCACGAAGTCTTCAAGCCAGATCAGATTCATGTGCGGTTCGTCCAGTGCATGGAAGCAGCGAAAAGGAGCATTGGCCCAAAAACCCCGTGCGGCGGACCATCAAGGCTCTCAATCAAAGACCCCTGGAGCCCGCCATGAAGATCGTCGAAATCCGCGAGAAAACCATCCCCATCAGCTCGCCCATCCGCAACGCCTACATCGACTTTAGCAAGATGACACTGAGTCTTGTCGCGGTGATCACCGATGTGATCCGCGACGGCAAGCCGGTGGTCGGCTACGGTTTCAATTCGAACGGCCGCTACGGCCAGGGCAAGCTGATGCGCGAGCGGTTCATTCCGCGCATCCTCGAAGCGGCCCCGTCTTCGCTCGTCGACGACACGGGCGACAACCTCGACCCGCACAAGATCTGGCACACGATGTTCACCAACGAAAAGCCGGGCGGCCATGGTGAACGCTCCGTGGCCATCGGCACGATCGACATGGCGGTGTGGGACGCCGTGGCCAAGATCGAAGGCAAGCCCCTCTTCCAGTTGCTCGCAGACCGCTACGGCGACGGCAAGCCGAACCGCAAGATTTTTGTCTACGCGGCGGGCGGCTACTACTACCCCGGGCAGGACCACAGGAAGCTCCAGGACGAGATGCGCAGCTACATCGACCGCGGCTACACGGTCGTCAAGAAGAAGATCGGCGGCGCCTCGCTCGACGAAGACCTTCGCCGCATCGACTCGATCATGGAAGTGCTGCAGGACGGCCAAAAACTCTGCGTCGACGCCAACGGGCGCTTCGACCTTGAAACCGCCATCGCCTACGCCAAGGCGCTGTCGCAATACGACCTGTTCTGGTACGAGGAGCCGGGCGACCCGCTGGACTTCGAACTCCAGGCCGCGCTGCGCAACTTCTACAAGAACCCGATGGCCACGGGCGAAGACCTCTTCTCGATGCAGGACGCGCGCAACCTCATTCGCTACGGCGGCATGCGCCCCGACCGCGACTGGCTGCAGTTCGACTGCGCGCTGAGCTACGGCCTGGTGGAGTACCTGCGCACGCTCGACATGCTCAAGGAGCACGGCTGGTCGGCCAGCCGCTGCATCCCGCACGGCGGACACCAGATGTCGCTGAACATCGCCGCGGGGCTCGGACTGGGCGGCAACGAGTCCTACCCCGACCTGTTCCAGCCGTTCGGCGGATTCCCCGATGGCGTGAAGGTCGAGAACAGCCATGTGACGCTGCCTGACCTGCCTGGCATCGGCTTCGAAGGCAAGGCCGATCTGTATCGCGAGATGCAGGCGCTGTCGGCCTGACACCCACAAAACAAGGAGACAAGACCATGACGCGATACAGATTCCATCTTTGGCGCTGCGGCGCCGGCCTCGCCGTGCTCGGATTCGCTTCGCTGGCGTGTGCCGAGTTTCCCGACAAGCCCGTCACGCTGGTCGTGCCTTTCTCCGCCGGCGGCCCCAGCGACAAGATCGCCCGGGACCTGGCCGAGGCGCTGCGCAAGCCGCTGGGCCAGACCGTCATCATCGAAAACGCCGCCGGCGCGGGCGGCACGGTCGGCTCGGCCAAGGTGGCGCGTGCCGCACCGGACGGCTACACGCTGCTGGTGCATCACATCGGCATGGCCACCGCGCCGGCCTTGTACCGCAAGCTCAGCTACAAGGTGCCGGACGATTTCGAAACCCTGGGTGTGATCAACGAAGCGCCCTCGGTGCTGATTGGCAAGCCAGGCCTCGCTGCCGGCAACTTCGCGGAGTTGCGCCAGTGGATCGCGTCGAACGGCGGCAAGGTGAACCTCGCCAACGCGGGGCTCGGTTCCGCATCGCACCTGTGCGGCCTGATGCTCCAGGGCGCGCTGAAGACGAGCATGACGCCCGTGCCCTACAAAGGGACCGCGCCGGCCATGACGGACCTCATCGGCGGACAGGTCGATGTGATGTGCGAACAGGCGACCAACGCGGTGCCGCAGATCGAGGGAAAGAAGGTCAAGGTCTACGGCATCACCAGCTTGCAGCGGCTGCCGCTCGCGGCGCTGAAGGACACGCCGACCCTGTCCGAAGCCGGACTGAAAGACTTCAACGTCCAGGTCTGGCACGGCTTGTACGCACCGCGCGGCACGCCTGCCGCAGTGCTCGCCAAGCTCAACGCCGCACTGCGCACCGCGTTGAAAGATCCTGACCTGATCAAGCGGGAGGAAGCCCTCGGCCTCACCGTCGTCAATGACGACCGGCTCGACCCCGCCGGCCACAGGAAATACCTGGAAGCCGAAAAGGTGCGGTGGTCGAAGGTGATCAAGGACGCGGGCGAATACGCCGACTGATGCCGGTGAGGACCGCGGGCTGACAGCGCCTGCGCTTTCGGTTTGACGGCATGGCAGGCCGTCGGCACAGCGGTTCATTCATCGGCGCGTGGCTGCGCCAACCGCTCCTGCAGGAGCTCGATGAACCGCAGCGTCTTGGCCGGCAGCAGCCGGGTTTCAGTCAGCGCATACACCGGCACCGGCTCTCCATGCCAGTCCGGCAGGATGCGACGCAGACGCCCGTGGGCCAGGTCGTCGGCGGCCACGCCTTCAGCCAGCAACGCGATCCCCTGGTCGTGCACCGCGAGACTGCGGTACATGCCGACGCTGGTGACGGTGAAGCGCTGGCCGATACGCACCTCGGCCGTTGCCTCTTCGTTGTGCAGCACCCAGGGGCCGGACTTCGGAAAGCCAAGGCATTCGTGCTGCTGCAGCTCGGCGGGATCGCGCGGTTCGCCGGCCATCTTCAGGTAGCGCGGCGATGCGTAGAGGTACGGCGTCAGCCGCGCCAGCAGACGCGCGATCAGCGTCGAACTGGGTTGCTCGCCCATGCGAATGGCAACGTCGAAGGGCTCGGCCACGAGGTCCACCCGGCGGGGGCTGAGGTCCAGGTCGAACGAGATGCCCGGATAGCGGCGCGCGAACTCCGCGATCAGCGGTGCCAGGTAGATGGTCGCGAAGTCCACCGGCAATGACGCACGCAGCACGCCGGTGGGTTGCGCCAGCATCTCGCCCAGCTGCTCATGCGCGATGCGCGCCTCCTCGACGATGCGTCGGCAACGCTCGTAATAGACCTGCCCCGCCTCGGTCAGCTCGATCCTGCGCGTCGTGCGATGGAGCAGGCGCAAGCCGATCACCTTTTCCAGCGCCCCGATGCGGCGCGACAAGGTCGAGTTGGGCACCCCCGTCACGTCGGCCGCCCCTCGAAAGCTCTTGGCTTTCACGACCTCCACGAAGAGGGCCATGTCGTTCAGGTATTCCGTGCTCATTGCGCCAATTTTGGACCAATGAATCCCATGCAACCATCTTTATCTCATGGATGGATTAATTGAAGATGAGCCTCTTCTTCAGCGCAAAGCACGCGTTCAAGCCAGCTCAGATGGTCTGAGCACTTTCTCAACCTCATCCGAAATAGCCATGAAACAACTCTTCAACCCCGTCCAAGTCGGCCGCTACACCCTCTCGAACCGCCTCGTGATGGCACCGATGACCCGCTCGCGCGCCGAATTCGATGGCACGCCCAAGGCGCTGGCCGTCACCTACTACGCGCAGCGCGCCACCGTCGGCCTGATCGTCTCCGAGGGCACGCAACCTTCCGACGACGGCCAGGGCTATCTCTGCACCCCCGGCATCTACACCGATGCCCAGGTCGCCGGCTGGAAGGCCATCACGCAGGCCGTGCACGACAAGGGCTCGCGTCTCTTCATCCAGCTCATGCACGCGGGGCGCATGTCCCATCCCGACAACACGCCCCACCACCGGCAGCCGGTCGCCCCCTCGGCCATCGCCCCCGGCGCGCCGATGTTCACCATGACCGGCATGCAGCCCATTCCCGAGCCCCGTGCGCTCACCACAGACGAGATCCGCCAGACGGTGGCGGACTTTCGTCTGGCCGCTCGCCGGGCCATCGAAGCAGGTGCCGACGGGGTCGAGATCCACGGCGCGAATGGCTATCTCATCCAGCAGTTCTTCGCCCCGAGCGCCAACACCCGCACCGATCTGTACGGTGGCTCCGTCGAGAACCGCGCGCGCTTCGTGATCGAGGTGGCCGCAGCGATCGCAGAAGAAATCGGTGCAGACCGGACCGCCATTCGTTTGTCTCCCGGCGCCAAGCTGGGGGGCATCGATGAGGGTTCCGAAGCGCCGGCCCTGTACCGCCATCTGATCACCGAACTCGCCAAGCTGGGCCTGGCCTACGTGCATGTGATGCACGTTGGCGACGAGGCCCTGGTGGCGGACATCCGCAAGCTCTGGCGCGGCACGCTCATCGTGAACCGCCCGTCGCGCGCACGCGAACAGATCGGCACCGACCTGGCCTCGGGCCTGGCCGAACTCGAAGCCTACGGACAGATGGTGCTGGCCAACCCCGACTTCGTCGAACGCCTCCAGACCCACGCACCGATGAACACGCCGGACCACACCTCCTACTACGGCGGTGACGCGAAGGGCTACACGGACTACCCGAGCCTGGCGCTGGCAGCGAACTGAAACGACGCGGGCATCGCTCATCGACTTGAACAGGAGAAATCACACATGACCACGACCCAACGCGCTGTGTTGATCCGGGCCTATGGCGGCGCTTCTGCCGCCGAGATCGCCGAAGTCTCGAGACCCTCCGCAGGGGACGGCCAGGTTCTGGTCCGGGTCCGAGCGGCCGGCATCAACGGCATCGATTGGAAAGTGCGCGAAGGCCTCGTCCAGAAGGCCTTCTCGCTTCAGCTGCCCGCGGTGCTGGGCATCGAGCTGGCGGGCGTCATCGAGGCGGTCGGCCCCGGCGCCTCGCGTTTTCGCGTGGGCGATCGCGTCATGGGACCACTCGGCAGGCTGGGTGCCTATGCAGAAGTCGTGGCGGTCGACGAGGCGAACCTGGTGCGCACGCCGCAGGACCTGGACGATGCGCATGCGGCCGCCATCCCCGTGGCGGCCGTGGCCGCCTGGCAGAGCCTGCACCTCGCGGGCCCCATCGCCGCAGGCCAGCGCATCCTGATTCACGGCGCAGCAGGCGGGCTGGGCGGCTACGCCGTGCAGTACGCCAAGCGGGCAGGCGCCGAAGTCTTCGCCACGGCGTCGGCCGCACACCTTACGTACGTTGACAGCCTGGGCGCGGACCACGTCATCGACTACCGCAGCCAACGCTTCGAGTCGGTCGCGCAGCACATCGATCTGGTGCTCGACTACGCGGGCGGCGAAGTGCTCGATCGTTCGTGGGAGGTGCTGAACAAGAACGGCGCCATCGTCAGCGCAGCGGCGCCCGACATCCTTGCGCGCACACCTCCCGGTCGTCGCGGCCTGTGGTTCCAGAACAAGGCCGACGCCGGGCTCCTGGAGCGCCTTGCCGCGGAGATCGCCCAGGGCTCGCTGATCTCGAAGCTCAGCGAAGTCGTGGGTTTTGGCGACATCCCCGCAGCCATCGAACGCAATCGCATCGGCCCTCGCATCGGCAAGGTCGTGGCGGACTTCTCACGCTGAGCACGTCCTCTGTGCGGGGATGCATTCATGGCGCGTTGCGTCCCAAGGGCTGCTCATGGCCAGACCGTGGCACACGCCTGGCTGGCCACGGATCGCCCGCGCAGCACGCCACGCCGCGATGCTCTTAAAATGCGAGTAATTCTCAATTGCATCGCTTCCCCTCTCCATGTCTTCCGCCGACACCCGCACCGTGCATGCGCTCTACACGGAGCACCACGGCTGGCTCAGCACGTGGCTGCGCCGGCGCCTGGGCTGTGCGCACAGCGCCGCCGACCTGGCGCAGGACACCTTCGTTCGCGTGCTGCTTCGCCCGCAGGTGCTGCCCACGCTGCGCGAGCCGCGCGCCTACCTGACGACGCTGGCCAAGGGTGTGGTCAGCGAACACTGGCGCCGGCAGGCCTTGGAGCGCGCGTACATCGAAGCGCTTGCGCTGGCGCCCGAGGCGCTGGCGCTGTCGCCTGAAGAGCGCCTGCAATTGCTGCAGACGCTGGACGCCATCGACGCGATGCTGGACGGCCTGCCGCACAAGGCGCGCGAAGCCTTCGTGCTGTCGCAGCTCGAAGGCCTGACCTACGCGCAGATCGCCGAGCGCCTGGCGATCAGCGAACGCACCGTCAAGCGCCACATGGCCCTGGGCTTCGAGCACTGCCTGGCGTTGGTGGAATGAGCGCACTGCCACCCGCCCCCACACCCGACGCCGCCGTGCTGCGCGAAGCCGCGCAATGGCTGGTGCGGCTGCACTCCGGCCGCGCAGGCGACGCGGACCGTGCGGCCTGCGAAGCCTGGCGCCATGCGGACCCGGCGCACGAACGCGCATGGCAGCGCGCCGAACGCTTGTCGCAGAAGTTCGGCGCCGTGCCCGCGAGCGTCGGCGTGCCGGTGCTGGCGCGGCAGGCACGCGGCAACCGACGCGCCGCGCTGCGCACGCTGGCCGTGTTGACGACGGCCGCGCCGGCCGCCTGGCTCGGCTGGCGCCTGGCGCCGTGGGACAGCTGGACCTCCGACCACGCCACCGCCACCGGCGAACGGCGCGACGTGCAGCTGGCCGACGGCAGCCGCGTGCTGCTCGACACCGGCAGCGCGATCGACGTGCGCATCGACGGCGCGCAGCGCACGGTGCGGTTGCGCGCGGGCGCGATCCGCGTCACGACCGCCGCCGATGCGCGGCCCTTCGTCGTGGAAACGGTGCAGGGCCGACTGCGCGCGCTCGGCACGCGCTTCACCGTGCGCCAGGACCACGACGCGCACGAAACCGCATCGCCCCCCGATGTGCGGCTGGCCGTTACCGAGGGCGCGGTCGAGGTCACCTTGCGCGGCGCGTCGGTGCCTGCGGGGATCGTGCCGGCCGGCCAGCAGACCGTGTTGAGCGCCCAGGGCGCCTCGGCCCTGGCCGCCGTCTCGCCCGAGAGCCAGGCGTGGACGCAGGGCGTGCTCTACGCCGAGAACATGCGCCTGGCCGACTTCTGCGCCGAGCTGTCGCGCTACCGGCCCGGCCTGCTGCACTGCAGCCCCGAGGTCGCGAACCTGCGCATCTCCGGCGCGTTCCAGCTGCGCGATACCGACTACGTGCTGTCGATGGTGGCCACCACGCTGCCCGTGCAGGTGCTCACGCGCACGCGGTGGTGGGTGACGGTGATGCCGGCCTGACGCAGAAATTTTTTCGCTGATTCCTGTCCCTTTTTGAAGCTTCGTCGGGCATGCCATGGAGCCGTGCTGTGAGTACGGCAAGAACAGGACCACCGACCATGGCATTGCCCTCCTCCCGCACCGCGCGCCTGCGCCCACTTTCCGCTTGCATGCCCCCGCGCCCGAGCGCCGTGAGCCAAGGCGTGCGCACCCTCTGCCTGGCCTTCGCGCTCGCCGCTTCGGGCGCCGCGACCGCACAGGCGAATCCGCCGACAGCCACCACGGCGGCCTACGACATCCCCGCCGGCGCGCTGGGCCCCGCGCTGTCGCGCTTCGCCGCGCAGGCCGGCGTCACGCTGTCCTTCGAACCCGCGCTGACAGAAGGCCGCCGCACCGGCGGATTGCGCGGCACCCATGCGGTCGGCGAAGGCTTCTCCAGGCTGCTCGCGGGCACGGGCCTTGAAGCGGTCGCACGCGCAGGCGGCGGCTACACGCTGCGCCAGCCGGTGCCCAACGCGACCACCTCCGCCGCGCCGGCGGACGCGCAGAGCAACCTGCTCAGTGAAGTGCGCGTCACGGCGCAGGCCGAGCGCAGCGCGATCACCGAGGGCTCTAGGTCGTATGCGAGCCGCATCGTCACCGTCGGCAAGGGCGAGCAGACGCTCAAGGAGATTCCCCAGTCCGTCACGGTGGTCACGCGCCAGAAGATGGACGACCAGAACCTCTACACCATCGACGACGTGCTGGCCCAGACCACCGGCATCACGATGTACGACAGCCCGATGGGCGGGCGCTATGTCTACTCCCGCGGCTTCCGCGTCGACACCTACCAGTTCGATGGCGTGAACCGCGCCTTCTACTACCCCCAGGCCAACAGCTTCACGAGCAATGCCGCCACGCTGGACCGCGTGGAGGTGGTGCGCGGCGCCACAGGCCTCCTGCAAGGGGCCGGTTCGCCCAGCGCCACCATCAACATGGTGCGCAAGCGCCCGACGGTCGACAAGCAATTGCAGTTCTCGGCCAGCGCGGGTTCATGGAACAACTACCGCACCGAGGTCGACGCGAGCGGCCCGCTGAACGAAGCCGGCACGCTGCGCGGCCGCGTCGTCGCCAGCGGCAATGACCGTGACTATTTCTACGACACCGCGAAGAGCCGCACCGGCGTGCTGTACGGCGTGCTCGCAGCCGACCTCGGGCCGCAGACCGTGCTCACCGTCGGTGCCAGCCACGAAACGCTGCGTGCCACCCCGTTCTTCCAGGGCTTGCCGAGCTACAGCAACGGCGCCGACCTGCACCTGCGCCGGTCGACCTACCTGGCGGCCGACTGGAACCGCTGGAAAAGCGCGCAGACCTCGGCGTTCGCCGAACTCGCGCACCGCTTCGATGCGGACTGGTCGCTCAAGGTCACCGCGGGCTACATGCGCGAGGCGCAGGACATCAAGTACGCCTTCCCGCTGGGTGCGGTGAATCCGGTGACCCTGGCCGGCAACGTCATGTACGGCGGCTTGTTCGACTTCAAGACCGACAACAAGACCCTCGACCTCGCCGTCGACGGCAAGTTCAACGCCTTCGGCAGAAAGCACTCGGTGAGCTTCGGTGCCAACACCGGGCGCATGTTCAACCACAGCGACTTCTCGCTGATGCAGTTGCCGGGCGTTGCCAACAACGTGTTCCATCCGGTCTCGGCAATCGCCGAGCCGAGCGACGCGACCTTCGTCGCCAGGCGCTACCGCGGTGGCGACACCGAAACAAGCATCACGCAATCGGGCGCCTACGGCGTGGCGCGCCTGAGCCTCACAGACCCGTTGACGCTGGTCGCCGGCGCACGTGTCACGCGCTACCGGGCCAGCGACCGCGACCGCACCACCGGCGCCCCGGCGACCGAGCCGTACCGCGAGAACGGCGTGCTGACGCCCTACGGCGGACTGATCTATGCGCTCAACCCGCAATGGTCGGCGTACGTGAGCTATGCCGACATCTTCCAGCCGCAGAACGCGATGACCGCCGCCGGCGACATGCTGCCGCCCGTCAAGGGCCGCAACTTCGAAGCGGGCCTGAAGGGCGAGCTGCTCGACGGCAAGGTCAACGCCTCGGTCGCGCTGTTCCGCCTCGACCAGAACAACCGGGCGCAGGAAGACCTGGTCAACGTCTGCACGCGAAGCACCTACTGCTACATGTCCACCGGCAAGGTGCGCAGCGAAGGACTCGACGCAGAGATCAGCGGCGAGGTGGCGCGCGGCTGGCAGGTGTTCGCGGGCTACACGTTCAACCACTTCAAGTACATGAACGACACGGCCAATGCCGGCATCGATTTCGCCAGCACGTACTCGCCCAAGCACATGCTGCGCGTGTGGACCGAGTACCGCCTGCCCGGCGAGCTGAACGCCTGGACGCTGGGCGGCGGCGTGAGCTTCCAGACCGCGAGCTCACGCACCACGGGTTCCATCAAGCTCGAGCAGGCCTCGTACGCCGTCTGGAGCGCGCGCGTCTCCTACCAGATCAACCGCAACTGGTCGGCCGCGCTGAACGTGAACAACCTGTTCGACAAGACCTACTACCAGACCGTCGGCGCGCCGGCCTGGGGCAATGTCTACGGCGAGCCGCGCAGCGCCATGGTGACCTTGCGCGGTACCTTCTAGACGGGATGGCTGCCTGCCCAGGCAGGCGCCCCCCATCTCAGGTGTCTAGGGGAAAAGAACGGCGCCTCCACGATTGAGGTCCGCCAGCAATGCGCCCTGAACATAGACCGCATAGTCCGCGAAGAACATCGCGGCGCCCCCGCTCGCTCCGGTAGGAACACTCAAGCCGGAGTAGAAAAATCCCTGGCTCGCCTGGTCATTGAGTCGCGCGAGTCCTTCGGTCGTATTGATATCGACCGGGCCCCCAGGCATTTCATCCGAGAAGCGATAGGCCACTGCCGCGGGCTTGCTGCTGTCGAGCTCGTAGGTATTGAAAACGCCTCGGACGGGCTGTCCACTGCGGTTCGCAAAATACTCGAAGTAGCCCTTGTAGCGGAATCCACTTTGACCGCGGCTGCTGAGTTGCGGTTTGGGATCGGAGACGACGGGTTCGAATGCGTAACTGTAGGTCGCCCCTGCGGCTGCAGAGCTTTTGACGACGATCGCATTCACACTCGGGCTCAGACCCAGCTCCGTATTCAGGAAGCGATAGCCTTCCTGCCCCAGCGCGTTCAGCTGGGCAATGAAGTCTTCCGGCAACATCAGATCGAAGCTGAATTTTCGATAGGTGTAGATGACGGGCTGGCTTTCGTTCTTGACCAGGATGAAGCTGGCCTTGCGGATCGCGTTGAGGGAATCGTCCAGGGTGTGCGTCTCCCCCACCAGCTGGTGCAGCACATAGCCTTTGGCGCCCTCGTCTTCCAACCGCTGCAGCAGCGCGTTGCTGGCCCCGTCCCAGCCATCGCGACCGGAGAAGGTGAGCGTGAATTCCTTGTAGCTGTATTTGTCGTTGGCGGCTTGCGGATTGACATACAGCGAATTGTTTCCCACGGGGCGCATGCGGACACTGCCCTTGGCGCCTTGGTCATTCAGTTGCTGCAAGACGGCCGGCACCGATGCGATGTAGGAATCCTTGTCGCCGTTCCAAGCAGACGGGAGCGTCTCGTATTGCGTGGGGGCAGGTGTTCCGGGTTCCTGCGTTCCAGGGCCTTGGGTTCCGGGCCCCTGCGTCCCGGGCCCTTGCGTTCCAGGGCCTTGTGTTCCAGGCCCTTGTGTTCCAGGCCCTTGTGTTCCGGGGTCATCCGTTCCAGGCCCGATAAGCCCCACGGGGAAGCCACCGCCACCTCCACCCCCGCTGCCACCCCCACATGCCGCAAGCATCAAGGTGACTGCCGTTGCAGCAGCCACTGCATATTTTCTGAATTTCATTCCCTTGCCTTTCAATTTTGTCGAAGCCAATGCTGCCGATATGGCAACGTTGTCCATGGCGATCGGGCCTCCCAACGTGGCCCGTCAGATCGCCGTCGACGTTTGTATGGCCGGCGGGAGAAATTTCCCCATGACGAAAGTCACAACGACCTGGAAGCAATGGGAAATTGATATTTGGCTATGAGGCAGTTATGACTAACTCTAACCATGAGATCGGAAGACAGACGGCGTCTTCTCTTTCCAATATAGAGAGGATACGCATGACGATGCGGGTTTTGCCTCCTCTATCTATTCTTATCACCTGATTTTGAAAAAGATCGCCTTGGCAAGCCGTCTTTTAAACCGGCATCGTCTCAGTAGGCGACCATCGCTCTGGCAATGGCGCGGCAGACAATCAGGTAACCGGGGACGGGTCTCTGAAGTACCGGGTCGCCGGAGAAAAAAACCGCGTCTGCCCCGTGACGGATGTCAGTTCCGCCATCGCCTGCAGGAGCGCAGCGGCGCTCACAGGCTTGAACAACATCGGCACCCCCGATGACTGTGCACGCCGCAGTTGCTGCGGGGCCGTCTCGCCCGTGATCAGGAGCAGGGGAATGTCGAGCTGAAAGCGCTCGAGCAGGCGCAGGCCGACCTCGAGTCCATCTCCCCCATCGGCCAGCCGGTAGTCGCACAAGAGCATCGAGAACGGACGGCTTTTCGCATCCGGGTGCGTCAATGCTTCGACCGCATGCGATTCGTCCGTCACAGCCACCACATCGACGGCGTGCGCACGCAGCAGCGCCGCCATGGCCAGGCGAATCTCCGCTTCGTCGTCGATCAGCAGCACGGGCCCGGGCAGGTTCGGTGCAGCAAGGCTGCGATGCGCGGGAATCTCCAGTTCATCGAGCAGCAGTTCAGCGGGCGCGGTGATCGTTGCATCGGCTTGCGGCAGGACCACGCGGAAATGCGTGCCGCGCCCCGGCCGCGAGTGCACCTCGATCGGGTGAGACATCAGGTGCGACAGGCGCTTGACGATCGACAGACCAATTCCGAGTCCACGCGCCCGGTCGCGGCCCGGGTTGTCGATCTGATAGAACTCTTCGAAGATGCGGCTCAACTGTTCGGGGGCAATGCCGACGCCGGTGTCGCGAACCTCCAGCCACACCTTGTCTCCTCGCCGCCGCGCGACCACGCTCACACCGCCCTCATGGGTGTACTTCAAGGCGTTGTCGACCAGATTGGAAAGCAGGCGGAACAGCAGCTGGATGTCGCTGCGCACCCACATGCCACTGGCACGGATGCGCAATTGCAGACCCTTCTGCTCAGCGTAAGGGGTGAAGGTCTGATTGAGAACAAGAAGCAGCGCATCGAGTTCAAGTGCCTGCGGTTCAGACACGACCACACCTGCATCCAGATGCGACACGTCGAGCATGGTGTCCAGCGACGCACCGAGCGCGTCGACGGCGCGCATCAGGCGCTTGGCATTCGTTCTTTCCGGATGGTCGTGCAGTGCGGTTTCCATGGCTGCGCCGAACAGTGCAATGGCATGCATCGGCTGGCGCAGGTCGTGGCTGGCCGCGGCAAGAAAGCGGGTCTTTTCCGCACTGGCGCGCTCCACGGCAGCGATGCGTTCGCGCAACTGTGCGGCGAGCATCTCGTTCTCGAACTGCAACATCAAAGAGGCTGTCAGCCGCTTGTTCTGCTTCACCCCTTCGTGCAGTGTCAGTACCAGATTGGCAAAACTGAAAAGCGCCAGAAACCAGTGCAGCGTGCCACCGTGCCAGATCAACGCAAGGATCAGCCCGCCCATCACGGGGATGCCGCAGCCGAACATGGCCCCCTTGATCGGCCAACGGGCCTGAATGGCCCGGGTCCAACTGACCATGATCACGACGATCACGACGGTCGTCATCGCCGGGCTCTGGATGAGCACGAGGAACAAGGCGCAGGGCAGCGCCGTGGTCACGCTGACCAGCGTGACGATCCACGTGTAGCGGCGTGCCCAATAGCGGCTTTCGGACAAGGGGACAGCCGGCGTCCACCGCGGAGAAAGCAAGGCATACAGGTTCATCGACACGACGGCGGCGACCATGCCGATCACCAGCAGGTGGTGGGTCGAATCGATGTTCAAGTAGCCGAAGATGCCAATGGCAATGGCGAAGCCGATGTGCGCACAGGTGGCCGTCGTGTGTGCGGCATACACCGAGGCTACATGTTCGCGGAGCACCCGAAGGTCCAGATCGGCGGCCGCCGGGGCCTGATGCATCGATCGGGCAGCGTCATTCATGAATTGGGCCCTTCCTTCTTGTTTCTTCGATGATCGCGTGCACCTCCTGTGGTGAATCAACGCAGGCTGCTGATCAGCTCCGCTCGCGATTGCACACCGAACAGCAAGAGGATCGTCGAAACATAGTTCTTCACCGTGCCTTCGCGCAACTCGGCCAACAGTGCGATCTCCTTGTTGGACTTGCCTTCGAGAATCATCTGCAGCACACGCGCCTGACTTCCCGTCAGCGAACTCAGGGCGCCACCGGCGGAACGGAGGGGCGCCCGCGCGACCCACCTGGACGCACCCGGAAGGCCATCGACCACGTCCCGCCCGAGCAGACCGCAGGCACGGATGAAGCTCACCACCTCCTTGAGGTTGGCCGACTTCGGCAAGAACGCGCTGGCACCCTGGGCCAACGCACTTTGCGCAATGGCGTTCTGGGCCAGCGCGGTGGCGCCGGCGCCCGACAACGCAACCACGCGAGCCTGCGGATAACGCTGGAGAAAAACGGACACGCCGCTCAGACCTCGTGTGTCAGGAAGCGCCAGATCGAGCAACACCAACCCGATGCTCGCCTGAGAGCGCTCATACACAGCCAGTGCCTGCGCCATGCTGCTGGCTTCGAAGACCTCGACTGCAGGCCCGTGGGGCGAGGCCTGCGCCTGGAGCAAGGCACGCACGCCCAGGCGCACCAGGTCATGGTCGTCCACGATCAGGACGGCTGATGCTCGGGTCGACACAGGAAGGCTCATGGCGCGCATGTTAGGGTCATGCGCCGCCGGCTGATAGTGACGAAAGTCAACTCGTCAGCAGACCTTTACTCCTTTTTCAGCCCGATCTGCAGCGCAGTCTGCCCAAACCGCGCAAGGTCTGACCGGGCCCTCGCCGCTGCCTCAGCAGGTGAGCTGCCCATCGGCATCCACCCCGCCTCAATCAACCTCTTCCGCGTCTCGGGCTGCGCCATGCCCTGCACGATCACTGCGTTGAGCCTGTCGATGATGGCCTGCGGCGTGCCCTTCGGCGCCGCCAGCCCGAACCACCCCGAAGTCACGAAACCCGGCAGCCCTGCCTCCTGCGCCGTGGGCACACCAGGCAGCGATTCGCTGCGCTCGCGCGTCGTGACGAACAGCGCGCGCACCTTGCCGGCCTGCACGTTCGCAACCTGCGCGGCGGCGTTGTCGATCATGGCGTCGATGTGGCCGCCGAGCAGGTCGGCGATGGCGCCGGTGCCGCCCTTGTAGGGAACGACGTTGGCCGTGATGCCGGCCTCCTTCATGAACATCATCTGCGTCAGGTGGGCCTGCGTGCCCACGCCCGCATTCGCGAACGAAACCTTGCCCGGGTTCGCCTTGGCGTGTGCGATGAATTCCTTGAGGGTGCGCGCGGGAAAGTCCGGCCTCGTCACGACCACGAAGGGAATGTCGACCAGGATCGTGATGGGTGCCAAATCTTCCACCGGCTTGTACTTCAGGTCGTAGAGGTAGGGATTGACGGCCATCGTTCCGCTGGCCATGAGCACCAGCGTGTGCCCGTCAGGGTTGGCGCGCACCACCTGCTGCAGCGCCATCGATCCACCGGCGCCCGGCTTCGCGTCGACGATGACCGGCTGGCCGAGCGCCTTGGCCATGAGGTCGGCGATCTGGCGCGTCATGGCGTCGGTGGCGCCGCCGGCCGCGTAGGGAAAGACGATGGTGATCGGCTTGCTGGGATAGCCCGACCCGGCCGCGCGCGCCGCGGTGGCGAGCGATGCCGCACACACAGACGCGGCGGCATTCAGCACGAAGGTTCGGCGAGGGATCGTCATTCGGGCATCTCAACGTATCGGAGCGAAAGAAGCAAGGGCGCCGCCTGTTCAGCGAAGCGCATCAGCGCGGGCACCATGTCGGGCTGGTACCAGTGCTCCTGGTGCAGCAGGTTCAGCGATCCGAGGGTGCGGCCACCGTGCCGGATCGGCACATTGACGGCAGACCGGCAGCCCAGCGCGTCGATCAGCGCATGGTCGGGAAACGCGCGGCGGCAGGCCTCTTGGTCGAGACAGATGCGCGCCCGACCGCCCTGCACCACCTCGCGAAAGAAATCGTTGTCGGGGTACAGCGGCTTGGTGCCACCGCACGGATAGGCCACCGCATCGCTCGTGTACAGGCGCCGCGACACCACAAGGCCGGGGTCGATCGCCAGCACGGTGAAGAGCCGGTGCCCCGGAGACCGTCGCAACGCGTGGTCCAGCGCCTCGAAGGAAAGCTGCGCCATGTCACTCACTGTGCAATGCCCAGCTTGTCGATGATGGGCCCCCACGCGGCCGACTCGCGCTGCGTGAACTTCAAGACATCGGCCGGCGTCGACTTGACGCCGATCAGCATCTGGCCGGCCAGGCGTTCCTTCATCTCGGGCGTGTCCAGCGCCTTGTTGATCTCGGCGTTGAGCCGCGCGACCGCGTCGCCGGGTGCGCCCGCGCGCGCCACCAGCGAGTACCAGCCGGGCACTTCCATGTTGATGCCCAGCTCCTTGAACGTGGGCACGTCGGGCAGTTGCGGCAGCCGCCGTTCGCCGGTCACGGCCAGCGGCACGAGCTTGCCGCTCTTGACCAGCGGCACGACGCCGACGGGGACGGTCGTCATGACCGGCGTGTCGCCCGCCATCACGCTGGTCAGCGCGTTGGGACCGCCAGCGCCGCTGATGGGCACGTGCTGCATCTGGATGCCGGTGCGCGACTTCAGCAGCTCGCTCGCAAGGTGCGTGGAGTTGCCGATGCCGGCCGATGCAAAGCTGAGTCGCTGCGGCTCGGCCTTGGCCATCTTGATGAGGTCCGGCAGCGTCTTCACGCCCAGGCTCGGCGACACGACCGTCACGAACGGGGTGTTGGCGATGACGGCGACGCCCGTGAAGTCGCGCGCCGGCTGGTGACCCAGCGACTTGTACAGGTGCGGGTTCCACGACATGTTCGAGACGCCGGCCAGGAACAGCGTGTAGCCGTCCGCAGGCTGCGAGAGCACATAAGCCGCGGCCAGCGTGCCGTTGGCGCCGGGCCGGTTCTCCACCACGACGCTCTGCCCGATGCTCTTGGCGAGCACGTCAGCCAGCGTGCGCGCCAGCGTGTCCGGCCCCGAGCCGGCCGGCTGCGGGACCACGACCTTGATCGGTTTGGAAGGAAAGCCCTGCGCGAAGGCGGGTGCGGCGAGCAGCGAGGCTGCAACAGCCAGCGCGGAAAGCATGGTGCGGCGGGTGGTCATGGGGAGGTCAAGGTCGGTGGTTGCGAAAGCGGGTGTGGGCGGTGGTCGATCTCAACCCACGGTGGCGTACTCAAGCGACTTGGGCGTGGCGGTGAGCACGCGCGGCGTCGCGCCCACCACGACCGTGTCGTCGATGCGAAAGCCGCCCACGCCGTAGACGTACAGGCCAGGCTCGGCCGAATAGACCTCGTTGTCGAGCAGCGGGCGCTGGCTGAAGGCCATGTCTTCCGGGTACTCGTGGTGCACGATGCCGATGGCGTGGCCCGTGCGATGGCGGATGCAGTCGGCAAAACCGGCGCGCTCGATCACGGCCTGCGCCGCGGCATCGATCGCGCACACGGGCCGGCCTGTCACGGCCGCGCCGATGGCCGCATCGGTGGCGTCGCGCGCAGCCGTCCACAGCGCCTTCTTCTGCTCGTCGGGGCGCCCGCAGAACCAGGTGCGCTCGTTCTCGATCGTCAGGCCGTTGAGCCGGGGAATGACGATGTTGACGAGCACGTCGCCTTCGCGGATGCGCGCGCCGCAAGAGGCACCGTCGCCGTGCGGCGAGGCCGACGCCGGGCCGCTGAGCGTCCAGCACCGCACGACCTCGAACTGCTCTCCGGGAAAGCGCTCGGCGGCCTCCTGCACGAACAGGCTGGCCATGGCGCAGTCCATTTCCTGCACCAGCCGGCCGGGCTTGATGGCTTCGCGATAGCGGTCCTGCAGCCAGTCCGTGAGCCCGGCCATGGCCTGCATGACGGCCAGTTCCTCGGCATGCTTCTGCCAGCGCAGGCTGCGCACCTCCGCGGTGGCGACGCGCACGTTGAGGTCGGGCAGCAGGCGCTGCACGGCCGCCATCACGCCGCTGCCGGCATCCAGCGCGATGCGCGAGCGGCGCAGGCCGGCGCGGCTCAGGCGCTCGGCAAGGATCTCGGGGAGCTGCGACACGAGCGGCAGGCGGTTGCTCACCATCGGATGCTCGGCATAGAACGTCACGTCGGTGATCCACACCTTGTGGGCTTCCATCGAAAAGCGCATGTGGTTCGTGGACAGTTCGTTCATCACCAGGAAGCCCTCGCCCTGGCGCGGCACCACCGCGAAGATCGGCCGCTCCCAGGGCTGCACGTCGGTGTGGAAGTTGGTGGCGAACTGAAAGAAATCCGCGGTCGTGAACACCAGTGCATCGACGGCGAGTTCGTCCATCAACCGGACCATCTGGTCGTGGCGGTACCGCCAGACGGCTTGCGTCAGCTTGGGCATGTGTCGTTTCCTTGAAGGGGCCGGAGGCATCCGGCGGGTTGTGTTCTGAACAGCTCGGGGGTACGGGCTACAGCGCGTCGAACTCGACCACGCCGGCCTTCATCACCAGGGGAATGCGCTCGCCCTGCCCCAGCAGGCAATCGAGGTTGCGCATCGGGTCGCCATCGACCAGCAACAGGTCGGCCAGCGCGCCGGGGATCAGGCGGCCGAGCCGGTCGCTCATGCCCAGCACCTCGGCGCCGATGAGCGTGGCGCTGGCGATGATCTCGGCCGGCGACAGCACCTGCGCGCGCAGGCGGAACTCGTCGCTCTGCAGCCGATGCGACTCGCCCAGCAGGTCGGTGCCGAAGCCCATCTTCACGCCGGCCGACTTGTAGATTTCGAGCGAGCGCAGCCCGGCGCCGCGCACGTCTTCCACCTTGGCCACGCTGGCCGGTGGCAGCCCCAGGGCCGCGCCTTCGTTGGCGAGCGCGTCGTAGGTCACCAGCGTGGGCACCACATAGGCACCGTGCTCGGCCATGAGCGCCGCAGTCGGCGCGTCGACCAGGTTGCCGTGCTCGATCGTGCGCACGCCGCAGCGCACCACGCGCTGGATCGCGGCCGGCGTGTAGGCATGGGCCAGCACGTAGGTGTTGCGGGCCGCTGCTTCTCCGACGATGGCGCGGATCTCGTCCTCGCTGTAGCCCAGCGCGTCGACCGGGTCGGTGGGCGACGCCACGCCGCCGCCGGCCATGATCTTGATCTGGTCCGCGCCCATCTGCAGTTCTTCGCGCGCGGCCTTGCGCACGGCGTCCACGCCGTCGGCCACGCGGGCGAGCATGCCCACGCGGGCGCAGTTGGGGCACACGCCGTTGGCGATCAGATAGTCGGAGCGCGCGCGGCCGTCGCCATGGCCGCCGGTCTGGCTCAGTGCACGGCCGGAGACGAACAGGCGCGGCCCCTGCGCCAGCCCCGACTGCACCGCCTGCTTGAACGCATCGCCCGCGCCGGCCGCGTCGCGCACGGTCGTGAAGCCGCGGCGCAGCATGCCGCGCAGGATCGGCAGGCTGCGCAACGTCACCAGCACATTGGGCATCTGCGCCTGGCGCTGCAGGTTCAGGTCGATGGCCACCACGTGCACATGCAGGTCGATCAGGCCGGGCATCACCGTCTTGCCGGCGGCGTCGATGACCCGCGCATCGCGCGCCACGATCGGCCGGTCGGACACCTCGCGGATGGTGTCGCCCTCGATCAGGATGTCGTGGCGGTCCTGCAGCTCGGGCTTCAGCGGATCGAGCAGGCGGGCATTCTTGACGAGGATCTGGGTCATGGGGTCTGTTTGCCGGGTTCCGGGGCATGGGCGGTGAGGAATGACGGGATCGTAGGATCGCGTCACAATTCCGAAAAATTTATATGCTGAATCCACTCCATTGACCGTGTGAATGGTTTCAGTCGCCTGCCCATGAACTACCGCAACGCCGATCTGAACCTGCTGAAGGTCTTCGAAGCCCTCATGAACGAAGGCAACGTGACGCGCGCCGCGTCCAAGCTGTCGCTCACGCAGCCCACGGTGAGCAATGCGCTGCGCCGGCTGCGCGAAACCTACGGCGACCCTCTGTTCGTGCGCAACGGCGCGGGCATCCGCCCGACGCGGCGCGCCACGGAGTTGTGGGCGCCGCTGGCGCGCTCGCTGCGCACCATCCGGGGCACGCTCGAAGGCGAGAGCTTCGATGCCTCGCAAAGCGACGCCCGCCTGACGGTCTCGATGACCGACTACGTGGCCTGCATCGTCGCCCCAAGGCTGCTCGAGCGGCTCGGCGAACTCGCGCCGGGTATGCGCTTGCACACGCACCCCGGCACGGTGG
Organism: Variovorax sp. 38R; assembly: GCF_014843395.1. Lineage (NCBI taxonomy): Bacteria > Pseudomonadati > Pseudomonadota > Betaproteobacteria > Burkholderiales > Comamonadaceae > Variovorax > Variovorax sp. 38R. The sequence continues at coordinate 4,148,274 of NZ_CP062121.1, forward strand.
TGGACTTCGCCCAATCGCTGGACGACAACCGCGCCGACTTCGCCATCGGCGCCTACAACGACGACGTGCAGCGCCCCGGCTTCATGCGCTCACGCCGGCTGTGGTCGGTCGATTTCGCCTGCTTCATGCGCAACGACCATCCGCTGGCAAAGCTGGACAAGATTCCGCTGAAGAAATTTCTGGCCGCGCGCCACCTCGACGTGAGCCTGGCGGGCCGTGTCGGCGGCATCTACGACCGCGTGCTGCAAAGCCGTGGCCTGCAGCGCAACCTGGTCTCTACGGTGAGCCACTACTCCGCAGCCTACGAGGCCGTGCGCCGCTCCGACCTGATCGCCGTGCTGCCCTGGTCCGAAGGCCTGGAGACGGTGCGCATGACGGGCCTGAAGCGCGTGGCGCCACCGCTGGCGGCGCCGGCGCGCACCGTCGAACTGGTCTGGCACGAACGGCACGAGACCTCGGCGCTGCACCAGTGGTTCATCGCCTTGGTGGTCGAGATGTTGGCGCGGGAGCCGCTGCCTCGCGCGGCCAGCGCTCGACGTTAGGCATCTGAAGGCGATTCAGGCCGTCGCCGCCCGGCGCGACAGCACCTGCAGCAGGTTCTTCGCAGCACCGACGCCCATGTTCACGTAGGCATCGCTGGTCACGCCGCCGATGTGCGGACTCAGCACGATGTGCTTGTCGCCCTGGAACGGGTGGCCGGGCGCCATGGGTTCGACGGCGAAGCTGTCGAGGCCGGCCATCGAGACCTGGCCCGCGTGCAGCGCTGCGAGCAGGGCCTCCTCGTCGATCAGGCCGCCGCGCGCGGTGTTGACGACGATCAAGCCGCGCTTGCATTGCGCCAGGGTCTGCGCGTTGAGCAGCCCGCGGTTGTCTTCCGTCAGCGGGCAGTGCAGCGAGATGGCGTCCGACTCGCGCCAGAGGGTGGCAAGGTCCACGGCCTGCACATGCGCCGGCAGGTCCTTGGCGAAGGGATCGAATCCGAGCACGCGCATGCCGAGCGCGTCGACCATGCGGGCGAAGCGCAGGCCGATGGCGCCCAGTCCGACGAGGCCGATGGTGCGTCCGCCGAGCTCGAGGCTCTTGTGCGTGGCCTTGTCCCAGTGGCCGGCGTGCATGCGCCCGTCCAGCGCCACCACCGACTTCGCGCAGGCGAGCAGCAAGGCGAGCGCCTGCTCAGCGACGGCCGCGGCGTTGGCGCCCACGGCCGCGACGACTTCGATGCCGCGCGCGCTCGCAGCCACCTTGTCGATCGTGTCGGTGCCACTGCCGTGCTTCGAGATCACCTGGAGCGAAGGCGCCGCGTCCATGACGGCCGCGCCCACCTTGCCGTAGCGCACGATGATGGCCACCGGATCGTGCGTGCGGCACAAGGCGACCAGGTCTTCTTCGGTCGGCGTCTTGCCTGCGTAGACCACCTCATGCCCCGCGAGCAGCGCGAGCGCTTGGGGCGCGAGGTCCGCACCGGTCACCAGGATGGCCGTCACAGCGTTTCGCCTTCCTTCAGCACGCCGGCCGTGCGCAAGGCCGACACGAGCCATTTGGCTGCCGTGTCGCCCTGCTTGATGGCCGCGATGCGTGCGGCCTCGTCCTTCACCTTCTTGGCGGCCAGCGGCAGCAGCGATTCGATCTTCTCGCGCTCGACCACGACCACGCCGTCGCCGTCGCCGATCACGAAGTCGCCTGCGCTCACGGTGACGCCGCCGACCGACACCGGATGGCCGATGCGGCCGCCGATGTGCTTGGTCGGCCCGTTCGGGTTCGTGCCCACCGAGAAGACCGGGAAGTCCATCTCGTCGATCTCCAGGCTGTCGCGGCATGCGCCGTCCATCACGACGCCGGCGATGCCGAGCTGCTTGCAGGCCGTCATCATGATCGTTCCCATGAGCGCCGAGGTCTGGTCGCCCTTGCCGTCGATCACCAGCACATCGCCCGGTCTGGCCATCGCGATGGCGGCATGGATCATGAGGTTGTCGCCGGGCCGCACTTCGACCGTGAGCGCCGTGCCCGCCAGCTTCATGCGCGGCCGCAGCGCCTTGATGCGGCCGTCGAGCGCGCCGCGCCGGCCGGCCACGTCGGCCAGGATCGCGGGCTGCAGTTCGGCGGCCTGCGCCACGAGGTGGGAAGGGACGCGTTCGAAGTCGCGAATGATGTCGGGAAGATGGGAGGGCATGGGCTTCTTTCTGCGGTGAAGAGGTGTCCCGACGCGGGCACGGCTGCGCCCAGGCGACGCACGTTGCGTGCCCCTTGGCGTGTGGCCGCGTCGGAGAGTTAGGTCAGTCGACCTTGGCGCCGGATTCCTTGACGATCGGCGCCCAGCGCACGATGTCGTCGCGGATCAGCTTGGCGAATTGCTCGGGCGTTCCACCCAGCGCATCGGCGCCCTGGCTGGCGAGCTTCTTCTTGACTTCGGGGTCTTGCAACGCCTTGTTGAACGCGCCGTTCACCTTGACCACCACGTCCTTGGGCACGCCGTCGGGCCCGGCAATGCCGAACCAGGTCACGGCCTCGAAGCCCTTGAAGCCCGACTCGGCGACGGTGGGCACGGCGGGCAGGTCGGCGGTGCGCTTGGCCGAGGTGACCGCCAGCACGCGCATCTTTCCGTTCTTGACGTAGCCGATCAGCGTCGGCACGGAAGACATGTACATCTGGATCTGCCCGCCGATGAGGTCGGTCGAGCCTTGGGCGGCGCCCTTGTACGGCACGTGCGTGAACTTCACGCCGGCGGTCTTCTGGAGCAGCTCGGTGGCCAGGTGCGCGACCGTTCCGCTGCCCGAGCTGGCGTAGTTCAGCGCTTCGGGCTTGGCCTTGGCCGCGGCCACCACGTCGGCGAGCGTCTTGTAGGGCGAGTCCGCCGCCACCACGAGCGCCAGGGGCGCGCTGGCCACCGTGACGATCGGGGTCAGGTCCTTCTCGGGGTTGTAGGGCAGCTTGGGGTACAGCGTGGGGTTGATCGCGAGGTTGCTCGTCTGGCCCAGCACGAGCGTGTAGCCGTCGGGTGTCGACTTCGCCGCCGCATCCACGCCGAGGTTGCCGCCGGAGCCCGGCTTGTTGTCGATGATGATCGACCAGCCGTTGGCCACGGCCACCTTGTTGGCGACTTCACGCGCAATGAGGTCGGTGCCGCCACCGGCAGGAAACGGCACGATGAGCTTGATGGCCCGCGAGGGATAGGCGGCCTGCGCCGACGCCGGTGAAGGGGCCAGCAGCATCGCTGCGGCAACGGCAGCGGTGGCAGCCACGAAGCCGGTGAAGCGGCCCGAGGCCATGGCGGGGGAAGCGCGATGCATGTCTTGTCTCCAGTTTTTTCGTCCGCTTCGCAGGATTGCGGGCGGCGTGTTCGATGGAGGCAAGTATTCGCAGCGCCGCCCATTCAGTCCAATCGATACTTTTTGAAGATCGATAGATTTGACTTGGGGTATCAGCCCGCCGGCGTGTCTGCGTACTTCGCCAGGAGGTTGATCAGGCGCTGCGCCGCGGGTGAGAGGTAGCCGCTGTCCCGGTAGGTGACGACCATGCGCCGCCGCATGGCCGTGGCAGGCACTTTCACTTCACGCAGCGCGGCGCCCGACTGCCCCGTCTGCAGGTGCAGCCGCGAGATGAAGCTCAAGAGGCCCGTCTCGCCGATCAGGCCCGGGAGCATCAGCAGCATCGTGCTTTCGACCTGCACCAGCGGCCGAGGCAGACGGTGCCGGTCGAAGGTCTGGCCGAGCCAATCGCGGGTCGGGGCGCCGGGAGGTTGCAGCACCCATCGATGAGCCGTCAGGTCTTTCAGGCTGGGCTTGGGCTTGCCGAAGATCGGGTGCGACTCCGCGGCGGCCACCACGATCACGTCTTCGGCCAGGTAGTGCGAAGCAAACCCGGTTTCCGCCGGGACTTCGGTGCCGACCATGAGGTCGATGTCGCCCGCGCGCAAGAGCGGCTTCAGCACGTCGACCAACGCCACGGTGGTGCGCAACGTGACGCCGGGCGCTTCGCGCATCAGGTCGCGCGCGGCCGGCGGCAACAAGAACTGTGCGGCCGTGGGGACGATGCCCACCTTGATGTTGCCGGTCAGGCCACGGCCGATGTCACCGATCTCGCGGCGCGCGCTCTCCACGTCGAAGCGCGTGCGCTGCGCCCACTTGAGCAGGGCACTGCCAGCCGCGGTGAGCCGGATGCCGCGCCCCGTCTTCTCGAACAGCGCCGCGCCGCATGCTTCCTCGAGCCGCCGCACGCAACTCGTGAGCGCGGGCTGCGTGCGGTGCAGCCGCTCCGCCGCGCGCCCCATGTGCTCGAGCTCGGCGATGACTTCGAAATACTGGAGGTCGCGCAGGTCCAGGGGGTTGCTCCGTGGGGTGGGGAAAGAACGGTGCCGAAGACAGCGGTGCAGGCGGCTACGCCCGGAACCAGATCTTGAGCGTCACGTACATCGCGTAGCCCAGGCCCAGGACCAACCACGCAACGAAAAACATGTTGGCCCAGTAGTCGCCCGCATGCGCCGCCAACGTGTAGACCTGCCCCACGCAGCCTTTGCCGACGCAAGGAATTTCGCCCCGAACCAAGGCGCGCAGCATGGCGAAGAAGAGGTAGCAGGTCACGCCACCGACCATCAGGAATCCGACGGGCCCCACGATGCCCTGGGTGAGTTCGCCCTTCTCGTCGCGGTACCCCTTGCGGAGCAGGTTCTGGCCGGCCCTGTACCAGGCGTATCCGAGCAGGAGCATCAGGGCGTAGTAGAAGAAGGTGCGCATGTCGGGGGTCGTTGGGGCGTGACGGGAGGGGGTGCTTCGCAAGGATCGTATCCGAGCCACGCACGCCCGCCACCGGCCCGCTACTGCGCGCTTGCCACGATGGCGATGCCGCGGATCTGCCCGGCGCTGGGCGCGTCCACCGGCTTCGCGTAGCGCGATGGCGCAAAGCGGTGCAGCAGCTCGGCCTCGCGGATGCGCGCCGAGTCCAGGTTCGCCAGCTTCACATGGCCGAAGCCACGCACCGACAGCGGCAGCGCTGCGATGCGTGCGGCGGTCGACTGGTTGTCGGGCGTCAGTTCGGCCGCCATCTCCTGCAGCAAGCGGTCGAAGTGATCGATCAGCCCGCGCTCGGTGCGGCGCTCCGCCGTGTGGCCGAACAGGTCGAAGGGCGTGCCACGCAGGCGCTTGCCGTGGGCCAGCCATTTCATCGCCGGCAGCATCCACGCACCGAGGCGAATCTTGGTGGGCGCCTGACCATGCGCAGGCCGCGAGAGCAGCGGCGGGGCCATGTGGAACTCGAGCTTCAGGTCGCCTTCGAACTGGTCCTTCAGCTTCTGCAGGAACGCGCCGTCGGTGTACAGGCGCGCGACCTCGTACTCGTCCTTGTAGCTCATGAGCTTCAAGAGGCTGCGCGCTGCGTTGCGCGTGAAAGGCAGGCTCGCGTCGCTGCCCGTCAATGCGGACTCGACCGCCTGCAGTGCGCGAATGCGCTGGTCGAAGCGCCGCGCCCATGCGGCGTTCTGGTAGCCGGTGAGGTGGCGGCGCGCATCGGCCAGCAGGGTTTCCAACGGGCGATCGTCGACCTGGTGCGCCGCAGCCTCGGCCGGTGCCGCGCGCAGTTGGTCGAGCGCTGCAGCGTCGCCGGCCGCCAACCGTCCCAGCGAGAACGCCGACTGGTTGGCCGCCACGGCCACGCCGTTGAGTTCGATCGCATGCATGAGCGCCTCCAGGCTCAGCGGCACCAGGCCGCGCTGCCATGCGTAGCCGGTCGCGACGATGTTCGCAGCCAGCGTGTCGCCGAGGAACTCTTCCGCCAGGCTCTGCGCATCGAAGGTCTCGACCTGTTCCTCGCCCGCGACGAAGCGCATCTTCTCCAGCAGCAGGTCGACATGCAGATCGGCATCGGGGTTGCGCAGCGACTCGGCCACCGGAATCTCGTGGATGTTCGCCAGCACGCGCGTGCGCCCGTGCCGCACGGTCTGCAGCGCATCGGCCGAGGCGCCCACCACCACGTCGCACGCGAGGATGGCGTCGGCCTGCTGCGTGTCGATGCGCACCTGGTTCAGCCGCTCGGGCGTGTCGGCCAGCCGCACGAAGCTCAGCACCGAGCCGCCCTTCTGCGCGAAGCCCATGAAGTCGAGCACGCTGGCCGACTTGCCTTCGAGGTGCGCGGCCATCGCGATGACCGCGCCCACCGTCACCACGCCGGTGCCGCCCACGCCGGTCACCAGCAGGTCGTAGGGGCCGGTCCATGCATGCGGCGCGGGATGCGCGAGCGCGGCCACGCGGTGCAGGAAGGCATCGCGCCCGGCCGCCAGCGCCCCGCTCTTGCGGCGCAGCTTGCCGCCGGTGACGCCCACGAAGCTCGGGCAGAAGCCCTTGGCGCAGGAGTAGTCCTTGTTGCAGCTGGTCTGGTCGATCTTGCGCTTGCGGCCCATCGACGTTTCGTGCGGCAGCACGGCCACGCAGTTGCTCTGCACGGTGCAGTCGCCGCAGCCTTCACACACGGCCTCGTTGATGAACAGGCGCTTGGGCGGATCGGCCAGCTCGCCCTTCTTGCGGCGGCGGCGCTTCTCGGCGGCGCAGGTCTGCTCGTAGATGAGCACGGTCACACCGGGCATCTCGCGCAGGCGGCGCTGCACCTCGTCGAGCGCGGCGCGGTCGTGGAACTCGGTGCCGGCCGGAAACTTGTTCCTGATGGCGTCGTAGTGATGGATGGCATCGCTCACGACCACCACCTTGGTCACGCCTTCCGACTCCACCTGCCGCGCGATCGCGTCCACGCTGATGACGCCGTCGACCGGCTGCCCGCCGGTCATCGCGACCGCGTCGTTGAACAGGATCTTGTAGGTGAGCGTGGCCTTGGCCGCGACGGCCTGGCGGATCGCGAGGTAGCCCGAGTGGTAGTAGGTGCCGTCGCCCAGGTTCTGGAACACATGCGGCGTTTTCGTGAACATCGCGTGCGAGATCCAGTCGACGCCCTCCCCGCCCATCTGGATCAGGCCTGCCGTGCTGCGGTCCATCCAGTTGGCCATGAAGTGGCAACCGATGCCCGCGCGCGCCGTCGATCCCTCGGGCACCTTGGTGCTGGTGTTGTGCGGACAGCCGGCGCAGAAGTACGGCACGCGCTTGACCGCATCGCTCGCGTTGCCCAGCAGCTCGGGCGGCGTGAAGTCGCGCACATGCTGCAGGTGATCGCCGAGGTCGTGGTTCTCGGGAAAATGCACGGCCAGCCAGTGCGCAACCAGTTCGATGAGACGCGAAGGCCGCAGCTCGCCGAGCGCCGACACCAGCGGCTGGCCCGCGTGGTCGTGCTTGCCCACGAGCACGGGACGCGCATCGGGCGGTGCGTTGTAGAAGATGTCGCGCAGCTGTGTCTCGACCACCGCGCCCTTCTCTTCCACGATAAGAATTTCATCGAGCCCCTGCGCGAACTCTTTCAGGCGCGTCTGCTCGAGCGGAAAGCTCAGCCCGATCTTGTAGAGCCGCACACCGGCGCGCGCGAGTTGCTCGGGCGAGAGTTCGAGCCGACGCAGCACCTCCATCAAATCGTGGTGCGCCTTGCCGCAGGTGACGATGCCCACCTTGGCGTGCGGGCTCACGATGACATGGCGGTCGATGCTGTTGCGTTGCGTGAATGCGGCCACGGCCGCGAGCTTGTCTTCGAGCCGCGACTCGATGCGCAACGACGGCAGGTCAGGCCAGCGGTAGTGCAGGCCGTCGGGCGGCGCGGCGTGGCCGGTGGCGGCGCGCACGGCATCGGCGTCTTCCCAGGCGGCCACGCGCGCGTTCACCGCATCGAGGTCCACCGTGCCCGCGCTCTCGACGATTTCAGACAGCGCCGCCATGCCGACCCACGCGCCCGAGTAGCGCGAGAGCTCATAACCGTACAGGCCGAACTCCAGGTACTCGGCCACGCTGGCAGGCTGCATCACGGGCATGCGCCAGGCCATGAAGGCGTGGTCGCTCTGGTGCGGCATCGACGACGACACACAGCCGTGGTCGTCGCCCGCCACCACCAGCACGCCGCCGCGCGGCGACGAGCCGTAGGCGTTGCCGTGCTTGAGCGCATCGCCCGCGCGGTCCACGCCCGGGCCCTTGCCGTACCACATGGCGTACACGCCATCGACCGTGCGCTCGGGGTCGGATTCGACGCGCTGCGTGCCCAGCACCTGCGTGGCGGCGAGCTCCTCGTTCACGGCAGGCACGAAGCGGATGCCTGTCTTCTTGAAGCGTTCGCCGGCCTTCCAGATGGCCTGGTCGACCATGCCCAGCGGCGAGCCGCGGTAGCCGCTCACGAAGCCCTGCGTGTGCAGGCCGCGCGCCGCGTCGCGCTGTTTCTGCATCACCAGGATGCGGATCAACGCCTGCGTGCCGGTGATGAAGACCGAGCCGGCATCGGCCCAGAGGTTGTCGGAAAGTTGGTAGTCGGGCCGTCTGAGTGCGGTCGCTTCGTGTGGGGCGTTCATGCCCGGAATTGTTCTGCCGCCCCCAAAGTAAGTGTTTCTTCAATACACTGGCGCAGACCCTTGTTTTAAGAAGAATCCACTCAAAAATCACGATGAACGTCGGTTCTGTTTCTCTTGACGAGCATTGCCTCAAGATTCTTTCTGCACTGCAGCATGACGGCCGGCAGACCGTGCAGCAGATTTCCGAGGCCGTGGGCCTGTCGCCCACGCCCTGCTGGAAGCGCATCAAGGACATGGAGGCGGCCGGCGTCATCCGCGGCTACACCGCGCTCGTCGATCCCGAACTGGTGGGCCTGCATGTGTCGGCCGTGGCCGAGGTGAACCTCGACCGGCACAGCGAGGCGATGGTGCAACGCTTCGAGGAAGCCGTGGCCGCGAGCCCGCAGATCATTCGCTGCGTGTCGGCCACCGGGCCCGCGGACTACATCCTCAACGTCACCGTGCCGGACATGAAGCACTACGAGCGCTTCCTGCATGAGGTGCTGTTCAGCCTGCCCGGCGTGACGCACGTGCGTTCGAGCATCGTGCTGCGCGAGATCAAGTCGGAGGCGGCGCTGCCGCTGGGGCACCTGCTGGACGCGAAGGCCGGCTTGGTGGGCTCACGACGGACATAGTGAGCCGCTGAACAGTGGCCCTACTTCTTCCGCCGGATGACGTACGCGTTCTGCGCCAGCTCGAAACCGAGCGTCGGGTAGTAGGACATCGCGTCGGGGGCCGAGAGCAGGATCAACGACACCTCGTCGCCGATGATGGCCTGCGTGCGCTTCACGAGTTCCGTGCCGATGCCATGGCCTTGGTACTTCTTGTCCACCGCCAGGTCCGACAGGTAGCAGCAGTACGCATGGTCGGTCAGTGAGCGCGACAGCCCCACCAGTTCGTCGCCGACCCATGCCGACAGCAAGAGGCTCGGCGCGGCAAACATGCGCGCGATGCGGGCGAGGTCGCTGGTGGGACGCTTGATGCCGGACTGATCGAAGACGCGGGCGACGTCGACGGGATCGAGGGGAACGTTGTGACGGTAGTCGATGGTGATGTGGTTCATGAGATCAAACACGTGGAGTCCATCCGACTTTAGCCGGACAGGAAGCGCGATCTCGATCTCGCGTGGCTAGAATCGGCGCTGCAAAAATCGACTCTGATCTCTTCAGAGCTCCATCCAGCCGTAAGCGTTTACGTCAACCAACGCATCACCAGTGGCACCCGCGGCCGACTGGCGGTGTGCGTTGGTCGCTTCGGCACTCATCGCCCCGCCCTTTCGACCGTTCGGTGTCGCCTTTGAAAATTCAAGGAGCGGCGCTCGATGACGAACGTCCAAAACACAAATCCTTCCTCTTCCCTGCGCACGTTGGTCTGGATGACCCTCGCGCTATTTCTCGCCTACCTGTCCGTCGCCATGTCGATGCCGGCGGTAACGCTCCACGTGTCGCAGACGCTGGGCATGGGCAATGTGGCGTCCGGCCTGGGCGTCGGCATTGCGTTCCTGTCCACCATCCTGAGCCGTGGCTGGGCCGGTCGGCTGGCTGACGAACGGGGCGGCAAGTTCGCCATGTTCCGGGGCCTTGTCCTCTATGCGGCTGCATCGCTGCTGTGCTGGGCATCCTCTCTGCCTGTGCTGGGCCATGGCACCGGCGCGTACCTGGTTCTGCTGGTGGGGCGCCTCGTGCTGGGCCTCGGCGAAAGCTTCGCGCTCGTCGGCATGCTCGGCTGGGCGATGGCGGCCATGGGCCCCGCGCGTTCGGGGCAGGTCATGGCGCTCGTCGGCACCGGCATGTATGGCGCCTTTGCGGTCGGCGGTCCTCTGGGCCTCTGGCTGCTGGAAAGGCTCGGCTTCGCCGGCCTGATGGCGGGCAGCATCGCCTTGCCACTGGTCAGCGGCGCGATGCTGTGGTCCATTGCGCCCGCCATGTCTGCACAAGGGCGCCGCGCACCGTTCTCCGATGTGCTGGGACTCATCTGGAAGCAAGGCGCGGTCGTGGGCTTGCAAGGCGTCGGCTTTGCGGCCCTGGGCGCGTTCTTTCCCTTGTACTTCCTGGCCCATGGCTGGCAGGGTGCCGGTTATGGACTGACTTGCTTCGGCGTTGGCTTCGTCCTGGTGCGACTGCTGGCGGGTCGCTTGCCCGACCGCATCGGCGGCACCCAGGTGGCGCTGGTCTCGTTGGCAATCGAGGCTGTGGGTCAGGCCCTGCTGTGGCTGGCGCCCCATCCGGTCGTGGCCATGGTGGGCGCATTGCTGACCGGCATGGGCTGCTCGATGGTGTTCCCCGCCATGGGACTGGAGGCCGTCAAGCGCGTGCCCGCCCATCTGCGCGGCACCGCCATCGGCGGCTTCGCGGCGTTCCAGGATCTGGCGTACGGCGTCACCGGCCCGATGGCGGGGCTGATTGCCGACCACTACGGTCACTCGAGTGTGTTTCTGGTGGGGCTGATCGCGACGGTTGTGGGGATCGGGATGACGTGGCGGCTTGCGAGGGTGTCTCGCGCTGAGCGTGTATCGACGTTGGCTTGAGGCGGCAAGAGAGAGCCACTTGGCTCTCTCTTCGGTCGCGGTGTCCGTCACCTGCGAACGAACCGTTCGATCTGCGACGCGACGTCGTCCGGCGCGGCGTCGCTGCGGAAACGGGCGCACCGCATCGCCATGAATTTGGGGAATCGCTCGCGTATCCGTCGCTCCTCGCTCGCCCTGTCACCGCGCAAATACGGCCTCGAAAGCTGGCGTTGCACGATGGCTTCAACGCATGCTTCGAGTTCGAAGGCTGGCAACAACAACGAGGTCAACGCGTCGGTCTCGATGGCGCAACGCAACGCGGGATACCCTACATCGACGTCCTCGGGATACGTGAGAAATCCGGACGAAAGAGCGAGAACGCTGGGAGTGGTCAACGCGGATCGAACCGCCCGATAGACGGCCACGTTCCGCCTTGCATAGCCCAGGTAGCCGGACGCCTCGATGACGGCGTTGATGCTCCCTTCGCAGGACATGAAGCGCTCATCGAGATCGACGAATTGCCAACCCAATCGCCGCGCCAGATGCAGGCCGACGGTGGTTTTCCCCGCCCCACCGGGCCCGATGAGATGAAGGACCGTTGTCATGCTTTCCTGAGGTCGCGCCTCAAGCAAAGGACCGCCGGTATTTGACAAGGCCGCGCTTGATCGAGGCATCGAAGCCGCAGCGCGCGAAGAAGCGGTGGGCATCCGCGCGATCCACCGAACTCAGCAACATGATCTTCGAGCAATCGCTCGCCGCACAGAAAGCCTCGACCTCCCGCATCAGCGCGGCCCCGACCCCTCGATTGCGAGCGGCCACATCGACAACGACGTTCTCCACGACGGCGAACGGCTGTCGCTTGAACATCACGTCCTCGCACAGTGAAACCAGCACCGTTGCGCACACCTGGCCGTCGATCTCCGCGACAAGAAGCGCCGTCCTCGGGTCTTCGGACAATTCCTGCAGGCGCTCAGGCAGCACACAGCGCGCCGTGTCGCCGACCAGTTGGGCGTAGAGCGCATCGATGCGCGCGGCGTCATCGGACACCGCACGACGGACGCTGAGAAATGGGATGGACATGCAGGCGGTCTCCGTGAATGACGGCTGGTTCGGGCGAGGCCCGCTTCTGGCCGGATTCTCCAGCAGCCCTACGCCTGCGAAGCGCGCGATGCCCACATAGACTGGCGAAATGTCCCAGCCCGCACCCACTTTCAACGCCCCGTCCGCCACCAACAACTACGCCGAGAAGACCGCCCGCCTCGTGCCGGGCCTGCACGACCTGCAGACGATGGCGGCATTGCTCGTCGCCGAACGCGCGCCGGATGCAGCAAACGTGCTGGTCATCGGCGCCGGTGGCGGCATGGAGTTGAAGGTGCTCGCGCAGGCGCATCCCCGATGGCAATTCGTCGGTGTCGATCCATCACAGCCCATGCTCGACCTCGCCGCGGAAACGCTCGGGCCGCTTGCCGAGCGAGTCGCGCTGCATCATGGCTACACCGACACGGCGCCCGAAGGCCCGTTCGATGCAGCGACCTGCCTGCTGACGATGCACTTCCTGACGCTCGATGAGCGCAGGTCGACGTTGAAGGAAATTCGCCGCCGCCTGAAGCCCGGCGCGCCGTTCGTCATGGCGCATCTCAGCTTTCCCCAGGCGGATGGCGAGCGGGAGTTGTGGCTCTCGCGTTACGTCGCTTTCGCCACGGCTTCCGGAGTCGACCCGGACAACGCACGCAAGGCGGCAACAGCCATCGGTTCGACACTGTCGCTGCTCAGCCCGGAACAGGAAGAAGCACTGCTGGAGGAGACGGGCTTCACCAACGTCCGCTTGTTCTATGCGGGTATGGCATTCAGAGGCTGGGTTGCGCAAGCCTGAGCCGAAGCCTCACTCCGGTGTCTGCAACTCCGCCCACGCCGTCAACATCTTCACCTGCGTGCGCAGCCAGCTCGTCGACATCGACTGCGTGCCCCACACCGCGATGCGGCCCGCGTGTTCCCCCATGAGCCAGAACTGCCGCACCGCGAGAAATGCGGCGATGGCCTCGACATCCGCCGAAGGCAGCGGGCGCGCGCTGCGGTAGCCCGCCAGATAGCTGCGCCAACGCGCCAGCAATGTCGCATCGAGCGTTCCGCCCACGGTACGTGGATGCATCGCCCACAGGTACACGCACAGGTCGTAGGCCAGCCAGCCCGGGCCCGCGTCATCGAAGTCGAAGAACGAGGCGACGCGCGTGCCCTCTGGGCCGTCCGTCACGAAGTTGTTCACGCCGTGGCAATCGCCGTGCCCATGCACACGCGTCAGGACCGGCATCGCGGTGATGCGGGCTTCGAGCGTGCGCGCGATGGCGCTGAACTCCGGGCGCAGCGCGTCGGTCATCGTGGGCGCGGCGTGCAAGCGCTCCAGCGACGCGTGCAGCAGGTCGGGCAGCTCCAGGGCGTAGCGGCTGGCGGGGCCGTGGTAGTCCTGCGCAGCCTCGTGCAGCAGCGCGAGGCCGCGGCCGGTGGCTTCGACGTCGGTCAGCACGTCGCCGGGGACGTCACCGTCGAGGTGCTCGAACAGGATCAGTGGGCGCTCGCCCTCGGGCAACTCCATCGCGACGGCGTGCGAGCCATCGCGGGCCGGCAGCGCGCCGGCCACGGCTACGCCCTTGGCTTTCAGGTGCGCGAGCAGCGCTGTTTCGTAGCCGATGTTGGGTGCGCCGCGCGGGCGGTCGGCGCTCAGGCGCGCGACGGCGCGGCGGCCGTCGGCAAACTGCAGACCGTAGACGTGGTTGAAGCTGCGTCGCAGCAGCTCGCACGACCGGACCTCGCCGAGGTCGTAGGCCTGCGCCACCTTCTCTGCGATGGCGGCGCCCGTGGGCGTGGTCTGGGCGATCTGGGCGGAGCGGGTGGGCGTCGTCACGGGTGCGGCCTTTCGGGAACGTGGGCGGCGGGCGATTCTGCCCTACCCTCCGCCGCCTTGCCGCGTTGCGTCAACGCTCCACGTCCTTGTCGAGTGAAGCCCTTTCATCCCCCACCTGCCGCCACGCAGGCGCCAGCGCCTTGCGCGCCGCATTGAGCTCGGCCATCGAGATGTGCAGCTCCGCCATGGTCTGCACCAGCAGTTCGAGCAGCGCGGCGCGCTGGCGCAGCCGCACGGTCTCGGCGCGGCGCGCGCGTTGGGCCTGGCGTGCCGCGGCCTGGATGGCGCGGCCCGTGGGCGAGTCGTGCGTGGGATGGCTGTGGTGGTCGTCCACCGACAGGCCGGGTGCGGCGCGCATGGGCAGCATCACGCGGCGGCGGGCACACCCTGGAGGGCGGCAGCAGCAGCTTCGCCGTTGGCCGCATCACCGCGCGTCTCGGCGGCGGGGCCGTAGTTGCGCAGGTGCAGGAAGAACTCGCCCATCATCTGCATCCACAGCCGCACGGCGAAGGCCAGGTAGGCAGGGCTGACGCCGCCGGCCACGACGACGTCCATCTCGAGCACGACGAAGTCGCCGTGCTGCGCCACACGCGCGAAGCGCTTGCTGCGGTGCCATGCCGCGAGCACGGCCTCGGGCAGCGTGCCGCCCTGCACGCGCAGCGGGCAGCTCAGGGTGAAGTCGGTGTACTGGGTGGTGGTGACGGCGTTGCCCCACAGCACCTGGAAGCCGATGCCGTGGCTGGCGCTGTGCAGGCGCACCACGCCGTCTTGCTCGATGGCGGTGACGGCGCCGCCGGCGGCCTTGATGGCGTCCGACACCTGGTCGGGCGTGACGGCGTCGAGCATCTCAGATGCGGCCGGCGTGGCGGCAATGTCGTCGGCTTGCGGGGTCGTGGCGGTGGTGTTCATGGTGTGGTTCTTCTTTCGGAAAAAGGGGGAAACGGGTTCAGTTGGTTTTCTTGAGCGCGGCGTCGAGCGCGGCGCTGTCGATGCTCAGTTGCGCGGGCGGCGCCAGCTGGGCCATGTAGGCCTGCACCAGTTGCTGTTGCCGCTGCTGGCGCAGTGCGGCCTGCAGCTGCGGCTTCATCTCTTCAAGCGTGGCGGTGCGCGCGGGCTGGATGTCGAGCAGCTTGACGATGTGAAAGCCGGCCTCGGCCTGCACCGGCTCGCTGACCTGGCCTTGCTTGAGCTTGGCCACGGTGTCGCGCAGTTCGGGGAGGATGCGCGCGAGCGGCAGCGTGTCGACCTCGCCGCCTCGCTCGGCGCTGCGGCGGTCCTGCGAGCTGGCGCGCGCCACGGCGGCGAAGTCGCCGCTGCGGGCTTGCCGCGCAAGGCGGTTGGCTTCGTCGCGCACCTTGGCGATGGCGGCCGGGTCGCGCTCGGGCGTGGCCAGGTAGATCTGCGCCACGCGGTAGGCGGCCGGCAGGTTGAAGCCGGTCTTGCCCTGGTCGTAGGTGGCCTTCACCTCGGCGTCCGACGGAAAGCCTGCGGGCACCTGGCTCACGGACTCGAGGTAGCTGGTGGCGACGATGCGCGCGGTGATCTCGCGCGTGGCGGCGTCGATCTTCGCCTTCACCTCGGACCGGTCGGCCCAGCCTTTGGCGCGGGCGTCGCGCAGCAGCGCTTCGCTCACGAGGCGCTGGCGCAGCCAGCCGTCGAGGCTCGCGCGGTCGGCCTTGACCGCAGCGCGTTCGGCCTCGGGCAGGGTCTGCAGCAGCTTCTCGATCTCTTCCTGGCCGATGGTGACCTCGCCGATGCGCGCGATCACGGCGGGGCCGGGCGCAACGGGTTGCTGCGCCGCGGCCACGCCGACCGACGAGACGAGCAGCACGCCGGCCGCCGCGCGCAGGCGCCGGCCGATCCCGGCTGTGGGGGTTGCTTGTACGTGGGTCATTGCGGCTTTCCTTCTGTAGCGGAGGCAGCGGCCGCAGGTGCCGGCGCGCTCACGGCGCGCACGTCGAAGCGGCTCTCGTAGAGCTTGTCGCCGTACTGCTGCGCGATCTGTTCGAACTTGACGCGGCTTTGCGCCGCGAAGGGCTGGCGCGAGGCGAGCACGCTGCCCACGTCCATGGTTTCGTAGGCACGCAGCACCTCCTGACCGACGGCGTACAGCTGCGTGTTCTTCGCTTCGCACTGCGTGAGCGCGGTGCGTTGCAGCGCGGCCTCGCCGGCCAGGCGCTGGCGTTCGGCTTCGGAGGCGCGTGCCATCTTCAGCAGGTCGTCGTACGCGCCGCGGTACTGCGCGATCTGCGCACCCGCCTTCTCGCTCGCGGCCTGGGCCTGCTCGCGCAGTTGCGCGTTGCCGGCACTGGCTTGCCCGCGCGCGTGGCGCTCGGACGCGAGCTGGGCCTGGCTTGCGGCCAGTTCCTTCTTCAGCGTCTCGAGCTCGGACGCGGCCGGTGCCGCGCCAGGTGCCGCGGGCGCCTTGCCCGCGGGCTGGCCGGCCTTGAGCGCGGCCAGTTCGTTCTGCGCCTGCTGCAACTGCGTGGTGGTGGTGCGCAGCTGCGCGCGCAGCCGCTCCTCCATGCTCGCGCCTTGCGCCTGCTGGGCATGCGCCACGCCGGCCGTGGCGGCCAGTGCGGCGAGGGCCAGCGCCGGGAAGATCGTTCGGGACACGGCGAACTCCTTCTTTTGCTTAGAAACGCGCATTGAATTCAAGCTGCAAGGTGTCGATCGACAGCGGCGGGCCGTAGACCTCCTTGGTCGAGATCCAGCGGCCGGTGAACCACATGTTCTTGTCGATCGCGTACGAGCCGCCCAGGAAGTAGCCGCGCGCGTTGGTGCCGCCGCCATGGAAGCTCGAATCGTTGTAGCCGTCGGGCATGGCATCGGGCTCGATGCGCTTGTAGCCCGCGAGCACGTTCCAGTCGCCGCGCGCGGCCGGTGCCGGCTTGCCGTAGGTGGCCTGCACCATGTAGGCGTTGCCGCCGCTCTTGAAGTCGGACTGCGTGGTGCCGCCGGTCGGGCCGAAGTTGTTCACGATGGCGCCGCGGATGCCGCCGCGGGCCCAGATGCCGTTGGCGTCGTAGGCGTTGTTGCGCACGAAGTTGGCGTCCAGGCGCAGGTTGTTGCCGGCCACCTGGGTGTCCCAGCGCAGGTTCAGGTCGATCAGGCGGAACTTCGAGGCCAGGCCCACGTACTGCGGCTGCGGCGTGCCGGCCGGGTTGAGTGGGTCCAGCGAGATGTCGCGCAGCAGCATGAGCGTGTTGCCCTTCTGCATGAAGGCCGGGCGCGACCAGTCGGTGCTGCAGCCGTCGGCGCCCGCGTACAGCGCGCAGGGCTCGGAGACCTGGCCGCTGATGTTGCGGAAGTTGTAGTACGCCAGCGCGCCGCGCACGCGGTTGTCTTCGTTGATCTTCCAGTCGGCGCCCACCTGCGCGCCGAGCAGCCACTTGTTCTCGCTCTTCATCTTGCGCTGGCTGCGCGTGGGCGAGCCGTCCGCCGAGTACTCGAGCGGAATGAGGCCCAGCGTGCCGAACAGCGACAGGTCGCGGTTCGCCGACAGCTTCTTGTCGAACTGCGCGGCAATGCCGTCGAAGTTCAGGTCGCTGGAGTACAGCAGGTCGGTCGACATGAAGGGGTTGCCGAAGCGGCCGCCGGTCACGGTGAGCCAGTCGGTCGGCTTGTGCGAGATCCACATCTGGTCGAGCCACACGCTCTTCTTGCCCAGGCCGCCGCCCAGCGTGGTGGTGGTCGAGACGGGGCTTTCGTCGCTGCCCGAGGCCAGGCGCACGCCGGCCTTGGTGTTCTCCGACAGGTCGGCCAGCAGGCCCACGCGGGCGCGGGCGCGGAACAGGTTGCGCCGGTCCTGGCGGGTGTTCAGGATCGACGGCAGCGAGAGGTTGGTGTTCGGATTGACGTCGTAGCCGCTGCCCTGGTTGAGCGAGGGCCAGTTGATCTCGATGTCGCTGTTGTTGCCGGCATAGCTGCGCGACTCGTTGCGCACGCGCACGTCGCCTTCGAAGCGGATGCGCTTGCTCCACTCGGGCGTCTCGTTGGGCGCGGCCCAGCCTTCGTCCTTGGCCTGCGCCATGACCTGCGCCTTGACCTCGTCGCGGATCTGGTCGCGCACGGTCTGCGAGATGTAGGGCACGCGCACGTCACCGGCTTCGAGGCGCATGCCGCCCGCGACGGTGGCCGATGCGGCGGTGGCCGACACGGCCGCCTGGCGCTGTGCCTGCTGCGCGGCGATGGCTTCGGTTTGCGCCTGGGCCAGCAGGGCTTCGCCCACGTCCTTGGCGAGCGTGCCGCTTTGAATGAGGCCGCGGATCAGCTTGACCATCGCGGATTCGGCGGCGGGCGCGGCGGCGGTCTGGGCCATGGCGGTGCCGGCCGACAGCACGAAGGCGGAGGCCACGGCCGCCGCGAGCGCGCACTGGCGCAGGGCCGGCATGGCGCCCCGGCGCGGGAGGGTGTTGTGGAGGATGTTCATCGCTTCGTTCACTGAATGGAAGAGGTCGGCCGGGCTTCGGCCGCGGAGAAATGGAAAGGCATGCGGATCACGGCCGGCGTCCCTTCATGGACACGCGCATCGGAAAGCGCATCGAGGCCGGCGGACGTTCTTCGATGCGGTCGAGCCCGCGCAGCAGCGCCAGCACGGCTTCGTCGATGTCTTCGGTGCCGGTGCCGCGCACCAGCTGGGCGCGCGTGGTCTTGCCGTCGGCGCCGAGCCACAGGTCGATCTGGATGTCGTCGAACACCAGCTGGCGCGTGCGCGGGTCGCGCGACAGCGCCTGCTGCAACATGCTCGACACGTAGCGCGCATACGAGCCGCTGCCCAGGCCGCCACCACCGCCGGTGCCGCTCATGCCGCCGCCGCTGCCGGCCTGGATGCCGAAGGCGTCGTTGCCGGCCTGGCCGGCGCTGTCCATGGTCACCGGGTCGCCCAGGTCTTTCGACGGGCTGGGCGGTGCGTCGTCCTTCGGCGCTTCGAGCGGCTCGAGCGGCTTGGGCTCGGGCTCGACCACTTCGGGCTTGATCTTTTCCGGCTCGGGCTCGGGCAGCTTCTCGGGTTCGGGCGGCGGTGGCGGAGGCGGCGGCAGCATCAGCGTGGGCGCATCGGCCACCACGCGCTTCTGGCTCGCGGTGTCGGACAAGAGCCGCCACACGAGCAGCGCCAGCGCCACGACGACCACCAGGCCGATGACCACCCCACCCCAGCGGCGCCAGAGCGCGGCCGTTCCGCCTGCACCACGGGAGCGCGGCGCAGGCGAGGCAGAAGAAATCGGGTCGCGAGGGTTCACGCTCCGGTCCTCACTTCTGCTTGCCGGTCACGAGGCCGATCTGGTTCAGCTCGATGCGGCGCAGCAGGTCGAGCACGTCGACCACCTTCGCGTACTGCACGCTGGCATCGCCGCGCACGATCACGGGAAAGTCGGGCGACAGCGCCTTCTCGGTGCGCAGGCGCTCTTCGAGCTCGGGCAGCGTGACCGGGTACGCGTCGAGGAACACGTTGCCCGCATTGTCGATCGTGATGGCCTTGGTCTTGGGCTTCTCGAGCGCCACCGAGGCGCTCGCCTTCGGCAGGTCGACCTTGATGCCCGGGATGCTGGCGTTGCTGGTGAGGATGAAGATCACCAGCACCACCAACAGCACGTCGACAAAGGGCGTGATGTTGATGCCGCCCGTGCGCTTGCGCACGGCGAACTTCGCGGCTGTGTTTGCCATGGTGCGCGGTCCTCAGGCGCGGCGCGCCTGCACGGCCACCGGCAACGAGCGGCCCTCGCCCTGCTCTTCGGCCAGGCGCGTGACGAACTCGTCGACGAACACGGCCATGTCGGCGCCGATGGCGTCCGAGCGCGAGGCCAGCCAGTTGTAGCCGAACAGCGCGGGAATCGCGACGCCCAGGCCCGCAGCGGTACACAGCAGCGCAGCGGCCATGCCGGGCGCCACCGAGTTGATGTCCACGGCGCCGGCCATGGCCGCCACCACGAACACCAGCATGATGCCGATCACGGTGCCGAACAGGCCCACGTACGGCGCGCCTTCGATGGTGGTCGAGAGCCAGTTCATGCGCTTGGACATGCGCTCGGTCTCGCGCACCATCACGCCATCCATCGCGGCGCGAATGGCGCCAATGGTGGAGGCCGACACGGCGTTCAGGTCGTAGCCGCGGTCATGGCGGCGGCGCATCTCTTCGATGGCCACTTCGTACAGGCGCCACAGCGAGGAATCGGCACGTACCTCTTGCGGCACCGTGTTGTTCGTGGCCATGCGGTCCAGCGGCGCACCGGCGCCTTCTCGGAAGTGCTCGATGAAGGTGGCGTTGGCGCGCGAGGTGGCGCCGAAGCTGCGGCCCTTGCCGATCATGATGGCCCACGACAGCACCATCATCAGTCCCAGCAGGCCGACCACGACCCACGCGTCCAGCGGCATCGCGGCCAGGATGAAGCCGAAGTGGCTCTTGCCCGCCTGCTGCTCGTCGGCACCGAAAGCGGCCAGACGCGACTCGGCGCCTTGCGACACGGCATCGGCCAGCAGCAGCGCGTCGGGGCGTGCGACCTTCGACAGGCGCACTTCGTCGATCGCGCCGGTGAACGGGGCGAAGGCATCGGCGGGCGCGGCGCCCGGCGCAGCGGCTGCGGCCGGTGCATCGGCGCCAATCGCGGCGGCGGTGTTCAACGCGGGCAGCTTGGCCGCCAGCGACACGGCCGGGCGGCCACCCACATACAACGCCACGCTGTCGCCTTCGGCCTTCACCGCGAGGTGCGACCACTGGCCGGCCTGCATCGGCTGGCCCGGCGTGCTGCGCTGACCGTTCACCTGCACGAAGGGCACGCCCTGGTCGATGCCGACCACGAGCTCGCCGGCGCCGTCGCGGCGCGCATAGATCGCCTGGCGCGCGCCGAGCGAATCAGGCTTCACCCAGGCGGAGAAGGTCAGCGTGCCGCCGGCCGCAACGATCAGCGAGGGCGTGGCGGGCAGCATCAGCGCGCCGTTGCCGAGCTGCGCGCCCTTGCCGATGACCGTGCCTTCAACGGGCACCGCCGCGGTCTGGCCGTTGTTGCCGTAGGCCGTGGTGTCGCGCGGCGGCACCGCGCCTTCGGCGAAGTGGTAGACCAGCGTGTAGTCGGGGTCGAAGCTGCGCTGGCCGTTGCCCGAGGCCGGGGCCTTGGGGTTGCCGTAGTACATCCAGAGCTTTTGCGGCGTGCCGGCCGAGACGTTGGGCACGTCGACCCAGATCAGCGCCATGCCCAAGAGCGGATCGAACTGCTCGATCTGGTGGTTGAGCACAGTCTTGTCGTCACCCGCGACAAAGCGCAGGTCGGCGCCGGTCTCGCTCACGCCTTCGAACTTGAAGTTGCCCGTGTGCAGGCGCACCAGCACCGGCACGCGGCCGGCATCGCTGCCGATGGCGCCGGCCTGCGGGCCGCCGTCGATGGTGACGGGTTTGCGGTAGGCCCATTCGGCCTGCCACCAGGCATGGGCCAGGCCCGGCAGGAGCGTGCTCAACAGCGTGAGCGCGATGAAAAGAAGTCGTCGCATGACAGGGGTTCTCCGGAAAGCTCGTGGAATGAGAAGAAAAATCGAAAGAAAGAGGAAAGGCCGTCAGTAGCTCGCGGTGATGCTGAAATTCACCTGCGGGTCGTGCTTCTTGGTGCGCGGCCCGTCGATCAGCGGATAGCCGATGTCGACGCGGCCCGAGAAATAGGTGCCGACCTTGAAGGTCGTGCCCACGCCCACCGAATACAGAGCGAAGCGCTCGGCCTGCTCGGGCAGCGGGCTCTTCAGGCGCAGCCGCGCCGCATCGGCGAAGGCGTACACGCGCCAGTTCTCGACGGTGCTGCCCAGGAAGGTGAGCGGCTTGCTGCGCAGCTCGACCGAGCCGACCACGCCGTAGTCGCCCGTGGCCTCGGCCGAGAGATAACCGCGCACCGAGTTCATGCCGCCCGCGGCGATCTGCTCGCTGGACACGAGCGGCGAATCGGTCATCTGCGCGTTGACGCGGAACGCCACCTGCGTGCCGCCCTCGAAACTGTGCGCGCCGTTGAGGTCGGTCTTCAGCACCATGAAGCTGGGCGAGGCCTTGTAGCGCTTGTAGTCGAAGGCCTCCCAGTCGCTGCCGTACTTGAAGGAGCTGCTCGTGCCAGCCACCAGCGACACGCCCACGCCGTACTGGCTCTTGTCGGTCTGGCGGAAGCCCGAGTACGACAGCGTGATCGGCGCGTACTTGAGCGGCACGGTGTCGCCGCTGCCCTTGAGCGTCAGCGCTTCCTTGTTGTTCTTGAAGTCGACGCCCACGCTGAAGGCGTGCCACCAGTTGCCGCTGTTCGGCACCGTGTAAGTCGCCTTCAGGCCGATCGAGTGACCCTTGCCCAGCACGGTGGTGCCGCCGACGGTGGCCACGTTGCTGTCGGACACGAAGGCATTGGCTTCGAGGCTCCAGTTCGTGCCCTTGAGCGGCGCGTTGTACGAAGCCGAGAACACCTGCGTCTGGTTGAGGTCCTGCGGCGCGCCGAAGAAACTGATGGAGGCGCTGTGGCCCATCTGCCAGAGGTTGTCGTGGCCCAGCGAGGCGCTGGCGCGCAGCTTGCGCGTGTCGGCGCTGTAGTCATTGTTGAGGCCGACGCTGCCGCGCCACGGGCTCTGGTCTTCGACCTTCAGGTCGACGTCCATCGTGCCCGGCAGTGCGCCGGGGCGAACCAGCGGCATCACCTGGCGCTTGGGGCCGCGGTTGAGCGCGGTGAGCTCGGCCTGCGCGGTGTTGAAGTTGGGCACGCCGCCCTCCTTCAGCGCCGGCACCTGGTCGCGCACGTCGAGCGGCGAGTTGTACTCGGCGCCCACCACGCGCACGCGGCCGACGCGGGTCTCGTTGACCTGCAAAAACACCACGCCCTGCGTGACCTGCTGCTCGGGCAGGTCGACGTACACCGACTGGTAGCCCGCCGCCTGGTAGGCCGCGAGCAGCGCGTCGCGCGCGCCCTCCACGTCTTTCAGCGAGCGCTCGGGGCCGAGGAACGGCGTGACCGCCTGCTCGATGGCGCGGGCGTCGAGCACGGTGTTGCCGCGCACGATGTACTCGGCGATGTCGACCTTGCGGGCCGGCTCGGTGGCTGCGGCCGGCGTGGCGGCTGCGGCAGGTGCCTGCGCGAAGGCCACCGGGGCGCTCATCGCCATCACTGCCAGCCACACCGCTCTCCAGCAGGTCGGCGGCGCGTTGTTCTTCATGTCATGCATTTACAGCTCGGTTCTCAAGGATGAAGCTCGCGTGGCAGCGGCTCAGGGTGGAGAGCCTTCATGTCGCTGCTGCGTACCGATACCTAGACGCACGGCGCGCGCGGCGACTGCCGTTTGTCACGAAAACTTCATCAAGAAATCGGGATGAGGTCCGGTGTGGTGGGTTTGGCGCGGATAAGAAGAAGGGCCTCGGCGTGGGAGGCCTCTGTGTTTCCTGGTGGACGCGTGCTTCATCGAAGGCCGCTTGCCCCCATCCCAGCCTTCCCCCGGGAGGGGAAGGAGCAAGACCTCAAGGCCTGCGCTCGGCTGTGTTTGTATTTCTCCCTCCCCTCCCGGGGGAGGGTCGGGGTGGGGGCACGACGGCCTTCACCACAACGACAGTCAGCCCTTCGACCACCGTCTTCTTCCTGTCTTGCAAGCAGCCCAGACTGCAGGGTGGATCGCCGAATCCGCTCGGCAAGCCTTATCTTTTTTCAGGGGGCGACGATGCACGTCGGTGTGTGGCTGTGGGGTGTGGCGCTCGGTGCGGTCTACGGCGTGGCTGGCGCGCAGACGCCATCGGCTGCCGATGACGGCAGCTGCGTCGAAGTCGTGGTGAACGGCGAGCGCACGCCCGCCTACGACTGCCTGACCCGCAAGCTCTCGCCCACCTTGCCGGCACGCGGGCCGGACGACGCGGCGCCCGGGCTCGCCTCGGAAGCGATCACGCAGCGGCCGGGCAATCAGTTGGGGTTGTTCAATCGCGCGGCGACCGGGCATCGCATGGGCAACACCTTCGGCACCTCGGTGTATCCGCAGCGCCCGCCGCCGGTGGTGCCGACGTCGCCGCTGCTGTCGCCGCGGCCCTGAGGGGTGGCGAGATGCAGGGGAAGCGAACGGGCGTTCAGATTTGCTGGGTCAGCAGCACGACGACGCCGGCCAGCGAAATGGCGGCGCCTACGGCTTTCCTGAAGTTCTTCAACATGTCGTGCACTCCATCGGTAAGACTCGATGGTGCGCCGTTGGAGAGCGCAGCGGGTTTGGCAATCTCGATGGCCGGGATAGAAAAACTTCAACCGCCGGGTGATGCGCGGTGATGCGCCCGGTCAGCTCGCCTGCACGCCCGCCCGGGCTTCGGCGAGCGACAGGCGCTCGCGGGCGAACTGGCTGGCCCGCAGGCGAACGCGCGCGACCGCAGCATCGAGCGAGGGTTGCTGCATGAAGACAAGCACGCCGCGCTTGAGCCCGCGCAGGCTGAGTTCGGCAACGCCGGCGTAGCGGCCGCCGGAGGTCTGGCGGATGTCGATCTGGCTGGACCAACCGTCGGGAAGTTCGACGAAAAGATGTTGCTGTGTGGCGCTCATGTCAGTGAGGAGCTTAGGGCTACTGCCGGCGCCGCCCTAGGACATAGTTCCTAGGTATTAGCATTTAATTTCGTTTAATAACAATTTCACGCGCACCGCGCAAAGGGACACCATGTGTGAACACCCGCATGACTTTCGGCACTCGCGCCGGAACAGCGTGCCATCTAGGATGGAGCGGCCGTGATCCGTCTCCCTCTTTCCGTGCGTCCTCCCGACCGGCCTGCCCCGCAGGTCGACACCGCCCGCCCTGCTTTCTGCGCCGCCGCATGAAGGACGAGACGCAGACAGCCGAACACCTCTACACCGTCGAAGTCGAGGGACGCAACGTCACGGTACGGGACGTGATGGTGGCGGCATTCACCTACCGCATCAAACTCGAGGAACTGCTGGGCTCCCCCCGGCAGGTCGTGCACTGCTACCGGCTCTGGCGCCGGCTCGAGCAGCTCGACGAACCGCCCATGACGCGCCTGGACATCAAGTACGCCGCCGCATGGCGCGACGCGCACGAGCAAGCCTGGCAGGTCGCGCAGGTGTTTCTCACCGACCCGCACACCAAGACCTTCGTGCTCCGGCTCGCCCTTCCCTGACCCTGCGCGTCAGCGCATGTGCGCCATGTCGCGGATGTCGGACCGCAGCGCGCTGCGGTCGGCGCCCAGAAGCGGCAGGTTGATCAGCAGTTCGAGCCGTCGCCGCAGCGAATACAGCACCTGGATCGCGCCATGCGCCGCGTCGTCCGGGCCGGTGCCGGCGCCCGCCACGTCCGGGTAAGGCCACAACGCCGCATCGGGCTGGCCGGGCCAGCGCGGCTGCAGCACTTCGAGCGAGGGGTCGAGCGTGATGACGACATCGGCCCGGAGCGATCCCGCACGCGCCAACAGGTCCCAGTTGCGCGGCGGCGACGTCGGCAAGGCCATGCCGGCGCTGCCCAGCGCCTCGACGGCCGCGGGATGCACATCGGCCGCCAGCCGCCCGGGCTGCCCGCACGAACGCGCCGCGAAGCGCTTCGAATCGAGGTGGGCGAGGCAGGCCTCGGCCAGCACGCTGCGCAGCGAATTGCGCCGCGAGACAAAGACGACTTCGATCCGTTGCTGCATGGTCGAACGACTATAGCCACGCCATGTGGCACCTGTGTAGCGGGGTGCGGCGACCCTCTTGCAAACGCCTGTTTACTCCTGTCATGCGAACATGACCAATTAGTGTTAACACTGGTAAACCTTGTGGGTTTCATCGGCGTTAGAACCCCATGTGGACATCCGACCCCTCCCTTGTTGCCCTTGCCTTCCTGGTCGGTCTTGCTGCGGGCGTGACGCTCATGAGCATGCTGGCGGTCCTGCGTTCCGACCAGGACCACCCGCCCTCCGAGCAGCGCACCCGGCTGTAAGGCCCAGGCCTCAGGCCATGCACCCGCCGGCTTTTCGCCGGCCGGTGTGACCGGGCGCTGCCCCGCCCCACATAAGCGGGCGCGCTTGTTCAGAACCCCGATTGCCCATTCATCGCCGCGCCGTGTCCCGTTCACTGTCTTGCAAAACCAAGTAAGCCTCCTCGAACGCAAGTTTGTCTGCCTACGCCGTCCATCGGCTCGCCCTCGCAACAACCGCGACGGCGACGTAACACCAAATAATTAGCAGCTTCGCGCGACCGGCGCGCCACTTGTCAAGGCCCCGGTTCGCACGGTCCCGGGCGCCTCGCGCAGACACTCGCCGCAGGGCGACCGACACCCGGCAATATTTAACGTAAAGCAACGATTGTTACGATTTTTGTGTCGTTCCCGACGCGCAGCTGTGACGTTCGCCCGGTCCGTGACACGGGGCGCGACGATACTGTTTCGGCCTCGATCCTTGCGTTCCTTGCGTGCAGACTGCGCGTCGCGGGACGCGAGGCGAGGCACATCATCCAACTCGCTCATGTAAGACAAAAATGAACAAACTGCTCGCACTCATCATCGTGGCTGCTGCCATCACCGCCTGCTCCAAGCAAGAGTCCACGCCCGCAGCGCCGGCCGCACCCGCAGCACCTGCTGCAGCACCGGCCACGCCGGCACCCGCTGCGGCCGCCAGCGCGCCGGCCGCCGCAGCGCCCGCTGCCACCACGACGGCATCGGCCGACGTGCCCAAGGAATGCCAGGAATACCTGGACAAGGTGAGCGCCTGCGTGGGCAAGCAAAGCGGCGCCGCCGCCGACGCACTCAAGAGCAGCCTCGAGCAGACCAAAGCCACCTGGGCCAGCTACGGCGCCAACGCCGCACAACTCGGCACCGCCTGCAAGGCCGCTTCCGACGCCTTCGCCGCACAAGCCACGGCAATGAAGTGCTGATGCGCTGAGTCGCTCGCGCCGGCGAGGCCACCCTCGCCGCGCAACGCGACACTCACCTCCTCGTCTGCGACGAGGAGGCGCCGGCCCCACTCAGCGGACGGCGCCATCAAGGTCCCGCAGGACCGCAAGTTTCCGGCGTCCACCAGCGACCTTCCGACCGGACCCGCCTCCCCGCACAAGAACCGTCGCGAGCCCGACTCAGGCCGCAGCCGCCCCGCGCTCGCTCGTGATCTCCGCGCCTTCACGCATCGTCTTCGTGACCGGCGTGTTAGCCACCACCTCGAGCAGTCGGCTCCACTGCGCATCGGTCAGCGGCCCGCTGGCGTGCAGCACGCGGTGGATGTGCACCTTGCCGTCCGCATCCTTCGCGAAGCTCAGCTCGGCCTTGAACTCGCCCAGCTCCCAGCCCTTGCGCTGCGCATACATCCGCAGCGTGATCGCAGTACAGGCGGAGAGCGCGGCCAGATAGTAGTCGTAGGGCGCCGGCCCCGCGCCCTGCCCGCCCAGCGCCGCCGGCTCGTCCGCCACGAGCTGGAACTTGCCGACCTGGATGCGGTGATTGAAATCGACGTCGGTGGAGACGATCGTTGCGGTGACTCCGTGGCCCATGGGTGTGTGCTCCTTGTTGGCAAGCAAGCATTCTGGCGCGGCCGGAATGCCCGAAAACATCTGCGCCACCGGGGTTGATCCAGAGGCACATAATCTTCGCCGGGCGGCCATGCCAGGGGTCGCCAGCCACCCCGGCACAAGCGGGGCGCGCCGCCTTCCTGCCTGGCATCGACGGAACGACACCATGAGCGCACTGCACATGTTCATCCCGGTCTCCGAGCCCGCACGCAGCGAAGCGCTGGCGCAGTTCATCAAGACACACCACGTTCCCCGCCATCTGGTGCGAGGCACCTCGCGCAAGATGCCGACCGACTGCGGACCGTCCGCGCCGGTGCGCACATCGCAGGAGTTGCCGCAAGCGACTCAGACACCCGCCACGTCGGCCTGAACTGCCGCGCTTCGGCGCCCGGAGGCCTGCGGTCGGAGCCCAGGCACCAGACATTCGCCCAGTGTCTGATTCGCGACAAATTGGAAATGGCGCTCCATTTTCTGAGACATACTTCACGAATGCGGCGAAAAATAACCGAGAAAAGCCCCCCCGACGATGCCCCCGCTCCACCCCCGGCCACGACAGAGCTGAGGGTCAGTTGGGAGCACTCCTTTCCCGACGACGGGTCGAAACTGGTGCTGCATTCGAACTGGATTTCCAACACCCCCGCCACGCAGGCCTACCTCGAGGCGCTGATCGCCCGTGTCGCGGAGATGGACCCCGCGCCCCGCTGCGTTTTCGAGAAGCGCAAGGCTGTCGTGCCGCGCTCGTTGCCGCCGGACCTCGGCACTTTCACGTCGGCCGAGTTCTGGCAGGTGGCGGAGATCCTGCACCTGCAAGCCACGCCCTCTCTCGCCGCCGCGCGCCTCGTGCTGGTCGAAGGCATGCGCCCGGCCAAGGCGGCGCGCCAGCTCAACACGAGTCCGCAGGCGCTGACCAACTCGCTGCGAAAGATCCGCACCGAGCGCGCGACCTCGTCGCGCCTGGGGCGGTTGCCGCCCGATCGGCCACCCGTAAAAGACTCTCCGCCGCCCGAGGCCTGAGCGTTCGGCGGCCGGACCGCGGCCGTCAGCCGCCGTGTCCGCCCTCGCCCGCCACCGGATGGCGGGCCGCATAGCGCTCCAGCAGCAGGTACAGCACGATGCCGCCGGCCAGCGGCAGCAGGTAGTAGAGCGCGCGGTACGCCAGCACGGCGCCCATGAGCGTGCCCTGGCGCACAGTGCCCGAGAACAGCGCCAGGTAGACGGCTTCGATCACGCCGAGGCCGGCCGGAATCGGCGTCACCACGCCGACGATCGACGCCGCCAGCAGCACGCCCAGCACGGTCGTGTACGGCACCTTCTGGCCGAGCAGCAAGTACATGGCGCAGCCCATCACGGCCCAGTTGGCGGCCGAGAACCCAAGCTGCACCAGCGCCAGCTGCGCCGACGGCAGCTCGAGCCGCCGCCCCTTCACCTGCCAGTGCCGGCCGTGCAGGAAGAAGCAGGCCACCACGTAGGCAACGGCGAGCAGCACCATCCCGATGCCGAACGCGCGAAAGGCGTCCACGCCCATGTGCGCCTCGCGTGGCGGCGTGATGGCGCCGGCCGCGAACAGGCTGCCGGCCAGCAGCCCGTAGCCGAGCCAGTTGGTGGCCAGGCTGATGCCGACGATCTGCGCCACCGTGGCCTCGTCGAGCCCGGCGCGCGCATAGAGCCGCGCACGCAGCGCGATGCCGCCGACCAGCGAACCGAGGTTGAGATTGAAGGCATAGCTCACGACCGCGATGGCCCAGCTGCGCCAGCGCGGCAGCCGATGCCGCGTGTGCCGCCGCCCGATCAGGTCGAAGCATCCGTAGAGCGCGTGGCTCAGCGTGGCGACCCCGAGCACGCCAAGCAGCAGCATCGCGGAATAACGCTGCAGCGCCTCCCATGCGCCGGCCCAGTCGACCTTGTGCGCGTGCGACAGCAGAAGGCCCAGCACCACGAGCCCGAGCACCGGCAATGCCCAGCGGCGGCAGCGGTGCCACAGCGGCGGCTTGTCCGAAGACACAGCGGCGGTCGAAGCGAGCGTGGTGGCGTGGCGGTTCATGACGGGCTGCCCGTGCCGCGCAATGCCGCAATGAGCGCCGCGAGGTCGAGCGGCTTGAGCAGGTGATGGTCGAACCCGGCGGCGGCGATGCGCTCCCGGTCGCCCTGCTGGCCCCAGCCCGTGAGCGCGACGAGCACGAGCCCGCGCAGCGCCGCGTTGGCGCGCAGCCGGGCCGCGAGTTCGAAGCCGTCCATGCCCGGCATGCCGATGTCCAGGATCGCGAGCCCCGGCGCCGGGCCGTCGGCCACCAGCGCGAGCGCGGCTTCACCGTTGTAGGCCACGCGTGGCGACGCCCCCATCGCGCGCAGCAGGTCGCCCAACGCATCGGCCGCGTCGCGGTTGTCGTCGACGACCAGCACCGTGACCGGCAGCGCGGCGGGCCAGCCCGCAATGGCGGGCGGCGGCGAGGGCCGCACGCTGCTTGCGGCACCGATGAGCGGCAGCCGCACGCAGAACGTCGCGCCCTGGCCGAGCCCGGCGCTCATGGCCTCGACGCTGCCGCCGTGCAGTTCGACCAGGCTCTTGACCAGCGTCAGGCCGATGCCCAACCCGCCCTGCGCGGCCTTCGAGGTGCTGCTGACCTGCACGAACATCTCGAAGATCGAGCGCAGCATGTCGGGCGCAAGGCCGGCGCCGTTGTCCCGCACCTCGACCACGGCGACACGCTCCTGCGCCCGCAGCACCACGCTGATCGTTCCGCCGGGCGCCGTGTACTTGGCGGCGTTGTTGAGCAGGTTCGAGAACACCTGCGTGAGCCGCACCGCATCGCCGCGCACCACGAGCGGCTCGCGGCCCAGGTCCATGTGCAGCGTGTGCCGGGCGCCCTCGAGCACCGGCCGGCTCAGTTCGAGGGCGTCCTTGATCACCGCATCGAGCGCCACGGGTTCCATGCGCAGTTCGATCTTGCCGCGCGTGATGCGCGAGACTTCCATGAGGTCGTTCACGAGCCGCACCATGTGGTCGATCTGGCGGCCCATGAGCTCGTAGTAGCGCAGCGCCTCGGCGGGTTCGTGCGGCTTTCGCTTCAGCAGCGTCAGCGCGGTGCTCATCGGCGCCAGCGGGTTGCGCAGCTCGTGCGCCAGCGTGGCAAGAAACTCGGTCTTGCGCTGGTCGGCCTCGCGCAGCCCGCTCAGCAGGTCGCGCATCTGGTACTGGCGGTTGCGTGCGCGCAGCGCCGCGCGCACCGTGCTCACCAGCGACGCCACGCGCACCGGCCGCTCGATGACGGTGACGTTGGCCAGCCGGCGCATCGCGTTGGCAATGACCACCGAATCCGCGCCCTGGCGCGCCAGGATGAGCACCGGCAGGTCGGACCACGGCGGCTGCGAGGCCAGCGCCTCGGTCAGCGCGGCAGCCGCCGGATCGGACAGCGCTTCTTCGGCCAGCAGGACCGCGCCGGCGCCCTCTTGCAGCCCGCGCACGAGCGCGCAGAAATCGGCGCAGGTGTGCGAGGCGACCTGCGCGCGTTCGAGCACGGCCTTGGCCATGACGGCGTCCCTCGAAGTCATGGTGCGCAGCAGGATGCGCTGTTCGATGGCAACGGGTGTCTTGGCACTCACGATGTGCGCTGCACGCCGTCGATCGGCACGGGGACGCCCGTCAGGATGCCCCGGAAGTTGCGCAGCGGCTCGCCCACCCGCAGCCCGGTGGCGGTCATCGAGAAATCGCGGATGGTGCGCTCGTGCGCGCCGCCGCGCTTTTTCAGCACCGAGATGGCCTGGCGCACTTCGCCGTCGAGTTCGAAGTAGCGCAGCAGCACCACCGCATCCGCAAGGTAGCTCGCGTCCACCGGTGTCTGCATCTGCATGCCGATGAGGCCGTGCTGCGCGCCCACCAGCAGCGTGGCCACGCCGGCCTGCCCCAGGTACGACAGCAGCTCGTGCAACTGCGCGATGAGAAAGCGCTCGTCGGGCATGGCGTTGAGGTAGCCGTTGAGGCTGTCGATCACCACCACCGCGGCCTTCGACTCAGTCACCGCCAGCCGGATCAGGTGCACGAACTCGCCCGGCGACAGCTCGGCCGGATCGACCTGCCGCACCAGGACGTGGCCCGAGTCGATGTACTGCGACAGCGGCATGCCCATGCTCTCGCAGCGCGTGCGCAAGGTCTGGATGCCCTCGTCGAAGATGAAGAGCGCCGCGCACTCGCCGCGCTGGGCCGCGGCCAGCGCAAACTGCACGGCCACCGTCGATTTGCCGGTGCCCGGCGCGCCGACGAACAGCGTGCTCGTGCCGCGCTCGATGCCGCCGCCCAGCAAGATGTCGAGTGCTTCCAGGCCGCTGGGAATGCGCGGCTGGTTCAGTGCCGCGGCATGCTCGGACGCCACCAGGCGCGGAAACACGCGCAACCCGCCGCGCTCGATGCGGTAGTCGTGGTAGCCGCCGCGAAAGCGCTGCCCGCGGTACTTGCTCACCAGCAGCCGGCGCCGCGCCGTGCCGTAGTCGGAATGGTTCTGCTCCAGCCGCACCACCGCATGCGCGATGCTCTGCACCTGCAGGTCGTGCTTCATGGCGGTCATGTCGTCCAGCAGCATCACGGTGCACTGGCGGCCCGAAAAGAACTGCTTGAGCGCCAGGATCTGGCGCCGGTAGCGCAGCGAACTGCCGGCCAGCAGGCGCAGTTCGGACAGCGAATCGAACACCACACGCGTGGGCTTGATGACGTCCACATCCGACAAGATGCGCAGCGTCGTCTCGCTGAGCTCGACCTCGGACGGATGGAACATCGTGTACTGCTCGTCGGGCTCGAGCGCGGCTTCCGAGGGGAGCATCTCGCGCACGTCGATGCCGCTGAGGTCCCAGCCGTGGGACTGCGCCACGCCCTGCAGCTCCTCGGCGGTTTCCGACAAGGTGACGTAGAGCACCGGCTCGCCGCGCCGCGCGCCCTCGAGCAGAAACTGCAGCGCAATGGTCGTCTTGCCGGCGCCCGGCGTGCCTTCGATGAGGTAGAGCCGGTTGGCGGTGAGGCCACCGCCGAGCACGTCGTCCAGGCCGGGCACGCCGACCTTGATCAGGCCTTCGACGTGCTGTGCCTGGGCGTGTTCCTGTGCTTTCTTTTCCTCGTCCGACGCCGGGCCGGCCGCGCCATCGAATTTCATTGCGTCCTCCATCGTTGTGGCTCACGAGGAAGGATTTGACGGGGAGACCGGCGCCGCGGCTGTAGGGCATCGCCGTTCCCGCGCAGAAGACAAAACCAACGCGCCGCGCGGGCCGGCGCCGAGCGCAGCACCGGCGTCAGGATTTCTCGGGCGTCTTGTGCTCGGCGTCGCCGGGCTCCTTGAGTTTGTCGTTGCCGACCTTCTTCATCAGGCCTTCGCCCTCGGTGTCCTTGCCGTCGGTGGGCACGGATTCTTCCTGCGTGATCTCCGGCTCGTCGGAGGCGGGCTTGCGGGGTTTCTGCGTCTGCGATGCGGGCTTCGAGGTCATGAGGCGTTCTCCTGGATGAACATCGACCGTGCAGTGCGCGGGGCCGCCACACGCTCAGGCAATGGCGGCACCGCCCGTCAGCCAAGGCCGACGACGGCGGCGCGCTTCAGGCGGGCGCGAGCGGCTCGACCGGCGCCTCGCTCGCCTCGATGAAGAGCCGCCGGATCATCGGGAAGCGCGCGCGCACCTGCTGCTCGATGGCGGCGATGGCGTCGGCCGCCTCGCCGGTGGCGGTGCCGTCCTTGAAGTTCACGTCGACGACGGCCAGTACCTCGTTGGCGCCGATGTACATCGAGAGCACGTGGCCCACGTCCTGCACGCTGGGCTGCTGCATCGCCAGGCTGCGGATCGCGCGCGCCGTCTCGGGCCGGATGCCCTCGCCGATGAGCAGACCGCGCGCCTGGCTGATCAGCAGCACCGCCACGCCGGCCAGCAGCAGCCCGATGACCACCGACGCGGCGCCGTCGAGCGCCGGCATGTCGAAACGGTGGCTCGCCCAGATGCCGAGCGCCGCCACGCCCAGGCCGGCCAGCGCGGCCGAGTCTTCAGCGAGCACCGTGTAGGTGGTGGGGTCCTTGCTCTGCCCGAGCGCCTGCCAGAACGGCCGGCCCCGCGCCTCGCGCCGGAACTCACGCAGCGCAATGAAGAAGCTCGTGCCCTCGAACAACGCCGCCAGGCCCAGCACCACGTAGTTCCAGGTCGCATCGCGCATCGGCTCGGGGTGGCGCATGTGCTGGATGCCTTCGTAGAACGACACGCCACCGCCCAGCCCGAAGATGAGCACCGCGACGATCAGGCTCCAGAAGTACAGCTCCTTGCCGTGGCCGAAGGGATGCTCGGCGGTCGCCGGACGCTGGCTCAGGCGGATGCCCACGAACAGCAGCACGCCGTTGAAGGTGTCGACCGCCGAATGGATGCCCTCCGACAGCATCGCCGAGCTGCCGGTGATGCCGGCCACCACGAACTTGGTGACCGCGATGGCGACATTGGCCGCGATCGCGCCGTAGATCGCGATCTTCGAGCCGGCCATCAGCAGCCAGGCTCAGGGAAGGCCAAGGTAGATCCGCAGATCGTCCTTCACCGTGCCCGCGGACGCGACCGCGATGCGCAGCCGCTCTTCGGTCACGCCGAACCACTGGGTCCAGTAGTCGACCGCCTGGGGGTCGGTGATGTCGATGCGCTCGTCATCGTCTGGGGGAACGCGGATCTCCAGGGTGTCCAACATCGCAGGCCTCCGGGCAGATTGAGGGGAGACGGCAGTGTGGCCGCCGGCGGACACGATGGTGCCGGTCGGATGCCACGGTTGATGCAGGACATTTGCTACAGGCGGGCCCCTGCCCCGCCCGCGCCCGCGTCATTCCGCCTCGGAAGGCCCCAGCGTCTTGAGGTCGGCGAACTTGGCTGCCATCGTCGGATTGCCGCGCGTCAGTTTCTTGATCGTCACGTCCTGTGCCTTGTCGTTCGCCAGGCGCAGGTTCCGGTCGGTGCCGAGCAGCGCTTCTTTCGTTTTCTGCAGGTGGTCGATCGACTTGTCGATCTCTGCAATGGCCTTCTGGAAGTGGCCGGAAGCGAGGTCGTAGTTCCGTGCGAAGGCGGTCTTGAACGTTTCCAGCTCGGACTCGAACTTCGTGATGTCGATGTTCTGCGCCCTCACGAGCGCCAGCTCCGACTTGTACTTGAGCGAGTTCATCGCCGCATTGCGCAGCAGCGTGATGATCGGAAGAAAGAACTGCGGGCGCACGACGTACATCTTCGGGTAGCGATGGAACACGTCGACGATGCCGGTGTTGTAGAGCTCGTTGTCGGGCTCCAGCAGCGACACCAGCACCGCGTACTCGCACCCCTTTTCGGCACGGTCCTTGTCGAGTTCCTTCAGGAAGTCTTCGTTCTTGTTCTTCGTCGCGGTGCGGTCGCTCTCGTTCTTCATCTCGAACATGATCGAGACAATTTCGGTACCCGCCTCGTCGGCGTCGCGAAAGATGTAGTCGCCCTTGCTGCCGGTGCGCGCGTCGTTGTCCTTCTCGAAATAGGCCCGGGGAAACGCCATCGACCGGATGCGGTTGAACTCGGTCTCGCAGTGCTGCTCCAGCGTCTCGCCCACCATCTTGGTCGACAGGCGCGCCTTCATGTCGCGCAGGCGCTCGATCGCGTCGTCGCGGTCCTTGATCTGCGTCTCGTACTTGTCCCTGAGTGATGTTTCGGCGAGCTGCTTTTCGAGCTGCGTGCGTTCGAGACCACTCTTCAGCTGGTCGCGCTCCTTTTCGACCGTGCTGACAGCCTCGGTGATCGCGAGCTTCTGCGCCACTTCGATGGCGTCGAGCTTGGCTTTCAGGTTCTGGATCTCCACGTCTTTTGCCGCGGCGCCCTTCTGCAGTTCGCCCAGGTGCCGGGCCTCGGCGAGCGCGGTCGCGGCCAGCTTGTCCTGCCGGGCCTTTTCGAGTTCGTTGGCGAGCGCATCGCGCTCTTTTTCAACGGTGCCCAGGGCTTCGCTCACGGCGAGCTTGCGCGCGACCTCGCCGGCTTCGAGCTTCGCCTTGAGTTCCTGGATTTCGACGTCCTTGGCTGCGGCCGCCTTCTGCAATTCGCCGGCGGCCCTGGCTTGCGCGAGTTCGATGGCGTTGCGCTTGTCCTGCTCGGCCAGCTCCAGCCGCTCGTGCAACTGCTTCTCGAAGTCGCCGTCGCGCACCTGCTTCAGGATGTCCGCGTACCCGGCCTCGTCGATCTTGAATGCTTTCCCGCAGTGCGGGCAGATGATTTCATGCATGGCTACTTACCTTCGGCCTCAACTCTCATGTGCAACTTCCAATGTGTGTCTGCGTGGGGGGATGTTAGAGCGTGCGACCCGGCCCCGACGGGGCATTCCCCCTGCGCGGGCGGTTCAAGGCGCATCATGGGCCGATGAACATCCACCTCGGCTTTGAGATCGCGTACCAGTTTCCCCGGCCGACGCCGATGATCCTGACCCTCAGCATCCACTATTCGCGCGCCTCGGACCTCGTGCGGCCCGACCATCTGCTCACGAATCCGGCCGTTCCCACCAGCGCCTACCGCGACATGTTCGGGAACTGGTGCACCCGCCTGGTCGCCCCCGCGGGCCGCTTCGTGTTGAGCACGGACACCGTGGTCCGCGACAGCGGCGCACCCGACATCGTCGCGCCCTCGGCGCCACAGGTGCCGGTGGAGTACCTGCCCGAATCGACGCTGGTCTACCTCCTGGGCAGCCGTTACTGCGAAACCGACCTGCTGTCCGACTTTGCCTGGCAGCGCTTCGGCAACGGCCCGACCGGCTGGGGCCGCGTGCAAGCGGTGTGCGATTTCGTGCACCACCACATCGAGTTCGGCTACCAGCACGCCCGGCGCACGCGCTCGGCGTTTGAAGCCTTCAACGAAGGGCAAGGCGTGTGCCGCGACTACGCGCACCTGGCGCTCACGCTGTGCCGCTGCCTGAACATTCCGGCCCGCTATTGCACCGGCTACCTCGGCGATGTCGGCACCCTGCCGCCCTACGGCACGATGGACTTCGCGGGCTGGTTCGAGGCCTTCCTGGGTGACCGCTGGTACACCTTCGATGCACGCAACAACGTGCCCCGCATCGGCCGAGTGCTGATCGCGCAAGGGCGCGACGCCAGCGACGTCGCGTTGTCCAGCACCTTCGGGCCGAATGAGCTCGATGGATTCAGGGTGTGGTGCGACGAGGTTCAGTGAGCTGATCAGTCCACCGTGTCGAAGAACGACAACTTGCGCGCGCGCGGCAATGCCTTCACCTTGAGTTCCGCCCGCAGCGCCGCGCCCCTGTCCGCATAGCAGCGGGCGGCCAGCACGCGCAGCGGAGGACGCGCGCGCGTGAACTTGGCGCCGAGACCGAAAAGGTGCTGGAAGAAGCGCTGCTCCACATCGATGGCGATGCCGGCGTAGTACACGCCGCCCTCGCATTCGAGGAGGTAGAGCCAATAGGGAGTGGGCGGCGGGGCAGGCAAGGTTCGGGGCACGCGGAATTGTGCCGCGACATTCCCGCATGCCGCGCCTCTCCACGTTGCAGTGCGCGCGCATGACGCAAGTCAAGAAGTTTTCCGTTTCTAAACGCTTCCCCCGAGGAACCCGGCCGCGTCGTGCTTAGACTCCCCCCTGCGCGCATTCGTGTCGCTGAATTCTTTTTTCCACCCTTCCATTGAAAGAGTCCCCGCCTTGAACAAGACCGACCTCGTTGCAGCCATTGCCGCAGACACCGACCTCAGCAAGATCGATGCTGCCCGCGCACTTGATTCCGTCATCGACAACCTCTCCCGCGCGCTGGCACGCGGCGACACCGTGCAGCTGATCGGCTTCGGCACCTTCACGGTGTCGGACCGCCCCGAGCGCTCCGGCCGCAACCCGTCGACGGGCGAGCCCATGACCATCAAGGCCAGCAAGGCGCCAAAGTTCTCCGCAGGCAAGGCCCTGAAGGACGCAGTCAACGTCGCCAGCTGAGCGCGAGGGTCGACTTGGGCGTGCTGTGCACGTTGAGCCGACCTTGGCCAGAAGAGCCCGCGTCGTGACGTCGTCACGGCCATGACGCTGTCTCCCATGGGCTGAAGAATCGCGTCGGCGATCGGCCGGGGCCCGCCCGCGGATGGAAGACCGGCGGCGCAATCGACTTGCATCCGCACGGTCAATCCCGTACGCTGGCCCGGCGTCCACGCGCACCGTCCGAGCCCCTGCGGGCCGCCGGGTCGGCCTTGCGGGCGCGCAAAGGAGACCCGCCATGCCAAGCCGATCGAACGGCCTCGCGGCCGAAGTGCAAGCCGTGCGAACCCTGGCGCTCGTGGGCGCCGCGGCTTCCGGCAAAACCTCCCTCGCCGAGGCCTTGCTGTTCAAGGCGGGCGCCATCGGGGCGTGCGGCAGCATCGAGCGCGGCAGCACCGTCAGCGACCACGACCCGCTTGAGCGCCGCATGCTGCATTCGCTCAACGCGTCGGTGCTGCACCTCACGCATGCCGCCACGCGCATCCACCTCATCGACACCCCCGGCGGGCCCGACTTTCTCGGCCAGAGCCTGCCGGCCCTCGAGGCGGTCGAAACGGTGGCGGTGGTCATCAATGCCGCCAACGGCATCGAGCCGATGGCCGTGCGCATGATGGACTACGCCGCCTCGCGCCACCTCGCCCGCATGATCGTCGTCACCAAGATCGATTCGCAGGGCGTCTCGCTGGCGGGCCTGCTGGCCGACATCCAGGCCACCTTCGGCCGCGAATGCCTGCCGCTGAACGTGCCCGACGGCGTCAACAGGCAGGTGATCGATTGCTTCTTCAACCGCTTCGGGCGCTCCGACTTCGGCTCCGTCGAGGCGGCGCACCGCGCGCTGGTCGAGCAGGTGGTCGAGGTCGATGCGGCCTTCGTCGAACGCTACCTCGAGGAAGGCGACGTGGACCCGTCCGAGCTGCACGCGCCGCTCGAGCAGGCGCTGCGCGAAGGCCACCTGATTCCCGTGTGTTTTGTCTCGTCGCGCAGCGGTGCCGGCGTGGCCGAGCTGCTGGACGTGATCGTCAAGCTCCTGCCCGACCCGACCGAGGGCAACCCGCCGGAGTTCATCGTTGGCGAGGGCGCGCAGGCCCAGCCCATGAAGGCCCTGCCCGACCCGTCGCTGCACGTGCTGGCGCATGTGTTCAAGGTCACCATCGATCCGTATGTCGGCAAGATGGGCATCTTTCGCGTGCACCAGGGCACGCTCACGCGCGACAGCCAGCTCTACATCGGCGACGGCCGCAAGCCCTTCAAGGTGGGGCACCTGTTCATGCTGCAGGGCAAGGACCATGTCGAGGTGTCGCGTGCGCTGCCCGGCGACATCGTGGCGGTGGCCAAGGTCGACGAAATCCATTTCGATGCCGTGCTCCACGATGCCGCCGAAGACAGCCACGTGCATCTGGCGCCGCTGCCGTTCCCGGTGCCGGTGTACGGCCTGGCCATCGAGCCCAAGCGCCACGGCGATGAACAGCGCGCCTGGGAAATCCTCGGCAAGCTCGCGGCCGAAGACCCGTGCCTGCGCATCGAGCACGTGGCCGCGACCAACGAGACGGTGCTCTACGGGCTCGGCGAGCTGCACCTGCGCATCGCGCTCGAACGCCTGCGCGAGGTGTACCACTTCGAGGTGCTGACGCGGCCGCCGCGCATCGCCTACCGCGAGACCGTGACCGCGCCGGCCGAGGGCCACCACCGCCACAAGAAGCAGTCCGGCGGTGCCGGCCAGTTCGCCGAAGTGTTCCTGCGCATCGAGCCGCTCGCGCGCGGCGCGGGTTTCGAGTTCGCCGACGAAGTCAGGGGCGGCGCGATCCCGGGCCAGTTCATTCCTGCGGTCGAGAAAGGCGTGCGCGAAGTGCTGACGTACGGCGCGATTGCCGGCTACCCCGTGGTCGACGTGCGCGTCGTGGTGTACGACGGCAAGCACCACAGCGTGGACAGCAAGGACATCGCTTTCGCGACCGCGGGCCGCAAGGCCTTCATGGCCGCGATCCGCGAAGCCCGCCCGGCCGTGCTCGAGCCGATCGTGCAGATCGAAATCGCCGTGCCCGAGCATTCCGTCGGCGACGTCACGAGCGACCTGTCGTCACGGCGCGGCCTCGTCACCGGCACCACGGGCCAGGGCGGCGGCACGGTGGCCATCGGCGGGCAGGTGCCCGAGGTCGAACTGGCCAACTACCAGTCGCGGCTGCATGCGATGACCGCCGGCCAGGGCCGCTACACCATCGCGTTGTCGCACTACGAGGCCGTGCCGCCGGCTGTGCAGAAGACATTGATGGGGGAGTACCGGGTGCGTGAGGACGATTAGGACCCGCGGCTAGAAGAGCCCGCGCTGCGACGTCGTCAAAGCCATGAAGCTGTCCCCCATCGGCTGAAGAATCGCATCGGCGATCGGCTGCAGCTGCCGGGTCAGGTAGTGCTCGTAGTCGATGCGCGAATGGCGGGTTTCCAGCGGCTCCGGTCCGTTCTGCGTCATGACGTATTGAATCCAGCCGCCCTTCTGATATTGCTTCGGTCGGCCGACCCGGCCGTTGTGCTCGTCGGCAATGCGCGCAGCCCGCACCTGCGGCGGTACGTTGACCAGATAGGCGTCGAGCTGATGGCGCAGGCGCTTGCGGTAGATGAGCAGGTCGTCCTTGGCGCCCGCCAGCGTCGACCTTGCGTAGTCGGTCACGAACGCCTTGTAGGGCTCGCCCTGGAAGATGCGTGACAGCAGACCCTCCTGGAACTGGCGCGCCAGCGGGGTCCAGTCGCTGCGTGCCATCTCGAGGCCGCGGTACACCATCTCCTCCTTGCCCGCGGCATCCACGCTGAGGCCCGCGTAGCGCTTCTTGCTGCCGACCTCCGAGCCGCGGATGGTGGGCATGAAGAACTTCTTGTAGTGGGTGTCGACCTCGATTTCGAGAAAGCTCTCCAGGCCCTGTTCTTCGCGCAGCGTGCGCGCCCACCAGTCGTTGATGTCGGCCGCCAGGCGGGTCGCGACGGCGTGCGCCTCGTCGTTGGTGTGAGCGCGCCTGAGCCAGATGAAGATGGAGTCGGTGTCGCCATAGATGGCCTCGTAGCCGCGTTGCTCCACGAACTCGCGCGTGAGCTTCATCATCTCGTGCCCGCGAAGCGTCACGGCGGACACCAGCTTCGGGTTGAAGAAGCGGCACTCGGACGCACCCAGCACGCCGGCGAAGGAGTTCATGAGCAGCTTCAGCGCCTGCGACAGCGGCTCGTTCTTCACCCGCTTGGCCTCGTCCCGCGCGCGCCACAGCGTGGTCACGATCTCCGGCAGGCAGTGCCTGTCGCGCGAGAAGACGGTCTCCTGCGGCCCGTGGATGAGCCCGCTCGGGTCGGCGGCGTTCGAGCCCTCGACGAGCCCCACCGGATCGACGAGAAAGGTCCGGATGATCGAGGGATAGAGGCTCTTGTAGTCCAGCACCACGACGGAGTCGTAGAAGCCCGGCTTCGAGTCCATCACGTACCCGCCGGGATAGGCCTTGCTCGCAATCTCGCCCACGCTCGGCGCGACGTAGCCCAGGCGG
Source organism: Variovorax sp. 38R (assembly GCF_014843395.1). Taxonomy (NCBI): domain Bacteria; kingdom Pseudomonadati; phylum Pseudomonadota; class Betaproteobacteria; order Burkholderiales; family Comamonadaceae; genus Variovorax; species Variovorax sp. 38R. Next base: position 4,189,027 of record NZ_CP062121.1, read on the forward strand.
TGCATGCGCGGCAGGTAGTGGTGGCTGAACGCGGCAATGGAGCCGCCGAAGTGGTCGGCCTGCAGGCCGGTGACCTGGGCGCGCTCCATCATGAACTGCAGCAGCTTGGCCTTGTCGAAGATGCGCAGCACCAGCTCGCAGTCGCGGATGTTGTAGAGCGCGAGCGCGGGCTTGTCATGCTGATACCGCCGCTCGATCTCCGCCATCTTGTCGTACTCGTCGCCGATGGCCTTGCCTTCACCGAGCAGCGTCTGCGAGACGTTCTCGAGGCTGAACGACGGAAAGCTCCACACCGCCGCCTTGAGTGCGTCGATGCCGTCCAGGATGACCCGCCCCGGTGTCGGCGCGAACAGGTAGCCCTGCTTGCCCGGATGGGTGCGCCATTCGATGGGGCGGCGCTCCCGCCCCAGGAGGAACGGCACGCCGCAGTCGTTGGCGGTCTTCTGGAGCACGCGCAGATCGAACTGGATGACGTTCCATCCGATGACGACATCGGGGTCGTTGCGCTCGAACCAGTCGTTGAGCCGTTCGATCATGGACTTGCGCGACGGGCAATAGATGAGCGAGAAATCCATGGGCTCGCCCGGCTCGGACGGCGGCTCGCCCAGCATGAAGACGACACGCTCCGGTGTGCCGTCCAGCGCGATGGAATAGAGCCCTTCATGCTGACTCGTCTCGATGTCCAGCGACACGACCTTCAGCACCGGCCGGAATTCGGGCGCGGGCTTGAGCTTGCAGTCGACGAGGACCGCGCCCTCAACCCGCCCTCCTTCCACCCGCACGCCGGCGGTGATGAAGCGCTCCATCAGGTAGCGGTCGTGCGGGCGCACGTCGGCTTCGAGCAGCGGAATGCCCTGTGCCTGGAGGGCGCGGGCCAGCCGGCCGAGCTGGCGGAAGTGCGTGGCATAGACACCGAGGACAGCCTCCTGCTGGAAGGTCTGGAGCTCGAGCTCGCGCAGCTGCACGCCCGGCATGGCCGCGAGGTGGGCTTCCACCGCCGCCCTGTGCCGGGCGGCGACGAACGCGACGCTGCTGCGGGAGGTCAGGACCACTTTCCGTGGCCCCGCCTCGGTGGCCAGCCAGTATTCGATCTCGGTGCCGGCGTGTGCATCATGCCAGTGGCGCGTGAGGATGAAGCCGTTGAGGTCGGTGGATGTCACGAGAGCTTGGAGATCGGGTCGAGGGGAAAGGCGGACTTGGTGTTGGGAGATTTTCACCCGGCCGTTTGTGGCTCCGACCCGTTGATCCACCCACTGATTGGGTCGTGTGAAAAGAGTCGAATCTTCGCCTCTTGCACCCCGCGCTACCGGTTCCCGTGGACTCCCACAAATACGGTATTTGGTTTGCAAATAACTCCACTAGATTCGCCCCATCACGGACCAAGAAGACGCAGAGCTCGTGAAAACGGTGCCACGTTTCACTGGCTATCGGCGGGCCTCACGAGTTGCGCGTCGGCCCTCCCGCAAAGCGTTCGGACCAAAGCGATTTCGAGTGGGGACAGATGAAAAAGAGACTGGCAAACAAGGAGTTGAAATGAACGTAAAAAAAGTTGCATGTGCAGCCGTGCTTGGCGCGGTCTGGTCGTCGCTGGTATTCGCTCAATGTGAGCCGGAACAGCGAGCCTATGACATTGCAGGAGCAAGCTGCCACAAGAAATGGAGAACAGCGAACGACATTTCCGAATGCAAAAACGAAGAACTGGCGGCTGCAGCGGCGAAGCTGCAGCAATGCTTCAGAGACATCAATACCGGAAAGCGCAAGCGTTGATCTGATGCCGAGCATCAGGAAAACCGATTGCAATTCATCATTTGATTGAACGAGGTCAAAAAGGAGTTCATATGATTCGATTTTCTCTCGCCATCTTGCTGGCTTTCGTGTCTTCTCATGCGCTCGCCAGCAACTGGACGACCGCCATGGACAACAAGAGAAGATGTGAAACCGCCGCCCATGAGGCTGAAAAAAATCGCCGGCACATGGCAGCCAATCACTACAAGCAGTGCGCCAAGGAGTTTCAGGCTGCCGCCCAATACTTTCGGGAAAATGATCAGGCGTACAACGGAAAAACGGCCTTTCAGCGTGGGCTTGACCAACACAACAAGGGGAACATGCAATAGCCAGCATGCCTTGTGCTGTGACGATGGACTCGAGCACGGTGGAAGACCGGCGAGCCCATCCACAGCGACATCGACCTGATCGCGATTCGCAATGACCGACAGGCCCCTGCACCTCTACATGACGATGTCCGAGATGTTCTCGGACCACCTGAGTGCAACGGGGGCCTACCCGGAAAAATTCATCTTGAGCACCGTGCTGCACAGGCAGTACTTGCGAGACTGGGTGCTCATGCGTCAGATGGTCACGACGCGCATCGACCCGACCCACCACATGGGTGTGTCCATCGAGATTTCCGACACCACTGTCAGCATCATGGTGGCCTCTGACGGCACAGAGGTCGCGCTCCCGTGATGCGCCTGCTCCCTCTGCGTTTCGTCGCCCCGCTCTGGCAGACGCGGGCCGGCGCAACCCGAATCGCGCGGCATCCCAAGGATTACCATCGACCGGGCCACGCCGCCCCTCTCATGCCCATGAACGTCGACACCGCCTCCGTGCCCCCTGCCATCGCCCAGGAAATGCCTGCCCCCGACGGCCCGCTGTCGCGCGCGCGTCCGGGGCGCGAACGCATCATGGCGGCCATCCGCACGGCGGCGGTGACCGAGTTCAGCCTGCACGGCCTGAAGGGCACGTCGACCCAGGCCATCGCCGCGCGCGCCGGTCTTACCAAGCCCCAGCTGCACTACTACATCGCCGGCAAGGAAGAGCTCTACGAAGAGCTGCTGATGCAGGTGCTGCATGCCTGGAAGGTGGTGTTCTCGTTCGAGGACGCCAGCGGTCCGGCCACGGTGCTGGGCGACTACATCCGCAAGAAGCTCGACCACGCGTTCGACAACCCCGAGATCTCGCGCATCTTCACGCGCGAAGTGCTCGACGGCGGCCGCAACCTCGACCGCTACTGGCCCAACGCGCAGGCCTGGACGCAGAAAAAGGTCGACATCATCAACGGCTGGATCGCGCGCGGGCAGATGCGCCCGCTCGATGCGCGCCTGCTGCTGATGCACATCTGGGCCATGACCCAGAGCTACGCCGACTACGCGATCCAGACGCGCGTGATGCTCGGCCTGCCGCCCGAAGCGCCGATCGACCGCGAACCGATCGCGCGGGAACTGGTGGCCTTCGTGCTGGGCGGCTGCGGCATCAAACCGTAGTCATCCCGTCTGGGGAGGACCTGTTCGACGAGTGACTTTTGACACTGTTCGCCGCAGTGCCGCGCCTCTACCTTCGCACCGTCCCAGCCGGATGTCCCGGCCTGGTGCATCCGTACACAGGAGGAAGAGGATCATGAAGACACGAATGTTCTTGGCCGCAGCAGGGGTCGCCGTGGCGCTGGCGGCATGCGGGGGTGGCGGCGGAGGCGGCCCGTCGGGCGGGCTGCCGCCGCCGCCGGGTCAGATCCCACCGCCGCCTCCGCCGCCCCCTCCACCGCCGCCGCCCCCGGCGCCCGCGCCCGCCCCAGCGCCGGCAGCGATCAGCGCCCACTACAAGTTCCTGAACTTCCAGCAGGACCGGGACCCGGCCACCGAGCCGGCCGAGAAGCGCTACGACGACTACATCGCCCTGCTCAACCGCGAAGGCGCCGCGGGCTACCGCTATGTCGACGGCCTGGCGAGCGGCAACATCGTGTCGCTGCAGGACCATTTCATGATGGTGAAGGACACCGAGACCACCTACACCTACGAGTACAAGCGCTTCGAGGTCGACATCATGTCGAGCGACGGCCTGCCGCGCCTGCTGCAGCAGATGAAGGAGCAGGGCGCCAAGGGCATGGTGTTCGTGAAGCTGCTCGGCATGATCGACATCAACTCGAACAACAACGGCGAGTTCGGCGTGCTCTACCGCAAGGACGCGGGCTCGTCGGCCACCTTCGACTTCGCGGCGGCCGACATTCCGCCGACCTCGGGCGACTTCGCGAACCTTGCGAACGCGCTGGGCGCCCAGGGCTTCAGGCCGTGGGCCACGCCGGTGCTGCGCGGGCTGACGCAGCAGTTCTTCGTCAAGGACCAGAGCAGTGCCGCACGCTACGAACTCAAGGCCTTGCTGAGCCCGCTGAGCGTGGTCGACGGGGACCAGGACGACGTCAAGGCGCAGATCCGCGAACAGGGCGCGGCGGGCTACCGGCTGCTGAAGGCGCGCTTCATGGAGGACTCGAAGCAGTTCATCTTCTACGTGAAGGACACGACGCAGTCGAGCCGCTTCGAGTACGAGTTCCTCGACAACCCCGACAGCGTGTTCGGCCTGCAGGAAGCCAATGCGACGCAGGCCAACGGCCAGACCGCGCTCGGCCTGCGCTACTTCGGCCTGCCCGACACGCCCGTGTTCCTGCGCTCGCTGTCCTGCACCGGGCCGCTGTGCCTGACGCCGGACGGCAAGGAAATCACGGACGGCAGCTGAGGGCGGACGACGACCGCTCAGCCGGACTGCTTCGACCAGCGCTCGAGTCCGTCGAGCAGCGGCAGCAGTCCGCGCGAACGCGGCGTCAGCGTGTAGCGCACGGTGCGCGGAAAAGCCGCCGCCGCCTCCCGACGCACGAGCCCGCGCTGCTGCAGCAGCGCCAGCCGTTCGGACAGCACCTTGGCCGTGATGCCCGGCAGCCGCGCCATCAGTTCGCCATGGCGCAGCGCCGAGGCATTGAGGTGCCAGAGCACCAGCGCGTTCCAGCGGTGGCCGAGGAACGCGAGCCAGTCCTCGACCGGACAGGCCGAGGGCGGCACGGGCGCCGGCGCATCGAGCGGCATCGGCGCGGCGGCGGTCCGGGGCGTCCTGGAGCAGATCGTCATCGTCATGGGTTTCCGTTTGGATAGCACTGGGAAGCGGTGCTCCACTGGCGCTTCGCTCCCTCCACGACACGCCTTTGCATCATGGCCAAGATAGCACGCCCCTTCGAGATCAACGAAGCCTTCGCCGCCGCGTTCAACAGCCGCGACCTCGCGCAACTGCTCGCGTTGTACGAACCCGATGCGGCGCTGCGCCCCCACCACTCGCCCACCACGCTGCAGGGGCGCGAACCGCTGCGGCAGGCGCTCGAGGCGCTGACCCGCGTGCCGGGACGCATGACATCGCGCAACGCCTTCTGCACCGAATGCGGCGACATCGCGCTGCTCAAGGCCGACTGGACGATCCAGGCCGACGACGGCAGCGTGATCGCGCGCGGCAGCAGCGTCGAGGTGGCGCGCCGACAGGCGGACGGCGGCTGGCGCTATGTGATCGACCGCGCGCTCGAGTAGCCCTCCGGCCGGTTTCCGCCCGCGGGAGCCCCAGTCCGGTGCACCCGGACTGGCACGCCGTTTGCATAACCTGACCACTTGCTCTGATTGATTGGTCAAATTCATGCAACCGCGCGCCGCCTGCTCCCTTTCGATGGAAAAAAGCGCCCCCGTGCACCCGGCGGGGGCGCTTTTCGTATGAACGGCGTGAACGGCATGGCCGCGCCCGTGCTGCTGGACCACGCACGGCTGCCGCGCTGGCTGCTGCCCACCGACTGGCCGCAGCGCCACGGCGTGCCCGAACTCGCACGCATCGCCATCGAGGCCGGCCGCGTCCGCTCGGTACAGCCCGCGACGGACAGCGACACGCCCGCGTCCGGCTGGGACCTCGCCGGCACGCTCGCCCTCCCCGCCTTCGTCGACGCGCACACGCACCTGGACAAGGCGTTCACGCTGCCGCGCATGCAAAAGGTGCAGCCCGGCCTGCTCGGCGCGATCGATGCGATGCTGGCCGACCGCGTGCGCTGGACGCCCGCCGATGTGCGCGAGCGCGCATCGCGTGGCCTGCAGTGGGCCTGGGAATGCGGCACGACGCATGTGCGCACGCATGTCGACTGGTGGGAGCCCGACGCGCTGCCGATGGCGTGGCCCGTCATGGCCGAGCTGGCGCAGGAATGGGCCGGCCGGGTCCGGCTGGAGCAGGTCGCGCTCATCAAGCTGCCCCTGTTCGAAGACGCGGCGCAGGCCCTGCGCCTCGCGCAGCAAGTGAAGGCCACCGGCCCGCACGCGCTGCTCGGCGGCTTCGTGCACTCCAGCAACTGGAGCGAGAACGCCCTGCGCAACCTGCTGGTGTCGGCACAAGCGTGCGACCTCGACATCGACCTGCACGTGGACGAAGAACTCAACGCCGCGGCCGTCGGCCTGCAGACCACCGCGCGCCTGCTGCGCGAGATCGGCTACGAAGGCCGCGTGGTCTGCGGCCACCTCTGCGCGCTCGCGGCCCAGCCCGAGGCACAGGCCTTCGCCACGCTGGACGCCGTGGCGCGCGCGCCGATCACCGTGGTGTCGCTGCCCGCCACCAACCTGCTGCTGCAGGACGCCGTCACCGGGCGCACGCCGCGCCAGCGCGGCATCACGCTGGTCAAGGAAGCGCAGGCGCGCGGCATTCCGTTGCTGTTCGCGAGCGACAACGTGCAAGACCCGTTCTGCCGCCTCGGCAGCTTCGACCCCGTCGAGGCGCTGGGCACGGCCGCGCTGGTGGCACAGCTCGACGAGCCCTTCGACACCTGGTCGCAGGCGCTGTGCCGCGCCGACTGGCTGCGGCGCGAGCCCTCGCCTGCGCGGCCCACGCTGGTGGGCATGCCGGCCGACCTCGTGCTCTTCACCGAGGCCGACCGCTTCGGCTGGCCTTCGCGCACCGCATCGCGCGTAGTGCTGCGCGACGGCCGCGTCGCGCGCGGCGACGTGCCTGCCGCGTGGCGCACCGCCGCCCACGCCATCGCCTGACCTCACCCAACAACCCCAAGGACCTTCCATGCTCCACGGCTACATCCCGCCCCACCGCTTCCTGCCCTACCTGAGCTGGACCGAAATCGCCGCGCTGCCCGAGCGCGAAGACACCGTCATCGTGCTGCCGTGCGGCGCGATCGAGCAGCACGGCCCGCACCTGCCGTGCTCGGTCGACAGCGTCATCGCGTCCGGCGTGATGGGCAAGGCACTCGAAAAACTGCCGGCCGAGGTGCGCGCCTTTGCGCTGCCACCGATCACCTACGGCAAGTCGGAGGAGCACCTGCACTTTCCCGGCACGATGACGCTCACGGGCACCACGCTGCTGTCGACCGTGATCGAAATCGGCGAGTCGGTGTACCGCTCGGGCTTTCGCAAACTGCTGTTCGCCAACGGACACGGCGGCCAGCCGCAGGTGCTGGAGATGGCGGCGCGCGAACTGCGCCTGCGCCATGGCGACTTCGTGATCGTGCCGCACGGCGTGTCGCGCCTGCCCAGCGCGGCCAGCCAGCAGGTCAGCGAGCAGGAGAAAAAACTCGCGATGCACGCGGGCCATTCCGAGACCGCGCTGATGCTCGCGCTGGCCCCCGACACCGTGCACATGGAACGCGCAGTGGCCAACTTTCCACCGCCCTTCCCGATCAAGCTGCTGTCGGCCGACGGCCGCCCCGCCTGCGCATGGACCGCGCGCGACTTCGGCCCCAGCGGCGTGATCGGCGACCCCACAAGCGCCACGCGCGAACAGGGCCTGGCAATCCTGGACACGCTCTCGGACAGCTGGGCGCAGGCGCTGACCGAGCTGTACACGCTGCGCTGGCTCGTGCGCGAAGAAGCCACCTGGGAGCGCGGCCACCAGCAGGGCTTCATTCAACAGTCGTTCGAGCCCGCCTGAGCCGCGCCCGCAGCGGCCCATCTTTTTTCAACCCGTTCTTCCACCCAGCCTTCGAGAGGTTCCCACCATGCGCTCCTTCGCTCTTTCCCTGGCCGGCGCCGCCGCGCTCGCCCTGTCCGCTGCCGCACCGGCGCAGGCCCAGGACAAGTTCACCTACATGACCAACTGGTATGCGCAGGCCGAGCACGGCGGCTTCTACCAGGCGGTGGCGCAGGGCATCTACAAGAAGCATGGCCTGGACGTGACCATCAAGATGGGCGGCCCGCAGGTCAACATCACGCAGATGATGGCCGCGGGACAGGCCGACTGCATCATGGGATCGAGCGACATCCAGATGATGCAGGTGCGCGAAGGCGGCGTGCCGGTCGTCAACGTGGCGGCCTTCTTCCAGAAGGACCCGCAGGTGCTCATCGCGCACGACGACGTCAAGAAGTTCGAGGACCTGAAGGGCAAGACGCTGCTCATCGGCGCACAGGCCAACCGCGGCTACTGGCCCTGGCTCAAGGCCCGGTTCGGCCTGAAGGACGAACAGACGCGCCCCTACACCTTCAACATCCAGCCCTTCGTGGCCGACGCGAACACCGCGCAGCAGGGCTACCTGACCTCCGAACCCTACGCCATCCAGAAGGCCGGCGTGAAGAGCACCGTGCTCATGTTCAGCGACCACGGCTATCCCTCCTACGCCGTCACCGTGTCGTGCATGGACAAGACGGTGAAGGAGCGCAGCAAGCAGGTCGCCGCCTTCGTGAAGGCCTCGGCCGAAGGCTGGAAGAGCTACCTGGCCGATCCGGCACCGGCCAACGCGCTGATCAAGAAAGACAACCCCAACATGACCGACGACCAGCTCGCCTACAGCGTGGCCAAGCTGAAGGAGATGGGCATGGTCACGGGCGGCGACGCGGCCAAGTTCGGCATCGGCGTGATCACCGATGCGCGCGCCAAGGCGAGCTACGACTTCCTGGTCGCCTCCAAGCTGCTCGACCCGGCCAAGGTCGACTTGGCCAAGACCTACACGACCGAGTTCGTGAAGGACGCCAAGGTCTTGCCCTGAATCTCGCCGCGCCATGAACCGCATCGAACCCCACACCCTCGCGCCGCCGGTGGCGCCCGCCGTGCCCGCGGTGGAAATCCTCTCGGCCGAGAAGACCTACCCCAACGGCACGCAAGCGCTGCTGCCGGTGGACCTGTCGATTGCCGAGGGCGAGTTCGTCACGCTGCTCGGCCCCTCGGGCTGCGGCAAGAGCACGCTGCTCAAGATGGTGGCGGGGATGCTCGAGCCCAGCGACGGCCGCTTGCTGGTCTGGCGCAAGCCCGTGAGCCAGCTGCATGACAGCACGCGAAAGATGTCGTTCGTGTTCCAGTCGGCCACGCTCATGCCGTGGGCCAGCGTGCAGACCAACGTGCGCCTGCCGCTGGACCTGGCCGGCGTACCGCGCAAGGAAGCCGATGCGCGCGTGACGGAGTCGCTCGCGCTGGTGGGCCTGGAAAAGTTTGCCGACGCATTGCCGCGCGCGCTGTCCGGCGGCATGCAGATGCGCGTGTCGATTGCGCGCGGCCTCGTCACGCAGCCCGATCTGCTGCTGATGGACGAGCCCTTCGGCGCGCTCGACGAGATCACGCGCCACAAGCTCGACGCCGACCTGCTCGACCTGTGGCGCAAGAAGAAGCTCACGGTGATCTTCGTGACGCACTCGATCCACGAGGCGGTGTTTTTGTCGAGCCGCGTGGTGATGATGGCCGCGCGGCCGGGTCGCGTGGTCGAGCAGTTCCAGATCGACGAACCCTACCCGCGCAAGGCCGACTTCATGGTCACGCCCGGGTTCGCGCGCTACGCGAAGCAATTGCAGGACAGCCTGCTGCGCGCCAGCACCACCGAAGAGGAGGCCGCGCCATGAAGACAGCGACCAAACCCGCGGCGCCCCTGCTGAGCCAGCCGCGCGTGCAGCGCGTGCTCTACCCGGTGCTCATCGGCGTGGTGCTGGTGGCGCTGTGGCAATGGATGGTGGTGGCGATGGAGCTGCCGCCCTACCTCGTGCCCTCGCCCTATCTCATGATGCAGACGCTGGTGACCGATTGGGCACCGCTGGGCAGCGCGCTGCTGGTCACGCTGAAGATCACGGTGCTGTCGTTCGCACTGGCCACGGTGGCGGGCGTGCTGATCTCGTTCCTGTTCGTGCAGAGCAAGCGCATCGAGACCGCGCTCTTCCCGTACGCGGTGCTGCTGCAGGTGACGCCGATCGTGGCCGTGGCGCCGCTGATCATCATCTGGGTGAAGAACCCGGTGGCCGCCATGACGGTGTGCGCGGCGCTGGTGGCGCTGTTTCCCATCATCAGCAACACCACGCTGGGCCTGCGCAGCATCGACCCCGACCTGCAGAGCTACTTCAAGCTGAACCACGCCACGCGCTGGCAGCAGCTGGTGCGCCTGCGCATTCCGAGCGCGCTGCCCTACTTCTTCGGCGGGCTGCGCATCTCCAGCGGCCTGGCGCTGATCGGCGCGGTGGTGGCGGAGTTTGTCGCGGGCACGGGCGGCTCGGGTGCGGGGCTGGCCTACCAGATCCTGCAGGCGGGCTTCCAGCTGAACATTCCGCGCATGTTCGCGGCCCTGCTGCTCATCTCTCTTACCGGCGTCGCGCTCTTCGTGCTGATGGCCTGGCTCACCAAGGTGGCGCTGGGCTCGTGGCACGCGAGCGAACTTTCCCAGGATTGACATTGACCATGAACGCTCCCGCTTCCACCATCGAACAACTGCTGCTCGAACTCCCCGACCTCGACTGGATCACCGACGAGGGCCGCGTCACGCGCTTGTCGCAAGACTTCTCTTGGTTCAGCCCGGTGCTCACGCGCCAGCTGAAAGACAAGCGCGCCGACGTCGTGGTTCGCCCGCGCACCGAGGACGAAATCCGCGCCGTGGTGGGCGCCTGCGCGCGCCGCAGCGTGCCCATCACCATCCGCGGCAGCGGCACCGGCAACTACGGCCAGACCACGCCGCTCGCAGGCGGCGTCGTGCTCGACATGACCGGCTACAACGCCTGCCTGTGGGTGCAGCCCGGCGTGGCGCGCGCACAGGCCGGCATCCGCCTGGGTGAACTCGAGAAGCAGACCAAGCCCACCGGCCAGGAGCTGCGCTGCGTGCCCTCCACCTACCGCAGCGCGACCTTAGGGGGCCTCTTCGGCGGCGGCTTCGGCGGCGTGGGCTCGATCAACTACGGGCCGCTGAGCGCGCCGGGCAACGTGATCGGCATCCGCGCAATGACCATCGAGGCCGAGCCGCAGGTGGTCGAGCTGCGCGGCCCCGACGCCATGCGCATGCACCACCTGTGGGGCACCAACGGCCTCGTGCTCGAGCTGGAGATCGCGCTGGCACCAGCCCATCCGTGGCTCGAGACGTTGGTGACCTTCGACAGCTTCGAGCACGCGCTGAACTTCGCCGACAAGCTCGCGAACGCGCCGGGCATCATCAAGCGTGGCGTGACCTTCTTCGCCGCGCCGGTCGCCGACCACCTCGCGCAGCTGGCTGCGCACCTGCCCAAGGGCTGCCACACCGTGCTGTCGCTGGTGGCCGAGTCGAACGAGCCCGCGATGATGCTGCTGGTGGAAGCGCATGGCGGCACCGTCGGCTACCGCAAGACCGCGGCCGAGGTGCAGAAGAGCAACCGCACGCTGATGGAGTTCACCTGGAACCACACCACGCTGCACGCGCTGAAGATCGACCCCACGCTGACCTACCTGCAGAGCGGATTCATCCCCGGCAAACATGTCGAGCAGATCATCGAGATGGAAAAGCTGCTGGGCGGCGAGGTCCTGATGCACGTCGAGTTCCTGCGCAACGTGGCGGGCCTCCTGACCTGCAGCGGGCTGCAACTGGTGCGCTTCAGCACCGAGGAGCGGCTCAACGAGATCATCGACATCCACCGCGCGCACCAGGTGCACATCAACAACCCGCACGTGAACATCGTGGAAGACGGCAAGGCCGGCGGACCGCTGCCCCCCGAAGTGATCGAGGTGAAGAAGCGCTTCGATCCGATGGGTCTGCTCAACCCGGGCAAGCTGCGCGACTGGCCGGTGCCTGCCAAAGGTTGAGGCCAACCAACGAGCGGTGTGCTTGAACCTCTGCGTCGGGAAGGTCGCCAACTCCTGGATGTTCAGGTCCAAGTCCAGCACGCCCACGCCGTCCGCCCCGGCCTCGAAGCCCTCCGGGAGGTCGCGCACCAGCCGCACTTCCCGGAAGACGTTGCGCATCGGCGCGAGCAACACGGACATCAGGCGCTCGGCGGCAGCCCACGAAGAGAAGTGCCTCAGTTCGAATCGGAAGCCTCGTAGACCACCACTGCAGCGGCCAAGTCCTCCAAGGCGGTCCCCACCGCCTTGAAGACGGTCCGGCCGTCACTGTCAGCACGTCCCTGAATCCGGCCCGCAGCCAGATCGGCCAACTCCCCCACCACATCTTCTGTGGCGAACACGCCGCGCGACATGGGCCCGAGCAGTTCGCCACTCTTTTGCAATGCTTCTTGCGTATCGACAAACAGACGTGCGCCCGCAAAGCAGGCATCGTCGGCCTCGCGCATCTGCGGCGTGAAACGGCCGATCAGGTCGAGGTGGCTGCGTGGCGAGCGTGGCACAGCTCACGATGTCGACGTCGTTCACCGCCTGGGCGAGGTCCGGTGCAACGGCCGCTTCGATGTTCTGCGCGCACAGCCGCGCAGCGAGTGCCTTCGCCGCAGATTCGTCGCGGTCCCACACCACCACGCGATGGGACGCACGGCACGCAAGGCCTCTGGAATGAGACTGCCGACACGCCCGCAGCCGACGACGTGCGCAGCTCGGTCGCGGTGCCCAGCGCCCCCGAGATGCGCTTGGCCGTGCGCTGGCCGTTGATCGCGAAGGCGATACGCACATGGCAGTTGTCCAGGATCGGGAGTCCTGGCTGCAGGCCTTGTCGATCTGGTTGAGCGACTGCGCGCTCAGAAACGCGCGCAGTCCATCGCAACTACTTGCGGTGAAGAAACGGCGCCATGAAGCGCGCGGGTTCGCCGGTGGCGAAGGCCGCAGCAAACTCGTTCACGCCGTTGGAGATGGCCGTGTCCAGATCCGAGGCCTGCCATTCGCGAAGAAGGCGCTTCTGCTGCCGCACCACCGAGGGCCCATAGCTTGCAAACTGCCTGGCCTGGCGCGCGACCTCCGCGTCCAGTCGATCGAGCGGCACCACAACGTCGACCAGCGCCCAGCTCAGTGCCTGGGCTGCGTCGATGTTCTCCCCCGTCAACAGCAGCCAGCCTGCGCGTCCCTGGCCGATCAAGCGCGGCAGCAGCGCCGCATGGATGATCGAAGGAATGCCCACCTTGACTTCGGGCATGCCGAGTTGCGCGCGGTTGGACGCGATGCGCACGTCGCAGGCGGCTGCAAGCTCCAGTCCACCGCCCAGCGTCCAGCCTGAAAGCCGTGCAATCACCGGCACCGGGCAATGACGGACGGCTTCGCAGAAACCACGCAGACCGTCGATGAACGTGCGGGCGGTTTCCGGCGTCAATGCGCCCATTTCCTTGATGTCCGCGCCGGCGACAAACGCCTTGTCGCCAGTTCCGCGCAGGATCACGGCCCGCAATCCGGCCAATGAGGCCAGATGATCGAACGCCTGTCTCAGGTCCGCAATCACCGGGGTGCCGAGGATGTTGAGGCTTCCTGCATGGCGGATCGTGACAGTGGCGATGCCGACATCGTCGATATCGATTCCCGCATGGTGCAACTCGATGGTTTCGTTCATTGATTTTTCGCTCATCGGGTCTCTCACATCTTCTCGAACTTGATGTCCGTGACCACCTTCTTCCAGCGAGCGTTCTCGTTGACGATCAGAGTCGAGAATTCGGCGCGCGACGTGGCAGAAGGAATGGCCCCTTGCTTCTCGATGGCGGCAATGACTTCCGGGTTGGCCAAGGCACTGCGAACCGCCTTGTTCAGGATGTCCAGCACGGGTGCAGGCGTTCCGGCCGGTGCGCCGATACCGAACCACGACGGGGTGTTGAGCGCGGGCAGGCCGAGTTCTGCATAGGTGGGCACCTGCGGAAGAATCTTCAGGCGCGACTTGGCCGCCACCGCGAGCGCCTTCGTCTGTCCGGCCTGCAACATCCCTGCCGAGGAAGGGATGTTGTCGAAGACGACATCGATCTGGCCGCCGATCAGATCCGTGAGCGCAGGGCCCAGGCCCTTGTACGGAATGTGCGCCATCTCGGTGCCGGTGACGTGCTTGAAAATTTCACCATTGAGATGGCTCAGCCCGCCATTGCCCGACGACCCGAAGGAGAACTTCTTCGGGTTGGCCTTGAGCTGCGCGACGAGCCCTTTCACATCCTGCGCCGGAAACTTGGGGTTCACCACCAGCACATTGGGCACGTCGGCAATGTTGCTGATCGGTGCGAAGTCGTTGACGGGGTCGTACATCGTCTTGTCGTAGACGTTGGGGTTCACCGCATGCGAACTCTCCACCACCATCACCAAGGTGTAGCCGTCCGCCGGTTGTTTGGACGCGTAGGCACTGCCCACGGAACCGCCCGCACCGGGACGGTTGTCCACCACGAACGGTTGCTTGAGTTCGAGCTGGAGCCGCTGGGCAATGATCCGGGCCAGCAGGTCTGTCGTGCCGCCGGGCGCGTAGGGCACCACCAGTCGCACGGGTTTGCTGGGATAGGTGTCGGCCCGAGCGGGCGACAGGCTGGCGGCAGCGACGGCCAGGCCGACCAGCAAGATGTCTCTTTTTTTCATGGTGAATGTCGAAGGGTGAGAAAGGGGTGGTTGGGGGTAGCCGATGGGTTGCTACGCGGCGGGACGGATGGCGCTGTCTTGGAGAAGCGGCGGCGCAAGGGTCTGTGCCTGGCGGCCGGACGGCCAGCTCAGCATCGGGTTGCGCACGGTCGGGATGGGCCCCAGTTGCGGATGCTCGAGCACCTGCAGCATGCGTCGGTGCCGCACCTGCGGATGCGCAAAGACTTCTTGCAGCGTGTGAATGGGCCCCCACGGCACGCCAGCCTCGTCGAAACCATCGCTCCACTGTTGGCGCGTGCGGGTGGGGAAAAGCTGCGCCAGCATGGCGCGCAGGGCCGGAAGGTTCACGATGCGCAAGGCGTTCGTGGAGAACCGCGGGTCGTCCGCCCATTCGGGCTTTCCGGCGAGTGCGCAGAAGCGGCGGAACTGACCGTCGTTGCCGATGGCCAGGATCAGATGGCCATCGGCACAACGGAAGACCTCGTAGGGCGCGCAGTTGGGGTGCGCGTTGCCGCTGCGCTCGGGGTTCTTGCCGGAGATCAGGTAGTTGGCGCCCTGGTTGGCGTTGAGTGCGACGGCCACGTCGAGCAATGCGATGTCAAGGTACTGGCCAACGCCCGTGGCATGCCGCTGGAACAAGGCTGCCAGCACCGCCGAGGTGGCGTACATGCCTGTCGCAAGGTCGACCACCGCAACCCCGGTACGCAACGGGCCCGCACCCGGCTGTCCGTCGGGCTGGCCCGTGTAGCTCATCAACCCGCCCATGCCCTGGAACACATAGTCGTAGCCCGGCTTGTCGGCCATCGGTCCGGTCTGCCCATAGCCCGTGATGGACACGTAGACGAGTCGCGGGTTGAGGGCCTGAATGCTCTCGTAGTCGAGGCCATACCGGGCCAGGGTGCCGGTCTTGTAGTTCTCGACCAGGACGTCCGCGCCGCGAATCAGCTCCCGCACTGCGTCCAACCCGTCCGGCGTCGAAAAGTCGATGCTGATGGAACGCTTGCCCCGGTTGCAACAGGAGAAGTAGGCTGACATGCGCTCGCCGGACAGCTCGTTCTCCAGGTAGGGCGGTCCCCACTGGCGGGTGTCGTCCCCCCGATCCGGGTGCTCCACCTTGGTCACCGAGGCGCCGAGATCGGCAAGATTCTGGGTGCACCAAGGCCCTGCCAGGATGCGTGAAAGATCAACTACCTTGATGCCGCTGAGGGCGCTGTCGAGCATGGAGTCTCCGCTGGGAATGTTGGGCTGGAGTCTAGGAACGGGGCCTCGGGACGGCCAGTCGAAAGCATCGAACGCGGACTTGGCCTCTTTCGAATCGGGGCGATGCGCGGCGCGTGGTCCCCCCACTAGCGCCCGATCGCAGCGAACACCGCGCTGGCCCGGAACACGGGCTGCTGGTCGACCATGCCGGTGCAGGCCGCGAAGAGCAGCTTCTTTCCCCGCCTGTCGATCCGGCTGCACACCACCAGCCAACTGCCCTCCTTCACCCGCGCCATGTAGTCGATGGAAAGATGCACGGTGGCCACGGCGCCGCCAGATGCGTGCGCTGCCTGGTAGCCCATGGCGTTGTCGGCAAGGCTGGCCACCATGCCGCCATGAACAGCCTGCTGATGATTCAGATGGTGGTTCTGGACCCACAGACCCACAGAGATGCCGCCGTCGGTCTCCTGACGCGCCCACAGCGGCCCGAGCAATGCCATGAAGGGGCTGATGGCCGGATAGGGCTCGAACCCCTCCGGTGGACGCAGCACGTCGCTCGGGGCGGTCGCGTCAGTCAAAGAAAGTGCGCCCGGCCTTCGGTGACGAGGCGTTGCAACAGACGGGCCATGGTGTCTCCGTGAAACTTCCAGCAGCGCTGAGGGCGCGCAGCTGCAGTGACCCGAAGTCTAGGAATCACGAGGGACAGGGTCCATGCGAAAGATTCGAATCAGCCCTTCGATGGTTTGAAACCGACCTGTGGGCGAGACAGGGCTTGTTCGCACGCGCCGCGCAGCACAGGTCCCACCCCGTTCAGGACTCTTCGCGGGTGATGGCGACCCGAGGGTCTTCGAGCAGGAACTGCACCAGGGCATCGGCGAAGGAAGGCAGGCGCCCTTCAATGCGAACGGCCAGATTGAGCTCTCGCCGCGCCCACGGTTCCGCCAGGGGAACGGTTGCGACGCCTGCGGGTCGTGTGGCGAGGATGCTGGTGGGAACGAGCGCGATGCCAAGGCCAGCCGCCACCAGTGACAACACCGCATCGAAGCTGTGCGCATGCAGCCTTGTTCGAAGCGGCTTGCCGATGCGCTGAGACATGTCACGCAGGAACAGGAAATTGCTGCTGGCGCGGCTCATGCAGACAAAGTCGAACTCCAGCGCCGCACCCAGCTTGACTTCGAGCTCCCCCGCCAGCACGTGTCCGGACGGCACGACGATCATCAGTCGGTCCATGGCATACCGATGCAACACCAGTCCGCTGGCTTCCGTGGGACCGGCGAATATGCCGATGTCCACCTCCCTGGCGAGCACCGCGGCGGGTATGGTCTCGCTCTGTCGCTCCTCGATGTCCGCGTTCACGTCCGGATTCAGCACCAGGAAACGCCCGATGGACGCGGTCGCAAAACCGTTGAGCGCGCTGCTGTTCGCCGCGATGCGCACATGACCCTTGAGACCCGATATGAAGCGACCGACATCGCCGTGCATGCGTTCGAGTCCCTGGAAGATCTCACGCCCATGCGCCAGCACGGCGTCGCCTGCCGGGGTCAGGTCCATGCCTCGGGGCGTTCTCACGAAGAGGGCCGTGCCCAGTGCCTGCTCCAGGTTCTTGAGGCGGTAGCTGGCGGACGAGGCCGTGATGTGCACAGCCGACGCACCGATCGAAAGGCTGCGCGCCTGCGCAATTTCCAGGAACAGCTTCAGGTCTGTCAGTTCGTATCTCATGTCTCCTCCGTCAATCGGCCGGTGCCGCCGTGTTCCGAGCGTGGGCTCATGTCAAAGGCGAGCCATTTTCAGCCATCGACATAGAGGGTGATGAAGAGCGCATTGCGAGCACCCCATCGTTCTCGACTTCTCGCGCTGAATCGAGGCTGGGCAGAGCGATGAAGCTACAGACGGCCTTACAACCAGCCGCGCTCCGCCATCTTCTGCGCCACGTACCCGGCCAGCAGCGCGTGGTAGTACGGCGTCGGATGCACCTCGTCGGCATAGGCGTAGTGGCTCACGTCGCCGGGCTTCAGGTTGGACCCGTTGCAGACCAGCGAACTCTGCAGGGGATTCCTGGCGGCGTTCAGGTCGCAGGCCGTGTCGGTGACGTTGGTGAGCCCGTAGCCGGCAGGGTTGGCAGCGGTTTCATGGCTCAGCGCGTAGGCGTCCACGAGCAGCACCCGGGCGTCGCCCGACAAGGCGGTGTCCAGCTGCGCATTGAAGGCCTGGACCATCGCCGCGATCAAGCCCCGGCCTCCGGCCGATTCTTTGCGGCCGGCCGGTGTCCCGGCGACGTCCGGCAGGTTGTTGACGACGACGAACTGCGCGCCCTTTCCGAGGACCTGGTCTTTCACCAGCGCAGCCAGTTCGGCGCCGGCCGTGGTCATGCGGTCCACGAGGTCCGGCGCGTGGGCATTGAAGTAGGCGGTGCCCGCAGCGGCGCCTGCGGTTGCAGCGTCGGCGTTCGCCTGTTTCACCATGGGCCCCCACACCGCAGCCGCGGCTACGGCCGAATTGCCAGGTTGCACGGCAGCCGCGCCAATGGCGGCCTGGGTCACGCTGGTCAGGGTGCTGCCTGGGCTGCCTTGCGCGGTGGCGGCGGCCGCGCCGATCGCCTGCGCAGCCGTCGCTGGATTGGTGGCACCGGCCGCCAGCAACCCCACCAGGTTGCTGACATACGCCGTGCTGCCGGCGGTCTCCCCCGCGGCTATGGCGGATGCATTCAACGCGGCCAGTTCGAGCAGCACGTCGTTGCCGCCGGCCATCACCTGCACCATGTCGTCTGCCTTGAATCGACCGCCGGAGATGGCCAAGTGGTTGGCGATCTGCGTGGCGACCGGCACGGTCAACGCACCCAGCGCGCTGCCGGTCAGCTTGTTGCCCGGCCCCACCGGATGGGTGACGCGCGCACCGCCCTGGGCGTACCCCAGGCAGCCCGCATGGCTTTCCACCGGCACGGCAAAGCCTGAGGAGGCGTCGCCGTCCAGTCCGGTCTGCGCAGCACAGGGCGCCGCCAGACCCAGGCGCGCGGCCAGCACCACGGTCCAGGTCTTACCGGTCAGCGCCGGATCGATCGCGGTGTGGTCGCCGTTGACGGTGAAGGTTCCGCCGCCCAGCGTCTTGACCGCGCCGACCGCGTAGGTGCCGACGTCGGACAGGCTGTCGCCAAACGAGACCTGCGCGCCGAAGGTGGGCTTCACGGGCGGTGCAACGGGCGGCGCAACGGGCACCACCGGATCGCTCGGGGCCGGCGAAACAAACACCGGTGCGGCCACACCGACACCGTCGGAGCCGCCGCAGGCGCTCAGGAGACATGCGGCCAGCAGGCCGGGCAGGAATTTCGTTCGCATGAAAGCAGTGGACATAGAGCGCCTTGAAGCCGGATCGGCCGGGCGACTCTAGAAGGGCTGCTTGCCGCGCGCATGGGACCAAAGTCCTATGCGGCAAGAATTTCATGCGTCGATGTCGACGTCGACTTGTCGAAGAGGGAGGCGATGCGGCTGCCTGCCACCGGGCATGCCAGGAAGCACCGCGCCCGTCAGTCCCACGTCCGATTCCCACCCCGCTGAAATTGCCGCCGGTACGCAGAAGGCGTCGCCCCCACGATCTGTCCGAAACGGCGCGCGAACTGCGTGGGCTCGCCGAAGCCGGTGCTCTCACCGATCTCCGCGGCAGAGGCGCCGGTGAACACCAGCAGCGTCTTGGCGCGCTCGATCCGGCGTTCGGTCACCAGCTCCAGGAAAGTCTTGCCCGTCTCGCTCTTCAGCAGATGCGCCAGGTGCGTGGGCGACACATGGCTCGCATGCGCCGCGTCCGCCAGGTTCAACTCCTGCGCGAGGTTGCGGCTGATGTAGCGGATGCAGCGCAGCACCGCCGGCCGGTACGACTGCAGGGCCAGCCCCTGCGTCTCGCAGTTGCGAAACTCATCGCCGTAGCGCCGCCACACCATGCCGATCAGGTGGAGCAGATGGCTGCGAATGAGCAGGTGGCTGGCGGTGTCTTCGCCCGGCGGCCGCTGCGCTTCCTGCGCCATGCGTTCGCACAGCGCCTGGAGCTGCTGGGTCTCGCTCTCGTCGAAACGGAAATCCAGGCAATGCTGAAACCGGAAAGGCGCGAGCTCGGGTGCGCGTGACAGCGGCACCTCCGACAGCTCGAACACGTCGAGGTCCAGCGACGGCAGCAGGTAGTCCTTGCTGATGTTGATCACATGGAACACGCCGTCGGCCACGTTCGGGATGTAGTGAACCAGGAAGGGCAGCACGAAGCTCACCGTGCCGGCGCCGATGGCGCGCTGGTTGCCGCCGATGTAGTGCGTGGTCTCGCCCCGCGTGTTGACGTAGATCTGGAAGTACTCGTGCCGGTGCGGCACCGGATTCGGCAGGCAGTTGCTCTGGTCGTGAATGCCGAAATAGGCGCGCTGTGCCCGCGCCGCCATCGTGTAGTTGCTGATGGCGGCACGCGCGGCACCGGCGCGGGGCGGCGGCGCGAATTCGTCGGGGGAAGGCGTGGGTGGCATGAAGAGTCGATCTCAAGATCGCAAGGATTGCATATCTTTGCGCAAGCCTGCGCGTTGAGGTGAGGAGGCCTCGTTCCTAGACTCTAGCCACTCCTTTCCAAACCATCCAGAGAGACAAACCCATGTCCCCCCACCCGACGGCCGAGCGCGCGACCGATACCCGTACCGACGCCCTTCAAGTCCAGCCCATCTCCATCGACATCGTGGACAGCGACCAGCGCTTTCCGGTGCGCCGCGTCTACTGCGTGGGCCGCAACTACCTGGCCCACATCCGGGAGATGAAGGAAGGCGACGAGCGCGATCCGCCGTTCTTCTTCCAGAAGCCGTCCGACTCGGTGGTGACCGACGGGCGCGTGCCCTACCCCGCGCTGACGGACGACTTCCAGTTCGAGTTCGAACTCGTCGTGGCCATCGGCAGCGATGCATCGAACGTGTCGCCCGACACCGCGCTTGACCACGTCTTTGGCTACGCCGCAGGCCTGGACATGACCCGGCGTGACCGCCAGCGCGAATGCAACAAGCGCGGCCTGCCGTGGGAACAGGGCAAGTCGTTCGACCACTCGGCGCCCTGCGGCCCGATCCATCCGGTGGCGAAGGTCGGGCACATCCGCTCGGGAACGCTGAACCTCTCGGTGAACGGCGCGGTGCGGCAAGACTCGGTGCTCGAGAAGATGATCTGGAACGTCCATGAAATCGTCAGCGAACTGTCGAAGCAATACCGCCTGTTGCCCGGCGACCTGATCTTCACCGGCACGCCCGAAGGGGTCGGCCCGGTGCAACGCGGCGACAAGCTCACCGGCCGCATCGACGGGCTCGCGCCCCTGCAGGTCGAGATCGTCTGAGCCCGCAACAGCAGCACACGGAGACCCCATGAAACCACTCGAACGCATCTCGTACTCGTCCATCGCGGGCCGTCCCGCACTGAAGCTGCCCGGCGGCAAACGGCTGGCGGTCTGGGTGATCGTCAACGTCGAGGAATGGAACATCGACGAGACCATGCCCCGCACCGTGCTGACGCCACCGGCCGGCGGTTCGCCGATGCCCGACATTCCGAACTGGGCCTGGCACGAGTACGGCAACCGCGTCGGCTTCTGGCGCATGCTCGAAGTGATCGACGCGCTCGGCATCAACGCCACGCTCGCCATCAACGGGTCGGCCATCGGCGCCTACGAGCCCATCGCCAAGGCGGCAAAGGAACGCCAATGGGAGTTCATCGGCCATGGCTTCGGGCAGCGCAACATGCAGAAGGTGCCCGACGAGGTCGAGGACATCGCCAAGACCACCGAGGCCATTCGCGCCTACACCGGCAAGCGCCCGCGCGGCTGGCTCGGCCCGGGGCTCACCGAGACCTGGCACACGCCCGACATCCTGGCCGAGCAAGGCTACGAGTACGTGTGCGACTGGGTGCTCGACGACCAACCCGTGCGGCTGAAGACGCGCGACGGCGGCGCGATCGTGAACGTGCCCTACACGCAGGAATGCAACGACGTGGCGATGATGCTGATCCAGCACCACAAGGCCAGCGAGTACCGCGACCGCGCCATCGACCAGTTCGAACAGCTCTACGCAGACGCGAAAGACTCGGCCCGCGTCATGGCGCTGGTGGTGCACCCCTACATCATGGGCGCGCCGCATCGCCTGCGCTACTTCCGCGAGGCGCTGGCGCACATCCAGCAACACGACGACGTGGCCTTCATGACCGGCGAGCAGATCCTCGACTGGTACGGCGCCGCAAGCCCCGCAAGCCCCGCAGGCACCGCGGTGTGAACCTTCGCCGGCACAGCGCCGGCGACCCCGTGCAACGAACGAACAACAAACAGATTTCTCGCTCGACGAGAAGGAGACGACACGTGCATTCCTCAACCTCGGTCATTTCCCCAGCCGCCGGTGGCGCGCGCCGCGAGGCGCCCATCACCGCGCTGGAGATCGGCATGTTCCTGGTGCTGCTCGCCTCGTACGCGCTCAACGCGATGGACCGGCAGATCTTTCCGCTCATCGCCGCCGACGTGCGCAAGGAGTTCGGCTTCAGCCTGGCAGACACCGGCCTGCTGTCGACCATCTTCACGCTGGGCATGGCGGTGGCCGGCGTTCCCACGGGCTACCTGCTGGCGCGGCTGTCGCGCAAGACGGTGTTGCAGATCGGCATTGCGATCTTCTCGCTGGGCACGCTGCTGGCCGCCTACTCGCACGGCTTCGCCGACATGATCGTCTACCGCGCCGTGACCGGCATCGGCGAGGCGATGCAACTGACGGTGGTGATCGCCATTGCCGCGAGCTACTTCGCGCGCTACCGGGCCACCGCCGTGGGCGCCATCAACTTCTCCTTCGGCATCGGCGCGATCCTGGGGCCGCTGCTCGGCGGCCAGCTGATCGGCGTCGAGCGCGACTGGCGCCTGCCGCTCATCGTGTTCGGCGTGGCGGGCTTCGCGGCCATGGCGATCATCGCGCTCGCCGTGAGCAAGCGCATGACCGAGAACGTGGCGGCCACCGGCGGGCGCACCGACCAGCGCGGCGCCACCACGCTGTGGAACCGCAACACGGCCCTGCTGACCGGCATGAGCGTCATCGGCGGGCTCTGCATCTACGGCTACCTGGGCATGTACCCGACCTTCCTGCGCGAGCACCTGCACTACACGCCAGCGGACACCGGCCGCGTGATGAGCACCTTCGGTTTCGGCGTGTTCGCGTCGATCTTCGGCGGCTGGCTCGGCGACCGCTTCCATCCCAAGCTCGTGCTCTCGGCGAGCTTCGTGGGCACCGGCCTGCTGGGCTTCCTGATGTTCTCGGGCCCGACCGACATGGTGGTGCAGTCGGCGCTGTCCTTCGCGTGGGGCTTCGTGGTGAGCGGTGTGCTGTACGTGAACCTGGCGGGGTATCACATCAAGGCGGTGCATGCCTCACTCACGAGCCGCGCCACGGGCGTGTTCGTCACCACGCTGTACGGCGCGGGTGCGGTCGCGGGCTTCGTCATCGGCGGCATCGCCTCGCGCTTCGGCTGGAGCACGGCCGGGCTGGCGCAGATCACGCTGCTGGCGGCGGTCGGCGTGGGGCTCACGCTGCTGCTGCACACCGACCGCATGTCGTTGCCGGCGCGCAAGTCGTGATGCTGCTCGACGGGGCGCTGCTCGGCGGCGCCGCGGCCCTGGCCGGTGCGCTCAATGCCGTGGCGGGCGGTGGCAGCTTTCTGACGCTGCCGGCACTGGCGATGGTCGGCGTGCCGCTGGTGTCGGCCAATGCCACAGGCACGGCCGCGCTGCTGCCGGGCTACCTGGCCGGCGCATGGGCATTGCGCAAGGAACTTTCGGGCCCGATGTCGCCTTCGCTCCTGCGGTTGGGTGTGCTGTCGGTGCTCGGCGGCGCGGCCGGTGCGGCGCTGCTGCTGTCGACCTCGAACCATGTCTTTGCCCGCATCGTGCCGTGGCTGCTGCTGGCCGCGACGCTGCTCTTCGCGATCGGACCCGGTCTCGTGCGTCGCAGGATCGCCACCGCCGACAACAACCACAAGCCGCGGGGCCGTTGGCTCGCCGACCTGGGCATCGTCGCGGTCGCGGTCTATGGCGGCTACTTCAACGGCGGCCTCGGCATCCTGCTGCTCGCCGTGCTCGGCGCGCTGGGGCACACCGACATGGGGCGCATGAACGGCATCAAGAACTTCGTCTCCGCGATCCTGACGCTGATCGCCGTCGCGATCTACGCGGCCAGTGGCGCAATCGTCTGGACCTACGCGCTGTGGATGGCCCTCGGTGCCACGGTCGGCGGCTATGCCGGCGGCATGGCGGCACGGCGACTGAAACCCGAGGTGGTGCGCGGCTTCGTCGTGTTGACGGGGTTGGCAATGACCGCCGCCTTTCTTCTCAAGGCGTACTGAGCGGGCTTTCGCTTCCTCTTCTTTCCATCACTTCAATCACTGGCAACTACTGGGTCTGGACATGCAAACAACCAAGAGAGACTTCACCCGTTTTGTAGGGGCGCTGATGGTCGCCGCCACCGGTGCGCCGGCGCTCGTCGGCTCGGCGTCGGTGTCGGCCCGCACCGCGCGTGCGCCCGCATCGCCCGGCATCCGCCGCGGCAGCTACCTGATCCGCAATGGCGCGGTCATCACGGTCGACCGCAGCAAGGGCGTGCTGCCGCGTGCCGACGTGTGGGTCCGCAACGGCGTGATCGAGAAGATCGGGCGCGGCCTGAGCGCACCGGCCGGCGCGGAGATCATCGATGCGACCGACATGATCGTCATGCCGGGCTTCGTCAATTCGCACTATCACATGTGGAGCGCCATCGGCCGCAGCTTCACCGCGCGCGACGGCGGCTTCTCTTACTACCCCGCCAAGAACGCGACCTCGACCCTCTACACGCCCGACGACTTCTACAACAGCGTGATGCTGGGCTGCGCCGAGTTGGCGAACGGCGGCACCACCACCGTGCACAACTGGTCGCACAACACCCGCTCCCCGGCCCATGCCGATGCCGAGCTGCGTGCGCACCAGCACGCGCTGCTGCGCGCCCGCTACGCCTACGGCCACGTCGACAAGATGCCCGCCGACGAACTCAACCGCTACGACGACCTGGCGCGCGTGCGGCGCGAGTGGTTCGGCGAGCGCTCGCCGTTCGACGGGCTGGTGCACCTGGGGCTGAACCTGCGCGGCCCGCAGCAGAGCACCGACGCCGTGTTCCACGAAGAGATGAAGGCCGCCAAGGCCAGTGGATTGCCCATTGCGATCCACGCGCCGCAGGAGGCACCGAACAACGTCGATGCGGTCGACTACGAACGGCGCGGCTACCTGGGCCCGGATTTCATGCTCGCGCACTACGTGCCCGCCAGCACCGCCGACCTGGCGGCCATGGCACGCACGAAAACGCCGCTGTCCTTTGCCACGCACTCCGAGTTGCGGCTCAGCAGCACCGGCGACGCACGTGCCGCGCTCTTCGCGATGCGCAACGCGGGCCTGACCATTTCGTTGTCGAGCGACGCAACCTCCATCGCACCGCCGGACATGTTCGAGGCCATGCGCTTCACCTGGAACCTGGGCGTGCCGTGGGCCAGCACGCCCAGCGCGCAGTCGAAGGCGATCGGCGTGCCCGAGGCGATCGAGATGGCGACCCTCAACGGCGCCATCGCCATGGGGCTGGGCGACGTCACCGGCTCGATCACCGAAGGCAAGCGCGCCGACATCATCCTGGTGCGCACGCAGGACCTGAACATGGGCCCGGTCGGCAACGTCGAGACCGCCATCGTGCAAAGCGGCAGCGCCGCCAACGTCGACACCGTGATGGTCGACGGCCGCATCGTGAAGCGCAACGGGCGGCTGCTGGCCTACGACACGCGCGGCATCATGCGGCGCGCGCGGCAATCGGCGGACCGGATTCGCGCTGCGGCGAGTGAGGCCCTGAAGGCCTGAGGCCCTGAGGCCTATCGCAGGCGGGCGCCGGTCGCGTCGGCCATAGGACTTTGGTCTAATGCGTTGCAAGAAAGGGCTACCCAGGATCGCTGGTCTACTCCGCGTCAAAGGCTGCTCCGTGTCCCCCTTCCCTCGCTTCGTTCGGCGTGACCGGCTGGCGAGAGCGACGCTGATGGCTCTTGCGAGCCTATGTGGGGAATCTGACGACAAACACGGTATCGAACTACACCATCGATCCGATCACAGGGGCCCTGTGTCGACCGTTGCGACCAACGATTACCCGCGCGCCGTCGCCGTGGATCCCACGGGGCGCTTCGCCTATGTTGCGAATCTGGTGTCCCGCACCGTGTCGACCTATGCCATCGATCCGGTCACAGGGGCGCTGAGTCCGTTGGCAGTGCCGACGGTTGCAACAGAAAACGCCCCTCACTCCGTCACCGTGGATCCTTCAGGGCGCTTTGCCTACGTGGCGAACCGGGGCTCGAACACCCTGTCGGCCTACGCCATCGATTCGCACTCGGGGGCGCTGAGCCCGCTGGCTAGGCCGGCCGTCGCGACGGGGAGTTCTCCAGTGGCCATTGCGCCTGCGAGATAGCAGCCGGGCCTCGGGTCCGCCCCTCCGTCCCGCACGATCCAACGACTGCGACCCGTCTGGAGCAATCGTCGACGAACGCCAGCAACGCAGCAATTGCCGCCGTCGGACTCAGAACTACCGATGTCTGCATGGAGGGTGACACCCGGATTCGCAGGCCTGGCTACCGGGCTCAGCGCCAGACACTCCCCCATAAGGAATTCTTCTGTTTTCGAATTCAGGCAGCCGGTGTTGCGTCGGCGTGGGTTAACGGTTTCAGATTGTGAACGCCGTTCGACATTTGTTGTCGATTATTAACAGCTCCAACACAATGTCCCGGTATGGACATCGCAGAGACCGCTTTCCAACACTACGAGCGGCACGCATGCAGCGCACAGTGGTTGACGTTCAACCGGGGCATGGCCGCCGAACTGAGTGCCGGCCTGCCGCCTGAAGACATTCGCCAGCTTTTTTTCCGTATCGGCCAGCGGGTGGCCGATGCCTTGCCCGTGCCCCCCTGCGAGACGCTGGCCGACCTGCAGTCGCAGTTCAATGCACGCTGGGACGGCATCGACTGGGGCTTCAGCAATCTGCGCGAAGAGGCTGACTGCCTCGCCATCACCCACGCCTGCAGCCCTCTCGCCATGGCATTCGGCCCCGAGGCAACGAGCTGGAGCAGCGGCTTCTTCGAAGGCGTCTACCAGGCCTGGTTCGACGCGCAGCGCATGCCGCCTTCCCTGCGCGTGACGGCGCTCGCAAGCCGTGCACCGGCAGGCCCCGTCATCGAGCTGCGCCTCGCAAGGACCTCGCCATGAACCGCGACGACCGCTCCGCCGAAGACGTTGCCGGCCTGTTTCGCAAGTTCGGCGGCGACGCCCACGCATACAAGGAGTTCGAGCCCCCCGAGGCACAGGCGCAGGCCGCGAGCCCCTGGCCGCTGCTCTCGGGCGGGCCGATCGATCGCACGCCGATGGCGGCGCCTGCGCGCTCCCCCATTCCGCCGGTTGCGCCCCTGTTTCCCGCGGCTGCCGCGCCGCAACCTGTGCCCACCCCGGCTGCCGGCCCTGCCCCGAACGAACTGCAGGCGCTGTTCGCCCGGCTCGCGGAGCCCGCGTGCACCCCGGCGCCGCCGGGTCCCATGTCACGCTGGCGACGGCCGACGTGACGATGGTCGTCATCCCCGTCATTTCCTCCAAGGGCGGCGTCGGCAAGACGACCATTGCCGCAAACCTCGCCACCACCCTCGCGGCACGCGGACGCCAGGTGCTGGCCATCGACCTCGATCCGCAGAATGCGCTGCGCTTTCACCTGGCGAACGATCCACACCACGGCGGTGAAGAAGGCCTGCTGGCCGCTGCGGCCGGCCAGTTGCCCTGGACGCAGGCGATGTGCCCCGCGCACGGCGGCGTGGTGTTGTTGCCCTTCGGCACGGTGGACGACGAGCGGCTGATCGGCTTCGAGCACGAGCTGTCCCGCCGCCCCGGCTGGCTGGCCGACACGCTCACGCGCTTCGGGCTGCCGCCCGACATGCTGGTGATCGTCGACACGCCGCCCGGTCCCACCGTCTATCTGCAGCAGGCGCTGCGTGCGGCCGACGTCTGCGTGATCCCGGTGCTGGCCGACGCCGGCTCGTTCGCCACGCTGCCGATCGTCGAGCGCATGGTCGACAAGTACTGCCGACCGCGCGCCGGCTACCGCGGCAGCGCCTATGTCATCAACCAAGTCGATCCCGGCCGCCGCCTGAACCACGACGTCTTCGCGATGCTGCGCGCGCGCCTGCAGCAGGAGCTGCTGGGCGTGCTGCACCTGGACGCCTCGGTGTCGGAGGCGCTCGCCTCGGCCCTGCCCGTGCGGCACTACGCCCCGTTGAGCCAGGCGGCCGAGGACGTGTCCGTGATCGCCGAGCGGCTCCTCACGCGCCTTGCCTCGCCCTTGCCCC
Organism: Variovorax sp. 38R; assembly: GCF_014843395.1. Lineage (NCBI taxonomy): Bacteria > Pseudomonadati > Pseudomonadota > Betaproteobacteria > Burkholderiales > Comamonadaceae > Variovorax > Variovorax sp. 38R. Next base: position 4,217,106 of record NZ_CP062121.1, read on the forward strand.
CGTTCGCGCACGCCGTGTCGTCGCGCCAGGAAACAACCCGATGAAAAGCAACACCGGCAATGCCGGGTACGTGCCGCGCGAAGCGCCCGGCTTCCTGCGCCTGTGGCCGGTGCGCCTGCTGGGCTGGCTCGTCGCGCTGGCCCTGCTGCCGGCACTGGTCATCGCGCCGATGACCTTCGAGCAGCAGCTGGTGCTGTCGGTCGGCATCTTCGCCGCGGCGCTGGTGACGAACCGCTTCCGCGGCCGCTTTGCCGGGCTGGTGATGATCGTGCTGTCGGTCGTCGTGTCCTCGCGCTACACCTACTGGCGCGTGACCGAGACCATGTACATGGACAACCTGCTGGACCTCGTGCTGGGCGTGGGCCTGCTGATGGCCGAGCTCTACGCGTTCGTGGTGCTGCTGCTGGGCTATGTGCAGACCGCCTGGCCGCTGGAGCGCAAGCCGGTCCCGCTGCCCGAGGACACGGCGCTGTGGCCGACCATCGACCTCTTCATTCCGACCTACAACGAGCCGCTCTCGGTGGTGCGCCCGACGGTGCTGGCGGCCCAGTCGATCGACTGGCCGCGCGACAAGATCAAGATCTTCGTGCTCGACGACGGCCGGCGCGAGGAGTTCCGCACCTTCTGCGAAGAGCTCGGCGTGACCCACGTCACGCGCGACAACAACCGCCATGCGAAGGCCGGCAACATCAACGCGGCGCTGAAGAACACCACGGCCGAGTTCGTCGCGATCTTCGATTGCGACCACATCCCGACGCGCTCGTTCATGCAGATCGCGATGGGCTGGTTCGGCCGCGACCCGAAGCTGGGCATGGTGCAGCTGCCTCACTACTTCTTCTCGGCCGACCCGTTCGAGCGCAACCTCGACACCTTCGGCCGCGTGCCCAACGAGGGCGAGCTGTTCTACGGGCTGATCCAGGACGGCAACGACCTGTGGAACGCGACCTTCTTCTGCGGTTCGTGCGCGGTGCTGCGCCGGACCATCGTCGAAGAGGTCGGCGGCATCGCGGTGGAGACCGTCACCGAGGACGCCCACACCGCCCTCAAGATGCACCGCCGCGGCTACAACACCGCCTACCTGGCGCTGCCGCAGGCGGCCGGGCTGGCCACCGAGAGCCTCTCGGGCCACGTGGGCCAGCGCATCCGCTGGGCGCGCGGCATGGCGCAGATCTTTCGCATCGACAACCCGCTGTTCGGGCGCGGGCTGCACTGGGCCCAGCGGCTGTGCTACCTGAATGCGATGCTGCACTTTCTGTATGGCCTGCCGCGCCTGATCTACCTCACGGCGCCGCTGGCCTACCTGTTCTTCGGCGCGAGCGTGATCCATGCATCGGCGTCGATGATCTTCGCCTTCGCGCTGCCGCACATCCTGCATGCGAACCTCACCAACAGCCGCATCCAGGGACGCTTTCGCTACCTGCTGTGGAACGAGGTCTACGAGGCGGTGCTGGCCTGGTACATCTTCCGGCCCACGCTGGTGGCGCTCATCAACCCCAAGCTCGGCAGCTTCAACGTGACGGCCAAGGGCGGCCTGGTGCAGGAGGCGTACTTCGACACCCAGATCGCCCGCGCCAGCCTGGTGCTGCTGATGCTGAACTTCCTCGGCGTGTGCGCGGGCGTCTGGCGCCTGACCTGGGTCGATCCGCAGAACATCGCCACCGTGTGGCTCACGCTGGCCTGGACCGTCTACAACCTGATGATCCTGGGCGCCTGCGTGGCGGCGGCCAACGAGTCGCGCCAGGTGCGCAGCGCGCACCGCGTGGCGCTGGAAGTGCCGGCCACGCTGTACTTCGAGGACGGCACATCGATGCGCTGCAGCACCTTCGACTTTTCCAGCGGCGGCCTGGGCATCGTGCTGCCGGCCGACGTCACGCTCGCGCAGGACGCGAAGGTGGTGGTGGCGCTGTACCGCGGCGAGACCGAGTCGCGTTTTGCCGCCACCGTGCGCTTCAGCAGCGGACGGCGCCTGGGCCTGCGCTTCGCGCCGATGACGCTCGTGCAGGAACGCGCGCTCGTGCAATGCACGATGGCGCGCGCCGATATCTGGGCCGCTCGCTGGGGCAACTACCCGCGCGTGGGCATTCACCGCGTGCTCGGCCACCTCGTGCGCATCAGCGCGACGGGCTTTCGCAACATGTTCGCCCACTACTACCGCGCCGCCACCTCCCGGTTGCGCCCCTCCGTGGCTTCGTCTTCGAAGCCGCCTGTCGAAGCGAAGGACCCTGTGTGACGACTTCCCTGCATGCGCCCGACGGCGTGGCGACCTTCCCGCGCCCGGCGCCGCCCCGCAGAGCCGCACTGGCGGCGCTCGCGCTGGCTGCCGCGGCATCGGGCGGCGCGTGGGCCCAGCCACAACCGCCCCAGGCACCGGCCCGGCCGGCCACGCCGGTGGCCACGGCGGCCGCCCCGGGCGGCGCGGTGCGCGAGCTCAATCTCACGCAGCTGGGCATCGACTACGCCGTGCAGCTGCGCGGCATCAGCGGCACCGTGGGCATTCCGTTCAACGTGCGCGCCGACGAGCTGGTCACCGCCGCGTCGCTCAAGCTGAACTACGCCTACTCGCCCTCACTCATTCCCGAGCTCTCGCACCTGAAGGTCACGGTGAACGACGTGCTCGTCGCCACGCTGCCGGTGAGCCGCGCCGAGGCCGGCAAGCCCCAGACGCAGGACATCCCGATCGACCGGCGCCTGATCACCGAGTTCAACCGCATCAACGTCGAGCTGGTGGGGCACTACACGCGCGAATGCGAAGACCCGGCCCACACCAGCCTGTGGGCGCGCATCGATGCGTCGAGCACGTTGCGGTTGACCGTGTCGCCGCTCAAGCTCACGAACGACCTGGCCACGCTGCCGCAGCCTTTCTTCGACCGCCGCGACGTGCGGCGCGCGCGCATTCCGTTCGTGTTCGGGGACGCCGAGTCGCCGCCGCTGCTCGAGGCGGCCGGCATCGTGTCGTCCTGGTTCGGCGCGCTCGCCGACTACCGCGGTGCCACCTTCCCGGTGACGCGCGGCGAACTGCCCGCCGGCCACGCCGTGGTCTTCGTGCTGCCCGACACGCGCATCGCCAACCTCGCGCTGCCGGCCGTGCAGGGCCCGGCGCTGGCAGTGGTCGACCATCCGCAGGACGCGGCGTCGAAGCTGCTGCTGGTGATGGGCCGCGACGCCGCCGAACTGCGCACCGCCGCCGCCGCGCTGGCACTGAACAGCCGCGCGTTCTCGGGCGAACGCACCGGCATCACCGCGTTCCAGGAGCCGCCGCCGCGCAAGCCCTACGACGCACCGCGCTGGGTGCCGAGCGACCGCCCGCTGCAGCTGGGCGAACTCACCGCCGCCGCCGACCTGTCGGTGTCGGGCTACACGCCCGACGTGGTCCGCGTGAACCTGCAGCTGCCGCCCGACCTCTTCACCTGGCGCAGCCGCGGCATTCCGCTCGACCTGCAGTACCGCTACACGCCGCGCGTGCGGCCCGACCAGTCGACGCTCAACGTGAACGTCGACAACAACTTCATCGGCGCACTGCCGCTGCGCGCAGCCAACCCGGCCGGCGACCGCTGGTGGAACCCGCTGGCCGTGAAGGTGATGCCCGACGGCACCGTGGCCGAAAACCGGCAGGTCATGCTGCCGCCACTGGCCCTGGGCCCGCGCAGCCAGCTGCGCCTGCACTACTACTTCGAACCCTCGGGCGGGCGCTGCCAGCCGCTGCTGGACAACGTGCGCGGCGCGATCGACCCGACCTCGACCATCGACGTGTCGGGCTTTGCGCACTACATCGCGATGCCCGACCTGGCGGCTTATGCCAACGGCGGCTTTCCGTTCTCGCGCATGGCCGACCTGTCTGAAACCGCGGTCATCCTGCCGGACGCGCCCGACGCCGCCGACACCGAGACCTACCTGGGCCTGCTCGGGCAGATCGGCCATGCCACCGGCTACCCCGCGCTGCGCGTGAAGGTCGGCCGGCCGGCGCAGGTGTCGCAGTGGGCCGACAAGGACCTGCTGGTGATCGGCAATCTGCAGAACCAGCCGCTGTTCGCGCAGTGGTCTGCCAAGATGCCGCTGCAGCGCAACGGCACGTCGCCGCAGCTGAAACTCAACAGCTGGCTGGACACCGCCGTCGACTTCGTCATCGGGGCGCGCCAGCGCGAAGACCTGCCCGGCGCGATGCAGATCGCCATGAGCGACGACGGCCGCGACGCGGTGCTGGCAGGCTTCGAATCGCCGCTGCGCAGCGGGCGCAGCGTGGTCGCCGCCGTGACCAACGCGGCATCGAAAGAAGCTCTGCTGGCTGCGCTGATGACACCCGACCTGCTCAAGCGCGTGCAGGGCAGCATGACCATCGTGCGCGACGCGCAGGTGCACAGCGTGCTCGGCCAGGACACCTACTACGTGGGCAGCCTGCCGCCGATCGCCTGGCTGAAATGGAACCTGTCGCGCAGCCCGCTGCTGCTCGCCGGGCTGGTCGTGGCGCTGGCCTTGCTGACCGCGGCGGTGGCGTTTGCCAGCCTGCAGTTGCGGGCGCGGCGCCGTTTGCATTGACGAGGTTGCCCATGCCACGCACCGCACCGTCTTCCCCCCTGCACATCGGCCGGCGCCCCCTGCTCGCGGCGGCCGCGCTGGGCTGGGCCACCTCGCGCACAGCCGCGGCAGCACCGGCCGCGGCGCCGTGCCATCCGGCGTCAGACTGGGCTGCCTTCGCCGCGCGCCACATCCAGCGCGACGGCCGCGTGATCGACTTCCACACGCCGCAGCAGCAATCGACCTCCGAAGGCCAGTCGTACAGCCTCTTCTTCGCGCTCGTTCACAACGACAAGCCGACCTTCGCGCGCGTGCTCGCATGGACCGAAGCCAACCTCGCGCAAGGCAGCCTGGCCACTAACCTGCCCGCCTGGCAATGGGGCAAGAAGGCCGATGGCGGCTGGGGCGTGCTCGATGCGAACGCCGCCTCCGACGCCGACCTGTGGATCGCCTATGCGCTCATGGAAGCCGGACGCCTCTGGAACGAGCCGCGCTACGCGAAGCTCGGCCGCAGCCTGCTGGCGCTGGTGGTGCGCGACGAAGTGGTGGCGCTGCCAGGGCTCGGCCGCATGCTGCTGCCGTGGCCCGCGTCGGTGGCCAGCGGGCCGCTGTGGCGGCTCAACCCGAGCTACATGCCGCTGCAGCTGCTGCGCTACTTTCAGCAGGCCGATCCGCGCGGCCCGTGGCGCGAAGTGATGGACAACACTGTGCGCATGCTCGACGCCGTGGCCCCCAAGGGCTTCGCGCCGGACTGGTGTGCCTGGTCGCAAACGGCCAACGCCTTCGTCGCCGATCCGGAGAAAGGCACGGTGGGCAGCTACGACGCCATCCGCGTCTACCTCTGGGCCGGCATGCTGTCGCCGCGCACGCCCGAGCGCAAGGCGCTGCTGCAGCGCCTGAACGGCCCGCGCCAGTTGCTTGCGGATCGCCATCCCATGCCCGAATCGGTGGACACCGCCAGCGGCGCGGGGCGCGGCACGGGCCCTGCGGGCTTTGGCGGCGCGCTGCTGCCGTACCTGAAGGCGCAGGAGCTGCCCGAGGCGCTGGCCACCGAATCGGCCCGGCTGCCGGGCGGCCGCGCCGAAACCTCTTCCTCAGCGGCGCCAACCCCGCCGCAGCCGTATTACGAGCAGGTGCTGGCGGTCTTCGGCCAGGCCTGGCTCGACGGCCGTTACGAATTCGATCGCGACGGCCAGTTGCAAACCTCCTGGAGACTGCTATGTCGATCCACACGAGCGGCATGAAGCCGTTGCGTCCACCGTCGCTGCGCCGGGGCCCGGGACGCATTCCCGCCGCGCAATGGATCGCCTGCCTGGGGCTGCTCGCGGCGGTCTGCGCGAGCAGTCCCGCGCGCGCGCAGGCGGATGCCAGCGCCGCGCTCGTCGAACAGGGCAACTACTGGCAGGCCCAAGGCCGTGCCGACCTCGCGGAGGAAAGCTGGCGCAAGCTGCTGCGCGTCGATCCGCAGTCGGCCGATGCCATGTACGGCATGGCGCAGGTCGAGCTGTCGCGCGGCAACGCCGAGCCGGCGCGCACGTGGATCTCGCGGCTGCGCACCGCGCACCCGAACGACGGCCGCATCGCGCGCCTGCAGCAGCAGGCCCAGCAACCCGGCCAGGGCAGCACGCTGCAGCGTGCCCGCGCTGCGGCCCGCGCGGGGCGCAGCGCCGAGGCGGTCGAGCTGTACCGCAGCCAGTTCGACAACCGCCCGCCGCCGCAAGCGCTGGCGCTGGAGTACTACCAGGTGCTCAGCGCCACGCCACAAGGCGCCGACGAAGCGCGCAAGGGCATCGAGCAGTTGGTGAAGGACCAACCCGACAACGCGAGCTACAAGCTCGCGCTCGCCCAGCTGCGCACCTACAGCGAGCCCACGCGGCGCGAAGGCATCCGCAGCCTCGTGGAGCTGGCGAAGCAACCCACGGTGGGCGCCGCCGCGCGCGCGAGCTGGCGCCAGGCGCTCATCTGGCTCGATGCGCGCGCGCCCGACATTGCGCTCTACCAGGACTATCTGGCGAGCAACCCGAACGACGCCGCCGTGTCGGCGCGGCTCGAGACGCTGACCTCCGGCAAGGCCGCCGCAGCCGCCTCGCCCGGCGTGCCGCTCGGCGAAGGCTTCCGCGCGCTGGACCGCGGCGACCCGGCCACCGCCGAACAACGCTTCCAGCAGGCGCTGCGCGCGAAGGCCGATGACCCGGAAGCCCTGGGCGGCCTGGGCCTGGTGCGGCTGCGCCAGGAGCGGTTCGGCGAAGCGCAGGAACTGCTGGAGCGCGCCGCGCGCGGATCGGGCGGCAGCAAATGGAATTCAGCGCTGCAAAGCGCCACCTACTGGAGCCTGGTCGGCCAGGCGCGCACGGCGCGCGAGAAGAACGACACGCGCGGCGCGCAGGCGCTGCTCGAACGCGCGGTGCGCATCGACCCGCGCGAGAGCGTCGGCCAGGTCGCGCTGGCCGACCTGCGCGCCGCCGCCGGCGACCTGCCGCAGGCCGAACAGGGCTACAAGCGCGTGCTCGACAGCAAGCCGTCGAACGCGCAGGCACTGCGCGGACTCATCGCCGTGTACGGGCGTCAGGGCCGCGCCGACGAGGCGCTCGCGCTGGCCCGACAGCTCCCGCCCGAACAGGCCGGACAGCTCGGTGGCCTGCGCGACATCCAGGTCGAGCAGGCGCGCGCCAAGGCTCGCCAGCAGGCCGATGCCGGCGACGCCGCCGGTGCGCAGCGCACGCTCGAAGACGCGATGCTCGCCGCGCCGGACAGCCCCTGGGTGCGCCTCGACCTCGCGAACATCTACCGTCGCCAGGGCCTGGTGGCCGAGGCGCGCGGCGTGATGGAAGGCCTGCTGATGTCGCAGCCCGACATGCCCGACGCGCTCTACGCGAGCGCCCTGCTCGCCTCCGAGACCGGCGACGCGGCCGGCGGCATTCAGTACCTGGAGCGCATTCCCGCCGCCTCGCGAACGCGCGACATGGCGGCCCTGCAGCGCCGGCTCTGGGCGCAATCGCAAGCCCAGCGCGCGCAGGCGCTGGCGCGGCAAGGACAGGTCGATGCTGCCCGGCAGGTGCTCGGCCAGGCCGAGGCGGCGCTCAGCAGCGACATGCCGGCCGAAATCTGGGGCCAGCTCGCCGGCGCGTATGCGGACATCGGCGATGCGCCGCGCGCGCTCGCCATGAGCCGCCAGCTGCTCGCGCGCAGCCCCAACCCGGGCATCGGCGACCGGCTGCTCTATGCGTCGGTGCTGCTCAAGACGAAGCAGGACGTCGAGTTGTCGGCGGTGCTGCGCCAGCTGCAACCGGCCGGCATGACCGCCGCGCAGCGCAGCGACTTCGACAGCCTGCGCATCGCCTTCGCGCTGCGCCAGACGGATGCGCTGCGCGAGGCCGGCAACCTCGAGGCCGCCTACAACGCGATGGCCCCCGTGCTGGCCGAGCGACCGGACGATCCGCGCGCGCTCGCGGCACTCGCGCGCCTCTATTCGGCCGCACGCGACGAAACCCAGGCGCTGGCGCTCTACCAGCGCGTGCTGCAGCGCAGCCCCACCGACCTGGACGCGCTGCTCGCCGCGGCCGCCAGCGCCAGCGCGCTGCGCCAGCACAGCGAGGCCGAGAACTACGTGATGGCCGCGCTGAAGCAGGCGCCCGACCAGTCGCGCGTGCTGGCCGCCGCGGGCCGCGTCTACCGCAATGCCGGCGACAGCCGCAAGGCGGAGCAGTACCTGCGCGCCGCCGTGGAGGCCGACAGCCGCGTCGCCACGGGCGGCGTGCCCGGCGCGGCGCCCGTGGGCCTGCCCGCGGCCAATCCGTTCGCGGGCATGACGGGCGGTGCACCAAGCGTGCCAGGCGCGGTCGTGCCGGCCAGCTACCCCGGCGCGGGCGGCAATCCCTTCGCGCAAGCGCGCATGCAGCCGGTGGCCTATGCGGCCGCGCCGATCTATGCCGCGGCGCCGCCGGTGTATCCCGCGGCGCCCGCAAGCCCGGGCTACCCGGTCGCAGGCGCGGCGCCCGGCGCGCTGCCCTGGACCTCCGGCACGGCGCCCGCCCCGGCCAACAGCAGCAAGGGCCGGCGCACGGCGTCGGCCACGGCGTCATCGCGCAATGCCAACGCGAACAGCAACACCAACGCGCGCAACACGCCGCAAGCCTCGGCCTACATCGCGACGCCGGTGCAGCAGTACCCCGTCGCGAACGCGCCGACGGGCGCCTATCCCTCGCCGACCTATCCGTACGCGCAGGCCGGCGGCGTCGCCCCGCTGCCGGTTCCCGGCACGTCCGCTTCGGGCTGGAACGCACCGCTGCGCACCGCCGCGCCGGCGGACCCGGTCGCGGCCGAGCTGCGCGAGCTGCAGGCGCAGCGCTCGATCGAGCTGACCGCCGGCACCGTCTACCGCAACCGCGCCGGCGAAGCCGGGCTCAGCCAGCTGTCGGACTTCCAGATTCCGATCCAGGCGCGCTTCCCGGTCGGCGAAGGCAAGATCGTCGTGGGCGTCACGCCGACGGTGCTCGACGCCGGAACGCCATCCGCCGACTACGCCACGGGCAGTCGTTTCGGCGGCGGCCCTGATGCGGCGATCAACGGCCTGCGGGCCGGGACCAGCGCGGGCCAGCAGAACGCCGCCGGCGTCGGACTGAGCGTGGGCTACGAAGGCAAGAACTTCGGCGCGAGCATCGGCACCACGCCGCTCGGTTTTCCCGAGACCAACGTGGTCGGCAACGTGTCGTATGCGGGCTCGTTCGGCGATTCGTGGAACGCAAAAGTCGACGTGTCGCGCCGCGCGGTCACCGACAGTCTGCTGTCGTTCGCTGGCGCCAAGGACCAGCGTACCAACGAGCGCTGGGGTGGCGTGGTCGCCACCGGCGTGCGTGGCGACATTGGCTACGACGACGGCACTTACGGCGTGTACGGCTATGCCGCGATGCACGGCATCACGGGCAAGAATGTCGCGAGCAACAGCCGCTTCGAGACCGGCGGCGGCGCGTACCTGCACCTGGTCAACAACCCGGGTTCTAAGCTCACGCTGGGCATGAACCTGGGCCTCATGGGCTACGACAAGAACCTGAGCTACTACACCTTCGGGCAAGGCGGCTACTTCAGCCCGCAGAGCTTCGTGAGCGTGGCCTTCCCCGTCGACTGGAGCGGGCGCAGCGATCGCCTGTCGTGGCGCCTGAATGCCTCGCTGGGCGTGCAGTCGTTCACCCAGAAAGCGTCGCCCTACTTTCCGACCGACGGCGGGCGTGCGCGCGATGCAGGAGGCGCGGCCGCCTACGCCGCCTCGCTGGGGCTGAGCAGCGTGCCCTTCACCGGCATGTACGAGAAGACGTCGAAGACCGGCCTGGCCTACAACCTGGCCGCGATCCTCGAGTACCAGCTCGCGCCCAAGATGTTCCTGGGCGGCTCGATCGGACTGAACAACGCGCAGAACTACCGCCAGCTGACGGGCGGCGTGTACCTTCGCTACGTGTTCGACGGTGCGGGCACGCTGGGCGTGCCGAGCGGCACGACGCTGCGCCCGCTGGTGTCGCCGTACACGCCGCTGCTCTGACGCCGGGCGCGCGCGGCAGGCCTTTCAGTCGCCGGTGGCCGGTTCGCGGCCCCACGGCGGCGCGCGCTCGAACTCGGCCACCCAGCACTGCATCTGATCCGCCGGCATTGGCTTGGCGATGCCGTAGCCCTGGGCCAACGTGCAGCCCATGGCGAGCAAGGCCTCGCCGTGATGCAGCGTCTCGACGCCTTCGGCCACGGCCGTGCGCCCGAGCGCCTTCAACAGCAGCAGGATGCCCTGCACGATCGCGCGGTCGGCCTCGCTGTCGAGCATGTCGCGAATGAACGACTGGTCGATCTTGACCGACGACACCGGCAGCTGGCGCAGGTAGGTGAGCGACGAATAGCCGGTGCCGAAATCGTCGATGGCCACCGCCACGCCGAGCGCCTGGCACGCCTGCACGAAGCGGGCCACCGTGGCGAACTGGCTGATGGCCGTGGTCTCGAGAATCTCGAGCTCCAGCGCACCCCGGCCGAGCTTCGGGTACTGTGCCAGTTGCTGCGTGAGCCGGTCGACGAAGTCGTGGCGCATCATGTGCAGCGGACTCACATTGACGCTGACCGACATGCGCAGGCCCGCCTCGAGCCAGTCGTACAGCTGCCGCAATGCCGCGGCGATGACCCACTCGCCGACCTGCTCGGCCAGCGCGTCGTCCTCCAGCAGGGGCACGAAATGGATCGGCTGCAGCAGGCCGCGCTGCGGATGGTTCCAGCGGATGAGCGCCTCCGCGCCCACCACGATGCCGCGGCGCATGTCGACCTTGGGCTGGTAGCACAGGAAGAACTCGCCCAGCGCCAGCCCCTCCTGGATGCGCTGGCGCTCGCGCACGACCTGCGCATCGGCTTGTGCCTGCGGGGCGTCGAAATAATGCACCTTGCCGTCGGCGGCACGCTTGGCGAAGAAGGCCGCATGCTGGGCATCGCGCAGCGCGAGTTCGGGCGCCGGGCCGGTGCTGTCCATCATCCGCGCGCCGAGGCTGGCGCCCAGGTGGGCGGTGCGGCCCCGCCATTGCCAGGGTTCGGCCAGCGCCGCCAGGATGCGCTCCAGCACCTCGTGGCATTGCGAAAACCCCAGTCCGGCGAAGACGGCCGCGAACTCGTCTCCGCCGATGCGCGCCAGTAGCGACTCGCGCGGCAGTTGAGCCTTGATGCGACGGGCCGCTTCGACCAGCGCGGCATTGCCGCCCGCCATGCCCAGGCGCTGGTTGAGTTCGCTGAAGCGATCGAGATCGATGTCGCAGACGACAGCAAGGCGCTTGCCCGCGCGCGCCCAGTCCGCGATGAGCGGAGACAGCACCTCGTCCGGAGGAAGGCGCCTCAACGCTTCGTCCGGCGACGAGATGACATGAGCGGACTCGTTCGGCACAGGCTGGTGTTCCGAAAATCAAAAGCTGCTGATGCCTGGATTCAGCCTGCGCGGGCTGACCATGGCAAGGGATTTTTCGCTGGCGGCGTCTATGAACGGGATTCTTTGGTTCTTGCTACAACCAAAGAACTCCTTGCTGGCAAGGCTCGTCAACTGCTGGGGGCCATCGACGAACATATCTCAGGGACTTGTTTACGCAGCGCTCGGTCGCATCGCCGTGCACACGCGATTGCGCCCTCCCATCTTGGCCGCGTACAAGGCCTTGTCGGCGGCCTGGATCAACGTCTTCGGTGGTCCCGAGGTCACTGCGGGGCTGAACGCATCCACACCGGCGCTCAGCGTGACGAAGCCGTCGGGGGTCCCGGCGTGCACGATTTCCAGGTCACGAACCGCGCTGCGGATTCGCTCCGCCAGGACGGCGGCATCGGCCACATCGGTATTGGGCAACAGCACGGCCAGTTCCTCCCCGCCGTACCGGGCTGCAAGATCTCCCGGACGGCGAGATGCGACGCTTGCGATCGTGCGCCCGATCGTCTGCAGACACTCATCCCCGGCCGTGTGGCCGTAGATGTCGTTGTACTGCTTGAAGGAATCGACATCGATCAGTATGAGCGCCAGGGTGCTCGCGTTGCGTATGGCTCGGCTGAATTCGCTGTCGAGCGCCACGTCGAACTGCCGGCGATTTGCCAACCCCGTGAGACCGTCCTCCATGGCGAGGGTGTTCAAGGTCTTGTTCAGCGTCTCCAGCGCGTCGCGCGCCCGCCGCAGTTCGACCTCGGACTTGCTTCGCAGCTCCATCTGCTTCACCAACCGCCATCCCACGAGGCCGACGATCAACGTCAGGAGCGTGACGCCGCCCGTATGCCAGAGCGTTTCCCGCCACCAGGCGGCCAGGATCTCGTCCTTGGAGAGGGCCGCGGCAACGAACAGCGGATAGTTGGAGAGACGCCGGAAGCTGTTCAATCGCGTGACGCCGTCCTGCGCCGATTTGATTTCAGCCGTCCCGGCCGGGCCCTGAGCTACGTACGCCTGGAAGAGGCCCGTGCCCAGCATGCTTCTTCCGACCATGTCGGTGCTGTACGGCCGGCGAGTCATCATCGTTCCGTTCTCGAGGATCAGCGCAACGGCGCCGGCCTGCCCTATGTCGAGGCTGTCGTAGAACTTCAAGAAGAAGTCGATGTCGATCGTCGCGAGCGCCACGCCGGCAAAGCTGCCGTCTGCGTGATTGATGCGCCGGGAAACGGGAACGAGCAGTTTGCCGTTGGTCCGGCTCTTCACCGGAATACCGATGTGCGGTCCGCGGTCCTCGTGCTCGCGATGGAAGACGAAATACTCGCGGCTCGCGTTGTTCAGGTTCTGCGGCGCGATCTGCCGGGAGTTCGCGACCCAGTTTCCGTCCTTGTCATAGATGTGAAGTCCGTCGAGTTGCGGGAGTTCGGTCACCTGCATGGCGAGCACCTTACGAAGCCGTGCGACAGCTTCCGGCTCCGTCCCGTCGTGTTCGATGCGCTCGACGATGCCGACCAGCGCGGTGTCGGCCTGCTTGATGGTGTCATCCGCCTGCTGCGCCATGGCACGCGCCAGGTTCGATGCCGCAACGCTCATCTGCTGAAGCTGCTCCGCGCGCGAATTCCAGCTGTTCCAGCAGTCGAGCGCCACGAGGGCGAGGCAAACGACGGTCACGAAGGCTGTCGTTCGAAAAGTGATGGAGGGTCGGCGAAACACTGTGTCCTTCCGGAGCAACGGCGACTGATCTGAAGCGCTTGCGCGACTTTGACACATCTCCGGCCGGACCGTCACCTTTCGCCCGGTCGGCTGTGGGGCTCAAACAGCCCGCACGTCGAAGAACGCCTCGTCGGTGTCCTCGTCTCAACGACCGCTTCTCGCCGCCTGGCGGCCAACGACGTCGTTTGCTCTGCCGGCCCTGCGACGGGCCTGTCAACGCAACCGGGAGGCCTCCTGGCTAGGTTTAACCCCGCATCGCGCGGAAAAGCATTGACGCAGAATCACTTTTCACCAGGCCCACGTTGCGCAGCAGCGGCGCGCGATCCAGGGGGCAGTTTTCTACACATGGCCGATGGAAGGACCTGATGATGCGAACGAACTATTCCTCTGATCCAACGGCGCGCCGCTTGACCCTTTGTCTGGGCATTGCAGCCCTCGGCTTGGGTGCATTGGTGGGCTCAGTCGCAAGTGCACAGACGACTTGGCCCACCAAATCGGTCACCTTGCTGGTCGGCTTCCCACCCGGCGGGCAAACCGATTTTGCTGGACGCGTCTTGACGAACGGCATGCAGGGCGCGCTTGGCCAGCCGGTGCTCATCGACAACAAGGCCGGTGTCAACGGCAATATCGCCTCGGTCGAACTGATGAAGGCGCCGCCGGACGGCCACAAACTGCTGGTTGGCAATGGCTCGATGACGATCATGCCGCATGTCTACACCAAGCTGGGCATTGTCGATCCGCAGAAGATGACGCCCATCGGCGTCATGCTGCAGTCGCCGCTGGTGCTCGTGGTACCCGCCACCTCCCCCATCAAGACCTATGCGCAGTTCGCAGAGGAAGTGAAGGCCAGGGCCAAAGCGGGCAAAGGCATTGACTACGGCACCGGTGGGCCGGGCTCGCTGATACATGTCACGATGGAGTTGCTGCGCGAACGCCTGGGCAGCCCGGCGATGAACCATGTGCCCTACAAAGGCAGCAGCCCCGCCATGGTCGACCTGATGGCAGGCCGTCTTGACGCCATGTTCGACGCGACCTCCGTCGTCGCCCCCTTTGTCAAGTCGGGACAGTTGCGCCCACTGCTGGTCACGGGGGAGAAGCGGTCCCCGATGCTGCCAAGCGTGCCCACGGCCACGGAAAGCGGCGTCAAGGACTTCACCATCATCTCCTTCATCGGCCTCTATGGACCACCTGGCCTGAGCCCCGACATCGTGAAGAAGGCCAGCAGCGCGATGAATGCGGCCCTGAAGGACCCGACCGTCGTCAAGAGCATTGTGGATCGCGGTGACGAACCCGGTGGCGGCTCACCGGAACAACTCGGCGAGATGACGCGCGCCCAGTACAAGATGTGGGGAGCCGTCGTGAAGGCAAACAACATCACAGCGGATTGATGGCTGTATAGCGCCCGCAGCTGCCGATCGCATGACCGCAGCGCGGCCAGCGACGGCGACCCGGGCTACTTGGGTGCCATGGTGGTGAGCACGGCCAAGCTCATGGCCTCCACACTCGTCTTGATCGAGGGCTCCGGCACCGGTGCGAAGAAAGGCGAGTGATTGAAGGCCAGAGGCTTGCCGCCGGGCTTGAGCGACGCCGCCACATCCTCGGGCGAAAGCACGCCCACGAAGAACATCATCGACGGAACACCGGCATTGACGAACTCGGAAAAGTCCTCGCTCGCGGTGATGGGCCGCACCTGCACCACCTTCGGGTCGCCAAACGCTGTCTTGAGCGCCGCCGCCGTTCGATTGACCACCGCTTCGTCGTTGACCACTGCGGCGCCGCCCGGCACGAGGTCGACCACCGGCTCGGGCGCACCGCCCATCATCGCCGCCGCGTTGGCTGTGCGGCGAATGCCGGCCAGCAGCTTCTCACGCACTTCCGGCTGATAGCTGCGGATGGTGCCGCGCAGCACCGCTGCGTCGGGAATGATGTTCCCCACGGTGCCGGCCTGAATGGCGCCGATGGTGATCACGCCGAACTCGGCTGGATCCTTTTCGCGGCTCACGACGGTCTGCACATCGGTGACGAAGCGTGCGGCGATCGCGATCGGGTCGATGGTCTTGTCTGGTGCCGACCCATGACCGCCACGACCCTTGAAGGTGATCTCGAGCGAGTCCGAATTGGAGCTGATCGCACCAACCTTGTAGCCAATGAATCCATAGGGCGACGGCGAGGTGTGCAGCGCGAACGCGAAGTCGGGTTTGGGGAAACGCTTGAACAGACCGTCGGCGAGCATCGCCTTGGCGCCCGAGACGGTTTCTTCGGCGGGCTGCGCCACGAACATCAGCGTGCCTTTCCACTGGTCTTTCATCGCGAGCAGCGTGCGCGCGGTGCCGACCCAGCTCGCCATGTGGATGTCGTGACCGCAGCTGTGAGCCACGAAAGTTTCGCGGCCGTTCGATTGCGTCTTGGCCTTGCTCGCGTACGGCAGGCCAGTTTTCTCCTCCATGGGCAGCGCATCGAGTTCGGTGCGCACCAGCACCGTCGGCCCTGCACCGTTCTTGTAGATCGCCACGACGCCCGTGCCGCCGATCTTCTCGGTGACGTCGAAACCGAGTTGGCGCATTTCACCAGCCAGCTTCGCGGCCGTGCGCACTTCCTGAAATGCGATCTCCGGATTGGCGTGCAGGTCCTTGTAGAGCGCGTCGAGCGATGGGTACATGCCGTTGACGATGGGCCCGACTTGCTGATGCAGCGACTTCTGTGCGCCGACGTTCAGCGCCAGGGTCAGCAACGCAACGGCGGACAAAGCGCCGCGAGGAAATGAACAGGAAGACATGAAGAAGACACCCCGTGAAAAGGAAAGAAGACGGACACCCGCCGCACCAGTGTGAACGGCTTCATGCAAGCTTCGAGCCCGGGATTGCCCTCCCCGGCCTTGACGTCATGAGACACGCCGCGGACAGCAAGGTCACGACGACCGTGGTCACGAACTCGCTTGCCGCGACAGACGAATCACTGGTGTACTTGCCTACGCACGGCAGCGAACGGCGATGCTGAAGCATCTACAACACTCCTTCTGCGTGCGCAGCAATCAGTGTGTTGCATCGACCGGTTGAATCCGCCAGCGACACCCGACATCCAATGCTGGACTTGCAACCCTCATCAGGAGCGCGCACTGTTCGACCGGTCAAAGCGACTGCAGTCAACAGAAGCTTCCTGCGCGATGGACGCCGCTGGGTACTGCACCGGGAGCCGGAATCAAGCTGAGCCCAGCGACTGCGCTGGTCCGTGCTGTCGCGGGTGGTGGACGAAGATTTTCTGTAACTCGGCTTACGCAAACTGCGTAAGCGTCATCTCAGCACCCTCTGTTTTTGTTGATGGCTTTGAGCAGGATTGGCTGTTCGGTGCGCACGGCGGTCGTGTGCATCAAGAACCGCTAATGCACATCAATGAACGATCAAGACACCCCGAGCAAGCGCCGTCGGCGCGAGCACAGCCCGATGTTCAAGCGCGAGGTGGTCGCGCGCAGTCTGGCGCCCGGTGCGTCGGTCGCAGCCGTTGCGCTGGAAGCCGGCATCAACTCGAACCTGCTGTTCGCATGGCGCCGGATGCACTTGAGCGCTCAGGAGCGGCCCCAGACGCCGGTGCCGTCGAATCCCTCGCCGATGCTGCTGCCCGTGACCATCGAAGCGGCACCGGTTGGGTCATGCCCTTCACCCACGGCGGCGGCGCCTCGTCAACCTGCCGGGACCATCGAGATCGATGTCGGCGGAGCGAGGGTGCGATTGCGCGGCGCGGTCGACGAAGCCAGCGTGCGTTATGTCCTGCAGACGCTGAAGGCGCTGGCGTGATCGGCCTGCCCACCAGCACTCGCGTCTGGATCGTCGCGGGCCATACCGACATGAGGAAGGGATTCAACGGCCTGTCTGCGATGGTGCAGACAGCGTTGGAAGCCAACCCCTTCTGCGGTCACGTCTTCGTCTTCCGCGGCCGGCGCGGCGACATGCTCAAGGTGCTGTGGTTCGATGGCCAGGGATTGCTCCTGTTGGCCAAGCGTATGGAGCGCGGCCGGTTCGTCTGGCCGCAGGCGCACTCTGGCAAGGTCTCGCTGACCCCGGCTCAGCTGTCCATGCTGCTCGAGGGCATCGACTGGCGCATGCCGACTCGCACCGATCAGCCCGCGCTCGCGGCTTGAGGCGCGCGCAAGAATTCGTCTTCTGAACGCACGAGCCTCGGTCAACTCCGGGTAGGCCCGATGGCATAGTAGAGGGCGTGCCGAACACCGTCAACGCGCCCCACACCGTCGACTCGCTGCTGCGTGTCGTAGAGGCGCGTGACGCTGAAGTCGCTTTGCTCAAGCTGCTCGTGGACAAGCTCAAGGTGCAGTTGCTGCGCCAGGTCCGAGCCCGCTTCGGTGCCTCCAGCGAACAACTCGACGACCCGCAGCTCGCGTTGATCGCTGCCTTGCCGATGCACGATCTTGCGCCGGTCGCGCAGACACCGAAGGCGCAAGCCGCCAACAGCGAAGGCTTCGACCGCAGCCTGCCCGCGCACTTGCCGCGAGAGAACCATGTGTACCGGCCCGAGGCGTCGAACGCACGGCACGACGCCGCCGGCCAGGCCTGCGGCTGCAGCGCGTGCGGCGGCCGACTGCGCCAGATCGGCCAGGACGTCTCGGAACAACTGGGGTACGTGCCCTCGCGCTTCAAGGTGATCCGCCACGTGCGCCCCAAGCTCGCCTGCATGGCGTGCGAGTCGATCTTCCAGGCGGCAGCACCGAGCCGGCCCATCGCGCGCGGTGTCGCGGGTCCTGGGCTGCTGGCCCACGTGCTGGTCGCCAAGTATTGCGACCACCAGCCGCTCTACCGCCAGAGCCGCATCTACGCCCGCGAGGGCATCGTGATCGAGCGCTCCACGATGGCTGGCTGGGTCGGCCAGAGCGAGAAGCTGCTGGACCCGCTGGTTGCAGCGCTCGGGCGCTACGTGCTGGCTGGCACGAAGCTCCACGCCGACGACACGCCGGTGGCGGTGCTCTCGCCCGGGCGTGGCCGGACCAAGACCGGAAGGCTCTGGGTCTATGTGCGCGACGATCGCGCATCGGCAAGCACCGACGCGCCGGCAGCATGGTTGCGTTACTCGCCTGACCGCAAGGGTGAACATCCTCAGACGCATCTGAAGGACTTCAAGGGCGTGTTGCAGGCCGATGCGTATGCCGGCTTCGCCAAGCTCTATGCAAACGGCAACGTCATCGAAGCTTCGTGCTGGGCACATGCGCGCAGACCGTTCTGGGATCTGCATGAGAGCCAAGGGCGTGTGCCAGGCTCGATTGCAGAACAAGCGCTCAGACGCATCGGTGCGCTGTATGCGATTGAGGCCGACATCCGAGGGCGCCCGCCGGGTGAGAGATGCCGGGAGCGCCAGGCGCGAGCCGGGCCGCGGCTCGAAGAGATGTTTGCCTGGTTGAGAGGAATGCTCGGGCAGGTGTCCGCCAAGTCGGAGCTCGCCCGCGCCATCGGCTACACGCTCACGCGGCTGGGGTCGTTGACGCGCTACCGCGACGACGGGCGCATCGAGATCGACAACGCCGCCGAACGCGCGCTGCGCGGTGTCAGCCTGGGCCGCAAGAACTTCATGTTCATGGGCTCGGACGCCGGGGGCGAGCGCGCCGCGGCCATCTACAGCCTGGTGGAGACCGCCAAGCTGAACGGGATCGATCCTGAAGCCTACCTGCGCGATGTGCTCGGACGCATCGCGGACCATCCAATCAACCGCATCGACGAGCTGCTGCCGTGGAACATCGGTGGGCAGCACCTGGAACAACGACTGGCAGCCTGAAGACCTGTACCCGGGCGCTTGCAACCGGACAACGCGAAGAGGACGACAAAGTGAACCCGCAAGGCACCGACCCAAAGCTGATCGATGCGCTCAACCGGGCGAGCAGCCTGGAACTGTTCCAGCTGAGCGCCATCATCGAACGGATGCTGGCCGACCCGCGACGCATCCTCGCCGTGCGCACGAACATGCACCTCGGCCAGATGGTGCGCTTCCTCGACTGGCGCGATGGACAGATGCGCAACGGCAAGGTGGTCGCCATGAAGGACATGCAGGTCACCTTGCACGAGGAAGGCTCGCGGCGTGAATGGAAGCTGCCCTACACGGCAATAGAGGCGCCAGATCCTTCAAGCCCAGCAGCGACGGCATCTGCGCGCCCCGCACAACCGACGAACCTGCCTTCGCGTGGCGACTTCCGCTGCGGCGAGAAGGTCTCGTTCGACGACAAGTACCTCCAGCCTCAGGTGGGCATCGTCGTGCGCATCAACCAGCGCACCGCCACCGTCGACACGGGCAACGGGCATTCATGGCGAGTGCCATTCCACATGCTGCGCCAGGTCTTCGACATCTGATCACTCGGCCGTGGTCAAGAGGGCCGTGAGCTGACGCTTACCAAACTGCCACATGACGCCCACTGCAAGGAGCGCACTGCCGTGCAAGAAATAGATCACTGCAAGCGTGGCCCAGGACTACCATTCCATCGTTCACGTGCGGTTCGGCACGAGACTGCCGCGGACTGGTTGCTCACTCGTGCAAGGAGAGTCGCGATGGCAAGTCCAATGCATGTCAACAAGCTTCAGACGAAATCCCATGACGAACCGGATGAGGTTCGGGAGCCCGAAAAGACCCGGGTCGAAGTGGTCCGCCTCGAGGGCTACACGCTCGGACGCTTCAAGTTCGAGCCCGGGTGGCGCTGGTCGAAGTGCATCAAGCCGGTCGTGGGCACAGACAGTTGCCAGGTGGCTCACGTCGGGTACGCGGTGTCCGGTCGCATCACCGTGCAAATGAATGACGGCTCGCAGACTGTCATTGAGGAAGGCATGTCGTACACCATTCCACCGGGTCACGACGCATGGGTCGAAGGCAACGCTCCATTCGTCGGCTTGGAGATGATGAGCGCAGAGGAATATGCAAAGTCCAAGAGCTGACCCGAGGTGAAAGGCCTCAGGAACAGACTTCTTCGGGATGCTCGAACGCCGGCGTGATCCGTACGGAACAACATACATCCAGGGGTGGGTACAAAACCGCCGCCCCAGGGGATTCAGGAGGTTTGTACCCCCTTCTGTACCCCCACTTGGCGCTGGCAGTCACCGGATTTCAGTGTGTGCCTCCGGACACGATTCGCCCGGCCCAATGAAAAAGGCCGCTAGGTATATGCTCCTAGCGGCCTCTGTCTTTACTTATGGTCGGTGTGAAAGGATTCGAACCTTCGACCCCTTGCACCCCATGCAAGTGCGCTACCAGGCTGCGCCACACACCGAAGCTCTCGATTATAGCGGGCTAAATTCAGTGCCCGACAGTCAGCAGCTCACGAATTTCAAAAAGCTCTCGGCGAAGGTGCAACAACTGCGACAGGTCGACAGTCTGCGTGGCCGCTGCGGGCCCGGGTTCGTCTTGCACGGCAGCGTCGAATTCTTCCTGGCCGATCTCGATCGCCTCCAGGCCTTCGAGCGGCACTTCGCCTGCCTTGCGGCGGTCGCGCTCGCCTTGCGTGAGTTCTTGCAGCTTGTTGCGCGCACCGCTGATGGTGAAGCCCTGATCGTAGAGCAGGTCGCGGATGCGGCGGATCATCAGCACTTCGTGGTGCTGGTAGTAACGACGGTTGCCGCGCCGCTTCATCGGACGCAGCTGCGTGAACTCCTGCTCCCAATAGCGCAGCACGTGCGGCTTCACGCCACAGAGTTCGCCGACCTCACCGATGGTGAAGTAGCGTTTGACTGGAATCGGCGGGAGCGCTTTCTCCATTATTTCCATTGAAATCAAGACTGTGCGCGGGAAACCTCATAGATTACTCTACGCGGCCACACAGCACCAAGCACTATTCCGCGCCCAAGCTCCACTCGACTTCGGAAGTGCCGTCCTGCGGCTCGATGCTGCCCTGGATCTGCTCCTTGAGCTTCGCGCTCGCATGAAAGGTGGCCACGCGGCGCTCGCCGATCGGAATGGCTTCGCCTGTGCGCGGGTTGCGCCCCGGACGCGGCGCCTTCACGCGGATCTGAAAGTTGCCGAAGCCCGAGATCTTCACGTCCGTGCCTTCGATCAGGCTGCCGGCGACGAGCTCGAAGAACGCCTCCACCATGTCTTTCGACTCACGCTTGTTCAGGCCGATCTGCTCGAACAGCAGGTCGGCCAGGTGCGCCTTGGTGAGCGCCGGCGTTTCGAGGGCTTCGAGCGTGAATTCGGCGGCGTTCATCTTCATCCTCTCAAGCGGCCGCCCAGGGTGGCGCCCAGTTGTTCGACGATTGCACGGACTGCAGGCTCGACCTGCTCGTCCGTTAGCGTGGCGACATCGCTCTGGAAGGTCAGGCGCACGGCCATGCTCTTCTCGCCCGGTGCCAACGCACCCGGCGTCGCCACGGCGCCTTCACGCAGCGGCTGCGGACGGTAGATGTCGAACAGCGTGGCATCGCGCAGCAGGCCCGATGCGGACGCACCCGCACGGATGGCCTGCATCAGCGCATCGTGCGACACCGCTTCGGCCACGACGACCGCAATGTCGCGCTCGACGGCCTGGAGCTTGGGCACCGGCTGTGCCACGGGCACGGGCCGCGCCGTGACGGCGTCGAGGTCGAGTTCGAACAGCACGGGCGCCTGGGTGAAGTCCCATTTCTGGCGCCAGCGCGGATGCAGTTCGCCGATGAAGCCGATGGCCTGGCCGTCGAGCAGCACGCGGGCCGAACGGCCGGGGTGCAGCGCCGGATGCTCGGCCGCCTCGAAGGTCGGCACGCGCGGCGCGAGCAGCGCCTCGACATCGCCCTTGACGTCGTAGAAGTCGGCGCGCTGCGGCTTGCCGTCCCAGCGCGACGCTTCGGCATCGCCCCAGGCGAGGCCGGCCACGCGCATGGGCTGGTTCACACCGCGCACGGTGCTGTCGGTGGTGACGACGCTGTCGTCGCGCAAGAACACGCGGCCCAGCTCGAACACGCGCACGCGCGGCGCCTTGCGATCGAGGTTGAACTTGAGCACCTGCAGCAGCGAACCGAGCAGCGACGAGCGCATCACGCTCATCTGGCTGGCGATGGGGTTCAGCAACTTGACCGGGTTGGCATTGCCCGCCAGGTCTTGCTCCCAGTGCGCTTCGACGAAGCTGAAGTTGATGGTTTCCTGGTAACCCAGCGCTGCGATGCTGCGGCGCACTGCGAAGCGGCTGCGCTGCGCTTCGGGCCGCACGCGGGCGGTGATGGGCGCGAGCGGCGCGGTGGTCGGCAGGTTGTTGAAGCCGATCAGGCGCGCGACTTCTTCGATCAGGTCTTCTTCGATCAGCAGGTCGAAGCGGTGCGGCGGCGGCGTGACGGTCAACGTGCCCTCGCCTTCGACGAGGGCGAAGCCCAGGCGGTTGAGTGCGTCGGCGCATTGGGCCTGTGTCAGCGGCATGCCGATGACGCGCGCGGCGCGGGCCACGCGCAGCGTGACGGGCGCGGCTTCGGGCAGGCGCAAGGTCTGGTCGTCCATCTTGCCGGCTTCACCGCCGCAGATCTCGACGATCAGCTGCGTGATGCGCTCGATGATCTGCACCGTGCGGCTCGGGTCGACACCGCGTTCGTAGCGGTGACCGGCGTCGGTCGAGAAGTTGAAGCGGCGCGAACGGCCTTGCACGGCCTCGGGCCACCAGAACGCGGCTTCGACGTAGATGTTGCGCGTGTCGTCGGACACCGAGGTCGCGTCGCCGCCCATGATGCCGGCGAGCGATTCGACTTCGCGGTCGTCGGCAATCACGCCGACTTTTTCGTCGACGGTGATCGTCGTGCCGTTGAGCAGCTTGAGCTGTTCGCCCGCCTTGCCCCAGCGCACCGTGAGGCCGCCGTGGATCTTGTCGAGGTCGAAGATGTGGCTGGGCTGGCCGTACTCGAACATCACGTAGTTCGAGATGTCGACCAGCGGCGTCACGCTGCGCTGGCCGCAGCGCGCGAGGCGCTCGACCATCCAGGCCGGCGTCGCGACCTTGGTGTTCACGCCGCGCACGATGCGGCCGGAGAAACGACCGCACAGGTCAGGCGCTTCGACCTTGACGGGCAGCACATCGGAGAACGACGTGGCCACGGGCACGATGGCCGGCGTCTTCAGCGGTGCGCCGGTGAGCGCTGCGAGTTCGCGCGCCACGCCGTACACGCTGAGGCCGTGCGCCAAGTTGGGTGTGAGCTTGAGCGTGAGCAGTGCGTCGTCGAGCTTGAGCACGTCGCGCACGTCGGCGCCGAGGGGTGCGTCGGCATCGAGTTCGAGCAAGCCGCCGTGGTCTTCGCTCAGGCCGAGTTCACGCGCCGAGCACAGCATGCCCTCGCTCTCGACGCCGCGCAGCTTGCCCAGCTTGATGAGGAAAGGCTTACCGTCTTCACCCGGCGGCAGTTCGGCGCCGACGAGCGCGCACGGCACCTTGATGCCGACGCGCGCATTGGGCGCGCCGCACACGATGTTCAGCAAGGCGCCCTGCCCCACGTCGACCTGGCACACGCGCAGGCGATCGGCATTCGGGTGCTGCACGGCTTCCTTGATTTCGCCGACCACGATGCGCGTGAAAGGCGGCGCCACCGGACGGCGCTCTTCGACCTCGAAGCCGCCCATGGTGAGCGTTTCGGCCAGTGCGGCGCTGTCGAGGGGCGGGTTGCAGAACTCGCGCAGCCAGGATTCCGGGAATTGCATCTCTTCGATCTCGATCTGTTTTTCTGGTTTGGAAAGGGCGTGTCAGTGAATCACTGGAACTGCGAGAGAAAACGCAGGTCGCCGTCGAAGAAGAGGCGCAGGTCGTTCACGCCGTAGCGCAGCATCGTGAGCCGGTCAGGGCCCATGCCGAAGGCGAAGCCGATGTAGCGCTCGGGGTCGAGACCCATGTTGCGCACGACGTTCGGGTGCACCTGGCCCGAGCCGGCGACTTCGAGCCAGCGGCCGGCCAGCGGGCCGCTCGCGAACTGGATGTCGATCTCGGCGCTCGGCTCGGTGAACGGGAAGAAGCTCGGGCGGAAGCGCAGCACGAGGTCGTCGCGCTCGAAGAAGGTGCGGCAGAAGTCGGTGAAGACGACCTTCAGATCCTTGAAGCTCACGTTCTCGCCGAGCCACAGGCCTTCGCACTGGTGGAACATGGGCGAGTGCGTGGCATCGCTGTCGACGCGGTAGGTGCGACCCGGCGCGATCACGCGGATCTCGGGCGCCTTCACGGTGCCGGTGGTGTCGGCGGCAGCAGCGGCGAATTCGGCCGCGTACTTCTTGGTGTGCTGGTGGGCGTAGCGCACCTGCATCGGGCTGGTGTGCGGACGCAGGTTGTACGGGATGCCGTCGTCGCCCTTGAGGTCGACGTAGAAGGTGTCCTGCATCGAACGCGCCGGGTGGTTCGGCGGGTTGTTGAGCGAGGTGAAGCTGTGCCAGTCGCTCTCGATTTCGGGGCCGTCGGCGACGTCGAAGCCCATGCTCGAGAAGATCTCTTCGATGCGCTCCAGCGTGCGGCTCACGGGGTGCAGTCCGCCACCGGCGCGTTGGCGGCCGGGCAGGCTCACGTCGAGCGCTTCGGCGCGCAGTTGCAGCGAGAGTTCTTCGTCGGCGAGTTGCTGGCGGCGGCCGGTCAGCGCGGCCTCGATGGCCTGCTTGCCGACGTTGATTGCGGCGCCGCGGGACTTCTTCTCTTCGACACTCAGCGCGGCCATGCCCTTCATCAGCTCGGTGATGCGGCCCGACTTGCCGAGGAACTGGGCCTTGGCGTTTTCGAGCTCTGCGGGCGTTTTCGCTTCAGCGAAGGCGGCGCGTGCGGTGTCGACCAGGGAGTCCAACTCGTTCATAGCAACAAAAATCTTCGAGGGGAAATAAAAAAGAGCTGGAGCCTTTTCAAGCGCCAGCCCTTGAGCCGTGGGCGCAAGAAGCCGTCCGGAGACGGCGACCTGCTGTGCAAAATCAAGCAGCCAGCTTGGCCTTGACCTGCTCCACGATGCCGGCAAAAGCGGCCTTGTCGTGCACGGCGATGTCCGCAAGCATCTTGCGGTCGATCTCGATACCGGCCTTGCGGATGCCATTGGCGAACTGGCTGTAGGTCAGGCCCAGTTCACGCGAGGCGGCGTTGATACGCGCGATCCACAGCTGACGGAACACGCGCTTCTTGGTACGACGGTCACGGTAGGCGTATTGCCCAGCCTTCATCACCGCCTGTTTGGCGACGCGGAAGACATTACCGCGGCGACCGCGAAAACCCTTGGCGAGTGCGAGAACTTTTTTGTGGCGGGCGCGAGCCGTTACACCACGTTTGACGCGAGGCATGTGTTTACTCCTTGTTCGTCTGAATTAAATGCCACGGCCGGGCAGCATGGCGGCGACAGAAACCATGTTGGTCTCATGCACTGCGACTGCACCACGCAGGTGACGCTTGTTCTTGGTGGTCTTCTTCGTCAAGATGTGACGCTTGAAGGCTTGACCGCGCTTGACGGTGCCACCGGGACGAACGCGGAAACGTTTTTTCGCGCTGCTCTTGGTCTTCATTTTGGGCATATGAATGCTCCTTTAGTTTGTGCTCGTGAGGCGCCACGGATACTCCACGGACTTGTTGGCCCCGAGACACTTCTTTATCTCGCCCCCGCCTGCACTTCTTTCGAAATGCGGGCCAGGGCGAAATCCCTTCAAAACCCGTCTACTGCAAACGCCTCAGGCGGTTGCCGTGGGCGCCGCTGCCGGCGCAGCGTCTGCAGCCGGCTTCGGCGCCGCGCTGCCAACCTTCTTGCGGCCCGGAGCGATCATCATGATCATCTGGCGGCCTTCCAGCTTCGGGAACTGCTCGACCATGATCGTGTCGCCCAGTTCGTCGCGAATGCGCTGCAAGAGTGCCAGACCGAGCTCCTGGTGCGTGATCTCGCGGCCGCGGAAGCGCAGCGTGATCTTGCATTTGTCGCCCTCTTCAAGAAAGCGCTTGATGTTGCGCATCTTGATGTTGTAGTCGCCATCGTCGGTACCGGGCCGGAACTTGATTTCCTTGACCTCGATGACCTTCTGCTTCGACTTCGCCTCGGCTGCCTTCTTCTGCTCGTGGTACTTGAACTTTCCGTACTCGATCAGGCGGCACACGGGCGGATTGGCCGCAGCAACGACCTCCACCAGATCCACGTCGGCCTCACCCGCAAGGCGCAAGGCTTCGGAAAGGCTCATGACACCCAATGGCTCGTTTTCCGGGCCGACCAGGCGGACTTCCGGGGCCATGATTTCCCGGTTCAGGCGGTGTTGGCGTTCCTCGCGGTGGCGGCGGTCGCGAAATGCAGTAGCGATGGTCAGAATCCTTCAAAGTTTGCTACAAAATCTGTAGCGATCGCCGCTCAGTCTTCGCGGACAGGCGGCACGACGTGGCAAAGAAACATATGGGGTGTTTCAGAGACAAATCAACGCTTGTCAGCAACGTCCTGGACGAGCCGTTGCGTGAACGATTCGAGGGACATTGCACCGAGGTCTTGATTGCCCCGGGCGCGCACTGCGACGGCACCTGCTTCCTTTTCCTTGTCACCCACGACGAGGATGTAAGGGAGCTTTTGCAACGAATGCTTCCGTATTTTATACGTAATCTTTTCGTTGTGCAGATCAAGCTGAACTCTAAGCCCTTGATTTTGCAGCGTTTTCGCAACTTGCGCAGCGTAATCGGCCTGCCCTTCGCTGATATTGAGCACCGCCACCTGCACCGGAGCGAGCCATGCAGGCATGGCGCCGGAGTGGTGTTCGATGAGCATGCCGATGAAGCGCTCGAGGCTGCCGACGATGGCGCGGTGCAGCATCACCGGGTGGGCACGGCCGCTTGATTCCGTGACGTACTCGCCGCCCAGGCGCTCGGCCGTGTTGAAGTCGACCTGCATCGTGCCGCACTGCCACTGGCGGCCGATGGCGTCGCGCAGCGTGTACTCGATCTTGGGGCCGTAGAAGGCGCCGTCGCCGGGCGAGATGATGAAGTCGACACCCGAACGGCGCAGCGATTCCATCACTGCATGCTCGGCCTTGTCCCACAGCTCGTCGGAACCGACGCGGTTCTCGGGCCGCGTCGCGACCTTGTAGAGGATGTCCGTGAAGCCGAAGTCGGCATACACCTTCTGCAGCTGTGCCGTGTAGGCGATGCATTCGTCGAGGATCTGGTCCTCCGTGCAGAAGATGTGGCCGTCGTCCTGCGTGAAGCCACGCACGCGCATGATGCCGTGCAGCGCGCCGCTGGGCTCGTTGCGGTGGCACTGGCCGAACTCGCCGTAGCGCAGCGGCAGGTCGCGGTAGCTGCGCAGGTCGCTCTTGAAGATCAGCACATGGCCCGGGCAGTTCATCGGCTTCAGCGCGTACTCGCGCTTTTCCGACTCCGTCGTGAACATGTTGTCGCGGTAGTTCTGCCAGTGGCCCGTCTTCTCCCACAGGCTCTTGTCGAGAATCTGCGGGCCCTTCACTTCCCAGTAGCCCGTGTCGCGGTAGATGCCGCGCATGTACTGCTCGACCTGCTGCCAGAGCGCCCAGCCCTTGGGATGCCAGAACACCACGCCTGGCGCCACTTCGTCGATGTGGAACAGGTCGAGTTCCTTGCCCAGCTTGCGGTGGTCGCGCTTCTCGGCTTCCTCGATGCGCTGGATGTACTGGTCGAGCTGCTTCTTGTCGGCCCAAGCCGTGCCGTAGATGCGCTGCAGTTGCTCGTTCTTGGCGTCGCCGCGCCAGTAGGCACCGGCCAGCTTCGTGAGCTTGAAAACCTTCAGGAAACGCGTGTTCGGCACGTGAGGGCCGCGGCACATGTCGACGTATTCCTGGTGGTAATACAGGCCCATGGCCTGCTCGTCGGGCATGTCTTCGACGAGGCGCAGCTTGTAGTCTTCGCCGCGCGACTTGAAGACCTCGATGACTTCCGCGCGTGGCGTCATCTTCTTGACGACGTCGTAGTCCTGCGCAATCAGCTCGCGCATGCGCGCCTCGATGGCGGCCATGTCATCAGGCGTGAACGGGCGCTCGAACGAGATGTCGTAGTAGAAGCCTTCATCGATCACGGGCCCGATCACCATCTTGGCCGACGGGTACAGCTGCTTGACCGCGTGGCCGACCAGGTGGGCCGTCGAGTGGCGGATGATCTCCAGGCCCTCGTCGTCCTTGGGCGTGATGATCTGCAGCTTGGCATCGCGGTCGATGACGTCGCTGGCATCGACGAGCTTGCCGTCGATCTTGCCGGCCACCGTCATCTTGGCGAGACCGGGGCCGATGGACTGGGCCACTTCGGCCACCGAAACCGGGCCAGGGAACTCGCGGCGCGAGTTGTCAGGGAGCGTGATCTGGATCATGTGAAAACCTCGGGGAGAAAAACAAAAAAGCGCGGTGGATGCCGCGCTTTGCTTGGTTGGTGCGCTGGAAAAACCAGCGAGCGCGGGGCTACCGGCCCTTTCCTTCGAAGAAGAAAAAGCCGCTGAATCCTTGCGGGGTAGTTCGCGGTGTCATAACCAAGGTGCCTTTCTCGCTCTTGTTGAGTGCAGAGTCGGCGATTCTAGCCGCTGCCTGTGCGGGCCGTGGGGCCGCGCCCATTCGTCGAAACGCCCACGAAAAAGCCCGGCACGGGGCCGGGCTCGGGGGCGACAGCGCAGCGCGCCATCACTCAGCGATCAGCGAAGGCAGCTCAGTGGAACTGCTCTTCTTCGGTCGAACCGGTCAGTGCCTTCACGCTGGACGAACCGCCCTGGATCACGGTGGTCACGTCGTCGAAGTAGCCGGCGCCGACTTCCTGCTGGTGCGACACGAAGGTGTAGCCCTTGTCGCGTGCGGCGAACTCGGGTTCCTGCACCATGTTCACGTAGTGCTTCATGCCTTCGCCGCGGGCGTAGGCGTGGGCGAACTGGAAGGTGTTGAACCAGTTGATGTGGATGCCGGCCAGCGTGATGAACTGGTACTTGTAGCCCAGCTCCGACAGGTCTTCCTGGAACGATGCGATCTGCTTGTCGTCCAGGTTCTTCTTCCAGTTGAACGACGGCGAGCAGTTGTACGACAGCAGCTTGCCGGGGCAGGCGGCGTGCACGGCTTGCGCGAATTCACGGGCGAAGCCGATGTCCGGCACGCCGGTTTCGCACCAGACGAGGTCGGCATACGGCGCGTAGGCGACGCCGCGGCTGATGGCTTGCTCCAGGCCGTTCTTGACGCGGTAGAAGCCTTCTTGCGTGCGCTCGCCCGTCAGGAAAGCCTTGTCGTTGGCGTCATGGTCGGACGTGATCAGGTTCGCGGCTTCCGCGTCGGTGCGGGCCAGAACGATGGTCGACACGCCCATGACGTCGGCAGCGAAGCGCGCCGAGATCAGCTTTTCGCAGGCTTCCTGCGTCGGCACGAGCACCTTGCCGCCCATGTGGCCGCACTTCTTGACGGCGGCCAGCTGGTCTTCGAAGTGCACGCCGGCAGCGCCCGACGCGATCATGTTCTTCATCAGTTCGAAGGCGTTCAGCACGCCGCCAAAGCCGGCTTCAGCGTCGGCCACGACCGGCAGGAAGTAGTCGATGAATTCCTTGTCGCCCGGGTTGATGCCGCGGCCCCACTGGATTTCGTCAGCGCGCTTGAAGGTGTTGTTGATGCGACGGACCATCGTCGGCACCGAGTCGTAGGCGTACAGCGACTGGTCGGGGTACATCGTTTCCGAGGTGTTGCCGTCGGCGGCGACTTGCCAGCCCGACAGGTACACGGCTTCGAGGCCAGCCTTGGCTTGCTGCATGGCCTGGCCGGCGGAGATCGCGCCGAAGGCGTTCACATAGCCCTTCTTGGCACCGCCGTTGATCTTGGCCCAGAGCTTTTCAGCGCCGCGCTTGGCCAGCGTGTGCTCGATGGGGAGCGAACCGCGCAGGCGAACCACGTCGGCTGCGCTGTAGCCGCGCTTCACGCCCTTCCAGCGCGGGTTGGTGGCCCAGTCCTTTTCGAGGGCGGCAATTTGCTGTTCGCGGCTCAGTTGTTCGTTCAGGGTCTGGGGCATGGTCACTCCGTGAGGTTGATTGAAGGTTGGCGTTGCGGCCGTAGGGTTACTGTAATCCCATTGCAGACTCTTATGTCTTATAGAAGACATATTTTTGAACCAACAAAATCAACAACTTACAGAGATATTTCTCAATGAGAAATTATTTTTCTCATATTGAGAAAAAATATTGCGGCGCAGCAGTTCGAATTTTCGCGATGCGGAATCACTCTTTCGGTTGTGAAAACGAACGCGCTCCCCCTGCAATTTCCGCCGCGTGCGCGATCCAGTCGCCGCTGCCGATCACGCGACAACCTGCAATGCGCGTCGGGTGGATCTCGTAGACCAGGCAGTCGATCGATTGCGCCCCCACCAGCACGCGCACGCTGCGCCGGATGTACTCGCCCGAATCGTCGTCGGCCACTTCTTCGAGCCGGTCGAGTTCGCGCTCGACCTCCGGCGCGATGCGATAGACCTCGCCCTTCACGCGCCCTGCCCCGCCGAGCACCACGCCCGGGTACGCGCCCAGGTCGTACAACGTGCCGGCAATGAAAGCCTCGCCGATGAACACCGGCGCCGGCCGGTAGCGCGCGATGTCGTTGCGCCCGCCGCGCCGCAGCGTGCCGTAGACAAGAACGTGGGGCATCATCGAATCCATCCGATCAACAACCAGTGCCCAGTCTATTGAACCCCGCCGCTTCCACCTCCGGCCGCCTCGTGGCCTACGGCTGCCTGGCCTTGAGCATGTCGCTCGTCGGCATCTACGTCGCCCTCTCCAAGCCGCTGGTGGCCGCCTTCCCGGTGTTGCTGCTGGCCTGGTTGCGCTTCGGCATCGCGGCCCTCGCCATGCCGCACTGGCTCCAGCGCACGCCCGACGAGCCGCCCATGAGCGCACGCACGCGCGGGCTTGTCTTCCTCGAATCGTTCCTCGGCAACTTCCTGTTCTCGATCTGCATGCTGTTCGGCGTGAGCCTTACGAGCGCCGTGTCGGCGGGCGTGATCATGGCGTCGATCCCCGCCGTGGTCGCGGTGGCGAGCTGGCTCTTCCTGCGCGAACGTATCACAGCGCGCATCGGCCTGGCCATCGGCTGCGCTGCAATCGGCATCGGCCTGCTCGCATTCACGCCGACGCATGCGCCGGCCACCACCGGCAGTGGGGTCGGCGCACCGTCGATGCCCTGGCTGGGCAACCTGCTCGTGTTCTGCGCAGTGCTCTGCGAGGCCGCCTACGCGGTGATCGGCAAGTCGCTCACCGGCAAGCTGGGCCCCAAGCGCATCGCCTCGCTCATCAACCTGTGGGGCTTCGTGCTCTCGATGCCCTTCGGCATCTGGTTCGCACTGCAGTTCGATTTCACCGCCGTGCGCTTCGGCACCTGGGCGCTGCTCGTGGCCTACGCGCTGGCCGCCAGCATCTGGACCGTGTGGCTGTGGATGACCGGACTTCGCCACGTACCAGCGGCACAAGCGGGCGTCTTCACTGTCTTGCTGCCCGTCAGCGCGGCCCTCGTGGGCGTGCTCGTGCTCGGGGAAAACCTCACTTCGCCGCAGCTGCTTGCGTTCGCGATCGCCCTCGTGGGCGTGGTGCTGGCGACGTGGCCGGGGCGACGAACGTGAACAACGCCCCTTCTCCCCTCTGAAAAAACAACAGCTCCCAATGAAAAAAGCGCTTTTTCCCTTGGAAACGCGTTTTTTCTCATTTAGCATCCGCATTGCCACTGGAGACGCAAGTTTTTCATTGGTGAACGTTCAACCAAAAAAGGAAATCAACCATGGCAACTGCAAAGAAAGCTCCGGCAAAGAAAGCCGCTCCCGCAAAGAAGGCTGCGGCTCCTGCGAAGAAGGCCGCTCCGGCCAAGAAGGCTGCGGCGCCCGCAAAGAAGGCTGCTGCTCCTGCAAAGAAGGCTGCCGCTCCTGCGAAGAAGGCTGCTGCTCCGGCAAAGAAGGCTGCTCCTGCAAAGAAGGCTGCTCCCGCCAAGAAGCGCACCCCCAACGCTGCGTTCATGAAGGCCCTGACCCCCAGCCCGGCACTCGCCGCTGTGGTCGGTTCGACGCCTCTGCCGCGCACCGCTGTGGTCAGCAAGCTGTGGGACTACATCAAGAAGAACAACCTGCAAGACAAGGCCAACAAGCGCAACATCAACGCCGACGCCAAGCTGAAGGAAATCTTCGGCAAGGCCCAGGTTTCGATGTTCGAACTGGCTGCGCTGATTGGCAAGCACGTCAAGTAAGCGTTCGGGGGCCTCGTGCTCCTGAGTCAAAAAGCCCGCGTCATGCGGGCTTTTTTTTCGCCTGCGGCAAGCCCTCACCCGCCTCGAAGAAACGCGCGGGCGTGCGGCCGAAGTGCTTGCGGAAAGCCTCGATGAAGGCGCTCACCGAGCTGTAGCCCACCGTCAGCGCCACGGCCGTCACCGACTCGCCCAGGCTCAGCAGCTCCACCGCCTTCAGCAAGCGCGCCTGCTGGCGCCACTGCGCGAAGCTCCATCCGGTCTCGGCGGCGAAGCGGCGCGTGAGCGTGCGGCGGGCCATGCCGATGCGATCGGCCCAGTCATCAATGCCGTCGGCCAACGCCGGATCGTTCGCCAATGCGCTCGCCATCACCACCAGCCGCGGGTCCTGCGGCATCGGCAGGTGCAGCGACTCGCGCCCACCGGCCGCCAGCTCGTCGATCAGCACACCCACCAGTCGCGCGCGGCGAAGCTCCAGCAGCGCATCGGATGCCTCCAGCGACATCAGCCGCGCCACCAGCTCCCGCACCAGCGGCGTGGCGGCAAAGACATGCGGTCCGCCCGGCAGCGCCGCCGCAGCCGATGCATCGATGTGCAGGCTCCACCCCGACGTGGCACCGAAGCTCTGCGCGGCATGGGCGCAGCGCGGTGCGATCCACCCGATCCATCCCGGCGGCTGCACCCAGCGGCCTGCGGGCGTCTCGATGACCTGCAGGCCCTCGCGCAGCGCGAACAGCTGGCCTGTCTCGTGCGCGTGGTAGCCGGTGACGCGCGGCGTTTCGTGCGCGTAGCGCCAGAGCGTCGCGGGCGATTCAACCGCCATGGCTGCTGGCCCGCGGGCGGTATCGATTGGCCCCGCGCCGCAAGCCGGGCGCGACTCTGCTGCCTAGCATCGGATGCATCTCCACCAAGGAACCGCCATGAAAGCGCAAGACATCATTCCCGACGGACAGGACTTCACCGTCATCGACGGCCACACCGTGCGCAAGGGCTCGGTCGGCGCCTTCCTCGCGAATGCGCGCGTGCTCGAAGACGCGAATGCCCCGGCCGACGCACGCCGCATCGCCCGCGACGACCTGCTGTCGCTCGTCCCCACGCTCGACGCGCTGGGCCTGTTCGATGTCTTCGAACTGCGCTCGCCCGCGCTGCGCGACGAGGTGGCCCGCCATCGCGCGACGCTCAGCCCTGCGCCTGCTGCTTCGCCGCGCGCGTGATCGACGCGAGCGTGCCGCGCGTGGTGATCACTTCGGGGTCGAGTGGGATCTCAATCAGCGTGCCCGTGTCGGCCGCCAGCGCGCGCAGCAGCGCCGCTTCGAACTGCGCCGTCTCGGTGACACGCTCGGCCGCGTAGCCGTAGGCGCGCGCCAGCCCGCAGAAGTCCGGGTTGCGCAGCGCGGTGCCGCTGGTGCGCTCGGGGTACTCGCGCTCCTGGTGCATGCGGATCGTGCCGAACATGCCGTTGTTGAGCAGCACGACGATGCTCTTGCCGCCGTGCTGCGAGGCCGTCGCCAGCTCCTGCCCGTTCATCAGGAAGTCGCCGTCGCCCGCGATGGTGAAGGCCACGCGCCCGGTCGCGATGCTCGCCGCGATGCCGGCCGGCACGCCGTAGCCCATCGCCCCACTGGTCGGCGCCAGTTGCGTCTTCGCGCCCTTGGCGAGCCCGTGGTAGCGGAAGTAACGATGCACCCAGCTCGCGAAGTTGCCGGCACCGTTCGTGATGGCCGCATCCGCCGGCAGGTGCTTCTGCAGCAGCGCCACCACCGCCGCCATGTCGACCGCGCCGCGCGGCGTCTCGGCCGGCATGCCGGTGAGCGCCTGCGGCTCGAGCCAGGCTTCGTAGTCCGCATGCAGCTGCTGCGCCCAGTCTTCCCACGGCAGCGTAGGCGGCGCGCTCAGCACCTCGAGGCTGCGTGCGGCGGCGCTCATGCCGGCGTTGATCGCCAGGTCGGCCTGGTAGACGCGGTTCAGTTCCTCGGCGCTCGCGTGAATGTGCACCAGCGTCTGCTTCGCCTTCGGCGCTTCGAGCAGCGTGTAGCCGCCGGTCGTCATCTCGCCCAGGCGCGGGCCGATGGCCAAAATCAGGTCGGCGTCCTTCACGTGCTGCGCGAGCTTCGGGTTGATGGCGATGCCCACGTCGCCCGCGTACAGCGGGTGGTGGTTGTCGAAGGTGTCCTGGAAGCGGAAGGCGTTCGCGACCGGCAGGCGCCAGTTCTCGGCGAAGCGCTGCAGCGCCTGGGCGGCCTGCGTCGTCCAGCCCCCGCCGCCAGCAATCACCAGCGGACGCTGCGACTTCAGCAGCAGCTCGCGCAGCGTGCGCAACGCGCCGGGGTCGCTCCACGGCTGGACCGCCTCCACGCGCGCCAGCGGCCGTGCCGACGTCTCGGTGCGCAGCATGTCTTCGGGCAGCACCAGCACGACCGGGCCCGGTCGGCCGTTCATCGCGGTGGAGAAGGCGCGCGCGATGTACTCGGGAATGCGGTCGGCGTCGTCGATGCGCTCCACGCGCTTGGCGAAACCCTTGGTGCTCGGGCCGAAGAAGCTGGCGTAGTCCACTTCCTGGAAGGCCTCGCGGTCGCGGAAGTCGCTGCCGACGTCGCCGACGAACAGCACCATCGGCGTCGAATCCTGGAACGCGTTGTGCACGCCGATCGATGCGTTGGTCGCGCCCGGCCCGCGGGTCACGAAGCACACGCCCGGGCGCCCGGTGAGCTTGCCGTGCGCCTCGGCCATGAAGGCTGCGCCGCCCTCCTGCCGGTTCACCACGAAACGTGCGCGGTCGCCGTACGCATGAAAGCCGTCGAGCACCGCCAGGAAACTCTCGCCCGGCACACCGAAGGCGACCTGCATGCCTTGCTCGACCAGGCACTCGACGATCAGGTGGCCGGCGGGTTGTGATGTACTCATGAAGATTCGAACCTCAGTTGCAAATGTCTCCGGCAATTATGTGCGCCCGCCTTCCACGCCTTGTCTTAATTCCCCAATTGGTTAAATTCGCGTCATGAAGGCCCCCAAGGACTCTTTGCCCGAAACGCTCGAGCCGCGCTCGCGCGACGCCGACCGCTCGCAGCTGGCCATCCTCGCGTCGGCGCGCGACGAGTTCGCCGCGCGCGGGCTCGCCGGAGCGCGCATGGACAGCATCGCCGAGCGCGCTGGCCTGAACAAGCGCCTCATCTACTACTACTTCGGCAGCAAGGACGACCTGTTCCTGGCCGTGCTCGAGCGCGTGTACGCCGACATCCGTGCCGCCGAACAGCGCCTGCACCTGGACGAGATCGAGCCCGTCGAAGCCATCCGCCAGCTGGTGTCGTTCACCTGGCACTACTACCTGGAGCACCCCGAGTTCATCACGCTGCTCAACAGCGAGAACCTGCACGGCGCCTCGCACCTGAAGCGCTCCGAACGCATCCAGGAGATGAACTCGCCACTGGTGCAACTGCTGGCCACCGTGCTGGAGCGCGGCAAGAAAGACGACCTGTTCCGCGCCGGCGTTGACCCGGTGCAGCTGTACATCTCCATCGCGTCGCTGTGCTACTTCTACCTCTCGAACAACCACACGCTGTCGGCCATCTTCGGGCGTGACCTGCGTGCCCCCAAGGCGATGGCGCAACGCCTCTCGCACATGACCGACCTCGTGCTGGGCTACGTCCTGCACTGACCTGACCCCGAACATCGGCGCGCGCCCCGCTGCGGGCGCGCCCATCCCTCGCTCTCGCTCTCCGGGTAATCACTAGGCAACCGCCGTTGACGCTGCGGCGCAGCCGTTCCTAAAATCGCTAATTCACTCATTGGTGAATTGACCGATCCCAGAATGCGGCCCGATCCGCGCGGAGACACACCTTGAAGCCCCTTGCCAGCACTGCACGCACCACCGTCCTTGCCTCGCTGACCTGCATCGCCGCCCTGCTGCCGGGCCTGGCCGCAGCGCAGAACGGCTACCCCACCAAGCCGATCCGCGTGATCGTTCCTTTCGCCGCCGGCAGCACGACGGACATCATTGCCCGGGCCATCGCCGACAAGATGAGCCTCAGCATGGGCCAGACGCTGGTCATCGACAACCGCGGCGGCGCCAGCGGCACCATCGGCCAGCAGGCCGTGGCCACGGCCGCGCCCGACGGCTACACGGTGATGATCCATTCGTCGTCGCACACGGTCAGCCCTTCCACCTTCGCCAAGCTGCCCTTCGACACGCTGCACGACTTCGCGGGCGTCACGCCGATCTCGTCGCTGCCCAACGCACTGGTCATCTCGCCCAGCAAGAACATCAAGACCCTGCCGCAGCTGCTGGCCGCCGCGCGCGCCAAGCCCGGCAGCATGAACTTCGCCTCGGCCGGCCAGGGCAGCGCCACGCAC
The DNA here is from genome assembly GCF_014843395.1 of Variovorax sp. 38R. Lineage (NCBI taxonomy): Bacteria > Pseudomonadati > Pseudomonadota > Betaproteobacteria > Burkholderiales > Comamonadaceae > Variovorax > Variovorax sp. 38R. The sequence continues at coordinate 4,253,698 of NZ_CP062121.1, forward strand.
CTGAACGCCGAGAAGTTCAAGATGGCCGCGAAGATCGATGCGACCAACATCCCGTTCAAGGGATCGGGCGAAGCCGTCACCGAGGTGCTGTCGGGCCGTGTCGACTACTACTTCTCGCCCATCGCACCGGTCATCGGCCAGATCAAGGACGGCCAGTTGCTCGCACTGGCCGTGGGCTCTCCCAAGCGCGCCGCCGCCCTGCCCGACGTGCCCACCACCACCGAGGCCGGCGTGCCCGGCTCCGAGTTCAACTTCTGGATCGGCATGATGGCGCCTGCCAAGACGCCACGCGACGTCGTCAACCGCCTGCATGACGAGGTGGTCAAGGCCCTGGCCACGCCCGAGGTGAAGGAGCGCTTCCTCAAACTGGGCGCCGACGCCTGGACGCTCAAGCCCGAGCAGTTCGACGCCTACATCAAGGACGAGATCACGAGCAACGCGCAGCTCGTGAAGGCCGCCGGCCTGTCGGTCCAGCCGTAATCGGCAACAAGAGGCTGCCGTCGTCGCCATGTTCCGCAAGCTCCTGCTCTCCCCGGCCCTGCGCCCGTTCTTCCTGATCCTGTTGCTGCTGGTGCTGTGGGACCTGACGATCCGCCTCTTCAAGATTCCGGCCTACCTCATTCCCCCGCCGTGGGAGGTCGTGAAGCAGCTCGTGGCCGAATGGCCGCGCCTGCTCGCCGAAGCCTGGAAGACCACGCTCGCCACGCTCGGCGGCTTCGGCCTCACGATCGTCATCGGCATTCCGATCGCGATGGTCATCGCCTATTCGCGGCTGGTCGAGTCGTACGTGTACCCGCTGCTGGTGTTCTCGCAGAGCATTCCCAAAGTCGCGATCGCGCCGCTGTTCGTGGTGTGGTTCGGCTTCGGCATCCTGCCCAAGGTGATCAGCGCCTTCCTGCTGGGCTTCTTCCCGGTGGTGGTGTCGACGGTGATGGGCTTCAAGTCGGTCGAGCCCGACATGCTCGACCTCGCCCGTTCGATGGGCGCGAGCCGCCTGCAAACTTTCTTCAAGATCAGCCTGCCGCAGGCCCTGCCCGCGATCTTCAGCGGCCTGAAGGTGTCGGTCACGCTGGCCGTGGTGGGCGCCGTGGTCGGTGAATTCGTCGGTTCCAACTCGGGCATCGGCTACGTGCTGCAGGTGGCCAACGGCAACTTCGACCTGCCCTTGATGTTCGCCGCGCTCGTCGTGCTGTCGAGCATCGGCGTCATTCTTTTCGTCGCCGTCGACCTGGTCGAGCGCGTGATGATTCCGTGGCATGCCTCGCAGCGCCACGTGCAATGAGTTCCTGGTTCCTTCTGCACATCCATAAAACTCCCGGAGACAAGACCATGAAGAAACTGCTTCCCTCGCTGCTCGCCGCAGCCGCGCTCGCCACCTTCGCCATCGCTCCCGCGCACGCGCAGGGCGACAAGCCGAAGGACAAGGTCACGCTGATGCTCAACTGGTACCTGTACAGCGAGCACGCGCCCTTCTTCCTCGGCAAGGAGAAAGGCTTCTACGCCGAGGAAGGCATCGAGCTCGACATCCAGGAAGGCCGCGGCTCCGCCGTCACCGCGCAGGCAGTGGCCGCCAAATCGGCGACCTTCGGCTACATCGACGTCACCACGATGATCAAGGCTGCTGCCAAGGGCGCGCCGCTCAAGTCGACCGGCGTGCTGTTCCAGGTCAGCCCGATGTCGGTCATGGGCTTCAGCGAGAAGAACATCAAGACGCCCAAGGACATCATCGGCAAGACCGTCGCCGTGACGCCCGGCGATTCGATGTCGCAGATGTGGCCGCTGTTCCTCAAGGTCAACAACATCAAGGCCGACCAGGTGAAGATCGTCTCGGGCGACGGCCAGACCAAGCTCAATGCCGTGACCAACGGCCAGGCCGATCTGCTGCTGGGCTACGTGATGGACCAGGCCATCAAGCTGCAGGACGCCACCGGCAAGCCCGTGACGCCGATCCGCTTTGCCGACTCGGGCGTGAACCAGATCAGCTCCGGGATCATCACCAACAAGAACCTGCTGACCGAGAACCCCGACCTCGTGAAGCGCTTCATGCGCGCCTCCACCAAGGCCGCCGAAGCCGCCGAGAAGAGCCCTGAAGCTGCGGTCGACGCGATGCTCAAGGCCAACCCGAAGGCCGGCGTGCGCGACACGCTCATCGTCGGCATGAAGCAGAGCGTGGCGCTGTATCACACGAAGGACACAGCCAACCAGCGGCCGTTCCGCGTGGCGATGAAGAACGTCAACGACTCGCTCGATCTGCTGGTGCAGTACGGCGGCATGGATGCATCCACACGCGGCAAGCCCGAGGACTACGTGACCCTCGACTTCCTGCCGAACTGATTCGCTGCCCTGCGCGCGCTCGCTGTTGTCACCTTTCACGCACTCCATGTCCCAAGTCAACCTGATCGAAGCGCGCGGCGTCTCGAAGACCTACCAAAGCAAGGACGGCCCGGTCGAGTCGCTCAAGCCGCTGGACTTCGCCATCGAAGAAGGCGAGTTCGTCTCCGTCGTCGGCCCCTCGGGCTGCGGCAAGAGCACGCTGCTCAAGATGGTCGCGGGCCTGCTGCCGATCAGCGGCGGCGAGCTCACGCTGGCCGGCAAGCCGATCAAGGGGCCGCAGAAGGACGTGGGCATCGTGTTCCAGAGCGCGGTGCTGCTGCCCTGGCGCAGCGTGGAAGACAACATCCTGCTGCAGGCCGAGATGCGCCACCTGCCCAAGGCCGCCTCGCAGGCCCGGGCGCGCGAGCTGATGGAGATGGCCGGCCTCAAGGGCTTCGAAGGCAAGTACCCCTGGCAGCTGTCGGGCGGCATGCAGCAACGCGCGTCGATCTGCCGCGCGCTGCTGCACGACCCCTCGGTGCTGCTGATGGACGAGCCCTTCGGCGCGCTCGACGCGATGACGCGCGAAAAGATGAACCTCGAACTGCAGCGCATCTGGATGGCGTCGAAGAAGACCGTGATGCTCATCACCCACAGCATCCCCGAGGCGATCTTTCTCTCGGACCGCGTGATCGTGATGAGCGAACGCCCCGGCTCGATCGCCGCCGTGTACGACATCGACCTGCCCCGCCCGCGCACGCTGGACATGATGGCCTCGCCCGAGTTCGGCCAGTACACGAAGCTGGTGCGCGCGCATTTCTTCTCGCAGGGCATCCTGGACCACTGAAGCGGCCATGACCGACACGCCCCGTTTCCACATCGAAGAGATCCGCTTCGCCGAGCGCGACGTGGCCCTGCGCCTGCCGTTCCGCTTCGGCGCGGCCACCGTCACCGCCTGCCCGCAGGTCTACGTGCGAGCCCGCATCCGTTTCGAGAACGGCGGCACGGCCGAAGGCTGCGCGGCCGAGATGATGGTGCCCAAGTGGTTCGACAAGAACCCGGCCCTCACCAACGAGCAGAACTTCGAGCAACTTCGCTTTGCGCTGCGCGATGCACGCGACGCGTACGTCGGCGAAGATGACGCGCAGACCGCGTGGACGCACTTCGCCTCCAACTACGCCGCACTGCAGGCCCGCGCGAAGGCCAAGGGTTTGCAGGCGCTGGTGGCGAGCTACGGTCCGGCACTGATCGACCGCGCCGTGATGGATGCGCTGTGCCTGCACACCGGCACGAGCTTCGCAGCGGCGATGAACGCCAACCTCTGCGGCATCGACATCGCCGGCAGCGGCCTCGCCGACGACCTCGCGGGCTTCGAGATGCCCGCGTTCCTCGCCAGCCAATCGCCGCACGCCAGCATCGCCGCACGCCACACCGTCGGCCTGGCCGATGCGATCGACGACAGCGACGCGCTGCCCGACGCGCCCACCGACGGCCTGCCGACCACGCTCTCCGCCGCTGTGAAGCGCTACGGCCTCACGCACTTCAAGCTCAAGCTCTGCGGCAACACCGCGCAGGACATCGACCGGCTCCAGCGCATCGCCCGCGTGATCGACGGCCACGCCCAGCTCGTGACGCTCGATGGCAACGAGCAGTACGCCGATGCCGACGACTTCGCCGTCTTTCTCGACCGCATGCTCTCCACGCCCGTGCTGTGGAAGCTCGGGCAGAAGACTGTCTTCGTCGAACAGCCGATCCGCCGCGATGCCGCCTTGCAGCGCAGCGTGTCGGCGCTCGGCAAGCGCATTCCGCTGCTTGTCGACGAATCCGACGGCACGCTCGATGCCTTCGTGCAGGCGCGCGCGCTCGGCTACACCGGCGTGTCGAGCAAGAGTTGCAAGGGCTTCTACAAATCGGTCGTCAACGCGGCGCGTTGCGCGCACTGGAATGCGGCAGAAGACAAGCCGCGCTATTTCCTCTCCGGCGAAGACCTCACCATGCAGGCCGGCATCGGCGTGCAGCAAGACCTCGCACTCGTCGGCTGGCTCGGCCTTTCGCACGTCGAGCGCAACGGACATCACTACGTCAACGGCCTCGCGGCCGTGCCCGAGGCCGAGCAGCAGGCGCTGTCGCAGCTGCACCCCGGCCTCTACGAAACCAGCGACGGCGCCACGCGCCTCGCCCTCCGCGAAGGACAGTTGTCCCTGTCTTCGCTCGCCACCGCGCCCGGCTTTGCCACCGGCAAACCCGGCGCCGGCATCTCGTGGGACGCCATGCGTTCCGTCTACTGAAGCACCCCTCTCGCATCCCAAGGAAGAAAACGATGGCCACCCAACGTCTCGGAATCATCATGCACGGCGTCACCGGCCGCATGGGCATGAACCAGCACCTGATCCGCTCCATCTGCGCGATCCGCGCGCAAGGCGGCGTCACGCTGTCGAGCGGCGACAAGGTCATGCCCGACCCGATCCTCATCGGCCGCAACGCCGAGAAGATGGAGGCGCTCGCCAAGACCCACAACATCGCACGCTGGGGCACCGACCTCGACAAGGCGCTCGAGAACAAGGACGACACGATCTTCTTCGACGCCGGCACCACACAGATGCGCCCCACGCTGCTGGCCAAGGCCATCCGCGCCGGCAAGCACGTGTACTGCGAGAAGCCGATCGCGACCAACCTGAACGAAGCCGTTGAAATCGCACGCCTGGCCGAAGGCTCGGGCCTGAAGCACGGCGCCGTGCAAGACAAGCTGTTCCTGCCGGGCCTGCGCAAGCTCGACATGCTGCGCCGCGCCGGCTTCTTCGGCCGCATGCTCAGCGTGCGCCTGGAGTTCGGCTACTGGGTGTTCGAGGGCGACCTGCAGCCGATTCAGCGTCCGAGCTGGAACTACCGCAAGGAAGACGGCGGCGGCATGATCCTGGACATGATGTGCCACTGGCGCTACGTGCTGGACAACCTGTTCGGCGAAGTGAAGTCGGTCTCGTGCATCGGCGCGACGCACATCCCCACGCGCTGGGACGAAGCCGGCAAGCCGTACGAAGCCACTGCCGACGACGCGGCCTACGCCACCTGCGAACTGACCGGCCACAACGGCGAGCCGGTGATCGCGCAGATCAACATGAGCTGGGCCACGCGCGTGCGCCGCGACGACCTCGTGACCTTCCACGTCGACGGCACCGACGGCTCGGCCGTGGCCGGCCTGTCGAGCTGCCGCGCCCAGTCGCGCGTCGCCACGCCCCGCCCGGTGTGGAACCCCGACGAGAAGCAGATGATGAATTTCTTCGACCAGTGGCAGGAGATTCCGGATTCGCAGGTCTACGACAACGGCTTCAAGATCCAGTGGGAGCATTTCATTCGCCACGTGGTGGAGAACGAGCCCTACAAGTGGACGCTGCCCGAAGGCGCCAAGGGCGTGCAGCTGGTCGAGGCCGCGCTCGAGTCGTGGCAAGACCGCCGCTGGGTCGACGTGCCCGCGCTGAAGGTCTGACGAAGAAGCTGCCATGGCACTCTCGCTGACCCTCCCCACCGCGAGCGGCACGCTCGCGCCCTACGCCCTGCGCGGCACCGCACCGGTGAAGCCCGAAGCGGGCGTCAAGTTCAACCGCATCGCCTACTCGGCCGCGCACGTCGTGGCCGACCCGCTCGCGGCCGTCGACCCGTGGCTGCAGGCCGCGGTCGACTGGGACACCACCATCGCCTACCGCCGCCACCTGTTCTCGCTGGGCCTGGGCGTGGCCGAGGCGATGGACACCGCGCAGCGCGGCATGGGCCTCGATTGGCCCACGTCGCTCGAACTGATCCGTCGCTCGCTCGATGCGGCGAAAGACATGCCGGGCGCGCTCGTCGCCTCGGGCTGCGGCACCGACCACCTGAACATCGACGACGTGAAGAGCGTTGACGACGTGATCCGCGGCTACGAAGAACAGATGGCCGCCATCGAAGCGCTCGGCGGCAAGCTGATCGTGATGGCAAGCCGTGCGTTGGCCCGCGTGGCAAAAAGCCCCGCAGACTACGAGCGCGTGTACGACCGCATCTTGAGCCAGGCGAAGCAGCCCGTGGTGCTGCACTGGCTGGGCGACATGTTCGACCCCGCGCTTGCGGGCTACTGGGGCACGAAGGACGTCGATGCGGCCATGGACACGGCCGTAGGCATCATCGCGGCGCACCCGGACAAGGTCGACGGCATCAAGATTTCGCTGCTCGACAAGGACAAGGAAATCGCCATGCGCCGCCGCCTGCCGAAGGGCGTGCGCATGTACACGGGCGACGACTTCAACTACGCCGAGCTGATCGCGGGCGACGGCTTCGGCAGCGAGCCGACGCACGGCAAGAGCGATGCGCTGCTGGGCATCTTCGACGCCATCGCGCCTGCCGCGAGTGCCGCGCTCGGCGCACTCGCGCAAGGCAACACCGAGAAGTTCCACGCGATCCTCGGCCCGACGGTGCCGTTGTCGCGCCACATCTTCGCGGCGCCCACGCGCTTCTACAAGACGGGCGTGGTGTTCATGGCCTGGCTTAACGGCCACCAGAAGCACTTCACGATGGTGGGCGGCCAGCAGAGCACGCGTTCGCTGCAGCACTTCGCGGAGCTGTTCCGCCTCGCGGATGCAGCCAATCTGCTGGAACAGCCGGAACTCGCGGTGCGGCGCATGAAGACGCTGCTGGCCCTGCACGGCGTGGAAGGCTGAGCGAACCCATGCGCGACTTTTCGCAGAACCACGACTGGCTGTCGATCAACACGGCGACCATCCGCAAGCAGTCGGGCGCCGAGGTGCCGCTCGACCGCCTCATCGACCAGTGCGCCGAGCGCGGCATCCGCGCCATCAGCCCGTGGCGCGACCAGGTCGCGGCCGTCGGGCTCGATAAGGTGGCGAAGCAGCTGAAGGCCCACGGCATCGGCCTCTCGGGCTACTGCCGCGGCGGCTTCTTCCCGGCGCCTGATGCGGCCGGCCTGAAGGCCGCGCTCGACGACAACCGCCGTGCCATCGACGAAGCCAAGACGCTCGACGCGCCCTGCCTCGTGCTCGTGGTCGGCGCCCTGCCCGGTGCGCTCGAAGGAAAGGTGGCCTACAAGGACATCGCCCGCGCGCGCAACGAGGTGCGCGATGGCATCGCCGCCTCGCTCGAGTACGCGCGCGAAGTCGGCATGCCGCTGGCCATCGAGCCCCTGCACCCGATGCAGGCGGCCGACCGCGCCTGTATCAACACGCTCGAGCACGCGCTCGACCTGTGCGACGAACTCGATGCGGGCAAGACCGGCATGCTGGGCGTGGCACTCGACATCTATCACGTGTGGTGGGACCCGAAGCTGCAGCAGCAGATCGCCCGCGCCGGCCGCGAACGGCTGCTGGCGTACCACGTCTGCGACTGGCTCACGCCGACGCGCGACCTGCTCTCCGATCGCGGGATGATGGGCGACGGCGTGGTCGAGCTGAAGAAGATTCGCGGCTGGGTCGAGGACGCGGGCTTCGCGGGTTTCAGCGAGGTCGAGATCTTCTCGAACCTCGACTGGTGGCAGCGGCCCGGCGCCGAGACGCTCGACGTTTGCATCGAACGACACAGCAGCGCGGTCTGATCGATCCGGCCGAAGCGAAAGGCAGCCGCTTGTGCTGCAATTCGCCCCATGGCTGACCCGACCCTCGACGACCTGCGCCGCTACGCCGTCGCGCGCACCCTCTTCACGCCCACGACGCTCCCCGCCGCGATCCGCAAGCTCGGCTTCGTGCAGGCCGACCCGATCCGCGCACCCGCGCGGGCGCAAGACCTCACGCTGCGCCACCGCGTGAAGGACTACCGCGCGGGCGATCTCGAAAGCCGCTACGCACGGCTCGCGATCGAGGAAGACTGCCTCGTCAACTACGGCTTCCTGCCGCGCGAGCACCTCGCGCTGATGCATCCGCGCGAAGCCAAGCAGGCCTGGGACGCCGACACGCGCCGCAAGGCCACCGACGTGCTGGCCTATGTGCGCGAGCACGGGCCGGTGCATCCGCGCCAGGTCGAGCAGCACTTTGCGCATGGCCGCATCCAGAACTACTGGGGCGGCTCCAGCAACGCCACCACGCACCTGCTCGACGGCATGCACTACCGCGGCCTGCTGCGCGTGGTGCGACGCGACAGCGGCACGCGGGTCTATGAAGCGGTGAACCATCTGCCCGCCGACGACAGCCCCGCCGGGCGCGCGCAGCGTGCGGCGGCGCTCATCGAACTGGTGGTGCGCAAGTACGCGCCGCTGCCGGCCACGAGCCTGACGTACCTCGTGCGCCTGCTCGGCTACGGCGCCCCGCACCTTGCCGCGCAGACGCAGGCGGCGCTGCGGCTGGCGCGCGAGGAGCTGGCCAGTTGCCGCATCGACGGCACCATCTGGTACTGGCCCGGCGACGAGAACCCCGCCTCGCGCCGCCATGCGCCCGACGACGCGGTGCGCCTGCTCGCGCCCTTCGACCCGGTGGTGTGGGACCGCCGCCGCTTCGAGCTGCTGTGGGGCTGGACGTACAAGTTCGAGGCCTACACGCCCGCGCCGAAGCGGCAGTTCGGCTACTACGCGCTGCCGATGCTGTGGCACGACCGCGTGATCGGCTGGGCCAACGTGAGCGCGCCTGAAGGTCGGTTGCAACCTACCTTCGGCTACGCCGATGCGAAGAAGCCGCACGGCGCGGCCTTCCGCGCGGGCCTCGATGACGAACTGCACCGCATGACGCAGTTCCTCGCCGGCCGCTGACGCTGCCTTTTATAATCGCCCGCCTCAGCCAGCCGCTCGCGCCCGCCGCGAGCCCGCCAGCCGTCTTCGAAGGAACGAAGACGCAGCAGCCCGAGCGACGACGCCCCCCGTCGTCGCATCCGGCCACTGCCCCCACGACGCCGTAGACACACAACACCAGCCGGTGCGACTTCCTTGCGGGAAGCGCCACGGCACGCGCTCGTTCGTTTCCGTTTTTTCGCTCGCACCCGAGAAGCCATGGCGCGCCCCGACCGCGCCGCAGCCACTCCCCCGCCCTAGACACATCCGACGCAGGACACAGGAGAAGCTGCACATGACATTCAAGAATCGTCGCCCCGGAACGCCGCTCACGCGGCGGGGCTATGCCGCGTTCGCGGCCACCGCCGTGGCACTCGCCGCCAGCGCACAGGCCCATGCGCAAGAAGCCGCCGCGGCCGACACGCGGCAGGCGCTGCCCACCGTGACCGTCTCGGGCGATGCGGGTGAAACCGCCACCGGCCCCGTGACGGGCTTCGTCGCCAAACGCGGCAGCACCGCCACCAAGACCGACACGCCGCTGATCGAAACGCCGCAGGCCATCTCGGTCGTCACGCGCGACCAGATGGAAGCGCAGGGCGCGCTCACCCTGCGCGAAACCACCAACTACACGGCCGGCGTGGTGTCGAGCTACTTCGACAGCCGCGGCGACTCGTTCAAGGTGCGCGGCGGCGACGCTGTCCAGTACCTGGACGGTATGCAACGCACCTACGGCGTCTACAACAGCAGCAAGCCCGAGCCGTACATGCTCGAGCGCGTCGAGCTGCTGCGCGGCCCCTCGTCGGTGCTCTATGGCCAGGGTGGCGTCGGCGGCGTGCTCAATCTCGTGTCGAAGCGTCCGCAGGCCGAGACGCAGCGCGAAGTGCAGCTGCAGCTGGGCAGCAACTCGCGCAAGCAGATCGCCGCCGATTTCACCGGCTCGCTCGATCCCGAGAGCAAGTGGATGTACCGCCTCGTGGCCGTGAACCGCGACAGCGGCACGCAGGTCGACCACGTGTCGGACGACCGCATCGCGATCGCGCCCTCGCTCACCTGGCGCCCGAACGCCGACACCTCGCTCACGCTGCAGGCGTCGTACCAGAAGGACAAGAGCGGTTCGCTGATCGGCTTCTTCCCGTGGCAAGGCACGCTGCTGCCCTCGCTGTACGGCCGAATCCCGACTTCGACCTTCACCGGCGAGCCCGGCTTCGACCGCTTCGACACGCGCAGCACCTCGCTCGGCTACCTGTTCAGCCACCGCATCAACGACACCTGGACGGTGCGCCAGAACCTGCGCTCGACGGAGAGCAAGGTTTGGTACAACACCTCGTACACCAGCTTCGCGGCCAACCGCCTCACGGGCCGTCCGGCGCGACCGGTGTTCAATGCCGACCAGCGCACCATTGAGCGCGACCTGAGCAGCGACATCAACGGCGGCAAGATGCTGCTGCTCGACAACCAGGCCGAGGCGCACTTCAAGACCGGCGAGGTCGAACACACGTTGCTGCTGGGCGCCGACTTCCAGCGCAACACCACCTCCAAACTCTCGGGCCGCGGCCGTGCGGGCGCGCTCGACGTGTACGCGCCGGTGTACGGCAACTACACGGCGCCGACCAGCTACACGCGCGCACCCGAAGTGGTGCAAAAGCAGGCGGGCCTGTACGTGCAGGACCAGGTCAAGTACGGCCGCTGGATCGGCCTCCTGGGCCTGCGCCACGACAAGGCCACCACCGACACCGAAGGCCGCCCCGCCGCGGCGGCCGACGACAAGGCCACCACCAAGCGCGCCGGCCTGGTCTACCTGGCCGACGGCGGCTGGGCGCCGTACCTGAGCTATGCCGAATCGTTCCTGCCGCTGGGCGGTGTCGACACGTCGAACAACCCCTTCAAACCGCAACGCGGCAAGCAGTGGGAAGCCGGCGTGAAGTGGGAGCCCGCGGGCCAGCGCACCTCGTTCATGGCGGCCGTGTACGACCTGCGCGACACCAACCGCAAGACCACCGACCCGACCAACCCGCTCAACAGCGTGCAGCTCGGCGAAGTGCACGTGAAGGGCCTGGAGCTCGAGTACAAGGGCAGCATCGCGCGCGACTGGGACTGGATCACTTCGTACGCGTACACCGACGCGCGCGTGTCGAAGAGCAACGGCTCCGACCTGGGCAAGCGCATCTCGGGCGTGCCCAAGCACACGGCCTCGGCCTGGGTGACCAAGCGCTTCTCGATCGGCGGTCTGCACGGCTTCTCGGCCGGCGGCGGCGTGCGCTACATGGGCAAGTCGTACGACGGCATGGACAACAACCCCGTGCCCGCAGTCACGCTGTTCGACGCGATGTTCGCGTGGGACAACGGCCCGCTGCGCCTGGCGCTCAACGTGGCCAACCTGACCGACAAGGTGCAGATCACCACCTGCCTGGCGCGCGGCGACTGCTTCTACGGCCAGCGCCGTACCCTGACCGCGAGCGCCACGTACCGCTTCTGAAGAAAATCCCCGCGCGGGCGAAGGTCTGGCGCGCGGGTGACAACCCCCCGCTGCAAGGGGCTTCTAGAATCGCGCCGTTGTCCGGTTCGCCGGACGGCAAGCGTTCTCAGGGCGGGGTGCAATTCCCCACCGGCGGTGATGGCGACGAAAGTCGCACAAGCCCGCGAGCGCCTCAGGCCTGCCACAGGTTCGAGGGTCAGCAGATTTCGGTGCGATTCCGAAGCCGACGGTCACAGTCCGGATGAAAGAGAGCGCGAAATGCGGGCATGCCCGCGCGCCTTGCTTTGCTTTTTTGAGGCAAACCGGCGCGCGAGCGGGCCTGTGGTTTCGTGCGCCCTGATTCAGGAAACCTGCTTTCTAGAGGCACACCATGAGTCAGATCAACGACCTTCCCCTTTCTGCCGTCACCGCGTCGGGTTCGCCGCGCGGCCAGCGCATCGCATTCGTCGAGGCGCAATGGCATTCCGACATCGTCCACCAGGCACGCGACGCCTTTCTCGAAGAGATGGCGCGGCTCGGCGTGGCGCGCGAGCTCATCGACATCTTCGATGTGCCCGGCGCCTTCGAGATTCCGCTGCACGCCAAGCGCCTCGCCAACTCGGGCAAGTACGCAGCCATCATCGGCTGCGCGCTGGTGGTGGACGGCGGCATCTACCGCCACGAGTTCGTCGCCAACACCGTCGTCAGCACGCTGATGTCGCTGCAGCTGGAGACCGACGTGCCGATCTTCTCGGCCGTGCTCACGCCGCACCATTTCCACGAGCACGTGGAGCACCGCAAGTACTTCCACCGCCACTTCGCGATCAAGGGCACGGAAGTGGCCGAGGCCTGCTTCAAGACGCTCGAGGCGCTGGACAAGGTCGACACGCTGCTCGCCGCCTGACCCCGCAGTTGGCAAGCGGCGCAAGCCTGCAGTAACCTGCGCGGATGGCCTCTCCATCCGCTCCAGCGGCCGCAGCAGCTGCCGACCGCTACACCCTCTATGGCGCGCCCGGTTCGGGCGCCACGCCCATCCATGCCGCGCTGACGCTGATCGGCGCGCAGGTCGACACGGTCGACATCGCCCCCTGGGAGGGCGAGTCCGAGCGCGAGCGTCTGACCGACGTCAACCCGATGCAGCAGGTGCCCGCGCTCGTGCTGCCTTCGGGCGAGGTGATGACCGAGAGCGCGGCCATCCTGATCTGGCTCGGCGACCGCTACCCCGAGGCCGGGCTCTGCCCCGCGCCCGACGATCCGCTGCGCACGCGCTACCTGCGCTGGATGGTCTATTTGCCGGCATCGATCTATTCGATGTTCTGGGTGCGCGACGACCCGCAGCGCCTCGTGCCCGACCCCGCCGCACAGGCCGCGATGCTCGAACGTTCGGCCGAGCGCATCGCGCACTGCTGGCACCTGATGGACACGCAGATCGACGAACCCGCGCCCTACCTGCTCGGCAAAAAGATCAGCATGCTCGACCTGTACGTGACCGTGATGTCGCGCTGGACGCCGACCCGCCGGCGCTTCTACCGCGTGGCGCCACGCATGGCGCGCGTGGTGCGCCGCGTGGACGCCGAGCCGCGGCTGGCGGAATTCTGGGCGGCGCGCTTTCCCTTCTCGCTGGATACGAGCGCGCCGAGCGGCTGAACCCAGTTTTCTATCATCGACCCCATGACCGCACGCACACCGACCACCGCCTACCCGATGACGATCTACCACAAGCCCAACTGCAGCACGTCGCGCAACGTGCTGGGCTTGATCCGCGAAAGCGGCGTCGAACCCGAGATCGTCCTGTACCTGGAAACGCCGCCCTCGAAGAAGAAGCTGCGCGAGCTGACGAAGGCGATGGGCCTGACGGCGCGCGACCTGCTGCGCACGAAGGAAGCGCCTTATGAAGAACTGAAGCTGGCGGACGAGAAGCTGACCGACGACCAGCTGTTCGATGCGATCGTGGCGCATCCGATCCTCTTGCAGCGGCCCATCGTCGTGTCGCCGCGCGGCACGCTCATGTGCCGCCCCTGGGAGCGCGTGCGCGAGATTCTTCCGGCCTGACGTCTTCCTGCGCGAGCCCCCACGCGACGTGCTCGCGCACCAGCGCACTCGGATGCTCGGCACGCGTGGCCAGCGCTTCCTTCGCGCCGTCCTCGCCTGATCGCACCGCATTGCCCAGCGCCACCGCGATGTTGCGCAGCCAGCGCTCGTGGCCGATGCGGCGGATCGGACTGCCTTCGGTGCGGCGCAAAAAGTCTTCCTCGCTCCACGCGAACAGCTCGGCCAGCGTGCGGCCCGTGAGCCCGTCGCGCGCATCGAAGTCGGGCAGCGTGCTCTTCTTCGCGAACTTGTTCCAGGGGCAGATCAGCTGGCAGTCGTCGCAGCCGTAGATGCGGTTGGCCATGAGCGGGCGCAGCTCCGTCGGAATGGCGCCGGCATGCTCGATCGTCAGGTACGAAATGCAGCGCCGCGCATCGAGCCGCTGCGGCGCGACGATGGCGCGTGTCGGGCACACGTCGATGCAGGCACTGCAGCTGCCGCAGTGCGCGCTGACGGGCTCGCTCGGCGGCAGTGCCATGTCGACGTAGATTTCGCCGAGGAAGAACATCGAGCCCGCATCGCGGTCGAGCACCAGCGTGTGCTTGCCGCGCCAGCCCTGGCCGCTGCGCGAGGCCAGCTCGGCCTCGAGCACCGGCGCCGAATCGGTGAAGGCGCGGTGGCCGAAGGGGCCGACCTCTTCGGCGATCTGCTCGGCCAGTTTGGCGAGGCGGTTGCGCAGCACCTTGTGATAGTCGCGGCCCCGCGCATAGACCGACACGATGGCTTCGCCGGGCCGCGTGAGGCGGTCGAACTCGACGGCCTGCCAGTCGTCCGGCGTGGCGCGCGGCAGGTAGTCCATGCGCGCGGTGATCACGCTCACCGTGCCCGGCACCAGCTCGGCAGGCCGCGCGCGGCGGGTGCCGTGTGTTGCCATGTATTGCATCTCGCCATGGAACCCATGGGCCAGCCATTGCATCAGACCGTCCTCGGCGCTCGACAGATCGACGCCCGCGATTCCGATTTGGGAGAATCCGAGTTCCCGGGCCAAGGCCTGAATACGAGCAATGAGTGGATGGCTGACGATCACTTGCCGATTGTAGAAACGCGCACCCTGCGCTGGCAGGGCGAAGACGACACCGACGCACTGGCGCGCGCGCTCGCCGCATCGCCCGCGTTGCGCGACGCGTTCATCGCGCTGCAGGGCGACCTGGGCGCCGGCAAGACCACCTTCGTGCGCCACCTGCTGCGCGCGCTCGGCATCACCGGGCGCATCAAGAGCCCCACCTACGCGGTGGTCGAGCCGCACGAGGCGCCCGACGGGCTGGCCATCTTCCACTTCGACTTCTACCGCTTCGCCGATCCGCGCGAATGGGACGACGCGGGCTTTCGCGACATCTTCGCGGGCCCGGGCCTCAAGCTGGCCGAGTGGCCGGAAAACGCCGCGGGGCGCACCCCACCTGCCGACCTAGCTATTAAAATAGAAGCAATGACTGACGACACCCGCAGCGTGACCCTTCTTGCGAACACCCCTCGCGGCAGCGATCTGCTGGCGTGCCTCGCCGCATGAAGGCGACCGGCCTGAAACGGCGCGTGCTGCTGCAAGGCGGCAGCATCGCGCTGATGCTGGGCGTGCACCAGATCGCGCGCGGCGCCAGCATCCTCGCCGTGCGCGTGTGGCCCGCCGCCGACTACACCCGCGTGACCATCGAGTCCGACGCCCGCCTCAACTCGCAGCAGCTGGTGGTCGGCAGCCCGCCCCGGCTGGCCGTGGACATCGAGGGCATCGACCTCAACACCGAGCTGCGCGACCTGGTCGGCAAGATCAAGCCCGGCGACCCGTTCATCAACGGCCTGCGCATCGGGCAGAACGCACCGAAGGTGGTGCGCATCGTGTTCGACCTGAAGCAGACCGTGCGCCCGCAGGTGTTTTCGCTGGCGCCCGTGGCCGCCTACAAGCACCGGCTGGTGCTCGACCTGTACCCCGAGCAGGCCATCGACCCGATGGAAGCGCTGATCGCCGAGCGGCTGCGCGATGCGCCCAAGAACGGCAGCAGCACCAGCGCGCCGAGCAACGGCCCCGCCGTGGCAAGCGCCCCGCCCGCCGCGCCATCGCCGGCGCCCGTGCGCCCCGCCATGCCGCCCGTCGACCCGCTGGGCGACCTGATGGCGCAGCAGGCCATGCGCCCCGGTCCGTCGGCGCCCGCGCCGGCGCTGCCCCCCGGCGGCATGCCGCTGCCGTTGCCGCCGGCACCGCCGCCCGTCGTGGCCGCGGCGCCTCCTCCGGCGCGCCCCGTGACACCGCCCGGTCCGCCGCCGCGCGCCACGGCCAGCCGCACCGACCGCATCATCATCGTCGCGCTCGACCCCGGCCACGGCGGTGAAGACCCCGGCGCCATCGGCCCGAACGGCACGCGCGAGAAAGACATCGTGCTGCAGGTGGCGCACCGACTGCGCGACCGCATCAACGCGGCCAGCGTCAACGGCAGCCCGATGCGCGCCTTTCTCACGCGCGACGCCGACTTCTTCGTGCCGCTGGGCGTGCGCGTGCAGAAGGCGCGGCGCGTGCAGGCCGACCTGTTCGTGAGCATCCACGCCGACGCCTTCACCACGCCCGCCGCGCGCGGCGCCAGCGTGTTCGCGCTGAGCCAGAGCGGCGCCTCGAGCAGCGCAGCGCGCTGGCTCGCCAACAAGGAAAACGACGCCGACAAGGTCGGCGGCGTGAACGTGGGCACCCACGAGGCGCAGGTGCAGCGCGCCCTGCTCGACATGAGCACCACCGCGCAGATCAACGACAGCCTGAAGCTCGGCGGCGCGATGCTCGGCGAGATCAAGGGCATCGGCGCGCGGCTGCACAAGGCGCAGGTCGAGCAGGCCGGCTTCGCGGTGCTCAAGGCGCCCGACATCCCGAGCGTGCTGGTCGAGACGGCCTTCATCAGCAACCCCGAGGAAGAAGCCAACCTGCGCCGCGCCGACTACCAGGAGAACCTGGCCGACGCGCTGATGCGCGGCATCCAGCGCTACTTCGCGCAGAACCCGCCGCTGGCACGCAGCCGGCAGCTCTGAGCTAGAAGCCCGCCACGCGGGCGACCCACGCGGCCGCATAGAGGCCGACGCCGAAGACCGTGTGCGTGACCAGGCTCTGGAATCGCGCCATCGCAGGGCGCGGCGTGCGGCGCGCGGCAAAGCCCGCGCCCATCGCGGGCTGCATCACGCAGAACGGCAGGACCACGGTGCCGATGCCGACGATCAACGCCGGGGCGAGCGTTGGTTGGCGCGCCCATTCCAATCCCCAGCCCGCGAGCAGGACGGCCGCGAACGCGATGCCGAGCAGGTAGTGCGCGGTCCAGCCGATGACACCCTCGCCCGCCACGCGCGGCGACTTGCCGATGGGGTCGTGAAAGAAGCGTCCGCGCGTCAGGTGCACGAGCCAGCGGCCGACGAGGGCGTAGTCCAGCGAGGGAATGCCGAACAGGCGCTGGCGCAGCACCGCCCAGAGGTCCATCACCACCGTTGCACCAACGCCGATCCACAGCGTGCGGACCATGCATTCGACCGCCTCAGACACGGTCGCGCTCCTGCACCGAAGCACGCGCGGCGATCATCCAGCAGGCTGCGACAAAGCGCACCTCATCGCCCCGCACGTAGGGCGCGAAGGCGGCGTGCAGGGTCTCGACGACCTTCGCGCGCGTCTGTGCATCCGTCTCTTGCAGGATCAGCCCAACCGGCCCGAGCCGCGTGAAGTAGTCGACCAGCGCCGCCGCGGGGAATGCGCACTCAACCTCGAACGGCTGGATGTCGACCTCGCCCCACCCGCTCGCCTCGAGGATGCCCGCGACCCTCGCGCGGTCGGCGAACGCGAACTGGCCCGGCGCGTTCGGCCGGCGCGGCGGCAGGCCGGGCAGCAGCGGTGCAGCAGCGCGCTCGGCCGTGCTCATGAACGGGTTGTCGGCCCCGCCGCGCCAGGCGATGCAGCGCAGGGCCGCGCCGTCCGTCGCGGCGCGCCGCAGGTTTGCGAAGGCCCGCACCGGGTCGTCGAAGAACATCACGCCCAGGCGTGAGATCACTGTGTCGAACGCGGCCGGCTCGAAGGCATGACTCTGCACGTCGGCGCAGACGAAGCGGGCCGACGGGAGCACCTCGCGCGCGGCGCGGGCCTTCGCCGCCTCGATCATCGGCGCCGAGATATCGACGCCGAGGCACCGCCCCGTCGCGCCGAGTTGCCGCGCCACGGCGAGCGTCGTGCGGCCGGTGCCGCAGCCCACGTCGAGCACGCGGCGGGCGCCCACGGCGCGCACCGCGTCGGTCAGCCGCGCTTCGAGCGGCTGGAACATCGCGTCGAGCACGGCCTGCGTCTGGACCCAGGCGCTGCCGGCGCGGCCGTTCCACAAGGCGGCCTGTTCGGCATTGGCGGGAGATGTGTCGTCCATGATCGTTTTCCTCAAGGTGCCTTCAAGCGGCGAAGGCTAGACTGTGCCAATTCAAGTCGACTTGAAGTCAAGGGGGGGGGGGGGCCTGCACATGGACATTTCGGAAGTCGCGCAACGCGCCGGCGTTCCCGCCTCGACGCTGCGTTTCTATGAAGAAAAAGGGCTGATCGCCTCGACCGGCCGGCACGGCCTGCGCCGCGTGTTCGCGCCCGACGTGCTGGAGCAGCTTGCGCTCATCGCGCTGGGCCGCGCCGCCGGTTTCTCGCTGGAAGAAATCGGCCGCATGTTCTCGCCCGAAGGCAAACCGCGCATCGACCGGCAGGTGCTCGCCGACAAGGCACAGGACCTCGACCGCACGATCCGCCAGCTTACGGCGATGCGCGACGGCCTGCGGCACGCAGCGGTTTGCCCCGCGCCCAGCCACATGGAATGCCCCACCTTCCGCCGCATCCTGCGGGCGGCGTCGTCGGGTGCATTGGAAACGGCGCCGAAGAAGAAGGTGCCGAAGCCGCGCGCCACGTAGCCACACCCGCTTTCAGGCGTTGCGTCCCGCAACACGCGCCCTGTCCCACGCCACGCGGCCCGCCACCGCGCACAGGCACGTGCGGCAGGCTCCTACACCGCGAAATGCATACTTTTGACCATGATGGGCCATCACTCCTCGAAAGGTGGACACCATGTTGAAGACACGTCTCTGGATCGCCGCTGCAGCTGCCACTTCGGTCATGACGCTGGTAGGCTGTGCGAGCGGTCCCAACCAGAACCTCGGCACCGGCATCGGCGCACTCGGCGGCGCGGCGGTGGGCCATGCGATCGGCGGCAACACGGGCAGCACGCTCGGCGGCGCGGCCATCGGCGGCGTCATCGGCAACCAGGTGGGCCGCAGCGTCGACGAACGCAACTACTACGAGCAGCAGCAACAGCAACGCTACCCGCGCGGCAGCGGCTACTACCCGTACAACGGGCCGCGCTACTGATCATTCATTCACACCCTCAACGAAAAACGCGCCCTCGGGCGCGTTTTTCTTAATGGGGTGAGTTTGCAGCGACTCAGGCCTGCGATGCCGCCGCCCGTGCCTTCTCGGCCTTCGAGGCGCGCCATGCGCCGAAGATCGCCAGCAGGCCGGGCACGAAGATCAGCGCCCAGATGATCTTGTCCAGGTGCAGCCGAACGAACGGCAGGTTGCCGAAGAAGTAGCCCGCAGTGGCGATGCCCAGCACCCAGAGCAGCGCGCCGCCCACGTTGTAGGCCGTGAACTTCGCGCGGTTCATCTCGGCCACGCCGGCCACGAAGGGCGCGAAGGTGCGAATGAAAGGCATGAAGCGCGCCAGCACGATGGTGATGCCGCCGTAGCGTTCGTAGAAGCTGTGGGCCTGGTCGAAGGCCTTGCGGTTGAAGAAGCGCGAGTTCTCCCACTGGAAGACCTTGGGCCCGAAGTAGCGCCCGATCGAGTAGTTGCACTGGTCGCCCAGGATGGCCGCCACGATCAGGATGCCGCAGGCCAGCGGGAAGCTCATGAGCCCCACGCCGCACAGCGCGCCGACGATGAACAGCAGCGAGTCGCCCGGCAAGAACGGCATGACCACCGCACCGGTCTCGACGAACACGATCAGAAACAGCAGCGCATAGACCCAGGGGCCGTAGGCGACCACGAAGGCCTCGAGGTGTTTGTCGACGTGAAGAATGAAGTCGACGAGAAAGCTGATGATTTCCATGGGCGCGGATTATCCTTGTTGGCATGCTGCCCCCTTTTCGAATCACCCCATGATCCAGATCCGCGAAGCCCTCGATGCCGACTGGCCCGCTATCTGGGCCGTCCTCGAACCGACGTTCCGCCGCGGCGACACCTACACCTACCCACCCGATGTCACGGAAGAAGAGGCCCGCCACTCGTGGATGAAAGTGCCCACGCTGACCTTCGTGGCCTGCAACGACGAAGGCACCGTGCTCGGCACCTACGTGATCCGCCCCAACCAGCCCGGCCAGGGCGCACATGTGAGCAACTGCGGGTATGTGGTGTCCGAGACGGCGCGCGGCCTTGGCGTGGCTTCGGCGCTGTGCGAACACTCGCAGCAGCAGGCCCTGCGCATGGGCTTCCTGGCGATGCAGTTCAACTTCGTCGTGTCGACCAACGAGCGCGCGGTGCAGCTGTGGCAGCGCATGGGCTTCGCGATCGTCGGCACGCTGCCGGGCGCGTTCCGACATCCGCAGCATGGCTTCGTGGATGCCTTCGTCATGTTCAAGCAGCTGCAGCCTCTGCCCGGCGCGGCATGAAGAAGATCGAGCCCCGGCTCCTGCAGGCCTTCGTGGCCGTGGCCCGCGAGGGCTCGGTGTCGCGCGGCGCGCAGCGCCTGTTTCTCACGCAGCCGGCCGTGAGCCTGCAGCTCAAGGAGCTGGGCGCGCTGGTCGAACTGGAGCTGTTCCAGCGCACGCCCACCGGCCTGCTGCTCACGCGCGACGGCGCGGCGCTGCTCAACCATGCGGAGCATGCGCTCGAAGGCTTGAACGATTTCGCGGTGGCGGCGGAGCGGCTCAAGGGCGGCGTGCGCGGCTCGCTGCGCATCGGCACCATCCTCGACCCCGACTTCACGCGGCTCAGCCCCTTCCTCACCGAACTGGTGGCGCTGGCGCCCGAGCTCGAGACCGAGCTGCACCAGGGCACGAGCGGCGATGTGCTCGCCCAACTGCTCAACAAGGAGCTGGACATCGGCTTCTACCTCGGCGATCCCGAAGCGACCGACCTGCCGCAAGCCAGCGCGGCCGCGCGCCGCCAGGAAGGCGGCTTGCTGTTCCATTCGCAGGTGCTGGCGCGCTTCAACTACCAGGTGATCGGCCCGAGCGGCTGGGCGCCGCAGGTGCTGGGCCGCGAGTGGCCCGAACTGGCGTATTTGCCGTGGGTGCTGGCACCGCCGACCTCGTCGCATTCGCGGCTGCTGGCGCCGGTGCTGCAGGCCCACAAGCTGGTGCTGAAAAAAGCCGCGCAGGCCGACCAGGAGATGTCGATGCTGGCGCTGGTGCGCGCCGGCGTGGGCATTTCGCTGGCGCGCGATGCGCTGGCGCTGCAGGCCAGCCAGCGCGACGGCCTGGTCATTGCCGATCGCGTGAGCATCGGCTGCGACCTGCGCTTTGTCTGCCTGGCCGGCGCGCTCAAGCGGCCGGAGGTGGACTGCGCGTGGCAGGCCCTGTCGCGCGTCTGGCGACAGGCGTTCTAAACCGACTAGGCGCGCGCTCGGCCGTCGCGCACGGCCGCAGGTGCCGCCGCCGCAGCCCCACTCTTCTTCGCCACGCGCCAGCCCTTCGGCATGAGCGCCAGCATCAACGCGGCCAGCAGCGCCGCGCTGCCCAGCGTGTACAGCCCCGCGGCCGAGCCGCCGTGGTTTTGCTCCACGTAGGTCCGCAGGTTGGGCGCCACGAAGCCGCCCAGGTTGCCGATGGAGTTGACCAGCGCAATGCCCGTGGCAATGCCCAGGCCCGACAGCCGCTCCGACAGGAAGGCATAGAAGATCGGCGTGCCCGACAGGTAGGTCGATGCACCGATCGACAGCGCCGCGATCGCGAAGACCGGCGAGCCGTGCGCCGACAGGCACACGCACACGCCGAAGATCGTGTACAGCGTGGCCACGGTGACGCGGCGACGGTCATGGTGACGGTCGGACCAGCGCGTGACGAAGTACACGACGAACAGCGCCAGCAGCCACGGAATGCTGGTGACGAAGCCGACCAGCAGGCCGATCTTCTGGCCCAGGATCTGCGCCACCTGGGTCGGGAGATAGAAGATGAGGCCGTAGGCCGCGATCTGCACGATGAAGAAGTTCAGCGCGAAGAACATGACCCGCGGATTGCACAGCGTCTGCCACACGGTCTGCGGGCTGTCGGCTGACTTTTCTGCCGCTTCCTGGTCGAGCACGGCCTGCAGCGCGTTCTGCTGCGCGGTCGTGAGCCAGGGCGCGTTGTGCGGCCGGTCGACGATGACGAAGAAGGCCACGATGCCCACCACCACGGCCATCAGGCCCTCGATGAGGAACATCCACTCCCAGCCCTTGAGGCCGCCGATGCCGTTCATGTCGAGCAGCGCACCGGAGATCGGCCCGCCGATGACGAGCGCGCCTGCAAAGCCGAACAGCAAAATGCCGTTGGCCTGTGCACGCACCTTCGCCGGGAACCAGTAGGTCAGCGTGAGCAGCACGCCGGGGTAGAAGCCCGCTTCCGCGATGCCGAGCAGGAAGCGCAGCACGTAGAAGGAGGTCTCGCTGGTCGCGAACATCATGGCCGACGCCACGAGCCCCCAGGTGACCATGATCCGGCACAGCCAGATGCGCGGGCCGACGCGCGACAAGATCACGTTGCTCGGCACTTCGAAGATCGCGTAGCTCACGAAGAAGATGCCGGCGCCGAGCGCGAAGGCGCTGTTGCTCAGGCCGGTGTCGATCTGCAGCGCCTGCTTGGCGAAGCCGACGTTCACGCGGTCAAGAATCGACATGATGTACATGACGATCAACATGGGCAGCAGGCGCCAGCGCGCCTTGTGGATGGCGCCTGTGACCAGTTCGCCGTAGGGACTCGTGGTTGTCATTGTTGTTGTCTCCTGAATAGGTATGTCTGTCTGAAAGACGCCGAGGCTAGCCGCGTGCGACCGCGCCGTGGACGGGGTTCGTCACCGAACCCAATCCATCGATCTCGACCGAGACCACGTCGCCGCGCTTCAGGAAGCGTGGCGGCTTGAGGCCCAGGCCGACGCCGGCGGGCGTGCCGGTGAGGATCAGGTCGCCGGGTTCGAGCGTGATGGCGCGCGAGAGGTACGCCACGAGAAACGCGACCGAGAAAATCATCTCGCTCGTGTTGGACGACTGCACGGCCTCGCCGTTGACGAGGCAACGAATGCCCAGCGATTGCACGTCGGCCACTTCGTCGCGCGTGACGACGGTGGGCGCGAGCGGGCAGAAGCCGTCGAGCGACTTGCCGCGCACCCATTGCGCCTCGCCGAGCTGCACGTCGCGCGCGCTCACGTCGTTGGCGGCGACATAGCCGAACACATGCGAGAGCGCATCGGCTTCGCTCACGCCCTGCGCGCGTTTGCCGATGACGACGCCGAGTTCGGCTTCCCAGTCGACCTTCTCGGTGAAGTCTTCGGGCCAGGTGATCGCGTCACCGTCGGCCGCCAGCGTGTTGGTGAACTTGGCGAAGACGACGGGCTTCTCGGGGATGGCCAGGCCGGTCTCGATGCAATGGTCGCGGTAGTTGGCGCCGATGCAGATGATGTTTCTCGGTGCGAACGGCAAGGTGGGCTTGACGTCGGCGAGGGGGATCGGATTGCCTGCATCGTTCCAGGCTTTCCCTTCGACGATGTCCTGCATGCGAGCCGCATCGACGGGCTGCAGTGCGCCGTCCTTGATGTAGCCCACGCGGGGGCCTTGGGGCGTTTGAACGCTCATCCACTTCATGTCTGACTCCTTCTTTTGATTTGAAAAAAATCTTGTTCCGGTTTGTTCAGGGCGTGTGCTCAGGCCACCGGGTACTTCCCTCCGCGAATGTCCCCCGGGCTTCGCCCTCCTCCTTGATTTCGCTGCGGGAAGCACCCAGTGCCCTGAGCACGAGGCACGCTGTGGGTGCGCGCCGATCAACAGGTGCTCTGAACACGCTCACGTCGATGGGGTGCCTTGCGCAGCGAAATCAAGGAGGAGGGGCGCAGCCCCGGGGGACATTCGCGGAGCAAGGCTCCCCGTCGGCGGGAGCGTCGCCCTGAACAACAGCAGTCCTCAGTGATTCCGACGCGGAATCCCCGCCGTCTGCGCCACCCGCTGGTACTTGGTCGCCGGCTTCAGCACCATGCCTTCAGAGAGCGTGTCCACCATCGCGCGCTGGATTTCCTGCCACGGCGTCTGGCTCGCGGGAATCGGGTAGCCGCCCTTCGCCTCGAGGTCGCGGGCGCGGGCCTGCAGCACCTCGTCGTCCACCAGCATGTTGACGGTGCGTTCCTTCAGATCCACGCGCACCTTGTCGCCGGTCTGCAGCAGCGCCAGGCCCGTGCCCGCGGCAGCTTCGGGCGAGGCGTTGAGGATCGACGGCGAGCCCGAGGTGCCCGACTGGCGGCCGTCGCCGATGCAGGGCAAGGCCGACACGCCGCTCTTGAGCAGGTGCGAGGGTGCGCGCATGTTGACCACTTCCGACGAGCCCGGGTGTCCGATCGGGCCGACGCCGCGCATGAACAGGATGCAGCTCGCGTCGATGTCCAGCGACGGGTCTTCGATGCGGGCTTCGAAATCTTCCGGGCCGTCGAACACGATGGCGCGGCCCACAAAGGCGTCGAGATCGCCGGCCTTGCTCAGGTAGCGCGCACGGAACTCGTCGGAGATGACGCTGGTCTTCATGATCGCGCTGTCGAACAGGTTGCCCGACATCACGAGGAAGCCGGCGTTCTCACGCAGCGGCTGTTCGAAGGGGCGGATGACGTCGGCGTCTTTCACGGGTGCGTCGGCGCAGTTGACGGCCAGGGTGTGGCCGTTGACGGTGCGCGCGTCGGTACGGATCAGGCCGTGGCGGTGCAGCTCGGCGACCACAGCCGGCACGCCGCCTGCGCGGTAGAACTCTTCGCCGAGGTACTTGCCGGCGGGCTGCATGTCGAGCAGCAGCGGCACCTCGAGGCCGACCGTTTCCCAGTCCTGGATGTTTAGCTCGACGCCCGCATGCTTGGCGATGGCGATGAGGTGGATCGGCGCGTTGGTCGAACCGCCGATGGCCGAGTTGACGACGATCGCGTTCTCGAAGGCCGAGCGCGTGAGGATGTCCGAGGGCTTGAGGTCTTCACGCACCATGTCGACGATGCGGCGGCCCGTTTCGTAGGCCATCTGGCCGCGCTCGCGGTACGGCGCGGGAATGGCCGCGCAGCCGGGCAGGCTCATGCCCAGGGCTTCGGCCAGGGCGTTCATGGTCGAGGCGGTGCCCATCACGTTGCAATGGCCGGCCGAGGGCACGGTGGAGCCCACGAGGTCGATGTAACCGGGGAAGTCGATGCTGCCCTTGGCGAACAGCTCGCGCGCCTTGAACAGCGTGGTGCCGGTGCCGGTGCGCTGGCCTTCGTGCCAGCCGTTGAGCATGGGGCCGCCCGACAGCACGATGGCGGGGATGTTGGCGGTGGCCGCGGCCATCAGCGCGGCGGGCGTGGTCTTGTCGCAGCCGGTGGTCAGCACCACGCCGTCGATCGGGTAGCCGGTGAGGATTTCGACGAGCCCCAGGTAGGCCAGGTTGCGGTCGAGCGCGGCGGTCGGGCGGCGGCCGTTCTCCTGGATCGGGTGCATCGGAAATTCCATCGCGATGCCGCCCATCTCGCGGATGCCTTCGCGCACCCGCAGCGACAGCTCGCGGTGGTGGCGGTTGCAGGGCGTGAGGTCGGAGCCGCTTTGCGCGATGCCGATGATCGGCTTGCCCGATTGCAGCTCTTCGCGGGTGAGGCCGTAGTTCAGGAACCAGGCCAGGTGCAGGACCGAGAGTTCGCTGTGTTCGGGGTTGTTGAACCAGGCGGCGGAGCGCAGGGGGCGGGGTGTCGTCATGGCGTCGGCTTTCAGGGTGGTCGGCGAACGCGCGCGGCGGCCCCCTGCGCGGCATGGCGGCGTGCCATGGCGGTGTCCTGGGTGTCTCCGGTGCGTTCTTGTTTGTTGTGCGAATACGTTGGCGAAGGGGAGCTTAGGTTTTCGCCTTCGCCAAAGCCAATGAGATCGGTTGAGGATCGGTATAAGCGCACCAAATACACCCCGATACCCCGCCAGCCGCCCAGTCGGCGCCCCGCTTCTAGAATGTTTCCGGTGAGTGCCCTACCCTCTTCCCTCCCCCCCGCCGAACGCCGCCCGATCCGTGAACTCCCCGACGAGCTGATCAGCCAGATCGCCGCCGGTGAAATGGTCGAGCGCCCCGCCTCGGTGGTGCGCGAACTGCTCGACAACGCGCTGGACGCCGGCGCGCGCCAGATCACCGTGCGGCTGGCCTCGGGCGGCGTGCGGCTGATCTCGGTCGAAGACGACGGCCTGGGCATTCCCCGCGAAGAACTCACGGTGGCGCTGCGCCGCCACGCCACCAGCAAGATCGCGAGCCTGAGCGACCTCGAAACGGTCGGCACGATGGGCTTTCGCGGCGAGGCGCTCGCGGCCATCAACGCGATTGCCGAACTCAGCATCCTTTCGCGCTTCACCGGCGCCGACAGCGCCTTCGTGCTCGATGGCGGCACGGGCGAGCTGCGGCCCGTGGCACGCTCGGTGGGCACCACGGTCGAGGTGCGCGAGCTGTTCTTTGCCACGCCCGCGCGGCGCAAGTTTTTGAAGACCGACGCTACCGAGCTGGCCCACTGCATCGAGGCCGTGCGCCGCCATGCGCTGGCGCGGCCCGAGGTGGGCTTTTCGGTCTGGCACGACGGCAAGTTGATCGAACAGTGGCGCGCCGCCGCCACGCCCGAGCAGCGGCTGGCCGATGCGCTGAGCGACGACTTCGTGTCGCAGAGCGTCTCGGTGCTGCGCGAAGGCGGCCCGGTGCGCGTGGTCGGCCGTGCCGGCATTCCCGATGCGGCGCGCTCGCGCAACGACCAGCAGTTCTTCTACGTCAACGGCCGCTTCGTGCGCGACAAGGTGCTGTCGCACGCGGTGCGCAGCGCCTACGAAGACGTGCTGCACGGCCAGCGCCAGCCGGTGTACGTGCTGTACCTGGAGATCGACCCCGCGCGCGTCGACGTCAACGTGCACCCGACCAAGATCGAGGTGCGCTTCCGCGACGGGCGCGAGGTGCACCAGGCGGTGCGCCATGCCATCGAGGACGCCCTGGCCGCGCCGCGCGCCGGCGATGCCCTGGCACCGGCCGACGCGCCACCACAGCCCTTCTTCAAGCAGACGCCGCTGCCGCCGAGTGCGAGCTGGTCGCAGCCCGCGATCCCGTTCCAGGCACGCGAGCGCGGCACCGGCGACTTCGAGGCCATGTGGCCGCGGCGCTCCGAGGAGCAAGGCCATGCGTTGGTCACGGGCGCGTCGCAGTGGCAGACCGAAGCCCCGGCGATGTCGTTCCGCGCGCCGGTCGGGCTGCCGGACAGCGAAGCCCCGGCCTCCACGCCGGCTCCGGTCATGAACCAGGACGCCTGGCCGCTGGGCCGCGCCCTGGCCCAGCTGCAGGGCATCTACATCCTGGCCGAGAACAGCCAGGGCCTGGTGATCGTCGACATGCACGCGGCGCATGAGCGCATCGTCTACGAGCGGCTCAAGACCCAGCTCGACGGCGCGGCCATCACGAGCCAGCCGCTGCTGATTCCGGCCACCTTCGCGGCCACGCCGCAGGAAGTGGCCACGGCCGAGGCCTGCGCCGAGGTGCTGCCCACGCTGGGGCTGGAGATCACGCCGTTCTCGGCCCGTACGCTGGCCGTGCGCGCCGTGCCCGGCACGCTGGCCGACGGCGACCCGGTGGAGCTGGCGCGCAGCGTGCTCGCCGAACTGGGCCAGCACGACGCGAGCACCGTGGTGCAGCGCGCGCAGAACGAGCTGCTGTCGACCATGGCCTGCCACGGCGCGGTGCGCGCCAACCGCAAGCTCACGATCGACGAGATGAACGGCCTGCTGCGCCAGATGGAAGCCACCGAGCGCTCCGACCAGTGCAACCATGGCCGGCCGACCTGGCGCCAGCTGTCGATCCGCGAGCTCGATTCGCTGTTCATGCGCGGGCGGTAGGCCCTTCATCGGTCGCTGCGCCGACATGCCGCAGCGTGACGGCAGCCAGCACCGCAAGAACCGCAATGCTGACGGCGCTGATGGCTGCGGCTGCATTCAGCCCCGCGAGGAAGGCGGCTTGCGCCTGCTCCAGCACGCCGGCAGGCAGTTGGTGCGCCACCGACGTGGCGCCGGCCAGGCTGTCCGATACCGCGCGTTGAAACTCCACGGCCACGCCGTCGATCGGGTCGCCCATCCGCGTGCGATACACCGCCGTCGTCAGGCTGCCCAGCGTGGCGATGCCCACGGCCAGACCCAGCTCCTGCACCGTTTCGGACAAAGCCGAAGCCGAGCCGGCCTTCTCAGGCGGCGCAGCGCCCACGACCAGGTCGGTGCCCAGCGCGGCGATGGTGCCCAGGCCGAGGTACACGAGCGAGAACGAGGCGGTCACCAACGCGATGCCATGCGGCGTGCGATCGAGCTGGCTCAGCATCAGATACCCCACGACCGACAACCCCAGCGCGCCGGCCATCACATGGCCCGGCCGGATGCGCCGCGCGAGCAGCGGCGCCGTGATGCCGGCCACGAGCATGGCGAGCGCTGGCGGGCCCATCCACAGCCCAGCCGCGAGCGGTGACAGGCCAGCCACGAGTTGCAGGTACTGGGTCACCAGCAGCATCGTGCCGCCGACACCAACGAGCCCCACCAACAGCACCACCAGCGCGACGCTGAAAACCCGGCTGGCGAACAGGTCGAGGTCGATCAGCGGATGGCGCAGCCGCCGCTGCCGCCGGACGAACAGCAGCGCGAAGGCCAGCCCACCGAACAGTGCCAGCACGGCACCGACACCGATCCCGTCCTTGGCGACCTGCTTGATGCCGTAGACCACCGGCAGCAAGGCAAGCAGCGACAGCGCGACGCTGGGCAGATCGAGCTGGCCCTGCTGCGGCGCGCGGTACTCCGGCAGCAGGAACGGCGCGGCCAGCAGCAGCAGCCCGACCACTGGCAGCGCGACGAGAAAGGCCGCGCCCCAGCCGTGGTGCGCCAGCAGCACGCCGCCCACCACGGGCCCGGCCGCCATGCCCAGCGCGAACATGGTCGCCCACAGCCCGATCGCCAGCGCGCGCTGGTGCGGGTGCAGGAACATGTTGCTGATCAGGGCCAGCGTCGACGGCATCAGCGTCGCGCCCGCCACGCCAAGCACGGCACGTGCGGCGATCAGCTGGTTGGCGCTGGTCGAAGAGGCCGCGATCACCGACGCCACGCCGAACGCCGCCGCCCCCGCCATGAGCAGCTTGCGCCGCCCGATGCGGTCGCCCAGCGTGCCCATCGTGACGAGAAAGCCGGCAATCATGAAACCGTAGGCATCGACGATCCACAGCGCCTGCGCGCTTGTGGGGCGCAGGTCCAGGGCCAGCGCGGGCAGCGCGAGGTGCAGCAGCGTGAGGTCGAGCCCGAGCAAAAGGGTCGGCAGCGCCAGCAGCGCGAGCCCGGTCCATTCGCGGGCGCCTGCGCGCCCTTCCCGCCTCGCAGTGGGAGGACGGTCGGAAAGGGAAAGTGAATCGCAAGGTGCGGTCAAAAGGGGCCTCCGGGTGCGTGTTCGGGTTGCGGAAGCCCCATCTTCAGGACAAGATCATCACATTACAATTTAAGTGTTTATCCTATTACTGGAGACAACAGTCGTGATCGAGCGAAGCCTCAGCCGCACCAAGAACGAGCTGTCGGAGTTCCTGACCCGGCACCGCCGGAAGCTGACGCCCGCCGATGTCGGCCTGCCCTCGCAGGGCCGGCGCCGCACCCCCGGCCTGCGGCGCGAAGAGGTTGCGGTGATGGCCGGCGTGGGGCTCACCTGGTACACGTGGTTCGAGCAGGGGCGCGAAATCCAGGTGTCGCAGAAGTTTTTGCTCGGCGTGGCGCACGCCCTGAAGCTCGACGACGCCGAGTGCAGCCACCTGTTTCTGCTGGCCCACAAGCGGCCCCCGCCGCCCGAGGCCCATCAGCAGGTGTCGGTCACGCCCCACATCCAGCAGTTGATGGACGACCTGCCGAACCGCCCCGCCTACGTGTGCAACCTGCGCTGGGACGTCGTGGCGTGGAATGCGGCGGCCGAGGCGCTCTTCGGCTTCAGCGCGCGCGAACCCGAAGTGCGCAACCTGCTGCGCATGGTGTTCGCCGACCCTGAATTGCGGCGACGCCTGCCCGCCTGGCGCGACGATGCGCCCCGGCTACTGGCGCAATTCCGATACGACTTCGCCATCGCACCCGACGATCCGGCCATGTTGGGCCTCGTCGCCGACCTGAAAGAACTCTCGCCCGACTTCCGCCGCTGGTGGGACACCCCCGACAGCGCGCCCGCCCGGCGCGGCCTCCGATGTGTACAGATGGCCGACACCGGACCGTTGGACTTTCACCACGAAACGCTGGTGGTCGACGCGCACCGACACCT
Organism: Variovorax sp. 38R; assembly: GCF_014843395.1. Lineage (NCBI taxonomy): Bacteria > Pseudomonadati > Pseudomonadota > Betaproteobacteria > Burkholderiales > Comamonadaceae > Variovorax > Variovorax sp. 38R. The sequence goes on from NZ_CP062121.1 coordinate 4,283,778, forward strand.
GCGCATGGTGGTGTATTTCGCGCAGCCGACACCGGCCTGAGCACAGCGGCTCGCGCGCCAGATAAGCGCCGTCAGCGCCCGTTTTGAGGGTTTTCGAGGGTTTTTGCGCGTCATCCGCAGCGCGGGCACGCACGTTGCATGGTCTCGTGCGAAGCGCCGACGAGCGCCGCACAGGGGGATCTGACACGCGATGCCGACGCGTTTCAGAAAGCAAGCAGATGAACTTTCGGCCGACTTTCGCTGTCCCTCCACGCAATGATCAAACGCTGGCCCCTCCTCGCGTCCATCTTTTCGCTCTGTGCCCTCCTGGCCGCCGGCTGTTCGACCCTCGACGAACGGCAACGCGAATGGATCTTCCAGCCCAGCGACCGCAGCTGGGGCAACTCGGCCCAGATGACCGAAGGCATGCAGGACGTCTGGATCGACTTTCAATCGTCCATCACCGGTGAACCCGCGCGCCTGCACGGCCTGTGGCTCGGCGGCGCCCCCGAAACCACCGAGACCCCCGTGCTGCTGTACCTGCATGGTGCGCGCTACAACGTGGCCGGCTCGGCGCCGCGCATCCAGCGCATGCACGAGCTGGGCTTCTCGGTGCTGGCCATCGACTACCGCGGCTTCGGCAAGAGCTCCAAGGGCCTGCCCTCGGAAGCCTCGGCCCGCGAAGACGCCCGCGCCGCCTGGACCTGGCTTGCCGCGCGCCATCCGCGCCAGCACCGTTACATCTTCGGCCACTCGCTGGGCGGCGCCATCGGCATCGATCTGGCGGCCACGGTGGGCGACGAGAGCGGCACCATCGTCGAGAGCACCTTCACCTCCATCGCCGACGTGGCCAGCAGCTTCAAGTGGGGCTGGCTGCCCTTCGGCCCGTTCATCACGCAGCGCTTCGAGGCCATTCGCACCGTCAAGGACATCGGCGCGCCGCTGCTCGTGGTGCACGGCACCGCCGACAGCCTGATCAACCCGACGCTGGGGCGCAAGCTGTACGAGGCGGCCACGGTGCCCAAGATGTTCGTGCTGGTCGAGGGCGGCTCGCACCACAACACCAACTCGGTGGGCGCGACGCAGTACCGCGCGGCGCTGTCGCAGCTGTTTCGCATGAAGCCCGAAGGCAGCAGCACCGTGGCGGACAGCCGGCCGCAGCCGCGGCTGGTGTCGCCGCAGCCGTCGCTGCCTTCTTCATTGCCTTCTGCCGCGCTGTCGCCGCAAGAGGTGCGGGGCCAGGCGCACACGCCGCCCGCCCCCGCTGCCATCTAACTAAAAACCAAACCGGCTTTCCCGCCGGTTCCGTTCCCGCGTCAGGCCGAGGCCAGATCGAACGGCAGCTGGCGCAAGGGCTTGCCCGTCAGCCGCGCCACGGCGTTCGCGAACGCAGGCGCCAGCGGCGGCAGGCCCGGTTCTCCCATGCCCTTGGGCGCATCGGCACTCGGCACGATGTGCACATCGAACTCGGGCATCTGCGTGATGCGCGCCACGGTGAAGTCGCCGAAGTTGCCCTGCTGCACGACGCCGTCCTTCAACGTGATGGCGCTGCCCTGCAGGCAGGTCGACAGCCCCATCACCGCCGCGCCCTGCACCTGCGCTTCCACGCTGCGCGGGTTCACGGCCAGGTTGCAGTGCACGCCCGAGGTCACGCGGTGCAGCACGGGCTGGCCGTCTTTCACCGACGCTTCGACCACATAGGCCACCACCGACTCGAAGGACTCATGCACAGCCACGCCCCAGGCGCGGCCTTCGGCGAGCTTCTTCTTGCCGTAACCGCTCTTGTCGACCGCGAGCTGCAGCGCGGCACGATGGCGCGGGTGCTTGTCGCCGAAGAGGTTCATGCGGTAGGCCACCGGGTCCTGCTTGGTGGTGCGGGCGATTTCGTCGATGAGCGTTTCCATCACGAAGGCGGTATGGGTGGACCCCACGCTGCGCCACCACAGCACCGGCACGTTGACCTGCGGGTGATGCACCGTGAGGCGCATCGGCACGGGGTACGGATCGCGCATGCCCTCGACGGCCGTGGCGTCGATGCCGTCCTTCACCATGGAACCGGCGAACACCGTGCCGCCGGTGATCGACTGGCCCACGATGACGTGGTCCCACGCGAGGATCTTGCCGCGCTCGTCGAAGCCGATGCGTGCGCGGTGCAGGTGCATGGGGCGGTAGTAGCCGCCCTTGATGTCGTCCTCGCGGCTCCACAGCAGGCGCACGGGGGCGTCTTTCAGGCCGGCGGTGCGCGCGGCCTTGGCGATCTCGCAGGCCTCGACCACGAAGTCGCTCGAGCCCACGAAGCGCCGGCCGAAGCCGCCGCCCGCCATCTGCACGTTGACCTTCACCTGCTCGGGCTTGAGCTTCAGCGTGCGCGCCGCGGCCTGGCCGTCGAGGTCGGCGGACTGCGTGCCGACCCACAACTCGGCGCGACCGTCCGTCAGCTTCACGGTGCAGTTCTCCGGCTCCATGGGCGCATGGGCCAGGTAGGGGAACACGAACTCGGCATCGAGCTTGTGCGGCGCGCCGGCCAGCGGCGCCATGTCGGCGTCGAACTTGCGGTTGCCAGGGCGGCCGGCGAGTTCGCGGTACTGCGCCAGTTGCTTCTCGCTGTCGACCTTCTCGACGGCGGCGGTGTCCCACTGCAGCTTGAGCGCGTCGCGGCCCAGCTTGGCCGGCCAGTAGCCGTCGGCCACCACGGCCACGCCCTCGGCGCCGCGGTCCAGCGGAATGCGCAGCACGGCCTTCACGCCCTTGACGGCGCGCGCCGCGCTGTCGTCCACCGAGGCCAGGCGGGCACCGAACACCGGCGGATGGGCCACCACGGCCGTCAGCTGGCCGGGCTGCTTCACGTCGATGCCGAAGTCCTGGCGTCCGCTGCTCTTGGCGCGCGCGTCCAGGCGCGTGGTCGGGCGGCCGATGATGCGAAAGTCCTTCGGGTTCTTCAGCGTGACCTTCTCGGGCACCGGCAGCGCCATGGCCGCTTCGGCCAGTTCGCCGTAACCCGCCTTGCGGCCGCCCGGGCCGATGACCGTGCCGGCCTGCGTGCGCAGCGTGGCCACGTCGACCTTCCAGCGCTGCGCGGCTGCCGACAGCAGCATGGCCCGCGCGCGCGCACCCAGTTCGCGGTACTGCGTGTAGCTGTTCTTGATCGAGTTGGAACCGCCGGTCAGGTGCATGCCGAACAGCGGGTCGGCGTAGGCCGCATCGTTGGTGCCGTTGCGGCTGCGCACCAGGGCCCAGTCGGCATCGAGCTCTTCGGCCAGGATCATCGGCAGGCCGGTCTGCACGCCCTGGCCGAACTCGAGGCGGTTGATGGTCACGGTGACCTCGCCGTTGGGCGCGATCTGCACGAAGGCCGACGGCTGTTGCGTCGGCTTGAGCGCGCCGCCGGCCTTGGCCGGACCGTCGGCCTGCGCCATGGCCATGTGGGGAAAGGCGCCGAGCACGAAGCCACCGGCGCCGGCCATCTTCAGGAAGCTGCGACGCGGCAGCGTGGCGACCTCGTCGGCTTCATCGGTCTCAGGCCGGGCCATCAGGCGCTGCAGCGCGCGCGGAAGTTCGTTGTAGTCGATGTGGGGCAGCATGTCGGCTCCTTAGGCGAGGGTCTTGGCCGCTTCGGCCACGGCGGCGCGGATGCGGGCGTAGGTGCCGCAGCGGCAGATGTTGCCGGCCATGGCCGAGTCGATCTCGTCCGTGCTGGGCTGCTTGCCCTTGGGCAGCGACTGCAGGAAGGCGGTCGCACTCATGATCTGGCCGCTCTGGCAGTAGCCGCACTGCGCGACGTCGTGCTTGACCCACGCGGCATGCACCGCCGCACCCACGCGGTCGCTGCCGCCGGTCACGGCTTCGATGGTGGTGATCTTCTTGCCCTCGGCCGCCGAGATCGGCGTGATGCACGAGCGGATGGCCTGGCCGTCCATGTGCACGGTGCAGGCGCCGCACAGCGCCGCGCCGCAACCGAACTTGGTGCCGGTCATGCCCAGCGTGTCACGCAGGGCCCAGAGGATGGGGGTGCCGGGGTCGGCGTCGACCGTGTGGTCACGGCCGTTGACGTGGAGCGCGCTCATGTTGTTGTTCTCCGTGGGTTGAGTTGAAGGATTCGGTTCACTTGGCGCCGTCGAGCACCCATTGCGCGAGCGCCTGCAGGTCGGCCTCGGGCACCTGGGGTTGCGCGGGCATCGGCATCGCGCCCCACTTGCCCGAGCTGCCGCCCTTGATGCTGGCCACCAGCTGCGCGGCCGTGCCCTTGCCGTCGCCATAGCGCGCGCCGATCTCTTTCCAGGAAGGGCCCACCACCTTCACGGCGGCCTGGTGGCAAGCCATGCACGCGTTTTTCTGCGCCAGCGCGGTGCTGGCGACAGCGGGTGCGGACCAGGCAATGCTCACGCCGACGGCCAGTGCGGCCACGAGCGAGGCGGTGATGCGGCGGTCGATGCCGCGAAGCGGGTTTCGTTCGTCGTGGGTCATTTCTTTTTTCATCATCGTGGAGGGGAAGCACGGTCCTCGCGCCGCGCGCCGCGCGCCGCAAGAGGACTTCACGGCGGCCAGTGTCCGATGAAGCGCCCACGGCCACTTGCCCAATCCGCGCGCGTTCTTGCCTGAAACAACGAGACTGCGCCGGAAACGCCAGTCGCATGAGAAGCGCCCGATAGACTTTGCGCAAGCAGCCGAAAGGATTCAGATGGAAGTGCTACAGCCGACGCAGCCAGACGATTCGGCCGTCCTCGCCGCCCTGGCCACGGCCGTCGGGCGCATTGCCCGAAACGACGGCGACCACGCCACCGCCATTCCCGAACTCTCGCTGCACCGTCGCAGCGCCGCGACCGAGCCCGTGCATTGCATCTACGGCTTCGGCCTGGGCATCACGGTCGGCGGACAGAAGCGCGCGGCGCTCGGCGACGAGATCTATGAATACGCCGCGGGCCAGTCGCTGCTGATCACGGCCGACCTTCCCGTGGTCGCGCACGTCACCCGCGCCAGCGCGGCGCAGCCCTTCCTGGGCCTCATGCTCAAGCTCGATGCGCGCGCCATCGTGCAGGTGGCGACCGAGATGGCGTTGCCGCCGCCGTCCAGAGAACCCCACAACCACCGCGCCCTGTCGCTCGGTGCACTCGACCCGACGCTGCTCGGCACGGTGACGCGGCTCGTCGAACTGCTGGCCGAGCCCCAGCTCGTGCCCCAACTCGCGCCGCTGCTGCAGAAGGAAATCATCGTGCGCCTGCTTGCCGGGCGCCACGGCCCGCAGCTGCAGCGCCTCGTGACCGTCGGCTCGCCGAGCCAGCAGGTGGCGCAGAGCCTGGCGTGGCTCAAGATGAACTTCACCAAGCCCGTGCTGGCCGACGAGCTGGCCGCGTCCGCGCACATGAGCCCGTCGACCTACCGCCAGCATTTCCGCGCCGTGACCGGCATGAGCCCGATGCAGTACCTGAAGCAGCTGCGCCTGCAGGAAGCGCGGCAGCTGATGCTGAACCAGAACATCGATGCGGGCACGGCCGGCGTGCGCGTGGGCTACGAAAGCGCCTCGCAGTTCAGCCGCGAGTACGCGCGCCTGTTCGGCGCACCGCCGCTGCGCGACATCCGCCGGATGCGGGACGCGACCGTCGTCGTCGCCTGAAGCACTGCGTCGCAAGCAAGCCCCGCGCTGCCGCCCGGCGCGCGCCATTTGCTACCCTCGACGCATGCCCCCAGCTTCCCCTGTTCCCCCGCGCTACATCGCGCTTGCCGGCCCCACCGCGTCCGGCAAGACCGCCGTGGCCCTGGCCGTTGCGCAATTGCAGCCGGTCGAGATCGTCAGCGTCGATTCGGCGCTGGTCTACCGCGGCATGGACATCGGCACCGCCAAGCCCACCGCCGCCGAGCAGGCCGCCGTGCCGCACCACCTGATCGACATCCTCGATGCGCGCGACAGCTACAGCGCCGCCGCCTTCGTGGCCGACGCCACCCGGCTCATCGACGCCATCCGCGCGCGCGGTGCGCTGCCGCTGCTCGTGGGCGGCACCATGCTGTACTTCAAGGCGCTGTTCGACGGCATCGACGCCATGCCCGCGGCCGACCCCGCTGTGCGCGCGCGCCTCGACGCCGAAGCCGCCGCGCTCGGTTGGCCCGCCATGCATGCGCGGCTCGCGCAGGTCGACCCCGTCACGGCCGCACGGCTCGCGCCGCAAGACAGCCAGCGCATCCAGCGCGCGCTCGAGGTGTGGGAAAGCAGCGGCCAGCCACTGTCGAGCTTCCATGCGAGCGACACCAAGGCCGCCAAGGCCGTCGACGGCGGCGTGCTCGTGTCGCTCGAACCCGAAGACCGCGCCTGGCTGCACGGCCGCATCGCCGAACGCTTCGACGCCATGCTCGCCGCCGGTTTTCTCGACGAGGTGAAGGCGCTGCGCGCGCGCGGCGACCTGTCGCCCGACCTGCCCTCGATGCGCTGCGTCGGTTACCGCCAGGCCTGCGACATGTTCGACGCCTGCGGCGACGCACCGCCCGACACCAAGACCCTGAACGAACTGCGCGAGCGCGGCATCGCCGCCACGCGCCAGCTCGCCAAGCGGCAGATCACCTGGCTGCGCAGCATGCCGCAGCGCACCGTCATCGCCTGCGATGCGCCCGACGCGGTGCAGACCGCCGTGCAGCACATCGCCCACATCGCACGCGGGGCGACGCCCGCATGACCCTGCACCTCTCCAACCTCGGCAAGCACTACGGCGACGCGCCCGTCTTCGAGCATGTGAGCCTGCAGGTCGCGCCCGGCGAGTTCGTCGCCATCGTGGGCGAATCGGGCGTGGGCAAGTCGACCCTGCTCAACTGCATGGCCGGCCTCGACAGCTGGGACGAAGGCAGCGTGTCGCACGACGGCACCGACATCGGCGCGCTCGACGGCGAGGCCCGCGCGCTCTGGCGCCGCCAGCATGTGGGCTTCGTGTTCCAGGCCTTCCACGTGCTGCCGCACCTCGACGTGGCCCAGAACGTGTCGCTGCCGCTGATGCTGCTCGGCCGCCCGCGCGAAGACGCACGCGTCGCTCACATGCTCGACGCCGTCGGCCTGCCCGGCATGGGCGCGCGGCTGCCGCAGACGCTGTCGGGTGGCCAGCTGCAACGCGTGGCGATCGCCCGTGCGCTGGTGCATCGGCCCGCGCTGCTGCTCGCGGACGAGCCCACCGGCAACCTCGACCCATCGACCGCTGCGAAGGTGATGGACCTGCTGATCGGCCAGACGCGCGAGCACGGCGCATCGCTGGTGCTGGTGACGCACTCGGAGAGCGCGGCGGCGCGGGCGGACCGCTTGCTGCACCTGACGGTGAGCGGCATCCGGGCCTGACGGGTGAAGCGCCCATCGACACCCGTTCCGGGCGCGTTGGTGATGATCGCCGTGCTCTACCTGGCCACCGAGCTGTGGCAACTCGCCACACGCCCCACCGTCATGGTCGGCGTGCGCATCCTGATCTATGCCTTCGTGTTCCGTGCGGCGCTGCGTGGCAGCCCGTGGGCGGCCGGGCTGTGGGGCATCGCGAGCGCGGTGGCCACGGCCGCGTGCGGCTACGCCCTGTGGGTCATTGCCCGGCACGGTGCCGTCGGCGTCTCGGCATCCAGGCTCACCTACGTTTCTCTCCTGACGGCCTTCTTCGCCGCGGGCACGCTCTACATCGTCCGCAGCCAGAACCTGAAGGCCTTCCAGCGATCACGCCGCATCGGCGGACCGCCCGATGGCGCACGCGTGACGTTGCGCCACGGGCATCTCACGCTGATTCGCTACAGACGCCCTGAGGTGCGCGTCGCGCTGGACGCCATCGAGCGGATCGCGGTGCGCTCGCACACAAAGGTCGACAACCTGCCGCAGGTGTGGATCGAGCTGTGGACCGACACCGACCGCGACGCCCCATCTGCCGAGGTGGACACGCTTGCCGACAACTTCACGCAATTCGAAGCCTGGCTGCTGGCGCTGCAGGACTTCGATGCAGCCGGCTACCGTCAGTTGCTCGACTGCGGCGAGAACGCGCGCCGCGTCGTGTGGCAGCGCGCGACCTGAGGCTCAGGCCGTGCCGCTCAACAACGCGGCGTAGCGCGACAGGTCGACGTTCCCGCCGCTGATCACGATGCCCACGCGCTGGCCTTCGATGGCCTTCGCTGCCGCAATGGCGCCCGCGAACGCGAGGCAGCCCGTCGGCTCCACCACCATCTTCATGCGCTCGGCGAAGAAGCGCATCGCCTCGACAAGCTGGTCGTCGGTGACGGTGAAGATGTCGTCCACGTCGCGCTGGATGATCCCGAAGGTGTACGCGCCCAGATGCTGCGTCTGCGCACCGTCGGCGATGGTCTTGGGCGTTTCGATGTGCACGATCTTCCCGGCGCGCAGCGACTGCTGGCCGTCGTTGCCGGCTTCGGGCTCCACGCCGTAGACCTTGCAAGCGGGCGCCAGTGCGCGCGCCGACAGTGCCGAGCCCGACAGCAGCCCGCCGCCGCCGAGGCACACGAAGAGGTGGTCGAGCGGACCCGTCTCTTCGATGAGTTCCTTCACCGCCGTCCCCTGCCCCGTCAGCACATCGGGGTGGTCGTAGGGCGGAATCATCGTCATGCCGCGTTCCTGCGCGAGTCGCTTCGTCAGCGCCTCGCGGTCTTCGGTGAAGCGGTCGTACATCACCACTTCGGCGCCGTAGCCCTTCGTGGCCGCGACCTTGGCGGCGGGCGCGTCCTTGGGCATGACGATCACGGCCGGCATCGACAAGAGCCGCGCCGACAGCGCGATGGCCTGCGCGTGGTTGCCCGACGAGAAGGCGATGACGCCGCCCTTGCGCTGCGCCGCGTCGAACTTCGACAGCGCATTGAACGCACCGCGAAACTTGAACGCGCCCATGCGCTGGAAGTTCTCGCACTTGAAGAAGAACTGCGCGCCCCAGCGTTCATTGGCGGTGGTCGATTGCAGCACCGGCGTGCGGTGCGCATGGCCTTCGAGCCGCGCGGCCGCGGCGATGACGTCGTCGTAGGTAGGGAGTTGCATCGCGCAAGCTTAGCGGCTGCCGGCCTGCGGCGCACGCGTGGGAGATGCGGCTTGCGCCCTCACCCATTCCGAAAACGCCTGCACCGCCGGCCGCTGCATGGCGCCCGGCTTGCTCACCAGGTAGTAGGCAAAGCGGGCGGGCCAGCGCTTGTTCAATGCGACGGCCAGGCGGCCTTCGTCGAGGTACTCCTGCGCATGCGTGTCCTGCACGAGCGCGATGCCCTGGCCGGCCGCTGCGGCGCGCAGCAGCAACAGGTCTTCCTCGAAGCCCGGGCCGCGCAGCGCGGCATCCACGGCCTCGACGCCATGCGCCTGCAGCCACAGCGCCCAGTCCGCGCGGTCGCTGTCGTGCAGCAGCGTGTACTTTAGGCAATCGGCGGGTTTGCGGATCGCCGAGCCTTGGGCCAGCAACGACGGACTCGCCACCGGCACAAGCACGGGCGCCATCAGCCGCTCGACCTGCAAGCCGGGATACACGCCCAGCCCGTGGCGTATTGCGACATCGACCCCGTCGCGTTGCAGATCGGCCAGCTTGGACGAGGCCTCGACCCGCACCTCGATCTCCGGGTGCAGCGCCGAGAACGCACCCAGGCGCGGCACGAGCCAGCTCGCCGCGAAGGACGCGACGGTGCTCACGGTGAGGGTCTGCTGCTTCGACGCGGCCTCCAGCACGGACACGGCGTGTTCGATCTGGTCGAACGCGCGCACCAGGTTCGGATGAATGCGCGCGCCCGCCTCGCTGAGCTGCACGCCGTAGCGCTCGCGCACGAACAACGACACGTTCAGGCGCTGTTCAAGCACGCGGATCTGCTGGCTCACCGCGCCCGGCGTCACGCCCAGGACTTCGGCGGCGGCCTTGAGGCTGCCGTGCCGGCCGGCTTCGGTGAAGGCGCGCAAGGCGAGCAAAGGCAAGACGCTTCCCATGGGGTTTCCAGTCGTTAGAAAAACTGATTTCTTGATCGACGAATCATCGTTTGTCGGTCGGATTCTCTCTCCCTAGCATCGGTTCATGGACTGCCAATGCAATCAGATTTTCTATCTTCAATGACGCACAGCCTCTCGCTCTACACCGACAGCTCGCCCAACGGCTTCAAGATCACCATCGCGCTGGAAGAACTCGCCCTCCCCTACACGCTGCACCACGTGCGCATCGAGCGCGGCGAGCACCGACTCCCCGCGTTCCTCGCGCTCAACCCGCATGGCCGCATTCCGGTGCTGGTGGACCACGCGGCCGGCCTCACGCTGTTCGAGTCGGCGGCGATCCTGCTGTATCTGGCCGACAAGGCCGGGCGCCTGCTGCCGACGGAACCTGCGGCGCGCTGGAAGGCGATCACGTGGCTGATGTTCCATGCGTCGAGCATGGGCCCGCTGCTGGGGCAGCGCGTGCATTTCGAGCGAGTCGCCCCGCAACGCAACCCCGAGGCCATCGAGCGCTATCGCGAACTCACAGAGGCCGCGTTCTCGACGCTGGACGGTCACCTCGCGAACCACCACTGGCTGGCGGGCGATGCGTACTCCGTGGCCGACATCGCGACCTTCGGCTGGACGCACATCGCGCGCATCGTCGACTTCGACTTCAGCCACCACCGCCACCTGACGGCATGGCACGAACGCATGGCCGCGCGGCCGGCCGTGCAACGCGGCATTGCACTGCCCGAACCCGCGACGGACGCCTGACGCCGCGCGCTCCTTTCCTCTTTTTCTTCCAACCTCTGACATGCAAGCTTCTCTGCCCACCGGCGCCTCCGCCCACGCCTTCGCCACCCACCCCGGCTACCGCCGCATGTTCGCGCCCGACGCGCTCACGTTGGGCATCTTCCTGCCGCTGCGCTTCTTCGAGGGCGACATGGCGGTGCTCGAAGGCCAGTCGGCATTACTCGCCGACATCGACCGCCAGGGCTTCGCGGCGATCTGGGCTCGCGACGTGCCGCTGTTCGATCCGCGCTTCGGCGACGCAGGCCAGGTGTTCGATCCGTTCACCTACCTGGCCTTCCTGGCCGCGCGCACGCAGCGCGTGTCGCTGGCGATCGGCAGCGCGATCTTTTCGCTGCGCCATCCGATCGACCTCGCCAAGGCGGCGGTCACCATCGACCAGTTGTCCGGCGGACGGCTGGTGCTCGGCGTGGCCTCGGGCGACCGCCCCGTCGAGTTTCCCGCTTACGGTCTCGAACACAGCACGCGCGGCGCGCGCTTCGCGCAATCGGTCGCCTACTTCCGGCAACTGATACAGCCCGGCGCCGGCCCCATCACCTCGCCGTTGGGGCAGCTGAGCGATGCAACGCTGCTGCCCCGGCCCGCGAGCGGCGCGATCCCGCTGATGGTGACCGGCTCGTCGCAGCAGTCGCTCGAGTGGATCGGCACGCACGCCGACGGCTGGCTCACCTACCCGGGATCGACGCAGAACGTCATGGGGCCGCGCCAGCTGGCGGAAAAGATCCGCGCCTGGCGCGCGCTGATTCCCGGCGGCGGGTTCCGCCCGCACATGACGAACGAATGGATCGACCTGAGCGAAGACCCCGACCATCCCCGCACGCCGATGAACGGTGGCTACGTGCTCAAGACGGGCCGCAAGGGGTTGATCGCGCTGCTGACGGAATGGCGCGACGCCGGCGTCAACCATGCCGCGCTCGGCGTGCAGTTCTCGCGCCGGCCTGCGAGGGAGGTCCTCCAGGAACTGGCCGAAGAAGTGCTGCCGCACTTTCCTTCGCACGAGAGCGTCGCGCCGCTGCGAGCGCCCTGGTAACGCGCCGCTGCGTGGGTGAAAACCCCCAGTGCGCCGTGCCGCCGAAGTCCGTACTCTGTATACAGAGTTCAGAAAAGGCCCACCATGCCCGCCCAGTTGCTCAGCATCGAAGTCGCCCCCGACCTCGTCGACCAGGTCTACCGCGCCCTGCTCGGCGCCATCAACAGCGGTGCGCTCGCGCCGGGCGAGCGGCTCACGCAGGAGGACATCGCAGCCCGGCTTTCCGTGTCGCGCCAGCCGGTGCTGCAGGCGCTGCGGCTGCTCAAGAAAGACGGCTTCGTGCAGGACGCGCCCGGCCGCGGCGTGCTGGTGGCACCGCTGGAGGCCGAGGCGATGCGCAAGGTCTACCAGGTGCGCGGCGCGCTCGACGTGCTGGCCGCGCGGCTGGCGGCGCAGCAGCGTTTTCGCATCGACCCGAAGCTCATCGAACGCGGCCGGCGCGCGGCGCGCGGGCGCAATGTCGAAGCCATGATCGATGCCGACGTGGCCTTTCACCAGGCCATCTACGCCGCCTCGGGCAACCCGCTGATCGGCCAGAGCGCCGACCCGCACTGGCGCCACTTGCGCCGCGCGATGGGCGCGGTGCTGCAGGCCGAGCCGCAGCGCGAATCGCTGTGGGACGAGCACGAAGCCATTGCCGACGCCATTGCCGCGGGCGACGTCGAACGCGCCGCGCGCCTGAGCGACGAGCACGTCTCGCGCGCCAGCGATGCACTGGCCGAACGGCTCGCGCAGCAGCTGGCACGCACCGCTGCATCCGCATCTGGAACCCCCGCCAAAAAAGGAGACAAGGCATGAAGCTGACCCCCGAGCAACGCGCGCAGTTCGAGCGCGAGGGCTACCTGTTCTTCCCCGGCCACTTCTCACCCGAAGAGACCAAGGTGCTGACCGAGGCGGTGCCCGACCTGTACAGCAAGCGCGCGGCCTTCAACGTGCGCGAGAAGGGCTCCGACGCCGTGCGCACGAACTTCGCCGCGCACCTCATCAGCGAGCCCTTCGCGCGGCTGGCGCGGCACCCGCGCATGGTCGGGCCGGTGATGGACCTGTTCGACGAAGCGGTCTACATGCACCAGTTCAAGATCAACGGCAAGATGGCCTTCGAGGGCGACGTGTGGCAGTGGCACCAGGACTACGGCACCTGGCTCAACGACGACCTGATGCCCACCGAGCGCGCGATGAACGTGGCCATCTTTCTCGATGAAGTGACCGAGCACAACGGCCCGCTGATGTTCATTCCGGGCAGCCACCGCAAGGGCGTGGTCGATGCCAAGCATGACCTCACGACCACGAGCTACCCGCTGTGGACGGTCGACAACGACCTGATCCGCCAGCTGGTCGACCGCGCGGGTGGCACGCAGGGCGGCATCGTCTCGCCCAAGGGGCCGGCCGGTTCGATGATCCTGTTCCACAGCTGCCTCGTGCATGCCTCGGGCAGCAACCTCTCGCCCTTCAACCGCGTGGCCGTGTACCTGAGCCTGTGCGCGGTCAGCAACCACATCCGCCGCCACAAGCGGCCCGAGTACATCGCGCATCGCGACTTCACGCCCATCGAGATGCTGCCCGACGACTGCCTGCGCCAGCCCTACCCCGTCGAGGTGCCGTGGAAAGACGGCCTGCCCGAGAGCGCGCTGCGCACCTCGCTCGACGTCATCGACTCCGTGGAAGCCTGAACACCATGAGCCTGCACACCCGCCTGCAACAACGCGCCGCCGAAGGCCGCCCCATCCGCATCGGCCTGATCGGCGCCGGCAAGTTCGGCGCCATGTACCTGGCGCAGATTCCGCGCACGCCCGGCGTTCAACTGGTCGCCATTGCCGACCTCTCGCCCGCCGCCGCGCGCGTCAACCTCGAGCGCGTGGGCTGGCAGGCCGAGCGCAGCAACGCCGGCTCGGTGCAGGAGGCGCTGAAGACCGGCGCCACCTGGATCACCGACGACTGGCAGGCCGTGACGCGCGAGCCCAGCATCGACATCGTGGTCGAGTGCACCGGCAACCCGATTGCCGCGGTCGATCATTGCCTGGACGCCTTTGCGCACGGCAAGCACGTGGTCAACGTGACGGTCGAGGCCGACGCCTTCTGCGGTCCGCTGCTCGCGCACAAGGCGCAGCAGGCCGGCGTGGTGTATTCGCTGGCCTTCGGCGACCAGCCCGCGCTGATCTGCGACCTGGTCGACTGGGCGCGCACCTGCGGCTTTCCGGTGGTGGCGGCCGGGCGCGGCCACAAGTGGCTGCCGCACTTCACCGAATCGACGCCCGAGACCGTGTGGGGCAACTACGGCCTCACGCCCGAGCAGGCCAAGCGCGGCGGGCTCAACCCGAAGATGTTCAACAGCTTTCTCGACGGCTCCAAGCCATCGATCGAAAGCTCGGCGGTGGCCAACGCAACCGGCCTCGGCGTGCCGTCGGACGGCCTGCTCTACCCGCCCGCGAGCGTGGAAGACATTCCCTTCGTCACCCGCCCGAAGAGCGAAGGCGGCGTGCTGGAGCGCAAGGGCATGGTCGAGGTGATCTCGTCGCTCGAAGCCGACGGCAGAAAGATCCCGTACGACATCCGCATGGGCGTGTGGGTCACGGTCGAGGCCGAGACCGACTACATCAAGAACTGCTTCGAGGAATACAACGCCCACACCGACCCGAGCGGGCGCTACTTCACGCTGTACAAGCGCTGGCACCTGATCGGGCTCGAAGTCGGCATGTCGGTCGCCAGCGTGGCGCTGCGCGGCGAGCCCACGGGCGTGGCCACCGGCTGGAACGCCGACGTGGTCGCCACCGCCAAGCGCGACCTCGCGGCAGGCGAGATGCTCGACGGCGAAGGCGGCTACACCGTCTGGGGCAAGCTGCTGCCGGCCGAGCGCTCGCTGCGCCTGGGCGGCCTGCCGCTCGGGCTGGCGCACAACGTCAAGCTCGTGCGCCCCGTGAAGAAGGGCCAGGGCCTGAGCTGGGCCGACGTGGCGATGGACACCAGCACCGCCGCCTACCGGCTGCGCCAGGAAATGGAAACGCTGTTCACGCCGGCGGTGCGCGACCGGGCCGCCTGAAAGGGCCTGAGCGCGACCTGAACGGGCCCCGCAGCAGCGGGGCCTCTCGTTGCGCCAAAGGACGAACAGATCAAGAATCTTCTGCTCGGCACCGTTCCGGTGTCGAAATGACCGGTTGCGGGCCGTCATTGTGGTGAGCGCTCTTGCTCGGCAAGCTTTTCCTTCACGGAGAAACACCATGCAGTACATGTTGATGTTCTACCAACCCGCCGCCGAATTCGAACAACGTGACGACCCCGCCTCGCAGGCCTACCGCGCCAGCTGGGTCGCGTATGCCGACGCGGTGCGCCAGTCGGACGTCGCACTCGGCGGCCACGGCCTGTTGCCGCCCATGACCGGCACCACGCTGCGCGTGCGCGGCGACAAGCGCCAGGTGCAGGACGGCCCCTTCGCCGACACCAAGGAACAGCTCGGCGGCTACTTCGTGGTCGACGTGCCCGACCTCGACGCCGCGCTCGAATGGGCCGCGCGCGCGCCCTGCGCCGCCAGCGGCGGTGTCGAGGTGCGGCCGGTCTTCACCGCCACCGCAGCGGCAGGTACGAGCCAGACGTGACCACGCTGGCGGCACATGACGCCGCCGAACGCGCGGCACACACTTCAGCCGAACGCGCGGCACGCGCGTCGTACGGGCGGCTGCTGGCCATCCTGTCCGCGCGCACGCACGACATCGCGGCCTCCGAAGACGCCCTGGCCGACGCCTTCGCCCGCGCGCTCGAGCGCTGGCCCGCCGACGGCGTGCCGGTGCAGCCCGACGCCTGGCTGTTGAGCGTCGCGCGGCACCGCAAGCTCGACGCCTGGCGCCACAGCCGCGTGCAGGACGACGCCACGCAGACGCTGCTGCTGCTCGCGGGCGAGATGGACGAGGCCGACCCCGATGCCGCCACCGTGCCCGACGAGCGGCTGCGCCTGCTTTTTGTCTGCGCGCATCCGGCCATCGACGCCGCCGCGCGCGCGCCGCTCATGCTGCAGACCGTGCTAGGCCTCGACGCCGCGCGCATGGCCGGCGCGTTCCTCACCTCGCCCTCCGCGCTGGGCCAGCGGCTGGTGCGCGCCAAGGCCCGCATCCGCGCGGCCGGCATCTCGTTCGAATACCCACAGGCGCGCGACCTGCCGCACCGGCTGCGCGACGTGCTCGACGGCATCTACGCCGCCTACGGCACCGGCTGGGACGACGTCGACGGCGCCGACGCCCTGCCCCGCGGCCTGACGACCGAGGCCATCGACCTGGGCCGCATCCTGTGCCGCCTGATGCCCGCTGAACCCGAGCCGCTGGGCCTGCTCGCGCTGATGCTCTTCTGCGAGGCGCGCACCGCCGCGCGCCGCACCGAGGCCGGCGCCTACGTGCCGCTCGACCAGCAGGAAATCACGCGCTGGGACCATGCGCTGCTGGCCGAGGCCGAACACCATCTGCGCATCGCGTCGGCCATGCAGTCGCTCGGGCCGTATCAGCTCGAAGCCGCGATCCGGTCGGCCCACTGTGAGCGCCGCGCGGGCGCACCGGTGCCGCCCGAAGTGCTGGTGTCGCTGTACGAAGGTTTGCTCGCGCTGCGGCCGAGCATCGGCGCGCAAGTCAGCCTGGCGTGTGCGCTGGCGAACGCACGCGGGCCCGAGACCGGGCTGCGTGCGCTCGATGCGATCCCGTCGGACGAAGTGGCGAGCTACCAGCCGTTCTGGGCGGCACGCGCGCACCTGCTCGCGGCCGGTGGCGCGCGTGTGGCGGCGCGGCAGGCCTACGACCGGGCGATCGGGTTGAGCAGCAATGGCGCGGTGCGGGCGTACCTGCACGCGATGTCGGAACGGGCCTGAGGGGTTCAGTCCTGCAGCACAGCAGCGCCAACGCGCCGCCCTTCAAGCCGACTGCCGCCCTGCGTCAGCGTGACGCCATTCACCTCACCCCCATCGCCGCGCCGGAACACGAACTGCGCACCGATGGCCGTCACCGCAAAGCGATCCGGCCCCGTGGGCGTGAGCCCGTTGTAGCCCTTGCCCGATTCGCGTGCCAGCAGGCGCCCGTCGCGCACGGTGAAGCCAAGCACCTGCGCCTTGCCGACGCGGAACTCGCCCGCGTAGTCGGCAAGGCGCTTCGGATCGATCGGCACTTCCGCCGTCGGCACCGGGTAGCGGCTCTTGCCGATGGCGAGCATCACGGGCTGCAGCGGGGCGCGCTGGTTGCTGGCGAGCACGATGAGCGCTTCGCCGGTGTCGGGCGCCAGCAGCCAGAGCGTGCGGTAGCCCTCGGTGACGCCCGCGTGGTAGTAGGTGCGCCGGCCGGTCTCGGGGCCGCGCACCATCACGGCATAGCCGATCTCGGCGCCCTCGTAGCGCGCGAGCGGCGTGAGCAGGCGTGCGGCGGCCGGGCCCAGCGGGCCCTGGGCGCCGGCAAGAATCGCGCGGCTGAAGGCCAGCATGTCGGCGGCGGTCGAGCGCAGCGCGCTGGCCGGCGCGTAGGCATGCATGTCGAAGCGCTGCTGGCGCTGGTCGCCCGCGAACGGCGGCGCCATGCGCGAGGCCTTGTCGCCGAGCGGGATCACGGTGTCGTTCATGCCCAGCGGCTCGGTGATGCGCGCGCGCACCAGCTCGCCCCACGAGGTGCCGTAGCGCAGCGCCAGCAGCTGTCCGAGCAGCGCCATGCCGAAGTTGCTGTAGCGCGCCTCGCACGGCGCCGCGACGGCGGTGAGTCGGATGCGCGCGAGCGCGGCCCAGAACATCTGCAGGTCGAAGCTGCGGAACTGCTCGGCCAGCGCGGCGCCGCCGGTGACGCCGTCGGCCATCACGGGCAGGCAGCCGGTGTGCGTGACGAGCTGCTTGAGCGTGATCGCGGCCACGGCGGGCGGCACGCCCTCGGCATGGCCGGCCAGCAGCTTGCCCACGCTGTCGTCGAGCGCCACGTCGCCGCGCTCCACGGCCTGCGCCAGCAGCAGGCCGGTGAAGACCTTGGTGACCGAGCCGATCTCGAACATCGGCTGCTCCGCGCTGGCCGCCGCAATCGCGCGTGCCACCTGCGGTTCGGGGTTGTGAGCGATGCCGTAGCCGGCCTTGTCGCCGCGCAGCACGCCGACCACCAGCGTGCCGCGCTCGGCCCCCAGCGCGGTGCGGGCCAGCACGGCGGGGTCGCTGGCCAGCGAGAGCGGTGCGGAGGGTGCAGACGGCGGTACGAGGTGCGCGCTCGCCGCGCCCGCCAGCCAGGGCGCGAGAAGCCAGGGCGCCAGCCAGCGGCGGCACCAGGCGGAGGGCAGAAGCCGCATCGTCGGAATCCTCGGGCGTGAAGTCGGAACAGCCGCCATCCTGCCACGGCGGCCACAATGACCCCATGCGTGCATTGCTTTCGACTTTCTCCTGGCAGGAACTGCGCCACCACCCCTGGCGCAACGCGGCGGCCGTGCTGGCGGTGATGCTGGGCGTGGCGCTGGCGTTTTCGGTGCAGCTCATCAACGCTTCGGCGCTCGACGAGTTCTCCAGCGCGGTGCGCTCGGTGAACGGCCAGCCCGACCTCGAAGTGCGCGCGGCGCAGGGCAGCTTCGACGAGGCCGTGTTCGGCCGGCTCGCGCGCCGGCCCGAGGTGGCGCTGGCGAGCCCGGTGCTCGAGTTCCAGGGCCTCGCGCTGGGCGGCGACGGCCGCCAGGTGCCGCTGCGCGTGATCGGCGTCGATGCGCTCGCGCTGCCCACCATCGCGCCCGCGCTGATGCCGCAGTCGGCGGCCGGTGCGGAGCGTTTTGCGCTGTTCGCGCCCGGCCATGTGTTCCTCAACGCGGCGGCGCGCCAGGCGCTGCAGTTGCCGCTGCAGCCCGCGCCCGGCGAAAGCCTTCAACTGCGCAGCGGTGCCGCGTGGCAGCGCCTCGCAGTCTCTGGCCACGTGACGGCCGGCGGCGCGGCGTTGGCGGTGATGGACATCGCGGCCGCGCAGGAGCTGTTCGACCAGCTCGGCCAGCTGAGCCGCATCGACCTGCGGCTTGCGCCGGGAACCGACCGCGCGGCCTTCGTGGCCGCACTCGAAAAGTCGCCCGACTGGCCCGCGGGCCTGAAGTTCGCCGAGCCCGGCGACGCGGCCGAGCGCGTGAGCAACCTGTCGCGCGCCTACCGCGTCAACCTCACGGTGCTGGCGTTGGTGGCGCTGTTCACGGGCGCGTTCCTGGTGTTCTCGGTGCTCGCGCTCAGCGTGGCCAAGCGCGCGCAGCAGTTCGCGCTGCTCGGCGTGCTGGGCCTCACGCCGCGCGGACGGCTGCAGCTGGTGCTGGCCGAATCGCTGGTGCTCGGGCTGATCGGCAGCGCGGCCGGCCTGGCACTCGGCACCGCGCTCGCGGCCTTCGCGCTGCGCGTGCTGGGCGGCGACCTGGGCGGCGGCTACTTCGAAGGCGTCGCACCCCGTCTGCATTGGAGCGGCGCCGCCGCGCTGATGTACGGCGGGCTCGGCGTGGTCGCTGCACTCGTGGGCGGCTGGTGGCCCGCGCGCGCCGCGCAAGCACTGCCCGAGGCGCAGACGCTCAAGGGTCTGGGCGCCGCACCCGCACAAGGCCGCCACCACTGGCTCGCACTCGGGCTCATCGCCGCGGGCGCAGCGCTGGCCAACCTGCCGGCGATCGGCGGCATTCCGGTGGCAGCGTACCTGTCGGTGGCCTGCCTGCTGGTGGGCGGCATCACCGCCCTGCCCTGGCTCATCGCGCTGCTGTACGACCGCGTGGCGCCCGCGTTCGCGCGGCGCGTGCTGCCGATGCTCGCCGTCGAGCGCGCGCGGCGCATGCGCGGCACGGCGGCCGTGGCGGTGAGCGGCGTGGTCGCGAGCCTGAGCCTCGCGGTCGCGCTCACGGTGATGGTCGCGAGCTTTCGCGAGTCGGTCACGCACTGGCTCGACGTGGTGCTGCCGGCCGACCTGTACGTGCGCGCCACCTCGGGCGGTCGCGGCAGCGGCAACAGCGGCGGCACCAGCAGCACCGACACCGCGACCTTCGCGCCGGCCTTCGTGCAGGCGCTGGCGCAACTGCCCGGCGTGGCGCGCACCGGCACGCTGCGCACGCAATCGTTGCAGCTCGACCCCGCACAGCCCGCCGTGACGCTGATTGCGCGCAGCCTCGAAGGCGGCGTGGTGCGCGGGCTGCCGCTGGTCGGCGAGGCGTTGCCCGTGCCGCCCGGGCAGACCGGCATCTACGTGAGCGAGCCGATGGTCGAGCTGTACGGCGCGAAGCCGGGCACCGCGTTCGCGCCGCTGTCCGATGCGATGCGCGCTGCCACGCCGCAGGTGTTCTTCGTGGCGGGCGTGTGGCGCGACTACGCGCGACAGTTCGGCGCCATCGCGATGGACGCGCGCGACTTCGAGCGCATCACCGGCGAGCACGACGTGAGCGACGTGGCCCTGTGGCTCGCGCCCGGTGCGTCGGAAGCAGAGGTGCAATCGGCCGTGCGCGAACTCGCATCGCGGACCTCACGCGACGGCGCGGTCGAGCTCGCCTCGGTCGGCCAGATTCGCGCGACCTCGCTGCGCATCTTCGACCGCAGCTTTGCCGTCACCTACTGGCTGCAGGCCGTGGCCATCGCCATCGGTCTGTTCGGCATTGCCGCCAGCTTCAGCGCGCAGGTGCTGGCACGGCGCAAGGAGTTCGGCCTGCTCGCACACCTGGGCTTCACGCGGCGGCAGGTGCTGGCCGTGGTGGCCGGCGAAGGCGCGGCCTGGACCGCCATCGGCGCGGTCGCGGGGCTGCTGCTCGGGCTGGCCGTGTCGGTGGTGCTGGTGAAGGTGGTGAACCCGCAGAGCTTCCACTGGAGCATGGACCTGCTGGTGCCCTGGGTGCGGCTGCTGGCGCTGTGCGCCGCCGTGGTGGCGGCCGGGACGTTCACGGCGTGGATGGCCGGGCGCGCCGCGGCAGGGCGCGACGTGGTGCTGGCGGTGAAAGAGGACTGGTAGCGCCCTCTTCCATCGCCATTCCTCCTAGCGCCCCGGCGTCAGCTGGATTCTTTCCACCGTCTCTTTCTCGACGGCCCCGCGGCTGTAGACCAGCGGCACGTACTTGCCTTCGAGCCACAGCGGCGCCAGGTCGCGGTAGTTCGGGCTGTCGGGGTTGCCCGACTGGCCCGGCGTGTTGATGACACGCGACGCGTCCCAGTTGCCCACGTCGAGCACCATGCGGAACGACGCGCCCGAGGTCAGCTTGTAGTCGTTCGCGCGGTAGGTGGCGGCCATCGGCGTGAACGACGAGCCGGACATCGGCCAGTCGCCCACCTCGAGCTTCTTGCGCGTGGCCGCATCGACCACGCCGCCCAGCGGATGCCGGAACTCGGCGCGGTGCAAGGCGCCCCACTTCCACGCCGCCGGGTCGGGCCCGAGCTTGGTCGACAGTTCCTGCATCGCAGCGGGCAAGGTCGTCAGCAACAAGGCATCGCGTTGCGCGTTGCTGACCCAGCCGGACGGGTTCTCCAGCAACAGCACCATGCGCGTGTTGTCGCCCGGCGCGGCCAGCGCGGCGCCGGCATCGCCCGCCCCCGCCTTGAGCACGGCCTGGCGCAGGAACTTGCTGCTCCACACCTCGTACAGCGCAGCCGCCGCGCTGTCGCGGTCCATGGCGCCGTTCCAGCCCTGCAGCAGGCGCAGTGCTGCGGCGGTCTGTGCGTCGTCGCTGCGCTGGCCGGCCAGCAGCTTCAGCAGGCGCTGCGCCGGGGTCGCAACGATGTCGTTCTGCATGCGCTCCGAGTCCTCGATGGTGAAGCGTGAACCTGCCGCCACCTTGGCCGCGAACAGCTCCTTGAGCCGGCGCGCGCGGGCCGCATCGCTCCACTCGTAGCCCACGCCCTTCTTCGCAGCAGGATGGTCGGGCGGAATGTTGTTCTCGTTGGCCGTGACCACGTAGCCGCGCGCGGGATTGAACTCCGACGGCAGCTCGTCGCCATTGCGGAAGCCCGACCACTCATAGCGGCCGTCGCCCGGCACCGGCATGAGGCCGTCCCAGTTCGGGCGGATGGGTGTGAGCCCGCCCGGAATCCAGCCGACGTTGCCGCTGCTGTCGGCATACACCTGGTTTTCGCCGGGCGCGCCCCAGCGGTTCATCGCAGCTCGGAACTGGTCCCAGTTGCGCGCGCGCATGTAGTCCATCGAACCGAAGTACGGCGCCATGCCGGGCTCCAGCCACGCGGCGCGCAGGGCGAACGCGCGGCGCTTGCCGGGCTCGGCGAGCAGCACGGGGCCATGGCGCGTGAAGGTGTTGACCACCTCGCGCGGCGCGCTCTCTCCCTTGACCGCGATGCGCTCGGTGACGCGCGTCATCGGCTCCCAGCGGCCCTGGTAGCGGTACTCCTCGGGGTTGCCGGGGTTCAGCTCGTACACGTACAGGTCTTCCTGGTCCATGTAGAAGCGCGTGAGGCCGAAGGCGATGGTGCCGTTGTGGCCGATCGACAGGCCCGGCAGGAAGGGCTCGCCGGCGCCGATCGCGTCCATGCCGGGCGCGCTCAGGTGCGTCATGTAGCGCAGGCTCGGCGCGCCGTGCGAGCGGTGCGGGTCGTTGGCCAGAATCGGCCGGCCCGTGGACGTGAGCTTGGGCGCGATGACCCAGTTGTTGCTGCCGTAGGCGGCGGTGGGGTCGCCTTGCGACGCGCGTTGCTCCGCCTCGTCCTGCTCGGCCTTTGCCGCGATCGACTCGGCACTGCCGGGCAGCAGCGCGACCGGCGTGGACGACGCGCCCGCGTTCATGCCCACGCGCGTGTTCTCCTTGGTGAAGCGCGGCGAGTCGGTCGCCCGCAGGTAGGCTGCGCGCAGCTCTGCCGCCGGGATGGTGCACGGGTCGAAACCGTCAGGCACCTTCGGCGTGACCGGCGGATCGAGTTCTCGGCGCAGCCAGTCGGCCTTGGCGCCCGGCGCGCCGGCGCAGAAGGCGCGTGCGCGGTCGACCTCGGACGTGAAGTTGAGCGTGAGCCCATGGTGCCGGATACGCACCACGTCCTCGGGCGACCACGCGGCCGGCTGGTAGCCCAGCAGCGCGAACTCGGTCGGCAGCAGCGCGGGCTGCGCGCGCACCTGCGCGACGTAGGCATTGACGCCGGCCGTGAAGGCCTCGGCCACGCGCTTGGCGTCGGAGCCGTAGGCGAGCCATTCGCGGTACATGTCGCCGCGGTAGAGCACGGCGCGCGCGGCGCGGTCGCTCTCGACCCAGGCGGGACCGAAGTCTTTGGCCATTTCGCCGAGGCCGCGCTTGCGCCACAGGTCCATCTGCCAGAGCCGGTCGCGCGCGGCGATGAAGCCCTGCGCCACGAAGGCGTCGTAGAGCGTGCCGGCGTACAGGTGCGGCACGCCCCAGCGGTCGACCAGCACTTCGGCGGGCTTCTCGAGGCCGGGCACGGTGAAGGATGAGGCGGGGCGCGTGGGCGTGTTGATGCCCGGCGAAGTGGACGCACAGCCTGCGAGTGCCAGCACCGCCAGCGACACGGCGCCCAGGGAAAGCCGATGGCTCGTTCTCTTCATGTCTCTCGTCTCCTGTCTTGTTGTGGATTGGCAGCGCACAGTATCCCGATTTCCGCCGCTTTCCGTCGCCCGCCGGGTTACAGGGCATGACTTGTAGACTGGCGCGCTATGCAGCCCACCCCTTCACCCTCCTCCTGCGGCGACTGGCTCTCCGGCGCGATCCGCCGCATCGAAGCCGACTACCAGCGAAGCGCCGACACGCACCTCATTCCGCTGCCGCTGTCCGCGCTCGCCGCGCACGGCATCGACCTGTACCTGAAGGACGAATCGACGCACCCCACCGGCAGCCTCAAGCACCGGCTCGCGCGTTCGCTGTTTCTCTATGCGCTGTGCAACGGCTGGGTGCGCGAAGGCACGACCATCGTCGAAGCCTCGAGCGGTTCCACCGCCGTGAGCGAGGCCTACTTCGCGCGGCTGCTGGGCCTGCCCTTCATCGCGGTGATGCCGCGCAGCACCTCGCCCGAGAAGGTCGCGCAGATCGCCTTCTACGGCGCGAGCTGCCACTTCGTCGACCACGCGGCGCAGGTGTACGACGAGGCCCGCGCGCTGGCCGAGCGCAGCGGCGGCCACTACATGGACCAGTTCACGTACGCCGAGCGCGCGACCGACTGGCGCGGCAACAACAACATCGCCGAGAGCATGTTCCAGCAGATGGCGCGCGAGCGGCACCCGGTGCCCGCGTGGATCGTGGTGGGCGCCGGCACCGGCGGCACCAGCGCCACCATCGGGCGCTATGTGCGCTTTCGCTGCCACGACACGCAGGTGTGCGTGGCCGACCCCGAGGGCTCGGTGTTCTCCGCCTACCACCGCAGCGGCGACACGACGCTGACCGCGCCCGGTTCGCGCATCGAAGGCATCGGCCGTCCGCGCGTGGAGCCCAGCTTCGTGCGCACGCTGGTCGACCGCATGCTCGAAGTGCCCAACCTCGACTCGGTGGCCGCCATGCATGCGCTGTCGGCGCTGCTGGGCCGCAAGGTCGGCCCGTCGACCGGCACCAACTTCGTCGGCATGCTGGCCGTGGCGCACGAGATGCGCGCGGCCGGCCAGCAGGGTTCGATTCTTTCGCTGCTGTGCGACGCAGGCGAACGCTACCTGCCGAGCTACCACGACGCCGACTGGGTGCGCAACGCCTTCGGCGACATCGCGCCCGCGCAGCAGCGCATCGACGCGCTGGTGGCGGGTTGACGATGTCCACGCGCGCACCCGGCGGCCTCATCGCGCGGCGGCAGCTGTTGCTGCTGACCGCGCTGGCCGCCTCGGGCGCGCCGCATGCCGGCTGGGCCCTGCCCGCGAAGGCGCTGCAGTTTCCGCGCGACTTCGGCAGCCACCCCGAGCTGCGCACCGAGTGGTGGTACATCACCGGCCACGGGCAAACCGCCGCGGGCCGCGCGTTCGGCTTCCAGGTGACCTTCTTCCGCTCGCGCGTCGACGCCACGCAGGCCATGCGCTCGGCCTTCCAGGTGACCTTCTTCCGCTCGCGCGTCGACGCCACGCAGGCCATGCGCTCGGCCTTCGCTGCCAAGCAGCTGGTGTTCGCGCACGCGGCCGTCACCGACCTCGAAGGCCGCGTGCTGCGGCACGACCAGCGCATCGCACGCGCGGGCTTCGACGTCGCCTCGGCCAGCGAAACCGACACCGACGTGCGGTTGCGCGACTGGTCGCTGGTGCGCGATGCCGGCAGCGGCGCCTACACCGCGCGCATCCCCGCCGGCGAGTTCACGCTCGACCTGCGCTTCGCACCGTCGCAGCCGGTGCTGCTGCAGGGCCGCGAGGGCCTGTCGCGCAAAGGCCCCGACCCCGAGCAGGCGAGCTACTACTACAGCGAACCGCAACTGCAGGCGCAAGGCCGCCTCACGTTGCAGGGCCAAGCTCCCTTCGAGATCACCGGCACCGCTTGGCTCGACCACGAATGGAGCGAAGCGCTGATGCATCCCGAGGCCGTGGGCTGGGACTGGATCGGCATGAACCTCGACGACGGCAGCGCGCTCACCGCCTTCCACCTGCGCCGCCGCGATGGCAGCGCGTTGTGGTCGGGCGGCTCGTTCCGCCCGCGCGGGGGCGCGGCGCGCATCTTCGGCCCCGGCGAAGTGCGCTTCGACGCCCTGCGCAGCTGGACCAGCCCGCGCACCCGCACGAGCTACCCGACGCACTGGCGCATCGACACGCCCGCGGGCCGCTTCGAGGTGCAGGCGCTGCTCGACGACCAGGAACTGGACAGCCGCGGCTCGACGGGCGGTGTGTACTGGGAAGGGCTGAGCGAGCTGCGCGATGCGCAGCAAGGCAAGCGCGTGGGGCGCGGGTACCTCGAGATGACGGGGTATGCGGCGCCGCTGCGGTTGTGAGCCGAAGCACAGCGCGAGGGACTACTTCACGCCTTGGCTCAACGCTTGCGCCGTGTTGCGCGACAGCGCGCGGACGTAGCCGTCGATCGCCGAAGCAATCGGCGCGAGCTCGGTGCTGCTCAACCGCTTGAGGTCGCGCGGTTCCTGGAAATCCTTGAGTTGCCGCACCCTTTGCCGCTGCTGGGCGAGCATCGGCTCGTAGGCCGCGAGGTTCAGCGGCGGGTCCATGACGAAAACCTTGGCTTCGATCGCGGGCACCGCGAAGTACCGCGTCGACGCCAGCATGCCGCGCGTGAAGAGGCCCGAGTTCTGCATGAAGCTCTCGTCGCAGGGGCCCCCGGTGCACTCCACGCGCGCCTGCGTTCGCGTCGCCTCGATGAGGACCACCGCAGAGATCTGATCTTCCTTCAGCTTGCGTGCAGCCCACGCCTGCGCAGGATTCGCGATCCAGCGACCGTCCTTGAAGATGGCCAGCGCATTGACGGAGGTCGTGGCAAAGCTCGTGAGCCGCACCACCTGGAAGCCCGCCTTCTCGAGCTCCGACGTGAAGGCCTCGTAGACCTTGGCCGTGGGGTTCCAGGGGAACGGGTACGTGGTCGAGAAGTTGTTGAAGACGGTCGTGCCCACGTGCATGTGTTCCGCAGATGCGGGCATCCGGACGAGCAGGCCGACCTTCGCGCCCTTCGCGAGCTTGCCCCCATCCGGCGGCAGCGTCGGCGGGGTCATGCACCCTGTCAACGCGAGCGCCATGAAAAGTGCGAGCAGGCATCTGCGCATGGGGGTCTCCTTCTTCTTGTCGGTGTGGGCCTGTGCGGCCGGGTGCGGACGATTGTGACGAGCACCGCATGCGGCGTCGCCACGGGAACCGGTGGTTTTGGATAGAGTCGGCCTCACGTCATGCCAAGCCCCCACCGTCCATGAACGCCACACGTCATCAGAAGCTTCGCTCGGCGCTCATCGCGATCGCCGTATTCGCGGGGATCGCCATCGCAGGCGCGCTGTTCGGCTTCAGCCGGAGTGGCAATTCGACGGGCCTCGCAGGCCGCGAGATCTGCCGCACCACGTGCATCGCGCGCGGCTGGAAAGACGGAACGATGGAGCCACCCTCGCACGCGACGACCGGCTCCACGCAGGGCCCGAAGACTTGCCAGTGCCGATGAGGGCCACGACTCACGCGGAGACCGTCACGCCATTGCGCTCCAGCACCGCCAGCAGCTTCGGAATGTCCGGCTCCGGCCCCACCGGAATCTCGCGATCGATCGCCGCGAACATCTGCGCGGCCATCGCGTCCTTGCCGGTGATCTCGAGCATCTGCCCGCCGCCCTTGCCGTAGTGGAAGCCATGCACCGTGCCGCGCGGCACGTGCACCAGCGTGCCGGGCTGGCACAAATGGGCCTGGCCGTCGCAATGGAACTCGACCTCGCCGCCGAGCACGTAGAACGACTCGTCCCAGTCGTGGCTGTGCGGGGGTGGTCCCGTGCCTTCGTCACCGCGCTGGAAGGTGACGCCGTAGCTCTGCGTCGCGGTGTTCGACGCCAGCACCGTCACCTGCGTGCCGAGCACGTTGAGCGGCGTCTCGCGCCGATCGGGTGGCAGGACAAAGTACGGAAGAAGGGCCATGGCCGGCTCCTCGAAGTGGGAGCCGGATTCTGCGCCCCGGTCGCAGGGGGCACAAGCGGCGCAGGGTAACCTCCCCGCTTTGACGCGCTGCCCTGGCGGCGCAGACGATGCACACGCACCGCCTGCAGCCGTCACGGCCTTTGCATCACTGCTTCGTGCGACGCCGATCGATGAACGCGATGATCTCGCCCATGATGCCCTTGCGGAAGGCCAGCACGCAGATCACGAAGATCAGGCCCGTGACCATGGTCACCGACTCGCCCAGCGTGTTGAACCAGTCGATGGTCGTGATGCGCGCCAGGAAGCTGCCGAGTTCGCCGATCTTGTTCTCCAGCAGCACCACCACCGCCGAGCCCACGATGGGACCCGACAGCGTGCCCAGGCCGCCGACCAAGGTCATCAGGATGACCTGGCCCGAAGCGGTCCAGTGCACATCGGACAGCGTGGCAAAGCCCAGCACCAGCGTCTTGAGCGAACCGGCCAGGCCCGAGAGCGCGGCCGAAATCACGAAGGCCAGCAGTTTGAAGCGGCCCACGTCGTAGCCCAGCGAGAGCGCGCGCGGCTCGTTTTCCTTGATGCCCTTGAGCACCTGCCCGAACGGCGAGTGGATGGTGCGCACGATCAGCAGGAAGGCCAGCACGACCACGACCAGCGCCACGTAGTACATGGTGAGGTCGTTCGACAGGTCGATGACGCCGAAGAGCTTGCCGCGCGGCACGCCCTGCAGGCCGTCTTCGCCGCCCGTGAACTTGGCCTGCAGCGCGACGAAGAACATCATCTGCGCGAGCGCCAGCGTGATCATCGCGAAGTAGATGCCCTGGCGCCGGATGGCCAGCACGCCGAACAGCCAGCCCAGCAAGGCGCCGGTGAGCGTGCCCGCAATGAGGCCCAGCTCGGGCGTGAGGCCCCAGACCTTGATGGCGTGGCCCGCCACGTACGCGGAGCCACCCAGGAAGGCCGCATGGCCGAAGGACAGCAGGCCCGTGTAGCCCAGCAGCAGGTTGAAGGCCGCGGCGAACAGCGCGAAGCACATGAGCTTCATCACGAACACCGGGTAGGCACCGAAGAACGGCGCCAGCACCAGGGCCACCAGCAGCAAGGCGTAGACGACAGTGGAGATTTTTTTCATGTTCATGCCGTTCGCCTTACTTCTCTTTGCCGAACAGGCCGGCGGGGCGAATCAACAGCACGATGACCATGATCACGAACACAACCGTCGAGGAAGCCTCGGGATAGAAAACCTTGGTGAGACCTTCGATCACGCCCAGTCCCAGGCCCGTGAGGATGGCGCCCATGATGGAGCCCATGCCGCCGATCACGACCACTGCGAACACCACGATGATGAGGTTCTGCCCCATCAGCGGCGACACCTGCATCACCGGTGCGGCCAGCACGCCGGCGAAGGCGGCGAGCGCACAGCCGAAAGCGTAGGTCAGCGTGATCATCAGCGGCACGTTGACGCCGAAGGCCTCCACGAGCCGCGGGTTCTCGGTGCCGGCACGCAGGTAGGCGCCCAGGCGGGTCTTCTCGATCACGTACCAGGTCGCGAAGCAGATCACCAGCGAGGCCACGACGACCCAGGCGCGGTAGTTGGGCAGCACCATGAAGCCCAGGTCGGTGGCGCTCGACAGCGCATCGGGCGCGTCGTAGGGCAGCCCCGACACACCGTAGACCGAGCGGAACACGCCTTCGATCAGCAGCGTGAGACCCAGCGTGAGCAGCAGGCCGTAGAGGTGATCGAGCTTGTAGATCCAGCGCAGCAGCAACCGTTCGATGACCACGCCGAACAGGCCGATGAGGATCGGCGCGGCGATCAGCATCACCCAGTAGTTGACGCCCAGGTACTCCATGGCCATCCAGGTGAGGACGGCCCCGAGCATGAACAGCGCGCCGTGCGCGAAGTTGATGACGTTGAGCAAACCGAAGATCACCGCCAGCCCGAGGCTCAGGATGGCGTAGAACGAGCCGTTGACCAGCCCCAGAAGGAGCTGGCTCAACAAGGCGGGAAGGGAAATGTTCATAAGCGTTTCAACGAACCCGGGCGCCGCAAGGGCGCCCGCGGGAGGTCACTTCCAGAGGGCGCAGCGGCTTTCGGCCTTGGTCGTGAAGACTTCTTCGCCCTTGAGCTTCTGGATCACCTTGTAGTAATCCCACGGCTGCTTGGATTCGGCCGGCGACTTGACCTGCACCAGGTACATGTCGTGCACGAAGCGGCCATCGGCGCGGATGTTGCCCTTGGCATAGAAGTCGTCGATGGGCGTGGACTTCAGCGTGGCCATGACCTTGTCGGCATCGACCGTCTTGGAGGCCTGCACGGCCTTCAGGTAGGTCATGGTGGCCGAGTAGTCGGCGGCCTGGATGTCGGTGGGCATGCGCTTGGTCTTCTCGAAGAAGCGCTTGCCGAAGGCGCGCGTCTTGTCGTCGAGGTTCCAGTCCCAGCTGGTGGTGAGCAGCAGGCCTTCGGTGTTCTTCAGGCCCAGGCTGTGCACGTCGGTGACGAACACCAGCAGGCCCACCATCTTCATGTTCTTGGTGATGCCGAATTCCTTGGCCGCCTTGATCGAGTTGATGGTGTCGCCGCCGGCATTGGCCAGCGCCAGCACCTGCGCCTTGGAGTTCTGCGCCTGCAGCAGGAACGACGAGAAGTCGGAGGTGTTCAGCGGGTGCTTCACGCTGCCCAGCACGGTGCCGCCCTTTTCCTTCACGACCTTGGTCGCGTCGCCTTCGAGCGCCTGGCCGAAGGCGTAGTCGGCCGTCAGGAAGTACCAGCTCTTGTCGCCACGGCCGATGACGGCGGAGCCGGTGCCCTTGGCGAGTGCCACGGTGTCGTAGGCGTAGTGCACGGTGTAGGGCGTGCACTGTTCGTTGGTGAGCGCCGAGCTGCCGGCGCCGTTCACGATGAAGACGCGCTTCTTCTCGTGCGCCACCTTGGCCATGGCCAGGCCGGTGCCCGAGCTGGTGCCGCCGAACAGCATGGTCAGGCCCTGCGTGTCGATCCACTCGCGCGCCTTCGAGGCGGCGATGTCGGCCTTGTTCTGGTGGTCGGCCGTGAGCAGCTCGATGGGCATGCCGTTGACCTTGCCGCCGAAGTCGTCGATGGCCATCTGGATCGCCAGCGCGCCGTTCTTGCCTTCGACGTCGGCGTACAGGCTCGACATGTCGGTGATGAAGCCGATCTTGACCTTGTCCTGCGCCTGGGCCTGGGCAGTGCCGGCGGCCAGCGCAGCGGCGGCGAAAACGGCGGAGAGAGCGAATGTGGTGATCTTCATGAAAGGTGTTCCTGTGGGGGTGTTCGGGGGTGTCGCGTCACTTCCAGAGCGCGCACTTGGAATCGGCCTTGGTGGTGAACACCGTGTCGCCGGGCAGCTTCTTCACGAGCTTGTAGTAGTCCCACGGCGTCTTCGATTCGGCGGGCGACTTGACCTGCATCAGGTACATGTCGTGCACGTAGCGGCCGTCGGGACGGATCTGGCCGGAGCCGAAGAAGTCGTTGATCTTCATCTTCTTGAGCTCGGCCATGACCTTGTCGGCATCGTCGGTCTTGGCGGCGTCCACGGCCTTGAGGTAGGTCATGGTGGCCGAGTAGTCGGCGGCCTGGATTTCGGTGGGCATGCGCTTGGTCTTGTCGAAGAAGCGCTTGGCGAACTTGCGCGTGTCGTCGTTCAGGTCCCAGTACCAGCTGGTGGTGAACTGCAGGCCTTCGGTGTTCTTCAGGCCCAGGCTGTGCACGTCGCTCAAGAATATCAGCAGGCCGGCCAGCTTCATGGTCTTGCCGATGCCGAATTCTTTCGCCGCCTTGATGCTGTTGACGGTGTCGCCGCCTGCATTGGCCAGGCCGAGGATCTGCGCCTTGGAGTTCTGCGCCTGCAGCAGGAACGAGGAGAAGTCGGACGCGTTGAGCGGGTGGCGCACCGCGCCGACGATCGTGCCGCCCTTGGCCTTCACGACGGTGGAGGTGTCGGCTTCGAGTGCGTGGCCGAAGGCGTAGTCGGCCGTCAGGAAGAACCAGGTCTTGCCGCCGCCGTCGACCACTGCGGCGCCGGTGCCCTTGGCGAGCGCGACGGTGTCGTAGGCGTAGTGCACGGTGTAGGGCGAGCACTGTTCATTGGTGAGCACCGACGAGGCCGCGCCGTTGTTGAAGTACACGCGCTTCTTCTCGGCCGCGACCTTGGCCAGCGCCAGGCCGACACCCGAATTGGTGCCGCCGAAGACCATGCTCAGGCCTTGCGTGTCGATCCACTCGCGCGCCTTCGAGGCGGCGATGTCGGGCTTGTTCTGGTGGTCGACGGTGAGCAGCTCGACCGGCTTGCCGGCGGCCTTGCCGCCGAAGTCGTCGATGGCCATCTGGATCGCCAGCGCGCCGTTCTTGCCTTCGAGGTCGGCGTACAGGCTCGACATGTCGGTGATGAAGCCGATCTTGACCTTGTCCTGGCCTTGCGCCTGGGCGGACGCTGCGAGCGCCAGTGCGGTGAAAGCCAGGGCGAAAGCGGTGAGCTGATTTTTCATGGATGTCTCCGGCAGTAGCAAGAAGGGGTGAAAGAACTCAGACGCCGAGCAGCTCGGTCAGCACGGGCATCTTGGCTTCGAGTTCGGCAGCGCCGAATTTCTCGACGATGCGGCCGTGCTCCATCACGTAGAAGCGGTCGGCCAGCGGCGCGGCGAAGCGGAAGTTCTGCTCGACCATGACGATGGTGTAGCCCTTGGCGCGCAGCGTGGTGATCATGCGGGCCAGCGCCTGCACGATGACGGGCGCAAGGCCTTCGGAAATCTCGTCGAGCAAGAGCAGCTTGGCGCCAGTGCGCAGGATGCGCGCCACCGCGAGCATCTGCTGCTCGCCGCCCGACAGGCGCGTGCCCTGGCTGTGGCGGCGCTCCGCGAGGTTGGGGAACATGGCGTAGATCTCGTCGACCGACATGCCCGGCCCCGCGCCTTTCAGCTCGGGCGGCAGCATCAGGTTTTCTTCGCACGAGAGGCTGGCGAAGATGCCGCGCTCTTCGGGGCAATAGCCGATGCCCAGGTGCGCGATGCGGTGCGTCGCCATCGAGATGGTCTCGACGCCGTTGACCTTGATGCTGCCCTTGCGGGCGCCGGTGAGTCCCATCACGGCGCGCATCGTCGTCGTGCGGCCCGCGCCATTGCGGCCCAGCAGCGTGACGACTTCGCCCGGCTGCACGACCATGTCGACGCCGTGCAGCACGTGCGATTCGCCGTACCAGGCCTGCAGGCCCTTGATTTCGAGTGCAGCGGTCATGTCAGTGCGCGCCCTGCATCTGGCCGTCGGTGGTGCCCATGTAGGCCTCCATCACCTGCGGGTTCTTCGAGACTTCGGCGTACGGGCCTTCGGCCAGCACGGCGCCGCGCTGCAGCACCGTGATGGTGTCGGCAATGGTCGAGACCACGCTCATGTTGTGTTCGACCATCAGGATGGTGCGTCCGGCCGACACGCGCTTGATGAGCTCGGCCACGCGGTGCACGTCTTCGTGGCCCATGCCCTGCGTGGGTTCGTCGAGCAGCATCAGTTCGGGTTCCATGGCCAGCGTGGTGGCGATCTCGAGCGCGCGCTTGCGGCCGTAGGGCAGGTTCACCGTTTGCTCGTCGGCCAGGTCTTCGAGGCCCACCTCGGCGAGCAGTTCGCGGGCGCGCGCATCGAGCGGCTTGAGCGACTTCTCGCTCTTCCAGAAGTGGTACGAGGTGCCGAGCTTGCGCTGCAGGCCCAGGCGCACGTTCTCGAGCAGCGTGAGGTGCGGGAACACGGCGGAGATCTGGAACGAACGGATCACGCCGCGTCGCGCGATCTGCGCCGGGCGTTCGCCTGTGATGTCGTGCCCGTTGAACAGGATCGTGCCCGCGGTCGGCTCGAGGAACTTC
The DNA here is from genome assembly GCF_014843395.1 of Variovorax sp. 38R. Classification (NCBI taxonomy): domain Bacteria; kingdom Pseudomonadati; phylum Pseudomonadota; class Betaproteobacteria; order Burkholderiales; family Comamonadaceae; genus Variovorax; species Variovorax sp. 38R. The sequence continues at coordinate 4,316,793 of NZ_CP062121.1, forward strand.
GTGAGCAGGTTGAAGCAGGTCGTCTTGCCGGCACCGTTGGGGCCGATGAGCGCGTGGATCGAGCCGCGCTTCACCGAGAGGTCAACCTTGCTGACCGCGGTGAATCCCTTGAATTCCTTGGTGAGCTGGCGTGTTTCAAGAATGACGTCGCTCATCTCGCGGCGTCGTCCGTGTGCGGAAAAAAGAAATCGGTCATGCGGTCCATCTCAATGCGTGCGCCACCAGCGAGCGCGGACCGATTGTTGGGGGCTGCTATGCAATTGCATACTGGGGCAAATGCCTATGCTGCACTGCAACCATTCACAAGGCGCACCACCCCCGGGCAAACGACTGTCGTCCCGACGACATTGCGCACCGCAACACACACACCGGCGAACGCGCGAGGCGTGCACATGCGCAGTGATGAGGCGCTCGCGCACGCCTGCGCCCTTCGTGGAAAACTTGCGCGTTCGCTGCACTGCAACGATGCTCTTTCACCCGGATTGAATCCCCCCACTGCCATGCCGAACTTCCGCTCGCCCGAATTCCTCGCCGGCCACATCGCGCACACGCTGGCGTTCTACGCGCCGCGCAGCCGCGATGCCTCGGGCGGCTTCTTCCATTTCTTCAAGGACGACGGCACGGTGTACGACCGCCGCACGCGCCACCTCGTGAGCAGCACGCGCTTCGTGTTAAACCACGCGATGGCATGGCGCCGCTTCGGCCGGCCCGACGACCTCGCGGCGGTGCGGCACGGCCTCGCGTTCCTGCAGACCGCGCATGCGCAGCCGAATGGTGGCTATGCATGGCAGATCGACTGGGATGGCCATCAAGCCACCGTGCAGGACGGCACGCAACATTGCTACGGCCTGGCCTTCGTGCTGCTCGCGCACGCGCATGCGCTGATGGCCGGCGTCGAGGAGGCGCGCGCCGGCCTCGCGCGCACCCGCGAGCTGATGGAACAGCATTTCTGGGAGCCGGCGCACCAGCTGTACGCGGACGAAGCCACGCCAAGCTGGCAGGTCGGCCCCTACCGCGGCCAGAACGCCAACATGCACGCCTGCGAGGCGATGCTCGCGGCCTACGACGCCACGCGCGAGCCCTTCTACCTGGACCGCGCGCGCACGCTGGCCGAAAGCATCACGGGCCGGCAGGCCGCGCTCGCCGACGGGCTGGTGTGGGAGCACTACCGCGAGGACTGGTCGGTCGACTGGGACTACAACCGCGGCGACAAGACCAACATCTTCCGGCCCTGGGGCTTCCAGACCGGCCACCTCACCGAATGGACCAAGCTGCTGCTGCAGCTCGACAGCCACCTCGGACCCGACGCGCCCGGCACCGAATGGATCGTGCCGCGTGCGCGACATTTCTTCGATACCGCGATGCAGCGCGGCTGGGACGCGACGCACGGCGGGCTGGTCTACGGCTTCGGTCCCGACGGCGCGGTGTGCGACGGCGACAAGTACTTCTGGGTGCAGGCCGAGAGCTTCGCCGCCGCCGCCCTGCTCGCGGTGCGCACGGGCGACGCGGGCTACTGGGACTGGTACGACCGGATCTGGGCCTACAGCTGGAACCACTTCGTCGACCATGCGCACGGTGCGTGGTACCGCATCCTCACGCCGCAGAACGCGAAGGTCAGCGACGAGAAGAGCCCGGCGGGGAAGACGGACTACCACACGATGGGTGCGTGCCATGACGTGCTGAAAGTGCTCGGCGCGTAAAAAACCCCAGGGTCCCGAAGGAGCCTGGGGTGATGAGGAGGAGGCGTGTTGTCAGTGCGCGCCGGCGGCCGCATCGCCGCCCGCGCCGCCCTTTTGCGGTCGCGCCAGCCACACCAGCGGAATCAGCAGCAGGAACAGCACGGCCGAGGCATAGAAGATGTCGTTCGTTGCGAGCATGAACGCCTGCTGGTCGACAAGGCGGTTGATCTGGCCGAGCACCTGCTCGGTGCTGAAGCCGCTGCCCGTCAGCCCCGCGATGGCGCTGGTGGCCGCGCTGTTGCCCGGGTTCACCGACTCCACGAGCTGCGCGTGGTGCAGCGCCGCGCGGCTGTCCCACAGCGTGGTGGCAATCGACGTGCCCATGGCGCCCGCCGTGATCCGCAGGAAGTTCGACAGCCCCGACGCGGCCGGGATGCGGTCGGGCGTGAGGCCCGACAGCGTGATGGTCACGAGCGGAATGAAGAAGAACGCCATCGCGATGCCCTGGATGATCGTCGGGATGATGATCGTCACGAAGTCGGCCTGCGTGTTGAAGTTCGAGCGCATCCACAGCACCAGCGCGAACACCAGGAACGAGAAGGTCGCGTAGCGGCGCGGATCGATCTTGGCCACCGTGAGGCCCACCACGGGCGAGAAGAAGATCGCCAGCATGCCCACGGGCGCCATGATCATCCCCGCCTGCGTGGCGGTGTAGCCCATCCACTGCTGCAGCCACAGCGGCAGCAGCACCACGTTTCCGAAGAACAGGCCGTAGGCGATGGCGGTGGCCACCGCGCCCGACCAGAAGTTGCGGCGCTTGAACAGCGACAGGTCGACCACCGGGTGCTTGTCGGTCAGCTCCCAGACCAGGAAGAAGGCGAAGCCGACCACGGCCACCACGGCCATCGTGACGATTTCGGCGGAGTGGAACCAGTCGAGCTCCTTGCCCTTGTCGAGCATGAGCTGCATCGAGCCGACCCACAGCACCAGGAGCGCCAGCCCGATGGCGTCGATCGGCACCTTGTGCGTCTTGCTCTCGCGCTTGTGATACAGCGTCCAGGTGATGGCCGCGGCCACGATGCCGACTGGGATGTTGATGTAGAAGATCCACGGCCACGAGATGTTGTCGGTGATCCAGCCGCCGAGCAGCGGCCCCATCACCGGCGCAACCAGCGTGGTCATCGACCACATGGCCATGGCCAGGCCCGCCTTGGCGCGCGGGTAGCTCGACAGCAGCAGCGTCTGCGACAGCGGAATCATCGGCCCCGCCACGAAGCCCTGCAGCGCGCGGAACAGGATGAGCGTGGTCATGTTGGGCGCCAGGCCGCACAGCAGCGAAGCGATCATGAACAGGATCACGCTGGCCATGAACAGGCGCACCTGGCCGAAGCGCTGGGTCATGAAACCCGTGAGCGGCACCGCGATGGCGTTGGCCACCGCGAAGCTGGTGATGACCCAGGTGCCTTGCGTGGTGCTCACGCCAAGGTCGCCCGAGATGGCCGGCAGCGACACGTTGGCGATCGACGAGTCGAGCACGTTCATGAAGGTGGCGGCGGACAGCGCGACCGTGCCCCACACGCGGGCGGAGCCCTCGAGCGGGGGGTGCGCGATGTAAGCAGGAGCAGCAGTGGCCATGGCGCGAGCTGTGAAGGTTCAGCGAATCCGCGCTGCGATCAGCCCGGCTGGCCCTGCGTGGCGACGTGCGCGGCCGGTGCCGCAGTGGCTGCGGCCGGGCGGCTCACGGCCGCCGTGGGCGCGCCGCGACCGAGGTTGGCGGCCACGATGCGTTCCACCTCGGCGTCGGCGCCGCGGTCGAGCTGGCTGTAGACCTGCGTCTGCGCGAAGGCGGTGCTGCGCGGCGCGTCGGCCAACATCTTGCCGGTCTTCTGCGTGATGTCGATCTCGGCATCCATCGACAGGCCGATGCGCAGCGGGTTGGCCTTGAGCTGCTCGGGGTCGAGCGCGATGCGCACGGGCACGCGCTGCACCACCTTGATCCAGTTGCCGGTGGCGTTCTGTGCCGGCAGCAGCGCAAAGGCGGCGCCGGTGCCCACGCCCAGGCCGGCCACCTTGCCGGTGTACTCGACCTTCTTGCCGTACACGTCGGCGGTGAGCTTCACGGGCTGGTCGATGCGGATGTTGCGCAGCTGCACTTCCTTGAAGTTGGCGTCGACCCACAGCTGGTGCAGCGGCACGATCGACATCATCGGCGTGCCGGCAGCCACGCGCTGGCCCAGCTGCACGGTGCGCTTGGCGACGTAGCCGTCGACCGGTGCGGGCATGGCCACGCGCTGCGTGGCGAGGTAGGCCTCGCGCACCTTGGCCGCAGCGGCCAGCACGCTCGGGTGCTGGGGCACGCTGGTACCTTCGGTCAGCGACTGGTTGCTGGCCAGTGCCTCGCGCGCGGCGACCACGCCGGCCTGTGCGGCGGCCAGTGCGCTCTTGGCGTTGGCCAGTTGCGTCTCGGCGTGGTTGAGTTCTTCCTTCGACACGGCGCCGTTGCCCGACAGCGCGCGGCGGCGCTGCAGGTCGTCCTGCGCCTTGGCGATGTCGCTCTGGGCCTTGGCGATGTCGGACTGGCGCAGCGTGACCTGCGCGGCCAGCGAGCCGTTGTTGGCGTACAGCGTGCGCACCTGGCGCACGGCCTGCGCGAGCGCGGCCTCGGCCTGCTCGAGCGCGACCTTGGCGTCGGCCGGGTCGAGCTGCACCAGCGGCTGGCCGGCCTTCACGAAGTCGGTGTCGTCGGCGCCGATGGCCATGACCGTGCCGCCGATCTGCGGCGTGATCTGGATGACGTTGCCCTGCACGTAGGCGTTGTCGGTGTTCTCGTAATGACTGGCGACCAGCCATTCGTACAGGCCCCAGCCGCCACCGGCGACCACCACCACGGCGGCGAGGACGGTGAGTGCGCGGCGGCGCTTGCCGTTGCTGGCAGGCGCCTCGGGCGCTGCGGTGGTGGGCGCGTTGGAAGACGGGATGGAAGCGGATGTCGGAGTGTTGTTATCGCTCATGATGGAGTTCTTTCCGAAGAAGGCGGATCAGCAAATCAGTTCTGGGTGGCGGCCGTCGGCGCCGACGCCGTGGCGGTGGCCGGCGGTTGCCAGCCGCCGCCCAGGGCGCGCGCCAGGCCCACCTGCGTGTCGAGGGCGCGGGCCGCCAGGTCGACCGCGAGCCGGCGCTGGGCCAGCACGGCGGTTTCGGCGGTCAGCACGTTGAGGTAGTTGCCCAGGCCCGCGCGGTAGCGCTGCACGGCAATGTCGTAGGCGCCTTCGGCGGCCGTCTGCGCGGCGTGCTGCTCGGTCTGCTGGCGCGTGATCGACTGCGCGCTCGACACCTGGTCGGCCGCGTCGCGCACGGCGTCGAGCACGGTGGCGTTGTAGCTTTCGATGGCCACGTCGAGGTCGGCCGACTTGCCGCGCAGGTTGGCACGCAGGCGCCCGCCTTCAAAAATCGGCAGGTGGATGGCCGGGCCCACGCCCCACTGCTCGCTGCCCGACTTGAGCAACTTGCCAAAGCCCAGGCTCTGGAAGCCGGCAAAGGCCGTGAGGTTCACGTTGGGATAGAACTGGGTCTTGGCATTGGCCACGTCGCTGGTGGCCGCTTCGACGCGCCAGCGCGCGGCGGCGATGTCGGCGCGGCGGCCCAGCAGGTCGGCCGGAATGTTCGCCTGCAGCGCCATCGGTTTCACGCCGGCGAGTACCGGCGGCTTGAGTGAGGCCGACACATTGGGCTGCCCCACGAGCGCATCGAGCGCGTGCTGTTGCAGCGCGATCTGCTCGTTGAGCGCTTCGATCTGCTGGCGTGCTTCAGGCAGGCCGCCTTCGCTCTGGCGCAGTTCGAGGCGCGTGTCGAGGCCGGCCGAGACGCGGTCGCGCACCAGCTTGAAGGTTTCGTCGCGCTGGGCCAGCGTGCGCTTGGCCACCTCGACCTGTTCGTTCAGGCGCGCCCACTGAAAGTAGCTGCGCGCCACGTTGCTCGCGAGCAGCACGCGCGCGGCATCGGCGTCGGCTGCGGCGGCATTGGCTGCGCCGAGGGCGGTGTCGAGCGCGCTGCGGTTCTTGCCGAAGAAGTCGAGCTCCCAGCTCGCGCCGAGCTGCAGCAGGCCGATGTTCTGCGTCGAGCCGCCCAGCGGCGCCGGGTAGATGTAGTTGCTGTTGAACTTCTGGCGGTTCAGGTTGAGGTCGGCGCCGACCTTGGGCAGCAGCGCCGCGCCGGCGATGTCCGCCGAGGCCTGGGCACGCACGAGACGCGCACGCGCGACCTGCAGATTCGGGTTGCCGGCCACGGCCTGGTCGACCAGCGCATTGAGCTGGCTGTCGCCGAAGGCCTGCCACCACTGGCTGTCGAGGGCGGGCACGGTGGCGCGCGCGGGATCGGCCGCAATGCCGAGCGTGGACGCATCGCGCAGCGTGGCGTGCGAGCCGATGCCGGCCATGTCGGCGCAGCCGGCGAGCGCGACCACCGCCAGCGCGGCGGCCACGACAGGCGTGCGACGCAGCGCGCGCACGGCGAAAGACTCAGTCATTCTTCTCTCCACGGGCCGCGAGGCCCTGTGCGTTGTCGAGGATGCGGCGCAAGTAGTCCTTGAGCTGCTCCCATTCTTCGGTGGTGAAGCCGGCCAGGTACTCGTTCTGCACCCGGCTCAGCACATAGGGCACTTCCTTCGCGGCCGCGCGGCCTTCGTCGGTGAGTTCGATGTTGACCACGCGGCGGTCTTCGAGCGAGCGCACGCGGCGGCACAGGCCCTTGGCCTCGAGGCGGTCGAGCAGGCGCGTCATGGCGCCGGTGTCGAGCTCGCAGGCGCGGGCGAGTTCGGCCACGGTGGTGGCGGCGCCGGCGTGCAGCTTGTACAGCGGCACCCACTGCGGATAGGTGGGGCTGCCGGGTTCGCACATGCGCGTGCCGACCGTCTGGCCCACGGACGTGACGATGCGGCGCATCAGGTAACCAATGCTCTCTTCGGCGCGGTAGTCCTCGGCGCGATAGAAGTCGGCCGGCGGGCGCACGGCCTCGTCGGGCGTCGGAGGAACCGGGGAAATGGGGGCATCGCTCATGCCGAAAATATTAGCTGCCATGGCAATTACTGTCAAGGCGACCTTTGTGAAGGCAAGGGCTCGGTAGAATCCGCGCCCATGGCTTCTTCCCCTCCGTCGTCCTCCGCAGCCAAGGGTTCGCCCCGCTCGCTGTCGGGGTTGCGCCCCTTCCTTCGCCCCTACCGCGTGCAGATCGTCCTGGCGGGGGTCTTCCTGGTGATGGCGGCCGTCACGACGCTGGCATTCCCTATCGCCTTGCGCAGCCTGATTGACGGCGGCTTGGTCAGCGCCGACAAGGGCGCGCAGACCATGGCGCTGCGCGAACACTTCGGCGCCCTCTTCGCGGTGGCCGTGGCGCTGGGCCTGTTTTCGGCCGCGCGTTTCTATACGGTGAGCTGGCTCGGCGAGCGCGTCACGGCCGACCTGCGCAACGCGGTCTACGGCCACGTGCTGCAGCAGAGCCCGGCCTTCTTCGAGACCACGCAGACCGGCGAGGTGCTGTCGCGCCTCACGGCCGACACCACGCTCGTGCAGACGGTCGTCGGCTCGTCACTGAGCATGGGCTTGCGCAACGCCGTCATGGGCGTGGGCGCGCTGGCGGTGCTGGTCTGGACCAACCCTTATGTGATGGTGCAGGTGCTGGGCATCTTGGTGCTGGTGGTGCTGCCGAGCATGTGGTTCGGCCGCCGCGTGCGCAAGCTCTCGCGCGCCAGCCAGGACCGCGTGGCCGACTCGAGCGCCATCGCGGCCGAGGTGCTGAACGCGATTCCCGTGGTGCAGAGCTACACCGCTGAGGGCCGCGAGGCCGACCGCTTCAACGGCTCGACCGAAAACGCCTTTCAGACTGCCGTGCGCCGCACGCGCGCGCGCTCGGTGCTCGTGGCCTTCATCATCATCGCCACCTCGGCGGCGCTGCTGTGGGGCCTGTACGAAGGCACGCAGGCCGTGCTGCGCGGCGACATCACGGCCGGCCACCTGGGCCAGACCGTGGTCTACGTGGCGATCCTCGCGAGCGCCACCGCGGTGCTCGGCGAGGTGTACGGCGACCTGCTGCGCGCGGCCGGCGCCACCGAGCGCCTGATGGAACTGCTGCACGCGCCGACGGCCATCGCCTCACCCGCACGGCCGGCGGTCGCGCCCGTTCCCGCCGCGGGCAGCGCCATCCGCTTCGACGCGATCACCTTCCATTACCCCTCGCGGCCGGGCACGCCGGCGCTGCGCGACTTCAGCCTGGACATCGCGCCGGGCGAAACCGTGGCGCTGGTGGGATCGAGCGGCGCGGGCAAGAGCACGGTGTTCCAGCTGCTGCTGCGCTACTACGACCCGCAGTCGGGCCGCATCGTGCTCGACGGCGCATCACTGGACGCACTCGCCCTGCACGACCTGCGCACCCGCATCGGCCTCGTGCCGCAGGACGCGGTGATCTTCTCGGCCAGCGCCTTCGAGAACATCCGCTACGGCCGGCCCGAGGCCAGCGCCGATGAAGTGCATGCGGCGGCGCGCGCTGCCTTCGCGCACGACTTCCTGCAGGCGCTGCCCGAGGGCTACGACACCTTCCTGGGTGAACGCGGCGTGCGGCTGTCGGGCGGCCAGCGCCAGCGCATCGCCATCGCGCGGGCCATCCTGAAGAACCCGCCGCTGCTGCTGCTGGACGAAGCCACCAGCGCGCTCGACGCCGAGAGCGAACGCATGGTGCAGGCCGCGCTGGAATCAGCGATGGAAAACCGCACCACGCTCGTGATCGCCCACCGCCTGGCGACCGTGCAGAAGGCCGACCGCATCATCGTGCTGGACCACGGCGGCATCGTTGAACAGGGAACGCACGCGGCGCTGGTGGCGCAAGGCGGCGTGTACGCGCGGCTGGCCGCGCTGCAGTTCACGGCCTGAGCGGGCCGGACTGGACGGGCTCGTCGAGCCCGTCGGTTACTGCAGGGTTTCTTTCAGCGCTGCCGGAATCGGCAGCGCCATCACCGGAATGCCTTCGTCGAGCAATGCTTCGGTCTGCTCCGGCGTGGCCTGGCCGCGAATGCCGCGCTCGGCGGTTTCGCCGTAGTGCATCCTGCGCGCCTCGTCGGCAAAGCGGTCGCCGACGTCTTCGGTCTTGGCCAGCACTTCGCGCACGGCGCGCATCCAACGGGCTTCAGGTGAAGTCGAGGTTGCTGCCGGTACTTGAGTGGATGGCGATGCAGGTGCCGACGGCGTGTGGCTCGCGTCGCGCCCTTCTTCCTTCGGCGCCTTGGCGTTGCTCAGATTCAGGCGCGGCGCACTCAGCAGCTTGACGATGGCGGTGTCGCCGCAGACCGGGCACTCGACCAAGCCGCTCGCGAGCTGGCTGTCGAACGCCTCGTTGGACGCGAACCAGCCCTCGAAGCCGTGGCCGTGCGTGCAGCGGAGATCGAGGACCTTCATGCGCGGATTATCCCGCGCCGCCTTGCGAGGCTGCGGCCTGCCAATCCAGTGCCCATGCGCCCGAGAGGACGTTCTGCAGCCACAGGGCGCAGGTGAGCGTCTTCGCGTCGGTCACGGTGCCGTCGCGGCACCAGCCGATGAGCTCCTGCGGCGTGGCGGTGAACACGTCGAGAAACTCGCCGTGGTCGAGCTGGCGCTCGCCCAGCGAGAGGCCGCGTGCAAAGTAGATGTGGATGATCTCGGTCGAGTACGCCACCGCCAGGTGCGTGGCCCCCGCATGCGCCCATTCGCGCGCGGTGTAGCCGGTTTCCTCGAGCAGTTCGCGCCGCCCGCACAGCAGCGGATCTTCGCCGGCGTCGAGCTTGCCCGCGGGAAACTCGACGATCACGCGGTCCACCGGGTAGCGGAACTGGCGTTCCAGCACCACGCGGCCGTCGTCGAGCAACGGAATCACCACCACCGCACCCGGATGCACCACGTACTCGCGCGTGGCGCTGTGGCCGTCGGGCAGGCGGATGGTGTCTCGCTTGGCGTGCAGGAACTTGCCCTTGAAGAGCTCTTCGCTGCTGACGAGCGCTTCCTTCAGATGCGAATCGGCGATGGGAGAAGTCATGTCAGTGCCTGTGCTTCATCAGGTAGCGCCAGGTGAATCCCGGGAAGGCCAGCACGACGAACAGCGAGGCCGTCACCGCGTAGAACTCCCAGCCCTGGGGCGCGATCTGCCCTGCCCTGCGTTCGAACAGCAGGCCGATGCCGCCGGCAATGAAGTACAGCACCACCAGTTCGCCGAAGCGAATGGCGAGCGACTTGTGCTTGGCCGACAGCGGCACCGCCCCGAACAGGCGCTCATTGAGGAACGGCAGATTGGCGGCCGCCAGGGCCACCAGCAGCACCACCCAGACCGACGCGGATTGCGACACCGTGTGGGGGCCGCGTCAGTGGGCCAGCGTGGCCGCGATGGCGTCGTAGCACAGCGTCATCAGACCGCCGGGCAGCACGCCAAGAATCAGGATCAGCGCGCCGTTGATCGTGAGCACGGTGCGCACGTCGAACGAGGCCGACACGGTGGTCGCCGTGACGGGTGCGTCGAAGTACATGACCTTGACCACGCGCAGGTAGTAGAAGGCGCCGATCAGCGACATGATCACGGCGAACACCGCCAGGCCGATGTAGATGGCGGCACCCGAGGCGATCAGCGCCTGCAGCACGGCCAGCTTCGCGTAGAAGCCGACGAGCGGCGGCAGGCCGGCCAGCGAGAACATCGCGATGGCCATCACGCCGGCGTACAGCGGGCTGCGCTGGTTCAGGCCGGCCAGGTCGGTGATCTCTTCGCTTTCGAAGCCTTCGCGCGCCAGCAGCAGGATGATGCCGAAGCTCGCCAGCGTGGTCAGCACGTAGGTGATGACGTAGAACATCGAGGCGCTGTAGGCGGCCTGCGCGTTCTGCGTGCCCTGCTGGTCGGAACCCGCCACCAGGCCCAGCAGCATGAAGCCCATCTGCGCGATGGTCGAGTAGGCCAGCATGCGCTTGAGGTTGCTCTGCGCAATGGCGGCCAGGTTGCCGATCACCAGCGAGGCGATCGCCAGCACGGCCAGCATCTGCTGCCAGTCGATGGCCAAGGGCTGCAGGCCGTCGACCAGCAGGCGGATGATGATGCCGAAGGCAGCCAGCTCAGGCGCGGCACCGATCAGCAGCGTGACCGCCGTCGGCGCACCCTGGTAGACGTCGGGCACCCACATGTGGAACGGTGCAGCACCGACCTTGAAGGCCAGGCCCGCCACGATGAAGACCAGGCCGAACACCAGCACCTGGTGGTTCACCTTGCCGGTCGAGATCGCCTTGAAGACTTCGTTCAGGTCGAGCGAGCCGGTCGCGCCGTACATCATCGACAGGCCGTACAGCAGGAAGCCGCTGGCCATCGCGCCGAGCACGAAGTACTTCATGGCGGCTTCGCTGGCCACCGCGTTGTCGCGGCGCAGGGCCACGAGCGCGTAGCTCGACAGCGTGAGCAATTCGAGACCGAGGTAGATCAGCAGGAAGTTGCTGCCGCCGATCATCACGAACATGCCCAGCAGTGCCAGCATGCTGATCGTGAACAACTCGCCGCCGCGCAGCATCTCGCGGTCGGCCGCGTAGGGACGGCCGTAGACCAGCGTCACCATCAGGGCGAGCGAGGCGAAGCACTTGAGCCAGTTGCCCATCGAGTCGCTCACCACCATGCCGCCGAAGCCGTAGGCGGTCTTGCCGCCGACAGCGGCCAGGCCCGTGAGCACAGCCACCGCCGCCAGCGTGAGCAGCGTCAGGATGTAGGTGCGGGTGCGGCGCGGGCTCGTGTCCGACAGGTCGACCAGCGCAATGATGCAGGCCATGACCAGCAACACGATTTCGGGGTAGATCGTCACCCAGCTGAGTTTGTCAATCATCTCGTTCTCTTCTTCAGCGTGGCATCAGACGGGCAGCTTCGAAATCGCCACATGGCGCAGAAGCTCGACGACGGAGGCATCCATCGCGTCGGTGAAAGGCTTCGGATACAGGCCCATCCAGAGCACGGCGATCGCCAGCAGCGACAGCATCAGGAACTCGCGGGCGTTGATGTCCTTCAGTTCCTTGACGTGGTCGTTGGCGACCGGGCCCAGGTACACGCGCTTGTACATCCACAGGGTGTAGGCGGCGCCGAAGATCAGTGCGGTGGCAGCGCCAAGACCGATCCAGAAGTTGGCCTTCACGGCGCCCAGGATGACCATCCACTCGCCCACGAAACCGGCGGTGCCCGGCAGGCCGCAGTTGGCCATGGCGAACAGCAGCGCGAACGCGGCGAACTTGGGCATGGTGTTGACCACGCCGCCGTAGTCGGCGATCTGGCGCGAGTGCACGCGGTCGTACAGCACGCCGATGCCCAGGAACATGGCGCCCGACACGAAGCCGTGGGCAATCATCTGCACGATGCCGCCGGACACGCCGAGCTCGTTGAAGATGAAGAAGCCCAGCGTCACGAAGCCCATGTGGGCGACCGACGAGTACGCCACCAGCTTCTTCATGTCCTGCTGCACCAGCGCAACGAGGCCCACGTAGATCACGGCGATGAGCGACAGCGCGATCATCAGCCACGCCCATTCGTGCGAAGCGTCAGGCGCGATGGGCATCGAGAAGCGCAGGAAACCGTAGGCACCGAGCTTCAACATGACCGCGGCCAGCACGGCCGAACCACCCGTGGGGGCCTCGACGTGCACGTCGGGCAGCCAGGTGTGGACCGGCCACATCGGCACCTTGACGGCAAAGGCCGCGAAGAAGGCGAAGAACAGGAAGGTCTGCGCGGTCGACCCCAGCGGCAGCTTGTGCCAGCTCAGGATGTCGAAGCTGCCGCCCGACTTGTTGTACAGGAAGATCAGCGCGACCAGCATCAGCAGCGAGCCGAGCAGCGTGTACAGGAAGAACTTGAACGCCGCGTAGATCTTGTTCGGGCCGCCCCAGATGCCGATGATCAGGTACATCGGGATCAGCGTGGCTTCGAAGAACACGTAGAACAGGATGCCGTCGAGCGCCGAGAACACGCCGATCATGAAACCTGACAGGATCAGGAACGCGCCCATGTACTGGTTCACGCGCTCGGTGATCACTTCCCAGGCCGAGATCACGACCACGACCGTGATGAAGGAGGTCAACAGCACCAGCCACAGCGACATGCCGTCGATGCCCAGGTGGTAGTTGACGTTGAAGCGCGAGATCCAGCTCGTCTTCTCGACGAACTGCATCGCGGCGGTTCCGTTCTGGAAGCGCATGAACAGCGGCACCGTGACCAGGAAGCTCACGATGGCACCGACGAGCGCGACCCAGCGCACGCCCTTGGCGTGCTCGTCGCGGCCAAACGCCAGCAGCGCAGCGCCGAATGCGATCGGCACCCAGATGGCAAGGCTCAACAAACCCATTTTTCTTTTTCTCCAGCGTTCGGGCTCAACGTTTGAACCAGACGAAGTACGTCATCAGGATGAAGATGCCCAGCAGCATCGCAAAGGCGTAGTGGTAGATGAAGCCCGTCTGCAGCCAGCGGATGACACCTGCGACGCGCCCCACCACCTTCCAGGACCCGTTGACGATCGTGCCGTCGATCAGGCCCTGGTCACCGCCCTTCCACAGGCCGGTACCGAGCATGCGGGTACCGCGGGCAATGACGTTCTCGTTGAACCAGTCCATGTAGTACTTGTTCTCGAGCAGTCGATAGACCGGACCGAACGTCCGCTTGATGGCGGCCGGCAGCGCCGGGTTCATCATGTACATGTAGTACGAGAGCGCCACGCCCGCCAGCGCCAGCCAGAACGGTGCGGTCTGCAGGCCGTGGATCGCCATGGCGACCGGGCCGTGGAAGGCTTCCTTCAGCTCGCCCATCGCGTGGTGCTTGGCACCGTCGACGAAGATCGCGTCCTTGAAGAAGCTGCCGAACAGCATCGGGTCGATGGTCATGAAGCCGATCACCACCGAAGGGATCGCCAGCAGCACCAGCGGCAGCCAGACCACCATCGGCGATTCGTGCGGCTTGTGGGCGTCGTGGCCATGGCCGTGATTGTCGTGGCCGTGATCGCCATGTCCATCGTGCGCATGGTCGTCATGGTGCGCATCGGGGTTCTGGTCGTAGCGTTCCTTGCCGTGGAAGACCAGGAAGTACATGCGGAACGAGTAGAACGCCGTCACGAACACGCCGGCCAACACCGCGTAGTAGGCGAACTGCGCGCCCCACAGGTGGCTTTCGTGCACGGCCTCGATGATGCTGTCCTTCGAGTAGAAGCCCGAGAAAAGCGGCGTACCAATGAGCGCGAGCGAACCCAGCAACGAGGTGATCCAGGTGATGGGCATGTACTTGCGCACGCCGCCCATCCAGCGGATGTCCTGGTTGTGGTGCATGCCGATGATCACCGAGCCCGCGCCGAGGAACAGCAGTGCCTTGAAGAAGGCGTGCGTCATCAGGTGGAACACCGCGACCGAGTAGGCCGAGGCACCGAGTGCCACGGTCATGTAGCCGAGCTGCGAGAGCGTCGAGTACGCGACCACGCGCTTGATGTCGTTCTGGATGATGCCCAGGAAGCCCATGAACAGCGCGGTGATGGCCCCGATCACGAGGATGAAGCTCAGGGCCGTGTCGCTCAGCTCGAACAGCGGCGACATGCGCGCCACCATGAAGATGCCGGCCGTCACCATCGTTGCCGCGTGGATCAGCGCCGAGATGGGGGTCGGGCCTTCCATCGAGTCGGGCAGCCACACGTGCAGCGGGAACTGGGCGCTCTTGCCCATCGCGCCGATGAACAGGCAGATGCAGATCACCGTGATGAGCATCCACTCGGTGCCCGGGAAGGTGATGCCGGCCAGCATGTTGGCCTTGGCGAAGGCTTCGGTGTAGTTCAGCGTGCCTGCATAGGCGGCAATCAGGCCGATGCCCAGGATGAAGCCGAAGTCGCCCACGCGGTTGACCAGGAAGGCCTTCATGTTCGCGAAGATGGCCGTGGGCTTGTTGAACCAGAAGCCGATCAGCAGGTACGACACCAGGCCCACCGCTTCCCAGCCGAAGAACAGCTGGAGCATGTTGTTGCTCATGACGAGCATCAACATCGAGAAGGTGAACAGCGAGATGTACGAGAAGAAGCGGTTGTAGCCGTCGTCTTCTTCCATGTAGCCGATGGTGTAGATGTGGACCATCAGCGACACGAAGGTCACGACGCACATCATCATGGCCGTGAGGCCGTCGACCAGGAAGCCGACTTCCATCTTCAGCCCGCCGACGATCATCCACTCGTAGAGCGTCTGGTTGAAGCGGGCTCCGTCGACGATGACCGACTTCAGCGTCAGCGCCGAGATCACGAAGGCGACGAACACGCCCAGGATGGTCAGCGAATGCGTGACCTTGCGGCCGATGTGGTTGCCGCCGAACTTCGTGCCGAACAGACCGGCAAGTGCGGCGCCGACCAGAGGTGCCAGCGGCACGGCCAGCAAGGTGGATGCGGAAAGGGTTGCGCTCATACTGCTGTCAACCCTTGAGCGAGTTGAGTTCGTCGACGTTGATGCTCGACTTGTTGCGGAACAACAGGACCAGCAACGCGAGGCCGATGGCCGATTCGGCCGCTGCCACCGTCAGGATGAAGAACACGAAGATCTGGCCGTGCATGTCGCCCAGGTAGTGCGAGAAGGCCACGAAGTTCATGTTGACCGCGAGCAGCATCAGCTCGATGGCCATGAGCAGCACGATCAGGTTCTTGCGGTTCAGGAAGATGCCGATCACCGACAGCGCGAAGAGCATCGCGCCGAGCGAGAGAAAGTGTCCGAGCGTGATCGTCATGCCTTGGTTTCCTTTGCAGCATCCGCTGCCGGGGCCTCAACCACCGGCTCGGCCGCACGCGTGACGGGCATCTGCACGATGCGCACGCGGTCGCGCGCCTTCACGCGCACCTGGTCCGACGGGTTGACGTACTTGCTGTCCTTGCGGGTGCGCAGCGTCAGTGCAATGGCGGCAATGATGGCCACCAGCAGGATGACCGCGGCGATTTCCAGCGGATAGAGGTATTCGGAATACAGCAGCTTGCCCAGCTCAAGCGTGTTCGAGCTGTTGGGCGAGGTCGTTGCCATGGCGCGCGGGCCTTCGCCCAGGCGGAAGCCGCCCATGAGCACGGCCGCCATTTCGAGCGCAATGAGCGCGCCGACGCCTGCGGCCAGCGGGAAGTGCTTCCAGAAGCCCTCTCGCAGGCCGTCGACGTCGATGTCCAGCATCATCACGACGAACAGGAACAGCACCATCACGGCGCCGACGTACACGAGCACCAGTGCGATCGCAAGGAATTCGGCACGCAGCAGCAGCCAGATGGCCGAGGCCTGGAAGAAGGCCAGCACCAGGTACAGCGCGGCGTACACGGGGTTGCGGGAGGTGATGACGCGGAAGGCTGCAAACAGCAGCACCGCGGCAAAGAGATAGAACAGACCGGTCTTGACGTCCATTGGAATTCGATTGGTACGGGTTTCGAGCGGAGCCGGCTCAGCGGTACTTGGCGTCGGCCGCCTTGTTCGCCGCGATTTCTTTTTCGTAGCGGTCGCCCACGGCCAGCAGCATGTCCTTGGTGAAGTACAGGTCGCCGCGTTTTTCGCCGTGGTATTCGAAGATGTGCGTCTCGACGATCGAATCGACCGGGCAGCTTTCTTCGCAGAAGCCGCAGAAGATGCACTTGGTCAGGTCGATGTCGTAGCGCGTGGTGCGGCGCGAGCCGTCGTCACGCACGTCGGATTCGATGGTGATGGCCAGCGCGGGGCACACGGCCTCGCACAGCTTGCAGGCGATGCAGCGCTCTTCGCCGTTCTCGTAGCGGCGCAGCGCGTGCAGGCCACGGAAGCGCGGCGACAGCGGCGTCTTCTCTTCGGGGAACTGCACGGTGATCTTGCGCGCGAAGGCGTACTTGCCCGTGATGGCCAGGCCCTTGAACAGCTCGAACAGCATGAAGCTGCCCAGGAAGTCCTTGAGCGAGAACGGTGCGGAGGCCAGCTTGGAGGAGCGCGAGAGCCCCCCGGCGGTGTGTGAAGCAGTCATGATGTCGTCGCTTCCTGCTTATTTCCAGATGTTGAACGGCGTCTGCATCCAGCCACCGACCACGACCAGCCACACCAGGGTGACGGGAATGAAGATCTTCCAGCCCAGACGCATGATCTGGTCGTAACGGAAGCGCGGGAACGTCGAGCGCACCCACAGGAACATGGTGACCACGCAGAAGGTCTTGAGGCCCAGCCAGATCCAGCCCGGAATGAAGCTCAGGAACTCGAACGGCGGCAGCCATCCACCGAGGAACAGGATGACGGTCAGGATCGAGACGAGCCACATGTTGGCGTACTCGGCCAGGAAGAACATCGCGAAGCTCATGCCCGAGTACTCGATCATGTGGCCGGCCACGATTTCGGACTCGCCTTCCACCACGTCGAACGGGTGACGGTTGGTTTCGGCCAGGCCCGAGATGAAGTAGACGACGAAGATCGGCAGCAGCGGCAGCCAGTTCCACGACAGGAAGCCGATGCCCAGGTCCTGGAACATGCCCTTGCCCTGCACCGTCACGATGTCGGACATGTTCAGGCTGCCCGTGACCATCAGCACCACGACGAAGCAGAAGCCCATCGCGATTTCGTAGCTCACCATCTGTGCCGAGGCGCGCAGCGCGCCCAGGAAGGCGTACTTCGAGTTCGAGGCCCAGCCTGCGATGATCACGCCGTACACCTCGAGCGAGGTGATGGCCATCACGAACAGCAGGCCGGCATTGATGTTGGCCAGCGCCACATCGGGGCCGAAGGGAATCACGGCCCATGCGGCGAGCGCCGGCATGATGGTCATGATGGGGCCGAGCAGGAACAGCCCCTTGTTGGCGACCGTCGGAAGAATGATTTCCTTGGTCATCAGCTTGAGCGCGTCGGCGATCGGCTGCAGCAGGCCCAGCGGCCCGATGCGGTTCGGGCCCACGCGGATCTGCGTGAAGCCGATGGCCTTGCGTTCCCACAGCGTGAGGTACGCCACGGCGCCCATCAGCGGAATCACGACGACGATGATCTTGATCAGCGTCCAGATCACGGGCCAGACGACGGCGGTCCACCAGCCTGCGGCAACCAGCCCCAGGCCGAAGCCATGAATGGTGTCGATCATGCCAGTGCCTCCTCGGCCTGGGCCGGTGCGACTGGTGCGGCCGATGCGTTGCGCGCGTCGGCCGTCAGTTGCAGCGACGGTGCGCGGCGCACGATCGAGTCGAGCTGGTAGATGCTCGCGACCACGGGCGCAGCCACGGGGCCGCTGGCGGCCACGGCCTTGACGGACGTGGCGTTGCTCAGCGCATTCGCCGGCATGGCGCCCTTGTCGCCCACGGTGGCCAGCACCTCGGCGGTCGATTCGAAGGCGAAGCCCGGCAGGCCGAGCAGATTCGCGAGCACGCGCAGCACCTTCCACGCCGGACGCGTTTCGCCTTGCGGCTTCACGACGGCATGGAAACCCTGCAGGCGGCCTTCGGCATTGACGAAGGTGCCGGGCGTTTCGGTGAACGGGGCGATGGGCAGCAGCACGTCGCTGAATTCGAGGTTGGCCTTGAAGGGGCTCAGCGTGACCACCATCTGCGCATTGCCGATGACATCGGCCGCGGCAGCACCGGCGGCCGAGTCGAACACCGGTTCGGTGTTCAGCAGCAGCACGGCCTTGAGGCCCGAGCCTGCGGCGAGCATGCGGCCGGCATCGAGGCCGCCGTTCTGCGGGAAGGCGCCGACGAGCTGTGCGCCCACGGTGTTGCCCGCTTCGGTCAGGTAGCCGACGGTGGCGCCGGTCTGTGCGCCGATCCAGTTCGCGAGGGCCAGCAGGCTGCTGGCTTGCGCGTGGTGCGCGGCGGCATTGCCGAGCAGGATCGCCTTGCGCTCGCCGCTCAGCAGCGAGGCTGCGATGGCTTGTGCGGCGGCATCTGGTTCGTTCTTCGGTGCCAGCGGTGCGGCAGCGCCGTTGGTCTGGCCAATGGCAGCGGCCACGGCGGCCAGCACCTCGACCCATTGGTCGGCTTCGACGATGGACGCTTGCGCCACGTCGATGGCCCAGGCACCGCGGTCGGCCATGAGGCTGGACGAGGTGATCACCGACAGCGCGGCGCCCTTGCGCACGGCCTGGCGGATGCGCTGTGCAAACAGCGGGTGTTCCTTGCGCAGGTTCGAGCCGACGACCAGCGCGCGCTGCACTTGCGTGAGCGAGGCGATCGATGTGCCGAGCCAACGCACGCCTTCGAAGGCCGTGAATTCGGCGTTGCGCAGACGGTAGTCGATGTTGTCGCTGCCGAGTTCACGCGTGAGCATGGCGGCGAGCTGCAGCTCTTCGAGCGTGCTGTGCGGGCTGACCAGCGTGCCGATGCTCTGCGCACCGTGGTCGGTCTTGATCTGCTTGAGGCCATTGGCGACGTACTCGAGCGCCGTCTGCCAGTCGACCTGCTGCCATTGGCCGCCCTGCTTCAGCATGGGCTGCGTCAGGCGTTCCGTGCCGTTGAGCGCTTCGTACGAGAAGCGGTCGCGGTCGGCAATCCAGCATTCGTTGACGTCTTCGTTCTCGAGCGGCACCACGCGCATCACGCGGTTGTTCTTGACCTGGACGATCAGGTTGGCACCAGTGGAGTCGTGCGGGCTCACCGACTTGCGGCGCGACAGCTCCCAGGTGCGGGCGCTGTAGCGGAACGGCTTGCTCGTGAGCGCGCCGACCGGGCAGATGTCGATCATGTTGCCCGACAGTTCGGAGTCGACCGAGTCGCCGAGGAAGGTTTCGATTTCGGAGTGCTCGCCGCGATGCGACATGCCGAGCTCCATCACGCCGGCCACTTCCTGGCCAAAACGGACGCAGCGCGTGCAATGGATGCAGCGGCTCATTTCTTCCATGCTGATCAGCGGGCCGACGTCCTTGTGGAACACGACGCGCTTTTCTTCTTCGTAACGCGAAGAAGAACCGCCGTAGCCGACAGCCAGGTCTTGCAGCTGGCATTCGCCGCCCTGGTCGCAGATGGGGCAGTCGAGCGGGTGGTTGATCAGCAGGAACTCCATGACGGACTGCTGGGCCTTGATGGCCTTGTCGCTCTTGGTGCGAACGATCATGCCCTGCGTAACGGGCGTGGCGCAGGCCGGCATCGGCTTGGGCGCCTTTTCCACGTCGACCAGGCACATGCGGCAGTTGGCCGCGATGCTGAGTTTCTTGTGATAGCAGAAGTGCGGAATGTAGGTGCCCGCCTTTTCGGCCGCATGCATCACCATGCTGCCTTCGGTCACTTCGACCTTCTTGCCGTCGAGTTCGATTTCGATCATGTCTGTGTTTCTTCTCGCACTCAGGCCTTGACGGGTGCCGTCGGGACGTGACCCGGAATCAGGGCCTCGAACTCATGGCGGAAGTGCTTGATCATGGCGCGCACGGGCATCGCTGCCGCATCGCCGAGCGCACAGATGGTGCGGCCCATGATGTCGCCGGCCACGGAGTCCAGCAGCTGCATGTCGCTGGGCTTGCCTTGGCCGTTGTGGATGCGGTCCACCACGCGGTAGAGCCAGCCCGTGCCTTCGCGGCAGGGAGTGCACTGGCCGCACGACTCATGCATGTAGAAGTACGAGAGGCGCTTGAGCGACTCGACCATCGAGCGGCTGTCGTCCATGACGATCACGGCGCCCGAACCCAGCATGGAGCCGGCCTTGGCGATGGAGTCGTAGTCCATGGTGCAGGCCATCATGATGTCGGCCGGCAGCACCGGCGACGACGAACCGCCGGGAATCACTGCCTTGAGCGTGCGACCCTTGCGCACGCCGCCAGCCAGTTCGAGCAGCTTGGAGAACGGTGTGCCCATGGGCACTTCGTAGTTGCCGGGCAACTCGACGTCACCGCTCACCGAGTAGATCTTGGTGCCGCCGTTGTTCGGCTTGCCGCACTCGAGGTAGGCCTGGCCGCCATTGCGGATGATCCAGGGCACCGCCGCGAAGGTCTCGGTGTTGTTGATGGTGGTCGGCTTGCCATACAGGCCGAAACTCGCCGGGAACGGCGGCTTGAAGCGCGGCTGGCCCTTCTTGCCTTCGAGCGATTCGAGCAGCGCGGTTTCTTCGCCGCAGATGTAGGCACCGAAGCCGTGGGCCGCGTGCAACTGGAAGTTGTACGTGCTGCCCATGATCTTGTCGCCAAGATAGCCCGCGGCGCGCGCCTCTTCGAGGGCGGCCTCGAAGCGATCGTAGCTCTGGAAGATCTCGCCGTGGATGTAGTTGTAGCCCACGCTGATGCCCATCGCATACGCGGCGATGGCCATGCCTTCGATCACGATGTGCGGGTTGAACTGCAGGATGTCGCGGTCCTTGCACGTGCCGGGCTCGCCTTCGTCCGAATTGCAGACGAGGTACTTCTGGCCCGGGAACTGGCGGGGCATGAAGCTCCACTTCAGGCCGGTCGGGAAGCCGGCGCCGCCACGGCCACGCAGGCCCGAGGCCTTCACTTCGGCGATCACCTGGTCGGGCGTGAGGCCCTCAGTGAGGATCTTGCGCAGCGCCTGGTAGCCGCCGCGTGCCTCGTAGTCGGCCAGATGCCAGTTGGTGCCGTCGAGGCCTGCATAGATCTGAGCGCCGATGTGGCGGTCATGGAAGCAGGTCTGGACACCGGTGGCCTGGAATTGCGAGAGAACCTGTTCGGGCGTCATCACGAAGCCTCCCCTGGCTTGGCACTGCGCAAACCGTCGATGAGCTGGTCGAGCTTGTCGTTGCTCATGAAGCTGCACATGGTGCGGTCGTTGACCAGCATCACAGGCGAATCGGCGCAGGCGCCGAGGCATTCGCTCTGCTGCAACGTGAACAGGCCGTCGGCCGTGGTCTCGCCCATCTTGATGCCGAGCTTCTTCTCGAGGTGGACCAGCGCGGTCACGCCGTCGCGCAGCTGGCACGGCAGGTTGGTGCACACGTTGAGCTTGAACTTGCCCACCGGATGCTGGTTGTACATGTTGTAGAAGGTCGTCACTTCGTGCACGGCGATGGGCGCCATGCCGAGGTAGGCGGCGATCTCGCGCTCGCGCTGCACGCTCACGAAGCCTTCGTCCTGCTGGACGATGGCGAGGCAGGCCATCACGGCCGACTGCTTTCCGGCTTCGGGGTACTTCGCGACCTCGCGCGCAAAGCGCTCGAGGATGGCGGCCTTCAACGGCGCCGAAGGCACCGCGTCATGGTGATGGGTTGAGGAAGTCGTCATTCGCTCTTTCTCACCTGTCGATTTCGCCGAACACGATGTCCATCGTGCCGATCACCGCGACAGCGTCGGCGATCATGTGGCCGCGCGACATTTCGTCGAGGGCAGCGAGGTGCGGGAAGCCCGGGGCGCGGATCTTCAGGCGGTACGGCTTGTTGGCGCCGTCACTCACGAGATAGATGCCGAACTCGCCCTTGGGATGCTCGACGGCGGCATACGCTTCGCCTTCGGGCACGTGGAAGCCTTCGGTGAAGAGCTTGAAATGGTGGATCAGCTCCTCCATGTTCGCCTTCATCGATTCGCGCGCAGGCGCGGCGACCTTGTGGTTGTCGGTGATGACCGGACCCGGATTCACGCGCAGCCATGCCGAGCACTGCTGGATGATCTTGTTGGCCTGGCGCATCTCTTCCACGCGCACGAGGTAGCGGTCGTAGCAGTCGCCGGTCTTGCCGACGGGCACGTCGAACAGCATCTGGTCGTAGACGTCGTAGGGCTGCTTCTTGCGCAGGTCCCATTCGACGCCCGAGCCACGCAGCATCGGGCCGGTGAAACCGAGGTTCAGCGCGCGCTCCGGCGTGACCACGCCGATGCCTACGGTGCGCTGCTTCCAGATGCGGTTGTCGGTGAGCAGCGTCTCGTACTCGTCGACCATCTTCGGGAAGCGCTTGCAGAAGTCGTCGATGAAGTCGAGCAGCGAACCCTGGCGGTTCTCGTTCAGGCGCTCGATCGCCTTCGCGTTCTTGATCTTGCTGACCTTGTACTGCGGCATCGAATCCGGCAGGTCGCGGTAGACGCCGCCCGGACGGAAGTACGCCGCGTGCATGCGCGCGCCGGACACGGCCTCGTACATGTCGAACAGGTCTTCACGCTCGCGGAAGCAGTAGATGAGCATGTTCATCGCACCGCAGTCGAGACCGTGCGCACCCAGCCACAACAGGTGGTTCAGCAGGCGGGTGATCTCGGCGAACATCACGCGGATGTACTGCGCGCGGATCGGCACATCCAGGCCCATCATCCGCTCGATGGCGAGGCAGTAGGCGTGCTCGTTGGACATCATCGACACGTAGTCGAGGCGGTCCATGTAGGGCAGCGACTGGATGAAGGTGCGCGATTCGGCGAGCTTCTCGGTCGCGCGGTGCAGCAGGCCGATGTGAGGGTCGGCACGCTGGATCACTTCGCCGTCCAGCTCGAGCACCAGGCGCAGCACGCCGTGTGCTGCGGGGTGCTGGGGACCGAAGTTGAGTGTGTAGTTCTTGATTTCGGCCATATCTGTCAGTGCAAACCGCCGCCGTAGTTGTCTTCGCGGATCACGCGCGGCGTGATTTCGCGCGGCTCGATCGAGACCGGCTGGTAAACCACGCGCTTCTGCTCTTCGTCGTAGCGCATTTCGACGTGACCCGACACCGGGAAGTCCTTGCGGAACGGATGGCCGATGAAGCCGTAGTCGGTCAGGATGCGGCGCAGGTCGTCGTGGCCGTCGAACACGATGCCGTACAGATCGAAGGCTTCGCGCTCGAACCAGGTGGCGGCGCTCCAGACGGGCTGGAGCGAGTCGACCACGGGCAGGTCTTCATTCGGCGCGAACACCTTGAGGCGCACCCGCTGGTTGAGGCTCACGGAGAGCAGGTGCGAAACGACGCAATAGCGCTCGCCTTGCCACTCGCCTTCGCGGTAGTCGGAATAGTCCATGCCGCAGAGGTCGATCAGCTGCTCGAAGCGGCAGCCGGGCGCATCGCGCAGCAGCGTTGCTGCATCGATGTAGTCGGCGGCACTGACCACGACGGTCACTTCTTCGAGCGCGAGCGTCACGCTCTTGGCCTTGGCGCCGAGCGTCTCGGCGATCGTGGCGCGCAGCACCTCCGGCGAAATTGCAAAGTCAGTCATCGTCGGCAATCTCTCAGGCGCGGGCAATGGTGTTGGTGCGGCGAATCTTCTGCTGCAACTGGATCACGCCGTACAGCAGTGCTTCAGCGGTGGGCGGGCAACCCGGCACGTAGACGTCGACCGGCACGATGCGGTCGCAGCCACGCACCACGGAATAGCTGTAGTGGTAGTAACCGCCGCCGTTCGCGCAGGAGCCCATCGAGAGCACCCAGCGCGGCTCGGGCATCTGGTCGTAGACCTTGCGCAGCGCCGGCGCCATCTTGTTGCACAGCGTGCCGGCCACGATCATCAGATCGGACTGGCGCGGGCTGGGGCGGAACAACATGCCGAAACGGTCGATGTCGTAGCGGGCAGCGCCCGCGTGCATCATTTCGACCGCACAGCATGCGAGGCCGAACGTCATCGGCCAGAGAGATCCGGTCTTCGCCCAGTTCACGACCGAGTCGTAGGTCGTGGTGACGAAGCCTTCTTTGAGAACGCCTTCAATGGCCATCGTGTTGCTTCCTTGTCATTCCCAGTCGAGCGCGCCTTTTTTCCACTCGTAGACAAAGCCCACGACGAGGATGGCGAGAAAGATCATCATGGCCCAGAAGCCAACAGCGCCGATTTCCTTGAGCGCAATGGCCCACGGAAAGAGAAAGGCAATTTCGAGATCGAAGAGGATGAAGAGAATCGCGACGAGGTAATAGCGCACGTCGAACTTCATGCGCGCATCCTCGAAGGCTTCGAAGCCACACTCGTAGGGTGCATTCTTCGCAGCATTGGGCCGATTGGGCCCGAGGATGTATCCGATGACTTGCGGGGCGACGCCTACGCCGACCCCGACCAGAATGAACAAAAGGACGGGAAGGTAGGAATCGAGGTTCATCGAGAAATTTTCACCGCTTGCCACCGACAGAAGAGCCTCTGGATAGAGATCTTCTGCCGGTGAGATTTGGTGCGGTCGGCGAGACTCGAACTCGCACAGCTTTCGCCACTACCCCCTCAAGATAGCGTGTCTACCAATTTCACCACGACCGCGGTTTTAAACTGTCCAGATGGCATGAGGTGCCGTTGAGGCATTTGGCTTTCTGAACAGATTTAGAGTTTACCCTGAAATGAAGCCGTTTCTCACAGACGGCTGCATGAAAACAACCTGATTACTTGGCCGGAATCTGGCCAGTGCCCGAAACGGGTGCTGCAGGCGCAGAAGCGGCCTTGGCAGGTGCTGCCGCAGAAGGGATTTCGCCCGCGGCGCCAGTCGCAGGAGCAGCCGGTGCAGCAGGCGTACCCACGGCTGCGCGCTCCAGCAGGCTGCCACCGCCCGCAGGACGTGCATGGCTGAAGTAAGCCAGCAACAGCGTGCAGGCAAAGAACACCGCGGCCAGCACGGCCGTGGTGCGCGAGAGGAAGTTGGCACTGCCGCTGGCACCGAACAGGCTGCCTGCACTGCCGCTGCCAAAGGCCGCGCCCATGTCGGCGCCCTTGCCGTGCTGGATCAGGATCAGGCCGATCATGGCCAGCGCCGACAGCATTTGCACGCCGACCAGAAGATTGAGGACCACGTTCATTCGTTCTTACTCCTAAGTGATGGCTGCCGTTGCCGCGATCAGCGTGCAGCGGCAGAAATGATCTGCAGAAAGTCGGGCGCCTTCAGCGAGGCGCCGCCGATGAGGCCGCCGTCGATGTCGGCCTGCGCCAGCAGTTCGGCGGCATTCGCCGCGTTCATGCTGCCGCCGTACAGAATCTTGATGCCCGCGGCGTGTTCGCTCGCCGCATGATGCAGTTGCGCACGCAGCACGGCATGCACCGCCTGCGCCTGCTCCGGCGAAGCCGTCTTGCCTGTGCCGATGGCCCAGACCGGCTCGTAAGCCACCACGATTTCGCTGATGCAGTGGCCGTTCAGATGAATCACCGCGGCCAGCTGACGCTTGACGACCTCTTCGGTCTGCCCTGCTTCGCGCTGTGCGAGCGTCTCACCCACGCAGACGATTGGCGTGATGCCGTTCGCCAGCGCCGCCGCCGTCTTGGCCGCCACCACGTCGTCGGTTTCGCCGTGGTACTGGCGACGCTCCGAATGGCCGACGATGGCATAGCGCACGCCGAAGTCCTTCAGCATCGCTGCCGACTGCTCGCCGGTGAACGCGCCTTGCGGATGCGCCGAAATGTCCTGCGCGCCGAGAGCCAGCGACGTCGAACCCGCCAGCAGCGATTGCAGCTGGGCGAAGTACGGCGCCGGTGCGCACAGTGCGACACCGCAAGCCGCCGGGCTGGCAGCCAGCCCTTGCTGCAGGGCCTTCACCAGCGCCTCATTGGCGGCCAGGCCGCCATTCATCTTCCAGTTGCCGGCAATCAGTTTCTTGAAGGTTGTCATCGCGTTGTTCGTCTCACCAAGTCAGCACGATCTTGCCGATGTGCTGGTTCGATTCCATCAGGGCGTGTGCCTGGGCCGCGCCGCTGGGCTCACCTGCTGCCGCATAGGTGCTGTGGATCACGGGCTTGACCGCGCCGCTTTCGAGCAGCGGCCAGACCTTCTCGCGCAGCGCCTTGGCAATGGCGCCCTTGAACGCCACCGGCCGTGGACGCAGCGTCGAGCCGGTGATCGTGAGCCGCCGACGCAGCACGAGGCCCGCGTTGATCTCGCTCTTCACACCGCCCTGCACCGCAATGATCACGAGCCGGCCGTCTTCGGCCAGGCATTCGATCTCGCGCGCCACGTAGTCGCCGGCCACCATGTCGAGCACCACATCCACGCCCTTGCCGCCCGTGAGCTGCTTCGCCACTTCGACGAAATCGCTCGTGCGGTAGTTGATCGCGTGGTCGGCGCCGAGCTTCAGGCAGGCTTTGCACTTGGCGTCGCTGCCGGCCGTGACGATCACGGTCGCGCCCAGCGCCTTGGCGATCTGGATCGCCGTGACGCCGATGCCACTCGAGCCGCCCTGGATCAGCAGGGTCTCGCCCTTCTGCAGGCGGCCGCGCTCGAACACATTGCTCCAGACGGTGAAGAAGGTTTCGGGCAGCGAGGCCGCCTCGATATCGCTCCAGCCCTTGGGCACCAGCAGGCATTGCGCCACAGGCGCCACGCACAGTTCGGCGTAGCCACCACCGGCCACCAGCGCGCACACGCGGTCGCCGACCTTGAAGCCCGCATCGGCCAACGCCTTGGCGTCGCCCGACACGATCTCGCCGGCCACTTCAAGGCCCGGCAGATCGGAAGCGCCCGGCGGCACGGGGTAATGCCCCATCCGCTGCAGCACGTCCGGGCGATTGACGCCACTGGCCGCCACGCGGATCAGGAGCTCGCCCTCGCCGGCGACCGGGTCGGGACGCACAGCGACGCGCAGCACCTCGGGGGCGCCGTACGAAGTGATCTCAATGGCTTTCATGGGGTCTCCGAGACTCGGATGCCCGCACGGGGGCGGGCATCATTGGCTGTCCACGAGAGGCGACGGCACCAGGCCGTCGCGCCTCACTGCTTACTCCTGCGGTTCGCGCGGAGCTTGCTGCTGCGACTCGCCGGCGGGCTGCTGTTGCTGCTCGCTGCGGGGCTGTTGCTGCTGGTCGTTGAAGCGCGGTGCGCGCTCGCCACGATCACCACCACGGTCGCCGCCGCGATCGCCGCGGTCCGAACGCTCACGGCGGTCGCCGCCACGGTCACCGCGATCGCCGCGGTCTTCACGCGGCGGGCGCTCGCTGTATTCCATGCCGGCCGGACGCTCGGTCAGGGCCTTCATGGACAGCTTGACGCGGCCCTTTTCGTCGGTCTCGAGAACCTTGACCTTCACGATCTGGCCTTCGCTCAGATAGTCGGTCACCTTCTCGACGCGTTCGTGCGCGATCTGGCTGATGTGCAGCAGGCCGTCCTTGCCGGGCAGCAGGTTGATGAGCGCACCGAAGTCCAGGATCTTGGTGACCGGGCCTTCGTAGACCTTGCCGATTTCGACTTCAGCGGTGATCTGCTCGATGCGGCGCTTGGCGAACTCTGCCTTTTCCGGATCGGTCGAGGCGATGGTGATGGTGCCGTCTTCGTCGATGTTGATCGTCGTGCCGGTTTCTTCCTGCAGGCCACGGATGACCGAGCCGCCCTTGCCGATCACGTCGCGGATCTTCTCGGGGTTGATCTTCAGCGTGGTCAGGCGCGGAGCGAAGCTGGAGACTTCGGCCTTGGCCTCGCCCATCGCTTCCTGCATCTTGCCCAGGATGTGCATGCGCGCTTCCTTGGCTTGCGCCAGTGCGACCTGCATGATTTCCTTGGTGATGCCCTGGATCTTGATGTCCATCTGCAGCGCGGTGATGCCGTTGGTGGTGCCGGCCACCTTGAAGTCCATGTCGCCCAGGTGATCTTCGTCGCCCAGGATGTCGGTCAGCACCGCGAAGCGGTTGTCTTCCTTGATCAGGCCCATGGCGATACCGGCCACGTGCGCCTTCATGGGCACGCCGGCGTCCATCATCGAGAGGCAGCCGCCGCAGACCGAAGCCATCGACGAGGAGCCGTTCGACTCGGTGATTTCCGACACGACGCGAACCGTGTACGGGAATTCTTCCTTGGTCGGCAGCACGGCGACGAGCGCGCGCTTGGCCAGACGGCCGTGGCCGATTTCGCGGCGCTTGGTCGAGCCCATGCGGCCCACTTCGCCGGTGGCAAAGGGAGGCATGTTGTAGTGGAACAGGAAGCGGTCTTCGTATTCGCCAGCCAGCGCGTCGATGCGCTGTGCGTCGCGTTCGGTGCCGAGCGTGGTGATGACCAGCGCCTGCGTTTCACCGCGCGTGAACAGGGCCGAGCCGTGGGTACGGGGCAGCACCGAGTTGCGGATTTCGATGGGACGCACAGTGCGCGTGTCGCGGCCGTCGATGCGGGGTTCACCCGACAGGATCTGGCTGCGAACGATCTTCGATTCGATCGAGAACAGCAGGTCGTTGACCTTGCCGGCGTCGAAAGGCTCGCCGCTTTCCTTCAGCGATGCCATCACGCTGGCATTGGCTTCGCGCAGGGCTTGCGTGCGGGCTTGCTTGCTGCGAATTTGATAGACAGCGCGCAGCTTTTCTTCGGCCAGGCCCTTGACCTTGGCGACGAAGGCTTCGTCTTCGGCAGGGGCTTGCCAGTCCCACACCGGCTTGCCGGCGTCGCGCACGAGGTCATGGATCGCGTTGATCGCGATGTTGGCTTGTTCGTGGCCGAACACCACGCCGCCGAGCATGATTTCTTCGCTCAGTTGCTGGGCTTCGGACTCGACCATCAGCACAGCAGCTTGCGTGCCGGCGACGACGAGGTCCATCTGCGAATCCTTGCGAGCCGTCTGACCCGGATTCAGCACGTACTGGCCGTTGATGTAGCCCACGCGGGCGGCACCGATCGGGCCGCTGAACGGGATGCCGGAGATCGACAGGGCGGCGCTCACGCCGATCATGGCGGCGATGTCGGCGTCGACTTCAGGGTTCAGCGACACGGTGTGGATGACCACGTGCACTTCGTTCAGAAAGCCTTCGGGGAACAGCGGGCGGATCGGACGGTCGATCAGGCGGCTGGTCAGCGTTTCGTGTTCGCTGGGCTTGGCTTCGCGCTTGAAGAAGCTGCCGGGGATCTTGCCCGCAGCGTAGGTCTTCTCGATGTAGTCGACGGTCAGCGGGAAGAAATCCTGGCCCGGCTTGGCGGACTTGGAGGCGACCACAGTGGCCAGAATCACGGTGCCGTCGATGTCGACAAGCACAGCGCCATTGGCCTGGCGGGCGACTTCACCCGTTTCCATGACGACGGTCTTGTCGCCCCATTGGAAGGACTTGGTGATTTTGTTGAAGAGGCTCATTATTGCTCCTATTTTGATAGCGAATCACACAGGATTCGCAAGGGTCGGAGGCTGCTCAGAACACGATGCCATTCCAGCGAAGCTCGGGGCGAACTTCATTGGAATGACACAGCTTCGCTCTGTTGGGCACTCCGAAAGTGGATCGCGAAGTAAAAAACGCCTGAGCTAGCGGACTAACCCAGGCGTTTTTTCATGCGATTCGAATTACTTGCGCAGACCCAGCTTGGCGATCAGCGCGGTGTAACGCTCGGCGTCCTTGGACTTGAGGTAGTCGAGGAGCTTGCGACGGCGGCTGACCATGCGCAGCAGGCCGCGACGACCGTGGTGGTCCTTGGCGTGCGTCTTGAAGTGGGGGGTCAGCTCGTTGATACGGGCGGTCAGCAGTGCGACTTGCACTTCAGGGCTGCCGGTGTCGTTGGCTGCACGGGCGTTGTCTTTGACAACTTCGGCCTTGATGGAGGCTGCGATCATGTTGAATTTCCTTGTTCCGGGATGTTTGACTTGCGGTGAGCACTGGAACTGCCCTCACCGTGCGCCTTGCGGCATGCAAAGCTTTGGGAGTATACATCGGCCGGCTTGACCGCTCCTTCCCGCCGCCTTCCGTCGAGCGAAACCAGCCCCACGGCGCCCAGCACGCAGGCGGCGCCGGCGATCTGGGCCCAGCCCACCGCCTCCCCCAGCCACCACGCGGCCAGGACCAGCGCCGACACCGGCATCAGCGCCGTGAACAATGCCGCCTCGGCGCCCCGCAGCCGGGCGGCGCCCGCGTACCAGAGCAGGAAGCCGGCCACCGTCGGCACCAGCGCGCAGTAGGCGACGCCAGCCAACGCCTCGGCCGGCACCGGCTGAAGCCAGGCGCGCTCCAGCAGCGCCGGAACCACGGACAGCAGCAGCCCCAGCGCGACCATCGCAGTCGATTGCACGAGCGGCGCCAGCGGCACGCGCAGCCGCTTGTTGAGCAGGATGAAGAGCGACTCCAGCGCCACCGCGCCCAGCACCAGCAGATTGCCGAGCAACGCGGTCGACGTGCGCTCGCCGCCCTCCCCACCCGGGCGCAGCGTGATCGCCAGCACGCCCAGGCTCGCGAGCACGATCCCGCCGATCAGATAACGCCCCGGCCGCTCGCGCAGCGCCAGCACCGCCACCAGCGCGGCCATGGCCGGCAGCGTGCCGGTCACCACGCCCGCATCGGCGGCCGGCGCCCAGCGCACGCCCAGGATCAGCAACACCGTGTAGCCGACGCTGCCCGCCGCCGCCTGGCACAGCAGCAGCACGGCGTCGTGGCGATCGGGCCGCGGCCAGCGGGCGCGCATGCACCACATGAGCGCCGCGAACACGGGCAGCGCCAGCCCGAAGCGCAGCGCGGTCGCCGTGAACGGCGGCAGGCCGCTCGCAATGAGCTTGCTCGCGACCACCGTGCTGCCGACCGTGACCATCGCGAGTGCGCACAGCCACATTCCCTTGCTTCGTTCCGACATGCTTCTTCGCCTTCCGATTGCGTTGGCAACCACAAAGGCGCGAGCGTCTCCCGCCGGGGCTCCGGCGGTCTTGAACGAAATTGCAGGGAGGAAAGAAGTCAGCCGCAGCGCGCCGCCGCATACGCCCCGGGCGTGAAGCCCAGGAAGCGCACGAAGGCCCGCGTCATGTGGCTCTGGTCAGCGAAGCCCGCGTCGGCGGCGGCATCGGCCAGCGCCCTGCCCTGCGCGATCAGCCGGCGAGCGCGCGACAGCCGGCACTGCTGCAGCCAGGCATGCGGCGGCAAGCCGAAGGCGACCGCGAAGCCGCGCAACAGCTGGTAGCGGCTCAGGCCTGCTTCGTGCGCGAGTTCGGCGAGCGTGGGCGCGTGGATGCAATCGTCGGCGATGCGTGCACGCGCGCGCTCCATCGCTGCCGGCGCCACACGCTGTGGTGATTCAGGAGCCCGCGCGCCAGGCGCATCGCGCAGCAGCCGCAGCACGCCCTGCTCCAGCGCCAGCACGTCGTCGCCTTCGACAACGGCCGTGAACAGTCGATCAAAGCCCCGCCGCAGCGCCGGATCACTCAACACCGGCCGTGTCAGCTCGAACCCCGGCGACACACCGTCCGACAGCAGCGCAGGCGCCAGATGCAGCATCCGCCAGGCCCGCGCTTCGCCGCGCATCGCAACACCGTCGTGCACCTCGCCCGGATTCACCGTGATGACGTCGCCGCGTACCGCTTCAACCGCGCCACGCCCGCTGGCCGAGCGCTGCCCGCCGCGGTCCATCACGCCGATGCCGAACACGTCGTGCATGTGGCGCGGAAAGCTGCGGTTCGATTCGGCCGCGATCGCCTGCAGGCCTGGCAGCGCCGACCCGCGGATGCGCACGGCATCGACGGGCGCGGGCCTCGATGCCATGCGGAGAGCCTCAGTGCGCCTGCTTGGCCAGCCAGCCGCGCAGCCGCTCGACGCCCTGCACCAGCCGCCGCGGGTCTTTCGACGCGAAGCACCAGCGCAGCCAGCCCTGCGCCTCGGGCGCAAAGGCGTTGCCCGGCGCGAGCCCCAGGCCGGCTTCGGCGACGAGGCGCTTGGCGAGTTCGAGCGAATCGCCGAAACCTTCGAGCCGGAAGAAGGCATACATGCCACCCTTGGCCGGCGCCACCTGTACGCCCGGCATGGCCGCCAGCAGCGGCACCAGCGTGTCGCGGCACTGCTTCAGGTGCGCAACCACGCGCGGCGTGATGTCCGCCGTGTGTTCCAGCGCGGCGATGGCGGCGCGCTGCGTGAACACGCTCGCGCACGAGGTGTTGAACTCGATCAGCTTGCCGATGCCGTCGACCATCGCTGGCGGCAGCACCAGCCAGCCGAGGCGCCAGCCGGTCATGAGAAAGCTCTTCGAAAAGCTGTGCGTCACGATCAGGCGGTCGTCGGGCGTCGAGATGTCGAGGAAGCTCGGCGCACAGCCATTCGGCGTGGGCTCGAAGTACAGGCGCTCGTACACCTCGTCGGCCAGGATCCAGGTGCCGGTCTCACGGCAATGGTCGAGCACGGCCTGCTGCTCGTCGCGCGTCATCGTCCAGCCCGTGGGGTTGTTCGGCGCGTTGACGATCAGCAGCTTCGTCTTCGGCGTGACCGCGGCGCGCAATGCGGGCAGGTCGAGCGTCCACTGTCCGTTCACCGGCACCAGCGACACCGTGCGCACCTGCGCGCCCATGATCGCCGGCTGCGCCGTGAGGTTGGGCCACACAGGCGTGACGGCGACCACGTCATCGCCTGCGTCGACCAGCGCCTGCACCGCGAGCATCAGTGCGCTCACGCCGCCCGAGGTGACGGCGATGCGCGAGGCATCGACCGCCGGATGCAGGCGGCTGGTGTAGCGCGCAATGGCTTCGCGCAGTTCGGGCAGGCCGAGGTTGTGCGCGTAGAAGGTTTCGCCGCGCTGCAGCGACTCGATGGCCGCCTGGCGGATCACCTCGGGAGTGACCTCGTCGCTCTCGCCGAACCAGAAGGCGAGCACGTCGTCGCGGCCCATGCCGGCGTTGGCGACTTCGCGGATCTTCGAGGCTTCGAGGTGGTGGATGGCTTCACGCATGTCTGGGGATTCCTGTGCTGTCGGGGTCGTCTGCCTCAAGGGCGCTTCATCTTGCAGGAGGTGGGCTGCTCGGCGCGCTCGGGCGCGATCGTCTTGATCACGCGGAAGCCGTAGCCCGAGCCCTCGACGTCGAACTGCACGCCGGGCTTGCCCTGCTTGTCCATCACGCCCACCACGAGCTGCTGCTGGAACTGATGGTCCGCCGCGCGCATGCGGCCGCGCTGGCCGTACAGGCTCACGTCGGCCTGCTCCAGCGCACGCGCCAGCGGCACGGCCTCGGTGTTGCCCGCGCGTTCCAGCGCCTGCGCGAGCGACTCGACCAGCAACTGCATGCGCATGTGCACGTAGTCGTCGGCCGGCCGCGGAAAGCGCGTGCGGAACGCGCGGTAGAAGGCTTCGGACTGCGGCGTCTGCACGTTCGGCAGCCAGTCGGCCACGGCGACCACGCGGCCGATGCCCGCGTCGCCGATGGCGGCGGGCGCGCCCAGTGCGTTGCCGTAGAAGGTGTAGAAGGTGCCGTTGAAACCGGCTTCGCGCGCAGCCTTCACGAGCAGCGTGAGGTCGTTGCCCCAGTTGCCGGTGACCACGGCCTGCGCGCCGCTGGCGAGGATCTTGGTGGCGTAGGGCGCGAAGTCCTTCACCTTGCCCATCGGGTGCAGCTCGTCGCCGACGATCTCCACGTCGGGGCGCTGCGCGCCGAGCTGGCGGCGCGATTCGCGCAGTACGGCCTGGCCGAAGCTGTAGTCCTGGCCGATCAGGTAGACGCGCTTGAGCGCCGCATCGTCCTTGACCACATCCATCAGCGCGGCCACGCGCATGTCGGCATGGGCGTCGAAGCGGAAGTGCCAGAAGCTGCAACGCTCGTTGGTCAGCACCGGATCGACCGCCGAGTAGTTCAGGAAGATCGCGCGCCGCGACGGGTCGCGCTCGTTGTTCTTGTCGATGGCATCGATCAGTGCCGCCGCCGTCACCGACGAGTTGCCCTGCAGCACGATGCGGGTGCCATCGTCCATGGCCGCGCGCAGCGCGGAGAGCGCCTCTTCGTTCTGGCCCTTGCTGTCGTAGCGGTCGAGCTGCAGCGGCCGCGCGCCGCCCGGCAGCTTCACACCGCCGCGTGCATTCACGCGCTCCACCGCCCACAGCAGGTTGCGAAACACGGCCTCGCCGGTGTTGGCAAACGGGCCGCTCATGCTCTCGATGAGCGCCAGCCGGATGGGGGCGGGTGGCGGGGCCTGCGCGAAGCCGGCGAACGGGGTCGCGCATAGCGCCGCCGCTGCGAATTTCAAGGCCTGGCGGCGCCAAATAAAGGGGGTTTTCATTGTCTTGAAACGCGTGCCGATGCGCCTAGATGAGGTGTCAAGCGGCACTCACGATGGAAAGGCCGCGCAGTGTAAGGGACACACATTCCATGTCCCCGTTGTGTTCATTCATCCAGGAGTTTCAGCCATGTTTTTCGCCCCCACCCACCGCACCGCGCATTTCGCTCCCCGTGCCCACGACCGTGCTTTCGAGCGCTTCGTGAACGACGCCTTTGCCGGCGCCCGCCGCTCGCCCCTGGTCGAGCAGGACGACAAGAGCTGGACGCTGTCGCTCGACGTGCCCGGCCTGTCGCGTGAAGACCTGTCGGTGGCCATCGAAGGGGCCGTGGTTCGCATCGAAAGCAAGGCCGAAGCCAAGCGCCAGATCAAGCTCGCTTACGAGCTGCCGCAAGCCATCGACCTGGCCACCAGCGACGCCAAGCTGGAGAACGGCGTGCTGACCCTGAAGCTCGGCAAGCTGGTGCCGGCAAGCCAGGTTTCGAACTTGCAGATCAACTAGTCCGAGCGATGCCCCCACGAAGAAAATGTTAGTGACAGCTTGTTTTGACTTTAAACAAGCGTCGTATTCACAATAGTGCCGTATAACGTCACATGATGTGACGATTTATTAGTACTTTCTTCTTCGTGGGCATCTCGTAAACGCATCGAGTTCCCGGGACGGTGCGGACAGCGGGTGTGCCTCAAGGCACCATGAAAACGCACCTGCAGTCAGCCAATGACAACGAACAGTCGGACACGCTCCTGATCTTCCTGCCAGGGGCGTATCTCAAACCTGAAGAGTTCGAGCGCGAGGGCTTCATCAGCGCCGTGCGCGAGCGGCACCTGGCAGCCGACTCGCTGCTGGTCGATGCGGACGTCTCCTACTACTACGACCAGACCCTCAGCGAGCGGCTGCACGCCGACGTCATCGAGCCCCAGCGGGCCAAGGGCTACACCTCGATCTGGCTGGTCGGCATTTCCATCGGCGGTTTCGGTGCGCTGATCCACGAACTGGCGCGGCCGGGCTCGGTGGACGGCATCGTGGCGCTGGCGCCCTACCTCGGGCGCCGCGTGCTCGGCGCGGAAATCAAGAAGGCCGGCGGCCTGCGCACCTGGCAGGCGCCCACCGGGCCTCAGCCCGACGAGGAACCTGACCGCAAGCTCTGGCCCTTCTTCCAGCAGTACCTGGCAGCGAAGCCTTCCAAGGACCTGCCGCCGCTCTACCTGGGTTTCGGCCTGGCCGACCGTTTTGCCAGCAACCACAAGCTGCTGGCCGACGCCCTGCCCCCGGGGCGCGTGTTCACCACCGAAGGCGGCCACGACTGGCCCGAGTGGCGCCAGCTCTGGCGCAATGTGCTCGACGTGCTGCCGCTGCCCTCGCTGCCCGCGCTGGTGCGCGGCGCACGCGCGCCGGCTATGCGGTTTCCGGCTGTGGCGTCTCGGGCGTCATCAGCGATGCCATCGGCCATCGCGGCTTGACGTCGAAGGCATAGCGCTCCGAAGCCTGCGACAAGCCCGACTGCAGCCGCATGGCGGCCGCCATGGCGATCATGGCGCCGTTGTCGGTGCACAGGTGCAGCTCGGGGTAGTGCACGCGCACCTTGCGCTTCGCACACGCCGCGTTCAGCTGCTCGCGCAGGTTCTTGTTGGCCCCCACGCCCCCCGCCACCACCAGCCGTTTCAGGCCGGTCTGGTCGAGCGCCGCGAGCGACTTCTTCAGCAGCACCTCGACGATCGCCGCTTGCGTGGAAGCCGCCAGGTCGGCCTTGCGCACGTCGAGCTGGTCGCCGAGCTTCTTGGCCTGCGTGAGCACGGCCGTCTTCAGGCCGGCAAATGAAAAGTCGAGATCGCCGCTGTGCAGCAGCGGGCGCGGCAGCTTGAAGGCCGCGGCATCGCCCTCTTCGGCCAGCTTCGCGAGCCAGGGGCCGCCGGGGTACGGCAGGCCCATGAGCTTGGCGCTCTTGTCGAAGGCCTCGCCGGCCGCGTCGTCGATGGTTTCGCCGAGCAGTTCGTAGCGGCCCACGCCGTCGACCCGCATCAGCTGCGTGTGGCCGCCCGACACCAGCAGCGCCACGAACGGAAATTCGGGCGGGTCGGCGCTCAGGAACGGCGACAGCAGATGCCCTTCGAGGTGATGCACGCCCAGCACCGGCTTGCCCAGCGCCACGCCGAGCGCACAGGCCACGCCCGCGCCCACGAGCAGCGCACCGGCCAGGCCCGGGCCGCGCGTGTAGGCCACCACGTCGATCTCGGCGAGCGAGCGCCCGGCCTCGGCCATGACGGCTTCGGTGAGCGGCAGCACGCGGCGGATGTGGTCGCGGCTGGCCAGCTCGGGCACCACGCCACCGTAGGCCTGGTGCATGGCGATCTGGCTGTGCAGCGCGTGCGAACGCAGCAGCGGCAGTGCGTCGCCGTGCGACTCGACCAGCGCCACGCCGGTCTCGTCGCAGGATGATTCGATTCCCAACAAGAGCATGGCGCCGAGTGTAGGGGTCGCCCGTCGGCGGCGCCCGCGAAGGGGCAAGCGAGGCACGGAAGTTGCACGAGTGAGGTGCGCCCTCCCCACTTCCCCACGAATGACCTCCGGCCTGAACTTCCTGATCGCCGCGCGCCGATGCGAGATCGACGCGCTGGACCAGCTCGCGCGCACCAGCGAACTGGTCGGCGCGATCGGGCGGCTCGTGCATGCGCTGCAGCGCGAGCGCGGCATGTCGAACGTGTTCCTCGCCTCGCACGGCGGGCGCTTCGCCGACCAGCGCGGTCCGCAGATCGCCGAATGCCTCGCGCTCGAGCAGCAGGTGCGCGCCGGCTTCGACCGGCTCGAAGCCGAGCACCACCGCGTGGTGGGCGCCGGCCACGGCGCGCGCCTGTTCAGCCGCATCGCCTGGGTGCTGCCGGGCCTGGACGCCCTGCCCGCGCTGCGCCAGCGCATCGACGCGCTCGACCTCCAGCCGGCACAGGCCGTGGCCGCCTTCGCCAAGCTGGTCGCCGGCCTGCTGGCCGTGGTGTTCGAAGCGGCCGACGGCGCCACCGACCCCGAGATCTCGCGCCTGCTGGTGGCGATGTTCAATTTCATGCAGGGCAAAGAGTTCGCGGGCCAGGAGCGTGCCTTCGGCGCCGCCGCGCTCGCGCTGGGCCGCGGCGACGAGGCGCAGCGCCAGCAATGGCGGCACCTCATCGAGTCGCAGGAGCGCTGCTTCCAGGTGTTCATCGATTTCTCGGGCGACGCGGTGCGCACGCTCTGGCACGACAGCCAGTCCGACGCCGTGCTGGCCGAACTCGAACGCCTGCGCCGCAAGGGCGCCACCTCGGTGCCGGCCGATGCGCTGCTGAGCCAGGCCTGGTTCGACTGCTGCACGCGGCGCATCGACGCCATGCAGACGGTCGAGAACCGCCTCTCCGCCGACCTGCGCGCGCTGTGCGACCACAAGACCGCCCAGGCCCGCAGCGAGCTGGCCGCCTACCGGCAGCTGCTCGGCACGCTGGCCCCGCAGGCCGGCGGTGCGCTGTTCTTCGACGATGCCCAGCAGGCGCAGGACGCCACGCCGGCGCAGCTCGGGCGCCACCTCGAGCGCTCGGTGCTCGACATGGTCCAGGAGCAGTCGCAGCGCCTGCAGGCCATGAGCGACGAACTCGACACCGTGCGTGCCTCGCTCAACGAACGCAAGATCGTCGAGCGCGCCAAGGGCCTGCTGATGGCGCACCGCCGCCTGAGCGAAGCCGAGGCGCACAAGATGCTGCGCCAGACCGCCATGAACCAGAAGCGCCGCCTCGTCGACGTGGCCGAGTCGATGCTGGCCATGGCCGACTACCTGCCGCTCGAGCCCGCACCGCGGCGCTGAGCCGGGCCGCTTGGATTGGTGCAGCGCACAACAGTTGTGCGTCGCCCGGGTTTGCCAGCCCGCAGGAACTTTCCCCTGCACCGGCGCGCCCTGCCAGCTATCTTTTCCATAGCTTCCACCGGCAGTTTCGGGCTGGCACACCGCTTGCATGGAGCTTGTCACAGACCGCAAGGTCTTGAGGCAGGTTGCACCCAACGGCGGGTGCGGCCCACCGAACCGGACAAAGGCGTCCCCATCCCGCAAGGGCTCGTTCACGAGCAGCCCCTGCGCGGTGCGGACGCCTTTTCGTTTTTGTCTTTCACTTCTGGAGCCCCGCCCATGTCCGATCTGCTGCTGAAAACCAAACTGAGCCGGCGCCGCGTGCTGCAGGCCGCCGCCCTCGGCGCCGTGGGCATCGACCCCGCGCTGCGCGCCGCCGTCTGGGCCCAGGGCTCGGACAAGCCGGAGAAGGAAGAAGTGAAGATCGGCTTCATCCCGCTGACCGACTGCGCCAGCGTGGTAATGGCTTCGGTGCTGGGCATCGACAAGAAGTACGGCGTGAAGATCGTCCCCAGCAAGGAAGCCAGCTGGGCCGGCGTGCGCGACAAGCTCTCCAACGGCGACCTCGACATGGCGCATGTGCTCTACGGCCTGGTCTACGGCATGCACCTGGGCCTGAGCGGCCCCAAGAAGGACATGGCCGTGCTCATGACCCTCAACAACAACGGCCAGGCCATCACGCTGTCGAAGAAGCTGGCCGACAAGGGCGCGGTCGATGCCGCCTCGCTCGCCAAGCTCATCGCCACCGAGAAGCGCGAGTACACCTTCGCCCAGACCTTCCCCACCGGCACGCACGCCATGTGGCTCTACTACTGGCTCGCCTCGGCCGGCATCGATCCGTTCAAGGACGTGAAGAACATCACCGTGCCGCCCCCGCAGATGGTCGCCAACATGCGCGTGGGCAACATGGACGGCTACTGCGTGGGCGAGCCCTGGGGCCAGCGCGCCATCATGGACGGCATCGGCATCACGGCCATCACCACGCAGGACATCTGGAAGGACCACCCCGAGAAGGTGCTGGGCTGCACCGCGGAGTTCACGAAGAAGTACCCGAACACCGCGCGCGCCGTCACGGCCGCGATCCTCGAGGCCAGCAAGTGGATCGACACCGGCCTGCAGAACAAGAACAAGATGGCCGAAACCATCGCTGACAAGAGCTACGTCAACACCAGCGTGGACGCCATCAACCAGCGCATCCTGGGCCGCTACGTCAACGGCCTGGGCAAGAGCTGGGACGACCCCAACCACATGAAGTTCTACAACGGCGGCGCCGTGAACTTCCCGTACCTGTCGGACGGCATGTGGTTCCTCACGCAGCACAAGCGCTGGGGCCTCTTGAAAGAGCACCCCGACTACCTGAAGGTGGCCACCGAGATCAACCGCATCGACATCTACAAGCAGGCCGCCGCCGCCACGCAGACGCCCGTCCCCAAGGACACGATGCGCAGCAGCAAGCTCTTCGACGGCACCGTCTGGGACGGCAAGGACCCGAAGAAGTACGCGGACTCGTTCAAGTTGCACGTTTGATGCACGAGGAGAAACACACCATGGTCAGCGCTGTCTTTCACTCGCCCCTGAACGCATCCCTCCCTCTCCCGCATGCGGGAGAGGGCCGGGGTGAGGGTGCGGCCCACGCCAAGGCTGCCCCACTCCCCCGCGCGGAGAAAGAGAAGAAGCCACGCACGCCTCTCGACCTGCGCGCCTTCTGGATGCGTGTGCTCCCGCCGTTCCTGGGTTTCGGCCTGCTCGTGCTGGTCTGGGAAATCGTCGCCATGAAGAGCACCACCGGCTTCCCCACGCCGCTCGCCACCTGGCAGCAGGCGCTCACCGTGTTCAGCGATCCGTTCTACAGCAAGGGGCCGAACGACCAGGGCGTGGGCTGGAACGTGCTGTCGTCGCTGCAGCGCGTGGCGCTGGGCTTCGGGCTCGCGGCGGCGGTCGGCATTCCGGCCGGCTTTGCCATCGGGCGCTTCGAGTTCCTCTCGCGCATGTTCAATCCGCTCATCAGCCTGCTGCGCCCGGTGTCGCCGCTGGCCTGGCTGCCGATCGGCCTGCTGGTGTTCAAGGGCGCCAACCCGGCCGCCATCTGGACCATCTTCATCTGCTCGATCTGGCCGATGGTCATCAACACCGCCGTGGGCGTGCAACGCGTGCCCAGCGACTACATGAACGTGGCCAAGGTGCTCAACCTCAGCGAATGGAAGATCCTCACCAAGATCCTCTTTCCCGCCGTGCTGCCCTACATGCTGACCGGCGTGCGCCTCGCAGTCGGCACCGCGTGGCTGGTGATCGTCGCGGCCGAAATGCTCACGGGCGGCGTCGGCATCGGCTTCTGGGTGTGGGACGAGTGGAACAACCTCAACGTCGCCAACATCATCATCGCGATCTTCGTGATCGGCATCGTCGGTCTGGTGCTGGAGTTCGCGCTCATCAAGCTCGCCACCGCATTCACGTTCGAAGAGGTGAAGTCATGAACGACGACAACAAGTACATCGAGATTCATGACGTCGAGCAGGCGTTCAAGACACCCAAGGGCCGCTTCGTCGCACTGCGCGACGTGAACCTGAACGTGGCCAAGGGCGAGTTCGTCACGCTCATCGGGCACTCGGGCTGCGGCAAGTCGACGCTGCTGAACCTCATCGCCGGGCTGACCACGCCGACGCAGGGCGTGCTGCTGTGCGCCAACAAGGAGATCAAGGGCCCGGGCCCCGAGCGCGCCGTGGTGTTCCAGAACCACTCGCTGCTGCCCTGGCTCACCTGCTTCGAGAACGTGTACCTCGCGGTCGAGCGCGTGTTCGCGGCCACCGAAAGCAAGGCGCAGCTGCGCGAACGCACCGACGCGGCACTCGCGCTGGTGGGCCTCACGCCCGCCGCGCAGAAGCGGCCCGGCGAAATCTCGGGCGGCATGAAGCAGCGCGTGGGCATCGCCCGTGCGCTGTCGATGGAGCCCAAGGTGCTGCTGATGGACGAGCCCTTCGGCGCACTCGACGCTCTCACGCGCGCCAAGCTGCAGGACGAGCTGCTTGCCATCGTGCAGAAGACGCGCAGCACGGTCGTGATGGTCACGCACGACGTCGACGAGGCGGTGCTGCTCAGCGACCGCATCGTGATGCTCACCAACGGCCCGGCCGCCACCATCGGCGAGGTGCTGGCGGTAGACATCGCGCGCCCGCGCAACCGCGTGGCGCTGGCCGAAGACCCGGCCTATGTGCACGCACGCAAGGCGGTGATCGATTTTCTCTACACGCGCCAGGCGCATGTGGAGAAGGCCGCGGCCTGATCCAGCAGGCGCGGCACAACCGGCGTCAGGACATGATGACCTGCAGGCTGTGCTCGTACCACCCGGTCAGGCGCTCGAAGGTGTCCACGAGCGCCTCGCTGGAACGCACCAGCGTGGCGCGCCCTTCGGGGCTGTCGAGCGCCTGCACGCCGCCGACGAGGCGCAGCCACTCGTCGCGCGCGCTCACCAGCCCGGCGCGGATCTCGGGCGAGCTGAGCGGCGCACGCTCCAGCTCCAGCAGTGCGGCTTCGAATTCATTCATGGTCGGCAGCAGCCGGTCACGCGAAGCGCCGGCCGCGAGCGTCGAGGCCAGCAGCGCGTCCTTGGCGAGACGCTGCGCGCGCATGCGCTGCCGTCCGCAGATGTTGACGATGCGCAGCGCGCGCCGCGCACCCGAGGCCTCCAGCGCATCCGTCAGGGCCTCGGCCGCCAACAGCAAGGCCTCACCGCGCGCATCGATCGCAGCAAGCCCCGTCGACGCGGGCTTGGCGCCCAGCAACGCCGCCAACCCGTTCCACGCGGCCTGCACCTCGCCGAGCGCCTGCACGCCGGCCGGCCCCAGCTCGAGGGCCGCCAGATGATCCAGCGTCTGCTGCACCCGCTCGGTCGACTGCGTGCGCAGCACGCGCGCACGCTGCGCGTCGATGCCGGCCGCGAGCTGCGCCGCCACGCGTACCAGCCGCTGCGAGAGCATGCGCAGCTGGCCCGCGCGGTTGATCGCCTCGGCCCATTGCGCGGCCTCGATGACCGAGCGCGACACCTCGCCCAGCCGCAGGTTGGCGTGCATCGCGGCGCCGCGCAGCAAGCCGAAGGCTTCGTCTTCGCCGATGCCGCGCGCGGACATCAGCAGGCCCTTGGCGCGGTCGACCCACTTGCGCTCGTCCATGCGCGTGCGCAGGCCGTCAAGTTCAGTGCGCAGCGCGGCCTCGCGCGTCCAGCGGGCCTGTGCCTGTGCGGTCAGTGCGGCGAGCGCATCGACGCCCTCGTGGGGTACCCACGCGTGCACGCCCGCGGCCACGAGCGCCGCGTGCTGCGCGCCGTCCAGCGGCGCGCTCATCACGCCCAAAGCGCAGGGCGGTGCGCCGCGCCATGCGGCCAGCGCTTCGAGCAGCGCATCGAGTTGCGGTTCTGTTTCATCCAGATGCACCAGGACCATCGACGGTGCAAGCGCCTGCGTGCGCTGCACCAGCGTGTGGCAGCCCGCACGCCCCAGCACCGTGACACCCGCGACGCCCGCGGCATCGATCGACTGCTGCAGCAGCGCCGGCAAGGGCGCACCTTCAGCGGGTTCAGGGGAAAGGACGACGAGAAGGGACATGGCGGCAAGGAGTGGCAAGGCCCCGGAAGCATAGGTCACGCCAGCCTGCATTCGCAGGCACGCCTCTTGCGTCGAACAGGGCACGGTGTAACGAAGCACCGCTTTGGTGAGGCTGCAGGTTCCTGCATCCGCCCCGGCCGTTTCCAGGCCGGGCCCACCCCCATGCCGACGGCGTTCGCCGCCGGCCTCCCGACTCCACCCCTGTCCGTCGACACGGCCGCCTCCCGGTCGCGCCGCGGCTTTTTGCACGTTTGAACACCATGTCAGGTTTCAGGAATTTCTTGCAGTCAGGCCACAGTCCGACCCTGTTCGCGGCCTTCCTGTACTTCTCGTTCTCCTGCTGCATCTGGGTGCTCAACGGCGCCATGGCTCCCTTCATCGGCGAGACCTTCGACCTCTCGCCCGCGCAGAAGGGCCTGATGCTGTCGGTGCCGATCATCGCGGGCGCGCTCATGCGCTTTCCGCTGGGTCTGCTCTCGCAGTACATCGGCCGCAAGAAGGCCACGCTGGTCGAGATGGGCCTCATTGCCGTGGCGATGCTGTTCGGCTTCTTCTTCGTGAAGAGCTTCAACGACCTGCTCGCCATGGGCGTGCTGCTGGGCATCGCGGGTGCGAGCTTCGGCGTGGCGCTGTCGCTGGGCTCGGGCTGGTTTCCGCCGCAGCACAAGGGCCTGGCCATGGGCCTCGTGGGCGCGGGCAACGTGGGCACGGCGGTGTCGGTGCTGGTGGCGCCGCCGCTCGCCCTGTGGCTGGGCTGGCAGGCGGTGTACGGCGTGGCCGCGGTCGCGATCCTGATTCCGATGGTGGTGATGGTGGTGTTCGCGAAAGAGCCGCCGGACGTCAACGCGCATTCGAGCTTCCGTGAACACATCGCCTGCCTGTTCGAAAAAGACGGCTGGGTCTTCAGCCTGATCTACGGCGTGACCTTCGGCGGCTTCATCGGCCTCACGACCTTTTTGCCTTCGTACTACTACGACCAGTTCGGCGTGAGCAAGGTGCAGGCCGGCCAGC
This sequence comes from Variovorax sp. 38R, assembly GCF_014843395.1. Classification (NCBI taxonomy): domain Bacteria; kingdom Pseudomonadati; phylum Pseudomonadota; class Betaproteobacteria; order Burkholderiales; family Comamonadaceae; genus Variovorax; species Variovorax sp. 38R. Next base: position 4,360,641 of record NZ_CP062121.1, read on the forward strand.
TGACGATGCTTGCGGCCTTCATGGGCGCGGCGGTGCGCATCGTGGGCGGCTGGCTGTCCGACCGCTGGGGCGGCGTGAACACGCTCACGGTGGTGCTGCTGGTGGTGGCGGTGGGCCTCGTGCTCGTGGGTTTCTCGTCGGGCTCGCTGGCGCTCACCACGCTGCTGCTGATCGTCTGCTTCGCCGCGCTGGGCGCGGGCAACGGCGCGCTGTTCCAGCTGGTGCCGCTGCGCTGGCCCGCGAGCACCGCAGTGGCCGGCTCGATGATCGGCGAGATCGGCGCCCTCGGCGGCGGCCTCGTGCCCAACGCCATGGGCCTGTCGAAGCAGTACCTGGGCAGCTATGCCTGGGGCTTCGTGTTCTTCGCGCTGCTGTCGCTCGTGATGCTGGGCGTGATGCGCGTGATGCAGATCCGCTGGACGCGCACCTGGGCCGAAAAAGGTGGGCGCGCGCGCGTCACACCCGCCCCAGCAGCAAAGCCCTCGCCCGTTCGCAAGGCCGCCCGCTCATGACCCTGCTCGCCCGCCCCCGCTCAACGTGGCAGGAAAAGCAGCCACACAATGAGCAGCACGTTGAACAGCACCGACACGCCGAGCGCGAGCTGGTACAGCGCGAGCGGGTCGCGGCGGATCAGCGGCGTGGCGGCGGGCGCGTTCACGGGGCGCGAGGCGCCGCGCTCCAGCGCGAGCAGCATCTCCTCGGCGGTCTCGAAGCGTTCGCGCGGATCGCGGGCCACGGCCTTGCGCACGAGGTGGTCGAGCCACACGGGCACGTCGGGCCGCAGGCGCGAGAGCGCGACCGGATCGCGTCGGTAGCGCGCCACCTGGTAGGGCTCGATCTCGCCGTAGGGCAGGTGCCCGCCCAGCCACTGGTACAGCGTGGCGCCGAGCGCGAACAGGTCGCTGCCCGCATCCGCCACACCCCCCTCTTCCCACTGCTCGGGGTTGATGTAGCTCGGCGTGCCCGCGTGCAGCTCGCGCTGCGCCGCGCCCTCGCGGCCCGAGATCGCCACGCCCAGGTCGAGGATGCGCCAGCGGCCGTCGTCGCCCCGGTGCAGGTTGCCGGGCTTGATGTCGCGGTGGATCACGCCATGGCGGTGCAGCCGGCCGAGTGCGCGGCTCACCTCGATGGCCGCGGCGACCACCTCGGCCACGGTGCCGCGCGCGCCGTCCTTGCGCATCTGCTCGAGCGTGCGGCCGCCGTGCCAGTCGAACACGATGTAGAGCGCACTGGCGTCCGGCGCGCGCTCGTGCACGCGCACGAACCCGCGGCCCTCGCCTACGCGCTGCCCCAGCCACGCTTCGTGCGCCAGCATCGCGCGCTCCTGCGGGTCGCTGGCGCGCGAGGGGTGCAAGGTCTTGAGCGCGACCAGCTCGCGCGTGACCGGATGGCGCGCCTGGTACAGCAGGTGCACGCCCGTGTCGGCCACGGGCGCGGTGACGACGTAGCCGTCGAGCACGTCGCCCACCTTGAGCACGGGCGGCGGCGCGAGGCGGCGGCCGTCGCCGAGTTCGTCGTCGAGCTGACGCGCGTCGAGCCCCACCACACGGATCACCAGCGCGGTCGCGTTGTCGCGCGTGCCGGCGTCGAGCGCCGCCTGCACCAGCGCTTCGCTTGCGGCCTCGGCGTCGCCCTGCAGCGCGAGCGCGGCCACCTGCTGCGGCTTGAGCACGCCGTGCACGCCGTCGGTGCTGAGCACGAAGCAGTCGCCCACGCGCACGTCGCCCTGCACGTAGTCGACGCGCACCTGGTCGTCCAGCCCGATGGCGCGCGTGAGCCGGCTGCGCATGTCGGGGTGGTCGAAGGCGTGGTCCTGCGTGAGCAGCTGCGCGGGCTCGCCGTCGGCGCGCACGCGCCAGGCGCGCGTGTCGCCCACATGTGCGAGCGTGTAGCTCTGGCCGTGCAGCACCAGCGCGGTGAGCGTGGTGAGCGCCGTGCCGGCGCCCTCCTGCTTGCCTTGTCGACGCCGGTTGTGGTCGGCCAGCCAGCCGTTCTGCGCGCCGATCAAACGGTCGAGCGCGGCGGTCGGCTCCCAGGTCGCGGGCGTGGCGAAGTAGTCGGCCAGCAAACCCATCACCGTGGTCTGCGCCGCTTCGCGGCCGCGTCCGCCACTGGACACACCGTCGGCAATGGCCGCGATGAGCCCGCGCGCTTCGTCGCCGGCGGGTGCATGCACCGCGCCGGCGAAGTCTTCGTTCGCGTCGCGCGGCCCGCGCTGGCTGCTGTAGCCGATATCCACTTCAAAGCTCATGGCGCGATTCTGACCGCGCGCCGCGGGCCGTCGTTCGGTTGATTTCCCTGAAAGGTCCCGCCCCATGAAGAAAATGAAACTCGTGATGGTCGGCAACGGCATGGCCGGCGTGCGCACGCTCGAAGAGCTGCTGAAGATCGCACCCGACCTGTACGACATCACCGTCTTCGGCGCCGAGCCGCATCCGAACTACAACCGCATCCTGCTGTCGCCCGTGCTCGCGGGCGAGCAGACGGTCGACGAGATCGTGCTCAACAGCTGGGAGTGGTACTCGGACAACCACATCACGCTGCACGCCGGCAAGAAAGTGGTCGAGGTCGACCGCGTGAACCGCATCGTGCGCGCGGAAGACGGCACCGAGGCGCCCTACGACCGCCTGCTGATGTGCACCGGCTCCAACCCCTTCATGCTGCCCGTGCCCGGCAAGGACCTGAAGGGCGTGATCGCCTACCGCGACATCGCCGACACCGACTACATGATCGAGACCGCGCGCACGCACAAGAACGCAGTGGTCATCGGCGGCGGCCTGCTGGGCCTCGAAGCGGCCAACGGCCTGATGCTGCGCGGCATGACCGTGACGGTGGTGCACGTGATGCCCTGGCTCATGGAGCGCCAGCTCGACGACGTCGCAGGCAAGCTGCTGCAGAAGTCGCTCGAAGACCGCGGCCTGAGGTTCCTCATGGGCGCGCAGACGCAAGACCTGGTCGGGGGCGACGATGGCCGCGTGAAAGCCATCCGCTTCAAGGACGGCACCGAAGTCGCGGCCGACCTGGTCGTGATGGCCGTGGGCATCCGCCCCAACGTCGAACTGGCCGAGAAGATGCGCCTGCACTGCAACCGCGGCATCGTCGTGACCGACACCATGCAGACCGTGACCGACGCGCGCATCTACTCGGTGGGCGAATGCGCGGCGCACCGCGGCATCGCCTACGGCCTGGTGGCGCCACTGTTCGAGCAGGCCAAGGTCGCTGCCAACCACCTGGCGCTGTTCGGCATCGGTCGCTACCTGGGGTCGCTCACGTCCACCAAGCTCAAGGTGACGGGCATTGACCTGTTCAGCGCCGGCGAGTTCATGGGCGGCGAAGGCACCGAAGAAATCGTCATGAGCGACCCCTTCGGCGGCGTCTACAAGAAGCTGGTGCTGAAAGACGACAAGCTGATCGGCGCCTGCCTGTACGGCGACACGGTGGACGGCAGCTGGTACTTCAAGCTGCTGCGCGACGGCCGCAGCGTGCACGACATCCGCGACAAGCTGATGTTCGGCGAATCGAACATCGGCGACACCGGCCACGAAGGCCACAGCAAGGCCGCGAGCATGCCCGACGACGCCGAGGTGTGCGGCTGCAACGGCGTGAACAAGGGCACCATCTGCAAGGCCATCAAGGAAAAAGGCCTGTTCACGCTCGACGAGGTGAAGAAGCACACCAAGGCCAGCGCCAGCTGCGGCTCGTGCACCGGTCTCGTCGAGCAGATTTTGATGTTCACCGCGGGCGGCGACTACTCGGCCACACCGAAGAAGAAGGCGATCTGCGGCTGCACCGAAGCCAGCCACCAGGACGTGCGCGACGCGATCCGCAAGGAACACTGGCTCACGCACGACGACGTGTACCGCGCCATGGGCTGGCGCACGCCCAACGGCTGCGCCACCTGCCGGCCGGCCGTCAACTACTACCTGATCAGTACCTGGCCCAAAGAGGCGAAGGACGATCCGCAGAGCCGCTTCATCAACGAACGCAGCCACGCCAACATCCAGAAGGACGGCACCTACTCCGTCATTCCGCGCATGTGGGGCGGCCACACCACGCCCGACGAGCTGCGGCGCATTGCGGACGCGGCCGACAAGTACAAGATCCCGACCGTCAAGGTCACGGGCGGCCAGCGCATCGACCTGCTGGGCGTGAAGAAGGAAGACCTCGAAGGCGTGTGGAAGGACATCGGCATGCCCTCGGGCTTTGCCTATGCCAAGTCGCTGCGCACGGTGAAGACCTGCGTGGGCAGCGAGTGGTGCCGCTTCGGCACGCAAGATTCCACGCAGATGGGCAAGGACCTGGAGCGCGCGCTGTGGGCCATGTACTCGCCGCACAAGGTCAAGCTGGCCGTGTCGGGCTGCCCGCGCAACTGCGCCGAGGCCGGCATCAAGGACGTGGGCGTGATCGGCGTCGACTCGGGCTGGGAGCTCTACGTGGGCGGCAACGGCGGCATCAAGACCGAGGTGGCGCAGTTTCTCGTGAAGGTGAAGACCGCCGAGGAAGTGATGGAACACGCCGGGGCCTTCCTGCAGCTGTACCGCGAGGAAGGCTGGTACCTGGAGCGCACGGTGCACTACATCGGCCGCGTCGGGCTGGACTACGTGAAGAAGAAGATCCTCGAGGACGTGGAAGGCCGCAAGGCGCTGTGGGAGCGGCTGCAGTTCGCGCTCGACGGCGAGCCCGACCCGTGGTTCGAATCGGCGCAGGCGTCGGTGGACGTGCGGCAGTTTGCGCCGCTGAGCGTGTGATCGGAGAGCCCACTTGAAACGACGACTCTTCATTGCTTCTTCCGCCCTCGCCGCACTCACCCCGATGGGCGCCCGCGCACAGGTGGCCGACCTCAACGACGCCATCAACAAGGCCGGCCGCCAGCGCATGCTGTCGCAGCGCGCGAGCAAGGCCTATCTGGCGCTGGTGCAGAAGGTGGAACCGCGCAGCGCGCAGCAGGTGCTCGACCGTTCGGTGGCGCTGTTCGAGCGGCAGCTCGGCGAGCTCAAGGCCTTTGCGCCGACGCCAACGCTGCGCGCCACCTACGACGGCCTGGACGGCGCCTGGCGCGCGTTCCGCTCCGAGCTGGCCGACGCAGCGCCCGGCCGGGACGCCGCCGCGCGGGTCGTGGCGCTCGACGCCGCCGTGCTCGCGCTGGCCCACCAAGGCACGGCGCAGTACGAAGCCGCCTCGGGCAAGCCGGTCGGCCGGCTTGTCAACATCGCGGGGCGCCAGCGCATGCTGTCGCAGCGCATGGCCAAGTGCTACCTGGCCGCAGCGATGCAGATCGACCCGGCCGGCAGCACCGCCGAGATCGCCAAGGCACGCACCGAATTCCTGGCCGCGCTCGAGCTTCTGCGCAACGCGCCCGAGGCCACCGCGCAGATCCGCCAGGAACTGGTGCTGGCCGACGCGCAATGGATGTTCTTCAACCGCGGCCTGCAGCGCCTGGACGGTGCGGGTGCGTCGCCCGCGCTGATGTCCGACGTGTTCGTGAGCAGCGAGAACCTGCTCGCGATCATGGACCGCGTGACCGGCCTGTACGCCGAGATCAAGACCTGATTCGCGCCCGAACACAAGACAAGAGAGCCCCCCATGAGCGATTGGAAAGCCATCTGCCGCCTCGACGACATCCCCGTGCTCGGCGCGCGCCGCGTGATGCGGCTCGCCGGCCTGGACGTGGCCGTGTTCCGTAATGCCGAGGACCAGGTCTTTGCACTGCTCGACCGCTGCCCGCACAAGGGCGGCCCGCTGAGCCAGGGCATCGTGTTCGGCACCAGCGTGGCCTGCCCGCTGCACAACTGGGCCATCGGCCTGGACGACGGCTGCGCCCGCTCGCCCGACGAAGGCTGCACGCCGAAGTTCGCGGTGAAGCTGGAAGACGGCGTGGTGCATCTCCATGCCGGCGAGCTGGCCACGCATGCGCTCGACCTGGAGCGCCCGGTCGCCGGCCCGAAGGTGTTGTCCCCTCTCCCTCTGGGAGAGGGCTAGGGTGAGGGCAGCAGCGTGCGCATGAACAACGTCGTCACCATCGCCAAGGCCGCGAGCCCCCAGAGAGAGGGAGTCATGCGGGAAACGAAATCCACCTGCCCGTACTGCGGCGTCGGGTGCGGCGTCATCATCGAATCGCAGGGCGACCAGATCACCGGCGTGCGCGGCGACCCCGACCATCCCGCCAACTTCGGCCGCCTGTGCAGCAAGGGCTCGACCCTGCACCTCACGGCCAGCGCGACCGTCACACGCCAGACGCGCTTGCTGCAGCCCATGCAGCGCGCGGTGCGCGGCGAAGCGCCTGCGGTCGTCGGCTGGGACGCCGCACTCGACCACGCCGCCGGCAAGTTCGCCCAGGTGATCCGCGACCACGGCCCCGACGCCGTCGGCTTCTACGTGTCGGGCCAGCTGCTCACCGAGGACTACTACGTCTTCAACAAGCTGGCCAAGGGCCTGGTCGGCACCAACAACATCGACACCAACTCGCGCCTGTGCATGAGCAGCGCGGTCGCCGGCTACAAGCAGACGCTGGGCGCCGACGCACCGCCGGCCTGCTACGACGACCTGAAGCATGCCGAGTGCCTGTTCATCGTGGGCAGCAACACGGCGTGGGCGCACCCGATTCTTTTCCGCCGCATCGAGGACGCGAAGGCCGCGAACCCGGCGCTGAAGATCGTCGTGGCCGACCCGCGCCGCACCGACACGGTCGAGATCGCCGACCTGTTCCTGCCGATCCAGCCCGGCACCGACGTGATGCTGTTTCACGGCATGCTGCACCTGATGCTGTGGGAAGGCTGGACCGATGCCGCTTACATCGCGGCCCGCACCAACGGCTTCGACGCACTGAAGGCCACGGTGCGCGACTGCACACCCGACACGGTGGCGCAGATCTGCGGCATTCCGAAGGACGACCTGCTCGCGGCGGCGCGGATGTTCGCCACCTCGCCCGCCACGCTGAGCCTGTATTGCCAGGGCCTGAACCAGTCGTCCAGCGGCACGGCGAAGAACGCTGCGCTCATCAACCTGCACCTGGCCACGGGCCAGATCGGCAAGCCCGGCGCGGGCCCGTTCTCGCTCACCGGCCAGCCCAATGCGATGGGCGGGCGCGAAGTGGGCGGCCTGGCCAACCTGCTGAGCGCGCACCGCGACCTGGCCAACCCGGACCACCGCGCCGAAGTGGCCGCGCTGTGGGGCGTGCCTTCGGTGCCCGAGAAGCCCGGCAAGACGGCCGTCGAGATGTTCCAGGCCGCGGCCGACGGCGAGATCCGTGCGCTGTGGATTGCCTGCACCAACCCCGCCCAGTCGATGCCCGACCAGGCCACGGTGCGCCGCGCGCTCGAACGCGCCGAGTTCGTCGTGGTGCAGGAAGCCTTCGCCACCACCGCCACCTGCGCCTTCGCCGACCTGCTGCTGCCCGCCACCACCTGGGGCGAGAAGGAAGGCACCGTGACCAACAGCGAGCGCCGCATCTCGCGCGTGCGCCCCGCCGTGGCCGCACCGGGCGAAGCACGCAATGACTGGTCGATCGCCGTGGCCTTCGCGCACCGGCTCGAACGGCAGCTGGGCCGCACGTTCACGCTGTTCCCGTACGAGAACGCCGAATCGGTCTGGAACGAGCACCGCGAATCGACGCGCGGGCGCGACCTCGACATCACCGGCCTGAGCTACGCGATGCTCGAGACCGCCGGCCCGCAGCAGTGGCCGCTGAAGGAAGGCGACAGCACCGGCCGCGTGCGCCTGTACGAAGACGGCGTGTTCCCCACGCCCGACGGCCGCGCGCGCTTTGTCGACACGCCCTACAAACCCGTGGCCGAGGCCCGCGAGGCACGCTTTCCCTTCTCGCTCAACACCGGCCGGCTGCGCGACCAGTGGCACGGCATGAGCCGCACCGGCACGGTTGGCAAGCTGTTCGGCCACGTGGCCGAGCCCGTGGTGCAGATGAACGCGCAGGACATGGCGCGCCGCCAGATCGCCGAGGGCGACCTGGTGCATCTCACGTCCAAGCGCGGTTCGATCCTGCTGCCGGCGCGCGCCAGCGCCGAGATCGGCCTGAGCCAGGCCTTCGTCGCGATGCATTGGGGCGAGGAATACCTGAGCGGCTGCTCGTCGACCGGCGTGCGGCTCGCGGGCATCAACGCGCTCACCACGCCGGCCTACTGCCCGACCTCGAAGCAGCCCGAGCTCAAGCACACGCCCGTGAAGATCCTCAAGGCCGAGCTGCCGTGGTCGCTGCTGGCCATGGCCTGGCTGCCCGCCGGCGACGCGCTCACGGCGCAGCGCGCGCTGCAGCCGCTGATGGCGCTGTTCCCCTTCGCCACTTGCGTGCCGTTCGCAAGCAATGCGCCGGGCGAAGAAGAGCGCAGCGGCGTGCTCTTTCGCGCCGCCGCGCACGACGCGCCCGACGCCGCGCTGGTCGAAAAAATCGAAGCCCTGCTCGGCCTGCAGACCGCCGACACCCTGCGCTACGCCGACCACCGCCGCGGCCAGCGCCGCGCCGCGCGGCTCGTGCGCCGTGCCGACGGCAGCGCCGGGCTCGAAGCCTTTTTGCTGGGCGGCGACACCAGCGCCGAAGCCTGGATCGCTACCCTGCTGCGCGAGGAACTGCCCGCGCAGAGCTACGGTCGCCTGCTGCTGTCGCCGGGCGCCCGCGCGCCGGTGGCGGTGCAGTCGCGCGGCAAGCCGGTGTGCGCCTGCTTCAACGTGACCGACCGCGCCATCGAAGCCGAGCTGGTGCGCTGCACCGGCAGCGCCGACGAGCGGCTGGCGGCGCTGCAGGGGGCGCTGAAATGCGGGACGAACTGCGGGTCGTGCGTGCCGGAGTTGAAACGGATGATCCGTGTGACGCCTGCGGAGGCACTCGCCGTGGGGGCATAAGCCGACTCGCATTCCGGCATAAGCGTTGCAGGACAATCCGCCTACCCATGGGAATCAGCCACTACATCAAGGAAATCGGTCGCGGCGCGCGAGGCGCCCGTCCGCTCACGCGCGAGCAGGCCGCAGACCTGTTCGGCCAGGTGCTCGACGGCACGGTCACCGACCTGGAAATCGGCGGCTTCTGCCTTGCGATGCGCATCAAGGGCGAGACGCCCGAGGAGATGGCGGGCTTTCTCGACGCCACGCACGCACGGCTGAACCCCGTGACGACCCGCGGCGGCCCGCTGATCGCGCTGCCCAGCTACAACGGCGCACGCAAGCTGCCGGTGCTCACGCCGCTGCTGGCGCTGCTGCTGGCGCGCGAAGGCCTGGCGGTGCTGGTGCACGGCAGCGCGAGCGAAACCTCGCGCGTACTGGCATCGAACGTGCTTTCAGCCCTGGACATGCCCCCGATGACCACGCTCACCCCGCTCGCCGCCGGCCAGGTGGGCTTTGCCCCGACCGAGCTGCTGAACCCCGCGCTCAAGCGCCTGCTCGACGTGCGCCGCGTGGTGGGCCTGCGCAACCCCGGCCACAGCGTGGTCAAGCTCCTGCGCCCGACCACCGGCCCCTGCGTGGTGGTGGCCAGCTACACGCACCCCGAATACGCCCGCACGATGGGCGAGACCTTCGAGCTCACGGGCATGACCGCCCTGCTCTCGCGCGGCCTCGAAGGCGAGGTGGTGTCCGACCCGCGCCGCACCGCACAGATCGACGGCTTCGTGCGCGGCGTGCGCAGCGAACTCCAGGCCCAGGCCGCCGGCACCGCCGCCGACGTGCCCGGCCTGCCGAAAGAAATCGACGTCGCCACCACGGCCGAGTACACGCGGCGCGTGCTGGCCGGCGAGCTTCCCGTGCCCGAAGCCATCGCGACGCAAGTCAGGCACATCACCGAACTGGCCTCCCACGCATGAACCACGCACTTCCCCTCATCACCGGCCGCTGCACGCTGGTGGGCGCCGGCCCCGGCGACCCTGAACTGCTGACCGTCAAGGCCGTCAAGGCGATCCAGGCCGCCACGGTGCTGCTGGTCGACGACCTCGTGAACGACGCCGTGCTCCAGGCCTATGCCCGGCCCGGCGCGCGCATCGTGCACGTGGGCAAGCGCGGCGGCTGCAAGAGCACGCCGCAGGCCTTCATCGAGCGGCTCATGATCACGGCCGTGCGCGAGGGCGAGACCGTGGTCCGCCTCAAGGGCGGCGACCCGTTCATCTTCGGGCGCGGCGGCGAAGAGGTCGAGCACTTGCGCGAAGCCGGCATCGAATGCGCGGTGGTCAACGGCATCACCGCCGGCCTGGCCGCAGTGACCTCGCTGGGCGTGCCGCTCACCCACCGCGACCACGCACAGGGCGTGGTGTTCGTCACCGGCCACGCCAAGACCGGCGCCGGTGCGGCCGAAGACCCGACCGACTGGCGCGCGCTGGCCGCCACGGCGCACAACGCCCGCCTCACGCTGGTGATCTACATGGGCGTCTCGGGCGCCGGCCACATCGAGCGCGAACTGCTGCACGGCCTGCCCGGCGACACGCCCGTGGCCGTGGTGCAGCACGCGAGCCTGCCGCAGCAACGCCACCTCGTGACCACGCTGCAGGGCCTGCAGGCCCGCATCGCCGATGCCGGGCTGGCCAGCCCGGCGGTGATCGTGGTGGGCGATGTGCTGCGGGGGCTGGCCGCAGCCGCGCTGCCGGCGGATGCCGGCCGCTTCGGTACATAGGTACCGACCTCGGCCGAAAACGGCCATGGCGCCGCCCTGAGCGACGCCTAAAATCCCGCCCGATCCAACGAACAAGAAGGAAGAGGCAGGGATGCTCGACAAACTCAACGAATTCACCGAAAGCCACGGCGAGCTGCGCCGCGGGCGCGGGCTGGTCACGGGCACCATTGCCTTCAGCCTCGCCGCCCTGTGCTTTCTGGGCGTGCTGGCCTTCCACTTTCCGCAGTACCTCACAACGCCCGAGCTGCGCAAGAGCTACAACGTCGACGTGATGCGCGTCATTCTGCTGACGGCGCTGGTCATTGCGGGCGGGCTCTCGCTGGTCAACATCATCTTCAACCGCTCGCGCTGGCTGTCGTCGGCCGCGTTCCTGCTGGTGGTGGTGTCGGCCCTGCTCGGCGGGCACAAGGTGCCGGTGCACGACTTCGCCGACCACACGCCGTACATCGGGCTGGACTGGTTCATCCTCGACCTGCTGGGCTCGTCGCTGATCTTCATCTTCATCGAGAAGCTCTTTGCGCTGCGCAAAGACCAGCCCGTGTTCCGCGAAGAGTGGCAGACCGATTTCCATCACTTCGTGGTGAACCACATGATCGTGGGCTTCGTGCTGCTGGCCACCAACCTCATGGTGCACAAGCTCTTCGGCTGGGCCGCCAACGACGGCATCCGCGGCTGGGTAGGCAACCTGCCGTTCTGGGCCGGCATCTTGCTGATCATTCTGGTGGCCGACCTCGTGCAGTACTGGACGCACCGCGCGTACCACGAGGTGCCGGTGCTGTGGCGCCTGCACGCCGTGCACCACAGCGTGAAGAGCATGGACTGGATGGCGGGCTCGCGCCAGCACATCCTCGAATTGCTGATCACGCGCACGCTGGTGCTGGCGCCCATCTACGTGCTGGGCTTCAGCAAGGACGTGATCGACGCCTACATCGTGGTGGTCGGCTTCCAGGCGGTGTTCAACCACTGCAACGTGAGCGTGCGGCTGGGGCCGCTGCGCTACCTCATCGTGACGCCCAACTTCCACCACTGGCACCACAGCCAGGACCAGGAAGCGCTCGACAAGAACTACGCGGCGCACTACGCCTTCCTCGACTACCTCTTCGGCACGGCCGTGAAGACCACCAAGCTCTGGCCCGAGAAGTACGGCGTGCTGGGCGACTACGTACCCAACGGCTTCTTCAAGCAGCTGAAGTTCCCTTTCATCTGGAAGGGATGACCATGGCCTCCCTTCTTCGCGCTGCCGCGCTCGCGGCCGCGCTGCCACTGCTGCTCTCGGCCTGCGCCACGCGCATCGAGATGCCTTCCGAAACCTCGGGCCTGCGCCTGCGCGTGCAGAGCTCGGTGATCGCCCCCGGCAACGGCGGCGAACTCATCGGCGCCGAGGTGCTGGAGCCCGGCGACATCCTGCTGACCTCGATCGCCACGGTGAATTCGTTCGGCATCCGACTGGGCACCTTCTCGCCGGTGAGCCATGCCGTGCTGTACCTGGGCGACGGGCTCATCGCCGAGGCCGTGGGCACCGGCGTGCGCGCGCGCCGACTGGCCGACGTGGTCGACGAAGAACAGATGGTCGTGGCCTTTCGCGTGCCCGGCCTCGAGTCGGCCCACGTCGAGAAGATGCGCGACTGGGCGAACTCCAAGGTCGGCACCCGCTACAACACGGCCGGCGTGCTGCTGAACGCGCCCTTCGTGCTGAACCGCCGGTTGTGCGAGCTGCCGCTGATTCCTTCGGCCGTCAGCTCGTACTGCATCACCGGCATGGCGATGGTGCAGCTCGGCGCCAGCCGCAACGACCAGTTCTTCTGCTCGCAGTTCGTGCTGGAGGCCTACCGCCAGGCCGGCGCGCCGATCACCGACGCCGACCCGCGCTGGGTGAGCCCGGCCGACCTGCTCCACATGCGCGAGGGCGACGTGCCCTCGATTGCCGCCACGCAGCCGCTGCGCTACGTGGGCCACCTCAAATACAACCCACCGCCGGTGCTGGCGGCGGACGGACCCACTTGAGCTCTCCTTCTTCTTCCTTTGACGTCGTTGTCGTCGGTGCCGGCGCAGCCGGTCTCTTGTGTGCCGCGCTGGCGGGCCAGCGCGGGCTGCGCGTGCTGCTGGTCGACCACAGCGAGAAGGTCGGCGAAAAGATCCGCATCTCGGGCGGCGGCCGCGCCAACTTCACCAACCGCGACCTCGACGTGCGCGCCCCGCAGCGCCATTTCGTCGGCGACAACCCGAATTTCTGCCGCTCGGCGCTGTCGCGCTACGCGCCGCAGCAGTTCATCGACATGGTGCAGCGCCACGGCATCGCGTACCACGAGAAGCACAAGGGCCAGCTGTTCTGCGACGGCTCCTCGCAGCAGATCGTCGACATGCTGCTGGCCGAATGCGCCACCGGCAACGTCGAACGCTGGCAGCCGTGCAAGCTGGGCGACATCTCTTTCATCGACGGCCGCTACCAAATCAGTAGCACGCGCGGCCCGATCGACACGCCCAAGCTCGTGGTGGCGACCGGCGGCCTGTCGATTCCCCAGATTGGTGCAAGCGACTTCGGCTACCGGCTCGCCGAGCAGTTCGGCCTGCGCCTGGTCACGCCGCGCCCGGCGCTGGTGCCACTGACCTTCGGCGGCGACGCCTGGGCGCCCTACGCCAGCCTGGCCGGGCTGGCGCTGCCAGTGCGCATCGAGACCGGCGGCAAGAAGGACAAGATGGCCTTCCTGGAAGACCTGCTGTTCACCCACCGCGGCCTGTCGGGCCCGGCGGTGCTGCAGATTTCGAGCTACTGGAAGCCCGGCGCCCCGCTGACGCTGGACTTCGCGCCCGGCGTGGACGTGGCCGAATCGCTGGCCGATGCCAAGCTGCGCTCCAAGAAACGCATCGCCAACGAACTGGCCGCGCTGGTGCCCTCGCGGCTGGCCGACGCCTGGGTGGGCGAAGACCCGGCCCTGCAGCGCCCGGTCAACGAAGCGACCGACAAGGCGCTGACGGTGCTGTCGGAGCGCATCGCCCGCTGGCAGATCACGCCCAGCGGCACCGAGGGCTACAAGAAGGCCGAGGTGACGGCGGGCGGCGTCGACACCCGCGATCTGTCGTCGCAAACCATGGAATCGAAGCAGCCGGGCCTGTATTTCATCGGCGAAGTGGTCGATGTGACGGGCTGGTTGGGCGGATACAACTTCCAGTGGGCGTGGGCCAGTGCCCATGCCTGCGCAACCGCGCTATAATTTCGGGCTAACTTCCGGCCTTCCCTCAACGGCCACCAAAGATTTCAGTTGAGGAACCCCGGCTTTGGGCCTCGATCTCCCCGAGCCAACTTCAGTTCAACGATTCATCAATGACCACCATTCGCGTTAAAGAAAACGAGCCCTTCGACGTCGCCCTGCGCCGCTTCAAGCGCACCATCGAAAAGCTCGGCCTGCTGACCGACCTGCGCGCCCGCGAGTTCTACGAGAAGCCGACGGCCGAGCGCAAGCGCAAGAAGGCAGCTGCGGTCAAGCGCCACTACAAGCGCGTGCGCAGCATGCAGCTCCCCAAGAAGCTGTACTAAGCAACGCCCAGGGCAGCTGGCCCGACGAAAGTCTCCGCCAGCGCCCCGTTGCACCAGCCGCGCCAGGGAAACCTGCCGCGGCTTTTGTTTTTTCCGAAAGGTTGCGAAGAATGACTCTCAAAGAACAAATCACCGAAGACATGAAGACGGCGATGCGCGCCAAGGATTCGGAACGCCTGGGCACCATCCGCCTGCTGCTCGCGGCCCTGAAGCAGAAAGAAGTCGACGAGCGCGTGGAGCTCGACGACGCCATGGTCATCGCCATCGTCGACAAGATGGTCAAGCAGCGCAAGGACTCGATCGCCGCGTTCACCACCGGCGGTCGCATCGACCTGGCCGACAAGGAAGCCGCCGAGATCAAGGTGCTCGAGGTGTACCAGCCCCAGCGCATGAGCGCCGACGAAGTCGCCACCGCGGTGAAGGCCATCGTGGCCGAACTCGGCGCGGCCGGCCCCGGCGACATGGGCAAGGTGATGGGCGTGGTCAAGACGCGCCTGGCCGGCAAGGCCGACATGGGCCAGGTCAGCGCCGCGGTCAAGGCTGCCCTCACGGGCGCCTGAGGCGGCCACCGCCATGAAGAACGGCAGCAGCAGCCCGCTCGGCGCCGCGCCCGTCGCGATGATCCCGAAGGCCTGCGCCTGCCTGGTCGATGCGCGGGGCCGGCTGCTGGTGTTCCGTCACCCCGAAGACGGCAACATGCAGCTGCCCAAGGGCACCATCGAGCCCGGCGAGTCGCCCGAGGCGGCCGTGCGGCGCGAGCTGCTCGAAGAATCGGGCCTGGTGTTCGCCGGCCGGCTGGAGTCGCTGGGCACGCTGGAGCGCGAATGCGAGGCCGGTGTCGAAGGCAACACGCACCGCCATCCGCAGCGCTGGCACATCTTCCTGATGCGCGACCCACGCGACCTGCCCGAGACCTTCGAGCACATGGCCACGGGCAGCCCTGAAGAAGAAGGCCTGGTGTTCTCGTTCTACTGGCTCGAGGCGGACGCGGCCATCGAAGACTTCGCCCTGCCCTACCGCCAGACCATCGAGCGCGTGCGCGAAGCCTTGCTCGCCGCCGGCTGACCGATCACATGACGGCGCGCAGCGCCATGTACGCCCCCAGCAGCGCCAGCCCGATCAGAAAGCAGCGCCGGAACACGGCCACCGGCAGCCGCTGCCGCAGCCAGGTGCCCAGCACCATGCCGCCGACGGCCGGCACCAGCATCGCGACCGACCCGCCCAGCACCGCCGCCGGGTAGCTCCCGTTCGCCGCCAGCCCCAGCGCCAGCACCACGGTCGAGGTGGTGAACGAGATGCCCATCGCCTGGATCAGCCCATCGCGCTGGAAACCGAGCGCTTGAAGGTACGGCACGGCCGGCACCGCGAACACGCCGGTCACGGCCGTCACCAAACCCGTCGCAGCGCCCACCATGGGCCCCAGCCAGCGCGCCTGTGCGTCGCTCACGTGCAGCTGCCGCCCCGTCAGCCCCCACAGCGCATAGATCACCAGCGCCACGCCGAGCGCCAGCGAGGCCCAGGCCCCGGCCGGTACGCCCAGCCACCACGCCCCGGCGAGCGTGCCCACCACGACGCCGGCCTGCATGCGACCGATGCGGCGGAACACCGCGCCGAAGCTGGCGCGCGGTCCGGTCTGCCAGAGGTTGGTGACCAGCGACGGCACGATCAACAACGCCGCCGCCTGCGCGGGCGACATCCACAGCGCGAGCAACGCCATCGCCACGGTCGGCAGCCCGAGGCCGATCACGCCCTTGATCAGGCCGGCCAGCAGGAACACCGCGGCAGCCGCCGCCCACAGGCCCATCGAATCGTTGAACATCGTCATCGCCGCGGAGTCTGCCGACCGGCGCTGGGGCTGGAAATGCGGCTTTCGCGCAGCCAGCCTCAGGCACAGGCTGAGGCTGGCGTGCTACCTTGCGGCTCACCATGCGATTCGATCTGACCGACCTGCGGCTCTTTCTCCACGTCGTCGAAGCCGGCAGCCTCACGGCCGGCGCCGGCCGCTCGCACATGACGCTGGCCTCGGCCAGCCAGCGTGTGCGCGGCATGGAAGACGCGCTCGGCACGCCGCTGCTCACCCGCCACGCGCAGGGCGTGCGCCCCACCGAGGCCGGCCGCACGCTGCTGCACCATGCGCGCGTCGTGCTGCAGCAGATGGAACGGTTGCGCGGTGAACTCGGCGAATACGGCCAGGGCCTCAAGGGCCACGTGCGCTTCATGTGCGGCACCTCGGCGCTCACCGAGCACCTGCCCGAGGTGCTGAGCCGCTTCCTCGCCGAGCATCCGCGCATCTCGGTCGACCTCGAGGAGCGCGCCAGCCCCGACACCGTGGAAGCCCTGCGCAGCGGCCTGTGCGACATCGGCATCGTCTCCGACGCCATCGAGAGCGACGGCCTCGAATGCCACCCCTTCCGCCGCGACGACCTCGTGCTCGTGATGCCGCGCGGCCACGCGCTGGCCGGCCGGCGCCGCGTGCACCTGGCCGAGGTGGTCGACAGCGAGTTCGTCGGCCTGCCCGCCGACAGCGCGCTGCAACAGCTGATCACCGGGCATGCGCGCGCACTCGCCAGGCACCTGGCCTACCGCGTGCGCGTGCGCAACTTCGAGGCCGTGTGCCGCATGGTCGAGTACGGCATCGGCGTGGGCATCGTGCCGCAGACCGCGGCCGAGCGCTGCGCCCGTTCGATGAAGATCGCGCGCGCCTCGCTCGCCGACCCGTGGGCCGAGCGCACGCTGATGGCCTGCGTGCGCTCATCGGAAGACCTGCCGCTCAATGCGCGGCGCATGCTCGACTACCTCATCGCGCCACCGCCGCCGACGGACGCTACGCGGAAGTGACCGGCCGCCCCTGCTGCGCGCGCGCCGCAACGAAAGCCTCGAAGGCCTCGCTGCTGGTCTTGCGCGGCACGTATCCGAACTGGGTCTTCAGCGCGGTGTTCAGCAGCACCGGCCGGTAGCGCAGAAAGTCGAGCTGCTCGGGCCCGTAGCGGCTCACGCCCAATGCCGAGCCCGCGGCCAGCGCCGCCTGCAGCACGCCGGCCGGCCAGGCGATGGCGCGCTTGCCCAGGCGCGCGGCAATCTCGTGGATCGTGAGCGCACCGTCGCCCGCGAGGTTGTAGCAACCGGACGGTGCGCCGCCGAGCGCATGGGCGATGGCGCCGGTCACGTCTTCGTCCCACACGAACACGAAAGGGCTGTCGCTGCCGCGGATGGCGATCAGCCGTTTCTTCTCGAACAGCGCGGTGATCTGGTTGTCGACGCGCTCGCCGAGGATGGTGCCGATGCGCAGCACCGTCTGCGCCAGCGCGGGATGTTGCGTGCGACAGTCGGCCAGCATCTCTTCCACCTGCCGCTTGTGGTCGGCATAGGCGAACACCGGGTTGCCGCGCAGCGGCTGCGACTCGGTGATCCAGGCCGGGTTGTCCGCGTGGTAGCCGTAGGCCGCGCCGCTCGACGACACCACGATGTGGCCCACGCCGCGCGCCACGCAGGCTTCGAGCACGTTGCGCGTGCCGCCCACGTCCACCGAATGCTCGAAGGCGCGGTTCGAGTCCTTGCCGGGCGTGACGATCGACGCGAGGTGCACCACCGTGTCGATCGCGTGCGCGGCGAGCACGTCGGCGATGCCGTCGTCGCGCACGTCCTGCTGCAGGTAGACCACGCCGGGCAGTCGCCGCGCGGCGGGCACCTCGCGCACGTCGAGTGCCACCAGGGTTTCGAACGTGCCTTGCGCGGCCAATGCGGCGAGCACACTGCGCCCGAGAAAACCATCACCGCCGGTGACCAGCACGCGCTGCGCGTGCGCCTTCCACACTTCGCTCATGGCGTCGCAGGCTTGCGCCCCCACCAGCTCGCCAGCGCCAGGCCCGCGATGATGTCCCAAAAGCCCCACACGCCGGCCACCACCGCCATGCCGCCGAGCCCGCCGAAGAAGCTGAAGATCAGCACCAGCCCGAGCCCCGCATTGCGGATGCCCACTTCGATGGATACCGCGCGCCGGTCGTAGTCGCCCAGCCCCGAGAGCCGCGCGCAGAGGTAGCCGGTCCCGAAGGCCAGCGCGTCGTGAATGACGACCGCCAGCAGCACCAGTCCCACGTAGTCGAGAAAGTAGCGCCAGTTGCCCGCGATGGCGCCGACGATGAAAGCGATCAGCGCCAGGAAGCTCAGGATGCGCGCCGGCTTCTTGATACGCGCCGTGAACCTGGGCAGCTGGTGCGCGCAGGCCACGCCCAGCACGAAGGGAATGCCGATGATCATCACGATGTGGCCCAGCATGTCGAGCGGGTCGAGCGCGATGGTCTTGAGCAGCACCGAGGCCGTGGGATGCAGGCCACCCCAGAACGCGAAGTTCAGCGGCATCACCACGATGGAGAGCGCGTTCGAGATCGCCGTCATCGACACCGACAGCGCCACGTTGCCGCCCGCGCGGTGCGTGAGGATCTGCGAGATGTTGCCCGGCGGGCAGCAGGCCACGAGGATCATGCCCAGCGCGATGCTCGGGCCCGGCTGCAGGATCAGCGTGAGCACGAAGGTCACGGCCGGCAGCACCACGAACTGCGCGCCGATGCCCACCGCCATCGCGCCGGGCATGCGCGCCACGCGCTTGAAGTCGTCGATGCGCGTGTCCAGCGCAATGCCGAACATCAGGAAGCCCAGCACCACGTTGAGCAGCACCAGCGAGGCCGGGTTGAAGTGCAGGCGGATCTCGTCGACAGGCAGCATGCGGAGAACCTCGTGAAGAAAGACGATCGGTCAGTCAGCCAACGCAGCGGCGGCCTGGCGCACGGCCGCGCGGTAGGTGTCCTTGTGGACGTAGTACGCCATGCGCTCCAGCTGCAGGTACTTGAAGCCGCCCGACAGATCGGGCGGCGGCCCCTGCACAGCCGCGCGCAACGCCACTGCCTTGGGCGAGCCCGTCGCGTGCGCACGGAAGTAGCGCGCCAGCAGCTCGGCCTGCTCGTAGCGCCCCTGCCAACCGATGCCGCTCGCCTCGATCATGCCGAGCACGCCCAGCGTCTCGAAGCGCGGCGAAAAAATGTTGAGGTACAGGCGCGGCGCCATGCCCTGCCAGTTGAGCAGCTCGCGGTCGATGAACGGGTAGTGCAGCGCATAGCCCGTGGCCGTGAGGATCAGGTCGTAGTCGCGCGCACTGCCGTCCTTGAAGTGCACGGTGCGCCCCGCGAGCCGCGCGATGTCGGCCCGTACGCCGATGTCGCCATGGCCCACGTGGTGCAGCACCAGCGAGTTCACCACCGGGTGCGACTCGTACATCCTGTAGTCGGGCTTCGGAAAACCGAAACGCACCGGGTCGCCGGTGAACCACTGCAGCACGGTGGCGTCGACCTTCTGCTTGAGCCACGGCGGCAGCGGGCGCTTGCCGCCCAGCGTGTCGGCCGGTTTGCCGAACACGTACTTGGGCACGAAGTAGTAGCCGCGCCGCACCGAGATGTCCACGCTCTGCGCGTAGTGCACCGCATCGACCGCGATGTCGCAGCCCGAGTTGCCCGCGCCGACGATCAGCACGCGCTTGTCCTTGAAGAGCTCCGCGTGCTTGTAGCTGCTGGTGTGCAGCAGCTCGCCGTCGAAGTGGCCTTCGAACTGCGGATGCTTGGGCTCTGAGAGCGTGCCGTTGGCAATCACCACGCCCTTGTACTCGTCGGTCTCGACCGTGCCGTCGGGCGCTTCGACGCTCACGCGCCAGCGCGTGTCGGGCGCATCGCTCACCGGCTCCACGCGCAGCACGCGGGTGCCGAAGCGGAAGTGCGCGCGCAGGCCGAAGCGGTCGGCAAAGTCGCTGAAGTAGCGACGCAGCTCGCGGTGGCTCGGGTAGTCGGCCACGGTGTCGGCCATCGGGAACTCGGCGAACTCGGTCGTGCGCTTGCTCGAGATCAGATGGGCCGAGTGGTAGACCGTGGAGCGCGGGTTGTCGATGTCCCAGAGGCCGCCCACGTCGCTGTGCGCCTCGAAACCCTGGAACGGAACGCCGAGCTTCTGCAGATTGCGGGCGCCCGCCAGGCCCGAGGGCCCGGCGCCGATGAGGGCGATCTGTTCGTGCGTGGGAACGGTGGCGGCGGCAGCGGAAGGCGTCATCGGCGGGGAGGTTCTTTCTCTTTCTGGGAATTCAAACCGGGGATGGCGGTGGCACCCGCCTCGCCCACGCGCGGCTTGCGCGGCTGCCCGCGCAGCAGGCGGTCGTGCAGCGGCGCGGGCAACAGGTCGAGCGCTTTCGACAGCCACCCAATGCGCCGCGGCAGCACGATCTTTTCGCGCCGCGCTGCAAGGCCCGCCAGCAGCTGGTGCGCCGCCGCATCGGCTTCGAGCAGCCCCGGCATCGCGAAGCGGTTGCCGGCCGTGAGCGCGGTGCGGATGTAGCCCGGGCTCACCGTGTGCACCGTGAGCCCCGTACCGCGCAGTTCGGCGCGCAGACTTTCGAGGTAACGGATCAGGCCGCCCTTGCTCGCGCAGTACGCGCCGTTGCCCGGCATGCCATGCCAGCCCGCGATGCTGGCCACGCCGACGAGCGCACCGCGGCCCTGGTCGCGCATCGGCTGAACGAAGGGCTGGAAGGTGGTGGCCGCGCCGAGCAGGTTGATCTCGAGCATGCGGCGGAACACGGCCAGGTCGTCGGCCTCGGCGGTGTCGAAACCGCCGGCCACGCCCGCGTTGGCGATCACGAGATCAGGCGGGCCGAAGCGCTGCATCCAGTCGGTGGCCATGGCCTGCATGGCGGGGCCGTCGGACACGTCGGGCGTGTAGACCTTGCAGCGCGCCTCAGCCGGCGCGGCGAGCGCCGCGAGGCGTGCAGTGTCGAGCCCGACCAGCGCCACGCGCGCGCCGTGACCGATCAGCTCACGCGCCAGTGCCTGCCCGAGACCGCCGCAGGCACCGGTGAGAACGACATTGCGAAACGGCAAGAGCATGGGCAAGGAAGCGCGCAAGGCGGCGAGTGGCAAAGCGCAGCCACTGTAGCCGCGCCCTGCCACCGCATTCCCCAGCGTTTCCCCTTGCCCTGCGCCCTTGCAAGGCGTTCAGGCCGCTTCGGCGGCGGGAAATTCGATCTGGATCTTTACATCCGTGACGCGCCCGGCCGCAGCCTCTTCGAAGGCGGCGATGCCGTCCTCGAACGCGAAGGTGCGCGAGATGAAGGGCTTCACATCGACCTGCCCCGACGCGATGAGCGCCAGCGCGCGCGGGAAGATGTTGGCGTAGCGGAACACCGACTCGATGCGCGCCTCTTTCGCCTGGATCGCGACGATGTCGAAAGCCACCTTGGCGGCGGGTATGCCCACCAGCACGAGGCAGCCGCCGGGGCACAGCAGGTCGAACACGTTGTCGAAGGCGCGCACGCTGCCGCTGGCTTCGAAGACCACGTTCGCGCCCCAGCCGTCGGTGAGTGCCTGCACGGTGTCGGCGAGGCTCGTGCTGCGCACGTCGACCGTCGTCACCGCCGGGTTGTTCGCGAACAGCGCCAGCTTCTCGGGCACGAGGTCGGCCAGGATCACGCGTGCTGCGCCGCCCGCGAGCGCGGCCAGCGCGGTCATCGCGCCGATGGTGCCGGCGCCGATGACCACCGCCACGTCGCCCGGCTTCAGCGCCGCCTTCTTCGCGGCCTGCAGGCCGATGGCCAGCGGCTCGACGATGGCGCCTTCGCCGAAGCTCACGTTGTCGGGCAGGCGGAAGGTGAAGGCCGCCGGGTGCACCACGTAGGGCGTGAGGCAGCCGTGGATCGGCGGCGTGGCCCAGAAGCGCACCGCAGGGTCGAGGTTGTAGAAGCCTTCGCGCACGGCGCGCGAGTCCATGTCGGGAACACCGGGCTCCATGCAGACGCGGTCGCCGGGCTTCAGGTGCGTGACTTCCGCGCCCACCTCTGCCACCACGCCCGAGGCCTCGTGCCCGAGGATCATGGGCGCATCGACAACATAGGGGCCGATGCCGCCGTGCTGGTAGTAGTGAACATCGCTGCCGCACACACCCACGGTGTGCATGCGGATCTTCACATCGCGCGGGCCGACGTGCAGCGCCACGTCGATGTCGCGCAGCGTGATCTCGTGCGCCTTTTCCAGAACCAGTGCTTTCATTGAATCTTTCCGGGAGGTGTGTGTGAAGGGGGTGCTGCAACTCAGTGCAGCGCAGGGTCCGAACGCAGCAGCGAGGCGCCCGTCGCGATATCGAACAGGTGCACCTGCTGCGCATCGGCGACCACCTGCAGGCGCTCGCCCAGCCGCGGGCCGCCCGCGGACGGCAGGAGCACGGCGATTTCTTCGTTGCCCTGGCCGATGCTCACGAGCACTTCGTTGCCGAGGTATTCGACGAGCAGCACGTCGCCCGCGAAGCCGCCCTGGCGCCCGCCGTCGGTGTCGATGCGCAGATGCGCGGGGCGCACGCCCAGCGTCACGCGGTCGCGGCCGTCGAGCGCGAAGCGGCGCGCATCCACGCGCACCGAACCGCCACCGCCGCGCAACTCGCACCGGCCATCGTCCAGGTCGTTCACCGACATCTCCATCAGGTTCATCGGCGGCGTGCCGATGAAGCCGGCCACGAAGGCCGAACGCGGGCGCTCGAAGATTTCCTGCGGCGAGCCGACCTGCTCGATGCGCCCGTCGCGCAGCAGCACGATGCGATCGGCCAGCGTCATGGCCTCGTGCTGGTCGTGCGTGACGTACACGGTGGTGGTCTTCAGCGTCTGGTGCAGCTTCGCGATCTCGATGCGCATGTGGTTGCGCAGCTTGGCATCGAGGTTCGACAAGGGCTCGTCGAACAGGAACACCTTCGGCGTCTTGATCATGGCGCGCGCAATCGCCACGCGCTGCTGCTGGCCACCCGACAGTTCGGTGGGCTTGCGCTCGAGGTAGCGCTCCAGGCCCAGCGTGTCCGACACCTCGCGCACGCGCAGGTCGATCTCGGCGCGCGGCACCTTCTGGCGCTTGAGCCCGAACGCGATGTTGTCGCGCACCGTCATGTGCGGATACAGCGCGTAGTTCTGGAACACCATGGCGATGCCGCGCTCCTGCGGCGGCAGGTCGTTCACGCGCTGGCCGCCGATGTGCAGGTCGCCGCCGCTGATGTCTTCCAGACCCGCGAGCATGCGCAGGATGGTCGACTTGCCGCAGCCCGAAGGCCCGAGGAACACGACGAACTCGTTCTGCGCGACTTCCAGGTCGAATTCGTGAACGACCTGTGTTTCCCCGTAGCGCTTGATGATGTGGTGACAGCGGATTGCAGACATTTTTTGTTTTGGAGAAGAAGTGACGGCGGTGCTCATGAAGCCTCCCGCTTGCGCTTGAACGCCGCATTGAGAAAGCCACTGAGCACGCCCACCATGAGCAGCGGCGGCAGCGACAGCAGGATGACCGAGGCATTCAAGATGCCCCAGGGCACATCGCGCCCGAGCTGGCTGAGTTCCGAGGCCACGATGGGCAGCGTCTTGGCCTCGGAGGTGGTGAGCATCAGCGCGATGAGGAACTCGTTCCACACCAGCACGAAGCCGAAGGCGATGGCGCCCACGAGCGAACGCGCGGCAATCGGCAGCGCGATGCGAAAGAAGATCGCGTAGGGCCCGTAGCCGTCGACGCGGCCCGCCTCTTCCACTTCTTTGGGCACCGCCTTGAAGGCCGGAATGGCGAGCCAGATCACGGTCGAGAGCGTGAGCAGCGTGTAGGTGGCAATGAGCGCCACGCGCGTGTCGTACAGCTCCAGCTGCAGCCAGATCACCATGAGCGGAATCGCCACCGCCACGGGCGGCAAAAAGCGCATCGACAGCACGAAGAACTGGATGTCGTTGCCCCAGCGCAGCGGGTAGCGCGCCAACGCGTAGGCGGCGGGCAGGCCCAGCAGCGCGCCGATGATCACCGCCGCGCCGACCACCACGATCGAGTTGAGCAGCCCCGCGCCCACGGCCTCGCGGTTCAGCACGTAGAGGTAGTTGTCCAGCGTGGGCGTGAAGAAGAACTTCGGCACCGACGAGACGATGTCGACCCGGTTCTTGAACGAGTTCAGAAAGGTCCACAGCACGGGCACAAGTGCCGAGAGCCCGGCCGCGATGAGTGCCAGCCGCGCCAGCAAGGTTCCGATGGCAAAGTTCTTCATGACGGCTTGGTCCATTTCCAGATGTAGGTGAACGCGACCGTCGAGGCGACCATCATCAGCACCGCCATGCTCGACGCGTACGAGATGCGGCCCGACTCGATGAAGCCCTGCGAGAAGGCGTACATGTCGAGCGTCTCGGTCGAGATGCCGGGGCCGCCGCGCGTCATCACGTAGATGAGGTCGAAGGCGCGCAGCGACTCGACCATCTTCACGAAGGTCAGGCTGATGAGCGGCGCCTTCAGCATCGGCAGCGCCACGTAGGCGTACACCTCCCACGTTTTCGCGTGGTCCAGGCGCGCGGCCTCGAAGGGCTGCGGCGGCAAGGTCTCGAGCAGCTTCAGCACGATGACGGCGAAGAACAGGCCCCACTGCCACACGTCGACGAAGGCCACCGTCAGCAGCGCCAGCAGCGGGTCGGCAAACAGGTCGAGCGGCTCGCCGGTGATCGCCTTGTACGGCCAGGTCACGAGGCCGAACAGCGGATGGAAGGCGAACTTCCAGACGAAGGCAGCCGACACGCGCGGCAGCAGCACCGGCACGATGAACAGCATCGACAGCACCTGGCGCCAGCGCGGCGTGGTGCAGCGGTGCATCAGCGTGCCCATGAGCACGGCCAGGGCCATGGTGGCGCTGACGGTCAGCACCTCCCACACCAGCGACACGCGCACCGAGTTCAGAAAGCGCCGGTCGGAGAACAGCTGCACGTAGTTGCTGAACCAGACCCAGGCCGTGTCGGCCTGGCCCAGCTCGCGGTCCTGCAGCGAGATGGCGATGGCGAACACGGTCGGCACCAGCGCCAGGACTGCCAGCACGAGCAGCCCTGGCCCGATGAACACGGCCGGCAGCCGTGTTTTGTGGGAACGCATGCTCACTTCTTGCGACGCGCGATCAGCTGCTTGGCGTAGGCGTCGAGTTCGTCGAGCCCGCCCTGGATGTCGGTGCGCGAACCGGTGATCAGCTCTTCAAGAATGATGCCCCAGCGGTCGCCCAGGTCGGGCCAGGCCGGGTCTTGCCAGAAGTTCACCGCCGTGACCTTGCCGGTGTCGGCGAGCGCCTTGCCCAGGTCGGCGCCGTAGCGCTTGGCGAAGGCCGGGCTGCTCAGCACACTGGTGCGGTTGAGTTCGCCGAACTGGCCTTCCGCCAGGCGGCGCTGCTCGTTCTCCTTGGAGGTGGCCCACGCGATGAACAGGCCCGCGCACTTTTTGGCGTCTTCGGTCTTGTTGGCGCGCGCGCCGATGGCCAGGCCGTGGCCGTAGCCGCCGCCGGTGAGCGGCGTGGGCGGCACGGCGTAGGCGATCTTGCCGACCACGGTCGACATCTTGGGGTCGAGCGCGTTGCCTGCGAGCGGCGTCGATTCGACCAGGATCGCAACCTTGCCGGCCAGGAAGGCGCCGGTCGATTCGTCCCAGCCGCCGGTCTTGGTGCCGGGCGCGGAGTACTTGAAGAGGTCGAGGTAGGTCTGGGTCGCCTTCACGGCGGCGGGCGAGTTGAAGACCGGCTTGTCGCCGTCGAACCACTGGCCGCCGTAGCCGCGGAAGAACGGCATCCAGCGCCACACATTGGCCCCCGAGCCGCGCTGGCCGCGCAGCGCCACGCCGTAGACACCGTTGGCCGGGTCGTTGAGCTTCTTCACGGCCGCCACGAACTCGTCGAGCGTGGCCGGCGGCTTGATGCCCGCCTTCTCGAGCAAATCTTTGCGATAGACCATGAGGTCACCGCCGCCGGTGAGCGGCGCAAACCAGGTCTGGCCCGCGAAGCTCGCGACCTTCTGGCGGCCGGCGTCGAAGTCGGCGTAGTCGTAGCTGGCCGGGTAGTACGGCGTGAGCGGCACGATCCACTTCGACTGGACGAACTGCGCCACGTTGGCCTCGTCGACGTAGTACACGTGGTACTTGCCGACCGTGGATGCATCGGCGCGCGACTTGGCACGGCGGTCGTTCTCGTTGAGGTTGTCCACGCTGAACGAGGCACCGCTGAGGCGCTTGAACTCGTCCTTCGATTTCTCGAGCAGCGTCAGGCCTTCACGCGGCTGCGACAGGACGCGCACGTCCTCCTTGCAGACCTGGGCCAGCGCGGCGGGCGCCAGCGTGGCGAGCGCCAGCGCGAGGCCAGCCAGACGGTACGTGGGGGGAAGCGGCATGTCGTGTCTCCTTCGTTGTCGGTGCAAATTGCCGGCGAAATGTCGGCAAATGCAACGAAACGAAGGTTAGGCGGCCGGTCCGGCGAGCCGCGTACATGCCCACCGGGCACCTGATACTTTGACGCCAAGCCCTCTCGGGGTTTCGCCCGAGAGGCAAACCCGTATCAGGGCGGGATCAGGCGGCCAGAGGCGTGTTGTGCGCGCTACGCAGGCCGAAACGGCCCTGCGCCTGCTGCCGGTAGGCCGAGGGCGTCATGCCCTTGAGCTGCAGGAAGCGGCGGTTGAAGTTGGCCAGGTTCGCAAAGCCCACCTCGTAGCAGATCTCGCTCACCAGCCGGTCGGACACCTGCAGCATCTCGCAGGCCTTGGTGATGCGCAGCCGCGTGACGAAGTCGGTGAAGGTGCTGCCCATGTGCTTGTGGAAGTAGCGCGAGAAGCTGCTTTCGGCCATGTTGGCGATGGCCGACACGGCGGGCAGCGACAGCTCTTCGGCCAGATGGGCGTGCAGGTGGTCGAGCACGCGACGCATGCGGGTGTTGGCCGTGGGGTCTTCGTCGGTCGGCTCGGCGTTGCTGGAAATCTGGCGCCAGTCGCTCCAGTTCGCGAGTTCGTGCAGCAGGCCGATGAACTCCGACAGCCGCGCCATGCCCTCCTGCTTCTGCACGCGCACGAAGCGCTCGCGCACGATGTCGCCGATGCCGAAGAACTCGATGCCCAGCCTGGCGCGGTCGAGCATCGGCAGCACGGTTTCGAGCTCGGGGAACAGGTCGACGCCCTTGCGCAGCGGCTCGTCGCGGAAGTGGATCACCATGCTGCGGTTCGGCACGCCCTCGGGCGGCACGTCGTGCGAGATCCAGGTGTGGGGCAGGCGCCCGCCCACCAGGGCCACGTAGCCGGGCTCGAAATGGCCGATGTGGTTGCCGACGAAGGCGTCGCCGCTGGTGCGGTTGATGCACTGCAGCTCGAACTCGTCGTGGTAGTGCCAGCAGTCGAAGGGCCAGGGCACGCCGTGCTGCAGGCAGCGCACCGAGCTGCTGCCCGCCGGCTCGAAGCCCAGGCGCGGGTCACGCAGGAGTTCGTGCTCGAGAGCCGGCTTGCGCACGGCGCTGTGTTTGCTCATGTCCAGTCCCCCTGTATTTGAAATGGGAGGCCGTCGAGCCAGCACCGTTGCCGGGGCGGCGCCTGTCAGGCGCCGGCCACCTTCATGCGGTTGACCAGGATCGACCCCGTGGTTTTTGCGCCGAAAGTGTAAGCATCTGCGCCAATCGCCTCGATTCCCATCAGCATGTCGCGCAAATTGCCGGCAATTGTGATTTCTTCCACCGGAAAGGCAATTCGGCCCTTTTCCACCCAGAACCCGCTGGCGCCGCGCGAGTAGTCGCCGGTCACGTAGTTCACGCCCTGCCCCATCAGCTCGATGACGAACAGGCCCGTGCCGAGCTTGGCGAGCATGGCGTCGAGGTCGTCGCCGTGCTTCGTGAGGCGCGAGCTCAGCGTCAGGTTGTGCGAGCCGCCGGCGTTGCCGGTGGTCTTCATGCCCAGCTTGCGTGCCGAGTAGGTCGACAGAAAGTAGCCTTCGAGGCGGCCGGCATCGACCACCTTGCGTGCGCGGGTGACCACGCCTTCGTCGTCGAACGGCGAGCTGCCCTTGCCGCGCATCACGTGCGGGTCTTCGGCAATGTCGACGTGCTTGGGCAGCACCGGCTTGCCCAGCGAATCGAGCAGGAAGGTGCTCTTGCGGTACAGCGCCCCGCCGCTCACGGCCTGCACCAGCCCGCCCAGCAGGCCCACGGCCAGCGGCGACTCGAACAGCACCGGGCATTCGACCGTCTTGATCTTGCGCGACTTCAGGCGGCTCAGCGCCCGTTCGGCGGCGTAGCGGCCCACGGCCTGCGGGCTGGCGAGTTCGTCGGCCGAGCGCATCGAGCTGTACCAGGCGTCGCGCTGCATGCCGTCGCCCTTGCCGGCGATGGGCGCCACCGAAATGGAGTGCCGCGAGCTGGCATAGCCGCCGCGGAAGCCGTGCGTGTGGGCGCTGAAGAAATGGCTCTGCTGCGCCGAGACACCGGCGCCTTCGCTGTTGGTGATGCGCTTGTCGGTCGACAGCGCCGCCGCCTCGCACTCCAGCGCCATGGCCGCGGCCTGCTCGCTGGTCACGGCCCAGGGGTGGAACAGGTCGAGCTCGGGGTGGACCTTGGCGATGTCGGCTTCGTCAGGCAGGCCGCTCACCGGGTCTTCGGCCGTGAATCGGGCGATGTCGAAGGCGGCTGCGGCGGTCTGCTGGATGGCCGCCTCGGAGAAGTCGGAGGTGCTGGCGTTGCCGCGGCGGTGGCCCACGTAGACCGTGATGCCCAGCGACTTGTCGCGGTTGCGCTCGACGTTCTCGAGTTCGCCCTTGCGCACCGAGACGCTCAGGCCGCAGCCCTCGGAGGCCTCGGCGCCGGCGTCGGTGGCTCCGAGCTTTTTGGCGTGGGCCAGGGCCGAATCGACCAGGTTTTCGAAGAAGGAACGGCTGTAGGCGAAGCCAGAATCGGCGCGCGAGGAGGATGTCGTCATGTGGTGGCTATGATACTTGCGCCCCCTGTTTCACGTTTTCCCTTCCGCGCCCCCTGTGCGCGTTGCAGCGCCGCACGGCGCAGCCCAGAATCCACCCCATGTCCCGCAAACCCAAAAAAGGCTATTTCGTCCGTGGCCACTTCGTTGCCGAAGGCAGCGAACTCGACCTTGAGCTCAAGCGCGAGCTCAAGGGCGGCACCGACGAAGCCAGCCGTACCGAACTCAAGCGCGAGAGCGACGAACTACAAAAGCTCGGCGAGGAGCTGCTCGGCCTGCGCGCGGCCCTGTTCGATGCGCTGCCGCTGGGCGAAAAGCTCGTCGATGCCATCACCGAGGCCAAGCGCATCACCAATTTCGAGGGCAAACGCCGCCAGATGCAGTTCATCGGCAAGCTGATGCGCAAGCTCGACGAGCCCACGCTCGAGGCCGTCAAGCTCGCGCTGGTCGAGCAGAACACCGTGCCGGCCGCCGAAGCCGCCGCGCTGCACGAGGCCGAGCGCTGGCGCGAACGCCTCATCGCCGACGACGACGCCCTCGGCGGCTGGATCGAAACCCACCCCGCCACCGACTCGCAGCAGCTGCGCGCCCTCGTGCGCCAGGCCCGCAAGGACCTGAAGTCCGGCCCCGCCGGCGAAGCGCCGCGCCAGAGCAAGGCCTACCGCGAGATCTTCCAGCTGGTGCGTGCGCAGCTGGCGGTGCATGGCGGCGCCGACCACGCCGAAGCGGCTGCGGCGCAAGACCGCGAAGAAGACGCGTGACGGCTTGTCCGGACTTTCTCCCTCTCCCGCTTGCGGGAGAGGGTCGGGGTGAGGGCCGAGGGCCTGTCCACCCGCACGCCCTTTCCATCGCACGCAACCCTCACCCCAGCCCTCTCCCGCAAGCGGGAGAGGGAGCAAGAGGAGCAACACCATGAGCGCACCTGACCCCGTCCGCATCGGCATCGTCTCCATCAGCGACCGCGCCTCCAGCGGCACCTACGAAGACAAGGGCCTGCCCGCGCTCAAGGAGTGGCTGGGCCGGGCGCTGAAAAATCCGCTCGAATTCGAAGCCCGCCTGATCCCCGACGAAACCGCGCGCATCAGCGCCACGCTCATCGAACTGGTCGATGCCGGCTGCTCACTCGTGCTCACCACCGGCGGCACCGGCCCCGCGCTGCGCGACGTCACGCCCGAGGCCACGCTGGCCGTGGCCCACAAGGAAATGCCCGGCTTCGGCGAACAGATGCGCCAGATCAGCCTGCGCTTCGTGCCGACCGCCATCCTCTCGCGGCAGGTGGCCGTCATCCGCGACCAGAGCCTCATCATCAATCTGCCGGGCCAGCCCAAGTCGATCGCCGAGACGCTCGAAGGGCTCAAGGACGCCGACGGCACGCAGATCGTGCCCGGCATCTTTGCTGCCGTGCCCTACTGCATCGACCTCATCGGCGGGCCGTACCTCGAGACCGACGACACGGTCTGCAAGGCCTTCCGGCCCAAGTCGGCCATTCGCGCCGCGCACTGAGGCGCATCCGTCGCCGCCGGCTCTCGCGCGGCGACAAGCACTGACTCCCCCTTGAATCGCTGACGCGCGAGGGTGCGTCCGCGCACGCGCCGGACGCTTTGCGCCTTCGCCACTGCGGTGGAAGCAACGGCACCTGCGTGCGCGCCCTGAAAACGGGCCGCCATCGTCTTTGTGCCGCCACCAAAGACTTTGTTTGCGCTTTCGGTGCAAACCTGTGCCTTCCCCCCTCTTTTGGGACTCGTCCGATGGCCGCGCTCGGCTGCGCTTCCTAGAGTGCCCGATCCCCCCGACCGCTTGATCGAACAGCGTGCATCCCCACGCGCCGACGCGGCTCCATTTCCAGTCCAGAGAACAGAAATCACATCCATGGCTTCCCAGCAAACGAACGTCGTTGCCGACGACAAGAACACCAATGCGGCAGCAAGTGCCGGCGTATCGACCTTCGCCGTGCAGCCTCCCGCAATGGGCGACGTCTTCGACAACGCAGGCGACATCCTGGGCACCCTCGTGGCGGGTGACCTTCGACAAGGCCATCCGCATCAACAGCGGCGACTTCGAGCGCATCGATGGCGGCCTCGGCATCGACACGCTGGTGATGGACGGCAAGTCGATGCACATCGACCTGTCGGCCCTCGGCATGAAGGTGCAGGGCTTCGAGAAGTTCGACCTGGGTGCGGGTGGCAACACGCTGGCGCTGAGTGCGAACGACGTACTCGCCGGTGGCGTGCGCGACATGGTCACCGCCGATCGCAAGGTGCAGATGCTCGTCAACGGTGCCAATGGCGACGTCGATCTGCTCGGCGGCAGCGATGGCTGGACCCAAGGTGGCAACACCACGGTGGGGGATGTGACGTACAGCGTCTACACCAACCTCGCCGGCACCGCCGAACTACTGGTCGAGGACAAGGTCCACGTGACGATCATGTAAGCCAAGCCACCGGCGCGACCCGCGCCGTGTGCAACGCAAAACGCGACAGCCGCCCCGTGCGACTGTCGCGTTTTTCTTTGGTGGCTTGCCTGCGCGCTCGTCAACCCGCAGCCGTCACCGCAGGCCCGAACCCATGGCTCCCCCCCGCCTGCTCGCAAGGCACCCGCTCCACCTGCACCGTCGAATGGTGGATATCGAACTTCTCCGCCAGCAGCGCACGCAGCCGCAGCATCAGCGGCGCCAGGTCGCCCACGCCGGGCGCGCACACGACGTGCACGCTCAGGCTCACCTTGCCGCTGGACAGTGCCCACACATGCAGGTCGTGCACGCCAGCGACGCCCTCCTCGGCCTGCAGCGCGCGTTCGACCTCGGGCAGGTCGACGTCGTCGGGCACGCCTTCGAGCAGCACGTTGAGGCTCTCGCGCAGCAGGCGCCAGGTGCGCGGCAGCACCCACAGGCCGATGGCGACGGCGATCACCGAATCGACCCAGGCCCAGCCGGTGAAACGGATGACGAGCGCGCCGACGATCACGCCGACGGAGCCGAGCATGTCGGCCCACACCTCCAGGTACGCGCCCTTCACGTTGAGGCTCTTGTCCTTGCCGCTGGCCAGCAGGCGCATGCCGATGAGGTTGACGACCAGGCCGCCCACTGCAACCCACAGCATGGTCATCGACTGGATCTCGGCCGGCTGCGAGATGCGCCGCCAGGCCTCGTAGAGCACGTAGATCGCCACGAAGAACAGCAGCACCGCATTGACCACGGCCGCCAAAATCTCGAAGCGGTGGTAGCCGAAGGTGCGTCGCTTGTCCGCCGGCCGCTTGCCGAGCCAGATGGCGGCCAGCGAGATGGCCAGCGCCACGGTGTCGGTGGCCATGTGGGCCGCGTCGGACAGCAGCGCCAGGCTGCCCGACACCAGCCCGCCGATCACCTCGGCGACGAGGTAGGTCGAGGTCAGCGCGAGCGCCCAGCGCAGCGCCTTCTCATTGCCACCAGCAACGGCTGTGGCATGTGAATGCTCATGGGCCATGGGAACCTCGCAGTGCGGGATCGAGGGATGCGCCGTGTTGCTGCTCTGCGTTGGCCTCCTGCACTTCGTCTTCATCGCGCCGGTGCGCGATGCGGTACAGCAGCGGCAACACCAGCAGCGTCAGCGCGGTCGACGACAGGATACCGCCGATGACCACGGTGGCCAGCGGGCGCTGCACCTCGGCGCCCGTGCCGGTGGCGATGGCCATGGGCACGAAGCCCAGCGACGCGACCAGCGCCGTCATGAGCACCGGGCGCAGCCGCGTGAGCGCGCCTTCGCGAATGGCTTCGTCCAGCGGCAGGCCGCCTTCGCGCAGGTTGCGGATGAACGAGATCATCACCAGCCCGTTGAGCACGGCCACGCCCGACAGCGCAATGAAGCCCACGGCCGCCGAGATCGACAGCGGAATGCCGCGCATCCACAGCGCGACGATGCCTCCCGTGAGCGCAAACGGAATGCCGGTGAACACCAGCAGGCCGTCCTTCAGGTTGCCGAACATCGCGAACAGCAGCGTGAACACAAGCAGCAGCGACACGGGCACCACCACCTGCAGGCGCTGCGTGGCCGAGGCCAGGTTTTCGTACTGGCCGCCCCACACGGTCCAGTAGCCCGGTGGAATGCGCACGGCGCGCATGGTCTCTTCGGCCTCGGCCACGAAGGAGCCGAGGTCGCGACCGCGCACGTTGGCGCTGACGACGATGCGGCGCTTGCCGTCTTCGCGGCTCACCTGGTTGGGACCGGGTGCGAGGTCGAGCGTGGCCACTTCGCCCAGCGGGATGAAGCTGGTGCGCAGGCCTTCGCCGCCCGCGCCCCCCGCGCCCTTCGGCAGCGCGATCGGCAGGCGGCGAATGGCTTCCAGGTCGGTGCGCAGGGTCTCGGGCAGCCGCACGATGATGTCGAAGCGACGGTCGCCGTCGAACAGCGTGCCGGCTTCGCGCCCGCCCACCGCGGTGGAAATGGCGTCCTGCACATCGCCCACGTTGAGGCCGTAGCGTGCGGTCTTCTGGCGGTCGATGTTCACGGTGAGCATCGGCAGGCCGGTGGTCTGCTCCACCTTCACTTCGGCAGCGCCGGGCACCTTGCCCAGCGCAGCCGACACCTGCGCGGCCGTCTGGTTGAGCACGTCCATGTCGTCGCCGAAGATCTTCACGGCCACGTCGCTGCGCACGCCGGAGATCAGCTCGTTGAAGCGCAGCTGAATTGGCTGCGAGAACTCGTAGTTGTTGCCCGGCAGCTTCTCGACCTCTTCCTGCACGGCGGCCAGCAGCTCGTCGCGCGTGCGCTTCGGCTTGGGCCACTCGCTCTCGGGCTTGAGCATGATGTAGCCGTCGGAGATGTTCGGCGGCATCGGGTCGGACGCGATCTCGGCCGTGCCGGTGCGCGCGAACACGCGCTCGATCTCGGGGAATTTGTCTTTGAGCGTGCGCTCGAGTTGCTTCTGCATTTCGACCGACTGCGTGAGGCTGGTGCCCGGAATCCGCAGCGCCTGGATGGCGAAGTCGCCCTCGCTCAGGCTGGGCACGAACTCGGTGCCCAGGCGCGTGGCCAGCAGGCCCGACAGCACGACCGCCACCACGGCCGTGGTGATGACCAGCGGCTTGGCGTTCATCGCGCGCGCGAGCAGCGGCGCGTAGCCGCGCTTGGCCCACACCATCAAGCGGTTTTCCTTCTCGCTGACCTTGTTGCCGATGAACAGCGCCACGGCGGCCGGGATGAAGGTGATCGACAGGATCATCGCGCCCAGCAGCGCAATCACCACGGTGAATGCCATCGGGTGGAACAGTTTCCCTTCGACGCCCGTGAGCGCAAAGATCGGCAGGTACACGATCATGATGATGAGCTGGCCGAACAGCAGCGGCCGGCGCGCCTCCTGCGAGGCCGCGAACACTTCATGGAAACGCTCGCTGCGCGTGAGCGCCCTGCCGTGTTTCTCCTGCGCATGCGCGAGGCGCCGCACGCAGTTCTCCACGATCACCACGGCGCCGTCGATGATGATGCCGAAGTCGAGCGCGCCCAGGCTCATGAGGTTGGCGCTGACCTTCTGGTTCACCATGCCGGTGAAGGTGAAGAGCATCGACAGCGGGATCACCGTGGCGGTGATGATGGCCGCGCGGATGTTGCCCAAAAACAGGAACAAGATGGCCACCACCAGCACCGCGCCCTCGAAGAGGTTCTTCTTCACGGTGGCGATGGCCTTGTCGACCAGCACGGTGCGGTCGTACACCGTGACGGCCTTCACGCCCGCGGGCAGCGTGCGGTTGATCTCCTGCATCTTCTTGTCGACCGCCTGCGAGACGGTGCGGCTGTTCTCGCCGATGAGCATGAACACCGTGCCCAGCACCACCTCGCGGCCGTTGTCGGTGGCGGCGCCGGTGCGCAGCTCCTGGCCGATGCCGACCTCGGCCACGTCGGACACGCGCAGCGGAATGCCACCGGCGTTGCCCAAAATCACGTTGCCGATGTCTTCCACCGACTTCACCTGCCCCGGCGCGCGAATGAGGTACTGCTCGCCGCGCTTTTCGATGTAGCCCGCGCCCACGTTGGCGTTGTTGCGCTCCAGCGCGGTGACCAGGTCGGTCATCGTGAGGCCGTGCGCCAGCAGCTTCGCGGGGTCGGGTGCGATCTGGAACTCCTTGGCGTAGCCGCCGATGGAGTTGATCTCGGTCACGCCCGGCACGTTGCGCAGCTGCGGCTTGATGATCCAGTCTTGAATCTCACGCAGGTCGGTCGGCGTGTAGGGCTTGCCGTCGGCCTTCTTGGCGCCCTCTTCCGTCTCGACGGTCCACAGGTAGATCTCGCCCAGGCCGGTGGAGATGGGCCCGATCACCGGCGACACGCCGGGCGGCATGCTTTCGCGCGCCGACTGGATGCGCTCGTTGACAAGCTGCCGCGCAAAGTAGATGTCGGTGCCGTCCTTGAAGATCACCGTCACTTGCGACAGGCCGTAGCGCGACAGCGAGCGGGTCTGCTGCAGGCCCGGCAGGCCGGCCATGACGGTTTCGATGGGGTAGGTGACGCGCTGCTCGGCTTCGAGCGGCGAGTAGCCGGGCGCGGACGTGTTGATCTGCACCTGCACGTTGGTGATGTCGGGCACGGCGTCGATCGGCAGCTTCTGGTAGCTGAAGACGCCGAGCGCTGCCATGCCGAGCACGGCCAGCAAAATGAGCCAGCGCTGCGCGATGGAGAAGCCGATGATGCGTTCGAACATGCGTCGGTCCTCAATGCGTATGCGTTGCCGAGCTCTTGCCCTGCTGCGACTTCACGACGAAGCTGCCGCTGGCCGCATAGGCCGCGCCGGGCTTCAGGCCGCCCACGATCTCGATGCGCTGGCCGTCGCTGCGGCCGGTCTTCACGTGCTGCGGCACAAAGCCGCCGGGCACGCGCAGGAACACGGTGGGCTGGTCGTCCACGGTCTGCACCGCTTCGGCCGACACGGTGACGGGCGCATCGGCCTCCGACGCCACCAGCTCCACATTCACGAACAGGCCCGGGCGCCAGGTGCGCTGCGGGTTGGTGAGCGTGACGCGCGCGGTGGCAGTGCGCGTCTGCGCCCCCAGCAGCGAGCCCACGTACGA
Organism: Variovorax sp. 38R; assembly: GCF_014843395.1. Taxonomy (NCBI): domain Bacteria; kingdom Pseudomonadati; phylum Pseudomonadota; class Betaproteobacteria; order Burkholderiales; family Comamonadaceae; genus Variovorax; species Variovorax sp. 38R. Next base: position 4,396,597 of record NZ_CP062121.1, read on the forward strand.
CACGGTGCCGCGCGCGGCCTGCTCGAAGGAACCGGCGCGGATGGTCACGGCCTCGCCGACGCGCACGAGGTTCAGGCTGCTGGCCGGCACGCTGATCTCGGCCCACACGGTCGACAGGTCGGAAATGGTGAACACGTTGACCGCCTCGCCCACCGATTCGCCGAGCGAGATGTGCTTCTCGACGACCATGCCGTCGAAGGGGGCGCGCAGCTCGTAGCGACCCAGTGCCGACGAGCCGGGCGTGGCGCCCAGCGCCAGCAGCTTCTGGTTGGCGTTGGCCACGGCGATCTGCGCCTCCTGCATGGCCTGCTCGGCCTGCAGGTAGTCCTGCTGTGGGGAGATCTTTTCTTCCCACAGTTTCTTCTCGCGGTCGTGGGTGGTGCGCGCCAGCGCCAGCCGGCGCTGCGCCGTCTGCAGTTCGCTGCGCTGCTCCGAGAGCGCGGGGCTGGAGATCACGGCCAGCACCTGCCCGCGCTTCACTTCCTGGCCCAGGTTGGCCGACACGCTGTCGACCACACCCGCCACGCGCGGCACCACGTGGGCCGTGCGGTCTTCGTTGAACTTGATCTCGCCGGGCAGCTGCAGCGAGGTCTTGATGCGCGCCGGGCCGACGCTGTCGATCGCGATGCCCGCGGCCTTGACCTGCTCGTCGGTGAAGGGGATCTTTTCTTCGTCTTCCTTGTGGGCGTTGGCGGCGGCTTTCTGCGGCTCTGCGGTGGCAGGGGCTTCCTTGCCTGCTTCCTTGCCGGCGTCCTTGCCCTCTTCCGCGTGGTGTTCCTTGTCGCCATGGCCTTCGTCGTGCGAATGGCCGTGGTCGTCTTCCTTGCCCTTGGCGTGGCCCTTGTCTTCCTCGTGGTGCTCGCCGTCGGCATGGCCGGCGGACTCCGAGTGGCCGTCCCCCGCGGGCTTGGACGGCGCGGTGCGCAGGATGAGTGCGCCGGCGATGAGGCCGGCGAGCAGCACGGCGGCAATGGCGATCCACTGCTTGCGGCCGGAGGAAGTGGTGCGGTTGTGTGGTGTGGTCATGGTCGGAATTCGGTTCAGGTTGTGGCGTCAGCGCACGTTCGCGGAGGGGTCGTCGCCCTCGGTGCCCAGCAGGCGGTCGAGTTCGCCGGCCGCGCGGTGCGCGTCGGCCAGCGCAACGAGGTACTGGTTGCGCACCTGGAACAGCGTGCGCTGCGCGTCGAGCGCTTCGAGAAAGCTGAACTTGCCCAGCTCGAAGCCCTTGGTGGCGGCGCGGTAGGCGGTCTCGGCGCCGGGCAGTGCGTCGCGCTGCAGCGTCTCGGCGGTCGCGCGCGCAGAGCGCAGGCGCTCGCTGGCCTGGGCCACATCGGCGCCCAGTTGCAGCTCGGCGGCGGCGAGCTCGTCGCGCGCCTTGTCTTCGCGGCTCAGTGCTTCGGTGATGTTGCCGCGGTTGGTGTCGAAGATCGGCAGCGGCACCGACAGGCCCACCATCACCTGGTTGCGCCGGCTGCTGCTCACGGCATCGCCCTCGCCCTCCGACGCGGGCACGCGCTTGACGCCGAGCGACACGGTCACGTCGGGAATGCGCCGGGCCTGCTCCAGTTCGCTCAGCGCGCGGCGGCGCTCGACCTCGAGCCGGGCCTGGCGCAGCACGGGCGCATCAGGCAGGCGGCGCGCCACCTCGGGCGCGGCAGCTTGCGCGGGCAGCTGGTCGACCGCGCCTTCCACCTGCGTGAAGCGCGGCGCCGGGTTGCCCCACAGCGCGGCCAGCAGCTGGCGCGACGCGCGCAGCGTGCCTTCGGCCTGCAGCAGTTCGACGCGGATGCCGGCCTCGGCCACGCGCGCCTTGGTTTCTTCGAGCGGAGACACCTTGCCGGCTGCCACGCGGTTGGCCGCGGCGCGGGTGGCGATCTGTGCGAGCCCCACGGAGTCTTGCGCCAGCCGCAGGCGCTCCTGCGCGGTCAGCACGTCGAAGAAGGCGGTGACGGCCGAAGCGCGCAGCTCGGCGCGTCGCGCCGACAGCGCCGACGCTGCCTGGTCGCGCGCACGCTCGGCCGCCGTGACGCGCGCGGCGCGCTTGCCGCCCAGCTCGATGGGCTGGCTCAGCTGCAGCGTGGTCGTGCGGTTGTTGCGGCGCAGGTCTTCCAGCTGCGTGTCGAGCGTGGGGTTGGGCCAGGCACCGGCCTGCACGACGGCGCCATCGGCGGCGGCCTGCTCATGCCGCGCGGCCGACAGGCCCGGGTTGGCCTGCAGCGCCAGCGCGACGGCGGTGCGCAGCGTCAGCGGGCCTTCGGGCTCCAGCGTGCGGCCGGATGCCGAAAGGGACGACGAGGGACCGGCCGCGTTCTGTGGGGTCTGTGGTGCGACCTGCTGTGAAAAGGCCGGGGGTACCGCCAAGGCCAACACGGCCAGCGGCACGAAAAGCGTGCGCATCGAATTCTCCTGGGTTGCAAAACAACGGACGGACGAATTCGGCGAGAAGCGCTCAGCTGATGGTTGAAATCAGAAAAGAGAAAAGGTGCGGTGCTCTCGCCGAATCAGGCGGCGAGAAACCAGTCGGGACGCACCGGCACTTCGGCGATGTGCGAGGCGAAGCGTTCGGTGGAAGCGGCGCGCAACGCCTGCGAGGCGATGGGCGCGTCGGCCGGCAGCGCGGCGGCGGTGTCCGCATGCTGGGCCTGCCCGAAGTGGGCCACGATGCAATGGCCGACCGCCGCGTTGGGCTGGCGGGTGCTGTCTTTCTTGGCGCCGTCGCCCGCATGGGTGCGGTCGGTGCCGCGCGGCTCGTCCTCGTGATGGCCCCAGTGGCCGCCCCGCGTATCGCCTTCGTGCAGGCAATAGGCTGCCGATGCCGCCCAGCTGTACTGGAAAGGCAAGAGGAACAGCAGGAAAATCAGAAGCCAGCGGCGCATGGTTGACAAAAGTATATCGACGGCGCGTGATGCGCCGAGCGACAAAAGCCCTGCGAACCGAGGGCCCGGCGCACTGTACGACGCCATGTCGGCGCTTTGTCTTTCAATAGGATTACTAAATCGTAACCAGCCTCCCGAGAGGCATTGGGTACGATCCGTACCATGCGAATTCTTGTCATCGAAGACGAACCCAAACTGGGCGACTACCTCAAAAAAGGGCTGGAGGAGAACGGCTACGTCGTCGACATTGCCCGCGATGGCATCGAAGGCCGCTACCTCGCCACCGAAGGCGAATACGCGCTGGTGCTGCTCGACGTGATGCTCCCCGGCATCGACGGCTTTGCCGTGCTGCAAGCCATTCGCCGCACGAAGAACGTGCCCGTGCTGGTGCTCACCGCGCGCGACAAGGTCGAAGACCGCGTGCAGGGCCTGCAGCAAGGCGCCGACGACTACCTGGTGAAGCCCTTCTCTTTCTCGGAGCTGCTGGCGCGCGTGCAGGCGCTGCTGCGGCGCGGCAAGACGCAGGAGCCGACGGTGCTGCGACTGGCCGACCTGGAGCTCGACCTGGTGAGCCGCAAGTGCGTGCGCAACCGCACGCGGCTGGACCTCACGGCCAAGGAGTTCACGCTGCTCGTGGTGCTGCTGCGCCGGCGCGGGCAGATCTTGTCGCGCTCCACGCTCGCCGAGCAGGTGTGGGACATGAACTTCGACAGCGACACCAACGTGGTCGAAGTGGCCATTCGCCGCCTGCGCAGCAAGATCGACGACCCCTTCGACGTGAAGCTGCTGCACACGGTGCGTGGCATGGGCTACGTGCTGGAAGACCGCTCCTGGGCATGAGCCCGAAGCCGCATTCGATCCAGAGCCGGCTCTCGTTCTGGTTCGCCGCGCAGACGCTGTTCGGCCTGAGCATCGTCTGCCTGGCGATCTACTTCGTCACGGCCTGGAGCTTCGGCGCCAAGCAGCGCGACGCGCTCGACCAGAAGACGGTGCTTGTCGAGCACCTGCTGAAAGAGGCCGAGAAAGGCGGCGACCTCGTCTTTCTGCGGCACAAGCTCAACGACTTCTTCTCGATGCAGGACGACGTGACCCTGACGATTGCGAACGCGGGTCACGAACTCTTCCAGTCCGTGCCACCGCCGCAGGGCCGCTGGCTGCGGCGAACCATCGTCGTGCCCTGGCAGAACGCCAACTTCCACACCAACCTGTCGGTGCAGGTCGGCGTGAACATCGCGCAAGACACGCGGCTGCTTGAAAGGCTCGCGTGGACGCTGCTGGGCGCGGTGGTGCTCGGCACGGCGCTGGTGTCGCTCACCGGCACATGGCTGGTGCGGCGCGGGCTGCGGCCCTTGAAGGTGCTGGCCGAACGCACCGCGGCCATCACGCCCGACCACGTCCACCAGCCCATCGACCCCGGCGCCTTCGCGGAGGAGCTGCGCCCCTGGATCACGCAGTTCAACGCACTGCTGGCGCGGGTGCAGCGCGCCTACGTGCAGCTGGAGTCGTTCAACGCCGACGTGGCGCACGAGCTGCGCACGCCGCTGGCCAACCTGCTCGGGTCCACCGAAGTGGCGCTGACGCGTCCGCGCAGCAACGAAGAACTGCAGGGCGTGCTGGCCTCCAACCTCGAGGAGATGGGGCGGCTGTCGGGCATCGTGACCGACATGCTGTTTCTCTCCAACGCCGACCGCGGCACCTCGGCGCGCTCGAAGGCGCAGGTGAACCTGGCGGACCAGGCGCGCGACGTGATCGACTTCTACGACGCCATGCTCGACGAAGCCGGCCTGCGCGCCGAAGTGCATGGCGAGGGCGTGGCCGACGCGGACGCGGGGCTGATCCGCCGCGCCCTGTTCAACCTGCTGGGCAATGCGATCCGCTTTGCCGAGCCGGCCTCGACGGTGCGCATCGAGATCGCAGCCGAGCCTGGGGACCAACACAACACCATCACCGTGGTCAACCGCGGCGCGGCCATCGACCCCGAGGCGCTGCCCCGCCTCTTCGAGCGCTTCTACCGCGCAGCCCAGGCGCGCGACGGCTCCACGCGCCACCACGGGCTGGGCCTGTCGATCGTCGAAGCGATCGCGCGCATGCATGGCGGCGAGGTGTTCGCGTCGAGCCAGAGCGGCGAGACGCGCATCGGGTTCAGCATGCGCCGCAACGGCTGAAGCGCGAGCTCAGGGCTCGGCGTGCGCCGTCTCGGCGGGCCGGGCCTTGCGGCCGATGCACAGCGTCATCAGCGGCCCGGTCATCGCGGTGGTGGCCAGCGCCATCACCAGCAGCATCGTGAACAGCTCGGGGCCGATCAGGCCGACATCGAGGCCGATCTTCATGACGATGAGTTCCATCAGCCCGCGCGCGTTCATGAGCGAGCCGGTGGCCAGGCTGTCGCGCCAGCTGTAGCCCGCGATGCGCGCGCCCGCCGCGCCGCCCGCGATCTTGCCCACGGTGGCCACGCCCACGATCAGCAGCATCGCACCCAGGCTCGCGCCCGAGAACGCGTTGGCCGTGGTGCCCAGCCCCGCGAGCGCGAAGAACAGCGGCATCAGCACGACGATGGAAATGGGCTCGATGCGCTCGCTCAGCGAGCGCAGCAGGCGGTCGTCGCGCGGCAGGCAGGCGCCGAACAGGAAGGCACCGAACACCGCGTGCAGGTGCAGCCATTCGGTGAGCAGCGCGCACAGCAAGAGGCCGATCATGAGCGAGGCCATCAGCGTGGTCGACGGCTCGCCGTCGGGCGCCTTCACACGCAGCAGCCACGCAAAGGCCGGCTTCAGGCCGAAGAACAGGAAGGCCAGCAGCACCACCACGCCGACCGAGGTCTTGAGCAGGCCGGCGTAGCCTTCGCCCGCGCCGATGGTCGCGACCACGAAGGCCAGCAGGATCCACGCGAACACATCGACCACCGCCGCCGCGCTCAGCGAGAGCTGGCCGAAGGGCGTGCGCGTCATGCCGCGGTCTTTCAGGATGCGCGCCATCACCGGAAACGCCGTGATCGACAGCGCCGCCGCCATGAACAGCGCAAAGGGCCAGAAGCCCACGCCGGCCGGTGCGAGCGTGGGGTGCAGCATCGGCGAGATCGCGATGCCCAGCACCACCGGCACCGCCACGCTCAGCACGCCCACCGCCCCGGCCGCCTTGAGCTGCGCCCGCATGTTGCGCGTGGCCCGCAGCTCCAGCCCGACCACGAACATGAACAGCACCAGCCCCACCGTCGCCAGCGACGACAGCCCCTGCAGCGACTCCTTGGCGAACAGCTGCACATGCAGCGACGGGAAGAGCGTGCCCATGACCGCCGGCCCGAGCATCAGCCCCGCCGCCATCTCGCCCACCACGCTGGGCTGCCCCACATGGCGCAGCACCCAGCCGCACAGGCGCGCGGTGGTGAGGATGACGACGAGTTGCAGCAGGAGGGTGGTGACGGACATGGGCGGGGTCGCTGGGCGGACGAAAAAACTGATCCGATGTTAGTTCGGCGCTCCGGGCTCGATCCAGCGATCGGCCCACTGGTTGAGCGGCGTCAGCCGCTTGACGAGCTCGCCACCCGCCTCGGTGAGCACATAGCCCGCATCGGACAGCGTGACGATGCCGGCCGCGCGCAGCTCCTTGAGCCGGTCGTTCAGCACCGAAGGCGACATCTGGTCGGCGTGCTCGCGCAGCACGCGAAAGCTCTGCGGCTGGCCGTCGCGCAGCTCCCACAAAAGGCGCAGCGTGCCCTTGCGGCCCAGCTGCTCCAGCAACCGCATGATGGGTCGGCGCGGCGCGGGTGCGGGGGCCTCGGTGTCGTCCATGTGTCTTCCTTGTCGAAGTGGGGGCCTTGCGCTACGGATTTCGTAGCCATAGACTGTGTTGGATGCTACGTATTTCGTAGCGACCTCGCCGCATTCTATGAAAGGAATCACCATGCCCTCCACCGCCCCGCAAAGCCCTGTCCCGCAGCGCGCCCCGAGGATCGCGCAGCTCCAGCCGCCCTACCCCGACGCCATCGACACACTGCTCACGCGCATGACACCGCCGCAGGCGCCCGAGGTGCTGTCGCTCTTCAAGGTGCTGGCCGTGAACCCCGCGCTGGCCGAGCGCACGCTCGACCTCGGCCGCTACCTGCTGGGCCGCCACGCCGCCATCGAGCTGCGCGACCGCGAGCTGGTCATCCTGCGGGTCTGCGCGCGCTGCGGCGCCGAGTACGAATGGGGCGTGCACTGGACCGGCTTCGCCGACGCCGCCGGCCTGGGCGATGTCGAACGGCGCGCGACGGCTTCGATGGATGGCGACTTCACGCAACTGGCGCCGAAAGACGCGCTGCTGATCACGATGGTCGACCGGCTGCACGACACCGGCGACATCGACGATGCGCTGTGGGAGGCGCTGAACGCGCACTGGAGTCACGCGCAACTCATCGAGCTGATGATGCTCGCGGGCTGGTACCACGCGGTGAGCTATGTGTGCAATGCGACGCGCGTGCCGTTGGAGACGTGGGCGGCGCGCTGGTAGCGAGGCGCCTTGTGGCCGTGCTAGAAATCCGAATGCACATGATCGGAAACCCAGCCACTCCAGCTTCATGAACGACTCTCTCTTCGCCGATCTCGCAACCTGGATCGATGCCGCCCTGTCTGAGCCGCTGCCTGAAGGCATCGCGGCTTTTCACTTCAACCTTTACGACAGTTCGACGACGTACGACCTCGAACTCGTGGGTGCGCCGACCTACCACCCGGAAGACCCCGACTGGGCGTGCGACGACATCTTCATGTCCTCATCGCCACGTTTCGAGATCGCGAGCGAAGCGGTGGGGCCAGACTGGGAGGCAGGCCTGCAGGCCATCTCGCAAATGATTCTTCGCTACCTGGACGCCGCGTCTGCGGGCGCTTCGCGCCTGAAGGCTTCGCGCGCGGTCTCGCTGGGGTTCGTAGATGGCGACCTGCACCTCGTGTGGAGTGCCGGTTGAGGCGTTGACCGGCAAGCGCTCGCGCCCGCTGCGCTATGCCTGCTTTTCGGTCCGCATCAACCGCAACCCATTGGCCACCACCAGCAGGCTCGCCCCCATGTCGGCAAACACCGCCATCCACATGGTCGCGCTGCCGAACACCGCGAGCACGAAGAACACGCCCTTGATGCCGAGTGCGAGGGTGATGTTCTGCCACAGCACGGCATGCGCACGGCGCGACAGGCGGATGGTCTCGGGGATGCGGCGCAGGTCGTCGTTCATGATGACCACGTCGGCCGCTTCCATGGCGGTGTCGGTGCCGGCGCCGCCCATGGCGAAGCCGATGTCGGCCTTGGCCAGTGCCGGGGCGTCGTTGATGCCGTCGCCGGTCATCGCGACGGCGCCGTAGCGCTGCTGCATCGCCTGGATGGCGTCGAGCTTTTCTTCGGGCAACAAGTTGCCGCGCACGTCGTCGATGCCGGCATGCGCGCCGATGGTCTTCGCGGTGGCGGTGTTGTCGCCGGTGAGCATGACGGGCGTGACGCCCAGCGCGCGCAGCTCGGCCACGGCGGCTTGCGACGAGGGCTTGATGGTGTCGGCCACCGCGAACAGCGCGAGCACCGACTTTTCGGATGCGAGCAGCGTCACGGTGCGTCCGGCTTCTTCGTGCCGCTTGAGTTCGGCTTCGAGTTCCGGCGTGCACAGGCCGCGCTCTTCGATCAACCGGTGGTTGCCCAGCACGTAGCGCTGACCCGCGTGCGTGGCCTGCACGCCGCGTCCGGGCAGCGCGGTGAAGTCGCCGACTTCTTCGGCCGACCCACCCAGGCCTTGGGTGATCGCCTTCGACACCGGGTGGTCGGAGCGGCCCGCGATGTTGGCGGCCAGTGCGTAGACCGCGCCTTCATCACCTGCTGCCTTGTCGATCAGCACCGACTCGACCAGCTTGGGCTTGCCTTCGGTGATGGTGCCGGTCTTGTCGAGCGCCACGGCCTTGAGCTTGCGTGCCTCTTCGAGGTAGGTGCCGCCCTTGATGAGAATGCCGCGCCGCGCGGCCGAGGCCAACGCGCTCACGACCGTCACGGGCGTGGAGATGACCAGCGCGCACGGGCACGCGATGACCAGCAGCACCAGCGCCTTGTAGATGGCCTGCACCCAGGTCCAGTCCATGAGCCACGGCGTGAGCATGGCGACGGCCAGCGCCAGCACGAAGACGGTGGGCGTGTAGATGGCGGCGAACTTGTCGACGAAGCGCTGCGTGGGCGCGCGCGAACCCTGCGCCTCTTCGACCGCGTGGATGATGCGCGCGAGCGTGGTGTTGGCCGCCACGGCCGTCACGCGGAACACCAGCGCGCCGGTCTGGTTGATGGTGCCGGCAAACACCGCGTCGCCCGCGGCCTTGTCGACCGGAATGCTCTCGCCCGTGACCGGCGCCTGGTCGATGGCACTGGCGCCTTCGAGCACCACGCCGTCCAGCGGCACGCGCTCGCCGGGACGGATGCGCGCGACGGCATCGAGCGCCACCGCGTCGGCGCGCACGGTCTGCCAGCTGCCGTCGGGCTGCCGCACCTCGGCCTGTTCGGGCGCGAGCGCGAGCAGGCTCTGGATGGCGTTGCGCGCGCGGTCGACGGCGCGGGCCTCGATGAGTTCGGCAATGGCGTACAGCGCCATCACCATCGCAGCCTCGGGCCACTGGCCGATGATGAAAGCGCCCGTGACGGCGACGGCCATCAGCGCATTGATGTTGAGGCGCCCGCGCACCAGCGCAGCGAAACCCTTCTTGTAGGTGTCGAGGCCGGCCAGCGCGATGGCCGCGAGCGCGAGCCCCATCTCGGCGGCCATGAAGCCCACGCCGTCGAGCGCGAGAAACGACACGGTCTCGGCCGCGATGGCCAGCACCAGCGCAGCGACGAGGCGCGCGAGGCCCGTCGACATGCCGGCGAAGCGCGCGGGCTCCGCCTTCTGTGCACCCGTCGCAGCCACCGGCTCGGGCTTGAAGCCGGCTTGGCGGATGGCTTCGAGCGCGGCGGGCAGTGCGCCGTCTTCGGTCGTGAGGGCCAGCGTGCGCTCGCCCAGACGGAAGCGCAGGCCCTTCACGCCCGCGACGGGCTCGAGGGCGCGGCGGATCTCGGACTCTTCCACCGCGCAGTCCATGGTGGGAATGCGAAACAGGACCGCGCCCTTCGGCAGGTCGGCGGGCTCGGCAGACGCCGGCGCACTGCCGCACACGGGGCTGCCGCAGCAGGCCGTTTCCGCGGGTGCAGGGGCGTGGGCATGCGTGTGGTCGTGCGCATGGTCGTGCCCATGATGGTCATGGTCGTGGTCATGCGGCGCTGCACGCGGCACCGGCTGATTCAGGGTGTTCTGATTCGTCATGCATTCATTGGAAACCCTGAAGCAGGTGTAGAGTCAACCGCTGATTGCCACTTCCTTGAGATGCCGCATCATGAAAATCGGTGAACTGGCCAAGGCCACGAACACGCCGGTCGAAACCATCCGGTACTACGAGCGCGAGCAGCTGCTGCCCGCGCCCGCGCGCACCGACGGCAACTACCGCATCTACGACGACGAGCACACCCAGCGGCTGGGCTTCATTCGCCGCTGCCGCTCGCTGGACATGACGCTCGACGAAATCCGCAGCCTGCTCAAATTCCGCGATGCGCCGCAGGACGACTGCGGCGAGGTGAACCAGCTGCTGGACGACCACATCGGCCACGTGGCCTCGCGCATCGCCGAGCTGAAGACGCTCGAAAAGCAACTGAAGGCACTGCGCCTGCAGTGCGGCGGCCCCGAATCGGCGAGCGCCTGCGGCATCCTGCAGGAGCTGGACACCGCCGCGCTCACGCCCGAGCCCTTCGGCCAGCACGCGGGCCACGTGCACGGCACGCTGCACGGCGCCTCTGCCAAGCGCGCCTGACGCCGGGGCCGTCGGCCCCTGCAACGATCGACCATATGAAATGCATATAATCCGTATACGTTTCATATAGAGAGGTTGCCCATGGGCATCGTCAAGATTTCGGACCTGATGCACGAGAACCTGCGTGTGGCGGGCAACGCCCTCAGCCGGTCGATCAATGCACAGGCAGAGCACTGGATGCGGGTCGGCATGCTGACCGAGATGCACCCCGACCTGGACTACCGGGAGGTCTGCCAGCTGCTGATCCAGGCCGAGCTCTCGGGCGGCCTGGACATTGCCGCCCCACCCGGCAAGCCCCGCGCCCCCGCGAACGGCAAGCAACACTGATGGCACACGACGTTCCCCTCCGGTCGGCCGAAGAGCTGGTGATGGCGCGGCGGGCCGCGCAGCTGGCTGCAGAGGTCCTCGCCATGATCGAGCCCCACGTCGTACCAGGCGTGAGCACAGAAACGCTCGACAGCCTCTGCCATGCGCACATCGTGAAGGTGCAAGGCGCCGTTCCCGCCAACGTGGGCTACCTGGGCTATCCGAAGACCATCCTCACCTCGGTCAACCAGGTGGTGTGCCACGGCATCCCCTCGCCCGACAAGATCCTGAAGAAGGGCGACATCGTCAACATCGATGTCGCCGTCAACAAGGACGGCTGGTTCGGCGACACCAGCCGCATGTTCTTCGTCGGCGAGCCCGGCGTGCTCGCTCGGCGCCTGGTGGAGACGACGTACGAAGCCCTGTGCGCCGGCATCCGGCAGGTGAAGCCCGGCGCGACGCTGGGCGACGTGGGCCATGCGATCCAGTCGGTTGCCCAGCGCGAGCATTTCAGCGTGGTGCGCGAGTACTGCGGACACGGCATCGGCCAGATCTACCACGACGAACCGCAGGTGTTGCACTTCGGGCGGCGCGGCGCGGGCCTCGTGCTGGAGCCGGGCATGGTCTTCACCATCGAGCCGATGCTCAATGCGGGCCGCGCTGAAACGAAGCAGCTGGCCGATGGGTGGACCGTCGTGACGAAAGACCGCTCGCTGTCCGCGCAGTGGGAGCACATGGTGGCGGTGACGGCCGACGGGTACGAGGTGCTGACGGCCTGGCCAGGCGGTACGGGAGCCTACGCGCCGGTTTGAAGCCCCAGGGCTGGCGCCTCAATGTCCCTCGTCGCCGAGGCTGCATCGCAGGTTCTGCCGGACGCAGTGCATTAGGCTTCGCGCCTACTCCTGACCCTCCTCATGCACATCGAAGAACGCATCCACATCGCAGTCCCGCCCACGGTCATCGACCACATCTGGAGCGAGGTCGACCAATGGCATCTGTGGGACCCGGACACCAAGCAGGCCCGGCTCAACGGTCCCTTCGCTGTGGGAACCAAGGGGCGGATCGTTCCCAGCAAGGGCATGGGCGTGCCGATGGCCGTCACGGAGCGTACCGAGGGTCGGTCGTTCACCGTCGAGGGCCACATCCCGCTGTTCCGCATGCACTTCGAGCACACGGTGTCGCCGGTCGCCGGCGGCTCGGAAGTGGCGCACCGCGTGTGGTTCACGGGCGGCCTCGCCTTCCTGTTCGGGCCCGGCGTTGCCAAGCAACTTCGCAAGGGGCTGCCTCGGACCATGCAGTCGCTGAAGGCCTACGCGGAGCAGCGCCACGCGCCGCTTCGCACCGACGCCTGACGGGCTCTAGTACGTCACCGTGACGGTGACCGTGTCGCTGTAGCTGCCCGGCGTCACATTGGTCTGCGCCGGCACCCGCCCATAGACCGGGATGGCACTGCCAGGGTTGCCGCTGCCGTCGACCGTGTCGGTGCCGGCGGCATTGCCCCAGCGCAGCGAGCGCGCGGCATCGCGGTACAGCTCGTACCGGATGTAGTCACCCCCAGCACCTGCAGCGCCTGCCATGCGCCGCTGTGTCCCCGCCACGTTCGCGCCATTGCTCAGCCCCACCTTCCAGGCCGTGCTGGGCGGGCAGGCCATCGTGATGGCCGCCGCGCCGTTGACCGCGGACGCCAGCGAGTTGGCACTGCCGAAGTCCAGGTCGGTGGCCGCCACGCTGACGGTGCATGCATTGGAATAGGTGGCCGTGACCTGCGTGTAGAAGGTCGTCCTGCCGACGTACTTGGCCGAAGTCGCGGTGCAACTGTCGGGCGCGTTGCCGCTCTTCATGCCCCAGACGACCTCGGAGTTGTAGATGTTGGACTGGTAGCTGCCCGCCACCAGCGATTGCCCCGACGGCACGCGGCCATAGAGCGGGATGTTCAACGCGACGTTGCCGCCGCTGGCCGGCAGCACGAACGAGCCCCCCGCGCTGGCGTAGGTGCCGCCCCCCGGGGGCGGGCCGACGATGCCGCTGCGGGCCGCGTCGGCGTAGATGTTGTAGGCCATCTGCGCGCCGTTCCAGTTGGTCATGTAGCGCGGGGCGTAGCCGGCGATCTCGCTGCCCTGGTAGACGTACACGCAGTAGTTCATGTACATCACCTGGCCGGTGTCGTTCTGGCAGGTGAAGCCGACCGTGGCGGTGGTGTCCACCGCCGACGAAGCCGTGACGGTGCCGAAGGCGAAGCTCGGCTGGGTGGCGACCCAGCAGCTCGGGTCGGCATGCGCCGCGCCCATGGCCAGCAGCCACGCGGACACCAGCGCCAGCACAAATCTCAACGTACGCATGTCAACCGCTCTTTCTGCAAACCACCGCCCTCGGGGCGCCGCCAGTCGAACCCTGCCTGGCACACCGCGCCGTCGGGCGTGCGGACGGCCAGCGTGTTGCGCAGGTCCAGCGTGTCCAGGTACACCCAGCCGTCATAGCCCACCACCGCACCGCTGCCGCCCTGCCCGTTCACCTGCACACGGCTGCCCAACGGCAAAGGCTGGCCCTGCGCGTCCAACAGAGCCACGTGAGCGGCCCGCACGGGCGTGATGCTGAAACGCGCCCGCGCGCCCGACCGGCCTGCGGGGGTGACCAGGGCCTCGGCGCGCTCGATGCGCACGTCGGCGGGCAGGTCCATCGGGTCGATCGCGAGCTTGTTGTTCTGGTAGGCGTTCACCGGCACGACCAGCAGCAGCCCGCTCGAATTCGTCTGCCCCACCGGGCGATTCTCGAGCTTCACGGGCACGCCGGCCACGCCGTCGGTGTCCACCACCGCAAAGGCGTCGTCGATGCGCCGCGCGGCCAGCACGCCGCCGCCCATCAGCACCAGCGCACCGCTGGCGCCCGCATAGGCGTAGCGGCTGGCACTGCTGCCACCCATCTCGCTCACCCCGGCCTGCACGCGGCCGTAAGGGCCCAGGTAGTTGACTTCGGCCTGCCCGCCCGGCGCACCGCCGCCCGCACGCGCGGTGGCACGCCAGCCCCAGCCACCGTCGCCGAGGGGGGACTGCTGCGCGCTGACGGTGCCGACCGTGCCCTGATCGCCGCTGCGCTGCACGCTCGCGCTCACGCTGGTCTGCGCGTCCCACGACCAGCTCAGGCTGACGAAGACGCCGCGGTCGCTGCGCTTGTCCAGGTTCTGGTTCATGCCCACCGAGACCGAGGACGCGCGCCCGATCGAACGGAACCAGTTCACGCTGGCGTAGCGCGACGCGCTCTGCGCCACCGGGCGCAGGTAGAGGTAGCTGACGCTGACGTTGCCCAGGCTGCCCATGTCGTAGCCCACGCTCGCGCTGGCGCTGCCCTTGGCCGGGGCCGAGCCGTAGGCGGTCGCCACATCGCGGTAGTCGCCCTGGGTGCGGGTGCCGTTCAGGCCCACCGACACGCGCTCCTGGCGCCACAGGTAGCCCAGGCTGGTCTGCGTGCCGCTGCGGCTGCCGCCGGGGGTGTCGGCGTCGTGCCGGCTGCCCGCCAGCGCCCCCGACAGCGTGCCCGCGGCGCCCAGTTGCCACACGCCTCCGGCGCCGGCCAGTGCCAGGCCACGCGTCACCTCGCCGTGCGCTTCCATCGTGAAGCTGTCGCTGAGGCCCCGGCGCCAGGTGCCGGTCAGGACCGGCTGCTTGCCGTAGTCGAAGGAACGCAGGCCGTAGTTGCGACGCACCACGCCCAGGTCGACCGTCCAATCGGTCAGCCCGGGCGCCAGCAGGCGGTTGCTGTCGAAGAGCGAAAAGCTCAGGGTGGCGGCGCGACCCAGCGCGTCGGTCACCACCACCTGCGCCGTGCCGGTGCTGTTGATGCGCGGCAGCGCGTTGAGCTGAAAGGGCCCCGCCGGCACCTGGCCGCTGTACTGGCGGATGCCGTCGATGAACAGTTCCACGTCCGAAGGCATCGTGGCCGAGCCGATGAAGCTGGGCAGCGGTGCGGTCTGCCGGTAGGGCTGCAGACCGAAGTCGCGCGACAGCTGGATGCCGCCGATGCGCGTGGCGCGCGACCAGGGCACGGCGCCGGTGAGCGTGTCGCCCACGCGCAGGGTGAGCATCTTGTCGGGGAAGGCCATGCTCCAGGTGCTGTCCATGCGCACGGACTGGTCCTTCGAGCCACTGTGGTCGTGCGTGCGCTGCATCAACCAGGTGGTACTGAGCACGCTGGCGCCGCGAAACGCGCGCAGCTCGCCGAAGGCGCTCAGGCTGCTGCTGCCGCCCCTGCCCCGGGTGCCATAGAGGTCGTAGTTCAGCAGCAGGCCGGTCGACGTGCTCAGGGGCTGCGCGGTGACTGCCGCCTGCCCCACCGTGGCCGTGGGCAGCTGCAGCATCGCCAGCGGCGCGGTCAGGCTCAGTTGCTGGCGCGCGGCATCGTAGGCCACCACCAGTTCAGGCAGATCGCGCAGAGGTAGCCATTCCGCGCCACTGTCGGGCAGGGAGAAACTCAGTTCGCGCAGCACCGCGCGGGAGGCCCACAAGGCCCCGGCCTCCAGGCGAAACGGGTGCAGTCCCCGCGCCATGCCATTGAGACTGACCTCCAGGTACAGCGTCATGGCGCCCGGCACGGCCTGGGCGGCGGGTGCGGCCTGGGCGGGGAGCGCCGTCAGGGCCAACGCCAGCGGGGCCAACGCGAACGGGGCCAGCCAGGCCCTCGCAGCGCATCGGGCCCGCTCAGCGCGCCAGCGGCGCGAGGTCGGCGGCTGTTGTTCTGCCATCGATCATGACCTGCCAGCGGCCCGCGCCCGACACGGCGGCGGCCGGCGTCTTCAGCGGCCAGCGCATGGTGGCGCCAGGCAGCACGTAGCCCAGCAAGCCGTTGTAGGCGCTGACGGCACGACCGTCCGCGCCGGTGAATACAAGATCCGCCAGCTGGGCATGCACCCCGCCGCTGTTGCTGACTTCCAGCACGGCCTTGCCGCCCTCGCTGCGCAGGCTCCAGCGCAACTGCGCGGGGGCCGGCTCCACGCCTGCCGGAGAAACGAAGATGGGCAGCGAGTGCCGCATCACGAAGTTCAGGCTGCTCTTCTTGCCGTCCGTCGCCGCGCCCGCCGCCTGGGGCACGGGCAGTTCGTCCACCAGCACGCGGTAGGCCTCTTCCGCCGGGCCCGCGGGCGGCGGTCCGTTGCGGATCACGCGCACCAGTTGCCGTCCGTCGATGGGCAGTTGCAGCATGGGCGGGCTGACGATCAGTCCTTCCGCCGGCTCCATGCGGTCCTGCCCGCCCACCTGCGTCCATCGGAACACGCGGATCTGCGCGTCCAGCGGCGCCGGCCCCGTGTTGCTCAGCCAGAGCCCGTCGGCCTGCCGCGTCGGCGCCAGCGTCAGGGTGACAGGCGAGACCTGCAGGCCGGCCGCCTGGACCGCACCGCCGCACAGCAGGCATGCGCCCCACAGTCCCCCGATGGCAAGTGCACGTCTCACGATTCAGCTCTGGCTCGGTGATTCAGCGCTGGCTCAGTACGTGACCGTCACCGTCACGGTGTCGGCGTAGCTGTCGGGCGTGAAATTGGCGTTGGTGTTCTTGGCGTAGACCGTGTGCGTGATCGCTGCACCGGTGCCCGAGCCGCCCACGACATTGGCGCCGGTGCCGATGGTGTTGCCCCACACGGTGGTATTGCCCGGGTTGGAGTACAGCGCGTAGGGCACCTTGTCGGTGTTGGTGGCCGAGTTGGCGACGGACGACATGGCACCCGTGCCGTCGGTCGTTCCGCCGTTGGTGCTCGAAGGCGCCAGGCCGACGGTGTAGGGCGTGGTCTTGGAGCAGGTGACCGAAATGGTGTTGCTGCCCGTCTGGTTGGTCGCCGTGGGCAGCACGGAGGTGCCCAGGTTGATGTCGGAGGCGGTACCGGCCGTCACCGAGCAACTCTTGACGATGGTCATCTTGACCTGAAAGCTCGCCGTGGCCGTCTCGGCCAGGGCCGAACCGGATGCGAGAACGAGGGTGGCGGTGGCCGCCGCGGCGACTGCGAGCTTGAACATGAAGGCACTCCAAATGTAATCATTAAGACCTGACTGGTCGGTATTTTGTAATCCTTTTGACTACAAAGTGGCGCAAGGATGCCTCACAACCGGCCTGTTTGCCCTCAGATCCACGGAGTCGCCGCCCAAGTTTCGTGATGTAGTTCTCGTAACAATTAGAAAACTGTTTGCTTTGTTTACATTTTGCCAACAGTTGAAGTGTCGCCTGCCCGCACGGAATGGGTGCCGTGGTGCGGTCGACGCCCGTTGCCGGGACGAAGTCGCGGTCGGCATGTCGGGCGCGCTGTGTCCGGCCACCGGTGATGCGGTGGCGAGGGGGTACGAAGTGCTGACGGCCGGGGGCCGGGCGGAACGGGCTTGTGCGCCGGTCTGACGGCGATCAGCCGCCTTCCAGCGGCGCCTCGATGACGAAGGCGTGCAGCCCGGCCATCCGGCCCTCACGAAAGCGCCACACATCGCAGTACGCATGGCGGGTGGCCTTCCCGCCCTCGTCTTTCAGCGTGATCTCGCCGAGGGCCGTGACGAAGTCACCCTCGGCGATCAGGTGATGGACCTCGAAGCGGGGCGGCTCCGTGTACGCAGTCGCCATCCACTGGCGCACGGCTTCCTTGCCGTGGAGGGTTCGGTCGCCCACGAAGGTCCATTGCGTGTCCTCGGTGCAGAACGCGAGGAATCCTTCGTAGTCGCCCTGGGTGATGGCCGCGTTGGCCTTTTGCAGAATGGCTTTGTGTGTCGCTGACATGCGGAACGCTCCGGTAGAGGCCCGCGTACGCCATGCACCGGCGCCCCGTGAATGAGCAAGCGAGTAAGCGCCCCGCGGCCTCAGGCCTTTGTCAGCCGCCGCCGCGCCTTCACCGCCGACGCCAGCCCGTCGAGCACCGGCACCGTCTGCGCAAAGCCGATGCACGCGTCGGTGATCGACACGCCGTGCTTCAGCGGCACGCCCGGCTTCAGGTCCTGCCGGCCTTCCTCGAGGTGGCTCTCGATCATGATCCCCGTGATGCGCCGCTCGCCGCCCGCAATCTGCGCAGCCACGTCTTCGGCCACCACGATCTGGCGCTGGTGCTGCTTGCTGCTGTTGCCATGCGAGACGTCGATCATCACTTGCGGGCGCAGGCCGTTGGCCAGCAGCGCCTCGCAGCTCGACGCCACATCGGCCGCCGAATAGTTGGGCGCCTTGCCGCCGCGCAGGATCACGTGGCAATCGTCGTTGCCGCGCGTCTCGAAGATCGCGGCCATGCCCATCTTGGTCATGCCCATGAAGGCGTGCGGCGCGCGGGCCGCGAGGATGGCGTCGGCCGCCACCTTCACGCTGCCGTCGGTGCCGTTCTTGAAGCCGACCGGGCAGCTCAGGCCCGACGCCAGCTGCCGGTGGCTCTGGCTCTCGGTGGTGCGCGCGCCGATGGCGCCCCAGGCGATCAGGTCGGCAATGAACTGCGGGCTCAGCAGGTCGAGAAACTCGGTGCCGGTCGGCAGGCCCAGCGTGGTCAGCTCCAGCAGCAGGCGCCGCGCGCGCTCCAGGCCTTCGTTGATGGCAAAGCTGCCGTCCAGGTGCGGGTCGTTGATGTAGCCCTTCCAGCCCACGGTGGTGCGCGGCTTCTCGAAGTAGGCGCGCATCACGATGACCAGGTCGTCCTGCAGCGAATCGGCCACCTTCTTCAGGCGCTGTGCGTACTCGATGGCCTGGTCGTGGTCATGGATGGAGCACGGGCCGACCACCACCACCAGCCGGTCGTCACGGCCGTGCAGCACGTCGGCAATCGCCGCGCGGCTGCCTTCGACCAGCGCGAGCGTGTTGTCGCGCACGGGCACGCGCTCCTGCAGCAGCGCGGGGGTCATGAGGGGACGCACGGCGCCGATGCGCACGTCGTCGATGCGGGTGGTGTCGAGCGTGCTGTCGCGGGAGCCGACTTCGGCGTCGTGGAGGGGGTCGTCGAGGCGGGGCATGATCGTGGGTCTTGTGTCGAAGAAGGTTTCCTCGATTGTCCCCTCGAAGCCGCCTACCGCCGGCGGCCCCCTTCTGCTCGCCTACTTGCCGATCAGCTGCGTGAGCTTGTCGGCCTCGAACGACTCGCCGCGCGCCGCGTCGCCCGGCACGCAGTCCTTCGTGCCCGGCTGCGCCGACAGCTTCTCGATGGCCTGCCACAAGAGCGCGATCTGGTGCTCCTGGCTCGACGCGTTGTCGATCAGCCCGCGCATGGCCTGACTCAGCGGGTCGTCGTCTTGGGTGATGCCGTAGGCCGAGAACTTCTGCGGCGCCGACACGTCGGCGCTCTCGCCCTCTTTCGACGGGATGATGCGCGCCGGAATGCCCACCGCGGTCGCCCCGGCCGGCACCGGCTTGATGACCACCGCGTTGCTGCCGATCTTGGCGCCGTCGCCGACGATGAAGCCGCCCAGCACCTTGGCGCCCGCGCTCACGACCACGTTCTTGCCCAAGGTCGGATGGCGCTTGGTGCCCTTGTAGAGCGAGGTGCCGCCCAGCGTCACGCCCTGGTAGATGGTGCAGCCGTCGCCGATCTCGGCGGTTTCGCCGACCACCACGCCCATGGCATGGTCGAAGAAGACGCGTTCGCCGAGCTTGGCGGCCGGGTGGATCTCGATGCCCGTGAGCCATCGTGCGCAGTGCGCGATGAAGCGGGCCGGCCACTTGAAACCGTGGGTCCAACAGGCGTGCGCCCAGCGGTGCAGCACCACGGCATGGAAGCCGGGGTAGACCGTGATCACTTCCCAGGCGCTGCGGGCGGCCGGGTCGCGTTCGAGGATGCACCGGATGTCGGCGCGCAGGCGAGAGAACATCGCTGCCTTTGTTGTCGTTATATTGATAGGGGCCGGGCAGTCTAAAGCCGGGCGTCTTCGCGTACGCGCGATGGGGTTTTGTGACGGTTCAGCTGCCGCGCGGCGGTCGGGTCGTGTCGCTCATGGCCTTGGCGATGCCGCGCAGGATGTGGATTTCTTCCGGCGTGGGCTGGGCGCGGTTGAACAGTTGCTGCAGCCGCGGCATGAGCTTCTTGGGCGCCGCCGGGTCGAGAAAACCGATGTCCACCAGCGAGCGCTCCCAGTGGTCGAGCATGCCGGCCACGGCCTGCGCGTCGGCCGCCTGCACCGGCGCGATGGCCTCGCGCACGCCGTAGCCGCCCAGCGCCAGGCGCCATTCGTAGGCCACCACCTGGATGGCCGCGCCCAGGTTGAGCGAGCCGAATTTCGGGTCGGTGGGAATGGTCAGCGCCACGTTGCAGCGGTAGACGTCTTCGTTGCGCATGCCGAAGCGCTCGGAGCCGAACAGGAAGGCCACGTGCTGGTCGCCCTGCTTGCCCAGCGGCTCCAGGTGCTCGCGCGGCGTGCGCGTGGGCGGGCCGAAGTCGCGCGGGATCATGGCCGTGGCGCACAGGTGGGTCACGCCGTCGAGGGCTTCGTCCAGCGTTTCGACGATGCGGGCGTTGTTCAGCACGTCCAGGGCGCCGCTGGCGCGCTGGATGGTTTCCTCGCGCCGCAGCACGTTGGCCCAGCGGGGCGTCACCAGCACCAGGTCGTCGAAACCCATGGTTTTCATGGCGCGGGCGGCGGCGCCCACATTGCCGGCGTGGCTGGTCTGGATGAGGATGAAACGGGTGCGCATGACGGGTGGGGAAGACACAAACGGGCTGAGCCGGTAAAATGCCCGATTCTCGCCGCCCGCATCGCCGGGCCGCAGGGTCTCCCAGATTGCACCAAATTGCATTCCTGGGGGCCACATCCCACCGTTCTTCTCACAATCCAGAATGTCGTCCCCCAACCTGCATCCCATGCTCAATGTGGCCGTCAAGGCCGCACGCGCCGCCGGCGCCATCATCAATCGCGCTGCCCTCGACGTCGAGGCCGTGCGCATCTCCCAGAAGCAGGTCAACGACTTCGTCACCGAAGTCGATCACGCCAGCGAGAAGGTCATCATCGAGACCTTGCTGGGCGCATACCCGGGGCACGGCATCCTGGCCGAAGAATCGGGCACCGAATACGGCGCCAAAGACTCCGAGTTCGTCTGGATCATCGATCCGCTCGACGGCACCACCAATTTCATCCACGGCTTCCCGGTCTACTGCGTGTCCATCGCGCTGTCGGTGCGCGGCAAGATCGAGCAGGCGGTCGTTTTCGACCCGTCGCGCAACGACCTGTTCACGGCCACCAAGGGCCGCGGCGCCTACATGAACGAGCGCCGCATCCGCGTGTCCAAGCGCGTGAAGCTCAGCGAGTGCCTCATTTCCACCGGCTTCCCGTTCCGCACCGGCGACAACTTCAAGCAGTACCTGGCCATCATGGCGGACATGATGCCCCGCATGGCCGGCCTGCGCCGCCCCGGCGCCGCTGCGCTCGACCTGGCCTACGTGGCCGCCGGCTTCACCGACGGCTTCTTCGAAACCGGCCTGAACCCCTGGGACGTGGCCGCCGGCTCGCTGCTGGTGACCGAAGCCGGTGGCCTCATCGGCAACTTCACGGGCGAGCCCGACTTCCTCGACCAGCGCGAATGCCTGGCCGGCGCCCCG
Organism: Variovorax sp. 38R; assembly: GCF_014843395.1. Taxonomy (NCBI): domain Bacteria; kingdom Pseudomonadati; phylum Pseudomonadota; class Betaproteobacteria; order Burkholderiales; family Comamonadaceae; genus Variovorax; species Variovorax sp. 38R. The sequence goes on from NZ_CP062121.1 coordinate 4,418,130, forward strand.
CGCGTGTACGGCCAGCTGGTGCCGCTGCTCGCCAAGTACTCCAAGTTCGCCAACGTGGACGACAAGCTGCGCGCCAGCGACCGCGTGCGCGCCGTGTCGGCCTCGACCCGCTCGACCCCCGACGAGGCCTCGACCGACCTGTACGCCCGCAGCACCGTGACCGACCAGACCGCCGCCTCGCTCGACGGCAGCGTGGAGGCCCCCGCGGCTGCACCCGCCGCGCCGGCCGCCCCGCGCAAGCTCACCCGCATCAAGCGCGAGGCGCCCGCCGAGGGCGACGCCTCCGCCAAGTGATGACGGGGCCGAGCGCCGCCGCGCGGGTTCGCGCGGCGTTGCGCATTGCGCTGAGCCACTACGTCGCGAGCGGGCTCACCGTCGCGCTCGGCCTGCTCGTGATTTCGGGCGGGGTGCACCTGTGGCTGGGCACCCTGGCCGCCTCGGCCGCCGCCACCGGCGTGATCGTCACGGCGCCGCCCGACCTGCCCGGCCCGCGCCGCGGCAAGTTTTTGCAGATGCTGCCGGCGCCGCTCATCGGCCTGCCGCTGTTCTTCGCGGTGCAGATGCTGCACGGCGCACCGATCCGCCTCGGGCTGCTGCTGGTGCCCGCCACCTTCATGGCCTTCGTGGCCATGGCCTGGGGCAAGCGCGGCATTCCCATCGCCATCGCGGTGATGTTCTCGATGATCTTCTCCATGGCCACGCCAGCCCCCGCCGGGCTGTCCGACGCCATCGCGCGCACCACCGAGTTCGGCCTGGGCGCCGGCCTGTACGTGGTGTGGGCCACGCTGGCCAACCTGCTGCTCAACGGGCGCTTTCGCACGCAGTCGATTGCCGACGTGCTGTTTTCGCTGGCCGCGCTCATGCGTACCGAGGCCAGCCAGTTCACGCCGCAGGACGAAACCCGCGACATCCGCGACACCCCCGCCTCGCTGCTGGGCCAGCTGCTGCGTGAGCAGGCCGCGCTGGCCGACCAGCTGCAGGCCACGCGCGACATCGTGCTCGAGTCGCCGCGCACGCCGCGCCGCCAGCGGATGGCCGGCATGCTCGTCATCGTGCTCGAGATGCGCGACCAGCTGCTCGCCAGCGAGCTCGATCTCGACGCCCTGCGCGCTCATCCGTCGCACGCGCAGGCGCTGGTCGAGATGCGCCGCATCCTCGAAGAGCTGGCCGACGAAACAACGGCCCTGGCCGATGCGCTGCTCATGCGCCGCCACCCCGCCGCCGTGGCCGACCGCCGGCCGCGCCTGGCCGCCATCCACGTGACGGCGGACGACGAAGACACGCACGGCCAGATGGGCCCGTCGGCCGCCATGCTCGCGCGCGGCCTGGCCAGCCGCATCGGCCACATCAATGACGAGGTGCTGCGCCTCGCGGCCATGGCGCGCGGCGACGTCGAGCCCAACCTGGCCGTGGTGCGCGCCAACTGGCAGCTCTTCGTGAGCCCGACCGACTGGTCGCTGCGCCCTTTTCTCGCGCTGTGGCGCTGGGACGCACCGCCGCTGCGCCACGCCATTCGTGCGGCGCTGGCCATCGCGGCCGGCTACGGCATCGCCGTGTCGATGCCCTGGGGTTCGCACGACTACTGGATTTTGCTGACCATCGTGGTGGTGCTGCGCGGCAGCCTCTCGCAGACGCTGGAACGGCGCAACAGCCGGGTCGCCGGCACGCTGCTGGGCTGCGTGCTCGCGGTGGGCCTGCTGTCGGCGCACCCTTCGGCGCTGATGCTGCTGGTGAGCGTCACCATCGCGCAGGCCATCGCCCACAGCTTCGCGGTGCGGCGCTACCTCGTCACCGCCGTGGCCGCCACCGTGCTGGGCTTGCTGCAGGCCCACATGCTGAACACCGGCACCGCGCCCATCTTTGCGCTGTTCGAGCGCATCGCCGACACGCTCATCGGCGCCGCACTGGCCTGGGGCTTCTGCTACGTGCTGCCCTCGTGGGAGCGCACCCAGATTCCGGCGCTGGTGGCACGCGTGCTCACCGCGCAGGCACGCCACGCGCGGCTCGCGCTCGGCCTGGGCCAGCTGCAGGCCATCCAGAGCAGCCCCGAGCTTGAGTGGCGACTTGCGCGCCGCGAGGCCTACGACAGCCTCTCGGCGCTGGTGCAGGCCACGCAGCGTTCGCTCTCCGAACCGCGCGCCGTGCAGCCGCCGCTCGAACCACTCGAACATCTGCAGGCCCACAGCTACCAGCTGCTTGCGCAACTCAGCGCCGTGAAGTCGATGCTCGTGCTGCGCCGCGACCGCCTCACGCCGGGCGACATCGAAGGCCCGCTCGTGCGCACCGCGCAACGCATCGAGGCTGCCCTGGGAACCATTCCGATCGCAGGGCCCTCTCACCCCGAGAGCACGGGTGCCACCACTGTCGGCGGCCCCATTCCCCTGCCTGACCCGTTCGACAACGACATCAGCCCCTGGCTGGTACGCCGGCTCGACCTGGCCACGGCGCTCGCCACGCAGCTGCGCGACGACGCAGCGCGCATTCTTCAACCACTGAACGACAACACCCCAGAAGCAAAGACCACCCCCGCCTGATGACCCAAGAGCTCCTTGCACACCCCTGGTTCGGCACCTGGCTTGCCGCCCTGATCGCCGTTCCCCTCGCCCTTCTCGCCCACCGCATCGGGGGCATGGTCCTCAGGCGGATCACCCGCCCGGCGCCCGCCGTGCATGCGATGGTGGTCAACTGCACCGCCCCCGCGCGGCTGGTGCTGCCGCTGGCGGCGCTCATGATGGTGTGGCAGGCGGCGCCCGAGGACCTGCGCTTCATGGGCAGCGTGCGGCATCTCACGGGGCTGCTGCTCATCGCGGCCAGCACCTGGTTCGTGCTCAAGGCCATCAGCGGCTTTGCCGATGGCGTGCTCGCGCAGCACCCATCCGACGTCTCCGACAACCTGCAGGCCCGCCGCGTGCTCACGCAGACCCGCGTGCTCGCGCGCACCGCCATGTCGGTCGTCGTCGTGGCCGGCGGCGCCATGATGCTCATGACCTTCCCGGGCGCACGCCAGGTCGGCGCCAGCCTGCTGGCCTCGGCCGGCGTGATCGGCATCGTGGCCGGCCTGGCGGCCAAGCCCGTCTTCAGCAATCTCATCGCCGGCCTGCAGATCGCGCTGTCGCAGCCGATTCGCATCGACGACGTGCTCGTGGTCGAGGGCGAATGGGGCCGGGTCGAGGAAATCACCGGCACCTTCGTGGTCGTGCGCATCTGGGACGACCGCCGCCTCATCCTGCCGCTCACCTACTTCATCGAGAAGCCGTTCCAGAACTGGACCCGCCACTCGGCCGAACTGCTCGGCTCCGTCTTCTTCTACCTGGACTACGGCACGCCGCTGGCACCGCTGCGCGCCGAGGTCGAGCGCATCGTGAAGGCCGCACCCGAATGGGACGGCCGCTTCTTCAACCTGCGCGTCACCGACGCCACCGAACGCACCATGCAGGTCCGCGTGCTCTGCACCGCAGCCACCTCCGGCCTGGCCTTCGACCTGCGCTGCAACGTGCGCGAAGGCGTCATCGACTTCATGCAGCGCGAGTACCCGCAGTTCCTGCCGAAGATGCGCTTCGAGGGCACCGATCCGGCGATGGGGCAGCCGGAAGTGCTGCGGCACGCGGCGGCGGGCTGAGGCCCACCGCCTTTTCCTTCTCCCCTACCGCGCAGGCGCCACCGCAGGCAGCACCACCGGCGCGCCCAACCGCGAGGCGCGCTCCCAGCCCGGTTGCGACTGCGCACGCTCCAACTCGGCCGCCACCTCCGCCCGCGTGCGCGGCTGCGTGGCCTTCACCGGAATCGGTGCGCCCCAGCGCAGCACGCCGGCCCACTCGGGGCTTTGCCGCGCGGCGCGCAGTTCGGCCACCACTTCGGCATCCGTCTTTCCGGGTCCGGCGTTTTCAGGGTGTTCCTTGAGGCCCGCTTCGTTCGCCGCGAAATGCGCGCCGGCTTCGACGTGCTGCGGGCTGCGCGACGCGGCCGTCTGCGCAGCGGCCATGAGCGGGACCGTCGCTGCGGCCACGGCCGCCAGCATGAAAGCCATCTTGCTGTTCTTCATGTGTCATCTCCTTCGAATGGCGCCGAAGAAGAACACCCTCATCGGCGATGGCGGTGTCTTGATGACCGCCATGCCGACACACTAGAAATGCAACGCCGTCGCGATACGGACGGCGCCATTACAACGAGGCAATCGCCTGCAACTCAGTCGGGCAGCGAGCCCGCCGGCGCCGCCACCGCGCGCGCCGCGATGGGCACCGACATCACGATTGACGTACGGGTCTCGCCCAGGTGGTTGATGCTGCTCACGAACGACTCGAGGTGCTCGATGTCGCGCGCGACCACCTTCAGCACGTACGAGTCCTGCCCCGTGACGTGGAAGCACTCGAGCACTTCTCGCCGGCCGTCGAGCAGCTTCAGCAGCCGGGCCTTGTCGGGTTGCGCGGTCGTGATGCCGACGAGCGCGGTGACGGTGTAGCCCGCCTTGCGCGGCGGCACCACGGCGCGGTAGCCCTCGATGACGCCGGCTTCTTCGAGGCGCTTCACGCGCTCCGAGGTCGAGGGCACCGACAGCGCCACCTGCCGCGCAAGCGCCGTGAGCGAGGTGCGCGCGTCCTGCTGGAGCGCGTCGAGGATCTGCCAGTTCTTGGTGTCGATTTCCATGGATCTAAGGCCCGATTGAGAATTTCGCTTCTGATTTCAGGCAACGCATGCCATGCGCCTGAATTTCGCCATTCTCGTCACGCGGGCCGCGCCGAACAATCGTCGGCATGGACTTTCCTCTCTTCCTCAAGGCCCTTGTCATCGGGCTCTCGATTGCCGCACCGGTCGGCCCCATCGGCCTGCTGTGCATCCAGCGCACGCTCGCGCACGGCCGGACAATCGGTTTTCTCAGCGGCCTCGGCGCTGCACTGGCCGATGCCTGCTACGGCGCGATCGGTGCGTTCGGCGTGTCCGCCGTGGTGTCGACGATGGTCGCGGCGCGCGTGCCGTTGGCGCTCGGCGGCGCGGCCTTTCTCGCGTGGATGGGCGTGCAGTTGCTGCGCGCGCCGGTCGCGACGCAGGCCCGGGCCGCGGAAGACGCGGCCACGCCGGTGAAGGCGCTGCTGTCGGTGTTCGTGCTCACGCTGGCCAACCCGATGACGATTTTGTCGTTCGTCGCGGTGTTCGCCTCGCTCGGCAGCGGGCATGTGGGCAGCGGCAGCGGTGCGGCGCTCACGATGGTGCTGGGCGTGTTCCTCGGCTCGGCGCTGTGGTGGCTGGGGCTGTCGAGCATCGTGTCGATGGTGCGGCACAAGCTCGGCGCGGGCGTGCTGCAGGGCATCAACAAGCTGTCGGGTGTGCTGCTGCTGGGCTTTGCGGTGTTTCAGCTGTCGACGTTGCTGTCGCGCTGACGAACGATCTAGCCCGCTTTGGCCGCCGGCTTGCGGCGCGCGGGTTTGCGCGCACCCAGCGCGCTCGCTAGCGCCTTCGTCGCCCAGTCGCGCAAGGCGTGTGGGTCTTCGAGTGCATCGACCGGCGCCTCGTAGTAGCTCGCGACCTTCACGGTCGAGGCGCTGGTCGCGTACGAGAACGGCACCGCGCCCAGGCGCTCGAACGCCGGCCGGGTGGCGTCGTCTACGCGCAGGTACAGCGTGCCCTTCATCACGAAGGCGAACTGCACGCCGGCCTGCACGAGGCCGAAGCCGCCGAAGAAGCGCTTGACCTCGATCGAGCCCATCGCGCCCAGCGACTCGGCCAGCTCGAGCGCCCACCCGTGCGAACGTTCGGCACCGCCGACGGCTGCCGGACCTTTCGCGCGGCTCAAGCGACCGCCTTGCGCCGCGCGTCGGTCACCGGCGCGCCGCCGTGCACTTCGAGCAAGCGCAGCAGCGCCTCGGAGCTGTGGGCCTTGGCCCAGTCGCGCTCGGAATCGTTGATGCCGACCAGATGCAGGAAGTCGAAGCGGCCCGAATCGAGCTGCGCTGTCGCGGGGTAATGCCTGGGCTCCATCAGCACGACATGGCGCAGGGCCACCGTGCCCTTCTCGCGGATCGCGTCGCCGACGGGAATGCGGTCGCCGTAGTCGAAGGGTTGCTTGTCTTCACCGAAGTGCGAGTGCGCGAGCAGCACGTTGTAGGCGAGCAGGCGGCGCAGCAGCTTGATCGCCCACTGGTCCTGCGGCTGCGACGGCACTTCGATGACCAGCTCGGAGCCGATCCACGAATAGCCTTCGGGGTCGTAGTCGGCCGGCTCGGTTTCCCAGGGCGTGGAGGCGCCCGAGGTCACGTACAGCCAGGTGTTGCGCACGGGCGTGGGTGCGAACTCGAACACACCCAGGTGCAGCCAGCACGGATCGACGTCTTCGGCGCCCAGCGCCTTGAACTCGTCGAAGTCCAGCACGTAGATGCCGGTGCGCTCGGGGCCGAACAGGCGCGGGTAGAGCGTCTCTTCGCGGTAGGCCCACACGTCTTCCATGGAACTCATCGACTTCCCCCTTCGTGAATCGACGGCATTCTCGTCGTTCGGCGCATCGGCGGCCATTCGAGGTTGGTGAAGGCGCGCAGCACCCACTCCACCGGGCCATACGCGAAGCGTGCCAGCCACCAGCGGCTGATCACCAACTGCGCACCGAAGATGCCGAAGGCGACCATCAGGCTCACGAACGGACCGAACTCGCTGATGAGCCGCAGCCCGTACGCCAGGAAGAGCCACGCGCACACCGCCGACTGCAGCAGGTAGTTCGACAGCGCCATGCGCCCCGCCGGTGCCAGCGCCCTGGCCACCCATGCGCCGCGCGGCGAATCGAACAGCAGCATCAAGGCGCCGACATAGGCGGCCGTGAGCAGCGGCGCGGTGAAGAGCCCGGCGGCCAGGGCCAGCACATCCCAGCGCGAACCGGGTGCGAAGACGCTGGCCCACGCATAGAGCGCCGCGCCCGGCACGCCCACGAGCAGCCCCGGCACCAGCAGCCGCTTGAACAGCGGCCGGCTTCGCCGCGCCCGTGCGAACAGCCGGCGCCGGCCCTCGATGACGCCCGCGAAGAACATCGCCAGCGCCATCGGCGCCTGGATCAGCCCGAGCACCAGCCACACCTGCGTCAGCTCGTACAGGTGCTGGCCGACGACCGTCAGGGGTGTGCCGCGGTAGGCCGCGAGCGCCGACATGGCCTGCGCCCACGCGGCGCGGGTGTCGGGCGGGTCGCCGACCAGCGCCACCAGCACGCCCACGCCGCCCCACACCAGCGCCGTCGCCAGCACCAGCCGCCGCGCCCAGCGCGCCAGCAAGGCATCGCTGCGCGAGCGCACCGCCAGCAGCACCACGCCGAGCACCGCATAGGTCGTGAGGATGTCGCCATGAAACAGCAGCACCGCATGCAGCGCGCCGATGAGCCACAGCGCGGCGAGCCGGCGCGACAGGCGCGGCACGAAAGGCTTGCCGCTGCGTTCGGTCGACTGCATCTGCAGCGTGAAGCTGTAGCCGAACAGGAACGAGAACAGCAGGTAGAACTTGGTCTCGAAGAGAAAGGCGATGGCAAAGGCCGCGGCGCGGTCCAGGCCCGTGCGCATCATCGGATCGGCCAACGGCAGGCCGTAGAAGGGCGAGGCGAACGCGCCGATGTTCACCACCAGGATGCCCAGCAACGCGAAGCCGCGCAACGCATCGACGAGCGACTGGCGCTCGGCTGCAACCGGCGTGGGGTTCATGCGCCCCTCCCCGGCTTCGCGAGAAAACGACTCACCACGCGCCGCAGCATCGGCGCCTCGCGCGCAGGGTCGAAGCCCGTGTCGAGCGCCAGGCGCGAGAACACGCCGTCGATGAGCGCGGCGATCCAGTTGGCCGATTGCACAGGGTCGAGGTCGGGGTCGATCTGCCCGCGCGCCGCGGCCTTGCGCAGCAATGCCGCGAGGCCGTCGCGCATTTCGGCGTCGCCCGCGGCCACGCTGGCACAGACCACCGGGTTGCGCAGGGTCTCGGCAGCCACCTCCAGCGCCAGCCGCGAGTAGCTGCGGTCGGAGGCAAAGACCATCACCACGTCGAGAAAGGACAGCACCACCTCCAGCGGGTCGGGCGGGTCGTCGTCGATGGCGGCGAAGTACGCGGCCGTGTCGCGCCGCTCTTCTTCAGCAATGGCTTCGATGATGGCGTTCTTGCTGGCGAAGTAGTGAAAGAGGTTGCCGGGGCTCATGCCCGCGGCGGCACAGATCTGCGCGGTGGTGGTGGCGTGGAAGCCGCTGCGGGCAAAGCAGTCGGCGGCGGCCTCCAGGATCTGGCGGCGCTTGGCCTGCTGGCGTTCGGGGTCAACTTTGCGCACGGTGGTTCTCGCGGAATTCAGTCATGCACGAATTATTAGACCGAGCGCTCGATCTATTCTTAAGGAACCCTGAAGCAACCCTTCAGGGAGCGCGCGTGGCCGCAATGCCCCGGATGGTGTCCAGCAGCAGCCGCGCGCCCTCGCCCGTCTCGCCGCCGCGCCGCACGGTCACGCCCACCGGGCCTTCGGTGCTCGCCGTGTCGATCGCCACGCGCTTCAACTCCCCGCGCGCCACCAAGCCTTCCACCGCGCCCTGCGGCGCAAACCACACCGCGTCGGAGCGCTGCAGCAGGCTCAGGGCAAAGCTGGTGTCGGTCGCTTCCACCAGCCAGGCCGGCAGCGCGAGGCCTCGCGCGATCAGGAAGGCGTCGGCCGTGTGCCGGATCAACGTGCCCGACACCGGCAGCACCAGCGGGTAGGCGGCCAGCGCGTCGAGCGTGGGCTTGCGCCGCGAGGCCAGCGGATGGCCAGGCCGAACCACCAGCAGCAGCACCTCGCTGTAAAGCTGCTCGAAAGCCAGGTCGGCCATGGCCGAGGCTTGAGCGAGCCGGCCCAGAACGAGGTCGATTTCGCCCTGGCGCAGCTGCGTCATCAGCTGCGCGTTGGTGCCGCTCACCACGCGCACGCGCATCGCCGGGTGCGCCGCATGCAGCCGCGCGACCGCCTCGGGCAGCAGGTGCGCCGCCATGTTGGGCAAAGCGCCGACCACCACGCGCAGCTGATCGGCCTCGGGCTGGTCCATTGCCAGGCCCAGGCCTTCGCGCAGGCCGCGCAGCGCCGAGACGGCGTGCCGCACCAGCACCTCGGCGGCCGGCGTGAGCTCCACGCCGCGGCGGCGGCGCAGCAACAGCTGGCGCCCGACGATCTCTTCGAGCTCGGCCACCGTCTTCGACACCGCCGGCTGCGTGAGCGACAGCGCCTCGGCCGCGCGCACCAGGTTGCGCTCCTGCGCCACCATGACGAGGCATTGCAGGTGGCGCATCTTCAGGCGCTCAAAGTTCATGGCTGACATGCGGTTCTCCTCGATGCCCGTGGGGCGACACGCTTTCAAATATAACCAGAGGGAATAGCTGGCAGAAGAGAGTTCAGTTGTGCCGCGCCGCACACCCTTCTAGAGTCCCGTGGATACGGAGACAGACAAAGCAGCCCATGACCACGATCCTTTCCTCGAAGTCGACCTCGAAGCCGTCCTCTTCCTTCGGCGCGCGCCGCCGCCTCTCGCTCGCAGCCGCCTGCGCCGCGCTGGCCCTCGGCCTCGCCGCACCGGCCGCACACGCCCAGGCGACCTACCCCGCCAAGCCCGTGAAGTTCCTCGTCAACTTCCCGGCCGGCGGCCCCCTCGACATCCTCGGGCGCGCGCTGGCCGACGCACTGCAGAAAGACCTGAAGCAGCCCTTCGTGGTCGACAACCGCCCCGGCGCGGGCGGCAACATCGGCGCCGACGCCGTGGCCAAGAGCCCGGCCGACGGCTACACCGTGCTGCTGGGCATCGACAGCACCTTCACCATCAACCCGCACCTGTATGCGTCGATGCCCTTCGCGGCCAAAGACCTCAAGCCGCTGATGATCTTCAGCTCGTCGGGCCTGAGCTTCACCACCGCCGCGTCGGTGAAGGCCAAGACGCTGCCTGACTTCATCACCCAGGCCAAGGCCGAGCCCGCCACCTTCAGCTCGGCCGGCAACGGCAGCCCGGGCCACATTGCCGCCGAGATCTTTGCGGGCGCGACCGGCGCGAAGATCGTGCACGTGCCCTACAAGGGCAACGCCCCGGCCGTGATGGCCATGCTGGGCAACGAGGTGCAGACCGGCATCGTCGCCACGCCCGGCGTGCTGCCGCACATCCAGGCCGGCAAGCTGCGCGCCCTGGCCGTGACCGGCCGCCAGCGCGCCCCGCTGCTGCCCGAGGTGCCCACCGTGGGCGAGCTGGGCCTGAAAGACCTCGAGTTCGAAGTGCTCTACCTCGCCATGGTGCCAGCCGCCACGCCCGAGCCCGTGATGCAGACCCTGCGCCAGTCACTGCACAAGGCGCTGGCCTTGCCCGAACTCAAGAGCCGCCTGGCCTCGCTCGACATGGTGCCGCTCGCCGAAACCGATGCAGCCGCCGCCACGCGCCTGGCCACGGCGCAGGTGCGCTACGGCCGCATCGTCAAGGCGACCGGGATGAAGGTGGACTGACGGCCTTGGCCTTGCCGGTGCGCGTCGTGTGGTTCTTCTTGCCGTTGCCTGCTGCTGCTGCCGCCGCAGCCGCCGCCGCGTGGCGCCCCCGGTCGGCCTTGGGCAGCACCGCCTGCGCGACCATGGTTTCGGCGTGCGCCTGCAGCCGGAGCAGCGCGTCGTCGAAGCGCGCGGCCTCGTCTGCGTCGAGCGTGCCCATCAGCTCGGCATTGATGCGCGTCACCAGCGGAAACAGCTCGTCGTACAGCGCCTGCCCCGTCGCCGTAAGGCCCAGCCGCACCTGCCGCCGGTCGCCCGCCAGCGCCGTGCGCGACACCAGCCGCTTGGCGACCAGCGAGCCCACCGCCTTCGAGGTGCGCGCCCGGTCGAGCTGGGCAGCCTCGGCCAGTTGCGACGAGCCCAGCTCGCCCCGGCTGGCCAGCACCGCGATCAGCCGCCACTCGCGCCGCGTGATGCCGAAGCGGCCCTCGCACAGCCGGATCACCATGCTGCCCGCCACCGCGAGCAGGCGTGACAGCCGGTACAGCAGCAGGTCGTCCAGCGGGCGGCGCGGCGGGGTGGCGGCGTCTTCGGTCATGGGGTGGCGTCTCGAAAGGCCGGGTAAATCCGGGCGATGGTTGATTTGATCAATCGACTGTAGCGTCTCCAGAATCGTCCGCAGCCGCGGCCAGCCGCCCCGGCCACGCACCGCCCCCTGCAGTACGCCGAACGAGACCCGGAGACATTGACGATGCCCCAGCTTCCCGACCCGACCCGCCGCCGCACCCTGACCACCCTTGGCGGGCTGGCCCTTGCACCCCTCGCGTCATTTGCGCCTTTCGCCATGGCACAGCAGCCGGCCGCCTTCACCCCCGGCCAGCCCATCAAGGTGCTCATCGGCGTGCCCGCCGGCGGCACGCAGGACGTGCTGACCCGCGCCATCGCCCACCAGGTGCGCGACTCGCTCGGCCCGCTCATCATCGACAACCGCTCGGGCGCGGCCGGCCGCATTGCCGTGGAGGCCGTGAAGACCGCGGCGCCCGACGGCCACACCCTGCTGCTGGGCACCGCGAGCATGATGACCATGTTCCCCAGCGCCTACCGCAACCTGTCGTACGACCCCATCAAAGACTTCGTGCCGCTCGTGAACGCCGCGCGCTTCGAGCTGGCGCTCACCGTGCACAAGGACGTACCCGCCAACACGCTGGCCGAGTTCATCACCTGGGCCAAGGCGCAGGGCGACAAGGTCAGCTTTGGCTCGTACGGCGCCGGCACGCCCTCGCACTTTCTGGGCGAAATGCTCAACCGCGCGGCCGGCCTGAAGATGGTTCACGTGCCCTACCGCGGCTCCACGCCCGCGCGCCAGGACGTCATGGGCGGCACCGTGCCCGTGTACTTCGACACCATCGGCGGCGCGCAGCAGATGCTGCCCACCGGCCGCGTGAAAGTGCTGGCCACCAGCGGCGACAAGCGCTCGCCGCTCATGCCGCAGCTGCCCAGCTTCGTCGAGAGCGGCTACAAGGACGTGGTGGCCACCGCATGGTTCGCCTACTACGCGCCGCTGAAGACGCCGCCCGCCACCGCCGAGAAACTGCGCGCAGAAATCATCCGCGCCGTGAACTCGCGCGACGTGCGCCAGCAGCTGCTGCAGAACGGCATGTACCCCGTGGCCGACGGCCCCGATGCGCTCGTGAAGACCATGCGCGAAGACATCGCCCGCTGGGCCGGCATCATGAAGGCCGTGAACTTCCAGGCCAACGACTGACCGACCGATAGACAACCAGGACACCCTTCATGATCCCGCGCACCCTCTCCGCTTCTTTCGCTTCCTCTTCTTTCACCCCCACGCGCCGTCGCCTCGCCGCCTTGCTGGCCATGGCCGGTGTCGTGGCGGCCATCGCCGCTCCCACGCTCGCACGCGCACAGGCCGCACTCGACAGCCCGCTGCGCATCGTTGTCGGCTACGCGCCCGGCGGCGCCACCGACCGCGTGGCGCGCATCGTGGGCGACAAGCTCACGGCCAAGCTCGGCGTGCCCGTCATCGTCGAGAACAAACCCGGCGCAGGCGGCCGTTTGGCTGCGCAGCAGGTCAAGGCCACGCCCGCCGGCCAGAACGTGTTGATGCTCGCCAACCCCGCCGTGATGATCGTGGCGCCGCTCGTCTTCAAGGACAACGGCTACGAGCCCGAGCGCGACTTCGTGCCCGTGTCGCACGTCAACGCCTACGACTTTGCGCTGGCCGTGTCGCCCACCCTGCCCGTGCGCGAGCTGAACCATTTGCTCGCATGGATGCGCGCCAACCCGCAGCAGGCCAACGTAGGCGTGCCCGCCACCGGCAGCCTGCCGCACTTCTTCGGCCTCATGGTGGGCGAGAAGGCCAAGGTGCAGACCCAGGTGGTGGGCTACCGCGGCTCCGCCCCGCTGCTGAATGATTTGATCGGTGGCCAAGTGCCCATTGCCGTCGACACCGAAGACGTCGTGCTGCCGCAGCACAACGCCGGCAAGCTGCGCATCCTGGCGCTGTCGGGCGAAAAGCGCTCGCCCTTCGCGCCGAATATTCCGACCTTCAAGGAAGCCGGCCTCGACCTCGCCGCCACCGGCTGGAACACCTTCTTCGCGCCGGCCACCATGCCCAAGGACAAGGTTGAGCGCCTGGCCACCACCATCCACGCCGTGATGCAAGACCCCGACACCCAACGCAAGTTCAAGGACGCCGGCATGACGCCGGTGGTGAGCACCCAGGCGCAGACCGCCGCGATGCTCAAGGCCTACAAGGCGCAGTGGGCACCGGTCGTGCAGAAGTCCGGTTACCAGCCCTGATTGAAGAAGAGAACCAACCTTCCAGCGACCTATGACCACACGCAGCAGCAACGGCAGCACCCGCCCCAACATCATCTTCATCGTGGCCGACGACCTCGGCTATGCCGACCTGGGCTGCTACGGCGGCCGCGACGCGCCGTTCGGCCGCGTGTCGCCCGTGCTCGACGGCCTGGCCGCCAACGGCTTGAAGCTCACGCAGGGCTACTCGAACTCGCCCGTGTGCTCGCCCACGCGCTTCGCGATGATCACCGCGCGGTACCAGTACCGCCTGCGCGGCGCGGCCGAAGAGCCCATCAACAGCAAGAGCCGCGGCAGCACCACCTTGGGCCTGCCCACCGAGCACCCCACCCTGCCGTCGCTGCTGAAAGACAGCGGCTACAAGACCGCGCTCATCGGCAAGTGGCACCTGGGCTACCCGCCCAGCTTCGGCCCGCTGCGCTCGGGGTATGAAGAATTCTTCGGCCCCATGTCGGGCGGTGTCGACTACTTCACCCACTGCGATTCAGCCGGCCGCCACGACCTCTGGTACGGCGAAGAAGAGCACAAGGACGACGAGGGCTACCTGACCGACGTGCTGTCCAAGCGCGCCGTCGACTACGTCGAGCGCATGGCCACGCAAGAAGCGCCCTTCTTCCTCAGCCTGCACTACACCGCACCCCACTGGCCGTGGGAAACCCGCGACGACGCCGACAAGGCGCCGCTCGTGAAAGACAACCTGTTCGACCTGTCGGGCGGCAACATTCATGTGTACCGCCGCATGATCCATCACATGGACGAGGGCATCGGCTGGATCATGGCCGCGCTCGAAAAGCACGGCATGGCCGACAACACCCTCGTCGTGTTCACCAGCGACAACGGCGGCGAGCGCTTTTCGGACAACTGGCCACTGGTCGGCGGCAAGATGGACTTGACCGAAGGCGGCATCCGCGTGCCATGGATTGCGCATTGGCCGAAGGTGATTGCCAAGGGCGGCGAGAGCACCCAGCTGTGCATGACCATGGACTGGTCGGCCACCATGCTCGACGCCGCCGGCGTGAAGGGCGACGCAGCGTACCCGCTCGACGGCGTGTCGCTCATGCCCGTGCTGAAAGACGCCACCCAAACCTTCCGCCGCCCCCTGCACTGGCGCATGAACCACCGCGGCCAGGAAGCGATGCGCGACGGCGACTGGAAGTACCTGAAGGTCGACGGCAACGAGTACCTGTTCAACATTCCGGCCGATGAGCGCGAACGCGCGAACCTGGGGAAGAAGGAGCCGCAGCGGCTGGAGGCGATGCGGACGCAGTGGCAGGCTTGGAATTCGACGATGCCTGCGATTCCGGAGGATGCGACTGTGAGCCTGGGGTATTCGGTTAAGGACATGCCGCAGCGCTGACGTTCTCGCGGTGACGGTTTGGATTTGTTCGACTTGTCGTAGCGGGGCTACGACAAGTCGAGCAAAACGAAATATCCCAGCGCGGCGGAACTCCGTCCGACACGCTACAGGCCTTGACCAGTCTCTATAGATAGCCGTGCAGCGCCGAATACGTCTCGCGATGCCTCGCGAGGTTTCGACGGATCTGGTCTTGCGTCGCGCCGGGTAGATGCGACCACGCGATTCGCAACTCGGGGCGCAATCCGAAGTGCGTCTTTGTCTCTTTCGCGAGTTGCTTCGAGAAAAGCATCTCCCCTTCGGAGGAGAAGGAGATCAGCCCACGGTCAAACAGGCTGTCCAACGGCACAGACAGCAGAAGCCCATTGTTCACGTCACCCCGGATCGCCTCGTCCGACCGCCAAGCAACGATGTGCGAGGCTCGCAGGTGATCATTGCAAGCAACCCCATGGACCGAACAGGCCCGATTCCAACGTCGCAAGAGCGCTCTGCGAAACGCCGCGTGCTGCGGTCCGCGAACCCAGATCTCCCTTAAGACTTCAGTCGCCTTTTCATCCGGAACGCTCTGAGAGTCCGCCGCACCATACAGCTCCCTCACGGCTTGGTCCATTGACTTGCTCAACGTTGACTCGACCTCCTCCTGCTGCAGTCGAGCCAGAATCCGCTGCATGCCAAGTGCCTCATTGCCCCACTGACTCTTTGAATATTGGATGAATCCTTCCAGGGCCAAGACGATATTCTTTAACGCATCACCGCCTTTCATCGACAAGATGGTGTCGGTGAAATGCTCCATGCCGCCAGCGCTCATGGGGGCCTTGATCGGCGTACCCGTCATCAGGCAACGGAAGTTGTTGATGAGGGCACTCGCTGTGCCCTCTGCCATTTCCTGCTCAGCGATCAACTGAGCTAGTCCCGCCTGACGCGTGATTTTTCTAGGGAAGGTCTGAACAGGTCACCGATCGGCGTGCGATGAAGGCCAATGGTGTGCATGGAGACGAATCGCGCCGCCAGATGCCCCGAGTCGATGAGGTCTACCCCTCATCCAGTGCCCTCAGACTGTTTGCAGACGCACCTGTCCCGTCATCGCCATCAGTTTCTTGCGCGCCATCCACAGATTGGACAAAGCAAACAGCGTGATCACGTGCGCCGTGTTCTTGGCCAGTCCTTTGAACCTCACCCTCACCAAGCCGAACTGGCGCTTGATCACCCGGAACGGATGCTCCACCTTTGCCCGCACGCTGGCCTTCTCATATTCGTTCTTGCGCGCTCGGGCCTTGGCACGTCCCTCGGGCATCTTCGCCATGTCGCTGGGCCGGCCCGCGATGTGCCACTGCACATCGCGCTTCACCCGCGCCTGCGCGCCCCGATAGCCCGAGTCGGCCCACACCTGCTCTTCCTTGCCATGCAGCAAGTCCGCCACCTGTTCCACGTCCGCTTCATTGGCGGCCGTCGCCGTCACGGTATGCACCAGTCCCGACTCGGCGTCCACGCCGATGTGCGCCTTCATCCCGAAGTGCCACTGGTTGCCCTTCTTCGTCTGGTGCATCTCGGGGTCTCGCTCGCCGGTACTGTTCTTGGTGGAGCTGGGCGCCGCAATGATGGTTGCGTCCACGATGGAGCCGCGCTTCAGGAGCAATCCCTTCCTGGCCAGGTGGGCGTTGACCTGCTTGAAGATGTCTTCGGCCAGATCGCTGGCTTCCAGCAGGTGACGGAAGTTCAGGATGGTCGTCTCATCGGGGATCGCCTCCAGGCCGAGTCCGGCGAACGTGCGCAGCGAGGCGATCTCATACAGGGCTTCTTCCATCGCCGGGTCGCTCAGAGCGAACCAGTTCTGCATCAGGTGCACGCGCAGCATGGCTTGCAGCGGGTAGGGCCGACGGCCTCGGCCCGCCACTGGATAGTGGGGCTCGATGACTTTGAGCAGCGCCTTCCACGGCACCACCAGTTCCATCTCGGCAAGGAAGACTTCGCGCCTGGTCTTCTTCCTCTTGCCCGCTTGCTCCGCATCCGCAAAACTGATCTGGCTCATCGCTCGTGCTCCTTTGCAAGGTTCAGTCCTTCATGCAAGAAACGTGCTCTTGATCAGACCTTCCCTAGCAAAGACATCCCGGGCTACATCGCAGGCAGCGATGTATTGCTCATTTAGTTTCTCCACGACGTTAGTGCGCGCATCGCATGTCCAGAACGTTTTGCCCCACCAAATCCGACCCGAAACTACCGTCTAAGTTGCTCGGTCCGCGGCCAGTTCCGCTTTAAAGGCGTTAGTTGCCACAATTCAAGTCTTTGGTGATAGCAAGCGGCCTCCTCTAGCGTCAGGTTGA
Organism: Variovorax sp. 38R; assembly: GCF_014843395.1. NCBI lineage: Bacteria > Pseudomonadati > Pseudomonadota > Betaproteobacteria > Burkholderiales > Comamonadaceae > Variovorax > Variovorax sp. 38R. The sequence goes on from NZ_CP062121.1 coordinate 4,435,072, forward strand.
GGCCCCGATCTCAACTATTCGATTCAGCATGGCGTATCCCAAAGGTGAGCCGCCGCCTGGACGCGGCGAACGAGCAATCCACCCCTACCCCCTCCCGCTCTCCCCCAACAACCTCTCCGCCTCCCTAGCCAGATCCGCTGCAATCCACAGCATGTGATCCCGGTGTTTCTCTCCGGCTTCCTCGAACCAGCCGTTGCCGTCGCCGTAGCAGCACCACAGCAGCGAGTTCAGCTGGGCCAGTTTGATTTCGAGGAGGTCTCGGGCGTCTTCACCTGTGGGGGTGGATGGAGGTGTCGCCCCGCTCTTGCGGCGGGGAGATTGGGGCGTAGAACGCCCGGCCATAATTCGATCAGCCATTGGTGTGCTCTCTTTCCAAAGTGTTTGCACGTCTCTTGGTTAGACGGTCAGGGTGTTCACGCACCCTGGCCGTCGCCTTTTGTGCCTCACATTCGTGTCTCTGCTTCACAAAGAGGCATCGACACCCGCCGTGAGGCAAGGCGGTTCATTCACTCGCTCGTCAATCGATCAATGGATGCATGGGGAGAAGGCGTTTCCTTTCACGGGGTTCGTCGGCCGCTACAGCGGGCCGTCTTGTCACGGGGGCATTCACTGTAGAGAAGCGAAGCCGCGCAAGAGAAAAGAATTCGTCGAGGATTCCTCGAATCGACGAGATATCTGAGGGGCCCCGGTTTTTGGGCTTCACCGGAGACGAGGCGAAGCGAGGTTCGGCTCGGGGCTGACCGCTAACTAGTGCGCGTGCGTGGCGCGCTCGGCTTCGCTGCTCTCGTGGCCGTCCACGTAGCCGGCCTGGCTGGCGCCGCGGGCCGCCAACGCATCGACCGCCAACGCGACGAAGACGGCGAGGAGCAGCCACAGCGCCACGTCGCTCAACCGGTAGAGGTTTCTGCGAAAGCGCTTGGTGCGGCGGATCACGGCGCGTCTCCCGGGGCGGCCGTGCGGGCGTGGTCGTCGTTGAACGCAAGAAGAAGACAAAGCCCCCTGCAGCGGGCTGCATCCACCGCAACGGCCGTGTCATCCACGTCAGCCATGGGGCATGCGGTGGTACAGGCCCGGCAGAAAGCCGCCGGGCGCGGTGAGGCGCGACTTGAGCCGCACGACCAGGTGCAGGTCGTCCACCAGATGGATGTCGCCGCCGCGGTTCGTGAGCTGCAGCTTCACGGCCAGCAGGCCCTGCAGCTTGGCGCGGCGCCATTCGGCGGCGTCGGTGATCTGCGCGCGCGTCATGGCCGGGATGCCGATGCCGTGTTCCAGCTCGGCGGCGCGCAGGCAGGCCACGACGCGGTCGACGCTTTTCAGCGTGCCCTCGATCACCTCCAGGCAACGCTCGGCCAGCCGCGTCGGCTCGTCGGCGGAGTTGCCGTACACGAAGGCCTCGTAGGGACGGGGCGCGCGCGTGGAGTCGCGAGGCATGGGCTGCTGCTGACCGATGTGGCTGATGTTGCTGTTGTTGCTGCTGCTGCCGATGAGACTCAGCGCGGCAGCAGGTCCAGGCATTGGCGGCGGCGCCACACGGCGCTGCGCACGGCCTGGCTGTCGTCGAACACGACCTTGTACTGGCACACGAGGTAGTTGGCCGACTGGGGCATCTGGAACTTGAAGTGGTAGTCCCACTCGGTGCCGAGCGCGCCGCGCTGTTGCTTCAGCGCCTGCCCGAGCACGGCGAGCACCTGGGCCTGGTTGAGGCCGGGCTTGATCTCGCGAAAGCGCTCGGGCCGCGACACGACGCCGTCGCGCAGAAAGGGCTCCTTGAAGTCGGGGCGGCGCGCCTCGACGTCGCGGTAGTCCAGCTTGTCGGGGTTGCTCACGGGGTCGACGGGGTTGTCGCGGGCCACGGCAGGGGTGGCGGCGCCGAGCAGCGCGGCGGCGAGCACGAAGGTGGCAACGGCGGGTGATGCGTGCGGGGTCTTGTTCATGGCTAGCGTCCTCTTGGGTCAGATGGGTGTCGGATGGGTTTGTCGGGAAAGATGAGCGCGCGCGGGTCAGCGCTCACGCATGGCTTCGCGCGCCTTGTTCAGCGGCTTGGTCAGGTAGTCCCACACGGTCTTGCGGCCGGTGCGGATGTCGGCGGTGGTCACCATGCCGGGCACGATGGGCATGCGGCGGCCGGCCTTGTCGGTGAGCGCGTCGGAGTCGGTGCGCACGAGCACGGGGTAGTACACGATCTCGGGCTTGACCTCGTCGCGCTGGGTGTCGGGCGCGATGGTCACGACGCGGCCCTTAAGGCCGCCGTACACCGCGTAGTCGTAGGCGGTGATCTTGATCTGCGCCTCCTGCCCGGGCCGCATGAAGGCGATGTCGCGCGGCGAAATACGCGCCTCGACCAGCAACTGGTCGTCCAGCGGCACGAGCGTCAGCAGCGAGCCGTTGGGCGGCACGACGCCGCCGATGGTGGTGACCTGCAAGCTCTTGACGATGCCGCGCACGGGCGAGTTGAGCGTGAGCCGCTCGAGCGAGTCGGCACGCCCACGCACCACGGACGACAAAGATTTCACCTCGGCATCGGCCTTGGCGAGTTCTTCGCGGCTGCGCACCATGTAGTTCGATCGCGCCTCGGAAATCTTCAGCTCCAGGTCGGCGGCCTGGCGCTGCAGGCGGATGAGTTCAACGTTGCTGGCCGCGCCGCTCACCTGCAGCGAGCGCGTGATGTCGAGCTCTTTGCGCACGAGCGAAAGCGCCTGGCCCAGGCCGGCCGTGGTGTCGCGCAAGCTGCCCTGCCGCGAGCGGAAGAGCGCGCTTTCGGAGTCGACCAGTTGCGCGTGTGCCTTCAGCTCGCCAGGGAACTGCAGGCTGCTGCGCCCTTCCACCTCGGCGCGCAGGCGCACGCTGCTGGCCAGTGCGGCGCGGTAGCGCGCGGCGGTTTCTTCCACGCTCGATTCGCCGCGCGTCGGGTCGAGCTGTGCGAGCACCTGGCCCTTCTCGACGATCTGGCCTTCGTGCACACGCAGCTCGGCAAGGATGCCGCCTTCGAGCGACTGGATGCGCTGCTCGCGCGAGCTGGGAATCACCTTGCCCATGCCGCTGGACACCTCGTCGATCTCGAAGCACCAGGCCCACACGAAGAACGCGAGCAGAAAGAGCGCGACGAACCAGACGACGCGTGCGGAGCCGCTGGCGCGGGCCTCGTCGAAGTCGTCGGCGCCGCCGGGGCCCCACACGGTGGCGGTGGATACAGCAGGTGCGGTCGGCACTTGCACTTGTGCCTTGTTGGTCAATGTCACGGTGTTCATGCCTGCGTCTCCTTGCCATGGCCTGCGGGGGCCGTGGTCTCGCGCGATGCGGCCGCGCCCTGGCGCAGCCGCGCCATCACCTGGTCGCGCGGGCCGTCGAGCACGACGGTGCCGCCGTCCACCACGAGGATGCGGTCCACCGCTTCGAGCACGGCCGGGCGGTGCGTGGCCAGCACCAGCGTGCGGCCTGCGGACAGCGCGCGCAATTGTTCGATCACTTCGCGCTCGGCCACTTCGTCGAGCGAGGCGGTGGGCTCGTCGAGCAGCAGCACGCTGGGGCGGCGCAACATGAGCCGCGCGAGCAGCAGGCTCTGGCGCTGGCCGCCCGAAAGGCCGCGCCCGCCTTCGAGCAGCGGATGGTCCAGCCCGGTGGGCAGGCGGCGCACGAAGGCCCAGGCGCCGGTGGCTTGCAGGGCCGTGATCAGTTCGGCGTCGGTGGCGTGGGGCGTGCCCATCTGCAGGTTCTCGCGCAGGGTGCCGTGGAACAGGCGCGCGTCTTGCGCGAGCAGCCCGACGTCGCGGCGCACGTCGGCGGGGTCGATGTGGGCCATCGACACGCCGTCGAGCACCACGCTGCCCGCACGCGGTTCGACGAGGCCCGACAGCGCCTGCAGCAGCGTCGACTTGCCCGCGCCGTTGCGCCCGAGCACGGCAATGCGTTCGCCGGCGCCAATGTGCAGTGCCTTCACGTGCAGCGCGGTGGTCTGGCCGTCGTGGCTGAAGACGGCGTCGCGCAGCGTGTAGTCGCCCTGCACGGCGGGCCGGTGCACGCGCGTCTCGTGGGGCGGGTGGTCGACCGGGAGCTTCATGAGCTGGTCGAGCGACTCGCCGGCCACCTTGGCCTGCTGCCAGCGGTTGAGCACCTGCGTCACGCCGGCCAGCGGCGCGAGCATGCGGGTCGACAAGATCGACGCGGCCACGAGCACGCCGGTGCTCATGTGGCCGTCCATCACCAGCGGTGCGCCGAAGAACACGACGAAGGCGAAGGCGCCGCCCTGCACGGTCTGCGTCCAGTTGCTCAGGGTGTTGAGCAGCGCGCGCAGTTGCAGGCCCGAGTCGGCGTTGACGGCGTTGTAGTGGTTCCACTGGTTCTGGAAGCGCGGCTCGGCCTGCAGCACCTTGATGTCGTCGATGCCCTGCACGGCCTCGACCAGCATGGCGTTGCGCAGCGACGATTCGCGCATGCCCGCCTGGGCCAGCGCACGCAGGCGCGGCTGCGCCAGCAGGCTGGGCACGAGCAGCAGCACGCACGCGGCCAGCGGCACGAGCACGAGCCAGCCGGCAATGAACCAGAAGAGCACGCAGAACACGAAGAAGAACGGCAGGTCGGCCACGGCCGCCACGGTCGTCGACGTGAGCATTTCGCGCACAGGCTCCAGCTCGCGCAGCTGCGAGATGAAGGTGCCGGTGGCGCGCGGGCGTGCCGAGCCGCGCACGCGCAGCGCGTGGCCGAACACGCGGTCTGAAATGCGCAGGTCGGCGCGCTTGCCCACCACGTCGGTGATGCGCATGCGCGCGCCGCGCATGACCCAGCTGAACGCGATCGACAGCAGCACGCCGCCGAACAGCACATGCAGCGTGGGCAGCGACTGCGCGGGCACGACGCGGTCGTACACCTGCATCGAGAACAAGGTGCCGGCCAGCGCCATCAGGTTGTAGGCCAGCGACGCGACGAGGATGTGGGCGTAGGGCCGCCAGTCGGCCAGCACGATCTGGCGCAGCCAGTGCGGCTCGACGGGGCGGATGTAGGCGTCGACGCGCGAGTCGGGTGCCGATTGCGCGGGCCGCAGCACGGCCATGGCTTCGAGCGCGGGTTGCAGCTCGTCGATCGTGCAGACGGTTTCTGCGCCCTGGTCGCCACCGAGCATCACGCGCAGGCCCTGCGCCGAGATGGCGGTGACCACGGCCACCTGCCCGTCGCGCAGCTGCAGCACCACGGGCAGGCGCCAGGGGCTCAGGGTGTCCAGGCGCGGCGCAACCTGGCGCACGGTGAGCCCGGCCTGGCGGGCCATCTGGCGCACGCGCTCGCCGATGTCTTCGTGGTCGCTCCATGCGGCGGCGCCGCGGATGCGTTCGCGCGAGGTGTCGAGGTGGTAGTGGGCGGCCACGGCCAGCACGGCATCGACCCAACCGGCGAGCAGCTCGGGGCCGCGCGCGGCAGAAAGCTCTGGCATGGTGGTGGCGGTCATGGCTGGCCTCCGGCGACGAGGTCGCCTGCGTCGACCAGCCCGAAGGCCTCGCGCAGGCGGCCCGACTGGTACAGGCACTCGACCGCGAGGCGCTGCACTTCGTGCGCGCTCTCGGCCTGCTCGAAGCGCGCGCCGTGAAACTCCTGCTCGGCATTGAGCAGGTCGAGCAGCGAGCGCGTGCCCAGCTGCAGGTACTGCTCGCGGTACAGGTCGCGCGTGCGCTGCGTGCTGTGCACGCGCGCGGCGAGCACGGGCAGGCGCTGCGCGTGGCCTTGCGATTGCACGCGCGCGTCTTCGAGCCGCTGCCGCACGCTGAGCTGTGCATAGCCCAGCGCGGCCTCGGCCGCTTCGACGGCGTGCGCGGCGGCGCGCTGGCGGGCCTGGCTGCGCCCGCCTTCGTACAGCGGCGCGCTGAAGTTGACGGTGAGCGTGCTTTCGGTGGCGGGCTGGCCGGCGAGCCGCGCGCCCGATTCGAGCCCCCGGTTGACGCCGGCGTTCAGCGACAGCGTGGGCAGCAGTTGCGCATCGGCACCGCGCAGCGCGGCCTGTGCCATGTCGCGCTCGGCCTGCGCCATCTGCACGGTCGGTGCGGGCAAGGCCGTCTGCGGGTGCGCGGCGCAGGCGCTCGCGAGCGGCGCCGACGCTTCGCCGGCGATGTCGGCCGGTGCGCGGCCCTGGGTCAGATGCATGAGGTTGAGGCGCCAGCGCTCGGCCTGCGACGCGGTGTTGAGTTGCTGGGCACGTGCGGCCTCCAGGCGCGACTGCGCCTGCGCCACGTCGGACTGGCTGGTCGCGCCCTTGGCCTGGCGCTCGCCCACCAGGCCGGCCAGCGACTGCACGCCCTTCACCTGGGCCTGCGCAATCTCGCCGAGCGCCTGCTGGCGATGCACTTCGATCCATGCCTGCGCGGTGTCGCGCACCACGTCGTCGACCGCCACGAGCAGCTTGGCGCGCGCGGCCGTGGCCGAAGCCTCAGCCTCGTTCACGGCGCTCGACACCTTGCCGAAGTCGTACAGCAGCTGGGTGACCGACAGCGAGGCCTGGTGCACCTGGCGGCGACCGTCGGTCTGGAGCTGGCGGTTGCCCGTGCGCGCGCTGAGGCCGGCGCTGACCTGCGGGTAGTAGCCCGAGCGCGCGGCCGCAATGCCCTCGCCCGCCTGCAGGGCCTGCCCGACCGCGTTGCGCACGGTCGGGTGCGAGGTGGCGGCCAGGCGCACGGCCTCGGTCATGCCCAGCGGGTTGGCGGCGCTCGCTTGCGCGAGTGCCGCCGTGCCGGCGAGCAGGAAGAAAAGGCCCGCGGCTGCGGACGGGAGATGACGGGAAGCAAACATTCGTGAAGACGTGCGGACCACCAGGTGCCGACGCCGCAAGCGGCGCCGGCACTCCGGTCGGTCAGTGGTGAAGCGCGAGGCCCATGTGAAGCTCGTCGTCGAGCGAAGGGGCCACGGGCGGTGCGTAGGCCGCGAGCGAATCGGCCGACGACGCCAGGGCCAGCACCGAGGGCGATGCCTGCGCGGCTGCGAAGGGCGGCGGGAACGCAGCCTGCAGCAGCGCATGCAGCGACTCGGCCGCGCCGAAACCCTGCAGCATGTCGGACAGCTGCATGCCTCCCCATGGGCTGTCGCCGAAGGGGAAATGCGGCGCATCGTGCTGTTGTTGCTGCTGCTCGATCGACACCGTCACTTCGTCGACGCCGGCCAGGCCCAGCGAATCGGGCGAGCTGAAGAGCGCTGCCGCTCCCGCTGCACCGGCTGCGGGCGTGTAGTTGACGTGCAGCGTCTGCGTGGCCACGTTGCTCGCATCGCCGTCGCGGTCGACCACCTGGTAGCTGAGGGTCTCGTCGTAGTTGTGCGAGCTGGTGGTACGCGGTGCCACCTGGTAGCTGAACTCGCCCGAGTCGAAGTCCACGACCAGCTTGCCGCCCTGCGCCGTTGCAATGGTGACCTGGTGCGTCGCCGCGTTGTAGCTGTAGTCGCTGCCGGTGGCGGGACCGGTCTTCGTCATCACGCCCGTGTTGCTGTCGAAGGCGTAGGTGGTGCCGTCGATGCTCAGCGTGGACACATGGCCGCCGTCGGCGCCAAAGCCCGACGAGCCACCGAGGCCGCCGGTCAGCAGGTTGCTGACCGTGGGCGGCACGCTGATCGTGCCTTGCAGCATGTCGTTCAGCTGGCTCGTGTCGGTGACGATCTTGCCGTTGGTGTTCGTGCCGGTGTTGCCGTTGTAGGCAATGGGGTCGATGATGCCCTGCGCCGCGGGCAAGAGGTCGGACCCCAGGCCCAGTGCGAACGAGTTGATGTGGTTGTTGGTGAGGAAGGTCTTCCAGATCGCTTCTTCCGTCGCCTGAATACCGTAGTCGGCCGAACCGCTGCTGCTGTTGTTCGACAACTGCTCTGTGTTGCCATCGCCCCGCGTCGGCTCGCCATCCGTGAGGAAGTAAGACACGTTCTGGGCACCCTGCAGCTTGCCGCCGGCCGAGAAACCGCTCATCGCCGCGGCCAGGGCAGCGTCGTAGTTGGTGCTGCCCCCGTCCTGCAGGTTCTGCACCAGCGCCTTGGCCTCGGCCGCCGTCATCCAGGCCTGCTGCGCCTGTCCAGTCGTGCTGAAGGTGACGAGCTGTACCCGCACGTCGCCGTACAGGTCGTAGCCGTCGATCAGATTCTGGACGGCCGCCTTCGCACGGGAGAGCCGCGTCGGATTCTCCTCGCCCATGCTCCCGGAAAGGTCCAGGATCACCATCAGGTTCGTGTGGATCGGCGCCACATCGACGGCCTGTTCACCATTCACGAGCACCGGCGCATCGTCCTTGACGGGCACGTCAAAGCCCACCGGCGCGCCGCTGGCCTGGCCGTCGCTCACCACGGCCTCGAAGTGCAGGTTCGTCACGCCCTCGCCGTTGCCCGGCAGGTGGTCGATCGGCGCCTTCAGCGTGACGGTGTAGCCCGCCTCGAACTGCCCCGCGCCCGTGGCGCTGACGTTGCCCACGGCCACGGTCATCACGTCGGTGGTGACGCCGCCGACGGTGACGCTGCCCGTGAGCGTGTGCGTGCCCGCGTCCCAGGTCCACGTCACCGGCTGGCCACCGGAGGTGACGCCGTTGGGGCCGCTGAGCGACACCGACAGGTCGCCGGCCAGGCTGTCCGGGTCCGTGATGGAGATGGTGCCGGTCGATTGCAGCGGCGGCTCTCCCGCAGCCGGAATGCCACCGGGCAGGCTGCCTTCGGAGACGACTTCTGCGTTGGTCACCGTGGCCGACGGCGCGTCGTTCACCGGATTGACGGTGACGTTCACCGTGCTGGTGGTCGTGCCGCCATGTCCGTCGCTCACCGTGACGGTGAAGCTGTCGGTGCCGTTGAAGTTGGGGCCAGGGATGTAGGTGTAGGTGCCGTTGGCGTTCACCGTCACCGTGCCGTGCGACGGGTTGCTGCCCTTGGTGTAGGTGAGCGTGTCGCCATCGACGTCACTGCCGACGATCTGACCGCTGACGGGCGTGTCTTCGTTCGTGGTCTTGGTGTCGTCGGGCGCCGTCGGTGCCTCGTTGACGTTCTGCTCGTTGAGCGTGACGGGGATGGGCGTCGTGACCGTGCCGTCGTTCGCGCCGACCACCAGCGAGTGCGCGTTGGCGCCGGCTTCGAAGTCGTTGACGAAGGCCGCAGCGCCTGCGGGCGTGAGGCTGATCTCGCCCGTGACCGGGTCGATGGCGAAGTAGCCGTTGTCGTTGCCCGAGAGGATGCTGTAGGTGACGGTCGCGCTGTCGATGTCGGTGGCGCGGACGGTCCCGAGCACAGTGCCTGCGGCGCGGTTCTCGTCGTAGCCGAAGACATAGCCGTCCGCCGTGTTCACCGGCGTGCCGCCGCCGTCGACGAACACGGGGGCGTCGTTGACGGGGTTGATGGTCACGTTCACGGTGCTGGTCGTCGTGCCGCCGTGGCCGTCGCTCACCGTGACGGTGAAGCTGTCGGTGCCGTTGAAGTTGGCGCCAGGGACGTAGGTGTACGTGCCGTCAGCGTTCACCGTGACCGTGCCGTTGGCTGGGTTGCTGCCCTTGACGTAGGTCAGCGCGTCGCCATCGACGTCGCTGCCGATGACCTTGCCGCTGACAGGCGTGTCTTCGTCGGTCGTCTCGTTGTAGTCGGGCACCGTCGGTGCGTCGTTGATGTTCTGCTCGTTGAGCGTGACGGGGATGTTCGTCGTGACCGTGCCGTCGTTCGCGCCGACCACCAGCGAGTGCGCGTTGGCGCCCGCTTCGAAGTCGTTGACGAAAGCCGCGGCGCCAGCGGCCGTGAGGCTGATTGCGCCAGTGACCGGGTCGATGGCGAAGTAGCCGTTGTCGTTGCCGGAGAGGATGCTGTAGGTGACGGTCGCGCTGTCCACGTCGGTGGCGCGGACCGTGCCGAGCACTGTGCCTGCGGGGCGGTTCTCGTCATAGCCGAAGACATAGCCGTCTGTCGTGTTCACCGGCGTACCGCCACCGTCGACAAACACGGGGGCGTCGTTGACGGGGTTGATGGTCACGTTCACGGTGCTCGTCGTCGTGCCGCCGTGGCCGTCGCTTACCGTGACGGTGAAGCTGTCGGTGCCGTTGAAGTTGGCGCCCGGCGTGTAGGTGTAGGTGCCATCGGGGTTGACCGTGACCGTGCCGTGCGCTGGGTCGCTGCCCTTGGTGTAGGTCAGTGCATCGCCATCGACGTCGCTGCCGACGACCTGGCCGCTGACGGGCGTGTCTTCGTTCGTGGTCTTGGTGTAGTCGGGCACCGTCGGCGCGTCGTTGACCGGGTCGATGGTCACCGTCACGGTGCTGGTCGTTGTGCCGCCATGGCCGTCGCTCACCGTGACGGTGAAGCTGTCGGTGCCGTTGAAGCTAGCGCCAGGCGTGTACGTGTAGGTGCCGTCGGCGTTGACCGTGACGGTGCCGTTCGTTGGATCGCTGCCCTTGGTGTACGTCAGCGTATCGCCGTCGATGTCGCTGCCGACGACCTGGCCGCTGACGGGCGTGTTTTCGTTCGTGGCCTTCGTGTAGTCGGGTGCCGTCGGTGCATCGTTGACCGGGTCGATCGTGACGTTCACGGTGCTCGTCGTCGTGCCACCGTGGCCGTCGCTCACCGTGACGGTGAAGCTGTCCGTGCCGTTGAAGTTCGCACCTGGAACGTAGGTGTACGTGCCATCGGAATTGACCGTGACGGTGCCGTGCGCGGGATCGCTGCCCTTCACGTAGGTCAGCGCGTCGCCATCGACGTCGCTGCCCACGACCTGGCCACTGACTGGCGTGTCTTCGTCCGTGGTCTTGGTGTAGTTCGGCACCGTCGGCGCATCGTTCACCGGGTCGATCGTGACGTTCACAGTGCTCGTCGTCATGCCACCGTGGCCGTCGCTCACCGTGACGGTGAAGCTGTCGGTGCCATGGAAGTTCGGGTTTGGCGTGTACGTGTAGGTGCCATCGGCGTTGACCGTGACCGTGCCGTGCGCGGGATCGCTTCCCTTCGTGTAGGTCAGCGTGTCGCCATCGACGTCGCTGCCGACGATCTGGCCGCTGACGGGCGTGTCTTCGTTCGTGGTCTTGGTGTCGTTGGGCGCTGTCGGTGCCTCGTTGACGTTCTGCTCGTTGAGCGTGACGGGAATGACGGTGGTGACCGTGCCGTCGTTCGCACCGACTGTCAGCGCGTGGGCATTGGATGCTGCTTCGTAGTCGTTGACGAACGCTGCGGCGCCTGCAGGCGTGAGGCTGATCGCACCCGTGACGGGGTCGATGGCGAAGTAGCCGTTGTCGTTGCCCGAGAGGATGCTGTAGGTGACGTTCGCGCTGTCGACATCGGTGGCGCGGACGGTGCCGAGCACGGTGCCTGCGGGGCGGTTTTCGTCGTAGCCGAAGACATAGCCGTCTGTCGTGTTCACCGGCTTGCCGCCTCCATCGACGAACACAGGAGCGTCGTTGACGGGAGCGACCGTCACCGTCACTGTGCTCGTGGTCGTGCCGCCGTGGCCGTCGCTCACCGTCACAGTGAAGCTGTCGGTGCCGTTGAAGTTGGCGCCGGGGACGTAGGTGTAGGTGCCGTCGACGTTGACCGTCACCGTGCCGTGCATTGGGTCGCTGCCCTTGGTGTAGGTCAGCGCGTCACCGTCCTGGTCGGTGCCCGTCACCTTGCCGCTGACCGGCGTGTCTTCGTTCGTCGTCTTGCTGTAGTCCGGCACCGTCGGGGCGTCGTTGACCGGATTGATCGTGACGTTCACGGTGCTCGTCGTCGTGCCGCCGTGGCCGTCGTCGACGGTGACGGTGAAGCTATCGGTGCCGTTGAAGTTGGCGCCGGGCACGTAGGTGTACGTGCCGTCGGCGTTGACCGTGACAGTGCCGTGCGCTGGGTTGCTGCCCTTGGTGTAGGTCAGCGTGTCGCCATCGGCATCGGTGCCGATCACTTGCCCGCTGACGGACGTGTCTTCGTTCGTGGTCTTGGTGTAGTCAGGCGCCGTCGGCGCCTCGTTGACGTTCTGCTCGTTGAGCGTGACGGGGATGTTCGTCGTGACCGTGCCGTCGTTCGCGCCGACCACCAGCGCGTGCGCGTTGACGCCCGCTTCGTAGTCGTTGACGAACGCTGCGGCGCCTGCGGGCGTGAGGCTGATCTCGCCCGTGACCGGGTCGATGGCGAAGTAGCCGTTGTCGTTGCCCGAGAGGATGCTGTAGGTGATGGTCGCGCTGTCGATATCGGTGGCGCGGACGGTGCCGAGCACGGTGCCTGCGGGGCGGTTTTCGTCGTAGCCGAAGACGTAGCCGGTGGTTGTGTCGACCGGCGTGCCGCCTCCGCCGCCTTCGACGAACACGGGGGCGTCGTTGACGGGGTTGATGGTCACGTTCACGGTGCTCGTCGTCGTGCCGCCGTGGCCGTCGCTGACCGTGACGGTGAAGCTGTCTGTGCCGTTGAAATTGGGGCCGGGAACGTAGGTGTAGGTGCCGTTGGGGTTCACCGTCACCGTGCCATGCGACGGGTTGCTGCCCTTGGTGTATGTCAGCGCATCGCCATCAACGTCGCTACCGATCACCTTCCCGCTGACCGGCGTGTCTTCGTTCGTGGTCTCGGTGTAGTTCGGGACCGTGGGCGCATCGTTCACCGGATCGACCGTGACCGTCACCGTGCTCGTCGTCGTCCCGCCATTGCCATCACTCACCGTCACGGTGAAGCTGTCCGTGCCATGGAAGTCCGGGTTCGGCGTGTACGTGTACGTGCCATCCGGGTTGACCGTCACCGTGCCGTGCGCCGGATCGCTGCCCTTGGTGTAGGTCAGCGTGTCGCCGCTATCAATGTCGCTGCCGGTCACGCGACCGCTCACGGGCGTGTCTTCGTTCGTCGTCTCGGTGTAGTCGGGCGCGGTGGGCGCGTCGTTGACGGGCGAGACGGTCACGGGCACCTTCACGGTGGTGGTGCCGCCCTTGCCGTCGCTGACGGTCACCTCGAAGCTGTCGGGCCCTTCGTAGCCAGGCTTGGGCGTGTAGACGAACTGGCCGGTGGACGGATCGACGGTGACGGTGCCGTGCTCGGGGCCCTTGGCGACGGTGTAGTTCAGCGTGTCGCGGTCGGGGTCGGTGGCCTGCACCTGCCCGTTCACGGGCTTGTCCTGCTCGGTGACGACGGGCTCGGCCTTGCCTTCGGGGCCGCGGTTCTGCGGGGGGAGCAGCGGCGGGATGAAGGCCGGGCCGCCGCCGCCACCACCGCTCGCGGCGGCACCGACGCCCAGCACGCCGAGCGCACCCAGCAGCCAGCCGGGCACACCGTCGGGCAGCAGCGCGCCGCCGGCGTCGTTCCATTCGATCTCGGTGAAGTGGAAGTCTTTCCAGGGCGCGGTGTACTGGCCCCACCACTGCACGCCGGCGCCGTCTTCGAGCACGAGGTCGTTGCGGCCGCCGTCGGGGTACTCGGCGAAGAAGCCGCGCACGGCGACTTCCTGGCCGTCGCGCAGCACGAGCACGAGGTCGTCGCCGCGGCGCTCGAACTTGAGCACGCTCTCGGGCGCGATCTTCAGCGAGACGATCGACGGGCGATCCAGAACCAGAGGGGTTTCCGCCGCCGCTTTGCGGGACGACGCGCCACCAGACTTGTAAACAGCTTCCATGATTTGTCTTTGCTCCTTGACTCCGAACCTCGGGCGCGCCGTCGCTTTCGACGAACAGCCCGGGCCGCACACATTGGGAAATCTCGAGCGCCGCTTGCGTCTCTCGAGGACTTGCCGGCGAGACCCGGTGCGGGTCCCACACAGGCTTGCGCTTGCATGGGGCGGGATTCTTGGTGCGGGGGGTAGTCCGGACTTTTGCCGGAGAGGCCGCGGCTTTTGCCGTGGCGGACAACTGTTCACAAACGTGTGCGAACGTCGAATACTTCACACGAATGGCGAGAGAAATTCGTCAATTCGCGGTTTTTGGAAAGTGGGAGGGGCGGCCTTTTGGCTTATTGGCTTTTGCCAGACCGTCCATTTCTTTTGATGGACGGAATCGGCCCGGCTATTTCCTGCAATACCGGGAATGCTGAATTCGCCCGCCTCCGGCGCCCCGTTTCTCCTCTGACAGAGGGCTTTTCAGAGGCTGTCGCATAGCGCCCGTTTGGGGTCACCTACACGAATGGCAAGCGAATCGATCAGGAATGAATGGCAGTCATTGGATGAATTTGCAATCTTTGTGACAATGATTACCAAATTAATTCCTTGGTTACATTGATTCGACCGCAGGGCGTGCAAACGCCGGGCCGTCGTTCCCTCCTTTCATGTCCTATTGGTCCCCTCCGGAGCCCCGGAGAGCTCATCTTCTGGTTGTCGATGACAACGTTGACGAACTCAAGCTCTTGCTGGAAACGCTGCGGGGCACCGGCTATCGCATCACGCTCGCCTTCGACGCGATGGAGGGCTACCGGCGTGCAACGACGCTGCAGATGGACCTGGTGCTGCTGGACGTGCGCCTGGGCGGCACCGATGGGTTTGCCGCCTGCCGCCTGCTGAAGGCCGACCCGGCCACGGCGGACATTCCGGTGATCTTCGTGACCTCGTCGGCCAGCGTGGAAGAGCGCCTGACGGGCCTGCGGGCCGGCGCGGTCGACTACATCGTGAAGCCCTTCGATCCGGCCGAGGTGATGGCCCGCGTCGAGATTCACCTGGCGCTGGCGGAATGCCGCAGGGCGCGCACCGCGCCTGCAGCGGAACCACCGCAGCCGCTCGATCGCCCCGCCGCGAACGACGGCGGCGCGCCGGGCTCGGGCATGGACCGTGCGCTGATGCAGGCGGCGGAGCGACTGATATTGGCCGACCTGAGCCGCGTGCTGCCGCTGCGCGAACTGGCGGCGCGCGTGGGCACGCACGAGAAGCGCTTGTCGCGCGTGTTCAAGGAGCTGGCGAACCGCACGGTGTTCGAGTTCGTGCGCGAGGCACGGCTGCACGAGGCGCAGCGCCTGCTGCTCGAATCGGCGATGCGCATCGAGGAGATCGCCGCGGCGGTGGGGTTCTCGAGCGCCGCGAATTTCGCGACGGCGTTTCGCGAGTACTTCGACTGCACGCCCTCGGCCTGCCGCCAGGCCGGCGTCGAGCGTTCGAGCACCTGACGCGTGATGCATCCGGCGCACGTGCCCCGATGGGCGAGCTGCTTGCTGCTCGGCCTGGCCTTGTGGTTGTGCGTCTTCGCAGCCAATGCAGCGGAAGCGGTCAAGTTCAGCGCGCTGGCCCTGGGCGACGTTGCCGTCGAACAAACCGTCGAGGTGCTGGAAGACCCGACGGCCCGACTGTCGGCGAGCGAGGTGCTCGCGCTGCCAAGCGGTGGCGCAAATGGCTTCGCGCCCGCCACGCCCGACCAGTTGATGCGCGGGTTTTCGACATCGGCGGTCTGGCTGCGCCTGTCGCTCGTCAACGATGCGCCGGAGGTGCGCACGGCGCGCCTCGGGCTCAACGTGACGTGGCTGCGGCACGTCGACTTTCACCTGCTGCGCACGCGCAATGGGCAGCCCGCGTGGACGCACGCGCAAGCCGGCGTGTCCGACCCGATGGACGCCACGCACCGCTACGACCGCATTCCGCAGCTGCAGATCGACCTGCAGCCGGGCGAGTCGGTGCAGGTGCTGGTGCGCGTGATGAGCACGGGCCAGATCAAGCTGGTGCTGGAGCTGCACACCGACGAGGCGTGGCATCACATCGAACGCAACCATGCGCTGCTGAGCGGCCTGCTGATCGGCGGGCTGCTGGCCTTCGCGGTGTATTCGGCCGCGCTGTGGTGGATTTCGCGCGCGCCGATGCTCGCGTTCCAGTTCGGGAGCTTTGCGCTGCTGGCGCTGTACGAGGCCACCTACCGGGGCTATGCGCGCATTGCGCTGTGGCCGAACAGCACCGACTGGAGCTACCGCGGGCACAGCGTGATGGTGGCGGCCACGGTGCTGTGTTTGCTGCTGTACTTTCACGAGCGCAGCCGCCAGAGCCCCATGCGCGTGCCCGGGCGCCCGCTGCTGTTCGTGCTGGCCGCTGTCGAAATCGTCGTGATGCTGGGCACCTTGCTCGGCCCCTACGCGACCTTCGCGTCCATCGGCATCGTGAACGCGCCGCTGATCGTGCTCGCGCTGACGGTCTGCACTTTCATCTACCAACGGCGCGCCGGCCCGGGCGGGCGGCTGTCGCTGCTGGTGATGCTGGTGATCTGCGTGGGCGCGCTGATGCGCATGTCGGCGCTGATGTTCGCGGAGCGTTCGATGTCCGACTTCGACCACTATGCGCTGGCGTTCCCGGGCATGCTGGTCGGCGCGTTCGCGATCACGGCGTGGTCGTTCCAGGAGACGCGCCAGCGCAATGCGGCGCAGCAGACGCTGCTGGCGTGGCAGGCCCAGGAACAACAGCGGCTCGAAGAAGAAGTGGTGCGCAAGACCCGCGCCCTGAGCGAGGCGCTGGGCCAGGCCGAGCAGCGCACGCGCGAGCAGAAGGAGCTGCTGGCCTACATCAGCCACGACCTGCGCGCGCCGGTGGCCACCATCCTCGGCAACCTGCGGCTGATGCAGGACGGCATCGACACGCCGGTGCCCACGCGGCTCGCCACCATCGAGCGCAGCGCGACCTACCAGCTGGAGCTGATCGATGAGCTGGTCGACTACGCCAAGGGCGAGCTGGCGCCACTGGCCGTCGAAGCGCAGCCGGTGCAGCTGCGCACGCTGGTCGACAACATCGCGCAGTACGCGGACGCGCTCGCGCAGCGGCAGCACAACAGCTTCGAACTGACCATCGACGGTGCGCTTCCGGCCATGGTCCGCCTGGACGGCAAGCGGCTGCAGCAGGTGGTGCTGAACCTGCTGTCGAACGCGGCCAAGTTCACGCGCAACGGGACGATCGCACTGCGCGTGCACGCCCTGCCCGCCGCCGTTGGCGATGCGTGGCAGCTGCACTTCGAAGTGACCGACAGCGGCACGGGCATCGACACGGACACGCTCGACCGCATGACCCGCCTGCTGGCCGACAACGCGCCCAGCATGGCGGGCGGCGGGCTCGGGCTGGTGATTGCGCAGCGCATCGTGCAGCGGATGGGCGGGCAACTGGCGATCCACAGCGGCATGGGCACGGGGACGCGGGTGGTCTTCTCGCTGGCGACGGAGCCGGCGCCTTCGTCGGATGCGCCGTCTGCACCGCCGCCGCCGGAACCCATCGCCCCGCCCATCCCGCGCCCAAAGCCCAGGGCGCGCCGGCCACTTCCGGTGCTGACGCCGCTGTCACCGGCGCAGAAGGACGAACTCGAAGCGCTCGCCCGCGATGGGCGATGGAGCGACCTGCACGAATGGGTGAACCGGCTGGCCACAGACGCGCACAGCCAGCCGATGGTGCTGACGCTTCGCCAGGCGCTGGACCGGCTGGATTTCGAGCAGATTCGCCTGATTGCGCGCGCGGCGCCTGTGCGCGCGCTCTAGCTGCGAAGCGTCAAGCGTCAGTCGTTGCCGAACACCGGCTTGCGCTTTTCCACGAACGCGCGCACGGCCTCGCGGTGGTCGCCGGTCATGTGGGCAATGGCCTGGTAGCCGGCCGACATTTCGAGCAGCGATTCGAGGGTGCTGCGCTCGCCCTCGCGCAGCAGCCGCTTGGTCATGCGCAGCACGCCGCCGGGGTTGGCGGCGATGCGGGCGGCGAGCCGCAGGCTTTCTTCGAGAAGTTGCTCGTGCGGCACGACGCGCGAGACGAGGCCGCAGGCCAGCGCCTCTTGCGCGCTGAGCGCGTCGCCGGTGAAGGCCATCTCGGACGCCTTCGACATGCCGACCACACGCGGCAGCAGCCAGGCGCCGCCGTCGCCCGGCACGATGCCGACCTTGACGAAGCTCTCGGCAAAGGTGGCTTTCTCTGACGCAATGCGGATGTCGCACATGCAGGTGAGGTCGAGCCCCGCGCCCACGGCGGGGCCGTTGACGGCGGCGATCACGGGCACGTCGAGGTTGTAGAGCGCCTTGGGCAGGCGCTGGATGCCGTTGCGGTATTCCTCGCGGATCACCTCCGGCGACAGGCCTTCTTTCTCGTAGCGCTGCATGTCTTTCACGTTGCCGCCCGAGCTGAACACGGGGCCTTCGCCGGTGAGCACGACCACGCGGATGCTGCGGTCGCGCGTGATGTCGGCGCAGGCCTGCACGATCTCGTCGACGGCGGTGTTGCCGGTGAGCGCGTTGCGCGTTGCGGGCTGGCTCATGGTGAGCGTGAGGATGGCGCCGTCGCGCGTGGTCTTCAAAAACGGGGCGGTGGTCATGCGGAATCTCCTTGGGTGTCTTGTGTCGTCGTTCGGGCTTTCACGCCGGGTCGGTGGTGGCGCGGATGAGGTCGAGCGCAAGGCCGTCGCGGCGGTCGACCAGCTCGGCGCCCACCACGTCGTGCCAGTGCGACTCGGAGCCGCCGGCCTGGCGCCAGGCGTGCAGGCGGCGCGTGTACATCTGCAGGTCGAACTCTTCGGTGAAGCCGATGGCGCCGTGGATGGAGTGACTCAGCGCCGCCACTTCGAGCGCAGCCTCGCTGGTGCGCGCCTTGGCGATGGCCACGCGCAGGCGGTCGGTGCTGCACCCCATCTGCGCGGCCATGCGGGCCGCGAAGGCGTGCTCGGAGATCACGCCCAGCTGGTGCTGGATGGCCTGAAACTTGCCGATGGGCCGGCCGAACTGGTTGCGGTCGTTGGCGTATTGCAGCGTTCGCGTGAACACGCTCATCAGCACGCCGGCGAGCTGCGCGGCGAGCACGCAGGCCAGCGGCACGCGCACGTCGGCCACACCCGGCACCGGCAACGCGGCGGCCTGCGCGGGGGCGGACCACGACAGCGTGGCGTCCAGCGGCGCGACGGCGGCGGTCGACACGGCCGCATCCGCCGGCAGCAGCAGGCAGGTCTTGCCCAGCCCCACGAGCACCCAGTCGGCCACGCGGCCGAAGCTCACGCGCTCGCACACCAATGTGCCGTCGCTCTGCAGTCGGCCCTGCGCCAGCGCGATGCTGCCGCCGGGCCGGGGCACGCCGGCCTGCGCCAGCAGCGAGCGCGCCACCATGGTCTCGGCCAGCGGCACGGGCACCACGAAGGCGCCGCAGAGTTCGAGCAGGGGAAAGGCCTCGGTCAGCGAGAGGCCCGCGCCGCCTTCGACCTCGGGCAGCAGCGCATCGGCAAAGCCCGATTCCTCGATCGCCTGCCACAGCGCTTCGGCCGATTGCCCGCCTTCGATGTCGCGCACGGCCTGCAGCGTGCAGCGGTCGGTGAGTACGCCGCGCAGGGCGTCGATGTAGATGTCGTCCATCGTCTGTTGTCCTTGTGGTGTCAACGCAGGCCGAGGCCGCGCGCAATCATTCCGCGCAGGATGTCGCGCGTGCCGCCGCGCAGCGAGAACGACGGCGCGACCTGCGTCACGTAGTCGAGCGTGCGCAGCAGTTCGAGCGGAATGTCCTGCCCGTCGCGCGCATACAGGTCGTCTGCAATGGCGGCGGGAATGAGCTGCTCCACGCCCGTGCCCAGGTCCTTGACGAGCGCGGCCTCGACGATCGGGCTGCCGCCCTGCGCCACCTTCTCGGTGACGGCGAGCGACATGGCGCGCAGCGGTGCGAGCTGGCTCAAAATCTTGCCGGCCAGCCGCACCGATGCGGGCGTGCGGCCGGCCTCGGTGCGCACGAAGGCGAGCCATTCGTCGAACAGCACGATGCTGGAGAACAGCCGCTCGGGCCCGCTGCGCTCGAAGGCCAGCTCGGCCGTCACTTGCTCCCAGCCCCTGCCCTCTTCGCCGATGAGGGCGTCGGGTGCGAGCGCCACGTTGTCGAAGAACACCTCGCAGAAATGCGAGTCGCCCGACAGGTCGGTGATGGGCCGCACGGTCACGCCCGGCAGGCTCAGGTCGACGATGACCTGCGACAGGCCCTTCTGCCGGTCCTGCGCCTCGCCCGAGGTGCGCACGAGCGCGATCATGTACTGGCAGTGGTGGGCGTTGGTGGTCCAGATCTTCTGGCCGTTGAGCGTGAAGCCTTCGGCCGTGCGCACGGCGCGGGTGCGCACGCTGGCCAGGTCGGAGCCGGCGTTGGGCTCGCTCATGCCGATACAGAAAAACGACTCGCCACGGCAGATCGGTGGCAGGTAGAAGCGCTTCTGTTCCTCGGTGCCGTACTTGAGGATGAGCGGGCCGCTCTGGCGGTCGGCGATCCAGTGCGAACCGACGGGCGCACCGAAGTTCAGGAACTCCTCGACCAGCACGTAGCGCGCGAAGGCGCTGCGGCCGCCGCCGCCGTATTCGGTGGGCAAGGTGATACCGAGCCAGCCGCGCCGGCCGAGTTCGCGGCTGAAGGCGCTGTCGTAGCCGGACCATGACTTGGCACGAAGGTGCGCGGGCACATGGGCCAGCGCCTCGGAAAGAAAGGCCCGCACGGGCGCGCGCAGCGCCTCGTCTTCGGGGGGGATCGCTGTCATCGACAGCGAGGTCAGCGCACTCATGCGACTACTCCTTGTTTGATCAGTTCTGCGATCGCCTCGGGCCCGAGGCCCATCACGTCGGCCAGCACGTCGCGCGTGTCCTGGCCCAACAGCGGCGGCGCGCGGCGGTACTGCACCGGCGTGTGCGACATGCGCAGCGGGCTGGCAACCAGCGGGATCTCGCCCGCCACCGGATGCGTCATGCGGATCTGCGTGCCGCGCGCCTTCACCTGCGGGTCTTCGAACACATCGGCGATGGTGTTGATGGGGCCGCAGGGCACGCCCACCTGCTCGAACAGCGCGATCCACTCGGCGGTGCCGCGCGTGACGGTGAGCGCGCGCATGAGTGCGATGAGCTCGGTGCGGTGCGCAATGCGGTCGGCGTTGGTCCTGAAGCGCGCATCGTCGGCCCACTGCGCATGCCCGACCGCGCGGCAGAAGTTGCCGAACTGCCCGTCGTTGCCGATGGCCAGGATCATGAAGCCGTCTTGCGTCGGAAAGTCCTGGTACGGCACGGTGTTGGGGTGGGCGTTGCCCATGCGCCTGGGCTCGCCGCCGTACAGGTGGTTCATGCCCTGGTTGGCGAGGCAGGCCACCTGCACGTCGAGCAGCGCCAGGTCGATGTGCTGGCCCACGCCGGTGATGTCGCGCGACTGCAGCGCGGCCAGGATGGCGGTGCTGGCGTACAGGCCGGTGAGGATGTCGGTGAGCGCCACGCCCACCTTCACCGGACCGGCGCCCTCCTCGCCGTCGGCGCGGCCGGTGATGCTCATGAGGCCGCCCATGCCCTGCATGAGGAAGTCGTAGCCGGCGCGCTCGGCATAGGGGCCGGTCTGGCCGAAGCCGGTGATGGAGCAATACACGAGGCGCGGGTTCAGGGCCAGCAGGGAGGCGTGGTCGAGCCCGTACTGCGCGAGGCTGCCGACCTTGAAGTTCTCGACCACCACGTCGCAGCGCGTGGCCAGTTCGCGCACCAGCGCCTGGCCGGCGGGCGTGGTGAAGTCGACGGCCACCGAGCGCTTGTTGCGGTTGGCGCAAAGGTAGTAGGCGGAGTCGCGGGTGTCGGCGCCTTCGCGGTCTTTCAGGAAGGGCGGGCCCCACAGGCGGGTGTCGTCGCCGCGCCCGGGCCGTTCGATCTTGATGACCTCGGCGCCCAGGTCGCCCAGGGTCTGGCTGGCCCAGGGGCCGGCCAGCACGCGCGAGAGGTCGAGCACGCGGAGGTGCGAGAGCGCACCGGCGCCGGGCGTGCCGGGTGCTCCGGCGGCCTTCTTACTGCTGTTCGACATTGGCCTTCACCGCGATGCGTTTCCACAGCTGGATTTCCGCGGCCTGGAAGGCGCGCATTTCCTCGGGCCCGCCGCGCATGACTTCGGCGCCGATGCGCTCGTAGAACTCGCGCGTTTCGGGCAGCGTCTCGATTTTGGTGAGCAGCGCGGCGAGCTTGTCGGTCTCGGCCTTGGGCGTCTTGGCCGACACCATGGCACCGACCCAGGTGTAGGCCGCAAAGCCCGGCAGGCCGGCCTCGGCGGCGGTGGGCACATTGGGCAGCGCGGGCAGGCGCTTGTCGGCCGCCACCGCCAGCGCGTGCACCTTGCCCGACTTGGCCAGCTCCTGCGCGCTGGTGATCTCGGCAAAGGCCAGGTCGACGGTGCTGGACACCACGGCCACGAGCGCTTCGCTCGCGCCCTTGAAGGGCACGTGGCGGGTCTGCACCTTGGCGGCGTCGTTGAACAGCTCGGCCATGAGCTGGTAGCCGGCCGAGCCCGCGCCGTAGTTGAGCGCGCCGGGTTTGGCCCTGGCGCCGGCCATCAGCTCGGGCAGGGTCTTGTAGGGCGACGGGCCGGGCACGACGATGAGCGCGGGCGAACGCATCATCATCGTGAGCGGTGCCAACTCGGTGACGGGGTCGTAGGGCAGCGACTTGAACAGCGCCACGTTCACGGCCAGTGTGGAGTTGCTGCCCACGAACACGGTGTAGCCGTCGGCCGGCGCGGCGAGCACGGCCTTCACCGCAATGAAGCCGTTGGCGCCGGGCTTGTTCTCGACAACCACGGGCTGGCCGGTGAGCTCGGTGAGCTTGCGGCCGAAGTAGCGCGCCGAGGTGTCGGTGCCGCTGCCCGGCGGAAACGGCACGACGAACTTGATGGGCTTGGACGGAAACTCCTGCGCGGCGGCAGGGGCAACGCCGAAGGCGGCGATGCCCAGTGCAAGCAGCGGCGCGGCGAACGCGAGGCGATGAAAGTGGGTGCGCATGGTGATGGGCTCCTTCGCGTTCAGTCGAGCGTCACGCCCGTGGCCTTGACCACGCCGGCCCAGCGCGCCAGCTCCTTCTTCACGTAGGCGCCGTACTCCTTGGGCGTGGAGCCCAGCGGCTCGGCGCCCTGCAGCGCCAGGCGCTCGCGCACGTCGGGCGACTTGAGCGCCTTGACGATCTCGGCATTCAGGCGATCGACCACGGCCTGCGGCGTGCCGGCCGGCACCATCACGCCCTGCCACGCGCCCACCTCGAAACCGGGCATGCCCGATTCGGCAAGCGTGGGCACATCGGGAAACATCGACATGCGCTTGGCGGTGGTCACGGCGAGCATCTTCAGGCGCTTGTCGCGCACGAAGCCCATCACTGAATTGACGGTGTCGGTCATGAACTGGATCTGGTTGCCGACGAGGTCGACGTCGGCCGGTGCGCTGCCCTTGTAGGGCACATGGGTGGCGTCGATGCCGTTGGCCTGCACGAACTGGAACGCGCCCAGGTGCGTGACGTTGCCGTTGCCCGCCGAGCCGTACGACAGCTTGCCGGGGTGGGCCTTGGCGTAGGCGACGAACTCCTTCACGGTGCTGGCCGGCACCGAAGGGTGCGTGACCAGTGCGAGCGGCACCACCGCCACGAGCGCGACGGGAGCGAAGTCTTTCTGCACGTCGTACGACACGCTCTTGTAGAGCGCGGGGCTCAGCGCAATCGACGAGGTGTTGTAGAGCACGGTGTAGCCGTCGGCCGCCGCCTTGGCGACCATCTGCGCGCCGATGTTGCCGTTGGCGCCGCCGCGGTTGTCGACCAGCACGGGCTGGCCGAGCTGCTCGCCGAGCTTTTGCGCGAGCACGCGCGCGACGAGGTCGGTGGGTCCGCCTGGCGGGAACGGCACGACCATGGTGATCGGCTTGGCCGGGTAGGCGGGGCCCTGGGCGAAGGCGGCCGGGGCGGCGATGGCGAGGGCCAGTGCGGTGCCGACGAGGGCACGTCGCGTGAAGGGCATGAATGAATGGCGAGTGGGCATGTCTTGTCTCCGTTGGTATTTATGGGTGGCGAAATTCGAAAGCGGATCAGGCCGCGGCAACGTCTTGCGGCCGGCCCGCGAGCAGGCGGCGCGCGTCGTAGTGCATGACGCAGCGGCCGTGCTGGTTGAACACGTCGATGCGCGAATCGACGATGGCGCGGTTGCCCTTCGACGTCGGGCGGATGCCGGTGACCTCGACCACGGCCTCGATGGCGTCGCCGACAAGCACGGGCGCGTGAATCTTCTGCACCAACTCGAGCATGGCCAGGCCGGTGCCCTGGATCATGGTCTGCATGATGAAGCCCTCGATGAGCGTGTAGGTGAGCGCGGCCGGCACGGGGCGGCCCGCGATGGCGCCGGCCTCGTACTCGGCGTCGATGAAGATCGCCTCGAGCATGCCGGTCACACCGATGAAGTTGACGAGGTCGGTCTCGGTGATGGTGCGGCGAAAGGTGCGCATGCGCTGGCCGACCGCAAGGTCTTGCCAGACGAAGCCCTGGCCGAGGCGAGGCAGCGTGCGGTCTTGCGGCGACAGGGAAGGAAGCGGGCGGGGCGTGTCGGTCATTGCGATGAGGTCTCCAGGAATCGGTCGATGCGTTCGGCGGGCCAGCCCGCCGCGGCGAGGCTTTCGCGCGTGTGTTCGCCCAGGCGCGGCGGCATGCGCACGGGCGGGCGCACGCCGTCGAACTTCACGCTCACGCCGGGGAAGCGCATGGCGCCCATGTTCGGGTCGTGCAGTTCGGTGAAGAAGCCGGTGGCGACCAGGTGCGGGTCGCGCGGCAGGTCGTCCAGGCGGCTGACGGGCGCGGCCGGAATTTCGAGCCGCTCGCAGATGGCGAGCCAGTGCGCGGTGCTGCCCGTGGCCACGAAGCCGCCGGCCAGTTCGAGCAGCTCGCCGATGTGGCGCGTGCGCGCGGCCATGTCGGCAAAGCGCGGGTCGTCGGCCAGCGCGGGCTCGCCCACCTCGGCGAAGAAGCGGCGCCAGTGCGCGGAGGTGTACGGCATCATGCAGATGTGCCCGTCGGCGGTGCGCCACGGGCGGCGCCACGGCGTGAGCACGCGCGGGTAGCCGGCGTCGGCCAGCGGCGGCTCGAAGTGGCGGCCGTACAGGTGCTCGACGAGGTTGAAGGCCACCATGGTCTCGAACATCGGGATCTCGACGAAGCAGCCGCACCCGGTGCGCTCGCGCCGGAACAGCGCCGCAAGAATGGCCTGCGCACCCACCAGCGCACAGGTCTTGTCGGCGGCGATGGTGGGCAGGTAGCGCGCCTCGCCGCTTTGCTGTTCCATGAGCGCCGAAAGGCCCGACATGCCCTGGATGACGTCGTCGTACGCAGGCCGCCCGGCATAAGGGCCGCCCTGCGCAAAGCCGTGCAGGCCGGCATACACGAGGCGCGGAAAGCGCGCGGTGAGCGTGTCGGGGTCGATGCCCAGCGGCGCAAGCTTTTGCGGGCGCATGCTGTGCATGAAGACGTCGGCGTCGGCGAGCAGCGCCATGAGCGCCTCGCGCGCCTCGGGGCGCTTGAGGTCGAGCACGACGCTCTTCTTGCTGTGGTTGCTGCCCAGGAACACGGCCGACATGCCGGGCTCGGCAGCGGGGCCGGTGCGGCGGGTGGAGTCGCCTTCGGGCGGCTCGATCTTGATCACGTCGGCACCGTAGTCGGCCAAGGTCTGGCTGGCCAGCGGCCCGAACACCACGCTCGAAAGGTCGAGCACTTTCACGCCCTGAAGGGGAAGCATCGTTGGTCAGTCTCCTGGCGCCGATTCTGCGAAGCGGTCGCCATGCCGTCCAATATCAAATATGCGCTCTGTGATACCGTTTACAGATCATGGACATCCGCCAGCTGCGCCACTTCATCGCCCTTGCCGAAACGCTCAATTTCCATCGCGCGGCCGAGCGGCTGCACATGGCACAGCCGCCGCTGTCGGCCTCGATCCGGCGGCTCGAGGAGCAGGTGGGCGTGCCGCTGTTCCTGCGCAACCGGCGCGGCACCGAGCTGACGCCCGCGGGCACGGCCGCCCTCGAAGAAGCGCGCCGTGCGGTGTTCCACGGCGAGCAGTTCGCCAAGGTGGCGCAGGCAGCCTCGCGCGGCGAGGCGGGGCTGCTGCGCGTGGGCTTCGTGGGCTCAGCAACCTACGCGCTGATGCCGCGCGTGCTGCCGCGTTTTCGTGCGCGCTACCCGGGCGTGCAGCTGGTGCTGGGCGAATCGACCACCGCGCGCATCGTGGGCATGGTGGAAAACGGCGACGTCGACGTGGGGCTGGTGCGCTTTCCGATCGGGCGGGCCTGCAAGGCGCGCGTGTTCCCGGCGGAGCGCGATGTGTTCGTGGCCGCACTGCCGGCCGGCCATGCGCTGGCGCGGCGGCGTCGGCTGGCGCTGTCGGACCTGGCCGCCGAGCCCTTCGTGATGTACGGCGCCATGGAAGTGCCGGGCCTGCACGCGGCGGCGCTCCTGGCCTGCCAGCAGGCGGGCTTCATTCCCGACGTGCAGCAGGAGGCGGTGCAGGTGCAGACGCTGATCAGCCTGGTCGAAAGCGGCTTGGGCGTGGCGCTGGTGCCTTCGGTGGCGGCGCGGCATGTGGCGCGCAACGTGGTGTTCAAGCCGCTCGCGGGGCCGGGCGCACAGACCGCCATCGGCATCGCCCTCGCCTTGCCGCCGGGCGCGCAGACCTCGGCGGCGCAGCGCTTCGCTGACAGCGTGCTCGAGCAGCCGGCCGATTGAGCCGGCCCGGCCTGCTCACGCCCAAAGCCTAGAACCCGCGCGACCGTCAGGGTCTGTTTTTGGGGCTGTCTTGCCCTCTATTTAGATATATCTAGAATAGTTTCAGACACGATCAAGAAAGACCACCCCATGCGCCACACCCACCACGCCCCGCACCACCCTCACCACTGCCACGCCCCGCGCGGCGAACACGACGACGGCCTCTCGGGGGGCGGCCGCGGGCTGCGCGGCGGACGCGGCGGCGGCGCGGGCCGGGTGTTCGGCCATGGCGGCTTGCGCTTCGTGCTGCTGCAGCTCATTGCCGACAAGCCCTCGCACGGCTACGAGCTCATCAAGGCGATCGAAGACCGCCTGGGCGGCACCTACGCGCCGAGCCCCGGCGTGGTCTACCCCACGCTCACGCTGCTGGAAGAACTCGGCTACCTGAGCGTGGAAACCGCCGACGTCGGCGGTCGCAAGCGCTACAGCATCACGCCGAGCGGCCAGGAGTTCCTGGCCGCCAACCGCGAAACGGCCGACGCCATGATGGCCCGCATGGCGGGCGGCGTGGACGGCGCCGGCCCGCGCGCCGGACGGCCCCCGCAAGTCACCCGCGCCATCGAGAACCTCAAGCTCGCGATGCGCCTGCGCCTCGGCGGCGCCCCCCTCACCGAACAACAAGCCCACGAATTCGCCGCGGTGCTCGACAGCGCCGCACAACAGCTCGAACGCATTTGAATCAACCTGAAATGACCGACTTCACCACCACCACTTCCTCTGCTACCAACACGCCCGACCGCACGCCGCGCCGCGTGCGCCACGAACTGCACTTTCGCCAACTCACGGTGAAGACCGTGCAGCGCGTGACCCCGCACCTGATCCGCATCACGCTGACCGGCGACGCGCTCGAAGGCTTCACGAGCCCCGGCTTCGACGACCACGCGAAGCTGTTCTTTCCCGATGCCGCCACCGGCCAGCTCACGCTGCCGACCGCCGGCCCCGACGGCCCCGTGTGGCCCGAAGGCGGTCGCCCGGCCATGCGCGACTACACGCCGCGCCGCCACGACGCGCAAGCCAACACGCTGGAGATCGACTTCGCGCTGCACGATGCCGGCCCCGCCACGCAGTGGGCCGAACAGGCCAAGCCCGGCGACATCGTCGGCGTGGGCGGCCCGCGCGGCTCGTTCATCGTGCCGACCGAATTCGACTGGCACCTGCTGATCGGCGACGACACCGCGCTGCCCGCGATCGCACGTCGCCTGGCCGAACTGCCCGCCGGTGCGCGCGTGGTGGTGCTGGCGGAAGTCGACAGCGAGGCCGACGAGATTCCCTTCGAGACGCAGGCCGACCTCACGCTGCGCTGGGTACACCGCCAAGGCGCCGCGCCGGGACTGAGCCCGGTGCTGGTCGACACGCTGAAAGCGATGACGCTGCCGGCTGGCGACTTCCATGCCTGGGTGGGATGCGAATCGGCGATTGCGAAGGCGCTGCGCGCGCACCTCGTGGGTGAGCGCGGTGCGAACCCGAAGTGGGTTCGGGCGTCGGGTTATTGGCGTCGCGGTGCCGTTGCGACGCACGACACCCACGACGAGTGAGTATTGGTATTGCTCCTTCCCCTTCCGGGGGAAGGCTGGGATGGGGGCAAGCGGCCTGCGAAAAGCCGCTGACGGTTGAGGCGCCGCGAGCCCCCACCCCACCCTCCCCCGGAAGGGGAGGGAGAAAGTCGCTCAAAGCCAGCCGACGCGGCGGAAGCGGTAGTACAGATAGCCGCAGGTGCTGACGATCAGCCCCAGCGCCATCGCATACCCATAGCGAAACTTCAGCTCCGGCATGTGCTCGAAGTTCATCCCCCAGATGCCCGCGAACGCCGTGCACACCGCGAAGATGCTGGCCCAGGCGGCCAGCCGCTTCGTCACTTCGCTCTCTTCGATGGTGACCATCGAGAGGTTCACCTGCACCGCCGTGGCGATGGTGTCGCGCACCGCGTCGATCGAGCCGTTGATGCGCACCAGGTGGTCGCCCACGTCGCGAAAGTATTCCTGCGTGCCCACGCAGATCTGCGGCACGCGCCCGCCGTGCAGCTTGCCCGCTGCCTCCACCAATGGCGCCACCGCGCGCTTGAGAATGAGGCTGCGGCGCTTCAGGTCATACAGCTGCTTGATCTTGTCGCGCGCCGCGCCGCCCTGGGCAAAGATCTGCTGCTCGATGGATTCGAGTTCCACCTCGAGCGCGTCGATCACCGGGAAGTAGCGGTCGACCACCGCGTCCATCAGCGCATAGAGCACAAAGCCCGCGCCGTTGCGCAGCAGGTCGGGCTCGCGCTCGCAGCGCTCGCGCACACCCAGAAAGCCCTGCTGGCTGCGGTTGCGCACCGACAGCACGTAGTTCTTGCCGACGAACACGTTGACCTCGCCCACGTTCACGCTGTGCCCGCCCTCGCCTTCTTCTGTCGAGGGCTCGACCAGGTGCATCACGACGAAGAGCGAGTCGCCGTACTCCTCCACTTTGGGCCGCTGATGGCCGTGCTGGGCGTCTTCGACGGCCAGCGGGTGCAGATCGAATTCGTCCTGCATCTGGGCCAGCTCTTCGGGCGTGGCGTCGCTCAGCGCCACCCAGACGAAACAGCCGGCCCGGGAGATGTACTCGCTGATGTCCTCGACGGGAATGTCGGCGAGCTTGGCGCCGTTTTCATAGGCCACGCAATTGATCAGCATCGGGACGCTTCCCTCTTCGAACTTGGAATGAACTCAGGCGGCCGCATCGGTCGGTGCGGTCGCGGCCAGGGCGGCGGTCTCGACCAGTGAGGCCTCGATGGCCTGCGTCTCGCGGTTGAGCAGGGCCAGCCCTTGGTCGGCGAGTGCGCGGTGGCTGGCCACATCGGCCCACAGGCTCGCCGCGGCTTCGGCACACGTCAGCGACGTGAAGCGGATGCGGCCCTTGGCCAGCGCGACGAAGCGCTGCTCGCGCAGCGGATCGGCCCGGTCCCAAGCGCCGCCGATGAGCACGCGCTTGCCGCGCTTGATGCGAGGCTCGCGCTCGGCAAAGAAAGGCAGCTTGGCGCTGACCCAGCCCAGCATGCCGGTGTTCAACGCGGTGTCGAAGGCGGAAGGGGCGGCGTTCGCCTTGGCAAATTCGCGCAGCGTGCCGAGCTGGTAGAGCGCCGGGTCCTTGGCGCCGCCTGTGCCGTCGACGGGCCGGATGACGGACGGGCCGTTGCTTGCGCCCGGGCGCCCTTCGGGCCGTTTCGACTTGCGCAGGTCCGCCAGCTGGGCCGGCGACATGCACAGATACAGCGCCGCGAGTTCAGCGGGCAAGGTGGCGGTGTCCGGGAGCGCGTCCGCTGCAGGGCCTTTGATTTCATCCGACGGGGCCATGGGCGCCTTTGTTCTTCACGCGGGGTTTGCGCCGGGCGATTTTAGGAGCCGCGACGCGAGCCGCCGCCCGCGCCCGGCCGCGTCAGTCGTCGGGTTCGGCCTCCGCGTCCGCTTGGGGCGCCTCGGGCGCATCGGCCGGCAGCCATTGCAGTTCGTCCGGCATGTACGGCTGCGACCAACGCATGCCGTCCAGCCGCACGCGCAGCGTGAGCCCCCGCACGGTGGTCACGGTGCCGGGCTGCCCGCGCGCCAGCACCCTGGCGCCCTTGCGGGCTGGTACCTGAAATCGGTTCCGGATGTCCTCGAAGCTCACTGGGGTCTCCCTCCAAAGTTCTTATGCGCCCGCGCAGTCATGCGCGTGACTACGCTCGGATGCAACTTCCGGATTCAAAGTTCTGAGCGGCACCCACGATGCGCCATCGAACCGCGTCAGTTCCCCACAAAGTTCACATCCTCGGAGCCGGAAAGGTGTTTCGGGGCGCGATGCTGCGCGGGCCGTCTGGACAATGCCGTCCAGACCAGAACAGAAGCACATGACCATCCGGCGATCTCTCCCAGGAAAACAGACCATGAAGACCGACACCGCCATCCGCCACGTCTCCCCGCCGGGTGCCAACCTCTTCCTTGAACTGGGTTTTGCGCCGGCCAAGGCCCGCCGCCTGCAGGCCGCATCGCAGAAGCAGATCGACGACGCGCGGGTCGAAATGCTCAACCGCATCGGCAAGCCGGTCACGCTGACCGTCGGCTGATCCCCGTCCGCCCGTCCCCGATAATCCCCGAGTGAAAACGACGACTGCCCACCCCGCCCCCTCTTCCAGCGACTTCTCCGGGCACACGCCCATGATGGTGCAGTACCTGGGCCTCAAAGCCGACCATCCGGACACGCTGCTGTTCTACCGGATGGGCGATTTCTACGAACTGTTCTGGGCCGACGCCGAAAAGGCCTCGCGCCTGCTCGACATCACGCTCACCCAGCGCGGCCAGTCGGCCGGGCAGCCGGTGCTGATGTGCGGCGTGCCCTTCCACTCGGTCGACACCTACCTCGCGCGGCTCATCAAGCTCGGCGAATCGGTCGCCATCTGCGAGCAGGTGGGCGAGGTCGGTGCCAGCAAGGGGCCGGTCGAGCGCAAGGTGGTGCGGGTGGTCACGCCCGGCACGCTGACCGACTCGGAACTGCTCAACGACAAGAGCGATTCGCTGCTGCTCGCCGTGCATGCGGGCACGCGCAATTTCTGCGGCCTCGCCTGGCTCAGCGTGACGGGCGCCGAGCTGCGGCTGGCCGAGTGCCCGGCCGATGCGCTCGAAACCTGGATCGCGCGCATCGCGCCGAGCGAGTTGCTGTACAGCGCCGAGGTCACGCCCGCTTTCGAGCAGCGCCTGAAGGCCGCGCGCGCGGCCGTGCCGTTCACGCTGTCGCTGCGTCCGGCCTGGCAGTTCGACCCGGGCCTGGGCGAGCGCAAGCTCAGCGAGCAGATGGGCAGCCACAGCCTTGCGGCGTGGAACGCCGAATCGCTCGGCAACGCGCACGCCGCCGCCGCCGCGCTGCTGGGCTATGCCGAGCACACGCAGGGCCGCGCGCTGTCGCACGTGCAGCGCCTGTCGGTGGAGCGCGACGGCGACCTGATCGAGCTGCCGCCCACCACGCGCCGCAACCTCGAGCTGGTGCAGACGCTGCGCGGCGAAGACTCGCCCACGATGTTCTCGCTGCTCGACACCTGCATGACGGGCATGGGCAGCCGACTGCTGAAGCGCTGGCTGCTCTCGCCGCGCCGCGATCGCAGCGAAGCCCAGGGCCGGCTCGACGCCATCGGTGCGCTGCAGTCCCCCGGGCCCGGCGCCACCGCCGCGCCCTGGCGCACGCTGCGCGAGCAGCTGAAGAACACGAGCGACGTGGAACGCATCGCAGCCCGCATCGCGCTGCGCCAGGTGCGCCCGCGCGAACTCGTGGCGCTGCAGCTCGCGCTGTCGAAGGCCGAGCAGCTGGCGCCGCTGCTGCCGGGCGCCGCGGCGCTGTTGGCGCAGATCACCGAACGCCTCGCACCGCCGCCCGGCTGCGCCGACCTGCTGGTGCGCGCGGTCAAGCCCGACCCGTCGGCGCTGGTGCGCGACGGCGGCGTGATCGCCACCGGCCACGACGCCGAGCTCGACGAGCTGCGCGAGATCAGCGAGAACTGCGACGACTTTTTGCTCAAGCTCGAAATCAGCGAGCGCGAGCGCACCGGCATCAGCAACCTGCGCGTGCAGTTCAACCGCGTGCACGGCTTCTACATCGAGGTGACGCAAAGCGCGCTCTCGAAGGTGCCCGACAACTACCGCCGCCGCCAGACGCTGAAGAACGCCGAGCGCTTCATCACGCCCGAGCTGAAGGCTTTTGAAGACAAGGCACTGAGCGCGCAAGACCGCGCACTGGCGCGCGAGAAGTGGCTGTACGAACAGCTGCTCGACGCGCTGCAGCCGTCGGTGCCCGCGCTCACGCAACTGGCCGGCGGCATCGCCGCGCTCGACGCGCTGTGCGCGCTGGCCGAACGCTCGCACACGCTGAACTGGCGCGCGCCGACGTTCGTGTCGCACCCATGCATCGAGATCCAGCAGGGCCGCCACCCGGTGGTGGAGGCGCGGCTGGCCGAGAAGTCGTCGGGCAGCTTCATTGCCAACGACACGCAGATGGGGCCGCAGCAGCGCATGCAAATCATCACCGGCCCGAACATGGGCGGTAAGTCGACCTACATGCGGCAGGTGGCCATCGTCGTGCTGCTGGCGTCCATCGGCTCGCACGTGCCGGCCACGGCCTGCCGCCTCGGGCCGATCGATGCCATTCACACGCGCATCGGCGCGGCCGACGACCTGGCCAACGCGCAGTCGACCTTCATGCTCGAGATGACCGAGGCCGCGCAGATTTTGCACAGCGCCACGGCGCAGTCGCTGGTGCTGATGGACGAAATCGGCCGCGGCACCAGCACCTTCGACGGCCTGGCGCTGGCGGCCGGCATCGCGGCGCAGCTGCACGACCGCAGCAAGGCCTTCACGCTGTTCGCGACCCACTACTTCGAGCTCACCGAATTCCCGGCCACGCACCACGGCGCCGTGAACATGCACGTGAGCGCGACCGAGTCGGGCCGCGACATCGTGTTCCTGCACGAGATGCAGCCAGGCCCGGCCAGCAAGAGCTACGGCATCCAGGTGGCGCGCCTCGCAGGCATGCCCGCCGCGGTGGTCAACCATGCGCGACAGGCGCTCGACGCACTCGAATCGCAGCATGCGCAAACGCGTGCGCAGGTCGACCTGTTCGCGCCCCCGCCCGCCGCCGAAACCCCCATGGTCAGCGCCGTAGAATCCGCGCTGGCTGCCCTCGACCCGGACACCATGAGCCCGCGCGAAGCCCTCGACGCGCTCTATGCCCTCCAGAAACTGAACGCACGTGAACGCAGTACCGCATGAGCGGGCCCAGTTCCTGCAAGGCGAACCCATGACTTATTGCGTAGGCATCAAACTCAACGCCGGCCTGGTGTTTCTCTCCGACTCGCGCACGAACGCGGGCGTGGACCACATCAGCACCTTCCGCAAGATGATCGTCTACGAGCAGCCGGGCGATCGCGTCATGGTGCTGCTGTCGTCGGGCAACCTGAGCATCTCGCAGTCGGTGCGCGAAATTTTGCAGATCGAAGAGCTGCGCGAAACGCGCGAAGACGGCTCGCAGGGCGACCCCATCACCATCTGGAACGCCAAGAGCATGTTCGACGCCGCGCGCGTGCTGGGCTCGGCCGTGCGCCACGTGTACGACCGCGACGCCGAGGCGCTCAAGCATGCGGG
Organism: Variovorax sp. 38R; assembly: GCF_014843395.1. Classification (NCBI taxonomy): domain Bacteria; kingdom Pseudomonadati; phylum Pseudomonadota; class Betaproteobacteria; order Burkholderiales; family Comamonadaceae; genus Variovorax; species Variovorax sp. 38R. The sequence goes on from NZ_CP062121.1 coordinate 4,468,569, forward strand.
CCTCGACTTCAACGTGTCGTTCATCTTCGGCGGGCAGGTCAAGGGCGAAGGCATGCGCCTGTTCCTGGTCTACGCCGCAGGCAACTTCATCGAAGCGACCACCGAGACGCCCTACTTCCAGGTGGGCGAATCGAAGTACGGCAAGCCCGTGCTCGACCGCGTGCTCACACCCGAGACGCCGCTCGACGAAGCCGCCAAGTGCGCGCTGGTGTCGATGGACTCGACCATGAAGTCGAACCTGTCCGTGGGCCTGCCGCTCGACCTGGTGGTGTACGAGGCCAACAAGCTCGAGACCGACCGCGTGATCTGCATCGACGCCGACAACCCCTACTACCGCATGATGCACAACAGCTGGGGCCAGAAGCTGCGCGAAGTGTTCGACAGCATCGAAGACCCGGTGTGGGACGACAGCGTCACCGACCACCCGCTGCGGATGCCGGCCACGCGCCACAGCCCGCTGCGAAAAATCTCGACCCCCGACGAAAAGCTCATCTGAAACTGTCCGTGCCTCCTGTCATCTTTTCGCACGGCAACAGCTTTCCGGCGAGCACCTACCGCGTCGTTCTCGACAGCCTTCGCAACCGGGGCTTCGAGGTCGACGCCATCGAGAAATTCGGGCACGACCCGAAGTACCCCGTCACCGACAACTGGCCGCACCTGGTGCAGCAGCTGGCCGACTTCGCCAAGCTGCGCGCCGACCGCGCGGGCGGCCCGGTGTTCCTCATCGGCCATTCGCTGGGCGGCTTCCTGAGCCTGATGTGCGCGGCGCGCCACCCCGAGCTGGCGCGCGGCGTGCTGCTGATCGATTCGCCGATCCTCGGCGGCTGGCGCGCGAACACGCTCAACGTGGTCAAGCGCACGCCGTTCATGAAGAGCATGTCGCCCGGCGCCACCAGCCGCAAGCGCCGCAACAGCTGGGAGCACCGCGAGGCGGTGTTCGAGCACTTCCGCAGCAAGAAGGCATTCGCGAAGTGGGACGAGCAGGTGCTGCACGACTACATCGACCACGGCACCTTCGACAGCGAAGACACGCGCGCCCTGAGCTTCGACCGCGACGTGGAAACCGCCATCTACAACACCCTGCCCCACACGCTGGGCGGGCTGCTGCGCCGCCATCCGCTGAAGTGCAAGGTGGCGTTCATCGGCGGACGCCAGTCGGTCGAGATGAAGCAGGTCGGCATGGCGATGACCGAGCAGGTCACCAAGGGCCGCATCACCATGCTCGACGGCAGCCACCTGTTTCCGATGGAAAAGCCGCTGGCCACTGCGGCGGCCATCGAGGCTTCGCTGCGCAACCTGATGTAGTGATTCAGGCGGTGTCACTGCCCACGCGGCAGGCGACAACATCGCCGACGCGCAGCAGACCGCCACGCAGCACCCGCGCCGTCACGCCGCCATGCCCGCGCATGGCGTTGTAGCCACCGGCGCCCAGCAGTTCTTCCATGCGCGAGCAAGGCTCGCAGGGCCCGGTGATCTCGAGCAGCACATCGGGCCCGAGCGCCAGCACCAGCGGCTGGTCGCGAAACAGCGACCGCGCCGCCAGCAGGTTCAGGCCCGATACGACGAGGTTGCGGCGCAGCAGGCCGGCGTCGACACCCTCCATGCGCTGCGCGAGCGCCGCGATGACCGGCAGGTGCTCCGCCTGGATCAGCGTGACCTGCCGCTTGCCACCGCCGCGCCCGGCGCTGCTGCGGTCGCCTGCCAGGCCCAGCGCTTCGATCGCCAGCACCTCCGTCACCGATTCGACAGGCGCACGCCGTGCGGGGCGCAGCAGGATGGCGTCGAGCCGGCCAGGGTGCGGGAACTGCCGGGTCAGGGCGTGGAGGTCGGGCATGCGCCGCATTGTCCACGCGGACTTTTTTTGCGCGCTGCTGTCGGCCCGCCGCATACTGGCGCGTCCTTGGGGTTGAACCTTCCTCCGTCGAAGGAACAGAAGCGACACCGCACCGCGCCGACGATGACCACCACCGAGCTGAGCTGGATCGCCACCACGCTGACCGCCGCGCGCCCGCGCGCGGTGGCGGCGCTGCTGCGCTACTTCCGCGACCTGGACACGGCCGAGGAAGGTTTCCAGGAAGCCAGCCTGCGCGCGCTGCGGCACTGGCCCGAGCACGGCCCGCCCGACGATCCGCTGGCGTGGCTGATCCTCGTGGGGCGCAACGCAGCGCTCGACGAGCTGCGGCGGCGCGACCGGCACGATCCGCTGCCTGGAGGCGATGACGGCGACGCGGACGCGGCCCTCGATACCGACCTCGCCGAACAGCTCGACCAGTCGCACTACCGCGATGACGTGCTGCGCCTGCTCTTCGTCTGCTGCCACCCCGCACTGCCGCTCGCGCAACAGATCGCGCTCGCACTGCGCATCGTCTCGGGACTTTCGGTGCCGGAGATCGCGCGCGCCTTCCTCGTCGGCGAGCGTGCGATGGAACAGCGCATCACGCGCGCCAAGCAGCGCGTGGCCGCGGCCGGCCTGTCCTTCGATGCGCCCGGTGTGCGCGAACGCGGCGAGCGGCTGGCGGCCGTGGGCGCGGTGGTCTACCTGCTGTTCAACGAAGGCTATGCGGCCAGCGGCGGCACGGCCCATGTGCGCGCCGCGCTGTGCGAAGAGGCGATCCGGCTCGCGCGCCTGCTGTGCGCGCTGTTCCCCGACGAGCCCGAGGCCGCCGGCCTGTGCGCCCTGCTGCTGTTGCAGCACGCGCGCGCCGAGGCGCGGCTCGACGCCGACGGCATGATCGTGCTGCTCGAAGACCAGGACCGCACACGCTGGCATCGCGAGGCGATCGACGAAGGCCTGGCGCTGCTCGACGCCGCGCTGCGCCAGCGCCGCATCGGACCTTATCAACTGCAGGCGGCCATCGCGGCCACACACGCGCGGGCTGCACGCGCGGCCGACACCGACTGGGCCGAGATCGATCGGCTCTACGCCGGGCTCGAACGGCTGCAGCCCTCGCCCGTGGTAACGCTCAACCGCGCGGTGGCTGTGGCGAAGGTGCGCGGGCCCGAGGCGGCGCTGGCGATGGTCGATGCGCTGGCGGTTCCTCTGTCGGCGTACTTTCATTTCCACGGCCTGCGCGGCGGCCTGCTGACGCAACTGGGCCGCGCCGACGAGGCGCGCCGCGCCTTTGCCGACGCGCTCGCGCTGGCCCGCACCGCCGCCGAAGCCGCGCACATCCGCCTGCTGCTCGACCGCCTCCGTGCGGACCCCGCTTCCGACACCCTCCACGCAAAGGACGAACGATGCTCTATTCCATCCTGATCTACGGTTCCGAAGCTGCAGCGGCCGGCTGGGCGCCCGAGGTCGAAGACGAGATGCTCGAGCGCCACACCGACCTGCGCGACGAGCTGCAGGCCGCGGGTCGGCTCGGCACCGTGCTGCGCCTGATGCCAGACACCGCCACCACGGTGCGGCACGCCGGCGCCGCCCACCCGCTGGTGACCGACGGGCCCTTCGCCGAGACGAAGGAGCAGCTGATGGGCCTCTACATCGTCGAGTGCGAGTCGCTCGAAGAGGCGCGGCATGCGGCGCGGCGGCTGGACTTCGAGGGCGGCGTGTTCGAGATCCGTCCGGTCACCTGGTACGACCCGGGCGTGATCGCGCCGCGCATTCCGCAAGTCTGAGAAGAAAAAAACACGCCGCACTGTCGGATCGGTGGGGCCTGCGCCGTCCTTGGAACGAGCGCCTGCATGTCGCGGGCGCCACTCACTCCAAGGAGAAACGCCCATGCCCTCGAACGTTCTGTCTTTGAAAGACCGCTGCGCCGTGATCCACGGCGGCAGCGGAGCCCTCGGCGGTGCCGTAGCCCGTGCCTTTGCGCGCGAAGGCGCCCATTTGTTCGTCACCGGCCGCCGCCGCGACAAGCTCGATGCGGTGGTGCAAGACATCACCGCATCCGGCGGCCACGCACAGGCCGCGGTGGTCGATGCGCTGGACGAAACCGCCATGCTGCGCCACGCGGCCGAGGTCGCCGAGCAGGCCGGCGGCATCGACCTCGCGTTCAACGCCGTCGGCATCTTCCACGTGCAGGGCCGGCCGCTGGCCGAGCTGTCGCTGGAGGACTACTTCGTCCCCGTCCATGCCTACACGCGCAGCAACTTCCTCACCGCCAAGGCCGTGGCGCCGCACATGGCGGCGCGCGGCGGGGGCGTGATCCTGTCGGTGTCGACGCCGGCCTCCCGCCTACCCGGTCCCGGGTACCTCGGGCATGCCGTGGCCTGCGCCGGCGTGGAGGGGCTCGCGCGCCACATGGCGGGCGAACTGGCAGCCTTTCGCATCCGCACCGCCTGCATCCGCTCGCACGCCATTCCCGAGGCGGCGGCCGCGGGCTCGCACAGCGGCGAGGTGTTTCGCCCGGCCGCCGAGCGCATGGGCCTCACGGTCGCGCAGATGCTGGCCGAGCGGCCCGAGGGCCTGCTGGTCGAACGCTTGCCCTCGCTGGACCAGTTCGCGGCCACCGCCGTGTTCCTGGCCTCGCCGCTGGCCGGGGCCATGACGGGGGCAATAGTCAACCTGAGCGGAGGGGTCATCCTCGATTAGGGTTGTCGGCGCTTTGAATTAACATCAAGATACAAATAGGAACTTTAGAAACAGTCGTTTCATTTAAGAAAAAACGTTGCACCACGTACACCACGGCTCAAAAATGTCGTCCTATGTCTGCCCCTCTTCTGGAAGACGTTGAAGTGGTCTCGCTGAGCCCTGCGCTGGTCGTCGAAGACGATCCGGCGATGCGCGAGCGGCTGGCGTACGTGCTCTCGACGCTGGGCTGCGACGAGCCGCAGATCGCCTGGGCCGACAGCGTGGCCGCCGCCCGCTCGCTGCTGGAGCAGCAGCAGCATTTCGGCGTGGCACTGGTGGACATCGGCCTGCCCGACGGCAGCGGTGTCGACCTGATCGACTGGATGCATGTGCACCGCCCGCTCGTGCCCGCGGTGGTGATCTCGGCCTGGCGCACCGAGGCCGTGATCTTTGCCGCGCTGCGTGCCGGCGCCATCGGCTACCTGCTGAAGGAACGCGACGACCTGGAGCTCAGCATCGCGCTGCGCAGCATCGAGCAAGGCGGCGCACCGATCGACCCGGCCATCGCGCGACGCATCCTCGGCTGGGTGGCGGCGCAGTTGCCCGCCCCGCCACCGCCCTTCGACGAGCCGACGCTGGCCCCCGTCGCACTCACGCCGCGCGAGCGCAAAATCCTCGAGCTCGTGTCGCAAGGGATGAGCAACCGCGACATGGCGGAAGCGCTGTCGATCTCCAGACTGACCGTGGAATGCCACACCAAGAACATCTACCGCAAGCTGGCCGTCAACTCGCGCACCGAGGCGATCTACCAGGGTCGAAGGCAAGGCCTGCTGCGCTGAGGTTCGTCTTCGCGGGCCTCATGCTGTGGGCCCTGTGGCTGCTGCTCTCGACGGGCAGCGCACACGCACAAACACCTGGGGTTCCCGAACTGCGCGCCGAAGCCGCACGCGGCACCGGCTGGGACGACACCGCTCCACCCGCCGACGGCTGGACGCCCGTCGCCCTGCCCGACAGCTGGGCCACGCGCTGGCCCGGCTTCGACGGCGTGGTCTGGTACCGGCTGACCTGGGAGCAGCCCGCGCCGGTGACCGAGTCGGGATTGCTGCTGCACTACTTGAACATGGCCGGCGAGGTGTCGCTCAACGGCACCACGATCTGGCGCGACCGCAGCCTGGTCGAGCCGCTCACGCGCGCATGGAACTCGCCGCGCTACTGGTTATTGGCCGCGCCGCAGCTGCGCGCCGGCACCAACACGCTGCTGGTGCGCGTGTCGGGCCTGTCGGCCTACCAAGCCGGGCTGGGGCCGGTCAGCCTGGGCACGCCCGCGGCCATGCAGGCGGAGTTCGGCCGCGAGCAGCTCATGCGGCGCGACCTGCAGGTGTTCGGCCTCGCGACCAGCGCCGCGGTGTCGGCCTTCTTCGCGGCGTGGTGGCTGCTGCGCCGGCGCGAGACGGCCTACGGCTGGTTCGCCGCGATGTCGGTGCTGTGGCTGCTGTTCGGCTACAACCAGATCGCCACCAGCCCCTGGCCCTTCGCCAGCAACCACAGCTGGCAGGCGCTGAACACCTCGCTGCTGCTGTTCTTCAGCATGTCGTATGGCGTGTTCGTGCTGCGATTTGCGGAGCGGCGCCTGCCGCGCCTCGAAATCGCGGCGTTCGCGGTGGCAACGATCGGCGTGCTCGACCTGTGGTTTGCAGGTACCGCGAGCCTGCCCACCCACCGGGCGATCTGGACCCTGATGGGCGGCCTCACGATCATCGGGGTGAACAGCGCCGGCATCTTCCATGCACTGCGTTACCGCGGCAGCCCGATGCGTTCGCTCGCGCCGTTCATGGCGGTGTCGGCGCTCACGGGCGCACACGACCTGCTGGTGTTCACGCAGGTGATCGACAGCAACATCTACTACACGACCATGTCCTCGTACGTGCTGCTGCTGGGCATGGCGCTCACGCAAGCCGGGCGCTTCGTGCAGAGCCTGAAGCGCATCGAGAACTTCAACACCGAGTTGATCGAGGAAGTGAACGCCGCCAAGGCCGAGCTGGCGGCCACGCTCGCGCAACAGCACGCACTCGAGTTGGCGCACGCGCGCATCGGCGAGCGCGTGAACCTGGTGAGCGACCTGCACGACGGCCTCGGCGGCATGCTCGTGGGCAGCATCGCGACGCTGGAGCGCACGCCCGACAACCTCAGCGCCCCGCAGCTGCTGGCCATGCTCAAGAGCCTGCGCGACGACCTGCGGCTGATCATCGATGCCACCGGCCGCGACGACGGTGCGCGCGCACTCGGCGAGCTGCTCGCGCCGCTGCGCTACCGCAGTGCGCAACTGCTCGACGCCAACGGCATCGACTGCCGCTGGAAGGTCTCGGGCATCGACACCCTCGAACTAGCGCCTTCGCAGAGCCTGGACCTCATGCGCTTCCTGCAGGAGGCGCTGACCAACGTGCTCAAGCACAGCGCAGGCCGACGCGTGGACGTGACGGTGGCGCGCGCGGGCGCCGAACTGCAGCTCAGTGTGCGCGACGACGGCCACGGTTTCGCGGTTCACAGCGTGAGCGGCGGCGCGGGCTTGCGCAATTTGCAGGCGCGGGCGCGCCGCCTGGGCGCGGAGCTTCAGTTGCAGTCGCAGCCGGGCGACACGCAGGTGGTGCTGCTGATGCCTTTGGGCGGTGCGGCTACTTGACCAGCGCCAGCGTGCCCTTCATGAGCGACGCGTGTCCGGGGAACGAGCAGAACCACGCATAGCTGTCGCCGGCCTTGAGCTTGGCCACATCGAAGCTCACGGCATCGGTCTCGCCGCCGCCGATGACCTTCGAATGCGCGATGACGCGCGCATCGCCCGGTTTCACATAGGCCTTGTCCAACCCCGCACCGATGCCGTCCGCCGCCACGCCTGGTGCGTCAGCGGCCTTGCTCAACACCCAGTTGTGGCCCATCGAAGCCTTGGGCAGCTTGCCGACGTGCTTGAGCTTCACGGTGAACTGCTTGCAGCTGGCCGGGACCGCGATGGCGGTCTTGTTGAACTGCATCGCGTCGTTGCCTTCGATCTCGATGTCGCAGGTGGTGGCCAGCACGGGGCCGGCCAGCAGCGCCGTGAAAAGCAGGGCCGCGGTGGTTCTCGTCTTCATCACATGGTTCCTTCGGTGAGGTGCCGATTCGGCACGCCCCACTGTGCGGTGGGCATGCCGCGGAACACTTGCGATGGATCAATGCGCGCCGCGAAAGCCTCAGAGTTCGAGCACCAACCGCCCTTCGCATGCACGCGAACAGCAAGCCATCATCTTCGTGTTCGCATCGCGCTCGCTGCGCGTGAGCACCACGTCGCGGTGATCGACCTTGCCGGCCAGCACGCGCACTTCGCACGAACCGCACAGCCCTTCTTCGCAGTCGCTCTGCACATCGACATTGGCGGCACGCAGCGCCGTCAGCAAGGTCTGGTCGGGCGGCACGGTGATGACGAGGCCGGAGTCTTTCAGCTCCACCTCGAAGGCATGTTCCTTCGACGGGTCGAGCGTGGCCAGCGTCGATTCGAAATGCTCCACGCGCAACGCGCCCTCGGGCCACGCGGCGCAGCAGTCTTCGAGCGCTTCAAGCATGCGCAGCGGGCCGCAGGCATACACCTGTGCGCCGGGCACGGGCGTCGCGAGCAACGCACGCAGGTCGTTGCGCCGGCCTTCGTCGGCTGCATGCACGTGCAGGCGTTCGCCATGCAGTGCGGCCAGCTCGTCGACGAAGGCCATGGTGGCGCGGCTGCGGCCGCTGTAGTACAGCGCGTAGTCCATGCCCAACGCCTTCGCGCGTCGCGCCATCGCGCTCACGGGCGTGATGCCGATGCCGCCGGCGATGAAGATCGCCTTCGCGAGCGACTCGTCGAGCCGGAAGTGGTTGCGCGGGCCGCGAATGCGCAGGCGGTCGCCCACCTTCACGTTCGCATGCACCCAGGCCGAGCCGCCGCGGCCTTCGGGCTCGTGCAGCACGGCGATCTCCAGCGCGTGGGCTTCGTCGGGGTCGCCGCACAGCGAGTACTGGCGCGACAGCTCGGGCGTGCCGCATTCGACGTCGATGTGCGAGCCCGGCGTCCAGCGCGGCAACGGCTTGCCGTCGGGCGACACCAGGCGCAGCCGCACGATGCCGTCGGCCACCGGCGTCACGCGCTCGACCATCACGGGCCGCGCGATGGCGTGCGCCGACGGCTCGCCGATGCGCACGGGCACCTGCACGTCGCGCAGGCCCGCGTTGGCGCGCTCGGGGTTGGCGCGCGCGTCCCACTCGACCCACAGGTGCTCGGGCCCGCGGAACGAGGTGTTGGGCACGTAGCTGAAGCGTTGTTCCGACAGGCGCATGTGCGGCAGGCGGCGCGTGAACTCCTCCAGGAAGATCTGCATCTCCATGCGCGCCAGGTTCTTGCCCATGCACTGGTGCGAGCCGTAGCCGAAGGTCAGGTGGTCGCTGGCGTTGTCGCGGCGGATGTCGAACAGGTCGGCATCGGCGAAGTGGCCTTCGTCGTGGTTGGCCGACGAGGTGACGATCAACAGGCGCGAGCCCGCCGGCAGGTCGACGCCGCCGACCTGCGTGTCTTGCGTGACGATCCGGCGCCAGGCGGCCACCGAGCCGTTGTGGCGCAGGCACTCTTCCACCGCATTGGGAATGAGGCCGGGGTCGTCACACAGTTCCTGCCACACCTGCGGATGCTGCAGCAGCAGCTTCACGGCATTGGCGGTGGCGTTGGCGGTGGTCTCATGCGCGGCGACGATGCCGGCCATCATCATCGAGTGCAGGTACGAGTCGGTGACGACCTCGGGGTGCTGCATCTGCTTGCGGATGCCGTACTGCATCCAGCCCGGTGCATCGGGGTCCTGGCGCATCTTGTCGAGCACCTTGCCGGCGTACTGCCAGAAGTTGCCGACGGCATGCGCCACAGCGACCTGCTCTTCGGGCTTGGGGCGGCCCCAGGTGTTGACGGTGTGCGCGATGGAATATTGGCGCAGCGTGTCCATGTCTTCCTCGGGCACGCCGAGAAAGTGCAGCGCCACTGTGAGCGGAATTTCCCACAGCATCTGGTCGACGAGATCGGCACGGCCGTCGTCGATGAAGCGGTCGACATAGCTGCGCGCCAGTTCGCGCACCAGCGGCTCGTGGTGCTTCAGCGCCTCGGGCGTGAACGGGTCCATGAGCGCGCGGCGGCGCGGCATGTGGGCCGGCTCGTCCTCGTTCACCAGCGTGCGGTTGAGCGCAAAGCCGTAGCTTGCGAGCACGGCATTGGCTTCGTCGCCGGTGGGCGTGATCTTCTCCAGCGCGTTCGACGGGCTGAAGGTGAGGTTGTCGCGGAACACCGCCTTGATGTCGTCGTAGCGCGTGATCACCCAGTAGCCCAGCTTGGGGCTGTAGAAGATCGGCTCCTGCTCACGGGCCCAGCGCACGTACTCGGGCGGGTCTTGCTGGTAGCCGTCTTCGAAGGGGTCGAACTCGGCGGCGCGCTGGCTTACGGGGCAGCCGGTGGGCGTGCTGTGCGACGAGAGCGCCCCGTGCGCGACGGGGCAGCCGGAAGTGCGAGAAGGCATGGCGGTGTCGGACATGGCTGCAGACTCAGTCGAGCGTGATCTTCAGGTCGCGGATCAGCTTGTGCCAGCGCGCGGTCTCGGCCTTCAGCAGCTCGGTGTACTGCGCGGGCGTGTTGCCCACGGGCTCGACGCCGAAGTCGACCATGCGCTTGTTCACCGAGGGCTCGTGGATGGCCGCCACCAGCTGGCGGTTGAGCGTGTTCACCACGTCGGCCGGCGTGGCCGCGGGCACCACCACGCCGACCAGCGCGGCGGCCTCGACGTTCTTGTAGCCGAGCTCGGCGAAGGTGGGCACGTCGGGCAGCTGCGGCAGGCGCGTGGGGTTGGCCACGGCCAGCGCGCGCACCTTGCCGCCCTTGATGAAGCCGGCGCCGGCGGCCATGTCGACCATCATGGCCGGGAGCTGTCCGCCGACCACGTCGGCCAGCGCGGGTGCTGCGCCGCGGTACGGCACGTGGACCATGAAGAGCTTGGCCTCGACCTTCAGCAGCTCCATTGCCAGGTGGTGCGGGCTGCCCGCGCCGGCCGAGGCGTAGTTGATGCCGCCCGGCTTGGCCTTGGCCTGCGCGATGAAGTCCTTGGCGCTGGCAAAGCCCGAGTTGGCGCCGACCACCAGGATCATCGGGAACTTGCCCATGAGCGTGACGGGGGCCAGGTCTTTGGTGGGGCTGTAGCTCAGCGACTTGTACAGCGCGGGGTTGAACACCAGCGTGCCGTTGTCGGCCGAGAGCACGGTGTAGCCGTCGGCCGGCGCGCGTGCGGTTTCAGCGGCGGCCAGCGCGGTGTTGCCGCCCGGCTTGTTGTCCACCAGCACCGGCTGGCCAACCTGGGTCGACAGCGTCTGGGCGACGGTGCGCGCGAGGAAGTCGGAGCCGCCGCCGGCCGCGTAGGGCACGAGCCAGCGGATCGGCTTGGCGGGGAAAGCGGTCTGGGCGCTGGCGGCAGTGGCCAGGGCAGCGAGGGACAGGACCGCAAGGCCGCGGGCGAAGTGCATCTTCATCGGGTGTCTCCGGAGTGGATATTGTGTATTGCGTAATTATAATACGCATTGCGTAATATCCGATCCGCGGGTTTACCCGGCCGACTGGGCCGCCACCTAAGATGCCGAGGACATGACCTCCCCCGCCGAAGCTCCTTCTTCCCCTCCCCGCGAGCGCCGCCAGCGCGTGCAGTCCGCCGAGACCGGCATGGCCGTGCTCAAGGGCCTGGCGCACCTGGGCGGGCGCAGCAGCCTCACGGCCCTGGCCACCCACGTGGGCGAGAGCCCGGCCAAGGTGCACCGCTACCTTGCGAGCCTGATGGAAGAAAGCCTGGTGCGCCAGGACACCACCTCGCAGCACTACTACCTGGGCCCCGAGGCGATCCAGATCGGGCTGGCCGCCATGCGCCAGGCCGACCCGATCCGCGCGGCCGAGCCTTGCCTGATCCGCCTGCGCGAATCATTGGAGGTGACCTGCTTCGTGGCGGTGATGGGCAACAAGGGCCCGACCATCGTGCGCTTCGAGGAGCCGGGCCTGCCGGTCACGGTGAACGTGCGCGCCGGCTCGGTGATGTCGATGCTGTGGTCGGCCACCGGCCGCGCCTTTCTGGGCCTGCTCGACGAGTCGCGTGTGGTCGCACTGGCCGAACAGGAACTGGCCGAAGCCACCGCGGACATGCGTGCGCTGCTCGATGCGGCCGACCCCATCGGCACGCTGCGCCGCGAAGTGCAGCAGGCGCACTGCGCCATCGTGAAGGACACCTACCTGCGCGGCATCAGCGCCGTGGCGGCGCCGGTGTACGACTACGCGGGAAGGGTGTGCGCCGTGATCACCGCACTGGGTGCCACGGGCGGGTTCGACCCGTCGATCGACGGGCCAATCGCCATCGCCGTGCGGCGGGAGGCGAAGGCCGCCGGCGCGCTGCTGGGCGCGGCGGCCTGAGGCAAAGCCGGAGCTGCCCGAAGGCAGCGGGCAGATTTACTCTGCCCAGACCACCGTGCCGGTCCACGCCGTGGCCAGCACGACGATGCCGAAGGCGATGCGGTACCACGCAAACGGAATGAAGTTGTGCGTGCTGATGTACTTCAGCAGCCAGCGCACGCACAGCCATGCGCTGATGAACGAGAAGGCCAGGCCCACCGTGAACATCGGAATGTCGGCCACCGACAGCAGCGCGCGCTCTTTGTACAGGCTGTAGGCACCCGCGCCGATGAGCGTTGGAATCGCCAGGAAGAACGAGAAATCGGTCGCCGCCTGGCGCGACAGGCCCAGCAGCATGCCGCCGATGATGGTCGAGCCGCTGCGACTGGTGCCCGGAATCATCGCGAAGCACTGCACCAGGCCGACCTTGAGCGCGTCCCAGGGCGTCATGTCGTCGACATGTTCGACGCGCACCGAGCCCGGCGGGCGCTTCTCGGCCCACAGGATGATGAAGCCGCCGATGATGAAGGTGCTCGCCACCACCGTCGGAATGAACAGGTGCGCCTTGATCATCTTGCCGAACAACAGGCCCAGCACCACCGCGGGCAGGAAGCCGATGACGACGTTCAGCACCAGCCGGCGCGCCTTGGGCTGGCGCGGCAGCGCCACCACGGTCGAATGGATCTTCTGCCAATAGACCAGGATCACCGCGAAGATCGCGCCGGTCTGGATGGCGATATCGAACACCTTGGCCTTGGCGTCGTCGAAGCCCAGCAGCGAGCCCGCAAGAATGAGGTGGCCGGTCGACGAGATCGGCAGGAACTCGGTCAGACCCTCCACGATGCCCATGACAGCGGCCTTGACCAGCAAAACGATATCCACGCGTACTCCTTGTAAGAGCGGCAATTATCGCGAGGCCTCCGGTCAGGTCCTGCTCAGGCCCTCGGCCGCAGGAAATACCTAGTTCAGGTGATGTTCGACGTCGGCGCATTAATACATATTGGTAACAGTTATTCACCTGCGGCCGAAGGAGCATCCATGTCAACGTTCACCACCGGGAGTGAACTCGAGGACTGCGTCGCTGAAGAACGCCCCTCGACGCTCGACGACCATGTCGAAGACCGACTCAAGAGCCCCTGCCAGCGGGAGCGGGAGCAGTGCCACGGCATGCTGCGCGTGGCCGAAGCCACCGGCGCCTCGGCCTACGAACTGCGCCAGTTGACGCAGCGCCTGGCCGACATCGACCGCTGCGGCGCCAGCGCCTGCATCGTCGCGCAGGGCCACGTAGAGGCCGACCGCATGGCCTCCGGCTTGCAGGCCGACGCCGCCCTGTGCATCGACTTCCGGCTGCTGGAGCCGCTGGGCCCGGCCCACGACAAGAAATGGTTTGCGCGCTGGAAGTTCTGGAGCTTCCTGCTCGGCGCGGCCGGTCCGGTGGCCGCGCTCACGCTGCAGGGCCTGGCGCTGCGCCCGGCCGAACCGCACGACGCGCACGCCGACCTGGTCGCCAAGTCGCGCAAGGTGCTCGAAAGCTGGCGCCGCACCTCCGACACCCTCTTCTGGCACGCGGTGGAAGACTACGTGCGCCAGCAGGCCTTCTCGCTCGAAACCCAGGCCTACCTGATGCACTGCGTGGCGTCGGTCTTTGCGGCCGATGCGCCCCCGCTGTCCGACGCCGAGCGCGAACGGCTGGCCGCCGTGCTCACCGACACCTACTGCGACGCGCTCGGCACCGCGGCGACCATGCCTTCGTCGGACATCTACCGGCGCCTGGCGCAGGGCCTGGAAACCGACAGCGGCAACGCCGGCCCGGGCCGCCCGCTGGGCCGCGGCGAAGCCGCACAGGTGGCGATGACCACGCTGGTCACGGTCGTCGGCAACGGCGGCTCACACTGAAGCGCGACGGCGCAGCGCACGCACCGCGCTGTCGACCGTCGTCAGCACCGGCAAGCCACTGGCTGCCTCGCAGGCGCCACGCGCCCGCGCCATGCTGAACTGAGCCAGAGCAATGCGCGTGCAGCCGCGCGCGCGCAGTGCCGCGGCCTGCTCGGCGATGAGCGCATCGTGGCGCTGTGCATCACCCGCATCGAGCGCGGCCAGCGCGCCCTCGGCCAACGCCAGCTCGAGCGGCATGCCCGAGGGAAACTCCGGCGGCATCGATTCCAGCGTGCGCGCAAAGGTCGCGATCAGGCCCAGGCGTCCTTCACCCTGCACGGCCTCTTCGATCATGGCCTCGTTGGGCTTGAGCACCGGAATGCCCGCATGCCGCTGCGCCACCGCCTCGATGCACGGCCCGAAGGCCGAGCAGGTGAAGAGGATGCCGCGCGCGCCCGTGTCCACCGCGTACTGCGCCAGCCGCTGGAAGCGCTCGTGCATCGCGGCGTCGAGCCCCTTGCCGTCACGCGCCAGGTCGGCCGACAGGCTGTCGTCCAGCAGGTTCATGCGCACGGCCTCGGGCCAGTCGCGTGCGAAGGCTTCGTTGATGGGGGCGACGGAATGCGAGAGCGCGTGGATGAGGGCGATGCGTGTCATGAAATCAGAAATCGAAGCGCTCAAATTCCTTTGGACGACGGGTTGGCGAACGCGTCCTTCGTCTCGGCATTGAGCGGGTAGTTGATGTTGATGCCCTTGGGCGGAATCGGCGACATGAACCACTTGCTGTAGAGCTTGTCCATCTCGCCGGACTTCATCATGCCCGAGACCACGCGGTCCACCAGCGCCTTGAAGGCGGGGTCGTCTTTGCGGAACATCAGCGACTGGTTCTCGGTGCGCAGGCTCTCGCCGGTGATGACGAAGTCCTTCGGATTGCGCGCGTTGGCGATCTGGCCCGCGAGCAGGATGTCGTCGAGCACGAAGGCCTGCGCACGGCCGCTCTCGACCAGCAGGAACGAGTCGGTATGGTCCTTGCCCGAGAGCTGGTTCACCTCGAGGCTGCGGCCCTTGTCGGCCGCGCGCAGCAGGCGGAACGAGGTGGTGCCGGCCGTGGTGACCACCGTCTTGCCCTGCAGGTCGGCAATGCTCTTGATGCCCGAATCGGCCTTCACCAGCGTGCGCACGTTGTAGCGGAAGATGTCCGGCGAGAAGGCCACCTGCGACTGGCGCTCGACCAGGTTGGTGGTGGAGCCGCACTCGATGTCCACCGTGCCGTTCTGCACCAGCGGGATGCGGTTGGCCGAGGTCACGGCCTGGTACTTGATGTCGAGGGCGGGCAGCTTCAGCTCGGTCTTCACCGCCTCGACGATGCGGTTGCAGATCTCGATGCTGTAGCCCACGGGCTTCAGGTTGCCGTCCAGGTACGAGAAGCCGAACGAGGCCTCGCGGTAGCCGAAGGTGATGGCGCCGCTGGCCTTGATCTTGGCGAGCGTGTCGTTGGCGGCCTGCGCCTGCGCGGCGGTGGTCGGCAGCAGCGTGGCACAGGCCAGCGCGAAAGCGGCTGCGGCGATGGAAAACGACAGACGAAGCTGGGGCATGGAACGCTCCTCGGGACGGCGGTTGAAGAAAAAGGGAACGGGGGACGGTGGCTCAGCGCGTCGCGCCGCGCGTGACCGCGTCGACCGAGGCCGCAAGCCGCGCGACGATCTCGTGCAGGTGATCGCGCGTGGCGATGTAGGGCGGTGCCAGCAGCACGTGATCACCCTGGCGGCCGTCGACCGTGCCGCCGAAGGGGTAGCACAGCAGGCCGCGCGCCATTGCGTCTTGCTTGAGGCGCGCGTGGACCTTCAGCGAAGAGTCGAAGGGCTGCTTGCTCGCGCGGTCAGCCACCAGCTCGACGCCCCAGAAGAAGCCGCGGCCACGGATGTCGCCCACGTGCGGGTGATCGCCCAGCGCCTCGGCCAGCATCGCGCCGAAAGCCACACCGTCGTCGCGCACCTTGGCGACGAGGCCGTCGCGGCGGATCACCTGCTGCACCGCGAGCGCCGCCGCACAGGCCATCGGGTGGCCCAAGTAGGTGTGGCCGTGCTGAAAGAAGCCGCTGCCCTTCGACATAGCTTCGACGATCTTGCGCTGCGCGAGCACCGCGCCGATCGGCTGGTAGCCGCCGCCCAGGCCCTTGGCGATGGTCATCAGGTCGGGCGCCACGCCCTCCTGCTCGCAGGCGTGCAGCGAACCGGTGCGGCCCATGCCGCACATCACCTCGTCGAGGATCAGCAGCACACCGTACTTGTCGCACACGGCGCGCACCGCCTTCAAGTAGCCCGGCACGGGCGTGAGCACACCGGCGGTGGCGCCGCCCACGGTCTCGGCCACGAAGGCGATCACGCGGTCGGCGCCCTGCGCGACGATGGCCGCCTCCAACTCATCTGCCAGACGCAGGCCGTACTGCTCGGCGCTTTCGTCGGCGCGCTGCTCGCGGTACGGGTAGCACGGGGCGACGTGCGTGGCCGGCACGAGGATCGGCGCGAAGGGCTCGCGCCGCCAGGCGTTGCCGCCCACTGCGAGCGCGCCCAGTGTGTTGCCGTGGTAGCTCTGGCGACGCGCGATGAAGTGGGTGCGCTGCGGCTGGCCGATTTCCACGAAGTACTGGCGCGCCATCTTCAGCGCCGACTCCACCGCCTCCGAGCCGCCGCTCACGAGGTACACGTGGCTCATGCCTTCGGGAGCGGAACCGATGAGTTCGTCGGCCAGCTGCTCGGCCACCTCGCTCGTGAAGAAGCTGGTGTGGGCGTAGGCCAGTGTGTCGATCTGCGCGTGCATGGCCGCCATCACCTCGGGGTGGCCATGGCCGAGCGAGGACACGGCCGCGCCGCCCGAGGCGTCGAGGTACGCGTGCCCGTCGGCGTCGCGGATGAACATGCCCTGCGCGCTGGCGGCAACAGGCGGAGTGTGGCGAAGGTGGCGGTGGAAGACGTGCGTCATGGCGGCTGGCAACTGGACTGGGGTTGGAACTAACGTTTCAGCCGAATTATTATTTGGAACATTCGTTCCGTCAACTCCCGTGGTTTCCCTGCTCCGGTACATTCGTTCCAGACACCCCGAGAAAAGAGACACCGCCATGGGCGCCCGAGAACAGATCCGCCAGCGTTTCAACGAACTGAGCCCTGCCCTGCAGCAAGTGGCGCGCTACGTGCTCGACCACCCCAACGAGGTGGTCACGGGCTCGATGCGCAACGTCGGCACGCGCGCGCAGAGCACGCCGGCCACGCTGGTGCGCTTCGCCCAGCACCTGGGCTTCGACGGCTGGCCACAGCTCAAGGAGGCCTTCGCCGCTGACATGGGCCTGGGCACCGAAACGTATGGCGTGCGCGCCAAGCAGCTGGTCGGCCGCGCCGCCGACCAGGGCCTGACGGGCGAGATGTTCGAGGTGCAGCGGCGCAACCTGGAGCTCACGCACCAGCAGAGCGGGCCGGCGCTGCTCAAGGCCTGCGTGCTGCTGGAGAAGGCGCCGGCCGTGCATGCGGCGGGCTTTCGCGCGTGCTTTCCGATCGCGTTCTCGTTCGTGTACGTGTACCGGCTCTTTCGCACCAGCGTGCACCTGGTCGACGGCCAGGGCGGCTCGCTCGAGATGCAGCAGCGCGCTTTCGCCAAGGGCGACGCGCTGGTGGTGGCAAGCTTTGCGCCCTACTCGCGCGAGGCGCTGCAGGTGGCGCAGGCCGCGAAGGCGGCCGGCTGCCGCATCGTGGCGATCACCGACAGCGTGACCTCGCCGCTGTCGCTGCTGGCGGACGAAACGCTGCTCTTCACCATCCACAGCCCCTCGTTCTTCCCCTCGGTGGCGGCCGGCGTGGCCGTGACGGAAGCGCTGGTCGAACTGCTCGCAAGCCGCGCGGGCAAGCCGGTGATCCGGCGCATCGACCAGGCCGAGGCGCAGCTGTTCGAGTCGGGGGCCTACCTCATGGCGCCCGTGGCGCGCGGCGGCTGAGAGACGGAATCAGGCCAGCGCGCGGGTGCGGCCGGCGCTCTGGCGCAGATACAGCACCAGCAGGTCGCGGTTGGCGTTGATGTGCTCGCGCATGGCCGCTTCGGCGCCGGCAGCTTCCTGCCGGCCGAGCGCCTCGACGATGCAGCGGTGCTCTTCCAGCGCCTGCAGCGCCTGGCCGTGCCGGTACATCAGCATGGCGGCGTCGCGCTTGTGCGGGCGCGAGCGGCTGTCGAAGATCACCGGCAGCTGGCAGGCCCGCTGCACGGCCTCGCTGAGCCAGCGGTTGTCGGCCAGCGACAGCAGCTTGTGGTGGAAAGCCTGGTTCAGGTCCTGCCACTGGTCGGCGCGCTCGTCGGTCCAGTCGCCGCTGTCGTGCAGCAGCGCGTGCTGCTCGTCGACCATGGCCGTCAGTTCGGCCAGCGCCTCGCCGCCCAGGCCGCGCTCGCTGAGCAGGCGGCAGCCCATGCCTTCGAGCGTGGCGCGCACGCTGAAGGCGTCGAACACGTCCTTGGCGTCGAAACGGCGCACCTGGAAACCCCGCTGCGGGTGGTAGACCAGCAGCCCCTCGTCGGCCAGCCGCGCCATGGCGCCGCGCACAGGGGTGCGCGACACGCCAAGCTCGTTGGCGAGCGAAATCTCCATGAGGTGGGCGCCGGGGGCGATCGCACCGTCGAAGATGCGGGTGCGCAGCGTGTCGGCCACGGACAGCACGCGCGTCCGCGAGGGATCTGGGGGGGTCATCGAAAGTCGGAAACAGGGAGCGGCCCGAAGCGGGCCGCGCGGATGGTACGGCGGCGTATCGAAGCTTCATATCCCCAATTTCCGTAAAAATTCCTTTCTGGCGACTTTTTCGAGAATTACGGAAAAATTATTAACTTCTGTAAACAATCACCCCGGTTTCCGCGTTACCGCCCCGCTGTTTCGGCCGCCAGGTGGATCGCGGCGCGAATCCGGGGGTAGGTGCCGCAGCGGCAAATGTTGCCGCGCATGGCGTCCGAGACCTGGTCGTCGCTGGGTTTCGGGGTCGTCTTGAGCAGCGCGCAGGCCGACATGAGCTGGCCGCTCTGGCAGTAGCCGCACTGCACCACGTCGACCTCGGTCCAGGCCTGGCGCAGGGCGTCGGCCTCCCGGCCCTTCAGCCCCTCGATGGTGGTGACCTCGCGCGTGCCCACGGCTTCGAGCGGGGTGACGCAGGAGCGCACGGCCTCGCCGTCCAGGTGCACGGTGCAGGCGCCGCACAGCGCCTTGCCGCAGCCGAACTTGGTGCCGACGAGCTTCATCTCGCCGCGCAGCACCCACAGCAGCGGGGTGTCGGGCTCGGCGCTCACGGTGGCGGTCTGGCCGTTGATCTTCAGCGTGGTGGTGGTCGTGGTCATGGGATGTCCTTCTTGTTCTGGGAGGGTCAGGCCAGCCGCAAAGGCAGGCTGCGCAGGCGCTGGCCGGTCAGCGCGAACACGGCGTTGGCCACGGCGGGCGCGATGGGCGGCGTGCCCGGCTCGCCGACGCCGCCGGGCGGCACCTCGGCGCCGGTGCCGGCGAGGATGTCGACCTCGATGGCCGGGCACTCGTCGATGCGCAGCGGCGTGTAGTCGTGGAAATTGGTCTGCTGCACCTGGCCGCGCGCCACGGTGATCTCGCCGCGCAGCGCCGCCGACAGGCCGAACACGATGCCGCCCTCCATCTGCTGGCGGATCAGGTTCGGGTTCACCGGCAGGCCGCAGTCGATAACGCACACCACGCGGTGCACGCGGATCTGCCGCTCGGGCGTCACCGACACCTCGGCCACCTGCGCCACGATGCTGCCGAAGGCGCGATGAATGGCCACCCCGCGCGCGCGCTTGGCGCCGTCGGGCCCGTCGGCCAGCGGCTCGCCCCACTTCGAGAGCTCGGCCACGCGCTTGAGCACCGCCAGGTGGCGCGCGTCCTTGGCGAGCAGGCCGGCACGGAAGGCGACCGGGTCCTTGCCGGCGGCCACGGCGCATTCGTCGATGAAGCTCTCGACGAAGAAGCCGTTCTGCGAATGGGCCACCGAGCGCCAGATGCCGGTGGTGACGGCCGATTCGACCGGCACGTGCGCCACGCGGGCCTGCGGAAAGTCGTAGGCGGTGTTCCAGGCGCCGTCGGTCGAGTTGTCCATGAACGACGGCGCGCCCAGGCTGGAGCCGGCGCTGGTGGTCTGCCACGCGACCAGCGCGCCCGCCGCGTCGAAGCCGGCCTTGCACCGCGCCACGTAGGCGGGGCGATAGAAGTCGTGCGTCATGTCTTCCTCGCGCGACCAGATCAGCTGCACCGGCGCGCCGCCGGCCTCGCGTGCGAGCTGCGCGGCCTGCACCAGGAAGTCGATGAAGTAGCGCCGCCCGAAGCCGCCGCCCAGGTAGGTCACGTGCAGCGTGACCTTCTCGGCATCGATGCCCAGCGTCTTGGCGACCGCGGCGCGCGCGAAGCCCGGCGCCTGCGTGGGCGCCCAGACGGTGGCGGCGCCGTCCTTGAACTGCACGGTGCAGTTCATCGGCTCCATGGTGGCGTGCGCCAGGAAGGGCACGCGGTACTCGACCTCGATCATGCGCGCGGCCGACTTGAGCGCTGCTGCCACGCCGCCCGTATCGAGGCGCGCGTTGCCTGCGTCGGTGTCGAGCGTGCGCGCGAGGCGGTCGATCATCTCGGCGCTCGACAGGCTCGCGGCCGGGCCGT
Organism: Variovorax sp. 38R; assembly: GCF_014843395.1. Classification (NCBI taxonomy): domain Bacteria; kingdom Pseudomonadati; phylum Pseudomonadota; class Betaproteobacteria; order Burkholderiales; family Comamonadaceae; genus Variovorax; species Variovorax sp. 38R. Next base: position 4,489,092 of record NZ_CP062121.1, read on the forward strand.
GGTCCCAGGTGATGTCGACCTTCTTCAGCGCGCGCATCGCGTGGTACGGCGTGTCGGCGATCACGGCGACGCCGCCCGCCGTGCTGCCGGTGCCGACGAGGCTCGCGGCCACGGGTTCCAGCGCCACCACCTTGCGCACGCCGGGCAGCGCCTCGGCGGCTTTCGCATCGAAGTGCGCGACGCGGCCGGCCAGCGTCGGGCACATGGCGATGCTGGCGTACAGCAGGCCCGGCGGCAGCACGTCGATGCCGTAGATGGCGGTGCCGTTGAGCTTGCCGGCGTTGTCGATGCGCCGCTGCGGCTGGCCAATGACGCGGAAGTCGGCTTGTGCCTTGAGCTTCACCGCCGTGGGCAGCGGCTGCTGCGCGGCCTGCGCCGCGAGTTCGCCGAAGCGCGCGCTGCGGTTGGAGGCCGGGTGCAGCACACGGCCGGCCTCGGTGCGGCACTCGCTCGCAGGCACCTGCCACTGCGCCGCCGCCGCGCCCACCAGCATCAGCCGCGCCGAGGCGCCGGCCTCGCGCACCGGGCCCCACTGGTCGGTGACGCTCGACGAGCCGCCCGTGCCCGACAGCCCCGGAATCGTGCGCAACAGCTTGCCTACCACCTGGTGCGCCGCGCGCTTGCCGAAGCCCTCGTCGCCGGGCTTGAAGGGCAGCGCGTCGAGGATCATGGCCTGGTTGTTGTAGATGGCGTCGAAGCCGGCCTGCTCGAGCCGCACCTGCGACATCGAAGCGTCCATCTCTTCGGCCAGCAGCATCGCCAGGCCGGTGTGGGTGCCCTGCCCCATTTCCGACTGCGTCATCACCAGCGTGACCGTGTCGTCGCTGCCCACCTTGACCCAGCCATTGAGCGCGACCTGCCCGTTGCCCGCCGGCAGCGGCGCGCCGGGCACGAGGCGCGACGCCGCCGGCGTGGCGGCCCAGCCGACGACCAGGGCGCCGGCGGCCCCGAGGGTGCCGAGCGCGAAGTGGCGGCGTTTGAGTTGGGGCATGGGGTGGTCTTTCTTCGGTGGGGGTCTTGCTTGTCGTTCGTGCGGAGATGTCGCCGTCGTCAGGGCGGCACGGCGATGCCTCGCCAGAACATCTCGAAGCCGGCTTCGGCACAGTCGAAGGCCTCGTGGTCATCACCGGCCTGCGCGATGTAGCCGACCGTGGTCTCGGCCATGGCCGTGAGCATCGCGCCCAGGAACTCCATCGGCCGCTCGACGACTTCGCCGCGCCGCATGCACTCGTGCGCTGCCGCCTCCAGCCGCGCGAACGGCACCATGCCGGCGACGCGGCTCTCGTTGCTCAGTTCGTCGGACACCTTGAGTTGCGCCAGCACGCGCAGCTTGCCGGGGTGCGCCACGCCCCATTGCACGTAGCGGTCCCAGATGTGGCGGAACTGGGTGCGTGGGTCGGCGGCTTCGGGCCAGTCGGCCAGCATCACGCCGGCCAGCTCGGTCTTCAATGCGCGGTACAGCGCGTCGGTCAGCAGCGCCTTGCTCGCGAAGTAGGTGAACAGCGTGCCCTCGGCCACGCCCGCGGTGCGCGAGATGGCCGAGGTCGGCGTGGCCCACACGCCGCGCCGGCCGAACTCGACCAGCGCCGCCTCGAGGATCGCGTTGTGTTTGTCTGCGCTGCGGGGCCGGGCCATGCGTCGATGGTCTCCATCGTTCGTTTAAATGAGTGCTTACTCAAGTATAGGAACGCGGCGCCGATCCGCAAGCCCGTGGAACCACGGTGTCACGCGGCAGTCCAACGAAGGTCGTGGCGTCGTGCTGCGACAGGAGGTAATGACCATGAAGCATGTCAAGCATTGGCAGGACCCCGTCAACGCCGTCGCCGGCGTGTGGCTGATCGTCTCGCCGTGGGTACTGGGCTTTCAGGGCAACACGCTCGCCATGTGGACCATGGTGGCGACCGGCATCGCGCTGGGCGCCGTGGCCTTGGGCGCGACCTTCGTGCCGCATCAGTGGGAAGAGTGGACCGAAGTGGCGCTGGCAGCCTGGCTGGCGGTGTCGCCCTGGTTGCTCGACTTCCGCATGGTCGAGCCGGCACTGGTCAACGCGGTGCTTGTTGCCGCGGTGATCATGGTGCTCGCCCTCTGGGTCCTGGTGACCGACAAGGACTACCTGGGCGGTGCCATCGACCGTCCGGCGTGATGGGGAGAGAGCGATAGTGTGAGCCGAGCGGCGACCACCGCCGCGAAGCGACGACGCCCGGTCCGGTGTTCCTGCATGCAGCGAGCACTGGTCGGGCCGACGGGCCAGGCAGGTTCCCATGCCCGCCCGCGACACCCGCCGCTTACGGCGCGCGGGAAGCGGCGTTGTTGTTGTTTTGAATGCTGTTGCCGACCGGGCGGGCATCGCCCATCCAGTCGGCCTGCCAGCCGCCGCCCATGGCCTGGATCAGCGCGATTGCCGCGGCCTGGCGATTGACCTGAAGCTGCACGAGCGCGCGCCGCGCGCTCAGTGCGGCGGCCTGCGCCTGCACCACGTCGGTGTAGCTCACCTGCCCCGCGCGATACCTATTGAGCAGTTGCTGCTCGGTCTTGTCGGCCGCTGCCGTGGCCTCGCGGCGCAGGCCTTCCTGCTGCGCCAGCGTGGCGCCGGTGGTCAGCTGGTCTTCGACGGTCTGGAACGCGGCCAGCACGGTCTGCCGGTAGCGCGCCACGCTGGCCTCGTGGCCGGCCTTGGCGGCATCGACGCTGGCGCTGATCGCTCCCGCATCGAACACCACCTGCGCCACCGACAGGCCCAGCCCCCACAGCGTGTTGGCCGAACCGAAGAGGTCTTTCACGCGGCTCGCGTTGCTGCCGACCGAGGCGGTGAGCGAGATGTTCGGGTAGTAGGCCGAGCGCGCCACGCCGATCTGCGCATTGGCCGCGGCCACTGCACGCTCCGCCGCCGCGATGTCGGGCCGGCGTTGCAGCAGCGTCGAGGGCACGCCGGTCGGCACGCCGGGCACCGTGGGCGTCCAGCGCGCGGGCGGCAGGCTGAAATCGGCCGGCGCCACGCCCACCAGCATCGCGATGGCGTGCTCCAGCGTGGCGCGTGTGCGCTGCAGGCCCACGCGGTCGGCCTTGGCGTTCACCAGTTGCGTCTGCGCCTGCAGCACGTCGGTCTGCGCGGCGATGCCGGCGGCGTAGCGGTTGCTCGTGATCTCGAAAGCGCGTTGGTAGCCGAGGATGGTTTCGTCGAGCAGCACGATCTCGGCGTCGGCCTCGCGCAGCGAGAAGTAGTGGGTCGCCAGGTCGCCGACGGCCGACAGCCGCGCCGAGGCCAGGTCGGCCTCGCTGGCCTGTGCGTTGGCCTGCGCGCTGTTCACGGTTTCGCGCAGCCGGCCCCACACATCGGGCGTCCAGCTCGCGCCCAGCGTGGCGCCGAAGGCATTCGACGGGCTGGTCGAAGCGTTGCCACCCACCGTGCCCGAACGCCTGCCGCTGCCGTCGAACGACACCGACGGGAACAGCCCCGCGCGCTGCTCGCGCACCAGCGCCTGCGCCTGTGTGTAGTTGGCGACGGCGGCGGCGATGTTCTGGTTCGACACCTGCACGCGCCCCGCGAGTTCATCGAGCGTGGCGTCGCCGAAGAGCTTCCACCACTCGCCGCGGTCGAGCGCGTCGGCCGGCGCGGCGGGCAGCCAGCCGTCGGCGGCGGGCTGTTCCTTCCAGCCGGCGGGCGCGGCGGATGCGGGAAGTTGGTAAGTCTGGCCGACGGCGCAGCCGGCGAGCACGGCGGCCACCGCGAGCGTGCTCAGCGCGAAGAAGCGGCGTGAAGGACCGATAGAAGTGAAGGAGGCATTCATGGTCATGGGTCTCAGACGGCCGGAGCGCGGCTCAGCGCGTGTTCGTTCTTGCCGCGGCGGCGCAGCTTGTCGAGCAGCAGGTACACCACCGGCGTGGTGAGCAGCGTCAGCAGCTGGCTCGCGATGAGCCCGCCGATGATCGCCACGCCCAGCGGCCGGCGCAGTTCGGCGCCCTCGCCGAAGCCGATGGCCAGCGGCAGCGCGCCGAGCGCGGCGGCCAGGGTGGTCATCAGGATCGGGCGGAAGCGCAGCAGGCAGGCCTCGCGCACCGCCTCGAGCGGGCTCAGGCCGCGCGAGCGTTCGGCCTCCAGCGCGAAGTCGATGATCAAGATGGCGTTCTTCTTCACGATGCCGATCAGCAGGAACACGCCGATCAACGCGATGATGGAAAACTCCATGCGGAACATCAAGAGCGCCAGCACCGCGCCCACGCCGGCCGAGGGCAAGGTCGACAACACCGTCACCGGGTGCACCAGGCTCTCGTACAGGATGCCCAGCACGATGTAGATCACCACCAGCGCCGCCAGAATCAGCATCACCTGCTGGCCCTGCGACTGCTGCGCGCTCAGCGCGGTGCCGGCAAAGGCGCCGCGCACATTCGTCGGCATCGCGATGTTGGCCTCGGCCTTGGCGATGGCCTCGCGCGCATCGCCAAGGTTGGCGCCTTCGGCCAGGTTGAACGAGATGGTGGTGGCGAGCTCGCCGTCTTCATGGCTCACCGAGGTCGCGACCGACTGCTCCTCGAACTTCGCCACCGCCGACAGCGGCACCAGCGTGGTGGCTGTGTTGCTCAGCACGTTGCCCGTCGAAGCGTTGCGCAGGCCGGCGTTGGCCGACACCGGCACCGTCGCGGCGGCGCTGGTGGAGGCCGCCGTGCTGCTGGTCGATGTGGTTGCCGCCACCTGCGTGGTCACCGCCTGCCCGCCCACCACCGAAGTTCGGGTGGCGGGCACGTACACGTCGCGCAGCGCGTTCGGGCTGCTCGTGTAGGCCGGCGCCCATTCCATCACCACGTGGTACTGGTTGAGCTCGGTGTAGATCGTGGCCACCTGCCGCTGGCCGAAGGCGTTGTACAGCGCGTTGTCGATGGCGGTGGAGGTCAGCCCCAGGCGCCGCGCGCTGTCGGGATCGACCTTCGCCACCGTCTCCACGCCGTTCTGGTCCTGGTCGGTGTCGATGTCGGTCAGCGTGGGCTGCTGCTTCATCTCGTCGGCCAGCTTCACGGCCCAGGTGCGCAGGTCGGCCAGGCTGTCGCTCTTGAGCGTGTACTGGTAGGTGGAGTTGCTGGAGCGCCCGCCCGAGCGCACGTCCTGCACCGGGCCGAGGAACACGCGCAGCCCCGTCACCTGCGCCAGCTGCGGGCGCAGCCGCGCGATCACCGCCAGGCCGCTGTCCTTGCGCTGGCTGGCCGGCTTCAGGTTGACGAACATGAAGCCACCGCCCGCCCGCCCGCCGCCCGTGAAGCCCACCACGGTGTCGACCGCCTCGTCCTTGCGGATGATGTCGACCACCTCGCGCAGCTTGGCGCCCATGGCCTGCGACGAAATGCTCTGGTCGGCACGCAAGCCGCCGTTGAGCTGGCCGCTGTCCTGCTGCGGGAAGAAGCCTTTCGGCGCCGCGCTGAACAGGTAGACATTGAGCCCCACCACCGCCAGCAGCACGAACATGACGATCGCCTTGCTGTCGAGCGCCCAGTCGAGCGCGCTCTCGTAGCGTTTGAGCATCCAGTCGTAGCTGCGCTCCGCCGCGCGGCCGAGGCGGCCCGGCGGCTTGCCGTTGCCGTGACCGTTGTTGCCGCCGGGCTTGAGCATCCACGCGCACATCATCGGCGTGGTCGTGAGCGAGATGACCAGCGAGATCAGCACCGCCGCCGACAGCGTCACCGCGAACTCGCGGAACAACCGCCCCACCTGCCCGCCCATGAACAGCAGCGGAATGAACACCGCCACCAGCGACACGCTGATCGACAGCACCGTGAAGCCCACTTCCTGCGCGCCGAGCAGCGCCGCCTTCATGCGCGACATGCCCGCTTCGATGTGGCGGCTGGTGTTCTCGAGCACCACGATCGCGTCGTCCACCACGAAGCCCGTGGCCACCGTGAGCGCCATCAGGCTCAGGTTGTTGAGACTGAAGCCCAGCAGATGCATCACCCCGAACGTGCCCAGCAGCGCCACCACCGTCGCCACCGCCGGCACCACGGTCGCGCGCACGCTGCGCAAAAACAGGCTGACCACCAGCACGACGAGCAGCACGGCGATGACCAGCGTCATCTCCACTTCGCGCAGCGAACTGCGAATGGAATTGGTGCTGTCCGAGGCGACCTGCAGCGTCACGTCCGGCGGCAGTTGGGCCTGCAGCTCGGGCAGCAGCGCACGCACGTTGTCGACCGTCTCGATGATGTTGGCCGAGGGCTGTCGCGTGATCAGCACGATGATCGCCGGCTCGCCGTTGAACAGGCCCAGCGTGCGCGTGTCTTCCACGCCGTCGATCACGTCGGCCACCTCGCGCAGCCGCACCGCCGCGCCGTTGCGCCAGGCCACGACCATCGAGGCGTAGTCGCTTGCGCGCAGCGCCGGGGTCTGGGTGTAGATCTGCAGCTTGCGCCCTTCGCCTTGCACCATGCCCTTGGGGCGGTTGGCGTTGGACGCTTGAATCGCGGCGCGCACGTCGTCGGTGCTGATGCCGTAGCGATTCAGCGCGAACGGCAGCAGCTCGATGCGCACGGCGGGGAGCGAACCGCCGCCGATTTCTACGTCGCCTACGCCGTCGACTTGGGACAGGCGCTGGCTGACGATGTTCGAGACTGCTTCGTAGATCTGGCCTGGGGTTTTTGTCTTTGACGTGAGGGCCAGGATGATGACGGGGGAGGCTGCTGGGTTGGCTTTGCGGTAGGTTGGGTTGCTTCTTAATGTCGCAGGCAGGTCTACGCGGCTGGCGTTGATGGCTGCCTGGACTTCTCTTGCGGCGCCGTCGATGTTGCGGCTTAGGTCGAATTGCAGGGTGACGCGGGAGGAGCCTACCGAGCTGGTGGACGTCATTTCGTTGACGCCTGCGATGGTGCCTAGGTGTCTTTCTAGTGGCGTTGCTACGCTTGTTGCCATCGTCTCTGGGCTTGCGCCTGGGATCGAGGCTCTTACTGAGATGACTGGGTAGTCGACTTGGGGTAGCGGGGAGACTGGTAATACGAAGAACGCGGCTATGCCTGCCAGGGCGATGCCTATGGTTAGCAGGACTGTGCCTATGGGGCGGCGGACGAAGGGGCGCGACAAATTCACCGCTGCGCTCCCAGCGAAGGACGGAGGCCGGGTCTCGCCCCGGCGGGCGACCTACTTTTCTTTGCTTCGCCAAAGAAACGTAGGCAAAAGAAAGGCGACCCTGCTGTCTGCGTCCCTCCGCTTCGCTTCGGGCAACCTGCGGTGCTCACGTTTCGCGGGGTCTCGCCCAAACTCGCTTCGCTCAAACAAGGGCAAGCCCTGATCCGCGAAACGCTGCGCTCCTCGGCGCATACAGAAGGGGTTTGGGTACCGGGCGGGCCATCGCTTCGCTCGGCCACCAAGCCGCCGCAGGCGCTTCGCGCCTGCGGCGGTTGGAATTTGTGTTGGCTGTTGGCTTCTCCCGGGCCGAGCGAAGCGAAGGCCCGAAGCTCCCCCTCCCCTCTGGCTGCGCCGAGGAGCGGAGCGTTTCGCGGATCAGGGCTCGCAGCTGTTTGAGCGAAGCGAGTTCTGCGAGACCCCGCGAAACGCGAGCACCGCAGGTTGCCCCGTAGCGAAGCGCAGGGGTCGCAGACAGTGGGGTCGCCTTTTCTTTGCTTACTTTCTTTTGGCGAAGCAAAAGAAAGTAAGTCCGCCGCCGGGCGGAACTCCCGGCCTCGGAAAACAAACAAGCAGCAGGAGCACAGACAGATCAAACCGTCTCCTCCTCAAGCTCAGCAGAAGACCGACGAGCCCCTCCCCCCAACCGATCAAACGCCAAATAAATAACCGGCGTAGTAAACAAAGTCAGCAACTGACTAACGATCAACCCACCAAAAATCGCAAGCCCCAGAGGACGCCTCAACTCAGCCCCATCCCCAAAACTCAACATCAAAGGCACAGCAGCAAACAAAGCCGCCAGCGTAGTCATCAAGATAGGACGAAACCGCAACAGAGCAGCCTGATGAATCGCCTCCCGCGCCGACTTCCCTTGAGTCCGTTCAGCATCGATAGCAAAGTCGATCATCATGATCGCGTTCTTCTTCACGATGCCGATCAGCAAGATGATCCCGATGATCCCAATCACCCCCAGATCATTGCCAGTAATCATCAGCGCCAACAAGGCACCGACCCCAGCAGAAGGCAACGTAGACAAAATCGTCAACGGATGCACATAGCTCTCGTACAGCACCCCCAGCACGATGTACACGCAAACCACCGCCGCCAGAATCAACCACAGCTGATTCGACAACGACTTTTCATAGGCCCCCGAAGCCCCCAGAAAAGTCATCGTCACGCTGCTCGGCAACCCGATCTCTTTCGCAGCCGCGCGAATCGCCGCCACCGACCCACCCAAAGAAACCCCCGGCGCCGTATCGAAGTTCAACGTACTCGCCGGATACTGCGCCACGTGCGTGATCTGCAACGGCGCCTGCCGCTCGCTGATCTCCGCAAAAGCCGACAGCGGCGTCGCCGTGCCCGACCCCGCAATGAGGTTCAACTGCCCCAGCGTCTGCGGCGTGTTCACCATGCCGGGCTGCGCTTCCAGAATCACGCGGTACTGGTTCGTCTCCGTAAAAATGGTCGACACGATGCGCTGGCCGAAGGCGCTGTACAGTGCATCGTCCACCGAACTCGCAGTGATCGACAGCCGCGAGGCCGTGTCGCGGTTCACGTTCACATACGCGGCCAGGCCTTGCGCGCCGGCATCGCTGCTCACGTTGCGCACCTTGTCCGACTCCTGCAGCTTCGCCACCAGCTTCTGCATCCACTCGGTGACGAGCGCGCTGTTCACGCCTTCCAGCGACACGCGGTACTCGGTCGGTCCGGTCTCGGCATCGATGGTCAGGTCTTGCGTGGGCTGCAGGTACAGCGTGAGGCCGGCCACCTGCCGCACGCGATCGCGCAGGCGGTCCATCACCTCCTGCTGGTTGTCGTGGCTCTTCGTCAGGTTGATGAGCATGCTGCCGGTGTGCAACATCGTGTTGTTGGCCGCGTCCACACCGACGAAGGAGCTGAGGTTCTCGACGTCGGGGTCTTCAAGAATGGCGCGCGCGGCCTGCTGCTGCAGCTGCGCCATGCGCTCGAAAGACACGTCTTGCGCGGCCTGCACGCGGGCCTGCAGCTGGCCGGTGTCCTGCGTGGGGAACAGGCCCTTGGGAATCGTGAGGTACAGCACCACGGTCAGCACCATGGTGAGCAGCGCCACCAACAGCGTGAGCGGCTGGTGGGCGATCACCCAGTGCAGCGAGCGGTCGTAGCGCACCATCACGCCGTCGAAGAAACGCTGGGCGCGCGCGCCGAAGCCGGTGCCCGTCGCGTCCTTCTTCGGCTCGTGCTTGAGCCAGCGCGCCGACATCATCGGCACCAGCGTGAGCGACACCACGCCCGAGATCAGGATGGTGATCGCCAGCGTCACGGCGAACTCGCGGAACAGGCGGCCCACCACGTCGCCCATGAACAGCAACGGGATCAGCACGGCGATGAGCGACACGGTCAGCGAGATGATCGTGAAGCCGATCTGCGCGGCGCCCTTGAACGCGGCCTGCAGCGGCTTTTCGCCTTCCTCGATGTAGCGCGCGATGTTCTCGATCATGACGATCGCGTCGTCCACCACGAAGCCGGTGGCGATGGTCAGCGCCATCAGGCTCAGGTTGTTCAGGCTGTAGCCCAGCAAGTACATCAGGCCGAAGCTGCCGATCAGCGAGATCGGCACGGCGATGCTGGCGATGACGGTGGCGCGCAGGCTGCCCAGGAACGCAAAGATCACCAGCACCACGAGCACCACGGCCAGCACCAGTTCCATTTCGACGTGCTGCACCGACGAGCGGATGCCGGCGGTGCGGTCGCTCAGCACCTCGATCTGCAGGCCCGCGGGCAGGCCGGCCTGCAGTTCGGGCAGCTGCTTCTTGATGGCGTTGACAGTCGCGATCACGTTGGCGCCGGGCTGGCGCTGCACGTTCAGGATGATGGCGGGCGTGAGCTGCACCTGCCCGTCGACCTTGCGACCGGACCAGGCACCGAGCTGGGCGTTCTCGGCGCTGTTGACCACACGCGCCACGTCGACCATGCGGATCGGCGCGCCGTTCTTGTAGCTGACGATGAGGTTCTTGTAGTCGTCGACCGTGAGCAGCTGGTCGTTCGAGTTGATGGTGTAGGCGCGCTTGGGGCCGTCGAAGCTGCCCTTGGCGCCGTTGGAGTTGGCCGCGCTGATGGCGGTGCGCAGCGAATCCAGCCCGATGCCGTTGGCCGCCAGCGCCTGCGTGTTGGCCTGGATGCGCACGGCCGGGCGTTGCCCGCCGCTGAGCGACACGAGGCCCACGCCCGAGACCTGGCTGATCTTCTGCGCGAGCCGGGTGTTCACGAGGTTCTGCACCTCGGTGAGCGGCAGCGTGTCCGACGTGATGGCCAGCGTGAGCACCGGCGCATCAGCCGGGTTGACCTTGGCATACACCGGCGGCGCGGGCAGGTCGGCCGGCAGCAGCGAACCGCCGGCGTTGATGGCGGCCTGCACTTCCTGCTCGGCGACGTCGAGCGTCTGGCCCAGCGAAAACTGTAGCGTGATGATCGACACGCCCGCCGCGCTGGTCGAGCTCATGCGGTCGAGCCCCGACATCTGACCGAACTGGCGCTCCAGCGGCGCAGTGACGGTGTTGCTCATGACCTCGGGGCTGGCCCCGGGGTAGAGCGTCTGGACCTGGATGGTCGGGTAGTCGACCTGCGGCAGCGCCGCCAGCGGCAAGAAGCGGAACGCCACCAGGCCGGCCAGCACGATGGCCAACATCAGCAGCGAGGTGGCGACCGGCCGCAGGATGAACGGGCGCGACGGGCTCATAGATATACCTTCGTGCTTCGCACTGCGGTGCGAGCTTGTTTGGGGCGGCCCGGCACGGCGCTCATGGGCTGCGCCGTCCCTCACCGCCGCGTTCGCCGCCGCGCTCGGACTGACGTTGCCAACGCTCCAGCGCGGCCGGGTCGCCGCGGTCGAGTGCTTCGAGGAAACGCTTGCGGCGTTCGAGTTGTTCGGGATCGTCCTTGGCCGCGTCGAGCATGCGCTGGCGCTGCTCGGGGGTGGGGAGCTTGGCGGGTGTGGCTGCAGGTGCAGGCGTTGTTGCCGCAGGCGCTGCAGCCGGCGCAGCCGTTCCAGCGGCAGGTGCGGCCGGTGCCTGCGATGGCGCAGCCGGTGCCGCCGTTTCGGCCGGACGGGCACCGCCGGCGCCTTCCTGCCGACGTCCGCCACGCCGTCCACCCGGCGCTGCTGCGCCGGAGGCCGCACCGGCGGGCCGGTCGACCGTGGTCTGCACGCGCGCGCCGTCCTTCAGGCGGTCGCCGCCTTCGGTCACCACGGTTTCGCCGGGCTGCAGGCCCTTGGTGATCGAGGCGAATTCGACGCTCGACTCACCGCGCGTCACCGGTCGCTGCGAGGCCGTGTTCTCGGCCGTCACCACGTACACGTAGTCGCCGTTCGGGCCGTACCGCAGCGCCGTGACCGGCACCACCACCGCGCTGCTCACGGTGCGCAGCAGCAGCCGCAGGTTGACGAACTGGTTCGGGAACAGCACGCCGTCGGCGTTGGTGAAGCGCGCCTTGGCCTTCACGGTGCCGGTCTGCGTGTCGACCATGTTGTCGAGCGTGGAAAAACTGCCCTCGGCCAGCCGACGCGTGCGCGTGCGGTCGAAGGCAGTGGTGGCGAGCGTGGCGCCCTGCCCCAGCCGCTCCTGCACCTCGGGCACGCGGTCTTGCGGAATGGCGAACTCGACGTCGATGGGCGCGATCTGCGTGATGGTGGCCACGCCGCCCGTGCTGCCGGTCGAGATGTAGTTGCCCGCGTCCACCGGCCGCAGGCCGATGCGCCCGCTCACCGGCGCCGTGATGCGGCTCCAGGTCAGGTTGAGCTTGGCGGTGTTTTCGTTGGCGCGGTCGATGGCCACGGTGCCTTCGAGCTGCTTGACCAGCGCGGCCTGGGTGTCGACGTCCTGGCGGGCGATGGAGTCTTGCCCGAGCAGCGTCTGGTAGCGCTGCAGCGTGACGCGCGCCGCGGCCAGCTGCGCCTCGTCGCGCTGGCGCGCGCCGGCGGCCTGCGCCAGTGCGTTCTCGAAGGGCTGCGGGTCGATGGTGGCGAGCACGTCGCCCTTCTTGACCATCTGGCCTTCCTTGAACAGCACGGCCGTGAGCACGCCCGACACCTGCGGCTGCACCGTCACATTGGCCAGCGGCGTGACCGTGCCCAGCGCTTCGAGCTGCACCGGAATGTCGGCCTGCCGCGCGACGGCGGTGCCGACGGTGCTGGAGGCCGCACCGCCGCCACCGCCACCCGCTCGCCCACCCGGACCACCGCCGCCGGGCCGCCCTTGGCCCGGTCCGCCCGCGCCGGGCGCCGGTGATTTGGAACGCTGGATCAGGTACCAGGCACCGCCCCCGAGGGCCACCAGCAGAAGCAGGGCCATCAGGCTCCCGAACCAGCGGCGCCGACGCGCCGGAGGATGGGTCGGCGACACGACGGGTGGCAGGGGCTCGGGGGGCGTGTGGGAATCCATGGGCGGTGCGTGCGAAGGGGTGCGAAAGAGCGACCTGAAGGGAGGCGGCCTAGAGTACAGCGCGAAATATCACTCCCCAAGTTTTCCGTGCCGTAAAGCGACGGTAAAGCTTCCGTTTGCATGCATCTGTCGTGGCCTTCCGCCCGCCATTCACGCCCGCGGCCGGCACTTCACGCCGCCCACCCGCATTTCGTCGCATGGCCGTGGCGAGGGCCCGGCGGCATCGGCACAGTCCGCTCCATCGATTCCCTGCCCCCTTTGTCTTCTTCCAACCGAACGGAGCCTCTCATGCTGATGCAGATCCTTCTTCACACCCCGAAGTGGGTGTTCGCCGTGTTCGTCCTGCTGGCCTGGCTCGGCGGCCGTCAGCTCGTGGCCAACCGCCTCGGCCTGAACCGCGTGCTGGTGATGCCGGTCGCGATGGCCGGCCTGTCGTTCTTCGGTGTGGTGTCGGTCTTCGGCGACTCGGCCGGCGCACTGCTCGGCTGGGCCGTGGCCGCGCTGCTGCTCGTGGCGCTGGTGCTGCGCCGCCCACTGCCGGCGACCACGCGCTACGACGCGGCCGCGCGCCAGTTCGAGGTGGCCGGCACCGCCGTGCCGCTGATGCTCATGATGGGCATCTTCTTCACCAAGTACGTGGTGGGCGTGTCGCTGGCCATGCACCCCGAGCTACGCCACCACGTGGCCTTCGCCCTGGGCGTGCCCGCGCTGTACGGCGCCTTCAGCGGCATCTTCGCGGCCCGTGCCGCGCGCCTGTGGCGGTTGGCCGCCGCGTCGGGTGCGATGGTCAGCGGGGCCCGCGCGGCCTAAGATTCCGGTCCCGTTCCGACCCTTGCGGCCAGAACAGTCAGGACCGAGTTCGAACGCATCCAAAAACCACCCCATCCTGACCTGTCTGTCCAAGGAGAACTGTCATGAACACATCCACCACTTCGAACCGCGCCGATGCCGATCTCGAAAAGCGCGCCCGCCGCCGCGCCGGCGCCAAGATGGGCTGGTACATCCACGCCTTCGTCTACGTGGTCGTCAACCTGGGCCTGGTCGGGCTGGCCGCCTCGCGCGGCCACACGTGGGCCGTCTACCCGCTCATGGGCTGGGGCCTGGGCCTGCTGATCCACGGCGCAGTGGTCTGGTTCCTCGCGCCCGGCGGCGGTTTCTACGACCGGCTGGTGGCACGCGAGCGCCGCACCCTGGGCGCCGAGGACCGTTGATGACGGCAGCGGCGGACACCGCCCGCCCGTCGCGCTTTCGCGCCGAGAACCTTCGGGACATCCTGCGGCATGGCCTGATCACGGTCGCCTTCTGCTGCGTCATCGCGGCGGCGCTGACGGTCTCGGGCATGGGCAGCTGGAGTTCGCAGATGGTGTATTCGCTGTCGATCGGAACCATCAGCTGGCTGGTCATCGACACCGGCCGCCTGTTCATCAGCGGCAAGAGCGACGTGCTCTGGCCGCACGGCCCCTGGGGCTTCGTGCTGGTGGCCTTCGGCGTCGTGCTGGGCTTCCTCGGCGGCGGCGCCATCGGGGACGCCTGGGTCGGCCGGCCGCTGTTCGACTTCAGCGGCTTCGCCCGCCACCGGATGGCCTCCACCATCGTCATCACGCTGGCGGCCACCATCGGCATGTGCTACCTCTTCTACAGCCTGGGGCGCAGCAAGCACATGCAACGCCAGATCGACCTGGCCCAGCGCAATGCCACCGAAGCCCGCCTCAAGCTGCTCGAAACCCAGCTCGAGCCGCACATGCTCTTCAACACGCTGGCGAACCTGCGCGTGCTGATCACCGTCGACCCGCCGCGCGCCGTGGCCATGCTCGACCGGCTCAACAGCTATCTGCGCATGACGCTCAGCGGCTCGCGCGCGCTGTCGCATCCGCTGTCGGCCGAGTTCGAACGGCTCGGCGACTACCTCGAACTGATGTCGGTGCGCATGGGCGAGCGCCTGCGCTACACGCTCGACCTGCCCGACGATCTGCGTGACACACCCGTGCCGCCGCTGCTGCTGCAGCCGCTGGTCGAGAACAGCATCCGCCACGGGCTCGAGCCCCAGGTCGAAGGCGGCGAGATCGCCGTGCGCGCGCGCCGGGAGGCGGGCGAACTGGTCATCGAAGTGAGCGACACCGGCGTCGGGCTCGATGCGGCGCCACCACAACCGTTGGAAAGCGGCGGTTTCGGGCTCGAACAGGTGCGCGAGCGGCTGGCCACCGTGTACGGCGAGCAGGGCCGGCTGAGCCTGCGCCCCGCGCAAGCTGGCGGCGGTACGTGCGTCACCTTGAACCTTCCCCTGCCCGCCTGAACATGCCCCACGACGACAGGAAGACGATGCCCCTCACCGCCCTCATCGCCGAAGACGAACCCCTGCTGGCCCAGGCCCTGCAGGCCGAGCTGGCCACGGTCTGGCCCGAGTTGCGCGTGGTCGCCACCGCCCGCGACGGCCGCAGCGCCGTGCGCGAGGCGCTGCGGCTGCTGCCGCAGGTGCTGTTCTTCGACATCCGCATGCCCGGCCTCGACGGACTGGGCGCCGCCGCCGAGCTGGCCGACAGCTGGCCGACGGACGAGGCGCCGATGCCGCAGCTGGTGTTCGTGACCGCCTACGACGAGTACGCCGCACGCGCCTTTGAGGCCGAAGCCATCGACTACGTGCTCAAGCCCGTGCAGCCCGAGCGCCTGCGCAAGACCGTGGCGCGGCTGCGGCAGGCATTGGCGGCGGCCGCGCCGTCGATGACGCCGCCCGTCCCGGCCGACGAAGCGCTGGAGCGCACCCTCGCCCAGTGGCGCCAGGTGCTGGGCGCCGCCGGCGGTGCCCCGTCGGCATCGCCATCGGCACCGCTGCGCATGATTGCCGCCAGCGATGCCGGCGGCGCCACCGTGCGCATGGTGCCGATCGACGAGGTGCTGTACTTTGAGGCGGCCGACAAATACCTGCGCGTGCTCACCGCCACGCAGGAATATTTGATCCGCACGCCCCTCAAGCAGCTGCTGCCCCAGCTCGACCCCGACACCTTCTGGCAGGTGCACCGGGCGGTGGTGGTGCGCAGCGCGGCCATCGAGGCGGTGCACCGCGACGAGGCCGGCAAGCTGCACCTCGCGCTGCGCGGGCGGGCCGAGAAGATTCCGGTCAGCCGGCTCTACGCCCATCTGTTTCGCGCCATGTGAAATCTTCGAACCCAGCGCCCAGCAAAAAGCCGGCCTTTTCGGGGCCGGCTTTTTTCATTCAGTCACGAATGGCGTTGTAAATCAGCGCCAGTGGCCGTGTCCGTGGCCATGACCGCGGTGATAGCCGCGACCGTAGTAGCGCGGGCCGTAATAGGCCGGCGGCGGTGCGTAGTAGACCGGTGCCGGGCGGTAATACACCGGCGGCGGCGGGCGGTAGTAGACCGGGGGCGGCGGTGCGTAATACACAGGAGCCGGCGGCGCGTAGACCGGGGCCGGGTAGTAGGCGGGACCGCCCACGCCGACCGCCACGCCGGGCACGCCGACGCCGATCGACCAGCTCACGTCGCCGCGGGCGCTGGCCGAGGTGGCCGCAAACAGGGCACCGAAGGCCACCGCACCGGCGGCGGCCCATTTGAAGAGGTTGGAACGTGTGACGCTCATGATGTGGAACTCCTTGTTGAGGGGGCGTTGTGGGCCCATGTGTGTATTGAACGCCCCAAATGCAAACCGCGTGGACGCTGCATTGTGAAGAGCGTTGCCAAAAGTAACCCCCGCAGGCCCCCCTCTAGAATGACGCGATGACCTCCCCGACCGACAAAAGCGGCACCAAAACGACCGCTGCACCGAGCAATTTCCTGCGCCATGTGATCGAGAACGACCTCGCACAGGGTGCCTACGCAGGCCGCACCTGGGGCGGTTCCCCGGGCGACGCCGCCCACCACGCCCAGGGCATGCCCGACCCCGCCAAGGTTCGCATGCGCTTTCCGCCCGAGCCCAACGGCTACCTGCACATCGGCCACGCCAAGAGCATCTGGCTGAATTTCCAGCTCGCCAAGGAATACGGTGGCGTGTGCCACCTGCGCTTCGACGACACCAACCCCGAGAAGGAAGAGCAAGAGTACGTCGATTCCATCCGCGACGCGGTGAAGTGGCTCGGCTACGAAACCTACCTGGCCGACCGCCCCAGCGCGCCCGGCACGCTGCAGGAACACGAGTACTTCGCCAGCAACTACTTCGACTTCATGTACGAAGCCGCCGAGTACCTGATCGGCGCCGGCCTGGCGTACGTCGACGAGCAGACGCCCGACGAAATGCGCGCCAACCGCGGCGACTTCAACACGCCCGGCACCGACAGCCGCTTCCGCAGCCGCAGCTCGCAAGAAAACCTGGCGCGCTTTCGCGAGATGCGCGACGGCAAGCTCGACGACGGCGCCGCCATCCTGCGCGCCAGGATCGACATGGCGAGCCCCAACATCAACATGCGCGACCCCGCGCTGTACCGCATCCGCCGCGCCACCCACCACAACACGGGCGACAAGTGGTGCATCTACCCGATGTACACCTACGCGCACCCGATCGAAGACGCGCTGGAGCAGATCACCCACTCCATCTGCACGCTCGAATTCGAAGACCAGCGCCCCTTCTACGACTGGCTGCTCGACCGCCTGGCCGAAGGCGGCCTCGTCGCCAGCCCGCACCCGCGCCAGTACGAGTTCGCCCGCCTGAACGTGACCCACGTGATGACCAGCAAGCGCAAGCTGCGCCAGCTGGTCGAAGAAAAGCACGTCGACGGGTGGGACGACCCCCGCATGCCCACCATCGCCGGCCTGCGCCGCCGCGGCTACACGCCCGCCGCGCTGCAGCTGTTCTGCGAACGCAGCGGCACCACCAAATCGGGCGGCTGGATCGAGTACGCCAGCCTCGAAGCTGCGCTGCGCGACACCCTCGAGCCCGTCGCGCCGCGCGCCATGGCCGTGCTCGACCCGGTGAAACTGGTCATCACGAATTGGGGCGAGCTGATGGGCGGCGACGACGTTCTCGACGACTGCTCCGCCCCCGTGCACCCGCACCACCCCGAGATGGGCAAGCGCGAATTCAAGCTCGGCCGCGAAGTCTGGATCGAGCGCTCCGACTACGAAGACGTGCAGCCCAAGGGCTTCTTCCGCCTGTTCCCCGGCAACAAGGTGCGCCTGAAGTACGGCCACGTCATCGAATGCACCGGCGCCACGCGCGACGCCGACGGCAAGCTCCTCGAAGTGCAGGCCACGCTGGTGCCCGACACCAAGAGCGGCACGCCCGGCGCGGACGCGATCAAGGTCAAGGGCAACATCACCTGGGTGGCTGCGGCGGATGCCGTGCAGGCCGAGGTGCGACTGTACGAACGCCTGTTCGCCGAAGCCAACCCGGGCAGCGGCGAGCTGCTGGACGAGCTGAACAAGCACAGCCTCGAGGTGTGCACGGCGTTCGTCGAGCCGTCGCTGGCGAAGGCTGAAGCGGGCGTGGGCATCCAGTTCGAACGGCATGGCTACTTCGTGCGCGACGCGAAGGCCGGCGCAGAAGACAAGCCCGTGTTCAACCGCGCGGCGGGGATGCGGGACAGCTGGGCCAAGTAAGGCCGGTTTTCTCTCTCCCGCAAAGCCGGGGCCGACGTGGCTCCGGCTTTTTTCTTTTTCAGCAGGGCGCTATTGCGGCCGCTTGTAGACCACGCCCAGCACCGCGCTGTTCTCGTCGGTGGTGCAGACGACGGAGCGACCTTGCGGGCCGACCTTCAGGTTGATCGTGTAGATCCCGTCGCGCGGCGTGGTGCCACTGTCGACAACGACGCTGGCCGCAGGCACCTTCAGTTCACGCGCGGCTGCGCCCACGCAGTTCTTGACGCTCGCCTCGGGCGCACCGCCGACGCGGACGGAGGTGCTGTTGCAGGCGATCAGCAAGACGCCGGCGCTCGCCAAGCAAGCGATATGGATGAAGCTTCGCATCGTCATTTCGGGTTCTCTGATGTTGGCTGGACCAGATCGAATTAACAGGCGTCGGACCACCACACGGTGCAGGACAGACCCGTTTCTGCGTGTGGCCCTTCACTGATTTCTTGAGGCAACCAACGCTTTTTCCACGCGACTAACTCTCGGTAAGCCATTGATCCGGCGAGATTTTCCGTATGAAAGTTGATTCATAGGAATCTCACGGAAAACTTGACTTCTCGTTGACCGACGCAGACAGACATCGTGGCGCAACTGGTGCGAGACTATCTGCCGCAGTTGGCCGATGCGCCACGCGACGCCACCCGCCCATGAATCTGCCAACCGACTCCCGCCTGATCCGCTTCAACAAACCCTACGGCGTCCTCAGCCAGTTCACGCCCGAGGGCCGCTGGCGTGGGCTGAAGGACTTCATCGACCTCCCCGGTGTCTACGTCGCCGGACGCCTTGATGCCGACAGCGAAGGCCTGCTGCTGCTCACCGACGATGGCAAGCTGCAAGCGCGCATCGCCGATCCGCGCTTCAAGATGGAGAAGATCTACTGGGTACAGGTGGAGGGCGTGCCGACCGACGACGCACTGGCAGCGCTGCGCAACGGCGTGCAGCTCAACGACGGGCCCACGCGCCCCGCACGGGCACGCCTGCTCGACCCACCACCCGCTGTGTGGAACCGCGAGCCCCCCATCCGCGAGCGCAAGCTCATTCCCACCGCGTGGCTGGAGCTGGCGATCAGCGAAGGCCGCAACCGCCAGGTACGGCGCATGACGGCGGCCGTGGGGCTGCCGACGCTGCGCCTCATCCGCGCCGCCATCGGGCCTTACACGCTCGACGGACTGGCGCCCGGAACCTGGCTGGAACAGAACGGCGACTGAGCCGCCGCACCACCACCAACTCTTCATTCGAATCCTGTCCATGCACATGAACCTTCCTTTCTCCGACCTCCCCTCCTCTGCCGCGCTGAACCGCCGCAGCGCCGTGCTCGGCGCCCTCGGCTTGCTGGCGTTGCCGGCCGGTGCCGCGGCCCCGGCCAAGAAAAACAACAAACCGCAGGCACCCGACGTCTGGCCGCACGCCTCACTGGTGCCCGGCGGCGTCGCCCGCCTGTCGCTCGGCCCGGCGGCCACGCGCCCCAAGGCCTTCGCTGGTGATGTGCCCGTGCTGGTGCTCGGCGATCCGATCGAATGGACGGCGCTCGTCGGCATTCCGCTCGCAACCCCACCGGGCGAAGCCAACATCAGCGTGCGCGCCGAGGGCAAGCCCGACCGTCAGATCGCCTACACCGTTGCCCCGAAGCAGTACCGCGAACAACGTCTGACGGTAGCGCCGCGCAGGGTCGACCTGTCGCCTGAGGACCAGGCCCGCTACAACAAGGAGCGCGACCACCTGGCCGGCGTGATGGCCACCCTCACCGACCTGCGCCCCGACGCCGCGCTGCAGATGCGCGTGCCCGTGCCGGGCCGCCGCTCCAGTTCCTTCGGCCTGCGCCGCGTGTTCAACGGCCAGTCGCGCAATCCGCACAGCGGCATGGACATCGCGGCCGGCACCGGCACACCCGTGCTCGCGCCGCTGGCCGGCAAGGTGATCGACACCGGCGACTACCTCTTGCCCGGCGGCACCGTCTGGCTCGACCACGGCGGCGGCCTGCTGACGATGTACTGCCACCTGAGCCGCTGGGACGTGAAGGTCGGCGACGTGCTCAAGGCCGGCGAGCCGCTGGCCGCCGTGGGCGCGACGGGACGGGTGACCGGGCCGCACCTGCATTGGGGGGTGATGCTGAACCGGACGATGGTGGATCCGGCGTTGTTCGTTGCGGGTTAAGTTGCGCGCAGGAACGAGCCTTCGTGAGCCCCGAAGATCGCAGCGTATGACGATCCGGATCAAGTCCTTTCTCGTTTGGCTCGCAGTCGTTCCAGTGCTGTCGGCGCTGTGCGTCATCGGCGTGAACCTGTTGCCGCTCTGGTTCGTGTACCTCCTGCCCTATGCGATCGGGGTGGCCTTGCTGGCGATCCTGGTGGCGATCGTGGCGGCAGGCGGCGCGACCAAAACCCTCGGCGCCAGCTTCGGGGGCCTTGCTGCCGGCGTCGTTCTTGTGTTCGTCGCCTACGACATCGTCAAAACCGCTGATCGAGCGGATTGGAACGCTTCGTACGACGAATTCCGGCAGTTCAGTCAGGTCGTAGCACGCGGCGATCGGAAGGCCACGGCGTTGGCCCTCGACGATCTCCGGCGCTTCACGCCGGCCGAAGCGCTCTGCATCCTCGGTACCGACAGCGGAACCGGCGGCTCAGGCTATCTCATGCCCGATGGCCCGGACACGCAGCGCACTCGCCAAGGAAATCACTACTTCATCTCGCCGCCGCGACTTTTCGAGGTGGCCGAGATCCTCGTTTCGACGCAACCTGCTAAGCGTGAAACGCAGGTGGCCCTGTACAAGATGCTGCAGGACTTGCACTGGCGCGACGACCCCGCGGCATTCCCACGCTGGGAACAGCTCTGGCTGCGCACAAAGGCCGCCACGGGCGGCACCGCCGGATGGCACTTCGACGGTGCCCGCTTGAGGCGACCGCCTGAGCAGTGCGGAGGAGACGACGACACGCATCTGGCCTGGCTGATCGATGAGATCAACAAGCCGCCCGAAACACCGAAAAAAGCGCGTGCCCACGAATCGGGCAGCTCGCAAGCGCGACAAGCCGCGGACAACGCGCTTCGAGACGCGCAGAACAACGCTATCGCGCGGTGAAGGCCCGGGCGCCCGCCCCGGCTTATAAAGAGACCTTTCGAGGAGCGAGGCGAGCGACCGATGGCAAAACAAACAAGAACCGAGCGCCGACGCGAGCGTGCGCGACAGGAACTGGCTGGCAAGGGCTGGACCGCGATCTTCTTCGGCATCGTGCTGCTGGTGATCGCACCCGCCTTCCTGACAGGGCCGATCGTGGGCGGGCTGGGACCGGCGCTCCGGCCCGCCGGGTGGGTCGCTCTGGCGGTCGGCGCCGTACTGCTGGGCCTGCACTACATCATCCGTCGTCAGGCCGCCCGCGTGAAGATCGAGCCCGCTGCAGCTCGAACTGCGGCACGACCCGCGCCCGCCGTGACCACCGAGCGTCGCGAGCCTGCGCTATCGACAGTGCCCCAAGTGAGCCAGGAATCACAGTGGAGCCCCGCCGTGCTCCACGCCATCGAATGGCGCCGCTTCGAAGCCTTGTGCGAAGCGCTCTATGCGCAAGCCGGCTTCACCACGCGCAGCCAATCGCACGGCGCGGACGGCGGCGTCGATATCTGGCTCCAGTCCAAGCACAGTGACGTCCCGCGCATCGTGCAGTGCAAGCATTGGCAAGGCAAAGCCGTGGGCGTGAAGGAAATGCGCGAGTTCTTCGGCGTGATGGCTTCGCACCAATTGAAGAGCGGCACGTACGTGACGAGCTCAACCTTCTCGGCGGAAGCAGCTGCGTTTGCGAAGGCGAACGGCATCCACGCCCAAGACGGCGCGGCCCTGCTCCAGCTGATCGGCCAGCGCACGCCCGAGCAACAAGCGGCCCTGCTCGCCGTGGCCTACGAAGGCGAATACTGGCGCCCCACCTGCGCGAGCTGTGGCACCAAGATGGTCGAAAGAAGCTCGTCCAAGAACGACGGCAGCTTCTGGGGCTGCGCCAACTATCCGAAGTGCCGGGGCCGGACGATCCCGAAGTCGAAGGCATCCGCGACGGTCTAGCCGGAAGGCAAGCCATGGCCCATCCACCGATGTTCACCGAAGCCTGCCTCGACACCTCCTTCGCGCGCACCACCGAACGCCGCGAAGCCCTCGCCCTGCTCAACACCCGCCTGCACCCTGCCCTGCAGTGGATCGTCGCCGCCGAAGTCGCCGCGGGCAACCGCGTCGTCGATGTCGGCATCGACTGGCCCGACGTGGGCTCGGTGCATGTCACGCTCCACAGACACTTCACCGGCCGGCACGCCGGCAAGGAAGCCGCGTTCAGCCTCTGCGACGATCCGCACTACTGGCATGCCGACTACAGCACCACGGAAAAACCGCGGCATCTGCTGATCTGCTGAACTGAAGGCCGCCGCCCTCAGAGCGGCCTGGTCAGATACACCGCCTCGCGCCCGACGATCGTTCGCTGCGCGGGCATGAAGATCGTGCAGTCGTCGCACGGCGCGCGGATTTCGTCCGGGCCGTTGGTGGCGATCAGCTCGCCCTTGGCAAAGGTCTCGAAGCCGATCAGCGGGCGCACGAAGGCGAAGTCTTCCGACTTGATGACGTGCGTCTGCAGCAGCTCGAAGCGGCGCTGCTCGCCGGGCGCGGGCACGGCCGGGTCCTTGTCGATGAGGCCGAAGTGCGCCAGGAAGTCGAGCGAGATGGCGGTGGCCAGCTCGGAGGCCGAGCGCAGGAAATGCTGGCCGCATTCGGCCACCAGCGCCACGCCCTTGCCGTCGGCCTTGCCATGCTGGCCGTGCTGGATCAGCGGCGTGCCCGAGCCCAGGCCGTCGGGCATCACCAGGTGCACCGACGGGCGGCCGATGGCCATGGCGGCCTCGGCGTTGCGGTCGAAGGCCGGGTACACCCAGAACGGGATCACGGGCTGGCTCGTGGAATGGATGTCGAGGATGTGGTCGGCCGCGCTCACCACCGGGCGCAGCACGCGGGCGCGGCTCAGCTCGGGGCTGTCTTCGCTGCCGTCGAGCCATTCGGGTGACCACACGCGGTTGAGGTTGTGCACCAGCTGGCGGCTGTCGAAGGGCAGCGCCTCGTTGAAAGATTCGTACGCCGCCACGTTGGCAAAGCTGATGGTGAGCGTGCCGATCTTCGGGCGCACGCCGGTGTCGAGCAGGTGCGTGGCAGCGGTCATGCCGCAGATCTCGTTGCCGTGCGTCAGCGCATTGATCAGCACGTGCGGCCCGGGCTTGCCGGACTCGAAGCGGTGCACGTAGTCGATGCCGACGTTGCCCTCGCGGTAGGCAGAAAGGTCGCGGGGGAGGACTTCGAGGGCGGGGGGCGATTGGGTCATGGGGGATGGAGTGGAATGAGCGGCCGGATGAGTTTGCTACAGGTCACAGATTTGTGCCTTTCTACCCAAAAACCGCGCCTTGAGCCGCAAATTCACATTTGCGAATCATTTTTTGAGCCGATTTATCTAAAATGCGGCTCATGGCCACCTTCGCCCCGCTCTACATCTGGCAGCAGCCCGACTGGCCGCAGCTTCGGTTCGACCTGTCCGAAGCCAGCCCGGCCCTGCTCCGCGCGCGCGAACTCCGAGGGGAAGTGAACGGCATGGCGCGAGCCATCGGCCTGGAAGGGCTGGTCGGCGTCGAGCAGGAACTGTGGACACAGGAAGCCGTGGCCACCGCCGCCATTGAAGGCGAGCGGCTGGACCTCGCCGCGGTGCGTTCCTCGGTCATGCGGCGCCTCGGCACCGACGATGCCGGCCCGACCGACCGGCACATCGACGGTTTGGTCGAAGTCATCCATGACGCCACGACGAACTTCGATGCACCACTCGACACAGACCGGCTGTGCCGCTGGCAATCGGCGCTCTTTCCGGGCGGCACGACCGGCATCCGGCGCATCGCGGTCGGCCGCTACCGGGACCACGCCGATGCCATGCAGATCGTGAGCGGCCTGCCCGGCAAGGAGGTGGTGCACTACACGGCGCCTCCGTCTTCCGCCGTCCCGCGCGAAATGGACGCCTTCCTCGCATGGTTTGCACAGACACGGCACGCGGGCATGGACGGCATTGCGCGCGCTGCCATCGCGCACCTGTGGTTCGAAACCATCCACCCGTTCGAAGATGGCAACGGCCGCGTCGGCCGCGCGGTGGCCGACATGGCGTTGGCACAGGACACAGGCGCTTCCACGCGGCTCTTCAGCCTGTCGAGGCAACTGCTCAAAGACCGCAAGGGCTACTACGACGCGTTGGCCGTGGGCCAGTCGGGCGACGCAGACGTCACCCCCTTCGTGCAGTGGTTCGCACATGCGTTCGGCGAGGCCTGCATCGCGTCGAGCCAGGTGATCCAGTCGTCACTGGAGCGTTCGCGCTTCTGGGCACGGCATGCGCAGCACCCGCTCAACGAGCGGCAGCGGGCCTTGCTGCGCCGGCTGCTCGAGGCCGGCGACGGCGGCTTTCTCGGCGGCCTCAATGTGGAGAAGTATCTGAAGATGGTGCGGGTGTCGAAGGCGACGGCCACGCGGGATCTCTCGGAGCTCGTGCAGAACGGCATGCTGTACACCGTGGGCCAAGGCAAGGCGGTGCGCTACTACATTGCCATGCCCGGGTG
Source organism: Variovorax sp. 38R (assembly GCF_014843395.1). Taxonomy (NCBI): domain Bacteria; kingdom Pseudomonadati; phylum Pseudomonadota; class Betaproteobacteria; order Burkholderiales; family Comamonadaceae; genus Variovorax; species Variovorax sp. 38R. The sequence continues at coordinate 4,513,790 of NZ_CP062121.1, forward strand.
GACGCACGGTATCGCGGCTGAAGCCAGCTGAATCCGCTGCGCCCACGTCAACTCATCAATTCACCAATTCACTTCCCGCTCCGGCGTCGCAGAAATGTGGTGAATCGACAGATCCGCCCCGTCGTACTCCTCCTCCTGCGACAGCCGCAGCCCCATCGTCACCTTGAGCACGCCGTACACCACGGCACCGCCGATCAGCGCCCAGACCACGCCGAGCAGGGTGCCGATGAGCTGTGCCCACAGGTTCACGCCGCCGATACCGCCCAGCGCCTGCGTGCCGAAGATGCCGGCCGCGATGCCGCCCCAGGTGCCGCACAGGCCGTGCAGCGGCCACACGCCGAGCACGTCGTCGATCTTCCATTTGTTCTGGGTGCGCGTGAACATGAAGACGAAGATGGCGCCAGCCACGCCGCCCGCCACGAGCGCGCCCAGCGGGTGCATGAGGTCGGAGCCGGCGCACACCGCCACGAGGCCGGCGAGCGGGCCGTTGTAGACGAAGCCGGGGTCGTTCTTGCCCATGGCCAGCGCCACCAGCGTGCCACCGACCATGGCCATCAGCGAGTTGACGGCGACGAGGCCCGATATCTTGTCGATGCTCTGCGCGCTCATCACGTTGAAGCCGAACCAGCCCACGCACAGCACCCACGCGCCCAGCGCCAGGAACGGGATGTTCGACGGCGGGTGTGCGCTCAGCGAGCCGTCGCCGCGGTAGCGGTTGCGGCGCGCGCCCAGCAGCAACACGGCCGGCAGCGCGAGCCAGCCGCCCACGGCGTGCACGACGACCGAGCCGGCGAAGTCATGGAACTCATGACCCGTGACCGAAGCGATCCAGGCCTGGATGCCGAAAGCCTTGTTCCAGGCGATGCCCTCGTACAGCGGGTAGACAAAGCCGACGATGACCGCGGTGGCGATCAGTTGGGGCCAGAACTTGGCGCGCTCGGCGATGCCGCCCGAGATGATGGCCGGAATGGCCGCCGCGAAGGTCAGCAGGAAGAAGAACTTCACCAGCTCGTAGCCGCTTCTTGCCGACAGTTCGGTGGCGCTGACGAAGAAATGCGTGCCGTAGGCCACGCCGTAGCCCACCAGGAAGTACACGATGGTCGACACCGAGAAGTCGACCAGGATCTTGACCAGCGCATTGACCTGGTTCTTCTTGCGCACGGTGCCCAGTTCGAGAAAGGCAAAGCCGGCATGCATGGCCAGGACCATGATCGCGCCGAGAAGGATGAACAGCGCATCTGCGCCCTGTTTGAGTGCGTCCATGAGAGCTTCTTGCGGTTTTTGGTTTGATTTGGTGCGTCGCACCCGAACGGCTCGGGGCACCGGCGCAAGAAAGCAAAAATGGTGCCTGCAGGCTCTTTGATGGTGCGGAACGACCCAAGAATGGGCTGATTTCGCGGGGTGCGCACCGGATCGGAACGCGCCGAAGCGCTCAGCCCGCGCCGCCGCGCAGCGCGTCGCGATACCGCCGGCTGCAGGGCACGGTCGTGCCGTCGTGCATGTGCAGCCGGGCGTCGCCACCATCCAGCGGCTCGATCTCCTTGATGCGACCTAGGTTGACCGCGTGGCTGCGGTGCACGCGCACGAAAGTGGCGGGGTCGAGCTGGGTCAGGAAGTCGGTGAGCGTGGCGCGCAGCAGGTAGTCGTGGCCGTTGACGTGCAGGCCGACGTAGTTGCCCTCGGCCTGCAGCCAGTCGATGTCGGTGGCGGCGATGAGGAATTCGCGGCGCAGCTTGCGCACGAGGAAGCGTTCAGGGCGGATCGGCGGCGGCACTGCGGGCGCGGGCAATTCGTGCACGGAGGGTTCGATCCCCTCCGGTTCCGCCAGCGCCTCGGGCACCGGCGCCACGCCCTCTTCCGGCGGATCGAGCACGCGCGCCTCGCCCTGCAGCCGCAGCATGAACAGCCGGTAGGCCCAGACGCCGAAGACCATCGAGGCGTAGACGCGCACGTCCTTCAGGTACTCGTAGCCCCATCGCCCCATGGCGCCGACGAAGTCGTAGGGCTCGCCGGCGGCGGCATACACCGCGGCGCGCAGCCCGAACATCGCCGTCACATGGGCCAGGCTCAGGAGCACGCTCGCCACCAGATGCCCGGCGAGAAAGCGCACCCAGTGGTCGCGCGCCAGCGGCGACAGCCTGCGCTCCACGGCCACCAGCACGGGTACGAGGGCCAGCAGCGCGATGTGGCTCGACACCTCCCAGGTAATGACCTCCCAGTTCGCGCGCGGCACGGCGCGGCTGCGGGCGTCGATGAGCGCGACCACGGTGCTGATCACGGCCTGCACCGTCATCAGCACGATCCAGAAGCCGACTTCGACATACCGCCGGATCGGCTCGTAGCGCTCGTAGAGGTTCTTGCGCGGCTCGCTCATGCGGGGATTCTCGCGAACCGGGGCCGGATTTCATCCCTGGTGGCCACCGTTCGTCACAAATCCGGTGCGATCCGTCCCGGCGAGGGCCCGCGGGGCGGGCACGGGGGCCACGATGACCGCCATTTCTTCATTCCGGGAGCCCGCCATGCCCTCCGATTCCCTTTCGACGCCGCAGCGCCGCCACGACATCGACGCCCTGCGCGCCCTCGCCTTCCTGCTCGTCATCCTCTATCACGTGGGCATGTACTACGTGGCCGACTGGCCCTGGCACCTCAAGAGCCCGCACGCGGCCGAGTGGCTGCCGTGGCCGATGCGGGTGCTGAACCTGTGGCGCATGGACCTGGTGTTCCTCATCTCGGGCGTGTCGCTCGGCTTCCTGAGCCGGGGCCAGGGTACCTGGGGCCTGCTGCGCAGCCGGAGCCTGCGGTTGATGCTGCCGCTGGCTTTCGGCATGGCGGTGGTCGTGCCCTACCAGGCCTATGCCGAGGGCGTGGCGCGCGGGCTGGTGGCGCCAGGTTTCGGCACCTTCCTGCTGCGCTACCTGTCGATGGGCGCGCCGTGGCCCAAGGGCGCGTTCGCGGGGGCGGAGTTCGGCATCACCTGGAACCACCTCTGGTACCTGCCTTACCTGTTTCTCTACACGGCATTGGTCGCGCTGACGCTGCCGCTGTGGCGCTCAGCAGCCGGGCAGTGGGTGCGCCGGCGCTTCAACGGGCTGCGCGGCTGGCAGCTGCTGGTGCTGCCCGCGTTGCCGTTGCTGGCGTGGACGGTCCTGCTGGCGCGGCATTTCCCGGCCACGCACAACCTGGTGTGGGACTTCCACCTGCACAGCATCTACTTCACCGTGTTCCTCTACGGCTACTGGATGGGCGTGGACACGGGCATCTGGCGCGAGCTCGAACGGCTGCGCCGCGTGTCGCTGCTGCTGGCGGTGGCGGCGATCGGCGCGTTCATCGCGCTGCGCGTCGGGGCCCTGGTTCCGCCCAAGGGGCTGCTGATGGACGTGCTGCGCAATGCCTACCTGTGGCTCGCGGTCGCCACGATCCTGGGCCACGGCCATCGCTACCTGAACCGCCCCTTGCCCTGGCTGCGCTGGGCCAACGAGTCGGTCTACCCCTGGTACATGCTGCACCAGACGCTGATCGTTGCCGGGATTGCGCTGCTGGCCCCGCTCGCACTGGGGCCGGTGTGGGAGCCGATGGCGCTGGTCGCCGTGACGATCGCTGGCTGTTGGCTGCTGACCGACGGGCTGATCCGCCGCATCGGCTGGCTGCGGCCGCTGTTCGGGCTGAAGCGCAAGCCCGAAGCAGAGACGGTGGTGGTTACGCCGCCTGCTTCGGCTTCGGCGTCGTCGACGCCTCGTCCACCGGCACCAGGATGGCGTTCGCCGTCGCCACGAGCTTGAGCTTGTCGTCGCCCTGACCCGCAGGCTGCGCGAACAGCTCGGCCCCGACGAACACCTGCTTGCGCCCCGCCTTCACCACGCGCCCGCGCGCCACGAAGGCTTCGCCGATGGCGGGCGAGATGCAGTTGACCGAGAAATGCGAGGCCAGCACGCGGCCCGCCACGGTGGCGGCCGCGAAGCCGCTCACGGTGTCGAGCAGCGCGGCGATCATGCCCGCGTGCAGGAAGCCGGTGTACTGGCCCATGTCTTCCTCGCGCCATTTCATGCGCAGTTCGGCCTGCCCGTCGGCGGCCTGCGTGACGTCGAAACCGGCCCAGCGGTTGAAGGCGGCCGAACGGTTGATGGCCTGGATCGTGTCGAGCATGGTGAGTGTCCTCTCAAGATGAATGTGGAAAGTGAGACCCACTCTAGAAAGCCGCGCCGCCGCGCGCCGTCTCTTCGGTGACCGGTTCGCCGCCGGCAGATGCATGCGCGACAGCAGCGCTCCCGCGTCACATCGGCGTCACGAAAAAAACTTGGCAACGCCTTAACCCCGTTCGCCCGCCCCGTCCGTAGAAGCAGAGATTCGTAACTGACTTTCTTCCGGAAGGCTTTCCATGCACACACCGTTCTCCGCCCGTCCCCTCCTGCGCGCCACCGCCATCGCGGCCCTCTGGCTGACCGCGGGCGCCGGCGCCCATGCACAGCTGCAGGCCGATGCCTCGCGCATCACGCAGGTGAAGGTCTACCCCGGCAGTGCCACGGTGGAGCGCGTGGCGCGCGTCGCGGCCGGCAGCCGCTCGGTCACTTTTGCCTGCCTGCCGGCCGGGCTCGACGTGCAGAGCCTGCAGGTGTCGGCCGGCGCGGCGGTGCGCGTGGGCGAGACCTCGGTACTCAGCGAGGCGCGCGAGCTCTCGGCGAACTGCGCCACCAGCGCACTCGACGGCCGCATCCGCGAGCTCGAAGACCAGAAGGCCGCCCTGCAGGCCGAGACCGATGCGCTCGGCATGGTCACGGGTTATCTCAAGGGACTGTCGGGCGGCGAGTCGGGCCCCGGCGCGCGTGCGCCGATGGACGCGCGCAACCTCACCGCCGTGACCGATGCGATGCGCCGCTCAGGCCAGGACGCGCTGCTCAAGCAGCACCAGATCCAGCGCCGCCAGACCGACCTCGACCGCCAGCTCAAGCCGCTGCTGGCCGAGCGCGGCCGCACGCAGGGCCAGGGCGCGCAGGTGACGGCCGTGACGGTCACGCTGGCCGCCAGTGCCGACGCCGAGGTGAAGCTCAGCTACCAGGTCAACGGCCCAGGCTGGACGCCGAGCTACCGCGCGCTGCTCGACACCACGACGCGCAAGGTGCGCATCGAGCGCCAGGCGCTGGTGGCGCAGGCCACGGGCGAAGACTGGCGCGGCGTGAAGCTGGTGCTGTCCACCGGCCAGCCGCGCCGCGAGACCACGGGGCGCACGCCGAGCGCGTGGCGCATCGGCATCGAGCCGCCGCCGCGCGCGAACGCCGACATGGCGTACATGGCCGCGCCGATGCCCGCCGCCGCTCCGGCCGCCATCGCCGCCGACCGCAAGATGGCCATGGAGCGCGCACGCGAGCCGCTGTTCGACGTGAGCGTGTTCGACAACAGCTTCGCCACCGAATTCGCCGTGCCGCAGAGCATCGACATTCCTTCCAACGGCCAGCGCGTGACCCTGGCACTGGGCCAGCACGAGGACACGGCGCAGCTCGCCGCACGCACCAGCCCGCGCGTGGACCCGAGCGCCTTCCTGGTCGCCGAGATGGCACAGCCCACGGGCGTGTGGCCGGCCGGCCCGATGCAGCTGTACCGCGACGGCAACTTCGTCGGCCAGGGCCGCTGGAACGCGCCGAGCGACGCGAAGCTCACGCTCTCGTTCGGTCGTGACGAACTGGTGCGCGTGCAGGTCGAGCCCGAGCGCGACAACCAGGGCTCGGGCGGCTTCGCGGGCTCGCGCGCCGAGCGCCAGGTGCAGCGCGCCTACGTGGTCGAGAACCGCCACCGCACGCCGATCGCGGTGCAGGTGCTGGAGGCCGCGCCGGTGTCGGTCGACGAGCAGGTGCGGGTGACCACACGGTTCTCTCCGCAACCCGTGGACCCGGCGTGGAACAAGCAGCCGGGGCTGGCGATGTGGCGCTTCGATCTCGACGCGGGGCAGACGGTGCGCGTGTCGGCGGACTACACGATCGGGTATCCGAAGGATGCGCGGTTGCAGATGCGCTGATTGAGGGTGTTCAGGGCGTGTGCGCTGTCGGATCTTCTCAGCGCATGGGCTTCAGAAGTCGAACTTCGCCGACACCTCGAAGGTCCGCCGCGGCGCCAGCAACACCTGGCTCGCGGCGCGGCCGGTCCAGGTCGCGTAGAGCCGGTCGGTCAGGTTGCGCACACGAAAGCTCAGCAGCGCATTCCTCAAGCGATAGCTCACGGCCGCATCGACCGTCGTGAAGCCGTTGATACGAATCTGGTTGGCGTTGTCGGTGTACATCGGCCCCGTGTGGTTCAACGACGCGAAGTATTCGAACTTCGAGCCATCGGGCCGGTAGGTGGCGAAGATGTTGGCCATGCGCTCGGGCACGTTCGGCGGGGTCTTGCCCACACGCGAGACGTTGCCCGCTTCCACCAGCGTGTCGAAGCGCGCGTCGAGCGCCGCCAGGTTGCCCGCCAGCGTCCATTCGCGCGTGGGCTTCCACACGGCCGACAGCTCGAGGCCGCGCGACGACTGGCGGCCGTTGTTCACGGTGGTGGCGGCGTTGTTCGGGTCGCGCGAGAGCACATTGTCGAGCTCGATCTTGTACAGCGCCGCGGTCCACTCCAGGTTGGCTGCGGGCAGGCTCTGCTTGAAGCCCACCTCCGCCTGCTTGCCGCGCGACATCGGGAACGCGGCGTTCGACGCCGACAGCAGGAAGAGCGAACCCACCGGCAGCGTGGCGTTGGTGTACTGCGCATACAGGCTCGACTGCGGCGACAGGTCGTACACGGCGCCGATGCGCCCCGAGGTGGCGCGGTAGCTCGCGCCGAAGCGCGCGACGCTGCCCGCGTTCAGGTCCCAGATGCGGCGGTCGACCTCGGTGCGGTCGTGGCGCAGGCCGCCGACCAGCGTGAGGTCGCGCATCGGCTTGAGCGCGTCTTCCACGAAGACCGAGGCGACCTTCACGCGCGAGAAGGTGTCGGCGCGGTTGCCCGCGCCGGTGGTCAGCGCGGGGTTGTCGTCGAAGTAGCCGGTGTACGGGTCGAACACGGGCACGCGCAGTTGCGCGGCGGTGGCAGCGCTGCTGTTCGAGAAGCGGCGCTGGCTGCCGAAGCGCGTTTCGCTGTACTCGCCGCCGACGACGAAGCGGTTGTCCAGCCCGGCGATCTTTCCCTTGTGCGTGGCGTCGAAGCGGTCGAGCCAGAAGTCCTGGTCGTGCGTGATGAGCGTCTGGTCGCGCGCGATGTTGGACGGCGGCACGAAGGTGGCACTTTCGGAGTTGCGGAACATGCGCTTCGACTGGTTGGCCGAGAACTCGTTGCGCCACGACCAGCCGCCGTCGAGTTGCCCCGTGAGGCGCGCGCGCAGCCAGTAGGTTTCTGAAGAGTTCTCGTCGTCGCGCACGTTGTAGTTGGTGCGCGCCATGCGCCGGTCGATCACGCGGCCGTCGGGCGTGCTGACGACATTGGTCGGCTGCGTGGCGAAGCTGCGCGGCACGAGCGGCGTGCCCCAGTAGGCGTCGTTGTCGTCGCGCAGGTAGTCGAACGACAGGTCGAGCTTCACCGAGCCGCCCAGGTCCACCAGCAGGCCGCTCGTGAAGTGGTCGATGCGCTCGCCGTTGCGGTCGATGGTGCCCACCTTGGTGTCGTTGCGGCTGTAGTCGAGCCGGTAGGCGCTGGCCTCGCCGAGTGCGCCGCCGAAGCCGAAGGCCGCGCGCGTGGAGCCGTAACTGCCATACGAGAGCAGCGCCTCCTTGTGCGGGTTGCTGCGGTCGGGCCGCTTGGTCACGAAGTTGACGATGCCGCCGATGGCGCCCTCGCCGTCGAGCACCGAGGCCGGGCCCTTGAGCACTTCGATGCGCTCGTAGTTCCAGGTGTCCTGCACGCGGTTGGTGACGCCCGCGCCCGAGCTGCGCACGCCGTCGTAGAGGTACATGAGGCTGTTGAAGCCGCGCAGCGACAGCGTGGTCGGCGACGACGGCGGGCCGCCGCCCGACAGGCCCGCCATGCCGCGCAGCGCTTCGCTGAAGGTGCGCGCGCCGCGCTGCTGGATCGCGTCCTGCGACAGGATCTCGACCGAGGCCGGCGTCTCGCGCACCGACAGGCCCAGGCGCGAGGCCGTGCCGCTCGAATCGTCGAGGTGCAGGCTGTTCGCGTCGCGGCTGCCTTCGATGGTGACGGTGCCGAGTTCGGCGTTGCTGCTGCTGCCTTGCGCGAAAGCAACCTGGAAGGCGGTGAAGGCGGCCAGCGCGACGGCGGTGCGGGTGAACGGGGTCATGGGATGTTGCGGTGAAGAAAACGGAAAAGCGACAGGTCAGGCGACCGAGAAGCGCCGCAGCCGCCAGGCCGCGAGGCCGAACAGCAGCAGGCTCGGCACCAGCAGTTGCAGCACGGCCAGCGCGGCCTGCCCGCGCACGAGGTCGGTGGGCTCCTCCTGCCATGCGAAGGTGGGCATGCGCTCGAAGTCGGCCGGCACGAGCGCATCGCGCGCATCGATGCGCGGGAAGAAGAAGCCCTTCCACGCTTCGTGGTGCGCCACGGTCTGGGCGTCGAAGCGCGCGTGGCGGCGTGCGCCGTTGCCGGCCAGCGCGGTCATGCCTTCGTAGGCCACGGCCGCCGGCGACACGGCGCCGAAGCGGCCCAGCAGTGCCTGCTGTTGCGCCTGCTGCGCATCGAAGCGCGCGAGCGCGGGGCGGATCGCTTCGTCGACCTCGCGCTGGATGCGGTAGTTGGCCAGCGAGCGGCCGGCGATCTCGATCTTGCCGTCGCGCGGCACGAGGATGGCGCCCTGCCCCACGTGCTGGTACTCGGTGCCCAGCAGGTCCTGGTGGCGCTTCATCGCCTCGGCCGTGACCACGCGCTGGCGCGTGGCCAGCTCGGTGCGCGAGGGCGCGGGGCTGGCCTGCGTGACGGCCAGGTTGAGCAGCACGGGCGCCACCAGCACCAGCAGCACCCAGGCGATGACGAGCACCATCGCATTCGTCGCCGACGACGCGCCGAAGGCATTCACCGCCACCACCAGCGCAAACCAGAACAGCGCGTAAGCGCCGACCAGCAACGCCCACCACAGCGTGGCGCTGCCCGCGCCGCCCGCCGTAAGCCCGGCATGGCGGGCGATCCACAGCACGGCCAACGGCAGCAGCACAGCGGGCCCCAGCAGCACCGCGGCGCGCACCGTGAGCTTGCCCGCAAGCAGCGTGCGCAGCCGCAGCGGTTGCGACAGCAGCAGGCGCAAGGTGCCGTTCTCGCGCTCCGCCGACAGCAGGTTGTAGCTGAGCGCAAAGATCAAGAGCGGCAGCAGGTAGACGATGACGAAGGCCAGGTCGAAATGCCCGCTCAGCAAATGCCACGGGTTCTCGATGTCGCTCGGGTTCATGAACACGACGCGGCTCTGGTTCGTGACCTCGTACTGGCTCGGGAACAGGTCGCTCTGCCCCAGCGCGACCGGGCCCAGCGGCGCGGTCGGCAGCAGCACGTGCTGGCCGCCGTAGCCGCTCGCCATGCGCGAAGGGTCAGCCGGGTTCTCGAAGGGCGTGGGCTGCGCGGTGCCGGCGAAGATGGCTTCGAGCAGCGTGCGCTGCGCGGTGCGGGTGTCGCGGTCGGCCTGCGCCACCGCGGCCTGCGCGCGGTCGCGCTTGGCGGTCTGCAGCAGGCCGTTGCCCAGGGCATAGGCCACGAGCAAGAGGAACAGCGCGCCGACGACCCACAGGCCGCGTTCGGCGAGCATCAGACGGACTTCCTGGCGCATCACGGCCAGCAGGCGGCGGCCTTGGGGAGGAGGATGGATGGACATGAGTGACATCCCCTCTCAGAGCGCGCGCTGGCGCAAGGTGGCGAAGGCCGCGAACGCAGTCGCGAGCAGCAGGCCGACGCACAGCACGAGGAAGCTGCGCGCCTGATGCCGCAGCGCCCACCCCGCCCCCGGCGGGTGGTAGTCGAAGGGCGGCACGGTGGCCCAGAGATCGGCCGTGGCCTGGTAGGAAAAGTGGCGGTCGCCGAGCGGGTCGGCATGCGCCACGAGGTCCTTGCTCATCAGGTCCTGGATGTTGCGGCGGTGCAGTTCGGCGGCCGTGGTGAAGCGCCGGTGGTGCGAGAAGTCGGTGCCCGCCATGCCCATCGAGAAGCTGCGCACCGCGAGCAACGGCAGCAGCAGGCCGCTCCACTCCTGCACTTTCTGCTGCTGTTCCCAGGTGTCCCACAGGCGGCCGTAGTGGCGGTCGTACACGGGGTACGAGGCCTGGTCGTCCAGGCGCAGCGCAATGCCCCATTTGCTCAGCGGCACGTCGCGGCCCCAGCGCTCGGTGGTGCCGAAGTTCTGCTGCCAGACCTGGTTCGACACGGCCTTGAGTTCCGCGCCCAGCGCCTGGTTGAACTCCAGCCGCGTCGGGCTCGGGAACCACGTGCGCGAGAGTTCGGAGAGCACGCGCGGCGCCATCACGGCCTGCCCGATCCACAGCGCGAGCAGCACGGTGATCGCCATGCGCGAGGTGGCCGACAGCGCCGACACGCCCAGCACCAGGAACACGAAGATGCCGAGGTAGACCGCGTAGCCCAGTGACCACGCGCCCAGCCGCAGCAGCGCATCGATGCGCCCGCCCGGCTCCGCGCCCACCGCCACGGCAACGGCCGCGACCAGCGCCGCCGGCACCAGCAGCACCGCGAGCAGCGCCGACAGCGCGAGCGCCTTGCCGGCCAGCAGGCGCAGCGGCGCCACGCCCAGGCTCAGCGTCTGGCGCAGGATGCCCTGCTCGCGCTCGCCCGCGAAGGCGTTGAAGCCCAGCACGATCACCAGCAGCGGGCCGAGCACCTGCAGGATCCAGCCGACCGAGAGGTTGCCGAAGCGCTGCAGGCCCGTCGCATCCTGCGCGGCGTTGAACTTGACCTCGCTCTGGCGGTGCGCCTGCAGCCACACGGTGCTGCCGATGTAGGGGTTGATGCCCGCATCGACCATCGACAGCGGCGGCTCGGGCTTGAAGGCATGCATGCCCTGGTGCGCGGCGTCGTGCGGATGGCGCTGGTCCTGGTGCAGCCAGTCGCGGTAGTCCATGGCCTGCGCGGCGACCTGCTCGGCATGCGCGCCGCGCTGGTGTGCCCAGCCGACGGCGAGCGCGGTGAAGAGCAGCACGGCCACGAGACCGCCGGCCCAGTACAGGCGGCCGTCGCGCAGGCGTTCGGTGAATTCGCGTCGGGCGATCCAGTGCATCAGCATCTGATCAGGCCCTCATGTGTTGAAGGTAGAGCGACTGCAGATCGGTCTGCCCGATCTGCGCGCCTTCGAGGCTTTCGACCAGCCGACCGCGCTTCATGATTCCGACGCGCGTGGCGGTCTGCTGCGCGTGGAACAGGTCGTGCGTGGTGGTGAGCACGGCCACGCCGCGGTCGGCCGCGCGGCGCAGCAGGTCGGAGAACTCGGCGGCGGCGTGCGGGTCGAGCCCCGAGGTGGGCTCGTCGAGCAGCAGCGCCTTGGCCTGCTTGGCCAGTGCCACCGCGATCCACACCTTCTGCCGCATGCCCTTCGAGTACATGCTGACGCGCTTGTCGGCGGCCGCGTGGTCGAGCCCCACCTCGGTCATCAGCGCGAGCAGGCGTTCGCGCGGCAGTTCGTGGCCCAGCGCCAGGCCGGCGAAGAAGCGCAGGTTCTCCAGGCCCGAGAGCGTGCCGTACAGCGTGACCTGCTCGGGGATGTACGCCACGTCCTGCTTGGTCGCGACCGGATGGCGCGTGACGTCGGTGCCGTTGATCTCCACCGTGCCGTCGGTCGGCGCGATGAAGTTCAGGAACAGGTTGATGGTCGTCGTCTTGCCCGCGCCGTTGGCACCCAGCAGGCAGTAGATATCGCCGCCGCGGATGTCGAGGTCGAGACGGTCGAGCGCGGTGTGCGCGCCGTAGCGTTTGGTGAGGCCGGAGGCTCGGAGCATGGCGGAGGGGTTCCGATGGAAGGAAGAAAGGAAAGACGCGCGCAGGCACGCCCCGGCGTGGGCACGCCGATGCGGTCATCGAATGGGGAATGAAGGCGACGGCGGCAGGGCCGCCGAATGCTCAGCGCTTGTTCTTGTTTTTCGCGCCGCCCTGGCGCGCCTTGAAGCGCGGGTTGGACTTGCAGATGACGTAGGTGCGGCCGCGCCGCGTCACCACCTGGCAATCGCGGTGACGCTTCTTGGCTTCTTTGAGCGAGGACAGGACTTGCATGGGCGTGACCAGGGAGTTCGTTCGGACACGCGAATATACGTTATTGCGAATTCATTCTCAATAACTTTATGAGCCTTCCCCAGCAACTCCGGGGCCCGCCGTCGTCAGTGTGGCGGATGCGCCTTGGGTGCTTTCGCGCCGGCGTCGACACAGGCCGCGCACAAGCCATGCAGCGTGACCTCGTGGTGCGTCACCAGGAAGCCCTTGGGCGCCAGGTCGTGCATCGGCCCCGGACACGCGTGCAACAGGAACACCTGCCCGCAGTGCGAGCAATGGAAGTAGTGATGGTGGTGATGCCCCGCATCGCCGCTCTCGCCGGCGCCGTGCGAATGGTGATCGTGCGGATCGGCCTTGCAGGCCACTTCGTAGCGCGCCGGTTCGCCCGGCAGCTCGACCTTGGCGATCTCGCCGTCGGCCAGCAGCAGCGAGACCTGGCGGTACACCGTCGACAGGCTGATCTCGGGCACGATGGCCCGTGCGTGTTCAAGAATTTCGGGGGCGGTCAGCACGCGGCCGGCGTCGCTGAAGGCGGAGAAAACGGCGTTGCGCTGGCGCGTGAGACGTTGCATGTCTCGATGATAGAGGTGGCCTGCGCGGCGTTCAGCGTGCCGCGCGCAAGACCTTCACTCGTCTGCCGTGCGACTGCCGTCCGCTTCGGTCGCCTCGGGCTTCTGCTTGCCCTTCTTGCCACGCGCAGCCTTCTTCGCGGCACGCTCGGCGTCGGCGCGCTGGCCCGCGGCCAGCCACTGTGCGAACTCTTCGGGCGTCTCGAGCGTGATGCGCCCCAGGTTGCCGGCGCGGAACTCGTGCATCACGATCTCGGCGGCCTTCTGCAGGTTGACCTTGCCCTTGCCCAGCAGCGCGCCGCGCTTGCGGCCGATGGTGTCGAGCACGTCCTCGTCTTTCATTTCAGCCAGGGTGGCGACGTCGAGTTCCGTAAGCTTGAAGCGCGCGACGAGGCCTTCGGCGTAGTTCGACTTGAGGTAGTCGAGCAGCTCCAGCGCCACTTCTTCTTCATCGAAGGCGTTGCGCCCCACCGCACCGCTGGCCGCGAGGTTGTAGCCGCTCTTGGGCACGATGATGCGCGGCCACAGCATGCCGGGCGTGTCCCACAGGTAGAAGTCGTCGGCCAGCGTGATGCGCTGCTCGAGCTTGGTGATGCCGGCCTCGTCGCCGGTCTTGGCCTTGCGACCGCCGGTGAGCGTGTTGATGAGGGTCGACTTGCCCACGTTCGGAATGCCGCAGATCAGCACGCGCATCGGCTTGGCCATGCCGCCGCGGTTGGGCGACAGCTCGTGGCAGGCGCGCACGATGCGCTGTGCGGGCATGGTCAGGCTGGCGTCGAGCGCAATCGCGCGGGTGTCGGGCAGCGCGTTGTAGTGCGCCAGCCAGGTCTCGGTGCGCGCGGGGTCGGACAGATCCTGCTTGTTGAGCACCTTGAGCGTCGGCCGCCCGGCCGTGAGCTCGGCCAGCATCGGGTTGGCGCTGGAGCCGGGCAGGCGCGCGTCGAGCAGCTCGATCACCACGTCGATGTCCTTCACCCGCTCGGTGATGGCCTTCTGGGTCGAATACATGTGACCGGGGAACCACTGGATCGCCATCGATGGATGCTCTTTCTTTCGCGCTGTCTGGAAGGGGACCGGCCTCGCAGGCCGGGTGCGCATTGTGAACCGGGAACGGTACCGATTTCTCGCTGCTGCGCTTTTGATAGCAACAACTGACGTATTTACTGGCCTGAAGGGCGCTGGATCACCCCTAGAATCCGCGCGCTGCGCCACGCAGCTGTTTCAAGAAGTCACAACGAGGGAGATTCTTTTCATGGTCCAGCGCCTTGCCGCCGCCGCCCTGCTCGCGGCCACCACCATCCTGTCCGCCACCGCGGTGCACGCCCAGCGCCCGTCGCCGCCGCCCGGCCCGCTGACCGACGGTTTCCTGTGCTGCAACATGCGCACGTACGGCGACTCGATCAGCGACATCAACTACGACGAGCAGGGCACGCGCATCGTCCCCGTGGGCACGCCGGCGCGCATCACGGCCTACGACTTCCGCTTCTTCAACGTCGATCTCGCGGGCAAGCCCCAGCGCATCAAGAACGACTACAGCCGCAACATCACGCTGATCGACTTCGCCAAGCGCTACGTCGTCACCGAAGACCCGAAGCGCAAGATCGCGAGCTTCCCGCCCGAGGTGGGCGCGGCCATCGTCGCGGGCAAGGTGATGCCCGGCATGACGCGCGAGCAGGTGCTCATGGCCATCGGCTACCCGGTGGCCGGCGAGAACCCGAGCCTGGACGCACCGGTGTGGCGCTACTGGCGCGACAGCTGGTCGGAGTTCCAGGTCAGCTTCGACGAGAAGGGCCTCGTGAAGAACGTCGTGGGCGACGCCGTGGCGCTGAGCCGCGTGCTCGCCACGACGCCCTGAGCCACCATTGAGGACACCCGGGGTTCGTGTGCGTGGCATGACACGCGCAACACCCCGGAGGGTTTTGCATCGCGCAGGGCGATTCCGCCCCTATGATTTGTCCGAAGCACGGCGCCGCCACGTGCGTCGGCCGGATCGAAACCCCTGAATGGAGTGCCTGCGATGAAACCCGTCTCCGAACTGCTCAAGCGCCACGATTCCGCCGCCTGGCGCACCTCGCCCGACACCAGCGTGTTCGACGCGCTGGCCACGCTGGCGCATTTCGAAGTGGGCGCGCTCATGGTGATGGACGGCGAGAAGCTCGTCGGCTTTTTGTCCGAGCGCGACTACACCCGCAAGGTGGCGCTGCAGGGCAAGAACTCCAAGGAGGTGAAGGTCGCCGAGATCATGACGCCCGACGTGATGACCGTCACCCCGCAGACCCAGACCCACGCCTGCATGGCGCTCATGAGCCAGCGCAAGTTCCGCCACCTGCCCGTGGTCGACGGCGACAAGGTGGTCGGCATGATCTCCATTCAAGACCTGATGGACGACATCATTTCCGAGCACGAGCAGACCATCACGCAGCTGACCTCGTACATCCAAAGTTGACGCGCCGGGCTGATGCCCCGTCTGATAAGGGCATCGCACCTACGCACAGGGGTACTCTTAAGGTGCACAGTGAAGGCTCGTTCACCATCCAGCAGGGACATCCGCAATGCAGATTCAGGTCAACACGAGCAATGGCATCACCAACAAAGACACGCTGGAGCGCTGGGCAGACACCGAGATCAAGCAGCACCTGAGCCGTTTCGTCGCAGACGTGACGCGCGTCGAGGTGCACCTGAGCGACGAGAACCACGACAAGGCCGGCGGCGGCGACAAGTGCTGCGTGATGGAAGCGCGCCTGGCGCACCACCAGCCGCTCGCGGTGACACAGCACGCCAGCAGCCTCGACGAGGCCTTCCGCGGCGCGGCCGACAAGCTCAAGCGCCTGCTCGACAACACGCTGGGCCGCCTCAACCACCGCGCCCGCGATTCGATCCGCAAGGACGGCGAAGGCTTCGTCGCCGAGTAATCGAGTCGAAGCTCAGCGGCCCGGCTTTCGCTTCGGCGGCGGCAGGCCCTGCGGCGTCTCCACCGGAATGAGCGGCGGACGCCGCCCGTCGGCCATCCAGGCGTCGTAGAAATCGATCTTGCGATCGACCAGCGACAGCGCCTGCTGCCAGTCGGCAATCGTCTGGTGCACGCGCGCGCGGTGCGCCTCGAGCAGGTCGCGGCGCTGGCGCAAGGTGGTCTTGCCCTGCATGGCCAGCGCCGTGTAGTCGCGCATCTCGGCAATCGACATGCCGGTGCGACGCAGCCGGTCCATCAGGTCGAGCCAGCCCACATGCAGCTCGCCATACACGCGCCGCCCGCCCGCATCGCGCGCCACGCCGGGCACCAGGCCCTGCGATTCGTACCAGCGGATGGCGTGCACCGTGCGGCCGGTGCGCGCGGCCAGCTCGCCGATGTGGAACGGCGCAGCGGCGGCGCTGGGCTCAGCCGGCATGGGCAGTCGGCGCGTCGAGCGCCCGTTCGACCAGCGCGGTGTCGAAGTACTCGGTCAATGCCTTCACCTGGCCTCCTTCGAGTCGGTAGACGTAGCAATAGCGGTTGTTGTAGCGCTTGCCGGTTTTGGTCGGCACGTCGCCGCTGAACAGCACCACCACGCGGTCGCCCTCCGCAATGATGCATTCGGTCTTGCTTACATAGGGTGCGGCGAATTGTGCGAACAGCGGCTTGATGAGCTCTTCGCGGATCGCCCGCTTGCCCTGGTAGGTGCGCGACCAGGGCGTGCTGCCCTCGAGCGTCCAGCTGGCGTCGTCGGCCAGGCTATCGATGAAGGCCTGGCCGTTGCCCTTGTCCAGCTCCGCGTGAATGCGCTGGACGAGGGCCTTGTTGTCGATCGTGTGCATGACGTGATTTCCTTGGAGGAATGAAGACACCGGACATCCGGTGAATTCATTGGAAATGCTCGAGTGCGCTCGAAGTCAAGCGCCATGCACCGACCGACTGGCGACTCAGCCCCGGCCGGCGTTCGCCATGCCCTTGGCGACTTCGTTCGCGCCCTGCGCGGCGCCGCTTTGCGGCACGGCCTCGCCTTCGCGTTCGGTCACTTCCGACAGGCGCGCGGCCAGCTGCTCGGGCGTGTCGGCGGCAATGCCCAGCCAGGCGCCCTGCGTCAGCGTGATGTGCGCAGCCTCGAAGGTGCCGGCGCCGGCACAGAGGATGGTGCGGTTGGGCGCGTCCTGCGCGGCCAGCACCAGCATCGCTGGCACCACGGCTTCGGGACGGAAGGCCTCGAGCATTTCCTTGGGGAACAGGTCTTCCGTCATGCGCGTGGCGGCGGTGGGCGCCAGGCAGTTCACGCGGATGTCGTTCTTGGCGCCTTCGATGCTCAGCGTCTGCATGAGGCCCACCAGCGCCAGCTTGGCGGCGCCGTAGTTGCTCTGGCCGAAGTTGCCGTACAGGCCCGACGACGATGTGGTCATCACGATGCGGCCGTACTTCTGCTCGTTCATGAGCGCCCAGACGGCCTTGGTGCAGTTCACGGCGCCCATCAGGTGCACGTCGACCACGAGCTTGAAGTCGTCCAGCTCCATCTTGGAAAAGCTCTTGTCCCGCAGGATGCCGGCGTTGTTGATCAGGATGTCGACGCGGCCCCAGGCGTCGACCGCCTGCTTGACCATGGCCTGCACGGCCTCGAAATCGGTCACCGAGGCGCCGTTGGCCATGGCCTCGCCGCCGGCCGCCTTGATCTCGTCGACCACCGCCTGCGCAGCGCTGACCGAGCCGCCGGAGCCGTCGCGTGCGCCGCCCAGGTCGTTGACCACCACCTTGGCGCCGCGCGCCGCCAGCGCCAGCGCATGCTGGCGGCCCAGGCCGCCGCCCGCGCCGGTCACGATGGCCACGCGGCCCTTGAAGTCGATGGAGGTGCTGTTGCTGCTCATGAGGTCTCTGCTCGCTGTCTGTAGGGGGTGAAAAAAGGGTTGCCGACGGGCGGCAACCCGGCGTTTTACCTCAGTTCCCCGCCCCGTTTGCCGCCGGACAGCCCCGGCGGGAGTCACCCATGCGACGGCTGGACCGTGGCGCAGTACGCGACCAGCTGGTCGAGTTCGGCCGACTTGTCGAAGAAGGCATCGGCGCCCAGTTGCTGCGAGCGCTGGCGCATGTCGGCGGTGGCGTAGTTGCTGAGCACCACCACTTTCTGGTGCGGCGACCGGTGGCGGCAGGCATGGATCACGGCCAGGCCGTTGCCGCGCTGCAGGAACAAGTCGACGATGGCCAGGTCCCAGTCGCGTTGGTGATGGCTCAGCCAGTCGAGCGCTTCGTCAGCGGTGCTGGCCGAGGCCACCACGTGCGCGTCCGCCACGTCCTCGAGAAAGCCGACGAGGTTCTCGCGGATCACGGGGCTGTCCTCGACCAGATAGGCATGGAGCGTCATGGTGAGTGTCCCGAATCCGAAGCTTGGCTGTGCATGACGCCATCTTCCGGGCTGCCCGCACGGGCGCGGTGAGCCGGACAGGCCAATGGCTGTAGGCCATCGGCCAGCGGCGCTGTCGGCGTGCGCCGCCCCGCTGCCTCAGGCCGCGACGGGCAAGCGGCCGGGGGCCATGCCCAGGCGTGCCGGCGAGACGTACTGCTCGCGGTAGATCTCGAAGGGCATGGTGTCGGCCGCCTCGATGCGCTTCTGCGCCTGAATCGACTCGGCCGTCATCTGCTCGAAGCCGGCCTGCTGCGCGGCCGTGAACGGCAGCGCGAGCAGCGCGGCGCGGGTCTGCTCCGACTGGGCGCGCACGAAGCCGATGAACGAGTTGCCGTGCTGCTGCTCGACGGCCGCAAGCACGCGGGCCGACGGCAGGCTGTCGGGGTTCTCGAGGCCGGCCCTGGCGGCGCGCACCGCGTCGACGTGCTGCGTACCGCCTTGCGCCGCGTCGAGCGCGGCGGCAATGGGCATGCACTGTTCGACCAGCTCCAGGCCCCAGTCGGTGAGCCCGACCTCGCGCCCGTCGCGGCGCAGCTTCAGGCCCGGCTCGCGGCCGCGCGCGGCCGTGAGGTGCTGGTTCTGCGCCAGTTCGGCAATCTCTTGCGGGGTGTCGTCGGGGCTGTCGTTCAGCAGGCAGTGCAGCAGGAACACGTCGATGAAGCGCATGGTCTGCGCATTGATGCCGACGGTCTCGAAGGGGTCGAGGTCCATCAGGCGCACTTCGACATATTCGACGCCGCGTTCGCGCAGCGCATGCAGCGGGCGCTCGCCGGGGTGAATCACGCGCTTGGGGCGGATGGTGCCGTAGAACTCGTTCTCGATCTGCAGCAGGCTGGTGCCCAGCTGGTTGTAGTCGCCGCCGAGGTTGCGGATGCCGATGGCCTCGTAGGCCGGCCACGGGCGCGTGAGCGCGTCCTGCAGCGAAGCGCCGTAGCCCTCCAGGCTGTTGTAGCTCACGGCCAGCGACGCCTGGGCCTCGCTCTGGTAGCCCAGGGGGCCCATGCGCAGCGAGGTGCCGTGCGGCATGTACATGCTGCCGTCGCCCAGCGGCTGCAACTCGTGCGGGCGGCCCGCGACAAAGCTCGAACACAGGGCCGGCGAGGCGCCGAACAAGTACAGCAGCAGGAAGGCCTGGCGGCGGAAGTTGCGGATGAGCGCGAAGTACTCTTCGCTCGACACATCCGGCAACGACCAGTTGTAGTGGATGCCCGAAATGGTCTGCATGCGGCGGCCATAGCGGTGGCTCAGGCCCATGCGGTACACGCTCTTGGCACGGCCCACGTTCGACGAGCCGTAGCGGCCGATCGGAATGGTCTCGTCGGTCGGCAGGCCGCAGGGCATGCTCGACACCCACAGGCGCTCGTCGCCGAGCTGGTCGAGCACGCGGTAGGTGAACTGGTGCACCCGCGTGAGCTCTTCAATGGCCGACTCCACACCCGCGTGCACGCCCGTGATGAGTTCGAGCTGCGACTCGCTGAAGTCGGTCGTGATGTGCGGGTGCGTGAGCGCCGAGCCCAGCGCCAGCGGATGCGGCGTGAGGGCCAGCTTGCCGTCGGGCAACGCGCGCAGGCTTTCCTTCTCGATGCCGCGACGCATGCCCTTCAATCGCGCGGCCGGGAGCGCCCCCAGCCTCTCCTGCAATCTGTTGCTCATGTTCTTATGACCCATCAATCTTCTGTGGGGCTGGAAGGTAGCACGGGCGGACTGGCACTGCTGAAGCAGGGAATCCCGCATCCGGCTATGCTGTTTTTTGCTACCTTTTTCATAGCTTCCCTCTCAAATGCCACGCGCATTCCAGTGCGGAACGGGGGTCAAACCTCAGGCCATGGCGCGGCCCGCCGACAGGTCGATCTCTTCCGACTGGTAGACATGGATCGACGGCACGCCGTCGGCCATGGCCGCGAGCGCCTTGGCGAAAGCGCGCGACGCATCGACCCGAAAGTGCGCCTGCAGCGCCGCCATGTCGCTCCAGCGCTCCACGAAGGTGAGCTGCAGCGGGTCTTGCACGTCGGTCGTGACTTCATGCGAAATGCAGCCGGGCTCGGCGCGCGAGCGCAGCACGTGCTCCACGCTGATGGCCAGCATCGCCTGCAGGGTGTCGGCCTTGGCCAGCGCGTGTCCGATGACGAGGATCATGGCGGTCTCCTTCTGTGTCTCTCTGTCTATCTCGTGGGTTGCCGCAGCGGCCTGTGCGTCAGCGCAGCACGCGCAGCAAAAAGGCGTTCAGGTCGGCCACTTCTTCCATGCAGACCGAATGCGCCATCGCGTACTCGTGCCATTCGACGGTGTAGCCCAGGGCGGTGAGCGCGTCGCGCGATTGCGTGGCGCGTGCCAGCGGCACCATCGGGTCTTGCCGGCCGTGGCCGAGGAACACCGGCGTGTCGTGGTTGGCCGCATGGCGCTCGGCCGCGGTGCTGGCCGCCAGCGGCAGCCAGCCCGACAGGCCGACGATGCCGCCCAGGCGCTCGGTATGGCGCAGGCCGGTCAGCAGCGCCATGGCGCAGCCCTGCGAAAAGCCGGCCACCACGATGCGGCTGGCGGCAATGCCGCGGGCCTTTTCATTCGCGATCACGGCCTCGATGGTGGCTTGCGAGCGGCGCAGGCCCGCGGCGTCTTCCTGCACGTTGAAATCGGCCCCGGCAATGTCGAACCACGCCGGCATCTGGTAGCCGTTGTTCAGCGTGACCGGAATCACCGGCGCGTTGGGGAACACGAAGCGCACCGGGCCCACGGCCGACAGGTCGAGTTCGCCGGCGATCGGCACGAAGTCGTTGCCGTCGGCACCCAGGCCGTGCATCAGGACCACCGTGGCGGTGGGGTTCGGGGCGGTTTCGATTTCGATGGGGGGACGGGACATGGTCAACGAAGGTATTCAGGAATGCGAATGCCCAGACCTTAGCGCATTCGGGCGACCCGGGCCGCGGCGAAACGGCCGGTTGGCTGACTTGCACCTCGCAACATCCGGGCCCCCGGCTGTCCTTGCCGTCGCAAGGGGGCGCCGGATGCAACACAATGGCGTTTCGCATGAAGACCCCCACCCCGCCCCTGAAAACCTCGCCGCCCCGCCCCGCCTTCGACAGCGAGGCGCTGCTGCGCGGCAGCGGGCTGCGCGTGACGCGCGCCGCCCAGACCGTGCTCGAGCTGCTCGAACACGGCTCGCAGCCACTGACCCACGAGGAAGTGGCCGGCGCCTACACCGCCGCCACGGGCGAGCCGCCCGACCGCGTCACGCTCTACCGCGTGCTCGACCGGCTGGTCGAGGCCGGCCTGTGCGACCGCCGCGTGGCCGCCGACCGGGTCAACCGCTTTGCGCGGCACGTCGACACCGCCTCGGGCAACACCTTCGAATGCGACCAGTGCCACAAGGTGCTGGCGCTGCCTTCCGACCCCGAACTGCCCAAGGTGATGGGCCGGCTCGGCAAGGCGCTGCGCAAACAGGGCATCGACACGCGGCACACGGCGCTCACGCTGCACGGCATGTGCGGCGACTGCGCCCGATAGCGTCATCGCGCTGCGCGTGTACGTCTCCCGGCACCACCGCCAGCCCGACATCGGCGCGAGCCACGCGCTGATCGACGCGCACCCGCTCGGCGCCTGGGTCGTGCCCGGCGCCGACGGGCTGGTCGCCAACCACCTGCCCTTTCTGCTCGACCGGTCGCGCGGCCCGTTCGGCACGCTGCTCGGCCACGTGTCGCGCGCGAACCCGGTGTGGCGCCAGCTCGATGCATCGGCCCCGTCGGTCGTGATGTTCCAGGGGCCGCAGGCCTACATCACGCCCGGCTGGTACCCCGGCAAGGCCGAACACGGCCAGGTGGTGCCGACCTGGAACTACGCCGTCGCCCACGCGCACGGCATCGCGCGCGCCATCGACGACGAAGCCTGGCTGCTCGACCTGCTCTCGCGGCTGACCGCGGCGAACGAGGCCGGCCAGCCCGTGCCCTGGCAGACCACCGACGCACCCGAGACCTTCATCCGCAAGCTGGCGCGCGCCGTGGTGGGCATCGAGATCCCCATCGACCGCCTCGAAGGCAAGCTCAAGGCCAGCCAGGACGAAGCCCTGCAGGACCGTCAAGGCACGGTGCAGGGGCTGGCCGCCGTCGGCAGCGAGAACGCATCGGCCATGGCCCGGCTGGTGCAGCAGGCGATGCAGTCCGGCAGCGCCGGCGACTGAACCTCCCTACGCGTTCCACGACGGAAACGGATCGGGCAGGTTCTGCCACCACGACGGGCCGAAGCGCATCTCGTTGGGCGTGAGCAGGCAGGCATCGAGCCGCGCGCGCAGCGCCGCTTCGTCCATGCCGATGCCGATCAGCACCAACTCCTGGCGCGCATCGCCGGTGGCGTCGTCCCAGTTCTTGCGGATGAGTTCGAGCCCGTCGGGGTCGGTCGGCCAGTGTTCGCGCGGCACGGCCGCCCACCACAGGCCCGCCACGCCGTAGCGGCAGGCACCGCCGGCCTGCGACCACGTGCCGGCGCGGGTCGGGCGGCTCGCGAGCCAGAAGAAGCCCTTGGAGCGCACCACGCCCTCCCACTCGCTCTGCACCAGGTCCCAGAAGCGCTTCGGATGGAACGGCAGGCGCGACCGGTACACGAAGCTGCGGATGCCGTAGGCCTCGCTCTCGGGCACATGCTCGCCGCGCAGCTCGGCCAGCCAGCCGGGCGCCTGCTCGGCCTGCTCGAAATCGAACAGGCCCGTGTCGAGCACGCGGTCGAGCGCGACGCGGCCGAACTCCGATTCCTCGATGCGCGCACGCGGGTTGAGGCTGCGCAAGATGGCCATCAGCCGCTCGCGTTCTTCGGCCGTCACGAGGTCGGTCTTGTTGACCACCAGCACGTCGCAGAACTCGATCTGCTCGATCAGCAGGTCGACCACCGTGCGCGTGTCTTCGTCGCCCAGCGACTGGCCGCGCTGGCCCAGGCTGTCGGACGAGCCGTAGTCGCGCAGGAAGTTGAAGGCATCGACCACCGTGACCATGGTGTCCAGCCGCGCCACATCGGCCAGGCTCTGGCCGTCCTCGCCCGCGAAGGTGAAGGTCTCCGCCACGGGCAGCGGCTCGGAGATGCCGGTCGACTCGATCACGAGCTGGTCGAAGCGCCCCTCCTTCGCGAGCCGCTTCACCTCGATCAGCAGGTCTTCGCGCAGCGTGCAGCAGATGCAGCCGTTGCTCATCTCGATCAGCTTCTCGTCGGTGCGCGACAGCGCGGCGCCACCTTCGCGCACCAGCGCGGCGTCGATGTTGACCTCGCTCATGTCGTTGACGATCACCGCCACGCGGCGGCCCTCGCGGTTGTGCAGGATGTGGTTGAGCAGCGTGGTCTTGCCGGCGCCCAGGAAGCCGGACAGCACGGTGACGGGAAGGCGATCGGCCATGAGGGACTCGTTCTTCAAATGCAATGTAGTTGCATTATATGGACTGTCGCAACTGGGTTGCATTTATATCGCCACATACATCCCGACCGCACACTCGCTTTACCATCCGACGCATGACCGACTTTTCCGCCTTCGTCGCCCCGCCGCCCTCCGACGCGCCGCATGCCGCCGTCGTCGAGGCCGCGTCGACCTGCCTCGACCGCTTCACGGCGGCCTTCAACGCCGCGGACACACGCGGCATGGACGCCGAGCTGCACTTTCCGCACACGATGCTCTCGGGCGCACAGCGGCTCGACTGGCCCATGCCCGGCCAGCACCCGGCCGATTTCTTCGACACGCTCAAGGCCGGCGGCTGGGCCCGCACGCAGTACGAGCAGAAGGAGCCGGTGCTCGTGAGCCACGACAAGGTGCACTTCGTCGTGCACTACACGCGGCGCGATGCAGCCGGCGCGGTGCTCAGCACGCACGCCAACCTCTGGATCGTCGTGCAGGCCGAGGGGCGCTGGGGCATCGCCCTGCGTTCGTACTGATCTTCAAAGACAAGGACCATAAGGACCGTTTCCCATGTCCCTTTCCGCCCTGCAACTCGTCTGGCCCTCGCCCGAGCACCTTCCCGGCTACATCGCCGCACTGGAGCGCGGCTGGTCGCCCAACAACCTGCGGGTCGAAGCCGGCCAGGAAGAGCTGGCGCTGATCCGCACCGACCCCGACGGCTTCCTTGCCGGCCTCGTCGACCGCGAGGCCAAGGGCCCACCCATCGCGCTGCCCACCGGCGGCACCGTGCCCCGGCTGCCGGGCTACCGGCGCTGGCTGTGGGACGGCGAGTTCTGCGGCAGCATCCAGCTGCGCTGGCAGCCGGGCACCAACGCCCTGCCTTCGTACTGCCTCGGCCACATCGGCTACGGCGTGGTGCCGTGGAAAAGCGGCCGAGGCTATGCCACCGCCGCGCTGCGCGCCCTGCTGCCCGATGCGCGCGCCATCGGCCTGGAGCATGTCGAGATCACGACCAGCCCCGACAACCTCGCCTCGCAGCGCGTGATCCGCGCCAACGGCGGTGTGCTGGTCGAAGAGTTCATCACCGAGCCCGGGCTCGGCGGCGCGCCCGAGCTGCGCTTTCGCATCGACGTGCGCGAGCTGCGCTGACGCGTCCTACATCTCGAACGGCTCGACCTGCCGCCCGTCGACGTCGGTGAAACCGTAGGCACGCGCCAGGTCGCCCACGCGCAGCACCTGGCCGGTCTTGTCGAGCACCTGCGCATCGCCCGCCAGCGCGGCCACGGCGCGGCCCAGGTAGCGCGGCGATTCGGTGCGCGCCAGCGCGGGGCGTTCCTGCCAATGCGCCTCGTCGGTCTTGTGGCCCGCGAGCACGAACTCCGTGCGCATCCAGCCCGGCGACACGGCCACCGAGGCCACGCCGTGCGGCTGCAGCTCCTGCGCGATGCCGAAGGCCAGCCGCGTCATCGACGCCTTGGCGAGGTCGTAGAACAGGTTGCCGCGCAGGTAGTGGCCGCGGTCCCAGAAGGTGGTAGTGACGATCAGGCCCTGCTTGCGCGCCACCATGCCCGGCGCGGCGCAGCGGCTGGCCACGAGGTGGTTGCGCACGCCGCGGTCGAACATCGAATCCCAGTTGGCCAGCGGGTGCTCCCAGAACGGTGCCTCGAAGACACCCGTGAAGGTTTCGTGGCCGCCCCAGGCGTTGTTCACGAGCAGGTCGAGCCGGCCCTGCTCGCGTTCGACGCGCGCGAACAACGCCGCCACCTCGTCTTCCTGCGTGTGGTCGCAGGCCACGGCAATGCCACGCCCGCCGAGCCGCGTGACCTCGTCGGCGGTGTCGTCGATGGTGCCGGGCAAGGCGGCCAGCTCGGACAGGGCCAACAGCTGGCCGTAGCTGTCGGCCGGCCGTGCGCGGGTGCTGCGACCCGTCACGTACACGGTGGCGCCGGCCGCGCCCAGTTCCTGCGCAATGCCACGGCCCGCGCCGCGGCTGGCGCCGGTCACCACGGCCACGCGGCCCGCCAGCGGGCGGTGCGCGGCGTCAGGGGTGGAGGGGGCTGCTGTCATTTTTTCGTTGCTCCTTCTTTCGATGAGGGTCCTTTGGCAGGACAAGCCCCCACGATAGGCCGGCCTCAGCGCGCCGTCTTGGAAGAAACCGAAACCCTGCGCCCGAGGAATTCGGTGGGCGTCACGCCGCACAGGGCGCGGAACTCGTTGACGAGGTGCGACTGGTCGTAGAACCCGTGGTCCAGCGCCACGTCGGCCCAGACCGGCACGCTGTGCAAACGCAGCGCGCGCAGGCAGGCATGCAGCCGCGCGAGCCGGCCCCAGGCACGCGGCGACAACCCGACATGCGCATGAAAGATCTGCTGCAGCCGGCGCTCGCCCACGCCGACCGCCTGCGCCACCTCGCGCAATGCCTTGCGCCCGTCGGCCGCAGCGATGAGCCGCGCGGCCTGCATGGCAGCGGCCGGTGGCGCACCGTCGCCGGCTTTGTGCAGGCGCTTCATCAGGGCCTGCTGCAGCAGCTCCGCGCGTGCGAGATCGCCACGCGCTTCGGCCATGCGCGCGAGCAGCGTCGTGCCCTCGCCGCCCCAGAGTTCGTCGAGGTGCACCGCGCGGCCCGCGATCTCGCCGGCCGGCACGCCGAGCAACGCGGCCGCCGCGCCGGGGCGCAGCGCCACCGACAGGCCTTCGACCGTGTCGCGCATCCGCACCACGGCCGGTGCAGCGAAGGCGCCGATGGCTTCGACCGCCTGCCCCGGCGCGTCGTCGGCCGAGGGCGCATCGCCGAAGTTGAAGACCAGCCGGATCGCGCCGTCGGGCAGCACGCGCTCGCGCATTTCGTGGCCGGGCGCGAAGGTCTCGCGGTACATCATCAGGTGCGAGACATGCGACTGCAGGGCCAGCGCGATCGGCAGCACATGCAGCGTGTCGTCGGGCACACCCGATTCCGGCCCATGCAGCGGGTCGTCGTGAAGCCGGAGGAAAAGACGTTCGCCCATGGCGGTCGATTGTGAGGAAAAACCCGTCGCCGCGCGACCCGGCCCGATGGTTCGACAATCGGCCGCCCCCCCCTGTTCATCTTTCGTTCGCATGCCCGATTCCACCCTCCCCGTGCTCTATTCGTTCCGCCGCTGTCCGTATGCGATGCGGGCCCGGCTCGCGCTCGTGGCGAGCGGGCAGCGCTGCGAGCTGCGCGAGATCGAGCTGAAACGCAAGCCCGCCGAAATGCTCGCGGCCTCGCCCAAGGGGACGGTCCCCGTGCTGGTGCTCGACGGTGGCGCGGCGGTGCTGGAACAGAGCCTGGACGTGATGCTGTGGGCGCTGCGCCGCCACGATCCGCTGCGCTGGCTGACGCCGGAGCGCGGCACCCTCGACGACCTGCTCACGCTGATCGCCGCCTGCGACAACGACTTCAAGCCGCTGCTCGATCGCTACAAGTACCCGGCGCGCTATCCCGCGTCGGAAGGCTCCGCACGCGACGACGGTGCACGCTTCCTGCAAGGGCTCGAAGACCGGCTCGCGATGTCAGCGCAGCTGGCCGGCGCGCGCGCCACGCTGGCCGATACGGCACTCATGCCCTTCGTGCGCCAGTTCGCGATGGTCGACCCAATCTGGTTCGACGCGCAGCCTTGGCCGCGCCTGCAGGCCTGGCTGGCGGGCTGGACCGCGTCGGAGCTGTTCACGCGTGCCATGACCAAGTACGCGCCCTGGCAGGCGGGTGAACCGGGCGTGGACTTTCCGCCCGCTTGATCAGTAGACATCGCGGCGGTAGCGTCCTTCGGCGATGAGCGCGTCCATGCCGCTCTCGCCCAGCACCTCGGTCAGCGCCGCATCCACGCCCGGCGCCATGCCTTCCAGGCTGCCGCACACGAAGACGATCGCGCCCTCTTCGTCCACCCACTGCTTCAGCGCTTCGGCGGCCTCGCGCAGGCAGTCCTGCACGTACACGCGCTGCGCCTGGTCGCGCGAGTAGACAAAGTCGGCGCGCGCCACGAGGCCACCGGCCTGCCATGCCGCAACCTCGTCCGCGCCGAAGCCGTCGTGCGCGGCGTGCCGTTCGCCGAACACCAGCCAGTTGCGGCCGTGCCCGCGGCGTGCGCGTTCGCGCAGCAGCGCGCGCAGGCCCGCGAAGCCCGAGCCGTTGCCGATGAAGACGCAGGGCCGCGCATCGTCGGGCAGCGCGAAGCCCGGGTTGGCGACGAGGCGCAGCGCGAGTTCCGCGCCCATCGGCGCGCCGACCGTGAGCCAGCCCGAGGCCACGCCCAGGCCGTTGTCGTGTCGTGCCTGCCGCACCAGCAGCTGGATGGCGCCGTCGGACGGAATCGACGCGACCGAGTAGCTGCGCGGCGCGGGCGCCGGGGCGCCGTCGTCGTGCATCTGGCGCGGCACGATTTCGACCAATGCGCCAGGTGTCCAGTTCATCGCGTCGCTGCCATCGACGCGCCGCAGTTCGATCTCGAACAACGGATCGCCCTGGCTGCCCGCATTGAGCAGGCGACGGCCGTCGAGCCGCCAGGCGTCGAAAGCCGGTGCGGTCGACACAGGCCACGTCGCGTCGCGCACCCCGAAGGTCTCGCGCAGCGCGTCATGCCAACGTGCGAGCGCCACAGGGTCTTCGCCGTCCACCTCGATCATCGGGAACAGCGGCTGCGCGCCCTGGTTGTGCAGATCGTGGTCGAGCTTGCGGCCGAAACCGCAAAAGGTCGCGTAATTGCTGTCGCCGAGTGCGAGCAGGCCGTATCGCAGGTGGCGCAGACCCGGGCCGCTCTGCCGCGCGAACGCACGGGCAAAGGCGCGCGCGCTGTCGGGCGGATCGCCCTCGCCAAAGCTGCTCGCGACCCACAACACCTGCCGGAAATGCAGCAGCGCATCGGCGCTCAAGGCAGCCACCGGCCGCACCACCGCCGCGACACCGGCGGCTTGCAGCGCACCGGCCGTCTGCAGCGCGAGGCGCTCGGCATGGCCGGTCTGGCTCGCGAAGGCGACCAGCACCTGCCCCGCATCACCCGAAGTCGTGGGCACGGCGACCGCATCGAGCCGCGCACGCTCGGCACGCACGGCCTTCGCGGTGCGGCGCCGGCCGAGGTACATCATCCAGCCGCTGATCGCGAAGAGAGCGAGCCCCAGACTGGTGAACATCATCACGATGCGCCCCGGCAGGCCCCAGTAGGTGCCCATGTGCAGCGGATAGATGCTGTTCACGAAGCGGCCCATGGGCGGCTTGTCGGCGTAGCGTTCGTGGCGCAGCGTCTCGCCGGTCGCGGCCTGCAGGTACAAGCGGTTGCGCGCACGCTCGTGCTCGGGGTGCGTGCGCAGGTAGACGGCCTCCACCTGCGTGCCGTTGCGCG
The DNA here is from genome assembly GCF_014843395.1 of Variovorax sp. 38R. Taxonomy (NCBI): domain Bacteria; kingdom Pseudomonadati; phylum Pseudomonadota; class Betaproteobacteria; order Burkholderiales; family Comamonadaceae; genus Variovorax; species Variovorax sp. 38R. The sequence continues at coordinate 4,542,597 of NZ_CP062121.1, forward strand.
CGGGCAGCCGCAGCGTCACCTGGGTCCAGTCGCCGCCCGTGGTGTCGACGAACGCCTGCCAGACGCGCGCCAGGTCGAGCGTCACCGGCGCATCGGCCGGTGCGCGTTCGGCGCGCACCACGCGGCCTTCGCCGACCGCGCCGTCGATCGCCTTGCGCAGCCCGTCGAAGGCCCAGTACATGCCGGTGGTGGTCGACACCACGTAGGCCAGCAGCGCGACGGTGCCGACCACCGCATGCAGGTTCCACAGGAAGGCGCGCCCGCGCAGCGTGAAGTCGATGCGCAGCCACTGGCGCCACGCGAAGGGGCGGCGCGGCCAGCGCAGGTACAGGCCCGACAGCGCGAGCAGCAGCAACAGGCCGGCCAGCGAACCGGTGATGGGCTTGCCGTCGTCGCGCGGCAGCAGCAGCCAGCGGTGCAGCTCTTCGACGAACTCGAAGAAATGCTCGCCCACGGGATCGGGCAGCAGCGCGCCGGTGGCGGGATCGGCGAAGCGCGTCTCGCCGCGCCGTTCGCCGGGCGGCGGCGCGAAGCCGATGCGCGCGGCGCGCCCGGGCTCGGTCGACACGGCCACGATCGCGATGCGCCGCCCGGGCATCTCGGCCTGCACGCGCGCGACGAGCGCAGGCGGTGCCAATGCGGGTGCGGCCGAGGCCGCCGGGATCGGATTCAGCAGGTCGGTGATCTCGGCGCGGAACGACAGCGTCGCGCCGCTCAGGCCGATGACGACCAGCACGCTGCCCGCCGTGATGCCGATGAACCAATGGATCTGGAACCAGACGCGACGCAGCAAGGCCATGGGAAACGAGGAACGAAAGGAAGAAGAAAAAGAAACGAAGTCCGGAGCGCTCAGCGTCGATCAGGGCCAGGGCCCCGATCGTACGCGGCGCTACCGCCCGGCCTTCGGGCCCAGCGCCGCGCGCAGAGCCTGGATGACGGCGGCCTTCGGCGAGTCGCGCAGCCACGCCAGGCCCACGGGCGGCAGGCTCCAGGGCAGCGGTCGGGGCATGACCTCGGCGGCGCCCGTGGCCGCCACCGCATGCGCCACGTCGTGCGGCAGCACCGTGATGCCGCGCGGCAGCTGGCGCATCGCGGAGGCCACGGTGCGCACCGCATAGGCCTCAAGCGCCGGCAGCGGCACCGTGCGGCCCGCGGCGGCGAAGGCGGCGTCGATGCGCTGGCGGATCGGCGTGTCGGCGGGCGGAAAGATCCAGTCCATCTCGGACAGCTGCGACAGGTCGAGCGCAGTCTGCGCGGTCAGCCGCGCGGCGCTGGCCTGGGCCACCACCACGCACGCCTCCTGCCGGTAGAGCAGCTCCTGCACCAGGTCGTCGTCGGTGCTGTCGTGCGAGAAGCGGCAGATGGCGCAGTCGAGCGTGCGATCGCGCAGCGCCTGCACGAGGTTCTGCGTGGTGTCTTCGTGGGCCAGCAGCGCCATGCGCGGACGCTGGTCGAACAGGTGCTTCCACAGCGCATCGAGCGTCTGCGCCGAGGTGTAGGGAATGAGCCCGATGCGCAGCCGCCCCTGCAGCCCGGCCCCGCTGACGGCACGCAGTTCTTCCTGCAGCGCCTGGTTGTCGGCCACGGCCAGCCGCGCGCGCGCCAGCACCACCTCGCCCGCCATGGTCGGCTCCAGGCCGCGGCGGCTTCGCACGAACAGCGGGGTCATGAAGATGTCTTCCATGTCCGCGAGCGCGCGCGTCACCGTCGGCTGCGACAGCGCCATCTGCGCCGCCACGCGCGTGACCGAGCGGTGCCGGTCGAGCGCCACGAGCAGCACGTAGTGCCGCATCTTCAGGCGCGTTTCGAGGTGCAGGGCGAGGGTGTCGGGGGTTCGGGTCACGGGGGGCATGGCGCCTTTTTTTGCATAGCAATAGATGCATGGATCGATAGCCAAATATCCAATTCATTCTATTTGGCGTCCCTAGAATTTCTACCTTTCCACCGCCCGAGACGCGCCGTGAGCACCTTCACCACCCGCCCTGAAATCGTCGGCACCCACGGGGTTGCCGCGGCCACGCACTGGCTTGCCGCGCAGACGGCCATGGGGGTGCTGGAGCGCGGCGGCAACGCCTTCGACGCGGCCGCGACCGGCGGCTTCGTGCTGCAGGTGGTGGAGCCGCACCTGAACGGGCCGGGCGGCGAAGTGCCGATCCTGCTGTGGAGCGAGCGCGAGAACCGCATGCTGTCGATCTGCGGCCAGGGCAGCGCGCCGGCCGCCGCGTCGGCCGACACCTTCCGCCGCATGGGCCTGTCGCAGGTGCCCGGCATCGGGCTGCTGCCGGCCACGGTGCCCGGTGCCTTCGGCGCCTGGCTGACGATGCTGCGCGACCACGGCACGTGGTCGCTGGCCGACGTGCTGGCCCCGGCCATCGGCTATGCGCGCGACGGCTTTCCGCTGGTGCCGCGCGCGGTGCAGGCCGTCGTCGCGGTGCAGGCGCTGTTCCGCGAACAGTGGCGCACGTCGGCCGATGTCTGGCTGCCCGGCGACCAGGTGCCCGCGCCGGGCGCGCTGTTCTGCCTGCCGCAGCTGGCGGCCACCTACGAGCGCCTGGTGCAGACCGCCGAGCGCGAAGGCGGCGACACGCGCACCGGCACGCTCGATGCCGCCCTGCGCTGCTGGTACCAGGGCTTCGTTGCGCGCGAGATCGACAGCTTCTATCGCACCGCCCGGGTGCAGGACACCACGGGCGAGCAGAACGGCGGGCTGCTGCGCTACGACGACATGGCGCAATGGCAGCCGACCGTGGAGGCGCCGCTCACCATCGACTTCGGGCGCTACACGCTGGGCAAGTGCGGCTTCTGGAGCCAGGGGCCGGCGTTTCTGCAGCAGATGGGCATGCTGCGCCACGCCGGGCTGGAGCACCACGCGCCGCACACCGCGGGCTTCGTGCACCGCATCGCCGAAGCCGCCAAGCTGGCGCTGGCCGACCGCCTGGCCTGGTACGGCGCGGCCCCCGGCGCGGCGCGCGACGCGCAACTGGCGCTGCTGTCCGACGACTACCTGCGCCAGCGTTGGCAAGCGGTCGGCGACGCCGCCTCGCCCGACCTGCGCCCCGGCTCGCCGCTGGGCCGCGCGCCACAGCTGCCGGACCTCGACGCGGCACGCCGCACGCTGCTCACGGCCGACACGCGCTTCGGCGTCGGCGAACCGACCTTCGCCTCGCTGCCGCCGGTGTCGGAATGGCTGGAGCGCGAAGTCTTCGTCGGCGACACCTGCCACATCGACGTGATCGACCGGCACGGCAACATGGTCGGCGCCACGCCCTCGGGCGGCTGGCTGTCGTCCAGCCCCACGGTGCCGGCGCTCGGCTTCGCCATCAACACCCGCCTGCAGATGACCTGGCTCGACGACGGCCTGCCCAACACCGTGACGCCCGGCGTCCCGCCGTGCACCACGCTGTCGCCGTCGATCGCGCTGCGCGACGGCCGGCCCTACATGGTGTTCGGCACGCCGGGTGGCGACCAGCAGGACCAGTGGTCGCCGGCCTTCTTCCTGCGCCATGCGGTGCACGGCATGAACCTGCAGGAGGCGATCGATGCGCCCGCCTGGCACGTCGACCATTTCCCGGCGTCGTTCTGGCCGCGCCAGACCACGCTCAACCGGCTGACGGCCGAGTCGCGCTTTCCGCCGGACACGCTCGATGCACTGCGCGCGGCGGGGCATGACCTGCGGGTCGGCGAGCCGTGGTCCGAAAGCCGCATGTCGGCCTGCAGCCGCAGCTTCGACGCGCGAGGCCGCCTGGTGCTGCGCGCCGCGGCCAACGCGCGGGGCATGCAGGGCTACGCCGTCGGCCGCTAGAGCCATCGCTTCTGTTTTTTTCTTTCTTCACCGAGGAGCCTTTCCATGTTTTCACGCCTTCGCCGCGGCCTCACGCTGCTCGCCCTCTGCGGCTTCGCGCACCTGGCCGCTGCGGCCGAATGGCCCGACCGGCCGATCACGCTGGTGGTGCCCTGGGCGCCCGGCGGCTCGACCGACATCCTGGCGCGCTCGCTCGCCGAGCAGCTCACCAAGTCACTCGGCCAGGCCGTGATCGTCGACAACCGCGCGGGTGCGTCGGGCAACATCGGCTCCAACTTCGTGGCCAAGGCCAAGCCCGACGGCTACACGCTGCTGATCGGCTCGATGAGCACGCACGCGATGAACCCGGCGCTCATGCCGGCCATGCCGTTTCGCGGCGTCGAAGACTTCACGCCCATCGCGCAGATGGCCAACGTGATCAACACGATGGTGATCAACCCGGCGGTGCCGGCCACCAACGTGAAGGAGTTCATCGCCTACGCCAAGGCCAACCCCGGCAAGCTGGCGTACGCCTCGGCCGGCCCCGGCTCCACCAACCACCTGAGCGCCGTGCTGTTCGAGCGCGCCGCGGGCATCCAGATGCTGCACGTGCCGTACAAGGGCGGCGCGCCCGCGGTGCTCGACACCGTGGCGAACCAGACGCAGGTGCTGTTCTCCGCCGGCACGCAGACGCTGCCGCACGTCAAGACCGGCAAGCTGCGCCTGCTGGGCGTGACCGAAGCCAGGCGCTCGCCCCTGCTGCCCGACGCGCCCACCGTGGCCGAGACCCTGCCCGGCTTCGAGCTCGGCGTCTGGTACGGCGCCTTCGGCCCGGCCAACCTGCCGAAGGAACTGGTGACCCGCCTCAACGACGAGATCAACAAGGCGCTGGCCCAACCCGAAGTTCGCACCCGCATGGACGCGCTCGGTGTGGAAATCGTCAAGGGCACGCCACAGCAGTTTGCCAAGGTGCTGCGCAGCGACGCGGACCGCTACGGCAAGGTGATCCGCGAGCTGGGCATCAAGAATGAGTGAGGCGCAGACCGACGCCGCCCCCCTGTGCCTGCCGCCCGACGTCTGCCACGCGCTCGTGCACACGCTGCCGCGCGCGCGGCACATGGACGCGGCGCTGGCCTGCATCGACGGCGCGCGCCAGCGCCTGCTCGGCGAGGGCCTGCTCACCGTGAACATCGACGCCGCGCCTCCGCTGCGCGATGCCGACACCATCGAGCTGCAGCGCGTGTGGAGCTCCAACCCCGGCGCCTACCCGGTCGGCGGACGCAAGCGCAAGGCGCTGACGCCGTGGACGCGCCAGCTGCTGCGACGCGGCGAAGTCTTCGTCGGTGAAGGCGATGCCGCGCTGCGCGAGGTCTTCGACGACCACGAGCGCATCGCCTCGCTCGGCCTGCGCGCGGTGGCCAACGTGCCGCTGCTCGATGCGGCCGGCACCTGCGTCGCGACCTTCAATGTGCTGACCGTGCGGCCCGGCTGGACGCCGCAGGAACTTGCCGCCGTTCAGCTGCTGGCGGTGCTGGCGACGCCGTGGGTGTTGGGCGCGATGCGGGCGGTGAATCGCTGAGGGGCGGGCCGCCCCCTCAAAGATCGATCTTGACCAGCGCCTTCACGGTACGCGGCGCGCCCACCGCCAGCCGCGTGCCGGCCGCCGACCAGTAGCGCTTGTCGCCCACGTTGTCGACGTTCAGCTGGAAGGTGGTGCGCTTGCCCATGAGCTGCGCCACATAGCGCGCGCCGAGGCCGAAGACCGTCGCACCGCCGATGAAGCCCTGGTTCAAATCGTCGATGGGGCGCCGCCCGGTGAAGTACGCACCGCCGTTGACCGACAGCCCCGGCACCGCCGCGATGTCGTACGAGAGAAAGGCGCTCCCCGTGGTGCGCGCCGTGTTCTCGGGTCGCTTGCCGTCGTACTGCGCGTTGATGCGGCGGAACTCGGCGTCGAGCCACTGGCCCGAGAGCTGCCACGCCAGCGCGGTCGTCAGTCGGCCCTGTGCCGACACCTCGAAGCCGCGGTAGCGCTGGCGCCCGCTGGCCACGAAGGTGTTGGCGCTGTCGGTGTAGGCGCCGGGCCGTTCGATGTCGAACAGCGCGCCCGACAGCAGCGTGCCGCTGCCGGTCAGCCAGCGCAGGCCGACTTCCTTCTGCCGGCTCACGCCCGGCGGCATGCGCGTGTTCTGATTGGCGGTGCCGGCCGGCGCCACCTCGCCCTCTTCCACGCCCTGCGAGTACGACATGTAAGCCATGAGGTCGGGCGTGAACTTGTAGCTCAGCGCCGCCAGTGGCGTGGTCTTGCGCACGCTGTAGTCGAGGGCCGGCAGCGTCGCGCTCGCGCCCTGCCAGCTCTGGTAGCGCGTGTGGCGCAGGCCGGCCACCAGCTGCCACTGCGGCGAGAAGGTGATGCGGTCGAGCGCGTACAGGCCCAGCTCCTCGCTGTCCTGCGCGCCCGAACTGGGCCGCGACGGCAACGCGCTCAGCGCCAGCGCGCCGATCGGCACGGGGTTGTAGAGGTTCTGCAGCGTGGTCGCACCGCCGTAGTTGCGCTGGAAGACCGGCGCCTGCGTCTTGTCGCTGCGCGCCGCACCGAGCGTCAGTTCGTGCTGCAGCGGGCCCGTCGCGAATGTGCCGAACAGCTCGGTGCGCAGCAGGTCGGAGCGTTGCTCGAGATGCTGCACGTTGCCCGTGAGACGGCCCAGGCCGGTGCGCACGTTGTAGTTGCTGAACTGCGCGAGGCTCCGGTCGCGCTCGGCCTCGGAATGGCCGGCTTCCACGCTGAGCGCCCAGTGGTCGCTCAAGGCGTAGTCGGCGCGCAACTGGGTGTTGGTGACCTCGGCCTCGAACACGGCCCAGGGCGGCGCGATCAGCTTATGCGGATCGGGCAACGCCGGCAGTGCGATGACGCCATTGACGGCCGCGAGCCGCGCGATGCCGGCCTGCTCGGTGATGCGCTTGCGGTAGTGCTCGATGTCGGCCTTGAGCGTGAGCCGCCGGTTCACGCGCCAGTCGAGCGCGGCCGAGACGAACTTGCGGTCGCCGTCGACGCCGTCGATGGTCGAGCCCAGCTGGCCGCCGGCCGCGTTCAGCCGCACGCCGAACTGGTCGTTCTCGCCGAACTGGCGGCCGATGTCGACCTGCCCCTGCAGCCCGCCCTGGTTGTCGACGCTCATCCCGAGCGAGGTGACGGGCGTGCGCCCCGCGCGCTTGGTGACGAAGTTGATGACCCCCGCCGGCGTGGTGAAGCCGTAGTACAGCGCCGAGGCGCCCTTGAGCACTTCGACGCGCTCCTTGTTCTCCATCGGAATCTCGGACACGTTGGGAATCGCGAGCGCGCCGTTGAGCCGGTAGTTGGTGCGGTTCTCCACGGCGATGCCCCGGATGACGAGCTGGTCGAAGGTGTCGCCGCCGTTCTGCTGGCGCGTCACGCCGGCCGTGTTGCGCAGCACGTCGTACACGCCCGTGGCGCCCTGCAGCTCGATCACCTCACGCGTCACGGTGTTGACCGTGGCCGGCACGTCCATGACCGACGCGCCCCGGAACGTGCCCGCCTCGACCGTCTCGGCCAGAAAGCCGTTGGCGCGCGAGGCCTCGACGTTGACGGTGCTCAACTCACTCGCTTCGCCTGCGGACGCAGGCACGGATTGCGCGTGCGCTGCCTGCACGGCGGCGAGCGCGAGGCTCACACAAACTCTCTTCATTCAAATCCCTTGGGTGTTCTTCTGGCGGCGCGCCTCCCGGCGGCCTGATGGCACTTCCGGTGCGCGGAAGCGGGTGGGATTATGGATGAGAGGGATTCTCATTTGACAACAGTTGCCGGCCCCTGCCGATAGGATCGGACGCAGAGCGTTCCATTTCGAAGCGCCATCACGGAGGAAATTCATGACTGCCAGTGAAACATCGGGCGCAGGACGCCCTGCGATGAAGACGGCCGGACGCCTTGCGCTCGGCGTGCTCGCCTGGGTCACCGTGGTCCCGCTGGCGGGCTTTCTGTGCATGTGGCTGGGCAGGTCGTTCTTCGACTCCCCCGAAGCCTCGCGCGTCACCATCTATGTGATCGAGGCCATCAACATCGGCGCGGCCGCGTGGCTCTACTGGTATGCCGTGCCGAGCGTGCCGCACTGGGGCCGGCGCGTGGCGTACTTCATCGCCTTCGTGGTGCTGATGGGGCTCGCCAGCGCCCTCGCGGTCTTCGCCGTCAAACTGCTTTTCGTGGTGCTGGTGATGTTCTGGCGTTGAGCTGAGGCCCCGGTAGGCCTGGCTGTCCGCTACGCCGCCCTCATCGCCGACGCCCGCTGAATGCACTCGATGAAATGCTGCGCCGCCGGCGTCGACCGCTGCCCGCGCCGGCGCACCACGCACACATTCAGTATCGGCAGCGTCTCGCACACGTCGACGCGACGGATGCCGTGGCGCTTGAAGCTGAGTCCGGCGAGCGGCTCGACGAAGAGGCCGATCAAATCCATGTGACCCACCAGCGCGAGCGCCACGGTGACCGAGTGGCCCTGCAGCACGCGCGTGGGCGGCGACAACCCGAGCGGGGTGAACAGCGGCGCGACGGCGTTGGTTCCGCCATGGTCGTCGCCCGGCAGGACCCATTCGGCGGCATAGAGATCGTGCAATGACCGCGCATTGCGCAGCGGATGGCGCTCACGCAGGCCGACCACCAGCTGCACCGGGAACAGCTCCAGCGCCTCGAACTGCGGATCGAGCGTGCCGGGTACGACATGCGCCACCGCGAAGTCGAGATACCCGTCGCGCAGTCGCGCAAGCATCCACGGCAGCACGGCCTCGCTGAACTGCACGTCGACCGCGGGCAGGCGCGTGTGGAAGTCCTTGAAGGCGGCGGGCAGCACGGTGAGCGCGAACGAGGCGCTCACGGCCAGCGAGACCGAGCCGGTGGCGCCGTCGCGGATCTGCGCAATCTCGTCGCGGGCGCGTTCCATGTCGGCCAGCAGCAGTCGCGCGCGCGGCGCGAACGCCAGGCCGAACTGCGTGAGCCGCACGCCTTTCACACTGCGCTCCACCAGCGGCGCGCCGACCTCGCGCTCCAGCTCGCGCACGATCTTGGTCACGGCGGGCTGCGAGATGCCGAGCACGCGCGCGGCGGCGCGGATGCTCATCTGCTCGACCACCGCCACGAAGGCATGCAACTGATTGGGCTTCATCTTTGGAGTGACAACCAAAAGTTATCGTTGACGCCCAATTATTGTCTTTTCATGACAGCTGTGAGTCTCTAGCATCCGCCGCGGCCCGGGCCCACGCGGCCTGCGCCCTTGAGAAACACACAGGAGACACATGAACACCCGCGCTTCCCAGCCCTTGCCCACCTCCCCGTCGTCGCCCGCACGCCGGCGCCAGACCATCGTGGCCACCACCATCGGCAACGGACTGGAGTTCTTCGACTTCACCGTCTACGGCTTTCTCGCGCTGGTGATCGGCAAGCTGTTCTTCCCGACCTTCAGTTCCTACGGCCAGCTGTTGCTGACGGTGGCGAGCTTCGGCGTCGGCTTCATCATGCGGCCGCTGGGCGGCATCATCATCGGCGCGTATGCCGACCGCGCGGGCCGCAAGAAGGCCATGACGCTCACGATCTTCCTGATGGCGCTGGGCTGCGCGCTGATCGCCTTCACGCCGACCTACGCAAGCATCGGCGTCGCAGCGCCCGTCGTCATCGTGCTGGCGCGGCTGATCCAGGGCTTCTCGGCCGGCGGCGAAGTCGGCGCATCGACCACGCTGCTGGTGGAGCACGCCACGCCCGCCAACCGCGGCTACATGGCGAGCTGGCAGTTCGCGAGCCAGGGCCTGGGCGTGATGCTCGGCGCCGTGGTGGTGGGCGCGCTCACCTTCTCGCTCACGCCCGAGGCCATGCAGAGCTGGGGCTGGCGCGTGCCGTTCATCCTCGGCATGCTGATCGCGCCAGTGGGCATGTACATCCGCCGCCACCTCGAAGAGTCGCTGCACATCTCGCCCGAAGACGCCAAGGCGCCGCGCGAGAGCAGCCTGAAGATCGTCTGCACGCAGCACGGCAAGACGGTGCTCGCCGCCATCCTCGCGCTGGTGGGCGGCACCACGGCGGCGTACGTGGTCACCTTCTACATGCCGACCTACGCGGTGCGCGAGTTGGGTCTCACGCCGTCGGTGGCGCTGTTCGGCGCGGCGCTCACGGGCCTGCTGTCGTTCGCGCTCGCGCCCTTCGTGGGCAAGCTCTCGGACATCGTGGGCCGCAAGCCGCTCATCCTCTGGAGCCGCATCGTGATGGCGATCCTGATCTACCCGGGCTTTCTGTGGCTCAACGCCTCGCCCACGCCCATGGTGCTGTTCGTGGTGCTCGGCGTGCTGAGCATCGGCCTGGTGGTGCAGACGGTGCCGGGCATCACGATGCTGCCGGAGATGTTTCCCAAGCGCGTGCGCGCAAGCGGCATGTCGCTGGTCTACAGCGTCGGCGTGGCGCTCTTCGGCGGCTTCGCACCCTTCATCAGCACCTGGCTGGTCAACGCCACCGGCAGCAAGCTCGCGCCGGCCTGGTACCTCGTGGCGATGACGCTGGTGTCGCTGCTGGGTCTGCTCTGGCTGCGCGACCACACCGGCCGCGACATCGATGCAGTCAACGCCCACGCGCCGGCCTGATACCGTCTTCCTCCTTCCCGCCTTCATGCACAGGAATCTTCCCGCCATGTCCCAGCCAGCCACCGCCGCCACCCGCCATTTCTCGGGCACGTACGTCGAAGCCCGCGCCAAGTTCCTCGAGGCTGCCGCGGCGCGCAGCGCCAGCATCGAGTCGTTCGTGCACCCCACGCACCGCGGTGCGCTCGGCGAAGAGCTCGCCACCGACGTCGCGCTGATCGGCGCGGCCGACGCGAAGAAGGTGCTGCTCGTCACCTCGGGCACGCACGGCCCCGAGGGCTTCTGCGGCTCGGGCGCGCAGGTGGCCACGCTGAACGACGCCGACCTGCTCGCGCGCCTCGAACGCGCGGGCGTCGCGTTGCTGCTGGTGCATGCGGTGAACCCGCACGGCTTCTCGCACCTGCACCGCACCAACGAAGACAACATCGACCTGAACCGCAACCACATCGACTTCAGCGCGCCGCTGCCGGTGAACGCCGAGTACGCCGACGTGGAGCCGCTGGTGCTGCCCGCCAGCTGGCCGCCGACGCCCGCCGACGAGGCAGCCGTGGCGGGCTACATCGCCACGCACGGCATGACCGCCTTCCGCGCGGCCGTCACGCGCGGCCAGTACACCTCGCCCGACGGCCTGTTCTACGGCGGCACCGCGCCGTCGTGGAGCAACCGCACCATCCGCGCCATCTTGCGCGGCTATGCGGCCTCGGCCACGCACCTGGGCTGGATCGACGTGCACACCGGCCTGGGCCCCTACGGCCACGGCGAAAAGATCTACCCGGGCCGCAACACGCCCGAAGACCTCGCACTGGCCCACGCCTGGTGGGGCGCCGACGTGTTCGCGCCCTTCGCGGGCGACTCGGCCTCGGCCGACGTGTCGGGCCCGGTGATCTCGACCGCCTACGACGAATGCCCGAATGCGCGCGTCGCGCCCATGGGCCTGGAGTTCGGCACGCTGCCCGACCTGGAAGTGCTCGACCGCCTGCGCGCCGACACCTGGCTGCGCCGCCATCCCGAGGCGCCCGAATCGCAGAAGCGCGAGATCCGCCGCCGCCTGCGCGACGCGTTCTATTGCGACAACGACGAGTGGAAGGGCATGGTGCTGGGGCAGACGCGCGTGGTGCTGCTGCAGACCCTGCAGGGCCTCAAGAACGCCTGACCCGGCGAGCTTCGGTTCAGCCGAAGTTCGGCTGGCGCTTCTCGCGCAGCGAGGCCACGCCTTCGCGCACGTCGGCGCCCGCGAAGCCCATGAACTCGAGCGCCAGCGAGGCGTCGAAGGTCGGCCCCGCCTGGCGCAGCCAGTTGTTCAGCGCGTACTTGGTGAAGCGGATCGCGCTCTGGCTGCCGGCCGCAAGGCGGTCGGCGATCTCGTAGGCGCGCGGCAGCAGGTCGGCCTCGTCCACCGCCAGCGACACCAGGCCGATGCGCTCGGCCTCCTCGCCGCTCACGGGCTCGCACAGCAGCAGGTGGTACTTGGCCTTGGCCATGCCGCACAACAGCGGCCACACAATGGCCGCATGGTCGCCCGCCGCCACGCCCAGGCGCGTGTGGCCGTCGACGATCTTCGCGTTCTTCGTGGCGATGGAAATGTCGGCCAGCAGGCCCGCCACCAGCCCCGCACCCACGGCCGGGCCGTGCATGGCGCTCACGATGGGCTTGTCGCAGTTGATGAGGTTGTAGACGAGGTCGCGCGCTTCCTTCCACACGCGCTGGCGCACGGTGTCGTCGGTGGTCATGTCCTGCACCATGCCCAGGTCGCCGCCGCCCGAGAAGCCCATGCCCTCGCCGCGCAGCACGGCGCAGCGCACGGTGTCGTCGGCCGCCACGTCGCGCCAGATTTCGGCCAGCTCGCGGTGGCCGTCATGGCCGGCCGTGGGCAGCTTGCCGTTGGTGGCGCGCATCTGGATATCGAGCACCGCGCCATTCGCGCCGCGGCGCGCGAGGGCGAGGGTCTGGTAGCGGGTGTAGTCCATGCGTGTGTCTCCGCCCCGCACGCACGGCCATGGCGCGGGGACTTCGTTCGATGAAGGAGAAAAGAAGAAAGGCCGGAGGCCTATTTTTGCGCGGCCAGCTCGCGGCAGCGCTTCAGGTTCGCGTCGAAACGCGGCGCCAGGCCCGGCTCGCAGACGTCATCGGCGGGGTTCAGCTTGCACATACCGACCACCGCGTAGTCCATGACGGCCGCCGTGCACATCGGGTAGGCGGCCAGCTCGGGGTTGGCCTTGGCCTTGAAGCCCCAGCGCTCGGAGAACTGCACCATGCGCGTCATCGCGCCGAGGAAGAAGCTGCGGTCTTTCGCGGCGACGGCCACGTCCATGCGCGGCAGCTCCTCGTTGAGGTAGCCGACCGCATCCAGCGGAAAGCCGGCGGGGTCGGGCTGCGGTTGCGCGAAGGCCGTGGCGGCCACCAGGGCCAGCGAGGCGCCCACGCAGGCGCGTCGGAACGGGAGGAAGAAGGCAGAACCGGTGGGCAGGAAGCGGTGTGGCATGGCCTGCGATTCTGCAACGTTTGGAAGCATTTTTGCGCGCCGACCGATGCGCGCACGCGACGTTTTCAGGCCGCTACCGACCTTCCCGCGCGGCGCGGGACAATGGCCGCATCCGTTTTCCCTTGCAAAGACCCCCATGGCCCGACGCCCCCAACGACAGCTGCGCACCATCGAGCGCGGCATCCTCTGCCTCCTGATCGGCGTCGCCGTGCTGCTGGGCCCGCGCTTCCTGCAGGGCACGCGCTGGTTCGACATGGTGGCTGGCGCGTACATCGTCGGCTGGTTCGCGCTCGCACTGGGAGTGGCACTGGTCGGCGTCGGCCTGTTCCAGCGCGGCAAGCCGGACCGCTGAGGTCCGGCTTCAAGCGCTCAGTGCGCGGCGGCTTTCTTGCCGCGCAGCTTGCCGACGAGCTCCACCACGGCCAGCACGACGGCACCGGCCACGAGGCCGACAACGGCATTGACGCCCATCGAGCCCAGCGTGCCGAACACGCCGCCCGTGGCCTTGGCCCAGTCTTCGACCGCATGGCCGAACGCCGGCACGCCGTGCACCAGGATGCCGCCGCCCACGAGGAACATGGCGGCCGTGCCGGCCACCGACAGGCCCTTCATGAGCCACGGCGCCGCCGCCAGGATGCCGCGGCCCAGGGCGCGCGCCGCCGCGCTGCTGCGCTGGCTCAGGTACAGGCCCGCGTCGTCCAGCTTCACGATGCCGGCCACGAGGCCGTAGACGCCCACCGTCATGATCAGCGCGATGCCGACCAGCACGCTGAGCTGCGTCGTGAACGGCTGGCCCTGCACGGTGCCCAGCGTGATGGCGATGATTTCTGCCGAGAGGATGAAGTCGGTGCGCACCGCGCCCTTGATCTTGTCCTTCTCGACCGCGACCACGTCGACCGTGGTGTCGGCCACGGCCTTCTGGTGGCGTGCGGTGTCGGCCTCGTGCTCCTTCTTGTGCAGGAACTTGTGGGCCAGCTTCTCGGCACCCTCGAAGCACAGGAACGCGCCGCCCACCATGAGCAGCGGCGTCACCAGCCAGGGCAGCCAGGTGCCGATGGCCAATGCGGCCGGCACCAGGATCGCCTTGTTGACGAGGGAGCCCTTGCACACGGCCCACACCACCGGCAGCTCGCGCTCGGTGCGCACGCCGGTGACCTGCTGCGCGTTCAGCGCCAGGTCGTCGCCGAGCACCCCGGCGGTCTTCTTGGCAGCAAGCTTGGTGAGGACGGAGACGTCATCGAGCACGGTGGCGATGTCGTCGAGCAGCAGGAGCAGGCTGGTGGCCATGGGCGAAAGTCAGGCTGTGGAAGAAGCGGCGAGCTTATCCGCAGCCGATGACCGCGCCGGTGAAGACCGTACGCGGCATCCGGGGTGAATCAGTCCACCACGCGCTTGAGGCGGATCTCTTCGACGCGGACCGTGCCGAGCGCCGTGGTCTTGGCGGTCTTCATCTCGCGCTTGAAGCCGGCGAGTTCGTGGAAGCGCATGGCGCGGTCGTTGCGCAGCGGCACCCAGATGGTGACCGTGGTGCAGCCTTCTTCGGCCAGGCCTTCGCGGGCGGCGTCCCAGAGGGCCACGCCGGCGCCCTTGCCCCAGTGCTCGGGCTTGACGTAGATGGCCCAGATTTCGCCCGTGGTGGGCGGCGTCTTGGGGTCGCGCGAGCGGTCGAAGCCGACGAAACCGACGATCTCGCTGCCGTGCGTCACCACATGGACCTGGGGTTCGCTGAATTCGATGGCCTCGCGCCATTTGGCCTCGCGCGAGGCGGGGGCCAGCACGCGCAGGTCGTCTTCGGACAGGATGCCTTCGTAGGCAGCCTTGGCAGACAGGGCATGGACTTCAGCGACGGCCTTGGCGTCGCGCATCGTGGCGGGGCGAACTTCGTAATCGGACATGAAAGCGGAAAAACGTGTGGAACCGGCTATTGTCGCCGCACCGCTAAACTGCCGGCTGCATCCGCACGTATCAACTGGAGAAAGCATATGGCCAAGGGTCAGCAACGCACCAACAAGGAAGCCAAGAAACCGAGAAAGGACACTTCGCCGCCGAAGGCCCCCACCGGCGGCATCGAGCCCGTGCGCACCGTCACCACGGCGGTGATTCCGCGCGGCAAGCTCAAGAACAAGTGACCGACGTCCCCGCGCCCGCCCCCAAGCCGGCGCAGCCACGCAACCCGTTGCATGGCCTCACGCTGGAGGCCATCGTGACCGCGCTGGCCGATTACTACGGCTGGGAGCAGCTGGGGCACTTGGTGCCGATCCGCTGCTTCATCAGCGAGCCCAGCGTGGGTTCCAGCCTCAAGTTCTTGCGCAAGACGCCGTGGGCGCGCGACAAGGTCGAGAGCCTGTATCTCTTCATGCTGCGCGAGCAACGCCGCGAACAGCAGCAGCAGCAGCAAGAACCTCCGACCCAATGAAGGTCCGCCTCGAACCGTCGGGCCTCGAATTCGAGGCCGAGGCGGGCGTCACGCTGCTGCACGCGGCGGAGGCGGCCGGCATCGAGTTGCCCAGTTCGTGCCGCAACGGCACCTGCCGCACCTGCATCTGCCAGCGCCTCTCGGGCGAGAGCCGCCATCTCATCGAATGGCCGGGCCTGAGCTTCGATGAAAAGATCGACGGCTGGATTCTTCCGTGCGTGGCCGAGGCGCTGAGCGACCTCACGCTCGACACGCCGCAGGCGCGCGCCCTCTTCGACTGACGAACGGCTAAGGCCGCGCCGAAGCCGGTGCCGCGACCACCATCCGGTCGCGCTGCGCCAGCGACGGGAACAGGCGGAACCAGGTCAGCGCCACCAGCATCGTTCCCACGCCGCCGAGCACCACCGAGCCGACCGGCCCCAGCAGCGCCGCAGTGGCACCCGATTCGAACTCGCCGAGCTGGTTGCTCGCGCCGATGAAGATCGAATTGACCGCGCTCACCCGCCCGCGCATGGCGTCGGGCGTTTCGAGTTGCACCAGCGTCTGGC
Organism: Variovorax sp. 38R; assembly: GCF_014843395.1. Taxonomy (NCBI): domain Bacteria; kingdom Pseudomonadati; phylum Pseudomonadota; class Betaproteobacteria; order Burkholderiales; family Comamonadaceae; genus Variovorax; species Variovorax sp. 38R. The sequence goes on from NZ_CP062121.1 coordinate 4,558,457, forward strand.
GGATCACGACGTTGACCATGTCGGCCCCGCCCGACACCGCGAGCGCGATGAGCGAGACGAGAAAGCTCTTCGACAGTCCGAACACCACCATGCACAGCCCGAACGCCCCCACGGCCAGCAGCAGCGTGCGCCCCACGTTGCGCTCGACCGGCCGGCGCGTGAGCGCAATCGACATCACCAGCGCGCCCACCGCCGGTGCGCTGCGCAGCAGGCCCAGCCCCCAGGGGCCGGTGTGCAGGATGTCCTTGGCATAGATCGGCAGCAGCGCCACCGCGCCGCCCAGCAGCACCGCGAACAGATCGAGCGACACCGCGCCCAGCACCGGCTTGCGCAGCCAGATGAAGTTGACGCCCGCGAACACCGTGGCCAGGGTGACCGGCTCGCGCGCGGCCGGTGCGTGGTCGTAGCGCAGCCGCAGCACCAGCACGCAGGCGATCACGAAGCACAGCACGCTCGCGCCGTAGACCACTGCCATGCCCGCCACGAACAGCAGACCGCCGAGCGCGGGCCCGCCGATGATCGCGCCCTGCATGCCGGCCGAGCTGAACGCCATCGCGCGCGACAGCAGCAGCGGCGATACCAGCAACGGCGTGAGCGCCTGCTGCGCCGGCATCTGGAAGGCGCGCACCGCGCCGAGCACCAGCGACAGCCCGAGCAGCAGCCCGCGCGTGTCGTTCTTGTACAGCACCGCGAACAGCAGCGCCAGTGCCACGGTGCCCTGCACCGCGAAGCACACCGCCACGATGCGGGCGCGGTGGTGCCGGTCCACCACGTGGCCGGCCAGCAGCGCCAGCAGCAGCGCGGGCACGAACTGGTACAGGCCGACCAGGCCCAGGTCCCATGCGCTGCCGGTCAGCTCGTACATGTGCCAGCCGATGGCCACGAGCATCATCTGCGAGGCGGCGGTGCCGAAGAGGCGGGCCACCCAGAGCTGCATGAAGGGGCGCTCGCGCCTCAGGTCGGCGAAAGAAGGAGACAAGGAGGGATCGGGGCCGGGCATATCGGTCGAGGATAGCCGAGGCCTCTTCGGCCTTTCTGAGCCTCTCTACACTCGTTGTCCCCATGACCGCTTCGCCCCCCGACCTGCGCCCCGTTCACGAAGACGCCCACCTGCTGGTGCTCGACAAGCCCGCCGGCCTGCTGTGCGTGCCCGGGCGCGGCGACGACAAGCAGGACTGCCTGAGCGCGCGCGCCCAGCGCCAGTGGCCCGATGCGCTCATCGTGCACCGGCTCGACATGGGCACCAGCGGCCTCGTGGTGATGGCGCGCGGCCTGGCGATGCAGCGCGCCCTGAGCGCAGCCTTTGCCGACCGCGAGGTGCACAAGCGCTACGAAGCCGTGGTCGACGGCGTGATGCCGCAACACGACGACTGGTCGGTCATCGACGCCCCGCTGATGGCCGACTGGCCGCGCCGGCCGCTGCAGAAGATCGATCCTGCGGGCAAGCCCAGCCTCACGCGCTGGCGCGCACTGGCGAGCGTGTCTCCGCCCGGTGGCCCTGCGGCCACGCACGTGCTGCTGGAGCCGCTCACGGGCCGCTCACACCAGCTGCGGGTTCACCTGTTGTCGATCGGGCACCCGATCCTGGGCGATGCGCTGTATGGCGACGCCGCGCTGCAGGCACGCGCGCCGCGCCTGCTGCTGCATGCCAGGGAATTGGGGTTCGTGCATCCCGCGACGCGGGAGCCGGTGCACTTCGAATGTGCGGCGGGGTTTGCTGCGCAGTGGCTCAGTGGCCTTTGACGACGAGCACCGGCATGGTGGCGTCCTGCAGCACGCGCTGCGTCACGCTGCCCAGCAGCAGTTTCTCGATGCCGCTGCGGCCGTGCGAGCCCATCACGATCAGGTCGGCCGCGATGGCGATGGCGGTGTCCACGATGCCTTCGTGCACCACGTGGCCGTCGATCACGCGCTGGTCGCTGTGCAGGCCTTCGGCCGCCAGGGCGGCCACGCCGCGTGCGAGCGCCGCGTTGGCGCTGGCGGTGGCCGCCGCGAGGTATTCGTTCTGGCCGAGCGCATAGTCCGCGCCCACGCCGATGAAGGGGTAGTTGTCGATCACGTGAATCAACGTGATGCGGCTGCCGAAAGCCAGGGCGAGACCGCTGGCCTTGCTGACCGCGAGCATGGAAGTTTCGGAGCCGTCGATGGGGACCAGGATGTGATTGAACATGGCGGGACCTCGCTTAGCGTTCGCAGACAGACAGACTGACGGACCCGGTTCGCACCGGGTCGGGCCCCGAATTTAACCGCTCTGCAGAACCCGCCCTGTAGGACTCCGACCAGCGAAGCCCGCAGGCGTCTCAATCCCCCTGGAAACCCTCGGACCGGCAGGTGACGACGAGCGTGTCGCGCCACCCGTCGCCGCCCTCTTCCAGCGGCTGGATCGGCGTCGATTCGTGGATCACGCGCGCGTCGTCGAGCACCAGCAGCGTCCACGGTTCGGTCATGGTGAAGCGCTCGCCGCGCCGGCCGTTGGCCTCGAACACGCGCGTCTCGCCGCCCTTGATGCCCTGGCGCCCGATCAGCGCCACCGCCACCAGGTCGACACCGTCGCGGTGCGCGCCTTCGGGCGTCGGGCGGCCGATGCCGCCGGCGGTGTCGATGCGGAACTGGTGCGCTTCCACGAACCAGCGCTGCGGTGCGCCGCGCATGTCGCTGCTGACCTGGCCGAGCTGCTGCATCAGCCGCTGCCACACGGGCTGCGCCACTGTGGCGTCGAGCATCGGTGCAAACCAGCGCTGCATGCCGCCGTGCAGCGCGTTGTATTCGACCGGTTGCCAGTGCGCGCGGTGCGGCACCGGCGCCAGCGTGGCGTCGGCATCGACCGTGAAGCAGGCGTGGCGCCGCGTGCGGTAGCGACCGCCGTCCTTCAGGTACTCGTCGGGCGGCAGGTCGTTCCAGTCGGCGTGCAGCGCTTCGAGCTGCGCCAGCGGCACGCCGAGCCACTCACACACGCCCTGCGGGTTCAGCACCGCGTAGCCGTGCTCGCGCAGCGCACCGGCCAGTTCGGCCGGCGGCGTGAACGGGGGAGCGAAGGCGGCGGTGCTCACTGGGCGCTGACCTTCACGTCCTTCCAGAACGCGACGCGGTCACGAATTTCCTCGGCTTCGGGCTTCGGGTCGGGGTAGTACCAGGCGGCGTCGGCGTGCAGTTCGCCGTTGACCAGCAGCGAGTAGTAGTTCGCCGAGCCCTTCCACGGGCAGGTGGTCTTGTGGTTGCTGAAGGTGACCGCATCGCGATTGAGCGAACTCATCGGGAAGTAGTGGTTGCCTTCGACGAGCACGGTGTCGTCGCTTTCGGCGATGGTGACGCCGTTCCAGGTTGCTTTCATGGGATCGATCTCCGGGGGAGGTGCAAGGTGCCGATGCCGCGTTGCGCGCTCGGGACAGTGACTATTGTGACGCTGGCGCGAGGTGCTTTCCTTGCGCCGGGTCATCTTGGCCCGATGCGGGCAGGGTTTCCGTGGATGCACCGGGTGTGCAAACCCGAGCACACGACGCGGATTTTCCGTGGCCGGCTTGCGGCGTGCACGTCGATGTGGTCCGCTTCCTCTTCCCTCCGACTCCCCTCCTCAATGCCTCTGCGCCCTGCCAGCCTGAGACCACACGCCATGCCATTGAAACTCCAAGACCCGACCCTGCTGCGCGAGCAGGCCTGCATCGCCGGCGCCTGGGTGAATGCCGACAACGGCACCACCGTCGCCGTCACCAACCCCGCCACCGGCGAGCAGATCGGCACCGTGCCGATGTGCGGCACCGAGGAAACCGTTCGCGCCATCGCCGCCGCCGAAAAGGCGCAGAAGGCCTGGGCCAAGGTGCCCGCCAGGGAACGCTCGGCCATCCTGCGCAAGCTCAACGACCTGATGCTGGCGAACGTGGACGATCTCGCGCTGATCATGACCACCGAGCAGGGCAAGCCCCTGGCCGAGAGCCGCGGCGAGATTGCCTACGCCGCCTCGTTCATCGAGTGGTTCGCCGAAGAAGCGCGCCGCGTGTATGGCGACACCATTCCCGCACCGCAGGCCGACCGCCGCATCCTGGCGCTCAAGCAGCCCGTGGGCGTCACCGCCGCCATCACGCCCTGGAACTTCCCCACCGCCATGCTCACGCGCAAGGCCGGGCCCGCGCTCGCGGCCGGTTGCGCCATGGTCGTGAAGCCGGCCACGCAGACGCCGTTCTCGGCACTGGCCTTTGCCGTGCTCGCCGAGCGCGCGGGCGTGCCGAAGGGCCTGCTGTCGGTGCTCACGGGCTCGGCCAGCCAGATCGGCGGTGAGATGACGCGCAGCCCCATCGTGCGCAAGCTCACCTTCACCGGTTCGACCGAGGTGGGCCGCACGCTCATGAAGCAGTCGGCCGACACCATCAAGAAGCTGTCGCTCGAACTCGGCGGCAACGCACCCTTCATCGTGTTCGACGATGCCGATGTCGATGCGGCCGTCGAAGGCGCGATGGTTTCCAAGTACCGCAACACCGGCCAGACCTGCGTGTGCGCCAACCGCCTCTACGTGCAGCGCGGCGTGCTCGAGGCCTTCACGCAGAAGCTCGTGGCCAAGGTCAACGCACTGAAGGTCGGCAATGGCACCGAAGCCGGCGTGAACCAGGGCCCGCTCATCGACGCCAAGGCGGTCGAGAAGATCGAGGAGCACGTGGCCGACGCCGTCGCCAAGGGCGGCACCGTGCTCGCAGGCGGCAAGCGCCATGCACTGGGCGGCCTGTTCTACGAGCCGACCGTGATCGGCGGCGCCACGCCCGACATGCTGTTCGCACGCGAAGAAACCTTCGGCCCGCTGGCGCCGATCTTCGCGTTCGACACCGAGGCCGAAGCCATCGCCGCGGCCAACGACACCGAGTTCGGCCTGGCCGCGTACTTCTACAGCCGCGACATCGGCCGCATCATGCGCGTGGCCGAGGCGCTCGAATCGGGCATCGTGGGCGTGAACACCGGTTTGGTCTCCACGGCTGAAGCGCCCTTCGGCGGCGTCAAGCAATCAGGGCTGGGGCGCGAGGGCTCGAAGTACGGGCTCGACGACTTCCTCGAAGTGAAGTACGTGTGCCTTGCGGGGCTGGATACGTAGCCGGTCAGCTCACCAGCCAGTGCACGCTGAACAGCCGCTCGGGGTCGGTCCACACCGCCCCGACGCGGAAGCCCGCGCGCACCGCCAAGCCTTGCAGGCCTTCGACGGTGAACTTGTGCGAGTACTCGGTGTGGATGGTTTCGCCTTCCTCGAACGAGAAGCGCTCGCCGCGCATCTGCACGCTCTGTGCGCGCCGGCTCACGAGGTGCATCTCGATGCGCCGCATCGGCGCGTTGTAGAAGGCCGCGTGCGAGAACCCGTCGAGGTCGAAGTCGGCCGACAGCTCCGCGTTCGCGCGCCGCAGCAGGTTGAGGTTGAACGCCGCCGTCACGCCCTGCGCATCGTTGTAGGCCGCGTGCAGCCGGTCGGAGTCTTTCACCAGGTCGACGCCGATGAGCAGGCCGCCGCCGCGCAGCATGCGCGCCGCGAGTTGCAGAAACGCTAGCGCCTCGTCGGGCTCGAAGTTGCCGATGGTCGAGCCCGGGAAGAAGCCCACGCGCCGGCCCGCCCCGGCCATCGGCGCGGGCAGCACGAGCGGCATGGTGTAGTCGGCGGCGATGGGCTGCACCGCGAGCGCCGGGTAGTCGGCCTTCAGGCGCGCCGCCGCGGCTTCGAGGTGCTCGCCCGAGATGTCGATCGGCAGGTAGCGCTTGGGTGATTCGAGCGCGTCAAGCAGCAGCCGCACCTTGGTGAGCGAGCCCGCGCCGAACTCGACGATCTCGGCGTTCGGCCCGATCTGCGCGGCGATCTCGCCGGCGCAGGCGCCGAGGATGCCCAGCTCGGTGCGCGTGGGGTAGTACTCGGGCAGCTCGCAGATGCGGTCGAACAGCTGCGAGCCGGCCACGTCATAGAAGAACTTGGGCGAGATGTGGCGCGGCGTGCGCGCCAGGCCCGCCTGCATGGCGCGGCCGAACTCGGACCACGGGGCGGTGTCGGGCGTGGGGGCTTCTTCCTCGCGTTGCAGATGGCTGGCGAGGGCGAACGAAGAGGTGGTCGGGTTGCGCATGGTGCTCGGCTCCATCGAGGTCGGTCAAAGGTCTTTCGCGAGCCGCAGCCCCGAGAACTGCCAGCGTGCCGCCGGCGGGAAGAAATTGCGATAGCTCGGCCGCGTGTGGCCGGCCGGCGTGGCCACGCTGCCGCCGCGCAGCACCAGCTGCCCCACCATGAACTTGCCGTTGTATTCGGCCGCGATGCCGGGCAGCGGACGAAAGCCCGGGTACGGGTCGTACGACGAGCGCGTCCATTGCCAGACATGGCCGCTCATCTGGGCGATGCCGGGCGCGTCGAAGGCGGCTTCCCATTCGAACTCGGTCGGCAGCCGCGCGCCGGCCCATTCGGCATACGCGGCGGCCTCGTAGAAGCTCAACTGCGCCACCGGTGCGTCGGCCTCCATCGGCCGCACACCATGCAGGCCGAACACCTGCCAGCCATTGGGCGCGGCATGGCCGCCGCCTGCGCCGAGGGTGCCGATGCGCGGATCGTCGGCTTCGAGCCAGTAGGCCGGATGGCGCCAGCCCTGGGCCTGCACCGTGGCCCAGCCGTCGGACAGCCACAGCTCGGGCCGCTGGTAGCCGCCGTCGGCAATGAACTGCGCGTAGTCGCCGCAGTTCACCAGCCGGTCGGCGATGGCATAAGTGCTCAGCAAGGCGGCGTGGCGCGGCGTCTCGTTGTCGAAGCAGAAGCCATCGCCCGCATGCCCGACCTCGACCATGCCACCCGGCTGCGCCAGCCAGCGCACCTCGGCCGGTACAGCGGCCAGCCGCAGCGCGGGGCCGCTCGCGGGCTTGTAGGCCGGCAGCAGCGGGTTGCACGACAGGGCATGCAGGATGTCGGTGAGCAGCAGCTCCTGGTGCTGCTGCTCGTGGTTCAGGCCGAGCGCGACGATGGGCTCGATGGTGGCCCAGTCGAGCGGCTCGGACGTTGCGAGCAGCGCGAGCACCGCGTCGTCGACATGGCGGCGATAGGCGTGCACCTCGTCGAGCGACGGCCGCGTGAGCAGCCCGCGCTGCGGCCGCGGGTGGCGCGGCCCGAGCGCCTCGTAGTAGGAGTTGAAGAGGTAATGAAAGCGCGCATCGAACGGCCGGTAGTCCGCCGCATGCGGCTGCAGCAGCACGGTTTCGAAGAACCACGTCGTGTGCGCCAGGTGCCACTTGGTCGGGCTGGCGTCGGGCATCGACTGGATGCACTGGTCCTCGGCGGACAGGGGCGCGGCAAGCGCCAGGCTGGCGGCACGCACCGTGCGGAATCGCTCGCGCAAGGCGTTCGCCACGGGGGCGATCGGCCGGGAAAACGTCATGGTGTCTTATATGGACGCCTCCCGTGTGGCAAGCGAGTTCTTGAAGTTCCGGCTGGCGGTAATGACTGCGGTCTTATATCCGGCCTGTTTGTGCAGATCGGACCGAAGTCCGCCCGCTGGCCTTGATGGTCATGCGCGGGGTCGGTGCTCATCTCCATCGCGGGCTTCGCGCGAGGGCTTGCCCGAGACAACATTCAGCTTTACCCGACCCGCGATCCGACCGCTTCACCATCACTTCATCGACTCGACTCACGCACTCTTTGCGGCTTCCACTCCTGTGGTTGTTGTCTCAGGTTGTTGCTAAGCCGCCTGCGCTCGCGCGCCGCAGCCACTTGGTGGAGTGCTTTTCCACTCCGATTGGTACGCCCGCCCGTGCGCCACCAGCGCCCAGGCCGTGCGAGCCATCTTGTTGGCCAACGCCACCACCGCCACATTCAGCGGCCGGCGTCGCAGCAGTTCCTCCAGCCACGTGGGCATGTCCTTGGCGTGCGTGATCACCGCACGCGCACCGTGGATGAGCAATGTCCGCAGGTAGGGTCGCCGCGCTTGCTCAGGTGCCCGATGCGGGTCTTGCCGCCCGTGCCGCTGTGCGCAGGCACCAGCCCCAGGCTGGCTGCGAACTCCCGTCCCGAGCGCCAGCCGCTGGCGTCACCCAGCGTTGCGGCCAGCGCCGTTGCACCGAGCACGCCGATGCCCGGCACCTCGCGCAGCGTGCGCGCCTTGTCCAACTGGCGCTGCTGCCCGGCGATCTCGGTTTCGAGCTGATCGATGCTGCGCTCGACTCCTTTGAGCGCTTCGAGCTGCAGGTCGACCAGCCCACGCATCAACGGCGGCAGCTTGTCGTCAATATCGGCGCGCTTGACTGCGATCGTCTTTAGTCCGGCCTTCTTGCCGCCTGGCAGCACCACGCCAAATTCGTACAGCAAGCCTCGCAGCATGTTGAGCGTGGCCGTGCGCACGCTCACCCAGTGCGAGCGCACTCGATGCAGCGACATCACCGCCTGCTGCTCCTTGCTCTTGACCGGTGCGCGGCGAATGTCCGAGTGCTGCGCGGCCAGCCAGATCGCTCGGGCATCGGCTGCGTCGTCTTTGTTGCCGCGCACAAATGCACGTACCTGGCGTGCCGGCAACAACTCCACCTGATGTCCCAGAGCACCCAACTCGCGCGCCCAGTGGTGCGCGCTGCCGCACGCCTCCATCGCCACGCGTGCCGGCTGCAACTGGGCGAAGAACTCGCTCAGCTTGGCCCGACCGAGCTTCCTGCGCCCGATCTCGCCCGTCTCGCTATTGACCCAATGAAGCTGCATCACGTTCTTTGCAATGTCCAAGCCATACGTCGTACGATCCATTTCGGGGCCTCCGTCTGTAAGTGGGTAGATCGAACTTCCACTTTGGCACTCGATGCCGTTGACTGCGAGGCCCCCCTTCCTTGCCCACATCCCCAGCGCTCGCAATCGCTCAGTTAGGGGGAGGCGTCCATACCATCTCCAGTCAGATAACCGGAAGTTTTAGCCCATACCCATGACAGCCGCTCGTAGGACAAGACGCCGCCGCCGCGCCGCCACAAGAGCCCGTCCTGTGGGCTGGCGCCTCGGGCCGCTGCGTATGATTCGGACGATGCAAACCCTCTCTCCTTCGGCCAGGCCCCACGTTGTCATCATCGGCTGCGGTTTCGGCGGGCTCGAAGCCGCGCGCAAGCTGCAGCGGGCCGACGTCGATGTGACGGTGATCGACAAGACCAACCACCACCTGTTCCAGCCCCTGCTCTACCAGGTGGCGACCGCCGGGCTCGCGGCGCCGTCGATCGCGGCGCCGGTGCGCGCCCTGTTCCGCAAGCAGGCCAACGTGACCACGCTGCTGGCCGAGGTGACGGGCATCGACCCGGCCGCGCGCAGCATCCAGCTGGCCGACGGCAGCCACGTGGCCTACGACCACCTGATCGTCGCGGCTGGCGCCACGCACAGCTACTTTGGGCACGACGAGTGGGCGCCCGCCGCGCCGGGCCTGAAGACGCTGGCCGACGCGTTCGAGATCCGCCGCCGCGTGCTGATGTCCTTCGAGACGGCCGAGACCACCGCCGACCCCGAACGCCGCCGCGCCCTGCTCACCTTCGTGGTGATCGGCGCCGGCCCGACCGGCGTCGAGATGGCCGGCACGCTGGCCGAGATCGCCAAGCACACGCTTTCGGGCGAGTTCCGCCGCATCGACCCCGGCAGCGCGCAGGTGCTGCTGGTCGAGGGCGGCCCGCGCGTGCTGCAGGCCATGCCCGAAAGCCTGAGCCAGAAGGCGCTCGAACAGCTGGAACGACTCGGCGTCGAGGTGCGGCTGAACGCGCGCGTCACCGCCATCGACAACGCCGGCCTCGAAGTGCAGACCGGCGGCGGCCCCGACGGTGCGCCGCTGCAGAGCTACCGCATTCCCAGCAGTTGCGTGGTGTGGGCCGCCGGTGTCGCGGCCTCGCCGCTGGGCCGGCTGCTCGGCAACGCCACGGGCGTCGAATGCGACCGCGCGGGCCGCATCAAGGTCGAGCCCGACCTGAGCCTGGCGGGCCACCCCGAGATCAGCGTGGTGGGCGACCTGGCCGCCACCATGAGCCACGCGCCCGGCAAGCCGCCCAAGCCGGTGCCCGGCGTGTCGCCCGGCGCCAAGCAGGCGGGCCGTGCGGCGGCAGCGAACATCCTGCGCCGACTGGCGGGCCAGCCCACCGTGCCGTTCCGCTACGCCGACTACGGCAACCTGGCCACCATCGGCCGCAACTCGGCGGTGGTCGACCTGGGCACGCCCTTCGGCCCGCTGCGCTTCAGCGGCCGGTTCGCGTGGCTGTTCTGGCTGTTCGCGCACGCGTACTTCCTGATCGGCTTTCGCAACCGCGTCGTCGTGATGTGGGACTGGGCCAGCGCCTACTGGAGCTTCCAGCGCAACGCGCGCGTGGTGGCCGACGTGCAGGGCAAGAGCGAGTCCTGAGCGGGGGAGACAGGCGATGTCGCTGACCTGGTGGATCGTGACGCACGCCGCCAAGGCGCTCCTGTACGTCTGGGTGCTGCGCTGGGGCGGCGCCGAACGAATCGAAGGCACGCTCGCCTCGGGCTTCCTCAGCAGCTTCGCGCCGCGCTGGAGCGCCGAAGGGCTGAAGATGGCGGCGCTGATCCTGTTGGTCTTGTGCGCCATCGGCTTCTTCGTGGGTCTGTTCGTGCCCTCGCTGCGCTGCTGGGTCGGCGGCGGCTGCTGACCCCGCCGACCTGCCTTCAGCTGCCGATCACCCCACCGTCGATCTTCGTGATGACCACGGTCGCCGAGCGCGGCCGGCCTGCACCGTCGGGCCACTTCGACACGGCGAGCGGGCGGTCGGGGTCGCTGCGCTCGTTGGCCGGCTCGCCCGGGTGCTGGATGTTGATGAACAGCGTGCGCAGGTCAGGTGTGGCCGTGAGGCCGGTGATCTCGCAGCCGGCCGGGCCGAGCAAAAAGCGGCGGATCTCGCCCTTCGTCGGGTCGCAGGCCAGCATCTGGTTGTTGGGCAGGTTCGTGTAGTCGCCCTTGCCGAGCGTGGAGGTCGACACGTCGGTCTGGATCCACAGCACGCCACGCGCATCGACCATCAGGCCGTCGGGGCTGCCGAAGGCGTCGCCCTTCACGTTGCCCTGCGCCTCGTAGCGCGTCTGCTTCGGATCGCCCGCGAGCACGAGGTGGTTCCACGCGAACTTCGTCGCGTCGAGGTCGCCGCTTTCCTTCCAGCGGATGATCTGGCCCATCGTGTTGTTGGAGCGCGGGTTGGCCGCGTCCATGAAGGGCTGGCCCGATGCGCCGCGGTTGCTGTTGTTCGTGAGCGTGCAGTAGACCTCCTTCGTCAGCGGATCGACGGTGGTCCACTCGGGGCGGTCCATCTTTGTCGCGCCGAGGAGGTCGCTGGCCTGGCGCGACTTGATGAGCACGTCGCCCTGCGTGGCGAAGCCCTTGTCGGCCACGAGCCCGCCCTTGCCCTGCACCAGCGGCAGCCACTCGCCCGTGCCGTCGACGTCGAAGCGGCCCACGTAGAGCGTGCCGTGGTCGAGCAGGTCGCGGTTGGCGGCGGCGCCACCGGGGCGCACCTTGTCGCGGCTCACGAACTTGTAGATGTACTCGAAGCGCGAGTCCTCGCCCATGTAGACCACGGCGCGGCCATCGTCGGTGAGCGCCACGGCGGCGCCTTCGTGCGCGGCGCGGCCCAGTGCGGTGCGCTTGCGCGGCGTCGAGCTCGAGTCTTGCGGATCGATCTCGACCACCCAGCCGTAGCGGTTCGATTCGTTCGGGTGCTTCGCGACGTCGAAGCGCTCTTCGTGCTCGTGCCAGCGGTACTTGGCGCCGTTGCCCTTCTTGAGGCCCCAGCGCTTCTGGTGCGCGTCGGGCGTGGCCGTGCCCTCGAAGTAGTCGGCGAAGTTTTCTTCGCAGGTCAGGTAGGTACCCCACGGCGTCTGGCCGTTGGAACAGTTGTTGTAGGTGCCGAGCACTTGCGTGCCGCTGGGGTCGCCCGCGGTGCGCAGCATCGGGTGGCCGGCCGCGGGGCCGGTGAGCGTCATCGGCGTGAGCGCGGTGATGCGGCGCGCGAAACGCGAAGGCAGCACCTGCGACCAGGCCGCGCCGTCGCGCTGCAGCTCGATCACCGACACGCCGTGCGCGTGCATCGACTTGCGCACCTTCGCGGCGGTCCAGGTCTTCATGCCGTCGGTGTGCAGCAGGCCGTCGTCCACGTACTCGTGGTTCAACACCAGCAGGCCGCGGTTCGATCCATCGAGCGGAAAAAAGGCCATGCCGTCGTGGTGCATGCCGGCCTGCAGCGCCTGGTCGTCGGCCGTGTCGGACGCGTCGGTCTTGAAGGCAGGCATGCGGCCCGCGATGCCCGTGGGGTCGCCCCAGCGGTAGATCACCTGCGTGCGGTAGCCCTCGGGCACGACCACCTGGTCGACCGCCGCCATCGGCACGCTCTTGAAACCGATGGCGCGGCCCAGGCCGCTCACGGCGCTGTTACTGCTGCCGCTGCTGCCCGTGCTGGCACAGCCGGCCAGCGGCCCGAACAGGCCCGCCACGGCCGCCGCCAGGCCGCCGCGCACGAAGACCCGCCGCTGCGGATCGGACACGTCGTGGATCGTGGGATTGCCGGAGGGGTTCGAGTCCTCCATGCGCGCGAAGTCTTTGGCCATGTCCTGAAGGTCCGTGGGAATCGTGGGAGCCTGCGATGCTCCCGCGCGCCCATGAAGCCGTCATGACAAGGGTTCGAAGCGCACGTCGCCCCAGGGCTGCGAACCGCCGCCGTTGTGGTTGTGGTTGCGCGGCTGCTCCCGCCGTTCGCGCCGCCAGTCCCACGGCGGTGTCGGCGCGGTGTCGGCCCACAGGCCCAGGTGCTGCGCGCGCGCCGTGGCCTCGAGCCGGAACAGGTCGCCGCCGCGCTTCTTCACGATGCCGTGGTAGTCGTACACCCAGGCCCAGCCCTCGGCCACCATGCGGCGGCCGGCGTCTTCGCCGTTGCAGCGCACGTCGGCCACGGTGCGGCCGTAGCGGTCGATGTCGCGCTCGGTGATGACGGCCTTCTCGGCGTAGCACAGGCGGCGCAGCGCCTGGCGGCTGCGCTGGCCGTAGGGCTGCGCTCTCTCGGGCGCGTCGATGGCGGCGATGCGCACCTTGACCTGCTCATAAGCGCCGCTGCGGCCGCAGCGCGCGGTGAGCGTGTCGCCGTCGCTCACGCCGACGACGAGGCAGGTGCGCGGCGACGCGGCGTGGGTCAGCAGCGGGATCGAAAGACCGAGGGAAAGAAGCAGGAAGACGGGGCGAAAGCGCATGCGGAAAGGGAACGGAACACGGGGCCGGGAATGGCCGACGATTCTCGGCGCGAAGTGCGCGCGCCGCCCTTCGGATGCATTTGTTTTCGTCTTCGTTTCAGCGCGCGGCGGGTGCGCCCGTCGACTTGCGCACCACCAGCTCCGGGCGCAGCACCACAGTGGAGGCCGACAGCGCCTGCCCGTCGATTTCGGCGAACAGCATTTCGGCCGCGCGCCAGCCGAGTTCGCGGTGCGGCAGGCGGATGGTGGTGAGCGGCGGATCGACCATGTCCACCAGCGGCATGTCGTTGTGGCCCGTGACCGAGATGTCTTTCGGCACGCGCAGGCCGGCCTCGCGCAGCGCGTCGTAGGCGCCCAGTGCCACGAGGTCGTTGCAACAGACCACGGCCTGCGGCGCGGCACCGGCCGCAAGCATCTGCTTCATCGCGACCGCGCCCGCCTCGCGGCTGTAGCTTGTGCACTCGACGATGCGGGCCGGCTTCATGCGGTGGTCGCGCAAGGCCTGCTCCACGCCGAGCAGGCGGCCCACGCCGGTCGGGATGTTCTGCGGCCCCGCAAGGTGCGCGATGCGCTTGTGGCCCAGGCCCACGAGGTGATCGACCGCGAGCTTCATTGCCAGCCGGTCGTCGCTCACCACGGCGGGCAGGCGACCGGTTTCGTCGGCGCGGTTGACCAGCACGGACTTCATGCCGGCCTTGGCGACGAAGTCGACCAGCGGATCGTCGCGCGTGGCGGTGGCCAGGATCACGCCGTCCACACGCTGCGCCAGCATGCGCTCGAGCACCGGCCGCGCGAGCGCCGGGTCGACCACGTTGGTGACGAACACGAAGTAGCCGCGCGCAGCCGCGCTGGCCTCGATGCCTTGCAGGATCGGCGGGAACACCGCGTTGGTGATGTCGGGCACCAGCACGCCGATGGTGTGGGTGCGGCCCGTGCGCAGCGCCGAGGCGGCGCGGTTGGGCCGGTAGCCCAGTCGCTGCGCGGCCTCTTCGACCACACGCAGCACCTCGTCGCTGATCAGCGAGCGCTTCTCGGGGCTGAGCGCGCGCGACACGGTCGACACGTGCACGCCGGCGGCGCGGGCGACGTCGCGGATGGTGACGGGGCTGGAAGACGGCTGAGCGCTCATTGGTGCAAACGATTGTTGGACATCCGGCGGGCCATGTCGGGCGAATTCCCATTCTGACACCTCGGATACCCACCATTTTACTTTTCCGGGATTTGACTTAGTATCGTGCAAACGATTGCAAAGACCCGCCATGAACATCGCCACCTCCCCCGATTCGGTGCTCGGCTTCGCGCTCGACGCCATGCAACGCACACCCGACCCGCGGCTGCGCACCGTGATGGATGCGCTCACGCGCCACCTGCATGCCTTCGTCCAGGAGGTGAAGCTCACCGAGGAAGAGTTCGAGCAGGCGCTCGAATTCATCGTCGCCATCGGCCACGCCACCGGCGAGACCAAGAACGAGGTGGTGCTGGCGGCCGACATCCTCGGCGTGTCCACCGTGGTGGCGCTGCAGAACAACCAGGACCCGCACGGCGAATCGCCGGCCGCCCTGCTCGGTCCCTTCTGGCGCGCCAACTCGCCGGCCTGCGCAACGGGCGACAGCATCGCGCGCTCGGGCACGCCCGGCACGCCGCTCGAGGTGACCGGCACAGTGCGCGACGTGCGCGGGCAGCCGATGGCCGACGTCACGGTCGACGTGTGGCAAGCCTCGCCGGTCGGGCTCTATGAGAACCAGGACCCGGAACAGGACGACATGAACCTGCGCGGGCGCTTCACCACCGACGCGCAAGGCCGCTTTCATTTCCGCAGCGTGCGCCCCGCCGGCTACCCGGTGCCCACCGACGGGCCCTGCGGCGTGCTGCTGCGCGCGCAGCAACGCCACCCGAACCGTCCCGCGCACCTGCACTTCATGCTGAGCAAGCCGGGCCACAAGGTGCTGATCACGCAGGTGTTCGCCGACGACGACGAGAACCTGGAAAGCGACCCGACCTTCGGCGTGACGCGGCAACTGATCGGCCGCTTCGCGCTCGCGCCCGATGGACAGCGCGCCACGCTGCAGTACGACTTCCAGCTCGAACCGGGCGAGATGAAGTTCCCCCGCCCGCCCATCCCCTGACCTCCCCCCATTCCACAACGCCTCTTCATCCCATGAGCTTCGACCCTCAATCCCAACTCCACGGCAAGATCGCCGTCATCACCGGCGGTCTCGGCGCCATCGGCTATGCCACGGCCACGCGGCTGGCCGCGCTGGGCGCCACCTGCGTGCTGCTGCACCGCAGCGGCGACGACGGTGCCGCGCGCGCCGCCGCGCTGCCCTCGGACAGCGGCCAGCACCACGGCGCGATCCGCGCCGACATCGTCGACACACCGAGCCTGCAAGCCGCCGCGGCCGAAGTGAAGGCCGCGCACGGGCGCTGCGACATCCTGGTCAACAGCGCGGGCCACACGCAGCCCATTGCGGCCGGCGACCTTGATGCGCTGACCGACGAACTCATCGACGACCTGCTGCGCGCCAACTTCCGCGGCGTGTTCGCCACCATCCGCGCCTTCGCGCCGATGCTCAAGGCGACCGGCGATGGGCTGGTGGTCAACATCTCGTCCATCGCCGGCTTCACGGGCGTGGGCAGCAACCTCGCGTATGTCGCGGCCAAGGCCGGGCTCGACGTGGTGGGCGACGCGCTGGCCAAGGCGCTGGCGCCCGCGGTGCGCGTGGTGTCGGTGTCGCCGGGCGCGGTCGAGTCGGGCTTCGTACCGGGTCGCGGCGCGGAGTTCGCGAACAAGATGGCGAGCACCACGCCGCTGGGACGCATCGGCAAACCCGACGACGTGGCCGCCACCGTGGAAGCCCTTGCCACCACGCTGCGCTTCGTCACCGGCACGCGCATCGTGGTCGACGGAGGGCGCCACCTGTGAACAACGCCAAGACGCTCATCACCTGCGCGGTCACGGGCAACCTCGTGAAGCCCGAGCAGACGCCGCACCTGCCGATCACGCCGGTGCAGATCGCCGACGAATGCCTGGCCGCCGCCGAAGCCGGCGCGGCGCAGGTGCACATCCACGTGCGCCACCCGGACACGGGCAAGCCTTCGATGGAGGTCGAGCTGTACCGCGAGGTGGTCGACCGCATCCGCCGCGAGAACCGCGAGCTGATCGTGAACCTCACGACTGGGCCGGGCGGGCGCTTCATTCCGAGCGAGGACGATCCGAAGATCGCCGCGCCCGGCACCACGCTGCTGCCGCCCGAGAAGCGCGTGGAACACATCGCGCTCATCCGGCCCGACGTGTGCTCTCTCGATCTCAACACCATGAACTCCGGCCCCGACGTGGTGATCAACACGCCGAAGAACGTGCGCCGCATGGCGAAGGTGATGCGCGAGGCCGGCGTGAAGCCCGAGCTGGAGATCTTCGACTCGGGCGACATCCACCTGGCGCTGGACCTCATCGCCGACGGCACGCTCGACGGCCCCGCCATGTGGACCTTCGTGCTCGGCGTGAAGTACGGCTTCGCGCCCACGCCCGAGACGCTGCTCTACGCGCGCAACCTGCTGCCGCGCGGCGCCTTCTGGAGCGCCTTCGGCATCGGCCGCACGGAGTTCCCGATCGTCGCGCAGTCGTGGCTGCTGGGCGGCCACGTGCGCGTGGGCATGGAAGACAACATCTACCTCGAGAAAGGCGTGCTGGCCGAGAGCAATGCGCAGCTCGTGGCGAAGGCGCGCGACATCCTGCGCAGCCTGGGCGGCGACGTCGCCAACCCGCGCAAGGCCCGCGCGATGCTGGGACTGGCCGACACCCGCACCGTTCAAGGAGCCGCACGATGAGCGCCCTCCTTCATGAACCGCGCGCACTGCGCGTGAACAGCAAGGCCGCCAATCTCGAGGCGCTGCACCTGGACGCCGCGCCGCAGCCCGAGCCCGCCGCGCCGCCCAGCCATGCCGTGGTGCGCGTGGCCGCCGCCGCTGTGAACCCGAGCGACGTGAAGGCCGCGCTGGGCCTCATGCCGCAGGCCGTCTGGCCGCGCACGCCGGGCCGCGACTTCGCGGGCACCGTCGTGAGCGGGCCGGCGGATTGGATCGGCCGCGAGGTCTACGGCTCGGGCGGCGACATCGGCATCACGCGCGACGGCTCGCATGCACGCTACCTGATGCTGCCCGAAGCGGCCCTGCGCGCCAAGCCGAAGGGCATCTCGATGGACGAGGCCGGTGCGGTGGGCGTGCCCTTCGTCACGGCCTACGAGGGCTTTCGCCGCAGCGGCATGCCGCAGGCGGGCCAGACGGTGCTGGTGCTGGGTGCCAACGGCAAGGTCGGGCAGGCGGCGGTGCAGCTCGCCGCGCAGGCCGGTGCGCGCGTGATCGCGGTGCAGCGCGGCCCCGGGCCCTTCGCCGGGTTCGCGAGCGCGCCGGTCGACGTGGTCGATGCGCGCCACCACGCCGACGTGGGTGCGCAGGTGCGCGAACTCACCGACGGGCGCGGCGCGCACATCGTCTACAACACCGTGGGCAGCGCCTACTTCGAGGCCGCCAACAAGGCGATGGCCAAGGGGGCCACGCAGATCTTCATTGCCACGCACGACCGCGCGGTGCCCTTCGACATCTTCGCGTTCTACCGCGGCATGCACACCTACGTGGGCATCGACTCGCTGGCGATGGACTGCGTCGCCTCCACCGCGCAGCTCGACGCGATGCGCGAAGGCTTCGAGCGCGGCACGCTGAAACCCTTTCCCGTGGCACGCCACTTTGCGCTCGACGAAGCGATCGACGCCTACCGGCTGGTGCTGTCGGGCAGCACCGACCGCGTCGTACTGCGTCCCTGAACCGAGAGAAGGAACATCGCCATGCATGTGACCCGTTTCAGCGAGGCGCCGCACTACGAGGCGCCCAACCACTTCGACATGCGCTGCCTCCGCCTGCAGGGCAAGGAAGCCGGCCCCTCGACGCAGATGTGGATGGGCATGAGCCAGATCCTGCCCGGCGGCCACACCGGCCTGGACGGCTCGCCGATGGAAAAGCTCTACCTCGTGCTCGAGGGCGAGCTGCACATCGTCGGCGAACTCGACGGCGCACACCAGGAAGACGTGCTCCAGCCCTACGACAGCTGCCGCTTCGCACCCGGTGAAAAGCGCCAGCTCGAGAACCGCAGCAACCGCCCGGTGCTGGTGGCGCTGGTGATGGCGAACGCACCGCCCGCCTAGCGCCCTCCTTTCTCAGTCAGTCAGTCAGTCATTCATCGCTCGCACCAACAAATCAACGGAGACAAGACGCATGAAGCAGACATTCCCCTGGAGCCGCCGACAGGCGCTCACGATCGCCGCGGCGCTCGCGGCGTGCACGCTCGGCGGCGCGCACGCACAAGGCGCGTGGCCGGGCACGCAACCGATCAAGCTGGTCGTGCCCTTCACGGCGGGCAGCGGCACCGACATCGTCGCGCGCCTCGTCGCCGAGAAGCTCGGGCCCGCGCTGGGCACCAGCGTGATCGTCGACAACCGCCCCGGCGCGGGCGGCACGCTGGGTGCGGCCATCACCGCCAAGGCGCCGGCCGACGGCTACACGCTGCTGGTGCACTCAGCCGGCCACCTCGTGAACCCGTGGATCTACAAGGGCCTGTCGTACGACACGTTGAAAGACTTCACGGGCGTGACGCCGATGGCCAGCCTGCCCAACGTGCTGGTGACCGCGCCTTCGCACTTCACCGATGTGAAAGACCTCGTGGCCAAGGCAAAGGCCAAGCCCGGCGGGCTGAACTACGGCTCCGCGGGCAACGGCTCGGCCACGCACATGAATGCCGAGGTGTTCCGCCTCGCGGCCGGCGTCGATGCGCAGCATGTGCCCTTTCGCGGCACGCCCGAGGCCATGACCGAGGTGATGGCCGGGCGCGTCGACTGGTTTTTCGCGCCGATGGTGTCGGCGCTGCCGCTGATCAAGAGCGGCAAGCTGAAGGCGCTGGCCGTGGGCACCGCCGGCCGCTCGTCCGCCCTGCCCGATGCACCCACCACTGTGGAGGCCGGCGTGCCGGGCTCGGCCTACCTGTTCTGGGTCGGCCTGTTCGCGCCCGCCAGGACGCCGCAGCCCGTGGTGGAGCGCCTGCAGTCCGAGGTCGCGAAGATCATGGTCTCGCCCGAGCTGAAGGACCGGCTGGAGAAGCTCGGCGCCGAACCCTTCACCATGCCCACGGCGCAGTTCAACAAGTTCATCGCCGACGAGACCGCGAAGGCACAGCAGGTGGTCAAGGCCGCGGGCATCAAGGTGGACTGACGGCGGGCACCGCGCGACTCAGCGCAGCAGCCCCGCCAGCACCGGAACAAGCCCCGCACCACCGCCCACGGCGGCAGCACCGGCGCCCCACGCGACGGCACGCGGGCGGTACGGCAACAACAGCGCCACCGGCAACGCCCCCGCCGACAGAAAGCCCAGCCACGCGACCGTCCCGACCGTGGCGCCCCACGCCATCACGCAAGGCACGACAGCCGCGGCCAGCAGCACCACGCCGATCACGCGCAAGCCCATGCGCCAGCGCGCGGGCACTTCACGTCCGCGCGTGAGCTGCTCGTGGTGCCGGTCCATGGCAAAGCTCAGGCACGACATGCCCGCATAGGCCAGCGCGAAGCCAAGCAACGAAGCCCACACCGTCGTCATCGCGCCACCTTCCGCCGCAGATGACGCAGCGCACCCAGCGCCGCGAGCCCGAAGGCGACGGCGCCCAGTTCGACACCGAGGCTTTCCCAGTCACTGCGCAACAGCTGCGCCAGCAGGTGATCGCCCGTGGTCACGAAGTTCAGCACCGGCAGCAGCAGGCACAGCGCAGCCAGCGCACCGAGTTGCTCGCGCCACGCGCGCGCCGGCTGGCGCACGAAGGCATGCACCAGCGCCAGCGCCCACAGCGCAAAGAAGACCTGCAGTTCGCGGTCCGCGCGGTGCCCGATACCGACCGGCACCAGCCGGTTGGCCCACAGATAACCCACGCAGGCGATGGCGAGCCCGGCGATGGCCGCGACGTTCAGCGCTTCGACCAGCCGGTAGACCCGCGCCGTCGCGCCGCCGAATTCGCCGAGGTGCTTCTGGCGGCGCTTGACGATGAACAGCACCGCGCCCGAGCCCATCATCGCGGTGCCCGCGAGGCCGCACAAAAAGTAGAGCCACTTCATCGGCCAGCCGCCGAAGGTGACCATGTGCAGCCCGCTCATCGCCGACTGCGCGAGCATGGCCGCGCCGCCGTCTGCGGCGCCCGGCAGACGCACGCGCTGCACCTCGCCGGTGGCGGCCGAGAACTGCACCATGCCGGTGGTGGCGCTGAGCCGGCGCGCGGACTCGTCGTCGCCGTTCCATCCGTACACGCCGATGCGCGCGCCCGCGTCGCCCGGGTGGTCAATGACGACCGCGCGCACCGGCTGGCCCATGCGTTCCTGGCCGCGTGCCGCGAACGGTTCGAGCACCGGCACGGGCATCGCGCGGCCGGTGGCGGCGGGCTTGTCGCTGTCGCCCAGCTCGGACACGAAGCGCACCTGCGCCGCCGGGCCCGTGCCGTAGTGCAGCACCTTGCTCGCCGGCATGAAGCTGGTGCCCGAGATCACGAGGCCGGTGTAGGCGATCATGAACTGGAAGGGCAGCGTCAGCACCGCCACGGCGTTGTGCGCGTCGAGCCAGCTGCGCTGGCCTTTCTTGGGCCGGAAGGTGAAGAAGTCCTTGAAGATGCGCTTGTGCGTGATGACGCCCGACACCAGCGCCACCAGCATCGCCATGGCGGCGATGCCGACGATCCACAGGCCGACGGTGCCGGCGTGCAGCTCGTAGTGAAAGTCGACGAAGTGGTGGCCGCCCAGCGTGGCGCGCGCCGTGTGGCCGCCTTCTTCCGTCTGCAGCTTGCCGGTGGCAGGGTCGAGTGCAACGCCCGCGTACTGCCGGTTGGCGTCGAACCAGAACACGCGCAGCTCGCCACCGCCCTGCGCGTCCGAAGGCCACAGCTCCCACATCGAGGCGCCCGGGTGGTGCTCGGCCATGTAGGCCATGCCCCAGGCCAGGCGCTGTGCGCGATCGCCCGTGGGCTCGCCCTTCTCCTTCTTGGCTGCGGCGGCGGCTTCCTCGGCGTGGTGCTCCGGGGTCATCCAGTGGGTGATGGGCTCGTCGAACACGGCCAGCGTGCCGGTGAGGAACACCGCGAACAGCAGCCACGAGAACCACAGGCCGCACCAGGTGTGCAGCCAGGCCTGGGCCTGGCGGAAGCCGCCTTGCGAGGGCGCCTTGGTTGTCTTCGTGCTCATGCCCCGCCTCCCGCGCCGCGCAAGGCCAGGCCCAGCCCGGCCAGCACCACGGCCGGCAGCAGCAGGCCGGCCCAGGCGCGGGGCAACGACACGGGCGCGAACGCCCAGATCACGGCGACGGTGTAGACCGCGAAGCTGAACTGCATGCCCCCGAGCGCTGCCTCGGCGGGGCCGGCCGGCAGCACGGCGGCCAGGAAGACGGCGGCGGCCGAGGCCAGCGCGTAGCCGCCGAACACGGCGGCCGCGACGCGGGACAGCAGCCGCAGGGCGGGAGAAAAGGTGGAAGAGCGGGTGTTCATCGGGGACGAGGGGACAGGAAAGCGGGGCACGGAAATGCGTCCCTCCCCTACATGACAAACGAGAACGAAAAAAGGGTCATGCCCCCCGCCTTTTTCCGGTCAGAACGCGTAACTGAGCGTCGCCACCGCGTTGCGCGGCGTGCCGAAGTAGGCCTGCCCGTCGATGTTGCTGTAGTACTTCTTGTCGAACAGGTTCTCGATGTTCAGCTGCAGCGCCAGCTTGGGCGTGAAGGCGTAGCGCGCCATCAGGCTCACGACCGCGCGCGAGCCTTGCTGGTAGCGCAGGTCGACGTCGCCCACGCTGTACGCGTGGTAGGTGCGGTTCTGCCAGTTGACGCCGCCGCCCAGCGTGAGCCGGTGCCATTCGCCGGGCAGACGGTAGGTGGTGAACAGCGTGGCCTGCGTGGTCGGCATGGCGGTGTTGATGCGGTCGCCGTTGCCTTCGCGGCCCAGCGTGCGCGCGATGCCCGCGCTCAGCTGCCAGCCGGGGGCCAGCTCGCCCGACACCTGCAGCTCGATGCCCTTGCTGGTCACGCCGCGTGCGCCGTAGTAGGCGCCTTCGCTCGAGTTGGGCACGAGCTTGGTGCCGTCGCGCTGCGCCACGTTTTCCTGCTCGGCGCGGAACACGGCAATCGAGGTGTTGAGCTTGCCGTTGAAGTGCTCGCCCTTGAGGCCGATCTCGTAGCTCTTGCCGGTCACCGGGTCGAGGTAGGCGCCGCTGGCGTCGCGGTAGTTCTGCGGCTGGAAGATGTCGGTGTAGCTCGCGTACACCGAGTAGTTCTGGCTCAGGTCGTACACCAGGCCCGTGTAGGGCGTGAACACCTCGTGCTTGCGCGTGGTCGGGGCGTCGGCGGTCAGGCGCGTGGAGCGCCAGCTGTTCTGCCGACCGCCCACGATGAGCTTGAGCGAATCGGCGAGCGACAGGCGCGCGGCGCCGTAATAGCCGGTCTGGCGCGTCTTGGTGATGCCCGAAACCTTCAGCGGGTCCCAGGCCGGCTCGGGGTACGACGACGCATTCCAGTTGTAGAAGCTGCCAGTGTTGGGCAATGCACTGGTGCGCGGATGGCTGGCCTCCACGTAGCGCGACTGGCTGTTGGTGACGCCCACCACGAGCTCGTGCGTGCGGCCCAGCAACTTGAACGGACCGGTGGCCTGCAGGTCGAGGCTGTTCTGGCGGAACTCGTGCTCGAAGTAGCCGGGCAGCGAGCCCAGGCCGCGGCCGGTAAGGCGGTCGAGGCCGCCGAAGAGGTACAGCAGCTTGGCGTTCTGCTTGCTCTCGCGGTGCGAGCCGTTGGCCTTGAGCTTCCAGCCGTTGTCGAACTGGTGCGTGAGGTTCGCGAAGGCCGTGGTGGTGGTCGTGTCCCAGTGGGTCCACGGCGTGCCGATGGTCTTGGAGCGGTCCCAGCGCGTGGCCGTGCCGTCGCTGAAGGTCAACGGCAGGCCGCCCCAGGTCGACGAGGTGGGCCGGGTGGCCTGCGACTCGATGCCCACGCTCAGCGTGGTGCTTGGCGACAGGTCGGCATCGACCACGCCGTACAGCACGTGCTTGCGGCCGTGGTACATGTCGATGAAGGAGTCGCGGTCTTCCGTCATGCCGATGATGCGGGCGCGCACGCGGCCGTCTTTGGTCACCGGGGTCTGCAGGTCGACCGTGCCGCGGCGCAGGTTCCACGAGCCCAGCGCGAGCGATGCGCTGCCGGCGAACACCTTGCTGTCGGCGTGCTTGCGCACCAGGTTCACCGAAGCCGACGGGTTGCCCGCGCCGGTGAGCAGCCCGGTCGAGCCGCGCACGACCTCGATGCGGTCGTACAGCACCGGGTCGTTGGTGGAGGCGCCGAAGAAGTCGGTCGTGACCGTGGTCGGCACGCCGTCGTACTGGTAGTTGTCGATATAGAAACCGCGCGCGTACAGGTCGGTGCGGTCGCTGTCGGAGCTCACGGCAAACACGCCGGGCACGTTCTGCATGGCCTGGCCCAGCGACAGCAGGTTCTGGTCGTCGATCTGCTGGCGCGTGATGACGGTGACCGACTGCGGCGTCTCTCGCGGCGAGAGCGCCAGCCCCGTGGCTGCCGCCGTGGCGCGCGTGGTGTAGCTGCCGGTGCCTTCGGTGGTGCCGCTGCGGTCGGCGTCGGCCGTGACGGTGACGGGCGAGAGCGTGTCGATGCCGCCCTGCCCTGCGTTCCCTGCGACAGACGCGCCGGCCTCGCGGCGGTTCAGCGTGTAGCTGCCGTCGGTGCGCGCCACCACCTGCAGGCCGCTGCCCGCAAGCAGGCGCTCGATGGCTTCACGCGCGGTGTAGCGGCCCGACAACGCGGGGCTGCTGCGCCCCTGCGTCAGCGCCGGGTCGAACGACAGCGCGATGCCGTTGCCCGCCGCGAAGGTGGCGAGCGTGCGGCCCAGCGGGCCGGCGGGAATGTCGTAGGCGCGGGACGCGGCGGCGTCGAGCGGTGACGACGATGGCGACGCCTGCGCGAAGGCCGGCCCTCCCGCGCCGGCCAGGCCGCCGAGGGCGAGCGCCATCAGGGCATGGCGAAGGACGGTGTTCAGGCGGCGCTCTGCGAACGGGCGCAAGGCGGACGGGCGGGATGCGGACATGGAGACGGGCCTTTCGGTTGGGCAACAACGGTGAGTTCTTCACCCTCCTTGCCAGCCGAAACGAAAAAAAGTCTCACCCCCGGATCGAAATATTTTTCGAGGCGCCCGTCGCGTCTGCATCTTCTTGTCCCGTACGCGGCACGAGCGTGACCCAGTAGCCGCGCAGGCGCGTGGCCGCGTCCACCGGGTAGGTCGACACCAGCATGCGCAGCACGCCGTCGGTGTCGGCCAGCGGAAAGGCGCCCGAGATGCGCAGGTCGGCCACGGCCGCGTCGCATTGCAGCAGGCCGGGGCGGTAGCGCGACAGCTCGGCGGCGAAGTCGGCCAGCCGCATGCCGTCGGCGAGCAGCATGCCCTGCGTCCAGGCCAGCACCGAGGCGTCCGCCGGGCTGACGTTGTCGATGCCGTCGGCCGTGAAGCGGGCCTGCTGCCCCGCCGGCAGCACGCGCGCGGCGGCCCGGTCGGGCGTGATGCGCACCGCGCCTTCGAGCACGGCGATGTGCGTGGCGCCGCCCGCTTCCTTGCGCACGCTGAAGCGCGTGCCCAAGGCTTCCAGCGTGCCGCCGGCACTGGCCACGCGAAACGGGCGGTGTGCGGCGGCGGGGTCGGGCGCGGTGGCGATGAAGATCTCGCCCGCGTGCAGCACGATGAGGCGCTGCGTGCCGTCGAAATGCACATCGACCGCGCTGGCGGTGTTGAGCGTGAGGCGGCTGCCGTCGGCCAGCCGCAGTTCGCGGCGCTCGCCGGTGCCGGTGCGGTGCCCGGCCATCCAGCCGCGTTCGTCCGCCATCTCGACCGCCTGCCAGCCGAGCCATCCGGCGGGCACGGCCGCGAGCAGCACGGCCAGCCGGCCGAGGGTGGCGCGGCGGTTGTTCGCGTTGCCGCGCGCGGGTCGTGCGAGCGACGACATCGCCAGCGCCGGTGGCAGGCCGCCGAGCTTGTTCATCAGCTGTTCGGCGCGGGCCCAGGCGCGGGCGTGGTCGGGATGGCTCTGGCGCCAGCGCTCGCAGGCGCGGCGGTCTTCGTCGGTGACGGCGCTGTCGTGCAGCCGCATCAGCCATTCGGCGGCTTCGTCGAGCACACGCGGGGCGAGCGTCGACGTTTCGAAATTCATGGCGCTCATGCCATCACCGCCAGGCACCCGCGGAAGCCCTGCTGCATGTAGCGCTTGACCGTGACGAGCGACACGCCCAGCTCGCGCGCGATGTCTTCGTACTTCATGCCGTCGAGCTGCGACAGCAGGAAGGCCCGGCGTGCGAGCGGCTTGAGGGCGTCGAGCATGGCGTCGATCTCGTGCAGCGTCTGCAGGATCACCAGCCGCTGCTCGGGCGACGGCGCCTCGGGCTCGGGCATCACGGCCAGCGCCTCGAGGTAGGCGCGCTCCAGCGCCTGGCGCTGGTACCAGTTCACGAGGATGTTCTTGGCCACGCTCGTGAGGTAGGCGCGCGGCTGCGCAATGACCTCGGGGTTGCGCGCCGTCAGCAGCCGCGCGAAGGTGTCCTGCGCCAGGTCGGCCGCGTCACACGAGTTGCCGAGCTTCTTGCGCAGCCACGACTGGAGCCAGCCATGGTGGTCGCTGTAGAGGGTGTGGACTTGCTGGAAGGCGGCTTCGGCAGCGGACATGGCGGGCGGCACGGCGGCCGGAACGCCGCTTACAAATAAGAATTATTCTCATTTTAAGCAAAAAGGCCGCAGTGCCGCCCTCCCCGTGCTTCCGAGCGCCTCGGCTCAGGCCTGCCGGGCCAGTGCGACCGCGTCCGCCCCCGCCGGATAGCGCAGCGTCGCCTCCGTGTCGTTCGCGGCGCGCCAAACGGCCTCGGCCACGTCGGCCGCCGTGGTCACTTCTGTCGGATTGCCCAGCGCCGCGAAGACGGTCTGCGCGAGCGGTGCGTAGTCCGGCGGGATCAGGCCCTGCATGCGCTGCGCCCCGTTCTCGGTGAAGCGTGTGCCGGGCCCGTAGCCCGGCTCGACAAGCTTCACGCGCACGTTGAACGCCGCCAGCTCGAAGGCGAGCGAGGCGGTGAAGCCCTCGATGGCCGTCTTGCTCGCGGTGTACGCCGCCACGAGCGGCATCGGCGCGAGCGTGACGGTCGAGGTGACGTTGACCAGCAGCCCCGCGCGCCTTGCCCGGAACTGCGGCAGCACGGCCTGCGCCATGGCCATCATGCCGAAGGTGTTGGTCTCGAACACCTCGCGCACGGTGGCCATGGGCGTGGCCTCGAAGGCGCCGAAGAGACCGACACCGGCGTTGTTCACGAGCACGTCGATCGGGCCCGCGCTCTCGATGGCGGCGGCGATGCTGTCGGGTTGCGTCACGTCCAGCGACAGCACGCGCAGGTTCGGCGCGTCGGGAAAGAGGTCGTCGCGCGGCGTGCGCATGGTGGCGATGACGCGCCAGCCCTGGGCGTGGAAGTGGCGTGCGGTGGCCAGGCCGTAGCCGGACGAGCAGCCGGTGATCAGTGCGGTTTTCAATGGGGTTCCTTCGAGGTGGGTGATGAAGAGCCCCAACGATAGGAGCCACTGGCCGGACTCGCTACCATCGAACGTCGCCATTTCTTTTGCAGGAGTCCAGCCATGGCCGATCCACTCGCCGAGGTCATCGCGCTGCTTCGGCCGCGCGCCGTGTATTCCAAGGTGATCGCGGGCGCCGGCGCCTGGGCCGTGCGCTACACGGCCTTCGGCCAACCCAGCTTCTGCACGATGCTCGAGGGCGACTGCATCCTGACGGTCGATGGGCAGCCGCCGCTGGCGCTGGCCGCCGGCGACTTCCTGCTGATGCCGGCCACGCCCGGCTTCACGCTGTCGGGGCTCACGCCGGCGCCGCCGGTGTTTCTCGATCCGCATGAACAGGCGGCGCGCGAGGACGCACACGGCGAGGTCCGCCACGGCGATCGCGAAGGCCCGCCCGACGTGCGCATGCTCGGCGGTTACTTCGCCTTCGATTCGCCGGACGCCGCCTTGATGGTGTCGCTGTTGCCCTCGGTGCTGCACATGCGCGGCGTCGCGCGGCTGTCGCTGCTGGTGCAGCTCGTGCGCGAAGAGTCCATGGCGCAGCGGCCGGGGCGCGACCTCGTGCTCGGGCGGCTGGTCGAGGTGCTGCTGATCGAGGCGCTGCGCTCGGCGCCCGGCGAAGGCGCGCCGCCGGGGCTGCTGCGCGCGCTGGCCGACAGCCGACTGGCCGCCGCCGTGCGGCACATGCACGCCGACCCCGCGCGTTCATGGACGGTGGAAGAACTCGCCGGCAAGGCCGCGCTTTCGCGCTCGGCGTTCTTCGAGCGCTTCTCGCGCGCCGTCGGCCTGCCGCCGATGGAATACCTGCTCGCGTGGCGCATGGCGATCGCCAAGGACCTGCTGCGCCGCGGCGGCTGTGCGCCGACAGACGTGGCCGCGCGCGTCGGCTATGCCTCGGCCAGCACCTTCAGCACGGCGTTCAGCCGCCATGTGGGCCAGGCGCCGGGGCGCTACGCGCGCCAGCCGTCGTAGCAGATGCAGAAGATGTGGCTGTGGCTCAAGCCGCTGGCTGCTCGGCTTCCTGCAGCAACCGCCACATCACCTTCCCACTCCCGCTCTTCGGCAGCGCATCCACAAACGCCACCTTGCGCGGAATCTTGTAGACCGCCATGTTCTCGCGGCACCAGTCGATGATCTGCTGCTCGGTCGTGTCCTTGTGCGTGGTGCGCAGCACCACCACGGCCTTGACCGATTCGCCGCGGTAGTCGTCCTTGGTCGAGATGACGCAGGCTTCCTGGATCGCGGGGTGGCGGAACATCAGCAGTTCGACCTCGGCCGGCCACACCTTGAAGCCGCTCGCATTGATCATGCGTTTCAGGCGGTCGGTGATGAAGAAGTAGCCCTCCTCGTCCATGCGGCCCATGTCGCCCGAGCGGAAGAAGCGCTTGCCCTCGAACTCGACAAAAGCGGACCTCGTGGCGTCGGGGCGCTTCCAGTAGCCCTGGAACACCTCGGGGCCGTGGATGATGATTTCGCCCGATTCGCCGATGGGCATTTCCTGCAGCGTGTCGGGGTCGACCACGCGTGCGTCGGTGCTCATGAACGGAATGCCCAGGCACTGCTGCTTGGGGTGGTCCGAGGGGTTCGTGTGCGAGGGCGCGGCCGTTTCGGTGAGGCCGTAGCCTTCCTGGTACTTCAGGCCGTACTGCTCGAACAGGCGCTGCGCCACGGCCTGCGGCATGGCGGCGCCGCCGCCGCCGATGTGGGTCATGCTCGTGAGGTCGTAGCTCGCGAAGTTGGGGCTGGCCATGAGGTCGATGACCATGGTCGGGATGTTGGTCCAGCTCGTGACCTTCCAGCGCGAGATGAGCCGGCCCGCCACGTCGCGGTCCCAGCGCGGCATGATGACCAGCGTGGCCGCCGCGAGGATCGAGGTGTGCATCATGCTCACCACGCCGGTGATGTGGAACATCGGCACCACGGCCAGCACCACCGCCTCCGACGTCGCCTGGCCCCAGAGCTGGCCGGCCGTCGCGTTGTGCATGAGGCTCGAATGGTGGTGCACGCAGCCCTTGGGCAGGCCGGTGGTGCCGCTGGTGTAGGGCAGCAGCGCCATGTCGTTGGCGCCCACCACATGCGCAGGCGCCGGGTGGCCGGCCGCGAGCGCATCGGTCCACGCCGTCACTTGGCCGTCGGCCAGCGCGGGCAGCGGATGGCGCGTGCCGAGCCAGTCGGCCCAGGCCGGCGCGGGAGCGTCGTCGCCGGTCACGTTGGCATCGAAGGCGTCGGTGAACTGCGTCACGATGACGTGCGACAGGCGCTGCTCGGCCGGCAGTGCGTCGCTGGCCTTGGCCAGCTCGGCCGCGAGGTCGCCGGTGGTGATCGCCACCTTGGCATCGGGGTCGGTGATGTAGTGCTTGAGCTCTTCGGCCCGGTTCATCGGGTTGACCGGCACCACGACGGCGTTGGCGCGCAGGATCGCGAAATGCGCGATCACCAGCTGCGGGCAGTTCTGCATGTTCAGCACCACGCGGTCGCCGCGCTGCACGCCCAGCGCATGCAGCGTGCCGGCCAGCCGCTCGACCTGGTCGGCCACGTCGCGGTAACTCAGCACGCGGCCGAAGAAGACCAGCGCGGCCTTGTCGGGGTAGCGCGCCGCCGAGGTCGCGAGGTTGTGCCACAGCGAGGTGGCGGGCACGGTGATCGAATGCGGGAGGCGCTTGGGCCAGAACTTGTAATGCGGGCGTGGTTGCATGGTCTGTGAACGGGCGGGGGGGAAAGGAAGGGAAAGAAGAAAGCGGTGCGACAAAGGCGCAGCGCGCCAGCCTAAGACGCACCGGCCGCCGCTCCCATCGGGGAAGCCCTCGGGGCGTCACCTTGGCGACGCCCATTTGTCGTACGTCGGTCATGCGAACGCATCGGCTATCGTGCGGACTCCGCTTCACCGTGCCCGCCTGTCATGCCTGATCCCGCCCGACAAACCCTCCGCCGACGCATCGTCCTCTTCGGTGCCACGCTGGCCGCGACAGGCTGCGCGCTGGTCTCCAGGTTCGGACCGCAGGAGCCGGCGACATCCTCGCAGCCCAAGGAACAACCGACCTGGTTCATGGCCGACTGCTGGCTCGGCACCGAGGAGGTGGTTCCACCCCTCCCCAAGAAAAGCAGCAAGGGCGGCGGCTCGATGTTCGGAACCCTGACGCTCGCCACCGGCAGCTTCCAGTGGCGCGTGAACTACGCGCGCCTGAGCGGGCCGGCAACGAGCGCGGGCTTCCATGGCCCGGCCGCCAAGGGCAGCAACGGCCCGCTGGTGATCCAGCTGCCGCCGCACAGCCAGGCCGAGCGCCGCGACCCGGAAGGCGACGGCTATGAGCTGACCGGCACGAGCACGTTGACGCCGGCACAAATGGCCGACCTCATGGCCGGCCTCTGGTACGTCAGCGTGTCGACCCAGGCCTGGCCGGCGGGCGAAGTCCGGGGTCAGATGAAGCACAGCACGGCCGGCGTGCACGGCGTCTGAGATCGGCCCGGGCGCGATCATCGCCACGTGCGATGCGCCCTGCGACTACAGACAGGCGCGGCTTTCGGAGCGATACCTGCGGTTCTCCCTCCGAGCAACCCTCCACCCCCCTGACTGAAGGAATAGCCATGGCAGCAGAAAAGCACGCAAGCGTTCACTGGGAAGGCGCCGGCAAGACCGGCAAGGGCCAGGTCAGCACCGAGACCGGCGCCCTGAAAGACTACCCCTACGGCTTCGCCAGCCGCTTCGAAGACGACCGGCGCGGCACCAACCCCGAGGAAATCGTCGGCGCGGCCCATGCGGCCTGCTTCACGATGGCCTTTGCCTTCGCGCTCGAAAAGGAAGGCCTAGCCGCCACCAAGATCGACACCCGCGCCGCCGTGCGCCTGGCCAAGGACGGCGACGGTTTCAAGATCGATCGCATCGCGCTGGAACTCGACGCCAGCGTGCCGAACCTCGACGAGGCGAAGTTCCAGCAGATCGCGGCCGCGGCCAAGGCCGGCTGCCCGCTGTCGAAAGCGCTGGCAAGCGTGCCCGAGATCACGCTGAAGGCGACGCTGGCCGGCTGATCGCGCTGCTTATGATCGTCTCCACAACAAGGAGACGGATCATGAACAAGCCCACCCGGACCGCACTGGCGGTCCTTTCTTTCGCCCTCGGCGCGCTCGGTACCACGGCGGCCATGGCCGCCTACCCCGACAAGCCGATCAAGGTCGTCATCGGCTTCCCGGCCGGCGGCCCGCTCGACCAGCATGCGCGCCTGCTCACCGACAAGCTGCAGGCCGTGCTCGGCCAGCCGCTGATCGTCGACTACAAGCCCGGCGCGGGCGGTTCGGTGGGTGCCGACTTCGTCGCCAAGAGCCCGGCCGACGGCTACACGCTGATGCTGGCCAACACCGGCGTGGCGGTGATCAACGGCGCGCTCTACAGCAAGCTGCCCTACAACACGCAGCGCGACTTCGTGCCCATCGCGCGCACGGCCATGCAGCCGCTGGCGTTGCTGGTGACGCCGAAGCTGCCGGTGCAGAACCTGAAGCAGTTCATCGACTACGCCAAGGCGCGGCCCGGCCAGATCAACTACGGCTCGGCCGGCAACGGCGGCATCAGCCACCTCGTGCCCGAGATGTTCAAGACCGCGACCGGCATCTTCATGGTGCACATCCCCTACCGCGGCAGCGCCCCGGCCTTCACCGACCTGATGGGCGGGCAGGTGCAGTTCATGGCCGAATCGATTCCGCAGGCCGCCAACTATCACAAGCAGGGCAAGGTGCGCGCGCTGGCCGTGACCAGCCGCGAGCGCAACCCCGCGCTGCCCGATGTGCCGACCGTCATCGAGTCGGGCGTGAAGGGCTTCGAGGTGGTGGGCTTCTACGGCTTCCTCGCGCCGAAGGACACGCCGAAAGACGTGGTCGCCAAACTGAGCGATGCGTTCAAGCAGGTGCTGACCAGCCCCGAGGTGCGCGAGCGCATGGTGAGCCAGGGTGCGGACCCGGCCTACCTGGGCAGCGAAGACTTCGCGCGCTTCCTGGCAACGGAAACGCCGCGCTGGGACAAGGCGGTGAAGGCGTCGGGCGCGCGGATGGATTGAACCCCGCCAGCGTGCCTCACGTTCAAGGCGGCGTGGCCGCGTGCCGCTCCAGCTGTGCGCGGTCGAGCAGCTCGATGCTGCGGTAGCGCACGCGCAGCGTGCCGTCTTCTTCCCACAGCTTCAGCAGCCGGTTCACGCTCTGGCGCGACACGCCGAGCATGAACGACAGGTCTTCCTGCGACACGCCCAGCAGCGTGCCGCCGCCGTCCTCCGCCGGCGTGGCCGCGCGCGCATCGAGCGTCAGCAACCGGTGCGCGAGCCGCACGGGCAGCGGCATCAGGATCACGTCGTCGATCCAGGCCAGCGCCTGGCGCAGCCGCAGGCACACGAGCCGGGTGAAGGCCATGTGCACATCCGGGTGCTCCGCCACCAGCCGATGAAAGTCGGCCGCCGCGACCACGGCCATCTCGGTGGTGTCGACCGCGCAGGTGTCGTAGACGCGCTCGCGCCCCACGAGCAAAGAGACCTCGCCGAACCAGTGGCCCGGCTCCAGCATCGCGATCACCGCTTCGCGCCCGCCCGGGGCGACCACGCTCACGCGCAATGAGCCGCTGACCACGCCGAACAGCGCATCGGGCGACGAGCCCTTGTGGAACAGCGATTCGCCGCGCACCAGCGTGCGCCGGTGCGCCACCGCGAGCAGCCGCTGCTGCACGTCTTCGGCCAGCCGCATGTCGCTGTTGTGCACGGGCGAGTGCGGCGCATCCGACTCGGCGGGGCTGGCGGAAAGGGAGGAGCGTGGCATCGCGGGTTTGTCCGGGGCATCGATTGCCAACACCGGACAGTCTGGGTTCGAGGGGCTGTCGATAGTACGCAGGCCACCCGGGTCGACGCATTCGCGGCAACCCGATATCCCCTGCCACCCCTGTCACATGGAGCACACCCCGATGACCACCCTGACCGACCTGCAAGCCCGCCGCGAGCGCCTCGTGCTCGACCATTTCGCCGACGAGACCCGGCAGGATTTCGACGCGGTGCTCGGCACCTTTCCGCATCCGCACTACGAGCTGATTCCCAGCGGCGAGGTGCACGACGGCATTGCCGACGTGCGCCAGTACTACACCGACACGCGCCGCGCCTTCCCCGACCAGCGGCACGAGATCATCCAGCTGCGCCATGCCGACGATTCGGTGATCGTCGAGTTCTGGCTGCTCGGCACGCACCGCGGCCCGCTCAAGGGCCTGCCGCCGACGGGCAACAGCTTTCGCTGCCGCATGAACGCCTTCTTCATCTTCGAGGGCGACCGCCTGGTCTGCGAGCGCGTGTACTTCGACACGCTGACGATGCTGCGCCAGCTGCTGGTGGGCGTGCCTCCCGAGATGGTGGGCGGCCTGGTCGCCGGCCTGCTCGGCCAGTCAGCGCCACAACCCGAGGCCGCTGCGGCATGACCGACGCGCTCGCCCGGCCGCTCGAAGGTCGCCATGCGATCGTGACCGGCGGTGCGCGCGGCATCGGCCTGGCCATCGCGCGGCGCTGCCTGGCGAACGGTGCGAGCGCCGCGCTGTGGGACGTCGAGGCCGCGATGCTGGCGGATGCGGTGGCGCAACTGGCGCCGCTGGGCACCGTGGTCACGGCACTGGTCGATGTGCGCGACGAAGTGCAGATCGCACGCGCGGCTTCGCAGTCGCAGGAGCGCTTCGGCCGCGTCGACGTCCTCGTCAACAACGCGGGCGTGCTCGGGCCGACCGTGCCCGCGTGGGAACACACCCCAGCGCAATGGCGCGACGTGCTCGACATCAATCTCACGGGCGCCTGGCTGTGCTGCCGCGCGATCGCGCCGGTGATGCTCGCGCAGCGGCGCGGGCGCATCGTCAACATCGCCTCGGTCGCAGGCAAGGAGGGCAACGGACTCAACGCGGCCTATTCGGCGTCGAAGGCCGGGCTCATCTCGCTGACCAAGTCGCTCGGCAAGGAGCTGGCGTCATCGGGCGTGCTGGTGAACTGCATCACGCCGTCGGCGGCTGATACGGCCGTCTTCGCGGGCGTGCGTGCCGAGCACCGCGAACAACTGCGCACCGCCCTGCTTTCGCGCGTGCCGATGGGGCGCTTTGTCGACGTCGACGAGGTGGCGGCGATGGCGGCCTGGCTTGCGTCGGACGAGTGCTCGTTCAGTACCGGGGCAGTGTTCGATATCTCTGGCGGGCGCTCGATGTACTGAGCGACGAACCCCAAAGCCCACGCATCCAGACACAGGAGACCCCCATGACCCGAGACCCCGACCCCACCGGCTTCGCGCAGATCGCCGAACTCGACGGCACGCGCCACGCCGCCATGCCGCAAGACCGCCTGCGCGCCATCCGCCACGGCGCCGACGCCCTGCGCGAGCGTCTGCTCGACGCACCGCCCGTTCACTTCGCGCGCAGCTTCAACCTGCTGCGCATTCCGTACCCCGCGTGGTTCGCCTTCACCGGTGTGTACTCGCAGCAGCTGCTCAAGCCGCACATGGTGCATCTGCTGGCGCGCACCGTGCTCATCCAGTACGACGACTTCGAAGGCCGGCTGCGCACGCTGCTCTTCACGCCGGCCGACTTCGAGGCCGGCAACGAAACGCCCTACTTCAAGCGCCTGAGCGAGCAGACGCCGAAGTTCCTGCACAAGGCCATCGCGCCGGTCTACCAGACGGTGCTGCAGGCACTTGCGAGCTGCGGCGTGGCGCCCGAGCAGATCGACTACATCACCTACGACCACCTGCACACGCAGGACGTTCGGCGCTGGCTCGGCAGCGCAGGTGCGTCGGGCCTGCTGCCGAATGCGAAGCTGCTGGTGCATCGCCAGGAGCTCGCGAACGTGCAGGGCCTGCTGCCCGTGCAGGCCGAGTGGTACTGCCCGCACGGCCTGGACGGGGTGCCGGCCGAACGCATCGTCGCCTTCGACGGCAGCCTGCAGCTTGGCCGGGGCGTCGCGCTGGTCCACACGCCGGGGCACACCGAAGGCAACCATTCGCTGGTGTACCGCGGTGCCGACGGCCTGCGCGTGAGCAGCGAGAACGGCGTGGCGGCCGACAGCTGGGCACCGCTGCAGTCGCGCCACAACGGCATCCGCCGCTATGCGCAGGCCACGGGCGCGGAGGTGATCCTCAACGGCAACACGCAGGAGAGCAGCAACGACCAGTACCTGTCGATGGTGCTCGAGAAGACGCTGGCAGGCACCTCGGCGCTGCACGGGTTCAGCAACGTGGTGCCGTCGGCCGAGTGCTCGCCGCACTGGCTATTTCCGGGCGCACCTACGAGCCACCTGTGGGGCGAAACCAGCTTCGGCACGCTCGTGCGGGCCTGACCCGCCGGCACACGCACCACAGCCAAACAAGAAGGAGACACACCGATGAACACCGCCACCCTCGATGCCACCGACGCGCGCACACCGGCCTCGGCCGATGCGCGCGAAGACGCCGCGCTCTTTCGCAAGATCACCTGGCGGCTGATGCCGCTGCTGTGTGCCTGCTACGTGCTGAACTACCTGGACCGCACCAACGTCGGCTACGCGCAGCTGCAGATGAAGGACCAGCTGGGCTTCAGCGACGCGGTGTTCGGCCTGGGCGCCGGCATCTTCTTTCTCGGCTATGCGGTGTTCGAGATTCCGAGCAACCTGATGCTCGCGAAGATCGGCGTGCGCGCCACGCTGCTGCGCATCATGGGCCTGTGGGGCCTGGCCTCGGCGGCCATGATGTTCGCCACCACGCCCACGCAGTTCTACGTGCTGCGCTTTCTCATCGGCGTGTTCGAGGCCGGCTTTGCACCGGGCGTGCTGTTCTACCTGACGCTGTGGTTTCCCTCGCGCCGCCGCGCGCAGGCCACCGCGCTGTTCTTCATGGCCTTCGGCGCGGCACCGATCGTCGCGGGGCCGATCGCCGGGCTCACGATGACCTACCTCGACGGCGTGCTGGCGCTGCGCGGCTGGCAGTGGCTGTTCCTGCTCGAAGGCCTGCCGAGCGTGCTGCTGGGCGTGATCGCCTTCCGCGTGCTGTCGAACAGCCCGGCGCAGGCGCCGTGGCTTTCGGCCGCAGAGAAGCAGCGCGTGGCGCGCCTGCTGGCCGAGGACCAGGCCGCGCACGGCGCCGCCGGACGCCACACCTTCGGCGCGGCGATGCGCGACGGGCGCGTGTGGCTGATCGGCTTCATGTCCTTCCTGATCATCCTGGGCATCTATGCGCTGTCGTTCTGGCAACCGACGATCCTCAAGTCGATGGGGCTCAGCGTGCTGCAGATCGGCTTCTATTCGGTGATTCCCGCCATCGCAGGCATTGCGGCCAACATCCTCGTGGGGCGGCACTCCGACCGGCACCAGGAACGCCGCTGGCACTTCGCGCTGGGCGCGCTCACGGGCGCGGCCGGCCTGGCGTTGACCACGCTCTTCATGCAGAGCCCCGTGGCCGCCGTGCTGTGCCTGGCGCTCGCGTCGATGGGCATCTCGAGCGCCTTCACCGTGCTGTGGGCGATTCCGGGCAGCTTCATGTCGAAGAGCGCCGCAGCGGCGGGCATTGCGCTCATCAGCACCATCGGCGGCAGCGCGGGGCTGGTGGCGCCGATGATGGTGGGCGCGCTCAAGACGCTCACAGGCGGCTTCACGGCCAGCCTGTATGTGCTGAGCGGTGCGCTGGTGCTGTCGGCGCTGCTCATGCTGGTGGCCCTGCCCCGGAGCGCGCTCGGCAAGCGGTAGCACGCACCGCCGGCACTGCCCGGCCGGCCCATTTCGGTGCACACAGCTTGCATACCAGTTGGCACAGAAGCTGCTGGTATGCAGGCCTATGGCCATCTCCGCATCCGAAATCAGTGCACGCATCGTCAAAGCGGTGATGGCGCAGAAGCTTGCGCCCGGGGCGCGCCTGGGCGAGCAGCCGCTCGCGATGCTGTTCGACTGCAGCCGCACCATCGTGCGCGAAGCGCTCACGCGGCTGGCCGCGCGCGGCATCGTCACGGTGAGCGCGCGGCGCGGCTGGTTCGTCATCGAGCCTTCGCAGGACGAAGCGCGCGAGGCTTTCGAGG
Organism: Variovorax sp. 38R; assembly: GCF_014843395.1. Lineage (NCBI taxonomy): Bacteria > Pseudomonadati > Pseudomonadota > Betaproteobacteria > Burkholderiales > Comamonadaceae > Variovorax > Variovorax sp. 38R. Next base: position 4,595,330 of record NZ_CP062121.1, read on the forward strand.
CGCGGCGCGTGATCGAGCTCGGGCTGATCCGCAGCACCGGCCGGCTCGACAAGGCCGCCCTGCGCCAGTTGAAAGCGCACCTTCAGCGTGAAAAGGCCGCACTGAAAGAGAGCGACGTCGGCCACCGCAGCTTCCTGCTGGGCGACTTCCATGTATGCCTGGCCGAATGCCTGGGCAACACGCTGCTGGCCGACACGCTGCGCGACTTCACCGCGCGCACCACGCTGATCGCCATGCTCTACCAGAGCACGCACGACGCGGTGCAGTCGTGCGAAGACCACGTGCAGATCGTCGCGGCGCTGGAGCGCGGCGACCACGCCGCCGCCGAGGCGCTGATGGCCGAACACATCGGCACGGTGCAGTCGGCGCTGCGCGTGCAGGCGCCCACCGACCCGCTCGCGCAGCTGCGCGATGCACTGGCACCGCTGAACAACACCCCCACCGCCCCCACGCCGAAGCGCCGCCGCAAGGCCGTGCCTGCCGACGACGCCACCGATTCATCGACCTACCTAGGAGCCCTGCTATGACCACGTTCACCACTTCCGCATCCCGTCGCCTCGCCCTCGCGCTGGCCTCCGCCGCCCTGCTGGCCGCCACCGGCGCCGCCCAGGCGCAGAACGCGCTCGACAACGTGCTCAAGGCCAAGACCATCAAGATCGCGGTGCCCACCGACTACCCGCCGTATGGCTCGGTCGATCGCAACATGCAGCCGCAGGGCCTCGACGTGGAGATGGCGCAGCTCATCGCCACCAAGCTCGGCGTGAAGGTCGAGCTGGTGCCGGTGACCAGCGCGAACCGCATTCCCTACCTGCAGACGCGCAAGGCCGACCTCGTGATCTCCACGCTCGGCAAGAACGTCGAGCGCGAGAAGGTGATCGATTTCAGCGCGGCCTACGCACCCTTCTTCCAGGCCGTGTATGCGGGCAAGAGCATGAAGCTCACCAGCTTCGCCGACATGGCCGGCAAGACCGTCGCCGTGACGCGCGGCGCCATGGAAGACCAGGAACTGAACAAGGTGGCGCCGTCGAACGTCGACTACCGCCGCTTCGAGGACAACAACGCGACGATCGCGGCCTTCGTGGCCGGTCAGACGCAAACCATCGCCACCAGCGCGGCGGTCGCCGGCGACATGCTCGCCAAGAACCCGAAGGTGAGCGCCGAGTTCAAGCTGCTGCTGAAAGACAGCCCCTGCTTCATCGGCATCGCGAAGGGCGAAACCGCATTGAAGACCCGGGTCAACGAGATCATTGCCGCCGCCAAGAAGGACGGCACGCTCGACGCGATGTCCAAGAAGTGGCTCGGCAAGGCGGCCGGCGACCTGCCGGTCTGACCGAAAGACGCGGCCATGGGCATTGAATTCGACTTCGGCGCCGTGCTCGCCGAGTGGCCGCTGTTGCTGCGCGGCGTGGCATGGACCCTCGGCCTCACGGCCGTGGGCACGGTGCTCGGCCTCGCCGTGGGCACGCTGTGCGCGTGGGCGCGGTCGGGCGGGCCGACGTGGCTGCGCGTGCTCGCCGGCACCTACGTGGAGTTGATCCGCAACACGCCCTTCATCGTGCAACTGTTCTTCATCTTCTTCGGCCTGCCGGCCGCGGGCGTGAAGCTCTCGCCCGAGGTGGCATCGATCATCGCGATGGTGATGAACCTCGGCGCGTACTCCACCGAGATCATCCGCGCCGGCATCGAGGCCACGCCCAAGGGGCAGATCGAGGCCGCCGTGAGCCTGGCGCTCAGCAAGGCGCAGGTGTTCCTGCGCGTGGTGCTGCCGCCCGCGCTCAAGAAGGTGTGGCCCGCGATGGTGAGCCAGATCGTCATCGTGATGCTGGGCTCGGCGGTGTGCGGACAGATCTCGACCGAGGAGCTGAGCTACGCAGCCAACCTGATCCAGAGCCGCAACTTCCGCGCTTTTGAGTCCTTCATCGTCGCCACGCTGCTGTACCTCGCGCTGGCCGTGGCGCTGCGCCGGTTGCTCAACTGGGCCGGGCCGCGTTTCTTCTTCGGTCGCTGACCGCGAGGCACTTTCACCATGGTCGACTTTTCTTTGTGGGACATCCTGCGCAACCTGCTGATGGCGCTGCGCTGGACGGTCGTGCTCTCGCTCATCGCCTTCGTCGGCGGCGGCATCGTGGGCGGGCTGCTGCTGTTCGCGCGGCTGCGCGGCGGCAAGGCGGCGGCGCGGGCCGTGGGCCTGTACGTGCAGCTGTTCCAGGGCACGCCGCTGCTGATGCAGCTGTTTCTCGCCTACTTCGGCATTGCGCTGTTCGGCATCGACGTGTCGGCGTGGACGGCCGCGAGCGTGGCGCTCACGCTGTACACGAGCGCCTTTCTCACCGAGATCTGGCGTGGCTGCGTGGCCTCGATTCCGAAGGGCCAGTGGGAAGCCTCGGGCAGCCTGGCGCTGAGCTTCGGCGAGCAGATGCGCCACGTGATCCTGCCGCAGGCCGTGACGATCGCCATTGCACCCACCGTCGGTTTTCTGGTGCAGGTGATCAAGGGCACGGCGCTGGCGTCGGTGATCGGCTTTGTCGAACTCACCAAGGCCGGCAGCATGATTTCGAACGCCACCTTCCAGCCGTTCGTGGTGTTCAGCTGCGTCGCCCTGCTTTACTTCGTGCTGTGCTTCCCCGTGAGCCTGTACGCCAAGACCCTCGAGAGGAAGACCCATGGCCGCCGTGCTTGAACAAAAAACACAACCCGAAGCCGCAACGTTCGCCGCGCCCATCGTGCGCATCACGGCGCTGCGCAAGTCCTACGGCACGAACGAGGTGCTCAAGGGCATCGACCTCGACGTGAAGCGCGGCGAGGTGATCGCCATCATCGGCAAGAGCGGCTCGGGCAAGAGCACGCTGCTGCGTTGCATCAACGGCCTCGAGGTGTTCCAGGAAGGTGCGCTCACGGTCGACGGCAAGCCGCTGCTGCACGAGAGCGCGATGGCCATGCGCACGCTGCGCCAGCGCGTGGGCATGATCTTTCAGGGCTTCAACCTGTTCCCGCACCTCACGGTCGGCAAGAACGTGATGCTCGCGCCCACGCTCGTGAAAAAGCGCTCATCGATGGAAGCCGCTTCACAGGCGCGCAAGCTGCTCGAACGCGTGGGTCTGGCCGAGAAGTTCGATGCAATGCCCGACCAGTTGTCGGGCGGCCAGCAACAGCGCGTGGCCATTGCGCGCGCACTCGCGATGGAACCGGCCGTGCTGCTGTGCGACGAGATCACCTCGGCGCTCGACCCCGAACTGGTGGGCGAGGTGCTGCGCGTGGTGGAGTCGCTGGCCGACGAAGGCATGACGCTCTTGATGGTCACGCACGAGATGAGCTTTGCGCGCAAGGTCAGCGACCGCGTGATCTTCATGCACCAGGGCCGCGTGCACGAGATGGGCCCACCGGCGGAACTGTTCGGTGCGCCGCAGACGCCGGAGCTGAAGCAGTTTCTGTCGTCGCTGCACGACTGACTTGGCCCTTGCGGGCTTGCCGGCTTGCCGGCTTGCCGGCTATGGGCGCTGCGATTCGTCGATGCTGATCCGCAACTCTGCGGCCAGCGGCGGCAGGCGTTGCGAACCGTGCTTCTCGACCTCTTCGCCCGCCGCCAGCAGGTGCTGCACCTGCTGGAACAATTCGCCCCCGGCCGGGGTCAGTTGCACGCCCTGCTGGCTGCGGGCGAACAGAACGTGCCCGAGGATGCCCTCGAGCTCCCTCACGCGGGCCGTGATGGCCGGCTGGCTGACGAAGAGGTGGCGGGCCGCCGCGTTGACGGAGCCCAGTGTTGCAGCCCAGTGAAAGGCCTCCAGCTGCCGGAAGGTGATGCGAAGCACCGCAACCGCCTCAGCCAGGAGGGGGAGTGGCAAGGGTGCGGATGGTCGTGGGGGCCTGTTCGCTCTTGTGCTTCATGTCTGCCTTCTTTCAAAGCCATCCAATCGCATCGAATGGCGGCGGGCCATGCAACGGGGAACTCCAATTTTGCGAATTCCCAAGAGTGGAAAAATTATCAAAACCAGATCAATTCAAGATTGAGATTTTTTCACATTCAATTCCCGAATCAATTGGCACCTGGAGATGCAAGGAAGCATCTTCTCGCGCCATTGAAATCTAGTGCATTAACAGTTGTAGTTGAAGCGAAATTTTCTGAAATCGAACTTTTTTATTATAAAAAGTGCGACTGAATCGCCGACGGAAATCCGTAGGCGATGGCGTCACGACGCCGCCAGGGCATGCGCTCGCCAGGACTGCAAGCCCTCCGCCCCGAAGCGTTCGGCGATCCGGTGCAGCCAGATGGTGAAGTGCGCCGGGGCCCGCGCCAGTTCGTGGTGCAGATCGGGCAACGCCAGCCATCGCCACTCGCGCACCTCGCGGGGGTCGGGTTGCGGCAGGTCGCGCGCGATGCCGACGAACACGTGGTCGTACTCGTGCTCGATCAGTTCTTTCGACACGGCCTCACGATAAAGAAAGGCGGCCACCGGCTGCAATGCACACTGCAGGCCCAGCTCTTCGTGCAGGCGGCGCACGGCGGCGGCGCCGGTCTCTTCGTCGGGGCGCGGATGCCCGCAACAGCTGTTGCTCCACAGGCCAGGAGAGTGGTACTTGCCCAGTGCGCGCTGCTGCAGCAGCACCTGGCCCTGCGTGTCGAAGAGGAAGATCGAAAACGCCCGATGCAGGACGCCCTCGCGATGCGCATTCATCTTATCGACCGCGTGCAGGGGGCGGTCTTCGGCGTCCACCGCGATCAGAAACTCTTTCATGAGGTGCTCCAGAAGTGCGGGCCGGGGAACCCGGCGAGCCCCTCGTTTCAGCGTGCGGGGGGCGCCGGGACATCGAGCCGGTTCTTTAGCATGGATCGGATTCCGGATCGCCATAAGGAATTCAAATTAAAACAAAACAGCTACATCGATGAGAGCGCCTGAGAATTTAATACATACAAATAATTACATAAATAACAATAATATCGATGCCGGTTTATCAATGCTTTCAATTTTTTCCTGAAAGACGCTCCGCACATTTCAAACCGCAGTTCCTGGTTCACCTTCGTGCCCCGACAAGCCCCCGGCCGAGTTACCCTCACCCCATGGCCCGCGTTCGCACCGCATCGATCATTCGCCCGCTCTTGCGAGAGCGGGTGGGTTAGCGCACGGTTCAAAGCCACGCCATCCAACCCGCCCCAGGAGGCGGGTTTTTCTTGTCCGTCTCCTGAGGTTCTTTCCCCCAACCTGCAGGAGATCGAATGACGCCGACACCACCCACACTTCCCTCGCCCGTGCTGCACATGGTCTGCGGCAAGATCGGCGCCGGAAAGTCCACGCTGACCCGGCGCCTCGCGCAGGCGGCCGCCACCGTGTGCATCAGCGAAGACACCTGGCTCGCGACGCTCTACCCCGATGAAATCCACACGTTGCCCGACTACGTGCGCGCCTCGGGCCGGCTGAAGCAGGCGATGGGCGAGCACGTCTGCGCACTGCTCGGCGCGGGCGTGTCGGTGGTGCTCGACTTTCCGGCCAACACCGTGAGCAACCGCGCCTGGGCGCGCGGCCTTTTCGAGCAGGCCGGCGCGGCGCACCAACTGCACTTTCTCGATGTGCCGGACGACGTCTGCAAGGCGCGGCTGCGTGCGCGCAATGCGGCGGGCGAGCACCCGTTCGAAACCTCCGACGCCGAGTTCGACCTGATCACCCGCCACTTCGTGCCGCCGACGGCCGAGGAAGGATTCCATGTGATCCGCCACGGCCAGGGTCTGTAAGCTGCCCGCCGATGCACATCGAACCCGCCCTTTCCACTGAAGCGCCCGCCGTTGCGGCCGTGCTGACCGAAGCCGCGCAATGGCTCGCCGAGGGCGGACGCCCGCTCTGGAGCGCCGCCGACACCGGCCTCGAGCGCATCCAGCGCGACACCGATGACGGCCGCTACGTCGTCGTAAAAGACAACGGCGACTGGGCCGGCGTGATGCGGCTCGACCTGGAAGACCCGTGGTTCTGGCCCGAGATCGCGCCCGGCAGCTCGCTGTTCGTCCACAAGCTGGCCGTGCGCCGCGCGTGGGCGGGCCAAGGCGTGTCGCGCGCGCTGCTGAGCCATGCGCGCGACCACGCCCGCGCGCTCGGGCGGCCCTGGCTGCGGCTGGACTGCGTGGCCGACCGCACCGCGCTGCGCACGCTGTACGAGGGCTTCGGCTTCACGCTGCACAGCTGCATCGACCTGCGCGGCGGGTCGTTTGCGCGCTACGAATTGCGCGTGAACGGCTGACCGTCCGACACGCCGGCGCGCCCCTTCGGCGCTGGCGGGAACACAAGCGCCTGTGGCAAGCTCGGAAGATTCATGAAAGACCGTTTCCCGCCCCATCTTCTCCGCCGTCGGATACTGCGCGCGCTGCTGGGCGCCGCCGCCCTGCCCGCGCCGTTCGCGGCGCTGGCCGGCTTCAACTTCTTCACCAACGAGTACACCGCCACGCGCGAGGAGCTGCAGGCGCAGATCGCCAAGCGTTTTCCAGTGGCCGAGCGCTATGCCGAGATCTTCATGGTCGGGCTGCGCGACCCGCAGCTGGGCCTCGACGCGCGCACCAACCGCGCAGCCATCACGGCCACGCTGACCATCGCCAGCCCGCTGCTGGCGGCCTCGCCGGTGCAGGGCGTGGTGTCGCTGAGCAGTGCGCTGCGCTACGACGTGGCGGCGCGCGCGCTGCGGCTGGACCAGCCGAAGGCCGAGCGGCTCGAACTGCAGGGCGTGGAAGGCCGCGACGCCGAGCGCCTGCAGAAGGTCGGCGCGGTGGTCGCGCAAGAGCTGCTGCAGGGACAGATCCTGCGCAGCTTCACGGCCGACGAACTCACGGTCGGTCGCAAGACCTACGAGGTCGGTGACATCACGGTGCAAGACAACGGCATCAAGGTGCAACTCAAATGAAACATCGCGCCGTCCTTCTCCTGATCACCGCTGCGCTCGTCGGCGCCGGCTGTGCCGCCATCGCCCCCAAGGTGAAGCAGCACTTCGACCTGCAAGCCCACCGCGGCGGACGCGGCCTGGCGCCCGAGAACACGCTGGCCGCGTTCTCGAACGCGATGGACCTGGGCGTGACCACGCTCGAACTCGACATCGGGCTCACGGCCGACGGCGTGGTGGTGGTGTCGCACGACACGGCGCTCAACGCCGACCACACACGCGACGCGCGCGGCGCCTGGCTCACGGCCCAACCTGCCCCTTCCGTGCGTTCGCTCACGCTGGCGCAACTGCAGACCTACGACGTGGGCCGCCTGAACCCCGCGAGCAACTACGGCAAGCAGTTCGCGCTGCAGCAGCCGCGCGACGGCGAGCGCATTCCCACGCTGGCCGCGCTGTTCGCGCAGGTGCAGTCGCGCGGCGCCGATGCCGCGCGGGTGCACTTCAACATCGAGACCAAGATCGACCCCACGAAGCCCGACGAGACGGCCGCGCCCGAGCCCATGGTGCGCGCGCTGCTGGCCGAGATCGACAAGGCGAAGATGGCCGACCGCGTGACCATCCAGAGCTTCGACTGGCGCACGCTCGCGCTGGTCGGCCAGCTCGCGCCGCAGCTGTCGCGCGCCTACCTCACGACCGCCCGCACGCTGAAAGACAGCCGCTGGACCGCTGGGCTCGACGCCACGAGCTTCGCCTCGGTGCCGCAGCTCGTGAAGGCCGCGGCCGGGGCATCGGCCGGGCCGGTGATCTGGTCGCCGGCGCATGCCGACCTGGGCGCCCCCGCGATCCGCGAAGCGCAGAAGCTCGGCATGAAGGTCGTGCCCTGGACCGTGAACCAGCGCGCCGACATGGTGCGGCTCATGGACGCGGGCGCCGATGGCCTGATCACCGACTACCCCGATGTGCTGCGCGACCTGATGCGCGAGCGGGGACTGGCGCTGCCGGCGCCGGCGAAGGCGGCACCATGAGCGCCGTAACGCAACTCGACGCCATCGCGTCGGGCATCGCCGCGCTGCAAGGCGGCAACGGCTCGGTCACCACGCTCTCCACGGCCGCGCGCGCCAGCACCGAGCTGCTCGGCGCCCTGCCGCCGCGCTACGGCGAGGTGCTGCTGAACCTGCTGGACCGCCTCGAATCGAGCGCGCTCTTCAGCGAGGAAAGCTGCTCGTTCAGCCAGAAAGACCTGCTCGACAACCTGCAGGTGTGGGTCGACAAGGCCCGCGGCCAGCTGGTGTCTTGAGGCACTGAGGCCCCACCCCGGTTTATCATCGCGCCCAACCATGCGCACCCTGCTGCTCGCCCTCATGATCGCCCTGCTGCCCATCCGCGGCTGGCTCGGCGACGCCATGGCGGTCGAGATGGTGCGGCATTCGCTGCCTGCCGCCGAGGCGGTGGTGTCCGCAGCGTCAGGCATCGCCGAGTCGCATTGCCATGAAGCCACCATGGAGGCCGACACCGGCCACGACATGGCGGCGATGCACGACAACAGCGGCGATGCGCAGCAGCCCCATGGCACCGACCACGCGGACTGCGGCACCTGTGTCGCCTGCCAGGTCTGCCACACGGTGGCGCTCGGCGGCATGCCGCTGGTCGACACCCCGCATGCGGCGCCTCAGGCGCCGCCGGCCGCACACGCGGCCCGCTTTGCAAGCGCCGAGCCCGTCCTGGGCCTCAAGCCGCCCATTTCCTGATCTTCCTGCCCGTAGTCCGTCCGCAGTGAGCCTTTGCCGGCTCGCAGCGTTCGCTGTATTGCCCATGGAGATCGCTCGTGAATTCCCTTGCTCGCCGGCCGTATGCCGGCATCCCGCGCTATCGAACAGATAGCCCGCCCCTCGGGCGAAAAAGTCACATCTCATTCATCAGAACCGCCGCCGCGCTGGCCGCTGCGCTGGTGCTCGCCGGCTGCGCCAGCCTGTCGCCCGACGGCGGCGCTGGCGACGTGCAGGCGTTGGTCGACGGCAACCCGCTCATGGCGGGCGCCGCGGCGCAGCGCAAGCCGGACGACGCGTCGCAGAAAAGCGTCGACGCGCTGCTGACCAAGCCGCTCGATGCCGAAGCCGCCGTGCGCATCGCGCTCGTCAACAGCCCGCGCGTGCAGGACGCCTTTGCCACACTGCAACTGAGCGACGCCGACCGCGTGCAGGCCGCGAGCCTGCCGAACCCGGTGCTGTCTTTCAGCCGACTGGCGCAGGGCCGCGAACGCGAGTTCGAGCGCATGCTGACTTTCAACGTGGTGGGCCTGCTCACGCTGCCGTGGCAGGCGCACTGGGCCGGACAGCGGCACGAAGCCGCCAAGCTGCAGGCCGCGCAAAGCGTGCTGCTGCTGGCCGCCGACACGCGCCGCGCCTGGGTGCGCGCGGTGGCCGCGCAGCAGAGCGTGAGCTACCTGCGCGACGCGAAGGAAGCCACCGAAGCCGGCGCCGAACTGGCGCACCGCATGGCCAAGGTCGGCAACTGGAGCGCGCTGCAGCGCACGCGCGAACAGCTGCTGCTGGCTGACGCGTCCGCGCAGCTCGCACGCGCCGAACAGGCGGCCGTCGCCAGCCGCGAACAGCTCACGCGCCTGCTGGGCCTGAGCGGCACGCGCACCGCCTACACGCTGCCCGACCGCCTGCCGCCGCTGCCGAAGGCCGCGCCCGAGCTCGGCGACGTGCAGGCACTGGCGCTGCGCGACCGGCTCGACGTGCGCTCGGCCTACGCGCAGAACACGGCCGTGGCCGGCTCACTCGGCCTGACGCACGCCACAAGCGTGATCAACGCGATGGAGTTGGGCGTGGTGCGCAACACCACCTTCGAGAACGATGCCGATCGCTCGAAATCGACCACGCGCGGCTTCGAGCTCGAGCTGCCGATTCCGATCTTCGACTGGGGCCAGGTGCGCAACGGCCGTGCCGAGGCGCAGTACCTGCAATCGGCCGCGCGCGTGCGCGACGTGGGCGTGCTCGCCGCGAGCGAAGCGCGCGAAGCCTGGCAGGGCTGGAACACCGCCTACGCCCTGGCGCGCCGCTACCGCGACGAGGTGCTGCCGCTGCGCAAGCAGGTGAACGAAGAGATGGTGCTGCGCTACAACGGCATGCTCGCCAGCGTGTGGGAGCTGCTCGGCGAAACGCGCGCGAGCATGCTCGCCGTGAACGCCGGCATGGAAGCCCAGCGCGACTTCTGGCTGGCGGACACCGATCTGCAGCTGGTGCTCACGGGCAGCTCGCCCGGTGGAATGACGGCCGCGCAGACCGCGTCGGCCGGTGACGCCCCCGCCACGGGAGGCCATTGAAATGAACCGTCGCAACTTCTTCGCAGGCGCAGCCACGGCCGTGGCCGCCACCACCGTCAGCCGCGTGAGCATGGCCGCGCTGCCCGAGCCGGTGACGCAAGCATCGACCGCCACCGCGCCACCACTCGTGCCGCCGAACGGCCGGCCCTACAACCCCGTCGTCACGCTCAACGGCTGGACGCTGCCCTGGCGCATGAACGCCGGCGTCAAGGAATTCCACCTCGTCGCCGAACCCGTGGTACGCGAGATGGCGCCCGGCTTCAAGGTCAACATGTGGGGCTACAACGGCCAGTCGCCGGGCCCGACCATCGAGGTGGTCGAGGGCGACAAGGTGCGCATCTTCGTGACCAACAAGCTGCCCGAGCACACGACCGTGCACTGGCACGGCCAGCGCCTGCCCAACGGCATGGACGGCGTGGGCGGCATCACGCAGCCGCACATTCCGCCGGGCAAGACCTTCGTCTACGAGTTCACGGCGCGCCGCCCCGGCACCTTCATGTACCACCCGCACGCCGACGAGATGGTGCAGATGGCGATGGGAATGATGGGCTTCTGGGTCACGCACCCGAAGGCGGACCATCCGCTCATCGAGCCCGTGCAGCGCGACTTCTGCTTCCTGCTCGGCAGCTTCGACGTGGAACCCGGCAGCGCCACGCCCAAGGTCAACACCATGACCGACTTCAACATCTGGAGCTTCAACAGCCGCGTGTTCCCGGCCATCGACACGCTCAACGTGCGCAAGGGCGACCGCGTGCGCATCCGCGTGGGCAACCTCACGATGACCAACCACCCGATCCACATCCACGGCCACGAGTTCGAGGTCACGGGCACCGACGGCGGCCCCGTGCCGCGCACCGCGCGCTGGCCCGAGGTGTCGGTCGACGTGGCGGTGGGCCAGATGCGGCAGATGGAGTTCATTGCCGACGAGGAAGGCGACTGGTCGCTGCACTGCCACAAGGCGCACCACACGATGGGCCCGATGGGCCATGACGTGCCGACCATGATCGGCGTGGACCACAAGGGCGTGGCCGAGAAGATCAAGAAGCTCGTGCCCGACTACATGGTGATGGGCGACAAGGGCATGGCCGACATGGGCGAGATGGAAATGCCCATTCCCGAGAACACGATGCCCATGATGACCGGCACCGGCCCCTTCGGTTCGGCCGAGATGGGCGGCATGTTCACGTTGCTCAAGGTGCGGCGCGACCAGAAGCCGGGCGACTACCGCGACCCGGGCTGGTTCAAGCACCCGGCCGGCACGGTCGCGCGCGAGGTGTCGGCCACCGGTGCACCGGTGGCGCCGCGCAAGACGGGCACGGCACCGGCCAGCCCCGACAGCGGCAGCGCCACCGTGCGCAAGCCCTCGGGCCATGGTGCCCACAACCACTGATCGCATTCAACCCATTTTTCAGAGATTCAAACCATGAACACCCGTTTCTCCACCCTCGTCGCCGGCCTCGCACTCGCAGCCGTCAGCACCTTCGCCACGGCCCATGAAAGCCACGCGCCCAAAGCCCGCACCGCTGCCGCACCCACGCTCGCGCCCGAGCAGAAAGCCTGGGGCATCGCCGGCAAGGCCAGCGCCGTGAAGCGCACCATCGACATCGCGATGGCCGACGACATGACGTTCACGCCTTCGGTCCTCGAAGTGCGCGAGGGCGACACGATCCGCCTGCGGCTGAAGAACCGCGGCAAGGACCTGCACGAGCTCGTGCTCGGCACCGCCGCCGTCATCGAGGACCACGCCGCCATGATGAAGAAGCACCCCGGCATGGAGCACGACGAACCCTGGATGGCGCATGTGCAACCGGGCAAGACCGGCGAACTGATCTGGACCTTCAACCGCGCCGGCGACTTCGACTTCGCCTGCCTCGTGAAGGACCACTACGAACTCGGCATGGCCGGCCGCGTGCGCGTGCTCGCCGCTGCCGCCCCTTCCAAATGAATCCAATGAATCCGATGAATCGCATGAAAGGAACCTGACCATGCAACGACGCACCCTTCTGAAACTCGCCGCCGCCACCGCGTCCCTGCCGCTCGCCGCGCAGGCCGCCGCACCGATGGTCGAGATCTGGAAAGACCCGAACTGCGGCTGCTGCCAGGACTGGGTCAAGCACCTCAACAAGAACGGCTTTGCCACGCGCGTGCACGACGAGGGCAACGGCCCCGCGCGCGAGCGGCTCGGCATTCCGGCCAAGCTGGGGTCGTGCCACACCGGCCGCGTCGGCGGCTACGCCATCGAGGGCCACGTGCCCGCGCGCGAAATGCATCGCCTGCTGAAGGAAAAGCCCAAGGCCGTCGGCCTCGCCGTGCCCGGCATGCCCATCGGCTCGCCCGGCATGGACGGCCCCGCCTACGGCGACCAGCGCGACGCCTACGACGTGCTGCTGGTGCTGGCCGACGGCAGCACGCGCGTCTTCCAGAGCTACCGCTGAGCTTTGGCCCCCTCTTTGCAACCCCGCGCAACCCCTTGCCACCCGAAAGGAACACCGACCATGATGAAGAAGATCATCACCGCCCTCTCCACCCTCGTGCTCGCCGCCGCGGCGTTCGCGCAGGCCACGCTGCCCCAAGTCGACGGCGAAGTCCGCAAGGTCGATATCGACGCGAAGAAGATCACCCTGCGCCACGGCGACATCCCGAACCTCGAGATGACCGGCATGACGATGGTGTTCCGCGTGAGCGACCCGGCGCTGCTCGCCAAGGTGAAGGCCGGCGACAAGGTGCGCTTCACGGTCGACAAGGTCGACGGCGCGATCACCGTGATGTCGCTCGAGACTGTGGCGAAATGAGCGCGGCATCGCGGGCGCTCCCGTGCCCGCGATGAAACGTCTTGCAACCGTCGGCGCCCAAGGCGCCGGGGCGCGGTCCCATAATCGGCCGCCATGTCCGCTGCGTCTTCTTCCCCCTCCTCGTCCCTCTCTGACGCCGGTGCCATCACCGACGTCGCCGGCATCGAAGTCGGCCATTTTTCTGACACCCGCCGCCCCACCGGCTGCACCGTGATCCTCGCGCGCGACGGCGCCGTGGCCGGTGTCGATGTGCGCGGCGCCGCACCCGGCACGCGCGAGACCGACCTGCTCTCACCCGGCAACCTCGTGCAGGAAGTGCACGCCGTGATGCTCGCGGGCGGCAGCGCCTGGGGCCTGGCCGCCGCCGAGGGCGCGATGCGCTGGCTCGAAGAGCGCGGCGTCGGCATGGACGTGCGCTTCGGCACCCTGCCCATCGTGCCCGCCGCCGTGCTGTTCGACCTGCCGATGGGCGACGCACGCATCCGCCCCAACGCGGCTGCGGGCTACGCCGCCTGCGAGGCCGCCTCGACCGATGCGCCCGCCGAAGGCAACGTGGGCGCGGGCACCGGCGCGCTGGTGGGCAAGCTGTTCGGCGTGCACCGCGCGATGAAGGGCGGCATCGGCACCGCGTCGGTCACCGTCGGCGGCGTGACCGTGGGCGCGCTCATTGCGGTCAATTCGCTGGGCGACGTGATCGACCCCGACACCGCGCTGCCCGTGGCAGGCGCGCGCACCGAAGACGGCAGCGCCCTGCTCGACACGCGCCGCGCACTGCTGCGCGGCGAGCTGCCCAAGCCGCTGCTGGCGGGCACCAACACCACCATCGGCGTGATCGCCACCGACGCCGTGCTGACCAAGGTGCAGGCCAACCGGCTCGCCATGGTGGCGCACGACGGCCTGGCGCGCGCCATCAACCCGGTGCACACCATGAGCGACGGCGACACGCTGTTCGCACTGGCCACCGGCCGCGTGCCGCTCGAAGGCGATGCGCCCGGCATGACCGTGCTGAGCACCATGGCCGCCGAAGCCACCGCCATCGCCACCGTGCGTGCGGTACGCGCCGCGCGCGCGGTGACCGTGGGCGAGCTGCACATTCCCTGCGCCGCTGACCTGGCCGATCTGGCCGCGCCGCGCGACTGACGCGCGCACCGCACGACGAGGCACCCCATGGCGTTTCCCCGCACCCTGAAGCTGATCCTGCTGTCGATCCGCGACCTGATCGCCTCGGCCGGCCCGATCGTGTTCATCGTCATCGGCCTGCTGATTGCGGCCTACTGGTGGCTGCAGCCGCAGCCGCCCAAGCACGTGACGCTGGCCACCGGCCCCACGGGCAGCGCCTATGCGCAGTTCGGCAAGCGCTACGCCGATGCCTTGAAGCACAGCGGCATCACCGTCGAGCTCAAGCCCACCTCGGGTTCGACCGAGAACCTGCAGCTGCTGCGCAGCGGCGGCGCCGACGTGGCCTTCGTGCGCGGCGGCAGCGCCGACCCGGTGGCCGACGAAGAGGCCGGCCTGCGTTCGCTGGGCGCGCTGTTCTACGAGCCGATCTGGCTCTTCTACCGCGCCGACGTCGCGCAGAAGATCGACCGCAAGACCGGCACGCTGACCTCGCTCACGCAGCTGCGCGGCCTGCGCGTGAACGTCGACCTCCCCGGCAGCGGTCTGCCCGAGATCATGGAGCGGCTGCTCAAGGCCAATCGGCTCGGGCCCGACGACCTGCTGCTGTCGAACCTCGAGCAGGCCGCCGCCGCCGAGGCGCTGCAGGCCGGGCTGCTCGATGCCATCGTTCTGTTCTCGGCGCCGCAGTCGCCGCAAGTGCAGCGCCTGCTGCGCGCCAACGACATCCAGCTCATGGACTTCGGCCAGGCCGAGGCCTACACGCGGCGCTTTCCGTTCCTCTCCGCCGTGACGCTGCCGCGCGGCGTGGTCGATCTGTCGAAGGACCTGCCGCTGCACGACGTGTCGCTGCTGGCCGCCACCACCTCGCTGCTGTCGCGCGACGAAACCCACCCGGCCCTGCGCCAGCTGTTCGCACAGGCCGCGCAGACCGTGCACAGCGACGCCGGCTGGTTCAACCGCGCGCGCGACTTCCCCAACACCCGCACCAGCGAACTGCCCGTGAGCCCCGAGGGCGACCGTGCCATCAACGGCACGCCGCCGTTCTGGCAGCGCTACCTGCCGTTCTGGGCCAGCAACCTGGTCGAGCGCATGTGGCTGGTGCTGGGCGGCATGCTGGTGCTGATGCTGCCGCTGAGCCGCGTGATCCCGCCGCTGTACCAGTTCCGCGTGCGCCGCCGCGTGTTCCGCTGGTACGCACGGCTGCGCGACATCGAGGCCAAGGTGGACGCCGGCCAGAGCCAGGCCGAGCGCGACAAGCTGCTGGAAGAACTCGACGCCCTCGACCGCGTGGTCAACAAGGTGGCGGTGCCGCTGTCGTATGCCGACGAGCTCTACGCGCTGCGCAACAACATCTACGCGGTGCGCAAGCGTGCGCTCGCGGGCTCTGCGAGCGTGGCGACTGCACCACCGGTTGCGCCGCCGGCCCGTGCCGCCGACTGACAAGGGTCCGGGCGCGCGCTTGCTGTCCACGCTGATCGATTTCGCCGACCCGCGCACCGACGGGGCGACCCGGCTGCGCGCCGCCTTCGGTGCGCCGGTGCGCGTGCTGGTGGCCCATGCGCCGCACGAGGTGCGCCCCGTGCTGGAGGCCGTCGAGGCGCTGGCCCGCGAAGGCCGCTGGTGCGTTGGCCACCTGCGTTACGAGGCCGCCGCGGCCTTCGACCCGGCGTTCGACGTGCATACAGCCGACGGGCCGCTGGCCTGGTTCGGCGTGCATGACGAGGTGTTGCCATGGCCGGACGCGCCGGTGCCCGCCGTGGCGCCCGTCGCGTGGACGGCCGACCTCTCGCGCGAAGCCTTCGACCGTAACATGGCCGCGATCCACCGCGCCATCGCCGACGGTGTGCTGTACCAGCTCAACTACACCGCGCCGCTGCGCGCGGCCTTCGACGGCGACGCGCAGGCCTGGTTCCACGCGCTGCGCCAGGCGCAGCCCAACGGCTACGGCGCCTTCATCGACACCGGCGACGAGCAGGTGCTGTCGGTGTCGCCCGAGCTGTTCTTCGACCGCGACGGCGACCGCATCCTCGTGCGCCCCATGAAGGGCACCGCGCCGCGCGGCGCCACGCCCGCCGAGGACGCCGCTCACGCGCTGCGGCTGCGCACCGTGCCCAAGGAGCGCGCCGAGAACGTGATGATCGTGGACCTGATCCGCAACGACCTCTCGCGCGTGGCCCAGCCCTTCTCGGTGCGCGTGCCGCGCCTCTTCCACACCGAGGCGCTGCCCACCGTGTGGCAGATGACCTCCGACGTGGAGGCCCGGCTGCGCGAGGGCACGACGCTGGCCGACCTGTTCGCGGCGCTGTTCCCCTGCGGCTCCATCACGGGCGCGCCGAAGGTGAGCGCCATGCACATGATCCGCGCACTGGAGCCCGAGGCACGCGGCGTGTACTGCGGCGCCGTGGGCGTGGTGCGGCCCGGCGGGCACGCGACCTTCAACGTGCCGATCCGCACCGTCACGCTGCACGGCAACGCCGCGCGCTGCGGCATCGGCAGCGGCATCACGGCCGATGCGCAGGCGGATGCGGAATGGGACGAGTGGCGGCACAAGCGTGCCTTTCTCGGCGCGGCGGTATCTTCGCAACCATGACCTCCTTCGAGCTGCTCGAAACCCTGGCGCTGGCCGATGGCGCACTGCGCGATGCGGCCGCGCACCTGGCGCGCATGCGCAACGCGGCTGCGCACTTCGGCTATCCGTGGCACGAAGCAAATGTGACGGCCTGCCTGGACCAGCTGCGCGCCGCGCATGCCGCAGGCACATGGCGCGTGCGCTTGCTGCTCGACGCGCAAGGCCAACCGCGCGCCGAGGCCTTCGCCATGGACGCCCCACCGCCGCGCGTGCGCCTGCAGCTGGCCCCGCGCGCCTTCGACGAGGCCGACAGCGAGTTCTCGCGCTTCAAGACCACGCGCCGCGCGCACTACGAAGCCTTCGCACCGACCGCGCCGGGCGTGTTCGACACGCTGCTGTGGAACCGCGAGGGCGAGATCACCGAATGCACGCGCGGCAACATCGCGCTGCACTTGGAGGGCCGCTGGGTCACGCCGCCGCTGCATTGCGGGCTGCTGGACGGCGTGGGCCGGGCCCGCCGCATCCGCGAAGGGCAGCTTGCCGAAGCCGTCGTGCGGGTGAACGATCTGCCCCGTGTGCAAGCCCTGGCCTTCGTGAACAGCCTGCGCGGCTGGCTCGATGCGGACCTGCACCCTTCACACACATAGTTCGACAAAGCGCTTGACTTGGAGCGCGCTCTAATTTCGAGAATCAACGCCATGGAAACCAGTCTGACCATTGCGGAAGTCGCCCGGCGCACCGGCCTCACGGCCTACACGCTACGGTACTACGAACGCATCGGGCTGATTGCCGCGGTGTCGCGTGCACCGGGCGGTCAGCGGCGCTATGCGAGCGCCGACATGGACTGGCTGGCTTTCCTGTTGCGCCTGCGCGAGACCGGCATGCCCATTCAAGGCATGCAGGCCTTTGCCAGGCTTCGTAGCCAGGGGGACGCCAGCGTGAGCGAACGGCGCGAGATGCTCGAAGCGCACCTCGCCGAGGTTCAGGCCCGGGTGCAGGCACTGCAGCAATCGATGCAGGCGCTTTCGCTCAAGATCGATCACTACCGTGCGATCGAAGGCAAGGTCAAGACGAAGCGTCCCTCGTTGTCGGGCACTGCCCCGAAGAGAAAGACGAGCGATGACGAACACACAAGCAAACCAGAGCAGCAGCAACGACAGCCAGCGCTACGTGCGCGGGCTGGCCAGGCTCCAGGAAATCGACGGTGAAGGCGGCGTCAAGGTGGTCGAGAGCCTGGCCGACATCGCGCCCGACTTCGCCCGCCTGCTGATCGAATTTCCCTTCGGCGACATCTACTCGCGCCCCGGCCTCGACCTGCACTCGCGCGAGATCGCGGTGGTGGCTGCGCTCACGGCCATGGGCAACGCGGCGCCGCAACTCAAGGTGCACATCCAGGGCGCGCTCAACGTCGGCGTCACGCGCACCGAAGTCGTCGAGACCATCATGCAGATGGCCGTGTACGCGGGCTTTCCGGCGGCGCTCAATGGCCTGACCGCAGCGCGCGAGGTGTTTGCAGCCAACGCGCCGCAAGGAGAGCCCGCATGAAGCACCGCAGCTTTCGTATCCGACTTCCGCTGCTCGGCCTCGCGCTGCTGGCGACGGCGGTGCATGCGCCCGCCGGGGCGTCAACGCCCGCCGTGCCGACCTGGACCTTGGAGCCACGCCCCGTGCATGACGGCCTCTCCTCGCCGGTCGGCATGGCCTACGACGCAGCCGATCATCTCTATGTCGCCAACTGGTCGGCCGGGACCGTTCTGCGCTTCGCGCCTGACGGCACCCGCTCCGTGTTCGCATCGGGCTTGAGCGGCCCGAGCGGACTGGCGATCGGCGCTTCCGGCGACATCTTCGTCGCGTCGTACAGCGAGGACCTGGTGTGGCGTTTCACGCCCGGCGGCAAACAGAGCGTGTTCGTGCGCGGCCTGGCCACGCCGGCGGGCCTGAGCTTCGACCGCAAGGGACGGCTGCTGATCGCCAACCGCCGAACCCACGAGATTCTCGCGGCGCATCCCGACGGCAGGATCGAAGTCGCTGCGGAGGGTCTGCAGACACCGGTCGGTGCGGTCGAGCTGCCGGGCGGCGAGTTGATGGTCAGCAACATCGCGGGCGGCATCTCGCGGGTCGGACCCGACGGACGCGCGCGCAGCATCCACGACGGGCTGCGCAGCCCGGGCCCCGGCATCGTCCCGGACCGGGAAGCCGCGGCCGTCTATGTGGTCGACTACGGCGGTACGACGGTCAGCCGCATCGACCGCGAAGGCGGCCGCGTCGTGGTGGCGGACGGGCTGTCGAGCCCGGTCGGACTCGCCCGGACACCCGACGGGCACCTGCTGGTCGCCACGTGGGGAGCGAATGCGGCCTTCCGGCTGGTGCGGCCGCGTTGAACAGCCGGTTTGCCCGTCCCATGAAAAAAGCGCGCCGCCCTCGAAGGGGCGGCGCGCTTTTCGCGTCCCGGAAGAACCGGTGCAGGCTTACTTGAGGGCCTTGTAGCGCATGCGCTTCGGCTTGGCGCCTTCTTCGCCGAGGCGCTTCTTCTTGTCGGCTTCGTACTCCTGGTAGTTGCCGTCGAAGAAGGTCCATTGGCTGTCGCCTTCGGCCGCGAGGATGTGCGTGGCGATGCGGTCGAGGAACCAGCGATCGTGGCTGATGACCATCACGGTGCCGGCGAACTCGAGCAGCGCGTCTTCCAGCGCGCGCAGGGTTTCCACGTCCAGGTCGTTCGACGGTTCGTCCAGCATCAGCACGTTGCCGCCCGCGATCAGCGTCTTGGCCAGGTGCAGCCGGCCGCGTTCACCGCCCGACAGCGTGCCGACCTTCTTCTGCTGGTCGGCGCCGTTGAAGTTGAAGCGGCCCGCGTACGCGCGGCTGGCCATCTGGAACTTGCCGACGTTGATGATGTCCAGGCCGTTCGAGATGTCTTCCCACACGGTCTTCTGGTTGGCGAGCTCGTCACGGTGCTGGTCGACGAAGGCTGCACGCACGGTCGAACCGATGACGACTTCGCCGCTGTCGGGCAGTTCCTTGCCCGCGAGCAGCTTGAACAGCGTCGACTTGCCGGCGCCGTTCGGGCCGATGATGCCGACGATGGCGCCCGGCGGCACGGTGAAGCTCAGGTTGTCGATCAGCATGCGGTCGCCGAAGGACTTGCTGACGCCGTGGAACTCGAACACCTGCTGGCCCAGCCGCTCGGCCACAGGAATGAAGATTTCCTGCGTTTCGTTGCGCTTCTGGTATTCCATGTCGCTCAGCTCTTCGAAGCGGGCCAGGCGCGACTTGCTCTTGGCCTGGCGTGCCTTCGGGTTCTGGCGCGACCACTCGAGTTCCTTCTTCAGGGCCTTGGCGTGGGCTTCTTCGCTCTTCTGCTCCTGCGCCAGGCGTTCGCCCTTCTGCTCGAGCCAGGTGCTGTAGTTGCCCTTCCATGGAATGCCGCGACCGCGGTCCATTTCCAGGATCCACTCGGCGGCGTTGTCCAGGAAGTAGCGATCGTGGGTGATGGCCACCACGGTGCCCGTGAAGCGCTGCAGGAACACTTCGAGCCACTCGACCGATTCGGCGTCCAAGTGGTTGGTCGGCTCGTCGAGCAGCAGCATGTCGGGCTTGGACAGCAGCAGGCGGCACAGCGCCACGCGACGCTTTTCACCACCCGACAGCAGGCCGATCTTGGCGTCCCACGGCGGCAGGCGCAGCGCGTCGGCGGCGATTTCCAGCTGGTGCTCGGAATCGGTGCCGGCGGTGGCGATGACGGCTTCGAGCTGGGCCTGCTCGGCCGCCAGCGCGTCGAAGTCGGCGTCTTCGGCACCGTAGGCGATGTACACCTCTTCGAGGCGCGCCTTGGCCGCGAACACCGCACCCATCGATTCTTCAACCGATTCGCGCACCGTGTGCTCGTTGTTGAGCTTGGGTTCCTGCTCCAGATAACCGATCGTCATGCCCGGCATGGGCAGGGCCTCGCCCTCGAATTCCTTGTCCACACCCGCCATGATCTTGAGCAGCGTGGACTTGCCCGAGCCGTTCAGGCCGAGCACGCCAATCTTGGCGCCGGGGAAGAAAGAGAGCGAAATGTCCTTCAAGAGCTGCCGCTTGGGCGGCACGGTCTTGCTGACGCGGTTCATCGAATAGACGTATTGAGCCATCTGTGAATGATTACCTCGGGTAGCTTGGGGATTTGCGTAAAAGCACGGTCGTCCGGACAGTGATCCGGGCGCGGCGAACCCATGATTATCGACTCATGCGACAATAGTCCTCGTTGCCGGGTCCAGTTGCCCGCAAACCGGCTCTCTGCCGGGGACGAAGAAACCCCTCATCACAACGGGTTTTCCGGCTCCCACCCCTGACCTTCATCTGCCTTGACTGGCTCGGCGTCGCCAAGACGCCAAGCGGGCCGATGCCACTGCGCCGTGTATGGCGCTTGTTGTTTCCACAATGAATTTTGACGAACTGAAGCTGGCCCCGGCCATCTTGAAGGCTGTGCTCGAACACGGCTACGACACCCCTACCCCCATCCAGGCACAAGCCATTCCCGTGGTCCTCGACGGCCACGACCTGCTGGGCGGCGCCCAGACCGGCACCGGCAAGACCGCGGCCTTCACCCTGCCGATGCTGCACAAGCTCACCATGAGCCGCAGCGCCACCAACAAGTTCGGCGGCATCGGCATCCGTGCCCTCGTGCTGACCCCCACGCGTGAACTCGCGGCCCAGGTCGAAGAGTCGGTGCGCACCTACGGCAAGTACCTGCAGCTCGACTCCACCGTGATCTTCGGCGGCGTGGGCATGAACCCGCAGATCAGCAAGCTCAAGAAGGGTGTCGACATCCTCGTGGCCACCCCCGGCCGCCTGCTCGACCTGCAACAGCAGGGCATGCTCGACCTGAGCCAGGTCCAGATGCTGATCCTGGACGAAGCCGACCGCATGCTGGACATGGGCTTCATCCACGACGTGAAGAAGATCCTGGCCCTGGTGCCCAAGGAAAAGCAGAGCCTGCTGTTCTCGGCCACCTTCAGCGACGAGATCCGCGACCTCGCCGGCTCGCTGCTCAAGAACCCGCAAAGCATCCAGGTCACGCCGCGCAACACCACGGTGCAGCGCATCACGCAGGTGATCCACCCCGTGGGCCGCGGCAAGAAGAAGGCGCTGCTCGCGCACATCATCAACGAGCACAAGTGGAGCCAGGTGCTCGTGTTCACGCGCACCAAGTTCGGTGCCAACAGCGTGGCCGAGTTCCTCACCAAGAACGGCATCGAGGCGATGGCGCTGCACGGCAACAAGAGCCAGAGCGCCCGCACGCAGGCGCTGGCCGGCTTCAAGAGCGGCGACATCCGCGCGCTGGTGGCCACCGACATCGCGGCCCGCGGCATCGACATCGACGAGCTGCCGCACGTCGTGAACTACGAAATCCCGAACGTCAGCGAAGACTACGTGCACCGCATCGGCCGCACCGGCCGTGCCGGTTCGAGCGGCGAGGCCGTGAGCTTCGTGTGCCTGGACGAAGAAGGCTTCATGCAGGAAATCGAACGCTTCACGAAGCAGACGATTCCGGTGCAGAAGGTCGAGGGCTTCGGTCCTGAAGAAGGCGAACGCGCCGAGCCGATCGCCATGGGTCGCCAGACGATCTGGGGCGGCGCCGGCCGTCCGCCGAGCCGCGAAGTCATGCAGGCAGCCGCCAAGGCCGCCCGCACCGAAATGATGTCGCGCATCCGCGAGAACAAGGCTGGCCAGGGTGGCGGCAACGGCGGTGGTGGTGGCGGCGGCAATGGCGGCGGTCAACGCCGCGGTGGCGGCCAGGGCGGCGGCGGTCAAGGCCGCAATGCCAACGGTGGCGGCCAAGGTCAGGGCCAAGGCCCGCGCGGCCCGGGCGCAGCCCGTCCCGCACAAGGTCGCGGCCCGCAACAAGGCCAGCCGCGCGCACCGCAGCAGCCGCATCACCACACGCCGCATGAAGAGCGCCAACCGCGCCATCACGGCAACAGCCACAGCCCGACGCAAGCCAACCAGGTCGCACACCTGCGCGCTGAAGCCGTCGCAGGCGGCGGTGCAGCCGGCCAGCCGGACCCGTTGCGCACGAGCGTCGACCACATGGGTGGTCGCGGTCGCGGCGGTCGCCCGGGTGGCGGCGGCGGTGGTGGCGGCTACGGCGGCAACCGTTCGGGTGGCGGTGGCCGCTCGGGTGGTGGCGGTGGCTACGGCGGCGGTGGCGGCGGTGGCAACCGCTCCGGCGGTGGCGGCGGCGGTCGTTCGTTCGGTCGCTGAAACGCACACGCGCGTTGATTCCACAAAGGGCACTTCGCAGGCTGTGTAAATAGTCAGCAGGCCGCTTGATCGAGATGCCCCGCGAGAGCGGGGCATTTTTCATTGGGGCGAGCAAACGCCCAAGGGCCTCAGCCCCTGAGCGCCTGGTGCATCCAGGGCGCTCCCTTCATGTTGAACACCCGCTTGAGGTTGTAGGCCATCACCGCCAAGCTGAACTCCGCGCGCGCTCCACTGGTATGCCTCATCAGCAACCGGGCATTGCCCAGAATGAGGTGTTTGATACTGGCAAAGGGGTGTTCCACCGTCTGGCGCCTGAGCCCCATCATCCAGGGCTGAGCGGCCAGCCTGCTTGCATTGGCTTCGAGCGCCTCTTCGTACAGGTGGCGCGAGACGAAGTGCTGGCGCGCCGTGGTGCATTTGAGTTTCTGGGCACAGCCCGCGCAATCGCTCGGCTGTGCTGCATAGACCACCATCTTGTCCTTGCGCGAGAGCTGCTTGCGCTTTAGGGCACTGCCCGCCGGGCAGGTGAAGCTGTCGCTGGCCGGGTCATAGACGAAGGCGCTGCGCTGGTACAGGCTGCCGCCGCCCTGGTGGTTCACCGAACGCTCGCCCGCCACGTAGCTGGTGATGCCCTGGGCGTCCAAGGCTGCAATGTGCTCCCCATTGGCATAGCCCGCATCGGCCACCACCGAGCAGGGCTGCTGCAGCACCCGGCTGGCCGCCTCGGCCATGGGCTGCAACTGGCGCTGATCGTTCACCTCGCAGACCACCTCATGCGCCACGATCAGGTGGCTTTGCGTCTCCACCGCCGTTTGCAGGTTGTAGCCCGGCTGGCTGTTCAGGCTACGCATCGGGCGTGCTTCGGGCCCACCGCACACGACGGTGCTCGCGTCGCTGCGCAGGAGTTGCTGGGCTTGGTTGGCGATGGCTCGCCCCTGGGCCTTCAGTCGTTCCAAGGCCGCGCGCACTTCATCGGGCGTACCAGGACCATCGCCGGGCCCATCACCGCCCTGGTCATCCTCGCCGTCCCGGCTGTCCAGCAACCGCAGATAAGCCGCGATCTCCTGCGCGTTGCGCTGTGCCTGTGCGGCCAGCTCACGCTGGCCCACCACCGCCTTGCGCGAGGCCACTGCCTGCACCTTGGAGCCATCAATGGCCACTGTCGATCCACGGATCAACCGGCTGGCCCGCGCGAACTGCACGAAGGCCGCACAACTGGCCACCAGGGCCGCCGTGTTCTGGCGCCTGAACTCGGCGATGGTCTTGTGATCCGGGGCTAGGCGCCCCAGCAGCCACATGCACTCCACGTTGCGGTGGCACTCGCGCTCCAGGGCCCGCGAGGAACGGATCGCGCTCAGGTAGCCCCAGATGTACAGCCGCAGCAGATCCCCTGGGTCGTAGGGCGGTGTTCCCAGTCGCTGCGCCTGCGCCTTGGCAAAGCCCAGCGCCTTCAGATCCAGCGCCTGCACCCAGGCGTCCACCACCCGAACCAGTGCGTCCTGGCCCACCAGCTCATCGAGCATCAGTGGGAACAACGTCGCCTGTCCCCGCGCCTGTCCGTGTCTATGTCCCATTGGTCAGCCTCCAATGAAAAATGCCCCTCAGACAAACGCCTGAAGGGCACTTCTCGCGGACTCAGCGCTGACTATTTACACAGACTGTTCGGTGCCCTTTTTCGTTTCTGCCGGCTGGCGGGCGCGGCAGGTTCGTTGACACCGTCTCAGGACACAATGTGCGGGCCATGCCCTCCTACATCCCGCCCAACTACGCCACGCTCTTCGTCGCGACCTGCAACCTGCTCAACCTCGCGAACCCGAACCGCGTGTACTACGAGAACCAGGACGCCTACAACGAGCGCGAATACGAACGCAAGATCGACTGGATCGGCGAGCGCATCCATGCGCTCAACGCCGACGTGCTCGCGGTGCAGGAGGTGTGGGACGAGGCCGCGCTGAAAGCCGCCATCGGGCGCAGCGGACTGCGCTACGACTTCGTCTCGGTGCCGGGCGCCGAAAACACGCCGCCGCCCGCGAGCCCGCCAGGCACGCCTGGGCGGCCGGGCGCGCAGGGCACGCCGCGCGTCGGCATCGTCACGCGGCTGCAGGTGGAAAGCACACAGTCCTTCGTCGACTTTCCGCCGGGCTTCGGCGTCGACGTGCCGGGCCTCGGCCCGCACACGCGCTTCGAGCGCCCGCCCCTGCTGGTCACCGTGCGCATGAAGCACGGCCAGCAGGTGCATGTGCTGACGGTTCACCTGAAGTCCAAGCGCCCCAAGTTCCTGCAGGACGCGCAAGGCAACGCCCTCGAAGACCGCGACGACCGCAAGATCGGCGCGATGGCCTCGCTGCGTTCGCTGTTGATGCGCGGTGCCGAAGCCGCGGCCCTGCGCTGCATCGTGATCGACCTGCTGCAGGGCACCAACGTGCCGCTGGTGGTGATGGGCGACTTCAACGACAACCCGCACAGTGTGACCACGCAGCTGGTGGCCGCGACCTCCGAGGTGGCCTACGACAAGGCCGCGCGCGACGTGGCGCTGTTCAACGCCTACGAGATGCAGGGCGAGTCGGCGCTCAAGAAGGACGTGGCCTATTCGCACATCCACCAGGGCTTCCCGGATGTGCTCGACCAGATCCTCGTGAGCGAGGAGTTCGTCGCCAGCAGCCGCCACAGCCTGGGCGACGTGCGACGCGTCGACTACTTCAACGACCACCTGCACGAAGGCCGCGACCGCTCGCGCTCGGACCACGGCTTCGTGCGCGCCCTGCTGCGGCTGCGCACCGACGACAACCGCTGACGAACGACGGCGCTACGCCGCCTTCGACACCCGCACGATCGCGTCGGCGCGCTTGTGCAGGTCGGGCAGCAGCTCCAGCCCAAGGCCGGGCTTGTCGTTGAGGCTGATCATCCCGTTCTCGACCTTCGGCAGCTCGGTGACGAGTTCCTTGTACCAGCCGGTGAAGAAGGCACGCACGCTCTCCTGGATGAGCGCATTGGGCGCATGCAGGCTCAGGTGCGTGGACGCGGCCCAGACCACCGGCCCGGTGCAGTCGTGCGGCGCCACGGGCAGTTGCCAGGCGTCGGCCATGGCGGCGATCTTGCGCGCTTCGGTCAGGCCGCCGCACCAGCTCAGGTCGAGCATCGCGACCCCGGCCACACCGGTCTGCAGGTAGTCCTTGAAGCCCCACTTGTAGCTCAGCGTTTCGCTGGCGCAGACGAGCGCCTGGCAGTCCTTCGCGTACTGCTTGAGCAGGTCGAGGCTGTCCATGCGGATCGCGTCTTCGTGCCAGAAGGTGTCGAACTCCTGGAGCGCACGCGCGATCTTCTGCGCCATCGGCAAGCGCCACAGGCTGTGGAACTCGACCATGATGTCCATCTTGCCGCCCACCGCCTTGCGGATCTTGCGGAAGGGCTCGAGCGCGGTGTCGAGGTCGGCGTTGCTGATGTACTGCCCGTGGCTCTTCTCCGCCGCCGGGTCGAAGGGCCAGATCTTCATGGCCGTGATGCCTTCGGACAGCAGTGACTCGGCCAGCTCGTCAGCATGGTGCAGGAAGCCCTGCAGGTCTTCGTAGGGCCCGTTGTTGTTCGCCAGGCCCCAGTTCGAACTGGTCTGGTTGGTGGCGCTGCGGATGTACTGGTAGCCCGCGCAGGTGTTGTAGATGCGGATCGCATCGCGGCTCTTGCCGCCCAGCGCCGTGTGCACCGGCATGTTGGCGGCCTTGCCGAACAGGTCCCACAGCGCGATGTCGACGGCCGAGTTGCCGCGCGTTTCCACGCCCGACCCGCGCCACCCGAGGTAGCCCGTGATGTCGCGGTTGCGCGCCTCGATCTGCAGTGGGTCGGTGCCGAGCAGCTTGAACGCCGCCCACTCGTGCAGGTAGGCCTCGACCGCTTCGGCGCCCATGAAGGTTTCGCCGAGGCCGACCAGGCCCTCGTCGGTGTGCAGGCGCACCCACAGGATGTTGGGGAACTCGCCGAGGCGGATGGTTTCGACTTGCGTGATTTTCATGAAAGGGGTTCCGCAAAAAGAAAAAGCCGCAGCGGCGAATGCCGCGCGGCTCTTGCACACATTCAACTCATGGCAGAAAGGCCTCAGCCTCCGCGCGCCTTCTTCAGCGCATCGGTCACCACGCCCACGGCTTCCGTGCCGATGTTGGGCACGTTCTTGTCGTACACGGGCTTGACCTTCTCCAGCATGCGCTTCTGCTCGGCCGCCGAGACTTCGTTCACCGTCATGGTCTTGCGCAGGTTGGCGAGCGACTTCTCGTTGAGCGCGCGGTTGGCCTCGCGCTGGACCTTCTGGCCTTCCTTCGCGGCCTCGCGCAGCACCGCCTGCTCCTGCGGGTTGAGCTGGTCCCAGAGCTTCTTGCTGTACAGCACGAGGAACGGCGTATAGGCGTGGCGCGTCACGCTCAGGTACTTCTGGACCTCGCTGAACTTGGAGGTCTCGATGGTCACGAAGGGGTTCTCCTGGCCGTCGATGGTGCGGGTCTCGAGCGCGGTGAACACCTCGCCGAAGGCCATGGGCACGGCGTTGGCGCCCAGGGTCTTGAACGAGTCCAGGAAGATGTTGTTCTGCATCACGCGCAGCTTCACGCCCTCGAAGTCTTCGGCCTTCGTGACGGGCTTCTTGCTGTTGGTGAGGTTGCGGAAGCCGTTCTCCCAGTAGGCCAGGTTCACGAGGCCGGCGGCTTCGAGCTTCTTGTTGAAGTACTCGCCCGCAGGGCCGTCGAGCACCGCGTCGGCCTCCTTCTCGTTGGCGAACAGGAACGGTAGGTCGAAGGCGCCGAGTTCCTTCACGATGCCCACCAGCGGCGAGCTCGAGGTGCACACCATTTCCTGCGTGCCGGCGCGCAGCGCCTGCGTGGCCGGCAGGTCGCCGCCCGCGGCGCCGCCCCAGAAGGCCGTGATCTTCATCTTGCCGCCGGTCTTGGCAGCGAGCACTTCCTGCATCTTCTTCACGCCCACGCCCACGGGGTGGTCTTCGTTCACGCCGTTGGTGAACTTGATCGTGCGTTCGGCAAATTGCGCGAGGGCGCCGGTCGACGCCAGCAGGCCACCGGCCACGAGGGCGGCGGTCATCAGGGTTCTGCGAAACAACATGCTTGTCTCCTTCGATTCGAGGGGTTGGTTGATTGAACGAACTGACTGACAGGAAAAAGAACAGGAAAGAAAAACTAGCGCCCCATCCACCACTGGAGCGGCACGGTCACGAGCTGCGGGAAGAACACCAGCGTGAACAGCACGACCAGGTGGGCGATGAAGAAGGGCATCACGCCCTTGAAGGCATCGTCCATCGAGATGCGCGCCACGCCGCTCACCACGTTGAGCACCGTGCCCACGGGCGGCGTGATCAGGCCGATGGCGTTGTTCATGATGAACAGCACGCCGAAGTACACCGGGTCGATGCCAGCCTTGAGCACCACCGGCATCAGCACCGGCGTGAGGATGAGCACCGTGGGCGTGAAGTCGAGCGCGGTGCCCACGATGACGATCAGCACCATCATCACGAACATCAGCAGCGTCTTGTTGTCAAGGAAGGGCTCCAGCAGCGCCACCACCTCGGTCGGGATGTTGGCCACCGTGATGAGCCAGGCGCTCACCATCGCGGCGGCCACGAGGAACATCACCACCGCGGTGGTCTTGCCTGCCGCGAGCGTGAGGCGGTACAGGTCTTTGACCTTGAGCTCGCCGTAGATGAAGAGGCCCACCACGAGCGAATAGACGGCCGCCACCACGGCGGCTTCGGTCGGCGTGAAGACGCCGAACTTCATGCCGCCGATGATGATGACCGGCAGCGCCAGCGCCAGGCTGCCCTGCGCCGTGACCTTCAGCCGCTCGCCCCAGGGCACGCGCGGCGAAGACTTCACGTTGTCCTTTCGGGCCACGATCCACCAGGCCACGCCCACCGCGAGCCCCATCATGATGCCGGGCACGATGCCTGCAAGGAACAGCTTGGTGATCGACACGTTGCCCGCCACGCCGAACACGATGAGCCCGATCGACGGCGGAATCACCGGCGCGATGATGCCGCCCGCGGCAATGAGGCCGGCCGAACGGTTCAGCTGGTAGCCGGCCGCCTTCATCATCGGGATGAGGAGCGCAGCCAGCGCGGCCGTGTCGGCCACGGCGGAGCCCGACAGCGAGGCCATGATGATTGCCGCCAGCACCGCCACATAGCCCATGCCGCCGCGGTAGTGGCCGACCCAGGCCATGGCCAGGTTCACGATGCGCCGGCTGAGCCCGCCGGCATTCATGAACTCGCCGGCCAGCAGGAAGAACGGCACCGCGAGCAGCGGGAAGTTGTCGGCGCCATCGACGAAGCGCTGCGCAATGATCTGGCTGTCGAAGGCCGGCAGGCCGCCGGTGTAGGCCAGCCAGCCCATCAGCGAGACGCCGCACACCAGCAGCGAGTACGAGATCGGAATGCCCAGTGCCATGGCACCGAGCAGCGAGACGATGAAGATCGTGACAGTCATTGCGCCACCTTCCCGTGTGCGGCGGCGTCAAGCACCTGTTCTTCGGATTCCATGACCTGGATCAGCTCCTGGTCGGGCACCCTGCCCCAGAACAGCCGCCAGAGCTTGTCGATGTTGAAGAGAGCCATCACCACCGACACGATGTAGCCGATGCCGTAGATCCAGATCATCGAGATGCCGACCACGGGCGAGATGTTGGTCACCTGCAGCTCGTGCATCTCGTAGGTGCCCATGAAGAAGAGCACGTTGCAGAACAGCATGAGCGACTGGCTCAGGAAGAAGCAGACCTTCTTGCCCATGAGCGGCAGGTGCTTGATGAGCGTGTCGACGCCCAGGTGCGCGCCGTCGCGCATGGCCACCATGGCGCCGATGTAGGTGAGCCAGATGAAGCAGTAGCGCGACATCTCGTCCGACACCGAAATGCCCGAATTGAAGCCGTAACGCAGCACCACGTTGCCGAACACCATGACGACCATCGCCACCATGCACACGACGACGAGGAACTCCAGCAGGCGAAAAAATCCGTCGATTGCCCTTTGCATCAGCATCTGCGTCTCCTGACTTTCCGGTGTTGTTATGGGAGGGAGGAAGGACCGCTCTGCGCTCTCTCTTGCTTGCTAGAGCGGGAAGGCCTTGAGCTGCGTCGCCGGCCGGCTGATGCGCGGCAGCTTCTTGCGCGAGGCCAGCACGGTCTCGATGTCCAGGCGCGCACCGTCGATGAGCACCCGCACGGCTTTTTCGGCGGCGGCCGGATCGCGCGCGATCACGGCGTCGAGCACCGCGCGATGCAGCGGCAGCGAACTCGCAGGACCGTTCTTGCGCGAGGTCGATATTTCGAAGCTGGTGCGCAGCAGCGCGCCCAGCGCGCGGCTCATCTGCACCAGCATGCGGTTGTGGCTGGAGCGGATGAGGCCCTGGTGAAAACGCAGGTCGGGCGTGATGTAGTCGCCGCCGAACTCGATGGCGCGCTTCATGCCCGCATAAGCGTCTTCCATGTCGGCGATGTCTTCGGCCGTGGCGCGCTGGGCGGCCAGCGCCACCGCGGCGGGCTCGACCACGCGGCGCAGGTCTTGCAGGTCGCGCAGGAACTCGGCCGACAGGCCTGCCTGTGTTTGCCACACGATGACGTCGGCATCGAACCAGTTCCACTGGTCGGGCGGCTGCACGCGCGTACCCACCTTCGGCCCGCTGGTCACGAGCCCCTTGGCGATCAGCGACTTGATCGATTCGCGCACCACGGTCCGGCTCACGCCGAGCTCTTCGCACAAGAGCGGCTCCGGCGGAATCGACGCGCCGGGCGCATAGCGGCCCGCGACGATGTCGCTGCCGATGCGATCGACCGTGTTGCCGTGGACGTTCTTGATCATGCGGGCCTGTGTGTGTGGTTCTGGTGGTGTCCGGTGCTTTGTTTTCCTGCACGTGTCGAGGCCGGATTCAGGCGGCTGCGCCTGTGCCGGCCACTCGAAAACCCTGAATGCGCGACAGCTCGTCACGCTTATCATATGATGATTGAAAGGGTCGTCCGGCAGGAAAAACCCTGAGGATTTCGGCTCCAGATCCACGACAAAGAGACACATCCCATGAGCAACGCCCCCAAGAAAAAGCCCGCCAGCGAACTGCGCAGCCAGCAGTGGTTCGGACGCCATGACCGCGACGGTTTCATCTACCGCAGCTGGATGAAAGGCAAGGGCGTGCCGCACGACCAGTTCGACGGTCGCCCGGTCATCGGCATCTGCAACACCTTCAGCGAACTCACGCCCTGCAACTCGCACTTCCGCACGCTCGCCGAGCAAGTGAAGATCGGCGTGTACGAGGCCGGCGGCTTCCCGCTCGAGTTCCCCGTGATGTCGCTCGGCGAGACGCTGCTGCGCCCCACCGCCATGCTGTACCGCAACCTCGCGAGCATGGACGTCGAAGAAAGCATTCGCGGCAACCCGCTCGATGGCGTGGTGCTGCTCATGGGCTGCGACAAGACCACGCCCGCATTGATGATGGGCGCGGCCAGCGTCGACCTGCCGACCATCGGCGTGTCGGGTGGCCCGATGCTTTCGGGCAAGTGGCGCGGACAAGAGCTGGGCTCGGGCACCGGCGTGTGGCAGATGAGCGAGCAGGTGCGCGCCGGCACGCTCAAGCTGCAGGACTTTTTCGAGGCCGAGAGCTGCATGCACCGCAGCCACGGCCACTGCATGACGATGGGCACTGCGAGCACCATGGCCAGCATGGTCGAGTCGCTGGGCATCGGCCTGCCGGGCAATGCGGCCTACCCTGCCGTCGACGGCCGGCGCAACGTGCTCGCGCGGCAGGCGGGCCGGCGCATCGTCGACATGGTGCATGAAGACATGAACATGTCGAAGATCCTCACGCGCGAAGCGATCGAGAACGCGATCAAGGTCAACGCGGCCATCGGCGGCTCGACCAACTTCGTGATCCACCTGCTGGCCATTGCAGGCCGCATCGGCGTCGACCTCACGCTCGACGACTTCGACCGCCTCGCCGCCGACCTGCCCTGCCTCGTGAACCTGCAGCCGTCGGGCCAGTTCCTCATGGAAGACTTCTGCTACGCGGGTGGCCTGCCCGTGGTCATCAAGGAAATCGCCGACCACCTGCACAAGGACATCCTCACCGTCACCGGCCAGAGCGTGTGGGAGAACGTGAAGGACGCCGAGAACTACAACCCGCAGGTCATCCGCACCCAGGCCGAGCCCTTCAAGGACAAGGCCGGCATCTGCGTGCTGCGCGGCAACCTCGCGCCCAACGGCGCCATCATCAAGCCCAGTGCGGCCACGCCCGAGCTGCTGGTGCACAAGGGCCGCGCGGTGGTGTTCGAAAGCGCCGACGACCTGCACAAGCGCATCGACGACGAGAACCTGGACATCGACGAGCACTGCATCATGGTGCTCAAGAACTGCGGCCCCAAGGGCTACCCCGGCATGGCCGAAGCGGGCAACATGCCGCTGCCGCCGAAGGTGCTGCGCAAGGGCATCACGGACATGGTCCGCATCAGCGACGCACGCATGAGCGGCACAGCCTACGGCACCGTCGTTCTGCACACCGCGCCTGAAGCGGCTGCGGGCGGCCCGTTGGCACTGGTGCAGGACGGCGACATCGTCGAGCTCGATGTGCCGAACCGCAAGCTGCACCTGCATGTGAGTGACGAAGAACTGGCGAAGCGCCGCGCGAAGTGGGTGGCGCCCAAGGCACCGCTCGACTCGGGGTACTGGAAGCTCTATGTCGACACGGTGCTGCAGGCCGACCAGGGCGCCGACCTGGACTTTCTGCGCGGGCGTCGCGGGGCTTTTGTGCCGCGAGACAATCACTGATCTGGATGTTCGGGGTGCGATCGCGGGTTGATTGATCGCCCCGCACCACGACCGCGCCTCTCGTGCCCAGGACACTGGGTGCTTCCCGCAGCGAAATCAAGGAGGAGCGAAGCGGGGGACATTCGCGGAGGGAAGTACCCGGTGGCCTGGGCACGCGCCCCGAACAAACTCTCAAAAACGCAGCAGCAGACGACAGACATGACAAGACTCATCGCCATCGACTGGGGCACAAGCTCATTGCGAGGCGCCCTGCTGGACCCCGCAGGAAAAGTCATCGAAGAGCGCAGCGACGCCCGCGGCATCCTCACCGTGCCCGAAGGCGGCTTCCCCACCGTGTTCGAGTCGCTGTTCGGCGACTGGATGCGCCTCGAAGACACGCGCTGCCTCATCTCCGGCATGGCCGGCAGCAAGCAGGGCTGGGTCGAAGCGCCCTACTGCCCCTGCCCCGCAGGCCGCGTGGAAGTGGGCCGCAAGATCATCGACATCGCCGCGATCCCCGGCGCACGCATCGCGATCGTTCCGGGCCTCAGCGACGAACACGCCGGCGTGCCCGACGTGATGCGCGGCGAAGAGGTGCAGATCCTCGGCGCCATGACGATCACCGGCCTGGACGACGGTGTCTTCGTGCTGCCCGGCACCCACAACAAATGGGCCACGGTCAAGAAGGGCCGCGTCGCCGGCTTTCGCACCTACATGACGGGCGAGTTCTACGCGCTGCTGAGCCAGCACTCGATCCTCGCGCGCACGCTCGATGCGGCCGCGCCCCTCGACGAAGCCGCGTTCCTCGAAGGCGTGACGCGCTCCGAGAACGGCCACGGCCTGCTGCACAACGCCTTCGGCGCGCGCACGCTGGCGCTGTTCGAGCGCATGCCGAAAGAGGAGCTGTCGAGCTACCTGTCGGGCCTGCTCATCGGCGAGGAACTGCGTACGCAATCGGTGCAGGCCGTCGGCGAGGTCGTGCTGATCGGCTCTTCCACCCTCACCCAGCGCTACACCCTGGCCCTGCGCGCCACCGGCGTTGCCACGCGCACGCTCGGCGCCGAAGCTACATGGGCCGGACTGCACACGCTCTCCGGCTTCCTCGACACCGACAGGACACCCGCCGCATGACCACACCCCTCGATAAATTCAACGCCGCGATGCAGGCCCTGCCGCTCGTGGCCATCCTGCGCGGCCTCTCGCCCGCCGAAGCCGCCGACGTGGGCGACGCCATCGTCGAGCCCGGCTTCCGGCTGCTCGAAGTGCCGCTCAATTCGCCACAACCGCTGGAGAGCATCGCGCTCATGCGCCAGCGCTTTCCGAACGCGCTGGTCGGCGCGGGCACGGTGCTCGATGCGAAGCAGGTGCGCGAGGTGCAGGCGGCCGGCGGCGAGCTGATCGTGTCGCCCAACTTCAATGCTGAAGTCATCCGCGAGGCCGCGCGCCTGGGCATGGTCTGCCTGCCCGGCGTGATGACGCCGACCGAGGCCTTCGGCGCACTCGCGGCCGGCGCCACGGGCCTCAAGCTGTTCCCGGCCGAGCTGGCCTCGCCCGCCGTCGTGAAGGCGCTGCTTGCCGTGCTGCCGGCCGGCACGCCCGTGATGCCCGTGGGTGGCATTTCGCCGGACAACATGGGCACGTGGCGCGCAGCCGGCGCGGCCGGCTTCGGCATCGGCTCGTCGCTCTACAAGCCCGGCAAGACCGCCGCCGCCGTGCGCGAAGACGCGCAGCGCTTCGTGGCGGCTTGGGCCGGCCTCATCCGCGCGTGACCCGCGCCTGATCCGACACAACTCATCGACCACAAGAAAGAAGGAGACCCCCGCGATGTCCGCCGATTCCGAATACGCCAGCCCCGCCGTGCGCCAGTTGCGCGAGGACCTCGCGCTCGCCTTGCGCGCGGCCGCCCATCACGGGCTCTCCGAAGGTGTGTGCAACCATTTCAGCGTGTTGCTGCCGGGCGCGCAGGACCGCTACCTCATCAACCCGCGCGGGCTGCACTGGAGCGAGATCGGCCCCGACGACATCGTGCTGATCGACGTGCACGGCGAAGTGCTTGCGGGCCGTCACCGCGTGGAGCCCACCGCGCTCTTCATCCACGGCGCGGTGCACCGGCTCACGGGCCACGCCGTGGTGCTGCATTGCCACATGCCCTACGCGACGGCGTTGACGCTCACGGTCGATCGTGCGCTCGACCCGACCGCCAGCCAGAACGCGATGCGCTACATGAACCGCATCGCCATCGACGCCGAGTACAACGGCCTGGCGCTCGACGATGCCGAGGGCGAGCGCATCGCGCGCGCCATGGCGGGCAAGGACGTGGCCTTTCTTGCGAACCACGGCGTGATCGTGGCGGGCGGCACCATCGCGCATGCCTACGACGACCTGTACTACCTGGAGCGCGCCTGCCTGCACCAGGTGATCGCGCAATCGACCGGGCGCCCGCTGGTGCCCGTCAACGCCAAGCTGGCCGCGCACGTGGCGGCGCAGATCCAGGGCGAGCGGGAACAGTCCGACCTGTTCTTCGAAGCCCTGCGGCGCATGCTGCCGGCCCCCCAACGCTGAAAAAGCGTGCGCGCAGCGGCTTACAGCTCTTCATGCGATTTCGCTTCCGGCTTACAAGAACTTCACACAATGGCGCGACGATGAGGCATCGCAACCACTCCTCAGGAGTCGCCATGAAAAAGCTGACATTCGCCTTCGGTGCCGCCGCCCTGCTCTCGCTGGCCGCCCTCACCGCACCCGCCCATGCCCAGGCCGGCGGCCCGTTCATCCAGGCCCAGGTGTATGTGACGCCGGCCCCGCCGCCGCACCACCCCCGCTACTACGCACCGCCGCCGCCCCCGCGCCACTACCACCCGGGTCACTACGACGGTCCGCGTCGCCATGGCTACTACGACCACGGCCGTCGCGGCTGGGACGATCGCCGCCATGGCCGCCGGGACTACGACGGCGACGGTGTGCCCAACCGTTACGACCGCCGCCCGAACAACCCGTATCGCTACTGACGCACTCGATCAGGCCGGCGCGCTTGCATAAGCGGGCCGGTCGGTCGACAGGCTCTGCTTGAGCTGGCGCGTGACCTCGTCGGCCAGCACCT
This sequence comes from Variovorax sp. 38R, assembly GCF_014843395.1. NCBI lineage: Bacteria > Pseudomonadati > Pseudomonadota > Betaproteobacteria > Burkholderiales > Comamonadaceae > Variovorax > Variovorax sp. 38R. The sequence continues at coordinate 4,631,108 of NZ_CP062121.1, forward strand.
CGGGCAGCCCCGCTTCCACGCCCGCCAGCGCCTGGCGCGCCGCGTCGTCGGGGGAGGTCTTGGGGCCGGGCATGCGTGCCGCCATGTCAGTGTCCATGAGCGCCACATGCAGGCTCGTGACCTGCGTTCCCTGCCCCGCCAGCTCGTTGCGCAAGCCGTTGCTCAGCGACCAGGCCGCCGACTTGGTGGCGCTGTAGGTCGCCACGCCGGGGAACGTGGTCCAGGCCAGGGCCGACAGCACGTTGAGGACCGCACCACCACCATTCGACGCGAGCACGGGCGCAAACGCCTGCGTGAGCGCCCAGGGGCCGAAGAAGTTGGTCTCAAACTCGGCGCGCGCCGCGGCCACCGCATCGGGCGAGCCGAGGAAGCTCGATCCGCGCGAGATGCCCGCGTTGTTGACCAGCAGCGTCACGTCGCCGCAGGCGCGCACGGCGGCCTCGATCTGCGCGGGCTGCGTCACGTCGAGTGCCACGGGCACGACGCCCGCGAGCGTGATGCTCTTGGGGTCGCGCGCGGCCCCGTAGACCTTGCGCGCACCGGCCGCGAGCGCCGCCTTGGCGAACGCCAGGCCGAGCCCCCGGTTGGCACCGGTGATGAAGACGACGGAATCCTTGATCTGCATGACGAGCCTTTCGTTGAAAAGAAATCGATGGGCGCTCAGGCCTGTGCCACGCGGCGCAGCAAACCCTGCGTCGTGCGCGGCCAGCCGACGCGGCCGAACCACGCGCCGCCCGCGATGGCCGAGGCGATGACGATGCCGTACACCACCAGCGCCACGCCCTGCGCCGCGAACACGCCGGTGAGCCCGCCGCCCCAGCGCAGCGCCAGCCATCCGCCGGTGCCCGCCACGGCGAGCCGCGCGATGTTGCCGATCACTGGCCACAGCAGCCGGCCCGCGCCCTGCGAGGCGAAGTACAGCACCAGCCCGACGCCGAAGAAACCGTAGAGCGGCCCCACCACGCGCAGATAGTGTGCGCCGGTCTCGAGCATCACGGGGTCATGGCCGAACAGCATCAGCCACGGACGAGGGAACAGCGCGGCCGCCAGCCCGATGACCTCGGCCATGGCGAAGGCCAGCGCCGCACCGGTCCAGGTGGCGCGCAGCGCACGCTCGCGCAGCCCCGCGCCCATGCAGGTGCCGACCATCGCGACCAGCGGCGCGCCGAGGCCGAACACCAGCGGCACCAGCAGGTACTCGAGCCGCGACGCCGTGCCGTAGCCCGCCAATGCGCCCGAGCCGAAATGGCCGGTGAGCGCGGTGGCGATGCCGATCGACAGGTTGGTCGCCACGGTCGACACCGTGCCGATCAGGCCGATGCGCAGGATGTCGCGGAACAGCGGCCAGCGCATCTGGAACGCCGCCAGCGTGGGCCGCAGCAGGCTGCGCGGCGAGCGCAGGTAGGCGATGAGCGCGAGCGAGCCCAGCAGGTAGTACAGCAAGAGCGCCAGCGCCCCGCCCGCGATGCCCATGCCGCCCCACGGCCCGATGCCGAAGATCAGCAGCGGCGACGCCGGTATGAGGAACACCACGCCCACCACCGTCACGTTGGCCGGCACCGCCATGTTGCCGGTACCGCGAATGATCGCGGACAGCGAGTTGAAGAGCCACACCAGCACCGCGCCCGCGAACACCCAGTTCGAGTACGTGAGCGCGGCTTCCAGCGCGGCGCCCGAGCCGCCCATCACGCCATAGAGCCAGCGCCCGCCGAGCAGCAGCGCGAGCGTGAAGCACAGGCCGAAGCCGAGCGCGATGACCACCGCGTGCCACACCAGCGCATCGGCGTCACCGCGGCGGCGCGCGCCCAGCGCACGCGCGATCGACGAGGCGATGCCGCCGCCCATCGCGCCGCTGGAGGTCATCTGCATCAGCATGACGATGGGGAACACCAGCGCCATGCCGGCCAGCGCGTCGGTGCCGAGCTTGCCGACGAAGTAGGTCTCGATGAGCCCGACGGAGGCTTGCGCCAGCATCACGAGCACATTGGGCGCGGCGAGCCGCAGCAGTGTGGGGATGATGGGCGCCTCGAGCAGGCGGCGCGTGCGCGGGTCGAGGTCGGCGTTGTTTTGCGGGGTGGTCATGCGGGTCTCCGGCGTTCAGGCGCGCGCGGCGGCGTTGGTGGTGCTGGCGGCAGCCGGTGCAGCGACGGTCTTGGCGGGGCGGCGGATCGCCATCACGATCACCGCCGCGAGCAGGCAGGCCGCGCCCGCCGTGTACAGCGCGGGCGTGTAGGTCAGCAGCAGCGTGCGCGCAAAGCCCGCGCCGTAGGCCGCGGTGGCCGCGCCCAGCTGGTGGGCCGCAAAGATCCAGCCGAACACCAGCCCGACCTTCGCGGGGCCGAAGGCCGCACCCGCGAGCTTGACGGTCGGCGGCACGGTGGCGATCCAGTCCAGGCCGTAGAACATCGCGAACAGACCCAGGCCGTAGATCGTGAACTCCGAATGCGGCAGCCAGAACAGCGACAGCCCACGCAGGCCGTAGTACCAGAAGAGCAGCTTGCGGTTGTCGTAGCGGTCGGAGAGCCAGCCCGACAGGATGGTGCCGACGAAGTCGAAGGCGCCCATCATCGCGAGCACCGAGGCGGCGGGCACGGCGCTCATGCCGTAGTCGCCGCACAGCGAGATGAAGTGCGTCTGCACCAGGCCGTTGGTGCTCAGGCCGCAGATGAAGAAGGTGCCGGCCAAAATCAGGAAGGTGCGGTTGGTCGCCACCTCGCGCAGCACGCGGAACGGCGTGGCGAAGTTCATCGTGAAGGCGGGTGCGGGCGGCGGCTGCGTGCCGGGCGCTTCACCGTAGGGCAGCAGGCCGATGTCCGACGGCCGGTTGCGCACCAGACACAGCGCGAGCAGCGCGATCACCACGCTGCCGATCACGATCGGCACGATGGCCGAGCGCCAGCCCCAGTGCTCGATCATCCAGGCCGCCAGCGGCAAAAAGGCCAGCTGGCCCGTGGCCGCACTGGCCGTGAGCATGCCCACGACCAGGCCACGCCGCGCGACGAACCAGCGGTTGGCCACCACGGCACCGAGCACCAGCGCCGTCATGCCGGTGCCCAGGCCGAGCATCAGGCTCCAGAGCACGAACAGCTGCCACAGCTGCGAGGCCGTGGTGACCAGCGCCATGCCCAGTCCGACCAGCGTGAGGCCGGCGCACATCACCGCGCGCAGGCCGTAGCGCTCCATCAGCACCGCGGCGAACGGGCCCATGAGACCGAACAGCGCAAAGCGCAGCGCGAGCGCGGACGAGATCTGCTCGGTGCTCCAGCCGAACTCGTCGCCGAGCGGCTTCATCATCGCGCCGGGCAAGCCGAGCGCGGCCGACATGGTGAGCATGGTCAGGAAGGTGACGGCCGCGACGATCCAGCCGTAGTGGATGCCGCGGCGTTGCAGCCATGCGGAGACGTGGGTGGCGAACATGGAACCTCTGCTGTTGGAATTGAATGGAGGAGAAAAAAAGCGGCAACGCAAGCAACGCACTCGCGCGCTCAGCCTCTGTGCGCGGTGAGAAAAATGTCGTGGGTCTCGGATCGCTCGAGGTGGAAAGACGCTCAGTCTTCGATGGCGGGCTCGTCGTCGGCCCCCAGCAGGTCCATCGCCTCGTCGATCAGTTGGTGCAGCGCGAGCACACGCTCCACGCCCAGCAACGCATTGATCTGCAGCTGCGCCGCCTTCCAGTGCTGCTGCGCTTCGCGGCGCTTGGCCTCGCCCGTTTCGGTGAGCTGCACCAGCAGGCTGCGCGCGTCGGCGCCCGCACCCTGCGCGATGAAGCCCGCAGCAATCAGCGGCTGCAGGTTGCGGCTCAGGGTCGAAGCGGTCATCTTGAGTTCGCCCGCCAGGTCGACCGGGCGCGAGGGACCGAGCCGCGCCAGGTGCGACAGCAGCGAGTACTGCGTGGTCTTCAGGCCGCTGTGCGATACCTCGGCGTCGTAGTGCTGCGACAGGCGGCGCGAAAGCTGTCGCACCTTGAAGCTGGTGCAGCCGCGGGGTTGGGTCGGTGTGTCCATGGGGTATTATTGTATGTGCAACTATTGCATATGCAATCAACCTCTCTCACCAAAGCCCCCAGCAGGAACACAGGCATGACGCAGCAAGCTTCCACCGACACCCCCATCAACCTGCTCGACGCATGGATCGCCGAAGAACGGCAGATCGTCGAGCGCCTCGACAACGGCCCCGGCCCCGGGCTCGCGCGCCCCGAGCAGGTCGCGGGCAAGACCGGCCTGGAGGTCATGCACGCGATGCTCAACGGCGAAATTCCGTACGCCGCCATCGCCAAGACGCTGGACTTCACGATCGTCTCGGTCAGCCGGGGCATCGCCATCTTCCAGGGCACGCCGCTGCCGCAGCACCTGAACCCGCTGGGCACCATCCACGGCGGCTGGGTCGCCACCATGCTCGACTCCGCCCTGGGCTGCTCGGTCCACACCATGATGCCGCCCGGTCGCGCCTACACCACCGCCGAGCTCAGCGTGAACTACGTCAAGGGCCTCACGCCGAAGGTGCAGCGCGTGCGCGCCGAAGGCAAGGTGATCCATTGCGGCAAGCAGCTCGCCACCGCCGAAGCGCGCCTGGTCGGGGCGGACGGCACGCTGTATGCGCATGCGACGACGACGTGCCTGGTGTTCGAGGTGCCGGCGGGGCGCTGAGCCGTTTCAAGTAGGCCCTCAACCCGTAAGCCAAAGGAAAACCCGCTCCTCCCCGTCAGTGATAATTGTTCGCATCAGCGACACGCTCCGTCGTCGCCGATGTCTTTCCTAGAACACCTCACCGCACCTGGAGGATCCTTCATGACCGACCGTTCCGGCTCCCAGGGCCGCGTGGCACACGCCCTCCTCGGCGTTTCCGCCGCCTGGCTCGCCCTTGCCGCCCTGCCCGCACACGCCGCCACCGACGAGCTCACGCTCTACACGACGCGCGAGCCGGCGCTGATCCAGCCGCTCATCTCGGCGTTCAGCGCGCAGAGCAAGATCAAGGTCAACACGGTGTTCGTGAAGGACGGCCTGCTGGAACGCGTGAAGGCCGAAGGCGCGCGCTCGCCGGCCGACGTGCTGATGACGGTGGACATCGGCAACCTGATGGACCTGGTCGATGGCGGCGTGACGCAGCCGGTGAAATCGGCCGCGCTCGAATCGGCCGTGCCCGCCAACCTGCGCGGCGCCGACGGCCAGTGGTTTGCGCTCTCGCTGCGCGCCCGCGTGCTGTACGCCGACAAGAACCAGCCGCTGACCAGCTTCCGCTACGAAGACCTGGCCAACCCGAAATACAAGGGCAAGGTCTGCATCCGCGCCGGCCAGCATCCCTACAACACGGCGCTGGTGGCCGCGATGATCGCGCACGACGGCGAGGCCAAGACCGAGCAGTGGCTGCGCGGCGTCAAGGGCAACCTGGCGCGCAAGGCCACCGGCGGCGACCGCGACGTGGCGCGCGACATCCTCGGCGGCATCTGCGACATCGGCGTGGCCAACTCGTACTACGTCGGCCAGATGAAGAGCGCCAAGGAAGGCACCGACGCGCGCAAGTGGGGCGACGCCATCAAGGTGATCCGCCCGACCTTCGCCAACGCCAAGAGCGGCGGCACGCATGTGAACATCAGCGGCGCCTCGGTGGCCAAGAACGCGCCGCAACGCGCCAACGCGGTCAAGCTGCTCGAGTTCCTGGTGTCGGAACCGGCCCAGGCGCTCTACGCCGACACCAACTACGAGTACCCGGTGCGCAAGGGCGTGGCCCTCGACCCGATCATCGGCCAGACCATCGGCGCGCTGAAGGTCGATCCGCTGCCGCTGACCGAGATTGCCAAGCACCGCAAGCAGGCCAGCGCGCTGGTGGACAAGGTCGGTTTCGACCAGTGACCTTGCATGGCCGGGCACGCCGTGCCGGCAACTGAATGCTGATGTCGCGGCGCCAGCCGCCGGGCCTGCGCGCCGCGGGCCCGGCGTGGCGCTGCGCGTCGTTCCTCATTGCGCTCGGCGTGCTCGCGCCGGTGCTCACGCTGGCCTGGCTCGCGTTCGGCTCGGGCGTCGGCCACTGGGGGCCGCTGTTCGCACACGTGCTGCCGCAGGCGGCGCTCAACACGGCGCTGCTGCTCGCGGGCGTCGGCACCCTCGTTCTCGTGATCGGCACCGGCTGCGCCTGGCTGGTCACGGCACATGATTTCCCCGGCCGCGGCGTGCTCAACTGGGCACTGCTGCTGCCGCTGGCGATGCCGACCTACATCGTCGCTTTTGCCTACCTCGACCTGTTGCATCCCATCGGCCCCGTGCAGGGCGCGATCCGCTGGATGCTGGGCTTCGACAGCCCGCGCCAGTTCCGCCTGCCCGACCTGCGCTCGATGCCGGGCGCGATCTTCGTGCTGGGCTTCGTGCTCTACCCGTACGTCTACATGACGGCGCGCGCGATGTTCATGACCCAGCCGGCGCACCTGATGGAAGCGGCGCGCACGCTGGGCGAGAACCGGCGCGGCGCCTTCTTTCGCGTGGCGCTGCCGCTCGCGCGGCCGGCGCTGGCCGTCGGCCTGAGCCTGGCGCTGCTCGAGACGCTCAACGACATCGGCGCCTCCGAATTCCTCGGCGTGAACACGCTCACGGTGGCGGTCTACACCACCTGGATCACGCGCTCCGACCTGGCCGGCGCCGCGCAGATTGCCTGCGCGATGCTGTTCGTGGTGGTGGCACTGGTCTGGCTCGAACGCAACGGACGGCAGCACCAGCGCTTCGGTTCGGCGCAGCGCATGCGCGCGGTGCAACCCCGGCGCCTGCACGGTGGCGCGGCGTGGGCGGCGACCGCGACGGCGGCGCTGCCGGTGCTGATCGGTTTCGTGGCCCCTGCGCTGTACCTGGTCTGGGAAAGCGCCAAGCGGCTGCACCAGGGCGGCGGCATTTCGCAAGGCCTCGTGGCCAGCCTCGGCAACACGCTGGCGCTTGCAGCCGGCGTGACGGTGGTGGCCGTGGCGGCGGGGCTGGTCGTGGCCTGGGCCTCGCGCAGCCAGGGCACGAGCCCCAACCGCGCACGCTGGCAGGCGCGCGCGGCCACGCTGGGCTACGCGGTGCCGGGCACCGTGCTCGCCATCGGCCTGCTGACGCCGGCCTTGGCCTTCGACGCGGCGCTGGCCGGCGCGATGGGCTGGCAGGGCCTGCCGCTGATGGGCGCGGGCATCGTGCTGGTCGTGGCCTGCGCGATCCGTTTTCTTGCGATGCCCGTGGGCGGCATCGAGGCCGGGCTGGCGCGCATTCCGCCCGCCATCGAGCAGGCCTCGCGCCTGCTCGGCGAAACCACCGGCGGCACGCTGCGCCGCGTGCACCTTCCCCTGCTGCAGCCCGCCATCGCGGCAGGCGCGCTGCTGGTCTTCGTCGACGCCATGAAGGAGCTGCCGGCCACGCTGCTGCTGCGCCCGGCCAACTTCGACACCCTCGCCACCTGGCTCTACGCCGAGGCCGCGCGCGGCACCTACGAGGAAGGCGCGATCGCCGCGCTGGCCATCGTGGTCGCCGGCCTGCTGCCGGTGGTGCTGCTGGCGCGCAACCAGCTCGGCACGACACCGGCGGCGACACCTCCCGACACGGACCCTGCATGAGTTCCCCGCTTCATCTCGACTCGCTCCAACTCGCCTACGACACGCCGCGCGGCCCGCACACCGTGGTCGACGGCTTCTCGCTGGACCTGTCCGCGGGCGAGATCGCCTGCCTCTTCGGCCCCTCGGGCTGCGGCAAGACCACGGTGCTGCGCGCCATCGCCGGCTTCGAGCCCGTGCGCGCCGGCACCATCCGCCTCGGCGACACGTTGCTGTCGTCGCCCCAGAAGCACCTGCCGCCCGAACAGCGGCGCGTGGGCATGATGTTCCAGGAGTACGCGCTGTTCCCGCACCTGTCGGCCGCGAAGAACGTGGCCTTCGGCCTGCGCCGCCTGGGCCGCCTGGGCCGCGCGGCGCAGCAGACACGCGTGGCAGAGATGCTCGCGCTGGTCGGCCTGGCCGAGGCTGGCGAGCGCTACCCGCACGAGCTGTCGGGCGGCCAGCAGCAGCGCATCGCGCTGGCACGCGCGCTGGCACCCTCGCCCGCCGTGCTGCTGCTGGACGAGCCGTTTTCCAACCTCGACGGCGGCACGCGCGAACGCCTGACCGCCGAGGTGCGCGGCATCCTGAAGAAGGCCGGCCAGACCGCCATCCTCGTCACGCACAACGAGGCCGAGGCGCATGCGATGGCCGACCGCATCGGGGTGATGCACAACGGGCGGATCACGCACTGGCTGGAGACGGCCTCGTAACGGAAGGCCCCACGATGCGCAACGCGACCCGACTCTTCCTCGCGTGGGCAACGTTGCTCGGGTCGGCGATGCCGGCCCTGGCAGAAGTCCGCACGGTCTACCAGGGCACGCTCGGCACCAGCGAGGTCGTGCTCGAAGTGAATGCCTCCGGCGGCGGGCGGTATTTCTATCGCCGCCACGGTGTCGACATTCCGCTCTCCGGGCCGGTCTCGAAGCTCGTGGAGGCACTCCCTATCCAGGGTGATGCGATGTACCGCGCGGCACGGGACGGCAACCCGCCGCTGTTCGAAGATGCGCAGACCCGGCAGCCGGGCCCGACGTGGCGCGGCCAGATGGTCAACGGCGCCTTTGCCGGAAGCTGGAGCGACGGCGCCGGCAAGAAGAACGTCGCGTTCGAGCTTCGGCAAGTTCGTCAGTACGACCCGGACAAGAGTCCCGGCGCCACCGAGCCGGTGACGCGCGCCATCCCGCCAGGCAACGCCACCGGCGCGGCTTCGGACGAACCGGTTTCCATCGAGACGGCACCCTACGACTACCTGAAGCTGCAGACCCCGCTCAAACAAGGCGCGGAGCACGTCAGCGGAGCGGTGGCATGGCGCATGGTCGTTGATCCGCGCACGCGCTTTTCCTATCCGCGACTCACCCGGCACCCGGATGCACGCGTGGTTGAGAAAGTCAACGCCATCCTCGCGCGCAGGCACGGGCAGCTCAGCCTCGCCGCGCTCGAATGCAAGGCCACCCTCTACACCGAGACGCACCCGGCGGCCGGCTCGCTGGGAGACTACGACGCGGAATCGGTGCGCGTCACCTTTCTCAGCCCGACGCTGATGAGCGTCGTCGAATCGGGCAGCACCGGCTGCGGCGGCGCCCATCCCCACAACCACTACGCGCCCTACACGCTCGACATGGTCCGCGGCGAGTACCTCGACTTCCATCGCCTGTTCCGCGCGTTCACCCAGACACCGGACGGGTTCGCGCCGAGCAAGACGCTCATGGCGCTGATCGGAAAGAAGCTGAAGGCAGAGGGGCGCGGGCCCGAATCCGCAGCCGCCGCAGACCCGCAGTCCACGGGTTGCGACGAGGTGTGGCCCGAGTACCTGGCGTTGCATTTCGAGCGCACCCGCGGGCGCGATGCGTTGGCCGTCGCGGTCAGCGGCGTGCCGCATGCGCTCGGCGCCTGTCTCGGCACCACGGTGGCGCTGCCGTTCGCCGACCTCAAGCCCCTTCTCAAGCCTGCGGCCGGCGCGTACCTCTTTCCCAAGCCGTAGCAACCGGGCGGCGCCCGAATGGGCTTTTCCAGAAAAGGTTGTTCAGGATCGCAAGAATCGCGGCGATCCAGATCACCCACTTCTTCGAGAACGGAACGCCCCCATGCCCCAGGTCCTCACCCTCGTCAGCCACCTGCTGTGCCCGTACGTGCAACGCGCCGCGATCGCGCTGCACGAGAAAAACGTGCCCTTCGAGCGCGTCGTCATCGATCTCGCGAACAAGCCCCAATGGTTTCTCGACATCTCGCCGCTCGGCAAGGTGCCGCTGCTGAAGGTGCAGCAGCCCGGCGGCACCGAGGCCGTGCTGTTCGAGAGCAACGTGATCTGCGAATACCTTGAAGAGACGCAACCCGGCGCCCGCCTGCACCCCGAAGACCCGCTCGCACGTGCGCAGCATCGCGCATGGATGGAATTCGGCTCGGCCATCCTCGCCGACCTGTGGGGCTACGAGACCACGCAGGACGCCGCCGTGTTCGCGCAGAAGCGCGAGGCGCTGGCCGCCAAGTTCGCGCGCGTCGAAGCTGCGCTGGGGCAAGGCCCGTACTTCGCGGGCGAGACCTTCAGCCTCGTCGATGCGGTGTTCGCGCCGGTGTTCCGCTACTTCGAGGTGTTCGACGCGATCAGCGATTCGCACCTGTTCGACGCGCTGCCCAAGGTGAACGCCTGGCGCCATGCGCTGTCGGCACGTCCGAGCGTGCGCGCGGCGGTGGTGCCCGAGTACCCGCAGCACCTGATGGATTTCTTGAAGAAGCACCAGGCACACCTGCTGACGCTGGCGGCTTGATCGCCAGGATCAGAGGGCGACAATAGCCCTTCCCCCCATAACGACACGACCCACGAGATGCGACTTCTCCACACCATGCTGCGCGTTGGCAATCTCCAGCGCTCCATCGATTTCTACACGCAGGTGCTCGGCATGACGCTGCTGCGCACGTCGGAAAACCCCGAGTACAAGTACAGCCTGGCCTTCGTCGGCTACGGCAACGGCAACCCTGATCAGGCCGAGATCGAACTCACCTACAACTGGGGCACCGAGAGCTACGAACTCGGCACCGCCTACGGCCACATCGCGCTCGGCGTGCCCGATGCGTACGCGGCCTGCGACAAGATCAAGTCTTCGGGCGGCAATGTGACGCGCGAGGCCGGTCCGGTCAAGGGCGGCACGACGGTGATCGCCTTCGTGACGGACCCCGACGGCTACAAGATTGAATTGATCCAGCGCAACGAGAACGCGTCGGGCGGCGGCCTGCGCTGAGTCGTTTCGGGCAGCACGCAACGCCATGGCAAGCCCGAAGAAGAAGCAGGCACCGCTGACGCGCTACGTCGCCCTGCTGCGCGGCGTGAACGTCAACGGCATCACGATCAAGAGCGCCGACCTGAAGGCGCTGTTCGTCGACGAACTCGGCTTCGGCGCGGTGCGCACCGTGCTTGCCAGCGGCAACGTGCTGTTCGACTCCGACGCGCCCGATGCCGCTGCGCTGCGCACACGCATCGAGAAAGCGCTGCGCCAGTGCTTCGGCTATGAGGCGTGGATCGTGTTGCGCACGCAGCAGCAGGTGGCCGACATGGCGGCAGGCTACCCCTTCGAACGCATCGACGACACGCACCATCCGTACATCGTGTTCGGCTCCGATGCCGCGATGCTCGACGAGATCATCGAGAAGGCCGGCACGGTCGATGCCGAGGTCGAACAGCTGGTGCGCGGCGATGGCGTTCTGTACTGGCAATGCCCGCGCGGCGAAAGCCTGGAGACGCCGGTGGCGAAGCTGCTGGCGAAGACCCGCTACAAGTCGAGCACCACCACGCGCAATCTGCGCACGGTGGAAAAGCTCATCACAGACTGATCGATCAGCAGCCCAGCCGATCAGCCAGCGCGACGATGTCGCGCACATGCAGGCTGTTGTCCGGCTGCGGCGACACGTCCTTCGGCTGGGCGCGGCCGAACTCGTGGGGCCGCTCGATGTACGCCGTCTTCAGGCCGCACACGCGCGCGGCCGCCAGGTCGTCGTGGTGTGCCGCGGCCAGCATGACCTGCCCGGGCGTCGCATCGAACACGCCCGCCACGCCAAGGTAGGTGCGCGGGTCGGGCTTGTAGGCCTTGAACACCTCGGCCGACAGCACGCAGTCCCAGGGCAGGCCGGCGCGCTTGGCCATTTCGGTGAGCAGGCCGATGTTGCCGTTGGAGAGCGTGCAGATTGTGAACTTCTTCTTGAGCCGCGTGAGGCCCTCGACCGCATCAGGCCAGGCCGGCAGGCGGTGCCAGGCGCGGCTCAGGTCGCGCTTGGCGGCAGTGTCGAGTTGGTCGGCCAGGCTGAAGTCGTGCAGCACCTGTTCGAGCATGCTCAGGTGCAGTTCGTCGAGCAGCGTGAAGCCGCCCTCGCCGGCCGCGATGCGTTCCATCACGGCCTTCATGGCGGGCTGGTAGCCGGCGCGCCAGGCGAGCGCAAAGGCCGCACCGTCCACGCCGGGCAGCACGCGTTCGACCTCGGCCGCGATGCCGCTGTGCCAGTCGACCACCGTGCCGAACACGTCGAACGCGATGACCTTGAGGTCGCTCGCGTCGAAATCGGCGCTCATGATCAGCGCGGCAGCTGGCTCGCGGCGCGTGCCAGTTGCTCGATGCGGGCCCAGTCGCCGTCGCGGATGGCGTCGGTCGGCACGATCCACGAACCACCCACGCAGGCCACGTTCGACAGCGCGAGGAACTCGGCCGCGTTGCCCGCATGGATGCCGCCCGTGGGGCAGAAGGTGACGTCGCCGAACGGGCCTTGCCAGGCCTTGAGCATCGGCAGGCCGCCGGCCTGCAGCGCGGGGAAGAACTTCAGCTGGGTGTAGCCGTCTTCCTGCGCCGTCATGATTTCGCTGCCGGTGGCCACGCCGGGCAACAGCGGCAGGCCGAGGTCGTGGCAGGCCTTGCCGACCGAGCGCGTGTAGCCCGGGCTCACGCCGAACTTGGCACCGGCCAGCGCCGAGGCCTGCGCGTCGGCCGCGCTGCGGATGGTGCCGGCGCCGGCCACGGCTTCAGGCACTTCCTTGGCGATGGCCTCGATGCATTGCAGCGCCTGCGGCGTGCGCAGCGTGACTTCGAGCATGCGGATGCCGCCGGCCACCAGCGCGCGCGCCAGCGGCACGGCGTGCTTCACGTCGGTCAGCACGATGACCGGGATGACCGGCGCGTCGCGCATCACGTCGAGGGGGGTGAGTCTGTCTGTCATGTCATAGCTCCAGTACGTCGTTGCGTTGCGCATCGCTGGCGGGCGATGCTGGTGTTCACAGCCAAGAGCAGGCGCCCTCTTCGGCGGCCAGTGCATTGCGGCGCATGCCGGTGAACAGTTCGCGGCCGAGGCCGCGTCCGTCGGCGAAGCGCTGCGCTTCGGGTTGCACGGCGGATTCGCGTGCGGCCCATTCATCGTCGGGCAGCAACACGGCAAGCGTACCCGCTACGGCGTCGAGGCGGATCAGGTCGCCGTCGCGCACCTTGGCGAGCGGGCCGCCGGCCGCGGCTTCGGGCGACACGTGGATGGCGGCCGGGATCTTGCCCGAGGCGCCGCTCATGCGACCGTCGGTGACCAGCGCCACGCGAAAGCCCTTTCCCTGCAGCACCGACAGCGGCGGCGTGAGCTTGTGCAGCTCGGGCATGCCGTTGGCCTGCGGGCCCTGCCAGCGCACCACGCAGACCACGTCGCGCTCCAGCTCGCCGGCCGTGAAGGCCTTGTGCAGCGCGGCCTGCGAGTCGAACACGCGCGCCGGTGCTTCGATGACATGGCGGTCGTCGGGCACCGACGACACCTTGATCACGCTGCGTCCCAGGTTGCCGCCGAGCAGCTTGAGGCCGCCGGTGGCGCTGAAGGGGCTCGATACCGGGCGCGTGACGGCTTCTTTCTGCAGTGGCGCGGCCGGCGTCCACTGCAGCGTGTTCTCGCCGACCAGCGACGGGATGTTCGCGAATTCGCGGATGCCGCCGGCACGCACCGTGAGCACGTCGGCGTGCATCAGGCCGGCCTCGACCAGCTCGCCGATCACGAAGCCCGGACCACCGCAGGCCTGGAACTCGTTCACGTCGGCGCTGCCGTTGGGGTACACGCGCGTCAGCAGCGGCACCACGTCGGACAGCTGGGAGAAGTCGTCCCAGTCGATGAGGATGCCCGCGGCGCGCGCCACGGCCACCCAGTGGATCAGGTGGTTGGTGGAGCCGCCCGTGGCCAGCAGCGCGACCATGGCGTTGACGATGCAGCGCTCGTCGACCATCTCGCCGATCGGCGGGCAGTTGAAGGCGGTGTCGCTGGCCTTGCCGAGCACCGAGCGCACCGCCTCGCGCGTGAGCGTTTCACGCATGGCGTCGCCGGGCTGGATGAAGGCCGTGCCGGGCACATGCAGGCCCATGGCCTCGAGCAGCATCTGGTTGCTGTTGGCGGTGCCGTAGAAGGTGCAGGTGCCGACCGTGTGGTAGGCCGCCATTTCGGCCTCGAGCAGGCCCTGGCGGCCCACGAGGCCCTGCGCCGCCTGCTCGCGCACCTTCGACTTGGCGGTGTTGGACAGGCCCGAGGGCATCGGCCCGGCGGGCACGAACACGGTGGGCAGGTGGCCGAAGTGCAGCGCGCCGATGAGCAGGCCCGGCACGATCTTGTCGCACACGCCGAGCATCAACGCGCCGTCGAACATGTCGTGCGTGAGCGCCACGGCGGTGCTCATGGCGATGAGGTCGCGGCTGAACAGGCTCAGCTCCATGCCGGGCGTGCCCTGCGTGACGCCGTCGCACATGGCGGGCACGCCGCCGGCCACCTGCGCGGTCGCGCCGTGGCGGCGGGCCTCGTGCTTGATGATGTCCGGGTAGCCCTGGTACGGCGCGTGGGCCGAGAGCATGTCGTTGTAGGCGGTGACGATGCCGATGTTGGGCGCGCGCTCGGCCACCACCTTGAACTTGTCGTTGGCCGGAATGCCGGCCACGGCGTGCGCCACGTTGGCACAGCCCATGCGGTCGGCGCCGCGGTCACGGTGCCTGTAGGCGTCGATCTGCTCGAGGTACGCGGTGCGGGTGGGGGCACTGCGTTCGCGGATGCGTCGGGTGACGGCTTGGACGGTGTCGTGGAGTGGCATGCTTGCTGGGGCTGTGAATGCGCCGGCTGGCTGGGGCCTTCATGGTAAACCCCACACCCGGCACGAAAGTGACGAAGGCGGTGCGAAACCGCCTTCGCCCGAGGGGAAAGGGCTTACTTGCCGCGCACTTGCGCCACGGCGCCGTTGACCGCGTCCCAGGTCTCCTGGCCCACGGACTTGGCGATGCCGCTGTTGACGCTGGTGAGCTTCTCGCGCATGCGGTTGGCCTCGGTGGCGGGCAGTTCGTTCACCTGCATGCCCTTGGTGCGCAGTTCGGCCAGCGCCTTGGTGGCCTCCTCGCGGGTGTCCTTGCGCTCGAACTCGCGGCTCTTCACGGCGGCGTCCTGCAGCACCTTCTTCTCGGCCGGGCTCAGCGTGTCCCACCACTTCTTGCTGACCGTGACGATCCAGGGGCTGTAGACGTGGTTTGTCACCGTCAGGTACTTCTGCACTTCGTAGAACTTGCTCGACACCACAGTGTTGAACGGGTTCTCCTGGCCGTCCACGGCACGCGTTTCGAGGGCGGTGAACAGCTCCGAGAACGGCAGCGGCACGGCGTTGGCGCCCAGTGCCTTGAAGCTGTCGAGGAACACGTTGTTCTGCATCACGCGCAGCTTGATGTCGCCCATGTCTTCGAGCTTGTTGACGGGGCGCTTGCTGTTGGTGAGGTTGCGAAAACCGTTCTCCCAATAGACCAGGCCGACCATGCCCTTGGGCTCCAGCTTGGCCTTGACCTTCTCGCCCACGGGACCGTCGAGCACGGCGTCGGCTTCCTTCACATTGCTGAAGAGAAAGGGCGTGTCCCACACGGCCATTTCGGGAACGATGCCCACGAGCGTGGCGGTGGAGCCGACCATCATTTCCTGCGCGCCGCCGATCAGCGCCTGCTGCATCTGCGTGTCGGAGCCGAGTGCCGCGTTGCCGATGCCGCGGATCTTCATCTTGCCGCCCGACGCCTTCTCGACTTCCTGGGCAAACAGGCGCACGGCGCGGCCCTGGTTGGAGTTGTCGACCAGGCCGTAGCCGAAGCGCACGATGCGCGGCTTGAAGTCCTGCGCCTGGACGGCGCCGGCGGTGGCGAGTGCGGCCACAAGGCCGGCGAGAGCGAAACGGATGCGCATGGAAGTCTCCTGAGTATCGAAAGGGGAACGAGAGGAAGAAAAAGGAAAAAGAAAAGGAAAGGATCGGCGGGTCAGTGCATCCAGGCCAGCGGTGCCGTGATGAGCGAGGGGAACAGCACGAACAGCACGGCCAGCAGCACGTACATGAGCAGGAACGGCGTGGTGCCCTTGATCACGGTTTCCATGCGCAGCCTGCCGACGCCGGCCACCACGTTCTGCACGGTGCCCACGGGCGGCGTGATCAGGCCGATGCAGCCCACGTAGATGAACATGAAGCCGAAGTACACCGGGTCGATGCCGGCCTTCATGGCCAGCGGCGCGCACACGGGGCCGAAGATCAGGATGGTGGGCGTCAGGTCCATCGCCGTGCCGACCACCAGCAGGAACACCATCATCAGCGCCATGAAGACGATGGGGTCCCCCATCACGCCAGCGAAGCTGTCGGCCAGCAGGTTGGGCAGGTCGGCCAGCGTGATCATGTAGGCGGTCACGGTCGCGGCGCCGCACAGGAACATCACCACGGCGGTGGTCTTGCCCGCGGCGAGGAAGACCTCGTACAGGCCGGCCCAGGTCATCTCGCGGTACACGAACATCGAGACGATCAGCGCATACACCGCGGCCACCACGGCGGCTTCGGTGGGCGTGAAGATGCCGCCCTTGAGGCCGCCCAGAATGATGACCGGCATCATCATGGCCCAGAAGCTGTGCAGCAGCGCCTTCATGCGCGCGCCCCATGCCACGCGCGCCATGGCGGGCAGCTTGTGCTTGCGGGCGATCCACCACCAGGCACCAATCAGGAACGCGCCCATCATCAGGCCGGGAAACACGCCGGCCAGGAACAGCTTGCTGATCGACGTGTTGGTCGTCACGCCGTAGATCACGAAAGGCATCGACGGCGGAATGATCGGCGCGATGATGCCGCCCGACGCGAGCAGGCCCGCGCTGTAGCTCGGCGGGTACTTCTGCTCGCGCATCATCGGCAGCAGGATGGTGGCGAGCGCGGCGGTGTCGGCAATGGCCGAGCCGCTCATCGATGCCAGCAGCACGGCGGCGCCGATGGCCACGAAGCCCAGGCCGCCGGGAATGTGCCCGACGAATGCGCGGGCCAGGTCGATGATGCGGCGCGACAAGCCGCCCGCGTTCATCAGCTCGCCGGCCAGGATGAAGAAGGGCACGGCCAGCAGCGGGAAGTTGTCGAAGCCGGCCTGCAGGTTCTGCGCGAGCAGCTGCGCATCGAAGAAGTCCAGGTGCCACATGAGCGCGACACCGGTCAGCACCAGCGCATGGGCGATCGGCATGCCGATCACCATGCCGCCGATGAGCACGATCAGGAAGAGAGCGGTAACGATCACGGTGCCGTCCTCACTCGATGTCGCCCACGCCGCCCGCGCTCGCCGGCGGCTCGCCGCGCACGAGGTCGAACACCAGCGCCACCAGCAGGCCGACGGCCAGCACCAGCGTGGCGGCAGCACCGAGCGCCAACGGATAGCCCAGCACCGTGCTGAAGCTTTCCATGCCGGCAACCACCTGCGCCCACGCGCCCTTCAGCAGCAGCACCATGCACCCGGCCACCAGCAGCTGGCTCAGCCAGAACAGGCCCTTGCGCGGGCCGCCCTTCAGGCGCGAGGTCAGCATGTCGAAGCCCAGGTGCTTGCCCTCGAAGGCCGCGACGATGGTGCCCACGGCCACCAGCCAGACGAAAAGCAGGCGCGAGATTTCCTCGTACGACACGATGCTGGTGGCGAACACATAGCGCAGTACGACGTTCACGAAGACCGCGACGACCATGCCGGCCAGCGCCACGACCATGAAGAGTTCGGCCAGGCGCTGAAGCGCCGGCTTGCGGCGCGCCGGCTGCGTGGCGGGAGATGGGGGAGATGGGGGAGATGGGGGAGCGTGGCTCATGCGATGTCTCCGGGCGGCGTGTCGCGCCCTGTGGTTGAAGCGGAAGCAGGTGCGGCGGCCCAGGCGACGACGGCGGCCACCAGGTCCGCCATGGGCTGCGTGGCGTCGAGCACCAGCACGCCCGGCTCGCCGGCAGGCGACTCGAGCGTGGCGAACTGGTTCGCGACCAGCGCCGGCGAGAAGAAATGGCCCGCGCGCGACTGCACGCGCGCCAGCGCCTCCTCGTAGTCCAGCGACAGGAACACGAAGCCCAGGCACGGCACCGCCTGGCGCAGGCGGTCGCGGTAGCGCTTGCGCAGCGCGGAACAGGTCAGCACCCGGCCGGCGCCCTGGGGCGGGGACGCCAGCAGGTCGGCCAGCCGGTCCAGCCAGCCGGCGCGGTCGTCGTCGGTGAGCGGCGTGCCCGCGCGCATCTTGGCGACGCTTTCGGGCGCGTGGTACGCATCGCCCTCGTGCAGCGTCCAGCCCAACGCCTCGGCACAGGCCGCCCCGACGCTCGACTTGCCGCATCCGGACACGCCCATGACCACGAGGGCCTGCGGTTGAAATTTTGAGATAGCGCTGTCCATTGGGAATCAAAAAAAGGCCCGGGCGGAGGCTCGGGCCAGGGCAATCGGGGTTCTCTTCAATTGTCGCTCAGAGGGAAAACGGCTGGCCTGCACCTTATTTGCAGTCGCAAACTACTTGTTAACCCTTTGATGGATAGCGCTATCCTATAGAACAATGAGCTTCACCTTTCTCCGGATTTACCCTTGACCGACGCGCCCCGCCGCACCCGCCGCTCCAGTGGCCGCATCACCCTCGACGACGTGGCGCGCGCCGCGTCCGTCAGCCCGATCACCGTCTCGCGCGCGCTGCGCGGCGAGCGCGGCGTCGATCCGGTGCTGACCCTGCGCGTGCGCGAAGCGGCCGAGCGCCTGGGCTACGTGCCCGACCCGGCCGCCCGCGCGCTGGCGTCGCAGCGCAGCAGCCAGGTGCTGGTGCTGGTGCCGATGCTGTCCAACACCCTGTTCGTCGACCTGCTGGAAGCCGTGCACCGCACGCTCTTTCCCGTGGGCTACCAGCCCTTCATCGGCGTGACGCACTACGACAGCGCCGAAGAAGAACTGCTGCTGCGCACCTACCTCCCCCACCGCCCCGCGGGCCTGCTGGTGACCGGCTTCGACCGCAGCGAGACGGCGCGCCAGCTCATCGCGCACAGCGGCGTGCCCTGCGTGCACCTGATGGAAACCAGCACCGCGCCGGGCGTGGCCTGCGTGGGCTTTTCGCAGGTGGACGCGGGCGCCGCCGTCACGCGCCACCTGCTGGAGCGCGGGCACCGCCGCATCGCCTTCTGCGGCGCGCAGCTCGATCCGCGCGTGCTGCAGCGCGCCGAGGGCTATCGCCGCTGCCTGCGCGAGGCCGGCCTGTACGACGCGCGGCTGGAAATGCTCAGCCCCGAGCGCTCGTCGATTGCGCTGGGCGCACGCCTGTTCGAGGAGATGCTGCAGCGCATGCCGGACATCGATGCCATCTTCTTCTGCAACGACGACATCGCGCAGGGCGGGCTGCTGGCCGCCAACCGACTGCAGGTGCCGGTGCCCGGGCGCATCGCCATCGCCGGCTTCAACGACCTGGCCGGCAGCGACCAGATGGTGCCGCCGCTGACCACCATGCGCACGCCGCGCAGCGAAGTCGGCCAGGCCGGCGCCGAGATGCTGCTGGGCCTCATGCGCGGCACGCTGGCGCAGCCCGGTTGCATCGAGCTGGACTACGAGCTGGTCGTGCGCGGCAGCACCTGAGGCGCATGAAAAAGCCCGGGCAGGCCGGGCTTCGTCGTGCGGATGCGCAGGGCGCTCAGTCCACCAGCTTCACTTCGACGCGGCGCGCCTCGGCGTTGTTGCCCGAGCCGGCGGTGACGGCGGGCTTCTGCAGGTCGATCTTCTCGGCCGGCACGCCCAGGCCTGCCAGCACCTCGCGCACCATCTGTGCGCGCTTCTTGGCGAGTTCCTCGTTGACGGCGGCGTCGCCGGTGGTGTCGTGGAAGCCCGAGACCACCGCCTTGCGGCCGCCCTCGACGCCCTTGATGACCAGGGCCAGCGCCTCGGCGGCGCCCGGTGCGAGGTCGGCGCTGCCGGTCGCGAAGTAGAAGTTCACCACGCCGCCGACCACGCGGATGCTGGCGCCGTCGGGGATCACCACGGTGACGGTCTCGGTGACTTCGGTCACCGAGACTGCGCCGCCGGGCGCAGCCGCAGAAGCCGCGACAGCGGGCTTCGCCTGCACTGTCGCAGCGCCCAGGCCCTTGTGCCAGAAGGCGACGCCAATCACGAACATGATCACGAGCGCGATCAATGCCACCAGGAAGCCGAGGGCGAAATTCTGCTGGCTGTCGTCGTTGTTCATGGAAGCGCGATCTCCGTAGGAAAGGGGTCGGTAAATAATGGTGCGGTGAACCATGATCACGAAATTGTAGGCGCCCCCTCCGACACCCCCGTGTCAGCCGGCGCGCCGGACCCCGGTCCGCCGGGGCTCGACCCGATGCCTCGTCCGCTGCGCGACCCGCAGCCGATGCTGGAACGTGCGATCGCCGACTGGGGCGGCCGCGACGATCTCTGGCTGTTCGGCTACGGCTCGCTGATCTGGCGGCCCGAGTTCGGTTTTGCGGAACGGCGCGCGGCCTCGGTGCACGGCTGGCACCGCGCGCTCAAGATGTGGAGCCGGGTCAACCGCGGCAGCGTGCAGACGCCGGGCCTGGTGTTCGGCCTGCTCTCGGGCGGCAGCTGCCGGGGCGTGGTGTTCCGCGTGCCGAAGGCCGAAGGGCTGGAGACGCTGAAGCGCCTCTGGCTGCGCGAGATGCCGACCGGCGTGTACGACCCCAAGTGGCTGCAATGCGGCACGGCCGAAGGGCCGGTGCGCGCGCTGGCCTTCACGCTCTCGCGGCACAGCCCCAACTTCACGGGCGAGCTCAGCGACGAGCGCTACCGCCACATCTTCGCCAATGCCGTGGGCCGCTACGGCAGCTCGCTCGACTACGCGCGCCAAACTTTCCTTGAGCTGCAGCGCCATGCGATCCACGACGTGGCGCTGGCGCGGCTGGTGGCGCTGGCCGCCGAGCCGCCATTTCAGACACCGGCCGATTGCGGGGCCGCCCCGGCTCCGGTATACGTTGCGGGGTCTTCGGACACCGCGTCCTCCCAACCCTCCACCCCGTTCAATAAGGAAAACCAATGATCCATCGACGTCTCCTCGCCACTGGCACCGCCCTCCTCGCCACTGCCATGCTCGCCGCCTGCGGCAGCATGGGCGGCAAGCCGAGCACCACGGTCGAGCTGACGCCCACCGCCGCCGTCACGCCCAACCCCGCGCGCGGCTCGGTGACGCTCACCGCGCTCGACCACGGCGTGCGCGTGTCCGGCGAAGTGCGCGGCCTGGCGCCGGGCAGCGAGCACGGTTTCCACATCCATGAAAAGGGCGACTGCGGCAACAACGGCAACGCCTCAGGCGGCCACTTC
The DNA here is from genome assembly GCF_014843395.1 of Variovorax sp. 38R. Classification (NCBI taxonomy): domain Bacteria; kingdom Pseudomonadati; phylum Pseudomonadota; class Betaproteobacteria; order Burkholderiales; family Comamonadaceae; genus Variovorax; species Variovorax sp. 38R. Next base: position 4,652,252 of record NZ_CP062121.1, read on the forward strand.
AACCCGGCCGGCGGCACGCACGGCAAGTTCTCCGCGCCCGGCAGCCATGCCGGCGAACTGCCCAGCCTCGTGGCCGATGCCAGCGGCGTGGCACGCTTCAGCGTCGAGAACCACGCGATCTCGCTGACCGACGGTGCCGCCAACAACGTGCGTGGCCGCGCCCTGGTGGTGCATCGCGACCGCGACGACTTCACGACGCAGCCCGCCGGCAACGCCGGCCCGCGCGTGCTCTGCGCGGTCGTTGCTCAAAACTAAGAAAAAAGCGTGAGTACTCAGGCGCCCGCACGCGCCTGCCACAGCGCCTCGGCCTGCGCCAGGGCCTCGGGCGTGTCGATGTCGGTCACGACGCCGGCATCGTCCACCGCCAGATCGACGACCGAATCGATCGCATGCATCGCCCGCAGCACGGACGATGCGCCCATGTTCCCTTCCAGCGCCGCGAGTTGCGCCCAGCAGCCCGCCGCAAATCCCACCGGGTGCCCGCGCTCGCCCCGGTACTGCGGCTGCACGGCATTCACCCGCCCGCCAAGCGCGGCGGCCACCGCCCGCAGCGTGGCGGGTTGCACCAGCGGCAGGTCGCCCGGCAGGATCAGCCAGCCCGCCGCATGGGGCGTGGCGCGCACGGCCGCGGCAATCGAGTCGCCCATGCCGGGGTGACCGGCATCTTCCAGGCGCCACGGCAAGCCGCTCGCGCGCACCGCGTCGAGCGTGCGTTCGAGCACCGGCTTGCCCGCGAGCAGTGCCTTCAGCTTCGAGCCCGTGCCGCCGGCGGCAATGAAGCGCTCGCCGCGGCCCGAGGCCAGCACGATCACGGTCGGGGAGTTCGCCTCTGTCGTCGTCATGGGCGAAGTATGTGCGCAACAATCCCGGCATGACTTCTCCTCTTTCCAAAGACGCGCTGGCCGCGCTGCGCAAGAGCTACGAGCGCGCCGAGCTCGACGAGACCCGCAGCGCCGCCGACCCGCTCCAGCAGTTCGAGCGCTGGCTCACCGAGGCCATCGGCGCGCAGATTCCCGAGCCCAATGCGATGACGCTGTGCACCGTGGGCAGCGACCTGCGGCCGTCCAGCCGCATCGTGCTCATCAAGGGCTACGACGCGCGCGGCATCGTCTGGTACACCAACTACGACAGCCGCAAGGGCCGCGAGCTGTCGGGCAACCCGTATGCCTCGCTGCAGTTCCACTGGGTCGAGCTGGAGCGCGTGGTGCGCATCGAAGGCCGCGTGGAACGGGTCAGCGCCGAGGAGAGCGACGCCTACTACGCCAGCCGCCCGCTCGATTCACGCATCGGCGCCTGGGCCAGCCCACAGAGCGAAGTAATTAGCGGGCGCGACGTGCTGGTGAAGAACGCCGCCGTCTACGCCGCCAGGCACCTGCTCTCGCCGCCGCGTCCGCCGCACTGGGGCGGCTTCCGGCTGGTGCCCGACCGATGGGAGTTCTGGCAGGGCCGCAAGAGCCGGCTGCACGACCGGCTGCGCTATCGACTCGAAGGCGCCGACTGGATGCGCGAACGCCTCGCGCCCTGACCCTGGTTCAAGCCTCGCAGGTCGCAACTTTGAATTCGACGCGCCGATCGAGCGCGTCGCTCGCATCGTCGGCGCCCGTGCCGACGATGTTTTCGCGAAAGCCCATGCCGGCTTCGCGCAGCTTCTTCGACAGCGGCGGCGCCTCGCCCACCAGTCGCGCCTTGACGCTGGTCGCGCGCTGCAGCGACAGCCGCTCGTTGACAGCCTCCGAGCCCGTGCGGCTCGTGTGGCCCGTGACCACCACGCACGAATCGATCTGCGCCGCCTGCCGCGCGATCTGGCGCAGCCACATCGGGTAGGCCGCGCTGATCTTCGGGTCGGCCAGGAAGTCGGTCGAGCCCGGCTTGAACAGGAACTTGACGCTCAGGTTGTTGCTCTCGAGCCCCAGCCGCGCCAGCGTGCCGAAGGTGCGCTCGGCATCGGCCGTGCGGCCCAGTTGCGACTGCGTGAGGTACAGCCCGCTGTAGATGCGCAGCTGCTGCCCATCGGACCGCTTCGACGCGGCCTCGTAGCGGCTCAGGGCCTCGCTCATGCGGCCGGCCTCGTAGGCGGCGGTGGCTTCCTGCAGCACGGTCGCGGTCGGCAGGCGCTCCAGGTACAGCGCGTCGGCGGCCTGCCCGGCCGGCGTCTCGGCAGTGCGGATGTAGCCCTCGACGCCGCGGTCCTTGCCATTGACCGGGCTGTCGCGGAAGAAGGCGGTGGGCCGCGTGTCGAGCGACGCGTCGCTGATGCGCGCGACCGACTGCGCGATCACCATGCCGCTCTTGATCTCGGTCATCGCCAGGTTCAGCCGGTACGGCGCGCTCGAGGCGTCCTTGTCGCGCACCAACGTGCCGTTGAGCACGTACTGCGCGTTGCCGATTTCGTTGGCATTGAACGGTGTCACGGTGAACTGCCTGAACTGCGCCTGCATGCGCTGCACGATGCGCTGTTCGGCCACGCGCGTCACCTCGGTCTGCTGGCCGCTGGCGCCTTCGAGCAGCGGGTCGATCACGATGCGGCGCTGCGTGAGCGTCGACTCCACCTTGGCCAGGAAAGCCGGCAGCTTCTGAGTCTGCACCATGAGGTCGTCGACCGCCTGGGTCACGGCCTGGTCGAAGGGCATGGCGCTGCTGGGCGCGGGGCGGTGCGCGCAGGCGGCGGCCAGCAGCGCAGCAGTACACAGCGCCAGCACACGCCACAAGGTTCGGGGGACGGTGGTGTTCGTCTTCGTGGTCATCAGCACTGGCTCCTTAAAATCTTCATGTCCTGGTCCGACAGCGGCTCGCCGACGGCGGCGCGCATGTTGATCTCGCTGCAGCGTTTCGATGGCGCGGGGCGTCGCTCGGCGGGCGCGCGATGCGCCTCGGGCGCCGGGGCTGCGGTGGCGGTGATCTGCGGTCGCGGCTTCGGTGCCGGCCGCACGACGGCGGGCTTGGGCTCTGCTTCCTTGGCCTGCGGAGCCTCAGCCGGTTGGGGAACCGCCAGGCACGGCGTGCGGCATGGCTTGGCCTCGCCCGCCGCATGGGCGCGCGCGCTGTGCAGCGCGATCACCGTCGCGACCACCGCCGTCACTGCAAGGGCAAGGGGCGAAACGCGCGCCGGGTAGATCGTCATCAGCCGGCAAATGTAGGGGCGCGAACGCCGCTCGCCAGCCCACCAAACGGCCAGCCCTGCCAAACGGCATAGGGCTACCGCTGTCGCCCAGTCGGGCAAAAGTTCGCGAAAAGCGTGGGGGAAATGCGGAGCGTCAGGGCAACCACTGCACCCAGATCATCACGAGCGTGAGCGTGCCCAGCGCCAGCACGGTCGACACGGCAACGCTGGCCGTGACCAGGTCTTCGGCGCTGCGGTAGCGCTGCGAGAACAGGAACACGTTGGCGCCGATGGGCAGTGCCGCCGCCACCACCATCACCGTGAGCGGAATGCCGCGCACACCCAGCAGCCAGCCGATGAGGGCCACCAGCAACGGGTGCACGAGGTTCTTCACCAGGGCCTGCACCAGCGCGCCGCGCCAGTGGCGCCCGATGGGCGTGAGCGCGAGCGTGATGCCCACCATCACCAGCGCGACCGGCCCAAAGGCCTGGCCGAGCAGCTGGATCGGCTTGTCGATCACCTCGGGCATCACGAGCCCCGTCTGCGCGAACAGCAGCCCCGCAATGATGGGCAGCGGCACCGGATGGATGATGGCGTTGCGCAGCGCACGCAGCACGGTGCGCGCCATGGAGCGGCGCTCCGCCCCGCTCACTGCATGCTCGCGCGCCACGGCCAGCTCGAGCACCACGGTGGCGCTCGTCATGAGCACGAGCGAATGCAGCGAGATCAGCGTGAGCAGCACCACCATGCCGGCCTCGCCGTAGGCCAGGCCGATCAGCGCGATGCCGATCATCACGGTGTTGCTGTAGGTGTTGGCCAGCGCGAGCACCGCGCCCGTGCGGTTGAAGCCGCGCCACGCGAGCGTGCCTGCGAACAGCAGGCCCGAGGCGATGAAGTACGCCGCCACGGGCTTCAGGCTCAATTCCTGCACGTGCACCGTGCTCATGGCACGGAACAGCAGCGCGGGCGCGAGCAGCAAAAAGATGAGATTCGACAGGTCCTTCACCGCATTGCCACCGATCCATCGGCGCCGTCCGGCGAGGTAGCCGGCGGCAATGAGAAGGACGACGGGAAAGAGCGAGGAGATGACGAAGGAATTCACCCGGCGAGGATAGCCGAGCGATTTCTGCGATTGCCTTGCTCCTTCCCCCGCTGGGGGAAGGTTGGGATGGGGGCACGCGGCGCTTGCAGAAGCCGTTGCCTCATCACAGGTCGCTTGCCCCCACCCCTGCCCTCCCCCAGCGGGGGAGGGAGAAACACCGCGATCAGAACGTGACGCGCAACCCCACCTTCAGCGAGCGCCCCGGCAGCGGCGCCTTCGGGAACACCGTCGTCGTCAGGATCGAGGTCGGCGTGTAGGCCAGCTTGTTCCCGATGTTGTCCATGCGCGCGTACCAGGTGAGGTTGGCGCGCTGCACCTTCATGCGATAGCTGATCGACGCGTTCCACAGCGTGTACGCATCCGTCTCGCGCGCGCCCACGTCGGGCACCCGGCGCTGCGCGGCGTTGTAGTCGAAGCCGACACGCCCGGTCCACGGCCCGTTGCCGTAGGCCAGCGTGGCGCCCAGGCGCAGCGGTGCGATGCGCGGCAGCGGCTCGCCGGTGTCGAGGTTCTTGGCGCGCACGATGTCGCCACGCCACTCGAGGTCGAGCGTGCCCGCGTCGGCCATGCGCGCGAAGCCGTCGGCGCCCAGCAGCCGCAGGTTGCCGTTGGCCTCGATGCCCGTGAAGCGCGCGCGCATGCCGCCGTAGCGGTACTCGGCCAGCGTGTCGGTGGCCTCGGGGTCGGTGACGACCTGGCCTTCTTCGTCGAGCGTGCGGCCCGACGCGGTCAGGCCGATGTAGTTGCGAAAGCGCGTGACGTATGCATTCACGCGGGCCGTGTTCGGGCCCGACTTCCACTGCGCGCCCAGGTCGAAGCCGGTGGACTTTTCCTTGCCCAGGTTCGGGTCGCCCACTTCCCAGGCCGCCGTGGCCACGTGCGGGCCGTTGGCGAGCAGTTCGTAGTCCTTCGGTGCACGCTCGGTGTAGGCCAGGTTCGAGGTCAGCTGCCACTGCGGCGTGAGGTTGACCAGCGCCCCGAACGCCGCGCTGTGCGGGTTGAAGGTGCGCTCGCCGATGGCGAAGCGCGTCACCGACAGGTCGTCGGGGTAGCCCAGCGAGCGCACCGTGACCTTCTCGGTGCGCGCGCCGAAGCTCAGGCGGCCCCACGAGGTGCCGAGCTCTTCGTGCAGGAACAGCGCGTTGGAGCGCGTGCGGCTGTGCGGCGCAAAGGCCTCCGCGCCGTCGGCGGCGAAGCGGTTGGTCTCGCGGCTGAAGCCGATCAGGCCTTCGAGGTTGCCGATCTTTTCGTGCCGCGCCTCGATGCGCAGGTCGTTGCTCAGGTTCGAGAAGGTGGTGCCGACCTCGGCGCCCTCGAACTCGGTGTGGCGATAGTCGGTGCGGCTCACCTTGGCGTGGATGCTGCGGATGAAGCCGCCCGGGCGCCACTCGCCTTCCAGCGCGTAGCGGTCGGACTTCATGCCGATGGTCACCTCGTCCTCGGCCACCGTGCCGTAGTTGCTGCGGTAGGTGCTGGCCGAGGCGCCGATCCAGCCCTGGCTGAAGAACAGCGTGCCGCCGACCGCGCCGCCGTTCGCCTGGTTCTGCGAATTGCAGATGCGGCGCGCGAGCGACGGGCGCCCGGGCTTGCTGCATTCGAGGTCGATCGGCACCGACATGTCTTTCGAATCGCGGTTGAAGGCGTCGACGTGCAGGGCGAAGCGGTCGTTGCCGCCTTCGAGCAGCACGCCGCCGCTTTTTTCCTTGTTGCCGCTGGCGTAGCCCAGATCGGCACGGCCGCCGAAGCCGTTGATGGGCTCGGTCGGGATGCGGTTGTCGATCACGTTGACCACGCCGCCCACGGCGCTGCCGCCGTACTGCAGCGCCGACGGGCCGCGCAGCACCTCGATGCGCTCGGTCACCAGCGCATCGACGGGCACGGCGTGGTCGTAGCTCAGCGCCGAGGCGTCGGGCGCACCGCCGCCGTTCTGCAGGATGCGGATGCGGTCGCCGTCCTGCCCGCGAATGCTGGGGCGGCTGGCGTTGGGGCCGAAGTAGCTGCTGCTCACGCCGGGCAGGTTGTTCAGCGTTTCGCCGAGCGTCGATTCGGAACGCAGCAGCAGCCGGTCGCCCGACAGCGAGGTGGTCGGCGCAATCAGGTCGCTCGCGCCCAGCGGGTTGCCGGTGACGGTGACCTCGCGCAGGCTGGAGGGGTCAGCGGCAGGGGCAGCAGGGGCGGAGTCGGCGGTCTGGGCCAGGCTCGCCACCGAGGCGAGCGAAAGAACGGCAGCGCCGATGGCGTTGCGACGGAAGTGGGGGGTCATGAAGAAAGAACACTCGTTGAATCGGGGAACGACCGGCCGCCCTCACCCGCGCGAAGCGGGTGCAGCCACCGGAACACGGGGGATTCAGCGAGTGGAAGGCGGGCCGCGCGCGTCGAAGAGCGCGACCCAGCGGGCGATGGCTTCGCCCTGCAGATAAGCAAACGTGGCCGCCGGCAGCAACATCGGCAGCACCACCAGCGGCACGCCGGGCACGCCCGTGCCGTGCGCGAGCTGGTCGTACAGTCGGCAGTCGGCGTCGTTGTGCACGCCGAACAGGCTGGCCAGCGTGTGGCCGGTGTCGTGCCGGTGCTCGGCCTGTGCCGTCGCCGCCGCAGCGGCAGCGGGCAGGCCCGGCACGTGCAGCGAACGGTGCATCAGCCCCATCGTGCCCGCAAACCAGAGCGCGAACGCCAGCGCGACCACGAGCGCGCGCGTAGTGCGCGTCATGCGGGTCGGGGTCTGGCGGAGGGTGGCGGACACAGGGGCGTGGAGAACAAGCGAAGGATCAGGCCTTGACGCGCGAGGCGAAGGTCTTCTGGAACTTCTCGACCTTCGGGCCGACCACGAACGCGCAGTAGCCCTGGTTCGGGTGATTCAGGAAGTAGTCCTGGTGGTAGGCCTCGGCCGTCGAGTAGTTGGCCAGCGGCGCGACTTCGGTCACCACGGGCGCGCTGTAGGTCTTGCTGGCCTCGATCTCGCGGATCACCGAGTCGGCCACTTCTTTCTGGGCATCGCTCGCGGTGTAGATGCCGCTGCGGTACTGCGTGCCGACGTCGTTGCCCTGGCGGTTGAGCGTGGTGGGGTCGTGCACCACGAAGAAGATTTCGAGCAGCTCGCGCAGGCTGATCTGCGCCGGGTCGAATTCGAGCTTCACGACCTCGGCATGGCCGGTGCGGCCAGTGCAGATCTGCTCGTAGGTCGGATTCACCGTTTGGCCGTTGCAATAACCCGACTCGACGTCCAGCACGCCCTGCACCCGGTCGAACACCGCCTCGGTGCACCAGAAGCAGCCTCCGCCGAGCACGATGGTTTCGGTGGGCGACGGTGAAGAAGACATGGCGCGGCTCCGGGTGGGGTTGGAAAAAGCGGGGGACCGGTATTGTCGCGGCTTGACGGGCCGGATGCCGGTCACTACATTACTAACCCGTCAGTCATTAACACCATGCCCTCCCCCCGCTCCCTCGTCGACAAGTTCTGTCCGCTGCCTTCTTCCAAGCGCGCGCGGCGCAAAGAGGCGCGTCCGGGCGAACTGCTGGCGGCGGCGCTCGACCTGTTCGTCGAAAAGGGCTTTGCCGCCACCCGCTCGGAAGAAGTGGCGGTCCGGGCCGGCGTGTCCAAGGGCACCCTCTTTCTGTACTTTCCGAGCAAGGAAGAGCTGTTCAAGGCCGTGGTGGTCGAAAACCTCGGCGGCCGTTTCACGGAGTGGAACGCCGAATTCGAGGCCTTCGAGGGCACGACGGCCGAGATGCTGCGCTACTGCATGAACGTCTGGTGGGAGCGCGTCGGCCTGACCAAGGCCTCGGGCCTGACCAAGCTGATGATGAGCGAGGGCGGCAATTTTCCCGAGCTGGCGGAGTTCTACCGCGAGCAGGTGGTGCGCCCGGGCCACGAGCTGCTGCGCCGCATCCTGCAGCGCGGCATCGACCGCGGCGAGTTCGTGCAGATGGACATCGACCACGCCATCTACTCGGTGGTCGCGCCCATGGTGTTCCTCATGCTTTGGAAGCATTCGGCCATGGTCTGCGTCGACGGCGTGAGCGCGCTCGACCCCGAAAAATTCATCGCCACCCAGTGCGAAACCGTGCTCAACGGCCTCTGCGTGCGCCCCGGGAGCCCCGCATGACGGCCATCGGATGGTCGACTGGCGCGGTGGCGTCATCGGTGCGACCTAAAATTGAAGGTTTGTCCCGTCCAGAGCCTTCAAGGAAAGCCACGCCATGAACCCCACGCCCACCCTCGAGCGCTTGCGCTTCAACATGATCGAACAGCAGATCCGTCCCTGGGACGTGCTGGAGTCGGACATCCTCGAGCTGCTGGCCGAGATTCACCGCGAAGACTACGTGCCCGACGCGCACCGCACGCTGTCCTTCTTCGACATGGAACTGCCGTTGCTCGACGGCTCGGTGCCCGGCGAATTCATGCTGTCGCCCAAGGTCGAAGCCCGCACCCTGCAGGACCTGCACATCCAGAAGCACGAATCGGTGCTCGAGATCGGCACCGGCTCCGGTTTCATGGCCGCCCTGCTCGGCGCCCGCGCCGCCCAGGTGCTGTCGCTCGAAATCAACCCCGTGCTGGCCGCCCGCGCCGCCGACACGCTGCGCCAGAACGGCGTGACGAATGTCGAAGTGCGCCACGCCGACGGCGCCGTGCCGCTGGCCAGCGGCCCGAGCTTCGACGTGATCGTGCTCAGCGGCTCGGTCGCGCGCATTCCGCAGAACCTGCTCGGTTCGCTCAAGGTCGGCGGCCGCCTCTCGGCCATCGTCGGCGAAGAGCCCATGATGCGTGCCCATTTCGTGACCCGCACCAGCGAAAGCAAGTGGGACACGATCCAGCCCTGGGACACCGTGGCACCGCGCCTGCTGAACTTCCCCGAGCCCTCGCGCTTCGCGTTCTGATCGAGCGGCCCACCGAATGATCGATCAAGTCCGCCCCGCCGACCTGGCCGCCTGGTTCGCACAGGACGCCGACGCCGCTCCCGTGCTGCTCGACGTGCGCGAGCCCTGGGAGCTGCAGACGGCGAGCGTCGCGCCGCAGGGTTTCACGCTGGTCGCGATCCCGATGAACGAGATCCCCGGCCGACTGGCCGAGCTCGCCGCCGGCGACGGACAGCCCGCGCCCCGCATCGCCTGCCTGTGCCACCATGGCGCCCGCAGCCAGCGCGTGGCCGCTTTTCTGCACCAGAACGGCTTTGACTCGCTCGCCAACGTGGCGGGGGGCATCGACGCCTGGTCCGCGCAGCACGACCCGAGCGTGCCGCGCTACTGATTCTTTCGCTCCCAAGGACGTTCAATGCCTCCCAGGCCCCGGCTTCTGCCACTTTCCGCAGTCCTCGCAAGCGTCATTGCAGGCCTGCTCGCCCTGCCGGCCCAGGGCCAGACACTGAACGAACTCTACGATTCCGCGCGCGGCTTCGACGCCACCTACCAGGGCGCACGGGCCCAGTACGAGGCCAACCTGGCGCGTGCGGCGCAGGCCAAGGCCGGCATCCTGCCGGCCGTCGGGCTCACGGCCGGCGTGAACCGCAGCAACCTGGACATCGACACCCTCACGGGCACCAGCCGCGGCGCCAGCGCCTCGCGCGACTTCAACACGCAGAACGTCGGCATCAACGCCACGCAGCCGCTGTACCGCCCCGCCAACTGGGCCACCTACGAGCAGGGCAAGCGCCAGACGGAGATTGCGCTGGCGGTGCTCACCACCGCCGAGCAGGACCTGATCGTGCGCGTGAGCCAGGCCTACTTCGACGTGCTCGCCAGCCAGGACAGCCTGGCCCTGGTGCGCGCGCAAAAAGTCGCCGTGGCCGAGCAGCTTGCGTCGGCCAAGCGCAACTTCGAAGTCGGCACCTCCACCATCACCGACTCGCGCGAGGCCCAGGCCCGCTACGACCTGGTGATCGCGCAAGAGATCGCCGCCGAGAACGACCTGCAGGTCAAGAAGATCGTGCTCGACCAGCTCGTCGGCCGCCCCGGCAGCGTGCCCGTGCCGCTGGCTGTGCCCGTCGTGCTGCCGACGGCGCAACCTGCCGACATCAACACCTGGGTCGCGCAGGCCGAAGAGGTGCATCCGGCGATCCAGCAGGCGCGCCTGGGCCTGGACGTGGCCGGGCTCGAAGTGCAGAAGGCGCAGGCCGGCCACAAGCCCACGCTCGATGCCAACCTGGGCTACAACGTCACGCGCAACCCGACCGGCACCAGCACCAGCACCGTGGGCACGCGCGTCAACGCCGCCACGGTCGGCGTCACCTTCAACCTGCCACTGTTCGCGGGCTTTGCCACCGAGAACCGCATCAAGGAAACGCTGGCGCTCGAAGACCAGTCGCGCAGCGTGCTCGACGGCACGCGCCGCAGCGTGGCGCAGGCCACGCGCGCGGCCTACCTCGGGCTGGTGTCGGGTGCGGGCCAGGTGAAGGCGCTCGAAGCCGCCGAAGCCTCCAGCCAGAGCGCGCTCGACGCCAACAAGCTGGGCTACCAGGTAGGCGTGCGCATCAACATCGACGTGCTCAACTCGCAGAGCCAGCTGTTCCAGACCAAGCGCGACCTCGCGCAAGCGCGCTACAACGTGCTGCTGGGCAACCTGAAGCTGCGCCAGGCCAACGGCACGCTGACGACCGACGACATGAACGCGATCAACGCGACGCTGGCGCGCAATGGCAGCACGCCTGCAGTGCCTGCCGCGACGACGGGGGCGCCCGTGGTGCCCGTGACGCCGCCGGCCATTCCGGTGGTGCCGCCAGTGCCGGTGCAGCCATTCAACCCGCCCGCGCCGACGATGCCGTCGGCACCGCCGCCGCCGGTGATCCTGAATCCGCCGGTGCGCTGATTGGTTTTTCTCCCTCCCCCGCTGGGGGAGGGTCGGGGTGGGGGCACGACGGCCTCAACGTCGTCACAACGCTCGTTGGACACTTGCCCCCATCCCAGCCTTCCCCCGGGAGGGGAAGGAGCCAACACCAAGTCAGTCCAGCGTGGGCTCGGCCCGCGCCGCTTCGGGCGGTGGCACGCTGTCGTCGCCGGCCACCGGCGTCGTCACCGGCTCTGCCGCCTGCGCAATCGCCAGCACCGCCGTCGCCGTGCGTTCGGCCGCCCCGCGGTTCGACGACGAAAACGCCAGCGCAGCCTGCGCCATCACGGCACGGCGCTCCGGGTTCTCGACCAGCTTGAGCGCGGCCGTCACGGCCTGCTCCATGCCCTCGACGCGCAACGACGCGCCCGCCGCGAGCGACAGCTGCGCCGCCTCGGCAAAGTTGAAGGTCGACGGGCCCATGACCACCGGGCAGCCGCAGGCCGCCGGCTCGATGAGGTTCTGCCCGCCCAGCGGCTCGAAGCTGCCGCCCAGCAAGGCCACGTCGGCCAGGCCGTAGTACAGCGCCATCTCGCCCAGCGAATCGCCGAGCCAGATCTCGGCCTCGGCCGGCTGGCCGGCCGCGCTGCGGCGCGCCACGGCAAAGCCTTCGGCCTCGATGAGCGCCGCCACTTCGTCGAAACGCTGCGGATGGCGCGGCACGATCATCCATTGCACGTCGTGCACGCGCTTGGCAATCGAGCGGATCGCGCCCTGCTCGGGCGGCACCGGCGACGTGGCACCGAAGCGCTTGAGCACCTCGAGCAGCAGGCGCTCTTCGCCGTCGCGCGAGCTGGCCAGCACGACCATCGGCCGCGGCAGGTGCTCGCGCAACGACACGGCCGTGGCCAGCTGCCGCGCGTCGGGCGTGGCGTCGAACTTGAGGTTGCCGTAGATCCCTGCCACCTTGGCGCCGAGCGACACCAGGCGGTGCGCATCGGCCTCGGTCTGCGCCCAGACAGCGGTGAGCGCCGAGTACGCCGGCCGCGCGAGCCCGCTGAGCCGTTCGGCCGCGGCGCGCGATTTCTCGTTGAGCCGCGCGTTGGCCAGCACCAACGGAATGCGGCGCTCGGCGCAAGCGGCGGCCATCTCGGGCCAGACCTCGGTTTCCATCAGCACGCCGATGCGCGGCTGGAAGCGGTCGAGAAAGCGGGCGACGGCGCCCGGCGTGTCCCACGGCTGCCAGACCTGCGTGTCGCCGGGCTCGAGCAGCTTGGCGCCCTCTTCGCGGCCCGTGGCGGTGCCGTGCGTGAGCAGGATCGGAATGCCCGGGTACTGGCGCCGCAGTTCGGCGATCAGGATGGCGGCGGCGCGCGTCTCGCCGAGCGAGACGGCGTGCACCCAGCACTGGGCAAAGCCGGTGGTGGCGTCGTCGTAGTGGCCGAAGCGCTCCTCGACGGCCACGGCATAGCCGGGCTCGGCGATGGCGCGGCGCCGCAGCTTGCGGCGGACCAGCGGTTGGACGGCGGTGGTGAAAACGCCGTAAAGGCGAAGCAGCAGGGAACGCACAGGTTCTTCAGTGGGCAGCAGCGGCCAGCGTGGCGTCGGGCTTGACCGTTCGCAGCACCGCAAGCATCTCGGTCTCGATGCGTTGGAGCGCTGCCTCGGTCTGGCCTTCGAAGCGCAGCACCAGCACGGGGGTGGTATTGGAAGCGCGGATCAGCCCGAATCCATCGGGCCAGTCCACGCGCAGGCCGTCGATGGTCGAGACCTGGGCGGGAGCGTCGAAGCGCGCGTTTTTCACGAGCTGGGCGACCAGCACGTGCGGCTCGCCTTCGGCGCAGGCGACGTTCAGTTCAGGTGTCGAGAAACTGGTGGGCAGCGCATTGAGCACGGCGTTCGCGTCCGGATGCTTGCTCAAGATTTCGAGCAGGCGGCAGCCCGCGTAGGTGCCGTCGTCGAAGCCGTACCAGCGCTCCTTGAAGAAGATGTGGCCGCTCATCTCGCCGCCCAGCGGCGAATCGATTTCCTTCATCTTCGCCTTGATGAGCGAGTGGCCAGTCTTGTAGATCATCGGCGTGCCGCCCGCGGCCACGATGGCCGGCGCCAGGCGCTGCGAGCACTTCACGTCGTAGACGATGGTGCCGCCCGGCACGCGCGAGAGCACGTCCTGCGCAAAGAGCTGCATCTGGCGGTCGGGAAAGATGTTCTGGCCGTCCTTGGTGACGATGCCCAGGCGGTCGCCGTCACCGTCGAAAGCCAGGCCCAGTTCGGCGTCGCCGCGGGCCAGTTCAGCCATCAGGTCCCGGAGGTTCGCGGGCTGGCTCGGGTCGGGGTGGTGATTGGGGAAGTTGCCGTCGACTTCGCTGAACAGCTCGACCACTTCACAGCCGATGGCGCGGAAGATGGCCGGTGCGGTCGCGCCCGCGATGCCGTTGCCCGAATCGACCACGATCTTCATGGGGCGCGCGAGCTTGATGTCGCCGACGATGCGCTGCGTGTAGGCCTCGGTCACGTCGACCTTGCGCACACTGCCGCCGGGCGCCAGCGTGGCGCTGCCGTCTTCCATGGTCTTGCGCAGGCCCTGGATCTCGTCGCCGTAGATCGCGCGGCCCGCCAGCACCATCTTGAAGCCGTTGTAGTCCTTCGGGTTGTGGCTGCCCGTGACCTGGATGCCGCTCGTGCACAGCGTGTGCGCCGCGAAGTACAGCATCGGGGTCGTGACCGCGCCGACGTCGATCACCTCGACGCCGGTGGCGACCAGGCCGTCGATCAGTGCGTCCACCAGCGCCGGGCCCGACAGGCGGCCGTCGCGCCCCACGGCCACCGCGGTCTCGCCGGCCGCGCGTGCTGCGCTGCCGAAGGCACGGCCCAGCGCCTCGGCCACTTCGACATCGAGACTGAGGGGCACGACGCCGCGGATGTCATAGGCCTTGAAGATCGATGCGCTGAGCTGCATGAAGGGCGGGGTCACTGTTGGTTCGGAGTCGGGCATTGTAGGCAACGCGTTGTAGACATCGATGTCCGAAAACGGCCAGTTGAAACGAGTCGAAACCGTATCATTTCCCCATGTCTACCGCCCACGCCCCCTCCGAAGTGCTCGAGAGCGACGCCTGCTACCTGGCGATGAAGACGCACGACGCGCGCTTCGACGGCTCGTTCTTCACGGCCGTGACCTCCACCGGCATCTATTGCCGGCCGGTCTGCCGCGTCAAGCTGCCGCGGCGCGAGAACTGCCGCTTCTTCCGCCATGCGGCCCAGGCCGAGGCGGCGGGCTTTCGGCCCTGCCTGCGCTGCCGACCCGAGCTGGCCCCGCGTGCGGCCAGCTGGTCGACCGAAGATGCCTCGCGCATCCTCGCCTTGCAGGCGGCGCGCTTGATCGACGAGCCCGACGCCTGGTCCGAGGAAGGCCCCGGCGCGGCGCAGATCGCGGCGCGCCTGGGCGTGAGCGACCGCCACCTGCGGCGCATCTTCGAGGCGCAGTTCGGCGTGTCGCCGCTGCAGTACCTGCAGACGCGCCGCCTGCTGGCCGCCAAGCAGCTCATTGCCGACACGCGCCTGCCGATGACGCAGGTGGCATTGGCCAGCGGCTTCGCGAGCGTGCGGCGCTTCAACGCGGCCTTCGTGGAGCACTACGGGCTCAACCCGAGCGCGTTGCGCCGCGCGGGCGGCACCGAGGGCGGCGAAGGCAAGGCCATCGAAGTGCGGCTGGGCTTTCGCCCGCCTTACGACGCGAACGCCATGCTCGGCTTCTTCGCCCGGCGTGCGCTGCGCGGCGTCGAGGCCGTGCACACTGCCGACGGCAAGGAGCCCGCCAAGGGCAGCACGCCGACCTATGTGCGGCTGGCGCGCACGCTGCGCGTGCAGCAGCAAGGCGGGCAGACGCACGCCGGCTGGCTGCAGCTGCGCTTCGACCTCGAACGCGAGCAGGTGCTGCTGGCCGTGAGCGATTCGCTGGCCGCGGTGCTGCCGATCGTCATCAGTCGCGCACGCGCGCTGTTCGACCTCGACGCCGAACCGATGGCCATCAACGCCGCGCTGCATGCCGCCTTTCCGCATGGCGACGGGCTGCGCGTGCCGGGCACGGTCGATGGTTTCGAGCTCGCGGTGCGGGCGGTGCTGGGCCAGCAGATCACCGTGGCCGCGGCGCGCACGCTGGGCTCGCGGCTGGTCGAGGCTTTCGGCGACGCGATCGACACGCCCATCGACGGCCTGACCCGCCTGTTCCCCACGCCCGCCGCGCTGGCAGCGGCCAGTGGCGATGCGCTCGGGCAGCTGGGCATCGTGCGCCAGCGGCAGGCCGCGCTGCAGGCCATTGCGCGCGAAGTGGCCTCGGGCCGGCTGGCGCTGCATGCGGGCGCCGACGTGCCCTCGACCCTCGCGGCGCTGCAGGAACTGCCCGGCATCGGCGCCTGGACTGCGCAGTACATCGCGATGCGCGCGCTGCGCTGGCCCGACGCCTTTCCCGCCGGCGACGTGGCCCTGCAGAAGGCGCTGGGCGTGACCACCGCGCGCGCCGCGGGCGAGGCCTCGCAGGCCTGGCGGCCCTGGCGCAGCTATGCGGTGCTGCGGGCGTGGCACACGCCGCCCGCACCACCCGAACCGGCATCGGCTGCCGCAACGCCGATCGCTTCTTCTTCCGACCTCGCAACGGCAGGCCTCGTGCCTGAAGGACCATGAAATTCAAACGCACAGTCATTTACACCTCGCACATCGACACGCCGCTGGGCGGCGTCACGATGGCCGCCACCGACCAGGGCCTGGCCGGTGTCTGGTTCGACCAGCAACGCCACTGGCCCGACACCGCGGGTTGGCAGACGAAGGACGACCACCCCGCGCTGGTCGAAGCCGCCGCGCAACTGCACGACTACTTCGCGGGTCGCCGCAGCCACTTCGACATGCAGCTCGACCTGTCGCACGGCACGGTCTTCCAGCAGGGCGTGTGGCAGGCGCTGCTCGCCATCCCGGCCGGCGAGACCACGACCTACGGCGCGTTGAGTCAGCGCGTGGGCAACCCGGCTGCGGTGCGCGCGGTCGGCGCAGCGGTCGGGCGCAACCCGATCAGCGTGATCGTGCCCTGCCACCGCGTGCTCGGTGCAGACGGTTCGCTGACCGGTTACGCTGGCGGGCTCGACCGCAAGACCGCCTTGCTCGAACTCGAGACCAGCAAGTAAGACAGAAGAAAACACTGCCCATGGCGCGGCGCGACATCTCTTCGATGGCGCACTGCGCCATTCCTCAAAGAGACGCATGACCACAACGAACAACAACACCACCGTCGCTTCCTCGCCTGCCCCCGCTACCGCCGTGCTTGCGCCCAGGGCGTGGCTCATCGACCTCGTGCTGCTGGGCGCGCTGTGGGGCGCTTCCTTCCTGTTCATGCGCATCGGCGCTGCGGAGTTCGGCGCGCTGCCGACCGCGGCCGTGCGCGTGGCCATCGCGGCGGCGTTCCTGCTGCCGATCGCGCTGCTGCGCGGCCAGGGGCCGTCGATCGCGAAACACTGGAAGGCCAGCCTCACGGTCGGCATCTTCAACTCGGGCATGCCCTTCGCGCTGTTCTGCTTTGCGCTGCTGACCATCAACACCGGCCTGGCGGCGGTGCTCAACGCGACCACGCCGATGTTCGGCGCGCTGGTGGCCTGGGCCTGGTTCCGCGAACGGCCGAACGGCTCGCGCCTTGTCGGCCTGGTGATCGGCTTCGCGGGCGTCGCGATGCTCGCCAGCCGCAGCGCCGGCCTGCATGCCGGTGCCAGCAACCACGCGGCGCTGTGGGCCGTGCTTGCGTGTCTCGCGGCCTGCCTCTGCTACGGCATCTCGGCCAGCGCCACGCGCCGCCACCTGGCCGGCGTGCCTGCGCTGACCACGGCCACGGGCAGCCAGATCGGCGCCAGCCTGTTCCTCGTGCTGCCCGCCATCTGGCTGTGGCCCGCGCAGATGCCCAGCCTGCGCGCGTGGGCGGCGCTGCTGGCGCTGGGCATCGCCTGCACGGGCGTGGCCTACATCCTGTTCTTCCGGCTCATCGAACGCGCCGGCCCGGCCCGCGCGCTCACCGTGACCTTCCTCGTGCCGGTGTTCGCGCTGTTCTACGGCGCCGTGTTCCTCGGCGAGCAGATCACGCAGTGGATGCTGATCTGCGCCTTCGTGATCGTGTGCGGCGTGGCGCTGTCGACCGGCATCGTCAAGCTGCCGTCGCTGCGCAAGGCCGCGAACTGAGCTTTCTTCAGACCACGCCTGCGACCACGTTTACCGACAGGGCCAGCACCAGCATGTTGAAGGCGAAGGCGAGCACGCTGTGGACCAGCGTGATGCGCCGCATCTCGTGCGAGGTGGCCTGCACGTCCGACACCTGCGAGGTCATGCCGATCACGTAGGCGTAGTACATGAAGTCGAAGTAGTCGGGTTCTTCCTTGCCCGGAAAGTCGAGCCCTCCGTCGGAGGCGTGGTCCTTGCGGTCGATGTAGTAGCGGTGCGCGTAGTGAAAGGCGTAGATCGTGTGCATCATGAGCCACGACCCCGCCAGCGCCACCAGCCCGAGCGCCACGTGCGCGCCGCGCGCCCAGCCGCTGAGCTGGCGCACCTGCTGCAGCAGCATCGCGATGGCCACCACGCTCACGCCCACCGCCACCAGCATCGACACCAGGATCACGACATTGGGTTGGTCCAGCTGCTGCGCGCGCTCGCGCGTGCGCTGGGCGTCGAAGGTCTCGGCCAGCCACCAGCTGAGCACCTGGTACACCGCCACGCCCGCGCACCAGCCGGCCAGCGCGCGCGCCGTGAAGCCCATCGGCCACGGCAGCAGCGCCACCGCGACGGCCGCTGCGGCTCCATAGAGCAAGCGTTGGGGACCGGTGGTGGTGGAAAGGTGTGCGCGCATGGGCGGACTGTAGCGCCCCGGTGTGCATCAGCGCTTTCCTACAGCCACATCGGCCATCGGCGCATGCACAGCCCGGCGCCGCCTCACTAAGGTGATGCGGTTCCAGGGAGCTCAGCCCGCAGGCGCCGCGACACACGCGCAGGCCCGAGGCGTCTTTCATCCGAAGGATTTCTTTCATGCTGTTGCTTCGTTCGCGCTCGCGCGGCGTCCCTGGCGCGCTGGCTGCTGCCGGCGTTCTCATCACCTCCATCGCCGCGCCTGTCGCCGCGACGGCCGAACCCTCTCCGGCACTGGACCGTTTCAGCTTCTCGGTCGGTGCCTTCAATGCCGACCCCAAGTTCAGCGCGTCGGTCGAAACGCCCTACGGCGTGCTGCGCTCGAACGAACTCAAGCCGGGCCGCGTGACCATGCCGCGCATCACGGCCGACGTGCTGATCGGCGACAGCCAGGGCATCTCCTTCGACTACTACCGCTACAAGCGCGACTACGACGGACAGGTGGGCGCCAACACCACGATCGGGGGCTTCGGCGCGCTGAGCGCCATCGGCAACGCGAACCTCTCGGCACAGCTCGACTTCGCCAAGCTCTCCTACAAGTGGTGGCTCGGGTCGGGCAACACCGTCTTCGGGCTGGGCGCCGGTGCGGCCTACTACCGAGCGACCTTCGGTGCCAGCGCGCTCGTCGGCGTGAACGGGCAGGTGCGCTCGGTGAGCGAGCGCTCGAGCGACAACGCCATCGCGCCCTTGCTCGAGATCGGCGTGCGCCACGCGATCACGCCCGACCTGCGGCTGTTCGCCGATGCCTCGGGCGTGTGGAAAAGCAGCGGCCGCTTCCACGGCAACATCTACAACGCATCGGCCGGCGTGGAGTGGTTTCCCGTGAAGAACGTGGGCCTGGTGCTGTCGTACGGCGTGACCAACATCGACCTGACGCGCGACGGCAGCTTTGCCGACTCTCGCCTCAAGGTACGGCTGCAAGGGCCCTCGGCCTTCGTCAAGGCGCGCTTCTGACGTTGCCCGATGCGGCCGGGCAGGCGCCGCATAGCCACTCTTCGCAAGACCGGCAGGCGCTGCCGGTCTTAGTCTGCGCTCCGATCGACACCACAACGACCGGAGACACGACGCCATGCCCGCCGCCCGCCCAGAGACCGCACCCTCGCCTTCCTCTTTCCAGCGCATCGCCCGCATTGCGCTGGGCGACGTGATCCACCGCAGCGCGCGGCGCTTCGGCGCGCGCACCGCGCTGATCGAGGGCGAGCACCGCATGAGCTACACCGAGCTCGACGCTGCATCGAACCGCTTCGCGCACCACCTGCTGGGCCTTGGCCTGGCCAGCGGCGAGCGCGTGGGCATGCTGTGCAACAACTCGATCGAGATGGTGGTCGCGCTGCTCGGCATCCAGAAGGCGGGGCTGGTGTGGGTGCCGATCAACACGGCGCTCGCGGTCGAGGCCATCGGCTACATCCTCGAACACGCCGAGGTGCGGCACCTCGTGATCGACACCGCGCTGCACGCCAAACCCGAACTGCGCCAGCTGCTCGACACCGCGGCCGTCTCGCCGCTGCTGTGCGTGCTCGACGGCGACACGCCACCACCCGGCGTGCCCACCGTGGCGCAAGCCATCGCGCAAGGCCCGGCCACGCTGCCCGATGTGGCCATCGACACCAACCAGCTCGCACTCATCATGTACACCAGCGGCACCACCGGCCGGCAGAAGGGCGTGATGCATTCGCACGCCTCGGTGCATTCGGTGCTGATGAGCAACATGCTCGAATGGGGCGGCAGCCCCACGCGCCACGATGTGTGGAGCAACGTGCTGCCGCTCTTTCATTGCGGGCAGCACACGGTGCTGATGTCGGCGCTCGCGGTGGGCGGCACGAACGTCATCCTGCGCGGCTTCGACCCCGGCGCGATGCTCGCGGCCATCGAGCGCCACCAGATCACGGTGACGGTCGGGCTGCCGATGATGTACGGCGCGCTGCTGGCGCACCCGCAGCGCGCATCGCGCGACCTGTCGAGCCTGCGGCTGTGCGTGTATGCGATGGCGCCGATGTCGCGCACGCTGCTGCTGCGCCTGCTCGACACCTTCTGCCCCAACTTCGCGCTGGCCTCGGGGCAGACCGAGATGTACCCCGGCGCCACCATCTTCGAAACCCATCAGCAGCGCGAGCGCTTCGGCTCGTACTGGGGCGTGGGCACGATGGTGAACGAGGTCGCGGTGATGGGCGACGAGGGCGAGCTGCTCGCACCGAATCAGGTCGGCGAAATCGTCTTTCGTGGACCGAACGTGATGCTCGGCTACTACAAGGACCCGCAGGCCACGGCCAATGCACAGCGCTTCGGCTGGCACCACTCGGGCGACCTGGGCACGCTCGACGATGGCGGGCAGCTGATCTTTCTCGACCGGCTCAAGGACATGGTCAAGTCGGGCGGCGAGAACGTGCCCTCGCTCAAGGTCGAGGAGGTGCTGCTGCGCCACCCGGCCGTGCTCAACGCCGCGGTGGTCGGCCTGCCGCACGAGCGCTGGGGCGAGGCCATCACGGCCTTCGTCACGCGCCGGCCCGATGCGCCGGCGGAGTTCTCGGCGGCCGCGCTCACGGCGCATTGCAAGGAACACCTCGGCGGCTTCGAGGTGCCGAAGGACATCGTCTTCCTGCCCGCGCTGCCGATGACCTCGACGGGCAAGATCCAGAAGTTCGAACTGCGCCAGGCCCACCAGGGGCACTACCAGCGCGACTGAATCAGCATCAAGGCGACTGCAGCTTCTGCAGAAGCGACGCCCGCACTTCCTTCTTGAGCACCTTGCCGACCTTGGAGCGCGGCAGGTCGGCCCACACCTCGACCTGCTTGGGCGCCTTCACGCTGCCGATGCGCGACTTGACGAAGGTCTTGATCGCCTCGGCATCCACGCTGCGGCCCGCATGCAGCTGCAGCACGGCCACCACGCGCTCGCCCCACTTCTCGTCGGGCAGGCCGACGACCGCGCTGTCCTGCACGTCGGGGTGCTGCATCAGCACCTGTTCGACCTCGGCGGAGTAGACGTTGAAGCCGCCCGAGATGATCATGTCCTTGGCACGGTCGACGATGAACAGGAAGCCGTCGGCATCGAGGTAGCCGATGTCGCCCGTGTGATGCCAGCCGTGGCGCGAGGCCTCCTGTGTGGCCTTCGGGTCCTTGTAGTAGCCGCGCATCACGAGCGAGCCGCGCACCACGATCTCGCCGCTCTCGCTTGTCGGCAACAAGGTGCCCTCGCCGTTCATGATGCCGACCTGCACCAGCGGCCCAGGCCGTCCCGCCGAGGCCAGGCGCTGGCGGGCCACCGAACCATCGGCGTTGAAGTGGTCGCGCGGCGGCATCATCGAGACCATCATCGGCGCCTCGGTCTGGCCGAAGAGCTGTGCCATGACGGGACCGATCTTGTCGAGCGCCTCTTCGAGCCGCGCGGCCGACATGGGTGCGGCGCCGTACCAGAAGCATTGCAGCGAGTCGCGCTTCGTCTGCGCCAGTTCCGGGTGCTGCAGCAGCATGTAGATCAGCGTCGGCGGCAGGAAGGTGTGGGTGACGCGTCGGCGCTCGATGAGCGCGAGGAACTCGCTCAGGTCGGGCTTGGGCATGATGACCACGCGCCCGCCCAGCGCCATCACCGGCAGGCACAACACGCCGGCCGCATGCGTGAGCGGCGCGAGCGCCAGGTACACGGGCCGGCCTTCGAAGGGATAGCCCATGAGCGTCAGCGCCGACATGGCCTCGAGGTTGCCGCCCGAGAGCATCACGCCCTTGGGCTGGCCGGTGGTGCCACCGGTGCCGGCGATCATGGCCACGTCGTCGGGCGGTGCGATGTCGATCGGCGCATCGTCCAGACCGTCGAGCCATTCATCCATCGAAGGCGCAAAGGCCTGCTTCTGGTCGAGGCACACCAGCGCCTTCAGTTGCGGCAGCTGCGCGCGCATCTGCTCGACCATGGGCGCGTAGTTGCTGTGGAACACGAGGCACGCGCAATCGAAGGCATCGAGCACGAAGGCGTTCTCGCTGGCTTCGTTGCGCGGGTTGATCGGGCACCACACGCAGCCGGCGCGCGAGATGCCGAACACCGTGGCGAAAGCCATGGCGTCGTTGCTCGAGAGCACCGCCACCTTGCTCCCCGGCGCGATGCCGGCGCGCTGCAGGCCGCGTGCCACGCGCCAGCTGACGCGCTGCACCTGCGCATAGCTCAGGTCGGCGTCGCCCATGGTGAGGCATGGCGAATCGGCGCCCTGCTGGGCGCCTTTGTCGAGGTAGTCGACGAGGCGCATGGGGGTCAGCCCATCCGCGTGAGCACGGGTTCCTGCACCAGCCCGAAGCTGCGCAACGCCCCCAGCAACTCGCGGTGCCCGAACGCCTGGCAGCCCGAGGCAAAGCCGGCGCGGCGCGGTGCCTGCTGCAGCAACGAGGCCGCGGCATAGGCCTGCAGCAGGCCGGTCTGCTTGTAGTTGCAGTTGCCGAAGATCACGCAATGCGCGCGGCCCAGCGGACCGGAGGCATGCACCGAATCGACGGACTTGTTGATGCGCGGGTTCTCGCGCGGCGGCATGGTGTTCATCACGCCCGCCGCCGTCTGGGCCAGCGCGGCATAGCGGTCTTCGTCGTTCATGCCTTCGGTGGCCTTGAGCGCGGCGGCCACGATCTGCGGCACGCCCATCATCAGCGGCTTGTTGAAGACGCCGCCGAGCACCTTCACGTTGGCCACGCGCGGATCGCGCTTGAACCACACGGGGTGCGAGGTGCCGCCCCAGGGCAATGCCAATGCGGCTTCGTGCTGGCCCGGAATCGACAGGTGGTACAGGCCCGCGTCGGGTTGCCACTCGACGTACTGGTTCTGCTCCAGGAAGAAGGCCTTCGACGTGGCCGCGTTCACCAGGATGGTCTGCGTCGACGCGATGGTCGGGCTGCCGCCCCAGAACACGGCGATGTCGAGCGTGTCCAGGCCCGGCGTTTCCAGGCACAGCTGCGCGGCGATTTCGCCGGTGGTGTACATCTGCGCCAGGCCGGGCGAGAGCAGCAGGCCCGCGGCGGCGAACTTGGCGCCGTACTGTTGGTCGAGCGTGATGAGCCAGTCTTGCTCGCCGGTGGTGTCGGTGTAGTGGCAGCCGGCGGCCAGGCAGGCATCGACCACCTCGGGGCCGAACTTGGCGAACGGCCCCACCGTGTTGAGCACCACCGAGGCGCCGGTGAAGAGCTCGGTGAGCGCCTCGACCGTGTGCGCGACCTCGACCACTTCGTAGTCGGCCGTCTCGATGCCGGGCACGTTCGACTTCATCGCGGCTTCGAGCTTCTCTGCGCTGCGACCCGCGGCAATGAAGGGGATGTGGTACTCGCGCAGGTACTCGCAGACCAGGCGCCCGGTGTAGCCGGAGGCGCCGTAGACGACGACGGGTTTCTTTTTGCTGCTGCTCATGTTCTTTGCTCCTTGTTGATCGCTCACATGCCCATGCCACCGTCCACCGCGAGGCCCGCGCCGGTGATGAACCGGGCCGCATCGGAGCAGAGGAAGACCACCACGTCGGCCATGTCGCCGACCTCGCCGAGGCGGCCCAGCGGCGTCTGGCCGATGACATCGCCCACGGCGGCCTCGACGCTGGGCGCAAGCCCGGCGGCCACGATGTCGTTGGCGAGCTTCATGCCCATGTCAGTGGGCACCAGCCCGGGGTAGATGCAGTTGACGCGCACGCCGTAGCCCAGCTTGCCGGACTCCATGGCCGCCACGCGCGTGGCGCGGTCAACCGCCGACTTGGTCGCCGAGTAGCCGGAAATGGCAGGAAAGGCGATGGTGGCCGCGACCGAAGCGATGTTGACCACCGCACCGCCGCCGCCTGCGCTGCCGCCGGGACGCATGGCGCGAAAGGCGTGCTTCATGCCCAGCAGCGTGCCGGCCACGTTCACGTCGAGCATGCGGCGCAGGTCGTCGCCGTCAACGTCGATCACCAGCGAGGTGATCTCGATGCCGGCGTTGTTGACCAGGATGTCGAAGCCGCCGAGTGCCTTCACCGTGGCTTCGGTGGCAGCCGCCCAGTCGCCGTCCTTCGTGACGTCGAGCGGGACGAAGCCCACCTTCGCCCCTTCGGCCGAGAGCCGCTGCGCGGTCTCCTTCCCAAGGTCGGCGAGCACGTCGCCGATCATCACCGACGCACCCGCTTGCGCCAGTGCTTGTGCAATGCCCGCGCCGATGCCGCGCGCACCACCCGTCACCAGGGCCTTGCGCCCCGTCAAGTCGAACTTGGCCATCACTTGTCTCCTGTGGATATGTTTATGAGATGGAGCGGCCATGCTAGGAATCGACTTGACGAGTGTCAAGAATTTTTTTGACGACTGCCCAAATTTCGTAAAATGCCTCTGGAATGCACGTACGAGGGATTTCCCACGCCGCGTGCTATGGTTTGCAATCACCAGGAAACACAGCGGCCGGCACTCTGCGGCCTGGCTAGAAATGACCACTCATTCACGGGTAAAGAAGCACACCGGGCGGGTGCAGAAGGCGCCGGCCGACAAGTTCGCGGAGCGCCGCGCCGAACTCGGCGAAGCCGCCCTCACCACGCTGGCCACGCTCGGCTACGCGCGCACCAGCCTGCGTGAAATTGCGCAGAACTCCGAGTTCTCGCACGGCGTGCTGCACTACTACTTCAGCGACAAGGTCGACCTCATCGTCTGCAGCGTCAAGCAGTACAAGGCGCGCTGCGTCACGCGCTACGACCACGCGGTCGACACCGCCACCACCTACGACGAGCTCATGGAAGGCTTCCTGCAGAGCCTGGGCGACACGCTGCAGGGCGAAGGCCACGTGCACCGGCTCTGGTACGACCTGCGTTCGCAGGCGCTGTTTGAAGCCGCGTTCCACGACGACGTGGTGGAAATCGACAAGAGCCTCGAAGACATGATCTGGCGCATCATGAGCCGCTTCGCCGAACTCTCGGGCCAAGACCCCGGCCTGCCGCCCTCGGCCTGCTACGCGCTCTTCGACGGGTTGTTCCTGCAGGCGCTGCTCAAGCACCTCTCGGGCGATGCGAAGGCCATTGCCGACATGCAGGCCGATGTGCGGCAGTCGATCGAGCGGCTGTTTGCCGCGCCCGCCAAGGCCACGCCCTCCACGTCCTCTCCCCGCAAGCGCCGCGCCTGACGCCGCCATGGCGCCGTTCAACACTGCCTACCGGCAGACGCTGCTCGCCGGGCGGCTCACCCTGGGCCTGATGACGCCGCTGGCGCGCCCGCACGGGGCGATGGCCGACCCCGCGATCGAACTGCACCTGGCCCGCCTGGCCGACACCCTCGGCTTTGCCGCGCTGTGGACGCGCGACGTGCCGGTGATGCTGCCGCAGGGCGAAGCGACCGCGGTGCTCGATGAGCCCTTTGTCTGGCTCACCGCACTGGCCGCCGCCACGCAGCGCATCGCGCTCGGCACCGCCGCCGCCGTGCTGCCGCTGCGCCATCCGCTGCATGTGGCCAAGGCGGCGCTCTCGCTCAACCGCCTCTCGAACGACCGCTTCATCCTCGGCCTGGGCTCGGGCGATCGCGAGGCCGAGTTCGCCATCTTCCAGCAGGACATCGCGCTGCTCGGCGACGTCTTCCGCGAACGCTGGAACCTCGTGCGCTCGGCGCTCTCGCCCGATGCGAGCGACCGCGCCGCACTGCACGAAGCCACCGGCGGCCACGACCTCATGGCGCCGCCCGCCGCGCGCATCGGCATGCTGGTGGTGGGCTCGGCGCGCCAGTCGCTGCAGTGGACCGCCGCCCACGCCGACGGCTGGGCCACCTACCACCGCGACGAAGCGCGCCAGCAGGGCCGCATCGGCCTGTGGCAGACCGCGCTGCGCGAACGCGCGGGTGGTGAGGCCAAGCCCTTCATTCAATCGCTGCAGCTCGACCTGCTGGACGACGCCGACGCGCCCGCCGAACCCATCGAACTCGGCCTGCGCACGGGACGCCATGCGCTCGTCGACTACCTCGACCGCATGGAAGACGCTGGCGTCGCCCATGTGCTGCTGAACCTCGCGCGCAGCAGCCCGCGGCCCGCACTGGACATCGTCGACGAGCTCGGCCGCGAGGTGCTGCCGCGCCTGCAAGGCCATGCGCGCACATCGCCAGCCTGAGCCGGGCAGAATCCGGCGCTCGCCGTTGTTGCCCCTCTCCCACGGACTCCCAAGGACCCGCCCCATGACCGATCTCTCGCACTTCCCCATCACGAAGAAATGGCCCGCGCAGCACCCTGAGCGCCTGCAGCTGTATTCGCTGCCCACGCCCAACGGCGTGAAGGTGTCGATCCTGCTGGAGGAAACCGGCCTGCCCTACGAGCCGCACCTCGTGAGCTTCGAGACCAACGACCAGATGTCGCCGGAATTCCTGTCGCTCAACCCGAACAACAAGATCCCCGCCATCCTCGACCCCAACGGCCCGGGTGGCCAGCCGCTGGCGCTGTTCGAATCGGGCGCCATCCTGCTGTACATCGCCGAAAAGACCGGCCAGTTCATCCCCAAGGATGCGGCGGCCCGCTACGAAACCATCCAGTGGGTGATGTTCCAGATGGGCGGCATCGGCCCGATGTTCGGCCAGCTCGGCTTCTTCAACAAGTTCGCCGGCAAGGCCTACGAAGACAAGCGCCCGCGCGACCGCTACGTGGCCGAATCGAAGCGCCTGCTCGGCGTGCTCGACAAGCACCTGGCCGACCGCGCATGGATCATGGGCGACAGCTACACCATCGCCGACATCGCGACCTTCCCGTGGGTGCGCAACCTGATCGGCTTCTACGAGGCCGGCGACCTCGTGGGCTTCAGCGATTTCAAGAACGTCGCGCGCGTGCTCGAGGCCTTCGTGGCGCGGCCCGCCGTGGTGAAGGGCCTGGGGATTCCGGCGCGGGGCTGAGGCCCCTGCCACCGACGCCCGTCAAGCCGCGAGGCTCGGCGCCGGTGCCTCCGTGGCCTGCGCGATGCGCCCGGCCTTCATGTGGACGATGCGGTCGGCCACATGGAAATAACGGTCGTCGTGCGAGATGACCACGAGCGAGTGCCCCTTGGCGCGCAACTCCGGCAGCAGCTCGGTGTAGAACAAGTGGCGGAACGCCGGGTCCTGGTCGGCCGCCCATTCGTCGAACACCAGCACCGGCCGGCCTTCGAGGTACGCATGCACCAGCGCCAGCCGCTTGCGCTGGCCGGTCGACAGGTCGGTGGTGCTGAAGGCGCCGTCCTTCACCGACACCTTGTGCGCGATCTCCAGGCGCTGCAGGTAGGGCAAGGCGGTTTCAGGCAGCGCCTGATGACCGCCCTCTTCGCCGGCCACGAGGTCTTCGAACAGATAGAAATCCGAGAACACGGTGGTGAAGAGCTGGCGGTAGTCGTCGCGCGTCTCGGGCGTCACGGCCTTGCCGTCGAGCAGCAGCTCGCCCGCCACCGGCGCGTACAGGCCCAACAGCAGCTTGATGAGCGTGGTCTTGCCCGAGCCGTTGTCGCCGACGATGAAGACGATCTCGCGGCGGCCGATGCACAAATCCACCGGACCGAGCACGAAGGGCTCCGCGCCCTCCACCGCCGGGAACGCATAGCGCGCGCCGCGCAGTTCGATGGCGTCGTGCAGCACGGGCGTGGCGGGCGGCGCGTGCAGGTCCAGGTGCGGCTCCGGCGTGGCGAAGCGGGCCGACAGGTCGCCGATGCGCTCGAAGGCCACCTTCGCACGCCCCAGATGCGGCAGGGCTGCCACCACCTGGTCGAGCGGCCCCTTCAGGAACAGCAGCACCAGCACGAAGCCGCTGAGCACGACCGGCGCGGTGTCGCGGAACGCGGCCCAGCCGAGGATCAGCGCAATCAGCAGGAAGAACAACGCCGAGCCGAAGGACGAGGCCAGCACGAAGATGTTGATGGCGCGGCGGTTGATGTCGTGGATGCGCTCGACCGTGTGCGCCACCTGCTGTTCGTACACCTTGGCGCGGCGCGCGCGGTGCATGCGCAGCTCCTTCGCGCCTTCGCTGATGCCGCGGTAGGCCTTGTGCAGCGCTTCTTCTTGTTCACGCGCCTTGAAGAAGCCCGAGATGCCGCGCACATGCGCGAGGCTCTGCACGGTGATGCCCACGAGCAGCGCCGCCAGCAACAAGCCGAACAGCGGCGGCGAGAGCCAGGCCAGGTAGCCCAGGCAGCCGAAGGACACAGCCAGCGCGATCATGGTCGAGGCCAGCATGAAGGCCACGTCGCTGATCATGTCAACGTCCTGCGTGAGCACGGGCATCAGGCGGTGCATGCGGTAGCGTTCGAGCGCATCGATCGGCGCCGCAAGGATCTTCAGCGCCAGGCTCTTGCGCACCTGCGCCACGAGCCGCTGGCCGACCACGTTGTTCGACATGTCGGAAGTGGCACGCCCGACCAGTGCCACCACGCACAGGCCGATGAAGGTCAGCAGCAGCCCGCCGGCCAGGCCGCCGGGGCGGTGCAGCACCTGGTTGATGGTCGCCAGCAGCGCGACGGTCGCCACGCCCGCGCCGATGCCGGTCACGGTCGACAGCGCGATCCACGGGAAGTAGGGCCGCAACAGCCGGACGAGTTCGGACGCGGGGGCGCTGGCGGGTGTGATGTTCATGCGGCGGACGGTTCGTTGCAAAGGGAGATGGGCTCCCTGCAATGACGTTCGGCGCGGCCGGTTGTTTAGGAAAGCGAGACCGACGGACGGCCGACTATTGCAGCAGCGGCTGCGCCCCTGCCTCGCGCGCGGCCTCCACCACCGAGGCGCCGGCCAGCGCCCACAGCGTCAGGGCCTCGTCGAGCGCGCGCACGTGGCGCGGGTCCTGGCCGAGCCAGGCCACGAGCTGCTCGGCGCGCTCGGGCGACGGCGCATCGTGCAGCTCGCGAAAAAGCCGCCAGGCCATGCTGAAGGCCGGATCGGAGGGACGGTGTCTCGGGAAGCTCATGGGGATTCGCACGCCTGCACTGCTGTCGATGAGTGAGTAGACGCTCCGTGGCGCACGCTGTTTAGGCGCGGCACCACGGCGGACTAAATTTCCGGGCCGGCGGCGCGTCTCCTGTTGCATGCCTTCGTGCCTTCTTCACGCCTCCCACGCCGCCTTCGGCCTCGCCCCGTGATCCCCCTGCTCGCGCCGATCTTCCAGGGCGAGTGGGCGCCGTACGGCGAAACGCTGGCCTGCGCCGCGCACCCGCCACCCGACGCCGTGCGCGTGGCCGACCTGCTGGCCGACCCGCCGCGCCTGCTGGCGCTGCTGCGCCTCAAGGCGCGCACGCTGAACATGCCGGAACGCGACCTGCGCGCGGTCGCGTCCGCCTGGAGCATGAATTACCTGCATGCGCTGCTGCCGCCCGTGGCTGCGGCCGCGAGCCTGTTGCAGCACGGCTTTCCGGTCACGCCCGAGCAGGTCTGGGTGTCGCTCGATGATGCAGACGGCGACCCGGAGTGCTTCCACATCACCGACATGGGCACGCCGCGCCCCGGCACCGACACCGCCGCGCGCTACGACGTGCTGCTGTGGACGCACCTGGCGCCCCTGTTCGCGCGGCTGACGCAGCTCACGCGCCTGGCGCCCAAAATCCTCTGGGGCAACGCCGTGCGCTACCTCGAGCCAGTGCTGGAAGAAGGCCTGCGAATGAGCGGCCAGGCGCCCGCCGTGGCCGCCGACCTCGAGCACCTGCTGCACCGCCCGACCTGGCCGCAATCGGGCGGCGAGGCGCGCGACAACCCGATGTTCATGCCCGCGCGCCGCGGCGTGCGCGTGGCCGACCGCAGCGCGCCGCCCGTCACGCTGTATCGGCAGTGCTGCCTCTGCTACCTCGTGCCGCGGCTGGGCTACTGCGGCGCGTGTCCGCTCTCGCCGGCGTTCGAGCGCGAGCGCTGTGCCAGCACCGCCGACTAAACATCCGGCCGCAGCCCGCGTCTTCCTTCTACATCCCACACATCGACCACAGCACGGAGGTTTTCCTTGGCCGCCCACGACACTGCATGGCGCTTTCACGCGCATCCCGAAGGCCGGGTGCTGGACGTCCGGCTGGAAGGCACCGCGCTCAAGGTGACACCGCACGACGGCGACCGCCACAGCAGCACCTGGGCCCTGCGCGAGCAGCCCGGCAAGCCGCGCCTCGAATGGCTGGGCGCGTGCGCGGGCGAGCCTGACGAAGCGCACCTGCTGGCGGCGATCGAGGCGGCCTTCCAGCGCCACCCGGCCGCGCGCCACTTGGCGCTGCAATCGCCATTGCCGAGCGGCACGCGACTCGTGGACGCGGGCATCGTCACGCCGGCCGAGGGCGCGCTGCCCACGGTCGCGCGCGAGGCCTTCTGGCAGTGGCCGCGCGCCTGGCTTCCGCAGCCGCGCGAGCCCTTCGCCCAGCGCTTCGTCGTCACGCAGGGCAAGCGCCATCCGCTGCGCCCCGCCAAGCCGCAAGGCACGGTGTACCGCCGTCACATCCCGTGGCTGAACCAGACGCTCACGCTCGACACGGTCGACATCGAACGCGACCTGCCCGCTTTCAACCGCTGGATGAACGACCCCGTGGTCGCCCACTTCTGGGAAGAGGAAGGCGACCTTGCGCGCCACCGCCAGTACCTCGAAGGCATTGCGGCCGACCCGCGCGTGACCGGCCTCGTCGGCCGCTTCGATGGCGAGCCTTTTGGCTACTTCGAAGCCTACTGGGCGAAGGAAGACCGCATCGCGCCGTTCTACGACGCCGCCGACCACGACCGCGGCTGGCACGCGTTGGTGGGCGAGGCGCGCTTTCGCGGCAAGCCCTTTCTCACGGCCTGGATGCCGTCGGTGTCGCACTACCTCTTCCTGGACGATGCGCGCACGCAGCGCCTGGTGATCGAGCCGCGCGCCGACAACGAAAAAATGATCCGGAGCCTGGGCCGCTGTGGCTACGCCCATGTGAAGGAGTTCGACTTTCCGCACAAGCGCGCCCTGCTGGGCGTGCTGTGGCGCGAGCGTTTCTTCGGCGAGGCGCTGTGGATTCCGCGCGCCGAACCCACCGCCGCTTCGCCGGCCCCGGCTCGTCGACACGAGCCATCCCTGGAGGACATCCATGCAAATCCATGACCTGATCGGCGTCGGCTTCGGCCCGTCCAACATCGCACTGGCCATTGCGCTCGACGAGAAGCGCCAGAAGGGCCACTTCGTCGATGCGCTGTTCATCGAGAAGCAGCCCGGCTTCGTCTGGCACCGCAACATGCTGCTGGACAACGCACACATGCAGATCTCGTTCCTGAAGGACCTGGCGACGCTGCGCAATCCGTCGAGCCGCTTCACCTTTTTGAACTACCTGCATGAGAAAGAGCGCCTGCAGGACTTCATCAACCTCAAGAGCTTTTTCCCGAGCCGCCACGAGTTCAACGACTACCTCGGCTGGGCCGCGGCGCAGTTCGAAGACCGCTGCGCCTACGGCGAGGCCGTGTTCGAGGTGGTGCCCGAAATGAAGGGCGACGAGGTCTCGCTGCTGCGCGTGCGCTCGCGCGACGCCAACGGCGCGGTGCGCGAGCGCCTGGCGCGCAACCTGGTGGTGAGCGTGGGCGGCGTGGCGAACATTCCGGCGCGCTTCCAGCCGCTGAAGGACGACGGCCGGGTTTTCCATTCGAGCACCTACCTGGAGGCCATTGCCCGCCACCCGGGCGCCGACCGCATCGCCATCGTGGGCGCGGGCCAGAGCGCGGCCGAGATCTTCATGGACCTGCAGTCGCACCCCGCGAAGCCGCAGGTCGACCTGATCATGCGTGCGCGTTCCATCAAGCCCTCGGACGACAGCCCGTTCGTGAACGAGATCTTCAACACCGACTTCACCGACTTCGTATTCAACCGCTCGGTGAACGAGCGCGCCGAGCTGCTCGAAGAGTTCTGGCACACCAACTACGCGGCGCCCGACCTGGAGCTGATCCAGCAGATCTTCAACGTGTTCTACCGCCAGCGCGTGGCCGGCTCGACACGCCACAGCTTCCTGCGGCGGCACGAGGTGTCGGCCGTGCGCGCCGCGCAGGACGGCATCCACCTGTCGCTGCACGACCTGAACACCGGCGCGCGCCTCGACAAAGCCTACGACGCCGTCGTGCTCGCCACCGGCTACGCGCGCGACGCGCACCGCACGCTGCTGGCACCGCTGGCGCCCTACCTGGGCGATTTCTCGGTCGACCGCGACTACCGCGTGCAGGGCACGCCGGCGCTGCGCCCGGGCATCTTCCTGCAGGGCGCCTGCGAGACCAGCCACGGCCTGAGCGACACGCTGCTGTCGGTCACCGCCATCCGCTCCGACGAGATCGGCCAAGCGCTGCTCAACGCCACGCCGCGGCACACGGCGCAGGCGCCACAGGTGCCGGCCGTAGAGCGGCCCGCCCACGCCGCGCCCGTGGTTTAGCCCCCTGGATGCAATGCTTCGGTGATACACTCAATAAGAATAGTTCTTATTCACCCCATCCCCGGGGTCACCGAAGCCAGCGCCCTCGCCTCCTCTTCACCGGCGCGCTCCAGCCATCGGCCCAGGGGTCTTTTGTCGATGCTTGCGAGAAGGCGACCGGATGCGCGACCTCGTCCAGGAACTTGTGTCTCACTGCGCGGACTTGCGCCGGCAGCTCACGCGCGACCTGCGCGACCCGCACCATGCGGCCGACATTGCGCAGTCGAGCTTCGAGCGCGTGTACACGCACACGCTCGGCCTGCGTGACGGCGCCGCCATCGAGTCGCCGCGTGCCCTGCTGTTCCGCGTGGCGCGCAACCTGTGCATCGACGAAGCGCGCCATCGCAAGGTGGCGCAGGAGTGGGCCGTCTCGCATGCCGTCGTGGGCACGCACCTCACGGCCCCGTCGTCCGAATACGTCGTGGCCCAGCACCGCGTGCTGCGCCGCGTGGTCGAAACCATGGAGCAGCTGCCGCCGCGCCGGCGCGAGGTGTTCCTGCTGTTCCGCGCCTATGGCCACTCGCGCGCCGAAATTGCGCAGCGCCTCAACATCACCGAGATGGCGGTCGCCAAGCACCTGCTGCGCGCCACCATCGATTGCTCGCGCGTGTTCGCCGAGCTGCGCCAGGAACTGATCGAGCCGCAGGCGGTGAACAGCCACGCGGGTTTCGACACGGCACTGGCTGAAGATTTCTCATGACCGTGGCGGCCCCTGCGGTCGTTCCGCGTGAACGGCTGATCGAACGCGCGCTCGCGCTCATCGTCGAGGACGAGATCGCGCCGCCGAGCCCCGCCGCCAACAGCGCCCGGCTCGCGCTCGACCAGTGGCGCACCCGCTCGCCCGAACACGCCGCCGCCGTGCGCGAGGCACGCGAGCGCTGGAACGCCCTGGGCGGCATGGCCGACGACCTGCGCGCGCACTTCGACGAACCCACACCCGCACCGGTGCCGCGCAACCCCTCGCGCCGCAAGATGCTGCTGTCGGTCGCCGGGCTGTTCGGTGCCGGCGTGGTCGCGGGGCGCGGCGTGCAGTGGTACTGGCAACAGCCGGTGTTCCAGTCCGCCTACCGCACGCCCAACGCGCGGATGCTGAAGGTCACGCTGGCCGATACCGCGGATGCATCGGCCAACGGCATCGGCAGCCGCCTCGACCTCGCCCCGCAAAGCGCCGTCGACGTCACGCTCTACCGCCGCCGCCGCATGGTCGACATGGCACGCGGCGAAGTCCGCTTCGATGTGGCGCCCGACGCCGACCGGCCCTTCGTGGTGCGCACGCGCGAAGCCCTCATCGAAGTCGTCGGCACCGCCTTCACCGTGCGCGACCGCGGCGGCCCGATCACCGTGGGCGTCGAGCACGGCCATGTGCGCGTGCAGGTGCTGCGCCACGCCGGCACCGAGCGCAGCGGCGAGGTGGTCGACCTGCGCGCCGGCGACATGCTCGAGGTGCGCGACGGCCACGCCGACCCGGTGCGCCAGGCCGACACCGCCGCCCTCTCGGCTTGGCGCGACGGCTGGCTGGTGTTCGACAACACGCCGCTGGGCGATGCGCTGGCCGCAGTCAACAGCTACCGCAACGCGCCCATCGTGGGCGCCGACGCCCGCATCGACGCGATGCGGCTCTCGGGGCGTTTTCGCACCAACGACTCGGCCGGCCTGCTCGACGCGCTGCCCGCCATCCTGCCGCTGGTGGCGGTCACCCGTCCCGACGGCAGCGTGAGCCTGCAGGCACGCTGACCCCGGTGCGCCCCCAGGCGCGCCCGTTCCTTTTCAGTTTTTTTCGACCCGCATCGACGCGGCGGCCGACGGCGTGTCACGGGCCTGTCTCTCTTTTTCGAGTTCAAACGTCTTACATCCAGAAGCACCCCGCATCCGATCGACGGATGCAGCGCGCCCCGGTTTTCATGTCGCACCGATTTATTTGTCTGGAGCCTTCCCCCATGCGTTTCTCGCCCCGCCACCGACTCCTGAGCGCCGCGCTTGCCGCCGCCTTCGGAACCGCCCTTGCCAGCTGGAGCGGCCTTGCCGCCGCCCAGGGCACCGACCAGGCCGCCGCCCCAGCGCGCGACATCAACGTGCCCGCCCAGCCGCTGGGCGCCGCGCTCAACGAGCTGTCGCGCCAGACCGGCGTGCAGGTGCTCGCCGCGGGTGACGTGGTCTCGGGCCTGGCCGCACCGGCCGTGTCGGGCCGCCTGAGCTTCCAGCAGGCGCTCGACCGGCTGCTGGCCGGCAGCGGCCTCGTGGCGGTGCGCAACGGCCCCATGCGCGTCACCATCCAGCGCCAGAGCGCGGCCAGCGCCTCGACGCTGCCCGCCGTGACCGTGGCCGCGCAGGCCTCCACCGACGGCACCACCGAAGGCACGGGCTCGTACACCACGCGCGCCGCCGCCGGCGCCACGCGCATGGACCTGTCGCTGCGCGAAACGCCGCAGTCGATCAGCGTCATCGGCCGCCAGCAGATCGACGACCAGAACCTCGTCACCCTGGACGACGTGCTGCGCCAGACGCCCGGCATCGTGGCCGACCGCAACGACGAGCGCGTGACTTTCTCGTCGCGCGGCTTCGCGCTGAGCACCATGATCGACGGCGTGCCCACGCTGGGCTTCAACAGCGTGGCCGGCGAGTCGAGCATGATCAGCACCGCCTTCTACGACCGAGTCGAAGTGATCCGCGGCGCGGCCGGCCTGCTCAACGGCGTGGGCTCGCCCGGCGGCGCCATCAACCTCGTGCGCAAGCGCCCGACCTCCGAGTTTGCCGGCCACATCTCGGGCGGCATCGGCTCCTGGAGCCGCTACAACGCCGAGATCGACGTGGGCGGCCCGCTCAACGAGGCCGGCACCGTGCGCGGCCGCTTCATGGCCTCGCGCACCGACGGCAAGAACTTCATCGAGAACAAGAAGCGCACCGAAGACGCGCTGTACGGCATTCTCGAAGTCGACCTCGCCGCGGGCTCCCGCCTCTCGGTAGGCTTCGAGCACCAGAAGACCGCCATAGCCGGCGCCAACTACGGCCAGAGCCCGCTGTTCTTCAGCAACGGCCAGCGCACCAACCTCCCGCGCTCGTTCAACTCCAGCACCCCGTGGAGCTACTGGGACATGTACAGCGACAAGCTGTTCGCCAACCTCGACCAGCAACTGGGCGGCGGCTGGCAGCTGAAGGTCGATGCCAGCTACCTCAAGAGCAAGCGCGAGCGTGCCTCGGGCGACCTGAGCATCTACCGCGCCATCAACGAGCGCACCGGCGCCTCGACCATCGACATCCGCGAGAACCCCGCCGAAGGCGCCAACAAGGCCCTCGACGTGCACCTGAAGGGCCCGTTCGAGGCCTTCGGCCAGACGCACGAAGCCGTGGTGGGCATGAGCTACAACACCTACGACGCCACGGTCTACACGCGCGGTGCCGTGCCGCGCATGATCGACCGCCGGCCGCTGAACTTCTACCAGCTGCAGAGCTTCCCCGAGCCGACCTCGTTCTCGTACCCGCTGTACACGGCGCCGTCGAGCACCACCGAAAAGGCCATCTACGCCTCGA
The DNA here is from genome assembly GCF_014843395.1 of Variovorax sp. 38R. Taxonomy (NCBI): domain Bacteria; kingdom Pseudomonadati; phylum Pseudomonadota; class Betaproteobacteria; order Burkholderiales; family Comamonadaceae; genus Variovorax; species Variovorax sp. 38R. The sequence continues at coordinate 4,688,005 of NZ_CP062121.1, forward strand.
CCCGCCTGCGGCTGGCCGACCCGCTGTCGGTGATCATCGGCGCGCGCGGCACCTGGTACAAATCCGATGCGTCCACGCTCGACTGGACCACCTGGCGCCGCACCGGCGTGAGCTCCATGCGCGAGAACGGCGTGGTCACGCCCTACCTGGGCGTGGTGTTCGACGTGAGCAAGGAACTCTCGCTGTACGGCAGCTACACCGACATCTTCCAGCCCAACACGGTGCGCGACCGCAACAACTCGCTCATCGCACCGCAGCGCGGCAAGAACATCGAGCTGGGCCTGAAGGGCGAGCACTTCGGCGGCAAGCTCAACACCAGCGCCGCGATCTTCAAGACGCGCGAGACCAACCTCGCCGTGATCGACCGCGACGCCGGCTCTCTGCTGCCCGACGGCGGCATTCCGTACCGCGCGGTGCAGGGCGCCAAGAGCAAGGGCTTCGAGCTCACCGCCGCCGGCGAAGTGCTGCCGGGCCTGCAGATGCTCGCGGGCTACACCTACCACGCCAAGCGCGACACCGACGGCGTGCTGCTGAACCCGCAATACCCGCGCCGCCTGTTCCGCGTGAGCACCAGCTATCGCCTGCCCGGCGAATGGAGCAAGCTCACCGTCGGCGGCAGCGTGAGCTACCAGAGCGGCATCTATTACGACGAGTTCAACGAACTCGGCCGTGCCTCGCAAGGCGGCCTGACGCTGTTCGGCCTGATGGCGCGCTACGACATCAACAACCGCCTGAGCGCGTCGCTGCACATCGAGAACCTCGGCGACAAGCGCTACTACAACGGCCTGGGCGCCTACAACGGCTACACGCAGGGCAACCCGCGCAACGCCTGGCTGAAGCTCAGCTACAAGCTCTGAGACCCAACGAATTGAATTAGGGCGGCACCGGCAGAAGGGTGCCCTTGACGCACGACCCGGCTTCCGGGTCGTGCGTTTTTTATGCCCGGGCCTCAGGCCGCGAGGGCCTCGGCCTCGCCCAGTCGCTCGCCCAGTTGCGCCAGCAGCACCGGGCTGCGCAGGATCGCATGGTGGTCCTCGTCGAGCGCCGTGGCGCCCGCGAGGTCCGGCTGGCCCAGCTGCAGCGCGAGCGCGGCGCGGTCTGCCGCCGGGCGCCGCGCGATCCACCAGCACTCGGCGCGGCAGCGCAGCGGCACGAGGGCTTCGGTCTCGATCGCCTTCAGCTGCTGGCTCGTGAGGAAGATGCGGGCCAGTTCATCGTCGGGCAGGTTCGCATGGGCCGGCATCTCGAGCGCATCGCCGCGGGCCTGCGCTTGCGCGCGGGCCTGTGCGATCAGCGTGGCCACCGTGGCTTCGTCGCTGACGAAATCGTCGATGTCCAGCAGCCCTTCCAGGCGCGCCGCAGGCCAGGCCGAGGCAACGAAGTAGGCGAAGTCGCGGCGGCCGTCGTCGTCCACCGTCTGCATGCGCGCTTCGGGCTCGGGCACATAGGGATCGACCAGCCCGAGAAACGCCACGGCCTGCCCTTCGGCTTCGAGCCGCGCCGTCACGGCCGCAGCGAGCGCGCCGCCGAGCGACCAGCCCAGCAGGTGGTACGGCCCCTGCGGCTGCACAGCGCGGACCATGCGGGCGTAGTCGTCGGCCATGCGCGCCAGCGACACATCGCGGTGCACAGGGTCGGCGAGCATGCGGCACGGCAGGCCGTACACGGTGCGCACGCCCTGCAGACGGCGTGCCAGCGGCGCGTAGTCGTACACCGTGCCCAGCGCGGCGTGCATGCAGAACAGCGGCGCCGCACCGGGCACCACGGCGTTCAGGGCGACCAGCGACGGCGCATCGGCACGCCCGCCCAGCAGCCCCGCGATGGTCGGCGCGCGCAGGAAGTCGTGCAGCTTCAGGTCGAGCGCGGGCAGGCCCAGGCGGCGTGCCTGCGCCATCACCTTCAGGCTCAGCAGCGAGTCGCCGCCGAGCTCGAAGAAGTTGTCGTCGCGGCCCACGCGTTCCACGCCGAGCACTTCGGACCAGATGCGCGCGAGCGCCTGCTCGGCGGTTCCGCGCGGCGCGTCGTAGCCGTCGCCACCGGCGAACACCGGCGACGGCAGCGCATGGCGGTCGACCTTGCCGCTCAGGTTGAGCGGCAGCGTGTCGAGCACCACGATCGCAGTCGGCACCATGTGTTCAGGCAGCAGCGCCGCAAGGCTCGCACGCAGCCGCGAAGGCTCGATGCGCTCGCCCGCCAGCGGCGAGACATACGCCACCAGCCGCGCGCCGCCCGCGCCCTGGCTGGCGACGACCACGGCTTCGCGCACCTGCGGCAGCGCCAACAGCTGCGCCTCGATTTCGCCCAGTTCGATGCGAAAGCCGCGGATCTTCACCTGGTGGTCGATGCGCCCGAGGTAGGCCATCTGACCGTCGCTCTCCCAGCGCACGAGGTCGCCGGTGCGGTAGAGCCGGCCGCCCGGCGCACCGAAGGGGTCGGCCACGAAGCGTTCCGCGCTCAGGCCCGCGCGCTGCAGATAGCCGCGCGCCAGACCATCGCCGCCCAGGTAGAGCTCACCAGCCACGCCGGGCGGCACCTGGTTCATGGCGCCGTCGAGCACATAGGCCGTGCGGTCGCCCACGAGGCGGCCGATGGGCATGTAGGCCGCATCGAAGCCCTCGCCCCTCGCGGCCTTGGCGATCATCGGCGTGATCACCGTTTCGGTCGGCCCGTAGCCGTTGACGATGCGCGGCGGCTTCAGCACCGACTGCACCAGCGCGAAGCTGGTGCGCGGCATCGCCTCGCCACCCACGGTGTAGGAGCGAATCGGCAGCCGGCTCGCGGCCTCGCCCATCAGCTCGGCCATCTGGTGCAGGTAGCCGGGCGTGAAGCAGGCAATCGTGATGCCGTGACGGGCGATTTCGGCGCAGGTGCGCTCCACCGGCCAGACCTCTTCGTCGCGCGGCATCAGCGCCGCACCGAAGGCCAGCGGCACCCAGGTGCGCTCGTGCGCACCGTCGAAGTTGATCGACGCGAACTGCAGCTCGCGGTCCTCGGGCGTCATGCCGTAGGCCTCGCCGATGGACTGCACGTGCATCGCCAGCGGGCCATGCGCCACGGCCACGCCCTTGGGCTTTCCGGTCGAGCCCGAGGTGTAGATCACATAGGCCAGATGTTCGCGATGCACCGCCACGCCGGGGTCGTGCGAAGGTCCGTTCGACAGGTCGAGCGTGTCGAGCGTCAGTGCCTTCACCTCGGGCATGCCGATGCGGTCGAGCACGACGGCATCGTCGGCCAGCAGCAGCGCGACGCCGCTGTCTTCCACCATGTAGGCCAGCCGCTGCGGCGGGTAGGCCGGGTCGAGCGGCACATACGCGCCGCCCGCTTTCAGGATCGCGAGCAGCGCCACGACCATGTCGGCCGAGCGCCGCACCGCGAGGCCCGCGCGCACTTCGGGCCGCACGCCCGCGCGCACGAGGTGGTGCGCCAGCCGGTTGGCGCGTGCCTCCAGCGCCCCGTAGCTCAGCGTGTGGTCGCCGAAGATCAGCGCCGTGGCTTCGGGCCGCAGCGCAGCCTGGCGTGCGACCAGCACGTGCACCGGTGCGGTGTGCTGGTAGGCGGGCGTGTTCTCGCCCCAGGCCTGCAGGCGCTGCGCCTCGTCGGCGGTGTACAGGTCGAAGGCCGCGACCGGGTGCGTGGCCGCTCGCGCGAGGTCGTCGGCCACGCGGCGCACTGCGTCGTGCATGTACTGGCACACGCGCGCGGCACCGACCGATGCATCGACCTGCGCGGTCAGTGCGAAGCCGTCGGCGCGTTCGTTCACCGACAGCGCGAAGGCGTAGTTCGAACGCTCCTGCGCACCGAGCGTCTCGATGCCTTCCCAGCCGCCCGCATCGGCACCCGCATCGGGCGCCTGCGCCACATAGCGGTAGTTCAGCAGCGTCGAGAACAGCGGCGTGCCCTTGGGCACCGCGCTGCAGCGCTGCGCGAGCGACAGGCTCGCGTGCTCATGGTGCAGCAGGCCGGCCAGTGCGGCGTGCGTCTGCCGCACGCAGGCCAGCGCATGGCTGCGGCCCAGCGTCACGCGCAGCGGCAGCGTGTTGATCATCATGCCGAGCGCGCGCCCTGCGCCCTCGCCGCCTGCGAGCCGGCCGAACAGCACGGTACCGAACACCACGTCGTCCTTGCCCGTGGTCTTGGCCAGCACCAACGCCCACGCCAGGTGGAACAGCGTGGCAGCGCTCACGCCGCTGCGCTGGGCCTGCGCGCGCACGGCCTGCGCCAGCGCCGCGTCGAGTTCGAGGTGCGCTTCTTCCACGGCCGTGCCGTCGCCGCGCGCATCGAACAGGTCGAAGGGCGCGGTCGGTTCGCGCACGTCGCCGAGCATGCGGCGAAAGAAGGTCTCCTGCTCGGCCACGTCGGCACCGAGCCGTGCCTGCGCGACAAAGCTGCGGAATGGCACGGGCGCGGGCAATGCATCGGCACGGCCCTGCAGCAGCAGCGTGATTTCCTCGACCAGCAGGTCGCGCGAGACGTGGTCGAGCGCCAGGTGATGGCTTGGCAGCTGCAACAGCCAGCCGCCGCCCGTCGCATCGTGCGCGGCGATGGCGCGCAGCATGGGCGCGCGGCGCACGTCGAGGCGGTAGTGGCCGGGGCGCACATGGGCTTCGAGCTGCGCGGCGACATCGCCTGCGGCGGCGTCGATCGGCAGCCATTCGATCTCGGCCGGCGCGTGGCGGTGCACCACCTGCACCGGCTCCGCCAGCCCCTCCCACAGCACCGCCGTGCGCAACATGTCGTGGCGCACGATGACGCGGTTCAGGCAGTCCATGAACGCGTGCAGCCGCGCCTGGCTGTCGAAGCGCATCTGCAGCGACTGCACGTAGACGTCGCCCTCGGCCTGCATCAAGTGATGGAACAGCAGGCCTTCCTGCAGTGGCGCGAGCGGGTAGATGTCCTGGATGTTGGCCGCGCCACCGGGCACGGCGGCTTCGATGCGGCGCAGCTGCGCGTCGTCGAGCGTCACCAGCGGCAGCATCTGCGGCGTGAGCAAGGTGCAGCCATCGGGAATCGCGTTGTCAGGAACCGCCGGCGCCGGGCGCGACGACGCGCCGGCCTCCAGCGTGGCGCGCGCGAAGTCGGCAAAACGCGGGTTCTGGAACAGCGTGCGCACCTGCGCACCGAAGCCCTGCCGGCGCAGCCGCTCGAGCAGCTGCATGGCCAGCAGCGAGTGTCCGCCGAGTTCGAAGAAGTTGTCGTTGCGGCCCACGCGCGGCGCGCCGAGCACCTCGGTCCACACGGCCGCCATCGCCTCCTCGGCCGCGCCCTGCGGCGCTTCCCAGGTGTCGGCTGCAGCGGCGAACACCGGCTCGGGCAGCGCGGCGCGGTCGACCTTGCCGTTGGCGTTCAGCGGCAGCGCCGCGAGCACGGTGATCGCCGACGGCACCATGTACTCGGGCAGCACCTGCGCCAACCCGTCGCGCAACGTGAAAGCATCGACCGGCCGCTGCGCATCGAGGCTCGACACGTAGGCCAGCAACAGCGCGCCGCCCGCACGCTGGCGCGCGACCACCACGGCCTCGCGCACGCCGGGCTGCGCGCGCAGACGCGCCTCGACCTCGCCGAGTTCGATGCGAAAGCCCCGCACCTTCACCTGATGGTCCAGGCGCCCCAGGTATTCGAGCTGCCCGTCGGCGCGCCAGCGCACGAGGTCGCCGGTGCGGTACAGGCGCCCACCCTCCGTGTCGAAAGGGTCGGCCACGAAGCGTTCGGCGCTCAGGCCGGCGCGGTTCAGGTAGCCGCGCGCCAGGCCCGAACCGCCGAGGTACAGCTCGCCGGCCATGCCGGGCGGCACCAGGTTCATGTCGGTGTCGAGCACCACGGCGCGGCGGTCGCCCACGGGCGCGCCGATGGGCAGGTAGGCCGCGTCGAAGGCGGTGCCGGCATAGGCCTTGGCGATGGTCGGCGTGATCACCGTCTCGGTCGGGCCGTAGCCGTTGATGAGGCGCGGCGGTTGCAACGTCTGCATCACGCGCTCGCAGGCCACACGGCCCATGGCCTCGCCGCCGACGGTGTACGAACGCAGCGTGGGCACGCGCCCTTCTTCGCCGAGTTCGTCGGCCATCTGCTGCAGGTAGCCCGGCGTGAAGCAGGCGACTGTGATGCCGTGGCGCCGCATCTCCTCGCGGCTGCGGTGCACGGTCCACAGCTCCTGGCTGCGCGGCATCAGCGTGGCGCCGAAGGCCAGCGGCGTCCAGATGCGCTCGTGCGCGCCGTCGAAGTTGATCGACGCGAACTGCAGCTCGCGGTCTTCGGGCGTCATGCCGTACGCGCGGCCGATGGTCTGGATGTGCATGCTCAGCGGGCCATGCGCCACGGCCACGCCCTTGGGCTGGCCGGTGGAGCCCGAGGTGTAGATCACATAGGCCAGGTGCTCGGGATGCACCGCGACATCGGGCGCGCCGTCGGGGCCGCTGTCGAGCACGCCGCCGTCGAGCAGCAGCGCGGGCAGCGCCTGCATCGAGGCGCCCAGCCGCTCGCGCACGCGCGCCTGCGTGAGCAGCAGCCGCACGCCGCTGTCGGCCGCCATGAAGCCGAGTCGGTCGGGCGGGTAGTCGGGGTCGAGCGGCACGTAGGCTGCGCCCGCCTTCAGCACGCCGAGCAGCGCCACCACCATCTCGGGCGAACGCTCCACCGCGAGGCCGATGCGGTCCTCGGGCTGCACGCCCTGCGCGATGAGCGCGTGCGCGAGCCGGTTGGCGCGCACGTTGAAGTCGCGGAAACTCATCGGCACGCCGTCGACGATCAGCGCCGTGGCTTCGGGCCGCAGCGCGGCCTGGCGTTCGACGAGCCGGTGCACGGGCACCTCGTCCCAGGCGGTGTCCCGGCCCTCGCCCCATTCGCGCAGTTGGGCGTGTTCCTGCGGACCGAGCAGTGCCACCTCGCGCAACGTGCGCGTGGGGTCGTCGGCCAGCTGGCGCAGCACTGCGATGTAGTGCGCGGCCATGCGCTCGATGGTGGCGGGTTCGAAGATCGCACGGGCGTAGGTGAAGCTCAGGCCGAGCGTGCCGTCGGCCTGCTCCAGCGTGTCGAGCGCGAGTTCGAAGGGCGCCGCCTGTTCGTCGAGTTCGCAGGGTTCAATGCGCAGGCCTTCGAGCCGGTCGAGCGCGCCCAGGTCCTGCTGCCGGTGGTTGAAGATCACCTGGAACAGCGGCGGGTGGCTCAGGCTGCGCTCGGGCTGCAGCGCCTCGACCAGCTGTTCGAACGGCAGGTCCTGGTGCGCCTGCGCACCCAGCGCCGCCTCGCGCGCCTGCGCCAGCGCCTGGGCCAGCGTGGTGTGACCGGCCAGCTCGGCACGCAGCACCTGCGTGTTGACGAACAGGCCGAGGATGCCGGCCGTCTCGGGCCGGTCGCGGTTGGCCACAGGCACGCCGAGCCGGATGTCGCCCTGGCCCGTGTAGCGGTGCAGCAGCGCCTGGAAGCCGGCCAGCAGCACCATGAAGAGCGTCGCACCCTCGGCGCTCGCGCGGCGGCGCAGCGCCTGCGTCAGCTCGCCCGGCAGGTCGAGGCGGTGGCGCGCGGCCAGGTACGGGCCCTGCGGCGGACGCGCGCGGTCGGCAGGCAATTGCAGCAGCGGCTGCTCGCCGCCGAGCCGCTCGGTCCAGTAGGCGAGCTGACGCTCGCCCTCGCCCGCTTCGAGCCAGTTGCGCTGCCAGGCTGCGTAGTCGGCGTACTGCAGCGCGGGCGCGGCGAGCACGTTAGCGTCGTTCCCGTGGCGGTGCGCCTGGTACAGCGCACCGAAGTCATCGACCAGCAACTGCATCGACCACCCATCGGACACGATGTGGTGCATCACCAGCACCAGCAGGTGCGCGGTCTCGCCGGTGTGCAGCAGGCCCACGCGCAGCAGCGGGCCGCGCGACAGATCGAAGGGCATGCGCACGAGGCGCGCGGCCTCGTCGCGCACCTGCGCGGGGTGGGCGCGCAGATCGGCTTCGCGCAGGTCGAGCACGGCCTCGGGCGACACGGTCTGCTGCGGCACGCCGTCGTCGCTCACGCCGAAGCGCGTGCGCAGCGACGGATGCCGCACGACCAGCGCCTGCAGGCTCGCACGCAGCGCCGCAAGGTCGAGCGCACCGTGCAACGTGAGCGCCGCCGAGATGTGCTGCGCGGTGCTCTCGGGGTCCATCTGCCAGAGGAACCACTGGCGCGCCTGCGCGTACGAGGCGGGCCGCGGCGCGCCAGGCACGGCGGCCGGATCGGGCACGATCGGCAGGCGGCCGAAATCGATGCCCTGCGCACGAAGCGCGGCGATGAATTCCTTCTGCCGCGCCGGTGGCAAACCTGCCAGCCGTTGGGCGATGGCCCTGCCGCGTTCGCTGCTACTGCTGCTAGTGCTACTGCTCACTCAACCCCCCAGACTTTCCAACAATGCATCCATGCGATCGAGGTCGCTCTCGGCCTGTGCGGCCTGCTGCGCCTGCGCCGGCCCCTGTGCGTCGAGCGCCTGCGCGCACGCGGCCAGGTCGGGCAGCTCGAAGTAGCGCTGCAGCGGCAGGTCGATGCCCATCTGCGCCTTGACCTGCTGCCGCAGCTTGAGCACCGCGAGCGAGTGCCCACCGAGCTCGAAGAAGTTGTCGCCGCGCCCCACGCGCGGCAGCCCCAGCACCTGCGCCCACAGACCCGCCAGCGCGGCTTCGGTGGCACCCTGCGGCGGCACATGGGCGCGCTCTTCCGCCGCTTCGGGCGGTGGCAGCGCCTGCCGATCGACCTTGCCGTTGGCGTTCAGCGGCAGCCCCTGCGGCATCGCGACGATGACGCTCGGCACCATGTAGTCGGGCAGCGCCGCCGCCAGCCCCGCACGCAGCGCCGCCGGCAGTAGCGGCTGGCCTTCGGCACCCGCGGCATACGCCACCAGGCGCGCGCCGCCCGGCCCTTCCTGCGCCAGCACGAGGGCCTGTCGCACGCCGGGCTGCGCGAGCAACTGCGACTCGACCTCGCCGAGCTCGATGCGAAAGCCCCGCACCTTCACCTGGTGGTCGAGCCGGCCGAGGTACTCGAGCTGACCGTCATCGCGCCAGCGCACGAGGTCGCCGGTGCGGTAGAGCCGCCCGCCTTGCGCATCGAACGGGTCGGCGACGAAGCGCTGCGCCGTCAGGCCGGCGCGGTGCAGGTAGCCGCGCGCCAACGCCTCGGCGCCCACGCACAGCTCGCCGGCCACGCCGACCGGCACGGGCTGCAGGGTGGCGTCGAGCACGCGCAGGCGCGCGCTCGATGCGGGCGTGCCGATGGGCGGCAGGTCGTCAAGGCCTGCACCGTCGAGCACGAACTCGCTCACCACGTGCGTTTCGGTCGGCCCGTACTGGTTGATGAGCCGGCACTGCGATTCGCGCGCCAGCCATTCGGCCAGCGCGGGCGTGCGCTTGAGCTGCTCGCCCGCGGTGACGATCTGGCGCAGCGCCGGCAGCCGGCGGCCCGAGGCCAGCGACTGTTCGGCGAAGTGCTGCAGCACCGAGAAGGTCAGGAACATGCGCTCGACGCCTTCGCGGTGCACCAGGTCTTCGAGCGCATCGAGGTCGAGCCGCTGCGCGTCGGTGGTCTGCACGAGGCAGCCGCCGCCGGCCAGCCCGCTGACCATTTCCTGGAACGCCACGTCGAAGCACGGCGACGCGAACAGCAACGTGCGGCTCGCGCCCGGCAGGCGGTGCAGCTGCCACGCGATGAGGCGCGCGACCGCATCGTGGCGCATCGCCACGCCCTTGGGGCGACCGGTGGAGCCCGAGGTGTAGAGCACATAGGCCAGCTGTTCGCCATGCACCGGCACCGCCGGGTCGTGGTCGGGCCAGGCGGCGATGTCGTCGTCGGTTGCGTCGAGGTCAAACGCCAGCCGCTGCACGCTCGCTGCGTCGGGCAAACGCGGCATCAGCGCGCGGCGCGTGAGCAGCAACGTGGCACCGCTGTCCTCGACCATGTAGGCCAGCCGCTCGGTCGGGAACGCCGGGTCGAGCGGCACGTACGCACCACCGGCCTTGAGCACGGCGAGCAGGCCCACCACAGTTTCCGCCGAGCGATCGACCGCGATCGCGACCGGCATGTCGGGCCGCACGCCTTGCGCGATCAGCCGGTGCGCCCAGCGGTTCGCGAGGCGATTGAGCGCGGCGTAGGTGAGGCGATGCTCGGCCGTGACCAGCGCCAGTGCGTCGGGATTGATGCGGGCCTGTTGTTCGATGAGGTGGTGGACGGGCACGACTGTTTCCGGTGTGAACGCACCGCGCGACCAGTGTGACAACCGTTCGCGCTCGGCCGCATCGGCCAGCGCCAGTTGGCCCACGGCTTGCGCCGCATCGCCAGCAAGCGCCAGCAGCGCCGCGCGCAACTGGCCCACGAGCGCCGCGGCCTGCGCGCCGTCGCACACGTCGAGCGCATGCACGAGGTCGATGTGCAGCGCCGCGTCGTCATGCACCATCAGCGTCAGCGGGTACGAGGTTTCTTCCTGCGTGTGCACCGCACCGAACGTGAGGCCCGCCGCCGCGTCGTCGCGCAAGGCCGCATCGACCGGGTAGTTCTCGAACACCACCAGCGTGTCGAACAGGCCCTGCCCGCCCATCCCGGCCCAGGCCTGGATCTCGTGCAGCGGCGTGTGCTCGTATTCGCGCGATGCGACCTGCGCCGCCTGCAGTTCGCGCAGCCAGTCGCCCACGGGCTGGCCGGGCTGCAGGCGCGCGACCACGGGCAGCGTGTTGATGAAAAGGCCCAGCATGCGCTCGGCACCCGGCATCTCAGCGCTGCGGCCGGCGACGGTGGCGCCGAACACGACAGTGCCGGTGCGCGTGCGCTGGCTCAGCAGCAGCGCCAAGGCGGCCTGCACAAACGTGTTCAGCGTGACGTGTGCGGCGCGCGCGGCTTCGCGCAGGCTGCGCGTGGTTTCGGTGTCGAAGGCCAGGCGCTGGCGGGCCTTGCCGGGACGCGGTGCAACGGGCGGCACCAGTGCGGTCGCAAGACGCGTCGGCTCCTCCACGCCGGCCAGCACACTGCGCCAATGCGCCTCGCCAGCCTGCGCGTCGCGCGCCGCGAGCCACGCGATGTGGTCGCGGAATCGTCCGGGTGCGGGCTCGCCGGCCTGCCCCGCGTAGCTGCGCAGCACCTCGGCCAGCAGCTGCGCCACGCTCCAGCCGTCGAGCAGCAGGTGGTGGTAGGTCCAGACGAGGTGATGCCGCTTCGCCTGCGTGCGCGCCAGCGCGATGCGCATCAGCGGCGGGCGTGCCAAGTCGAAGCCGCTCGCGCGCTGCGACGCGGCCAGCCGAGCCAGCGCGCACTGCACGTCGGCGCTCTCGCGCAGGTCTTTCACCGCCCACGGCATCTCGGCGCTGCGCGCCACCCATTGCAGCGGCGCGGCGCCATCGGCCAGGAAGCCGCTGCGCAGGACTTCGTGGCGCGCCAGCACGCGCTGCCATGCCGCGTGGAAGCGCTCGGCATCGAGGCCGTCGATGTCCATGCACAGCTGGTTGATGTAGGCCTCGCCCTGCGCATCGACCAGGCTGTGGAACAGCATGCCGGACTGCATCGGCGACAGCGGATAGAGGTCTTCGAGTTGCGCCACGGGCAGCGGCAGCGCGTCGAGCTGCGCGGCGTCGAGCCCGGCCAGCGGGAAGTCCGACGGCGTGACACCGGAAGCGCCCGAGGTGCAATGCGCGATCAGCGCTTCGAGTTCGTCGCCGAAGCGATTCACCCAGCGCTGCACATCGTCGGACGCATGCCGCGCCGCGCTGAAGTCCACCGTCAGGTGCAGCGCACCGTCGCGCATCTGCGTGTTGACGCTGAACTCGTGCAGCAGCGGCGCGCTCGCCGCGACGGGTTCGCCCGCGTCTTCGGGTGCAAGCGACCATGCGGCCTCAACCGCACCGTCGACCTGCCCCAGGTAGTTGAAGACCAGCTGCGGGCGCGGCAATGCGCGCAGCGCCTGCTGCTGTACGTCCGTACCCAGGTGCATCAGAACGCCATGGCCGAGCCCGCGTTGGGGCACGCGGCGCAGGTCTTCCTTCACGCGCTTGATCGCGTCGCCCCACGCGCCCAACGGATCGAGCCGCACGGGGAACAGGCTCGTGAACCAGCCCGTGGTGCGCGACAGGTCGAGCGCCTTCTCCGCCGGCAGGATGTCTTCGCGGCCGTGGCCTTCGAGCAGGATCGCCAGCTGCGCATGCCCGCTCCAGCCGCACAGCGCGCGGCCGAGCGCGGTGAGCAGCAGGTCGTTGACCTGCGTGCGGTAGGCAGCCGGCGCCGCCTTGAGCAGCGCCTGCGTGCGCTCGCGGTCGAGCTGCCACGCGATGCTGGTGCGGCGCGCCACCGTGTTCACGCCCTCGGGGCGCGCGCAGGGCAGCGCGACCGGCACGTCAGCGAAGGCCTGCCAGTGCGCGAGTTCGCCGTCCATCGCGGCAGCCTGCACCTGCAGCGCGTGCGCCCAGGCCTGCAGGCTGGCACTCTTCGGCGGCAGCGCGACCGGTTGGCCATCGCGGCACTGCGTGTACGCGGCAGCCAGGTCGTCGAGCAGGATGCGCCACGACACGCCATCGACCACGAGGTGGTGCGCGGCCAGCAGCAGGCGCCAGTCGCCGCCCGGCAGGCGGATGACCAACGGACGCAGCAGCGGCCCGTGCGCAAGATCGAGGCTGCGTTGCGCCTCGTCGCACAGCGCAGCGATCTGCGCGGGGTTCGCCGCATAGCGCACCCAGAGCCATTCCTCGCGCCAACGCGCCGGCAGTGCCTCGTAGGCCTGTTGCCAGTGGCCATCGCCTGCCTGATGGAAGCGCAGGCGGAACGCATCGTGGTGCTGCACCACGGCCGCCAGCGCGGCTTCGAGCGCAGACAGCACCAGCGGCTCGCGGCTTTGCAGCAGCAGCGACTGGTTCCAGTGATGGCGCTCGGGCATGTCGGCTTCGAAGAACGCAGCCTGGAAAGGCAGCAGCGGCACCTCGCCCTCGGCTGCCGCTTGCTCGGCCTGCACCGCAGCGCCCACGGGTTCGGCCACCGCCGCCTGCCCCGCGACGGTCTGGCGCTCGAACATCTGGCGCGGCGTGAGCTTCCAGCCCGCCGTGCGCAGCCGCGACACGATCTGCAGGCTCAGGATCGAATCGCCGCCGAGTTCGAAAAAGTTGTCCTGCCGGCCCACGCGCGGCAGGCCGAGCACCTCGACCCAGACGGTGGTCAGCGCCTGCTCGACCGCGCCTTCGGGCACCTCGTAGGCCTGCGCCCCGCTGCGCTCGGGTTTGGGCAACGACTTGCGGTCGATCTTGCCGTTGGCGTTGAGCGGCAGGGCCGGCAGCACGCACAGCAGCGCCGGCACCATGTACTCGGGCAGCACTTCGGCCAGCCGCGCCTTGAGCACGGCCGCATCGACCGCCGCATCGGGCTGCGGCGACACATAGCCGACCAGCCGCGCGCCGCCCGGGCCTTCGTCGGCCACCACGACGGCCTCGCGCACCTGCGGCTGCGCCAGCAGCTGCGCCTCGATCTCGCCGAGTTCGATGCGGAAGCCCCGCACCTTCACCTGGTGGTCGATGCGGCCCAGGTAGGCCAGCTGGCCGTCGTCGCGCCAGCGCACGAGGTCGCCCGTGCGGTACAGGCGCTCGCCGGTGTCGCTGAACGGGTCGGCGACAAAGCGCTCGGCCGTGAGGCCCAGCCGGTGCAGGTAGCCGCGCGCCAGGCCGATGCCGCCCAGGTACAACTCGCCGCCCACGCCCGGCGGCACGGGGTTCAGGCCCGCATCGAGCACGTAGGTCTTGCAGCCCGCGATGGGGCGGCCGATGGCGACGTGGTTCAGGCCGTCGGCGCGGCAGGTCCAGTGCGTCACGTCGATGGCCGCTTCGGTCGGGCCGTAGAGGTTGTAGAGCCCCGCGCCCGGCAGGCGCTCGAACACCTTCGCCTGCGCCTCGGCGGGCAGCGCCTCGCCGCTGCAGACGATGCGCCGCAGGCTGGCGCAGGCCTCGATGCCGTCGTGCGCCAGGAAGGCCTGCAGCATCGAGGGCACGAAATGCAGCGTGGTCACGCCGTGCGAGCGGATCAGCTCGACCAGGCGTGCCGGCTCGCGGTGGTCGCCGGGTGCGGCGACGACGAGGCGCGCGCCCTGCATCAGCGGCCAGAAGAACTCCCACACCGACACGTCGAAGCCGAACGGCGTCTTCTGCAGCACGGTGTCGGCGTTGCCCAGCGTGTAGGCGTCCTGCATCCAGGCCAGGCGGTTGTACAGCGCGTTGTGACGGTTGGCCGCGCCCTTGGGGCGGCCCGTGGAACCCGAGGTGAAGATCACGTAGGCGAGGTTCTCGCCATGCAGCGCGACCTGCGGGCAGGCGGTGGATTCGGCCGACAGGTCGAGCGCATCCAGTGCCAGCACCTGCACATGCGCCGCCACCGGCAGCGCCTCGCGCAGGTGCGACTGCGTGAGCAGCAAGGTCACGCCGCTGTCTTCGAGCATGTACGCGATGCGTTCGCGCGGCAGCTCGGGGTCGATGGGCACATACGCGCCGCCGGCCTTCAGGATCGCCAGCAGCCCCACGACCATCTCGACGCTGCGCTCGGCCGCGATGCCCACGGGCATGTCGGGCCGCACGCCGAGGCCGATCAGCCGATGGGCCAGCGCGTTGGCGCGCGCGTCGAGTTCGCCATAGCGCAGCACCGTGTCGCCGAACACCAGCGCGACCGCCTCAGGCCGCTCGCGCGCCTGCGCTTCGATCAGCTGGTGCACGGGCTGCGTGTACGGGCGGTGCGGCAGGTTCTCGCTCCAGCCGCGCAGCCGCGCCTCGTCGTCCGCATCGGTGAGCACGAGGTTCGCCAGCACGCGGTCGGGGTCGTCCGACATCGCCTGCAGCACGCGCTGGTAGGCGCGCACCAGGCGCTGCGCGGTCGTGGCGTCGAACAGGTCGGTGTTGTATTCGAGCCGACCGCGCACGCCGTGCGGGTCGATGTAGAAGTCCAGCGACAGGTCGAACTTGGCGCCCGCGTCGTCGAACTCTTCGAGCTCGGCGCGCACGCCTGCGAAGTCGAGCGCGACGGCCTCGCCGGCCATCTGCACGCCGAACATGGCCTGGAACAGCGGGCTGCGCGCGGGGTCGCGCCGGTCCTTGCGGCTGGCCAGCAGCACCTCGAACGGCAGGTCGGCATGGTCGAGCGCGGCGAGTGCGTCGGCGCGCACCTGCCGGCACACCTCGCGCAGCGTGCGCCGGGGCGCGAGCCGCGCGCGGAACACCTGCGTCGTGATGAAGAAGCCCAGCAGGTCCTGCACCTCCTCGCGATGGCGCCCCGCGTTGGGCACGCCGATGGCGAAATCGTCCTGCCCGCTGCAGCGCGACAGCAGCACCTGCCAGGCCGCGAGCAGCACGACAAACGGCGTGCAGCGTTCGGCGCGGCAGAACTTCTGCAGCGCTGTCGCCAGGGCCGGCGGCAACTCGAAGCCGAGCGCGGTGCCGGCGAAGGTCTGCTGCGCGGGGCGCGCACGGTCGGTCGGCAGATCGAGCGAGGGCACCTCGTCGCCGAGGTGACGGTTCCAGTGCGCGAGCTGCGGCGCGAGCACCCCGCCCTGCACGCGGGCGCGCTGCCACACGGCAAAGTCGGCGTACTGCACAGGCAGCGACGGCAGCTGCACCGGGCCGTCGCTGCGCAGTGCCAGCGCGTAGGCCGCGCCGAGATCGCGCGCCAGGATCGGGTTCGACCAGGCATCGGACACGATGTGGTGCAGGCAGACGGCCAGCACGTGCCGGTCGTCTGCGAGCTTTGCGAGCCGCGCCACCAGTGCGGGCGCACGGCCCAGGTCGAACACATGCGTCGCCGTGCGGCGCACGAGCGCGTCGACCGCGGCCTGTTGTGCGTCTTCGCTCTGCTCCGAGAGGTCGATGCGTTCCAGCGCGAAGGGCACTTCGGCCTGCACCACCTGCATCGGCACGCCGTCGTTCTCGACGAAGTGCGTGCGCAGGATCGCGTGGCGCGCAACGACCGCCTGGAACGCACGCGCCAGCGCATCGGCGTCGAGCGCACCGGTCAGCCGGAACACACGCGGCAGGTTGTAGGCCGTGAGCCCGGGCTCGAGCTTCTGCAGGAAGCACAGCTGCTCCTGCGCATACGACAGCGGCACCTCCTGGCCGTCGTGCACGGTGCGGGTGATCTCGTCCATGGCGATGCTCATGCGGCCTCGCCCACGGATTCGTCGGCCAGGTCGCGCTGCCGGTGCGTCTGCGCCAGCTGTTCGAGTGCAACCGCATCGGCGCTGGCTTCGCGCAGCACGGCGGCGAGCGCCGCGGGCGTCGGGTGGTCGAACACCACGCCGGCCGCCACCTCGACCTGCAGCAGCTTGCGGATGCGCGCCACCAGCTTGATGACCTGCAGCGAGTGGCCACCGAGTTCGAAGAAGTCGTCTTCCACGCCGACCGGGCCGCTGCCCAGCAGCGTGGCCATGCCGTCGGCGAGCAGCGCTTCGAGTGCGTCGCGCGGCGCGGCGATGGTGCGCCGTGGCACTTCGGCCGGGGCCGACGCCGCCAGCGCGAGCCGGTCGATCTTGCCGTTCGGCAGGCGCGCAAACGCGCTCACCGCCGTGCAGCTCGCGGGCACCATGTGCGCGGGCAGCAGCGCGGCCAGCTGTTCGCGCAGCGCGCGGCCGTCGGCCGCCTCGCTGTCGCCGACGAAGAAGGCGGCGAGCGTGGTCGCACCGGCCGCATCGGGCACGGCCAACACGACCGCCTGGCGCACGCCGGGCCGCGCCAGCAGCGCCGCCTCGACCTCGGCCGGCTCCACGCGGTAGCCGTGGACCTTCACCTGATGGTCAGCGCGCCCCGCAAGCCGCAGCCCGCCTTCAGGCAGCACCCACGCGAGGTCGCCCGTGCGGTAGAGCCGCTCACCGGCGCGGAACGGGTCGGCGACGAACACATCGCCGCCTTCCTGGTTCGCGCGGTTCAGGTATCCACGGCACAGCTGCGCACCGCCGATGTAGACCTCGCCCAGCCCACCGGCCGGCACGAGGCCGCGCCACGCATCGAGCACGCGCACGCGGTTGTTCGCGAGCACGCGCGTCAGCGGCAGTTGCTCAGGCACGGGCGCACCGGCTTCGACGGCGTGCACCATGACGCCGACCGTGGCCTCGGTCGGCCCGTAGTGGTTGTAGATGGCGCACTGCGGCGCCAGCCGCGCAATGCGCTCGACCAGCGCGCGCGGCGCGGCCTCGCCGCCCAGCACCAGCGTGCGCGGCAGGCAGGGCGTGGCGCTTTCGAGCAGCGCTTCGAGGTGCGAGGGCACGATCTTCAGCGCGTCGATGGCGTGTGTGCGCATGAAGTGCGCGAAGGCCTCGGCGTCTTTTGCCTCGTGCGGTGCCGCCACGACGAGGCAGGCGCCGTTGTAGAACGCGCCGAACAGCGCTGTGTTGCCGAGGTCGGCCGCCACCGAACTGGTGAGCGCCCAGCGGCGGCAGGTGCCGAGCTGCATCGCCGCCGAAGCGGCTGCCACGTAGTTCTGCAGCTGACCCTGCTCGACGGCCACGCCTTTGGGTGTACCGGTGGAACCGGAGGTGTAGAGCACGTAGGCGAGGTCGCTCGGTGCGGCGATGTGCGATGCGGCTTCCGCCTCAGGCAACGTGGCCGTATCGGGCAGCGCCGCGTCGATGGTGAAGACGGGCTGCGCGTCGACCAGCACCGCTGTACGGCGCGCCTCAGGCCAGTCGGGGTCGAGCGGCAGGTAGGCTGCGCCCGTGCGCCAGACGGCGAGGATCGCCACCGGCAGGTCGAGCGCACGCGGCAGGTTCAGCGCGACGATGGCGCCAGGTGTCACGCCCTGCCCTTGCAGCCAATGGGCGACGCGGCCGATGCGCTGGTCGAGTTCGCGGTAGTTCAGGCGTTGCTCGCCTGCTTCGAGTGCAGGCGCCTCGGGCGTTTCGGCGGCCCAATGGGCGATGCGCTGCGTGACGGTCTGCGTGCCGACATCGGCCACGGCTTCCTGCGACTGCAGCAGCAATTCGCGTTCGCGCGGGCCGACCAGCGGCAGCGCGCCGAGCACGGTGTCGGGGCGTTCGACGACAGCGTTCAGCAGGCAGAGGTACTGCATCAGCAGGCGCTGCGCCGCCACCTCGCTGTGGCGCGCGGCATCGGCGTGCAGCGACAGCGCGGCACCGTCGGCATCCCACGCGACCTGCAAGGCGAGTTCGAAAGCCTGCAGCGGCCCCGGCAGTGCAGCCAGCTGCCATTGCGGATCGATGCCGTGGCGACGCGACCGTTCGTGGCACGCGAAGCCGACCGCGAGGTGCGCGCCGATGCTCTGTGCATCGACGGCCCAGTACTCCTGCGCCTCGACATGCGCGGCCAGCGTGCCGTCGAAGTTGTCGAACCAGTCGGCAAAGCGTGTCTCGGGCGTGGTCTCGACGATGAGCGGCAGCACCTTGTCGAACACGCCGACCGCGCCCTGCATCGGCGGGTAGTCGCGGCGGCAGTCGTGCTGCCAGCCAGCAGCGAAACGGCCGGTGCCGTCCAGGCGCGCCAGCAGCAGCCACCAGACGGCCTGCAGCAGCGTGTCGGGCTGCGCGCCCAGCGTGTCGGCGCAGGCGGCGATGCGGCCTGCGAAAGTGGCGTCGATGGATTCGTCGGCACGCACGCGCGCGACCTGCTCTGCGACACCGGCCTGCCGCCCGGCGAGGCGCGGCGGCGTGAGCGCGGAGGCTTGCGCGAGGTAGCGCTGCCAGTAGACCCGGCCCTCGGCGGCGTCTTCGCCGTCGAGCAGGTCCTGGCGCCAGGTCACGAAGCGCGCGTAGGGGAACACCTCGGCCGCATCGAAGCTGTTCGCGTCAGCGAAGGCCGTCGCGATCTGGTCGAACAGGTGCTGCAGGCTGCCCCGGTCGCCAACCCAGGCATGGACGGAAAGCGCCAGCGTGTGGCGTGCTTCACCGGTGCGTGCGAGCCCGGCATGGACCATCTCGCCGCGTGCGATGTCCAGCGGCGCGGCTTGCACGTTCGCCAGCCATTCGGTCAACGCAGACTCAGGCGCATCGCGCAGGTCGGCGCTCGCCCAGGCCAGCGGCGCCATGACCTCGGTGTACTGCTGGCGCAGACCGCGGTAGCCCGGCACCGCGCGGATGGCGCTGCACAGGGCGCCGTGCGCACCCAGCACGCGTGTCACGACGTCGCGCAGCCGCGTTGCGTCGAGCGCGCCCTCGATGTCTGCGCGCAGCAGCAGGCGCGGCGCATCGGCCGGCACCGCGCGTTGTTCGGGGCTCAGCGGAAAGGTCGTGTCGTCGAAGTGTTCGGTCATGGTCGTCATTTCGTTCAGGCGCCTTGTTCGTCGGCCAGGCGGGACTCGGTGCCGCGCGCGCCGTCGTCGAGCGCGGCGCGGTCGAACATCGCGCCCATCGCCACCACGATTTTTCGCGGGCCCTCGAAGGGGTCGCGCGCATGGGCGGCGAGCATGTTGTCGAGCATCACGACGTCGCCCTGGCGCCAGTCGAAGCGCACGGCGCAGGCCTCGTAGGCCTCGCCGACGATGGCCATGGTTTCGTCCGCGATGGGCGAGCCGTCGCCGTAGGTCACGTGGCGCGGCAGGCGCTCGACGCCGCCCATGGCCAGCAGGTCTTCGCGCACCTGCGCTTCGAGGCAGGCAACGTGGTGCAGCTGCACCTGGTTGAAGAACACGCGCTCGCCGGTCAGCGGATGGCGGATCACGGCGGGGCAGCGGGTGCGCGTCTGCAGCGTGTCGCCGTCGAACCAGCGCCATTCGATGCCGGCGGCGGCCAGGCGCGCCTCGACGTCTTCGCGGCGCTCGGTCTTGTAGAAGTCCTGCCAGCTCACGTCCAGGCCGGGCGTGAAGGTGCGCACGTATTGCAGCCCCTTGCGCTCGAAGCCGGCCACCACGTCGGCCGGCAGGCGGCGCAGCATCTCGCGGCAGTCGACGATGGGCGTGGCGCCGCCCACGGGCGACGGCAGCTCGCAGAAGAACCACTGCTTGCGCGGCCAGCGGTCCAGGTGCGCGCTCTCGTTGTGGAACAGGATCATCTGACGCTCGGGGTACGGCGTGGAGCGGTAGGTCTTCTTGCCGCCCTCCTTCTTCGGCAGGTCGCCGTAGCTGCCGTACAGCTCGGGCTCGATGGCCTCGGCGAAGGCCTCGAAGTCCTGCGGCGTCTTCAGGCCGAAATCGCGGAACAGGATGCCGCCGTGCTTGGCCACCAGCATCTCGATGTAGTCGGCCTGGCCCTTGGCCCAGGCCACGGTGTCGAGCTCGGGGCTGGTGGCCTGCAGCACGATGGGGAACTCGGCCCCGGGCTTCAGGAACGAGGTCTGCACGGCGGGCCGCGCGGCGGCGCGCACGGGCGCGCGGCCGGCGCCCAGGGCATCGAGCTTTCCAAGTTTGCCGAGCTTGTCCAGTTTCGAGGCCGGGCGGACGTTGGGAGCATTGGTCATGGCGATGAATTCCTGCATGGGCATGGGGGCCAGCGCGTCGACGGGCTGGCTGGGTGTGGCGACGATCCGCTCCAGCAGCGCATGCCACGAAGCGGTGAAGGTTTCGACGGTCTCCCGCCGGTAGAGGTCGGTGGCGAACACCCACTCGGCGGTGAGCGCGCCGTCGTGTTCGCTGGCGAACACCGCGAGGTCGAACTTGGATTCGTTCATCTGCTGGGGCAGCACCTCGACCTCGGCGCCTTCGATGGCGAACCGGATCTCGGGTGTGTTCTGGAGCACGAAGAGCACCTGCACCAGCGGGTTGCGGTCGCGTGCACGCGGCACGCCCGACAGCTCGACGATGCGGTCGAAGGGCACGTCCTGGTGGTCCATCGCGGCCAGGGTGTCGGCCTTGGTGGCGGCCAGCCAGTGCGCGAAGTCGATCGTTCCCTTCGCGCGGCGCGAGCGCAGCGGCACCACGTTGACGAAGAAGCCGAGCAGCCCTTCGAGGTCCGTATGGCCGCGGCCCGCGACGTCGGTGCCGATGACGATGTCGTCGGCGCCCGAGGCCTGGTGGAAGAACAGGAAGAACGACGA
This sequence comes from Variovorax sp. 38R, assembly GCF_014843395.1. Classification (NCBI taxonomy): domain Bacteria; kingdom Pseudomonadati; phylum Pseudomonadota; class Betaproteobacteria; order Burkholderiales; family Comamonadaceae; genus Variovorax; species Variovorax sp. 38R. The sequence goes on from NZ_CP062121.1 coordinate 4,708,932, forward strand.
CAGCAGCAGCGTGAACAGCGAGGTGTCCGACGCCCGCGCGAGCGCGGCCAGCGACTGCGACAGCGCGGGCGACAGCGTGAGCCGCACCGAGTCGCCGGCGTGCGTGGGCACTGCCGGGCGCTGGTGGTCAGGTTTGATGCCCGAGGTCTGCGGCGCGCCCGCCAGCCGTTCGCGCCAGAACGCGACCTTCGGCGCAAAGCCGTCGGAGGCCAGCGCACGCGCATACCAGGCGGCGTAGTCGGCGTACTGCACGGGCAGCGGTGCCAGCTGGAGTGGCTGGCCGCGCCGCGCGCGCTCGTAGAACGCAGCCAGTTCGCGTGCGAACACGGCGATCGACCAGCCGTCGAACACGATGTGGTGCACCACGAGCACCAGCACATGCTCGCGCGCAGCCATGCGCACGACGGTGGCCTTGATGAGCGGGCCCTCGGCCAGTGCGAGCGGTGCGCGCACCAGTTCGTCGAACAGCTGGCCGTAGCGCGCGCTGTCGTCGAGCCCGATCACGGGAATGTCGAGCGGTGTGCCGGGGCGCACGACGGCCATGGGCTCGCCGTCGTCGTCTTCGGTGAACACGGTGCGCAGCACCTCGTGGCGCGCCACGATGGCGTCGATGGCGGCGCGCAGCGCGCCGATGTCGAGCTCGCCGTGCAGCGCGAGGCCGGCCGACATGTTGTAGGCCGCGCGGCCGCTGCGGTTGGCAGCGTCGGTGAGGCGATCGACCAGCCAGAGGCGGCGCTGCATCGGCGACAGCGGCAGCGCGCCGCCCCGCGCGACGGGCGTGATCTCCATCGCGCTGCGCTGCGGTGCGGTGGCGGTCGAGGCGACGCCGAGCCGCGCGGCCAGGCCGGCGATGGTCGGTACCTTGAAGAATTCGCTGGGGTGCAGCTCGGTCGCGTAGAGCTTGCGCACGCGCGACAGCAGCTGGATGGCGACGAGCGAATCGCCGCCAAGTTCGAACAGGTTGTCGTCCACGCCGATGGGTGCGATGCCCAGGCGCTCGGTCCACAGCACGGCGAGCGCGGTCTCGACCTCGCCCTGCGGCGCGACGAACGGGGTCTGCAGCGCGGGCCGGGGATGCGCCGAGCCTGCGGCAGCGGCCGGTGCCTCGTCGCCGAGCAGGTCGAGCATGCCGTTGTCGAGCGGGCCCAGGCGCGTGGCCAGGTCAGCGGTCGAGATGACGGTCTGCGCGCGCACCGGGCCGTTGACGATGCGCTCGAAGACGCGCGCGCCCTCGGGACCGTCCATGCCGATGTCGTCGGGCACGTCCATGTGCGCAGCCATGCCCAGGCCGCGCCAGGCGTCCCAGTTGACCGAGAACACCGGGAACGCGCCGAGCCGCTCGTGCGCGACGGCCACGGCGTCGAGGTAGGCGTTGGCGGCGGCGTAGTCGCTCATGCCCAGGCCGCCGGCCACGCTGGAGATGGACGAGCACAGCAGCACGAAGTCCAGCGGCTGGCCGCGCAGCGCGTCGAACAGCACGCGGGTGCCGCGCACCTTGGTCGCGAACACGGTGTCGACCTGCGCCCGCGTGCGCCCGGCCATCATGCCGCCGCCCGCATCGCCGGCCGCGTGCACCACGCCGTGCAGCGGGCCGAAGCGGGCATTGGCGTGTGCGAGGGCGGCGCGCATCACGTCGGCGTCGGACACATCCGCCGACACGGTGAGCACCTGCGCGCCGAGCGCTTCGAGTTCGAGCAGCTGCTGCAGCCGCGTCTTCAGAGCGGCGGGCGTGCCGTTGGCCGTCACCAGCGCGGGCCATTCCGCGCGCGCCGGCAACGCCGTGCGTCCGAGCAGCACCAGCCGCGCCTGCCACTGCACGGCCAGGTGCTTCGCCAGCGCAAGGCCGACACCGCCGAGGCCGCCGGTGACGAGGTAGACGCCCTCGCGGCGCAGGCGCGGCTGCGCGGCGACGGTCAACGTCGCGGGTTCGTAGGTCTTGATCCAGCGGTGCGCACCGCGGCAAGCCACGAGCGGCTCGCCGGGCTCGATCTGCAACGCCGCGGCCTCGGCCACGATCTGGGCGACCAGCCGGCCTTCGGCATCGCTTTCGGGCGCGGGCAGCACGACGTCGATCACGCGGCAATGCACGCGCGGGTATTCCTGGCCGATCACCTTGCCGATGCCGCGCAGCGTGGCCTTCTCGGGGCACAGCAGTTCGGTGCCGGTGACGTCTTCGAGCTGGTTGGCGACAACGACGAGCGGCAGCGTGCGGTCGCCGGCTGCTAGCGATTGCACGAGCGCGAGCAGGCTGAAGAAGCTGCGTTCGAGCAGCTCGGCTTGCAGCTGCTGCGCGGGCAGCGTCTCGTCGAGGCTCCAGAGGTGGTAGATGCCGGCGATGGCGCCGAAGTCGGCCGCGATCTCGGTCTGCAGACGAGCGTGGTCGTCGCGTGCGCCGGGGCGCAGCGTCCAGTGGCCGTGGCCCGTGCATGCGAAGGCAGTGCCCCGCTCGGCGAGCACGACCGTGCGGCCCTGCGCGCGCAGCTGGCGCACGAGGTGGCCCGTGAGGCTGCGGCTGTCGCCGAGCACGAGCAGGCAACCGCTGACATCGGTCGAAGGCACGAGCGTGAGCGGCTCCGTGCGTTGCCATGACGGCACATAAAACGCGTCGGCGTTGGTGCGTTGCGGGGCCTTCGCACCATTGGGCGCTTCCACCCAGTAGCGGCGGCGCTGGAACGGATACGCCGGCAACGGCACGCGCCGACGCGCGGCGCCCGCACGGCAGGCGGCCCAGTCGATGTCCACGCCCGCGACCCACAGCTGGGCCAGCGTCTGCGCGATCTGCTGCGCGTTGCGCGCCTGCTGCTGCGGGTGCGCCTGGCTGGCGAACACGCCGGCGGCGGTGTCGGCCAGCGGATGCTGGCGCGCCAGGCCCGCCAGCGTTTCGCCGGGACCGACTTCGAGCAGCACGCGGCCCGGCACCTGCAGCAAGGTGCGCACGCCGTCGACGAACTGGACGGTGCCACGCAGGTGCCGCGCCCAGTAGGCGGGGCTCATGGCCTCCTCGGCAGTGATGAGTTGGCCCGTGACGTTCGAGACGAAGGGAATGCTCGGCGGCCGGCGCGGCACCGAAGCGATGAGCGCTTCGAGCGGCGCGAGCAGCGGCTCGGTCATCGCCGAGTGCGAGGCGATCGACACATGCAGCCGGCGCGGCAGGTGGCCCGCCGCGCGCAGCCGCGCCTCGGCGGCCTCGACCGCGTCGCGCGGGCCGGAGATCACGCACAGCTGCTCGGCATTGGCAGCGGCCAGGTCGCAGCCCGGCGCCAGGAAGGGCGCGAGCGCGGCCTGCGACAGCGGCACGGCCGTCATCGCGCCGGGCGGCATCGACTGCAACAGGCGCCCGCGCAGGGCCGCGACGCGCAGCGCGTCTTCGAGGCGGAACACGCCCGCGAGGCAGGCGGCGACGTACTCGCCGAGGCTGTGACCCATCATCACCGCGGGCCGCACGCCGCGGCGCATCCACCACTGAGCCATCGCGTATTCGATGACGAACAGCGCGGGTTGCGCGAGCGAGATATCGAACAGCCGCGCGTCGGCCTCGGCTTCGCCACCGGGCGTGGGGAACAACACGGTGCGCAGGTCGAAGCCCAGCTCGGGTTCCAGCAGTGCGCAGCAGCGGTCGATGTCGTCGCGGAAAGTCGCGTCGTCCTCGTAGAGCGCGCGGCCCATCTGCGCGTGCTGCGTGCCGCCACCGGGGAAGAGGAAGACCACCTCGGGCGCCTGCGCGGGTGCGGCGCGCACGGCCAGGCCGCCACCCGCCGAGAGCATCTGCACGGCGCCTTCGGCGTGGTCGGCCACGACCGCGCTGCGGTGCTCGAAGACGCGGCGGCCTGCTTGCAAGGTGTGGGCGATGTCGGTGAGCGGCAGCGTGGGGTGCGCGCGCAGATGCTCGGCCAGTTGCTGTGCGGCCTGTCGCGTCGCAGATGCGCTGCGGGTCGACAACGGCAGCACCTGCCAGCCTGTTGTTGGTTCGGACGCAACAACGGTCGGCGCCTCTTCGAGCACGACATGCACGTTGGTACCCCCAATGCCGAAGGAGCTGACGCCCGCACGACGCGGCGTATCGCCCTCGGGCCACGGCAGTGCTTCGGTGTTCACGCGGAACGGACTGTTCGCGAAATCGATCTGCGGGTTCGGTTGCTCGAAATGCAGGCTCGGCGGCAGCGTGCGGTGGCGCAGCGCCAGCGTCGCCTTGATGAGCCCGGCCACGCCGGCCGCCGCATCGAGGTGGCCGATGTTGGTCTTGACCGAGCCGATGGCGCAGTAGCCGCAGCGCCCGCCGTCGCCGCCATCGGCACGGAAGGCCTGCGTCAACGCGGCCAGCTCGATCGGGTCGCCCAGCGTGGTGCCGGTGCCGTGAGCCTCGACGTAGCCGACCGTGTGCGCGGGCACGTCGGCCATCAGCTGCGCCGCGCGGATCGCGCCGGCCTGGCCCTGCACGCTCGGTGCGGTGAAGCCGATCTTGTCGGCGCCGTCGTTGTTGGCGGCGGTGCCCTTGATGACGGCATGGATGGTGTCGCCGTCGCGCAGCGCATCAGCCAGCCGGCGCAGCACGACGATGCCCGCGCCGCTGCCGATGACCGTGCCCGCGGCCTTCGCGTCGAAGGCGCGGCAGTGGCCGTCGGGCGAGAGGATGGCGCCGTTCTGGTAGCGGTAGCCGCCCTCCTGCAGCAGGTTGAGCCACACGCCGCCGGCCAGCGCCATGTCGCAGTCGTGGCTCAGCAGGCCCTGGCAGGCCATGTGCACGGCCACCAGCGAGGTCGAGCATTCGGTCTGCACGCTCACGGCCGGGCCGCGCAGGTCGAGCTTGTAGGCCACGCGCGTGCACAGCGAGCCGGCGGAGTTGCCGCTCATGAGGCCCAGCATGTCGGCGATGCCTGTGCCCGCGTCGATGCCGACGGCGGGCAGCAGGTGCTTCATGAGGTAGAGGTTGGGTCCGTCGCCTGCGTAGACGCCGACCGGCGCCCCACCCTCCGGGCCGGTGGGCCAGCCCGCGTGGTCCATCGCTTCCCAGGCGCATTCGAGAAAGATGCGCTGCTGCGGATCGAGGTGCTCGGCCTCGCGCGGCGAGTAGCCGAAGAAGCCGGCGTCGAAGCGGTCGAAGCCGTCGAACAGCACGCCGGCCTTCACGTAGTCGGGGTCGGCCAGTGCGCGCTCGGGCACGCCGCGCGCGCGCAGTTCGTCGTCGCTGAAGGCCGTGACCGACTCGACGCCGTCGCGGATGTTGCGCCAGAAGGCGTCCACGTCAGGCGCGCCGGGAAAGCGGCCGGCCATGCCGACGATGGCGATCTCGAGGCCCGTGAGGCCCGTGGTCTCGGGGGAAAGCGGGGTGTCGTCTTGCGCGTGCATCAGAGGGTTCTTTCCGTGGGTCGGCGGCGTTGCAGCAGGGCCGCGCGCTGTTGCTGCGCGCGCTGCTTCGCCTGCGCGGCGTCGTCGGTGGCAGCGGCGGGGCCACGCCCGAGCTGCTCGATGTGCCGGGCGAGCGCGCCGACGGTCGGGTACTTGAAGAGGTCGACGACCGCGAGGCCCAGTTGCAGGCGGTCTTCCACCAGCCGGTGCATGCGGATCACGAGCAGCGAGTTGCCGCCGAGGTCGAAGAAGTTGTCGTGCAGGCCGACCTGTTCGATCTTGAGCAACTCGGCCCAGATCGCGGCCAGCGTCTGCGCAACGTCGCCGCGGGGCGCTTCGTAGCCTTGCGTGCCGGCGGCGGCCGGTTCGGGCAGTGCGCGGCGATCGACCTTGCCGTTGGCGCCGAGCGGGAAGCTGTCGAGCACCATCAGCGCCGAAGGCACCATGTAGTCGGGCAGCGCCTGTGCCAGCTGCGTCTTGAGCGTGGTCGCATCGAGCGATGCGCCTGCAGCGGGTGCGACGTAGGCCACGAGCGACGAGCCAGTGGCACCGTCGTGCAGGCACACCAGCGCCTCGCGCACGCCGGACTGCTCGCGCAGCCGCGCCTCGACCTCGCCCAGCTCGATGCGGAAGCCGCGCACCTTCACCTGGTGATCGAGCCGCTCGAGGTAGTCGAGCTGGCCATCGGCGCGCCAGCGCACGAGGTCACCGGTGCGGTACAGGCGACCGCCCGCCGCATCGAAGGGGTCGGCGACGAAGCGCTCGGCCGTCAGGGCTGCGCGCCCGAGGTAACCACGCGCCAAGCCTTCGCCGCCGAGGTACAGCTCGCCGGGTACGCCCTGCGGCACGGGCTGCAGGTCTGCATCGAGCACATGGGCGGTGCGGCGGCCGACCGGGCGGCCGATGGGGGCGTAGCCCTGCACGATGGCCTCGGCATCCGCAGACCACAGCGTCGGCGTAATCACGGCCTCAGTTGGGCCGTAGGCGTTCACGGCACGTGCGGGCCGCAGCACGCGGCGGATCAGCGCAAGGTCTTCACCGGTCCAGGCTTCGCCGCCGAAGAGCGCGAGGCGCACGGCGTGCTGGAACGGCGGCTGGTCTTGCAGCAGCTGGCGCGCGTAGGCCGGCGGCAGGTCGACCACGCTGACGCGGTGGCGCTGCAGCAAGACATCGAGTTCGCTGGCGAGCGAGCACCACTGCGGTTGCAGCACCAGCGCGGCGCCGGTGGTCAGCGGCAGCAGGCACTGCTCGATGGCCGCATCGACATGCGGCAATGCGAACTGCAGCGATCGGTCGTCCGCCGTGAAGCCGCAGGTGTCGGCCATGGCCTGGAGGTGCATCGACAGTGCGCCGTGCGCGACGGCCACGCCCTTGGGGCGACCGGTGGTGCCCGAGGTGTGGATCACGTAGGCCAGGTGGTGGTCGTGCAGCGCGACCTGTGGCGCCTCGTTCGGTTCGTCGTCGAGCGATGCGTCATCGACTGCGAGGCGGGCGACGGTGCCGCCCTCGCCCACGGTGCTGTGGCTGCCGGTCAGCAACAGCGCGGCGCCGCTGTCGGCCAGCAGTTGCGACAGCCGTTGCGGCGGGTGCGACGGGTCCATGGGCAGGTAGGTGCCGCCGGTTTTCAACACGGCTAACAGACTGACGACGCGATCGATCGGGGCATCGACGGCCACCGCGACCAGCGTGTCGGGCCGCACGCCGTGGCGCAACAAGCGGTGCGCGAGGCGGTTGGCGCGGCGGTCGAGTGCGGCGTAGGACAGTTCGGTGTCGCCTGCGATCAGCGCGACGGCATCGGGTGCGCGGTGCACGTGCGCTTCGAACAGGCGATGCGCGGGGGTCGCGGCCAATGCGAGCGATGTGCCCGTGCCCCAGGCGTGCAGTTGCGCCTGCTCTTCAGCAGCGAGCCACGGCGCATCGCCAACGGCACCGGCCGGGTCCGCCGTCAACGCTTCGAGCAACGCGCGGTAGTGCGCAGCCATGCGCGCAACGGTCGCGGCATCGAACAGCTCAACCGCCGTGGTGAAGACCGCGCGCACCTGGCCATCGGCGCGCTCGCGGATGTCGAGCGCGAGTTCGCACTGCGCAGCGCTGTCGTCCATGCGGTACTCGTCGACCGTCAGGCCCGGCAGGCCGCGCAGCACGGCCGTGTCTTCGCGCAGCAGATTGAACATCACCTGGAACAGCGGGTTGTGGCTCAGGCTGCGCTGCGGCTGCAGGGCGTCCACGAGCTGCTCGAACGGCAGGTCCTGGTGCGCCTGTGCGCCGAGCGCGGCCTCGCGCGTTTGCGCGAGCAGTTGCGCGAACGGGGTGCGGCCGTGCAGCGTGGCGCGCAGCACCTGCGTGTTGACGAAGAAGCCGATAAGGCCCGTGGTCTCGGGGCGGTGGCGGTTGGCGACGGGCACGCCCACGCGCACATCGGGCTGGCCGGTGTAGCGGTGCAGCAGTGCCTGGAAACCCGCGAGCAGCACCATGAACAGCGTGGCGCCATGCGCCTGCGCGATGGCGTGCAGGCGCGCGACGAGGGCCGCGTCAAGGTCGAAGGCATGCGATGCGGCACGGTAGTTCGCGACCGCGTGGCGAGGGCGGTCCGTGGGCAGGGCCAGCACGGGATGCGCGTCGCCGAGCTGGGCGCGCCAGTAGGTCAGTTGCCGCTCGGCCTCGCCCGCGGCGAGCCAGTCGCGCTGCCACGCTGCGTAGTCGGCGTACTGGATCAGCGGCGCAGCGAGCGACGGCGTTTCGCCCTTTGCGTGCGCGCCATAGGCGGCACCGAACTCGTCGAGCAGCACCTGCAGTGACGCACCGTCGGACACGATGTGGTGCGTGACGATCGCGAGGATGTGGCGCTCGTCGCCGAGCTGGAGCCACGCGGCGCGCAGCACGGGGCCGGCTGCGAGGTCGAAAGGCTCGGCCTGCAGCTTGCGCGCCTGCGCGGCGGCCGCGCCTTCGCGGTCGCCGTCCGGCAGTGCGCGCAGGTCGATGTGGGCAAGCGCCAGCGGTGCCGTCGGCAGCACCTGCTGCCCGACCGTGCCGTCGGCCGCCGTGCGGAACACGGTGCGCAGGCTCTCGTGGCGTGCGAGCAGGCCTTCGAGCGCTGCGGTCATTGCATCGGCATTCAACGCGCCCGACAGACGCAGCGCCACACCCACGTGGTACGCGCTGTTCTTCGGATCGAGCTGCCAGAGGAACCACTGGCGCGCCTGCGCATGCGACAGCGCGAGCAACCCCGCGCGGCGCTCGGCCGGCAGGGCCGGAATCGGCTGGTGCGCGCGGCGCTGGCCGAGCGACAGCACGCGCCGCAGTTCACGCGCGAGGTCGCCCAGGCGCGGCTGCTCGAACAGCGCGCGCAGCGGAAAGTCGATGTCCCAGCGCTCGCCGACTCGCGCGGCCACCTGCGTGGCAGCGAGCGAGTTGCCGCCGTGGGTGAAGAAGTGCGCGTCGCGTGCCAGCGGGCGTTCGGCGGGGCGGCGCAACACCGCGTGCCAGATCGTGGCCAACGCCTGCTCGACGTCGTCGAGTGCGGCTTCGGACGTGTCGACTGCTGCCGGTGCGCTGCCGCCCAGCACGAACACACCATGTGCGTAGATCGCATAGGCATCCGCCGTGCGATCGATCCAGCCCTGGCGGCAGGCACCGCGCTGCAACTTGCCGCTCGTGGTCTTGGGCATGCCGCCGGGGTTGAGCAGCATCACGACCGACAGCGGCTCGCCGCACTGTTCGCTCACGGCCGCGCTCAGCGCCTCGACCAGCACCTCGGGGCGCACCAGCTTCTGGATGCTGCGCGACACCTCGGCCGCGAGGCCGATGCCCTCACCTTCCGGCCCGTCGACCGAGAAGGCCGCGACGCGGCCCTTGCGCACGGCCTCGACCTCGCGCTCCACTTCGCGCTCGATGTCCTGCGGGTACAGGTTGTGGCCGCGCACGATGACCAGGTCCTTGATGCGGCCGGCCACGTAGAGCTGGCCGTCGTGCACGAAGCCCAGGTCGCCGGTGCGCAGCCAGCGCGTGCCGTCCTGCACGACGAAGGCCTTCTGCGACACCTCGGGCTTGTTCCAATAGCCGCTGCCCAGGCTCGGGCCCGAGGCCCAGATTTCGCCGACGCCGCCGTCCGCGCACACGGCCAGCGTGGCCGGATCGACGATGCGCACCGCATGGTGCGTGACGCTGCGGCCGCAGCCGACGAGCATCACGCCGCCGTCGTCGCGCACCACGGCGCCTTGTGCCAGGCGTGCCTTGTCGAAGGCGTGCGCGACCATGCCGGTGCCGCGGTGTCCGCCCGTGACGAAGAGCGTCGATTCGGCGAGGCCGTAGCAGGGGTAGACCGCTTCGGACGGAAAGCCCGCAGGTGCGAAGCGTTGTTGGAACGACCGCAGCGTGTCGGCGCGCACCGGCTCGGCGCCGGAGAACGCGAGGCGCCAGCACGACAGGTCGAGCCTGGCCAGCTGGGCGTCGGACACGCGGTCGAGGCACAAGCGGTAGGCGAAGTCGGGCCCGCCGCTGACCGTGGCGCGCAGCCGCGACACGGCTTCGAGCCAGCGCACGGGCCGCTCGAGAAAGTAGCGCGGCGACATCAGCGCCACGACCGCGCCGCGGTGCATCGGCTGCAGCAGGCCACCGATGAGGCCCATGTCGTGGTTCAGCGGCAGCCAGGTGACGAAGGTGTCGCTGCTGCTGACCGAAAGGCCTTCCTCGATCGCGCGCATGTTCGCCATCAGGTTCGCATGCGTGACCATGACGCCCTTGGGCGCCGAGGTGGAGCCGGAGGTGTATTGCAGGAAAGCGATGTCGGTGGCGGCCGGCGTGTGCGGGCGCCATGCGTCGGCGCCGGTAGCGTCGATCTCGTCGACGGCGATGAGCACGGCCTGCGCAAAGGCAGCATCCGCGCCGGCCATCGCGTCGCGGATGGTGGCGTGGGTCAGCACGCAGCAGGCGCCCGCGTCGGCGGCGATGCCTTCGAGCTTGCCCAGGTGGCGCTTGCGCGTGGACTCGGGCGGGAACACCGGCACGGCGACGAGGCCCGCGTAGAGGCAGGCGAAGAAGCTCACGACGTAGTCGTCGCTGTTGTCCAGCATGATCAGTGCGCGGCCACCGGGTGCGAAGGCCCGCTGCAGGTGCGTCGCCAGGCCGCGCACGCGTGCATCGAGGGTGCGGTAGCTGATGGGCGTGTCGAGTGCGGCACCGTCGCGATCGGTGATGGCGATCAATGCGATGTCGTCGGGTCGCTGCGCGGCCAGGCTGCGCAGATGGGTCACGAAGTCCACGGGATGCATCGGGTTCACAGGGGTTGTTCCTTGGTGTGCCAGGCCAGCGCGGCGGCGTAGCCCGGCGGCGCGGACAGCGCCATCGCTTCGATGCCGGCCCACGCGGGCACGGCGCAGTCGACGGCCATCGCGCCGTGGGCGTCGGGGTGGATGCCGACGCTTTGCAAGTGTTCGGCCATGCCGACGCCTGCGGCCTTGAGCACGGCCTCCTTGCCGACCCAGCGTCGGTAGAAGGCGCGCGGCAGGTCGGCGTCGCTGCGGATTTCGCGCTGCTCGCGTGCGGTGAAGGCCATGGCGAGCAACGCGTCGGCGTCGGCCATGAGGTCGCGCGCGCAGGCTTCGATGTCGACGCCGACGCAACGTACGCGCGCCGGATCGGCCAGTGCGATGAGCGCGTGATCGCCGGCGTGAGAGATGTTGAAGAGGGGCACGGCGTTGTCGTCGCGAGCTTCGACGAAGGGCTTGCCATGCGCGTCGGCACGCAGCGGCACGTCCACCGGACGGCAGGCGAGGCGCTGCGCGATCAGGCGGCGCACGGCGGCGCGGGTGTGGGCGAAGCGCACGCGGTCGGCGCGGCGGGCGAAGCGGCTAGCGCGTGCGTGTTCGTCGGGCGTGAGGTCGGCCCAGGCATCGCCGTCGCCCGCCGCAAGATCCAGGTCCAGGCGGTGCAACGCGATGCCCGGCGGCAACGGGTCATGCCAGGGCACGAGCCGCATCGACGCCTCCCGCCATCACCGCCGGCGCGAGGTGCCGCGCCAGCGCGGCCAGCACGGAGGTCTCGTGCTGGCGGATGAAGAAATGGCCGCCCTCGAACCAGTCGAGCGTGAAGCGCGCATGCGCGGTCTCTCCGGCCCAGGCCTGCATGCGCCACGGAGCGATGTCGTCCTGGCGGCCGGCCAGCACATGTAGCGGCACGGGCAACGGTGCGGGATCGATGTGCGCGAAGCTGCGGCACAGGCGGTAGTCGGCACCGAGGGTGTCGAGCGTCATGCGCAGCAGCTCGGGGCTGTCGAACAGCTCGTCGGGCGTGCCCCCCTGCTTGCGCAGGTCGGCGATGAGGGCCGCGTCGTCGGTGATGTCGAGGAAGCGGTCGGGGTCGCGCTGCGACGGTGCGGCGCTGCCGGAGACGATCAGTGCGCTCGGCAGCGGGCGGTGCTGTTGCCGCCAGTGCTGCGCCATGCCCCAGGCGAGCAACGCGCCCATGCTGTGGCCGAAGAGTGCATAGCGCCCGCGCAGCACGCCTTCATGCTCGGCACACAGTTGCGCGACCATGCGGTCGAAGTTTTCGATGAAGTTTTCACCCAGGCGCCCGCCGCGGCCCGGCAGCTCGACCGGCACGACCTCGATCCAGCGCGGCAGCACACGCCGCCAGCGCAGGTACATGGTGGCGCTGGCGCCTGCGCAAGGCAGGCACAGCAGGGGCAGCGATGCCTGCATGTGCGTCAGGCGGAAGCGGAAGCGTTGTCGGTCTGCTGCTGCGCGGCCATCCAGTCGCGCAACGATTTCGGGCGCATGTCGGTCCACTGCGCTTCGACGTAGTCGAGCACGGTCTTCTTGTCGCCCTTGACGCCTTCGACGGCAGTCCAGCCGCCGGGCACGGCCTTCCAGTGCGGCCAGATGGAATATTGCGCTTCGTGGTTGACGAGCACGATGAAGGTCTCGTCCTCGCGGTCGAAACAGCTGGTAGACATGGGCGGTCCTCTTGGTAAGTGCAATGACGGGCAGGCTTTGCCCTTGCGATACAAGACGCGCCGCGAGGCCGGGTGTTTAGTCGCTCACGCATGAAAACCGCGCACGGCTGCGCCGCGGCGGGGCCGCTGTAGGAGCTGCGAGAAAAAGAGGGAGTCGGTCAGCGAGCCGCGTCTTCGGCGTCCGGCGAAGGGACGTCGTACGCGGGCGGCACCTGGCCGACGAGCAGCCAGAGGCGGGCCGCCTCGGCGTAGGTCTGGCGATGCATGGGATCCGCGGCGAGCCATTGCGCAAGCTCGGCGCTCGCGGCGGCGTCGAGGGCGCCCTCACCGGCGTGCTGGCGGCGGACCCACGCCCAGGCGGTCTGCCAGGCGGGGTCGCTTTGCTTGTCGTTGCTGCTGCTCATCGGCGGCCATCGTAGCGCCGATGGGGTGCGTCGGAAAACTCAGGCGGCCTGCACGAGGTAGCGGCAGCTTTCGAGTGCGGCGTCGGCGTCCTTGATCATGAAGTTCACGAGCGTGGCGGAGCAGCCCAGGCGCGTGGCGATCTCGCGCTGGGTCAGGCCACTGAGGCGGTTGAGTTCGAACGCGAGGCGGGTGCGCGGCGCCAGCGCTTCGAGCACGCGGTCGATGGCCACCAGCGCCTGCCGGCCGCCGAGCACGCGGTCGGGCGCGTCGTTGCTGCTGGGTGGGCTCACGAGTTCGACGTCGTCGCAGTAGGTGCGGTAGCTGGCTTCGACGGAATGGTGGCGGTGGTAGTCGACCGCCACGTTGCGCACCACCTGGCAGCAATAGCCGAGCGGCTTGCGGACATCGCGCACCGAAGCGCCGTCGGCGAGCTTGAGGTAGGCGTCCTGCAGGACTTCATCGGCCAGGTCGGCGGTCCGGACGATCTTTTGCGCGACGCGCTGGAGCTGGGCACGGTTCGCGATGAAGACCTCCCCCAGCGTGGGCGCGGACGGGGAAAGCGACAGATCCATGGGTACTCCTGAAGTGTTCAAGGGTGAAGATGCAAATAAGAACTATTACCATTTGATGACGGAAGAGGGCCTGTTTTTTCACAGTGGCACCTTTCCGTCTCTCTCCCTGTCTAGACGTTCGAGCGGCCGAAACCGAGACACCTAAAATTCCGCCCCTTACATTGCTCCCGTACCCATGAACATCGTCGTCAACGAAGAACTCAAAGCCTATATCGATCCCTTGACGCCGGAGGAGTACGAAGCCCTCGAACGCAGCATCCTCAACGAAGGCTGCCGCGACGCGCTGGTGCTGTGGGGCGACGTGCTGGTGGACGGCCACAACCGCTACGGCATCTGCCAGAAGCACGACCTGCCCTTCCAGACGGTGCAGAACACACGCTTCAAGACGCTGCAGGACGTGCACCTGTGGATGATCGACCAGCACCTGGGCCGCCGCAGCATCTCGGACTACCTGCGCGGCGTGCTCGCCCTGCGCAAGAAGGACATCGTGGACGAGCGCCGCGCCCGCAGCACCGCCACCACCCCGACCACGTCGGACGACCCGCCCTTCGATATCGACGACGCGCCCGCTTCGACTGCGTCTCCGGCTTCCGACGAGGCCCTGCCGCCGCCCGTGCCGATGAACAGCCGCGAGGCCATCGCCCGCGCCGCGCGCCTGAGCAGCAGCCAGGTCACGATGATCGAGAAGATCCAGAAGCAGGCCGCGCCCGAGCTGGTGGCGGCCGTGAAATCAGGCGTGATCTCGATCAACACGGCCGCAGCCGTCGCCTCCCTGCCCGCCGAAGAGCAGGTGACGGCCGCCAACGCCGGCAAGGACGAGCTCAAGCAGGCCGCCAAGCGCGTGCGCGAAGCCAAGCGCAAGCCGCGCGAGGCCGCGCCCGAAACCGAAGACGGCGCCGAACCGGCGTCGCTCGACGCTGTCCAGCAACTGGAACAGCGCGTGGCCGAACTCACGGCCGAGAACGCGGACCTGCGCCGGCAGGTGGCCGACCTGCAGGCGCAACTGGCGCACTGACGCCCCGGCGGGCGCCGTTCTGCGCGCCCGCCTTTTTCACCACCCCCTCTGACGCCTCGCGCGCCGCCCAGCGGCCCGCGAGGCTTTGTCGCGTCCGCGACCCACCGAAAACAGTTGTCCGTAATCTTGTGTTTTTATTTGCAACAACTGTTATATTTTCACATAACAATTCAAACAGAAAACTTTAGTTCTCTGACTCGACATTGAGATCGGCGCCCCCGCCCAACTTCCTCCAGTGAGTTCTCAAGTTGCAAATAGAACGGCGATGCCGCCACGAATCGGTTCTTTCGATACGGTTGAGCACACATCGCTCGGACGATCGGGCGTCGAACTGCAGCGTCCGGAGGAACCATGACGGGCGCTAACACTGTTCCCAAAGGTCAACGCGCCTTGCTGAGCTTCAGCGTCGAAGGGCTGCAGCACCGCGAGGAAGTGCTGCTCAAGTCGCTGATCCGGCTGCTCGACCACCGGACCCACCAGAACTGGTCGTGGAAAGCCGAACAGGCCGACCTGCGGGTCGTTGGCGCGCAGATCGCGATCGCAGCGGCCTCGCCCCAGCCGGCGGTGCCCACGCTGACCGTCGCCCACGCCGACCCGCAACGTGGCCCGTTCCTGGCCCTGCCGCTGCACACCGATGCGCTGGAAGTGGTGCTCAACCGCCTCGGCGCGATGGTGGTCCACGCCCGCGGCCTGGGGCTGGCCGTGACCGAGGTGCCGATGGGCGAGCACGAAGAATTCCGCATGCTGCGCTGGCCGCCGGCCGCCGTGCTCGAAGCGCCGATCCGCCTGCGGCTGGCCACGCTGATGACCAACCGGCCAGCGTCGGTGCTGTCGCTTCAGCAGCGCTCGCCCGCCACGCGCCAGGAGTGCGCGGACTTCCTGGCCGACCTGCAGCGCGCGGGCCTGCTCGAACGCGCCGCCAGCCCCGGCGTTCTTGTGACCGCCTCGGCGCCCGACAGCGTCTTCCCCGACAGCCGCTTTCCGGCGCCGACGCGCGACGCCGTGCAGCCCGGCCTGCTGGCACGCATCAGGAACCGACTCGGCTTGCAGCCGCCAGGCCCTCAATGACCGTAGAACACAAGATCCTCTTCACCGGCACCATGGGCGCCGGCAAAACCACGGCCATCGCCAGCGTGAGCGAGATCCCGCCCGTGAGCACCGACGTGCGCAACAGCGACACCTCGGTCGCCAAGGCCACCACCACGGTCGGGCTGGACTACGGCGAACTCACGCTCGACAACGGCGAGAAGCTGCGCCTGTACGGCACGCCCGGCCAGATGCGCTTCGACTTCATGTGGCGCATCCTGGGCCGCGGCGCGCTCGGCGTGGTGATCCTTGTGGACAACAGCCGCCCCGACCCGCTGGCCGACCTCGACATCTACCTGGATGGCTTTGCCGAGCTGATCGCGCAGACCGCCTGCGTGGTCGCCGTGGGCCGCATGGAACACCACCCGAGCCCCGGCCTCGACGCCTACGCCCGGCGCATGGAAGCCAAGGGCGTCGTGTGCCCGGTGCTGCCGGCCAACGTGACCGATCCGCAGCAGGTCGTGCAGCTGCTGGAGCTGCTCCTGCTCCAGCTCGAGGTCTGACGCCGCGGCGCGTTCCCCTTCTTCTCTTTCTTCCATTCAGGCAGCAATGAACATCACTCCAAGAATCAGGCTTGCAGCGGAATCGGCCATCGACACCCTGATGCGGGAAATCAAAGGCGTGAAGGCCGTGGTGATCTCCACCGAAGACGGCCTCGAGCTGGCCGCGCGCGTCGAGAACACCGCGCAGGTCGCGCGCCTGTCGGCCATTGCCAGCTCGCTCGCCGCTTTGGGCGCCGTGGCCGGCGAGGAAAGCCAGCTGGGCCATTGCGACAACGTGGCCATCGAGGCCACCCACGGCCACATCCTGATGCTGCAGGCGCGGCACCCCGAGATGACGCTGATCGTGAGCGTGGTCACCAGCCGCGACGCCATCATCGGCCAGGTCCTCTACTTCGCGAAACAGGCAACGCAGCTGCTGCAGCACGCCTGACGCGGGCGCCGCACGCCGGCGCACCACAACACCCATTCGACACCGGTGGCCGCCCATCCCCTTCGCCCGGGTGGCCGCCGACTTTCAGGGGCGAGGACTAGGAGATTTCGATGGCAAATATCAAGCAATCCATGGACGAACTGATGACCTGCGACGGCGCCCTGTGCGCGGCGCTGGTCGATTCGAGCAGCGGCATGATCCTCGGCCAGATCGGCGCGGGCGTCGACCTCGAAGTGGCCGCTGCGGGCAACACCGAAGTGGTCCGCGCCAAGCTGCGCACCATGCGCGACCTGGGCCTGAACGACGTGATCGAAGACATGCTGATCACGCTCGGCAAGCAGTACCACATCATCCGCCCGATGCTGAAGAAGGAAGGCCTGTTCGTCTACCTGGTGCTGGACAAGGCCAAGTCGAACCTGGCGATGGCGCGCCGCAAGACGCTCGACGTTGAACAGAACATGACGGTGTGAGCGGCGTTGCCAGGCCCGGCGCCTGGCAACATTTCTACTCCCGCAATGTGCGCCGCTCCAGCTTCGGGTCGGCCGCAATCTCTTCCTCGGTGAACGGCGGCGTCACCAGCTGCTTGCGCGAAAAAAGTTCGAGCTGATCGTCGTGGTGCGGCGACGCCGGATCGCTCGACTGCCCGCCCGCCATCATCACGCGCGCCACGGGCTTGCCCTGCGCCCACGTGACCACATGCACGTACGAGGTGCCGGCCATGATGTCGCCGTAGCCCTCTTTCGTGAGCGGCGCACCCTCGAGTGCATTGAGCACGCCCTGCCCGCCCGGGCCGCCATGCAGTGGCACGCGGCCGCGCGGCGTGGGTCGCGCCAGCATGTCGCCCCATCGCTCGTCGCCACGCAACCCCAGCGCTGCGAGCGCATCCGCCGTGTCGCGCACGGCCGCGACGATGCCCGCCGTCACGCCCGGCGCCGACGAGACCGGCCGCACGCGGAAGGGGTGTGCCGGGTCGTAGGGCTGCGCATACAGGCCGGGCACGTTGTCGAGCCGAGGGCCCAACTCGACAAACAGCAAGGCACCGCGGCTGTCGATGTTGTGGCGCCGGTCCCATGCGGCCAGGATGCCGCAGGCGCGCTGCACCGTGGCATCGCCCTTGGCGCTGGTGCAGGCGGCCAGCACGGCATCGAGCGTGGTCTCAGCCAGGTAGTTGCGGTTGCCGAACACCAGGTCGTTGGCCTCGGCCACGTCGATGCGGCCATCGGCCAGGCTGCCTTCGATCTGCCGTTGCGACATCAGCGTGCGCGCACCAGGCGCCGCCTTCGGACTGCCGAGCAGCAACGAATAGCCGTCGAGCTGGCGCCCCACCAGCGAGAGGCTGTAGCTGTCGTTGGCGTTCTGCACGATGCCGCGCGTGGCGAGCGCCGGCAGGCGGCTCGCCGGTGCGAGGCGCGGCCGGCCGTCGGCATCACGCACGGCGCAGGCGCTGCGGCGGCCGTCGAGCGCGCCCGGCACGGTGGCGTCGTCGGGCGGCGGCACGACGGCGCAGTCGCGCAACGCGGCATCGCCGATGTCGAGCAGCGGCCCCGACTCGATGTACATCGCCTGCCCCTGGCTGTCGCCCGCGATCAGGTGGGCGGTGATGCCGCGGTTGCGCGCCACCGCCTGCTCGAAGCCGCCGATGTCGCGCGCCTTCGCCACCGCAAGGATCTGGTCGAGCGCGCGCGCATTGGCCACGTTGGGATCGGTCACGGCATGCCAGCCGGCCGGGCGACCCGCTGCCGCAGGCAACCGGTACAGCGGCCCGAGGTGCGAGTACGGCAGGCTGTGGTTGTGCGTGCGCACGCTGCCGTCGGGCTGCTTCACGCGCAGCGCGACGGTCTTCATCGTCAGCTCGCGTGGTGCGCCATCGACCGTGTACGAAGGCTTCGCACCGGGCTTCACGTCCAGCGCCACCAGCAGCGGATAGGTCACGGTCGAGGGCGCCTCGATGCTCCATGCCAGGTGCCGCGTGAAGCCCGACAGCGGCAGCGGCAGGCCCAGGAAGTCGGCGCCCATCACATCGATTTCTCCGGGGATAGTGAGGTGCATCTGGTGCATCAGCAGCCAGTGGTCCTGCCACAGCGTGTGCGGGTTGGCCACCATGATCGAGGTGTTCGTGCCCGTGGCCTCGGCGCCGTAGGCCCAGGCGTTGCTGGCCATGCGCTGCGTCGGTGGGCGGTCGCCCTTGGCCTTTGCCACGGGTGGCGCCCCCAACTGGTCCCAGGTCGATGCCGAGGCATAGGGCGCGACGCTCAACGCCTTCCACAGCGAGCCCACCTGCATCGTGGCACGCACCACGTCGCTGGCTGTCATCTGCGGCAGCGCGAGGCCCTTGCACGCGGCGGGGCGCGCCTCGGGCGGCAAGTCGCGCACCCAGCGGTTGAAGCCGGCGGCGTAGCCTTCGGCGAGCTGGCGCGCGTCGGTGGACAGGCCCTTCCAGGCGGTCTCGACCTCGTCGTCCGACAGCTGCACGCGGTAGAACAGGTCGCTGTCCAGGTTGGGAATCTGCAGAAACGCCACAGTCGCCAGGCCGTCGGGGCCGAAGCGTTCCGAGCGCTCGCCGCGCAGCGTGAGCACGCGGTCGGCCAGCAGGCACAGGTGGTCGCGCGCGACGGCATAGCCATGGCCATAGCCCAGGCCTGCGTAGTCCTTGGCCTTGATGTGCGGCAGGCCGTATTGCGTCCAGCGCACCTCGGCGCTGTACTTGTCGTTCGAAGCAGGTGGCGCAGGCGGCGGCGTCGTGACGACGTGTCCACCAAAGAATCCTCCACCACCGCCGCTGTCGCCGCCACAACCGGCCACGACACAGGCAAGCGCGCAAAAAACGATGCGCACCAACCCGCTGGCACGCGGTGTCATGACCTGGCCTCGCCCACCGGCTGGCTCTTGCGCGCAATCACCTGCATCTCCACCCAGGCCTTCGGCACGGCGATGCCGGCCAGCATGGCGGTGCCGGTCGGCTTGCAGGGCAGCACTTCCGACAGCGTCTGCACCACCGCGCCCAGGTGCTCGGCGCCGGCCACGATCAGCGTGTAGTTGACGACCTGCTCCAGCCGGCCGCCGCAGGCCGCGAGGTACTTCTCGATGTTGCGCACCATCAGCCGGGTCTGGTCTTCGGCGCTGACGGCGAGCGTCTGCGTGTCGTAGTCCATGCCGATGGTGCCGGAGACGAAGATCCATTCGTCGTCGAACATCGCGCGGCTGTAGGGCGCATTGACAAAGGGCAAGGGGAAGTCGGCGGTCTGCATGCGGAGGTCTCTCTTTCGTTCTCTGTGTGTGGAAATGAAGTCAGGCCCGGGTCATCTCGCGCACGATGGCGCGGGCGTGGATGTCGGTGGAATCGAACAAGGGTGCGGCGCACGCGATCCAGGGCTTCACGGCGCTCAGCTCGGTGCAGCCCAGCACGATGCCCTGCGCGCCGCGCGCCACGAGCGCGCTGCACAGCGTCGAGATGACAGCGGCGTCGGCGGGGCTGGCCTCGCCGCGCGCCAGCGGCCCGAAGATCGCCGCGTCGAGCGTGCGCCGCTGCGCCGCGTCGGGCAGCACCAGCTCGAAGCCGGCGCCCTCCCCCAGCATCTGGCCGAAGAACGGCGCATCGAGTGCGAAGCTCGTGGCCAGCAGGCCGAGGCGGCGCATCGACGGGAACCGTGACGCGATCTCGTCGCCGGTTTCGCGCGCCACGTGCACCAGCGGCACGCCCGCCGCAGCCTGCACGGCATCGGCCGCGAAGTGCCCGGTGTTCGCAAGAATGGCGATGAGTTCCGCGCCGGCCGCACGGGCCTGGCGCGCGGCGGTTTCCATCTGGGCGCGCGCATCGTCGCGGCGCCCTTCCGTCATGGCGGCGATGACGCCAGCGAAGTCCAGGCTCACAATCACGCAGCGGGCCGAATGCAAGCCGCCGAGTTCGCGCTGGATGTGCTCGTTCAACAAGCGGTAATAGCTGAGCGTGGAAGGCCACGCGACGCCTCCGATCAGGCCCGCGGTTTTCATGACGCGTTCCTTCTCAGTCGAGCTTGAAGCCGAGCTTGCGGATCACCGGGCTGTAGCGCACCAGGTCGCTGTCGATGCGGCCCCTGAGTGCTGCCGCGCTGGTCTGTGCGGCCGGCTCGAAGCCGAACACCAGCAGCTTCTCGACCACGTCGGGCTGGCGGATCGCCCAGTCGACGCCGTCGCTCACACGCTTGGCGATCTCGGGCGGCAAGCCGGCCGGGCCGACCACGCCGAACCACACGGAGAAGTCGACGCCCTTGTAGCCCAGCTCGTCGAGCGTGGGCACGTCGGGCAGGCCCGAGAAGCGCTTGGCCGAGGTGACGGCCAGGATCTTCGCGCGCCCCGCCTTCACGAACTGGACATAGGGCGCCATGCCGTCGAAGGCGGCGTCGATGTCGCCCGCGATGGTGGCCTGCGCCACTTCGGCGCTGCCCTTGTAGGGCACGCGCGTGGTCTCGATGCCGGCGCTGCGGTTGAACTCTTCGAGTGCCATCTGCGACAGGATCGCGGCCGCGCCGATGTTGATCTTGCCGGGCTCGGCCTTGGCACGCTTCACCAGCTCATGCACGTCGCCGACGCTGCCTGGTTGGGTGCGCGCGATGACGGCAGTGGGCGAGGTGATGGCCAGTGCCACCGGCGTGAAGTCTTTCCTCGGGTCGTAGGGCAGCCGGTTGTAGAGCGAGGGGTTGAGCACGAAGGTCTGGTCGATGGACCACAGCAGCGTGTAGCCGTCGGGCGCGGCCTTCATGATCTCTTGCGCGCCGATCAGCGTGTTGCCGCCCGGCTTGTTGTCGACCACCACCTGCTGGCCCAGCTGCACCTGCAGCTTGGCCGCGATGAGCCGCGCGGCCACGTCGGCACCGCCGCCCGCCACGAAGGGCACGACGAGGCGAATCGGCCGCGTGGGCCAGGCACTCTGCGCACCGGCAAGCGCCGGCACCCACCCCGCGGCGAGGGCCGCCAGGAGCCCCAGAAACCGGCAGACACGTCGAGCATTCATCCATAAACTCCGTTCAAACCAAAGTGTTGCAACGCTAACGCCGCCTGTCAGGGTTTTCTATGCCGATCCCATCGCAGACTGTGCCGATCCAGCCCTCGCCCTTCACGGCCGCCGCGCTGCGCGAGGACGATTTCAACGCCGCGCTGATCCGCCTGCCCACCGACCGACCGCTCGCGCTGCCGGCCCTGCACGACGGCGCGAGCCGCGAGGTGCGCTGGCCCGACGACGGGGGCCGCATCCTGCGGCTGCGCACCATGCCGTGGGAAGGTGCGAGCGCGCTGTACTTCGATTTCAGGTTGAACGACGACCTGCATGTGCAGCTGGCACCCGGCAACGAGCTGCTGCTGACCTTCTTTCTCTCGGGTCACGTCACGGGCGAGATCGGCAGCGCGCAAGGCCGCCCGCTCGACTTCCGCATCGACCGCGCGCTGCTGCGCACGCCGAACCGCGATGGCGGCTACCTGATCCACATTCCCGGCGCCTGCCGCAACAACTTCGTGCAGTTCCGTCTGCGGCGCGACCTGCTGCCGCGCTGGCTGCATGCGCTGGGCGTGCGGCTGCCCGCGCGGCAGATGAGCGAGCTGGTCGAGCGCGACGACGGTCGGGTGCTGTGCAACGCGGCGCTCACGCCGCGCGTGCGCGACTGCCTGGCGCGCATCGGCGACGAGCCCTCCGATCGGCCCGCCTTCGTGCCGCTGTTTCATGCGCGTGCGACCGAGCTGCTGACCTGCGTGCTGCTCGATCTGGCGCAGTTGCTGCGCCCCGCACGTTCAGAAGACACCCACGGTGGTGCGGCCGCGCAGACGGTGCGCAGGCTGCGCGCGCTGCTCGGCGAAGCGCCGGCGCAGGCCTGGACGGTCGATGCGCTCGCGCAACGGCTCGACCTGCGCGCCACGCGGCTGCAGGCCCATGTGAAGGAGGCCGAGGGCACGACGGTCTACGGCCTGCTCGTGGCCGAGCGATTGGCGCTGGCCGCCCGGTTGCTGCGCGACACGCAGCTCAGCGTGCAGGCCATCGCGGCCGAAGCGGGGTGGGAATGCCACGGCCGCTTCACCGCGGCGTTCCGCAAGCAGCACGGCGTGGCGCCGCGCGACTACCGCTTGCAGCAGGCGCCGCCGGCCAACAGCGGCGCCTGAAGAATCACCGAGAAGCGACTCAGCCGCGCGGGCGCGTCAGCAGCGTGTTCGACGGCAGCGTCTCGTCGAGCAGCTTGCGCGCCGTTTCCACGCCCGCCACCGGCAGCAGTGCCGCGTCGAGCAGGCCCACCTGCACCAGCACGCTCGCCTGGTCCCAGTAGATGTGCTCGTGGTAGAGCTTGTCGCCGCGGAACTTGATGACCGCGAGCAGCGGAATCTCCACGCGCTTTCCGGTCGGCGCCACGCCGGGCAGCATCCACGGAATCTCGGTGGTGTGGGTGAAGCAGAACAGCATTTCGTCGACCACCTGCGTCGCACCCACGGTGCGCGAGATCGGCACCAGCGAGGTGTCGGGCGGGTTGCTGTTGACGAAGTGGTTCGTATAGAACGCGTGCAGGTTCTTGTAGCCCACGCCGCCGGTCATGGTCGGGATGTGGTTGACATAGGGCTCGGCCACCATCGTGCTCATGGTGTCGTCGACGTTGCGGGTGCCGAACTCGTACTCGCAGTGCTTGTCCCACAGCGCCGCCAGGTCGTAGTTCGGGCCGATGGCCGACTTCAGCGCGGCCACGCTGCGCTCGTGCGCCATGAGGGCCGAGGCGCGGTGGAAGTGATCGCCACCCACACGTGCGAAGGCATGGTCGACGCCGGGGTACACATGCACCTCGACGTTCGGCCGGCCGCGCAGCGTCTGCACGATGCGGTCACGCGCCTCGGGCGGGCAGAAGCCGTCGAGTTCGGCCACGTGCAGCGCCAGCTTGCAGCGGATGCGATCGGCCTCGTCGAGCGCGGCGTCGATGCCCACGCCGTAGTAGCCCACGGCCACGTCGGCGTCGGTGCGGCAGGCCGCGAGGTAGGCGAGCTTGCCGCCCAGACAGAAGCCGAGCACGCCGACCTTGCCGCCGGGCACTTCGGGGCGCTGGCGCAGCGCGGTGATGGCGGCCTGCATGTCCTGCATGCCGAGCGCTTCGTCGAAGCCCTGGTACAGCGCGAAGGCGCGTTGCCAGTCGTCGGGTGCGTAGCCCAGCTGCACGTCGGGCTCCTGACGCCAGAACAGGTCGGGCACGAGCACCACGTAGCCTTCCTCGGCGTAGTAGTCGGCGACGTCGCGCATGGTCTTGTTGACACCGAAGATTTCCTGCGCGAGCACCAGGCCCGGGCCAGTGCCGCCGCGCGGCAGGGCGAGGTAGGCGCCGAAGCTGCCGCTGCCGTCGGCGGCCTGGATGCGGATGTCTTGCGACGACGATGGGGATGCCTTGTTCTGCATGGGTGTGTGACTCCGTTCAATGCTGAAAGGTGGACGTGGGGAACCAGGGGCTCACTGTACGCATTCCGGATGGCGCGTTGTGACCTGGTAGTAGCCCGAGTGAAAAACCAGCGGCTCGCCGTCGAAGCGTTCGTAGCCTTCGACCTCGCCGATGAAGATCAGATGATCGCCGCCGTCGTACTGCCGCACGTTGCGGCACACGAAGCGCGCGAGCACGCCGTTGAGCAGCGGCACGCCGGCCGTGCCCTCGCAGCAGTCGACGCCACCGAACTTGTCGGCCTGCGGTGTCGAGAACTGGCGCGACAGATGGTGCTGCGGCGCGGCCAGCACGTTGATCGCGAAGTGGCTCGCGCCGGTGAAGTCGGCCACGCTGGGTGCCTGCCGCGCGAGGCTCCACAGCACCAGCGGCGGGTCGAGCGACACCGACGAGAACGAGTTGGCCGTCATGCCCACGCGGCGCCCGTCGAGCGCGCGCGTGGTGATGACCGTGACGCCGGTGCTGAACTGGCCGAGCGCCTTGCGGAAGTCGCGCCGGTCGAAGCGGTCGATCACCGCCTCGCGCGCCTTGGTTTCCAGAAAGCGGTCGGCCTCGGCCGCGTCGAACCACCAGGGCGCAAAGTTGCGCGGATCGTCGAAGCCGTTGACCACCGCGCTCGCCACTGCGGGCATGTGCGTCGCGCTCTGCAACAGCTTCTGCAGGTGCGGTGCGGGCGGTGCGAGCAGGCTGTGCGTCCA
This sequence comes from Variovorax sp. 38R, assembly GCF_014843395.1. Lineage (NCBI taxonomy): Bacteria > Pseudomonadati > Pseudomonadota > Betaproteobacteria > Burkholderiales > Comamonadaceae > Variovorax > Variovorax sp. 38R. Next base: position 4,733,369 of record NZ_CP062121.1, read on the forward strand.
GCCGGTGGCCCAGCGGGCGTAGCCTTCCCAGTAGCGGTCGAAGGTCTGCTGCATCCACGCGGCATCGAAAGGCGCGTCACCGTGCTCCAGGATCCGCTTGAGGTAGATGTCAGCCGCCTTGGCCGCATTGTTCGAACCCTGCCCCGTGATCGGGTCGTTGAGCACCACCGCATCGGCAAGCCCCAGCACCTGGCGGCCCGAGGGCAGCGTGGCGACCGGGTGCCGCACCACGGGCGTGACGCGGCCGCGCAGCACGCCGTGGTCATCGGTCAGCTCAATGTGGGTGCAGCGCTCGGCCTCCCAAGGCAGGAAGGTGGCGAGGATCTGCTTGCTGCGCGCCAGGTGCTCCTGCGGTGTCTTCACGTCGTCCCAGCAGTCCATCGGGCCGCCGGGCACGCCCTCGAACACCATGATCTCGCACGGGCCGCTGGTGGTGAGCGCGGGGAACACGAAGTATTCGCCGACACCCGGAATGAGGTTGAAGCTCACGGCCGAAAAGGACTCGCGCGGGCGCATGCCCTTCACGTAGGTGAGCGCCAGCGCGCGCTGCGGCTGCTCGAACGGCGAGCGCGCCGCGTCGCGCGGGAACAGCGCCGAGATCTCGCCCTTGCCGCTCGCGATGACCACGAGGTCGTGCGTGCGCGCGCAATCTTCCAGCGTGTCGAGGTCGGCGTCCTTATGCACGAGACGGCCGCCGCGCGCTTCGAACAGCTGCATCCACGCAGCGATCTTCAGGCGCTGGTCGACCGACTGCGCGGGGCCGTCGAGCTTTGCTTCCCACGCGATGGCGCGGTGGCCTTCAGGGCTGCGCACCGACATGCCGATGCCCTCGACGGTCGGGCAGATGTCGGCCCAGCTGTCGAGGCCGAGTTCGCGCTCGGTCTGCAGCGCGGTCTCGAACATGCATTGGCTCGACATCACCGGCCCGTCGAAGATCTCCTGCGCGGTGCGGTTCGCATACACCGTCACCGCGTACCCCTTGGCCAACAGGCCCAGGGCGAGCTGCATGCCGGACTGGCCGGCGCCGACGATGGCCACGCGTCGTGTCATGTGAGCACTCCGCCTACGCCGCTGCCGCTGCAGCGCAGGTGTCGAGGTAACGGTCGGCCTCCTGCGGGTCGGCGAACCACGGGAAGAAGGTGCGCGGGTCGTCGAAGCCGTTGGCGATGGCGCTGGCCATCGGCGGCACGGCGCCGGCGCTGCCGAGCAGCTTGAGCACATGCGGCGGCGGCGGTGCGAGCAGCATGTTGGTCCAGCGCGTGACCCACTGCGCGTAGCCGAACCAGTAGCGGTCGAAGGTCTGCTGCATCCACGGCGCATCGGCCGCGCCATCGCCGCGCGCCAGGATGCTCTTCAGGTAGGTGTCGGCGCACTTGGCCGCGTTGTTCGAGCCCTGCCCCGTGATCGGGTCGTTGAGCACGACCACGTCGGCCAGGCCCAGCACCTTGCGGCCCGAAGGCAGCGTGGCGATCGGCTTGCGCACGGTGGGCGCAAAGCGGCCGGCGAGGATGCCGTTGTCGTCGGTGAGCTCGATGTCTTGGCAACGCTCGGCCTCCCAAGGCGTGAAGGTGTCGAGGATCCACTTGCTGCGCGCCAGGTGCTCCTGCGGCGTCTTCACGTCGGCCCAGCAGTCCATCGGGCCGCCGGGCACGCCTTCGAACACCATGATCTCGCACGGGCCGCTGGTGGTGAGCGCGGGAAACACGAAGTACTCGCCCACGCCCGGAATCAGGTTGAAGCACACGGCCGAGAACGGCGTGCGCGGGCGCATGCCTTTCACGTAGGTGAGCGCCAGTGCGCGCTGCGGCTGGTCGTAGGTCGACTTGGCGGCGTCGCGCTCGAAGAGCTTCGAGATCTCGCCCTTGCCGCTGGCCACCAGCGTGAGGTCGTGGCTGCGGGTGCAGGCTTCGAGGTCGTCGATGCCGGCGTCCTTGAAGACCAGCTCGCCGCCCTTTTGCTGAAACTGCGCCATCCACGCCGGCACCTTCACGCGCTGGTCGACCGACTGCGCGCTCGAGTTCAGCCGCGCCGCCCATTCGATGGCCTTGGCGCCTTTCTGCTCGGGGTTCGGCACGGCAAAGCCGATGCCATCGACCGTGGGGCAGTCGTTGGCCCACTGATCGAGCCCCAGGTCGCGTTCGACCTGCAGCGCGGTGTGGAACATGCACTGGCTCGACATGACCTTGCCGTGGCGGATGTCGTCCGCCGAACGGTTGCTGTACATGGTGACCTCGTAGCCTGCGTCCAGCAGACCGAGTCCCAATTGCAGGCCCGACTGGCCCGCGCCGACGATGGCGATTCGCTTCATGGCTTGCTCCTTCTTTGGTTGTCTCGTGGGGGTGGTGTTTTGTTGCCGATGGGGCTCAGGGTTCCATCAGGCGGGGGATGGCTGGCACAGCCTGCTCAGGGCCCATGGCGGAGTAACCGCCGTCCACCGCGTAGTCGGCGCCGGTGACGAAGCTCGCGTGCTCGGAGCACAGGAACAGCACCACCTGCGCCACCTCGTCGGGGTCGCCGACGCGCCCCAGCAGGTGGTAGGGCGCGGCCACGCGGTCGGTGCGCGCGCGGTCGCCGCCCGTCAGCTGGTCCATTACCGCCGACCAGGTCCAGCCCGGCGAGACGCTGTTCACGCGGATGCGATCGGGCGCAAGGTCCATCGCCATGTTGCGCGTGAGCTGCGCCATCGCGGCCTTGCTCACGGGGTAGAGCCAGCGCCCGGTCTGGGCCACGCGCGACGAGATGCTGGTGAAGTTGACCACCGCCCCGCCGCCGGCCGCCACCATGTGCGGGTGCACCGCCTGCAGCATCGCGACGGCACTGGCCACGTTCACATTGAACGAGGTGAGCCAGTCGGCGCGGGGCGACTTGAAGCCGTCGTCCACGTACGAGCACGCCAGGTTGACGAGAAAGTCCACGCCACCGTGACGGGCAACCGCCTCGTCGACGCAGGCCTTCACCTGCGCGTCGTCGGTGATGTCGGTGCGCACGAAGCGCACCCCGGCACCCAGTGCATCGGCCAGCGGCTGGCCCTTGTCGGCGTCGATGTCGGCGATGACCACCTTCACGCCGGCCGCGTGGAAGGCGCGCACCACGCCGGCGCCTATCAATGTCGAACCACCCGTGACGATGGCGCTTTTGCCTTCGAGACCCTTGAACATGACGCTTGCTCTCCTCGGTTGAATCGCCGGTTCGGCGAATGGGCCAAAGGTAGAGCGGAAGACCTCGCCGGCCGATCCCGAAAACGCAGGCGCTGTCCCTGCCGCGCAGGTTTTTTCGGGGATTCCAAGGGACGGCCCGAATTGTGGGCTGGAAGGCTTTTTGCTACGGTCACCCCGCTTCCCTATGGAAACCGCCACCGCCCCACGGCTGCCGCTGCAGCGTTACCGCCTGTTCGAGAGCCACGACATGGACGAGGCACGCGAGAGCGTGGCCCGCGTGTTCTGCCCGCACGGCCTCACGATGCTGCGCCCGCGCACCGAACTGGACGCCTGCCACCACAGCGCGCAATTGCACCGCGATGTGAGCCTCAATTACGTGCAGTACGGCCCCGGCGTGCAGATCGACCCGGGCTACCTGCAAGACTTCTTCCTGTTGCAGATTCCGTTGCGCGGCGGCGCCGACATCCGCTGCGGTGGCCAGCAGGTCGAAGCCACGCCGCGCATCGCCTCGCTGCCCTCGCCCACCGAACTGCTGTCGATGCGCTGGGCAGACGACAGCCCGCACCTCATCGTGCGCATCGCGCGCGCGGCGCTGCTGTCGCGGCTCGAGGCGCTGCTGCAGGCGCCCGTGCGGCAGCACCTGGTGTTCGACCTCGGCGTGCCGCTGGACAACCCCGCGCTCGCGCCGCTGGTGCACTTCATCGACTACCTGCGGCTCACGCTCGACGCCGGCAATGCGCTGCAGGGCGGCGGACGCCTGGCCGAGCATGCCGAGGAGTACCTGATGTCGAGCCTGCTGATGTCGGCGGGCCACAACCACTCGCGCGCGCTCGCCGGTGACGCGCAGCGCCACCTGCTGCCGCGCGCGGTGCGCAAGGCGCAGGAGTTCATGGCCGCGCACGCCGAGCAGCCGCTGTCGCTGGCCGACGTGTGCCGCGAGGCCGGCTGCAGCGCGCGCGCCCTGCAGCTCGCGTTCCGCCAGCATGCGGGCCAGGGGCCGATGGAGTTCCTGCGCGAGCTGCGGCTGGACCGCGTGCGCACCGAACTGCAGGCCGCGTCCACGCAGACGGGCGTGCGCGACGTGGCGCAGAAGTACGGCTTCCTGCATCTGGGCCATTTCGCGGCCCAGTACCGCGCGCGCTTCGGCGAGCGGCCGTCGGACACCCGCACGCGCCACGCGCCGGCCGAGCACTGACCCAGCCGGTGCGCGTCGGGCTCAGGCCCGGTCGCGGTGATCGGCTTCGCCGTGCTTCCAGTAGCCCTTGGCAGTCAGGCGCGTGCGCGCCAGGCCCTGGTCGTTCAGGAAATGGGCGCGCAACGTGCGCACCACGCCCGACTCGCCCGCCAGCCAGATGTACCCCGGCCCCGCCGGCTGCGGACGGTGCATCAGCTGCTGCTGCAGCGCCAGCCCCGGCTCGGTCGGATCGCCGGTGAGCCAGCAGGTGCGCAGCACGGCCTGGCTGCGGATCTCCTGCACATCGGCGGCCGTGGGCACTTCGACATAGGTCTTGAGGCGGATCTCCGGCCCGAGGCTCGCGGCAATCGACTGGATCGCGGGCAGCGCGGTCGCGTCGCCGGCCAGCATCACCCAGCGCGCGTCGTCCGGGAGCGCAAAGCCGCCGTCGCGCGGCCCGGCAAAGCCGATGCATTCGCCGGGTTGCGCCCGCGCCGCCCAGGCCGAGGCCGGGCCTTCATGGCCGCTGTCGCCGTGCAGCACGAAGTCCAGGTCGAGCGTGGCGGCGACGCGGTCGATGCGGCGAAGGGTGTAGGCCCGCCCTTCGCCGCCGGGCACGAACACCTTCACCCACGCGGCGGGCTGACCGGCTGCCGCGTGGCGCAAGAAGGCCGCGACGTCCGGGCCGCCGAGGGTGATGCGGCGCATGTGCGGCGTCACGAGGTCGCACTGGAGGACATGGGCTTGCAGCCGCGTGCCCCGTTCGGGCGGAACCGCAGCGATCGGCTGCAGGAGCGGAAAAGCAGAAGGCAACGCACGCGGCGCGTGGGCCTCGGAGGCATTGGCGTTCATGGTCTGTATGTCGATTCGAATGGGGGAAACTCTTGAATGCGAGCATTTGCTCGGTTCTTCTTAGAATACGAGCCTTCACTCGCATTGAAAACTCGCATTCGAGACGCCCGATGAAATCCCTTCCCCAGCCAAGAAAGGCGCCGCGCCAGGCGCGCTCCCAGCAGATGGTCGAGGTCATTCTGGAAGCCACAGCTCGCGTTCTGGGAGAGCGCGGCTATGCCGGCACCAACACCAACGTGGTCGCCGAACGCGCCGGCGTGAGCGTGGGCTCGCTCTACCAGTACTTTCCGAACAAGGACTCGCTGATCACGGCGCTGCACGAGCGGCACGCCGCGCAGATGTACGCGGCCATCGAGGAAGTGCTGGCCACATCGCGCGCGCGCAGCCTGCGCGGGCGCGTGCAGGCCGTGGTGCGTGCGCTGCTCGCGGCGCATGCGGTGTATCCCGAGCTGCATCGCGTGCTCGAAAAGGAGTTCCCCTTCTTCGATGCACCGCGCGAAGAGAGCGCAGCCGACCACGACATCTTCCGGCGCGTGCGCCAGCTGCTGGAGGAGCACCGCGCCGAGCTGACGCCGCGCAACCTCGACCTCGCCACCTGGGTGGTGCTGCAGATCATGGAGACGCTGGTGCATGCGGCCGTCATCGAGCCGCCCGCGCAGTTCGAGCCCGCAGCGCTCGAGGCCTCGATCGTCGATGCGCTCATGGGCTATCTCTGCGGCCCGACGGGCCGCTAGGGTGAATCTCATGCGTGAACCTCCAGGAAGACCGGGGACACGGAAACACGTCTCCCCTTGCATATGACAAATGAGAAGGGAAAAAGGGAAGCAGGGCAGCGCACGAGGTGCGCGGCGCCCTTTCAATCTGGCAAGGATCGTGCGGGTACTGACCGGATCTGCACGCATCTGGCCTAGACTCCCCGGCATGAACGCCCACCCCTCCTTCCACACCTTGACGTCCCGCCCCGGCGGTTGCACGCCTGCGTTTGCGTGGATGACAGCGGCGGCTCAGCAGACGCCAGCACATTCCTGAGCCCGGCGGTCCGCCTCTTTCCCTCTCTTTTCAGCGCAAACCATCGACCGCCGGGCACCTGCCCCGCGCGGCTGCGCCCCCGTCATCCGGGGTCGCGTTCGACTGGAGTGCGTCATGCATCACCATCAGGTTCAGCGGGAGCACGTGCTTCCCGGCGGCGGCGTCGCATCCAACACGCCATCTTTTCAATCCATCCTTGCCGTCACCGATCTGTCGGCACGCGGTAACCGCGCGGTCGAGCGGGCCGCCCTGCTCGCCGCCGAACATGGCGCGCTGCTGAAGCTCATGTACGCGCCCGCGGACTTCGCACCGTTCGCGCATGCCGAAGCGGCAACCGCGCTCGCAGGGCTGACCCGGTCGATGGCTTCGCGCTTCGATGTGCTGGTCAAGCAGGTCGCAGGGCCGAGCGGTGGCCTCGCGCAGATCGTCGACGAAGCCCGCTACGTCGACCTCGTGGTGCTGAGCCACGAACGCGACCGCTCGCCCGGCGCGCTCTTCACCGGCCAGCCCGTGGAGCGCCTGCTGCGGCAGCTGCGCTGCCCGGTGCTCGTGACGCGGCTCGACACGCGCCTGCGCTACGGCCGCATCCTCGTGGCCGTCGACTTCACGCCCGCATCGCGCGAACTCGTGAGCCTGGCCCACGGCCTGGACCCGAATGCCGCGCTGGAGCTGTTCCATGCGCTCAACACGATGCACGAAAGCAAGCTGCGCTATGCCGAGGTGTCGGACCACGCCATCAAGACCTACCGCCACGACAGCATGCGGCAGGCGCGCGAGCGACTCTTCTCGCTGACCGACTCGTCGAGCGCGCGACGCAACCGCGTGCTCTCGGCCATCGGCCGCGGAGACCCGGCGCGACAGGCCACGGTGCAGCAGCAGCATGCGCGCGCCGAGCTGCTCGTGGTCGGCAAGCGTCGCGCGAATCCGCTGACCGACTTCCTGTTCGGCAGCGTCGCGCAGCGGGTGCTGTGCTGGGCCACGGGCGACGTGCTGGTGGTACCTGGTGATCGACGCGCCGACACCCAACCGGCCGTCATTTCGAGGAAGCTGCAAAATGTTCGCTGAAGACCCGCTCATCAAGTACCCGCTGCGCCAGTCGCTGCTGCCCGGCGCCGAAGGTCTGGCCGTCTTCGCCGAGCGCGGACCGGTCGACTGGCTCTCGCGGCCCGACCAGTACGTCTTCATCTGCGAAGGACGCGGCGGCCGGATCTATGCGGCGAACGAGGCTTCGCTCGAAGAGGCCCAGCAGCTCATCAGGGACGCGCACGGCGACCAGGTCGTGTCGCGCGATCCCGAGATCCACACCTTCGTCGACCCCGAACTCGACGCGGTGGTCGAGCCGATCATGTTCCTGCGATTGAAGAGCCCGCGGGCCTACGCCACGGTGCTGCGTGACGAACTCGATCGACGCCAGGCCGACGTTCGGGAGGAAGACCTGCAACGTCACGACGTCGTGATCCGCGCCGAGGTGCGGCTCGCCGATCTCATGGGCTATGCGAAGGCTGCGCTCGAGATGTCGAACGGGTCGGCGGTGATCTGGAACTGGTTGCTGCGGTACGGGATGGCTTGAAGAAGGCTTCGGCCCGTCTCCTCCCATAAACCCGGTAGCCGGTCGGCAGGCTGCGGCGCTAGATTCGCGGCATGGCCGACCCGACGTTGATCCTCTACTACGCGATGACTGAGAAGTTCTCGGACCACCTGCGCGCGACCGGGGCCTACCCGGAGAAGTTCGTGCTGAGCCCGTCGCTGCACGACAGGTACCTGCGCGACGTGAAGCTCGTGAGCCAGAGTGTCGGAAAACCCATCGACCCAGGTTTGCACATGGGCATACGCATCGAGATCGATGCGGCGTCGGCGGGCGTGATGGTGGGGTCTGACGGCACGGAGGTTTTCCTGCTGGGGTAGACCCCGCGCGCTTCCGAAACTCAGGGGCTAGCAGAAGAAGACAGCGGCGGCATCGCCATGTTCCGAAGTCTCGGATTCGGATGCCAGAAGTCGGGTTCCAGAAAGACGAAAGGGTTAGCAGACGAATCTGCTAACCCTTGCAATCTGGCGGAGTGGACGGGACTCGAACCCGCGACCCCCGGCGTGACAGGCCGGTATTCTAACCAACTGAACTACCACTCCTGGTAGATCAACGTTCGCTCCTTGCGGAACCGAGTGTTGACAACTCGTGCCTGATTCACCGAAGTGAAACTGGCGACCCTACGGGGATTCGAACCCCGGTAGCCACCGTGAAAGGGTGGTGTCCTAGGCCTCTAGACGATAGGGTCAAAACCTTGGACGTGCTGCGATCAGCATCTCTAACCTTCTCGACACTTTGATGGTGGAGGTAAACGGGATCGAACCGATGACCTCTTGCATGCCATGCAAGCGCTCTCCCAGCTGAGCTATACCCCCGTGTGGGTGTCGAGCCTCGAATTATAGCCCGATTTTTCAGGCCTTTTTCAATCGCTCGATAACTTTTTCGCGGGAAAAAATTTCGAGCACTGAATCGAGGGACGGTGTCTGCGATGTTCCCATCACAAGCACTCGTACTGGCATCGCTAACACGGGCATTTTCAGCGCGTGTGTCGCGAGGACTTCCTTGATCATAACTGCGATTGCGGCCCTCTCCCAGGCGACCGTCATCAATTTTTCAACGAGCGTTGCGATCGCAGGCTTCACCGCATCGGTGATGTGCTGCGCACGGTCTGCATCGGTCACTTCGATGTCCGCATAAAACGCCGCAGCCCAACCAGCGAGCGCCACAGTCGTATCACAGCGGTCTTTGAACAGTGCGCAGATTGCGGGCAAACGCGCGTCGGCAACGATGCCTCGCTTTTGCAACTGCGCTGCAACAAGCGGTGCAAGCTCGTCGCCGCTCTTGGCCTTGATGTACTGCGCATTCACCCACGCGAGCTTGGCTGCGTCCCACTGTGCGGGGCTCTTCGAGAGGTGCGTGCCGTCGAACCAGCTCACCATCTGCTCGCGCGTGAACAACTCGTCGTCGCCGTGGCTCCAGCCGAGGCGCGCGAGGTAGTTGAGCATGGCTTCGGGCAGGTAGCCGTTGTCCTCGTAGGCGGTGACGCTCACGGCGCCGCGGCGCTTCGACAGCTTCTGTCCGTCGTCGCCGAGGATCACGGGCACGTGGCCGAATTGCGGCAGTGGTGCGCCGAGCGCGCGGAAGATGTTGATCTGCCACGGCGTGTTGTTGATGTGCTCGTCGCCGCGGAACACGTGCGTGATGGTCATGTCCCAGTCGTCGACCACCACCGCGAAGTTGTAGGTCGGCACACCATCAGGACGCAAGATGATGAGGTCGTCGATCTCGCGGTTGTTGATGGTGATCTCGCCCTTGACGAGGTCGTTCCACGTCACGTCGCCTTCGGGCGGATTGCAGAAGCGCACCACGGGCGGCACGCCTTCGGGCACGGGCGGCAGCACCTTGCCCGGCGCCGGACGCCAGCGGCGGTCGTACAGCGTCTTCTCGTTGCGCGCACGTTGGGCTTCGCGCATCTCGTCGAGCTCGGCCGGCGTGCAATAGCAGTGGTAAGCCGTGCCGGCCGCGAGCATCTGCGCGATGACTTCGCGGTAGCGCTCGAGCCGCTGCATCTGGTAGATCGGGCCTTCGTCATAGTCGAGGCCGAGCCAGTGCATCGACGCGAGGATCTGGTCGGTCGAGTCCTGTGTGGAACGGGCCACATCGGTGTCTTCGATGCGCAGCACGAACTCGCCGCCGTGGTGGCGCGCGTAGGCCCACGAATAGAGTGCGGTGCGCGCCGTGCCCAGGTGAAGAAAGCCGGTGGGAGACGGTGCGATGCGGGTGCGAACTTTGCCGGTCATGAAATGAAGAATCAGGATGTCAGGGTGCTCAGGCCGCGCGAAATGTCGGCCGTGATGTCGTCGATGTATTCGAGGCCGACTGCGAGGCGGATCAGCCCCTGGCTGATGCCGGCGGCCTGGCGCTGCACTTCGGTGAGACGGCCATGCGAGGTCGTCCCGGGGTGCGTGATGATGGTCTTGGTGTCGCCCAGGTTGGTGGCGATGCTCACGACGCGCGTGCTGTTGATCACATGGAAGGCGTTGGCGCGCGCGGCTTCAGGCGTGTCGCCGACCACGTCGAACGACACCACCGCCCCGCCCAGCCCCGATTGCTGGCGCATCGCGAGCTCATGCTGCCCATGCGAGGCAAGACCGGGGTAGTACACGCGCGCAATGCCGGGCTGCTGCTCGAGCCACTGCGCCACAGCCATCGCATTCGCGCACTGCGCCTTCATGCGAATGCCCAGCGTTTCCATGCCCTTGAGCACGACCCACGCATTGAATGGCGACAGCGCCATGCCGGCGGTACGCACCACGGGGCCGAAGACGTCGACGATGAGCTTCGACGGACCGCAGATCGCGCCGGCCATCACGCGGCCCTGGCCGTCGAGGTACTTGGTGCCCGAATGGATGATGAGGTCGGCACCCAGTTCGGCCGGACGCTGCAGGATCGGCGTACAGAAGCAGTTGTCGACCGCGAGCAGCGCACCAGCGCCGTGGGCCAGGTCGGCCAGCGCGCGGATGTCGCAGACATCGGTCAGCGGGTTGGTCGGCGTCTCGGCGAACAGCAGCTTGGTGTTGGGCTTGATCGCCGCGCGCCATTCGGCCACGTCGGTCTGCGAGACGAAGGTGGTCTCGACGCCGAACTTGGCGAACTCCTTGCCGAACAGGTTCAGCGTGGAGCCGAACACCGAGCGCGAGCAGATCACGTGATCACCGGCCTTGAGCAGGCCCATGCACATCATGAGGATCGCGCCCATGCCGGTCGAGGCGCCGATGGCAGCCTCGGTGCCTTCGAGCGCAGCCAGGCGCTGCTCGAAGCTGGCGACTGTCGGGTTCGACGTGCGCGAGTAGGTGAAGCCAGCCTCGGTGCCGGCGAAGCGGCGAGCCGAGGTTTCGGCGTCGGGCTGCACGAAGCCGCTCGTGAGGAACAGAGCCTCCGAGTGCTCGCCGTGCTGGCTGGGTGCCAGGCCGGTGCGCAGCGCGAGGGTGTCGCGGTGCAGGCCGGGCGGCAGGGTGCGTTCGTTGTCGCTCACGTCGGCCCTCTCTTCTTTCTCTTTTTACTCGCTGGGGTTCGGCAGGGCGAGGCGCGAAGCGTCTTCTTCGTTCTCCTCGATGCGCGGGCGGTTGCCGTTCATGCGCGAGATGGCTTCGGTGTCGATGTCACCGGTCACGTACACGCCGTCGAAGCACGAGGCGTCGAAACCGGCGAGCTTCGGGTTGAGCGAGCCGATGGCGCGCTTCATGGCATCGACGTCCTGGTAGATCAGCGCATCGCAGCCGATGAGTTCGCGGATTTCCTCGACGGTGCGGTCGTGCGCCACGAGTTCGTCCTTGGTCGGCATGTCGATGCCGTAGACGTTGGGGTAGCGCACCGGCGGCGCGGCGCTGGCCAGGTAGACCTTGCGGGCACCGGCATCGCGCGCCATCTGCACGATCTCGCGGCTGGTGGTGCCGCGCACGATCGAGTCGTCGACCAGCAGCACGTTGCGGCCCTTGAACTCGCTGGCGATCACGTTGAGCTTCTGGCGCACCGACTTCTTGCGAACGCCCTGCCCCGGCATGATGAAGGTGCGACCGACGTAGCGGTTCTTCACGAAGCCTTCGCGGTACGGAATGCCCAGCAGGTGCGCGAGCTGCGTGGCGCTCGGGCGACTCGATTCGGGAATCGGAATGATCACGTCGATCTGGTTCGGCGGCACGGTCGAGACCACGCGCTTGGCCAGCGTTTCGCCGAGGTTCAGGCGTGCCTGGTAGACCGAGATGCCGTCGAGCACCGAGTCGGGACGTGCGAGGTACACGAACTCGAAGATGCAGGGGTTGAGCGACGCACCTTCGGCGCACTGCATCGAGTGCACGTTGCCTTCGAGGTCGATGAACACGGCCTCGCCCGGCTCGATGTTGCGTTCGAACACATGGCCCGAGCCTTCGAGCGCGACCGATTCACTGGCCACCATGACGGTGCCGTCCTTCGCATTGCGGCCCATGCACAGCGGGCGGATGCCGTAGGGGTCGCGAAACGCCAGCAGGCCGTGGCCGGCGATCAGCGAAACCACGGCGTACGAGCCGCGCAGGCGCTTGTAGACGTTCTTGACGGCGGCGAACACCTCGGCCGGGTGCAACGGCACGCCGCGCGAGGAACGCTCGATCTCGTGGGCCAGCACGTTGAGCAGCACTTCGGAGTCGCTCTCGGTGTTGGTGTGGCGGTGGTCGGTGGAGAACAGCTCCGCACGCAGGGCGTGCGCGTTGGTCAGGTTGCCGTTGTGCACGAGCACGATGCCGAAAGGCGCGTTCACGTAGAAGGGCTGCGCCTCTTCTTCGCTGTAGGCGTTGCCGGCGGTCGGGTAGCGCACCTGGCCCAGGCCGACGTTGCCCGGCAGCGCGCGCATGTTGCGGGTGCGGAACACGTCGCGCACCATGCCCTTGGCCTTGTGCATGAAGAACTTGCGTTCCAGCAAGGTCACGATGCCGGCCGCGTCCTGGCCACGGTGCTGCAGCAGCAGCAGCGCGTCATAGAGCAGCTGATTGACGGGTGCGTTGCTGACAACGCCGACGATTCCACACATGAACGATTCCTCTCAGGGCAGGTAGCTTGCCAACTTTTCAGGCAGCGAGGGTTTGAGGCCCTGCAATGCCGCATCGAGAACAATGGCGCTGCGCGATTCGTGCCACCAGGCACTGTCGCTCAACGCCAGCAAATGAACAACGACCGCCAGCACGAGCAGGGCCACTGCCCCCCGTGCCGCGCCGAACGCTGCTCCCAAAATCCGGTCCACCGGCCGCAGGCCGACCGCGGCGATCAGCTTGCGCGTGAGGGCTGCCGCCAGCCCCACGCCGAACGCCACCGCCACGAACACCAGCACGAAGGCCAGCGGGTAGCGCCAGGTGGCCTGCGGCTCGCCGAACGGCAACCAGGCCGCCACGTCGGAGGCCACCCACTGGGCCACGATGAAGGCGGCCACCCAGCCGATCAGCGAAATCACTTCGAACACGAGGCCGCGCACCAGCCCGAACAGCATCGACAGCACGATGAGCGCGATGGCGATCCAGTCGAGCAGGGCCACGGCAATGAACTACAGGCAGCGGGCGATGACGGTGCTTACAACGTGAGGATGGCCGCGGCCAAAGACAAGCCCTTGACCCGGTCAGCGGCCTTCTCGGCCTCGGCGCGCGAGGCGAACGGCCCGACACGCACACGCGTGCGCTCGCCGTCGGTCGTCTTGGCCACGTGCACATAGGTCTTGAGGCCGGCGCGCTCGAGCTTCTGGCGCACTTCGCGCGCCTTGTCTGCATCGGCAAAAGCGCCGACCTGCACGACGAAGCGGCCGTTGTCGTCGGCGGCCGGCTTGGGCGCGGCGGCGGGCGGCTTGCCGTCGAGCAGCGCACGGGCGCGCGCGCCGTCGTCGGCATTGGCAGCGGGCTTGGCGGGTTCCGGCTTCGGCTTGGCCTCGGGCTTCGGTTCAGGCTTTTTCGGCTCTGGCTTGGGTTCCGGTTTGGGCTCGGGCTTCGGCTCGGGTTTCGGTTCCGGCTTGGGTTCGGGCTTCTTCGGCTCGACGGCGGGCTTGGGGGCTGCCGGGGTGGCAGGCACGGTCGCGCCGGGCTCGATCACGGTGCCGTCGGCGGTCTCGGTGATCATGCCGCCGGCCGACGAGGCCACGCGGGCGCCGCCATCGGACGAGGAAGAAGGCGCACTGCTCGTTGCGGGTGCCGGCGTGGCGGGCACGGGCAGCGGCTTGGCCTTGTTGCGGTCAGGGATCTCGATCGGGATGTCGACCGGCACGGGGCGCGGCTGGGTGTCGAACAGCAGCGGGAAGCCGATCACGCCGACCAGCACCAGCACCGCCGCGCCGAGCAGCCGATGGCGCGCACGCCGGCGCATGGTTTCGACACTTTCCGCCGGCACCGCCGCGGGGGCGCTGCGTCCTTCGTTGCCTTGTGGGCCGCGCGCGCGGAACTTGAAAAACGCCATGAAGTTCGATCCCTGGAGGAGTGCAGCGAGGTGGTGCCCGATGGTGCCGGATGGGTGTGGACAGCCCGACGATCAGCCGCCTGGCAGCAGGTGTTTGGCTTGCAGCCGGGGGGTGCCGTTTTCGAGGACGCCACCCACGGTGAAGAACGATCCGAAGACCACGATTCTATCAGTGGCACCTGCCTGCTCGATGGCCGCACGCAGGGCGTCCATCGGGCTCGCATGCACGCTGCCCGAGGCGTCGGCGCGCGTGTTCTGGGCCTGCCACGCGGCCAGCAGATCGGCCGCCTTGGCGGCGCGCGGCGTGGGCAGGTCGGTGAAGTACCAGCGGTCGATCAGCGGCCCGATGCGCGCGAGGATGGGCGCGAGGTCCTTGTCGGCCATGACGCCGAACACGCCGTGCGTGGTGGGCGAAAAACCCATCGCGTCGAGGTTCTCGGCCAGCGCCGCGACGGCGTGGGCGTTGTGCGCCACGTCGAGCACCAACGTGGGCTCGCCCGGCACGATCTGGAAGCGGCCCGGCAGCTCGACCATCGCGAGCCCGTTGCGCACGGCCTGCGCGGTGATCGGCAGTTGCGGGCGCAGCGCCTCGAGCGCCGCGAGCACGCCCGCCGCATTGAGCAACTGGTTGGCGCCGCGCAGCGCCGGATAGGCCAGCCCGCTGTAGCGCCGTCCGCGGCCCGACCAACCCCACTGCTGCTTGTCGCCCGAGACGTTGAAGTCGTGCCCGAAGCGCCACAGGTCGGCGCCGATGGCGTTCGCGTGGTCGATCACGCTTTGCGGCGGCACCGGGTCGCTCACGATGGCGGGCTTGCCGGCGCGCAGGATGCCGGCCTTCTCGAAGCCGATGCTTTCGCGGTCGGGGCCGAGGTACGCCATGTGATCGAGGTCGATGCTGGTGATGACCGCGCAGTCGGCGTCGATGATGTTCACCGCGTCGAGCCGGCCGCCCAGGCCGACCTCGAGGATCGCCACGTCGGGCTTCTCCTGGATCATGCAATGCAGGATGCCGAGCGTGGTGAACTCGAAGTACGTCAGGGCCATGTCGCCGCGCGCCTTCTCCACCACGTCGAAGCTTGCTATCAGTTTGGAAGCATCGACCGCTTCGCCCTTGAGCCGCAGCCGCTCCTCGAAGCGCACCAGGTGCGGCGAGGTGAACACGGCCGTGCGGTAGCCCGCATGCGTGAGGATCGACTCGAGCATGGCGCAGGTCGAGCCCTTGCCATTGGTGCCCGCCACCGTGATGACGGGGCAGTCGAAACGCAGGCCCAGACGCTGCGCCATTTCTTTGGCGCGATCGAGTCCGAGCTCGATCTTGTCGGGATGAAGGTGCTCGGCGCGCGCGAGCCAGTCGTTCAGGGTTTCCATGGAGGCCGGAATTGTCGCCGACCCGTCACTCGCGGCATTATGGCGGCCATGACAACCCTATACGGCATCCCGAACTGCGACACCGTCAAGCGCGCCCGCGCCTGGCTCGACGACCATGGCGTGGCCTACGCCTTCCACGATTTCAAGAAACAGGGCGTGCCCGAGGCCGAACTCGACCGCTGGCTCAAAGCCCCCGGTTGGGAAGCGCTGGTCAACCGCAAGGGCACCACCTGGCGCAAGCTCGACGAGGCCACGCGCGACGCCGTGGTCGATGCCGCCTCAGCCCGCCCCGTGCTGCTGGCCAACCCCAGCCTGATCAAGCGGCCGGTGGTCGACTGGGGCCCGAAGATCGGCGTAACGACCGGTTTCGATGCGCCGGCCTGGGCTGTGAACGCCGTGTAAACCCCGGAACCCCGTCCCGCCGGCGGGTCTCCAACCCCGATCTGCAGGAGAGAACACCATGAACAGACACGTTTTTCGCATCCTCACCGGGCTGTCGGCGGCCGGCCTGCTGGCCACGGGCGCCACCGTCGCGCAGGCCCAGCAAGTGGTCCAGGCCCGCGTGATTTCGGCCACGCCAATCCGCGAAACGACCGGCAGCGACGTCAGCTACAACGTCACCTACGAATACCAGGGCCGCCAGTACACGACCCGCACCACGAGCCGGCCCGGCGCCACCATCCCGATCCAGGCCAGCGCCTACGGCGTGACCACCGCGCCGGTCCAGCCGCAGTCGCAATTGCAGCCCTATCCGGTCGAGGCCAACAACGGCCAGCAGTACCAGGAGCAGTACCAGCAATACCCACAGGGGCAGTATCAACAGGGTGCCAACTCCCCGTGGGACAGCGTCGTGCCCGAACCCGGCGTGGTGGTGTCCAACGCGCCGGCACCGGTCTACACGCAGCCGGCCCCGGTGTACGCCCCGCCCGTCTACGTGCAGCCCGCCTACACCTACCCGTATGCACAGCCCTACGTCTACCCGCCGGTCGGCATCTCGCTGAACCTGGGCTATTCGCGCGGCTGGGGCGGTGGCGGCTACTACCGTGGCCATCGCGGATGGGGCGGCCATCGCCACGGCTGGCGCTACTGAGTTCCCCCACGGCGGGCTGGCTCTCCCGAGCCCCTAAAATCGAGGGCTTCTCCAACCCCGGGGGTGCTGCTGCCGCGGCGCGTCCCTCGATCCGCCGAACGCGCAGGCGCCGGCGCCATCCATCCAATGACGACGACTACCGACACCATCAACAGCGCCGCAGTGGCCACCAAGGCCAATGTGTATTTCGACGGCAAGTGCGTGAGCCACAACCTCACGCTGGCGGACGGCACCAAGAAATCGGTCGGCGTGATCCTGCCGTCCACCCTCACCTTCAACACCGGCGCGCCTGAAATCATGGAAGGCGCCGGCGGCAGCTGCGAATACCAGCTCGCGGGCACCAGCGAATGGATCGCCTCGGGCCCCGGCCAGAAGTTCAGCATTCCGGGCAACTCCAGCTTCCAGATCCGCGTGACTGGCGAGCCCTACAGCTACATCTGCCACTTCGGTTGAAACGGAACCCCTGACATGTCGACCATTCTCCAAAACGTTCCCGCCGGCCAGAAGGTCGGCATCGCCTTCTCGGGCGGCCTGGACACCAGCGCGGCGCTGCACTGGATGAAGCTGAAGGGCGCCGTCCCCTACGCCTACACCGCCAACCTCGGCCAGCCCGACGAGCCCGACTACGACGAGATCCCGCGCAAGGCGATGCTCTACGGCGCCGAGAACGCCCGCCTCATCGACTGCCGCGTGCAGCTGGCCAACGAAGGCATCGCCGCCCTGCAGGCCGGCGCCTTCCACGTGACCACCGCCGGCG
Organism: Variovorax sp. 38R; assembly: GCF_014843395.1. Taxonomy (NCBI): domain Bacteria; kingdom Pseudomonadati; phylum Pseudomonadota; class Betaproteobacteria; order Burkholderiales; family Comamonadaceae; genus Variovorax; species Variovorax sp. 38R. Next base: position 4,750,790 of record NZ_CP062121.1, read on the forward strand.
TCACCTACTTCAACACCACGCCGCTGGGCCGTGCCGTGACGGGCACCATGCTGGTGTCGGCCATGAAGGAAGACGACGTCCACATCTGGGGCGACGGCAGCACCTACAAGGGCAACGACATCGAGCGCTTCTACCGCTACGGCCTGCTCACCAACCCCGCGCTGAAGATCTACAAGCCCTGGCTCGACCAGGTCTTCATCGACGAGCTGGGTGGCCGCGCCGAGATGTCGGCGTTCATGCAGAAGGCCGGCTTCGCCTACAAGATGTCGTCCGAGAAGGCCTACTCGACCGACTCGAACATGCTCGGCGCCACGCACGAAGCGAAAGACCTCGAGCACCTGAACAGCGGCATGCAGATCGTGCAGCCCATCATGGGCGTGGCCTTCTGGAAGGACGAAGTCGAAGTCAAGCGCGAAACCGTCTCGGTGCGCTTCGAAGAAGGCGTGCCCGTCGCGCTGAACGGCGTGCGCTACGCGAACCTGGTCGACCTGATCCTCGAAGCCAACCGCATCGGCGGCCGCCACGGCCTGGGCATGAGCGACCAGATCGAGAACCGCATCATCGAGGCCAAGAGCCGCGGCATCTACGAGGCTCCCGGCCTCGCGCTGCTGTTCATCGCCTACGAGCGCCTGGTCACCGGCATCCACAACGAAGACACCATCGAGCAGTACCGCGACAACGGCCGCCGCCTGGGCCGCCTGCTGTACCAGGGCCGCTGGTTCGACCCGCAAGCCATCATGCTGCGCGAGACGGCGCAACGCTGGGTGGCGCGCGCCATCACCGGCGAAGTGACGGTCGAGCTGCGCCGCGGCAACGACTACTCGATCCTGAACACCGAGTCGGCCAACCTCACGTACAAGCCCGAGCGCCTGAGCATGGAAAAGGTCGAAGGCGCATTCACGCCGCTGGACCGCATCGGCCAGCTCACGATGCGCAACCTCGACATCGTCGACACGCGCGAGAAGCTGGCGATCTACACCCGCGTGGGCCTGCTGTCGTCGGGCGAAGGCGCCTCGCTGCCGAAGCTGGCGAACGACGGCGACGCGAGCTGATCGATCGATCCCCCTGCCCTTGCCACGCGCAAGGGCCGCAATGACAAACGGGCCCTCGCGGCCCGTTTTTTCTTTGAGGGGTGCGCTGGCGTCAGTCGCCGCCGCCCCCTCCGCAACCGCCACCACATCCACCGCCCCCATCGGAGGCGCCACCGCCGTCGCTGGAGCCGCCATCGCCGCTCCCACTCGACTCGCTGCCGCCGAAGCCCCCGGCGTCGCCCGAGCTGCCGCTGTCGGACGACGCATCGCCGAAGCTCGTGCCGCAGTGCGCGTCGGTGCCGGTCGCACGCTCGATCGCCCGGCAATCGGCGATGTAGTGAAAGCCGCCCGCAATCGCGAACTTGATGTCCAGCGCAAACAGCAGCGGCAGCCGTGCCGGATTGCGCGGGTCGATGCTCTCTTCCTTGCAGGCCCAGTACCAGGTGCGGCGCAGGCCGTCGTTGCGCCGAGCGTCCTGGCCCAGCACCTCGGCCGGGCTGTGGTGCAGCATGCCGCCGAAGGCCGCCTGGCACCAGGTCTGGTAGCCCTGCGTGTGCAGAATGAACTCGTGCCACGCTGTATCGACCACCCGCGAGGGCATGGCGACGAACTTGCGGTTGCTGCGCAGGTGCGCCATGAAGAACTGCCGCAGCCCGCGCAGCACCAGCTCGGCGTCGCGTGGGCTCAGTTGCGGGTGCGCCGCGCGCAGCTTGCCGATGAGGAACGGCGGCAGCCGGGCCTCGCGGATGAACTGGCGGCGCAGGCTGAGTTCGATCTGGCTCAGGAGCACCGCGAAGCAGAGGGCCGCGAGGATCAGCAGCACCGATCCCCACCAGCCCGCCCGCACCAGAAACACCGAGGCGATGCCCGCCACGATGACGACAAGCTGCGCCCAGCCCAGCGCGGCGACGCGCCGGCGATAGTTCAGGTGCAGGAAGTCGAGATCCACCGCGTCAGACCACCACGGGCTCCGGCTCCAGCCGGATGCCGAAGCGCTCGTACACGCTGGTCTGGATCGCCTTGGCCAGCGTCATCACCTCGCCCCCGGTCACCGGATTGGCCGAGCCGCCGCGGTTGACCAGAACCAGCGCCTGCCTTTCGTAGACGCCGGCATTGCCCACCGACTTGCCCTTCCAGCCGCAGGCGTCGATGAGCCAGCCAGCCGCGAGCTTGATGCTGCCGTCGTCCATCGGGTAATGCACGATCTTGGGGTCGCGCGCGATGATGTCGGCGCACTGCTCGGGCGTGACCGTCGGGTTCTTGAAGAAGCTGCCGGCGTTGCCCAGCACGCGCCAGTCGGGCAGCTTGGCGCGGCGGATCGCGCAGATCCACTCGAAGATGTCGACCGCGCTGGGAGTGAAGTTGGCGGTTTCTTCCATCCTGCGTTCGAGGTCGAGGTAGCCGACCACCGGCTTCCACGGCTTCGGCAGCCGGAAGCGCACCCGCGTGATGACCGCGCGGCCCGCCAGGCCGAAGTCGTTCGGGCCGCTGCGCACGTGCTTGAAGACCGAATCGCGGTAGCCGAAGGCGCACTGCGCCGCATCGAGCGTGAAGGCGCGGCCGGTTTCGAGGTCGAAGGCATCGAGCGAGTCGAAGCGGTCCTGCAGCTCGACGCCGTAGGCGCCGATGTTCTGCACCGGCGCGCCGCCCACGGTGCCGGGGATCAGCGCCAGGTTTTCGAGCCCCGGGTAGCCGCTGCGCACCATCCATTCGACGGTGTCGTGCCAGGTTTCGCCGGCGCCGGCCTCGACGATCCAGGCGCGCGGCGTCTCTTCGACCAGCCGCCGGCCCTTGATCTCGACCTTCAGCACCAGCGGCTTGACGTCGCCCGTGAGCACGATGTTGCTGCCGCCGCCGAGCACGAAACGGGGTTCGTCGCGCCAGGCGGGGTCGGCGTGCAGCGCGACCAGGTCGGCCTCGCTGGCGATGCGCGCCAGGTGCTGCGCACGCGCGACGATGCCGAAGCTGTTGTAGGGCTGCAGCGGGACATTGGACTCCACGATCATGGGAGAATTGTCGCATTCAGTCCCCGTGCGTCCAGGAGTGCCCATGCCGTCTTTCGATACCGTCTGCGAGCCCAATCTGCCCGAAGTGAAGAATGCGGTGGAAAACACCGCCAAGGAAATCGGCACCCGCTTCGATTTCAAGGGCACCGCCGCTGCCGTCGAGCTCAAGGACAAAGAGATCACGATGATCGGCGACGCCGAGTTCCAACTCGTGCAGGTCGAAGACATCCTTCGCAGCAAGCTCACCAAGCGCAGCGTCGACGTGCGCTTTCTCGACAAGGGCGACGTCCAGAAGATGGGCGGCGACAAGGTCAAGCAGGTCATCAAGATCAAGAACGGCATCGAGACCGAGCAGGCCAAGAAGATCACCCGCATCATCAAGGACAGCAAGCTCAAGGTGCAGGCCGCGATCCAGGGCGACGCCGTGCGCATCACCGGCGCCAAGCGCGACGACCTGCAGGCCGCCATGGCCCTCATCAAGAAGGACGTGCCCGACATGCCGGTGTCCTTCAACAACTTCCGCGACTGACCCGCGCATGAAGGCGCTCCTCGCTGCGGTGCTGTGCTCGGCCGCGGCCATGGGGGCGCACGCCGCCGACTCGGTCACGCTGACCGGCTCCATCGGCAGCCGCGCCATCCTCATCGTGAACGGCGCGCCGCCCAAGACGGTGGCGGTCGGGGAGACCTTCCAGGGCGTCAAGCTGGTGTCGCTGCAGGCCGACCAGGCGGTGGTCGAATCGGCGGGCAAGCGTTTTTCGCTGCGCATGGATTCGCCCGTGAGCATCGGCCGCGGCGGCGTTGCCAGCACTGGCAACCGCATCGTGCTGCCGGCCGACAGCCGGGGCCACTACATGACGCAGGGCCAGATCAATGGCCGCGCCGTCACTTTCATGCTCGACACCGGCGCGACCACCATCGCGCTGTCGGCAGTCGACGCCCAGCGCATCGGGCTCGACTACAGCAAGGGGCAGCTGGTGCAGATGCGCACCGCCAACGGCAACGCCGCGGGCTACAGGCTGCGCTTGCAAAGCGTGCGCGTGGGCGACGTCGAGGTCTACGACATCGACGCCATCGTTTCGCAACAGCCCATGCCGTACGTGCTGCTGGGCAACAGCTTTCTCAATCGCTTCTCGATGCGGCGCGACGCCGACGAGATGATTCTCGAGAAGCGGTACTGAGACCGCTCCTGATCAAGCCTCAGGCCTGTGCGGCCGTGACGACGATCTCGATCTTGTAAGCCGCGTTGGCCATCTTGGCCTCCACGGTCGCGCGCGGCGGCGTGTTGCCGGCCGGAATCCACGCGTCCCACACCTCGTTCATGGCGCCGATATCGCCGATGTCGGCCAGGAAGATCTGCGTCATGAGGATGCGCGACTTGTCGCTGCCGGCCTCGGCCAGCAGGCGGTCGACCATGCCGAGCACCTGGGCGGTCTGGCCGCGGATGTCCTGCGTGGTGTCGTCGGGCACCTGGCCCGCGAGGTAGATGGTGCCGTTGTGCACGGCCGTCTCCGAGAGACGCGGGCCGACGTGGAAGCGGGTAATGGATGCCATGGTGAGGTTCAAGCCTTTTTCTTCGAGCCGAGTTTCGACTCCGTGCCGGCCGCGAGCCGGCGGATGTTTTCGCGGTGCCGCCAGATCAGCAGCAAACTCATGACGATGATCGCGACGAGCACCGTGCGGTCGAGCGGCCACGCGATGTTGCCGCCGATCAGATAGTAGGCCGGCGCAAAGAACGCCGCCACCAGCGACGACAGCGACGAGTAACGAAAGAAGACCGCGATGATCAGCCAGGTCGCGCCCGTGGCGAGCCCCAGCCAGGGCGCGATGCCCACCAGCACACCGGCCGCCGTCGCCACGCCCTTGCCGCCCTGAAAGCCGAAGAACACCGGGTACAGGTGACCCAGGAAGGCCGCCAGGCCTGCCAGCGCCGCCACGCCCTCGCCCAGCCCCCACTGCGCGCCAAACTGGCGGATCAGGAACACCGGCAGCCAGCCCTTCGCCGCATCGAGCAGCAAGGTGGCCAGCGCGGCGCCCTTCTTGCCCGAGCGCAGCACGTTGGTGGCGCCGGGGTTGCCGCTGCCGTAGCTGCGCGGATCGGCCATGCCGAGCGACTTGCTCACGATGACCGCAAACGACAGCGAACCGATCAGGTACGACGCCACGATGGCAAGGATGGAAGGCAGATCGAAACTCAAGGCGGGTCTCCGGGAACTTGTTGTTGTGCGCCGCCGGCTGCGTGCCCGGCGGGAAAAAGCAAACGCCGGCTATTCTGCCAGCGCGCATTGCACGGGCTTGGCGCCCAGCAGACTCACACACACCTGCGGATCGATGCCGACGAGGTAGCCGCGCCGCCCGCCGTTGATCGCGATCTTCGGCATCTCGAGGATGGTCGACTCGATGTAGACCGGCATCTCGCGCCGCGTGCCGAACGGCGAAGTGCCGCCCACCAGGTAGCCGCTGTGGCGCTGCGCCACCTCGGGCTTGCAGGGCTCGACCGACTTGGCGCCGATCTGCCGCGCGAGGTTCTTGGTCGACACCGTGCGGTTGCCGTGCATCAGCACGATCAGCGGCTTGGCGTCCTGGTCCTGCATCACCAGCGTCTTGACCACGGTGAACGGGTCGAAGCCCAGCACCTGCGCGCTGTGCTGCGCGCCGCCGTGCTCGAGGTACTCGTACGGGTGCTCGGTGAAAGCGACCTGGTTCGCCCGCAACCACTGGGTCGCGGGCGTTTCGGAAACGTGGGCCTTCTTGCTCACTCGCTCACCTGCTCCGATCAGGCAGCGGGGTCGCGGATGTCCAGGCGGATCTTGTCGATCTCGGCCAGCACTTCGGCCGACAGCGTGGTGCCGTAGGCGTCCAGGTCTTCGTCGAGCTGCGCCACCGAGGTCACGCCGATGATCGTGCTTGCCACCTGCCACTTGGTGTAGCAGAAGGCCAGCGCGAGCTGCGTGGGGCTCAGGCCGTGGTCGCGCGCGAGCTGGTTGTAGCGCTTGGCTGCGCGCAGCGCGTCGGGCTTGCCCCAGCGCTGCTTGCGCACCGATTCGTAGCTCGAGATGCGCGCGCCCTTCGGCGCGTCGGGGCCCTCGATGCCGCTCTGGTCGTACTTGCCCGTCAGCAGGCCAAAGGCCAGCGGCGAGTACGCCAGCAGCGACACGCCCAGCCGGTGCATGGTCTCGTCGAGCGCGTTCTCGTGCGCGCGGCTCACGAGGTTGTAGACGTTCTGCACCGACACCACGCGCGGCAGCCCGTGCTGCTCGGCCAGCCGCACGAACTCGTGCACGCCGTAGGGCGTCTCGTTCGACAGGCCGATGGTGCGCACCTTGCCTGCCTTCACCAGCTTGCCCAGCGCTTCGAGCTGCTCGTGGATCGGCGTCTGCGAGCTTTCCTTCTCGGGGTTGTAGTGGATGTTGCCGAACACCGGCACGTGGCGCTCGGGCCAGTGGATCTGGTACAGGTCGATCACATCGGTCTGCAGGCGGCGCAGGCTGCCGTGGCACGAGGCCTCGATGTCGGCCGGCGTCATGCCCGTGCCTTCGCGCACCCAGGGCATGCCGCGCGAGGGGCCGGCGACCTTGGTCGCCAGCGTGATCTTCTGGCGCGTGCCGGGGTTGGCGGCAAACCAGTTGCCGATGATGGTTTCGGTCGCGCCGCAGGTTTCCTTGCTTGCCGGCACCGCGTACATCTCGGCCGTGTCGATGAAGTCGACGCCGCGTTCGAGCGAACGGCGCAAGACGGCGTGGGCGGTGGGCTCATCGACCTGCTCGCCGAAAGTCATGGTGCCGAGGCAGATCGGGGTGACGTGAAGGTCGCTCTGACCGAGTGGAATCTTTTTCATGCGCGGAATGCTAGCGCGCCCGCGCGGCACGCGCTGACCCGCCGCCGAGAAACCGAGCGTCGCCCTGTCCTGTGGCGGACTGCGCGCGGCGCAGGCTCTCCGTATCATCGACCGCCATATGTACCAAGCCCTCCGCCCCTCGCGCAGCGAATTCGTGCCCGTGCGCAACCTGAACTACCACGTCCGCCTCTGGGGCCAGCCGTCGGCCGAACGCCCGCCGCTGGTGCTGGTGCATGGCTGGATGGACGTCGCGGCCTCCTGGCAGTTCGTGGTCGATGCGCTGAAGGACGACCGCTTCATCATCGCCCCCGACTGGCGCGGCTTCGGACTCACCCACGGCGGCGGCGTCGACAACTACTGGCTGCCCGACTACCTGGCCGACCTCGAATGGCTGCTCGACCACTACGCCGGCGAAGGTGACGATGCGCGCCCCGTCGACCTCGTCGGCCACAGCATGGGCGGCAATGTCGCCATGCACTACGCGGGCGTGCGCCCCGCGCGCATCCGCCGGCTCGTCAACCTCGAAGGCTTCGGCATGCCCGCGCGCCAGCCCGACGAGGCGCCCGCGCGCTACGGCCAGTGGATCGACGAGCTCAAAGGCCTGCACCGCGGCGAGAAGACGCTCGCGGGCTATTCGGCGTTGGACGGCGTGGCACGCCGCCTCATGAAGACCAACCCGCGCCTCACGCAGGACAAGGCCGACTGGCTGGCCAGCCACTGGTCGGCGCCGCAGCCCCAGCCCGACGGCAGCACGCGCTGGCAGATTCTTGGTGAGGCCGCACACAAGATCATCAACGCCAACATCTTCCGCGTCGACGAAACCCTCGCGCTCTATGCGCGCATCACCGCGCCGACGCTGATGGTCGAAGCATCCGACGACAGCCTGCACGGCTGGTGGAAGGCGCGCTACACGCTCGCCGAGTTCCACGAACGCCTCAAGTCCGTGCCCTCGGTGCGCATCGAGCAGCTGGCCGACGCGGGCCACATGCTGCACCACGACCAGCCGCAGCGCGTGGCGCAGCTGATCGAAGACTTCCTGGCCTAGTTTGACTTCTGCGTGGCGCGGCGCAGTGCCGCGCGCGCCAGCAGCCGCGTCGAATCGAGCGTCGGCAGCGGCGAATTCGCATCGCTCATGATCAGCGGAATCTCGGTGCAGCCGAGCACGACCGCGTCGCAGCCCTCGGCGTCTTTCAGCCGCTGCATCACGCGCTGGAAGGTCGCCACGGCCTCGGGCTTGAAGATGCCGCAGACCAGCTCGTCCATGATGATCCGGCCGATCTCGGCGCGTTCGTCGATGGTGGGGCGAACGTATTCCAGGCCGCGCGCCGAGAGCTTCTCGGGATACACCTCGCTGTCGGTCAGCCAGCGCGTGCCCGTGATGCCGATGCGGCGAAAGCCGCGGCGCACGGCCTCGTCGGCCACCACTTCGGCGATGTGCAGCCAGGGCCGCGGCGAACGCGGCGCCACGTAGTCGAAGGCTTGGTGGATCGTGTTGTCGGGGCAGATCAGAAAGTCTGCGCTCGCCGCGGCGAGCTTGTGCGCAGAGGCGAGCATCAGCTCGCCCACGCCCGCCAGGTCACCCGCGTTCAGGCAGCGCGTGTACTCCGCGAGCGAGGGCGTGTGCATCGACACCTCGGGGTGCGCATGCGGGCCGAGCAGCGCCGCGCCCTCGATGCAGATGGTCTTGTAGCAAAGGGCCGCGCCTTCGGCGGAGCAGCCGACGATTCCAATGTGCAAGGTCATGCGCCACATCCTACAAAAGCCGGCGCGGGTTATCCGGCGTGCGGATATGCAAGCGCGCAAATCTTCGTTCGCGCGGCGCGGCGTGCGTCCTAGAGTGCCCGACTCCTCTTGCCGTCTCCCGGAGTTGTCGCCATGCCTTCCCTTTTGCGCGCGCCCTCGTGGCTGCGCCGCCTTGCCCCGCTGTCCGGCGGGCTCGCACTGAGCCTGCTGCTCCACGTGTCCGCCCACGCGGACGATCTGCGCGTCGGCTTCATGCCCGGCCCCTACCGCGACGCCTTCACCCACGGCATCGAGCCCCAGCTGAAGAAGCTCGGCTACAGCATCAAGTACGTCGAGTTCAGCCAGGGCGTGCAGCCCAACGACGCGGTGGAGCGCGGGCAGATCGACGCCAACATCTTCCAGCACTCGCTGTACCTCAACGCCACCAACAAGCAGCAGGGCTTCGACCTCGTGCCCGTGGTGCATGTGCCGACGCCGCCGATGGGCCTCTACTCGCGCCGCCACAAGACGCTCGACACCGTGCCCGACGGCGCCACCGTCACGCTGCCCGCCGACCCGGTGAATGCGGCGCGCGCGCTCAACATCCTCGCGGCCGTCGGCTGGGTCACGCTCAAGCCGGGCGTGAGCCCGCTGAGCGTGTCGGAGCGCGACATCGTGAACAACCCCAAGCGCCTGAAGATCGTTCCGCTGGACGCCGCGCAGGCGCCGCGCTCGCTGGCCGACGCCGACCTCGCGGCCGTGCAGGGCAACTTCGCCGTGGCGTCCGGACTCAAGCTCACCGAGGCGCTGAAGCTCGAAGACATGACCTTGCCCTACGTCAACGTCGTGGCCGTGAAACGCAGCAACGAACACGCGAAGTTCGCGAAGGACATCGCCACCGCCTACCAGTCACCCGAGTTCCAGAAGTTCTTCAAGGCCAACCCCGTGTGGGCGGGCTACCGGCTGCCGGACTATTTCAGCCAATGAGCAATCACAACAACTCCACGCCTCGCAGGCAGCTGCACCTCAACGTCAACATCCTGCATTCGGGCTTCGTGCCTTCGGCCTGGCGGCTGCCGGAGAGCGACCCGTGGGCGTTCGCCGACATCCAGCACTACATCCGCACGGCGCAGATCGCCGAGGCCGCCAAGCTCGACGCCGTGTTCCTGGCCGACAACGCAGCCATCGTCGACCAGATCCATTTCCGTCCGATCACCGCGCTGGAGCCCACCATCCTGCTGGCCTGCGTGGCCGCCGCGACCACGCACATCGGTCTCATCGCCACCGCCTCCACCAGCTACAACGAGCCCTACAACCTCGCGCGCCGCTTCGCCACGCTCGACCACGTGAGCAATGGCCGCGCCGGCTGGAACATGGTGACCACGGCCGACCTGCCCTCGGCGCGCAACTTCGGCCTCGACACCACGCCCGACCACGCGAAGCGCTACGCCCGCGCCTCGGAGTTCGCCGACCTCGTCAAGGCACTGTGGGACAGCTGGGAAGACGACGCCTTCATCGGCGACAAGGCCGCCGGCCGCTTCATCGACCCGGCCAAGGTGCACGCCCTCGCGCACCGCGGCGAACACTTCGCCGTGCAGGGCCCGCTCAACCTGCCGCGCCCGCCGCAAGGCCATCCGGTGCTGGTGCAGGCCGGAGCGTCGGCCGATGGGCGCGAGCTCGCATCGCGCCACGCCGAAGCCGTGTTCTCGGCCTCGCAATCCTTTGAAGAGTCGCAGGCTTACGCACGCGCCCTAAAAACCCGCGCCGCCGAACTGGGCCGCGGCCCCGATGCGGTGAAGGTGCTGGCCGGCCTCACCACCATCGTCGGCGCCACCGAAGCGCAAGCGCGCCGCCGCCGCGATGCGCTGGTCGACCTGATCCCGTGGGACTACAGCCTCACGCGCCTGGCCGGCACGCTGGGCATCACACCCGACCGCCTCAAGCTCGACGAGCGCCTGCCCGACGACCTGCCGCTGCCCGGCAATGGGAACGGCAACCACACTTTTTTCAACGCCGTGGTCGCGGCCGGGCGCACGCACGGCTACACGGTGCGCCAGCTGATCCGCGAACTCGCGGGCGGCGGCGGACACCGCGTGATCGTGGGCACGCCCGAGCAGATCGCCGATGACATCGAGCGATGGTTCAAGGGCGGTGCGGCAGATGGGTTCAACCTGATGCCGGATGCGTTGCCGCATGGGCTGCAGGATTTTGTCGATGGCGTGGTGCCGATCCTGCAGAAGCGGGGGATCTTTCGAACGGAGTACGAAGGGCGCACGTTGCGCGATCACCTGGGGCTGGCGCGGCCTGCGGGACGGGCGGCGCAGCGGCTCGCGGCCTGATGTGTTTCTCCCGACCCTCCCGGGAGGGTCGGGGTGGGGGCACGCGGCCTTTGCACATGCACAGCTTTTGCAAAGGCCGCGAGCCCCCATCCCAGCCTTCCCCCAGAGGGGGAAGGAGCAACACGGCGCACGCCGCGCCGTGTCGAACTTGCAGCGACTGATCCCGCTTTACGCTTCGTCGGCGTCGTTGCCCGTCATCGCGAGCACCTCTTCAACAAAGGCCTCGAAGCGCGGCAACGCGGCAGGCAGCCCGTCGAGAGAAACCGCCTCGCCCGCATCAAAGAAATGCGGAGCATCGGCGGGAATGGCGACCCACTCGCCGCCTTCAAACAACAACCCCAGATACCCATCCGCCACCGGCAGATAGAACAGCCCCGCGCCATCAAGCGCGCGCTGGCCTTCGGCATCGCCGCGCCCCCAGCGCACGCCGTGGCGCGCCAGATGCTCCGTGATCCATCCATCGCACACATGCGTGTCGCGCCAATTGGCTTGGGCATCGAATACGGCGAGCACGGGCATGGGGCGTCCTTCGCTGAAGCGTGATGAATCGATTACTGCAGGAAGCTGGGCTTGGCGTAGCCCTGGAACTTGCTGTCGACCACCGTCTTGAATTCCTTCGAGCGGTAGGCCTCGGCGATGTCCTTGGCCCAGGCGGCGTTCTTGTCGGCGCTCTTCACGGCGACCACATTCAGGTAGTAGTCGGGCGTCTTCTCGAGCACCACGGCCTCGGTGAGCTTCAGGCCCGACGAGATCGCGAAGTTGCCGTTGACGATGGCGTACTCGGTGTCACCCAGCGAACGCGGCAACTGCGCGGCCTCGAGCGGAATGAACTTGAGCTTCTTCGGGTTCTCGGCCACGTCCTTCTCGGACGCGCGCAGCGGGTCGATGCCGGCCTTGATCGTGACCAGCTTGTTCTGCTCCAGCAGCACCAGCGCGCGCGCCAGGTTGCTCGGGTCGTTCGGCAGCGTCACGCGGTCGCCTTCCTTCACGTCGGCCAGCGTCTTGCGCTTGGTCGAGTACACGCCCATCGGCGCGATCGGGCCCTGCACCAGCTCGGCGAGGTCGAGCTTCTGGTCGGCTGAGAACTTCTGCAGGTAGACCCGATGTTGGAAGAAGTTGGCGTCGAGCGAGCCCTGGGCCAGCGCAAGGTTGGGCTGCACGTAGTCGTTGAACTCGACCAGCTTCACCTTGTAGCCCTTCTTCTCGAGGATCGGAATGATGCCGGCCTTGAGCTGGTCGGCGTTGGAGCCGGCAGTGCCGCCGATCACGAGGTTCTTCTTGGCGTCTTGCGCCTGCGCCGACAGCGAGAGGCCGCCGAGCGACAGCGCGACGAGGGAAACGGCGAGGACGGAACGGCGCAGCAGTGCGGTTTTCATGGAATGAACAGGGAAAGGAAGAAAAAAGAAGGAAGGGAAATCAACGCTTGTCGAGCCGGCGCGCCGTGGTGTTGCCCACGAACTGCAGGATCTGCACCAGCACCACGAGCAGCGCCACGGTGAGCACCATCACGTCGGTCTGGAAGCGGTAGTAGCCGTAGCGGATCGCCAGGTCGCCGATGCCGCCGCCGCCCACCACACCAGCAATCGCCGAGTACGACAGGAAGCTCACGGCCAGCACGGTGAGCGCGAGCACCAGGCCCGAGCGCGCCTCGACCACCAGCACGCGCCACACGATCTGCAGCTCCGAGGCGCCCATGGCATGCGCCGCCTCGATCACGCCGCGCGGCACCTCGCGCAGGCACTGGTCGACCAGCCGCGCAAAGTACGGAATGGCCGCGAACGACAGCGGCACCGCGGCCGCCAGCGGGCCGATGGAGGTGCCGGCGATCACCCGCGTGAACGGCACCAGCGCCACCAGCAGGATGATGAACGGGAAGGAACGCACCGTGTTCACGATCCAGTTGAGGATCAAAAACGCCGGCTTGTTTTCGAGCGACTGCCCCGGCCCCAGCAGGAACAGCAGGATGCCCAGCGGCCCGCCGATGAGCACCGCCGCCGACAGGCCGATGGCCAGCATCAGGAAGGTCTGGCCCGTGGCCGTCCACAGCTCGGGAAGGATGGGGGTGATGTTCTCAAACATAGGCCAGCTCCTGCGCGTTGCGCTGTGCGGTCGCCACGCGCGGCGCCACGGGTTCGCGCGCTTCGCGTTCGCGGCGGCGCACCAGTTCGTCGATCTCGCGGCCCAGCGCGGTCTTGCGTTCCTCGCTCGGGGCATCGACAGCGAACTGCTCGACGAGGCGGCCCTTTTCGAGAATGGCCACGTTTCGGCACAGCACCTCGACCACCGAGAGCTCGTGCGTGACGATCACGATGGTCACGCCGATCTTCTGGTTGATGTCGCGCAGCGTTTCGAGCAGCGCGCGGGTGGTTTCCGTGTCGAGCGCCGAGGTGGGCTCGTCGCACAACAGCACCTGGGGACGCGACGCCAGCGCGCGCGCAATGGCCACGCGCTGCTTCTGGCCGCCCGAGAGCTGCGCCGGGTAGGTGTCGATCTTTTCGGCCAGGCCGACGAGATCGAGGCACTCGCGCACCCGCTCGTTGACCTCCGCCTTGGAGTGGCGGCCGTGGATCTTCAGCGGGAAGGCCACGTTGCCGAACACCGTGGCGTTCTGCAGCAGGTTGAACTGCTGAAAGATCATGCCGATGTTCTGGCGCGTGTCGCGCAGCTCGCGGCGCGAAAGCGTCGTGAGGTCGCGCCCGCCGACGAACACCTGGCCCGCATCGGGCCGCTCGAGCAGGTTGATGAGGCGCAGCAGCGTCGACTTGCCGGCGCCGCTCTTGCCGATCAGGCCGAACACGTCGCCCTGCTGGATGTCGAGCGACAACGATTGCACGGCATCGAACACCTCGCCGCTGGGCAAGGCGAAAGACTTCTGCACCGATTGAAGACGGATGACCGGCGCCGCGTTGCCGCGTGCCGCATCAGGCGAAGGGAAGGTCATGAAAGAAGGCGCGGGCCGCAAGGGCGCGATCGCGCAGGTTCGCAAAAAGGTGCCGAGTATGTAAAGAAAGAGACCGAAAGGGAACGAACAAATCGGCTGGTACTTATATGAAAATGCAGATAAGAAAGACCTCAGAGGCCGAGTGGATGCCATATCGATATGAGGATTGGTTCGTTCCCGATCCGCGGCGGCAATGCCACATTCGGCGCCTTCATTTCTTTCGATTTCGCGCCACCATGCATTCCACTTTCCGCCGCCGCAGCCTCGTGCTCGCCACTCTGGTCACCGCTCTTTTCACGGGCAGCGCCGCCTTTGCGCAAGACAACAAGAACACCGTCAAGGTCGGCATTTCCGTCGGCAGTGCCGAGCAGGTGTTCGAGGTGGTCAAGAAGGTCGCCGCCAAGGACGGCCTGACGGTCCAGGTCGTGGTGTTCAACGACTACCAGCTGCCCAACGCGGCGCTGGCCGCCGGCGACCTCGACGCCAACGCCTTCCAGCACCAGCCCTTCCTGGACAACCAGATCAAGGCGCGCGGCTTCGACCTCGTGCCCGTGGGCCTGACCATCACCGCGCCGCTGGGCTTCTACTCGCGCAAGCTCAAGTCGATCGACCAGCTGGCCGACGGCGCCTCGGTCGGCATCCAGAACGACCCGTCGAACGGCAACCGCGCCCTGCTGCTGCTGCAACAGGCCAAGCTCATCACCCTCAAGCCCGAGGCCGTGAAGAACAACAACGCCACGCCACTGGACGTGGTGACCAACCCCAAGAAGCTCAAGCTGGTGTCGCTCGACGCCGCCCAGCTGCCGCGTTCGCTCGACGACCTGGCCATTTCGGCCATCAACAACGACTACGCCGAGAAGGCCGGCCTGTCGTTCGGCAAGGACGCCGTTATCAAGGAATCGGCCCAGAGCCCCTACGCCAACCTGATCGCCGTGCGCCGCGCCGACAAGGACAAGCCCTGGGCCAAGCGCCTCGTGGCGGCCTACCAGTCGCCGGAGGTGCGCAGCTTCATCGAGACGCAGTTCAAGGGGTCGCTGATTCCGGCGTTCTGATCGACAGGTAGATATCCCCTCTGGCCCCCCGTGTGCGTCGCGCACCGGGGGCCTTTTTGCTTCTATCGACCAGGGGGCATTCAATTGGCGGCAATCAAACCAGAATTCGAACCGGAAATTCATACACCATCAAAAACTCATAACCATTTGATTGGAAATCGCTTTCAACCTAAACTTCGATAAATTTCAACCGGAATCCATGTCCGAAAAATCGAAGTCCGTGCAGGTCTACGACCAACCCCATCAGTTCGAGCCCCTGCTACCCACGCAAGGCCTCGGAGAACTGGGCGAGACCACGCGCCGGATATTCGAGAAATCATCGGCGCTGAAAAGCGCCGCGAGTTCACAAGCGCGTGCCGCCTTGCGCGAGATCGTGCGGTCGATGAATTCGTATTACTCGAATCGCATCGAGGGGCAAAGCACCCACCCCGTGAACATCGAGCGCGCGCTGAAGGAAGACTTCTCGGACAAGCCCGATGTGGCCAAGCGCCAGCGTGTCGCGTTGGCGCATATCGAAGCCGAGCGGGAACTGGAAGGAATCGTCGCCACCGAAGCCGGTGCGCTGAGCAGCGGCTTCCTCAAGCAGGCGCACGAGAGCCTGTACAGCCGGCTCCCAGAATCAGATCGCCTGACCGACGACGGCCGGATCATCACGCCGGGCGCCCTGCGCACGCACGACGTTTCGGTGGGGCGGCACCAGCCGCCGACATCGGCGTCGATTCCGCAATTCCTGAAGCGGATGGACGATATCTACGGCCGCCTCAAGGGGGTCGACGCCGTGATCTACACAGTCGCCGCAGCGCACCACAGAATGGCCTGGACGCACCCCTTCGAAGACGGAAACGGGCGCGCTGTCAGGCTCCAGACACACTGCGCCCTGCACCTGATCAGCGGCGGGCTGTGGTCTGCCAATCGTGGACTGGCGCGCGATCGCGACCGCTACTACGAGATGCTGGACAACGCCGACAGCGCCAGGCAAGGAGACCTGGACGGCCGCGGAAACCTGAGCGAAAAAATGCTCTGGGCATGGTGCCGCTACTTCCTGAATCTGTGCGAGGACCAGGTCGACTTCATGGCATCGATGCTCGACCTCTCCAAGCTCAAGGACCGCATGCGCGCCTACTTGCTGGTGCGCGGCGCCACCGATGGCATCACGGAATACCGGGAGGAAGCCCTGCTTCCGCTGCACACGGTCGCAGCCGTCGGCGCCGTGTCGCGCGGGGAATTCATCCGGATGACGGGGCTGGAAGAGCGAACAGGCCGAAAAGTGATCTCGCGATTCCTCAAGGATGGGCTCTTGAAGAGCGACGGTCACCGCGCAGAACTGAGCATCGGTTTCCCCCTCGCCTCGCTGAGCATCCTGTTCCCGAACCTGTATCCCGAAGCGGCCACTGCGGTCCTGGAGTAAGGCTCTCGCCCGGAAGACCTCCCACCGGGGTCCCGCCGACTTTCCGCTCAATCAATAACACCGTGTTCGGGACCGTTTTCCGCCCGTGAGAAAATGACGGGTTCCCCCGAACACCAACCTCACACAGTCAGGACACCCCATGGACGCAGAACAGATCAACCAAATCGACGCAATGCTCGCGGACCTGAGCGTCCGTACGGTCGATTTACGGAGGTATCTTTGACTACGATGCCAAAGCTGAACGACTGAGGACAGTCAACGCATCGCTCGAAGACCCGAACGTCTGGAACGACCCGAAGAAGGCCCAGGAACTGGGCAAGGAAAAGAAGTCGCTCGACGACGTGGTCGTCACGCTCGACCGGCTCACCAACGGGCTGTCGGACAACACCGAGCTCTTCGAAATGTCGAAGGCCGACGGCGACATGGACGGCCTGCAGGCCATTGCCGATGACGCCGCCACGCTCGAAGCCGACATCAAGCAGCTCGAGTTCCGCCGGATGTTCAACAACCCGGCCGACCCGCTGAACGCCTTTGTCGACATCCAGGCCGGCGCCGGTGGCACCGAGGCCTGCGACTGGGCCAGCATGCTGCTGCGCCAGTACCTGAAGTACGCCGAGCGCAAGGGCTTCAAGACGCAGATCGAAGACGAAACGCCCGGCGACACCGCCGGCATCAAGGGCGCGACCATCAAGGTCGAGGGCGACTACGCCTTCGGCCTGCTGCGCACCGAGACCGGCGTGCACCGCCTGGTGCGCAAGTCGCCGTTCGACTCGTCGGGCGGCCGCCACACCAGCTTCGCCTCGATCTTCGTGTACCCCGAAATCGACGATTCGATCGAGATCGACATCAACCCTTCGGACGTGCGCACCGACACCTTCCGCGCCTCGGGCGCCGGCGGCCAGCACATCAACAAGACCGACTCGGCCGTGCGCCTGACGCACATCCCGACCGGCATCGTCGTGCAGTGCCAGGACGGCCGCAGCCAGCACAGCAACCGCGACGTGGCGTGGAAACGCCTGCGTTCGCGCCTGTACGACCACGAGATGCGCAAGCGCCAGGAAGAGCAGCAAAAGCTCGAGGACAGCAAGACCGACGTGGGCTGGGGCCACCAGATCCGCAGCTACGTGCTGGACAACAGCCGCATCAAGGACCTGCGCACCAACGTCGAAGTTTCGGCCACGCAGAAGGTGCTCGACGGCGACCTCGACGTCTTCATTGAAGCGTCGCTCAAGCAAGGCGTCTGATCGATGAGCCTGAACACCGGCAGGGTCGAAGCCCTGATCTTCGACATGGACGGCACCATGATCGACTCCATGCCCTGGCATGCGCGGTCGTGGGTGACGTTTGCGGAGCGCCACGGCGTGAAGCTCGACGTGAGCGAGATCCTCGCGCGCACCACGGGCCGCACCGGCACCGAGAGCATGCGCGAGCTGTTCGAGCGCGAGCTCTCCGATGCCGAGTGCCAGGCCATGGTGCACGAGAAGGAAGAGATCTACCGCGAGCTCTTTCACGACAACTTCACCGAAGTGGCGGGCTTCACCGCCTTCGCCAAGGCCGCGGTGGCACGCGGCCTGAAGGTGGCGGTGGGCACGGCCGGTGACAGGCACAACATCGCGTTCGCCATGTCGCGCCTGAAGATGGACCCGCTGCCGCTGGCCATCGTCGGCGGCGACGAAGGCTTTTCGGGCAAGCCCACGCCCGCGATCTTTCTGGAAGCCGCGCGCCGCATCGGCGTGGCGCCCGAGCGCTGCATCGTCTTTGAAGACGCGCCCTTCGGCATCGAAGCGGCCCGCCGCGGCGGCATGCGCGCCGTGGCCGTGTGCAGCACCCATACGGCCGCCGAGCTGGCCGGCCCCCACGTGATCGCCGCCGTTCGCGACTACAACGAACTGGCCCATTCGAATTTTCTGGAGACCCTCGATGCTGCTTCAGCGTGACGCCCAAGGGCAACCCATTGCCATCCGACGCGAAGACTATGCCGCGCCGGCGTTCTGGATCGACACCGTCGACCTGACCTTCGACCTCGACCCCGCCAAGACCCGCGTGCTCAACCGCATGCAGCTGCGCCGCAACCCCGAGGTGCCGGCCCAGCCGCTGCGCCTGGACGGCGACGAGCTCAACCTGGCGCGCGTGCTCGTGAACGGCCAGGGCGCCTCGTTCCGCATGGAAGGCGACCAGCTCGTCCTGGACGGTTTGCCGTCCGCGGAAGAAGGGGCCTTCGAGCTCGAAATCTTCACCACCTGCTGCCCCATCAAGAACACCAAGCTGATGGGCCTGTTCGTGAGCGAAGACACCTTCTTCACGCAGTGCGAGGCCGAGGGCTTCCGCCGCATCACCTACTTCCTCGACCGTCCGGACGTGATGGCGATGTACACCGTCACGCTGCGCGCCAGCAAGGCCGCCTACCCGGTGCTGCTGTCGAACGGCAACCTCGTCGACCAGGGCGAGCTGCCCGAGGGCCGCCACTTCGCCAAGTGGGTCGACCCCTTCAAGAAACCCAGCTACCTGTTCGCCCTGGTGGCGGGCAAGCTCGTGGCGCGCGAGCAGCGCATCAAGGCGCGCAACGGCAAGGAGCATCTGCTGCAGGTGTACGTGCGCGCAGGCGACCTCGACAAGACCGAGCACGCCATGAACTCGCTCGTCAACTCCGTGCTGTGGGACGAAGCCCGCTTCGGCCTGCCGCTGGACCTCGACCGCTTCATGATCGTGGCCACCAGCGACTTCAACATGGGCGCCATGGAGAACAAGGGCCTGAACATCTTCAACACGAAGTACGTTCTGGCCAACCAGGCCACCGCCACCGACGCCGACTACAGCAACATCGAAAGCGTGGTCGGCCACGAGTACTTTCATAACTGGAGCGGCGACCGCGTCACGTGCCGCGACTGGTTTCAGCTGTCGCTGAAAGAAGGCCTCACCGTCTTCCGCGACCAGGAGTTCAGCCAGGACCTGTGCGCCGACGCCTCGGCCCGCGCCGTGAAGCGCATCGAAGACGTGCGCGTGCTGCGCACCGCCCAATTCCCCGAAGACGCCGGCCCCATGGCCCACCCGGTGCGGCCCGACAGCTACATCGAGATCAGCAACTTCTACACCGTCACCATCTACGAAAAGGGTGCCGAGGTCGTTCGCATGATGCAGACGCTGGTCGGCCGCCAGGGCTTCGAAAAGGGCATCACCCTGTACTTCGAGCGCCACGACGGCCAGGCCGTCACCTGCGACGACTTCGCCCAGGCCATTGCCGACGCCAACCCCGACTCCGAACTGGCCCGCCTGCTGCCCCAGTTCAAGCGCTGGTACAGCCAGGCCGGCACGCCCCGCCTGGCCGCGCACGGCGTGTACGACGCGCAGAACCGCAGCTACACCCTGAGCGTCGTGCAAAGCTGCCCGCCCACGCCGGGCCAGCAGACAAAAGAACCCTTCGTCATTCCGCTGAACATCGGCCTGCTCGACGCCGCCACCGGCCGCGAGCTGCCCATGCAGCTCGAGGGCGAAAGCGACGTGGCACGCGGCACCCGCACCATCGTGCTGTCGCGCGCCGGCGAGCAGATCACCTTCGTGGGCCTGGACGCCGAGCCTGTGCCGTCGATCTTGCGCGGCTTCAGCGCGCCGGTGATCCTCGACTTTGCGTACACCGACGCCCAGCTGCTCACCCTGCTGGCCAACGACCCCGACCCGTTCAACCGCTGGGAGGCCGGCCAGCGCCTGGGCCTGCGCGCCGCGCTGCAAGCCATTGCGGCCAACGCCACCGACACCACGCCGGTGCTGAACGACGCCTACCTCGACGCCATGCGCAGCGTGCTGCGCCACCCGCAGCTCGACGCCGCCTTCAAGGAACTGGTGCTCACGCTGCCGTCGGAAACCTACATCGCCGAACAGCTCGACGTGGTCGATCCGCAGCGCGTGCACCTCGTGCGCGAAGCCATGCGCGCCCAGCTCGCCACCGCCCTCTTTGCCGACTGGGAGCAGGTGTACGAAGCCAACCACGACACCGGCGCCTACACGCCCGACCCGACCTCGTCGGGCCGCCGCGCGCTGGCCGGCATGGCGCTCAACTTCCTGTGCCTGGCGGCGCGCGCCTCGGGCGACACCGTGTGGCCCGGCAAGACCCTGCAGCGTTTTAAAGACGCGGGCAACATGACCGACCGCTTCAACGCGCTCAACGCCCTCGTGTCGTCGGGTCACACCCTGGCGGCGCAGGCGCTCGCACGCTTCCACGCCATGTTCAAGGACGAGGCGCTGGTCATCGACAAGTGGTTCTCGCTGCAGGCCGGCGCCAGCGACCGCGGCGGCGACATCCTGCCGCTGGTGAAGCAGCTCATGAAGCACCCCGACTTCTCGCTGAAGAACCCCAACCGCGCGCGCAGCGTGATCTTCAGCTACTGCAGCGGCAACCCCGGCGCCTTCCACCGTGCCGACGCGGCCGGCTACGTGTTCTGGAGCGAACGCGTGATCGAGCTCGATGCCATCAACCCCCAGGTGGCCGCCCGCCTCGCGCGCGCGCTCGACCGCTGGAGCAAGCTGGCCGAGCCGTACCGCAGCGCCGCACGCGAAGCCATTGCCCGCGTGGCCGCCAAGCCCGACCTGAGCAAGGACACCCACGAAGTCGTCACCCGCGCCCTTGCCGGAAACTGAACCCACCGAACCCCACAAGACACATGGCTCAACAAAAAATCTCCTTCACCCGCTACCTCGTCGAACAGCAACGCGCCGACGGCCTCATTCCCGGCCAGCTGCGCCTGTTGCTCGAAGTGGTCGCCCGCGCCTGCAAGAGCATCAGCCAGGCCGTCAACAAGGGCGCGCTGGGTGGCGTGCTCGGCACCGCCGAGAGCGAGAACGTGCAAGGCGAAATCCAGAAGAAGCTGGACATCATCGCCAACGAAGTGCTCATTGAAGCCAACGAATGGGGCGGTCACCTCGCGGCCATGGCCAGCGAAGAGATGGAAACCATCCACGTGGTGCCCAACCGCTACCCGCAGGGCGAATACCTCTTGATGTTCGACCCGCTCGACGGCAGCAGCAACATCGACGTCAACGTGAGCATCGGCACCATCTTCAGCGTGCTGAAGAAGCCCGACGACACCCCCGGCGTGCAGGAAGCCGACTTTCTGCAGCCCGGCACCCAGCAAGTGGCCGCCGGCTACTGCATCTACGGCCCGCAGACCACCCTGGTGCTCACCGTGGGCAACGGCGTGGCCATGTTCACGCTCGACCGCGAGCAAGGCAGCTTCGTGCTCACGCAGGAAGACATCCAGATTCCGGCCGACACCAAGGAATTTGCCATCAACATGAGCAACATGCGCCACTGGGACGAGCCCATGAAGCGCTACATCGACGAATGCCTGGCCGGCAAGGAAGGCCCGCGCGGCAAGGACTTCAACATGCGCTGGATCGCCAGCATGGTGGCCGACGTGCACCGCATCCTGATGCGCGGCGGCGTCTTCATGTACCCGTGGGACAAGCGCGAGCCCGAAAAGGCCGGCAAGCTGCGCCTGATGTACGAGGCCAACCCCATGAGCTGGCTCGTCGAGCAGGCCGGCGGCGCCGCCACCAACGGCAAGCAGCGCATCCTCGACCTGAAGCCCACCAAACTGCACGAGCGCGTGAGCGTGATGTTGGGTTCGCGTCACGAAGTGGAGCGTTTGACGCAGTACCACGCCGAGAAGCCTTGATTTCTTGGCTATAATCTGAGGCTTCGCCGGTGTAGCTCAGTCGGTAGAGCAGCTCATTCGTAATGAGAAGGTCGGGTGTTCGATTCATCTCTCCGGCACCAAATAAAAAGCCCCTGATTCGCAAGGATCAGGGGCTTTTTGCTATGCGGCCTAGAAATTAGGGTCGATAAAGGCCCGAAATCAATGCGGCCCCACTGGCTCAAGACTGCGAAGTCGCTCTATCAGAGCCAGATTCTTCGTATGAGCGTGCTCGCCATAGTGCACTTCGCGATGGCACGCTGGACACAGCGCAGCCACAAACTGCGGATGATCCGGCCCTCCATCAGATACACGCGTGGTGTGATGCGGCTCTAGGTACGGCGACCCGCCACTTCGATGAAACGGCGCCGGCTCCTTGCACAGCTCACACTTCCCTGCTGCCCGCAAAAGCACGTAGTCCCGCACCGCGCGGCTACGGTCATAGACCGTCCGGCTTCCCTTTGTGCTGTCTTTTGCGCCATCGACCTTGGACGCGGCGATTGCCCTGTTTCGAGACTCTTGCAGCGTCAGTTCCTCAGCAGAATCCTCCGCTGCAGCAAGCTCCAGTTGTTCAAGATGCGTGACCGGTACCAGCCGAAAAATGATCGCATCTCGAAGCGCTTTCTTCTTGTCTAGCGCACGGTCCCAGTCATGCCCCTGGTAAACAAATTCGCCAAGATACTTTTGGCCCTTGCTTTTGCCTTTGCCGATGGTCCGAAACAAATGCAGCGCTTTTCCTCTGGCTGAGTGGTCGCGAACCGCCTTGTTGCCGCGAACAAACTTCATGTCGCCTACTTGGCCTTCCCCGAAGAAAAAGAAGGTGCCCTCGTCATCGAATCGATCGGCGTAGCCATACTGCTCGCCGCTATCGCCAGTGAACAAAAACGTCACCGGTGCCTGCGCTGAGTCAGAAATTCCGCCTTGTCGACCGCCGCCAAACGGGTCATTCAGGTCTGGCCAGCGCCGATAAATCTTCCAAAGAACAAAAGAAGGAAGCGGCCCGGCGATTGGGAGCGAAGGTGTCTTACTAGCCACGCCGGCTCACCGAGAAACCGATTGGGTTGCTCCCAATTCGACACTGGTTCTTCGATTTGGAAGAAATCACAGCGCGCTGCACTCCGCGATTTGCACCGAAATAGCCTGGCATCACCCGCCCCTCGTTAACGATTGACTACACTTTAACGTCAATCAATCGGGCAGTTCACAGTTTGGCGCCCTTCTACGCAATCATTGTTTCCCGGCTTGTGGGCCAAACTCCGGGCACCCCGAGCAAGTCTGGTCGCTTGCCTGCCAATTCATTGAGCAACTGTGAAATGGCGGGACCCTCGCTAGATACACTTGTTTCATGACCGGAGTCCAGTACCGCTTCCGTTTATTGAAGGCGGGCAGGACCGGACAGACACATCTCATTGGCACAAGGCGATAGGAGAGCCCCACATGACCGATGCAGCTGACGCGGCGTTGGACACCCCACTCGTCAACGTTGCGCCGCTTGCCGCACGCTTGGAGCACTTCGCCACCGAGCGCGACTGGGCCCAGTTCCACTCCCCCAAGAACTTGGTGATGGCCCTGACCGGCGAGGTCGGCGAGCTGAACGAGATCTTTCAGTGGATGTCCGAGCAAGCCTCCTCTGAAGCCGGCCGAAACCCACAGACAGCCCAGGCCGTCCAGGACGAACTCGCGGATGTCCTGCTCTATCTCGTTCGCCTGTCTTCTGTCTTGGGCGTGGACCTCAACGCTGCGGTCCAGCAGAAGTTGAAGGCCAACGCCCTGCGCTATCCGGCTGACAAGGTGCGCGGCAGTAGCAAGAAGCACAGCCCGCAGGAAGCGGGCGCATCTGAGAAGGATTGACGTGATCGTCTACGAGGCCGACAAGCAGCAATTTCTCAGCGACAGCAACGACAGGGACATCGAGGAGGTCGTCTTCGCTAAGTACTTCCACACCACGGGACGCAACGTGTCTGCGGCAGAAAAGAAGTCATGGAAGGAATCGCTTGGCTACATGTCGAAGGTCCTCAGCGACTCTGAGATTCCGAATGACGTCGGCGTAGCCGTCGAGCTTCATATTCCGCAAAGTTCCAAGCGCATCGACGTCAGCCTGACTGGCCGCGGCCACGACAACTCGAAGAACATCGTGATCGTCGAGCTGAAGCAGTGGGACAAGGTGACGTCGTCGACCAAGGATGCACTGGTCAACACCTACCTCGGCGGAGGACACCGAGACGTTGTGCATCCCTCATACCAAGCGTGGTCCTATGCCTCGTTGATGGAGGGCTTCAATGAGGCCGTCTATGCCGGCGGCATCTCAGTTCAAGCGTGCGCGTATCTGCACAACTACGAACGCGACGGCGTCATCGATTCGGACCACTACGCTGGCTACATCGCGAAAGCGCCGCTGTTCCTGAAGGGCGAGACCGAGCGAAGCATGCTTCGCAAGTTCATCAAGCAGCACATCAAGTTCGGCGACCCGAGCGTGCTCTATGAACTGGCCAACGGCCGCATCAGGCCATCGAAGGCGCTCAGCGAGAGCCTTGCAGGTTTGCTGAAGGGGAATCCCGAATTCATCTTGATCGATGACCAGAAAGAGGTCTACGAGAACATCCTGGCTGCAGGCCGATCTGCATCGACCGCGAACCCCAAGGTGGTGATCGTCGAAGGCGGGCCGGGGACTGGCAAGACGGTGCTCGCCATCAACGCCCTGGTCACATTGATGGGTGCCGGCTTGAACTGCAAGTACGTTTCGAAGAATGCCGCACCTCGGCGCGTCTACCAAGCGAAGCTCGCGGGCACCATGACGCAAACACGCTATTCGAACCTCTTCACCGGCTCCGGCGGCTTCATCGATACGCCCGGCGACCAGTTCGACGTGCTGATCGTGGACGAGGCGCATCGGCTGAACGAGAAGAGCGGCCTGTACGGCAACCTCGGCGAGAACCAAGTCAAGGAGCTGATCGCCGCCGCCAAGTGCACGGTGTTCTTCATCGACGAGGACCAGCGGATCGCGTTGAGCGACATCGGCACGAAGCAAACCATTCGCACATTCGGCACGGACAAGGGCGCAGAGGTCTCTGAGCACGAGCTTGCGTCGCAGTTCAGATGCAGCGGCTCCGACGGCTACATCGCGTGGCTCGACGACGCCCTCGCCGTGCGAGAGACCGCGAACAAGACGCTCACGCCAGCCGAGTTCGACTTTCAGGTCTTCAGCGATCCGGCGGACCTTCATACGGCGATTGCACAGAAGAACAACACAGGCACCGCCCGTGTCGTCGCCGGTTACTGCTGGCCCTGGACCAGCAAGAAGGACCCGAAGGCCTTCGACATCGTCATTGGCGACTACCGTAAGCGATGGAACCTCGATGTCGATGGCAGCCTCTGGATCATTGCGCCGAACTCGATCAACGAGGTCGGCTGCATCCACACCTGCCAAGGGCTGGAGGTGGACTACATCGGCGTCATCATCGGCCCCGACCTCATCGTGCGTGACGGTCGGATCGTGACGGAGCCGAAGGCCCGCGATCGGCATGACAAGACCTTGCGCGGCTACAAGGCACGGCTCAAGGCCGACCCGAAGAACGCCACGGCGGAGGCGGACCTGATCATCAAGAACACCTACCGCACGCTGATGACGCGAGGCATGAAGGGGTGCTACGTCTACTGCAGCGACGAGGAGACAGCCAGCTACTTCCGCGCGCGGCTGTCGCCCCTTGCCGCACTCACGTAGGCGCCGACGCGTCCGCTGCGTTGATCCGTCTCAGCAATTGCTGCGCAAGCTCTGCGACTTCGCCAGCCAAGTCTGACGCGATCCACATCACGTGGTCTCGGTGCACGGCACCGATCGCGTCGAACCATTCACTGCAGTCACCGTAGCAGCAGGTCAGCAGCGATTGCAGCTGGGACGACTTCTTCTCCAGAAGGTCGGCGGCATCGGGGCGGGTTGCCCTGTGGGAATCGGGCGTTGTTTGCCCGGCGATAATTTGATCAGCCACTTGATGTGCTCCTTGCAAGGTAATGCACGTTGTTTGGTTAGACGGTCAGGGTGTTAGCGCACCCTGGCCGTCGCCTTTTGTGCCTCACATCGACATCGCTGCGGTGTGCATCGATGTCCCGCTGTGAGGCGCGGCGGTCGTTCAAATGTAGGGAGAGAAGCGCGTCAGCGGAAGCCTCTCACGGTGAACAAATGAGGACTCGCGTCGACTTTGTGGTGGCGCACGCAAGAGCGATCGTCCCACGGCCCGCGCACCTGCCTCAGCCAGCACCCGCCTCCCACGCCTCCACCCTCTGCACCAACGCATCCCGCCGCGCCGCCACCTCCGCCAACAGGTACTGCCGCGCCTGCTCTTGCGCCAGGTCGCTCGACAGAAACCACTGCTCGCGCTCGGCGCTGCCTTGCGGTGGCGGGGTGCCCCACCCTGCTTCGCCGGCGGTGCCTCTGAACGCTTCGGTCACGGGCAGGCGGCCGTCGGTCTTGCCGATGCTCGACAACGCATCGGGCGGGCCATCGAGCGCGATGCGCACGTGCACGACGCTCTCGCCTTCGGTGCGGATCGATGCGCCCAGGCCGCCCTCGCGGTGCACGCGCCACAACTCGGCCGCAGAGGCGTTGCGCACCCAGCTCTCCAGGGCGCGGACCAGGCTCTCGAGAATGATCTGTTGGTTCATGGGGAATATTTCACCCGGTTCTGGCGGGTGTCGGCAAGCAGCCACGGTGCGAACAGGCCAAAAGGCCGTTGTAACTTCTTGCCTTGGCGCCTGCGCTATATTTCTTGGCATGGAAAAGGCATCCGACATAGGCAAACCCACGGTTCCGATCGATCTGATCGGGCCGGAGCATTGGGTCCGTTCACGGCGCGGCCCTCGCCGTACGACGAAGGTGCTCTTCATCTTGCTCGGCGGGCTCGCAGCAGCCACAGCAGTGGCCTACAGCTTCTTCGGCGCGGGGCGCTGAACACAAGCAAACAAACAAACCGCACCAGTCTTCATTCTTCACCCACACACGCATCGCTCGCTCACCGCGAGCCGCACAAGGCAAAGCCCGCTGTCCGTTGATTGAACGGAAGCGGGCTTTTCTCTTTGTGCGCGTGGCACCACTGCAGCCGCGAGCCGCGCGGCAGGCGCTTGGCCAGCCACTCGTGCACGTCCGCGCGGATGTTGCGGCCTTCGAGCAGGAAGCTCTCGAAGCGGCTCGGCACGTACGGCAGGTAGACCAGCGGCATGCCCGCTTCTTCGGGCGTGCGCGCGGCCTTGCGGTTGTTGCAGACGGCGCAGGCGCTCACGAGGTTGGTCCAGCTCCACGGGCCGCCGCGCGACTCGGGCATGACGTGTTCACACTGCAGGTCGCGGTCGGCGAACACCTGGGCGCAGTACGCGCAGGTGTGGCGGTCGCGGCGCAGCAGCTTGGCCTTTGTCACGCCGGGCACGACGTCGAAGAGGTTGATCTTCGACGCACCGCGCAGCGCGATGATGGGCGCGACTTCGATGCGCGACTGCACACCGCGCGCCACGTTGAAGCCGCCGCGCAGCGTGGCCAGCGGCAGCGCGCCGTCTTCCCAGGCCACGCTGCCGGTGGCGTAGTGCAACACCGCCTGCTCCAGCGAGATCCAGGCTTGCGGCGTGCCCTGAATGTCGAGTTGCAGGACGTGAGAGTGCATGATGAATCGCCTCCCTTCGCGGCGATGGCTGGTTGTGAACGGATGGGGTGCACGAACGGAATCGAACCGTTGTCAGCGGGACCACAACCCGCGGCTCTGCCATTGAGCTACACGCACCATTGAAAAGAAGAAGAAGAAGAAGAAGAAGAAAACGAAAGACGCCGGCCTGCTACCACTCGCCCGACGCGCGCACGCGCTGGTCAAGGTCGAGGCTGTCGGGTTGCGCCTCGGTGCCGTCTGGCAATGCCGACGCGCGGTACGCGATGGCACGCGGCCCGAGCCCCACGCCGAAGCGCTGGGCCAGCGACCACACCATGTGCCTGCGCGGCAGTGGTGACGGGTGCACGGCAATCATCCGGATCGGTGTGTTGCGCTTGCGCATGAGGGCCTCCTGGGTGGGTGACAGAAAAATAAAAGCAACGACTTGAAAAAATGTCCGGTGACGGGTTCCGGCGCCGCCCAATCTTTGCGGCCGGTTTCCGCGGGAGGGCCACGCGTTGGCATGGCCCGGTCCCGCTCGGGTGTGGTCCGTGGTCCGTGTGGCAGGAGTTGAACCTGCGACCCTCTGGTCCCAAACCAGATGCGCTACTAGGCTGCGCCACACACGGAAGAAAAACAAAAGAAGCCTGCCCGCGTTTCCATTTCGGTTGTGTCCTCACGCGACGGGCCGCGCGCTGGGTGCGGCCCCGTCAAACGTCGCTGCACAGGAGTGATCAACTCATGCACATCCCGCCAGACCGTCGACGCGGAAATTTCTGGCGGTGGGGTGAAGGCACACCCGAAATGGAAAGCGGCAAAACAAAAAGGCCCGGAACCTTGCGGTGTCCGGGCCTCTTTGCGAGAGAGCTTGAGAGATGCGCGCCTACGCGCGACCTCCACCCGGGGGCACCTGATGAGCCTCGAACTGACCACCGACGCGCAGACGGGCTGCGGCTTGGGTGGCGTACGCGGTGTTCAGATGCGAAGACAACGACAGGGGCGACGGCATGTCGAAACCATGGCAGAACCCGGCGCGCACGAGCGGTCGGCCCGAGGCGGGTCGAATGCTGGTGAAGGTCAGTGCGGTGTTCACGATGGTTCCTGGTCAAAAATTGCCGCTGTCGGCTGTAAGGGGTTGGAAAAAAGGGACGGCTGGTGCCGTGAATTGGAGGCAACTGTAAAGAGTGTTTACGGCGACGTCAACAACCGGGACAATCTTTTCTTGTCTTGTTGTTGTTTTTGAACAGTGCCCCATACCACCGTCGCGCGCCGCCGCAATGCGCTTGTGCTGCATCGCCGCTTTCTCGAGGACGCCGTCGCGGCGGGCCTGCCCGCCAAGGGGCTCGACCAGGCCTTTGCACGCAAGATCGAAATCTCTCCGAGCATGTGGAGCCAGATCAAGAGTGCGCGGCCCATCGGCGACAAGCTCGCACGGCAGATCGAACGGCACTGCGACGTGGCCGCCGGTTGGCTCGACGAAGACAACACACCGCCTTCAGAAGCACCGCCCGATGCAGCGGAAGAGCGCTTCGTGGCCGCCGCGCGTGAGGCGTGGCGACAGGCCAATGCGAAGGGAAAGCGCGAACTCAGCGGCTGGCTGAAGAAGCACGCGCAGGAGAAGAAGGCGCACGAGCCTGCCGACGGCCCTGCGCCGGCGCCCTGACTTTCATCAAGCCTTGACGGCGGCCTCGGCAGCAGCCAACGCCGGCGCATCGCGCAGGATGGCCGCGCGCATGTCGTCGGGCACGGCGATGGCGCGGTGCGTATCGAGCGAGGTCGTCACCAGCACCTGCCGCACCTGCATGCGCACCTCGCCCGAGGTGGGCTCGAAGCAGCGCAACGACAGCGTGATCGAGCGCGAGCCCAGTTGCGCGACCGAGAGGCCGAGCATCACGCGGTCGCCCATGCGGCTCACGGCGCGAAAGTCGGCGTCGAGCTTCACGGTCGGCAGGCCGACGCGGCGCTCGCCGATGAGTGCGTGGTAGCCCACGCCGAGCCCGTCGCTCACCCAGTCTTCGACCAGGCCGTTGAGCATCACGAAGTACTGCGGATAGAAGACGATGCCCGCCGGGTCGCAGTCAGAAAAGCGGATCAGGCGCGGGCGCTGGAACTCCACACCGCCGCCCTCGCCGCTCATGCGCGTGCTTCCTCGCTCGCGCCGTCGCCGCGCATCACGTGCACGCGCAGCAGCCCGAGCTGGCTGTGCATCTGCTTGACGGTCTTCATGTCCAGGCCCGAGAACATCTCGAGAATCCACTGCTCGTGCTCGGTGGCCATGGCTTCGAAGGCGGTGCGGCCGGTGGGCGTGAGGCTCACGATCCAGGCGCGGCGGTCGTCGGGGCTGGGGGCGCGCGCCACCACGCCTTCGCGTTCGAGCTCGTCGGTCAGGCCGGTGACGTTGCCGCCGGTCACCATCAGGTAGCGCGAGAGCACGCGCATCTTCAGGCCGTCTTTGTAGCGGTACAGCTGCGCCATGTAGTCGAAGCGCGCCAGCGAGATGCCGAAGCGCTCGCGCAGCCGGCGCCGGATTTCGGCTTCGATCTGCGTGGTGCTCGCGAGCATGCGCAGCCACAGCTTGAGCATGGCGTGGTCTTCATGGCCGGCGCGGCCTTCGTGGCCGAGTTCTTCGGCGTCGCTCAGCACGGCATGCGAGGCATCGTTGCGGTTCATGTGACTTCTCCTCCGGAAACGGAGATCGACTGGCCGGTGACCGACGCAGCGCCTTCGCCGCACAGCCAGCGCACGGCATCGGCCACTTCGGCGGGCTGCACGATGCGCTTTTGCGGGTTCACGCTGGAGAACTCGGCCAGCGCATCGGCTTCGCTGCGGCCGGTCTTGCCGACCACGTTGGCGACGCTGTTGCGCAGGATGTCGGTGTCGGTGTAGCCCGGGCACACGGCGTTCACGGTGATGCCCTTGCGCGCCACTTCGAGCGCGAGCGCACGCGTGAGGCCGATCACGCCGTGCTTGGCGGCGGTGTAGGCCGACACGTAGGCGTAGCCCTTCTGCCCCGCCGTGCTGGCGATGTTGACGATGCGGCCCCAGCCGGCATCGAGCATGTCGGGCAACGCGGCCTGTGCGCACAAAAAGCTGCCGGTGAGGTTGACCGACAGCATGCGCTGCCACAGCTCGACCGAGGTCTTCAGGAACGGCGCGCTCTCGGCGGCGCCCGCGTTGTTGACCAGCACGGTCACCGCCCCGCGCTCAGCCCGCGCCTGCGCAAAGGCCGACTGCACGGCCTGCGGGTCGGCCACGTCGGCAGCCACCACGCCGTGGCCGCTGCCCGCCAGGGTTTCGGCCACGCGCTGCAGGGCCTGCGCGTCGCGGCCCAGCAGGGTCAGCTTGGCGCCCTGGGCGGCAAGGGTGCGGGCGATCTCTGCGCCGATGCCGCGAGCGGCGCCGGTGACGAGGGCATGACGGCCAGTGAGCGAATTTGTGTGCATACCTGAATGGTTTAGTTCTGAATCATTTTAGCCGCTTGCGCCCCGGCGTGGTGCTACCGCATGAAACGGCCGCCGTTGAGGTCCAGCGTCGCCCCGGTCATGAAGGCCGCGGCCGGCGAGGCCAGGTAGACGACGGCGGCGGCCACTTCGTCGGCCAGGCCGAAGCGGCCGAGCGGGATGCCGGCTTTCAGCGCCTGCTGCCGCTCGGGCGCCAGCGCAGTGAGCGCGGGGCTGTCGATGGCGGCGGGCGCCAGCGCGTTCACGGTCACGCCGTTCGGCGCCAGTTCCTGCGCAAAGGCACGCGTCAGCGCCAGCAGGCCGGCCTTGCTGGCCGCGTAGTGCACGCCGGTGGCGCTGCTGACCTGCTGCCCCGCCAGCGAGGCCAGGTTGACGATGCGGCCCGCACCGCGTGCGCGCATGTGGCGCCCGGCGATGCGGCAGCCGAAGAAGCTGCCGCGCAGGTTGATGGCGAGCACGTCGTCCCACTCGGCGGGCGTGATGTCCCACAACGACGTGGTCGGCGTGCGCGCTGCGTTGTTCACGAGGATGTCGACGCCGCCGAAGTGCGCCACGGCCTGCGCGAAGCGGTCGTTGAAGGCCTGCTCGTCGCGCACGTCGAGTGGCAGCGCGAGGCCGTTCACCTCGACGGCAACGGCCTGGGCGTTGGCTTCGTCGATGTCGGCCAGCGCGACGCGCGCACCAGCCTGCGCCAGCCCGCGCGCGATGGCCGCGCCCAGCCCCTGCCCCGCGCCGGTCACGAAGGCCACGCGACCTGCCAGCGGAAGCGTCGTGGCGTGCGTCATCAGGTCTTCGCGGGCCGACCGTCCCAGGTCTGCGGCCCCACGCCGCGCTCGCGCAGCTTGAACTTCTGCACCTTGCCGTTCTCGGTGCGCGGCAGGTCGAGCACGAGGTCGATGTAGCGCGGCACCGCGAAGTACGGCAAGCGGCCTTCGCAAAAACGCGCCAGCTCGGCCGGGTCGATGGTCACGCCGTCGCGCGCGACCAGCGCGGCCATCACCTCGTCTTCCGCCAGCTCGGAGCGCACGGGGTACACCGCGCACGAGGCCACGCCAGGGTGGCTCAGCAGCACCTGCTCGACCTCGAACGAAGAAATGTTCTCACCGCGTCGGCGGATCGCGTCCTTGATGCGGTCGACAAAGCGGAACGCGCCGTCCGCATCGCGCACCACGCGGTCGCCCGTGTGGAACCACAGGTTGCGCCAGGCCTCGACGGTCTTCTCGGGCATGTGAAAGTAGCCGCTGGCGAAGGCATAGGGCTCGTCGGCGCGCAGCAGCAGTTCGCCGGCCTCGCCGGGCGGCAGCGGCACGTCGTCTTCGTCGGCCACGCAGGCCTGGAAGCCGGGGCGCAGCCAGCCCATGACGCCGCCGCGCGGCGAATCGGGCGCGGTGGCAATCGCGAAGTTGGTCTCGGTCGAGCCGTAGCCTTCGAGCAGCGACACGCCCGTGCGCGCCAGGAAGGCCTGCCCCGCCGCCGCGGGCACGCCGGGCCCGAGGCCGGTGCGCACACGGTGGTGGCGTTCGCCCTCGCCTTCGGGCTGCGCCAGCAGGATGGGCACCATCGCGCCGAGCAGGTAGACCACGGTCGCGCCGTTGGCGCGCATCGCCGGCCAGAAGCCCGAGGCGGAGAAGCGCGATTCGAACACCACCTCGGCCCCGGTGAGCGCGGCCTGCGCGAAGGTGTTGAGCGCGTTGATGTGAAACAGCGGCAGCGTCGTGCACAGCACGTCGTCACGGCCGACGCCCAGCACCTCGGCGCTGTTCACGCCCCACCAGAAGTACTGCGCCTGCGGGCAGATCACGCCCTTGGCCGGCCCCGTGGTGCCCGAGGTGTAAAGGATGGCGAGCGGGTCGCCGGGCTGCACCGTGGCGGGCGGCAGGGCCTGTGCGCCCGGCGGGTAGGCCGACACGCGCACGCCGGCGGGCGGCGTCCACGGCGCTTCGGGCTCACCCACCACCCACACCTCGCGCAGTGCCGTACGGGCCAGGTCGGCCATGGCCAGCCGCTCCAGAAAGCCAGCCTCGATCACCAGCAGCTTCGCCTCGCTGTTCGCGAGGAAGTATTCGATCTGCGGCCCCATCGACGCGGTGTTGACCGGGACGACCGACGCGCCGAGCCAGCCCGCGCCGAGAAAAGTGTCGAGGAACTCGATGCGGTTGCCGCACATCACGGCGATGCGGTCGCCGCGCGCCACGCCGTGCTGTGCGAGCGCACCGGCGCGCGTGGCCGCGGCATCGGCCGCATCGGCGTGCGTCCATTGCCGGCCCGCGA
The DNA here is from genome assembly GCF_014843395.1 of Variovorax sp. 38R. Lineage (NCBI taxonomy): Bacteria > Pseudomonadati > Pseudomonadota > Betaproteobacteria > Burkholderiales > Comamonadaceae > Variovorax > Variovorax sp. 38R. Next base: position 4,784,170 of record NZ_CP062121.1, read on the forward strand.
TGCGCAGCAGCGGACGGCTGCCGAACAGCGCGGCCTGCCGCTGCAGCATGGCGGGCAGCGTGCGTTGCGACGGAGGCACCGCGCGCGGGTCACTCGTCATCGTGCGTGCCTCCGCCGAGGTAGGTGGCCTGCACGCGCGGGTCGCGGGCCAGTTCGGCCGACGCGCCCGAGAGCGCGATCTCGCCCGTCTCCAGCACATAGCCTTCGTCCGAGCTTTCGAGCGCGGCGCGCGCGTTCTGCTCCACCAGCAGGATCGACACGCCGTCGTCGCGCAGCTTGCGCACGATGGTGAGGATGTCGCGCACGATGAGCGGCGCCAGGCCCAGGCTGGGTTCGTCGAGCATCAGCAGGCGCGGTGCCGACATGAGCGCGCGGCCCACGGCCAGCATCTGCCGCTCGCCGCCCGAGAGCGTGTCGGCACGTTGCGCGCGGCGCTCCGCCAAGCGCGGAAAGCGGTCGTATACCGACTGCAGCTGCCGCTTCATCGCGTCGCCGCGCAGCCGCTTGGCATAGGCGCCGAGCTGCAGGTTGTCGAGCACGGTGAGTTCGCCGAACAGCTCGCGGCGCTCGGGCACGAGGCACAGGCCGCGCTCCACGCGCGACTCCACATCGAGCCCCTGCAGGTCTTCGCCCTCGAAGCGCAGCGTGCCCTTGCACGGCAGCAGGCCCATGGCCGCGGCCAGCAGCGTGGTCTTGCCCGCGCCGTTGGGGCCGATCACCGAGATGATCTGGCCCGGCTGCACGTCGAGCGACACGCCGCGCACCGCTTCTACCTGTCCGTATGAGACATGCAGATCACCAATCTCCAGCATCGCGGTCATACAACGCTCCCCAGGTAAGCCGCCTGCACACGCTCGTCGGCGCGCACCGCCGACGGCACGCCCTCCACGAGCTTGGAGCCGAAGTTCATCACCACCAAACGGTCCACCAGTTTCATCACGAAGTCCATGTCGTGTTCGACGATCAGGATGGTCACGCCCTCCTCGCGCAGCTTGCGCAGCAGGTCGCCCAAGGCCATCTTTTCCTTGCGGCGCAGGCCGGCCGCGGGCTCGTCGAGCACCAGCAGCACGGGGTCGGCGGCCAGCGCACGCGCAATCTCGAGAATGCGCTGCGTGCCCAGCGGCAGGCTGCCCGCGAGCTCGTTCGCGCGGTCGCCCAGGCCGATGCGGTCGAGCTGGCGCTGCGCCTCCTGCAGGATCTGGCTTTCTTCCGTGCGGTCGAGCCGCAGGCCCGCCTTCAGGATGCCCGAGCGCGTGCGCGAATGCGCGCCCAGCGCCACGTTGTCGAGCAGGCTCATGTGCGGGCGCAGCTTCACGTGCTGGAAGGTGCGCGCCAGCCCGAGCCGCGCCACCGCGCGCTGCGGCATGCCGGCGATGTCGTGCTCGAGAAAGCGCACCTGGCCCGCGCTCATCGGCAGCGTGCAGGTCAGCAGGTTGAACATGGTCGACTTGCCCGCGCCGTTGGGCCCGATGAGGCCGACGATCTCGCCCGCCTTGACGTCGAAGCTCACGTCGTTCACCGCCACCAGCCCGCCGAAGCGCTTGACCACGCCGTTGACCGACAGCACCGGCGTGCCGCGCGCCGGCAGTTGCCGGTGCGGCAGCGGTTCGACCGGCGCACCGGCATAGCGCGAGGCGCCCTGCGGCGTGCCGCGCCGGCGCATCCAGCGCCGCAGCAGGCCCATCACGCCGCCGCGCGCAAAGTGCAGCAGCAGGATGAACAGCGCCGCGAAGGCCACGGCCTCCAGCTGGCCCGCGCGCTGCGTGAGCATCGGCAGCACGTCCTGCAGGCCGTTCTTCAGCACCAGCACCAGGGCCGCGCCCACGAGCGCGCCCGAGAGCTGTCCGAGCCCGCCGGCCACGGCCATCAGCAGGTACTCGATGCTCATGCGCACGTCGAAGGGCGACGGGCTCACGAACCGGTTCATGTGCGCATAGAGCCATCCCGCCAGCCCCGCGAACAGCGCTGCCGTGACGAACAACGACAGCCGCACGCGGTACGCATCCGCCCCCACGCTGGCCAGCAGCGTGGCGCCGCCGCGCAGCCCGCGAATGGCGCGACCGGGGCGCGACTGCAGCAGGTTGTGGCTGAACAGGCAGGCCAGCCCGACCACGACCCAGATCAGGTAGTACATCGCACGCGGATCGGCCAGCGACCAGCCGCCGATCTGCAGCGCCGGAATGTTCGACAGGCCCGTGTGCCGCCCGAGCGCATCGACGTTGCCGAACAGCATCGCGATCGACAGACCCCAGGCGATGGTGCTCAGCGGCAGAAAGTGCCCGCCCAGGCGCAAGGTGAGCATGCCGATGGCCAGCGCCGACAGGCCCGTGAGAAGCAGCGCGAACAGCAGCCCCAGCCACGGCGACAGGCCCTGCGCGGTGGTGAGCCACGCCGTGGCGTAGGCCGCAATGCCCACGAAGGCCGCCTGGCCGAACGAGGTGGCGCCGCCCACGCCGGTGAGCAGCACGAGGCCCAGCGCCACCAGCGCGCCGATGCCGATGTCGTTCAGCAGCGAGACCGTGAAGCTGCCCGCCACGGCCGGCACCAAGGCCAGCACGACGACGACGCCCGCGATCCACGCCATGCGTTTCGTGTTGCCGTTCATTGGTCCACCTCGTCTTCTTCCTCTTCCGAATGGGCCGCCATGAAGGAGCGCAGCATGAGCACCGGGATCAGCAGGCTGAAAACGATCACGTCTTTCAGCGCGCCGCTCCAGAACGACGCGAAGCTCTCGACCACGCCGACCGCCAGCGCGCCGATGGCCGTCATCGGGTAGCTCACGAGCCCGCCGATGATCGCGGCCACGAAGGCCTTCAGGCCGATGATGAAACCCGAGTCGTAGTACATGGTGGTCACCGGCGCAATCAGCACGCCGATGAGCCCCGCCAGCAGCGAGGCGCAGCCGTAGGCCAGCAGCGCCGTGCGCACCGGCCGGATGCCGACCAGCCGCGCGCCCACGCGGTTCACGGCCGTGGCGCGCAGCGCCTTGCCGGCCACCGTGCGCTCGAACACCAGGAAGAACAGCCCGCTCAGCACAATGGCCGCGCCCACCATCAGCACCACCTGGCCGCTGACCGTGAAGCCGTCGCCCAGCGTGAACACCGCGCTCGTGAGCGGCGTGGTGCGCGAGCCTTCAGGCCCGAAGAACAGCAGGCCCAGGCCCGACAGCAGAAAGTGCAACGCGAGCGACACGATCAGCAGCACCAGCACCGAGGCATCGGCGATCGGCTGGAACACCACGCGCGCCAGCAGCGGCGCGATGGGCACCACCAGCAGCACCGCCACCGCGATGTGCACGGCCACCGGCACGCCGGGCCGCGCCGCCAGCCAGGCGAGCACGCACGGAATGGCGGGCAGCACGCCCCACATCAGCACCGCCTTCGGTATGCGTGCGGTCTCGCCGCGCCGCAGCAGGCTGCCGACTTCGGTGGCCAGCGCCAGCGCGGCCAGCACCGCGACCATGCCGATGGTCGGCGGCACGCGGCCGGTTTCGAAGGCCGCCAGCGACAGGGCGGCAAAGGCCGCGATGTCGCCGAACGGCACGAACACCACCCGCGTGACCGAGAAGATCAGCACCAGCCCGAGGCCGGCGAGCAGATAGACGGCACCGTTGGCCAGGCCGTCGGTGACGAGGATCAGCGCCACGTCCCAGTTCATAGAAAAACCTCTGTCGGAGTCATCGTTGTCGTTGTCGTGAAGAAAAACGGGAGATTCAAGGGGCGAGCTTCCATTGGCCGTTGTCGAGCTTGACGATCACGCGGGCGCGCTCGTCCACGCCGTACAGGCTGCCGGGCTTGAAGGTGTAGACGCCGTGCGTGCCGACCACTTCCTTGGTGCTGAAGATGGCGTCGCGCAGCGCCACGCGGAACTCGGGCGTGCCCGGCTCGGCCTTCTTCATGGCCCGCGAGGCGGCATCGACGAACACCAGCCAGCCGTCGAACGAGTAGGCCGAGAAGGCGTCGCTGGTGGGTGCGTTGTTGACCTTCTGGAACACGGCGCGGAAGTCGGTCGCGATCTTCTTGGTCGGGTAGTTGTCCGGCAGCTGCTCGGCGACGATCACCGGGCCCGTGGGCATCAGCGCGTTCTGGCCGGCCGCGCCGACCACGCGCACGAAGTCGGGGTTGATGAGGCCGTGCTGGCCGTACACGCCGCCCTTGAAGCCGCGCTCCTGCAGCGCCAGGAACGGCAGCGCGCCCGGCGTGCCGGCGCCGCCGGTCATCACCGCGTCGGGGCGCAGCGCCACGATCTTCAGCACCTGGCCGGTCACCGACGAATCGCCGCGCGCATAGCGCTCGTTGCTCACCACCTTGATGCCGGCGGCGGGCGCGGCCTTGTTGAGGGCCTCGTACACCAGGTCGCCCCAGGCGTCGGAAAAACCGATGTAGCCCACGGTCTTGACGTTGTTGCGCTTCATGCGCTCGATCACCGCGTCGATCATGAGCTGCGTGGGCTGCGCCACCGTCATGACCCACGGGTTCTCATTGGGGTCGAGCAGGATGGGCGTGAGGCCGATCATCGGCGTCTTGGCCTCCTTGCCCACCTGCGCCATCGCGATGGCCGACGGCACGCCCGAGGTGCCCATGAGCACGTCGACCTTTTCGTCCTCGATGAGCTTGCGCGCGTTGCGCCCGGCCGTGGTCGGGTCGGAGCCGTCGTCCAGCACCACCAGCTGGATCTTGCGGCCGTTGACCTCGCCCTTGTAGGCCAGCGCGGCCTGCATGCCCTTGGCGTACGGCACGCCCAGCGAGGAGTTGGGCCCCGACAGCGACACGCTGAGACCGACCTTGAGGTCGGCCGCCAGTGCGCTCGCCACACCACAGGCGGTCAGCGCTGCGGCGAGGGCACCGCGCGTCAAGGTCTGCATCAGGTTCTTCATGTCGTAGCTCCAGAGAGGATGGTTAGAAGGACAGGTAACTCAGATGAACAACTGGATCGCGGGCAACGCACGCGTGGCGTTGAGCAGGTCGATGCGCTTCTCGCGGATCGCCCAGCCCGTGGGCGTGCGAATGAGGTGGTGGCGGGCGGTGCCGCTCAACAGGATCTGGTCGTCGCCGCGCGCCTCGACGTAGAGGAACGGCGTGCGCAGGCGCACGTCGTCGTTCGTCTCTTCCTCGATGCGTGAAGGCTGCAGCACGTGCTGGCTGTGGCTGGCCGGGTGCTGCGAATGCGCGCGCGGGTTCTTCAGTCGCTCCACGCGCAGCTGCAGCAGCAGCCGGTCTTCGTAGGCCAGCGAGTTGTGCGAGAACGGATCGGCCTGCGCCGCGCCGAGCAGCGGCACCCAGTAGTGGCCGTCTTCGGCGAACAGGGCCAGCCAGTCGTCGAAGCGGCGCTCGTCGAGCAGGGCCGCCTCGTGGGCGATGAAGTCGCGCGGATCGTTCATGCCGCAGCCTCCACGGTCATCGCCTTTGCCCACGCACGGAACTGGTTGCGCATCAGCAGTTCGTTGGTGCCGTTCGTGGTCACCGTGGCCTGCTCCGTCTCGGCCGGGTCGTGGTTGCGGTGCAGGCTGACCCATTCGTTGCCGCCCGCGCGCAGGCCCTGCTGGATGCTCTCGAACAGGTGCACGTCGTCGTGCGCCACCACCGACATCGGCGAGAACACGAGCCGGTTGTAGCTCATGGCGCGCTCGAACAGCAGCGCGGGCGCACCGGCCGCGCGGAAGCTCCAGGCCTCGATGAGCGTGCGATTGGCCGCCAGCGGACGGATCACGCGGATGGCCTGCGGCGAGCCCTTGACCGACAGGCTCGGGTACAGCACCGAGTTCTGCGGCGAGCGCTGCAGGATGTCGGTGGCACGCGCCACGCCGTGCGCGGCCTGCATCGCCGCTTCGTACTCGGGCAGCTGCGCGTAGTTGGAGTGGATGCTGAAGTTCACGCCCAGCACGCTGTGGCCGTTGGCGAACACGCGCCCGCCCATCTTGTCGAAGAACTCGTAGCCCGAGCCGAAGGGCAATATCTGCTCCATCGCCATCGGCTTGGGGTCAGTGGGCGCATGCCCTTCCCACAGCGCCTCGGCCGCCTTGGTGGCCGACTCGTGCGTCGACATCGGGTGCACCGTGTCGTTGATGTTCTCCAGGTACATCTTCCAGTTGCAATGGACGATGTTGCGCAGCACGCCGCCGCCCACGGTGAGCTTGCCCTCGGGCGAGCGGTCGACCATGTTGTCGAGGGCGCCGAGCACCTCGCCGAAGTAGTCCTCGAACGACGGGCCCGTGTCCGAGAGGCGCACGAACACGAAGTCGCGGTACACCTTCACGTGCTTCACCACCGACAGCCCCTGCCCCGATTCGCAGGACTTGAGCTGCGTGCCCTCGTAGCCGTTCTTCAGCGGCAGGCCCAGCGGCGCGCCGTCGAGCTTGTAGGTCCAGGCGTGGTACGGGCAGCGAAAGAAGCGGCCGGTGTTGCCGCTTTCGTCGGTCACGAGCTGCGTGCCCTTGTGGGCGCAGCGGTTGTACATGACGTGCACCGCGCCGTCGGGCTGGCGCACCATGAGCAGCGGGCGCCCCGCGATCTCCTGCGTGACGAAATCGCCCGCCTCCGGCACCTGGCTCGCATGGCCCAGAAAGACCCAGGTGTTGGCGAACAGGCGCTCCTGCTCCAGCGCGAACAGCTCGTCGCTCAGGTACAGGTCGCGGTGCACCCGGTCGTCGCGGACCAGCGCCGCGACGAGATCGGGGCGGTTGCGGTAGGTGGTCATGGCGGTGGGCTCCGACTACGCCGGGATCAGGGAACGAGCTTCCACTGGCCCTTGTTCATCTGCACGATGACCACGCCGCGCTGGTCCGAGCCGTAGCGGTCGTCGGGCTTGAAGGTGTAGATGCCGTGCGTGCCCACCAGCTCCTTCGTGCCCACGATGGCATCGCGCAGCGCCGTGCGGTACTGCGGCGTGCCGGGCTCACCCTTGGTGCGCGAGGCCGCGTCGGCCAGCAGCAGGTAGGCGTCGTAGGTGTACGACGAGAACGCATCGGTGGGCACCGCGCCGTTCACCTTCTGGTAGGCGTTGCGAAAGCCCATCGCGACCTTCTTGATGGGGTTGCTGTCGGGCAGCTGGTCGGCCACCAGCACCGGGCCGCTGGGCACCTGCAGGCCTTCGATGGCCGCACCGCCCACGCGCACGAAGTCGGCATTGATGAGGCCGTGCGTGCCGTAGATCTTGCCCTTGTAGCCGCGCTCGGCCAATGCCAGGTAAGGCAGCGCGCCCGGCGTGCCGGAGTTGCCCGCGAACACCGCGTCGGGCCGCGCCGCGACGATCTTCAGGATCTGCCCGGCCACCGACGAATCGCTGCGCGCATAGCGCTCGTTCGCCACCACCTTGATGCCGGCGGTGGCCGCGCTCTTCATGAGCGAGTCGTAGGCCAGGTCGCCCAGTGCGTCCGAGAAACCGATGAAGGCGACCGTCTTCACGCCCGACTTCTGCATGCGTTCGACCACGCCCGCCACCATGAGCGGGAACGGCTGCGACACGGTGACGGTCCACGCGCCTTCCGCGCCCGGGATGGTCACGGGCGTGGGCGAGATGAGCGGCGTGTTGAGTTCGCGCGCCACCGAGGCGATGGCCATCGCGCCCGGCACGCCCGAGGTGCCGATGAGCACGTCGACCTTGTCTTCCGTCACCAGCTTGCGCGCGTTGCGCCCGGCCGTGGTCGGGTCCGATGCATCGTCGAGCACGATGAGCTGCACCTTGCGCCCGCCGATCTCGGGCCGCTCGGCGATGGCCGCGCGGATGCCCTTCTCGTACGGCACGCCCAGCGCCGCGACCGGCCCCGAGAGCGAGCTGATGAAGCCGATCTTGAGGTCTGCGGCCGCGGCACCGAAGGTGGTGAAGGCGGCCAGCAGCGCGAGGCCAAGGCGGGAGATTTTCTTCATGGGAGCTTCCTCTGCGGGGGTGGGTGTGGGAACGAGGGACGGTCAGTAGCGCAAGGTGCGGCGCGATTCGAGGTCGGCATCGACCTGCGCGGGCGTGAGCCGCTCCGGCTTGCATTCGAAGCGCTCGAACAGTGCGAGCTGGTCGCCGTGGTGGCGGTCGCGCACGCCGGCGGGGCTCACGAAGCCGCTCTGCCCCGGCGCTGCGACCGAGCACATGTCGAGCGCGCCCGGACGCAGCACGACGCGGTAGTTCAGCGTGCCGCGGTTCATGTAGGGGCTGACCTCGGGCTCGTCGCCCGCGCCGGCCCACGGCACGCCGATGGCGTTGATGCGCGAGAAGCGATGCCGCACCACGGGCGTGGTCCACGCGGCCATGTCGGGCCCGAGGCGGGTGCGCAGTTCGCCCACCGCATCGGTCAGCGCCGCGCGCACCATCGTGCGCGGGTCTTGCCCGTTGAAGAAGTCGTGGCGCTGCGGCACGCCCGATGCCGGTCCGCTCAGCGCGTTCCACAGCAGCTTGGCCACCGCTGCCGGCTGCGCGCTGCCGGGCGAACCGCGCGGCGTGAGCGTGGGATAGCCGAGGTTGGCGTAGGTCGCGAACACGGCCGGCGGCAGGTCGTCGGCCAGCAGGCGCCGCGACATCGCACCCAGCCACGCGCGCAGCACGGTGGTGGCGCGGTTGTCGTAGACCTCGCCGCCCGGGGCGACGCGGTTCTTCAGGTCCCAGTTCGCGAGCAGGTCGGCCGCGCGGCGCGCGGGGTCGCCCGCCGGCAGGCCCTTCGCCGCGTCGACGATGAGGGGCACGAAGTAGCGTGCGTTCAGATCGGCCAATGCCGCGCCCTGGCTCACGCGCCAGATCTCGTCGGCGCCCAGCTTGGCCGAGCCCTGCAGCTGCGCATGGATTTCGGCCACGCGGTCGACGTGCGAGAAGTTCGCGCCGTCCGCGCGCAGGCCTTCGGCGATCTGGTTGTTCCAGCTCGCGAGGTAGCCCTGCGCGGGGTTGTAGGCGCGCGGGTTGGCGCTGAACGGCAGGCTGCCCTGCCACTCCATGCTGCCGTCGCCGCGCGCGGGAAAGCGGATGTCCTGCGTGGCCGGGCGGCGCGGCATGCGGCCCAGGCCGACGGCGCCGATGTTGCCCGCCACGTCGGCATAGAACCAGGTGATGGACGCCGCCACGCGCTCGCCCTGCGCGAGAAAACCTGACCAGTCGCGCGCCCGTGCGGCATGCGCCCAGCCCAGCATGGTCTCGACCTCGCGACCCTGCCAGGTGCTGCGCGCGGTGTAGGCGCGGGCGTTGTCCACGTCCCAGCTCTGCACGAAGCCGTGCACCGTGGCGTAGATATCCACGCTCTGCGGCGCGGCGCCCTTCACGCGGATGACGTCGGTGCGCCGGGTCATCGGGCGGTAGGCGCCGTCGTACCGGTACTCGTAGCGGTTGGCCGGGTTCAGCGTTTCCTGGTAGATGTCGTTGGTGTCGAGCGAGCCCACCGTCGAGCCCCAGGCGATGGTGCCGTTGGTGCCGAACAGCACCGGCAGCAGGCCGATGGGTGTCAGGCCCGTGAGGTCGTAGCCCGCGCCGTGCAGGCCGATGCCGTGCACGAACGACGGGTTGTTGAAGCCCTGCTGCGGGCCGTTGTACAGAACGGCCACGCCTTCCTTGGTGCGCGAGGGGCCGAGCACCCACGCGTTGCTGGCGGTCGGCATGCCTTCCGTGGCGGCCAGGCCCATGCGGGCGACCTGCGTCGCGCGGAAGTCGGCCGCGGCCTGTGCGGAGACCGGCGCGAGCGCGGCGTCGCCGGGCTCGGTGCGCGCCAGCTTGTTGGGATTGCCGCGCGGCACGATGGTCGGCGCGGTCGGGTCTTCGAGCCAGCGCAGCTGCTCGTAGAGCTGCAGGCCAGCGACGTCGCCGCGCGCGGCCTTGAGCTGGTTGAGCAGCGAGAGGTTCGCGACCTCGGCGGTGCCCGCGAAGAAGCGGTTGAGGATCAGGCCGATCCAGACCATGGCCACGTCGTCGGCGGTCCACGGTGCCGGCTCGAAGCCGTTGTCGATGAACTCGCGCGGCATGAGCTTTGCGCGGTCGGCCAGCACGTCGCGGATGCGCGCGTTGACGCCCGCGGCGTAGCCTTCGAACAGGGCGCGGTCGTCGGCGCTCAGCGCATCGATCTGGCGGCGGATCGACACCGGATCGATGTTGGAGCGCGTGGCCTTGTCGGTCGCCACGAACTCGGCCCCCAGCACCTCGGCCACGCTGCCGTTGCCCGAGCGCCTCGCCATCTCCAGCTGGTAGAGCCGGTCTTCCGCGACAGCATAGCCGAAGCCGTGGAACAGGCCGCGCGTGTCGCTGGCGTAGACGTGCGGCACGCCGTAGCGGTCGCGCTTGATGGTGACTTCGCCGCTGCTACCAGGTGCGGTGACGGCGCAGCCGGCCAGCAACGCGGCGGCGAACAGCACGGTGCCGGTCGCGCGTCGGCGACGCGAAGAACGAAGAAGCGGGTGCATGGGGTGGGTGCCGTTCATCGGGTCAGCGGGCGGGCGTTCAGGGAACCAGCTTCCACTGGCCCTTCTCGAGCTTCACGACGACACGCGAGCGCTCGTCCGAGCCATAGCGATCCGTCGGCTTGAAGTTGTAGACCGAGTGCGTGCCCACCAGCTCCTTGGTGCTCACGATGGCGTCGCGCAGCGCTAGGCGGAACTGCGGCGTGCCGGGCTCGGCCTTGGTGGCGAGCGCGCGCTGGGCGGCGTCCAGGTACACCAGCCAGGCGTCGAAGGTGTAGGCCGAGAAGGCATCGGTGGGCGGCGCGCCGTTGGCCTTCTGGTAGGCGGCACGGAAGTCCATCGACACCTTGCGGATCGGGTTGTCGTTGGGCAGCTGCTCGGCCACGATCACCGGGCCGGTGGGGGCCAGCAGGCCTTCGACGGACGCACCGCCCACGCGCACGAAGTCGGGGTTGATGAGCGCGTGCATGCCGTAGATCTGGCCCTTGTAGCCGCGCTCCGCGAGCGCCAGGTAGGGCAACGCGCCGGGCGTGCCCGAGGTGCCGGTGATCACCGCGTCGGGGCGCAGCGCCACGATCTTCAGCACCTGGCCCGTCACCGACGAATCGCCGCGTGCATAGCGCTCGTTCGACACGATCTTGATGCCGGCCGGCTCGGCGCTCTTCTGCAGCGCGCCGTACACCAGGTCGCCCCAGGCGTCGGAGAAGCCGATGTAGCCGACCGTCTTCACGCCCGACTTCTTCATGCGCTCGACCACCGCGCTCACCATGAGCGGTGCGGGCTGGGGCAGCGTGACCATCCACGCGCCCTCGTCGCCCGGCAGGTTCGCGTTGGCGATGGAGATCAGCGGCGTTTTCGTTTCGCGTGCCACGCCGGCAATGGCCAGCGCACCGGGCGAGCCGGCCGTGCCGATGATGACGTCGACCTTGTCCTCGTCGATCATCTTGCGTGCATTGCGCGCGGCCGTGGTCGGGTCGGACGCATCGTCGAGCTGCACCAGCTGGATCTTGCGGCCGCCGAGTTCGGCCTTGTAGGCGAGCGCGGCCTTCATGCCCTTTTCGTACGGAATGCCGAGCGACGACACCGGCCCCGACAGCGACGTGATGAAACCGACCTTGAGATCGGCGGCCCAGGCGCCCGCCACGGCACTCAGGGCACCGAGGCCCACGGCAATGTTTGCGAGGGCACGGAATCGGTTCAGGACTTTCATGGCGATGCTCCAGAGGTGATGTTTTTTGAACGAGACGAAACGAACGCTGAAATGAAACTCAGAGGGCCAGGCTGCCGACACTGGTGCCGCCGCAGACATACAGAACCTGGCCGGTGACGAAACTGTTGTCGGCGTCGGCGAAGAAACGCACGGCGCGTGCCACGTCGGCCGATTCGCCCAGGCGCTTGACCGGCACCGAGGCCGCGAGTGCGCGCTCCTTCTCGCTGCCGGCCTCGACCACGTCGTAGAACATGTCGGTGCGAATCGGGCCCGGCGCCACCACGTTCACCGTGATGCCGTCCGCCGCGAGTTCGAGTGCCCAGGTGCGGGCCATGCCGAGCATGCCGGCCTTGGTCGCGGAGTAGCTGGTGCGCGTGGCCAGGCCCAGCGCGGCGCGCGACGACAGCAGCACCACGCGGCCGAAGCGCTGCGCACGCATCGCGGGCAATGCGCCTTGCACGAGCTGGATGGCACAGCCCAGGTGCAGGTCGACCAGCGCGTCGAGGTCGTCGAGCTTCACTTCGGGCAACAGCGCGGCGCGGATGACACCGGCGTTGTGGACGATGGTGGTCGGTGTGAAGCGCTCGACGAGTTCGCGCACGGCCTCGCCGGTGGCGGCGCGGTCGGCCAGGTCAACCTCGAGGCTGTGCATCTTCGGGTGATCGATCTCGGCCTTGCGGCGTGCGAGCGAAATCACTTCGTAGCCCTGCGCGAGCAGGTCTTCGCAGATCGCCTTGCCGATGCCGGCGCTGCCGCCGGTGACGGCTGCGACCTTGGATGCGCTCGCACTCATGCCGTGGCTCCCACCAGGGCCAGCACGCGCAGCGGGCTGCCGCTGCCCTTCTCGATCTTCAGCGGCGGGCAGATCAGCACCGCGCCCGCGGGCGGCAGCAGGTCGAGGTTGCTCAGGCACTGCAGACCGTAGCGGCCCGCGCCGTGCATGTAGTAGTGGCAGGGGTACGGCGGACGCAGGTGGTAGCCCTGCCCCGCATCCGTGCCGATGGCTTCGGAGCCGAAGCCCAGCACGTCGCGCTGCTCGACCAGGAAGCGCACGGCCTCGGTGCTCGGGCCGGGCGTGTGCTGGCCCGTTTCATCGAAGTTCTGGTACGCCTCGGGGTCGGTGCGCTTGGACCAGTCGGTGCGCATGAGCACCCACGCGCCCTTCGGGATGCGGCCGTGCGCGGCTTCGTAGCGCTCGATGTCGGCCACGCTCAGCAGGTAGTCGTCGTTGCTCTGCACGTCGGCCGAGCAGTCGATCACGCAGGCCGGCGCCACGAAGTGCTGCACGGGAATGGTGTCGACCGAGTTGTTCGGCAGATCGCGCCCCGAGATCCAGTGGATCGGCGCATCGAAGTGCGTGCCGGTGTGCTCGCCGCAGGAAAAGTTGTTCCAGTACCAGCCCGGGCCACGCTCGTCGTACTTCGACACTTCCTCGATGCGGAAGGGCCAGCACTGGCCCATCTCGGGCGGCAGCGCGATCTGCGGAAACTCGGGCGTGAGCGTCTGCGTGAGGTCGATCACGCGGATGCGGCCGCTGGCCATGGCGGTCACGAGGCCGCCGAGGATTTCGGCGGCGGACATCAGTTCGGTGGTGGTGGTCATCGTGTGGCTCCTGTTCTCAGCCGCCCGCCGCGAGTTCGCGCTCGAGCACCTTGGGGTTGTCGCGCCAGCGCTCCAGCCACTCCTGCGCCACGTCGCCGGGATACACGTCTTCCACACCGTCGCGCAGCGCCTTCACGATGGCGTTGGCCAGTGCGGTCGGTGCCAGCTTGGGCGGCGGCGTGTGCTGATTCCATTCGTCGTCGATAGGACCGGGGAACACGTTGATCACGCGGATGCCGGCGGGGCGCATCTCGGCACGCAGGCACTGAGCGAGCGAATGCGCCGCAGCCTTCGAGGCGCTGAAGGTGCCGTGCGGCGGGAAGTTGCTGAGCGCGTAGATCGACAGCAGGTTGACCCACGCGGTCGCGCCTGTCTCGCCATCGGCCGAGCGGCCCTTGAGCGCGGGGCCGAACTCCTGCGCCAGGCGCAGCAGGCCGAAGTAGTTGATGTCCATCTCGGCCTTGGCCACGTCGGTGCCGCGCCGCGCGCCGATGCCGAAGGTGCGGTGCACCTCGGCGTTGTTGATCACGATGTCGACCTTGCCGCCGATGGAGCCCGCCAGCTCGGTCACCTGGCGGCCGTTGGTCAAGTCGAGCGGCACGAGCGTCACCTGCGGCAGCGCCGAGATGTCATCGAGGCCGTCGCCCATCTTCTTCCAGGGTTCGGCGTGACCGACCCAGACGATGTCGGCGCCGGCCTTCACCAGCGCACGCACGATGGCCTGGCCCGTCTCGGTCTTGCCGTCGGTCACCAGCACCTTGCGGAATTTCGGGTCGCTGGTCATTTCGCGCAGCATCTTGTCGTCGGCCATGTGGGGACTCCCTTCATTCGGAAAAGCAATGAGAACGGCCTGGCCTGCGCGGTCGAGCCGGGCGCCGACACGGACGCGCGGTAGCGCGTCCCCTCCGGGTTGCCCGCGTTGCGGCGCTTCGCCGACCTCGCCATGCAGGTGGACCATGAGCGTGGGGCCGGCGTCGAGGTGCACCAGGCCCAGCCGCCAGGGCAGCCGCTCGCGAAAGAACAGGTCGTTGCTGTGGTGCAGCGTGGTGCTGCCGAGCAGCGCGCCCTCGCCGCTCTGCGCGCGCCAGCGCAGCGCCGACGACAGGCACTTGTGGCAGACCTCGCGCGGCGGGTACTGCACCGTGCCGCAGTCTTCGCAGGTCTGCAGCTCGAAGCGGCCTTCGGCAGCGGCAGCCGTGAGGCCGAGTGCGACACGGCCGCGCGCGCCGGGCGGCAGGTTCATCTGCCGGGTGCGCAGCACCGGGTTCTTGCGCGGGGGGCGCATCATCGGCATGGTCATGCGGATCTCCCGAGGATGACGGCGCCGGTGCACAGGCAGCGGTCGTAGGTCACCATGCCGAAGCCGGCGACAAGGCCCAACTGGGCGTTGGGCACAGCGCGGGCGCCGGCCTGGTCGGTCAGTTGTCGGATCGCCTCGACCATGCCGAGGAAGCCACCCGCCGCACCGGCCTGCCCGGCGGACAGCTGGCCGCCGCTGGTGTTGTTCGGAAAGCTGCCGTCGAAGGTCATGGTGTTCGCCTGTACGAAGGCCGAGCCTTCGCCCTTCTCGCAGAACCCCAGGTCTTCGAACTGCATCATCACGATGACGGGGTAGTCGTCGTAGGTCTGCACGAAGTCGAGCGCGGCGGGTTGCACGCCGGCCTGCGCGTAGAGATCGTCGCGGTCCATGCGCCAGCCGCCCTGCACCATCACCGGGTCTTCGGCGTAGGCGTTGTGGCGTTCGATGGCGCCGCGGATCACGACGTGCGCCAGGCCCAGGTCGCGTGCGCGCTCCTCGCTCATCACGAGGAAGGCGTCGGCGCCCGCGCAGGGCATCACGCAGTCGAACAAATGGATCGGGTCGGAGATGGGCCGCGCGGCCATGTACTCGTCGAGCGTGAGGCCCTTCTTGAACATGGCGTTGGGGTTGCCCAGCGCGTTGGTGCGCTGGTCCACGCAGATGCGGCCGAAGTCTTCGCGCGTGGCGCCGTAGGTGCGCATGTAGTTGGCGGTGATGAACGCGAAGATCGAGTTCGGACCGCCCGAGCCGTAGGGGTAGCTGGCATCGCGCGCGAAGTTGCTGAAGCTGCCCAGCGTCTGGCGAAAGGAGTCGACGTGGTTGGTGTCGGCGCCCACGCAGGCGACGATGTCGGCATCGCCCGCCTGCACGGCGCGCGCCGCGCGGCGCAGGCACATCACGCCCGAGGCACCGCCCGTGGGCATGTGGTCGAGCCAGCGCGGCGACAGGCCCAGGTGCTGCGTGACGCCCACGGCCGTGTCGGGCGAGAGCGAGAAGCTGCTCAGGCACAGGCCATCGATCTGTTCCTTGGCCACGCCGCTGGCCTGCACCAGCGCGTCGATGGCCTGGCCGACGAACCAGTGCGCGGTGCGCGTGGAATAGCGCACGTAGGGCACGGTGACGGGCACCGCGACCGCGACGCCTTCGTAAGAGAGCCGTCGCTTGGTCATGCCTGCCTCTTTTTCATGGAGCGCGTGTCGATGCAATGGCCTTGGCCCGGCAACGTCTGCGCCATCTCGCGCAGCTGGCCGCGCTGGATCTTCTGCGAGGGCGTGAGCGGCAGCACGTCGACAAAAGCCACGTAGCCGGGCGCCTTGTAGTACGCCAGCTGCGCCAGCGCATGCTGGACGATGCTGGCCGCGATCGCTTCCCGTTGCGCCACCCCGGTGTCTTCGCGCAGCACGATGCAGGCCAGCACTTCGTCGCCGCGCACCGCATCGGGCGTGGCGGCCACGGCCGAGGTCTTCACGGCCGGGTGCTGGTTGAGCACGCTCTCGACCTCGACGGCCGAGATGTTCTCGCCGCTGCGGCGGATCACGTTCTTCTTGCGATCGACGAAGAAGAAGTTGCCGTCGGCGTCGCGGCGCACGAGGTCGCCGGTGTGGAACCAGCCGTCGGCCCAGGCTTCGCGCGTGGCTTCTTCGTCCTTCAGGTAGCCGGAGAAGAAATAGCGGCGCGGGTCGGCACCGGCCGAGCGCACCAGCAGTTCGCCGGGCATGTCTGTGCCCACGTCGCTGCCGTCCTCGCCCATGAGGCGGATCTCGACGAAGTCTTCCTGCCGACCGAAGCAGCTGGTGCCCACCAGGCGCGGCTCGCGGTTGGCCATGATGCAGGCGGCCGCGCCGGTTTCGGTCATGGCCCAGGCCTCGACCAGCGGGAAGCCGAAGCGCTCTTCGAAGGGCGCGTGGTTCTTGCGGTCGACACCGGCGCCGAAGCCCCAGCGGATCGCGTGGTCGCGGTCGGCCGCCGACGCGGGGGCCGACAGCAGCATCGCGGGCATCACGCCCAGGTAGTGGACGATGGTCGCGCCGCTTTCCTTCGCGCTGGCCAGCCAGCTCTTCGGGTGGAAGCGGTCGAGCTGCACGAGGCAGCCACCCGCAACCAGCACGACCATGGTCGAGAACGCCATCGCGTTCATGTGGTTGAGCGGCAGCGGCGTGATCACGCGCTCGGCATCGGGGCGGATGCTGCACACGCCGTCGAGCGCGGCATACCACTCACCGGCGCGCAGGAAGTACGCGTTGCTCAGGATGCAGCCCTTGGGCCGGCCGGTGGTGCCCGAGGTGTAGAGCAGGCCGCATTCGGTGTCGGTGCCGACGGGCTCGCCCGCACGCGGCGCGGCGGTCTTCGCGGGCGGCACGGCATCGTCGGGGCCCATGGTCTCGAAGGCCACGCCTGCCTGCGCGGCGGCGGCCTGCAGGTCGGCGGCGCGCTCGGGCAGCGTGACGGCCAGGCCGATCTCGCTGTGGCCGATGAGGTAGACCAGCTCGGCCGATCGCATCTCGGCGTTGATCGGCACCACGCTCGCGCCCAGCGCGTTCAGCGCGAGCCAGTGGAAGATGAAGGCGGGCCGGTTCTCCAACAGCAGGCCGACGCGGTGGCCGTGGCCGTAGCCGGCCTGTGCGTAGGTGGTGCGCAGCCGCTCGATTTCTGCGGCGGCTTCGCCCCAGCGGATGGCGCCGGCGGCGATGCCGTAGGCGGCGGCGGTCACCGATTCGGTGAAGAGGAATTCGGCCTGCGGCGTGCGCGCTGCAGTCGCGGCGAACACCTGGTGGACGGTGGCGTGGGTCATCGCGTCCTTGCTAGATGAAGAGCTGTACGGCCGGCAGGGCCGCGTCGCAGTTGAGCAGGTCGACACGCTTGAGCGTCATGCGCAGCGCGCCGTCCTGCACCGTGAGGTGATGGAAAAAAGTGCCGACGTAGAACTGGAGCTCGTCGCCCTGCGATTCGGTGTAGTGGAATTCGGTGCGCACCACGAAGCGCTGGGCCTCGGTGTCGAAGGTCTCGACCACGGGCACCTGCAGCAGGTGGTGGCAGCGGCTCTGCGGCTGTTGCGAAAACGCGCGCGGGCTCTTGAGGCGCTCGATGCGCAGCTCGCGCAGCAGCTTGTCTTCGTACAGGTGCGAGGTGTGGTTGAGGCCGTCTTCCTGCTCGGGCACGAGCGGAATCCAGTAGAACGCGTCGTCGGTGAAGAGCGCGTTCCACTCCTCGTAGCGGCGGGTGTCGAGCAGGCGCGCTTCGTTGACGACGAAGTCGACGAGGTCCTGGCGGGTGATGTCGAGGGCGGCCATTACATCGTCTCCGTCATGCGTTCGACCCAGCTGCGGTACTGGTTGCGCATGGGCAGCTCGTTGGTGCCGCCCGTGGTGATCTCGCCGCCCTTCAGCTCCGATTCGTCGTAGTCGCGGTGCAGGCTCACCCACTCGTTGCCGCTCGCGTGCAGGCCGGCCTGCATGCCGCGATAGGCCTGCAGGTCGTCGTGGCCCACCACCGAGAACGGCGAGTTGATGAGGCGGTTGTACATGGTGGTGCGCTGCAGCAGCTCGGGCGGCGCGCCCTTGAGACGGAAGGTCCAGCTCTCGATGAGCGTCTGGTTGGCCGAGATGGGCTTCACCACGCGAATCGCCTGGATGGCGCCCTTGATCGTGAGGTTCGGGTAGTACACGGTGTTGTGCCGAGCCATGCCGAGGATCTGCGCCGTTTTCTCTTCGCCGTAGCGCGCCTTCATGGCGTCGTCGTATGCGGGGATCGCCTTGTACTTGCTGTGGATGCTGAAGTGCACGCCCGTGAAGCTGTGGCCGTGGTCATACGTGCGGATGCCCATGTCCTCGAAGAACTTGTAGTCGGACATGAAGGGCACGAACTGCTCCACGGCCATGGGCTTGGGTTCGTCTTCGGGCTTGTCGGCCCACATGCGCTTGGCGGTGCCGGCCGACGACTCGTGCGCCACCATGGGGTGCATGGTGTCGTTGAGGTTCTCGACGAACATCTTCCAGTTGCACTGGTGCATGAAGCGCAGGCAGCCGCCGGCGATTTCGAGCTCGCCCTCGGGCGAGCGGTCGGCCATGTTGTCGATGGAACTGAGCGAATCGCCGAAGTACTCATCGAAGTCGGGGCCCGCGTCGTTGATCTTCACGAAGATGAAGCCGCGGTGGCTGCGCACGTGCTTCACGGGGGTGAGGCCCTTGCCCGACTCGCACTCGTGCAGCTGGGTGTGCTCGTAGCCGGTCTTCAGCGGAATGGCCAGCGGCGCGCCGTCGGTCTTGAAGGTCCAGGCGTGGTACGGGCAGCGAAAGAACTTGCCGGTGTTGCCGCAGGGCCCGTTCACGAGGCGCGAGCCCTTGTGGGCGCAGCGGTTCATCATGACGCGCACGCTGCCGTCGCTGTGGCGCACGACGATCAGCGGGCGGCCCGCGATCTCGTTGGTGATCCAGTCGCCCGACTTCGGCAGCTGGCTCTCGTGCCCGACGTAGTTCCAAGTGTTGGCGAAGAAGTGTTCCTGCTCCAGCGCGAAGAGGTCCTGGCTGATGTACAGGTCGCGGTGCACGCGGTCGTTCTGCACGAGCGCGCGAACGGCATCGGGGTTGTCTCGGTACGAAGGCATGGTTCTCCTGGCTCCTTCCTGGCTTTTCTTTTCAGAGGTCGAGCACCAGGCGCGCACCCTTGGCGCGCGAGATGCAGATCTGCATGACGGTGCCTTCCGCTTTCTCGCGGGCGGTGAGCACGTAGTCGCGGTGGTCGATCTCGCCCTCGATCACGGGCACGGCGCACACGCCGCACTCGCCGCGCTTGCAATCGAACATCGGGTCGCAGCCGTGTTCGATGAGGCAGTCGAGGATGCTCTGGCCGACCGGCACGGTGAAGCGCTGGCCCGACTGGGCAAGCTCTACCTCGAAGGGCTGGTCGCCCTCCTCCACGACGGGTTCGGTGAAGAGCTCGAAGTGCACGCGGTCGTGTTCCCAGCCGCGGGCCTGGGTGCGGGCGAGCACGGCGTCGAGCATGACCTTGGGGCCGCAGACGTAGAGGCGGTCGCCGGCGGGCACGCCGTCAAGCAGCGCGTCGATGTCGAGCGGCGCGCCGGCCTCGGCGTCGGCATGCACGCGCAAATCGTCGCCCAGCAGCGCCTGCAGCTCGGGCAGGAAGGCCATGAGGTCGCGGCTGCGGCCGGCGTAGTGCATGCGCACGGCGGCGCCTTCGGCACGGCGGCGCGCAGCCATCGACGCGAGCGGCGTCACGCCGATGCCGCCGGCCACCAGCACCGAGCCACCCGGGCCGGTGTGCAGCGGAAAGTCATTCTTCGGCGGCTCGATGGTGAGCACGCTGCCCTCGGCCAACCCTTCGTGCATGAAGCGCGAGCCGCCGCGGCCTTCGGCCTCCTTGCGCACGGCGATCACGTAGTCGGTCGGGGCGTTGGTGGCGTTGCGCTCGGTCGCGAAGTTGATGAGCGAGTAGTGGCGCCAATCGGTGGTGCCATCGGCCAGCGTCACCTGCACGCGGATGTGCGCGCCGGCGGCGAAGCCGGGCAGCGCACGGGCGTCTTCGGCACGCAAGCGCAGCAGGCGGATCAGCGGGTTGAGGGCGCGCGCTTCGACGACGCGAAGCTGGAGCGTGGAGGCGGTCATGGGGCAGGTCCCTTCGTCTCTTCAGGCCAATGCGTGCTGCGCCAGCGCGGCTTGCAGCTTGTGGCCGTGTTCGTCGGCGAGCGCGGCGTCGCGCAGTTCGCGCAAGGTGGCGGGCGCCAGTGCGGCACCTGCACGTTCGAACGCGCGCATCACGGTGTCGTAGTTGCGCAGGCCGCGCTCGTGCGTGTCGCTGTAGCCCTTGACCAGACGCTGGCACTGGGCGAGTTCGACGGCGAGCGCGGGGTTGCGCTGCGCGGTGGCGGCGATGCGTTGCAGCCACTCTTCGATGCGGCGGTTTTCGTCGGCGTAACGCATCGTCGAGCGGCGCCAGCGCTTCATCGCGGCCACGGTGCGCAGCATCAGATAGCCGCGCAGCGAGCTGGTGCGGATCACGCGGCCGTGCTGCGTGAAGCGCTCGACGATCTTCTTCGGCAAGGTGGAGTGCATGAGCCAGCGGCCGATGCCGCCGGGCAGCGTCTCGCAGATTTCCTGCAGGCGCGGGTGCATGTACTCATGAATGGCGAGCACCTGGCCCGGCTGCACGCCGGCCTCGCCGCGCACGCGCTCGAAGCGGGTCGCGCGGGTCTTCAGGGCGGCGACGCGGGCCGTGTCTTCGTAGGACATCCACAGCGCGAGGTGGCGCGCGGTTTCGCGCAGCAGGCGGTGGGCGTCGTCGGGCAGTTTGGCAACGGCGGCCATGCGGTCGAGGTAGAGGCCGGCGTAGGCCAGGTCCTGGTAGTCGATGAGGCGGCGAACGCCTTCGAGCAGGAAGTCTTGCGCGGGCAGCGGAAAGTCGCGCTGCACGCGCTCGACCAGCGCACGTACGGCCGGGTGGCGCGGTTGCGGTGCGGGCGTGGCGGCCGGTGCGACCTTGGCGGGTTCGCCGTCGTCGCCGTCCTGGGCGCGATCGAACGCCGCACCGAAGGCCTTGAGGCTGGGCTTCACGCCCACGCCGCCGCGCTCGATGGTGGCCTCGAACTGCGCGCGGCCGAAGGGCAGCACGCCCGAGCCCGCGAGCGTGCCGAACAGCACGGCGCTGATCACGCTGCCCGAGGCTTCAGCAGCCTGTGCCATGTCGAAACGGATGAAGCGCTTGGCGGCGCGTGCGGTGTGGGCGAGCAGCTGGTCGCTGTCGACGCGGCCGTCGCCCATGGCGCTCTTCTCGGCGATGGAGAAAACGCGGTGCGTCGAAGCGATGAGCGTGGTGCGGTCGCGCGTGACCAGCCCGCGCTGCACCGCGCGGCCCGCTTCCATGAGCTCGGAAGCGAGCACCACGTCGACGTCGCCCGGCAGCGGCATCAGCGCGAGCACGGGGCGTCCGCCGTCGGCGTGGGCCTGCGCATCGGGGTACAGCTCGACGTAGTAGATGGTCGCGCCGGTGCGCTGGGCCACGCCGGGCACGGAGGTGGTCTGGGCGACGTAGCCGTTGGCCTCGCCCATGTCGACGATCCAGTCGGCGAGCACGCCGCCGCCCTCCCCGCCCATGGCGAGGATGGCGATCTTTATCGGTTGAACCTTGTTCGTCATGGCGTCAGAAGGCATAGGCGTCACGGCGGCGCGCATCGCCGCGCTGCATCCAGCCGATGACGGTGGTGCGCACGCGCTGGCGGAAGCGGTCCCATGCGGTCGGGTTGCTCACGACCTGCGCCTTGTAGAACGAGGGGCACAGCACGGCAGCGTGCGAGACGTCGCCGCAGTTGCCGCAGCCCACGCAGCTGTCGAGCACGGTGGCGACGGGGTCGATGCGCAGCGGATCGGGGTTGGGCTTGATCGACAGCGAGGGGCAGCCCGAGAGGCGGATGCACGAGTGGTCGCCGGTGCAGGTGTCGGCATCGACGCCGAACTTGTCGCGCACCATGCGCTTGCCGTCGGCGATGGCCTTGCGCACCAGTGGCTTCTCGCGGCGCTGCTTGTTGAGCATGCACTCCGACTGGGCAATGAGGACCTTGGGGCCCTTCTTCGTGGTGGTGAGTGCGTCTTTGAGCGCGTCGCGCATGCCGGCGACGTCGTAGGTGCGGCGTATCGTCTTCACCCATTCGACACCCACGCCGCGCACGGCGCGTTCGATTTCGTGGCCGGTGCTGCGCGTCTTGTTGACGGCGGTCGACGAGAGGATGTCCTGCCCGCCCGTGGCCGAGGTGTAGTTGTTGTCGACAATGATGGTGAGGTTGTCGCTCTTGTTGAAGACCGCATTGGCCACGCCGCTCGTCAGGCCGTTGTGCCAGAAGCCGCCGTCGCCCATCATCGAGATCGCGCGCTTGCCGGCCGGTGCGTTGAGCGCCGAAGCGCCTGCGCCGCCGAGGCCGTAGCCCATCGTCGTGTTGCCGATGTTGAACGGCGGCAGGATCGAGAACAGGTGGCAGCCGATGTCGGCGCTCACGTGGTGCGCACCGAGTTCGCGCTCGACCAGCTTCATGGCGCTGAAGATCGGGCGCTCGGGGCAGCCGGTGCAAAAGCCCGGCGGGCGCGAATGCACCACGTCGCCGAGCGCACTCGACAGCTGCGCGGGCTCGGGTGCATCGTCGACGCCGATGGCCGCCACTTCCTTCAGCGGAATCACCTTGCGCACCGGTACGGGCACGGGCAGCGGCGCAAGGCGTTCGTAGCGCTCGCAGAAGGTGCGTGTGCCCTTGAGCAGTTCGAGCGTCGTGTACTCGCCGGCCACGGGCAGCATGTCCTTGCCGTGCAGCGCGGTGGTGGAGCCGGCCTGGCGCAGGATGGTGGCGAGGTTCTGCTCGACGAAGTTCGGCTGGCCTTCTTCCACGATGAGCACGGCGCGCTTGCCTTCGCAGAAGCGGATGACTTCGCTCTCGATGACGGGGTAGGCCACGTTCATCACGTACAGCGGCACGCGCGTCTCGCCATACACGTCGGCCAGGCCCAGGCGTTCGAGTGCGCGCAGCAGCGTGTTGTAGCTGCCGCCCTGCACGATGATGCCGATGTCGTCGGCGTCTTCGGAGAAGAACTCGTTGAGCTGGCGCTCCTCGATGAAGCGCACGGCGGCGGGCCAGCGGTCTTTCACCTTCTCTTGTTCGTGCACGAAGCTCGCGGGCGGCAGCACGATGCGGCTGACGTCGCGCTGCGGGTTCTCCAGCGCGTCCTTCAGCGTGAACTTGGCGCGCTTGTTGTCACCCGCGATGAAGTGGCCGTGCACGTGGCAGGCGCGGATGCGCAGCTGCAGCATCACGGGCGTGTTGCTGGCTTCGGAGAGATCGAAGCCCTGCTTCACCGCGTCGACGATGCTCGGCAGGTTGGGCCGCGGATCGAGCAGCCAGATCTGCGACTTCATGGCGAACGCATGGCTGCGCTCCTGCATGATCGACGAGCCTTCGCCGTAGTCCTCGCCCACGATGATGAGCGCGCCACCGGTGACGCCGCCCGAGGCCAGGTTGGCCAATGCATCGGACGCCACGTTGGTGCCCACCGTCGCCTTGAAGGTGACCGCGCCGCGCAGCGGATAGTTGACGGAGGCGGCCAGCGTGGCGGCGGCCGTGGCTTCGCTGGCGCTGTTCTCGAAGCGGATGCCATGGTCGGCCAGGATGTCTTGCGCATCGGCCAGCACATCCATCAGATGCGAGATGGGAGCGCCTTGGTAGCCCGCCACATACGACACGCCGGACTCCAGCAGGGCCTTGGTGACGGCCAGAATGCCTTCGCCGCGGAACACTTCTCCACCAGTAAGTCGCAGCTTCTTGACTTCTTCGACGAACGAACGCTCAGCCATGGATGTCCTTCTTCTTTCTCGTGGGAGGATGCGGCCCCGGGGTCACATCACGGTTCCTATAATGTTTAGAAATGAATGTATCCACAATCATGAATTACCCTAGCCATGCAATCCGCATGCCTGCGGCAAACAGGAGGCACCGTCATGTCTGAACCGCTCAAGGAAACGCATCGCTTCGTCGACGACTACCTGCCCGCGCTGCTGGCGCAGGCCAGCCAGCTGATCTCTTCGGAGTTCCACGAGGTGGCGCGACAGCAGGGTTTCTCGGTGTCGGAGTGGCGCGTGATGGCGTCGCTGGCGGGCAGCGACGCAGTCAGCATCGGCCAACTCGCGCAGGTGACGGTGACCAAGCAGCCGACGGTGACTCGGCTGCTCGACCGCATGGAAGCGCGCGGCCAGGTCGAACGCCTGCCCCATGAAAGTGATCGCCGCATCACGCTGGTGCGCATCACGCCCGCGGGGCTGCAGGCGGTCGAGCACCTGATGGAACTGGCGCGCGAACACGAGCGCCGCGTGCTCGAGCCCTTCGGCCTGCGACGCGCCGAAGAGCTCAAGCAGACGCTGCGGCAGATGATCGACCTGCATGTGCATGTGCCGGTCGAGGTGCCGGACGAAGACTAAGGCACGAGCACCGCGCGGCCGCGATGGCCACGTTGCGCAATCCAGTCGAGTGCCAACGCGGCATCGGTGAGCGAAAAGGGCTGCACGTCGAGATGCAGTCGGCCGTCGGCCAGGCGCGCAAGCAACTCTGGAGCGGCTGCGCGGCCTGCAGCTTCGCGCCTGAACATGTTGAGCGGCAGCAGCGCTACGTCGCGCTGCAGGAAGTGCGCGATGTCCAGGAGCAGCGTCGGGCCGGCGGTGTAGCCGATCAGCACGGCGCGACCGCCGGGGCGCACGGCAGGCAAGGCGCTCGCGAGCACGTCGCCGCCGACGGTGTCGATGAGCAGGTCAGCGCTGCTGACGTCAGGTGCTCCGGCCTTCGGATAGACAGGTGTTGCAATGCAGCCCGCGTCGCGTGTCAACTGCATCACCAACGAACCCACCGCGCCGCTTGCGCCCGTCACCAGAACTTGCTCTCCAGACTTCAATCGGGCGACGTCATGCAAGGCGACCCAGGCCGATGTGGTGGGCGAGAAGAACGCTGCGCCGAGCGCCATCGGCACGGCATCGGGCAGCACGCCGAGTGCGTCGTCGGGCGCATCGATCAGCTCGCACCAGGTGCCATCGAACAGCGTGCCCAATCCGCTGCCACGCAACCACACGCGTTGCCCGACGGCGTACCGCTCGCTCGCGACGACGATGCCCGCCGCTTCCACGCCCGGCGTGTAAGGCAACGGCGGATGCCGCAGGAAGCGGCCTTGCCACACGGTGCGGTCGATGTGGCCGACGGTCGCGGCCTGCATGCGCACGAGTGTGCGGCCGGGTCGCGCCACAGGGTCGGCCACGTCTGCGAGCAACGGCACCGCATCGAAGCCATGGATGCGAACGGCCTTCATGGCCGCGTCGCCAGAAAGTCGAGCACCGTGCGCGCGAAGGCCTCGGGCATCTGGTCGGGCAAGGGCACCATGCCGCCGTCGATGTCGACGATGCGCGCCTGCGGCAGCTGATGCTGCAACTCCGCCGCATGCGGTGCGGCGAAGGGGTCGAGCGTGGCGCGCACGATGAGCGTCGGCTGCGTGACGCGGCCGATGCGCTCTTCCATGCGGTACGAGGCCACGGCGCGGTGCCCTTCTTCGACACGGTGGCCGACCTTCATCGCATCGCGCACGAAGGCCTCGAGCAGGTCGGGCCGCCCCGGTGGATAGAAGGCCTGCCGCTTCTGCCACAGCGCGGCGAGGTGGCTGCCGTCGTCGCTGGGCGCTACTTCGTCGATGGGCGGACGCTGCGCGCGGGCGCGGCGAAACACCTCGTCGGTGTACGACGTGGACGAGAGCACGAGGCTGCGCACGCGCTCTGGAAATGCCGCGGCCAGTTCGATCGCGACCACGCCGCCGGTGTGATGCCCGACCACGTCGGCCCGCGCGATGCCGAGCGCACCGAGCAGCTCGCACGCAACGCGCGCCCACTGCGCAATGCTCGCGGGCACGCCGCCGTCGGCTGAATCGCCGAAGCCCGCCGTGTCCATCGCGATGGCGCGGTAGCCTGCGCCGGCGATCCGCGGCAGCACCTCGCGGTACTCGGCCCAGCTGCGTGGCGACTGGTGCAGCAGCAGCACGGCCGGTGCCTGCGCGTCGCCGCACACGGCGTGGTGCACCTGCCCCACCGACAGGTCGGCGAAGGCACGGCGGATCGTCATGACAGCGTCTCGTCGGCCGGTGCGCGCCAGAGGCCCGCGTGCTTGAGTTCGCCGAGCGTGCGCGAGAGCACGTCGCGCCGGTAGGCGGCGGTGTCGCGGCCCGCGTAGTCGTAGAAGCCGCTACCGGTCTTGAGGCCGAGCCGTCCTTCCT
Source organism: Variovorax sp. 38R (assembly GCF_014843395.1). Taxonomy (NCBI): domain Bacteria; kingdom Pseudomonadati; phylum Pseudomonadota; class Betaproteobacteria; order Burkholderiales; family Comamonadaceae; genus Variovorax; species Variovorax sp. 38R. The sequence goes on from NZ_CP062121.1 coordinate 4,810,435, forward strand.
CGACCATGCGCCCGACGATGGCCGGCGCGGTGTAGCGCCCCGCGTCGAGCGATACCGACATCTCGCGGCTCGCGTGGTGCAGGATGTCGCAGCCGCCGAAGTCGATGAACTCGACCACACCGAGTGCCGCGAAGCGCAGGCCCAGGCCGTAGCGCGTGGCCTTGTCTATCTCTTCCGCTGTGGCAGCGCCTTCCTCGATCATGCGGGCCGCCTCGTTCATCACGAGCGCCTGCAGGCGCGGCACGATGTAGCCCGGCGACGCGCCGCAGACCACGGGCAGCTTGCCGATGGCCTCCATCAGTGCCTTCGTGCGTGCGAGCACGCCGGCGTCGGTGCCGGGATGGCAGCTCAGTTCGACCACGGGAATCACGTAGGCCGGGTTGAGCCAGTGCATGTTCAGGAAGCGCTCGGGCCGCCGCACCAGCGCGGCCAGCTGCGTCACGAGGATGCTGCTGGTGGTCGAGGTGAGGATCGCGTCGTCGCTGCAATGGCGGTTGAGGTGCTCGAAGGCCTCGCGCTTGGCGTCCATGGTTTCGGGCACGCCTTCGAACACCAGCTCGGCAGCGGCCAGTGCGCGCGGTGCTTCTGCTGCATTCACGAAATCCACGCGCGCGGCGATGCGTTCGACCTGCGAGGCGTCGATCACGCCGAGCTGCGCGAGACCGGAAAGGCTCGCCGCGATTTCCGCTTGCGCCTCGTCGCGCAGCCGCTGCCAGGCCTCGGGCGTGCGCGGGCGCAGGTCGATCAGCGAGATGCGATGGCCCGCATAGGCGAAGGCGATGGCGATGCCGCGGCCCATGCGGCCGGCGCCCACGGCAGCGAAGCGCGGCGGCGCGGGCTCATTCGCCATCGTGCAGCCTCTGCTTGAGCTGGGTCGGGCTCAAGCTGGCGAGGCCCAGGCTTTCGAAGGTGCGCGGGCCCTGGCGCAGGTCGCGCCCGAGGAAGCCGCCGACGATGGCCAGCAGGCCGTGGGCAATGGGCGCATCCACGCCCGCATGGCGCGCGGCAGAAGCCAGGAAGGCCAGGCCGAGTTCGGTGTCTTCGGTGATGTAGCGGTGCGTGTGCAGGTCGATGTTCTCGCGCCAGTCGCCCGACTTGACGAGTTGCTTGTGCGCGTCGCCGTACATCCACTGGTCGTTGTTGTAGTGGTCGGCCAGCGGATAGTGCGGCGCGCCCTGCCCGAAGGCCTCGCGCACGGCCATGCGCTCGCGGTCGAGCCGGTCGGTCACGTCGCGCACGGCGCGCTGCGTGCCTTCGTTGTGGATGTCCCAGCGCTCGAAGTGCTGCAGCGGCGCGGCGTTCATCACCATCAGCGGCGGGTGGATGATGGGGCCGGCGTTCATCAGCGCGCCCGAGAGCGCATCGCCGCAGCCGTGCACGGCCGGGTAGGCGCGGCGGATCACCTCGATAGCCTGCGCCTCCTTGCGCGCCGGGTAGACGCCGGTGGGCAGGCGGATCGCGCGGATGGTGACGTTGACTTCGCGCTCGCCGTGCTTGCGCGCAAGGTACGGCAAGGTGCCGGTCTCGGCCCAGGCCACGTCGGCGCGGTTGCCGGCGGCCTTCACCGCCTGCGCCATCACGTAGCTGCCGAAGGTGCCCGGCGGCAGGAACACGACCTGGCCGTCGACCAGGTGCGGCGCCATGGCCAGCGCGATGTCGTGCTGGGCGATGGCGGGCGTGGGAATGACGATGAGCTCGGCGCCCTTCAGCGCCGCGCCGATGTCGGCGGTGGCGAGCGCGATGGGCACCTCGCGCACACCGGCAGCGTCTTTCAGCGTGATCGCGCCGGCTTGCACGACGGGTTCGAGCGCGGCGGCGTCGCGGCGCCACAGGCGCACTTCATGGCCGGTTTCAGACAGGTCCGCAGCAGCCGCATAGGCGCCGTGGCCACCCCCAAGGATCGCAATTTTCATGATCGAAAGTCGAGAACAGGTGTCGATGAACCGGCAGCCGCGAACGGACCGGGGAGAAGCAATGCGCCATTACATTACTTTTCATCGATTCAGGTGTCAACCAACTTCATGCAGATCGGGCCGCTCGGAAACCCGACAACGAAAAAGCCCGCGTTCGTGAGAAGCGCGGGCTTTTTGGGGGAAGCGGCCTTTTTCAAGGCCGCTTGCAGGGGCGATCAGCGGCTGGGCTTGAACGCGCGCTTTTGCGCGTCGCGGGGCACGAACACCTTGCCCGGGCCACCGTGACCGGCGCCATTGCCGCGCGGTGCGAAACCTTCGCGGGGGGCGAAGCCCTCGCGGGGTGCAAAGCCTTCACGGGGCGCGAAGCCGCCGTCGCCGCGACCGCCGCCATGGCCGTGGCCACCGCGCGGGGCGCTGTCGCCCCAGCCCGGCTTGCGACCGTAGCCGCCACCACCGCCGCCATTGCCGCCTTCGTCACGACCGCCGCCGAAGCCGGCGTTGTTGCCGCCGCCCTGGAAGCCGCGCGGGGCTTGGTGACCGTGGCTCGGAGCCGGGCCACGTGCGTTGCGGTCGTTGAAGCCGCTGGCGCCGGCATAGCCGCCGCCGTTGTTGCCGCGGTAGCCACCGCCACCGCCGCCGCCTGCACCGCCGTTGCCGAACTTGCGGTCACGCGACTGGTTGTCGCCGCGGCCACCGCGGTACTCGCCCATCGGGGGACGCGATTGCGGCATGCGCTGTTGCGGCTCAAGACCGGCAACCACTTCCGCCTTGAACTGCTGGCGGCTGTACTGCTCGATGTCCATGATCTTGCGGCGATCGCGGAACTCGGCAAACGTGATGGCCAGGCCATCGCGGCCGGCACGGCCGGTGCGGCCAATGCGGTGGGTGTAGTCCTCGGCCTTCATCGGCAGGCCGAAGTTGAAGACGTGGGTGATGGTCGGCACGTCGATGCCGCGGGCGGCAACGTCGGTGGCCACCAGGATCTGCACCTGGCCTTGACGCAGTGCCATCAGGCGGCGGTTGCGCAGGCCCTGGCTCAGGGCGCCGTGCAGTGCGACGGCGCTGAAGCCTTCTTGCTGCAGGTCGTTGGCGAGGCCGTCGCACTCGACTTGCGTGCTGGCGAACACGATCGCCTGGTTGATGCTGGTGTCGCGCAGCCAGTGGTCGAGCAGCTTGCGCTTGTGCTGGCTGTTGTCAGCCCAGTACAGCGACTGCTTGATGTTGGCGTGCTTCTCTTGCGGGCTGTCGATGGTGATGCGCTGCGGCTCGCGCATGACGCGCTGGGCCAGCTGCTGGATGCGCGGCGCGAAGGTGGCGCTGAACATCATCGTCTGCTGGCGCTCGATGGTGAGCTGGTTGACTTCGGCCAGGTCGTCGGAGAAGCCGAGGTCGAGCATGCGGTCGGCTTCGTCGACGACCAGGAACTTGACCTGGTCGAGCTTGAGCTGCTGCGAGCGCTGCAGGTCGAGCAGACGGCCCGGCGTGGCAACCACGAGGTCGGCGTTCTGCAGCTTGGCGATCTGCAGCTGGTAAGGCATGCCGCCCACCACGTTGGCAACGCGCAGGCCGCGGCAATGGCGAACCAGTTCGATGGCGTCGTGTGCCACTTGCTGCGCGAGTTCGCGCGTCGGGCACAGGATCAGGGCGCCGGGGGTGGCAGCCTTGAAATGACGGGTGTTGGTCGGGTCCTTGCGCTTGGGCTTCTTGAGCGGCGCTTCGCCGCGGGCAGCAGCTTCAGCGGCCAGGCGCTGGAACTCGGCCTTGGCTTCGGCTTCGGCTTCGGCCTGGCGCTTGAGCAGCGTGTGCAGCACGGGCAGCAGGAAGGCTGCGGTCTTGCCCGAACCGGTCTGGCTGGAAACCATCAGGTCGACAAAACGGGCCTTGCCGTCCTGGCCGGCTTCGCCGCCCATGGCGAGCGGGATCACCTTGTCTTGCACGGTCGTGGGCTGGGTGAAACCCAGGTCGGCCACGGCGGCGATCAGTTCGGGTGCGAGGCCCAGGCGGATGAAGCCGTTGGGCAGGCTGGGCTCTTCGGCCGCAGCGATCTCGGGAGCGGCTGCGTCGAGCGCGTCGAGGATCGGAGCCTCGGACACGGTTTCCGCGACAGCGGTGAATTCGTTATGGGTAGCGGATTGCACAGGCGCGAGTTCGCCCTGCGCTTCAAAAGCGTCGGTCATGTAGATATCAATCTCAAACGCGAGCGCTGCCGTAGGCGGGCGCCCCGTTGGTGGTTAAAAACATCAACCATCCAACGACATTCAACTTCCGGCTTTCGTCGGAGGCTGCGGCCCTTTTTGATCAGCGAATGCGATCGGGCGCGGTGTGCAAGATAGGGAGATGCAAGAGACGCTGATCTGTGTCCAAAGACGCGTTCAAATCAGCGAAGCCTGCGATTATGGCACGGCTTCGGGTTTTCACCTAATCGTTATCAATCCACCAAGCGCAGGAAGGTTTCCCGGTAGTGCGCCAGCTCCTCGATGGACTCGTGCACGTCGGCCAGCGCGGTGTGCGCCTGCTGCTTCTTGAAGGCGGTGTAGGCCGCGGGCTTCCAGCGCTTGGCCAGTTCCTTGAGGGTGCTGACGTCGAGGTTGCGGTAGTGGAAGTACGCCTCGAGCTTGGGCATGAACTTGACCAGGAAGCGGCGGTCCTGCCCGATGGTGTTGCCGCACATCGGCGAGCCGCTGCGGGGGATGTACTTGGCGATGAATTCGAGCAGCTGCTGCTCGGCCGCAGCTTCGTCGAGCGTGGAGGCCTTGACCTTGTCGATCAGGCCGCTGCGGCCGTGGGTGCCCTTGTTCCAGGCGTCCATGGCGTCGAGCACGGCGTCGCTCTGGTGGATGACGAGCACGGGGCCGTCGATGCGGGGCGTGAGGTCGGGGCCGGTGACGACCACGGCGATCTCGAGCAGGCGCTCTTTCTCGGGGTCGAGGCCGCTCATTTCGCAGTCGAGCCAGACCAGGTTCTGGTCGCTTTTCTTCAGGGTGGGGGCGGCTGCGGGGGGCGTCGGGTCAAGGGATTCGGGCATCGCAGGATTGTCGTCGAAGGCCTGCGACGCGGTTTAGCGAGGACTAAACTCGCCGCTTCATGATGTCCTACTCACTCATCTTCACCCTCGCTTTTGCGACGGCACTCGTTGCGGGCCTGCTCGTGAAGTTCTGGCTGGCTTCCCGCCAGGTGCGCCACGTGGCGCGCCACCGCGGCGCCGTGCCGGCCGCCTTCGCGCAGACCATCACGCTGGCCGCGCACCAGAAGGCCGCTGACTACACCATCGCCAAGGCGCGCTTCGGGCTCATCGAGATGGCCTGGGGCGCCGCCCTGCTGCTGGGCTGGACGCTGCTCGGCGGGCTCGACATGCTGAACAAGCTGCTGCTGGTGTGGCTGGGCGGCGGCATGGTGCAGCAACTGGCGCTGCTGGCGGCCTTTGCGCTCATCGGCGGCCTGCTGGAGCTGCCGTTCACGCTGTGGCAGACCTTCCGGCTCGAGGAGCGCTTCGGCTTCAACAAGATGACCTGGAAGCTCTGGCTCACAGACACCCTCAAGTCGACGCTGCTCGGCGCGCTGATCGGGCTGCCGATCGCGGCGCTCATCCTGTGGCTCATGGGCGCTGCCGGCACGCTGTGGTGGCTCTGGGCCTGGGGCGCATGGATGGGCTTCAACCTCCTGCTGATGCTGATCTACCCGACCTTCATCGCGCCGCTGTTCAACAAATTCAAGCCGCTGGACGACCCCACGCTCAAGGCGCGCGTCACCGCGCTCATGAAGCGCTGCGGCTTCGCAGCCAAGGGCCTGTTCGTGATGGACGGCAGCACGCGCAGCGCGCACGCCAATGCCTACTTCACCGGCTTCGGCGCCAGCAAGCGCGTGGTGTTCTACGACACGCTGCTGCGCCAGCTCAACGCCGGCGAAGTCGAGGCCGTGCTCGCGCACGAGCTGGGCCACTTCAAGCACCGCCACATCGTGAAGCGGCTGGTCGCGATGTTCGCGCTGAGCCTCGCCGGCTTCGCGTTGCTGGGCTGGGTCTCGACCCAGGTCTGGTTCTACGCGGGCCTGGGCGTGCAGCCCAACCTGTCGCCGGCCGCGCCCAACAACGCGCTGGCGCTGCTGCTGTTCATGCTGGCCGTGCCGGTGTTCAGCTTCTTCGTCGCCCCGCTGCCGGCGCGCCTGTCGCGCAAGCACGAGTTCGAGGCCGACGCCTACGCCGTGGCGCAGACCAGCGGCGCCGACCTGTCGGCCGCCCTGCTCAAGCTCTACCAGGACAACGCATCGACGCTCACGCCCGACCCGGTGTTCGTCAAGTTCTACTACTCCCATCCGCCCGCCTCCGAGCGCCTTGCGCGCATGACCGCGGCGTGATCGGCTCCTTCAAATTCTTTCTTCTTCGAAGCGCACCATGAACAGCATGTTCAAACCCAAGGACTGGAAAAACCTCCCGCCCCGCAAAGCCCTGAGCGCCACCGAGATCGTCTCGGGCCTGGCCCAGCTCGACGGCTGGAAGCTCACCGGCGACGGCGCCGATGTCGCCATCGAAAAGACCTTCACCTTCGCGAACTACTTCGAGACCATCGCCTTCGTGAACGCGCTGGCCATGGTGGCCCACACGCAGGACCACCATCCCGACCTGTCGGTGCACTACAACCGCTGCGTCGTGCGCTTCAACACGCACGACGTGAACGGCCTTTCGGTCACCGATTTCGATTGCGCGCGACAAGCCGACGCGGTGGTTGCGAGCCCCGCCGCATGAGGACACACGCCTGTGGCTAAGCCGGGCCGCGCCGCCTTCACCCCCGCAGCACACAACACGGGGAAGGCGCACCACGACGGCCTCGTCGTCGCCAGCCACGGGCGTCACTGCCTCGTCGAAACGCCCACGGGCGAGCGGCTGATCTGCCATCCGCGCGGCAAGAAGAGCCAGGCCGTGGTCGGCGACCGCGTGCGCTGGCAGGCCACCGAAGACGAAGGCACCATCGAAGAGGTGCTGCCGCGCCGCAACCTCTTCTACCGGCAGGACGAGATCCGCACCAAGTCGTTCGCGGCCAACCTCGACCATGTGCTGATCCTGATCGCGGCCGAGCCGGAGTTTTCTGAACACCAGTTGGCACGCGCGCTGATCGCGGCCGAGGCCCAACGCATCACGCCCATCATCGCGCTCAACAAGAGCGACCTCGTCGAACCTTTTGCGCGCGCCTGGAACAAGCTGGCGCCCTACCGCCGCATGCACCACGGCGTGCTGCCGCTGTCGCTCAAGGCCTCGGGCGAGACCGACTACGCGTCGTTGATGAAGCTGCTGGCGGGCAAGTCGACCCTGGTGCTCGGCCCCTCGGGCTCGGGCAAGAGCACGCTCACCAACCTGCTGGTGCCCGGTGCGAGCGTGCTGACGCAAGAGATTTCGCAGGCGCTCAACTCGGGCAAGCACACGACCACCAGCACCACCTGGTACTGGATCGACGAGGCCCGCACCACCGGCCTCATCGACTCGCCGGGCTTCCAGGAATTCGGCCTGAACCACATCGAGCCGATGCAGCTCGCCGGCCTGATGCCAGACATCGCCGAGCACACGGGCGACTGCAAGTTCTACAACTGCACCCACCTGCACGAACCCGGCTGCGGCGTGATCTCGAACGTCGAGACGGCGACGCAACCCGGACCGATCAGCGCCTCGCGCTACAGGATCTACGGCGAGCTGTTCGCCGAGCTGAGCCAGACGCGCTACTGACGACGCACCGAGGGGCCGGCCGTGCTCAGGCCAGCCAGGTGCGGTACGACTTCCAGGTCGGGTCGAAGGCAAGGGCCAGCGTCACCGGCAATTCCAACGCGTCCTGAACCGATTGCGCATGCGCAATGGCCACCTGTGGATCGGCCACATGGAAGTGAACGGTGCGAACGCCCTCCTCCAGCACGATGTGCGTGCAGCAGCCTTCGCCGTGCGTCTGCAGCAGCGCGGTCAGCCGGTCTTCGTAGACACGGGCCTCGTCCAGTTCTTCGCCCGATTCGACGGGGACGGCGGCCGAGAGCCGATGCCCGAGGTCGGCGCGCCCGAGCAGCGCGGTCGCGGCATCGTTTCGCATGACGACCGCCTCGACCTCGGTGCCGTCCTCGGCGGTGCGCGTGGCGGTCAGGCCGGACCAGCCGTGCTCGCCTGCGGGAAACACGCCGGTGTGGCCCAGATCCTCGCGCCAGCATGCATCGAACAGCGCCACGAAGTCGTCGAGCGGCACGCCATCGAAATCCACTTGCGCATCGGCCTCGACATGATCGACCGGCCCGACCTTCACGGCGAAGTCGTACTCGCCCAGGATGTGGTCGAGCATGATCAGGCTCATGTGGCGCGCGTGATCCTGCATGTCCATCGGAATGGGCTTGGCAAAGCCGAGCTCCAGCGCCACCCGCCCCCTGTAGGGCTCGTGCTTCACGAGCACGTCCGAGCTGGCCAGTTCGAAGTCGTTCATGCGCATGCTGAACCCTTCGCGCATGCGCTGCCGGAAGGCCTCCACCGCGACCTGGGGCAACGGGGGCGCGCTGCGCACCAGCGCCATGAGGTCCTCGAAGTCGTCTTCAGCGCCGTGCGCTGTCAGCACGAGCGTGAAAGCCGGCGGGTCGCCCAGTACTTCGGCCGCCAGATTCGGAAAGAAGGGCTGCAGCAGCGCATTCAATTCGCCCACGAGTGCAGGGCCGGACAAGGACTGCAGGCTCTCGAGCTTGTCGCTCAAGGCTTGCCAGAACGATGCGCAGGCAATGGCGCGCGGATCGGCATGAAGGGTCGACATCGACAAGCTTTCTCTCAGGGTTTCAGGCCAGGATTTCTTGCAGGCACTGCACGAGCGTGCTGCACTGGTCCCGCGTGCCGATGCTGATGCGCAGGTACTGCGCGATGCGCGGCTGCTTGAAGTGCCGCACCAGCACGGCACGCTCGCGCAGCAAGGCGGCCAGCTCGGCCGCATCGCGCTGCGGATGCCGCGCGAACACGAAGTTGGCCTGCGACGGCAGCACCTCGAAGCCCAGGTCTTCGAGTTGGAGGCTCAGGCCTTCGCGCGTGTCGACGACCTGGTCGCGTGTTTTGCGGAACCACGCCTCGTCCTCGAGCGAGGCCACCGCACCGGCGGAAGCCAGGCGATCGATCGGGTACGAATTGAAGCTGTCCTTGACCCGCACTAGCGCGTCGATCAAGTGCGTCTGCCCGCAGGCAAAGCCAACCCGCAGGCCAGCCAGCGAGCGCGACTTGGACAGGGTCTGCACCACGAGCAGGTTCGGATAACGGCCGATGAGCGACAGCGCGCTCTCGCCGCCGAAATCGACATACGCCTCGTCAACCAGCACCACGCGATCGGGGCAGGCGGCAAGGAGTTGCTCGATGCGCGCCAGCGGCTGGCCAATGCCGGTCGGCGCGTTCGGATTGGCGATGACGATGCCGCCGCAGCCCTGGCGGGCGCGCGTCGCGAACGCATCGATGTCGATGCGCAGGTCGTCATCGACCGGCAGCTGCTCGCAGGCGATGCCGTAGAGCTGGGCATAGACCTTGTAGAAGCTGTAGCTCACATCGGGCATCAGCAACGGCTCGGCCTGCTGGAAGAAGGCGAAGAACGCGTGCGCGAGCACTTCGTCCGAGCCATTGCCCGCGAACACCTCACCCACCTGCAGGCCGTGGCGGCGCGCCACGGCTTCGCGCAGCGCGAGCGATGCGGGGTCGGGGTAGCGCTCGAGGCCGTCGGCGGCCGCGCGCTGGATTGCCGCAATCGCGCTCGGCGACGGCGGGTACGGGTTCTCGTTGGTGTTGAGCTTGACGAGGTGGGCGGTGCGCGGCTGCTCGCCGGGCACGTAGGGCTCAAGCGCGCCGATGCGCGGGCTCCAGAAGGCCGGTGCGGGCGGGGTGGTCATAGGCTCAACCGAGCAAGCGCGCGAGCGTGAGCAAGGCCAGCAGCACCATCCACATCACGACCGACCGCCAGACCAGGCCGACCACGCTGCGCAGGTGGCCGGGCTCGGGCTCGCGGCCCGGTGTGCTGCCGCTGTCGAGGCGCCGCCCGACGCCCGGTGACTCGCCGGCCTGCGCGCGCGACAGCGGATCGACCACCGGGATCGGGCTCAGCGAGCCACCGCCCAGTCGCACGTTCACAGCGCCGGACGTGGCCGCAAGGATCACGCCGTCGTTCTCGTTGGGAAAGCGCCGCGCATCGTTGCGCCAGCAGTCGATGGCCTCTTCGAAGCTGCCGACCACGGCGAAGCCGAGTGCGGTGATGCGTGCGGGCAGCCAGTCGACGGCATGCCAGGCCCGCTCGGCCGCATCCTGCACCGCCACGCTCGAAGGCTGCACGGGTGCGCCGTTCTTGTGGGCCCAGTAGCGCGCGACGAACTCGCTCATGCGATAGAACACCGCGCCCGCCGGCCCCAGGCCGAGAGCGGCGAGGACCGAGAACCAGGCCAGCACGCCGAAGACATGGCGGTGCGCCGCAATGACCGAATGCTCGATCACATGACGCACGATTTCGCTGCGCGGCAGCTCGGCGGCATCGACGCCTTGCCAGTGCGCCAGCAGCGAGCGCGCGAGCGGCTCGTCGCCCTCGTCGAGCGCGTCACGGATGTCGGTGAAATGGTGGCTGAACTGGCGAAATCCGAGCGTCATGTAGAGCACCGCGACGCTCCACAGCACGGCGAAGGGCAGGCCCAGCGTGAGCACCAGCAGCCAGTGCACGCCCAGCGACAACAGCGTGGGCACGAACACCGCAAGCCCCCAGGCGATCCATCCGTGGTGCGGCTTGCCCGCATCGAAGTTGCGGCTGGTCCAGCGCGTCCACGCCAGAACACCGCCGTACACGGGGTTGTGCGGACCCAGGGGCCGCACCTGCTCGATCAGCAACGCGCACAGGATGGCAAAGAAGCTCATCCTTCGATGATAGCGAGAGCACCTGAAGGTTTTGGCCTCAGGTTGCGCCCGATCAGCTTCAGGCGGCGAGGAAGCGGTAGAGGTTGCGCAGCATGCCCGCCGTGGCGCCCCAGACGAAGCGCTCGTGGGGACCATCGACGTACGGCATCGAGTACCACGTGCGACGGACACCATCGGTGGCACTGACGGCGTGGCGGCGGTGATTGGCCGGGTCCATCAGCCAGGCGAGCGGCACCTCGAAGGCTTCGGCCACTTCGAAGGGATTGATGTCGAGCACGAAGTCGGGCTGCACCAGCGCGACCACGGGCGTCACGACGAACGACGTGACGGTCGTGTAAGTCGGCAGGGTGCCGAGCACCTCGATGAACTGCGCCGACAGGCCCACTTCTTCCCAGGCCTCGCGCAGCGCGGCGGCCTGGATGTTGGCGTCTTCGGGGTCGACGCGCCCGCCGGGAAATGCGACTTGGCCCGAATGGGTCGACAGGTGCGTGGTGCGCTCGGTGAGCAGCACGGTCGCGCCTTGCGGGCGCTGCACGATCGGCACCAGCACGGCGGCCTGGGCCGGCACCCGGTCACTCATGCGGGGCTCGCGGCGCAGCTCGGGCGTCCACACGGGCGGCGAGGCAAAGCGTGTGCGCAGGGCCGTGGCCGTCAGCTGCGCCGGCACCACGGCCGGCAGACCGTCGCTTCCGTCCACGAAGGGCACCTGGCGCGGGTCGATCTGCAGCAACGCGGGCGGCACCACGGCATTGACGGGTTCGACGACAGCGGAGGGCGTGGGGGCGGAAGCGGAGGTCAAGAGATGAAGCGGCCTGTGGCGGGATGAAAGGAGTAGAGCGTAAAAATGAAAAGCTGTCTTGAATGCGGGGCGCCAACGCAAAAAGCCGCCAGAGCGGCGGCTTTTTGAGCAGAAAGGACGACGGCTGATTAAGCGGCCGACGCAGCAGCCTTCTGCGACTTGCCCGGCAGCTTTTCCTTGATGCGTGCCGAACGACCGCTGCGCTCGCGCAGGTAGTACAGCTTGGCACGGCGCACGTCGCCGCGGCGCTTGACTTCGATGCCGGCGATCAGCGGGCTGTAGGTCTGGAACGTACGCTCCACGCCTTCGCCGCTGGAGATCTTGCGCACGGTGAAGCCGCTGTTGAGGCCACGGTTGCGCTTGGCGATCACGACGCCTTCGTAAGCCTGCACGCGCTTGCGGGTGCCTTCAACGACGCTGACGCTGACGATGACCGTGTCACCGGGCATGAAAGCGGGGATCTTCTTGCCGAGGCGGGAAATTTCTTCCTGCTCGAGGGTCTGGATGAGGTTCATGATTTCCTGATAGTCGATCGTTTCGGGCTGCACTAAAGGCGCCGTGGCTTTGGCGGAAGAACCGCCAGGAAACCGGACGCGGCCGGACAGAGGATCGGGGAACCGCGGATTATAGCTTTTTTTTCAACGAGGCCTCATCGGCCTTGTTCAGCTTGCCTGCGGCCCGGGCGGCATCGATCAGTTCGGGGCGCCGCGCGGCCGTGATGGCCAAGCGCTGGTCGCGCCGCCAGCGCTCGATCTGCGCATGGTGGCCCGAGAGCAGCGGCGCCGGAACGCCCTGCCCGTTCCACTGCTCGGGCCGCGTGTAGTGCGGGCAGTCGAGCAGGCCGTCGAGCGCCGGGTTGAAACTGTCCTGCACGTGGCTGGCCTCGTCACCCAACACGCCGGGCTGCAGCCGGGCAACAGCATCGAGCAACGCCATCGCCGCGATCTCGCCACCCGACAGCACGAAGTCGCCGAGGCTGATCTGGTGCGTGACGCGCGCGTCGATGAAGCGCTGGTCGATGCCCTCGTAGCGGCCACAGACCAGCACCGCACCCGCGCTCGCCGACCAGCGCTCGACCGCCTCATGGCGCAGCGCCTCGCCGATGGGCGAGAACAGCACCACCGGCGCCGGAGCGCCACGCGCAGCCAGCGCGGCGTCGAGGCAGGCCGTCAGGGGCTCCGCCATCATGACCATGCCGGGTCCGCCGCCGAAGGGCCGGTCGTCGACGCGCTTGTAGTTGCCCTGCGCGAAATCGCGCGGGTTCCACAGCACAACCTCGACCTGTTTCGATTCGTAGGCGCGACGTGTCACGCCGCTGGCCATGAAGGGCGCGAACAGTTCGGGAAAAAGCGTGAGGACGTCGAAGCGCATGCGCGCGCGGCCCGGGTCAGAACTCGGGTTGCCAGTCGACCGAAATGAGGCGGCCGGGCAGGTCGACCTTGTCGACGAAGACCGAGACGAACGGCACCATGCGCTCGATGGTCTTGCCGTCTTCTTCGGCCGTCAGCACCAGCGTGGTCTGCGGACCGGTGGCGAGCAACTCGCGCACCGCACCGAGCACGACGCCTTCGCGGTTGACGACCGACAGGCCGATCAGGTCGACCCAGTAGTACTCGTCGTCGCCGGCGGTCGGGAAGCTCGAGCGCGGCACGAACACGCGCGCGCCGCGAAGCGCCTCGGCCGCATTGCGGTCGGGCACCTCCTCGGACGAGGCGACGATGCAGTCGGAATGTTCTTTGGCTTCGCGAACCGCGAGCCGGAAAGCGGCGGGCGTGGAGGCTCCGGGAGCCTGCAGGAACCAGCGCTTGGAAGAAAAAAGCGCCTCAGGCTGGGCGCTGTGGGGCAGGACCTTGAACCAGCCCTTGATGCCCCAGGCATCGGCGATGCGTCCGACCTCGATCGCATCCGCCGGCAGTTCGGCGGCTTCGAGTGTGGGCAGCATCGCCGTGCGGGCGGCTTAGGCTGCCGCCTTGGGTGCCGCAGCAGCGGCTTGCTTGATCAGGCGCAGCACCGTGGGCGACGCCTGGGCACCGACGCCCGTCCAGTACGCGAGGCGGTCCTGGGCGATGCGGATGCTTTCTTCGTTTTCCTTGGCGGTCGGGTTGTAGAAACCCAGGCGCTCGATGAAGCGACCATCGCGGCGAACGCGCTTGTCCGACACGACGATGTTGAAGAACGGACGGCCTTTGGAGCCGCCGCGGGAAAGTCGAATGACGACCATGATTTATCCTTGGGTGGTCAGCGAGCCAGTTCAAATAGAAAGAGGCCCGCTCACGATGTTCTTCCAGCGTCGAGACACGCGACATGGCCACCCGGCCAGCGCACGCTGAAAAGCCCACGATTATAGCCCGACCCGGGTTTTTCTCCGAATTTCGGCCTTGCGCCGCCCGCTCCCACCCGCATGACCCTCACCATCCGCCCCAGCCGCGACGAAGACATCGCAGCCATCACGGCCATCTACGCCCACCACGTGCTGCACGGCACGGGCACCTTCGAAACCGAGCCCCCGTCAGAGGCCGACATGACCTCCCGACGTGCCGATGTGCTGGGCAAGAACCTGCCCTACCTCGTGGCCGAAGACGACGGTGAAGTGTTGGGTTTTGCCTACTGCAACTGGTTCAAGCCGCGGCCGGCCTACCGGTTTTCGGCCGAAGACTCGATCTACATGTCCGAGGCCGCACGCGGCAAGGGTCTGGGCACGCAACTGCTGGCGGCGCTCTCGCAGGCGGCCGAAGCGGTCGGCGTGCGCAAGCTGATCGCGGTGATCGGTGACTCGGCCAACGTCGGTTCGGTCGGTGTGCACCGCAGCCAGGGCTTCACGCACGTGGGCGTGCTGAAAGACTGCGGCTGGAAATTCGACGCCTGGCGCGACGTGGTCCTGATGGAAAAAGTGCTCGGCGAAGGCAGCCGCACAAAACCCGAATGATGAAGAAAATGAAAAGCAAAACCGTGGCCGCCTGGCTCTCCTTCCTCGGCGGCCCGCTGGGCCTGCACCGCTTCTACCTGCGAGGCCTGGGTGACTGGCTCGGTTGGCTGCTGCCCATTCCCACCGCGCTGGGCATCTACGGCATCGAGCGCTTGCGCATGTACGGCGTGGACGACGGCGTGAGCTGGGCACTGATTCCACTGCTCGGCTTCACGATCGCGGGCTGTGCGCTGATGGCGATCATCTACGGCCTGATGACGCCCGAGAAGTGGAACGCCCGCTTCAATGCCGGCGCACCGGCCGACGCCGCACCGGGCCAGACCAACTGGCTCACGATCGGCGCCGTGGTGGCGTCTTTGTTCTTTGGCAGCTCGATCCTGATGGCGAGCATCGTCTACAGCTTCCAGCACTACTTCGAACACCAGATCGAAGAAGGCCGAAAAATCTCGCAGTAGCCGGATCCAGCGCGGCGACCTCTGCGAACGAGGCGCCGACGCTTCAGACTTTTTAGAAGATCTGCCAGCTGAACCAGTAGGCAATCGCCGCAACGAAGGCCGACGCGGGAATGGTCAGGACCCAGGCCCAGACGATGTTTCCCGCCACGCCCCAGCGCACCGCGCTGGCGCGCTGCGTGGCGCCGACGCCGACGATGGCGCCCGTGATGGTGTGCGTGGTCGACACCGGAATGCCCAGCGCGGTGGCCAGGAACAGGGTCAGCGCCCCGCCGGTCTCGGCACAGAAGCCGCCCACGGGCTTGAGCTTGGTGATCTTCTGGCCCATGGTCTTCACGATGCGCCAGCCGCCGAACATGGTGCCCAGCGCGATCGCGGTGTAGCAGCTCACGATGACCCAGGTCGGCGGCGCCGCGTCGCTGGTCGAGGCATAGCCGGTGGCGATCAGCAGCATCCAGATGATGCCGATGGTCTTCTGCGCGTCGTTGCCGCCGTGGCCCAGGCTGTAGGCGCCGGCAGACACCAACTGCAATCGCCGGAACCATCGGTCCACCCGCGACGGGGTGGCACGCCGGAAGCCCCAGGCCACCATGATCATCATCAGCGAGCCCAGCAGGAAGCCCAGCAGCGGCGACACGAAGATGAAGGCCACGGTCTTCCAGATACCGGAAGCCACGAGGCCAGTGGTGCCGGTCTTGGCGATCACGGCACCCACGATGCCACCGATCAGCGCGTGCGACGAGCTGCTCGGAATGCCGTAGTACCAGGTGACGAGGTTCCAGCTGATCGCGCCGATGAGCGCCCCGAACACCACGTGCACGTCGACCACCCCGGGCTGGGCGATGCCCTTGCCCACGGTGGCCGCCACGCTCAGGTGGAAGACGAAGATCGCGATCAGGTTGAAGAAAGCCGCGAACACCACGGCCTGCCCCGGCTTCAGCACGCCGGTGGACACCACCGTCGCGATCGAATTGGCGGCATCGTGGAAGCCGTTCATGAAGTCGAACAGGATCGCGAGCGCGACCAGAACCACCACCACCCAGAGGGCGACCTGCACCGTTGTCATCGGTTGCTACCCGTTCAGGAATTCTCGAGGACGATGCCCTCGATCACGTTGGCCACGTCCTCGCACTTGTCGGTGATCGTCTCGAGCAGCTCGTAGATCGCCTTGAGCTTGATGACCTCGCGCACGTCCGGCTCTTCGCGAAACAGCTTGCTCATGGCGCTGCGCATCACGCGGTCAGCGTCGGATTCGAGGCGGTCGATTTCCTCGCAGGTCTTGAGCGTGGCCTCGGCCACGGCCGGGTCGGCGATCTTGCCGAGGTACTTCACGGCGTCCTTGAGGCGGTCGCAGCACTTCACGCTCAGGGCTGTGAGGCGCACGATCTCGTCGGTCATGTGGCGCACGTCGTACAGCGCCATGGTCTCGGCCGAGTCCTGGATCAGGTCGGCCACGTCGTCCATCGTGTTGATGAGCTTGTGGATCTGCTCGCGGTCGATGGGCGTGATGAAGGTCTTGTGGATCAGGCGGTTGACGTCGTGCGTCACGCGGTCGGCGGCGCGCTCGGCGTTGTCGACATCGCGGTTGTACTGTTCACGCAGATGCACGTCCGCGTAGTTGGCAACGAGTTGCTCGAAAGCACGCGCCGCCTCCACGATGCGCTCGGCATGCTGGTTGAACATTTCAAAAAAATTGCCCTCTCGGGGCAGCAGCTTGCCGAACATGGAAAAACTCCTGGGACGCGCCAATCACAATTTCATGACGCCTTCGTGAAAACCTGCCGAGTTTAACGGGCGCGACCGGAACGACCGGTCGGGCCGACCTTCCAGCCCCGGCCCCGCAGGCCCACTCAGGCCGGCAACCGCAGCACCGGCAGGTGCCAGCCGCCGTAGATGCCGCCCAGCCGCAGCGCCACGATCAGCCCCACGCCCGCAAGGAACGCCCAGCGGCGCGGTGTGCCCGCAACCTGCAGCAGCAGGTAGGCCGCAATGCCCGCGATGGCGGCCGAGCCGTAGATGCCGCTGCTCAGCAGCAGCGGGATGCGGGCGGTCAGCACGTCGCGCAACAGGCCGCCGGCGGCGCCGGTCATGGTGCCGACGAGCATCACGATCACGGACGGCAGGCGCCGCTCCTCGGCCACCTGGGCACCGGTGATGGCGAACAGCCCGAGCCCCAGCGCATCGGCCACGGCCAGCGCGTGCTCGGGCAACGGCATCAGGTGCACCCATGCGATGGTGAACACCGCCGACGCCAGGATCACGTACACATAGCGGGCGTCGTGGATCCAGAACACCGGGTGGCGGCCGAGCAGCAGGTCGCGCAGCGTGCCACCGCCGACCGCGGTGACCGAAGCGATCACCAGCACCCCCAGCCAGTCGAGGCCCGCATGGCCGGCCGCCAGTGCCCCACTGACCGCGAAGACCGCCACACCGGCGAGATCGAGGACGTAGAGCAGCGGCACGACCGTCAGACGATGCGCTTGACCACCTGGCCCGTGACACGCGCCAGTGCGGCACGCGGCACCTTGTCGGGTGCGATTTCGGCGAGCGGCTTGAGCACGAAGGCGCGCTCGCGCATGCGGGGGTGCGGCAGGGTCAGCGCCGGCGTATCGATCACCGAATTGCCGTGCATCAGCAGATCGAGGTCGAGCGTGCGCGGCGCATTGGGAAACGGCCGCTCACGGCCGGCCAGCGTCTCGAGGCGCTGCAATGCCACCAGGAACTGCTCGGCATCGAGGCCGGTGCGCACGGCGACCACGGCGTTGATGAAATCGGGGCCTTCGGCATCCACCGGCTCGCTGCGATACAGCGATGAACGGGCCGTGACCTGGGTGCGCTGCAACGCGCCGATCGCGGCCATGGCGGCCTTCACGGCCGCCTCGGCATCGCCCAGGTTGGCGCCGATGGCAACGAAGGCCTGCACGGTCGGGTAGTCCTCGCGCGGACCGCGCGGACGACTCGTCGGTGCGCGGCGCGCGGGCGGGCCGCTCTTGCTGCCGGCCGATGGCGGCTTGCCCCCGGCGCGCGGCGCCGCCTTCGGCGCGGGCTTGCTCCCCTTGGCTGCCTTGGCGGCCACAGGGCTTTTCTTGCCGTCCTTCGGCCGGTCGGTCGCGCTCATTCGCCTGCGGCGCTCCCGCCGCCCTCGCTGCCGCCACCACCACCGCTACCGCCGCCCACCGGGCGCGGCTTGCGCCGGCGCTTGCGCTTGCGCGGGGCCGCCGCTTCGCCATCCGGCGGCACGGCGTCGGCCTCGACGTCGGGACCGTCGCCGTCGTCCGACTCGGCTTCGGCCTGTTGCTTCTGGCGCGCCGGTTGCTCGCTGCGCGGCTTGGGTGCAGCCACCGGGTCGCGCAGGCGCACGCGCTGGCGCACCTTCTGTTCTTCGCGGACCTGCTCGAGCAAGTCCTGGCGGCGCAGGTCGTCGGCGGTGCTGAACTCTTGCCACCATTCGGCGATGGCCTCACCGACCTCGCCCACGTCGGCACGCAGGCGCATGAAGTCGAAGGCGGCGCGAAAGCGCGCCTGCTCGACCAGGCTGTAGGGCGTGGAGCCGGTGCGCTTGTCGAAGCGCGGCTGCATCATCCAGATCTCGCGCATGTCGGCGGCCAGCTTGCCGCGGCCCGACACGTCGCCGATGCGCGAATTGAACACGTCGTCGATGGCGTCCTGCAGCGCCGGGAACGGCGGCTGCGGACGCTGGCCATGGCGGCCTTCCTGGCGCTGGGCCCAGCCGTCGCGCACATCAGCCCACAGCACGCAGGCCAGCAGGAAGCTGGGCGCCACGGGCTTGCCTTCGCCGACGCGGCGGTCGGTGTCCTGCAGGGCGGCCTTCACGAAGGGCTGGTCGGCGCGCTCCACCACCACGTCGAGCAGCGGATAGATGCCGGTGGCGAGCCCCAGCTTGCGCAGTTGCTCGATCGTGGCGATGGCATGGCCGGTCTGCAGCAGCTTGAGCATCTCGTCGAACATGCGGCTTTGCGGCACGTCGGCCAGCAGCTTGCTCGACTCGATGAGCGGCGCAGCGGTCTTGGCTTCCATCTTGAAACCGAGCGCGGCGAGCTTGGCCGAGAAGCGGATGGCGCGAATGATGCGCACCGGGTCTTCGCGGTAGCGCGTGACCGGGTCGCCGATCATGCGCAGCGTGAGCTTCTGGGCGTCCTTGATGCCGTTGTGATAGTCGACCACGACCTGGTTGGCCGGGTCGTAGTACATGGCGTTGACGGTGAAGTCACGGCGCGCCGCGTCTTCTTCCTGCGGGCCCCAGACGTTGTCGCGCAGCACGCGGCCGCTGGCGTCCACGGCGTGCTTCATGCTCGCGAGCTCGCCCTTGCTGGTGCGTTCGTTGCCGGCCACCTGCTCGGCGGCGGCGTTGTCCATGTAGGCACGGAAGGTCGAGACCTCGATCACCTCGTGCTCACGGCCCCGGCCGTACACCACGTGCACGATGCGAAAGCGCCGGCCGATGATGAAGGCGCGGCGGAACAGCGACTTGACCTGCTCGGGCGTGGCGTTGGTGGCCACGTCGAAGTCTTTCGGCCGCAGGCCCAGCAGCAGGTCGCGCACCGCGCCGCCCACCACGTAGGCCTCGTAGCCCGCTTGCTGCAGCGTGGTGACCACGTTCTTCGCGCGTTCGTCGACCAGGGCGGGATCGATCTTGTGAACCTCTGCCGGCACCTCCTGGCGCTTGCCGAAGCGGCTCTTGCCCTGTGCGCTGCCGGCGGACTTGCCGAGCAGCTTGTCGATGAATTTCTTGATCATTGGTTGTTTTTCGAGGAGAAGCAGGCGCTTCTTCTTATTTATTCGCTTATTCGTTTTCGAGCATGGAGCGGATCAGCGGAATGGTGATCGCGCGTTGGGTCTGCAGGGCGTAGCCGTCGAGTTGCGAGAGCAGCTCCATCAGGCTGCCGAGGTCGCGGCTGAAGCGGTGCAGCATGAAGTCGAGCACGTCGTCGGACAGCATCACGCCGCGCGCGTCGGCCGTCTGGCGCAGCACCGCGCGGCGTTCGCTTTCGCTCAGCACCTGCAGGTGGAAGACATGGCCCCAGCCGAGGCGGGTGCGCAGGTCTTCGCGCAGCGGCAGGTCGGCCGGCGGCAAGGCGCCGGCGGCAACCACGCCGCGCTGCAGGGTCTGGGCGTTGACAAACCAGTTGAAGGCCGCGTGCTGCTGCACCGCGGTGTAAAGGTGGACGTCGTCGAGCAGAACGGCGCCCCAGCGCTCGTCGAACTCGGGCGGCTCCAGCAGGCCGGCGTGCAGCCAGCCCACGCTGGCGCCCTGCTCGGCCAGTGCAACGCGCACGGATTCGAGCAGGTGGGTCTTGCCACTGCCGCTGTCGCCCCAGAGGTAGGTCGGCACCGGCGAGTGCAGCGCAGGGCTGCCGTCGGCGCCGCCCACCCACACTTGCAGGTGTCGCAGCGCCGCCTCGTTGGGGCCGGCAAAAAAGGCGTCGAAGCTGGGGCCCGTCGCAATGCCGATATCGAGCGCGAGCTGTTTCATCCCGGGAAGGTTCATGGAGGGGGCCCGGAGGGCCCTTAAAATCGTGAGGAATTCTATCGGCCCGGCCGCCTCGGTCGCCGACGCCTCCCCTGCCCGCCCTTCCTCGCCGCTTCGCGACCCTTTCGCTCCTTCTTCTCGACACCGCCTGCCCATGACCTCCTCCACGCCCACCCCGCTCAGCTACAAGGACGCCGGTGTCGATATCGACGCAGGCGACGCCCTGATCGACCGCATCAAGCCCCTGGCGAAGAAAACCATGCGCGAAGGTGTGCTGGCCGGCATCGGCGGCTTCGGCGCCCTGTTCGAAGTGCCCAAGCGCTACAAGGAGCCGGTGCTGGTGAGCGGCACCGACGGCGTGGGCACCAAGCTCAAGCTGGCTTTCGAATGGAACATGCACGACACGGTCGGCATCGACCTCGTGGCCATGAGCGTCAACGACGTGCTGGTGCAAGGCGCCGAGCCCCTGTTCTTCCTCGATTACTTCGCCTGCGGCAAGCTCGACGTGGACACGGCCGCGGCCGTCATCGGCGGCATCGCCCGCGGCTGCGAACTCTCGGGTTGCGCCCTCATCGGCGGCGAAACCGCCGAAATGCCCGGCATGTACCCGGCCGGCGAGTACGACCTGGCCGGCTTTGCCGTCGGCGCGGTCGAAAAGTCGAAGATCCTTACGGGCCAGAACGTCAAGCCCGGCGACGTGGTGCTGGGCCTGGCCTCGGCCGGCGTGCATTCCAACGGCTTCAGCCTCGTGCGCAAGGTGATCGAACGCGCCGGCGCCGACCTGCCCGCCACCCTCGACGGCAAGCCCTTCCGCGAGGCCGTGATGGAGCCCACCCACCTGTACGTGAAGCCCGTGCTCGAGGCACTCGGCAAGCACCCGATCAAGGCGCTGGCCCACATCACCGGCGGCGGCCTGCTCGAGAACATCCCGCGCGTGCTGCCCGAAGGCACCGCTGCCCACCTCCAGAAGGGCAGCTGGCCGCAGACCGAGCTGTTCGCCTGGCTGCAGAAGGTGGCCGGCATCGACGACATCGAGATGAACCGCACCTTCAACAACGGCATCGGCATGGTCGTGGTGATCGACGCGGCCGAAGCCGCCGCCTGCGCCGCCACGCTGCGCGCCGCCGGCGAATCGGTGCACGAGATCGGCGTGATCGCCGAGCGCGGCGACGGCGCGGCCGTGGTCGTCGCCTGACCGCGCGCCCGTTCTTTTTTCTTTTTCTCACCGCACGCCCCGCACCCCGGATGGCCACGCCGCTGCCCGACGTCACCCTCGCCGCCCTGCCCCAAGTGCCCCAGGCCGCAACCTCCCGCCACGTGGTACTGGCCAGCTACCTGCTGATGCTCGCGGGGCTGATGCTCGTGATGTGGCAGCACCTGCTGCCGGGGCTGCTGTGCGTGTGCATCGGCTTCCTCGTCGCGCGCTGGTTCGCCCGGCTGCTGGGCGGCTGGCTGTCGCGCCTGAAGCCCCTGCGCTCCGGTGCCGACAGCCTGGCTCGGGTGGTGGCAGTCACGCTGGTGCTGCTGGGCCCGATCGGCCTGGTCACGCTGGGGTTCTCGCAGGCACGTGAGTACGTGCTCGATGCGCCCGATCAGTACCGCGAACTGCTCGACTACACGGCCCGCACGGTGCTCGAGTTGCGCTCCAAGCTGCCGGCCGACATCGCCGTCTACCTGCCCGAGGGCGCGGCCGAGGTGCAGCGCATCGTCGCCAACTACCTGCGCACGCAGGCCGGCTCGCTCGCCATGGCCGGGCGCGCCTGGCTGGGCGGGCTGCTGTTCGCCTATGTGGGCCTGATCATCGGCGCGCTGGCCGCCGTGGCGCCGTCGCCGGCCCAGCGCCGACCGCTGGCGCAGCAGATGTTCCAGCGCATCACCACCTTCGGCGAGGCCTTCGGCCAGATCGTCGCGGCGCAGTTCTGGATCGCCGCCTTCAACACGCTGCTGACCGCGATCTTCCTGCTGTTCCTGATGCCGCTG
The DNA here is from genome assembly GCF_014843395.1 of Variovorax sp. 38R. Lineage (NCBI taxonomy): Bacteria > Pseudomonadati > Pseudomonadota > Betaproteobacteria > Burkholderiales > Comamonadaceae > Variovorax > Variovorax sp. 38R. The sequence continues at coordinate 4,832,874 of NZ_CP062121.1, forward strand.
TGGGGCCTCGAGCTGCCCTACACGCCCGCCCTCATCACCCTGACCTTCGTGGCCGGGCTGGTGCCGATCGTGGGCAACCTGGTCTGCAACTCGGTGATCACGCTGGTGGCGCTGTCGGTGTCGCCGGTCACGGCGGCCGCCTGCCTGGCGTTCCTGATCCTGATCCACAAGGCCGAGTACGTGATCAACGCCAAGGTGGTCGGCGCGCGCACGCAGATGCGTGTGTGGGAGCTGCTGTCGGTGATGTTCGTGGCCGAAGCGGTGTTCGGCCCGGCCGGGCTGGTGGCGGCGCCGCTGTACTACGCGTACCTAAAAAAAGAACTGCACGCGGGCGGCCTGGTCTAGAGGCCGACTGATGTCCTGATCTGATCGGTTCCGGTCCGCTTCGGCGCGGACGGCGGGCTGGCGGCGCCCAAAAATAGGCGGCATCATCCACTTTGCCTTGCCCGCCACCGCCATGACCACCTGTCTGATTGTGATCGACGCCCAGGAATCGTTCCGCCACCGCCCGTACTGGAACGCCGCCCTGCTCGCGCCCTACCTCGACGCCCAGAACGCCCTGATCACCGGCGCCGTGGCGGCCGGACTGCCGGTCGTGCGCGTCTTCCACGTCGACGCGCCGCAGGCCGCGTCCAACCCCTTCGCGGTCGAATCGGGCCATGTGCGCCCGATCGACGGCCTCGCGCCCTTCGAGGCGGCCGCCACCTTCACCAAGTACCGCCACAGCGCGCTGGTCAACAGCGGCCTGGACGTGTGGCTCACGCAGCACGGCATCCGCCGCCTGATCGTGAGCGGCATCCGCACCGAGCAATGCTGCGAAACCACCACGCGCCACGCCTCGGACCTGGGCTGGGAGGTCGACTACGTGACCGATGCCACGCTCACCTTCGACATGGTGCAGCCCGACGGCCGGCCGCTGTCGGCCGCCGACATCAAGGCGCGCACCGCGACCGTGCTGGACGGGCGCTTCGCCACCGTCTGCAGCGTGGCGCAGGCGCTGGCGCGGGCAACCGAAGGCGCGACGGCATGATCCCGCTGCGCGTGCGCATCCTGGCCTACGACGGCGTCGAGGCACTGGACTTCGCCGGCCCCTTCGAGGTCTTCACCACCGCTGCCCGCGTGCATCAACGCCTGCAGCTGGGTGCGCCCGCACTGTTCGAGGTGGCCTCGGTCGCCCACACCCGCGCCGGCGAGCCCGTGCAGGCGCGCGCCGGCCTGCGGCTGCTCGCCGACCACACGCTGGCCGACGCTGCCGCAACCGCCGATGTGCTGATCGTCCCCGGCGGCGTGGTCGATGCGCCGATGGCGAGCCCCGACACGCTGCGCTGGATCGCGCAGTGCGCGGCCAGCGCACAGCTCGTCGCCTCGGTCTGCACCGGCGTCTTCCTGCTCGCGCAAAGCGGCGTGGTGACGCGCGAAGCGGTCACCACGCACTGGGAAGACCTCGCCGACCTGCACGCGCAGTTCCCGCAGCTCGACGTGCGCGAAGGCGTGCGCTGGGTCGACACCGGCCGCATCGTCAGCTCGGCGGGCATCAGCGCAGGCATCGACATGAGCCTGCACCTCGTCGAACGCCTGGCCGGACGCGAACTGGCCGAGCGCACCGCGCGCCAGATGGACTACGCATGGACCCGCAACGAGACCCCATCCGCGTAGTCTTCGTGCTCCTGCCCGACAGCCTCGTGCTCGACTGGGCCGGGCCGGCCGAGGCGCTGCGCATCGCCAACCAGCGGCTGCGCGCGGCGAGCCAGCCCGAGCGTTTTGTCATCGAGTTCGCGGGGCCGCGGCCGACCATGAGGGGCTCGGTCGGCGTCGCGCTGTCAGGGCTGGCGCCGCTGCCGACGCGGTGGAGCAGCCCCGGCTGGGTCGTGCTGGTCGGCCTGCCGGGCGACACCATCGCGACCGACACCCCCGAGGCGCAGGACCTGCTGCACTGGCTGCGCGGCCAGCGCTTCACGCGCGGCGGCGTCGAGCTGGTCACGGTCTGCGCGGGCGCCCTGCTCGCGGCGCACGCAGGCGCGCTCGCTGGCCGGCGCGTCACCACGCACCACCATCACCTGGACGAACTGCGTGCCGTGGAGCCACGCTGCGAGGTAGTGAGCAACCGCGTGTTCGTGCTCGACCCGCCGGTCTACAGCAGCGCGGGCGTCACGACGGGCATCGACCTCATGCTGCACCGCATCGCCGACACCTGCGGCGAGGCGCTGGCGGCCCAGGTCGCGCAGACGATGGTGGTGGCGCTGCGGCGCGGCCCGCACGACCCGGAGCTGTCGCCCTTTCTCGCCTACCGCAACCACCTGCACGCGGCGCTGCACCGGGTGCAGGACGCCGTCAGCGAACAACCGCAGGCCGACTGGAGCGTGCCGCGCATGGCCGAGGTCGCCCACACCTCGGCGCGGCATCTGACGCGGCTGTTCGTCGAGCATGCGGGCGTGGCGCCATTGGCCTACCTGCGCCGGCTGCGGCTGGCCGCCGCGCAACTGGCGCTGGCCTCGGGTGCCAGCGTGACGCGGGCGGCGGAGCTGTCGGGCTTCGGCTCGGACACGCAGTTGCGCCGCGCGTGGCACCAGTTCGGGTTGCCCGGGTCACCTTCGGCCGGCAGCTCGGCCTCTGCCGGTTAGGGCTTATCGAGACAGGCGTCGGCGCGCGCCCGCAGCAGCGCCTGCTCGCGCGTGTTGCGCGTGAGCGAGGCGGCGCGCTGGAACTCTCGGCACGCCTCGTCGTGGCGGCCCAGCTTGAAGAGCAGGTCGCCGCGCACGGTCGGCAGCAGGTGGTAGCCCTTCAGCGCGGGCTCGTCCATCAGCGCATCGACCACCTCCAGCCCGGCCGCCGGCCCGAAGGCCATCGACAGTGCGACCGCGCGGTTCAACTCGACGACGGGCGACGGCGACAGCGTGGCCAGCGCGTCGTACAGCGCCGCGATGCGCGCCCAGTCGGTCTCGCCCGCGGTGCGCGCGCGGGCGTGGCAGGCGGCGATGGCGGCCTGTAGCGCGTAGGGGCCGAGCGCGCCGCCCAGCGATTCGGCGCGCGCCAGCGCGGCCAGGCCGCGGCGGATCAACAGTTGGTCCCAGCGCGCGCGGTTCTGGTCGAGCAGCAGCACCGGCTCGCCCGACGCGCCAACGCGCGCAGTGGTGCGCGAAGCCTGGATTTCCATCAGCGCGACCAGCCCGTGCACCTCGGCTTCGCCGGGCACCAGCTCGGCCACGATGCGGCCCAGGCGCAGGGCCTCGTCGCACAGCGTGGGGCGCATCCAGTCGTCGCCGGCGGTGGCCGAGTAGCCCTCGTTGAAGATCAGGTAGAGCACCTCGAGCACCGACGCCAGCCGGGCTTCGAGCTCGTGGCGGCGCGGCACTTCGAAAGGCACGCGCGCCTCGGCCAGCGTGCGCTTGGCGCGCACGATGCGCTGCGCCACGGTGGCCTCGGGCACGAGAAAGGCGCGCGCGATCTCGTCGGTCGTGAGGCCGCCCATCAGCCGCAAGGTGAGCGCCACGCGCGCCTCGGTCGAGAGCACCGGGTGGCAGGCGGTGAACACCAGGCGCAGCAGGTCGTCGCCGATGTCGTCATCGAGCGCTGCATCGACTGCCTGCGCAAAGTCGGCCTGGGCCATGGTGTGCAGCGCGTCGAGTTCGCGGCCGATCTCGGGCGCCTTGCGCTCGGCCAGCTGCACGTGGCGCAGGCGGTCCAGGGCGCGGTGCTTCGCCACCTGCGTGAGCCAGGCGGCGGGGTTGTCGGGCAGGCCCTCGACGGGCCATTGCTCGAGTGCGGCCACCAGCGCGTCCTGCGCCAGTTCTTCGGCCAGGCCCACGTCGCGCACCTTGCGCGCAAGCGTGGCGATGATCTTCGCGGACTCGATGCGCCAGACCGCCTCGATGGCGCGGTGGATGGCGGCGGGGCCCCGGTCGTCGCTCATGCGACCCCTCCGATCGACGCGCCGGATAGCATGCGGCCATGACACCACGCCTCGTCTTGTTGAGCCTGGGTTTCGCGTTCGGCCTCGCCTGCGGCGGCGCCTGGGCCGACGACCTCACGGTGGAACGCAACAGCCTCGGCATGGCCTTCGTGCGATTGCCGACCGGCGAATTCCTCATGGGCAGCGACGAGGCGCCCGAGGCGCTGGCACGCGACTACCCCGAGTTGCCGAAGGAGCGATTCACCCAACTGGCCGACGAAGGGCCGGTGCACAAGGTGCGCATCACGCGGGCGTTCTGGATGGGTCAGCACGAGGTGACGGTGGGCCAGTTCCGGCGCTTCCTCGAAGCCTCGGGCCATGTGCCCGAATCGGTGGCCGACGGCACGGGCGGCTACGGCTGGCGCGCCGACTACGACCCCGCCACCACGCGGCGCGGCGACGCTTTCGAAGGCCGCGCCCCGCGCTACTCGTGGCGCAATCCCGGCTTTGAGCAAGACGACAACCACCCCGTCGTCAACGTGAGCTGGAACGACGCGCAGGCGCTGGCCGCATGGCTGAGCAAGACGGAGGGCCGACGCTACCGCCTGCCGACCGAGGCCGAGTGGGAGTACGCCTGCCGCGCCGGGACGCGCACGCGCTACAGCACGGGGAACGATCCGGCCACGCTGCTGCGCGGGGCCAATGTGTTCGACACACGCAGCGCCGCCCATTGGCCGCGCTGGCGCACGATGGCGCTCGCGGGCGACGACGGTTTTGCCTTCACCGCCCCGGTCGGCAGCTTCGCGCCGAACGCCTGGGGCCTCTACGACATGCACGGCAATGCGTGGGAATGGGTGGCCGACTGGCATGGCGACGAATACTACGCGCGCGCACCGGTCGACGACCCCCAGGGCCCGGCCACGGGCACCGTGCGGGTGCGCCGTGGCGGCTCCTGGCACACCTGGGCTTTCTATGCCCGCTCGTCCTACCGCAACTGGAATGCGCCGGACACCCGCTACACGCTGGTGGGCATCCGGCTGGTGCGGGAAGACTGATCAGGTGAAAGTGCTGCTCACTTCTTCAGCGTCTGCTGCATCGACGTGAATTCGCTCGCCACGTCCTGCACCTCGGGTGAGAAGTCTTCCATCTCCTGCACCTGCCGGATCTCGATGACTTCGTTCTCGCTGCCCGGGCAGCGGCTCGCCCATTCGATGGCTTCGGCGCGCGAGGCGACGTCGATCAGCCAGTAGCCGCCCAGCACTTCCTTGACCTCGGCGAAGGGGCCGTCGACCACCTTCGGCTTGCCGCCCGGAAAGCTCACGCGCGCGCCCATCGAGGGCGGATGCAGGCCCTCGCAGCCGATCAGCACACCGGCCTTCTGCAGGGACTCGTTGAAAGCCATCATCGACCCCACGCGTTCGACGTCGTCGGGCACGGTGCCGGGCGCCGCGCTTTCGTAGCCGTGGGGAATCATCAGCAGCATGAATCGCATGGTCGTTTCTCCTTCGAAGGATGGACGGGATTCAGCGGCCAGCCTTGGCGGCCGACTCGGCGCGCAGGCGGTCTTCCTGGGCCAGCAGCTCGGGCGTCATGGCCTCGCCGAAATCGGTGGCCTCGAACACCTGGCGGATCTCGATCTCGCCTTCCTGGAACGGGCTGCGCTTGATCCACTCGATGGCCTCTTCCTTCGACTTGACCTGCAGCAGCCAGAAGCCCGCGAGCAGCTCCTTGGTCTCGGTGAAGGGGCCGTCGATGACGGTGCGCTTCTTGCCTTCGCAGCGCACGCGGGCACCCTTGGCCGACGGGTGCAGCCCCTCGCCCGCCAGCAGCACGCCGGCCTTGACCAGTTCTTCGTTGAACCGGCCCATCTCGGTCAGTAGCTCGGTGCTCGGCATCACGCCGGCTTCGGAATCGGGACTCGCCTTGACCAGAACCATGAATCGCATGTCGTTTCTCCTGTGGGTTGATGAGGATCGGGAGGCGCCGGAATCTGCGCGCTCCTGTTCACACGTCGCACGAGCGAACAACGGATCGACACGGCCGCATCGATCGGCTTGTAATTTTGTGTGTCAGAGATAGCCGCAGAACCGCAGCACGTGGCCGTCGGGTTCGCGGATCGCGAATTCGCGCAGGCCCCAGGGCTGGGACGTGGGGGGTTCGATCACGGTCACGCCGCGCTTCACATAGGCGGCATGCAGGCCGTCGATGTCCTTGCCGACGTGGATCACGATTTCGCCGCGCCAAGGCTTCGCCTCGCGGCTGCCGCATTGCCACAGGCGCAGGTACACGGGGTCGCCGTAGCTGCGGTCGCCCTTCTTCACGCGGGCGTAGCTGGGCGGTTCGCCGGCGATGAAGTCGACCTCGAAACCCAGCACTTCGGAAAACCAGCGCGCGGCGCGCGAGACGTCGGACACCGGCAGCACCGGCTGCACGCCGTGGAATTCGTGCAGCGTGCCCAGGTCGGGAGGCGCCGCGCTCACGCCGGTGCGGGTGTCGGTCATGGGCTTGTAGCTAGTTGGCCAGGCGCCGCAGCAGCGCCACGCGCTCGGCGATCGCGTCGATGTCGAGCGCGTCTTCGGCGTTCGCGAGGTAGGTCTCGAGGTCGAACACGGCCAGCGCCGCATGGCCCTGCTCGGCATGCGCCACGCCGCGGTCGCGGTGCTCGCCCCAGGCGCTGGGCAAGAGCGCAATGAGGCGGTTCTGCACCGCGATGTAGCGCGGCCAGTCTTCCTGTGCGTGGTGCACTTCCTTCAGGTTGCGCAGCATGCGCGCAATGATCTCGCGCGGGCTCGCGGGCTGCAGGTACAGGCCCAGCGGCACGTCGAATTCGCCGACCAGCCCGTTGCCGCGCTTGTAGGGCTCGAGCCGCTCGCCCAGCTCTTCGCGCGAGAGCGACTTGCCGGTGAATGGGTCGATCACGACCTGCCCCTTGGGCAGCGTGACCTTCACCATGAAATGCCCCGGAAAGCTGATGCCGCGCGTCTGCAGGCCCAGTCCCTGCGCCAGTTCCATCCACAGCACGGCCAGCGAGATCGGAATGCCGCGGCGGGTGCGCAGCACGGCGTTCAGGTAGCTGTTGTCGGGGTCGTAGTAGTCGTTGACGTTGCCGCCGAAGTTCAGGTCGCTGAAGAAGAACTGGTTCAGCGCGCGCAGCCGGGCCAGCGGCGCGGCGTCGACCGGCAGGCGGCGCTTGAGGCGCGCGAGCAGCTGGTCGACGTCGCCCAGCACCTGCTGCACGTCGAGTTCGGGGTATTCGTCCTGCGCGATGCTGGCGGCCGCTTCGAGCAGCGGAAAGTGGTCATCGCTGCCGACCAGCGACTCGAAATATTCCAGTGCCGTGGGAACCTGGTAGCTGAACGTCATATGGCTTTGTAGAGGAGCCCGCGGGGAGCGTCAAGGCAGTGGTTTTCCGGCTCGCCAACGGCACCTTAACGGCGCATGAAACTGCGAAGGCGCACGCCCGTGGCCGTGAGCACGGCGAAATAGAGCAGCGCGGCACCAACGATGAGCGCGGCCAAAAGGCCGATGCGGTGCAGGCGCTGCGCGCGCAGGCCGACCCAGTCGAAATAGTGAGTGCCCCAGGCCAGCAAAACCGCCAGCACCACGGTGCCCAGCAGCACCTGCAGCGCGAACTTGCCCCAGCCGGGCTCGGGGGTGTAGCTGCCGCGGCGGACCAGGCCGATCAGCAGCCACAGCGCGTTGACCAATGCACCGATGCCGATCGTCAGCGTCAGCGCGGCGTGCTGCAACAGCGGCACCAGGAAGAAGTTGAGCACCTGCGTGAGCACCAGCACGCACACGGCAATCAGCATGGGCGTGCGCGTGTCGTGCTTGGCGTAGTAGCCGGGCGCAAGCACCTTCACCGCCACGAGGCCGACCAGCCCCACGCCGTAGCCCATGAGCGCCACGGTGGTGCGGCCGACGTCTTCGCCGGTGTAGGCGCCGTTGTGGAACAACACGGCCACCAGCGGCTTGGCAAACAGCAGCAGCGCCACGGCGCACGGCGCCGCCAGCAGCACCACGAGCCGCAGGCCCCAGTCGAGCAGCGACGAGTAACGCGCGTCGTCCTTGGCGGCGCGGGCGCCCGCGAGCTGCGGCATCAGCACCACGCCCAGCGCCACGCCGAGCATGGCGGTGGGAAATTCCATCAGCCGGTCGGCGTTGGTGACCCAGGTCACGCTGCCAGTGGCCAGGTGCGAGGCGATCTGCGTGTTGATGAGCAGCGAAATCTGCGCCACGCTCACGCCCAGCAGCGCCGGCAGCATGAGTTTCATGACCTTGCGGGTGGTCGGATCGGTCCACGCGGTGCGCAGTGCCTTGAAGCTGGCGCCGATGCGCGGCATGAGCCCCAGCGCGCGCAGCGCCGGAATCTGCAGGGCCAGTTGCAGCACGCCGCCGACCATCACGCCCACGCACTGGGCGTAGATCGGCTCGATGCCGTAGCGCCGGAACAGCGGCGCGCCGATCGAGATCGACAGGATCAGCGCAATGTTGAGCAGCACCGGCGACGCCGCCGGCACCGCGAACTTGCGCCAGGTGTTGAGAATGCCGCCCGCCAGCGCCACCAGCGACATGAAGCCGATGTAGGGGAACATCCAGCGCGTCATGACCACGGCGGCGTCGAAGCCCTGCAGCCCGCTGGCCATGGCCCAGACCAGCAGCGGCGCGCCGGCCACGCCCGCCACGCACAGCACCACCAGGGCCCAGGTCAGCAGCGTGGCGACGTGGTCGACCAGCTCCCGGGCGCCCTCTTGCCCCGCTTCGGCCTTGCGCGCGGCCAGCACCGGCACGAAGGCCTGGCTGAAGGCGCCCTCGCCGAACACGCGGCGAAACAGGTTGGGGATGCGAAAGGCGACGTTGAACGCGTCGGTGAGCGCGCTGACGCCGAAGACCGAGGCAAACAGCACGTCGCGCACGAGGCCCGTGATCCGCGAAGCGAGGGTCAGCAGGGAGACGGTGGAGGCGGATTTGAACAGGGACACGGGGGCGAGTGTAGGGCTCCGAAAGGTGACAAAAGCAGGCAATTCGGCAAAAACCGGAACCCGGCCTATAATGGAGGGCTTTGCTGCATCATCCTCAGACACCTAAGGAACACTAAATATGGCATCCGCCAAGCCCAAGAAGAAGAACCCCCGCCTCGCGTCGGGCCGCAAGCGCGTCCGCCAGGACGTCAAGCTCAACGCTGCGAACACCTCGCTGCGCTCCAAATACCGTACCGCTGTCAAGAACGTCGAAAAGGCTGTTCTGGCTGGCGACAAGACCAAGGCAAGCGAACTGTTCGCGAAGGCCCAGAGCATCGTCGACACCGTCGCCGACAAGGGCATCTTCCACAAGAACAAGGCAGCCCGCGACAAGAGCCGCCTGTCGGCCAAGGTCAAGGCCCTCGCCCTCGCGCCTGAAAAGGCCGCCGCCTGACACCTGTCAGGCAAGCCCGGACCGGAATTCTCCGGTCCGCCGTTTGATCGGGGTGCGCTGCAGCAAGCAAAAGTGAAAAACCGCCTTCGGGCGGTTTTTTCATGGGCGCTCGAAAAGCATCCAAAGGATCGAGCAACCCGCGCAGCCAAAAAAAAGACCTGGAAGTCAGGTCTTTGCGGGAGGGGGCGGCGTGTCCGCCGGATCGGGCACCAGGCAGGCCTCGGCCACCTGGAGGTTGTTGTCTTTCGCGAAGTTCACGCAGAAGTCCCAGGCCATGGGTTCGGCGTCGCGCAGGGCACGGTTCACCACCACGCATTTCACGCCGTTGATGGTCGTGGGAATGCACCAGGGCGAGTAGCTCAGGTGGCTGCCCGGGTAGGCGCCGCCGGGGCGGAAGGAGCACATGACGCCGGCGAGGCGTTCGGCCCAGTCGCTGGGGCGAAAAGTGCGGCCATCGTGGGTGATGCCCTGGATGAAGATTTCTTTGGCGTTGGGGGAAATCATCGTGAAGTGAGGCGACCGGAACAGGTGCTGCGGTGCAGCAAGCAATTCTATCCGGGGCTCTTTTTGCATCCTGAATGGGGGGCATTGCTGTGATGCGGAATCCTCAACGAAGCCGTCAAATCGCACGCCTAGAATTCGTGTTCCCTATCTGGAGTACCGAATGAGCGCCACCGCCCAGCAACCCACCTCGCCCCACGTCATGAACACCTACGGTCGCCTGCCGATCGCGCTGTCGCACGGCCAGGGCTGCCGAGTCTGGGACACCACGGGCAAGGCCTACCTCGACGGCCTGGGCGGCATTGCCGTCAACACGCTGGGCCACAACCACCCCGAGCTGGTGCCCGCACTGCAGGACCAGCTGACCAAGCTGATCCACAGCTCCAACTACTACCACGTGACCGGCCAGGAACAGCTCGCCGCCAAGCTCACCGAGCTGTCGGGCCTGACCAACGCCTTCTTCTGCTGCACCGGCCTGGAAGCCAATGAAGCCGCCCTGAAGCTGGCGCGCAAGTTCGGCCACGACAAGGGCATCGAGCGCCCCGAAATCGTCGTCTACGAAGCCGCCTTCCACGGCCGCAGCATCGCCACGCTGTCGGCCACCGGCAATCCCAAGGTGCAGGCCGGTTTCGGCCCGCTGGTCGAGGGCTTCATCCGCGTGCCGCTGAACGACATCGAGGCGCTGAAGAAGGCCACCGAAGGCAACCCGAACGTGGTCGCCGTGTTCTTTGAAACCATCCAGGGCGAAGGCGGCATCAACCCGATGCGCGTCGACTACCTGAAGCAGGTGCGCGCGCTGTGCGATGAGCGCGACTGGCTCATGATGATCGACGAAGTGCAGTGCGGCATGGGCCGCACCGGCAAGTGGTTTGCCCATCAGTGGGCGGGCATCCTGCCCGACGTGATGCCGCTCGCCAAGGGCCTGGGCTCGGGCGTGCCGATCGGCGCCGTCGTGGCCGGCCCCAAGGCCGCCAACATCTTCGGCCCGGGCAACCACGGCACCACCTTCGGCGGCAACCCGCTGGCCATGCGCGCCGGTGTGGAAACCATCCGCATCATGGAAGAGCACAAGCTGCTCGAGAACGCCGCCACCGTGGGCGCACACCTGAAGGCCGCGCTCGAACGCGAAATCGGCGGCCTGCCGGGCGTGAAAGAAATCCGCGGCCAGGGCCTGATGCTGGGCATCGAACTCGACCGTCCCTGCGGCGTGATCCTGAACCGCGCCTGCGACGCCGGCCTGCTGCTGAGCGTGACGGCCGACAAGGTGATCCGCCTCGTGCCGCCGCTCATCCTGAGCATTGCCGAAGCCGACGAAATCGTTGCGATCCTCGCGCCGATCGTCAAGACCTTCCTCTCGGAGCCCGTTGCGCAATGACGACCGCCGCCGCACCGAACGCCCTGCGCCACTACCTGCAGTTCTCGGACCTCACGGCCGATGAGTACGTCTACCTCTTCGATCGCATGGCGATCATCAAGAAGAAGTTCAAGACCTATGAAAAGCACCAGCCGCTGACCGACCGCACGCTGGCCATGATCTTCGAGAAGGCCAGCACGCGCACGCGCGTGAGCTTCGAGGCCGGCATGTACCAGCTCGGCGGCAGCGTGGTGCACCTGACCACGGGCGACAGCCAGCTGGGCCGCGCCGAGCCCATCGAGGACAGCGCCAAGGTCATCAGCCGCATGGTCGACCTGGTGATGATCCGCACCTACGAGCAGACCAAGATCGACAACTTCGCCGCGCACTCGCGCGTGCCCGTCATCAACGGCCTGACCAACGAGTTCCACCCCTGCCAGATCCTGGCGGACATCTTCACGTACATCGAGCACCGCGGCTCGATCCAGGGCAAGACGGTGGCGTGGGTCGGCGACGGCAACAACATGGCCAACACCTGGCTGCAGGCCGCTGAAATTCTTGGCTTCACGGTGCACGTGAGCACGCCCAGCGGCTACGAAGTCGACCAGTCGATCGCCGGCATCCGCTCGGGCGACAGCTACAAGGTCTTCAAGGACCCGATGGAAGCCTGTCGCGGCGCCGACCTCGTCACCACCGACGTCTGGACCAGCATGGGCTACGAGGCCGAGAACGAAGCACGCCGCAAGGCCTTCGCCGACTGGTGCGTCGACGAAGACATGATGCGCATCGCCCAGCCCGACGCCCTCTTCATGCACTGCCTGCCCGCGCACCGCGGCGAGGAAGTGCAGGCCGAAGTCATCGACGGTCCGCAGTCGGTGGTGTGGGACGAGGCCGAGAACCGCCTGCACGCACAAAAGGCGCTGATGGAGTTCCTGCTGCTCGGCAGGCTCTGACATCGAGCCAATGAACCAACGGAGCGCCGCATGGAGCTGATGAACCGCTACCTGCCGCGCTACCAGTTCGCGGAGACGCACAGCCTCCATGTGCCCGCCTCGCCCGCGCGCGTGCTCGATGTGGCGGCCCGGCCCGAGATCACCGACGACCCCGTGGCGCGCCGCCTGATCGCGCTGCGTGAACTGCCGAACCGGCTGGCCAGCCGACTCGGCCTCGCCGCCCCCACGCTGCGTCAGCGCGAGGCCTTCGGCTTCTCCGACTTCACGCCGCTGGGACGCGACGGCGAACGCGAACTGGCCTTCGGGTTGGCCGGCCGCTTCTGGCGCTTCGACTACGGGCTGGTCCCGCTGGCCGACGGCCCGGCCTTCGCGGCGCTCGATGCCACCGGCCTCGCCAAGCTGGTGCTCCACTTCACGGCCGAGCCCGAAGGCACTGGCACGCGCCTCACCACCCGCACCCGGGTCTGGTGCGGCGATGCCGCCGCGCAGCGCCGCTTCACCCTCTACTGGCTGCTGATCCGCCCCGCGAGCGGGCTGATCCGCCGCCGCATGCTGCAGCGCGTGCGTGACGCCGCGCTGCTCGCCTCATGAATCCCTGCCAGACCTGCGGCGCCTGCTGCGCCGCCTACCGCGTCGACTTCAGCGTGCACGAACTCGACGACAACGGCGGCCGCGTGCCCTCGGGCCTGGCGGTCGACGTGAACGACGCCCTGTGCCGCATGCGCGGCACCGACCACACGCCGCCGCGCTGCGCCGCGCTCACCGGCAAGATCGGCCAGTCGGTGGCTTGCGGCATCTACGAATGGCGGCCGAACCCTTGCCACGAACTGCAGGCCGGCAGCGACGCCTGCCAGCGCGCGCGCCTGCGGCATGGACTGGCGATGCTGTCCGACGAACTGCACTGACGGTTCAGGCCACAGGCACCGGGAGGCCGCCCAACTGCCCCTTGAACTCCTGCAGCGAGAAATGCGTCTGCACGTGGCGCACGCCCGGCAGGCGGTGCAGCTTGCGCTGCAGCAGGTCGGAATAAGCGTCGAGGTCCTTCGCGACCACCACGAGGATGAAATCCGCCGGCCCCGAGATGCCGTGGAACATCACCACCTCGGGAATCGCGCACACCGCGTCCTCGAAGGCGCGCGACGAAATCTCGGTCTGGTGGTCGATGCCGACCATCACGAAGGCCAGCACGCCGAAGCCCAGCGCGCGCCGGTTCAGGCCCGCGTGATAGCCGCCGATCACGCCATCGTCTTCCAGCTTCTTCACCCGCCGCCAGCACGGCGACTGCGACAGGTGCGCCATCTGCGCCAGCTCGCCCGAGGTCAGCCGGGCGTTGTCCTGCAGCGCGCGCAGCAGCTGGAGGTCGGTTCGGTCGAGGTCGGCTTGCATGATTTGTTCTCCAATTCCCGTTGATTGAATAGATTATTCAATCTTTCGATGATTGATGGATAACTTCTCGACTCCAGGCAGTCACTACGCATAGCATTCGGCACCCGCCGGCCCCTTGTGGAGCGCCTCCAACCGGCCCACACTGCCCTTTTTCTTCCTTCGCCTTGCCGCCCGCCATGACCGCCCCGCTCCGACTCTGGGACATCTCCGCCCCCGTGCACGCCGGCAGCCCGACATTCCCGGGCGACACGCCGTATTCGCAGCAGTGGTGCGCCACCATCGGCCCGGGCTGCCCGGTCAACGTGAGCGCGATCACGCTGTCGCCGCACGTGGGCACCCATGCCGACGCGCCGCTGCACTACGCCCCCGAAGGCCAGACCATCGGCCAGGTCGACCTCACGCCCTTTCTTGGCCCGTGCCGCGTGATCCACGCGATCGGCCGCGGCCCGCTGGTCACCTGGGAGCACATCGCGCATGCCGTGACCGACACGCTGCCGCCGCGCGTGCTCGTGCGCACCTACCCCGCCATGCCGATCGACCGCTGGGACCCGCAGCTCGCAGCCTACGAACCCGCCACCGTCGAGCGCCTGGCGGCCATGGGCGTCAAGCTCATCGGCATCGACACCGCCAGCATCGACCCGGCCGACAGCAAGACGCTCGACAGCCACCAGCGCATCCGCCACCTCGACCTGCGCGTGCTCGAGAACCTCGTGCTCGACACCGTGCCCGAGGGCGACTACGAACTCATCGCGCTGCCGCTGAAGCTGACGAGCGCCGATGCCTCCCCCGTGCGCGCCGTGCTGCGCGAACTTCCCCGTTGAAACCACTCCTTCCATGACGACGACCCTCGCCGACTGCCGCGCCCTCGACGCGCAAGACCCGCTGCGCGCCCTGCGCGACCAATTCACTTTGCCCGAGGGCGTGCTCTACCTCGACGGTAACTCGCTCGGCGTGCTGCCCACGGCCGCGCCCGCGCGCATCGCCGAAGTGGTCGCCAAGGAATGGGGCGAAGGCCTGATCCGCTCCTGGAACACCGCGAGCTGGTTCGACCTGCCGCAGCGCCTGGGCGACAAGGTGGCCCGCCTGATCGGCGCCGCGCCCGGCGAGGTGGTGTGCACCGACAGCACGTCGGTCAACCTCTACAAGGTGCTGTTCGCGGCGCTCTCGCAGCAGAAGGCGAGCGGCCGCAAGCTGGTGGTCAGCGAGCGCAGCAACTTCCCGACCGACCTCTACATCGCCGAATCGCTGTGCCGTGAACGCGGCTTCACGCTGAAGCTCATCGACGCGAGCGAATTGCAAGGCCCGGATTCGGCGCTGACCGAGGAAGTCGCCGTGCTCATGCTCACGCACGTCAACTACCGCACTGGCGCCATGCACGACATGAAGGCCGTCACCGCCGCCGCGCACGCCGTGGGCGCACTCACCGTGTGGGACCTGGCGCACAGCGCGGGCGCCGTGCCCGTGGCGCTCAACGACAGCGACGCCGACTACGCGATCGGCTGCGGCTACAAGTACCTCAACGGCGGCCCCGGCGCGCCGGCCTTCGCCTGGGTGAACACCAAGCACGCAGGCCAGTTCGAGCAGCCGCTGTCCGGCTGGTGGGGCCACGCGGCGCCCTTCGAGTTCACGCCGCACTACCGCCCTGCTCCCGGCGTCGGCCGCTACCTGTGCGGCACGCAACCGGTCATCGCGCTGGCCGGGCTCGAATGCGGGCTCGACACCGTGCTCGCCGCCGAAGCCTTCAATGGCACCGGCGGTGCGATGGCCGCGCTGCGCACCAAGTCGCTCGCGCTCACCGACCTGTTCATCCAGTTGGTCGAACAACGCTGCGCAGGACAAGGCCTCTCGCTCGTCACCCCGCGCGACCATGCACTGCGCGGCTCGCAGGTGTGTCTCAGCCGCGAGGAAGGCGCCTACGCCATCGTGCAGGCGCTGATCGCACGCGGCGTGATCGGCGACTACCGCGCCGGCGATTCGCAGATGCCCGACATCCTGCGCTTCGGCTTCACACCGCTGTATGTCGGCTTCGAGGATGTGTGGCACTCGGTCGAACACCTCGTGCAGGTGCTCGAAACCGGCGAGTGGCGACGCGCTGAATTCAACCGCAAGAACGCAGTGACATGAGCACCGACAACGACAACAAGACCCCCGAGTCCATCGTCCACGCAGAAAAGGCGCAGCTGGATTTCAGCGCGTCGATGAGCTACGGCGACTACCTGCATCTCGACGAAATCCTGAATGCACAACATCCGCTGTCGCCCGCGCACGACGAGATGCTGTTCATCGTGCAGCACCAGACCAGCGAGCTCTGGATGAAGCTCATGCTGCACGAGCTGCACGCCGCCGTGCAGTGCATCGCGCAAGAGCGGCTGCCTGACGCCTTCAAGATGCTCGCGCGCGTGAGCCGCATCATGGAACAGCTGGTGAGCGCGTGGACCGTGCTCTCGACCATGACGCCGCCCGAGTACACGGCGATGCGTCCCTACCTCGCCAACTCCAGCGGCTTTCAGAGTGCGCAGTACCGCTGCATCGAGTTCCTGCTCGGCAACAAGAACGCCGCCATGCTCAAGCCGCACGCGCACCGCGCCGACCTGCTCGCGCAGGTCGATGCCGCCTACCGCGCGCCCTCGCTGTACGACGAATCGCTGCGCCTGCTCGCACGCCACGGCCTGCCCGTGCCCACCGACCGGCTCGAGCGCGACTGGACGCAACCCTACGAATCGAGCGACGGCGTCGAGGCGGCGTGGCTCGTCGTCTACCGCAACCCGCACGACCACTGGGACCTGTACCAGCTCGGCGAAAAACTCACCGACCTCGAAGACGCCTTCCGCCTCTGGCGCTTCCGCCACGTGACCACGGTCGAGCGCGTGATCGGCTTCAAGCGCGGCACCGGCGGCACGGGGGGCGTGAGCTACCTGCGCAAGATGCTCGACGTGGTGCTGTTCCCCGAGATCTGGAAGTTGCGCACCGATCTGTAGTGCGAGATCCGCGGGGCTCGCGGTAGCCCCGGGCGAACGAGGGTTGCTCCATCGGCGCAAAGCGCTACATTTTGGAGAACACGGAGGCTGCTGCCATGAACAACAACACCTCGTTCTCTATCGAAGAGCTTTCCACCTTGCGCGAACATGGCGTCGTGCTCTTCGCCGATCGCGTGATCTTCGACGCGCAGCCGCCGATGCCGCAGCAGCAGATCGATGCGGTGCAGGCGCTGTGCGCCGGCCCGCTGCCCGAAGCGCTGGTCGCGCTGTGGCAGCACACCGCGGGCGGGCGTCTCGACTACGACCTCGCGCTGCCGATGAATGGCAACGTCGAAAGCGTCAGCTGGTCGGAGCTGTTCTGGGACGGCAGCGACGGCTACCGCGACCTGCAGGGCTGGATCGAACACGAACAAGAACTCGCCGAAGAAGCGGCCGAAGACAGCGGCACGCCCTGGAGCGGCAAGCTCACGCACTTGCCCTTCGGCGGCTTCGAGTACTGCGACCGCGTCTACGCGGTGGTTGAGCCCGGCGCCACGCACGGCCAGATCATTGCGTGGAAGCAAGGCCTGCCGCCGGCCTGGACCCACGCGCTGCACGAAGACGGCCTGAGCCCCGTTGCCGCCGACCTCCACGGCGCCTTCGCGGCGCTGCATCTCGACGAAGACCCGCTGGCGCCCACGAGCGACTACTTCTCGGGGCAGGCGCTGCTCGCCTACCTCGACGACCGCCACGAAGGCTACGGGCTCGACCTCGACCTGATGGACAAGCTGGTCACCTTCTACTGCCGCGCCATCGTCGACTGGCGCACGCCGCTCGCCGAAGGCACGCTGCGCCATCACCCGGCGCTCGCACGCGCGGCGCTGCGCCACGCGATCGCCGCCGACGACGCCGCGCTGGTCGCAGACCTCGCCGCCGCGGGCCTGAACTTCGAAGGCCCGCATGAAGGCAGCGCACTCGCCACCGACGTGGCCGTGGGGCACAGCGCCTTCGCCGCCGCGGCAGCGCTGGTGCGTGCAGGCGCACCGGTGGCATCCGACGTGCTGCGCAACATCGACGGCCAGATCTCGCCCGAACTCACGCACGCCCTGCTGGACAACGGCGCCGAACCGACCGTGGCGGCCATCGTGAAATGCGCGGCCTGCGGTGCGCCCGCCAGCGCACACCTGATCGCCGACGCCTGCACGCAGATCGGCATCGACGTGCCGCCGGCCTTCGTGGCCGATCGCGACGCGATGCTGGTCGAACTGGAGACCACGCTCGCGCAGATGCGCGACGGGACGCAGGGGCATTACCTGGGGCAGGAAGGTCTGGCTGAACGCATCGAGCATCTGCAGACGTTCCGGCTCTGACTTTTTTCAGGGCGACGCTCCCGCCGACGGGGAGCCTTGCTCCGCGAATGTCCTCCGGCCTGCGGCCTCCCCCTTGATTTCGCTGCGCAAGGCACCCCATCGACGTGAGTGTCATCGGAGCGGTCGTTGATCGGCGAGCACGACGACAGCGCTCAGTGTGCTCAGGACATTGGGTGCTTCCCGCAGCGAAATAAAGGAGGAGCCGAAGGCGGGGGACATTCGCGGAGGGAAGTACCCGATGGCCTGAGCACGCGCCCTGAACAAGCCGCTCAGGCCTCCCACCACCCCTCGTCAAACCGCCCCTGCAGAAACGCCACAAACCCCGACACCTTCCCCGGCACCAACTTCGGCGAAGGAAACACCGCGTGGATCTCCTGCTCCGGCAACGCATGGTCCCCAAGGACGGCGTTCACCTTCCCCGCAGCCAGCGACTCACTCGCAACATAGCGCGGCATCAGCGCAATCCCCAACCCATCACGCGCCGCAGCCAGCACAGCCGACAGGTTGTTGGAACGGAAGCGCCCAGACACAGGCACCGTCACCGGGTCGCCCTTCGGCGTGTGCATGCGCCAGAACTCGTCGCCCACCACGCTGCTGTAGATCAGCGCCACGTGCGCGCTCAGGTCCTGCGCGCGCTTGGGCGTGCCGTGCTTCTTCAGATAGGCCGGCGACGCCACCATGACCCACGGATTGGCGCCGAGGTAGCGCGCGCCCAGTGACGAATCGGCCAGCTTGCCCATGCGGATCGCCACGTCGATGCCCTGCGCGATGAGGTCCACGTAGCGGTCCTCGAAGCTCAGGTCGAGCTGCACCTGCGGATGCCGGCGCATGTACTCCAGCGCCAACGGCACCACCACGCGCCGCCCGAAGGCCACCGAGGTGCCCACGCGCAGCAGCCCCTGCGCCTGGTTCTGCCGCAGCTGCACGATGCTGTCGGCCTCCTCCGCGTCGCGCACGATGGTCTTGCACTTCTCGTAGTAGAGCGCGCCCGGCTCCGTGAGGCTCACGCCGCGCGTGTTGCGGTTGAGCAGCCGCACCTTCAGCCGCGCCTCCGTGGCCGCGACCTGCTTGGTCACGGTGGGTTGCGTGGTGTTGAACTCGCGCGCCGCCTTCGAGAAGCTGCCGGTCTCGACGACCCGCACAAACATTTCCATAGCCAGTAGACGGTCCATGGCCGGATGGTAGCCAGTTATTCCGCCATGGAATAGGTTTTATGGTCCCCAGCCGTCTTCTTGGAATGCGCCCCGCTTCCTACAGTGGGGCCACCTCAAGGAGACTTTCAATGGCAAAGATGACAGCGGTCCAGGCCGCAGTTCTGGTGATGGAAAAAGAAGGCGTGACGCAGGCCTTCGGCGTGCCGGGCGCAGCAATCAACCCGCTGTACTCGGCGATGCGCCAACGCGGCAGCATCTCGCACATTCTGGCGCGCCACGTCGAGGGCGCCTCGCACATGGCCGAGGGCTACACCCGTGCCATCGCCGGCAACATCGGCGTGTGCATCGGCACCTCGGGCCCGGCAGGCACCGACATGATCACGGGCCTGTACTCGGCCTGGGCCGATTCCATTCCCATTCTTTGCATCACCGGCCAGGCACCGCGCGCCCGGCTGTACAAGGAAGACTTCCAGGCGGTCGACATCGAGTCGATCTCCAAGCCCGTCACCAAGTGGTCGGTCACCGTGCGTGAACCCGGCCAGGTGCCGCAGGTGTTCCAGCAGGCCTTCCACCTCATGCGCTCGGGCCGCCCGGGCCCTGTGCTCATCGACCTGCCCTTCGACGTGCAGATGGCGCAGATCGAATTCGACATCGACGCCTACGAGCCCCTCAAGCCCTACAAGCCGGCCGCCACGCGCGCCCAGATCGAGAAGGCCATCGGCATGATGCAGGCGGCCGAGCGCCCGCTGATCGTGGCCGGCGGCGGCATCATCAATGCCGACGCGTCCGACCTGCTCGTGCGCTTTGCCGAAGCCACCGGCGTGCCGGTGATCCCCACGCTCATGGGCTGGGGCACCATTCCCGACGACCATCCGCTGATGGCCGGCATGTGCGGCCTGCAGACCAGCCACCGCTACGGCAACGCGACGGTGCTCGCTTCGGACTTCGTGCTCGGCATCGGCAACCGCTGGGCCAACCGCCACACCGGCTCGGTCGACGTCTACACCAAGGGCCGCACCTTCGTGCACGTGGACATCGAGCCCACGCAGATCGGCCGCGTGTTCACGCCCGACTTCGGCATCGTCTCCGACGCCAAGGCCGCGCTCGAACTCTTCGTCGAAGTGGCCGAGGAAATGAAGGCCGCGGGCAAGCTCACCGACCGTGGCGCCTGGGCCGGCGAATGCCGCGAGCGCAAGAAGACCTTGCTGCGCAAGACCAACTTCGACACCGTGCCGATGAAGCCGCAGCGCGTGTACCAGTGCATGAACAACCACCTGGACCGCGACACCTGCTACGTGAGCACCATCGGCCTGTCGCAGATCGCGGCCGCGCAGTTCCTGCACGTGTACAACCCGCGCCACTGGATCAACTGCGGCCAGGCCGGTCCGCTGGGCTGGACCATTCCCGCCGCACTGGGCGTGCGCGCCGCCGACCCGACGCGCAAGATCGTCGCGCTCTCGGGCGACTACGACTTCCAGTTCATGATCGAAGAGTTGGCCGTGGGCGCGCAGTTCAAGCTGCCCTACCTGCACATCGTGGTCAACAACTCCTACCTCGGCCTGATCCGCCAGTCGCAGCGCGGCTTCGAGATGGACTACTGCGTGCAGCTGGCCTTCGACAACATCAATGCACCGGCCGACGCCGGCATCGAAGGCAGCTACGGCGTCGATCACCTCAAGGTGGTCGAGGGCCTGGGCTGCAAGGCGATCCGCGTGCACAAGCAGGAAGAGATGGCACCCGCCATCGCCCGCGCCGAAGCGCTCATGGCCGAGTTCCAGGTGCCGGTCGTCATCGAGGTGATGCTCGAGCGCGTGACCAACATCGCGATGGGCACCGAGATCGACGCCATCAACGAATTCGAACCGCTGGCCGAAAGCATGGCCGACGCACCGACCGCCCTCGCCGTGGCGATGCTGGATTGATCGAGGAGACGATAGACATGCCCAAGTTCGCAGCCAATCTCACGATGCTCTTCACCGAGCTGCCGTTCATGCAGCGCTTCGAGGCGGCCGCCAAGGCCGGCTTCGAGGCGGTGGAGTACCTCTTCCCCTACCCCTTCGACAAGAAGGAACTCACGGCCGCGTTGCGCACGAACGGCCTGCAGCAGGTGCTGCACAACCTGCCGGCCGGCGACTGGGACAAGGGCGAGCGCGGCATCGCCTGCCACCCGGACCGCACCGGCGAGTTCCGCGAAGGCATCGCGCTGGCCATCGACTACGCGACCGCGCTGGGCTGCCCGCAGCTCAACTGCCTGGTCGGCAAGGTGCCGGCCGGCGTGAGCACCGACGCCGCGCACAAAACCGTGGTCGAGAACCTGCGCCTCGCAGCGCGCGAACTCGAAGCCGCCGGCCTGCGCCTGCTGATCGAGCCGATCAACACCTTCGACATCCCCGGCTTCTTTCTCACGCGCACCGACCAGGCGCTGGCGCTGATCGACGAGGTGGGCTCCAACAACCTGCGCGTGCAGTACGACATCTACCACGCACAGCGCATGGAAGGCGAGCTGGGCAACACGCTCACCAAGCAACTGGCGCGCATCGGCCACATCCAGCTGGCCGACAACCCCGGCCGCGGCGAACCCGGCACGGGCGAGATCAACTACCCGTGGCTGTTCCAGCACATCGATGCGCTGGGCTACGACGGCTGGATCGGCTGCGAATACAAGCCCCGCGCCACCACGGTGGAAGGCCTGGGTTGGCGCGAAGCCCTCACGAAGAAGCAATGAACGTTCACGAAGGAAACAGAGACATGACCACTGCAGCAGCACAAAAAATCGGATTCATCGGCCTGGGCATCATGGGCGCCCCCATGGCGGGCCACCTGCTCGACGCAGGCCACGAGCTCTTCGTGAACACGCACGGCAACACGCCGGAGCCCTTCGTCTCGAAAGCCACCATCTGCGGTTCGGCCGCCGAAGTGGCACGCAAGGCCGACATCATCTTCATCATGGTGCCCGACACGCCTGACGTGGAGAAGGTGCTGTTCGGCGTGCCGGGCGCGGAAGGCGTGGCCGACGGCCTGAAGGGTTCGCAGGGCAAGATCGTGGTGGACTGCAGCTCCATCGACCCGATCGCCACCAAGGCATTCGCGCGCCGCATCGTCGCGCTGGGCGCCGGCTACATCGACGCGCCGGTCTCGGGCGGCGAAGTGGGCGCCAAGGCCGCGAGCCTGACGATCATGTGCGGCGGCGACGAAGGCACCTTCGGCCGCGTGAAGCCGCTGCTCGACAAGATGGGCAAGAACGTGACGCTGGTGGGCGGCGCGGGCGACGGCCAAGTCTGCAAGGTGGCCAACCAGATCATCGTGGCGCTGAACATCGCCGCCGTGAGCGAAGCGCTGGTGTTCGCCTCGAAGGCCGGAGCCGACCCCGCGAAGGTGCGCCAGGCGCTGATGGGCGGCTTTGCCAGCTCGCGCATTCTGGAAGTGCACGGCGAACGCATGATCAAGCGCACCTTCGCGCCGGGCTTCCGCATTTCGCTGCACCAGAAAGACTTGAACCTCGCGATGCAGAGCGCCCGTTCGCTGGGTGTGGCACTGCCGCAAACGGCCAATGCGGCGCAGCTGATGAACGCCTGCGCGGCGATGGGCTACGGGCAGCTGGACCACTCGGCGCTGGTGAAGGCCCTCGAAGCCCTCGCCCAGCACACCGTGTCACCCGACTGAAACTAGGTCTTTGCAGTCTCCAGAGACTCTTTCAGGTTGCGTCGGCGCCATGCCCAGGTCTTCACGGCCTGCGGCAGGATGCCGATGCACGACGCGTAGTACGTCACCTTGAAGCCCCAGAAACGCGGCCCGATGGGCGTGTTGCGGAACAGGTCGCCGGCCAGGATGGACAGCAGCGCCTCCTGCATGCGCCAGATGTTGCGCGGCGCCATGAACAGGCGGCGGATGGCGGGCGAGGTGATGCGGTAGATGAACCACGAGAACATCTTCGGCCCGTGCTTCATCACCTTCTCGTAATGGCGGAAGGCCTTCTCGGCCTCTTTCGCCTCGCCCTTGAGCCAGTGGTCTGCGCAGGCCGCGGCCTCGAAGCCGCTGTTCATCGCCAGGTACACGCCCGACGAGAACATCGGGTCGACGAAGGCATAGGCGTCGCCCACCATCATGAAGCGGTCGCCGCGGCAGAACTTGGAGTCGTAGGCGTAGTTGCCGGTGGAGGTGGCGCCTTCCATCAGCGTGGCGTTCTTCAGGCGCGCGGCCAGCTTGGGCGCGAGCGCAATGGTTTCCATGAGGAAGTCTTCGAGCGAGCCCTTGCGGCGCTTGAAGTAGGCCGGCGAGGCCACGGCGCCGACGCTCACGGTGCCGTCCTTCAGCGGGATGTACCAGAACCAGCCATGGTCGAACCAGAACAGCGAGATGTTGCCCTCGAAGCGGCCTGGCCTGCGCTCGGCGTTGGCGAAGTGGCCGTACAGCGCCGCGCTCGCATGCTTGCGGTTGCGCTGCTTGGCATCGAACTGGTTCGACAGCAGCGTGTCGCGCCCGCTGGCGTCGATCACGAAGCGCGGGCGCCACGCGGTCTCGGTGCCGTCGTCGGCCTTGACCTTCACGAGCGGGCGGTTGTCGGGCGTTCTCTTGCCGGCGTCCATGTCGACGCCGGTGACGCGCCGGCCCTCGAAGGTGCGCGCGCCGCGCTTGCCGGCATGGCGGAACAGCAGCTCGTCGAACTCCGAACGGCGCACGTGCACCGCATAGGGAAAGCTCTTGTCCATCGCCTGGCCGAAGTCGAAGTGGCTGGTGTGGTCGTGCCAGGGCGAGACGAATTCGGCGCCGTGCTTGCGCAGGCCGATGGCCTCGACCTCGGTGCGCACGCCGAGCCGGTCGAACAGCGGCATGTTCATCGGCAGCAAGGATTCGCCGATGTGAAAGCGCGGATGCTGCGCCTTCTCGAGCAGCACCACGTCGTGGCCCTTGTCTGCGAGCAAGGCAGCCACCGTGGAGCCCGAGGGGCCTCCGCCGATGACCACGACGTCCGGTTCGGTGCCGGTGAAAGGTCCGGGTGTCATTCGATGTCCCTCCGTGTTGTTCTGTGGTTGTGGACGTTGGTTCGCCGCACCGCCCGCGCGGCACGGATTTGCCCCCCTGAAACAGGGGTGTTGAAGTTTAGCGAGTCGGCAGACCCTCTCGATCAGGCGGAAGATAGAGGGTCTCGTCGTTCCCCCCGAGAGAAGAGGCAGCGCTTTTGCGGTAGCCTCATTGCCCGCCAGAACCAAGGAGACTTTTCAAATGGCTGCATCCCTGTCCCCCGCTGAAGAAGCACTTCGAGAAGCAGCGCGCGAATACCACCGCTCGCCCGTCAAGGGCAAGATCTCGATCACCCCCACCAAGCCCCTGCTGAACCAGCGCGACCTGTCGCTGGCTTATTCGCCGGGCGTGGCCTACCCCTGCCTCGACATTGCGGCCGACCCGTCGCTCGCGGCCGAATACACCGCCCGCGGCAACCTCGTGGGCGTCATCACCAACGGCACCGCCGTGCTGGGCCTGGGCAACATCGGCCCGCTGGCCTCCAAGCCCGTGATGGAAGGCAAAGGCTGCCTGTTCAAGAAATTCGCCGGCATCGACGTGTTCGACATCGAGCTGGCCGAGAACGACCCCGACAAGCTGGTCGACATCATCGCGGCGCTGGAGCCCACGCTGGGCGGCATCAACCTCGAGGACATCAAGGCGCCCGAGTGCTTCTACATCGAAAAGAAGCTGCGCGAGCGCATGAACATCCCGGTGTTCCACGACGACCAGCACGGCACGGCCATCATCTCGGCCGCAGCACTGCTCAACGGCCTGGAGCTGGTCGGCAAGAAGATCGAAGACGTCAAGATCGCCGTCTCGGGCGCAGGCGCTGCCGCCATCGCCTGCCTGGACGTGATGGTCGGCCTGGGCGCCAAGCCCGCCAACATCTACGCCTGCGACTCCAAGGGCCTCATCTACATGGGCCGCGCGGGCGGTTTCGACGAATCGAAGTCGCGCTACGCCCAGAAGGACACCGGTGCCCGCACCCTGGCCGACGTGGTGAAGGACGCCGACGTGTTCCTGGGCTGCTCGGCCCCCGGCGTCATGAGCGCCGAGATGGTCAAGACCATGGGCACGCAGCCGATCATCCTGGCGCTGGCCAACCCCGAGCCCGAGATTCGCCCCGAGCTGGCCAAGGCCGTGCGGCCCGACTGCATCATTGCCACGGGCCGTTCGGACTACCCGAACCAGGTCAACAACGTGCTGTGCTTCCCGTACATCTTCCGCGGCGCGCTCGATTGCGGCGCGAGCAAGATCACGGAAGAAATGAAGCTGGCCTGCGTGCGCGAGATTGCCGACCTCACCAAGGCCGACATCAGCGAAGAAGTGGCCACCGCCTACGCCGGCCAGGAGCTGGCCTTCGGCCCCGACTACATCATTCCGAAGCCCTTCGATTCGCGCCTCATCTTGCGCATCGCGCCGGCCGTGGCCAAGGCCGCCGCCGCCTCGGGCGTGGCCGCGCGCCCCATCGAGGACATGGAGGCCTACCGCCAGCACCTGACGCGCTTCGTCTACCAGACGGGCATGTTCATGCGCCCGGTGTTCAGCGCCGCAAAAATCTCGACCACCAAGCGCGTGGCCTACGCCGAAGGCGAAGACGAGCGCGTGCTGCGCGCCGCGCAGTGGGCGGTCGACGAAGGCCTGGCCCAGCCCATCCTGGTGGGCCGCCCCGCCGTGATCGAGGCACGCATCCAGAAGGCCGGCCTGCACATCCGCCCCGGCACCGACTTCGAGATCGTGAACCCCGAGGACGATCCGCGCTTTCGCACCTACTGGGAGAGCTTCCACAAGCTCATGGGTCGCCGCGGCGTGACGCCCGAGGCCGCCAAGACGATGGTGCGCCGCTCCAACACGACCATCGCCGCGCTGATGCTGCACCTGGGCGACGCCGACGCGATGATCTGCGGCCTGGTCGGGCGCTTCGACGTGCACCTGGAGCACATCCGCAACCTGATCGGCCTGAAGCGCGGCGCGCCCGGCTTTGCCACGCTGAATGCGCTCACGCTCGAGAAGCGCACGGTGTTCATCACCGACACCAACGTGAACGAAGACCCGAGCGCCGAACTGCTGGCCAGCATCGCCGTGATGGCCGCCGAAGAGGTGCGCCGCTTCGGCCTGCCGCCGAAGGTGGCCTTCCTGTCGCACTCGAACTATGGCACTTCCAGCCGCGGCTCGGCACGCAAGATGCGCCTGGCGCGCGACCTGTTCTCGCAGATGGCACCCGACATCGAGTGCGACGGCGAGATGCACGGCGACGCCGCGCTGTCCGACGAGATTCGCCGCACCGCCCTGCCCGAGACCACGCTCTCCGGCGAAGCCAACCTGCTGGTGTGCCCGAACCTCGACTCGGCACACATCCTCTACAACGTGCTGAAGATGACGGGCGCGAACGGCATCACGGTGGGCCCGATCCTGCTGGGCGCTGCGAGCTCGGCCCACGTGCTGACGCCCTCGGCGACGGTGCGCCGCATCATCAACATGACGGCGCTGGCCGTGGCGAAGGTGAAGGCCCAGGACTGAGGCTGACGCCGGCGTTTCTTCCCTGAAACAACAACGCCCCGTCGCGGTCTCCGCGGCGGGGCGTTTTTCATGGGGGCCGTGTTCAGGCGCTCAAGCCTGGACGGGCGACACCACGGGAACGTCGGCCGGGTCGAACACGTTCCAGGCCAGCAGCTCTTTGTCTTCGGGCGGCGGCTCGCAGCCGCCGACGCGGCTGGGCGTCCAGTTGAAACGCTGTTTCGTGTCGGCCAGCGCCTCGGCGCGCTTGAAGGCGGCCAGCGCCGAGTCGATGACGGGCACGCCCAACGCATCTTGCAACTGGCGGTAGAAGCCGAACTCGAGCGTGCAGCCGAGGATGAGGGCCTCGGCGCCGTCCTCGTCGATGGCGCGGCGGCCCTGCGCGATCATGCGGCGCACGGTTTCGTCGCGGTCGCGCTGGAAATCTTCCACGCCGAGCTCCAGCGCGCGGAACGAGGCGATCAGGTGCGCATGGCCGTACTCGCGCACGCGCGCCTCGATGCGCGGCACCCACTTGCGCCGCCCCACGATCACCGACACCTTCTGTGCGAGGTTGGACGCGATCTCGAACGAGGCCTGGCAGGGTGCGACCACCACCGTCTGGCCGGATATTTCGCGCGCCTCCACCAGCACCGGGTCGTAGAAGCAGCCGACCACCACGGCGTCGAAGCCCTGCTGCGCGGTGTCGCGCACGGCGCGCACGATGTCGGCGCCCAGCAGCGCCTCGTAGCTCTGGTACTCGACGTGGTGCTGTACCGAGGCGTTGCGCAGCGACACCACCTCGACCTCGGTGCCGGGGTTCTTCACCTGCGCGAACTCTTGCGCGAAGCGCGCGTTGTAGGTGTCGTTGCCGACGGCCCGAATCCAGCGGATGCGCAGTGGCATGTCGTGTCTCCGTTCAGGCCGGCGCGAAGGCTTCGCCCAGCGACTTCTCGAGCGGGCGGTACAGCTCGGGCATGAACATGGTGCGCGACAGCAACAACCGCGCACGCGGCGCCACCAGCACGCGCAGCCGCGCGCCCTGGCGCACATGGGCCGACACCACAGGCTGGCCGTCGTCCGAGAAAGTCATGATCAGGTCGGGAAAGCGCGCGATGCGCTCGCCGCCCTGCACCAGCAGCATGTACTCGTTGATGAAGCGCAGCGTGGTGCCGGCCGCGTCGTCGAGCTCGACCACGCCGACGTCCAACCCTTCCTGCTGCTCACAACGGTACGTGCGCACCGTGCCTTCGGCGACGAGGCGGCCGTCGAGCGAACGGGCCACGGCATCGACGCCGCCGTCCAGGAAGGTCTGGCCCAGCGCGATGGCGTGGCTGATGGCGCCCGGCGCGCCGTGCTGGCGCGCGTAGCCCACGGTCACGGGGTTGCGCGCCACGGCCGCGAGGCCGCCCGCCTCCACCGAAGCGCGGCGCACCACGGCCGAGGTCTGTTCGAGCCGGCCCGACACCACGCCTTCCACGTAGCGGTGCGGCTCGCCACCCGCGTAGGCCTGCACCGAGAGGTAGTCGGGCTCGGTGTGCAGGCCCAGCGCGCCCATCACGCTCGAGGGGTGGGCGCGGCCGTTGCACGCGAGGTCGATGACGGGCAGGCCGGTCATGGCGGCGTGGAACCAGCCGTTGACCGTGGTCTCGGCGCCGTTCTCGTTGGCATGCAGCGCGACCAGCTTCTGGCCCGCCGGCAACTCGCGCCGCAACAGGTCGAGCGTGCGCAGCAGGTGCGCCGGCTGCACGTGCGGATCGGGCGCGGCCGGCGCGCCGACCAGGGCCATGGTGGCGGTGAGCGCGGCCTCGTCGAACTCGTCGACGCTCCACAGCTGCGGCGTGCCGACCTGCAGCGCCAGGCGCGCGGCGCGCTCGCCGGCCGCGATGAGCCCGCCGCCCCCGCCGCCGAGGATGGCGCCGCCCCAGATGGCCGCGCGGACGTCGTCGCTGGTCAGATTGCGTTTCATGAGTTCGATTCCTGTGTGTGATGGAGGGAAGGAAGAAGGGGAAGGCGAAGCAGCGCTACTTGCGCACGCTCTTCACCACGCCAGAGAAGAAGCTGTAGAGCGCATCGCCCGCGATCACGCCGCCGGCGAGCACCTCGAGCCGTTCGCGCGCGGCGGCGCCGAGCACGGCATGGACCGCGAGCCGGCAGGCGATGCCGGCCGCGACCATCCAGCCGGCCATCGGGCTGGCGATGAGCAGGCCGGTGGCGAACAGCACGCCCAGTTGCTGGCGCGGCCCGCCCGCCAGCTGCAGCAGCGCGCCGGGCACGGCCCACAGCGCGAGGTTGCGCGCCGTCTCGCCCGAGATGCCAGCCTTGATCGCGGCCACGTAGGCGGCGTTGATCGGCGCGGTCTGGTGGTTGGCGAAGAACAGCGGGTACGCGCAGGCGACCACCACGATCGCCACGCCGAAGCCGACCATGCCGGCGATCATCTGTTCGCGCCGGCCTTCGAGTTCGAAGGCCGAGCCCGAGGCTTCGCCGCGCAGCAGGTGGCCAGCCTTGAGGTCGTAGCCCATGTCGGCAAACGCCGGGCCAGTGGCGGCCGAGAAGCCGGCCAGCACCACCAGCGCCTCGGGCGGAAAGCCGATCAGGATGCCCAGCAGCAGCGAGATCAGCGCCACCGCGAAGGCCGGGAACCAGCCCGAGTGCATGGCCGCGATGCCCACGATGAGTTCATGCACGAAGGCCGCGAAGGTGCCGTACACGATGAACAAGGCGAGCATGCCGGGCGACATGCCGGTGTAGATGCCGGTGCCCGCGCACAGCAGCACCATGATCGCGAGGTAACCCGCGCCGCCCAGCTTGAGCGAGCGGCCGAGCACGCTGGCACCGCGGGCCTCGGCCAGCGCTTCCTTCGTCACGCCGGGGCCGTCGGCCGCGCGCTCGTGCTTCTTGAGCACCACGCGCGCCACCTGCACCAGCGCGACGAGGCCGGCGCCGATCATCATCCCGTGCGGCACGTAGCGCGTGCCGATGTCGAAGCCGAACAGCGGCGCCGAGTAGCCGCGCACCAGCAGCCCGATGCCGAAGGCGGTCATGGCGCCCAGCCCGCCGATCAGCGCCACGCCGAAGGCCGACATCGGCAGCTTGAACACCGCGCCGGCCACGCCGGTGGCCAGGCCGCCCAGCAGCAGCCAGGCCTGCTTGCCGCCGCTTTCGCCTGCCTTGATGGCCTCGGCCGCGGCGATGCCCAGCGGCCACGGGTTCCTGGCCGGGAAGGCTGGCGTGTCGAACATGCGGTAGAGCAGCCACGCGTCGAGCAGCATCGCCAGGCTCACGCCGATGAGCATCGGCACCACCATCTGCGGCAGGCCGAACAGGAACGGAATGCCGATCGGCAAAAACAGGCTGTTGGCCGCGCCGAAGGTGGCCGACGAGATGCTCGTCTGCGCGAGGTTCTGCGCATGCACCGAGCGGAAGCCCCGGAACATGGCCAGCGGCACGCGCGCCAGCGACATCGCCGCGAGCGCACCGATCAGCGAGGTGCTCGGCGTGATGCCCAGGCTCGCCAGCATCTGGATGCCGACGATGGCGCCGAACACGCTGAGCACCACCGTGAGGATCAGGTTGGCGGGCGCCAGCGCCTTCGGGTGCAGCCCGGCATGCGCGGCGCCCTTGTCTTCCAGCGGCGCGGCGGCCGTCACTTCATGGTGCATGGTCATTCCTTGTTAGTTCCATATTTTGGAACCATGTCCAATAAACTTGGACTGAATGATAAAACCGTACTTTCGGCTGTCAAGCGGGCGTTCACCCGGGTTGGCCGAAAAGACGCACCGGCGCCGAACCTATGATTCCCACCCCAACCTACCGAACACGATGAGCACCCTTGCCAACGCCATGGACGTCCTGAAGCTGATCGCGCGGCTGCGTCGCGACATCACGGTGACGGACGTCGTGACTGAGCTGGGCCTGCCCAAGAGCTCGGCCTCGCGCACGCTGAGCATGATGGCCGGCTACGGCTTCCTGGACCGCGACGCGGCCACGCGCGCCTACCGCCCGGGCGGCGTGATCATGGAAGCCTCGTACCACTTCCGCGCCTCGCGCAACACGGCCTCGCTGGTCGAGGAAGCGCTCGATGCGCTGGTGCGCGAGACCGGCTACACGGGCTACATCAACGTGCTCGACGGCACCGACACGCTGGTGATCCAGATGCGCACCGGCGCCGGCGCGCTGCAGATCTACACGCCGCCGGGCAGCCGCGCGCCCGCCTATTCCAGCGCCATGGGCCGCGCGCTGCTGGCCCGCCTGGGCGACGACGAAGTGGGCACCCTGATCGGCAGCCGGCTCGACCAGGGCCGCGGCCACGCGCCGAAGACACGCAAGGATCTGCTGGCGCGCCTGGCCGTGATCCGCGACACGGGCTGGGCCCTGTCGCGCGGCGAGTACGTGACCAACGTGGCGGGCATCTCGTCGGCGGTGCTCGACCCCGCCACGCGGCAGACCTACGCCTTCGGCATCGCGCTACCCGCAGAGCAGCTGTCGGAACCGCTGGTGGCGCGCTTCGGCGCCACGGTGCGCGACGCCGCCAGCAGCGTGGGCAAGCGCGTGGGCGACCCGTACTGGCTGGGCTTCGGGGCGACGACGCCGACCTGAGCACCGCGCCGGCGCCAGCCGCACGCCTCGCCGCGTTCACCGCTGCGGGGCTTTTTTTCGTCCGCCGCATCCTGAGGCGCCCCAGTGCGCGGGGTGCGCCAAGGCGGTGCTTGCGGGCGCCCGATCGCCCTTTTCAGGCGCGTCCAACCACCATTTCGGCTGGCACGCAATCTGCTAATACCCTGAGCAGATATTTCACATATCTTACTAATATATTAAGAAACCAAGCCTTCAGACCCTGGTTCCACCCGCTGTCCGCAGCGCCCTTTCTCTTCTTTTTCGAGGTACACGTTCATGAGCAATCCCCGCTGGCAAGGCATCTTCCCCGCCATCACCACCAAGTTCCACGCCGACGAAAGCATCGATGCCGAGGGCACCGCCCGCCACATCGACTTCCAGATCCGCAACGGCATCCACGGCCTCGTCACCTGCGGCTCGCTCGGCGAAGCCAGCACGCTGACGCTCGAAGAAAAGCTGCAGGTCGCCAAGATCGCCCTGGAAGCCGCCGACGGCCGCATCCCCGTGCTGGCCAACGTGTCGGAGACCAGCACCCGCGAAGCGCTGCGTTACGTCGACGGCGCCAACAAGCTCGGCGTGGCCGGCTACATGGTCATGCCTTCCGTGATCTACGTGGCCGATGCGCGCGAAGCCATGCTCAACGTGCGCACCATCGCCAACGCGGCCCAGAAACCCATCATGGTCTACAACAACCCGGTGGCCTACCGCGTGGACCTCAAGCCCGAGCACATGGTCGAGCTGGCCGATTGCGAATGGATCGCGGCCATCAAGGAGAGCACCGACAACATCCGCCGCATCACCGACCTGCGCAACACCGTGGGCGACCGCTACCAGCTGTTCCTGGGCGTGGACGACCTGGCCTACGAAGGCCTCGCGCTGGGCTGTGACGGGCTGCTGGCCGGTGTCGGTTGCGCGTTCCCGCGCGAGACGGTGGCGCTGTACGACCTGATGAAGGCCGGCAAGTTTGCCGAAGCGCTCAAGCTGTACCAGTGGATGACGCCGATGCTGCACTTGGACGTGTCGACCAAGCTGGTGCAGAACCTCAAGCTCATCGACCTGCTGGTCGGCGTGGGCACCGAGCACATGCGCCGCCCGCGCCTGCCGCTCATCGGCGAAGAGCGCGCCTTCATCGAGAAGGTTGTTGGCAAGGCGCTGGCCACGCGTCCGACCCAATACCAGTCGGTGGCCTGAGCCCCCGCGCACGACGCACCCCAAGGCCCAGAACACCATGCAAGAAAACGCCTTGAAAGAAAGCGGCGGCCTGTCCCGCCGCGTGCTCGACGCGTCGGACTTTGTCCTGCGCTGCGAGCGCCACCTGCTCAGCAGCTTGATGGGCCTGCTCATCGTGCTGGTGCTGCTGAACGTGGTCACGCGCTACGGCGGCTTTCCGCTCTACTGGGTGGACGAGGCCTCGGTGTACTGCGTGGTCTGGCTCACCTTCATCGGTGCGTCGGCGATGACGCGGCTGCGGCTGGACTTTGCGGTGACCCTGCTCACCGACAAGCTCGGTGCCAAGGCCGTGCGCATCGCCAAGGCCGGTGCTTCAAGCTGCGTGCTGCTGCTCGGGCTGGCCCTGCTCGCGATGTGCTGGCTGTGGATGGACCCGGCCGGCATCGTGCGCCACGGCTTCGACGCGAAGGAGTTCGCGGCCGAGAGCTTCAACTTTCTCTACACCGAGCGCACGCAGACGCTCGACTGGCCGACATGGCTGGTGCAGCTCATCCTGCCGATCTTCTCGCTCACCCTCAGCGTGCATGCGCTGGCCAACCTCCTCGAAGACCTCGGCCTGCAGCCCAAGCGCACGCATGACGAGTTCCATGTCGCCAACGCGGACGCCGTGAACTGAAATGCTGACCTCTGCCTTTTTCCTGCTGATCATGCTGGTCGGCGTGCCGATCGGTGCCTGCCTGTGCCTGTCGGGCATCGTCTACATCCTCAACTCGGGCGACACGGTGCTGTTCCAGTCGTTCCCGGTGCAGATGTTCGGCGGCGTCGACAGCTACAGCCTCATTGCGATTCCACTGTTCATCCTCATCGGTGAGATCATGAACGGCGGCGGCATCACGAAGCGGCTGGTCGACCTCGCACTGGCCTTCATCGGCTCGGTGAAAGGCGGCCTCGCCTACGTGAACATCCTGGCGAACATGCTGGTGTCGTCGATCATCGGCTCGGCCACCGCGCAGGTGGCGATCATGAGCCAGATCATGGTGCCCGAGATGGAGAAGCAGGGCTACGACAAGACCTTCGCGGCCGGCATCACGGTGTACGGCGGCATGCTCGGCCCGATCATTCCGCCCTCGGTGATGTTCGTGGTGTACAGCGTGCTCGCGCAGGTGGCGGTGGGCGACATGCTCATCGCGGGGATCATCCCCGGCGTGATTCTCACGGTGCTGTTCTTCATCGTCATCGCCTGCATGGGCCTGATCTACAACTACCCGCGCACCGAGAAGCGCACCGTCAAACAGCGGCTGCACACGATCCTCACGGCCTGCCCGACGCTGCTCATCCCCATCGTGATCGTCGGCTCCATCCTCGGCGGCGTCGCCAACCCCACCGAATCGGCGGCGGTGGGTGCGGTGGCGGCGGTGCTCGTGGGCCGCTACGTGACCAAGGAATTCCGCTTCGCGATGATTCCGCAGATCCTGCTGAAGTCGGCGATCTACTCGGCGGTGGTGCTGTTCCTGGTGGCAGCGGCCGCGGTGTTCTCGTGGCTGCTCATCTACGGCAAGGTGCCGCAAGCCACCGCCGCGTGGATACAGACCGTGGCAAAAGACCCAATCGCCTTCCTGCTGCTGGTGAACGTGATCCTGCTGGTGATCGGCACCGTGATCGACGGCATTCCCGGGCTGATCATGACCGTGCCGATCCTGCTGCCCATTGCGACGGAAATCTACGGCATCGACCCGCGCCACTTCGGCGTGGTGGTGGTCATCAACCTCGTGCTCGGGCTGATGACGCCGCCGGTGGGGCTGAGCTTCTTCGTGGCCTCGGCGGTGACGGGCGCCAAGCCCGGAAAGATGTTCATCGTCACGCTGCCCTTCTTCCTGATCTGCTGCGTGGCGCTGGTGCTGCTGTCGCTGTTCCCGAGTCTGTCTCTCGCGCTCATCAAGTAAGCGCCGATCCGCTCTCTTTCCCGTTCCTTCACTTCACCTCACCCAACCGGAGCTTCACATGCCCCTCTCCCGCCGCCAGTTCGTCCAGGCCGCCGCCGGCACCGCTGCCGCATCGACCGCCCTCTTCGGCACCGTGTCGCGTGCCGCCGCCGCCAAGGAATTTCGCCTGGGCCTCATCACGCCCGCGGGGCACTCGTGGAACCGCGCCGCGGTGAGCTTCGGCGAGGCGCTGAAGAAGGCCACCGACGGCCGCCTGAGCGCCACGGTGTTTCACTCGGGCCAGCTCGGCAACGAGTCGGCCATGATGCAGCAGCTGCAGTCGGGCGCGCTCGACATGGGCTGGATTCAAGCGGCCGAGCTCGGCTCGCGCGTGGCGAGCGTGGCGGCCATCAACGCGCCCTATCTCGTGCGCTCGACCACCAACGTCGCCTCGCTCGTGCGCACGCCCGCGGCGCTCAAGCTGCTCGATGTGCTGCCGCGCGAGACCGGCACCATCGGCCTGGGCTGGGGCATCACCGGCATGCGCGTGGTGTTCGCGACCAAAGATATCGCCTCGCCCACCGACCTGAAGGGCATGAAGCTGCGCATCAACCCCACGCCGGTGTACCGCGACTTCTACCAACTGCTGGGCGCCGCGCCCACGCCCATTCCCACGCCGGGCGTGTTCGACGCCATGTCCAACGGCCAGGTCGACGGGCTCGAAGCCGACATCGAGTTCTCGTGGAACCAGCGCTTCGACCGCGTCTCGAAAACCCTGCTGCCGATGAACGCGCTGTTCATGCCCTTCGCACCGCTGGTGTCCGGCCGCATCTGGCAGACGCTCGACGCGAAGGACAAGGCGCTCATCACCGACCTCGTGAAGCAGCAGCTCGACGCGCAGATCAAGGACATCGTGACCACCGAGCTGGGCCTCATCGACAAGTTCAAGGCCAGCGGCATCGCGTTCAAGAGCGCCAGCAACTACAACCCCGCGCCGGTCATCGCCGAGTTCGACAAGGTCTGGCTGCCCAAGGCGCCGCAGATCGCCGAGCTGCGCAAGATCGGCGCGACGCTCTGACGGGGTTTCAGGCCCCGAATTCCCAGGCGCGGTGCATGCCGCACACGCCTTGGGCGGGCCGCGCACCTCGGTGATTCACCGGAAGGGTTCGCACCAATCGCGTGCGGGCACCGTTTTTGCTTGAATGCCGAAGCATTCACATTTCGGAACCTTCATGAACAAGCGTCACCTGCTCCAGTCCTTCCTCGCCGCCTCGGCCTTCAGCTTCGGCCTGTCTTCGGCCTTTGCCCAGAGCCCGACGCCGATCAAGTTCCAGCTCGACTGGCGTTTCGAAGGTCCGGCCGCGCTGTTCCTGCACCCCGCGGCCAAGGGCTACTTCAAGGCCGCCGGCCTGGACGTGACCATCGACGCCGGCAACGGCTCGGGCGGCACCGTGACGCGCGTGGCCTCGGGCGCCTACGACATGGGCTTTGCCGACCTCGCGGCGCTCATGGAGTTCCACGCCAACAACCCCGACAGCCCGAACAAGCCGGTCGCGGTGATGATGGTCTACAACAACACGCCGGCCTCGGTCATGGCGCTCAAGAAGAGCGGCATCACCAAGCCGGCCGACCTTGCCGGCAAGAAGCTCGGCGCACCGGTGTTCGACGCGGGCCGCCGCGCGTTCCCGATCTTCGCCAAGGCCAACAACATCGGTGCCGTGAACTGGACCGCCATGGACCCGACGCTGCGCGAGACCATGCTGGTGCGCGGCGACATCGACGCCATCACGGGCTTCACCTTCACCTCGCTGCTCAACCTGGAAGCGCGCGGCGCCAAGGCGGCCGACGTGGTGATCCTGCCCTACCCCGACTACGGCGTGAAGCTGTACGGCAACGTGATCATCGCCTCGCCCAAGCTGCTCAAGGACAACCCGGCGGCGGTGAAGAAGTTCCTCTCGGCCTTTGCCAAGGGCGCGAAGGAAGTCATCGCCAACCCCGCCATGGGCATCGAGTCGGTGAAGGCGCGCGACGGCATCATCGACAGCAAGCTCGAGACGCGCCGCCTGCAGCTGGCCATCGACACCGTCATCAACAGCGCCGACGCGCGCAGCGAGGGCTTCGGCGCCGTCAACGCGGGCCGCATGTCGCTCATGGCCTCGCAGGTGTCCGACGCCTTCAACACCAAGACGCGCGTGAGCCCCGACGCCGTGTGGACCGCGGCCATGCTCCCGCCCGCGGCCGAGCTCAGCGGAATCCTGCGCAAGTGATGGCGGCCGGCGCAACGACACCCGACGCAGCCGCCCCCTTCGTCGATTTCCAGGACGTCTGGCTCGCCTACAACGAAGAGCTGCTGCGCGCCAACCACTTCGCGGTCGAGGCCATCGACCTGAAGGTGACGCGCGGCGAGTTCATCGCCATCGTCGGCCCCTCGGGCTGCGGAAAGTCGACCTTCATGAAGCTCACCACGGGACTGAAGATGCCCTCGATGGGCAAGATCCGCATCGACGGCCAGCCCGTGACCGGGCCGCTGAAGATCTCGGGCATGGCCTTCCAGGCGCCCTCGCTGCTGCCGTGGCGCACCACGGTCGACAACGTGCTGCTGCCGCTGGAAATCGTCGAGCCCTACCGCTCGAACTTCAAGGCCAAGCGCAAGGAGTACGTCGAACGTGCCCGCCGCCTGCTGCAGAAGGTGGGCCTGGGCGGCTACGAAGACAAGTTTCCGTGGCAGCTTTCGGGCGGCATGCAGCAGCGCGCGAGCATCTGCCGCGCACTCATCCACGAGCCCAAGATGCTGCTGCTGGACGAGCCCTTCGGCGCGCTCGACGCGTTCACACGCGAAGAGCTGTGGTGCATCCTGCGCGACCTGTGGACCGAGCAGCAGTTCAACGTGATCCTGGTCACGCACGACCTGCGCGAGTCGGTGTTCCTGGCCGACACGGTGTACGTGATGAGCAAGAGCCCCGGCCGCTTCGTGGTGAAGCGCGAGATCGACCTGCCGCGTCCGCGCGAGCTGGAGCTGACCTACACCAAGGAGTTCACCGACATCGTGCTCGAACTGCGCAGCCACATCGGCGCCATCCGCGGCAACGCCGCCACCTCCGCTGCGGCGGCCACGCACTGAGGAGGCGGCAAATGAACAACAGCAAACAACTCGAACGCTGGTCGCCCTGGCTGCTGCTCGTGGCGGTGCTCCTGCTGTGGCAGGTGATCTGCGCGGGCTTCGGCGTGTCGGACTTCATCTTTCCGAGCCCGCTGCGCATCTGGGAGCAGTTCTGGGAGTTCAAGGCCATCATCGCGGGCCACGCGTGGCGCACCTACTGGGTCACGATGGCGGGCTTCGGCCTGGCGATCGTGGTGGGCGTGCTCATGGGCTTCGTGATCGGCAGCTCGCGCCTGGCCTATGCCGCGATCTACCCGCTCATGACGGCCTTCAATGCGCTGCCCAAGGCGGCCTTCGTCCCGATTTTGGTCGTGTGGTTCGGCATCGGCATCGGGCCGGCGATTCTCACGGCGTTCCTGATCAGCTTCTTCCCGATCATGGTGAACATCGCGACCGGCCTGGCCACGCTCGAACCCGAGCTGGAAGACGTGCTGCGCGTGCTGGGCGCCAAGCGCTGGGACGTGCTCATCAAGATCGGCCTGCCGCGCTCCATGCCCTACTTCTTCGGCTCGCTGAAGGTGGCGATCACGCTGGCTTTCGTCGGCACCACGGTGTCGGAGATGACCGCCGCCAACGAAGGCATCGGCTACCTGCTGATCTCGGCCGGCTCGGCCATGCAGATGGGCCTGGCCTTCGCCGGCCTGATGGTGGTGGGCGCGATGGCGATGGTCATGTACGAACTCTTCAGCCTCATCGAGAAGCACACCACCGGCTGGGCGCATCGCGGGTCGCAGAACCAATAAATAATGGGGGCATGACTCCCGAACAGATCACCCGCGCGCTGCGTCGCGCCGACGCCGTGGCGCGACGCGCCATGGCCATGGGCCGCCACCCCTTCGGCGCCGTGCTCGTCGCGCCCGACGGCGAGACCATCCTCGCCGAGCAGGGCAACATCGACACGGTGCATCACGCGGAGGCCACTCTCGCGCGCCACGCGGCGCAGAACTGGCCGGCCGAGTACCTGTGGCAGTGCACGCTGGTGACCACCTTCGAGCCCTGCGCCATGTGCGCGGGCACGAGCTACTGGGCCAACATCGGGCGCATCGTCTACGGCGCGGAAGAATCCGCGCTGCTCGCACTCACCGGTGACCACCCCGAGAACCCGACGCTGAGCCTGCCCTGCCGCGAGGTCTTCGCGCGCGGGCAGAAGCCCGTCGAGGTGATCGGCCCGGTGCCCGAGGTGGCCGACGAGATGATCGCCACGCACCGGGGGTTCTGGGAATCGCGCTAGTGAGCCCGCACGGCGTGTTCGCGCCTTACCTGGCACGCTGGAGCCTCACGCCCGACGGCGAAGCCTTCACCTCGCTGAGCGGCACGCTGCTGCCCGTGCGCCAGCACGGCGTGGCGGCCATGCTCAAGCTCTCGCACGAGGCCGAGGAACAGGCGGGCAGCCTGCTGATGGCCTGGTGGAACGGCGATGGCGCCGCGCCCGTTCTGGCCCATGACGGCGAGGCCTTGCTGATGGTGCGTGCACAAGGCACGGCCTCGCTCGCGCAGATGGTTCAAGACGGTCGCGACGACGAGGCCACGCGCATCCTGTGCGCCGACGCCGCGCGCCTGCATGCGCCACGCGTCACGCTGCCGCCCCCGACGCTGGTGCCGCTCACACGCTGGTTCGAAGCGCTGTGGGCCGGCGCGGCGACGCACGGCGGCGTCTTCGCGCACAGCGCACGCACCGCACGCGAACTGCTGGCCGCGCCGCGCGATGTGGTCGTGCTGCATGGCGACATCCACCACGGCAACGTGCTCGACTTCGGCCCGGCCGGCTGGCTCGCCATCGACCCCAAGGGCCTGCACGGCGAACGCGGCTTCGACCACGCGAACATCCTGTGCAACCCGGATGGTGAGAGCGCGCTGGTACCGGGCCGCTTTGCGCGCCGCATCGAGGTCATCTCGGAGGCCACAGGCATCGAGCAGCGGCGATTGCTGCAATGGGTGCTGGCGTGGGCGGGGCTGTCGTCGGTGTGGATGCTGGAAGATGGCGAGGCGCCTGGGAGCACGTTGGAGGTGGCGAAGCTTGTGGCTGCGGCGCTCGAGATCGCCGGCTAGGGTTCGGACGCATGTCTCGCCCTCACTCCTACCTCGATTTCCTCGCGCGGGTTCTGGCGCTGCCGTTGTCTGAAGGCCTTGCGTCTTCTGACGAGAGCTTTCATGCGGCGTCTGCCGGTGCGGACGCGCTGATCGTCGACGTCGAGAAGCGCCGCTATCACCGCGTGCTTGATGCGCGGCCTCTAAGCTTCGAGGACGCGGCGCACGATGGCGTCGCGCAGACTTCGCTGCAGCTCGAACACAGCGATGGCATCCGCACGATCGCGCTGACCGCGCAGGACGACAGTTTCTGGACGCCCCTGCCCGATCCGCGCGTGATCGGCCTGCCGCGCATCGTGCAACGCCACGACGCGGCGTGGACGTCTCTGGCGCCGCCGCCTTCAGATGCCCCCCAGCGGACCAGCATCACCGACTGGCTGGGTTCGCTGGTCGCGCTGGCGGTGCTGGCCTTCTTTTCCGCCTTCGGGTTCAACGCGCTGCGCTGGTCGCTGGAGGGCGGTTGGAACCTGCTGTGGCTGCTGGTGGGGCTGCCGGTGTTTCCGATCTTCGGCGTGCTGACGCTGGTGGCCGTCTACACACTCGTGCGGCGCGCCGTGCCGCCGCCGAGGCGCCGGGCGCTCGAAGCGATTCACATCAGTCGCGATGAAAGCTTTCGCCTCGGCGAACCGATGGCGTTCCGGGTCGATGCCATGGTGCCGGCGTCGGTGGATGGCCAGCCCGCGCAGGCACCGCCGCAGATCATCGCGGACCTCATTGTCCAGACCCTGAACGATCCGGTGGATGGCGATTGGTCGTTGAAAGATCAGTTCTGGGGCGCGGGCCGCGCGGACGTCGTTCCATCTACGCTCACCGGCACGGGCGAACGCCGCGTGCACTATGTCGGCAGCGTGACGGCCACGCGCAGGACACCGCGCGAGGCGCAGGAACGCTGGTACCTGGCGTTGTCCACCAGCCGGGAAATGGGTGTCGAGCCCTTTCACATCGCCAACGTCGCCACGCCTGCGTTGGTCGTCCCCTACCAGATGGTGCAGCCGCCGGACCGCCACGCACAAATCGACGCCTTGCTGCTAAACACAGGATCGGACCTGATCCACAAGGCCTACAACGGCGAAGACGGCACGGCGCTGTGCGACGACTTCACGCCCGAGGAGTGCCGCGCAGTGTTCACGATCGACGCTCATGCGCTGGTGGATCACGCGATGGTCACCCGTTGGTACGAAGGCAGGATCAGGACCGAGCGAGTCAGCAGCGATGGCTGCTTCTACATGCTGAAGGAAGGCCCGACCTACCAGCTGATGTACACCGAACGCCACGACACCGTGACGGTGTACGAGTCCCCCGATCTGCGCAGCGTGGTCGGTCGCTACCTGGTTGCAGAGCATCTGTTTGTCGACCATCTGCCGGGTGCGGAAACGATGAAGGTGCTGCGGCCCCGCTTTTACTAGTCCAGCAGCAGCGACGCCTCATCCCGCCAATAAGCCACAGCCGCCAGCCACCCTTCCCACACGCACCCATTGCAGCCACGCCCGCAGCAGGTGGTCGGCTCCGGCGGCGGCGCACGCATCGCAACCCCTTCGGCATCGAGCATCGCCTGCACACGCGCAATCAGCGCTTGCGCGCCGACAAGGTTCGTGGGTTCAGGCAGCCGGTCGATGGCGTTCATGACAAGCGGTTCCTCCTCACGCGTCGAGGTTCATCAACTCGAGCCGCATCTTCGCGCCACCCGATTCGCTCGACCCGATGCTCAGCTGGCCGCGATGCAGCCGCGCCACCTCCGCCACGAGGTGCAGGCCCAGCCCGGCGCCGCGCCCGCGCGGCACGAGCCGGTGAAACGGCGCCACCACGCGCTCGCGGTCGGCCTCGGGAATGCCGGGGCCCGAGTCGCGCACCTCGATGCATGAGGGCTCGCACAGCCGCACCTGGATGTCGCAGCCCGGCCCGCCGTGCTCGATGGCGTTCTGGATCAGGTTGGTGAGCGCGCGTTCGAGCGAGGGCGCGTCGCCGCGCACGGTGAGCGGTTGCGGCGCATCGACCGACAGCGTGCAGCGGCTGCGGATCGCGAGCGGCGCGATGTCGGCCGCCACGCGTTCGCAGAGCGACTTCAGCTCCACCTGATGGTCGAGCGACAGGCCGTGGTCGAGCCGCTGCAGATCGAGCAGCTGCTCGGCCAGCGTGGCGAGCCGCGCCGAGGCCTGCATCAGTTTCATCTTCAGCGGATCGTTCGGCAGGCCTTCGAGATGGATCTGCAGCGTGGTGATCGGCGTGCGCAGCTCGTGCGCGGCATCGGCGAGAAAGCGCTCCTGCCGGTCGTAGCCTTCGTTGAGCCGGTCGAAGGCGCGGTTGACCGCATTGACCAGCGGACGAATCTCGCTCGCCACATTCGCCAGCGGCAGGCGCGTGGTGCGCTCGTGCACGTCAATGCCCTCGGCATGCTCCGCCGTGGCCACCACACCTTTCAGGCCGCGCTTCACCACGAAGGGCGTCGCGAGGATCACGCCGAGGCAGGTCACGAGCGCCATCGGCGCCACGAGGAACAGGAAGGCGATGCCGGTGCCCTTGAGCGTGTTCTCCAACGTGAGCGGGCCGCCGGTCTGCGCCATGACGGCCACCGGGCCCGCGCGCGATTCGACGCGTTCGAAGCGGGCCTTGGGGCGCGTGCCGTCGGTCTCGGGGTCGATGGCCATGCGGTCGGTGCCGTCGAGCGCGTTGAGCAGCCGCAGGTAGGTGGGCGGCACCACGCCGTGGCGCAATTCCGCGCCGTGGCTGTCGCGTGCGATGAACCAGAACTGCGGGTCGGCCTTCTGCAGCCGCCGCAGCGCGCTCGTGGGCTCGGCCACCAGGTGGCCGGCGGCGTCGCGCGTCAGGGCGCGCTGAATCGATGCCACCGTTTCCTGGCCGTTCTCGTCGACCACGCGGCCCAGCGCCCAGGCCAGGCCGAGAAAGCCGCCCATCACGAGCAGCCCGACCACCACCTGCAAGAGGATGAGGCTCCAGATCAGCCGCCAGCGCAGCGAAAGCAGACTGAAGCTCATGCCGATGAGGGCACGCACATGAGGTAGCCCACGCCGCGGATCGCGTGGATCTCGACCTGTGCGCCAGCCTTGTCGAGCTTGGAGCGCAGGCGCGAGACGTGCGTGTCGAGCGCGTTCGACTGGATGTCGTCCTTGTGGCCGTACACGCGGTCTTGCAAGGCCTCGCGCAGCACGGTGCGGCCACGGTGTTCGAGCAGCGTCTCGAGCACGAGCAGTTCACGCCGCGGCAGCGTGAGGCAGGCCTCGCCCACATGGGCCTGTCGCGTGTGGTGGTCAAAGCGCAGCTGCCCGAGCGTCATGATGAAGTTGGCGCGCACCGCGGGGCGGCGTGCCAGTGCGCGCACGCGCGCCAGCAGCTCGTCCATCGAGAAGGGCTTGGCCAGGTAGTCGTCGGCGCCGCCGTCCAGGCTCAGCACGCGTTCGGCCACGTCGGTCATGGCGGTGAGCACGAGCACGGCGCAGGCGATGTTGTTCTGGCTCAAGAATGAGACGAGCGACAGGCCGTCGCCGTCGGGCAACCCGCGGTCGAGCACGACCACGTCGTAGGGCGCGCCGAGCGCGGCTTCCTCGGCCGCGCGCAGCGAGCTCGCCACATCGACCACCGCCTGGTTCTGGCGCAGCGCCGACGCAAGCGCCTGGGCCAGGTCGGCTTCGTCTTCGACAAGCAGGATTCTCATTTGGGGGGATGGACAAGGAACCGGACAGGCGGATGATTCTAGAGAGCCCTCACACCGGGTAACGCAATGTTCACGCAATGCAGGCGCCTACGCTGTGGCGCTTCCCTCTCCTGAAAGCGCATCGGTGACGCCCCTCCGCCCGAACCCCGCCGCCCTCCCCGTCACGCCCTGGCATCTGGCGCTGGGGCAGCGGTTCGCCACGCTGTGGGTCGTGAAGATGATCGGCTCCACGCTCGGCATCTCGGGCTTCTTCGTCCTGTACTTCTGGGTGATGCACCACCCGCCCTCGGTGCCGACGGTGATGCCACTCACGGCCATCGACCACTGGGTGGGCGTGAGCGACGACGCGATGCTGCTGTACAGCTCGCTGTGGTTCTACATTTCGCTCGCACCGGCCTTCACAAAGAACAAGGCCGAGCTGTGGGCCTGCGCACGCGGGGCCGCGCTCATGGCGGCCATCGGGTTGGCGGTGTTCTGGTGTTTTCCGACGGTGGTGCCGAGCTTTGCGATCGACTGGTCGCAGTACCCGGCGCTGCAGTTCCTCAAGAGCGCCGATGCAGGCGGCAATGCCTT
Source organism: Variovorax sp. 38R (assembly GCF_014843395.1). NCBI lineage: Bacteria > Pseudomonadati > Pseudomonadota > Betaproteobacteria > Burkholderiales > Comamonadaceae > Variovorax > Variovorax sp. 38R. The sequence continues at coordinate 4,876,556 of NZ_CP062121.1, forward strand.
CCCGTCGCTGCATGTGGCCTTCGCCGTGTTCGCGGCCGTCTGGCTCGGCCGCCAGCTGCGCAGCGTGCACGCGCCCACGTGGACGCAGTGGGTGAACCTGCTGTGGGCCGCGGGAATCGTCTATTCGACGCTGGCCACGCGCCAGCACGTGCTGCTCGACGTGCTCGGCGGTGTGCTGCTGGCGGGGCTGGTGTGCTGGCGCCGCACGCCGCGTACGCGGCTGGTGCTGGCCGAGGCGTGAGCGCTGCCGGTTACCAGAAGATCCAGAGCGCCAAGCCGCCGAAGATCGTCCACTTGACCAGGTAGTAAGCGCGCTTGTCCCAGGCCTTCAGGCGCTTGCCGACCACGCGGATCTGGTAGATGTACTTGAAGGCGCGGTTCAGGCCGCCCGTCTTGTCGCCCGCATCGTTGGGCGAAGCAGCAGCAGCCAGCAGGTTCTTCGCGAACCAGCGGTTCACGGCGCTGGCCCAGCGGTACTTCAGCGGGCGCTCGATGTCGCAGAACAGGATCACGCGGTCGTGGTCGGTGGTGTTCTCGGCGTAGTGGATGTAGGTCTCGTCGAACACCACGGCCTCGCCGTCGCGCCAGTGGTAGCGCTGGCCGTCCACGTCGATGTAGCAGCCCTCCACGCCCGGCGTCCACAGGCCCAGGTGATAACGCAGCGAACCGGCAAACGGGTCGCGGTGGCGCACCAAGCGGCTGCCCGGGGGCAGCTCGGCGAACATCGCGGCTTTGATGGTGCCGATGCCTTTGAGCAGTTCGGTGGTGCGCGGGCACAGCACGGCGGCCGAGGGGTGCGCCTCGTCGTACCACTTCAGGTAGAAGCGCTTCCAGCCGCTCTTGAAGAAGGAGTTGAAGCCCACGTCGTTGAACTGGCTCGAGGCCTTGATGCTGCCGCCGTTGCGCATGGCGAGCGCTTCTTCGCGGATGACCTCCCAGTTTTCCTCGAGGATGCGCATCTCGGGGAACTCGGCAGGCGACAGGTACGGGGTACCGGGCACCTTCGAGAAAAGGTACATGAAGACGTTCAGCGGCGCCAGGAAGGTCGAGTGATCAGAGAGCTGTCTGAAGAACTTGTGCCGGACCTGGCCACGGAAGTGAACGTAGAGTGCGCTGAGCACGAAGATGGCAAGAATGACCCACTTCATTGGTGAAAGTGTCCTGTAGACGAGCGCCGGGGGAGCCGGCTAGTGTAAATCGTTACCCCGAAACCGGCCTGGCCGGGGCCTTTCCCCCGGGGCTCAGGCGCAGACGAGCAAGGGCTGCGGCACGTCGGCCTGCGCCAGTGGCAGCCGCACCCTGGCCCGCAAGCCCCCGCCCAAGGCCTCGTCGAGCACGACGTTGCCGCCGTGCCGGTCGACCACCGACTTGACGATGGCCAGGCCCAGCCCGCTGCCGCTTTGCGTCTGGTCGGGGTTGCGGAAGAAGCGGTCGAACACGCGTTCGCGCAGCGCAGGCGGAATGCCCGGGCCGGTGTCGGCCACGGTCAGCAGCGCCTGGGCGCCCTCGCGCGCCACGTGCACCGTCACGGTGGCGCCGCAGGGGCTGTACTTGATCGCGTTGTCGATCAGGTTGTCGATCATCGAGACCAGGCTCTCGCGCTCGCCGAGCACCGGCACGGCGTCGTCGCACACCAGTTCGAGCTCCACGCCGCGCGATCGCGCCACGCCCTCGATCATGGCCAGCCGGTCCTGCACCAGCCCGTCGAGCGACAGCATCACCGGCAGTGCGTTGGTGGCGACCGCGTCGCTGCGCATGAGCTGCAGCAGCTGCCCCACCAGCCGCGCCGCGCGGTCGTTGCTGCGCAGCAGGTTGGCCATGAGTTCGCGCTGGCCCTCGTCGGTGCTCTGCTCTTTCATCGCCTCGACGTTCACCCGCATGGCCGCCAGCGGCGTGCGCAGCTCGTGCGCCGCGTCGGCGATCAGGCTGCGCTCGCGCGTGGTGCTGTCGCGCACCCGCAGCAGCAGGCTGTTGATGCTCTGCACCAGCGGCTTGAGCTCCTTGTGCGGCGGCATGTACGACAGCGGCGTCAGGTCGTCGGGGCCGCGCTCGGCGGTTTCGCGGCTCACCTGGCGCCACGGGCGCAGCGCCAGCCGCACCGACAGCCACGCCGGAAAAATGAGAAACGGCAGGCTGATCACCAGCGGCAGCAGGTAATAGCCGCGCGACAGCACGGTGATGGCCAGCCGCCACACGCTGGGTTCGGCCAGCACCACGCGGGTGTCGGCAATGGGCGAGACCACTGTGCGTGCACGCCATTCGCGGCCGCCCGCGAGCAGCGTCTCATTGCAGTCGGGTACCGAGTTCAGCAGCACGGGCACATTGGCGCGCGAGTTGTAGATCAGCTTGCCGTGCTGCCACACCTGCATCACCCCCAGAGCTTCGGTTTGTTCGTCGCCGTCGCTGAGCGCCTCGATGAGCGCGGTGTCGAAGGCTTCGAGCGCCTTGCGTTGTTGCTCGGGCCGGTCCTCTAGCGTCTGCGCGATGGACATCGCGGCGTTGAAGATGGTGGTGAACCTCAGCAGCCCGGGGTCCTTGTACGAGTCGTACAGCAGCAGCCCCACGGCCGAGGTCCACAGCAGTGCGACCACGGTCATCTGCGCCACCAACAGGCGGCGCATCAGGGACGGCTGGTTCCAGTTCTTCCAGCGCCGCGCCAGCTGGCGCATCATTTCGACGGGCTCCGCACCAAAGACTGGGTGTCGATCACGTAGCCGATGCCGCGCACCGTGCGGATGTAGCCCTGCCCGATCTTCTTGCGCAGGTTGGAGATGTGCACCTCGAGCGAGTTGCTGCCGTTGGCCTGGCCGCCGGGCAGCACCTGCTCTTCCATCACGCGGCGCGTGACCACGCGGCCGGTGCGCTTGAGCAGCAATGCGAGCAGGTCGAACTCGCAGCGCGACAGCTCGACCGGGTCGCCGTCGACGATCACGCCACGCGTGGGCTCGTGCAGCGCCAGGCCGCGCATGCGGATGGTCTCGTCGTTGAAGCCGTAGCTGCGGCGCGCCAAAGCCCGCACGCGCGACAGCAGCTCGGCCAGCGCAAAGGGCTTCACGAGGTAGTCGTCGGCGCCGTCGTCCAGGCTGCGCAGGCGGTCGTTGAGCGCGTCGCGCGCACTCAGCACCAGCACCGGCAAGATCTGGCGGGTGCGGCGCAGTCGCAGCAGCAGGTCGAGCCCGTCGCCGTCGGGCAGGCCCAGATCGAGCAGCACCATGTCGAAGGCGCCGTTGTCGAGGGTGCGCAGGGCGTCGTCGAGCCGGCGGACCCACACCACGTCCATGCCCTGGTTGGCGAGCGCAATGCGCACGCCGTTGCCAAGGTCAAGATCGTCTTCAACAAGCAAAAGATTCATGGGGGGATTCCAAGCGAACAAGCCCGGTTCCGGGAAGTGGCCGAAGTATCTGCCACACCCCATCGCCCCGCTTCAGGAAGCCTTCATGAAGGCTGCAGGGCTTCTTCAGGTGGCATGCCCACACTGCAAGGCTCCTACTTTCTTCTTCATGCCTGGAGCATCGACGTGCCTCGCCCCTCACCTTCCACGGCGCGCCCCCACTGGGCGAACCCGCTTCACTTCCAGCGCCGCGACCTGCTGCGCGCCGTGCTCTTCGGCAGCGCGGCCGGGCTGGCAGCCTGCGGGGGTGGAGGCAACAACGTCGGCACGCTCCCCGCCCCCATCGATCACGACCGGCCCGTGACATCCACCGACCGCCGCGTGAAGGTGTCGACCGCGCCCGAGGTCTCGCTGCAGGTGCGCGACTGGCAGCGCCCCGGCGGCACCGATGCGTCGGCCCCCGTGATCGTGCTGCTCGCAGGCCTCGGCGGCAATGCGCGCTGCTTTGACAGCCTGGCGCCCGCGCTCGTCGCGGCCGGCGCTGCCTCGCGCGTGGTCGCGGTCAGCCGGCGCGGCTATGGCCTGTCGGACAAGCCGCTGCCGGTGAAGAGCGCGACGCAGCACTACGAAGTCGACACGCTGGTCGACGACCTGGCCGCGCTGTGCGATGCGCTCGGCCTCACACGCGTGGTGCTCGGCGGCCATTCGATCGCGGGCAACGAGCTGACGCGTTTCGCGAGCCGCTTCCCCGACCATGTGCGCGGTCTCGTGTACCTCGATACCACCTTCGACTACACGAAGGACGCAGACACCGGCGGCGAAGACCCGCCGATGAACCGCCAGCTCGACGAGCCCGCACCCACGCCCGACGACGGCCGCTCGATGAAGGCGGCCGTTGCGTACCTGCGGCGCAAGTCGAAGGGCTGGTGGCCGGCGCTCGAAGCCAACCTGCACGACGCGCTCGACGAGCTGGCCGACGGCAGCGTGCGCCCGAACACACCCGACGCCGTGGAAACCGCGATGGACACCGCGGCCCACCGCTTCTCGCCCGACTACCGGGCGGTGCGCGCGCCGGCGTTGGTGGTGACCGCGCTGCCGCTCGACCAGCGCGACCTGTTCCCCTGGCTCGAACGTCCGCTCGATGCACAGACCGGCAAGGACGCCGCCGACTTCCTGCGCATCTTCCGCCGCGTGCGCCGCGCCGATGCCGACCGCCTCGTCGCCGCGCTGGACACGCCGCACCGGCTCACGCTGGACCACTGCAACCACACCGACTTCTTCATGGAACGCGAGGCCGAGGTGGTGCGCGCGATCCAGTCGATGCGGTGGGCCTGATCTTTCCTTCTTTACTTCCGCAGCAGCTTGATCAGTGCCGCCAGTTCCTCGCCGCCGAGCCCCGCCGCATCGGCGCGCCGGAACAGGCCTGCGGCGAAGGTCGGGAACTCGGTGTTGATGCCCGCCTCTTGCGCGGTCTGGAGGATGCGCTGCGTGGCCTCGACCGAAATGCGCATCGGGCTCTGCGTGATGGTGAAGTCGCCCGACTGGATGACCGCGCCCTCGTGCTGAAGAAAACCCGCGAAGGTCGGCATGATGCCGGCCACGATGCGGCCGTATTCCGCGACGTCGAAGCCTTCGTGCTCGGCGATGCGCGCACCGTGAAGAAAGCCGAGCATCGTGCCGTAGATGCTGGAGAGCGTGGCGAGGTCCATGGCCGCGGCCGCGCTGGCCTTCTCGCCCAGGTAGACGATGCCGCCGGCCAGCACCTTCAAGAAGGGCTCGGCCTCGGCGAACACAGCCTGCGCGCCCGACACAAGCAGCGGCGTGTCGGGCCGGCCCATCTGGTCCGGCGCCGCCTGGATCGCGCCTTCGAGGTACGCCGCGCCGTGGCGGTGCGCCCAGGCTTCGGCCTCGCGCGCGTCCTTCGGGCTGCCGGTGGTGAGCTGCGCGAGCAGGCGGCCGTCCATGGCGGCGGCCACGCCGTCCATTGCGAAGATCGCGTCGGCGGCGCGGTAGTCGTACACGCACATCACGGCCATGCGGCTCGCGCGCAATGCCTCGGCCGCGCTGCGCGCCAGCACGGCGCCGCGGGCGACGAGCGCATCGGCCTTGTCGGCCGAGCGGTTCCACAGCGTGACCTTGTAGCCCTGGTCGAGAAAGAGCCGCGCGATGACGACGCCCATGGCGCCCAGGCCCAGAACCGAAACTTCCTTCTTGTTGCTCATTGCAATCCGATGCAGTGGTTGATGACGCCTGCATCGTAGAAATCACACTCCCATATGGTCAAGTACCTACGATAAAGTATGGTACTTACCAAATGGGAAGTATTGGAGCCACAAGGAGCACCGGATGGCAGCAAAGAAGCCCTACAACTGCGGCATCGGCCCCGCGTTCGAGGTCATCGGCGGCAAGTGGAAAGCCGTCATCCTGTGGGAGCTGCACCTGCAGCCCTACCGCTTCGGCGAGCTGAAGCGGCTGCTGCCCGAGGTCAGCGAGAAGATGCTGATCCAGCAGCTGCGCGAGATGGAAACCGACGGCCTCGTGCACCGCGAGGTGTTCCACGAAGTGCCGCCGCGCGTCGAGTATTCCGAGACGAAACTCGGCGCCACGCTCAATGCGGCGCTCGGGCCGCTGGCTGATTGGGGCGACCGCTACGCCAAGCGCGTGGAGGCGGCGCGCAAGCTGGCCGAAGCGGCGAAGTAAGAAGGCCGCGGACTCAGTCTGCCCAGCCGGTCTCGATTTCGGTTTTGACCTCGGTCATGAGCTTGTGCACCGGGCACTTGCCCGCCACGCGCAACAGCTCGTCGCGCTGCGCTTCGGTCAGGTCGCCGGTCAAGCGCAGGCCCGACTTCAGGCGATAGATGCCCTTGCGCTCCTCGCTGTCGTCGCGGTCGACCACCACCTCGATGTCTTCCACCGGAATGCCCTTGCGGCGCGCGTAGAGCAGCACCGTGAGCGCCTTGCAGGCCGCGAGCGACGCGTCATACAGGTCGTGCGGTTCGGCACCACCGTCGCTGCCGCCGCCCGCGGGCGAGGCATCGACCGGGATCTCGTGGTTGCGGATCTTGAGGATGTGGCGCGTGCCGGTGGTGCCGTCGCGGCGGATCGAGAGGGTCATGCCGATGTCCTTGAAGGGGTGAAAAGATAGCTCAGGCCAAGTCTTTCACATACAGGAGGGTCGTGAATCCGCTGTGCCATTCGAGGTCGGGGTAGCGACCGGCCTCGCGGTAGCCGAGCGCGCGGTACAGGCCCTGGCTCTGCGTGTTGAAGGTGTCGGTTTCGAGCCGTGCGAGCGCCACCCCGTCGGCACGCATGCCGGCTTCGGCAAAGGCCATGAGCGCGCGGGCGATGCCCTTGCGCTGGTGCGCGGCGGGCACGTGCAGGGCCTGCACGAAGTCGTGCTCCCAGTGCACCATGCCGACCACTTCGCCCTCGAGTTCCGCCACGAAGAAGGCCGGGCCACTCTCGTCGATGTAGCCCACGGGCTCGCCGCTGTCGGCATAGGCCTTCGCGGCCTCGGGCGTGAGCTGCGGCAGCCAGGTGCTGGCGAAGGTGTCGTCGAGGATGGCCTTCACCGCATCGAAGTCGGCCAGGCGCCATGGCCTGATGGTGACGATGGCCCCGCTCACCGGTCCACCGCCAGCATCAGCGTTTCCTTGATCTCCTCCATCACCACGTAACTGTGCGACTCGGCCGCCACCGGCAGCTTCTTCAGGATGTCGCCCAGCAGGTGCCGGTACTCGCTCATGCCGCTCAGGCGCGCCTTCACGAGGTAGTCGAAGCTGCCCGACACCAGGTGGCATTCGAGCACCTCGGGCATGTGCAGCAGCTCCTGCTTCACCTTGTCGAACACGTCGCCCGACTTGGCCGAGAGCTTGATCTCCACGAACACCAGCAAGGTCTTGCCCAGCGCCTCGGGCGACACGTGCGCGTGGTAGCCGGTGATGACGCCGTCGCGCTCCATGCGCTTCACGCGCTCGGCGCAGGGCGAGGCGGACAGGCCGATGCGCTCGGCCAATTCGGTCATGGCGATGCGGCCCTGGCGCTGCAGCAGGTCGAGGATCTTGCGGTCGATTCGGTCGAGTTCGGGCATTTCACTCCGCGCGGGGGTTTGGACGGTTTTCGGCAGCGATTTTCACTGCCAAACCTTTAAAAACAATGGAATCCACTTCATTGTGCACTTTAGATTCACATCATTCCACTCAGATACGCGAATACACCATGAAAGTCATCGTTCTCGGCGGCGGCGTGATCGGCACCACCACGGCGTACTATCTCGCGCGCTCCGGCGCCGAGGTCACCTTGCTCGACCGGCAGGCCGGCGCGGCCGAGGAAACGAGCTTCGGCAACGCCGGCCAGGTGTCGCCCGGCTACTCGACGCCGTGGGCCGCGCCCGGCATTCCGCTGAAGGCGATCAAGTGGATGTTCCAGAAGCACGCGCCGCTGTCGATCCGCCCGGATGGCACGCTGTTCCAGCTGCGCTGGATGGCGGCCATGCTGCGCAACTGCTCGCCCGAGCGCTATGCGGTCAACAAGGAACGCATGATGCGCGTGGCCGAATACAGCCGCGGCTGCCTGCAGCAGCTGCGCGCCGACACCGGCCTGCAGTACGAGCACCGCACCGGCGGGACGCTGCAACTCTTCCGCACGCAGGCGCAGCTCGACGCGGTGCAGCGCGACATCGCCGTGCTCGAGGAATGCGGCGTGCCTTATGAACTGCTCGACCGCGACGCCCTGGCGCGCGTCGAACCCGGCCTGGCCGGCGCACGCGACCGCCTCACGGGCGGCCTGCGCCTGCCCAACGACGAAACCGGCGACTGCCACCTGTTCACGCGCGGCCTCGCCGAGATCGCACGCGGCCTGGGCGTGGACTTCCGCTTCGGCCAGACCATCGACGGCCTCGAAACCGACGGCGGTCGCATCACCGGGGTGCGCACCCGCGCCGGCAAGATCCTCACGGCCGACCGCTACGTGATGGCCTTCGGCAGCTACTCGCGCGCCGCCATCGCTTCGCTGGGCCTCGACATTCCGGTGTATCCGGTCAAGGGCTACTCGCTCACCGTGCCGCTGCTCGACGAATCGCTCGCACCGCAATCGACGGTGCTCGATGAAACGTACAAGGTCGCCGTCACACGCTTCGACAACCGCATCCGCGTGGGCGGCATGGCCGAGCTCGGCGGCTTCGACCTGCGCCTGAACCCGGCACGCCGCGCCACGCTCGAAAAGGTCGTGAGCGACCTGTTCCCGGGCGGCGACCTGCCGAACGCCAGCTTCTGGACCGGCCTGCGCCCCATGACGCCCGACAGCACGCCCATCGTCGGCGCCACGCGCTACCCCAACCTGTTCCTGAACACCGGCCACGGCACACTGGGCTGGACCATGGCTTGCGGCTCGGGCCAGCTGATCTCGGACCTGGTGACGGGTCAGCGGCCGGAGATTCGTACCGACGGGTTGGCGATGGACCGCTATACGCAGGGGCCGTCGCATTCGACTCGCCCGAATCCGACGACTGCGACTGCCTGACGCTGTCGATTGCGTTCGGGGCGCGTGCCCAGGCCACCGGGTACTTCCCTCCGCGAATGTCCCCCGGGGCTGTGCCCCTCCTCCTTGATTTCGCTGCGGGAAGCACCCAGTACCCTGAGCACGGGACGCGCTGTGGGTGCTCGCCGATCAACGACTGCGCTGCCCAACGCTCACGTCGATGGGGTGCCTTGCGCAGCGAAACCAAAGGGGAGCGGCGGAAGCCCGAAGGGCGGAGGACATTCGCGGAGCAAGGCTCCCCGTCGGCGGGAGCGTCGCCCTGAACAACGCGCAGCGGCTCTTCAAGCCGCCTTCGCAATGGCAATCGGAATCGTCATCCCGCGATAGACCTCCGCCTCCCCATGCTTGGCCAGCAGCTGCATCAGGTGCTTGCGAATCAGCATCCCTGGCCGGTCGGACTCCATCGAATACTCCACGCCGCGCCGCCGCGTGTCGACCAGCGCATCCGGGTCGGTCGATTCGAGGATGTCCTTGTCCTCGCGCGTGATCTCCTCGTCGAAGTCGATCAGCATCTGCGCCGCGCAATCGGCCTCGGTGTCGTTGCGGAACAGCCACTGGCACAGCTGCATGCGCCCGTCGTCGATGGGCGTGAAGCAGTTGATGATGATGTGGCGGATGCCGCTCGGGTACTCGATGTCGAGCCGGCGCGCGAACGGCAGGAAGTAGGCGTTGCGCATGTGGCGCGTGGTGATCGCATCGGTCACGCCGCTGATCGAATGGAACTTCACCGGGTTGGTCGCTTCGATCACCGTCTCGGCGTAGAAGCCCGATTCGTTTTCCACCAGCTGGTACTTGCTCGGCTTCGGGCTCGCGGCCACGCCGAAAGTGGTGCGGTGTACAAAACTGAAGTGCGAGTTGTCGAACGAATTTTCGAGCGCGCGCATCGGGCTGGTCTGCCATTCTTCATAAAACTGGAAGATCGTGCGGTAGCCCGGGTCTTCGAACTCGGGAATGGCCGGGATGTCGGCAATGGGCTCCTCCAGCGCCACCCAGGCATAGCCGTAGCGCGCGGTGCAGCGGTAGGCGGTGGTCTTGTACTCGGGCGAGATCTTGCGATCGGGCTCGTACTGCGGGATGCGCACCACCTGGCCGCTGCGGTCGTAGGTCCAGCCGTGGTAGCCGCACTGGATCGCGCCCTGCCCGCAGGCCTTGCCTTCGCCATCCACGCACCAGCCCTTCGAGAGTTTGGCCGTGCGGTGGCAGCAGCGGTCGCGCAGCGCGGCCGGCTGGCCGTCGGCGTCGAGGAACAGAACGATGTCTTCGCCCAGCAGCCGGAACGGCTTGGGGCCATGGGCCAGTTCGGTGAGCGGCATGACGGCATGCCAGAACTTGCGGAAGACGGGTTGTTGGGTGACGAGCATGGGCGAACTCCTTCGATGTTGCGTGTGGGGACGAACGTGAAAGAGCAATTTCCTGCTTCGTCGGCATGCTTGATAAAAAACATGCGCGAGGCTGAACGCTTCTACTCTGCGCCGATCGACTTGCAATTAGCGCGCCCGGATTGTGGCGCGCCCCGGCCGCACTTCCAAGCCCCACCCTGCGATGCCCGAGCGCCGCGCCCTGGCATGCCTCATGCAAGACAGCCTGCAAGAGTAGAAGCGTTCAGCAGCGCACGCACCATCCCCGTGCGCCCGCCCGGAAATTGCTCTTGAGGCGCCTCCCGCCCTGGTGGGAGGCATCCGTCAAGACCACCGACTCCGAGGCCCCACCATGCAACGCCGATCCTTTCTCGCCGCAGCTGCCACCACCCTCGCCGCCCCTGCCGTGTTCGCGCAGGGCGGCAAGCTCACCCCGCTCAAGTTCACGCTCGACTTCCGCATCAACGGCCAGACCGCACCCTTCTTCCTGGCACACACCAAGGGCTACTACCGCGACGAGGGGCTGGACGTGACGATCGACACCGGCGCCGGCTCGGTCGCGTCGATCACGCGCATCGCGAGCGGCGTGTACCAGCTGGGCCTGGGCGACATCAGTTCGCTGGTCGAGTTCAATGCACAGAACCCGGGCACGCCGGTGGTGCAGGCCGTGTACCAGTACTACAACCGTGCACCGTTCGTGATCATCGGCCGCAAGGACCGCGGCGTGACCGGCGACTTCAAGAGCCTCACGGGCAAGAAGGTGGCAGCCGCCGCCGTCGAGTCCACGCGCCGCGCCTGGCCGATGGTGGCGCGCAAGCAGGGCATGCGCGGCGACGCATTCCAGTGGCAGACCACCGACTTCAGCGCGCGCGACAACGTGATGGTGCGCGGCGACGTCGATGCCGCCACCTACTTCCACGACTCGGCCGTCTCGCTCTTCGCGCGCATGAAGGCCGACGAGCTCTCGGTGCTCAAGTATTCCGACGCAGGCGTCAACCTGTACGGCAACGCGATCCTTGCGAGCAGCAACCTCATCGCGCAAAATCCGAAGGTGGTGGCGGCCTTTCTGCGCGCGACCAACCGCGCCATCGCCGAGACCTTTGCCAACCCCGCACCGAGCATCGCGGCCATGCGCCAGCGCGAACCGATCCTCGATGAGAAGGTCGAACTCGAACGCTGGAGCCTCACGGCGCAGTATGTGGGCGCAGCGGACACGCGCGGCCATGGGCTGGGCGACATCCGCAAGCTCACGCTCGAACAGCAGGTCGACGAGGTGGCTGACACCTACGGCCTCAAGACGCGGCCCTCGGCCGACGCCCTCTTCAACAGCTCGATGCTGCCTGCGCGCAGCGAGCGCCTTCTTCCCGCATCCAAGGCATGAACGTTCCTGAAAATTCCACCTCCGCCTTCCCCGACGAAAACACGCTCGACGAGCGCGACGGCCGCTACCTGCGCAAGGCCATCGTGTGGTCGCACGCCGCGCGCCGGCGCGGCAACCGGCCCTTCGGCTCGGTCATCGTCTCGGCCGCCGGCGAAGTGCTGGCCGAGGCGGCGAACAGCAACGCCGAAACCGGCGACTGCACCGCGCACGCCGAAGTGAATGCGCTGCGCGCGCTGGCCGGCCGCGGCCTCACGCGCGAAGAACTGGCCGGCGCCACGCTCTACGCCTCGGGCGAGCCCTGCGTGATGTGCGCGGGCGCGATCTTCTGGTCGAACATCGGCCGCGTGGTCTTCGGCATCGACGCGCAGCGGCTGCGCGTGTTCCGCGGCGAGCGGCAGGACCAGCGCGACGCAGAGCTGTCGTGCCGCGACGTGTTCCGTGCGTCGCCGCATCCGATCGAGTGCATCGGTCCGGCGCTCATCGACGAAGCGGCCGCCGCGCACGACAGTGCCTGGAAGACCTGAGCCTGTGACGGCGCACTAGACTCGCCGCATGCCCTGGCACGCCCGTCTCCACCTCGCCTACCAAAAAGAAGCCGACCGCAGCGTCGCCCGTTTTCGCCACGACGGCCCGCTGCGCATCCTGCAGAGCCTCTACCCCGAGGGCGATGCGGTGTGCCACAACGTGTTGGTGCACCCGCCGGGCGGCCTCGTCGGCGGCGACACGCTCGACATCGACATCGAGGCCGCCGACGGCAGCCACGGCCTGATCACCACACCCGGTGCCTCGCGCTTCTACCGTTCCGAAGGCGAGACCGCGCTGCAACGCACGCGCATCCGGCTCGCCCCCGGCGCACGGCTCGAATGGCTGCCGCTCGAAGCCATCTGCTACAGCGGCTGCCAGGCCGAGAACCGGCTCACCCTCGAGGTCGCACCGGGCGCCGAGATGATCGGCTGGGACGTGTGCGCGCTCGGTCTGCCGAACGCCAACCAGCCCTTCGAGCGGGGCACCTACCTGCAGCACATCGAAGCGCCCGGCGTGTGGCTGGAGCGCGGACGCATCGACGCGAGCGACCACCGCCTGCTGCAAAGCCCGCTGGGGCTGGGCGGCCATCGCTGCCTCGCCTCGCTGTTCGTCGTGACGGGCTCGCCGATGACCAAGGCACGGCGTGAAACTCTGCTCGCCCAGGCGCGCACGCTGCTCGAGGCGCACGAACTGCACGAGAGCGCGGGCGCGACCAGCCCGCATGCGGAAGTGGTGGTGCTGCGCGTACTCGCGCCGGTGGTCGAGCCTTCGATGCAGCTGCTGCGGCAGGTCTGGCAGGCATGGCGCAGCGAGCTGTGGCAACTGCCGGCGGCCACGCCGCGCATCTGGGCGACCTGAGAAGCGGGCAAGCAGGCGCCGGTCCCACCTCTCAGGTCGGGGCGTCGGTCCCCGGCAGCCGCAGCTGCTTCTTCAACGTCTCGAACACCTGCCGCGTGACCGGGTTCACCACGTGGCTGCGCACATACAGGTAGTACGCCAGATCAGGCAGGCGCGGCATGCCGTCTCCCGCACCCAGCACCCGCAAGCCGGCATCGAGCTGCTCGACGCCACGCGCCGTCACGCCCAGTCCCGCCCGCAATGCCGCCTTGATACCGATCAGGCTTGACGAGGTGTACCGCGGCGTCCAGGCCACGCCGGCCGCATCGAGCGCCTCGTGGCCGATGCGCCGGAAAATGCTCGGCCCGTCCGCCATGATCAGCGGCACCGGCTTTGTCGGGTCGTGCACATAGCCCGCGGCGCACAGCCACACGGTGGGCGAGTTGCGCAGCACCACGCCTTCGAACTGCGACTGCGGGTCGGCGCGGTTCGAGATGATCATGTCGACCTCGCCGCTCTTGAGCGAGGTCATCAGATAGGGGCTGCGGCCGATGTGGATGTCCAGCTGCAGCAGCGGCGAGGTGCGCGCCACCTCGGTCAGCAGCAGCGGCAGCATGGTCTCGGCCACGTCGTGCGGTGCGCCGATGCGCAGGTTGCCTTCGAGCGGGCCCTGCCGCAGGCTGCGCAGCGCCTCGTCGTTCAGCGCCAGCATGTGGTGCGCATAGGTGAGCAGGCGTTCTCCCTGCTCGGTCAGCCGCTTCTGGCGGCCCTGCTTGGCAAAGAGCGGCTGGCCGATCTGCTCTTCGAGCCGTTGCATCTGCTGCGTGATGGCCGACTGCGTGCGGTCCAGATGAACGGCCGCCGCAGCAAAGCTGTGGTGGCTGACGACGGCTGCAAACGAGCGCAGCAGTTCAAGATCGAGCGTGGGCATTCATTAATTTTATTGATGTGTTTCTTGCGCTGCTTGGATTGTTGCGTCACCCGCTCGTCACTACAGTGAGTGCATACGAAACAGGCAACCCCACTGGAGAACACTGCATGAGCACCCCATCCGAGCAACGCCGCCAGGCCGTCGAGGCTTCCATCGCCGACATGAAGCAAACCATCGGTGGCGCTGAAGCCACCCGCGAAAAGCTCTCGGCCGTGCTGGATTCGCTGGAAGGGCTGGCCGCGCACACCGCGTACTGGGGCGCCGCCGACTTTCCGCCGCCCGAGGCAGGCGAGCACCAGGCCCGCTACCTGATCGCCGAAGACCCGGACCAGAGCTACGCGCTCTACCTGAACGTGATGCGCCCGGGCAAGAAGATCGTGCCGCACAACCACACGACCTGGGCCTGCATCGCGGCCGTGGAAGGCACCGAGCACAACCGTGTGTACGAGCGCACCGACGACGGCTCGGTGCCGGGCGTGGGCAAGCTCGCGGAAACGGCGCTGGTCGTCGTGGCGCCGGGCAAAGGCATCGCGCTGATGCCTGAAGACATCCACTCGGTCGAGATCCAGGGCGAGCAGGTCATTCGCCACCTGCACATGTACGGCCGTGCGCTCGAGACGCTGAACCAGCGCACCGCCTACGACCTTGCCACCGGCACGTACCAGACCATGGGCATCGGCGTGCAGACGCGCCGGTAGGCCGCTCCTTTCATTGTTCTTTTCTTCATGCGGGTCGCGCGCTGCGCGGCCTCGCAGGACCTCGTTCGTCCGACGACTCGCTTTCGACTTGCCTCCATGACCTCCTTCATCGATCCGAAAACCCTCAAGACCTGGCTTCACGACGGCGGCGAAATCGCGCTGCTCGACGTGCGCGAGCACGGCCAGTACGGCGAGGCGCACCTGTTCTACGGCATTCCCCTGCCCTTCAGCCGGCTCGAGATCGATGCCCCACGCCTCATGCCGCGCCGCAGCGTGCGGGTGGTGGCGTACGACGATGGCGAATCCGATGTGGCCGAGCGGTCCGCCGCACAGCTCGCCGCGCTGGGCTACACCGACGTGCACGTGCTGCAGGGCGGCACGCGGGCCTGGAAGGCCGCAGGCTACGTTCTCTTCGCGGGCGTCAACCTGCCCTCCAAGACCTTCGGCGAACTGGCCGAAGAGACGTACCACACGCCTCGCGTCAGCGCCGACCAGTTGGCCGAGATGCTGGCGCGGCAAGACAAGGTCGTGGTGCTCGACGGTCGCCCCGTCAGCGAGTTCCACAAGATGAACATTCCGGGCGCGACCTGCTGCCCCAACGGGGAGCTGGCCTACCGCGTGCGGCAACTGGTGCCCGACACCACCACGCCCATCGTCATCAACTGCGCGGGCCGCACGCGCAGCATCATCGGCGCGCAGACGCTCATCAACCTGGGCCTGCCCAACCCCGTCTATGCGCTGGAGAACGGCACACAGGGCTGGTACCTGAACGACCACGCGCTGGCGCACGGCGGCACGAAGCGCTATGCGGACGACAGCGGCAACACCGACCTGCGGCCCGTCGCCAAGGCGCTGGCCGAGCGCTTCGACGTGCCCACAGTGACGGCGCAGACCGTGCAGCAATGGGCCGCCGATGCGGGCCGCAGCCTGTTCCTGTGCGACGTGCGCACACCTGAAGAGTTTGCGGCCGGCAGCCTGCCCGGCGCCCAGCACACGCCGGGCGGACAACTCATGCAGGCCGGCGACCAGTACTTCGCGGTGCGTGGCGCGCGGCTCGTGCTGTTCGACAACGACGGCGTGCGTGCCCCCACCATCGCGAGCTGGCTGCGGCAGATGGGGCATGACGCGAGCGTGCTCCAAGGCGGGCTCGCGAGCGGTTTGTCTCTGGTGCCCGCGGCCCTGCCCACCGCACCGGCGTTGCAGCGCATCGATGCGCAAACGCTGTCCGCGCGGCTGGCACAAGGCGAAGTCGCGTTGATCGACTTGCGCGGCAGCATGCAGTTTCGGGCCGGCCACATTCCGCAGGCCTGCTGGTCGATTCGCCCGCGACTCGCCGGCGACGTGAAAGACGAAACCCGACAGCTCGTGCTGGTCGCCGACGACGCCGCGCTCGCAGCCTGGGCGGTTGCATCCGAACTCGCGAACCACCATGGCCCGGCCCCGCTGCTGCTCGAAGGCGGCATGGCCGCCTGGCGCGCCGCCGGCCTGCCGGTCGCAGCCACGCCCGAGCTGCCCGCCGACGCAGCCTGCATCGACTACCTGTTCTTCGTGCATGACCGGCACGACGGCAACAAGGAAGCCGCGCGCCGCTACCTCGCCTGGGAAACGGGCCTGGTCGCGCAGCTCGATGCGCAGGAGCGGGCCGCCTTCCGGCTGCCGCCCGCCGCATCGCACGCCTAGCCCCAGCCCCCGTTCCGGTCTCTTTCCGTTCGTCGTTGTCCGTTCCTATTTCAGGAGTCCTGTCATGTCGTCTGCCTTCCGCGCCCCGCACCTTGCTCGCCTTGCCGTTACCGCCACCTGGCTCGCGGCGCTCGCCTTGCAGCCCGCCTCGGCCGAGCCGCTGCCCGCGCGCAACGGCTTCCCGTCGCAAACGGTGAAGCTCATCTCGCCCTTCCCACCGGGCGGCGGCAACGATGCGACGGCGCGCCTGGTCACCACGCGGCTGCCGGAAATCATGGGCCAGGCCGCGGTGGTCGACAACCGCGGCGGCGCGGGCGGCAACATCGGCGCCAAGGCGGTGGCCGATGCCAGGCCCGACGGCTACACCGTGCTCACCTCGCAGGTGTCGATCATGGCCGTCAACCCCACGCTCTATGCGTCGGCCGGCTTCGACCCGGTCAAGAACTTCATTCCCATCACGCAGATCAACGCCGCGCCGCTCGCGCTGGTGGTCGATGCCAACTCGGCGCTCAAGAGCTTTGCCGACCTCGCCACGAAGGCCAAGGCCACGCCGGGCAAGGTGACCTATGCGACGCCGGGCAACGGCACGCTCTCGCACCTTGTCGGCGTCGTGCTCGCGAAAGACAACGGCATCGACATGACGCATGTGCCGTACAAGGGCGCCGGCCCCGCGCTCACCGACCTGCTCGGCGGGCAGGTCGACGTGCTCGTGACCTCCACCGCCTCGGTCGCGAGCCTGGTGCAGAACGGCAAGCTGCGCGTGCTGGCCGTGACCAGCCCGCGCCGCATCGGCGTGTTCGCGAAAGCACCGACGCTCGAGGAACTGGGCTACGCCGGCGCACGTTTTGAAGACTGGTACGGCTTCTTCGCACCCGCCGGCACGCCGCCCGAGCGCGTGGCGTACCTGAACGAAGCCATCGTGCGCACCCTGCGCCTGCCCGAAGTGACCAAGCTCGTGAACGACGGCGGCAGCGAAGTGGTGGCCAACTCGTCGGAAGCCTTTGGCGCGCAACTGCGCCAGGACATTGACCGCTGGTCGCGAATCGTCAAACTGTCGGGCGCCAAGGCAGATTGATGCACCGCCCCACCACGGCCCGGCCTCCCGCTCGATGAACACCATGTCCGACACGCACGACAAAGACGCTTCCGGCCTCAGCCTCGACACCCGGCTCACGCGCACCGGCAAGGCGCCCTCTTGTGCCGGCGGCGTGCCCGTCAACACGCCGCTGGTGCGCGCCAGCACCGTGCTGTTCGACAACGTCGGCGCCATGCGCGACGCGCGCGCCCGCCGCGACGACGAGCACATCTTCAGCTACGGCGCGCGCGGCACCCCCACCACCTTCGCGCTCGAAGACGCGGTGAGCGAGCTCGAAGGCGCCTACCGCACAAGGCTCTTTCCAACAGGCCTGGCCGCCATCGGCATGGTGCTGCTTTCGTACCTGAAGCCCGGCGACCATGTGCTGCTGTCAGACAGCGTGTACGAGCCAACGCGCAACCTCGTGCATTCATTCCTGGCGCCCTACGGCATTCGCAGCACCTTCTTTGCTGCGGATGGCAGCGGCATCGAGAACCTGTTCGAACCCAGCACGAAGCTGGTGTACGCCGAGTGCCCCGGTTCGCTCGTCTACGAGATGTGCGACCTACCCAAGCTGGCCGCGCTGGCGCATGCGCGCGGCGCGCTGCTGGCGGCCGACAACACCTGGGGGTCCGGCGTGCAGTACCACCCGCTCGCGCTGGGCGCCGACATCTCCACGATGGCAGCCACCAAGTACCTCTCAGGCCATTCGGACGTGATGATGGGCACCGTCGCGACCACGCGCGAAGCCTGGCAGCCGCTGAACGAACGCTGCGACGCCTTCGGCATGACCGTGAGCCCCGACGACGCCTGGCTGGTGCTGCGTGGCATGCGCACGCTGTCTGCGCGGCTGCAGATGCACGAGCGGCACGCGCTCGCAGTGGCGCATTGGCTCGAATCGCGGCCCGAAGTGGCCACGGTGTTCTGCCCCGCGCTGCCGCAGCATCCGGGGCACGACATCTGGCAGCGCGACTGCCGTGGCACCAACGGGCTGCTGTCGATCGAACTTCAGCCGGGCACGGAGAACGCAGCGGTCGAGCGTTTCGTCGACGCGCTCACCCTGTTCGGTCGCGGCTCGTCATGGGGCGGCTATGAAAGCTTGGTCGCCTGGACCAACATGCGCGCGGCGCGCAGCGTGACGGACTGGAGCGGGCGCGGTGCGGTGGTGCGGCTGCACGTCGGGCTGGAGGCACCTTCGGACCTCGTGGCCGACCTGGAGCGCGGGTTCATGGCGATGAACCTCGGGTGACGGTCGCGTCGGCTTCGCTTCTTCAATCTGCGGTGGCCCTTCGTTGACGAGACTCAGCGGTTTTCCCGATGCTCGACGCCGTTCTCATCGGTCCATCGCCCCGACCACGTCAACGGATAGAGCTGCTGCCGCCAGAACCCCTTGGGCACGTAGTCGCCCACCACGCCATAGTTGTCAGGCCAGACCTTGTTCTTGTCGGTCTTCACGGCCGTGCCGAACAGGTAGTCCCAGAACGCGAAGTGCGCCGCATAGCAACGGTCCAACCCTTCCGCGTCGCGGCTGTGGTGCCAATGATGGAAGTTCGGCGTCACGATCAGGTAGCGCAGCGGGCCCAGCCGCACCGACGCATTGGTGTGGTTGAACACCGCCTGCACGCCCGCGATCACGATGTAGACGTTGATCACGCTCTGCGAAAAACCGAGCAGAAAGGCCGGCGCCAGGATCACCACGGTCGACAGCACGGTCTCGACGCCGTGCGTGCGGCTGCCTGAAATCCAGTCCATGCTTTCGGCGCTGTGATGGATGGAATGCAGCCGCCAGCCGATGGCGGTCTCGTGATAGAAGCGGTGCAGCCAGTAGCGCGCGAAGTCGGTGATGAGCATCAGCAGCAGCAGCGCATAGCCGAACGGCAGGTTGCGAAACCAGCCGCGCAGCGTGTCTTGTCCCACCGGGTTCACCCCCGCGAACATGCCCGTCGCGCCGTAGAGAATGGCGTAGACCAGGAACAGCGTGAGCCCCACCAGCAGGTGGCCCGTCACGAAGTACATGAAGTCGGTCTGCCACTCCTTGCGGAAGATCGGCATGCCGGGGCGCAGCGGCTTGAGCTTCTCGATGGTGGTGAACAGCAGCGTGGTCGCGAGCAGGTCGAAGATGAACCAGTCGACACCCAGGTACGGCATGTTCGACGGCACGTTGCCCGCAGGCAGCCACCCGTGCCCGGTGGCGCTCACGCCCAGCTGCGAGCCGACCACTGCAACCGCCAGCCAGAACAAGGCCCATGCCGACAACCGGCGCACGCGGTTGAAAACGATGTTGGTCAGGGCCAGGGTGCCGCACAGCACCATCGCGACCAACAGCACCGTGCGCATCGCGTCGAAGCTCAGCACCTCGCGCACTTTCGGTGTACTGAGGAAGGCCGGGAACTGGAACATCAGCACGGCCAGCATGCTGAAGTTGGCCAGCACGAGGGCGATCATGCCGCTGACCATGCCCTTGCCGCGATGCAGCGGCCCGTGCGACATCGCAAGGTCCACGCCCTTGCGGATTTCATGGGCAACGTCGTTCTTGAGTCGGTCCGCGGGAGAAGGAGTGGGCATAGAGGGGTGCTCTCGTGGGGGTCACCGAGTATGTACGCGTGCTGCCCACCATACCCGCCATCAACCGCTATCAACCGCGATCAACTGCAAGCGATCTTTCCGGACGGCGCGCTGCGCAACCTGTTGAGAAACGCCAGCTGCACCCTGGCCGTTTCGCTCCCCTTCTCGGCGGCGCGCAGCATCCACGTGCGCGCCTCGCAGCGGTCGGCTTTCACGGCCGATCCGTATAGCGTGGGGCCCGTGAGCAGCACCATGCCCAGCATCTCCTGCGCCTCGGGATGGCCTTCAGTGGCGGCCTGGCGCAGTTGCACGAGCATCGTGCGGTAGTCGCGCCCCGCCTGCGCTTCGAGGGCGAGCTGGTAGCGCTGCTCGGTTTGCAGGTCGGTGTTCACATCGAAAGGCTTGGCCGCGGCGATAGCGGCGACGAGGCACAGCGCGCCTGACAGGCAGATGCGCCAGCGCAGCGACCAGCTGGCGATCTGGTTGAGTTCGGATGACATCGGTTGTTCTCCACGAGTTGCGTGGCACCGATGGTCCCGCGAAGGCGCGCGCAGGAGAAACTGGAATTCACGCAGGACGCCTCAGGCGCCGCCTGAGCCCCACGCGAACCTCACTCAGAACATCGCCAGCACGGCCGCATTCACCGCATAGCCGCCGACCGTCAAAAACACGAACAGCAGCGCTCCCAGCTTGAGCGGTTGCGCCCCGGCCTTGCGCAAGCTGGCGGCGCTGGTGCGCAGGCCCATCGCGGCCATGGCGGTGGCGAGCAGCAGCGTGTCGAGCTGCACCAGCGCAGCGACCAGGGCGCTCGGCAGCACGTCGAGCGAATGCACCGCGCTCACCACGATGAACAGCACCGCGAACCATGGCACGCGCACCTGGCGCCAGCAGGCGCGCAGGCTCGCCGCGCCCGGTGTCGATGCCGCCACGCGGAACGACAGGCCCATGAGGAACGGCGCCAGCATCATCACGCGCAGCATCTTCTCGACCACGGCCGCGTTCGCCGCACCCGGGCTGACCGCCTCGCCGACCGCGACCACCTGCGCCACCTCATGGATGGTCGAGCCAGCGAAGAGACCGAAGGCATGTTCCGTGAGGCCGAGGTACGGATAGATCAACGGGTACAGCACCATCGACAGCGTGCCGAACACGACCACCGTGGCGACGGCGATCGACACCTTGTGCTCTTCGCCGCGCACCACCGGCTGCGTGGCCATCACGGCGGCGGCGCCGCAAATGGCGCTCCCTGCACCGATCAGCGCGGCCGTCTCGCGGTCGAGCCCCAGCCAGCGCGTGCCGATGCGCACGGCGAGGCCGAAGGTCAGCGCCACCATCGCCATCGCGATCAGCACGCCGGGCCAGCCGACGGCGCCGATGTCGCTCAGCGAGATGCGAAAACCGTAGAGCACGATGCCCGCGCGCAGCAGCACGCTGCGAGCAAAGTCCACGCCGGCACCCGTGCGGTCCGACACCGCAGGGAACACCGTGTTGCCCGCCACCATGCCCAGCGCGATGGCCAAGGTCAGCGCGCTCAGGCCCAGGTGCACCATCGGCGGCCATTCAGCCAGCAGCGCGGCAGCAGCTGCCAGCACTGCAGAGAACAGCACGCCGGGGCCGCAGCGGCGAACGAAGGAGAAACCGGGCAAGGAGGCGGCAAGGGATGACATGGCGCCAAGCTTAGGAATCGACACACCATGAGTCAAAGACATAAACTTCACCGATGCATGAAGTTAAGTTATGACCCTCAACCTGCACCTGGTGCGCCTGTTCGTCGCCGTGGCCGAGGCGGGCAGCTTCTCGCGCGCGGCCGAGGGCCTGTGGATCAGCCAGCCCGCGGTGTCCAAGGGCATCCGCGAGCTGGAGCACCAGCTCGACCTGACACTCATCGAGCGTGGCGCTGGCAAGGGCTTTCGGCTCACGGAGGCCGGCGCGTCGCTGCTCACGCATGCGCGCGGCATCTTCGCGATGGAGCGCGCGGCGCTCGACGACGTGCGTGCGCGTGTCGGCGTGCAGCGCGGCAGCCTCACGCTGGGCGCCAGCACCACGGTGGCGAGCTACTGGCTGCCGCCGCAGATCGCGGCCTTCTGCGCGGCGTTTCCGGCGGTGGTGCCGCGCGTCACGGTCGGCAACACGCAGTGGGTGTGCGAGCAGTTGCTCGAATGCCGCATCGACCTCGCGCTGGTCGAGGGCCGCGTGGATGCGGACAGCGAAGCACGCATCGACGTGCGCGAATGGACCACCGACCCGCTCGCCATCGTGGCGCCGCCCGACGCCGCCCTGCCCCGCCGCGGCGTGACGGCCGCGCTGCTGGGCCGGCAGAACTGGATCTTGCGCGAGCCCGGTTCGGGCACGCGCCAGGCCACCGAGGCGCTGTGCGCGGCGCACGGCATCGACGCGCCGCCGTGGATGGAAATGGCAAGCAACGAGGCCATTGCGCGCACCGTGGCCAGCGGCGTCGGCATCTCGATGCTGCCACGCGTGGTGGTGGCCGACATGCTTGCGCTGGGCACGCTGCGCGAGCTGAAGCTGCCGGGCGTGGTGCTGTCGCGGCCGCTGTACCGGCTGAGCCTGAAGAACCGGCCGCTCTCGCCGGCGGCGCTGCGGATGGCGCAGATCCTCGACGCCTCGTGAAACGAAAAAAGGGCGCATCGCATGCGCCCTTTGTCGTTGTCAGCCGCTACCCGTCAGCAGCAGCGCCCCTTGCCCCCGCCGTAGCGCGCCTCGAGCCGTTCGCGGAAGAACTCCTCGTAGCTCATCGGCGCCCGGTCCGGGTGGGTGGCCGCCATGTGCGTCAGGTAGACGTCGTAGTCGGGCAGACCGACCATGAGCCGCAGCGACTGCTTGATCGACCGGGCGATGTAGCGCCCGGCTTCGGGTAGGGCGAGGCCCATGGCGTTCAGTGGGCGGCGGACGAGGCCGCGCCCCTCGACTCGAACGGCGTCTCTTGCGTGGTCGGCCGGTTGGCCGCACGGGCCGCGAAGCAGGCCTTGATGCTGTAGACCAGCACGCTCAGCACCACGAAGATGAACAGCGCGCACAGCGCCGCGTCGAGCCGGTCGTTGAAGACGATGCGCGACATGGCTTCGGGCGTCTTGGCCGGAGCAATCAGCACGCCGTTGGCCAGGCCGTCGGCGTACTTCGACGCATGCGACAGGAAGCCGATCTTCGGATCGCTCGAGAAGATCTTCTGCCAGCCCGCCGTCAGCGTGCAGGCCAGCAGCCACACGGCCGGCGCCGCCGCCACCCAGGCATAGCGCTCGCGCTTCATGCGGAACAGCACCACCACGCCCAGCATCAGCGCCACCGCGGCCAGCATCTGGTTGGAGATGCCGAACAGCGGCCACAGCGTGTTGATGCCGCCCAGCGGATCGACCACGCCCTGGTACAGGAAGTAGCCCCAGGCCGACACGCACAGCGCGGTGGCGATCAGGTTGGCCGGCAGCGAGTCGGTGCGCTTGAGCGCGGGCACGAAGCTGCCCAGCAGGTCCTGCAGCATGAAGCGGCCGGCGCGCGTGCCGGCGTCCACCGCGGTGAGGATGAACAGCGCCTCGAACAGGATCGCGAAGTGGTACCAGAAGGCCATCATGGCCTGCCCGCCGATCACCTGGTGAAGGATGTGGGCCATGCCCACGGCCAGCGTCGGTGCGCCGCCGGTGCGCCCGAGGATGGTGGTCTCGCCCACGTCCTTGGCCGTCTGCAGCAGCATCTCGGGCGTGACCACGAAGCCCCAGCCGGAGATCGTTGCCGCAGCCTGTTGCACCGTGGTGCCGACCAGCGCGCCCGGGCTGTTCATCGCGAAGTAGATGCCCGGCTCGATGCACGAGGCCGCCACCAGCGCCATCACGGCGACGAAGGACTCGGCCAGCATGCCGCCGTAGCCGATGAAGCGCGCGTGAAGCTCGTTGTCGAGCATCTTGGGCGTGGTGCCCGAAGAGATCAGCGCGTGAAAGCCCGAGACGGCGCCGCAGGCGATCGTGATGAACAGGAACGGGAACAGGCTGCCCGACCACACGGGGCCGTTGCCTTGCGCGAACTGCGTGATGGCGGGCATCTGCAGCGTGGGCATCACGACCACGATGCCGATCGCCAGCGCGATGATCGTACCGATCTTCAGGAAGGTCGACAGGTAGTCGCGCGGTGCCAGCAGCAGCCACACCGGCAGGCTGGCGGCCACGAAGCCGTAGCCCACGAGCATCCAGGTGAGCGCCTTGCCGTCGAACGTAAAGGCCGGACCCCACACCGGATGCCGGCTGACCCACTGGCCGCCGAAGATGGCCGCCATCAGCAGCACGAAGCCGATCACCGACACCTCGCCGATGCGGCCCGGGCGGATGTAGCGCAGGTACACGCCCATGAACAGCGCCACCGGAATCGTCGCGGCCACCGTGAAGCTGCCCCACGGCGATTCGGCCAGCGCCTTCACCACGATGAGGGCCAGCACCGCCAGGATGATGATCATGATCATGAAGGTGCCGAACAGCGCGATCATGCCGGGCACCACGCCCATCTCCTGCTTGACCAGGTCGCCCAGCGAGCGGCCGTCGCGGCGCGTGGAGATGAACAGGATGATGAAGTCCTGCACCGCCCCCGCGAACACCACGCCCGCCAGCACCCACAGCAGGCCGGGCAGGTAGCCCATCTGCGCCGCGAGCACCGGGCCCACCAGCGGACCGGCGCCCGCAATGGCCGCGAAGTGGTGGCCGAACAGCACGTTCTTGTCGGTCGGCACGTAGTCCAGGCCGTCGTTGTGGCGGTGCGCCGGCGTCTTGCGGTTGGCGTCGAGCCCCAGCACCTTGTCGGCGATGAACAGGCTGTAGTAGCGGTAGGCGATCAGGTAGGTGCAGAGGGCGGCGGTCACGACCCAGAGGGCGTTGATGCTTTCCCCCCGGCTCAGGGCGACGGTGCCCAGCGCAAAAGCGCCGAGCACGGCCACGGCCAGCCACACCAGATGGCGGCGAATGTTGGGCATGCGGATGTCTCCTCGATATGAACCGGGCGAGTGTTCCCCGCCCGCCGCGGCGCCGCATCCGTCGAACTGCGTGGGCCGGGCGGGTGGAATTGCCTAATGGATAACCCCTAATCACCTTCTGACAGGCAGTCATTGGCAGTACTGCGGAGCGGTTGCGTTTACGTTAAATGTGATAAATTCACATTCACTAACAATGTGAAACAACTCTGACGAGTCCACGATGACCCAGCATTCGCAGGCGCGCACAAGCGGCGGCTTCACATTGATCGAGGTCATGATCACGGTGGCCATCGTGGCCATCCTGGCGTCGATCGCGCTGCCCAGTTACCAGCAGTACGTGATCCGCGCCAAGCGCTCGGCGGCCCAGGCGCAGATGATGGACATCGCCAACCGGCAGCAGCAGTTCCTCATTGCCAACCGCAGCTACGCCGACACGACGGCCCTGACCGCCAGCGGCTACAGCCTGCCCGCCGAGGTCGCCGGCAACTACAGCTACGCCGTCACGCTGCAGGCGTCCGGCCCGCCCACGTTCACGATCACCTTCACCGCGATCGGCAACCAGCAAAGCGACGGCAACCTCGGGCTCACCAGCGAAGGCGTGAAGACGCCGGCCAACAAATGGTGAGCCCCGCCCTCCGGCGCCAGCGCCAGCGCGGTACCACGCTGATCGAAGTGCTGGTCACCCTGCTCGTCCTGGCCTTCGGCCTGTTCGGCCTCGTGGGGCTGCAGGCCCGGCTGCAGGCCTCCGAGATGGAGTCGTACCAGCGCTCGCAGGCGCTGATGCTGCTCAACGACATGGCCAGCCGCATCGCCATCAACCGCCGCATGGCGGCGAGCTACGCCACCAGCGCGCCGCTGGGTGGGACCGATGCTTGCCCCACCGGCACCGGCACGCGCCAGCAGATCGACGCCAGGGAATGGTGCAACGCGCTGCAGGGCGCCGCCGAGTTCTCGGGCACCGACAAGCTCGGCACCGTGATCGGCGGGCGCGGCTGCGTGGCAGACATGGGCAACAACGAGTACCTCGTCACCGTCGCCTGGCAGGGCCTCGGGCCGATCTCGGCGCCGCCGGCCGGCGTGCCCTGCGGCAAGGACGCCTACGACGGCGGCACCGGTTCGAAGTGCATCAACGACCTGTGCCGCCGCACCGTGACCACGCTCGTGCGCATCGGATCGCTCTCATGAACCCGCGCCTGACCCCTGCGCGCCGCGCCCAGCGCGGGCTGACGCTCATCGAGCTGATGGTGGCCATCACCATCATGCTCATCGTGATGGCCGCGCTGCTCACGCTGTTCCTCAACGTGAGCGGCTCCCAGCGCGAGATGGAACGCGTCAACCGCCAGATCGAAACGGGGCGCCTCAGCATCTTCGTGCTCGAGAACGAGATCTCCCACGCGGGCTTCTGGGAAAACTACATGCCCGAGTTCGACGACCTCACCGTCAACGTCGCGCCCACGCACGTGCCCACGGGTGCCGTGCCCGACCCGTGCCTGGCCTACTCGGCCGCGAACTGGACCGAGGACTACAAGCGCCAGCTGCTCGACCTGCCCGTGCAGGTCTACAACAGCGTGCCCGTCACCTGCACCGACCTGTTGCCGCGCCACAAGACCGGCACCGACATCGTCGTCGTGCGCCACGCCGAAACCTGCCTGCCGGGCACCACCAACTGTGAAGCCGACGTGGCCGGCGCGATGTACTTCCAGTCGTCGCTGTGCGGCACGCAAAAGCCCTCGTCGTTCGACCTCTCGACCGGCGCCTTCGACCAGATGTTCCTCAAGGACTGCACCACCCCTTCGCCCAAGCGCAAGCTGGTGACCGACATCTATTACGTGCGCGACTATGCCGAGGCCGTGGGCGACGGCATTCCCACGCTGGCCCGCTCGCGCTTCGATCTGGTGGACGGCACGCTCGCACAGCAACCGCCCACGCCGCTGATCGAAGGCGTCGAGGGCTTTCGTGTCGAGCTCGGCCTGGACACGCTGAGCAAGACCGGCGCCGCCGTCAACTACGCCCAGGCCATCGCGTGGGCCGACGCCGCCGACAAATCCACGCCCGCCAACCGCGGCGACGGCAGCCCCGACGGCGCCTTCGTGCACTGCGGCGCAACCTGCACCGCCGACCAGCTGGTCAACGTGGTGGCCGTGAAGCTGCACGTGCTCGCGCGCGCCGCCGCCATCTCGCCGGGCCACACCGACACGCGCAGGTACCAGATGGGCGCTGTAGCGCTCGGGCCGTTCAACGACCACTACAAGCGGCACGCGTTCGCGACCACCGTGCGCCTGACCAACGTCACCGGCCGGAGAGAAACGCCATGAAGCCACGCGTGCACTCTGGCCGCACAACCGCCGCCCAGCGCGGCGCCGCGCTGATCATCGGGATGATCATGCTGCTGCTGATCACGCTCGTGGTCACCGCCGGCTTCAACCTCAGCAGCGCCAACCTCAAGGCCGTGGGCAACCTGCAGACCCGCAACGAAGCCGTGGCCGCCGCCAACCGCGCGATCGAGGAAGTCGCCGCCAGCCTGCTGGTGCCCGGCAGCGACGGCACCCCGTCGCTCGCGCCGCCGCAGGGCACCGTGAGCATGGTCGACATCAACAACGACGGCGTGGACGATTACAAGGTCGACATCGCTCCGCCCGTGTGCGTGCGCGCCACCAAGGCCGTCGACACCGGCGGCGGCGGCAGCACGGGCCCGGGCGGCATCACCGGCGGCGCATCGAGCAGCGGCTCGGGGCTCGCGGCCCTGCCCGACCAGTACAACGCCGTGTGGGACATCAGCACTACCGTGACCGACGCCAGGTCCGACTCCACCGGCACCTCGACCTCCGTGCGCCAGGGCGTGCGGGCGCTGCTCAACAAGGCGCAGTTCGATGCGCTGTGCGCGCCGCCGCCGGTCGCGCCAGCCGAACCCGCGCCGGCCTCCTCTTGAACCACGACGATGAACGGGTCCCCGCCATGACAAGGAAACTACTCACCACGCTGTGGGCCGCCGTGCTGCTCGCGTTGCCGATGCAGGCTGCGCAGGCGGAGGACATCGATCTCTTCGTGGGCTACAACCCCGTCGCCGCCCAGTCGCCCAACGTGCTGTTCGTGCTGGACAACACGGCCAACTGGAACCAGCCTTTCACGGCCGAGATCGCCGCGCTCTCCAACGCATTCGCCAGCCTGAAGGACTCCCGCTTCAAGGTCGGCCTGATGATGTTCACCGAGACCGGCCAGGGCAACTCGAACAGCGACGGCGGCTACGTGCGCGCCGCAGTCCGCACGCTCGATGCGCCCACCAAGGACAAGTACAGCGCCATGATCAGCGGCCTCGACAAGGTCGGCGACAAGTCCAACGGCGGCAAGGCCGGCAAGACCATGGCGGAGGTCTACCGCTACCTGTCCAGCGGCGCGCCGATCGCCGGCAACGGCAAGGTCAAGACCGACTACGCCGGCAACGTGAGCGGCACCACGGCGTCGAAGGCCATCTACGCCCTGCCGCGCAATGCGCTCGACGGTTTCAACGGCAGCAGATACGTCGGTCCGAGCACCGAGAACTGCACCGGCACCTTCGTCATCTACATCAGCAACGGCGCGGCGCAGGACAACAACAACGACAACCAGTTGTCCAACGAGGCGCTGCGCGCCGCAGGCGGCAGCTCCGCCCAGATCACCCTGGGCACCAGCGGCTCGCAGGACAACACGGCCGATGAATGGGCGCGCTTCCTGCAGACCAACATGGGCGTGAAGGTCTACACCATCGAGGCCGCCAAGGCCGAGCAGGGCCAGGGGCCGGGCTGGACCGCGCTGATGCAGAGCGTCGCCAGGGAGAGCAAGGGCGAGTACTACGACCTCACGGGCAAGCCCGAACTCGGCGCCGCGCTCGGCGAGGCGCTGGACGACATCTTCAGCAAGATCCAGTCGGTCAACAGCGTGTTCTCCTCGGTGAGCCTGCCCGTGAGCGTGAACACGCAAGGCACCTACCTGAACCAGGTGTTCGTCGGCATGTTCCGCCCCGACCAGGACGCGTTTCCGCGTTGGAACGGCAACCTCAAGCAGTACAAGCTCGGCCTGGACAGCAGCAACCAGCTGATCCTGCAGGACGCGGTCGGCGCCAACGCCATCAACAACCAGACCGGCTTCGTGGCGCCGTGCGCGCGCAGTTTCTGGACGCCCGCGCCCAGCACGACCGACACCTACTGGAGCTTCCGCAAGTCCGGCGACTGCATTGGCAAAGAGGCCGCCGACAGCCCCGACGGCAACGTGGTCGAGAAAGGCGCGCAAGGCTACATGCTTCGCCATGTCTTGCCTGACAGCCGCAACATGAAGACCTGTGCGCCCGGTGGCTGCACGGCGCTCACGGCGTTCAACGCCGGCAACACCGACATCACCCGCGCCGCGCTGGGCACGGCCGACGACACCGAGCGTGCGAAGCTCATCAACTGGGTGCGCGGCCTGGACAACCTGGGCGACGAAAGGCCCAACGCCCAGGGCAACCCGGTGCCCTCGAGCGCCATGCGGCCTTCGGTGCACGGCGACGTGGTGCACTCACGCCCGGTGGCCATCAACTACGGCACCGACGCCGCGCCTCAGGTGGTGGTGTTCTACGGTGGCAACGACGGCGTGCTGCGCGCCATCAACGGCAACCGCAGCGCCGACATCGGCGGGGCCGTCGCAGGCTCCGAGCTGTGGTCGTTCATGCCGCCCGAGTTCTACGGCAGCCTCAAGCGGCTGTACGACAACACCACGCGCGTCAACTTCCCCGAGCTGCCGGTGAGCATGGGCGCGGTGGCGCCCAAGCCCTACGGCATGGACGGCCCCGTGGCCGCCTACCGCCAGGGCAGCAACACCTGGCTCTACGCCAGCATGCGCCGCGGCGGCCGGCTGATCTACGCCTTCGACGTTTCCTCGCCCGCGACGCCCACGCTGAAGTGGCGTAAGGGCTGCCCGAACCAGGGCGACGACACCGGCTGCGACACCGACTTCGACGGCATCGGCCAGACCTGGTCGGCCCCGAAGGTGCTGAAGGCCAACGGCTACGGCAGCGCCAACAGCCCGCTGCTGATCTTCGGCGGCGGCTACGACAAGTGCGAAGACGTCGACACCAACAGCGCCGCCCAGGCCTGCGGCAGCGGCGTGAAGGGCAACCGGATCTACGTGCTCGACGCCGACACCGGCGCGCAGCTCAAGGTGTTCACCACGGCACGCCCGGTGGTCGGCGAAGTGACGGTGGTCACCGACACGCTCGGCGTCGCCAAGATCGCCTACGCCGCCGACCTGGGTGGCAACGTGTACCGCATCGCCATCGGCAGCGCGGCACCGTCCGCCTGGCGCATGACCAAGATCGCCTCGCTCGGCTGCAACGCCGTGGACACCTGCACGCCCAACCGCAAGTTCATGTTCGCGCCCGACGTGCTGGAGGACAACGGCGCTTACGTCGTGCTGCTCGGTTCGGGCGACCGCGAGAAGCCGCTGCGCTACTACAACGTCGCGCTCGGCGTGGCCAACCGCTTCTACATGCTGGTGGACAAGCCCACCGACAGCACCTGGCTGACCAGCGAGGCCGACCGCTGCGGCACCGGCAACGAGGTGCTGTGCCATGCCTCGCTGCAGGCCATCACCACAGCCGAGGACCCGACGGCCGCGGACCTTGCCACCAAGAAGGGCTGGTACCTTGCGCTGGCCACCGGCGAACAGGTCGTGACCGGCTCGGTCACCGCCTACGGCATCACCACCTTCAACACCCACACGCCCAGCGTCCCCAACACGCAGTCGTGCCGCGCCGACCTCGGCACCGCGCGCGTCTACAACGTGTCGTACGTCAACGCGGCCGCCCAGGGCGGACGCTTCCAGAACGTGGTGGGCGGCGGCCTCGCGCCCTCGCCTGCCGTGTTCCGCGTACAGCTCGATGGCAACGGCGGTATGCGCGACGTGGTGATCGGCGCCAACCCCGACTCTTTCCTCAGCCCCAAGGGCACCGCCCCCAAGGCCGCGTTCAAGCAGCCCAAGGGCCGGGTCTACTGGTTCATCCAGAAGTAAACGCCGGGCCTTTCGCATGCGTAACGTTCGCCCCGCCCAAGCCCGTGCCCGCGTCCGGCCGCGCGGCTTCACGCTCATCGAGCTGATGGTCACGCTGGCCGTGCTGGTGGTGCTGATCGCCATCGCCGTGCCCTCGTTCGACGGCATCCGACTGTCCACGCGGCTGAGCAGCTACGCCACTGCGCTGGTCGCGGGCACCCAGCTGGCGCGCAGCGAGGCCATCAAGCGCAACGCCCCCATCACCCTGTGCGCCTCGGCCAACGGCACCAGCTGCAGCACCAACGGGCAATGGGAAGCCGGCTGGATCGTGCGCAGCGACACACAGGTGCTGCGCGTCGAGCCCGCGGCCGCCAGCGGCTACCGGCTGCGCGAGGCCGGCGGCGCCAGCGCCGTCGTGTTCCAGGCCACCGGCCTGGGCGCCGGCCAGAGCCGCATCACCATCTGCCGCGCCACCCCGAGCGCTGACCAGTCACGCGCCGTGGCCATCAGTGCCACGGGGCGCACCACCGTCACCCGGTCGAGCGGCGGCACCTGCGCCGCGACCTGACGCCGGCCGGCGCGGGCCGCTGGAGGACCGACGACAATAGCGCCCCGTGCCAAGGCCCGGCGCCGGCCCCGCCTCCTTGCTTCGACCACCACCTCACCAGGAACAACGCTCCCCGCATCCATGGAACACCGGCTGGACTGGGCCCTTGCCGCCTGCGCTCGCATCCTCAGGCCCGTGGTCCGGCTGGCGCTGGCCATGGGCGTCAAGCACCCGCACCTGGAAGCCCTGCTGCGCGACCTGCTCATCGAGGAAGCCCAGCGCACCTGGCGCGGCCAGGGCGTGCCCAAACCCAACCTCAGCCAGATTTCGGTCACCACCGGGCTGAACCGCAAGGTGGTCACCGCCAAGGTCCGCGCCACCGTCGACCCCCTGCCCCACACCGAGCTGTCAGCCGCCGCCAAGACTTTTACGTTGTGGTTACAGATGACCACCGACGACGACACCCTGCGCCGCCTGCCCGTCGTCACCGAGGGTGACGGGCCGTCGTTCGAGCGCGTGGCCCGCCTGGCCAGCCGGGGCAACGTGCACCACCGCACCATCCTCGACGAGTTGGTGCGCCTGCAGATGGTGGCCGAGAGCGACGGCACCGCCGAACTCACGGCCGACGGCTTCGTGCCGGTGGAAGACCTGCAGTCGATGCTTGCCTTCCTGGGCGACAACGGCCGCGACCACCTGCTGGCCGCCGTCTCCAACACCCTGAACGACAAGCCCCGCATGCTCGAGCGCGCCGTGTACGCGCGCGGGCTCACGCTGGCCGACTGCACGGCCATCGAACGCCTCGTGCGCGAACGCTGGGCCGGCCTGCACCACGAACTGGCCCGCGAGATGACCCAGGCCGTCGACCGCGCGGCCCCCGACGCCAAGGCAAAAGCGCGCATCCGCGTCGGCATCTACACCTATTACGAAGACGATGAAGGCGCGCCCGCCCCCGGCGCGCCAAAGAACAACGAGCCTCCCCGATGAACACGATCTCCCCCTCCTTGCGACTGGCGCGCGGCCTGCTGATGGCTGGCGTCATGGCCCTGCTTCTCTCCTGCGGGGGAGGCGGCAGCGGTGGCGGTGGCGGCACGACGGGCTTCGGCACCCTCGGCACCACAGCCACCGGCAGCGGCGGTGGGGGCGGCGACGGCGGCTCGGGTGACGCCGGCTCCGGCAGCGGCACGGGCACTGGCAGCAACGGCGGCGGCGACAGCACCGCCAGCAACACCAACGGCGACGGCTCGGGCGTGGGCTCCGGCGGCACAGGCGTGAGCGCCGACGCCGCCGGCATCGGCGCGGCCGACGGCATGGGCAGCGTGATCCTCAACGGCCTGCGCTACAACACCGACAACGCCACCTTCAGCCTCGAGGACACCACCGAGCTGCAGATCGGCATGAGCGCGCGCATCGCCGGCAAGGTCGACGCAGACTTCAACAACGGCATCGCCGCGACCGTCGTCTCGGCCGCCGAGTTGCGCGGCGCCGTGTCGGCCATCGACCTGAAGGACGGCAGCTTCACCGTCATGGGCGCCCGCGTGACCACCGACAACGCCACCGTCTGGGCCGACGCCGACGGCACCACCGACCTCGTCGACGGCGCCGTGGTGCAGGTGTGGGGCCTGCCCGCCGCACCGGGCACGCTGCGCGCCACGCGCGTCCAGGTGGCGCCCGCCACCACCGCCCCGCTGGTGACCGGCACCGTGCAGAACCTCGACCGCGGCGCCCAGCAGTTCACGCTCGGCCTGCTGACCGTCGACTTCGGCGCTGCCGCCTTCGGCCCCGGCATCGACGCCGCGAGCCTGGCCAACGGCACCCTCGTCCGCGTGCGCGGCACGGCGGCGCCGACCGCCGGCCGCTTCACTGCCACCCAGGTGCAGGGCTGGTACGCCATTCCCTCGGCCGACGGCATCGCGCTGCAGCTGGCGGGCGTGGTCACCGACTTCGCCGCGCTCGGCGACTTCCGCGTGCTCGGCAACAAGATCGACGCGCGCAATGCCCAGATCACCGGCGGGCCGGTCGGCTCCATCGGCAACGGCGTGAAGGTCGAGGTCGACGGCTTCCTCTCGGGCCAGGTGCTCGTGGTCAAGAAACTGCGCATCCGCCACGTGCCCGGCACCGGCGGGCCCGTGTCGTTCACCGTGATCGGCCCCATCGCCAACTACGTGTCGGCCGCCGACTTCATCGTGCGCGGTCAGCGCGTGAATGCCAGCGGCTCCGGTACCATCTTCGAAAACGGCACCGCCGCCGACCTGGGCAGCACCAGGCACGTGACCGTCGTCGGCGACCGCGTGGTCGACGGCGTGCTCATTGCACAAAGCGTGAGCTTCACGCTGCCCTGAGGTCCGGGCCCCGGCGGTCCGGCCGCGCAGTGCGTACACCCAGAGGTGCACGCACCGCGCACCCCACAGGCCACGCCACCCATGGCGCGACCGGATCGATCGGAGCCATGGACACACACACCACCGCTGCCCCCGTTCCCACGTCGCCCCGCTGCTGCATCGCCGGCGGCGGCCCGGCCGGCATGGTGCTGGGCCTGCTGCTTGCGCGCGCCGGCGTGCCCGTCGTCGTGCTCGAGAAGCACCTCGACTTTCTGCGCGACTTTCGCGGCGACACCGTGCATCCGTCCACGCTCGAAGTGCTGCACGAGCTCGGCCTGCTCGACGCCTTCTTGCAGCGCCCGCACAACCGCATCGAAGAGCTGCGCGGCACCTACGAGGGCCGCAGCGTGACCATTGCCGACTTCAGGCGGCTGCCCACGCACGCCCGTTTTCTGGTGCTCATGCCGCAGTGGGAGTTTCTGGACTTCATGTGCGACGAGGCGCGGCGCTACCCCAGCTTCGAGCTGTGGACCGACGCCGAGGCCACCGGCCTGCTGCAGGACAACGGCCGCGTCAACGGCGTGAAAGTGCGCGTCGGCGCCCGCAGCCCCGACAGCGGCGGCCCGAAAGACATCGAACTGCACGCCTCCCTCATCGTGGCCGCCGACGGCCGCCACTCCACCTTGCGCGATGCGGCAGCGCTGCCGCACATCAGCTACGGCGCGCCCATCGACGTGCTGTGGATGCGCATTCCCAAGCTGCCCGGCGACCCCGAGGCCACCGGCGGCCACATCGCGGCGGGCCGCTTGCTGGTGACGCTCAACCGCGGCGACTACTGGCAGTGCGCCTTCGTCATCCGCAAGGGCGGCCGGGTCGAACTGCAGTCGCGCGGCATTGCCGCCTTCCATGCCGAGATTGCGCGCATCGCGCCCTTCTTTGCCACGCGGCTGCCCGAGGCCCTGCCCGACTGGGAGGCCGTGAAGCTGCTCGAAGTGAGCGTCGACCGGCTCGAATCGTGGTCGTGCCCCGGC
The DNA here is from genome assembly GCF_014843395.1 of Variovorax sp. 38R. Lineage (NCBI taxonomy): Bacteria > Pseudomonadati > Pseudomonadota > Betaproteobacteria > Burkholderiales > Comamonadaceae > Variovorax > Variovorax sp. 38R. The sequence goes on from NZ_CP062121.1 coordinate 4,911,340, forward strand.
CTGCTGTGCATCGGCGACGCCGCGCACGCCATGTCGCCCGTGGGCGGCGTCGGCATCAACCTCGCCGTGCAGGACGCCGTGGCCGCCGCCAACCTGCTGGCCGCATCGCTCGCCGGCAGTGCCACCGACAAGGAGATCGACACCCTGCTGCCCCAGCTGCAGCGCCGCCGCGAATGGCCCGTGCGCGTCACGCAGGCCGCGCAGCGGCTCGTGCAAGACCGCGTGCTGATGCCGGTGCTCAGCCGCAAGGCGGCCACGGCTGCAGCCGCATCGTCATCGATCGCGCCGCGCCCCATGCCCTTGGCCCTGCGCCTGCTCGGGCGCTGGCCGTGGCTGCGCACCCTGCCCGCGCGCGCCGTGGGCATCGGCGTGCGGCCCGAGCACGTGCAGTCGCCGCGGAAGTAGCGAGTCAGGGTCGTGTCGAATCAGCCGGGCCGGCGCGCCTGCGTCGCCTGCCGCGACCAGTACACGCCGTCGAGCCGGTCGAGCCGCACCTCGCCGCCCGTGGACGGCGCATGCACGAAACGCCCGTCGCCCACATAGATGCCCGCATGCGTGGGCGACGCCGAGCCGAACAGCACCAGGTCGCCCGAACGAAGCTCGGACATCGGCACCGGCCGGCCGAAGCCCGCCATGCGCGACACCGTGCGCGGCGGCACCTGCCCCACGCTCTGGCGGTACACGTAGCCGATGAGCCCGCTGCAATCGAAACCGCCCTCGGGCGATTTGCCGCCATAGCGGTACGGCGTGCCGACCAGCCCCAGCGCATGGATCGTGATGCTGTTCGACTGCTCCGACGTCAACGGCGGGATGTTGCTGCTGGGCACCGAACCACCGGGCACGCGCGTCGGCGGCGGGCTCGCGCAGCCGATGGCCAGGAGGCAGGCGGTGACGGCGGGGATCAGTCGGAACAGCAGCCGCTGCGAGAGCAACAGCGATGCGGGGGAACGAGGAGGCGTCGGCAGGGATGTGTCGAGCATGGGCGCAGGCCGGTCTTGTGGACGTGGCCCGACTCTAGCGCGAGTGCGCCAGATCGCAATGCAGAGCCCCTTGGCCGGCGACGACGCGCTCGCGCTTCTTCATCATCATCCGCTGAAGCCGAAGACCAGCAGCAGGTTGTTCGAAGGCATCGCGTGCCGCTCGCGCAACGCGAGGCCGACGCGGCGCGCCTCTGCCACCACGTCATCGAGACGGCGAATGCCCCACGCGGGATTGCGCGCGCGCAGGTCTTCGTCGAACGCCAGATTGCTCGGCGCCGTGGGGCCGTGCTGTGCTTCGTCTTCGAAGTAAGGCCCGTAGGTGATCAGCACGCCGCTGCCGGCACGCAGATGCCGCGCGGCACCGGCCATCAGCGCGGCGCAGGTGGGCCAGGGTGCGATGTGCAGCATGTTGGCGCAGTAGATCGCGTCGAACTTTTCTTCTTCTTTGGCTTCTTGAGTGAACGCGGGGCCTTGCGAGGGCCACTGCGGCGCCATCACGTCGAGCAGCAGCGGCGGGCGCAAGTTGGGCAGCGCGGCTTGCTCGACGCGGCTGGCGATCGCGGGGAGCGAGCGGGCGTCTGCGTCGGTGGGCTGCCAGGTCCATGAGGGCATGGCGGCGGCGAACCAGGCGGCGTGTTGGCCTGTGCCGGAGGCGATTTCCAAGGCGGTGCCGCGCCCATCGAGGATGCGGGTCAGGGCATCGAGGATGGGTTGTTTGTTGCGGTCTGCGGCGGGGCTGGAGGGAAGATTGGGCATCAAAGCGGGCGTCAGGCTGTGAGGTTTGTCCATAAGAACCATATTTGGCAGGGGGCGCGCGCCCCCTTGTTGTTCTTGATACTTAGTGCAAACGCCAAACCATCCGCCGACGTGTGGCCGCCTTGCCGAACTCTCCTGCGATAAGCTATCGCGTCGCTAACGTTTTACTCACAGGAGTAGCCTCATGGCAGCTGGCAAGTCCGAAGTGGTCAGCGTGTGCGTCGAATCCCACATAAAAACTGCGGCGCAAGCACCCTCTTACCGGGAGATACGCTGCCTGGCCCGCATTGAGGAGGTGATGGTAGTCGCCTACTGCCGAAGCAACGACGTCCCCTCTGCCCAACTTTTCCGCCAAGGCACTGCTGAACGCCACCGCCTCCAGATCCAATAAATCGTGACTTCCCCTCAAACGCCCATTCCAGTGAAGATTTCCCTAAGTCATATCGTTGATGGTCCTCAGTCTGCACAAATCATGATGCCAACCATTCCATGTGCGCTCTTTTCGCGCACCTCGGCCAATGCGAAACTGAGACAAGGCGAGAAGCGGTACGGCGTCTTGGTCCACGGGGACAAGCTCGCCGAGCAGCCTATCCGCTCGACTTCCGACTTCAACGATGACATGTGGTCAAACATCGGTCCGGCCCTCGGAGCCGAGGTACTTCGGCACCACAAGAAGTCGACGCCCAACATCACCCGGGACAACGAACGCGACAATGACGCGAAGCGCGCCTCCTTGTTCAAGATGTTCAAAGGCGACCGGATCACCGCCCCCAACTTGACGCCTACGGGCAAGGAGCACGAGCATGTCTGAGCAGACGCCTCCGGACTCGGACAGTTCGGCCACCAAGGCTGCCGCCAACCTGCGTCGGGTGAGCCTGCGCAGCCTTTATCTGGACCCAAACAACTTCCGGATCATTCACGAACCCGACCAGAAGCAGGTGCCCGACACGGACGTCAAAGACCGCGACGTGATGCAGCGGACCATGCGGCTTCTGTGCGGTGACAAGAACCAGAACATTCAGGACTTGATCGAGAGCTTCAAGGCCAACGGCTATCTCCGGGTAGACCAAATCCTAGTGCGCGAACTGCCCAGCGGCGGCCTGCTGGTGGTGGAAGGCAACCGTCGCGTTGCGGCTCTGAAGTTCCTACAGCAAGAGTATGAGTCCAAGGGTGTGGATCTGGGCCAACTGAGCCCGGAAACATTCAGCCAAGTACCCGTGGTGCTGTACACCGATGGAGACGAGGTTCACCACCTCACGCTGATGGCATTGAAGCACATCAGTGGCAACAAGAAGTGGGGGGAATGGAACCAAGCCCAACTGCTGGAGACCCTGCACAAGACCCATGGCTTGGGTGAAGACGAGATCTGCAGGCGCATCGGCATCAGCAAGGTCGAACTGCGACGCAGCTTACGGGCACTGTCGATGGTAGCCGAGTACCAAGCTTCGGACTATGGCGACCAGTTCAACGAAGCAATGTTTCCGATCTTCCGCCACGCCGTCCGCAGCGCCGCGCTGAAGGACTGGCTTGGTTGGGACGACGGCGACCGCCAAATTCACAATACCGCCAACCGCGACTTCTTCTTCTCACTGCTGTCGCGCGAACCGGTGGAGGAGCAGGAGGACGACGGCTCCGTGGGCTTCGGCGGCAAATACCTGGAGCCGGTGATCACGCGACGTGACGACGTGGACACACTGGCCAAGGTCATCTCTGACGAGCGTGCGCTGGCCTCCCTGAAGAAGAACCGCGATCTGAACGGTGCCTACCGCAGCAGCGATCTGGTGTTCCGAGAGCGGCAGGAAGCGGCAGTGCGGTCCGTCGCCGTGGACATCGACACTTTGGCACAGTTGGCGATCAACCCGCAAAACCTGCCCGAGCTTGAAGGAGTGCGGGGCAAGCTGCAATCGATCATCGACCGTGCACGCGCCTCTGGCCTGAGCGGGGTGGAACAAAAGGCTGTCTTCCGCGACCGTGTTGACGCGCACTTCACTCACATTCATGTGAAGCGCTATCGCCGCCTTGCCGGCCTGGATATGAAGCAGCTGTCCCGCATCAATCTCGTCGCGGGCATCAACAACTCCGGTAAAACATCGCTGCTAGAGGCAATCTACCTGCTGGCTCGCCAGAACGACCTGGACGGCTTACTCGAGGTGATGCGACGACGCGGCAAGGTGGCCACGGATCAGCTCGACCCGGAGTGGATGCTCGAGCAACTGGGCTCAGACACCCTGGGCATCGACGGAATGTTTGATCACCTGTCGGCATCGGTGAATATCAAGCAACGTACCGAAGAGGACTCCTCAATCGACCGCACGCGCTACCTAGGCACAGTGGAGATCGAATCCCAGTTCGGAACGACCAAGCTCGCCTCGGCGAATCGAATCTACAAGGGTCAGGAACGAGAAACGCACGCGGACAGTCTTCGCTTGTTGTGCCCGGTGATCTTCAGCAGTCCATTCTTTTTCAATGAACCACACCGTTACACGGGCTTCTATCACAAGAGCGTCCAATCCAAGGCGCTGCCAGACATCTTCGAATTCCTCCGAGCCAACCTACTTCCGACGTTGGAAGATATCCGGTTGACGGACGAGCGGCAGCGTTTTCTGGTGATTGATAGTCAGTTTGAAGCAGGTGTCGACCTGTCTTGTTATGGCGAGGGGCTGCAACGAATGTTCTTACTTTCTCTGCTGTTTGCCTCTGCTCAGCATGGCGTCGTGCTGATCGATGAATTCGAGAACGCACTGCACTACCGACTGATCGAACCATTCTCACGTTTCGTGCACCAATTGGCTTTGAAGTTCAACGTGCAGGTCTTCATCACCAGTCACAGCAAGGAGTGCATTGACGCCTTCATCACGGCCGTTCCAGAGCCCAAGGACCTGTCGTGTCATGCGATCGTCAATACAACGAACGGCATTCGGACACGCGACTTTAGCGGTCCGGCTTTCAAGAAGCTGCTCGAGGCCGGGGACGTAGATCTTCGAGGAGCCCAGTGATGCCGCAGTGGTCCAACGCCCACCTAATGTTCTGCGAAGGTCCACACGATGCAGCCTTCCTGAACCGCGTACTTAAGAAGCAACTCGGATTTCAGAAGCTGGCACTAAAACTCTCGGAGCTGCCTTACCCGCTCGCCAACGTCTTGCAGGCGAGCTTCAAAGACCGCGCTGCCGAAGACTTGCGACTTGATCTGGCTCGGAAGTTCTTCCTTCCGGACTACGTCTTGGCACTTGACTCAGTGCTGGTCTTGGTATTTAGCTACGGAGGATCCAACAGAAAGGTCAGCATGCTGCCTTTCTTGGAGAACCTATTCGCCCTGCTTGCAGTGACCAATTTTTCAAGTCTGCAGCAGACAGCGGAGCGGCCAGTCTACGCATACACGGTCTTCGCAGATGCTGATGCTCGGGGAGAGTCGAGCACCCGGGACCTGATCAGCACCGAATTCGCGACAGTTGGAGACTCAGCTTGGCTCACCAACGCGTGGATGCACATCAAGACGACCAAGGCTGCCTCTCAGTCCACGGATTTCGGGCCAGCAGCTGCCTACGTCTGGCGCAAGAGCACAGAAGATGGCGGCACGCTCGAAGACTTGATTTTGGAATGCCTAGACGGAGACGCCGAACTTCATAAAACCCTTGAATACCTAGATTCGCGCTTCGATTGGTCGCCGCCCGCCGGTTCCACCGCCTCCCAGATTTGCGCAAGTTCTGCCAAACGCTTAAAGGCTGCATTTTGCGTTGAAGGTCAGAAGCAGAAGCCCGGCGGTAGTCTTGGCGTCATTCTTGATCAGAGTGAACTTCTCGGCACGGACAAGCTTAAGAAGTCGAGTGCCGTTCAGGATTGCCTGGCATTCTTAGCTGAGTGGGTAATGCCAACACCGGTCGAACCAGCAGCTGCCACCACGCAGCAGAGAAATTCATGGCCCCCAAAGGCGGAGCCACAAAGTTCCTGACGTGACATTGGGAATCCTTGCGTCAACGTTGGAGACGGCTAGCAGGAGAGCGTCGATCACATCGACAACTGCCGGGGTAAGGTGCCCTGTGCCCAGCGCACACATGGTCTATCCATCTCAGCCAAGCTGGTGGGGGTGGTGGGGTGACGCTGATCCTCTAGCCGCTACTGCCACTGAAGCACGACCAGATCGAAGCCCCGCAGCCGCAGCCGCAACAACGGCAACGGCAACGGCAACGGCAACGGCAACGGCAGGCAAGCTACTACGTGAATTTCGCAATACTGTCTGCGATGAGGCGATCTTTTGCTTGTAGAACCAGTCTCCGTTCGAATCGAATCTCACCCATCGCATCCAGCCTGAAGCTACCGCCCCGGCATCCAATGCCGGGGCCAAACGCCTCACCCTCCCCCACTCTCCTGAAACAACGCCGCAGCATCCCGCGCCAAATCCGAAGCGATCCAAAGCAGGTTGTCCCGATGCCCTGCCCCCGCTTCTTCGAACCATCCATCGCCGGCGCCGTAGCAGCACCACAGCAGTGAGTTCAGTTGTTCCAGCTTGCATTCCAGCAGGTCTGCTGCGCTGGGTGTCGTCGCGTGGGGAGAGGCCGGCGCGGTAGCGCGGGCCATAATTCGTTTAGCCATTTGTTGTGCTCCTTCTCAAAGATTGCACGTCACTTGGTTAGACGGTCATGGTGTTCGCGCACCGTGGCCGTCGCCTTTTGTGCCTCACGTTCGCATCGATCGATCTGCATCGATGGCCCGCCGTGAGGCGAAGCGGTTCATTCACTCAATCCGTCAGTCAGTGGTCCGTGGTGTTGTGTGTGCAGTGCTCCTCGCCCACATAGCGGGTCGTTTCATCACAGGGGCATTCACTGTAGAGAAGTCCTGCCCGGCGCAGAGAGATATTTCGCCGAGGAATGCGCGGTTCGCGCAAGTAATCGCGCTGCGGCAGCGGCGATTCACAAAGCCCTGACAGTCAGGCGCTGAAAGCAGGGCGCGAGCCCCGCATCAGCCCACAGCGCCTCAGCCCTGTCCGCCGAACTCCCGCGCGTGCTCCACCGCGTACTTGATGAGCTCCGCCTGCCCTTCGATGCCCAGGCGCCGCTTGATGCTCTGGCGGTGCGCCTCCACGGTGCGCACGCTCAGGCCGAGGTCGCGCGCGATCTGCTTGCTCGATTCGCCGCGGCCGAGCGCGCTCAGGATCTCGCCTTCGCGCGGCGTGAGCAGCGGGCGCGGCGTCTGGTTGCGAAAGAGTTTTTTCGACACGGCCGGGCTCAGGAAGGTGCCGCCCGCCGACACGGCCTCGATGGCGGCCACGATCTCTGCGGCCGGCGCATCTTTCAGCACGTAGCCGCGCGCGCCGACCTGCAGGGCCTTCTGCACGTACTCGGGGTTGTCGTACATGCTGAGCATGACGATGTGTGGTGCGGGCTGGTGCTGTGGTTGTTGCAGCAGCAGCGCCGCCAGCTCGATGCCGTTCATGTCCTTCATGCCGACATCCATCAGCACCAGGTGCGGCTGCGCGGGGCCGATGAGCGCCAGCGCCTCGGCCGCGCTGCCGGCCTCGCCCACGATCTCCAGGCCGGGCATGGAGCCCAGGCGCGCGCGCAGGCCGTCGCGCACCAGCGGGTGGTCGTCGACCAGGAACAGGCGCACGACCACAGGGGCAGCAGCAGCAGCAGCGGTGGCGGGGACTTCATTCATGGCCGCTATTCTGGCTTTGCGCGCCGCACGGGCACTTCGGCCACGATGGACGTGTGGCCCCGGCCCGAGCGCATGCGCAGCCGGCCCTCGATGGACTCCATGCGCTCGCGCATGTTGCGCAGGCCGATGCCGCGGCTCGGATCGAGCTGCATGGCCTCGACGTTGAAGCCGACACCGTCGTCGCTGATCTCCAGGCGCACGGCCTCTTCGTCGAAGCCCAGTGCAATGTGCACCTGCTGCGCACGGGCGTGTTTGCGCACATTGGTCAACGCTTCTTGCGTGACGCGAAAGAGCGCGGTCTTGGCTTCTTGCGACAGCTCGAAGGGTTCGCCCTCGACCATGATCGATGCGTCGACGCCGCCTTCTTCGCCGAACTCGGCGCCCAGGCGCTCCAGCGCGGCGGGCAGGCCCAGCGTGTCGAGCAGCGCGGGGCGCAGCCGGTGCGAGATGCGGCGCACCTCGATGAGCGAATCGTTCAGCCGCTGCAGCGCCTTGCCGAGCGCGGGCGGCGGCGACTGGTGCGCGCGGTCGAGCGACTCCACGGCCGACTCGATCAGCAGCTTGGCCGACACCAGCGTCTGGCTGGTGCCGTCGTGCAGCTCGCGCGCGAGGTGGCCGCGCTCTTCTTCCTGCGACTGCACCACGCGGCGCGCGAGCAGCCGCAGCTTGGCTTCGGCGGTGCGGTGCTCGCTGAGGTTGAGCAGCAGCCCGGCCGCACTGACCACGCCCAGGCACAGCGCGGCGATGCCGGCAATCCACAGCAGCGTGGCGGTGACGTTGGCGTTCATCTGCCGGTCGAGGGTGTCCATGGTCGACTGGATGTCGTCCAGGTACAGGCCGGTGCCGACCATCCAGTTCCAGCGCGGCAGCGCGGTGACGTAGCCGAGCTTGGGCGCCATCTGCGCGCTCGAGGGCTTGCGCCATTCGTACTCGACGAAGGCGCCGCCCTTGTCGCGCGCGCCCCTGATCAGCTCCTGGATGGTGAAGCGGCCATGCGAATCGCGCAGGCCCCACAGGTTCTGTCCCACCAGCTCGGGCTGGCGCGAGTGCATGAGCGAGTTGCCGTCCATGTCGTAGACGAAGAAGTAGCCGTCGTCGCCGTAGTTGAGCGTGGCCAGCCGGCGCAGGGCTTCGTTGCGCGTGGCCTCGTCGTCCAGGCCCGTTTCGTACAGCGGCAGCAGGTTGCTCACGGCCAGCTCGACATAGCTGCGCAGCTCGCTGCGGCGCTGCGCCATGTAGCTGCGCTCGATGAGGGCACGCTCGCGCTGGGCGAGGTCGTGCTCCTGGTGGCGCACGGCCAGGGCCACCAGCACCAGCGCGATCAGCAAAGGCGCGACGGCCAGCGCGACGATCTTGGTGCGGAGGTTCATCGGGGGGCAAGGCTACCACCGGGGCGGTGCAGGGCTTTCCCTCGTAGGAGCGTGGAGGAATCCCATTCGGGTAACGATCGATACGAATGTGTCTTGCTGGGGCGGCTTACAAAGCCAGACCTGCAATACATACAAGGGAGGACTGCATGGAAAACACCGCACAGCGTTTGGCTTCGGGGCCTGCGAACAAGAGGCACACAACGCCCCAGCCGAGGACAGGCTTCGACGGCTGGGCCGAGGGCGTCGACAAGGCCGACGACCAATGGAACACCTATGACTGCGAGATCCGCTCGGCGGTCAACGAATACAACATGCACCTCTCGCGCACACCGGGCTATGTTCCGCTGGACTGGCGGTTGATCAAAGCCATGCTGTGGGTGGAAACCGGCGCCAAATCGCTCGCCTGGAAGTCGAGGCCGATGCAGATCGGCCATATCGAGGACGCCGGATTGATGGCGCTGCTCGGGGACCGCGAGGGTGGTGACCTGGTCGTTCCGCCTTCTCTGCGAGTCAGCTTGTCGGCCAGCTCGGTCAGGGCCGAGCCGATCCCGAACATTCGCGCAGGCATCGGCTACCTCCTGATGCGCATGGCAACGTTCGCGTTCAAGAGCATCCTGAACGCGAACGACAAGGTCTACGAAGTCACGGTGAAGGACGGCGACAGTCTCGAAAGAATCGCCAAGGCGCAAGGGAGCACGCCGGAGGTCATGAAGAAGCTCAACCCGTCTGCGCATTTGCTCAAGGCGGGTCAGGTGCTGAAGTACCAGAAGGCGGCGGTCAGGAAGGTCATCACGGGATGGATGCCACTCACCTCATCGCGCATTGCCGCCCGCTACAACGTCGGCGATTCCGATTACGCCCGGAAGATGGACCATGCACTGCCTGCAGTGCGAAAGGCAAAGGAGGCGGTATGCAGATGAGCCGAGCGTTCGCGCTGATCGCGCTGGTCATGGCGGGTCCATGCACTGCCCTTGCGGACGCACCATTCACAGGGAAATTCAGCGGAACAGGCCGCGCATGCTCGGGCGGCCTGTATGTGCGAACGAAGACCATCGAATGGAACTCGAGCTTCAGCATCTGCAAGCCCACGCGCTATGAGGTTCTTGACAACGAGCTGGACAAGGAAGAAGGCGAGCGGATCGCCTTTCGCCTTCAGTCTCCCAGCCGCCACTGCCTGTACAAGGTGGTCGAGGTGCAACGTCTGAGCACCTATTCCTGGGATGTGCGCGGCTATCAGTCGATGGAGTCGTACCGCAACCGCGCCCTGCCCGGCTGGGCCAACTCGTCGCTTGAAGAGCGGCTGATCATGTCGTGTCCCATGACACGCCTGGATTGAGTGGGGAGGTTCGTCCTATGCGCAAGCCCGAGACCCGTTCGGCCATCCGCGCATACGACATGAACCTCGTCAGGCGGTGCCTGCTGGCACTCACCTGCTCGGCAGCTGTGGCCAGTGCCGCGCACGCCCACACATTCACCGGCAAGTTCACCGGCACCGGCCGGGCATGCAATGGCATGCTCCACGTGCACAGCCAGATCATCGAATGGCGCTCGAGCTTCAGCCGCTGTGCGCGCAGCAGCTACGAGGTGCTGGACATGAGCCGTCCCGGCGAGCCCGGGCGTATGGCTTTTCGCTTCAAGACACGTGGTGCCCAGTGCCTGTACGACGTAGTCGCACTCGAACAGGTGGACGGCACCGACTGGACTGCCGACGGCTATCCGTCGCTGGAGGCCTACCGAAAGAAGGACGCGCCCGGCTGGCGGGACTCTCCCCTGCCCGCCCGGCTCGTTCTGGAGTGCCCGATGACGCAGCTGCGATGAGCAGCAGCGAAGCAGCTCAGTGCAGGCTCGTCGGCCGCCCCGCAGCCACCCACGCATCGAGCCCGCCCGTGAGCGGCAACGCCCGCCGAGCCCCGCGCGCCAGCAGCACACGCGCGGCCTGCGCGGCGGAGACTTCGTTGGGGCAGTTGCAGTACAGCACCACGTCGCGATCGGGGTCAATCGTCAGGTCGAGGCTGCGCTGCTGCAGCGCCTTGAGGGTGTACGACAGCGCGCCCGGAATGCGGCGCGGATCGACCTGCACACCCGCCTCGCCGCGCACGTCGATCACGAGCGGCGGCACGTCGCCGCTCATCAGGTCGAACAGTTCGTCGACGCTGATGCGCGGCATGCCGGTGAGCCGCGCAAAGGCGCGGCGGCGCCAGTAGCGCACGACGAGCATCACGAGCAGCACCACGCCCAGCGCGGCGGTGGCGATGCCGCCGGCCTGCGCCAGCATGGCGAGCACCTGCTGGATCTGGTCGCGAAAGAGCCAGCCCAGCCCGAGAAAAAGGCTCGTCCAGACCAGCGCGGCCAGGATGTCGAAGCTGACAAAGCGCCGCACCGACATACCCAGCGCGCCCGCCATGGGCGGCGCCACCACGGAGACGCCCGGCACGAACTTGGCGGCCACGAGCGACATGCCGCCCCAGTCGGAAATGAGCGATTCGCCGCGGCGCACGCACGAGTCCTGCGACAGCGAGATGCGGCACAGCAGCCGCATGAAGCGGTAGCCGAAGCGGCGCCCGGCATAGAACCACGCACCGTCGCCCAGCAGGTTGGCGACCACGGCGGCCAGCACCACGCCGACCACGGACACGTCGCCTGCCGCGAGCAGCGCGCCGGTGACGACCAGCACGGCGGCAGCCGGCACTGGCAGGCCCAGGCGCGCGGCGAAGCTGGCGGCAAACACCACCAGGATCGCGTTCTGCACCAGCAGCGACATCAGCTGCGCCATGCGGGCCGCCGTTCGGTCGATGCCGGGTGCCGCAGGGCGGCGCGCCGGAAGGTGGTGTGGGAAGTCGTCATGCCGGCCGCGATTCTCCTGCATGGCCCAAGCACGTACTGCGCGCAGGCCATCCGGGGCGCCGGCCCGCGCCCGTTCGCTCAGCGAGGCGCGTCGCCCTTGCGGTACTCGGCGGTGAGCGCGTCGAGCTTCTGCTTGAGCGCGGGGTCGAGCGTGTAGCTGGCGGCGGCGACGGTGGCGTCGAGCTGCTCGGGGCGGCTGGCGCCCAGCAGCGGCGCGGTGATCAGCGGGTTGGCCATGACCCACGCCACGGCCAGCGTGGCCAGCGGCACGCCGGCTTCGTCGGCCAGCGCGTGCAACTGCGTGACGGTGTCGAAGCTGCGATCGTTCCAGTAGCGGTCCTGGTACATGTTGCCGGCGGTGCCGAGGGTGAAGCGGGTGTTTTCCTCGGGCTTGGCGCCGGGCTTGTACTTGCCGGTGAGCAGGCCGCCGGCCAACGGGTTGTAGGGAATCACGCCCAGGCCCTCTTCGCTCGCGAGCGGCAGCAGTTCGCGCTCGATCTCGCGGAACAGCAGGCTGTAGCGCGGCTGCACCGATACGAATCGCGTGAACCGGTGCAGCTCGGACTTGCCGAGCGCGCGGGCCAGGCGGTAGGCCAGGAAGTTCGACACGCCGATGTAGCGCGCGCGACCCGACTTGACGATGACGTCGAGCGCTTCAAGGCTCTCTTCGAGCGGGGTCTCGCGGTCGTCCATGTGCAGCTGGTACAGGTCGACGTGGTCGGTCTTCAGCCGCTTGAGCGAGAGGTCGATGGCGTCGAGCAGGTGCTTGCGCGAGGCGCCCTGGTCCCAGGGGTTGGGGCCGACCTTGTTGACGGCCTTGGTGGCGACGACAAAACGGCGGCGGCCCACGGGGCCCTGCTTCTCGAGCCAGTTGCCGATGATCTCTTCGGTGCGGCCGGTGGTCTCGACGGTGCCGCCCAGCGGGTACACGTCGGCGGTGTCGAGAAAATTGATGCCGGCGTCGGCGGCCTTGTCGAGGATCTGGTGCGACACGGCCTCGTCGGTCTGCAGGCCGAAGGTCATGGTGCCCAGGGCCAGGCGGGAGACGGTGAGGCCGGTGCGGCCCAGGCGGGTGGTGGGGATGCTCATGCGCGCGCGCTCCAAGGGGTAGGAGAGAGGTAGGAGGAAGGGGCGGCGGCCATCATAGGCACGGCCGCGCATTCCTGCAGGCGCTGGAGATTCAGGTGGATTCGAGGTGCACGCCGGGCGCACCGCGTTCGACCGAGAAGCGGGCCATGGTCGCCACGGCGGAGTCGGCGTTCTTCTCGTCGTCCACAGCGCGGAACTCGACGGCGCAGCCGCGCGCGTCGAGCGTCATGAGGCCGTAGCCGCGCTTGTCGGCGCGGCCGTAACGCAGGTGCTCGTTCTTCGCGCGCATGTGGGCCACGCTGGCGGCGCTGGGCCCTTCGGAGGTGATGGCGCCGCCGACGAACTCGGTCGCGACGACGGGGCCCTGCGGCTCGCGGCGCAGGTCGGCGGCCCAGAAGGCGTGCACGTCGCCACCGAGCACCAGTGCGTCGCCGCCGCGCGACTGGTTCGCGGCCAGCGCGTCGAGCAGGCGCGTGCGCGAGGCGGCATAACCGTCCCAGCCGTCCATCCAGTAGCCGTGCCCGGCACCGCGCTGGCGGTCGGCCTCGGCGAGCAGCGTGGGTTGGGCGATGACGGTCCAGTGCGCCGGCGGTGTTGCAAGCTCGTTCGCGAGCCAGGCCTCCTGCTGCATGCCGAGCAGGCTGCGCTCCGGTGCCAGGCGGTCGGCGCAGTCGGCCAGCGGCTTGGTGCTGCGGCCCGTGAGGCAGGCATGGTGCGAGCGGTACTGGCGGCCATCGAGCAGCATCACGTCGAGCATGCGACCGAAGCGATGGCGGCCGTAGATGGTGGCCCCGGCGCCGCGCGGGCGCATGCGGGCGGGCACGGGCATGTGCTCGTACCAGGCTTGATAAGCAGCAGCGCGGATCGCGAGGAACTGCGCCGGGTCGGGCGTGCGCGGCGAAACGTCGTCGGTGTAGTCGTTGGCGACCTCGTGGTCGTCCCAGGTCACGAGCCACGGAAACGCGGCGTGCGCGGCCTGCAGATGCGGATCGGTCTTGTAGAGCGCGTAGCGGTTGCGAAAGCCGGCCAGGTCGGTGGGAATGCCGCCTTCGTGGCGACGCACGTTGTGCGAGCCGCGCGAACTTTCGTAGATGTAGTCGCCGAGGTGCACAACGAAGTCGAGCGGCTGTGCGGCCATGTCGCGGTAGGCGGCGTAGTAGCCCTCCTCGTACTGCTGGCAGGAGGCGAAGGCGAAGCGCAGCGGCTGCACGGTGGCGTCGGTGTTGGCCGGTGTGGTGCGCGTGCGGCCGACGGGGCTGCGCACGCCGCCGGCGATGAAGCGGTAACAGTACGGGCGGCCCGGGCGCAGCCCCTGCACATCGACGTGCACCGCGTGCGCGAGTTCGGCCTCGGCGCTGGCCGTGCCGCGCGCGACGGTGCGGCGAAAGTGCTCGTCTTCGGCCACTTCCCACTGCACCGCGACCGGCGCCTCGCCCATGCCACCGCCCTGCAGCGGCTCGGGCGCGAGCCGCGTCCACAGCACCATGCCGTCAGGCCGCGGCGCGCCCGAGGCGACGCCCAGCGTGAACGGGTCGCGCGCGGCCGCAGGCTGGGCGCGCAGGTGCAGGAAGGGATGGCCGAGCGCGGCGGCGGCGAGGCCGGTGTGCAGGAGGCGTCGGCGGGTGAAAAACGGAGTGGTCATCGGGCGTCCTTCTTGGCGCGTCGTTCGGCGATTTCGAGGTCGATCGATGCCTGCAGGCGCGCTTGCCGGTCGAGCTCCCTCTGCCGGGTGTCGACGCTCGTGTACTCGCGGTCGATCAACGCCTGCAGGCGCGCCAGCTGCGTGAGATCCATCTCGCGGGTGTTGGCGCTCGCGTGCTCGAAGTCGATCGACGCCTGCGGGCGCACTGGCCGCTCGGGATCTTTCGGATGGGTGTCGACGCCCCTTGTGCGCAGGTCTTCGCTCGACTGCGAAGAAGCACCGCCGGAGCGTCCCTCCCAGATCACCAATGCGCCTACGAGAAAGAACACCGCGAACATGAATTCCATGGCGACGGGGTTCAGGTCGTCCTTGAGGATCGGCTTGAGCGTGCCGTCCAACCGATCTTTCGGAGGCAGCAGGACCGCGACCTTCTTGCCCACGGGGCGTGCATCGAACTTGCCGCCGCTGCGTGCGTACAAGACAGCCCGTCGGCCGTCGGGCCGGACGTAGTCGACCCGGACCTCTGTGTTGCCGGCGCCGGTGACGACACCCTCGACCTTGTCGTAAGAAAAAAGAATGACCGCAGCATCAAGCGCCGACAGCAGCGCGACGCACAGGATGACGACGCCCATCGCCGCGAGGCACAGCGCCACAAACACTCGAAGGATCTGCATGGACTCCAGCCATCAGGAACGTGCCTGATTCTGGCGCCCTTCTCTTACAGCACCGCTGCGGCAGAACGGCCTCTCAGCCCGCCGACCCTTCGCAAGCCACGGCCACCGGCCGCCGCGCATCCGCACGCGCGCTCGCCAGCGCCCAGGCGAAGATGCCCACGCCCGCCAGCGCCAGCAGCGCGCCGACCCAGCCGGTCGACGTCCAGCCCAGGCCGGCCGCAATGGCGACGCCGCCAAGCCAGGCGCCGAGGGCGTTGGCCATGTTGAAGGCCGAGTGGTTGAGCGCGGCGGCGAGCGTTTGTGCGTCGCCGGCCACATCCATCAGGCGGATCTGCAGCGCCGGGCCGATGGCGACAGTGGTGCCGATGAGGAACACGGTGAAGGCCGCCGTCACGACGTGGTGCGCCGCGAAGGTGAAGGTGGCGAGCACCAGCGCCGCGTAGATGAGCACGCCGCCGATGGTGCGCATGAGCGACTTGTCGGCCAGCCGCGAGCCCACGAGGTTGCCGGTGACCATGCCCAGGCCGAACAGCGCGAGCACGAAGGGCACGCCGCCCAGCGGCAGGCCGGCCACCTCGATCAGCGTGGGCTTGATGTAGCTGAACACAGCGAACATGCCGCCGAAGCCGATGGCGCCGATGCCGAGCGTGAACCACACCTGCTTGCGCTTGAGCGCACCGAGTTCGCGCCAGGGGCTGGCGCCGGCGGCGGGTGCGATGTCGGGCACGTCGCGGCGCAGCAGCACCACGGCGACCAACGCAATGATGCCGACGAACACGAAGGCCGCGCGCCAGCCGAACAGCTGGCCGAGCCACGCCGCAATGGGCACGCCGACCAGCGTGGCGCCGGTGAGCCCCAGCATCACGAGGCCGACGGCGCGCGCGCGGCGCCCCGGTGGCGCGAGCGTGGCGGCCACGAGCGCGGCCACGCCGAAGTAGGTGCCGTGCGGCAGGCCGGTGGCAAAGCGCAGCAGGTTGAGCGACAGGTAGCCGGGCGCCATCGCGCTGGCGAAGTTGCCGGCTGCGAACACGGCCATCAGCGCGATCAGCAGCGCGCGTCGGCCCCAGCCGGCCGCCAGCACCGCGAGCACGGGCGCACCGATGACCACGCCCAGCGCGTAGGCGCTGATGACGTGGCCGGCCTGCGGGATGGTGACGGCGATGTCTTTCGCGACCTCGGGCAGCAGGCCCATGATGACGAACTCGCCGGTGCCGATGGCAAAGCCGCCGACGCCCAATGCGAGCACCGCACGCAGGAACTGCTGGGACGAGACGGACGGTGAAATGGCGGTGGTTTCCGCGCCTTCGCGGGCGGACGGTGAGGCGTTCAAGGCCGGGCTCCTGGGGTGCCCGGCGGACGCGGGCGAGGCCCGATTCTAGGGTAAACCCCTAAATTGTGAAGATGCGCTCGTGCGGCGCGTCGGTACCGTCTTGCAATTCAGATGGCGACGAGCTGCCGCACGCCCTGCGCTTCCATGTCCTTGCCCAGGCCGCGCGCGATGACTTCGCCGCGCTCCATCACGAGGTAATCGTCGGCCAGCTCCTGCGCAAAGTCGTAGTACTGCTCGCACAGCACGATGGCCATGTCGCCGCGGTCGGCGAGCATGCGGATGACGCGCCCGATGTCCTTGATGATGCTGGGCTGGATGCCCTCGGTGGGCTCATCGAGGATCAGCAGCTTGGGCTTGGGCGCCAGCGCGCGGGCAATCGCCAGTTGCTGCTGCTGCCCGCCCGACAGATCGCCGCCGCGCCGATTGATCATCTGCTTGAGCACGGGGAACAGCTCGAACAGCTCCGCAGGAATCGGCGTGCCGCCGCTCTTGTAGGCCAGGCCCATGCGCAGGTTCTCTTCGACCGTGAGCCGCGCGAAGATCTCGCGGCCCTGCGGCACGAAGCCGATGCCGGCGCGGGCGCGCTCGTACGGCGTGGCCTTCTGGATCGGCTTGCCTTCGAGCTCGATGCTGCCGCTCTTGATGGGCACGAGGCCCATGAGCGACTTCAGCAGCGTGGTCTTGCCGACGCCGTTGCGGCCGAGCAGCACGGTGACCTTGCCCAGGTGCGCCTCGAAGCTGACGTCCCGCAGGATGTGCGAGCCGCCGTAGTACTGGTGGATGTTCTTGACTGTCAGCATGGCTTCGGTTCCTCCGTCAGCGGCCCAGGTAGACCTCGATGACGCGCTCGTCGGCCTGCACTTCGTCGAGCGTGCCCTGCGCCAGCACCGAGCCGTCGCACAGCACGGTCACGATCTCGGAGATGGTGCGGATGAAGCTCATGTCGTGCTCCACCACCATCAGCGAATGCTTGCCCTTGAGCGTGAGGAAGAGTTCGGCGGTGCGCGCGGTTTCCTCGTCGGTCATCCCGGCCACGGGCTCGTCAAGCAGCAGCAGCTTCGGGTCCTGCATCAGCAGCATGCCGATTTCGAGCCACTGCTTCTGGCCATGGCTCAGGTTGCCGGCCAGGCGCGACACGCTGTCGGCGAGGTGGATGGTTTCCAGCACTTCGGCGAGGCGGTCGCTCTGCGCCGAGTCGAGCCTGAACAGCATCGACGCGCGCACGCCCTTGTCGGTCTTGAGTGCAAGCTCGAGGTTCTCGAACACGGTGAGATGTTCGAACACGGTCGGCTTCTGGAACTTGCGGCCGATGCCCAGCTGCGCAATGTCGGCTTCGCGGTGGCGCAGCAGGTCGATGGTGCTGCCGAAGAACACGGTGCCCGAATCGGGCCGGGTCTTGCCGGTGATGATGTCCATCATCGTGGTCTTGCCCGCGCCGTTGGGGCCGATGATGCAGCGCAGCTCGCCCGGCGCGATGTCGAGCGACAGCTTGTTGATGGCCTTGAAGCCGTCGAAGCTCACGCTCACGTCTTCGAGGTACAGGATGCGGCCGTGCGTGATGTCGACCTCGCCCGGCGTGGCGATGCGACCGAAGCCGGCCTCGCGGCCACCCGATTCGGTCTGGCCCGTGCCCGCATGCAGGTGGGCCGCGCGTGCGGCGCGCTCGGCGCCGGCTTCCATCAGGTCGGGCGTCATGCGCGGGCTCCCTTCGCGTCCACGGGCAGCGAGACCAGCGCCTCGGGCTCGACGCCCTTCTCTGCAGCGATGGCGCGTCGTGCTTCTTGCACAGGCTCGGCCGCTGGCGTCTTCTCCCTCGACAGCCACTTCTTCACCAACCCCACGATGCCGTTCGGCAGGAACAGCGTGACAGCAATGAACAAAGCGCCCAAAAAGTACAGCCAGTATTCGGGGTAGGCGACGGTGAGCCAGCTCTTGGCACCGTTGACGATGAAGGCGCCGATGATCGGCCCGATCAGCGTGGCGCGTCCGCCCACCGCGGCCCACACCGCGATCTCGATGGAGTTGGCCGCGCTCATTTCGCCCGGGTTGATGATGCCCACCTGCGGCACGTACAACGCGCCGGCCACGCCGCACATGATGGCGGAGATGACCCAGATCGTGAGCTTGTACGGCAGCGGGTTGTAGCCCGAGAACATCACGCGCGTTTCGGCATCGCGAATGGCCTGCAGCACGCGGCCGAACTTGCTGCCGATGAGCCACTTGGCGAACAGGAAGAAGCCCAGCAGCGTGAGGCCCGTGAGCGCGAAGAGCGTCATGCGCATCTCTTGCGTGGCGATCGGAATGTTCAGGATGCGCTTGAAGTCGGTGAAGCCGTTGTTGCCGCCGAAGCCCGTCTCGTTGCGGAAGAACAGCAGCATGGCCGCGAAGGTCATGGCCTGCGTGATGATCGAGAAGTACACGCCCTTGATGCGCGAGCGGAACGCGAAGAAGCCGAACACGAAGGCGATGAGGCCGGGCACCGCGACGATGAGCAGCAGCGTCATGCCGAAGCTGCCGCTGAAGGTCCAGTGCCAGGGCAGTTCCTTCCAGTCGAGGAACACCATGAAGTCGGGCAGGTCGCTCTTGTAGTTGCCGTCGCGGCCGATCTGGCGCATCAAGTACATGCCCATCATGTAGCCGCCGAGCGCGAAGAACAGGCCGTGGCCGAGCGAGAGGATGCCGGTGTAGCCCCAGATCAGGTCCATGGCCAGCGCGCAGATGGCGTAGCACATGATCTTGCCGACCAGCGCGACGGCGTAATCGCTCATGTGCAGCGGGCTGTCGACCGGCACCACGATGTTGAGCACCGGCGCGATCGCGCAGACCACGATCAGCGCGACGAAGAAGGCCGTCCAGCCCTTGCCGCTCAGCAGCGGCCCCTTGGTGGGAAGTACGACCTTGCTCATGCCTCAGCGCTCCGGCCCTTCATCGCGAAGATGCCTTGCGGGCGCTTCTGGATGAAGATGATGATGAAAACGAGCACCGCGATCTTCGCGAGCACCGCGCCCGCCCAGCCTTCGATGAACTTGTTGAGAATGCCCAGCCCCAGCGCCGCATACACGGTGCCCGCGAGCTGGCCGACGCCGCCCATCACGACCACCATGAAGCTGTCGACGATGTAGCTCTGGCCCAGGTCGGGGCCGACGTTGCCGATCTGGCTCAGCGCGCAGCCCGCCAGGCCCGCGATGCCCGAGCCGAGCGCGAAGGCGTAGGTGTCGATGCGCGCGGTGTTCACGCCCATGCACGAGGCGATCGGGCGGTTCTGCGTGACGCCGCGCACGAACAGGCCCAGGCGCGTCTTGCCGATGAGCCAGCCCATCGCGAGCAGCACCAGAGCCGCGAAGATGATGATGCAGATGCGGTTCCACGGCAGCGTGACGTTGCTCAGCATCGTGAAGCCGCCGCTCATCCAGCCAGGGTTTTCGACGCCGACGTTCTGCGCGCCGAACAGCGTGCGCACGAGCTGCTGCAGCATCAGGCTGATGCCCCAGGTGGCGAGCAGCGTCTCGAGCGGCCGGCCGTAGAGGAAGCGGATCACGCCACGTTCGAGCACCGCGCCCACGAGCGCCGATGCCATGAACGACACGGGAATGGCGGCCACGAGGTACCAGCCGAACGCCGCCTCGGGCATGTACTTCTGGAAGATGCCCTGCATCACGTAGGTGGCATAGGCGCCGATCATCATCAGCTCGCCGTGCGCCATGTTGATGACGCCCATGAGGCCGTAGGTGATGGCCAGGCCGAGCGCGGCCAGCAGCAGCACCGAGCCCAGGCTGATGCCGCTGAACACGGCGTTGATGCGGTCGCCCCAGACCAGCGCGCCGTCGATGTTCGCGATGGAGGCGGTGATGGCCGCCTTCACATCGGCTTCGGTCTCGTCGGCCAGACGCTGGTTGAGCAGCAGCTTGGTGTCGGGGTTCTGGTTGTTGCCCAGCTCCTTGGCCGCGGCGAGGCGCTTGGCCTTGTCGGCGCTCGTGAGCATGCTGGCGGCGCGCACGAGTTCGAGCTGCGCCTTGATCTTCGGATTCTTTTCGGCGGCCAGCGCCTTCTCGACCATCGGCACGCGCGATTCGTCGGGCTCCTTGAAGAGCGCTTGCGCGGCTTCGGCGCGCACCGCGTCGTCGGTGCTCGTGAGCTTGAGCGCGGCTTGCGCGGCATCGAGCGCGCCGCGCATGAGGTTGTTGTTGACGACGTCTTCGGCGGTGTCGGGCACTTTCAGTTCAGCGCCTGTGACGGGGTCGTAGCCCTTGTCGTCCTTCATCACGAAGACCTTGTCTTCGGTGTACTTCACGGCGTCGTCGGCCATGGCCTGGATGAAGGCGGAGGTCTTGTCGTCGGCGGTGAGGACGGCCTTGTTGAGCGCGGCGATGCGGGCTTCGGACTCGCCGGAGGCGATGGCTCGGGCTTCGTCGGCGGTCAGCGCGTGGGCGGCCGACGCTGCGAGGAGCATGGCGGCGAAGGCGCAGTGAAGGGTTCGTCGAAGCATCATGAGGTTCGTGTTGCCCCCTCTCCCCTTGGGGAGAGGGTTGGGGTGAGGGCCGGCGGCCATCCAACGAGCGCGGCGGCCAGATCGACCGCCGTTGCCCTCACCCCCGCCCTCTCCCCGAGGGGAGAGGGAGCAAGGCAAGGGACTTGGTCGTCGAGTTACATCGACTTGCCGGCAGGCTGGTCAGGCTTCTTGTCGTTGCCTTCGATGTACGGGCTCCACGGCTTGGCCTTCACCGGACCCGGCGTCTTCCACACCACGCCGAACTGCCCGTCGGCCTTGATCTCGCCGATGAACACGCTCTTGTGCAGGTGATGGTTCTTCTCGTCCATCTTCGAGACGATGCCCGAGGGGGCCGTGAAGGTCTGGCCGGCCATCGCCGCGATCACCTTGTCGGTGTCGGTCGACTTGGCCTTCTCCACTGCTTGCTTCCACATGTGGATGCCGATCCAGGTGGCTTCCATCGGGTCGTTGGTGAGCGGCTTGTCCTTGTGGCCGGCGATGTTCTTGGCCTTGGCGTAGTCGCCCCACTGCTTGATGAACGCCGTGTTGGTCGGGTTCTTGATCGACATGAAGTAGTTCCATGCGGCCAGGTGACCCACGAGCGGCTTGGTGTCCACGCCGCGCAGTTCTTCTTCGCCCACCGAGAAGGCGACGACCGGCACGTCCTTGGCCTTCAGGCCCGCGTTGCCCAGTTCCTTGTAGAAGGGCACGTTGGAGTCGCCGTTGATGGTCGAGACCACCGCCGTCTTGCCGCCGGCCGAGAACTTCTTGATGTCGGCAACGATGGTCTGGTAGTCGCTGTGGCCGAAGGGGGTGTACTTCTCGTCGATGTCGGTGTCCTTCACGCCCTTGCTCTTGAGGTAGGCGCGCAGGATCTTGTTGGTGGTGCGGGGGTACACGTAGTCGGTGCCCAGCAGCACCCAGCGCTTGGCGCCGCCGCCCTCCTTGCTCATCAGGTAGTCGACGGCCGGAATGGCTTGCTGGTTGGGCGCGGCGCCCGTGTAGAACACGTTCTTGGAGAGTTCTTCACCCTCGTACTGCACGGGGTAGAACAGCAGGCCGTTCATTTCCTCGACCACCGGCAGCACCGACTTGCGTGACACCGAGGTCCAGCAGCCGAAGATCACCGAGACCTTGTCCTGGCCGAGCAGCTGCTTGGTCTTCTCGGCGAACAGCGGCCAGTTGGAGGCCGGGTCGACCACCACGGGCTCGAGCTGCTTGCCCAGCACGCCGCCCTTCTTGTTGATGTCGTCGATGGCCATCAGCACCGTGTCTTTCAACACGGTTTCCGAGATGGCCATCGTGCCCGACAGCGAGTGCAGCACGCCGACCTTGATGGTGTCGGCGGCAAATGCGGGCGCAGCACCAATGCTGGCCAGCGCGACGGCGGCGGTGAGCGCCTGAAGGGTGAAACGACGTTGCATGTGGACTCCTGCTCCGGGTTGATTGAACCGTTCGACAGCACAGGGCTGGCGATGGAGAGGAGTCTGCGGAACGCACCACCAAGGGGAAATACGCCGGGTGGCGTACACGGAGGTACTCAGGCGGGAGGGCGGGCCGGGAAAGCGGGCTTTCCTTCGTCCGGCTTGTCGGCACGACGGCACATGTCCTCGGGAAAGCCAGCCTCGAACTCGTCGCCGTTGATCCTGGCTTCTCTCGCCCAGGTGCAGGCACTGGCGAAGTCGTTCTTCAGGTAGTGCACGAACGCCATGTGGGAGCGCGCGTTGCGCGCCATCGGCGAGATCCGGAGCGCCTTGTTCAACTCGGCCTGGCTTTCATCGAGCCGCTTCTCCATCCAGAGAAACTTGCCGTAGTCGACAAAGACCTCGGCGTCGACTTTCTGCTTCGACGTGGCCACTCGGAAGAGGCGCTCGACCTCGGACGTGGTGCCGTCGCGATCCGCCATGATCAACGCGAAGCCGTGGTAAATGTTGCCGTTCTCGGGGTCCAGCAGCCAGGCCTGGTTGAAGCGCGCCATGGCGGTTGTCATGTCTCTCTTGCTCCAGGCCGTCCAGCCCCGCCCGAGCGCCTGTTTCGCGCCCTCGGCGCGGGAGAGGCCCCGCTTCTCCATCGATGCGATGAAGTCGGCATCGGCGTTCTTCATTGCTTCTGTTTTCGCGCGACCGCCGTACATCGGCAACTGGTTGATCGGCAGCGGGTCGGCGGATGCGACAGCCGCGGTGAGCAGCAACGAGGCTGCGATGGCGATCCAAAGACGTTTCATTCGAGTCTCCCTATTCGTTCTTGATGAATGGACAGGGCAGGCTAGTGAGCGCCTTGCGGCGCGGGCCGCCAAATCGGGGAAGCATCGCCACGCGATACCCGAGGGCCCCCTCGGCAAGACGCAAGCTTTACTGGCCAGGCTCCGGATACTTCTGGGCATTGACGACCATCTTGCGCCGCGCCGCGTCGATCAGGTCGATGCCCAGCTTGTCGGCAAGCTGCAGGAGATAGAGAAAGACGTCCGCCATCTCGGCACCGACTTCGTCGCGTTGCTCAGCCCCGAGTGATCGGCTCTGCGCTTCGGTGAGCCATTGAAAGTGTTCGAGCAGTTCGGCCGCCTCCACCGACAGCGCAGAGGCGAGATTCTTCGGGGAATGAAACTGCTCCCAGTCCCTCGCCTGGGCGAAGTCGCGCAAGTCTTGAGTCAGTCGTTGCAGATCGGTGGCCATGCGTGTCGTTCCTGTGGTGCGGAACGAGTGTGGCATGAGGCGAAAAGCCCAGATTGGGCATGGCGCTACCCAATCTGGGTAAGACGCCGGCGGCGAGTCATCGAATCGCTTCTGCGCCCCGGCCATGGCGGGCACCTCGCCAATGCAACACCGCCACGAGCAACGCCGACACCATCAGATAAACCAGCGCCACGCCGAACGCCGACGTGTAATCCGCCTCGCGCCCCAGCCGCCCATAAAACAAGATCCCGATCAACGCCACCCCCAGCGCATTGCTCGCCTGCTGCACCATCGACAGCACGCCCGACGCCACACCCGCGTGCTGCGGTGGCAGGCCGGCGAGCACGGTGGACACCAGCGGCGCCATCACCATGCCGAGCCCCGCGCCCTGCACGAACAGCAGCGGCACCGTCCACGCCACGACGTGCGTGTGGCCCGGCCAGCCGGCCACGTTGACGCACTGCAGCGCATGCCCCGCCGCGAGCACAAGGGCGCCGAGTGCGATCGGTGGCTTGCCGCCGAAGCGGCGGGCGATGCGGGCGCCGGCCATCGAGGTCGCGAAGAAACCGACGGCCAGTGCGGTGAAGACGATGCCGGAGCTGAGCGGGCCCAGCGCCAACCCCTGCTGCAGATACAGCGCGAGCACGAAGTAGAACGAGGCGGTGCCCGCATAGAAGGCCAGCGTGGTGAGCAGCCCCGTCACAAAGCGGCGGTTCGCGAGCAGCACCGGCGCCACCAGCGGTGCGCCGCCGCGTGCCGCGAGGCGGCGCTGCTGGCTCGCGAAGAAGCCCCACAGCGGCACGGCAGCGGCCAGGCACAGCCAGCTCCACAGCGGCCAGCCCTGCTGGCGCCCTTCGACCAGCGGCAGCACCACGGCGACCGAGCCGACCGCGACCAGTGAAACGCCCGCCAGATCGAGCCGGCTGCTGCCACTGCCCTGTGTCAAAGGCGGTACCACACGCGGCGCGAGCACCAGCGCCAGCAGGCCGATGGGCACGTTGATGAGGAAGCAGCTGCGCCAGCCGAGCCCCGCGAGGTCGGCATGGATCAGCACGCCGCCCACCAGCTGCCCCAGCGTGGCGCCCAGGCCCAGCGTGAGCCCGTAGGCCGCGAAGGCGCGTGCCCGGTCTTCGCCCGTGTAGGCGAGACCGATCATTGCGAGCACCTGCGGTTGCAGCAGCGCACCGGCCAGGCCTTGCAACACGCGCGCGGCCACGAGCAGCTCGGCGTTCGGCGCCACGCCGCAGGCGGCCGAGGCGAGCGTGAACAGCAGCAGGCCGAGCATGAACATGCGGCGCCGGCCGAACAGGTCGCCCAGCCGGCCGCCCGTGACCAGCCCCGCGGCGGTGGCCAGGCCATAGCCCGCGACAACCAGCTGCAGCGTGCCCGCGCTGGCCTGCAGGTCGTGCTGCATCGACGGCAGCGCGACGTTGACGATGAAGAAGTCGAGCACCACCAGGAAGGTGCCGCTGAGCATGACCCACAGGCCCAGCGGTCCAGGCGTGGCGGAGGCGATCGATGAAGCAGAAGCGGCAGGGTTCGACGAGGTCATGGCCCCACTGTCGGCACAGGCGGGCATCGCGGCAATGACCTGAGAGGTCATGCGCCCAGCGCGTCAGGCGCTCAGCGCGGTCGCTTGAACTGCGCGGCCGCAAAGGCCCACGCCATGCGCGTCGCATCGGGCCCGATCGGGTCGCTGAACAACAGCCCCCGCGCGCCGCCGCTCCACGAGTGATCGAGCCCCGCGATCTCGCACAGCGAGACCAGGGTGCGGCCCTGGCGCTTGAAGTCGGTCACGCGCATGGCGCGGCGCTGGCCGCGCTGCAGGTCGCGCGGCAGGCCGGCGTGCGCGCCCACGGCGGTGGCCCACACGGCCGCGCTGCTCACGGCGTTGCTGGGCGCGACCACGGCGTCGGCGTCGCCGTGCAGCACCAGCAGGGGCGGCAGCGTCGAGAAGACGGCCGCAGCGCCCATCGCCTTGCCGACCGCGGTGACGGGCATCGGCGGCACGTGCTGTCCGCGCATCGCGCCGAGCGCGGTGGCCGATGACTTGGCGGCGCCGGGCGCGACGCCCGAGTGCATGACCACGGCGCGAAAGCGGTTCGCATAGCGCGTGGCCAGCAGCGCCGCCATGCTCGCACCCGCCGACAGGCCGACCACGGCCACGCGGTCGCGGTCCACGGGGTACAGCATGCAGGCCTGGTCGACGGCAGCCATCAGCGTGGCGGCCTCGGCGTCGGCCTTGCCGGAGCGGCGCTCGTACCAGTTCCAGCAGCCCTGCGGATGGGCGATGCGGTCTTGTTCGGGGTAGAGGACGAGAAAGCGCTCACGCACCGCGAGTGCGTTCATGCGCGTGCTGGCTGCGAAGTCGCGCCCGGTCTGGCCGCAGCCGTGCAGCATGACCAAGAGCGGGAGTTTCTCGCCGGGCTGCAGCACCAGGTCGGCCGGACGGAACAGGTGATAGCCGCGCGCGCCGCCCGCGCCCATCGCCATGCCGCTGAGCCAGTCGCCCTTGCCGGGCGGCGGCTTGAGCCGCTTGGCAGTGGCGCGTTGCACCTGGCCGGCCACGCGCTTGCCGTTGCTCAGCGTGAGCTTGGTGAGCGCCTTCAGGTTGCGCTCGTAAGCGCGGGCGAAGAAGGAAGCGGTGGAGCGACGGGCCATGGCGCAGTGTGCAGGCAAAAGCGCCATGCGGCCAAGCAGCCGCTGCTGAACCTCAGTAGATCTCCGGCACGATCATGTTGGCGGGCACGGGCTGACGCAGGTAGTCGTCGTGCCGCTCGCGTGCAGGCAGCTCGACCGGCGCGTGCGCCACTTCCTGGTAGGGCAACTGGCCCAGCAGGTGGCTGATGCAGTTCAGGCGCGCCTTCTTCTTGTCGACCGCCTGCACCACCCACCACGGTGCCTCCGGGATGTGGGTGCGCTCCAGCATGATCTCTTTGGCCTTGGTGTATTCCTCCCAGCGGCGGCGGCTTTCGAGGTCCATGGGGCTGAGCTTCCATTGCTTGAGCGGATCGTGGATGCGGCCCAGGAAGCGCATGTGCTGCTCGTCGTCGGTGATGGAGAACCAGTACTTGATGACCTTGATGCCCGAGCGCACGAGCATCTTTTCGAACTCGGGCACGGTGCGGAAGAATTCTTCGTACTCGTCGTCGCTGCAGAAGCCCATCACGCGTTCGACGCCGGCGCGGTTGTACCAGCTGCGGTCGAACAGCACCATCTCCCCGGCGGCCGGCAGGTGCGCCACGTAACGCTGGAAGTACCACTGCGTGCGTTCGCGGTCGTTGGGTGCGGGCAGTGCGGCCACGCGGGCCACGCGCGGGTTGAGGCGCTGGGTGATGCGCTTGATGACACCGCCCTTGCCCGCCGCGTCGCGACCTTCAAAAAGAATGACCACCTTCTGCTTGCTGTGCTGCACCCAGTCCTGCAGCTTGACCAGTTCGCCCTGCAGGCGGAACAGCTCCTTGAAATAGGCCTGGCGCGCCGCCTTGTCGGTCGAGGTGTTGGAAGTGGCGGCGTCGAGGCCGTCGAAGTTGCGGTCTTCGATTTCCAGCTCGAGCTCTTCGTCGTAGCTGTCGATCAGGTCGCGGGCGATGCGTTGCATCAGGTCTTCGTGGTCGGGAAGTGCGCTCGTCAGCATGATGAGAAGGGGCAAGAGTGGCGGGTAGACAAAAAGCATGCTGCACCCGCCGCATGACGGCGGCGTGACGGTTTTGCGGCTGTTTTCTGTAAGCCGACACGCCGTTGTCACATGGCACGAACACCATCCGGGGCACGCTGGCAGCCCATCAACCGGGCGGGCGCCTGTTGTTCCTACGTCTTTTCTGACCACGCACCTTGTCGGTATTTCATGACCTCGCCGCGCAGTCCTATGGCGGCGACGAAGCCGGGCTGATCTGCGGCTACCTGTTCGATGCCGCGGCGCCGGAGCCCGCGCGGGCGATCGATTCGGCGCAGGCCGCGGCGTGGCTGGCAGATGCCGGCACGCTCGGCGACAGCGGCGCCTACGTGTGGCTGCACTTCAACCTCAGCCATGCGCATGCGGAGCGCTGGCTGGTTCGGCACGCGGCGCTGTCGGACACCTTCTACGAGACGTTGCACGAAGGCCTGCCTTCCACGCGCATCGAGCGCGCGGACGATTCGCTGATCGCGGTCATCAACGACGTGCACTTCGAGTTCAGCTTCGAGCCCTCGGACATTTCCACGCTGTGGATCAGCGTCGGCCCGCGCCTGGTGGTCACGGCGCGCACCAAGCCGCTGCGCTCAGTCGACGCGCTGCGCACGGCCGTGAAGGCGGGCGAGGCGCCGCGCTCCAGCACCGAGCTGCTCGAGCACCTGCTGCGCGCGCAGGCCGACGTGCTGGTGAAGATCGTGCGCGGCGTCACCTCGCGCATCGACCGCATCGAAGACGAACTGCTGGCCGGCCGCCTGGACCACAAGCGCGCGCGGCTGGGCGTGCTGCGCCGGCTGCTGGTGCGGCTGCAGCGGCTGCTGGCGCCCGAGCCGGCCGCCCTGTTCCGCCTGTTGCAGGGCCCGCCGGCCTGGATGGCCGAGGCCGACGCACAGGAGCTGCGCGGCTCGACCGAGGAGTTCTCGGTGGTGCTGCGCGACATGCAGGCGCTGCAGGAACGCATCAAGCTGCTGCAGGAAGAAATCGCGGCCAACGTCAACGAGGACAACAACCGCAGCCTGTTCGTGCTGACGGTGGTCACGGTGCTGGCGCTGCCGATCAACATCCTGGCCGGCCTGTTCGGCATGAACGTCGGCGGCATCCCGCTGGCGGAGCACCGGCACGGTTTCTGGATCGTGGTGGCGATCGTTGCCACCTTCACCGCCGTAGCTGCATGGACGGCTTTTCGCAAGAAGCGCTGAGCCGCATGCCCAGTCGCATTAATGCTATTTATTTAGTAGCAGCTTCCATAGCATCCATGCGCCCGCGTCAATATTCCAGACCCCCTAGAATGGCGGGGTGTCTTCCACTCTCAATGCCGATCTTCACTGCCACTCCGTGGTCTCCGACGGCACATTGACGCCCGAAGCGCTGGCCGCACGCGCCGCCGCCAACGGGGTCGAGCTCTGGGCCCTCACCGACCACGACGAGGTCGGCGGCCAGCACCGCGCCGCTGCGGCCGCGCGCGAGAACGGCATGCGCTACCTCACGGGCACCGAGATCTCGGTGACCTTCGCGAACCAAACCGTGCACATCGTCGGCCTGGGCTTCGACCCCGACGACGCCGCCATGTCGCAGGGCCTGTACGACACGCGCGGCGGCCGCGGCAAGCGCGCACAGGAAATGTCCGAGGGGCTGGCCAAGGTCGGCATCCTCGGCGCCT
The DNA here is from genome assembly GCF_014843395.1 of Variovorax sp. 38R. Classification (NCBI taxonomy): domain Bacteria; kingdom Pseudomonadati; phylum Pseudomonadota; class Betaproteobacteria; order Burkholderiales; family Comamonadaceae; genus Variovorax; species Variovorax sp. 38R. Next base: position 4,940,168 of record NZ_CP062121.1, read on the forward strand.
ACGAAGGCGCGCTCAAGTTCGTCGGCAACCCCGAGCTGATTTCGCGCACGCACTTCGCGCGCTTCTTGGTCGAGCAGGGCCACTGCCGCGACACCCCCGAGGTGTTCCGCAAGTTCCTCACCGAAGGCAAGCCGGGCTACGTGCCGCACCGCTGGGCCTCGCTGAAAGACGCCGTGCACTGGATCACCGCCGCCAAGGGCATGGCCGTGATCGCGCACCCGGGCCGCTACAAGTTCACGGCCAACGAGGAGTACGCGCTGTTCCTCGAATTCAAGGCGCATGGCGGCCAGGCGATCGAGGTCGTCACGGGCAGCCACACGCCGGCCGAGTTCGTCGAGTACGCCGACAAGGCGCTCGAGTTCGATTTCGCCGCCTCGCGCGGCAGCGATTTCCACAGCCCCGACGAGAGCCACTGCGATCTCGGCAAGCTGCCACCGTTGCCCGGCGCCCTCACGCCGGTGTGGGAACTGCTCGGCCACCGCATCCAGCAGTGAGCCAGAGCCCCGGGCCCGGCACCGACAACGCGGCCAGCGCCGCGCTGGCCCAGGCACGCGCCGCAGCGCAAACCAGCCGTCGCACCGAGTCCGAACGCATCCTCGCGGGCATCGGGCTGGTCATTCTTGCGGTGGCCTGCTTCGCCACGCTCGACACCGCCACCAAGTACTCGACGCTCGCCGTGCCCGTGCTCATGGGCGTGTGGTTCCGCTACGCCTTCCAGGCCGTGGCCACCACGCTGGTGCTGCTGCCGCTGCGCGGCACGGCCCTGCTGCGCACGCAGCACCCGCGCTACCAGGCGCTGCGCGGGGCGCTGCTGCTGGGCTCGAGCCTCTTTGCCTTTTTCAGCCTGCGCTACATGCCGCTGGCCGAGTTCACATCGATCGTGCTGATCGCACCGCTGGTGATCACGTTGCTGGCGGCCACCACGCTCAAGGAGCAGGTGTCGCCGCTGCGCTGGACGCTGGTGGCGGGCGGCTTCATCGGCACGCTGGTCATCCTGCGGCCGGGCGGCGGCAGCTTCAGCTGGGCCGTGCTGCTGCCGCTGGGGCTGGTGCTGACCAACGCCTGGTTCCAGGTGCTCACCAGCAAGCTCGCGCAGACCGAGAACCCGCTGACCATGCACTTCTACACGGGCTGGGTCGGCACGCTGCTGGCCTCGGTGGCCGTGCCTTTCGCCTGGACCGCCCTGCCCTCGTGGGAATGGTGGGCGCTGCTGTGTCTCATGGGTTTCATGGGCACGGTGGGACACTTCATGCTGATCCTGGCCTACCAGCGCGCGCCGGCCTCCACCCTCACCCCGTACCTGTACGCGCAGATCGCCTTTGCGATGCTGGGCGGCTGGCTCATCTTTTCCCACGTGCCCGACCGTTTTTCGCTGATCGGCATGGCGATGATCGCCGTGTGCGGCGCCGCCGGCGCGTGGCTCACCGTGCGCGAGCGGCGTGTGCCGATCGAACCCGCGGAATCCTGATCAGGAGATCTTCCTCATGGCCCAGTACTTCGAAGTCCATCCCGAGAACCCCCAGCAGCGCCTGCTGAAGCAGGCCGTGGCGCTGCTCGCGCGCGGCGAGATCGTGGCCGTGCCCACCGACTCCAGCTACGCGCTGGCCTGCCACCTGGACGACAAGGACGCGGTCGACCAGCTGCGCCGCATCCGCCAGGTCGACGACAAGCACCACCTCACGCTGCTGTGCCGCGACCTCAGCGAGCTGGCCAACTACGCGCGCGTCGACAACAAGCAGTACCGCCTGCTGAAGGCCGCCACGCCAGGCCCTTACACCTTCCTGCTCGAAGCCACCAAGGAAGTGCCGCGCCGCGTGAGCCATCCGCAGCGCAAGACCATCGGCCTGCGCGTGCCTGACCACAAGGTGCTGCTGGAGCTGCTGGCGCTGCACGGCGCGCCGCTCTTGGCCACCACCCTCATCGCGCCCGGCGAGACCGAGGCGCTGAACGACGCGCAGGAAATCCGCGAGCGCTTCGAGAAGCAGATCGGCGCCGTCATCGACGCCGGCGCCTGCGCTTCGCAGCCGACCACCGTGGTCGACCTCACGCCCATGGGCACGGGCGACGACCCGGTCGTGGTGCGCCAGGGCCGGGGTGCACTCGCGGTGCTTGGCCTCTGACGAACGGCTCGGCCGCCCCATTCCTCTCTGACACAATCGCGCAGTGGATATTTCCAATCTGATACAGACGGTCCTGATTTACGCACTGCCGGTGATCTTCGCGATCACCGTGCACGAAGCGGCGCACGGCTACGTGGCGCGCCACTTCGGGGACAACACCGCCGCCATGATGGGCCGCGTGACGCTCAACCCGCTGAAGCACATCGACCCCATCGGGACCATCCTGATGCCGCTGATGCTGTACTTCGCGACCTCGGGCGCTTTCCTGTTCGGCTATGCCAAGCCGGTGCCGGTCAACTTCAATCGCCTGCGCCATCCCAAGCGCGACATGATCTGGGTCGCGCTCGCGGGCCCGGCATCGAACTTCATCCAGGCCATCCTGTGGGCCGTGCTGCTGATCGCGATCGTCGCGGCCGGCGTCAATGAAACCTTTTTCATCAAGATGTGCCAGGGCGGCGTGCTGGTCAACCTCGTGATGTGGGCCTTCAACCTGTTCCCGCTGCCCCCGCTCGACGGCGGCCGCGTGCTGGCCGGCCTGCTGCCCAGCGGCCCGGCGCAAAACTTCCTGGCGCGCATCGAGCCCTACGGTTTCTTCATCGTGATGGCGCTGGTGATTGCCGGCATCGTCAGCACCTACTGGCTGCGCCCGCTGATGGATGCCGGCTACTTCGTGATCAACCTGCTCATCACGCCGCTCAAGGCAATGCTGCTCTAAGTTTCTCCTTCCGTCACATGGCTTCGTCTTCTCCCGCTCCCCTGCGCGTCCTGACCGGCATCACGCCGTCGGGCACGCCGCACCTCGGCAACTACGTCGGCTCGATCCGCCACTCGGTGCGCCAGAGCGTCGCGGCCGGCGTCGAGAGCTACTTCTTCCTGGCCGACTACCACGCACTCATCAAGGTGCAGGAGCCCGCGCTCATCCAGCGCTCCACGCTCGAAATTGCGGCCAGCTGGCTGGCCTGCGGGCTCGACCCCGAACGCGTCACGTTCTATCGCCAATCGGACATCGCCGAGATCACCGAGCTCACCTGGTTCCTGACCTGCGTCACCGGCAAGGGCGTGCTCAACCGCGCCCATGCCTACAAGGCCCAGCTCGACAAGAACATCGCCAAGGGCGAAGAGCCCGACGCCGACGTCACGGCGGGCCTGTTCATGTACCCCGTGCTGATGGGCGCCGACATCCTGATGTTCAACGCCCACAAGGTGCCCGTGGGCCGCGACCAGGTGCAGCACATCGAGATGGCGCGCGACATGGCGCAGCGCTTCAATCACCAGTACGGCGAGCACTTCACGCTGCCCGACGCCGAGATCGACGATGCGGTCGCCACCTTGCCCGGCCTCGACGGCCGCAAGATGAGCAAGAGCTACAACAACACGATCCCGCTGTTCGCGCCGCGCGCGCAGCTGCAAAAGCAGATCGCCAGCATCGTCACCGACTCGCGCGCGCCCGGCGAGCCCAAGGACACCGAGGGCTCGGCCCTGTTCCAGATCTACCAGGCCTTCGCCAGCGCCGAAGAAACCGAAGCCCTGCGCAAGGCGTACGCCGACGGCATCGCCTGGGGCGACGCCAAGCAGGTGCTGTTCGAGCGCATCGACCGCGAAGTGGCGCCGCTGCGTGCGCGCTACGAGGCGCTCATGAACGACCCGGCCGAGATCGAGCGCATCCTGCTGCTGGGCGCCGAGAAGGCGCGCAAGCTGTCGCGCCCCTTCATGACCTCGCTGCGCCACGCGGTCGGCCTGCGCAACCTCGCGGCAGGCCGCGACGGCGGCGGCACCAAGGCTGCCAAGGTGGCAAAGCCCAGCTTCAAGCAATACCGCGAGAAGGCCGACGGCCTTTTCTATTTCAAGCTGCTCGATGCGCGCGGCGAAACCCTTTTGCAAAGCCGTGGATTCGCGTCACCGCAGGAAGCGGGCCGTACCATCGCCGACTTGCAGGCGCAACGCGGCGCGGCGCTCACAGTACTGGCCGCGCAGCTCGAACCGGTCGACGCGCAACAGGCTCGCGCCGCCACCGAGGCGCTGGAGGCACTGGCGGAGGCAACGTCCACCACTCAGGGACATTGATCCGGCAACAACCCGCGGGCCATCCGCCGGCGGGTGTGACAAGAGAGAAGACGGTGCGATCACAAAGGAAGAAAACATGAGCATTTATGTCATCGACGACCACCCCCTGATGCGCGACGCGATCGTGATGGTCCTGCGTCGCCTGCGCCCCGCCGAGAACATCGTCGAGCTCGAGCGGCTCGACAAGCTCGCCAGTTCGGTCCAGCAGCGTGGCGCGCCCACCCTTTTCTGCCTGGACCTGAAGCTGCCGGACACCAATGGCGTCTCGGGCGTGATCGCGGTCAAGCAGGTCTATCCGAACGTGCCGATCGCCGTGTATTCGGCGGCCCCGGCTGCCGACATGGAAGACGCCTGCATCGAGGCCGGCGCTGATACCTACATCGAGAAGTCGGCCAGCTCCAACGAGCTGGCAGCCGCCCTGCGCGGCCTGCTGATGGCCGGGTCGGAAGACGACACCGAAGAGATGCCGGCCGCCAACAGCGGCAAGCTCTCCAAGCGCCAGACCCAGCTGATTGCCATGCTCGACAAGGGCATGAGCAACCGCGACATCGCGACCGACCTGGAGATCAGCGAACACACGGTGAAGGTGCACCTGTGGCGCCTGTTCCGCCGTCTGGGCGTGAAGAGCCGTACGCAGGCCCTTCACTATGCACGGACGAATGGCCTGCTGTCCGGCTGAGCCCGCGAAGCTGCTGGCTTGATCAGGAACCGCGCCTCGTGCGCGGTTTTTTCATGGGCGGCGCGAGAGCGCTTGAGGGCGACCGCTCAGCCGCCCGACGCACTCACCCGCGCCTGCGCCACCGCCTCGTCCGCATCGTGCAGCGCCACGCGGAACACGCTGCCGCTGCCCAGGCGCGAGCGCACGCTGACGGGGTGGCCCAGCACGTGCGACAGGCGCGCGACGATGGCCAGGCCGAGGCCGAAGCCGTCGGAGGTGCCGGCATGGTCCGCGACCTTGTAGAACTCCAGGAACACGTCGCGCAGGTGCTCGGGCGCGATGCCGATGCCCGTATCCCACACCTCCACGCGCATGCCTTCGGGGGTCTGGCGCGCAGCCAGCAGCACGCCGCCTTCGGTCGTGTACTTGATGGCGTTGGCGAGCAGGTTGCCGATCATGCGGCGCACGCGGATCGGGTCGGTGAGGAACGAGCCCTCGGTCACGTGCACGCGGAAGTCCAGGCCCCGGCTCTCGGCCACGGGGCGGTACTGCAGCTCGAGGTCGTGCAGCAGCTCGGCCACGTCGACGCGCTCGATGTGCAGCCGCACCTGGCCCGCGTCGATGCGCGCCAGGTCGAACATGGAGTCGAACAGCGCGTTCACCGCGTGGGTGGCGCGCACGATCTTCGGGGCGAGTTCGAGCACCAACTCGGGCTCGTTGCGCAGCCAGTCGGCGTACAGCGACAGCGCCAGCACGGGCTGGCGCATGTCGTGCGCGGCGCTGGCCAGGAAGCGGTTCTTCATGGCCACGGCCGACACCGCCGCCTGCCGCTGCTGCGTGAGCGACTTGATCAGGATGTGGTTGTGGAACAGCAGCTCCAGGCTGTTGCGTGCGGTCTCATGGATGTTGCGGCCGGCGCGCAGCAGCAGGAACCAGTGCAGCGCCGGCAGCAGCGGCATGAGGTAGCCGTACTGGAACTGCGGGCTCTGCAAGGTCACGGCCACGAGACGCACCAGCACCGCGCCGAGCATGGTGATGAACAGCGTGTTGACGTAGCGCTTGAGCAGCGGCGGGTGCAGCGCCAGCCCGTTGAGCGGGAAGGTGCCCACGCCGGCCACGATGAGCCAGCTCATGAACTGGTTGACCTGCGGCGTGCGCTCGAAGAAGAGCAGCACCGAGCAACCCCAGACCACCGCGCTGGTGCTCCACACGAAGCCGTAGCGGTCGGTGAACTGCTGCTGCGCGACCGCGCTGCGTCCGGCATAGCGCACGGCGTACACGCGCGCGCCCCAGGCCCGGCAGGTGGTGGCGATGATGCCCGCGGCCAGCCAGGTCAGCAGCTCCCAGCGGGGCACGTGGCCCCAGCTGAGGCCGACCATGGCGGGCATGAGCGCCGCCGACACGATGTAGGACCCGCGCGCCGAACGCATCAGGCTGCGGATGAGTTCCCCACGCACCCACGACTCGGCCTCGTCGGCCGACGCCGGAGCGGGTGTCACGCTTGCGATCGACGCATTCGCCATGGATGCATGACCGTGGTTGATGCGGCCAAACCAGAGAAAGATGGAGACAGACGCCTGCGCAGGCGCCAGAAGTTCGCGATCTTAACGGCCTGTCGGCCATGGTTTCGGGAAGTAACCGCAGAAAATCCGCCGGCCCCGCGCAGCGGTCTGTCGCGATGCCCCGATTACCATGGCGCCTGACGCCACACACCGCACGCCATGCTGAACAACATCACCCCTTTTCTCGTCCACTGGGCCATCACCGGCATCTCGCTGTGGGTCGCCAGCCACCTCTTCAAGGGACTCAAGTTCGACAGCACCGCGGCGCTGATCGTGTCGGCGCTGCTGCTCGGCCTGGCCAACGCCGTCGTCAAGCCGCTGCTGATCTTCCTGACGCTGCCGCTGACGTTGCTGACCTTCGGCCTGTTCCTGCTGGTCATCAACGCGCTGATGGTCATGCTGGTCGCCGCGCTGGTGAAGGGCTTCAAGGTGTCGGGCTTCTGGACCGCCCTGTTCGCGAGCATCTTCATCTCGCTGCTGAGCATCCTCATCGGCTCGTTCGTGACCGGCGGCGATCCGGCCGAGCAGATCCAGATGCCGCAGGGCGGCAACTGGCTCTGAGCGAGCCCCGCCTTTCTCGCGGGCCCTACCCGTTGCGCGCGAAATGCGCCGCGCCCTTCGGAATCAGTGGGACGACCGGTGCGGCTTCGCGGGGAACCCGTGCGCACGCGATGTCCAGGCAATCAGAAGGCCGGGAAGCAACAGCGCCAGCAATGCCCATGGAAAAGCGCCGACGCCCGATGTCTCCAGCAGCACGCCACCGACGATGCCGCCGCCCGCAATGGCGATGTTCCACACCGTGACGAGAATGGACTGCGCCACGTCCGCGCCGGGGCCGGCGGCTTCGGCCGACGCGGTCTGCAGCAAGGCCCCGGAGCCGCCGAAGGTGAGCCCCCACACGGCCACCGCGACATAGACCACCACCGGCTGCGTGCCGGCGACGCCCAGGGCCAGCGACGCCAGCGCGAAGCCCGCGAGGGCGAGCAGCACCAGCGAGCGCAGCATGCGGTCGATGAGCAGCCCGCTGATCCAGATGCCCGCCAGCGACGCCACGCCGAAGACCAGCAGCACCGCATCGACCCGATCGGACAGGCCGGCCGGCGCCAGGAACGGCATCACGTAGGTGTAGAGAATGCTGTGCGCCAGCACCCACAGCGCAAGCACGGCCAGCACCGGTCGCACGCCGGGCGTGACGAAGATCCGGCGCACCGGCGCGCGCTTTTCGGCCGCCTGCCCCGGATAGTCGGGCACCTGCAGGAAGACCCAGGCCATCACCGCCAGCGTGAGCAGCGACATGCCGCCGAACGCGGTACGCCAGCCCAGCGTGGCGCCCATCAACGTCCCCAGCGGCACGCCCAGCGACAACGCCAGCGGTGCGCCCAGCCCGGCCACGGCCAGCGCGCGCCCCTTGAGGTGCTCGGGCACCATGCGCCGCGCATAGCCCGCCAGCATTCCCCAGATCAGGCCGCCCGCCATGCCGGCCATGAAGCGCGCAACCAGCGCGACTGCATAGCTCGACGTCAGCGCCGTGAGCGTGTTGAAGGCCAGCACGGCGACCAGCGCCGCGATCAGCAACGGCCGGCGCCGCCAACCCAGCGTGGCCGCCGTCAGCGGAATGGCCGCAACCAGCGAGCCGATGGCATAGAGGGTCACGAACTGGCCCGCGAGCGCTTCCGACACGCCCAGGTCCTGGCTGATGCGCAAGAGCATGCCGGCCGGCATCGTCTCCGTCAGCAGTGCCAGGAAGCCGGTCATCGACAGGGCCAGCAAGGCGGCCACGGGCAGTCGTTCGGTGCGCTTGCCCACGGTGGCGGTTGTGGTGGTCATTCAGTTGTTTTCCATCGTCTGTGCCCGCGTTGGCCGGGTGGCCCGCGTTGGCGTTCACCGCAGTGTGGGCGGGAATGCATCAATGAAAAATGGGCTAAAGTTTCAAATACATATGACTCCGCAGTCATCAATCAAAGTCGCTCCATGGAAAACCTGGGTTCGCTGAACGTCTTCGTTCGCGCCGGCGAAACGCGCAGCTTCACGGCCGCGGGACAGCAGTTGGGCATCTCGGCCTCGGCCGTCAGCAAGGCCATCGTGCGGCTCGAAGAGCGGCTGGGCGTGCGGCTGTTCCATCGCTCCACGCGCACCGTCCACCTGACGCCGGAAGGCGCGCTGTTCCTGGAGCGCTGCCGGCGCATCCTCTGCGAGGTGGAATCGGCCGAAGCGGAACTGCTGCAGACACAGAGCGCACCCCGCGGCAAGCTGCGCATCAGCCTGCCGTCGGTGGGCACGCTGTTCATGCCCAAGCTGGCGGCGTTCAAGCGGCTCTACCCCGACATCGAACTGGACATCGACTACGCCGACCGGCTGGTGGACGTCATCGAGGAAGGCTTCGACGCCGTGATCCGCACCGGCGAGCCCAGCGATTCGCGGTTGATGGCGCGACGCATCGGCTCGTGCCGCAAGGTGATCGTCGGTGCGCCGGCCTACTTTCGCCGGGCCGGCGTGCCGCGCGAACCGCAAGACCTGACAAGCCACGCCTGCCTGCTCTATCGCTTTCCCAGCACCGGCAAGCTGGACGTGTGGCCGCTGGGCCTTGCGGCCGGCTCGCCCCCTGTCGACCTGCCGGCCAGCATGGTGACCAACACGCTCGATCCGCAGGTCTGCTTTGCCGAGCAGGGGCTGGGCATTGCCTGCGTGCCGGAGATCGCCGTGCGCCAGCAACTGGACCAGGGCCGCCTGGTCACGGTGCTGGACGACCACAACCGCGAACACATGATCTTCCACGTGCTGTGGCCGTCGAGCCGGCAGCTGTCGCCCAGGATCCGTGTGTTCGTGGACTTCATCGCGCAGCACCTGTTTCCGCTTTCGGACGCGCGGGAGCAGCCGCTGTGAAGCGAGCCCCGTCACATCGACGCGGGAGGCAACGCCTGAAGATGCGCACGCGAACCTCGACGCGGACGACCCCGAACGGGTCTATTTCAAGTTCGTTCGCTGACCGATCAAGACACCCGGCATTCGCTCAGGTCAGCGCTGCGCGCCTGCCATGTAGTCCACCGTCAGCTGCGTCAGCGTGCGCACGCCCACCAGCAGGCTGGCCTCGTCGACGAAGAAGCGCGGCGAGTGGTTGGGCTCGGCCTTGTTCGCGTCGCGACCGGGCGGCGTGGCGCCGATCATCACGAACAAGCCGGGCGCCTTCTGCGCGAAGAACGAGAAGTCTTCGCCGCCCGTGCCCTTCGGAATCACGACCGGCTTGGCGCCCGGCACGCGCTGCAGGCTGGGCACCATCTTGGCGGTCAGGGCCGCGTCGTTCACGGTGGGGGCGTAGCCGTCGGCCTCGAAGCGGACCTCGGCCGTGCCGCCGCCGCTTTGCGCAATGTGCGAGGCGGTCTCGCCCATGCGCTTGATGATGAACTGGCGCATCTCGTCGTCGTAGGTGCGCAGCGTGCCGCTCATCTCGACCGCGTCGGGAATGATGTTGTAGCGCGTGCCCGCGTTGAAGGTGCCCACGCTGAGCACCGACGGCTCCTTGGTCACGTTGACCTGGCGGCTCGCGATGGTCTGGAAGCCCAGCACAATCTGCGAGCCGAGCACGATCGGGTCGACCCCGCTCCAGGGCTGCGAGCCGTGCGTCTGGCGGCCCTTCACGCTCACCTTGAAGGTGTCCGAACTCGCGGTGATGGGGCCGGGCTTGTAGCCGATCTGCCCGGTGTTCAGCGCCGAAACCAGGTGCAGGCCGAACACCGCGTCGGGCGTGGGCGCATCGAAGGCGCCTTCGGCCAGCATGCGGCGCGCGCCGCCGATCTCGGCGTTGGGCAGCTTCTCCTCGGCCGGCTGAAAGATCAGCTTCACGGTGCCGGGCAACTGCGCCTTCATCGACGCCAGCACCTCGGCCACGCCCATGAGGATCGCCACATGGCCGTCGTGCCCGCAGGCATGCATGACGTCGACATTCGCGAAGCCCCACTGGGCACGCGCCTTGGAGGCGAAGGGCACGTCGACCTGCTCCTTCACGGGCAGCGCGTCCATGTCGGCGCGCAGCGCCACCACCGGGCCGGGCTTGGCGCCGCGCAGCGTGGCGACCACGCCGGTCACGGCCACGCCTTCGCGCACCTCGTAGCCCAACGCCTTCAGGTGGGCCGCCACCAGCGCGGCGGTGCGCTTTTCCTGGTTGCCCAGCTCGGGGTGCTGGTGGATGTCGCGGCGCCAGTCGATCACCTTCTGCTCGATGGCCTTGGAGCGCTCGGCGATCAGCGGGTACAGCGGCACGGCGGCGGCCGGTGCCGCAGCAGCGGCTGGCGCCTCCTGCGCCGAGGCGCACAGGGACGAGACGGCAAGAACGATGGGCAGGCACAGGCGCGCGGCCGGACGGAATCGGTGGGACATGGTGAGGTGTTGTCTGAAGAAGAAGGGAAGGACCCGCCGGGCGGGAGCCCTTCGTCCGCACGGCCCCGTCGGGCCGGCAGCCGATGCGCCCTTGTCTGCCGCCCGACCCCGTGAGCGTAGGAAGACCACCGATTGGCGTCCAATCGCTTTTGCATCGACTGATAATGATTGCCTATTAATGGCTTCCGACACCCCCACGCCCTCTTCCGTGCTGCACGAGCGGCTGCTCGCGCGCTTGCGCCTGCGCCACCTGAAGCTGATCGACGCACTGGCCGCGCACTCGCACCTGCGCCGCGCGGCCGACGCGATCCACATCAGCCAGCCGGCGGCCACGCAGATGCTGCAGGAGGTCGAGAGCCTGATCGACACGCCGCTGTTCGAGCGCCATGCGCGCGGCATGCGCATCACCGAGGCCGGGCGCCTGCTGGCGCTGCATGCGCGCATGGTGATCGACGCGATGCAGGTCGCCAGCGACGGCCTCGCGGCGCTGGCCGCGCAAGAAACCCGCGCACTGCGCATAGGCGCCATCGAGGCGGCCATCGCCAGCGTGCTGCAGCCCGCACTGAACGTGCTGCATGCCAAACACCCCAAGCTGCGCCTGTTCATCGAGGAAGGCAACATCGAACGGCTCACGATCGGCCTGCGCGCAGGCGCTTTCGACGCCGTGCTGCTGCGCCAGCCGGCGCGCGTGCCCGACGCTCACCGCTTCGTGCCGTTGCGCAGCGACTCGGTGGTGGTGATCGCCGGCGTCAATCACCCCGCCGCGCAGCGCAAGCGCCTGCGGCTGCGCGACCTCGCCGACTCGCGCTGGGTGCTGCCGCCCGCGCACTTCGCAGTGCGCCAGGTGATGGAGGCCGCCTGGGCCGCCGAGCAGATCGTGCCGCGCCCGCACGCCATCCAGGTGCTCACGCCGCAGCTGGTGCGCGCCCTGCTCTCGCAGCCCGACGTGGTGGTACCGGTGCCGCGCACCGTGCTCGACCAGCTCGACCGCTCGGCCGTGGTCGAGCTGCCGCTGCGCATGAACGCGCCCATCGCGCCGCTGGGCATCCTCTACCGCACCGACAACGCGGTCGGCCCGCTGGTGCTGCTGGTCGACTTCCTGGTCGCGCAGGCGAAAAAGAAGCCGTAGCCAGGGCGTTTCAGGCGTGTTTCGCGCCAGGGAATCGCCCTGCTTCACACCCGCTTAACTGTCGGGCAGCACACTCGAAGCCACCCGCCAGCCCTTCCCGGGCATGGCACGGTTTCCGCTCTGTAAAGTTCGCCGCCCCCGCGCCGCGGCATTGAACTCGACGGCGCGTGCCCGCTCCATCTTTGGCTTCCGTCACTTCTGCCTGTCCATGCCCGTCCACTTTGCCTCCCGTTCCGCCCCGCTCCTCACGGCCCTGTGCATCGCCGCCGCCCTCGTGGGGTGCTCGCGCACCAACGTGGAGTCCCCCGGCACGGCCAAGGCGACCCCTGAAAAAGAAGTCGGCATCGTCACGCTGAAGTCCGAGGTGCTCGCCCTGAGCACCGAGCTGCCCGGGCGCACCGCCGCCCCGGTCATCGCCGAGATCCGCCCGCAGGTCGGCGGCATCCTCAAGGAGCGGCTCTTCACCGAAGGCTCGCAGGTCAAGGCCGGCCAGGTGCTCTACCAGCTCGACCCGGCCTCGCTGCAGGCAGCCCATGCGAGCGCGCAGGCCAGCGTGCGCAAGGCCGAGTCAGCCCTGGCCACGGCCCGCACCGTGGCCAAGCGCAATGCCGAGCTGGTGAAGATCGACGCTATCAGCCGCCAGGTGTTCGACGAGACCCAGGCCGCCGAACAACAGGCCGAGGCCGACCTCGGCGTGGCGCGCGCGGCCGAGCAGACCGCGCGCATCCAGCTGGGCTACACGCGCATCACCTCGCCGATCACCGGCTGGGCCGAGCTCTCCACCGTCACGCCCGGTGCGCTGGTCACGGCCAACCAGGCGGCCGCCATGACCACCGTGCAGCAGCTCGATCCGATCCATGTGCACGTCACGCAGTCGAGCAGCGAGCTCTTGCGCCTGAAGCGCGAGCTGGCCAGTGGCCGGCTGCAGCGCGCCAGCGAGGCCGAGGCGCGCATCCAGCTGCTGCTGGAAGACGGCAGCCCCTACCCGCACGCCGGACGCCTCACCTTCAGCGGCGTGACGGTCGATGCCGGCACCGGCAGCGTCACGCTGCGCGCCGTGGTGCCCAACCCCGACAAGCTGCTGATGCCCGGCATGTACGTGCGCGCCGTCTTGCAAGAGGGCGTGAACGACGCCGCGCTGCTGGTGCCGCAGCAGGCCGTCACGCGCGCGCCCGACGGCAGCGCCTCCACGCTGGTGATCGACGCCGACAACAAGGTCGAGAAGCGGCCCATCCGCATCGGCCGCGCCATCGGCACGCGCTGGCAGGTCATCGACGGCCTGGCCACGGGCGACCGCGTGCTCATGGAAGGCTCGCAGCGCGTGAAGGTGGGCGACAAGGTGCGCACGGTCGACCTGGGCGCCCGCCCCGCCGGCGCTGCCGTCGCGAGCGCCAAGCCCGACGCCGCTTCCGCCACCCTCGCGCGCTGAGGCCACCCCATGGCCCAGTTCTTCATCGACCGCCCCATCTTCGCGTGGGTGCTTTCCATCGTCGTCATGCTCGCCGGCCTGATGGCCATCCGCACGCTGCCGCTCGAGCAGTACCCCGACATCGCGCCGCCGCGCGTGTCCATCGGCGCCACCTACACCGGCGCCTCGGCCAAGACGGTCGAAGACTCCGTCACCCAGGTCATCGAACAGCAGATGAAGGGGCTGGACAACCTGCTGTACATGCAGTCGACCAGCAACTCGTCGGGGCAGGCGCGGCTGTCGCTCACCTTCGACGCGGGCACCAACATCGATGTGGCCCAGATGCAGGTGCAGAACAAGCTGCAGCAGGCCATGTCGCGCCTGCCGCAGCAGGTGCAAAGCCGCGGCGTCACCGTCACCAAGGGCGGCAACGACTTCCTCATGATCGTCTCGATGTTCTCCGGCGACGGCAGTGCCTCGGCGGTGGACGTGGGCGACTACATCAGCAGCAACCTGGTCGACGTCATCAGCCGCATCGACGGCGTGGGCGAAGTGCAGACGCTGGGCACCGGCTACGCCATGCGCCTGTGGCTCGACCCCGACAAGCTGCGCAAGTACGCGCTCATGCCCTCGGACGTGGGCAGCGCCATCACCGCGCAGAACGCACAGGTCTCGGCCGGCCAGCTCGGCGCGCTGCCGGCCGGTGCGCAGCAGCAGCTCAACGCCACCATCACCGCGCGCAGCAAGCTGAAGACGGTCGAAGAGTTCGAGAACGTGGTGCTGCGTGCCACGCCCGACGGCGCCGTGGTGCGCCTGAGAGACGTGGCCCGTGTCGAGCTGGGCGCCGAGAACCTCACAGTGCGCTCGGTGCTCGGCGGCCGTCCGGGCGCCGGCATGGGCATCGTGCTGGCCGACGGCGCCAACGCCGTGCAGGTGGCCGAGGCCGTGAAGGCCAAGGTCGACGAACTGCAGCCGCTCTTTCCCAACCAGATGCAGACCTTCGTGAGCTACGACACCACTCCCTTCGTGAGCGCGTCGATCGACGAGGTGGTGAAGGCGCTGGCCGAGGCCATGGTGCTGGTCGTGCTGGTGATGTACATCTTTCTGCAGAACTTCCGCGCCACGCTGATCCCGGCCATTGCCGTGCCGGTGGTGCTGCTGGGCACCTTCGGCGTGCTCTCGATGGCCGGCTACTCGATCAACACGCTCACCATGTTCGGCATGGTGCTGGCCATCGGCCTCTTGGTGGACGACGCCATCGTGGTGGTGGAGAACGTCGAGCGCGTGATGCACGAGGAAGGGCTGTCGCCCAAGGAGGCCACGCGCAAGTCGATGGCCGAGATCACGCCCGCGCTCGTCGGCATTGCGCTGGTGCTGTCGGCGGTGTTCATCCCGATGGCCTTCTTCGGTGGCTCGACCGGCGTGATCTACCGCCAGTTCTCGATCACCATCGTCTCGGCCATGGCGCTGTCGGTGTTCGTGGCGCTCACGCTCACGCCGGCGCTGTGCGCCACGCTGCTGAAGCCCGTTGCCAAGGGCGGCCATGCCGCGCCGCGCAAGGGCGTGCTGGGCGCGGTCGACCGCTTCTTCGCGGGCTTCAACCGCAACTTCGACAAGGGCGCCGACCGCTACCAGGGCGTGGTCGGCGGCATCATGCGGCGCGGCAAGCGCAGCCTCGTGGTGTACCTGCTGATCGCGGCCGTGATGGCGCTGCTGTTCATGCGGCTGCCCACCTCCTTCCTGCCGGATGAAGACCAGGCCTTCCTGCAGGTGCAGGTGACGCTGCCACCGGGCGCGTCCGACGCGCGCCTGCAGCCGGTGGTCACGCAGATGCAGAACTACTTCACGAAGCAGCCCGAAGTGGTCAGCGTGAACGTCATCACCGGGCAGAACGGCGACCAGAGTTCGGCACGCGCCTTCGTGAAGCTGAAAGACTGGGCCGAGCGCGAAGGCGCCGGCCAGTCGGCCGCCGAACTCGCGCGGCGCGCCAACAAAGAGCTGTCGACCGTTCGCGACGCGCGCATCTTCGTGCTGCTGCCACCGGCGGTGCGCGGTCTCGGCGCCAACGCAGGCTTCAACTTTCATCTGAAGGACATCAACGGCCTGGGCCACGACGCGCTCGTGAAGGCGCGCGACCAACTCATCGACCTGCTCTCCAAACGCCCCGAAGTCGCGAACGTGCGCAGCAACAACCTGGACGACACGCCGCAGTTCGCGGTGGACATCGACGACGCGCGCGCCGGTGCATCGAGCCTGGCCACGGCCGACATCGACAGCACGCTGTCGAGCGCCATGGGCGGCACCTACATCAACGACTTTCTGGACAACGGCCGCGTCAAGCGCGTGTACATGCAGGGCGACACCGCCTTCCGCATGCTGCCCACCGACATCGACCGCTGGAGCGTGCGCAACAGCCTGGGCCAGATGGTGCCGTTCCCGGCGTTCTCCAGCTCGCGCTGGACGTATGGCTCCCCGCAGCTGCAGCGCTACAACGGCAGCCCGAGCTACGAGTTCGTGGGCGACGCCGCACCCGGCGTGAGCTCGGGCGTCGCGATGGCCGCCGTCGACGAAGTGATGAAGCAGATGCCCGCCGGCATCGGCTACGAATGGACCGGCGCCTCGTTCCAGGAGCGCCTGTCGGGCGCGCAGGCGCCGCTGCTCTATGCCATCTCGATCCTGTTCGTGTTCCTGTGCCTCGCGGCCTTGTACGAAAGCTGGTCGGTGCCGTTCTCGGTGATCCTCGTGGTGCCGCTGGGCATCGTGGGCGCACTGCTGTTCACCAGCCTGCGCGGCCTGAGCAACGACGTCTACTTCCAGGTCGGCCTGCTGACCACCGTGGGGCTGTCGTCGAAGAACGCGATCCTGATCGTCGAGTTCGCCAAGCAGCTGCAGGAGCAGGGCAAAGGCGTGATCGAGGCGACCCTGGAAGCCGTGCGGCTGCGGCTGCGCCCCATCCTCATGACCTCGCTGGCCTTCGGCTTCGGCGTGCTGCCGCTGGCCATCGGCACGGGCGCGGGCGCGGGTGGCCGCCAGTCGATCGGCACGGCCGTGCTGGGCGGCATGGTGGTCGGCACGGCGCTGGGCATCTTCTTCGTGCCGCTGTTCTTCGCGTTGATTCGCGGCTGGCTGGAAGGCCGACGCAAGCCGGCTGCCGCGCCGGATGCGGTGCCCACGGAACAGGGAGCGCACTGATGAATCGCATCACCCTGCCCCGCCTTCCCCTGCGCGCGCTGGCCTGCGCCGCCCTGGCCTCTGTCGTGCTCGCGGGCTGCGTCAACCTCGCGCCCGCGTATGAAACACCCGCCTCGCCAGTGCCATCGGTCCTGCCCTCGGCCGGCGTCACCGCGACCACGCCACTCGATATCGGCTGGCGCGATTTCTTCGTCGACAAGCAGCTGCAGGGCGTGATCGAACTCGCGCTCGCCAACAATCGCGACCTGCGCGTGGCCGCGCTCAACATCGAGCGTGCGCGCGCCCAGTACGGCATCGCGCGCGCCGACCTGTTCCCCACCGTCAACGCCGGCGCGACCGGCACGCGCTCGCGCACGCCGGGCAGCCTGTCGACCAGCGGCGAGTCGCGCATCGCCTCGCAGTACAGCGCCAACCTTGGCATGACGGCCTACGAGCTCGACCTGTTCGGGCGCGTGCGCAACCTCGGCGACTCGGCGCTGCAGAGCTACTTCCAGACCGAGGAAACGCAGCGCAGCACGCAGATCAGCCTGGTCGCGTCGGTCGCCACGGCGTGGCTGCAGCTGGCCGCCGACGAGCAGCGCCTGCAGCTCGCACGCAGCACGCTCGAGAGCCAGCGCAAATCATTCGAGCTGGTGCAGCGCAGCCATGCGCTCGGCGCGCAGTCGGGCCTGGCGCTGGCGCAATCGCAAAGCACCGTCGATGCCGCGCGCGCCGACGCCGCGGCCTTCGACAGCCAGGTCGAGCAGGACCGCAACGCGCTCGCGCTGCTGGTTGGCACCACGCCGCCGCCCGAACTGCTGCCGACCGCCGCGACGACCGCGGACGTGGCGCAACTGCTCGTGCCGCCGGCCGGCCTGTCATCGAGCGTGCTGCAACAGCGGCCCGACGTGCGCGCCGCCGAGCATGCGCTGCGTGCGAGCAACGCCGACATCGGCGCGGCACGCGCGGCCTTCTTCCCGCGCATCGCACTCACGGCCTCGGCCGGCACCGCGAGCAGCACGCTCTCGGGCCTGTTCACCAGCGGCAGCAAGGCCTGGAGCTTCGCGCCGTCGATCAGCGTGCCGATCTTCGACGGCGGCGCCAACCGCGCCACCCTGCAGGTCGCGCAGGCGCAGCAGAAGATCCAGATCGCCACTTATGAGAAGGCCGTGCAGACCGCCTTCCGCGAAGTGGCCGACGCGCTGGCCGAACGCCGCACGCTGGCCGAGCGCCTCGACGCGCAGCGCTCGCTGCGCAGCGCCACCTCGCGCAGCTTCGAGCTCTCGCAGGCACTCTTCAAGAGCGGCGCCGCCAACTACCTCGACGTGCTGGACGCGCAACGCAGCGACTACGCGGCGCAGCAGACGCTCATCGGTTTGCAGCTCACGGAGCAGACGAACCGGTTGGCGATCTACAAGGCGCTGGGGGGTGGGTGGAGCGAGGCGTCCGGGGCTGCACCACAGCCCTCGCAAGGCGACTGACGCGCCACCGCCCTACGCCCCCGCCACCGCATACGGCGTGAACCTGCTTTCGTTCTCGTTCACATCCAGCGCCCGCCCGATGAACGGGAACGCCCGCTGCGGGCAGGCCACGCGCTCGCACACCTTGCAGCCCATGCCGATGGGCGTGGGCACGTCGGGGTCCTTCAGGTCGAGGCCCTTGGCGTAGACCAGGCGCGGGGCATGGCGGATGTCGCAGCCCAAGCCGATCGAGAAGGTCTTGCTCGGTGAACCGAAGCCGCGCTGGCCGTGCGACACGGTGCGCGCAATCCACAGGTAGGCGCGGCCGTCGGGCATGCGCGCCAGCTGCGGCAGCACGCGCCCGGGCTGCGCAAAGGCCTCGTACACGTTCCACAGCGGGCAGGTGCCGCCGGTCTTCGAGAAATGGAAGTGCGTGGCCGACTGCCGCTTGGAGATGTTGCCCGCCCGGTCCACGCGGATGAAGAAGAAGGGCACGCCCGACGCGCCTGGTCGCTGCATGCTGCTCAGGCGGTGGCAGACCGTTTCGAAGCCGACGCCGAACTGGCGTGCGAGCAAGTCGATGTCGTAGCGCAGCGCCTCGGCCGCCTGCAGGAACGGGCCATAGGGCAACAACACGGCCGCCGCGAAGTAGTTGGCCAGCCCGATGCGCGCGAGCGCGTGGGCCGGGGCGTCACCGAAATCGGCCTGCAGCACCAGCGATTCGATGAGCGCGGCCTGCTCGAGCAGCGCCAGCTGCGTGGCCAGCTGAAAGGCCTGCTGGCCCGGTTCCAGGCCCGCCGACAAACGCAGCACGCGGCTGGCCGGGTCGTAGCGGCGCTGGCTGTCGAGCGCGCCCGCGGCTTCGTCGTCCGGCACCACGCGCACGCCGTGTACCTTGAGAAGCCTCTGCTGGAGCCATTCGGCGAGCGGTCCACCGTGCGCGCGGGCTTCCGCCGCGAGCGATTCGGCGGCCGTGTCGAGCGGATCGAAATGGTTCTGGTGCGCAAAGAAGAAATCGCGCACCACCTCGAAGGGCATCGGCCGGCTGCGCGAGATGTCGCCGCGTCCGTCGCCGAGTTCGGCGGCCATGAGTTCCAGCCGCTCCTGCGCCTCCTGGTGGCGGCGGTGCAAGGCGAGCAGCGCGCGCGCCACGGCCGGCATCTGCGACGCCACCTCGCGCAGCTCGGGCAGTGCCACGGCCTCGCCGCCGGGGTTGTCGGCCAGCGCCTCGCGCATGCTGGCCACGAGCCGCGCCTCTTCGTCGTCGGAGAACTGCTGCACATCGACGCCGAGCGTCTTGCTGATGCGCAGCAGCACGGCCACGGTGAGCGGGCGCTGGTTCTGCTCGATCTGGTTCAGGTAGCTCGGCGACAGGCCGAGCATCTGCGCCAGCGCCACCTGCGTCAGGCCGCGTTCGGCGCGCAGCGTGCGCAGGCGCACGCCCATGAAGGTCTTGCTCATCGGGTCACCTCGTGGGTCTCTGTGATCTTCGCAATATTTGCAAAATCAGTCGTTTTCATTCGCAATGATTCGCCAATTCAGTCCTTCATTATGGGCGCTCGATTGCGTAAATTGCGAAGCATGACCCACCGATCTGCCGCCATCGAACTGACCGACATCGTGTTCCCCGCGCACGCCAACCACTACGGCACGCTGTTCGGCGGCAACGCCCTGCTGCTGATGTCGAAGGCCGCGTTCCTCGCCGCGCGCACCTTCGCCAAGTCCGACGTGGTCATGGCCAGCCTGGGCGACGCGCAGTTTCTGGCGCCCGTGCCGGTCGGCCACGTGCTGCGCCTGCGGGCCTGGGTGACGCGCGCCGGGCGCAGCTCGCTCACGGTCTGCGTCACGGGCGCGGCCGAGCCGCCCGACGGCGGGCCCCGCCCCTCCCTGAAGGGCCTGTTCGAGATGGTGGCCGTCGATGGCCGCGGCCGTCCGGCGCGCCTGCGCCACGCCTACCTGCACCCCGTGCCTACTGACAAGGAACCCGCATGAACGACATCGCCACCCCCACCGGCTTCAAGCCCAAGAAATCCGTCGCCCTGTCGGGCGTGACCGCCGGCAACACGGCGCTGTGCACCGTGGGCCGCACGGGCAACGACCTGCACTACCGCGGCTACGACATCCTGGACATCGCCGAGGTCTGCGAGTTCGAAGAAATCGCGCACCTGCTGGTGCACGGCAAGCTGCCCACGTCCGCCGAGCTGCGCGCCTACAAGGCCAAGCTCAAGGCCATGCGCGGCCTGCCCGCGAGCCTGAAGGAAGCGCTGGAGCAACTGCCCGCCAGTGCGCACCCGATGGACGTGATGCGCACGGGCGTCTCGTCGCTAGGCTGCCTGCTGCCCGAGAAGGAAGACCACAACCTGCCCGGCGCGCGCGACATCGCCGACCGCCTGATGGCCTCGCTCGGCTCGATGCTGCTGTACTGGTACCACTGGTCGACGCAGGGCCGGCGCATCGAGGTCGAGACCGACGACGACTCGATCGGCGCGCACTTCCTGCACTTGCTGCACGGCCGCAAGCCCAGCCCGCAGTGGGAGCGCGCGATGCACACCTCGCTCAACCTCTACGCCGAGCACGAGTTCAACGCCTCGACCTTCACGGCGCGCGTGGTCGCGGGCACGGGCTCCGATGTGTACTCGGCCATCACCGGCGCCATCGGCGCGCTGCGCGGCCCCAAGCACGGCGGCGCCAACGAGGTGGCCTTCGAGATCCAGAAGCGCTACGACGCACCCGACGAGGCCGAGGCCGACATCCGCCGCCGCGTCGCCGCCAAGGAAGTCGTGATCGGCTTCGGCCACCCGGTCTACACCGTGAGCGATCCGCGCAACGTGGTCATCAAGGGCGTGGCGCGCACGCTGTCGCAGGAGGCCGGCTCGACCAAGATGTTCGACATCGCCGAGCGGCTTGAAGCGGTGATGTGGGACGTGAAGCAGATGTTCCCCAACCTCGACTGGTTCAGCGCGGTGAGCTATCACATGATGGGCGTGCCCACGGCCATGTTCACGCCGCTGTTCGTCATTGCGCGCACATCAGGCTGGGCGGCGCACATCATCGAGCAGCGCATCGACAACAAGATCATCCGGCCGAGCGCCAACTACACGGGTCCCGAAGACCTGAAGTTCGCGCCGATCCAGGATCGGAAGTAAAAACACCCGAAGAAGAAAAAGCACCCGTGCCTGCGTGCGGGTGCCGAGCGACAAGCGCCCCATGAACACCGACTACCGCAAGAACCTTCCCGGCACCGCACTGGATTACTTCGATGCGCGCGAAGCCGTCGAAGCCATCCAGGCCGGCGCCTGGGCCACGATGCCCTACACCGCGCGCGTGCATGCCGAAAACCTCGTGCGCCGCTGCGACCCGGCGATCCTCGTGCAGAGCCTCACGCAACTCGCCCTGCGCCGGCGCGAACATGACTTTCCGTGGTTCCCCGCGCGCGTGGTCTGCCACGACATCCTCGGCCAGACCGCGCTGGTCGACCTGGCCGGCCTGCGCGATGCCATCGCCGAACAGGGCGGCGACCCCTCGCAGGTGAATCCCGTGGTGCCTGTGCAGCTCATCGTCGACCACTCGCTGGCGGTGGAGTGCGGCGGCTTCGACCCCGATGCCTTCGCGAAGAACCGCGCCATCGAGGACCGGCGCAACGAAGACCGCTTTCACTTCATCGAATGGACGAAGCGGGCCTTCCGCAACATGGAGGTGATCCCGCCGGGGAACGGGATCATGCATCAGATCAACCTGGAGCGGATGTCACCCGTCGTGCATGCGCAGGACGGCGTGGCCTACCCCGACACGCTGGTCGGCACCGACAGCCACACGCCGCACGTCGATGCGCTGGGCGTGGTCGCCATCGGCGTGGGCGGGCTCGAGGCCGAGAACGTGATGCTCGGCCGTGCCTCGTGGATGCGGCTGCCCGACATCGTCGGCGTGCGCCTCGCGGGCCGGCCGCAGCCGGGCATCACGGCCACCGACGTCGTGCTCGCGCTCACCGAGTTCCTGCGCGCGGCAAAGGTCGTGGGCGCGTACCTCGAGTTCCACGGCGAAGGCGCGGCCACCCTCACGCTGGGCGACCGAGCGACCATCTCCAACATGGCGCCGGAGTACGGTGCCACCGCCGCGATGTTCGCCATCGACACGCAGACGCTCGACTACCTGCGCCTCACGGGCCGCGCCGACGAACAGGTGCGGCTTGTCGAAATCTATGCCAAGCAGGCCGGCCTGTGGGCCGACACGCTGAGCGACGTCGAATACGAGCGCGTGCTGCACTTCGACCTCTCGAGCGTCGTGCGCAACATGGCCGGCCCGTCGAACCCGCATGCGCGCGTGGCCACGGCCGACCTCGCGGCGCGCGGCATCGCCGCCCCGTGGGACGACGTGCCCGGCCAGATGCCCGACGGCGCGGTGATCATCGCGGCCATCACCAGCTGCACCAACACCAGCAACCCGCGCAACGTGATCGCCGCGGGCCTGCTCGCGCGCAATGCCAACCGCGTGGGGCTGACGCGCAAGCCGTGGGTCAAGACCTCGCTGGCGCCGGGCTCGAAAGCGGTCACGCTGTACCTGGAAGATGCGGGCCTGATGGGCGAGCTGGAACAGCTCGGCTTCGGCGTGGTGGCCTATGCCTGCACCTCGTGCAACGGCATGTCGGGCGCACTCGATCCGGCGATCCAGCAGGAGATCGTGGAGCGCGACCTTTACGCCACCGCCGTGCTCTCGGGCAACCGCAACTTCGACGGGCGCATCCACCCGTATGCGAAGCAGGCCTTCCTGGCCTCGCCGCCGCTGGTGGTGGCCTACGCGATTGCGGGCACCGTGCGCTTCGACATCGAGAAGGACGTGCTCACCGTCGTCGACGGCAAGGAGATTCGCCTCAAGGACCTCTGGCCGACCGACGAAGAGATCGACGCCATCGTGAAGGCCAGCGTGAAGCCCGCGCACTTCCGTCAGGTCTACGAGCCGATGTTCGCGATCCAGCCCGACACGGGCGAGAAGGTGGCGCCGCTGTACGACTGGCGCCCCGCCTCCACCTACATCCGCCGTCCGCCGTACTGGGAAGGCGCACTGGCCGGCGAACGCACGCTCAAGGGCATGCGACCGCTGGCGATCCTGCCGGACAACATCACGACCGACCACCTGTCGCCGTCGAACGCGATCCTGCTCGACAGCGCGGCCGGCCAGTACCTGCACCGCATGGGCCTGCCCGAGGAAGACTTCAACTCCTACGCCACCCACCGCGGCGACCACCTCACGGCGCAGCGCGCCACTTTTGCCAACCCCACGCTGAAGAACGAGATGGTGCGCAAGGCCGACGGCACGGTGCGCGCCGGTTCGCTGGCGCGCGTGGAGCCCGAGGGCGAGGTGATGCGCATGTGGGAAGCCATCGAAACCTACATGCTGCGCAAGCAGCCGCTGATCATCGTGGCCGGCGCCGACTACGGCCAGGGCTCGTCGCGCGACTGGGCCGCCAAGGGCGTGCGGCTGGCCGGCGTCGAAGCCATTGCGGCCGAGGGCTTCGAGCGCATCCACCGCACCAACCTGATCGGCATGGGCGTGCTGCCGCTCGAATTCAAGCCGGGCACGAGCCGCCTCACACTGGGCCTGGACGGCACCGAGACTTACGATGTGACCGGCGAGCGCACCCCGCGCGCCGACCTCACGCTGGTCGTGCACCGTCGCAATGGCGAACGGCTCGACGTGCCCATGACCTGCCGCCTCGACACCGCCGAAGAGGTCTCCATCTACCAAGCCGGCGGGGTGCTGCAGCGCTTCGCACAAGACTTCCTCGCCGCCACGAAAGCCGACTGACGATGCCGCACATTCCGCAGATCAAGATTGCCGCCACCTACATGCGCGGTGGCACCAGCAAGGGCGTGTTCTTCCGCCTGCAGGACCTGCCCGCGGCCGCGCAGGTGCCTGGCCCCGCGCGCGATGCGCTGCTGCTGCGCGTGATCGGCAGCCCCGACCCCTACGGCAAGCAGATCGACGGCATGGGCGCCGCGACGTCGAGCACGAGCAAGACCGTCATCCTCTCGAAGAGCGAACGGCCCGGGCACGACGTGGACTACCTGTTCGGCCAGGTGTCGATCGACCGCCCCTTCGTCGACTGGAGCGGCAACTGCGGCAACCTCTCGTCGGCCGTCGGGCCGTTCGCGATCAGCAACGGCCTCATCGATGCGGCACGCGTACCACGCGATGGCGTGGCGGTCGTGCGCATCTGGCAGGCCAACATCGGCAAGACCATCGTCGCGCACGTGCCGATCAGCGGCGGTGCGGTGCAGGAGACCGGCGACTTCGAACTCGACGGCGTGACCTTTCCCGCGGCCGAGGTGCAGCTCGAATTCATGGACCCCGCCGCCGAAGAAGACGGTGCGGGCGGTGCGATGTTCCCGACCGGCAACCTCGTCGACGACCTGCACGTGCCCGGCATCGGCACGCTGCAGGCCACGATGATCAACGCCGGCATCCCCACCGTCTTCGTGAACGCCGACGCCCTCGGCTACACCGGCACCGAGCTGCAGGACGCGATCAATGGCGATGCCGCTGCGCTGGCCCGCTTCGAGGCCATCCGCGCACACGGCGCACTGCGAATGGGCCTCATCCGCACGCTCGACGAAGCGGCCAGCCGCCAGCACACACCCAAGGTCGCCTTCGTGGCCAAGCCGGCGGGCTACATCGCATCGAGCGGCAAGGCCGTTGCGGCCAGCGACATCGACCTGCTCGTGCGCGCGCTGTCGATGGGCAAGCTGCACCACGCCATGATGGGCACGGCGGCCGTGGCCATCGGCACGGCCGCCGCCATTCCCGGCACGCTGGTGAACCTCGCGGCCGGCGGCGGCGCGCGCGAGGCGGTGCGCTTCGGCCACCCCTCGGGCACCTTGCGCGTGGGCGCGCAGGCGCACCAGGTCGAGGGCGAATGGCGCGTGACCAAGGCCGTCATGAGCCGCAGCGCGCGTGTCCTCATGGAAGGCTGGGTCCGTGTGCCCGGCGACACCCTTTGAGCTTTCAGATCCATTCACAGGAAATTCCGATGTCGACTCGCAAGACCCTCCGTTCCCTGGCCGAGGCCCGCCGCGGCGTGCTGGTGCCGGGCGCCTTCAACGCGCTGTCGGCGCGCGTCATCGAAGACCTGGGCTTCGAGGCCATTTACGTCACCGGTGCGGGCGTCACCAACATGTGGTTCGGCCTGCCCGACCAGGGCTTCATGGGCCTGCACGAGATCGCCGACCACACGGCACGCATCCGCGACGCCGTGAACCTGCCGCTGATCGTCGATGCCGACACCGGTTTCGGCAACGCACTGAACGTGCGCCACACGGTGCGCGTGCTGGAGCGCGCGGGCGCCGACTGTATCCAGTTCGAGGACCAGGTCGCGCCCAAGCGCTGCGGCCACTTCGCGGGCAAGGACGTGATCTCGACCGAAGAAGCCGTCAACAAGATCAAGGCCGCCGTCGATGCGCGCACCGACCCCGACCTGCTCATCATGGCCCGCACCGACGCGGCGGCGACGCTGGGCTTCGAGGCCGCGATCGAGCGCGCGCAAAAGTTCAGCGAGGCCGGCGCCGACATCCTGTTCGTCGAAGCCGTTACTACAGCGGACGAGATCCGCGCGCTGCCGCAGCGTCTGCACAAGCCGCAACTCATGAACATGGTGATCGGCGGCAAGACACCGATCTTCGGTGCCGAGGAACTCGGCGGCCTCGGCTACGGCATCGTGCTGTACGCCAACGCCGCGCTGCAGGGCGCGCTGGCCGGCATGCAGAAGGCGCTCACGGTGCTGCGCGACACGAAGCGCATGGACGAAGACCCGTCGCTGGTCGCGCCCTTCGCTGAAAGACAGCGGCTGGTGCGCAAGCCCGAGCTCGATGCGCTCGACGCGCGCTACGCCAGTTGAGTTTTTCTACAACGCGTCCTTGAGCTTCGCACGCAGCCGGCTCACCGCCTGGCCGTGCAGCTGGCACACGCGCGACTGGCTCACCTCGAGCACCGCGCCGATCTCGCGCAGGTTCAGCTCTTCCTCGTAGTAGAGCTTGAGCAGCAGCTGGTCGCGCTCAGGCAGCTCGCCAATCGCGTCGACCAACTGGTGGCGAAAGCCGCTCTCCAGCAGGCGCGCCAGCGGGTCGTCGAACTGGCCGCGTCCCTTGCGCGCATCTTGCGCATGCAGGTCGAGAAAGGGGTTGTCTGGGTCACCCTTGGCGAAGTCTTCCACGTACAGCAGCTGGCTTCCCTGGATGTCCTGCAGCATCGACTGGTAGGTCTCCAGGTCGACCTTCAGCGCCTTCGCGATCTCGCCTTCGGTGGGCGCGCGACCCAGCTGGTGGCCCAGCGCCTGGATCGCTTTCTCGATGCCGCGCGCCGACTGGCGCAGCCCGCGCGAACCCCAGTCGCTGGCGCGCAGCTCGTCGAGCATGGCGCCGCGGATGCGCTGGCTGACGAAGGTCTCGAACTGCGCGCCGCGGTGGTCCTGGTAGCGGCTCGACGCATCGAGCAGGCCGAGCATGCCGGCCTGAATCAGGTCGTCCAGCTCCACGCTGGCCGGCAGTCGCGCCATCATCTGCAGCGCGATGCGGCGCACCAGCGGCTGGTGTTGCTCCAGCAGATGCGATTTCTCGATGGTGCCCTGCGCGGTGTACACGGCCGTCCGTCCTCGTCGTCGTGTCTCAGGCGGCGAGCGCCTGCGGGAACACGGCCGGCCGCGCGGGCGTGCGCCACGGCCAGCGGCCCATGTCGTCGGCGATGGCGCGGAAATCGACCGCTGCGGCGCTGGCCGGAAAAGCCTCGACCACGGTCTGGCGCAGCCGCGCCGCATCAGCGAGCCAAGGGTCGGTGCGCACCCAGCCCACGGGCAACAGCGACAGCGCGAGATAGCGGCTGGCCGCCTGCGCGAGGTTGTGCATGACCTGCTGCGCAGTCCCCACATCGGCCACACCGTTGAGCAGAAAGCGCAGCTGCTTCAGCGCATGCGCGCGGTGCAGGCGCTTGAGGCCCGCGTAGGCCGAGGTGATGGCTGCCGGGTGCGGCTGCAGCACGAGCAGCAGTTCGTCGGCGGCTTCCGCCAGCGGCGACAGGCGGCCTTCGTCGTCGAAGGCCGCATCGATGAGGACGATGCCGCGCGGCCACAGCGTGCGCGGGTCGACGATCGCGCCGGGTGATGCGGGCAGCACCTGTACGCCGCACACCGCGCTGGCGGCGGCCTGATCGATGCGCAACCGCCGACTCGCCACATCGGCCAGCGTTCCGCGTGGACCCAGCGCCCACACATCGCACACCGAGCGCAGCTTCGGATGCTGCTCGTCGAGCAACAGCACGTCCTTGCCCTGCTGCGCCAGCGCCGCGCCGAGGCTCATCGCAGCCGTGGTCGCGCCTGCGCCGGGGCCCATGCCCGCCACCGCGATGACGCGCACCGGCGCCTGCCCAAGCAGCCGCCGCAGCCCGTCCGCCTGGTCCGTGACGCGTGCGTTCATGGCGTTCAGCCCTGGCGTTCCAGCGCGCGCGGCGCTTGAGCGGGCCCGGCCGATTCGGTGCCCAGCGCATCGAGCAGCAGGAACAGCTTGCCCACGCCGGCGTACAGCGCGCCGCCCGTCATGGCACGGCCGGCGCGCGTGGCGCGGCCCGTGAGTTGGCCCAGCAGCAGGCGCGTGCGGTCGGCCCATTCGCCCTCGGCCTGCAGCAGGCGCCACACGGTGGTCGTGACCTGGCCGGCGACGAGCAGGCGCTTCATCATGTGCGGATCGCCGGGCTCGCCCATGCCGCCCACGAGCTGCACGCCGTCGCGCAGCAGGCGGAAGCACGGCTCGGCGTCAGCGGCCCAGCCCTGCCATTGCGCGAGCTGCGGTGCGCCGACCTCGGCACCGAGGTTGGTGAGCACGCAGGCCTGCGACAGCAGCTTGCGGCTGCGCGCATCGACCACGCGCACAGCCACGCAGCGCAGCGCGGGCATGGCATCGCGGTCGATGGCGCCGCGCGGCAACACCTCGACTTGCGCTTCGCATTGCAGCGCGGCCTTGCCGCGATAGCGCACAGGTCGCTCGGTCGTGTCGTCGAACGCGAAAGCCAGGCGCGCGAGCGTGGTCGCGGCGCCAGTGCGCACGTCGGTCACGGCCGTGGTGCCCGGCGCGCGCGCCAGCCACTGCGTGCCTTCGGCCTGCCACGCCAGCATCTGTTCAACAGCGGGCGGCTTGCCCAGCACATGCACCAATCGTTTGCCGAAATCCTGTTGCTGTAGCCACTGCGCCTGACGCGATCCCGGCTGTGCCGACTGGCGCGCCGCAGCCGTCGAAAGCCACTGGTTCGGCGCGGCCAGCGGCAGGCCGCTGCGGTCCGACAGCAGCAGGCTGCCGTGGCACACGTAGGCATCGCCGCTGTCGGTCGCGCGCTGGCCTACCTGTCCGGCCAGCGCGAGCACGTGGGTGTCGCAACCCACAGCCACTTCGCCGCGCGCGAACGCCGATAGGTCGTTCAGCACGGCCTTGGCATCGATGGCCTCGTCACCGGCCTGACGCCAAAGCGTGCGCGCACCGTCGAAGCCGATGTGTGCTCCAGCCAGCGCGCCGGCCGTCGTCGCCAGTTCCTGCGCGTCGTGCGCCATCGCACGGATCAGGCTCTGGTAGCGCAGACGCAGACGATCGGTCTCACCCTGCACCTGCACCGAAGGCGCGGCCTCGTCCGCCAGATCAGCTTCCGCCGGCACGAACAACGGGCTGTGCTGGCGCGGCTGGAACACGCTGTCCACCAGCTGCACGCGGTCGGCGCGCAGCAGGTTCTCGGGCACCTTCTGGCCGCCCGAGATGTAGTGCACCGGCAGGCGGTGGCGGATCACGGTGTCGATCAGCGCGCCCGGATGCGTGGCCTCGTCGACCTTGGTGAAGATGCAACCCGCCAGCGCATGGCCCTGGCGGTAGGCGTGCACCACCTCGTTGAGCGTGTCGCCGTGGCTCGTGGCGTTGAGCAGCAGCAGCCGCTTCACCGGCCGCTGGCTGCTGCCGAGCATGGCGATCTGTTCGGGCACGGCGCGGTCGCGCTGGCTCATGCCGACGGTGTCGATGAGCACCATGTGGCGGTCGCGCAGGTCGTGCAGCACCAACTGCAGGTCGGCCGCGTCCTTCACGGCATGCACCGGCACGTTGAGGATCTGGCCGTAGATGCGCAGCTGCTCGTAGGCGCCGATGCGGTAGCTGTCGGTGGTGACCAGCGCGAGCTTGTCGGCGCCGAAGCGCATCACGCAGCGTGCAGCCAGCTTGGCGGTGGTGGTGGTCTTGCCGACGCCGGTCGGGCCCATCAATGCATAGACGCCGCCCTGCGCGAACAGCGCGTCTTCGTCTTCATGCACCGGCACCGCGCGCACGAGTTCGGAGCGCACGAAGGCCATGCCGTCGGCGTAGCTCTGACCCGTGGGCAGCTTCTCGAGCATGGCCTTCGACAGGCGCGCGCTGAAGCCGGCGCCGAGCAGCGTGCGCAGCAGGCGACCGCGCACCGGGTCGCGGCGCTGGCTGTCGCTCCAGACCACGCTGGCGAGCTGTTCCTCGATCATGCCGCGCATCGAATGGAGTTCGCTGAGCACGGTGGGATCGGCGGATGCGGTCGCGACAGGCGCAACTGCGGGTACGGCGGGCACCGCGGCCTGCACCGTCTCCTGCACATCGCCCTCGGCCATGGCGACGATCTCGACGCCTTGTGCCGTGGCGCGGTGCGTGAGCACGATGGCCTCGGCACCGAGGGATTCGCGCACCAGGCGCAGGGCCTCGCGGCCGGTGGCCGCGACGAATTTGCGTGCGGTGGTGCGCACATCGCGCGCGTCAGTCTGTGGATTCAAACGGCTCGTCCTCCAATGGCGGCGGTGATCTTGATGGTCCGGGCGTCAGGAATCTCGGCGTGCGAGAGCACCTTCAGCTGCGGCAGGCTGCGCCGCAGGAAGCGCGACAGCAGCACGCGCAGCGCGTGCTGCACGACCAGCACCGGCGCCAGCCCCATCTGCTCCTGGCGCACGATGGCGGCCTGCGCCTGCTTGAGCAGGTTGTCGGCAATGCCCGGCTCGATGCCGCTGCTGTTGTTCAGGGCCTGCTGCAGCACGCTGTCGAGCGAGCCGTCCAGGCCGATCACCTGCATCTCTTCTTCGCCCGGGAACAGCTGCTGCGTGATGGCGCGGCCCAGCGCCAGGCGCGTGAGCGTGGTGAGCTCGGTCGGGTCTTTCACCGTGGGCGCGTGCTCGGCCATCACGTCGAGGATGGTGCGCATGTCGCGGATCGGCACCTCTTCGTCGAGCAGGTTCTGCAGCACCTTGTGCAGCGTGCTCAGCGACAGCACCTTGGGCACCAGGTCTTCGGTGAGCTTGGGCGCGGTCTTGGCGATCTGGTCGAGCAGCTGCTGCACTTCCTGGCGGCCCAGCAGCTCGGCCGCGTGGGTGTGGATCAGGTGGTTCAGGTGCGTGGCCATCACGGTGCAGGCATCGACCACGGTGTAGCCGTACACCTGCGCCTGTTGGCGCAGATTGGCGTCGATCCAGGTGGCCTCCAGGCCGAAGGCCGGGTCGCGCGTGGGCGTGCCGGTCAGCGTGCCCGTCACCTGGCCGGGGTTGATCGCCATCCACTGGTTGGGGAAGGCTTCGCCGCGGCCGATCTCCACGTCCTTCAGGCTGATGACGTAGGCGTTGGGCTTGATCTCCAGGTTGTCGCGGATGTGGACCACCGGCACCAGGAAACCCAGCTCCTGCGCGATCTTCTTGCGGATGCTCTTGATGCGGCCCAGCAGCTCGCCCTGCTGCGACTGATCCACCAGCGGGATCAGCCGGTAGCCGACCTGCATGCCCAGCGGGTCGACCATCGCCACGTCGTCCCAGGTGGCTTCGGCCTGCTCGGCCGCGGCGGGCACGCCCGCCGCACCTTGCGCCGCTGCAGCGGCCTGCTTCGCCGCCTCCTGCGGCTTGCGCTGCACCAGTCGCCGACCGAGCCACACCAGGCCACCCGCGATCAGCAGGAAGGCCAGGTTCGGCATGCCGGGGATCATGCCCAGCAGGCCGACGATGCCGGCCGTGAGAAACAGAACCTGCGGGTTGGAAAAGAGCTGGCCCGTGAGCTGGCTGCCCACGTCTTCGTCGGTGGTCACGCGCGACACGATCACGCCGGCCGCGGTGGAGATCACCAGCGCCGGAATCTGCGCCACCAGGCCGTCGCCGATGGCCAGCAGCGTGTAGGTCTTGCCGGCCGTGGAAAAGTCGAGCCCATGCTGCACCATGCCGACCACCAGGCCGCCGATGATGTTGATGACCATGATGAGCAGGCCCGCGATGGCGTCGCCGCGCACGAACTTGCTGGCGCCGTCCATCGAGCCGTAGAAGTCGGCCTCTTGCGCCACTTCGGCGCGGCGCTTGCGGGCGACCTCTTCGCCGATGAGGCCGGCGTTGAGGTCGGCGTCGATCGCCATCTGCTTGCCCGGCATCGCGTCGAGCATGAAGCGCGCGCCCACCTCGGCGATGCGGCCCGCGCCCTTGGTGATCACCATGAAGTTGATGAGCACGAGGATGATGAACACCATCACGCCCACCGCGAAGTTGCCGCCCACGAGGAAGTGGCCAAAGGCCTCGATCACCTTGCCGGCCGCATCGGGCCCCGTGTGGCCATGCATCAGCACCACGCGCGTCGATGCCACGTTGAGCGAGAGGCGCAGCAGCGTCGAGAACAGCAGCACGGCAGGGAAAGCCGCGAAGTCGAGCGCCTTCATGGTGTACATGCTCACCAGCAGCACCATCACCGACAGCGCGATGTTGAAGGTGAACAGCAGGTCGAGCAGGAACGGCGGCAGCGGCAGCACCATCATGCTCAGAATGAGGATGATGAGGATCGGGCCCGCGAGGCCCTTCACGTGCGAGCCGGAGAACATCCGCGCCGGCAGGCGCATCAGGTCGTTCAACGCGGTCAATGAATTACCTCCGTGCTTCGCACTGCGGTGCGAGCTTGCTTGGGGCGGCCCGGCGCGGCGCTCATGCGGCGTCCGGCGAGTACTGCAGATCGGCCGGCACCGGCAGGTCCGTCGGCGTGCGCGGCGCCTCACCGCCCTCGCTGGTCCAGCGCTTGAGCTGGTACACCCACGCCAGCACCTCGGCCACGGCCGTGTACAGGCCCGCCGGAATCTCTTCGCCCAGCTTCGTGTGCCGGTAGAGCGCGCGCGTGAGCGGCGGCGCTTCGAGGATCGCGACCTTGTGTTCCTTCGCCAGTTCGCGGATGCGCGCGGCCACCAGCTCGGTGCCCTTGGCGACCACGCGCGGTGCGCGCATGTCGCTGTCCAGGTACTGCAGCGCAACGGCGAAGTGCATCGGGTTCGTGAGCACGATGTCGGCCTTGGGCACCTCGGTCATCATGCGGCGGCGTGCCATCTGCT
This sequence comes from Variovorax sp. 38R, assembly GCF_014843395.1. Lineage (NCBI taxonomy): Bacteria > Pseudomonadati > Pseudomonadota > Betaproteobacteria > Burkholderiales > Comamonadaceae > Variovorax > Variovorax sp. 38R. The sequence continues at coordinate 4,972,481 of NZ_CP062121.1, forward strand.
GTTGTTGGCGGCGGATCTGCGCCTTGATGTGCGGATCGCCTTCGCTTTCCTTGTGCTCCTGGCGCACGTCTTCGCGCGACATGCGCAGCTTGCGGTAGTAGTTCCAGAGCTGGAACGGCACGTCGACGAGCGCGACGAGGAAGAGCGTGGCAGCAATCAGTGCGCAGTGCTTGGCCACCAACACGAGCGCATGCGGCAGCGCCTCGTGCGCGGGCTGCGACATGAGCGCCATCACGGCCTCGATGTCGTCCACGATGACCCACCACGCCACGCCGCCGATCAGCGCCGACTTGGCGAGCGCCTTCACGAGTTCGGCCAGCGCCTGCGCCGAGAACATGCGGCCGATGCCGGCCAGAGGATTGAGTTTTCCGAAGTTCGGTGCGACGGCCTTGCCGGAGAACATCCAGCCGCCGAGCATCAGCGGCGCGGCCACCGCGGCCACGACCATCATGGCGAACAGCGGCCCGATGGCGAAGAGCGCCTGCATCACCATGCGCCCGCTCTGCGAAAGCATGTGCGCGGGGTCGAAGGCGCTGGCGCGGTCGAACTGCAGGCCGTGGCGCAGCGCGCCGCTCATGCTCGCGCCGAGCGGCTCCGCGGCGAACCACAGCCCGGCGCTCGCGGTGGCGAGCATGACGAAGGTGGTGAGCTCGCGCGAACGGGCCACATTGCCTTCCTCGCGCGCCTTCTCCAGGCGCCGCTCGGAGGCGGGTTCCGTTTTCTCGAGATCGCTTTCCTCAGCCATTCATGCTCCGAACCAGCACTGGCGAAGTACGCCTTGCCCAGACCCAAATTATTGAATCCGGTGGTTCGGAACAATCGCCCGATCAGGGCCGGTATCGCCCTGCAATTCGGCCAATCAAGCGGCTCAGAACCCGAGGCTTTCGAGCAGGTCGTCGACCTGCGACTGGTCGGTCACGGCATCGGGGTTGCCGGCCTTCACCTGCGGCCCGTTCTGCAGGCTCTGCGCCGCTTCGTGGCGCTTCTCGGGCGGCGAGTTGTCGATGAGCACCTGCAGCAGCTGCGTCTCGACGTCGTTGACGACTTCCATCATCTTCTTGATGACCTGGCCGGTGAGGTCCTGGAAGTCCTGCGCCATCAGGATCTCCATGAGCTGCGTGTTGATGGCGCTCGCGCGCTGCGGCACGTCGCTCAGGTAGCCGCGCGTGTCGAGCACGAGCTCGCGCGCGTGGTCGAGTTCGATGGGGTTCTCGAACCACTGGTCCCAACGCTGCGTCAGGGCCTTGGCATCGGTCGCCAATGCCTCTTGCAACGGCTGGGCAACGTCGATGGCGTTGAGCGCGCGATGCGCCGCGCGCTCGGTGGTGGCCGCCACGTAGTTCAGACGGTCGCGCGCATCGGGGATGGCCTGCGCGGCCTTGGCCACCTGCTTGTCCAGGCCCAGCTCGCGCAGGCCTTCGCGCAGCTGGCGCGTGAGGTGGCCGATGCGACCGAGCAGTTCTTCGGTGGTGTTGGCGGGTTCCGGGGCGTTGTCGTTCATGTCAGTTGTCCATTGCGTTGTGCGCTGCTGTTGTTCTTTCAGGGTGCGTGCACAGGCCACCGGGTACTTCCCTCCGCGAATGTCCCCCGGGCTTCGCCCTCCTCCTTGATTTCGCTGCGGGAAGCACCCAGTGCCCTGAGCACGGGACACGCTGCGGGTGCTCGCCGATCAACGACTGCACTGCCCAACGCTCACGTCGATGGGGTGCCTTGCGCAGCGAAATCAAGGAGGAGGGGCGAAGCCCCGGGGGACATTCGCGGAGCAAGGTACCCCGTCGGCGGGAGCGTCGCCCTGAACCAGAGCGCACGCACACCCAAGCCACATCAAGCCGCCTCTTTGGCCAGCTTCTCGAAGATCTTCGTGATCTTCTCTTCCAGCGTCGCCGCGGTGAAAGGCTTCACCACGTAGCCGTTAGCGCCCGCTTGCGCAGCCGCGACGATGTTTTCCTTCTTGGCTTCGGCCGTGACCATCAGCACCGGCAGCTTCTTCAGCTCGGGGTCCGCGCGGATGGTCTGCAGCATGGTCAGGCCGTCCATGTTCGGCATGTTCCAGTCGGACACCACGAAGCCGAAGTTGCCGCCGCGCAGCTTCTCCAGGCCGGCCACGCCGTCCTCGGCCTCGTCGACGTTGAGGAACTCCAGCTCCTTCAGCAGGTTGCGCACGATGCGCCGCATGGTCGGGAAGTCATCCACAACCAGAATCTTGATGCTCTTATCGATCACGATGTTTCCAACTCCACAGGTCGTTATTCAAACTCGTCAAACCCGGTTCGCGCGTTCACCGAACGTGCGAAGGTGCGCCATCACGCGGCGGCTGATTTCGTTCAGGGGCGACACCTCGTCCACCGCGCCCAGCGCCACCGCCTCGCGCGGCATGCCGAAGACCACGCAGCTGGCTTCGTCCTGCGCCAGCGTGTGCGCGCCCGCGCGCCGCATGCGCAGCAGGCCCTCGGCCCCGTCCTTGCCCATGCCGGTGAGGATGATTCCGATGGCGTTCTTGCCCGCATGCTTGGCGGCCGAATCGAACAGCACGTCGATCGACGGCCGGTGGCGGTTCACGGGCGGCTCCTGGTCCAGGTGCGCCACGTAGTTCGCGCCGCTGCGTGCCAGCGACAGGTGAAAGCCGCCCGGCGCGATGTAGGCATGGCCCGGCAGCACGCGCTCGCCCTGCTCCGCCTCCTTGACGCGGATGCGGCACAGGCCGTCCAGCCGCTGCGCGAAGGAGCGCGTGAAGCCGGCCGGCATGTGCTGCGCGATGAGCACCGCGGGCGCATCGGGCGGCAGCGGCTGCAGCACCTCGCGGATGGCCTCGGTGCCGCCGGTGGAGGCGCCGATGATGAGCAGCTTCTCGGTGCTCAGCAGCGGGCTGCGCAGCAGCGCCTCGGGCGCGGCCTCGTGGGCGGGGCGCGCTGCGGTGGCCGCGGGCCGGGTGGGCAGCAGCCGCGCGCTGGCCGCCGTTCGGATCTTGCCGGCGATGAGTTCGGTGTAGTTGAGCAGGCCGTCGCGCACGCCCAGGCGCGGCTTGGTCACGAAGTCGATGGCGCCCAGCTCCAGCGCGCGCAGCGCGATCTCCGAGCCGCGCTCGGTGAGCGACGACACCATGACCACGGGCATCGGCCGCAGGCGCATGAGCTTCTCGAGAAACTCCAGGCCGTCCATGCGCGGCATTTCCACGTCGAGCGTGAGCACGTCGGGGTTCGTGACCTTGATGAGGTCGCGCGCCACCAGCGGGTCGGCCGCCGTGCCGACGACGGTCATGTCGGGCTGGCTGTTGATGATCTCGCTCATCACGCTGCGGATCAGCGCCGAATCGTCGACGCAGAGCACCTTGATCTTCTTCTTGCTTGTCAGGCTCACCGGCTTCCTTTGGTTCTGTCGATCTCGTGCGGCAGGCCGGGCGCCGACAGCCGGCGCAGCAGCTCGCCTTCGTCGTGGCGCACCCGCAGCACCTCGGTCTGCGCGCGCAGGCGGCGCACCACGGCCTTGCCGCTCTCGGGCAAAAAGCACACGCGGCGTGCGTGCGGTCCGCGCAGGTCTTGTGCCGCGACCTCGATGCGTTCCGCCTCCAGATAGCGCAGCACGAAGTCGGCGTTGCGGTCGCCGATGTTGAGCGTGGTCATGCCGGCCAGCACGGCGCCGCCGCCGAACACCTTGGCCTGCAATCGCTCGCGCCGCGCACCCGCGCGCACCAGCTCGCGCACCAGCACGTCCATGGCGTAGGCGCCGTAGCGCATCGAGCCCACGCCGGGCTCGCCGTCGTCGGGCAGCATGAAGTGGTTCATGCCGGCCACGCCCGCCTGCGCGTCGTGCAGGCAGGCGGCCACGCACGAGCCGAGCACGGTGCTCAGCACGGTGTGGTCGGTGGTCACGTAGTACTCGGAAGGCAGCAGCTTGACGGCCATGCGCCCGACATCGCGGTCGAAGTAGTGGTGGCTCGCCAGGCTCATGCCATGCCCGGCGTGCGCGACAGCTCGTACACCGTCTGCCCCAGCGGGCGGAAGGCCGGGTTGACGAGCGACGCGTTCTCGGAGTGCCCGGCGAACAGCAGGCCGCCCGGCTTGAGCAGCGGCGCGAAGCGGTCGAGCACCTTCTTCTGCGTCGGCTTGTCGAAATAGATCATCACGTTGCGGCAGAAGATCGCGTCCACCGGCTCCTTCACCGACCAGGCGCCGTCCAGCAGGTTCACGCGCGAGAACTTCACCAGCGCAGCGACCTCGGGGCGCACGCGCACCTTGCCCGCGTTGGTGCCGGTGCCCTTGTTGAAGAAGCGCCGCAGCCGCTCGGGCGACAGCCGCCGCACCTGCTCGGTGGTGAAGACGCCGGTGGCGGCCTTGGCCAGCACGGCCGTGTCGATGTCGCTCGCGATGACGCGGGCCGAGCCGGCGCGGTCGCCCAGCGCTTCCATCAGCGTGATGGCGATCGAGTACGGCTCTTCGCCCGTCGAGGCGGCGGCGCACCAGACGGTGATCGGGGCGGTCATCTTGCGCACGTGCGCGCCGAGCGTGGGAAAGTGATGCGCCTCGCGAAAGAACGAGGTGAGGTTGGTGGTGAGCGCGTTGATGAACAGCTGCCACTCGTCGCCGTCGTGGCGCGCCTCGAGCTGGTCCAGGTACGACGCGAACGCGGGCACCTGCAGCTCGCGCAGGCGCCGCGACAGCCGGCTGTACACCATCTGCCGCTTCTGCTCGCCCAGGGCGATGCCGGCGCGGCGATGGATGAGGGTCCGGATTCTGGAGAAGTCGTGGTCGGTAAAAAGGAACTCGGTCGTCACAGCCAGCCTGGAAGCGTGACTTTCAATGGTCACAGCAACCGCCGTTTCCAATCGGTCGATCAGACGCGCAAAAGCCCTGCATTTCCGGAGGTCAGGCAGGCGGCGCGGTCACGGCGGGGCCGGCGTCGAGCGCCCACACCAGCGCCGACAGCTGCGCGGCGTTGACCTGCGCGGCACTCAAAAAGAGCGCCTCCGACAGCCGGGCCGCGCGGCCGTCGTCGGTCTCGCAGCTTTCGGCCAGCGCCACGAAGGGGCCGTAGACGCCGCTGCGCGAAAGAATCGCCTGCTGCACCGCCTCGGTGAGCTGCACCTTGCGCAGCACGCCTTCCATCGGCACGCCCAGCAGCTGGTCGAGCAGCGAGAACATGCCCGCGACGAACAGGTTGTCGGCCTCGCTCGGCGGCAGCATGCCCTGCCCCATCAGCTCGACAAAACGCCCGCGCAGGATGGCCTTCTTCATCATGAAGGGCGAGCTGACCTTGTTGCTGGTGGCCAGCAACAGCGACAGCCAGCGGTACAGCGGCGAGTAGCCGAGCATGGCGACCGCATGGCGCAGCGAGTGGATCTCGACCGCCAGCCCGACCGAGGGCGAGTTGATGTAGCGCAGCAGCCGGTAGGTGAGCGCGGCGTCGTGCTTGAGCGCGCCCTCGATGGCGCGCACGTCTTCGTTGCGCAGGATCATCTGCATCAGATGCACGATGAGCTGCGACTCGGGCTGCAATGCGTCGGCGCTGTCGCGCGTCGGGGGCAGGCGCACGGCGCCGTCGACGAACACCTGCACGCCGCGTGCGGCGCAGGCCTCGAACTCGGCCCAGTTCGCCACGCGCGCGGCGATGGGCGCAGGGCCCGCGGGCGACACATCCGCAAGCTGGGCGGGCGCCACCTCGCGGTGCGTGACGATGGCGCGCAGTTCCTCGTCGTCCGGCAGCGCAGCGCCGCCGCACAGCATGAAGCCGAAGCCCTGCTCGCGCAGGAACAGCAGGATGGAGCGCATGTCGGCATCCATCAGCTCGTCGGCCTTCATGCACAGCACGACGTTGCGCGGCGGCAGCGACTGCAGCTCGCTCTGGAACAGCGCATCGACCGTGACGTCGACGAACACCATCTGCCCGCCCAGCAGCCAGCCGTGGCCGCCCGGGTTCAGGTGCAGGCCCAGCGTGTCCATGAGCGCCTTGACGCCGGCCGCCGCGCCGGCGTCGGTGCCCTGCCCGGCTGCGCGCCAGGCCATGCGGTAGCCGACCACGCGGCGCTTGCCGTCGAGCAGCATGGCGTAGGCCACGTGGCCGTCGGCCCCGACTGCGGGTGGAATGGCGAGAGCTGCTTCAGCGGGCACGCCGTTGCCGTCGACGCCAGGGCGCCGGAAGAAATCGAACCTCATGCGGCCGTCCGTCGAATAAATCGGTGTCAGGACGCGAGGGCGTCGGTGCTGCGGCGTGCGGCGCCGGCCAGCGCCGCCGCGCTCGCGGCCTGCGCGCGCTGGAAGCGCGGCATGGCGCCCACGTCGACGATGAAGGCCACGCTGCCGTCGCCCACGATGGTGGCGGCCGAGATGCCCGGCACCTTGCGGTAGTTGGTCTCCAGGTTCTTCACCACCACCTGGTGCTGGCCGAGCAGCTCGTCGACCAGCAGCGCGAAGCGGCTGTCGTCGGCCTGCACGATCACGAGGATGCCCTGCGTGGGCTGCGTCTGCGCGCCGGCCACGTCGAACACGCGGTGCAGCTCGATGAGCGGCAGGTACTCGCCGCGCACGCGGATCACGTGGCCGTCGGCGGTGATGGAATGCAGGTGCTCGGGCAGCGGCTGCAGCGACTCGATCACGTAGCTCAGCGGCAGGATGTAGGCCTCGCTGCCCACGCGCACCGACATGCCGTTGAGGATGGCGAGCGTGAGCGGCAGCACGATGCGCGTCGACGTGCCCTGGCCGCCGCGCGAATGAATCTCCACATGGCCGCCCATCTCCTGGATGTTGCGCTTGACCACGTCCATGCCCACGCCGCGCCCCGAGATGTCGGTGACCTGCTCGGCCGTGGAGAAACCTGGCGCGAAGATCAGCTGCCACACCTCTTCGTCGGGCATGGCGTCGCTCACCGGCAGGCCCTGCTGGCGCGCCTTCGCGAGAATGCGCTCGCGGTTCAGGCCGGCGCCGTCGTCGCTCACCTCGATCACGATGTTGCCGCCGTGGTGCTGCGCCGACAGCAGCAGCTGGCCGGTGGCGTCCTTGCCCTTGGCCAGGCGCACGTCGGGGGCCTCGATGCCGTGGTCCAGGCTGTTGCGCACCAGGTGCGTGAGCGGATCGACGATGCGTTCGATGAGGCCCTTGTCGAGCTCGGTCTCCTTGCCGTAGGTGTCCAGGCGCACCTGCTTGCCGAGCTTGGCGCTCACGTCGCGGATCACGCGCGGGAAGCGGCTGAACACGTAGTCCATCGGCATCATGCGGATCGACATCACCGATTCCTGCAGGTCCCGCGCGTTGCGCTCCAGGTGACCCAGCCCGCTCAGAAAGCGCTCGTAGGCCACGGGGTCGAGCACGGTCGCGGCCTGCGTGAGCATCGACTGCGTGATGACGAGCTCGCCCACGAGGTTGATGAGCTGGTCGACCTTTTCCACATCGACGCGGATGGAGCTGGATTCCTTGGCGCTGGCCGGTGCGGGCGCGGCGGCGGCCGGTGCAGGGGCCGGTGCGGCGGGTGGCTGCACGACGGGTTCTGCAACTTCGACCACGGGTGCGGCAACGTCAGCCACTTCGCGCGTGATGTCGATCTGCGATTCGTCGATGACGAAGCAGCACACGGCCACGATGTCGTCGGGGTCGCAGGTGGTGGCGAGCCGCACGGTCAGCTGGTCGTTGCTGCGCGTGCGCGTCAGCACGGTTCCGAGGTTGGTCAGCTCGCCGGCGAGCAGGTCGCATTCGCTGTCGGACAGGCGCGCGAAGCGGATGACCAGCACGCCGTCGCTGCTGCCTTCGTCGGCCGGCGCAGCGGCTTGAACGACAGGCGCCGGTGCGGGCACGGGAGCCGGCGCGGGCGCTGCGGCGTGGTTGTTCTCCATCGCCAGCTGCTGCAGCACGCCGCAGATGTGGGCGACCCGGTCGGCATCCGGCTCCTTGCCGGCCTGGTAGGCGGTGAGTTGTTCTTGCAAGGCGTCCTTCGTTTCCAGAAAGGCATCGATCATCGGAGCGCTCAGGTGCAGCTGCCCGTGGCGGGCCCTGTCCAGCAGCGTTTCGAGCACGTGCGTGGTGTTGGTCAATGCGGTGAAACCGAAGGTGGCCGCGCCGCCCTTGATCGAGTGCGCCGCGCGGAAGATGGCATTGAGCTGTTCGCCGTCGGGCGCCTCGACGTCGAGGTCGAGCAGCAGTTGCTCCATCTCCGCCAGCAGCTCGATGGCTTCGACGAAGAAGGCCTGGGTGAATTGACTGAGGTCCATCTGTGGTGCTCCGGGGCCCACGCTCGCGCGCGCGGCCACTTCCTTGTTCTTGTTATCCCGCCGTGTGTCCCGCCGCGGTGCGCGCCTGCGCGGCCGGTGGCGGCAGGCCGATGCGCGTGGCGCCGGCGTCGTTGCTGTTCTCGCGCTCGATGCGCTCCTGCGTGCGGTGGTTCAGCAAGATGATGCTGATGCGGCGGTTGATGGGGTTGCGCGGGTCGGCGCGGTCCAGGTGCATGCTGTCGGCCAGGCCGATCACGCGCAGCACCTTGTCCTCGGTCATGCCACCGGTCACCAGCTCGCGGCGCGAGGCGTTGGCGCGGTCGGCCGAGAGTTCCCAGTTGCCGTACGAACGGTCGTTGGTGTAGACGATGGCATCGGTGTGGCCCGACAGCGTGAGCTTGTTGGGCAGGCCGTTGAGCACCGGCGCCAGCTCGCGAAGAATGGCGCGCATGTGCGGCACCACGCGGGCGCTGGCCAGCTCGAACATCGGGCGGTTCTCGCTGTCCACGATCTGCAGGCGCAGGCCTTCGGTAGTGATGTCGATGAGGATCTGCGAGCGGAACTGCTGGAACACCGGGCTCTTCTCGATGAGTTCGTCGAGCTTCTTCTTCATCTCCGCCAGGCGGCTCGCGTCGGCCGCGTCTTCGCTGTCAGCTTCGGCGTGCCGCACTTCGCCCTCGGCGTGCATCACGTCGGCGCCGCCGCCGGGGATCATGCTGGTGCTCATGCTGCTCTTGTCGCCACCGGCCAGCGCCACGCGCAGCGGCATGCGAAAGTGCTCGGCAATGCCTTCGCGCTGCTTCGGGCTCGAGATCGACAGCAGCCACATGACGAGGAAGAAGGCCATCATGGCCGTCATGAAGTCGGCATAAGCGATCTTCCAGCCGCCGCCTGCATGGCCGCCGCCATGCCCGCCGCCGTGGGCGCGCTTGATGATGATGCGGGGCTTCGCGTCGCTCATGGCGGTTGGCAGGTCAGCGCGCCTTGACTTCGCGGACGTGGTCGTCCAGCTCGGTGAAGGACGGGCGCTCGGTCGAGAACAGCACCTTGCGGCCGAACTCCACGGCCAGCTGCGGCGCGTAGCCGTTCAGGCTGGCCAGCAGCGTGACCTTGGCGCATTGATAAACCTTCATGGCCTCTTCGACCTTCTGCTCGATCAGCGAGGCCAGCGGCGACACGAAGCCGTACGCCAGCAGCACTCCCAGGAAGGTGCCGACCATGGCGTGCGCGATGAGCGCACCCATTTCCGAAGGCGGCAGGTGGGCCGAGCCCAGCGCATGCACCACGCCCATCACGGCCGCGACGATGCCCAGCGCGGGCAGCGCGTCGCCCACGCGCGAGAGGCTGTGGCCGGGCACGGCGGCCTCGTGGCGGATCGTTTCGATCTCGTGGTCCATGAGGGCCTCGATCTCGTGGGCGTCGGTGTTGCCGCTGATGACCAGGCGCAGGTAGTCGCACAGGAACACGGTGATGCCCTCGTGCGCCAGGATGGTCGGGTAGCGGCTGAAGATTTCGCTCTGCGCCGGAGCTTCCACGTCGGACTCGAGCTTCATCATGCCTTCCTTGCGGGCCTTGGCGAGCAGCTCGTACAAGAGCGCCAGCAGGTCCATGTAGAGCTGGCGGTTGTGCTTCGAGGAACGCAGCAGCAACGGCAGCTCCCGGATGGTCGCCTTGATGGTCTTGCCGTTGTTGCCCGCAATGAATGCGCCGAGCGCGGAGCCGCCGATCATGAGCAGCTCCACCGGCTGGAACAGCACGCCGAAATGCCCGCCCATGAGGCCGTAGCCGCCGAACACGGCGCCGATCACCACCAGATATCCCAACAGAACCAGCACGCGCTTCCCCTATGCCCTGAGGCGTCCAAAACAAAAAACCCGCGCCGGGCGCCGGGGCACTTTCACGAGACGGCGCCGCCGATGTCGAGCACCGGGCCGCCGGCGATGAGGCCGGTGCGGCGCACGGGCGCGAGCTTGGGCTTGCGCGCCTTGCCCGCGCGCGAAGGCGGACGGCACAGCACGCACACATAGCCGTGCTTGTGGTCGTGGGCATGCGCGACGAAGTGGCCGCCGCAGCGGCTGCACGGGCTCAGCTGCAGCATGTCGCTGTCGAAGAAACGCACCATGGTCTCGGCGCGCGTGAAGTCGAGCACGACCTCGCTGCCTTGCGATTCGACCTGCTCGGTGTACAGGCGGTAGGCCTTGATGAGCGCGGGCAGCTCGTCCTCGCCGGCCTCGTCGCGCATGAAGCGGTAGATGTTGTAGAACATCGACGAGTGGATGTTGGCCAGCCAGGTCATGTACCAGTCGGTAGAAAACGGCAGCAGGCCCTTGGGCGGCGAGACGCCTTTGAGTTCCTTGTACAGGCGGATCAGCCGCTCGCGGCTCAGCGCGACCACGGCCTCCAGGAACTGCAGGCGCGCACCCAGGCCGATGAGCTCGACCGCGAGCTGCACCTGCCGGACCTCGCCCAGGATGCTCTTGGCAGTCATGCGCTGGCCGAACCCGCTTTGCGCATCTGCGACGGGGTGTGGGCGTGCGCTTGTGCCTGCGCCTGGCGCGCGCTCATCAGGATCGACATGTGGGCCTGCTGCAGCGCCGACTCCTTGCCCTCGCCGACCACGGCAAACATGGGCCGGTCGTCCAGGCGAAAGCTGCACAGCAGGAAGTTGGACGCGGCCAGCTTCACGATCTGGCTGAGCGACATGTTCATGAGCAGATCGGCCAGCTCGCGCCCCACGCCGAGGCGGAACATGGCCTCGGCCCGATCCCGTTTCACCAGCTTCTGCGCGAGCAGCATGTAGGCCAGATTGATCTCGCCGATTTCCTTCGAAATCACACCGCCTGCGTTGACATTGCAATTTTCCACGTCTACTTCCATTTCCGATTCCATGTCGACTCCGCCGTCCAATCCAACATGTATACATTATATACACACTTATTTACACTTAGAAGACAAAGTAGCCCAAAAAGTTAAATGGACGGTCGACAGGAAAGCCCGACCTTCCCTCTAGGGAATCGGTTTCATGCACGGTGCGTGCGAGTGCTCAGGCAGCGCAAGCAATTGTTACTGGCGTGTGTATTCCGGCATTGGCAATCATCTCGCCAATTGAATTTAAAAAGACTATCGAGCGCCGTCCGGCGTTAATCGGCGGGCGGGTTATTTAAATCCCTCAATAGATCAATGACTTTCCATAGAAGAGCAGCCCATCAAGGCGCCGCAGCCTCGGCACCGCCTTCCAGCCGGTGAATCCAGGCCATCACTTCCGCGACTGCCTGGTACAGCTGCGGCGGAATCTGGCGGTCGAGGTCGACCTGCATCAGCAGCTTCACGAGGTCGGCCGACGCATGCACATAGAGCCCGTGCGCGCGCGCCTCGCGCATGATCGATTCGGCCACCACGCCATAGCCCTTCGCGACCACGACGGGCGCCTTGCGCGTGTCTGCATGCGAGAGCACGACGGCGGTGTGGCGGTTGCGAAGGTCGTCGGTCATGCAGCGTCCTTCGCCGTGACCTGCAACTGCTGCAGCTGAAGGCCCACGGCTTCGAAACGTTGCGCGAGCCGGCCGGCGTCGCCGCGCAGGCGGGCCGCGGTGCTGTCTTCGCGCGCATGCAGATGCGCCTGCACGGTCGGGCCGCTGAGGCTCAGGCGCAGATCGACTTCGCCCAGGCGCGGCAGCACGAGCGACACGGTGGTCGACCAGCGGCGTGCGCCTTCTTCGTCGGGTGGCTCGCCTTCGCGTGTGCCGGACCTGGCTTGCTCTTCCTCGATCGACCACGCCATCGGCACCTCGGGCCAGGCCTGACCGTTCCATCTGAAGGCGGCGCTGGCCAGCAGGTCGAGCTGTTGATGCACGACGGTGACGGCTTGCGAATGAATCACTTCGGCGCTGCGTGGGGTGGGCGTGCTGGCGACGTCGACTGTGGCGCGTGCTTGTTCTGCGATGCGGGGCGCGGGCATCTCCTGCGCCGTGTCGGACACACCGTAAGCCGCTTGCACGCGCGCCGCATCCGGTGCGGGAGCGGCGACGGTCTCGCTTCGCGCGACCCCACGCGCAGGTTGCGGGACTTCAGATTCCGGCGCGTCGGCCTGCGCCGCTGCATTCGGCGCGGGCGGGGTCGCAATGTCAGCCACCGCCAACGCCGTCGCAGCGGCCACCACGCCCTGCCCTGCTGTTACCAATGTCGCCACCATCATCGGACTCGCCCAACGCGCCTGCGGCTCCCGCGCCATCTGCGCCAACGTGCGGGTTCCCGCAGCGAACTCGGCGAGGTGCGATTCGTAGAAAAGTCCGCTGTCCGACACCGTCTGTGCCAGCGTTCCCGCGAGTGCTGCGGTGTTCGCGCCTTGCCGCGCCACGGGCAGCAACAACGGCGCCTCACCACGCACCGGCCCGGGCTCGGCCTGCAGGTCGGCCAGCACCGCGCCGATCACACGCGCAGCCACCGACAGGCGCGTGTCGATGGAAGACGGTGCACCGCCAGCCGAAGGCGCAGCCACATCACCACCGGACGCTCCCGACGGCACCAGCCGGTCCAGCGCCGCACGCGACGGCAGGCGCACATCGTTCGCCGTCTTCGGCACGGCCACCGCCGCACCGGGCGCGCCCACCGTGGTCTCCGGCTTGAGGCCGAGCAGGTCCAGCCGCGGCGTCAGGCGCGCGGCCATCAGTGCATCGATCAGTCCGGTGAGTCCCAGCATGGCCACGGTGGTGTTGTCCTGTCGGTTCGCGTCAGTGCGCGAGGCCGTAGGCCTTGCCCAGGTTCTTCTGGTGGTTCAGCGAATCCATGCGGCGGATCAGGTCGTCGAGCTGCGGCTTGATGAGCCCCGACAGCTCGGCCTGCTCGGTGCAGATGCGCTCGAGCAGGCGCAGCACCAGGTCGCGCTGCGCGGGCTCCAGCGACGCCAGCGGCTGGATCGCCTTCAGGCGCTCGACCGACGCCGAGCACCGCGCTTCCAGCTCGGGCAGTTGCCCCCAATCCTTGGCACGGGCCAGCGCCAGCATCGTCGAGATGCACGCGGCCAGCTGCTCGTAGCAATGAACGATCTCGCTGCGCACGGCCATCTGTTCCTGCCCCCAGGTCACGCTCTGCATCATCAGTTGGAAGGCCTGTCGTCGATCTCCCGCCAGGCGGAAGCGAGGTGGTCGAGCAGGCGGTCGGCCTCGTCCAGCGCCTGCACGTCGTTGCGCAGGTTGGCCAGCAGCAGGCGTTGCACGACGTAGTCGTACAGCGACGACAGGTTGCCGACGATGTCGGTGCCAGCCTCGCCGGCCGCTTCGGCGTCGAGGCTGGCCTTCAGGCCGTTGTCGACGATGTTGATCGCCTTCGAAATCGCCTGCCCTTTGGCGCCGATGTCGCCCGCCGCCATGTGCAGGCGCGCCGCGCCGATGGCGGTCTTCGCGCCATCGAACAGCATGTGGATGAGCTGCAGCGGCGACGCGCTCATGGCGCGCGTCTCGATGCCGACGCGCGCGTAGACGCCGGCGCCGGTGCGGGAGTGGTGAGAGCTGTACATGGGGCGTGCTGTCCTCAGCCCTTGCTGGCGTTCATCGCGTCGAACTGCTGCGCGAGGTACTTCAACGTGTTGTTCATGCTGCTCATCGCCACGTCCAGCTGCACGAACTGCTTGCGGTAGCGCTCCACGGTCGCGTCGGCGCGCTCCTTCATCGCGGTGTACTGGGTGTCGAGCTGCTTGAGCGAGGTCGTCACGCCGTCGGTGGCGGCCTTGAGCGCGCCCTTGCTGCCCGTGAGGTCGTCGATCACCGCGGTCAGCTGCTTGCCGTAGCCGGTGGTGCTGCCGGTGTCGCTGGCAAAGAGCTTCGACACGCCTTCCAGGTTGGTGTCGATCGCCTTGTCGAGCTTGTCGTTGTCGATCGCCAGCGTGCCGTCCTTCTGGAACGAGATGCCGATGGACGTGAGCACCTTCAGGTCGTTCGCGCCGCCGGGCTGCGGGCTCGTGAGCGCCTGGCGGATGCGCGTCTGCAGGTTGCGCAAGGTCGAGTCGCCCACCAGCGGCGCGGCCGTCTCGGCTTCGGCGTCGAAGGCCGTGAGCGATTTCGCGGTGCTCTGCAGCGCGTTGTAGGCCTTCACGAAATCGGTGATGGCCGTCTTCACCGCCGTCGTGCTGGCCTTCATCACGAGGTTGAGCTTGCCCGTCTGCACCAGCGTGAGCGTGGTGCCCTGGATGGCGTCGGTCACCGAGTTGGTCGTGCTGGTGACAGCGATGCCGTTGACGGTGAGCTTCGCGTTCTGCGCCGCCGCGGTCTGCTGCAGGTTCTGCGTGCCGGCGGGGTCGTTGTTCAGCAGGTTCTGCAGCGCGGCGTCGCCGTCCACCGAGATGCGCATGGCCGAGGTTTCGCCGGTCTGCGTGGAGGTGAGCACCAGCCGGTTGGGCGTGCCGCTGCCGTCGTTCACGATGGTGGCCGAGACGCCCGCGTTGGCCGCGTTGATCGCATCGCGGATGCCGCCCAGCGTGTTGTTGCTGGCGTCGATGGTGATCGGCTTGGCCGCGCGTGTCGTGTCCTTGTCGAAGGTGGCACCGGTGTACTGCCCGGTCACCGGGTCCAGCGTGCCGCCAGCCACTTTGCCGAATTCGATGGTGATCTTGCCGCTGCCGATCGCGGTGGTGGTGTTGGTCTGCCCCTTCGCGATGACCGACTGCGCCTGCGCAAGCTGCGAGATGTCGACGGCATAGGTGCCCGCCGAGCGGGGGTCGGTGCCGCTGGCGGCCAGGATGCCGCTCACGCTCGGCGTGCCGGTGATGGCCTGGAACAGCGCCGGGTCTCCCAGCTTCTTGGCGGCAGACTGGATACCGGTGAGCGCGCTTTGCAGCGTGCCGTAGGCCGAGAGCTTGCTGTTGTAGCTGGTCTGCTTGGCCTTCAGGGCCACGAGCGGCTGGTTTTCTGCCGTCTGCAGCTGGGTCAGCAAAGCGCCCAGGTCAAGGTTGGCGCCAACGCCGATGCTGCTGATCGATGCCATGTCGAGGGTGTCCTGAAAAGCGGATGAAATGAAGCGGTCTGGAAGAAGCGCGCCGTCAGGCCTGCTGGCTCACGAGCAGCCCGGCCTGCTGGTCCATGACCTTGGCGATGCGAACGACCTCTTCGGTCGGAATCTGGCGAATGACTTCGCCGTTGCTGCGGTCGACCACCTTGACGATGAGCTTGTCGGTGTCACGGTCGACCTCGAACTGCAGGCTGATCGAACGGCTTTCGAGCGACGCGTTGACGGACTTCACCGCCATCTCGATCTGCACCGGCGTCGCCTCTTCGACCTCGGCCTTGCGCAGTGCGGTGGCCTCGGCGGCAGCCGTCGCCGCGCCGCCGGTGCGGCCGGCGAGCAGTTGCTGCAGCCAGGGGCTTTCTGTCGCGGCAGAGGCGGCGGGTACGGGCTGGGACATGGTCTGCGTTCCGTTTCTTCTTCTGGTGTTCGTTGTCCTGTGCGGCCTCGCCGACCACGTGGCCGCACAGGACAACGCAGGCAGCTTCGGGTGTCCCCGAAGGCCTGCGAGCAAAAAACAAAGACACCGGGCGCCACCCTCGTGAGGCGCGCCCGGCGGTTTTCGCGAATTAACGCAGCAGCGAGAGCACGCCTTGCGTCGTCTGGTTCGCCTGCGCCAGCACCGAGGTACCGGCCTGTTGCAGGATCTGCGCGCGCGTCATGTTTGACACTTCCACGGCGTAGTCCGAGTCTTCGATGCGCGAACGCGACGACGACAGGTTGGTGATGGTGGTGCCGAGGTTGGCGATCACCGAGTCGAAACGGTTCTGCACCGCACCCAGCGAGGAGCGCAGCTGGTCGACCTTCGACAGGGCAGCGTCCAGGGCCTTGAGCGGGTCAACGGTGGAGGAGCTGCCGCTGCGGGCGTTCAGCGTGAAGGCGCCGGCCTTGGCCGAATCGGCGTAGACCGCATTGCCAGCGCCGTCGGTCACTGCGCCGTTGCTGTGCACGCTGTAGGTCGACACGGTGGTGAGCGAGTTGCCGAGCGAGCCGTCGGCGCCCACGTAGGCGCCTGCAACCGTGCCGCCAGCAGTGATCGTGACACCTGCCACGCCGCCGATGGTCGATGCCGCCACGGCGGTGCCGGCACCTGCAGCCAGCTTGTCGTTCAGCGCGGCGGCCGAGATTTCGTCGCCGGTCACGTCGAAGTTGGCTGCAGCGGCGGTCGCCGTGTAGGTGGTGCCGCCGACCTTGATGGTGCCGCCCGTGCCGGTACCAGACGCCATGCTGGTCGTCAGGCTGGTCAGCGTGGCTGCCTGAACGCCGGCGCCGCCGCTGTTCTGCGTCAGGTTGCCCGAGCCATCAACGAACAATGCCGAGCCGTCGGTCGCGGTGATCGTGCCTGCGCTGTCGATCTTGACGCCCAGCGAGTTGCCGCCGATGGTGACCGTTGCGGTCTTGCTCTCGCCCGCTGCGGGCTGGAGCGAAGCGATCGTGGCGGCGTTCGTGCGGCCCGTTTCACCAAAGGTGAACTTCGACTTGGCTGCGTCGTAGGTGTAGGTGGAACCAGCGGTGACGACCGAGTCGCCAGCCTTGGCGCCCGCCAGCAGCTGGCTGCGCGTGGCCAGCGTGTTGGTGGCCGTGACGTCGTACTTCTGCGTGCCGTTGACCGGCGCGCCGTTGGCGACGGCACCAGCCAGCGTCAGGTCGTCCTTGGTGGCAGCCTTGTTCAGCGTGCCCGTGCCGTTGACGTTGAAGCTTTCCAGGCCCAGGGTCTTGGCGCTGATTTCCTTCAGGTCGATGTCGATGGTTTCGCCATCGTTCGCGCCCACTTGCACCGTCAGCTTGCCGGCGTTGGCCGACAGGACCTTCACGCCGTTGAACTGGGTCTGCTCCGAGACGCGGTTGATTTCGTCCAGGCGCTGGCCGATTTCCGACTGGATCGAGTCCAGGTCGGTGGCCGAGTTGGTGCCGGTGGCGGCTTGCACCGACAGGTCGCGGATGCGCTGCAGGTTGTTGTTGACTTCGGTCAGCGCGCCTTCGGTGGTCTGCGCGATCGAGATGCCGTCGTTGGCGTTGCGCGAAGCTTGCGTCAGGCCCTTGATGTTGGCCGTGAAGCGGTTGGCGATGGCCTGGCCGGCCGCGTCGTCCTTGGCGCTGTTGATGCGCATGCCCGAAGACAGGCGCTCGATGGCCGTGTTCAGTGCCGATTGCGACTTGTTGAGGTTGTTCTGCGTGAGAAGAGAAAGGCTGTTCGTATTGATGACTTGCGCCATGTTCGACTCCTGATTGACAAAAGGTTGTGGACTCCGGCCATCGGCCGTAACGCTGGACCCGCTTCCACGGTGAGACTCAAGCCATCGTTGAAGGGGATATCGGCGGGTGTCCGCAAACCTTTAGGGCGACGACGAAAAAAGTTTGACGTCGCCACCCTGCCTCGTCATGCCTGCATGCCCATGATTTCCTGATAAGCCGTCACCAGCCGGTTGCGCACCTGCAGCCCGGTCTGGAACGCCACGTTGGCCTTCTGCAGATCGACCATCACGTCGTTGAGCGCCACGCCGGGCTTGCCGAGCTCGAACGATTCGGCCTGCGCATAGGCCTGCTGCTGCGCGCCGCTGATGTTGGCGAGCGAGCGTTGCAGCTCGGCCGCGAAGCTGCCCGCGCCGGCCGGCGCAGAGGTCGCAGGCCCCATGCCGCTGGCGAGCGCGGTGGCGCGCATCTGCTGCAGGACGGATTCGATGGCATTGATGGAGGACATGGGGAAAAGTTCACTTCCAGCTGACTTGACACGGAGCGCGCGAGCCCTCCAACCGGCAGGCAGCGTACCAAGGGAGAACCCCGATTCAAACGCGCAACTGAGGGCAAAACCCCCGGCTGTTCGACCGATCGAATTGGGCGGTGCCTGCTGAAAATCGTTCGCGAAACGAACAGGCCTTGGCCGAGATCGCCGGCCCCTGGAATGACATCCCCCTACCGAATCCTCTCTCTCACCCCGGCGCCGGCCCTGTGCGGCGCGACGGCCGCAGCGAAGGCGCGCCGATGAGCACGGCCGCGCCCACGGGCAGCCTGCCGGCGGACGGCAACGGCCTGCCCCCGATGCTGGAGCGCATGCGCGCGCAGCCGCGCCTGCCGCTGATCATTGGCGCCGCGGCGCTGGTGACGGTGCTGGCCGCCGCCCTGCTGTGGAGCCGCGGCCCGGACTACAAGGTGCTCTACACCAACGTGTCGGACCGCGACGGCGGCGCGATCATCGCGTCGCTGCAGCAGATGAACGTGCCCTACAAGTTCGCCGAGGGCGGCGGCGCGATCCTCATCGCGGGCGACAAGGTCGCGGAGACGCGCCTGAAGCTCGCGGCGCAAGGCCTGCCCAAGGCCGGCGGCGTGGGCTTCGAACTGATGGACAACCAGAAGTTCGGCACCAGCCAGTTCGCCGAGCAGGTCAACTACCAGCGCGGGCTCGAAGGCGAGCTGGCGCGCTCCATCGAATCGATCGGCACCATCGAAGCGGCGCGCGTGCACCTGGCGCTGCCCAAGCCGTCGCTGTTCGTGCGCGACCAGAAGAAGCCCTCGGCCTCCGTGGTGCTCACGCTGATGCGCGGGCGCAGCATCGACGAAGGCCAGGTGAGCGCCATCGTGCACATGGTGTCCAGCAGCGTGCCCGACCTGGACGCCAAGAACGTCACGGTGGTCGACCAGCGCGGCAACCTGCTGTCGTCGGCGCGCGGCACCAGCCAGGGCCTGGACGTGAGCCAGCTCAAGTACGCACAGGAGATCGAGCAGGGCTACGTGCGTCGCATCGAAGCCATTCTTCAGCCGCTGGTGGGCGCGAGCAATGTGCGCGCGCAGGTCGCGGCCGACATCGACTTCTCGGTGGTGGAACACACCGACGAGAAGTACAAGCCCAACCAGGACCCGGCGCAGGCCGCGATCCGCAGCCAGCAGTCCAGCGAGTCGGCACAGCAGAACGGTGCGCCGCCCGGCGGCGTGCCGGGCGCGCTGTCGAACCAGCCGCCGGTGAACCCGACTGCGCCGATCACTGCGCCCCGGCCGCCGAATGCGCCCAGCGCACCGGGCGCGACGAACACGCCTCCCGCTGCTGCACCGGCCGGCCCGAGCAACACGCGCAAGGACGTCACGACCAACTACGAACTCGACCGCACCATCCGCCACGTGCAGCAGGCCGCCGGCGGCGTGAAGCGCCTGTCGGTCGCCGTGGTGGTGAACCACCGCGACACGGTCGATGCCGCGGGCAAGGCCGGCACCCACGCCCTCACACCGGCCGAGCTGGAGCAGATCCGCAACCTCGCGAAGGAAGCGATGGGCTTCAGCACCGAACGCGGCGATTCGCTCAACGTGGTCAACAGCGCCTTCGTCCGCGACGCCGAGGCCGGCCCCGCACCCGAGCTGCCGTTCTGGCGCGACCGCGACAACCTCGCGCTCGGCAAGGCACTGGGCCCGTACCTGCTCATCGGTCTGCTCGCGCTGTTCGCCTGGTTCGCCGTGGTGCGTCCGCTGATGCGCCGGCACCTGGCGCCGCTGCCGCCCGCACAACCTGCGACGCCCGTGGTCGCTGACGCTGCCGCGCCTTCCGCCGAACCCGAAGAAACACTGCAGCAGCGCGAGTCCACACGCCAGAAGGCCGACATGGACTACGCCCAGCAGACCGCCGACAAGGACCCCAAGCTCGTGGCCGCCCTGATCCAGCACTGGATGCACACCAATGACTAGCAGCGAGGCAGGAACCCGCAAGAGCGCCATCCTGCTCATGGCGCTGGGCGAAGACCGCGCCGCCGCCGCGCTGCACCTGCTGCCCACCTCCGAGGTGCAGGCGCTGGGCCTGGCCATGTCGAAGCTCAGCGCGGTGTCGCGCGACGAGCTGGCCTCGGTGCTGGCCGAGTTCCGCCAGGAGACCGAGCAGCTCTCGGCGCTGCACCTGGGCTCGACCAGCTACATCCGCGCCGTGCTCAAGAAGGCGCTGGGCGACGACCGCGCGAGCAACCTGCTCGAGGACATCCTGCAGCCCGATGAGCCGCACGGCGGCATCGAGCGGCTGAACGAACTCGAGGCCGGCGAGGTGGCCGAGCTCATCCGCGACGAGCACCCGCAGATCCTTGCGACGCTGCTGGTGCACCTGGACCGCATGAAGGCGTCGGAGGTGCTCGAGAAGCTGCCCGCGCGCCTGCGCCACGACGTCATCATGCGCGTGGCCACCTTCGGCGGCGTGCAGCCGTCGGCGCTGAACGAGCTGACCGAAGTGCTCACCGAAATGCTCGCGGGCCAGGGCCTGCGCCGCAGCCGCCTGGGTGGTGTGCGCACGGCGGCCGAGATCGTCAACCTGATGAGCACCACGGTGGAAGAAGAAGCCATTGCCCATGTGCGCGAGCAGGACGAGGCGCTGGCCCAGCGCATCGTCGACGAGATGTTCGTGTTCGAAAACCTGCTGGGCCTGGAAGACCGCAGCATCCAGCGCCTGCTCAAGGACATCGAGTCCGACTCGCTCATCATCGCGCTCAAGGGCGCACCGCTGGAGCTGCGCGACAAGTTCCTCAGCAACATGTCGCAGCGCGCGGCGGAAACGCTGCGCGAGGACATGGAGCTGCGCGGCCCCGTGCGCGTGTCGCAGGTCGAGACCGAGCAGAAGGCCATCCTGCAGGTGGCGCGCCGGCTCGCGGATGCCGGCGAGATCGTGATCGCAGCGCCTGGCACCGATGACTTCGTCTGACCCCGGCGCCTTCGGTGGATCGCGCGAGCGCCTCGCCGCCATCCACGCGGCCGCGCGCCAGGCCGGCGCCGGCACGCCCGCGCTGTCGGCGTGGGAGCGCTGGGAGATGGGCACGCTCGATGGCAAGGCGCCGTCGGGCACGGCCCTCTCGCGCCACACGGCGCAGCGCCCTTCTCCACCGCCTGCGTCTCCCGCGCCCAAAGTCGACCTCGCCGAGCTGGCCCGCATCCGCAAGGAGGCGCGTGCTGCAGGCGAAGCCGAAGGCCGCGCCGCCGGGCTGGCCGAAGGCCGCCAGGTCGGCCACACCGAAGGCCTGGCCACCGGCCTCGCCGCCGCCAGCGTGCACGCCGAACGCCTGCGCGCACTCGCCCGCTCACTGCCCGAGGCGCTGCGCGGCGCCGAAACCGAACTGGCCGAGACCGTGCTCGCGCTCGCACTCGACGTGGCGCGCCAGATCGTGCACCGCACCTACCAGGCCGAGCCCGAGTGGGTGCTCCCGCTGGTGCGCGACCTGCTGCATGCCGAACCCGCGCTGCGCGGCGAACCGCGCCTGCTGCTGCACCCCGACGACATCGCGCTGGTGAAGAACAGCCTGGGCAGTGAGATCGAAGCGGCCGGCTGGCAACTGCGCGCCGACGACAGCCTGGCGCGCGGCGGCTGCCGCGTGCAGTCGGCCACGGGCGAGCTGGACGCCAGCCTGGCCACGCGCTGGGCGCGTGTGGGTGCGGCGCTGCGTGGTGACGCCCGCTGAGCCGATGCAGACCGCCGACACCAATCCTCATCTGAACAGCGTGCGGGCCGCGCTGGAGCAGGCGCGCGCCGACGTCGCCCGCTGCACGACCACGACCGCCTCGGGCCGCCTCACGCGCGCCGTCGGCCTCGTGCTCGAAGCCGTGGGCCTGCAGCTGCCCGTGGGCAGCGACTGCCTCATCGAGCTGCCGCCCGGCCATCCGCAGCGGCATGCCGAAGCCGAAGTGGTGGGCTTCGCAGGCGACCGTCTTTTCCTCATGTCGCAGACCGAAGTGGCGGGCCTGCTGCCCGGTGCGCGCGTGTTCGCACGGCCGGGTCTGCGCGAACCCGACGCGACCGGCGACGCGCACACCAAACGCCTGCCCGTGGGCGAAGGCATGCTCGGCCGCGTGGTCGATGCGGCCGGCCGCCCGCTCGACGGGCTCGGCCCGCTCGACGTGGCGCGCCAGGTGCCGCTCGCAGCGCCGCCGATCAACCCGCTGTCGCGCGCGGCCATCGACTCGGTGCTCGACGTGGGCGTGCGCGCCATCAACGCGATGCTCACCGTCGGCCGCGGCCAGCGCATGGGCCTGTTTGCCGGCTCGGGCGTGGGCAAGAGCGTGCTGCTGGGCATGATGGCCCGCTACACCAGCGCCGAAGTGATCGTGGTCGGCCTCATCGGCGAGCGCGGGCGCGAGGTGAAGGACTTCATCGAGAACACGCTGGGCGAAGAGGGCCTGGCCCGCGCGGTGGTGGTGGCCGCGCCGGCCGACAACTCGCCGCTGCTGCGCCTGCAAGGCGCGGCCTATGCCACCTGTCTGGCCGAGTACTTTCGCGACCAGGGCAAGGACGTGCTGCTCATCATGGATTCGCTCACGCGCTATGCGATGGCGCAGCGCGAGATCGCGCTGGCCGTGGGCGAGCCGCCCGCCACCAAAGGCTACCCGCCTTCGGTGTTCGCGCGGCTGCCCGCCTTGGTCGAACGCGCCGGCAACGGCGCGCGCGACGCGCAGGGGCGCGGCGGCTCGATCACGGCCTTCTACACCGTCCTGTCCGAAGGCGACGACCAGCAGGACCCGATCGCCGATTCGGCGCGCGCGATTCTTGACGGCCACATCGTGCTCTCGCGCACGCTGGCCGAGGCGGGGCACTACCCGGCCATCGACATCGAAGCGTCGATCAGCCGCGCGATGACGTCGCTGATTCCGTCCACGCAGTTCGACACCGTGCGCCGCTTCAAGCAGATGCTGTCGCGCTACCAGCGCAACCGCGACCTGATCAGCGTGGGCGCCTATGCGCCGGGGCACGACCTGCAGCTGGACCAGGCGATCGCGATGTACCCGCGCATCGAGGCCTTCCTGCAGCAGTCGATGCACGAACGCACCGGCTACGAGGAGGCCATCGCCCACATGGACAGCCTGTTCACGCACACACCTCCGTCAGGACGCCCATGAGCAGTAGCAGCAAGCTCCCCCTCGGCATGCTCATCGACCTGGCGCAGAGCCAGACCGACGACGCCGCGCGCCGCCTGGGCGCATTGCAAAGCGCGCACCTGAGCGCGCAGCAGAAGCTCGATCTGCTGCTGCAGTACCGCCAGGATTACCACGCGCAGCTCGACACGCTGATGCGCGGCGGCCTGCCGTCGTCGCAGTGGCGCAACTACCGCAACTTTCTCGGCACGCTCGACCACGCGATCGCGCAGCAGCGCGCCATCGCCGAGCGGGCCGGGCACCAGCTCGACCGGGGCCGCACCGACTGGCAGCGCGAGAAGCGCCGCCTCAGCTCGTTCGACACGCTGGCCGATCGCGTGCGCACGCAAGAGCTGATGGCGCAGGCCAAGCGCGAACAGCGCGACAGCGACGAGCGCGCCGCCCGCCAGTTCTTCGATCGCGCCTCGCACCCCACCCACTGAATCTCCTCCAGGAACCGACATGCCTCCCATGATTCCGCCGTCCGTCACGCCTGCCGCTGCTTCGCCGGTGGCACAGGCCGGCGCACGTGGCCGCAGCAACGCCGACGAGGCGCAGGGCCGTGCGTTCGGTGCTGCGCTTGAGCGTTCGCGTGCGAGCCAGGCCGAGAAGACATCGGATGCCGACACCGTGGTCGCGGAGGCCAAGCCGCCGCGCAAGACGGATCTCGCTGAAGACATGCGGGATGCGCAGCCTGCGGAACCGGATCTCGCGTTTCTTGCTGTGGCTGTCACGCCGCAACAGGCATTGGCTCTTGCAGGACCTGCGGCCACGCAGGGCAGCGGTGCGCCAGACACTGTCCTGACACCCGATGCGCAAGCCGCCCTGCCTGCAGGCCCGGCGCGCCTGAGCAGCGACGCAGCAACCGTGCCCGAGCCGGCCCTCGCCACTGAAGACGTCTCCGCCCCCACCGCAACCGCCGCCGCACAAAGCGCAGCCCCCGAAGCCGACAGCGCAGCCCCACCGTCGCTGTACGAGATCGTGCGCGCCGCCGTGGCCGCGCAGCCGATGGCTGTCGACGGAAAGAAGCCGGCTGCCGCACCCGCAGGCCCACCCGTCGGCACCGCCGCACCGGGCCGCGCGGGCGCACCGCGCACCGTGAGCGCCACCACCACCGAACAACTCGCAGCCGCCGCGCAAGCCCAGCCCGCCGGCGACGCGAAGCCCGTGACGGCGGAAGCCGGACCTCTCGCCGCAGTGCCCGCCACCGCTTCAAGCGACGACGCGGCAACCCCAGCCGCTTCTTTCGCACTTCAACAACCCGCCGCCGCTTCCACCGAGCGCACGACCGAGAGCCCCGTCGCACGCTACCTCGTGCACACGCTCGCCCCCGAAGTCGGCAGCGAGAAATGGGCGCCCGCACTCGGTCAGCAACTCGCGCGCATGAGCCTCACCGGCACGCACACGGCCGAGCTGAACCTCAACCCCGCCGGCCTCGGCCCGCTGAAGGTCACGCTGTCGATCGGCGAGCACCAGGCGCAGGCCGCGTTCGTGTCGGCGCACGAGAGCGTGCGCAAGGCCGTCGAGGCCGCACTGCCGCAGCTGCGCACCAGCCTGTCGGAGCAGGGCATCACGCTGGGCCAGACCTCGGTCGGTGCGGACACGCGCGCACCCTTCGGGCAGGACGCCGCGTTCGCGCAGCAACAGCAGCAGCAACACCAGCGACAGGGTGCGTGGCGACCGCAGGGCACATCTGCCACGGCCGACATCGCCCGCACGACCACGGCGGCACCCCGCCCCGTTGCCACCCCACGCACGGGCCCGGGCGTCGACACCTTCGCCTGAAACCGCCCCCGCCCGCCTCCCGCAATGAACGGATGTGAAGCGCCTTTGTGCGCTTGTTCGGCCGTTCGTTCGCGGGGGACTTCGCAAAGAATAGATCGGACCCGTCCACCGTTTCACCATGGCTACCTCTTCTCCCGCCGCCACCGCGGCTGCGTCGGTCGCGACCGACCCGCCGGCCTCGCGCCGCACCTCGAAACTGCTGATCGGATGTGTGGCCGCTCTCGGCCTGGCCGCGGCCGGCGCGGCTGCGTACGTCTTCGTGCTTCCCCGCTTCACCGAGCACGCCGCCGCCGAGACGGCCAAGGCACCGGTGCCCGAAAAGCCCATCTTCCTCATGCTGGAGCCGCTGACCGTCAACCTGCAGTCCGAAGGCCGCTCGCGCTTCCTGCAGATCGGCTTGGCACTGAAGCTGCGCGACGAGCAGGCCAAGGCGCAGATCGTGGAGTTCATGCCCGAGCTGCGCAGCCGCCTGCTGGTGCTGCTGTCGAACCGCCCGCCCGAATCGCTGGTCACGTCGGAAGACAAGGCCCGGCTGGCCACCGAGATTCACAGCGCCCTGAACGCACCGCTGGCCGAGGGCCTGCCCGAGCTGGGCATTGCGAGCGTGTCCTTCAACTCCTTCGTCGTGCAGTGACGACGATGCCCGTTTGCGGACCCGCGATCCATGGCGTATGAACAGGTGCTCTCCCAGGACGAGGTCGATGCGCTGCTGCAGGGCGTCACCGGCGGCGACCTCGACCAGGCCGCCGCGCCCGCGCCGCCGCCCGACGGCTTGCCGGCCTACGACCTCGGTGCGCCCGACCGCGTGGTGCGCAACCGCATGCACACGCTGGAGGTCATCAACGACCGCTTCGCGCGCGGCCTGCGCAGCGCGCTGCTGAACTTCATGCGCCGCAGCCCCGACATCTCGGTCGGGCCGGTACAGATCCAGCAGTTCGGCGAGTTCGTGCGGCACCTGCCGGTGCCCGCGAACATCAACATGATCCACATGAAGCCGCTGCGCGGCACCGCGCTCTTCGTGTTCGACCCGAAGCTCGTGTTCCTCGTGGTGGACAACCTGTTCGGCAGCGACGGGCGCTACCACGTGCGCGTGGAAGGGCGCGACTTCACGCGCACCGAGCAACGCATCATCAAGCGCCTGCTCGACCTGTCGCTGCAGTGCTACGGCGACGCGTGGCAGCCCGTGTTCCCGCTGGCCTTCGACTACGTGCGCGCCGAGATGCACGGCAAGCTCGCCAACATCGTTGCGCCCAACGAGGTGGTGATCAACACCACGCTGCAGATCGAGTTCGGCCCCATCGGCGGCTTTCTGCACGTGTGCCTGCCCTACTCGATGATCGAGCCGATCCGCGACCTGCTGTCCAACCCGATCCAGGACGAGGTCGAGGTCGACAAGCGCTGGGTCACGCAGATGTCGCGCCAGATGCAGGCCGCCGACGTCGAGCTCACCGCCGACTTCGTGACCATGCCCTCGACGCTGGGCGACGTGATGAAGCTGCGCGTGGGCGACGTCATTCCCATCGAGCTGCCGGCGACGGTGGTCGCCAAGGTCGGCGGCGTGCCGGTGATGGCCTGCGGCTACGGCACCTCCAACGAGCGCTACGCCCTGCGCGTGCAACACATGATCTCCCACCAAGACAGTGATTCGAAGAACGACCATGACTGACAACACCTCTGCCGCCAGCGACGCGGACGACTGGGCCAGCGCACTGGCCGAGCAGACCGCGGCCAGCGCGCCCACGCCCGACCCGGCCGTGGCACCTGCAACGGCACACGTCTTCCAGCAGATCCAGGACGCACCGGCTGCATCGTCCACCACGCCTGTGGACATCGCGCGCGTGCTCGACGTGCCGGTGCAGCTCACCGCCGAGATCGGCCGCACGCGCATCACCATCAAGAACCTGCTGCAGCTGTCGCAGGGCTCGGTGGTCGAGCTCGACGGCCTGGCCGGCCAGCCGCTGGACGTGCTGATCAACGGCTACCTCATTGCGCAGGGCGAGGTGGTGGTGGTGAACGAGAAGTACGGCATTCGCCTGACCGACATCGTCACGCCCTCCGAGCGCATGCAGAAGCTCGCGCGCGCATGAACCTGGCGCGGGTGTCTTCGCTGTTCGTGCGGGGAACCGCGCTGCTCGCACTGGGCCTGCATGCGACGCATGCCGCGCTGCCCACCGTGCCCACGCCGGTGCGCGAAGCCGCGCCGCCGTCGGCAGTCGGCGGCGCCGGCCTGCTGCAGGCGGGCTTCGGCATGGCGGCGGTGGTGGGGCTGATCTTCCTGTGCGCGTGGCTGGCGCGGCGCTTCGGCCTGCAGCGGCTGGGCGGCGGCCAGGTGGTGAAGGTGGTGTCCACCGCCATGGTCGGTCCGCGCGAGCGCGTGGTCGTGGTGGAAGTGGCCGGCCAGTGGCTGGTGCTCGGCGTCACCGGCAGCCAGGTCAACACGCTGCACACGCTGCCGGCGCAAGCAACGCCTGCGGCAGTCACACCGATGTCGCCACAAAACCCGGTGGGCCTGTTTGCACAGAAGCTGCGCGACTCCCTCGCCGGCAAAGCGCGCACCGCCCCATGACGCGCCCTGCCCTGCACCGCGGCCTGCGCACCGCCCTGCTGCTGCTCGCCGCCACGCTGCCCGCCGCCGCGTGGACGCAAGGGCTGCCCGGCCTCACCAGCACGCCCGGCCCCGGCGGCAGCCAGACCTGGTCGCTGAGCGTGCAGACGCTGGTGCTGCTGACCTCGCTCACCTTCCTGCCCGCGCTGCTGCTGTCGATGACCAGCTTCACGCGCATCCTCATCGTGCTGGGCCTGCTGCGCACCGCCATCGGCACGCAGACCTCGCCGCCCAACCAGATCCTGGTGGGGCTGTCGCTGTTCCTCACCTTCTTCGTGATGTCGCCGGTGTTCGACAAGGCCTACACCGAGGCCTACGTGCCCTTCTCGGAAAGCAAGCTCAGCGCCGAGAAAGCATTGGAACGCGGCATCGCGCCCTTCAAGACCTTCATGCTCAAGCAGACCCGCGAGACCGACCTGGCGCTGTTCGCGCGGCTCGCCAAGGCGCCCGAGATGCAAGGCCCCGAAGACGTGCCGCTGCGCATCCTGCTGCCGGCCTTCGTCATCAGCGAGCTGAAGACGGCCTTCCAGATCGGCTTCACCATCTTCATTCCCTTTCTCATCATCGACCTCGTGGTGGCGAGCGTGCTGATGTCGATGGGCATGATGATGGTGCCCCCCGCGTCGATCGCGCTGCCCTTCAAGCTCATGCTGTTCGTGCTCGCCGACGGCTGGCAGTTGCTCATCGGTGCGCTCTCGCAGAGCTTCTACTTATGACGCCCGAAGCCGTCATGACCATGGGCCACCGGGCCATGGAAATCTCGCTGCTGCTGGGCGCGCCGCTGCTGCTGGTGGCACTGGTGATCGGCCTGGTGGTCAGCATCTTCCAGGCGGCCACGCAGATCAACGAGGCCACGCTGTCCTTCATTCCCAAGTTGCTTGCGGTGTTCGCGACGCTGGTCATCGCCGGGCCGTGGATGCTCGACCGCATGCTCGACTACATGCGCGCCCTGTTCGCCAGCATCCCGCAGATGCTGGTGTGACGCCTTCGGTTTTCTCCGTCACCTCGGGCCAGCTCGAGGCCTGGCTGATCGCCTTTCTTTGGCCTTTCGTTCGCATGCTGGCCATGGTCTCCACGGCGCCGGTGTTCGGCGAGCCGTGGGCGACGCGGCAAGTGAAGGTGGGCATCGCCGCCGTGCTCACGCTGGTGATCTCGCCCACCCTCGGCCCGCTGCCGGCGGTGCCCGTGGTGTCGGCAGGCGGCCTCTGGATTCTTGTGCAGCAAGTGCTGATCGGCGCCGCCATGGGCTTCTCGATGCGCCTGATCTTCACCGCCGTGCTGGCTGCGGGCGAATACATCGGCCTGCAGATGGGCCTGTCGTTCGCGTCGTTCTTCGACCCCATGAGCCACGGCAGCACGATGGTGGTGTCGCGGCTGCTGAACATGCTGGCGATGCTGATCTTCATGGCGCTTGACGGCCACCTGCTGATGCTGGAAGCGCTGGCCGCGAGCTTTCACACGCTGCCCATCGCCGACGCGCCGCTGGCGGCCGGCGGCTGGATGTTCCTGGTGCTGGCGGGCGGCGACATCTTCGCGACCGGCCTGCTGCTGGCGCTGCCGCTGATCACCGCACTGCTCACGCTCAACCTCGCCATGGGCATCCTGAACCGCGCCTCGCCACAGTTCAGCATCTTCGCGGTGGGCTTTCCGCTGACGCTGCTGGCGGGGCTGGTGATGCTGCAGTTATTGATGCCGCACCTGGCGGCGTTTCTGGAGCCGCGGTTTGCGGAGTCGCTGGCGAACATGCTGCGGTTCACGCAGGGGCTGCGGCCTTGAGGGGTGGACATCTGCTTGCGGCCGTTCAGCGGTTTTGAAGAACAGCAGGGTCACTTGATGAAAAGCCACTCCCCCTGAGATCATTCCGGTCGCAACACGGAAGGTCGCGCATGTCACACCCTATTTATCTGTCCAGCTCCTCCCTGCCCCGGATGCCGGAAGGCAGCCGCAACGAATGGCGCAGCTTCTTCGGCCATGGCGCCGAGCTGGAGGCCAATGCGTTCTTCCCGCTGTTCTGGCGGGCGCTCTTCAGCACCAGCGACATCCGGTACGCGCGCTTCATCGACGAATACGACATGGACGACGAAGCCTCGGCCGTCGACCGGGAGGAATGCATGGACGATTTCGGCGCCGACGCAACCTATCCCTACCTCGTCGTTGAAAAAGCCGTGGCGGTTGCGCGGCTGGCGACACGGCGTGAAGCGATCCTCGGCGCTGTCGGAGAACGCTACCGCCCGATCTACGCGTCCTTTGAAGCACTGATTGCGCAGCACTTCGGGGACTACCTCCTGCTGCGCACCTCTGGCTTGCCAGATGCGGCCGACGCCGAGCCATGGCTGCGCGCCGATCTTGAGGACATCGACGGTCTCCGCGACGGCAAGGCGCGCGAAAGCCTGATGTCGGATCTTGCAAGGCACGATGTGGACCCGGTCTGGACCTTGAGCGGCATCGCGTCATCCAGCGATGGCGCGTGGCCCACGTCGGCGTTGCGAGAACACTTTCCCGACCCGCGACAAAAAAGGAAGGCCCGCAGACCACCGACACCACAGCAGATCGACGAGCACGATCGCGCATTCGCGGAACCCAAGGCGCACGCTGCCAAGAGCTGGCTCGACCCCGCCCTGGAATGGCTGGGCGCCTTCGTGGCTGCGGGTGCGGCCTTGGGCGCCTATTACTTCACCCAATCCACCTGGCTGGCCGTGCTGGCCTTTTTGTGCGTCGCCGTGGCATTGGGCTTTGGCATCGCGAAATTGCGCGCCCCGAGGCGCTGACCATGCGGGCAGCGGGCCGTCGGTTTCGCGATGCGAACTTGCGCGTCGATCCACTCACGGACAGCCGTTGCCGGCATCAGTCACGCTCTTCGTAGTAGCGCTGGTGCTGCTCACGCTCCCATTGGCGGCGACGCCATTCACGGCGCTCCGCGCGGCGCTCTTCCCAGCGTTGCGCGCGACGCTCCTCCCAACGAGATCCAGGCTCGTAGTAGACAGGTGCCGGCACGGAGTAGACCGGCTGGGCAGGCTGGTAGTAGGTCGGGGCCGGCCTCGAGTAGACCGGCGCCGGCTCGTAATAGACCGGTGCGGGCTCGCTCACGACCACGCCGGGCAAGTTGACGCCAATGGACCAACTGGTGGCCGCATTGGCCGATGCGGCGGTGAACAAGGCGCCGGCAGCCACGAGACCTGCGGCACCCAGCTTGAGAGCGGTTCGGGAAAAAGTCATTTCATCTCCTGGAGGGCAAGAAATCGCCCTGATGCATCACCAACGCCTGGCCTTGCGGCACCGCGTACATCGCCACGGTGAAGAACGTTCCCAAATGTCACATTCCCAACTGGCCGGGCGGGGGCCGGCAGCCCCCTGCGTGCAGGCGGTCGGCACCACGTCCGGCAACGCGGCCGTCGGGCTGCCGCTACATCGCGCGGAACAGGTGCCCGAACGCACGGCTGACCTTGAGCGATCGCGCCAGGCCCCGCACGGACAGGCTGTAGCGCCCGTTCTCGTCGCGGGTGGCGCTTTCGATGCAGTGGGTGTTGACGAGCACGCCGCGATGCACCTGCGTGAAGTCGGCGGCGTCGATGCGCGAGACCAGATCGCGCAGGCTCATGCGCACCAACGCCTCGCCCTGGGCCGTGACGACATTCACGTACTTCTCGGCGGTTTCCAGACAGATCACCTCCGAGACCGGAATCATCCGCACGGTGTTGCCGACGCCGGCGCGGATGACCTTGATCTTTTCAGGCGCGTCGGCCGGGTCCGTGATCGACTGAACGCGCTGCATCAGGGCTGCCATGCCACCGGCAACCGGTGTGTGCGCGCGCTCGTGCAACCGTTGCTTCAGACGTTGCACGCAGACCTGCAGGCGTTCGAGCGTCGCCGGCTTGAGCATGTAGTCCATTGCCGCATGCTCGAACGCCGAGATCGCGAAGTTGTCGTACGCGGTGATGAAGACGAAGAGCGGTTCGGCCTGATCGTCGGGCCACTCGTCCGCGACGGCCTCGGCAACTTCCAGGCCTGTTTTTCCCGGCATCTTGATGTCCAGGAACATCACATCGGGCGCCAGGGTCTGGGCCAGTTCGATCGCCTTCAGGCCATCTTCGGCGACGCCCACGATGTTCAGCTCGGGCCAGGCTTCGAACAGCAACCGCTGCAGTGTTCTCGACAGCACCGGTTCATCTTCGGCAATCACGGCACGCCACGCGTTCACGAGGGAATCCTCACGACCGCGCGAACGCCGCATGGCGATCGCGCTTGCAGAGTCAGGGACGCGCGCAGGCCATAGAGGGCCTGCAGGCGGTCACGCACATTCTTCAGTCCGGAGCCGCAGACCTCGCCGGCCTGGTCATCACTCGAAGCGAAATGGTGCGGCGACAAGCCCAGGCCGGAATCGTCTACCGCGACCTCAATGCCGCCCTCGATCGACCGCGCCAGCACGTCGATGCTTCCTGCGCCCAACTTCGGTTCCAGGCCGTGCCTGATCGCGTTCTCGACCAGCGGCTGCAACAGCATCGGCGGGACGGCGATTCGCGCCAGTTCGGCGGGCAGGTCGAGCCGGTAGGCCAGCCTGGGCCCCATGCGCAAGGACATGATGTCGAGGTACGCCCTCAGCTGGGCGAACTCCGACTGCAGCGTCGTCACTTCGTCGCGCGACGCGGCATGCGTGCTGCGCAGGTAGACGATCAGCTGGTCGATCATGCGCTCGGCCTGTCGCGGGTCCTCGCTGACGAGCGAGCGCAGGTTCGCCAGCGTGTTGAACAGCATGTGAGGCTCGAGTTGCGCGCGAAGCAGCCTCAGTTCCGATTCGGTGGCGAGGCGCTGGGCGTCGGACCGCGCGATCGCCTCCTTGGCAAGCTGGTCACGCGTCGCAGCAACGTAGAGGACGAACACGGCCAGCACCAGGCCGAATGCGAACGCCACCATGTAGTCGCTTTCATGCCCCACGACGCGGCCGATCGGTTCGCCCAGGATCAGGAGCGCGACCAGGTGCCCCCCGAAGTACCCCGTCGGGATGGCGATCACGCCGATCAGAAGCCAACGGGGCAGCGCCTGCATTCGCCGCAGCCGCCTGGAGCGGCCCAGCACCGCGATGCACGCGATGAACACCATGCCGACGCATCCGACGAAGACGAACAGGCGCGCCGGCGACCCGAGCGCAGGCGCGGCCCAGAAGAGCAGCCCGGTCGCGATCGCGCACAGCAGGAACGCGCCGGCCGTCAGCCGCGCTGCGCCAAGCCAGCGGGCGGGAAGGGAGGAGTCAACACGGATCACGGGCGGCAGTCGGCTGCATGCATCGCGGCACTGTAGAGGTTGGCAGGCCATGCCGCTACTGATCAGAGGCCCGTGGGGGCGAGTTTGTCCTCGAGCCGTCGTTTTAGTGGACCGAACGGCGACCGCTCAATGCCGCCTCACGACCGTTGGCACCCTCCGCCGGGCGTTTGGGCGCCAAACCGGATGCACGCCTGGCAGCGGCGGCCGACAGTGCGTGCCTCACCACTCGGGAGTCCCCATGCAACGATCTTCTTTTTCTCTTTCGAACACGCTGCTCTGCGCCGCGGCCGCCGTCTGTGCAGCCCTCGTCACGACGAACGCACAGGCCTTCGACGGCATCGTGGAAAAGCAGGTGTTCACCCTGCCCGCCTACACGACCGTGAACGGCCAGGCCATCAAGGGCGTGCGCATTGGCTATGAAACCTATGGCCGCCTGAATGCGGCGCGAGACAACGTGATCCTCATCAACCACTTCATCACCGGCACCTCGCACGCCGCCGGGCGGTATGCCGCGAGCGACGCCGCGCCGGGGTACTGGGACACGATCATCGGCGCCGGCCTGCCGATCGACACCGATCGGTTCTTCGTCATCGCGACCGACGCGTTATCCAACCCGAATCGCGCATCGGCCACCGTCATCAGCACCGGCCCCGCCAGCATCGACGCCGCCACCGGCAAACCGTATGGCCCGCGCTTCCCGGTGCTGGCGGCGCGGGACACGGTGGAGGTGCAGAAGGCCCTGCTCGATTCGTTGGGCATTCGAACCCTCTACGCCGTGGCGGGCGCGTCGGCCGGCGCCTGGATGTCGGTGGAATGGGCCTCGGCCTACCCGGAGCGCGTGCAGCGCCTGGTGTCCATCGTGGGACCTGGCGTCGACAGCCCGGCCTACGCCATCGCCAAGATGAGCTCGTGGGGCGCGGCCGTAAAGCTGGACCCGAACTGGGCCAACGGCGACTACCATGGCAAGGCCGAGCCGCTGGCAGGCATGACGCAGGCCATGCGGCTGGTCACGCTCGACGCGCTCAGTTTCGCCTGGGCCGACAAGGCCTTCGGCCAGAAGTGGGCCGACCCGGGCAAGAACCCCGGCGAAGCGGCCGCGAACCAGTTTGCGGTCGATGCCACCCTCGAGAAGATCGGCGAAGCGCGTGCCAAGGGCATGGACGCGAACAGCTGGCTGTACACGCTGAAGGCCTTGCAGCTGCCCAGCGCCAAACCCGACCGCATCAAGGCCAGGTCGCTGTTCGTGGGCATCAGCTCGGACCAGATCTTTCCGCCGCTCCTGTCGAAACGCGCCGTGGAGATCCTCAAGGCGCAAGGCACGCCGGCAGAGTATGTCGAGATGAACAGTCCCAATGGCCATGCCGATGCACTGGGCGCCACCATCGGTCAGGCCGGGCCGGCGATTGCGTCGCTCTTGGCGAAGTAGGCATGCGGTGAGGGGCTGCGCCCCTCGATGGCGGGCTCGCCCGGCGCTAAACTGCGGCTCCTTTTTCAGGAGACCCGCCATGACCCGATTGCTCGTGCGCAGCTTCGGCGTTTCGCTCGATGGCTTTGCCGCCGGCCCGGACCAGAGCCTGGCGCATCCGCTGGGCGTTCGCGGCCCGGAACTCATGGACTGGTTCGTTCCCACACGCGTCTGGCAGCAGATGCAAAAGACGGGCGAGGCCAACGGCGAGACCGGCGTCGACAACGAGATGGCCGAACAGGGCTTCGCCGAGATGGGGGCCTGGATCCTCGGGCGCAACATGTTCGGCCCGGTGCGCGGCCCCTGGCCCGATGACAGCTGGAAAGGCTGGTGGGGTGACGAGCCCCCGTACCACGTGCCGGTCTTCGTGCTGACCCACCATGCCCGCGCGCCCCTGACGATGCAGGGCGGCACCACCTTCCACTTCGTCACCGGCGGCATCCACGAGGCGCTGGCGCAGGCAAAGGCGGCCGCGGGTGCGCGCGACGTGCGCGTGGGCGGCGGCGCGGCGACCGTGCGCGAATATCTGAAGGCCGGGCTCATCGACGAACTTCACCTGGCCGTGCGACCGGTGCTGATGGGAAAGGGCGAGCCGCTGTTCGCAGGCCTGGATCTGCCCGCACTGGGCTACCGCTGCGAGCGGCAGGTCGCAGGCGAGCGCGCCACGCACATGTTCCTGCGCCGCAACGCAGCTTGACGTCAGCAAGGCAGCCCTCGCTCGCTCGATCGATCGACGGCTTCTGGCCAGATGCCGAACCGCGAGAATGCAGCCCACACCGTACAGAGGAGCTCGCCTTGACCACCGTCGCCATCACCCCCGCCATCCACGTCAGCAACAACAACGGCTTTGTCCTGTTCGGCGGCGTCAACGTCCTCGAGTCGAAAGACATGGCCCTGCGTGCTGCAGAAGAATACGTCCGCGTCACGCAAAAGCTCGGCATCCCCTACGTCTTCAAGGCCAGTTTCGACAAGGCGAACCGCTCGTCGATCCACTCCTACCGGGGCCCCGGCATGGAAGAGGGCCTGAAGATCTTCGAGGCCGTCAAGGCGGCGTTCGGCGTTCCCGTGCTCACCGACGTGCACGAGCCATGGCAGGCGAAACCCGTTGCCGAAGTGGTCGACGTTCTGCAGCTGCCTGCGTTCCTCGCCCGCCAGACCGACCTGGTCGTCGCGATGGCCCAGACAGGCAAGGTCATCAACGTCAAGAAGCCCCAGTTCCTGAGCCCGACGCAGGTGCTCAACATCGTCGAGAAGATCAAGGAAGCGGGCACCTCCCCCGTCATCCTGTGCGACCGCGGCACCTGCTTCGGCTACGACAACCTCGTGGTCGACATGCTCGGCTTCGGCACCATGAAGAAGGTCACGGGGAACCTGCCCGTCATCTTCGACGTGACCCATGCGCTGCAGCAACGCGAGGCGAACGCCGTCGCTTCTGGTGGGCGACGCGAGCAAGTGGCCGAGCTGGCGCGTGCGGGCCTGGCGGTGGGCCTGGCGGGTCTTTTTCTTGAAGCGCATCCCGACCCGGCGCAGGCCAAGTGCGACGGTCCCAGCGCGCTGCCGCTGGACCAGCTGGAGCCGTTCCTCACGCAGTTGAAGGCGTTGGACGACCTGGTGAAGTCGTTCGCGCCGCTGCACATCCGCGCCTGAACGCCTGACGCTGTTTCTAGCGTCGCGGTGTGCGGCGCTTCTCCCGATGCCGCATGGCATCCCGACGCGATGTCAACGTCCGGGACGTGCGGCCAGCTGGCGATCCAGCGCTTCGCGCGCCCTGCGGGCCGCCCCCGCGCCGACGCGGTCTGCAAGAACCTGGGTCAGCTGGTTCAGCTGGGCCGCGGTGATGCCCAGGTTCATGCTGATGCTCATGTGGGACTGGAGCTGCGACTCGGCACCCGCAAGCGCCGACAGCATCCCGACCGTCGCCAGCTCACGACTCGGCCAGTCGAGGTTGTCTCGCTCGAACACATCGCCGAAGAGGTGCGTCTTCAGGTACTCGTCGATGGCCGGCGCGAAATCGAACAACGCGCCCTTGACGGGCTGCCCCACGAGCTTCGTCTGGTTGGCCGTGCCGGCTGCCCGCAGCGCCGCGCCTGTCGGAATGGGGCGCGAGGGCAGCGCCCCCTGCGTGTCCAGGACGCCGCGCTGCTGGCGCGCCTGCACGACCTTCATCAGTTCGCCCAGCGCATTGAGGCTGCGCGGGAACCCCGCATAGGCGTACACCTGCACGAGGATCTCTTTCGCCTCGTTGACCGCGAGGCCTGCATCGAGTCCATGCTCGAGCGCGGTGTTCAAACGGGCGATGTCGCCAGCCGCTGCGAACGCTGCAATGGGAATGATGGATTGCTGGCGCTGCGAAAGCGGCTCGGTGGCGGTGCGCGTGGCGTTCATGTACGTGGACTCCGGGGACCCTGTGCCGGCGTGGCACGCGGCGGCAGCCAGGAACAGGGCGAAGGCCAGGGCCAATGCCCCGCCCTTGTCCTGGCTAGCGTTGGTTGTATTGCGCATCGGTGACCTTCTCCATCCATTCGACGTTCTTTCCGCCCACGGTGCCGGTGACGGCCAGGTGAACCAATGCCGTGAAAGGCGCGGCGCCGTGCCAGTGCTTGACGCCCGGAGGGCACCAGACGACATCGCCGGGGCGGATCTCCTGCACGGGCTTGCCCCACTCCTGGGTCAGGCCGACACCCGACTGGACCACCAGGCGCTGTCCCGCCGGATGGGTGTGCCACGCGGAGCGGGCGCCGGGTTCGAAGGTCACGAGGCCGCCGGAGGCATTGAGGGTGTCGGTGGCGGGCCACACCGGGTCGACACGCACGCGGCCGGTGAAATATTCGGCAGGCCCGACGGCGGAGGGTTGGCTTCCGGCCCTGGCGATCTGCTGGGCCGCGGCCGGCGCTGATGCAGGTTCGGCGCCTGCGCCGATGGCGTTCAAGGCTGCGAGGTAAAGCGCCGCCTTCAAGGGTCGGATGCACATGGGGGTCAGCTCCTGGTCGTCGATGAAAAGAAGTGCGTCGCCGCTGTCGGGGCGACGCGATGAAGCAACTTTATGGACCCGGTGCTTGATTGAGAAGACTGCAAAATCGGGATGCTTATGTGAACAGGGCTCACCAATGGCAAAGGAAAACCTGAACGACCTCCAGGCCTTCGTCGTCGTCGCGCGCGAACGCAGCTTCACCCGTGCCGCCGCCCAGATGGGCGTGTCGCGCTCGGCGCTCAGCCACTCGATGCTGGCGCTGGAGGCCCGTCTGGGCGTGCGCCTGCTGACGCGCACCACGCGCAGCGTCTCGGTGACCGACGCGGGTGCCCGGCTCCTGCATACGCTGGCGCCGCGCCTGAAGGACATCGAGCGGGAACTCGAATCGCTCAGCGCGATGCGCGACAAGCCGGCCGGCACGGTGCGCATCACCACGCACGACCACGCGATTGCCACCGTGCTGTGGCCCCGGCTCATGCCGCTGCTCAAGCAGTACCCTGACATCGAGGTGGAGTTCAGCGTCGACTACGGCTTCACCGACATCGCAGCCGAACGCTTCGATGCCGGCGTGCGGGTGGGCAACCGCGTCGACAAGGACATGGTGGCGGTGCCGATTGCACCGGCATTGAGGATGGCGGTGGCGGCTTCTCCCGATTACCTCGCGGGCAAGTCCATTCCCCGGAAGCCCGAAGACCTGACGGCGCATCGCTGCGTGAACCTTCGGCTTCCCACGCACGGCGGTCTGTACGCATGGGACTTCGAGAAAGGAAAGAAGCAGGTCAGCGTGCGGGTGCAAGGCCAGACGGTGTTCAACAACACCTTCCTGATGCTGCGCGCGGCACTGGACGGCATGGGCTTCGCGTACGTGCCTTTCGACATCATGGAACAGCACATCCAGGAGGGGCGGCTGGTTCCGGTGCTGCAGGACTGGTGGCCGACCTTCCCGGGCTATCACCTGTACTACGCCAACCGCCGCCATCTGTCCCCCGCGCTCGCGCTGGTCATCGAAGCGCTGCGATACCGGGCGCCACCGCCCCGGCGCGCTTAGGGCTTGGAGAACCCGATCCGCACGCTGCCGCCGCCGAGTGCCTGTGCCAGGCCTGAGGCGTCGTCCACGCGGCCGAGGCGGGTGTACGCGTAGGGCGAGTCGAAGGTCTTGTAGAACACGACCAGCGTTCGCGGTCCGTACAGCATCAGATCGCCGCTTCTGATCGTGCCGGGACGGATCTCGTTCGTCGGCAGCGATCGCGGCAACGCCGCATGCTTCTCGTTGCTGTGGAGGTCCGGCATGTCGATCGAGAGCGGCAGCATCGCGGCGAAGGCGCGGGCTGCCTCGGTGTCGGCCAGGGTGATGGCGAAGCGACGTTCGCCGACGGTCATCCACATGTGTGATTCCTCCGTTTGAACAGGTGCCGCCGGGGCGGCGCCAGATGTCCCGAGCATGAGCAGACCGCACCACAGGACGATCGTGTGCCGCCGTCTCATGTCGCTTGCCGCGCTTGCGAACGCGCCGCCAGCCAGGCGAGGAAGGCGCCCAGCAGCAGCACGGCGGCACTCGCGATGAAGGTACTCTGGTAGCCCGTCGCATCGAACAGCAGACCGCCCACGGTCGATCCCAGTGCAATGGCCAACTGGATCACCGCCACCATCAGCCCGCCGCCGGCTTCGGCGTCGTGCGGCATGGCCTCGGCAATCCAGCTCCACCAACCGACCGGCGCGGCCGTCGCCAGCAGGCCCCACACGCCCAACAGCGCCACGATGGCCAGGACCCGCGCGCCGAAGGGAATGAGCGTCACCGCGATCACCGCCATCAGGATCGGAATCGTGATCAGCGTCTTGTACAGGCCGCGCTTGAGCACCGCGCCGATCAGTGCCGTGCCGACAAACCCCGCCACGCCGATCACGAGCAGGATGAGCGACAGCGTCGACACGTTCACGTGCGTCACCGTTTCGAGGAACGGCCGCACGTAAGTGAACAACGCGAACTGGCCCATGAAGAAGGCGCTGCATGCCGCCATGCCCAAGGCGACGGGGCGGCGCTTCAGCACCTTGAACACATGGCCCGAACCCGGAGCGCCGCCCTGAACCCTCATGGCCGGCAGGCTAATCCACTGCCAGCCCCCGGCGATCACCGCCACCGGGACCAGGCAGAAGAAGGCGCCGCGCCACCCCATGACCGAACCGAGATAGCTGCCCAGTGGCGCGGCGATCACGGTGGCCAGTGCGTTGCCGCCGTTGAAGATGGCCAGGGCGCGTGGCACCTCGCGGGACGGCACGAGCCGCATCGCCGTGGCGGCCGACATCGACCAGAAGCCGCCGATGACCACGCCGATGAGCGCACGGCCGCCCATGTAGACCGGGTAGCTCGGCGCCGCCGCGACCACCGCGCCGGAGACGGCCATCAGCGCGGTCAATCCCAGCAGCAAGGTCTTGCGGTCCATGCCTGCGGCGAGCCTCGATACCGAAAGGCTGGCCAGCACCGCGAACGCCCCGGAGATCGCGATGCCCTGCCCGGCCATGCCCTGGCTGACATGGAGATCGGCCGCGATCGGCGTCAGCAGACTGACGGGCATGAACTCCGAGGCGATCAGCGCGAACACGCACAGCGACATCGCGAACACGCCACTCCAATTTGCGGCGGTCGCGGCCGTGGGACAACTTCGCCGGTCGACGGATTCGGACAGCTGCGCCGTCACAACGCCCCCGTCTGCGCCAGGTGCCGGCCGAAGAACGAACTCAGCTTGTCCCACGGAATGAGGTTCACGCGGTCGTAGAGATCGACGTGCCCCGCGCCCCGCACCCACACCAGTTCCTTCGGTTCCGCGGCGCGCCGGTAGGCGTCTTCGCTGAACTCCTTGGAATGCGCCTGGTCGCCGCTGATGAACAGCAGCGGACGCGGCGAGATCGTCTCGATGTCATTGAACGGATAGAAGTTCATGAACTTGACGTTGCTGGCGACCGTCGGCTTCGTGGTTCTTTGGGGCGATGCGCCAGCAGGCGTGAACTCGCCGCGCGGCGTGCGGTAGAAATCGTAGAACTCGCGCTGTATCGGATGCGTGCCTGCCGTCAGCGCCAGATCGGTGCCGCCCGCGACAGCGATTTCGCCGCCCTGGAACTCCACATAGCGCTGCTCGGCGGCCGCGACGATGCTGGCCTTGCGCTGCGCCAGCGTCTGTGACTTTTGGAGCGCATGGCGGTTGACGGCACCCATGTCGTACATGCTCACCGTGGCAATCGCCTTCATGCGCGGATCGATCTTGGCCGCACTGATCACGAAGCTGCCGCTGCCGCAGATGCCGATTGCGCCGATGCGGTGCCGGTCCACGAACGACTGCGTCCCCAAGAAATCGACCGCCGCGCTGAACGCTTCGGCATACATCTCCGGCGACACGAGGTTGCGAGGCCCGTCGCTCTCGCCCCAGCCCGGCAGATCGATGGCGAGCGTGACGAAGCCCTGTTCGGCCATCTTGGTCGCGTAGAGGTTCGCGCTTTGCTCCTTCACGGCCCCCATCGGGTGGCTCACAACGAGCGCCGGGTGGGCCTTGCTGCGGTCGAAGGTTTTGGGAACGAAGAGGTTGCCCACCACGTTCATCTGGTACTGGTTCTTGAAGGTGACCTTCTGCAGCGTCACCTTGTCGCTCTTGTAGAAATTGTCTGCGCCGTTGGACACGTCGGGGCTCGCTTTCATGTTCGCCGCCAAAGCGGCATGGCCTGTGATCGACATGAGGCCCAGCGCCGCCGCGCCGGTGCCCGCCTGCCTCAGGAACTCACGCCGCGGGGCCGCCTGGCTGCGCGTGGTGTCTGCGGCGTGTTCGGGGTTGAAGGCGTTGCTCATGGTTCGATCTGTGGTGGTGAGGGGTGGGAACCAGCGGCCAGGGAGGCCGCCGGCGGGATCTCTTGCCCTGAATGTTCGGCCCCGGCGGTCGTTCTGACTAGCTAATGAATTCTTAAAAGCTATATAAGTCAGACTAATCAATCCCGATGGGAGACTGCCCGCATGGTCAAACGCAATCTGAACGATCTCCTGTACTTCGTGACCGTGGCGCGCGAACGCAGCTTCACGCGCGCCGCCTCGCTGCTGGGTGTCACGCAATCGGCCCTCAGTCAGGCCATCAGCGGCCTGGAAGCGCGGCTGGAGATCCGCCTGCTCACGCGCACCACGCGCAGCGTGTCGCCCACGGCCGCCGGCGAACGGCTGCTGAACGCCATCGGCCATCGCTTCGACGAGATCGACGCCGAACTGGATGAGCTGACGCAAATGCGCGACAAGCCAGCGGGCACGGTGCGCATCACGTGCGGCGAACACATCCTTCGCACCACGCTGCTGCCCAAGCTCACGCCCTTGCTGCGCGACTATCCCGACATCAAGGTCGAGTTCGACGTCAACTACGGATTCCGCGACATCGTGGCCGACCGCTTCGACGCGGGCGTGCGTCTGGGCGACACCATCGACAAGGACATGATTGCGGTGCCGATCGGGCCGCAACTGCGCATGGCGGTGGCGGCCTCTCCTGCCTACTTCAAGGCCCATGCGCCGCCAAAGACGCCACGCGATCTGCTGACGCACAACTGCATCAACATGCGCATGCAGACCGCGGGAGGGCTGTGGGTCTGGGACTTCGAGCGACGCGGCAAGCCGTTGAACGTGCGGGTCGATGGGCAGCTCACCTTCAACACGTCGCCCAGCATGGTGGATGCCGCGTTGGCCGGGCTGGGCATCGCCTTCCTGCCCGAAGATGAATTCGCACCGCACCTCGGCAAGGGCCAGCTGGTGCGGGTGCTGGAAGACTGGTGCCCTCCGTTCCCGGGCTACTACCTGTATTACCCGAGCCGCCGGCAGCCCTCGCACGCGTTCTCGCTGGTGCTCAACGCGCTGCGCTTCTTGCCTCCAGGTGCAGGCGGCTAGTCAACGGCAAGGGCGGGTGGCGAGGTTGACCTGGAACGCCTGAGCAAGACGTCGCGGCTCAGGCGGCCTTCCGCCTTTTCTGCGCAGACCTGGGCGCCTCGCTGCGCGCCAGCCACAGCCCGCTCGCAATGATCAACGCGCCGCCGCCCAGCGTCCATGCATCGGGCGCGGCCTGCCAGAACACCCAGTCCAGCACGAGCGCCCACGCGAGGGCGCTGTATTCGAAGGGCGCGATGGCCGCGGCCTGGCCGTGGCGGAAGGCCTCGGCGATGGCCAGCTGGCCCAGAAAGCCGCTGACGGCCAAGCCTGCCAGCACCCACGTGTGCTCGGCCTGGAGGGGCACCCATTGCGGTGCCGCCAGCAGGCTCCCGCCGAGCGCCATGCCCGCGGTGGTCCAGAAGACCAGCGCGGTGCTCGGTTCGGTGCGGCTGATGAGCCGGCCCAGCATGTTCGACAGCGCATAGCAGACGGCGGCCACCAGAATCGCCACGGCGCCCGTCGAGAGAAAGGCGCCCTGCTCGGGCCGCAATGCGATCACGACACCGGCGAAGCCCAGCCCGATGGCAATCCAGTGGCGCGGAAGAATCGACTCGCCCAGCAGCGGCACGGCGATGAGCACCATCAGCAGCGGCGCGATGAACGTGAGGGTGTAGGCCTCGGCCAGGCCCAGGGACTTCAAGCCGTGCACGAAGAGCACGAGCATCGTCATGTTCAACCCAGTGCGCAGCAGGTGCAAAGGCCATCGCAGCCGGCGGTTGAAGACACCGGCCGCCTCGCGCCGCCAGG
Organism: Variovorax sp. 38R; assembly: GCF_014843395.1. Taxonomy (NCBI): domain Bacteria; kingdom Pseudomonadati; phylum Pseudomonadota; class Betaproteobacteria; order Burkholderiales; family Comamonadaceae; genus Variovorax; species Variovorax sp. 38R. Next base: position 5,015,311 of record NZ_CP062121.1, read on the forward strand.
CGATGTACAGGCACACCAACGGCAGCGCCGTGAGGCCGCGCAGCGCCATGACCTGCACCGGCGGGTAGTGCCCGGCCAGGTTCTTGAGCAGCGCATCCATGCAGGCGAAGAAGGCGCAAGCCAACAGCATCGCGGCGATGCCGCGCAGGGTTCCGGTCGGGTGCATGGTGACGTTGTCTCGCGGCAGTGGCCGGCAGAGACGGGGCTTGTTCTTGACCGCCAAGCATAGGCCCTGCGAACGCCTGGTGCTGCATGGGCCACCGTCGTGACGCAAGTCACCACGGTCGCCCCTTCCACCCTTACAGGTAGTTGAAGAGCGAAATGCTGTTCAACCGCGCAAACGTCATCTGCGTCGCCTGCAGCGACGACTGCCGCTGATAGAAATCCGAGATCGCGGCGTACGGATCGAGATCCTCGATCGACGACAGATAACTTTCTTCCTGCAGCTTGTTCATCGCACCCGCACTGTCGAGCGCCTCCAGCTCGACCTGGCGCGAGCCCACCGACGACAGCACGGTGAGCACGTTGTCGTGCGCGTTCGTGACCTTCACGTTGGCGGTGCTCAACGCATTGCGCAGTTGCGCCTGAGCCGCGGCGCCGCCGCCGTTGAGCGGTGCGCGCAGCGCGGTCACCAGCTCGCCCAGGGCCGCGAAGATGTCGGTGCCGGCGTTCTGCGCGGTCGACACGTCGAAGCTGTCGCCGTTGGCCGGCGTTCCGCTGATCGCAATCTGCACGCCGCCGAACGTGATCGGACTTCCCGCGGTGAACGTGCCGCTCGCGGCCACGACCGGCGGCGTGTCCTTGGTCATCACCGTGTAGTCGGTGCCGGTGAAGCGGATGGTGAAATCACGGCCGTAGTTCGGGGCGGTGGCATCGGTGGTGCTCACCGCGCCGAACACGCCCGAGCCGGTGTTGGCGGGCGCGCCCGAGGCCACGTAGCCCGCGCCGCCCTGCACCGTCTGAAAGATGCTGCGGCCGTCGTCCGAGGTCGACATCTGGCGCGCCACGTCGATCTGCATCAGCCGCTCGCCCTGGTCGCCCACGTACTGCACGCCGCCGCCGTCGGCCATCACGAAGGGCGGGCTGCCGCTCTTGAAGCCGGCGAACAGGTACTGCCCATTGCCGTTGTCGCTGTTGGCCACGCCCACGAGCTGCTCCAGGCTGCTCTGGATGGCGGTGGCGAGGGAGCCGCGGTCGGCGTCCGACAGGCCGCCACCGCCGGCCTGCACGACCAGCGTCTTCACGTGCTGCAGGATCGACGTCACGAAGTCGAGCGCGTTCTCCTCGGTCGACAGCGCCAGCGCCGCGCGTTGGCGGCTGGTGGCGAACTGGGCGCCCTCCGCCAGCGTCTGGCTCACGCCGAGCGCACGCGCCGCACCCACCGGGTCGTCGCCGGCCGACAAGAACTTGGAGTTGGTCGCCAGCTGCTGCTGGACCCTGAACAGCTTCTGCTGCTGCAGGCCCATCGACTGCAGGCTCTGTTCAAAGAAGGATTGGGTGCTGATGCGCATCGCGGGTCCTGGAATCTGTGCGTGGGAGGTGGGGCTCAGTTGCTGATGCCGAGGATGGCGTCGAACATCGCCGAGGCGGTCTGGATCACCTTGGCGTTGGCCTGGTACATCTGCTGGAACATCAGCAGGTTGCCGGTTTCCTCGTCCTGGTTGACGCCGGAAATCGCGCGCTGGCTGGCCTTGATCTGGCCGGTCACGCTGTCTTGCGTGGTGGCGGCGACCTTGATCGACATGGCGCGGTTGCCGACGTCGCTCACCAGCTGCGAGTAGGCGCCGTTGAAGGTCGCGGTGCCGTTCGACATGGTGGTCTTGCGCTGCAGCGCGCCCAGCAGCAGCGCGTTGCCGCCATCGGAGACGCCGCCCGTGTTCTTGCCGAGGGTGAAGGTGTCGCCTTGCGCGGGCGCGCCGGTCATGCTCACGGTGATGCCGTCGAAGCTCATCTTCGCGCCCGCCGTGTACGGCACGGGCGTGCCGGCCGGGTAGCTGGTGGCGGTGCCGTCGGCGCGCGTGACGGTCACGGCCGAGCCGGCCGGAAAGCCCGACAGCGTGCCGGTGCCCGCATTGAAGCTCAGCGTGACGTTGCCGGCCAGCGGCGAGCCCGGGTAGGCGGCGTCGACCGTGGCCGCGCCCAGCGCGCCGCTGCCCTTGTTGCCCGCGGTGTTGCCGGTGATCACGGGCGATGCGGCGGCCACCTTGGCGGGGTCGCGCACCAGCACGTCGAGGTCGCGCGCGCCGGTGCGCATGGGCTGCACCAGGAACGAATCGCCGGCCTGCGCCGTGCCGCTCGCGGCCGTGAGGCTCACACCGTCGAAGCTGATCGGGAAGGTCGTGAAGCTGCCCATCGGCGTCTTGTCCGAAAGCCGCGTGACCGTGTAGGTGAGCGTGCCCGCCACGTCGGTGACGCTCACGTTGTAGTCGCTGGTCGTGAGCTTCGACGCATCGCTCAGCGTGGCGCCGAATTCGAGGTTGCCGGTGTTGCCCGCATTGGCGATCGTGCCCGGCACGGCCTGCGAGAAGAAGTTCTGGCCCAGCACGCCGTTCAGGTCCACGCCCAGTTTGTGCTGCGCATTCACCGCGTCGGCCACCGACATGGCGAGCCGGCCGATGGCGTTCTGTGTGGGAATCAGCGTGTCCTTGCGAAAGGCCAGGAGGCCGCCGAGCACACCGCCGGTGAAGGCGCTGTCGTCGAGCTCGACGGTGTTGCCGGCAAAGCCCGACAGGGCCACCACCTGGCGCGTCGGGTCCGACGACGACGCCATCGCCGCCATCTTCGACGCATGGTCGCCCACCACCAGCGACTGGCCGGTGGCGATGAACACGTTGTACTTGCCGTCGTCCTGTTGCAGCACGCGCACGTCGACCACCTGGCTCAGCTCGCTCACGAGTTGGTCGCGCTGGTCGAGCAGGTCGTTCGGCGCCTGGCCGCCGGCCACGGCGCTCATCTGGCTGATCTGCTGGTTCAGACTGGCGATCTTGGCGGCGTAGGTGTTGATCTGGCTCACGCTGCCCACGATCTGCTCGTTGACCGAGGTGTTCAGGTCCGACAGGTACTGGTCGGTTGCGCGGAACTTGCTGGCCAGCGACTGCGCCGCGCTGATCATCTGCTGGCGCGCGGCCGGGTCGGCCGGCGTGTTGGCCACGCCCTGCACGCTGGTGAAGAAGCTCTGCATCAGCGGCGCAATGCCCGAGGTCTTGTCGGCCAGCAGCGTGTCGATGCGGTTGACCTGCACGCCGTTGGTGGCCAGCGCGGCCGACTGCGACTGCGCGGTGGCCAGCTGCGCCGTGAGGTAGCGGTCGTAGCTGCGCGCCACGGTCGTCACGTTGGCGCCCGAACCGATGAAGCCCGAGCCGCTGGCAATGCCGCCGGCCGTGGCGATCTGCGCGATCTGGCGGCTGTAGCCGGCCGTGTACACGTTGGCGGTGTTGTGGGCCGTGGTCATCAGCGCGGTGCGGGCGACCGCGAGGCCGCTCAGACCTGTGTAGAACATGCTTCCGGACATAAGGCTTTACCTGTCAAAGGGGTGTGTGGGAGCGGCATCGCGCGCGATGCCTCCCCGTAGTTATCGGCAGCGCGCGCCCGAAGTTGAGGGCGCACACATTCATGCCGTCTTTCTCAGAACTCCGACCAGTCGCCCTTGGCGTCGCCGGCCATCGCGAGCTGTGGTGTGCCAGTCGGTTCCCGGCGCGTGGGCAGCGCCTTGGCGCGCGGCTTGGGCGTCGGCTTCGGCGGCTTGGGAATCGGCGTGATGCGCGTGAAGCTGGCGCGGGTCGTAGCGACCGCGTTCGCGTCGAGCTTGAAGACGCTCACGGCCTGCACGAGGCTGCCGGCCTGCTCCTGCAGCGACTGCGCCGCGGCCGACGCTTCCTCGACCAGCGCTGCGTTCTGCTGCGTCACCTGGTCCATCTGCGTGATCGCCTGGTTGATCTGCTCGATGCCCGAGGTCTGTTCCTGGCTCGCCGCCGTGATCTCGCCCATGATGTCCGTCACGCGCTTCACGCTGCCCACGATCTCTTCCATCGTGCGGCCCGCCTCGGCGACTTGCTTGCTGCCTTCTTCGACCTTCTCCACCGAGTCGCCGATCAGCGTCTTGATTTCCTTGGCGGCTGCGGCAGAGCGTTGTGCGAGGCTGCGGACTTCCGAAGCCACGACCGCAAAGCCTCGGCCTTGCTCGCCGGCGCGTGCCGCTTCCACAGCAGCATTCAACGCAAGGATGTTGGTCTGGAAAGCGATGCCGTCGATCACGCCGATGATGTCCACGATCTTCTTGGACGAGGCGTTGATCGAACCCATCGTGTCCACGACCTGCGACACCACAGCGCCGCCCTTGACGGCGACTTCCGAAGCGGAGACGGCCAGCTGATTCGCCTGCCGCGCGTTGTCCGCGTTCTGCTTCACCGTCGAGGTCAGCTCTTCCATCGATGCCGCCGTCTGCTCCAGCGAGCTGGCTTGCTCTTCGGTGCGCGACGACAGGTCCTGGTTGCCCGAAGCGATCTGCCCCGATGCCGTGGCGATCGTCTCCGTGCCCGTGCGCACCTCGCCCACCACCTTCGCCAGATTGGTGTTCATGTCCTTCAACGCCTGCATCAGCTGGCCCGTCTCGTCGCGGCTGTCCACGCGGATGTTCGCGCTCAGGTCGCCGGCGGCCACGGTCTCGGCCACGCCGACGGCCTTGGCCAGCGGGCGCACGATGCTGCGCGAGATGAAGAACGCGAACAGGCCGCCCAACAGCACCGTGAGCGCCGTCAGCAGCAGCCGCAGGTTGAAGCTCTTCGCATTCGCCGCGTCGATGGCGTGGCTCATGTCGTCGATGGCGCGGCGTTCGATGGCCAGCAGTTCGAGCACGCGGTTTTCATACGCCTTGGCGGCCGGCTGGAACGACAGCTGGTAGGCACGCACGGTCTCGACCGTGTTGCCGCTGGCCTTGGCGCGGGTCACGTCGTCCTTGGAGGCCTGGTACTTGGCGCGCAGCTCGACGATCGACTTGTAGGTCGCCTTCTCTTCGTCGGTGACCAGCAGCGCCTCGACCTTGGCCATGGTCTCGGTGCCCTTCTTCACGCTCTCGGAGATCACGTCGGCGAACAGCATCGGCAGCGCCTCGTCGGTGGTGCGCGCGATCATCGAAGTGCGCGCAATGGCCGAGTAGGTCAGCACGTACCAGTCGGAAATGAGCCGCTCCTTGGCCAGCGGGCTCTGCATCATGATGCGCGTGGCTTCGGCGTTCTTGTGCGCGGACATCAGCCCCACGGCGCTGGAGATGATCGACAGCCCCAGCACGATGCCGAAGGCGAGGGTCAGGCGGGTGCCGATGCGAAGGTTCGAAAAGAATGTCATGGGGTGGTCCTCAAACGGTGGCGGCGGATTCGATGAGGCCCATCTCTTCGCTGGACATCAGCCGGTCGATTTCCACCAGGATCAGCATGCGTTCATCCAGCGTGCCCAGGCCGATCAGGTAGTCGGTGTCGAGCACCGAGCCCATCTCGGGCGCCGGCTTGATCTGCTCGGCCGTGAGCGTGATCACATCCGACACGCTGTCCACCACCATGCCCACCACGCGGCCCGAGATGTTCAGCACGATCACCACCGTGAACTGGTCGTAGGTGGGTGCGCCCAGCTCGAACTTGATGCGCATGTCGATGATCGGCACGATGATGCCGCGCAGGTTGACCACGCCCTTGATGTAGTCGGGCGCGTTCGCGATGCGCGTCACGGCGTCGTAGCCACGCAGCTCCTGCACCTTCTGGATGTCGATGCCGTATTCCTCGTCGCCAAGCTTGAAGGTCACGACCTCCAGGCGGTTGGCCGCGGCGGATGCGGACGGCGATGTGTTGTCTCTGGTGTGGTTCAGCATGTGTTCTTCTCCTCGTTCAATACGCATCCCGGACGCCGGCACCCTCGCCCGCCCCGGTCCTGAATACCCCTGCGGCCCGGACCAGGCCCTCGGCCTGTTCCTGCAGCGACTGCGCCGTGGCCGTGGCCTCTTCGACCAGCGCGGCGTTCTGCTGTGTCACCTGGTCCATCTGCGCGATGGCCTGGTTGATCTGCTCGATGCCCGAGGTCTGCTCCTGGCTCGCCGTGGTGATCTCGCCCATGATGTCGGTCACGCGCTTCACGCTGCCGACGATCTCCTGCATGGTCCGGCCGGCCTCGGCCACCTGCTTGCTGCCCGCCTCGACCTTCTCCACCGAGTCGCCGATGAGGGTCTTGATTTCTTTCGCGGCAGCCGCCGAGCGCTGCGCGAGGCTGCGCACCTCCGACGCGACCACCGCAAAGCCCTTGCCCTGCTCGCCCGCGCGCGCGGCTTCCACGGCCGCGTTCAGCGCGAGGATGTTGGTCTGGAACGCGATGCCGTCGATCACGCCGATGATGTCGACGATCTTTTTCGACGAGGCGTTGATCGAGCCCATCGTGTCCACGACCTGCGACACCACGGCGCCGCCCTTCACCGCCACTTCGGAGGCGGAGACAGCCAGCTGGTTCGCCTGCAGTGCGTTGTCCGCGTTCTGCTTCACGGTCGAGGTCAGCTCTTCCATCGATGCGGCCGTCTGTTCGAGCGAGCTGGCCTGCTGCTCGGTGCGCGACGACAGGTCCTGGTTGCCCGAGGCGATCTGGCTCGACGCCGACATCACGCCCGCCACGTTCGCGCCGACGTCCGCGACGATCGCGAAGAGGTTGGCGCTCATCTGGTTCAGCGCGCGCAGCAGCCCCGCGATCTCGTCGCCGGGTCGCACCGTGAAACGCACGAGGTCACCACCCGCGATGGTCCGCGCGACCTCGATGGCGTCATCGAGCGGACGGAAGACCGTGCGCCCGAGGAACGCACCGAGGCTCAGCCACGCCAGTGCGGCACCAAGGCTGCCCGCTGCCACGGCGTTGGGCAGCCAGCTGTGCGCGCCGGACGCGGCCACCAGGCGGGACGCTTCCATCCAGCCCATCGCGCCCAGGCCCGCTGACAGCGCAGCCGCCGCGACCGTCACGCCGAACACACGCCGCCGCACGGGGATGCGCCGCAGCCGCGCCAGCGGACGCACCCAGCCGCTGCGCACCACCTCGCCCTGCAACAGTTCGAGACCCTTGGCCTCGCCCTCGCGCATGCGGCGGTAGAGCGCATCGGCGGCCAAAACGTCCTCGCGCGCGGGACGGCTGCGCACGGACATGTAGCCCTCCACGCGGCCCTGGTGGCGAATCGGCGTGACGTTGGCGAGCACCCAGTAGAAGTCGCCGTTCTTGCGCCGGTTCTTGATGAGGCCGGTCCAGGGCAGGCCCTGGTCCAAGGTGCGCCACAGGTCGGCGAAGGCCTCGGGCGGCACGTCGGGGTGGCGCACGATGTTGTGCGCCTTGCCCAGCAGTTCGGCGGCCGCGAAGCCGCTGGCCGCGACGAAGGCCGGGTTGACGTAGGTGATGCGGCCCTTGAGGTCGGTGCGGGACACCAGGGCCTCTTCCTTCGACAGTTCGTATTCGATGTCGGTGACGGGCAGATTGACACGCATGGCCGGTGTGTCGCCTTAAGCCAGCGCCAAGGCGTTGCTGCGGCCGTGGCCGCCGCCGCCGAGGCGGAACACGCCGACGACCTGCGACAGGCTGCCCGCCTGCTCCTGCAGCGACTGCGCCGCTGCCGACGCTTCTTCGACCAGCGCCGCGTTCTGCTGCGTCACCTGGTCCATCTGCGTGATCGCCTGGTTGATCTGCTCGATGCCCGAGGTCTGCTCCTGGCTCGCCGCCGTGATCTCGCCCATGATGTCCGTCACGCGCTTCACGCTGCCCACGATCTCTTCCATCGTGCGGCCGGCTTCTGCGACCTGCTTGCTGCCCTCTTCGACCTTTTCTACCGAGTCGCCGATGAGGGTCTTGATTTCCTTGGCGGCTGCGGCGGAGCGTTGAGCGAGGCTGCGAACTTCAGAAGCAACCACCGCAAAGCCTCGGCCCTGCTCGCCGGCGCGTGCGGCTTCAACAGCCGCGTTCAACGCCAGGATGTTGGTCTGGAACGCGATGCCATCGATCACGCCGATGATGTCGACGATCTTCTTGGACGATGCGTTGATCGAGCCCATCGTGTCCACCACCTGCGACACGACCGCGCCGCCCTTGACAGCGACCTCGGATGCAGAGACAGCCAGCTGGTTCGCCTGCCGCGCGTTGTCCGCGTTCTGCTTCACCGTCGAGGTCAACTCTTCCATCGATGCCGCCGTCTGCTCCAGCGAGCTGGCTTGCTCTTCGGTGCGCGACGACAGATCCTGGTTGCCCGACGCGATCTGCCCCGATGCCGTGGCGATCGTCTCTGTGCCCGTGCGCACTTCACCCACCACCTTGGCGAGATTCGCGTTCATGTCCTTCAGCGCCTGCATCAGCTGGCCCGTCTCGTCGCGGCTCTCCACGCGAATGTTCGCGCTCAGGTCTCCTGCCGCCACCGTCTCGGCCACTTCGAGCGCATGGCCCAGCGGACGCACGATGCCCAGCGTGAGGCGCCAGGCGAACAGCGCGCCCAGCACCAGGGCGATGGCCGACAGCGCGAGCAGCGTGGTGCGGCCTTCGGTGTGGTCGGCCGCGATGCCCTTGGCGGCAGCGTCGATCTTCTCGCGCTGGTGGTTGGCCAGGCTCTCGACGGCGTTGGCATAGACGGAGAGCGCCGCGCTGAACTTGGTGTCGACCAGCACATTGGCTTCGTCGAGCTTCTTCTCGTCCTTCAGCTTGTTGAGCGTGCCCACGGTCTCGAGCACGACGACGCGCGCCGCGACCACCGCGGCATAGAGCGCTTTTTCTTCCGGGCTGGCGAGCATCGCCTCCAGCTGCTTCTGCGCCGGCGTGATGCGCGCCGAACCGGCCGCCTGGAGCTTGGCGAAATAGGCCGCGATCTCGGGATCGGTGGTCTTCACCATCGCGTAGTTGGCGACGGTGTTCGACTTGAGCAGGCTGAGCCATTCGGTCGCCAGGCGCTCCTTGACCAGCGCGCCCTGCACCATCTCGTCGGTCGCCTGGCCCACGTTCGTGAGGCGCAGCACGCCGGTGCCTGCAATGAACGCCATCAGCAGCAGCAACGCCGCGAAGCCGAGCCCGAGGCGGGTGCCGATTTTCAGATCCTTCAAACTCATTGCGCTTTTCTTCCTTCAATAACGGGGAGCGGTGGCCGCATCGCGCGGCGGGCCACCGGCATGACATGGCTTCATGTCGGGGCGGCCTGCGCCACCCCGTCTCCCTGTTATCGGCAGCGCGGCGCCAGACTTGAGTCTTTTTTCTAAAGTTCGGTGCAAATCGGAACGCGGGCGCATGCGTTTCTGTCAGGCGTCGGTGGCGTTGACGTGCTGGAACACCCGGTCCAGTCGCTCGGCGACCTTGGCGTCGTGGCGGCTCGCACGGGCCCGCGCATGCGCTGCGAGGCCCGCGAGGCCAAGGCCGGTCAGGCAGGCCGCACCCGCGAGCGCCCACACGGCATGGAGTGCCCAGGCGCATCCGGTGCCGACATGGAAGCCGAGGAAGACCGCGACCGCCAGCAGCAGGAGCAATGCGGCGAAGCCCATGCCGACGCGGCGCACGGCTTTCGGATGGAAATGCGTGGACACGGGGCGTTCAAGCCGCGACGGCTTCGTCAGCGTCGAGCTTGAAAGTGCTCACGGCCTCCACCAGGGCGCCGGCCTGCTCCTGCAGCGACTGCGCCGCCGCCGAGGCTTCCTCGACCAGCGCCGCGTTCTGCTGCGTCACCTGGTCCATCTGCGTGATCGCCTGGTTGATCTGCTCGATGCCCGAGGTCTGTTCCTGGCTGGCTGCTGTGATCTCACCCATGATGTCGGTCACGCGCTTCACGCTGCCCACGATCTCTTCCATCGTGCGGCCGGCTTCTGCGACCTGCTTGCTCCCCTCTTCGACCTTCTCTACCGAGTCGCCGATCAGGGTCTTGATTTCCTTGGCGGCGGCTGCGGAGCGTTGAGCCAAGCTGCGAACTTCGGAAGCGACGACTGCAAAACCACGGCCTTGCTCACCCGCGCGCGCCGCTTCAACAGCCGCATTCAGCGCCAGGATGTTGGTCTGGAACGCGATGCCATCGATCACGCCGATGATGTCCACGATCTTCCTGGACGAGGCATTGATCGACCCCATCGTGTCCACCACCTGCGACACCACAGCGCCGCCCTTCACCGCCACTTCCGAAGCCGACACTGCCAACTGATTCGCCTGCCGTGCGTTGTCCGCGTTCTGCTTCACCGTCGAGGTCAACTCTTCCATCGACGCGGCCGTCTGCTCCAACGAACTCGCCTGCTCTTCGGTCCGCGACGACAGGTCCTGGTTGCCCGCCGCAATCTGCCGCGACGCCACCGCGATCGAATCGGTCGAGGCCTTGATGCGCGTCACGAGGTCGGTGAGCGTGTCTTCCATCTCGCCCATGCCGCGCAGCAGCCGGCCGAAGTCGCCGCCGCGGTCGGTCTCGAACTCCTGGCTCAGGTCGCCGGAGGCCACGGTCTCGGCGATCAGCAGTGCCTCGGCGATCGGCTGGGCGATGCTGCGCGTGAGCAGCCAGGCGAGCACCGCGCCCAGCGCGAGCGCGGCCGCGGCCAGCGCGACGATGTAGAGACGGCCTGCGCGGTACTGCGCGTCGATGGCGGCGGCCGTGCTGTCGATGTGCTTTTGCTGGTGCGTCACCATGGCGCGGATGCTCGCGTCGTAGCCGTCGAGCATCGGCAGCAGCTGCGTGTCGGTGCGTGTCGCGGCCTCGTCCTTCTGGCCGTCGGCCTTCAGCTGGAGGATCTGCTTGCGCAGCGCGATGTAGTCGCCGCGCCGCTTCTGGATGTCGGCGCTCAATGCCAGTTCTTCGGGCGTGCTGAGCAGCGCCTCGAGCGCCGTCTGCGTCTCGGAGATCGTGGCGCTGGTGGTGGCAATCTGCTTTTGCAGGTAGGCCTGCACCTGTGCGTCGTCGCTCTTGAGCAGCGAGAAGGTGCGCACGCTGTTGGTGGCCGTGCCCAGCTGCCAGGCCGTGGCCAAGCGCTCCTTCGACAAGGTGCGCGAGGCCAGGTCCTTCGTGGCCTCGCCCACGTCCTGCAGCCGCAGCACGCCGATGCCCGCCACGGCCACCAGCAGCGCCAGCACCAGCGCAAAGCCGGCACCCAGCCGCATTCCGGTCGTCCAATTCTTGATCGTCATTCGCTTGTCTCCTCTCGGGGCCTCTGGTGTCGTTGTTCTCGGGTCCGGGCAGTCAAGTCAGGCTGTGCGAGCGGCTCAGCCGAACTTCTGCATGATGCGAACCAGCTTCTCGCCGTACTTCGGGTCGGTGGCATAGCCCGCGCGCTGCAGGCCGTGCGCGGCCTGCGCCGGGTCGGCGGTCGCCAGCACGTTCGCGTAGCGCGGGTTGCGCGTGATGAAGCGCGCGTAGTCGGTGAAGGCCTCCTCGTACGAGGCATAGGCCCGGAACTTCGCGCGCACCTTCTGCGGCTCGCCGTCGATGTACTCGGTGGTCGTGGTCTCGACCGTCGCGCCCTTCCAGCCCTTGTCGGCCTTGATGCCGAAAAGGTTGAAGCTGGGCGTGCCGTCGTCCGCGCGGATCTCGCGCTTGCCCCAGCCGGATTCGAGCGCGGCCTGCGCCAGGATCAGCGGCGCGGGCACGCCGCTGGCGGCGCTGGCCGCCTGTGCCGAGGCGCCCATGCGGTCCACGAACGCATCGACCTGGCCTTGCAGCGAGGCGTTGGCGGCGGGCGCGGGGCCGCTCTTCATTTGATAGACGCCGAGGTCGGCCGCCGTCGACACGCGCGCGCCAGGCGCCGAGCCGATGGGAATGCCCGCGCGCGGACCGTACGGCAGGCAGGGGGGCGCTTCGAGCGACAGGGGCCGCGTGCCGATGCCATCGTCGGCCTCCGGTGCCGCCGAAGGCATCTGCCGCCGCAGCTGCGCCAGCATCGCCTCGGCCAACCCGACGCCGCGCCCCGAGAGGTTCTGCGTGAGCTGCTGGTCGAACATCGACAAATAGACCTTCTGGTCCTGGCTGTCGAGCAGGCCGCTCGAGGGCGTCGCCTCGCGCATGCTCTTGAGCACCATGTTCATGAACAGTGCCTCGAACTGGCGCGAGACCTGCTGCAGGCCCTCTTCGGGCGAGGTGCGCACGGTGCGCCGCAGCGCATCGACGCCTTGCACGTCGAGCGCAAAACGCTGGTCGAGCGCGCCGCTGCGGCTGGCCGCATCGGTGCCGGTCCATGCGGTGTTGGCAGAGATCGTCATGCCGTCGTCCTCAGATGATCTCGAGTTCGGCGCTCAAGGCACCCGCCGACTTCATGGCCTGCAGGATCGACACCAGGTCCTGCGGGTTGGCGCCCAGGCTGTTCAGCCCCTTCACCACATCAGCCAGCGAGGCACCGCCGCGCACCATCTGGATCGCGCCGCCGCCCTGGTTGACGGAAATCTGCGAGGTCTGGGCCACCACCGTGCTGCCGCCCGAGAACGCGCCGGGCTGGCTGATCACCGGCTCGGTGTTGATCACCACCGACAGGTTGCCGTGCGCCACGGCGCAGTCTTTCACGCGCACCGCCTGGTTCATCACGACCGAGCCCGTGCGCGCATTGACCACCACGCGCGCACCCGCCTGCGTGGGCGTGACTTCGAGCTCCTGCAGCTGCGCGAGAAAGCCCACGCGCCGCTGCGGCTCGGGCGCCTGCACGCGGATCACGCGCGCGTCCATCGCCTCGGCGGTGCCGGCGCCGAACTGGCGGTTGATCGCGTCCATGGCGCGCTGTGCGGTGCCGAAGTCGGAGCGGTTCAGCTCGATGGTGAATGAGCCCTCCGCGCCCACCGGCGCCTCGACCGTGCGCTCCACCAGCGCGCCCGCGGGAATGCGCCCCGAGCTCAGCTGGTTGACCTGCACCTTGCTGCCGTTGGCCGACGCGCCCGCGCCGCCGACCACCATGTTGCCCTGCGCCACGGCGTACGTCGCGCCGTCCACGCCCTTGAGCGGCGTCATCAGCAGCGTGCCGCCGCGCAGGCTCTTGGCATTGCCCATGGACGACACCGTGACGTCGATGTTCTGGCCCGGCCGCGCGAACGACGGCAGCGTGGCCGTCACCATGACGGCCGCCACGTTCTTCAGCTGCATGTTCACGCCCTGCGGGATCGTGATGCCCAGCTGCTGCAGCATGTTGTTCAGGCTCTGCGTGGTGAACGGCGTCTGCATCGTCTGATCGCCCGTGCCGTCCAGGCCGACCATGAGGCCGTAGCCGATGAGCGGGTTGTCGCGCACGCCCTGGATGCTGGCGAGTTCCTTCAGGCGCTCTGCATGCGCAGGCGCAAAAAACATGGACGCGACCACCGCAAGCGCCGCGATGCGCCAGCGAGCCGAATCATTCGTGGGATGCCGCGGAACCGGCTTTGCCGGGCCGCAGGCATCGCCCCCTGCAAGGGGGTTGGCGTAGCGACACGAAGTGCGCGAAGACTGGGGGTTAGTCATTAGAACGGCATCACGTTCAAGAAGATGCGTTGCATCCAGCCCATGTGCTGGGCTTCATCGATGTAGCCCTTGGCCGAGTACTCGATGCGCGCATCGGCCACCAGCGTCGAGGGCACGGTGTTGTTGCCCGACACGGTGCGCGGGTTCACCACGCCCGAGAAGCGGATGTACTCCGTGCCCTGGTTGATGCCCATCTGTTTTTCGCCGCTCACCAGCAGGTTGCCGTTGCTCATCACGTCGGTCACGGTGACGGTGATCACGCCGTTGAAGGTGTTGTTGGCGTTGGCGCCGCCCTTGGCGTTGAGCGTGTTGGTGCCCGACAGCTTGGTCTCCTGCCCGTCGAGCAGGCCGCCGATGAGCTTGGGAATGGCCGCGAACACGCCGGTCGTGTTGCCCGTGCGGCTGGCATTGGCGCCCGAGTTCTTGGTCGCGTTGACCTTCTCGCTGATGAGGATCGTGAGGATGTCGCCGACATTGCGCGGGCGGCGGTCTTCGAACAGCGCGTTGGCACCGGGGCCGTCCTGGAAGATCGCGCCGGGCGCGCGCCGCGCCTGCACGGCCGCGTACTGGTCGGCGCGTGCCGTCATCGGCTGGTGCACCAGCGGCTCGCGCGGCACCTGCGCGCAGCCGGCGGCCAGCGTGGCCACGAGCAGCAGCGCCGCCGCCCGGCGAAGAAGACGCTCCCCCGCACGCATCACAACTGGGCCAGGCGCTGCAGCATCTGGTCCGAGGTCTGGACCGCCTTGCTGTTGATCTCGTACGAGCGCTGGGTGGCGATCATGTTGACCAGCTCTTCCACCACGTTGACGTTGGAGGCCTCGACATAGCCCTGGCTCAGCGTGCCCGCGCCGTCCACGCCGGGGTTCACCTGGTTGGGTGCGCCCGAGGCGTCGGTCTCGGCATACAGGTTCTCGCCCTGGCTCTGCAGGCCGGTCGGGTTGACGAAGGTCGCAAGCTGCAGCTGGCCGACCTGCACGGTGTTGGTGGCGCCCGCCTGCACCACCGACACGATGCCGTCGCGGCCCACGGTGATGCTGGTGGCGTTGGCCGGGATGGTGATGGCCGGCTGCACCGGGAAGCCGCTGGCCGTGACCAGCTGGCCGTCGCGGTCGGTCTGGAACGAACCGTCGCGCGTGTACGAGGTGGTGCCGTCGGGCATCAGCACCTGGAAGAAGCCGCTGCCGCTGATGGCCACGTCGGTCGGCTTGTCGGTCTTGGTGAGGTTGCCCTGCGAGTGGATGCGCTCGGTGGCGACCACGTGCACGCCGGTGCCGACCTGCAGGCCCGAGGGCAGGCGCGTCTGGTCGGAGCTCTGGCCGCCGACCTGGCGCAGGTTCTGGTAGACCAGGTCTTCGAACACGGCGCGGCTGCGCTTGAAGCCGGTGGTGCCGACGTTGGCCAGGTTGTTCGACACGACGTCCAGCTGCGTCTGCTGCGCGTCCAGGCCGGTCTTGGCGATGTAGAGGGAGCGGATCATTTCGAAAGAATTCCTGCGAAGGGGTTAGCCGTAGGCCAGCAGCTTGTTGGCGGTCTGCGCGTTGATGTCGGCGGTCTGCAGCGACTTCATCTGCATCTCGAAGCTGCGCGCGTTGGCGATCATTGCGACCATCGCATCGACCGGCTGCACGTTGCTGCCCTCGATGGCGCCGGAGATCAGCGTGACGGCCTCGTCGGCCTCGGCCGGCGGCAGGTCGGCGCGCATGCGGAACAGGCCGTCGTCGCCGCGCACGAGGTCGGCCGTCGGCGGGTTGACCAGCTTGAGCCGGCCCACTTCGGCGATGCCGGTGAGCACGGTCGAGGCCGCGTCGCGCGAGCCCACGAGGCCGTTGGACGCAATGCTCACGGCCGAACCCGGCGGCACGGTGAGTGCGCCGTTGTCGCCCACCACGGGGCGCCCGCCCATCGTCGTGAGCTGGCCGT
Organism: Variovorax sp. 38R; assembly: GCF_014843395.1. Lineage (NCBI taxonomy): Bacteria > Pseudomonadati > Pseudomonadota > Betaproteobacteria > Burkholderiales > Comamonadaceae > Variovorax > Variovorax sp. 38R. The sequence goes on from NZ_CP062121.1 coordinate 5,030,657, forward strand.
CGGCGCCGATCTGCAGATTGCCGACGCGCGTGTAGGCCTCGCCGCCGTCGGCCGCCTGCACCACCAGCCAGCCCTCGCCGCCCACGGCCACGTCGAGCGCGCGGCCGGTCTGCGTGAGCGGGCCGTAGGTGAAGTCGGCGCCGGGCGTGGTGGCGGCCACGAAGGCGCGCGTGGGCGCTTCGTCGCCGACCACGGGCACGGCGCGGAAGGTCGCGATCTGCGAGCGGAAGCCCGGCGTCGAGACGTTCGCCATGTTGTTGGCGACCACGGCCTGCTGCTCCATGGCCTGCTTGGCGCCGCTCATGGCGACATACAGCATTCGATCCACGCGATGCTCCCGGTCAGCGGATGTTCATGAGCGTCTGCATGACCTGGTCCTGCGTCTTCACGGTCTGCGCGTTGGCCTGGTAGTTGCGCTGCGCGACGATGAGGTTCACCAGCTCGGAGGTCAGGTCGACGTTGGACGACTCCAGCGCGCCCGAGGCCAGCGAGCCGGCCTTGGTGCCTTCGCCCGGCGTGCCGGTGAGCGCATTGCCCGAGGCCTGCGTCTCGGCCCACACGTTGTTGCCCTTGGGCTCCAGGCCGTTCGGGTTGGCGAACGACGACAGCACGACCTGGCCCAGCAACCGCGTCTGCTCGTTGGAGAACTTGCCGGTGATGGTGCCGTCGGGGTTGATCGAGAACGCGGTGAGCTCGCCCGACTTGTAGCCGTCCTGGCCCAGCTTGCTCATGCCGTTGGCGCTGCCGAACTGCGTGGTGCCCGTGAGGTCGACCGAGGTGGTGAGCGGCGAGGCGCCGTTGGTGAAGGTGAGCGGCCCGATGTTGAACGCGCCCGAGGCCGGTGCGGTCATGACGCCCTTGGCATCGAAGGTCACGTTGGACAGCGCGGCGCCGCCGTTCAGCGGTGCGCCGTCGGAGGTGCCGTACACGTTCCAGGTGTTGGCCGCCGTCTTCACGAAGTACACGGCCACGTCATGCGGGTTGCCCAGCGAGTCGTAGATGGGCCCGATGGCGTTCGGGTAGTTGTAGGTGGCCGCGTCGGTGGGGCTGAACGGCGTCTTGGTGGGCACCGTGCTGCGCGCGTCGAGGTTGAACTGCGCGTCGACGTTGGCCGTGGGCTTGGGCGGCATCATGCCGCCCTGCACCTGGATCGGCCCCGGCGTGCCGCCGCTGATGCCGCCGCTGGCATTGGCGCCGTAGCCGGTGAGCTGCAGGCCCTGCGCGTTGACGATGTAGCCGTCCTTGTCGCGCGTGAACTGGCCGTTGCGCGAGTAGAAGACCTCGCCGCTGGGGCTGGCCAGGCGAAAGAAGCCGTCGCCGTTGAGGATGGCCACGTCGAGCGGGCGCGTGCTCGACTGCGTCACGCCCTGCGTGAAGTTCTGCGTCACGCCCGACACCGAGGCGCCCAGGCCCACGCGCGAGCCGGCGTACACGTCCTGGAAGGCGGCGGCGGCCGACTTGTAGCCCACCGTGCCCGAGTTGGCGATGTTGTTGCCGATGACGTCGAGGTTTGCCGCGGCCACGCCGAGTCCGCTGATGCCTTGGGAAAAACTCATGAGAGGGTCCTTGTTCGATGCGAGGAAGAAGAGTGCAAAGGGCGCGAAAGGCGCGGCCCGCGCGGGCCACGCCGAAGACGAAAGCTCAGAGGAACAGGCGCACGTCGCCCAGGCCGATGCTGGCGCCCGAGGCCAGTTCGAGCGTGACGCCGTCGACGCCCTGCTTCACGGCGGCCACCTGCGAGAAGGTGAGCGCGGTGGCCTTCACCGTCGTGCCGTTGTTGCTGGCATCGACCGTGAAGCGGTAGGCGCCCGGCGGCACCGCGACGCCCAGGTCGTCCTTGCCGTCCCAGGTGACGGCGTTGACGCCTTCCTTCATGGCGCCCGCGTCGAGCGTGCGGATCACCTTGCCGGTGCTGTCGACGATCTTGATCTCGACATCGGCGGCGGTGCCCGGCAGCTGCACGGCGAAGGCCTGCGTGGCGGGGTCCTTGCCGTCTTCGGGCTTCTTGGTGGTGAGCACGTCGCCGGGCGACAGCACGTTGTAGCCAATGAGCGAGGTGGCCTGCAGCAGCTGGTTGGCGCCGGTCTGGTTGACCAGGCCGGAGAGCGTGGCGTTGAGCTTCTCGATGCCGCTCACGGTGCTCATCTGCGCGAGCTGCGAGGTGAGCTCGGCGTTCTGCATCGGGTTGAGCGGGTCCTGGTTGTTCAGCTGCGTGACGAGCAGCTTGAGAAAGCGCTGCTCGCTGTCGGCGCTGGACACGTTGTTGTTGCTGTTCGCCGCCGTGGGCGCGTTCAGCCCGCTGATGGACGAGGTGTCGGAAAGGGCCATGGGGTCGGGGTTCTTCCTGCGGGGAGGTGTGCGTGCGTGCGTGGGTTACTGGCCGATGGTCAGCGTCTTGACCATCAGCGTCTTGGCCGTGTTGAGCACCTCGACGTTGGCCTGGTAGCTGCGCGAGGCCGAGATCATGTTGGTCATCTCTTCGACCACGTTGACGTTGGGCATCGCCACGTAGCCTTCGGCGTTGGCGTGCGGGCTCTTGGGGTCGAACACCAGCTTGGCCGGCGACGGGTCTTCGATGACGCCGGACACCCTGACGCCGCCGATGTCGCGCCGGCCCGAAGCCGCCACCTCGAACACCACCTGCTTGGCGCGGTAGGGCTGGCCGTCGGGGCCGGCCACGCTCTCGGCATTGGCGAGGTTGCTCGCGGTCACGTTCATGCGCTGCGATTGCGCGGTCATGGCGGAGCCCGCCACGTCGAAGATGTTCATGGCTGTACCGCCGACAGGAGCGATTTGATCTTGGCGTTGATGAGGGTGAGGTTCGACTCGTAGCGCAGCGCGTTGTCGGCGAAGGCCACGCGCTCGACGTCCATCTCGACCGTGTTGCCGTCGAGGCTGGACTGGTGCGGCACGCGGTACTGCAGGTCGTGGCCGGCCGTGGCCTGCGCCTGGCCCGCGAGGTGGCGCGACGAGGTGGTGGCCATCGACACCGACGAGGCGCCACGGCCGCGCTCGACGGCTTCGCTCAGGCGCGCGCCGAAGTCGAAGTCGCGCGCCTTGTAGTTCGGCGTGTCGGCATGGGCGATGTTGGCCGCGAGCACCTCCTGGCGTTCTGCCCGGAGATGGAGCGCTTCGCGGTGGAAGCGAAACGCCGCATCCAGCTTGTCGATCATCTTTGTTCCATCTGTTGAGGCGTCGCCAGTGCACGGGGCGCAGCGACCGATGGAAAGCAAGTCTATGCATGACGCGCGTTGGCAATCGCCCGAACAAAGGGGGGTTTCGCCTGCTGCTCGCACCTTCGCTTGAGGGGCAAATTCATAAAAATCCAGGGGCGCCGGTCGTGGCTTCCTTGCACCGGCGCCTTTCATTTTTCGCTCACTTCTTCCGCCTTCGATGACCCTCTCGCCGCTTCGCCGACACCTGCTGCGCACCGCCTGTGCGATGGGGCTGTCGTGCGCGATGTCGACCGGTGCGATCGCGGGCGACGCGGCAGCGACGGCCGTCGAAACCTACCTCCAGGTGCAGAGCGCCGGCCTGCCGGGCCAGGTGACGGTCAGTCTCGAAGGGCGTGGCACGTCGGCGCTGCCGCCCTGCGACGCGCCCGAGGTGTTCCTGCCGCCGGGCGTCACGCCCTGGGGTCGCATCTCGGTGGGCGTGCGTTGCCACGCCGAGCGGCCGTGGACGCGCTTCGTGCAGGCGCGCGTCGCGGTGACAGGCCGCTACCTGGTGGCCGCACGCGCCATCGATGCGGGCCGCCCGCTGGGCGCCGGCGATGTGGTCGAGCGCACCGGCGACCTCACGCGGCTGCCGCGCTCGGTGGTCACCAGCGCGGCCGAGCTGGCCGGGATGGTGAGCGCCAACCGCGTCGCACCCGGCGCCCCGATCCGCAAGGAGCTGCTGCGCGGCGTCGCCGTGATCCAGCAGGGCCAGGCCGTGAAGGTGGTGGCGCAGGGGCCGGGCTTTGTGGTCAGCACCGAGGGCAAGGCCCTGAGCGGCGCCGCGGTGGGCGCGGTGGTGCAGGCCAAGACCCTGGACGGCCGGGTGATCCGCGGCGTGGCCGACGAGGAAGGACAGGTCCGGCTGGTGCAGTAGCGGCCGCCGCGTTTGCGCAGGCTTCACTTCATGCACGCCCTTCCTAAAGTTCTTGCACCGGCTGCCGATATACGGGTCAGCCCCTGAGGAATCACCTTGAAAATCGATCCCACCGCCCCTTCGGCCACGCCCCTGCACCGCACCCCTGCACCGGGTGCGCCGGCTCCGTCGACGCCCGCCGAGGCCGTGCAGCGCCCGAAGGAAGCGGCCCCCGTTTCTGCGCTCGTCCATGCAATGCCCGCCGCCGTGAGGGGCAGCGATTTCGACGCGGCCCGCGTGGCCGCCATCCGCGAGGACATTCGCGCCGGCCGCTACGAGATCCGCCCCGAGCGCATCGCCGACGGCCTGCTGGCCAGCGTGCGCGAGCTGCTCGCACCGAAGGGCGAGGCATGACGACCTTGCTGGCACAGCTGCGTGCGGAAGCGGGCTGCATCGAGGAATTTCTCGTGGCGCTGGACGAGGAGGCGCAGGCCATGTCGGACAGCGCCTTCGACGCGCTGAACGCCATCGCCGGCCGTAAGACCACGCTGCTGGACCGCATGGCCGAGCTCGACCAGCAACGCGAATCGCTGCAGGCGGCGCTGGGCTTCGGGCCCGGTCGCGCCGGTGCGGATGCCGCCGCTGCTGCGGGCGGTGAACCCACGCGCCAGGCCTGGCGCGAGCTGCTCGCGCTCGCCGAAGACGCGCGCAACCGCAACCTGCACAACGGCACGCTGGTGTACGCGCACCTCGACTTCACGCAGCAGGCGCTGCACTTCCTGCAGGCGCGCGCCCAACCCTTCTACGGCCCCGATGGCGTGCGCAAGACGCAGGCCGGCGCGGGCACCCGGCTGGCCGCCGGCTGAGCAGTCTCGTGAACGCATCCGCACGCTTCGCCCCCGCACGCACCGCGATCTCTCTGGTGCTGTTGTGGCTCGCGTGCGCCGGCGCCCATGCCTTCGAGCTCGCACCCGCCGTGCGGTCGGACGACGCCATCAACCTCGGCCAGCTGCACCCGGTGCGCACGGCCGTCGGCGAAACGGCGCGCATCGCGTACTCGGGCGCGGCCATGGCCATCGCCATGTCGGCCGCCTATGTGCCGTCGTACCGGCCCGGCGAACAAGCCGTCGGCCTGGCCTTCGGCAACTACCGGGGCTACACGGCCGCGTCGCTGGGCTTCAAGCGCACGTCGGGCGACGGCGACACGGCCTGGGGCATGGCGGTGTCCAGCACAGGCCGGGCGTGGGGCTTCAACGCGGGCATCGGCTGGAAGCTGCCGCGCAGCACCGCCGCCGCCCGCCCCTGACCCGCATGCCATCGCCCCGGGACGCCCTTCACCACCTTCGCATGGATGCCACCGACATGAAGACGCCTCTTTCCACGCCAATGCCCCGCCACGAGAAGGTCGCACAACGAGGAGCCCGCGCATGATGGCCGCGCAGCAAGGCGCGCGCCGCATCGCGATGGTCGGTTGCGACGAAGCGCAAGAGGCCGGCTGGGGCAACCGCCTGCGACTGATGGGTTGCGACCCCGTGTGCTTCGGCGACAGCACCGATTTTTTGCTGGCCATCACGCAGGGCCAGCAGTTCGGCCTGTTGCTGGTCGTGCTGAAGGACGAAGGCGCGTGGCCAATCCTCACGGCGATGTGCCGCGCGCTGCGCATTCCGATCTTCCTGGTGGCGCGCGCCTCGCAGCGCGATCTGCTGGTCGACGTGCTGTCGGCCGCGGGCGGCGAGACGCAGGGCGCGAGCATCGACTTCGCGGTGCTGCCCGTCGACGAGTTCGAGCTGGAGCTGCGCGTGCGCGAATCGCTGCGGCGCAACCGCACCTTGCTGCAACCGCAGGCCACGGCCGCGTGCTTCGGCGATTACCAGTTTCTCGGTGAGCGCCGCATGGTGGCCTACGGCGGCACCGAGGTGCGCCTGAAGCCACGCGAGTTCGAACTGGCGCTGCTGCTGTTCCGCAACGCCGGCCGCCTGCTGGAGCGCGACTGGCTGCTGGCTTCGCTGTGGGTGGACGCGCGCATCGAACGCACGAGCCGCACGCTCGACTGCTGCGTGGCCAGCATCCGCCGCAAGCTGTCGCTGCACAAGGGCGGCGAGTTCGTGCTGGTCTCGGTGTATGGGCGGGGCTACGAGCTGCGGCACATGGGGCCGGCCGCGCGGGGCGTATCGGAAGCCGATGACGCCGCGTTGGTCGACACCGCCGACTTCCCCGACACCTCGAACGAGCCGGTGTGGCTCGGTGAAAGTGCGCGGGCATGAAGCCGTGCGTTGTTGAGAAAACTGTGACGACCTCCGGCCTCGAGGAACCACCCCGAAGGGCGGGTGCCGAAGCGACCTCTACCAACGCCAGAAGACCGTCGACGCCAGTATCGGCGGCCAACCTGAAGCCTGGCTGAAGCCCCGCATAAAACCCTTCTTGCTTCCGCACTCAGCCGCCGGTCAGCGAACTTGCGTTCAATGGCAGGACACACCGTGAGGGGGAGATTCATTGCAGGACACCATGAGACTACTCGCAGAGGCATCGCTGATTCTTGCCCTGGCCATCGTCCTCGGCGGGTTGGCGCTCGGGCTGCTGGCCGGGCCGCAAAACCCCGACGACCCCGAGTAAGCCGTCGTGAGATCTTGCGTCGTGACCGCGCGGGGCTACTGGGCAGCCAGCGGCTTCGCGTCGATGGCCTTCAGCAGGGCCTGGAGTGTCTGGGTGCCCTGGGTGTCGAGTCCGAGCAGCGGTGCGCGCGGCACACCCGCTTCGAAGCCGCGCAGGCCCAGGCCGGCCTTGATGGTCGTGGGCAGGCCGCCCTGCAGGATGAAGCGCAGGATCGGCAGCTGGGCGTAGAACACGCGGCGCGCTCGGTCCAGGTCGCCTGCGGCGCAGATGTCGTAGAGCGCCTGGGGCCACTCGGGAATCAGGTTAGGCGCGGCGGTGCACCAGCCGATGGCGCCGGCCGCAAAGGCTTCGAGCGCCAGCGGGTTGCTGCCGTTGAAGAACGGAATGCGGCCATCGGACAGCTGCATCAGCGTGTGCATGCGCTGGATGTCGCCGGAACTTTCCTTGACCATCGTGGCGTTCGCGATGTCCTTGACGATGCGGACGATCAGCTCGGGCTTCATGTCGACGCCGCTGGTGGCCGGGTTGTTGTAGACCATGATCGGCACGCCCACAGCCTCCGAGATCGTGGCGTAGTGGCGAAAGATCTCGTCGTCCGAGAGCTTCCAGTACGACACCGGAAGCACCATCACCGCATCGGCGCCGGCCGCTTCCGCGAACTTCGCCTTGCGCACCGCGTTGCGCGTCGTCAGGTCGGAGATTCCTACGATGACCGGCAGGCGCTTGTTGACCTGCTGGATCGACGCTTCGGCGACGGCGTCCCACTCGGCGTCGTCCAGGTAGGCGCTTTCGCCGGTGCTGCCCAGCGGGGCGATGCCGTGCGAACCGCGTTCGACCAGACGATCGATGAGGTCGCGCACGGCCGCCAAGTCGACACGACCCGAGGCCTTGTCGAACGGCGTGACGGGGTAGGAAATGATGCCTTTGAAGGAAGTGCTCATGATGGCTTGGGAAGCTTTCGGTGAAGGGATCGAATGCACGCCGTTCAGCGCGAACGGATGCAGTCCGCGTGGCGGCCGGTGCGCAAGGTGCGGCGCGCGTAGTACGCGAAGGCCGCCTCGTTGCGCTTGGGACGCAGGATCCAGTCGTGCGCTTCACGGCCCAGGGCCGGATCGATCGGCTGGATCGCCCCTGCAGCGGCGGCCAGCAGCTGCATCTTGGCCGCGCGTTCGAACGCGATCGCCAGCACGCAGGCGGCTTCGACGCTTTCAGCGGCCACCAGCAGGCCATGGTGCGAGAGCATCAGGGTGCGCTTGCTGCCCAGTGCAGTCGAGATGAGCTCGCCCTCCTCGTTGCCGACCGGCACACCGGGCCACTTCGGAACGAAGGCCACGTCGTCGTACAGCACGCAGTTGTCCATGTGGGAAACCTCCAGCGGCACCTCGAGCATGCTCAGGGCCGCCGCGTGCAGGGCGTGCGTGTGGATGATGCAGTTGACGTCCGGCCGCGCGCGGTAGACCCACGAGTGAAAGCGGTTGGCCGGGTTGGCCATGCCTGAGCCCGACTTGACGTTCAGGTCTTCATCGACGACCAGCAGATTGTCTTCCGAAATCTCGTCGAAGCCCAGGCCCAGGCGCTGTGTCAGGTAGGTGCCGTGAATCTCGGTGCGCGTGGTGATCTGGCCCGCCAGGCCGGAGTCGTGGCCGTTCTCGAAGAGGATGCGGCACGTCAGCGCCAGCTTCTGGCGCAGCGTGTACTCCGATGGCAACAGGGTCGTTTCCATCTCCGCATTCGCCTTGTCGATCAAGGCTTCTTTGTTGAGGGAAAAAGTGTCTTCTGACATAGCGATCGCTCCCGTATCAGCGTTGAGAAAAAGTCAGCCCGAGGTTTCGAGCGTCGAAAGGGTGAAGTCCGGTTGTCCCGGGAACAGCGGCGCGTAGCCCGGCAGGTCTTCGATGCGGTCGATCCAGCGCTGCACCTGCGGGTAGCGCGCGAGATCGACGCCGCCCATCGGCGCCATGCGGGTGTACGGATACAAGGCGATGTCCGAAATGCTCGGTGCCGTTTCCGTGGAGACCCACTGCCGACCCGTCGCCAGACGCGCTTCGAGAATCGCCAGCGCGTCGTGGCCTTCCTGACGCCAGGCGCGCGCCGGGGCGTCGGCGGGCGTGAGGTCTTTGCGCAGGGCCAGGTGCAGCCGCAGCTGGGCCAGCGGTCGCATGTGCTGCTCTTGCTCGAAGTGCATCCATGCGAGCGTCTGCGCCTGGTCGTGGAGCGCCTGGGGCCACCACGGCGTGCCCTGCGCCAGATAGAAAAGGATGGCGCCCGATTCGCTCAGCATGCGGCCGTCGTCCAGTTCGAGCACGGGCACCCGCTTCATCGGCGCGTGGGCAAGAAAGCTTGCGGACTGCAGGTCGCCGCGGTCGATCGACAGCGTGCGTCGCTGCAGATCGATGCCCACGAAACTCGCCAGGAGCCGGACCTTCCAGCAGTTGCCGGAGCGCTGTGTGTCGATGATGCGCATGGCGATCAATCCACCTTGGTGCCGGCGGCCTTGGTGATGCGCGTCCACTTGTCGGTCTCGCTGCGCACATGCTTCAGGTAGGCCGCTTCACCCGTGTGCAGCGGCTCGACACCGATCTCCGCCAGCTTGGCCTGCAGCTCGGGGCGGGCCAGGGCGCGCGCCAGGGCTTCGGACAACAGCGTGGTCTGCTGCTTGGGCGTGCCCGGCGGCGCGAGCAATGCGTTCCACGACCCGATCAGGAAGGTGGGCACACCGGCTTCGGCGCTGGTCGGCACCTTCGGCATGGCGGCACTGCGCGCGTCGTCGGCGATGACGAGCGCCTTCAGGCGCCCGGCCTGGACCTGGCTCCGGATGACGGGAATGGCGTCGATCACGATCTGCACCTGCCCGCCCAACGCAGCGTTGATGGCTTCGGCACCGCTCTTGAACGGCACATGGACGATCTCGGTGTTGGTGGCGATCTTGAAAAGCTCCAGCCCCAGGTGCGGCGAGCTGGCGTTGCCCGCAGAGCCGGCGTTGAGCTTGCCGGGGTTGGCTTTGGCATAGGCCACCAGGCCCTTCACATCGTCGACGCGCAGCGCGTCGTTCACGGCCAGCACGTACGGCGAGTTGCTCACCAGCGAGACGGGCGCGAAGGCGCTCGCGTCATAGGCGAGCTTGCTGTAGATCATCTTGTTGACGACCTGCGTGCCGACCGTGCCCAGCAGCAGCGTGTAGCCGTCGGGCGCGGCCTGGGCGAGTGCCTGCGCCGCGATGTTGCCGCCCGCGCCGGCGCGGTTCTCGATGATCACCGACTGCTTGAGTTCTTCGCCCAGCTTCTGTCCTACCAGGCGCGCCACGACATCGGTGATGCCGCCGGCACCGAACGGCACGATCAGCTTGATGGGTTTGGCGGGGTAGGCCACCTGCGCAAAAGCAGGCCGGGGAAGGGCCACGACCGTGGCCGCGCACAGCACCGCACCGAGCAGGGCCGCGGCAGTGAGAAATGGATTTTTCCAGCGAAAAGACAGGAAATTCGACATGACATACTCCAAAAGAACCCAACGGTGCGGCGACAAATCGGTGTCGCCGTTCAGGACTCAAATGTACGATAGGACTCATGTGTCCTGCAAGAAACCATGACGATCAAGTTGAAACTCCTGCGCACCCAGGCGGGAATGACGCTGGAAGAGCTTGCGCAAGCAGCGGAGCTCACGCGCAGTTATGTCTCCAAGGTGGAGCGTGGTTTGGCGAACCCTTCGGTCGGTGTGGCGCTGAAACTCGCCAAGGCGTTGAAGCTGCCGGTGGACGAGTTGTTCGGCCAGGCATCGACGAGCAGCTCGGTCACGATCACGCGCGCCGCTGACGCCAAGGCGAAGCAAAAAGACGAAGGCGCCCCGCGGCTGGTCGCAGGCACGGCACCCGGTCAACGCGTGGTCGCGTTCGTGCTGCAGCCCGGTCGGGAAAAAGGCGCGAAGCACCTGAAGAGCGACCACGAAGGCGAAGAGCTCATCTATGTGCTGAGCGGCGAGGTCAGCCTCGAACTCGACGACAAGACCGAAGACCTGGTCGCCGGAGACTGCGTGCATTTCAACGCCTCCGTGCCGCACCGACTGATCTGCACGAGCAAGAAAGCGGCGGAAGTTCTGTTGGTGATTGCGAGCCCCTCACCCGCCTCGTAAGGCGATGTGCTTACAGCGACGAAGCCTGTCGCGTTGCACGCGATGCGCTTCATGCGCCTGACGGTCGAGCGCGCACACAGCCGTCTGTTTCTTCCAGCCGACAGTCGCTGAAAGACCTGTCGAAAACCTGTCAGCGCTGGCGACAATCCGTCGCCCGCCGCCGGCAGTACACACACGCCGCAGCAGCGCGTCGCGTCTCATCGCGACAGGGATGTGCGACCACGCTCGCACCTCCGGCCTCATGTCCAAAAAGTCAGAACTACAAGGAGAAGAACCATGACGCACGCGCGCAAGCTCGTGACCCTGATCGCCTGCCTCGCCCTGTCCGCCTGTGGCGGCGGTGGCGGAGACTCCGGCGGCGCCGGCTTTGCCGGCATCGGCATGCCCGGCACGCCGGGCACCTCCACCGGTGCGCCGGACGATGGCGCCACGCCACCGATGAGTCGCATCGATGCGGCACTCGACAGCGGAGACCCGAGCGGCCTGCAGCCCGAGGACCGCGCCACGCTGCTGGAGCGCGCGACGCGCAAGGCCATCGAACTGCGTGCGCGACCGCAGCAGGTATTGGCCGACATCTACAACACGAAGGGCCAGGTGCCGAACCTTGCGCTCAGCATCGAAAAGAACAGCGCCGAGCTGACGCCGGCCAGCCTCACGCAGGCGATTCCGTTCATCGTCGCCGACGACGGTTCAGGCATCGCGGCCATCGCCGAACTGGGCGACGGCCGCGCGCTGGCCTACGGTGCCGACGTGCTGGGCTGGATGGCCGGCACGGCCAAAGAGCAGCAGCATTTGCCACTGTTCACGCGCGCCTTCACCTGGGTGATGACGGGGCAAGCCGAAGGCACACTGCCGGCCACGCTCAAGTTCAGCCAGGCGGGCTACAACGCGGGCGCCATCAAGAACTTCGCGACCCGCCTGCAGAAGAAGACGCAGGAGATCGCGTGCGACATCGCCTCGCCCACCAACACCTGCTGGCGCGACGCCGACCTGCTCGTCTTCGGCGCCAACGTGGCCGACAACCCGGCCCTGGGCGAGCTGGTGCGAAGCTATGTGAAGGCCGGCAAGGCCGTGATCTACATGCACAGCAGCTGGTGGACCGCCCCGGGCGGCACGCGCTTGCTGTCCAGCCTGGGCATGAACCTCGCCGCCGACCCCGGCAACTTCTTTGCGGCAGCGGCGGGTTATTCAGTGAGCGCGGGCCGCACCGCTGCCGACGCCCTGGCGCGCGCCGACCAGCTCGGCAGCCTCGTGCACACGCTCGAGCTGCTCGCCAGGGACAAGTACACGCAGGACTTCGCCGTCGACAACGCCCCCATCGTCGGGATCGACGCGGCGCGCAAGGACCTGTCGAGCACCGAGCTGGCAGGCCGCCCGCTCTTCAAGACGGAGAACACCGAACTGCAGCGCCTGCTGGTGCTGTGGGCCGATGAATGGCGCCGTGACATCGCCTACGGCAAGATCAACCGCACCAGCGATGCGGCCAACTTCCTGCGCGCCTATGCGTCCGATTCGTGGCAAGCCTATGGCCGCACCGCGACCACGACGCAACCGCGCGGCCAGGGCGACTACATGCCCGCCGGCGCGCAGAAGCTCGCCACGAGCACGGACTACGAAACCATCGAGCTCACGCTGCCGCAAGGCAGCGGCAAGACGGCGATCGGCCGCGGCGCCATTCCGGCCAAGGCCGTGGCACTCGAGATTGCCGAAGCACCCGCCGGCGTGATCCTCGGCGTGCAGACCAGCCATGTCCGCACCTACGGCAACCCGCTGACGGACGCCAGCAACTACATCCGCCCGCGCCAGGCGCCGTCATGGACCGTGCCGCTGCAGCGCGATGCCGTCACCGACTTCATCACGCCGTTCGGAGGCCCGCTGTTCCTGAGCTACAGCGGTGCCACGGCCGGGCAGAAGGTCAAGCTGCGCGTCAAGGGCACGATCAAGTACGCCCACTTCGACTTCAGCCAGGGCACGCCCGCGCAAGCCGAGCTGGACGCCGCCATGGCCGCGCTGCAGCGCCAGGACTACGGTTGGTCCACCTTCAAGTTCCGCGGCGGCGAGCTGCAGCAGACGATTGCCGTCGCGCTCAAGAGCTTCAAGTCGGGCATGCCGGCGGGCACGCTGCGCACGCCGCAGGACCTCGTCACGCGGCGCATCGAGGGCATCCTCATGGACACCAACCACATGTCGAACGGCTACAACGACATGAAGATGCCGAGCACCGTGTCGACCCTCTGCACCAGCTTCGCGTGGGCCTGCGACGACGCCGTGCACAACGCGCCGGGCGTGCAGCATTTCGTGAGCTGGCTGCCGAGGTGCGGCAGTGGTTGCTCGGGCCACCCGATCGACTCCGACAACTGGCCCATGGACATCGGCTGGGGCTGGCCGCACGAGCTGGGCCACAACACCGTGCAGCCCTGGATGCAGATCGTGATCGACGGCAAGGGCTGCAGCACCGAGTGCGACAACAACACGCTGTCCAGCGCGCACATGCTGCGCCGCTATGCCGTCCTCGGCGAGGACGACAGCGGCACCCGCACCGCCCACGCGGCGCTGTACAAGATGATCGAGGACAACCGGGCGCGCGCGCTCAGCGGTGAGCCGCAGCGCGCGGACATGCAGGCGCGGCTGTGGGGTGGCCCGGAGCAGAGCCCCATGCTCGCCATGTACTTCCAGCTGGCTTTTCTCTACACCCAGGCCCGCCACGGCGAAGCCCAGCCCACGGCCGCGAGCACGATCGAGTTCCTCACGTTGCTGTCGAAGGGCGGGCGCCTGGTCGCCAAGAAGTGGAGCACCAACACGGCGGGCAACTACGGCATGAGCGGCTACCCCAGCAACGAGATTCCCAACCACGAACTGCTGTACGTGCTGAGCTCGAAGATCATCGGCCAGGACCTGCGCAACGTCTTCGCCATGTACGGCGTTCCGCTCACGCAGCCCGCGCTGGATTCGGTGGCGGCGCTGGCGCTTCCGATGGCACCGCAGCGGTTCTATGCCTTGGGCGCCAGCAAGGCCAACCAGCTGTCGACGGGGCAGTGGTTGTCGGTGCAGGGGCAGACGCCCGTTTATCCGTTCTGAACGGGCGGGGGGATCGGTCACGGCGTTCCGTCGTGACCATGCCTCGTCTTCGACATCGCTCGAAAACTGCAGGTCTTGGGGTGAATCCGCCCAGGACTGCAGCGGCGGAACGGCCGAGGCCTTGATCCTGCGAGGCGCTGTTCAGGAACGAACAGGCAAAAAAATAGCCCCTTGCGGGGCCATTCTTGGAGGAGAGGGAGGGATTCGAACCCTCGGTACTATCGCTAGTACGCCTGATTTCGAGTCAGGTACATTCGACCACTCTGCCACCTCTCCGGTGCTGTCGAGCCTCAGATTATAGCCAGAAAAATCTGACTTTTGACGCCCGGCACTTCAACCGCGCAAAACTTCAAGGCCGCCGAGGTACGGACGCAACGCTGCCGGCACGTTGATCGAGCCGTCTTCGTTCTGGTGGTTCTCCAGCACGGCGACCAGCGCGCGGCCCACGGCCAGGCCGGAGCCGTTGAGAGTGTGCACCAGCTCGTTCTTGCCGTTGGCGTTCTTGAAACGGGCCTGCAAACGGCGCGCCTGGAAGGCTTCGCAGTTCGACACCGAGCTGATCTCGCGGTACGTGTTTTGCGCGGGCAGCCACACCTCGAGGTCGAAGGTCTTGGCGGCGGTGAAGCCCATGTCGCCGGTGCAGAGCAGCACCACGCGGTACGGCAGCTCCAGCGCCTGCAGCACGGCTTCGGCGTGGCCGGCCATCTGCTCGAGCGCGTCGTAGCTCTTTTCGGGATGCACGATCTGCACCATCTCGACCTTGTCGAACTGGTGCTGGCGGATCATGCCGCGCGTGTCCCGACCGGCGCTGCCGGCTTCCGAACGGAAGCACGGCGTGTGGGCCGTGAGCTTGATCGGCAGTTGCGCCTCGGCCACGACCTCGTCGCGCACGAAGTTGGTCAGCGGCACTTCGCTGGTCGGGATGAGGTACAGCGCCGAATGGTCGGGCGCAGCCTCGCCGTCCTGGCCGCCCTTCTTCGCGGCGAACAGGTCGCCTTCGAACTTGGGCAGCTGGCCGGTGCCGCTGAGCGTGGCCGCGTTGACGATGTAGGGCACGTAGCACTCGGTGTAGCCGTGCTGTTCGGTCTGCAAGTCGACCATGAACTGGGCCAGCGCGCGGTGCAGGCGGGCGATCGGGCCCTTCATGACGGAGAAGCGCGAGCCCGAGAGCTTGGCGCCCATCTCGAAATCGAGCCCCAGCGGCGCGCCGAGGTCGACGTGGTCCTTGGGCGCAAAGGCCAGCGGCGTGGCGTTGGCGCCGGCGCCGCCCTTCGGGGCCCAGCGGCGCATCTCGACGTTGCCGGATTCGTCTTCGCCGAGCGGCACGCTGGCGTGCGGCAGATTGGGCACGGCAAGCAGCAGCGCGTGCAGCTCGGGCTGGATTTCTTCGAGGCGCTTAGATTGCGATTCCTGCTCGGCCTTGAGCGCGTTGACCTCGGCCATGAGCGCGTCGACCGACTCGCCCTTGGCCTTCAGCGGGCCGATCTGCTTGTTCAGCGAGTTGCGGCGCGCCTGGATTTCCTCGGTGCGGGTCTGCAGCGTCTTGCGCTCGGCCTCGAGCGCGGTGAACGCAGAGACGTCGAGGTAGGGCTGGTTCTTCTTGCGTTTTTCGAGGCCGGCCACAGCGGAGGCCAGGTCTTTGCGGAGCAGGGTGATGTCAAGCATGGGGAGATTTTAGGTGGGCGCCCGGCCCGCGCCCGCCCTCCCCGCTCGCACGCCTGCGACGACTCAGGCGACCGTGGCCGGATCGACGTTCGCCCCGCAGATGATCAGGCACACCTTCTCGCCCTCGCGCGGCACGTAGGCGCCGGTCTGCAGCGCCGCCAGCGGCAGTGCGGCGGCCGGTTCCACGGCGAGCTTCAGCTCTTTCCACAGCCACTGCTGGGCGGCGCGGATGGATTCGTCGGACAGCAGCAGCGCGTCGCGCACCTGCTGCTGCGTGATCTCCCAGGCGATGGCGCCGATGCGGCGCGCGCCGAGCGAATCGGCTGCCACGCCGCCGACGTCCACGTCGACGGGCTCGCCGGCCTCGCGGGCGCGGAACAGCGTCGGGGCCTTCTCGGGTTCGAGTGCGACCACGCGGGCGCGCTGCTCGAACCAGCCGGCGAGGCCGCCGATCAGGCCGCCGCCGCCCACGCTCACGAGCACGGCGTCGGGCAGTCCGCCCTGCGCCTCGATCTCGCGACCGAGCGTGCCGGCACCGGCCACCACTTCGGGCTGGTCGTAGGCGTGGGTGAGCAAGGCACCGGTTTCTTTCTGGCGCGTCAGGCAGGCGGCCAGCGCATCGGGGTACAGCTCGCCGACCACGACGACTTCGGCGCCCAGTGCCCGCAGACGCGCGCGCTTGGCTTCGGGCGAGACACCCGGCAGGAACACCTGGCAGGGCACGCCCAGCGCCTTGGCGGCCGCGGCGGTGGCAATGCCGGCGTTGCCGCCCGAGGCGACGATCACGCCCGCGGCGGGGATGTCGTTGGCCAGCAGGCGGTTCATCATGCCGCGGGCCTTGAAGCTGCCGCTGACCTGCATGTGCTCGAGCTTGAGCCAGACTTCAGCGCCCGGCGCGGTCACGCCGACAGCGGCGGCCGGCAGCTTCCACAGTGGCGTTTCACGCAGAAAGTGGCCGGCGCGCTCGCCCAGCCTGCGGGAGGCGCTCTCGATTTCGGAGCGCCAGTTGGTGTTTTTCATGAGATTCAGGAGATGTGCCCGGGGGGCGGAATGTCGTCGAGCTTGAGGCCCTTGGGAAGCGGGAACTTGATGGTTTCTTCGATGCCGTCCATCTTGCGCACTGACACGGCGCCGAACGCGCGCACGCGCTCGATCACCTCGTGCACCAGCACCTCGGGCGCCGAGGCGCCGGCGGTGAGGCCCACGCGCGACTTGCCTTCGAACCACTCGGGCTTGAGCTCGTCGGCCGAGTCGACCATGTAGCTTTCGGTGCCCAGGCGCTGCGCCAGCTCGCGCAGGCGGTTGCTGTTGGAGCTGGTGGGGCTGCCGACCACGATCACGAGGTCGACCTGCGGGCTCATGATCTTCACCGCGTCCTGGCGGTTCTGGGTGGCGTAGCAGATGTCCTGCTGCTTGGGCTCGCGCACGTTCGGGAAGCGCGCGCGCACGGCGGCGGCGATCTCGGCGGCGTCGTCCACGCTGAGCGTGGTCTGGGTGACGACGGCGAGCTTCTCGGTCTGCAGCGGCGAGGCGTTGGCCACGTCAGCCACGTCTTCCACGAGGTGGATGCCGCTCGACAGCTGACCCATCGTGCCTTCGACTTCGGGGTGGCCCTTGTGGCCGATCATGATGAATTCGTAGCCCTCTTTCGCGAGCTTGGCCACTTCGACGTGCACCTTGGTCACGAGCGGGCAGGTGGCGTCGAAGATCGAGAAGCCGCGGTCGCGCGCCTCCTGCTCCACGGCCTTGCTCACGCCGTGCGCGCTGAACACCAGCGTGGAGCCGGGCGGCACGTCGGACAGCTCTTCGATGAAGATCGCGCCCTTGGCCTTGAGTTCGTTCACCACGTAGGTGTTGTGCACGATCTCGTGGCGCACGTAGATCGGCGCACCGAACTTGGCGAGGGCGCGCTCGACGATCTCGATGGCGCGGTCCACGCCGGCGCAGAAACCGCGCGGCTCGGCGAGAAGGACTTCCTCGATGTTCGGGTTCATAGCACGCCGATCAGCTTCACTTCGAAGGTGACGGGTTGGCCGGCAAGCGGGTGGTTGAAGTCGAAGCGCACGCCGGTCTCGTTCGACTCGACGACCGCGCCCGCGTAGCTGCCCGCGCCGTCGGGCGTGGGGAACTGCACCACGTCGCCGACGGCGTACTGCTCGTCGGGGTCGCCCATCTGGGCCAGCAGCTTGCGCGCCACCCATTGCTGCATGTCGGGGTTGCGCTCACCGAAGGCCTCGCCAGCGGGCAGCTCGAAAGTGGCGTGCGCGCCCTCTTCCAGGCCCATCAGGCGCTGCTCCATGG
Organism: Variovorax sp. 38R; assembly: GCF_014843395.1. Classification (NCBI taxonomy): domain Bacteria; kingdom Pseudomonadati; phylum Pseudomonadota; class Betaproteobacteria; order Burkholderiales; family Comamonadaceae; genus Variovorax; species Variovorax sp. 38R. The sequence continues at coordinate 5,048,510 of NZ_CP062121.1, forward strand.
CCGGCGAAAGCTCGCCGGTGCCGAGCGACAGCGTGGCGGGCTTGTCGGCGAAGGTGTTGATGATGTCGCCCGCCGGACCGGCCAGCCGGTAGTGCAGGGTCAGGAAGGAGCCGGAAGTCACAACTTGGGACATGGGTGCAGCAAAGGTGGGCAAAGAGGAGGGAGGTGTCCCGATAAACTGACCCTCATTTTAAGGATCGGGGCAACATCTCGCCCCGGCCAAGGTTTCAGCAGGGTTTCATGGCATTCAAGGATCTCCCTCTCGACGCCCGGCCGCGCGAAAAGCTCATGGCGCGGGGCGCCGCCGCGCTGGCCGACGCCGAGCTGCTGGCGCTGCTGCTGCGCACCGGCGTGGCCGGCAAGAACGTGCTCCAGCTGGCCCAGCAACTGCTCGAACGCTTCGGCGGCCTGTCGGGGCTGCTGCACACCGCGCCCGACGACCTCAAAGAGGTCAAGGGCATGGGCGGCAGCGCCAAGCGCTCGGAACTCATGGCGGTGCTCGAGCTGGCGCGCCGCGCCATGGGCGAGCGCCTGAAGGAGCGCACGGTGTTCGACTCGCCCGAGGCGGTCAAGCAGTACCTGCAGCTGCACATCGGCTCGCGCCCGCACGAGGTGTTCGCGGTGCTATTCCTCGACGTGCAGCACCGCCTGCTCACGCTCGAAGAACTGTTTCGCGGCACGCTCACGCAGACCAGCGTCTACCCGCGCGAGGTCGTCACCCGCGCCCTGCACCACAAGGCCGCGGCCGTGGTGCTGGCCCACAACCACCCGAGCGGCAGCATCGAGCCCTCGCGCGCCGACGAATCGCTCACGCAAACCTTGCGCGCCGCGCTGGCACTGGTCGACGTGCGCGTGCTCGACCACGTCATCGTGAGCCCGGGCCAGAGCTTCTCGATGGCGGAACGGGGGCTGATCTGATGGCTTCGTCATCTTCCCGTCCCCCCGCGCTGAAAACCCTCGCCGACCTCAAGCAGGTGCAGCGCGTGCTCGCCGAAACCCGCGAGCGCGAAGCCGCCGAGGCCGCCGCGCGCGCCGCGGCCGAGCGCAAGCGCGCCGCCGAGAAAGACCTGTTCACGCGCGCCATCGGCGCCACCGAGCCGCTGCGCCGCAAGGCCTCGGTGCCGCTCGCGCCCAAGCCGCCCGCGCCCATTCCGTTCCAGCACCAGCTCGACGAGCAGCGCGTGCTGCGCGAGTCGCTGTCCGACGAGTTCGACGTGACCACGCTGCTCGACGTCGACGACGCCATGAGCTTTCGCCGCCCCGGCATCGGCACCGACATCACGGCGCGGCTGCGCAAGGGCGACTGGTCGATCCAGGCGCAGGTCGACCTGCACGGCCTGCGCAGCGACGAGGCGCGCGAGGCGCTGGGTGGTTTCATCCGCAACGCCCACAAGCAGGGGCTGCGCTGCGTGCGCGTGGTGCACGGCAAGGGCCTGGGCTCGCCCGGCAAGCAGCCGGTGCTCAAGACCAAGACGCAGCGCTGGCTGATCCAGAAGAACGAGGTGATTGCGTTCGTGCAGGCGAAGCCTGCGGAGGGTGGGGCCGGGGCGCTGGTGGTGCTGCTGGCGCCCGTGCGGCGCTGAATTTCTTGTCTTGCCCCTTCCCCCGCTGGGGGAAGGTTGGGATGGGGGCACGCGGCCTTCAAGGCTGCGCGGCGTTGGAGGCCGCGAGCCCCCACCCCTGCCCTCCCCCAGCGGGGGAGGGAGACATTCAGGTCACTTGCTCAAGTCGACCTTGTAGACCGAGCGGCCCTTGCCGCTTCCGTCATCCGCCGTCAGCAGCGAGATGTTCATGAGCCCCGCATCCGTCGCGGCGCTCAGTTGCCCCTGCCCCGACGTGATCGTCACGTTCCCCGCTGTCGTCACCTTCGTGAAGCGCCAGCTGCGCGCCGCGCCGTTGGCCGCGCGGGTGATGGTCTTCTTCGCCTTGATGTACGCGATCAGCACGTCGCGGTTGGCATCGGGCGAGGCGTAGATCGTCGCGCGGCCGTCCAGCGCCGGAATGAAGCTCGCACCGCTGGTCGCACGGTAGTTGTTCGTGGCGATGACGAACTCCTTCGCCGCGTCGATGGGCGCGCCCAGGTACATGAGGTTCTTGATGCGGCTGCCCACGGCCTGCGTGACGTCGATTTCGTACTGCATGTCGGGCGTGGTGAACATGTCGAAGTTGTAGCCCGGGAACGTGCTGATCAGCGCCTGGTCGGTCGCGAGGGCCGGGTCGATGGTGTTGAAGCGCTTGGCCGCGGCTTCGAGCCAGCCCTTGATCTCGGCGCCCGTCACCTTCACCGCATACACCGTGTTCGGGTACAGGTACAGGTCGGCGGCGCTGAAGATCGCGAGGTTGCCCACGGCCACGTCGGTGTAGTCGCGCCCGCCTTCGAAGCCCGACTTGAAGGGCGCGCTCACCGACAGCACCGGCAGGCTCGCGTACTGCGGCAGGTTGGCCTGGACATAGGTCTTCACGTAGTCGGCCTGCGCCTGGTTCACGATCTGGATCGCGCCCGGGTCGCCCACGTCGGCGAAGAAGGTGTTCATGCGGAAATCGGTGGTGCCGACCGGCGTCTTCACGTAGTCGATCGCGGCCTGATGCTGCGTGTCGACCAGCGGCGCCACGCTCGGGTCGGCGTCGACATACACGGCCTTGCCCTGGCTGTCCTTGCCGGTTTGCGTGGAGCGCGCCTCGACCAGCGTCTTGCTCTTGTCCACGCCCCAGGCCTTGCCGTCCCACACGAGTTCGAGCTTCACGAGGCCCAGCGCCTTGCCCCACGAGCTGGACATCACGGCCGGCACGCCGTTGACGGTGCCGGCGGCGTTGTCGACGCCGGCCTGCGTGTAGCCGGGCTTGGCGCCGCGGTCGGGGAACAGGCCGTGCTGGTGGCCCATCATCAGCACGTCGATGCCGGGCACCTTCGACAGGTACAGGCCCGGGCTTTCCATGGTCGGCGAGTACGGCGAGCCGTCGAGCCCGCCGTGCTGCAGCGCGACGACGATGTCCGCGCCCTTCTCGCGCAACTCGGGCACGTAGCGCTTCGCGGCTTCGACCGCGCCTTCGGTGCGCAGCTTGCCTTCGAGAAAGCGCTTGTCCCAGTTCATGATGCCGGGCGTGGTGAAGCCGATCACACCGACCTTCACCGGCACCGTCACGCTCTTGCCGTCAGGCGCCGTCGCGGTGAACTGCTTGGTGACGATGGTGTACGGCGCCACCAGCGGCTTGCCGCTCTTGAGGCTGTGCACGTTGGCCACGACCATCGGGAAGCTCGGTCCCGCGCACTTCTTGCTGCCGTCCACGCCTTCGACATCGAGGCCGCCACCGAGCACCTGGTTGAGGAAGTCCAGGCCGTAGTTGAACTCGTGGTTGCCCAGCGTGCCGGCGTCGTAACCGGTGGCGTTCATCACCTTGTACATCGACAGCGGCTGCGTGCACGGGATGCGGCTGATCAGCGCCTCGTAGTCGGCCAGCGCGGTGCCCTGGATGGTGTCGCCGTTGTCGAACAGCATCGTGTTCGCGAACTCCTTGCGCGCGGCGTTGATGAGCGTCGCCGTGCGCTCGTAGCCGTACGACTTGTCTTCGGCGAGCTTGAAGTAGTCGTAGCTGCGAACGTTGAAGTGCAGGTCGGTCGTTTCGAGCAGCGCGACCGTGGTGCGCGTGCCGGCAGCCACGGGCGCCGGCGCAGGTGGCGGAACGATCGGCGGGAAGGCGGTGCCGCCCCCGTTGCCGCCGCCACAGGCGGTGAGCGCGGCGGCCAAGACGGCGGCACAGGTGGACATGGGGGCGAGGCGCGCAAGCGACGCAGCCACTGCGTTGTTCATCGAGAGGTCTCCCTACGGATATGAGGAAGACCAGTCTCCGAAAGCAGGGTGACAGACCGGTGAATCCGGGCCCGCCGTGCAGCGCCGTTGCGACAGCAGTTATGCCAGGTGATTCTTTAGTGGTACCGCCGCATCCGCCACCGCTTCGGGCGCCGGGCTGCGACCCGCTTCGAGCAGCTTGCGGCTCATCATGTGATCGACCGGCGCGTTCACCGATTCGACGCACACGAGCTGGCTGTCGACGTAGTGGAACAGCGAGAACGCCTCGGGTTTCGGCCCCGCGCGGCGCACGCTCACCAGGCCCGGCGTGCCTTCGGCCGGCATGAGGCCCGCCATCTGCAGCCGCAGGCCGCCCTGGTCGGACCAGAACCACGCGACCGCGTCGTGATCGCGTGCGGCGCCGGTCAGCGTGGCCACGGCGGTGCGCGCCTGGTCGTTCGCGTTCTGCACCGATTCGAGCCGCAGCGCGCGGCCCGCGCGGCGGTCGGGGAAGCGCGTGCAGTCGCCCACCGCGAGCACGTCGGCCGCGCTGGTCTGCATGTGGCCGTCGACCACGATGCCGTCGGCGCACTCGATGCCCGCGGCTTGTGCGAGCGCGGTCTCTGGCACGGCGCCGATGCCCAGCAGCAGCAGGTCGATCGGCTGCTTCGTGCCGTTGACTTCAACCGACACGAGCCGGTCGCCCACGACTTCGAAGGCGCCGGTCTGCGCGCCCAGCACGATGTCGATGCCGGCCGCGCGGTGCGTGGCCAGCACGTGCGCCGACAGCTCGGGCGACACCGCGCGGCCCAGGAGGCGCGGCGCGCATTCGATCACCTGCACGCGCTTGCCCAGCGCCTGCGCGGTGGCCGCCACTTCGAGGCCGATGAAACCACCGCCCAGCACGGTGACCTGCTGCGCCTCCGCCAGCCGCGTGCGCAGGCGATGCGCCTCGTCGGCGGCACGCAGGCTCGCGACGTTTTCCAGGCCCGGCTGCAGGCCAGGCATCTGGCGCGCGCGCGTGCCGGTGGCCAGCACCAGGCGCTCCCACGGCAGCACCGCGCCCGAGCGCAGCGTGACGGTGTGCGCCTCACGGTCGATGGCCACGGCGGCGTCGCCCAGGTGCAGCGTGATGCCCGCTTCGCGGTACCAGTCGGCGGCCTTGTGCGGCTGCGTGGTTTCTTCGGCGCTCTTGAGAAAAGCCTTCGACAGCGGCGGGCGGTGGTAAGGCTCGCAGGCCTCTTCGCAGACCAGGTGCACGCGCGCGCCCTGCCCGGCTTCCGCCAGGCCCGCGCAGAGCTGGGCCGCGGCGTGGCCGCCGCCGATGATGACGATGGAATTCATGGAGAACAGTCTTTCGGGAATCGTTGTCTGGTCACTCACCGCGGTTGCGCATCCAGTCCGCGGTTTTGAAGAAGGAGTCGCGCAACCTTGCGCGCAGGTCTTCAGGCACACCGGTCTCGCCCATCGCCTGGTCCATGCAGGCCAGCCACTGGTCGCGCTCCTTGATGCCGATGCTGTGGCCGCCGATGGCCTGCGGCAGGTGCCGCGCGCGCAGCATCGGGTGGCCGAAGCGGTCGGTGTAGTGGGCGGGGCCGCCGAGCCAGCCGCACAGGAACCAGAAGAGGCGCTGGCGCGCGTTGTCCAGGTCGGTGCCGTGCACGGCGCGCAGTTGCGCGTAGGCCGGCTCGAGGTCCATCAGGTCGTAGAAGCGCTCGACCAGCGCCTCCACCTTCGGCTCGCCGCCGATCCACTCGAAGGGCGTGCCGGCGGGCGGTTTGTCTTGAATCTGCATGGGCGGGAGTATCCCCTCGGGACGCTCTAGAGTTGGATCAGATCGGGAATGCCCACATCGGTGCTCACGTCGGCCGTGTAGTCCACGCCGTCGACGGCGAAGCCGAACAGGCGCAGGAACTCGGTCTTGTAGCCCGCGAAATCGGTCAGCTCGTTGAGGTTCTCGCCAGTCACCTGCGGCCACAGTTCCTGCACGCGCGCCTGCACCTGCGGTGCCAGTTCCTTGTAGTCGGCGCGCAGGCGGCCTTCGCCGTCCAGGTGCGGCGTGGCGCCGTACAGGCTGTCGGCGTACAGGCCGTGCACCTGCTCGATGCAGCCCTCGTGCGTGCCTTCGGCCTTCATCACCTTGAACAGCAGCGACAGGTACAGCGGCATCATCGGAATGGCCGAGCTGGCCTGCGTGACCACCGCCTTCAGCACCGACACGCGCGCGTCGCCGCCCTTGGCCGCCAGCTGTGCGCGGATGTCCAGCACCTTCTCGTCCAGATCCTTCTTGGCGGCGCCGATGGAGCCGTTCCAGTAGATGTCGTGGGTGATCTGCTCGCCCAGGTACGTGAAGGCCGTGGTCTTGGCGCCGTCGGCCAGCACGCCGGCTTGTTGCAGCGCGTCGATCCACATCTGCCAGTCTTCGCCGCCCATGACGGCGACGGTGTTGTCGATTTCTTCCTGCGTGGCGGGCTCGAGCACCGACTCCTTCACGGCCCCGCTGTCGGTGTCCAGGCCGCGCAGCGTCACGGCCTTGCCGATGGGTTTGAGCACGGAGTTGAAGACCTGGCCCGTCTTCGGGTGCGTGCGGCGCGGCGCGGCCAGGCTGTAGACCACGAGGTCGACCTGGCCGAGGTCGGCGCGGATCGTCTCGATGGTCTGCTGCTTCACCGCGTCGGAAAAGCCGTCGCCGTTGATGCTCTTGGCGTAGCGCCCTTCGGCCGTGGCGGCGCGATGGAACGCGGCGGTGTTGTACCAACCGGGCGAGCCGGGCTTGGTCGCGCTGCCCGCGCGTTCGAAGAACACGCCCAGCGTGTCGGCGCCGCAGCCGAAGGCCGCGGTGATGCGCGCGGCCAGGCCGTAGCCGGTGGAGGCGCCGATCACCAGCACGCGCTTCGGGCCGCCCGCGATGGGGGGCTTGGCTTTGACGTAGTCGATCTGTTGCCGGACATTGGCTTCGCAGCCCACGGGATGGGTGGTGACGCAGATGAAGCCGCGCACGCGGGGTTGGATGATCATGAAAAGCTCGCTCGGTAAGACATTCGGGGGGACGGCGGCAGGGCACGTCGCGGCGCCGCGAATTTAACCCAGCCGGCAACAGGCCGATTCATCAGCCCCATATGCATATGTCGATTGACGATTTAATAATCTTGGGTTTTATTGATATGGTTCCGGCCTGAATTTCACTCTGGAGAGAGGACGATCCCACCATGCGCCACACCCTGCTTGCCGCGGCCCTTGCCGCTTCCGCCCTGCTGACCGGCGTTGCCGCCCATGCGGACCAGCTCGCCGACATCAAGAAAAAGGGCGAACTCGTGGTCGGCGTGCTAGGCACCGACGAGCCCGCCACCTTCATCGATCCGAAGACGCGCCAGATCGTCGGCTACGAGGTCGACCTGGTGAACGCCATTGCGAAAAAGATCGGCGTGAAGCCGGTGCTCAAGCAGATCGCCGTGGCCGCGCGCATTCCCGAGCTGCAGCAGGGCCACGTCGACCTGGTGGCCGCCGGCCTCACGCACAACAAGGAGCGCGAGGCGCAGATCGACTTCTCGCTCACCACCTTCGTCACCGGCCAGAAGGCCGTCGTGAAGAAGACCAGCGGCATCACCGACGTGCCGCAGCTCGGCGGCAAGAAGGTGCTGACCATCCGCGGCGGCACGCAGGAACCCAACATCCGCAAGGCCGTGCCCACCGCCGAGGTCGTGACCTTCGACACCAGCCAGCAGGCCTTCCAGGCGCTGCAACAGGGCAAGGGCGTGGGCTACGTGGACGACGAGGCCGCGCTGCTGCGCAGCTACGCCAAGCTGGGCCCGCAGAAGGCGCAGTACGTGGTGCTCAAGCAGAACCTGAGCACCGAGTCGCTGGCCATCGGCATCAAGAAGGGCGAGAGCGGCCTGAAGGCCGTGGTGGACGACACGCTGCGCGAACTCGAGAAGTCGGGCGAAGCGCAGAAGATCTTCATCAAGTGGTACGGCCCGAACACGGCGTCGGGCTTCCAGACGCGCGACTTCAAGCTCGAGACCGACAAGATCGACTGACCGGTCTTTTGACTTTCTCCTTCCCCTTCCGGGGGAAGGCCGGGATGGGGGCCAGCGGCCCTTGAGCCACCGCGGCGCCTCGATCGCCGCCGTGCCCCCACCCCTACCCTCCCCCAGCGGGGGAGGGAGAAGATTCCCCTCGCGACGGTGATACTGTCGCCCCCCATGCCCCTGTTCGACTATTCGCTGCTGCTCACCGGCCAGTACCACGACATGCTGGTCGCGGGCCTGTGGCTGTCGCTGCAGCTGCTTGCGGTCTCGCTCGTCTTTGCGCTGCCGCTGGCGCTGGTGGTGGCGCTGCTGCGGCTCTCGCCGCTCGCACCGCTGCGCTGGCTCGGCTTTGCGTACGTCGAATCGATCCGCAACATCCCGCTGCTGGCCCACATGCTCTTCTGGTATTTCGGCGCGCCCGAGCTGCTGCCCGAAGGCATCAAGACCTGGCTCTACGAAGGCCACATCGAGGCCTACAGCGCGATCGTCGCGCTGTCGCTGTACACGGCGGCCTTCATGGCCGAGGACATCCGCAGCGGCATCCGCTCGATCCCGGCCGTGCAGTTCGAGGCCGGCCGCGCGCTGGGCTTCAGCTTCCTGGCCACCATGCGCCGCGTGGTGCTGCCGCAGGCGCTGCGCGTGACCGTGCCGCCGCTCATCTCGCAGACGCTGAGCCTGTGGAAGAACACCTCGATCGCCACCGTGATCGGCGTGGCCGAGCTGATGTACCAGGCCGGGCAGGTGGAAAGCGCGACCTTCCGCAGCTTCGAGTCGTTCGCGTTCGCGAGTGCGGCGTACCTGACGGTGTCGCTGGCCATCACCGGATTGGCCACCTGGTACCACCACCGCTTCCCGGTGCGGACCATCTGAAGGCGGTGCGCTGATGTTCGAAATCATCAACGACTACTGGGTCTACTTCCTTATCGGGCAGTATCCGAACGGCCCGCTCGGCGGGCTGGTGCTCACGCTGCTGCTGGCCTCGTGCGGGCTGGTGCTCGCGCTGCCGCTGGGCATCGTGCTGGGCCTGGCGCGCGTGAGCCCGTGGCGCTGCGTGCGCTGGCCCGTCACGGCGCTGGTGTTCGTGGTGCGCGGCCTGCCGCTGTTGATGGTGATCTTCTGGGCCTACTTCTTCCTGCCCAGCGTCACGGGCGTGAAGACCGACCAGTTCACCACCATGCTGATCGCGCTCGTCATCTTCGATGCCGCCTACCTCGCCGAGATCGTGCGCGCCGGCATCCAGGGCCTGCCGCGCGGGCAGATGGAAACCGCGCGCGCGCTCGGCCTGAGCTACATCGGCGCGATGCGCCTCGTGGTGCTGCCGCAGGCGCTGCGCAGCATGCTGCCCTCGCTGGTGAACCAGTTCGTCTCGACCATCAAGGAGACCTCGCTGGGCTACATCATCGGGCTGGCCGAGGTGTCGTTCATTGCCACGCAGATCAACACGCAGGTGTTCACCAAGCCGGCGCAGATCTACCTGATCCTGGGCCTGACCTACTTCATCCTGTGCTTCGGCCTCTCGCGCTTCGCCTACTGGCTGGAGCGCCGGCTCGCGCGCCGCGGCCTTCCCGCCGCGACCCTCAAGGTGCCCGCATGATCGAACTCCAACAAGTCAACAAGTGGTACGGCAGCTACCACGCACTGGTCGACGTGACCGAAACCATCCACAAGGGCGAGGTGGTCGTGGTGTGCGGGCCCTCGGGCTCGGGCAAGTCGACGCTGATCCGCACCTTCAACCGGCTGGAGCCGATCCAGTCGGGCCGCATCACGCTCGACGGGCAGGACATCCACGCGCCCGGCCTGGACGTGAACGCGTTTCGCTCGCGCATCGGCTTCGTCTTTCAGCAGTTCAACCTGTTCCCGCACCTCAGCGTGCTGCAGAACTGCACCATGGCGCCGATGCAGCTGCACGGCCTCTCGCGCAAGGATGCCGACGCGCGCGCGATGGCACTGCTGGAGCGCGTGGGCCTCGCGAACAAGGCCAATGCGTGGCCCGGCGAGCTGTCGGGTGGTCAGCAGCAGCGCGTGGCCATTGCGCGCGCACTCGCCATGAAGCCGCCGCTGATGCTGTTCGACGAGCCCACCAGCGCGCTCGACCCCGAGATGGTCGGCGAGGTGCTGCTGGTGATGCGCGACCTCACACGCGACGGCATGACCATGGTCTGCGTGACGCACGAGATGGGCTTCGCGCGCGAGGTGGCCGACCGCGTGCTCTTCATGGACCAGGGCCAGGTGCTGGAACGCGCCACGCCCGATGATTTCTTCAACCGCCCGCAGCACCCGCGCGCGCAGCAGTTCCTGTCCGACATCCGTTCGCCTTTTTCGAGAGACGCATGACCGACTCCTCCCTTCCCCTCATCGACGTCGCCCCGCTCGTGGCCGGCACGCCCGAACGCGCACGCGTGGCGGCGCAGATCGGCGACGCCTGCCGCGCGCACGGTTTCTTCTACGTCACGGGCCACGGCGTCGACCCCGCGCTGATCCAACGGCTCGAAGACCTGAGCCACCAGTTCTTCGACCTGCCCGAGGAAACCAAGATGCAATGGCGCATGGCCCTGGGCGGCCGCGCCTGGCGCGGCTTCTTCCCGCGCGGCGGCGAGCTGACCTCGGGCCGCCCCGACTGGAAGGAAGGCCTCTACCTGGGCACCGAGCTGCCCGCCGACCACCCGCTGGTGCAGGCGAAGACGCCGGTGCACGGCCCGAATCTCTTTCCCGATGTGCCGGACTTTCGCGAGACCATCCTCGCGTACATGGACGCCGTCACGCAGCTGGGCCACCGGCTGATGGAAGGCATCGCGCTGAGCCTCGGCCTGCCCGCGAACTACTTCGCCGAACGCTACACGGGGGACCCGCTGATCCTGTTCCGCCTCTTCAACTACCCGACGCAGGCCGTGCCCGAAGGGCTGGACGTGCAATGGGGCGTGGGCGAACACACCGACTACGGCCTGCTCACGATCCTGCACCAGGACACCGTGGGCGGCCTCGCAGTGCACACGCCGGGCGGCTGGATCGACGCGCCACCGGTGCCCGGCGCCTTCGTCTGCAACATCGGCGACATGCTCGACCGCATGACCGGCGGGCTCTACAAGTCGACGCCGCACCGCGTGAAGCGCAACACCTCGGGCCGCGACCGGTTGTCGTTCCCGCTGTTCTTCGACCCGAACTTCGACGCCCGCGTGCAGCGCATCGAAGGCCTGGCCGGTGCCGACGCACTCGACGACAGCGCCGAACGCTGGGACCGCGCGAACGTGCACGCCTTCAGCGGCCGCTATGGCGACTACCTGCTGGCCAAGGTGTCGAAGGTGTTCCCGCAACTGCGCAACGAAGTGCTCTGAGGCGAACCGGCGAGGGTCGCTGAACGCGCCCTCCCCACTGCAGACATCCGCATCCGCATCGAGATCGGCCCCGCGCGGCCGGGCTTGGCGCTGCCATTCACTTTCATGAAATGGCAAGCAAGTGGCGATATCGAGCCATTTTCAACACTGAATCGGCCATGAAGAATCCGCCGCGTCGCCGTCCATCCGGCCTGCGGCCAACGATTCCAACCCATCCATCTCATGACGATTCAAAAATTCACCCAGCAAAGCTTGCAGGATTTCGCTCTCACCGTCGGTGCGCACGACCCGAGCCGCGGGAGCCAGAAATTCTCGATGCCTGAACGGGAGCCGCTGGAGTTCGGCGTCTGGGAGAGCGACGTCGGCACCTTCGCGCGCGCCACGCCCAAGGGCGAGCTGATGTTCATCCTGTCCGGCGCGGCCACGTTCACCGAAACCGATGGACCCACGCTGAGCTTCGGTGCGGGCGATCTCCTGGTGGTTCCGCCGAACACGCAGGGCGTCTGGGTGGTGTCCGAGAAGCTGCGCAAGGTCTATGTGATGGCATGAGGACTCGAATCGCCATGACCTCTCACACCTCTCCGCTTCTTGGCCTGAACGACCCGAGCCTGCTCCAGCGCGACGCGCTCATCGATGGCCAGTGGGTCGTTGGCCACAGCCGCTTCGACGTCGCCGATCCGGCCACGGGCCTCAAGCTCGCCGACGTGCCCAATCTCGGCGCTGCCGATGCCGAACTGGCGATCGCGGCCGCCGACAGGGCCTGGCCCGCCTGGCGTGCCACCACCGGCAAGCAGCGCCACGCCATCCTGCTGAAGTGGTTCGAACTGCTGATGGCCCACCAGGACGATCTGGCCCGCATCCTGACCGCCGAGCAAGGCAAGCCCTTCGCCGAGGCCAAGGGTGAAGTGGCGTATGCCGCCAGCTTCGTCGAATGGTTCGCCGAAGAGGCGAAGCGGGTCAACGGCGAAACCTTGCCGCAGTTCGACAACAACCGCCGCTTGATGGTCCTGAAGCAGGCCGTGGGCGTCTGTGCCGCCATCACGCCCTGGAATTTCCCGCTGGCCATGATCACGCGCAAGGTCGCGCCGGCCCTGGCCGCCGGGTGTCCGGTCATCGTCAAGCCTTCGGAATTGACCCCGCTGACGGCGCTGGCTGCCGTTGAACTGGCGGTGCGCGCCGGTGTGCCGTCCGGGGTCATCAATGTCCTGACGGCCGACAGCGGCAACAGCATCGCGGTCGGCAAGACGCTGTGCGCTTCGGATGTGGTGCGCCACATCAGCTTCACGGGCTCCACGGAAGTCGGCCGCATCCTGATGGCGCAAAGCGCGCCCACGGTAAAGAAGATGTCGTTGGAGCTGGGCGGCAACGCGCCCTTCATCGTGTTCGACGACGCCGACCTCGATTCCGCGGTGGAAGGCGCCCTGGCCAGCAAGTTCCGCAATGCCGGCCAGACCTGTGTGTGCGCCAACCGCCTCTATGTGCAGGACGCGGTCTACGACGCCTTCGTCGAGAAGTTCGCGGCGAAGGTCAGTGCGCTGAAGGTCGGCAATGGCTTCGAGGAGGGCGTGGTGCAGGGCCCGCTCATCGAGCCGGCCGCTGTCGCGAAAGTCCAGAGCCACCTGGATGACGCGGTGTCCAAGGGCGCGCGCATCGTGGCAGGCGGCAAGGCCCTGGGCGGGCAGTTCTTTGAACCGACCGTCGTCGCCGATGCCACGCCAGAGATGCAGTGCGCGCGCGAAGAAACCTTCGGTCCCTTTGCGCCCATCTTCCGGTTCTGCGAGGAACAGGAAGCGATCGATGCCGCGAACCACACGGAGTTCGGCCTGGCGAGCTACTTCTATACCCGCGACGTCGGCCGCATCTTCCGGGTGGCGGAAGCGCTGGAATACGGCATGGTCGGCATCAACGCCGGCGTCATCGCCACCGAGCACGTCCCGTTCGGCGGCGTGAAGCAGTCAGGGCTCGGCCGCGAGGGTTCGCACCACGGCATCGACGACTACCTCGAGCTGAAGTTCCTGTGCCTCGGCGACATCCAGCAGTCCAGGAAGTAGACGAAGAATCGACTGAGGGCGCCGACCCTCAGTCGACGCTGCGCGCTGAGCTGGTGAGGGAGCGCGCGCACAACAGAAGCGCAGGCGCTAGCTTGCGCTCGGCCTCCTCCATGGTCCAGCGGCTGGTCGGCGCCACCACGTGCACCGAGGCCACGGGCCGGCCCTGGCTGCCCAGCACCGGCGCGGCAATGGTCATGTCGCCGAGGAACAGTTCTTCTTCGTTCGTGGCGTAGCCGCGTGCACGCGCCACGCGCAGGGCGTCCATGATCTCGTCGACGTCGGTGCGCGTGCGCGTGGTGTGGGCCACGCGATCCGAGGCCTCGATGCGCGCACGCGCTTCGTCTTCGGGCAGCGCACTCAGGTAGGCACGGCCCGACGCGGTGCAGTACATGGGCACGCGACTGCCGATGGGCATGTGCACCGGCACGAACTGCGCGCTCACGAAGCGCGCCACGTAGACCATGTCGAGCCCGTCGGCCTCGGTGAGGCAGGTGGTCTCGGTCGTGACCTTGGTGAGCTCCGACAGGAAGGGCGTGGCCACGTCGATCAGCGCATGGGCCGAGAGGTAGTTGAAGCCGATCTCCATCACGCGGGGCGTGAGCTGGTAGCGCCGCGTCTTCGGGTGCTTGCGCAGGTAGCCGAGCTTTTCGAGCGTGAACACCATGCGCTGCGCCGAGCTCTTGGTGATGTCGGTGGCGGCGGCCACGTCGGCCAGCGTCATCGTGCGGCGGCTGGCGCTGAAGGCGCACAGCACGGCCAGGCCTTTTTCCAGCGACTGGTTGAACAGAAGGCTGGGGCTGTCGTCCTGCGGAACGGCGGATTCGAGGGAGGCGTCCATGGATTCGAGTATAGCGGGAAGACTCAATCGAATCGCATATCGATTCTTAAAACGCGACTAGTGGTTTTCATTAATTGATCAGAGATTTAAAACAATCGATTATTGGCACGAATGCTGCATCGGTTCCGGTCTCTCTTTTCCATCCTTTCACCTTCCTCTTCCTCAGGAGTGCTCTCATGAAACGAGTCGTTCGTCACCTTCATCGCCTGGCCACGGGCCTGACACTGGCCGCCAGCGTCGGGCTGGCCTGTGCCCAGGGCGCGGCACCCGCCGCCACTCCCGCACCGGCGAGCTACAACGTGGGCGCCACAGCCACGGGCGTGCCGTTCACCTTCCTGGACGTGAAGACGAACTCGATCCAGGGAATGATGGTCGACACCGTCACGGCCGTCGGCAAGGCGGGCGGCTTCAGCGTGAACGTGCAGCAGACGGTGTTCTCGGCGCTGATTCCCTCGCTCACGGCGCGCAAGGTCGACATCATTTCGGCCGCCATGCTGAAGACGCCCGCGCGCCAGGAGGTGGTCGACTTCAGCGACCCCGTGTATTCCTACGGCGAAGGCCTGATCGTGAAGGACAGCGACACGCGCCCCTATGTGTCGCTCGACGAACTCAAAGGCGAGGTGGTCGGCGCGCAGGTGGGCACCGTGTTCCTGGACATGCTCAACAAGAAGAGCATCTTCAAGGAGGTGCGCAGCTACGACTCGGTGGCCGACATGACGCGCGACCTGTCGCTGGGCCGCATCAAGGCCGGCCTGGGCGACCAGCCCGTCATCGCCTACCAGCTGCGCCAGGCCGCTTTCAACGGCGTCAAGCTGGTGCAGAGCTACAAGTCCGTGAACGTGGGCGACGTGTGCTTGGTGGTGCGCAAGGGCGACACGCAGACGCTCGAGCGCCTGAACAAGGCCATCGCCAAGGTCAAGGCCGACGGCACGCTGGCCGCCATCGTGGGCAAGTGGGGCATCTGAGATGAGCAGCTTCCTGCAGAACGCGCAGGAGTTCCTGCCCATCCTGCTGCAGGGCGCGGTGGTCACGGTGCAGGTCACCGTGCTGTCGTTCCTGCTGAGCAGTGCCCTCGGGCTGGCGTTTGCGCTGATGAAGCTGTCGCCGGTGCGGGCGCTGTCGATCACGGCCGACGTGGTCATCAACGTGATCCGCGGGCTGCCGATCATCGTGCAGCTGTTCTACATCTACTTCGTGCTGCCCGAGTTCGGCGTCGAGCTCACGGCGTTCCAGGCCGGCGTGATCGGGCTGGGCATTGCCTACTCGGCCTACCAGGCGGAGAACTTCCGCGCCGGCATCGAGGCGGTCGACCCGGGCCAGCGCGAAGCGGCGCAGGCCATGGGCATGCGCTCGATGCTGATCATGCGCCGCGTGATCCTGCCGCAGGCCTTTCGCATCGCGCTGCCGCCCTACGGCAACACGCTCGTGATGATGCTGAAGGACTCGTCGCTGGTGTCCACCATCACCGTGGCCGAGATGACGCGCGCGGGCCAGCTCATCGCCTCGTCCACCTTCCAGAACATGACCGTCTACACGCTCGTCGCCCTGCTCTACCTGCTCATGAGCCTGCCGCTGGTGTGGGGCCTGCGCCGGCTCGAGAAGCGCTTTGCCGCCGGGAGAAAAAAACCATGATCGACGTCCGCGGACTCGAAAAGAACTTCGGCGCGCACCGCGTGCTGCAGGGCGTGAGCCTGCACGTGGACGCGGGCGAGGTGGTGTGCCTGATCGGCCCGTCGGGCTCGGGCAAGTCGACGGTGCTTCGCTGCATCAACGGGCTGGAGTCTTACGAAGGCGGCGAGGTGCGCGCCTTCGGCGAGCGCGTCGACCGCGCCGCGCCCACCATCCATCGGCTGCGCAGCCGCATGGGCATGGTGTTCCAGCGCTTCAACCTGTTCCCGCACCGCACGGTGCTGGAGAACGTGATGGAAGGCCCCGTCTTCGTGCAGAAGCGCCCGCCCGCGCAAGCCCGCGAAGAAGCGCTCGCGCTGCTGGCCAAGGTCGGCCTGGCCGAGAAGGCGCAGGCCTGGCCCGCGCAACTGTCGGGCGGACAGCAGCAGCGCGTGGCCATTGCGCGCGCCCTGGCCATGAAGCCCGAGGCGATGCTGTTCGACGAGCCCACCTCGGCGCTCGACCCCGAGCTGGTCGGCGATGTGCTGGGCGTGATGCGCGCGCTGGCCGACGAAGGCATGACGATGATCGTCGTCACGCACGAGATGGGTTTTGCGCGCGAGGTGGCCGACCGCGTGTGCTTCCTGCACAGCGGCAGCATCGTCGAGGAAGGCCCGGCCGCGCAGGTGCTCGGCGCGCCGAGTCATGCGCGCACGCAAGACTTTTTGCGCCGCGTGCTGCATCCGTCGGCGGGCGCGGCGGCATGAATGCCATCGCCATGCCGCCTTCGCTGTGGGCCGCCACCGCGCCGGCCGCGTCGCCCACGCCGCCGCTGACCGAATCGCGCCATGCCGACGTGCTGGTCGTGGGCGCCGGCTTCACCGGCCTGAGCGCCGCGCTGCACCTGGCCGAAGCGGGCGCGCGCGTGTGCGTGCTCGAAGCCGGCGAGCCCGGCTGGGGCGCCTCGGGGCGCAACGGCGGGCAGGTGAACCCCTCGCTCAAGCACGACCCCGACGACCTCGTGCGGCTTTACGGCTCGGCGCGCGCCGAGCCGCTCATCGAGGCCGTGTCGCACTCCGCCGACCTGGTGTTCGACCTCATCGCGCGCCATGGCATCGACTGCCAGCCCGTGCGCAACGGCTGGCTGCAGGTGGCCTATTCACCGAAGCACGTCGGCGGGCTGCACGCACGCGCACGGCAATGGGAGCGTCGCGGCGTGCCCACGCGCATGCTCGATCGCGCCGAGGTCGCCGCACGCCTGGGCACGCAGGCCTTCGCGGGCGGCTGGCTCGACGGGCGCGCGGGCGGCATCCAGCCGCTGGCCTACACGCGCGGGCTGGTGCGAGCCGCCCAGCAAGCGGGCGTGGCGGTGCACGGTGGCAGTGCGGTCACGGCGCTGGCGCGCCAGGGCGCGCACTGGCACGCCACCACGGCCAGCGGCGCCACCGTGACAGCCGACCAGGTGCTGCTGGCCACCAACGGCTACACCGGCGCGCTGTGGCCGACGCTGTCGCGCACCGTGCTGGCCGCCAACAGCTTCATCGTCGCGACCGAGCCGCTGTCGGGCCGCGAAGCCGACGCCATCCTGCGAGGCGGCGAGACGGCCTCGACCTCGCAGCGCCTGCTGCTGTACTTCCGCAAGGACGCGCAGGGCCGGTTGCTCATGGGCGGGCGCGGCCACTTCGCCGATCCGACGGGCCCCGCCGATTTCGCACACCTGGAGCGCTCGCTCGAACTGCTGTTTCCGCAGCTGGGCCCATTGCGCTACCAGTACCGATGGGCCGGCCGCATCGCGGTCACGCGCGACTTCATGCCGCACGTGCACACGCCCGCGCCGGGCCTGACGATCGCGCTGGGCTACAACGGACGCGGCATCGCACTGGCCACGAGCGTGGGCAAGCACGTGGCCGCGCGCATGGCCGATGCGCGCGCGCCGTTTCCGTACCCGGTGACGCCGCTGCAGCCGATTCCACTGCACGGGCTGCAGCGCTTCTACATCGGCGGCGGTGTGGCCTGGTACAGCCTGCTCGACCGGCTGGCCTGAGCACACGCACGCACGCGCCTGAACTGAACACGCCAGCCGATCGCTGGCGTCCCCCATCAAGCGCTCTCACGGCCTTCAGTGCAGCGTTCTGGGGTCAGAAGGGGAGCGACCTCGAGGGCCGTTTCGAGCGCGCGATGGCCCGGTGACGAACCCCGGGTGCGGCCTGTTCACGCAGAACCGCCCGGACGGTGGGCGAAGAAGAACGGGTTACGACGGAAACCAGCGCGCCACATGCGGCACCGCATCGTGCAGCGAATCGAGCACCTGGAACGCCTGCGCGACGATCGCCTCGGGCGGGTGCTTGAGGTCGGGCACCACCACCACGCGCATCCCGGCGGCCAGTGCGGCCTTGGCGCCGTTCTCGCTGTCTTCGAAGGCGACGCAATCCGCAGGGTCCACACCCAGGCGCTCGGCCGCGAGGCGGTACAGCGCCGGGTCGGGCTTGGCGCGCGCGACCTCGTCGCCGCCCGCGAAGGCCTCGAAGTGATGGAGCACATCGAGGCTCCCGAGGCAGGCAGCGATCTGGCCGCGCGTGGACGACGAAGCGACCGCGCAGCGCGTGCCGCGTCCGCGCAAGGCGGTGAGCAACTCGGCCGCGCCGGGCTTGATGGGAAAGAGCGGCCGGACGTCACCTGCCAGGCGTTCCAGCTGCAGCGCGGCGGTCACTTGCGCCGCCGCGTGCTGGTAGGCGGCGACGCCGCCGAGCAGCGCCGCAAGGATCTGCTTGGACTCGCCCATGGCCAGCCCCACGCATTGCAGGTACTGGGCGTGCGAAAGCTCGACATCGAGCGTGCGGGCCGCGGCGATCCAGGCGGCCATGATGGGGCGCTCGGAATCGATCAGCAGCCCATCCATGTCAAAAATGGCGGCGGTGAACATCGAGGCGAATCCTAAGCGAGCCGCGCAGCGGCCATGAAAAAAGGGGCCATCGCAGGCTGTGTAAATAGTCAGCAGGCCGCTTGATCGAGATGCCCCGCGAGAGCGGGGCATTTTTCATTGGGGCGAGCAAACGCCCAAGGGCCTCAGCCCCTGAGCGCCTGGTGCATCCAGGGCGCTCCCTTCATGTTGAACACCCGCTTGAGGTTGTAGGCCATCACCGCCAAGCTGAACTCCGCGCGCGCTCCACTGGTATGCCTCATCAGCAACCGGGCATTGCCCAGAATGAGGTGTTTGATACTGGCAAAGGGGTGTTCCACCGTCTGGCGCCTGAGCCCCATCATCCAGGGCTGAGCGGCCAGCCTGCTTGCATTGGCTTCGAGCGCCTCTTCGTACAGGTGGCGCGAGACGAAGCGCTGGCGCGCCGTGGTGCATTTGAGTTTCTGGGCACAGCCCGCGCAATCGCTCGGCTGTGCTGCATAGACCACCATCTTGTCCTTGCGCGAGAGCTGCTTGCGCTTTAGGGCACTGCCCGCCGGGCAGGTGAAGCTGTCGCTGGCCGGGTCATAGACGAAGGCGCTGCGCTGGTACAGGCTGCCGCCGCCCTGGTGGTTCACCGAACGCTCGCCCGCCACGTAGCTGGTGATGCCCTGGGCGTCCAAGGCTGCAATGTGCTCCCCATTGGCATAGCCCGCATCGGCCACCACCGAGCAGGGCTGCTGCAGCACCGGCTGGCCGCCTCGGCCATGGGCTGCAACTGGCGCTGATCGTTCACCTCGCAGACCACCTCATGCGCCACGATCAGGTGGCTTTGCGTCTCCACCGCCGTTTGCAGGTTGTAGCCCGGCTGGCTGTTCAGGCTACGCATCGGGCGTGCTTCGGGCTCACCGCACACGACGGTGCTCGCGTCGCTGCGCAGGAGTTGCTGGGCTTGGTTGGCGATGGCTCGCCCTGGGCCTTCAGTCGTTCCAAGGCCGCGCGCACTTCATCGGGCGTACCAGGACCATCGCCGGGCCCATCACCGCCCTGGTCATCCTCGCCGTCCCGGCTGTCCAGCAACCGCAGATAAGCCGCGATCTCCTGCGCGTTGCGCTGTGCCTGTGCGGCCAGCTCACGCTGGCCCACCACCGCCTTGCGCGAGGCCACTGCCTGCACCTTGGAGCCATCAATGGCCACTGTCGATCCACGGATCACCCGGCTGGCCCGCGCGAACTGCACGAAGGCCGCACAACTGGCCACCAGGGCCGCCGTGTTCTGGCGCCTGAACTCGGCGATGGTCTTGTGATCCGGGGCTAGGCGCCCCAGCAGCCACATGCACTCCACGTTGCGGTGGCACTCGCGCTCCAGGGCCCGCGAGGAACGGATCGCGCTCAGGTAGCCCCAGATGTACAGCCGCAGCAGATCGCCCGGGTCGTAGGGCGGTGTTCCCAGTCGCTGCGCCTGCGCCTTGGCAAAGCCCAGCGCCTTCAGATCCAGCGCCTGCACCCAGGCGTCCACCACCCGAACCAGTGCGTCCTGGCCCACCAGCTCATCGAGCATCAGTGGGAACAACGTCGCCTGTCCCCGCGCCTGTCCGTGTCTATGTCCCATTGGTCAGCCTCCAATGAAAAATGCCCCTCAGACAAACGCCTGAAGGGCACTTCTCGCGGACTCAGCGCTGACTATTTACACAGACTGATCGGCCCCTTGGTTCGAGAAACGGCAACGCTGCCGCTCAGTCCCGCGCCAGCGCCCGGTTCAGCCCCAGCGCCGCCAGCGTGCCCAGCGCACCCGACAGCAGGTAGATGCTCACGAAGGCCAGGCCGAAGTGCGCCGACAGGCCCAGGGCGACCAGCGGGGCAAAGGCCGCGCCGATGAGCCAGGCCAGGTCGGCCGTGAGGGCCGCGCCCACGTAGCGGTACTTGGGCGCGAAGTTGGAGGTCACGGCGCCGGCCGCCTGGCCGTACGACAGGCCCAGCAGCGCAAAGCCCAGCACGATGAAGATGTCCTGGCCGATGCGTCCGCCGTCGAGCAGCGTGGGCGCAAAACCGCTGAACACGGCGATCATGGCGGCCAGGCCGCCGAGCGTGAAGCGACGGCCGATGCGGTCGGCGATCAGGCCCGAGGCCACGATGCCGATGGCGCCGAACACCGCGCCGACCATCTGCACGATGAGGAACTCGGTGATCGACTGGTCGGAATACAGCGAAATCCACGACAGCGGGAACACCGTGATCAGGTGGAACAGCGCGTAGCTGGCCAGTGCGGCGAACGCGCCGATCAGCAGGTTGGCGCCCTGCGAACGCGTCAGCTCGACCACGCTGGTGGGCTGCAGCTCGCGCTCTTCGAGCAGGCGCGCGTACTCGTCGGTGGCCACGAGGCGCAGGCGCGCGAACAGCGCGACCACGTTGATGGCGAAGGCCACGTAGAAGGTGTAGCGCCAGCCCCAATCAAGGAAGTCGGCCAGCGGCAGGCTCGAATACAGGTACGCGAACAGCGCGCTGGCCACGAAGAAGCCCAGCGGTGCGCCCAGCTGGCCCAGCATGGCGTACCAACCGCGCTTGTTGGGCGGTGCGTTCAGCGCCAGCAGCGACGGCAGGCCGTCCCACGAGCCGCCCAGTGCCAGGCCCTGGGCAAAACGGAAGATCGACAGCAGCACGATGGCCGTGAAGCCGATGCTCGCGTAGCCCGGCAGGAACGCGATGCCGGCGGTCGAGGTGCCCAGCAGGAACAGCGCAATCGTCAGCTTGGTCTCGCGCCCGAAGCGCCGCTGGATCGCCATCGAGATCACGGTGCCGAAGGGGCGCGCGATGAAGGCGAACGAGAAGATCACGAAGGCCCAGAGCACGCCTTCCAGGCGCTGCTCGAACGGAAAGAACACCGCCGGGAACACCAGCACCGAGGCGATGCCGTAGACGAAGAAGTCGAAATACTCGGAGGCGCGGCCGATGACCACGCCGACCGCGATCTCGCCCGGGGCGATGCGCGAATGGTCGGCGTCTGCGGCGCGGGCGCCGCCTTCGGTCGGGTGCGGCACGGGCTGGGCGCCTTGTGGACTGATGCTGGACGTCGTCATCTTGCTGGCTGGCTGGCTGTAATTCGGGTGTCACGCCAGGGCGCGACACAGGGGGGAATTCTGGACACCCTGTAGCGTCTCATCGATTTGCGTTTACCGCCATAGGACAAAACGTCCAATAGGCGAAATCCCTTGGGCGGCGTAGATTGCAGGGTCATTTTTGCGCGGCCTTCGCACTCTCCTCTCCCGGCATGCACATCCTCAAGACCCTTCGCCGAGCGCTCCTGCTGCTCTCCGCCATTTTCCTGGCGGGCTGCAACACAGTGCTGTTGAACCCCTCCGGCGACATCGCCAACCAGCAGGGGCGTCTCATCATCGTCTCGACGGTGCTGATGCTGATCATCATCATCCCGGTGATCGCGCTGACCATCTTCTTTGCCTGGCGCTATCGCCAGTCGAACAAGGAGGCCACCTACAGCCCCGACTGGGACCACTCCACGCAGCTCGAGCTGGCGATCTGGGCCGCGCCGCTCCTGATCATCATCGCGCTGGGCGCGATCACCTGGATCAGCACCCACACGCTGGACCCGTACCGCCCGCTGAGCCGCCTGGACGCGCAACGCCCGATTCCCGCCGAAACCAAGCCCCTGGTGGTCGAGGTGGTGGCGCTGGACTGGAAGTGGCTCTTCATCTACCCCGAGCAGGGCATTGCCACGGTGAACGAGCTGGCCGCCCCGGTGGACCGCCCGATCAGCTTCAAGATCACGGCCTCGTCGGTCATGAACTCCTTCTTCATCCCCGCGCTGGCCGGCCAGATCTATGCCATGCCGGGCATGGAGACCAAGCTGCATGCGGTGATCAACAAGCCGGGTGAGTTCGAAGGCTTCTCCGCCAACTACAGCGGCGCGGGCTTCTCGGGCATGCGCTTCAAGTTCCACGGCCTGAGCCATGACGGCTTCGACCAGTGGGTGGCCAAGGTCAAGACCGGCAAAGAGGGCGAACTGACCCGCGAGCAATACAAGAAGCTCGAAGTGCCGAGCGAGCGCGAGCCCGTGCGGCACTACGCCACGGTCGATCCCGCCCTGTACGACGCCATCCTGAACCTGTGCGTCGACCGCAACAAGATGTGCATGAAGGAAATGATGGCCATCGACGCCGACGGCGGCATGGGCAAGCCGGGCGCATTCAACATCGCCACCAAGCAGGCCTGGCAGGCCGACTCCCTCGACACGCCCAAGCGCAAGTACGTCACCGCGATGTGCACCACCGAAGACTAAGAAGATGCTGCAGAACCTAGACCTGACGAAGCTCGTCTTCGGCCGCCTCTCCTGGGAGGCGATTCCCCTTCACGAGCCGATTTTGCTCGTGACCTTCGCGGCCGTGATCCTGGGCGGCCTGGCGCTGCTGGGCGCCGTGACCTACTTCAAGCTGTGGGGCACCTTGTGGAATGACTGGATCACCAGCATCGACCACAAGAAGATCGGCATCATGTACATCATCCTGGGCCTGGTGATGCTGCTGCGCGGCTTCGCCGACGCACTGATGATGCGGGCCCAGCAGGCCGTCGCCTTCGGCGACAACGCGGGTTTTCTGCCGCCGCACCACTACGACCAGATCTTCACCGCCCACGGCGTGATCATGATCTTCTTCGTGGCGATGCCGCTGGTCACGGGCCTCATGAACTTCGTGGTGCCGCTGCAGATCGGCGCGCGCGACGTGGCCTTTCCGTTCCTGAACAACTTCAGCTTCTGGATGACCACCTTCGGCGCCGGCCTCGTGATGGCCTCGCTGTTCGTGGGCGAGTTCGCCAAGACCGGCTGGCTGGCGTACCCGCCGCTGTCGGGCATCCTGTTCAGTCCTGACGTGGGGGTCGATTACTACATCTGGTCCTTGCAGATTGCGGGGGTGGGCACATTGCTCTCGGGCGTGAACCTGCTGGCCACCATCGTGAAGATGCGCGCGCCCGGCATGACCATGATGAAGATGCCCGTCTTCACGTGGACCGCCCTGTGCACCAACGTGCTGATCGTGGCCGCCTTCCCGGTGCTCACGGCCGTGCTGGCCCTGCTGTCGCTCGACCGTTACGTCGGCACCAACTTCTTCACGAACGACCTCGGCGGCAACGCCATGATGTACGTGAATCTGATCTGGATCTGGGGCCACCCCGAGGTGTACATCCTGATCCTGCCGGCCTTCGGCATCTTCTCGGAAGTGGTCTCCACCTTCTCGGGCAAGCGCCTGTTCGGCTACGCCTCGATGGTGTACGCCACGGTCGTGATCACCATCCTGTCGTACCTCGTGTGGCTGCACCACTTCTTCACCATGGGCTCCGGCGCCAGCGTGAACTCGTTCTTCGGCATCACGACGATGATCATCTCGATCCCCACGGGCGCGAAGATCTTCAACTGGCTCTTCACCATGTACCGCGGCCGCATCCGTTTCGAGCTGCCCATGATGTGGACCATCGGCTTCATGATCACCTTCGTGATCGGCGGCATGACCGGCGTGCTGCTGGCCGTGCCCCCGGCCGACTTCGTGCTGCACAACAGCCTGTTCCTCATTGCCCACTTCCACAACGTGATCATCGGCGGCGTGCTGTTCGGCATGCTGGCGGGCATCACCTACTGGTTCCCGAAGGCCTTCGGCTACAAGCTGGACCCGTTCTGGGGCAAGTGCTCGTTCTGGTTCTGGATCGTCGGCTTCTGGATGGCCTTCATGCCGTTGTACATCCTGGGCCTGATGGGCGTCACGCGCCGCATGAGCCACTTCCAGGACATGTCGCTGCAGATCTGGTTCCAGGTTGCCGCCGTCGGTGCCGTGCTCATCGCACTGGGCATCGCCTCGTTCCTGATCCAGCTGGTGGTGAGCTTCATCCGCCGCGAGTCGCTGCGCGACACCACGGGCGACCCGTGGAACGGCCGCACGCTCGAGTGGTCGACCTCGTCGCCGCCGCCGGCCTACAACTTCGCGTTCACGCCGCGCGTGCACGACAACGACGCCTGGACCGACATGAAGGCCCGCGGCTACCAGCGTCCGCTGGACGGCTTCAGCCCCGTGCACATGCCCAAGAACACGGCCGCCGGCTTCATCATCGCGGCGCTGAGCGCGGTGTGCGGCTTTGCGCTGATCTGGCAGATGTGGCTCCTGGCCGGCATCAGCTTCGTGGCCATGCTGGTCGCGATCATCGTCCACACCTTCAACTACAAGCGCGACTACTACATCCCTGCGGAAGACGTCGTTCGCACCGAAGAAGCGCGCACGCGCCTGCTGGCCACCGCCCATGTCTGATACCACCGCTCTCTCCACTCCCCCGGGCGTGCACGTGCACGCCCACAGCGACCTGACGGGCAAGCCGCCGGTGTTCGAGTTGTTCCACGTGCGCAACGAGGACCACCACCCCGAGAACGGCACGCTGCTGGGCTTCTGGCTCTACCTGATGAGCGACTGCCTCATCTTTGCCTGCCTGTTCGCGGTGTACGGCGTGCTGGGCCGCAGCTACGCGGCCGGCCCCTCGGGCGCCGACCTGTTCGACCTGCCGCTGGTGGCGATGAACACGTCGCTGCTGCTGCTGTCGTCGATCACCTACGGCTTCGCGATGCTCGAGATGCAGCGCAAGCGCATGGGCGGCGTGCTGCTGTGGCTGGGCATCACCGGCCTGCTGGGCCTGGGCTTCATCGGCCTGGAGCTGTACGAGTTCGCGCACCTGCTGCACGAAGGCGCCGGCCCGCAGCGCAGCGCCTTCCTGTCGTCGTTCTTCGCACTGGTCGGCACGCACGGCCTGCACGTGAGCTTCGGCATCATCTGGCTCGTCGTGCTGATGTTCCAGCTGCCCAAGCACGGCTTCACCCCCGCCAACCGCCGCCGCCTGATGTGCCTGTCGATGTTCTGGCACTTCCTGGACGTCGTGTGGATCGGCGTCTTCACTTTCGTCTACCTCATGGGATCGATGGCATGAGCGCCCCCGCACACACCGACGCGCACGGCCACGGCGCGCACGACAGCCACGGCCACGGCGACCACCACGACGACGGCCCGGTCAGCCACAGCACCTTCAAGGGCTACATGACCGGCTTCGTGCTGGCCGTGATCCTGACCGCGATCCCGTTCTGGCTCGTGATGGGCAAGGTGATCGCCAACCCGAGCACCACCGCCCTCGTCATCCTCGGCTTCGCCGTGGTGCAGATCGTGGTCCACATGGTGTACTTCCTGCACATGGACGCGAAGTCGGAAGGCGGCTGGAACATGCTGGCGCTGATCTTCACGCTGGTGCTCGTGGTCATCACGCTGGCCGGCTCGCTGTGGGTCATGTATCACATGAACACCAACATGATGCCGGCCATGGTCCACGACATGAAGAACATGCCCTGATGGCATCGACCGCCCGCCCGCGCTCGGTTGTCACGCGTGCGGCGCTGGCGGTCTGCGCCGTCCTCGCCTTTGCCGGCTTTCTTGCGCTCGGCACCTGGCAGGTCGAGCGCAGGGCCTGGAAGCTCGATCTCATCGCCCGCGTCGACCAGCGCGTGCACGCCCCGGCCGCCGACGCGCCGGCGCGACCCGAATGGCCCACGGTCAACGCGGCCAACGACGAATACCGGCACGTGCGCCTTCGCGGCACGTTCCTCCATGACAAGGAAGCGCTGGTGCAGGCCAGCACCCGGCTCGGTGCCGGCTTCTGGGTGCTGACCCCGCTGCGCACCGCCGACGGCAGCGTCGTGCTAGTCAACCGCGGCTTCGTGCCGCCCGAGGCGCGCGAGCGCGCGGCGCGCACCGCCCCCGAGCCCCAGGGCGACACCACCGTGGCCGGCCTGCTGCGCCTGACCGAACCCAAGGGCGGCTTCCTGCGCACGAACGACCCCGCGGCCGACCGCTGGTTCTCGCGCGACGTGCAGGCGATTGCCGCCGCGCGCGGCCTGGCCGACGTGGCGCCCTACTTCGTCGATGCCGAGGCCGGGCCCGCGCCCGCACAGGCCGCGCCCACGTGGCCGGCGGGCGGCCTGACGGTCATCGCCTTTCCCAACAGCCATCTCGTCTACGCCCTCACCTGGTACGGGCTGGCGCTGATGGTGCTCGGCGCCTATTGGTTTGTGTGGCGCGACGACCGGCGCCGACGGGCATCGCAAGACGGTAGCGGCGAAAATGCACCGCATGCCGACGCCGCACGCCCCGACCCCGCCGATGCCCGCCGCGACTGACAAGCTCGTCGCGGTCGCCGGCGAGCTGCACGCCCCGCGCGCGGGCGTCGCGAGCCTGGACAACGCCATCGGCCACCAGAACATGCAGCAGCTGATCCAGCTGCGCTGGTTCGCCGTGGTCGGGCAGGTGGCCACCATCCTCGTGGTGCACTACGGCTTCGGCATCCGCCTGCCGCTGAACCACATGCTGCAGGTGCTCACCTGCCTGGCGCTGTTCAACATGGTGAGCCTGCTGCGCCTGCGCATCCATGGCCGCGTGACCAACGAAGAGCTGTTCGTGGCGCTGCTGGTCGACGTGGCCACGCTCACGGCCCAGCTGTACCTCAGCGGCGGCGCGACCAACCCCTTCGTCTTTTTGTACCTGCTGCAGGTGATCCTGGGCGCGGTGCTGCTCAAGGCCTGGTCGACCTGGACCATCGTGGTCATCACCGGCCTGTGCTTCGCGGGCCTGGCGCTGTTCTCGCGCCCGCTGCCGCTGCCGCTGGACCACGACCGCGGCCTGTGGAGCCCCTACGTGCAGGGCATGCTGGTGTGCTTTGCGCTCAATGCGGCGCTGCTGGTGGTCTTCATCACCCGCATCAGCCGCAACCTGCGCGTGCGCGACGCGCGGCTGGCCGACCTGCGCCAGCGCGCGTCGGAAGAAGAACACATCGTGCGCATGGGCCTGCTGGCCTCGGGCGCGGCGCACGAGCTGGGCACGCCGCTGGCCACGCTGGCCGTGATCCTGGGCGACTGGCGCCGACTGCCGCACTTCAGCTCCGACCCAGAGCTGCTGCAGGAAGTGGCCGAGATGGAAGTGCAGATCCAGCGCTGCAAGAGCATCGTGAGCGGCATCCTGCTGTCGGCCGGCGAGACGCGCGGCGAGTCCTCCGAAGAGACCACCGTGCGCACCTTCCTGGACGACCTCGTCGAAGAATGGCGCACCACGCGCCCGGTCGAGGAGTTCGACTACGAGAACCTGTTCGGGCAAGACCTGCCCATGGTCTCCGACTCGGCGATCAAGCAGATGGTGTGCAACGTGCTCGACAACGCGCTCGAGGCCTCGCCGCACTGGCTGCGCCTGGAAGCCACGCACGACGCCGACGCGCTCACCATCACCGTCACCGACGCGGGCCCCGGCTTCATGCCGGCCATCCTCGCGGAGTTCGGCAAGCCCTACCAGTCGAGCAAGGGCCGACCCGGCGGCGGGCTGGGCCTGTTCCTGGTCGTGAACGTGGCGCGCACCCTGGGCGGGCGCGTCTCCGTGCGCAACCGCCCCGAGGGCGGCGCCATCGTGACCATCACGCTGCCGCTGGCAGCCATCGTGCTCGAAGAAGACGAGGAAGCCCCAACCACCGCGGACAACGCCGCCCCCCCAGCCCCGAGCAGCCCATGACCCCCACACCCGACCCCACCGCCGAGGTCCGCCAGCTGCTCATCGTCGAGGACGACGAGGCCTTCGCGCGCACGCTCGCGCGGTCCTTCGAGCGGCGCGGCTACGTCGTGCTGCATGCGCGCAACCTCGAGGAGGTCGAAGCGGTGCTCGAGGAAGGCGACGGCCCCTCGCCCGGCTACGCGGTGGTCGACCTGAAGCTCAACGGCGAGGCCTCGGGCCTGGCCTGCGTGCAGATCCTGCACCGGCACGACGCCGAGATGCTGATCGTGGTGCTCACCGGCTTCGCGAGCATTGCCACCGCCGTCGAGGCCATCAAGCTCGGCGCCTGCCACTACCTGGCCAAGCCCTCGAACACCGACGACATCGAGGCCGCCTTCGGCCGCGCCGCCGGCACCACCGAGGTCGAACTGACCAACCGCTCGACATCGATCAAGACGCTGGAGTGGGAGCGCATCCACGAAATGCTGGCCGAAACCGGCTTCAATATCTCGGAAACCGCGCGCCGGCTTGGCATGCATCGGCGCACATTGGCGCGCAAACTCGACAAACAGCAGGTCAAGTAACATGATCTGCCGGTTTCGCGCATTTTGCGGAACCAAACCCGATCCTGGAGGCTCTGTTCCTGATGACGAATAGCCCGCCGCTGCAATTGCAGCCCGCCTTTTCCACCGAGCTGAAGAAAACGCCGGCGTCCGCCGCGCGCGACCAGACCGCGATGGAAGAGCTCTTCAACGCCCTGAGCCACGGCCTGGGCCTGTTGCTCGCCATCGCCTCGCTGCCGATCCTGGTCTACAGCGCCGCCCAGAAGGGCCAGGCAGCGGCGGTGGTGGGTGCGTCGCTGTTCGCGGGCACGGCCATCGTGCTGTACCTGATCTCCACGCTGTACCACGCGCTGCCCATCGGCCGCGCCAAGGCCTGGTTCAACCGGCTCGACCACGCCGCCATCTACCTGTTCATTGCGGGCAGCTACATGCCCTTTCTGTTCGGCGTGCTGCGCGGGCCCTGGGGCTGGACGCTGTTCGGCGCCATCACCGCCGCCGCCGTGCTGGGCGTGAGCGCCAAGCTGTTCAACCGCCTGCAGCACCCGCTGTGGTCCACCGGCCTGTACGTGGCGATGGGCTGGATGGCGCTGATGGCGGCGGTGCCGCTGTACGAGCGCATGTCATCGGCCGGGCTGGCCTGGCTCGTGGCCGGCGGGCTGTTCTACACGGCCGGGGCCGTGGTGTTCCTGTTCGACAACAAGGTGCGCTACGCGCATTCGGTGTGGCACCTGTTTGTGCTGGCCGGCAGCACCTGCCATTTCTTTGCCGTGCTCTGGCACGCGCACGGCTGAACGATCTTCCTCAGTAGTGAGGCGGGAGTTCGTCGCGCAGGTTGCGCGCGCCCCCGTCCTGCCCTGCGTTCTGACTTTGCAGCCGGAGCTGCGCGACCTGCAGGATCAGGCTGTCGATCTGCTGCTGCTGCCGGTAGATCGTCATGTTCAGCTGCTCGAGCAGGTCTTCGGCATAGCTCGACTTGATCTCGAGGTCGTTCAGACGCTCTGTCACGTCGTTCGGTGAATGTTCCATGCCGCTATTGGACAGGAAGATCCACCGCTTTTCTTGACAGCGCCCCGCTCAGCGACAGACCTTCGCCTCGAGCAGGTCGCCCATGCCGATGCGCCGGGCGAAGTCGATGCGCACGCGCTCCGACACCTCGAAGACCTCGGCCGCACCGTCGCCCACGAAGTCGATCAGCGAACGCATCGGCCGCGTGCCGCTGGGCAGGCCCACGATGCGCACGATGTCGTCGGCCACTGCCTGCGGATCGGCGTGCTCGGGCGTGAGGGCGGACAGGCGCTCGCCGATGCGGTCCATCACGCCGTCGTAGCGGCTGTAGGCGGCGGCGACAGTCGCATCGGAGGGCTTGCCCGCGCTTGGGAAGTGAGCGGTGCCCCGGGTGAACGCGCCCGGCACGACGATCGAGGTCTCGATGCCGAAGCGCGCGATCTCGTAGCCCAGCGTCACCGCCAGCGAATCCATGGCCGCCTTGGCCGCGCCGTACGGGCCCATGAACGGCGGAAAGCCGCCCTTGGTCGTCGTGCTGCTGATCCACAGCATCAGCCCCGACTCTTGTTGGCGCAGGTACGGCAGCACCGCGCGGTTCACGCGCTGGGCACCAAGCACGTTGGTGTCGAACACTTTGGCGATGTCTTCCGGCGTGAAGGCCTCGGTCGGCCCGACCACGAGATGGCCCGCGTTCTGCATCACCACATCGAGGCGGCCGTGTGCCTGGACGATGGTCGCCGCGGCGGCATCGGCGGAGGCCTGCGACAGCACATCGAGTTCGAGCGGATGCAGCTGAAGCCCTCGGGCCGCGGCCAGGGCACGCAGCTCGGCCGCGCGCTCCTTGTTGCGGCCTGCGATGTCGCGCATGGAGGCATAGACGATGTGGCCCGCTTCGGCGAGCGCCTGCGCGCTGAGCTTGCCAATGCCTGAGCCGGCGCCAGTGACGAGGATGACGGATTGCATGATGGAACGCCTTGAATGAAGGTGAGAGGGAAGGAAGGAAAGATCGGAGCGTCCGGTGGTCAGTGCACGCGGCGCTGCAGCAGGTGAGCCAGCCAAGCCGCCGTCGATCCGAGTGCCGCCGCGCCGGCCAGCGTGGCGAACAGCGACAGCGAAGGCGGCTGGTGGACCGCGAAGAACGCGATCAGCCCGAGGAAGTAGCACAGCAGGTTGTTCAGTCGCGGCACGCTGCGCATCGACACGACCAGAAGCGCGACGAACAGCACCACCACCGGCAGCGCCGCGGCGCCCGCGATCGGGGCCAGCGCGGCGATGGCCAGGGCCGCCCCCTTGCCGATCAGCAGGCCCAGGCTCACGCAGACGAGGTTGAACACGCCGTCGCGTGCGGTGGCGCCGCGGGTGTAGAACGCCACCCAGCCGACGAACATCGCCCACACGGGCAGTTCGAGCACGAGCGCCATCGCCGAGGCGGCGGCAGCCACCACGGCCGCGGCGGCCGTGAACGCCGTGTAGGCGAGGCTGAAGAAGCGCGGGGTTTCCGCGGGGGATGAAGGCGGGTGCATGGTGCGTGCTCCGTGGATGTCGTGGGAGGCCGCCGCTCAGGCCACGCCGCCGTTGGCCCGCAGCACCTGCCCGTTGACCCACCCCGCATCCGGCCCCGCCAGGAACGACACCACCGAGGCGATGTCTTCCGGCTGCCCCAGGCGCTGCAGTGGCGGCATCTGGGCGAAGGCCTGGATCTGTTCGTCGGTCTTGCCGTCCAGGAACAGCGAGGTGGCGACCGGGCCCGGCGCCACGGCGTTCACCGTGATGCGTCGGCCGCGCAGCTCCTTGGCGAAGACGTGCGTGAAGGCCTCGACCGCCGCCTTGGTGGCGTTGTAGATCGCGTAGCCGGGCATGTGCAGCGCGAGCGTGGTGCTCGAGAAGTTGACGATGCGCCCGCCCTCGGCGAGGCGGGTGGCGGCCTCGCGCAAGGTGTTGAAGGTGCCGCGCACGTTGATGTCGAAGGTCTGGTCGTAGAGCGCGTCGCTGTGCGCGGCCAGCGGTGCGGTCTGGAGCACGCCGGCGTTGTTGACCAGCACATCGACCGGGCCGAGCTGCGCCTCGACGGTGTCGAACATGGCACGCACCGCGTCGGCGTTCGCCACGTCGGCCTGCACCGCGAGGGCGCGGGCGCCGGTGGCCTTCAGTTCGGCCACCAGCGCTTCGGCCGGCGCGGCGCCCGAGGCGTAGTTGACGGCGATGGCAAAACCGTCGGCGGCGAGCCGACGTGCAACGGCGGCGCCGATGCCGCGCGATGCGCCGGTGACGATAGCTACGCGGGCGGGAAGCGAAAAAGAAGTGGCGGTGTTCATGGCGCGATTCCTTGGGGTGGTGAGTGGATGTAGCGAATGGTCGGCCATTCCACTCAAAAGATAATCAGCGCCAAATCGTCAATAAAATTCCATTTACTTAAACAATAGGCACGAAGGCTGACGCCATGGACCGCTTCCAGGAAATGCAGGCCTTCGTGCGCATCGCCGAGCGCCAGAGCTTCACGCAGGCCTCGGACGACCTGCAGATTCCGCGCGCCACCCTCACCACGCTGATCCAGCGGCTCGAATCGCGCCTGGGCGCGCGGCTGCTCGAACGCACCACGCGCACCGTGCGCCTCACGCAGGACGGCGAGGCCCACTACCAGCGCTGCGTGCGGCTGCTGGCGGACGTGGAAGAGGCCGAGGGCGCGTTCACCCACGCGGCGCCCAAGGGCCTGCTGCGCGTGAACCTGCAGGGAACGCTGGCGCGGCACTTCGTGGTGCCGGCGCTGCCCGGTTTTCTGGCTCGCCACCCGCAGCTGCAACTGCACATCGCCGAGGACGACCGGCTGGTCGATCTGGTGCGCGAAGGCGTCGACTGCGTGCTGCGCGCCGGCCCGCTGCAGGACTCATCGATGGTCGCGCAGCGCGTGGCGCTGCTGCCGCAGGTAACGGTCGCGAGCCCCGCCTACCTGGCGGCGCACGGCCACCCGACCGACCTCGCGACGCTGGCCTCGCACCGCGCGGTGCACTACGTGTCGAGCAGCACGGGCAAGGCGCTGCCCCTCGAGTTCACGGTTGACGGCCAACTCCGGCCCGTGCAGCTGGCCGCCACCGTGTCGGTGACCGGCGCCGACCTGTACACGGGCGCCGCCGTCGCCGGCCTCGGGCTGGTGCAGGTGCCGCGCTACCGCGTGGCGGCCGAGCTGGCGGACGGGCGCCTGCAGGCGGTGCTGCCCGACTTCGCGCCGCCGCCGATGCCGGTCTCGGTGCTGTATCCGCAGAACCGGCAGCTGTCGTCGCGGGTGCGGGTGTTCACGCAGTGGCTGCGCGGTCTCTTTGAAGCTGAAGCGGCGGCTTCCTGACCCTGATGACTTTCGCCCTCCCTTTCCGGGGGAGGGCGGGGTGGGGGCCAGCGGCGTATCGAATACCGGCAGCCTTGCGAAGGCCGCGAGCCCCCATCCCGGCCTTCCCCCCGGGAGGGGAAGGAGCAAGACAGTCCCCTCAACAGGCCGATGACTCCAACGCCGCGGCGCCAGCGTCGGCATGCGTCTCTCCGCGCAAGAACACAAACACCACCACCGCCGTCAACACCGTCACCCCAGCCAGCACGCACAGCAGCGTCCCGAACGCCGCGCCATACGCCAGCAGCAGCGCTGCGCGGTCCATGCCCGGCAACAAAGCCAGCGCCTGCGCCAGATCGCCCGTCGCCACGCGCTGCGCCGCCTGCGACACCGCCACGGACGAAGACGACGACACCCCCAGCTGCAGCGCCACCAGCGCCGTGAGCCCCGCCCCCACCAGTGCCAGCGCAATGCCCTCCCCCGCGACCCGCACGGTGTTGAAGATGCCCGACGCCATGCCCGCCCGTTCGCGCGGCACCACGCTCACGGCCAGGCCGTCCATCAGTCCCCAGGGCAGGCCGATGCCCGCGCCGATCAGCAGCAGCGGACCCACGAGGCCGTGCAAGGGCGTGCCCGGCGCGCAGCGGCTCAGCCACACGAGCCCCGCCGCGCACACCAGCAGCCCCACGGCCGAGATCACGCCCGCCGAAAACCGGTGCGCGAGCCATGCCGCGAGCGTCGGCACGACGAGGATCGGCCCCGACAGCGCGAACATGAAACCGCCCGCCTCCAGCGCGTTGCGCCCTTCGAGCCCGATGAAGCGGATCGGCAGCAGCACCAGCAGCACGACAAAACCGTAGGCCGGTGCCGCGGCCAGTAGTTGCACGCCGACGAAGCGTGGGAAGCGGAAGAGCGACAGGTCGAGCATCGGATGCGCCACGCGCCGCTCGATGGCGATGAAGGCCGCACCCATGGCCAGTGCACCAGCCAGCGCCGCGAGCACCCACGGGCTGCGCCAACCGCTGTCGGGGGCCTGCAGCACGCCCAGCGTGAGCAGGCTCAGCGCGGTCGTGAAGCTGAGCGTGCCGGGCACATCGAGCCCCATCGCCTGCGGGTTGCGCGACTCGCGCATGCGCGGCGCCGCCAGGCACAGCGCGACGAGGCTCACGGCGCCGGGGCTCAGCATCACGGCGTGCCAGCCGACGGTGTCGGCCAGCCAGCCCGACAGGATCGATCCGCACGACAGCCCCACGCCGAATGACGTGCCGATGAGGCTGAACGCCCGCAGGCGCGCCGGCCCGTCGAACAGCTGCGCCAGCGCCGCCGTGCCCGCCGCGAAAGCGGCCGCCGAGCCCAGCCCCTGCACGGCGCGCGCGAGGTCGAAGGCGACGATGCCCGGCGCCAGCGTGAGCAGCGCACTGCTCAGCGCCACCACCGCCAGGCCCAGCAGGAAGACGCGCTTGCGCCCGTACGCATCGGCCAGCGCGCCGGCCGCCATCAGCGTGGCGGCGAAGCTCAGCATGAAGGCGTTGGTCACCCAGTTGAGTTGCACCGGCGTGCCGCCCAGCGTGTCGCGGATCGCGGGCAGCACCACGGCCGGGCCGGTGAAGCTCAGCGGCATGCCGAGCGCGGCCAGGCAGACGGCGGCGAGCAGCCAGGCCTTGTTGGAATCGGGGGAAGACATCGGAAGGCTTTCACGCGAGAGGAAGACAAAAGGGGAAATGCGTGAAGCAAAGATAAAAAGGATTCAATGAAACGAAAATAGGGCCTCCGATCCTCACACTGCCAACCCAAGGTTGCCAATCAAGCCCATGGACAGCTTCAGCGGACTCGAATCCTTCGTGCGGGCGGCCGACCTGCAGAGCTTTGCGCGGGCGGGCCGCGACCTGGGCATCTCGGCCTCGGCCGTGGGCAAGAACGTGGCGCGGCTCGAGGCGCAGGTCGGCGTGCGCCTGTTCCACCGCACCACGCGGCAGGTGCGGCTCACGGCCGAGGGCGCGATGTTCCACGAGCGCTGCCGCCGCATCCTCGACGAGCTCGGCGATGCGCGCGCCATGCTGCAGGACGCCGTCGCCACGCCGCGCGGCCGCCTGCGCGTGAGCCTGCCGACCATCGGCTACCGCTTTCTGCTGCCGATCCTGCCGGCGTTCAAGGCGCGCTACCCCGAGATCGAGCTCGACCTCGACTTCAACGACCGGCTGGTCGACGTGGTGGCCGAGGGTGTCGACGTGGCGATCCGCAGCGGCGAGCTGGTCGACTCCCAGCTCGTGGCGCGCCGGCTCGGCCCGTTCAGCTTCGTGCTCGCGGCCTCGCCGGCCTACCTCGCGGAGCACGGCAAGCCGCAGGTGCCGGCCGACCTCGTGCGCCACAGCTGCCTACGCTACAAGTTCGTGACCGGCGGAAAGATCGAAGACTGGGACCTGCCCGGCCTGCCACCCCAGCTGCCGCCAGGCCTGGTCTGCAACAACATGGAAGCCATGCTGGGCGCCGCGGTTGCGGGCCTGGGCATCGCGTACATGCCCGACTTTCTGGCGCGTGATGCGTTGCGCCGCGGCGAGTTGCAGCGCGTGCTGGCGCCGCACCTCGTGCGGCAAGGGCAGTTCTCGGCACTGTGGCCATCGAGCCGGCAGTTGTCGCCGAAGGTGCGGGCGTTTGTCGACTTTGCGAGTGAGCACATGTTCACTGCGATCGCCGACGAGGAAGAGAAAGACAACCGCCCGCCGCGCCGTTGAACGGCGGGCGGGACTGGTGCGTCAGGCCGCGACAGCGAGGTCGGGCGCTTCGACCGGTAGCGGGGCTGGCGCAGTCACGGCAGTGGCCGGCTGCGGTTGCACCGGTGCAGCCGTGCGGCCCCACAGCGCCGCCAGTGCGTCCAGCGGGAACAGCGTGCGCGCGTCCTCCGGCGTCGCCGCGCGCACGGTGGTGCCCGTCACGTCGTCGATGTGGGCCGCGCGCACGGCGTCGGGCCGGTGCGCCGGCACCATGAACGGCGAGTGCGTGGTGTAGAGGATCTGGTGGCCGAAGTCGTTCTCCAGGTGCGCGAGCAGGTCGGCCTGCGAGCGCGCATGCAGATGCAGCCCGGGCTCGTCGAGCAGCAGCACGACCTCACCGGATGCAACGCCCCGGGTGCCGGCGAAGAACGCGATGTAGAACGAGAAGAACCATTGGAAACCGCGGCTGCGCTCGTCCAGGTTCACTTCGACCTCGTAGGCGCCGTTCGGGTCCGACACCAGCGTCTCCAGGTGCTGCCCGTCGAGGTTGAAGCGGATCTTGAGCGGACGGTCCTTCCACAGTCGGCGGATTTCGGCGGTCACGACGGCACCGGCACGGTTCACCAACTGGTTGCGCGTCGCCAGGTCGTTCTTCGCCAGCAGGTCCTGCAGTTGCTGTGGATCGAGCCCCGCCACCTGGCACAGCTTCTCGAAATTGCGCTCACCCGCCGTGCGCTCGCCCCAGCCCTTGCGCGTGAGGTACTCGGCGATGTTCTGGCGGCCGGGCAGCGAGGCGTAGTCCTCGACGTAGATGAAGCGCGGCAGTTTCTCGAGCACCCAGGCGCGGGCGCGGGCCAGCGCGGGCTGGTCGTTGTCGATCGTGCGTGCCAGCTCTTCGAGCTCGGTCAGCATCTGCGCCTGCTTGTCGGCGATTTCCGCGCCGGCCGTG
Source organism: Variovorax sp. 38R (assembly GCF_014843395.1). Lineage (NCBI taxonomy): Bacteria > Pseudomonadati > Pseudomonadota > Betaproteobacteria > Burkholderiales > Comamonadaceae > Variovorax > Variovorax sp. 38R. The sequence continues at coordinate 5,085,163 of NZ_CP062121.1, forward strand.
GCCAGCGCCTGACGCAGCGCCTGCAGTGCCAGCAGCGCGCCGGCCGACCACTTCACGAAGTCGGGGCTCGGGATCATGGCGGCGTCGAAGGCATCGGCCTCTTGTTCGAGCGGCGCCTTCAGTTCGTCGGCGACCTTCTCGGTCGCCGCCTTGACGGCGGGCACGATCTTGCGGACCTTGGCCTTGATGTCGCTCACGTCGATCGACAACGGGCCCAGGCCCTCGAAGCCGGTCGTGCGCGTGGCGCCGTAGCCGCGGCCGGCCGTGACCTGGCGCACGCCCGCTGCGCGCGGCAGGATGGCGGCGAGCGCCAGTTGTTCGGAAGCGTCGAGGTCCCAGCGCGTGTGCACGACGGGGGTGTCGTCGGTGCATTCGTCCAGGCGTCGGTGCCGCGGAAAGTCCTTGATGGGGCTGAGTGCCGTGAGCCCGTCGGTCGGGTTCAGGCTGTGCAACGCGCGCAGCAGGTTCGACTTGCCGCTGTCATTTCGGCCGAGGATCGCTGTGATCTGGGAGGAATCGATGGAGCCGCTGTCGTGGATCGAGCGATAGTTGGTGATCTGGAATGACGCCAAGCGCATGCAGGAATTTCTCTTCTGAATTGAATACGGGGCCGGGGAATGTATTGCATCCCCGGCCCCGTCTTGCCGATCGCGGAAGAAAAAAACTGTACGGTGCGCTCTTGCCGCGGTGCCGCCCTACTCGGCCGCGCGACGCAGCGTGTCGACCACCGGCCGGCGCAGCACGTCGCGCAAGCCCCACCACCCCGCCGCCAGCGCGAGCACCGCGCCGGCCAGCGCGCCCGCCACTGGCACGAGTGGCGAGGCGGTCCAGGTGAACTCGAACACGTAGCGCGCGAGCCCCCAGCCGATCACCGAAGCCACGATGCTCGCGAGAAAGCCCGCGAGCAGACCGACGCCGATCAGTTCGGCGCGCTGCACCTGCCGCAGCAGGCTGGCGCGGGCGCCCACAGCGCGCATCACGGCGAATTCGCGCGCACGCTCTTCGCGCGTGGCGGTGACGGCGGCGAACAGCACCACCAGCCCGGCCGCCAGCGTGAAGCCGAACAGGAACTCGACCGCGCGGATCACCTGGTCGAGCACGCGCTGCACCTGGTTGATGGTGGCGCTCATGTCGACGTTGGTCACGTTGGGAAAGCTGCGCACCAGCGCGTTGTCGAAGCCACGCGTCTCGGGCGCGCGGAAGGCGCCCATGTAGGTCACGGGCACGTCGGCCAGCGAGGCCACGGTGTACATCACGAAGAAGTTGGCGTGCAGCGAACCCCAGTCGACCTTGCGCAGCGAGGTGATGCGCGCGTCGTTCTGCATGCCGCCGATGTCGAAGCGCAGGGTGTCGCCGAGCTTCAGGCCCAGCGTCTCGGCCAGGCCTTCTTCCACGCTCACCTCGTTCTTCGCCTCGGGCGTCCAGGTGCCGGCGGTGACGCTGTTGTGCGCGGGCGCGGCGGTGCTGTTGCTCAGGTTGAACTCGCGGTCGACCAGGCGCTTGGCGCGGTCTTCGGTGTAGTCGTCGGGCGTCACGGGCTTGTCGTTGATCGCCACCAGCCGGCCGCGGATCATCGGGTACCAGTCGAACTTGGCGACGCCCGCGTCGCGCAGCGTCTTCTGGAACGCGTCGCTCTGCTCGGGCATCACGTTGATGACGAAACGGTTCGGCGCATCGGGCGGCGTGGCCTTGCGCCAGCTCGCCACGAGGTCGGTGCGCAGCAGCACGAGCAGCACCAGCGCCAGCAGGCCCACGGCGAGCGCGCTGACCTGCACCACGGCGTAGGCCGGCCGGGCCGAGATCTGCCGCGTGGCCAGCACCAGCCAGCGCGGCGCGGTGGTTTCGTTGACGCTGCGACGCAGCACCTTCACGGCCAGCCAGCTCAGGAGCGCGAACACGGCCACGGCGCCGGCGAAGCCGCCGACCGCGATCAGGCCCAGCTTGATGTCGCTGCTGGCCGCCATCAGCAAGGCCGCGAAGCCCGCCACGCCGATGCCGAGCACGGCAAGCGACGCGGGCTTGAGCCCGCCCACGTCGCGGCGGATCACGCGCAGCGGCGGCACGCGCGCCAGCTGCAGCACCGGCGGCAGGCCGAAGGCGAACAGCAGCGTGAGCCCCATGCCCAGGCCGAAGGCCACGGGCCACAGCGTGGCGGCGGGCAAGGCGGTTTCGACCAGCCCGGCCAGCAGCAGCACGAACACATAGTGGACGGCGAAGCCGATGGCCACGCCGATGGCGCTGGCCACGGTGCCGATCACGGCGAACTCGAAGGCATAGGCCGCGGCGATGGTGCGCTGGCTCTGGCCGAGCACGCGCAGCATGGCGCAATCGTCGAGGTGGCTGGCCGCGAAGCCGCGCGCCGCCAGCGCCACGGCCACGGCCGACAGCAGCGCCGCGAGCAGCGCGACGAGGCTCAGGAATTTCTCGGCGCGGTCCAGCGTCTGGCGCATCTCGGGCCGGCCGCCTTCGAAGGAGTCGAGCCGCACGCCGCGCAGCTCGCCCTTCTTGATGGTCGCCTCGGCCCAGTCGCTGAAGCGCTTCACGGCGGCATCGTCGCCCGCCACGGCGTAGCGGTAGCCCACGCGGCTGGCCGGCTGCACGAGGCCGGTGCGTGCCACGTCGGCCTGGTTGAGCATCACGCGCGGCGAAAAACTCATGAAGCCCGCACCCCGGTCGGGCTCGAGCGTGATCACGCGGCCCACGCGCAGGCCGGTGTCACCCAGCAGCAGCGTGTCGCCGACCTTCAGGCCCAGCGAGTCGAGCAGCGAAGCATCGACCCAGACCTCGCCAGAAGCCGGCACGTCGCGCGTCACGGTGCCCGCGCCCTCGGCCGTGGTGGCCGTCTGCAGGTTGCCGCGCAGCGGGTAGCCCGGCGTCACGGCCTTCAGGGCCACGAGCTTGCTGGCGCCGCCCTGCGCCTCTTCGGCCCGCGCCATGGTGGGAAAGCCGAAGGTGCCGGTGCCCGCGAGGCCGAGCGATTGCGCCTGGGTGATGAAGGCCTCGGGTGTCGGGTTGTCGCTCACGATCACCGCGTCGCCGCCCAGCAGCTGGCGCGCGTCGCGCTGCAATCCGCCCTGCAGCCGATCGGCAAAAAAGCCGACCGCCGTGAGCGCGGCCACGGCCAGCACCACGGCCACGATCAAGAGGCGCAGTTCGCCGGCGCGCAGGTCGCGCCAGAGCGTGCGCCAGCCAAGGCGAAGGGAAGCATTCATGGCGCGAACGATAGCCGACGCCTACCGGCACCGGCGGACTCAAGGGTTATTTGTGGCGCGCCGGAGCTCTGCCCTTGTCTTGCTCCTTCCCCTCCCGGGGGAAGGTGGGGATGGGGGCACGCGGCGCTCGCACGATGGCAGCGCTTGATCGAACGCCGCTTGCCCCCACCCCTGCCCTCCCCCAGCGGGGGAGGGAGAAACACGGGGGCCTACGGCAGCACGACGAGGCCCGGCGCGCCGGCCTCCACACTGCCAATCACCGCCGCCTGCCCGAAACCCTCCTGCCGGAAGATCTCCAGCACCGCCTCCGCCACTTCAGGCGCGCAGCTCACGAGCAAGCCACCCGACGTCTGCGGATCGGTCATCAGCGCCTGCGCGGTGGCCGGCAGGCCTTCGTGCAGTTGCACGTCGCCGCCATAACCCGCCCAGTTGCGGCCCGACGCGCCGGTGACCAGCCCGCCGGCCGCCATCGCGATCACGTTGTCGAGCAGCGGCACGCGCGACCATTCGACGACCGCGGTGAGCCCCGCGCCGCGCGCGAGTTCGAGCGTGTGGCCGGCCAGGCCGAAGCCGGTGACGTCGGTCAGCGCATGCACGCCGTCCAGCGCCGAGAGCGCGATGCCCGGCGTGTTGAGCTTGGTCGTGTTCTCGATCAACTGGCGGTAGCCGGCCTCGGACAGCTGCTGCTTCTTGAGCGCCGCCGACAGCACGCCCACGCCCAGCGGCTTGCCGAGCACCAGCACGTCGCCCGCCCGCGCGTCGGCGTTGCGCCGTACGCGCTTCGGGTGCACCAGCCCCATCGCGACCAGCCCGTAGATCGGCTCGACCGAATCGATGGTGTGGCCGCCCGCAATGGGAATGCCGGCCGCGCGGCACACGTCCTGCCCGCCACGCACGATCTCGGCGATGACCTCCACCGGCAGTTCGTTGATCGGCATGGCGACCAGCGCCAGCGCCATGATCGGACGCCCGCCCATTGCGTAGACGTCGCTGATCGCGTTGGTCGCGGCGATGCGGCCGAACTCGTAGGGGTCGTCCACGATGGGCATGAAGAAGTCGGTGGTGGCGATCAGCGCCTGCTCGTCGTTGAGCCGGTAGACTGCCGCGTCGTCGGCGGTCTCGATGCCGACCATGAGTTCGGGCGGAATCAGCCCGCCCCCATGGTGGCGCAGGATCTGCGACAGCACGCCCGGCGCGATCTTGCAGCCGCAGCCGCCCCCATGCGAGAAGCTGGTGAGCCGCAGCGGCGCCAACGGATTCAGGAGCTTGGAAGGTGCGGCTTCGATCATGGCGGCAGGTCGGTCGAATGGAACAAGCCGCAATTATCGAAGCCCGCGCCACCGTCTGCCTGCATACCCGAACACACCCTTTTCTTTCTTCTCCACTGAACGCTTCACTCACACCATGCAAACGAAACAAACCGTGTCCCGGCTGGCCATCGCCCTCGCCCTGTCCCTCACCGCCGTGGGCGCCTTCGCCCAGAGCGTGCTGCGCGTCTCGGCCATTCCCGACGAGGCGCCCACCGAGCTGCAGCGCAAGTTCACGCCGCTGGGCGACTACCTGAAGAAGGAAACCGGCATGGACGTGCAGTTCACGCCCGTGACCGACTACGCCGCCGTGGTCGAAGGCCTGGCGACGAACAAGATCGACATGGCCTGGCTCGGCGGCTTCACCTTCGTGCAGGCGCGCATCCGCACCAACGGCGGCGCGGTGCCGATCGTGCAGCGCGCGGAAGACGAGGTGTTCACCAGCAAGTTCATCGTGCCGATCGACAGCCCCGCCAAGACGCTGGCCGACCTGAAGGGCAAGACCTTTGCCTTCGGCGCGCCCTCGTCCACCTCGGGCAGCCTGATGCCGCGCTACTTCCTGCTGCAGGCCGGCATCAATCCCGAGAAGGACTTCAAGACCGTCGCGTTCTCGGGCGCGCACGACGCCACCGTGGCCTTCGTGGCCGCCTCGCGCGCCGAAGCCGGCGTGCTCAACGCCTCGGTGTGGGACAAGCTGGTCGAGTCGAAGAACCCCAACGCCGCCAAGGTGCGCGTGCTCGCGACCACGCCGACCTACTACGACTACAACTGGACCGTGCGCCCGGGCATGGACGCGGCGCTGCAAAAGAAGCTGACGGATGCGTTCCTGAAGCTCGACCCGGCCAACCCGGCGCACAAGGACATCATGGCGCTGCAGCGCGCGAGCAAGTTCATTCCCACCAAGTCGTCGAACTATGACGGCATCGAGACGGCGGGCAAGTCGGCGGGCCTCATCAAGTAAGCGGACCGCGCGGATGAGTTTTTCGCTCGACGGCGTGGGCGTCGTCCACCCCAACGGCCAGCGCGCGCTGGCCGGCGTGACGCTGGCCGCGCACAACGGCGAGCGCATCGCCGTCATCGGGCCTTCAGGCGCGGGCAAGACCACGCTGCTGCGTGTGCTCGGCGCGGCGCTGCGGCCCGGCGAAGGCGAGGTGCAGGCGCTGGGCCAGCACCCGTGGCGGCTGCCGGCGCGTGCGCTCAAGCAGTTGCGCGCGCGCATCGGCACCGTGCACCAGGCGCCGCCGATCGCGCCGCGCCTGCGCGTGGTCACGGCCGTGCTCGCGGGCCGGCTCGGCCAGTGGTCGGTGCCGCGCGCGCTGGGTTCGCTTTTCTATCCGTCCGACATCGCGGGCGCGCACGAGGCGCTGGCCCGGCTCGCGCTCGAAGACCGGCTGTTCGACCGCTGCGATCGCCTCTCGGGCGGCCAGCTGCAGCGCGTGGGCATCGCGCGCGTGCTGTACCAGCGCCCGGCGCTGCTGCTGGCGGACGAGCCCGTGTCGGCGCTCGACCCCACGCTGTCGCACGCGGCCGTGGGCCAACTGGTCGCGCAGAGCGAATCGACCGGCGCCACGCTGGTCGCGTCGCTGCACGCGGTCGACCTGGCGCTGCGCTGGTTTCCGCGCATCGTGGGCATGCGCGACGGGCAGGTCGCCTTCGACCTGCCGGCCGCCGAGGTGACGCCGGCGCTGCTCGAGGCGCTCTATGCGAGCGAAGGCGGCGTGGCGACGCAGGGGCCGCTACCGGTCGAACCGCCGGTTGGCACCACCGAACCGGCCTTCCATCGGCCGGACTGCCCGTGACGGCGACGACGACGCTTTCGTCTCCCGCCCTGCGCGACCCGCAAGCGGGCCGCCGGCTGGCCGGCTGGCTTGCGGCGCTGGTCGTCGCATGGCCGATGCTGGCGCTCTCCGAATTCAAGCCGTGGGCGCTGTTCGGCAGCGGACAGCTCGCCGTCATCGGCGGCTTTCTCGCGGGCTTCTTTCCGCCCGACGGCTCGCCGGCTTTTCTCGCGCTGCTCGCCAAGGCCACGCTCGAGACGCTGGCCATGGCCACGGCCGGCACGGCCATGGCGCTGCTGATCGGCGCGCCGCTGGGCTTCGTGACCACGCGCGCGCTCTCCATCTCGCGCATCGGACCCGGCCCTGGCCGCGTGCAGGCCGGCATCGTCCGCCAAGCAGCGCGCTGGCTGCTGATGGTGCTGCGCGCCATTCCCGAGATCGTGTGGGCGCTGCTGTTCGTGCGCGCACTCGGGCTCGGCCCCGCGGCCGGCGTGCTGGCGCTGGCCATCACCTACGGCGGCATGCTGGGTAAGGTCTACGCCGAGATCCTCGAATCGACCGACACGCGCCCCGCGCGCGCGCTGCTCGAAAGCGGCAGCGGCCGGCTCGCGGCGCTGTGCTACGGCCTGCTGCCGCACACGGCGCAGGAGCTGGCCTCGTACACCGTGTACCGCTGGGAATGCGCGGTGCGCGCCTCGGTGGTGATGGGCTTCGTGGGCGCGGGCGGCCTCGGGCAGTTGATGGACCAGTCGATGAAGATGCTCAACGGCGGCGAAGCCAGCAGCATCCTGCTCGTGTTCCTGGCGCTCGTGCTGCTGGCCGACATGCTGAGCAACGCACTGCGAAAGCTGCTGGCATGACGACGCTGCCACCACGCCCTCCTCTGTGCCTGCGCTGCTGGTTCGCCGTGGCGCTGATCGCCGCGGCCGTGGTCGCGAGCTTCGTCTACCTGGGCATCGACTACGGCGCGCTGGGCTCGGCCGAATCGCTGCGGCTGATGGGCAAGTTCATCGCGGAGTTCTTCCCGCCCGACGTGTCGCCCGAATTCCTTGCCAAGGTCGGCCACGGCGCGCTGCAGACGCTGGCCGTCTCGGCGCTGGGCACCGTGCTGGCCGCCGTGGCAGGCGCCGTGCTCGCACTGCCAGCCTCGGGCCGCACCGGCGGGCCGCTGCGCCATGGCGCGCGCTTCGTGCTCAACTTCTTGCGCAGCGTGCCCGAGCTGGTGTGGGCCGCGCTCATGGTGCTGGCCGCCGGCATCGGCCCGTTCGCGGGCGCGCTGGCATTGGCGCTGCACACCACGGGCGTGCTCGGCCGCCTCTTTGCCGAGGCGCTGGAGAACGCACCGCGCGAGCCCGAGCAGGCGCTCGCGCTCTCGGGCGCCAGCCCGGTCGCCGCCTTCAGCTACGCCAGCCTGCCGATCGTCCTGCCGCAGTGGGTGGCCTACACGCTCTACCGCTGGGAAATGAACATCCGCATGGCGGCCGTGCTGGGCTTTGTCGGCGGCGGCGGGCTGGGGCAGCTGCTGTACTTCCACCTGTCGATCTTCCAGCAGCAGCAGGCGATGACGGTGCTGATCGCGATGTTCGTTCTGGTCACCTTTGTCGACTTGGCGAGCGCTCGCTTGCGAAAAGGCTTAGGTCCCGCCTACGCCTGAGTGGCCGACAATCGGGGCATGAGGTCCCTACTGCCATGAGTCATCGCCAGCCCGTGCGGGTCGGCGACCGCCACGCCTTCGATTCCATCATCGACGCCCGCTCGCCGGCCGAGTTCGCGCTCGACCACATCCCCGGCGCCATCAACTGCCCGGTGCTCAACGACGAGGAGCGCCACATCGTCGGCACGGTCTACGTGCAGACCGGCGCCTTCGAGGCGCGCCGCATCGGTGGCGCGATGGTCGCGGCCAACATCGCGACGCATCTGCGCGACACGCTGGCCGACCGGCCCGAGAAGTGGAAGCCGCTGGTCTACTGCTGGCGCGGCGGCATGCGCAGCGGCTCGATGGTCACGTGGCTGCGGCTCGTGGGCTGGGACGCGCAACAGCTCGCGGGCGGCTACAAGAGCTTTCGCCGGCACGTGATCTCGCAGATCGATGCGCTGACGCCGCAGCTCGACCTGCGCGTGGTGTGCGGCGCCACCGGTAGCGCCAAGACGCGCGTGCTGCATGCGCTGGCCGAACGCGGCGCGCAGGTGCTCGACCTGGAAGACTTCGCCAACCACAAGGGCTCGCTGCTCGGCGCGCTGCCAGGCGTGGCGCAGCCTTCGCAAAAGCACTTCGAGACGCGCATCGCAACCGTGCTCGACGCCATCGACCTCTCGCGCCCGCTGTATGTCGAGGGCGAGAGCGTGCGCATCGGGCGGCTGTCGCTGCCGCTGGCGCTGGTGGCGCAGATGCGCGCGGCGCCGTGCATTGAGGTGGCCGCCACGCCCGAGGCCCGGCTGGCCTACCTGCTGCGCGACTACGCCTACCTGGGCGACGACCGCGCGGCGCTCGCCGAGAAGATGGGCGTGCTGAAGGAAATGCAGGGCAAGGAAACGGTGACACGCTGGCAGCAATGGGCGCACGACGCCGACCTGCCGCACCTGTTCGCCGAACTCATGTCGCTGCACTACGACCCGCACTACGAGAAGTCGCAGGAAACGCACTTTCGCGCGTGGGCGAAGCGCCAGCGCGTGGCGGCGTCCGACCTGTCGGATCAGGGCATCGAGGCCGTCGCCGACGCGGTGCTGGCGCTCGCCAATCCACCCGCCGCACCGAGCCCGTCGGCGTAAAGCACGCCGCGCGGCGCGCGGCACAGCCCCCAGAAACGCAGGCCGCTGAGCTCGGCCATGCGCACGCCCATCGCGGTCGGCGCCGAGATGGTCGCCATCGCCGCGATGCCCAGGCGCGCGCACTTGCGCACCAGCTCGTGGCTGCCGCGGCTGGACATCAGCACGAAGCCCGGCTCCTGCAGCCGATCTGCACGCGCGAGCTTGCCAAGCAGCTTGTCGAGCGCGTTGTGGCGGCCGACGTCTTCCATCAGATCAGTGAGTTCGCCGTCGACCGTGGCCCAGGCGGCCGCATGGATCGCGCCGGCTTCGGCATTGAGCACCTGGCGCGGCGACATGGCCGCGAACGCGCGCAGCACGGTGGCCAGGTCGATGCGTTCGATCCAGTCGCGCGGCGGCACGCGCTGCGGCGACAGGTCGAGCCCCGCGAAACTTTCGACGCCGCACACGCCGCAGCCCGTGCGGCCCGCGAGGCTGCGGCGCCGGTCCTTCAGGCGTTCGAAGCTGCGCGTGGCAATGTCGATCTGCACCTCGATGCCCGGCATGCCCTCGGGCAGGCCGGCGTCGGAGGCATCGACCACCTGCACGTCAATGCCGCGGCAATCGGCGGCGCTGTCGAGGATGCCTTCGCTGAGCGCAAAGCCCAGCGCGAAGGCTTCCAGGTCTTGCGGCGTGGCCATCATCACGGCGTGCGAGACGCCGTTGAACACCAGCGCCACCGGCACTTCAGCGGCCAGCGTGTCGTCGCGCACCACGCCCTCGGGCGCGAGGCCGCGCTCGCCGAAGACATGCACGGCATGCCGCGCGAGCGGCGGCAGGGAGTCGGATTCGGGGGTGTTTGTCATGGCCGCGGCCATTGTCCGCTCAGCCGGCGTTGTCGTCAGCGGGCAGGCTCTCGGCCACTGCGCGACCGGCGTCGGTGAGGTGCGCGACCCAGCGGTCGTCCAACTGCACCACGCGCACCCAGCCGGGCCCGCGCACACCGCCGAGGGTTGCATCGCCCATCAGCGTGAGCTGGCGCATGACCACGCTCGCGCCCTGCCCCAGCCGCTTGCCCAGGCGCGGCAGCGACATGCCGCCCTCGCCCGGTGCTTCTGCGAGCGCGCGCAGGATCGCGATGGAAAAGGCGTCGGCGTCGAACCCGGCGCTCATGCCGCCACGGCGTCAACTTCCATCGCGACCGGTGCCACATGCAGCGACAGCACCACGGGAATCGACTTGGACGTCGGCGTGCCCGCGTTCTCGGCCACCGACGACAGCGGCACCAGCGGGTTCGTCTCGGGGTAATAGGCCGCGAGGTTGCCGCGCGGAATGTCGTAGGCCACCAGCTTGAAGCGGTCGACACGGCGCTCTTGCCCGTCGCTCCACACGGTCTGGATGTCGACCCAGTCGCCGTCCTTCATGCCGAGCTGGCGGATGTCGTCGGCGTGGATGAACACCACGCGGCGCTGGCCGAACACGCCGCGGTAGCGGTCGTCCATGCCGTAGATGGTGGTGTTGTACTGGTCGTGCGAGCGCGTGGTGAGCAGCGTGAACACCAGCGTGTCGCGCTGCGACGCAAAGCGCGCGCGGGCCCGGTGCGCGTGTGTGTCCATCGGCACGGCGTGCGTGAAGAACACGGCCTTTTGCGACGCCGTGGCCCACACGCGCTCGCTCGCCGTGTTGCGCAGGCGAAAGCCGCCGGGGTGCGCCACGCGCGCGTTGAAGTCCTTGAAGTCGTCGAACACGGCTTCGATCTTGTCGCGGATGCGGGCGTAGTCTTCCACCAGCCAGAGCCACGGCGTCTTGCTGCGCGCGCCGATGGTGGCCGCCGCGAGTCGCGCCACGATGGCCGGTTCGGACAGCAGGTGCTCCGACGCGGGCGGGTTAATGCCCATCGAGATGTGGACCATGCTCATCGAATCTTCGACCGTCACGCCCTGCGGGCCGTTGGCCTGCATGTCGATCTCAGTGCGGCCCAGGCACGGCAGGATGAGCGCCTCGCGCCCGTGCACGATGTGGCTGCGGTTGAGCTTGGTGGTCACGTGCACCGTGAGGTCGCACTGCTGCAGCCCCTTCCACGTCTGGTAGGTGTCAGGCGTGGCCGCCGCGAAGTTGCCGCCGAGCGCGAAGAACACCTTGCCCTTGCCGTCGAGCATCAGCTGGATCGCCTCGACCGTGTCCACGCCGTTCTTGCGCGGCGGCTCGAAACCGAACACCTGCTGCAGCCGGTCGAGCAGCGCGGCCGGCGGCTTTTCCCAGATGCCCATGGTGCGGTCGCCCTGCACGTTGCTGTGGCCGCGCACGGGGCAGGCGCCCGCGCCTTCGCGCCCCATGTGGCCGCACAGCATGAGCCAGTTGCCGATCATCTGGATCGTGGCCACCGAATGCTGGTGCTGCGTGATGCCCATGCCCCAGCAGGCGATGACGCGCTTGGCGCCCAGGTACACGTCGGCCGCCGCGCGGATCTGCGCCTCGCTCAGGCCCGACTCCTGCACCAGCAGCGGCCATGATTCGGCGCGCAGGTCGTCGGCCAGCGCCTCGAAGCCGAGCGTGTGGGTGGCGATGAAGTCGTGGTCGAGCACCGAGGGCTCGCCGCGCGCCACCGCCGCGTCTTCGCGCTCGATGACGTGCTTCATCATTCCCTTCACGGCCGCGAAGTCACCGCCCACGCGCAGCTGGAAGTAGTGCGTGCTGATCGGCGTGGAGCCCAGCGTGGCCATCTCGAGCTTGTCCTGCGGGTCGGCAAAACGCTCCAGACCGCGCTCGCGCAGCGGGTTGAAGCTCACGATGCGCGCGCCGCGCTTCGAGGCCGCGCGCAGTTCGCCGAGCATGCGCGGATGGTTCGTGCCCGGGTTCTGGCCGAAGATGAAGATCGCGTCGGCCTTCTCGAAGTCCTCGAGCGTGACCGTGCCCTTGCCCACGCCGATCTGCGGACGCATGCCGCTGCCGCTGGGCTCGTGGCACATGTTCGAGCAGTCGGGAAAGTTGTTGGTGCCGTACTCGCGAACGAACAGCTGGTACAGAAAGGCCGCCTCGTTGCTCGCGCGGCCCGAGGTATAGAAGATCGCCTGGTTCGGGTCGGGCAACGCGTTCAGGTGGCGTGCGATCAATGCGAAAGCGTCGTCCCAATCGATGGGCACGTATTTGTCGCTGGCCGCGTCATAGGCCATCGGATGCGTGAGCCGGCCCTGGTCTTCGAGCCAGAAATCGCTCTGCTGCGCCAGCTCGGCCACGGTGTGCTTCGCAAACAGCGCCGGGCCCGCGCGGCGCGCGGTGGCCTCGGCGGCCACGGCCTTCACGCCGTTCTCGCAGAACTCGAAGGTCGAGGCATGGTTGCGGTCCGGCCAGGCACAGCCCGGGCAGTCGAAGCCGTCGGGCTGGTTGGCCGAGAGCAGCGTCTTGGCGCCCTTGACCGGAATGTCCTGCCGCAGCAGCACATTCGTCACGCTGCGCAACGCGCCCCAGCCACCGGCCGGACCCTTGTAAAACTCGATCTTCTGCTCGCTCATGGCGGCAGTGTTGGCCTGTGGGGGCGTGGCGTCAAATTGAATCGGGACATGCGGCGATTCAAAATGGAAATGAAGGGCTCAGTGGTAGTCGTCTTCCCGCTGATGCCGGACCGCGGCGACGACGACCGAATCGTCTCCTTCGATCTCGAACAGCGCGACGTAGCCGGTGCCGCCAAAGGGGATCACGAGTTCGCGGATGAAAGGGCTGTCGCCCGCCTTGCGGCAAGTGAACGGCGAGAAGGCCAGTGCAGCAAGCCCACGTTCGATCGCTTCGAGGGCGCGCGTGGCCAGCGCCAGGTCACCCTCCCTCGCGAGTTCGCGCTCGAGCACGAAGTCGTACAACCGCTCCAGGTCTTCCGCCGCCTGGCGCGTGAACCGGACGGTGTAGCTCACCGGCGCGCGGCGCCGAGCTGCTTCTTCGCCCCTTCGAGCTTCGTGCGAAGCCGATGGAGCACTTCATCGGCATCGACATACGCGCCCGTGCGGCGCGCACTGGCCAGTGACTTCATGCCGCGCGCCACGAACTCGGACTGGTTCTTGCGCTGCAAGACACTGGCACGCACTGCCGCCTCGACGAACTGCGAAAGCGACTCGCCCTCGCCGAGCACCTGCTCAACCTCGTCCCGGAATTCGGGCTCCACACGCACGGAAGGAATGGTGGCGGTTTTCATCGCCAAATTGTATCGCTGATGCGATGCAAACGCGTCAGCTGCGCGCGCCCCCCATCAGCAACCCCCGCAGCTTGCTGCGCAGCGGCGTCTCCTCGACCTCCTGCACACCCGCAATCTCGCGCAGCGCGAAGTCGCGGCTGTCGGCGTTGTGCAGGTCGATCTCCCGCACCACCTGCCCGTCCTTGTAGACGAAAGCCACATCGGCCAGGGCCAGCACGTCCTCGATGTCGTGCGTGATCATCAGGACCGGGATGCCCCATTGCTTGCGCACCTGCGCCAGCTCGTTGCGCAGTTCGGCGCGCAGCATGGGGTTGAGAGCGGCAAAAGGTTCGTCTAGCAGCAGCACCTGCGGTTCGCAGGCCAGTGCGCGCGCCAGGGCCACACGCTGCTGCTGGCCACCCGAGAGCTTTTGCGGCCGGCTGTCGGCCAGCGCGGCGAGGCCGAAGCTGTCGAGCAGCGCCTGCACGCGCTCGGCGTCACGCGCGTGCAGCGTGCGGCGGTGCCACGCCGTGAGCCCGAAAGCCACGTTCTCGCGCACCGTGAGGTGCGGAAACAGCGCGTAATTCTGGAACAGGTAGCCGATGCGGCGCGCCGGCGCGGGCACATCGATGCGCTGCGCCGCGTCGTACAGCGTGCGGCCGTCGAGCCGCACATGGCCCGCCGACGGATGCAGCAGGCCGGCGATGGCCTGCAGGGTCAGCGACTTGCCGGCCCCCGAGGGGCCGTAGAGCGCGGCAAAGGGAACGTCGGTCTGGAAGCGCACGGCGAGGTCGAAGCGCCGGGCCCCGTCCTTCACCGTGAGCTGCAGATCGACATCGATCATGGCTTGCCGAATCCGTAGCGCGTGAGCACTTCCTGGGCCGCGGGCGTCGACAGGAACGCGATGAAGTCGCCGGCCAGCGCCTTCTGCCGGCTCTCGGCCACCACGGCGATCGGGTAGGTCACGGGCGTGTGGCCGGTGGGCGTGAAGGCGACCTTGACCTTGTCGCCGGCCACGGCCGCGTCGGTGCGGTAGACAAAGCCGGCCTCGACCTCGCCACGGCTCACGTAGTCGAGCACCTGGCGCACGCTGTCGGCCTGCACGAACTTGGGTTCGAGCGTGGTCCAGAGCTTGGCGTTGTCGAGCACTTGCTTGGTATAGCGTCCGACCGGCACGGTGGCGGTCTTGCCGACGGCGATCCGCTTCACACTGGCGCCGCTCAGGTCTTGCAGCGACTTCAGGCCGACGGCGCCCTGCGCGGGTTCGACCAGCACCAGGCTGTTGGTGACGAAGTCCTTGCGGGTGGCGGTGTCGACGAGCTTCTGGTCGGCGCCGCGGTTCATGGTGTCCTGGTCGGCGCTGGCGAACACGTCGACCGGCGCGCCCTGCGCGATCTGCTGCAGCAGCACACCCGAGGCGGCGAAGTTGAAGCGCACGGTGCTGCCCGCCTTGGCGGCTTCGAACTTGGGACCGATTTCCTTGAACGCGTCGGTCAGGCTCGCGGCGGCGGACACGGTGATCTGCTGCGCGGCGGCTGCGAGCGGCAGAGCAAGGGCGAGGGCAACAGACAAGAGGCGCAACGAACGCATGGGCACAGTCTCCAGGAAAAAGTGGAAATCAACGAAGCGAAAAGAAGCGGTTCGACACAACCAGCACCGCGATCGACAGCACCGACGTGACGACGACCAGCAGCAGTGCCAGGTCGTCGTGGCCGGCCTGCACGGCGTCGTAGATGGCCATCGACAGGGTCTGGGTCTGTTTGGGAATGGAGCCGGCCACCATCAGCGAGGCGCCGAACTCGCCCATGGCGCGCGCGAACGCGAGCAGCGTGCCGGCCAGGATGCCGGGCCAGGCCAGCGGCAGCGTGACGCGCAAGAACACCGAGAACGGCGACTGGCGCAGGGTGCTGGCGGCGGCTTCGAGCGAGCGGTCGACGTTCGAGAACGCCGCGCTGGCCGACTTGAGCACCAGCGGCAGCGCGACCACGGCCGAGGCCACCACGGCGCCGTGCCAGCTGAAGATGATGGTGTAGTCGAAGTGCTCGCGCAGCCACGCACCGAGCGGGCTGCGGCGCCCCGCCGCCACCAGGATGGCGTAGCCGATCACCGTGGGCGGCAGCACCAGCGGCAGCATGAACACGGCCTCGAGCACGCCCGAGCCGACGAACTGCTTGCGCGCGAACACCCAGCCCAGCGCCACACCCACGACCAGCGCCAAAAAGGTCGCAACCGCCGCGACCTGCAGCGACAGGACCAGCGGAGACCAGTCGGTGGTGGCGATGAGAGAAGCGGTCGTCGTGTTCATTTGAATACGGCGAGATTGTTACACGCGCCGTCCTTTTCATTCATACGGGGATGCGCGAATGCGCCTGTCTTCATATACTGGCGAATACAGCGTTGGAGACTTTTCCCATCCGCCCATGCGCCCTTCCATCCACGACACCGTTGTCCGCTCGACCTCCGGCAGGCCCGAGCTTCGCCATGTGACGCAGGTGCACGAATGGCGCATCGAACGCACGCTGGACGCCGGCGGCTTGGTGCTGTCGATCATCGCGCCAGGCGGCGAGAGCCAGTCGTTCCTGGTCGCGCCGGGCGACGCGCAGGACATCGGCGAGGTGCTGCGCCGCAGCGCGGCGTGGACCGACCGGCGCGAGCAATGACTCTCCCATGACGACCCAGTGGCACCACATGACGGGTGCGGAACGCATCCTCGAAGTGCTGCTGACGCGGCGCTCCGTGTCGCCGCGGCGGCTGCAATCGCCCGGCCCGAACCCCGACGAAC
Source organism: Variovorax sp. 38R (assembly GCF_014843395.1). Classification (NCBI taxonomy): domain Bacteria; kingdom Pseudomonadati; phylum Pseudomonadota; class Betaproteobacteria; order Burkholderiales; family Comamonadaceae; genus Variovorax; species Variovorax sp. 38R. The sequence goes on from NZ_CP062121.1 coordinate 5,101,149, forward strand.
TCGACGCCATCCTGCAGGCCGGCCTGCGCGCGCCCGACCACGGCGGGCTGCATCCGTGGCGCGTGATCGAGTTCCGCCCGCAGAACCGCGAGGCGCTGGCCTGGTGCTTCGAACAGGAAAAGCTGCGCCGCGACCCACTCGCCAGCCCGACCGACCTGCGGCGCGCCCGCGAGCACGCCACGCGCCCGCCGCTGCTGCTGGGCTTCGTGGTGTCGCCGCGCGAGCGCAGCAAGATCCCGGCGCGCGAACAGTGGCTGGGCGCCGGCGCGGCGCTGGGCAACCTGCTGGCCGCTGCGCACCAGCTGGGCTACGGCGCCATCGTGCTCAGCGGCGAGCGCTGCTTCGACGAGACGCTGGTGCGCCAGGTCGGCGTGCAGCCGGGCGAGTACCTGGCGGGCTTCATCAGCATGGGCACGATTCGCGAGGCGCCGCCGCAGGCGCGCGAGACGCTGTCGCAGGACGTGTGGTCGTGCTGGCAGGGCGACCTGCTGCCGGGCGTGGCCGGTGACGGCTCAGCCGACAGCGATCAATCCATCCGGCCGTCGGAGCGCGTGCGCGGCAGCTGATCGAGCCGTGCGCCGAACCAGCCCACGCGCTCGGTCTCGCGCACGTCGAAGCGCGGCACGTAGGGCTTGATGTCGAGCACGGGCGTGCCGTCGACCATGTCGTTGCCGCTGAAGTGCAGCGTCGTGCCGTCCACCGCCGTGAGCCGCACGATCGACAGGCCCAGCCGGTTGGGCCGCGCGGGCGAACGCGTGGCGAACACGCCGTGCGTGGCGTCGTCGAGAAAAGGCACCACCTCGAGCCGTTCGTGCGCGCAGCGGTGCAGGTGCGTCACGAGGATCAGGTAATCAAAACCTTCGATGTCGCGCAGCCCCGGCGCGAACTCGGCGAACACCTCGAGGCGCCCCACTTCGTCGGGCGCGCCGGCCGTCTGGATGGGCATGCCCGAGGTCTCCGTGAAGCGGCTGCGCACGATGCCGACCGGGCGGCTGACGACGGGATCGATGTCGGCGGCGTTCATGGCGCGAGCAGGCGCGTGAGCGCGCGAACATCGGCCGCGGTCGCCAGGCGCGCGGCGTTCTCGATGGCGCGGTAGCGCTTCACGATGTCCTCGCCCACCGGCGTGAGCGCCGTGCCGCCGCCGCGCGAGCCGCCGGCTGCCGTGTTCACAGCGGGCGAAGCCAGCGTCTGGTTCATCTCGTCGATCAGCATCCACGCACGTCGGTACGACATGCCGAGCAGGCGGGCCGCCGCCGAGATCGAGCCGGTCTCGGCCACGGCTTCGAGCACGGCGATCTTGCCGGGGCCGATGGCGATGGTGTCGTCCCGGTAGATGCGCAGGCGGAACTGGGCTTTGGATTTCATGGTGGCGCAAAGGGTAAACCATCCGCGGTGCCATCGGCACCCGCGCGCCGGTCTACGCGGCGTCGAGTGCGCCGCTGTGCTCGCGCGCCTGCGCCTGCCATTCGGGCGTCTGCAGAAAGGCCAGCGCCGCATCGAGCGCACGCGCGGGCCGCACGCTCTCCTGCGTCATGAAGCCGATGGGCGTGCGCACCTCGGGCGACACCAGCGGCAGCGCCTCCAGTTCGCGGTGGCTGCGCACGGCCGCCACCATGGCGCCGGGCAGCACGCTGCTGACGGTGCCCACGCTCACGGCCAGCGCGAGCGTGAGCACGGAATTCGTTTCGATGGCCGGCGCCACCGCGGCCACGCCGGCGTCGCGCAGGGCCTGGTCGATGATGGCGCGGTTGTGCATGTCGGGCGTGAGCAGGCACAGCGGCAGCTTGCCGGCTTCGGCCCAGGTGATAGGGCGGCCGATGCGCAGCCGGTCCGCCGAGGGCTTCTTGGCGCGCCGCAGCAGGAAGTAATGTTCGATGCTCTGCGGCCAGGCCTTGAGCTTGACGCCCGGCAGATGCATGCGCTCGGTGTAGCCCAACGCGAGGTCGACCGAGAGGTTCTCCAAGCCCGTCTCCAGCTCCTGCGAGCTCATCGAGAGCACGGCCGGCACGATGCCCGGATGGCGCTGCTGCAGCATCGCGGCAAATCGCGACAGCATCGGGATCGCGGTCGGCACGGCGGCCATGCGCAGGCGCCCGCGCGGGTCATCGGCCTCGCTGCGCAGCTCCTGCAGCAGCACCTCGTTGTCGCGCAGCATGCGCTGCGCCGTGGCCAGCACGCGCTCGCCTTCGTGCGTGAGGCCCACGTACACGCGGGAGCGCTTGACGATGACGACGCCGAACTCGCCTTCCAGCGCGCGCAGCGCGTTCGAAAGGGCCGGCTGCGTGATGTGGCAGGCCTGGGCGGCGCGGCCGAAATGCTTGTGCTCGCTGAGTGCGACGAGGTAGCGCATGGAGGCGAGCAGGTTCATTTCTTCTTGTCCTTTGTGTGCGCTCGTTCGGGGCGCGTGCACAGGCCACCGGGTACTTCCCTCCGCGAATGTCCCCCGGGCTTCGCCCTCCTCCTTGATTTCGCTGCGGGAAGCACCCAATGTCCTGCGCACAGGACGCGCTGTGGGTGCTCACCGATCAACGACCGCTGCGTATGACGCTCACGTCGATGGGGTGCCTTGCGCAGCGAAATCAAGGAGGAGGCCGCAGGCCGGGGGACATTCGCGGAGCAAGGCGCCCCGTCGGCGGGAGCGTCGCCCTGGAACGCGCCCCTATTTCACGTGTTCTTGCTGATCGAAATCGTCGGGAACTTCGCCGAGAAGTCCTTCGCCTTCTCCGCAATCCCCACCGCCACGCGGCGCGCCACGGCCTTGTAGAGCGCAGCGACTTCACCGTCCGGATCGGACACCACCGTCGGCGCCCCGCTGTCCGCCTGCAGCCGGATGTTGATGTCCAGCGGCAGCGCGCCCAGGTATTCCATCTGGTACTCGGCCGCCATCTTCTTGCCGCCGTCCGCACCGAAGATGTGCTCCGTGTGGCCGCAGTTCGAGCAGATGTGCACCGCCATGTTTTCCACGATGCCCAGGATCGGCACGCCGACCTTCTCAAACATCTTGATGCCCTTGCGTGCGTCGAGCAGCGCGATGTCCTGCGGCGTGGTGACGATCACCGCGCCGGTCATCGGCACGCGCTGGCTCAGCGTGAGCTGGATGTCGCCGGTGCCCGGCGGCATGTCGACGATCAGGTAGTCGAGGTCTTTCCAGTTGGTCTGGCGCAGCAGCTGCTCGAGCGCCTGCGTGGCCATGGGGCCGCGCCAGATCATGGCCTGGTCGGTGTCGACCAGGAAGCCGATCGACATCACCTGCACGCCATGGCGCTCCTTGGGCTCCATGTTCTTGCCGTCGATGCTCTCTGGGCGGCCGTCCAAGCCCATCATCATGGGCTGGCTCGGGCCGTAGATGTCGGCGTCGAGCAGGCCCACGGTGGCGCCCTCGGCGGCCAGCGCCAACGCCAGGTTGGCGGCCGTGGTGCTCTTGCCCACGCCGCCCTTGCCCGAGGCCACGGCCACGATGTTGCGCACGTTGGGCATCAGCTGCACGCCGCGCTGCACCGCATGGCTGATGACCTTGGTGACGATGTTGACCGACACGTTCTCCACGCCCGGCACGGTCTTGGCCGCGGCCACGAGCGACTTGCGGATGGCCGCGTGCTGGCTCTTGGCCGGATAGCCCAGTTCGAGCTCGAACGAGACGTCGCCCTCGGCGATCTGGAGGTTTTTGAGCGAGCGCGTCGCTGCGAATTCTTTGCCGGTGTTAGGGTCCGTGACGCTCTTGAGCGCGTCCATGAGCCCGTCGGGGGTGAGTGCCATTGATCAAACTCCTGAATGGCGGGTAGTCTATTCGGCCTGCCAAGCCCGCACCGGACAGCGTTCAATACCCGAAAACCCAGACACCAAAAAAGAATGCCCGAGACACGCCCCGCCTCCGGCCTGCTGCTGACAGGCGGCGGCGCCCGCGCCGCCTACCAGGTCGGCGTGCTCGAAGCCATCGCCGAGATCCGGCGCGACGCCCTGGCCGCCGGCGCGGCCATCGGCAGCGGCAACCCGTTCCAGGTCATCACCGGCACCTCGGCCGGCGCCATCAACGCCGCCGCGCTGGCCTGCGGCTCCGACGACTTCGACCGCGTGGTCGCGCACATTGCGCAGGTGTGGGGCAACTTTCGCGCCGAGCAGGTCTACCGCGCCGACTCGCTCTCGGTGCTCGGCAGCGGCGCGCGCTGGCGCATGCTGCTTGGGCTGGGGCGTTTCGCGGCCAACTGGATGCGCATCAAGCCGAAGTCGCTGCTCGACAACGCGCCGCTGGCCGACCTGCTCGCGCGCCTGGTGCCGCTGGACCGGCTGCCGCAGCTCATGCAGCAGGGCCACGTGCAGGCGCTGGCCGTCACGGCGTCGAGCTACAGCTCGGGCGAACACGTCACCTTCTTTGAAGCGGCCGTGCCGATGGAGCCCTGGGTGCGCTCGCAGCGCCTGTCGGTGCGCGACCGCATCACGCACGCGCACCTGATGGCCTCGTCGGCCATTCCGTTCGTGTTCCCGGCCACGGCGTTGCCGATGCCGCCGGGCCACACCGAGTACTTCGGCGACGGCTCGATGCGCCAATCCGCGCCCATCGCGGCGGCGATTCATCTGGGCGCGCAGCGCATCGTGGTGATCGGCGCGGGCCGCATGCACGAGCCGCGCGACGAGGCTGCGCCCAACACGCACAGCGGCTACCCGACCATGGCGCAGATCGCGGGCCATGCGCTGTCGAGCATCTTTCTCGATGCGCTCGCGGTCGACATCGAACGGCTGCGCCGCATCAATCACACGCTGGGCCTGATCCCCGAAGAGGCGCGCGCCGCGAGCACGCTGCGCCCGCTCGACCTGCTGGTGATCTCGCCCTCGGAGCGCATCGACATGATCGCGGCGCGCCACGTCGATGCCCTGCCGGGCGCGGTGCGGCACCTGCTGGGCGGCTCGAAGGTCGCGGCCGATGTGAAGGGCGGCGCGCTGGCGAGCTATCTGCTGTTCGAGTCGGGCTACACGCGCGAGCTGATGGCGCTCGGGCGCGCGGATGCGGTGCGGCAGCGGGACGAGGTGGTGCGGTTCTTTGGGTGGGTGCCAAAGTGATGGCGCCAGCGGTCGACTGAAAGCCCGCCGCTCACCCCGCCTCGTCCACCAGCCCCAGCACCACATCCAGCAGCACATTCGCGCCCTGCACCAGGTCGGCGCTCGCCGTGTGCTCCTTCGGGTTGTGGCTGATGCCGCGCACGCTCGGCACGAAGATCATGGCGGCGGGCGCGATGCGAGCCATCATCTGCGCGTCGTGGCCCGCGCCCGAGGTCATGCGGCGGTGGCTCAGCCCGCGTGCGTGCGCGCTGGCTTCGATGACGCGCACCAATCGCTCGTCGAATTGCACCGGCTCGAAACGCGCGAGCGTGCGGGCTTCGATGGTCACGCCTTCGGTTGTTTCGAGCTGCCGCAGGTAGTCCGCCAACTCGCACTCGGCGTCCTGCAGCGTCGCCTCATCGGTGTTGCGCAGATCAACCGTGAGCGTGGCGCGCGCTGCGATCACGTTGATGAGGTTGGGATGCAGGTCGATCGCACCGACGGTCGCGACCTGGCTGCCGCCGTAGCGTCGCGCCAGCTCGCGCACGAACACCGCGATGGCGGCGGCGCAGTAGCCCGCGTCGTGGCGCAGGCGCATCGGCGTGGTGCCCGCATGGTTCGACTGGCCGGTGACGACGATCTCCTGCCATGAGATGCCCTGCAGGTCGGCCACCGCGCCGATGGTGACGCCTTCGGCCTCCAGCACCGGACCCTGCTCGATGTGCAGCTCGACAAACGCATGCGGCACCAGCGTGCCGCAAGGCATGTCGCCCGCGTAGCCGATGCGCGCGAGTTCGTCGCCCAGCCGCGCGCCGTCGGTGGCAGTGATGTCGAGCGCCGCATCCAGCGCCAGGCCGCCCGCATGCACCAGCGAGCCCAGCATGTCAGGCATGAAGCGCACGCCCTCTTCGTTGGTGAAGGCGGCGACCACGAAGGGGCGCAACGTCTGGCGCTGGCGTTCGTTGAGCCAGCGCACCACCTCGAGGCCGGCCATCACGCCGTAGTTGCCGTCGTAGCGCCCGCCCGTGGCGACGGTGTCGATGTGCGAGCCGGTCATTACGGGTTTGGCGTCGGGCCGTTGGCCGGGGCGGATACCGAAGATGTTGCCGATGCGGTCGATGCGCACGGTGAGGCCCAGGTCCTGCATCCACTGCACGAGCCGGTCGCGGCCCGCCCGGTCGGCGTCGGTGAGCGCGATGCGGCAGACGCCGCCTTGTGCGGTCGCGCCGATGGCGGCGTGCGCGTCGATGCGCGCCATCAGCGCCGCTTCGGCGATGCCTTCGCGTTGCAGCCATTGCGCCTGCGCCGTCACGACTTCTTCGCCCGAGCGGCCGGTCAGCGCGCGGTACACGCCGGGTGCGGTTGCGCCTTCGGTACTGAACAGCAGCACGCGCGAGCTGGCGTCGAGGCCTGCGGCGCGCGCCAGTTCAGGGTCCGCCGCAAGCACCTGCAGCGCCGCCAGGCCGGCCGCGCCGGACTCGCCGACCAGCACGGGCACGTCGCCCGCCTCACCGGTGGCGAAGGTGCGCATGGCGTGTTCGGCGTCGGCATCGGTCACGGTCATGAAGAGATCGACCGAGGGCTGCAGAAAGCGCCAAGCGAGCGGCGAGGTCTCGCCGCAGGCCAGCCCGGCCATCACGGAATCGACGCTGCCGGTGGCGCGGTCGGGGCGGCCGCTGCGCGCGCTTTGCAGCAGGCAGTCGGCCTGTTCGGGTTCGACCACGATCAGCGTCGGGCGCGCGGCGCCGTAGCGCTCCCAGACATGGCTGGCCACGCCGGCCGCGAGCCCGCCAACGCCGCCTTGCACGATGACGTGGGTGAAGGGGCACGGCGCGCCGGGCGCGGTGGTCTCGAGCAGCTCGTCGACGAGGATGCCGTAGCCCTGCATCACGTCGCGCGGAATCTCTTCGTAGCCTTCGTAGGATGTGTCGGAGACCACCTCCCAGCCATTGGCCTGAGCCAGGCGCGCGGCCTCCTCCACCGAGGCGTCGTAGTTGCCGGCGATGCGCACGATCTCGGCGCCGAGCGCGGCGATGGGCGCCTCGCGCTCCTCGCTGACCTGCGCGTGCAGCACGATCACGCAGCGGCAGCCCATGCTCTGCGCGGCCGCGGCCAGTGCGCGGCCATGGTTGCCGTCGGTCGCGCTGATGACGACGAAGTCGCGCAGCGCTGCGGCGTGCCGGCCCGCGAACAGGTTGGCCGGCGTCCAGCCCCGGTCGGGCCAGCGGCGCAGCACCAATCGCAGCAAGGCCACGGGCGCGCCGAGCACCTTGAAGCTACCGAGCGCGGAGCGGCGCGATTCGTCTTTCACGATGACCTGCGCGATGCCCAGTTGCGCCGCGAGCCGGGGCAAGGGCCACGCGGGTGTCGGCTGCGGTGAGAGCCGGTCCCAGGTGGACAGCCACTGGCGGCTCTCGCGGCCGCGTGCGATGTTCATGACGGCCTGCAGGGCCGCGTCGTAGCCGCGCCGTTGCGCGTGAGGATTGGCGAAGAGCATGAGAAGAAAACCGGAAAAGAAGAATTGATCAGGCCGCGGTGCGCACGGGAAGCCGCAATCGCACGATCTCCGCGAAGTAGCGCGCGCCCGTGGTCAGCACGGCGTCGTTGAAGTCGTAGCGGCCGTTGTGCAGCGGCGTGCCGCCGGGCTCGCCCTCGGCGCCGTTGCCCAGGAAGACGAAGGCGCCCGGCACGGCGCGCAGGAAGGCGCCGAAGTCTTCCGAGATCATCATCGGCGCGACATTGGCATCGACCTTCTCGGCGCCCACCACGGCCGTGGCGGCGGCCACCGCGGTCGGCACGCACTCGGCCCGGTTCACGGTGGGCGCGAACTCGTGCGTGTAGCTGAAGGTGCAGTCCGCGCCGTGCATGCGGCAGATGCCTTCGCTGATCTCGCGCATGCGCGCCTCGAGCATGCGCTGCACGGCGGGGTCGTAGCTGCGCGTGTCGCCCTTGATGACCACGTTCGACGGAATCGCGTTGCGGATGCCGTCGGTGATGAACTCGGTGCACGACACCACGGCCTGCGCACCCGGGTCGAGCGTGCGCGACACGATGGTCTGCAGCGCCAGCACGATCTGCGCGCCGATCACGATGGGGTCGATGCCCATGTGCGGCCGCGCGGCGTGCGTGCCCCGGCCGTGGATGTGGATGACGAAGTTGTCCTCGCTCGCCATCAGGCCGCCCGCGCGCGTGGCGAAGGTGCCGGCGGGCAGGCCGGGCATGTTGTGCAGGCCGTAGATCTCGTCGACCGGGAAGCGAGTGAACAGGCCGTCGTCCATCATGGCCCGGGCGCCGCGGCCGTGCTCTTCGGCAGGCTGGAAGATGAAGCGCACGGTGCCGTCGAAATCGCGCCGCTCGCGCAGCAGCTGCGCGGCGCCGAGCACCATCGCCATGTGGCCGTCGTGGCCGCAGGCGTGCATGCGCCCGGGCGTGCCGGAGGCGTAGGGCCGCTCGGTCGCGAGCTCGGTGATGGCCAGCGCGTCCATCTCGGCGCGCAGGCCGATCACGCCCGGCCCGCTGCCCACCGTGAGGCTGGCGACCAGCCCGGTACCGCCGATGCCGGTGTGGACCTCGAGGCCCAGCGCCCGCAGCGCGTTGGCAATGAAGGCCGAGGTCTTCGCCTCTTCGAAGCCGGTCTCGGGCATCGCATGCAGCTGGTGCCGCCAGCCGGCCAGCTGGTCGCGCAAGGGGTGGTCTGGAAACTTCATGGCGAGATGCTATTGACAACGCAGCGGGACAGGTGCGCAAAATGAGCTGCTGCCGCGCAACGTTTTTGCGTGAGACATCGCCTTTTCATGACGCCCCTCGACGCCCTCGACCTGCACCTGCTCGAACTGATCCAGGCTGACAGCCGCCTCTCGCAGGGCGAACTCGGCGAGCGCATCCACCTGTCGACGGCGGCGGTGAACCGTCGGCTCAAGCGCCTGCGCGACGAGGGCGTGATCCAGCGCCACGGCGCCGTGCTGTCGCCCGCCGCGCTCGGGCACCCGCTCACCATCGTGGTCGAGGTCGAGGCCGAAAGCGAGCAGATCGAACGGCTCGACGCCATGAAGCAGAGCTTTCGCGACTGCCCGCAGGTGCAGCAGTGCTACTACGTGACGGGCGAGTGGGACTTCATCCTCGTGTGCGTGGTGCGCGACATGGCGCAGTACACCGCGCTCACCCGCCAGCTGTTTTTCCAGAGCAACAACGTCAAGCGCTTTCGCACGCTGGTGACGATGGACCCGGTGAAGGTGAGCCTGGATGTGCCCGTGTCGGTGGGGGGCTGAGGGCGCGGGCTCAGCGCACCGGCAGCATCGACCGCAGCATCAACAGCACCGCGCCGACGATCGGGGCCATGGCCAGCAGCCGACCGGGTTCGAAGGCCAGCCCTGCGATAGCGCCGATGAAGCAGCCGGCCTTGATCCACGTCGGCACCGCGGCCCAGCCGCGCCGATGGGTCACGGCGAGGGCGACCAGCGCGATCCAGCCGAGCGCACCGCCGAGAACCGACAGCGTCCAGCTCAGCAGGTAGAACGCCGAATCCACGTCGCGGAACGCGAGGGCCGTGCCCAGGCCGCGCCAGGTGTGCCACCAGCCGTCGAACAGCAGGAAGCCGGTGGCCGAGGCGGCCCACCAGAAGAAGGCGTAGAGACTGGCAAGGCCGGCGAGAGCCGCCAGCCCGCCCAGCAAGCGGCGGGTGATGTCGTCGAAGGGTGTGTGGTCGCGCCAGGCGGCTGTCTGTCCGTGGTCCATGGTCGGAGCTCCATTGGGTTCGCAATGGGTCCGACGGTAGGCGGCGAATGTGCGGGCTGGATGAAGCCTGTGTGAACGCGGGGGATCAGGCCTCGGGTGCTTCTGGCGTGTCTGGCGCGTCAGGGGAAATGCCCAGCTCCGAGCACACACGTCCCAGCAGCGCCTTCAGCGACGCCACCTCGGTCTCGAGCCGCGCCACGTTGGCCTTGAGCGCCGCGACTTCGCCGAGCGAATCGCCGTGCGTCGCAAAGGCGCCGTCGCCCGATGCGCCCGGCCCCGCCACCTCTTCCGCCGGCGGCCCGCTCAGCAGGTGCGCCCAGCGGCTTTCGCGTGCGCCCGGCAGGCGCGCCAGCTTCACCACCAGCGCACCGGCCGGACGCTCGGACAGCTCGTTGAGGAAGCCCTCGACCGACGAGATGTCGGCAAAGTTGTGCATGCGGTCGCAGGCGATGCGCAGCTCGCCGGCCGTCTGCGGGCCGCGCAGCATCAGCACGGTGAGCAGGATGACCGACTGCGACGGGATGCGCAGCACGCGGTCGGCGTTGTGTTCGTAGCGGAAGGCGCGCCCGCCGCTGGTTTCGGCCACGAGGCTGTAGCCCCTCAGGCTCTCGATGGCGGCTTGCACCTGCGACTCGCTGAGTTCGAGCACCGGGTTGCGGCTGGTCTTCTGGTTGCAGCCCGACACCAGCGAGTTGAGCGTGAGCGGGTAGCTGTCGGGCACGGTGCGCTGCTTTTCGGCCAGCACCCCCAGCACGCGGGTTTCAAGGAGGGACAGGACGGGCAGCGGTGTGGACATGGCGCAGGGATAAAAAGCAGAAGTGAAAAGGCAGCAGGGCCTCAGGGCGCCACCACGGCCAGCATCGGCCCGAGGTCGCGCACGAAGTCGTTGCGCTGCAGTGTCTTCGAGTAGATCGCCGACACGGTGCCGTCGAGGTACAGCGCGTCGCGGCAATGCAGCACATCGCGGAAGTAGAGCGCGAAATCGTAAAAATTCACCGGCGTTTCGGCAAAGACGAAGACCGCCGTCGCGCCCGACACGCACACGCCGTTGCGGGTCTTGCGCGAATCCGAATTCGGAATGAGCGCCGGGTGCACCGCGCCGTGGCGCAGCAGCAGCGGGCCCGATTGCGTCGCCAGCTGCACGCCGCCCTTCGCAGCCACCGCCGGGTACTCCGACGCCTCGACGATGCGCGGCCCCTCGGCTGTCACCAGGAACACGCCGTTGGGCTTGCGAAAGAAATTGCCGACGCCGTCGGCCAGATTCAAAGGCGCTTCTTCGCGGCCTTCGCGCACCAGCAGGCCGACCGGTGCAAAGTCGGCGTGGTACATGCCGGCGTTCACCGCGAACAGCAGTTGCTTGTGGCGCGCCTTCAGCCAGGTCTCAAGCCGGTCGAAACGCTTGAAGGCGGTGCCCGTGTCGTCGTTCAGGAACAGCGCCAGCCGTTCGGTGCGAAGGTCGACCTTCACGACGGTGTAGCGCGGCGCATCCGTGGCCCCGGCCGCAGACCACGCCAGGCCGGCGAGCAACAAGACCAGCGCAGGCAGCAGCAATTTCTTCATGCGACGACCTGCGCTGCCTTTTGCTTGCTTGCTCAGCCGCCGTTGATGCGCGCGACCAGCGCCTGGGTGAAAGCGGCGGTGTTCGCCGTGCCGCCCAGGTCGCCGGTGCGCACGTTGTCGATGTTCAGCGTCTGGTCGATGGCCGTGCGCAGGCGCGTGGCCAGCTCGGGCATCTTCGTGTGGTCGAGCATCATCGCGGCGGCCAGCAGCAGTGCGGTCGGGTTGGCGATGCCCTTGCCGGCGATGTCGGGCGCCGAGCCGTGCACGGCCTCGAAGATCGCAGCGTCGGTGCCGATGTTGGCGCCCGGTGCCATGCCCAGGCCGCCGACGAGGCCGGCCACGAGGTCCGACAGGATGTCGCCGAACAGGTTGGTCGTCACCAGCATGTCGAACTGCCAGGGGTTCAGCACCAGCTTCATGGCGCAGGCGTCCACGATGATCGAATCGAGTTCGAACTTGCCCTTGTACTTTTCGGCGTAGAGCTGCTCGCCGGTTTCCAGGAACAGGCCGGTCAGCACTTTCATGATGTTGGCCTTGTGCACCAGCGTGACCTTCTTGCGGCCGGTGGCGATCGCCGTGTCGAACGCGTACTCGAGCACCCGGCGGCAGCCCTGGCGCGTGTTGATGCCGGTGGCCATGCCCACGGCGTGCGGGTCGCCGTCGATGCGCACGTAGTGCTCGTGGCCGATGTAGAGGCCCTCGAGGTTCTCGCGCACGATCATCAAATCGATCTTGTCGAAGCGACCGCCCGGGATGATGGTGCGCGCGGGGCGCAGGTTGGCGTACAGCTGGAACTCCTCGCGCAGCCGCACGTTCGACGAGCGATAACCGCCGCCCGAGGGGGTTTCGAGCGGGCCCTTGAGGGCGAGCCGGGTGCTGCGGATGCTGTCCAGCGTGGCCTTGGGCAGCGGGTCGCCCGAGGCCTTGACGCCGCCCAGGCCGGCGATCTGGGTGTCCCACACGAAAGGCGCCTTCAGCGCATCGAGTGCGGCCAGGGTGGCGTCGACGATTTCAGGGCCGATGCCGTCGCCGGGGATCAGGGTTGCGGGAATGGGGGTGGTCATGGAAAGGCGCCCTCGTGAGGTCAGGTGAAGGGGATCGCGGCCGGTTCGGCGCGAAGGCTGAAGAATAACGCCGGCCCCTCGCGGCCGCCGGGCCTCAGGCGCGGCCTCAAAGGGTCATTCGAAGGCGCTCGCTTTCGGCCAGCACGAGGAGCGTGTGGCTCATGGCTCGACCTCCTGGTCGACGAGCGACGCGCGGCGCACGACACGGCCCGGGGCCAGCAACGCACCGGGCGCAACAACGGCATTGGCGCCGATGCACGCCCCATCGCCGATCAGCGCGCCGAACTTGTCGCAACCGGCGGGCTGCAGCGCCCCGCCCGGTCCGCTGCGCACCCTGATCTGCTTGTCGGCGCGCTCGTTGCGGTGATTGCACACGATGCTGCCCGCCTCCATGTTCACGCCCGCGCCGACGATCGAATCGCCGACGAAGTTGAAATGCGCCAGCGCCGAGCCTGCGAACACGAAAGACGATTTCAGCTCGGTGCCCGGCCCGATCGTGCAGCGCGCATCGACCCAGTTGCCGCCGCGCAGGTAGGCGCCCGCGGCCACGAAACAGCCTGCGCTCAGGATCAACGGCCCCTTGAGCACCGCGCCGGGCTCGACCACGGCGTCGCGGTGAACGGCCACCTCGCCGTCGATGGCATACACATGTGCCGGCAGCGCCGCGAGCAGCCGGCGCACGATCTCGGGCGCGCGCGGCGGCAGTTCCCAGGGCAGGAGCGCGCCCCAGGGCGCCAGGGGAGAAGCGGCGAATCCCGCGACGTAGGCGGACAGGTCGATGGCATGCGTCATGGGGTCGATGCTGCCACCGAACGCACGGGCGGACGCCGCCACCTAAAATGCCCGGTTCCGTCCGTACCACTCCCGAAAGCGCCCTCCCCGATGTCCGCCCCGCGCAAGCTCTTCGTTACCACCGCCCTGCCGTATGCCAACGGCAAGTTCCACATCGGCCACATGATGGAATACATCCAGGCCGATATCTGGGTGCGGAACCAGCGAATGAATGGCGCCGAGGTCAACTTCGTGTGCGCCGACGACGCGCACGGCGCGGCCATCACCATCGCGGCCGACAAAGCCGGCGTGACGCCGCAGGCCTTCGTGGCCGAGATCGCCGCGGGCCGCAAGCCCTACCTCGATGGCTATCACATCGCCTTCGACAACTGGCACTCGACCGACGCGCCCGAGAACCACCAGCTCGCACAAGACATCTACCGCGACCTGCGCGCCAACGGCCTCATCGAGACCAAGAGCGTCGAGCAGTTCTACGACCCGGCCAAGGGCATGTTCCTGGCCGACCGCTTCATCAAGGGCGAGTGCCCCAACTGCCACTCGAAGGACCAGTACGGCGACAACTGCGAGGTGTGCGGCGCCGTGTACGCGCCCACCGAGCTGATCAACCCGTACTCGGCGCTGTCGGGCGCCAAGCCCGAGCTGCGCAGCTCGGAGCACTTCTTCTTCAAGCTGTCGGACCCGCGCTGCGAGGCCTACCTGAAGGAATGGACCGCCGCCCCCGGCCACGTTCAATCCGAAGTGCAGAACAAGATCCGCGAGTGGCTCTACAAGGACGACGAAGGCAAGGGCGGCCTGGGCGACTGGGACATCAGCCGCGACGCGCCCTACTTCGGCATCGAGATCCCCGATGCGCCGGGCAAGTACTTCTACGTGTGGATGGACGCGCCCGTGGGCTACTTGGCGTCGCTCAAGAACCTGCTGGACAAGCGCTGCATCGAGCTGGGCGGCGACGGCATCTCGTACACCGAGTACATGGCCGACCCCGAGCTGGAGCAGGTGCACTTCATCGGCAAGGACATCATCACCTTCCACACGCTGTTCTGGCCCGCGATGCTGCATTTCAGCGGCCGCAAGGCGCCCAACGCCATCTACGTCTGACTTCATCGACCCTGTCGACGACCCCTTGCGCTACTACATCGCCGCCAAGCTCAACGGCCGCAACGAAGACATCGACTTCAACCCCGACGACTTCGTGGCGCGCGTGAACAGCGACCTCGTGGGCAAGTACATCAACATCGCCAGCCGCGCGGCCGGCTTCATCGGCAAGCGCTTCGGCGGCCAGCTGGGCGCGGTGTCGGCCGACGGCGAAACGCTGCTGTCGACGCTGCGCGCTGCAGCCACGCAGGTGCAGTCGCTGTACGACAGCCGCGACTACGCCCGCGCGCTGCGCGAGGTGATGGCGCTGGCCGACAAGGTGAACGAGTACGTCGACCAGAACAAGCCCTGGGAACTGGCCAAGAAGGAAGGCGCCGAGGCGCGCCTGCACGACGTGTGCACGGTGTGCATCGAAGCTTTCCGCCTGCTCACGCTGTACCTGAAGCCGGTGCTGCCGGCGCTGGCCGTGAACGTCGAGGCCTTCCTGAAGATCGCGCCGCTGACCTGGGCCGATGCCGCACAAGCGCTGCCGGCCGGCCACGCCATCGGCGACTACAAGCACCTGATGCAGCGCGCCGACCCCAAGCAGGTCGACAAGCTGTTCGACGTGCCTGAAGCGGCAGCAGCAGCCGCCGCGCCCGTCGCCGTGGAAGCGCAAGACCTGCCGGGCGGCGAAGCCATCGCGCCGACCATCACCATCGACGACTTCGTGAAGATCGATCTGCGCCTCGCGAAGATCGTGGCCTGCGAGAAGGTCGAGGGCTCGACCAAGCTGCTGCGCCTGACGCTCGACGCCGGCGAAGGCAAGACGCGCAACGTGTTCAGCGGCATCGCCTCGGCCTACCAGCCGGAGCAACTGGTCGGCAAGCTCACGGTGCTGGTCGCCAACCTCGCGCCGCGCAAGATGAAGTTCGGCATCAGCGAAGGCATGGTGCTGGCCGCGAGCCATGGCGACGAAAAGGCCCACCCGGGCATCCACGTGCTCGAGCCCTGGGCGGGCGCGACGCCGGGCATGCGCGTGCGCTGATCAGTTCAGAAGACGAGAAGAACTAGCCGAACTTGTTGTTCAACACGAGGTCGGCAAACACCTTGCCGCCCACCGAGATGTGGTCGCGCATCGCCTCCGCGGCGTTGTCCGCGTGGCCTTTGAGAATCCACTCGACCACCCGTTCGTGCTCCCGCTGTGAAGCGGCGAGCCGGCCAGGCTTCTCGAACATCCGCCCGCGGTAGGCCGCGATGCGCAGGCGCACCGTCTGCGCCTGTTCCACGATGAAGGGGTTGCCGCTGGCGCGGTAGATCACGTCGTGCAGCGCGGCGTTGGCCTGCTGGTAGGCCTCAGCATCGTCCGCCTGCGCCTGCGCGGCGGTGCCGGCCAGGGCGCGCAGCAATTCGTCGCGCAGCGCCGGCCCGATGCGCAGCGCGGCCAGCCGCGCCAGCACGCCTTCGAGCTCGCCCAGCGCTTCCATCATCGCCACCAGTTCGTTCGCCCGCAGCTGGCGCACGTAGATGCCGGTGCGCGGAACGATGTCGACCAGCCCGCGCGCACTGAGCAGCAGCAGCGCCTCGCGCACCGGCGTGCGCGAGGTGTTGAAGCTCAGGGCCAGCGCCTTTTCGTCGATGGGCATGCCGGGCGACAGCACGCCGCCCAGGATGTCTTGTTCGAGCCGGGCGCGGATGCGGTCCTGCAGGCTGGTGGTGTCGAGGGTTTTCGCGGGTTGCATGGCGATCTGGATATTAGCTAACCTTACAGATATATCAATTCATCTGTTTGGTACATCAATGTCCCCCACCCTCGCGATCAACGGCCACGTCGCCTACCTGACGCTGCACCGTCCTCAAGCCGCCAACAAGCTCACGCCGGACGACCTGCCCGTGCTGATCCAGCATGTGGACACGGTGAACCGCACGCCCGAGGTGCTGGTGCTGGTGCTGCGCGCCGAGGGCAAGTACTTTTGCAGCGGGTTTGATATATCAGAAGTGGCGACCCAGAGCCAGACCGAGGGCCGCAGCTTCGGCGAGATGGTCGATGTGTTCGAAAACTGCCGCGCGGTCACCATCGCGGCGGTGCACGGCGGCGTCTACGGCGGCGCGACCGACCTCGTGCTGGCCTGCGACTTCCGCGTGGGCGCCCGCGCCGCCGAGATGTTCATGCCCGCCGCCCGGCTCGGCCTGCACTACTACCAGAGCGGCATGGAGCGCTACGTGTCGCGGCTCGGGCTGGACACGGCCAAGCGCCTCTTCCTCACTGCCGAGAAGCTCGACGGCGCCGCGATGCGCGACTGCGGCTTTCTCACGCAACTGGTCGACGACGCAGCGGCGCTCGACACCGAGGTGCAGCGCCTGCGCACCGTGCTCGCCGGCATGGCGCCGCTGGCGCTGCTGGGCATGAAGAAGCACCTGAACCAGATCGCGCGCGGCACCGCCGATGCCGCTTCGATCGCGCGCGAGGTGCAGCGCACCGTCGCGTCCGAAGACCTCGCCGAGGGCGGCCGGGCCTGGCGCGAGAAGCGCACGCCGGTGTTCCAGGGCCGCTGAGCGCGCCCGCCCTTCCCCCCACAAGACTCAGGAGACAAACCCATGAAGCAAGAACTGCGAGCCCTCTCGTTCGCGGCCGCCGCGCTGCTGGCCTCGGCCGGCGCGCTGGCCGACACCTACCCCGCGCGGCCGATCACGCTGGTGGTGGGCTTCCCCGCCGGCGGCGGCGCCGACACCGTGGCGCGCATCGTGAGCGACAAGATGGCCAAGCTGCTCGGCCAGCCCATCGTCATCGACAACAAGCCGGGCGCCGGCACCACCATCGCATCGGACCAGGTCGCGCGCGCCGCGCCCGACGGCTACACGCTGCTGCTGGGCAGCGCCAACCTCTACGGCAGCGACAAGCTGCTCTACAAGAGCGTGAAGTACGACGGCGCCAAGAGCTTCGTGCCGATCTCGCGCTGGAGTTCCGCGCCGATGCTGCTGGCCGTCAACAAGGACGTGAGCGCAAAGACCGTGCAGGCGCTGATCGCCGAGGCACGGCAGAACCCCGGCAAGCTGGCGTACTCGTCGTCGGGCGCGGGCGTGGTCACGCACCTGGCCGGCCTGTCGTTCGAGAAGGCGGCCGGCGTGCAGATGCTGCATGTGCCGTACAAGGGCGGCGCCCCGTCGATCCAGGCGGTGGCCGCGGGCGACGTGCAGCTCACCTTCGGCACGCCGCCGTCGGTGCTGCCGATGGCGCAGGGCCAGAAGCTGCGCGTGCTGGCCGTCACCTCGGGCCAGCGCTCGCCGCTCTTTCCCGACGTGCCCAGCGTGGCCGAGGCCGGCGTGAAGGGCTACGACTACACCTTCTGGTTCGGCCTCTTCGCACCCGCAGGCCTGCCGCCGGAGGTGACGCAGAAGCTGTTCGACGCCAGCGTGGCGGCGCTGAACGACCCCGAGGTCAAGGCGCGGCTGGAGAAGTCGGGCAACGAGTCGGCACCCTCCCAGTCGCTGGCCGAATTCCGTGCCTGGGCCCTGGTCGAAGGCGCGAAGTCGAAGGAACTCACCGCGCGCTCCGGCGCGAGCATCGAATGACGCAAGCCGAACTCAAGGCAGGCCCGCTGCGGGGCTTCACCGTCATCGACCTGACCCGTGTGCTCGCAGGCCCGTACTGCACGATGCTGCTCGCCGACCTGGGCGCGCGCGTCATCAAGGTGGAGCAGCCCGGCCTGGGCGACGACGCACGGCAGATCGGCCCGTTCGTCGAGGGCGACTCGGCCTACTTCATGTCGGTCAACCGCAACAAGGAGTCGATCGCGCTCGACCTGAAGGCGCCGGCCGACCGCGCGGTCTTCGAGCAGTTGCTGGCCACGGCCGACGTGCTGGTCGAGAACTTCCGGCCCGGCACGATGGAAAAGCTGGGCTACGACTGGCCGACGCTGCAGGCGCGCTTTCCAAAACTGGTGTTCACCTCGGTCTCGGGCTTCGGCCAGACCGGGCCGTACAGCAAGCGCCCCGCCTACGACATGGTGGTGCAGGCGATGGGCGGCATCATGAGCCTCACCGGCCACCCGGGCGCACCGCCGACGCGCGTGGGCGTGTCGATCGGCGACCTCGGCGCCGGCCTGTACGCGGCCATCGGCACGCAGGCCGCGCTGCTGCAGCGCGGTCGCACGGGCGTGGGGGACAGGGTCGACGTGGCGATGCTCGACTGCCAGGTCGCGCTGCTCGAGAACGCCATCTCGCGCATGGAAGCCGAGGGCCGCGCGCCGGGGCCGATCGGCTCGCGGCATCCGTCGATCACGCCCTTCGACGTGTTCCGCGCGGCCGACGGCTGGTTCGTGATCGCGGCGGGCAACGACGCGCTGTTCCAGCGCCTGTGCACCGCGCTCGACCTGCCCGCGCTCGCCGAGGACGCGCGCTTTGCCACCAACGCGGCGCGCTGCCAGCACCACGAAACGCTGAAGCAGCTGCTTGAGGAACGCCTGTCGACTGCGCCCTGCGCGCACTGGCAGGCGCTGCTGATGCAGCACAACATTCCCACCGGCGACTACAACGACGTGGCGGCGGTGGTGAAAGACCCGCAGGTGCAGGCGCGCGAGATGCTGGTGCAGGTGCGCACGCAGGGCGGCCAGTCGCTCACGGTGGCGGGCAACCCGGTGCATGTCGGCGGGCTGCGCACGCAGGTGCGCCGGCAGCCGCCGCGGCTGGACCAGGACCGCGAAGCGATCCTGGCGTCACTCGCCCAGGCTTGAGCAGGACAAGGCCTGCGGGTGCAGAATCCGGCCCATGCAACGCAGTGACCGCCTCCGCCCCTTCGTCCTTTCCGCACTCGGCCTCGCGAGTGCGCTGCTGCTGAGCGGCTGCGCGGTGGTCAGCGTCGCGAGCACCGCCGTGAGCGTGGGTGCCGGCGCGGTCGGCCTCGCAGCCGATGCCGCCATCGGCACCGCGCGCATCACCGGCAAGGTGGTGGGCGCGACGGCCGACGCGGTGATTCCCGACAGCAAGGACTGACAGCCGTTCAGCGCGGCAACCCGAGCGCCGCGAGGTGCGGCGGCGTGTGCTGCGCTTTTTCCTTGCGCACGAAGGCCGAACGCAGCGCCGCGTGCGGCTCGGCGGGATCGAAGAAATTGCGCCGCATGTGCGCCAGCTCCTCGTCCCGATAAGCCTGCAGCGGCTTCGCCGCCTCATCGTGGGCACGCGCCGCCTGCTTCTGCGCGACGCGCGTAGCCAGGTCCGGCGATGCCGCCAGTTGGGCGGCCAGCCGCCCGACCTCGTCACCCAGCTCTTCCGGCGCAACCTGCAGCACCCGCTGCGCCAGGCCCAGCGCCACCGCACGCTTCGCACTCACAGGCAGCGCCGACTGCGTGAGCCGCGCGGCCTCGTCGGCGCCCACGCGGCGCGGCAGGCTGTAGGTCCAGTATTCGGAGCCGTGCAGGCCCATCAACGTGTAGTGCGGGTTGAGCACCACGCCGTCGCGGCACCACACCTCGTCGGCCGCGAGCGCGAGCATCACGCCGCCCGCCGCGGCATTGCCGCCCAGCGCGGCCACCGTGAGGCGGTCGGTGGTGGTGAGCACGGCCTCGACCAGGTCGTTCATCGCGTGGATGTTGGCCCATGACTCCTCGGCCGGATCGGCCGCCGCCTCGATCAGGTTCAGGTGGATGCCGTTGGAGAAAAAGTCGCGCAGCCCGCCGAGCACCAGCACCGACGTCGGCCGGGTGCAGGCGAAGCGGTAAGCGGCGAGCAGACGTCGGCATTGCGCGGTGCTCATGGCGCCGCCCGCGAACGAGAAGTTCAGCACGCCGACGGGGCCGTGCTCGCTGTAGCGCATGTCGGTCCAGGTGCGGCGGCCAGCGGGCAACTCGAGCGGCGCGGGCACTTCGGGCAGGCCCGCAGGCAGCCGCGCGCCCAGCGCCTCGACGGCCGGCAACTTGTAGCTCGGCAGGCCGGAGCCCGGTTCGCGCCAGGGACGCAGCTGGGTGAGCCAGACCGCGCCGTCCACGGTGGCGCGGCAGACCGCGCCGGTGCGGGTGGCGATCAGGTCGCCGGGCGTGCCACGCAGTTTGTCTTCGGCATGGCCGCCGTGCAGGAACCACGATGCGCCCTGCAGCTCGTCGCGCACGCCAGGCTGCGAGTCGGCCGCGCGCAAATGCTGCAGCACCGATTCGGTGGTCTGCGTGGCCCAGTCGATGCGGCGCTCGGCCTGCTTCATGAAGGGCCGCCAGCCGGCGGCGAGGTCGGCCGCCTTCTGCCGCTTCGGCTTGTAAGTGCCCGAGGCGAAACGTTCGACGGCCAGCAGCACCGCGTCGACGGCGGCATCGGCCACCTCGCCGCGGTAGAGGTCGCTCTTGCCGGCCTGCGGCGGCACCTTCAGCGGCGACCAGGCCCAGACATCGCCCGCGTCCATCTCGGCCACGGCTTCGAGCACGGTGACGCCCCAGCTGGCGACGCCGCCCTGCAGCGTCCGGTCGAGCGAGGACGGGCCGCGGTCGCCGGGCGGGCCCGGATGCACGATCAGGCAGGTGTGGGCGCGCCAGACATCCTCGGGAATTGCGGTGGTCAGCATCGGCGCGATGAGCAGCGCGGGCGCGTGCTGGCGCACCGCTTCGCGCAAGGCCTCGTCATCGCCGAGCGCCAGCACGA
Organism: Variovorax sp. 38R; assembly: GCF_014843395.1. NCBI lineage: Bacteria > Pseudomonadati > Pseudomonadota > Betaproteobacteria > Burkholderiales > Comamonadaceae > Variovorax > Variovorax sp. 38R. The sequence goes on from NZ_CP062121.1 coordinate 5,122,034, forward strand.
TGCCTGCTGTGTGACCCCGATCCTGGAGTTCGGCCAGCACGCGCTGCGTGAGGCTGTTGAAAGCGCTCGCGACGAGCAGGATGTGCATGGGCGACCTCATTGACGTTTGTTTCTAAACGTCAAAAATGTATCTTTCAGCCTCGCCGCCGATAAGCTGACTGAAAGTACTCACCCCCGGGAAATCGCGGGCCCGCCGCAACGGTCGGGCCACAATGACCGCACATGTCATCGCCGCTGAACCTCACCCGCTTTCGCCCCCGCCTGATGGACACGATGGCGGGCTACGACCGGGGGCGGTTCCTGAGGGACCTGGGCGCGGGCGCCACGGTGGGCATCGTGGCGCTGCCGCTGGCCATGGCGTTTGCCATCGCCTCGGGGCTCAAGCCCGAGGCCGGCATCTGGACGGCGATCATCGCGGGCTTCCTGATCTCGCTGCTGGGCGGCTCGGCCGTGCAGATCGGCGGACCGGCGGGCGCGTTCATCGTGATCGTCTACGGCATCGTCGAACGCTACGGCGTGGCCAACCTGCTGATCGCCACCGCCTGCGCGGGCGTGCTGCTGTTCATGGCGGGGCTGTTCGGGCTCGGGCGGCTGGTGCGCTTCGTGCCGCTGTCGATCGTGGTGGGTTTCACCAACGGCATCGCGGTGCTGATCCTGCTGTCGCAGCTCAAGGATTTGCTCGGCCTCACGGTGGAGCGCATGCCGGCCGACGTGTTCTCGCAGCTGCACGCGATGGCGCTGCGGCTGGACACCTTCAATCCGCACGCCTTCGCGCTCGGGCTGGCCTGCGTGCTCGGCCTGCTGGCGTGGTCGCGGCTGTTTCGCGGTGACTCGGCGCTGGCGCGTGCGGTGCAGCGCGTGGGTGGCCGATGGGTGCAGACGCGCCCGGTGCAGATCGTCGGGCGCATCCCGGGGCCGATCGTCGCGCTGGTGTCGCTCACGCTGGTGTCGTGGGGCTTCGCGCTGCCGGTGGAAACCATCGGCACGCGCTTCGGCGGCATTCCCGAGGGCGTGCCGGCCTTCGCGCTGCCCGATTTCTCGTGGGAGACCGTCAAGCAGCTGGTGACGCCGACGCTGACCATCGCGCTGCTCGGCGCCATCGAGTCGCTGCTGTGCGCGCGCGTGGCCGACCAGGTCAGCGGCCAGCCGCGCCACGACCCCAACCAGGAGCTGATGGCGCAGGGCATCGCGAACATCGTCACGCCTTTCTTCGGCGGCATGCCGGCCACGGGCACCATCGCGCGCACCGTGACCAACATCCGCTCGGGCGGCAGCTCGCCCATTGCGGGCATCGTGCATGCGGTCACGCTGCTGCTCGTCGTGCTGCTGGCGGCGCCGCTGGCGCGCCACGTGCCGCTCGCGGTGCTGGCGGGCATCCTGGTGTTTGTCGGACTGAACATGGGCGAATGGCGCGAGTTCACGCCCGGCCAGCTGCGCCACTTCAGCCGCCACTACCGGCTGCTGATGCTCGGCACCTTCTTCCTCACCGTGGTGTTCGACCTCACGGTGGCGGTGCAGGCGGGCCTCGTGCTCGCGTGCGCGCTCTTCATCCGGCGCATGAGCGGGCTGTTCAGCGTCGAACTCGTGACCTTGCAGCCGCCGGTGCTCACCTACCGGCTGTACGGCGCCATGTTCTTCGGCGCGGCGGCCAAGCTCGACGAAGCAGTGAACGCCGCGGAGCGCGCGCCGCGCGGCATGACGGTGGTGCTCGACGCCACGCACCTGATCTACATCGATGCGACCGGCGTCGATGCGCTGCGGCAGTTGCACCGGGCGGTGCTGGCGCGCGACGGGCTGCTGCGCATCGAGTCGCTGCAGCCGCAGCCGCTCGAGGTGCTGGAACGCTCGGGGTTTGCCGAGGAGCTGACGACGGGCCAGCCCGGCGCGTCGCACGGCGCGTAGCTGTTACGGCGCTTCGGTGCCCCGATCAGGCGACGACCCGCTGCGCACCACGCGCTGGTCGTCGTTCAGCGTGGCGGTGAAGACCATCGCCGAGCTGGGCGGCTGCACCCAGCGCCATTCCCATTCAGTCTCGCGCTTGAGCGCATAGGGCGTGACCTTGGCCGGCTTGCCGAGCAGCTTGCGCAGGTCTTCCATCATCATGCCGGGCTGCACCTTGGCGAAGTTCTCGGGCGTGAGCACCTGGCGCAGCGCGCTCATCTTGCCGTCGGCGCCGATGGTGATCATGTAGTTCTTCTGGCCCTGCGGCTGGCGGTTGAACTCCAGCACGCGGCCATTCGGCACGTCCCAGACGTTCTCGGGTTCGCCGAAGCGCGCGCGCACGTCGGCCTCGGTCGAGACGCCTTCTTCGAGCTCGCTGATGCGCTGCGGATCGCAGCCGGCGAGCCCGATGAGCCCCGCCAGCAGAGCCGCTGCAAGGCCGATCCGGCCCTTCTGAAATCGTTGCATGCCGTCCCCGGTAAAATTCGAGCGATAAAGGTCCAGTCTATGTCCATCTTCCGCCGCCCCCACTACACCTCCGAGATCACGAACTTCATCGAGGAGATGAAGGAAAAGAAGCCGACGCTGGAAGCCGAACAGCGCGCCGGCCGCGCCCTGCTCTGGGACAAGCACCTCGACCGCAGCCTGCTCGAGGAGTACAGCGAAGCCCGCGTGCCGATGCAGCCGTACGTCTACCAGACCCAACCCAAGTGAATGGTGCCCACCCGGCATCCCGCCGCCCCGCGTGCGCGCACAGCTATTAAGTTGATAGCAACCGCCTCATGAGCGCAGACGAGGACAACGGCACGATCGTGGCCAGCATGCCCGAGGTCGTCGACCAGGTCGCCCTGGCCCGGCTCTACGGCGAGCCGCTGTTCGCGATGCCGAAAGACCTGTACATCCCGCCCGAGGCGCTGCAGGTTTTTCTGGAGGCCTTCGAGGGCCCGCTCGACCTGTTGCTGTACCTGATCCGCAAGCAGAACTTCAACATCCTCGACATCCCGATGGCGGGACTCACGCGGCAGTACCTGAGCTACGTCGACGAAATTCGCCAGACGAACCTCGAACTCGCGGCCGAATACCTGCTGATGGCCGCGATGCTGATCGAGATCAAGTCGCGCATGCTGCTGCCGCCCAAGAAGGTGGCCGACGGCGAAGAGGCCGAAGACCCGCGCGCCGAGCTGGTTCGCCGGCTCATGGAGTACGAACAGACCAAGCTGCAGGCCGCCGCCATCAGCGCGCTGCCGACCTACGGGCGCGACTTCTGGAAGGCGCAGGTCTACATCGAGCAGTCGATCAAGCCGCGCTTCCCCGAGGTCGACGTGGTCGAACTGCGCGACGCCTGGGCCGACATCATGAAGCGCGCCAAGCTCGTGCAGCACCACAAGATCTCACGCGAAGAGCTCAACGTGCGCGAGCACATGAGCATCGTGCTGCGCCACCTGCAGGGCCAGCGTTTCGTCGAGTTCGAGAAGCTCTTCGACGTCTCGCGCGGCGTGCCGGTGCTGATCGTCACCTTCATCGCGATGCTCGAGCTCGCGAAAGAAACACTGATCGACATCACGCAGGCCGAAGCCTTCGCCCCCATCTACGTCCGACTGGCCTATTCGCCCGCCTGACCCAACCGGTTCCACTCCCCGTGACTTCTGCCGTACGTGACTTCGACGTCCTCATCGTCGGCAGCGGCCTCGCAGGCCTCTCCGCCGCGCTGCACCTGGCCCCCACCCACCGCGTGGCCGTGCTCACCAAGCGCGCGCTGAACGACGGCTCCAGTGCCTGGGCGCAGGGCGGCATCGCGGCCGTGCTGGCGGCGGGCGACAGCTTCGACGCCCACGTGGAAGACACGCTGGTGGCCGGCGCCGGCCTGTGCGACCCCGAAGCCACGCGCTTCGTGGTCGAAGGCGCGCCGCAGGCCATCGGCTGGCTGCGCGAACTGGGCGTGCCCTTCTCGGAAGAAGGTGGCGATCTGCACCTGACGCGCGAAGGCGGCCACAGCCAGCGCCGCATCGTGCACGTGACCGACGCCACCGGCGCGGCCGTGCAGCAGGTGCTGATCGAGCGCGTGCGCCGCACGCCCAACATCACGCTGTTCGAGCACCACACGCTGGTCGACCTGGTCACCGGCACCAAGCTCGGGCTGGCCGATCCGTCGTGCCAGGGCCTGTACGCGCTGGACGACGAGACCGACGAGGTGCTGGCCTTCCGCGCGCCGCACACCATCCTGGCGACCGGCGGCGCCGGCAAGGTGTACCTGTACACCACCAACCCCGACACCGCCACCGGCGACGGCATTGCCGCCGCCTGGCGCGCGGGCTGCCGGGTGTCGAACCTGGAGTTCATCCAGTTCCACCCGACCTGCCTGTACCACCCGCACGCGAAGTCGTTCCTGATCAGCGAGGCGGTGCGTGGCGAAGGCGGGCTGCTGAAATTGCCCGACGGCACGCGCTTCATGCCAAAGCACGACGAACGCGCCGAACTCGCACCGCGCGATGTGGTGGCCCGCGCCATCGACTTCGAGATGAAGAAGCACGGGCTCGATTGCGTGTACCTCGACATCTCGCACCAGCCGCCCGCGTTCCTGAAGGAACATTTCCCCAACATCCTGGCGCGCTGCCTGGAGCTGGGCATCGACATCACGCGCGAGCCGATTCCCGTGGTGCCCGCCGCGCACTACACCTGCGGCGGCGTGCTCAGCGACCTGGCCGGGCGCACCGACATCCCGGGCCTGTACGCCATCGGCGAAACCGCCTGCACCGGCCTGCACGGCGCCAACCGGCTGGCCAGCAACTCGCTGGTCGAGTGCATGGTGTTCGCGCGCGCCGCGGCCGATGCCATTGCCGGCGCCCCGTCGCGCGAACGCGCCGCGCTGCCCGCCTGGGACGAAAGCCGCGTCACCGACGCCGACGAAGCCGTGGTCATCTCCCACAACTGGGACGAGCTGCGCCGCTTCATGTGGGACTACGTCGGCATCGTGCGCACCAACAAGCGCCTGGAGCGTGCGAGCCACCGCATCGCGCTGCTGCAGGCCGAGATCCAGGAGTTCTACGCGAACTTCCACGTCACGCGCGACCTGCTCGAACTGCGCAACCTGGTGCAGGTGGCCGAGCTGATCGTGCGTTCCGCGCAGGCCCGCCACGAGAGCCGTGGCCTGCATTTCAGTCGCGATTACCCTTCGCTGGCCGAGCCCACCGCACCCACCGTGCTGGTGCCGCCGGTCGACTGAGCCCACCCTTCGTCACCTTTCGATCACCCTCAGGATGCCCGGCCACCGACGCCCGCAGGGAGAAAGCCAACCATGTCGAACACACCTTCCACACCCCCCCCACCGTCCGAAGCGCCCGCCGGCACGCCCTACGGCACGCTGCCGCCCGCCTCGCCGCTGGCGCAGCGCAAGCCCGTGAGCCTGCCGCGGCTGGCGGACATGCATGCGCGCGGCGAAAAAATCGCCATGCTCACTGCCTACGACGCCACCTTCGCGGCCATGGCCGACGCGGCCGGCATCGACTGCCTGCTGGTCGGCGACTCGCTGGGCATGGTCTGCCAGGGCCTGAACAGCACCGTGGGCGTGAGCCTGGACGCCATGCGCTATCACACCGACAGCGTCTCGCGCGGCCTGCGCCGCGTGCAGGGCACGACCTGGCTCATCGCCGACCTGCCCTTCGGCAGCTACCAGGAGTCGCGCGAACAGGCCCTCGCCAGTGCCACCGTGCTGATGCAGGCCGGCGCGCACATGGTCAAGCTCGAAGGCGGCGGCTGGACCACCGAGACCGTGCGCTTCCTGGTCGAGCGCGGCATTCCCGTGTGCGCCCACCTAGGCCTGACGCCGCAGACCGTGCATGCACTCGGCGGCTACCGCGTGCAGGGCAAGGGCGACACCGCCGGCGCGCTGCTCAAGCAGCAGGCCCACGCGCTGCAGGACGCGGGCGCCGCCATGCTGGTGCTCGAGATGGTGCCGGCCGCGCTGGCCGCCGAACTCACCACGGAGCTGAAACACTGCGCCACCATTGGCATCGGGGCCGGCCAGGCCACCGCGGGCCAGGTGCTCGTGCTGCACGACATGCTGGGCATCAACCTCGGGAAGATGCCGAAGTTCGTGCGCAACTTCATGGCCGACGCGCCGGGCGTGCTGCCCGCGCTGCAGGCCTACGTGCAGGCCGTGAAGAACGGCAGCTTCCCCGACGACCGCCTCCACGCCTGGTAAGCCCAGAAAGACACCGACCATGTACATCGCCAAGACCATCGACGAACTGCGCCAGCACCTGTCTTCCAGCCGCCGCCCCGCCTTCGTGCCCACCATGGGCAACCTGCACGAGGGCCACCTCGCGCTCGTGCGCCAGGCCAAGCCGCTGGGCGACGCCACCGTGGCGAGCATCTTCGTGAACCGCCTGCAGTTTTTGCCGCACGAAGACTTCGACACCTACCCGCGCACCTGGGACAGCGACTGCGAGAAGCTGCGCGCCGCCGGCTGCGACGTGCTGTTCGCGCCCGACGAGAAGGCGCTCTACCCCGAGCCCCAGACCTGCAAGGTGCACCCCGACCCGGCGCTGGCCGACCTGCTCGAAGGGCACTTCCGCCCCGGCTTCTTCATCGGCGTGTGCACGGTGGTGATGAAGCTGTTCCAGTGCGTGCAGCCACGCGTGGCCGTGTTCGGCAAGAAGGACTACCAGCAGCTCATGATGATCCGCCACATGGTGCGGCAGTTTGCGATGCCCATCGAGATCGTGGGCGGCGAGACCTTCCGCGCCGACGACGGCCTGGCGCTCTCGTCGCGCAACGGCTACCTGAGCGCCACCGAACGCGCCGAGGCCGTGCAGCTGTCGAAGGCGCTGCGAGACATGGCCGAGGCCGTGCGCGCCGGCGAGCACGACGTGGCCGCCCTCGAGGCGCGCGCCATGCAGTCGCTCGCGCAGCGCGGCTGGCAACCCGACTACCTCGTGCTGCGCCGCCGCGCCGACCTGCAGGCGCCGAAGGCCGGCGATGCACTCGTGGCCCTGGCCGCCGCGCGGCTGGGCAGCACGCGGCTCATCGACAACCTCGAAATCGACACCCCGCTCGCTTCATGACTTACAGCGTCAAAGAAATCTTCTACACCTTGCAGGGCGAAGGCGGCCAGGCTGGCATGCCGGCCGTGTTCTGCCGCTTCGCCGGCTGCAACCTCTGGACCGGCCGCGAGGAAGACCGCGACACGGCCGTCTGCCGTTTCTGCGACACCGACTTCGTCGGCACCGACGGCACGCTGGGCGGCAAGTTCAAGAGCGCCGACCAACTCGCCGACACCATCGCCGCGCAATGGCCCGCCGGCGACACCGCGCACCGGCTGGTCGTGCTCACCGGCGGCGAGCCGCTGCTGCAGGTCGATACGGCGCTGGTCGACGCGCTGCACGCGCGGCACTTCCGCATCGCGGTCGAGAGCAACGGCACGGTCGCCGCACCCGAAGGCATCGACTGGCTGTGCATCAGCCCCAAGGCCGGCGCGCCGTGGGTGCAGCAGCACGGCCAGGAGCTCAAGCTGGTGTGGCCACAGGCCGGTTTCGACCTCGACACGATGGCGCGCACCGGCGAGTTCACGCACCGTTTCCTGCAGCCGATGGACGGACCCGACCGCCTCGCCAACACCGAACGCTGCATCGACGAATGCATGAAGCAGCCGTTGTGGCGCCTCAGCGTGCAGACCCACAAGATCACGGGCATCCGCTGACGCGGCAGCCTCTTTCTTCTCTTTTCTCTGTTTCCGAGTTTCTTTTTTCTTCCGACGATGCGCTTCACCATCAGCCAACGCTTCTTCTTCGACGCCGCCCACACGCTCAAACGCGAGATCGAAGTCGAAGGCAGCCGCCGTATTCACGGCCACACCTACCACGCAGAGGTGTGGCTGGCGGGCGAGCGCGACCCGGTTACGGGCATGGTGATCGACCTGGGCCTGCTGCGCCGGCGGCTCGAGGACGTGCGCGAGCAGCTCGACCACCATCTGCTGGACGACGTGCCGGGGCTGCATCCGCCGACGCTGGAGAACCTGTGCGTGTTCATTGCAGAGGCGTTGCCGGATCTGCGGGCGTCGCTGGCGCGTGTGCGCGTGTGGCGCGAGGCGCTGGGCGATAGCTGCACGGTGGAGTTTAAAGTCTTGCTCCCTCTCCCCTCGGGGAGAGGGTTGGGGTGAGGGTGAGCGGCAATCAACGCGGCGCGATGTTGTGAGGCCCCTGCCCTCACCCTAACCCTCTCCCGCACGCGGGAGAGGGAACAAGACTTCAGGCGGCGCCGATGCCCTCGATCAGACTGCCAGGCTGCTGCCCATTCCTCAACCCAGCCGTGAACGCCAGCATCCGATCGATCGGCACGCGCGCCCGCACGCCCAGTGCCGGATCGACGTGGATCTCGCCCGCGCCGGTTTCCAGCGCATTCGCGAGTTCGACCAGCCCGTTCATCGCCATCCACGGGCAATGCGCGCAACTCTTGCACGTGCCGCCGTTGCCCGCCGTGGGCGCTTCGATGAAGGTCTTGCCGGGGTTCAGCGTGCGCAGCTTGTGCAGCATGCCGGTGTCGGTCGCGACGATGAACTCGGTCGCGTCGAAGCGCTGCGCCGCGTTCAGGATGGCCGAGGTGGAACCCACCGCATGCGCCAGCGCGATCACGTCCGACGGCGACTCGGGGTGCACCAGCACCTTGGCCTTCGGGTGTTCCTTCATGAGCAGCTCGAGTTCGAGCGACTTGAATTCGTCGTGCACGATGCACGCGCCGTTCCAGCTGACCATGTCGGCGCCGGTCTGGCGGCGGATGTAGTCGCCCAGGTGGCGGTCGGGGCCCCAGAGGATCTTCTGGCCGGCCGCGTGCAGCGCGTTCACCACATCGAGCGCGCAGCTGGAGGTGACGAGCCAGTCGGCGCGCGCCTTCACGGCCGCGCTGGTGTTGGCGTAGACCACCACGGTGCGGTCGGGATGCTGGTCGCAGAAGGCGCTGAATTCGTCGACCGGGCAGCCCAGGTCGAGCGAGCAGTTCGCGTCGAGGTCGGGCATCAGCACGCGCTTCTCGGGCGAGAGGATCTTCGAGGTCTCGCCCATGAAGCGCACGCCCGACACCACCAGCGTGGTGGCGGCGTGGTCGCGGCCGAAGCGCGCCATCTCGAGCGAATCGCTCACGATGCCGCCGGTTTCCTCGGCCAGATCTTGCAGGTCGGGGTGCACGTAGAAGTGCGACACCATCACCGCGTTGCGCTCGCGCAGCAGGCGGCGAATGCGGTCCTTCAGCGCGATGCGTTCATCGGGCGAAGGCTCGGGGGGCACGCGGGCCCAGGCGTGGCGCGTGTCGCAGACCGAGCCCTCCGCGGGCTGTTCGTAGTCGACATCGATGACGGAAGCGGTCGTCATGGCGGTTCAGTGATTCAGGAAGCGCATCGAGTAGTCGATGGCCTTCACGTCCTTGGTCAACGCGCCGATCGAGATCCGGTCGACACCGGTCTCGGCCAGGGCGCGCAGGCCGTCCAGCGTGACGCCGCCCGAGATCTCGAGCACGGCCTTGCGATCGTCGCCCACGGCGTCGTTCAGGCGCACGGCCTCGCGCAGCGTGGGCAGGTCCATGTTGTCGAGCAGCACCATGCGGGCGCCGGCGTCCAGCGCTTCCTGCAGCTGGGCCAGGGTCTCGACTTCGACCTCGACAAACGCGGCCTGCGCGGCCACGGGTGCCACCGCGCGCAGGGCGGCGGCCACGCCACCGGCCGCGGCGATGTGGTTTTCCTTGATGAGCACCGCGTCGTACAGGCCGATGCGGTGGTTCAGCCCGCCTCCCGTGCGCACGGCGTACTTCTGCGCCAGGCGCAGGCCCGGCAGGGTCTTGCGGGTGTCGACGATGCGCGCGCGCGTGCCCTTCACGGCGTCGGCGTACAGCGAGGTCTTGGTGGCGACGGCACTCAGCAGCTGCAAAAAGTTGAGCGCGGTGCGTTCGGCCGTCAGCAGCGCGCGGGCGCCACCCTCGATTTCGAGCACGGGCTGGTCGGCGGCGCAGCGTTCGCCCTCGCCGCACAGCCAGGTGATGCGCGCCTGCGGATCGAGCCGCCGCACGGTGGCCTCGACCCAGGGCGCGCCGCACACCACGGCGGCTTCACGCGCGAGCACGCGGGCATGGGCCGTGCGGGAGGCGTCGACCAGCGAGGCGGTCAGGTCGCCGTCGGCGACGTCTTCCTGCAGGGCGCGGGCGACATCGGACTCGGCCAGCGCGGCGACGGCCGACGCCGAGAAATCAAAGCGAAGGCTCATGTCTCTGGAATCTCTAATTTTCAGGAGGAGTGACGGGGGACCGAACCGGCTTGCACCGATTCCGGCACCGGGTCGCGCCCGGTCAGCGCCGCAACGGCATCGCGCGGGCTCACCTGGCCGTCGAGCAGCGCGACCACGCCTTCGGCGATGGGCATCTCGATGCCCAGGCCGCGCGCGCGCTGCACCACGGTGCGGGCGCAGTACACGCCCTCGGCCACGTGGCCCAGCGAATCGACGGCCTGCGCGAGCGTGCGGCCCTGGGCCAGCAGCAGCCCGACCTTGCGGTTGCGCGAAAGGTCGCCGGTGGAAGTCAACACAAGATCGCCCAGGCCCGACAGGCCCATGAAGGTGTCGGCGCGGGCGCCGAGCGCCAGGCCGAAGCGGGTCATTTCGGCCAGGCCGCGGGTGATCAGCGCCGCGCGGGCGTTGAGCCCGAGCGCGAGGCCGTCGCACAGCCCGGTGGCGATGGCGAGCACGTTCTTCACGGCGCCGCCGACTTCGACGCCGACGATGTCGTCGTTGGCGTACACGCGCAAGGCCGGGCCGTGGAAGGCGTCGACCAGCGCATCGCGCACGCCGGCGTGCGGGCTGGCGGCCACCAGCGCGGTCGGACGCCCTTCGGCGACCTCCTGCGCAAAGCTGGGGCCGCTGAGCACGCCCGCCTTCAGTTCAGGCGCGACCTGCGCCCAGATTTCGTGGGCGAGCAGGCCGAAGGCGGTGGGCGAGGTATCGAGCGCAGGCTCGACGCCCTTGCACAGCCACGCCACCGGCACGGTGGTGCCGCGCAGGGCGATCAGCTGTTCGCGCAGGGCAGCCATGGGCGTGGCGACGATGACGAGGTCGGCCCCGGCCTGCGCCTGGGCGATGTCGCCCGCGCGCACGGTCAGCGAGGCCGGCAGGGCCAGTCCGGGAAGGTAGCGGGTGTTTTCACGCGCGGCCGACATGGCGTCGGCCTGGGCGGCGTCGCGCGCCCACAGCGTGACCTCGTGGCGGGCCGCCGCGTTGACTGCGACGGCCGTGCCCCAGGCACCGGCGCCATGAACGCAGATCTTCATCGTGCGCTGGCGGCGTCGTGCGGCCGGTTTACTGGGCCAGGGTGGGTGCAGCCTGGCCGGCGGCCTGGGCTTGCTGCTGCTCGTACATGGCCTGGAAGTTGATTTCGGCCAGGTGCACGGGCGGGAAGCCGCCGCGCTGGATCACGTCGGCGACGTTGCCGCGCAGATACGGGTAGACGATCTGCGGGCAGGCGATGCCCAGGATCGGACCCATCTGGTCTTCCGGCAGGTTGCGGATCTCGAAGATGCCGGCTTGCTTGGCCTCGACCAGGAACACGGTGCGGTCGTCGATCTTGGTCTGCACGGTGGCCGACACGGTGATCTCGAAGATGCCGTCGGCCACGGGCTGGGCGTCCACGCCGAGCTGGATGTCGACGGTGGGCTGCGTCTGCTCCAGCAGGATCGCGGGCGAGTTGGGTTGTTCGAGCGACAGGTCCTTGAGGTAGACGCGCTGGATCTGGAACACGGGATCTTGGGCTTGCTGGTCGGCCATGGCTGAACTTTCGAGGATCAAAACAATGCCCGCCGGGGAGAGGGTCCCGCAGCGGGCTGCAGATGAGGGAACAAACGATTATCGCCCGACGGCCCGCGCACTTTCGTGACGCCCGGCCGCCGTGGGCTTCAGGCGGCCTGCAGCAGCGGGACGAGGCCGCCGCGGCTGTCGAGCGCCTGCAGGTCGTCGCAACCGCCCACGTGGGTGTCGCCGATGAAGATCTGCGGCACCGTGCGGCGCTGGGTGATCTCCATCATGGTGTTGCGGGCTTGCGGGTCGGTGTCGATGCGGATCTCTTCGATCTCTTCGACGCCCTTGGCCTTGAGGATCTGCTTGGCACGCGTGCAGTACGGGCAGAACGCGGTGGTGTACATCTTGACGGCTTGCATGCGCTTTACCTTGGGGAAGAGTTAAGCCTTTTCAACCGGCAGATTAGCCTCTTTCCAGGCCTTGAGCCCGCCAGCCACCGCTTGGGCCTGCTCGTAACCGAGCTTCTTGGCCGTGGCCACGGCGCGCTGGGCGCGGGCGCCGGTGGCGCACACCAGCAGCAGCGGCACGTTCTTGTTCTTGACCGTGCCAGCCAGCTTTTCCTCGAGCAGGTTCAGCGGGACGTTCTTGGCGCCGATCATGTGGCCGCCAGCAAACTCTTCGGGTTCGCGCACGTCGACCAGCACCGCGCGCTCGCGGTTGATGAGCTGTACAGCACCCTGGGCCGTGAGCGTGCCACCGCCCGCACCCCGGAGCATCGGCCAGGCCAGCATGCCGCCCGACGTGAGCGCCATCAGGATCAGCATCCAGTTCGCGGTGACGAATTCGATCAATTTCACGGGGGTTCCTTGGATGGCAAACCCGGGATTTTAGAATGCTGGTTTTCCCACGCGCTGCCAAAGGCCTCCGACATGCACAAACTGGTACTGATCCGCCATGGCGAATCGACCTGGAATCTCGAAAACCGTTTCACCGGCTGGACCGACGTCGACCTGACCGAGACCGGCGTCGAGCAGGCCAAGCAGGCCGGCCGGCTGCTCAAGGCCGAGGGCTACGACTTCGACGTGGCCTACACCAGCGTGCTCAAGCGCGCCACCCGCACCCTCTGGCACACGCTCGACGAACTCGACCGCACCTGGCTGCCCGTGGTGCACTCCTGGCGCCTCAACGAACGCCACTACGGCGGCCTGCAGGGCCTGAACAAGGCCGAAACCGCCAAGAAGTACGGCGACGAGCAGGTGCTGGTCTGGCGCCGCAGCTACAGCACCCCGCCGCCGCCGCTGGAAGCCGACGACCCGCGCAGCGAGCGCTCCGACGTGCGCTACGCCAAGCTGTCGCCCGAGCAGATCCCGCTGACCGAGTGCCTGAAGGACACGGTAGCGCGCGTGCTGCCGTTCTGGAACGAGTCGATGGCCCCGGCCATCCGCACCGGCCGCCGGCTGGTGGTGGCCGCGCACGGCAACTCGATCCGCGCGCTGGTGAAATACCTGGACGGCATCTCGGACGACGCCATCGTCGGCCTGAACATCCCGAACGGCATTCCGCTGGTCTACGAGCTCGACGACGACCTCAAGCCCCTGCGCCACTACTACCTGGGCGATGCCGCAGCCGCCGAAAAGGCCGCCGCCGCGGTGGCGTCGCAAGGCAAGGGCTGAAGACGTAAGCAAAAGAAGAAAACCCGGCTTGCCGGTCCCTCCGTGGAACCCCGGCAGGCAATTTGCTTCCAAGCTGTGTATATTGGTTCGACAGCCGTCGACATACAGGACATTTCACTCATGATGGGCCAGAAACTGAAGATCACCGGCTGGGTCGCCGCCGGCGCCGTTGCTGGCGTCCTGACCACCGTCTCGCTGCAGACGGTCGCGCGAGGTTCGCTCGCGCCGCTCCCCCTCGAGGAACTGCAGCAGCTCGCAGCCGTCTTCGGGATGGTCAAGAGCGACTATGTCGAGGCGGTCGATGAGAAGAAACTCATCTCCGACGCCATCTCGGGCATGGTCGCCGGGCTCGATCCGCACTCGCAGTACTTCGACAAGAAGTCCTTCAAGGAATTCCGCGAGGGCACCACGGGCCGCTTCGTCGGCGTAGGCATCGAAATTTCGCAGGAAGACGGCCTCATCAAGGTCGTCTCCCCCATCGAGGGCTCGCCGGCCTTCCGCGCCGGCTTGAAGCCGAACGACCTGATCACCAAGATCGACGACACCGCCGTGCGCGGCCTGTCGCTCAACGAAGCCGTCAAGCGCATGCGCGGCGAGGCCAACACCAAGGTGCTGCTGACCATCTTCCGCAAGGACGAGAGCCGCACCTTCCCGGTCACGATCACGCGCGAGGAAATCCGTACCCAGTCGGTGCGCGGCAAGATGATCGAGCCGGGCTACGGCTGGATCCGCCTGTCGCAGTTCCAGGAGCGCACGGTCGACGACTTCGTCAAGAAGATCGAAGAGCTATACAAGGAAGACCCGAACCTCAAGGGCCTGGTGCTCGACCTGCGCAACGACCCGGGCGGCCTGCTCGATGCGGCGGTGGCGGTGTCGGCGGCCTTCCTGCCCGAGAACGTCACGGTGGTCACCACCGACGGCCAGCTGGCCGAAAGCAAGTCGATCTACAAGGCGGCGCCCGAGTTCTACCAGCGCCGTTCGGGCAGCGACCCGCTGCGCAACCTGCCGGCAGCGCTCAAGAACGTGCCGCTGGTGGTGCTGGTGAACGAAGGCTCGGCCTCGGCCAGCGAAATCGTGGCCGGCGCGCTGCAGGACCACAAGCGCGCCACCATCATGGGCAGCCAGACCTTCGGCAAGGGCTCGGTGCAGACGGTGCGCCCGCTCGGCCCCGACACCGGCCTGAAGATCACCACGGCGCGCTACTACACGCCCAGCGGCACCTCGATCCAGGCCAAGGGCATCGTGCCCAACGTGCTGATCGATGAAAGCGCCGAGGGCAGCCCCTTCGCCGCCCTGCGCATGCGCGAGGCCGACCTCGAGAAGCACCTGGCCAGCGGCCAGGGCCCCGAGGTGAAAGACCCCGAACGTGAAAAGGCCCGCGACGAAGCCCGCAAGCGCCTCGAGGAAGAAGCCAAGAAGCCGCCGCAGGACCGCAAGGTGCCCGAGTTCGGCACCGACAAGGACTTCCCGCTGGTGCAGGCGCTCAACCGCCTGAAGGGCCAGCCGGTGCTCGTGAGCAAGACACAGGTCATCGTCGACAACAAGGACGAGAAGAAGGAAAACTGATCCGGCAAGCGGGCCGCACCCTGCGTGCGGTTCGCGCCACCGGCGTTTTTCCTTCCTCCGCGAAGTTCCAGGCAGCGCGCATGGACGATCACGACCTGCTGCGCTATTCGCGCCACATCCTCCTCGAAGAATTCGGCATCGACGGCCAGGCGCGCGTCAGTGCCGGGCGGGTGCTCGTCATCGGCGCCGGCGGGCTGGGCTCGCCGGTGGCCCTGTACCTCGCGGCAGCGGGGGCCGGCCACATCGTGCTGGTCGACGACGACGAGGTCGATCTCACCAACCTGCAGCGGCAAGTGGCCCACACGCACGCGCGGGTGGGGCAGCCGAAGGTCGCCTCCGCCGCGCAGGCCATGCGCGACATCAACCCCGACATCGCCATCGAAACCCACGCCGTGCGCGCCGACGAGGCGCTGCTGTCGCAGCTCGTGGCCGCTGCCGATGTGGTGGTCGACTGCTGCGACAACTTCGCCACCCGGCAGGCCGTGAACCGCGCCTGCGTGGCGCACGCCAAGCCGCTGGTGGCGGGCGCGGCGATCCGCTTCGACGGGCAGTTGAGCGTGTACGACACGCGCGACGCGGCCTGCCCCTGCTACGCCTGCCTGTTCCCGCCCGAGGCCAGCTTCGAGGAAACGCGCTGCGCGGTGCTCGGCGTGTTCGGCCCGGTCGTCGGCACCATCGGCACGCTGCAGGCCAGCGAGGCGCTCAAGCTGCTGGCGGGCATCGGCCCATCGCTGGCGGGCAAGCTGCTGATGTTCGACGGGCGCAGCACCAGCTTCGACACGCTGCGCGTCTCGCGCGACCCGCACTGCAGCGTCTGCGCGCAACGGCCTCAGGCCGGCGCCTGAGCGCCCGCCCTATTCTTCTTTCTTTCGTCAAGGCTGACGGGCGCCCTTGGCCCGCGCGGCACCGCGCGACGCCGCCCCCGTCGTCGGCCGGTTCGCCAACGCCAGCACGCCCGTGCAGTCGGCGTTCTCGCCGGGCCCGGTCTCGATGGTCGCGGCCAGCGCCAGCAGCGGGTTGATGGCGCCGAGCGCCAGCGCCGCCAGCCCACGGCCGGCCAGCGGCCCGATCTCGACGCCGCCCTTGGGCGCGCCGAAGGTGCCGCTCACGACCAGCGGCGTGCGCAGCGACAAGATGCTCGGGCTCTTGGGCTCGGGGCGGATCACGAAGTCCAGCGACTCGGTCGCGAGGTTGGCCTGCCCGGTGGCGGTGAAGACGGCGTTGGTGGTGTCCAGCACCAGCGTGCGCCCGTTCATCACGCCCTTGTTCACGTCGAAGGCCAGCGCCGCGCAGCGCAGTTCGACGTCGCGATCGCCGCGCAGCAAGAACTTGAGGATGTCGCCGCCCACCAGCGTCGCGAACACGGGCATCAGGTTGCCGAACTGGCCGCGCCCCGACAGCACCGCCATGTCGCCCGAGGCACTGCCGAGCCAGCTGGCCACCGAATTGCCGGCGCCCGACAGGTTGATGCGCCCGTCGAGCCGGCCGACGCTGTTGCCCGAGTTCTCGAGCTTGGGAATCAGCCGCGCCAGCCGAAGGCCGCGCACGTCGAGCGAGGCGCGGATGTCGGCCGGTGTCTTGGTGGCGTCGATGCGGATGGCGCCCGCGAGCTTGCCGTTGGCCACGCCCAGATCGAGCGGGTCGAGCGACAGCACGCCGTCGGTCAGCTTGATCTTGACGCTGCCGCGGTCCAGCGGCACCTGGCGCACATTGCGGATGGTTTCGGCGGTGTAGCCCACGTCGGCGTTCATGGCGTGCAACCGCCCGAAGTCGAAGGGGTTGGTCGGCAGCACCTTGCCGCCGGGCGGGCGCTTGGGTTGGGCAGAGGCGACCGGCGCCACGCCTTCCACCGCGTTGGCGGAACGCGCCGTGGGCGGTAGGCCGATCAGCGGGCCGAGGTCGTCCATGTCCATCACGCGCGAGCGCAGCGTACCCGACAGGCGCGGCACCTTGCCGGCCTGGTCGAAGCTCATGTCGCCGCCGATGTCCGACAGGCCCAGCCGGCCGTTGAGCCCCGTCGCGTCCCAGACCTTGCCGCGCTTGCGCAGGCCGCCGCTCAGCGCGTAGGGCGGGGTCTGCGGCAGCACGACGCCGGTCAGCGGGAACAGCGCGCTCAGCGTCTGGCCCTTGACCTGGAACGTGGCGTCGATGCCGTCGAAGCCCGCGAGCTGGGCCACCGTGCCGCTGGCCTTGAGCTTCGTCTGGCCGGCGGCGGCATCGATCTCCAGCGGGAACGGCGGCGCGCCCGCGGCGTTGATCTGCAGCACGTTGCCGGTGCGCCCGTTTGCCGTGAGCGGCTGGCCCTTGTAGCGGCCCTTGATGCGGTAGTGCAGCGGCAGCTCGCCGCGGTTGCTGTCGTAGTCGAGGTCGGCATGCACGTCGACGCCCAGGTGCGTGGCCAGGAAGTCGACGGCGCCCTGGTCGACCTGGATCAGGCCGATGGTGGGCACGGTGCCGGTGTCCGAGGTGTCCTTGCCGAAGGCCCAGGTGCGGCGCCCGTCGGGCTCCATCTGCAGCCCGACGGTGGGCGCGGTGAGCGCCAGGCGCGGAATGACCACCCGCTTGTCGATGAGCGGCCAGAGCCGGATCTCGAAGCTCGCGCGCTCGGCTTTCACCAGGTAGGGGTCGCGCGCCCACTCGGGGTTGGCGAACTCGATGCCGTCGAAATTCACGGTGGCGGCTTTCCAGCCCAGGTCGACGTCGAGCCGGCGCGTGATCTCGAACTTGCGACCGGTCTTCTCGCTCACGAAGCGGTTGAGCGGCTCGCGCAGCGAGTCCCACGGAAAGAAGGCGACGAGGAGCGCGAACGCGGTCAGCAGGACGGCGACCAGCAGCACGAAGGCCGCCAGCAGTTTCTGCCAGCGCGGCCGGGCGCGAAGGGATTGGGTTGCCATGGTCGATTCTTACCCGGATGCGCGCCCGGGCCGGGTCGGCGGCGGGCCGCAGACCCCGTGCGGCTTGGCCTACGGGAGGGCGCGAAGCCGCGTGAAGACAGCCGCCTGCACAGGCGTCGGAACCCGCCTACAACGCGCGGCCCTTGAACCCTGCATGATCCACTGCGGGAAAGCCTCAATGTCCATGGGCAGGCTCTCTCCTCCGCAGGGCGCTTGGACACGAGCACCTGCCCACCTCAGAGGAAGCGCGGTTCGGCATGGATTCCAGATTGCAGACCTATGTTGTCGAAGACAACCCCACGATCCGTGAAAACCTCATCGGCACTCTGGAAGAGCTCACCTGCACCACGGTGGTCGGCTTCACCGACAACGAGCAGCACGCGCGCGACTGGCTGCGCGACCATGCCGACGAGTGGCACCTGGCCATCGTCGATCTCTTTCTCAAGCAAGGGAGTGGCCTGGGCATCCTTCAGGCCTGCCAGTCGCGCAAGCCCGGCCAGACGGTGGTGGTGCTCAGCAACTATGCGACGCCCGACATCCGGCGCCGCTGCGCCGAGTTCGGGGTCGACGCGGTGTTCGACAAGTCGAACGAAATCGACGCACTGGTCGACTTCTGCATCCGCCAGGCCGCCGCACTGCGGCCACCCGGCGATGCCTAGTCTCTGTTGCTCAATCGATGAGCTTGTTCTTCAGCGCGTAGTAGGTCAGGTCGCTGTTGGAAGACAGGTTCATCTTCTCCATCAGCCGCGTGCGGTAGGTGCTCACGGTCTTCACCGACAGCGACAGCGTCTTGGCGATGTCGCCGGCGGTCTCGCCCTTGGCCAGCTTCAGGAACACCTGGAACTCGCGCTCCGAGAGCTGCTCGTGCGGCGCGGCGTCGTCCTTGCGGTCGAGTTGGCGGGCCAGCAGTTCGGCCACGGCGGGCGTGATGTAGCGCCGGCCCAGCGAAATAGTGCGAATTGCGTTCACGATCTCGATGGGATCGCATTCCTTGTTGAGGTAGCCGCTCGCGCCCTGACGGATCAGGTTCATCGCGTAGTGCTCCTCGGGGTAGCCGCTGAGGATCAGGATGCCCACGTCCGGCGCCTTGGCGCGGATCATGGCGAGTGCATCGATACCGCTTTGTCCCGGCATGGACAGATCCATCACCAGCACGTCCAGCTCGGTCGTGCGCACCAGCTCGATGGCTTCACGGCCACTGGCTGCTTCGCCCGCCACGCGCAGGTCCACGTGCTCGGAGAAGAACTGCCGGAGGCCCGATCGCACGATGGCGTGGTCGTCCACAATTCCAATTTTGATCATCTGTTACTTTCGTCGTTGTACTGCTGCTTTGGAAGCCGCAGCATGCCGGTCCCTGATTGTTATCAATTATTCACGAAGTTGCATTGAATGCGACCCTAAGGGTGACATGCACTGGTTAGCCCCCCAAAAAATGGCCGTGAGCCTCTTGCTCGCGGCGCTGGCCGCACTGGCCCTCGTGGGCATCAACGAGGCAGGATACCGGCAGTCGAGCCGCGCCCTGGCGGATATCGACGAGGCCCAGCAGATCCGGGGCACGCTCAACCAGATTCTGCAGAACATGCTGGACGCCGAAACCGGCCAGCGCGGCTTCCTGCTCACGGGCGAAGCCGCCTACCGCCAGCCCTACGACGTGGCCGTGAAGCAGGTGGACGGCAACCTGGCCACGCTGCGCCAGCTGTACGCCGAGCGCCCGGCCGAGCGCACCCAGCTGACCGAGCTGTCCAAGCACGTGCTGCGCAAGATCGCCGAGATGGACATGAGCGTGCGGCTGCGCCACGAGGGCAACGAGGACGCCTGGAAGTTCGTCATGACCACCGACGTCGGGCGCGAAGAGATGGAAGCCATCCGCGCCACCGCCAACGAGCTGGTGAAGGCCAGCAACGCAACGCTGCACGCCGGCCAGGTGCAGGTGATGAAGTCGCTGCAGCTGGCGCGCATCGGCACCGGCATCGTGGCGCTGGCTGCGCTGATCGCCTTCTTCCTGTACCTGCGGCAGACGCACGCGCTGCGCTCCATCGGCGAGCGCCAGCAGGAGGCGCTGCAGCGCGAACGCAATGCCCTCGAAGACGAGGTGCGCGAGCGCACGGCCTCGCTGGGCGAGCTGGCCACCCACCTGCAGGACGTGCGCGAGACCGAGCGCGGCTACCTGGCGCGCGAGCTGCACGACGAACTGGGCTCGCTGCTCACGGCCGCCAAGCTCGACGTGGCGCGGCTGAAGTCGCGCCTGGCCGATGCGCCCGATGCCATTCAGCGGCTGCAGCATCTGACCGAACTGCTCAACAGCGGCATCGCGCTCAAGCGCCGCATCATCGAGGACCTGCGGCCCTCGTCGCTCTCGAACCTCGGGCTGGTCGCCTCGCTGGAAATCCTGGGGCGCGAGTTCGGGGAGCGCTCGGGGCTGGAGATCGAGATGGCGCTGGAGCCCGTGAGCATGGACGAGTCGCGCCAGCTCACGATCTACCGCATGGTGCAAGAGAGCCTCACCAACATCGGCAAGTACGCCGAGGCCACCGAAGCCACCATCGTGCTGAAGAACTACGCCAACCACGTGATCGTGGAAGTGGCCGACAACGGCAAGGGCTTCGACGCGCAACGCATGCGCCCGTCGACACACGGCCTGGCGGGCATGCGCCACCGGGTCGAGGCGGCACGCGGCAAGCTCACCATCACCTCGGCGCCGGGGCAGGGCACGCGGCTCAGCGCGATGCTGCCGGTGGTGAAGCCCACGCCGCAGGCCGGCACGCCGGCGAGCCTCGACACCCCCACGTCGCGCAGTGCCTGACGCAGCCGGTGGCATTTCTTCACGCCACGGCCTGCGGCGACTCGGTCGCCTCCTACGCTCCCCCGCCCCGGTCGCTGACAGGGCCGGTGCGGCCCTGGCTTTAAGGTGGTTCCTGTGTCATCCGGTGCAGCATCGCTTCTTGGGTTCTGCTGTCGGATGCGCGGTTTCAAACCATAAAAGAGGGAAGCCTCGAAGGAGTTCCGCATGCTGCACTACGCCGTGGTATTTCTGGTCATCGCACTCATCGCTGCCGTCTTCGGCTTCGGTGGCATCGCCGCCAGCGCGGTGGGGATCGCCAAGGTCCTTTTCATCATCTTTGCCGTGCTCGCCATCGCCAGCTTCCTGGCCGGCTTGCTACGACGCAAGTAGCGTAGTTACGATCCATAGGCTCCCGCATTTCATCTTCCCGGAAAGGACTCTCCCATGAACACGACCAAGACCCCTTCGCAACTCGCCGACGACGTGCGCCAGACCGCTCACGAAGCGGCAGAAACCACCCGCGCCTACGCTCAGAACGCGGTGAATGCGGCGGGTGAAAAGGTCCGCGAACTGCGCCGCGACGCCGAGCCGGGTGTCGAGCAGTTGGCCGCACGCGTGCAGCAAGCAGTGCAACGCGGCCTTGACGCCGCCTCGACCACCAGCGCCCGCGCCCACCGCCGCATTGAACAGGCCGCCGACGTGACGGGCCGCTACATCTCCGACCAGCCCGTGCGCTCGGTGCTGCTGGCCGCTGCGGCCGGCGCCGCCATCACGGCGCTGATCGTGCTGGCCAGCCGCCGCAGCCGCGACGACTACTGATCCGTTGCATCGCCATTGATTGACTGACCGACCGACCCCGCCCGACCACCCTCGCACATGCTTCATCCGATCTTCTCGACGGTGCTCGGGCACCCGGAGCTCATTGCCGATCACATCGCCAACTACGCGGCCCTTGCCCGGCAGGAGAGTGCCGTGGCGGGACGCGGCCTCGTCGCCCGACTGGTCGCGGGCGTCCTGGCCGTGGCCACCGCCGTGCTGGCGCTCGGGCTGATCGGCGTGGCCGTGCTGCTCGGTGTGCTGCACGGCAGCTTCCACTGGGTGCTGGTGGTGGTGCCCGCGGTGGCGGTGGTGATTGCGGCGATCTGCACCTGGATCGCCACCCGCCCGAGTCCGAACTACGGCTTCGACGATCTGCGCGCCCAGCTGGCCGCGGACCTCGACGCGCTGCACGCCGCCGGAGCCCGCCATGAGCAGCCCTGACCCCCGCCGCCCTGCCGCATCGCAGCTGACGCCGCAACAGCGGCTGGCCATCTCGCGCCGCGCGCTCGTGCGGCAATTGAACGGCGGCGAGCCGGACGCACCGGCGCCCCACCGTGCCTTTGCCGCCGGTGACACCGACGACGATCTCGAATACGCACGCACCGACACGGGCGATGCGCCCGCCGCCTCGCCGGGGCGCCGCCACAACGTCTGGAGCGCCATGGCGCGCGGCGTGGTGCAGCGCTGGTGGCGTCGCCATCCCGCGCACGCGGCCGGCCAGCTGGCCCGCCCTCTGCTCGAACACTACGCCCGCACGGAGCCCGTCAAGCTCATGGCCGCCGCGGCAGCCACGGGCTCGCTGCTGGTGCTCGTGCGGCCCTGGCGGCTGCTCTCGGCCACGGCCGTGATCGCGGCGGTGCTCAAGACCTCCGACGTGGCCGACCTGGTCAACACGCTGCTGCAGAAGCCCGCGCGGCCGCCACGGCAAGACCCGCCCTGACCTTCACGCCTGCGCGCGCTTTGCGCACCCAAGAAAAAGCCCTCGCGAAGAGGGCTTTTCTGTTTCTGGCGGAAGGACCGGTCAGCCCTTCACTTCAAGCTGGTTGTTCACCGACTTCACGCCCTGCACAGCCTTGGCGATTTCCTCGGCGCGCGACTTGGCGGCGGCCGTCGGTGCCGGCCCCTTGAGGCTCACGGTGCCGCCCTTGGTGTCGACGTCGATCTTGATCGCGCTCAGGTCGGGGTCCTTGGCCAGGCCGGCCGAGACCGAGGCGGTGATCGCGGCATCGTCGACCGTGGCGGTCACCGCGGCGGTGGCGTCCTTGGCGGCTTCCTTCACATCGGCCGTGGCTCCGGCCATGCCGGTCTTGGCGTCGGTCGCGGCCTGTTCGGTCTTGGCCTTGGCATCGGAGGCCGCCTGCTCGGTCTTGGCGACGGCGCTGTCGAGCTTCTCGCCGGCCGTCTGGTTGCCCGGCTTGTCGCAGGCGGCCAGGGTCAGCGCGGCGCCGGCTGCGAGCACGGCGAGCCAGGTGCGCGAGGTGGCAAACGGGGCAAAGGGAGCGAGGGAACGGTTCGACGTTGTCATGGGAAATCCTCCTGCGGTCGGAATGAATGCATGGACCGGCTTGGTCCACGCCAATCAATCTAGCCCCCGTCGCCTGCGCCCGGGTGTCGCCGCAGGCCCGAAGCGCTGTAGGACAAGCAAGCGACGGCAGGCGGCTCAGGCGCTGACGATCCAGCCTTCGAGCGGGTCCATGGCCCCTGGCAATCCGTAGCCGAACCCGAGGCTGTCGGCGCGCTGGCGGGCCCACGCGGC
The DNA here is from genome assembly GCF_014843395.1 of Variovorax sp. 38R. Lineage (NCBI taxonomy): Bacteria > Pseudomonadati > Pseudomonadota > Betaproteobacteria > Burkholderiales > Comamonadaceae > Variovorax > Variovorax sp. 38R. The sequence goes on from NZ_CP062121.1 coordinate 5,145,229, forward strand.
CTGCAGCAGGCACAGCACCGCATCGAGTTCGTCGCCCTTGGCATCGGCCCTCAGCCCGTCGCGCTGTGCGGCTGTGAGTTGGAGCCGCAGGCCAAGTCGCGTGCGCCCGGCCTCGAGTCCGGCCAGCAGGTCGGCACGCGCGATCTCACGCTCGGGCGACTGGCGTACGAGGTCGTCGCTCTTGTAGCTGCGCCGGCCGATGAGTTCGCGCGCCAGCAGGCCCGGGTAGGCCTCCAGCGCGATGCGGTCGGTGTGCATGCCCGTGTGAAGGCCCGGCAATGTTGCGCCCGCCGCGAGCAGGCGCGGCACGCCAGCGTGCAGCATGTAGGCGACGGGCGGGTTCACCCACTTCATCGACGGGCTCGACCCCGCCGGCGCATCGGTCGCACGGTGCGCGAACTTGCCGCCGCCCGGGCGGGCCGCGCAGAAGGCGGCGAAGGTGTCGCGGATTTCGGCGCGGCTCAGAGCGGCGTAGTGAGCGATCAATGCATCCCACGCCGTGGGCCACTGCAGGTGCTCCACCAGCTCACGCGGCAGGCCGAAGGGAAAGTCGAAGCCACCGACCCAGGCGGGCGTGTCGCGCAGCCAGTCGCCCCAGGCGTCGAGCGTGGCGAAGCGATGCAGACCGGTCAGCGCGACAACATCGGCGCCAGCCATCTCGCCGACGGCGACGACGATGGGTTTGCGGGCGGTCGGTGCGCTCGAGAAATCGCAGCCGAAGAGCATCGCCCGCTTTCGGTCAGCCCAGTGCTAGCGCGATCACGCCGGCCGCGATGAACAGCGCGCCCAGCAGCCGCAGCATGCGGTCGCCTTCGCGCAGCAGGTGCCCGCCGATCAGCGCGGCAAACAGCATCGACACCTCGCGCGCCGGCGCGACGTGCGAAATGGGCGCCTGCTGCACCGCGTACAGCACGAGCACGTACGAGATGGGGCTGATCGCCGCCACCAGCAGCGCGTACTTCCATTGCTCGCGCCACATGCGCGCGGTGGTCGCCCGGTCTTGCAGCGCCGCAGGCAGCAGCAGCACGAGGCGCACGAAGTTGCTCATGTAGTCGAGCAGGATCGGCGACATCGCAAGGAACTTGACGGCGTAGCTGTCGGTGATCGTGTAGGCCGCGATGAAGGCGCCGGTCAGCACGCCGTAGCGCATGCCCTTCTGCACGCGCTCGCGCTGCACCGGGTCGTGCTTCTTGTGAAAGAGGCGCGGGCCACCGGCCACCAGGAACACGCCGAGCACCACGCCGAAAATGCCCGCCACGCCGACGAGGCCGATCTTCTCGCCGAGAAACAGGATCGCAACCAGCGACGAGAGCAGCGGCCCCGAGCCGCGTGCCAGCGGGTAGACCACCGTGAGGTCCGACTTGCGGTAGCCGCGCAGCAGCACGACGTAATAGAAGACGTGCAGCACGCCGCTCAGCACGATGAACGTCCACTCCTTCGTGCCCCAGGTCGGCACGACGCTCCAGCCGAGCGTGATGCCCACGGGCGCCCACACCACGGCCATGAACACGCCGCTCTGGAACGCAAAGCGCGAGTCGCCGTTCGCCTTCTTGGCGGCGATGTTCCAACTGGCGTGAATGACCCCGGCCAGCAGGATCAGCGCAAAGGCGGAGAGTGGCACCCCGGTGGAACCGGGATCAGTGGCGGCCGACGATGGCGGCTGTCGCCATCAGTTCTTCGAGCAGCGCGAGCGAGACCTTGCCCGAGACCTTGTACGGATCGAGTTCGGGCTTCTCCGAATATTTCAGCAGCGTCGAGGCGTTGAGCTTCGAGAGGTTGACCTGGCCCATCGTCCAGCCGCCGAAACGGCGCTCGGAGATTTCTTCGTAGTGCAGCAGCACCACGTCTTTATGGCGCGCATCGCGCTGGATGTGGCCGTAGAGATCGCTGATGGCGTCGCGCCCGCCCTCGATCGCCTGCAGGAAGGTGCCGGCACCGTAGCAGAGGATGCCGGTGATGCCGCAGGCCGGGTTGTGCGTGCGCGATTTCGCGAGGATCGCCTCGATGGCCTCGGGGCTGGTATCGACGGCGCGGCTGGCGTAGAGAAGACGGACCAGCATGGCTCAGCTCTTTCGTGGCAGGAGGGAAAGGAATTCGCGGCGCAGGCTCGGGTCCTTGAGGAACACGCCGCGCATGACGGAGTTGATCATCTTGCTGTCCATTTCCTTCACGCCGCGCCAGGCCATGCAGAAGTGCTCGGCTTCCATGACCAGCGCGAGGCCGTCGGGTTGCGTCTTTTCCTGGATCAGGTCGGCCAGCTGCACCACGGCTTCTTCCTGGATCTGCGGACGGCCCATGACCCATTCGGCCAGGCGCGCGTACTTCGACAGGCCGATCACGTTGGTGTGCTCGTTGGGCATCACGCCGATCCAGAGCTTGCCGATGATCGGGCAGAAGTGGTGAGAGCAGGCGCTGCGCACGGTGATCGGGCCGACGATCATCAGCTCGTTCAGGTGCTCGGCGTTGGGAAACTCGGTGAGCGGCGGCGGCGGCACGTAGCGGCCACGGAACACCTCGTTGAGGTACATCTTGGCCACGCGGCGCGCGGTGTTGTCGGTGTTGTGGTCGTTCTCGACGTCGATGACGAGACTCTCGAGCACGCCCTTCATCTTGACCTCGACCTCGTCGAGCAGCGACTCCAGTTCGCCGGGTTGGATGAACTCGGCGATGTTGTCGTTGGCGTGGAAACGCTTGCGCGCTGCATTCAGTCGCTCGCGGATCTTGACGGAGACGGGGGTGCCCTCGTCATCGTCTTTTCGATCGGGAAGCGGTTCGACGTCGGTTTTCCTCAGCATCTGCGGATGGTATCAGTGAACCCTTTTTCAGCACCGCCAGAGGGGGAACACCGCGGAACCGGCTTTGCCGGGCCGCAGGTGTTGCCCCCGGTAGGGGGTTGGAGAAGCGACACGCAGTGCGCGAAGCCTGGGGGCGAGCTCAGGCCAACGCGAAGTCGGCTACCAGCGGAAGATGGTCGGACATGCGGGCCCAGATCGGGCCGCGCGGCACGGAGCAGGACAGCGGCTCGAGTTGGCGCCCGTAGACGAAATCGAGCTGCGCCACCGGCAGCCGCGACGGATACGTGAGCGTGCGCGGGCCCCGCAAATCGCTGGCGTCGCGCAGGCCCATGGCGTTCATGGCGTAGCGCATGCGCGCACCCCAGTCGTTGAAATCGCCGGCCACCACCACGGCCTCGTCGGCCGGCACCTCGCGCTCGATGAACTCGCGCAGCCGCGCCACCTGCCGCACGCGGCTGCCCTTGATGAGCCCCAGGTGCACCACGATGGCGTGGATCGGTCGGCCCTCCACCTCGATCACCGCGTGCAGCAGGCCGCGCTGTTCAAAGCGGTGGTCGGAGATGTCCTGGTGGCTGGTGCGGATCACCGGCCAGCGCGTGAGCAGCGCATTGCCGTGCTCGCCGTGGCGCGTGACGGCATTGGTCTCGTAGACGGCCGTGTAGCCCTCGGGCGCGAGAAAGTCGGCCTGCGGCAGCTCGGGCCAGCGCGGAAAGCGCGCGGCGGCCTGCCGGTTCATCTTGCGCACTTCCTGCAGGCAGACGATGTCGGCATCGAGCTGCTCGATGGCGTGGCCCAGGTTGTGAATCTCGAGCCGGCGTGCCGGCCCGATGCCCTGCACACCCTTGTGGATGTTGTAGGTCGCGACCCGAAGGTTGTGCGCTGCGGAGGCTGCCGGTGGGTTCATCGCGCAAATTCTGGCAGCAACAGAATGGCTTCGGCGTTCGACGGGGAAAAGCAGGCGTCTGCTGCCTCGCGGTACGGCAGCCATTGCCAGTCGGTGTGCTCGCGCGCGGCGAGCACGGGCGTCAGGCGCTCGGGCACGCACAGGCCGAACAGGTGCTCGGTGTTGTGGGTGATGCCGGGCTCGTAGCGAGCGCGCCAGCCGGGGTAGATCTCGTAGATGTTGCGCAGCTGCCAGTCGACCAGCTGCGAAGCCAGCGACGTGCCCTCGCCGCACTGGATGCCGGTTTCCTCGACGACCTCACGGGCGGCCGTGAGCGCGAGTGGCTCGTCGAGGGCATCCTTGCTGCCGGTGACCGATTGCCAGAATTCTTGGGCATCGGCGCGCCGGATCAGCAGCACGTCGAGCGCGGGCGTGTGGATCACGACCAGCACCGACTCCGGGATCTTGAAGGGCTTCACAGCAGTATTCAGACGCCGCTGATGACCGCGTCGAGCGCAGCCACCAAGTCATTCGAAGCCATGCGCACATTGCCTTTCGCGGTGCCCAGGTCTTTCACCCGAAAAGGCGAGGTCATCTGGGGCAGCGCAAAGAAAGTCTCGCCGTCCCATTGGACGGGCGGGCACAGCCGGTGCGGCGCCTTGGGCGGCAGGTACTTCTGGGTCGTCAGCGGCATGACCAACCGCGTTGGCAACACGCCGAGCAGGTCGCTTTGCATGTCGACACACCACGGAAATGCGGCGCGCTGGGCCTTGTCGGGATTGGCGTAGATGTCGAATTGCGCCACGGGTGCTTACCAGGGGCGAAAGTTTTCGCCGAAAACACCGTGCGCCTCGACCAGCTCATGCTGCGCGGCAATCCAGTCTTTGTATTCCTCGTTGAACTCGCGCTTGCGCTGCGCCATCGACTTCTGCTTTTCGAGCGCCTCGAGTTCCGCAAAGCGCGCCGCGGAAACAAGAACGACCGCCACGCGGTCGTTCTTCATCACATGCACCGGTTCGCGCTCGGCCTGGCCGAGGTAGTAGCCGAATCGGTTCTTGGCTTCGGTGGCGGTGATCTGCATGGCTGGCTCCGGGGAGTGATTAGCCATTTTAGCCAATCACCCTGCCCGGTGCCAACCGGCCAGCCTCAGGCAGCGGCTTGCGGCGTGTTGCGCAGCTTGATGTGCAGTTCGCGCAGCTGCTTCTCGTCGACCGGGCTCGGCGCCTGCGTCAGCAGGTCTTGCGCGCGCTGGGTCTTGGGGAAGGCGATCACGTCGCGGATCGACTCGGCGCCGGTCATGAGCATGACGAGGCGGTCCAGGCCGATGGCGATGCCGCCGTGCGGCGGGGCACCGTACTGCAGCGCGTCCAGCAGGAAGCCGAACTTGAGCTGTGCGTCTTCGGCACTGATCTTCAGCGCGCGGAACACCTTGCTCTGCACTTCCTCGCGGTGGATACGCACCGAACCGCCGCCCATCTCGATGCCGTTGAGCACCATGTCATAGGCCTTGGCGATGCACTTCTCGGGCGCGGTGTCCATGAGGTCTTCATGGCCGTCCTTCGGTGCGGTGAACGGATGGTGCACGGCGCTCCAGCGCTGGCCTTCCTCGTCGAACTCGAACATCGGGAAGTCGACCACCCACAGCGGTGCCCAGCGGTCCTCGAACAGGCCGGCCTTCTTGCCGAAGGGGCTGTGGCCGATCTTCACGCGCAGCGCGCCAATGGCGTCGTTGACGACCTTTTCCTTGTCGGCACCGAAGAACAGGATGTCGCCGTTGCACGCGCCGGTGCGGGCGATGATCTCGGCCAGCGTGGCGTCGTCGAGGTTCTTGACGATCGGGCTTTGCAGGCCTTCGCGGCCGGCGGCTGCGTCGTTGACCTTGATGTAGGCCAGGCCCTTGGCACCGTAGATCTTCACGAATTCCTGGTACGCGTCGATTTCACCGCGCGACATGCCGCCCTCGGCACCGCCGCCGGGCACGCGCAGTGCAACGACACGGCCGCCAGTCATGGTGGCGGCGTTCGAGAACACCTTGAACTCGACGCGCTTCATCAGCTCGGTGAGTTCGGTGAATTCGAGCTTCACGCGCAGGTCGGGCTTGTCCGAGCCGTACTTGAACATCGCGTCGGCGTAGCTCATGGTCGGGAACACCGGCAGGTCGATGCCCGCGGCGTTGCGGAACATGGTGCGGACCATGCCTTCGAACATCTCGCGGATTTCTTCTTCGGCGAGGAACGAGGTCTCGATGTCGATCTGCGTGAATTCAGGCTGGCGGTCGGCGCGCAGGTCTTCGTCGCGGAAGCACTTCACGATCTGGTAGTAGCGGTCATAGCCGGCCACCATCAGCAGTTGCTTGAAGAGCTGCGGTGACTGCGGCAGCGCGAAGAAGCTGCCGTCGTGCACGCGGCTGGGCACGAGGTAGTCGCGCGCGCCTTCGGGCGTGGACTTGCCGAGCATCGGGGTCTCGATGTCGATGAAGCCGTTGGCGTCGAGGAACTTGCGCGTTTCCATCGTCACCTTGTAGCGCAGCATCATGTTGCGCTGCATGGCCGGGCGGCGCAGGTCGAGCACGCGGTGCGTGAGGCGGGTGGTTTCCGACAGGTTGTCGTCGTCCAGCAGGAACGGGGGCGTGACCGACGGGTTCAGCACCTTCAGTTCGTGGCACAGCACTTCGATCTTGCCGCTCTTGAGGCTGTCGTTGGTCGTGCCTTCGGGGCGCGAGCGCACGAGGCCGGTGATCTGCACGCAGAACTCGTTGCGCAGGTTCTCGGCCACGGCGAAGGTCGAGGCGCGGTCGGGGTCGCACACCACCTGCACGTAGCCTTCGCGGTCGCGCACGTCGATGAAGATCACGCCGCCGTGGTCACGGCGACGGTTGACCCACCCGCACAGGGTGACGGTCTGGCCCAACAGGGCTTCGGTCACAAGACCGCAATAGTGAGTACGCATGGCCATAGGAAGGACTTCCGGCGCCGTCGTGGCGCGTTCGTTTTTATGAGTTGGATGGCTTGATCGCCACCGAGGAGGGGCCGCCTGGAACGACCACGCCCATCGAGACGATGTACTTGAGCGCTTCGTCCACGCTCATCTTCAGTTCGACGCAGTCACTGCGCTTGAGCATGACGAAGTAGCCGCCCGTGGGGTTGGGCGTGGTCGGCACGTAGACGCTGAGGAATTCCTCGGTGCCCAGGTACTCGGCCACCTCGTTGCCCGGCGCGCCGGTCACGAAGGCAATGGTCCACACGCTCTCGCGCGGCCACTGGATCAGCACTGCCGTGCGGAATGCGTTGCCGTTCTCGGAGAACAGCGTGTCCGACACCTGCTTGACGCTCGAGTAGATCGAGCGCACGACCGGAATGCGCCGCACCACGGCGTCGCCCCACCCGAGCAGGCGCTTGCCGACGAAGTTGCTCGCAATGGCGCCGACCACCAGCAGGATCGCCAGCGTGAGCAGCACGCCGAGCCCGCGGATGTTGTTGTCGTAGAGCCAGCGCTGCCATGCGCCCGGCAGCACCCACAGCGTCTGGTCGAGCGTGTCGATGATCCACTTCAGCACCGCCAGGGTGATGAACAGCGGAACGATCACCAGCAAGCCGGAGAACAACCATTTGCGCAGGGCGGACATGGGAAGGGGGTTCCGTCAGTCGCCGCTCTTGGCCGCAGCCGGGGCAGCGGGGGCCGGCGCAGGCGCCGGTGCGGGGCTGGAGGCGGAGGACGAAGAAGAAGCGTCGGCCGACTTGGCGCCGTCGCCGGAAGCGGCGGGCGCGGTGGGGGCCTCGGACTTCTTGCCGCCGCCCTCGCGGAAGTCGGTCACGTACCAGCCCGAGCCCTTGAGCTGGAAGCCGGCGGCGGTGACCTGCTTTTCAAATGCGCTCGCACCGCATTCCGGGCACACCGAGAGTGGCGTGTCCGACATCTTCTGCAGAACGTCCTTGGCAAAGCCGCAGGAACTGCACTTGTAGGCGTAAATGGGCATGGGGAATCGGGGTGGAAATGAGCGACGCAGCTGCCGCTCGCAAAGCCCTCGATTATAGGGGCGCCCCCGCCCACAGGGCCGCACGGGGTGCGGCCCCACCCTTCGTCAGGCCGGCTCGGTCGCCAGGAGGCGGTGCGGCGTGTGAGTGTCCACTATCCATTGCGGCAGCAACGAACCGACGACCATGCCCCCGAACGCGGACAGCACACCCGCCAGCTGCGCCGGGAAGGCGGTGCCCCAGGGCATCGCCATGAACAGCAGCCAGACGCCGATGCCCCCGACGATCGAGGCGATGGCGCCCTGGGTGGTGGCGCGGCGCCAGTACAGGCCGCACACCAGCGGCACGAAGGCCCCGACCAACGGCACCTGGTAGGCGCCCGACACCAGTTCATAGATGGGCGTGCCCTGCATGCGGATGGCGTAGGCGAGCACGGCGGCGCTGAACAGCAGCACCGTGATGCGCATCGTCATCAGGTTCTCGCGGTCGGTGCCGGCGGGGCGGAACTGGCGCCAGATGTTCTCGGTGAAGGTGACGCTGGGCGCCAGCAAGGTGGCCGAGGCGGTCGACTTGATGGCCGACAGCAGCGCGCCGAAGAACAGCACCTGCATCACGAACGGCATCTTCTGCAGCACCAGCGTGGGCAGCACCTTCTGCGGATCTTCCTTCAGCAGCACGGCCACCTCGTCCGGCATGATGAGGAGCGCACTGGCCACGAGGAACATCGGCACGAAGGCGAACAGGATGTACGCCACGCCGCCGATCACCGGGCCGCGCGTGGCCGCCTTCACGCTGTTGGCCGACATCACGCGCTGGAACACGTCCTGCTGCGGAATGGAGCCCAGCATCATCGTGATGGCCGCGGCAAAAAAGAACACCATGTCGTGCCAGTTGGGCTCGGGCCAGAACTTGAAGAGGTCCTTGCTGACCGCGAAGGCGATCACCTTGTCGGCGCCGCCAGCCATGTCGCCCGCGAACATCGCGATGACCGCCAGGCCGACGACCAGGATGATCATCTGGATGAAGTCGGTCACGGCCACCGACCACATGCCGCCGAACAGCGTGTAGGCCAGGATCGAGACCACACCGATCACCATGCCCACCGGGATGCTGATGGCGCCGGCCGACAGCACGTTGAACACCAGCCCCAGCGCCGTGACCTGCGCCGACACCCAGCCCAGGTAGCTCAGCATGATGATCAGCGAGCAGGCCACTTCCACGCTGCGGCCGTAGCGCTCGCGGTAGTAGTCGCTGATGGTGAGCAGCGTCATGCGGTACAGCTTGCCCGCGAAGAACAGGCCCACCAGGATCAGGCAGGTGCCCGCGCCGAACGGGTCTTCGACCACGCCGCTCAGGCCGCCCTCGATGAACTTGGCCGGGATGCCGAGCACCGTTTCGGACCCGAACCAGGTCGCGAAGGTGGTCGTGACGATCATGAACAGCGGCAGGTGCCGCCCCGCGATCGCGAAGTCGGTGGTGTTCTTCACCCGTTTGGCCGCATACAGGCCGATGGCGATGGTGACCAGCAGATAGACGATGACCAGCGTCAGCAACACGGTGAAACTCCTCCAGCCTCTAGAACAAACGCACGCGCACCAGCACTTGCATGGCGAGCAAACCCAGGACGAATCCGATGCCGCCATAAAGAATGGCCTGCAGCAGCCGGTTGGTGCGCTTCTGCGCGGCCAACAACTCCATCAACTCGCGGCGGTGATCGGGCGGCCGATTTTCCAGGAAATCGTGCAGCAGACGCGGCAACTGCGGCAGCAATTTCGCGTAGCGCGGCGCCTCGGCCCGCAGCTGCTGGAACAGCTTCTTCGGCCCGATCTGGTCGAGCATCCACTTCTCGAGGAACGGCTTGGCCGTGGCCCAGAGGTCGAGCTCGGGGTCGATGCTTCGGCCCAGGCCTTCGATGTTCAGCAGGGTCTTCTGCAGCAGCACCAGCTGCGGCTGGATCTCGACGTGGAAGCGGCGCGAGGTCTGGAACAGGCGCATCAGCACCATGCCCAGCGAGATTTCCTTCAGCGGCCGGTCGAAGTACGGCTCGCACACGGTGCGGATCGCGGCCTCGAGTTCGTCGATGCGCGTGCCCTGCGGCACCCAGCCGCTTTCGAGGTGCAGCTCGGCCACGCGCTTGTAGTCGCGCCGGAAGAAGGCCGCGAAGTTCTGCGCGAGGTACTCCTTGTCGGACTCGGTGAGCGTGCCGATGATGCCGAAATCGAGCGAGATGTAGCGCCCGAAAGTCTCGGGCGCCAGGCTCACCTGGATGTTGCCCGGGTGCATGTCGGCGTGGAAGAAACCGTCGCGGAACACCTGCGTGAAGAAGATCGTCACGCCGTCGCGCGCGAGCTTGGGAATGTCGACGCCCGCCGCGCGCAGCTTGTCGAGCTGGGCAATGGGTACGCCGTTCATGCGCTCCATCACCATCACCTCGGGATGGCAGAAGTCCCAGAACATCTCGGGGATCAGCACCAGATCGAGCGAGGCCATGTTGCGGCGCAGCTGCGCGGCGTTGGCCGCCTCGCGCACGAGGTCGAGCTCGTCGTGCAGGTACTTGTCGAACTCGCCGACCACCTCGCGCGGCTTCAGGCGCTTGCCGTCGGCCGAGAGGCCTTCGATCCAGCCGGCCATCATGGCCATGAGCGCGAGGTCCTTCTCGATCACGCCGCGCATGTTGGGGCGCAGCACCTTCACCGCCACGTCGCGGATCTCGCCCTGGTTGGTGCGGATGGTCGCGAAGTGCACCTGCGCGATCGAGGCGCTGGCAATGGGCGTTTCGTCGAACTGCACGAACACGTCGCTCACCGGGCGGCGGAAGGCACGCTCGATGGTCGCAATGGCCACCGCCGAGGGGAACGGCGGCACGCGGTCCTGCAGGAAGGCCAGCTCGTCGGCGATGTCGGGCGGCAGCAGGTCGCGGCGCGTGGACAGCACCTGGCCGAACTTCACGAAGATCGGGCCCAGCCGCTCCAGCGCCTCGCGCAGGCGCTGGCCGCGCGGCGCGTCGAGGTTGCGTCCGACAGAAACGATGCGTGCCACCACGCGCAGCCAGGGCTTCTGGAAGCTCGTGAGCACGAGCTCGTCCAGGCCATAGCGCAATGCGACCCAGACGATGAACAGGCCGCGATAGAAGCGACTCATTCGGCGTGGCCCGCCGCACCGCCCGCACCGACCGCACGGGCCGAGCGGTCGCCGACGAACTGGCGCAGCGCGCCCACCACGCGCCGCACGCCATTGCCTAGCGTGTGCGCGGGCACATCGCCGATCACGCGGGCCAGGTCGTCCTCGACGTCCCAGCGCACGTGGTCGACCAGCCAGTTGACCTCGGCCGCAAGCTGCACGTCGCCGACGATCTGCACGGAGGGCTTGTCGCCGCGCAGCGTGGCGCTGGCGATGTCGAAGGGGGAGTCATCGATCACGGTGAGCGTGAGTTCGGGTGTGGACCCGGCGGGCGCCAGGTCGAGCAGGCCGGCCGGCGTGGCCACCAGCTCCATCGTCACGAAGCGCCACTGGAAGCGCACCACCCGGCCCTGCTGGCGCAGCAGCCGCTGCTGTGCTTCGGGCTCCTGCTGCAGCACATGGTTCATGAACAGGACCACGCGGTGCTGGATCTCGTGGACTGCCCAGTCCGGCGGTTGCAGGCGTTCGCCGATGCGGTTGAACAGGTCGCCGAGCAAAGAAAAAGGGGACGATGGTGTAGCCATGGTCCCCATTATCCCGTCAGTGCTGCGCCCCGTAACCCGTGAACTGCATCGTCTCCTTCCAGAAACACCGCGGAACCGGCTTTGCCGGGCCGCTGGTGTTGCCCCCGGTAGGGGGTTGGAGAAGCGACACGCAGTGCGCGAAGCCTGGGGGCGAGCCTTTTACTTCACTGCAGCGCTTGCACGCCTGCCACCAACCAGCCGGCGCTGCCGGTCTTGGTCATGTTCCAGACTTCGCGGAACGGGGCCGGGCCCGCCGAGGCGTCTTCGCGGATCATGCCGGAGAACTCCACGCTCGCCATGTAGGCGTCGGGCAGCTCTTCGATGCCGAGCAGCTTGGCGTCGAGCATCACGACTTCGGTCTTGTTCGACGAGCCACCCGTGTGGCTGGCGCGATCGGCCAGTTGCGTGCGGATCTCTTCGACCATGCTGTCGGTCATCATGGAACGCAGCATCGACACGTCGGCGCGGTCCCAGGCGTCTTGCAGGGTCACGAAGTTGCGCTTGGCGGCGGTCAGGAAGCCGTCGGCATCGAAGCCCGCGGGGACGCCCCAGGACTGCGAACCGGCCAGTGCCGAACCGATCATGCTGCCGCCGGCTGCGGCACCCGCGGCCGACAGGCTGCTGCCGTGACGCTCCGACTCGGCGGGCGTGGCATCGAACGCCGTGGCGTTGCGCTCCCACGGCCGTGCCGAGGCGTCGTTGCCGACGTTGGCCGGGCTGTACTGTGCCGGTGCGCGTGCATCGGCGGGGTTGCCGGCGCCCTGGAAGGCGAAAGCGCCCTGGCGGTTGGCGTTGCCCGACGACGCGGCCGAGCGCGCCTTGAAGATGCGCCACACCGCGAGCGCAGCAAAGGCCAGCAGCGCGATCAGCAGGATGTTGGCGAAGCCGGCACCCAGGCCCAGCGAATTCGCGAGCCATGCCAGACCCAGGCCGGCGGCAAGACCGCCGAGCATCGCGCCCCACGGACGCTTCGGTGCAGCGGCGGCGGGCGTTGCGGGCTTCGGCGCCGCATTCGTCGCGTTCTGCTGCGCGGGGGCCGTCGGCTGCGTGGCCTGGCGCTGCGTCACGTTGGACGACTGGCGACCGACGGACTTGCCGCCGCCCATGCGAGCGGCTTCCGCCTGAACACTCACCAGCACCAGCGCAGCCGCCAAAAACAAAGAACCCAAACTCTTCATGCCGTCTCCTCTTGAGCGAAAAAATCGCGTCGTCATCGTGATCAACACTTGATTCCAACATGGAGGGCTGCAATTCCCCCCGTCATGTTGTGATAGTCCACATGTCCGAAACCGCCCTCTTTCATGAGGGTCTTGAGCTCCTCTTGCGAGGGATGCATCCGGATCGATTCGGCCAGGTAGCGGTAGCTCGCGTCGTCGCCGGCCACGAGCTTGCCCAGTCGCGGCAGCACGTTGAACGAATACCAGTCGTAGGCCTTCGTGAGCGGCTTCGCGACCTTCGAGAACTCGAGCACCAGCAGCTTGCCGCGCGGCTTGAGCACGCGGTTCATCTCCTTGAGCGCGACGTCCTTGTGCGTCATGTTGCGCAGACCGAAGGCCACGGTGACCACGTCGAAGTGGTCGTCGGGAAAGGGCAGCTTCTCGGCGTCGCAGACCGTGGTGGGCAGCACCACGCCGGCGTCGAGCAGGCGGTTGCGGCCGGTGCGCAGCATGGCTTCGTTGATGTCGGTATGAACCACCTGGCCCGTGGCGCCGACCTTCTTCGAGAAGGCGAGCGCGAGGTCGCCGGTGCCGCCCGCGATGTCGAGCACGCGCGAGCCTTCGCCCACGTTCGCGACCATCACGGTGTAGGCCTTCCAGGCCCGGTGCAGTCCGGCCGACATCAGGTCGTTCATGATGTCGTAGCGCGAGGCCACCGAGTCGAAGACGCCGCGAACGCGTTGCGCCTTCTCGCTTTCGTCGACTTTCTCGAAGCCGAAGTGGGTTGTACTCATGCGGTCGATGTTAGGCCGGAAGGCATTCCTTCAAGGCGACGACCCCGCAGGCACGGCGGACATTTGTTGCTTTTTCCTCCAACGCAGGGCCGCCGCAACACGCATGCTTGCTGCGTGTAAGGCTATCTTTTCAATAGCAACAGGGTATGTTTACCCTCGGTCTCGCGCTCAGTGGCTGCTGCAGGCGCTGCCGCCCTTGTCGGCCATCGGCGCATCGCGGTCCACGCCAGCCTCGGTCAGGCGCCGCTCGTAGTCGGCCCACAGCTCAGCCTGCCGGGCGCCCAGCTCGTACAGCAGGCTCCAGGTGTAGATGCCTGAGTTGTGACCGTCGCTGAAGGCGGGCTGCACGGCGTAGTTGCCGACCGGCTCCAGCCCGACCAGTTCGACCTCGCGCTTGCCCGTCTGCAGCACCTCCTGCCCCGGGCCGTGGCCCTGCACTTCGGCCGACGGCGAATAGATGCGCATCAGCTCGAAGGGAATGCGGAAGCTCGCGCCGTCCGAGAAGCCGACTTCGAGCACACGCGACTGGCCGTGCACGGTGATCGATTGGGGCGTCGGCGCGCCGGCTTGCAAACCTGCCATGGGGAATCCGTTCGAAGGAAGAGAAGAGAGAAAAGGGATCGGAGTCGCGCAGTATGCCGCGCGCTCCGCCGCGGCGTGCCCGCTGCCTGCGCTTAGCATTGCGGCATGCCGTCACGCACACGCTTTCCCCTCCTCCTGTCGCGTCCGAACCGGGCCGCCCTTGTCCTCTGCGCCGCGCTCGCAGGCGCTGCCCTCGCCCCGCCCGCCTACGCTTTCTGGGGCCTGATCGGCAAGGCGGCGGGCAAGGCTGCGACGGCCGGGAAAGCGGCTGGCGTGGCGGGCAAGGGTGCGGCGGTCGGCGCGGGTGCGGTGGCGGCCGAAGGTGCGACGGGCGTCGCCGCGAAGGGCGCGATGGCGCTGGGCGACGACGCGGCGCACGCCGCGCAGGCCGGCTCGCGAAGCTTCGGCGGCGCGCATGAACTGAGCACCGTGAACGCGGCGCTGCCGCCCGAAGTGGCGGCCTACCTCGCCAAGCCGGCGAAGGAACTCACGCCCAAGGACACGTCGTTCATGATGGACAGCTACCGGCAAATGGTCGAGCGTGCCGGCAAGAGTGGCGACTTCACCGCTGTCGAGCGCCTGCCGACCTCGGCCAGCACCGCACGCACGCTGCCCGCGGAGCCCGTCAAGGCCGCACCAACACCGCAGCCGACGACCGCTGCAGCCACCGCGTCGTCCAGCACCTCGGGCGTGCCCTTCCACGCGGTGCGCCTGCTGGCCCATGCCGCGCATGCCGGCAACAGGAGCGCGCAAACCGAACTCGATCGTGTGTGCAGGGATGGCAGCGTGGCCTCGAAGCGCTTCTCGAAGGAAACGCGCGCCACGCCGGAATTCAAGCAGGCCTGTGCGGACCGCAAGGCAGGCAGCGCGACGCGCACCGCCGCGGCCAGCTGAGAAAAAACGAGGGCCTCAGGCCAGCGTCGCGAGCCGGCGGACCATGTCGGCCTCCGCCTGCGGCAGCAGCGCCTGCACGGCGGCCAGCCGCTTGGCCGGCGCGGTCCGCTGCACAGTGGCCCAGACCGACCCGGGGAAATGGCTGTCCCAGTCGAAGCGCGCGATCACGTGCCAGTGCAGGTGCGCCACCATGTTGCCGAGTGCGGCGATGTTGAGCTTGGTGGGCGCGAGCGCGTCGCGCAGGCACTGCTCCACGCGCACCACGGCCTCCATGCACAGCACGCGGTCGGCCGCATCGAGGTCGGAGAACTCCGCCGCATGGTCACGCCACACGACGCGATAGAAAGCCGGAAAGCCTTCTTCCTGCGCATGGATGACGCGCAGCTTCGCGCCTTCGAACACGAGGCGCCCGCCGGGCGCGTCGCACAGCGGGCAACCCGCCACAGCCGTCATACCAGCACCCGCTCGATGCCGCCCTGGTTGGCGGCCGCCACGTACTTCGGCATCCAGTCGTCGCCGAGCAGCTTGTTGGCCATCTCGACCACGATGTAGTCGGCCTCGAGCAGGCCGTTGTTCAGGTCGTTGCCGTAGCGCGAGAGGCCTTGCAGGCAGCTCGGGCAGCTGGTGAGGATCTTCACGTTGTCGGTCGCGCCGACCTGGCCGGCATCGCGCAGCGCGGCCTCGCCCTTCTTCAGCTCTTCTTCCTTGCGGAAGCGGATCTGCGTCGAGATGTCGGGCCGCGACACGCCCAGCGTGCCCGACTCGCCGCAGCAGCGGTCGTTCTTGAGCACGTTGTCGCCGACCAGCGCCTTCACGGTCTTCATCGGGTCCTGCAGCTTCATCGGCGAATGGCAGGGGTCGTGGTACAGGTAGCCGCCACCGCCGGCATCGGCGAGCGTGATGCCCTTTTCGAGCAGGTACTCGTGGATGTCGATGATCCGGCAGCCCGGGAAGATCTTGTCGAACTGGTAGCCCTGCAGCTGGTCGTAGCAGGTGCCGCAGCTCACCACCACGGTCTTGATGTCGAGGTAGTTGAGCGTGTTGGCGACGCGGTGGAAGAGCACGCGGTTGTCCGTGATCATCTTCTCGGCCTTGTCGAACTGGCCGCTGCCGCGCTGCGGATAGCCGCAGCACAGGTAGCCCGGCGGCAGCACGGTCTGCACGCCCGCATGCCAGAGCATGGCCTGCGTGGCCAGGCCGACCTGCGAGAACAGCCGCTCCGACCCGCAGCCCGGGAAGTAGAAGACCGCCTCGGTTTCCGACGTGGTCGTCTTCGGGTCGCGAATGATCGGCACGTAGTCAGCGTCCTCGATGTCGAGCAGCGCGCGCGCCGTCTTCTTCGGCAGGTTGCCCGGCATCTTCTTGTTGATGAAGTGGATCACCTGCTCCTTGATGGGTGCGGGGCCCAGCGTGGCCGGCGGCGCGCCGGTCTGCTTCTTCGCGAGACGGCTCAACAGGTCGTTGGCCAGGCGCTGCGCCTTGAAGCCCACGCCCACCATGCCCGCGCGCACCGCCTTGATGGTCTGCGGGTTGGTCGCGTTCAGGAAGAACATCGCGGCCGCGTTGCCGGGGCGGAAGCTCTTCTGGCCCATCTTGCGCAGCAGGTTGCGCATGTTCATCGACACGTCGCCGAAGTCGATCTTCACGGGGCACGGCGTGAGGCACTTGTGGCACACGGTGCAGTGGTCGGCCACGTCCTCGAACTCTTCCCAGTGCTTGATGCTGATGCCGCGCCGCGTCTGCTCTTCGTAGAGGAAGGCCTCCACCAGCAGCGAGGTCGCGAGGATCTTGTTGCGCGGGCTGTACAGCAGGTTGGCGCGCGGCACGTGCGTGGCGCACACCGGCTTGCACTTGCCGCAGCGCAGGCAGTCCTTCACGCTGTCGGCAATGGCGCCGATGTCGCTCTGCTGCATGATCAGCGACTCGTGCCCCATGAGGCCGAAGCTCGGCGTGTAGGCGTTGGTCAGGTCGGCGTGCAGCGTCTGCGCTTGCCCCGCGGGCGCGCGCAGCAGCTTGCCCTTGTTGAAGCGGCCTTCGGGGTCGACCCGGGCCTTGTATTCGGTGAAGGGACGCAGCTCTTCGTCGCTCAGGAACTCGAGCTTCGTGATGCCGATGCCGTGCTCGCCCGAGATCACGCCGTCCAGGCTGCGTGCCAGCGCCATGATGCGCACCACCGCGGCGTGCGCGGTCTGCAGCATCTCGTAGTTGTCGCTGTTCACGGGCAGGTTGGTGTGCACGTTGCCGTCGCCCGCGTGCATGTGCAGCGCGACCCACACGCGGCCCTTGAGCACCTGCTTGTGGATGGCGGTGCACTCGGCCAGGATCGGCCCGAACTCGGCGCCCGAAAAGATCTCCTGCAGCGGCTGGCGCAGCTGGGTCTTCCAGCTGGCGCGCAGCGTGTGGTCCTGCAGCTGCGGGAACAGCGCGTCGACGTTCTGCAGCCAACCAGCCCACAGCGCGCGCACCTCGTGCACCAGCGCCACGGCCTGCGCCACGCGGTCTTCCAGCAGCTCGGCCGCCGGGATCTCGTGCGCGTCGTCGGTCTTGCCCAGCGGCAGGTTGCCGCGTGTGAAGAACGCTTCGAGCGCGTCGGTGAGCGCCAGCTTGTTCTGTAGCGACAGCTCGATGTTGATGCGCTCGATGCCGTCGCTGTACTCGGCCATGCGCGGCAGCGGAATCACCACGTCTTCGTTGATCTTGAAGGCGTTGGTGTGCTTGCTGATGGCGGCCGTGCGCTTGCGGTCGAGCCAGAATTTCTTGCGCGCCTCGGGGCTGATGGCAATGAAGCCTTCGCCGCTGCGCGAGTTGGCGATGCGCACCACTTCCGAGGTGACGCGCGCCACCGCGTCGGCGTCGTCGCCCGCGATGTCGCCGAACAGCACCATCTTCGGCAGGCCGCCGTGCTTCTTCGACTTGGTGGCGTAGCCCACGGCCTTGAGGTAGCGGTCGTCCAGGTGCTCGAGGCCGGCCAGCAGCACGCCCGAGCGCTTCTGCTCGGCGAACATGAAGTCCTTGATCTCGACGATGCTGGGCACGGCATCTTTCGCGTTGCCGAAGAATTCGAGGCACACGGTGCGCGTGTGCGCCGGCATCTTGTGCACCACCCAGCGGCAGCTGGTGATGAGGCCGTCGCAGCCTTCCTTCTGGATGCCCGGCAGGCCCGAGAGGAACTTGTCCGTCACGTCCTTGCCCAGGCCTTCCTTGCGGAAGGTCTTACCGGGGATGTCGAGGCGCTCGGTGCGCAGCGGGGTCTTGCCGTCGGCGGCGAAGTACTGCAGCTCGAACAGAGCGCTCTCGGCGTCGTGGATCTTGCCCAGGTTGTGACCGATGCGGGTCACTTCGAGCCACTCGGCCTGCGGCGTCACCATGCGCCACGAGGCGAGGTTGTCGAGCGCCGTGCCCCACAGCACGGCCTTCTTGCCGCCGGCGTTCATGGCGACGTTGCCGCCCACGCACGAAGCCTCGGCGGAGGTCGGGTCGACCGCGAACACGAAGCCCGCGCGCTCGGCCGCGTCGGCCACGCGCTGGGTGACCACGCCGGCCTCGGTCCAGATGGTGGGCACGGGGTGATCCAGGCCGGGCATCGAGATGTGCTCGACCTCGGTCATGGCCTCGAGCTTCTCGGTGTTGATGACCACGCTCTTCCACGTGAGCGGAATGGCGCCGCCGGTGTAGCCGGTGCCGCCCCCGCGCGGAATGATGGTCAGGCCCAGCTCGATGCAGCCCTTGACCAGCAAGGCCATCTCGACCTCGGTGTCGGGGCACAGCACGACGAAGGGGTACTCGACGCGCCAGTCGGTGGCGTCGGTCACGTGCGACACGCGCGAGAGGCCGTCGAACTTGATGTTGTCCTTGGCCGTGAGCCGGCGCAGCACGCGCGTGGCCTTGCGGCGCAGGGCGGTGACTTCGCGGAAGGTGTCGTCGAAGGCGGCGACGGCCTGGCTGACGAGGCCGGTGAGCTCGCCCACGAGCTGGTCGCGCGGCAGGTCGCTGTCGGGGGTGCGGCGCTTCTGCACTTCGCCCAGGCGGTGGCGCAGGGCGTCGACCAGCTGGCCGCGGCGGCGCGGGTTGTCCAGCAGGTCGTCGACGAGGTAGGGGTTGCGCTGCACGACCCAGATGTCGCCGAGCACCTCGTAGAGCATGCGCGCCGATCGGCCGGTGCGGCGCTCGGCACGCAGGATCTGAAGCAGTTCCCAGCCGCGTTCGCCCAAGAGGCGAAGCACGATCTCCCGGTCGGAGAAGCTGGTGTAGTTGTAGGGGATCTCGCGCAGTCGTACAGGCTCTGCGGCCTGTGACAACAGCGTATTCAACGCGGTCGGAGCATTCATCGGGTGGGGCCCTTGGCCAGGCGCTGCGCGCCCATGTAGCCGGGGGGTGGATTTTAGGGCAGGCCTTGGGGTCTCTGCCCTTCCCGTTCCGCTATTCCCTATGGCAGGCCCGATGCCTGCCTTGGCGTGGGGCCGCCGGCCCTCACCCCGCCCTCTCCCGGCGGGAGAGGGAGAAAGACAAGGAGCTTAGAACAGCACGCGGCTGCGGATCGTCCCGTTCACCTTGGCCAGCTTCTCCAGCGCTAGGTCGGACGAGGCGGCGTCGATGTCCATCACGACGTAGCCGACCTTCTCGTTCGTCTGCAGGAACTGCGACGAGATGTTGATGTTGTTGTCCGAGAAGATCTTGTTGATCTCGGACAGCACGCCCGGCACGTTGCGGTGGATGTGCAGCAGGCGGTGCTTGCCCGGGTGCGCCGGCAGCGCCACCTCGGGGAAGTTGACCGACGAGGTCGAGGTGCCGTTGTCGCTGTACTTGACCAGCTTCTCGGCCACTTCGAGCCCGATGTTGGCCTGCGCCTCCATGGTCGAGCCGCCGATGTGCGGCGTGAGGATCACGTTGTCCAGCCCGCGCAGCGGCGACAGGAACTCGTCCTTGTTGGTGCGCGGCTCGACCGGGAACACGTCGATCGCAGCGCCCAGCAGCTTCTTGCTCTTCAGGGCCTCGGCCAGCGGCTCGATTTCGACCACGGTGCCGCGCGAGGCGTTGATCAGGATCGACCCCGGCTTCATGGCGGCGATCTCGGCCGCGCCGATCATCCACTGGGTGGCCTGCGTCTCGGGCACGTGCAGGGTCACGATGTCGCTCTGGGCCAGCAGCTGGTGCAGCTCGCGCACCTGGCGGGCGTTGCCCAGCGGCAGCTTGGTGACCACGTCGTAGAAGGCCACGTGCATGCCCAGCGCCTCGGCCAGCACCGACAGCTGCGCGCCGATCGAGCCGTAGCCCACGATGCCCAGCGTCTTGCCGCGGATTTCAAAGGCGTTGTCGGCCGACTTGAGCCAGCCGCCGCGGTGCGCCACGGCGCTCTTCTCGGGCACGCCGCGCAGCAGCAGGATGGCTTCGGCCAGCACCAACTCGGCCACCGAGCGGGTGTTGGAATACGGGGCGTTGAACACGGCCACGCCGTGTTCGCGGGCGGCGTCGAGGTCGACCTGGTTGGTGCCGATGCAGAAGCACCCGGCCGCCACCAGCTTGTGCGCGGCAGCGAACACATCGGCCGTCAACTGGGTGCGCGAGCGGATGCCCACGAAGTGCACGTCGGCGATCTTGGCCTTGAGTTCGGCGTCGGGCAACGCACCCGGCAGCGCCTCGATGTTGGTGTAGCCGGCGGCGCGCAGCACCTCCACGGCCGAAGGGTGGATACCTTCGAGCAAAAGGAACTTGATCCTGCTTTTGTCGAGGGAGGTTTTGCTGCTCATGGCGTACTCAGGAAGGCCCCGGCCATGGCGACAAGCTAGGCCAAAAAAGGGGAGGACGATGCTAGCATGGTGCAGCGCAGCAAGAGCCCCGCAGCCCGCGCCGGGCTTGACGCTAAAGGGGTTTCCCCGATTGGAATAGCCCCCGGGTCCGTGCCCCAATGTGACGCGGCTGTGTCACGCACATGCCCTAGCATTCGCGCTTTCCATTTTTTCCCCGAGGAGACTTCATGCGATTCAAGACGCTCGCGTTGGCATCGGCGCTGGCCGCCACGCTGTTCAATGCAGCCCAGGCCCAGACCGAAATCCAGTGGTGGCATTCCATGACCGCCGTCAACAACGAGTGGGTCAACGACCTGGCCAAGCAGTTCAACGAGAGCCAGAAGGACTACAAGATCGTCCCGACCTTCAAGGGCACGTACGACGAATCGATGACGGCCTCCATCGCGGCCTTCCGCTCGGGCAACGCACCGCACATCCTGCAGGTGTTCGAAGTGGGCACCGCCACCATGATGGCCAGCAAGGGCGCCGTCATTCCGGTCGGCCAGGTCATGAAGGACGCGGGCGAGAAGTTCGACCCGGCCGCCTACATCCCCGCCGTGGCCGGTTACTACACCGCCCCCAACGGCCAGATGCTGAGCTTCCCGTTCAACAGCTCGACCACCATCTTCTACATCAACAAGGACGCCTTCAAGGCGGCCGGCCTGCCCACCGACAAGGCACCGTCGACCTGGCCCGAAGTGGTGGCCGCCGCCGCCAAGCTCAAGGCCAGCGGCCACAAGTGCCCGTTCACCACCGCCTGGCAGAACTGGACGCAGGTCGAGAGCTTCTCGGCTTGGCACAACGTCGAGTTCGCCAGCAAGGCCAACGGCCTGCAGGGCCTGGACGCGCGCCTGAAGGTGAACTCGCCGCTGCACCAGCGCCACATCGAGAACCTGGCCAGCATGTCCAAGCAGGGCCTGTTCATCTACAAGGGCCGCGGCAACGTGCCTGAAGCGTCGTTCGTGTCGGGCGAGTGCGCCATGATCAACACGTCCTCGGGCTTCTACGGCAACGTGGCCAAGAACGCCAAGTTCGCCTACGGCCTGGCGCCCCTGCCCTACTACCCGGACGTGCCGGGCGCACCGCAGAACACCGTGATCGGCGGCGCCAGCCTGTGGGTCATGTCGGGCAAGAAGGCCGCAGAGTACAAGGGCGTGGCCAAGTTCTTCAGCTTCATCTCGACGCCTGAAGTGCAGTCCGCCAGCCACAAGCGCACCGGCTACCTGCCGGTGACCACCGCCTCGTACAAGCTCACCGAAGAATCGGGCTTCTACAAGCAGAACCCCGGCACCGACGTGGCCGTGACGCAGATGATCCGCAAGGTCACCGACAAGAGCCGCGGCATCCGCCTGGGCAACTACGTGCAGATCCGCGCCATCGAGGACGAAGAGCTCGAACAGGTCTGGGGCGGCAAGAAGACGGCCAAGGAGGCCCTCGACGCCATCGTGACCCGCGGCAACGAGCAGCTGGAACGCTTCCAAAAAGCGAACAAAAGCTAACGATTGAAGTTCCGGGCTCCGTGTCCGGCTAATATCGCCCGCCCCCGCACGCCCTTGTTCCAGGGCGCGCCGGGCGGGATTTTTTATGTAGAGGCTTCATGGAAAAACGCGTTTTCTTTCGCTCGGGCTGGTTGCCCTGGCTGCTGCTGACACCGCAGATGGCGGTGATCCTCGTGTTTTTCTTCTGGCCGGCCGGCCAGGCGCTGTTGCAGTCGCTGCAGCAGCAGGACGCGTTCGGCACGTCGGTCGAATTCGTCGGGTTCGACAACTTCCGCCAGCTCTTCAGCGACCCGGCCTATGGCGAGTCGTTCAAGACCACCGCGCTGTTCTCGGTGCTGGTGGCCGGCATTGGCATCAGCCTGTCGCTGATGCTGGCCGTGTTCGCCGACCGCATCACCCGCGGCGGCATGTTCTACAAGACCATGCTGATCCTGCCGTACGCCGTGGCGCCCGCCGTGGCGGCCGTGCTGTGGGTCTTCATGTTCTCGCCCTCGCTGGGCGTCGTGGCCTATGCCCTGGGCAAGATCGGCATCAACTGGAACCACCTGCTCGACTCGGGCCACGCCATGACGCTGATCGTGATGGCCTCGGTGTGGAAGCAGATCTCGTACAACTTCCTGTTCTTCCTGGCCGGCCTGCAGTCGATTCCGAAGTCGCTGATCGAGGCCGCGGCCATCGACGGCGCGCGCCCGTGGCGCCGCTTCTGGACCGTGCAGTTCCCGCTCTTGTCGCCCACCACCTTCTTCCTGCTGGTGATCAACGTGGTCTACGCCTTCTTCGACACCTTCGCGATCGTCGATGCGGCCACGCAAGGCGGCCCGGGCAAGGACACGACCATCCTGGTCTACAAGGTCTACCACGACGGTTTCAAGGGCCTCGACCTGGGCGGTTCGGCCGCGCAGTCGGTGGTGCTGATGGTGATCGTGGTGGCGCTGACGGTCATCCAGTTCCGCTACGTCGAGAAGAAGGTGCAGTACTGATGAAGCAACAAGAACAAATCAAACTGGGCGGAGCGCAGCATGGTTGAGAAACGCGGCACGCAGGGCATCCTGGCCCACGTCATCATGATCCTGGGCGTGTTCATCGTCGCCTTCCCGCTCTACCTGGCGTTCGTGGCGTCCACGCACACGGCCCAGGAAATCGTGCAGGCGCCGATGCCCCTGACACCGGGCTCGAACATCGTCGACAGCTACAAGGGCGCGCTCTTCGGGCGCGAGAACAGCGCGGGCTCCAACGCCCCGGTGGCGCACATGATGTGGGTGAGCTTCGTGACGGCCATGGTCATCGCCATCGGCAAGATCACCATCTCGCTGCTGTCGGCCTTCGCCATCGTGTACTTCCGCTTCCCGTTCAAGAAGATCTGCTTCTGGGCCATCTTCGTGACGCTGATGCTGCCGGTGGAGGTGCGCATCCTGCCCACCTACAAGGTGCTGTCCGACCTGAACATGCTGAACACCTACGCGGGCCTGACGGTGCCGCTGATCGCGTCGGCCACGGCGACCTTCCTGTTCCGCCAGTTCTTCCTCACGGTGCCCGACGAGCTCACCGAAGCGTCGCGCATGGACGGCGCGAGCCCCATGCGCTTCTTCTTCGACGTGCTGCTGCCGCTGTCGAAGACCTCGATCGCGGCGCTGTTCGTGATCCAGTTCATCTACGGCTGGAACCAGTACCTGTGGCCGCTGCTCGCGACCACGAGCGAAGACATGTACCCCGTGGTGGTCGGCATCAAGCGAATGATTGCCGGCGGCGACGGACAGAACGAATGGAACGTCGTGATGGCCACCGCCATCCTGGCGATGCTGCCGCCCGCGCTGGTGGTGATCCTGATGCAAAAGTGGTTCGTCAAGGGCCTCGTGGACACTGAAAAATAACTATGGCTGCTCTCTCTCTACGCAACGTCATCAAGCGCTACGGCCACGGGCCGAAAGCCAACCAGGTCATCCACGGCGTGAGCGCCGAGATCGCCGACCATGAATTCATCGTCATCGTCGGCCCCTCGGGCTGCGGCAAGTCGACGCTGCTGCGCATGGTGGCCGGCCTCGAGGAAATCTCGGCCGGCGAGATCGCCATCGGCGGCAAGGTGGTGAACCAGCTCGAACCTTCCGAGCGCGACATCGCCATGGTGTTCCAGAACTACGCGCTGTACCCGCACATGAGCGTGTTCGCGAACATGGCCTACGGCCTGAAGATCGCCAAGGTGCCGAAGGACGAGATCAAGGTGCGCGTCGACAAGGCGGCCAAGATCCTCGAGCTGGGCCACCTGCTGGAGCGCAAGCCGCGCGAGCTCTCGGGCGGCCAGCGCCAGCGCGTGGCCATGGGCCGCGCCATCGTGCGCCAGCCGCGCGTGTTCCTGTTCGACGAACCGCTGTCGAACCTCGACGCCAAGCTGCGCGCGCAGACCCGCCTCGAAATCCAGAAGCTGCACCGCGAGCTGGGCATCACCTCGCTGTTCGTGACGCACGACCAGGTCGAGGCCATGACGCTGGCACAACGCATCATCGTGATGAACGGCGGCGTGATGGACCAGTTCGCCACGCCCGAAGAGGTGTATTCGCGCCCGGCCACCACGTTCGTGGCGAGCTTCATCGGCTCGCCGCCGATGAACCTGCTGCGGCACGCACCGGGCGTGCGCCCGGGCCAGATCCTCGGCATCCGCCCCGAGCACATGAAGCTCGACGAAAGCGGCTGGACAGTGCAGGTCGAACAGGTCGAACTGCTGGGCGCCGAGCGCCTGGTGTACGGCCGCATCGGCGACGAGCAGATCATCATGCGCACCGACGAAGGCGACCATCCGCCGGTGGCCGGCGACACGGTGAAGATCGCCGCGCGCGAAGACAAGCTGCACTGGTTCGACGCCGGCTCCGGCAAGCGCGCCGACTGAGCGATGGCCGAACGCAGCCCCTGGCCCTACCCCCGCTGGGTCGCGCACCGCGGCGCCGGCAAGCTGGCGCCTGAAAACACGCTCGCCGCCTTCCGCTTCGGCGCGTCGCATGGCTACCGCATGTTCGAGTGCGATGCCAAGCTCAGCGCCGACGGCGTGGTCTTTTTGATGCACGACGCCACGCTCGACCGCACCACCAACGGCCACGGCATCGGCGGCCAGCAGGCGTGGGGCGCGCTGTCGCAGCTCGACGCCGGCGGCTGGCACTCGCGCGCGTTCGCGGGCGAGCCGCTGCCCACGCTGGAGAACCTGGCGCGCTTCTGCCGCGCCAACGACCTGCTGCTGAACATCGAGATCAAGCCCACGCCCGGCACCGAACGCGAGACCGGCGAGGTGGTGGCACGCGAAGCCGCGCGCCTCTGGCAGGGCGCGGCCGTGCCGCCGCTGCTCACCTCGTTCCAGATCGACGCGCTGAAGGGCGCCCAGGCCGTGCAGCCCGAACTGCCGCGCGGCCTGCTGCTCGACACGCTCTGGAACGGCTGGCTCGACACCGCGCTGAGCCTGGAATGCCAGGCCATCGTCTGCAACCACGCACTGTGGGACGCCACCACCGTGGCGCAGGTGCATGGCGCGGGCCTGCGCTCGCTGAGCTACACGGTGAACGACGATTGGGCCGCGCAGCGGCTCATCGACCTGGGCACCGACGGCATCATCACCGACCGCGTCGACCTGTTCAGTCCCGCGGGCTGAGGCTGCATTTCTTACCCGTTCTTACGTCATGGCGGCTTCTATGATGCGGCCATGAATCGGACCTCTCGCCTCGCGGGCCTGCGCCTTCCCGCCCTCCTGGCCGCGTTGACCGTGTGGGCCCTGCTGATGTGCGGCAGCGCCCTCGCGCAGCCCGACGCCAGCATGAACGCCGGCAACGGCAACCCCAACAACAGCGCCAACACCGTGGCCGCGGCCGCCGCCCCGCCGCCCACCATCGCCGAGCTGCGCGCGCAGTTCGCGCGCATCGCGCCCACGGGCAAGGCCAATGCCAGCGTCGTTCCGGGCGCCGAAGACGACGCACGCAAGCAGCTCGCGCAGATCAACGAGATCGGCGTGCAGGCCGACAAGTTCGTCGCCGCCCGCGCCAGCGAACTGGCCGACCTGAACGCACGGCTCGGCGAACTCGGCAACCCGCCCGCCGCCGGCGCCACCGAAGACCCCAACATCACGCGCCAGCGCGCGCAGCTGACCAAGGAGCGCAATGCGCTCGACGCGGACATCCGCCTGGCCAAACTGCTGGCGATCGACGTGCGCCAGCGCGGCACCGACGTGGTGTCGCAGCGGCGCCAGCAGTTCGAAGCCGAACTCACCAGCCGCGCCGCCTCGCCGCTCGGCGGCGAGTTCTGGGACGACTTGCGCGAGGCCTGGCCCGACGACCTGGCCCGGCTGCAGGCGATCGGATCGGCGCTCGGCGATGGTTTCGATCAGGCGCTGCAGCCCGAAAGCCGCACGCCGGTGATCGCCGCCTTCATCGGCGCGCTGCTGCTCGCATGGCTCGGTGTCTGGGCCGCCGAGCGCGGGCTGACGCGGCTGGCCACGCGCGTGCTGCCGGCCGGACGGCTGCGCCGCTCGCTGCTGGTGATCGCCATCGTCGCCACGCACGTGCTGCTGGTCGCCGTGGCCGCACACGGCGTCGTCGAGGTGCTCAAGGCCCACGCGATGTGGGACGCGCAGGCGCGCAAGGCGCTGCAATCGGCGGCGCAGACGCTGACCTTCATGGCGTTCATCATCGGCCTGGGACGCGGGCTGCTGGCCACCGGGCGGCCGTCGTGGCGCCTGCCGGCCATTCCCGACCTCACGGCGCAGCGCCTGTCGGCGCTGCCGTGGCTGGTGGCGCTGGTGGCCGCGCTGGCGTGGACGCCCGCCGAGATCAACGCGCTCATCGACGCCAGCTTTGCCGCCGTGGTCACCACGCATGTCGCGACGGCGCTGCTGCTCACCGCGCTGGTCGGCACCGTCGTGTACCGCCTGAAGGCGCTGCGCGCCGACGCGCCCGACGCCGGCCTGCCCGAACGGCCGATGTGGGTCGGGGTGCTGGTTGCGCTGATCGTGGTGCTGGTGATCGCGATCTGGGTGCTGGTGGCCTTCGGCTACGTGGCGCTGGCGAGTTTCCTGGCCTCGCAGCTCACCTGGAGCGGCATCGTCGCGGCGGCCTTCTACGTGCTGTTCAAGTTCGCCGACGACCTGTTCATGGCCGTGGTGTCGTCGCGCAGCGCCTCCGGCCAGCGGCTGCAGAAGAGCTTCGGCCTGGCGCCGCAGACGCTCGACCAGGCGGCCACGGTGCTCTCGGGCCTGAGCCGCGTGGCGCTGTTCTTCTACATGCTGGTGGCGCTGGCCGCGCCGCTGGGCACGGGCCCGGGCGAGGTGTTCCAGCGCGGCGGCAAGCTCGGCACCGGCGTGAAGGTGGGCGAGTTCCAGCTGGTGCCGGGCGCGATCCTCAGCGCCGTGGCCGTCGCGGTGATCGGCTTCATCGTGCTGCGGGTGTTCAAGCGCTGGCTCTCGCGCAGCTATCTGCCGAGCACGCAGTTCGAGCCGGGCATGCAAAGCTCGATCACCACGCTGCTGGGCTACGTGGGCGGCATCCTGGTGGTGGCGTTTTCGCTGTCGGCGCTGGGCATCGGCATCGAGCGCATCGCGTGGGTGGCCAGCGCGCTGTCGGTGGGCATCGGTTTCGGCCTACAGGCCATCGTGCAGAACTTCATCTCGGGGCTCATCCTGCTGGCCGAACAGCCGGTGAAGGTGGGCGACTGGGTGGTGCTGGGCACCACCGAGGGCGACGTGCGGCGCATCAACGTGCGCGCCACCGAGATCCAGCTGGGCGACCGCTCGACGCTGATCGTGCCGAACTCGGAGTTCATCACCAAGACCGTGCGCAACATGACGCTGGCCAACGCCGAGGGCCGCGTGCTGATCCGCCTGCCGATGCCGCTGACCACCGACGCGCAGCGCGTGCGCGAGCTGATCCTCGAGGCCTGCCGCGCGCACGAGGGCGTGCTGGAAACGCCGGCGCCCTCGCTCACGCTCGAAGGCATCGAGAACGGGCTGCTGATCTTCCAGGCCATCGCCTACGTGTCGAGCCCCCGGCTGGCGGGCGGCGTGCGCAGCGATCTGCTGTTCACGATCCTCGATGCGCTCAAGCAGGCCGACCTGCCGCTGGCCACGCCCACCACGCTCGTGATGGCGGCCGCCGCGCCGGTGCTGCCCGCCGAGCCGTCGCCGGCGCCGGCCACGCCGGCCTCTCCTTTGCCGGGCACCACCAGCACCTGAAGCACTCGCCGCTCTATTCGAGCGGCAGTGCCCCCGTGCACTTGATCTCGTTCAGGCACACGCTGGAGCGCACGGCCGACACGCCGGGCATGTGCATCAGCGTGTGCATGAGGAACTGCGACAGCGCCTCCAGGTCGCGCGCGACCACCTTGAGCACGTAGTCGAAGTCGCCGGTCACCGAGTAGCACTCCAGGATCTGCCGCATGTCGGCGATCAGGTCCTGGAACTTGGGCAGCTCGTCGACGTGGCCACGCGCCATCGTGACGTGGATGAAGGCAATCACGCCGAGCCCGATGTGGCGCGCGTTCAGCCGCGCGGCGTAGCCGCTGATCAGCCCCAGTTCTTCGAGCCGCCGGTGGCGCCGCAGGCACTGCGCGGGCGACAGCTGGGCCACCTCGGCCAGGTCCAGGTTGGACGCGCGGCCATGCGCCTGGAGGTGGTCCAGAATCCGCCGGTCGGTGCGGTCGAGTTCGATGATCTGCAATTTCGTCTCTCTATATGCCTCAATGATGCAATTATGTTTCTTAAAGCGGGGAAAGCCCGAGGGGTTCATGCACCTTAATTGTGCAAAGTACGATCTAGACTTCGACGCGCCCGGACGGCGTTGCATCCATCCGGGCCGCTGAATGGCGCCCCAGGCTTTGCCGGCGGCTTCGAACGCACCCACACCCCTTTCCCCACCCGGAGACCCTTACGTGAAAAACGCTTTGCTTCGCACCCCCTTCAGCGCCGTGGCCCTGGCCCTCGGCGTGCTCGCCGCCGCACCGGCCCTGGCCGCCGACAAGTCGGTCGCCGTGACCGCCATCGTCGAGCACCCGGCGCTGGACGCCGTGCGCGACGGCGTGAAGGAAGAGCTGAAGGCCGCCGGCTACGAGGTGGGCAAGAACCTCAAGTTCAGCTACCAGAGCGCACAGGGCAACGTGGGCACCGCGGCCCAGATCGCCCGCAAGTACGTGGGTGACGCGCCCGACGTGATCGTCGCCATCGCCACGCCGTCGGCACAGGCGACCGTGGCCGCCACCAAGACGATTCCCGTCGTGTACTCGGCCATCACCGACCCGGTGGCCGCCAAGCTGGTGAAGAACTGGGAGCCCTCGGGCACCAACGTGACCGGCGTGTCCGACCTGTCGCCGCTCGAGAAGCACATCGACCTGATCAAGAAGGTTGTGCCGAATGCCAAGCGCATCGGCGTGATCTACAGCCCGGGTGAAGCCAACTCGGTGGCCATCGTCACCGCGCTGAAGAAGGCCGCTGCCGACGCCGGCATGACCGTGGTCGAAGCCGCCGCCGCGCGCACGGTCGACGTGCCCACCGCCGCCCAGAGCCTGGTCGGCAAGGCCGACGTGATCTACACGCCCACCGACAACAACGTGGTCTCGGCCTTCGAAGGCATCGTGAAGGTGGCCCAGCAGGCCAAGCTGCCCGTGGTGGCCGCCGACACCGCCACCGTCGAGCGCGGCGCCGTGGCCGCACTGGGCCTGAACTACACCGACATCGGCCGCCAGACCGGCAAGATCGTGGTGCGCATCCTGAAGGGCGAGAAGCCCGGCACCATCGCCTCGCAGACCAGCACCAACTTCGAGCTGGTGGTGAACCCCGGCGCGGCCAAGCTGCAGGGCGTGACCCTGTCGGACGCGCTGCTGAAGTCGGCGAAGGTCGTCAGCACCAAGTAAAAGCCGCCCCGGCGGGCCTTTAGCTCCCGGCGCAGGCCGGGCGCGCCAGCCCGCCGACTGCGCTCCCCGGAAGCCCCCATGTCCCTCATTGCTTCGCTGGGCGCCATCGAGATCGGTCTGATTTTCGGACTGGTCGCGCTGGGCGTCTTCATGTCGTTTCGCATCATCAACTTTCCCGACCTCACGGTGGACGGCAGCTTTCCGCTGGGCGCCGCCGTGGCCGCGACGCTCATCGTCGCGGGCTGGAACCCCGCCGCCGCCACGGCCGTGGCCTGCGTGGCCGGTGCCGCGGCGGGCTGGCTCACGGCCTGGCTCAACGTCAAGCTGAAGATCATGCAGCTGCTCGCGAGCATCCTGGTGATGATCGCGCTGTACTCCATCAACCTGCGCGTGATGGGCAAGCCCAACGTGGCGCTCATCACCGAACCCACGGTGTTCAGCATGGTCAGCTTCGGCGGCATGCCCGAGCAGTGGGCCAAGCCGCTGTTGCTGCTGATCATCGTGATCGCCGCGAAGATCCTGGTCGACATGTTCTTCGCCTCCGAAGCTGGCTTGGCGATGCGCGCCACCGGCGGCAATGCGCGCATGGCGCGTGCGCAGGGCATCTCGACCGACTTCCACACAATGGCGGGCCTGGCGCTCTCCAACGCACTGGTGGCGCTGGCCGGTGCGCTGTTCGCGCAGAGCCAGGGCACGGCCGACATCTCGATGGGCGTGGGCACGATCGTGATCGGCCTGGCCGCCGTGATCATCGGCGAGACCCTGCTGCCCGCGCGCAGCATGGTCATCACCACGCTGGCCTGCGTGCTGGGTGCGCTGCTGTATCGCTTCTTCATCGCGATGGCGCTCAACACCGA
Source organism: Variovorax sp. 38R (assembly GCF_014843395.1). Taxonomy (NCBI): domain Bacteria; kingdom Pseudomonadati; phylum Pseudomonadota; class Betaproteobacteria; order Burkholderiales; family Comamonadaceae; genus Variovorax; species Variovorax sp. 38R. Next base: position 5,176,026 of record NZ_CP062121.1, read on the forward strand.
CTTCATGGGCCTGCAGGCGCAAGACCTGAACCTGGTCACCGCCGTGCTCGTGGCGTTCGCGCTGCTGGTGCCCGCCTACAAGCGCAAGCTGGGCGGACTCTTCAAAGGGAAGAACTGATGCTGCGCGCGCAACAACTCGAAATCACCTTCAACCCCGGCACGCCGATCGAAAACCGCGTGCTGCGCGGCCTGAGCCTGGACATTCCGACCGGCCAGTTCGTCACCGTGATCGGCTCGAACGGCGCGGGCAAGTCGACCTTTCTCAACGCGATCAGCGGCGACCTGATGGTCGACAAGGGCCGCCTCGAAATCGACGGCAAGGACGTGACCCGCCTGAACGCCTGGCAGCGCTCGGGCATGGTGGCCCGCGTGTTCCAGGACCCGATGGCCGGCACCTGCGAGGCGCTGACCATCGAGGAAAACATGGCGCTGGCGTGGAAGCGCGGCGAGCGCAGGGGCTTCGGCTTTTCGCTCAACCGCAACCTGCGCGAGCTGTTCCGCGAGAAGCTGTCGATCCTGAAGCTGGGCCTCGAAAACCGGCTGGCCGACCGCATCGGCCTGCTCTCGGGCGGCCAGCGCCAGGCCGTGAGCCTGCTGATGGCGTCGCTGCGGCCCTCGCGCATCCTGCTGCTCGACGAGCACACCGCCGCCCTCGACCCGAAGACCGCCGCCTTCGTGCTGGAGCTCACCGCCAAGATCGTCGAAGGCAGCCAGCTCACCGCGATGATGGTCACGCACAGCATGCGCCAGGCGCTGGACTACGGCTCGCGCACCGTGATGCTGCACGAAGGCCAGGTGATCCTCGACGTGGCCGGCGACCAGCGCGCGGGCCTGGACGTGCCCGACCTGCTGCGCATGTTCGAGCAGACGCGCGGCGAGAAGCTGGACGACGACAAGCTGCTGCTGGCCTGATGCACGCGGTGCCTTCCGCCCTTCTCGTGCGCGATATGCGCGGGGACGACCTCGAAGCCGTGCTGGCGATCCAGCTCGCCTGCTACGGCGCGGGGTTCGTGGAGGACGGCGTGCTCATCGCGCGGCGGCTGGCGGCCTCGCCGCAGACCGGCTGGGTGGCTGAGCACGGCGGCGCCGTGCGGGCCTACCTGGCGGCCTACCCCTCCCAGCGCGGCAAGCTCACACCGCTGCACGGCGACTTCGAGGTCGCACCCGACGCCGACGCGCTCTACCTGCACGACCTGGCGGTGCACCCCGAGGCCTCGGGGCTGGGCCTGGGGCCGCGCCTGGTGCGCCACGCCTGGGCGCACGCACTGCGCGCGGGCTGGCGGCATTCGACGCTGGTGTCGGTGCAGGCCTCGGTCGGGTTCTGGGAGCGCCAGGGGTATGCGGCCACGGCGCCGGCCGGCGACGAGCAGCAGGCCCGGCTGACAACCTACCCCGGGCACTCGGTCTACATGGCCCGCCGGCTGGACTGAGAAGGTGTGAATGAATCCGGCGTGGCCGAGCAGCCCGCCCAGGCGCGTCCCATCAAGGCGCAAAGCGCAGCCATAGCTCGGGCTATGGCGAGCATTTGCAACGCAGAGGGGCCGTGTCTGGGGGCGGGATGAGCGGACATGGCGGGTTCGTTCCCACCTTCTGACGTCGGCTCAGCGGCCCCAGCCGCGCATCACGAGCCACTGCACGGTGCCGCAGACCGCCGCCAGTGCGGCGTAAGTGGTCATCGAGCCGTCGCGGCCCGTGACGATCAGGCCGGCCAGCGAAGTCAGCAAGCCGGCCCCGAAAGTGATCGCCCATTGCATCCACCAGCGCGGAATGCCGGTGCGCGGGCCGCCAAGAAAGCGCCCCACCGCCACGAGCACCCAGGCGATGAAAGCCGCGGGTGCCGCAAAATTAAGCAGGTGATTGAAGAGGTCCAACAGGTCCATGAGGGGCCGTGAGTGAGCGCGAAGGCCATGTGGCGGCGCATATGGCTGTCATAGGGAAAGCCATTTGTCCCTCGGAACGCCTCGCCCGGCTGCTGATTTTATAATCATGGAATGTCAGTCTGGGCTCTCGGCTTGAACCACACGACCGCGCCGCTCGATCTGCGCGGTCGTTTCGCGTTCGCGCTCGATCAGATCGCCCCGACGCTGCACAGTTTGCGCAGTTCTTTTGGCAGCAGCAGCCACCCGCAAGTCGAGGCCGCGATCATCTCGACCTGCAACCGCACCGAGATTTATTGCGCCTCCGAGCACATCGCGCTCGACCACACCTTCGGCTGGCTGGCCCAGAGCGGCGGCGTGGCCCCCGCCCTGCTGCGCTCGCACGCCTACACCCTGCACGACGACGAAGCCGCGCGCCATGCCTTCCGCGTGGCCAGCGGGCTCGACTCCATGGTGCTCGGCGAAGCCCAGATCCTGGGCCAGATGAAAGACGCCGTGCGCGTGGCCGAAACCGCCGGCGCGCTCGGCAGCACGCTCAACCAGCTGTTCCAGCGCTCATTCGCAGTCGCGAAAGAAGTGCGCACCGCCACCGAGATCGGCGCCCACTCGATCAGCATGGCCGCCGCCGCCGTGCGCCTGGCCGGCCAGCTGTTCGAAGACCTGCGCACCACGCGCGTGCTGTTCGTCGGCGCGGGCGAAATGATCGACCTCGCGGCCACGCACTTCGCGGCCAAGGAACCCAAGGCCATCGCCATCGCCAACCGCACGCTGGAGCGCGGCGAAAAACTGGCCTCCCGCTTCGGCGGCGAAGCCATGCGGCTGGCCGACCTGCCGGCGCGGCTGGCCGAGTTCGACATCGTCATCAGCTGCACCGCCAGCACGCTGCCGATCATCGGCCTGGGCGCCGTGGAGCGCGCGCTCAAGGCACGCAAGCACCGCCCGATGTTCATGGTCGACCTGGCCGTGCCGCGCGACATCGAGCCCGAGGTGAAGGCGCTCGAAGACATCTACCTGTACACCGTGGACGACCTCGCCCAGGTGGTGCAGCAGGGCCAGGCCAACCGCCAGGCCGCCGTGGCGCAGGCCGAAGTCATCATCGACGCCGGCGTGCAGAGCTTCATGCACTGGCTGGGCCAACGCGGCACCGTGCCGCTGATCCAGCAGCTCAACGCGCAGGCCGACGAATGGCGCGCCACCGAAATGGCCCGTGCGCGCAAGCTGCTCGCCAAGGGTGAATCGGTCGAGGCCGTGCTCGAAGCCATGTCGCGCGGGCTCACGCAGAAGATGATGCACGGCGCCATGGCCGAGCTGCACGCGGGCGATGCCGCCTCGCGCGAACAGACGGCGCAGACGCTCTCGCGCCTGTTCCTGCGCAAAGAGCGTTAGCGACGACGCGCGTCGATGGCCCGCCGCGCGGGCCGCGCTTTTCATGCGCCCTGCCGCTGCACTGCGGCGTTCCTCCCATTTTTCGAGCCCCTTCCGTCGTGAAATCCTTTCTGCGCCACCAACTCGAACGTTATGTCCAACGCCTGGGCGAGCTCGACTTCCTGCTCTCGCGCGAAGACATCATGAGCGACATGGCGCAGTACCGCACCATCTCGCGCGAGCACGCCGAGGTCACGCAGATCGCCGGCCGTTACGAGCGCTTCAAGCAGCGCGAGGCCGACATCGCCGGCGCGAAAGAAATGCTCGACGACCCGGACATGGCCGAGATGGCCACGGAAGAAATCGCCGGTGCCGAGGCCGAGCTGGTGCAGCTCGAAGACGAACTGCAGCGCCTGCTGCTGCCCAAGGACCCGGACGACGCGCGCAACGCCTTCATGGAAATCCGCGCCGGCACGGGCGGCGACGAATCGGCGCTGTTCGCGGGCGACCTGCTGCGCATGTACACGCGCTACTGCGAGCGCGCCGGCCTGCGCTGCGAGGTCGTGAGCGAAAGCGCGAGCGAGCTCGGCGGCTACAAGGAAGTGGTGATCCGCATCGTCGGCGACGAGGTCTTCGGCAAGCTGCGCTTCGAATCGGGCGGCCACCGCGTGCAGCGCGTGCCGGCCACCGAGACGCAGGGCCGCATCCACACCAGCGCCTGCACGGTCGCCGTGCTGGCCGAGCCCGACGAGACCGTGGCGGTGCAGATCAACCCCGCCGACCTGCGCATCGACACCTACCGCGCGAGCGGCGCCGGCGGCCAGCACATCAACAAGACCGACTCGGCCGTGCGCATCACGCACATCCCGACCGGCATCGTGGCCGAGTGCCAGGACGACCGCAGCCAGCACCGCAACAAGGCCAAGGCGCTGCAGGTGCTGTCGGCGCGCATTCAGGAAAAAGACCGCAGCGAGCGCGCCGCCAAGGACGCGGCGATGCGCAAGGGCCTGATCGGCAGCGGCGACCGCTCGGACCGCATCCGCACCTACAACTTCCCGCAGGGCCGGCTCACCGACCACCGCATCAACCTCACGCTCTACAAGCTGCTCGCCATCATGGAAGGCGACCTGGGCGACGTGCTCGAGGCGCTGCGCGCCGCGCGCGAGGCCGAGCAGCTGGCCGAGCTGGAATCGAGCCTGCCCGCGTGATGACCGAAGCCACCGCACCGTCCACCGTGGCGCAGGCGCTGGCCGCGGCCGTGGCCCTGGGCATCGACCGCCTCGACGCCCAACTGCTGCTGCTGCACGCGCTGGGCCGCCCCGTGAACGACCGCGCCTGGCTGCTCGCGCACGACACCGACCCGTTTCCCGGCGAGGTCTGGCCCGCGTTCGCGGCCCGGCTGTCGCGCCGCACGGCGGGCGAGCCGGTCGCCTACTTGCTGGGCGAGAAAGAATTCCACGGCCTGCAGCTGCAGGTCGACGCCCGCGTGCTGGTGCCGCGCCCCGACACCGAAACGCTGGTCGAGTGGGCCCTCGCCTGCCTCGATGCGCAGCCGGCCCCACGCGTGCTCGACCTCGGCACGGGCAGCGGCGCGATCGCGCTGGCGCTGCAGCATGCGCGCCCCGATGCGCAGGTCGACGCGGTCGACGCCAGCGCCGACGCGCTCACGGTGGCCCGGGCCAACGCGCAGCGCCTGGGCCTGCCGGTGCGCTTCACCGAATCGAGCTGGCTCGACGGCGCCGCCGACGGCTACGCGGTCATCGCCAGCAATCCGCCCTACATCGCCGATGGCGATCCGCACTTGCCCGCGCTTCGCCATGAGCCGACCCGCGCGCTGGTGGCGGGCGCCGACGGCCTCGACGACATCCGCCAGATCGTGCGCGACGCGCCCGCCCACCTGGCCGACGGCGGCTGGCTGCTGCTGGAGCACGGCCACGACCAGGCCGAGGCGGTGCGCCAACTGCTGGCCGAACGCGGCTTTGCCGAAGTGCAAAGCCGCGACGACCTTGCCGGCATCGCGCGCTGCTCCGGCGGCATCTGGCGCACGGTGAAATAATCCCCCAGCCCACTTTTCTTCAGGAGTCCCCATGTCCGACGCTCAACAACGCATCGACGACCTCGTCAAATCCAACGAACTCGTGCTCTTCATGAAGGGCAACGCCAGCTTCCCGATGTGCGGTTTCTCGGGCCGCGCCATCCAGATCCTCAAGGCCGTGGGTGTCGACACCAAGGCGCTGAAGACCGTCAACGTGCTCGAAGACGACGGCATTCGCCAGGGCATCAAGGAATACAGCAACTGGCCCACCATCCCCCAGCTCTACGTCAAGGGCGAGTTCGTGGGCGGCTCGGACATCATGATGGAGATGTACGAATCGGGCGAGCTGCAGCAGGTGATCGGCGGCGGCGCGTCCGCCTGAGCCTTTCGCTTCTTGTTTGACGGGCGCCGCGCCCCGCGCGCGCCCGAACCCGGTGCCAGTCATGGCACCATGGCGGTCTACAACGTGCCGCCATGACTCTCACCCAAAGCCTGCTCATCATCGCGCTGCTGATCGCGATGAGCGCCTTCTTCTCCCTCGCCGAAATCTGCCTGGCCGCCTCGCGCCGCCTGCGTCTGCGCCAGATGGCCGACGAGGGCGACCCGCGCGCGGAAAAGGTGCTGCGCGTGCAGGAGCAGCCGGGCCACTACTTCACCGTGGTGCAGATCGGCCTGAACGCGGTGGCGATCCTCGGCGGCGTGGTCGGCGAAGGCTCGCTGAGCCCGTATTTCGCACGCTTCTTCGAGAACTGGCTGAGCGTGGAGGTTGCGGCCAACATCGCCGTCCTGTGCTCATTCGTGATCGTGATTGCGGTGTTTCTGGTGTTCGCCGACCTGTTCCCCAAGCGGCTCGGCATGAGCAACCCCGAGCAGCTGGCGGTGCGCCTGGTCGGTCCCATGCAATTGCTGATCACCACCTTCAAGCCGCTGGTGTGGTTCTTCACGCGGTGCACCGACCTGCTCTTCAAGCTGCTCGGCATGCCGATGGCGCGCGACGACAAGATCACCTCGGCCGACATCCTCGCCATGACCGAGGCCGGCGCGCGGGCCGGCGTGCTGGCGGTGCGCGAGCAACAGGTGATTGCCAACGTGTTCGAGCTGGAAACGCGCCTCGTCAGCAGCGTGATGACGGCGCGCGACAGCATCGCCTGGTTCCTGCACGACGACCCCGAGTCGGTGCTGCGCGCGCGCATCGTGGCCGAGCCGTTCTCGGCCTACCCGGTGTGCGACGGCGACATCGACCACGTGCTGGGCTACGTGGACGCCAAGGACATGTTCCAGCGCGTGCTCAGCGGCCAGCCGCTGGCCTTCGACCAGGGCCTGACGCTGCACAAGGCGCTGGTGATTCCCGACCGGCTCTCGCTCACCGAGGTGCTCGAGCAGTTCCAGCAGGCGCGCGAAGACTTCGCGATCATCGTCAACGAGTACAGCCTGGTGGTCGGCGTGATCACGCTCAACGACGTGATGAGCACGGTGATGGGCGACCTGGTGTCGACGTCGACACCCGAAGAAGAACAGATCGTGAAGCGCGACGAGAACTCATGGCTGATCGACGGCATCACGCCCATCCAGGACGTGCAGCGCGCGCTGCACATCGACGAGCTGCCGCACGCCGAGGAGTACGAAACGCTCGCGGGCTTCCTCATGGTGATGCTGCGCCGCGTGCCCAAGCGCACGGACAGCGTGACCTGGGGCGGCTACACCTTCGAGGTGATGGACGTCGACAGCTACCGCATCGACCAGGTGATGGTGACCAGGGGCTCGACCACCGCCAAGGCCGTGGTCGCCGACTGAGCGAAGGCGTTCAGGCCGCCGAGCGGTCGCGCTCGCGTTCCTTGTCGACGTACGCCCAGAGCCGCTGGTTCGCGAACACGGCGTTCGGGTACGGCGCGCGGCCGCGGCTCCCGTTGTAGCGACCCAGCGTCATGAACAGGTCGCCCTTCTCGCGGTCGAGGTAGTGGCGCAGGATCACGCAGCCGAAGCGCAGGTTGGTCTGCATGTGGAACAGCTTGGCGGAGTCGCTGTCGCCGATCACGCGGGTCCAGAACGGCATCACCTGCATGTAGCCGCGCGCGCCCGCACTGGAGACCGCGAACTTGCGGAAGTTGCTCTCGACCTGGATCAGGCCCAGCACCAGGCTCACGTCGAGCCCCGAGCGCTTGGCCTCGTACCAGACGGTCTGCAGGAACTCGATGCGCGTGGACGCATCGGCCACTTTCTTGCGCAGGCGCTCGCTCATCTCGCCGAGCCACCGCAGGTACGCAAGGCGGGCCTCGGTGTCGGCAAACTGCGGCACCGGTGGCGCCTTGTTGTGAACGGCCGAGCTCAGCGCGGTGCGCACCGAGTCGATCAGCGGCTCTTCGATCTGCGCGCCGGCCCAGGCCGTTTGCGGCAGCGACAGAGCCGTGAGGGCGCTGGCCGCAGTGCTGCCCAGCAGGCAGCTGCGTCGCGACAAGCCGCCCGCCACGCTCATGCCGCGAGCTTGCCGGCGATGAAGTCGGCGATGCCGGCCGCAGGCACCTTGGTGGCGGCGGTGTCGCGCCGTCCCTGGTACTCGAGCTGGCCTTCCTTGAGGCCGCGGTCGGAAATGACCACGCGGTGCGGCACGCCGATCAGTTCCCAGTCGGCGAACATCGCGCCGGGGCGCTCGCCGCGGTCATCGAGCAGCACGTCGACGCCCTTGGCCAGCAGCTCTTCGTAGAGCGCTTCGGCCGCGACCTTGACCTCGGGGCTGCGGTCCATGCCGATCGGGCAGACCACCACCGTGAACGGCGCCAGCGCGTCGGGCCAGATGATGCCGCGCTCGTCGTGGTTCTGTTCGATGGCGGCGGCCGGCAGGCGCGTGATGCCGATGCCGTAGCAACCCATCTCGAGGAACTGCGGCTTGCCGCCTTCGTCGAGGTAGGTGGCGTTCATGTCCTTGCTGTACTTGGTGCCGAGCACGAAGACGTGGCCCACTTCGATGCCGCGCTCGATGGCCAGCACGCCCTTGCCGTCGGGCGAGGCGTCGCCGGCGACCACATTGCGCAGGTCGGCAATCAGGTCGGGCTCGGGCAGGTCGCGGCCCCAGTTGACGCCGGTCATGTGGAAGTCGACCTCGTTGGCACCGGTGATCCAGTCGGCCAGCACGGCGGCCTCGCGGTCGGCCACGAGCTTGACGGGCTTCTTGAGGTTCAGCGGACCGAGGTAGCCCGGCTTGCAGCCGAAGTGCTCGTCGATCTCGGCGGTGGTGGCAAAGCGGAAGCCCTTGTCGAGGCCAGGCAGCTTGCTGACCTTGATCTCGTTCATGTCGTGGTCACCGCGCAGCAGCAGCAGCCAGACTTGCGCGCCCTTGATGTTGCCGGCCGCGTCGAGGACGTCGGTGGCCAGCACCAGCGACTTGACCGTGGTGGCCAGCGGCACGCCGAGCAGCTCGGCCACGTCGGCGCAGGTCGCCTTGCCGGGCGTGGGCGTCTTCTCGAGCGCGTTGGCGGCAGCCGGACGCGGACCGGCCGGGGCCAGTGCCTCGGCCTTTTCCATGTTGGCCGCGTAGGTGCTGTCGGGGCAGTAGACGATGGCGTCCTCGCCGGTGGCGGCGATCACCTGGAACTCTTCGCTCAGGTCGCCGCCGATGGCGCCGCTGTCGGCCGCGACGGCGCGGTAGCGCAGGCCGAAGCGGTCGAAGATGTTGCGGTACGCCTGGGCCATCACCTGGTAGCTGGCCTTGGCCGCGTCGAGGTCGCGGTCGAAGCTGTAAGCGTCCTTCATGATGAACTCGCGCCCGCGCATCAGGCCGAAGCGCGGACGGCGCTCGTCGCGGAACTTGGTCTGGATCTGGTAGAAATTCTTCGGCAGCTGCTTGTAGCTGCGGATTTCCTGGCGCGCGATGTCGGTCACCACCTCTTCGCTGGTCGGCTGGATCACGAAGTCGCGGTCGTGGCGGTCCTTGATGCGCAGCAGCTCGGGGCCCATCTTGTCGAAGCGGCCGGTCTCCTGCCAGAACTCGGCCGGCTGGACCACGGGCATCGCGAGCTCGACGGCGCCGGCGCGGTTCATTTCCTCGCGCACGATGGCCTCGACCTTGCGGATCACGCGCAGGCCCATGGGCATGTACGTGTAGATGCCCGTGCCGAGCTTCTTGATCATGCCGGCGCGCATCATGAGCCGATGGCTCGCGACCTCCGCGTCAGCGGGCGCTTCCTTCAGGGTGGAGACAAAAAATCGGGAAGCTTTCATCGGGATCGCGCAGGTGGGTTCGAAGTGAGGAGGGAGACAGGCACCCCGGATAGACCCTGAGAGCCCGGAACCGGTCGCTTGCCGAGGGCAACCCGGCATGCATAATCGACTCAGTTCAAAAATTGGGGTTTGATTATGCTCGACCGGGACGGCTTCAGGCCCAACGTCGGCATCATCCTGCTCAACCAGAGAAACCAGGTTTTCTGGGGCAAGCGCATACGCACGCATTCCTGGCAGTTTCCGCAAGGCGGCATCGACCGTGGCGAAAGTCCCGAGCAAGCCATGTTCCGGGAACTGCACGAGGAAGTCGGGCTCCACCCGGAGCATGTGCGCATCGTGGCCCGTACCCGCGACTGGTTGCGCTACGAGGTGCCGGATCGGTTCATCCGCCGTGACGCACGGGGCCACTACAAAGGCCAGAAGCAGATCTGGTATCTGCTGCAACTTGTCGGCCACGACTGGGATCTCAACCTGCGTGCCACCGACCATCCCGAATTCGACGCTTGGCGCTGGCATGACTACTGGGTCCCGCTCGACGTGGTCGTCGAGTTCAAGCGCGGCGTCTACGAGATGGCGCTTACCGAGCTTGCTCGCTACCTGCCCCGGCAGGATTTCCGCAACCGCTTCCTGCGCAGCAACGTGCGCGCCCGAGAATTCGAGCGCCACACGCTGGACCATGGAGCACCTGCGGGCCTCGACCTGCCGCCCGGCGGCAGCTTCGATCCGCATCCCGACCTTCCTTCTGCGAGCGATGAACCTCCTCCCAAGAACAGCGCGCCTTCTTCTTTCCCGACGCCACGCTGAGCGTGCGCTCGTCATCGCCTGCGTCAGCCTGCTGGCCGCCTGCGCCTCCCGCGGCTACGACACCGACAACCCCGACTGGGCCCAGGCCGGCATGCCGCCCGCACCCAAGAGCACGGAGCAGGACAAGGAGTGGGAAGAAACCGCGGTGCCGCCGCCGCCTGCCTTCAGCGAAAGCCGTCTGCTGCCGATCGCGATGCCGCCGTACATGACGCTGAAGTTCGGCGTCGACCCGAACACCATCGCCATCACGAAGGACGGCATCGTGCGTTACGTGGTGGTGGCACAGAACCGGGCCGGCGGCGCGGTCAATGCGTTCTACGAAGGTGTGCGCTGCTCGACGGCCGAGATGAAGAGCTATGCCCGCTACAACAACGGCGCCTGGCAGGAAACGAAGTCGCCCGAGTGGAAGCGCGTGAAGGACATGAACTCCAGCTACGTGCCGGCGTTGACATCGCAGGGCCTGTGCCGGGGCAACGCGCCGCGCAGCTCGGTCAACGAGATGGTGCAGAACATCCGCAATCCGCTCCGCGAACTGCCGTGAAGCGGCGGCGGGGCATGGCACCCCGCCTTGGCGATCAACCCGGCATCAACACCATGTTGTCGCGGTGCACCATCTCCGGCTCGGCAGCGTAGCCCAGCAGCCGCTCGAATTCCGCCGAGGGCTTGCGGCACAGCAGCCGGGCCTCCACGCTCGAATAGTTGGCCAGCCCGCGGGCCAGCTCGACACCGTCGACATCGCGCACCGCGATCACGTCGCCGCGCGAGAACTCACCCGACACGCTCGTCATGCCGATCGGCAGCAGGCTCTTGCCTTCACCGCGCACCTTCGCGGCCGCGCCGGCATCGACGATGACGGCACCGCGCAGCTGCAGGTGATCGGCCATCCAGCGCTTGCGCGCCTGGTGCTTGGCGGTCTGCGCCACCAGCAGCGTGCCGATGGATTCGCCACGCGTGAGCCGCAGCAGCGCGTCGGCTTCGCGGCCCCAGGCGATGACCGTCGAAGCACCGGAACCCGCCGCGCGCTTGGCCGCGAGGATCTTGGTGATCATGCCGCCCCGCCCGATGCTCGACCCGGCGCCGCCGGCCATGGCTTCGAGCGCCGGGTCGCCCGCGGCGGCTTCGTGCACGAACTTGGCGTCGGGGTCCTTGCGCGGGTCGGCCGTGTACAGGCCCTTCTGGTCGGTCAGGATGATCAGCGCATCGGCCTCGACCAGGTTGGCAACCAGCGCGCCGAGCGTGTCGTTGTCGCCGAACTTGATCTCGTCATTGACGACGGTGTCGTTCTCGTTGATCACCGGCACCACACCCAGGCGCAGCAGCGTGACGAGGGTCGAGCGCGCATTGAGGTAGCGCTCGCGGTCGGCCAAGTCTGCATGGGTCAGCAGCACCTGCGCGCTGCCGATCTGGTTCTCGCGCAGCTTGGTCTCGTACATCTGGGCCAGGCCCATCTGCCCGACGGCCGCTGCGGCCTGCAGTTCGTGGATTGCGTGCGGCCGGGTCTTCCAGCCCAGGCGCTTCATGCCTTCGGCGATCGCGCCGCTCGACACCATGACCACCTCGCGTCCGTCGCGCACCAACTGCGCCAGCTGCCGGCACCACTCGCCGATGGCGGCTTCATCGAGGCCCCGCCCCTCGTTGGTCACAAGGCTGGAGCCCACCTTGACGACGATACGGCGGGCATCCCGCAAGGCAGTGGAACCGGAATTCGAGGTCATGAAGGAAGAAGGCGTGTTTCAGGGATGCAGCCTGCGCTGCTTGCCATCCATTTTGCAGCACCGAAGGCGCCGCGACGCCCTCAGTTTCCTTCGGGCGGCAGCGGAACGAAGCGCGGATCGACCACGACGGTTTCGTGCTCGGCCACCTGCTGCGCCTTGACCTGTTGGTACACGGCCTTGATCAGGTGCTCGCAACCCTCGCGCGTGAGCGCCGAGATCTCGAAGACCGGGCCCTTGAAGCGCAGGCGCTTGACGAAGTCCTTGACCAGTGCCGCGCGCTCGTCGCCAGGCACCATGTCGAGCTTGTTCAGCACCAGCCAGCGCGGCTTTTCGTAGAGCGCGGCGTCGTACTTCTTCAGTTCGCCCACGATGGCCTTGGCCTGGGCGACCGGGTCAACAGCATCGTCGAACGGTGCCATATCGACCACGTGCAGCAGCAGGCGCGTGCGCTGCAGGTGCCGCAGGAACAGGTGACCGAGGCCGGCGCCTTCGGACGCACCCTCGATCAGGCCGGGCAGGTCGGCGACCACGAAGCTTTGCTCGGGGCCGACGCGCACCACACCCAGGTTGGGGTGCAGCGTGGTGAAGGGGTAGTCCGCGATACGGGGACGGGCATTCGAGATGGCGCTGATCAGGGTCGACTTGCCCGCGTTGGGCATGCCCAGCAGGCCCACATCGGCCAGCACCTTGAGCTCGAGCTTGAGGCTCTTCTTCTCGCCGGGCCAGCCGGGCGTCTTCTGGCGCGGCGCACGGTTGATCGCGCTCTTGAAGCGCATGTTGCCGAAACCGCCGTCACCGCCCTTGGCGATCGTGACGACCTCACCTTCCGTGAGCATCTCGTACAGAACCTCACCGGTTTCGGCGTCGGTGATGATCGTGCCGACGGGCATCCTGAGGACGATGTCATCGCCCGCGGCGCCAAACATGTCGGAGCCCATGCCGTGCTCGCCGCGCTTGGCTTCGTGCCGGCGCGAGTAGCGGAAGTCGACCAGGGTGTTGAGGTTCGAGTCGGCCACCGCGAACACGTGGCCGCCACGGCCGCCGTCGCCGCCGTTGGGGCCGCCGAACTCTTTGTACTTCTCATGTCGGAACGACACGCAGCCGTTGCCGCCATCGCCCGCGGCGATGTCGATGAAGGCTTCGTCGACGAACTTCATGGGATGTCCAGTTTACAAATGAAGAAGCCCCGGCAATGCGGGGCCTCGGAAAGATCGAAGTGACTAGCGGGGCTTAGGCCGCGGGCGTCACGTTGACCATGTGCTTGTTCAGCGCACCCTTGTGACCGAACGACACGTGGCCGTCGACCAGGGCGAAGAGCGTGTGGTCCTTGCCCACGCCGACGTTCACGCCGGGGTGGAACTGGGTGCCGCGCTGGCGCACGATGATCGAGCCTGCGCTGATCAGTTCGCCGCCGAAGGCCTTCACGCCGAGCATCTTGGGCTTGGAATCGCGCCCGTTTCGCGTTGAGCCGCCGCCTTTTTTCTGTGCCATGGAATGTGCTCCTTAGCCGGCGATCGCGCCGATTTGCAGTTCGGTGAACTGCTGGCGATGGCCTTGACGTTTTTGATAGTGCTTGCGACGGCGCATCTTGAAGATGCCGACCTTGTCGTGCTTGCCGTGCGACAGTACCGTGACTGTCACCGTTGCGCCGGACACCAGGGGCGTGCCAACCTTGATTTCAGCGCCGTTTCCGACAGCCAGAACCTGGTCGATCACGATTTCCTGGCCTACGTCCGCAGCAATCTGTTCTACTTTAATTTTTTCGCCGGAAGCAACGCGATATTGCTTGCCGCCGGTTTTTATGACCGCGTACATGTAAACCTCTTAGAAATGAGTCCCCGCAGCGAATTCCGCAGAGCCCAAGATTATAGCGCGCTTTGCGATCGCTCACCACCCCAACTCTGACACGCACCTGGGATTCGTGCACGGCTCCCTATAATTCCGGCGTTCCGGCCTCCAGGGCCGCCCTCATCTTCGCAGCGCCCCGCGCCTTCGCTTTGCCAGTTCCCGCCGCCGACACCTCCCCCACCGCCACTGTGCTGGACCTGATTGCCGGCGACATGGTCGAAGTCGACCGTGTGATCGCCCTGCGCCTGAACACCGGCGTCCCACTGGTCAGCCAGGTTTCGCAATACATCATCTCGGCGGGCGGCAAGCGGTTGCGGCCAGCACTGCTGCTGCTCATGGCAGGCGCGCTCGGTTACACCGGCGACCAACGCTTCAATCTGGCGGCCGTGGTGGAGTTCATCCACACCGCCACCCTTTTGCACGATGACGTGGTCGACGAATCGACCCTGCGCCGGGGCCGCGCCACCGCCAACGAATCCTTCGGCAACCCCGCCAGCGTGCTGGTGGGCGACTTCCTGTACTCGCGCGCCTTCCAAATGATGTTGGATGCAAACAACATGCGCATCATGCAGATCCTGGCCGAAGCGACCAACGTGATCGCGGAAGGCGAAGTGCTGCAGTTGATGAGCATGCACGACGCCTCGCTGGACGAAGCAGCGTACCTGCGCGTCATCCGCTCCAAGACCGCCAAGCTCTTCGAGGCAAGCACCCGGCTGGCGGCCGTGCTGGCCGGCACCACGCCTGAAGTCGAAGAAGCCTGCGCCACCTATGGACAGGCGCTGGGCACGGCCTTCCAGGTGATCGATGACGTACTTGATTACGCGGGCGACGCCCACGAGACCGGGAAGAACGTCGGCGACGACTTGCGCGAAGGCAAGACCACCTTGCCGCTGATCTTCGCCATGCAGCGCGGCACACCCAAACAGAGCGCACTGGTGCGCGCCGCCATCGAGGCCGGTGACACCGCGCAGCTGGGAAAAATCGTCGAGATCGTTCGCGAAACCGGCGCCCTGGAAGCTTCGCGCGCCGCCGCAGCCGCAGAGGCCAAACGCGCAATTCACGCGTTGCGCGACCTTCCGTCGAATTTGCACGCTTCAGGTTTGCTACAATTAGCGGCTCAGTTGCTTGAGCGACGTGCCTGAACACCTCACCAGAGTTGGCCTCTAGGACGATTTCATTTTTGCAACCAATCGGGGTGTAGCTTAGCCTGGTAGAGCGCTACGTTCGGGACGTAGAGGCCGGAGGTTCGAATCCTCTCACCCCGACCAGTTTTTCTCGACTGGTCCAGTTAATGTCAGCTCCTGTTGCTGTGTAACGATTTACAGCACAGGCGTGTTCAGCGATGATCGTGAAGCACTTTTTCACATCTTTTGCATTCGCTGAATGGCCGCTGCCGAAATTCCCGTTAAAGAAACTACGCAGATCGCCCTTCCCGGCTTGGCGCGCGCCTTGGTGTCCGCCGGCAAGCTTGCAGCGAAATCAGCCGAAGAGATCTATCAGAAGTCGCTGAGCGGGCGCACCAGTTTCATCGCCGAACTGACCGGCACCGGCGCCGTCTCGGCCGCGGACCTCGCCCACACCCTGTCCAGCGCCTTCGGCGCCCCACTGCTCGACCTCGATGCCATCGATCACCAGCGCCTGCCCAAGGACCTGCTCGATCCGAAGCTCTGCCACGCCTATCGCATCGTCGTTCTCAGCAAGCGCAACAACCGCCTGATCGTCGCGACGGCCGACCCGTCGGACCAGCAGGCTGCGGAGAAGATCAAGTTCGCCTCGCAGATGGGCGTCGACTGGGTCATCGCGGAGTACGACAAGCTCTCGCGCATGATCGAGGCCGCCGCAGCCAGTGCAGCCGAAACCATCAACAGCATTGTCGGCACCGAGTTCGAATTCGACGATGTCACGGCTGACACCTCGGGCGACGCGAATGAGCAGGCCATCGCCGAAGTCGAAGACGCACCCGTGGTGCGCTTCCTGCACAAGATGCTGCTCGACGCAGTGAGCATGCGGGCCTCGGACATTCACTTCGAGCCTTACGAACACCACTACCGGGTGCGCTTCCGGGTCGACGGTGAGCTGCGCGAAATCGCCTCCCCGCCCACCGTCATCAAGGACAAGCTCGCCTCGCGCATCAAGGTCATTTCGCGACTCGACATCTCGGAAAAACGCGTGCCGCAAGACGGCCGCATGAAGCTCAAGATCGGCCCCGACCGCGTGATCGACTTCCGCGTGAGCACGCTGCCCACCCTGTTCGGCGAGAAGATCGTCGTGCGTATCCTGGACCCGAGCAGCGCGCGCATGGGCATCGACGCCCTCGGCTACGACGCCGACGAGAAGGAACGGCTCCTCCATGCCATCGGCCGTCCCTACGGCATGGTGCTGGTGACCGGCCCCACGGGCTCGGGCAAAACCGTGTCGCTCTACACCTGCCTGAATCTGCTGAATCAGCCGGGCGTCAACATCGCAACGGCGGAAGACCCGTCGGAAATCAACCTGCCCGGCGTCAACCAGGTCAACGTCAACGAGAAGGCCGGCCTCACCTTCGCGGCCGCGCTGCGCGCCTTCCTGCGGCAGGATCCCGACATCATCATGGTCGGCGAAATCCGCGACCTCGAAACCGCCGACATCTCGATCAAGGCCGCCCAGACCGGCCACTTGGTGCTGTCGACGCTGCACACCAATGACGCCCCGACCACCCTCACGCGCATGCGCAACATGGGCATCGCACCGTTCAACATCGCGTCGAGCGTGATCCTGATCACCGCGCAGCGCCTTGCGCGCCGGCTGTGCATGCTGTGCCGTGTGCCGATCGACATCCCGCGTGAGGCTCTGCTCGAAGCCGGCTTCAACGAGGAAGACATCAACGGCACCTGGAAGCCATACCGCCCGGTCGGCTGCGCCGCCTGCAGCGGCGGCTACAAGGGCCGGGTCGGCATCTACCAGGTGATGCCGATTACGGAAGCCATCCAGGAAATCATCCTGCGCGACGGCAGTGCGCTGGACATCGCGAACCAATCCGAAGCCGAAGGCGTGCGCTCGCTGCGCCAGTCCGGCCTTCGCAAAGTCATGCAGGGCCTCACTTCGCTCGAAGAAGTCGTGGCCTGCACCAACCTATAACGAACACACTGAACCGGAGATCGAATGGCAACAGTGGCATCCTCCCGCTCCCAGGTCACGCACAAGGAATTCGTCTTCGAATGGGAAGGCAAGGACCGCAACGGCAAGCTGGTACGTGGCGAGCTTCGCGCGGCCGGAGAGAACCAGGTCCAGGCGGCGCTGCGTCGCCAGGGCGTGCTGGCGTCCAAGATCAAGAAGCGCCGCATGCGCTCGGGCAAGTCGATCAAGCCCAAGGACATTGCGATCTTCACGCGCCAGCTCGCGACCATGATGAAAGCCGGCGTGCCGCTGCTGCAGTCCTTCGACATCGTCGGCCGCGGCAACGCCAACCCGAGCGTCGCCAAGCTGCTGAACGACATCCGCAGCGATGTCGAGACCGGCACGTCGCTGTCGGCTGCCTTCCGCAAGTTTCCGAAGTACTTCGACAACCTGTATTGCAACCTGGTGGAAGCCGGCGAGGCCGCCGGTATTCTGGAGGACCTGCTCGATCGCCTGGCCACCTACATGGAGAAGACCGAGGCGATCAAGTCGAAGATCAAGTCGGCACTGATGTACCCGACTTCGGTGGTCGTTGTGGCCTTCATCGTGGTGGCGATCATCATGATCTTCGTGATCCCAGCATTCAAGGAGGTGTTCACTTCGTTCGGCGCCGACTTGCCCGCGCCGACACTGATCGTGATGGCGATCAGCGAGTTTTTTGTGTCTTACTGGTGGTTGATCTTCGGCGTACTCGGCGGCGGCATCTACTTCTTCCTTCAGGCTTGGAAGCGCAACGAACGCGTCCAGAAAGTCATGGACCGCCTGCTGCTGCGCCTTCCGATCTTCGGCACGCTGATCGAGAAGTCCTGCATCGCCCGCTGGACCCGCACGCTCGCCACCATGTTCGCAGCTGGCGTGCCACTGGTCGAGGCCCTCGACTCGGTGGGCGGTGCCTCGGGCAACTCGGTGTACGGCGACGCCACCGCCAAGATCCAGCAGGAAGTCTCGACCGGCACCAGCCTGACGACGGCCATGACCAACGTCAACCTGTTCCCCTCGATGGTGATCCAGATGACCGCCATCGGCGAAGAATCGGGCTCCATCGACCACATGCTCGGCAAGGCCGCAGACTTCTACGAGTCCGAGGTCGACGACATGGTCGCCGGCCTCTCCAGCCTGATGGAGCCCATCATCATCGTGTTCCTGGGCGTCATCATCGGTGGCATCGTAGTGTCGATGTATCTGCCCATCTTCAAGCTCGGCCAGGTCGTCTGATGCTGGTGTCGCAAGGGTTCGACACCGCATTGGCCGGTGTGCTGGGGCTATTGATCGGCAGCTTCCTGAATGTGGTGATCTACCGCACCCCCGTCATGATGTACCGGGGCTGGCTGAGCGATGCGGTCGCCAACCTCATGTCATCGGAGGACATGCCCTCGCTCTGGTCGCTGGTCTTCGGCCCGAAGTCGGTGCCGCCCGCGGGTCTCGAAGCGGCGGCCGACAAGGCAGCCGAAGCTATCGAGAAGCTGCCACCTTTCGACCTGTCGCGCCCGGCTTCGCGCTGCGGCGCCTGCGGCCATCAGATCCGCTGGTACCAGAACATCCCGGTGCTGAGCTACCTTCTGCTGCGCGGCCGATGCGCCAACTGCAAGACCTCGATCAGCCCCCGCTACCCCCTCGTCGAGCTGATCACGGGCGCACTGTTCGCCCTGTGCGCGCACCGTTTCGGCATCACCCCGACGGGCGCGCTCTGGGCGGCCTTCGGCGCCGTGCTGATCTGCCAGTTCCTGATCGACTTCGACACGCAGTTCCTGCCCGATGCGTTGAACTATCCGCTGCTCTGGCTGGGCCTGATCGGTGCCGCCATGGGCTGGACCGGCGTCAGCCTGAGCGCTGCCGTCTGGGGCGCCGTCTTCGGCTATCTGAGCCTGTGGCTTGTGTACCATGGCTACCGCTTGGCCACAGGCAAGGAAGGCATGGGACATGGGGACTTCAAACTGCTCGCCGCATTGGGCGCCTGGCTCGGCGCCGACTACCTCATCGCGATCATCCTCGTGTCTTCGGTGGTGGGCGCCGTGATCGGCCTCACGCTGCGCTTTGCGGGCAAGCTGGCCCACAAGGACATCCCCATCGCCTTCGGCCCCTTCCTGGCCGGTGCCGGCCTGATCTGCCTCGTGGCCGGTCCCGCCGTCGTGAAGCAGTGGATTCCTTTCGCCTTCCCTTTCGGGGCCTTGGCCCTCTGACAACGACAACGGCATGGCGGTGAAGCGCATCGGCCTGACCGGCGGCATCGGCAGCGGCAAAAGCACGGTCGCAGCGCTGCTGGTGGCCGAAGGGGCCGTGCTGGTCGATACCGACGCCATCGCACGCAGCATCGCGCAGCCCGGCGGCATCGCGATGCCCGCCCTCGAAGCCGCGTTCGGCCCTTCCGTCATCGCCCCCGACGGCAGCCTCGACCGGGCCGCCATGCGCCAGTTGGTGTTCACCGACGCCGACGCCAAGACCCGGCTCGAAGCCATCTTGCACCCGCTGATCGGCACCGAAACCCAGCGCCAGGCAGCGGCGGCCGGCGACGATGCGGTCGTTGTGTTCGATGTGCCCCTGCTGGTCGAATCCGGCCGCTGGCGCGCCCTCGTGGACCACGTGCTGGTGGTCGATGCCCGGGAAGAAACACAACTGCAACGCGTGGTCACGCGCTCGGGCTGGGCATCCGAAGCGGTGCGCGCCGTGATCGCTCAGCAGGCCCCGCGCAAGGCACGCCGGGCCGCCGCCGACGCCGTGATTTACAACGAATCACTGACGCTCGCGGAACTAGGCACCGAGGTGCGGGGTCTCTGGAAGCTGTGGGCTGCGACCACCACGCGATAATCGGAGACCAGCCGCCCCGGCGGCTCTATAACGATTACGACAAAAAGGCGCTCGCCACTGCAGTGCCCTCCCCGAGATGCTTTTCAACTCGTATCCCTTCATTTTTGTCTATTTCCCGCTGGTCCTGATCGGGTTCTTCCTGATCGGCAAGCGCAACACCCGCGCCGCCGCCGGCTTCCTCGGACTGGCCTCGCTGTTCTTCTACGGCTGGTGGAGCGTGCAGGCCCTGCCGCTGCTGCTGGGCTCGATCTGCGTCAACTACTGGTTCGGCCTGCAGCTGACACCCGCGCCGGGCCGCAACGACCGCAAGCGCAAGACGCTGCTGATCACCGCGCTGGTGATCAACCTGGGCGTGCTCGCCGTCTTCAAGTACACCAATTTCTTCCTGGAAAACGTCGACGCCGGGCTGGTCGCAGCGGGTTTCACGCCGATCGACCTGGTGCACATCGTGCTGCCAATCGGCATCTCGTTCTATACCTTCACGCAGATCGCGTTCCTGGTCGACTGCTGGCAGGGCAAGGTGCACGAGCGCAGCTTCATCCACTACATGCTGTTCGTCACCTACTTCCCGCACCTGATCGCGGGTCCGGTGCTGCATCACGCGCAGATGATGCCGCAGTTCGCGAACCCCGCGACCTACCGCGTGGACCCGAACAAGGTCGCCATCGGCATTGCGATCTTCGTCTTCGGCCTGGCCAAGAAACTGCTGATCGCCGACCCCATGGGGCAGTACGCCGACCTGATGTTCAACGGCGTTCACAAGGGCATCGAGCCCACGCTGTACACCGCATGGTTCGGTGCGCTGGCCTACACGCTGCAGATCTATTTCGACTTCTCGGGCTACTCGGACATGGCCGTCGGCCTCTCGATGTGCCTGGGTGTGCAGCTGCCGCTCAACTTCCGCTCGCCCTACAAGTCGACCAACATCATCGAGTTCTGGCGCCGCTGGCACATCTCGCTGTCGACCTTCCTGCGCGACTACCTCTACGTGCCGCTGGGCGGCAACCGCAAGGGCCCGGCGCGGCGCTACCTGAACCTGTTCCTCACGATGCTGCTGGGCGGCCTGTGGCACGGCGCGGCCTGGACCTACGTGGTCTGGGGTGCGATGCACGGCGCGTTCCTGATGATCAACCACCTCTGGAATGCCAAGGTGCGTCGCAACGCCACCCCGGGCCGCATCGCGCGCGTGCTGGGCTGGCTGCTGACCTTCCTGTGCGTGGTGGTGGCCTGGATCGTCTTCCGCGCCGACGGCATGACCACGGCCATGTCCATCTACAAGGGCATGCTGGGCATGCATGGCGCGCCGGCGTCGGCGTTCAGCGAGTTCGGCAAGGTGCCGTTCCGCAAGCCCGAATTCTTCCAGCTCATGCTGGTGGCGATCGTCATCTGCCTGACGCTGCCGCCGACCATCACGCTGGAGCGCTGGATTCCCCATCCGAAGTCGATGGCCGGCCGCCCGGTGATGGCCCGCCTGTCGACCGCGGTGCTCGCCATCGGTACCTTCGCACTGTTCGCGTGGTGCGTTTCGAAGCTGGGCGGCTACAGCCCCTTCCTCTATTTCCAATTCTGATTCGACATGACGACGACGACGCCCGCGAAAGTCTGGCTGCGCTTCTTCCTCATCGGCTACTTCGTCCTGATGGCCCTGTGGATCATTTCGCTCACCAGTCCGGTCCCCTACGGCGACCTCACGCGCATCGGACGCCTGTCCGAACGCGAATTCGGCTGGCGCGACCCGCCGCCCAAGGTCGACCCTGTCTACCTCGCCAGCACGCCCATCGAACAGGCGGACGTGATGGTCGTCGGCGACAGCTTCTCCATGACGCACCGCTGGCAGTCCGTGCTCGCCAAGGCCGGCTACCGCGTCTCGACCTCCTACTGGGGCCAGTACGGCGAATCGCTGTGCGGCGACTTCAGCCAGTGGGTCCACGACTCCGGCTTCAAGGGCAAGCTGGTCATCATCGAGAGCGTGGAGCGCCTGCTGGACATGCGCATGCGCTACAGCGAGCGCTGCAAGGACGGCAAGACCATCTTCCCCTACAGCGCCAAGCCCGAGCCCCTGATCGAGCCCGACGAGACCGTGCCGGCCTTCGCGCCCAACTGGGAAGTGCAGTACATGACCGGCGTCGTCACCTACTACCACACCTGGAAGGCCAAGAACTCGCCGGTAGACACCTATTTCGACCGTGACACCTGGGTAAGGAAAGTACCCGACGGTTGCAAATTCTTCTCGCATCGCCAGTGCGACCGGATGCCGTTCTTCCAGGAAGACGAAGACAATGGCCCGTTGACCCCCGAGACGCTGGCGCGAATGAAGACCTTCACCCAGGCGCACAGCACCCTCCCGATCCTGTGGATGGTGGTGCCCAACAAGACGACGGTCTACATCAAGCCCGACTTCTCGAAAGACTTCGAAAGCGGCTTCCGCGACGCGAAGCTCGGCCCCGACCTTTACGCCTTCACCCGCGAAAAGCACACGCAGATCCGCGACTTCTACTTCTCGAACGACACGCACATGTCCATGCACGGACAGCTCGCACTCGGCGAGCGCATGCTGGCCGCCGTGCGCGAAGTGATGCCCACACCCCCTTCGAAATCGCCCTGAAGTTATGATTCCGCGACAGGAAACCGACAAATACGCGTGATCCTCTACGAGTACCCCTTCAACGAGCGCATCCGCACGTACCTGAGGCTGGAGCATCTGTTCCGCCGCCTCGGGGAACTGGTGCCCTCGGAATCGCCGCTTTCGCACCACTACGCCCTGGTCACGATTTTCGAGATCATGGATGTGGCGGCGCGCGCCGACCTCAAGGCCGACGTGCTGCGCGACCTCGACAAGCACAAGAACGTCTTCAACAGCTACCGGGGCAATCCGGCCATCGCCGAGACGGTGCTGAACCAGGTCGTCGACCAGCTCGAACGCAACTTCAGCGCGCTCAACGGCGTGGCCGGCAAGGCGGGACAGTCACTCACCGAGAACGAGTGGCTCATGAGCATCCGCAGCCGCGCCGGCATTCCGGGCGGCACCTGCGAATTCGACCTGCCCGCCTACTACGCGTGGCAGCACCGCGCACCGCCCAGCCGCCGCGCCGACCTGGAGCGCTGGTCGAACACGCTGTCGCCACTGGCCTCGTCGATCTACCTGCTGCTCAAGCTGCTGCGCGACGCCGACGTGCCCTACAAGGTGATCGCCACGCATGGGCAGTTCCAGCAGAACCTGCCGCAGGGGCGCAGCTTCCAGCTGCTGCGACTGCGCATCGATCCCAAGCTGGGCCTCGTCCCGGAAATCAGCGGCAACCGACTCATGGTCTCCGTGCGGCTCATGCGGCACGAAGCCGACGACCGCCTGCACGCGAGCACACAAGACACCCCCTTCGAACTGACCCTCTGCGCATGAGGCCCGGTGTGAGCAAGAAGAAAGAAGACGAACGCATCGTCCGCTGCCCGAACTGCGGCGGCGACAGCATCTACGCCGAGCGCAACCCGTTCCGGCCGTTCTGCAGCGCACGCTGCAAGGGCATCGACTTCGGCGCCTGGGCCAGCGAGGAGTTCAGGATGCCCGCCGAAGCGCCGCCCGACGAAGAGCCTTTCGGCGATCCCAAGCTGACGCAATAGCCTGGGTTGCCCGGCACCGCAGCCCCAGGCTGCGGGCTCGCCGTCAGTTGGCCGTCGCGGGCTGCACGCCCTCTTCCAGGAACACCTTGTCCAGGTAAGTCGCGAACTGCCGCGTGAACGCAGGCCGCAGATGGCCGTGGTCCTTGTAGGCCGGCGCACCGTCGGGCATCGTCCGCGGGCACTGGCCGTCCTTGCACAGGGCGCCCAGCACGTCGATCGCTTCCGCACCGCTGGCAGCCGCGATCTGCAGGAGCCGCTGGTTGAGCTTCAACTGGTCGGCGGGCGCAGGCGCTGTCGGCGAATTCCCCACCACCGTCAGCGTGCGCAGGCGGCTGCCCTCGATCATGCGGCGAGGTTCGAAATCGTCGCCCAGCGCGTTGTCGAGCAACAGATAAACCTTTTTCTTCTGCTTGACCAGCTCGGTCACCCACGCCTGCAGCGCCACCAGCGAGGGCTCGATGCCGGCGCGATCGCCGCGGGTCAGGGAGAGCGACGCGCCGTTCTCGCGCAGCACGTAGTCCAGCGGGAACTCGCCCGTGAAGTAGCAGTTCCAGCAGCTCCCGATCACCACGGTGTCGATCTGTGGGTCGCGCGCCATCGCCATCCACTGGTCGCGGGCCGGGCCGCAGCCGGGGTTCTGCTCGGCGAAGACGTTCGGAATCGCCGGGCATGCGCCGTAGGTGAAGAAGTACGTGGTCGCCATGCGCTCGGGCGCGATGCGCGCCAGCTCTGCGGCACGGGGGCCGTATTCGATGACGTGGCTGTCGCCGATCAGCAGCACCTTGCGGGCGCCGTTGCCGATGCGGTTCACCGCGTACGGTCCGACGTTTTCCGAGGAGAAGCCACTGTAGTAGTCGCCGTCCACCGTCGCATCGGTCACCTTCTGCAGCAGCTCGCTGTTGTGGCGCGCCGGCAGGCCATTCATCACGGCCACGCCGGCCACGGCCACGAAGGCACCCGTTCCCACGAGCGTGCGCAGCATGCCCACGCCGAGGCGGGCGCGCGTGAACCGTTCGATGAAGCGGTAGGTCAGCCAGGCCAGCAGCACGCTCGACACCACCATCGTCACGCGCGTGCCCACCGACGGCTCCGCGCCCTTGACGATCCGCGCGTACACCAGCAGCGGCCAGTGCCACAGGTACAGCGGATAGCTGATGAGGCCGATCCACACCATCGCGCGGTTCGAGAGGAAATACTTGTTCAGCACGCCCGTCGGGCCGGCCGCGATGCAGCTCACCGCGCCCAAGGTCGGCAGCAGTGCCCACCAGCCGGGGAAGGCCTTGTCGCTGCGGATCATCACGAGGCCGAGCACGATCAGGCCCACGCCCAGCACCGACTGCACATGGCTGCGCCAGACGTTCGGCACCGACGGCTTGAGCCGCATGCAGGCCAGGATGCCGCCCACCATCAGCTCCCAGAAGCGCGAGGCCGGCGAGTAGAAGGCGGCCGTGCGAAACGGGTGGATCGTCGTCACGTTGATGAGGAACGACACCACCGCCAGCACCCACAACACCCGCACGATCGGCCAGCGCCGACGCCAGGCCAGGCCGAGCAGCAGCGGCCAGAAAATGTAGAACTGCTCTTCGATGCCCAACGACCACAGGTGCAGCAGCGGCTTGGTCTCGGCGGCCGTGTCGAAGTAGCCGGCCTCGCTCCAGAAGACGAAGTTGGCCACGAAGCCCACGCCGCCCAGCGCCTGCTTGCCCAGCTCGAGGAATTCCTTGTTCAGCAGCACGTACCAGCCGAAGGCGAGCACGCCCGTCAGCACCAGCATCAGCGCCGGGAAGATGCGGCGAATGCGCCGCGCATAGAAATCGCGGTAGCTGAAATCGCCGGCCGCGTGGCTCTGCATGATGATCGTCGTGATCAGGAAGCCCGAGATCACGAAGAAGATGTCGACGCCGATAAAGCCGCCGGGCAGCAGCTTCGGAAACGCGTGGAAGATGACCACCGAGGCCACGGCCACGGCGCGCAAGCCGTCGATGTCGGCACGGTACTTGGGATGCATATCTCTTACTTCTCGACCACGGTCGTGCCGTGCGTCGTCAGGCGACGGTCGACACCGCCTCGGCGGCCGACGCGGGCAGGCCGCGCTCCTCGACCAGCCACGCCAGCACCGGCAGCGCGCCCGGCAACACCGGCGCCACGTCGAGCGGCAGTTGCTGCCAGGCCATGGCCTGGCTCTCGCGCATTTCGAATTCGCCGGTCCAGTCCGTCACCTTGCACCAGTGCAGGCGCACCAGCGCGTGCGGGTAGTCGTGCTCCGTGACCTTCCAGACCTCGGCACCGCCGATGGTGATGCCCAGTTCTTCCTGCAGCTCGCGGCGCAGGGCTTCTTCAACCGTTTCACCGGCCTCGATCTTGCCGCCCGGAAACTCCCAGTAGCCCGCGTAGGCCTTGCCTTCGGGCCGCGTGGTGAGCAGCAGCGCATCGTCGGCCAACCGGATCAGCACGCCGACGGCCACTTCGGTGTGCTTGCGTGGCGTCTCGCTCACGCGCCGGCCCGCCCTGCGTAGTCACGCGCGAACTGGTAGGCCACGCGACCGCTGCGCGAGCCGCGCTCCAGCGCCCACACGAGCGCCTCGGGCCGTGCCGCCGCAATGGCTGCGTCGTCGACGCCGAACGACGAGAGCCACTGGCCCACGATCGTCAGGTATTCGTTCTGGCTGAAGGGATAGAAGCTCACCCAGAGGCCGAAGCGTTCCGACAGCGAAATCTTCTCTTCGATCACTTCGCCCGGATGCACCTCGCCGTCGTCCGTGTGCTTGTACGTGAGGTTGTCCTTCATGTACTCGGGCAGCAGGTGGCGCCGGTTGCTGGTCGCGTAGATCAGCACGTTGGGCGTCGAGGCGGCAATCGAGCCGTCAAGGATCGACTTGAGCGCCTTGTAGCCCGGCTCGCCCTCGTCGAAGCTCAGGTCGTCGCTGAAGACGATGAACTTCTCGGGACGCTGCGACACCACCTCGACGATGTCCGGCAGGTCGACCAGTTCGGCCTTGTCGACTTCGATCAGGCGCAGGCCCTGCGGTGCATAGGCCTGCAGGCAGGCGCGAATCAGCGACGACTTGCCCGTGCCGCGTGCGCCGGTCAGCAGCACGTTGTTGGCCGGCTTGCCTTCGACGAACTGGCGCGTGTTGCGCTCGATCTTTTCCTTCTGGACGTCGATTTCCTTGAGCGAATCGAGCGCCATCGTGGCCACGTGCTTCACGGGCTCCAGCACGCCATGGCCGGAGTTGCGACGGCGGTAGCGCCAGGCGATCGATGCATTCCAGTCGGGAGGGGCCGACAGCGGTTGCGGCAGGATCGATTCGATGCGGCCGATGAGCTGCTCGGCGCGCTCGATCAGCTTCTGAAACTGCTCGTTCATGACCGGTAGTCGGCGTTGATGGTCACGTACTCGTGGCTGAAGTCGCAGGTCCACACGGTTTCGCTGGCGGTGCCGCGGCCCAGGCCGATGCGCACGGTGATTTCGCTCTGCTTCATCACGCGCTGGCCGTCTTCCTCGCGGTACGACGGGTTGCGCCCGCCCTTCACGGCCACGTGCACGCCGTCCAGGAACAGGTCGATGCCGGTCTGGTCGAGGTCGGCAATGCCGGCATAGCCGACGGCCGCCAGGATGCGGCCCAGGTTCGGGTCGCTGGCGAAGAAAGCGGTCTTGACCAGCGGCGAATGCGCCACGGCGTACGCCACCTGACGGCACTCGGCCGTGTCCTTGCCGCCGTCGACCTGGATGGTGATGAACTTGGTCGCGCCTTCGCCGTCGCGCACGATGGCTTGCGCCAGCAGGCGGGCCACGTCGCGCATCGCGGCCACGAGCGCCTGGCCGTCGGCCGAGTCGAGCGAGGTGATGGTCGCGTGCGCGGCCTTCTGCGTGGCGATGACCACGAACGAGTCGTTGGTCGAGGTGTCGCCGTCGATGGTCACGCGGTTGAACGAGGCATCGGCCAGCTGCTTGGCCAGCGGCTGGATCAGCGACGGGTCGATCTTCGCGTCGGTCGCCATGAAGCCGAGCATGGTCGCCATGTTCGGGCGGATCATGCCGGCGCCCTTGCTGATGCCGGTGATGGTGACCGTGGCACCGCCGATCTGCACCTGACGGCTGAACGCCTTCGGGATCGTGTCGGTGGTCATGATGCCTTCGGCGGCACGGCCCCAGTTGTTCTCCGACGCGTCGGCCAGCGCGGCCGGCAGGCCGGCTTCGATGCGGTCCACGGGCAGCGGCTCCATGATCACGCCGGTCGAGAACGGCAGGATCTGCTCGGGTGCCAGCTCCAGGTGGCGCGCCAGCGCGATGCAGGTCGAGCGCGTGCGCATCAGGCCGTCTTCGCCGGTGCCGGCGTTGGCATTGCCGGTGTTGATCACCATCGCGCGGATGCCGTAGTTGGCCGCCAGGTGGTCGCGGCAGACCTGCACGGGCGCGGCGCAGAAACGGTTCTGCGTGAACACGCCGCCGACCGCCGAACCTTCGTCGATCAGCACGACGGTCAGGTCCTTGCGGTTGGCCTTGCGCACGCCGGCTTCGGCCACGCCGATGCGGACGCCGGGCACCGCGAACAGGGCGGCGGGATCGGGAGCGGACAGGTTCACGGGCATGGAATTTCTCTCAATGAAAGGTGCGGGGCTTCAGCTCAGCTTGCCGTGGCACTGCTTGTACTTCTTGCCGCTGCCGCAGGGGCAGGGGTCGTTGCGGCCGACGCGCGCAAAGGCGGCGGCTTCGGCGCTCAGGGCGCCCGTGCCGACGGCCGCGAGACGGCGCTGGTTCTCTTCGTCGACGCGCACTTCGACCTCGCCCGTCTCGGTGGGCGCGGTGTAGGTGATGTTCGAGACGTTCTCGCCGCGGCTTTCCATTTCTTCGGCCGCCTGCTCGAGTTGTTCGCCCGACTGCACGCGCACCGTCATGAGCTGGCGCGTGACTTCGTTCTTCACCGAGTCGAGCAGCTGGCCGAAGAGTTCGAAGGCCTCGCGCTTGTATTCCTGCTTGGGCTGCTTCTGCGCGTAGCCGCGCAGGTGGATGCCCTGGCGCAGGTAGTCGAGCGAGGCCAGGTGTTCGCGCCAGTGGGTGTCGATGCTCTGCAGCAGCACCATGCGCTCGAACTGGGTGAAGTTCTCCTGGCCGATCAGCGTGACCTTGGCGTCGAAGCTCTCGTTGGCGTAGGCCACGATCTTCTCGACCACTTCTTCGTCGGAGATGGCATCGGCGGCCTCGACCTGCTGCTTGAGCGGCATGTCGATGCCCCACTCGCTGAACAGGCTCTTCTCGAGATTCTCGAGGTCCCACTGCTCTTCGACCGATTCGCGCGGCACGTACTGGCGCGCGAGATCGGTGAAGCAGCCTTCGCGCAACGCGGCGATCTGCGCCGTGAGGTCGGCCGCGTCGAGGATGTCGTTGCGCTGCTGGTAGATCACCTTGCGCTGGTCGTTCGACACGTCGTCGTACTCGAGCAGCTGCTTGCGGATGTCGAAGTTGCGCGCCTCGACCTTGCGCTGCGCGCTCTCGATGCTGCGCGTGACGATGCCGGCCTCGATGGCTTCGCCGTCGGGCATCTTCAGGCGGTCCATGATCGCCTTCACGCGGTCGCCCGCGAAGATGCGCATCAGCGGATCGTCCAGGCTCAGGTAGAAGCGCGACGAACCCGGGTCGCCCTGGCGGCCCGAACGGCCGCGCAACTGGTTGTCGATGCGGCGCGATTCGTGGCGTTCGGTGGCAATGATGCGCAGGCCGCCCAGCGACTTCACGAACTCGTGGTCCTTGGTCCATTCGGCGCGCACGTGGGCGATGTCGGCCTCTTTGGTGGCGGCGTCGCGACCTTCGTCGTTCTCGATCGCCTCGATCATCTTCTCGATGTTGCCGCCCAGCACGATGTCAGTGCCGCGGCCGGCCATGTTGGTCGCGATGGTGATCATCTTCGTGCGACCGGCCTGCGCCACGATGTCGGCTTCGCGGGCGTGCTGCTTGGCGTTCAGCACCTGGTGCGGCAGGCCTGCCTTCTCGAGCAGGGCGTCGATGATTTCCGAGTTTTCGATCGACGAGGTGCCCACCAGCACCGGCTGGCCGCGCTCGTAGCACTCGCGGATGTCCTGGATGGCCGCTTCGTACTTCTCGCGCGTCGTCTTGTAGACGCGGTCGAGCTGGTCGTCGCGCTTGCTGATGCGGTTCGGCGGAATGATCGTGGTCTCGAGACCGTAGATTTCCTGGAACTCGTAGGCCTCGGTGTCGGCCGTGCCGGTCATGCCGGCCAGCTTGCCGTACAGGCGGAAGTAGTTCTGGAAGGTGATCGAGGCCAGCGTCTGGTTCTCGGCCTGGATCTCGACGCCTTCCTTGGCTTCGACGGCCTGGTGCAGGCCGTCGCTCCAGCGGCGACCGCTCATGAGGCGGCCGGTGAATTCGTCGACGATGACCACTTCGCCCTGCTGCACCACGTAGTGCTGGTCGCGGTGGTACAGGTGGCGGGCACGCAGCGCGGCATTCAGGTGATGCATCAGCGTGATGTTGGCCGGGTCGTACAGCGACGCGCCTTCGGGAATCAGCTTCAGTTCGCCCAGGATGCGCTCGGCGTTCTCGTGGCCGTCTTCGGTCAGGAACACCTGGTGGGTTTTCTCGTCGACCGTGAAGTCGCCGGGCACCGTGACGCCCTCGCCCGTGCGCGGATCGGCTTCGCCTTCCTGCTTCGTGAGCAGCGGCACCACCTTGTTGATCGCCAGGTACAGGTCGGTGTGGTCTTCGGCCTGGCCGCTGATGATCAGCGGCGTGCGGGCCTCGTCGATCAGGATGGAGTCCACCTCGTCGACGATCGCGAAGTTCAGGCCACGCTGCACCCGGTCGCCGGGCTCGTAGACCATGTTGTCGCGCAGGTAGTCGAAGCCGTACTCGTTGTTGGTGCCGTACGTGATGTCGCTGCCGTAGGCGCCCTGCTTCTCTTCGCGCGGCATCTGCGGCAGGTTGATGCCGACCGACAGGCCCAGGAAGTTGTACAGGCGGCCCATCCAGGTCGCGTCGCGATTGGCCAGGTAGTCGTTCACCGTGACCACGTGCACGCCCTTGCCGGACAGCGCGTTCAGGTACACGGGCAGCGTGGCGGTCAGCGTCTTGCCTTCGCCGGTGCGCATTTCGGAGATCTTGCCGTTGTGCAGCGCCATGCCACCGAGCAGCTGGACGTCGAAGTGGCGCATCTTCATGACGCGCTTGGAACCTTCACGCACGGTGGCGAAGGCTTCGGGCAACAGGTCGTCGAGGCTTTCGCCCTTGGCGACGCGGTCCTTGAATTCCTGCGTCTTGGCGCGCAGCGCGTCGTCGCTGAGCTTTTCGAACTCGGGTTCGAGCGCATTGATGCGCGTCACCGTCTTGCGATACTGCTTGAGGAGCCGGTCGTTGCGACTGCCGAAGATCTGGGTCAGGAAGTTGGTTGCCATGGGCGTGGAGAGGGGCGGGCACCTGACACGACAGGCACTGCGACCGGATTCCCTAAGATATGGTGAAAGCAGTTGGGCGCACCTTCTTCGAATGCAAGCTTGGCAAGTCTCGAAGTCGGATGGCCCCGTTCCGGAACAAACGCCGACGCAAGCGTCGGCAAACCGGGCATTT
The DNA here is from genome assembly GCF_014843395.1 of Variovorax sp. 38R. Lineage (NCBI taxonomy): Bacteria > Pseudomonadati > Pseudomonadota > Betaproteobacteria > Burkholderiales > Comamonadaceae > Variovorax > Variovorax sp. 38R. The sequence continues at coordinate 5,207,043 of NZ_CP062121.1, forward strand.
TAGCTGTCTTGTTTCTAACCCCTGGATTACCCATGTATCGCCGACTTCCCCCCGCCATTTCACTGCACGAAGCTGCGGCAGGCGCCCCCACCCTGGGGAGCCTGATGGCGCGCGCGCGGGACACCGCGGAGCGGCTGAAAGCCATCGAAGGGTTGATTCCGCCAGCCATGCGCGCGGCCATCCAGCCGGGGCCGGCCGAGGGCGACGTGTGGTGCCTGCTGGTCAAGGGCAGCGCTGCGGCCGCCAAGCTGCGCCAGCTGTCGCCGATGCTGGTCACGCGCCTGAAGAACCGGGGCTGGGACGTCGCGACGATCCGCATCAAGGTGTACACGGGGCGCTGAGCCCCGGGGCCGCACACCGCTTCAAGCGGCAACAGCGCGATCGGGCCAGCTCGGATCGCTCGACGCGTCGGAGGTCAGCACCAGCACGACGTGCGCATCGGCCGCGATGGTCTCGGCCTCGCGCAGTTGCCGCACCGCCCCCAGGCCCGCCGCCGCCGCCAGCTCGGCGCTCACGCCGGCCGCGGTGAGCAGCCGCCGCGCCGCGCGAGCCTCGTCGTCGCCCACCACCACGGCGCCGCCGCCGCTGGCCGTAGCGGCCTGCCATTGCAGATACGTGACGGTCGCGCCCGCGCTCGACAGCTGCGCCGTGCGACCGGGATAGCTGCCGTTGAGCGCCCCGCCCCCGAGCACGCGCGACAGCCGCGGGAAAGGCTCGACCAGCCACATCCGCGGCAGGCGCGCGATGCGCCCCGCCGCCAGCAGGTCGCGAAAGCCGGCGTAGATGCCCCAGGCCATGTCGCCGCGCCCGGTCGGCACCACGACGTGGTCGGGCAGGCCGCCGTCCTGCAGGCACTCTTCGGCGATGGCCTTGTAGCCCTCCACGCCCAAGGGTGCGCTGCCGAGCGCCGGCAGGCGGTAGTTGGAGAGCGCGAAATAGCCGGGGTACTGCGAGCGTTCGCGCACGAAGCCCCAGCGGCCGGTGTTGTCCGCGAACACGTAGCGCCGCGCGCCCAGTGCGTCGAGCTGGCGCGCATAGGTCGCGGGCATCGCCTCGTACGTGGCCACTTCGCAGCCAAGCCCCGCGGCCCAGGCGTAGTGCGCCGCCGACACCGCCGTGTTGCCCGACGAGGCCAGCACCAGCGTGTGGGCGCCGGCGTCCAGCGCCTGCGCCACGCCCATCGCGGTCAGCCGGTCTTTGGGCGAGCCGGTGGGGTTACGCGATTCGTCCTTGATGCTCAGACGCGCCACGCCGAACTGCTGCGCCAGCTCGGGCATATCGTGCTGCGGCGTGTTCCCCTCGCCGAGCGAAAAGCCCTGCACATACGGCATCGGCACCACGTCCGCGCCGCCGGGCCGGTAGCTCGCGCGCAGCCCGACGTGAAAGCCGGCCTGCCGGCAGGCCGGGCAGCCGTCGTTGGCGAGCGTGACCGGGTACAGCGTGTCGCAGCGCAGGCACTGCAAACCCTGCAAGCGCGGATTGCGCTCCGGCGTGAACGAGCGGCCGAGCACCCCGGCCGGCCGGCCCGGCAGGAAGGTCTGCGCGGGGCTCTCCGGCGGTGCGGTGAACTTGAAGTCCAGAACGGGCGATGGGGTCACGGATCGTTGACTCGTTAATAAATGTGACGGAATCTTATTCAAAATCAACCAAATCCACGATACGGGAGTTCATCCCATTGCAGTGGATTTCAGTTTCTCTTCACTTATTTCCAGGTGAATTCGTGGTTCAGCCCGATCACCACGCCGCGCACGCCCTGCGGCCCAGTGCGCGACGTGCTGATGTCGAGGCTGATCAGCGGCGTCAGGCTGAAGCGGCCGCCCACGCGCGAGGTCCACACGCCCCCTGCCCGGTGGCGCTCCGCGATCAGCGACACGGCATCGTTCAGCGCCCACTCCACCGCCAGGCCGCCGCGCGGCGTGCGCGCGCCGGTGCCCAGCGCCCAGTCGGCGCCCAGGTTGGCGTGGAACTGCAGGCTCTCGGTGGGCCGCCAGGTGAGCGGCACGACCAGCTGGCCGCCCCAGCGACCGCCGCGCCGCAGGTCGGCCACCGCGCCCATCGACACGGCGGCGCTGAACGGCGCGTCGGCGGCCGTCCCGGCAAAGGTCCATTTGAGTTGCGGGCCGCCCGTGACCGAGTGGACGCCCTGCGCCGAGAGCCGGTCGACGTTCAGCCCCAGCTCGACCGGGCCGACCCGGCAGGCCGGTCCGACATGGAAGCCCGTCGTGACCGGCTCGGCGCCGCTGCGGCCCCACCAGGTTTCGTACTGGCACTGGCCGGGATCGAGCGTGCCGGCATCGTCGACATCGAAGTGGCCGGCGGCCTGCGCGCCGAGGCCCGGCAGCGCCGCGCATGCAACGAGCAGCAGGCGTGCGGCGCGTTTGTTGTTGTTCTTCATCTCGTGCTTCCCTCAGAGAGCCCTGCCTCATTCTAGGAAGCCGGAAAGTCCACGCCATGACGCGCCGCCGCTCTCGCACCCTTCAGAACTCGAACTGCGGCTGCAGCTCGCGGATGCGCTTGATCGCCACGCCCGCCGCTGCCGTGCGCGTCTCGACGCCCAGCTTCACGTACACGCGCTCCAGGTGCTTCTTGGCGGTGGCCGGGCTGCTGCCGAGGATCTCGCCGATGTCCTTGTTGGTCTTGCCCTTGACGACCCAGTACAGCACCTCGGCCTCGCGTGCCGTGAGCTTCAGGCTCAGGCTCATGGCCTCGATGACGGCGGTGTCGGACACCTCGCGCATGACGATCATCCATTCGTCGCCGGCATCGTCCTCGCCGGTCTGGCGGTGCAGCCGCAGGCTCAGGCTGCGCGCGCCCTGCGCGATGACCAGCGCGGGCGGCTCGATGCCCCGCGCGCGGGCTTCGGGCGCGTGCTGGCGCAGCCAGTCAAGCACGGCCGGCGGCGTCTCGGGCGCCTGCGTTTCGCAGTAGCGCGACAGCAGGTCGCGCGCCAGCGCCGTCTGCCAGATCAGCCGTCCCTCGGGCAGCCGCACCGTGATGCTCGCGTAGCCGAAGGCGTCGAGTGCGTTGCGCGCCTGCCCGGCCTGGTGCGCCTCCTGCCGCGCGCGGCGGGCGCCCTGCAGGTGCACGTTCATGCGCGCCAGCACCTCCTTCGGCTTGATCGGCTTGGTGACGTAGTCGACGCCGCCCGCCTCGAGCGCGGCCACGAGGTGCTCGGTCTCGGTGAGGCCGGTCATGAACACGATGGGAATGTGCGCGGTGGCCGCATCGGCCTTGAGCCGGCGCGCCACCTCGAAGCCATCGATGCCCGGCATCATGGCGTCGAGCAGCACGATGTCGGGGCGCGCCTGCGCGGCGCGCTGCAGCGCCTGCTCGCCGTTGGTGGCGATGAGCACGGTGTAGCCCGATTCGTCGAGCGCGTCGTGCAGCACGGCGAGGTTGTCGGGCACGTCGTCGACGATCAGCACCAGGTCGCCGTGGGCGCCCTGCTGTTCACGCAGCGTGCGGGCGAGCGGCGAAGTGAGCATGGTCGGTGGAGACAAAAGAGTCATGCGGCGCCCTCGGCGGCTTCGGCCAGTGCGCGGCCCATGGCCTCGAACTGGAACTGGCGGGCCAGCGCACGCTGGGCCTCGGTCCACGCGGCGCACTGGGGCTGCGCGGCGTCGATGTCGTCGAGCTGGTTCATGATGCCGCGAAAGTAGCCCAGGCTCACCGCTTCGTCGAGTGCACGCAGGCGCGCCAGCGACGGTGGCTGCATCGCGCGCGGCGCGGCCACGGCGGGCGCGGGCCGCGCGGCGGTGTCGGTCCATTGCAGGGCGAGCCGGCGCTCCAGCCAGTCGAGCAGTTCGGTATGGCGCACGGGCTTGACGAAGAAGTCTTCGGGCGCAATGCCCACGTCGTTGTCGAGCCCCTTGTCGAAGGCGTTGGCCGAGACGATGGCCACCGACGCTTCGGCGAGCCCCAGCTTGCGCGCGCGGCGGATGGTCTCCCAGCCGTCGATGCCGGGCATCGCGAGGTCGACGAACATGGCGTCGGGCCGGTAGCCCGCGGCGATGAGGTCCAGCGCGTCGTGCCCGCTGGCCGCGCTGCGCAGCTCGAAGCCCAGCGGCGCGAGCACATGGCCCAGCAGCTCGCGGTCGGCCTCCTCGTTGTCGACCACCAGCAGGCGCCGCCGCGCGCCCTCGTAGCCGCGCCGCGCGCGCGGCACTGGTGCGATGCGCACGACACCCGCCACCGCCTCGTGCACCCGCGGCAGGAACAGCCGCACGCAGAACAGCGAGCCCTCTCCCGGCGTGCTGCGCACCTTCATCTCGCCGCCCATCAGGTCGGTCAGCATCTTCGCGATGGTCAGGCCCAGGCCTGCGCCGGGCGCCGACGACACCGCCGCGTGGCCGCGCGCAAAGGGCTCGAAGATGCGCTCGATGTCGGCGTCCGTCATGCCCGGCCCGGTGTCTTCGATCTCGATGGCGGCGAACTCGCGTGCATAGGAAATGCGCAAGGTCACCTGCCCCGCCGCCGTGAACTTGATCGCGTTGCCCAGCAGGTTGATGAGGATCTGGCTCACGCGCTTCTCGTCGGCGCGCACCACGTCGGGCAACGCACCGGCCGCCTCGAAGCGAAAGCGCAGGCCCTTCTCGGCCGCCTGCAGCTCGAACATGTCGGCCAGCTCGCGCATGGCGTCGGCAAAGCGCATGGGCCGCGCGTCGAGCGTGAGCTTGCCGGCCTCGATGTGGGCGATGGCCAGCGTGCCCTCGATGAGCGACAGCAGGTGCTCGCCGCCACGCTTGATGACGGCCACCGCCTGCTGGCGGTGCGGCGGCACCGAGTGGTCTTCGCCCATGAGCTGCGCGTAGCCCAGGATGCTGTTGAGCGGCGTGCGCAGCTCGTGGCTGATGGCGCTGATGTAGCGGCTCTTGGCCTGGTTCGCGAGGTCCGCCGCGCGCCGCGCCTGGTCGGCCGCGAGCTTGGCGTGCTCGGCAATCTCACGGGCTTCTTCGGCGCTTTGCTTGGCGTCCTGCAATGCGCGGTCGGTTTCGCGGTGCAGGGCGATCTCTCGCACCAACAGATGGGTCTGGCGATTTGATTCTTCCTGCGCCACCTTGCGGCTCTGGTGCGCCAGCACCAGCCACCACGCGACGATGCCCGCGATGACCAGCAACGCCATGTAGGCCTTCAGAAAACCCGAGCGCAGCGACGCCTGCTGCACGGCCGCCAGCGCCCCGGCCACGTCGGCCTGCGCCGCCAGCGCCAGCGCGCCCTCGCTCAGGGCCCGCAGCTCCTGCTGGTAGAGCACGCCGAACACCACCGCCAGCAGCGGCACGATCACCAGCATCAGCAGCAGGAAGTGCCCGAGCCCCGTGTCGAGGTAGCGCCAGCTGCGGCGCGGCAGCAGCCAGCGCAGCACGCCAGACCACTGCGCCGACAGGCTCGCGTGCGGCTTGCACAGGTCGCCGCAGCGCGCGTCGAGCGTGCAGCACAGCGAGCAGATCGCGCCCTGGTAGGCCGGGCAGTGCGCCATGTCGGGCCCTTCGTACTCGCGCTCGCAGATCACGCAGTGCTGCACCTTCAACCGCTGGTAGCTGCCGCCGTCGTCTGGCGCCGATTCGACCCGCGCCCAGCGCACCTTGCGCCCGCCCGCGGCCGGCGCGAACAGCACCGAGCCGCCCACATCGGAGGTCCGCGCGAGGTAGTACTTGCCGCCCGTGGCCCACGCCAGCAGCGGCGAGGCGACCAGTGCCGTGCCGAGCGCGATCAGCGCCGAGAAGGCCTGCGCCAGCGGCCCGAACACGCCCAGGTGCGCCGTGATCGACAGCACCGACGCCAGCGCCATCGCGCCCACGCCCACGGGGTTGATGTCCCACAGGTGCGCGCGCTTGAACTCGATGCCCGGCGGCGACAGCCCCAGCGGCTTGTTGATGACCAGGTCGGCCACCACGGCCATCATCCAGGCGATGGCGATGTTGGCGAACAGGCCCAGCACGTCGCCCAGCGCCTCGAACACGTTCATCTCCATCAGCATGAAGGCGATGAGCGCGTTGAACACCACCCACACCACGCGCCCCGGGTGGCTGTGCGCCACGCGCGAGAAGAAATTGCTCCAGGCCAACGAGCCCGCATAAGCGTTCGTCACGTTGATCTTCAGCTGCGAGATCACCACGAACAGCGCCGTCGCCGCCACCGCCCAGCCGTAGTTCGGGAACACGTACTCGTAGGCCGCCAGGTACATCTGATTCGGATCGACCGCGCGCTCGACCGGCACCATGTGCGTGATCGCCAGGTAGGCCAGCGCCGCCCCGCCCAGCATCTTGACCACGCCGAGCACCACCCAGCCCGGCCCGCCCGCCAGCACGCCGGCCCACCAGCGGCGCGCCGAGCCCGCGGTGCGCGCGGGCATGAAACGCAGGTAGTCGGCCTGCTCGCCCATCTGCGTGATGAGCGCGATGCCGACCGTCAGCGCAGCACCGAACAGGTGCAAGTTGAATCCCTGGGCGCCCGACTTCGCCCCGCTGTAGTGCGTGATGCCCGCGAACGCACCAGGATCGCGCACGAGCACGAAGACAAAGGGCACCACCAGCATCAGCAGCCACAGCGGCTGTGTCCACAGCTGCAGCCGGCTGATCACCGACACCCCGTGCGTGACCAGCGGAATCACCACCAGCGCGCACACCAGGTAGCCCCACACCGGCGGAATGCCCAGCGCCAGCTCGAGCGCATAGGCCATCACGGCCGCCTCGAGCGCAAAGAAGATGAAGGTGAAGCTCGCGTAGATCAGCGAGGTGAGCGTGGAGCCGATGTAGCCAAAGCCCGCGCCACGCGTGAGCAGGTCCATGTCCAGCCCGTAGCGCGCCGCGTACACGCTGATCGGCAGCCCCGCCAAGAAGATGATGAGCCCCGTGACGAGGATCGCCCAGAAGGCATTGGCAAAACCGTACTGCACCAGCAGCGTGGCGCCGACCGCCTCCAGCACCAGGAACGACGCCGCCCCGAACGCCGTGTTGGCCACCCGCCATTCGGACCATTTGCGAAAGCGCTGCGGCGTGTAGCGCAGCGCGTAGTCCTCCAGCGTTTCGCTCGCGACCCAGCTGTTGTAGTCGCGCCGCACCTTCACGATGCGCTGGGGCGCGTCGTCGGGAAGGAGGGGGGATTCGGCGGAACTCACACCGTTTCGGTGCAGCTTCCGTGCCACCGAGTACGGCATTTGGCGAACAGGGCACGACTGTTGCAAAGAGATTGGCTTGCCCATAATCACCGACCGCCACCCGACGAAGCCGCCGCCATGGAACTGACCCCGCGCGAAAAAGACAAGCTGCTGATCTTCACGGCCGCCCTGCTGGCCGAACGCCGCAAGGCGCGCGGGCTCAAGCTCAACTACCCCGAAGCCATCGCGCTGATCACCGCCGCCGTGATGGAAGGCGCCCGCGACGGCAAGAGCGTTGCCGAGCTGATGAGCGAGGGCCGCAGCGTGCTCACCCGCGCCGACGTGATGGACGGCATCGCCGACATGATTCCCGACATCCAGGTCGAAGCCAGCTTTCCCGACGGCACCAAGCTCGTGACCGTCCACCAGCCGATCGTCTGAAGAACCTCCGCCACAAGAAGAGAAAGATCCCGCCATGCGCTTCGCAAAGACCTCCGCCTTGCTCGTCACCCTCCTGCTGCCGCTGGCCGCCAGCGCCCACACCGGCGTCGACGGCGGCGTGCACCACGGCTTCGTGACCGGCTTCATGCACCCGCTGACCGGCGCCGACCACCTCGCGGCGATGGTCGCGGTCGGCCTGTGGAGCGCGCTGGTCGCGCGCCGCGCCTGGCCCGACCTGCTGTGGGCGCCATTGGCCTTCGCGGGCATGCTGCTCGCGGGTGCGCTGGCCGGGCTGGCCGGCGTGCAGCTCCCGGCCGTCGAGCCGATGATCGCCGCGTCGCTGCTGGTGCTGGGCCTCCTGGTCGCCACGCGCGTGCACCTGCCGGCCGACGTCGCCATGGCCGTCGCGGGCCTGTTCGCCGTCTTCCACGGCGTGGCGCACGGCCACGAGCTGGCGGGCGAGCACGGCGCCGCCCTCACGCTGGCCGGCATGGTCAGCGCCACGCTGCTGCTGCACGCGGCCGGCATTGCGCTGGGCTGGGCACTGCGCCATGCCAACGCGTGGCTGCCGCGCGTGGCCGGTGCCGCCGTCGTTGCCCTCGGCGCCACGCTGCTGGCCCAGGCGGTCTGAGGCGGCCATGACGCCCGGCGAACTCCTCATCGACGACGGCGAGCACACGCTCAACCCCGGCCGCCGCGCCCTCACGCTGGTCGTGCGCAACACGGCCGACCGGCCGATTCAGGTCGGCTCGCACTACCACTTTGCCGAAACCAACGGCGCGCTCGACTTCGACCGCGCTGCCGCGCGCGGCATGCGGCTGAACATCGCCTCGGGCGCCGCGGTGCGCTTCGAGCCAGGCCAGCAGCGCACGGTCGCGCTGGTCGATTTTTCCGGCGATCGCATCGTCTACGGCTTTCGCGGCCTGGTTCAAGGAAAGCTCTAAAACATGGCCACCATCGGGCGACGCGCCTACGCAGAAATCTTCGGCCCCACCGTGGGCGACCGGGTCCGTCTCGCGGACACCGACCTGCTGATCGAAGTGGAAGCCGACTACACGCTGCGTGCCGGCGGCTACGGCGAAGAGGTGAAGTTCGGCGGCGGCAAGACGATCCGCGACGGCATGGCGCAGTCGCAGCGCACGCGCGCCCAGGGCGCCGTCGACACGGTCATGACCAACGCCCTCATCCTCGACCACTGGGGCATCGTCAAAGCCGACATCGGCCTGAAAGATGGCCGCATCGCCGCCATCGGCAAGGCCGGCAACCCCGACGTGCAACCGGGCGTGGACATCGTCATCGGCCCGGGCACCGAGATCATCAGCTGCGAAGGCACCATCGTCACCGCGGGCGGCATCGACAGCCACATCCACTTCATCTGTCCGCAGCAGATCGAGGAGGCGCTGGCCTCGGGCGTGACGACCATGCTCGGCGGCGGCACCGGCCCGGCCACCGGCACCTTCGCGACCACCGCCACACCCGGCCCCTGGCACATCGAACGCATGCTGCAGGCGGCCGATGCGTTCCCGATGAACCTGGGCTTCCTCGGCAAGGGCAACGCCAGCCTGCCCGACGCGCTGCACGAGCAGATCGAGGCCGGCGTCATGGGCTTGAAGCTGCATGAAGACTGGGGCACCACGCCCGCGGCCATCAGCAACTGCCTGGACGTGGCCGACGCCACCGACACGCAGGTGGCGATCCACAGCGACACGCTCAACGAATCGGGCTTTGTCGAGAACACCATTGCCGCCGTGGGCGGGCGCGCCATCTGCGCCTTCCACACCGAGGGCGCGGGTGGCGGCCATGCGCCCGACATCCTGCGCGTGGTGGGCGAGGCCAACTTTCTGCCCTCGTCGACCAACCCGACGATGCCCTACACCGTGAACACGCTCGACGAGCACGTCGACATGCTCATGGTGTGCCACCACCTCGATGCCGGCATCGCCGAAGACCTGGCCTTTGCCGAATCGCGCATCCGCAAGGAAACCATCGCCGCCGAAGACGTGCTGCACGACCTGGGCGCGATCAGCATGTTCAGCTCCGACAGCCAGGCCATGGGCCGTGTCGGCGAGGTGGTGATCCGCACCTGGCAGACCGCGCACAAGATGAAGCAGCAGCGCGGCGCGCTGCCCGAAGACAGCGAACGCAACGACAACTTCCGCGTGCGGCGCTACGTCGCCAAGTACACGATCAACCCGGCCCTCGCGCACGGCATTGCGCACGAAGTCGGTTCGATCGAAGTCGGCAAGTGGGCCGACCTCGTGGTCTGGAAGCCGGCCTTCTTCGGCGTGAAGCCCTTCACCATCATCAAGGGCGGCACCATCGCGATGGCCGCGATGGGCGACCCCAGCGCGTCGATTCCCACGCCGCAGCCGGTGCACTTCCGGCCGATGTTCGGCGCCTACGGCGGCTCGCTGGCCAAGAGCTCGCTGACCTTCGTCTCGCAGGCCGGACTGGCCGCGGGCATAAAGGAACGCTACGGCCTGAGCAAGCACCTCAGCGCGGTAAAGAACATCCGCAACGTGCGCAAGCAGGACCTGATCCACAACGGCTACACGCCGAAGATGGAGATCGACGCGCAGACCTACGCGGTGCGCGCCGACGGCCACCTGCTGACCTGCGAGCCGGCCAAGGTGCTGCCGATGGCGCAGCGGTACTTCCTGTTCTGAATGTCAGGCCTGTTGCGGCACCACGTGATCGCGAATCCATTGAGCGAAAGTTTCCTCCTCGACCTCACCGGCCGCGAGTGCAAGCACTTTGAGCACGCAATCCTCGTCCGACGCAGTGAACTCGAATCCATTGAGGTCGAGAAACACCTCCATCGCCACGAATGCCGTCCGCTTGTTGCCATCCACGAAGGGATGGTTGCGCGCGATGCCAAACGCGTAGCAGGCGGCCAGCGCCGCGGCATCGGGGGATTCGTACAGCGCCCGATGCTGAGGCCGACCCATCGCAGAAGCGAGCATGCCTTCGTCGCGAATTCCCGCGGGCCCGCCGTGTTCGGCGAGTTGTTCCTCGTGCACCAACGCCATGAGTTTGGCACTGAGCCACACCCAAGGCTGGTTGGCGGCCGTCATTTGGCGAGCTCACGCAGGACGTTGCGGCGCTTCTTCATGACGCGTCGCGCCGCTTCCATTTGCTGCTCGAATGCTTCGTCGTACGGCGTGATGTTGAAGCCGCCGTTCGAGGCCTTCGTGACGTAAAGCGTGTCGCCCTTGCCCACATTCATGCTCGACAGCAATTCCTTGGGCAGGATGACGCCAACCGAATTGCCGATCTGAGTGACTTTGATAGCGGACATGATTTCGCTCCGAAGAACAAAAGTTATAACAAACGTTATATTAGCCGGTCAAACTTGGAGTCGCAACCCGCCATGCTCACCGCCAACAAACTCATGCCCCAGGGCCGCGGCCTCGCGCCCGTGCTGCTCAAGCGTGCCGCCACCGTCGAACTCGACTGGGACGTGCGCCAGAAAAGCCGTTTCGACGCCACCGACTCGCAGGGCCGGCAGATCGGCATCTTCCTGCCGCGCGGCACCGCGGTGCGCGGCGGCGACGTGCTGGTCGCGGAAGACGGCTCACTCGTGCGTGTGATCGCGGCGCCGCAGCCGGTGCTGCGCATCACGCACTGCACGGCCCACGGCACGCCCTTCGACCTGACGCGCGCCGCCTACCACCTGGGCAACCGGCATGTGCCGATCGAGCTCAAGCCCGATCACCTGAAGATCGAACCCGACCACGTGCTGGCCGACATGCTGCGCTCGATGCACCTGATCGTCGTCGCGGTCGAGGAAGCCTTCGAGCCCGAAGGCGGCGCGTACGGATCGCAAGGGCACTCGCACGGCGGCCACAGTCACGACCACGGCCATGACCATGACCATGACCACGGACATTCCCACGGCAAGAGCGGCCCGAAGCCACTCGTGCTCGCCCCCGAACTGCTCGACGACGATCACGGCCACTCGCATTGAAATGACCCACCGCCCTTCCCGTGCGCAGGACACTGGGTGCTTCCCGCAGCGAAATCAAGGAGGAGGGCGAAGCCCGGGGGACATTCGCGGAGGGAAGTACCCGGTGGCCTGCGCACACGCCCCGAACAGCGGCGCACGCCAGTAAACAAATGCCAACCCCCCACAGCCTCCTCCAGCTCATCTGGCTCGCCTCCCCCGCCCTGCCGGTCGGCGGCTTCTCGTACTCCGAAGGCATCGAAGCCGCGGTCGAATGGGCCGGCATCAATTCCGAGGCCAGTGCCACCGAGTGGCTCTCCGACCAGCTGCACCTGAGCTTCGCCCGCGGCGACCTTGCATTGGCAGCCCAGGCCATCGCCGCCTGGCGCGCAGGAGACGCACAGCGCATCCGCACCCTCAACGACTGGGTGCTGCACACCCGCGAATCCGCCGAGTTCTTCCTGCAGACCGAGCAGATGGGCCGCTCCTTCGTCGAGTGGCTGAAGCTGCACCATGCCGACACGGCTGAGATCTTCGCCGGCCTGCCCGCGACCTACCCCGTGGCCTTCGCGTTCGCGGCCAGCCGCACCGAAGCGACCGTGCAAGACGGCTGCCTGGCCTTCGCCTTCGGCTGGGCCGAGAACATGGTCGCCGCCGCCGTCAAGGCCGTGCCGCTCGGCCAGAGCGCGGGCCAGCGCATCCTGGCGCGGCTCGCGAACGAAATTCCTGCGGCCGTCGACCGTGCGATGACCCTGAGCGACGACGAGCGCCAGGCCTTCGCGCCCCTGCTGGCCGTGTTGTCGGCCCGCCATGAAACACAATATTCCCGCCTCTTCCGAAGCTGACCGAACCGGACTTTTCCGCCCATGACCTCCGCCCTGCACCACATCCCGAACCGCACCAAGAAGCTCCCGCCGCTGCGCGTGGGCATCGGCGGCCCCGTCGGCTCGGGCAAGACCACGCTGCTCGAAATGCTCTGCAAGGCGATGCGCGACAAGTACGACCTCGTCGCCATCACCAACGACATCTACACCAAGGAAGACCAGCGCCTGCTCACGGTGGCCGGCGCGCTGCCGGCCGAGCGCATCATGGGCGTGGAAACCGGCGGCTGCCCGCACACGGCAATCCGCGAAGACGCCTCGATCAACCTCGAGGCCATCGACCGCATGCTCGAAGACTTTCCCGACGCCGACATCGTGTTCGTCGAATCGGGCGGCGACAACCTCGCGGCCACCTTCAGCCCCGAGCTGTCGGACCTCACCATCTACGTGATCGACGTGGCGGCCGGCGAAAAGATCCCGCGCAAGGGCGGTCCCGGCATCACCAAGAGCGACCTGTTCGTCATCAACAAGACCGACCTCGCGCCCTACGTCGGCGCGAACCTCGATGTGATGGAACAGGACACCCAGCGCATGCGCCGCCAGCGCCCCTATGTGATGACCAACCTCAAGACGCACACAGGCGTCGCCGAGGTGGTGGCCTTCATCGAGGAACGCGGCATGCTCACCGCCGCCTGATCTTTCAATCAAGGCGGCGGCGAACCTGGCGTCGCGCTCAGTGCGCGACCGCTTCCGGCATCTGCCCGAACTTCCCGCTGCCGAAGTCCTTCATCGCCTGCACGATCTCGTCGCGCGTGTTCATCACGAACGGGCCGTGCCCGACGATGGGTTCGTCGATCGGCTCGCCGCTCAGCAGCAGCACCACCGCGTCGTTGTTCGCATCGATCGTGAGCGCATCGCCCGCGCGGTCGAGCAGCACCATCTGCGCGTCGCGCACGACCGTCTCGCCGTTCACCTGCACCGTGCCGCGCAGCACCACGATGGCGGCGGCATGGCCTTCGGGCACCGGCAGCGTCACCTGCGCGCCCTGGTTCAGCCGCAGGTCCCACACGTCGATGGGCGTGAAGGTGCGGGCCGGTCCCTTGTTGCCGAGGTAGCCGCCCGCAATCACGCGCACGCTGCCCGCGCCTTCAGGCAGCGGCACCGACGGAATCTGCGCATCGACGATGGCCTGGTAGCCGGGCGTGGCCATCTTGTCCTTGGCGGGGAGGTTGACCCACAGCTGCACCATCTCGAGCTCGCCGCCGTCGCGCGTGAACGCTTCGGAATGGAACTCCTCGTGCAGGATGCCCGCGCCGGCGGTCATCCATTGCACGTCGCCGGGGCCGATGGTGCCGCCCTGCCCGGTCGAGTCGCGGTGCGACACCTCGCCCTTGTAGACGATGGTCACGGTCTCGAAGCCGCGGTGCGGGTGCTGGCCCACGCCGCGCGGCCGTGCGGTCGGCGTGAACTGGGCCGGACCGGCGTAGTCCAGCAGCAAAAAGGGGCCGGCGTGGCGGCCCAGCGTGTCGTAGCTGAACAGCGAGCGCACAGGAAAGCCGTCGCCGACCCAGTGCGGGCGCGGGGCGCTGTAGGTGCCGAGGATCTTCTTCATGGGGTCTTTCCTTTCCATCTGGCGGCTCGCCCGGTGCGGGAAAGCCATGCATCAAGGATGGGGCCGCAACGATGCTTTGAGTAGATGCCAGAATTCGCCCTCATCGTTCCATTTGACGAACGATCAACGGCACGGAGGCCCCCCAGCCATGCGCGACCTGAACGATCTCTACTACTACGCCCAGGTGGTCGACCACGGCGGTTTTGCCCCGGCCGGCCGCGCCCTGAGCGTGCCCAAGTCGAGCCTGAGCCGGCGCATCGCGCTGCTCGAAGAGCGGCTGGGCGTGCGCCTCATCCAGCGTTCCACGCGCCGTTTCAGCGTCACCGACATCGGCCGCCAGTACTACGAGCACTGCGTCGCCATGCTGGTCGAGGCCGACGCCGCGCAGGAGGCCATCGACCGCCTGCAGGCCCAGCCGCAGGGGCTGGTGCGGCTGTCCTGCCCGCCGGCGCTGGTGTACTACCAGGTGGCCGAAATGCTCGCCCGCTTCATGACCGAGTGCCCGCGCGTGACCGTGCAGCTCGAAAGCACCAACCGCCGCGTCGACGTGATCCGCGAGGGCTTCGACCTCGCGCTGCGCGTGCGCTTTCCGCCGCTCGAAGACACCGACCTGGTGATGAAGGTGCTGGGCCACAGCACGCAGCGGCTGGTGGCCCACCCGCGGCTGCTCGAAGGCCTCACGGCACCGGCCAGCCCCGCCGACATCGGCCTGCTGCCCAGCCTCGACCTCGGCCCGGCCCAGCCGCACCACACCTGGTCGCTCGAAGGCCCCGACGGCGCGAGCGCCGAGGTGCGCCACCAGCCGCGTCTGGTGACCGACGACATGGCCGCGCTGCGGCATGCCGCCCTGCAAGGCGTGGGCGTGGCCAAGATGCCGACCATGATGGTGCGCGACGACCTGCAGGCCGGCCGCCTCGTCGACGCACTGCCGCAATGGGCGCCACGCAGCGGCATCGTGCACGCGGTGTTCCCGTCGCGCCGCGGCCTGCTGCCGTCGGTGCGCAAGCTGGTGGACTTCCTGGCGGTGGAATACGAGGCGCTCGAAGCCCTCGAATTCTCGGGCGTATCGGCACCGCCGCCCGCGTCAGGGCCGACGCGCACCTCAGTCGACTGATCCGGCGGCCACTGGCGCGTAGAGCGGCAGGCGCAGCGTCAGGCCAAGCACGCCGCCGTCGTCCGGCGCCGAGTAGATGCGCCCGCCGTGGCGCCCCGCGATGCGTTCGCAGATGCGCGCACTGGCCAGCGAGGCGGTGTCGAGCGCATCGAAGAAGCGCGCCAACGGTGGGCGTTCGCCCTCTGCGTTGAGATCGCGCCAGTGAATGACCGCCTGCGTGCCTTCGATGCGCGCGCGCACCTGCAGCGTCGCCCCCGCCGCCATCACGCGCGCGGCATGCGCGGCCACCTTGGCCAGCAGCTCGCGCAGCTCCGACGGGATGCCGAAGACCGGCACTGCCTCTGCAGGCAGGTCTACATCGAGGCGCAGCGCTGTTGCATCGCCAGATTCAGCGCCGAGCAATGGCCGCAGGTCCTGCACACGGCTGTCCGCCAGTTGCTGATGCAGCTCGGTGCGGGCCTGCTGGGCGAGGCCACGGGCATGCGCAGCCGCGCGAGCATTGGCGAAAAACAGTGCGCCCATCAGCGCGAGCACGCCGACCAAGCCGAGGCCGATGACCGTGGCAATGATCAGGCCGAGCTGGCTGCCGTACATGGTCGACAGTCCCTCAGCGCGTTTCGGGAAAGGCTGGCCGCGCACAGCCGGCAGGTCCTCCGCACCGTGGCGGGGGCGGCGGCCCCTCGCCGCGAAACCCCGGCGGTGGCCCGGGTGGAAAGAGAGGCGGCGGCAGCACGATGCAGCCCGACAGGCCGAGCGCTGCCAGCACGCCTGCGAGGTGGTGAATTCGGATCATGTGAATCGATGCATTGCATGTTCGACGGCACGGACCGTTCGCGTGCGCCGGCAGCGCCGCCTCACGCGAACGGGGCCGATCAGAACGCGTGGCGGATGCCGAAGTCGTAGCCGGTCGACGAACGCGGCAGGCCCGTGTAGCCCACGCCTGTGCTGCCGTAGCCCGTGGTGCTCGCGGCCGTGAGGCTGCCCGTGTAGTTCGCATCGTTGCGGTTGCTCACGCGCGCCACGGTGGCGTACAGCGCGGTGCGCTTCGACAGGTTGTGCACGTAGCCGATCGCGAGCTTGTTCGCACGCGGATCGTCACCTGTCACGCCGACCGCGCCTTCGTTGTAGCGCACGGTCGAGTACGACGCGCGGATCAGGCCCGCGCCCACCGGCATGCTCGCGCCGATCAGGTAGCCGTTGTAGCTGTCATGGCGGTCGCTCAGCGCCGCGAGGTCGAACTTGTTCTTCACGTTCGACAGCTCGCCAAAGAGCTTGATCGGACCGAAGTCGTATGACGCACCGAGGTTGATGGTCTGCACCTTGCGCGTGAGCGTGATGGTGTCGGCCGCGACGTTCTGGCCCACCGCCAGTGCGATGTCCAGCGGCCCGTTCGCATAGCCGAAACGCCCGCCGACATAGCGGCCGGCACTGCTGCTGGTGGCGGCCGTGGTGTCGGTGGCGCTGGTCTTCGTGTTCTCGTTCAGGCTGTACTGCAGCTGGCCGTAGAAGCCGCCGAAGTTCGGCGGCAAAAAGTAGCCGACCATGTTGCTGGCGCGCACGTAGTTCGTGTTGCCCAGCGCGGTGCTGCCGCTCACCGTGTTGATCAAGCTCGAGCCCGAGCCGTTGGTGCCGAACGGGTCGAACACCGTGTCGTTCCAGAACGTGGCCGTGTAGTCGCGGCCCAGCCGCACTTCGCCGAAGCCGCCCGACAGGCTGACGGTGGACCGGCGGTTGAAGTTGGCGATGCCGTTCGCGCCGTCGTCGTTGCTGATCGGCGCTTCGAGCCAGAAGCTCGCGGCCAGCCCGCCGCCCAGGTCTTCCGTGCCGCGAAAGCCGATGCGGCTGGAGTTGTAGCCCGAGTTGGCCAGGCTCCATTGGCTTTGCTTGCTGGTGGTGCCGGTGACGGGGTTGCGCGACGTGGCGCTCTGGTAGCTCACGCCGGCATCGACGACGCCGAACAGGGTGACCGACGATTGGGCAGAGGCCAGGCCGGTGACGGCCAGCGCGGCGAGTGCCGTGAGGGATTTCTTCATTCAGGTTTCTCCGGGGTTTGCAGCTGCTCTTCATCGAGCCGCTGACCGGATGGTCCTGTTCAAAATTGGAGGAATCTGGTGGACGAAGCGCGATCGCGACCGTATGTTGTTTTGCGCTCACGCCCCCACAAGCGCCCGGTGGGCGGTGCGGTGCGGTCGGCCCCTCTGTGCCGCCGAAACGCGAGCACCGCAGGGCAGCCCGAAGGGCCGGCACAGTGGGGCCGCCCGCGCCGCACCGCCTGCCGGGTGCGTATTCATCGAAGCCAACGCAGCACATACCAGAAGTCTCCCAAAAGCCCAGCAATGCTCACCGCTCCGAAGGAGTCCGACATGACCATTGTTTTGCAGCAAAGCGCGGTCGCCGCGTCGCTCGGTGTGCAGCAGCTCGCCACCGCATTCAGCCCCGCCTTTTCCCACCTGCGCATTCTTCGCAACCTCATCATCCCGATGCCTTCCGGTTGCGCCGTTCCCACCGCGCGCATCGACGCGGTGATCGTGTGCGAGACGGGCGTCTACCTGTTCGAGATCAAGGCGTGGCGCAATGCGTTTGTCTATCGCAAGAAGTCCGACGAGGCGCCGCCGCGCTGGTTTCTTCGACTGCATGGCTGCACGCGGGCGCGTGAGGTGAAAGACCCGGCCTGGCAAGGCGGGCGCAAGACGACGCAGCTGCGCAGCCTGCTGCCGGACGACCTGCGGCTGCAGTACTTCGTGCTGCTGCCTTGCGAAGGTGTGGAACTCGAAGGCGTGATGCCCGCCGCCGTGATCACGCAGCAAGACCTGCCGTACATCGCGCGGCTGGTGCGCAACAACGGGCGAACGGCGCGAACGTATCCGCTGCTCGACGCGCACGCGGTCGATCGCACGGTGCGGCGACTGCTCGAGATCCAGGGCGATCTGTCGCTGGAGACGCATGCGCAGAACTGCCGCGAACGCATCGAACGGCCTGCGGTGTCGTGGCCGACGGTGAACGCGATGGGGTTGCAATAGCGACTGCTTGCCACCCGGCCCTGCGGGTGGGAGGGCGTCCCACATTCCTCCGACATTGGTGAAGACCATGCGGTGATGATGATTCCTCCCAAGTCTCTCGCCGCCCTTGCTGCGTTGTGCCTCGCGATGGCGGCCTGCCCGGCACAGGCCGCCGACCCGTTCACCGTGCAGGACATCCGCCTCGAAGGCCTGCAGCGTGTCGAAGCCGGCACGGTGTTCGCGACCCTCGGCCTGAAGGCCGGCGACACCTACAGCAACGACCGCGGCAGCGCGGCCATTCGCGCGCTGTTCGACCTCGGGCTCTTCAAGGACGTGCGCATCGACGTCAACGGCCGTGTGCTCGTCGTCATCGTCGAAGAGCGCCCCACCGTGGCCGATGTCAACTTCGCCGGCACCAAGGAATTCGACAAGACCGCACTGCAGAAGGCGCTGCGCGACATCGGGTTGGCCGAAGGCCGGCCCTACGACAAGGCACTGGCCGACCGCGCGGAGCAGGAACTCAAGCGCCAGTACATCGGCCGCAGCCTCTACAACGCGCAGGTGGTCACCACCGTCACCCCGCTGGAGCGCAACCGCGTCAACCTCACGTTCAGCGTGACCGAGGGCGAGCCGGCGCGCATCACGCGGGTGCGCGTGGTCGGACAGCAAGCTTTTGACGAACGCACACTGCTCGACCTGTTCGACCAGGACAGCGGCGGCTGGCTGGCCTGGTACACGAAGTCGAACAAGTACGCGCGCGCCAAGTTCGACGCCGACCTGGAAACGCTGCGCTCGTTCTACCTGACGCGTGGCTACCTCGAGTTCCGCATCGAGTCCACGCAGGTCGCGATCTCGCCCGACCGGCAGACGCTCGAACTCACGGTGAACATCAGCGAGGGCGAGAAGTTCGCCGTGGCCGGCGTGAAGCTGGCAGGCAACTACCTGGGGCGCGAGGACGAGTTCAAGTCGCTCGTCACCGTGCGCCCCGGCGCGCCCTACAACGGCGAAGACGTGGTGGCCACCACCAAGGCCTTCGCCGACCACTTCGGCACCTTCGGCTACGCCTTCGCGCGCGTGAAGGCCGAGCCCGAGATCGACCGCGCCCAGCGCCGCGTGGTGATGGTGCTGAACGCCGAGCCCGGGCGGCGCGCCTATGTGCGGCGGCTGAACATCGGCGGCAATGCGCGCACGCGCGACGAAGTGATCCGCCGCGAGTTCCGCCAGTACGAAGGCGCCTGGTACGACGGCACGAAGATCAGGCTCTCGCGCGACCGCGTCGACCGCCTGGGCTTCTTCACCGAGGTGAACGTCGAGACCACCGAAGTGCCGGGCAGCAACGACCAGGTCGACCTGAACGTCACCGTGGCCGAGAAGCCCACGGGCGCGCTGCAGCTGGGCGCGGGCTACTCGTCGACCGACAAGATCTCGCTGAGCTTCGGCATCACACAGGAGAACGTGTTCGGCTCGGGCAATTACCTCGGGCTGCAGGTCAACACCGGCTCGTACAACCGCTCGGTGTCGCTTACGGCCACCGACCCGTACTTCACGACGGGCGGCATCTCGCGCACCTTCAACCTCTTCCACACCACCACGCGGCCCTACTACGAGGCCGACGGCAACTACAAGCTCGCGAGCGACGGCGGCTCGGTGCGCTTCGGGCTGCCGGTGAACGAGCTGGACACGGTGTACCTGGGCATCGGCGTGGAGCGCTATGCGTTCACGCCCGGCACCAACGGTTCGTACACGCTGGTCAACGGCTCGTATGTCTACACGGCCACGCCGCAGGCCTACCTCGACTACTTCCAGTGCACCGGCACCGCGCCGAGCGTGGTGTGCGCGGGCAAGAACGTGGTGGGCATCCCCGCGACGGTGGGCTGGTCGCGCGACGACCGCGACAGCGCCCTGGTGCCCACGCGCGGGCGCCTGCAGAGCGCCAACCTCGAGCTGGGCGTGGGCAGCGAGTTGCGCTACCTGAAGACCAACTACCAGTACCAGCAGTACATGCCGCTGTCCAAGCAGTACACGCTGGCCTTCAACGGCCAGCTCGGCTACGCGAAGGCGCTGGGCGGCAGCAGCTTCCCGGTCTTCAAGAACTTCTACGCGGGCGGGCTCGGCTCGATCCGCGGCTTCGAGCAGAACTCGCTGGGCCCGACCGACGCGGTCACCGGCGGTTCGCTGGGCGGCACGCGCAAGGCGATCTTCAACATGGAGCTGACCACGCCCTTCCCCGGCGCGGGCAACGACAAGTCGCTGCGCCTGTACACCTTCTTCGATGCGGGCAACGTGTTCGCCGAACGCACGGCCAGCATGACCGACGCGCAGTGGAAGGCGCAGAACCGCCTGCGCGCCTCGGCCGGCCTGGGCATCAGCTGGATCTCGCCGTTGGGCCCGCTGCGCCTGGCGTATGCGGTGCCGATCGTCTACCAGAAGGAGGACACGGCCAATGGCATCGCCGCCGACCGCACACAGCGCTTCCAGTTCCAGATCGGCACGTCCTTCTGAACCGACCCGCAAGACCATGAGCCGCATCCTGCTGGTGGAACACGGACGCGACATCGCGTCGGTGCTGCTGGACCTGCTGCACCGCGCGGGCCACGAGGTCGAGCAGCTCGGCGACGGCGCCGCCGCGCTCGACCGCATCCTGCATGCGCCTCACTCGCCGCTGGCGCTCACCCTGCTCGACGTGGTGCTGCCGCGCATCGACGGGCTGCAGGTGATCGAGCAGGTGCGCTCGCGCAGCGACCACCCGATCATCGTGCTGACGGCGCGCGCGCACGAGGCCGACCGGTTGCGCGGGCTCGACCTGGGCGCCGACGACTATGTCTGCAAGCCCTTCTCGCCGCGCGAGGTGGTGGCGCGCGTGCACACGGTGCTGCGCCGACACGCGCAGCGCGACTTGCACGTGGGCATGCCCTCGCCTTCCGTGGCCTTCGACAGCGCGAGGGGCGATGCATGGCTGGAGGGGCGGGCGCTGGCGCTCACGCGCCGCGAGCTGCTGTTGCTGCGCGCGCTCTCGCGGGAACCGGGCCGGGTGTTCACGCGCTCGAAGCTGCTCGAAGCGGCGTTCCCCGAGGCGCTCGACGTGAACGAGCGCGCGGTCGACGGACACATCAAGAACCTGCGCCGCAAGCTCGCGGCCGTGTCGCCCTCGCACGGCTGGATTCGCTCGGTCTACGGCGTGGGGTTCAGCTTCGCGGAGCGGCCGGGCTGAGGGCGGACCGGGTCTTGCAGGGGCCGTGGCCGCGCGGCGTGCGGCTTTCACGGCGGCTTTGCAGGATCGGCGCCAGCGTCGCCAGGCGCGAGTTGCGCACCTCGGCCTGCCGGGCTTCCGCGCAGGCGCCGCGTGCCGCGACGCTGATGCCCAGCGCCAAGCTGCAGAAGGCCAGGCAGCCCGCGCAGGTGTGCGCCAGCGCGCGCATCGCGGCGCGCGGCGTCACCCACCGGGGACCGGGCGCGAAGGACGGGAGCGGCATGCGCAGCACCGCTCAGCCTTCGGTGCGCGGCGGCACGAGCGCGCGGATGCGGGCGATGCCTTCGAGCGTGCGTGGCGCGACACAGTACCGGCCTTCCTCGCGCACCACGGCCGGGCCAGCGGCGGCCGCACCGATCACGGCCAGCAGGCCCCGGCGTCCGATCGCTTCATCGGCCATGGGCAGCCTCCTTCTTGGCAGGTGCTCGCACGCCCGAGGCCCTCGCTTCGGCCCAGACCACGAGCAGCGTCCACACATGCGCGACAACCCAGAACAGCGCCGCCAGCAGGAACAGCAGCAGGTCGACGCCGGTGTCGGCCGGTGGTGTCGCCGCGGGCGCCGCGTGCCCCGACGGGGCCCAGGCGAGCGCGGCGGCGGCCAGCGCGTGGAAGGCAAGGGGCGGGCGGGAGCGGTGCGTGTCCGGTGTCATGGCCCGCATCGTGCGATCCGAATCGGGAGAAATGTGGGAGAGCGGCGGGAAGGCGCCTCTCCCAGATTCCTCCCCAATCCGCAGCCATGATCGACGGCTTGCCTATGACGTCCCCGCCCCCGAAACGCATGCCGCAGAATGCGGCCATGCCTCCGCCGCCGAGCCCATGCCGCGCCTGACACTCTCCCGCAAGATCTTCCTGGCGCTGGCCGCCCTGCTGATCGTGCTGCTGCTCAGCTTCGTGGGCTTTTCGATCGTCGCGCTGCAGCGGGGCCTGGGCGCCTACGTGGCCGAGATCGAGATCCGCCGCATGGACTGGCTCTCTCAGCTCCTGCTGAAGCACTACACCGCCAACGGCGACTGGAAGAAGCTGCGCGACAACGACGAAGCCTGGCACCGCCTGCAGATGGGCCAGCTGGCGCTGGTGATCGACGGCGCCACCACGCCCGACGACCGGCGCCTGCCTCCCTGGTACGAGCGCCGCACGTCAGGCGACAACGCGCAGCAGGCCGAGTCCTCCAGTGGCCTCTCGAACACCGCCTCGCCGCCGCCCCCGCCACCACAGCTCGACCTGCTGCCCCGGCGCTTCGCGATGCCGCCGCCGGGCTTCTTTCCCGGCCTGTCCGGCCCGCCCGATTCGATCTACCGCCGCCTGGCCCTGCTCGACGCGCAAGGTGCATGGGTGGTCGGCGCCACCCTCGACCTGGCCACCGCCGCGCGCCTGCCCATCCGGCGCGGGCGTACCGTCGTGGGCTACCTCGCCCTGGCCCCCGTGCAGGGCCTCGAAAGCGAGGCCGACCGCGCCTTTCTCGCGCAGCAATCGGGCGTGATCGCGCTCACGGGCTTGTGCGGCCTGGCCTTCGCGCTCGTGCTGTCGTGGCTGCTGGCGCGCCGCTGGTTCAAGCCGATCGACGCGCTCACGCAGGCCGCGCAAGACGTGGCGCGCGGGCGGCTCTCGACGCGCGTCGCGGTCCACGGATCGGACGAACTCGCGCTGCTGGGCAAGACCTTCAACGACATGGCGCAGCGCCTGGACACCGTCGAAGCCTCGCGCCGTGCCTGGCTGGCCGACGCGGCGCACGAGCTGCGCACGCCGCTGGCGGCGATGCGCGCGGAGATCGAAGCACTGCAAGACGGCGTGCGCACCTTCGACGAACGCACCGCGCTGCGCATGCACCGGCAGGTGATCCGTCTCGGCCAGCTGGTCGACGACCTGCGCAGCAGCATGCGCGAGCCCCAGAGCGACCTGCTGAAGGCGCCGGTGTATCCGCTGTCGCTGCTGAAGGAGGCGCTCGACCACACGCGCGACCGCTTCGCGCAGCGCGGCATCGCGGTCGATCGCGACGCCATCGACCGCATCGCCGCCTCGGCCCAGCCGGTGATCGACGGCGATGCGCACCGGCTGCACCAGGTCTTCATGAACCTGCTCGAGAACACGCTGGCCTACACCGATGCCGGCGGCATACTGCGCATCGATGCGACCGTCGAGGGCGCATGGACGGGCAACTGCCTCACGCTGGTGTTCGACGACAGCGCACCGGGCGTGCCCGACGACGAAATTCCGCGGCTCTTCGACCGCCTGTTCCGCGGCGAGACCTCGCGCAGCCGCGCGCTCGGCGGCTCGGGGCTGGGCCTGTCGATCTGCCGCGCGACCCTCGAGGCGCACGGCGGCAGCATCGAGGCGGCGCCCTCGCCGCTGGGCGGCCTGCGCATGACCATCACCCTTCCCCTGGCGGCCTCCGCATGACACGCATCGTGATCGTTGAGGACGAACTCGACATCGCCTCCGTGGTGCAGGACTACCTGCGCCACGCCGGCTACGACACCGAACACTTCGCCGACGGTCAGAGCGCGCTCGAACGCATCGTCGCCGCACCGCCCGACCTGACGCTGCTCGACATCATGCTGCCGCGCCTGGATGGCATCGAGGTGCTGCGCCGCGCGCGCGAGCACACGGCCCATCCGATCATCATGCTCACCGCGCGTATCGAAGAGGTCGACCGCCTGCTCGGCCTGGAGCTGGGTGCCGACGACTACGTGTGCAAGCCTTTCTCGCCGCGCGAGCTGGTGGCGCGCGTGCGCGCCGTGCTGCGCCGCACCGCGCCCGCTTCCGTGCCGGGACAGCCGACTACTTCGGACGACACACCGGGCCTCGTGCTCGACGACGTGCACTGGCGCGCCTCGCTCGACGGCACGCCGCTGAACCTCACGCGCCGCGAGTTCGGGCTGCTGCAGGTGCTGTCGCGACACCCGGGCCGCATCTTCTCGCGCGCCCGGCTGCTGGAGCTGGCCTACGACGACACCGTGGACGTGACCGAGCGCGCCATCGACAGCCACGTGAAGAACCTGCGCCGCAAGCTCGGCGCGGTGACGCCCGCGCACGACTGGATACGGTCGGTGTATGGCGTGGGCTTTGCGTGGGAAGCGCCGGCCGACGCGGCGCATTGAACGCCCTTGTTTCCTGTGGAAGCAGCGCTCAGCCGTTCCACGGCGGGCTCGCCACCACCGCCGATGTCGCGGGCCGCGACAAGCTCAGCGCCCCTTCCAGCATCCGCATGATCGTCTCGCGCGCCTGGTCGAAATCTTCCGGCTCCAGCGCCTGCTTGCCGAGCAGCATCCGCATCTGCCAGGCGAAGTCGGCATAAGTCTGGGTCATGGCCCACAGCGTGAAGAGCAGGTGCGGCACCGGCAGCGGATCGATGTCGCCGCCCGCCATCCAGCGTTGCAGCACGGCCGCCTCGGCCCGAAAGGCGGGCACCAGCTTGGCCTGGATATCGTCAGCGCACTGCGGTGCCTGCGAGATGATTTCCTGCGCGAACAGCCGCGAACCCGAAGGGTGGTCGTAGGAGAACTTGAGCTTCTGCGTGACGTAGCGCTCCAGCGCCGCGTGCGGATCGAGGTCTGCATCGGCGAGGCTGTTCAGGTTCGACAGCCACGAATCCAGCACGTCGTTGAAAACACGCCGGTACAGCGCCTTCTTCGAGGGAAAGTAATACAGCAGGCTCTGCTTGGAAACGCCCGCATCGGCTGCGATGTCGTCGACCGACACGCCGCCATAGCCGTGCAGCGCAAAGCACTCCTGCGCGACGGCGAGGATCGCGCTCTCCAGGTTCTGGCGGCGCGCCTGGCGCTTCACCGCGGGGGGACGTGGCGCAATGCTCATCGAATGACCTCCGCGCTGCGCGCTTGCCTGGAACGGCGCTGCGCAGCACTCATGGGTTCTTGATCCGCGCCAGGAAGCGCACCAGTCGCTCGTCGCCGCACTGCGTGACGTTGAACCGGAACCACGCGAAGGGCTGCGGCGTGGTGCAGAAGTCCGCGGCGGCGGTGAGCGGCAGGCCCTGCTTGCGCGCCTCCAGCAACACCGCATCGCTCGACGGCCGCGGCTCGCTGCCGGCCGGCCAGCCGGCGCAGAGGAAAGGGCCGCCATCGGGCACGCACAGCGCCTGCAGGCCCGCCCCGGTCAACAGCGACAGGGTGCGCTCGCCGGCGATCTTCAAGGACGTGTTGAGCCGCTGCAGGAAGCGCGCGTGGCCGGCATCGGCCAGCACTTCGCAGGCCACGCGCTCCTCGAACTCGCTCGGCCCGAGCGTGGTGTGCAGGCAGCGCAGCGCGGGGTCGTCGGTCCAGCGCTGCGGCAACAGCACATGCGCGAGCCGCAGCCGGGCCGACAACGTGGCCGAGACGCTGCCGACCTGCGCCACGCGCTGCAGGCCGTCCATGGCCGCCAGGCTGGGCGCCTGCAGCGGCGAGAGCCCGCGCCACGCATCCAGCTCGATGACGCGCAGGTCGTGCCGCTCGGCGGCTTGCAGCGCCTGGTGCGCGCCTTGCGGCGTCATGCACACGCCCAGCGGATTGGACACGGCCGTCGACACGAACAGCAGCCGGCGCCTGCCCTCCGCAGGCAGCAAGGCGGCCTGCTCGTCGAGTGCGGCAATGTCGAGGCAGCCGCCACGCCGCGGCACTTCCAGCGTGCCCCGGCCCAGCGTGTGAATCAGCCGCCGCAGCTGGCGCGACGCGGGCGACTCGATCAGCACCGCATCGCCGGGCGCGGTCCACGCCTGCAGCAGGCACATCGCGGCGCCGAGGCTGCCGGCGGCGGTCATCACCTGCTGCGGACCGAGTGCGGGCAGCTCGGCGCGATGGCGTGCGGCGATGCGCTCGCGCAGTCGCACCAGTCCGAGCCCGGGCCTGGCGCCGTCGTCCCATTCGGGGGTCGCCCGGGCCACGCGGCGCATGGCCTCGCGCACCAGTTCGTCGCCACGGTACTCGGCCGGTGGCGGCCTGTCGGGGTCCGCGTGCGCCTCGGCCGCGGGCGGTGCCGCAGCGTCCGGCGCAGGCGCGGGCCGGTGCAGCACGTAGTAGCCGCTCCCCGGTCGCGAGGCCA
Source organism: Variovorax sp. 38R (assembly GCF_014843395.1). NCBI lineage: Bacteria > Pseudomonadati > Pseudomonadota > Betaproteobacteria > Burkholderiales > Comamonadaceae > Variovorax > Variovorax sp. 38R. Next base: position 5,233,356 of record NZ_CP062121.1, read on the forward strand.
GCACCGAGCGCGCGCGCAAGGCGCTGTACGACTCGGTGACCGTGAAGGTGCTGATGCCCAGCTTGCCGGCCAGCGCGCGCACCGAAGGCATCTTGGTGCCGGGTGCCAGACGCCCGTCGATGACGCGCAGCTCGACGCCCACCACGAGGCGCTGCGCCAGGCCGAGGCCGGGCGCGGCTTCGTCCATGTCGCCCATCAGGCCCTGCATCCAACCGGCACCGGCCGGCGCCGTCTGGCGCAGCGCCGACGCGTTGCTTGAACTCTGCATCACCGGGTCTCCTTGAGAAACGCATGCGGCCTGTCTGGACAGGGTTTGCCCTTGGCAACTGTGCTGGGGAGTGCACCAAACAGCATGGTCGGCAGCGGCAAACACTTTCTTGTGCGCCGCGCCAACTGTGTATGGGCGGCACCCCTCGTTTGCTGAATCATCGCGACATTCGACCACTTGGTCAAACTTCATGAGAGCTCGATCTCTCATGTCGCACACGGTTACCCCACCACGACCTGGAGCTTGAAAGCCCATGAGCAGCACGATGAATCCCGTCGCGCCCAGCGCGCACATTGCCTCCGATGTGCGCGCCGGCCGTCTCGACCCCGCGCAGTACGCCAAGAACTTCTGCGACGCCCACCCGCCGCTGAACGTGGTGCAAGCCAACATCGAGGCCGAGCGCTGCTACTACTGCTTCGACGCGCCCTGCCAGACGGCCTGCCCCACGGGCATCGACATCCCGACCTTCATCCGCCGCATTGCCGACGGCAACCTGCGCGGCGCGGCGCGCACCATCCTCGAAGAGAACCCGCTGGGCGGCATGTGCGCCCGCGTCTGCCCCACCGAAGTGCTGTGCGAGCAGGCCTGCGTGCGCAACAGCAACGAGAGCAAGCCGGTCGAGATCGGCCTGCTGCAGCGCCACGCGACCGATGCCTTCTTCGACGCGCCCGGCGCACCGCTGTTCGTGCGCGCGGCCGATACCGGCAAGCGCATTGCCGTCGTCGGTGCGGGCCCGGCCGGCCTGGCCTGCGCGCACCGCCTCGCGGTGCTGGGCCACCAGGTGACGCTGTTCGACGCGCGCCCCAAGCTCGGCGGCCTGAACGAGTACGGCCTGGCCAGCTACAAGACAGTGGACGGCTTCGCGCAGCGCGAGATCGAATGGCTGCTGTCGGTCGGCGGCATCGAGGTGCGCAACAACCAGGCGCTGGGCCGCGAGCTGCACCTGGACGCGCTCGCCACCGACTACGACGCAGTGTTCCTGGGCCTCGGCCTGGCCGGCGTGAACGCGCTGGGCCTGGGCGAGCAGACCGGCGTGCGCGACGCGGTGGACTTCATCGCCGAGCTGCGCCAGGCCGCCTCGCCGGCCGACGTGGCGATCGGCCGCCACGTGGTGGTGATCGGCGGCGGCATGACCGCGGTGGATGCGGCCGTGCAGTCGCGCAAGCTCGGCGCGGAAGACGTGAGCATCGTCTACCGGCGCGGCGCCGAGGCCATGGGCGCCTCGATCGACGAGCAGAGCTGGGCCAAGGAGAACGGCGTGCGCATCATCCACTGGGCCGCACCCAAGGCCCTGCGCGCCAAGGGCGGCGTGCTGCGCGGCATCGACTTCGCGCGTACCGCGCTGGTCGACGGCAAGCTGGTCGAGACCGGCGAGGCCCTCGCGCTGCAGGCCGACATGGTGCTGTGCGCCATCGGCCAGAGCTTTGTCGCGACCGTGCTGGAAGACAGCGGTGTGCGGCTGCAAGGCGGGCGCATCGACACCGATGCCGAATGCCGCAGCTCGCGCCCCAAGGTCTGGGCCGGCGGCGACGCGCGCTTCGGCGGGCGCGACCTCACGGTCGAGGCGGTGGAAGACGGCAAGCAGGCCGCGCTGTCCATCGACCGCCACCTGCGCGCCGCCTGACGCGACAGCGCCCTCTCTTCCTTTCTCACCTCTCATCCGTGCGCGCCGCGGCGCGACAGGAGCAATTCACATGGCAGACCTGAGCATCGACTTCGTGGGCATCCGCAGCCCCAACCCTTTCTGGCTGGCCTCGGCGCCGCCGACCGATAAAGAGATCAACGTGGTGCGCGCCTTCGAGGCCGGCTGGGGCGGCGTGGTCTGGAAGACCGTGGGCGAAGACCCGAACGTGGTCAACGTGCACGGCCCGCGCTATGCCGTGTCGTATGCGGCCGACCGCCGCGTGACGGGCTTCAACAACATCGAGCTGATCTCCGACCGGCCGCTGCGCACCAACCTCGACGAGATGACGCGCGTGAAGCGCAACTGGCCCGACCGCGCGCTGGTGGCATCAATCATGGTGCCGTGCACCGAAGAAGCCTGGAAGAACATCCTGCCGATGGTCGAAGACACGGGCTGCGACGGCATCGAGTTGAACTTCGGCTGCCCGCACGGCATGAGCGAACGCGGCATGGGCGCGGCCGTGGGCCAGGTGCCCGAATACATCCAGATGGTGGCCGAGTGGTGCAAGCACTACTCGAAGCTGCCGGTGATCGTGAAGCTCACGCCCAATGTGGCCGACATCCGCCCCGCCGCACGCGCCGCCAAGAAGGGCGGCGCCGATGCGGTGAGCCTCATCAACACCATCAACTCGATCATGGGCGTCGACCTCGATGCGATGGCGATGTTCCCGCACACCGACGGCAAGGGCTCGCACGGCGGCTACTGCGGCCCCGGCGCCAAGCCGATCGCGCTGCACATGGTGGCCGAAATCGCGCGCGATCCGCAGACCGCCGGCCTGCCCATCTCGGGCATCGGCGGCGTCTCGACCTGGCGCGACGCGGCCGAGTTCATCGCGCTGGGCAGCGGCTCGGTGCAGGTGTGCACTGCCGCCATGGTCTATGGCTTCAAGATCGTGCAGGACCTGTGCGACGGCCTCTCCAACTTCATGGACCAGAAGGGCTACGCCAACCTCGAACAGATGCGCGGCCGCGCGGTCGGCAGCATCACCGACTGGCAGCAGCTCAACCTGAACCACGTCGACAAGGCGGTGATCCACCAGGACCTGTGCATCCAGTGCGGCCGCTGCCACGTGGTGTGCGAAGACACCTCGCACCAGGCCATCAGCGCGACGAAAGACGGCATGCGCTTCTTCGAGGTGAAGGAAGAAGAGTGCGTCGGCTGCAACCTGTGCGTGTCGATCTGCCCGGTGCCCGGCGCGCTGTCGATGCGCACGCTGAAGGCCGGCGAAACCGATGCGCGCACCGGCCACCCCGTCGCCGGTCACTACGCCAACTGGACCACGCACCCCAACAACCCGTTGCGCGTCGCCGAAGCCAGCCCGCACTGATCCGCCGGGTCGGCACGGATCGTGCCTGCGCCGCGTGAGTCCCCTTCCCAGCCCAGCCCCATGCAGGAACAAACACCATGAACACCTCATCGCAAAGCGGCAGCCCCACAGCCAACCTCTGGAACGAAGACCTCGCGCCCACCACGCTGGCACAGCGAACGTGGCGCTGGTACCACTTCGCCGCGCTCTGGGTGGGCATGGTGATGTGCATCCCCGCCTACATGCTGGCCGCCAGCCTCATCGAAGGCGGCATGTCGTGGGGGCAGGCGGTGCTGACCGTGTTCCTCGGCAACGCCATCGTGCTTGTGCCGATGCTGCTCATCGGGCATGCGGGCGCGAAGTACGGCATTCCGTATGCGGTGATGGCGCGCGCTTCGTTCGGCACGCGCGGCGCGCGGTTGCCGGCATTGCTGCGCGCCATCGTGGCCTGCGGCTGGTACGGCATCCAGACCTGGTTCGGCGGCCAGATGATCTACACGCTGGTCGGCGTTCTCATGGGCCAGCAACTGGGCGGCGACAAGCTGCCGATGCTCGGCATCAACGGCGCACAGCTCGTGTGCTTCCTGGTCTTCTGGGCGATCCAGCTGTACTTCGTGGTGCACGGCATCGAGTCGATCCGCCGTCTCGAAACCTACACCGCGCCGCTCAAGATCATCGTGTGCATTGCCCTGCTCTACTGGGCCGTGCAGCGCGCGGGCGGCCTCGGCCCGATCTTCGACCAGCCTTCGCAGTTCGAAGCGGGCGGCAAGAAGGCCGGCATGTTCTGGGCCGTGTTCTGGCCGTCGCTCACGGCCATGGTGGGCTTCTGGGCCACGCTGGCGCTGAACATCCCCGACTTCACGCGCTTCTCTCGTTCGCAGCGCGACCAGGTGGTGGGCCAGGTGATCGGCCTGCCCGCGCCCATGGGCCTGCTCGCGATGATGGCCGTAATGGTCACCTCGGCCACGGTGGTCATCTACGGCAAGGCGCTGTGGGACCCGGTGGACCTGGCCAGCCGCATGACCGGCGCCGCGGTGCTCATCGCGCTCATCGTCCTGCTGATCGACACGGTGAGCGTGAACCTGGCGGCCAACCTCGTGGGCCCGGCATACGACTTCTCGGCCCTCAACCCGAAGAAGATTTCGTACCGCACGGGCGGCTACATCACCGCCGGCATCGCCATCGTGATGATGCCGTGGAAGGTGCTGGAGACCACACAGGGCTACATCTTCACCTGGCTCATCGGCTACTCGGCGCTGCTCGGTCCCGTGGCCGGCATCCTGATTGCCGACTATTACCTCATCCGCCGCAAGGAGCTGGACGTCGACGCGCTCTACCGCGAAAACGGCGCGTACAGCTACGGCAACGGCTGGAACATGGCGGCCGTCATCGCCTTCGTCGTCGGCGTGCTGCCGAACATTCCGGGCTTCCTGAACGCGGCCTTTCCGTCGGCTGTGCCGACGATGCCCGAGTTCTTCAAGACGATCTACACCTACGCCTGGTTCGTCGGCGTGGTGCTGTCAGCTGTGGTCTATATGGGTCTGATGAAGGCGCGTGCGCCACAGCTTCAGGGCATGACTCCACCCCTCAAGAACCCCAGCTGAAACAACGCAAAGGAACCCACGCCATGACCGTTCTCATTCGCGGTGGCACGGTGGTCAACGCCGATGCCGAGCACCGTGCCGACGTGCTCTGCCAGGGGGACAAGATCCTCCAGGTCGGCACCGACCTGCAGGTGCCGCCCGGTACCGAAGTCGTCGATGCCGGCGGCGCCTACGTGATGCCCGGCGGCATCGACCCGCACACCCACATGCAGCTGCCCTTCATGGGCACCGTGGCGGCCGATGACTTCTTCAGCGGCACGGCGGCCGGCCTGGCCGGTGGCACCACCAGCATCATCGACTTCGTGATTCCCGACCCGCAGCAGTCGCTGATGGACGCCTTTCGCATGTGGCGCGGCTGGGCCGAAAAATCCGCTGGCGACTACAGCTTTCACGTGGCCGTGACCTGGTGGAACGACAGCGTGCACAAGGACATGGGCACGCTGGTGCAGGAGCACGGCGTGAACAGCTTCAAGCACTTCATGGCCTACAAGAACGCGATCATGGCCGACGACGAGATCCTGGTGAAGAGCTTCCAGCGCTCGCTCGAGCTCGGCGCCATGCCCACGGTGCACGCGGAAAACGGCGAGCTGGTCGCGATGCTGCAGCAACAGTTGCTGGCGCAGGGCATTCGCGGGCCCGAAGGCCATCCGCTGTCGCGCCCGCCGATGGTCGAGGCCGAAGCCGCCAACCGCGCCATTGCCATCGCCGACGTGCTGGGCGTGCCGATCTACGTGGTGCACGTGTCGTGCGGCGAAGCGCTCGACGCCATCACCCGTGCCCGCGCGCGCGGCCAGCGTGTGTACGGCGAAGTGCTGGCCGGCCACCTGGTGGTCGACGAGAGCGCCTACCGCGACCCCGACTTTGCGCGCGCCGCCGCCCACGTGATGAGCCCGCCCTTCCGCTCGCGCGAGAACCAGGCCATGCTGTGGCGCGGCCTGCAGGGCGGCAACCTGCACACCACGGCGACCGACCATTGCACCTTCTGCGCCGAGCAGAAGGCCGCCGGCCGCAACGACTTCACGAAGATCCCCAACGGCTGCGGTGGCGTCGAGGAGCGCATGGCCGTGCTGTGGGATGCGGGCGTCAACGCCGGCCGTCTCACGCCGTCGGAGTTCGTGCGCATCACCTCCACCAACGCGGCGCAGCTGTTCAACCTGTACCCGCGCAAGGGCGTCATCCAGCCCGGTGCCGACGCCGACCTCGTGGTGTGGGACCCGAAGGCCACCAAGACGCTGTCGGTGAAGACGCAGCACTCGAAGAGCGACTTCAACATCTTCGAGGGCCGCGAAGTCACGGGCCTGCCGCGCCACACCGTCAGCGCGGGCCGCTGGGTCTACCGCGACGGCGACCTGCGCGCCGAACCGGGCACCGGCCGCTACCTCAAGCGCCCGCCCTTCGCGCCGATGTTCACCGCGCTGGAACGCTTCAAGCAGCAGCACGCGCCCACGGCCGTGGCGCGCTGAATCCCCAAGGAGTCATACATGAATGCAGCAGTGGACACACAGGTGCTGACGATCAACGGCGAGCGCCTGTGGAACTCGCTGATGGAGCTGGCGCGCATCGGCGCCACGCCCAAGGGCGGCGTCAAGCGGCTGGCGCTCACCGACCTCGACAAGCAGGGCCGCGACCTCGTGGTCTCGTGGGGCAAGGAAGCCGGCCTGAGCATCACGGTCGACAAGATCGGCAACGTCTTCATGCGCCGCGAAGGCACCCACCCCGCGCTGCCGCCCATCGTGTCGGGCAGCCACATCGACACGCAGCCCACCGGCGGCAAGTTCGACGGCAACTACGGCGTGCTGTCGGCGCTGGAAGTGGTGCGCACGCTGAACGACCAGGGCATCCGCACCGAAGCCCCCATCGAGGTCGCGTTCTGGACCAACGAGGAAGGCTCGCGCTTCGTGCCGGTGATGATGGGCTCGGGCGTCTTCTGCGGCGCCTTCAGCCTGGAACACGCCTATGCCGCAAAAGACACCGAAGGCAAGACGGTGCGCGAAGAGCTGGAGCGCATCGGCTACGTCGGCAGCCAGACGCCGGGCGAGCACCCCATCGGCGCCTACTTCGAGGCGCACATCGAGCAGGGGCCGGTGCTGGAAGACGCGGGCAAGGTGATCGGCGTGGTGCCGGCGGTGCTGGGCCTCTCCTGGTACGACTGCGTGGTGACCGGCATGGAAGCGCATGCGGGCCCGACGCCCATGCACCTGCGCCGCGACGCGCTGCAGGTGGCGACGCGGATCATGCAGGAGGTGGTGGCCATCGCGATGCGCTACCAGCCGTACGGACGCGGCACGGTCGGCATGGTGCAGGTGCACCCGAACAGCCGCAATGTGATTCCGGGGCAGGTGAAATTCTCGGTCGACCTGCGCAACGTGAACGACGAGCTGCTCGACCGCATGCACGGCGAGATCCTCGCGTTCGTCGAGCGCACCGGCCGCGAGACCGGGCTGGACGTGACCATCGAGCGCGTGTCGTACATCCCGCCCTGCCCTTTCCACCCCGACTGCGTGGACGCGGTGCGCCGCGCCACCGAGAAGCTCGGTTACTCAAGCATGGACGTGGTCTCGGGCGCGGGCCACGACGCGATCTATGCCGCGCGGCTGGCACCGGCCGGCATGATCTTCGTGCCTTGCAAGGACGGCATCAGCCACAACGAGATCGAAGACGCGCAGCCCGACCATCTGACAGCCGGCTGCAACGTGCTGCTGCACGCCATGCTGGAGCGCGCGAAGCGCGTCGACTGACGCGCTCGCGGCGGCGGCGTTGCCGTTACTGGTACGCCGCCAGCTCCTGCTTCGCGATCGCGTTGCGGTGCACTTCGTCGGGGCCGTCGGCCACGCGCAGGTGGCGCTCGTAGGCGTAGAAGTGCGTGAGCAGCGTGTCCTGGCTCAGGCCCATCGCGCCGAAGGCCTGCATGGCCCAGTCGATCACCTTCACGCAGTTGTTCGGCGTGAGCACCTTGATCATCGCGATTTCCTTCGCGGCGACCTTGTTGCCCACGGTGTCCATGCGGTAGGCCGCGTGGAGCACCATCCAGCGCGACTGTTCGATGAGCATGCGCGACTCGGCAATGCGCTCGCGCCACACGCCCTGCTCCGACAGCGGCTTGTGGAAGGCCACGCGCGACACGAGGCGCTGGCACATCATCTCCAGCGCGGCCTCGGCCATGCCGATGGCGCGCATGCAGTGGTGGATGCGTCCGGGGCCAAGGCGGCCTTGCGCAATCTCGAAACCGCGGCCCTCGCCCAGCAGGATGTTCTCGACCGGCACGCGCACGTTGTCGAACACGATCTCGGGGTGACCGAAGGGCGGGTCGTACATGCCCAGCAGCTGCATGTCGCGCACGATGGTGATGCCGGGCGTGTTCTTCGGCACGAGCACCATCGACTGCTGCTTGTGGCGGTCGGCGTTGTCGGGGTCGGTCTTGCCCATCAGCACGAAGATTTCGCAGCGCTCGTTCATGGCGCCGGTGATGTACCACTTGCGCCCGTTGATGACGTACTCGTCGCCTTCGCGGCGGATGCTGCAGCGGATGTTGGTGGCGTCGCTCGAGGCCACCTCGGGCTCGGTCATGGCGAACGACGAGCGGATCTCGCCGGCCAGCAGCGGCGTGAGCCAGCGCTCCTGCTGCGCCTTGGTGCCGTAGCGCGCCAGCACTTCCATGTTGCCGGTGTCGGGCGCGGAGCAGTTGAAGATTTCTGCGCTCCAGTAGCGCCGGCCCATGATCTCGCACAGCGGCGCGTACTCGACGTTGGTGAGGCCGGGGCCGTGTTCGGCTTCGGGCAGGAACAGGTTCCACAGGCCGCGCTCGCGCGCCTTGGCCTTGAGGCCGGCCATCATCGGCAGCTCGGCATACGGGCGGCCGGCGCGGGCGTTGGCGGCCAGCTCTTCCTCGCGGCGCTTCTCGTTCGGGTAGACGTGTTCGTCCATGAACTGGAGCAGCTCGGCGCGCAGCGCGAGCACCCGGGGCGTGAATTCGAATTGCATGTCGTCTCGTCCTTCTTCCAATGTGCGGTCGAAGATACGTCGCGATGCGGATCGGGACGGTCGTTCGCGCGACAGCACGAACGCCGCCCCTGCGCGAATCAATGGGGGGTGGGCAACGCCGTCGCAAGCGCGGCCAGCGCCGCCACCACCTTCTGCACCGACTGCGCGGCGCGCGCGTCCTTCAGCGCGCCGTCGGCATCGAAGGCCTCGTTCGCACGCCCGAGCGCGAACTGCTGCGGCGCCACCAGCATGGCGAAGGCCATCTGCAGGTACTGGCGCAGGAAGTTCATCGAGCGCAGCGCGCCCAACGGGCCCGGCGAGGCCGACAGCAGCGCGGCCGGCTTGTTGGCCGTGGCGGCCAGCCCGCCTGCGTGGCCGTCGCCCGGCGGAATGCGCGAGAGCCAGCTGAAGGCGTTGATGACCAGCGGCGTGGGAAAGCCGTTGTACTCGGGCGTGACGATCAGCACGCCGTCGCTCGCTGCGATGGCGCGCCGCAGCGCGAGTGCCCCGGCCGGCACGCCCGAGGCGGCCTCGAGGTCGCCGTCGTACACGGGCAGCGCGAGCGCGCGCAGGTCCATCTCCGTCACCTGCAGGCCTGCCGCGCGCGCGGTGGCGGCAGCGACAGCCGCCAGCTGGCGGTTGAGCGAGCCGTCGCGGGCGCTGCCGGGAATGATCAGGATGCGGGGACTGTCCATGCGAGGCTCCTTGCCGTGCGTTGAATTGGGAAAGCCGCGCCGCACTTTTTTTCGCGTGCGGCGCGGCGTTCGTCAGTGTCGCATCGGGGATGCGATCAATGGATCAAGCGCGCTGCGAATCCAGCTGTTCGCTGTTCGTCACGACCTCCTGCGCCTTCATGTAGCTCTCGATCAGCAGCTGGTAGGGCGGGAACACGGCGCTGTAGGCCTCGGCCCATTGCGCGGCGTCGTCGCGGTGCCAGGTCTTCTGCACTTCGGAGCACACGCCCGCGGTGTCGATCGGCACCACGCCGGCCTGCACCACGCGCGCCAGCGTGATCTCCTGCGCCATCTTCGAGTACGTGCCCGAAGCGTCGACCACCGCGAACACGCGGTAGCCGTCGTACACCGCCGAGATGCTCGGGAAGGCCATGCACACGCTGGTGATGGTGCCGGCAATGATCAGCGTGCCGCGCCCGGTAGCCTTCACGGCGGCCACGAACTCGGGGTTGTCCCAGGCGTTGATCTCGCCCTTGCGCGCCACGTACTGCGCATGCGGCGCGTACTTGTGCACTTCGGGAATCAGCGGCCCGTTGGGGCCCTGCGGCACCGAGGCGGTGGTGATGACCGGGATCTTCGCCAGCGTCGCGACCTTGGCCAGCGTGGTGACGTTGGAGCGCAGCTCGGTCATCGGCATGTCCTTCACGGTCTGGAACAGGCCGCTCTGGTGGTCGATGAGCAGCATCACGGCATCGTCCGGGTCGATGACGGGCTTGGCGCCGTTGAAGTTGGCGACGTTGTTGGGAATGGTCATGGGGTGCTCACTTTCCTTGGGTCAGCTGGGTGTAGCTGGTGATGAGGTTGCGGTAGTCGGGGATGTGGTTGGAGAACAGCGTCCCCAGCCCCTCGATGTCGTTGCGCCAGTCGCGGTGCAGCTCGCAGGCCACGCCGAACCACGACATCAGCTGCGCGCCGGCGGCCGACATGCGGTCCCACGCGGCCTGGCGCGTCACGTCGTTGAAGGTGCCCGATGCATCGGTGACGACGAATACGTCGAAGCCCTCGGCCAACGCCGACAGCGCCGGGAAGGCCACGCAGACCTCGGTGACCACGCCGGCAATCAGCAACTGCTTCTTGCCCGTGGCCTTCACGGCCTTGACGAAGTCCTCGTTGTCCCAGGCGTTGATCTGGCCGGGCCGGGGAATGTAGGGCGCGTCGGGAAACTGGGCTTTCAGCTCGGGCACGAGCGGGCCGTTGGGGCCGTTCTCGAAGCTGGTGGTCAGCACCGTCGGCAGCTTGAAGTAGCTGGCGATGTCGGCCAGGGCCAGCACGTTGTTCTTGAACTTGTCGGGGTCGATGTCGCGCACCAGCGAGAGCAGGCCGGTCTGGTGGTCGACCAGCAGCACGGCGACATCGTTCTTGTCGAGACGGGTGTAGGGCTTGGACATGGGAGGCTTCCTTTGTGAGGTTGAATGCCGGGGAAAAAAATGGCCCCGATGCATGACCGTCAGCGTAAAAGCGCGCCCCGAAGTCCGGTAGTCGGCGAAATTTGCCTGCAGCGTTCCACCCGATGGACGATGGCAACACCCGTGCGCGCAGGTCGGATGAATTCGCGCCCGCCGGGCCCGATCCGTGGGGGCGGGTAAAATACCCCTACATGTCCCGCTGGTTTGCCGCTACCGTCCTCGCTTTCATGCTGTCCTGCTACGGCTTCGCCGTGCTTGCGCACGGGCTGGTGGGCGGCACCCATGTGACGTCGTCCGGTGAACGCCAGACCGTCGTGACGCTCGCCGTCGCGCTGGCCGATGGCGGTGACAAGGACATCGGCAAAACGTCTTCTGCCGAAGACCCGTCCGCCATGGACGAAGCCGGCTCCGAGCACGCCGAACTGCTCGACGCCCGCCCCCACGCACGCAACCTGCTGGTGCTCTCCGCGCAACCGCCGCGGCTGGGGTCCACCTCGGTGGTCTCGCCCCTGCTCGACCGGCCCAAGCGGCCACCCCGACTCCACGCCCTTCTCGCCGCCTGAGGCCGCGCGGCGGCGAGCGAACGCCTGAGGACTGAAAAGTCCGGGCGTTTGCGCTCACCCATCCGGCCCGTCGCCTGTTTCACGCGACGCCCCTGCCCCTTCTTTTTCAGCCGTCTGACGGCCCTGCCGCACGTGTCATGCGACCCGTCCGGCCCTCTCTCTTTTCAGGATTTTTTGATGAACTCCAGCCCATCGGCCTACCCCTCCAGCTTCGGCGCACCGTTGGCCTCGGTCCAGGAACGCAACCGCGTTCTGCGCAACACCTACTGGCTGCTCGCGCTGTCGATGGTACCCACCGTGCTGGGCGCCTGGCTCGGCGTGGCCACCGGCCTCACGCGCGCCATGTCGCCAGGCATCGGCATCATGGTGTTTCTCGGCGGCGCCTTCGGCTTCATGTACGCCATCGAGAAGACCAAGAACTCCGCTGCCGGCGTGCCCGTGCTGCTGGCCTTCACCTTCTTCATGGGCCTGATGCTGTCGCGCCTGGTCGGCAGCGTGCTCGGCCTGTCCAACGGCGCCAGCCTGGTGATGACTGCCTTCGCCGGCACCGGCGGCATCTTCCTGGGCATGGCCATGCTCTCGACGGTCATCAAGCGCGACATCTCGGCCATGGGCAAGTGGCTCTTCGTCGGCGCCATCGGCCTGCTGGTGGTGGGCATCGCCAACGTCTTCATCCAGTCGAGCGCGCTGATGATGACGCTGTCGGTCGCCGCCATCGGCATCTTCTCGGCCTTCATCCTGCACGACCTGAAGCGCGTGAAGGACGGCCTCGAAACCAACTACATCTCGGCCACGCTGGGCGTGTACCTGAGCCTGTACAACGTGTTCCAGTCGCTGCTGGCCCTGCTGGGCATCGCCGGCGGCCGGGACGAGTAAGCGCACACAGAACGACAAGCAAGGAAGGAAACACCATGCGCCTCACCACCAAGGGCCGCTTCGCGGTCACCGCGATGATCGACATCGCCCTGCACGGCCGCTCGGGCCCCGTCACGCTGGCCTCGATCAGCCTGCGCCAGCAGGTCTCGCTCTCGTACCTGGAACTGCTGTTCGCCAAGCTGCGCCGCAACGGGCTGGTCGAATCCACCCGCGGCCCCGGCGGCGGCTACTCGCTCAGCCGCAAGGCCGCGGAGATCACCGTGGCCGACGTCGTGCTCACCATCGAAGACCTGGGCGCCAGCAAGATCCGCCCGCGTGCCGCCGGTTCGGACAACGAGCCCGGCCGCTGCGAGATCGACGACCTCTGGGCCTCCGTGAACCTGCGCGCCGTCGAGTTCCTGCGCTCGATCACGCTGCAGAGCCTGGTCGACGAACAGAAGGCCAAGGGCGTGCAGCCCGCCACCAGCGCGGCCGCACGCCGCACCACGGCCGTCGTCGGCTCGCCGGTGCGCAAGCCCTTCGTGGTCGACGCGCCGAACTCGGTGTTCGCACTGGGACGTCGCCACAGCACGAGCAGCTGACGCACAGGAAGGACGCGCTGGGTCGGCCTTGAATGTGCCGCCCGCGCGACCTAGACTGGAATGGCAAGGCACCCGCGGTGCCGGGGGCCAAGGAGCCTGCCATGTACAAGCGTGTTCTCGTCGCAACCGACGGCTCGCCGCTGTCGGACAAGGCGGTGGCCACGGCCATCGACCTCGCGTTGCTGACCGGTGCCGAGCTGGTCAGCGTCAACGTCGCGCACATCCAGCCGTATGGCTACTTCGAAGGCTCGATGCTGCTGAACCAGACGGATTTCGAAGCCAACCAGAAACACGTCGAGCAGGCGGCCCAGCGCGTGGCCGATGCGGTGCGCGACACTGCGCTGGCCAAGGGCGTGCGCCGCGCCGATTCGGTGGTCATGAAGTCGAACCAGGTGGCCGAGGCCATCATCAACACTGCCAAGAACCAGGACTGCGACCTGATCGTGATGGCGTCGCACGGGCGCCGCAGCCTCGCACGGCTGCTGCTGGGCAGCGAGACGCTGCACGTGCTCACGCACTCGCACATTCCGGTGCTGGTGCTGCGCTGAACTGAACGAACGAGGCACCGCGCACGCGGTGCGCGGGGTTATCTCGTCGCTGCCGACTCGACGGTCTCGACGACCGTGCGGCCGGCCGGCGGGCACGACGGCCCGGCATCGCGGCCGAAGCAACGCGCGGCCTGCGTGCGCGCCTGCGCTTCCTGCACATGGCGCGCTTCGGCGGACTCGACCTGGTAGTCGAGCAGCCATTTCATGAGCAACAACATCGCGATCACCAGGCCAAGTGCCACGCCCAGCAGCGTGGTGCGCCAGTTGCGCGGGCGCGCCGCAGTCGGCGCGCGGGCCGGTGCTGCGCTGCTTTCCATCGCGGTGAAGCCCGCAAGGCTGCGGGAGGCGCCACCGTCATGGATGCGGCGGCGGGGCGGTTCGGGGGTCGCGGAACGCGCGGACACCGAGGTCTGCGCGCGCTTCACGCGCGGCGCATGGGCAGAGTCCGAAGGCAGGTGGCGGGCAGGCATGACGGGGGCGATTATGAACGGCTCGCGCCCCGGGCCCGTGCGTCAGGCACCGACACCGAACGCCGCGTGGTACCGCACCTCGCCGACCGGCCACGCGCCGTGGAACGACACGGCCTGGAAATACTCCGGCGGCACGCCCGGTAGCACCAGGCCGGGCCGCACGACGAAGCCGAAGCGGCCATAGAAGGCCGGGTCGCCCAGCAGCACGCAGCCTTGCGCGCCGGTGTCGCGCAGGCCCGCCAGCGCGGCGTCCATCAGCAGCCGGCCGATGCCCTGCCCCTGGCGCGCAGGCGCCAACGAGATCGGCCCCAGGCCGTACCAGCCGGTCGTGCCATCGGAGATTGCCACGGGCGACAGCGCGACATGGCCGACGATCTCGCCGCCTTCCTCGACCACGAGCGACAGCGTGAGCTGATCGGCCGCGCGCAAGGCGTCGACGATGAGGTGTTCGGTGCCGTCGGCATGCGGTGCCTCGGCAAACGCGGCCACCGTCAGTTGCCGGATGGCAGCCTCGTCGCCCGGCTGCTCGGGGCGAACCACCGGCCCCGCCTCCGCCCGCCGCGCGGCCCCCACCTTCTTCTGCGTGTCGGCATCCACCAACGCCCGCATGGCACGAAACAGCGGCCGCGTGCCGGTGTGCTTCTGGCCGTAGCCGAGGTTGAATTCGTAGTCGAAGTCCGGCGGGTTCGCGCCCTGGTTGTGCTGCAGCAGGGTCTCGAGCTTGTCGAGCGCCTTCACCGCCTGCGCTTCGGGCGTCTCGGCTTTCTCGTACTCGTCCCACAGCGCGAGGATGCCCGCGCGCAGCGGCGCATCGAGCGTGCGCGTGAGCACCTGCAGGTCTTCGCGCTCCTGCGCGCTCTTGTCGGGGTGCGCGCCTTGCACGATGGCGGGGATGTCGCCGTGGATCGCCTCGCCCAGGTCGTGCACGACGCACATCTTCAGCACCTTGAGCAGGTCGAGGTCGGCCAACTCGTCCTCGAAGGCCATGGCCATCAGGCACAGGCGCCAGCTGTGCTCTGCCGTGCTCTCGGTGCGGCCCGAGGCGGTGTGCGCGCTGCGCAGCACGCTCTTGAGGCGCTCGGCCTCGCGAAGGAAGTCCAGCCTTCCCTTGATCTGATCGATGTCCATCTCGCGGTCTCGTTTTGTCCTGAATGTGTCAGGCCGAGCCTAAGCGATCCGCAGGCACACCGTTGTTACAGCGCCGGCCCCAGCCCGATCGGCGCAGGCACCACGTTGACGATGCGCGTGAAGAGCGCGGCGTAGACCTCGTCGGGCGCAGGGTGGCTGGAGAACAGATCGCGGTTCTCGCTGAAGGCCGCGTCGAGTTCGCGCCAGTCGTCCTCGCCGAGCACGCGCTCGGCCAGCGGAAGAATCTCGCGCTCCTCGTGTGCCATGTGCTCCAGGTAGAAGCTCACGTACTCGTTCATCGCCTGTTCGAAGGCCACGCGGCGCGGCTCGCCGAGCATCTCGAACGCGAGCAGCGCGTGCTCGACGTGGCGGATCTTGCGTTCGCCCCAGGCATGGTCGTTGTCGAGCTTGTCCATCAGGTCGCGCGAGATCGGCGTGCAGGCGCGCAGCCGGGGAAAGAGCAGCTCGGTTTCCTTCGGGTGGTGGCGCTTCTCGGGAAACTCGTCCACGTAGAACAGCATCGCACGCAGCGTCGCGAAGTCGGGCATCGTGCCCTTGCGGCGGTGCTGCTCGAGCAGCATCACGATGGAACGCAGCATGGCCGCCAGCGCGGAATGCTCCTGGCGAATGATCCGGACGGCGGCATGGGTCATGGACGGTCTCCTTCTTTCTTCGAAGGCCCCAAGGGTCGCAAGCCCGAGGCCGCACGGGCTTGCTCCAGATCAAGGCCCGCGCATGCGGCCACGCCCAGACTGGAACGGCATCCTCTTTTCTTCAACGCACTCCTGGGGGTTCCTCACCATGTACCAACACATCCTGGTTCCGATCGACGGCAGTTCCACGTCCGGCGAAGGCCTGGCCGAAGCCATCCGCCTGGCCAAGCTCACGGGTGGGCGCCTGCGGCTGGTCCACATCCTCGATGAACTCTCGTTCGCGCTCGGCGTCGGCGTCTACGCGGGCCATTCGAGCGACTGGCTCGCGACACTGCGCACCGACGCCGTGGCGCTGCTCGAGAAGGCACGCGCCCAGGCGCAGGCCGAAGGCGTCGAGGCCGACACCGTGCTGCGCGACGGCTTCAAGGCCGGCGCGGTCCACGACCAGGTGGTGACCGAGGCCATCGATTCGAAGGCCGACCTCATCGTGCTCGGCACGCACGGCCGACGCGGCCTGAGTCGCTGGGCCATGGGCAGCAACGCAGAGCACATCCTGCGGCTGGCGCCGGTGCCGGTGCTGCTGATCCGCGCGCCTGAAATCGCGGCCAAGGGAGACTACGAACGCTTCAGCCTGCCGGACGGCATGGTGGCGAACCAGTAAGGAGCAAGGACGGCCCCTGCGGGTTTGACGGGGCCCGGCGCCGCGCCCAGAATGAGCCGCAGCGCTCGCGGCTTCTTTCTCTTCTTTCGCGCGAGAACCCCCCGCCCGTTCCCCGTTTCAAGGAGCAGCGCCATGAGCTCATCCCAGCACATCCGGCAGTCCATGGACACCCTCGCGAGCCACTTTGCGACGCATCCCCAGGACGCCCTGACCCAGGACAAACCGGCCGTGGCCACGCTGGTGTCGGGCCTGCGCTTTCGCGTGACCGGGCCCACGGGGGAATCTCTCGAGACCGACATGCCGAAGGCCATCGGAGGCAACGCTGAAGCGCCATCGCCCGGCTGGTTCATGCGCGCGGCCCTGGCGAGTTGCGAAACGACCGTGATCGCGATGCGGGCGGCCCAACTCGGCATCACGTTGACGACCCTCGAAGTGGTGGTCGGCAGCCAGTCGGACAGCCGCGGCCTGCTCGGCGAGCCGGCCTCCGTGCCCGCCGGCCCCAGCCGCATCCACGTCGCGGTGCGAATTGCTGCGGAAGGTGTGCCAGAGCAGGACCTGCGCGACCTCGTGCAGTGGGCCGAGACGCACTCCCCCGTGGGCACGGCGCTGCGCCGGGCCATCCCGCTCGATGTGGTGGTGCAGGTCGGGCAGGCCTGACGGCACCGGCGAAGGCCGGCCTCAGGCGTAGGAACGCAGCCGCACCGCAAAGGCCGCCAACGGCGCGATGCCGCTGGCTTCGGCACGTTCGCACCAGTCCTGCAGACGCTTCACGAGCTGTTCGCCGGTCGCGCCCGAACGGCTCCACAGCGCCGTCAGTTCACGCCGCATCGCGTACATGGTCTCCAGGGCCTGCGAGGCCACCAGCGCTTGCGTGAGTTGGGCATGGCGCGTGGCGTCGAGCGCCTTTTCTTCCTTGCCGAGCCAGGGCCGCGCGGCGCGCAGTGCGCGGGCCTTGTTCGGCGCGAGCGCATGCACCCGGGCCAGCTCTTCGGTGCAGGCCTGCTTCAGCGAGCGCGAGTAGTTCGACAGCACGTCGTAGTGGTGCCGGATCACCGCCTGCACCGTGAGCAAATCGACGGTGGCACGCGGTGCCGTGAGGCGCGGCTTCGGCGCCAGGTGCTTCACCTTCGCCAGCCCCACGGCCTGCAGCGCGCGGATGTAGACCCAGCCGATGTCGAACTCGAACCACTTGTTCGACAGCTTGGCCGAGGTCGGGAACGCGTGGTGGTTGTTGTGCAGCTCCTCGCCGCCGATCAAGAGGCCGATGGGAAAGATGTTCGTGCTCGCGTCCGACGCCGGCCAGTTGCGGTAGCCCCAGAAGTGGCCGATGCCGTTGACCACGCCGGCGGCCCAGAACGGAATCCATGCGATCTGCACCACCAGCACCAGCGCGCCCGGCAGCACGCCGAAGAGCGCCATGTCGATCAGGCCCATGCAGGTGATGCCCAGCGTCTGGTAGCGCGTGTAGAGCCGGCGCTCGAGCCAGTCGTCGGGCGTGCCGTGGCCGTAGCGGCTCAGCGTTTCGAGGTTGCGCGCCTCGGCCACGTACAGCAGCACGCCGCCCCAGAGCACGCGCTTCAGGCCCACCACCTGCGGGCTGTGCGGGTCTTCGGGCGTGTCGCACTTGGCGTGGTGCTTGCGGTGCACGGCAGCCCATTGCTTGGTGACCATGCCCGTCGTCATCCAGAGCCAGAAGCGGAAGAAGTGGCTCGCAATGGGGTGCAGGTCGAGCGCGCGGTGCGCCTGGTGGCGGTGCAGAAAAATGGTGACCGAGGCGATGGTGACGTGCGTTAGCGCCAGTGCGGCCAGCAGCACGCCCCACCACGGAAGATCGAGCGCGCCGGAGAGAAGAAAAGATGCCATGCGTACGTACCCTTCAGACACGGTGGACAGTGGCCGCGATTCTCGGAAGCGCCCCGCCCGCAGGCCTTGCGCCAGATCAACGGCGGGCGCCACAGCTGCCACGCGCGCGGCTTGCGTGCTACGCTTCCCGGCTCCATGCGCCCTCCCCGTGGCGCCGGCGTTTTTTCTCCCAGCCCCCGCATGACTTCTGCCCCCCACATCGCGGTGCTCGACGACGAGGTCGACATCACGCTGCTGCTGGCCAACTACCTCCAGAGCCACGGCTTTCGCGTCACCCAGATCCACGACGGCGCGGCGCTGCGGGCGCTCATGGCCGCCGACCCCGCCGACCTCGTGCTGCTCGACCTCGGCCTGCCGGGCGAAGACGGTTTTTCGATCGCCCGCCACATGCGCGAGAACTGGCGCTGCGGCCTCGTGATCGTCACCGGCCGCGGCGACCCGGTCGACAAGGTGGTAGGCCTCGAAGTGGGCGCCGACGACTACGTGACCAAGCCCTTCGACCTGCGCGAGCTGGTCGCACGTGTGAAGGCCGTGCTGCGCCGCCTGACGCCCGAAGCACCCGCTGCTGCTGTCGCCGCACCCACTCCGCCCGAGCGCCTGCGCTTCGCGGGCTGGCGACTGGACACCGCCGCGCGCAGCCTCAGCAACGCGCAGGGCGAGGCCGTGCCGCTGACCACCGGCGAGTTCGACCTGCTGTGCGCCTTCGCGCGGCACCCGGGCCGCGTGCTCTCGCGCGACTTCCTGCTCGAGCAGACGCGCGGTCGCGAGGCCGCGCCCTTCGACCGCACGATCGACGTGCAGGTCGGCCGGCTGCGCAAGAAGATCGAGGCCAACGCCGACGATCCGCAGCTCATCAAGTCGGTGCGCGGCGCGGGCTACATCCTCGTGCCGCCGGTCACCCATGGCTGACGGAACAACACCGCCCTCCATCCCCGGCCTGCCCTCGGGCGTCGAGGAAGGCAGCGTGTTCCGCTCGCTGTTCGCCGCGTACCCCGATTCGCTGCTGGTGGTCGACCAGTCGGGCCGCATCGTGCTGGCCAACCCGTCGGCCGCCGCCATGCTCGGCTACGCGGCCGACGAACTGGTGGGCCTGAGCGTCGAAGCGCTGGTGCCCGACAGCATCCGCCCGCGCCACGCCGCGTTCCGCGAAGCCTATGGCCGTGCGCCGCGTCCGCGCCCGATGGGCACCGACATGGAGCTCGTCGCCAAGCGCAAGGACGGCAGCGAGGTGATGGTCGAGATCGCGCTGAGCCCGCTGCAGAACCAGGGCCTGCCCTTCGTGGTGGCCGCGATCCGCGACATCGGCGCCTACCCGCGCGTGAAGCAGGCGCTGCAGCGCGCGCGCTACAGCGAGCACCTCGCGCAGCTGGGCCGACTGGCCGTCGACACGCGCGACCTGCAGGTGGTGCTGGCGCAGGTGCCCGACATCGTCGCGACCGCGCTGCAGGTCGAGGTCGCGATGGTGTGGCTGCTCGACGGCAGCCAGCGCGAATTCCGCCTCGCGAGCGGCGTGGGCCTGCTCGCCGACGAAAGCGTCGGCCTGCGCATCGCCAACCGGCCCGACACGCAACCGGGCTACGTGCTCTCGCAAGGCTGCCCCGTCGTGGTGACCGACTACCGCGAAGAGCGGCGCTTCGCCGTGCCGCCCGCGTACCTCGAGGCCGGACTGGTGAGCGCGCTGGCCGTGCCGCTGTCCGACCGGGGCCGCGTGACCGGCATGCTGTCGGTGCGCGCCACGGCCGCGCGGCGCTTCGGCGACGAGGAAATCCGCTTTCTCGAATCGGTGGCGAGCCTGCTGGCCACCAGTCTGCAGCGCGTGCAGACCGAAGAGGCGCTGAACCACGCGCAGCGCCTGGAGAGCGTAGGCCAGCTCACCGGCGGCATCGCGCACGACTTCAACAACCTGCTGACCATCATCCAGGGCAACCTGCAGGTGCTCGAAGAGCTGCCGCAGCTCGCGGCCGACGGCTACGCGCAGCAGCTCGTGGCCGCCGCGGCGCGCGCCAGCCGGCGCGGCGCCGAACTCACGGGCAAGCTGCTGGCCTTCTCGCGGCGCCAGATGCTGCAGCCCGACGCGGTCGACGTGCGGCAGATGCTGCACTCGCTCACCGACATGCTGCGCCGCACGCTCGACCAGCGCATCCAGATCGAGATCGACGCCGCCGACCCCTGCCCCGCCGTGCGCGCCGACCCGGGCCAGCTCGAATCGGCGCTGCTGAACATCGCCATCAACGCACGCGACGCCATG
Organism: Variovorax sp. 38R; assembly: GCF_014843395.1. Taxonomy (NCBI): domain Bacteria; kingdom Pseudomonadati; phylum Pseudomonadota; class Betaproteobacteria; order Burkholderiales; family Comamonadaceae; genus Variovorax; species Variovorax sp. 38R. The sequence continues at coordinate 5,253,930 of NZ_CP062121.1, forward strand.
CCCGAGGGCGGGCGCCTGCATTTCCGCGCCGAGGCCTGCGACGCCCTGCCCGCCACCGTGCGCCAGGAACTGAGCGATGCCGATGCCGGCCGCCGCTTCGTGGCGCTCTCCATTGCCGACAGCGGCACCGGCATGACCGACGCGGTCATGGAACACATCTTCGAGCCCTTCTTCACCACCAAGGACGCCGGACGCGGCACCGGCCTGGGCCTGAGCACGGTGTACGGCTTCGTGAAGCAATCGCGCGGCGCCATCGCCATCGACAGCAAGGTCAACGGCGGCACCACCGTCACGCTCTACCTGCCGCAGGTCGAGGCCGACGCGGCGAGCACCGCGGCACCTGTCGATGAAGAGTCCATGGAGATCGAAGCCGAGGCCACGCTGGCACCGGGCCTGCGCGTGATGCTCGTCGAAGACGACGCCGAGGTGCGCCAGGTCGTCCACACCTTCCTCACCACGCTGGGCTGCGAGGTCGCGACCGCTGCCAATGCCGAACAGGCCTTGCCCGCGATGGCCGCAGAAGCCACGCCCTTCGACCTGCTGCTGAGCGACATCGCGCTCGGCCCCGGCATGCGCGGCACGCGGCTGGCCGCCGAGGCGGTGCAACGCCAACCGCGGCTCGCGGTGCTGCTGATGTCGGGGTTCTCGGCGGAGCTGCTCGACGCCGACCGCGAAGCGCCCCCGGGCTGGGAGCTGCTGCGCAAGCCGTATTCACGCAGCGAGCTGGCGCGTGCGATGGCGCGGGCGCTGCTGGCTGCGCGCGAGTGAGGAACGTCGCTCGTTACTGAAGCATTGCAGGTGCCGGCGCCAGGCAGCGCTGCACGAAAGCCGACAGCGCGCCCACATCGGGAATCTGCACTTCGCGCCGGCCCTTGGTGGCAAAGCCGATGACCTTGTCGCGCGCCAGGCGCGAGAGCGCGCGACTCACGCTTTCGAGCGTCATGCCCAGGTAGTTGCCGATCTCGGCGCGCGTCATGCGCAGCGTGATCTCGTCGGTGCGCATGCCGCGGTCGGCCAGCGACTCGGCCCAGTAGCGCAGGAAGTCGGCCACGCGCGCGTCGGCCGGCAAGGTGCACACCGACATCAGCGAGTCGCGGTCGTGCGCGATCTCGCGGCTCATCGCGGCGTGCAGCATCTGCAGCAGCGCGGGGTGCGCGGTGCAGGCCGTCAGCAGCGATTCGTAAGGCACGACCCAGACCTCGCCCGTGTCCATCGCCACGGCGTCGCACACGTAGCGCTGGCCCGCGATGCCGTCGAAGCCCAGCCAGTCGCCGCGGAACTTGAGGCCCACCACCTGCTCGCGGCCGTCGGCCGAGAGATTCACGATCTTGAAGAAGCCCGAGTTCAGGATGTAGAGGTTGCCAAAGCGCTCACCGGCCTGGTAGATCACGTCGCCCGTGTGCACCATGCGACGCTGCGGTTGCAGCTGCTCGGCCAGCACGCGCAGGCGCTCGGCCGTGCGCCGGCCCGCGTCCTCCTTCTGCACCGTCGGAAGGGGCCGAAGCGGCAGGAGGGGATTGGGGCGGGCACTCGTGAGCATGGGGATTCCTCGGCGTTCTGTCTTGTGTATCTTTTTCGCCTGCGATCAGGCGATGTCTCGATGCTAGGAAGCGCGAGGCCCCGCAGTGACAACGGCCCGCATCGGTGCGTAACGTCGGGTGAATGCTCTGTGTCCGGCGTGTAACAGCGGCGCCGGCCTTGATGTGCGTCAAGGCAGGAAAGACAAGGCTGGCTAGCCTCCGCGAGACACATGTCGAACCTTGCCATGCACCCCTTCGCCGCTGCGCTGTCGCCCCAGAAAGAAGCCAGCCTGCTGGGCCGTGCGCGCCTGCTCCAGCGCGCCGCGCTCGACGGCACCGCGCCGCCGCGGCTGCTGCGCGGCAAGAACCTCGGCCTGCTCAGCGAGACCGGCGACAGCGCCGCGCTGGCCCTGCTGCGTCAGGCCGCCGAGGAGCTGGGCGCGCAGGTGGCGACGATGCGCTCCAGCCTGTCACCCGCCACGCCGGTGCAGGAGCTGCAGCACACGGCGCGCATGCTCGGCCGGCTGTACGACGCCGTGGCCTGCGAGGGCATCGACGCGGCGCTGGTGCGGCAGATCGGCCAGCACGCGGGCATTCCGGTGCACGACGGCGCAGCGGCAGACAGCCATCCCACGGCCGCGCTCGCGGGCCTGCTCGGCGAGCGAACGGCCGCGGCGGACAACCGACGCTTTGTGCTGCAGGCGTTGCTGATCGAGAGCATCGCCTGACGAGACCGCGCGACAGCGCCTCAGCCGCACCAGTCGGCAATGCGATGGCTCAGGTCCATCCACAGCGCCTGCGCTGCCACCGCCGCCAGCAGCACCCCCGCCAGCCGCGCGCCCCAGGCCTGCCGCGTGCCGCTGTCGCCCCACCCGCGCAGGCGCTGCCACAGCCATGGCGCGGCGAGCAACGACACACTGCTGCCCAGCGCGAACAGCGCCATCGTCGATGCGCCCTGCCACGGGCCGTTGCCTAACGCGGCCAGCATCAGCGCCGAATAGAGCAGGCCGCAGGGCATCGCGACCCAGAGCGTGCCCGTGGCCAGCACACCCAACACCGAGCCGCCAGCCATCGGCCGCAGGCGCGCTTCGAGCGCGCGCCCGGCGCGCTGCGCCCACAGCGGCTGGCGGCCCGCGACGGCGAGCATCACGCCCCAGGCGAGCACAAACACATGCAGCATCACCCACAGCGGGCGCCAGGCCGCGACCTGAGCACTCGCTGCGCCCAATCCGTGAAGGCTCGCGGCGGCGATGGCGCCGGCCGCGGCGTAGCTCGCCATGCGGCCGAGGTGAAAGGCGACCGGTGCGATGGCGTGCGTGGCCTGCAAGGACCCGCCCACCGGCACGATGCGGATCACCGCGCTCGACACCGCGCCGCACATCGCCACGCAATGCGGACCGCCCGCGAGCCCCATGAGCAGCGCGGCACCGGCGAGTGCGGGTGAGTCCATCGAATCAAACGACGCGCGAGAAGCGCGTGCGGGTGGCGGCGCAGTAGCGGTCGAACACCATCGCCACCGCGCGTACGAGGAACCAGCCAGCGTCGGTGACCTCGATGGCGCGCGGCGACAGCCGCACCAGCCCCTGCTCGGCCATCGGCGCCAGCGCGGCGCGCTCGGGAGCGAAGTAGTCCGAAAAAGCGATGCCGTGCGCGGCCTCGACGGCGTCGAAGTCGATGCGGCCCCGGCACATCAACGCCATGATCACTTCGCGGCGCAGCACGTCATCGTCCGACAGCGCCAACCCCTTGACCACGGGCAACTCACCCTGGTCGAGCAGCGCGTAATACGCTTCCAGCGTCTTCGCGTTCTGGCTGTAGGTGGCGCCCACGCGGCCGATGGCCGACACGCCGAGCGCGACGAGGTCGCCGTCGGGCTGGGTGCTGTAACCCTGGAAGTCGCGGTGCAGGCGGCCCTCGCGCTTGGCCACGGCCAGCGGATCGTCGGGCAGCGCGAAGTGGTCCATGCCGATGTAGACATAACCGGCCTCGGTGAGCGCGGCAATCGCGCGGCCGAGCATGCGTACGCGCGTGGGCGCATCGGGCAACTCGTCAGCCGCGATGCGGCGCTGTGGCTTGAAGCGCTCCGGCAGATGGGCGTAGGCGTACAGCGCGATGCGATCGGGCCGAAGTTCGCGAATCTGCACCAGCGTGCGCTCGAACGAGGCGTCGTTCTGGCGCGGCAGGCCGTAGATCAAGTCGACATTGATCGAGCGAAAGCCCAGCGCGCGTGCGGTGTCCATCAGCGCGAAGACCTGTTCTGCCGGCTGGATGCGGTGCACGGCCTGCTGCACGGCGGGGTCGAAGTCCTGCACGCCGAAGCTCAGGCGGTTGAAGCCGAGCGCGGCCAGTGCCGCGAGGCGTTTCGCATCGACGGTGCGCGGATCGATCTCGATCGACTGCTCGCCGCCCGGCACGAAGGTGAACGCGCGGCGCAGCATCGCGACCAGCTCGCCCAGTTCTTCATCGTCCAGGAAAGTCGGCGTGCCGCCGCCCAGGTGCAGCTGGCCGACGGGTGCATCGGGCCCCAGCTGCGCGACCTGCAGCGCCACCTCGCGCGCGAGGTAGTCGAGGTACGCGCCTCCGCGCTCGCGGTGCTTGGTGACGACCTTGTTGCAGGCGCAGTAGTAGCACAGCGATTCGCAGAACGGGATGTGCACGTACAGCGACAGCGGCTCGCCGGCCGTGTCCGCATCACGCCGCTGGTGCAGCGCCTGCGCGTAGTCGCCGGCGCCGAAGCTGTCGACAAAGCGGTCGGCCGTCGGGTACGAGGTGTAGCGCGGCCCGGGCACGTCGAAGCGGCGCAGCAGCTCGACGGGCAGCACGGATGGGGCATCGGGAACACACGCGAGAGGAAGCGTCATGAAGCAGTCTCTTTCTCTGACGGCAGGGCCAGCAACGTGGTGCACGCGCTCGATGCCGCTGCCATCAGCCAGAACACGAAGAAGGACACGGTGTAGATGCCCTGGCGCGACAGGCTCAGCGCGTCTGCACCGCAGTAGGTGTGGACCGGATCGATCATCGCGAACACCAGCACCTCCATGCCACAGGCGACGAGGAACGACGGCCACAGGATGCCGGCGACCCGGCGCATGGCACTCACTGCGCACCCCGCTTGGGAACCGGCACGTCGCTCTCGGGCGTGGCCGCGTGGTTGCGCCCGGCCTGCGCCGGCATGCGCTTCTTGTCGGCCAGCGTGCGGTTGATCTCGATGCCTTCGCGGTAGTAGTCCTCCGACACCAGCACCTCGGGCGTGCGCAGCGCCAGCCAGACGGTCGCGATGCTGGCAAGCACGACGGCTGCGGGCCCCGCAATCACCAGCCAGACCAGCGGGTAGCGCCACCAGGGGCCGGAGGTCGCGGGCTCGTTCATCGGCAGGGCATCGTTCATGGGAAGACCTTTCAGCGCGGCACCAGGAAGACCGCTTTTTCGGAAACCTGCGCCGCGCCATCCGCCTCGCGGATGTCGAAGTGCACCGTGTGCGAACCGGCCGGCGCGGCGCCATAAGGCACCTGCAGCCGCACAGCCACCCAGCGCGCCTGCGCGGGCTCGACCTCGATGGCTTCCTCGGGCGACACAACGCTCAGCCCGTCGATGCCGCGCGCGGCGATGCGGTAGTGCTGCGTGCGCTCGGTCGCATTCATGATCTGCAGGCGATAGACGTTCTCCAGCCGCCCGCCCTCGACGATGCGCGCCAGCGAGGCGCGGTCGCGCACCACGTCGACCTTCAGCGGCGTGCGCGCGACCAGGCTGGCGAGCAGGCCCGCCACCAGCAGCGCGAGCAACGCCGTGTAGACGAGCACACGCGGTCGCAGCACGCGGCGCCAGAGCTGGCGGCGCGACCAGCCGGCCTCCATGCCGTTCTGCGTGTCGTAGCGGATGAGGCGCGGCGCGTAGCCCATCTTGTCCATCACGGAATCGCAGGCGTCCACGCACAGACCGCAGCCGATGCACTCGTACTGCAGGCCCTGACGGATGTCGATGCCGGTGGGGCACACCTGCACGCACAGGCTGCAGTCGATGCAGTCGCCCAATGCGACGCTGCGCGGATCGACGGTCTTGCGGCGCGGTGCGCGCGGCTCGCCGCGCTGCGGGTCGTAGCTGACGATGAGCGTGTCGCGGTCGAACATCGCGCTCTGAAAGCGCGCGTAGGGGCACATGTACTTGCAGACCTGCTCGCGCATGAAGCCGGCGTTGCCGTACGTGGCAAAGCCGTAGAAGAACACCCAGAACACTTCCCACGACCCCATCTGCAGCTGCAGCAGGGCCGAGCCCAACTCGCGGATGGGCGTGAAGTAGCCCACGAACGTAAAGCCGGTCCACAGCGCAATGACGATCCAGACGCTGTGCTTGAGGGCCTTCTTTCCGAGCTTCTCGACAGAGAGCGCGCCGGCATCGAGGCGGATGCGTGCGCTGCGGTTGCCTTCGATGCGCTGCTCGACCCACAAGAACATCTCGGTGTACACGGTCTGCGGGCAGGCATAGCCGCACCACAGGCGGCCGGCCACGGCGGTGAAGAGAAAGAGCGCCAGCGCGCTCACCACCAGCAGGCCCGACAGGTAGATCAGGTCTTGCGGGTACAGCACCAGCCCGAAGATGTAGAAGCGCCGCGCGGCGAGGTCGAACAGCACCATCTGCCGCTCGCCCCATTCGACCCAGGGCATGCCGTAGAACACCAGCTGCGTGAGGAAGACCATGGCCCAGCGCCAGCGCGCGAACAGGCCCTGCACGCTGCGCGGGTAGATCTTCTTCGTCGCCTCGTAGAGACCGACCTCCGGCGCAGCGGCAGGCGGTGCGCTGACGATGGGAATGACGGTCTTGCGCCTCATGGCGTCGCGGCAGGTGGGTTGGACATGCCCCACACGTACGAGGCCAGCAGCTTGATCTGCGCCTCGGTCAGGCGGCCGTCCTGCGCGGGCATGGTGCTGTGCTTGCCCTCGTTGATGATCTGCACGATGGCGGTCTCGCCGTAGCCGTGCAGCCAGATGCGGTCGTTCAGGCGCGGGGCGCCCATCGCGGCGTTGCCCACGCCGCCGATGCCGTGGCAGGCCGCGCAGGCCGCGAACTTCGACTTGCCCAGGCCCGCGCGCAGCGAGTCGTGCGGCTCGCCCGACAGGCTCAGCACGTAGTTGGCGACGTTCTTCACGTCGTCGGGCGAGCCGACCATGGCGGCGGCCGGCGGCATGACGCCGGTGCGGCCGTGTGTGATCGATTCGACGATCTTGTCGGGCGTGCCGCCGTGCAGCCAGTCGGCGTCGGTGAGGTTCGGAAAGCCCTTGCTGCCGCGCGCGTCGGAGCCGTGGCACTGCGCGCAGTTGTTCATGAACAAGCGCTCGCCGATGGCATGGGCCTGCGGGTCGCGCGCGGCCTCCTCGATCGACATGGGTGTGTAGCGCGCATACACGGGCTCCAGCGCCTGCGTGGCCTTGGCCACGTCGGCCTGGTACTCGCCGCGCGAGCTCCAGTCGTTCGTGCCGCGAAAGCTCCCCAGGCCCGGGAACACGGCCAGGTAGCCGAGCGAGAAGACGATGGTCAGCACGAACAGGCCCACCCACCACAGCGGCAACGGGTTGTTGGCTTCGCGCAGGTCTTCGTCCCACACGTGGCCAGTGGTGTTGTCGGCGTCCGAGGGCACGCGCTTGCGCGCCGTGAGCCACAGCAGCAGCGCGCAGCCGAGGATGCTCAGCAGCGAGGCCACGGCCACATAGCTGGACCAGAAGTTACTAATGAAATCGCTCATCGCGGTGTGTCCCTTCAGTCCTGCTCGAACGGCAACCGGGCCGCTTCGGCGAAGCGTTGCGTGTTGCGGCGCGCGCAGGCCCAGGCCACGATGCCGATGAAGACGACGAAGCAGGCGATGGTCGCGGCGATGCGCAGGGTGGTGATGTCGGTCATGGGGCGTTGCCTGTTCTTTCTTCTTACTTGAGCGCCAGGCCCAGCGACTGCAGGTAGGCCACGGTGGCGTCCATGTCGGTCTTTCCGGCCACCTCGTCGGCGGCCTTGGCGATCTCTTCGTCGGTGTAGGGCACGCCGACCTTGCGCAGCGCGCGCATGTGGGTGGCGATGCTGCCGCCGTCGACCAGCCCCTTCTCCAGCCACGGGTAGGCCGGCATGTTCGACTCGGGCACGAGGTCGCGCGGGTTGTTCAGGTGGATGCGGTGCCACTCGTCGCTGTAGCGCCCGCCCACGCGGTGCAGGTCGGGGCCGGTGCGCTTGCTGCCCCACTGAAAGGGGTGGTCGTACACGAACTCGCCGGCCACCGAGTAATGGCCGTAGCGCAGCGTCTCCGAGCGGAAGGGGCGGATCATCTGCGAGTGGCAGTTGTAGCAACCCTCGCGCAGGTACACGTCGCGCCCGGCCAGCTGCAGCGGCGTGAGCGGCTTCACGCCCTGCACCGCCTCGGTGGTCGACTTCTGGAAGAACAGCGGCACGATCTCCACGAGGCCGCCGATGGCCACCACCAGCAGGATCAGCACGATCATCAGCAGGTTGTTGGTCTCGACCTTCTCGTGCGTGAAGCCGGTGGCGGCGGGCGCGGGGGTCTTGTTGTCAGGTGCGTTCATCGTGCGTCCTCAGTGGCTTCAGGCGTGGGCGGCGGCAACGGCCGGGATCTCGGCGCGCACCGAGCGGCCGCTGATCACGGTCATCCAGACGTTCCAGGCCATGACCAGCATGCCGCCCAGGTACAGCACGCCGCCGATCACGCGCACCAGGTAGTAGGGGAAGGTGGCCTTCACGCTCTCGACGAAGGTGTAAGTCAGCGTGCCGTCGGCATTGATCTCGCGCCACATGAGGCCCTGCATCACGCCGGCGATCCACATCGCGGCGATGTACAGCACGATGCCGATGGTGGCCATCCAGAAGTGCAGGTCGATGGCGCGCACGCTGTACATGGCGATGCGGCCGTACATGCGCGGGATCAGGTAGTACAGCGAGCCCATGGTGATGAAGCCCACCCAGCCCAGCGCGCCGGAGTGCACGTGGCCCACGGTCCAGTCTGTGTAGTGGCTCAGGGCGTTGACGGTCTTGATCGACATCATCGGGCCCTCGAAAGTCGACATGCCGTAGAACGACAGCGAGACGATCAGGAAGCGCAGGATCGGGTCGGTGCGCAGCTTGTGCCAGGCGCCCGACAGCGTCATCACGCCGTTGATCATGCCGCCCCAGCTGGGCGCGAGCAGGATCAGCGAGAACACCATGCCCAGCGATTGCGTCCAGTCGGGCAGCGCGGTGTAGTGCAGGTGGTGCGGGCCGGCCCACATGTAGGTGAAGATCAGCGCCCAGAAGTGCACGATCGACAGCCGGTATGAGTACACCGGACGCCCCGCCTGCTTGGGGATGTAGTAGTACATCATTCCCAGGAAGCCGGCCGTGAGGAAGAAGCCCACGGCGTTGTGGCCGTACCACCACTGCACCATCGCGTCCTGCACGCCGGCGTAGGCCGAATAGCTCTTCATCCAGCCGGCCGGAATGGCCGCGCTGTTGACGATGTGCAGCAGCGCCACCGCGATGATGAACGCGCCGTAGAACCAGTTGGCCACGTAGATGTGGCGCACCTTGCGCAGGCCGATGGTGCCGAAGAACACGATGGCGTAGGCCACCCAGACCACCGCGATCAGGATGTCGATGGGCCATTCGAGCTCGGCGTATTCCTTGCCGCTGGTGTAGCCCAGCGGCAGGCTGACGGCCGCGGCAACGATCACCAGCTGCCAGCCCCAGAACACGAAAGAAGCCAGTGCCGGTGCGAACAAGCGGACCTGGCAGGTGCGCTGCACCACGTGGAAGCTCGTGGCCATGAGCGCGCAGCCGCCGAACGCGAAGATCACCGCGTTGGTGTGCAGCGGACGCAGGCGACCGTAGCTGAGCCAGGGAATGCCGAAGTTGAGATCGGGCCAGGTCAGCTGCGAGGCGATGATCACGCCGACCAGCATGCCGACCACCCCCCAGACCACCGACATGAGTGCGAACTGCCGGACGACGGTGTCGTCGTAGATGGCCGCTGGAGGGTGCGTGGTCTGCTGCATCGTGGTGCCCGTGAATGTGGTTTCCGGGCAGTGTCTGCCGGCATCACGCGGGCAGGCTTGATGCAGATCAAACCATCAGTCGTTGTTCAGGATGCGGTCGCCTTCGACCTCGATGTCCTCGAACTGGCCACGCTCGATAGCCCACCAGAGCCCGCCCAGAATCGCGAGCACCAGCACCACCGACAGCGGCACGAGCAGGAACAGCACGTCCATCAGGCCACCGCCGCTTTCGCCACTTTCGCCGGCGCGGCGAGGCGCGCCGCGTTGAGCACCACGAGCAGCGAGCTCGCGGCCATGCCCAGCCCCGCGAGCCAGGGCGGCAGCCAGCCCACCACGGCCAGCGGCACGCACACGGCGTTGTAGGCCGCGGCCCAGAACAGGTTCTGGCGCACCACGCGCAGCGTGCGGCGCGCCTGCGCCACGGCCGCGGGAATGGCCTGCAACGCATCGCCGAGCACCACGAAGTCGGAACGTGCGCGCGACAGCGGCACGGCATGGCCGAAGGCGAACGAGGCGTTGGCGCGCGCCAGGCTCGGGCCGTCGTTCAAGCCATCGCCGACCATCGCCACCTCGCGCCCGGCCGCCTGCAGCTGCCACAGCACCTCGAGCTTGTCCTCGGGTGCGCAATCGCCCTGCACCGCCGCGATGCCGGCCTGCGCGCCGATGGCACGCGCCGCGTTCTCGCGGTCGCCCGACAGCAGGCGCACCGACAGGCCCTGCGCCTGCAATGCGGCCACGGCTTGCGCCGCATCGGGACGCAGCTCTTCAGCGAGCACGAAGCTGGCGATCCAGCCTTCGTTGTCGCTCAGGTGGATCTGCGCCGCATCGACGTCCAGCGGCGGCACTTCGCAGAACGACGCGGAGCCCAGGCGCACGGGGCGCGCGCCGTGGCCATCGACTGCGTCCCGCCGGTGCAGCAGCGCAGCCACGCCCTGCCCCACCGTCTCGCGCAGCTGCGTCGCCGACCAGGCCGGCGGCGCGCGGAACTGCGCTTGCCACGCATTCACGAGCGCGCGCGCGGCCGGGTGCAGCGACAGCGTGCCGAGCGCCGCGCCGATCTCCAGCGCATCGCCGGGGCGCAGGCCCTGGCGGCAGTACACGCGTTCCAGGCGCGGCGTGTCGCCCGTGAGCGTGCCGGTCTTGTCGAACACCACGGTGTCGACGCCGGCCAATGCTTCGAGCGCCTGCAGGTTCGACGTGAGCACGCCGCCGCGCGCCAGGGCGCCCGCGCTCGCCAGCATCGCGGCCGGCGTGGCGAGCGACAGCGCGCAGGGGCAGGTGACGATCAGCACCGCCACCGCGACCATCAGCGCCTTGCCGGGATCGACCGACCACCACAGCGCGCCCGCGCCGAACGCGCAGGCCAGCACGGCAATGAGAAAGGGGCGCGCGATGCGGTCGGCGAGCCGGGCCAGGCGCGGCTTGTCGAGTGCGGCGTTTTCCATGAGCCGCACGATCTGCGCGAAGCGCGTGCCCTCGCCCACCGACGCGATGCGCACCTGCACCACGGCCGAGAGGTTGTGGCTGCCCGCGAGCACGCGGTCGCCGCAGGGGCGCGGCACGGGGCGCGACTCGCCGGTGAGCAGCGCCTCGTCGGCGGTGGTGTCGCCGTCGATCACCGTGCCGTCGGCCGGAAAGGCCTCGCCGGGTCGCACGCGCACCACGTCGCCCGTCGCAAGCCGGCGCACCGCCACGCGGGTCCACGCACCGTCGGGCCCGAGGCGTTCAACGCCGTCGGGCAGCCGGTGCATCAGCGCCTCGAGCGCGCCGGCCGTGCGGTCGCGCAGCCGCGCCTCGAGCCAGCGGCCCGTGAGCAGGAAGAAGACGAACATCGTCAGCGAGTCGAAGTAGACCTCGTGCCCCAGCGGCCCCGTGGGGTCGAAGGTGGCGGCGGTGCTGACCACGAAGGTGATGACCACGCCGAAGGTCACGGGCAGGTCCATGCCGATGCGCCCGATGCGCAGGTCGCGCCAGGCGCTGCGAAAGAACGGCCCGCACGAGAACAGCACCACGGGCAGGCTGAGCACCCACGAGGCCCAGCGCAGCAGCTGGGCCGCATCGGCCGTCATGTCGCCGGGGCGCGCGACGTAGGCCGGGTAGGCGTACATCATCACCTGCATCATGCAGAAGCCCGCGACCAGCCAGCGCCACAGCGCCATGCGCAGTTCGCGCGTGCGCGTCTCGCGCGCAGTGCGGCTGCCGGCCGGCAGCAAGGGGTAGCCCACGCGCGCGCTGGCCTCGAACCAGCGCGAAGGCCGCGTGGCCGCGGCCGACCACACGACACGCGCGCGCCGGCTCGCAGCATTCACCTGCACCTCGACCACGCCGGGCACCTGCGCCAGCGCGGCCTCGACGGTGAAGGCGCAGCCCGCGCAGTGCATGCCCTCGACCGCGACATGCGATTCCCAGCGGCCCGTGTCGGCATCGACGAGGCGACCGAACATGGCCCACTCGGCGGGGTCGTCGAGCAGCTGCCACGCGTCCGCGCGGGCGTCGCCGCTGGCGGACGATGGCGGGGACGGAAACGGCGCGAGCGCGGCGGAAGCTTGCATCGGGGCAGGCTAAGGGCCTTGCCGATGCAAGCGTTTGATCTGCATCAAGGTTCGTGACGGCGGCCGGGGCCGCGCAGGACCTTCAGTCAGTCCGTCAGGCGGGCGTCTTCGCGAGCTCCACCGGCGGCGTGCCGGCCTTGAACATGCTCGCCAGCTGCTGGCGCAGTTCGGGCGTGTCGGTGTGGCCGTGAACGGCCACGGCGTGCTGGACGGCGGCATCGAGCAGTTCGCCTTCGGAATCGGCGCAGAGCGCGACACTGCAGTTCATCGTGCTCGGATACTCGCGGCAGTCGATGTATTGGCGTGACATGGCGGCTCCTTCATGTGTCCTTATGGACGTGCTTCGAAGATCAGGTTGAAGGGCGTTTCGCTGGCGCGGCGGAAGTGCGAGAAGCCGCCCTGCGAGACGACGTCGCGCAGGCGCACTTCGCCGGCCTGCGCACCCAGGCACAGGCCCACTTCCTGCGAACGCGAGGCCGGTGTGCAGATGAAGCTCGAGGCCGAATAGAACACGCGCCCCACCGGATTGATGTTGTCCTCCAGCCGGTCGTTGGCAAAGGGCTCGACGATCATCCACGTGCCCTGCGGCTTGAGGGCTTGCCGCACGTGCGCCGCCGCGCCGACCGGGTCGCCCATGTCGTGCAGGCAGTCGAAGACGGCAACCAGGTCGTAGTCTTCACCGGGGAAATCCTTGGCGCTCGCGACCTCGAAGCGCAGGCGCTTTTCATCGTCGACGCCGGCCTTGCGCGCGGTTTCGCGCGCGCGCTCGATCGACGGCGCGTGGTAATCGAAGCCCACGAAGCTGGATTCGGGATAGGCCTGCGCCATCAGCAGCGTCGAGGCCCCGTGCCCGCAGCCCACATCGGCCACGCGCGCGCCGCTTTTCAGCAGCGGCTCGATGCCTTCGAGCGCCGGAATCCACTGGCTCACCAGGTTGGCCGCGTAGCCGGGCCGGAAGAAGCGCTCGGTGCCATGGAACAGGGCCGCGTCGTGCTCGTGCCAGCCGATGCCCAGGCCCGTGCGCATGGCCTGGAGCATCTTGGGAATGACCTTGAACTGCGCCACGGCGATCTGGAAGGCGCCGGGCACGAAGGCCGGGCTGCCCTCTTCGGCCAGCGCAAAGGCCTGTTCCTCGGTCATCGAGAACAGCTCGCCTTTCGGGTCGTATTCGACGTAGCCGCTGGCGGCCTGGGCCGAGAGCCATTCGCGCAGGTAGCGCGGGTCGGTCTCGGTGCGGCGGGCCAGCGCCTCCACGGTACAGGGGCCTTCGGCCAGCGCCTTGTACAGGCCCAGCTGGTCGCCGACGACGATGGTGGCCGCGTGCATCACGGCCCCGAGGTCGTGGACGAAGTTACCCATGAAGGCGTTAAGCCGTGTTTCGTCGATGGCCATGTGTATCCCCTTCGTCGGCAGGCGACTTGCGCGGCCCTTGCGTGCCTATACTGAATTCGCGGCAAAGGGCCTGCGAGCATCCTGTCTCTCGATGCGTGCGGGCGCCATACGCAGCAATGCGTATGCACCGTGAAAGGCATGCCATGACGCACCTGTCGCGCAACGATTGGGCGAGCGCACTTCGCCTGCTGGACAAGCTGGAGTCCGGGGATTCACCCGTGCGGCATCGCGGCGCTGACGCGCATCGCCTGCGCACCACCCGCCGCATCGCCAAGGCGCCGGGCCGGCGCGAATTCCGCCGCGCCGCCCTGCAGGCCGACTACTGCCGGCGCGTGGGGCTGGAGCATGCGATGGCGGTGGCCTTCCTGTACCAACTGGCCTGCCGCGACCCGGCGCCGTTGCCCGATGCCCTGCCCGCCGGCCTCACGCCGCGCGAGGGCGATGTCATGCACTGGCTCTCGCAAGGCAAGACCGACGCCGAAATCGCCGCCCTGCTCACGATCAGCCCCCGGACCGTGCACAAGCACCTGGAGCATGTCTACGTGAAGCTGGGCGTCGAGACGCGCACGGCCGCCGTGCTGCGCGCGCTCGCCATGGGCCGGCCTCCCTGAAGAAGTGAGACCGGCTCGACTCCTGCGCGCTATTCGATGCGGAAGACGAACTCCTGCGTCGCCAGCACCTCGGCATCGCCCGTGGTCTGGCACTCGTAGCGCATCACCGCGGCACGCACGGCCGAGTGGTACACGCGCGGCCCCGACAGGAAGCGCACCTCCTGCACATGGCCGCCCTTGATGCGAACCTCGGCCTTGACCACGCCGCCGATGCCTTCGTCCATCGCCTTGCGCGGCATCTCGGGCTTGACCTGCCGCGGGCAGGCCACCGCGATGTCGGTGGTGGTCGCCTTCGGCGGGGCCGGCGGCGCGGGAGGCGCCGGCGGTGCGGCCGGCGGCGGCGGCGTGGGCTCGGTGTTCTGCACGGCGGTGATCGCGGGCGCCGAGGTGGCGGGCGGCGTCACGGCCGGCGGCGGCACGTAGGCCGGGCGCGGCGGTGGCGGCGGCTTGGGCGTTTCCTGCCGCACGATCTTCTTCGGCGGCGGGGGCGGCGGTGGAGGGGGCGGCGGTGGCGGCTTGATCTCGCTGATGATGGTCGCGTCCATCGGCTTCTTGATCAGCTCGACCGTCTGGCGTGCGAGCCCCGACACGAGCGCATAGCCCACGCCGACGTGGAACAGCACCATCACGGCGATGCCGACGGGCCCGAAGCGGGACTTGGGGTTGAAATCCTTGCGGGAGCGCTTCATGGGATGAACTGCTCCGCGCCCACGATGCCCAGCTTGCTCACGCCCGTGCGCTGCGCCGAGGCCATCACGCCGGCCACCACTTCGTACTTGGCGCGCCGGTCGGGCCGCAGATGCACCTCGGGCTGCACGGCCTGCGCGGCGACCTGCTCGAAGCGCCGTTCCATCTCCGTGCGGTCGGTCAGCGGCTCGCCGTTCCACTGCACGACGCTGAGCGCATCGATGTCGATGCGCAGCACCTCGGGCTTGAGGTCGCTGGGCGGCGGGTTGCCTGTGGGCATGTTCAGGTTCACCGAATGCAGCTGGATCGGGATGGTGATGATCAGCATGATCAGCAGCACCAGCATCACGTCGATGAGCGGCGTGGTGTTGATGTCCATCAGGGGCTCGTCGGAGGGCGCGCTGCTGCGCCGCCCCTGCTTTTCTTTTCTTGGCATGGCTTGTCTCGCTGTCTGCTCGTCAGTTGCGCGCCGGCGGCTCGGTGATGAAGCCCACCTTGGCGATCCCGGCCGCCTGGCAGGCGTAGATGATCCGGCCCACCGGTTCGTAGTCGGAATGCCAGTCGCCGCGGATGTGCACCTCGGGCTGCGGGTTCAGGGCCGCCACCTTGGTGAGCCGCGCGACCAGCGCGGGCGTGCCCTGCACCGGCGTGTCGTACCAGTAGGTGCGGCCGCTGGCATCCACCGAGATCACGACGGTCTCGGGCTTGCTCTCGCGCACCTCGTTGCGTTCTTTCGGCACCGCGACGGGCACCGAGTAATTGACCACCGGAATGGTGATGAGGAAGATGATCAGCAGCACCAGCATCACGTCGACCAGCGGCGTGGTGTTGATGGCCGCGATGGCCTGTTCCTCGTCTCCCCCGGAAGCCGGGATGTTCATCGCCATGGCGCAGTCCGCTTGCGTGTGCGTGCGGGCGTCAGGCCGCGGCGCTGCCGGCCAGGATCACGGAGTGCAGCTCGCCGCTGAACTCGCGCACGTCGTCCATCACGGTGATGTTGCGGCGCAGGAGCCAGTTGTAGCCCAGCACCGCGGGCACGGCCACGGCCAGGCCGATGGCGGTCATGATGAGCGCCTCGCCCACCGGGCCGGCCACCTTGTCGATCGATGCCTGCCCGGCCACGCCGATGGCGGTGAGCGCGTGGTAGATGCCCCAGACCGTGCCGAACAGGCCGACGAACGGCGCCGTCGAACCCACGGTGGCCAGCAGCGACATGCCGTTGCTCAGGCGCCGCTGCACGCGCTCGGTGGCGCGGTGGATGCACAGGTCGACGAAGTCGGCAAAGTCGACCTTGCCGCGCAGGCCGTCGTGCTTCTGCGTGGCCTGCATGCCGGCGTCGGCAATGAAACGGAACGGGCTGCCCTCGGCCAGCCGCGAGGTGCCGGCCTGCACGGTGCCCGCGTTCCAGAACTCGTTGTCGACCGCGCGCGCCTGGCGGCCCATGCGCATCTGCTCGAGCAGCTTGGTGACGATCACGTACCAGCTGCCCATCGACATGATCGCCAGGATGGCGAGCACGGCCTTGGCGACGGCATCGCTCTGCGACCAGAGCGCGCCGACGCCGTAGGGGTTGTCGACCTTGGCCGTGGCGGCATGTGCGGCAGCGGGTGCGGCGGGCTTCTCGGGCACCGCCACGGGCGCCGGCGCGGCGGCAGCACTCGCGGTAGCCTGCGGTGTCGCCGGCGTCTGGGCGCCTGCCAGTTGCGGCGCGCTGCCCAGGCCGAAGGCCAGAACGAAAGGCGCGGCCACCGCCGCCAGCCGTGCAAGGAATGTCTTCGTCATCGTTGTCTTCTCCGAAAAAAATGGATTCGCTTCAGGCGCCGGCGTACCAGCCGCGCGCCTTGTCCCAGACCGCCTGCACGCCGCTGCCGGCGCCTTCCACCACGTGGTAGCGGTCGTAGGGCGCGGCCGTCATGCAGGCGTGGTGCGGCAGCACGCGCACGCGGGCGCCGACGGGCAGCGCGCGGAACATCGCCTCTGCTTCTTCATCACCCTCGCAGGCGATGAGGCCATGCTCCTGGTGCAGCTCGGCCACGCACAGGCCGGGCAGCGGCACGGTGCCCTCGGCCTGGCACACCAGCCCGAAGCCCAGGCCGCTGCGGAACTCGGCCGCCGACTGGTCTTTCGACAGCGCGAGCGCGCCCGCGTCGATCAGCACGCGGCGCGAGCGCGGGTTGTGGCCGATCACGGTGGCCAGCACCGACAGCGCGATGTCTTCCACGCCGCAGATGCCGCGCGCCACCTGGTCGAGGTCGCAGAAGGTGTAGACGCCGGGGCGCATCTCGGTGACGCCTTCGAGCGTCTGCGCGCACACGGCCGTGGGCGTGGAGCCCACGCTCACCACCTCGACCGGAATGCCGACCGCGCGCAGCCGCTCGGCCGCATGCACGGCGCCGGCGCGTTCGGCCTCGGCGATGGCACGGATCGCCGTGCCGCCCTGCACGTGGTAGCTGTGGCCCGCATGCGTGAGCACGCCGGCGAGCAGCAGCGATTCGCTGCGCTGCACTTCGCGCGCGAGCGAGAGCAGCTCGTCGTCGTGCGGGCCGACGCCGCCGCGGCCGCCGCCCGTGTCGATCTCGAGCAGCACGCGAAAGCTGGCGCCCAGCGTTCGTGCGCGCGCCCCGGCCGCCTGCACGGCCTCGATCGAATCGGCCAGCAGCGTCACGCGCGCGCCGTGCGTGCGCTGGATGTCGTGCAGCGCTTCGATCTTGTTGGCGTCGATGCCGACGGCGTAGGTCAGGTCGGTGAAACCGTGGCGCGCGAAGTAGGCGACCTCGGCCACGGTCGACACCGTGAGCCCGCCGGCCTGCCCGCGCGTGGCGCGCCGCGCCACTTCGACCGACTTGGCGGTTTTCAGGTGCGGGCGCAGCGCCACGCCGTGGCGCGCCGCGCGCTGCGCCATCGCCTCGCAGTTGCGTTCGAGCACGCCGACGTCGAGCAGCAGCGCGGGCGTGGTGAGTTCGGCCAGGGGCGTCATCGGCCGGTTCCGGACGCGACCTGCGCCATCACGGTGTCGATTTCTTCGGCCACGCGCTGCACCAGCGGCGGCAGCAGCACCAGCGTCATGTGCGCGGCGCCTTCGATGCAGGCCAGGCGGCGTTGCGTCGACAGCGCCGCATGCGCCTCCTGGAACGCGGGCCAGCGCGCCTGCACTGCGGCGATCGCCGGGTCGGCGCCGGCCGGCAGCGGCTGCTGCTTGGCCCACAGCACGGCGAGCGGACGCGCACCGAAGTCGGGTGACGCGGCGGCCTGGCGCGCGACGTGCGGCAGGCCGCGCACCTCGGCCAGCATGGCGTCGAGCGCTTCGGGCGTGTAGGTCGCTTTCATCTGGCGCAGCACCTGCGGCATGTCGGCGAACAGGGCCTCGATGGGCGCCTGCTCCGGCGGCGGCGGGCCGCCGGCCTGGAAGTTCGCGCGCTTCTCGCGCTCGGCCGCGAACTGCGTTTCGGGCGGGTGCTCGTACATCGTGAACTGCTCGGGGTGGCTCGCATCGAGCATCACGACGCCGGCCACCTGCTGCGGATACAGGCCCGCGTAGACCCGGTTCAGCAGGCCGCCGAGCGAGTGGCCGACGAGCACGATCGGGCCCGTCACGCCGGCCGCTTCGAGCAGCGCATGCAGGCGGTGCGCGTTGCGCTCGCCGTCGAAGGGTGCGTCGTCGGCTTCGCTCCAGCCCATGCCGGCGCGGTCGTAGCTGATGACCGGGTGCTTCGCCGCGAGCGCCTGCTGCAGCCGCGCATAGGTCGGCGAGGCACAGCCGCCGCCGGCTTCGATCACGAGCGTGGGCTGCGCGGCGCTGGCGGGCACGGGACCGCTGCGCTGCAGGTGCATCGCACGGCCGTCGATGGTGTAGAGCTCGCCGGGCGCGGCCATGTGATACGGGCGTCCGGGCTGCTCCACACGCGGCCAGTAGTCAAGGTCGCGCACGCGGTACGGCAGGTTGGCGAAGTCGGTGCTCAGCGAGGCCGGCGTCGACACATACAGCACCGACTTGGCGATGGGGCCGAACTCCGCATGGAAGTGCTGCGCCGACTTCACGATGACCAGCTTCTTGGCCGTGAGGTCGATGCCCAGGCCCGTGAAGAGGTCGGCGCCGATGACCTGGTTGCGCTTGCTGATGAGGACGATGTCCACGCCGTCGGCGGCCTGCACCCACACGCACGGACCCATGGGCGTGCGCACGCCCGAGAGGCCGCCCTGCGAATGCGCCTCCACCACGCGCTTGACGGTCACGTGCAGGTCGATCGGGTCGCCCGAAGCCGGGCCGCACTTGCCGCCCAGGCGCAGCTCGAAGCTCGCGCCCTCGCCCGCGTCGCGGCACAGCTGCACCGCGCCCAGGTCCCACACGCCGCCGAAGGCCACGTCGCCGATGCCGCGCTCGACCACGGCGCGCAGCATGAAGGTGCTGTCGCTGGTGGCGCCGCCGCCGGGGTTGTCGGCGGTGTCGGCAATGACGACCGGGCCGTCGGGCGTGGCCATGGCGCGGGCGAGCGTTTCCTCGATCGAGAGCGAGGGCACGCCGGTTTCGTGGCGCAGGTCCCAGAAGGCGTGGCCCAGTTCTTCGGCGAGCTTCGCGGCCAGCGCGGGGTCGTTGTCGGTCACCACCCACATCTTGGCGCCCGACTCGGGCACGTCGGCCCACGGGAAGCCATGGCCCAGCGACACCGAGAGCACGCCCGGCTGCTTTTCGGCGTCCTGCATGCGGCGCACGAAACCGGCCATCGGTTCGCGCGTGGTGTGCCACTTGCCGACCATGCGGCAGTCGTGCACGGCCGTCACGGGCCGCACGCGGCCCTGCGCGGTGTCGACCACGATGCGGATCAGCTCGGTCAGGCGATCGAACGCGTCGGTGTGCGGATATTCCTTGTAGCAAATGATCGCGTCGGCCGCGTTCAGCATCTTCTGCGTGAAGTGGCAGTGCAGGTCGAGCGAGACGCCGATCGGCACGTTCGGCCCGACGATGTCGCGCACGCGCGAGATCACATCGCCTTCGCAGTCGTCGTAGCCGTCGGCCACCATCGCGCCGTGCAGCACGAGGATCACGCCGTCGACCGGGCCGGCCTTGCGCAGGTCGTCCAGAATTTCGTCGCGCAGGCGCTCGTACACGCTGCGCACGGTGCGACCCAGCGGCTGCGCAAAGGCCAGCAGGCTCTCGACGGTTTCATGGCCTTCGGCGGCGAGCTGCCGGCGCACTTCCACCGCATACAGGCCGTAGCCGGCCGCGTCGCGCGTGCTGGCATCGCCGCGGAAGATGCCGTATTCCTCGTAGCTTCCCAGGCCGGTGGGGGCCGAGACAAAGGTGTTGGTCTCGGTGGCGAACAGGGTGGTGAAGAACTTCATGCGCGGGGCTCCTGGCGGGCAAGGTGGATGTTTCGCGAGCGCGTCGTGGCGAACAGCAGTCCCACGACCCGGCCGCCCTTGCGTTCCACGTTGAGAACCGATTTGCCCATCTGGGACAGCACCGGGTCGACCGAGACGAGCGTCATCACGTCGGCCGACAGCGGCGTCAGCACGCACGCGTGCTGGCCGTGGCGGCCCTGCACGGTGAGCCGCAGCTTGCCGTCCACCAGCGCCATCTGCGCGGTGGCGTCGAGGTCGGGGCTGGTGTAGTCGCCGCACAGCTGCTCGGCGAGCGACACGGCATCGGGCGCGGTCTCGGGCAGGCGCTCGAAGCGGCGCGGCTGGCCGCCTTCGTGCAGCACGAAGGCATCGGGTGCGCGTTGCGGGTCGAGGTCGGCGGTGTCGAGCACGAGGTCGTTCGTCGGCAGGTCCTGCAGGCCCAGCCACAGCTTGCCGTCGCCCTGGTTCAAGGGCTTGGCCTCGCCGGCCTGCCACGACATCGCCAGCTTGCCACCCACGTCCGAGAAGCTCAGCAAGCCGCCCGTGGAGGGTGCGTGGTAGCGCTGGCCGGGCAGCGCGGGGAAGGCGCTGGCCAGCGGGCGCACCTCGGGCGGCGCGAGCGCGTCGCCCAGCAGCAGCTCGATCACCTTGAGGGTCAGCGACCCCGGCGACACGGGCGCGCCGTTCACCATGGCGATGATGTCCAGCCCGTGGCTGGGCACGCTGATCATCTGCGACTGCGCGCCGAGCACGGCGCCCGCGTGGTGGACGATTTCAACGCCGCGGTACGGGTGGCGCGCCAGCCCGAAGCCGTAGTTCACCTGGGAGCCCGACGACAGCGTGGTGGGCGCCGACAGCAGTGCCCAGCTCTTCGCGCTGCCCACGATCTTTTCGCTGCCGTGCATGTGCGCAAGCCAGCGCAGCATGTCGTCCGCCGTCGACACCAGCGAGCCGCCGCCGTCGAGTTCGCACGGGTACAGGCCGCGGCGCCAGCCGCCGCCGGGCGCGGGCATGTACAGGCCGGCCAGGCCGGGAACCACGTCGAGGTCGGTCTGCACCGACGAGGTGTCAGGCATGCCCAGCGGGCCGAACAGGCGCGCCTTCAGGAAGTCGTTGAAGCTCAGGCCGCTCACGCGCTCGACGATCTTGGCCAGCAGGAAGTAGCCGCCGTTGCTGTAGACCATGTGTGTGCCGGGCTCGAAGTTGAGCTCGCTCTGGCGCGCCATGGCGGGCAGGCCCGGGCCGGGCAAGGTGAACGTGAGGCCGTGCGCAATGGCCCACAGCTCGTCGTGGCCGCGCCAGCCGCTGGTGTGCGTGAGCAGGTGGCGCAGCGTGGGGCCGTTGGCGCTCAGCTGCGGCAGCTCGGGCAGGTACTTCTGCACCGGGTCTTCCACGTCGAGCAGGCCGTCTTCGGCCAGCAGCAGCACGGCCATGGCCGTGAAGTGCTTGCTGGTGGAGGCGATGCGCATGCGCGTGGTCGGCGTGAGCGCCACGCCCATCTCCAGGCTGGCCATGCCGACGGCGCGGCGGTACAGCAGGCGGCCATGCTGTGCGATGGCCAGCACCAGGCCGGGCGCGTCGCTGCGGTTCAGGGGCGCCACCAGCGCATCGATGGCGGCCAGTGCGGACGCGGTGTCAGGAAGAGAGGCGGAAAGGTGTGGTTGTGACATGGAGGAACAACGAACGATGAAAGGGAAGAGCGGAATCTCGAAGCAGCAGGCTCGGCTCAGTTCGGCTTCGCTTCGCGCATCAGGCGAACGAAGGGGCCTTCGGTGGCGCGCAGCACCATGGCACCCAGGCTGCCGCCGACCAGCGTGGTCGCGACGATGGACACCGCCAACCCGTTGGGCATCGACTTGAGGGCGTCCGACAACATGCCGACCATCAACGGACCCACCACGCCGAAGGGCAGGCTGGCCATCGTGAGCAGCGCGATGGTGCGCGAGCGCAGGTGCGGCGGCGCCGCGTCCTGCAGCACGTTGGGCAGCAGCACGGCACTGCCGATGAGCGGCACCACCAGCAGCCCCAGCAGCGCGAAGTTGTGGTTGGCCGAACTCGTGAACAGCAGCAGCGTCGACATCAGCGCCGCCGAGAGATTGCCCAGCATGATCAGGCGCAGCGCCGCGGCCGGCCCCATGCGCGGCTGCACGTAGCGCATCGACAGCACGCCCAGCAGGCCGCCGGCCACCGTGCCGCACAGGAAGGCCAGGCCCATGCCCTGCCCCATCTGCACGGGCGTGACGCCGTAGGTGCGCGCCGTGACGATCGGCAGCCAGGTGCCCAGCGAGCTCAGGCCCACGCTGGTCAGGCCCACGCCGACCACCAGGCCCGCGAAAGTGCGCCAGTGCCGGCGCAGGTGCTCGCGAAGGGTCGTGGCACCGGGCGCATCGGCGCTCGCAGTGGCCGGCGCACCGGGCTTGGCTTCCTGGACACCGCCGCGCGGCGTGCGCCGGATCGACAGCACCAGCAGCGTCACCGGAATGCCGGCGGAGGCCAGCACGAAGAAGGTCAGGCGCCAGGCTTCGAGCTGCTGCATCGCGACGGGCAGCCAGGGCCGCAGGTCGTCGGTGAGGTGCACGATGGTGCCGCCCAGCAGCGCGCCGAGCGCACTGCCGAAGATGGCCGACAGCGCGAACACCGCATTCGCCAGCACCCGCTGCGCCCGCGGGAACAGGTCGGGGATCATGCTGTTGGTGATGGGCGTGAGGCCCGCCTCGCCCACGCCCAGGCCGACGGAGGCGACGAACAGCACGCCGTAGTCCATGGCCGTGCCGCGCATGGCGGTGGCGGCACTCCACAGCACCACGCAGGCCGCGAGCACCACGCGCCGGTCGTAGCGGTCGCTGAGCCAGCCCAGCGGCAAGGTGGCGATGCCGGTGAACAGCACGATGCCCGCGCCCTGCAGCAGCCCGAGCTGCGTGTCGGAGAGCGACAGCGTCTGGCGGATCGGCTCCGTCAGCAGCGTGAGGATGACCTTGTCGATCGAGCCCAGCACCGTCGCGATGATGAGCACCACCAGCGCATACCAGGCGCTGGTGGGCGCCTTGCGGGTCGTTTCCAGGGCCGCAGGGGCGGCCGCATCCAGCGGCATCGGTGCCGCGAACGGTGGGAGGCCCGACATGTCAGAACGGAACGTTGACGTTCACGCCGATGGTGCGCGCCGGCACGAGCGCCGCAGTCACCAGGTTCGGGTTCACGTTGAGGCCGGTTTCGATCGACACGATGCCGCGCTTGTTCGTCAGGTTGCGCACGTAAGCCGAGACGCTGAAGCGCTTGAAGTCGATGCCCGCCTGCAGGTCGACCAGCGTGTAGGCCGGCATGGTGATGCTCGGCAGGGCCGCGCTGCCGCGGTAGCCCGCATCGCGCTTGCCGGTGTAGCGCGCGCTGATGCCGACATAGGCCGGGTGGTCGGCCAGGCTGAAGTTGCGCGTCAAACCCAGCGTGGCCGCAAAGCGCGGCGTGTGCGGCAGCCGCGTGCCGGCCTTGGCGTCCAGGCCCTTGGCATCCTCGGTCAGGCGCGCATCGACGGCCGCGGCATTGGCGGTGAAGCGCCACTCCTTGTTGGGCTTCCAGTTGAGCGTGAGCTCGCTGCCCTTGATGCGGGCCGCCCCCGCGTTGGTGACGAACACAAAGGCGCCGCTGCGCGTGGGCTGCTGCACGCC
This sequence comes from Variovorax sp. 38R, assembly GCF_014843395.1. Classification (NCBI taxonomy): domain Bacteria; kingdom Pseudomonadati; phylum Pseudomonadota; class Betaproteobacteria; order Burkholderiales; family Comamonadaceae; genus Variovorax; species Variovorax sp. 38R. Next base: position 5,277,715 of record NZ_CP062121.1, read on the forward strand.
GCTCCACTCGATGTCATACAGCGCCGCTTCCAGCGACAGCGTGCGGTCCAGCAGGTCGGCCTTGTAGCCCAGCTCGTAGCTCCACAGCGAGTCGGAGTCGTATGCCGGCTGCACGACGCGGCGGTCGGTGTCGGGCTTCAGCACGTTGGGACCGCCGGGGCGGTAGCCGCTGGCCGCGCGGAAGTACATGGTGCTCGTGTCCGACAGTGTGTACTTGGCGGCGGCGAGGTAGGTGGTCGGACTTTCCGACGAGTTGCCGGCGGCATTGGCGGCGACCGAACCGACGAGCTGGCCGGTCTGGCGGCTGGCGTATTCCTGCTTGTTGCGCGCCAGGCGCAGGCCGCCGGTGAGCGAGAACCTGGGCGTCACGTTCCAGGTGATGTCGCCATAGGCCGCTTCTTCGCGGTAGCGCGACGACTGCGTCGACGTCAACAGGCCGAGGCTGCGTCCCCCGATCAGGTTAGCGTCCATGACGCCGTTGTTGCTGCCGCGCTCGCGGTTCAGGTACAGGCCCGCCAGCCACTCGATGGTCGTGCCCGAGCGCGAGGTCAGGCGGAACTCCTGGCTGACGCGGTGCTGTTCCACGGTGCTGTTGATCGGCACCGAGGCCACGGGAATGCGCAGCGCGCTCAGCATCGGCCCGTAGCGGCCGGTGACGTCGACGGTGTTGTTGATCTTCACGTCCTGCGCGGAGGTGATCGAGTTCAGGCGGGCCCAGCCGAAGTCGTACTCCACGTCCAGCCCGAACAGCTGCGTGAGGTTGCTGTACGACTCGTTGGCCGACAACTGGCGCGAGCGCTCCCGGTTCCAGGGGCGCAGCGTGCGCTTGTCCATCTCTTCGAAACCCAGGCCCTTGCGATGCACGTCCTGCACCGTGCCCGTGAGGCGCACCGTGAGTTCGCGCGTGGGCGTGAGCAGCAGCGAGACGCGGCCGCCGTCGGTATGGCCACGGTCGACATTGCGCCCGCGCGCCGGGCCCGTGGCGTCGTAGGTGCCGCCGACCTGGTCGGTGAAGGCGGCGAAGCGGATGGCCGCCACGTCTTCCTTGATCGGCACGTTGAGCACGGCGCCGGTCATGAAGCCCGGGCCGCCGCCCTGCGTCCACGAGGTGCCGAATTTCACCGAGCCGGCGAACTCCATGGTGTCGGGCTGGTTGGTCACGTACTTGAGCACGCCGCTCATGGCGCCGGCGCCGTACAGCGTGCCCTGCGGGCCGCGCAGCACTTCGATGTGGCTCAGGTCGAGCATGCCCATGTCCAGCGGCGTGTTGCCGCCGTTGGCGCCGGCCGAACTCAGGCCGGTGGCCACGTCGTCCACGTACACGCCCACGGTCGCGATGCCCTGCACCGGGCCGGTGGTCAGCCCGCGCATGGTGAGCGTGCCGCCCACGCTGCCGCTGCTGGTGAGGTTCACGCCCGGTTGCTCGGCCACGTAGTCGGCCAGGTTCTTGGCGCCCGCGCGCTCCAGCGCCTGCGCCTTCATCACGTTGACCTGCATCGGAATTTCGCGCACCGGCTCGCGGCGGCGCGTGGCGGTGATGGTGACGCTGTCGAGCGACTGCGGTGCCTCGTCGGCCACCGGCTTCGTTGCCGCGGCGGCCGTGTAGATCACGATGGCGCCGTCGTCACTGCGGCGCGTGCGCAGCGGCGTGCCTTCGAGCAGCTGCGCCAGCGCGTCCTGCGGCGAGAGCGCACCCTTCACACCGCGTGTGGCCACGCCCTTCACGTCGTCGACCTTGTAGAGCAGCTGCACGCCGCCCTGCGCGATGTAGGCGTCGAGTGCGGTCTTGAGATCGCCGCCGCTCACATCGAAACCTTGCGTCGGAGCCTGCGTCTGCGCGTGTGCAGCCATGCCGCTCGCCAGCGCCCATGCGCCGCCGATGACCCATGGGCGCAGGGCCCCGTACGTTCGCTTCTTCTTGGACGGCAGACCGGTGCGGGGCGCGATGCGATTCATGGGTGTCTCTCCAGCGTGGTTATTTGTTTGGGTACCCACTGAGACGAATGCCCCGTCACATTCCGGTAATTTTCTAATTCGAAATTCTGATTTCGTTGCCGTTCTCTTGCGCAGCGAGGCCGAAGCCCTGCTTGAGAAGGGCCACGAAGCCGCTCATGTTGTTCGCATCGAAGCTGCCGCCGATGCGCACCTGTGCGACGACCGGGTCGGCGATCACGAGCTTGCGCAGGTTGTAGCGGTTGAACTGCGCCGCCGCGTCGCCCAGCGTGGTCTGGTCGAACACGAGCTTGCCTTCGCGCCAGCGCAGTTCGTCGTCGACCTGCTTGGGCGCCTTCGACATCACGAGCACGTTGTCGGCATGCGTGACGGCCGCCTGGTTGCGCGTGAGCACGGTAGGCTCGGCGCTTTTTGCATCGGGCCTGGCCGCGGCGATCTGCACGCGCCCTTCTTCCACCGTCACGTTCACCTGGTCGCCCTGGCGCCGCACGAGAAAGCGTGTACCCAGCACGGTGATGCGCCGGTCGCCGGCCATGACGACAAAGGGATGGTCCTTGTCGTGCGCAATGTCGAAGTAGGCCTCGCCCGCGTCGAGCCACACCTTGCGCCCGCTGTCGTTCACGGCCGTGCGCAGCTGCGTGGCGGTGTTCAGCGTGAGCCTGGAGCCGTCGGACAGCGCGACCGATTGGCGCGCGCCCACGGCCGTGGCGTAGTGCTGGCCGCGTTCTTCTTGCGTGTACTGCCAGCCGAGCCAGGCGGTGCCGGCGGCGGCCACCAGCACGCCGGCGGCGATGCGTTGCAGCGAGAAGCGCGACAGGCGTTGAGGCGGACGTGCGGCCTGCGGTGCGGGTGCGGGCGCCGGCGCGGGTGCGGGCGCCGGCGCGGGGATGGGAATCTCCGGCGTGCGCAGTGCGCCCAGCCGGTCGCCACGCTCCCAGGCGCTGGACAGCCGCAGCCAGGCCACGCGGTGGGCGATCGACGCGGCGATCCAGGCGTCCAGCTGCTGCTGGTCGGTGTCGGTCCATGCGCCGCTGTCGCGGCGGGCCAGCCAGTCGGCGGCCAAAGATTCAATGCGCTGGGCGTCGCTCATGTGGAAAGCCTCCGCTCGTTCTGCGCTCGCCCGAAGGCCTTGGTGTCCAGCTGCACGCCGCCCGACAGTAGCGCGTCGGCCAGGGCGCGCACGCCGCGCGACACCTGCCGCTCGACCGTGTCCTCGGTGATGCCCAGTTGGGTGGCGACCTCGCGCTGCGAGAGCCCGTCGATCTTGCGCATCTCGATCACGCGGCGGCACTTGGACGGCAGCGCGTCGAGCGCGGTCTGCAACAGCCGCAGCTCGCCGCGGCCGGCGGCGTGGCGCTCGGGCGTGAGCTCGTCGGCGGAGAAATCGAGCGCGTCGAGGTCGGCAATGATCTCGATGGAAACGATCTGCGCGCGCCGGGCGCGGTCGATCAGCAGGTTGCGCGCGGTGGCAAAAACGAAAGGTTTGACCTGGTCGGGCATGGATTTGGAGGCGGACTCATAAATGCGCACGTAGACGTCCTGCCGCAGGTCGGGCACTTCGGCGTCGTCGCGCCAGTTGCGGCGAAGGAAACGCGTGAGCGCGGCTTCCATCGGCAGCACCTCGCTGACGAACCAGGCATCCAAGTCACTGAGAACCACGAAGCGCTCCTGGAAATTGAAGGGCCGAAAGGAGAACGGCAGGCCGCCGGGATTGGCGACAGACAGTGAGACGAACGGCCCGAAGATTTCCGGTAACGCGCACAGGCCCGCCGGCGAAATTTCTTCCAATTTCCGTGCCCGGCGGTGGTTCCCCAAATTCTAGAAGGCCGGGTCCAAGGGCTTTTCCCCCTTGCCCCGTTACCGGAAAGTGCCCGCGAACTCGTCTCACCGGGGGCAGAAGAAAAACCAATACGCGGAAAACAGACCGACATGATTCGAATCCGGAGGCAGACCCCCACCCTCCTTGCCCTCTTCATCAACCGCCCTCGCCTTGCCCTCGTTGCCGCCGCCGGCCTGCTGGCGACGGGGCTGGCCTTCGCCCACGCGCGCGAGTTCGACGTGAAGAGCGGCGAGCTGCGGCCCGCGCTCGACGCCTACATCGCGCAGTCGGGCGTGCAGCTCATCTACAAGATGGAAGACGTCAAGGACCTTTCGACCCGGGGCATCAAGGGAAAGATCGCCGCCGACGCGGCACTCGACCGGCTGCTCGACGGCACCCGCCTGCGCGTGCGGCGCGGGCAGGACGGCGCGATGGTGCTCATTGCGCCGACCCGCTCGCCCGCGGCCGCCCGGTCGGAGCCGCCGCCGCGCGTCGAGTAATACCATTGGCTTCTGTCGTGCGCCTGCGCGACAGTCCGGCGCCCTGGAACCCCGCGAGATGCACCTGAATGGCGCGCATTTCGCGCACTTTCTGACACACTAGCTGCGCAACGCGCGAAGGGTGTGAGCCGTGCCCTCTTGGCCGGCCGGTGGCCCCCGCTTCGCTGCGCTGCCTGCACGACGCCCATGAAATTTTTCGCGACCGGGAAACCCCGCATCAGCCTGAACACGCGCCTCAGCGTCGGCGTTGCAGCCATCGTGCTGGCCACCACTTTCATCATCGCCACGGTGGCGCTGCACCTGGTCAAGGACCGCATGCAGGCCTCGATCGCCAACGAGGAGTTCGCACGGCTGTCGGCCATCGCGAGCGCGGTGGACCAGAAGTTCGCCAGCCGGCGCGTGCTGCTGAAGACGCTGGCCGAGAGCGTGGCCTCGCACGACTTCACGAGTGACGTGCCGCTGCAGGGTTTTCTGACGCAGCACCCCTCGCTGCGCGCGGCCTTCGACAACGTCGCGATGCTTGACACCGACGGCGACCTGGTCGCCAACATGAACGGCCCCGACCAGCTGCACAAGCTGAACATCAAGGACCGCGCGTACTTCAAGGACACGCTCACGTCCCGCACGGGCGTGATCTCCGAGCCTTACCGCAACCGGCTCAGCGGCCTGGCGCAGGTGGCCATCACCGAGCCCGTGCGCGACCGCGACGGCCAGGTGCAGTTCGTGATCTCGGGCTCCATCAACCTGAAGGACCGCAACATCCTGGGCGAGCTGGCCGACGTGCGCTTCGGCCAGACCGGCTACGTGTTCATCACCACCGCCGACGGCGTCGTGCTCGACCACCCGCTGGCCGACCGCGTGCTCAAGCAGGCCAACGTGGCGATGGCCGACGACGCACCCGATCTCGACCGCGCGCTCTCGGGCTTCGAAGGCACCCTCGAAGGCGTCAACCACGCGGGCGTGCCCGGCCTGTATGCCTTCAAGCGCATCCGCCAGGCCGACTGGATCATCGGCTCGATGTACCCGCGCCACGAGGCCTTTGCGCGCATCGACTCCATCGAGCGCACCGCGTGGATCGGCGCCATCGTGCTGGCGCTGCTGGCCGGCGCGTTGGCGCTGGCCGTGGTGCGGCGGCTGCTGCGCCCGGTCACCGAGTTGCACCGCCACATGCTCGACGCCCACGCGGCCCCCGATCGGGCGACCGAGGCGCGCACCCACCCGGACGACGAGATTGGCGACCTCTCGCGCACCTTCGACCGGCTCATGCAGCAGCGCCAGGCGAGCGAGAAGTTCCTGCGCGACATCACCGACAACCTGCCGGCCATGATCTCGCACGCCGACGCGCAGGGCCGCTACACCTTCGTGAACGCGCGGCTGTGCGAAGAGCTGGGCTACAGCGCCGAAGAGCTCGTGGGCCAGCCCGTGCAGAGCATGAGCGGGCTGCACGACGACCCGATGCTCGAGCACAACCTGCGGCGCGTGCGGGCCGGCGAAGCCGTGTCCTTCGAGCGGCGCGGCGCCGCGCACCGCGACGAGGAAGAGCACTTCTTCCAGACCGACTTCATTCCCGAGCTCGACCCGCAGGGGCAGGTGTGCGGCTACTACGCGATGACCTTCGACATCACGCAGCGCAAGCACATCGAGCTCGAGCTGGCGCACAGCGAGGCGCAGATCCGCACCATTGCCGACAACATCCCCGCGCTGGTCTCGCATGTCGATGCCGGGCTGTACTACACCTTCGTCAACGCCAAGGTGCAGGCGCTGCACCGCGACACCGCGCTGGTCGGCCGCTGGATGCCGGCCGTGCGGGGCGAGGCCGATTTCGCGGTGGTGCGGCCCTACATGGAGCGCGCGCTGGCGGGCGAGACGGTGATCATCGAAAAGGCCGGCGACGCGGCGCTGGGCATCGGCGAGCGCACCTTCAAGGCCCACTACATCCCCGACCAGGATGCCGAGGGCATGGTGCACGGCGTGTTCGCGATGACCTTCGACATCACCGACGAAGTGAACATCCGCCGCGCCCTCACGCAGCAGGAAAAGCGCCTGCGCGACGTGACCGACAACATCCCGGCGCTGGTGGGCTACTTCGACCGCGACGAGAACTGCCTGTACGGCAACAGCCGCGCACGGCAGATGGCCGGCCTGGGCGAACGCCAGCCGCTGGACGGCGTGACGATGCGCTCTGCCCTGGGCGAGGCCATGTATGCGCAGCACCTGCCCCACCTGCCCACGGTGCTCGCCGGCAAGCCAACGCACTATCCGGTGCAGGCGCCCATCCACGACCGCGAGGGGCACTTCCAAGTGAACCTGATTCCCGACAAGGACCTGGCGGGCGAGGTGGTGGGCTTCTACCTCATGGCCTTCAACGTGACGGCGCTGAAGGAGGCCGAGCGCAAGCTCATCGAACTGGCGCGCATGGACGTGCTGACCGGCCTGCCGAACCGGCTGGCCTTCAACGAACAGCTGCCCGCGGCCATGCTGCGCGCGCGCCGCACCGCAGGCGGCATCGCGCTGATGTTCCTGGACATCGACCATTTCAAATCGATCAACGACACGCTCGGCCACGCCATCGGCGATGGCGTGCTGGCCGAGTACGCGCGCCGCCTGCGCGCCAGCGTGCGCGAGACCGACACCGTGGTGCGCCTGGCCGGCGACGAGTTCGTGATCGTGCTCGAGAACGTGTACTCGACGGACGCGGTGGCGGGCGTGGCGCAGAAGATCGTCGCGCACATCGAGGCGCCGGTGTTCCATGTGGACGGCCGGCGGCTGGACGTCACGACCAGCATCGGCGTCGTGTTCCTCGAGACGGTCGATGCCAGCGTCGGCGCCGGCGAATTGCTCGCGCGCGCAGACACGGCGCTCTACGATGCCAAGTCGCAGGGCCGCAACCGTTTCGCGTTTTTCCGTTAGCGTCGACACACCCCACCCGCCGCGCCCCCTACAACCACCAGGAGATCGATCCATGGCAGCCACCGAAGTCGTCATGCCCGAACAGCTCGTGCAGGAGCTCGACCTGCAAAGCCGCATGCCGATCGCGCGCATCGGCCAGGCGCTGATGTCGCTGGGCATGGTCACGCAGACGCAACTCGACGCGGCGCTCCAGCAGCAGCAGCGCGAGCCCACCGTGCCGCTGGGCGAAACGCTGGTGCGCATGGGCGTCGTAAGCCGCGGCCAGCTGCAGACCGCGCTGGTGCGCAAGATGGGCTACCCGCTCGTGAACCTGCATGTGTTTCCGGCCGCGGCCGACGCGCTGCGCAAGGTCAGCCACGAGGCCGCGCGGCGTCTGCAGGTCATGCCGCTCATGCTGCACGGCGGGCGCCTGGTGCTCGCGCTCGACGACCCGGTCAACCAGCACGCGGTGATCGACGAGGTGGAGTTCATCGCGCAGATGAAGGTGCTCCCCGTGCTGGGCCAGTGCCTCGACCTGGACGGCGTGCTGCACAAGGCCTACGAGAAACTCGGCCAGGTGGCGGCCGAACGCCCGGTGATCGACATGAACGACCCGGCGCGTCCGCTCGAGTTCGACATGACGGGCACCAGCACGCTGCTGAAGACGCTCGAGAAGGAAGAATCGGCCGCCGCGCCCGCCGCCGGCGAGGCGCCCGTCGAGCAGTCGGACAACTCGCTGGTGCGCATGATCAACAGCATGATCCTGGAGGCCCACCGCGAGGGCGCCTCCGACATCCACATCGAGAGCGACCCGGGGCAGGAAAAAACGCGCATCCGCTTTCGGCGCGACGGCCGGCTCTACACCTACCTGGAGCTGCCGCCCAGCTATCGCAACGCGGTGATCGCGCGCGTGAAGATCATGTGCGACCTGGACATCAGCGAAAAGCGCAAGCCCCAGGACGGCAAGATCAACTTCTCGAAGTATTCGCCGCAGCACCGCATCGAGCTGCGCGTGGCGACCATCCCCACCAACAACGGTTTGGAAGACGTGGTGATGCGCATCCTGGCCTCGGCCAAGCCCATCGCGCTGGACGCGCTGGGCTTGTCGGAGCGCAACCTGGCGCAGCTGTCGCAGGCGGTCGACCGGCCCTACGGCATGGTGCTGTGCGTGGGCCCCACCGGCTCGGGCAAGACCACCACGCTGCACTCGGCGCTCATGCGCATCAACACGCCCGAGCGCAAGATCTGGACGGCCGAAGACCCCATTGAAATCACGCAGCCGGGCCTGCGCCAGGTGCAGGTCAACCCACGCATCGACTGGACCTTTGCCAAGGCGCTGCGCGCCTTCGTGCGCGCCGACCCCGACGTGATCATGGTCGGCGAGATCCGCGACGCCGAGACCGCCAAGACCGCCATCGAGGCCTCGCTCACCGGCCACCTCGTGCTGTCGACGCTGCACACCAACAGCGCGCCCGAAACCGTGACGCGCCTGCTCGACATGGGCATGGACCCGTTCAACTTCGCCGACTCGCTGCTGGCCGTGCTGGCGCAGCGGCTGGTGCGCTGCCTGTGCCCGCAGTGCGTGCAGAGCCGCCCCGCGACACGCGAGGCGGTCGAGGAACTGCTGGCCGACTACATGCACGCCTTCGGCGCACAAGACACGCCCGCCGCACGCGACGCTGTGCGCGCCGAATGGCTGCAGCGCTACGGGCGCGACGGCCAGCTGCAGACCTACACGAGCACCGGCTGCAAGCACTGCAACGACACCGGCTTCAAGGGCCGCGTGGGCATCCACGAGCTCATGGTGATGTCGAAGGGCCTGCGCCGGCTGGTGCAGGGCGGCGCGCGCGCCGAGGAACTGCAGGACGCCGCCATGCGCGAAGGCATGCGCACGCTGCGTCAGGACGGCATCGAGAAGGTGCTGGCGGGCCGGACCACGCTCGAAGAAGTGCGCGCGACGAGCAACGTCTGACGCGGGAGGAGGCTCAGCTCAGGCGGCGGCGTCCCACGCCACCGCCGGCAGCGTGGCAATGGCCGGGCGTGCGAACAGGTAGCCTTGGAACAGTTCCACGCCGATCTCGCGCAAGGCGCGCACCTCTTCGGCCGCCTCGACGCCTTCGGCGATCACGCGGATCTGCAGCTCGTCGCAGGTGGCGACAAAGCCCCGCACGATGGTGAGCCGCACCGGGTCGGCATGGATGCCGCGAATCAGGCTCAGGTCGATCTTCACCACGTCGGGCTGGAACGCGGCCAGCAGCTCGAAGCCCGCGTAGGCCGCGCCGAAGTCGTCGATGGCCGAGGTGAAACCGTGGCGCTTGAAGCTGTTGAAGGTGGCGGCCAGGCCGTGCAGGTCGCGCACGCGCTCGCCCTCGGTGATCTCGAACATCAGCTGACGCACCGGAAACTTGCAGCGCTTGGCCGCGGCCATGGCGGTGCGGAAGCACTCGGTCTGCCCCGCGACGTCGTTGGGCATGACGTTGAGGCTGAGGCGGGATTTCATGCCCAGGCGCGCGGCGATCTCGATCGCTTTGACGCGGCAGGCTTCGTGGAAGGCGAAGCGGTCGACCGGATCGACGCGCCCGAGCACCTCGGCGGCGCCTTCGCCCGACAGGCCGCGCACCAGCGCCTCGTGCGCATAGATCTCGCGGCGGCCCAGGTCCACGATGGGCTGGAACGCCATGGTGAACCCCGAGGCGAGGCTCGCAGGCGCGGCGTCAGCATGTGTTTCGGCGATCACGGTTCGTGGACCTCGCGGGCAAGGTTGCAATGGCGCCGGCGGGCGCCTTCCAGGGCGTAAATGTAAACCCTTCTATACACAGCGCGCACAACCGCACGCAGACAACAAATCGCAGACAACAGATGGCGTCGCGTGCCGGCATGCGGGCTGTAGGCTGAAAGCATTCGTGGGTTTTCCCGGTATCAGAAAAATCTGTAGCCACTTTGGGACGCTGATGTATGTCCCCTGTCCCACGGGGGGGAGATTGGTTAGAAAGGGATTGCCCGCTACCGAAACCGGTGGGTGGATTTTCGTTGTCGTTCCTGGGTTTCCAGTCCACCGATGAAAGGTCCCGTCCGATGCGCCACCTGTCTCACCCTCTCCTTCGCGCCTTGGCCCGCACCGTGCTGCCCGTCGGCGCCCTGCTCGCACTGGCACCGTCCGCGCAAGCAGCCAGCGCGACCACGACCTTCCAGGTCACGGCCACCGTGCTCAAGGCCTGCCTGATGAGCACGCCGGCCACGCTGGCGTTCGGGCCTTACGACCCGGCCTCGGCCACCGCGCTGGCCGGCACCACCAGCCTTAATGTCACCTGCACCTTCGGCACGCCCTACTCGATCGGCCTGAGCGCGGGCGGCGGGACGGTGACGAACCGCCTGATGACCAGCACCTTGGCGGCCGCCGGCAACAACACGCTGAACTATGGCCTGTTCAAGGACAGCGCACACCTGAACAACTGGGACGACAGCATCGCCGGCACCGGCTACGTCGGCAACGGGGTGATCCAGCCGCAGACGATCTACGGCCTGATTCCCACGGCGCAGTACGCCGCGGCGCCGGCCACCGACTACAGCGACACGATCACGGTCACGCTGACCTACTGACCGGCTTGACTCCCAGCCTCCACGGCATGCGCCGTACCTTCCTGCTGGGGTCCGCCCTGTGGGCGGGCCTGCTGCTGGCGCCTCTTCCCGCTGCCGCGACCAGCCTCAGCGTGGCGCCGCTGCGCATCGTGCTCACGTCGCAGCGCCCGGTCGCCTCGCTCACCATGGGCAACGCCGAAGACACCGAGGTCGCCGTGCAGGCCGAGGTGGTGGCGTGGTCGCAGCAGGACGGACGCGATGCCTACGAGCCCACGCGCGATGTGCTGGTCAACCCGGCCATCTTCCGCCTGCCGCCGGGCGGACGGCAGATCGTGCGCCTCGGGCTGCAGGTGCCGGCCGACGCCGCGGAGCGCAGCTACCGCGTCTTTCTTCGCCAACTGCCGCGCGACCAGGCCCTGCCGGCGGACGGCGGCGAGGGCGCGAAAGTGCAGACGCTGCTGCGCATCGGCGTGCCCGTATTCGTGCCGCCGCTGCAGCCGCGCCGCGCGCTGCAATGGTCGCTGCAGCCGTCCGGGCGCAGCACGGGTGCTACGTGGCGGCTGGTGTTCGAGAACCAGGGCAGCGAGCACATCCAGGTCACGCAACTCGTGGTGCGCCGCGAGGACGGCACCGAGCTGTTGCGCAAGAGCCTGTCGCAGTACGCGCTGGCGGGGCAGTCGGCCGCCATCGACATCGAGCTGCCCGCCCTGCCCCCCGACACCCGCCTGCAGATCGAGGCCGCCACCGATGCGCCGGAGGCCCAATCCACCGCCACCGTGCGCGTTCCCCGTGCGCCTGCCACGCCGCGCTAGCCTCTGGGTCTGCTGCGGCTGGCTGGGCCTGCGCGTGGCCTGCGCACAGAGCACCGCCGCCGCCGAGGCGGTCGATGGCGTGCAGCCGGCCGTCCTCGACGTGCGCATCAACGGCCTGACCCAGCCCGCGCCGCGCCCGCTGCTGCGGCGCGGCACGCAGCTGCTGGCGGCCGAGGCCGACTTCGCAGCCTGGCGCCTGGTGCGGCCCGCCGCTCCGGCGCTGCAGCGCGACGGCACCGACTACTACGACCTGCGCGCGCTGCCCGGCGCGCAGCTGCAGCTCGACGAAGGTGCGCAGCGCGTGGACCTCAGCGTGCCCGCCGAGGCGTTCACGGTCGGCACCGTGCATGCGCACCTGAACGACCGCCCGCCGCTGTCGGCCTCGGCCTTCGGGGCTTTTCTCAACTACGACCTGGCCTTGCAGCACGACCGCGAAGGCACGCGCGCCTCGGGCTACTTCGATGCGGCGGCGTCGGCCGACTGGGGCATGGTGGGCACGAGCGTCGTCGCCGGACAGTCGGCGTTCGGCGGACGCGGCACGACGCGGCTCGACAGCTACTTCCGCCGCGACGACCCCGCGCAGCTCACGCGCCTCACGGTGGGCGACACGGTCACACAGGCGGCCGCGTGGTCCACGCCCTTTCGCTTCGGTGGCGTGCAGTTCGGCACCCGCTTCGGGCTGCAGCCCGGCTTCATCAGCTACCCGATGCCGAGCCTGCGCGGCGGTGCGGCCGTGCCGTCGGCGGTGGAGGTGTACGTGAACGACACGCTGCGCTACCAGCGACGCGTCGACGCCGGCCCGTTCGCGATCAGCGACGTGCCCGTGCTCACCGGCGCGGGCGAGATGCGCTTCGCCGTCACCGACGCGCTGGGCGTGCAACGCATGGTGACCACGCCTTATTACGTGAGCTCGAACCTGCTGCGCGCCGGGCTTTCCGACTACTCGCTCGAAGCGGGATGGACGCGCCTGCGCTACGGCGAGCGCAGCTTCGACTACGGCCCGCCCTTCGTCGCCGGCACCTGGCGCCACGGCGTGAACGACAGCGTGACCGTCGAAGCGCGCGGCGAAGCCAGCGCACGCAGCCAGACCGCGGGCGCCGGTGTGACCTGGGTCTGGGGCACGCTGGGCGAGCTGTCGCTGCACGGCGCCGCCAGCCGCAGCAAGGACGGCGACAGCGGCCGGCTCTGGCGCGCGGCCTACACGCGCACCAGCGACGAATGGAACTTCTCGGTGAGCCGGCAGGTGGCGAGCCGCGGCTTCACGCAGATCGCCTGGCACGACAGCCCGGTGCACACCGACGCACAGACCCAACTGTTCGCGGGCCGCTCGCTGGGCCGCTACGGCACGCTGGGCGCGAGCCACACGCGGCTGCGCTACACCACTGGCGAGCACATCGGCGTGACCACCGCCAGCTGGTCGATCGGCATCGGCGGCAATGCGTGGCTCGGCACCTCGGTGGCCCACACGCGCCAGAACGGCAAGCCCTCCATCACCTCGGTGAGCGTGAGCCTCACCTTCACGCTCGGCGAGCGCCAGCACGCCACGTTCTCTGTCCAGCAGCAGAAACCAGGCGGCCACTCGGCCGTGGCCGAGTGGGTGCAGCAGCCGCCCGGCGACACGGGCTGGGGCTACCGGCTGCGCGCCGCCGACGGCGAGAACGCGCGCAGCGAAGCCGGTGTCGACCTGCGCGGGCGCTACGGCCTGCTCGCGGCCGAGGTGGCGCGCGCCCAAGGCCAGACGGCGGCGCGCGTGCGCGCCAGCGGCGCGGTCGGCCTCGCGGGCGGCGTGCCCTTTGCCACGCGCCCCTCGGACGACGCCTTCGCGCTCGTGACCGTGCCCGGCGCGGCCGGCGTGAAGGTGTACCGGGAGAACCAGCCCTGGACCACCACCGACAGCGAAGGCCGCGCCGTCGTCTCGGGCCTGCGCGCCTACGAGCCGAACCACATCAGCATCGACAACGGCGACCTGCCGATCGAGGCCCAGGTGCGCAGCGACGTGCTGCGCGTGGTGCCGCGCTACAAGGGCGTGGCGCAGGCGAGCTTCGACATCGCACGCGACATGGTGGCAAACGTGACGGTGCTGCTGCCCGACGGCACGCCGCTGCCGCCGGGCATCGATGTGATGCGGCCGGCGCGCGGCACGTCGTTGCTGTCGGGTTTCAACGGCCTCGTGTCGGTGGACGACCCGCAACCGAACGAGCGCTTCGAGGCGCGATGGAAGAGCGGGCATTGCCGATTCACGCTGGGCGCGCCCGACCGCGCTGCCGGCGCACTGCCTTCAATGGGACCTTACCGATGCGAACCCGTGTCGTCGTCTCCGCGCTGACGGCCGCGCTGGCGCTGGCGCTGGCCCCGGGCGCGTCGCTGGCCGGATGCACGGGCGTGGGCGCGTTCACCTGCTCCGCCACCGTCAGCGTGGCAGCGCCGCTGGCATTCGGCAACTACGACCCCGCTGTCGCAACGCCCAAGGACAACACCACGACCATCACCGTCGTCGGCAAGGTCACCGCCCTGGTCGCTCTGTTGGTGACCCTGTCCTACACGGTCAGCCTCGACGCGGGCCCGACCGGCTCCATCGCCAACCGGCAGATGACGGGCCCGGTCGGCGGCACGCTGGGCTACAACCTCTACACCGACAACGCGCGAACCGCCGTCTGGGGACTCAACAGCGTCCCGGACAGCTACAACATCACCGCCTCCGTGATAGGCACGACGGTGACGCGCAACTACACCGTCTACGGCCGCATTCCCGCGGCTCAGTACGTGGCGCCGGGCGGCTACGCCAGCACGATCACGGTGACGGTGACCTATTGAAGCAACAGCACGCTCAGATCGACCGCCCGCCGTCCACCGGCATCTCGACCCCGGTCAGGAAGTTCGCCTGCGGGCTGCCCAGGAACACCGCGACGTTCGCCACGTCTTCCGGGTCGCACATGCGGCCGAGCGGAATTGTCGAGACGAAGCGCGCGCGGTTGTCGGCCGTGTCGGCCACGCCCATGAAATCCTGCAGCAGACCGGTGGCGGCCATCACCGGTGCGATGAGGTTCACGCGGATTCCGTCGGGCGCGAGCTCGACCGCCATCGACTTCGTCATGACCCGCACCGCGCCCTTCGAGCTGTTGTACCAGGTGAGGCCGGGCCGCGGCCGGATGGCGCCCACCGAGCCGATGTTGAGGATCACGCCGCCCCCGTTCGCCTTCATCACCGGCACGACGGCGCGCGCCATGTGATAGATCGACTTCACGTTCACCGAGAACACGCGGTCGAAGGTGGCCTCGTCGACGTCGAGCATCGACTGGTTGCGGTGCGTGGTGCCCGCGTTGTTGACGACGATGTCGGGCCCGCCGAAACGCGCCGTGGCCTGCGCCACCAGCGCCTGCACCTGGTCGAAGCGCGTCACGTCGCAGGCCACGGGCATCGCGTTGTCGCCCAGCGCCGAGGCCACCGCCTGCGCGGCCTCCAGGTTGATATCGGCCAGCACGACCTTCGCGCCCGCCGCGACGTACGCGCGGGCGATGGCGGCGCCGAAGCCGCTCCCCGCCCCGGTGACGATCGCCGTCTTCTGGTTGAGCATCGACATGGTGTGAGTCTCCTTATTCGTAGTGATGGACCACGGTCTTGGTGGTGCTCATTTCATCGAGCGCCAGCAGACCCTTCTCGCGGCCGTAGCCGCTCTTCTTCACGCCGCCGAAGGGCAGCTCGACACCGCCTCCCGCGCCGTAGCAGTTGATGAACACCTGCCCGCTCGCCAGCCGCCGCGCCATGCGTGCCTGGCGGTTGCCGTTCTCGGTCCACACGCCGGCCACGAGGCCGTACTCGGTGGCGTTGGCCAGCTGCACCGCGTCGTCCTCGTCGTCGAAGGGCATCGCCGCGAGCACGGGGCCGAAGATCTCCTGGCTTGCCAGCCGGTGCGTGCGCGGCACCGGGCCGAAGAGCACGGGCGCGACAAAAAAACCTCCGGGCGGCAGGCCGTCGGCGAGCTTGCCTTCAGCCAGGCGCGGCACGCCTTCGGCCACCGCGTCGCGCACGATGGCCTGCACGCGCGCCTGGTGCCGCGCGTTGATCATCGGCCCGCAATCGAGGTCCTGCTCCGGGGTGCCGACCTTCAGCGCCGCGAAGTGCGTCGCGATGGTGTCGACGAAGCGGTCGTAGATGCCCTTGTGCACCAACAGGCGGCTGCCGGCCGAACAGGTCTGGCCCGCGTTCTGCACGATGGCACGCACGATGATCGGCGCGGCCTTGGCCAGGTCGGCGTCGTCGAACACGATCTGCGGCGACTTGCCGCCCAGCTCCAGCACGCAGGGCACGTGGTGGCGCGCGGTGGCCTGCTGCACCTGCATGCCGACCTCGGGCGAACCGGTGAAGGTCGCGAAGTTGATGCCCGGGTGCGCGGTGAGCGCGGCGCCGGCTTCGGTGCCCAGGCCGGTCACGATGTTCAGCGCGCCCGGCGGCAGGCCAGCTTCCATCGCCAGCTCGGCCAGCTTCAGCGCGCTGAGGCACGCGTCTTCCGACGGTTTGACCACCGCCGCGTTGCCCATCGCCAATGCGGGCGCGAGCGTGCGGCCCATCATCTGCGCGGGGTAGTTCCACGGAATGATGTGCGCCGTCACGCCATGCGGGATGCGCAGCACGCTCACGTTGTAGCCGTTGAGGTACGGAATGGTCTGGCCGTGCACCTTGTCGGCCGCGCCGCCGTAGAACTCGAAGTAGCGCGCCACCGCCGCCGCGTCGGCGCGCGCCACGGCCATCGGCTTGCCGGTGTCGCGCGCTTCGAGCTGCGCCAGCGCTTCGCCGTTGGCGAGGATGAGCTGCGCGAGGCGCTGCAATATGCGCCCGCGCTCGGTGGCCGTCATACGGCCCCACGCGCCGTCGAGCGCGCGGCGCGCGGCGGCCACCGCCAGGTCCACGTCTTCGGCCCGCCCGCGGGCCAGGGTGCCGAAGGGCTGTGCGCTGCACGGGTCGAGCACCGGCAGGGTCTCGCCCGAAAGCGCATCGACCCAGCGGCCGTCGATCAACATCTGGCGCTTCATCTCAGGCCTGTGCGGTCACGCCGGCGGGCTCGACCTCCTTCATGAAGTTGGGGTCGTTGTAGTGGTACAGGTCGTCCAGGTAGGGCACGAAGAAGTCGTAGAACGAGCGCGTGTCGTAGCGCGCCTGCTCGCCCGGTGCGATGCACTCGGGAATGGGCGCCACGCTGGCGTCGTCGTCGGGGTAGAAGAAGAAGGTCAGCGCGTAGCGCTTCATCGGCGGGTTGACGACGCGGTGCGGCGTGGCGATGAAGTGGTCGTTCGACAGCCGGTTGAGCACCTGCCCGGTGTTGACGATGAGCGCGTCCTTCACGTAGCTCACCTTGAGCCATTCCTTGGCCGGCGTCATCACCTGCAGGCCCGGCACCGGCGTCATCGGCAGCAGCGTGAGAAAGCTGCCATCGGAGTGCGGCGCCAATGCGTATTGGCCTTCGTCCATGTGCGCCTCGGGGTGGTAGTAGGCGCAGCGCTGGTAGTACTCGGGCGCCTTGAACATCGGGTCGAAGTGCTCGGCGCGCAGGCCCAGTGCGCGCGCGTAGATGGGCAGCAGCTTGAGCGACAGTTTCTCCATCGCGGTCTGGTACGCATGCAGCGCGGTCTTGAAGGCCGGCAGGCTCTCGGGCCACTGGTTCAGGCCGCGGTGACGCACGTTGGCACGCACCTTCGGGTCGTCGGCGTCGCGGTTGCGCATGAAGAGCCAGGCCGCGTTGGTGTCCTTCTTGGTGTTGACCGCGATCTTTTCCATGATGGCGGTCGACTTCAAAATCGACGACTTCGGCGGCAGGTAGCCCTGGTGGTGGTAGCCGACGCGGTGGCGCAGCTTCTCTTCCATCGACAGCTCGAACAGCTTCGCGGTCTGCGCGAACGACTCGTCGATGAGCGACTGCGGGATGCCATGGTTCACGATGGCGAAGAAGCCCAGGTTCTCTTGAATGAGCTTCACGTCGGCGGCCAGCTGTTCCAGCGCGCCGGGCTCGCCGGCGAGGTAGGGGCCGACATCGAGCAGCGGCAGTTCCTTCGCGGCGGCGATGGCGGCCTTCACCTGCTCGGACGGTGCGACGGTGGGAGGAATGGCACGGGGGTTGGCTGTCATGGTCTTGTCTCCTGTGGTGGGGTCGTGAGGTTGGAAAGGGTCGTCTTGCAAAGCAGCATCGCGCCGCTTCAACTCCAGTTCTTGCACTTCGATTCCGCCTTGGACGCGAAGGCCTGCTCGCCCGGAATGCGCTGCACCGGCTTGTAGTAGTCCCACGGGCGCTTCGATTCGGCCGGGCTCTTGATCTCCATGAGCTGCAGGTCGTGCACCATGCGGCCGTCGCCGCGGATGTGGCCGCTGGACGTGTACATGTCGTCGATCTTCAGCGTGCGCAGCTGCGTCATCACCGCGTCGGCGCCGTCGGTGCGGGCGGCGCCCACGGCCTTCAGGTACTGCAGCGCGGCCGAGTAGCTGGCGGCCTGCATGCTGGTAGGCATCTTCTTCATCTTCTCGAAGAAGCGGGCCGACCACTTGCGCGAGCGCTCGTCGGTGTCCCAGTACCAGGCCTCGGTGAGGTTGATGCCGCTCGTGAGCTTCAGGCCGAGCGCGTGCACGTCGGTGATGAAGAGCATGAGGCCCGCGATCTTCATCGTCTTGGTGACGCCGAACTGCTGCGCGGCCTTGATGGCACCGATGGTGTCGCCGCCGCCGTTGGCCAGGCCCAGCACCTGCGCCTTCGAGGCCTGCGCCTGCAGCAGGAACGACGAAAAATCGGTGGCCGACAGCGGATGCCGCACGCTGCCGACGACCTTTCCGCCGTTGGCCAGCACGACCTGCGTCGTCTCCTTCTCCAGCGAGTCGCCGAAGGCGTAGTCCACCGTCAGGAAGTACCAGCTCTTGCCGCCCTGTCGCGTCATGGCAGCGCCGGTGCCGCGCGCCAGCGCCACGGTGTCGTACAGGTAGTGCACGGTGTAGGGCGAGCACTCTTCGTTGGTGAGCTGCGCCGCCACGCCGCCGGTCACCATCACGACCTTCTTCTTCTCGGCCGCGATCTTGGCAATGGCCAGGCTGGTGCCCGAGCTGGGCCCGCTGATGATCATGTCCACGCCCTGCGTGTCGAACCACTCGCGCGCCTTGGTCGCGGCGATGTCGGGCTTGGCCGAGTGGTTGGCGGTGATCACCTCGATCTTCTTGCCGTTCACGGTGCCACCCGCATCGGCGACGGCCATCCTCACGGCCTCTACCAGGCCGGCACCGCCCATGTCGGAGTAGAGGCCGCTCATGTCGGCCATCACGCCGATGCGCACGACGTCGTCGTTGCCTTGCGCAAAGGCCGGTGCGGCCATGGCAGCCAGCACGGCCGCCGCGAGGCGTCGGCGCAGTGGCTGAGTGAACGGAAACTCTCGTGTCGTCGTCGTCTTCGAATGCTTTTGCATTTTTTTGTCTCCTTCTTCTGTCGTAGGTTTCGAACGCTATCGGTCCGCTGCGGGGCTCCCATGGCTGGCGTGCTGCGCCGACTGGTGGCGCAGCAGTTGCAACATCTGCGGCCGCACGGGCCCCCGAATGCGGGCCGCCACGGCCTCGCAGTGCGCCCAGAGCGCGGGTGCGACGGGCGCGCGCAGGCGCACGGCATCGAGCAGCCGCTGGATCGCCAGACGGTCGTGCCGCATGGCGACGCTGCGCTCCAGCAGCGCCAGCGCCGCCGCGCGGGCGTCCTGGGCCTGCTGCGGCGATGCGTGCGCTTCTCCGCCGGTGCGCAGCGACTTCTTGAGCGTGCGGATGGCTTCGCGCTTCATGCGGCTTCCTCAATCCACGCGTGCGCCGGAGCGACGCACTACGGCACTCCACGTCACCGCATCGGTGCGCAGGCGCTGGCCGAACGCTTCGGGCGAGGTCGGCGCAGGCTCGGCGCCCTGCGCCGAGAAACTGGCCACGATCTCGCGGTTGCGCAGCACCTCGTTCACGTCGGCGTTGAGGCGGCGCACGGTCTCGGCCGGTGTGCGCTTCGGTGCCATCAGGCCGAACCACGGGTTCACGTCGAAATCGCGAAGGCCCGCTTCGGCGACCGTGGCGATCTCGGGAAAGGCCGCCGCGCGGCGCGCACTCGTGACGGCCACGGCGCGCAAGGTTCCGGCACGCAGCATCGCGGCCACCGATGGCAGGCTCGCGAACACCAGGTCGATCTGTCCGCCCATCAACCCCTGCAGGGCCGGCGCCGCACCCCGATAGGGAATGTGGACCAGCTGCCGATGGGCCGCGGTGTTGAACATCTCGCCCAGCAAGTGGTTCACCGAGCCATTTCCCGCCGAGCCGTAGGTAACCCGCTCACGCCCCGCGACCTCGATGAGCTCGGGAACGCTGCGCCAGGGCGCATCGGCACGCGTCACCAGCACGAAGGGCAGCGTGGCAAGAATGGCCACAGGGGCGAAGTCGGCTACCGGGTCAAAGGGCAGCTTGGGGTACAGCGCACCGTTGATGGCCTGGGTTCCCACGTAGCTCATCAGCAGCACGTGCCCGTCGGCCGGTGCGGTGGCGACGGCTTCCATGCCGACATTGCCGCCCGCACCCGCACGGTTTTCGATGATCACCGGCTGGCCCCACTTCTCGCCGAGCTTCTGGCCGACGATGCGCGCCAGCACGTCGGACGCGCCGCCCGGCGTCTGCGGCACGACGATGCGTACGGGCTTGGACGGAAAGGCGGTCTCGGTCGCCACGGCGGCGGGCGCCGACAGCAGGCCGCAGGGCAGCGCACCGGCTGCAAGCATCAGGTCACGTCTCAGCATGGGGTCTCCTCCGCATGCGGCAACGCAGCCACGGCCTGCGCCAGTTGCTCGGCGATGGGCGTATCGAAAAAAGCACCGTCCTGCTGCGCGATGAACTGCCCGATGCGCAGCTCCAGCAGGCGACGCAGCCGGTAGCGTGCGCGCCGCGCGCGGGCGAGCGCGCGCACCCCGGGCGCCTGCGCGTGCCAGGCCTGGTGCCGGTCGATGGTGTCCGACAGCGCCTGCAGCGATGCCGGGTCGCCGGCCGCGCTCAGCAGGATGGGCGGCACCCAGTCGCCGGGCGCGTGGCGCGCCATCGTGGCGATGCGACGGATGTCGGTCGCCATGCGCTGCGCGCCCGGCAGGTCCGCCTTGTGGACCACGAAGATGTCGGCCATTTCCATGATGCCGGCCTTCATGGCCTGCACGATGTCGCCGCTGTCGGGCAGCAGCACCAGCACCATCGTGTCGACCTGCGCGCGCACTGCATGCTCGGCCTGGCCGACGCCGACGGTTTCGAGCAGCACATCGTCGAAGCCGAAGCGGTCCATCAGCTCCAGCATCTCGGGCAGGTTGTCGGCCAGCCCGTCGCCGGTGCGGCGCGAGCCGAGCGAGCGGATGTACAGCTGCGCATTGCCCGCGAGTTCGTCCATGCGCACGCGGTCGCCGAGGATGGCGCCGCCGCTCTTCGGGCTGCTCGGGTCCACGGCCAGCACGCCGAGGCGCCCGCGCGGCGCCCGTAACTGCGCGAGGTGGCCGACCAGCGTGCTCTTGCCTGCGCCGGGGGCGCCGGTGATGCCGACGCGCCGCGCCGCATGTGCCGGCGGATCGCGCAGCGGCTCGCGCGCCAGCGCCATCGGGTCGGCGTTCGCCAGCCGCGTGAGTTCGCGGCTCAGCGCCCAGCGGTCGAGCGGCGTCACGTTCATGCGATCACCTTCCCCAGCACCTCGTCCGCATGCTCGTTGAGCAGCGGCGGGAGGCCGTAGCGCGGCGTGAAGCCGTCGAAGCGGATCGGGCTGGCCACGGCCTGCAGCGGCAGGCTGCCGTCACCCAGCGACACCACCAGCCGCCGCGCGGTGGCGATGTCGCCGCACAGCGCGTCGTTCAGCGTGCCGACCTCGGCCGCCACCACACCCAGCGGCACCAGCCGCCGCACCCACTCGGCCGCCGGCGCGCCGCGCAACAGCTGCGCGATGGCGGCGATGACCTCTGTGCGGTGCGCGCGCCGGCCGGCCATGGTGCAAAAGCGCGCGTCGGTGGTCCATTCGGAATGGCCGACCTCGTCGCAGAAGATCTTCCAGAACTTGTCGTGCGTGATGAACAGCGTGAGCCAGCCATCGGCGGTCGGGAAGATCTGCGCCGGCACCACGTACGGGTGCGACGAGTCGGCTTGGCGCGCCATGGTCTCGCCCGCGTTGAGCACGGCGCCGGCCAGGTAGTTGAGCTGCGAGAGCATCACGTCGTACATCGCGACATCGACCTGCCCGCCCTGGCCCTGCACGATCTTGGCCAGCAAGCCGACCGCGGCCACGAGCCCCGCCGAGTTGTCGACGGCCGAATAGCCGGCCTTGGTGGGCGGTGCATCGGGGTCGCCGGTGAGCGCCATCACGCCGGTCAGCGCCTGGATCACGTAGTCGTAGGCGGGGCTGTCGGCGTGCGGGCCGTCCAGGCCGTAGCCGGTGAGCGCGACGCAGACGATGCGCTCGTTCCACTGCCGCATCGCGTCGTACGTGAGGCCGAGCTTGCGGATCGCGGACGGTCGCAGGTTGGTGATGACCGCGTGCGAGGTCTCGGCGATGCGGCCCAGCGCCTCCTGCCCCTCGACGCTGGCCAGGTCGAGCACCACGCTCTTCTTGCTGCGGTTGAGGCTGGCGAAGTAGGCGTTGTGCGGGCCGATGAAGTGCGGGCTGACGCTGCGGGCGATGTCGCCTTCGGGCGTCTCGATCTTGATGACCTCGGCGCCCATGTCGGCCAGCATCAGGCCGCAGTAAGGTCCAGCCAGCATGTGGCCGACTTCGATGATTCGGATGCCATCGAGCGGCCCGGCCGTGCTCATGCGAGGCACTCCGCCAGCAACGCCACCACCAGCTCCAGCGGCATGTCCGCCGTGAAGACCGCGCTCACGCCGAGCGCACGCAGGTGGACATGGTCTTCGGCGGGGATGGTGCCGCCGACGAACACCTTCACGTCGTGCGCCTTCAGTTCGCGCAGCTGCGCGATCACTTCCGACACCAGCTCCTTGTGGCTGCCCGACAGGATGCTCAGGCCCACCGCATCGACGCCTTCGTCGACCGCCACCTGCGCGATCTGCAGCGGGCTGCGGCGCAGGCCGGTGTAGATCACCTCGGCGCCGGCGTTGCGCAGGGTCAGGGCGATGATCTTGGCACCGATGTCGTGGCCGTCGAGGCCGGGCTTGCCGATCAGGATGCGCCGGGCCGCGAGCGCGGCGGTGCCTGGTTGCTGCGTGCTCATAGGTTCACCGGCTCCTTGAATTCGCCCCACTGGGCTTTGAGACAGGCCACCATCTCGCCGACGGTGGCGTAGGCGTGGCAGCACTCCACGAGGTAGGGCATGACGTTCTCGCGGTCCTTGGCGGATGCGGCCGACAGCCGCGCGAGCGAGCGCGCCACCGCCGCGTTGTCGCGCGTGTCGAGCGTGCGCTGGAACTTCTCCAGCGCGCGCTGCGCCACGGTGGGGTCGAGCGTGAAGACCTCGCCGACCTTCACCTCTTCGTTCTGCTTCTTGAAGTGGTTCTGCCCCACCACCACGGTGCGCCCGGCGTCGTTGTCGAGCTTGCGTTCCAGACCGCGCTCGGCCAGGCGCATCTGGATCCAGCCTTCCTCGATGGCGCGCACCACGCCGCCGTAGGCGTCGATCTCGTCCATCACGCGCACGATCTGTTCTTCGATGCGGTCGGTGTGCTGCTCCAGGAAGTAGCTGCCGCCCAGCGGATCGACGGTGCGGCCGATGCCGCTTTCGTAGGCCAGGATCTGCTGCGTGCGCACTGCCAGCTCGGCCGAGAACTCGGTCGGGATCTGAAAGGCTTCGTCGAAGGCACAGGTGAAGATCGACTGCGCGCCGCCGAACACCGCGGCCATGGTTTCCACCGCCACGCGCACCACGTTGTTGTAGGGCTGCGGCGCCACCAGCGACGAGCCGCCGCACACCACGCCGAAGCGGAAGTGCTGGGCCTTCGGGTCCTGCACGCCGTAGCGCTCCTTCATGAGGCGCGCCCACAGCCGGCGGCCGGCGCGGAACTTCGCGATCTCGTCGAAGAAGTCCATGTGCACGTAGAAGAAGAACGACAGCCGCTTGGCAAACTTCTCGACGTCGCCGCCGCGCGCGCGCAGCTCGTCCACATAGGCCAGGCCGTTGGCCAGCGTGTAGGCCATTTCTTCGGCAGCGGTGGCGCCCGCGTCGCGCACATGTGCCCCGGCAATGCTGATCGGGTTGAAGCGCGGCGAGACCTCGTTCGAATAGAGGATGGTGTCGGCAATGAGCCGCATCGACGGGCGCACCGGAAAGATCCAGGTGCCGCGCGCCACGTACTCCTTGAGGATGTCGTTCTGGATGGTGCCGGTGAGCTGGTCGCGCCGCACGCCCTGCTTGTCGGCCACCGCCAGGTACATCGCATAGATGATCGCGGCCGTGCCGTTGATGGTGAACGAGGTCGAGATGCGCGAGAGGTCGAGGTCCTTGAACAGGATCTCCGCCTCGCTGAGGTTCGACAGCGACACGCCGACCTTGCCGATCTCGGGGCGCGCCATCGGGTGCGTGGGGTCGAGCCCGCACTGGGTCGGCAGGTCCAGCGCCACCGACAGGCCCGTCTGCCCCTTGGCCAGCAGGAACTTGTAGCGCTCGTTCGATTCCTCGGCGGTGCCGAAGCCGGAGTACTGGCGGATGGTCCACAGCCGGCCCTGGTAGCCGTCCGGGAAGATGCCGCGCGTGAAGGGGTACGCGCCCGGCTCGCCGATGTGCTCGGGCCGCACGGCGCCGGCACCGACGCTGGCGGGCACCTCGAGGCCGGTCGGGCTCGTGGGGTACAGGCGCGGCTCGTTGGCAGCGCTGGGCATGAGCTCGTCGCGCTTCATCGGGCGGCCTTCGCAAGAAAACGGTCGGAGGCCTGCCAGTGGTCGTCGTGCAGCCAGGTGGCCAGCACCTGCGCATGCTCGACCTCGCGCCGCGCGCTGTACGACGCCCCTTCGCGCCACGCGATGAGCTGCGCCTTCATGCCGCGCAGCACCTGTGGCGGATGCGCGCGCAGCGGCGCGAGAAATGCGCGCAGGTCTTCGCCGTCGGCGCCGTCTGCAATCGATGCATCGGCCAGGCCCCACTGCAGCGCCTGCGCGGCATCGATCATTTCGCAGCGGCCCATCATGCGCAGTGCGCGCGCACCGCCCACCAGCCGGCACAGGTCGGGCCCGCCGCCCCAGGCCGTGCTGATCGCCAGCTTGGCCTGGATGAAACCGATGCGTGCATGTGCGGCCTGCAGGCGCATGTCGCAGGCCAGTGCCAGCTCGGCCCCGCCGCCAATGGCGTCGCCGTTGAGGTACGCCAGCACCGGCACCGGGCAGCGGCGCACGGCGTCGAGCGCGCCGCGCGAGCGCTCGACCATCGCGTGGGTCGCGGCCTCGTCGCGCACCTCCGAGAGTTCCACCAGGTCGCCGCCGGCGGCAAAGAAACGCTCGCCGGCGCCGCGCAGCACGAGCAGCCGCGTGTCGGGCCGGGCCCCGTGCGCGGCGACCGCCTGGGCCAGCGCCGTGAGCACGCGGCCCGCGAGGGCGTTGTGCTTGGCGGCGCGGTCGATGGTGATCCACACCACGCCGTCGGCGTGTGCGTCCACTGTGATGTCCTGGCTGGCTTGCTGCACCTTGGTATGTCTCCGTCGAACTGTCGTGGGCCCATCGTAGGAATCGACTTATTCGAGAACAAGAACCTATGTTCAGCATTACGAACAAATGACAGAATGACCGCGCGGATCGTGCTCGCCGATCCCGTTTGTTCAGGCGGCTGAATTTCGTCGCCCGGCTCGTTCCACCGTTCAGGAGAAGCGCCCATGACTGGCGTCACCGTGACCGCGATCGCGCGGGTGATCGACATCTTCGAAGCCTTCCAGGCGAGCCAGCGCCCGCTGTCGCTCACCGAACTGGCCGAGGCGGTGGGCGTGCCCAAGAGCACCTGCCACGCCATCGTCTCGACGCTGACGGCGCGCGGCTACCTGTACACGCTGAGTCGCCCGCGCGCGCTCTACCCGACGCGACGCATGTTCGACGTGATGCACGACATCAGCGCGAAAGACCCGTTCATCGAGCGCGCCACGCCGGTGCTCGAGCGGCTGCGCGACGCCACGCGCGAGACCGTGATCCTCGGCAAGCGCCAGGGCGACTCGGTGATCTACCTGCAGGTGGTCGAGGGCCTGCACCCCATCCGCTATTCGGCCAAGCCCGGCGAGTTCAAGCCGCTGCACTCCAGCTCCATCGGCAAGGCGCTGCTGGGCAGCCTGAAGGAGCCCGAGCTGCGCACCTGGCTCAAGGAGCGCACGCTGCCCGCCGTGACCGCCACCACCAAGACCGCGCACGAGGCGCTGGTGGCCGACGTGCTCGACAGCCGCAAGCTCGGCTACTTCGTGACGCGCGGCGAGAACGTGAGCGACGTGTGGGCCGTGGCGGCCTTCCTGCAGCTGCACAACGACACGGTGGCAGTGGCCGTGGCCGGGCCGCAGCACCGCATCGAATCCAGCGTGGCCGAGGTGGCGCGGCTGCTGGTGGCCAGTTGCAGCTTCCTGGCGCGGCAGGTCGAGCGGGGCTAGTCGATCAGCCGCGCAGCATGCCCGCCAGGCGCTTGGCGATGAGTTCATCCGCCTGCGCCATGATGCGGTCGATGAGCTCCGCACAGCTGGGCACGTCGTGGATCAGGCCGGCCACCATGCCGCAGCTCCAGGCGCCGGCGTCCATGTCGCCCTCGGTCATCACCTTCGGGTAGATGCCGGCGACCTGGTCCATGATGTCGTCGATCTTCAGCGCGTCGCCCTTGATGCGCTCGATCTCGATGAGACGCTCCACGCCCGCGTTGTTGATCACGCGCTCGGTGTTGCGCAGCGACCGCATGATCAGGCGCGTGTCGAGCTCCGAAGCGTTCACGATGGCCTGCTTCACGTTGGCGTGCACTGGCGCTTCTTTCGTTGCGATGAAGCGCGTGCCCATGTTCATGCCTTCGGCGCCCAGCGCGAGCGCGGCCACGAGGCTGCGGCCGTCGGCCATGCCGCCCGAGGCGACGAACGGGATCTTCAGTTCTTCGGCCGCGCGCGGCAGCAGGATCATGTTGGGCACGTCGTCTTCGCCGGGGTGGCCGCCGCACTCGAAGCCGTCGACGCTCACCGCATCGCAGCCGATGCGCTCGGCCTTGAGCGCGTGGCGCACCGACGTGCACTTGTGGATCACCTTGATGCCCGCGGCCTTCAGCGCGGGCATGTAGGCCTCGGGGCTGCGGCCCGCGGTTTCCACGGCCTTGATGCCGCCTTCGACGATGGCGGCGATGTACTCGGGGTACGGCGGCGAGGCAAAGGTCGGCAGGAAGGTGAGGTTCACGCCGAAGGGCTTGTCGGTCATCTCGTGGCAGCGCGCGATCTCGCGGGCCAGCAACTCGGGGGTCTTCTGCGTGAGGCCCGTGATGATCCCCAGGCCGCCGGCGTTGGAGACGGCCGCTGCCAGCTCGGCAAAGCCGACGTAGTGCATACCGCCCTGGATGATCGGGTGGCGGATGCCGAAGAGTTCGGTGATGCGGGTTTTCAAGGGAACGTCCTTTGGTCGGGGTTGCTGGGAAGAAAGAAAGAAAAATCAGGGCGGCGAGATCACGCGCAACACATCGCGCGCCATCGCCTTCATCCAGGCCGCGTCGCTCTTCAGTGCGGGCTCGGCGAAGGTCTTGGCGAAAGTGGGCCGCGCCATCTTTGCGTAGTTCAGCGTGCCGAAGATGAGCGTGAGCACCACCACGGCCGACAGGTCGTCGCGCACGAGGCCGGCCTTCTGCGCTGCAGCCACCAGCGCCAGGCTGGCCTGCAGGAAGCCTTCGAGCGGCCGGGTCTGCGCATGCTGGATGCGCTCGGCGTTGTCGAGCAGTTCGCGCGTGACGAGCTTGAAGCCCGTGGGCCGCGCGTGCATCCACTCGACCTGCAGCGCGACGAACGCCTGCAGCCGCGCGGGCAGGTCGGGGGCCGCCTCGACGCGCTTGCAGATGCGTGCCGTCAGGTCCTCGGCCTGTTTTTCGAGCACGGCGCGGTACAGCACTTCCTTGCTCGGAAAGTGATGCAGCAGCCCCGGGTTGCCGACCTCGCAATCGCGCGCAATGGCCGACAGCGACGCGCCCTGGAAGCCATGGTCGGCAAAGTGCTGCTCGGCGCGCGCGAGGATTATTTCTTTACGGGAAAGGGCAAGGGTGGCCATCGGTCGGTGCTGGAGAGCGTCACGCTGAAGAGCGCATGCCGCGACAACGCGACCGGCGATCAGACGCGGGGCGCGCCATTCTTTCTTGTGTCTTGTGGTCTGGTTGTTGCACGCGCGACACCGCCCCGCGTCAGCGTGCGGCCGGCATCGCTGCCACCTGCTGCGCGAGCTGCGCATGGAAGCGCGGCGCGCTGTACTCGAAGGTGCCGAAGCTCAGCGCGTCGTTCGCGCCCGATGCGAGCCCGGCCTGGATCGACTCGGCCAGCGCGTAGTCTTCGGCGAGCGTGCGGCGGTACAGCGCGACGTTGGCGTCCCAGTGGGCCGTGGCCTTCTCCGACGCTGGCGCTTCAGGAATCAGCGTGAGTTCGTGCACGCGCGTGCGCGTGGCACCCAGCGGCTCCAGCATGCTGAGTTGCGCATGGTCGGGCTGCACGAGGATGGTCGTGTTGGGAAAGAAGAAGTAGGTCAGGTTGCCGTAGCGACGCGGATCGAAGCCGGCGACATCGGGCGTGTGTTCCTGGAACTTCGCCTTGAGCAGGTACAGGCGCCGGTTCAGGTCGAACTCGTCGATGACCTGCAGGTTGTGCAGGAACATGTGGGCGATGGTCTCGCGGTGCGCCACCTTGAAGTGGTACGCCTCGAAGGAACCATCGACCAGCAGCTTCCAGTTGGCGTCGACCTCGTAAGTGCGCGGCGCATAGGCCACGGGCGCGCGCAGCCCGGCCAGCGATTCGAGGTTGTCCATGAGCGCACCGAGGTGCGCGCCGGGATCACTGCCCGCCAGCGACGGATCGCACACGACCCAGACCACGCCCGCGCGCTCGACCGTGGCCAGCCGGCGCAGGCCCGACTCTTCCTGCTTGAGGCACGGAAAGCCGAAGGACTCGGGCACGCCGCGCAAGGCGCCGTCGGGCTTGTAGGTCCATGCGTGGTACGGGCAGACAAAAGCGCGCGCCTCGCTGCCGCTGCCCTCGGGCACCACGCGCGCGCCGCGGTGGCGGCACACGTTGAGAAAAGCTTGCACCTGCCCGCTCTCCTGGCGCACCAGCAGCAGCGGCACGCCGGTGTGCGTGAGCGACAGCCACGCGCCCGGCGACGCGAGCGAGGCGCTGGAAGCCACCGGCTGCGGGTGCCGCTGCAGCAGCCGCCGCTCGTCGCGCGCAATCGCCTCGTCGGTGTACTGGCCGACCGGCACGCGCTCGCCCTCCCCTTGGGCGTCGGCGCGCCCGGCCTGCAGGGCCGTGGTGGCGCGGCGATGGAGTTCGGCTGCGAAGTTCTCGCTCATCGGGGGGCTTTCTGTGCGATGCCTGCAGCCCGGTGAAGCCCGGTGAGCTGCGCGATCGGCCCCAGTCTACCGACTGACCAGTCGGTACGTCAATCACCCCCGAGACAGAGGTATCAGGCCGGCTTGCGCAGGAAGCCCTGCTGGGCGCCGTTGCGGTTGGGCGCGAAGCCGTTGGCCTGCAGCGTCTCTTCGGTGGTTTCGTAGAACACGCCGATCTTCATGATCTCGCGCGCCTGCTGCGCGGTGGCGATGGGGCGGCCGAACTCGGTCGAGATGCGCACCAGCTGCCTGATCTGCTCGACCGAGCTCATCTTGCCGGTGCGGGTCTGGTTCCAGAGCACGTCCTCGATGCCGCAGCGCACATGCAGGCCCAGGGCGATGCCGATCATGTTCACGGGCAGCACGTTGAGCACGGAGCTCTCGACCGTGACCACCGAGCCGTCGGGTGCGGCGCGCAAGAAGTTGGCCAGGTTGTAGATGTTCGCCTGGTCCATGCCGCCGCTGATCGCCACCCAGTTCATCACCAGCGGGCCCTTGTAGACGCCGCGGCGGATCATCCGCTCGATGGTCTCGAAGCTGTTGATGTTGTAGCACTGGAACTCGCTCTGGATGCCCGCGGCCGTGAGGCGGCGGATGTGCTCCTCGACCCAGCTGGGGTTCGAGGGAACGATCATGTCCTTGTACGTGGAGTACAGCCGCGGGTCGCCGCGCGACAGGCCCTTGAAGTCGTCCAGGCCGGCGTGCTCGGTGACGTTCATCTGCGTGGTGTTGACGGTCACGGTCACCTGGTCGGGCTTGGGCGTGAGCTCGGCCAGCATGTGGCGCGTGTCGTCGCTGAGCCACTTGGCGGCCGAACCGTCGTCCTCGGGCGCGAAGCTGATCGAGCCGCCCACCTGGATGACCATCTCGGGCACGCGGGCGCGCACGCCGGCGATCAGCTCGTTGAACATCGACAGGCGCTTGCTGCCCTTGCCATTGGCTTCGCGCACATGCAGGTGCAGCACGGTGGCGCCGGCTTCGTAGCAGTCGACCGCCTTCTGGATCTGCTCTTCCATCGTGACCGGAATGTCTTCCGGAAAGTCGGCGGGAATCCACCCCGGCGCATAGGGCGCGGCCGTGATGATCAGGGGTTGCTGGTTCTCGGGATAGAGGTGGCCGTCGAGGAAGTTCATGATGGGGTTGTCTCCGGTGGGAAGGTGGTTCTGACGCCAAAAGTGTCTGGCGCACCGGAGAAAACTTCTTGCTCATTTGGGGCGGTGTTTTGTCTTTTTGGGACGTTGAAAAGGCCAAGGCTTCGCTGTCGCGATTCGGTAA
The DNA here is from genome assembly GCF_014843395.1 of Variovorax sp. 38R. NCBI lineage: Bacteria > Pseudomonadati > Pseudomonadota > Betaproteobacteria > Burkholderiales > Comamonadaceae > Variovorax > Variovorax sp. 38R. Next base: position 5,308,070 of record NZ_CP062121.1, read on the forward strand.
GTGGCCGACGCCCAGCGCCAAGCGTTGACAGGGGGTGGCGCCGCAGAATTTGCACGCCTTTGTCTCTTCAACCTGAGGACGAACTTCATGTGTCTGCATCTACTGCGAGCCCCCCTTCTCTTCCTGGCCGCGCTGTGCTGCGGCATGGGCACGGCCTCGGCCCAGGCCTGGCCCGACAAGCCCATCCGGCTGATCGTTCCCGCGCCGCCCGGCGGCATCTCCGACGCGTCGGCGCGGCTGCTCGCCGAGCATCTGCGCACGAACCTCGGCCAGACCGTGCTGGTGGACAACAAGCCGGGCGGCTCCACGGTCATCGCCCAGCGCGCCTTGATGAGCGCGCCGGCCGACGGCTACACGCTGATGGTGTCGCCGTCGAGCGTGCTGTCCGACATTCCGCTCGCCGTGAAGACGCCGTATGACCCGCTGAAGACCTTCACCTACGTCGGCGAAGTGACCGGCATGGTCCATGTGCTGGTGGCCAACACCGGCTTTGCACCGAACACGGTGAAAGATCTGCTGGCGCATGCCAGGCAGCACCCGCGCACGCTCAGCGTGGCCAACCTGAGCACGGGCACGCGCTCCAACCTGCTGGGCGAGATGCTGCGCGAGCGCAGCGGCAACGACATCCTCGTGGTGCCGTACAAGGGCTCCGCGCCGGCGCTGGTCGACCTCATGGGCAACCAGGTGCAGCTCACGTTCGAGGTGGTGAGCAACGTCACGCCGCTGATCCGCAGCGGCAAGATCAAGGCGCTGGCCGTGGCGTCGGCCAAGCGATCGCGCTTCCTGCCCGACGTGCCCACCTTCGGCGAACTGGGCCTGCCCGACTTCGTGATGCCCGACGCCAGCGTGGGCGTGTTCGTGCTCAGCAGCATGCCGCCGGCGCTGCAGGAGAAGATCCACGCCGAAGTGGCCCGGGCCGTGCAGTCGCCGAAGTTCCGCGAGGCCCTGCTCGCGCAGAATTACGATCCGCCCCGCGACATGTCGCTGCCGCAGCTGCGCCAGACGCTGGACGCCACGACCGCCCACAATCGGGCCATCATCGAGAAACTGAAACTCAAGATCAGCCCCGAGTGAGCAGCACGGGGCCCTTCCAGCAGCCACCCATGAAACACCTCGGTCGACTGATGCGCAGCGCGAGCCTCAGCGGCTACGTGGAGCTGGTGCAGTCGCTCGGCCGGGACCCGCATGCCTTCATGCGCACCGTGGGGCTGAAGGCGCAGCTGCTCGAACACCCCGAGACGCTGATCCCCGGCGACGCCGTGCGCGAGCTGCTCGAGATCACCGCGCGCGCCACGCGCACCGAAGATTTCGCGCTGCGGCTCGCGGCGCAGCGCAAGCTGTCGGCGCTGGGCCCCATCAGCGTCGTGTTGAAGGAAGAGCCCACGCCGCGCGACGCGCTCGACACGCTGGGCCGCTACCTCAAGCTGGTGAACGCCTCGCTGAGCTTTCGCCTCGAGGACACGGGCGACATGGTCATCATCCAGGAAGACCTGCTGCCCAGCCCGGGGCTGCCGATGCGCCAGTCGATGGAGCTGGCCGTGGGCATCATGTTCCGCATCCTCAGCGAACTCATCGATCCGCAGTGGCGGCCACAGCAGGTGTGCTTCACGCACCGCCCGCCGGCGGACGTGTCGGCGCACCGCGCCTTCTTCGGGCGCCACGTCAAGTTCAACCAGGATTTCAACGGCCTCGTGTGCTTGGCGGCCGACCTGCGCAAGCCGCGCGAATCGGGCGACCAGGGCGCGGCGCGCTTTGCACGCGAGTACCTCGATGCGGCGCTGAAAGACCGCGGCGAGAGCACGCGCGAAGCCTGCCGCGAACTCATCCTGGCGCTGATGCCCGGTGGCGGCTGCACGGCGCAGGAAGTGGCGCGGCACCTGCGCGTGGACCGCCGCACGCTGCACCGCAGGCTCGAGGCCGAAGGCTTCACCTTCAGCAGCCTGCTCGACCATGTGCGCTCCGACCTCGTGAAGCGCCACCTGCGCGACAGCGACCTGCCGCTGAGCGAGGTGGCCGAGCTGCTGGGTTTTTCAGGGCCCAGCAGCTTCAGCCACTGGTTCCGCCATCACTTCGGCTGCAGCGCCTCGCAGTGGAGCAAGCAGACGGCCGGCGCGGTGGCTCAGGGCGCGGTGCGCGCGTTCTGAACCAGGTCTTCGAGGCGCAGGGCATGCGAGAGGCCTTCCAGCAGGCGCCAGACCGCGTGTGTGAAGCGCCTCGTCATCACCTTGTCTCTCAAGCCGCCTTGCGCAGGAAGCCCTGGTTGCCTCCGTTGCGATTGGGCGCGAAGCCGTTGGCTGCGAGCGACTCTTCCGCCGTCTCGTAGAACACGCCGATCTTCGAGATCTCGCGCGCCTGTTGCGCCGTCGCGATCGGTCGGCCGAACTGACGCGAGATTTCCACCAGCTGCTCGATCTGCGCCACGGTGCCGATCTTGGCCGAGCGCGTCTGGTTCCACAGCACGTCCTCGGTGCCGCAGCGCACGTGCAGGCCCATCGCAATGCCCATCATGTTCACGGGCAGCACATTGCGCACCGAGCTTTCGACGGTGAGCACCGCGCCGTCGGGCACCGCGCGCACGAAGTTGGCGAGGTTGTAGATGTTCGGCGCATCCATGCCGCCGCTGATCGCCACCCAGTTCATCACCAGCGGGCCCTTGTAGACGCCGCGCCGCATGAGCCGTTCGACCGACTCGAAGCTGTTGATGTTGTAGCACTGGAAGGCGCTCTGGATGCCGGCCTTCGTGAGGCGGCGGATGTGCTCCTCGACCCAGCCCGGCTGCGCCGGCACCGTCATCTCCTTGTAGGCCTCGTAGATGGCGGGGATCTCGCGCGAGGTGCCCTTGAAGTCCGCCAGCTCGGCGTGCTCCGTGACGTTCATCTGCGAGGTGTTGACGGTCACCGTCACCTGGTCGGGCGTGGGCTCCAGCTCGGCGAGCATGTGGCGCGTGTCGTCGCTCAGCCACTTGGCCGCGGCGCCTTCGCTCTCGGGTGCGAAGCTGATCGAGCCGCCGACCTGGATGATCATTTCAGGCACCGCATGGCGCACGCCGGCGATCAGCTCGTTGAACTTCGAGAGGCGCTTGCTGCCCTTGCCATCGAGTTCGCGCACATGCAGATGCAGCACCGTGGCGCCGGCGTTGTAGCAATCGACCGCCTTCTGGATCTGCTCTTCCATCGTGACCGGGATCTCGCCCGGGAAGTCGGAAGGCAGCCAGCCCGGTGCATAGGGCGCGGCGGTGATGATCAGCGGCTGCTGGTTTTCGGGAAAGAGGTGACCGTCGAGGAAGTTCATGGCGTGGCGCTTTCGGGTTGCGATGCAAAGGTCGGAAGGGAGCGCACGGCTCAGTAGGGCACGTCGCCGACGATGCCCGCGCGTTCCATCTTTCGCGGCGCGGGCCAGTAGTCGTTCAGCGCGTAGTGCTGCGTGCTGCGGTTGTCCCAGACGACCACGTCGCCCGGCTGCCACGACCAGCGCACCTGGTACTCGGGAATGGTGGCGCGGCTGAGCAGGTAGTTCAGCAGCAGCGCTGCACCCGGCGTCTTGTCGATGCCGTGCCGCACGTTCTCGGGGGTGCTGTAGTTCACGAAGTGCGTGGTGAAGCTGCCCACGTAGAGCACCTTCTCGCCGGTCTCGGGGTGCGTGCGCACCACGGGGTGCTCCACGGGCGGGTTGTCCTGGCCCAGCTTGAGGCGGGCTTCCATCGGCATCACGGCGCCGAACGAATGCTCGATGCTGGCCTTGGCGCGCAGCTTGCTGATCTTCTGCTTGATCTCTTCGGGCAGCTCGTCGTGCGCCTGCACCATGTTCACCCAGATGGTGTCGCCGCCGATCTCGGGGCATTCGATGCAGCGCAGCACCGAGCCCAGCGGCGGCGTCGTGCGCCACAGGCCGTCGCAGTGGTAGGTGTTCTCGTAGCTGTGCTTGTTGTCGCTGCGATGGATGAGCACCAGCCCCGGGTGGTCGGGATCGGAGCCGAGCACCGGGTGGTCTTCCAGCGCACCGAAGCGTTTCGCAAACGCCACGTGCTCGCCGCGCGTGATGTCCTGGCCGCGAAAGAACAGCACCTTGTGCTTGAGCAGTGCGGCGCGGATCGGCGCAAAGCGCTCGGCATCGCGCGCGGCCTCGCCCAGGTGGACGTCGGTGATTTCTGCGCCGATCGACGGCGTGATGGGTCTGATCTTCATGAGAGGTCTCCGGTGGAATGGCGGGTGCGGGTCAGTTCGCCTGGATGCGGTACTTCTTGACGATGGCGGCGTTGCGCTCGGACAGCGCCCGGGTTTCGACCATCAGCGCGGGCGTGTCGATGCTCAGCTCGGGCTCCAGGCCCACGTCGTTCAGCTTCTGCAGCACCGAAGGCACCTGCGCGGCCTTCTCGATCGTGGCCTGCAGCTTGGCCAGCACGTCGGCCGGCAGCTTGGCGGAGCCGATGAAGCCGACCCAGCCGCGGAACTGCAGGTCGGGGTAGCCGAGCTCGGTGGTGGTCGGCAGGTCGGGCAGGAAGCGCGAGCGGGTCTTGCCGGTGAAGGCATAGGGGCGCAGCTTGCCGGCCTTGATGAGCGGCATCGAAGTGAGCATGCCGTCGAACATGACGTCGATCTGGCCGCCCAGCAGGTCCTGCAGCGCGGGCGGCGAGCCGGCGTAGCCCACGTGCTGCATGTCCAGCCCGGCGCGGTCGCTGAGGATCAGGCCGGCGTACTGCGACACCGTGCCGGGGCTGTAGCTGGCGAAGCTGCTCTTGCCCTTGCGCTTCTTCAGCTCGGCGACCAGACCCTGGAAGTCCTTGGCCGGAAAGTTCGCCGCCGTGACGAGCACCACGCCCGAGCGCGCCACCGAGGCGATGGGCACCACGTCCTTCAGCGGATCGAAGGGCATCTTCACGATCTGCGGCGTTTCGGCCAGCACGTTGCTGGCGGCCATCACGATGGTGTTGCCGTCGGCCGGTGCCTGCAGCATCGCCTGCAGGCCGATCGAGCCGCCCGCGCCGGGGCGGTTCTCGATGATCACGGGACGGCCGATGTCCAGTGCCATCTGTTGCCCGACGACGCGGGCGACGATGTCCATCGTGCCGCCCGGCGGCGCGGGAACGATGAGCTTGAGGGGCTTGTCGCCCAGCGCCCAGGCCCCGAGGGCCATCGAGCATCCGACCAGCGCCACGGCGGCGGTGCGTACAAAGTGAAGCAGTTTCATGGGGTGTCTCCGGTTCTTGTGTCACGCAGGCCTCGGTGGGCCAACGCCGCCAGTATCCGGCGCACCCCGCCCTCGGTTCTTGCTTTATTGGGGCGTCCGTTTGTCGATTTGGGACATCCCTTCGACCGCACTTCCGGTCGCTGCGGTGCGCCGCAAGAATGGGCGCTTCCATGCACCCAGACACTCCAGGAGACGCACCATGAACCAGGCCATCCGCTTCCACGAAACCGGCGGCGCCGACGTGCTCCAACTCGAACACGTCGAGGTCGGCGAGCCCGGCCCCGGCCAGGCGCGCGTGCGCCACAGCCTCATCGCGGTCAACTTCATCGACATCTATTTCCGCACCGGGCGCTATCCGCTCGCACTGCCCAATGGCCTGGGCTCCGATGCCGTGGGCGTGGTCGAGGCCGTGGGGCCGGGCGTCACCGACATCCGCGTGGGTGATCGCGTGGGCTACCTCCTTGGCCCGCAAGGCGCGTACTCGCAAGTGCGTGTGATGCCTGCCGATGTGTTGATCCCTCTGCCCGATGGCATCTCGGACAGCACGGCAGCCACGCTGATGATGAAGGGCATGACGGCGCAGTACCTGTTCCGCCAGGTCTATCCGCTCAAGGGTGGCGAGACGATCCTGTATCACGCAGCCGCCGGTGGCGTGGGCCTCATCGCCTGCCAGTGGGCACGTGCGATGGGCGTCACGATGATCGGCACCGTGAGCACCGACGAGAAGGCAGCCGTTGCCAAGGCCAACGGCTGCACGCACACCATCGTGACCTCGCGCGAGAACATCGCCCAGCGCGTGCGCGAGATCACCGACGGCAAGGGCGTGCCGGTCGTGTATGACTCGGTCGGCAAGGACACCTTGGACGCGTCACTCGATTGCCTGCAGCCGCGCGGCACGCTCGTGAGCAACGGCACCTCGTCGGGGTCCGTGGTCCTCGACACCAAGGTGCTCGCAGGCAAGGGATCGATCTGGCTCACGCGGCCGGCGATGGTGCATTACATCCATCCGCGCCCGCACATGCTGAGCATGGCCGACGAGCTGTTCGGCCACGTGCTGGCCGGGCGCATCGTGAGCGAGCCGCAGCAGAGCTTTGCGCTGGCCGATGCAGCCGAGGCGCACCGCGCGCTCGAAGGCCGCAAGACCACCGGCGCCACCGTGCTCGTGCCCTGAACGAAGAAAGGGGGCGAGGCCGATGGCCCCGCCCCCTTTTTTCGCAGACGCTCAGAACGCGTGCCGGATGCCGACGTCGTAGCCCATCGCGCCGCGCGGCTGGAACCCGCCTGTGTTCGTGTAGCTCGCCTGCGGGAAGATCGCGGGCAGGCTCACGACCAGCGGCGTCACGCCCATCACGGTGGGGTTGTTGTGGCCGTCACGGATGCGGATGCGCGCCACCGACGCGTACAGCGCCGTGCGCTTGGACAGGTTATGCACGTAGCCGACCGCGAGCTTGTTGGTGCGGGCGTCGCCGTTCGGCACCGGCAAGCCGTTGTCGAACTTCACCTTGGCGTACGAGACGCGAATCAGGCCGGGGCCGACCGGCACCGTGAGGCCGAGCAAGGCGCCGTCGTAGCGGTCGCTGATGCGCGCGAACAGCGGGCCTTCGCGCACATCCTTCACACGCGACAGTTCGCCGAACAGCTTGGCCGCGCCGAAGTCATACGACGCGCCGACGTTGAAGCTCTTGATCCGCTCCTTGTTGAGCGCCGTGTCGGCCACCGTGCTTTCGCCGTAGGCCATCGCCACGTCGACGGGGCCGCCGGTCCACCCGGCCCGCGCACCGGCATAGCGTCCGCGCTGGCCCGTGCCCGCCGGGGCGCCGGGGCCTTCGACCTTGATGTTCTCCGGGAACGCGTACTGCACCTGGCCGTAGAAACCGCCGAGGTTCGGCGGCAGGAAGTAGCTGATGGCGTTGCTCGTGCGCAGGTAGCTGTCGGTGCCTGCCGAGAGGCCGCCGTTCAGCAGGCCGCCTGTAGCCAGCGCACGCGAGGCCGCGATGTTGCTGTTGACCACGGCGATCAGGTTCGTGCCCACGCCGTTGACGGTCATCGGGTCGAACACCGCATCGTTCCAGAACGAGGCCGTGTAGTCGCGGCCCAGGCGCACTTCGCCGAAGGGGCCGCTCAGGCTCAGCGTGGAGCGGCGCCCGAAGTTCGCGATGCCGCCGCCCGTGTCGTTGCTCAGCGGTGCTTCGAGCCAGAAGCTCGCGGCCAGGCCGCCGCCCAGGTCTTCGGTGCCGCGAAAGCCCAGGCGGCTGGAGCTCAGGCCCGAGGGCGACAGCACCGTCTGGCGCTGGCCCGCCGTGCGCGAACCGGGCAGCGCGGCCGCGCCGTAGGTCTCGCTCTTCGTCGTGTAGCGGCTGATGCCCGCGTCGATGACCCCGAACACGGTGAGTGAGGACTGGGCACTGGCGCCGACGGCGCCCAACGTTCCCGCGACAAGGATGAAAGGTCTGATGCGCATGCCCGGTGTCTCCGATGGCTGTGGATGAAATTCTTGTTTTGTTGAGAAGCGCGGCCCGCTCAGGCGAGTTCGCGAATCAACGCGTCAGCGCCCGGCCAGTCGCCGAAGCCCGCCTGTGGGTTCAGGTGCCCGACCGCGCCCAGCTCGACGAAGCGGCTGCCCCAGGCCTGCGCGAGGCCGCGCGTGCGATCGAGTTGCGCGAGCGGGTCGTTGCTGCTCGCGGCCACGATGCTGGGGAACGGCAGCGGCAGGCGCGGAAGGGGCAGCCAGCCGTTGGCCTGCAGTGCGTCGTGCGTGGGGTAGCCCGCGGGCAGCGGCGTCTCGAGGTCCGCAGGCGTCGCGAGCAGCGCGCCGCGGATGCGGTCCGCGCGATGCGATTGCGCCCAGTGCGCGACCATGATCGCGCCCGCGCTGTGCGCCACGAAGACCACGGGCCCGTCGATGTCCTGCAGCGCGCGCGTGATCGCGTCGACGCGCGCCGCGCAACTGAGCTTGTCGTGTTCGAGCGGCGGCACGCTGCGCACGCGCGGCAGCCGGGCCGCGAGCAGCGTCTGCCAGTGGTCGGCGACATGGTCGCGCAGGCCGGGCACGATGAGAACGGTGGCGGGAATCGGGGGTGTCATGGGCACGTTTCAGCAAGGGCGTTGGAGAGCGATGGCAGTGCATCGCGTTGCCCCGGATTCTGGTGACGGCGGTGTTCCCCCGATTGACATTGCGCGCCAGCCACTTACCCTTCGATGCCACTCCAGTGCTCAGGTTTTCGATGTCTTCCTTGGTCCGCGCCGCCAGTCTCACCAACTACAGCGATGTCGCCCGTGCCAGTGGACTGGACCCGGTGCGCATGCTGCTCGATGCCGGCCTGAACCCGAGCGTGCTGGACGAGCCCGACCTCATGATTCCCGTCGAGGCCGTCGCGTCGCTGCTGCAGTCGTCGGCCGAGCGTTCGGGCAACGAGAGCTTCGGCCTGTGCATGGCCGAGTCGCGGCGCCTGTCCAACCTCGGCGCCGTCGGCCTGCTGGTGCGCGAACAACCCACGCTGCGCGATTCGCTCGACGTGCTGATGCGCTACCTGCCGCTGCTCAACGGCTCGCTGTCGCTGATGGTCGAGGCCTTCGACCAGGTGGTGGTCATCCGCGAAGAAGTGAAGCCCGGCAAGGCCAACCGCGCCACGCGCCAGCGCATCGAACTCGCGCTGGGCGTGATGCTGCGGATCATGCGGCAGTTCCTCGGTGCCGACTGGCAGCCGCGGCGCGTGTGCCTGGCGCACCCGGCGCCGCGCGACCTGCGCACGCACCGCCGCGTGATGGGCCCGGCCCTCGCGTTCGACCACGACTTCAACTGCATCATCTGCGCGCGCGAAGACCTGGCCGCACCCAACCCCTCGGCCGACCCGGCCATGGCGCGCTATGCGCAGCAGCTGCTCGACGCCGCGGCCCGGCCGGGCCGCGAGGCGCTGCACGACGACGTGCGGCGCGCGGTGCTGCTGCTGTTGCCCAGCGGGCGCTGCACCATCGAGCAGGTGTCGGACCACGTGGGCGTGGTGTGCCGCACCGTCCAGCGCCGGCTCGCCGACGAAGGCCAGACCTTCTCGTCGATCGTCAACGACGTGCGCAAGGAACTCGCCACGCGCCACGTGCTCGAGAGCGACCGTCCGCTGGCCGAGGTGGCGACGCTGCTCGGCTTCTCCGCGCCCAGCGGGCTGTCGCGCTGGTTCCACGCGCAGTTCGGCTGCAGCGCAAAGGAAAGCCGCGCCCAACGCAGCGCGGGGCGCCGCCGCGCGGCCGCGCGGCAGGCGCACGATTGACGCGCAGAATCGGCGCCGCCCTCCTCCCCGCAGACACCACGGACACGAACGACTTGGCCACCTTCCCGACGACCGGTGCGACCGGCGCCCCCCGCGACCTGCTGCTCAAGGTGACACCGCCGCGCGTGCCGCGCCACCTGGTGTCGCGCGCCCGGCTGCTGGCCACCGCCGACGCGTTGCGCGACCACGCGGTGTTCGTGGTGCAGGCACCGTCGGGCTTCGGCAAGACCTCGCTGCTCGCGCAGTGGCGGCTGGAGTACCTGGCCATGGGCATGCCGGTGGCCTGGGTCTCGGCGCAGACCCACGACGACCCGGGCCGGCTGGTGCAGAGCCTGGCGCTCGCGCTGCGCGTGGCCATGGGCCGCCCCGCGTTCGGGCGCAGCGTGCTCGAAGACGACCGGCCCGGCAACCTCGGCAGCGTCACGGCCCTGCTGTCCGAGCTGACGCAGGCGGCCCTCGACGTGGTGCTGGTCATCGACGAGGCCGAACGGCTGCCGCCGGCCTCGCGCGAGGCGCTGGCCTACCTGCTGCGCAACGCGCCGCCCAACATGCGCACGCTCATCGCCACGCGGCCCGACGGCCGGCTCGACATCGAAGACCTCGTGGCCTACGGGCAGTGCGTGGAGATCGGCCCGGCGCTGCTGAAGTTCAGCCTCGACGAAACGCTGCAGCTCGTGCACGCGCGCTTCGGCGCACGCGTCGACCGCAACATGGCGGCGCGGCTGCACGAGCTAACCGAAGGCTGGCCGCTGGGCCTGCAGCTGGCGACGACGATCATCTCGCGCGGCGCCGATGCGCACGCGGCACTGTCCGACATGACGGCTGCTGCGGGCGAGCTGCAGGGCGAGCTGGTGCGGCTGCTGCTGGTCAACCTAGACCCCCAGGATCGCGACTTCCTGGTCCGCATCGCCGTGCTCGACCTGTTGCACCCCGAGCTGTGCCAGGCCGTGTCCGGCGCCGACGACGCCGCGGCGCGGCTGGCGCGGCTGAGCAACGACACGCCGGTGTTCGCCGCGACCGAAGGGGGCGAGTGGCTGCGCATGCACGCACTGGCGCGCGACGTGCTGCGCCAGCGCTTCGGCGCGCTCGACGCCGCCGAGCAGGTGGCGGTGCATGCGCGCGCGGCGCAGTGGCTGGCCGCGCACGACCTGATCGACGAAGCCGCGCACCATGCACTCAGCGCGGGCCAGCACCAGACCGCCTACGAGCTTGCCGAACGCAGCGTGTACGAATCGCTGATGCGGCGCGGCCGGCAGTCCGCCGTGCTCGAATGGCTCGCGCAGCTGCCCGCCGACGAACTCGACCGCCGACCGCGCCTGCTGCTGGCCGCGGCGTGGACGCTCGCATCGAGCGAGCGGCACGACGAAGCCGGCCGCTTCGTGGCACGCCTGCTCGCGCAGCCCGATGTGAGCGATGCGCTGCGCTGCGAATGCGCGCTGATCCTCGGCGGCGCCGCCGTGTTCGCGGACGACCCCGACCACTTCGTCGAACTGCACGCGCCGTGGACCGAAGCCGTGCCGATCACCGACCCGCTGCTGCTCCAGTCGCACGCCAACCGCATGGCCTACCGCGCGCTGCTCGAAGGCGAGCCGGCGCTCGCGCGCCTGCGCCAGCAGCAGGTCGCGCGCGGGCAGGCGGGCCCCGGCATCGACTACATCCGGCGCTGGAGCGAACTGGTCATCGGCCTGAGCTATGCCTGGGAGGGCCAGGTGGTGCTGGCCGAACAGCTGCTGCGGCCCGCCGTGGCCGGTGCCGAGACCGAGCTGGGCCGGCGCCACCGCCTCAGCTGCAACCTCGCCGCGCTGCTCGCGGCGGTGGCCTGGGAGCGCGACCTGCCCGGCGACGCCGCGATGCTGCTGGCCGACCGCCTCGACGTGCTGGAGCACAGCGGCCTGCCGGAATCGCTGCTGCTGGCCTACCGCACCGCGGCGCGCATCGCGGCGGCCGAAGGCGCCGAGCACCGCGCGCTGGAACTGCTGAACGCGCTCGACGCGGCAGGTGCCGCGCGGCGCCTGCCGCGGCTGCGCATCGCCAGCCTGGCCGAGCAGGTGCGGCTGCACGCGCAGCGCCACCGCGCCCAGACCTGCCGCGAACTGTGCGAGCGCATCGACGCGCAACTGGCCGACCCCGCACTGCCGCAAGGCCCGCTGTGGCGGCGCAGCGTGCAGGTGCTGCGCGACGTGGCGCACGCCCACGCGGCCATCGCCGCGCGCGACTGGCCCGGCGCCCTCGCGCAGCTGGCGCGCGCCGACGAACAGGCGCGCCAGCGCAAGCAGGGCGGCCTGCACATCGAGCTGCTGGGCCTGCGCGCGCTGGCGCTGGAGCGCTGCGGCCAGCCCGCGCAGGCGCTGCTGCGCGAGGCGATGGACCTGGCGCGCGCCTACGGGCTGCAGCGCGTGTTCTCCGACGCGCACCCCGACCTCGGCGCCTGGGTCGGCACGCTCGCGGCCGAGGGCGCACAGCCGGAGACCTCGTTCGCCCCCACCACCGCTGCGGCGCCGCCCGCGCCCGTGCCACCCGTGACGACGCACGGCGCCGTGCTCACGCCCAAGGAGGGCGAGGTGCTGACGCTGCTGGCGCGCAACCTGTCGAACAAGGAGATCGGGCGCGCCATGCAGGTGGGCGAGACCACCATCAAGTGGCACGTCAAGAACCTGTTCGCCAAGCTGGACGCCGGCACGCGCACGCAGGTGGTCCAGCGCGCGCGCATCCTGGGACTGCTCGGCCCCGAACGCTGAAAAAGCGGGAGCGGGCGAGGGTTTGTCCCTCCCCTCCAGAGCCGGTTCCCCCTCCCGCGAGGAGGGGGCGCGCGCAGGGGCCCCGACCTATTCTTGCGCCCAGTACGGTCACCGCCGCACAGCGACACAGCGGCACTCCTCGACCGGCACAGGAGACAAGACACATGGGTTCCACGATCCAGCCAGGCCTCTCGAACGGGGCCGCCCCCGCCGTGCACACGCGCGGCATCCAGGTCCACCCCGTGACCTGCGCCATCGGCGCCGAACTGTGCCACGTGTCGCTGGCCGAGGCCTCGCGCGACGCGGGCCTGGCCGCCGAGATTCGCGCGCTGCTGGTACAGCACAAGGTGCTGTTCTTCCGCCAGCAGGAACTCACGCGCGGCGAGCACGTCAGCTTCGCCCGCCACTTCGGCGAGCTCGAGGACCACCCCGTGATCGGCAGCGACCCCGAGCACCCGGGCCTCGTGCGCATCTACAAGAACCCCGAAACGCCGGTCGATCGCTACGAGAACAGCTGGCACACCGACGCCACCTGGCGCGAGAAGCCGCCCTTCGGCTGCGTGCTGCGTTGCGTCGAATGCCCGCCGGTCGGCGGCGACACGATGTGGGCCAACATGGTGCTGGCCTTCGAGAAGCTGCCGCAGCACGTCAAGGACGTCATCGCGCCCCTGCGCGCCCGCCACAGCATCGAGGCCACCTTCGGCGCCGCGATGCCGACCGAGAAGCGCCTCGCGCTGAAGGCCCAGTTCCCCGATGCCGAGCATCCCGTGGTGCGCACGCACCCCGACACGGGCGAGAAGATTCTGTTCGTCAACGGCTTCACGACGCACTTCACCAACTTCCACACGCCGGCCAACGTGCGCTACGGGCAGGACTACACCCAGGGCCACTCGGCGCTGCTGCAGTACCTGATCAGCCAGGCCGCCATCCCCGAATACCAGGTGCGCTGGCGCTGGCAGCCGGGCGACGTGGCCATGTGGGACAACCGTTCGACCCAGCACTACGCGGTCATGGACTACCCGCCCTGCCATCGAAAGATGGAACGCGCCGGCATCGTCGGCGAAGCGGTCTTCTGAGCGGGCGCAACGCCCCTTCTTCTTCCCTCTCTTTCCTTCTTCTACCGAGGTTCCTGCCATGAATTTTCTCGACGGCCATCTGTTCCCCGAAAACCAGCAGCCGCTGATCATCACCGCCGCGCCGTATGCCCCTTCATGGATGCCTTCGGACTTCCCCGGCGAGATTGCCGTGACCATGGAGGACCAGATCCAACGGGCGGTGGACTGCTACAACGCCGGCGCCACCGTGCTGCACCTGCACGTGCGCGAACTCGACGGCCGGGGCAGCAAGCGCCTGTCCAAGTTCAACGAGCTGATCGCCGGCGTGCGCAATGCCGTGCCCGAAATGATCATCCAGGTCGGCGGCTCGATCAGCTTCGCACCCGAGACCGACGGTGCGGCCGCCAAGTGGCTGAGTGACGACACGCGCCACATGCTGGCCGACCTCGACCCCAAGCCCGACCAGGTGACGGTGACCATCAACACCTCGCAGATGAACGTGATGGAGCAGTTCGACCTGCGCGACATCCAGGGCACGTCGATGGAAGACCCCGCCACCTTCAACGCCTACAAGGAAATGACCGTGCCTTCGCAGCCCGGCTGGGCCGAGGAGCACATCCGCCGACTGACCAAGGCTGGCATCCAGAGCGCCTTCCAGTGCTACAACATCAACAGCTTCGAGTCGGTGGAGCGGCTGATGCGCCGCGGCATCTACAAGGGCCCGCTGGTCATGAACTGGGTGGCCATCGGCGGCGGCATGGACGTGCCCAACGTCTACAGCCTGGCCAACTTCATGCGCGCCGTGCCCGACGGCGCGGTGGTGACGGTGGAGGCCTCGGTGCTCAACGTGCTGCCGATCAACATGATGGGCATCGCCATGGGCCTGCACGTGCGCACCGGCACCGAAGACAACCTGTGGAACCAGGACCGCTCGGCCAAGATCGGCACCGCCAAGCAAGTCGAGCAACTCGTTCGCATCTCGCGCGAATTCGGCCGCCCCATCGCCACGGGCCAGCAGGCACGCGAGATGTCCAAGATCGGCGTTTTCTACGACACGACCGAAGCGTCGCTGGCGGCCAACGGCTTTGCGCCAAACGCCCCGGGCCGGCAGCAGGGCTTCCTGCGCAAGGCGGCCTGAGCCCCACGCACCGCCGGCACAAGAACACCTGGAGACATCGCGATGAAAAAGACCCAAAACATCCTTCGCCGCCTGAGGCCATGGGCGGTTGCCCTGGCTGCCGCGCCCCTGCTCGCCCATGCCTGGACCACCAAGCCGGTACGCATCGTGGTGCCGGCGCCCGCCGGCGGCACCATGGACGTCGTGGCCCGCGTGTTGTCCGAAGCCATCTCGGCCGAGATCGGGCAGCCGGTGATCGTCGACAACAAGCCGGGGGCCGGTGGCGCCATCGGGGTGCAGGCCCTCAACAGCGCACCGCCCGACGGGCAGACCATCATGTTCATGGTCAGCAACATCCTGACCGAGATTCCGCTGGTGATGAAGACCAGTTTCGACCCGGTCAAGGACGTGAAACCGGTGACCATGGTGGCGCGCTCGGCGATGGTGCTGGTGAGCGCACCGACGGTGCCGGCCAACGACCTGAAAGGACTCATCGCCTACCTGAAGACCGGCAAGGGCAGCCCGGGCAGCTACGCCTCGTACTCCGCCGGAACCAGCTCGCACTACGCCGGCGCCATCTTTGCCAGGAAGGCGGGGCTGGACCTGCAGCATGTGCCGTTCCCGGGCTCACCGCCGGCACTGCAGAACCTGATGGGCAGCCAGGTCGACATCCTGTTCGACGGCATCGTCACGTCGCTGCCGCTGATCAAGGCCGGCAAGGTGAAGGTCTTCGGGGTCGGGGCCAAGACCCGGCTGGCGCAGCTTCCGGACGTGCCCACGATGGCCGAGCAGGGCTTCGACGAGATCGACTTCTCGAACTGGGCCGGCGCCATCGTGTCGGCCAAGATGCCCGACGACCTCGTCAAGCGGATCAATGCGGTCCTCACGAAGGCGGCCTCCTCGCCGAAGGTGCGGGAGCGGCTCATCGCGCAGAACTTTGTGCCGATGACCAGCGAGAGCCCCGAGCAGCTCGCGAAGATCACGCACGACGAGTACGAGCGCAACGCGCGAATCGTCAAGACCTACAACATCCAGCTCAACCAGTGAGCGTGCAGGCTGACGCCTGAACTGCGTCGCGTGCGTCCGATACAGACCCCCTCAAGGAACAAGACATGTCCAAAGCCATCCGCTTTCACGAAACCGGCGGCGCCGACGTGCTCAAGCTCGAACACGTCGAGGTCGGCGAGCCCGGCCCGGGCCAGGCGCGCGTGCGCCACAGCCTCATCGCGGTCAACTTCATCGACATCTACTTTCGCACCGGGCGCTATCCGCTCGCACTGCCGAATGGCCTCGGTTCCGATGCCGTCGGTGTGGTCGAGGCCGTGGGCCCGGGTGTCACCGACATCCGCGCGGGCGATCGCGTGGGCTATCTGCTCGGGCCACAGGGTGCGTACTCGCAGGTGCGTGTGATGCCGGCTGATGTGTTGATCCCTTTGCCTGATGGCATCTCGGATAGCACCGCCGCCACATTGATGATGAAGGGCATGACGGCGCAGTACCTGTTCCGCCAGGTCTATCCGCTCAAAGGTGGCGAGACCATCCTGTATCACGCAGCCGCCGGCGGCGTTGGACTCATCGCCTGCCAGTGGGCACGTGCGATGGGCGTCACGATGATCGGCACCGTCAGCACCGACGAGAAGGCCGCGGTCGCCAAGGCCAACGGCTGCGCCCACACCATCGTGACCTCGCGCGAGAACATCGCCCAGCGCGTGAGAGAGATCACCGACGGCAAGGGCGTGCCAGTCGTCTACGACTCGGTGGGCAAGGACACGCTGGAAGCCTCGCTCGACTGCCTGCAGCCACGCGGCACGCTCGTGAGCAACGGCACGTCTTCTGGCACCGTGGTCGTCGATTCGCAGGTGCTGGCCGCGAAGGGTTCGCTCTGGCTCACGCGGCCCGCGATGGTTCACTACATCCACCCGCGCCCGCACATGCTGAGCATGGCCGACGAGCTGTTCGGCCACGTGCTGGCCGGCCGCATCGTGAGCGAGCCGCAGCAGAGCTTTGCGCTGGCCGATGCAGCCGAGGCGCACCGCGCGCTCGAAGGCCGCAAGACCACCGGCGCCACCGTGCTCGTGCCCTGAACACCCCCACGAATAAACACAACGAGCAGGAGACAAGACCATGAAGAAGAACAAGCCCCTCATCGCCGCTGCAGCCGCCATCCTCGCCGCCGGCCCCGCCCTCGCCCAGTCCTCGCTCACGCTGTTCGGCGTGGTCGACGCGGGCGTCAGCCACTACCGCACCACCAGCAGTTCGTACAACCCGCTGCGCCCGGCCGAGCTGCGCCAGAGCCAGACCGCGCTGTCGCCCTCGGGCAATGCGTCCAGCCGCATCGGCTTTCGCGGCACCGAAGACCTGGGTGGCGGGCTGGCCGCGAGCTTCTGGCTCGAGGCGCCGCTCAGCAACGACACGGGCGGCGGCATCACGAACTTCGGGCGCCGCTCCACGCTCAGCCTCAGCGGCCCCTTCGGCGAAGTGCGCCTGGGCCGCGACTACACGGCCTCGTTCTGGAACGACGCCGTGTTCGACCCCTTCAGCGTCAACGGCGTGGGCACCAACCTGATCGCGGTGGTCAACAGCAACATCGCGGCTTCGCGTGCGCTGGCGACCGGCGGCCTGCTGAACGGCGGCCTTTCGGCGGGCACCGACAGCTACCTGCGCACGAGCAACGCCATCAGCTACTTCCTGCCGCCGAACCTGGGCGGCTTCTATGGCCAGGTGCAGTACGCGTTGCACGAGAACACCAAGGTCAGCAACGTGCCCGACAGCCCCTCGCAGCGCGGTCGCTACGTGGGCGGACGCGTCGGTTGGGCCAGCGGTCCGGCCGACGTGGCACTGGGCTACGGCGAGAGCACGCTGGCCAGCGCCGCCGCGCAGAGCGAGAAGATCAAGAGCCTGAACGTCGGGGCCTCGTACGACTTCGGCGTGGTGAAGGTGTTCGGCGAATGGTCGCGTGTGCGCGACGTACGCAGCAGCGCCACCCCGTTCGCCAGCGGCTCTCTGCGCCTGAGCGACCGCTACGACGGCCTCATGGCCGGCGTGAACGTGCCGCTGGGCGCGGGCGTGGTGCGCGCCTCCTATGCGCGCGTGCGCTTCGTCAACGGCCTGGGCCTGCCCGACGGCAATTCGTCGGTGAACAAGCTGGCGCTGGGCTATGTGCACAACCTGTCGAAGCGCACGGCGCTGTATGCCTCGGTGGCGCGCATCCACATCGCCAACGGCCGCAACAACCCGACCGTGATGGGCGTGACGCCGCTGGTGCTGAGCCTGCCGGCGATCTTCCCGCAGCCGGCCTACGCGACCACCAACGGCATGCAGCCGCACCGCGCGCTCGGCTACGACGTGGGTATTCGCATGGCGTTCTGAGCGCCTGACAACCGCGGCGGCGCCCTCGCGCCGTCGCTTCGGTGTGGCACGATCCACGGATGCTTCAACCGTCCCGCCGCATCCCGTACCGCACCTGGCCGGGCGCGCTCGCGATCCTCCTGGCCATTGCCGCGTATGTCGGCGGCCTCACCTTCTGGAACAACCACACGCCCGGCAGCCGGCCGCTGCCCGCGGGCGAGACGGTGTCGGTCGGCCATGCGCGCTTCGAGCCCGCACCCGGCTGGCAGATGGACGTGTCGCGCTCGAAGGCCGGCCAGTCGCTCATGCTCTTCAAGGGCGGCCACAAGTTCCTCGTGACCACGCGCCTGTGGATCGGTGGGCCCGACGGCCCCATGGTGCGCCAGCAGCGGCTCATGGAGCGCGGCCAGGGCCTGACCATCGAGGGCGACGTGTCCGACTTCGTCACCGGCTGGGGCCTGCAGGGCAAGACCTTCGCCTACTACGGCGCCAAGCTCGCCGGCCGCTTCTGGCAGGTGGTCGACACGCAACGCCGTTCGCTGGTGCAGATCGACGTGTACGGCCCCGCCGACGGCTTCAACGAAGCCCTGGCCGACGCCCGCAAGATGCTCGACTCGATGGACCTGGAGGCACCGCTGTGAGCACAAACACCGAAGCCCCCACCGAAGCCATCGCCACGCAGGAAGACGCCGACTGGCCGATCGGCACCGACTCGTTCTTCCAGCCGCAGCGCGCCGCGTTCTGGCTGCTGGCGGCGTTGATCCTCAACGGCCTGTTCTATACCGTGTCGATGTTCTCGCTGGGCTTTCGCGTGGTGCCCGTCACCGCGCTGCTGGGGCTCCTGGTGTGGGGCGGCTACACGGCGGCCTTCGTGCTGTTCTTCCGCACGCTCGACCTGCTGGAGCAGCACCCGCCCGAGGCCTATGTGCTGGCCTTTGCATGGGGCGGGCTGGGCGCGGTGTACTTCGCGGCGCCGGCCAACATCGCCATCCAGAGCCTGTGCGCCAAGCTGGTGTCGCCCGAGTTCGTCGCGGTCTGGGGGCCGGCCATCGCGGGGCCGATCACCGAAGAGTTTCTGAAGTTGGCCGGCGTGATCCTGCTGGTGCTGATTGCGCGCAACCAGTTCGAAACCTACCTGTCGGTGCTGATCGTCGGCGCCATGGCCGGGCTGGGTTTCCAGGTGATCGAGAACCTGAGCTACACGGTGAACAGCGCCGTGAACTTCCCGCTCGAGAACCAGGTGTACCCGGTGCTCTACCACCTGCTGATGCGCGGGCTGCTGAGCGGGCTGTGGAGCCATGCGGCCTACACGACGATTGCCTCGTTCGGCGTCGCGTGGTTCTTGCTGAACCCGCAGCGCTCGATGGCGGCCCGCATCGGCTGCGCCCTCTTCTACTTCGCGCTGGCGTGGGCCATGCACTTCATCTGGAACTCGCCGCTGCTCGAAGACCGCTTCGACGACGGCTTTGTCGGCATCGCGCTGCTGCTGATCGTCAAGGGCATCCCGGTGGTGATTGCCGCGGCCTTCGTGTGGCGCGCCGCCGCGCGCGAGAACGGCACCTACCTGCACGCGCTGGCCGCGTACTTCGTGCCGGAGCGCGAGCTGATCCGCGACGACGAATGGGTGCGCCTGGGCGCGCCGCTGCTGCGCTACCGCGTGCGGCGCGACATGGGCAAGGAGTTCGGCAAGCGCGCCCGCCGCCTGAAGGCGCAGTTGCAGCGCGAGCAGCTGCGGCTCATTCTGAAGGCCGGCACGCACGGGCGCGGGCCGCAGACGCGGCGCCATGAAGTGGCGGTGCGGCGCCTGCGGGCCGAGCTCGATCTGCTCACCCGGCCGCAGGGCTGAGGGCTTACTTCGCCGGCAGGTACAGCCGCGGATCGACCGCTTTGCCGCGGTAGCGGATCTCGAAGTGCAGCTTGGCGCGACCGCCTTCGGCCGGGCCGATCTCGGCGAGCTTCTGGCCGCGCTGCACGCGCTGGCCCTGCTTCACGCCCACGGTGCCCACGTTGGTGTAGATCGACATGTAGGAGCCGCCGTGGTCCACCATGATCACGCTGCCGTAGCCGCGCATGGTTTCGGTCGCGGCTACCGAGCCGGCGCCGATCGAATGCACGGGCTCGCCGCTGCTGCCGCCAATGTCCAGGCCCTTGTTGCTGTTGCCGTTGAAGCCGGCGATGACCGCGCCCTGCGACGGCCAGCCCCAGTCGCTGCGCCGCGACGCGGGCGGCACCACGGGGTCGCGCTCGCGGGGTGCGGGCGCAGGCTTGGCCTTGTCGGTGCCGCTGCCGCTGCTGCTGCGCGGCGGGGGCGTGGCACCCGCCGACGCGGCACCGCCCGGCGGCACCACGCGCAGCACCTGGCCGGCTTCGAGCTGGTCGGGGTCCTTGATCTGGTTCCAGCGGGCAATCTCGGCCGTCGTCCGGCCGTGCCGCTGCGCGATGCGGTAGAGCGTGTCGCCCGTCTGCACGACGTATTCGCCGGGGCCGGCCACCGGTGTGCTCGGCGTGGTGGAACACGCGCCCACCAGCAATGCCGCCATCAACGCGGCGCATGCGCCCCATCTTCTCCCTGTCACAACCACGCGCTGAGTCCTTTCTGAATCATCCGGATCACGCGACCTCGCAGGTCGAGGCGCGCCTGAACAATGCGGCAAGGCTACCAGCAGTCGTTGCGCGGACATTGCGCCCGCAGGAATGGCCTGGGCAGGCCGCCGAACTCGGTGTTCGTTGACGTGCCCGGCGCTATGACGATCCATCGCGCCTGCGCCAACTGCTCCCATCCGACCTCGCGTTTCGTGCGCGCCAGCGGATGGCCGATCGGCGCCATGGGCACCAGGGGGTCGAAGAAGCACTCGACGCCGCACGCGCGGAACGCACGTTCGAACGCGGCCTGCACCCGGCCGGCTATGCGCGCCAGCTCGCGGCGATCATCGCGTCGGGCAGCCGCCGGGAACGGCTGGCCTCGCTGAAGGTACCGACGCTGGTGATCCATGGCGATGTCGATCCGCTGGTGCCGATCGAGTGCGGGAAGGATGTGGCGCGGCATGTGCCCGGTGCCAGGATGGTGACCATCGAAGGCATGGGGCACGCGCTGCCGAAGGTGACGTGGGGGCCGGTGATCGATGCGATTGCGGGGCACGCGGTGGCGGCGCGCTGAATCGATCCATCGATCAGTCGGGCGCGCGCTCCCGGCTGCGGGCCTGCGCATGGCCCAGGAACGCGCGAAGCTGCGAAGGCCGCACCGGTTTGACGAGCACCGGCAGGCCGGCCTCGCGCGCCGCCGCCAGGTAGTCGCCTCCCACATCGCCGGTCACGATCAACGCGGGCAGCTCCACCTCGTTCAATGCGAGGCGCAGGTCTGCGATGGCCTGGATGCCGCTGGCCTGCACGCCAAGCCGCAGATCGACCACGAGCGCATCGGGCCGGAAGCCCGTCTGCAGGCAGCCCAGCGCGCCCGCCATGTCGCTCGCGGCGCGCACCTCCGCACCCCACGACGTCAGCAGCCCTTGCAGCGCCTGCAACGAACTCTGGTCGTCATCGACCACGAGCACGCGCGCCGCCAATGCGGCGGTCGATGACGCGACGAGCCGTTCGGCATCGTCCGCCCGCCCGCTCTCGACCGCATCGGCCAACGGCACCTGCACTTCGAACACGCTGCCCTGCCCCGGCTGCGAGCGCACGGTCACGCCCAGGTCGAGCAGTTCGCTCAATCGCTTGACGGTCGCGAGGCCGAGGCCGTAGCCCAGGCGACGATCGCGCGCGGGGTTATCGATTTGATAGAACTCGTCGAAGATGTGCGGCAGGTGCTCGGGCGTGATGCCGATGCCCGTGTCTTCGATGGTCAGCCGCAGCCGGCCGTTGTCGACCGCGCCGCCGATGCGCACCGTGCCCTTGCGCGTGTAGCGGATGGCGTTCGCCAGCAGGTTGGTGAGCACACGCGTGAGCAAGGCGCGGTCGCTGCGGACGGTGGCGGCATCGATCGCCATCTCGAACTTCAGCCCCTTGGCCGCGGCCACGGCCTGGTGCGGCCGGCAGCAGTCGCGCAGCAGCTCGTCGATGGCGAAGAGCGACCACTGCGGGCTGATCGATCCGCTGTCGGCCCGTGTGATGTCGAGCAGGTCGTCGACCACGTCGGTCATGCCGTCGGCGCAGGCCACGAGCTGCTCCGAGAGCTGTTGCACCTGCGGCTGCGTGCTGACCGTGTGCAGGGTCTGGGCCAACAGCGCCATCGCGTTGAGTGGCTGGCGAAGGTCGTGGTTGGCCGAGGCGAAGAAACGCATGCGCGCCGCCACGGCCTCTTCGGCGGTCTGGCGGGCCGAGCGGCTGCGTTCGTTTTCGGCGCTCAGCGCGGTCACGAGTTCGGCATTGCGCCGGCGCTGCGCCTGGATCTCGTGCAGCGCACGCGAGAGCTCCCTGGAACTCAGCAGCGTGTAGACGCCGATCAAGGTCACGATCATCGCCATGGCCAGGTGGTAGCTGCCACCGAACCAGATGTCGCGCAGCACCAGCGGCCCGAGGATGAGGCTCACATAGACGATGGCCGACCGCTCCATCGTCGAGAGCCGGATCGCGCCGCCGAGCGAGACGGTGACCATCGTGATGTGAAGGATGGCCTCGGCCTGTGCCGGGCCGTCGTTCTGCAGCAGCACGCACAAGACGCCCCACGACAAGGCCAGGCTCTGGCTGCTGGCCATGAGGGGCAATGCCATCGCCGCGAGGTTCGCTCGAAGGCCGGGCCGCAGCGCCCATGCGACCCAGATGCCGCCCCGCACGGCGACGAGAAAGCAGTAGACGGTGAACCACACCTGCACACGCGCGCCGTCCGCGCCCGTCGCGTATTCGCGGTAGCACAGGTACCCGCCGAGCGCGGCCAGCATCCACGCCCACGGTGTGGTGCGGATCATCTGCTCGACCTGTTGGAGCTGCAGGTCCGAGAAGCGCAGGCATGCGGCGATGAGGCCGCGCACACCTGGGTCAGGCGGCGCTTTCAGCGGCGGTGCGAGGGCGGCAGGCACCGAAGGCTTCATCGCGGCTCCAGCAGCAGCCCCGCGCGCCGCGCCTGGACCAGCAGGTGGGTGCGGTTGCGCGCGTCCATCGTGTCGAGCAGCGCCGTGATGTGGAGCTTGACCGTGCGCTCCGCGATCGCCAGCTCGGCAGCGATCTGCTTGTTCTGGCGGCCTTGCGCCACCAGCAGCAGCACTTCGAGCTGGCGCGGCGTGAGGCTCGCCACCGGCAGGCCGGTGCGCGACGTCAGCACATCGAAAGACTCGCCGCCCGCGGCCACCTCGTCCAGCGCCGCGGCGATGTGCGCCACCGAGCGCGACTTGCCGATGAAGCCGGCCGCACCCGCGGCGCGTGCGCGGGCGGCGAGTGCCGGCTCTTCGTCGCCCGAGATCATCAGGCGCGACACGAGGGGATGCCGGGCACCGAAGAGGCGCAAGCCCTCGAGGCCGTCTTCACCGCCCAGGCGGTAGTCGATCAGCACGATGTCGGGCGCGCATTGCGTGGCGTGCGCCACGCCCTCGGCCAGCGAGAGCGCGATCTGCACTTCGAAGTCGGGACGGGCGTGCGTCAGCGCGTGCGCAAAGCCGACACCGAACAGCGGGTGATCGTCGACAAGCAGGAGTTTCATGGTGCCGTGATCCTTGGGTGCGGGCCCGGCCCGCGCCCTCTCCTCGTAGGGCGCCATTGTTGTCTACACCGGCGCATCGGTGCAGCAGCTTTCGCGAAGCCTCAGTTGCAACGACCCGCCGCGCGCAGCAGCGCATTGCAGGCCGGCGCGGGAGCGGTCGTCGGCCGCGTGGCGGAGCGGCGCGCGGACGCGGGGGCGTCGCTCTGGCGCATCTCCTGGCAGACGGCGTCGCTGACCACCCTGCCCACGACCGACACCGAACCCTCCACGTAGCAGCTGTAGACCCGTCCGCCATCGGTGCGGGCCTGGAAGGTCGTCTGCACGCCGCTGTCGGCGCGGTTCGAGATGGTGAACGCCTGCGGCGGCAGGCCCAGCGCGCGAGAGGTGTTCGTGACGATGGCGTCGTCGGTCACGGCCTGCGAAGCGCATCCGCCTGCCAGAACGGCGGCCATGAGAAGCAAGGGCATGCAGAGAAGCGTTCGTGAAGAGGTCATGCAGCGAGCCTATCGGGACACGTTGCGCCGGCCCATAGCACCTTAGGGCAGGTGCCCGAAGGTGCTATGGGCCGCACGCGGCGCCGTCCCTACGATCCGGCCCTCTTGAACGAACAAGCACAGAAGGCGCCGGGCCCCGGCGCCAGCGGACGCGGAGGAACACAGACATGACGAAGACGAACAGCTACGGACGGTGGATGGTGTGCGCAGGCGCGCTGGCCCTGCTGGCGGCCTGCGGCGGCGGTGGCGGCGGATCGGGCGGCGGGGCGCTGCCGCCCCTCGGCCTCTTTCCACCCGCGCCCCCGCCGGCGGCAGTGACCCATCGACTGGAAGTCGGCATCACCGGCAACGGCCGCGTCGGATCGCAGCCCGCGGGCATCGACTGCACCGATCGCTGCAGCGCGGATTTCAGCGCGGGCACCGAGGTCGTCCTCGCGGCCACGCCGGCCGCAGGACAGGTGCTCGGCAATTGGGGCGGCGCCTGCAGCGGCAACGCCAGCACCTGCACTGTGCGGATGGACGCCGCGCTCGGCGTGACGGCCACCTTCGTGGCGGCTCCGCCGGTGATCGGCTGGGGCGATGCGTCGGCGCTGTCGGCCGGCGGCGCCAGCCTGCCGAAGACCGCGATCGACGCGCAGGGGCGCGCGCTGGTCGTGTGGCGCCAGATCGAAGGCAACCCCCAGGTGGACCGGCTGTGGGGCAGCCGCTACCTGCCCGGCAGCGGCTGGACCGCGCCGCAGCGCCTCGAGGCCAACGCCGGCGGCGTGCGCGACATCCGCGTCGCCATCGACAAGCCCAGCGGCCGCGCCGTCGTGCTGTGGACCCAGCTGAGCTCCGTGACCGGCTACGACCTGTGGGCGCTGCCCGTCGACCCCGCGGGCGGCTGGGGCAGCCCCGCGCTGCTGGAGACCGGCACCGGCATCGTCGGCAACGCCAGCGTGGGCATCGACGCCAACGGCAACGCCGTCGCCGTGTGGTCGCAGATCGGCCCGGCCACGCGCTTCAGCATCTATGCCAACCGCTACACCCCCGCCGGCGGCTGGGGCACCGCCGCACTCATCGAGACCAACGAGGTCGTGGGCAGCGTCGACGGCGACCCGGCCGTCGTGGTCGCGGGATCCGGCGAATCGGTCGCGGTGTGGAAGCGCTCCGACGGCAGCAGCGCCTCGCTCTGGACCAACCGCGCCAACGCAAGCGGCACCTGGACCACGGCCACCGAACTCGTGCCCGACACCGGCACCGCGCATTCCATCGGCGCCCATGACCTGGCGATCGACGCCGCCGGCAACGCGCTGCTGGCCTGGGGCCAGGCCGACCTGCCCGGCGGCAGCAACCAGTGGGAGAGCGCCGTGTGGTTCAAGCGCTTCTCGGCGGGCGCATGGCAGAGCAGCACCGCGCGCGTGGGCGCACCGTTCGTCGCCACGCAGGCGTTGCTGAGCACGCCTGTGCTGCGCATGAATGCAGCGGGTGCGGCGGTCGTGAGCTGGGGACGGCTGGACAACGCGCTCATGGCGGCGACGGCGGCACCGGGCGCAGCGTTCGGCGCGGACCGTGCGGTGCGGGCGGCGGCTTCACAGGCGTTGGCGAGCTTGCCTGCTGTCGGAGTGGACGATGCGACGAACGCGCTGGTGGCATGGGCGCAAAGCAATGGCGTGGGGACGAGCGATCTCTATGCGGCTCGGCACACGCTGGCGGATGCCTGGGGGACGCCGGTGGCTCAGGAGGGCACGGACGAAATTGCGACCGCGCCGGATCTGGCGTCGAATGAGGTGGGGAATGCGGTGTTGGCCTGGCAGCAGTTTGAGGCGGCGAGTGGGACGCGCATTCTGGTGCGGCGGTATGGGTCGGGGAGGTAGGGTGCGTGAGGGGGCAAATGGCTTGCCCCCGATCGCGAGCCCGCATGAACAACAGGCTGATGGCGGAGAGTGTGGCCGCGCATTCTAACTAATGGCCAGTACAGGGGCAACCAACAAAGCACAAAAATCCTTTAGTACCAGCCACTTAGCCATTCCGCTGGTACAAGAAAATCCATCAAGAACCAAGGCAGCGCAACTAGAAAAGGGGGTAATATAAGGGGTACAGCCAGTTCGTATGCGGATTCCGGCTATACAACTTTTGTATGCACCACAACCTTCTTACTGATGCCGCCGTAAAAAGCAAAAACAAGCCCCCCGGCTACTACCTCGACGGGCGCGGCTTGTACCTGCAAATTGCCCCAAAGGGCGGCCGCTCCTGGTTGTTGCGTTACACCATGAGCGGCAAAACCCGCGAAATGGGGTTGGGTTCGATATTTGACGTGGGGCTGGCCCGCGCCCGGGAGTTGGCCCAGCAGCAGCGCGAACTCGTTGCCCAGGGGATCGACCCCATCAGCCACCGTGACAAGCTGCGGGTTCAGCGCAGCATTGCAGACACACGAGCGGCACAGGCCAGCGTGACCTTCGAGGCTTGCGCTCGGGAGTACCACACGGCTCATGTCGACAACTGGAAGAACGCCAAACATGGCGACCAGTGGATCAATACGTTGTCGACCTACGTCTTCCCGGTCTGCGGCAAGCTGCCAGTAGGAGCTGTGGGCAAAGCTGAAATCCAGAAGGCCCTCCTCCCTATCTGGAAGAAGAAGGCCGAGACAGCAAGCCGGGTGTTCCAGCGCATACGAACAGTCATCAACTACGGCGCAGCCAAAGACTATTGCCTAGGGCTAGATCAGGAATTCTGGGAGCAACTGAAGCTAGCGTTGGGAGCGAACGACCGGGCGCGGAAGGTAGAGCACCACGCTTCATGTCCACACGCAGAAGCAGGAACGTTGCTGGCAAACGTGAAAGCCGGCACGGCCACGCCGATGGTGAAGTTGGCATTCGAGTTCATCGTGCTCACGGGTGCGCGCAGTGGGGAGGTGCGCGGGGCACAGTGGTCCGAGTTCGACACTCACCTCTCAAGTTGGACTGTACCGGGGGAACGCATGAAGGCTGGCCGAGATCACAGAGTGCCGTTGTCGCAGCGGGCTCATGCAATCTTGCTCGAGGCGGGTGAGCTACAAGGACTCAGCGCAGTCAAGACTGGAGATTGCTTGGTGTTTCCCAATCCAAGCGGCAATCCCTACAGCGACATGGTGTTCACGCAGTTGATGCGACGTATGGAGCTGCCCTACACAATGCACGGGTTCCGCGCCAGCTTTCGCACTTGGGGCATGGAGGCAACCCAGTATCCGGACGAGATGCTCGAGTTTGCGATCGCACACGTCGTTGGGGATCAGACGGTACGTGCCTACGCCCGCAGCGACATGATGGAAAAACGCAAGCACCTGATGGAAGACTGGGCTACCTACCTTCTAAAGTAAAGATGCCTCAAATGCAGGTCTAGAACGAAGAAGCGATCCGTCCCACTAACGGGCTATTTACGACTTTCCGGATCGAAGAGCGACGAGTACGGTGTTTTCTCGGGCTCATACGCCATTTGACAGCGCCCTTAAATTGCGGAACATGCCGCCGCCTTAGAAAACGACGGCTGATTCAGGGTCTAGCCGAAGATGAACACTTCTTAATGTGAAACTTTTTGCGCAGGAGGGACAAAACCCTCCAATCGAAACGAACGTTCGAACCATCAGGCGCCAGGCTCACCCTCTTGGTCACGATGGCCTTGAATCGCAGCAAGATGTTCAATCGTGTCCTGCAAAGAATATGCGGCTCGGAACTGCAGTTCCCTCCGAGCGGCACTGACATCTGATGCCGCAGGTCTCTGGTGTGGGAATCCAGAAAATCCCCCCGCGGGCAGCTGCAGATCGACCACGCCCAATTTCGGATAGTGTCGACGTACCATTTCCAAAAGCTCCTCAAAGGTATGGGCTCGTCCAGTTCCGATGTTGTAGATGCGCTGCATCGGAGCCTTGGCGTGCAGCGCCGCAACATGGGCTGCTGCGCAGTCGCGCGCATCCACGAATTCTTCCTGACCGCCCCAGAGCAGATTCGGGTTCTCAAATCGGGCCGGCTTCCCTGCGCGCCCCGCCTGGAGAAGACATTCAATCATCTGCCCAGGTACGCTGGAGGCGGCCTCCGCGCCAACGCCCAGCACGGCTCCGATTCGAAGCACCACTGCATCCACACCGTGGAGTTGTGCGTACGCCAGAGCCAGATGTTCGCCGGCCACTTTAGTCACCGCGTAGATGCTTCCTGGCCGTTCGCTCACGATCCTATAGGTGAAATCCTCTCCAATTGGCTCGAATGGCAATGAACTGAAGGCGGAATACATGACGGTGGTGGAACTTGCGATGACCACACGCCCTAGTTCGAAGCGACGAGCGGCCTCCAACACATGTGCCGTTCCCATCACGTTCACCCGCACACCGGCCAACGGATCTCGATGGATAGCCGGTGTCAACATTGCGGCCGTATGCGCGATCGAGCGCACCCCATTGCGCTTGATCAGCCCGCATAACCCTTCCCAATCAGTGACATCGCACAACTCCAACGGAAGCCCATCAAGCTCCCGAGGCGGCGGGCGCCGCACATCCGCCAACAAGACCCGCTCGCCCTGCTCGACAAGCTGCCGCGCGATCAATCGACCAAGCAATCCGGCACCAGTGACGAGTGTTGTCATAGCTGGGTACCCCTTATTCCGGAGCTCGCATTGCGCGTGATCGTTCGCCACAAGATGGAATCATCGACTTCGACGATTTTCGACCGACCGCAGAACGCCATTGTGTAGTCCAGCTCCTTATGAAGGATCTCAAGTACCTTGAACACGCCGCTCTCGCCCTTCGCCGCAAGCCCATAAAGCGCGGCGCGTCCGATCAGAACGCCCTTGGCCCCTAGTGCAACGGCTTTAAGCACGTCTTGACCACTACGCACACCTCCATCCAGAAACACCTCCATCCGACGCCCAACGGCATCGACGACATAGGACAAAGCTTCAATGCTCGATGGCGCACCATCAATCTGCCGACCGCCCTGATTGCTGACGCTGATCCCGTCCGCACCTGCATTGAGCGCATGACGCGCATCGTCAGGGTCCAGCACCCCCTTGAGGATCAACTTCCCATCCCAACGACGCTTGATCCACTCGACCATGTTCCAGTCCATTCGGAGCTCGAACTGCTGCATTTGCCAAGCGGCAAAGGAAGCGATGTCGGTGACACCTTTAGCATGGCCGATCACGTTGCCGAACCCGCGTCGCTTCGTCCCCGACATGTCCAGACACCAAGCGGGATGGCGCGCCATGTCAATCCAATGACGCAACGTGAAGCTGGGTGGCATCGACAGACCATTTTTCACGTCGCAATGGCGCTGTCCAACCAAGTGATAGTCCATGGTGAGGATCAGTGCGCTGCAGTTCACAGCCTTGGCGCGCTCGATCAACCGCTCCAGGAACTCGCGATCGCGCAGCATGGAAATCTGAAGCCAGAACGGCGCCTTCGTATGCCGGCGGATATCTTCAATCGAACACACGCTGCCGATGGACAGGCCGTAGGGAATGCCAAAACGCTCAGCCGCGCGCGCTGCAAGAATCTCCCCGTCCGCTCTTAGAAATCCCGCCAGCCCCGTAGGCGAGATGGCCACAGGCATCATTGCCTGCTGGCCTGCAAGCGTGGTAGCGGTGCTGCGGTGCTCAATATCCACACCAACACGCTGACGCAGCTTGATTGAACAAAAATCGGCTTCGTTGGCGCGATAGGTACTTTGCGTCCACGCACCGGAGTCCACGAAGTCATAGAACATCCTTGGAAGGCGCTTCTTCGCTAGTACGCGAAGATCTTCGATGGAGGTAATCTGAGAAATATTCACAAGAATCAATCGGCGCGAATGCCGAACTCCTTGACGAGTTTTTCGAAACGTTCGTCGTCCTGGACGATCTGTTGAGTAAGTCCAATCGGCTCTCCTCCGGCTGGCTCAATGCTGAGCGAGATCAGCTTGGCTACCACCTCTCTCATTTTGAGGATTTCATTCATATGCTGGTTCAGAGTCCGAACGATCCCACCCGGAAGTCCTTTGGGCCCCATCAACCCTTGCCACGCATCGACTTGAATCCCCTTGTATCCCAACTCTTTGAGGGTTGGCACGTCAGGCAGCACCCTACTGCGATCGGATCCTGCCACCGCAAGCGCTCGCAACCGGCCTGCGCGAATGTGCTCCACCACGGTGCCGGGCGTTACCCAGCCCACCGGTACGTGCGCACCGAGAACGTCTGCCACCACCGGCGCGGATCCGCGATAGGGAACATGGGCGATGCTCACGCCGGCCGCCTTGTTCAGCATCTCACCAACGATGTGCATCGGAGAACCTGCTCCGGGCGAGGCATAGCTCAGGGTTCTGCCTGCCTTTGCTTCGGCAATCAGCTGCTCAACACTTCTTATCCCAGTGCTCGTCGCCGTCACCAAGACCAGCTGTAGCCTTGCATCCTTGATGACTGGCGTGAAATCTTCGGTCGCGCTGTATCTTGTTGCGGCAGACAACCGAAGTACATGGGGCGCGATGACGAACGGGCTCGGAGCGTAAAGGAGCGTGTGGCCGTCGGGCGCTGCTTTGGCCACATACGCGGTGCCGATCGCACCGCCCGCGCCAGGGCGGTTCTCAACGATGACCGGTTGCTTTAGTTGGAGCGTCAGTTTCTCTGCGTAGATTCTTGCGACCGCGTCCGTATCACCTCCTGCGGGAAAAGCCACAATAAGGGTGACAGGCCTTGCGGGCCAAGACTGTGCCCTTGCACCGCTTGCAACCAGCACCGTGGCAGCTGCAGAAAAACGAACCATTTCACGTCGCTTGAAACTCATACAGGACTCCCTTTCTACATCGCACCTGCCCTTGCGCCGAATGCGCCGGGTGGATACCAGCGGCAGTCTAGAAAGAGACTCGATTCATCGACAGGTATAGTTTCACCAGGAGAACAAACCATCGCGCAGATGAAGATGAGCCAGGGCGAACGAACCTCGAGCGTCAAGACGATCAATTCGCTGGGTAGAGGCTTGGAGGTGCTTCGCGAGATCGGTCTGGCGACGGCGATCACCTTCTCCGAGTTGTTAGAAAGAACCACACTTCCCAACGCGAGTCTGGCTCGAATTCTCAAGACGTTGGTCGAGACAGGATGGATCAAGCGTGACGCTGCCACTGGGCGCTACACCTTAGATGTAACGGCCGCGGCATCGGAGCAAACGATGGCGCACGTCAGAACTCTTTCCGAGCAGGCTGCCGATGCACGAACAGTCCTTCAGCGGCGTATCCCCTGGCCAACGGATCTGGGCGTGCGTGACGGCGTTTCAATGCTGAGCCTGGACGGGCCATACACCGGCAGTAGCTTGAGTGCCAACTTCAAGAGTCTGGGTTCTCGTCCGTCAATGCTCCGTTCGTCGCTGGGACGATGCTACTTGTCCTTTTGCTCGGCTGAAGAACGACACAAAATTCTCTCCGCACTGGCTCACTCGCGCTCAGAAGCCGACCGCGCTGGGCTCAATCCGGATGCCTTGGGTAGGATGATCAAAGAGACACGGCAGCGGGGTTACGCCACCCGCAACGCGTCACATACCAGCGCAGACTCCCCCGAGCGATTCGGCGCACTCGCAGTGCCAGTGCTTGTGCGCGATCAGGCCTTCGCGTGCCTTTGTGTAGTTTGGCTCCCCGCTGTTATCGATGAAAGCGAGATCGTCAAAACTTGCCTTCCTCATCTCCAAAGTGCAGCGCGCTCGATCGAAATAAAGCTTGAAACGAACCGAGTTGATACCCTTGGTATTTAGATAGAGGGCACAAAGATCGTTCCCGTCTGCACGACCCCATCTAGGCTTGCGACGCTGCTGCTGAGGTTTCGGGTGGGGATTCTGCGGGCACCGACGGCGGCAGTGCGGCGATCAGGACCAGTGCGATCCCGAAAGCGATGACAGTGATAGCGGTTTTCAAGCTTCTTCTCTTTTGAACAGCACAGCTGCTGTAGGGGCCGAAATCATATGCGTCGGCATCGATCAAGGCCGTTGCTCAGCGTGAAAAAATTCCGCCTAGAAAAGAGCTCGCGAACGGCGCTTCGTTCGCTGTTGCCGAATCTGTGAAAAATTCCTTCCCGCTATGAATCGTTTCGTCGCCGTCGGCAGTTGCACATCGTCATGTCGGACCCACGAGACAGATCGGGATGTTTCCGTTTCGAAACGCTTCCATCGGGTAACTCATCCATGCGTCGTGCTTAGACTCGACCCTGCGCGCATTCGCGTCGCTGATTCCGTTTCAACCCATCCATTGAAAGAGTTCCTGTTTTGAACAAGACCGACCTCGTCGCAGCCATCGCCGCAGATACCGATCTCAGCAAGATCGATGCGGCCCGAGCACTTGATTCCGTCATCGACAATCTCTCGCGCGCCTTGGCACGCGGCGACACCGTGCAGCTGATCGGCTTCGGCACCTTCTCGGTGTCAGACCGTCCTGAGCGCTCCGGCCGCAACCCGTCGACGGGTGAAGCAATGACCATCAAGGCAAGCAAGGCAACGAAGTTTTCCGCGGGCAAGGCGCTCAAGGACGCAATTAACACCGCCAGTTGAAAGCAGGTCTAGCGCCGCTACGGCAATAGATCGAGAACAAAGACCCAACGAGCGTGATTTTTTCTTGCCAGACCGGATTTTGCGTCGACGTCCTCGCGGCGCCAAAGGGCATCGGGCTTCACAATATCGACGCTGTTTCTTGTTGAGCAGCTCTTCGGTAGTTTTTGATCGCTTCACCCGCTTCGGCGGGTTCTTTTTTGGGGCCTCACGCGCGGCCAATGCAGGATATCTAGATGACGATGGAATATCTGCGGCACTTTGCCGAGCAGAAGCTCCCCTGCGAAACGTTCGCAGCCCTAGAGATCGACGCGCTCAGAGTGCTCAGGGATGCTGAGCTAATCATGGCGTTCATCCCCCCGCAAGATGCGGTTGGACACGATAGCGTGAACGACAAGTCCGCCATGGTGCTGACCATCACAAAGAAGGGTCGTCAAGCCCTGCGAGAAGCTTTCCAGCGTGCTGGCATAACGGGGGTGTAGGACCTCGCCTAGCTCATCGTCATTGCCCCAAGGTCGTTCCACCTGTCCGAGCCGGAGCGCAAGCGAAAGCACCTGTTCTGCACCCGTCCCCGAAGCCCGCTTTGCGCAGCAACGTCTCCCATCCCCGTTTCAACCTTACTGTTGCTGCTTTCGTGCTGGCCTTGTTGTGCTGCGTACTTGGGGGAGTTCGCTTCCGGCGATCAAGAATGGCTATGCGCTGATCGGCATTACAGCCGACGATGGCCGCTATGGATGTTGCTTGACGTAGCGGTAGAGAAACTCCTTCAGTCCACGAGCTGTCTGACTCATGTCGTCGTCTCTGGGGCTGAGCATCCCCAGCGGACGAAACGGGGGAATGTCGATCACGTCGAGCATCGCCAACTGACCGAGGTCGATCAGTTGACGAAAGACGCTGTAAGGCGCAAGGATCACCAGCCGCTCGCTGCGCAACTGTGCCAACACCATGGGGCTCGAGAGTGCCTCGATCTTCCGCAATCTTGCAGTGAAGCCATGGTGGTTCAGCAATTCGTCGAACACGTGGCGCGCCTGCGTCGCGGGATGAAGCAGCAACCACGTTTCGTCGCAGAGCTCGGCGAAGCTCAACGCGCTCTTCGAGATTAGCGGGTGCTGGGGCCCAACAACCACGACGAGCCGATCCAGCAAGAGTTCGGAGAACACCCAACCTTCAGGCCGAACCGCGGGTTCGCGGCACAGCATCAGGTCGATCTCCTGCTTTAGGATCAGCGTTGCCGTGCGCGGCGCGTTGGCCTCCTGGAGTTCGATCACGACGTCTGGTCTCACGCTGGCGAAAGCTGGCAGCGCACGCACCAGCAGGCCGCAGATCGCGCCATGGATTGCGCCGATACGCACGATCTGCTGCGCACTCGTCTGCCGAAACGCCACGAACTCCGTTCCTCTCTCGAGAGACGCCAGCGCACGCCGCACGAAAGGCAGCAATTCCGCGGCCATTTCCGTCATCCGCATTCCACGCGCATGACGCTGGAACAGCGTGCACTCCAACAGTTGCTCGAGGTCGGCAATGAGATTCGTCACCGCAGGTTGGGTCAGTCCGATGGCGTCGCCCGCGCGTTTGGCGCTACCCAACTCGGCAACAGCCGCATATGCCTGCAGATGTCGGATGCGGGCTCCCGTCATAAGGCGGCCATAGAGAATTGCCGCGGATGGCGTCATGACGAGTCCACTTTGGCCGCCGCCTGGCAGCAGGCCCCCCCTTTCATGCGCAGCCGCACGATCGATGTTCGATCCATGTCCGGCACAAGCATTCCAGCCTCTTTCCAAAAGCCAAGTACGTAGGAAATACGCTTGAAATCGCCACCTGTCAAGCCACTGGGCCGGCTGCCAGATGGGCCGGAGCATGGGCCATCTATGGCATCAACCCCATGCTTGAAAGTAAATGACAGTAAATCGACAGGGAACTTTTTCTCGCAGCCCACACCTTTAAATTTCAGCTGCCGCACACAGGCCGTGCGCAGGTGTAAAACACGGGGGCTGTCACGCACTGGGGTTCGCCCCTTTGATCAATTGGATCGATCGACCCGCTTCGGCGGGTCTTTTTTTGCTCACGCCGCCGAGAACTTGAAAGAAAAAATTCCCATGAATGGCGGGAATATTCGCTCTTCTTTTTCAAGTTTTCTCGTGATCGATACGCGCTGTCGTCCGTCGCACCAATTCACACGTTGGGCATTTCAATAACGTCCGAAGGAGGCCGAAATGTCCAGAACCAATCAACGCATGAGCTTCGACCAGATCAAGACTCAATTCGGTAGGTCGTTTCAGCGCGGTGACCGCGTTGTCTGTGAAGTCCGAGTCGGCACCATCACGGGAATCACTTATCCACATGTGCGCGTGAGGTTCGACGGGCAACAGATCTCGGTGCCGTGCGATCCTCGCGAACTTCAGCTGTACCGACCGCACTGAGAGTTGCTACAGAGAGGGCAAGTCGACCTTCGCTACATCGAGCGCATTCAGCGCGCATACCCCGGCCAGCCACGCCTCAGCGGGAGTCTCGTGCGGGGTTTCATCGGTAATCAAGGGGCGATACGACAAACAGTCGATGTTGTCCGTGATGGCATCCAGCACCGTGAAATAGAACGCGCCCGGTGCCAGCTCATTGACTGTGAGCGCCCAGCGCCCTTCCCAATTCATTCGCATCTTGTGGTTCATTCGAGATTTGTAAGCCACGAACCCACATCGGTGGGTAAATGAAGATGAAGTGTCCCGGAATTTTTTCTCGACCTCACAGGTTTTGCGCATTACATCGAACGCTGCGCCCCGCGCGCCGATTAAAAAGCAGTGCTGCCTCACCGCCTCATGGTGGGCAGCTTGGTGATCGTTGACTGTTTAACCCGCTTCGGCGGGTTCTCTTTTACCCTGGCAACGTCGTCGTCCAGTCGCCGGGCGTGATGGGACCCGCCCAACGCCCCTCCGCGGGGAAGCTGGGCGGTCAATCAACCTTGACCTGAAACAGCACCGCGCCGGTGGCTCCCGGGTTGATCGTGCCGGCAAAGATCCAGCTCACCGGTCCCGAGCCACCGGCCGCCTGCCCCACATCACAGGCCACGGTGGCGGCGGGCGCCGGATTGGCAGGCGTCGTCTTTCGACAGGCCGTCAGCGTGGCCGGTGTGATGCCTACGGTGCTCGACACGAAGGTGGTGTACGCCGGCGTCGCATCGTTCACTGTGAGATTGCCGATCGGGGTCGTGCCGTTGTTGGTGTAGGTGACACGGTATTCCAGCGTCTCTCCCGACTTGGCCTGGTTGTTGATGGTGAAGGTTGTTGCGCCCTGTGTCACGTTGCGCACTTCCTTCTTCAACTCCAGCGCGGACGTAGAGACCGTCGTGATGTCGTCGAGCGTGTAGGTCGCGCTGAGCTGTGGAGCCGGCAACGAATTGGTGAGGGTGAAGTTGGCCTGCACCTTCGCATCGTTCGAGTAGCCCGGTTGGGCGGTGGCCGGAATGAATTCCTGCACGATCACACAGACCGTCTGGCCTGCAGTCACGGTGATCGATGCAGAAGGCGGATACAGCGTGACGGCGCCTGGCTGGAGGCCGCCGCTGCAGGTCGGGTCAGCAAAGATCTTCTCGGCCCAACCGGCCAGGGTGGGTGTCGACGTCGAAGCACTGATTGCGAAGACAACGCTCCCGCCTGTCCCTGCAACGAAGGTGTGCGCATAGGTGACAGTGTTGCCCGGCTGCCCAGTCTTGGCACCGCTGGTTGCAAAAGTACTGGGATCGACATCGCCGAAGTTCAGGTTGGCATGGGCGGCGCCGCTCCACGTGAATGCAATGCGATCGGGGGTGCCGGCACGCGCGTAGGTGTATGTTGCGCCTGCCGCCGCAGTGGCCGTCCCCGACGGTAATGGCACATTACCCACCGAAGCACCCGTGGAAATACGACTGCCTGTGTTGAACTCTTCAACGCACAGCGGGCTGCCCACGGTCGCCGTGGCGGGAATGGCCAAGGTGTAAGCGCCGGTACCGTCCGTGATCGTCGTACCGTACACAGTAGCCGCACAGTTGGTCAATCGCACGGTGACGCCCGGAATGCCGGCTTCGGCCCCATTAAGCACACCATCGTTGGCCGTGGCGGAAGCGCCCATCCCCGTGTCCAAGAAAACCCGGCCGCTCACGGTGGCCGCGACAACGTTAGTGAAGGTACAAGCCACCGCCGCGCCGTTGGCCAGGCCAGCTGCGGGTAGTGTCACCGTCCGGGTCACCGTATCGACCACGGCCGTCGCACCGCCCGTCAGGCCGGTGCAAGTCGCACCGGCGAAGGTGAATCCGGCCGGCATCGACCCGGCGGGTTCGGTGAGCACCGTCTGGACATTCGCAGCTGCCAACGTCCTCACCGCACCGGCCACAGTGGCCCCGGCCGTCGCCACCTGAATGCTGTCGGTGCCGAAACCGTTGGTGCCGCTGAACGCGAAGGTGCCCGTGCCGCCCAGCGCCTGCTTGCGGATCTGCACCGTCGGCAGGCGGTTGTTGGTGTAGGTACAGGCGATGGCCTTGCCGGCGTCGCCCGCGCCGATCACCAGCGTGTTGCTGGTCTGGCCGTTGGTGCCGCTCAGTGCGTTGGCCGTGGCGCCGCCGTCGGCGGTACACGACAGCACGGTCGTGTAGTTCGCCAGCGTGCCCGTGGGCATCGTCTCCGCGGGGAAGGTGATGGTGTTGC
Source organism: Variovorax sp. 38R (assembly GCF_014843395.1). Lineage (NCBI taxonomy): Bacteria > Pseudomonadati > Pseudomonadota > Betaproteobacteria > Burkholderiales > Comamonadaceae > Variovorax > Variovorax sp. 38R. The sequence goes on from NZ_CP062121.1 coordinate 5,345,085, forward strand.
CGACTGCGGCCACCACCGCCGTGCCGCTGTTGCCGGCGGTGGGTGCGGTCGCGGTGAACAGGGTCGTGTTGCTGCTGCCGCCCGAGGTGGCACCGATGCTGGCCACATCGCCGCTCGTGCTATCCGCGCTCCAGGCCTTGCGCAGCTGCACGGTGACGGTCTTCGGCGTGTTGGTGTAGGTACAGACGATGGCCTTGCCCGCATCACCCGCGCCGATCACCAGCGTATTGCTGACCTGGCCGTTGGTGCCGCTCAGCGCGTTGGCCGTGGCGCCACCATTGGCCGTGCACGACAACACCGTGGTGTAGTTCGTCAGTGTCCCCGCGCTCATGGTTTCCGCGGGGAACGTGAGGACGTCGCCAGCCGCCACTGTCACGGCCGTACCGCTGTTGCCAGCCGTCGGTGCATTCGCCGCGAACGGCGCGGTGTTGCTCGCTCCGCCGGCGCTGGCGCCGATGTTTGCCACGTTGGCCACCGTGCTGCCGACGCCCCAGGCCTTCGCAAGTTGCAACGAAGCCGTCTTGCGCGCGTTGACGTAGGTGCAGGTCACAGCGCTGTCCTTGGGCATGTTGAAGCCCCAGCCCAGACCGCTTCCCGTCGTCAGGGTCACTACACTGCCATCGACATCCTTGGTACAGCTCAACGTAGTGTTGTAGTTGGCCTCGCTGCCGCTGGTGAAGACTTCTGCCACGGTCACTGCGCTGCCGCTGGCCGCCGTGGCCGTCGCGTCGATGGTGGTGCCGGATACCGTGGACGACCCGGCGGAGATCGCCGTCACGTCGACAGCGAGACCGCTGATCGTGAGACTGACCGCATCGCCAGCGTTGGCGTTGGTCCAGGTCTTCGTCACCTTCACTGCGAAGGTTTTTCGCGTATTGGTATAGATACAACTGACAGGATAGGAGAGATTTCCAACCGTCACCGTGGCACCGCTCGCAGTCCACGGATAACACGAGGCCAGCACGCCGGTATAGCCACCGATGTTGCCCCCGGGCAACGTCTCGGCCAGGGTCAGCGTTTCGCCGGCAAACACTTGCACCTGCGTTGTCGACGAATCCGAATCGAAGTCGGCAGGCGAGGCGGCGTCGGAATCGAAGGTGTGGAACACCAAGCCACCGCGCGCCACAGTCAAGGTAGCGTCATCAGCGGATGCCGCACCTGCCCATTGCTTGGCCAGCCTCAGGAATCCCGATTTGCGGGTGTTGGTGTAGGTGCAGACGATGGCCTTGCCCGCGTCGGCCGCGCCGATCAGCAGCGTGTTGGTGAACTGACCATTGGTTCCGCTCAGCGCATTGGTTGTTGCTCCGCCATTGGCGGTACACGAAAGCACCGTGTCGTAGTTCGCCAGCGTGCCCGCGGTCATCGCCTCCGCCGGGAACGTGAGCGTGTCGCCGGCAGCCACGGTCACGGCTGCACCACTATTGCCCACCGAGGGAGCGGTCGCAGTGAAGGCCGCTGTGTTGCTAGCTCCTCCAGCGCTGGCGCCAATGTTGGCGACATTGCCCGTAATGCTGTTCGCACCCCAGGCCTTGGCCAGTTGCAGCGTGGCCGTCTTCTTCGTATTCGAGTAGGTACAGACGATGGCCGTGTCGGCCGCGCCCACCGTCAGCGTGCTGCCCGACAGACCGCTGGTGCCAGTACAGGTCAGCGCGCTCGTATAGTTGGCGGCGCTGCCCGTGGTGAAGCTCTCGGCCAGGGTGATGACGCTACCCACGGGAACGGCCTGCACCGTGCCGGTGTCGGTCTCGGCGGCCGTGTTGGCGACCGAGAGCAGGGCCGTGAGGCCCGTGCCGGTGACGCTCACCGCATCGTTGACACTCGCGCCCGACCAGGTCTTGGCCAGCGTGACATTCGCTGTCTTCGCGGTGTTGGTGATCTCGCACACGATCGGCAGGCCCGCGTCGGCGGTGCCCAGGGTCAGCAGGTTGCCGCTGAGCGACCCGCCGCCGGTACAACTCCAGGCGCTGGCCGTGTACGAGCCCGCGTTGGTGCCAAACGGCGTCTCCGACAGGGTGACCGTGTCGCCCACCGCCACGCGTTGCGGGCCGGCGGTGTCGGTCTCGTTCGGAGTGTTGGCCGTCGCCTGCAGGTTGAAGGCGTAGCTGACGTTGTGGTTCGGATGACCCGTGCCCGAAGCGCCCAGCGTGAAGGCATCGTTGACCAGCGCGTTGACCCACTTCTTGCGCAGCACCACCGTCGGCGCCTTGGCGTTGGTGACGGTACAGACGACGTTCGAGCCCGCGGCCGTCGCGGCTGCGTTCAGCGTGAACTGGTTCGTGTTCGCCAGCGTCCCGCGCGTCACCGCACCGCCGCTGCCCATGCCCGTGCACGAGACATCGGTGATCACATAGTCGGGCACGCCCGTGGCCGGCGTGTAGGTTTCAGTGACGGTGGTCGCCGTGCCCGGCGTGGTCAACGTCTGCACCGGCCCGTTGACGGCCGTGCCGGCCACGGCGGTGGTGACGGTGTGTAACGCGACACCATTGGTGCCCGTGAACTCGAAGGCAGCCGTGCCGCCGAGCGAACGCTTGGCGATGGTCAGCGTCGGCGGCTTGCCGATGTTGGTGTAGGTACACACGATGGCCTTGCCGGCATCGGCCGCGCCGATCAGCAGTGTGTTGATCGCCTGACCGTCGGTGCCGCTCAATGCGTTGGCTGTGGGGCCGCCATTGGCGGTACACGACAGCACCGTGTTGTAGTTCGCGAGCGTGCCCGTGGTCATCGTCTCCGCAGGCAGCGTGATCGTGTTGCCCGCCACGACCATCACGGCCGTGCCGCTGTTGGCGGCCGTGGGCGCCGTGGCGGTGAATGCGACGGTGTTGTTCGTGCCACCTGTGCTCGCGCCGATGCTCGCCACGTTGCCAGCGATGCTGCCGACGCCCCAGGCCTTGGCCAATTGCAGCGTTGCAGGCTGGACCACGGCGGTCGTCGTCGTGCTCGCATCACAGGGCTGCCCCGGCGCCGTCGTACACAGCGGGTCACCACCGCCCGACACATTCACGACGTTGGTGGCGCCCGACGGTCCCACCGCCCCCACGGCCACAGCGACCGGCACGGTGATCACGATGTTGCCGTTGGCCGCGCCCATGGCGATCGTGCAGCCGCTCAAGTTCGTGGCACCTGCCGCAGGACAACCGCTCAAGGTGCCACCTGTGGCGGTGACTGGACCATTGGTGGTGATGCCCGCAGGCAAAGGGTCCGTCAGTGTGATCGGCGCCGTCGTCGGTCCGTTGGCCACCGTGACGGTGATGGTGTAGCTCTGCCCGCTCGCGCCCACCAGCAGCGGGTTTGCGCTGACCGTCTTGGTAGTCGTGAGCTGGGGCAGCTTCTTCCGGTTGGTGAAGGTGCAGGTGATGTCGTCGTTGCCTGTGGGCGTCACCGAGAAACCGCTGATGCCGGAGCCGCCCGGCAGCACGGTGGTGGAGCCCGCCGTTGCATTGGTACAGCTGAGGCTAGAAATGTACTGAGACAGGGTCGTCGTGAGGTTGCCTCGCGTCTCCGACAACGCATAGATGCCACCGGAGTTGGCGGGGAACAAGGCATTGGTGTCGGCCTGACCGGTGACCGTGGTGCCGTTGCCGAGGGTAGTGAGCAGCACCGTCGAGGTGCTGGCCGTCGCCCCGCTGGGACCGACGATCGACAGGCTGAACTGGTCGGGCGTGAGCAGGCCGTCGTTCACGCGCCCGTCGGGCAACAGCTTGGTCAGGCGAAGGCGCGGACGGGCGTTGGTGAACACGCAGGTGAAGTCGGCGCCGGCCTTCACATTGGCTGCGGGAATCGTCAGCGTGCTGCCCACCAGCGTCCCGATCGCGCCCGCGGGATTACCGCTGGCTGTGCTGTTGGCATCGGTACAACTGGCCGAGACCAGCGCCCACCCCGTCAGCACACCGGTCAGCGGCGCTTCGGTGAGCGTCACGGCCGTGCCCGTCGTGGTCACGTTGATCGGCGTCGGTGACGACGGGGTCGGCGTGCCGGCAGCGCCCGTGACGATGCCTGCCGGCGCGCTCGCCAGGTTGGTCTGGCTGAAGTTGAACGTGCCGCCTGCGCCCCCTTGCGTGACCTTCTGTACCTTCACGGTCGGTGTTTTGGCGTTCGTGAACGTGCAGGTGACTGTCTCCCCTGCCCCCACGGTGATGGAAGCCGTGCCGCTCGCCACGCTGCCGCCGGTGGTGCAGCTCACATTGCTTTGCGTCCATCCGCTGGGTAGCGCTGCTTCCTTGACGGTATAGACGGTGGCACCGGGCGTAACGTAGAACGTGCGGCTGTTGGGCAGCGTGGCGTCCGTGGGGTCATCGTCCAGGCCGAAGCTGGCTGGCAGGTTCGAGCCGCCCGTCGTCGTGAAGCTGAAGTCCTGCGCATGGTCGGGCTGCGCATCCTTGACGATGACGATGGTGCCCAGCACGGCGTCGGTGTCGATCACCGTGTTGGTCGCAGGCACAAGGTCGGTGTAACCCGCAGGGGTCGTAAGAGTCGCGGTGTTCGAGACCGAGGCAATGCCCGCCCCCACCGTCGCGGTGACGGTGAGCGTCAAGGAGCTGCTCGGCGGAAACCGCATGATCGTCGCACCGCCCTGCAGAGCCGCCACGCGCAGCGCTTGGTCGGCCTGAGTCAGGCTAACCGGGCACACGGCCAAGCCCGTGGTGACCGCGCAGGTCACGTTGGTAATGGTCAGCCCCGGGGTAGCAGGGTCGGCCACCACGGCGCCGTCGGCAAAGTTGACGGAGGGGTTGGTCACGACGATGGTATACGTGGCAGTCGCGCCCGGTGCCACCGACGTCACGCCGTCGGTCTTGGTGACAGTCAAGTCCATTCCGGCACGGGTCAGTGTGAACTTCGCCACATGGCCGCCGCTGGTGAGTGGAGCCGAGCCATTGCGCGACTGCATCGCGACGTTAGGGGGCGCGAAGCCACTACGAAACTGAAAGGTTGCGCTGAGGCCGTCAGATTCAGTGTTTGTGATGAAATTCGCCCCGGCGGCAGTACCTGTGTCCGTCATCGGATCGGTGTTGATGACCGACGGATTCGCCACCTCGGTGTATCCGGCGACCGTGTCGAAGCCCGCCAAGCCACTCCCGGCGTAACCATTGAGGCCGAACAGCAGAACACCGTCTCCGGCCCCTGTCGGCGCTTGGCCTGCGTCATAGCCCGTAAGGCATTTCGTCCATGTCCCGGGCGTAGCGCCCAAAAGGGCACTGAGGCCCGTCGCGCAATTCACATCGGACGTGTCGGCCCCCGAACGAACGATGCCCGTGCCAGCGCCTCCGTCCTTGCGCTGACTGACGTTGTTGAACTGGAGGCCGGTCAACATTGCCTCGTCACCCGCCCGATGAGGCGCTTGCACATTGGGCAGCGTCACGGTGATCGTGCCGCTGCCTGCACCGCCGAGCAAGGTGCGCAGATCGGCTTCGTACAGCGCCAGGAAATAACTCTCCAGGCTATAGATCGTGCGATCGATCGTGCTGGTGTTGGGCATGCCTACCCACCGGTTGGCATAGCGAAGATCCCCGTTCGGAGGTACCAGCGGATTGGTCAGGATCAGAGAGCCGCCCGGCCCACTCGCTGCGAACTGGATCTGTGGATTCACCCCATTGTTCGCTACCATGGTGGGACCAGCGAAGTTGCTGTTGGCCTGACTGGGGGGCTCGTCCACACAATCCGCCAATGCTTCAACGCCGCCACTGATGCAGTGATCCCGCTCGAAAGACGCTGCGAGCAAAACAACGCGGTTCTGTCCAGCCGCCACATTGAACGTCAGCGTGGGGGTGCCGAACGCACCCGAGCCGCTGGCCTTTGCTGTGGTAGTGCCAGCAAATGCCACCGTTTGAGCCTGCGCCTGTGTTGGCGTCAGGGCCAGCGCAGCTAACGCAAGCAAGCCGCTCGACAAGGCCGACGCAAATCGCGCGCACAGGGTTCTAGGCATCATTCTTTTCTTCTGTCGATAGGGCAACATGACGACGGGGTCCGTCACTGGTCAAGCGGACGCGGTGCCCGCAAGGAAAAAGTCGGTAGCTGAACGGTCGGTCGGGCATCGTTGAAGACAGCCTCAGGCGGCCACTTCGATCTCGAGCAGCTGCTTGCGCGTGCCGCCCTGCGGCTTGGGCCTATCAGCGAGAGACGGAGCGTCTGTCCGCCGCTCTGACTTGACACGGGCCGAACTGACGCCCTGCGCCACGAGGTAGGCTGCGACTGCTTCGGCGCGCTGTTTCGGCAAGTTCCGCACGTCATCTGCGGAGCCTTCGGGAGTGGCCGAGCCGATGATCTCGACGACGTCGTAGTGCTCGCTCTTGATGCGTGAGACGACCTCGTCCAGTACGGCATGGGCGGCAGGCTTCAGGGCGTGCTGGCCGCTCTCGAACAGGGCGTCTGCCTGCAACGTGATCTTTCCCGGCGGAAGTGCCGCTACCGGCTCGTCTGCGACGAGCTTGGCCACGGCGCCCGCGGAGGCGAACCCCAGTGCGGTTTCATCGAACTTGAAGCGCAGCCGCACGAACGCGCCCTTGCTGGTGTATTCGCCGGCGGTCAAGTCGCGGTCTTTCAGGCCCACGAAGTTGTAGCCCCCCGACAGCCACAGGTCCTTGTAGACTTGGTAGCCGACCTCGAAGCCCAGGGTCTTCTGCAGCGAGCCGCCGCTGCCGTGCAACAGGCCGGCCTGCACGCCGACGTCCCAGTCCTTGTTGATGTCGTAGGTCAGGCGGCCATGCAGCAGCTGTGCCGAGTAGCTGCTCTTGAGCAGGCCGTCGTCCTGCGTCGCGCGCTTGGCCGCGAAACGACCGGTGATGTAGGTGCCAGGCTGCGGGTTCACGTTGACGTGCACCGACACGATGTCGGCCTGGTAGTCGCCGGCCTGCGTGGCGTCGGAGCCGAAGGCGTTACCGCTGATCGTGCCCAGCGTGGTACCCGCGCCGCGCACGGCTTCGGTCTTGTGCTCGTAACGGGCCAGCACGTTCCACACGTCCTGCCCCACCGGGCGGTAGGCCACGCCCAGCTGCTGGCGCGACAGGGTGCGGCGGTCGCCTTCGTTGGCGCCCTTGCCCTTGCTGTCGCTGTAGACGCTGCGCACGAGCAGGCTCCAGTCGTCATCGATCTTGTAGCCCAGGCCCGCGCTCGACAGCACGGTGTTGGAGTCGTCGGCCCAGCGCGCCTCCAGGATCGCGCTTGCCTTCACGCGCTCGCTGGCGTACTCGACGCCGCTGACCACCGCGGTCGAATCGCCCTGCCCCAGGATGCCCGCTGTCGTCGGGGTGCCGCCCATCGCCTTCACGTGCTCGACGCCGCCGGTGAGGCGCCAGCGCTCGTTCAGCTTGAACGTGTTGCGGATGCCGATGGCGTTCTGCGCCGTGGGACCATCGACCGAATCGGCCAGGCGGTACTCGTTGTAGACACGCCCGCCCTCCATGTAGTTGCTCTCGACACCGACGATGCCGGTGTTGCGCGCCTGCTGGCTGTTCAGGTCGTAGATGCCGCCGAGCGTGGAGATGAACTCGTAGCGCCCGTAGATGCGCGTCTTGTCGGTGATGGCGTAGTTGCCGCCGATCGCGATCTGCTTGCCGCTGCTGCGCAGATCCTGCTCGCCTTCGATGAAGACCTGGGCCTGGGGCAGGCTCGGCACCTGTGCCGTGAGCCGCCCGCGCACGGTGGCGAGGTTGTCCTGCTGCTTGTCGAGCAGCGCGCCCGCGGCATTGGCCACACCGCCGAGCGCGGTGACCGAGCTTCCGACGTTGGGTGAACCCAGCGCGCCGTTGTAGCTGGAGACCTGGTTGTAGTCGAACAGCGAGGCCGACGCGCTCGAGGTCGAGCCGTAGCGCAGCCCGAGCTCGCCCGTGAGGCTGTCGTTGATCTTCTTCTGCGCGCTGACGGTCACGCCCTGGGTGTTGCCCACGGCCAGGTTGTCCTTGCTGTAGAGCGCCTCGGCGCGCACCTGCAGCGTGGCATCGACCTTGTATTCGGCCCGCGCACTGGCTTCGGTGCGCCCGGCCGCGAAGGTCGCGCCCGGGTTGTCAAAGCCCTTACTCGTGCGCGCGGCCTGCACCGCGACGCCGAGCGCGTCGTCCTGGTGCCGCAGTTCGATGCGGCCTGCCGAGCCCTTGCCGTTCAGGTCGGAATCGGTCTGCACCAGCTCGGCCGCCGCGCTGGTGTTGTCGCCCAGGCGCGCCAGCGCGGTGACCGCGCCCAGCTTGCGGCGGTTCTCCGGGTTCTGGTCGATGCCGAGCACCACGCCCAGCTGCAGGTTGTCGGCCACCTTCACCTGCACGTCGGTGCCGGCCACGGTGTACTTGGGGCCGCCCGCATCGATCTCGTAGGTGACGCGGATCGACTGCGGATTCAGATTCGCATCGACCGACGCAATGGGGCGCGTGAACAGGATGCGGCGCGACAGCGGCTCGATCGTGTAGTCGACGAAGCGCGTTGCCGCCACGTTCTGCAGCACCACGTTCGGCTGGCTGCGATCGCGCACGAGGATCTCGACGCGCTCGCTGTTCTCCACGAAGTCGCCGGCGCTGCCTGCGCCACCGCCCAGGTAGTACGGGCCGGAGATGCCGCGCGCGGCGAACTCTTCCACCTGCTGCGTCTGCGACGTGCGTGAGGCGTAGCTGGTGGCGCGCACCGTATCGGTCTCAACCACGTGCTTCAGGCCGGTGAGCGTGCGGCTGGTCTGGCTCAGCTGACGCACGTCGGCACTGCTTGAGGTGACGAAGTCGCCGTACATCAGGAACGAGCGGTTCTTGTCGATGCGCACATACAGGCGCTGCGAGCTTTGCGCGTCGAAGCCGCGCACCGACGAATCGCCGTAGACGGGGTAGAACTCGTCCGGACGGATGTCGCGGAACAGCCGGTCCTTGCGGTTCTTGTCGGTGTCCAGCGAGGCCGTGAGCAGGTACTCGCCCTTCACGGCGCCCTTGAAGAAGAACGCGGCGCGTGCACCTGCACGCGTGTCCTTCGGTTCGCTCGACAGGCTGCGCAGCTCGGTCTCGAAGGCGGCGCCGGCCGGCATTTCGCCGAGCGCGAGCTTCCCGCGCTTCGTGAAGTCGAGCGTGCCTTCGAGGATGCCGACGCCGATCATCGGACGCAGGTCGGGCAGCAAGGCGATGCGCACCTCGCGCACGAAGGCCGAGGTGGACACGCGCACGCGCACGTCGCCGGGCTCGCCTGGCGGCAGCAGGTGGAACTCGGCCTCGCCGCCGTCCATGAAGACCTGCGTACCGGGCTCGTTCGGGTTCAGGTCTTCCTCGACCCAGCGCCCGCGGTCAGCCTCGAGCGTGAGCTGGGCGCGGGCCGACACCGCCACGCCGGCCGCGTCGGTCAGGCGCACCTTGACCGGCACAGGTGTGCGCAGATCCGCGCGCGCACCTTCGGGCACCTGCACGGCGATGGCGCCAAGCTTGTCGGGCGCGACCACGTTGATTTCGACCGGCTCGCCGCGCACCCCACCGAAGTCGTCGCGCACCTCCAGCCGCAGCAGGTTGGTGCCGGGCTTAAGCACGAGGCCGATGTACTCCCAGGCGCTCAGGGTGGCACTGGGCAGGGTCGCCTTCTTGCCGACGCGGCGGCCGTCGATCTTCTCGCCGTTGACCAGCAGTTGCAGGCTCGCGCCCGCCGGGCCCTTGACGCGCACGTTGACCGTCTGCGACGCGAGCGTGTCGCGGTCCTTCAGCCCGATGAACCCCGGCGTGTTGTCCAGGCCGGGCATCATCTTTTCCAGCTCGATGGCGCCGGGCGCGCCCTGCGGCAACAGCGGCTGCGCCAGCGGCGAGAGGCTGCCGCTGCGTGCGTTGATGCCGTTGGCACCCAGCGTGCCCACGCCGCTACCCACACCACCGGGCAAGAGGCCGGAGGTGCCGCCGGGCACGCCCACCGGGCTGCTGAAGGCAGTGGATTGCTGCACGGTGCCCAGCGTGCCGGTCAGGCCACCGGCCGCGCCGACGCCGCCGACAAAGCTGCCTGCGCCGCCCGCGGGTGTGCTCGGCAGCGTGATCAGCGGCTGGCTCGATGCAATCGTGGCGCCAGTGGCGCCCGAGGCGCTCACCTCGCCCGAGGCCGGCAGCGAACGGTGGTCGCCCACGGGAACAATGGTGCCCTGCGGGTCGAGACGCGAACGCACCGCGGCTTCGCCGTCGGCATCGGGCCGCACGGCGATGAGCTTGCGGCGCCGCGCCACGTCGTCCATCACGACCGGGTCGTCGCAGCCGGCTAGCGGGAAGTTGGCCTTGTGCAGCTCACCCTTCTTGAGGTCGACGAAGCGGCTCGCGGGATTGTTGGCGTTGCGGTTGTCCAGCAGCACGATCTGCGCCTGCGGGGGCAGCGTCGTCTCGTCGAGCCGCAGCACATGCGTGACGGGCTTCAAGCCGTACAGGCTCCACTTGCCCTCCACGTCGGTCACGACGCTCGTGCCGTCTTCCATGTAAAGGCGCACGCCGGGCACGCCGGGTTCGTCTGCGCCCTCTTGCGTACGGTCGCGCTTGCAATCCATGTAGACCTTGCCGAAGGCAAAAGCTTCGTCGGAGAAGACACCGCCCGTGACGCGCACCGTGAAGGTGGCCAGGTTGGACTGCAGCGCGCCCGAGTTCGCGAGCGCGCGGTTCACGACGTCGCCGGACACGGGCGCGCCCACGCCCACCCGCACGCGGTAGCGCACCATGACCGACTGGTCGATGGCTAGCGACAGCGCGGGATAGCTCCAGACCAGCTGCGGACCCGCGCCACCGCGCGGGTTGTCGGTGGCCACGCCGTTCAGCCGCGCACTGCCGGGCACGTAGGCCAGGCCGGGCGGCAGCGTGTCGACGACGTTGAGGCCGTTGACGGGAAAGCCGGTCTTGTTGGTGACGGTCAACGCGTAGTCGAGAAAGTCGCCGAACTCCACCTGCCGCTTGCTGCCGTCCTTACGCATCACCAGCCCTGTGAGCGACCCCGGGTCCATCGGCACGTGGTTGTGGGCCGCATCGCAGGCGCTGCCATCGGCATTGAAGCCGGTCACCACGTTGAAGTAGTAGGTGGTGGGCTCCGCGTCCTGCGGCGGCGCCGCGTTTGGCACGACCTGGCCGCAGCTCGCGAAGCTCCCTGCCCTGGCCGGCAGCAGCAGCGAAGGCGCGACATAGCCGCTGCCCGCCGGCGGCGTGACAGCGATGGCGTAGGTGCACAGCCCCGTCACCGGCGGGTTCTGTAGCGGGAACTGATAAGTCCCGTCAACGCCCGTCGACATCGAAACACTGCCGTCGGCATTGAAGGTGTACACCCCCGTGTCGGTCCCGACGATCTCGCCCCGCTGGATGGGCGTCACCGGCCCCGCGTTGCACGACTGGCGCGTGAACTTGACCACCGCGCCCGCCACCGGCAAGCGCGTCACGGCGTTATAGACGGTGCCCATCGGGTCCATCAGCACGGCGCGCGCAGAACCGACGGCCGCGGCCAGCAGGTTGGCCGGCGAGACGTTCACGGTGTTCTGCGCGAACGCCGCGGCCCAGGCCTTGTTGTCGAGCGTCACGCGTGCGCTGTCCGCCGCGCGCTTGGTGGTCATGCGCACGGTGAGGGCAAGCTCTTCGCTCTGGCCGGGCGCCAGCGCCCTGCTGCCGTCGACCAGGCTCAGCGCGACCTCCGTCGGCAGCTTGTAGGGGTCGGTGCTGACCGCGGTCTCGCGGTTGCAGCTGGCGCGGCCGGTGAAGCTCGACGACGGCGACAGCACGCCGTTGCGCGCCCGTACCGGGCCCGTCAATTGCCACGAGGCAATGCGGCTGTCCGACCTGTCCATGTCGAAGGTGCAGTTCAGGTTGTCGATGACGCGCACGTTGGGCGCCGGGCCACTGCCGGTGTTCGTGACCTTGAAGCCGTAGTCGATCTCGTAGACGCCGTCGCCGACACGGCGGGGCTGTGATGCCGTCTTCACGATCGACAGCGAGGGGCCCTGCGTCGAGATGGGCGTGGGCGAGGCGTCGTTGCCGGGGTTGCCGTCGCCGTCGGCGTCGGGGCTGCTTCCGTCGACGGAATCGTCGAACACCTGCGGCGCACCGCCCGGTGTCAGCGAAGCCTCGGCGCGGGCGGTGTTCAACAACGTGCCCGTCCGGCCCGTGAAGTTGATCCGCACGTCGAACTGCACCGTGAACTCCGCGCCCACGGGCAGCACCGCGCCCGGTGCGAGCAGGCCGCGCGCCGCGGGCTTGCCGGTGAAGCCGGTGTTAACGGCAGCGACCGTGCCCGCGCCCTGGTTGCCCACCACGCGCAGCGTGCCGGGCACGACCGTGTACTGGTTCGCGCCCGGCACCACGGCTGCCGTGTAGCTGCCGAACTGGGTCGCGCCCGTGCCTTCGAGCAGGTCGTTGACCTGCACGCCGTACAGCCAGGTCGTGCCGTAGTTGCGCACGTGCAGGCTGAAGCCGACGGTCGCCGTGCCGTCGAGCGAGCCGTCGGCGTTGCGATGGATGCGCGGCACCGTCGCTGCCTTCGCGACGCCGATGCGCGCGGGCGACAGCGGGATGACCACCGTGTTCGACTGCGCGAGCGTATCGACCGCGCTGTCGTTGTAGTAGCTCTGCGCGTTGTTGCGGATGTCGCCCGCCACGTCGGCCTTGACCTTCACGGCGAACTGCATCGCGATCGAGCCGTTGCGCACGAGCGCCGTCGGCACGCCGATCGCCACTTCGATGGCGGCCGCATCGTCCGTGGTGCGGTAGTTGAAAGCCGCGTCGCCCGGCAGGCGGTACAGGCGGACCGCACCGGCGGCCGTGCTCTGCAGCGTGCCCGCCAGGTAGACCGTGCCCGCGGGCACCAGGTCGCGCACCAGCACCAGTGACGACGCCACGCCGTTGACCGTGATGGCCGACGGGCCGGGCACGGCAGAGCCGGTCGGCTGCGCATCTTGTGCGCCGATGTTGGAGCCCTTGACGGTGAAGTCGATGCGCGTGGTTCCCGGCACGATCACGCCGGGGTACGACGCCGACTTGACCAGCGAGATCACCGCCGCGCTGCTGACGGTGATCACGTCGCGGTTGGTGGCCGTCTGCGATTGCAACGCCGTGGTGGCGGTCAGGGCCAGGCACGCGATGCCGCCCGATGCTGCGGGCAGCGTGCCCTGCACCAGCAGCGCCGCGGTCTCGCCGGGCTTGAGCGACAGCGCGCCGGCGCTGCCCAGCGGCAGCACCGGGTCGCCCGCATCGACCACGCCGTTGTTGTTGACGTCGCGCACCACGCGCAAGGCGCTCAGGTCCAGCTGGTCGGGGCCGCAGCCGCCGGCGTTGTTGGCCCAGGCCAGCGTGTAGCCCGACGTCACGTTGCCGACGTTGCTGAGCAAATGGCTCAGCGTGACCTGTGCGTTCGGCGGCCGCGTCACGCTCTGGTCTTGCGTGAGCAGCAACGCCTCGACTGGCAGCACGATGGCCTGCACGGCGTTGGAGCTCGCGGTTTCCTGCTGGCTCATTCCGGCCGGCACGTAGGTCGCGGTGGCGACGTTGCGGATCGAGACGCCCGCCGGCACGGGCGCGGCCGATGCCGGCGCGGGTGCCATCGCAAAGACGAACATGCACGCCGCCACCAGCAGTGCCCATGCGGCTGCCAGGAGGCGTGACCTGAATTGACGGTGGTGGATGACGTGTCGCACGAAGGGGTTCCGAATCGGTTGCGTCGCCGTGCAAATACGCACGCGCGCCCAAGGCTCTTTCCTGCGCTGCCTGGCCTCGACGGCCAGGCGCACAGCGCGGTTCACAGCGCAGGAAAAAGCAGAAGCGACGCCGCCTGAGGGGCGCCCTTCTGAATGGAGATCCCACGCCCGCGAGGGGCGTGGGAGGTGGGGTCGATCGACCGTTACTGGTTGATCTTTACGGCGAAGATCAACGTGGCCGTACCGCCCGGCGCCAGGGTGTTGGCCGCGCTGCCGCAGCTCACCGTGGTGGCCGGTGCCGTGCCTGCATAGGCGACGGCCGTTCCGGTCAGGCCCGTCGACGAGCACTGCGTGGCCGCCGCGGGTTGCGTGGCACCCGTGAGGCTGGTGTACGCGGGCACCGCGTCGTTGATCTTCAGGTTGGAGATCGGTGCCACGCCTTCGTTGGTCGCCACGATCCGGTACAGGACGCACTGGCCTGGCTTCATCGTCAGCAGCGCGGTCGAGAAGTTCGCCGTGATCGCTGCGGGCGTGGCCGCTTCGCTCGCGTCGCAGTTGGCGTCTGCCGCCTGCGTCTTCACCACGCGCACCTGGCCGCTGATGACCGTGCTCACGTCGGTGGCCGTAGGCGTGCCGCACGAGCCGACGCCCGAGGGGAACGTCACGGTCACGGTGGCCGTGTCGGTGGCGCCTGCAGTTGCGCCGCCCGGTGCGAACACCTTGACGAGCAGCTTCTGCGAGGTGCCGCCGACCAGCGGACCGGGGATCGTGCCCGTGATCAGAGGATCGCCGGCGTCAATCTGGCCGTCGCCGTTGGCGTCGATGTACACCGCGGTGGTCCACCCTGCCGTCTCGTCTGCCGAGGGCAGCGAGACCGACACGGCGTAGGGGCCGGCGCAGCTCTGCGTGCCGGTGGCAGTCAGCGTGTGGGCATACACCACCGAACCGCCGGGCGCGACCTGGCCGCTGTTGTCCGGCGTCAGCGTGGCACCGAGGGTCGATGCTGCAATCACCGTCACCGCATCGGTCTTGGTGTCGTTGGCGGGCGTCGTGGTCGACGTGGGCTTCGTGGAGTCGACCCGGAAGTAGATCTTCTGACCCGCCACCGGGGTTTGGGTCGCCGGCGGCGTGACGCAGACGTCGACCTTGCCTTGGGCGCCCACGGCCACGTCGATTTGCGTGATGGCAGGCGCGGTCGCGCAGGTCTCGCCCGCCGTGCCGGCCGTACCGACCGTGACGAACTTGACCGTCCAGCCGGCTGGCAGCGTGCCGGGGAAGCTCGGCGTCTGACTGGCCGACAGGTTGTAGGTGTTGGCCAGCGAGTCACCGTTCTTGACGAACAGGTTGAAGAACGCTGCGGTGCCTGCTGCCACGATGCGGGTCGTCGTCGGGCTCGGGCTTGGGCCCGGGCCCAGATCGCCGCCAGCGACCGTGCCGGTGCCCGTGCCGCCGATGCTGTTGGTCAGGTCGACCAGCGAGCCGATCACGGCGGTCACGATTTCCTTGGTCGCATCCACGGCAACCGCCGGGTTGCCCGCCGACTTGCCGGTGACCAGCACGGTGAACGGACCCGAACCCAGGGTCGCGGTGGCTGGTACGTTCGCACGCACCACGATGTCGACGTAGCCGCCGGCTGCGATCGGTCCCGTGTCGGGAATGCCGTCGCCGGTCGTATCGAGCAGCGGCGTGGCGCCGTCCACGGCCAGCAAGGTGAACGTGGTGCCCGCGGGGAATGTGCTGCCGCTCGTCGCGAGGTTGATGGCGTCGGTCGCGTTGCCGGTGTTGAACACCCGGTTCGGGAACGAGACGCTGCCGCCCGGAATCACCGAGGGCTGCGTCGTCGTGTCCGCGCTACCGTCGGCGGTACCGGGCGTCACGTCCTTGGCCGTCACGGCGGTGGACACGGTCGGCAGGTTGGTACCTATCGCGAAGCCGTAGCTGGCCAATACGGTGAAGGCCGCGGGGTTAGACGTCGAAGGCAGCGTGCCCGGCGCCGTGGAGTCGGCGCTGGTTCCCGCGTCGATCGGGTTGTACTTCACCGTGTTGGTGGTGGTCGTCACGCCGATGGCCGCCGTGTCGTTGACCAGCACCACGAAGCTGATGGTCTGCGACACATTGACAGGCAGCGCCTTGATGACCGCCGTGATGGTGTTGCCCGATGCCTGGTAGTCGATGCCACCCAGATCGGCCGTCGAAGCATCCGTGAGGGCCGTACCCGCCGTCGGCGAGTTGCTCCACACGGCCGATCCGGCCACATAGGAGAAGCCGCTCGGCAGCGTGTCCTGCAGCGCCAGGGCGCCGACCGCGCCACCGGTGTTGCTCACGTTGATCGTGTAGACCGTGTACTGGCAGGTCGCGCTCGACGTCATGCCAGCCGCCCAGATCGTCGAGCAGGTGGCCGACGACGAACGAGGACCGCTCGCAGCCGCCGTAGGCCAGGCACCACCGCCCGGAGCCTTCACGGCCGGCACGCCGATCGCCTTGGTGACGTTGAACGCCGCCGAAGTGGTCAGGTTGACGTTGTCGCGGTCGGCCGCCGACGTGCTCGCGTACGAGGTGATCACCGGCGACGTTGCAGCAACGGTCGCGGTCACCGTGCCGAAGCTGTACGGTGTCGTCGGCGTGCTGGCCGTCGAGGGAATGGTGTAGGCCACCACGAACTGGAACACGCCGTTGTTTCCGGCGACCGTCTGCCCAGGCACGCTGCAGGTGGCGGCAGGGATGGCCGTGCACAGCGCCGAGGTGCTGTCGGGCAGGCCGTCGCCGTTGGCGTCCGCGAAGATCTCGACGCGCGAGAACCCGCCGGCTGCGGCGTCGACCTTGATGTCGAACACATCGCTGCCGTTGCCGGTGTTGGTCAGCACGTGAGGCGCATACACCGTGGCGCCGGCTGCGCCGGTCTTGTTGTTCACGACGTTGGTCGTGACGGTCGTGTAGCTGTCCAGGTTGAACGAGCCCACTTGCTGTACCGTGGTCTGCACCAGGTTAGAGGTGGCCAGTTGCTGGTTGCCGCCGGCATCGGAGTACGTTGCCGAGGCCTGGTTGCCGATGACGGTGTTAGCGGGGGGAGGCGCTGCAAACGCGACCGAGGCTCCAAATACGAGCCCCAGGTAAACGGTTGCCTGAGCCACCCACGAAGCAATCGGCCTGAAGCCGGCTGCGCCTGGGAATGGATGAGGTTTCACTTGGTTTGTCCTATTGATTTGTGGATGCGTGACGGAACGAAAACGAAAACTGGAACAGTCGACTTGCTACGAAAACCCGACCTGCGAGGCCGGGCGTTGCCCGTCGCAGATCGAACGAAACACCTTCATGAATGCCTGTGCGCTCAAGGCTTCGATGCCGACGGCGCGGCACCGGGAACCACCTGCACGGCGCCTTGCGCCAGCGGCGCCTTGGGCACCACCACCTCGACCTTGGCGCGCGCGCTCACGGCGGTGACGCCGCCTGCGGGCAGCTGGCCCAGCGTCCAGCGCAGCGCGCGGTACTGGCTGTAAGGCAGCGGCTCGGTCTTGCCGCCGGGCAAGGCACGCACCAGCGGCTCCGCAGCGAACACGCCGTCGTCGGCCGCGGCCTTGACCAGCGAAGCGCCGGGCTTGGCACTGCGGGGCAGGTACTCCAGGCCTTCGGGAATCGGAAGATTTCCGACCAGGCCGGTCACGGCCTTGGTCGACTTGTTGGTGTAAGTTGCGCGGTACTCGATGACATCGCCGGGCTTCACGGAAGCGGCGTCCACCAGTTGCTCCTCGCCCTTCTCGTTCTTCGTGACCTTGTGCTGCGTCAGTTCGACGACCACCGCCGCGGCAACTGCAGGCCGCGCCGCCACAGGCGGCTTGGCCACGGCGGGTTGCGCAAGCGTCGACACCCAGGCCCCGCACAGCAGGCTCAGGACCACGGCACTGCGAACATGCCACCGTATTGCGTTTCGTGGCCCCTGCTGGGGCATGTGTGCACGCTGCAGTGCGGAAGAAATCGAACTCATGAAGTACCTCTGAATGAAAGAAAAGCCAAGTGAAGACGTGAAGCGGCATAAACGCGTTGCGCTGCGCAAGGCATCTCCAGGCCTGCAAGTAGCCCCCTCATCGGCATCCATGCATGTCACATGGAAGCCGGTCGCGACTGTAGGAAGAAAAGATCTACAAAAACTGTTTACTAACATTGCTTAATATTCGGGAAACTGAAAGTGTGAGAAATTCAATCAACATGTTTCGCCAACGATCAAAGTTGGAAGATCTGGAGATCTCTGATCCATTTCTCGGAGACATGAGCACAGCATTTCCGGCTTCTGAATGAACCCTCGAACGCTTTGGGCAGGCGTGCTCCCGCGAGGATCCCTGCGGTCTCGCGTGCCCGGAATGAAAAAATTCAGGCGCCGGTGACGGCGAAGGCGACTTTTCAGTGCCTCGTCCTCACCTGGCGATGGAGGTGATTTCTCTCCTTCAGGAGAGCTCTCAACGCCTAGGGCACGGGATTCCTTGGAGCAATCGCACTTGATCCCTGCACCCGTGCAACTTCCGCAGTGTCCGAAAGGACAGCAGATACCCGATACAGCGCGCCGCGCCTCAGCAGCGCCTGCAGGCAGCTATGGCTCAGTCTCCCCGGACTCGCCGTCGCGTGACTCCCAGACACCAAACGGCAAACGATCATCTGGAATCAGTGTTCCCTTCGCTCCCTCGGCATAGAAGTTAAGCCGGTAGCCAATGTTTCTGACGCTTTGAAGCTCACAGCCGTTCGGCTCCCCGATCTCCAACTTTCTTCTCAGACGCGCGATGTGAACGTCGAGCGTTCTCGTATCCGATTCACCCGTACGCACGCGCGTCCACACCGCATCAAACAGTGACTTTCGTGAATGCACGAGGCCGGGGTTCCGAAAGAGATGCAATGCCAGATCAAACTCGATCGGCTGAAGCTTGATCTGCTGGCTGTTGAAACTGACGACCCTTCCAAGGGCCTGGAAGTGATAGGCCCCGCAACGGAACTCCCCGTACAACTCGGCCGACGCACTGAGCCCCTTGAATGCCAGCACTCGGGCTTCGAGCTCGACCGGGTTGCACGGCATCACGATGAAGTCTTCACTCGCCCCCTTCATCAAGGAGGAAACAGCACCCAGCTGCGCTTCTCGAACCATCAGCAACAACGGCGCCTTCGGCCCCAGGACACTCCTCAGCATCTTCGCGCCAGACAGCAACCGGCTTTCCGGACCATCGAAACCCGCCAGGAAGAGATCGAAGCGAGATCCGCGCATCAGCGCCGTCATCAGGTCCTCACTGCAGTCGAACTGAACGGCCTTGTAGCCAAGCGAACTGACGATATCGCTCGCGCTTTCTCGATCCTGCTTTTCCACATCGAGAACGGCTGCCGATCTTTGAGGTTCCCCTGCATCGACTCGTCGCGATAAAAATGACAAAACGTTCGAACCCTCTAACGCAAAGTGCGTTGCGTGCAGATCATTTCCGGAAGGAATCATGGTTATCAATTTGAGCCATCCGGAGCAGGATCGAAGGCGCATTCATCGGTGTCGGACCACCCCCCAAGCGCACAGGCCTGCTCACCTGGCGCGCAACGACTCACATCACCCGTCTCCAGACAGGCGCACCCAAGGCCGATTCCGCGGGACGGCGCCGGCTGACGTGGCCGGCGTGCTGCGGGCGAACGCCCGAGCGAGGCTCTTGCATGGCCTCGATTTGTCTCACTCTCCCTTGCGTGTCCAACTCGTCGGACTGCTTCTTGCAGCCTTCTTCTGCCGAGGGCTCAATTGTCCTGTCCTGAATCTTTCACGACAAATAAGAATTCGTCCGAAGACATCAGTACACGCTATACGTGAGACCGACTACGACCCTCGCAGGCGTCGCTCGTCCCTTTTCTGGCTAAGGATGCTGGTTGACGTAGCGGTAGAGAAACTCCTTGAGATCGAGTGCGGCCTCACTCATCTCGCCGTCCGCGGGACTCAGCACGCCCAGCGGCTTGAACGGGGGAATGTCGATGACATCGAGCTGGGCCAGTTGGCCCAGCTCGATCAGCTGGCGAAAGACGCTGTACGGCGCCAGCACCAGCAGCGGCTCGCTCTGCAACTGGGCCAGCACCAGCGGCGTGGACAGCGCGTCGATCTTCCGGTACTTCGGGCACAGGCCGTGGTGCTCGGTGAGCTGGTCGAACATGCGGCGCGCATGGGTCGCGGGGTGCAGCAACAGCCATGTCTCGTCGAACAGGTCGGCAAAGCCCAGGGAACGCCGCGCGACCAGGGGATGCTGCGTCCCGGCAACCACGACGAGCCTGTCGGGCATGAGCTCCGAGAAGCCCCACCCTTCCGGCTCCACGGCGGGCTCGCGGCACAGCATGAGATCGATCTCTCGCTTGAGGATCAGCGAGCCGATGCGTGGCACGTTGGCCTCCTGCACTTCGATCATCACCTCGGGCCTAGCAAGTGCAAAGGGCGGCAGGGCCCGCACCAGCAGGCCGCAGATAGCGCCATGAATGGCGCCGATGCGCACGATGCTGTTGGCACTCACGTGCCGGAACGCCACGAACTCCGCACCTCTTTCGAGCGAGGCCAAGGCACGACGCACGAAAGGCAGCAGCTCCTTCGCAATGCCCGTCATCCACATGCCGCGCGCATGGCGTTGGAACAGCACGCACTCGAGCAGCTGCTCGAGGTCAGCGATGAGACTGGTCACGGCAGGTTGGGACAACCCGATGGCGTCGGCCGCGCGCTTGACGCTGCCCAGTTCGGCGACGGAAACATAGGCCTGCAGATGGCGGATGCGAGCACCAGACGTGAGGCGCCCGAAGAGGATTTCTGATGATGGCGTCATGGTGGGTTGAACGTGCAGTGATCCGGGCATCGAGATCACCCCCACGCAACAGAACAACATGCGTGAGACGCAGCGCTTGCACATGGAAAGTCCCGGCCTGCGAGCTATCTTTGCGATTCTTCTCCAAAAGACTGTGTCGTTCGGATGCACACCCTACAAACGTCAACGAAGTGTCAACTTCCTCACTGTCTCTGGACGCAATGTGAGGGTTTCAGCTTGATCTTTTTATGAACAAACATTAACGCCGCTCTGAAGATATGAACAACTCGACAACAACGATTCGAAGCCGTCTACATTCGCAGCGCCTCGTTATTCCACGGTCTCGCCAGTGCATTGCAAACTTTGTGATCAAGTCCACCATCCGCACCGGAATCTCGTTCGCGACTTGCCGTCTCTCCTGCAAAATTTAATACGAAAGAAAACGAACTAAAAGTTATCTCACACCCCATTCAAGCCCTGAGACCCATGCATGTTTGAACTCATCCAAGGTGGAAAGTCGCGCAGCGAAAGCCGGCCGCCACCGCCCCCGGACTGGCACACCAAGTTGCGACAGTTGCAGCGCATCGACTGGCGCCGCAGGCAGCGCAGGTTCAGCTCGGTCGGCCCTCGCACAAGCAAGGCTACGGTCGCGTCGATGATGGCTTTCCTCGGTGTGCTGGCCGTGTCTCGCGCTCTGGAGTGGCTCGGGTGGGTTCCCGTCGTGACCATGTTCGACATGCGCGGGTCGGGACTGCTCTCCATCGCAGGCGGCGCCGCGGCCTATGTACTGGTGCAGCTGTGGAGTTCGGCGCCGAAGACCTGGAGTGCGTTGCTCGATGTGGACCTGGCCACGTACGAACCGGTGGACCGCGATGCCTACCGCTACCTGCAGGATCGCACGCGCTCCACCGGCTATTTCGAACATGCCGCCATCGCTTCATGGCTGCGCGACGAACGGGACGCTGTCGAGATGGCGGCCGGTTGGCGCAAGCCCCGCAACAGCGCGTTCCTGAACAAGAAGGTGTGAGGCACGCACATGCGCCTCGTCATCGACTGTCCGCGATGAGCCTCCCCTACTTCGCCTGCCTGTGCCACGTCAGGCATCTGGCATCGTCGCCAAGACAGGGGTGGATACGCCTGCTGCCCCGCGTGGGCCTGTATCGCTGCGCGAACTGCGGCAAGTCGCAGTTGTTCTTTCAGAAAGCCGCCGATGAAGCGCTCGCACGGAACAGCGGTTTCCCCAAATTCCCCCGACCTTGATCCCGCAAGGAGACCCCACCCACATGGCACGCTGGACCTCGTCGATCGACGACATCCTGAAGATCAGGCTTGTTGCCCGGCAAATTCCCCTGGATGGCATCGCACGCATCGTGCTGCTGGACGACACGGCCATCGAAGGCGTGATCCGTGAAGTGAACGTCGGCAACAGCGGCGGCCCCGGTGGGTGGCAGTACTACGGCGAATGCCAGATCGAAACCAGGAAGAAGAAATTGCGCACGGTCGACTACCTCGACGTGCGCTTCGCCTCCAGCATTTGGAGCAAGGAGACGGCGGCGGAGTACGAACGGCTCGGCCTGCTCGTCAACGTGCAGCGGACCTGAGACGGACGCCGTCAAGGGGGGCCAGCAACGGGCGCAATGCCCGCTGCCGTCCAAGCGTCAAAACCGCAGCTTCACGCCCACTGAGCCCTGCGCCGACGACTTCACGCGCAAGCCACCACCGCCCGCGTGGAAGAGCTTGCCGACTTCGCCGTAGACGCTGGTCGTCGGCGTCAACGTCAGGGTGAAGCCGCCCGCCACTTCCACCGACGAGTAGCCGATGCCGTTCGCGAACGAGGTCGTGCCGGCCGGGCCGACGAAGCGCGTCGTGTCGGTGCCCTTGAAGCCATGCCACAGGTTCAACCGTGCATACGGCTGCAGCCGCCCGGCGCGCGTCATGACCTCGCCGGTGAAGCGCACGCCCAGGCGCCCGATCACCGCGCCGGCGGTCTGCTGCTCGACGCGTGCGCCGCCGATGCCCACATCGCCCATGTTCAGGCGGTTATAGATCAGCTGCGCCTGCGGCTCCACGCCCCAGCTGTCGCCGAGCGCGAAGCGCTGCCCGACTTCGGCGGAGGCCGTGATGCTGTGCCCGTCGGCGCCGGAGCCTGCGCCCATCGCGGTCGTCATGCCCGACACGTCGTGCATGCCGTACTGCAGCACGAAGTCGGCATAGCGGCCGTCCTTTGCGTAGGTGGCGTAGCCGCCCAGGTACAACACTTCCGCATCAAGGCGGCCCGCCTGAGCGCCCGACAGGTTCAGGCCGTAGACGCCGTTCACGCGCCCGTCGCTGTGCAGTTGGCCCACATACAGGCCGGCATTCCAGGCGTCGTTGGCGAAGAGGTCCACGCCCGTCTGGAACCCGCCCATGCTCACGCGGCTGCTGCTGGCGACCGCTCCGCCCTGGGCGATCGAGGTGTTGCTGCCGATGGCGCGGCCCCAGCCGCGGCGGTTGGCATCGCCCTTGATCGGCGCGCTCTCGTCGCCCATGCGGCGATGCAGGTTGGACAGCATGGCCAGGTCGCCCTGGCGCAGCATGTTCGGCAACGCCGAGTAGAGCGGAACGTCGGCGCGGTAGGTCGGCACGGTGATCGTTGGTGTGCCTGTCGGCGATGTGGGCGACGTGGGCGTGCCCGGCATGGTGGGCGTGGTCGGTGTGCCGCCACCGGGCACGGTCGTCGTCGAGCGCAGGTACCAGTTCTCACCGGCGCCGCTGGCATCGGCCGCATGCAGGCGGTACTCGTAGGCGCCCGCGTCGACATGGCCACCCGCGAGCGAGAACGCATCGCGCGTGGTCTGCGCCGTGGTGGTCGCGCCGTTCTGCGCGGTGATCACGTTGATGCCGTTGCCGGTGGTCAAGGCGCCGAGGCCGCCGATGTTGGTGATCTGCACCGTGGTCCTGCCCGCGGCCGCCGCGCCCGGTCCGTTCAGCACCAGCCGGTCGCTCACGCTGCCGCTGTCGCCCAGCGTGGTGCCGAGCTTGAGCAGGCCGCCACCGCCGACGTAGTTGCCGTTGACGGTGAGTGTCGAGCCCGGCTTGGTGCCGACCAGCGAGACCGTGCCGCTGTTGGACAGCGAAGCCACGGCTTGGTTGAAGCCGGCGGTGTCCAGCGTTGCACCCGCGGCCACGGCGTGGGCCGAGCCGGGGCTGAAGACGCCCGCTGCGCCGGCCTTGAACGTGCCCTGTGCCACCTGCGTGGCGCCCGTGTAGGTGTTGGGGCCGGTCACGATCAGCGTGCCGCTGCCGTTCTTGGTCAGCGTGCCGCCGCCCGTGAGGGCGCCCGACAGCGTTTCGGTGAAGCTTCCCGTGTCCACGATGGGGTCGGCGATGCCTGTGAGCAGGATCGGGTTGGCCACGTTCAGCCCGTCAGCCAGGAAGCCGAGGGTCGTGCCCTCGTTCATGGCCAGCTGGCCGCTGCCGAGCGCGCCGTTGCTGCCGACGTCGATGCGCCCCTTCACGAGCGACGTGCCGCCGCTGTAGGCGTTGTCGCCCGTCAGCCGGGTGGTGCCAGAGCCGATCTGTGCCAACGAGCCGGTGCCGGTGATGCCGCCGTTCAAGGTCACGATGCCGCTCTGGTTGATGGCCAGCACGCCGTTGTCGACGATGGCACCACCGCCAGTGAGCGCGCCCGTGGTGCCGCCGTTGCCGAGCTGCAGCGTGCCGCCGGCGTCGATGGTCGTGGTGCCGGTGTAGCTGTTCGCGCCAGTGAACACGGTAGTGCCGGTGGCGGCGCGCGTGAACGTGCCAGTGCCACTGATCGAGCCGCCGTAGGTCTGGGTATCGAGGTTGTCGAAGACCACCGCGCCGTTGTTGGCGATGTCGTGGTTGCCGACATTGCCGGCGGTGGCGCCGCTGCCGCCCACACGCAGCATGCTGTTGCCGCCCACCTGGAGCTGCGATCCGCTGCCAGCCAGCACGAGCGGATCGATGACGCGGACATCGGCACCGTTCGTGACCGCCAGCCGGTTCCAGCCGATGCCGATGTTGGTGCCGCGCGCCACGTCGTCCGCAGTCAGCGAGCCAACGCTGCGCGTCACGCCGTTGAGCTCCAGCAGGCCGCCCGCGCCGGTTCCGTTGGTGATGTGCGTGGTGTCGGAGAGTGACACGCCTTGCACCAGCACCTTGTTGCCGACGCCGTTGCCAGCTTCGATCGCACCGGCCAGCGTGCCGCCGGTGAGGTTCACGGTGTCGGTCCCGTTGCCGGTGCGCACGACGCCGGTGACGGCGCCACCGCGCAGGGTGTAGGTGTCGCTGCCGGCATTGCCGGCCACTGCGACGGCGCTCGTGCTGGCGGCCTTGATGGTGCCCGTGTTGTCGAACACCACACCGCCGCTGCCGCCGAGATCGACCACGGGCGATGCCGTGCTGGTCGACACCAGCGCGCCGGTGTTCGTGACCGACGGCGAGTGCTTCGCGACCAGCGCGGGGCCGCCCGTGGCGCTGTTGACCGTCACGTTCGCGCCGTTGGTCACGGTGCCCGTGGTGTTGGCCACGATGCCCGAGCCTGTGCCGCTCGCCACCGTGACCGCGTAGCCGCTGCCCAGTGCGAGGTTGCCCGTGGTGGTGGTGCCGTCGGCGTTCTGGAAGGCAAAGCCCGTGCCGCTGCCGGCCACGTTGAGTTGCACACCCGTGGACGCCGGGTCGAGGCTGGTCGCGGTGCGGATGCCCGCGCCGTTGCCGGCGTTGATGACGACGTTGGTCAGGCGGATCGCGCCGATCTCGGCCGTGTTCTCGATGCCCGAGCCGGTGCCGGTGGCATGGATGACCGCATCCTTCGCGCTCAGGCTGGCGGCGCCCGTGTCCACGATGATGCCGGCCGCCGAGCCGCCCGCGCGGATCTGGCCGGCACCCGAGAGGGCGAGCGAAGCGCCGTTGCCGGCCAGGTGCACGGCCGCCGTGCCGTCGCCGGCTTCGACGGAGCCGGTGTTGATGAGGGTCGCGGTGGCGCCTGTCACCAAGGCGCCGGTGCCATTGCTCACCTGGACCAAGGCGCGGTTGTCGACCGTGCCTTGTGTGCCGACCACGACACCGGTGGAGCCCGCGCCGGTCAGTTGCACGTTGCCGTTGTTCACGAGCGTGCCGAGGTTCTGCGCCACGAAGCCGGTCACCGCGCCGGTGCTCGACGCGATCAGCGCATGGTTCGTCAGGGTCGTCGCCACCGGCGCGCTGTGGTTGGCATTGGCCAGGTCGTGGGCCTGCCCGTCCACGACGCCTGCGGTGGCGCCCGCGGCGGTCAGGTGGATGGTCGTTACCGCATCGATCGTGCCCGCTGCGCCGCCCTCGTTCACGATGGCGATGCCGTTCGCGCCGTTCACGTTGTAGACCGAGTTGCCGGTCGACAGCGTGGTGCCCGCATCGGTCGCGACGACACCGCGCGCGCCCGCGCCGTTCACGTTGATGGTCAGCGTTCCCGCAGTCGAAGAGCCGGTGTACGCGGCACCGCCCGCCACGCGGAACATAGTCGAACGGTCGGTTGCCACGTCGAGGCTCTGCGCACTCACGTTGATGCGCGAGCCGGGCCCGTACGAGAAGAAACCGATCTGGTCGGTGCCGTTGGAGAACACGGGCACCGCGTTGGCCGACACATCGACGACCGAGGTGCCGCGCGCATGCACGCCGATGGCGCCGGTGCCGGTGAGCTGGATCTTTCCGTCGACCTTGGCGGTGGCGGTGTGGCCGTTCAGGCCCTCGGCCCAGATGCCGATGTTGCGCGTGCCCGTAGCCACGTTGGCACCGCCGGCCACGCTGATGGTGCCGGTGCTGGTGTGGTTGATCGTGGCGTCGGCGGTGGCCGCCATGGCCTGCATGGCGATGCCGTTGACGCCGTTCAGCGAGATCACGCCGTCGTTGCGCACGGTGGCGCCGCCGCTGCTGTTGGCCTGCATGCCGATGTTCATCAGCGGGCTGGCGACGTTGGCGGCGCCGTTGACCGCGATGATGCCGTTCGCATCGTTGACCAGCTCCAGGCCGGCCGTGCCGTCGCGCGCCGTCATGGCCACGGCGTTGCCGATACCGGTGCCGATAGTGATCGTGCCTTCGTTATGCACCTTCGCCGAACCGGCGGCCTCCACGCCGCGGATCGCCACCAGGTTGCTCTGCACGTCGGTCGCGCCCTGCCCCGCTGCGTACTGGCCCGTACGGCCGATGTACATCGCTCCCTTGTTGGTGAAGGTGGCGCTGTCGACGGCTTGCACGCCGTAGGTGTCGCCCGGGTTGCCGGTTTCGTTGACGCCGATGTTGATCACGCCCTGCGCCTGGTTGACGACGCTGGAACTGCCGGCTGCCCGCAGACCGATGTTGACGCGGGCAAAGTCGGTGCGGTCCGTCACCGCGTTGGCCACGTTGACGAAGCCCTCGTTGATGAACGTGGCCTGGTCGTTCAGCAGCACGCCGAACGACCCCACGCGATCGCCCTTGCCGCTGTTGATGCCGGTGGTGCTGTTGGCGGTGTAGGTTTCGGGGTCGTAGCCGACCGACAGCGAACCGGTGCTTCTGATCGACGAGTTCTGCGACGCGACGATGTCCGGGTGCGAGCTGGCCGTGGTCTGCGACGACAGGTGGCCCGCGTTGTTGAGCGTGGCTCCGTTCACCAGGTTGGCGGTCGAGCCGCCGCTCCACCAGCTGGCATTGTGGATGTGGCTGTCCTTGTCGATGTTGACGGTGCCGCCGTCGGACTCGATGAGGTTCACGCGGCCCAGCGGCATCCAGGTCTTCATGCCAGCCGTCTGCGCTGGCGCGGCCTGGTACTGCACCTGGAACGACTGCGTCGAATAGCTGCTCGTCAGCCGGCCCGCATAGTCGGCGGGCGACAGGAGCCCCGCCTGCACCTGGCCGATGAGGTAGTTGTTGTAGCGGCGGTAGCTATCAAGGTCAGTCACGTTGCCGCCGGCCACGGTTTCCTGCTGGCCGGTGAGCGGATTGGTCCACGTGCCGCCGGCAAAGCTCACGCCGCGGTCGAACTGCTGCGTGACCTTCGTGACCGATGCGATGCCCGTCGCGGGATCGACGTTGCTGGGCGGCGGGGCCAGGTCGCCGCTGCCGAGGTCGAAGCGCGTGTTGGTCTTGTAGTTCAGCGTGCTGCCGCTTTCGACCTTGAACACGCTCGTCTGCTTAGACAGCATCGAGAGCTTGTTGGCCGCGCTGGCATTGGGCAGCGCCGCCGGGTCGCCGACGGTGACGTCGAGCGTCGAGCCGTTGGCCACCGTGGCGATGCGACCGTCGACATAGACGTCCATGTCGCCAGGGCCCCACAGCTTGCCCACGGTGTTGCCGCTCGGTGCCAGCTGCGAATAGTTGTAGACCTGCAGCTTGCCCGAGTCATAGACCGTAGCGGTCTTCGACGCGCCGGTGATCGGATCGCGGTAGCTGATGTTGAGCGATGGGTCGTCGTTGTAGACCAGCTGACGCCCGGCCACCGTGCCGCTCGTCATGAGGTTTGCGGCCTCGATGGCGCCCAATGTCGGGTACGAGTAGTTCGTGGTGCCGGGCTGCACGGCGGCATAGCTGCCGGTGAGCGTGTGGTTGGCCCCGTCGGAATAGGCCTGCTGGCCGGTCTGGTAGCTGTTGCCTGCGGGGGTGTAGGTGCCCAGCACGTCCTGCGCATGCGCCAGGCCTGCGGTGGCGCCGAAAAATCCGGCCATCACAAGCAGCGAGGGCAGCCTCGCCGTGCGACTGGATTTCGCCTTGCCACGCGTGACTTCGGACGTGGCAACCCACGTACCCGACACGTCACTCCAGATGCTCTTATGTATTTTGTTCAACTCTTGCTCCCTGAAAGTGCACACTAAATAGATATGTCTTCATAACTATCTATCCGTGCTGACTTTCGCACCACTTTGGTGTCTATCGAAGGGAGGAATGCTCACCTTTAGCGCCCACGCCAAGGTGAATCGTTCACTAGTTCACACTAATTCACCGAAGTTTTATGATCATTTGTTAACAGACCGAATGGGCGCTCCTTCGCATAGCGCGTCTTCAAAGAGAAGCGACGATGACGACGCGAACCGCGCCGACTGCTCGCAATGTTGGAGCTTCGTTGAAGAGGAGTCTTCACGGGCCGTGGTAAAGGCGAGCCGGAAGACCGGGATGACCGACGCGCCTTCACAACGAAGTGGGCGATCCTTGCTTCTTTCGCTGATCGACGATGTGCTGCAGGGCGGCCTCAAGCGTTGGCCAACTTGCAAAGAGATAGATCTTCTCTCCTCGATCAAAGCGGCCTCCGAACTCCGCCAGCACGGAAGAATGCCCCGACACGCTGCCCAGCAGTGCGGGTTTCATGCGGCCGTAGGTTGAAGCGAATTCGCCTACGCTGCAGCCGAGCTGCGTCGCAAGGGACTGCACCCTGTCGGTACCGCTTGGACGAGCTAACAACATTGGGTAATAACTTACACGCACTTGTGAATCCACTCCACCGTGCACTTGTGATCGCTCGGTTTCAGTGTGACTTTTTCCGCCTTCCTCCAATTGCATGAGAAACAGCCAGCCGAGAAATTCACGGAATTCCTCGATGAGGCACAGGCGTCAATAAGGCACGCCTCTTCCCCATGCCGAAGCGATCCACACGCCGCTCAAGCCCATGTAGTCCATCTCCCAGCCTCCCTTGAGTCTTCCAGCGTCCACGAAGGAGGCCAGGAATTCCCTACACGAAGCCAACGAAGAGTTTTCAGCAAATCAAGTCTCAGTTCGGTCGAACGTTCCATCGAGGAGATCGAGGTGCCTGTGCAGGTCGGCTAGCCACCATCGCGGGAGTCACTTACCCCCACGTTCGAGCGGAGTTCGACGGGCGAGCGATTGCCGTGCCGTACGACCCCCTCGAGCTCCAAGTCGAGAAATCGGCCCAGTCAAGACGAATCAGCCCTCCGACTCTTTCGTAGGGCTCAGCGCGCCGGCAACCCGCCCTCTCCGCCCCAGGCCCATTGGGTCTTGATCTGGCCACTGCGCCGCTGTCGCACAGCGCTACTCGTAGCCCCCCTGGGATGCCCCGCTAGGAAAGCCGCCACGATAGATGCCGTGGCCCGCGTAGACGCGAGAACCTGGCTCATCTCAACTTCTAACGGCACTATCTGGCCGCTAGCCCCACAAACTCGACGAAATTCAACCAGGACCTCCCCCGCAAGCTCCTTGTCCGCGCGGGGCTTTCCATTGGCGTCCATAACCCACCGGTCGACCCGACCTGCAGGCAAGGTACGAAACACACCGATGACTTCCAAACGTCGATGTATCGTTCCATCGAGGGGGATCGGCAAGACGAAGTCGTACGCAAACACTTCCGCCTTCAGCGAAGAGATAACGGCCATATCCATGCAATCCCAAGCACCTTGCTCAATGTGAAAGAACCAAGCGAAAAGTATCGGCTTGGAATCACGAGGATCTACTGCATCAGCAGAGAAGATCGGGCACAAAGGTTTCTAGAATGTGAGTTTTCCCCGCCGGCCCTGTGCTTTACGAAGCGCGTACAACTCGAAGGGCAGCCCACGGGCTTACAACACCAATGCTGCCGCGCAAGTGGCGGCAGCCTCCCTCTTTGGCCCGCTTCGGCGGGTTCTTTTTTCCCGCCCGTCCACAACATGATGGGCATCTTCTACCGAGGCGGCCAAGAGCTGACGCCTCACAGTCACGGATGCTGCTTCGCATAGCGGAACAGAAAGCCCTTGAAGTCGAGCGCTGCCTTGCTCATTTCTTCGTCCTTGGGGCTTAACACCCCCAGCGGCTGAAAAGGAGGCATGTCGACCACATCAAGCACCGCCAACTGACCAAGCTCGACCAGTTGGCGAAAGACGCTATACGGCGCAAGACCTACCACCCGCTCACTGCGAAGTTGTGCCATCGCGATGGAAGGCGACAAAGTAGTGACGTTTCGATATTGAGGGTTGATGCCGTGATGATTCATGAGCGTGTCAAACACCGTACGAGCCGGGATCGGAGAGGGCATTTGCAGCCACACCTCATCGCACAGGTCTACGAAGCCCAATGATGGCTTGGCCACCAGCGGGTGCTGCGGACCAGTCACCACCACAAGCCGATCCTGCATCAGCTCGACGAACTCCCATCCTTCGGGTTGCACAGCGGGCTCACGGCACAGCAGCATGTCAATTTCCTGCCTCAGAATCAGTGAGGCGATTCCCGTCATGACAGCC
The DNA here is from genome assembly GCF_014843395.1 of Variovorax sp. 38R. Lineage (NCBI taxonomy): Bacteria > Pseudomonadati > Pseudomonadota > Betaproteobacteria > Burkholderiales > Comamonadaceae > Variovorax > Variovorax sp. 38R. Next base: position 5,375,636 of record NZ_CP062121.1, read on the forward strand.
TCCTGCACTTCGACGCTCACGTCAGGCCTCGCGCCAATGAAAGGCGGCAATGCCCGTACCAGCAGGCCATTCAGCGCAGCCACAATGCCACCGACGCGCACAATGCTGCTTTCGCTTGTGCGCCGAAATGTCACGAAGTCGGCTCCTCGCTCCAGCGAGGCCAGTGCACGCCGCACGAAAGGCAGCAGCTCCTGCGCGATGTCCGTCATCTGCATGCCGCGTGCATGGCGAAGGAATAGCGCGCACTCGAGAAGCTGCTCGAGATCTGCGATAAGGCTCGTGACCGCGGGTTGAGATGCGCCGATGGACTCCCCCGCTCGTTTGGCACTACCTAGCTCGGCAACGGCAACAAAGGCCTGCAAGTGGCGAACGCGCCCCCCAGACACAAGACGCCCATAGAGGACTGCTGCTGATGGCGTCATGGTTGAAAGTCCCTATCAACAAAGAAGGCGCCGTACACACCGCACGAAAAAGATGTGGAAAACCGTACAACTACCAGTGAAGCTGATTCAGCGTCACCTGCATCGACCTCCGAATTAGAGGCTACACCATGCGCGGCACCACCACCACTGCCGGCAGCACATCTACATCGCGCAGATGACCAGATACATAGCGAGCCCCCGGCCTCCGTGCCTCGTCCAATCGCCGATTCGCCAAGTCGAGAACGGAGATGAAGACCTTCGCATCAATCTTCGTTAAACGTAGCTGCAGCGTCCGAGATCGACAACCCCAGTGGGCAAGCGATTCCAAGCCATGCCCGCTCTCTTTAGTTGTTGGTCGTCCGGTAGCAGGCTCGGGCCATCCCCCAAAGGGTTTCCGTACGCCCCCCGCCGCAGCGCCCCAGCACCAACCCACGATAAGTGGGCATTTGCGAAGGTTCTGACCCAGCGAAGAGGTCGCCATCGGTTGCGGAAGAAACCCGACGGATATGAAGTGAAAAGGTGAGCACGCAGGCAGGACCGAAGCCGTCACAATATGGAAATGTCGCCCTATGCTTCTGCAAGCCAATCTCAAGCCTTTCAGCCGTGCAAAGCCACAACCTCCAGGCTTGCAGAGGTGCTTTCAGCCAGTGGGTACACGGACATCTGCGTTCTCCAAGACCAGATGTGTGCAGTGAAGCAGTTCAACTACACCACCGCTGTGGTCGTCGGCCTCGACGATGTCGGGTATCAGCGCAGATATTGCTACGAGCATCGAGCTGATGCTCAAGCTGCGCTCGTCGCCTGGGACGGACGCGGCCATCCATCAGGGCCGTGGATCAAGTGCAAGGGCGCTGGCATCGATCTCTTGAATCCTGATTTCCGCTGAGCACTACCGCAGTTCCCCAATCGCACATGAGGCCTCCGCTTGCGCGGCCTCAGTCGTCCTCTCTAGCTTCGGGCACACTGACAATCAATGCACGCTGAATGTGCACGCGCGACGCGCGACACTGACGTAGTGGTCGGGATACGCCAAAGCGGATAGTGCGACCATGCATGGTTGGTCAAGGAGTGGAACACCAACCGCTGTGACGCGCGCACTGGCACCTTGCCCGCCTGCCAGTTGCTACTAAGTCGCACGCTTACTGGCTCTCCGAATGACAACGCTCACAGCAGCCCACGCGTGCTCCTCTCCCTGGTACTGACGAGGCACCACATCAGCAGTCGCATCGATCAACAACCGAGCGGCGTAGATTCCCCTTCTGCTCTTTGGCGCCCAGCCCCACGTTTTGAGCTGCTTGCGCCAAGGGAGACCAAACTTGCGCTCCAATCTTTGGCTTGCGGATTCCGCTCCTCTCTGCGTTGCCATCGCATCCGTATAAAAGGCAAAGACGCCACACAGCAAGTTGGATCTCTCCACGCCACGTAGCAGGGACTCACAGATTCTGGTCAAGTCTTTGGTCACCAACGCTCCATTTGGGTGCCAAACACGATTCTTGATTTCGATGATCACTCGCGGCGTCCCTCGCGCATTGCCCAGAACAAATGTCATATCGGCCTGCATGCCGAAGCGAGTGCGCTTTAACACCTTTTTGCGTTGCGCCGGCGTCCTCGAGCGAGCGAGCAACCGACCCTTCCATCACCAATCTCCGCTTTGTTCGCGGAAATTCGCAGGCGAGCGCTTGGGCGACTCGAACCGTCAGGTGGTACTCCGGTGCCGTATGAAGCCACGCATCCGACATGTCCTCCCACTCTTCGAATGCCGCCTTGATTCCACCCCGAACTAGGTCGGGCACCTTTATGACGTTGAGCGGCGTTGTTGCATAACCCTGCCGGAGTGGCCTCCGATCGTGGTTAGGCTAGGCTAGACAGATGAGCAAGCCACCGCGGGCGAAGTACCGCACGACGAACTGGAGTGAGTACAACGCGGCGCTCAAGCGCAGGGGATCATTGATGGTTTGGCTCGATGCCGACCTTCAATGGCAGGCTCCTGCCAGTGGTCGCTCAGGCCGGCCCGCTGTGTTCAGCGATGCTGCGATCCAGTTCTGCCTGACCTTGAAGTGCATGTTTGGGCTGGGCCTGCGCCAGGCGACGGGCCTGGCCGAGAGCCTGATCAAGTTGGCCCACTTGGACTGGGCCGTGCCCGACTACAGCACCTTGTCGCGGCGTCAGAAGACATTGAGTGTGGCCATTGCCACGCGCCGCAGCAGCGCGGGCCTACACCTGCTGATCGACAGCACCGGCGTGAAGATGCTGGGCGAAGGCGAATGGAAGACGAAGAAGCACGGTGCCGACTACCGCCGGCAGTGGCGCAAGGTGCACCTGGGCATTGATGCACAGACGCTGGAGATCCGCGCCATCGAGATCACGGACAACGCCATTGGCGATGCGCCGATGCTGCCGGAGTTGCTGGCGCAGATTCCTGCGGACGAACAACTGCATTCGGTGAGCGCCGATGGTGCCTATGACACCAAAGCGTGCCACGAGGCAATCGCCAGTCGGCAGGCTGCGGCGATCATCCCCACACGCAAGAACGCCAAGCCTTGGGCGGATGGCAAAGCTGGGGCGCAGGCAAGAAACGAAATCCTGAGGGCGACACGCAAGCTTGGTCGTTCAATCTGGAAGAAGTGGAGCGGCTATCACCGCCGCAGCCTGGTGGAGACCAAGATGGGGTGCTTCAAGAGACTGGGCGAGCGCGTGATGGCACGGGACTTCCAGAGGCAGGTGACCGAGCTACAGGTACGGGCATCGATCCTCAACAGGTTCACCAGTCTGGGAACGCCTGAGACTGTGCGCGTGGCATAGCTGCGTCTTGGGTAAGGGGAGGCTCGCCCTGAATTCGGGTTATGCAACAGCGCCACGTTGAGCCCTTTGCTCATGATGGCGATCCCCCTCGGTATTGTTGTAGTCGTGAAAAAACCGCAACTGATAGATGCGTCCGAACGGCGCATCAGCAGGCGATAAACAGGAATTTACGAAGGCCACGATAACGGCATTGGCCGCGCGCCGCCGGTATTGCTTGACGCACAAAGGCTACGCTAGACTACGCGCCGGGTGCCAACCTTACTTGCGCGCGAGTAGAAAAAGGCCGCTTTCCACCGCTTCGTTCAACGCAGATCTTCTTCCGACGCTTGTCGTCCTCGGGCACTTAAACGCGCGCACCGTTTCCGAGGCGACGTGTCGACAACGAAGGAGTTTCGAATGACGTTGAAAGAACTAGCGTATGTTGCGCAGTCCCGTCTCCAAGCCCGCATAGGCTCGCCAATCAGGCGTGGGCATGTGCTCGAACTGTTTGCTGCAGCGGCGGGGTTCCGATCGTGGGCCGCCTTTGATGCGTCCGCGCTACTGGCAGACGCGGGGACTGATGGCCAGGGCCTGCAGGCTCACGCGCTGATAGTGGGCCGCGCGATTCAGCTCGAGTATCCGACAGCGGATGCGGAGCTTGTGGCGGCCGCGCTGATTGAGCTGATTGGCGAGCTACAGCTGTCGTTTGTCGAATGGCAAGCGCTTGTAGCCGCGGTGCATGCGTCTTCTCCACGCTCGCGAGAGAGCCTCGATGACGAGGATGAATTGGCGGACGAAGACCTGGAAGACGACGAATGGGAAACCGAGTCCCGCTCCAATCCGCGCCACCAACCGCAAAGTCAAACGCTTCCAACCCCGTCTCCCCTCCTCCTCGATAGCCTCGAGCGCGCGGCTCAGCTTCGCCCGAACGATCCTGTCGCGCACTATGCGCTGGCGGCGTTCTACCGCTGTGAACGTCCGAGCCCATATCTGTATGAAGAGTCGCTGAAAGGCCGAAAGCTCTCCTCGATCGAGCAGGGATGGGTCGAGGGCTACTTGCGCGCCGCGCCGCTGTACGAGAAGTACGCATGCCATCTCAAGGCTGCAGCGTCACTAGGCGATCGAATGGCCGCCCTGGAATACGCAGAGCTACTGGGCGGCAGGGCACTGTATGAAGTGGTCGACAAGATGGAAGGACCTGTGAGCGCGCAGCGCATGGCAGAGCTTGCGCCCGACGACACCCAGCGCTTGAAATGGCTCCGCGTCGCCGCGGCCGAGGGTGCACCCGACGCCCTGGCCGTGCTTGCACGGCGAGGCGATCCCACCGCATTGACGCAAATGGCCGCGCGTGGCGATGTGGACGCGATTCGGACGCTTGCCACCGAAGCGCTGGACTCGGACAACGCGATGGACGCTTGGCAATGGCAGAAGCTGGCGTTGCTGCATGGGTACGACCTCACTGTCTCGACCATGCGTGCGTACCACGATGGAGGGGAGCGAGACGGGCAGTTCTACGACAGCGACTTTGGCGGGGGACTGTACGCGGCCGGCGACGAAGGGCTTGAGCTACCCGACATCAGCAAGGCTCAGGCGACCGAGGCGGCAAAGCGAGCGCGAGTCATCTATCAATCGGCTGGGTTGCGACGCTAGCGGTTGAACTGCCGCATGCCCGCACGTTGATCAGCCTGAGCCGGATTGCCACTCGGGGATGCCCGAATGGCAGTCTTGCTACTTGACCAGCAGTTCGTCAGCGGACTTGCCCGCCTCAAGCGCGGCCTTGAACCAGGCGGGACGGGGGCCACGGCCACTCCAGACGTTGCCCTGGTCGTCCCTGAACTTCGGAGTTGCGGCGTCGGGAGTCTGCTTCTTGACTTTCTTGGTCTTTTTCTCTGCCTTCTTTGCGGCGGCTACGCGGCCCGCGCCTTTGCCAACGCCGAGGTCAGCGGCAGTGAAGCCATACACAGCGATGGCTTCCTTGATGCGGCTGAGCACACCGTCAGCCTCTTTCTTTCGCAGTTGCTCTGCTTCGCGCTGCAACTCTTCGATCTGCTTCTGTACCTGGAGGAAGGTTTTTGCCATAGGGCGGCCTTTAATTGAGAGAGGACGCGAGCTTAAACGCAAATGTCGTTAACTTTTTGTCAGCGCAGATCGATAGTTCAAGGCGAAAGTACAATCAATTTTCCAAGAAGTGAGATGGCGCGCAGCGCAATCCAGCGCTACTTGAAGCCCCGTTGGACACTTCAAAAAATACTCTCTCAATGGTCACGCTCATCGACACTCCAAGGTACAAACTTAGCATCGAGGGCTCCGGTTATCCGGCGCGCGAAGAGCTGCTGACCAGCGAAACCTCGCGCTCCTGGCAGTACGTGCCGCACGACCATGGCGCACTTGAGATAGTTGCAAACCGACTTGGCTTGGCGGCACGGGAGAGAGCCACGTTGACGTATGGCGCACTCGTCAAGAACGTCACCTTCTGCATTCCATCGATCAATGAAGGGCGACCATATCAACCCAATATGGACATGGATGGCAGCAACGTGGTTCGGCGACAGGATCTGGAAGTCGTGGACGAATTCCTCACGTACCTGAGCCTTCATTCCTATAAAGGTGCAGATCTCATTGCTTCCGCCCTGGTATCGGGGCCAGCCAACGGGAAGCCCAATGCGGAATTTCTTCGACTGGCCCGCAAGTTGCGCCGCTCGACGCCTCGATTGACATCAGACACTGAGCTCTGGACTAGCGAGCTTCAGCGCAGCTTCAACTACTTTACCAATCTAAGTAGCTGTACAGGCTGATTGGCCCCCTGGACCGTTCTGCTGCGAAGCGCGTGACCACGGAAGCACGTTCTCCGTGGTCACACACGATGTCGCCTAAGGCGCGCAATCAAAGAGCCCCACCGAGGATCTCGCCTCTAGACGGTGGGTTCAGCCTTGTCCAAGCACGCCCCAGAGCTCGGATCGGGCCAGCACTGAGCCTCGCCCCGAAACAACGTCAGCTGCTGTGCGAACAGCGGTTCGGCGGTCGACCCAATGGCCGGCATCATTGATGTCGACGCCTACGGCCTCTAGGATCGTGGCACGATGGCGGGTTCTCGCTCCGCTCGGGAGGTAGAACGCGTACGGGTCGCCGAGACTCCAAAGTTTGAAGCGAAGCTGCAGCGTCTCCGACAATCCTTTCACGGGCTCTGAGAACGGCACTTTCCGACCAACCGACGCGATCGAATCGAGAAGCTGTTGCGCAGCCTCTTGCATCTGCGCCTCAGTCAAGATCGCGCGATCGTCAGCACAATGATCACCCACCTCCAGGCGGCAAATGCTTCCGCCACCGATAACCAGTGAGAAGTGAAGTGATTTCTCCACGGCCTGAACAAGGTCTCGACACAGGGAGGCGTGCAGCCCGTCGGAGTTGAGCGGCAGCCCCTGCGGCAATTCGTATCCCAGCTGGGCATGATGGGGCAATCCCAGCGCGTTTCGTGCGGCATCCCAGAGGCCAGAACAGCCTTGGTCTCTCTGGCACGTGATCGCGAAGTGCCGCATGGAAGTGCTCAACGCCAACAATTCCGCGTCGGAGTTGCACCCGATGCGCAGGACGCATTCGAGCTTCAACAGATCTAGATGATCAAACTCCTCCACCGCCGAGCAGCCAGCACGGTCCAGGACTTCCTTTGAAAGTTCAAAGCACCCTCTACGCACATCGAGAATGCCAAATGCTCGTTGACCTGTCAGGTACATGGGCAGTGACGCCTCGATGATCAAGCTGCTTTCGCCCGGATCAGACCAGATCTCTGCTCGCACATCGGTGAATCGACTCTTGACAAAGTACCGGTCATAAACTCGAACGATGTTTGGGTTCGATGTCGCCATCTCAAGAAGAGGCGCATGCTTGATCGGCACACGCACCTTCACGACATCAATAAATGCACTGCTGAAGCCGGACTCTTGATGGAAGAAGATGTTGTTCTGTTTGGTTCTTGACATTTTTTATCCTTTCAAGCGAGATTTCTCGCGAGAATTTTTAGATGAATGGGGTAATTTGCTCACCGGCCGTTTTCCGTCGAAGCCGACTGACGGCCAATCTGGCTGACGGCAAGCGTCTCCGCTCGTACTTACAAGTAAATCTCAAATGGGCTTTCAATGGCCATGCTTCTCTTTGAAAGCGCTCTTGGGGAAGATGCCGGATTGCTTGAGCGCCTTAATGCCCTTCACCCACAGGCCCTCGGGCGCCCACCAAGCGGGAGGGCTTTCGAGCAAGCCCTTGATGACCTTGCGTTCATCCCGATCAGGGCACGCCTTGTAGGCCTCGACAGCAGGCTTCAGGCCGATCTCCCGGGACAGAGCCATAAAGTTGGCTTTGGTGAAGTCAGATACTTCGGACAAGCTTGAAAGGTCGGCCAGAAGGAAGCGTTCGAACCTCTTCTTGCTGCCGCCTTTCAGCGCATGAACGTTCACGCCTCCCATCTTCATGCCACGAATTTCAATGCGCACGATGGGCGGCCCCTTCTTCGCAGCGTTCAGCTGACGGATCAGGTTTTCCCTCAGCGGATCCGCAGCGCCATTCTTGATCAGCTCTTCGACAGCCTCGTGGGTCAGTTGGACGTCCTTTTTATAGACGGCTTCACGATACGGGCTGCTGACGCTACCGAAGTTGAAGGTTTCGGCCTGACTCTTGCAGAAGCGTTTGGAGAAGACGGTCAGCTCATGGACGCCCTTGTAGTGCACCAGTAATTGATCGAGGCGGCAGTTGACGATGTCGACGGCCATGTCCATGCGATTGATGTAGGCACGATGCAGTAGGCCGTCGTAATCGTCAGCGCGCAGGAGGTACCTCAAGAAGCGGTGCAGATACTCGGCATCGCCCACCTCCATCTTGCTGGGTGTGATGTCGATTCGGAGCGCACCTTTCTGAGTGCCATTTTTCGCTCCCAGCCCGATCTGAGCACGTGCTCCGCTCGGCATCTTGACGCGTAGATTGCTGCGGTAGCGGCCGCCATTTCCGTACCAAAGGGTGCACTTGTCCTTCTCTATCGCTTTGTGGATTCGCTCTTTCACGTCTTCGGGGATTGGCTGCACGACGCCAAAGCCCACGTTCCATGGGAGAACGAAAACAAGGCGATCAATGACCGGAGCTTTCACGGTGATCGGGGACGCAGCTTCGGACTGCTTGAGCCTGGTTCTGCTCTTTTCTTGCGGATTCTTCTTCGTCGGCATGAATTTCTTTCGTATTTGCTGACCGCAGGCGCGGCCCTATCCGGAGGGCGAGACGGTTACCTCACCCAGCATTTACAACTTGGTCTTTCTGAGTTACCCCGAGAGCTTATTTCGACTCACTGGTCGAGGAGCTACAGGAGTAATGGCCGATATGGATCGGTTGCGCGAGGCGCATGTTGCCGAGGGGCTGCAGGAGAGGATCGGATAGAGCAAGGGAGCAGGAGTACAGACATACACACCCATGTGCATACCCACCAGCATGTACTGGTGTTACCCCCTTATTAGTGCCCGCCCAGCCTCTCGTTTGCGGGCCCTCGGGGTAATACTCCCTCTTGCTGCGTTACCCCCTGCCCTCCTACCGTTACTGCGCGTGACCCCAGAAGTTACCGGTAACTTGGTAACCACCAAGCCGAAGAGGCTCGCTATTCGTCCGACAAGACGGTGGCGCTGACCGCGAGCATTCGCACCTTGGTGCCGTCGGGCATATGGATCATCAAGGTGTCCCGGCTTTCGCTCGTTTTCAGCAACTTTGCGCTCCTGAGGGCATGAAATACGTCTCGCCGGCCTACCGCCCGATCCCCTATCAGCTTGACCAGGACGTCGGGTTGGAACAGGTAGTACTCCTGACCCTTGTACGTCTTTCGAAAGCCCAGCCGCTTGTCTGTGGCCATAGCGTCGACCGAGAGTTCGGGAAACTTGCTGGGCTGGTCACGGATCAGTGACCTGAGATCGTCCAAGATCCTTTGGGCCTGAGGAGCTATACCAGAACGGCGTGCAGCCAGATGCTCTTGAATGACTTCGCGAAAGGACGTTTCAATCCTTGTCGTGCTCAGCGGAACGAGTTCGTTTTCAGCCGCGACCTTGAGACAGAACATCCAGAATGCGCACCCCTCGATCACCCGCCGAACGGCACCATCGACTGGGTCGCGTGCTTCGAGAAGTAGATCAACAAGCGCTTCCTTTTCACTCGACCACTGCTCCCGGATCTCCGACAAATTCTTCGCGATCACCTGCACCCATTCATCCCAAACGCAGCCGTAGACCCGGCTCGCGCCGCTTTTCAAATGATCGGCAAACTGCGCACCGTCCATGTCATCAGGCAACTCGTGAAAGGCACCGTAAGCTCCGCTCATCTCCAATTGCAGAACGCGCGAATCTAGCCCGCCGTCGTACTTCTTTCCGGCGAGCATTTCTGCGATCGTCCGTTCGTTCGACGCAATCACCAAACATTCCATTGCTCGGCCGGTCACGGCAACTTGCGATGGTTGACCGACGACTCGCGACGATCGATTGCCGATGTCAAACAGAAGTTCAACCCAGCCGTGCGGATCGCTCAGTTGCCGCAAGTCCTCGAGAAAAACCGGCTGACCGCCAAGTTCGCTCAATGCTTGTTGTAGGCCACGCAGGGATCCAGAAGCAGAATCCAATCCTGGCGGACGAATAATCGACTGGAGCGCGCTCTGCATGGCACTTTTTCCGATAGCCGAGCGACCTACGAAAACCAGGCTCAGGGGCCCAGCACCCAACGGGCCGGTCAGCAGGGCCGATAGCGCAGCCCCAAGCCCAACCACCAGATAGTGATTGCCTCGGAAGCATTTTGCGAACCCCTTCCACTCCTTCAGGGTTCCCTGCGCATCTGCAGGCACGCTGACCCGAGACTCCTGGATGAACCAATCCAGCTCTGGCTCGTCTCCCACCCAGTGCAACTCGTCGCGCCAGACAAAGGCTTCCGCATCCCGGTCTTCGAAGTGCACCCTCTGATAGGCGCTGGGGTCGAACACCATCACTTGACCTTCAGGCGCAGCTAGAAGTTGCTCGCACAACTCTCGACGATCTTTGATTCCTATATCTACCGGAATCGCATTGCGAAGGCAGAGGGTCACGATCTCATCGGACTGCCCCTTTGCCAGTTTTTCGGTGTCCATGAGGTGCCAGTTGCCAGCGATCAGAACGCCGATCTTTTGCAGCACCACGCCGCGCGTGGTCACTGCAAAACGAACGCTCTCTACCTGCTGGCGAAACTGTCCTGGTCCCGCCAGGGGTCGCGCAGACTCGTGCACTTTTTTCTTGCTCACAGTGCTGCCTCCTTCCGGGCACCGCAAGTCTTCTGCTTGGCGAGGAAGCTCTCGATTTCGGTGTCGCTGATGCGTACGCAGCGAGTACCAACGCGGATGGCGGTCAGATGACCGTCGTCGACCAGCTTCCGCGCCGTTCCGAGAGAAATGTTGAGGCGGGCGGCAAGCTGCCGAAGAGACGACATGGTCGTCAGTGGTTTCGAATTCATGAGTGATCTCCGATGGGTTTAAACAGATCTCAGCCGGAGCTGAGGCGTGTTGCGCAACGGGATCAATGATCGAAGGAAAGCTCACCTGCAGCTTGCAACCTGCAGGGCGAGTGGCAGCCTGCAAGAATGAAACTTGCAGGTTGCAAGGCGCTAGTTTCTCACCCTATTTGAAGGCGCACCCATTGACGAGGAAAGGCCCCCGACCTAGCGGCCAACAAGGCCCTGAGGAGTTAGCCTTCCTCAGCTTCGCTACTCGGCTTCGACTTGGGATACGCAATGGCGTAGCCACGTAGCGCATCCCTAAGGTAGTTCCGAACATTGCTGTCACTCATGCCAGCGAGATCGTGAGCTGTGGCTTTCTCTTCGGCGACGACGGCTTTGACTTCCTCTACGAGCGTGGTGAAGTTGAACGCGCCCTCGCGTAGGTAGCGCGGGCGCACCATCGTCTTCTCAGCGCGATGCAGAAGGACGAGAACCGCGCCAAGCACTTGAATAGCGCGTTCTTCCTTGCGGCTCGATTTCTCACTCGCGTTCGACTCTCGATCCACCGCGAAGGCGAAAGAGCCTGTCGCCGCGTTCAACGGCAGCGGCCGAACACCGCCTATCGGCTCTATCGGTGAGGTATCCATTTCTTGGCGGACGTCGGCGATGCCGTCCATCGGCTCAAGATGCCGTGCTCGCATCAACGCGTTCTTGGCATTTTTCGCAAGTGCCCATCCGGACTCCGACGCGAACTCGAGCGCGTTGCGCACGGTGACTCGTCGCGGCAGGGTGTTTGCACGCGGAATCCATTTGCTGATTCCGTATTCGGCCTCGAGCGCTTTCTCCCGCTTGCGGAACTCGATCTTCTTTCGTTCCTTGTTTTTCAGTAGCGCAATGACCCCCTTCTCGGGAGCCAGACCCATGGTCAGCAGCGCCGCCTGCTGTAGCGAAACGCTTGGCCGTCCAAGCCAATAAAACCATCGGGGGGCCTTCAGCCGTTGCGGCGGAAGCTTTCCGGACTTCTTGACGGTACTCGGCTTCTTCTTCGCTTTGGGTGTACGTTGCACTGCGAATGTGCTTTTTTTGCCAGTTGCCATGCGGCGGATTCTATTCAGGTCGGCAACCTCAATCTCGTCCAGGCGCGGGCAGCATTGCGCTACAGCCGTGTGGATGACCCAACCGACGATAACCACAGGCACGTAAACACCTGGTTATCGGCGGTTGGCTGTTGCGCCGGCAAGGCAGTACTGCAAGGCCCTGCCGCACCAGCTCAATCGAGCCAGCCGCATGCATCGACGTTTGTGGCCACCCAGTCTCGATCGCAAATTTGATTCTGCCGGCTCTCGATATCACTGGGACCGGAGGTTCGGTAGAGCCTTGGGTAGCCTCAAGAAAAAGGAACCACTGCAAAAGCTGGTCGAGAGTCGGCAAAGATTTGGCGATATCGATATGGGACGGCGAATCGAAGAGAAGAGAAAGAGGATCAGTCCTTCATACGATCGCCAGGAAGACCGGGCCATTCGAATATTTCGAAGCCGAGAGCCGCGGGCAGTGTCGAGCTGCCACAAGTGAGTTCGAGGGCCTCGCAGTCGTAGGTCTGCGCCAGTCGCAACAGCCGGCGCAGCGCGTGCCACCCCAGCACCTGAGTCGCCGCAATGTTGTCGGCCGTGACGTCAGCGCGCCAACTAAAGTCGTCGAGTTCGATTAGTCGAAGCCCGCAGTGATCGGGTTGGGGGGCACCGTCGTCGTCGAAGCTTTGGCACCCGGTATGAATCTGTCGAACGATCTCCCACGGCAGGTGGTGCGCGCTCACGCGCAGCGTCCGGGCGATGTAGCGATGTGCGTCCAGCCAGATTTCTGTCAATTTCCCTTGGGGCGCCGGCGTACGGCAGGCTGAATCGTTGTTCATTTTTGATTAGACGACGTGAGTGAAAGAGAGGAGAGCGGTCGAGGCCCATCGCACTGCGCGAGACCTTCTCGCCTAGCTTCTTGACCAGCCTCACCACCTCATGTGTTCACTCGCCCGTCAACGCTGCTTCTTCCTTGGCGTATCTGACGCCTGAGCGCATTGAGTCACTCGATGCACCCGAAGATCCAGAGAAAGCACAGCCCGTGTCGCATGCAATTCGTATCGCCCCGGAGTTCTCCCCCTATAGCGGGTACACCGCTCAGAGGCGAACCGACTTGGCTTCCTAGCTCCGTCACTCCGGTCGAGCTAGGTAGTCGCGCAGCCACAGGCTGCAATCGCTTGCACCCTGCACCGGCCAGAGCACCTTGACCACCGTGGCGCCGCGATGGATCTCGATGCAGATATCCGTCGACTCGCGCTTGTGAGAACGGCCGAACCAACGCGACCACCAGGTGTCGGGCTGCGCGGGAGCTTCGTGCTGCACGACGACCGGTGGTGTGCGCTGCGGCGTTTCGATCGGTGCCGCAACAGCCACCCGGGCAACCGGGGGCAAGGCGGGCGTCGCCATCGCAGCCTTGGCCGCGACCGGAGGCTTCGCCGGTGCCTGCGTGACCTTCACGCCGCTCGCCGCGACATCGCCCGTGCCCGTAATCCGCGCGACGAGCTTCTCGGTGAACTCGTCCCACATCCTGTCGGCCTTGGTCTTCATGGCGCTCAGCCCGAAGGTGCCCAGGCGGCCCAGCACGTCGACCTTCACGAGTATGCGCAACTCGGTCTGGCCATCGGGCTGCTCCGTGAGAAAGATCTCACTGGTCTGCTTGAGCGAGCTTGCGACCGAGGCGTCTTCACCCGTGCCTTCGGTTCGCAGGTAGTGCGGCGCGCGCTGCTCGACGATGGTGGTCTTGAGCTTGAACTTTGCGCTGATGAATGAGACCTTCACCTTGATCTCGGCGATGTACTCGACATCGCTGATGACCTGGATCGACTGCATGCCGGGCACGCAGCCGCCCATCACCTGGGGGTCGAGCAAGAGTTCCCACACGCGGCTCGCGGGGGCGGGAACGACAACGGTTTTTTCAATTTCCACGCATCTTCTCCGCGGCAACAAGAATGGATTCGACGATCTGTGTGTAGCCTGTGCAGCGACAGAGATTGCCGCTGAGGCCGTGCCGCACTTCGTCTTCGGAAGGCGACGGGTTGTGCGCGAGCATCGCGCACGAGGTCATGAGAAATCCCGGCGTGCAGTAGCCGCATTGCAGGCCACCGCACGCCATGAAACTCTCCTGCAGGGGATGCAGGTCTTCGCCTTCCGGCGACAGGCCTTCGACCGTCGTGATGCTGCGGCCGTCGGCCTGCACCGCAAGCATCAGGCAAGACTTCACGACCTCCCCGTCGAGATGAACCGAGCACGCACCGCAGATGCCGGTTTCACAACCGCGCTTAGTACCGGTCAGGTGCAGGTCGTCGCGTAGAAAATCGCTGAGCAACCGGCGGGACGGAACCTGCGCGGTGTGGACCTCGCCGTTAACGGTGACTTCGATTTCGTGTTGGCTCATGGGCGAACTCCTTGTTCTTCGTCGTGATGCAGCCCAAACAGTTCGAGCAGGGTTCGCCGGGCGACGACGCGCACCATGTCGCGCCGGTATTCGGCCTCACCGCGTGCGTCGGACACGGGTTCGATGTCGGCGGCGACGATGTCGGCGGCCTCGGCGATGCGGTCGGTCGTCGCCTCGCCTTGCGCGAGGAACGCCTCCGCCCTTCTGAGCCGCAACGGAATCGGCGTCGATGCGCCGACGGCGATGCGGATGTCTTGCCAGGTCGCGCCGCTGCGCCGCGCCGACGCGGCCACGCTCGCGAGCGGTCGATGCTCCGCCGCGGTGCGCAGGAAGCGCGAATACACGCCGGTTGTACCGGGCCGGGGCGGTGCGATGCGGATCTCTGACAGCAACTCATCCGGCGCGAGCGCCGTCGTGTAGTAGTCGACGAGGAACTCCTCGATGCCCATGACCCGGTCGCCCTGCGTGCCAGTGACAACCACTTGGGCGTCCAGCGCCATGAGGCAGCCAGGCGGGTCGGTCGCGGGATCGGCGTAGCAGAGATTGCCGCCGATGGTCCCCTGGTTGCGCACCTGCGGATTCGCCACGCGCGACGCCATGCTCGCCAGCATCGGGTAGTGCGCCTGCACGAGCGGCGAGCACGCCACGTCGGCATGCAGCGCCAGTGCGCCAATGCGCAGGCCGTTGGTTTCGTCGTACGCAATGCCCTTCAAGTCTTGCAGCGTGCCGAGCGACACGAGGTGCGTGGGCGTCAGCATGCGCTGGCGCATCGCGAGCATCAGCGCGGTGCCGCCCGCGATGATGCGGCATTCGTCGCCCAGGTCGGCCAGCATGTGGGTGGCCTCGGACACGGACACGGGCTGCAGGAAATCGAAATCACGCACCAGGGGCCTCCTTTCGTTCGCGCAAGGCGGCCAGTATTTTTTCGGGCGTGATCGGCAAGTCGACGATACGCACGCCGATGGCGTCGTACACCGCGTTCGCGATCGCGGGCGCCCCCGGAAGGATGGCCGTCTCGCTCGCGCCCTTGGCACCGTAGGGGCCATTCGGGTCGTTGGATTCGACGAAGCCGCCGCGCAGCATGGGCACCGAATCGGCCGTGGCCATCGTGTAGTCGGCGAAGTTGCCGTTGGCAATGCGGCCCGCCTCCAGGTGCAGTTGCTCGTACAGCGCCCAGCCGAAGGCCTGCACCGTCGCGCCGTTGGTCTGGCCGTGGATCGCCATCGGGTTGAGCGCCTTGCCGCAGTCGTCCGAGACAAAGCTGTCGACCACGGTGACCTGCCCCGTGTCGATGTCGACCTCCACCTCGACCGCCTGCGCCGCGAACGAATATGCCGGCGCAATGTTGCCGTAGACCTTGTCGTCGTGCATCGTGGTCTTTGCGTCCCACGTCGCGCTCACCTGGATGGCCTCACCGCCATGGCGCCACAGGTGCTGCCGCGCAAGATCGGCGATGGCAAGCCGGCGGTCGGGTGCCTCGCGCACGTGGACGGCGCCGTCGGTCAGATCGAGCCCTTCGGCCGGCACTTCCAGCAGTTCGGCGGCCAGCGCGAGGAGCTTCGCCTTCGCCTTGCGGGCCGCTTCGATGGCAGCATTGCCCGCGACGATGGTCACGCGGGATGCCAGCGTGCCGATGGCGAACGGTGCGACGTCGGTGTCGGGCGCCATCACGTGCACGTGCGAGAGCGGCACCGCGAGCTCGTGCGCGACGATCTGGCTGAGCATCGTCATCGCGCCCTGGCCCATGTCGCATTCACCGCTGTGGATGACGATGCGGCCGTCTTCGTTGATCTTCACGACCACGGTCGAGCCGTCCCAGTTGCCGATGGTGCGGTTGCCGCTCACGTGCATGGCCGCGGCCATGCCCACGCCGCGGCGTTTCGGGCTGCCCGGCGCCGCCGCTTTGCGCGGCTCGCCCCAGCGCAGCGCGCGCGTCGCCTGGTCGATGCACTCGACGAGGCCGGTGCTCGCGACCTTCCAGCCGTGCACCGACACCTCGCCGGCGCCGATGGCGTTCTTCTTGTGGACCTCGGCCGGATCGAGCCCGAGTTGCACCGCCATCGTGTGGATGTGGCTGTTGAGCGCGAACAGCATCTGCGTGCCGCCGAAGCCGCGGAAGGCCCCGTGCGGCGGCGTGTGGGTATAGACCATGGTGGCGTGCGAGCGCACGTTCTTCAGGCGGTGCATGTTGTCGCTGCGCATGGCGCTCACGTGCATCACCTCGGAGGCCAGGCCCGCATAGGCGCCGCAGTCCGCGACGATGCGCACGTCCTTCGCAACAATCAGGCCGTCACGCGTCATGCCGAGCTTGAGCGTGATGCGCTCGGGAACGCTCGTGGGGCAGGCCAGGAAATCTTCGAGCCGGTTGTTGACCAGGCGCACCGGCTTGCCGGTCTTCACCGCGAGCAGGCCGGCGACCAGCTGGTTCGCATCTTCGACGATCTTGCCGCCGAAGCCGCCGCCGGTGGTCGCCTGGATCACGCGGACGGTGGACACCGGCCGTTCCAGCGCCGCGGCTAGGCGTGCGCGGGCCAGGAAGGCGGATTGCGTCGAGGTCCATACGACCAGTCGCCCTTCCGCGTCGAGCATGGCGACCGAGCCCATCGGCTCCAGGTAGCCGGGATACTGCGCATGCGTCGTGTAGGTGGCTTCGTGGACCAGGTCGGCCTGCGCAAAGCCTTCGTCGACGCTGCCGCGCTCAAAGCGGATCTCGTGCGCGATGTTGTCCTTGCGGCCGTCGTGAATGTTCGGCGCCTCTTCGTCGATCGCCTCCTCTGGCAGCAGCACGGCGGGGAGTTCTTCGTACTCGATGCGGATCAGGTCGAGGGCGTCTCTGGCGATCTCTTCGGAGGTCGCAGCCACGGCGGCGACTTCTTCGCCGCAGAAGCGCACTACGCCTTCCGCAAGAATTCGCCGCTCCTTATGGCTCACGCCCCAGCGCGCGCGCGGGGCATCGGCGCCGGTCAGCACCGCCTTGACGCCAGCTAACGCCAGCGCCTCGGAGGTGTCCACCGAGACGATGCGCGCATGCGGGTACGGGCTGCGCAGCACCTTGCCGTGCAGCATGCCGGCGACCTTGATGTCGCCCGCGTACTGCGCCTTGCCGAGTACTTTGGCGCGCGCCGTGACCTGCGGCGTGTCGCGCCCCAGGGTCGATTGCGTCGTCATGGTCATGCGTGTCAATCGGCCTGGATGTTCAGGTCTTTGATGACCTTGCTGAGACGTTCGTAGTCTGAAGCGTTGAGCTTGGCCATCGCAGCGGGCGGCCCGCCGACCGGCGCCGCGCCGAAGGTGCCCATCTTCGCGATCACGTCGGGCATCTTCAGGACTTCGTTGAGTTGGGCGTTCAGCACGTTCACCACCGCAGGTGGCGTGTTGCGCGGCGCGAAGAAGCCGTTCCATGCGCCCGCGTCGATGTCCTTGTAACCCAACTCGGCGAGCGTGGGCACATTGGGCAGCAGGGGCGAACGCTTGGCGTCGGAGATGGCGAGCGCAACCAGCTTGCCCTGCGCAATGTACTGGGCCACTGGGCCGAGCGTCACGTAGGCCAGCGGAATGTGCCCTGCAACCACATCAGTGACCGACGGCGCCACGCCGCGGTAAGGCACGTGCTGCACCTGGATGCCAGCCGCACGGTTAAGCCACTCGCCCGCGATGTGCATCGGCGAGCCGGCGCCCGGCGTGCCGTACGACAGTGCCTTGCCCGCCTTCGATTGCGCCACGAGGTCCGCCACGCTCTTGATGCCGGAGGCCGGGTTCGCTACGAGCAGCACCGCCTGGTTGGCGGAGTGAATCACCGGCGCGAAGCCGTGGACCACGTCGTACGACGCCGCGGGCGCGAGCTTCATCACCAGCGGCGCAGTCGTGAACGGGTTGGGCGTGAACAGCAGCGTGTAGCCATCGGGCGCCGCGCGACCCACATAGGTGTTGCCGACCGTTCCGCCAGCGCCGGGCCGGTTGTCCACGATCACCGATTGGCCCAGCCGCGCCTGCAGCTTCTCGGCAAACAGCCGCGCCATGGCGTCGGTGTCGCCGCCGGCCGGGTATGAGACGACGACGGTGATCGGCTTCGTCGGGTAGGCCGGCGCCTGGGCGTGCACGGCACTTCCCCAGAGACCCCCCGCCAGAACACCCAGGGCAAGAAACAACTTACGGCTGACTTTCATCTTGGAGCTTTCGTAAGGAGTGCGCGCCGGGGCGCTCGAAGCGGAACCGGCGCACCATCCGATCAACAACGGGATCTCACTTGACGTTTCATATACGAAACAATGACCCATATAAGAAACGCTGACGAATCGTAGAATGAAGCTGTTGATCAATCAACCAAGTGAAACATCGAATTGACAGTAGATATTTTTCATATAGGAAAATAACTATTAAGTGTGACCCAAAGCGAAAATCCACCTCATCGACGAGACAACCTATGCAAGAAGACGCCCTGAGCGAGCGCTCCGCCGCCGCGCCCATCGATCCGTGGTCAGGCCTCAACGAATCCGGCGACGACCTGACTGTCGACAACTTCATCACCACCGTGATGAGCCAGACCGTGAACGCGCTGCGGCGCGTGACGACGCTGCCCTATGCCAGGCGCTTCGGACTCACGGTGTCGGAGTGGCGCATCCTGGCGCTGATGGCGCACGCGCGCTCAATGCCCTTCGCAGAACTGGTCGTGCAATCGACTTCCGACAAGGCGCTGGTGAGCCGCACACTGCGCCTGCTCGAGCAGCGCGGGCTGGTGTTGCTGGAGGCCGAAGGCCCCACGCCGAGAAAGCGGCTTACCTGCAGCATCACTCCGACCGGCGAGGCGCTGCATGCGCAGGTCATTCCGGTCGCGCGCAAGGCACAGGCGTCGATCATCCAGCTCATGACGTCGCAAGAGCGCCGCGTGATGTATGCGGCGCTGAAGCGCATTCACCGGCAGTGCCTCGACGTCGACGCGAAAAACGGAGAGGATTGAACGACTGGCGACTAACGTCGCCGCGGCTCGCCGATACTGCGCTTGGCGCCACGACCGCGATGAGCGTCGGCCTCGCTCTCGATCTTCAAACAATCGACCACGCCCATCGCTCACCGCACTTCGGACGGAGCCACCCGCCTGCTACCGGTCCAAGCTCTTGCGTATGGCGTCGACGACGCGCAGCACCGCGTCTTCCTGCACGTCCCGATGGATGACAAAACGCAAGCGGCCGTACAGCATCGAAACAAGCATGCCCCGCTCTTGCAGGTGCTGTTGAAGCGCACGCGCCGTGTCTTGCCCACGATCCACCAGGTCAAGAAACACGATGTTGGTCTGCGGCGCTTCCACGCGCACGCCGGGATGATCACACACGCCCTCGTACAGCAGCCTCGCCAGCCGATGGTCTTCAGCCAGTCGCTCGACATGGTGGTCCAGCGCATGCAAGGCCGCAGCGGCCAGCACACCCGCTTGCCGCATCGCGCCGCCCGCCGCCTTTCTCACGCGCCGCGCACGCGCAATGAAGGCCGCACTGCCGCACAGTGCGCTGCCGACCGGCGCGCCCAACCCTTTGCTAAAGCACACCGACACCGAATCGAAATGCCCCGCGATGCGCCGCGCGCCGGACTCGGGCGACGCCGCATCGGAGGCCGTGGCCGCGTTGAACAAGCGCGCGCCGTCCAGGTGCGTCGACAGGCCATGCCGCCGCGCCAGATCGGTCGCCGCGCTCAGGTACGCCTCGGGCAGGCATCGCCCGCCCAACGTGTTCTCCAGCGCAAGAAGCCGCGTGACGGCGAAGTGCTCGTTGTCCGGCTTGATCGCCTCAGCGATCGCCACCAGCGGCAAGGTGCCGTCTTCCGCATGGTCCAGCGGCTGCGGCTGCACGCCGCCGAACATCGCGGCGCCGCCGGCCTCCCAGCGGTAGCAGTGCGCCATCTGGCCGACGATGTACTCGTCGCCGCGCCCGCAATGCGCCAGCACCGCGCACAGATTGGCCTGCGTGCCGGACGACACGAACATCGCCGCCTCGAAACCCAGCATGCCGGCAATGCGCGCCTGCAGTGCGTTGACGGTCGGGTCTTCGCCGTAGGTGTCGTCGCCCACGGGCGCGCGCTGCATGGCCTCGTACATGGCGGCCGTGGGCCGCGTGACCGTGTCGCTGCGCAGATCGACGCACGCGTTCATGCCGCGCCCAGCGTGCCGCCGAGTTCCTTGTTGACGACCGAGAGCCAATAGGCGATGCCCAGCGGCAAGGCCTTGTCGTTGAAGTCGTAGTACGGCGTGTGCACGTCGCCCTGGCCATCGCCTTTGCCTCGGCCATTGCCGATCAGCATGTAGGCGCCGGGCCGTTTGCGCGCGAAGAAGGCGAAGTCATCACCAGCCGACAGAGGGGCCAGATCGGCGTTCACGGCCTGCAGGCCCACCACGTCGTGTGCGGCGCGTACCGCGTTGCGCGTTACGTCGGGGTCGTTCACCAGCGGCACGGAGTTCCACCAGCACTTCACATGCACCGACGCCCCCTCGGTGGCGGCGGCCAGTTCGGCGTGCGCACGCAGGCGCTTTTCGAGCAGCGCCTGCACCTCGTCCGAGAACGCACGCAGGGTGCCGGAGATGCGCAGCTCGGCGGGGATCACGTTCATGGCCTCGGGGTCGCCCGCGCCGATGTGGCCCACGCTGATGGTGGCCGGGTCCATCGGCGCCACGTTGCGGCTGACGATCGACTGCAGACCGAGCAGAAAGTGCGCGAGCACCACGCTCAGATCGGTCGACAGGTGCGGGTAGGCGCCACCATGTCCGCCGGTGCCGTTGAAGCGCACCTGCCATCGCCCCGACGCCGCCATCATCGCGTTCGAGCGAATACCGAACTGACCCAGCGGCAACGCGGGCAGGCTGTGCATGCCGAAGATGCGGTCGCAGGGAAAGCGCTCAAACAGCTGCGCCTCGAGCATCGCCAGCGCGCCGCCCCGCCCTTCTTCCGCGGGCTGGAAGATCAGGTGCACGGTGCCGCCGAAGTCCGGGTTCTCGGCCAGGGCCTGGGCCGCGCCGAGCAACATCGCCGTGTGGCCGTCGTGGCCGCAGGCGTGCATGCGGCCCTGAACCGTCGACGCATGGCCCAGCGTGTTCTGCTCGCACAGGGCCAGGGCGTCCATGTCGGCGCGCAGGCCGATGGCGCCCGCCCCCGCACGCCGGCCGCGCACGACACCGACCACGCCGGTGTTGCCGACCTTCTCGTGGGTCTCGATGCCCCAGTCGCGCAGCTTGCCCGCGATCAGTGCGGAGGTGCGCACCTCTTCGAACCCCAGCTCGGGGTTGGCGTGGATGTCGCGGCGGATGGCCGCGATCTCGTCGATGTGCCGGCTGGCGAGGTCGAGCAGGCTCATCGCGTCACCTCGCTCTTCTCGGCAGGCATGCGCGAAACGACGCCCTGCATCTTGCTTTGCGTGTCGGCCACGACCTCGGCAAACCCGGGCCGCGCCCCTGCGTCGGCCGGCGTGAACCCAATTCGTTTGAGGTGCGCAGCAACCTTTGCGTCTCCGAGCACCAAGCCGATGGCGACCTGCAGGCGTTGGGTCACTTCCGGTGGCGTGTTGCGCGGCACGAAGATGCCCAGCCAACTGTTCAGGTCGATGCCCTTGAGGTACTTGCTCTCATTGAGAGTAGGTACATTCTTCAGCAACTCTTCGCGCTGCAGCCCCGTGGTTCCGAAACCGCGCACGCGACCGCTTTCGATGGCGTCGGGAAAGGTGGCGGGAGCCACCAGCATCAGGTCGACCTGGCCACCCAGCAGGTCGGTCACCTGTGTGGAGCCGCCCTTGTACGGCACGTGCAGCATCGACGTGCCGCTGCGCTCCTGGATGTCCCGCATGATCACGTGCTGCAAGGTGCCGACGCCCGAGGTGGCATAGCTCAGCGTGCCGGGGTTCTTGCGCGCAAACTCGATCAGGTCGTCGGTGTTGCGCGCAGCGATGCCCGGCCGCCCCACAAGGATGAACGTGGAGTCACCGACGCGGGCGACCGGCGTCAGGTCGTCCGACTTGTACGAGACCGCGCTGTTGGTCAGCGGCGCCAGCACCACCTCGTTGACCGAACCGAGCAGCAGCGTGTAGCCGTCTGCGCGGGCACGCACCACCTTGGCAGCGCCGATGGCGCCGGCACCGCCGCCGAGGTTCTCGATCAGCACCGGCTGCCCCAGCTGTTTGCCCAGTGCCACGTGCAGCGCTCGTGCCATGGCATCGACGGAGCCGCCCGCCGGGTACGGCACGACGACCGTGACAGGCTTGTTCGGGTAGGCCTCGGGCGGTGCCGCATGGCCGTGAAAGGCCGCGGCGCACAGCAGCGCGGCGGCGAGGAGTCGGGTTCTTCTTGGCATGGTCGGATCGTGTTCGCTGGAATGAACTGGAAATGCCATTCTTCAATGACTGCCCCACGGTGAACCAATGCCTTGTGGCCCCCAGCCATGCATCCTACTTATAGCTTCAGGGGTGCTTCCTGGCGTAGCGGAACAGATGCTCCTTCAGCAGGTTCGCCGCCTCGCCGCGCTCGTCGCGCACGCTCAGGATGCCTAACGGCGGCAACGCGGGCAGGTCCGTCACGTCGATCAGCGCGATCTGCCCCATGTCGATGAACTGACGCATCGCGCTGTAGGGCGTGAAGTTGAGCAGCGTCTCGCTCTGCAACTGGGCCAGCACCATCGCGCTGGAACGGACCTCGAGCTTGCGGTAGCGCGGCGCCGTGCCGTGCGCGGCCATGAGGGCGTCGAAGGTCTTTCGCGCATGGGTCGCGGGGTGCAGCATGAGCCACATCTCATCCAGAAGGTCGGGCAGGCGCAGCCCGCGCTTGCGCACCAGCGGATGATTCGGGCCGGCAACGACCACGAGCCGGTCGGGCAGCAACTCGGCGAACTCCCAGCCCTCGGGCCACACGGGCGGTTCGCGACACAGCATGAGGTCGACCTCGCGGTTCGAGATCAACGCGCTCGACTCTGCGGCGTTGGCCTCCTGCAGTTGCACGAGGATGTCGGGCTTCGATTGCCCGAAGGCCGGCAGCGCGCGCACCAGCAGGCCGTTGATGGCGCCATGGATCGCGCCCACGCGCACGATGCTGTGACCACTCGACTGGCGAAACGCCACGAACTGCGTGCCCGCCTCGAGCGTGGCGAGCGAGCGCTGCACGAACGGCAGCAGCTCGCGCGCCATGTCCGTCATGCGCATGCCGCGCGCATGGCGGTGAAACAGCGGGCACTGAAGAAACTCTTCCAGGTCGGCCACCAGGTGCGTCACCGCGGGCTGCGTGAGACCGATCGCGTCGGCCGCGCGCTGCGCACTGCCGAACTCGGCGATGGCAGCGAAGGCCTGCAGATGACGAAAGCGCGCCCCCGTCATGAGACGCGCATAAAGAACAGCAGACGACGGAGTCATGGCACGGGAGCAGGCCGCAACGGCCTCGGCGGGAAAGCTCGGATGCTAAGCGCCCGTTGCACGCGCGGCCATGGGTTGTGTCCCTGAGACCTGGGCACCCAGCCATAAGCAAAGCAGACCCCTGGCCCTCAATTTTCATTTGTTGTGCCCTCGCGCCAAAAGAAGAATCGCGGCCGGCTACGCAGCCCTCAGCACCACAACGGAGACACAACGCATGAAGAAGAGATTGACCGCCCCGGCCACCCTGGCCCTGGCCCTTGCCGCATCGGGTGCAGCGCACGCCCAGTCCACCCTCACGATCTTCGGCGTGCTCGACGCGTCGATCACGTCGACCACCAACCGGGCGCAGAACCTGTCGCCGCTCGGCGGCAGCGTCTCGCTCTCGCGGACCGAGCTGACCAACAGCCGCAGCGCCAGCAGCCGGCTGGGCTTCATGGGCCAGGAAGACCTGGGTGGCGGCATGGCGGCGGCGTTCTGGCTCGAAGCGCCCGTCACCAACGACGACGGCGCCACCAGCATCGCCACGTTCTCTCGCCGCTCGACCTTGAGCCTGCTGGGCACCTTCGGCGAATTGCGGGTGGGCCGCGACTACATGCCGGTGTTCGTCAACGACGTGCTCGTCGATCCCTTCAGCTTCAACGGTGCCGGAGCCGCCCTTACCTTCATCGCCAATACGGGCTCGCGGCTGGACCGCGTCTCACGTGCGAGCAATTCGATCGGCTACTTCCTGCCGCCCAACCTGGGTGGCTTCTACGGCCAGGCGATGTACGCGCTGCACGAAGGCACCAAGCAGACGCTGTGGACCACGCCGGCGCCGCCCAACAGCACGCGCACCGGCCGCCACATCGGCGCGCGCATCGGCTACGCGAAGGGCCCGCTGGACATCGGTGTCGCCGTCGGACGCAGCACGACCGGCGACGACTACAACGCAGGCACCACCGACGAAGTGCAGCTTGCGAGCCTGGGGCTGACCTACGACTTCAACTTCGCCAAGTTCCATGCCGGCGTCAACCGCAGCAAGGCCGGCCGCGACTACGCAAAGGCGCCGATGTCGCCGCTGCCCGACGCCACGCTCAACAGCGCGCTGGTCGGCGTCACCGTGCCGGTGGGTGTCGGCGTGATCCGTGCGACCTATTCACGGGCCGTCTACGACGATCATCTGAAAAACGACAACCGCCCCGACCCGCAGGCCAGCAAGATCGCGTTGGGCTACATGCACCACCTGTCGAAGCGCACTGCGCTGTACGCCACCGTGGCCCGGTTGCGCAACAAGAACGGTGCGGCGATCACCATCGGCGGACCGGCCTACATGCGCAGCGCGTCGCTCGTGCCGACGACGTCAACGGGCTACGACGTCGGCATTCGACACAGCTTCTAGCCTTCTGGCAGCAATGATGACCCTCGCTGCGCTGCGGCGCACGCGATGTCACTGTTCGGCTCCGGCAAAAAAAAAACGCACTGGACACCACCGAATTCGCGCGCGCTTGCCGCGTACGCGGACAGCGCCACGACTGAATGCGAGCACTGGATGTTGAAGCAGTGCCGCATCTGCTTCACCATCGATGCACCCAATCGGCGGCTGAACGATGGCCGGTGGGGACATCGACGACGCACGGTCATGCGGCCCCTCATCGCCTTCAGTCAGCCACGGAGAGGCAAACGCCAAACTCGGATTCGGGGAGTCAGGCCTTGCAGATCCCCGGCATCGAAATGAATCCGGGCAGACGCTTCATCCGTTCGATCCACGCCAGCACGTTCGGATACGGCGCCAGGTCAATGCCACCCTCGCCCGCCAGCGCGGTGTACGGGAAGCAGGCGATGTCCGCGATGGTGGGATGGCCCAGCTCCAGAAACTCGCGGCCGGCCAAGTGAGCGTCCATGATGCCGAACACGCGGTTCGCGCCCGCCTGCAGCTTGGCCAGATCGAGCGGATAGTTCAACACCTTCACCAGCCGCGCACCCGCAGCGTTCATGACCTCGCCGCCGCCGGTCGACAGCCATTGCGCGATCTGGCCTTGCGAGCGGGCGTCTTCGGGGAACCAACTGCCCGACTTGTCGTACTTGCGCGCGATGTAGATCAGGATGGCCTGGGCGTCGCGCAGTCGCAGATCGCCGTCTTCGAAGATCGGAATCCCACCGAAGGGGTTCAGCGCAAGGTACGACGCCGTCTTGTGTGCCTTGCTCACAAAATCGACCGGCTCCGCGTCGTAGGGCACGTCGAGGATGTTCAAGAAAAGGCGGATCTTGTAGCAGCTGCCAGAGATGTCACAGTCATAGAGCTTGGGCATGGTGTCTTCTTTCGTTGAGGTCAGGAGGGTTGGAAAAGAATGCGTTGGTGGTGCTTCAGGTGATCGGCCATGAAGCTCTGCACGAAGTAGTAGCCGTGGTCGTGGCCGATGTGGCGGCGCAAGGTGAGCCGCTGCCCGACCTCGCGGCAGGCTGCTTCGAACAGGTGCGGATGCAGCTGGTCGGCGAGAAACTTGTCTTCCAGGCCCTGGTCGATCAGGATGCCCTCGGGGAAAGGCGCGGCCTGCTGGCGCTGCATCAGGCGGCTCGCGTCATGGGCCTGCCAGCCTTCGGTATCGCCGCCGAGATAGCCCGTGAACGCCTTGCGGCCCCACGCACATTGCGCAGGCGCACACACCGGCGCGAACGCCGACACCGACTTGAACAGCCCCGGGTGCCGCAACGCGAGCGTGAGTGCGCCGTGTCCGCCCATCGAGTGACCGAAGATGCCCAGCCGCTCCACATCGATAGGCAGACGCTCGCCAAGAAGGGGGAGCAACTCCCGTACAAGGTAGCTCTCCATGCGCCAGTGCGGTGCCCACGGTGCCTGCGTGGCGTCGAGATAGAAGCTTGCGGCGACACCGAAGTCCCAGTCGTCGGCCTCGCCGGCAACGCCTGCGCCACGCGGGCTCGTGTCAGGTGCGATCAGCGCGATGCCGAACTCTGCGGCGAGCCGCTGGGCACCGGCCTTTACCGCAAAGGTCTCTTCGTTGCAAGTCAGCCCGGCAAGGTAGAGCAACGCCGGCACCTTGGCCAGCGCCGCCTGCGGCGGCAGGAACACCGACAAGCGCATCGGCAGTCCGATCTCGTGCGCATCATGTTCGATAAATCGCTGCACCCCGCCGAAGCAAGGATGCTCAGTCAGTGTTCGAAGCAGCCCCGACATCAGTAGAGCACCACGCCGCGGATCGACTCGCCGCGCTTCATCAGGTCGAAGCCCTTGTTGATGTCTTCCAGCGGCATGGTGTGCGTGATCAGGTCGTCTATGTTGATCTTGCCTTCCATGTACCAGTCGACGATCTTTGGCACGTCGGTGCGGCCGCGCGCGCCGCCGAAGGCCGAGCCTTCCCACTTGCGGCCCGTGACCAGCTGGAACGGGCGAGTGCTGATCTCGGCGCCGGCTTCGGCCACGCCGATGATGATGCTGCGGCCCCAGCCCTTGTGCGTGCATTCCAACGCCTGGCGCATCACCTGCGTGTTGCCGATGCACTCGAAGCTGTAGTCGGCGCCGCCGTCGGTCAGTTGCACGATCGCGTCGACCACGTTCTCGGTGGTCTTGGGGTTGATGAAGTGCGTCATGCCGAACTGGCGGGCCATGGCTTCGCGCTCGGGGTTCAGGTCGACGCCGATGATCTTGTCGGCGCCCACCATCTTGGCGCCCTGGATCACGTTCAGGCCGATGCCGCCCAGGCCGAACACCACGACGTTCGCGCCGGCTTCGACCTTGGCCGTGAAGAGCACCGCGCCGATG
This sequence comes from Variovorax sp. 38R, assembly GCF_014843395.1. Lineage (NCBI taxonomy): Bacteria > Pseudomonadati > Pseudomonadota > Betaproteobacteria > Burkholderiales > Comamonadaceae > Variovorax > Variovorax sp. 38R. The sequence goes on from NZ_CP062121.1 coordinate 5,402,906, forward strand.
CCGGTGGTGACGCCGCAGCCGATGTAGCAGACCTTGTCGAAGGGCGCGTCTTCACGGATCTTGGCCAGCGAAATTTCGGGCGCGACCGTGTAGTTGCTGAAGGTGCTGGTGCCCATGTAGTGAAAGATCGGCTTGCCGTCGAGGCTGAAGCGCGAGGTGGCGTCGGGCATGAGGCCCTTGCCCTGCGTGCCGCGGATCAGCTGGCACAGGTTGGTCTTGCGGCTCAGGCAGAACTTGCACTGGCGGCATTCGGGCGTGTACAGCGGAATGACGTGGTCGCCCTTTTTCAGCGTGGTGACGCCGGGGCCGACGTCGACCACGATGCCCGCGCCTTCATGGCCGAGGATGGCGGGGAAGATGCCTTCGGGGTCGGCGCCCGAGAGCGTGTAGTAGTCGGTGTGGCAGATGCCGGTGGCCTTGATCTCGACCAGCACTTCACCGAACTTGGGGCCCTGGAGGTCCACGGTTTCGATGGTGAGGGGTTGGCCTGCTTGCCAGGCGACGGCGGCTTTGGTTTTCATGCTCTTCTCTTGAACGCAATATGTGAAGGCGTTCAATGTAGAGGCGCAAGTGCGTCGATGTAGTAAGGTGCGGCGCAACCCTCGGCAACTTGGCCGCGACACAAACCAAGTTGGCCGAATCGGATCGGATACTTCCCAAAAAATCGCACTACAAACGCTCATGCCTTCGCCCTTCGCATCCCGGGCTCGTCGCGTCGACATCGTCGTTTACCCAGGCTTCAAGGCGCTCGAGGCCGTCGGCACCATGAGTGTGTTCGAGTACGCCAACATCCATCTCGTGCGCCAAGGACAACCCAGGGGCTACGAGATCGAGATTGCGTCAACGTCCGCAGGACCGGTGCCTTCCGACATGCTGATGTCGCTCGTTGCCACCCGCGCCATCGACGAAGCCGACCTGCCTGACATTGCGGTGATCGTCGGGGCACGCGAGATCGAAGCGGCACTCGAGCGCAATCCATCATTGGTGCGCTGGGCGCGTGCGGTGGCTCCGCGCATTGATCGACTGGTCGCCCTTTGCTCGGGAAGCTTCTTTCTCGCAGCGGCCGAACTGCTGGACGGCCACCGTGCCACGACACACTGGAGCGTCGCAACGCTGCTTCAGACCAGTTTTCCGAAAGTCCAGGTCGAGGCGGACGCCATTTATCTGCGCGCTGGGCGCCTCTGGACTTCCGCCGGTGTGACAGCGGGCATCGACCTCGCATTGGCGCTGGTCGAGGAAGATTTCGGACGCGGCCTGGCGCTGGAAGTGGCGCGCGATCTGGTCGTGTATCTCAAGCGTCCGGGAGGACAGTCGCAGTTCAGCGTTCACTTGGCGAGCCAGAACACCAGCCATCCTGGAATCCGCGCCGTGCAGGACTGGATCCTGGCGCACCTCGACGAGCCGCTTGCTCTGTCTGACATGGCTGAACGCGCCGCGATGAGCGAACGCAACTTCCGCCGCGTGTTCGGTCGGGAGGTCGGCGAAAGCCCATTGAGCTTCGTTGAGCGCGCCCGTCTTGAAGCAGCGCGGCGTTTGCTAGAAGACGGCGACCTTCCGCTCAAGTCCATCGCCGGCCGCATCGGCTTTGGTTCTGAGCAGCCGATGCGCAAGCTTTTCGTCAAGCATCTCGGTATCACGCCGCACGAGTACCGGGCTCGCTTCGGCGGCTCGGGCCTTCCTGTCGCCTGAGCGCGCATGCAGCGGGGCGGCACGCTCCCCCTTTTGGTTCTCGTGCTACTTGTTGAGCAGTTCCCGCAGCCACTCACGGCATTGAGGTGCCTGCTCGATCGGCCAGTCGATGGTGACGGTCTGGTTCATCTGACGCACTTCAATTCGAATATTTCGGCCTTGCGCGGCCGACGGAAAGTCGACAGGTCCGGCACGGCCCCCTCCAAACAGGCGCGACCACCAGCCTGATTCAGCCGATGCAGCGACGCTCACGGACTGCACAGGCGCCGCAGGAGACGGTGCGCCGGACGTTGGCGTTCCCGCAACCACGGCGGGCGACGGGGTGGGTTCGATGAGACCCTTGGGGGCGGAGACACCCGCCACGGCCACCGTGGGCGACGCAGCCGGAGCGGGCATCGTCGTTGCAGGCGTCGACGTGGCTGTCGCGGTCGCAGGCAGCTCCCCCGATTCGATTCGCGCCTTGAGGTTGGCACCGAACTCCTCCCACATGCGGTCGGCCTTGGTCTTCATCACCGACAGGCCGAAGGTGCCCAGGCGGCCCAACACGTCCACGTTGACCTTGATGCGCAGCTCCGTCCCGCCTTCGGGCGTGGCCGTGAGAAAGACCTCGCTGCTCTGCTTGAGCGAACTGGCCACCGACGCATCCTCCCCCGTGCCCTCAGCGCGCAGGTACTCCGGGACACGTTGCTCGACGATGTGGGTGCGCAGCTTGAACTTGGCACTGATGAACGCGATCTTCTGGTGCATCACGGCCACGTATTCGGTGGGGCTGATCACTTCGATGGACTTCATCCCGGGCACTGCGCCTCCCATCACTTGTGGGTCCAGCAGCAAGGCCCACACCTGTTCGCGCGCGGCCGACACGAGCAGCGTTTTCTCAATTTCCATGATTCATCTCCTTGGCAGCATGGAGCACCGACTCCACGATCTGCGTGTAGCCCGTGCAACGGCACAAGTTGCCGGACAGGCCATGGCGTACTTCGTCGCAGTCGGGATTCGGGTTGTTGTTGAGCAGATCGCACGAGGCCATGATGAAGCCCGGCGTGCAATAGCCACACTGCAGGCCACCGCACTGCATGAAGCTCTTTTGCAGCGGATGCAATTCGTCGCCATGGGCCAGGCCCTCGATGGTTGTGAGTTCACGGCCGCTCACCTGCACCGCGAGCATCAGACAAGACTTGACCACTTCACCGTCCAGCAACACCGAGCAGGCGCCGCAGATGCCGGTTTCGCAGCCGCGTTTGGTGCCGGTGAGGTGCAGGTCGTCGCGCAAGAAATCGGACAGCAACCGGCGGGCCGGAACATCGACGCTGTGCGCCTCACCGTTGACGGTGCATTCGATGCGATGGGTGCTCATGCCGCGGCTCCTTCGTAGATATCCAGGCCGAACAGTTCAGCCACGGTCCGGCGGGCAACCGCCCGCACCATCTCGCGCCGGTAGTCCGCGCTACCGCGCAAGTCCGACATGGGGTCGATGTCTTGCGCCACGATGGCGGCCAACTCGGCGGCGATCTCGACCGTTACCACACGCCCTTCGAGAAAGGCCTCGGCCCGCCGCAACCGTCGAGGAATCGGCGTCGAAGCGCCCACCGCGATTCGCGCCTCGCGGCACAGCGCGCCTTCACGCCGCGCGACGAGAGCCACGCTGGCCAGCGGCCGGTGCTCTGCAGCAGTGCGCAGGAAGCGCGAGTACACGCCAAGGATGCCGGCCGCCAACGGCGGAACAAGGATTTCGATGACGAGCTCGTCGGGCTCCAGCGCCGTGACGTAGTAGTCGACCAGAAATTCCTCGATAGACAACACACGCTCACCGCGCACACTGCCGAGCACCACCTGGGCATCCAATGCCAGCAGACAGCCCGGCGGATCGGTGGAAGGGTCGGCATAGCAAAGATTTCCGCCGATCGTGCCCTGATTGCGCACCTGCGGATTGGCCACGCGCTCGGCCATGCTGGCAAGGACCGGCACATGCGCTCGCACCAGTGGTGAACGGGCGATGTCTGCATGACGAGCCAGTGCGCCAATGCGCAGGCCTTGCGTCGCATCGAACGAGATGCCACGGAGCCGTTCGATCTTCGCCACCGAAACGAGGCACGCGGGGGCCAGCATGCGCTGGCGCATCCCCAGCATCAACGCCGTACCACCGGCGATCACGCGCGCGTCGTCTCCCCACTCGGCCAGCATCCGACTGGCCTCGGCCACCGAGGCAGGCTCCAGGTAGTCAAATTCACGCATGGTCTGCCCCTTCGTTTTTCTGGGCCTGCAGTGCGGCAAGCACTTTCTCTGGGGTGATGGGCAGATCGCGGATGCGCACGCCGACGGCGTCGTAGACCGCATTCGCAATGGCCGGAGCCCCCGGAAGGATGGCCGTCTCGCTCGCGCCCTTGGCGCCATAGGGGCCGTTCGGGTCATTGGATTCAACGAAGCCGCCCCGCAACATGGGCACCGCATCGGCCGTGGGCATCGTGTAGTCGGCAAAGTTTCCATTCGACAACCGACCACCCTCGTAGTGAAGCTTTTCGTACAGCGCCCAGCCGATGGCCTGCACGGTGGCGCCGTTGGTCTGACCGTGGACCGCGATCGGGTTGAGCGCCTTGCCGCAGTCATCTGCGACGTAGCTGTCCAGCACTGTCACGCGGCCGGTTTCGGTATCCACCTCGACTTCCACCGCCTGGGCGGCGAAGGAATAGGCGGCAGCAACGTTGCCGAAGAGCGTGTCGTCAGGCATGACGGTCTTGGGGTCCCAACTGCCGCTGACCTGGATACCACCGCCGCCATGGCGCCAGATGTGCAGGCGTGCCAGCTCCGCCACGGTCGCGCGCTGCTCAGGTTGGTCGACGACGAACACGGTGCCACCACCGATGGCCAGCGCATTTGGCTCCACGCTCCACCGCTGTGCAGCCAGCGCGAAAAGTTCGTCGCGTGCCTTGCGCGCGGCCACGATGGCCGCATTGCCCGCAGACATGGTCACGCGCGAGGCCAACGAACCCACCGCGACCGGCGCCACATCGGTGTCGGGCGGGACCGCATACAGGTCCGAGAGCGGCAAATCGAGTTCGTGCGCAACGATCTGATTGATCATCGTGGTCGCCCCCTGGCCCATGTCACACTCACCGCTGATCACGAAGACGCGACCGTCTTCGTTGATCTTCACGATCACCGTGGCGCCGTCCCAGTTGCCGATGGTCCGGTTGCCGCTCACGTGCATGGCAGCGGCCATGCCCACGCCGCGGCGCGCCACGCCGACTTCCTGGTGATTCCTGCTTCGCTTCTCGGCCCAGCCGATGGCCTCGGTGGCCTGGTCGATACATTCGACAAGGCCCGTGCTACCAATATGCCAGCCGTGCACCGTGGTCTCGCCCACCCGCACTGCGTTGCGCTTGTGCACCACCACCGGGTCCAAGCCGAGTTGCTCGGCCATGGTGTGCAGATGGCTGTTCAGTGCAAACAGCATCTGGGTGCCGCCAAAGCCGCGGAAGGCACCGCGCGGCGGATTGTTGGTGTAGTACAGGGTCGCATGCGAACGAATGTTCGGGTTGCGGTGCATGTTGTCGCTGCGCATTGCGCTCACGTGCATCACGTCGCCCGCAAGGCCAGCGTAGGCGCCGCACTCGGCAATGATGTGAACCTGCTTGGCGACGATCACGCCGTCGCGGTCCATGCCAATCTTGAGGGTGATGTGCTCCGGCACGCTCGCGCAGCAGGCCTGGAAGTCTTCGAGCCGATTGTTCACCAGCCGCACGGGGCTGCCGGTGCGCAATGCCAACAGGCCCGCCACCAGTTGGTTGTCGTCTTCAACGATCTTCCCGCCGAAGGCGCCGCCTGTGGTGGCCTGCACTACCCGCACGCGCGAGACCGACAGGCCCAGCGTCGCCGCCACCTGCTCGCGAACGAGGTTGACGGCCTGCGTGGAAGTCCACAGCACGAGCCGTCCGTCCGGATCGAGGGCGGCCACGGTCGCCATGGGTTCCATGTAGCCGGGGTACTGCGAATGGGTGGTGTAGGTCGCCTCGTGGATGAGGTGCGCCGCCGCGAAGCCTGCGTCCACGTCGCCGCGGTCGAAGCGAATCTCGCGCGCAATGTTGTCGCGCCCCGGATGCACGCCGGGAGCATCCTCGTCCATCGCCTCGGCGGTGGTGAGGATGGCGGGCAGCTCTTCGTACTCGACCTGGATCAGATCCAGCGCGTCGCGCGCGATTTCTTCAGACGCAGCCGCCACAGCGGCCACTTCTTCGCCGCAGTAGCGCACCAGTCCCTTGGCCAGCACAGCGCGCTCCTTGTGGTGTACGCCCCAGAGTGTGGCGGGCGCGTCGTCACCGGTGAGCACGGCCTTCACCCCCGGCAGCGCCCGTGCCGCCGCGGTGTCGATGGCCACAATGCGCGCGTGCGGATAGGGACTGCGCAGCACCTTGCCATGCAGCATGCCGGGCAGCTTGATGTCCCCCGCATACACGGCGCGTCCCAGCACCTTGGCACGCGCCGTGACCTGCGGAATTTCCAGGCCCAGGGTGGACCGCGAATCTTGTGCCGCAATAGCCGTTGTGTGTTTGGCAACGGGCTGCATCAGATCCACCTTTCCCTATGGAGATTCCCAGCTCGCGGATGCCCACCTTGGGCCAGGGCGGATTCCACAACATGACAGCGAATGGTGGGCATCGAGGTCTCCTGGCAGGCGTTACAGGCCGTTGGCAGGCAACGGGATCTGGCGTTGAAACTGTGCTGCTTCGGAAAGAACAATGATCGACCTTCGACCGCCTGTCCAGAGTTCAATTGATCCTGATTCATGACCTTAGAAGGAATGGCTGATGCCGAAGTCGTATCCCGTCGCGCCACGCGGCACTTGGCCGGGACCGAAGTAGGGATCGGCCGGGGCATAGCCAGCGGAGACGGCAGATTGGAGCGCCCCCGAATAGCGGCCGTCGTTGCGATTCGTCACGCGGGCAACGGTCGCATAGAGGGCGGTGCGCTTCGACAGGTTGTGCACGTAGCCCAGAGCGAGCTTCGTGGTGCGGGGACGTGGCCCCTGGACGAAGATGCCTCCTTCGTCATAGCGAACAGTCGAGAGCGACGCCCGGACCAGCCCCGGGCCGACCGGTGCGGTCACCCCCAACAGCGCACCGTCGAAGTTTTCGGACCTGGGAAACCCCGCCGTCGCCGTGTGATTGCGCACCCGGGAAAGCTCCATCATCAGCGCCACAGCGCCGAAGTCATACGATGCGCCCAGGTTCGTGGTGACCACCTTTCGGTCTTGCACCGCAGCGTCCACGGGCACGGTGCTGCCGTACGAGACCGCCATGTTGAGTGGACCATTCGCGTAACCGAAGCGCGCACCGGCATAGCGCCCTTTGTGCGAAGACGCCCCGGCGCCCGGTTCGGCACCGGACAGACGGGTCGTCTCGGAAAATCCATACTGCAGATGGCCATAGAAGCCGCCGAGGCTGGACGGCAGGAAATACCCGACGGTGTTGCTGGCCCGAACGTAGTTGTTGTTGTTCACCGCTGCCCCGATGGAGACCGACGCGATCGCGCTCGCGCCTGCGCCCAGCGTCTGGAACGGATCGAAGACGAGATCGTTCCAGGATGTGGGCGTGTAGTCGCGGCCCACGCGCAGTTCACCGAATCCGCCGGACAGGCTGAGCGTGGAGCGGCGGCTGAACGTGGCAATGCCGGTCGATCCGTTGTCGGTCGCGACGGGGGCCTCCAGCCAAAAGCTGGCAGCGAGCCCGCCCCCCAGATCTTCCGTTCCCCGAAACCCGATATGGCTGGGGCGATTGGCCATCGTGTTCAAGCTGGTCTTGCTCTGCTTGACTCGCTGCCCCGTCACAGCATCGCGCCAAGTGATCGACTGCTGGCTGACGGCCGTATCGACCGTTCCGAACAGCGTGACCGACGATTGGGCCCACACGAGGCCGGGAACAGAGACCGCAAGCAATGCGCCAAGGTATTTCATGGGAGGAACTCCTCTGGATAGGGATCGGAACGGATTCACGACGGTTTTGACCGCCGCGGCGGAGACGGGCGACACGCATCCCTGGCGAGCGCATCGACGGATGCGCGCCCTGGATGTCAAACGGTGGTTCGGCTCGAAGGCCGATGGACTTGGCTACCCCTGGCGGATGGCGACGCGGTGCATGCGGCGCGCCGACGGGTGGTAGTCGTTGATCGCGTAGTGCTGGGTGGCGATGTTGTCCCACACGGCCACAGAGCCCTTCCGCCAGCGAAACCGTACCTGCCATTCGGGGACTTTGGCCAGCCCGCTGAGCATGGAGATCAGTGCCGAACTCTCGTCGTTCGTGACACCTCGGATGTGCGTGGTGTAGAGCGCATTCACGAAGACCAGCGGCTTCCCTGTCACGGGATGCTCCAGCACCACGGGTTGCTCGATCGGAACGTTTTTTTCCCGAGCCGCGCGATAAAGTGCGCCACTCGGATCTCGACGTGCCAGGTTGTCGCTCAGCGCTGGGGCCTCCCAGTTGTGCACGGCCCTCAGTTTTCGCAGGTAGTTCTGCATGTCACCGTCCAGCGATGCATAGGCTTGGGTCATGCTGGCCCACATCGTGTCGCCGCCTGCATCGGGTACATCCACCGCATAAAGACACGCACCTGCGGGCGGTACGGCTTGCCAGGTCAGGTCTGCATGCCAGATGTCGGTTCCGGTCCGAGTTCCCTGGCTGATGAGCAACTCGACGAAGGGCTCCTCCGGATGCGCGGGAAAGGTGGAAGAAACTGGGTCCACCTTGCCGAAGAGCCGAGCGAAGCGGACTTGATCCGAGGGGCTCAGCGATTGGTCGCGAAAGAAGATCACCTGGCGCTCGTGCAGCGTAGCGCGCAATTGATCTGCATGGGCTTCCACCTGGACGGGGTCTGACAGGTCGATGCCGCTGATTTCGGAGCCGATGTACGGCGTCATGTGTTCGATATGCATGATTCTGTTTCGATGATGTAAATGATTCTGTGCGTGTGGTGCTACTCGGCGCGAATGCCAAGCTCCTGGACGATTCGGCCGAAGCGCTCAAAATCTTGCGCGTTGGTTTTTCCCAATACTTCTGCAGGCCCGCCCACCGCAACCGCGCCAAGCGTTGCCATGCGCGACGCCACGTCGAGCAGTCGGAGGATCTCGTTGAGGTGCGCATTCAGTGCCCTCACCGTCTCGGCCTTCATCCCCTTGGGGGCGAACAGGCCGTACCAAGCGCGTATTTCCACGTCCCGATAACCCAGTTCGCGCAGCGTCGGCACGTCAGGGGCCAGGGGCGAGCGCTGCGGATCGGCCACGGCCAACACCCGGATCTTTCCGGTCGCAACATGGGGCGCCACTGAGCCCAACGTGACGTAGCTGAGCGGCACGTGGCCGCCCAGCAGGTCGCTGACCGCGGGCGCGACCCCCTTGTAGGGAACATGGTCGATGCGCACCTTCGCTGTCCTGTTGAGCATTTCTCCAAGAATGTGCATAGGCGAACCGGCGCCGGGGCTCGCATAGACCATCGGTCGAGCCTTTGCCGCCGCAATCGCCTGCGCAACGGTCTTGAGCCCGGCTTGCTCACCCGCGACAAGGAACAGCGATACGGACGCGAGTTCGATGACGGGCGTGAAGCCATTGAGCACGTCGTATCCATTCCCTACGCCCGTCTTGAGCACCCACTGCGCGATCGAGAAGGTGCTTGGTGCCAGCAGCAGGACGTGGCCGTCTGCCGGTGCTTTGGCGACATAGCTGCTTCCGATGACACCACTGGCGCCAGGCCGGTTGTCCACGATCACAGGCTGCTTGAGCCTGACCGACAACTTCTCGGCCAGAAGCCTTGCCAGCGCATCGGTATCGCCGCCCGAAGGGTAGGCCACCACGATCGTGACAGGCCTGTCGAGTTGTGCCGGCTCCGAGGCGTGGCCGTTGAAGCAGGCCACAGCGCACAACAGCGCAGCAGCGAACCACTGGCGTCGGGTTTTCACCACGATGGAAACTCCTTGGGCATTGCGCGCATGTCGAAGCACCTCAGCGACGCTGGCTGCGGCCGTTCGGGTACGGAAGCAGTGCAGCCAGTACGGCCGCCACGATCAGACTCGCCGCCATCCAATAGAGCGTCTCGGTGACGTCGGAAGTCCTGCCGAGAACGATGCCAATCAGCCAGGGGCCCAACAATCCCGAAAGACTGCTGATGGCATTGATCAGGGCCATGCCGCTGGCTGCTCCAGAGCCCGAAAGAAAGGTCGACGGAATGGCCCAAAACACGCCGAGCGAAGCCGTGAGCCCAATGGTTGCCACGCAGATCAGCGCATAGGCGATTCCGGGCGAAGCCGAGGTCCAGCCGCTTGCAAACATGCCGATAGCGCCAACCGCCAACGCTCCCGTCAGATGCCAACGGCGCTCCAGCGTTCGGTCCGAATGTCGGGCATTCAAGATCATCGCAATGGCCCCTAGGGCAAATGGGAAGGAGAAGACAAAGCCGATCGTGAGGAGCGGAAGCTTCGCCATCTGATTGATCACCTGGGGCAACCACGTCGAGATTCCGAAGAACGCAATGCCGGTGCAGAAGTACAGCAGCCCCATCAGCCAGACGATCGGGCTTTTGAATGCCTCAGACGCGCTCGATGCACCTTGGCTTGCCGCTTCTCGCGCAACCTTGTCCATCTCGGAAGACAGCCAAAGCCTTTGCGCCTGGCTCAACCACGTGGCTTCGCTCGGTCGATCGACCAGGTAAAAGCGCGCGACCACCCCCACTGCGACGCCCATCACGCCTTCGAGCACCATGGTCCAACGCCAACCAGTGAAGCCCACGACGTCGTTGAAATGGACCATCAGGAACGTGCAGAAGGGTCCCCCCACGATCAACGAGATGATGCAAGCGACATACACCACGCTGACCGGCTTGCCAAAGTACTTGGCGGGAAACCACAGCCCCAGGTAGTAGACGATCGCAGGCAGGAGCCCCGCTTCGACGACACCCAGCAGGAAGCGCGCGACATTCAATTGCATGGGCGTTCGAACGAAAGCCGTGCCGATCAGCACAACGCCCCAGCAAACCAGGATTCTCGAAAGCCAGCGCCGTGCACCCACCCGATGCATGACCATGTTGCTGGGCACCTCGAAGAGGACGTACCCGACATAGAAAATCCCGACCGCAAAGCCGAACGCCTCGGGGCCAAGGCCAATCTCCTGATTCATCTGCAAGGCCATCACACCGATGGTGGCGCGGTCCAGATAGTTGACGAACCAGGCAATGAACAGCAGCGGCACCAGCTTCCAGGTGACCGTTCTGATCGTTTGTCGCTCTACCTCCAATGCAGCGGGGTTGTGAGCATCTGGGTTCAGCGATGCGGGATGCCGTGCGTCACCCCATGTTGTGGGTGAGGCGGAAGTGCTAGCTGTTTTCATGGATTTCTCCTCGTGGAGCGAACAACGCCGGATGACCGGATGGCGAATGCGCTTGCCCGTCTGCGAATCAGTTTGTGCTTCGCTCAACAGCGCAGCAAGAGCACTCGAGGACCAGATATTTCCACTAGTGGCAATTAAATGAATCAGGGAAAACACTGCCCACACAGCGATCTTTTTTAGGGGTTGAGGCCCAGCCTCCTTGTTCGCGCGGCCGTTGACGAGCGCGCCATGCGCACCCCTACCGCTGTCAGATTCGCTGGGGTGATAGCCTTGCGCATGCAATCCTGCTCATGGTTCTCCATCCCGCATGTCCACTGAAAACGCCCCGTCAAAGAAGGTCACACCCAAACGTAAAGCTCCGCGTGCAAGCGGACGCCCTCTTGCCGATGCAGCGGTGGGGCAGCAGCGCATCCTCGACGCCACGATCTTGCTGTTGAAGACGCGAGCGCCGGAGCATCTGAGCATCCTGGAGATCGCAGGCATCGCCGGCGTAACTCGCACCTTGGTGCGCTACTACTTTGGTGACCTGAGGGGGGTTCTCAGGGAAGCGACCGAGCAACTGATGGGGCAACTGCAGGACCGCATGGAAGCAGCGCTGGTTTCTCGCGGGCCGCTACCCGAGCGCGTGTATCAGCGCCTTTTGCTTCGGTTGGAATTCATGCGTGAACACCCCCACTTCGAGCGACTGGCACTGTCGGAGATCTATCACGGAGAGGATGCCAACGGGTCGCAGGGTAAAACGGGAAATTCTCTGCAGCGAATCAGCCGACGTGCCATGGAGCTGACAGCGATGCTCTTGGACGACTCTCCGGCCGACGTGGACTCACGACACATCCACCTCACGATACTTAGCGTTTCGGCATTTATTCCGACAGCTCAACCCCTGCTGGACCACCTGTTTGGCAAAGGTCCGAAAGCCGACCGTGAAATAGAAAAGTACCTGCGATTCGTCTCACAGATGCTCGCGGATAGGATTCAGCAGCGCCCCTGACCCCCGAAAACCATCGCGAACTATGTCGGAGTCTGTCCGGCCCAATGGAATGAGCCAGCGCGACACAGGCTTCGCCCCTTCGCCAATGTGCGTCTTGGCGGGTGCAGCGCGCCTGCCGACCTCCCGCGGAAAACCTACTGCGCCTCGATGCCGAACTCCTGCATCCGCTGGATGATCACTTCGAAATCCCGCTTGTAGTTCTGAGTGAACTGCTCGGGCGTCGTGTTGAGCATCTCGAGGCCGCGCTCGGCCATCTTCACCTGGACGTCCGGCATCGTGACCGAAGAGCGCGGAGCCAATGCCAATCACCCGGGCCATACATTGCGGCGATGGGCATCCAAGAGAATTCAGACTTCTGAACGCCTTCACCGCCGATCACCACCTCACCGCAGATCGAACAGCCTGCAGGCGTTTTTACCTAGCATCGCCGTGCGCCCTTTCGTACTCCAATCGGACGCGTTCAGGGAGCAACCTACGCACGTGCAGCCCATAGCTGCACCCAAGGCGCCCCGTTCATTATTCAGCCGTGATGTTCGCGGCCTTGATGATCTGCGCCCACTTGCGTGTTTCGCTGGCAATGAACGCACTGAAGTCCGCAGCGCTGCCGCCGCGCAGCTGCAGTCCCGCCGCTTCGGCCTTGCGACGGACGTCCGCGTCGGCCACCGCCGCGTTGACCTCTGCATTCAACCGCTCGACGATGTTGGCCGGCGTTCCGGCCGGCGCGAGCACGCCGTACCAGCCATAGCCCACGACGGAAGGCAGGCCCTGCTCGCGAAAGGTCGGTGCGTTGGGGTACAGCGGCGAGCGCTCTTCGTTGGCGACCCCCAGCACCCGCAGCTTGCCGGCCTGGATGTGGGGAATCGCGGTCGAGATGGCCGTCAGGGTGGCGTCGATCCGCCCGGCCAGGAGCTCGGTGTAGGCCGGCGCATCGCCGCGGTACTGCACCACGATGCCCTTCGTGCCCGAGGCGCGCAGCAGAAGCTCGGCCGTGAGGTGCGGCGCCGAGCCCGCCCCCGGCGATCCGAAGGTTGCGCCCTTCGGATCGGCCTTCATCTGCTTGATGAACTCCGCGACCGTCTTGTACGGCGCATCGGCATTGACCACCAGGAACAAGGGCGCAATGGCCGTGCTGGCGATCGAAGCGAAGTTCTTGTGCACATCGTAAGGCAGGCCCTTGTACAGCGCCTCGCCGATGGCAATGGGTGCGGCCGCGTGCAGCAGCGTGTAGCCGTCTGCCGGCGCCTTGGCCACGAAGTCGTTGGCAATGCGCGTGCCGGCGCCGGCCTTGTTCTCGATGACGATGCCCTGGCCGAGCCGCCGTCCGAGGAAGTCACCCAGCACGCGCGTCAGGATGTCGTTCGACCCACCCGCACCGTAGGGAGAGACCATGCGGATCGGCCGCGCCGGCCAGCCCTGTGCGTGGCTCGACGTGCTCCAGGGCAGGGCCAGGCCGGCTGCGGCGGCAAGAAGGTGTCGGCGGTTCATTGAGGTCATGCGTGCGTGTCTCCGTTGATTTTGTGGGTCTCAGATCGGCTGGATCGGCGGGTAGTCGTATCGCAGTTCCAGATGGTCGGCATGCGGTTGATACAGCCGCAGCACGACATAGAACAACTCGCCCTTCGGCGCGGGCAACCAGTTGACACCCGGCCCCGGGTCGTCGGCCTGCAGCCGCAGGGCCAGGCTGCCATCGGCGTCGTGGTGCAAGCCGGGCGTGCGATCGCCGATCGAGTACCGGTGGATAGGGTTGGCGACAAAAAGACAGTCGCTGCGGCGGTACATCGTGAGCGACCAGAAGGCGCCCACCTTCAGTCCCTTGCCCGGCGCAAACCGCAGCTCGTAGCGCTGCGATCCGTCGAGCGGCGCGCCGCGCGCGTCCACCTCGGCGGTGGGATACATCGCCTCCTCGACGCCCAGCGCGCCGATGAAGTTGCGCGCGATGCGGGCACGCGTCAGGTAGTCGTCGTCCCAGTGGGTCTTCACCATCACCGGGATCGCCCAGCCACCGCCCAGGTCGTGCGGCTGGTTGCTGGTGCGCAGCCGGTCGTAGACAGCAGGCAGCGACGCCTCAAGCGCGGCCGCGGCAGGAGGCCACGCCTGGCACTCCCTTGCCATCGGCGGGTTGCGCTGCAGCGCGGCGCTCACGATCGACAGGTATAGGTCGGCCGGTGGAATGCCGGCATCGCGGCCGTCCATCCACGTGTCCACCCGCATCGCCGCGTCGCTGCCGTTCAGGCGCACGAGCCGCATCCTGGCTTGCGTCTCGCGCACGCGCGCCGCATCGTCGCCGTCGTCCTCCACCAGATGGCGGCCGATCAGCCACACGTCATCGCCTGGCGCGGCAATCGTCTGCGTGACGTCCGAAGGGACGACGCCGCGCCATGCGGGGCCGTGCACCAGCGTGCGTTGGGGCCGGTTGCCTGTCGTGCGGCGCCCGACGTAGGCAAACGGATTTGTCCACGCGTCCAGCAGGCCGAGGGTCCAGTAGCGGTCGCCCATCTCGGGCGACTCGATGACGACCGGGCCTTCGGACAGATCGAGCCAGGCATTGCTGTAGACCGTGTCGTTGTTCGGGCTGACGACTTCCTTGTCGTCCGGGCCGAGGCGGCGGTGCGTGTGGGTGAACTGGTTGACCCACCGCACGGCCGACGCTGCGTCCGGCGCAGCGAAACCGAGCACGGGGTGACGGCGTGCGGTGGTCGCCGCGCGCATCCGCATCATCTCGAACAGCGGCAGCGTCTGGATCACGACGGCGTCGCAGCCGTGCGAGAGGGGATCGATCTTCGAATTCATGAGGGGTGCCTTCTCTTCTTGTGTCATGCCACCGCGCCGGCGCGGCGAAGCTCGTCGATCTCGTTCGACGCGAGCCCGAGTTCGGCCAGGAGCCGATCGGTGTCGGCCCCGCACGCGGGCGCGGCGGGCGGTGTGGCACGTGGCGCGTCGCCCAGCCGGTAGGGCAATGCCAGCGACGGGTAGCGCTCGCCGTTCGCCCCCAGTGCATCGACCAGTATTCCGCTGGCCTGCACGTCTGCGCTTTGCAGCACCTGCTGGTAGCTGCGGACAAAGCCGACCACGATCTGGTTGCGGCTGAGCAGCGTCACGCATTCTTCGCTGGTGAAGGACGAGAGGCATTCACGCAGCACGACGCGCAACTCGCTGCGGTGCTGCACCCGCAGGGCGTTGGTGCAAAAGCGCGGGTCGGTCGCGAGCGGCTCGCGGCCCATCACACGACAGAAGCGCGCCCAGTGCTCGTCCGCATAGGCCGACAGCACGATGTGGCCGTCGCGCGTGGGCACCACTTCGGCAGCGGGTGCGTTGTTGGGTTGGCCGTCGCCGATGCGCGTGGGCTCGGGCGCGCCGCCCAGGTAGTCACACCAGGTGGTGGCCTGCAGATGCAGCGCCACCTCGAGCAGCGACGTGCGCAGCGTCTCGCCGACACCCGTCTGCGCGCGCCCGTAGAGCGCTGCGAGCACCGCCTGGGCCCCCAGGTGCGCCGCGGCCGCATCGATGATCGGCACCCCCACCTTCTGCGGGAGGCGGTCCGGCTCTCCCGTAACCGACATCAAGCCGCTCTCGGCCTGTGCCGCAATGTCGTAGCCGGGACGTGCACTCGAAGGCCCCAGGTCCCCGAAGCCCGAGATCGACAGGTAGATGACCTTGGGAAAGCGCTCGCGCACCGCGGACGGCCCCAGGCCCAGCGCTTCCACGGCGCCGGGGCGCAGGTTCTGGATCACGACGTCGCAGTTCTCAATCAGTCGCCACGCGATCTCGCGGCCCGCCTCGCTTTTCAAATTGAGCGCGATGGACTGCTTGCCGCGGCTGTAGGCGCGGATCATCGACTCGCCGTAACGGCCGATGTGCCGGGCCTGGTCGCCGGCCAGCGGTTCGATCTTGATCACCTGCGCACCCAGCTCGGCCAGGACCATGGCCGCGCCGGGCCCGGCGATGTACTGTCCCAGGTCGATCACGCGCACGTTCTTCAGCGGGGATGCAGGGGCGGAGGCGCTGGTTGTCTCTTTGGATTCGAAGTTCATTGGGCGCGACGTTATCGCCTTCCCCGATGCTTGAAAATTCGATAATCCTGAGGGAGTGATCACGATTTGCTATACCTTACGGGCCTGAAATGGACACCAAAACCGACCGCCTCGTGCGCACGCTGCGCCTGAGGCACCTCGAGCTGCTCGTGGCGCTGTCCGAGACACCCACGATGCGCGGTGCAGCGGCGCGGCTGCATCTGAGCCAGCCTGCCATCAGCAAGATGCTCGGCGAGCTCGAAAGCTGCTTCGGGGCCCGGCTGTTCGAACGCAGCCATCTGGGCATCCATGCCAATGCGCTGGGGACGAGCGCGGCGTTTCGCGCACGCGCCGTGCTGCATGAGTTGGCCCGCGCCACTGCGGATGTGGACGCCATGCAAAGCGGCGTGACGGCGGTGCTGCGCGTCGGTGCACCGTCGGTCACTGCCGCCGTTCCTGCGGCCATCGTCAAGCTGCGGGAGCGGCTGCCGGGCGCCGCCGTGCAGTTGCGAGAAGGCCGCGTCCACGAGCTCATTCATCGGCTGCTCGAAGGGGAGCTTGACTGCGTCTTCGGAGCCATCACGCCCGAGCTGATCTCCAGCGACATGATCCCGTTGCTCGAGCCCGTCGTGCTGCTGAAGGACGAGCTGTGCGTGCTCGCCGCTACATCGAACCCGAGCGTTGCCAAACGCAGGTTGCAGTGGGCCGACCTGCGCGCTGCTCAGTGGGTGCTGCCCCCCAAGGAAACGCTGGTCAGGCAGGCGTTCATGACTGTCTTCCTGAACAGCGGCGTGACGCCGCCCGTGCCCGTCATCGAGGCCATGTCCTCGGTCACGATCGGCACCGTGCTTCGCAAAGACCCCTCGCTGCTGTGCGCGGTGCGGCTCGAGCACGCGTTGGACGAAGTCGCCAGGGGCGGTGTTCAGAGGCTCAAGGTCGGGCCCCAGGTCGTCCTGCCGTCGTTCGGCCTGTTCTTTCGAAGAGACGGCATGGCGCGCCCCGCGATCCTCAACGAGTTTGCAGATGCCATTCGGTTCGTCGGTGGGGCTATCGCTCCGAAGAGGTGAGCAACGGTGCAAGGGGCCAACAGCCTCTCCTTCTCAGTCGGCCAGTTCAGCCGCAATGCGTCACGCTGGTCACCAACACACGAGAAGCAGGCGTTTACGAGGGTTAGCTTTCCCCCCAGAAAACCTAGCTGGTTGCAACGCAAGCAGTTTCCGGCGCTTGAGCGCGCTGAGCACCGCTTCCGGGGGTTTTTCGCTTCGTGGCCGCATTCCCTGCACAGACCTCACTGGCAGTGAGCGTGTTAGAGCGGCGAAGGCCGCGGCAGCATTAGGCCCGCAGTAGCATTCTTCCATGTGGAAGCCGGAAACACCCATCGTGGCCGATGGTCGCGCTCTGACCGATCAGGCGGCGTGGTGGCACGAGTTCGAGGACGAACTCCGTAAGCAACACAACGACGAGGACGACAGTGATTGGCTCGTCGAGAACTGCCGTGCACTTTTTCGCCACTCGGCCAACGAAGACCCCAGACGCATGGCGAGGCTAGCCTATGCAATCTTGGTGCACGACCCGGAGGGGATCGAGGACGGTGAGCATGCACCTGACGCTGCAGACGTGACAGTCACCCCGCCTCACAGATCGGCTTGAGCCAATCAGTGGCGGCGTCGGTGGGTGGCATCGCTCTGAAGCGCTCATCGCGCCATAGGTCGCGAGCCACGTCTTCCAGCTCAATAGGGTCTACGGTGTGCCACTGCTGTTGCAAGCGGTGCGCGCAAGTGCCAATCCAAAGAGCGGCGGGCATGCTGTTCATGATTTGAATCCCTGTCTTGATACTGTATTTTTATACAGTATTTCAGAGAGGTCAACATCCTGAGCGCGGGCTATGTATGCCGCCTCCTGGCTTCCTGTGTCACGGGTACCCCGGCGCCCATGAAGGAGCGCGGAAATGCGGCAGAGGAAGCTTGCGAAAAGCTCCCAGCAGATCGAGACCCAGGCCGGTCGAACATTCCACCGAACCGATCAGCGATCAAGGCAACTGCACAAGCAGGCTCCGCAGCATCGTGGGCGTGCCTGCTTTGCCCACAGCGGGCTCCTGCAAAAGTGCTGGTGACCGCCAACAAGCCTTTCCGTCGCGTCCCGCCAGGTCGCGTCCATCCTCACGGCATTGAAACCCGTTTCGAAACGAGTCATAGTTTCTATTTCTTGATTCCTTAGCACTCGTGGAGGAGTGCCGTTGGGTTCCTCTCCGCACAAGCTTGGAGGAGTGAGATGTGAAAGAAGGTTCGATGAGCGGGGATCGAATGACCGACCGCGTGGTCGTCCTGACGGACCCCGATGAGGAGGTCGACGGGCTGCGCAGTGCACTGAAGGCGGCAGCTTTTCGTTCGCTCTTTGTTTCGAGCGAAGAAGATTTGCTCGAAGCGGCGTCGATGTCGGGCATCGGACTGTTCCTGCTACTAGGCGAAATGATGGAGGGCACGCTGCCGGAGCTGTTGTTCGGCCTCGGCGCAAGCCGTTCAGGCTCTGCGCCGGCAATAGCGCTCGTCAAATCGCAGGCGGTACTCGAAAGCCTACGGGACGTGCTTTTCGATTTGGACGGCGTTCTCGTGGCCCCTTGGACCTCAGAGCAAGTCATGGCGCGCGTGAGGTCGCTGTACGGGAAGAAGTCATTGCGAAGAAGCACGACACCGCGAGGACTGCACGGCTTTCAGATGGTGCGCGGTCGGCTGTCGATCGAATACGCGGGAAGACAAATTGTGCTGACGCCCGCCGAGTTCGAGATCGCGCGTGTACTGGTGCGGCGCCTTGATTCGCCTGTGTCGCGACGACAATTCCCTCAAGGCCCCAGGACGAGCGATGACAAGGAGGGCTGCCGCTCGCTGGATGCGCTCATTTCAAGGGTTCGCAAGAAACTAGAGTCAATCGTCACGGGTGAATTCAAGGTGCGTTCGCTTTACGGTGTCGGCTACACGTTAGAACGCGTGCAGCAGGCCGCCAGGTAATTGCCTCGCGAAAGGTCGTGCCGCTTTCATGTCAGGTCCCCCCTGCTCCCTACACTAGGACGCGAACGCTGCTGCTAATGCATCTCGCAGACGTTCTAGCAGACCATTCGGTTCGATGTGAGCGATGTACCGCTTCCTCGACTAGGATCGGCAACACAAAGTCGTATAGAAACTTCTGCTTGAAGCGATGAAAGAACAGCCAAGGCCGTAGGACTCTTGAAGCGTTCTCGAGGTGACTGTGTCGCTGGAGAGGGCCCAGCCCTATCACCCTCTGTCGAGCTACAAAAATCTAATGCCCATGACAGACTTTCTGACCAACCTCACCTGGCATGCCCTCTCGGGCCCGCATGCGCCCTATGCCAGCGGCACAGTAACCGCCCGCCGGTATGCCACAGGCTTCTCCCCCATCGTCGGTTTTGCCGACGCACTCCATCCGGACCTCGACGCGCTCCTCCCCTTCTGCACGCCGGACGAGCACTTCTATGCCATCGGCTGGTCGGGCACCGCGCCGTCCACGTGGCAGGTCGACATGGAGTCGGTCATCGTGAAGATGATCTGCGACGCGCCTGCGCCCATGGCCGATACGCTTCCTGATGTGGTCCGGCTGGGCGCTTCGGATCTCGAGCAAATGCTGGCCCTGGCCGCCCTCACCCGCCCCGGTCCCTTCTCTACGCGGACCATCGAACTGGGCGAGTACTTCGGCTGCTTCGACGACAACGGCCGGCTCGTGGCGATGGCCGGTGAACGCATGGCGGCAGGCCCACTGCGCGAGATCAGCGGTGTCTGCACACACCCCGACGCGCAGGGCAAGGGCTACGCGAAGCGGCTCGTCACGCGGCTGGTGGCGCAGCAGATGCAGCGCGGTGAAGTGCCTGTGCTGCATGTGATGCAAGGCAACGCGAGCGCGCGGCGGATCTATGAGCGCATGGGTTTCCGCGTGCACAGCGAACCCGTCGTTCGCGTGATCTCGCGGCACTGAGCGGGGCCGTACCTACTGACTGAATCAGGCGGCCGCCCCCGCTCGCTCGTGATCTCGGCGCCTTCACGCATCACCGTTGTGACCGGCGTGTTGGTCACCACCTCAAGCAGGCGGCTCCGCTGCGCATCGGTCAGCGGCCCGTTGGCAAGGAGCACCCGGTGGATATTCGCCTTGCCATCCGCGTCTTTCGCGAAACTCAGCTCGGCCTTGAACCCGCCGAGTTCTCCTCCCTCGGCTGAGTATTCAATGGGAATCCAGGATCAGAGACCGGGCGAAGCCACATGCCGGCAACTCAGAGTAGCTGCCGAATCAGCAATTGCCCTTTTTAGCCTGCCCGGGGGGGCAGAACCCCCCTTTGTGCGCAGGCGCCGGCTCCGCATGCGGAGATGCGCGATAGACGCAGGCGCTCATGAGGAAGGACGCGGCGATCGCGAACATGACAGTGATCGTGGTTTTTTTCATAGACACTCCTTGAGATGAATCGGCTTCGAGCATCAATCTGGCCGATAAGGTCCAGCTAAAAATTGTGAAGGAGATGGTTTGCAGACTGAGGGTGATTTGTGCGGGCAGCGAATCTGCATATCAATGCAATGCCCGAGGCCCTGCACATGCGGGGCGTCAGTCGGTCGGAAGAAACTTGAAATACTCGCGCGCAGGGCGTCCTTCCGGCAGGACGTAGATCAGGCCACGCGCTTTGCCAAAAACAGGCTTCACATGGATGTCATAGAACGGCGCGGGAACATTGATACACCCGTAGGAAATTCGATGTTCCTCTGCATCTGTTGATGCCAGCCGCTCCAACCTCCGCTCGGCCCTGTTGTTCGTTCGAACTCGATGCATGGAGACTGCTGCGTCGTAGTCGACCCATACTATGTCTTCGCCTTGCAGGTTGATTCCGGGTTCCGAGACGAAACGCCCCGCAGGCGTTGTGCGCTCCTCGGGCCGGATGTCGGACATCTTTCGCTCGCCTACTCCCGGAACAGACTCGTCGCCGCGGGCTAACCCCAACAGTACGGGCGAAGCCCCTTGCAACCGTCCGTTGTCACCATAGATGAAGACACGCGCGCTCTTCTTGTCAACGACCGCAAAAGCGAGGCCTTGGTTGTCGCGCGTTCCAACTGCCGCTTGAGCCAGTTGGCGAACGTCGGCTGGCACGGCGATACCAGCGACGGACTCGACAGCACCTGCGGCTTGGCCGAAATTTGCCGCAGAGGCAAGAACGATGGACAGGAGCAGCGAATTCTTCATAGGCAACGCGAGCGGTACTAAGAGAACTTGTGATCGATATGCGATCGCCGACAAAAGGCGGCGGCCGCATTTCATCTCAGCATCTCACGTGATCAACCACGATCGGCTCGAGCAGGGCGTGGTGCTGGTGCCGATTGAGGCGCCGGTGCCGCAGCCTTCGGCGTCACAACGCGGACCGGCTCTGCCGCTGGCGCAACGCGAACGGGTTGTTGCACACGTCCAGCGGGCGTTCCCGACTGCAGCGTCGTACCAGTTTCGCCCATGGGGCCGCCGGTCTGATTTTGTTGCCCGGCCGGCATTTGCACATTGCCGGAGATAGGAGGCATATCTGCCTTTGCCGCAGGAGCCACTCCTTGCGCCATCACAGGCGCAATGGCGAAGGCCATGGCCGTGATGGCCAGAACACGAGACATCGCGGGACGGATTTTCATTTTTTCATCTCCTTGAGTTTGTTTCGACCGGCAACCCTCGCGGGAGAATTCCCAACAAAGGCGCACGGTCTGACATCAGAACGTGGCGGGCTTCACGATGAACTACACGGAGGCATTCGAGATTGCCAGGGATCGTGAACTTTGACGCGCTTCGCATCCACGATGCGGTCAACATCATCGGTATTCTCGACAGTCACAAGCCTTTCACAACAAGCCGAGCCCGGTGTTCCCTGACGGCACCCTCCTTGTCTTCGGCGCCGGCGAACTGCGCCTTAAATCGGGCGAATGGTTTCACGCGAGCGCTGTCGTGAAAATCTTTGCTTTAGGTATGGACACAGCTATCCAGACACCGTGATTGACGTCCGACACCGGAGACGTGATGCTGTGCGGTCGGCGCCTCGTCGGTGCAGTCGCGACAGGCACAATGCGGCCATTTCCGGACACCCGTGTCCGGCTGCTTTGTAGACGTGCAATGCACCGGCGAAGGCACCCGTCGACGCCTTGACTGGGCTCGGCTAGTCATCTGTCGGTCTCCTCAGACATGCCGCGCGGTGCCTCGCGGTTCAGGTGCTTCTCGAAGCCCTTCGGAGCTACGACCATGAAGTTCTGCGGCTTGAGGTCGCACCAGCCAAGCACCTCATCAGCTCGGTAGATCAGACAGTTGTCGGGCTCCCCAGCCCTGTCATATGTAACGAGGTAGAAGAAGTAACGCTTGCCCTTCTCTTCGTCCTGCGCGATACGCAACTCGTTGGCCGACACGAAGAACCGGGAAGCAGTGAAAGTCTTGACCTCAATGTAGCGAGGCTGCTTTAGGCTCGAGAACGACTCGAAATCGTAGCCATACCGCGGCTTCTTCGTTCGGTCCTGAATCTTCGGAATGAGGGCCGTCAGTCCGCGCGACCTCAGCCTCGACTCTTCACGCTCCAGTGCGAAGCGTTCGCTCTTCTCCCCCTTTTCCCGAGCCTTCCTCGCCATCTCTTCGAAGTCCGGCTCGAAGTCGAGATTGGGAACCCTTGGCTTCTTAGGCGGCGCTTTGGACGGAGGTGGACCAGCCCCCGCCAACTCACCCGACACCCTCCTCAAAAGGAAGTCGGTCAGCTTGAGGTTGCTCCAATCGCGAAAGACGGGCGACTTTTGCTTGAGGAGAAGCGCCTGGTGCTGAATCTCGCTCGGCGAAATGCTGTCGAAGTTGAGGTCCTGTGCTACATCACGAAGGATGTCGTCGCTGCAGATGGGCAAGTACAGATCGTCGAAGTAGAGGCTGAGCACCTTCGCCTTCAGCATCTGCGACAGCGGGTTCAAGTCAACTGAATGGAAATCAAGCGCACGACCTCGCTCGACCAGACTCAGGAGCCGGGTGTGAACGTTACGAAAGACTTTTGTTTGTGCGCCCTCAAGCGGCAAGTCGCCCGCGAACTTCTTCGTGTAACGGTAGCGCTCCTCGGTACCCTTGCCGGCGAAACCGAAATAAACGCCAAACTTGCTGGCCGTTGCACCTGTGATGCGCGCCCACTTGTCGGTGCCGGGCTCCGCCCAGTGGCAGAACGTCCTACCCTTGTTCTGCCCGATGGCGTAGTTGCCAAGTGTTAACGATGACAGCGACTTGACCGGAAAGCGCTTCAGGAACTCGCCGCGCTGCATGTCGGCCTCGTCCTCCCACTGCCCGTCGTAGATTCGATTGAATTTCTTCGCGTCCTCCGCGAGCGACTTCAACGTACCTGCCTTCATTTTCATCTCTCCCTTGTGAAGGCGTCGACGATACGTCTGTGCGCCTGCGTGATTCTGACGCACTCATGCGAGAGCGCGCCTCAAGCTTCCCCTTACAGGCTCGAGCTAGGGTTTCGGAGCATCGGTAGACAGAGGTCATCCGCACACTCGAACGTTGGATGACGGCTTTGCGCCGAGTCATTTGCCGACTTTGACTTCCGCAGTGGGCCCTAACCGGCTGTACGTTTTTCTCCGGACCCGACCTTCGATCAAGATGAACCCACACGAAGCGGGTCTAGGGAGCGCTGAAATGTGTGGGTCGAAGCTACGCGGCCGCGCGAGTATCGAGAACCCCCTCAAAGACCCCCCAATGCGGCCCACCATGAATAGATCGGCCCGCTAACCGAAGTGCCTCCGGTGCGCTGCAAGCATCGCAGCTCTCAACCCGTGCATATGGCCTGAACTCGTTTTCTCGTCATCGGCCGCCCATTCCGCGGCCAACCTTTCGACTGTGGTGACGGCGTTGTCGACGGCTCCCACCTCTTCGTACTTGTCGCCTGAGAAGGCACGAAATACCAAGATCCTGGACACTGCGCCGAGTTGGATGGGCCCTTTGTACCAAGCCTCCACATGCGGTATCCAGCGCGGGTAGTGCGGACTGCGGCTACCTGGCGGTTGATGGGGTGGCGGCTTCCAGCTGGGCCCGTCTTGCTCAATCAGCGCGCCAGCAGCAAGATTCTGCCGATTCAGTTCTAAGACGACTGTCGCCGGGTGAAAGCAAGACAGGAACTGGTGCCAGTGCTGAGCGGCCCAGTGCACATCGTCGAGCGGCGCAGTATCGAAATCGAAAAGGCACACCCCGCCAAGCCGATAGCCCGCGTGACCAATATCGATGGAGGTCTCGTAGGACGACGGAAGCGAACCGTCGTTCGGTTTGATTGCGCCGTCCGCCACGATGGCTCGTAAGCCCTTGAGGTCGGTGCGGTGCCAGAGTGATCGGCGCCCTCGCAGCAGCGGCATGATGTGGGCCACCCTTGCGCGGCCTTCATCTACGTACTCTCGGTAGTGTCGGTGCCACTCTCCATCGATCTCGGATGCCGTCATGGACCGATGTTGGCACACGGAACTGGGAGAGCTATGGCTGGCGCGGCGCCGGGCAGGACGTTTGCCGTGACAAACGTCACGCCACCCGGGCGGGTCGTCAGTCAAATGCCAGGCAGACTACTGAGTAGAAAAGAATGGGATCGGGAGGAACTACAACATGAAAAAACGTTGCCCCTTGGGGGTCATAGCTCTCGTCTTGATGTCAGGCGTTGCAGAAGCTCGGGACTTCGAGGCCGCGAAGCTCGTGTCGAGCAATCCGAATCCGGCAATTACCGGTTGGACCTGTTCCTATCAGCCTGAGTCTGAGCAAAGATTCGAACTGAATATTCCCGACGTGGAGCAATGCTTCACCGTGGTTTCGTATGACCCGTTGAGAAAAATGGTTTCGATGCCTGCGAGACGTCCTTTTGCGAAGCCGCCGTCTCCAGTGCCTGCTACCGCAAAGGATTGATCTGGCCACGCCAATCGGTTCATTGGCGCACTGTGTAGACGTCTGCACTGACTAAGAGCTAAGCAAGCGAAGCAGGAGTCGAGATCGTGAACTAATGGCCTTTCTGGCGATTCGGGCCGACAGCCTGTACGGCTACAGTCGGCCACAACCGGTTGTTGGTCACGCGCTCCCAATTTCGCGCCGTCGTAATGTTCCGTGAGGCCCTGCCATGGCTAACCACAGGCACGTAAACACCGTTTTATCGGTGGTTGGTCCGGTCTCACATCTCAACTTGCGACAGCCAAAGTCACGAGAACACCCCATTGCCGTTGGTTGGTTGTGCGGGGTGGGTCAAGCGCAATCAATAGCGTCGCTGCACGCGCAGGCGGCGCAGCTTCTTGCAGCTCCAGGTCGGCCGCCGGGTTCGCCGGGATTTCTCCAACGCGCGTGAGCCATTTAGAGAAGCCGCGCAAGGGCAGCTTGCAGCGCTGCCCGGCGATGGACAGTGGCCTTCCTTCTTGCGGTAGTGGTGCTGCCAGCGCTGGTAGCGCTCGAGCACGGTACGGCTGACCTGGCTCGGATGCCCCACCAGGGCTTCGAGGTAGTGGTGCATTGCGCCCGTTAGACCATGCGAATCGCGGGGCGTGGATCTGCCAACCAGCGGCGCGTTCTGGTGTCGGCGCTGCCGTTGTTAGCGCCCACGCTGGGGGTGAGTGTCGAGGAGATGATCGGCGAGCCACAGACGGCGGCGCGCAAGCGCAGACCGGCGCCCAATTTGATGCAACACGTCGAGCGCATCTGCGCGCTGCCCAAGACGCAGCAGCGCACCGTGATGATCGCCGGGGAAACCTTGTCCGATAAAGAAGCATGGCGGCACGAGTTCAGGGACCAACTCCACGACCACTGCGAGGGCGCGGCGGACAGCGCGCTGTGCCGGACAGAGTCCGACGACAAGTCAACGGGCGTCTAGTGGTTAACACTGCGCGCGATTCGATTGACCTGCCAAAAAGGTCGCCCTTAAAATTTGCGTGCAGGTTCAGATTTAAAGACCATCTGTGAGATGGCTTTGTCGCGCCTGCATGGTTTGCATCGTCTTCTTGCGGATTATTCCAATGGAGACAACTGTGCAACCCAACGCGATCAAGATCCGCGGCATCGACGATGTCATCGCCTACCTGGATTCACGCCAGGGCATCGTCGGCCGGGCTGCCGTCATCTGGTGGCTCGCACTCGGCGGATTGTTCCTCGACGCCTTCTCCAACTCCGCACTGAGCGCGGGCCTCGGGCCCATGACGCGCAACCTCTCCCTCACCGCAGGGCAGGTCGCGCTGATGACCTCGATGGCCTCGTGGGTCGCCATCGCGTTCAACCCGATCGGCGGCTGGATGGCGGATCGCTGGGGCCGCATACGCCCGCTCGTCCTGGCCAAGCTGCTCGCCGTGATCGGCGCCGTGCTGGTGGTCTTCGCGCCCAGCTTCGAGATGATTCTGGTCGGGCGCTTCTTCGTCGGTGCGGCCTACGGCATCGACTTCGCCATCGCGATGGCGGTGCTCGCCGAATTCACGCCGGCCAAGCTCAAGAGCCGGCTCAACACCTGGCAGGGCATGTGGTACGCCGCGGTCTGCACCAACCTGCTGCTGGCGCTGCTGTTCTATTCGTGGGAAGTGGGTGACTCGATCTGGCGTTACTCGGTGGCCGCCACTGCTGTCTTCGGCGTCACGATCCTGGTACTGCAACTCGCGCTGCTAGTCGAAAGCCCGATTTGGCTCGCCCGCAAGGAACGACTCGACGACGCGGCACGCGCCATGAGCCGCATCTATGGCCAGCCCTTTGCCGCCGCACCAAGGAACGAACGCCTGCCGGTACTCAACCAGGCCCGCCGCGGCGCGGCCAACGTGCTGCTGATCTTTCGGGGCGTGTACCTGCAGCGCACGATCCTCGCGGCGACCGTGCAGATCGGCCAGTCGATCCAGTACTTCGCCGTGGGCTGGTACTTGCCGCTGATCAGCGCGACCCTGTTCGGCAAGGACTTCGCACAGGCCACCATCGGCGCGCTGGCCTTCAACGTGTTCGGCATCTTCGGCGGCTTCCTCTCGCCCTGGATCGGCCGCAAGCTCGGCCTGCGCCGCGCCTCGGCCTTCGGTTTCGCGATGGTGTTCGTGATGCTGCTGACGCTCGGCCTGTTCCACGGACACATGCCGCTGTGGCTGGCCGTGACCGTGCCTTCGCTGTTCATCCTCTTCCATTCGGGCGGCCCCGGCGCGAACGGCAAGAGCCTGTCGTCGCTGTCGTTCCGCAGCGAACTGCGCGCGGGTGCGAACGGCATCATCGGCGCGCTGGGCTCCATCGGCGCGGCGCTGGGGCTGCTGGTGTTTCCGCTGTTCCGCGAAAAGTACGGGCTCGAGCACACCTTCCTGATCCTGTCAGTCGTGCCGCTCATCGCCAGCGTGATCTGCTTCGTGATCCGCTGGGATCCGACGCGCACCACCATCAATCCGGACAACGAGGCCGATGCGCCGCAATTCAAGGACGACGTGCACCCGACCGTCGAGTCGCTGCGTCCAGCCGTGGGAAAAATGAACTGATGACCATCGCTCAGGATGTGATCCTCTCCATCGACGAGGGCACCTCGGGAACCCGGGCGGCCGTCGTCGGCCGCGACGGGCATGTCTCGTGCCTCGAATACGCGCCGCTGCAGGTCGACACTCCGCGCCCCGGCGTGGTCGAGCAGGATGCGAATGCGATCCTCGACAAGACGCTGGCCGTCTGCCGCGCGGCCATCGCTCGTGCCAGCAACGAAAACCTGCGCATCGTCGCGCTCGCCATCGCCACGCAACGCTGCTCGGCAGTGCTCTGGGACACGCGCACCGGCCAGGCGCTGGTGCCCGCGATGGTGTGGCAGGACACGCGCTACGTCGACGAGCTGAACAGGCTCGCGCCCGAATGGGATGCGCTCCTGGTCCGCCAGATGGGCCGGCCGGTCGGCGTGCGTTCACCCTATCTCTGGGCCGCGCACCATCTGCGCGAAACACCCGCCGTCGCCCGCGCATTCGACGAACGCCGCCTCGCCTTCGGAACCATCGACAGCTGGCTACTGTGGCACCTCTCGGACCAGCGCGTCTGCGTGACCACGCCGACCAACGTGACCTCCGGCAGCGCCTACGTGCTGGCCGGCCATCACTACCACCTCGACTGGATCGACGCCCTCGGCTTTCCGCGCGAACTGCTGCCCGAATTGCGCGAGGACGCCGACCGGTTCGGCAACACCCGCGCCGAACTGCTCGGCATCGACGTCCCCATCCTGGCCTGCGCGGGCGACCAGCATGCGGGCGCCATCGGCCTGGGCTGCCTCGACCGCGAGCAGGCCATGTGCGTGCATGGCACTGGCAGCTTCGTCGACGTGATCACCGGCCCGGTGCAGCCCGCCAACGCGGGCCTGCACGACGGCACCCTCACGATGACGGCGCGCCGCGCGCACGGCGTCTCGCACTTCGCCGTCGAGACCTTCGTGGCGACGACCGGCTCCGCCCTGAACTGGGTTTGCGAGAAGCTGCAGTGGTTCGACAACGCGGCGCAGATCAGCGCGCTGGCGGCCACCGCCGGCTCCTCGCGCGACGTCACCTTCATTCCTGCGCTGACCGGTCTGCGCGTGCCCGCCATGGAGCCCGCCGCGCGCGCATCGCTCACCGGCATTTCGATGGCGACCACGCGCGCCGAAGTGGCCCGCGCGATCCTCGAGGGCATCGCGCATTCGGTGGCTTCATGCATCCAGGCGAACGAGGAAGTGTCGGGCGGGCGCGTCAGCGAACTCGTCGTCGGCGGCGGTCTTTCGGGAAGCTCGGCGCTGCTGCAGATCCAGGCCGACCTCACGGGCATGCCGGTACGGCGCACGAAGGAAACCGACCGGGCCAGCCTGCGCGGCATCGCCTTCCTCGCCGGATCGTCCGGCCTCCTGTGGGACTCGCTGCAGGAAGCCCGCACCACGCTGGTCACCGACGCGGTGTTCGAGCCCCAGGTCGGCGCCGATGAACGCAACGCGAGGCGCGCCCTCTGGCACGCCCGCGTTGCATCGGAACTCGCACACACGCGCAACTTCAATCACGCTTCAACAGGAGACATTCCCTCATGATGGTTCTGCCATCCCTGCGGCCCGGCAAAGACCGGGCCGAGATGACAACCACCGAACCGCTGCGACTGAACCGGCAGGAACAGCTCACGCGCCTGGCCGACGAGCAGTTCGACATGCTGATCGTCGGCGGCGGCGTCACCGGCGCCTATGCGGCGCTCGATGCCAGCCTGCGCGGCTACCGCGTAGCGTTGGTGGAAAAGGACGACTTCGCCTTCGGCACGTCGTCCAAGTCGTCGAAGATGGTGCACGGCGGCCTGCGCTACATCGAGCAGGGCAACCTCGGCCTGGTGCGCCATTCGCTGCTGGAGCGCCAGCGCCTGCGCCGCAACGCCCGGCACCTCGTGCAACGCCTGCCCTTTCTGTTTCCGGTGATGGAGCGCGAGGGCGTGTTCGACAAGCGCCTGGCCAAGGCCTTCGAAGGCCTGCTCTGGACCTACGACATCGCGGGCGGCTGGCGCGAGGGCATCTTGCACCAGAAGCTGACCAAGGCCGAGGTGCTGTCGCATTGCCCGACCTTTCGCGAGGAGCACCTGACCGGCGGCTTCATGTACTTCGACGCGCGTGTCGACGACGCGCGGCTCACGCTCAACATCGCACGCACCGCCGCCTTCCATGGTGCGGCGGTCGTCAACCACGCGAAGGCCATCGAGATCACGCGCAACGCGCACGGCAAGGTCGACGGCGCCATCATCCAGACCGGCGGCCAGGAGATCCGCGCGCGCGCCGGCGTCGTCGTCATGGCGACCGGCGTGTGGTTACGCGACTGGGACGGCCGCAAGAAAAACGACGAGAAGACGCTGAACGTGCGCCCCGCCAAGGGCGTGCATGTCGCCATTCCGTGGTTGAAAATCCGCAACGACTGCACCGTGACGATCCCGGTGCCGGGCCGCAACCGGCGCGCGACCATCACGCGCTGGGGCAACGTCTCCTACCTCGGCACCACCGACGAAGACTACGAAGGCAACCTCGACGACGTGTGCTGCACCCGCGAGGAACTCGACTTTCTGCTCGACGGCGCGCGCTCCGCGCTGAAGACCGATCTGCAGGCCGAGGACGTGGTCGGCAGCATCGCCGGCTGCCGCCCGCTGGTGGCGCCGCCGGGCGGCAAGACGCTGGAGATCAAGCGCAATCACGAAATACGCACCGCGCCCGACGGCCTGCTGACAATCGTGGGCGGCAAGCTCACGACCTCTCGCCACATGGCCGAGCAGACCATCGACGCCGCGCAGAAGGTGCTCGGCAAGCGCAGCGGCTGCAAGACCAAGTCGGCCTTCCTGCTGGGCGCGGCCGGCTACGACGCACAGGCGATCACCGCTTCGGGCGGCATCTCGGCGCACCTGGGTGAGCGCTACGGCACCGAGGCACGCTTTGTCAGCGACATCCTCCAGGCCGAACCCGGCCTGCTGAAGCCGATCGTCGAAGGCCTGCCGTACAGCGAGGCCGAGGTCGTCTACGCGGCGCGCCACGAACTCGCCTGCACCGTGGACGACGTGTTGTCGCGGCGCATCCGCGCACGCCTCATGGCGCGCGACGCCTCGGGCCGCGCGGCGGCACGGGTCGGCGAAATCCTGCAGGTCGAACTCGGCCTGTCCACTTCGGAAACGGCGCAGCAGGTAGCCAGCTACCGCGCCGCGATCGAGCATGAAAAATCCATCCTGATGGGAGTGAAGTAAATGATCAGCAAAGACGCCATCCAACGCGGCTACAACCGCCGTAACTACGTCGTCGGCGCCCACACGCCGCCGGCCTACGCCAAGACCATCACGGCCACCGACGGCCCGCCCGGCCTGCAACGCGCCCCGGTCACGATGGCCGCCGGCCACATCGATGCGCTGCGCAAGGTCGCCGACGAAGTGCTGACCGACACCGGCAGCGTCGTCGAATGGACGCGCGACTGGTGGGCCGGCTCGATGGTGAGCGAAACCGGAGGCAAGCCCGCGACGCCGCAGGCCGTGATCGTGCGTGCCTCGACCGTCGAGCAGATCCAGGCCGTGATGCGCATCGCGAACGCCGCATCGATTCCGGTCACCGTCTCCGCGGGCCGCAGTAACGTGACCGGCGCGGCGCTGCCGGTGCGCGGCGGCATCGTGCTCGACGTGTGCGAGCTCAACAAGCTGATCGGCTTCGACGCCGACAGCCAGATCGTCGAAGTCGAGGCCGGCATGTTCGGCGATGTGTTCGAAGAGACCATCCAGCGCGAGCACAGGATGACCATGGGTCACTGGCCCTCGTCCTTCGGCATCAGCACCGTCGGCGGCTGGGTCGCCTGCCGCGGTGCGGGCCAGCTCTCGACGCGCTACGGAAAGATCGAGGACATGGTGTTCGGCATGGACGTGGTGCTGGCCGACGGCAGCCTGATTACCGTAGGCGGCTATTCGCGCGCAGCGGTGGGCTCCGATCTGCAGCAGCTTTTCATCGGCTCCGAAGGCACGCTCGGCGTGATCGTGCGCGTGCGGCTGAAGCTGCACCGCCTGCCCGACTACGGCCGCGCAATCGCCTACGGTTTCGACAGCTTCGCCACCGGCCTGGAAGCCTGTCGCGAGATCATGCAGCGCGGCGCGAACCCGGCGGCGCTGCGACTCTACGACGCGCTCGAAAGCAAGGTGCAGTTCGAGCTGGCCGACACGCACGTGCTGCTGATCGCCGACGAAGGCGCGCCCGAAATGGTGGACGCGGTCATGACCATCAGCGAACGCGTCTGCAAGGAGCTCGGCCGGCAACTCGACGGCCCGGTCATCTTCGAGCGCTGGCTCGACACGCGCTACCTCACTGGCAAGAGCGCCGAGGGTTTCAAGCGCAGCCCCGGCTTCGTGGCCGACACGCTGGAGATGAGCGGCCGCTGGAGCGACCTGCCCGCCATCTACGACGAGGTGGTGGCGGCCATCAATGCGGTGCCCGGCACGCTCGCGGGCTCAGCCCACCAGTCGCACGCCTACGTGGACGGCGCCTGCCTCTATTTCTCGCTGCGCGGCGAGGTGGAGGTGGAGCACCGCGCGCGTTGGTACCGCCAGGCCTGGGACGCCGCGAATGCGGTGCTGGTGCGCCACAATGCCGCGCTGAGCCACCACCATGGCGTCGGGCTGCTGCGTGCGCCGTACATGGCCGATTCTCTGGGCAGTGCCTTCCCCGTTCTCGAGGCGATCAAGCGCACACTCGACCCGAAGAACATCCTGAACCCGGGCAAGCTCGGCCTGAACGACAAGCTGCCCCAGACCGAAGACTGAGTTTCACCGAATGGACCGCTCCCTCGGCGCGCGACTTGCGCGGCACCCGATCATCGCGACGCTCTACGGGGCGGAGCAGATCGACGCCTTCATCGACAGCACCACCGAAATCGCCATCGTGGCGAACGTGGAGTTGCGCAAGCTGCACGCCGTGGTGGCGACCATCACCCGGGCCGACAAGATCGCCATCGTCAACATCGACAGCTGCGAAGGCATCTCGCCGGACAAGGGGGGCGTGGAATACCTGGCCGAGATCGGCGCGACCAGCCTGGTGTCGACCCGCGTGGCTACCATCCAGCGTGCCAACCGGGCGGGTCTTCTCACGATGCAGAAGGTGTTCGTGACCGACCGCTCGACCTGGCCGCGCAGCGTGAAGGCGCTGGAGCAGAGCGATCCGAACCTTGTTCAGCTGATGCCCGCGCCCATGCTCCCGCACATCTCCGCCAAGGAGCGCAACGCACTTCCGCCGATCGTGGCTTCCGGCTTCGTCGTCACCCCCAACGACGTGCGCAGCGCACTGGCGGCCGGTGCGGTGGCGGTGTCGACGAGCGACGCTGCCATGTGGAGTCTCGACATCAAGCCGCTCAACGTCGACGAACTGCGCCCGCGCTAGCCAGGTGTCCTGAGCCTCGGCCTCGCCAGCAGGAAGCGCGGCGTCTGACGGCGTAGGCTGTGCGAAAACTCCATTGACTCACGTTTCCAAGGGTTCTGGATCAGGCCACCAGTTCTGTCGTAAGCGAGCGCGGAACTGTCGATCCGCTCTCGCCACCCCAGGCCCATTGGGTCTTTGCACGGCTACGCACCCGTCCGGCTCGCACATTCCTCCTGGGATGCCCAGCCAAGAAAGCGGACACGATGGCCGCCGTGGCACGGGCAGATGCGAGAACTTGATCCATCTCGACGTGCATCGGCGATGTCAGCCCACCGGTTGCGCAAGCTCGACGAAATCCGACCAAGACTTCAGCTGCAAGATCTCTGTCCACGCGTGGCCTGCCATTTGCGTCTATGACCCACCGGTCGACCAGACCTACAGGCAAGATTCGAAACACCCCGATGACTTCCAAGCGCCGATGTGTGGAACCTTCGATGGGAATAGGCAAAACGAAGTCGTACGAGAACACTGCTACTTGGGGCAATGAAATTTGAGCTTTGTCCATAGGAGCTTCGGAGCACTGCCCCATGTGAGAAATCTAGGTGAAAAGTATCAACTCGAAAACACAAAGGGCCACGGCAGAAATCAGAAGCTTTGTGAACTTGGCCACGTTCTGCGCGCATCTCATCAGATTGAATATCTACTCGCCCAATCTCAATCACGAACCTACGCGGGCGTCTCTGTCAGCATAAAAAGTAAGCACAAAGATTTCACAAATGTGAGTTATCTCCGCGGACGCTGCAGTTTGCGCATGTGCCTACGTTCGGGAGGTGACCCGCGGGCGTACAACATCGCTGCAGCCGCGCAAGCGGTGGGCACCCTCCCTTCTTAACCCGCTTCGGCGGGTTCTTTTTTTAGCGTCCTCCAACCATTTTCCGACTACGTCTCGCCCCGGAACTGCTGAGACGCGAAGCGTCATGGGTGTTGCTGCGCGTAGCGGGAGAGAAAGTTCTTGAAATCAAGGACCGTCTCGCTCAAATCGCCGTCCTTCGGGCTCAACACGCCCACCGGTTGTAGCGGCGGGATATCAACCACGTCGAGTACAGCCAGCAACCCAAACTCCACCAACTGGCGAAAGACGCTAAATGGCGCAAGCATCACGATCCGCTCACTACGGAGCTGTGCCACTGCGATGGGGGTCGAGAGCGCTTCAATACTTCGGTATTTGGGACTGATTCCGTGATGCTCCATGAGTTTGTCGAACACATGACGAGCCGAAGTCGAGGAGTGCAATAGCAGCCAGGTTTCATCAAACAGGTCTGAAAAACCCATGGCCCCCCTGGATAGCAACGGGTGCTTTGGCCCAGTAACCACGACGAGCCGGTCAGGCATCAGCTCAGAGAACCCCCACCCCTCCGGCCGCACCTCTGGTTCACGACACAGCATGAGGTCAATTTCCTGCTTGAGGATCATTGAAGCAGTCCGTGGCAAGCGGGCTTCGTGAATCTCGATGGTCACATCGGGTCTCATTTGCGCAAAAGGAGGCAATGCCCGCACCAGAAGGCCACAAATAGCGCCGTGGATGGCGCCGACGCGCACGATGCTATTGGCGCTTGAATGCCGGTAGGCGAGGAAATCCGTTCCTCTTTCTAGCGATGCCAAAGCACGCCGCACGAAGGGGCGCAATTCCTGCGCAGTTTCTGTCATCCGCATGCCGCGCGCGTGACGTTGAAAGAGTTCACACTCGAGCAACTCCTCAAGATCGGCGATCAGACTCGTCACCGCTGGCTGCGACACTCCAATCGCTTCGCCGGCGCGCTTGGCGCTGCCTAGTTCCGCAACAGCATTGAACGCCTGCAGGTGACGAACACGGCCACCAGTCATAAGTCGACCGTACAGAACCGCTGATGATGGCTTCATGGCTAAATACCTCGCCACAAGTACAGCTCACTCCTTGCGAGAAGAAGTGGCAAGCTCCCCGTGCCGATAAATGCGATGCAGGCTACACCATGCCGGACTCTACCGCCACGCCCAGCGCGAACACATCGTTCAGATGCTTGAGTTCACGCGGGCCCTGCGAAGCAGTGCCGCGTCTCGTCTGCCCGCCGGTTGGCCAACCCTGCACGAGGGTGTAGCCCTTCACCCCGGTCTTCGGGTCCACGCGACTGGTGAAACTCCACACGAGCTTGCCATCGTCGCCGCGGCTCAGGCGCTGACAGCCGCGTGCCCACTCGCCGCGATTCCACGCCGCCATCGCACCGCTGCTGCAGATGGGTGGCGCGCCTAAGTTCCAGGCGTGGCTGCTGCCGGCGTCGAACACGTCCTGCGGTGGCAGGCGCTTGAAGCACTGCGCGAGCTGCAGCTACACCCGCACGATGGCTGCCTCTTCTTCACGCGCGCACTTCTCCGGGCTCCCGCGCTGGCCCACGATGATCGGCGTCGACGTGACGTGACGTGACGGGTCAGGCCCTTGCAGATCGTGGGGATGCCGCCGGCGAGCTTGTCCGCGTAGACGAGGCCCGCATTATGCTGGTCTGATTCCCATTTTCCGAGGAAGGCCGCCAGCCCAACGCTGGCCAGAATGAGCGAGCCGCCCAGATGGGGGAAGTAGCGCCGCACGCTCACAGCGCGTCCTCTCGCGAGGCCCGGCAGGACTCGCTCACAACGGGCCGGGCGGCGCGCCGCATCAGCTCCATGCGCAGGGCGGACTCGGCAGCCTGCCAACGGTTCGGCTCGCGCTTGTAGTACCAGTTGAAGATGAAGCTCGAATGCCGAGCAGCTCACCCAGCGTGGGGACGTTGAGAAGCTGTCCCAGCGCGCTTTGCGGTCAGCATGGCTAATGTAGAACCGCCGCCCACCTTGGATGAGTGCAAGCGCCACGCCAGACAAGAGGCCTGCGTCGATGCGGCCGCCCAAGTTGTCAAGGAACTGCTCGGAGTCGCCCTTGTAAGGCTCGCAATGGACGTCGATAGCAACATTCAGAACAAGTTCGCCGAGGACGGTACTGGGGTTAAACAGGTCCAGCACAGTTAAAGTGCGCGCAAACCTACAACCGGCGCGCGTCCTCCGCACGGGGCCGAGACAGCCGGTCTGCCCAACCACTCACGACAGTGCCCCTCCAAACGGTCGATGATGGCTTCGTCGCTACTCATTGATGATTGGGAAACAAGTCTGCAGTAGACGGCATGCATCTGGCGCATCTCCACTGCGCCGACAAAGCCACCGCCTTCCGCAGCCTTGGACACGAAGTACAGGAATGTCCAGTCGCCATCCAGCCGTTGAAAGCTAGGTGCATCCCTCATCCCCGGTACTCAGCTCCTGCTAACGGGGCATTTAAGAGGGTTAGCTTTTGGCGCACAAACGGGACCGCCCCACGCTGCCGATGAGTGCTTGCACAGCTTGCGGCAACAACGGTGCCAGAGCACCCTACGACCATTGATCGGAAGGAGGGCATGGCGCCAAGCACGCCTTACTGCATGCGGGCGCATGCTTTGTCCAGCCGAGGGTGGCTTTTTGCAGGACGACAGGTATCGTTTCACGGGACTCCTGCACAGACTTCACTTTGGCTTCACTTGCGCCGCGCACACTGGCCTTCGACAGCGGTTCGGCGCTGGTAGAGGCAAGGGGAAGAAAGAAATTGCTCAGGGAAACGCCTCGATGCCGACCGCTGTCACTCTTCAATGGCCGCTTGGCCGAGGCAGGCGTGTACAAGATCAGAATGATGCTGAGGTACCGTGTTGAGTATTGGTTTGGTCGGCTATCGGAGGTGCATCGGACATGGGCCCGCTTGGCAGTCTGCTGCTCAGGACGCAGCCTGATCTGGAGCCGTCGCGCGGCGGCTAGTGCAGCGGTCGACCCTGGAGACGACCTGTACAGCCTTGGGACTGATGAAACGTCGGCCTACTCACCCCGCTGCTGTTCGGTGCCTGCAGTGCAGGGGAGGCGCTAATTCATGCAGTGGTTGAATCACCGCCCCTAGTACCGCCCTCGCTTCCATCGAGGTGACCCAGCACATGCTGCCAAGGCGGCACCCGGATCGCCGGCTGGTTGTGACGAGCCTGTTCGTCATCAAGTCGCTCATCGTCAGGCTGCTTCCATGTCAGATCAGCCACCAAGAAGTCCAACCACGCTGGCATCAAGTCCAGGCCATCGGCCTTGGTCAGTGGCGCGGGTTGCTGGTGATGATCTTGCAAGCAGGCCATGATGCGCTGGCGAACGGACGCCGGGTCACTAAAGAAGCCAGCAAACGCGTCCAGCGCTGGGCCACCTGACTCAGCCCTCAAACTACCACCCCTCTTGGCACTGAGCAATTCGGCCAGAGCCTTGTCAAAGAGCTCGCGGTTGTGCAGTGCCTCGCAGGGCGCCGGAAACGCTTTTGCGGTCAGCAGGCGCTCCAGGGTTTGGCAACCTTCTTCGCCCTTAAGTTGATTTCGCAAGGCGGCCACGAGCGCCCGCGCGTTGTCTTCTTTGCGCAAAACTTCCACGATGGGCAAATAGGCCACCATGGACACAGTCTCGGGCAACAACTGCGGGCGCGGCTTGCCACTCACCAAGTGAACCGGGTCCAAATCCACCACAACCAGGGCCTGGTCCGCCTCAGACAGCGCCCCCTGGCACGACGGCTGGAGGATGCCGTGGTGCCAGCCGTGGTAGGGCGTGGGCAGGCGCACGATCCCCGGGTGTTCCTTCGGCGTCTGCACCGAGTCGCAGCCAATGAAGCAACTGCCGCCCACACTCAGCCCCTTGATGACGGCATTGCAGAACACCGAGGCCGTTCCCGAGGCCAGCACGCTGGCTTGGCCGGCATGCCAATAGTCGTTGCTTCGGCTTGTGCACGCCGGCACCAACAGCACCGATCGCCGCTCCCGGTTGGCCTGGGTGACGGTCAATAACTCGCCCAACGCCTGGAGGTCACGATTGACGAGTTCCGCAGCATCGGTTGCATTTACGCCGAACTGCCGTAACACCTTGGCCAGGTCTTGCAGCAGGGGGCGGCGGTTGGCCGGGCTGGTAAGCAGGAACAGCTCGGAGCAGATCAGCTCCATGCAGTAACGCAGCTTTTGCGGGCCGTGGATGAGAGCCTGCATTAGCGCCTTTAGCTGGTCCATCGTCCATGTGCGACCCGGTGTACCACGCAATTGCTCCAGCACCTCATCCTCTTGATACAGGGGTGCCAGTACTTTGCTGCTTGGGCAAAACAACTCGTGCGCCGCCACGGCGCGGTATTTTTTGTCGCGCTGAAACTGCATGACCCGGTCATCGCCTTGCAAGCCAAAGGCGTCGGCTTCGGCCTTGGCTGGCTGCCACAGAAGGGTCAGTTTTTCTTTCAGGTGCTCCGTGTGATTGCTCGCTGCCTCGAACTGACGGAAGGTGCCAGCCAACACGGCCAAGCCTGGGTGGTGAAGCAACTCATCCTTCAACCATTTCACCGTGTCTGGCCGAACCGACACCTCCGGCAGCACTAGGAGCTGCACCTTCAGTTCGCGGCAGGCGCGCAAGGCCTGACCCAGCAGGACACGGCGTCGATGCTCGGGCCAGGAGAGGACCTCTCGGTCGTCCTTCCAATGGAACTCCGCACCGCGCTTAGCGGCCCTGTCCACGGCCTTGAAATCGCCGTCAAGATGCGCCTGCAACTCCTTCTGCGCCGCTGGGGCAAAGGGAACGCCACGAAGTCCGACCTCCGCGATGGGGTGGCTGTAGCTGTCATCCACCCGCCACTGGAACAGCGCGACACGCAGATGCCCATGGGCGGTCAGATCCTCGTCTTCAATGCTTCTGCCAGTTCCGAAGCGCTTGCTCCACGAGTCTCTTTGCCACTCTTCCAAACGATCAACCCGCTCCGCACCAGAAGTAGTAGCGGCCGCTGGTGCGGATGGCTCGGAACGCTCAACAGCTTGGTCGCGCTGCGCCGATTCACCCACTTTGCCAGGCGAGGGGATCGCGGGCAGTGCTTCGTCTGCCTCGGCCGTCATGGCCCGCTGAACAGAGGCGTCGCCGGGCACGCCGTGATGTGGTCGCCGCGCGGCCTGCGGCACTCCGGGCGCAAAATCCTCAACGCTGAACCACCGGCCAAGCTTGTGATCCAACGTGTGCACCGCCAGCAACTCATCGTCAACGCTGCTGCTGCGTGTCTCTGACCACAGCGTCAGCTTGCGGCGGCCAACGGATCGCTGCGACAAGGTATTGGCAAACAAGCTAGTAAATTGAGGCGTGCTCATTTGCCAGCTTGCGCCGCTGGCGTCGGTGAAGTCGTCAGTGTGCGGATGGCGGCCAAACTTTTGGCCTTCCACGTTAACCACGCGCATGCCGCGCAAGGCGTCAAGTGCGCACAGCGCCTTGGGCAAAGCGGCCATTACCTCGTCCCAGTGCTGCAGCGGGAAAGTGGGTAAGGCATCAAAGGGCCAAATCGCCTCCCGTTCCTCAGCACGTTCCTCTTCACGGATCCCATCGGCTGGCGCGGTCTGCCACTGTGCCAGGGCTTGGTACACGGACATCAGGTCCTGGAGCTCAAATGCCTGCGGCAAGCCGACATCCAGCAAGCCGATCAGGGCCAGCATCCACTGCCAAGGGCTGGCCTTGCAGAGCGCGGGCCAATCGCCATCCAGCAGCCGCTTTCGTATTGCGCTGTAGTCTCCCTGCGGGTCCAGGCGCTCCATGTCGGCCATGTCCCAACGCGGTGGCAGATTCAGGCGTTCGGGCATGCGGGCGGCGCCCGACGCCTGTGCATAGCCCCAAAGCGCGGCCACACTGCCCCGCAACCCAATGCCGACGGCGGTCAGCGCCAGTGCCACGCGCAAGGACGCATCATTGCCATCGTGGGCGACATGCGTGGCGGGGTACAGCACTTGGTACAGCGCAAGCATCAGGCCTAACTCTGGGCGAACCGGCGCGGCCTGGCCAGTGCGTGGTTGCAGTGGCAGGCCCTGCAGCACCCACAGCGGCAACCTGTTCAAAGCCTCGGGAAACACTCGGTGCAACACATGCCGCATGTCATCTCCGCTGCCATGTTCAAGGCGCAGGACCATGGCGCGGCTTTCGGCCTCCACCTCAAGCAAATGTCGCACTTGGGCTTCCAAGCCCTGGTACGCCGGGAATTTTTGCAGCGAGGCCAGCGCCCGCTTCACCGTGCGCGGCAGGTCGGCCTCAGTCTTACCCATTGAATCAATCTTGGACGATGACAGATAGCTGCCCTGCAGTTTGCGCAATTGCTGGCGCAGCACATACGCCTCGATTTCCTGCTTGGCTTGGGCTTCGATGGCTTCTGTGCTGCCTGCTTCGTCGCCCGGTGTCTTGCGCTCATCAAGCTGCTCGTCGCGCTCACCGGTCTCGCCGCCCATGTCAGCGGCCACACCCAGCACATCCGCCACTGCCCAACCCACCCGCCACAGCTCCGCCCCCGCGAAGGGTACCGTCACCGATTGCACGCGGCCGTCCAGGTCGTGGTACCAGGCGTTAACGCCCAACTGGTCGCTCTCAACGCGCTCAGCCAGCAGGTAGAGCGTCGTCTCGTCGCCTCGGACTTGCTGGAACAACTGGGGCCGGAAGGGCACGTAGGCCAGTCTGCGCCCGCCATCTACAGTCTTCTGGTGCATGGTTAATAGCGCATGGTAGAAGCGCACCGCCCGGTGTGTGATGGGCACTTGGGCATCTTGCGTGCCGATTGCAGGGAGGGCCAGTTCAATCCACGGTCTCGGCTCGGCGCTCTTCGCCACAACAAGCCTTTGTGCTACCGATTCCACTTCGACAAAGCGCACGGTCGTTTCGTCGGCTGGGTAAGGCGGCTCGGCATGCATAGCCACCTGGACAAATCGTTGCTGGATCCCAGGTGCTGATGGCGGGGAATCTGATGCTCGCAACGAGTATCGATAGAGAAAGCGCCCATCGGCGCTAGTGTCAGCATCGATTGCAAACAGCGATGAGGCGGTCTCGCTGACAGTCGGCAGGTGAGGGATCAGTTGCTTGTTAAGGCCGGGCTCTGAAAGCAGACCTGGGAACCAGCTCGCCAGGGTGGCAAGTCGGCTCTTCGATGGCGAACTGTTGATGACGAAGTCAATCGCCAGACCGAGGTCCGGAGCGTTATCGTTCGGCAATAGGGCACTGCCCTCATCGTTGGGCTGTGCCAGTTGATCAATGACCTCATGCGCGAGCAACAAGCCATCATTGCTCGATCTCTTGGGTCGTCGTTCCCGCAGTGCGTTCAAGGGATGATGGTCGGTGTCTTGCTGCGCCAGAATGGGGCCGGCCAGGCACAGCCACTCGATGGCTGTCAGCGGGCCGTCTTGCTGCGGTGGCAGCGCCAACGTGGCGTCTGAGTTGCCCAACAGGCGATGGGCCTTGCGCACCACCATCCGTGCACGTCGCAGCACGTGATCGTTGTTAGTCGCTGGCTTTACCTGGGCTATGAATGCCGGCTCGCAGACCTGATGGGCTAGGCCCAGGCGCAGCTTGCGATCCCCCTCTCGCTCGGTCAGAAACTTGCCGATCTCCTGCCAGGGATGGTTATCGAGCAACTTGTCCAGACCTTCCACGGCAAACAACCAGTGGTAGCCACGCTGCGCAAACGCGCTGGCCCAGGGATGCTCACCGCAGACCTCGTTCCACAACTCCCAGAAGCGCTCCCACAAGCTCTCTGGCGTCGCCACGCTGCCGACTGTGGCGGCCACCTGCCACCACAGCCAGCGTGCACAGAGGCCCAGGTCACCCGCGCGCAGATCGGGCGCA
The DNA here is from genome assembly GCF_014843395.1 of Variovorax sp. 38R. Classification (NCBI taxonomy): domain Bacteria; kingdom Pseudomonadati; phylum Pseudomonadota; class Betaproteobacteria; order Burkholderiales; family Comamonadaceae; genus Variovorax; species Variovorax sp. 38R. Next base: position 5,444,533 of record NZ_CP062121.1, read on the forward strand.
CCCAAGACAGCCTTGACCTGTGCAGCAATCTCGCGGGGCTCATGCATCAGCGCCACACGCCGCAGCATCTGCAAGGCGCACTGGCGATCCACTTCAGGCAGTTCGCCGCCCAGGCTGTAGTCAGTCTCGCCATCCCCCACAAGGGGGGGCTCCCAGGCAGGCACAGATGGTGCCAGGCCACGCCCGTCGTTGAGCTGGCGCACCACCTGTTGGGGCGAGCCGGCGCGCACACGCTCGCCTTTGTGAATCAGGTCGATAGAACGCTCGGCGGCCTTGGCTTGCAGCAGTTCACGCAGTTGCTTGAGCAAATCTTCGCTGTCGGCAAACAGCACGATGTCGTCTACATAGCGCGCATAGCCCGCGCGCGGGCGCCAAGCGTTGTCAGGACCTTTCTCGGCTGTGCGGTGGATAAAGTCGCGCGCCGCCTCGTCCACTGGAAACAGCGCAATAGTGCCAATGTAAGCCGACAGTACCGGCCCTTGTGGAATGCCAACGAACTCGCTGCTGCGCTGAGGTTTACCCTCGGCGTCGGGATCACGGTATTCGTGGTGAAAGATCAGCCCGACCAGCAAGCTCTCCAGTCTGGCCTCTAATGCGGCGTCCCAAGCGGTTACGCTGGTTTCTGGCAAGCCGAAGATGCGCCCCAAACCCTCGGGCACGCCATGCGCGGCCAAGGCTTGGTTCAGCGGTGTCAACAGCGCATCGCGCACGACAAAACGCTGGATCGAGTCGTAATAGCGCTTGGCATCCAGCCGCAGTACATGTACGCGGGGACCGATGGCATGGCACTGCTTGGCAAGGCTGGCCATGAACTCACGCCAGCACTGCCCAAATGGGCGGAACATGCCTTGGTCAGACGGAGTCTGGTCGCCCTCCAAAACGTCCATGTCGATCTGGTAGCCAAAGCTCAGGGTCTTGGGCAGATCCAATTCATCGTCAAGTTCATTGAGCGGTGCACTCAAGCTCGTCACCAGCACTTCTCGGCGCGAGGCATACCAGCGCACGGCGGGGATGCAGTCTGAAAAGGCCTGGCCTGCAGAGCTTGGCCGGTCATGACGCTGGCTGAGCAGTTCATTGAGCACCATCTGCTGCACATGCAGGTCGGCAGGGTGCGGCATCACCTTGCGGCGCGGGTCGTCCAGTACCTTCGGATCGGCCGTGAGCTTGCGTGGAAGGTGCACCGCGTCAAAGGGTGCAGCCTGTTTCCAAGAGCGGGCACCGCCCATCATGGCCTTCAGACGATCCAAGGCAATCTGGTCAAACAGGCGGGCATTTCCGCCCAGGGTCTGCCAAGCCTCTTCATCGCAGGGCAACTCGCCCCGGCGCGCGCCGTGGTAGGCCAGACTGCGGGCCAGCGCCACACGCGGAAGCTTTGCTTCGAGGTACAGGCCACGTGCTGGCAACGCACTGTGGCTGATTTTGGTCACTGCCAACTCGGCTTGCAGTTGCTGGGCCCAACCCCAATCGCAGGCCTTCAAACGTGTCGCTGCAACCTCGGCTGGGCGGGCCCCGTAGAGGCGCCTGAGCGCCATGCCGACCCGGAACAAGGCTCGCTCACGTACGGTCGGCACCAAGTGGTCAAATCGCTCGGGCCGCAGATCTGAAACATCTTGGCCGCCCAGAGCCTGTGCCAACAACACGGCCTCAGCTGGCAAGTCGAAGGGCTGCAGCCAGGCGGTGGCTTGCTCTGCCGTGCGAAGACCACGCAAGCACGTATCAGGGTCTTTTCCCAAGGCTGGCGTGCTGCGCCAGGGCATGCCCACCCAGCGCAAGTTGACGCCGCGCAGATCTAGCAAGCGGCGCACCAGCCGATCCGTGCCCCCAAACCCGGCCGGATCATTGTCAAGAAACAGGATGTACGCCAGCTCAGCACTGGAATCCGACTCTTCTGCCAGCTTCTTCAGCCGCTCCATAGGCTCTTTGCCCAAGCTGGTGCCCATCAGCGCTACGGCAGGCAGGCCAAGGAATTGCAGGCGCAAGGCATCCAGAAAGCCCTCCACCAAGTACAGCTTAGCCGGCAGGTGGGCTTTTAGGGCCAGCTTGACCGCATTGAAAGCTGCGGGTTCATTGAACAGAACCTTGGCCTTTTCAAAGCCGGAGGTGAGCAAGTACTTGGCCACACCCTCGGGCGGCACGCCCTGCAAGGCGCGGCCTGCAAAGCCAAGCAACTCAGGCTGCTTGGCCGTGCCACCGCGAATGGGAATGACCACGCGGCCGTCATGAAAGCTGTCTTGGAACTGGTCATGCAGATTCAGCTTGCCCTGCACTGGCGCAGATACCGGATGCAAACGCTTGATCAAGCCCAGAGTCTGCAGACCATCGGTCAGTTCAGCACGCTCACCGATGCTCTTGGACTGCAAAGTCCCCACCAAAACACCACTCGTAATGCAGCGCAGACCTTGCCCATATAGGAATTTTCGGTCGAAGTCACGCTCGGCGCACCAGGCCGTGAATCGCAGGTCATCGTGCTGCTCATCGTAGATGCGCAGGGCAAACTTCAGTGCTGTTTCGCTGGCGGCGGCATTGGCGGCCCGCTGCCTGGACTGCCGACTCGGCGCCTTGATGCCGAACTGCAGAGCTAGCCATTGCACCGCCGGCAAGAATTCCAAGCCCAGGACTTTCTTGACCAAATCAATGGCGCTGCCATGGGCTCCGCATGCAAAGCAATGGTAGTGCGCAGCGGCTGCACCGTCGGCCGGGTACAGATTCAACGACGGTCTGGTGTCTTGGTGAAACGGACACAGAGCTTGGGTGGTGGCGCCGCGCCGCTCGGTCGCCATGCCCAAGCGTTGCATAGCGTCTTCCAGCGGAATCTTGGAGAGTAAATCACCAACGTCGTAACGACCGTCCATCGTCCCCTCCTTTGTCATTCGATTTGTTAGGGACAGATTAGCAGACGCATTCCTGGATCCGCCCACAGCGCCAGTCGAGAGTTGTGCGCGCCATCAGATAACCCGCGACCGCCAACGTCCTGGCCTTTGCAGGCGATCCACAAGCATAGGGCAATGCAGCGTCGAGAGGAGGAAGCAGAGAGGAGGAAGGGACGTAGAGGCAGCAAGAGACGAGCGAGGCCGCGGGGGCGCTGTCGAGGCGAGAGCCGGTCAACGCGCCGAAGCGGTCGTCTGCCGACGATTCAGCACCGTTCATCCTCGAGCGTCGCCTTTGGGAAGTAAAGCGTGCGCCTGTAGCAACGACTGTCAGCTGACCGGTTTCCGCGACAGCGGCCTTTTCACCATCGGCGCTGAGTGATGCAGTTCAGTCTGGAGCGGGCACACCTGAAGGGCGGCTACGCAGCGATTGCCGTCGTCGCCTCGGAGCCACCAATGTCTGCATTGAGGGCGAAACCCGACACCCGAGTTCGAGGGTCGCCTGCCGGGTTTTAGGAAAGGTCTGAGCAGGTCACCAATTGGCCTTCATCGCCCGCCAATTGGTGACCTGCTCAGACCTGCCCTAGTGTTTACGCAGCCGAAATGAAAGCTCGCCAGTTGGGCCGTTACGGCTGGGTGTTCGACAAGGCCGCCACCTGCTTCCTACGTTCCTCAAATAGTTTGTCGCGCACCGCTTGAAGGAGGTCGAGGAACTCGTCGACGTTCTTCAGCGCGGCCAGATCGTCGACATGCGTCAACGTCGTGGTGGTGACAGGGAGGCCACGCGCCTCCTCGAGGTTCAGGGAGCCGTCGAGCACAGACATGTCTGAGTGCGCCAGCAACTGGTTTCGCGTCTTCTTTAACCGCTTGTGCAGCGACAAATAGTTGGCTGGAATCCAAGCGATAGGGATCCTTCGCGGGAGCCCCTGACCATCCTTGGACGGGTTGAAAAGCGTCATGTACTCGACGACTGCATACCTGAAGGCCGGCTCAGACAAAGGGTGCTTGAGGTTGATCTTCACGTCCTGCAAGGTCACATGACAGGAAGCCAGGCGTTCAACGCAAACATCAATGTGAATGATGTCATTGTGGTTGTGGGGGGCCGGCATGTTGTACTCCTCGCGACTCTAAGATTTGGAGCGCGGATCGTATCTCTCGAGGACATCGATGAACGACTTCGAATCTGCGGTGGCACGACGCCACGCCGAATTCGTGAAAGCGGGCCGCAGCTGGACGCAGCCGCGGGCGGGTTTCGATGGCGGAGTTGGCCGATGCCGAAAGAAGTCCGAATGCGTGGATCTCGCCGCCGACGGAAAAACCGCTGGAAGAGCAGCGGTTGGTGTTTCTGCCGGATGTGGTGATTCAGCGTGAGCATGACAAGCTCTTTGGCACGCAGGCGATGCTCAGGGCGTTTCGCGATCCGTTGGAGCGGCGCACTCATTGCTGAGCTTGGCGCCAACGAACTCGTCCAGATCGATTTCTCCGTCGACGTAGAGTTGCGCGAAGGCTTCGAGTTTTTCCGTGATCGTGAAACCCTCGAGTCCGATGTTGCTGCGGGCGAAGTCGACCGCTTTCTCTCGGCGCCGTTTTTCGGCGGCGGCACTGGCGAGCATGCGTCTGCTTATTCCGTCTTCGGGACTGGGGCTGCAGCTGGCGAGGGAGGAACCACGGCGAGTGATGTCCGACGGAAATTGAGGCGACGGCCCTTTGGCGCTTGGGCGATCAGATTCAGTTGCTTCTCGCTCTCGGGCAACTCTAGGTCCTGGATCCGCTTGGCCGCGAGCCCCAGCCTTATCGCCTGAGTGCGCACGCCTTCGTCGCGCGACACGATCATCTTGGCGCCGTGCGCCAGGCCGATCGCAACGATTTGACGGTCAACCTTGATCTTTTGGTACGGCTCCTCGGAGCCGGCCCGCTTGCCACCAGGGCCTGCCAAGGCGTCGCGTTCCATCTTTGCCAGCTCATGCGCTGCTCCCCGATCGAAATCGGCCACAAAGACCGTCGACTTCCGCTGAAGCTCGTCAAGGAATGCCACGCTGGCGCGGTCGGCCTTCACTAAGAACTCGCTGATCGAGATCATCGGGAAGATGATCTTGACCTTCAGTTTGTCGACTTCAGAAATGAAGTGATCGATGCGGGCCCGATCATCAGAGGTCGTGTCCTTCGTCGTGATGTACGAAATGATGAAGTTGGAGTCAACGACGATGCAGCGAGGCAGAGAACTCATCAGTGGATGCCTCGAATGTTGTCCCAGGTGCCCATCGGGTCCTGGACGTCGTTCCACCCGTTGCCTGGGATCTGTGCTACGCGCTCAAGAATGGTGCTGAAAGGGGTGCTTTCGAGCGGCTCGAAGCTCTGCACGACGCATTTGTTGACCTCGGGAGACCAGCCGTTCTCTGTGCGAATCCATGTGCCGCGGGCAACCAGGCGCACGGTCCCAATCTTGAAAAGCTTGAGGAGGTCGCGGGCGAGCTGGTCGTCTTTGACGATCAGCTTCAGATCCCGTTCGAAGCCGTCACGAAGGTGGAGGTGCATCGTGTCATCGACACCGATTAAGCCTGTCACCACGCCGTCGACCTTGCTTTCCTGGAAGAGGCGCTCGGTGTCCTCGTCAGCATCCGGCCTGATACAGAAGATCACGTGGATGACGTTGTCGTTCGCATCAAGGATCTCGGCCTCGGGGATGGCATCCTCGCCCATCATCTCTTCGAGTTTCATCAGGTGTCTGCCCGGCCGACTGTTTGGCTTCGACTTCGCTTCCACAATCCTCGCGTGGCAGTAGTGCTCACGTTCATGCGCAACCTCGGCTGCGTAGCCAACGCTGGCGTTCCTGATGCCTTTGAATCGGGGCTTGTTCTCGTCGCCAAGGAGTTGGGCGAATTCGGCGATGTACTCGCCAATCCGCTTCATCGGGACAGCACTCTGCTTGCGATTTGGGATCCGCAGCGTGAATGAGTACCGAGTCTTGGGCATGACCTACTGTAACCGTGGCAGGGTTTGCGCGCAGCAGCGAAAACCCACGCACCCCCGTTACAAATTTTCAGTAGAGCTGGGAAACTACCACCGCGAGCCCCAGGCAGATTCACTAGTCGTGACAACGACTTGCGGCGTTCCTCCTGTCCATTTGAGTAGAGCTAAGATTCAGGCGAAAGGGAGACGACATGCCTCTGACAGCGTATTCGACATCGCAACCAGGCGAGCACGACGTCGACCAGATTCTCAAACGGCTTTCGGCCCAGTTCGGCCAGCCGTACACCTCAGTGGATGCCATCCCTGAGGCTTGGCGCGACTACCTGCGGCGCGATCTGCAGTGCCCCGGTTGCTTTGTGACAGGGGCTGAGGTCGTCAGACCCGCGGCCAAAACGGGCAGGGCCAGCCGCCAGTCTTTCTTCAGATTCACGACACCGGGTCACAAGCCCCACTGCGAGTTCGGAAGCCCGGAGACGGCAAATGCCGTTCCCGCAAACATGGTTTCGTTTTCGGAGTCGAGGTCGAATCTCACGCGGGCGGTGAGGGAACTGGTGTGCACCGGCATTGAACAAGGCGTCTTCAGCCAGGTCTCGATCCGCGACATGCGCGAGTGGTTCTTCAACAGAAAGGTCGAGTCGCTCGTCGTCGTCACGCTCGATCCGCGACTTCACAAATGGCTATCAGACTTGCAGTTGGCCGTCTTTCGATCCACTGGCGCGCTGCCGGCTGGGGTGACCCTAACGCCAGAAATCGCTGCAATGCCGGAGTTTGACTGGCACGCCGAGGCTGCTCGCCGAGTAATGGAGCGCTACACACAGCACCGAGCGAACATGCAGACCATCCAGAATCAGCGCGTCCCGATGTTTGGCGATGCGGGCAAGCGCGCTGAGTCGCTGGCACAACGTTTCCAGGGCCAGGCCGTTTTCGATCCGACCGTGCTGGTTGATGAGTACCGCAAGACCTGTTCGTTGGCCGATTTCATCGGGCACAACTATGCTCCGCTGAAGGCGGCCAAGGGCGGCTCCGGCACCGTGAGCGTGTTGGCGTTCTCCGCGTTGCTACTTTTCATTCGTGGCTGGGACATCAGCTTGGCCATCGCCGACTTCGCCAAGATCGCTGCAACGGCTGGGCATTCCAACCAGGACCTGGGCAATGTCATGGGGCTCAACCCTTTTCACGACTACGAAGCCTGGAGGATCCTGAAGCAGATGCAGGATCTGAACATCGTGGTGCCTGAAAACGTAGACATCAAATCTGAACGCATGGCTATGGAAGTTGAGTTGCGTGCGCAGTTCGGTGCTCCTCCTATGCTTGATCCTGCCTGAACGTTGCATGCAGCGGTGGGCACTTCCCAACAAGGAAGAGAAGTACCGCGGCGACGGCGCCGACACCCCATGCAAGGGGAGTCGGTCTCTTTTCAGTAGAGCAGGGAGATCATGCCTTCGTCGCAGCAGCCGCGATCTCATCAAAGTCAACGGTTCCGGTGTCGATGTGGTACTCGTCGCCGTTGAGCACCCTACGCAGGAGGTCGACTGCAACATCGGTGTTCATGATGAGTCAACTTCACAAAACGAGCCGGAGCGACCGCCTCGGCCAAGAGCCGTCGTTGCCGAGAGCAAGTGGTTGGCCTACCAGTCAACTGCTCGCAGCTTCATCCGGCTGACGGCAGACCTCAGGTTGCGACGACTCCTGACTCATCGAGCAGACCGACAACAGGACATCCAGCGGATCCGCAGCCGATCGAACATCCTTCCCGATGCCTGCGGAGACATCGACGCGGCTGGCTACGATGGAGACCCGCCGCCGAAAATGGACTATGCCTAAACCTGCTGTTGAGTTCGAGATCTCAGACAACGAGTTCCGTCTCGTCTACCGACCACGCGATGACACCAGTTGGGTTCGGGAGAGGTTCGAGCGCGGCGATGGACTCCTGGTAAAGGGCACGTTCCACCTCACGCCGCAGGACCTCGTCGAAGACACTGCAGAAGAGGCGGCCAGCGCGGCCGGCGATGACGAGATCTCGTGGGTCGACGACGATCGCTTGGTGTTTGCCATCGCCATCGCAGACGGTGAGTACTTCCGGTTCAAGCCGGAAGTCCTTGGATTCGAGACACCGGTCCTGCTGCACCGGGATGCGCAGCCCGATTGGAAGTGGTTCAGTGCCGAACGCAAGGTTTCCATCCTGGGCGTCATCGATAGCCTCGGTGCCGAGCGCATCGTCATCGGCGGCCCGGATCCGGAAGCCATTCCGATCCCGGAGTACGAACGGTTGCTCAAACAGTTCCCGACGCCGCACGAACTGCGACGCTATGTGCAGGCTCGCGTCGGAACCGTGGTTCGCCAGTACACCGAGCCGGCCATCGATGCCGAAGCGCTGCTCGACGCCTATGTCGACAGGCGGACAACGGCGATCGCGCCCAACCTCGAAGCGCCCTTTCGCCAATTCGATGTCGCGAAGTACGCCTTTGCCCTGCAGCGGCTTCAAGCGATGCTGGCCAATGAGACGGGGACTTCTGAGGCGCAGTGGCAACTGGAAATCGTGGAGATCATCCTGCTGTTGAATCCCAGGTACATCAAAGCCTTCACCGAGGTCAGGCTCCTGGATGCCGACGCATCGACCTGGCGGCGCATCGACATCCTGCTGGTCGATGCGTCTGGCAATGTAGACGTCATCGAGATCAAGAAGCCGATGGGCAAACCCATCATGCTGCCGGCTCGCTACCGCGACCACCACCTGCCGATGCGCGATCTGATCGGTTGCATGGGTCAGGTTACGCACTATCTAAGGCACCTGAACCGATGGGGACCGACTGGCGAAAACTATCTGACCCAGTTGCTCGGTCCCCAGCTGCCTGTGGGTTTTAGGATCCGGATCATCAACCCCTCGGGCATCGTGATCATGGGGCGCAGCAACACACTGTCCGACGTACAGCGGCGCGAGTTCGAAGTACTACGTCGCGACTCCAAGGGCGTTGTCGACATCGTGACCTACGATGACCTGTTGGCGCGGCTCCAAGCGGTCCTGGATCAGCTGCGCGACGGCCCTGCCGTGAGCGCGGCCCCAGCGTCCCCTCCGCCCGAATAGGGGGTGGTCACAACGATCGCTCCCGGTCCAGTGAGACGGTGGCTTGGAACGTTGCGAACGAGATCAGCCTGACCGAGCGCGACGGGCCGCGGCCCGTCGCCTTGCGCGGGTTGAACGTCCGGCGCGAAGTGCCACTCAGCCGGCCACAAACGCCTGCATACACTCGGTCATGCCGATCGACTACCTAGCCACATTCCCTGTACCTCAACAGCTCCTGCCGGAGAAGCTGCGTCGCTTGCTCTCCCCGATTAGCCTGGACCCACAGGAGCGTGTCGAGATCAGCGGCCTGTCGGAGGCGAAGGACGTGAACGGGATGCGCGAAGAGGTGGTGCACCTTGTCATGGCTGCAGTGCCGGAGGCGGCTGTCGACACTCTTGAGGTGCTCGAGGCCGGCAGCAATGGCGTCGTCTCGTACTCGGTGCCCGTGCTGCGCGAGAAAGGCAGCTATGCCGAGTTCGCACCTTCTGTGTCCGGCCACGACTACATCGTCGCCTCCTGGGGTGACGGCTCCTTTTATACCTACAGCTTGGCCGAGAAGGTCTGGATGGCCCTCGGGCTCACCGCCTCATGCATCGGAAACAATGAGCAGCGCTTGGTCTATGACCACCTTGGTCTTCCAGAGTTTGGTGTGGCGGAAGGCGAGGTATCGGCAAACTACCACTGGGAGGTATCGCGCAACGTGATCTGGCGGATGTCCAACGAGTACCTCCGCAAGTACCTGTGGATGCGGGGCGCAGTCGGTGTCCGTTCGTTCTACTATTCAGCGGTACTGCCGGACACCCCTGAACTCGTGGCGCTGATGGCGGGCAAGGAATACATCGACCTGAAGGCCGAAGGCAACTGGTGCGATGGTGACATCCGAAAGGACGAACGCGGCCTGCTCCTGCAGGTCTGGGCCACCGTCGCCGCGGTATCTTGCGAGCTGTGCCCGGAACAGACAGCCGAAGGCCTCGAGTGGCCAGGCCTTGACGGCCCGATGACGCACGCACGTGCGAACGCGCAACTCCACGGTGGCCGCATCTATCTCGATGACCGGTTCCTTGAGCGGTATGAGCAGAGCTCCTTCTACGAGAGCATGTCCAACCGCTACGGCGACACCAATCCGGCCTACCGAGGCCAGTGGGCGTTCTCAGACTGCGTACGCGTCGGTCGCAACCTCATCCGTGTTCCGATTCGGGAGCTGTACAAGCCCAAGCCAGACCGAGAGATCGTCCATGCCCATCGCTGCGTCGTCGACGAGGGGCGCGTTGCCAGTACCGACCTCGCAGAGGAGCACGTCGTTGCCAAGACGAAGCGCCTGTTGGACCAGATCCTCGATCTCGGAGACCGCCTCTCCAACCTCGGCGAGGCCGTTGGAATCCCCAGAGAGGCAGCCGAACTGGTCGGGTTCTCGCGCGCGGAGATCGAAGCCAATTGGTGGACCACCTATCCGCAACTGTGCCGGCTGGCGCGGGTGGCGCCATTGAGCATGACGCAGCAAGCCTTCCTTGCGCGATGCAAGAGCCTGCATGAGGTATGGCAACGCGTGCCGGATGGCTTTTTGCGTCAGTTGTTGCGCAAGGCCGGGTGCCCGGCCGAGAAGGTGAAGGGGCTGGGTAGCCTCAAGCTGCTTCAGGGGCTACTCAACATCGTGGAGCACTTGGATACTCAGCAGGAGTCTGTCGACGCGTTCGTCCGCGACGCCGAGCCCGAAACCTGGGCGGAGAAGAACGACCGCCTGGCGCCGCTGTTTTTGACGAACGATCTGCGGATTGCCGACGCGCATGAGTCGTTCGGTCGAGCGCTGGCGACCCTACAGGCATTGGGCTTCGACACCGCAACGGTGAACCAAGGCTATGGGAAAGCGCTCGACTTCGTCTTCGATGGCGTCATCGGCGCGTTTGTAGCGGTCAACGGCTCCATCGCGAGGTTGCTAGCACGCTGATGCCGATGCGGGCTCTTCGAGAGTCCAGAATCAAGACATCGGAAATCCGTGGCGTCGACTGTCGTGAATCAGTCGACCTGACTAGCGACGAACCCGCAGTTGAGCCTCCTACAGGTACCTACGGGAGTGGCCGAGGGACAGCCTCGGGGCGGCAAGATTGGTACGGCTAATGCGTCTTCAGGGTTGGCAGTTACCCGAGGAGCCGAGGAGGAGCAGTCGCTGGCCGGACTTCGTCGCTGAGTCGCTGACCCCCTACGCGTCCCGCCGCCGCTGAACGTCGAGTTCTGAGGACAGCGCACAGCCGCTCGAGGAACTGGCCAAAGTCAGGTTCTGGCGTCCGCCGACATTCGCCGGACAGAGCCGAGCGACAGCAGTCAGTCTGGAGCAGTCGTTGTTGGTCCTTGAAACGTGCCTGCGCTACGCCCTAGTCAATGTATCGAAGGCATTCCGCTCGAACGGCGAAAGCCCCCTGATGTATCGATGCACCGTGCTCTCCGAGCGGTGCCCCGTCTGCCGCTGAATGGCCCAAGTCGGAACACCAGCTTTGGCGGCAGCGGTGACTAATCCCGAACGGAGGCTGTGTGCCGAGAAGCCACTCGGGTCAAGGCCACAGTCATGCATGCGCCGCCGTACCACTCCTCCGACCGCAGCTCCACACAACCCACCTCCTAGCTGTCCGTGCCGATTCACTCCGCGAAACAAGGGCAGCGACGACTCCACTTCCGCAGCCGCCCCGCGCAGTAATTGAATCCAAGCCTTCAGCAACTTGACCGGGCACATCCACCCTGGCCCAGGCGGCAGCGCCACCACCCTGCCCTTACCCTGCTGATCGGTTTTCGAGCGCGCCAGTGTCACCGTCACACCTTGAGCACCGAATGCCAGACTTTCAAGCCTCAGCTTAGCCAGCTCCGATCTTCGAAAACCTCCTGCAAAGCCCACCACCAGCAAGGTCCTGTCCCGTAGGTCTCGCACCGGGTCCAGGTGCTTCTGCGGCTTGGCAAGTACGCGCAGCATCTCAATACTGATGGGCTTGGCCTGCTTCTGCGCCGTGCCATGGACCCGCCGAATCCCGCGCATGGTGGTTTGCACCAGCTCCGACCGCGTGGGCGAAGGCTTGCCCAGTGTCGTGTGCGCGTTCGAAATCGCAGCCAGACGACGGTTGAGCGTGCTGGCCTTGACCTTGCCTGCGTAGGCTGCCAGGTACCGCGCCACCATCGCTGGCGTGGCCGGCACCCTGCCGCCCCAGTCCCGAAAATGCCGCAGGTCGCCCTCATAGGCTCGACGCGTACTGTCGGCCACGGCGTGAGCGACATAGTGGTCGAACTCAACTTGGGTTCTTGCTGGTCTGATTGCCCGAGATGGCCTGTGCGCGACGGACGCGCGCGTCGATGAATCGCTGCGAACTCTCTTCATGATCTTGCTCACTATGTGAATGCTGAGGGCTATGGGTTCTTGTGAATGAGCAACGCCCGCAAGTGCGGGCGTTGGATCGAAGTGCTGCGCCATGGCGAGTGCCACGGGCATCTTTTAGAACGGTCTACCGACGGGCCGTCGTTGCTCGCGGCAAGCTCACCACCAGCGTCAGATATGCGGTCTGGTCACCCACTGCAGGTCGACTGCGTAGCCGGATGGTGAGGTGCAGCGCCCCCTCCCCCAGCGCCTCGCCCAAGGTTCGCCCCAGGCCGCGTACCGTGCGCACCGTGACTTGGTATTCGGAGGGGGCCCACAGCACCAAGACCGCGCCCAGTGCCTGCTCAAGCCAGATTCCCCGGTCGCTCAGGTCCTCCAAGACAGCCACCATCGCTACGTCCAACTGCGCGGGTTCGTCCAGCGGTTGTGTGAAGAGCTCGAACCGCACTTGGCCGAAGTCCAAGGTTTCGACGACGTCCGAGTGGTCCCAGGCCGGCCCCAGAATCGAGAGCCCTTCCAACACCGAGCGCTGTAGCCCTACATAAAACCATTGCAAAGGCGCGAGCTCAGCGGCATCTGTCGGCTCTGAAATGTCGATGCGCGCGTCGATCGAATCGCAGAGGATGCCGAGCATCGAGCCGTCGTGCGGCAGCGGGTGATTGTTCGCACCGAGCACGATGCCGATGGCATGAGCGTCCCGCCCCCACATGTGCCAGACCAGAAGCATGGCCGCTTCGATCTCAGCGGATGTCATGTCGAAGCCAAAGGCCAAGCAGAGAATGCACGCGTTCTCGAGGTCAACTTGCTCGACCATATGAAGCGCTTCGCCTGCATCGATCTCGATGTAGCTCGGCTTTTGGTCCAGCAGATCCGCCAACGGCGTGTGCGGTGGTGTATCGATGTGATTGTGAAAGCGTTCAACGAAGCGCCGGCCCGAAGCACCGATGCCGATCAAGCGGACAGCGGCGCTCGGCCCGCTGTCGGCGGGGGTGTGAAGAACATTCATGAGAATTACCTTCGGTGCCACTCGCACGGGGCGGTGGCTATGAAATGAAAGCGGAAAAGCAAAAGCGCCGCCCCAGCCTCTCGGCCAGCACGGCGCCTTCTCAAAGGGCTGTATCAGCGACGCGGGATCGCTACGGCATTGGCCTCAGCACGCGCTGTCTAGGCCATCGGCCGCGAAGTTCTTGGCGTCGGTGCGCGTCACGTCGCGCAGGCACACCGGCGTCTTGCTGCTGATCGCCTTATCGAGCAACGCGTAGTCCATACGGCGCATCTGTCCAGCCTGCATCCAGACGACGTTTCCCTTGCCCGTGGTCAAGCACACGGCCTCCTCGCCACAAGGTTCGTACTTGGTAATGTGTGACATGAGGTTCTCGGCGTCGCCACTTGAAGCAGTGGTCGACGCTGAAGATGCTGCCCCAGAAGGATCGGCGCCTCGCTGGGGATTGCCGGCTGCGATCATGTCCGCAGCTTTCTGCAACTGAGCTTGCTCCGTCTGCTGGGCTGCTGTTGGGGCCGCGACCGATGGGGCAGGAATAGGCTGAGACGCCGTCGATGTCGGGATAGCGGGCACTATGCCAGCCGATGGCGCTACCGGCTGTCCGTACTGCATCGACGACGGAATTTCTTTTCCTCGGGCCTTGAGGACACCGCGCATGTGCTCGTCAAAGGCCAGAGCGTTCGACGCGACTTTTAAATAGGGCGTCGTAGTCGCGGTGCTATAGCTCACCGACGTGCTGAAGGTGTTCGCCCCCTCGTCCTTCACGATCTTGTACGCAACGGACAACTGCAACGGCGCTTCACTGACCTTGTCGCCGGTCACCACCCGTATCACTGTGGCGTCCGTCTTGTATTGCTGCGATCTGTCGACGTTCCAATAGAGCTCGGCGGGAATGTCGTACTTGAGGGCTGCTCCCAGCGGGTTGCCCATCCAGTCCATGAAAAAGTTCATCTTCTGGAGCACGGTGGGCTTGAAAGTAAACGTCAGATTGACCTCGCACGAGCGGCGCTTGATTGATTCGTCGTAGGACGTCACGACAGGCGTGCCTGCCTCAAGGGACACGACATCTGCCGTCTTGAGCCTGTAGTTGCCAAGGTCTTCATCGTGTCCCTTGGCGACCATTCTCAGCACTGCCTCTATGCGCTGCGGATCGTTGCAAGGAGGGGCTTCGGGGCCGCAGCCGACGAGCAGAGCTGAAGCCGATGTGATCAGCACCACCCCTGGGAATTGGTGTTTGAGCTGAAGCAGCCGCGCTTTGCGCGGCGAGAGCTTTTCGAATGTGAACATGGACGCTCCAAGAAAAAGGTGGGGCCAGGAATGAAGACACACTTTACGTTTTGTTTTCATTTAGTTTGCCAGATGACGAGCAGGAACAAAACGGATAGTTTGTGTACTCTTAGTGTTGAAGGCTGAAAACTTGGGCCCATGCCCCGAGTCGTTGCGAACAAGCCCCAACCCCTGGACGCCATGTCCAGCAAGGAGTTGGAGCGCCTGCAACAAGCATTCGGCGAGCACCTGCGCGCGATGCGGCACGACAAGCTCATCACGATCGAACAGCTCGCAGAGTTGGCGGGACTGCATCCCAACTACGTTGGGTCCGTTGAACGTGGCGAACGCAACCTGTCGCTTTTCAACATCTGGCGACTCGCCGGGGGCCTTGATGTTTCCGCCTCCCAGCTGATGGAGGCACTACCCAAGCGGCTGATCAAGCGCGTGCGCCGATCCAGCTAACTGGGCGTGCCTGTCGGCGGCGTAACGAGAGGCTTGCCAAGACGACGCTTCCTAGTACTCCTCCGGCAGCAGTAGCGTGGTCACACTTCGATCGGCTTCAGTGATCAGCCAGATACGGTTGTCGAACTCGTCGACTTGTTCCGCCTCCTCCAACGCTGAACTTTTCTTGGCCGCGTCTTGCAATGGCAATCGATAGACCGAGAGCACACGCCGGCCATGCACGACCGCGTCTTCATTGGTCTGCACATCTTCGGGGTCGATCTCACCCCATTCGCCGGTCACATGCTTGGCAAGTAGCGCGAAGGGATTGCTGTTCGTGGCGTGTATGAGCGCCAAGGCGCCTGGCGTTGCAACAACACGGCCCGGTGCGAAGCGCAATGAGGCATCAGGTGTGAGGAAGGCGCTTAGAAAGTCTTTCACTTGAAATCTCCATAGAAAAGAAGCGCCCATGCGGCAGCCGCACCTGGCCCCAAGGGGCAAGGCGCAGCAGTCGGAAAAAGCGCGGGGGATGGGAACGAAAACGGCCGCCAAGCCAGCGTCAAAAAAACGCTGGCTTGGCGGCCATCAGGGGCTACAGGCGGCGGCGCACCTGCATACGGGCAACGTCTTACCTGGCTTGCGCCGGCAGGCTTCTACCCGTGGGTATATTGTAGCATATTTGCGACAAAATGTATCATTTTTGAGACTTTAGGCCCCCCCCAGGACGATGCGAGGGGTCAAAAAGAGGTCAAAGCGGCTTCAACCTGTGGTTGCCCGCTTTGTAGCCAGGCTGCACCGGTAACGAGAGTCCAAGCGCCCTAAAGCCCCATGCGCAGGGTGGCAGCACGCACGCATAGCCTGCTGCCGTGTTCGGCCATACAGCGCACAACGGAGTGCAAAGCCAGCCACTGGAATGCAAAAATAAAAGGGGGTATTAAAGGGGGTAAATTGCCCATCCCAGCCGCAAACCCGCATGAATACTGGGGCGGCGGCGGAGAGTGTGAGATTCGAACTCACGGACGCTTTCACGTCGGCAGTTTTCAAGACTGCTGGTTTAAACCACTCACCCAACTCTCCGGAACCGTCGATTTTAAGCTGACGGCGCGGCCTTACTCGTCATCGGGCAGGAACAGCGTCTGCAGGTCGCTCAGGAAGTCGAGTCCGCGCTCGGTGGGCCACACGCGGAACAGGTCGCGGGCGACGAGTCCCTTGCGCTCGGCCTCTTCCATGCCGCGCTGGATCGACGTCATCGCCAGGCCCGTGCGCTCGCTGAACTGGGGCAGCGTGAAGCCCTGCTTCAGCCGCAGCGCGTTGAGCATGAACTCGAACGGCAGGTCGGCCAGCGCCACTTCGTCGCTCTGCGACACGGCTGCACCGGCGCGCGCGTTCTCCATGTACAGGCGCGGTTCGCGGTAACGCACCTGCCGCACGATACGGTGCGCAAAGCTCAGTTTGCTGTGCGCGCCGGCGCCAATGCCGAGGTAGTCGCCGAACTGCCAGTAGTTGAGGTTGTGCGCGCACTGGTGCCCGTCGCGCGCATACGCCGAGACCTCGTAGCGCGACATGCCGCTCGCACCCGTGCGCTCGGTGATGCGGTCGAGCATGGCGTAGGCGATGTCGTCCTCGGGCAGCGTGGGCGGGAACTTGGCGAACCAGGTGTTGGGCTCGATGGTGAGGTGATAGATCGAGATGTGCGGCGGCGCGAGCGCCAAAGCCTGGGTCAGGTCGGCGTCGAGGCCTTCCATGGTCTGGCCCGGCAGGGCGTACATCAGGTCGAGGTTGAAGGTGTCGAAGGCGCTTGCGGCCTCTTCCACCGCGGCGATGGCCTGGGCGCGGTCGTGCACGCGGCCCAGCGCCGTCAGGTGCTCATCGTTGAAGCTCTGCACACCCACCGACAGGCGTGTGACGCCGGCCGCGCGGTAGGCGCGGAAGCGGTTGCGCTCGAAGGTGCCGGGGTTGGCTTCGAGCGTGATCTCGCACTCGGGCGCGAGCTTGAGGCGCGCGCGCACGTCGCCGAGCAGCCGGTCGATGGCTTGCGGCGAGAACAGGCTGGGGGTGCCGCCGCCGATGAAGATGGTGTGGACGGTGCGGCCCCAGATCAACGGCAGCGCGGCGTCGAGGTCGGCGATCAGCGCGTCGATGTAGGCGGCTTCGGGAAGGCCGTCGATGTCGGCTTCGCTCGTGGCGCGCCACTCGTGCGAGTTGAAGTCGCAATAAGGGCACTTGCGCAGGCACCACGGCAGGTGGATGTACAGCGACAGCGGCGGCAGCGCGGCGAGTTGCAGCGGGCCGGGGCGCATCCAGTGCAGCACGTCATTGGCCTGGGGGGCGCCGCCGGGTTGGGCGGGCTGGATCGGGAAGACGGTGGCCATGGGTCAGAACCAGCGCTCGCGCATCAGGGCGAGCATGGCCTGCGCGGCGCGGCCGCGGTGGCTGTTGGCGTTCTTCACGTCGGGGGGCAGTTGGGCGAAGGTCTTGCCGAAACTCGGCAGGTACATCACGGGGTCGAAGCCGAAACCGTTGTCGCCGATGGGTGCAGGCGCGATCTCGCCGACCACGCGGCCGACGGCAATGAGCGGCTCGGGGTCGTCGTGGCGGCGCAGCGCGACCAGCGTGCTCACGAGCGCAGCGCGGCGGTTGACGACGCCGTCGAGCTGTTCGAGCAGCGCCTTCACGTTGTTGGCATCGCCCTTGGCGTAGCCGAACTGCGTGGCGTAGTAGGCGGTGTCGACCCCCGGCAGGCCGCCGAAGGCGTCGACGCACAGGCCGGCGTCGTCGGCAATGGCCGGCAGGCCGGTGGCGGCGCTGGCGTGGCGCGCCTTGGTGAGCGCGTTCTCGACGAAGGTGCGGAAGGGTTCTTCAGCCTCGCCCACGCCCAGCGCCGACTGCGGCACCAGCGTGACGGACAGCTCGGCAAACAGCTGCTGGAGTTCGGCGAGCTTGCCCGCGTTGTTGGAAGCCAGAACCAGTTTCATGGAAAGTCAAAGATGGCTGTGGCGCCCGATGGAGGGCGGGCGCCAGTAGCTGGTGGTTGTGGTCGTCGGTCGGTCAGTTCGAAAGCAGGGCTTGCTGCTGCAGGCTCACGAGTTCGCCGATGCCCTTTTCGGCCAGGCCGAGCAGGAGGTTCATTTCTTCGCGCGTGAAGGCCACGCCTTCGGCCGTGCCCTGCACTTCGACGAAGTGGCCGGCGCCGGTCATGACGACGTTCATGTCGGTGTCGCAGGCCGAGTCTTCGGTGTACTCGAGGTCGAGCAGCGGCGTGCCGCCGACGATGCCCACCGAGATGGCGGCCACGTGGCCCTTGATGGGCGAGGTCTTGATCGCGCCGGAGGCCAGCAGCTTGTCGACGGCGTCCTGTGCGGCCACGAAGGCGCCGGTGATGGCCGCGGTGCGCGTGCCGCCGTCGGCCTGCAGCACGTCGCAGTCGAGGTGGATGGTGCGTTCGCCGAGCACGGCGAGATCGAACACGGCGCGCATCGAACGGCCGATGAGGCGCTGGATTTCCTGCGTGCGGCCGGTCTGCTTGCCCTTGGCGGCTTCGCGGCTGCTGCGGGTGTGGGTGGCGCGCGGCAGCATGCCGTATTCGGCCGTCACCCAGCCTTCGCCGCTGCCCTTCTTGTGCGGCGGCACTTTTTCTTCGACCGAGGCGGTGCACAGCACGCGGGTCTGGCCGAACTCGATGAGCACCGAGCCTTCGGCGTGGATGGTGAAGCCGCGGGTGATGCGCACGGGGCGCAGCTGGTCGGCGGCACGGCCGCCGCTTCGTGTGAAAGCAGTCATTTTTTGAAAGGGAAAACCGAAAGAAGAAAAGGGAAAACTGCGCGCTCAGGTCTTGCGTGCAGCGGAGCGGCGGATGGCTTCGTTGATCTCGGCGATGGAGCGCTCGATGGCGTCTTCGTCGAGGTCGTCGATCTCGCTGTCGGACGGCATGCCGGCCTGGATGGTCGAGGCGAACACGCCGTCGTCGATGGTTTCGGTGGACACGCCGCGGTCGTCGCCGGGCGTCTCGGGCATTTCCCACTCGAGCGCGATCAGCGTCACGTTGTCGCTGTGGGCGCCGCCCTTGCGCAGCGCCATTTCGGCGAGGTCGGGCGCGGCGTCGGACACGGGCTTGCCCGACGACAGCGTGTGCACGATGACGGCGTCGTCGAGCACGCCCCAGACGCCGTCGGAGCACAGCATGAGGCGGTCGCCGCGCTGCAGCGGCAGCGGCGCCGACACGTCGAACAGCGGCGTGGTGGGCGAGCCCAGGCAGGTCAGCAGCAGGTTGCGGTTGACGGGTGCGTCGGTGGCGCCGTGGGGCTTGGGGCGCTCGGCGTGCGAGTGGTCGCGCGTGCGGGTCAGCAGCCGGCCGTCGCGCACGACGTACAGGCGCGAGTCGCCGCAATGCAGCCAGGTGGCGGTGGCGTTCTGCAGCACGGCCGCGACGACGGTGGTGCGGGGCGTGTCGAGCATCGCCTTGTGGCTCGCGTACCGCATGATCTGCTGGTGCGCCGACATGGCCGATTCGGCCAGGAAGGCCTTCACGTCCTTCACGGTGGGGCGGGCCTCGCGCTGGTACAGCGCGGCGATGGTCTGCAGCGCCAGCTGGGCCGCCACTTCGCCCTCAGGGTGGCCGCCCATGCCGTCTGCGAGCACGAACAGGCCCGACTCCCGCGTGTAGCAGTAGCCCATGCGGTCTTCGTTCTTGACGCGGCCGCCCTTGCGGCTGACCTGGAACACGGAGAACTTCATGTCGATCAGGCCGGACGGGTGGTGGGCGCGGCGGCGCGCGGCAGGCTCTTCTTGTCGAAGGAGCGGATGTTGTCGAGCGACAGGCGCACCTTTTCGCCGACGGTGAGCTTGGTGTAGCGGCGCTCGCCTTCGCGGCTGAGTTCTTTTTGCAGCGCGAACACCGATTGCGGGCGCGAGAGCGGGTCGAGCGACATGCACCACTCGACCACCTCGATGAGGTTGTCGGAGTACACGCCGCGCAGGCGCGAGAGCGACAGGCTCAGGCGGTCTTTTTCGATGCGCCGCGGCGCATCGTTGGGCGGATAGCCCTGCATGCAGGCGTAGATGCAGGCGCCGATGGCGTAGATGTCGGTCCAGGGGCCCATCGACGAATCGCGCCGGTACATCTCGGGGGCGGCGAAGCCGGGCGTGTACATGGGGCGGATGAAGATGCCCTCTTTGCTGAGCACTTCGCGCGCGGCGCCGAAGTCGATCAGCACGGCGCGGTCGTCGTCGGTGACGAAGATGTTGGCGGGCTTGATGTCCAGGTGCAGCATCTTGTACTGGTGGACGATGCGCAGGCCGCGCAGGATTTCGTCGAACAGCGAACGGATGGTCGACTCACGGAACACCTTTTGCCGCTTCAGGTCGCGCGCCGTGACCACGAAGTCCTGCAGGGTCGCGCCCTCCAGGTAGTTCATGACCATGTAGACGGTTTCGTTCTCGCGGAAGAAATTGAGCACGCTGACCACCGACGCATGCGAAATTTGCGCGAGCGAACGGCCTTCTTCGAAAAAGCTCTTGAGACCCAGGCGATACAGCGACAGCTTTTCGGGCGGCACCTGCGGCGCCAGCTCGCCGGGACCCCGGGTCGCGAGCGACGAAGGCAGGTATTCCTTGACGGCGACCTGCTGGCCGTTCGGGTCGATCGCGAGGTAGACCACGCCGAAACCGCCCGCGGAAAGCCGGCGAACGACGCGATATCCGCCAATGACCGTATCGGGCAACAGGGGCGTAGGCTTGACCTTTGACATAATCCGGGAGTTTCGCCCGAAGGCGATGGTGCGGCAAGCGAACGCTGTACCGACGCCTCGGTGCTTGCAAGCAAAACCACAGTGAGGCGCAATGCCAGTTTACAGCATGACCGGCTATGCCAGCGGCCAGAACGGCCCCGCAGGCAGCCACTCCGAAGCCGATGCACGGCCCTCCGCCGCGGGCCGACTCGGGGTCGAAATCCGCTCGGTCAACAGCCGCTTTCTCGACCTCACCTTCAAGCTCCCCGAGGAGCTGCGCCAGCATGAGACCGCGCTGCGAGAGCTGCTCACGGCCAAGCTCAAACGGGGCAAGGTCGAGGTGCGTGCGGCCATCGAGAACACGTCCCAGGCGGGCGTGGTCGAGCCCTCCGTCAAGCTGCTTCAGCGGCTGAACGGCGTGCAGGACGGCATCCGTGCCTGGCTGCCCGGCGCCCGGGAGCTCAGCGTGGCCGACGTGCTGCGGCTGGCCGGCGGCGACGGCGCCACCCGCGGCGACTGGGGCCCCGACCTGCTCGACGTGGCGGGCAAGGCGCTCGAGGCGCTGATGTCGGCCCGCCAGCGCGAAGGCGCCCGGCTGGCCAAGATGCTCGAGGCCCACTTGGCCCAGCTGCGCACCCTGGTGCAGCAGGCCGGCCCGCTGGTGCCCCAGTTGGTCGAACAGCAGCGCAACCGCTTCCTGGAGCGCTGGCAGGAAGCCATGGGCCTGACCGCCGGCACGGGCGGCACGCTGCCCGAAGCCGCCCAGGACCGCGCCCTGACCGAAGCCACCGCCTTCGCGATCCGCATCGACGTGGCGGAAGAGCTCACGCGGCTGAATTCGCACCTCGACGAGATCGAGCGGCTGCTCAAGAAGGGCGGCGACATCGGCAAGCGGCTGGATTTCCTGATCCAGGAACTGCACCGCGAAGCCAACACCCTGGGCTCCAAATCGGCCGCCCTGGAACTCACGCGCATCGGCGTGGACATGAAGGTCCTCATCGAACAGATGCGCGAGCAGGTGCAGAACATCGAATGACGACGACGAGCCCCCCCATGGACTATCCCGGCAATATCTTCGTGGTCGCCGCGCCCAGCGGCGCCGGCAAATCGAGCCTGGTCAAGGCGCTCATGGAGCTCGACTCGGCCGTTCAACCCTCGGTGTCCCACACCACGCGCCCGCCGCGCGGGCAGGAAAAGCACGGCCGGGAGTACTTTTTCGCCTCCCCGACCGAGTTCGACGCCCTGATTGCGGCCGACGGCTTCGTGGAATGGGCTCACGTGCACGGCCACCGCTACGGCACGTCGAAGAAGGCGGTCGAGGAGCGGGTGGCCCTGGGCACCGACGTGATCCTCGAAATCGACTTCCAGGGCGCGCTGCAGATCCGCAAGACCTTTGCCAACGCGGTCATGATCTTCATCCTCCCGCCCAGCTGGGAAGAGCTGCGCTCCCGCCTCGAGCGGCGCGGCGAAGACAGCGCGGCGGTGATCGAACTGCGACTGAAGAACGCGGCCGAAGAGATGGCTCAGGCCGGAAAATTCGATTTCGTTATAATCAACGAGTTATTTGAGCGCGCACTTTTCGATCTCAAGGCGATCGTCCACGCGCAGAGGCTCCGGTATTCCGCACAGCGCAGAGCACGTGCCGATACGTTCGCCGCACTGAACATCCCTTGAAATCCCCGCTCACCGACCGAAAGAATTCATCATGGCCCGCATCACCGTCGAAGATTGTCTCGTTCAGATTCCGAACCGCTTCCAGCTCGTTCTCGCCGCCACGTACCGTGCGCGCATGCTGAGCCAAGGCCACGCGCCCAAGATCGAGAGCAAGAACAAGCCGGCCGTCACGGCCCTGCGCGAAATCGCCGAAGGCAAGATCGGCATCGAAATGCTCAAGAAAGTGCCAGGCTGATCTGACGCAGCCCCGCAACGAAAAGGCACCGCATTGCGGTGCTTTTTTTACGTCTGGACGCGTCCATAGAGCGGTCACGCTAAAGTGATAGCCATGAGTGCGGTCGCCAAACCTACGTCCCCTACGCCGAAACCGAGTCCGGCGGCGTTGAACGCGGCCGCCGCGAGTTTTGCCGCATTGACGGCCCGCCTCGACTACCTGAGCCCCGAAGACACCGAGCTGGTGCGCCGGGCCTACCGCTTCGCCGACGAAGCCCACCTCGGGCAGCTGCGCAACAGCGGCGAGCCGTACATCACCCACCCCATCGCCGTGGCGGCGCAGTGCGCCGAGTGGAAGCTCGACGCCCAGGCGCTCATGGCCGCGCTGCTGCACGACGCCATCGAAGACTGCGGCGTCACCAAGCCGGAACTCATCGAGCGCTTCGGCGCCCCGGTTGCCGAGTTGGTCGACGGGCTCACCAAGCTCGACAAGCTGCAGTTCAACACGCGCGAAGAAAACCAGGCCGAGTCCTTCCGCAAGATGTTGCTGGCCATGGCGCGCGATGTGCGCGTCATCCTGGTCAAGCTGGCCGACCGCACACACAACATGCGCACGCTGGCCGATGCGCCGCGCGAAAAGTGGGCCCGCATCTCGCGTGAAACGCTCGAGATCTACGCCCCCATCGCGCACCGGCTGGGCCTGAACCAGACCTACCGCGAACTGCAGGACCTGTCGTTCCGGCACCTCAAGCCCTGGCGCTACGCCACGCTGGCCAAGGCCGTCGCCAAGGCCCGCGGACGACGACGCGACCTGATCCAGAAGGTGCAGAAAGAGGTCGAGACGGCCTTCTCCGCCGCCAGCATGACGCTGCGCATCGCGGGGCGCGAGAAAACGCTCTATTCCATCTACCGCAAGATGGAAGAAAAGCACCTGAGCTTCGCGCAGGTCACCGACATCTACGGCTTCCGGCTCATCGTGCCGAACGTGATCGCCTGCTACACGGGCCTGGGCATCCTGCACCAGATGTACAAGCCGCTGCCCGGCAAGTTCAAGGACCACATCGCGATCGCCAAGCTCAACGGCTACCAGTCACTGCACACCACGCTGGTGGGCCCAGCTGGCGTGAGCGTGGAGTTCCAGCTGCGCACCGAGGCCATGCACGTCGTGGCCGAATCGGGCGTGGCCGCGCACTGGCTCTACAAGGCCGCCGAGCCCAACGCCGCGAGCAACGACCGGCTGGGCACCAAGTGGCTGCAGTCGCTGCTCGACATCCAGGACGAGACGCGCGACGCCGCCGAGTTCTGGGACCACGTCAAGGTCGACCTGTTCCCCGACGCCGTCTACGTCTTCACGCCCAAGAGCCAGATCATGGCGCTGCCGCGCGGCGCCACGGTGGTCGACTTCGCGTACGCCATCCACAGCAATATCGGCGACCACACCTCGGCCGCGCGCATCAATGGCGACCAAGTCCCGCTGCGCACCGAGCTGAAGAACGGCGACGTGGTCGAAGTGATCACCGCCCCCGTGTCGACGCCCAACCCCGCGTGGCTGGGCTTCGTGCGCACCGGCCGGGCGCGCTCCAAGATCCGCCACTACCTGAAGACCCTGGCGCATGCCGAGTCCGAAGGCCTGGGCGAGAAGCTGCTGGCCCAGGCGCTGCGCGCCGAAGGCCTGGGCAAGCTGCCCGAGGAAGACGAACAACACCAGGCGCTGTGGGAGAAGCTGCTGCGCTTCACCGGCAACCGCACCCGCGCCGAGCTGCTGACCGACATCGGCCTGGGCAAGCGCATCGCCAGCATCGTCGCCAAGCGGCTCATGGCGCTGATGGCCGAGATCGGCGAGCGCCCTGACGCCCTCCTCCTGAGCCGCGAGCGCTTCACGTCGCACGAGGCCGTGTCACAGGGCGCGGTGACGCTCGATGGCAGCGAGAACTCTTCCGTGCGCTTTGCGCAGTGCTGCCGCCCCATTCCCGGCGACCAGATCGTCGGCTACCTCGGACACGGCGAGGGGCTGGTGGTGCACACCGACGACTGCGGCGTCGGCCAGCGCCTGCGCAACAAGGACAGCGAACGCTTCTTCGCGGTCGAATGGGCCGACGAGCCCACGCGCGCCTTCGAGACCGGCGTGGTCATCACCGTGCGCAACGACAAGGGCGTGCTGGCCCGCGTGGCGGCCACCCTGGCCGATGCCGAAGCCGACATCACGCACGTGGAAATGGCGGACGAGACCCCACAGGACTCGACCGACCTTCGCTTCGTGATCGCGGTGCGCGACCGTGCGCACCTCGACGCCGTGCTGCGCGCCGCGCGCCGGACCGCGTCGGTGCTGACCGCAGCGCGGACGATTCCGGCGCCCTGACCTTCTTCGTCAGTTCGCCGGCGTGCGCGGCGCCGGGTAGCTCACCGACAGGATCTCCACCTCGTGCGCCCCGCCGGGCGTGATGAGCTTCACCACGTCGCCCTCGCGCGCCTTGAGCAGCGCACGTGCGATCGGGGAAATCCAGCTGACCTCCGACTTGGCGCTCTCGGCCTCGTCGATGCCGAGGATCGTGACGCTGCGCTCCTCGCCGGTCTCGTCGGCATAGCGAACCGTAGCGCCGAAGAAGACCTGGTCGCGTCCGTGATGCACCGACGGGTCGGTGATTTCCGCAATCTCTAGCCGCTTGCCGAGGAAGCGGATGCGCCGGTCGATCTCGCGCAGGCGCTTCTTGCCGTAGAGGTAGTCGCCGTTCTCGGACCGGTCGCCGTTCTTCGCGGCCCAGTGCACGGCCTCGACGACCTTGGGACGCTCTTCGTCCATCAGCTGCAGCAGCTCGTCGCGCAGGCGCGCGTAGCCCTCGGGCGTGATGTAGTTCTTGCTGCCGGCCGGCAGCGGGGGCATCGCGCCACCTGCGCCGTCATCGTCGTCGTCCGCATCGGCGTCCGACTCCTTGGTGAATGCCTTGTTCAATGCAGAGTCCTTCAAATCGGAAATACTGGGCGCCCTTGCCGCGCCGTACAAGCGGTTGAGTTTGCCGCAACCGCAATGTCCAAGAGACAGGAGCCCTTGTGATCGCCACCAGACACTTCTCACGCCGCTGCAGCACCTCGGCGAGGCTTCATTTTGGCGTTCTCGCGGCCCTTGCCGGCGTTCTGTTCGCCCTTCCCTTCAGCACGCACGCCAGAATGCAGACCTGCTTCGTCGTGAGCATCCACAGCGGCGACACCGTGACCGCTCGCTGCGGCGACGCGGCCAGTGCCAACGCGTGGCGTCTCGTGCGCCTGCAGGGCATCGTTGCACCGAAGCCCGGACAACCCTTCGCAGAGCAGGCTCGGCAGAAGATGCACGACATGGTCCGTCTCAAGCCGGCAGATGTCGACTGCGACGATCCCACATCTCACGCCCGCGAACGCATCTGTCGTGTGATGGTGACGCCGGACTCGGCACCCAATGGCCCGAGGACGCTCGACGCAGGCCTGGCATTGCTGACCGTCGGATTGGCGCGTTGGCAGCCAGCGCAGGCGCAGCGCCTGTCGCCCCAGGAGCGCGGGCAGTACGAATTCGCGGAGGAAGAAGCGAGAGCCAAGCGGGCCGGCCTCTGGAAGGACTCGCGACCAATGCGACCTTGATGCAGGCGTGGCGCAATGACCGGCCAAAGAAAAAGGGTTAGCTCGATAAACGAGCTAACCCTTGAAGAGTGGTGCGGCTGGCAGGAATTGAACCCACGACCCCTTGGTTCGTAGCCAAGTACTCTATCCAACTGAGCTACAGCCGCACAGCTTTCGATTATAGCGTGTTTTTTCTCGCATCCAAACCTTTGTGATCGAAAGCTGAAAATGCCAACGAAAGCAGCCCGCAATGAGGCCTGTTGTGACGCATCTCGTCCACGCTGCGCCAAAGAGGCCCATCCGACCCGGTACACTCCGCCCCGCCCGGAATAGCCTGGGCCGCCGTAGGCAACACGGCGCCATACCATCCAAGGAATACTGAATGAACCGCATCGAACTGGTCGAGAAGATCGCCACCACCCACAACCTGAGCAAGGCCGAGGCCGCACGCGTGCTCGAAACGATCACCAGCAGCGTCGTCGCTGCCGTGAAGAAGGGCGACTCGGTTCAACTGGTCGGCTTCGGTACTTTCAAGCAAGTCGCACGCGCTGCACGTTCGGGCTTCAACCCCCAAGCTGGCACGAAGATCAAGATCGCCGCCACCAAGGTGCCGAAGTTCGTCGCTGGCGCTGCCTTCAAGGCCGCCATCGACCCCAAGGCCGCCAAGCGCAAGGCTGAAAAGGCTGCTGCTGCACCCGCTGCCAAGAAGGCCGCCGCTCCCAAGAAGGCAGTTGTCACGAAGGCTGCTGTTACGAAGGCAGCTGTCACCAAGGCAGTGGTTGCCAAGGCTCCCGCCAAGAAGGCCGTCGCCAAGAAGAAGTAAGACCGACGGTGCGACGACAGTTGCGCAGGCCTGGGCCTGGCAGTTGTCTGTATCGACGTCAAAAAGCCGCCCTCGGGCGGCTTTTTTGTGGGCGCTTGCCGCGCAGCGAATGCGGGCAGCAGTGAAACCCTGTGCGAGGGCCCCAAACGAAAATAGCCTGGAAGAGAAACCCTTCCAGGCTATTCGAGAGATGGTGCGGCTGGCAGGAATTGAACCCACGACCCCTTGGTTCGTAGCCAAGTACTCTATCCAACTGAGCTACAGCCGCGCAGCCTTGAATTCTACCCCGCAGAAAGCGCTCTTCTGGCGAGGCCTTCAAAAAAGCTTCGCGGCACGGCGATGCGACAGCCTCAGGCCACTTGCTCGCCGCCCGCCTTGCGCCCCAGCAACCTCGCGGCCATGCGCTTCACCAGCAGGTAGAACAGCGGCACGAAGAAGATGCCCAGCGCCGTCGCCGCCAGCACGCCGCCGAACACACCAGTGCCGATCGCGGTCTGGCTGCCCGAACCCGCACCGGTGGCAAGGGCCAGCGGAATCACGCCCGCCAGGAAAGCCAGCGACGTCATCAGGATAGGTCGCAACCGCAAGCGCGCACCTTCGGCCACCGCCTCAAGCAGCGGCACGCCACGGCGCAACGCGGCTTCCGCGAACTCGATGATCAGGATCGCGTTCTTGGCCGACAGGCCGATGGTCGCAAGCAGGCCCACCTGGAAGTAGATGTCGTTCGACAACCCGCGCAGCGCCGCCGCGATCACCGCGCCGAGCACGCCCAGCGGAATCACCAGCATCACCGAGACCGGCACCGACCAGCTCTCGTACAGCGCCGCCAGGCACAGGAACACCACGAGGATCGACAGCGCGAACAACAGCGGTGCCTGCCCGCCCGACAGCCGCTCCTGGTACGACAGCCCGCTCCAGGCCTGGCCCGTGCCGCTCTGCTTCTTCGCCAGGGTCTCGATGGCTGCCATGGCCGTGCCCGAGCTGATGCCCTGCGCGGCCGCGCCCTGAATCTGCACCGCGGGCACGCCGTTGTAGCGCTCCAGCTGCGACGCGCCCTGCGACCAGTGCGTGGTCGCAAAGGCAGAGAACGGCGTCATCGCGCCCGTGCTGCCGCGCACGAACCACTGGCTGATGTCGTCCGGTGCCGAGCGGTACGGTGCATCGGCCTGCACGTACACGCGCTTCACGCGGCCGCGGTCGATGAAGTCGTTCACGTAGCTGCCGCCCCAAGCAATGCCCAGCGTGGTGTTCACGTCCTCCAGCGACAGGCGCAGGGCCGAGGCCTTCAGCTGGTCGATGTCGACCTGCAGCTGCGGCGTGCCGGCCACGCTGTTGGCGCGCACCGACTGCAGGCGCTTGTCCTTGTTGGCTTCGCGCACCAGTGTTTCGCGCGCCTGCAGCAGCCGCTCGGCGCCCATGCCCGAGGTGTCCTGCAGCCAGAACTCGAAGCCGTTCGATTCGCCCAGCCCCTCGATGGGCGGCGGCACCATGCCGAAGACCTCGGCGTCGCGCTGCTGCCTGGCCAGGGCCTTGCCAGCACGCTCGACGATGGCATGCGCGCGCTTGTCCGCACTGGCGCGTTCGGACCAGTCCTTCAGCGAGACAAACGCCATGCCCATGTTCTGCCCCGAGCCGCTGTAGCTCCAGCCGGTGAGCGTGAAGATGGTGTCGGTCGTGTCCTTCTCGGTTTCGAGAAAGTGCTTTTCGATGGCGCGGTTCACTTCGTCCGTGCGGCCCGCGGTGGCACCGGCCGGCAGCGTCGCAATCACCATCACGCTGCCCTGGTCCTCTTCGGGCAGGAAGCCGCCGGGCAGGCTCAGGTACAGCAGGCCCATGCCAGCCACGATGGCGACGTACACCGCCGTGAAGCGCAGCGGCTTGCGCAGGATGCGGCCCAGCACGCTCACATAGCGGCCCTGCGCAGCATCGAAGCGACGGTTGAACGCGCCCAGGAAGCCGCGCGTGCGCGGCGGCACGCCGGGCTTCAGGAAGCGCGCGCACAGCGCCGGAATGAGCACGATGGCCACCACCACCGACAGTGCCATCGACGCGATGATGGTCACCGAGAACTGCCGGTAGATCACGCCCACCGAGCCGCCGAAGAAGGCCATCGGCAGGAACACCGCCGACACCACGACCGCGATGCCCACCAGCGCACCTGTGATCTCTTGCATCGACTTGATCGTGGCCGCCTTCGCATCGAGCCCCTCTTCGTGCATAACGCGCTCGACGTTCTCCACCACCACGATCGCGTCGTCCACCAGCAGGCCGATGGCCAGCACCATGCCGAACAGCGTGAGCACGTTGATCGAATAGCCGAAGGCCGCGAGCACGCCGAAGGTGCCCAGCAGCACCACCGGCACGGTGATCGCGGGGATCACCGTGGCGCGCCAGTTCTGCAAGAACAGGAACATCACGACCACCACCAGCGCGATGGCCTCCAGCAGCGTCCGGATGACCGACTGGATCGAGATCTTGACGAAGCGCGTCGTGTCTTCCGCGTAGGCCACGCGCAGGCCGGCGGGCAGCGAGCGCTCCAGCTCGGCAATGCGCGCCTTCACCGCGCTGGCGGTGGTCAGCGCGTTGGCGCCGGGCGCCAGCATCACGGCCGAGCCCGCGGCCGGGTGGCCGTTCAGGCGCGTGGTCTCGGCATACGACTCGCTGCCGATCTCCACGCGTGCCACGTCGCCCAGCCGCACCACGGCGCCATCGGCCTGCGTCTTGAGCACGATGCCCTTGAACTGATCGGGCGTCTGCAGCCGCGAGAGCGCGGTGACGGTGGCGTTCAGGTGCTGCGTTGGCGCCGACGGCCGCGCGCCGATCTCGCCCACCGACACCTGCGTGTTCTGCGCGGCAATGGCAGCCGTGACGTCGGACGGCATCAGCTGGTAGCTGGCCAGCCGGTGCGGGTCGAGCCAGATGCGCATGGCGTACGCCGCGCCGAAGGCCTGCACCGAACCCACGCCATCGACGCGGCTGATGGGGTCGCGCAGGTTGCTGGCCATCCAGTCGGCGATGTCGGTGTCTGTGCGCTGGCCGGTCTCGTCGTAGAGCGCCACGATCAACAGGAAGTTGTTCTGCGACTTCGCGACCGTCACGCCCTGCTGCTGCACCGCCTGCGGCAGTCGGCTGGTGGCCTGGCTGACCTTGTTCTGCACCTGCACCTGCGCGGTGTCGGGGTCGATGCCTTGGCGGAAGGTGACGTTGATCTCGGCCCAGCCCGCCGAGCTGCTCGTCGACTTGAAGTACATCAGGCCGTCGATGCCCTTGAGCTGCTGCTCGAGCACCTGCGTCACGCTGTTTTCCACCGCCTGCGCCGAGGCGCCGGGGTAGTTGGCAGATACGACCACAGTGGGCGGCGCGATGTCCGGGTACTGCGACACCGGCAGCGTGCGAATGGCCACGCCGCCGGCCAGCATGATGAGGATGGCAATGACCCAGGCGAAGACGGGCCGCTGGATGAAGAAATTGGCGATCACGGAATGTCTTGTCGTTTCTCAATCGGCCGGCGAAGGCGCGGCGGCAGACGTTGCGCCCGCCGTGGACACCGGCACCGGCTTCACTTTTTCGCCGGGGCGCGCGCGTTGCAGACCGTCGACCACGAGGCGGTCGCCCTCGCGCAGGCCCTGGGTCACGACCCAGTGCTCGCCCTCGCTGCTGCGCACTTCGAGTGCGCGCAGCTCGACCTTGTTGTCGGCCCCCACCACCATCGCGGTCGGCTCGCCCTTCTCGTTGCGGGCCACGCCGCGCTGCGGTGCCAGGACGGCCTGCCGCTCCACGCCGGACTCGACCTGCGCACGCACGTACATGCCGGGCAGCAGCAGCCCTTGCGGGTTCGGAAATTCCGCGCGCAGCGTGACCGAGCCGGTGGCCGCATCGACGCTCACTTCGGAAAACTTCAGCGTGCCGGCATGCGGGTAAGGCAGGCCGTCTTCCATGCGCAGGCTCACCTTGGTGCTGGCCGGCGCCATGTCACCCGAGATGAAGCGGCGCTTGAGCTTCGTCAGCTCCAGGCTCGACTGCACCACGTCGACATAGATCGGGTCGAGCCGCTGAATCGTGGCCAGCGCCATCGCCTGGCCCGGCGCCACGAGCGCGCCTTCGGTCACGCCAGAGCGGCCGATGCGTCCCGCGATGGGCGCGGTGATGCGCGTGAAGTCGAGGTTGATGCGCGCCGCCTTCACAGCCGCCTGCGCGGCCTTCACGCCGGCTTGCGCCTGCACCAGCGCGGCCTGCGCCTCTTCGTGTTCCTGCCTGCTCACCGCATTGGCCTTGACCAGTTCGCCGAAGCGATCGGCCTTGCCGCGCAGGCTGGCGATGGTGGCCTGCGAAGTGGCCAGCGCGGCTTGCGCCTGCTCGTGCGCGGCCTCGAACGGGCCAGGCTCGATCTCGTACAGCACCTGCCCCGCGCGGACCATGCCGCCCTCTTCGAACAGCCGCTTGCGCACGATGCCGTTGACCTGCGGCCGCACCTCGGAGACGCGGTAAGCGGCCGTGCGGCCCGAGAGCTCGGTGTGCACGGCCACATCGCTGGCGTGCAGGACGACCACGCCGACTTCGGGCGGCGCGTCATCGGTGGTGGGAGCCTGCTTGGCGCCGCATGCAGCGAGCGCGAGCAAGGCTATCGAAAGCAGAAGCTTGAAAGGGGTGGTCATGGCCATCGGGAATCGCGGTGCGGTACGACGCGCACGGGGGATCGCCCGGCTGGTTACATTTGCACCCAAATGGTGCATTCTGCCTTCGATGTTGCGTTGCAACCTGAAGCAATCCTGTGTTCGCCGTAGGTGAAATCGGCGGCGGCCGTGAGCGCCGCTCGCGCGCCCACACAGGCAAAGAAAAAGGCCGCATGCTGCGGCCTTCGTCGGAGTGTCTACAGAGGGGGAATGTGGTGGTAGGCCGTGAGTGGCTTGAACACTCGACCAACGGATTATGAGTCCGCTGCTCTAACCAACTGAGCTAACGGCCCACGCGGGCCCGATTCTATGCGCGGCGCGCGGCCACCTACTTGCGGTAGCTCAGCGCGTTGCTCACCAGCCGCGACGTGATGTCGACGATCTGGATCATGCGGTCGTACGGCATGCGGGTCGGGCCGATCACGCCCAGCGTGCCGACCACCTGGCCGTCGACCTCGTAATTGGCGCTGACGATCGACAGCTCCTCAAAGGGCACGACCTGGCTTTCGCCGCCGATGAAGATGCGCACGCCCTCGGCCTTGCTCGACACGTCGAGCAGCCGCATCAGCTGCGCCTTCTCCTCGAAAAGATCGAAGGCGCGCCGCAGCTGTCCCATGTCGCTGGAGAAATCGGTCACCGACAGCAGGTTGCGCTCGCCGGAAATCACGACGTCGTCCGCCTTGGCATCGGTGAGCACCTCGGAGCTGACCTGCACCGCGGCCTGCATCAGCGCGGCGATTTCACCGCGCAGCTTTTCGACCTCGGACTGGAGCCGGTCGCGCACCTGCTCGATCGTCAGGCCCGCGAAGTGCGCATTGATGTAGTTCGAGGCCTCGACCAGCTGCGACTGCGAGTAGTCGGACTCCGGAAAGATCACGCGGTTCTGCACGTCACCGTCGGGCGACACGATGATCACCAGCAGCCGCCGCTCCGAGAGGCGCAAGAATTCGATCTGCTTGAACACCGAGGCGCGCCGCGGCGCCATCACGACGCCGACGAACTGAGACAGGTTCGACAGCAGGTGGGCGGCGTTGGCGATCACCTTCTGCGGCTGGTCGGCCGCCAGGCTCGGCGTGCTCATCTGCTCGCGCTGCGCGGTCAGCATGGTGTCGACGAAGAGCCGGTAGCCGCGCGTGGTCGGCACGCGTCCGGCCGAGGTATGAGGGCTTGCAATGAGCCCCAGCGCCTCGAGGTCGGACATGACGTTGCGGATGGTCGCGGGTGAGAGATCCAGCCCCGCCGAACGCGAGAGCGTGCGTGATCCGACGGGTTGCCCATCGGCGATGTAACGCTCGACCAGCGTCTTCAACAGCAACTTGGCACGGTCGTCCAGCATTGCAAGATTTTAGTGTTGTAATTTGTTAGCTATGACCTCTCGCTTTCGTCACGTCGCCCTGATCGGCAAATACCAGGCTTCCGGCGCCCGGGCGCAAGCCGATGCGCGCGACGGCGTGATGGAGGGCATTGGCGCCTTCCTCGAATCGCAGGGTTGCACGGTGTTCGTGGAACGCTCGTCCTGCGAGGACACCGACGCGCCACCGCACCCGCGCTACCAGGCGCTGTCGGTCGAAGAAATCGGCCAGCGCTGCGACCTCGGGCTCGTGGTCGGCGGTGACGGCACCATGCTCGGCATCGGCCGGCAGCTCGCGTGCTACGGCATCCCGCTGATCGGCATCAACCGCGGCCGGCTCGGCTTCATCACCGACATCCCGCTCGACAACTACCAGGCCACACTGATCCCGATGCTGGCCGGCGAATACGAAGAAGACCACCGCAGCCTGATGCACGCGCAGGTGATCCGCGACGAGGCCGTGGTGTTCGACGCGCTCGCGATGAACGACGTGGTGGTCAACCGCGGCGCCACCTCGGGGATGGTCGAGATGCGCGTGTCGGTGGGCCGGCATTTCGTGGCCAACCAGCGCGCCGACGGGCTGATCATCGCGTCGCCCACGGGCTCGACGGCCTACGCGCTGTCGGCCGGCGGGCCGCTGCTGCATCCGGCGGTGCCGGGCTGGGTGATGGTGCCGATCGCGCCGCACACGCTGTCGAACCGCCCCGTGCTGCTACCCGATGCCGACGAGATCGTGATCGAGCTGGTGAGCGGGCGCGACGCCAGCGCCAATTTCGACATGCAGTCGCTCGCCTCGCTCGCCATCGGCGACCGCGTGGTGGTGCGCCGCTCCGACTTCCGGGTGCGCTTCCTGCATCCGCGCGGCTGGAGCTACTTCGACACGCTGCGGAAAAAACTCCATTGGAACGAAGGGGGCTCCTGAATGAAGGACCATGCCCCCCGCTTGAGGACGAACTGAGATGGCTTTGCGACGCATCGCACTGCGCGACTTCGTGATCGTGCGGTCCCTTGAACTCGATCTGTCGGCCGGCTTCACGGTGCTGACCGGGGAAACCGGCGCCGGCAAGTCCATCCTGATCGACGCGCTGCAGCTGGCGCTGGGCAACCGCGCCGACGCCGGTGCCGTGCGCGAAGGCGCCGAGCGGCTCGACGTGAGCGCCGAGTTCGATGCCGACCCGGCCCTGGCCGACTGGCTCGACGAAGGCGGTTTCGAGGTCGGCGACGGCCTGCTGCTGCGCCGCACGGTCGACCTGCAGGGACGCAGCCGCGGCTGGATCAACGGCAGTCCCGCCACCGCCACGCAGTTGCGCGAACTCGGCGACCGCCTGCTCGACATCCACGGCCAGCACGCTTGGCAGAGCCTGACCCGCCCCGAGGCCGTGCGCGGCCTGCTCGACGCCTACGCGGGCGCGCGCACCGACGCGCTCGACGCGGCCTGGCACAGCTGGCGGCAGGCGCTTTCGGCGCTCGAGCACGCACGCTCGGCGCAAGACTCGCTGCAGCGCGAGCGCGAGCGGCTGCAGTGGCAGATCTCCGAAGTCGCGAAGCTGGCGCCAGGCGCCGACGAGTGGGACGAACTCTCGGCCCACCATTCGCGCATCTCGAACGCGCAGGCGCTCATCGACGCGGCCCAGGGCGCGAGCCAGGCGCTCGAAGACGACGACAACGGCGCCCTCGCCGCCCTCACCCGCGCCGCGACGCTGCTGCAGAACTGCGAGCACATCGAGCCCGAATTCCGCACATTGGGCGAGGTGCTGGCTTCCTGCGTGGCGCAGGCCTCGGACGCGGCCCACTCGCTGCACGGCTACCTGCGCGACGCCGACACCGATCCGAAGACCCTCGCCGAACTCGACGAACGCATGGGCCTGTGGATGTCGCTCGCGCGCCGCTACAAACGTACGCCCGCCGAGCTGCCCGCGCTGCTGGCCGGCTGGCAGGCAGAGCTGCAGGCGCTCGACGCGCAAAGCGACCTCGAAGGCCTGGAACGCGCCGAGCAGAACACGCAGCAGGCCTACATGAAGGAAGCCAAGGCCCTCGGCAAGATCCGCAAGCAAGCCGCGCCGCGCCTGGCCCAAGCCGTCACGCAGGCGATGCAGGACCTGGGCATGCAGGGCGGGCGTTTCGACGTCGAACTGCAGCCGCTGGCACAGCCCGGCCGCGCCGGCCTCGAAGAAATTTCGTTCCTGGTGGCAGGCCACGCCGGCAGCACGCCGCGCGCCATCGGCAAGGTGGCTTCGGGCGGTGAGCTCTCGCGCATCGCGCTGGCCATAGCCGTGACGACCAGCGAACTGGGCGCCGCGCAGACACTGATCTTCGACGAGGTCGATGCAGGCGTCGGCGGTGCCGTCGCCGAGACCGTGGGTCGCCTCATGAAGCAACTCGGC
The DNA here is from genome assembly GCF_014843395.1 of Variovorax sp. 38R. Classification (NCBI taxonomy): domain Bacteria; kingdom Pseudomonadati; phylum Pseudomonadota; class Betaproteobacteria; order Burkholderiales; family Comamonadaceae; genus Variovorax; species Variovorax sp. 38R. The sequence continues at coordinate 5,479,934 of NZ_CP062121.1, forward strand.
CGCGATCGCCAGGTGCTCGCCGTGACCCATCTTCCGCAAGTGGCGGCCTGCGCCGACCACCACCTCGTGGTCGCCAAGCGCCAGACGACGGCGACCGGCGCGGACGGCCCGCGCACCGAAAGCGGTGTGTCGCGCCTGGCGGCCAACGACCGCGCCCGCGAAATCGCCCGCATGCTCGGCGGTGAAAAGGTGTCGGCCACCTCGCTGGCCCACGCGCGCGAAATGCTCGGCCACAAGACGCCGGCGACCGCCCCATGACGGCCATGAATCTCGACCTCGTCCTCATCACCGGCATGTCGGGCTCCGGCAAGTCGGTGGCGCTGCACGCGCTGGAAGACGCCGGCTACTACTGCGTCGACAACCTGCCGCCCGAGCTGCTCACCGCTTTCATCGCGCTGCAACACGAGCAGCAAGCCACGCGCGTGGCAATTGCGATGGACGTGCGCAGCGGCGTGTCGCTGCCGATCGTGCCGCAGCAACTCGAAGCACTGCGCGCCGATGGCGTCTCGCTGCGCTCGCTGTTCCTCGACGCAACCACCGATGCACTGCTGCGCCGCTATTCGGAAACCCGCCGCCGCCATCCGCTCTCGCGCCAGGAAAGCCGCACCGACGTGCCCGAGCAGCACCGCGTGCTGGTGCAGGCCATCGAACTCGAACGCGAGCTGCTGGCCGACCTGCGCGACGGCGCCGACGTGATCGACACCAGCCTCATCCGCCCCGCGCAGCTTCAGAGCTACATCAAGGGGCTGATCTCCGCGCCGCAGAACGCGCTAACGCTGGTGTTCGAGTCGTTTGCCTTCAAGCGCGGCGTGCCGCTCGATGCCGATTACGTGTTCGACGTGCGCATGCTGCCCAACCCGCACTATGTGCCGGCGCTGCGCGCGCTGACGGGTCGCGACGAGCCAGTGATCGAATGGCTGCGCGAGCACGACGACGTGGCACGCATGTTCGACGACATCGAGCAGTTCCTGACGCACTGGCTCGATGCACTGGCGCGCGACCACCGCAGCTACGTGACGGTGGCCATCGGCTGCACGGGCGGGCAGCACCGGTCGGTGTTCCTGGTCGAGCAGCTGGCGCGCGCCTTCGGTGCCCGCTGGGGCGCGCTCAAGCGCCACCGCGAACTCGACGCCTGACGGCGGCGAAGCCGGCCTACCGCCGGGTGCCTTTCAGGCCTCGGCGGCTTCCAGCAACTTGCGCATCGGGGCGGGCAGCCCCAGCCGGCTCCACTCCTGCGCCTCGACCCAGCGCGCGCCCTCGCCTTGCGGCTGGACGTCTTGGAGCAGCACGGGATGCAGGTGCAGGTCCTTGTGGGTCAGCACGTGCACGAAGGGTGGTAGCTCCTGCGCGTCATGCGCCGCGCCTGCCGGCAGGGCCGCGAGCAGATCGTCGTGGCTGTCGAACACGGGCAGGCAATGCAGCCCCGCCCAGATGCCCTTGGCCGGTCGCTTCTCCAGCCACACGCGCCCTTGGGCGTCGCGCGCCAGCAGCACCCACAGCGACTGGGCGCTGCGCTTGAGCTTGCGCGTCTTCACCGGATAACGCTCAGGCGTGCCCTGGCGCAGGCCGACGCAACTCGCGTTCACCGGGCAGATCATGCAGCTGGGCTTGCGCGGCAGGCAGACCGTGGCGCCCAGGTCCATCAGGCCCTGCGTGTAGTGCGCCACCGCCTCGCGCTGGCCGTCCGGCGGCAGCAGCTGCGTGGCGAGGTCCCACAGCGCGCGCTCCTGCGCTGACGACGACATGTCGCCGTCGAAACCGAGCACGCGCGTCAGCACGCGCTTCACGTTGCCGTCGAGGATGGCCACGCGCTCGCCGAAACAGAAAGCCGCAATCGCCGCAGCGGTGGAGCGCCCGATGCCTGGCAAGGTCACGAGCTCGGCGGCGGTGTGCGGAAAGGCGCCACCGAAGCGCGCGACCACCTCCTGCGCGCAGCGGTGCATGTTGCGCGCGCGGCTGTAGTAGCCCAGCCCGCTCCACAGGCCGAACACCTCGTCCTCGGTGCCGGCGGCCAGCGCGGCCACGTCGGGAAAGCGCTCGAGAAAGCGCGCGAAGTAACCGAGCACAGTCGTGACCTGGGTCTGCTGGAGCATCACCTCCGAAAGCCAGACGCGGTACGGATCGCGCGTGTTCTGCCACGGCAGTTCGCTGCGCCCGTGGCTGCGCTGCCAGCGCACGATCTGTGCGGCGAAATCGGGGGGCAGCGACGGGGATGGGGAGACGGCCGCCCGCGCGGCGGCGCGCTCAGGCCGCACGCAGTTGCTCGTCCGCGATGGCAGCGGTCGCAACAGGCGGCTGGCTGCCGTGCTGCGCGATCAGCGAGGTGAACTCGTGCAGCCGCTCCTGCAGCGCAGCCAGGTGGCTCTCTTGCGCGGCGATCTCGGCCAACCGGTCGTCAAGGCTGCCCGCGGCGTTCTGGATGCGTTCGATCGCCTCGATGCGCTTGCTGAAATTGCGGCGGCGTTCCTTGAGCTGCGCATCGATCTGCGCGCTCGCACCCTTGCTCCAGCGCTCGACCTCGGTCATGGCGGCTTCGTTGACGAGCCGCAGCCGGCTGGCCAGCGCACGCACCAGCTTGTCGCAGAAGTCGGCCTGCGCGAGCTTGATCAGGTTGCCCACGCCCAGGTAGTGGATGTGGCTGCGCTCGATCTGGCCCAGCTCCTGCTCGAAGCCGCTCAGGTCGGGCTCGGCCGGCGCTTGCAGCGTGAAGCCCTGCTCGGCGTTGAGCTGGCGGAAGGTGGCGTGCAGCATCGACTGGATCTCGGCCGTCGTCGCCTGCACTTCGCGCAGGTTGTTACGCAGCGCATCGAAGGTTTCGCCGTACACCTTGCGCACGTTGAATTTGACGCCGGGGCGCTTGAGCGCCGCGGCCAGCTTCACCATGTCAGCCTTGAGCGCCGTGCGCCCGAGCACCGCGTACACCTCGCGCAGCAGCTTGCCCTGCACCGAGCGCAGCGCCAGGATGCGGGTGTTGCTTCCTTCGAATTCGGCGTGTTCCTGGTCGATGCGCGCGCGCATGTGGCGGATGACCGACACGTTCTTGCCGCGCAGCCCCTGCAGTTCCAGCGCCTGCTCCGACAGGTCGCGCTGGCGCACCTTCAGCAGACGCTCGGCCTCGGTGCGCAGCGCGGTCATGCCGGCATCGACGGCGAGCCGCAGCATGGTCTCGCGCTTGCCGAGCACGCCTTCGCCGAGCAGCGCTTCGAGCGCCGGCAGCCGGCTGGCTTCGAGCAGCGCCGCGTCATGACCGATCTTGGCTTGCAGGCCCTTCTGCGCCGACACCGGCAGCACCTGCGCCAGCGGCACTTCGAGCAGCCGGGCTGCGCCTTCGCGCTGGCGCTCGATCTGCTGCGCGATCTGCGCCGGGGTGCTCAGCGTGTCCCACAGCGTGTCGATCTTGTTGAGCACCACGAAGCGCGTGTCGTGGCTCTCGTCGCCGGTGATCAGGTGCTCGCGCCAGATCGACAGGTCGGAGCGGGTCACGCCGGTTTCAGCGCCCAGGATGAAGACGACGGCATGCGCCTGCGGAATCAGGCTCACGGTGAGTTCGGGCTCGGCGCCGATCGCGTTCAGACCGGGCGTGTCGAGGATCACGAGCCCCTGCTCCAGCAGCGGGTGCGGCATGTTCAGCACCGCATGGCGCCAGCGCGGAATTTCGACGCGGCCTTCGGCGTCCTGCACCGGGTTGTCGTCGGGCGTCTCGGGATTCCAGAAACCGAGCGCGCGGGCTTCGTCCTTGCTCACCCAGCGGACTTCGGCCACCTTGCCCATGGCCTGGGCCAGCTGCTCGGCGTCCTCCACGTCGATGGGCAGTTCGGTCCATCGCGTGGGCCGCTCGCGCCAATGGGTGAGCGAGTGCGGCTCCAGGCGGGTTTCGATCGGCAGCAGGCGCAGCTTGGGCGCCAAGGCGGCGTCGTAGCCGAGCTCGGTCGGGCACATCGTGGTGCGCCCGGCGCTGGCCGGCATGATCCGCCGCCCGTAGCCGGCGAAGAAGATCGCGTTGATCAGCTCCGACTTGCCGCGCGAGAACTCGGCCACGAAGGCCACCATGACCTTGCTGGTGCGGATCTGGTCTTCGAGTGCGCGCAGCCGTTCGGCCACGGCCTGGTCGAGCAGCTCGTTGTCGGTCAGCCAACGGGACAGCCACTGAAGGCGGCGTGCGAAGTTGCTCCGCCAGGCGCCGTGCTGATCGAGCTGTTGGTTGAAAGAGCGGCTCAAGGGGAAGATGTAAGTAAGAATTTACAAATATAACATCGCGACATGGCGAATGGGGTACCGACAGGAGTTTGCCCCGAAGCGGGCGCCACCGGGTCGACCTTCCCTACGATTTCTGGCAATGGGGACAGTAATAGGTAGAGCGCTGCCCCTGTTTCATCTGCCGGATCGGCGTGCCGCACACCCGGCACGGCTCGCCCGCGCGGCCGTAGACGGTCGCTTCGAGCTGGAAGTAACCGTTCTGCCCGTCCACGTTCGAGAAGTCGCGCAGGGTGCTGCCGCCCTTCTCCACCGCCCGCGCCAGGATATCGCGCACCGCCGCATGCAGCTTTGCCGCGCGCGGCCGGCTGATGCGCGCCGCCGACAAGGTCGGGCGGATGCCGGCCATGAACAGCGCCTCCGACGCGTAGATGTTGCCGACACCCACCACCACGTCGCCCGCGAGCAGCACCTGCTTGATGGCTGTGCGGCGTTTCTTCAGCCCCGCGTGGAAGGCGTCGAGGTCAAAGGCATCGCCCAGCGGCTCCATGCCCAGCCCGCCGAGCAGCTTGAGGGCCCAGGGCGCCTCTTCGTCGTCCACATAGACCACGGCGCCGAAGCGGCGCGGGTCGTTGAGACGCAGGGTCCCGAGTTCGGTGACGAGGTCGAAGTGGTCGTGCACGCCGGGCTCCGGCAGGTGGATGTCGAAACGCAGGCTGCCCGACATGCCCAGGTGCAGCAGCAACAGGCCCCGGTCCAGGTCGATCAGCAGGTACTTGCCGCGGCGGCGCACCTCGCGCACGCGGCGCCCGACCAGCGCCTGCGGCAGCACCATCAGCGCCCAGCGCAGCGGCTTGCCGATGCGCACGGACTCGATGCGCGCGCCGGCGATGCGGTCGGCAAAGCCGCGCCGGGTGACTTCGACTTCGGGTAGTTCAGGCATGAAAAGTAAAACTCCGGCAGCGACGAAGCCCCATGCGGCGCTCGTTCAAATGGCTGGATTATTATGGTCAGATGAACCCATCGCCCCGCCGTCACCGCCTTGCGGCGGCCGCGTCTCTCGTGCTGCTTGCCTATGCAACGCAGGCCCAGTCTCTTGAACCCACCGCCGCCGGCAACCCCGCTCCCGCCATCGAGCGCACAGCGCCGCCGAAGCCGCCGGTGCGACCCCGGGCCACCACGGCCGCCAAGCCGGCCGCCGAGGCCGCACAGCCGTCGGCGCTGACGGCCGACCTGTTCTACGAAATCCTCATGGGCGAGATCACCGCCCGTTCCGGCGACCCCGGCTCCGGCTATTCGCTGGTGCTCGACGCCGCCCGGCGCCTGCGCGACGGCAAGCTGTTCCAACGCGCGGTCGAAATCGCGCTGCAGTCGCGCTCGGGCGACGCGGCCATCTCCGCGGCGCGCGCCTGGCAGGAAGCGCTGCCCAATTCGCGCGATGCCCGGCGCATCGAGCTGCAGATCCTGATCGCGCTGAACCGCATCAGCGAAACCGTCGATCCGCTGCGCGCCGAGGTGGCGGCCACCTCGCAGATCGAACGCCCCCTGCTGATGGCGGTGATCGCGCGCACCTACGGCCGCGCCGCCGACAAGAAGCTGGCCGCCTCGGTGGTCGAGCAGGCGCTGGTCGATGAACTCAAGAGCCCGACCACCGGCGGCCTCGCCTGGGCCACCGTGGGCCGGCTGCGCCTGAACGCCGGCGACCCCTCGGGGGCACTGGACGCGGCGCGCAAGGGGCAGGCGATCGATCCGGCGTCCGAGGCGCCCTCGGCGCTGGCGCTCGAGCTCATCGACCCGGGCCAACCGCTGGCCGAGCCGATCGTCACGCGCTACCTCGCCAACAACCTCAAGGCCTCACCCGACCTGCGCATCGCCTATGCACGCACGCTGGTCGAGAACCGCCGCTTCAGCGACGCCACCGCACAGCTCCAGACCCTGACCACCTCGCGCCCCGAACTGGCAGAGCCGTGGCTGCTGCTTGGCAGCCTGCAGATGCAGGCCCGCCAGGAAGCGGCGGCCGAGACCTCGCTCAAGCGTTACGTCGACCTGATGACCGCGCCGGGCCAGAGCCAGGACGCCGGTGACGTCGCCGACCGCAAGCGCGGGCTGACACAGGCGTATCTCGTGCTCTCGCAGCTGGCCGAACGACGCAAGGATTTCCAGGCGGCCGACCGTTGGGTCTCGCGCATCGACAGCACCGACAATCAGAGCGCCATCCAGGGCCGTCGCGCCAGCCTGCTCGCCAAGCAAGGCAAGCTGCCGCAAGCCCGCGAGCTGCTGCGCGCATTGCCCGAGCGCACGGCGGACGAGCGCAAACAGAAACTGCTCGCCGAAGCCCAACTGCTGCGCGAAGCCAAGCAATACCAGGCTGCCTACGACCTGCTGGCCCAGGCCTCGGCCGCTGCGCCGGACGACGGCGACCTCGTCTACGACCAGGCCATGATGGCCGAGAAGCTCAACCGCCTCGACGACATGGAGCGGCTGCTGCGCCGTCTGATGACGCTCAAGCCCGAGAGCCAGAACGCGTACAACGCGCTGGGCTACTCGTTTGCCGAGCGCAAGATCCGGCTCGACGAGGCCCGCACGCTGATCCAGAAGGCAGTGCAGCTCGCGCCCGAAGACCCGTTCATCGCCGACAGCCTGGGCTGGGTCGAGTTCCGGCTCGGCAACACGGCGGAGGCGATCCGCATCCTCGAAGCGGCCTACAAGACGCGGCCAGACCCCGAGATCGGCGCGCATTTCGGTGAAGTGCTGTGGGCAGCCGGCCAGAAGGACCGTGCCGTCGCGATCTGGAAAGAAGCGCTGCTGACGGACGCCGAGAACGAGACGCTGCAGGAAACCCTCAAGCGCCTGCGCGTCAAACCCTGAATGGCATCGATCACGCACACGGCTCCCGCGCGGGGCGACGAGGCCTTCACCCGCCGCGCGGCGCTCGGCGCAGGCGGCGGTGCATTGCTGCTGTGGCTGACGGGCTGCGCCCAGCTCTCGGGCGGCTCCACTGCCGCTCCCGGGCGTTCGGCCAGCTGGAGCGGCCGCATGTCGCTGCGCATCGACAGCGAACCCGTCCAGACTTTTGCCGCCCTGTTCGAGCTGCGGGGCACAGCCGAAACCGGCGACCTGACGCTGACCACGCCCATCGGCAGCACGCTCGCGCAACTGCACTGGGCGCCAGGTGAAGCGCTGCTGAAGAACGGCAGCGACACCCGCCGCTACGACTCCGTCGATGCACTGATCGAAGCCGCCACGGGCGCCGCCATTCCGGTCGGCGCACTGTTCGGCTGGCTCGACGGCCGCGCCGACCCCGTGCCCGGCTGGCGCGCCGACCTGGGCCAACTGTCGAACGGCAGGCTGCAGGCCACGCGCGAATCCCCCGCGCCCCGGGCCGACCTGCGCATCGTGTTCGAACGCTCATGAAGGCGATCTACGACCTGCCTGCGCCGGCCAAGCTGAATTTGTTCCTGCACATCACCGGGCGGCGCGACGATGGCTACCACCTGCTGCAGTCGGTCTTCATGCTGATCGACTGGTGCGACACGCTGCACGTCGAGCTGCGCAACGATGGCCAACTGAGCCGCGAAGACCTCACCACGCCGCTGCCGGCCGACGACCTCGTGCTGCGCGCCGCCCGCGCGCTGCAAGCGCACGCCGCACCCGGCCAGGGCGCGCACATCGGCATCGCCAAGCACGTGCCGGCACAGGCGGGCATGGGCGGAGGCTCGTCGGACGCAGCCACCTGCCTGCTCGCACTCAACCGCCTCTGGAACCTGAACCTGCCGCTGTCGCGCCTGGCGCAGATCGGGTTGAAGCTCGGTGCCGACGTCCCTTTTTTCCTCGGTGGACGCAACGCCTGGGTCGAGGGCATCGGCGAAGAAATCACACCGGTAAACTTGCCGCCAGCGCGCTTCGTGGTGGCCAAGCCACCCGAGGGACTCGATACCCGACTAATTTTTTCTGCGGATGATCTGGAACGGGCAACTCCTGTTGCTATAATCTCAGGCTTTGCTGCAGATAGCGAACAGCTAGAAGCCACAAACCTCGGCAACGGGGTTTACGACTTCGGTCACAACGACCTGCAGCCGGTTGCCCAACGGCTTTGCCCCGCAGTCACCGACGCCATCGAATGGCTCGGACTGCAAGGATTCAAGGCCCGGATGACCGGCTCCGGAAGTTCGGTGTTCGCGAAAATTCAGCAATCGCCGCAGGAAGCGGAACTGCTCGAAGCCCCCCGGGGATGGCAGGTTCGACAATGCGACAATCTGGCGGTTCATCCACTCTGGGGATGGGCAGCCTGAAGAGATAATCGGAACGCTCTGCGGTTCGATGCGACATATATCGGTGGGTGGTGCAAACCATCAACCCGTGTAGGGGAGTCGCCAAGCTGGTTAAGGCACTGGATTTTGATTCCAGCATGCAAAGGTTCGAATCCTTTCTCCCCTGCCAAATCTCTCAAACTGCGGCCTGATGGCCGCAGTGCTTCTTTTGCAGTCCACCGGCTGCAATAATCGGCAGCCCACACAGGCCGCCACGACTCGAAACCTTTGGCGGCTTTCCCGCAAGCCCTTTGCACTGCCCGGACGCGCTCATGCAGGCCAATCAACCTGACTTCTTGGTTTTCACCGGCAACGCCAATCCCGGCCTTGCTGCAGAAATCGCGCAAAACCTCGGCACTTCGCTGGGCGCCGCACGCGTCGGTCGCTTCTCCGACGGTGAAGTCACCGTCGAGATCAACCAGAACGTCCGTGCCCGCGACGTGTTCGTGGTGCAGTCGACCTGCGCACCGACCAACGAAAACCTGATGGAACTGCTGATCATGGTCGACGCGCTCAAGCGCGCTTCGGCCGAGCGGATCAGCGCCGTCATCCCCTACTTCGGCTACGCCCGCCAGGACCGCCGCCCGCGCTCGAGCCGCGTGCCGATCTCGGCCAAGGTGGTCGCCAACCTGCTGGAAACCGTCGGCGTCGAGCGCGTGCTCACGATGGACCTGCACGCCGACCAGATCCAGGGCTTCTTCGACATTCCGGTCGACAACATCTACGCCTCGCCCGTGCTGCTGGGCGACCTGCGCCAGAAGAACTACGAAGACCTGATCGTGGTCTCGCCCGACGTCGGCGGCGTGGTTCGCGCCCGTGCGCTGGCCAAGCAACTGAACTGCGACCTCGCCATCATCGACAAGCGCCGCCCGAAGGCCAATGTCAGCGAAGTCATGAACGTGATCGGCGAGATCGACGGCCGCAACTGCGTGATCATGGACGACATGATCGACACGGCCGGCACGCTGGTCAAAGCAGCCGAAGTGCTGAAAGAGCGCGGCGCCAAGAGCGTGTACGCCTACTGCACGCACCCGATCTTCTCGGGCCCGGCCATCGAACGCCTCTCCAAGGGCGCAGCCCTCGACGAAGTGGTCGTGACCAACACCATTCCTCTTTCCGACGCGGCCGTCGCGTGCGGAAAGATCCGCCAGCTCTCCGTGGCACCGCTGATCGCCGAAACGATCCAGCGCATTGCCAAGGGCGAGTCGGTGATGAGTTTGTTCTCGGACCAGGACAACCTGTTCTGACCTGAGAGCGAAAAAGCGGGCCTCCTTCGGAGGCCTTTTTGAATCGGAGTCTCACTGGTCGCGGTGGACTCTCACAGGAGCTAGTTATGAAATTCGTCGCTTATGAGCGCGCAAAGCAGGGCACGGGTGCGAGCCGCCGTCTCCGCATCACGGGCAAGACCCCGGGCATCGTCTACGGTGGTGACACCCAGCCGCAACTGATCGAAGTCGATCACAACGCGCTGTGGCACGCCCTGAAGAAGGAAGCCTTCCACTCGTCGATCCTCGAAATGGACCTCGCCGGCGCCGTCACCAAGGTGCTGCTGCGCGACGTGCAATACCACCCGTTCCGCCAGCTGGTGCAACACATCGACTTCCAACGCGTCGATGCCAAGACCCGCATGAACATGAAGGTGCCGCTTCACTTCAAGGGTGAAGAAGAGTCCGACGCCGTCAAGCTGGATCACAACCTCGTGAACCACGTGATGACCGAACTGGAAATCAACTGCCTGCCGAGCGATCTGCCTGAATTCCTCGAGATCGATCTGTCGGGTCTGAAGAAGAACGCCACGCTGCACGTCAACGATATCAAGCTGCCCAAGGGCGTGAAGTTCGTGAGCCACGGCAAGACCAACCCCGTCATTGTGTCGGCCGTGCCGCCGCTGGTCTCGGAAGAGCCGGCACCCGCTGCCGAAGGCGCTGCTGCCGAAGGCGCTGCTGCTGCCGCTGGCAAGCCCGCCGCCAAGACGGCCAAGAAGAAGTAATCCTCTTTCTTTCCGTCCGCGAACAGAAGGCCCGCCTCGTGCGGGCCTTTTGCTTTGTGGGGCGGCGAGATAATTCCCACCATGATCAAGCTGTTTGTCGGCCTCGGAAACCCGGGCCCTGAGTACGAAGCCACGCGCCACAACGCCGGCTTCTGGTGGATCGACGCCCTGGCGCGCGACTGGAAGCTCAACCTCGTGCCCGAGCGCGGCTACCACGGCCTCGCGGCGCGCGCGAACATCGGCGGCCAGAGCATCTGGCTGCTGGAACCGCAGACCTTCATGAACCTGTCGGGCAAGTCGGTGGCCGCGCTGGCGCGCTTCTTCAAGATCGCCCCCGACGAAATCCTTGTGGTGCACGACGAACTCGACGTGGTGCCCGGCCAGGCCAAGCTCAAGTTCGGCGGCAGCCACGCAGGGCACAACGGCCTGCGCGACATCCACGCGCAGCTCGGCACCGGCGACTACTGGCGCCTGCGGCTGGGCATCGGCCATCCCGGCGTGAAGTCGGAGGTCGTCAACTGGGTGCTCAAGAAGCCGCTCAAGGAACAACGTGAAGCCATTGAAGACGCCATCGTGCGCACCTTGCATGCCGCCCCCGCCTTGGTGGCCGGCGAGATGGAAAAAGCCACGCTGATGATTCACACGAGCAAACCGCCGCGGCCCAAGCCGCCGAGGCGGGAGCCCGGCGACGGAGGCACGACGCCTGCCGCCACGTAGCCGGCCACAGGAGTGCAGGGAGGGAGAGAACTAAAAAATGAGAAGAAGAACGACGACGAAGAACAAGAAGACGGAAGAAGCCGCAACAAAGACGGCAGCAACCCGGGTGATGGCTGTCTTTGCGATCGCGCTGTCCGCCGCTTCCATGGGCGCTTCAGCCCAGACCTGGCGATGCGGCAATAGCTACTCCGACCAGCCGTGCGAAGGTGGGCAGACCGTGAAGGTGGACGACCGGCGTAGCGATGCGGACCGCAAGGCGTCGGAAGACGCCGCGCGCCGCAACGAACGCAGCGCCGGCCGGCTGGCCCGCAGCCGCCAGTCGCTGGAGCGGGAGGCAGTCGGGCAACGCGGTCCCACGACCTTCGATGCGGGGCGCTTCACCACGAACGCGCAGCCGCTGACACCCGCCGAAAAGGCCGCCCAGGCCCGCCAGCGCAAGCACACGACCGAGCCCCGCCCGACGAGCGCGCGCTTCAACAGCCCTTCGACCGGCGACGAGGCCCCGAAGGAAGCAGGCAAGAAGAAAAAGAAGAAGAAACCGTCCGGCTCAGACGGCTGACGACGGCGAGGCGGCATCCGACGCAGGCGGTGCCGCCTTGTCTGCCGTGAGACGCACGTACTTCTGCAACAGCGTCTCGCGGGTCTCCACATGGTCCGGGTTCACCGGGATGCAGGCCACCGGGCAGATCTGCACGCACTGCGGCTCGTCGAAGTGGCCCACACATTCGGTGCACTTGTGCGGATCGATCTCGTAGAACTCAGCGCCCATGTAGATCGCATCGTTCGGGCACTCGGGCTCGCAGACATCGCAGTTGATGCATTCGTCGGTGATCATGAGGGCCATGCCCCGATTATCGACGGAGCGGGCGAATGCCCCGCCGCAGGCCTTGCGGAGCCCCCGCCAGCGTCAGGGCGGTCCGGCGAGGAGCGACAAAGTTCACAGCCGAGGCACGGTTGTTGCACCAGTCAGTTATGCTGCGGCCCGCCCCATGAGTCTGTTTCTATTCAAGCGCATCGCCACGCTGATCGGCACCCTGATCGGCGCCTCGGTCATCGTTTTCCTCGTCCTCGAGATCCTGCCCGGCAATGCCGCGCAGATGCTCATGGGTCCCGACGCCTCGCCCGACGCTGTCGCCGCCCTGGCCACCAAGCTCGGCCTCGATCAGCCCGCGTGGACGCGCTACTGGCACTGGATCGCCGGCATGCTCACCGGCAACCTCGGCGACAGCTATGCCTACAGCTCGCCCGTCATCGACCTGATCCTCGAGCGCCTGGCTCTCACCGTGCCACTGGCCGTGATGGCGATGAGCCTGACCGTCGTCATCGCATTGCTCGTCGGTGTGACAGCCGCCGCGCGCCACAACAAGCTCGGTGACGTCGGCCTCATGGGCATGGCGCAAGTCGGCATCGCCATTCCCAACTTCTGGTTCGCGATCCTGCTGATCCTCGTGTTCTCAGTGCAGCTGCAGTGGTTCTCCGCCGGCGGCTTCGAGGGCTGGGGCGAAGGCATCTTCGCGGGATTGAAATCGCTGCTGCTCCCGGCCTTGTCGCTGGCCGTGGTTCAGGCCGCCATCCTCGCGCGCATCACACGCTCGGCCGTGCTCGAGGTGATGCGCGAAGACTTCGTTCGCACCGCGCGCGCCAAGGGCGTGTCCCAGCGCATGGTGCTGTGGACCCACGTGCTGCGCAACGCGATGATCCCCGTCATCACCGTCATGGGCATGCAGTTCTCCGAGCTTCTGGCCGGCACCATCGTGGTGGAAAACGTGTTCTACCTGCCCGGGTTGGGCCGCCTCATCTTCCAGGCCATCAGCAACCGCGACCTGATCGTGGTGCGCAACTGCGTGATGCTGCTCGCGGCGATGGTCGTCATCGTGAACTTCGTGGTCGATGTGCTCTATGCCGTGATCGACCCGCGCATCAAGGCGAGCGACGTATGAGCACGACCACCATTCCCAGCGCTGCCGCGCTCAAGGTGCCGGGCTTCTGGCGCCGCGCCCTGCACCACCGCAGCTTCGTGATCGGCGGCGTGCTGAGCCTGCTGCTGTTGATCGCTGCCGTGCTCTCCCTGGTCTGGACGCCCTGGTCGCCCTATGCGATGGACATGCCGAACAAGATGCAGGGCCCCTCGGCCACGCACTGGCTCGGCACCGATGCCTTCGGCCGCGATGTGGCCTCGCTGCTGCTGGTCGGTGCGCGTGCGTCCATCCTCGTGGGCGTGATCGCCGTGGGCATCGGCCTCGTCGTTGGCACGGCGCTGGGCCTGCTCGCTGCTGCGAGGCGCGGCTGGATCGAAGAAGCGGTGATGCGCCTGTCGGACTTCACGCTCGCCTTCCCCGCCATCCTCTCGGCGATCATGATGACCGCCGTGTTCGGTGCAGGCATCGTCAACGCGATCGTCGCCATCGGCATCTACAACATCCCGACGTTTGCACGCATCACACGCGCGTCGGCCAACGCCATCTGGTCGCGCGAGTACGTCGCCGCCGCGCGCGCCTGCGGCAAGGGATCGTTCGCCATCACGATGCAGCACGTGCTGCCGAACATTTCGGCCGTGCTGATCGTGCAGATCACGATCCGCTTCGCCATCGCGATCCTGGCCGAAGCCGCCCTCTCCTACCTCGGCCTCGGCACGCAACCGCCACAGCCTTCGTGGGGCCGCATGCTCAGCGAGGCTCAGACCCTCATGTTCCAGCAGCCCCTGCTGGCCGTTTTCCCCGGTATGGCCATCGCCCTTGCGGTGCTCGGCCTGAACCTGATGGGCGACGGCCTGCGCGACCTGCTCGATCCGCGCCTGGCGCGCGCGAGGTAAGCAAGCACGTCATGGCGCTTCTCGAAGTCAACGACCTCCACATCGGCCTGCAGACGCAACGCGGCCCGGCCGAAGCCGTGCGCGGCATTTCCTTTTCGCTGGAGCGCGGCGAAACGCTGGGCATCGTCGGTGAATCGGGCTGCGGCAAGTCGATCACCGTGATGTCGCTCATGGGCCTGTTGCCTTCGACTGCCAAGGTCACGGGCAGCATCCGCTTCGACGGCACCGAGCTGGTCGGGCACGACGAAAAGGACATGTGCCAGATCCGCGGCAACCGCATCGGCATGATTTTTCAAGAACCGATGACGGCGCTGAACCCGGTGCACACCATCGTGCGCCAGGTCGGCGAGCCGCTGCGGCTGCACCGCGGCCTGTCGAAGGCCGAGGCGCGCAAGGAAGTGCTCGCGCTGCTCGAGCGTGTCGGCATTCCCGATGCCGCCACGCGCCTCGATGCCTACCCGCACCAGTTCTCGGGCGGGCAACGCCAGCGCATCGGCATCGCGATGGCGCTGGCCTGCGGGCCCGACCTGCTGATTGCCGACGAGCCCACCACCGCACTCGACGTGACGATCCAGAAGCAGATCCTCGAGCTCATCCAGGGCCTCGTGGCCGAGCGCGGCATGGCGCTGATCTTGATCTCGCACGACCTCGGCGTGATCTCGCAGACGGTCTCGAAGATGCTCGTGATGTACGGCGGCAGCGTGGTCGAGAGCGGCCCGACCGATGCCGTGTTCGCCAAGCGCGCCCACCCCTACACCCAGGGCCTGTTCGCCGCGCGCCCTGCCATCGGCGCGCCGCGCGGCCTGCGCCTGGCGACCATCCGCGGCAGCGTGCCCGAGCTGGTCGACCTGCCACCAGGCTGCCCGTTCGCGGGCCGCTGCGCTTACACAGTGGATGCCTGCCACGCCACGCGGCCGTCCGCCACGGTGCTGCCACCGGACCACGCGGTGCGCTGCATCCGCCTCGAAGAAATTGCGGCCGAGCAAGCCGTCGCACCATGAATTCATCACCCCCGCTGCTGCAGGTGACAGACCTCGTGCGGCACTACGCCCTGCCGCGCGAAAAGCTCTTCGGCCCACCGCCCACCGTGAAGGCGCTCAACGGCGTGAGCTTCGAGGTGCAGGCCGGCAAGAGCCTGGGCATCGTCGGTGAATCGGGCTCGGGCAAGTCGACCATCGCGCGCCTCGTGATGGCGCTGGACACGCCGACCTCGGGCAGCGTCGCGCTCGAAGGCCGCAACCTGCACACGCTCTCGAAGGCCGACCTGCGCACCGCGCGGCGCGACTTCCAGATGGTCTTTCAAGACCCGTACGGCTCGCTCGATCCGCGCCAGACCGTCGCGCGCATCGTCGCCGAGCCGCTCGAAGCGCTGGCCGAAACGCGCCGTGCCGAGCAGCGCGAACGCGCCGCCGAAGCGCTCGCCGCCGTCGGCCTGCGCACCACCGACCTCGACAAGTACCCGCACGAGTTCTCCGGCGGTCAGCGCCAGCGCATCGCGATTGCACGCGCGCTCATCACGCGCCCCAAGCTCATCGTCGCCGACGAGCCCGTGAGCGCGCTCGACGTGTCCGTGCAGGCCCAGGTGCTCAACCTCATGCAGGACCTGCAGCAGCAGTTCGGCATCAGCTACCTGCTCATCAGCCACGACCTCGCGGTGGTCAACCACCTGTGCGACGACGTGTGCGTGGTGTTCAAGGGCCAGATCGTGGAACGTGGCGAGCCCGCCGAACTTTTTGCCCACGCGCAACACCCATACACCCGCACCTTGCTGTCGGCGGTGCTGCACACGCCGCCCGGCGGCACGCTGCGCGCCGCCTGAAGCCACCGGGGCGTGGCCTCGGACACATCGGTCATGAGCATCTGGTGGCGCAAGCGCTTGGCTTCGCGCAAGATCGCTCGCCCATCCGGGAACGTCCCGAGGAAATACCGCCCGCGCCGGCGCGCACCGGAGGGCCTGCTGCGAGAGAATGATCCGCTGCACGTGGCATCTTTCGTGCTGTGTGTCTTTCTTTCGTGGCGCTGCGCTTCCCTCTGGGGCACGGTGCGCGCCGAAGCAGTCATTCGACACTGACCGTTTTCCGGAGATCACCCCGTATGTTGAACCGTCGCACCCTCCTTACCACCGCCGGCGCCACTGTCGCCCTGGCCACTCCGCTGGCCGGCATGGCGCAGGGCCGGAAGGACGCCATCGTGATCGGCATGGCCCTGGAGCCGCCGGGCCTGGACCCGACCACCGGCGCCGCCGCCGCCATTGCCGAGGTCGTGCAATACAACATCCTGGAAACTCTGACCAAGATCAACGTCGATGGCAGCGTCACGCCGCTCCTGGCCGAGAGCTGGGAAATCTCGCCCGACCTGAAGACCTACACCTTCAAACTGCGCAAGGGCGTCAAGTTCCAGAACGGCGAGCCCTTCAACGCGTCCACCGTCAAGTTCGCGTTCGACCGCGCCGGCGGCGAGAAGAGCACCAACAAGGACAAGCGCACCTTCGCCAACCTCGCCACGCAGGTGGTCGACGAGCACACGGTCGTGGTCATCAACAAGGAGATCGACCCCGACCTGCCCTTCGTGCTGGGCCAGGCCACGGCCGCCATCGTCGAGCCCAAGAGCGTCGACACCAACGCCACCAAGCCGATCGGCACCGGCCCCTACAAGCTGGACAGCTGGGCCAAGGGCTCGTCGATCACGCTGAGCAAGTGGGAAGGCTTCCGCGCCCCCGCCGTCGCCAAGATCAACAAGGTCACCTTCCGCTTCATCTCGGACACCGCCGCGCAGGCCGCCGCCGTGCTCTCGGGCGACGTCGACGTGTTCACGCGCATCGGCACGCGCGCCGTGCCGCAGTTCCGCAACAACCCGCAGTTCCAGACCATCCTGGCCGGGTCGCGCGCCAAGACCATCCTCTCGATCAACAACAAGAAAAAGCCGCTCGACGACGTGCGCGTGCGCCGCGCCATCCTCGCGGCCATCGACCGCAAGGCCTTCATCGAGGGCGCGGCCGACGGCCTGGGCGTGCCGATTGGCAGCCACTACGTGCCGGGCGCCGCGGGCTATGTCGACACCACGGGCATCAACCCCTTCGACGTCGAGAAGGCCAAGAAGCTGCTCGCCGAGGCCGGCGTGAAGACCCCGCTCGAACTGCGCATGACCCTGCCCCCGCCGCCGTATGCGCGCCAGGGCGGCGAAGTCATCGTGGCCCAGCTCGCCAAGATCGGCATCAACGTGAAGATCCAGAACGTCGAGTGGGCGCAGTGGCTCAGCGGCACCTACGGCAACAAGGACTACGACCTGTCGATCATTTCGCACGTCGAGCCCTTCGACCTCGGCAACTACGCCAAGTCCGACTACTACTGGGGCTACCAGTCGAAGGCCTTCGACACGCTGTTCGACAAGATCAAGTCCACCGGCAACGCGGCCGAGCGCAACAAGCTGCTGGGCGAGGCGCAGAAGCTGCTGGCCACCGACGCGGCCAACGGCTTCCTCTACCAGCCGCAGTTCCCGACCGTGGCCAAGAAGAACGTCAAGGGCCTCTGGAAAGAGAACCCGATCTTCGTGAACGACCTGTCCGCGCTGTCGTGGGGATGAGCCCCGCAGTGTCCGACCCTTCCCTGCCTTCGTTGAGCGACCTGTCGGCGCAGGAGCTGTCCGCGGCCTACCGCGAGAAGCGCCTGTCGCCGGTCGAGGTGACGCGCGCCGTCATCGCGCGCATCGAGCACTGCGAGCCCCGGCTGCAGGCCACGTGGCTGTTCCGGCCCGAGGCTGCGCTGGAGCAGGCGCGCGCCTCGGAGCAGCGCTGGCAGCGCGGCGATGCGCGCGGCCCGCTCGACGGCGTGCCGACCACCATCAAGGAAAACATCGCCACGCGCGGTGACCCGCTGCCCGCGGGCACCGCCGCCGTCGACCTCATGCCCGCCGCCGCCGACGCCCCGCCGGCCGCGCGCCTGAAGGAGGCCGGTGCCGTCATCGTCAGCAAGACCACCATGCCCGACTACGGCATGCTGTCGTCGGGGCTGTCGAGCTTTCACACGCTCGCGCGCAACCCCTGGGACCTGAGCCGCACGCCGGGCGGTTCGAGCGCCGGCGCCGGTGCCGCCGCGGCCGCGGGCTACGGCCCGCTGCACCTGGGCACCGACATCGGCGGCTCGCTGCGGCTGCCCGCCAGCTGGTGCGGCATCTTCACGCTCAAGCCCAGCCTGGGGCGCATCCCGATCGATCCGCCCTACATGGGCCGCGCTGCCGGCCCCATGACGCGCACCGTCGGCGACGCCGCGCTCATGATGCAGGCGCTGGCCCGGCCCGACGCGCGCGACAGCATGAGCCTGCCCGCGCAGGACATCGACTGGGCCGCGTTCGACGTCGCGCCCGACCACTTGCGCGGCCTGCGCATCGGCCTGCTGCTCGACGCCGGCTGCGGCCTCGCGGTCGAACCCGAGATCCAGGCCGCGGTCGAGCTGGCCGCGCGCCTGTTCGAAAAGGCCGGCGCCATCGTCGAGCCGATGCAGCCCTTCATGTCGCAGGCCCTGCTCGACGGCATGGACCACCTGTGGCGCATGCGCTCGCTCGTGGACATGAAGGCCCTGCGCGCCGACCAGCGCGCCAAGGTGCTGCCCTACATCCGCGAATGGGCCGAAAGCGCTGCCGAGTTCAGCGGCGAGCATGTGTTCCGCAGCTTCAGCCAGTTCCACGCGACGCGCGTCACCACGGTGAACGCCTGCGCCCGCTTCGACTACGTGATCTCGCCGGTGTCGCCCAACATGCCGGCGGCGGCCGAGGCGCCCTCGCCCACCAACGACCCGCTGCGGCCGCTGGAACACATCGGCTTCACCGTGCCGTTCAACATGTCGGAGCAGCCGGCCGCATCGGTGAACTGCGGATACTCGGCCGGCGGTCTGCCGATCGGGCTGCAGATTGCGGGACAACGCTTCGACGACCTCGGCGTGCTGCGCGTGGCGCGCGCGTTCGAGCAGATCCGGGAAGTGCAGCGGCCCTGGCCGCTGGTCTGAACGTGCCTGGCCTGAAGCTCTTCAGGCCAGCTGCGACGACAGCATCTCCCGCGCCCGTGTCACGAACGCGGTCTCGCCCCGCCGTGCGGGCAACCACTGAAACGCCACGCGGGGCAGCGCCGGCAGCCCATGCGGCGGCGCGAGCCGCGCGATGCCCTCGCCGATCGCCGATTCGTTGAGGCAGGCCACGCCCAAGCCTGCCGCCAGAGCCGACTGCAGGCCCGCCACGCCTGACGCCACGTGCGCCAGCACGTAGGGCACGCGGCGGCGGCGCAGCAGGGCCACGGTGAACTGGTGCAGTGAGCAGGTGTCGGGCAGCGCCAGCAGCCGCACCGGCTCACCGCGCACCACGCGCAGGCCGGCCGCACCGAGCCACGCCAGCGATTCGCGCCGCAGCACGGCACCGCTGCCGCTCGCTGCGGCATTGGCACCCGCGATATTCATCGCCAGCCCCACGTCGAAATCGCCGTGCGCATACGCGGCGCGCAGTGCGTCGCTCTTCAGGATGGTCACGTGCAGCCGCACCTGCGGATAGCGCTCGCCGAGCCGGCCCAGCAGGCGGGTGAGGTCGCCGGGGCGGAAGTAGTCGGTCACGGCCAGCCGCAACTCGCCTTGCAGGGTTTCGCCGCGCAGGTCGCGAAAGGCCTCGTCGCTCAGCGCGAGGAGGCGCCGCGCATGGCCCAGCAGCCGCATGCCCGCCTCGGTGGGCACGACGCCGGCCTTGCTGCGGGTCAGCAGCGACTGGCCGGCGCGTTCTTCGAGCTTGCGGATCTGCTCGCTCACCGAGGACTGCGACAGGTACACACGCGGCGCCGCAGCCGTGAGGCTACCGGCGTCGGCCACCGCCACCAGGGTGCGCAACTGTTCGAGGTCGAAGCCTTGCATGGTGTTCACCTATCCATTCGCTTATCCGATTGATTTCATCATATCTTCCCGCTTTTCCGATGACGAGGCGCTGCCCACAATCACCCCATCGACCACCCGTTCTTCACCCCCCAAAGGAGTTCCCAATGCCCCACATCGTCGTCCACCTCTCCGGCCAACCTGACGCCGCCCTCACCCGCAAGACCGTCGACACGGTCGCCGAGCTCACGCAGAGCGTGCTCAGCAAGGCGCTGCCGGTCATCGCCGTCACGGTGCAGTACATCGCCGCCGACAGCTGGTTCATCGGCGGGCAGTCGCTGGCCGATCTCGGCAAGTCGGCCTTCCACCTGGATATCAGCGTGACCGACGAGACCAACACCAAGGCCGAGAAGGCGCGCTACCTGCGCGAGGTGTACGCGGCCATGGCGGCGCTGCGGCCCAACCTGCACGAGGTCTCGTACATCCACGTGATCGATGCGCGCGGCGCGGCCTACGGCTATGGAGGCAAGACGCAGGAGTACCGCCACCAGCAAGCAGGTGTCTAGGGCGTCTCACAGGGACTTGAAAGACGCCGAGGGGGCGTGGCACCATGCCGCCATGCCCTCCCACGGAACCCCGCTCGCCGCCGACAGCCTCGGCAATCCGCTCACGCTCGACGACGCCGCCAGCATTGCGCTGGTCGACGACTTCGTGATGGGCTTCATTTCGACCGACGCGCGCGCCGTGAACCTGCTGGCACTGGCCGAACGCGATGCCAGCCCGATCGTGCAGGCCTACTGCGCGACGCTGCACCTGTTCGCCGAATCGCGCGAAGCCGCCGCCAATGCGCGGCCCTTCCTCGACAAGGCCCGCGCCGGCGCTGCGCGCGCCACACCGCGCGAGCAGCGCTACATCGCCGCGGTCGAAGCCTGGGCCGACGGCGACATCGCGCGCGCCATCACGCTGCATGCCGAGCAGGCGCGCGAGCATCCGCGCGACCTGGTGTCGGTGAAGCTGGGCCAGTACCACTGCTTCAACACCGGCGACTGCCCCGGCATGCTGCGGCTCGCACTCGCGGCGCTGCCGGCCGCGGCCGAGGTGCCCTACGTGCACGGCATGGCGGCCTTCGGCTACGAGCAATGCCACCTGCTGCGCGAGGCCGAGGCCAGCGCGCGCCGCGCGATCGGCCTGTGCCGCAAGGAGCCCTGGGCGCACCATGCGCTGGCGCACGTGATGCTCACCGAAGGCCGGCTGACCGAAGGGCTGGCGTTCATGCACAGCGTGAGCGACACCTGGACCGGGCTCAACTCCTTCATGGTCACGCACAACTGGTGGCACGTGGCGCTGTTCCTCATCGACCTGGGCCGCGACACCGAAGCGCTCGCGGTGTACGACGAACACGCCTGGGGCGTGGTGAAGGACTACTCGCAGGACCAGATCGGCGCCGTGTCGCTGCTCGCGCGGCTCGAGCTCGCGGGCATCGACGTCGGTGCGCGCTGGGACGACGTGGCCGACCACCTGCGGCAGCGCCAGGCCGACCACGTGCTGCCCTTTCTCGACCTGCAGTACCTCTACGGTCTGGCGCGCGCCGGCCGGCCCGAGGCGCAGGTGCTGCTGCACAACATCGAGGCCTTCGCGCCCGTCGCGCCGGCGTCCACGCGCGCCGCGTGGCAGCGCGTGTGCGTGCCGGCCGCGCGCGGCCTCGTGGCCCATGCGCGCGGCGATGTGGCAGGCGCGGTCGAGGGCCTGGGCATTGCGCTGCCGCGCATGATCGAAATCGGCGGCAGCCATGCGCAGCGCGACCTGTTCGAGCAGCTGTATCTCGACGCGCTGGTGCGCACCGGCACCGAGTCCGCACTCGCAGGCGCGCAGGGCCTGCTGCAGCAGCAGCTCAACGGCCAGCCCGAATCGCTGCGGCTGCGGCGGCAGACAGACGCGGTCTACGCGCGGTTGGGTCTGGGGCAGCTCACCAGGGCGTGAGCGCTTCGCCACCCATGCCTTCCGGTCATGGGGCGTGGCACAAAAGGAATTAACGGCCGCGCGGGAGCGACTCCTAAACTGGCCGCTCCTCCCCTCTCCTCCTGTTCGCCCATGCAGCGCTCTCTCGTCACGCTGGCCGTTCTCGCGGCCCTCGCCTCGCCGTTCCACACTACCGCCACAGCCGCTGAAGCACCGGTCGAGCTCGACCTGCTGCTGCGCGGCGGCACCATCTACACGGGCGACAGCGACACGCCCGTGGTCGGCGACGTCGGCATCGCGGGCGACCGCATCGTGTTCGCGGGCCGCGCCATGCCGGCGCAGTTCCGCGCGCGCCGCACCATCGACGCCACCGGCCTCGTGGTGGCGCCCGGCTTCATCGACGCCCACACGCACGCCGACGCCGACCTGCTCTCGAACGACGCGCGCAAGCGCCTGAACACGCCGTTCCTCACGCAGGGCGTGACCACGGCCGTGATCGGCAACGACGGCTTCGGCGGCTACGACATCGCGGCGCAGACGCAGAAGCTGCGCGCCGTGCCGGTCGGCACCAACGTCGCGATGTACGCGGGCTTCGGGCCGCTGCGCATCAGCCAGCTCGGCGAGGCCAACCGCGCGCCCACGCCCGCGCAGATGGACGCGATGAAGCAGCACCTGAGCCGCGCGATGTGCGACGGCGCACTCGGGTTGTCCACCGGCCTGTTCTACCCGCCGCAGAATTTCTCGAAGACCGAGGAGGTCATCGAACTTGCGAAGGTGGCGGCCGCGCACGGCGGCCTGTACGACAGCCACATCCGCGACGAGGCCATGTACAACGTCGGCCTCAAGGGCTCGATCGACGAGGTGATCCGCATCGGCCACGAAGCCAAGCTGCCGGTGCACGTGGCGCACATCAAGGCGCTGGGCGTGGCTGTGCAGGGCCAGAGCGGCGACATCATCCGGCGCATCGAGAAGGAGCGCGCCGCGGGCCTGGACATCACGGCCGACCACTACCCCTGGACCGCGTCGAGCACGCGCTTCTCGGCCGCGTTGCTGCCGCCCTGGGCCAACGAAGGCGGCCGCGCCGCGACGCTGCAGCGCTTCGACGACGCGGCGCAGCAGGAGCGCCTGCGCAAGGACGTGCGCGAGAACCTGCGCCTGCGCGGCGGGCCCGAGGCCATCCTGTTCTCGGCCGGCAGCACGACGTACGTGGGCAAGACGCTGGCCGACGTGGCCAAGGCCTCGAATGCCGACCCGGTCGACGCCGCCATCGCCGTGCTGCGCGACGGCGACCTGATGATCGCCTCGTTCAACATGAGCGACGACGACGTGCGCGCCTTCATGAAGCGGCCCTGGGTCATGACCTCGTCCGACTCGTCGCTGGGCCATCCGCGCGCCTACGGCACCTTCGCGCGCAAGTACGACCAGTACGTGGTGAAGGAGCGCGCGATCTCGCTGGCGCAGTTCATCCGAAGCAGCACCTCGCTCACGGCCGACACGCTGGGGCTGGTGCAGCGCGGCCACCTGCGCCCCGGCTATCACGCCGACGTGGTGGTGTTCGATCCGAAGCGCTTCGCCGCCAAGGCCACCTACACGCAGCCCACGCTGCTGTCCGAGGGCGTGGTCACGGTGCTGGTGAACGGCCGTCTCGCGGTGGACGGCGGCCAGCCCACGGGCGTGGGCGCCGGCGTGCCGCTGCTGCGCACGCCGAAGCCGGGCAGCTGCCCGGCCTGACAAGGATCAGTCGTTCTTCAGGTGCCGCCGCTGGTCGTAGGTCGGCTGCGGCGGCATATCGACCAGGTGGCGCGTGTCGGCCCACTCGACGATCTCGATGGCGTCCGGCGCGGCCGGGTCGGCGATGCGGATGCGGTTGAAGCCCGCATTCGGAATCTCGCTCTGGCGCGGGCCGCTGAGGCTCAGGCCGCGCGCGGTGCGCCACACCATGTCGAGCACGCCGCCGTGGGTGACGACGATCAGGCGCTGGCCGCGGTGCGCGGCGGCGACGGTGCCGAGCGCGCCGATCACGCGCGCATGGAACTCGCGCGCGCTCTCGCCCTGCGGCATGGCGTGGTCTTCGCGGAACTCCAGCCACTCTTCCCAGGCGCGCGGATGCTGGCTCTGGATCTCGTCGGCCCGCATGCCCTCGACCACGCCGAAGTGCTGCTCGCGCAGCGCCGCCGAAGTGACCACCTCCAGCGCGAGCTGCTGCGCCGCGGGCGCCGCGGTCTGCTGGGCGCGCATGAGGTCGCTGCTGATGAGGTGCTGTGCCGTCTCGCCCGCCAGACGCAGGCCGAGGCGGCGCGCCTGCTCGTGGCCGATGTCGTTGAGCGGGACGTCCGCATGGCCCTGGAAGCGCAGTTCGCGGTTCCAGGCGGTTTCGCCGTGGCGGATCAGGATGAGGTCGGTGGGGGCGGAGTCGGGGATGCTGGTGGACATTGCATGCATTGTCCCCCGAGTGCATGACATGCCGGCTTCGTGCCAACCCGCTGTTGCACGACGGCCACCTCGTACACGCCGTCCGATCGCGCAGAATCAGCCCATGCCTCATCTTGTCCTGCTGCCCGGCCTTGCCTGCGACGAACGCCTCTGGGAGGCCCAGTTGCCCGCCCTGCCCGCCGCCTTCGGCGCCCGCGTGAGCGACGTCCAGACGCGCCACGACACCATCGAAGGCATGGCCAGCGCCGTGCTGCGCGAACACGACGGCCCGCTGGTGCTGTGCGGCGCGTCGATGGGCGGCATGGTCGCGATGGAAGCGGCGCGCCAGGCGCCCGAGCGCATCGCCGGGTTGATGCTGCTGGGCACCAGCGCACGGCCCGAAACGCCCGACATATTCACGCTGCGCGAAGGCGCCATCGAATGGTTCGAGCGCGGCGAGGTGCGCGAGATCATCGAGCCCAACGTCGCCTTCGCCTTCCATGCCGCGCAGGCCGCCAACCCGGCGCTGGTGCAGCGCTACCTGGACATCGTGCTCGGCGCCGGCGCGGCCCAGCTCATCCGACAGAACCACGCCGTGATGCGCCGCCCCGACGCGCGCACGCACCTGGCCTTGCTGCGCGCGCCGGTGCTGCTGATGTGCGGTGACGACGACCGCCTTGCGCCGCCCGAATGCACCCGCGAGATGGCGGCGCTGCTGCCGCGCGCCGAGGTGGTGTGGGTGCCGCAGTGCGGCCACATGCTGACGATGGAGAAGCCTGCGTTCGTCAACACGGCGCTCAACGCCTGGCTGGGCAAGCACTTCCCGAACGCTTGAGAGCCCCGGTCAGTGCAACTGGCCACCCGTTTCCGCGACGTCCTGCTTCACCGCGAGCGCGGTCTTCACGGTGATGCGCAACGCGTCGACCAGCGTCTCTAGCGCCATGCTCGGCGCACCCGGAAAGCGCGCCGCCTGTGCCGGCAGATAGGGAATGTGGATGAAGCCGCCGCGCACGCCCTTCGCCGCCGCGTGCGTCGCGATGCGGTGCATCAGCCCGTAGAAGAGGTGGTTGCACACGAAGGTGCCCGCGCTGTTCGACACCGAGGCCGGCACGCCGCCCGCGCGCAGTTCGCGCACGATGGCCTTCACGGGCAAGCTTGAGAAGTAGGCGGCGGGCGCGCCGGACACCACCGGAACGTCGATCGGCTGGCGGCCGAGGTTGTCGGGCACGCGGGCATCGTCGACGTTGATGGCGATGCGCTCCGGCGTGAACTCGGCGCGGCCCCCGGCCTGGCCGATGCAGATCACCAACGTCGGCTGGAGCTCGTCCATCGCGCGGTCGAGCGCATCGAGCGCCTCGCCGAAGACGCAGGGCACGAGGCGCGCATGCACGGTGGCGCGGCCGCACGTCCAGCCGTCGAGCGAGCGCACGGCTTCCCATGACGGATTGAGCAGCTCCTGCTCGAAGGGCTCGAAGCCCGTCAGCAAAACCGAGGGAGAAGCGCGCTTCGCCGGCATCGCATTCAGGCCATTGCGCGGACAGTGATGCCTTCCTGCTGCAACCGCTCGCGGATGCGCCGCGCGAAAGCCAGCGCATGCGCGCCGTCGCCGTGCAGGCACACGCTCTGGGCGTTGACCGCCACGTTGCTGCCGTCGATGGCGACCACGCGGTGGTCGCGCACCAGCGACAGGGTCTGCGCCAGCGACTGCTCTTCGCTCTCGATGAGCGCACCGGGTTGGCTGCGCGGCACGAGGCTGCCGTCGGGCATGTAGCCGCGGTCGGCAAACACTTCTTCGACGGGCTGCAGGCCGGCACGGCGGGCCGCGTCGATCATGTTGCTGCCCGCGAGGCCGAAGAACTTGAGCGAGGGATCGAAACGGCGCACCGCTTCGCACAGCGCCTCGGCCAGCTCGGGCTCTTTCACCGCCTGGTTGTAGAGCTGACCGTGCGGCTTCACGTGCGCAAGCCGGCCGCCCTCGGCCTTGACGATCGCGGCCAGCGCGCCGACCTGGTAAAGCACGTTCGCGACGATCTCCTCGGGCGGCAGATGCATGGTGCTGCGGCCGAAGTTCTCGCGGTCGGGAAAGCTCGGGTGCGCGCCGATCGCCACGCCGTGCGCCATGGCCCAGCGCACGCACTGCTGCATGGTCTTGGCGTCGCCCGCGTGCCAGCCGCAGGCGATGTTGGCGGAACTCACGAGGCCGAGCAGCGCTTCGTCGCTGCCGGCGCCTTCGCCGAGGTCGGCGTTGAGGTCGATCTGCATGGGAGGTTCTCCGTCTCGTGGGGCAGGTGCGGGAGCAACTGCGCGAACCGACAGTCTAGGCCGCGCCGGGCCAGCCCGCAGCGGCGAGCCCTTGCGCCACCTGCGCCAGGTAGCGCTGCTGCCCGGCCCAGGCCGCAAGCGCATGCGTCAGGTCGGTGCGCACCAGCCGCAGCCGGCCGCCGAGCGGCGCCTGCGCG
This sequence comes from Variovorax sp. 38R, assembly GCF_014843395.1. Lineage (NCBI taxonomy): Bacteria > Pseudomonadati > Pseudomonadota > Betaproteobacteria > Burkholderiales > Comamonadaceae > Variovorax > Variovorax sp. 38R. Next base: position 5,506,630 of record NZ_CP062121.1, read on the forward strand.
AGCTTCCAGAGGTCGGCGCGGATCACCACGCCGATGCGCGGGTAGCCGCCGGTGGTCTGCGCGTCGCCCATGAGGATGATTGGCTGGCCCGAAGGCGGCACCTGGATGGTGCCGGGAATCACGCCCGACGAGAGCATGTCGCCGCCCGCCTTGCGCTGCAGTTCGGCACCGGCGAGCCGGCTGCCCATGCGGTTGCTCTGCGGCGTGATGCGCCAGCGCTCGTGCCACAGCAGCGCCTGCGCGTCGGGTGTGAACAGGTCGAACTCGGGGCCGGGCAGCACGCGCAACGCGAGCGCGCCGTCGGGCTCGGCCGTGCCCCAGTCGGGCGCGCGCAAACCGAAAGGCCGGCGCGCGCCTTGGTCGGCATCGAGACGCGAAGCGCCCAGCGCGAGCCGGTCGCCCTTGCGCAGCGCGCGGCCTTCGTGGCCGCCGAAGCCGGCCTTGAGGTCGGTGCTGCGCGAGCCGAGCATGGGCGCCACGTCGATGCCGCCCGCCACCGCGAGCCAGCTGCGCAGGCCGGCCTTCGGCGTGCCGGGCGCGTTGGCGCCGGCGAGCCGCAGCGTCTGGCCGGCACGCACGGGCACGCTCCAGCAGGGCCACAGCGGCACGCCGTCGAGCGTGGCGCCGAAGTCGTCGCCGGTGAGCGCGATGCGGGTGTCGGTCTCGAACTGCAGCTCGCAGCCGCCCATGGTGAATTCGATGCCGGCCGCCGCGTCGGCGTTGCCGGCCAGCCGATTCGCCAGCGTGAGCGCGAGCATGTCGAGCGCGCCGCCCGGGCAGATGCCGAGCTGGCGCAGGCCGGGCCGCCCGAGGTCCTGCACCGAGGCATGCACGCCGGGTTTGCGCACGAGGATCATGTCTGCAGGCTTTCGACGACGAAGCGCACGCGGTCGCCCGGACGCAGCAAGGTGGGCGACTCGGCCGACGGGTCGAACAGCTCGAGCGGCGTGCGGCCGATGAGCTGCCAGCCGCCCGGCGACACCAGCGGGTAGATGCCGGTCTGCTCGCCGCCGATGCCGACCGAGCGTGCGGGCACGGCGGTGCGCGGCTCGGCGCGGCGCGGCGTCGCGAGCTCGGGCGACAGCCCGCCCATGAAGGCGAAACCCGGCAGAAAACCGAGCAGGTAGACCACGTAGTCGCCGCCGCTGTGGCGGCGCACCACCTCGGCCGCCGAGAGCCCGGTGTGGGCCGCCACGTCGGCGAGGTCGGGGCCGTGCTCGCCGCCGTAGGCCACGGGAATCTCGATGCGCCGCCCTTCGGCGGCATGGGCCGCGAGCGTGGGCCAGACCTCGAGCACGCGGGCCGCGAGTTCCTCGAACGCCACGGCGGTCGGGTCGAAGGTCAGCGTGAGGTTGTTCATGCCCGGCAGGGCTTCGCCGACGCCGGGCCAGGCCAGCACCTCGGCGGCCAGCGCCCAGATGCGCTGCTGCTGCGCCAGCGTGGCAGGCGCGGGCAGGTCGCACACCAGCGCCGCATCGCCCAGCGGATGCAGGCGGGGCAAGGGGGTGTTGCTCACCTCCGCGCGAAGCCTGGGAGCGGGTTCATTCCCTGCCGAGGCTGCGGACTTTGGCCGTGAGCTGCTGCTCGACGTTCGGCGAGACGAACTTGTTGACCTCGCCGCCGAGCATGGCGATCTCGCGCACGAAGGTGCTGGAGATGAACTGGTACTTGTCGCTTGGGGTGAGGAACACGGTCTCGACGTCGGGCATCAGCGAGCGGTTCATGCCGGCGAGCTGGAACTCGTAGTCGAAGTCGGTCACGGCGCGCAGGCCGCGCACCATGGCCTTGCCGCCGCGCGCGACGACGAAGTCGCGCAGCAGGCCCGAGAAGCTCTCGACCGTCACCTGGTCGCTGTAGGGCTTCACCGCCTCGCGGGCCATGTCCATGCGCTCGGAGAGCGTGAACAGCGCCTTCTTGTGATGGCCCGCCGCGACGGCGACGATTACCTTGGAGAAGAGTTGGGTTGCACGCCGCACCACGTCCTCGTGACCGAGGGTGATGGGGTCGAAAGTGCCGGGATAAACCGCGATCACGTTGCTGGCCATGGTTGGTTCTTCCTCATGCTGCCGGTGCGGCTTGTCCGGCGGATTATGCAGGCACGGACACGGCGCGCCGCAGCAGATGGGCATGCACGGCGCCGGCCTTCAGGTAGCGGAATTCCACGAGGCCGAGCGCGGCGAGTTCTTCGGCGGCCCAGCGGCGCGGCGCCTCCAGGTAGATCGCGCCGTCGGCATGCAGCGCGCGCGCTGCGGCGCGCAGGGCCGGCTCGTACAGCGCGACGGTCTCGAAGGGCGGATCGAGAAACACCGCCTGCAGGCTGCCCGCCGCGGCACGTTCGAGCGCGGTGACACCGTTGCCGCGTTCCACGCGCACGGCCTTGGCCGAGAGCTTGGTCTTGGCGGCCTCCAGCTGGGCGACCAGCGCGCCGTCTTGCTCGCAGAGCAGCACGTTGGCCGCGCCGCGCGAGGCGGCTTCGAGGCCGAGCGCGCCGGTGCCCGCGAAGGCGTCGATGCAGTGCCAGCCCGGCAGCCCACCGCCGCCCACGCCGGCCAGGCTCGCGAGCCAGTTGAACAGCGTTTCGCGCACACGGTCGGGCGTGGGACGCAGGCCGGGCTTGTCGGCCACGGCGAGGCGGGTGCGTTTCCACTCGCCGCCGATGATGCGGACCTCGTTGGGCCGCGACGGGCGCTTGGCGGCGGGGGCGCGCGAGGCAGGCGCGGCGGCGTTCTTTTTTGTGGGCTTCTGGGGCATGCGGCGAGCTTAACGCCGCAGCTGGCCCCACTTCACTCAGTAGCCCATGAACGCGCGACGGGCCAGCAAGGCCGCCAGCACGAGCATGGTGCCGCCGATGAGCGCATCGAGCATCTGCCAGGCGCGCGGCCGTGCGAACACCGGTGCCAGCAGCCGCGCGCCGAAGCCCAGCGCCGTGAACCACAGCACGCTGGCCAGCGTCGACCCGGCCACGAACCAGAGCTTGAGCGCACCCGGGTACTGCGCCCCGGCGCTGCCCACGAGCAACACGGTGTCCAGGTAGACGTGCGGGTTCAGCAGCGTGAAGCCAGCGGCCTGCGCGACCACCGCGGCGCGCGAGCGCGAAGCGCCCTGCGACACCGTCTGCAGCGCGACCGGCTGGCGCGAGCGCCACAGCGCACGCAGCCCGTAGCCGCAGAGAAAGGCCGCGCCGAAGCCCGCGAGCAGCGTCGCCAGCATCGGCCGCCCCTTCAGCGCCTGCGCCATGCCGGCCACGCCCGCCGCGACCAGCACCGCGTCGCAGGCGGCGCAGAACAGCACCACCGCGCTCACGTGCTCGCGGCGCAAGCCCTGGCGCAGCACGTACGCGTTCTGGGCGCCGATGGCGACGATGAGCACCAGGCTCATGAAGAGCCCGTTGAGGAAAGCGGTGGAGGTGAGGACGGCGGTCATGGTCCGAGCTTGCGGCCCGCATCGTCTTAAATCAAACTAAACTTTCTAACTTCAATTCAGTTTTACTTCATTCGCCACCATGCTCGACTACGCCGCCCTGCACGCCCTCGCCGCCGTGGTGCGCGAAGGCAGTTTCGAGCGCGCCGCCCGCGCGCTGCACGTCACACCCTCGGCGGTGTCGCAGCGCGTGAAGCTGCTCGAAGAGCGCACCGGCGGCGCGCTGCTGGTGCGCGGCCAGCCCTGCGTGGCGACCGAAGCCGGCCTGCAGCTGTGCCGGCACGTCGAGCGCGTGGGCATGCTGGAGCACGAGCTGCGCGAAGCCCTGCCCGCGCTCGGCATGGGCAGCGGCGAGGCGCACGAGCGGGTCACGGTGCGGGTGGCCGTCAACGCCGACAGCCTCGCGACCTGGTTCATGGCGGGGGCCGCGGCCTTTGCCGCGCAGGCACCCGACGCCTTGCTCGACCTCACGGCCGACGACCAGGACCACACGGCCGAACGGCTGCGCAGTGGCGCCGTGCTCGCGGCCGTGACCGCGCTGGCCCAGCCGGTCACGGGCTGCAACAGCGAAGCGCTGGGCACGGTGCACTACGTGGCCGCCGCGAGCCCCGATTTTGTGGAACGGTATTTCGCCAAAGGCGTGGGGGCGCGCACGCTGGCCGCCGCGCCGAACCTGGTGTTCGACCGCAAAGACCGGCTGCAGGCACGCTGGGTGCGTCGCATCTGCCATCGCAACGTGGAAACGCCGCGCCACTGGGTGCCCTCCCCCGCCGCTTTCGTCGAGGCAGCCTGCCGCGGCATGGGCTGGGGCATGCACCCGACCAGCATGGTGGCCGACGCCTTGCGCGACGGCACGCTGGTGGAGCTGGTGCCCGGCGAGACGCTGCCGGTGCCGCTGTACTGGCAGCAGGCGCGCGCGGCGCCCCGTCTGCTGGAACAGCTCGGCGCCGCGGTGCGCGCCGCCGCGCGCAGCGGGCCGCACGCGCTGGGCTGATCGGCTTTTCTTAAGGAGCGGCCTGCTTGCCGCCCACCACCACCGTCACCATGCGCTGCGGCTGCAGCTTGCGACCGAACGCGGCCTTGATGTCGGCGGCCGTGACCGCGTTCATGCGCGCGGTCCAGGTGTCGAGGTAGTCCAGCGGCAGGCCGTACCAGGCGATGTTGGCGACGTTGCCGATCAGCTTGCGGTTGCTGTCCAGCAGCAGCGGAAAGCCGCCGATCAGGTTGTCCTTCGCGGCCTTCAGCTCCTTCTCGGTCGGGCCTTCGGCCACGAACTTGGCAAGCACCTCGCGCGAGACCTTGGTCGCCGCGTCGGCCTGGTCGGGCCGGGTCTGGAAGCCGATGCGGAAGGCGCCCGCGTCGAGCCCCGGCGCGAAGCCGCTGTACACGCTGTAGGCCAGGCCGCGCTTCTCGCGCACCTCTTCGGTCAGCCGCGAGACAAAGCCGCCGCCGCCGAGCACGTAGTTGCCGAGCGTGAGCGCGAAGTGGTCCGGGTCCTGGCGCGGGTAGCCGGGCTGGCCGATGAAGACGTGGGCCTGCGCCGAGTCGAACGCAATGCGCTCGTCCTTCGGCGCCGTGAGTGCCACCACGGGCGCGATGGCCGGCAGCGGTGCGCAGGCCGCAGGGCTGGGCAGGCGCGACAGCAGCGTGGTCGCGAGTGCCTCGGCCTCGGCGCGCGTGACCGCGCCCACGATGCTGAGCTTGGCGCGGCACGGCAGGATCAGCTGCTCGTAGCGCTGGCGCATGGCGGCGGTGTCGATGCGTGCGAGCGTCTCTTCGGTCACTTCCTGGCCGTAGGGATGCGTGCCGTACACGGCCTGCGCGAAGGCGCGGCCGACCACGGTTGCGGGCTTGGTGTTGGCTTCCTTGATGGCCGCGTTGATGCGCTCGCGCTCGCGCGGCCAGATGTCGTCGGGGAACGAGGGCTCGCCGATCTCGCGCGCGGCCAGGGCCACGGACTTGGTCAGCAGCGCCGGGTCGGACAGCGTGCGCAGCGTGTAGCTGGTGCGGTCGGTGCCGGCGCTCACGTCGAAGCTGGCGCCCAGATCGGCCCAGGCCTCGCCCAGCGCGTTCTGGTCGAGCGCGGGCTCGCCGTTGCGGCCGGCGCGCACGCCCTTCTCGACCATCGCGGCACTGGTGCTGGCCAACCCGGCCTGCGCGGCCGGGTCGCGCCGGCTGCCGGCGTCGAAGTCGATCTGCACGTCGACGATCGGCAATGCGTTGGTCGACACCAGGTACACCTTGGCGCCGTTGGCCAGCGTCCAGTGCTCGATGGGCAGCGCGGCCTGCGCACTGCCCATGACGAACAGCGCGGTGATGCCCGCCAGGAGGGCGGTGCTTGCAAATTTGTGGAGGTTCTTCATGGAGGGAATCCGGTGCCTTTCAGCGCATCTCGCCAGCGGGGGCTGCGAAGCCGCGGCCGCGCTTGGGTTCGGGCGGCAGGGGCCGCAGCGTGGCGACCGTGAGCTGGTCATCGCCGAAATACTTGGCGGCCACGGCCTGCACCTGCGCCGCCGTCACGGCCTGCAGCCGGGCGACGATGCGCTCGCTGGCGTCCAGCGGCAGGCCCTGGATCCAGTTGCTGCCGAGTTCGCGCGCCTGCGCCATCACCGAGTCGCGCTTGTAGGTTTCGCTCGCCACCCACTGCGTCTTGACGCGGGCCAGCTCGGCCTCGCCGACGCCCTCTTTCGCCACGCGCGCCACCTGGGCGCGCAGTGCAGCCTCGACCGTCTCGGCGGTCTTGCCGGCCGCCGGCACGCCGTCGAGCATGAAGAGCTGCGGACCACGACCGACGAAGCCCGCGTACGCGCCGGCCGAATCGGCGACACGGCCGGGGCCTTGCGTGAGCGCGCGGTCGAGCCGCGCACCGGCGTAGCCGTCGAGCACGGCCGAGAGCACCACCAGCGCCCACGCGTCGCTGTTGGCGTCGTCGATGTTGGTGAGCTGCGGCACGCGGAACGCGAGCGACACATACGCCTGCTCGGCCGGGGCCTTGAACTCGAGGCGGCGGATGCCGCGCTGCGTGGGCTCGGTGCGCGGCTTGCGCTCCGGCACGGCGCGCGCGGGGATGCTGCCGTAGTACTTCTCGGCCAGCGCGCGCACGCGCGCCACGTCGACATCGCCGGCCACCACGAGCACGGCGTTGGCGGGCACGTACCAGCGCTGGAAGAAGGCGCGCGCATCGGCGGGCGTCATCGACTCGAGGTCGCTCATCCAACCCACCACCGGGCGGCGGTACGGCGACGAGGTGAAGACGGCCGCGTTCTGCTGCTCGCCGAGCAGGGCGCGCGGCTGGTCGTCGGTGCGCAGGCGGCGCTCTTCCTTGACCACTTCGATCTCGCGCTTGAACTCGTCGTCGGGCCACTGGTTGTTGGCGAAGCGGTCCGATTCGAGCTTCATCACCTGCTCGAGGCTGCCGACCGGGATCTGCTGGTAGTAGCCCGTGGCGTCGCGCATGGTGAAGGCGTTTTCCTGGCCGCCGAGTGCCGCCACGCGGCGCGAGAACTCGCCGGGCGGCACGGTCTTCGTGCCCTTGAACAGCATGTGCTCCAGCACGTGCGCCACGCCCGTGGTGCCGTCGACCTCGTCCATGGAGCCGACCCGCACCCACACCATCTGCACCGCGGTCGGCGAGCGCCGGTCGGGCTGCACGATCACGGTCATGCCGTTGGCGAGGGTGAATTGCTGGGGGCCCGGGGCCGCGGCGGCGGAGGCCGACGCGGCGGGGGCGGGAGTGGACTGGGCCAGCGCGGGCACGGTCCACAGCGCAGAAAGCGCCAGGGCCAGCACCGCACCAGACGCAGCGCGGCGTGGCGAGAGGTGTTTCATAGAATGGGTCGGATTGTAAAAAGCTCCTGATGTTCAGTTTCTTCAAGAAAAAACCACCTGCCGATGCCCCGGTGACACCGGCCCCGCCGCCGATCACCGAACCCGCGCCCTCCCCGGCCGCGGAACCCGCACCGGCACGTTCGGTGTTCTCGCCGTCGAGCTGGTTCGGGTCGAAGCCGACGGCGGAAGCGCCTGCGCCTGTTCCTGCGCCGCCTGCACCCGCACCCGTGCCTGCCCCGGCTCCCGAGCCGGCGCCTGCCGCGCCTGTGGTTGTTCCGGCTGCAGAAGTCACACCTGTGGTGGCGCCAGCCCCCTCCCCTGTGCCTGCACCGACGCCAGCGCCGGTTCCGGTCGCCGCACCAGCGCCGATCCCTGCGCCAGTACCCGTTCCTGCACCTGCACCCGCGCCCGTCATCGCACCTCCGCCCCCTCCGGCGCCCGTGCCCGCACCGCCTCCCGCCCCCATCGCCGTCGTTGAACCACCCGCCATCGCCACCGAGCGCAAGAGCTGGTTCGACAAGCTCAAGACCGGCCTGCGCAAGACCGGCACCGGCATCCAGGCCGTGTTCGTCAATGCGCAGATCGACGACGCGCTGTATGAAGAACTCGAGTCGGCGCTCTTGATGGCCGACACCGGCGTCAAGGCCACCGAGTACCTGCTCGACGACCTGAAGGTGCGCGTCAAGCGCCAGATGGCCACCGACGCCGCGCAGGTCAAGCTGTTGCTGGCCGACGCCGTCACCGACCTGCTCAAGCCGCTCGAGAAGCCGCTGGTCATCGGCGAGTACACGCCCACCGTGATCATGGTGGCCGGCGTCAACGGCGCGGGCAAGACCACCTCCATCGGCAAGCTCACCAAGCACCTGGCCACCGAAGGCGCCTCGGTGCTGCTGGCCGCGGCCGACACCTTCCGCGCTGCGGCGCGCGAGCAGCTCTTGGTCTGGGCCGACCGCAACACCGTCGAGATCGTCAGCAACGAAGGCGGCGACCCCTCGGCCGTGAGCTTCGATGCCGTGAACGCCGGCAAGGCGCGCGGCAAGGACGTGGTGCTGGTCGACACGGCCGGCCGCCTGCCGACGCAGCTGCACCTGATGGACGAGCTGAAGAAGATCAAGCGCGTCGTCACCAAGGCCGACGCCACCGCGCCGCACGAAGTGCTGCTGGTGATCGACGGCAACACCGGCCAGAACGCGCTCGCGCAGGTCAGGTCCTTCGACGAAACGCTGGGCCTCACGGGCCTCATCGTCACCAAGCTCGACGGCACCGCCAAGGGCGGCGTGCTGTGCGCCATCGCGCGCGAGCGGCCCATTCCGGTGTACTTCATCGGCGTCGGCGAAAAGCTCGAAGACCTCGAGACCTTCAACGCCCGCGAGTTCGCGCAGGCATTGCTCGGCTGAGGCTTCCGCCTCCCGCCTTTCGCTTCGGACAAAAAAACGGCCCCCGGCTTTCGCCGGGGGCCGTCAGCTCCCTGTCTTTCTTATTTCTCCCTTGTATTCCCCCTGCGTGTGGCCTGTGCGGCGTCGCGTTTCGTGTGCAAAAGCACCGGTGGGCGACGCCTGCAATACCCCCTGATTTCGCTTCCCTGAGACCCGAAATTACGACGGGAGGCGAAAGCCCGGCAGTGCCAAAAGTCATTGCATGTGCACCCAACCGATGGGATCGGCACGCAATGAACTACAACGTATTCACTTTCAGCCGCAGGCAGTGTGCGAAACGCTACGGTGCCGGCGCCAGCTCGGCCATGGCCTGCAGCAGTGCATCGGGCGCCACGGGCTTGAACAGCACCGGTACGCCCGACTCGCGCACGCGCTGCAGGCGGTCGGGCGAGGTCTCGCCGGTGATCAGCAGAAGCGGCAGTTCGGTGCCCAGGTGCCGACTCAGGCGCAGGCCGGCGTCGAGGCCGTCGACGCCGTCGGCCAGGCGGTAGTCGCACATCAGCAGGCCGAAGGGCCGGCCTTCGGCGCGGGCCTGGTGCAGCGCATCGGCTGCAGCGGCCTCGTCGGCGACGGCGTGCGCGTCGATCGCGTGCGAGCGCAGCAGGCCGGTCATGGCCTCGCGGATTTCGAGTTCGTCGTCCATCAGCAGCACGCGACCGGGCAGCATGGCGGCGCGGCGGCGCGCAGCCAGTTCGACGCTGCCGGCCGGGAACGGCCCCACGAGCGCACTGACCTGCGGCGGCACGGTCGGCAGCACGACGCGGAAGTGCGTGCCCCGGCCCGGGCGCGAGTGCATCTGCACCGGATGGCCCAGCAGCCGCGACAGGCGGCGCACGATCGACAGGCCGATGCCCAGGCCGCGCGCGCGGTCGCGGCCCGGGTTATCGATTTGATAGAACTCTTCGAAGATGCGATGCGACTGCTCGGGCGCAATGCCGATGCCGGTGTCGCGCACCTCGATCCACACCGTGTCACCGCGGTCGCGCGCCGTGACGGTCACGCCGCCCTGCACGGTGTACTTCAGCGCGTTGTCCATCAGGTTCGACAGCATGCGGTGCAGTAGCTGCGGATCGCTGCGCACCCACAGGCCGCTGGCGCGCACGCGCAGCTGCAACTCCTTCTGCTCCGCCTGCGCCGAGAAGGTGTGGTTGAGCGGCAAGAAGAGCGCATCGAGTTCGACCGACTGCGGCGACGGCGTGATGACGCCCGCATCGAGCCGGGAGACATCGAGCATGGTGTCGAGCGACGCGCCCAGCGCATTCACGGCGCGCATCAGGCGCTCGGCGTTGCGGCTCTCGGGACGGCCGCGCAGTTCGTTCTCGAGCGCGGCGCCGAACAGCGCGATGGCGTGCAGCGGCTGGCGCAGGTCGTGGCTGGCGGCGCCGAGGAAGCGGGTCTTTTCTTCGCTGGCGCGTTCGGTGGCGGCGATCTGCTCGCCCAGGCGCGCGGCCAGCGCCTCGTTCTCGAAACGCAGCATGAGCGAGTCGGTGAGCAGCCGGTGCTGGCGCACACCGGCGTGCAGCGTGAGCATCAGGTAGGCCGAGCCGGCCGCGGCCAAAAACAGGTGCAGGCCATCGCCCTGCCAGGCCAGCGCGATGATCATGCCCAGCGACATGGGCAACGTGTAGCCGAAGAGCGCGGGCTTGAGCGGCCACAGCGACTGCGCGGCGCGCGCGCAGCTGCCGACAATCACGGCCATCAGCAGCGAGGTCATGGGCATGTTCTCGTGCGGCACGATGAACCAGGGCACCACCGCCGTGATCATGCTCACCAGCGTGACCATGCGCGAGATCTTGCGCGCCCAGTACGGGCTCTCCGAGGGCGGGCGGGCGGGCGTCCAGCGCGGCGTGAAGAAGATGTAGATGTCGACCGCCGCCAGCGCCGCCATCCAGAACAGCAGGCGCGCGTCGCTGAGCTGCGAGTAGATGATGCAGCCGAACACGATCACGAAGCCCAGGTGGGTCAGCGTGGAAATGCCGTAGGTGTCGTAGACCGAACCGACGTGCTCGCGCAGCACGCGCTGGCTCAGCAGCTGGCCGGCTGCGGCATCGCCGCGGCCCGCCAGCGTGGCGCCGCTCAACGCAGCATGCTGATCAGCTGGGCGCGCGAGCGCATGCCGAACAGCAGGAGGATGGTCGAGACATGGTTCTTCACCGTGCCCTCGCTCAGGTTGGCCAGTTGCGCGATCTCCTTGTTCGCCTTGCCTTCGAGCACCCACTGCAGCACCTGCGTCTGGCGCGGCGTGAGCTCCTGCCAGGCACTGGCGTGCGCGAACTCCGCATACCCCGACAACGACTTGGGCAGCACCGCGGGCGGCAGCGGCTGCTGCTGCGTGCCGTCGGCCTCGAACAGGCCACAGGCGCGGATGAAGCCCACCATCTCCTTCAGGTCGGCAGACTTCGGCAGGAAGGCGCTGGCACCGAGCGCGAGCGCGCCCTGCGCCAGCGTGCTGTTGGCGGTGCCCGAGAGCACCACGACGCGCGCCGTCGGAAAGCGCAGCCGGAACTCGGCCAGGCCGCTGAGCCCGTGCGTGTCGGGCAGCGCGAGGTCGAGCAGCACAAGGCCGATGGCCGCCTCGTTGGCCGCATAGAGCGCGAGCGCGTCGGCGATGTTGCCGGCCTCGAACACCGAGATGCGCGCGCCCGAGGTGGCGGCCTGGGCCTGCACCAGTGCGCTCACGCCCAGGCGCAGCAGGTCGTGATCGTCCACCACCAGGATCGCGCCGGACACGCCTGCGGGCGCACCGGTGTCGGTGAGGGGCAGCGGGGGTGCGGAGGGGGAGTCGAAAGAGGCCACGGATTTGATCTTAGCGGCGCAAGCCCCAGGCGACAGTGCCCTTAGTCATGGCGCCGGGACAGCGCTACTTGCCATGGTGCCGCACCGTGGGCACCATGGAAGTCCTGCCGCAACGCACGGCGCCCCGGAGACCTGCCATGACCCACACCGCCGCCGCCCCGCTCACCACCAGCGAGCGCAAGGTCGACCGCCTGCTCGCCCACTACGAGGAGAGCCACCGCCATCCGACCAACGAGCTGATCCACTTCGTGGCCATTCCCGCGATCATGCTGAGCATCGTCGGGCTGCTGTTTGCGATCCACCCATGGGTGGCCTACGCCTTCGTGGCAGCCAGCCTCGTGTACTACGCGCTGCTGCGCTCGCCGGCCTTCCTCGTCACGATGCTGGCGCTCACGGTGCTGGCACTGGTGGCGGTGCATGCGATGGGCACCGCGGTGCTGCCGGTGTCGGCGGCGATCTTCGTGGTGGCGTGGATCTTCCAGTTCGTCGGCCACAAGGTGGAAGGCAAGAAGCCTTCGTTCTTCGAGGACATCCAGTACCTCTGGGTCGGTCCGCTGTTCGTGCTGTCGAAGCTGTTCCTGAAGCTCGGCATCCGGTGGTAGACGGCGGCGCCTGAGAGGGGGATCGCGCCCCTTAGTTCTCTGATGTGGCTCGCGCGTCGCGCACAAGGGTCCATTCAAGGCGACACGAGCGCCTCGGCCTCATAGGCCCGGTGCAGCAGTTCCACGAAAGCCGGCGCTGCCGGCAACGCCACGTCGCCGATGCGGTGCACCGCCACGCCCGGCGTCCACGAGTTCATGACCACGGCGCCGGCCAGCGTGGGCAGGTCGGCCCTCCGCAGCACCTGGCTGCGCTGCGGAACGCCGAGGCGATCGAGCTGCCGGCGCAGGATGCCCATCGTGGAGCCGACAAGGATCTCGGCCTCGGGCCACACCACCGCCTTGCCGTCCCAGAAAGCCAGGTTCCAGATCGACGCCTCGCCGAGCCGGCCCTGCCGGTCGAGAAAGGCCACGTCGTCGAAGCCCTGCGCGGCGGCCTGGCGCAGCAGCTGCGTCTTGGCGCCTTCGCCGACGTGCTTCACGGCCGGAAGGAAGCGCTCGTGCGTGATCGCGGCCAGGGTCAGCGGGCCTGCGGGGCCGTTGGAAGGCAGGCCGGTGCGAATCAGCACCTCGGGCACCGCGTCGGCCACGGTGAACTCGCCGGCCGGGGAGTAGACGGTGGCCGTCAGCGACAGGTCCGCCGGGCCGGCCGCGAGCGCGGCTTGCAGGTGGGCGCGCACCGTGTCGTCGGGCAGCGCCTGGCCGAACAGGGTCTGCGAGGCGAAGCGCAGCCGCGCCAGATGGAGGTCGAAGCCCCGCACCCGGCCGCCGCGCACCTGCATGGCCGTGAAATGGGCGTGGCCGGCGAAGGCGAGCGACGCCAGGGCCTCGGCGGGTGCGGGCTGGCCGTTGCGTTGCACGACGAAAGTGGGAGAAGAAGGGGCGCTGGCGGACATCGTTTCGTTGCTCCTGGAGGGGACCCTTGCGGATGGATCATCAAGTTCCTGAACTATCCCGCGTTGACTTCCCTCTGAGAAACGAATAGTTTTTGAGAAATCATCAAAAACTATTTGAAGATCGATGCAACCCCAACTGATCTCCGGCACCCGCGCCCTGCGCACCTTCGAGGCTGCCGGGCGGCACCTGAACTTCACGCGGGCCGCCGAAGAAGTCGGGCTGACACCAGCAGCCGTGAGCCACCAGATCAAGGAAATTGAAGACCAGCTGGGCGTGGTGCTGTTCACGCGCACCAGCCGCAGCATCCGCCTGACGCCCGCCGGCGCCGTGTGGTTCGAGGCCACCGCCGACGCGCTCGACACCCTGCGCCGCGCCGCCGGCCGCGCCCGACGGATGGCGCGCGGGGCGGCGACGCTGCGCGTGTCGACCAGCGCCCGCTTCGCGACCAACTGGCTGCTGCCCCGGCTGCCGCAGTTCCGCGCCGCGAACCCGGGGCTGGAACTGGGTTTCGACATTTCCGACGCCCTGCGGGACTTCGACGCCGACGACATCGACGTGGCGATCCGCTTCGGCAACGGGCACGACGCGGGCACGCGCTCGCAGCGGCTGTTCGACACCGTGATCGTGCCGGTCTGCAGCCCCAGGCTGCTCGCCAGCGGCCCCCCGCTGGCGACGCCGCGCGACCTGTTCCAGCACACGCTGTGCTACGTCGACTGGAAGACCGCCGGCATGGTCTGGCCGAACTGGCCAATGTGGATGGCCGCGGCCGGCATCGAGGGCTTCGACGACAGCCGCTGCATCGGGTTCGCCGATTCGAGCGACGTGGTGCGCGCCGTGACCGAGAGCGGCATGGCCGGCCTGGCCGACCTGGACATGATCACCGCCGACCTCGCCCAGGGCCGCCTGGTGCGGCTGTTCGACATCGGCGTGCCCATGGCGGCGGGCTACGCCTACCACCTGGTCTACCCGGAAGGCAGCGCCCAGGACTCGCGCATCCTGGCGTTCCAGGACTGGCTGCTCGGACAAGCGGCACGGACTTGAAAAACGCCAAATGGCATACAAATATCCAGCAAATCGCGACAAAAGCTATCGCAACGATAGAAATGCAAGGGAACCCTTGGCTTAGCACTCCCTCTAACCGAGTGCTAATATGACCGCCACAAAGGAGTTTCCCCTGATGACAACGCTGTCTGGAGTCTCTGCCAACCAGCTGGCCGTCGCCAACCCATGGTCGATGGTCCCCCCGCTGGGCAACCTGGATGCCTACATTTCGGCCGCCAACCGCCTGCCGCTGCTCACGCTCGAAGAAGAGCAGGGCTTCGCACGCAAGTTGCGCGACCAGAACGACCTCGAAGCTGCCGGTGCGCTGATCCTGTCGCACCTGCGCCTGGTCGTCTCCATTTCCCGCCAGTACCTGGGCTACGGGCTGCCGCACGGCGACCTGATCCAGGAAGGCAACGTCGGTCTCATGAAGGCCGTGAAGCGTTTCGACCCCGACCAGGGCGTGCGGCTGGTGAGCTACGCCATGCACTGGATCAAGGCCGAGATCCACGAGTACATCCTGAAGAACTGGCGCATGGTCAAGGTCGCGACGACCAAGGCCCAGCGCAAGCTGTTCTTCAATCTGCGTTCGATGAAGCAGAGTTTCAAGGCCGACTCGGCCGCGGCCGACAACGGCACGCACCGGGAAACGCTGAGCCCCGACGAGGTCTCGCAGATGGCCACGCGCCTGAACGTGAAGCCCGAGGAAGTGCTCGAGATGGAAACCCGCCTGTCGGGCGGCGACGTGCTGCTCGATCCGGGTCCGTCCGATGACGGCGACGAAGGCTTCGGCCCGATCGCCTACCTGGCCGACGCTACGCAGGAACCGACCGCATTGCTCGAATCGCAGCAGCGCGACCGCCTGTCGAGCGACGGCATCGCTACCGCCCTCGAGGCGCTGGACGACCGCAGCCGCCGCATCGTCGAAGAGCGCTGGCTCAAGGTGAACGACGACGGCTCGGGCGGCATGACGCTGCACGACCTGGCCGCGGTGTACGGCGTGAGCGCCGAGCGCATCCGCCAGATCGAAGTGGCGGCGATGAAGAAGATGAAGAAGGCGCTGGCCGAGTACGCGTAAGTGCACCGACCGCCCTCCTCCACGAAAAAGCCCGGCAGTGCCGGGCTTTTTTTCGTTCAGGGGGCGTCAGGTCAGGGTGTCGATTTGGTCAACGTGCGCAGCGCCCGCTTCGCGATGTAGTGGGTCTCGGCAACCGGCGACTCGGCCACCCAGCGCGTGCACAGCGTCTCGACCCATTCGGGCTGCGTCTTGCTGGCATCGTTGAGCCAGTTGGCCACCGAGTTCTGCACGTAGCGGTGGCCGTCGGCGCGCAGCGGCTCCAAGAGCGGCAGCGCCAGCCAAGGCTCGGCCTTCAGCGCCTCGATCTGCGCACACCACACGCCGCGCGGGCGCGTGAGTTCGCTGGCGAAGCGGCGCACGTTCGGGTCGGCATCGGTCACCCAGGGCTGCAGCAGCGCCAGCGCCTCGTCGAGCGAGCCGATGACGCTGTCGCGCACGGCCATCCATGCGAACTCGCGCACGCCGAAGTGCGGGTCGGCGGCGAAACGGCGCACGGCGACGAGCTGCTCGGCGAGCGGCAGGTCCGACAGCGTGATCCACTGCACGGCCCAGCAGCGCGCGACGTCGCTCGCGTGCGTGGCCAGCCGGTGCGCCACGGCATCGCGCTCGGCATGCGCAGCCGTCATGTCGTACAGCGCCCGCGCGATGTGGCTGTGGCGCTGCATGGGCTTGAACGCGGCCAACATGGCGAGCGTGTCGTCCAGCCGTTCGTGCGCCGCGTCGAGGCCGACATGGCCCGCCACGCTGCGCGCGAGCAGAGGCAGTTCGAGCGCGAGAAATTCGTTGAGGTTGACGGTCTCGAGCAGCCCGCCGTTCAGCGCGCCCAGCACCTCGGGCGGAATGAGCGCGATGCGGAACGCGCCCTTGCGCGACTTCAGATGGTCGACCGATGCGGTATTCATGCCCTGGGCGCCCGGCTCAGGAAGCGAGCAGCGTCTTCAGGTCCGACACCATCGCCGGCACGCCCGCGCCATAGCGCGCGTAGAGCCGCAGCCGGCCTTGCGGGTCGTAGATGTAGCTCGCGGCCGAGTGGTCCATCGCGTAGCTGGTCGGCGTCTTGCCGTCGACCTTCTTGTAATAGACCTTGAAGTCTTTCGCGAGGGCGACGAGTTGCTCGGGCGTGGGGATGAGGGCCACGAAGCTCGGGTCGAACGCGCCCATGTAGGCCTTGAGCACCTCGGGCGTGTCGCGCGCCGGATCGACGGTGACGAACAGCACCTGCAGCTTGCTGCCGTCGGCGCCGAGCTGCTGCTTGACCTGCGCCATTTCGGTCATCGTGGTCGGGCAGACGTCGGGGCACTGCACGTAGCCGAAGAACAGCACGACCGCCTTGCCCTTGAAGTCGGCCAGCGTGCGCACCTTGCCGTCGGCGTCGGTGAGCGAAAAATCCTTGGCGTAGTCGGCGCCGGTGATGTCGACCGCCTGGAAGCTCTGCTTCGGTTGCTGCTCGCTGCAGGCCGACAGGCCCAAGCCCAAAGTGGCCGAGGCGGCCACCCAGCCGGCGGTGGCGGCGATCGATTTCAGGGCATTGCGCTTGTTCATGGGCAGACGGTCCGGTCAGCGGAGGTAATGGTCGACGAGCAGCGCCGCGAACAGCACGCTCAGATGGATGAGCGAAAACCGGAAGGTCTTGCGCGCCAACGCGTCGGAGTAGTTGCGCCACAGCGCGAAGGCATAGCCGGTGAAGCCGATGCTCACGCCGATGGCCACCGCGAGGTAGAGCCAGCCGCTCATGCCGTAGATGAAAGGCATCAGGCAGGCGGCGAACAAAATGAAGGTGTACAGCAGCACCTGCAGCCGCGTGAACTCGTTGCCGTGCGTCACGGGCAACATCGGCAGGCCGGCCTTGCGGTAGTCCTCGACGCGGTACAGCGCCAGCGCCCAGAAGTGCGGCGGGGTCCACAGGAAGATGATCAGGAACAGGATCAGCGCCTCGGGACCGACATCACCCGTCATGGCCGACCAGCCCAGCACCGGCGGCATGGCGCCCGAGGCGCCGCCGATCACGATGTTCTGCGGCGTCAGCGGCTTCAGGATGACGGTGTAGATCACCGCGTAGCCGACGAAGGTGGCGAAGGTGAGCCACATGGTCAGCGGGTTGACCGTGAACCACAGCAGCGCCGAGCCGGCCGCGCACAGCAGGGCCGAGAACACCAGCGCCTGCATGTCGCTGAGCTGCCCGCGCGCCGTGGGGCGCCAGGCGGTGCGCTTCATCTTGGCGTCGATACCCTTCTCGACCAGGCAGTTGAACGCCGCTGCCGCACCGGCCACGAGCCAGATGCCGATGCAAGCCAGCACGCCGCGTTGCACGTCGGCCCACGACGGCAGGCCGGGCACGGCCAGCACCATGCCGATGAGCGCGCAGAACACGATCAGCTGCACCACGCGCGGCTTGGTGAGCGCGTAGAACTGGCGCAGCACGTTGGCGGTGCTGGTGTGCTGAACGGGGATCGGGGTGCTCACGCGGTGGCTTTCTTCGGTTGGGGGGTGCCGCGCGCATTGTCGACGGCGCGCGGAATCGGTGCAGCGGCGGCGCTTTCGCGGCGGCTCTCGCACAGCGCCCAGGTCAGGACCACGGCCAGCGCCGCGGCGCCACCGGTGTGGAGCACGGCGGCGGCCAGCGGCCAGCCGAGCAGCACGTTGCCCAGGCCCGTGGCCAGCTGCAGCAGCGCCAGTCCGGCCAGCCAGTGCGCCTGCGCGCGCAGCGCCTCGAGGCGGCGCAGGCGCCAGGCCAGCAGGCCGAGCGCGACGAACACGGCGTACGCCATGAGGCGGTGCGCGTAGTGGATGGCGGTGAGTGCGGAAAAGTCGAGCGGCTGGCCGTCGCCGGTCACGCCGAGGTGGCGCCAGATCTCGAAGCCCTGCACGAAATTCATCGCCGGCCACCAGCTGTCCTGGCAGGTCGGGAACTGCGTGCAGGCCAACACCGCGTAGTTGGTGCTGACCCAGCCGCCGAGCGCGATCTGCAACACCAGCAGCACCGCCGTGGCGATCAGCCCGTTGCGCAGGGCCGGCGACACGGCCGTGGGCAGGCGCTGCGCCGCCACCTGGCGGTAGCGCACGGCCTGGATGCACAGCAGCGCGAGCAGCACGATGGCGCCCATCAGGTGCATCGTGACGATGGCGGGGAACAGCTTCCAGGTGACGGTCATGGCACCGAAGGCGCCCTGCAGGCAGACCCAGACCAGCGTGGCCGCGGGCCACCAGGCGCTGAGCACGACGTGATGGTGCGCGCTGTCGACCGGCGGCGCAGGCTGGCGCCGCTGGCGGCGGCGCACGATCCAGGTCGCGCCCGCGAGTGTGAGGATCAGCACCCCGACGCCGGTCGCGAGGTAGCGGTGGACCATCTCGATCCAGGCCTTGCTGTGCGTCACCGGGCCGGTCGGCTGGGCCGCCTGCGCCATGGCGATCTCGTGGCGCGCGCCGGCCGGGCTGGCGTTGCCGTAGCAGCCGGGCCAGTCGGGGCAACCCAGGCCCGAATCGGTGAGCCGCGTGAAGGCGCCGAACAGCGTGAGGTCGAAGGTAAGGAACAGCGTGAGCACGGTCAGCGCGTGCAGCCGCCGCGCCGGGCCGGAGCCGGCGTTGCGGCGCCACACCCAGAGCAGCGGGCCGAGCGCGAGCAGCACGCCGGCGGCCATCATCCAGGCGATCGGCGTGAGGTCGTAAAGGGAGCTCGTGTCCATCGGGCGATTGTTCGTGCGGGGCTCAGCGGCCCGCTTCGTCCCACGAGGACGAGGCGCGCAGCAGGCGGTCGATGTCGCGCTTGGCGCGGCTCGCGCCGGCGGCGTCCATGCGGGCCGGGAAACGCATCATCCAGTTGCCCATCGGATCGACCACGTAGAGGTGCTCGGGCAGCGTGTGGCCCTTCACGGGCGCGAGCCAGCGGGCGAGTTGCTCGGCCGGCACGCGCAGCACGGTCGCGCCGTGCAGGCCGTTGGTCAGGCGCTCGGGCACAGGCGCCGCGTCGCTCACGAGCCAGACGCGGTCGAGGCGGTCTTTTTCGCGGCCCAGGCTCTCGCGCAGCTGGCGCTGCAGGTACAGCTGCTGCTCGCACAGCGCGTCGCAGGCCGCATCGGCCACGGCCACCAGCAGCCACTGGCCCTTGAGCGTGGCCAGTTCGACCGGCGCACCGTTGCGGTCGGTTGCCGTGAGGCGGGGCATCTCGTGCTGCGGATCGATCAGCTCGCCGTACACGCTGCGGCCCTCGGGTCGGATCACGTAGTAGGTGAAGTACGAGGCGATGACGGGTGCCGCGCACATCAGCAGCACGGCGATCATCTTCCAGCGCCCGTGGACCGTGCGGCGGTTTTCGGCCTCGTCGAGCGCCTGGCCTGGCGACGGCATCGAGTGCACCGTCAGGCCCAGCGGTTCGTCAGAGGCCGCGGCCATCGCGTGCGCGGCGCCGCGCGCGCCGGAAGGGGGAGATGAATTGGAACCAGACATAGAGGATGACAACGAGGGCCGACAGGCCGAACCACTGGAATGCGTAACCGTAGTGCCTCTCGAGGCCCAACGCCGGGGCCGGCCAGTCGCGCTGCAGGCCCTCGGACGCCGGCCCGCTCTGCTGCAGCGACACGTCGGTGCGCAGCGGCAGCTGGGTCTCGGCACGGAATGCCTCCAGGTCGAGATTTTGCCGGATGGGGGAAGACCCCTGAATGCCCGGTGCCGGAGCGGTGGGGCCGGAAGCGGCCGGGGCCGGCGCAGGGGCCGATGCAACGGGCGCCGGTGCGGCTTTTGAACCGAGTTCGAACAGGTGGCTCGGCGGCGGCTCGATCAGCGCCGTGAGCTCGACGATGCCGGGCGGCGTCTCGACCACACCGAGCTGCATGCGGTCGACGAAATTGCGCTGCACCCAGCCGCGCTGGACCATCACGGTCTGCTCGCTGCCTTCGAGCGCGAACGGCGTCAGCACGTAGAAGCCCGGCGTGCCGTGCATCTGGCGGTTGTCCAGGTAGACCGTCTGCGCCGTGAGCCACAGGCCGAGCAGCTGCACCGGCCGATGCAGCTCGCCGGCCGCTTCGCCCAGCGCCAGGAACTCGGCCTGCGACAGCGGGGCTTTCTGCTTCTGCGCGTCGATGCGGGCCTGCAGCGCTTCTTTCTGCGCGGCGCGCGAGAGCTGCCAGCGGCCCAGCGACACTGTGGCCGCCAGCGCCAGCACGGCCGCCAGCGTAACGACCAGGAAACGGCCCCGGCCTGCGCGGCGGCGCGGCGTGGCAGAGGAGACAAGGGGCTCGGGAGGCTCGGGGGTCACTGGAGCGGACGGGGCGTGCGGCCGATAATGCGGGTCATGAAATACTTCGTCGCCCTGATCTTTCTGGGCATCTTCGCGAGCCTCGCCTTCGCGCTCTACTTCATGCTGAAGGACGGTCGCGACGGGCAAAACAAACGCGGGGGCATGGCCCGCGCGCTCACCTTTCGGATCGGCCTGTCGGTCTTTTTGTTCCTGTGCATGCTGCTGGCCTGGAAACTCGGCTACATCCAGCCCACCGGGCTCCCGCTCGGGAAGTAGCAGATGGTGCTCGTTCCACGAGAACCATGAAAAAGGCGCCTTACGGCGCCTTTTTTCTGGAATGCCGTGAGGGTCTTCGCTCAAAGCCAATAGACCAGCACGTAGAGGCCCAGCCAGACCACGTCCACGAAGTGCCAGTACCAGGCAGCGCCTTCGAAGCCGAAGTGACGCTCGGCGGTGAAGTGGCCCTTCTGCAGGCGCAGCGTGATGAACAGCAGCATCAGCATGCCGATGAACACGTGCAGGCCGTGGAAGCCGGTCAGCATGAAGAAGGTCGAACCGTAGGTGCCCGACGTGAGCTTGAGGTTCAGCTCGGTGTACAGGTGGAAGTACTCGTAGCCCTGCACGGTCAGGAAGATCACGCCCAGCAGCACGGTGAGCCACATGAAGCGGATGCACTGTGCGCGGTGGTCGGCGCGCAGCGCGTGGTGGGCGATGGTCAGCGTCACGCCCGAGCTCAGCAGCAGCGCGGTGTTGATGGTCGGCAGCCAGAACGGACCGACGGTCTGGAAGGGCTCGATGATGCCGGCCGGCGAACCGGTGACACCGGCCGCGACGCTGGGCCACACGGCCTTGAAGTCGGGCCAGAGGATCGCGTTGTCCAGGCTACCGAGCGTCGGCAGCGCGTGGGTGCGGGCCCACCACAGCGCCGTGAAGAAGGCGCCGAAGAACATCACTTCCGAGAAGATGAACCAGCTCATGCTCCAGCGGTACGAGAGGTCGATCTTGTGGCCGTACTGGCCGCTTTCGCTCTCGCCGACGGCGGCACGGAACCACACGAAGAGCGTGCCGAGCCAGATCACCATGCCCAGCAGCAGCGACCAGGCGCCCCACTGGTGGCTGTTGATCCATTGCCCCGCGCCGAGGATCACGAAGAACAAGCCGATCGCGGACACGACCGGGTAGGCCGAGGGTCCGGGCACGAAGTAGTAGGGCGTGGTGCCGTGGGTGGTTGAACTCATATCAGCTCCTGGCTTTCTTTCTTCTCTCGATTCAATGATTCTGGAGATCGTGGTTTTTATCTTCGGCTCAGCAGGCGGCGCTCAGGCGGTCGCGACCACATGCCGCACCAGCAGTACCAGCCCGACCACGAAGACGATCACTGCGGCAAACGCCACCACGATGACGTGCAGCGGATTGAGCTTGCCCAGGTCTTCCTTGTAGGCGCTGTTGCGACGCACCCCGAAGAACGACCAGCCCACCGCCTTCATCGTGTCCCACAGCGTGGGCTTGCGGCGCGGGGCGTTGGGTGGCGGCGAACTCACGAGCGCGGCTCATCGGCGACAGCATGCGAAACGGCGGCCACCGGGGCCGGAGGCGTCTTGCCGCCCACCTCGAAGAAGGTGTACGACAGCGTGATGGTCTTGACGTCCTTCGAGATCTTGGGGTCGATCACGAAGGCGACCGGCCACTGCTTCTTCTCGCCCGCATCGAGCGTGTACTGGTTGAAGCAGAAGCACTCGAGCTTGTTGAAATGCGCCGCGGCCTGCTGCGGCGCGTAGCTCGGGATGGCCTGCGCGGCCATGCGGCGGTTCTGCGTGTTCTGGAACTCGTACATCACCGTGTTCAGCTGGCCCGGGTGCACTTCGATGAAGCGCTCGGCCGGCTTGAAGTCCCAGAGGCCACCGCGCACGTTGGAGTCGAACTCGACCTTGATCGTGCGGGTCATGTCGACCTGCGTGTTGTCCGGGATGCGCACGTTCTTGGCGCCGCTGGCGCCGCCCGGCACCTGGAGCTCAGAGAGCGCGAGGATGTTGATGCCGGTCATCTCGCAGATGGCGCGGTACATCGGCACCAGCGCATAGCCGAAGGCGAACATGCCGCAGGTCACGACGGCCAGCTTGCCGACCATGCGGACGTTGGCGCGGCGGATGCGTTGGCCGAGGCTCATGCTGTTGCTTCCGTTCGGGTGCGATATGCGGCGCGGTCAGCGACCGCTGAACCAGACCATGCGGGCGATGAAGCCGATGAAGAAGATCACCGCGATGGAGGCCAGCGTGAGCCCCATGCGTCGGTTGTTCTTTCTTTGTTCCGGTGTCGTCATCGTCGTGCAGTGGCTGTGCGTGTTTGGCTTGCGCGGGTGATCAGCCGATCACCTTGCTGGCGGTCGCGTCGAGCTTGGGCGGGTTCTCGAAGGTGTGGAACGGGGCCGGCGACGGCACTTCCCACTCGAGGCCTTCAGCCGCTTCCCAGGGCTTCTGCGAAGCCTTCTCGCCCTTGCCGCGCATGGTGGGCAGCACGATGAAGAGGAAGAAGTACACCTGCGCGAAGCCGAAGAAGAAGGCACCGACCGACGCGAGCGCGTTGAAGTCGGCGAACTGCATCGGGTAGTCGGCATAGCGTCGCGGCATGCCGGCCAGGCCCAGGAAGTGCATCGGGAAGAAGGTCACGTTGAACGAGATCAGCGACCACCAGAAGTGCACCTTGCCGCGCGTTTCGTTGTACATCACGCCGGTCCACTTGGGCACCCAGTAGTAGAAGCCCGAGAACATGGCGAACAGCGAGCCAGCCACCAGCACGTAGTGGAAGTGGGCCACCACGTAGTACGTGTCCTGCAGCTGCGTGTCGATCGGAGCGACCGCGAGGATCAGGCCGGTGAAGCCGCCCATCGTGAACACGAAGATGAAGCCGACCGCGAACAGCATGGGCGTCTCGAAGGTCATCGAGCCCTGCCACATCGTCGCGATCCAGTTGAAGATCTTCACGGCCGTGGGCACGGCGATCAGCATGGTCGCGTACATGAAGAACAGCTGGCCCGTGAGCGGCATGCCGGTCGTGAACATGTGGTGGGCCCACACGATGAACGACAGGATGGCGATCGACGAAGTGGCGTACACCATCGAGGCGTAGCCGAAGAGCTTCTTGCGGGCGAAGGCCGGAACCACCTGGCTGATGATGCCGAAGGCCGGCAAGATCATGATGTAGACCTCGGGGTGGCCGAAGAACCAGAAGATGTGCTGGTACATCACCGGGTCGCCGCCGCCGGCGGGGTTGAAGAAGCTGGTGCCGAAGTGGCGGTCGGTCAGCGTCATCGTGATGGCGCCGGCGAGCACGGGCATCACGGCGATCAGCAGGTAGGCGGTGATGAGCCAGGTCCAGCAGAACATCGGCATCTTCATCAGCGTCATGCCGGGGGCGCGCATGTTCAGGATGGTGACGATGATGTTGATCGAGCCCATGATCGACGAGGCGCCCATGATGTGCATCGCGAAGATGCCGGCGTCCATCGAGGGGCCCATCTGCAGCGTGAGCGGTGCGTACAGCGTCCAGCCGGCCGCAGGTGCGCCGCCGGGCATGAAGAACGAACCCGCCAGCATGATGGCCGCCGGAATCAGCAGCCAGAAGCTGAAATTGTTCATGCGCGCGAACGCCATGTCGGATGCGCCGATCTGCAGCGGGATCATCCAGTTCGCGAAGCCCACGAAGGCCGGCATGATCGCGCCGAACACCATGATCAGGCCGTGCATGGTGGTGAACTGGTTGAACAGCTCGGGGTTCACCAGTTGCAGGCCGGGCTGGAACAGCTCGGCGCGGATCAGCAGAGCCAACACGCCGCCGATCATCAGCATCGTGAAGCTGAACAGCAGGTAGAGCGTGCCGATGTCCTTGTGGTTGGTCGCGAACACCCAACGGCGCCAGCCGGTGGGCGCGTGGTGGTCGTGATGCTCGTCGTGTGCGTGGCCGCCTGGGGCGTGACCGTGGGGGTCGAGGACTGCGCTCATGTCGTTGTTCCTTGCAATTTCTTCTTCGCGGGGCGCCGTCGGATCACTTGCCGCGCAGGGCCAGCACTTCAGCCGGTTGCACCAACTGGCCCGTCTTGTTCGACCAGCTGTTTTTGGTGTACGTGGCCACGGCTGCGAGATCGGTGTCGCTCAGCTGTTTCCAGGCAGGCATGGCACCGTTGTTCTGGCCGTTGAGCAGCACCAGCAGCTGGACCTTGTGGTCGGAATCGGTCACCTTGGCTGCGCCGTCGAGCGGCTTGATCGGGCCTGCGCCCTTGCCGTTGGCCTGGTGGCAGGCTGCGCAGTTGGAGGCGTAGACCTTCTCGCCGCGTGCCAGCATGTCGGGCAGCGTCCAGACCTTGGTCGGGTCGTCGAGCTTGGCGGCGGCTTCCTTGCGCTTGGTAGCGACCCAGGCCGTGTAGTCGGCCGAGGAGACCACCTTCACGTGGATCGGCATGTAGGCGTGTTCCTTGCCGCACAGTTCCTGGCACTGGCCGTAGTAGTCGCCCACGGTCTCGGCGCGGAACCAGGTGTCGCGCACGAAGCCGGGAATGGCGTCCTGCTTGAGGCCCAGCTGCGGCACGGCGAAGGCGTGGATCACGTCGTTCGCGGTGGTGATGATGCGGACCTTCTTCTGCACCGGCACGACCATCGGGTTGTCGACCTTGAACAGGTAGTCGTCGGGCATCGCGCCCTTGGCGCCTGCGTCGGACATGGCGCGCTGCGAGCTGTCGAGCGTGGAGATGAAGGCCAGGCCCTCGCCTTCGCCGTTCAGGTAGTCGTAGCCCCACTTCCACTGGTAGCCGGTGGTCTTGATCGTGAGGTCGGCGTTGGTGGTGTCCTTCTGGGCCACCAGCACCTTGGTGGCGGGCAGCGCCATCACGATCACGATGAGGAAGGGAACGATGGTCCAGATGACCTCGACCACCACCGATTCATGGAAGTTGGCGGCTTTGTGGCCGACCGACTTGCGGTGCTTCCAGATCGAATAGAACATCACCGCGAACACGGCGATGAAGATGACCGTGCAGATGATCATCATGATCGTGTGGAGCAGATGCTGCTCCTGCGCGATCTTGGTCACGCCGACCGGAAGATTCAGCTGGCGCACCGAAGGGCCGCCGGGCAGATCGTTGACTGCGTGCGCCGCGTTGCTGAACGCCGCGCCGGCCGCCAGCAACAGATTCGCCGGCCTGTACTTATTGCGCCAAATGCTCTTCATCGTGTTCACGTTTCTTCAATTTTTCGAAAACCCAACCGTGCAGCACCGCGCGAGCCCCCTCAGGCGCCACGCAACGCCATGCGAATCTCGCGCGCCAATGCGGCTCGCAACTCCGGGCGTACATAGCGCCCCACCCTGACCGATCGACCCTGCCCCGAGACCTCGATCAGTGAACGATCGCCGGTCTGCGGTTCGATCCGCACCTGGTGCGGAAGAAATTCTGTGCGCTCGTAGTGCCCACCGTTCTCGAGCTCCACGACGAGGCGTCCGCCTTGCAGCGCGATCCGTTCGCCATCGGTGGCATGCCGCGCGTACATCATGAACGCAAAGCCCACCGCGGCCAGTTCGAGCCAGGCGAATGGCAATACCAGCGGCGCACCGTGCAGCCAGAACACCATGCCCGTTCCCAGAGATACCACGCACAGCGAGGCATAGAGCCAGGCCAGCTGGCTCGGCGTCACCGAGCAATTTCGTTTCAGGAACCAGTGGATGTTCTGGCCTGAGACGGTGGCAAAACGAAACACGGAATTCGACACGGGCGAGTTCAGCAAATCGGTGCGTCGATGGTGGCCAAACCCCTCGTACAAACAGGATCCGACACCCCTCGATCACGGGACAATACCCGCGAGTTTCACGCAACGGCGGATTGTAGCGGGTAGAGCGCGGGCCCCGCGCACCGAATGAGGGCTGCCGGGTCGCTCAGGCGCCAGGGCGGCCGCGCTGAAGCATCGATCGCATCTCGCGCAGCGACACCGCGCTCTCGGCCGACAGCGCGACGCGCGGCGTCGGCTTGAAGGCGTGGCCGTAGATGACCTCGAAGGTCAGCGCGATGCGGCCCTCGCCTTCCGCGGCGGGCGCCAGCTCGGGCAGGGCCTGCTTGAGCGACCGGTGCCAGGCCTTGCCGCGCAGTGCGGGGAAGCGCGCCGGATGCAGATTGCGTCCCAGGGTGCGCAGCTCGGCCAGGGCGGCCTCGGGCGTGGCCCAGGTGAGCACGATGCGCTCCATGTCCATCACGGGCTCGGCGAACCCGGCGTGCACGAGCATGTCGCCCCAGTCGTGCATGTCGGTGTATTCATGGCCGGCGGCGGGCCAGCCGAGGCGGGCATGCAACGCCCGCAGCTCGCGCACGGTGTCCGGGCCCAGGCAGGAGAACATCAGGAAGCCGTTGGTCGCGACCAGCCGGTGCCACTGCGCAATGAGCGCCTCGGGGTCGGCCGCCATGTGCAGCGACATGTTGGCCCAGAGCAGGTCGACGCCGTCTTCGGGCGTGGCGTCGAAGCGGGCCTTGCCGCCCTGCCAGCGGCGCGCGCTCCACCAGGGCGCGGTCAGCGCCTCGCCGGTTCGTTCGGCCAGTGCGGGCTCGGGTTCGATGACGAAGGCTTCGGCGTCGCGGTAGCGGCGGGCCAGCAGCGCGTGGGCTTCGAGGCCGCCGCGCAGCGGCGACCAGTCTGCCCAGGTGCGAGGCTGCGCCTTGATCCATTGCAGCCGGTCTTCCATCCGGCGGCCGATTTCCTCGTGCAGCCAGGGCGAGCCCTCGGCGGGCGCGAGCCGGCGCCAGCGGTCGGCCGCCGTGGGGTCAATGGTCGGCGGTCTTCTTGCGGGGTCGGTGGCCATGGGGCCGTGAGTATATTGAGGCATGCACAACCGCCGGGCCCTGAGGCCTTTCACCTCATTGCTTGCGCGGCTGCCCAGCCAGTGCGAGGTCTGCCGCGCCTGGCCCGCGCAGCGCGTGTGCGACGCCTGCGTGGCGCGTTTTGCACCGCCGACCGCCCGTTGCGGCGGCTGCGCCCTGCCGATGCCCGAGGGCGTGGCCCGCTGCGGCGAATGCATCAAGCACCCGCCGCCGCTCGACGCCTGCCTCGCGGCCTGCACCTATGCGTGGCCGTGGCCCGATTGCATCGCCCAGTTCAAATTCCGCGGTGAGGCGGGCTGGGCCGGTCCGCTGGCCACCCTGCTGCGCAGCGCGCCATGGGTGGAGCCGGCGCTGGAGCAGTGCGACCTCGTGCTGCCGATGCCGCTGGCGCCCGGCCGACTGGGCGAGCGCGGTTTCAACCAGGCGCACGAACTCGCGCGCCGGCTGGCACCGGCCAAGACCGACGCCACGCTGCTGCTGCGCACGCGCGACACGCCCGCGCAGAGCGGCCTCCCGCGCGCCGACCGGCTGCGCAACCTGCGCGGGGCCTTCGCTGTGGAGCCGCTGCGTGCCGATGGCCTGCAGGGACGGCGCGTGGTGCTGGTGGACGATGTGATGACCAGCGGCGCCTCTCTCTTCGCCGCAGCCGCCACCTTGCGACTGGCGGGCGCGGCGCACATCACCGGCGTGGTGCTGGCACGGACCGACCCGCCGCGCTGAACCCGCCGGCGGCGCCCGCGACAATCGGAGCATGTTCCATATCGTCCTGGTCCACCCTGAAATTCCGCCGAACACCGGCAACGTGATCCGGCTCGCGGCCAACACCGGCTGCACGCTGCACCTGGTGGAGCCGCTCGGCTTTTCGATGGACGACCGCCTGCTGCGCCGCGCCGGGCTCGACTACCACGAGTACGCCGAAGTCAAACGCCACGCCGACTGGGCCGCGCTGCTGGCCACGCAGCAACCGCCGCCCGACCGCATGTTCGCGCTGACCACGCGCGGCACCCGCGCCGTGCATGACGTGCGCTTTCAGCCCGGCGACTGGCTGGTGTTCGGCTCGGAAACCGCCGGCCTGCCGCCGCCGATCCGCGACGGCTTTGCAGAACCGCAGCGCCTGCGATTGCCGATGCGCGCCGGCCAGCGCAGCCTGAATTTGTCGAACGCGGTGGCGGTCACGGTGTTCGAGGCCTGGCGGCAAAACGGCTTCGGCTGACGGGCCTTCGGCCCTTCGCACGGCAGGGGCACATCCGATCGGCGCTGGGCAGCGTATGGCAAGACATGCCGGTGATTCGCACCGGCATCCGTCCCCTCAACGCTGACCGCCAAGGAGTCCCGCCATGCACACCACCACCCTGCGCCTGATCACGATCGCCGCCCTCGCCTTCGGCGGCGGCGCCCATGCCTTCCAGGGCGAGCAGAACCCGCTGCCGCCCGCGCCCTTCCAGTCGTCGCTGACGCGCGCCCAGGTGCAGGCGCAAGCCATGCAGCCGCTGCAGATCAGCAACGGCGGCACCGGCGTGGCGCGCCCGACCTCGGGCAACGTCGACCGCGCCACGGTGCGCGCGAGCGCCGTCGGCATCACCCGACAGGGCGCCGCCACTTACGGCGAGGTCACCGACCGCCGGATGTAAAGAGACGCAGAGAAGAAGAAAAAACCGCTCAGGGAAAACGGCGCACCACCGACTCGGCGACGCACGCCGGCTTGGCGGCGCCTTCGAGTTCGATGGTGGTTTCCCAAGTCATCTGCAGGCCGTCGTTGGGAATCGGCTCGGCGCTCAGCAGCTTCATGCGTGCGCGCAGGCGCTGGCCCACGGGCACCGGCGACATGAAGCGCACGCGGTTCAGGCCGTAGTTCACGCCCATGCGCGACTCGACCACGTCGATGGCCGTCTCGAAGAATTTCGGCAGCAGCGACAGCGTGAGAAACCCGTGCGCAATCGGCGCGCCGAAGGGGCCGGACTTGGCCCGCTCCACATCGACGTGGATCCATTGGTGGTCGCCGGTCGCCTCGGCGAACTGGTTCACCTGCTGCTGCGTCACGGAAATCCAGTCGCTCACGGCGACTTCCTGGCCGACGCAGGCGGCGAGATCCTGAAGGGTCTGGAATGTCTTTTTGGTCATGCGGGGCATTCTGGTGCCAAGGGCTCAAGGGTGGCTGTCGGGCTTGCGACAACCGGGAATCAGGGAAATCCGGGAGTCCGTTCAGGCGTCGAGCCATTCGCAGATCGGCTGCCACTGTTCCAGGTCGCGCTGCACGCGGCCCGGCGCGATGTCGAACAGCGTGAGCCCGCGCGCCGCCAGCTGCACGTAGTTCTGCGTGTCGCGCAACTCGCCCAGCACGGGCACGCCGAGGCCGGCGATGAACTCGTGCAGCCGGTCGGCCGCCAGCGTGCGGGCGTTCACGCGCATGCCGACGAGGCCGATGCGGGTCTTCTCGGCGCGACGGCTTTCCATCAGGCGGTCGAGGAAATCGCGCGTGGCGTAGATGTCGAAGATGCTCGGCTGCAGCGGCACGATCACGCGGTCGGCCAGCGCCAGCACCTCCTTGAAGCGCCAGCCGTGCAGGCCGGCCGGCGTGTCGAGCACCGCGTGCGTGGTGCCGCGCGGCGGGCGCACCACGGTGCTGTCGCCGGTGGCCTCCCAGGTGGCGATGGGGCGGGCCTGCGGCGGGCGCAGGCCGAGCCACAGCCGCGAGGACTGCTGGCGGTCCACGTCGCCGAGCATCACGGCATGGCCGCGGCTCGCGAAATAGCCCGCGATGTTCGTTGCAATCGTCGACTTGCCCACGCCACCCTTGGGATTGGCGACCAGAACCACCGGCATGAGGATCTCCTCCAGAACTGGGACAGGGGGCGATGGTAGTCGCCCCGGGTTTCGTGTCGGCGACGGCGGGCCGTCTGCGTTATGTTCGCCACATGACGACAACAACATCCTCGGAGAACCCCGCTGGCGCCGCGAAAGCGGCCGGCAGCATCTATGTGCTGGCCGCCCACCCGCACTGGCGCGACTCGCGCGTGAACCGCCGCTTGTTCGCCGCGTCACAGCGCGTGCCCGGCGTCGACGCGAACGACCTCTACGGCACCTACCCCGATTTCGCCATCGACGTCGAAGTCGAACGCGAGCGCCTCGCCCGTGCGGACCTGGTGGTGCTGCTGCATCCGATCCAGTGGTACTCGATGCCGCCGCTGCAAAAGCTCTGGGTCGACGACGTGCTCGGCTACGGCTGGGCCTACGGCCCCGGCGGCACGGCCCTGCAGGGCAAGGACTGCTGGCTGGTCGCCACCACCGGCGGCCCCGAGCCGAGCTACCACCCGCAAAGCTACAACCGCTATTTCTTCGACGCCTTCCTGCCGCCCTACGAGCAGACCGCCGCGCTGTGCGGCATGCGCTTTTTGCCGCCGCTGCTGCTGCACGGCGCGCGCCGCGCCAGCGAGGCCGAGGTGGCCGCGCATGTCGAGGTGTTCGTGCAGCGCCTGGAGAGCTACCCGGTCTGGCCCGAGATGGACGAGCTCGACGCCTGCATCGCCTGCCCGGTGCCCGCGACCGACCGCCCTGCCGAATCGGACGACGTGAACAAGCTGGTGGCCGGCGCCTTCCACAGCGCGATGACGCACGGCCTGGCCGTCGCCAACGGCAGCACCCACAGCACCAGCAACAAGGCGGCCTGAGCATGGAACACGCACCCGCCTGGCTGACCAGCAGCCTGATCTATTTGGGCGCCGCCGTGCTGGTGGTGCCGCTGTCGAAGTTCCTCGGGCTCGGCTCGATCATCGGCTACCTCGTGGCCGGCATCGCCATCGGCCCCTGGGGCCTGGGCCTCGTGTCCAGTGTCGAAGACGTGCTGCATTTCGCCGAGTTCGGCGTGGTGCTGATGCTGTTCCTGGTGGGCCTGGAACTCGAACCCAAGCGCCTGTGGAGCCTGCGCCGGCCGATCTTCGGCTGGGGTTCGGCGCAAGTGCTCAGCTGCGCGGCGGTGCTGTTCGCCGTCGGCTGGGCCGTGGGCGCGCCGTGGCGCGTGGCGCTGGTGGCCGCGCTCGGGCTGGCGCTGTCGTCCACCGCCATCGCGCTGCAGGTGTTCGGCGAACGCAACCTGCTGAAGACGCCCAGCGGCCAGGCCGGCTTCTCGATCCTGCTGTTCCAGGACGTGGCCGCCATCCCGATCCTTGCGCTGCTGCCGCTGCTGGCCAGTGCCACGGCGGCCGAGCAGTCCAT
Organism: Variovorax sp. 38R; assembly: GCF_014843395.1. NCBI lineage: Bacteria > Pseudomonadati > Pseudomonadota > Betaproteobacteria > Burkholderiales > Comamonadaceae > Variovorax > Variovorax sp. 38R. The sequence continues at coordinate 5,538,023 of NZ_CP062121.1, forward strand.
CAGCGGGCTGGACCGCGCGCTCGAAGCGCTGAAGATCGTCGGCGTGATCGCCGGCATCATCCTCGGCGGCCGGCTGCTGCTGCGCCCGATCCTGCGCTGGATCGCGCGCAGCGACACGCCCGAGATCTTCACCGCCGCCGCGCTGCTGCTGGTGGTGGCCATCGCGGCGCTCATGCAGTTCGTCGGCCTGTCGATGGCGCTGGGCGCCTTCCTGGCCGGCGTGCTGCTGGCCGAGAGCGAATACCGGCGCGAACTCGAGACCGACATCGAGCCCTTCAAGGGCCTGCTGCTGGGGCTGTTCTTCATCGCGGTGGGCATGTCGATCAACTTCGGCGTGCTGGTGGCCAACCCCTGGGTCATGGCGATGCTGGTGCTGAGCTTCCTGGCGATCAAGCTGGTCGTGATCTACGCGCTGGCCAAGGCCATGGGCCTGGCCTACCAGGAGCGGCCGGTGTTCACGCTGCTGCTGGCGCAGGGCGGCGAGTTCGCCTTCGTGGTGTTCCAGGCCGCCGGGCCCGACGTGCTGCCGCCGCAGACCACCTCGCTGCTGATCGGCGCGGTGGCGCTGTCGATGCTGCTGTCGCCGCTGCTGCTGGTGCTGCTCGACAAGTTCGTGCTGCCGCGCTACAGCCGCACGGGCGGGCCGCAGCTCGACGAAATTTCGGAGCAGCAGGACGCCAAGGTGCTGATCTGCGGCTTCGGCCGCTACGGCCAGATCGTCGGTCGCCTGCTGATGTCGCAGGGCCTGCAGGTGACGGTGCTCGACCACGACGCCGACACCGTCGAAGGCCTGCGCCAGTTCGGCTTTCGCGTGTTCTACGGCGACGCCACGCGGCTCGACCTGCTGCGCACCGCGGGCGCGGGCACGGCACGCGCCATCGTGGTGGCGGTGGACGACATCGAGCAGTCACTGGACATCGTCGACCTGGTGCGCGAGAACTTCCCGCAGGCGCGCATCGTGGCCCGCGCGCGCAACGTGACCCACCTGTTCCAGCTGCGCGACCGCGGCGTGCAGGACATCGAGCGCGAGGTGTTCGAGTCGTCGCTGCGCAGCGGCCGTTCGACGCTGGAGGCGCTGGGCTGGCCGGCGGCCGAGGCGCGCGAGGCGTCGATGCGTTTCCGCCAGCGAAACCTCAAGCTCAGCGACGAGATCTACCCGCACTACAAGGACCGCGCCAAGCTGATTGCCGCCAACAAGGCGGGCCGCCAGCAGTTCGAGGAACAGATGGCGCGCGAGCGCGAAGAACGCAAGCTGCGCTCAGGGCAGGACTGGGACCGGCTCGGCGAAGACGAACAACCGGGCGACGCGAAGGCGCCCTGAGGCCCGAGTTCAGACCGGCACGGTCAGGTACACGCCCTCGCGGCCGATCACCGGCGCGCGGGTCGGCATGAAGATCGTGCAGCCGTCGCAGGGCGAGCGGATCTCGCGCCCGGCCTGCACCGCGATCAGTGCGTCCTTGTCGAAGGTCTCGAAACCGAGCACGGGCCGCACGAAGGCGAAGTCGTCCGAGGTCACCATGTGGACCTCGAGCAGCCGGAAGCGGCGTGCGGACACCGCCACGCGCGGCACCGGATCGATGAGCCCGAGGTGCGCCAGAAAGCGCAGCGACACGTCGGTGGCCAGGTCGGCGGCCGACTGCGCGAAGTGCTGGCCGCATTCGACCACCACCGCACCGCCATCGATGCCCGGCTCGCCGTGGCGGCCGTACGCCGTGACGCCCGTGCCGGGCGCGGCGCCGACAGGCATCACGAGGTGCACCGGCGGACCGCCCACAGCCTGCGCCAGACCTGCATTGCGCTCGAACTCCGGGTAGACCCAGAAAGGCTGCACGGGCGCGCGCGTGGAATGGATGTCCAGCACGTAGTCGGCCGCGTCGAGCACCGGCCGCAGTTCGCGCGCACGGCGCAGTTCGGGGCTGTGCTCGGTGCCGTCGAGCAGCGCGGGCGTCCAGATGCGGTTCAGGTTGTGCACCAGCTGGCGGTTTTCGTAGGGCCGTTCGATGTCGAAGGCCTCGTAGGCCTCGACGTTCGCGAAGCTCACGGTAAGCGTGCCGATCTTCGGGCGCACGCCGCTGTCGAGCAGGTGCGTGGCCGCGACCATGCCGCAGATCTCGTTGCCATGCGTGAGTGCGTTGATGAGCACGTGCGGGCCGGGCTTGCCCGACGCGAAGCGGTGCACGTAGTCGATGCCGGTGTTGCCTTGCCGGTAGGCCGAGAGGTCGCGTGGCAGCACCTCCAAAGGTGCGGTGTCCGGTGCGAAAGCCTGCAGTGTCTGCGTCATGAAACCAGCCGCCCGCTCACTCGCCGCGGATGCCGGCGCGCTTGACCATCTCGCCGTACAGCGCGAGCCGCTCCGACATCATGGCCGTGAACTGCGCGGGCGACTGCGCCTCGGGCGCGAGCGAACCACGCGCCACCAGCCCCTCGACCATCGCCGGCTGCTCGGCCACCGAGCGCACGGCCTTGTGCAGTGCGGCGATGACTTCAGGCGGCGTCTTCGCGGGCGCGGCCAGGCCGATCCACGACGTGGTGTTCAGCACCGGGTAGCCCAGTTCGGTGAAGGTCGGCACGTCGGGCAGCGCCGCGACACGCGTGGGCGAGGCCACGGCCAGTGCGCGCAACTTGCCGGCCTGGATGTGCGGCAGGAAGGGCGCGAGGTTGTCCAGGCCGAACTGCACTTCGTTCGAGATCAGCGCGGTCACCAGCGGGCCGCCGCCGCGGTAGGGCACGTGCGTGGCGTTGAGCTGCAGCTGCGACTTCATCAGCTCGACGTTGAGCTGGCCCATGCTGCCCGGCCCGGCGCTGCAGAAGTTGAGCTCGCCCGGGCGCGACTTCACCAGCGCCACGAACTCCTTGAAGGTCTTGGCGGGCACGGCCGGGTTCACCAGCAGCACGTTGATGGAGCGCGCAAGCTGGCTGATCGACAGGAAATCCTTGATCGGGTCGTAGCCCGGGTTGGCCTGCGTGAGCGGGTTGGCCAGGTGCGAGCTCTGCGACGACACCACGAGCGTGTAGCCGTCGGGCTTGGCACGCGCCACCTGCGCGCTGGCGATGGAGCCGCCGGCGCCGGCGCGGTTGTCGATGACCACCGGCGTGCCCAGCGCCTTCGACAGCGGCTCGGCGTACAGCCGGGCGATCAGGTCGACCGAGCCGCCGGCCGGGAACGGCACCACCAGCGTGACCGGGCGGGCCGGAAAGGCCTGGGCGCGCGCGGACAGGGGCAGCAGCGCCGCCGTCAGGCCGGCGCCGAGGATCTCGCGCCGACGGAGGGCGGGCACAGCGGGGGTGGTGGAACGCATGGCAAGGTCTTTCTGCAGGGGACGGCGGGCGGGCAGAGGTTCGGCCCGGATTTGTGCATTCATTTTTGCAAGGAGACTCTATTTTTGCAATACTCGTTGCAAACATGAGGTTTCTCCGATGCCGCACGCAGACACCCCCGCCGCCCCCAGCCTGAACCAGCGCATCTCGGGCTACGGCAAGAAGCTCACCAAGAGCGAGCGACGCCTCATCGAGGAGCTGCAGGCGCACCACCCGCAGGGGCTGCTCGAATCTGCAACGAGCCTTGCAAGAAAGGTGGGCACCAGCGCCTCGACCGTGGTGCGGCTGCTCGCCAAGCTGGGCTACACGAGCTACGCGCAGGCGCAGATGGAAGCGCGTGCCGAAGTCACCGCCCTGCTCGCTTCGCCCGCCACGCGCGCCGACGCGGTCATCGGCGACGACACCTCGGTGCGCAGCTGCCTCGACAACGCGCTGCTGCACGACCAGCACAACCTCGCCGCCACCTTCGCGGCGCTCGACGTGGTCGCGTTCGAGGCCGCGGTGAAGCTGCTCACGCAGCGCAGGGTGCGCGTGCATGTGCTCGGCCAGCGGCACGGCGTGCCGCTGGCCAGCCACCTGGCGCTGCACCTGAACCTGTGCCTGCCCGATGTGCGGCTGCTGGGCGGCGCGGGCCCGCTGCCGCTCGAAGACCAACTGCTGCGCATCGACGAACACGACCTGCTGCTCACGCCCACCTTCCGCCGCCATTCGCTCGCCATCGCGCGCACGGCCGCGTACTTTCGCGCACGGGGCGCGAAGGTCGTCATGGTCACCGACAGCCCCACGGCGCCCGCCGCGGCTTCGGCCGATCATTTGCTGCTGGTGCGCACCTCCAGCGCGTCGCCGTTCGATTCGTACACGGCGGCGTTGTCGGTCTGCAATGCGTTGATCACCGCGGTGGCGCAACGCCGCAAGAAAGAGCTGGCCGTCGCGTTCGAACGCGGCGCACCGCTGTGGGAGCCGCAGTGGAACGACGCGGCGCCCCGGTCCTTCTGAACGTCAGGCCGCCGGGGTCTCGAGCTTCAACAGCCGCACTGCGTTGTCCTTGAGGATGCCGGGCATCACCTCGGGCTTGAAGCCGGCCGCCTCGAAGTCGCGCATCCAGCGGTCGGGCGTGATCAGCGGGTAGTCGCTGCCGAACAGGATGCGGTCCTTCAGCAGCGTGTTGGCGTACTGCACCAGCTGCTTCGGAAAGTACTTGGGGCTCCAGCCCGACAGGTCGATCCACACGTTGGGCTTGTGCGTGGCCACGCTCAGCGCCTCGTCCTGCCAGGGAAAGCTGGGGTGGGCCATGACGATCTGCATGTCGGGGAAGTCGATGGCCACGTCGTCCAGGTGCATCGGATTGCTGTATTCGAGCCGCAGGCCGCCGCCGCAGCGCATGCCCGAGCCGATGCCGCTGTGCCCGGTGTGGAAGATGGCCGGCAGCTTGTACTCGGCAATCACCTCGTAGATCGGCCAGGCCATGCGGTCGTAGGGATGAAAGCCCTGCACCGTCGGGTGGAACTTGAAGCCCTTCACGCCGTGTTCCTCGATGAGCCGGCGCGCCTCGCGCGCGCCCATCTTTCCCTTGTGCGGATCGATGCTGCCGAAGGCAATCATGATGTCGCTGTTCTGCGCCGCGGCCTCGGCGATCTCTTCGTTCGGGATGCGCCGGCGGCCCATGTTCGACTCCGCGTCGACCATGAACATCACCAGCCCGATTTTTCTTTCACGGTAGTACGCCACGCTCTCGGCGATGGTGGGGCGCCCGCTCGAGCCGAAGTACTTGTCGGCGGCGCGGTCGTATTCCTCGCCGTAGTTGTCGAAAGGGTTCCAGCAGCTCACTTCGGCGTGGGTGTGGATGTCGATCGCAATCAGGTTCCGTGGGTCCATGTCGTTGTCTCCGGTTCGGGTAAATCCCTAGGATTCGGGAGGCTCCAATGCCTTGAATTGATTATTTCTCATAACCATAATCCAACGCAACCCCGGACACCCTCATGACCCATCCAGACCTCCACCTCGACATCCGCGACGACGTCGCCATCGTTCGTCTCACGCGCGGCGCCAAACGCAACGCGCTGTCCGACGGCCTGATCCTCGCGCTGCGCAACACCTTCGAGACGCTGCCCGCCACCGTGCGCGCGGCCGTGCTCGACGGCGAGGGCCCGCATTTCTGCGCCGGCCTGGACCTGAGCGAACTCAAGGAGCGCGACGCCGGCCAGGGCATGCAGCACTCGCGCCTGTGGCACAGCGCGCTCGACCTGATCCAGCACGGCCCGGTGCCGGTGGTGGCCGCGCTGCACGGCGCGGTGGTCGGCGGCGGGCTCGAGCTGGCCACCGCCTGCCACATCCGCGTGGCCGACCGCTCCACCTTCTACGCCCTGCCCGAAGGCTCGCGCGGCATCTTCGTGGGCGGCGGCGGCTCGGTGCGCATCCCCAAGCTGATCGGCGTGGCGCGCATGACCGACATGATGATGACCGGCCGCGTCTACAACGCCGAAGACGGCGAGCGCGCCAACTTCGCGCAGTACCTGGTCGACGAAGGCACCGCCTTCGACAAGGCCTTCGAGCTTGCGAAGCGCATCGCCACCAATGCGCCGCTCACCAACTACGCGCTGATGCACGCGCTGCCGCGCATCGCCGAGCAATCGGCCGACCACGGCTTCTTCACCGAGGCGCTGATGTCGGGCATCGTCCAGGCCGCGCCCGAAGCCAAGGAACGCGTGCGCGATTTCCTCGAAGGCCGCGGCGCGAAGGTGAGCAAGGGATGACCGCCGTCCGCTACCGCCCGCTGGCCTTCGGCGTGACGCGCGCGCTGCTGCGCGACGGCGCGCCGGGCACGCGCTACCTCACGGCCGAGACGCCGCTGCAGGCCTACCGCGAACGCATGACCGACCGGCTCGCGCACTGGGCGCAGGTGGCGCCCGAGCGCACCTTCATCGCGCGCCGCGAACGCCTGGCCGACGGCCGCACCGGCGACTGGCTGCGCGTGAGCTATGCGCAGGCGCTGGAAGAAGCGCGCGGTATCGGACAAGCCCTGCTCGACCGCGGCCTGAACGCCGAGCGCCCGGTCGCGATCCTCAGCGAGAACGGCATCGAGCACGCGCTGCTCGCGCTGGGCTGCCTCTACTCCGGCGTGCCCTACTGCCCGGTGTCGCCGCCCTATTCGATCGTGAGCCAGGACTTCGACAAGCTGCGCCACGTGTTCGACACGCTCACACCCGGCCTGGTGTTCGCGTCTGACGCCGCGCGCTTCGCCCGTGCCATCGAAGCCACCGTGCCCGCCGACACCGAGGTCGTGCTCGCCGAAGGCACGCTCGCGGGCCGCGCCACCACGCGTTTCGACGTGCTCGCCGCCACGCCGGCCACGCCCGCCATCGACGCGGCAATGCAGGCCACCGGCCCCGACACCATCACCAAGTTTCTCTTCACCTCGGGCTCGACCAAGATGCCCAAGGCGGTGATCAACACGCACCGCATGTGGTGCGCCAACCAGCAGCAGCTGCGCCAGTCGATTCCCGCTTTGGGCGACGAGCCGCCGGTGCTGGTCGACTGGCTGCCCTGGAACCACACCTTCGGCGGCAACCACAACGTGGGCATCGTGCTGGACAACGGCGGCACGCTGTACATCGACGACGGCAAGCCCACGCCCGCCGGCATGGCCGAGACGCTGCGCAACCTGCGCGAGATCGCGCCCACCATCTACTTCAACGTGCCCACCGGCTTCGAGGCGATCGCGAACGCGATGGAAAGCGACGCCGTGCTGCGCCGCAACCTGCTGTCGCGCGTGAAGATGTTCTTCTACTCGGGCGCCGCGCTCGCGCAGCCCGTGTGGGACAGCCTGCACCGCACGCAGGAAGCGGAAGTCGGCGAGCGCATCGTCATGGGCACCGGCCTGGGCATGACCGAGTCGGGCCCCTTCGCGCTGTACGTGACCGGCCCCGACGTGAAGTCGGGCGACGTGGGCCTGCCCGCGGCCGGCATCGAGCTCAAGCTGATCGAGGTCGACGGCAAGACCGAGGTGCGCTACCGCGGCCCCAACATCACGCCCGGCTACTGGCGCGCGCCCGTGGCCACGGCCGAGGCCTTCGACGAGGAAGGCTTCTTCTCGACCGGCGATGCGGTGAAGTGGATCGCCGACGACGACATCCACCGCGGCCTGCGCTTCGACGGCCGCATCGCCGAAGACTTCAAGCTCGCCACCGGCACCTTCGTGAGCGTGGGCCCGCTGCGCGCGAAGATCATCGCGGCCGGCTCGCCCTACGTGCAGGACGCGGTGCTCACCGGCATCAACCTGAAGGAAGTCGGCGCGCTGATCTTCCCGACGCAGAAGGTGCGGCAACTCGCCGGCCTGAACGCCGACGCGACGATGCAGCAGGTGCTCGAAAGCGCGCCCGTGCAGGCGCACTTCCAGCAGGTGGCCAACGACCTGGCCGCCATGGGCACCGGCAGCGCCAACCGCATCGCGCGGCTGCACCTGATGGCCGAGCCGCCGTCGATCGACAAGGGCGAAGTGACCGACAAGGGCTCCATCAACCAGCGCGCCGTGCTCAAGCACCGCGCCGCGCTGGCCGAGGCGCTGCACGCCGACACGCTGCCTTTCACGCTCAAGCCCCGCTAACCCCGTTCAGGAGACACATCCCATGAAAATCGAAGGACAAGCCGCACTCGTCACCGGCGGCGCCTCGGGCCTCGGCGAGGCCACCGCGCGCGAACTCGCGCGCCTGGGCGCCAAGGTCGCCGTGCTCGACCGCAACGCCGCATTGGCCGAAAAGGTGGCGGCCGACATCGGCGGCGTCGCCTGCGTCTGCGACATCACCGACACCGACAGCGTGAACGCCGCACTCGACAAGGCAGCTGCCGCACACGGCCCCGCGCGCATCCTGATGAACGTGGCCGGCATCGGCAGTGCCAAGCGCATCGTCGGCAAGGACGGCAACCCGGCCCCGCTCGAAGACTTCGTGCGCGTCGTCAACATCAACCTGATCGGCGGCTACAACATGGCGCGCCTCTTTGCCGCACGCTGCGCGAAGCTCGATGCGCTCGACAACGGCGAGAAGGGCGTGATGCTCTTCACCGCCTCGGTCGCGGCCTTCGACGGCCAGGTGGGCCAGCAGGCCTACAGCGCATCGAAGGGCGGCCTCGTCGGCATGACGCTGCCGATGGCGCGCGACCTCGCGCAGCACGCCATCCGCGTGTGCACCGTGGCGCCCGGTCTCTTTGCCACGCCGCTGCTGCTGGAGCTGCCCGAAGCCGTGCAGCACTCGCTGGCCGCGTCGATTCCGTTCCCGCCGCGCCTGGGCAAGCCTTCGGAATTTGCCGAGCTGGCCTGCCACGTCGTCACCAACGGCCATCTCAACGGCGAAGTGATTCGCCTCGACGGCGCCCTCCGAATGGCGCCGCGCTGATCCCAGCCCCCCGCAGACAACCAGGAGACAACACCATGACCACTCGACGCCAACTCATGACGGCGCTCGGCGGCACCGCCGCGCTCGCCGCATTGCATCCCCTTGCCGCACTCGCCCAGGCGGTGCAGCAGCAGGTGAAGATCTATTACGGCTTTCCCGCTGGCAGCGCGGGCGACAGCGTGGCCCGCCGCGTGGCGGACAAGCTGGGCAACACGCCCTTCACCGCCACCAACCCGGTGGTCGAGAACAAGCCCGGCGCGGGCGGGCGCATCGCGCTCGACACGCTGAAGACCTCGCCGGCCGACGGCTCGGTGCTGTGTCTCGCGCAGGCCTCGGCGCTGTCGATCTACCCGCACATCTACACCAAGCTCAGCTACGCCATTCCCGACTTCGCGCCCATCTCCATCGGCGCCGTGATGACGCACGGTCTGGCCGTCGGCCCGATGGTGCCGGCCAGCGTGAAGACGCTGAAGGACTACATCGCCTGGGCCAAGGCCAACCCCGGCCAGGCCAGCTACGGCTCGCCGGGCGCGGGCTCCACGCCGCACTTCCTGGGCGCGCTGCTGGGCCTGAGCACCGGCGCCGACCTGCGCCACGTGCCCTACCGCGGCTCGCTGCCCGGCATCAACGACGTGGTGGGCGGCCAGATCGCCTCGTGCCTGACGCCCGCCGGCGACTGCCTGCCGTTCGCCAAGGCCGGCAAGCTGCGCGTGCTCGCCACCTCGGGTGCGCAGCGCCCGGCCTACCTGCCCGACGTGCCCACCTTCACCGAGCAGGGCTTCCCGGAAATCGTCGCCGACGAGTGGTTCGGTTTCTTCGCACCGGCCAAGGCGCCGGCCGCGACCATCGCTGTCGCAAGCACCGCGATCCAGGCCGCGCTGAAGGACAAGGCCGTGGCCGATGGTCTGCTGTCGGTCGGCCTGATCGCGCACGGCTCCTCGCCCGAGGAGATGAAGAAGTCGCTGCAGTCCGAGTACGAGCGCTGGGGTCCGCTGGTCAAGAAGATCGGTTTCACCGCCGAGTCCTGAACCCGATGCACTACCAGCCCCGCCCCGAAGACGTCCGCTTTCTCTTGAACGCGGTGCTCGATGCGCCTACGCGCCTGCGCGCACTCGCGCCCTTCTCGGAGGTCGACGAGGCGCTGCAGTCGCAGGTGCTCGAGGAAACCGGCCGTTTCGTCGGCGAGGTCGTCGCACCGATCAATCGCGAGGGCGATGAAGTCGGCTGCCGCTTCGACAACGGCGAAGTCGTCACGCCCCCGGGCTTTCGTGCGGCCTACCAGGCCTTCGTGGACGGTGGCTGGCCCGCGCTATCGGCCGCGACCGAAGACGGCGGCCAGGGCCTGCCGGCGGTGCTCGAAGCCATCCTCTACGAATGGCTCAGCGCCGCGAACCACGGCTTCACGATGGCGCCGGGGCTGCTGCACGGCGCGTACGCCTGCCTCAAGCACCACGGCAGCGAGGAACTGAAAAGCCGCTATCTGCAGAAGATCGCGACCGGCGAATGGCTCGCGACCATGTGCCTCACCGAAGCGCATGCCGGCAGCGACCTCGGCCAGGTGCGCACGCGCGCCACGGCGCAGGCCGACGGCAGCGTGCGCGTGAACGGCAGCAAGATTTTCATTTCAGGCGGCGAGCACGATCTCACGCCGAACATCGTGCACCTCGTACTGTGCCGTTTGCCCGACGCACCGGCCGGACCCAAGGGCCTGTCGCTCGCACTCGTGCCGAAGCTGCTGCCTGACGGTGCGCGCAACGCGGTGCACTGCGAGCGCATCGAGGAAAAGATGGGCCTGCACGGTAGCCCGACCTGCACGATGCGTTTCGACGACGCCACCGGCTGGCTGGTCGGCGAGCCCGGGCGCGGGCTGGCCGCGATGTTCGTGATGATGAACGCGGCACGCCTGCACGTGGCGCTGCAGGGCATCGGCCTGCTCGATGCCGCGTGGCAGAAGGCCGACGCCTATGCGGCCGAGCGCCGCCAGATGCGCGCACCCGGCGCCGTGCCCGCGAGCCGCGGCAGCGAGGCGGCCGACCTGATCGCCGAGCATCCGGCCGTGCGCCGCATCCTCGACACCCAGCGCGCCTGGATCGACGGCTCGCGCACCCTCGCCTACCGCAGCGCGCTGATGCTCGACATCGCCACGCACGACGCCGACGCCAAGGCGCGCGAGCGCGCGCAGCGCTGGTGCTCGCTCGTCACGCCGGTGCTCAAGGCCGCCTGTACGCACCAGGCCTTCCACGGCGCGAGCGAATGCCTGCAGGTGTTCGGCGGCCACGGCTACGTGCGCGAGTGGGGCGTCGAGCAGGTGGTGCGCGACGCGCGCGTGACCATGATCTACGAGGGCACCAACGAGATCCAGGCCATCGACCTGCTGGTGCGCAAGGTGCTGCCCGACGGCGGCGCGGCCCTGTCGGCCGTGCTGCTCGAGTTGCGCGACACGCTCGACGCCTCGCGCGAGGCCGATGCCGACGTGCAGCGCCGGCTGGCGCAACTGCGTTACCTCGGCACCACGGTGGCGATGGCGGCGCACGCCAACCCCGTGCTGCCCTGCGAGGTGGCCGACGACTTCCTGCGCGTGGTGATGCTTACGCTGATGGCGTGGGCCTGGGCCCGTATCGAAGTCGCCGCACCCGATGACACCGCCGATGCGGATCGCGTGCGCGCCGCGGCGGCCTTCCGGCGCTGGGTGTTGCCCGAATTCGAGATGCGGCTGGGCATCGTCAAGCGGGCTTGTGAGGGTGTCGCACTGGCGCATTCCGCACAAGAGGCTTCGCGCTAGTTGTTCGAGAAAGCAACGCGCGGTTACGCTCGCCGCATGCCTCCTTCTCCCGCGAAAAAAACGTCCGCCAGGACCGACACTGCCGCCGCGCCGTCCCCCCGGTCGGATCGGCTCGACGCCCGCGTGCTCGAAGGACTGGTCGGCTACAACGCCCGCCGCGCCTGGCTGATCGTGAGCACCGTGTTCGCCGATCGCATGGCGCCCTACGGCCTCAAGCAGATCGACTTCTCGGTGCTCTCACTGCTGGCGCACAACCCGGGCGCCACCTCGCGGCAGCTGTGCAACACGCTGGACATCCTGCCGCCCAACCTCGTGAGCCTGGTGGCCGCGCTGGACAGCCGCGGCCTCATCGAACGCCGGCCGCATCCGCACGACGGCCGCGCCGTCGGCCTGCACCTCACGCCGACCGGCGAGACGCTCATTTGCGAAGCCGAGCAGGCCGTGGTGCAGCTCGAAACCGAAGCCAGCAGCCGCCTCAGCGCGCGCGAGCGCGAGACGCTGATCAAGCTGCTGCAGAAGATCTATCTCTGAGAACTGAGCGCGGCGCCGCTGCGGTTACAGGCCGCGTTCCACCATGTCGATCAGGCGCTGTCCGAGCGCATGCGTGGCCGTCGCGTCCACCCCGCGCAGCGGGCCGTCGATGATGAGCAGTGCCAGCCCGTGCACCGCCGACCACGCGAGGTATTCGGCGCCCGGACGCCGCGCCGGGTCGAGCAAGCCCGCGTCCACCAGCCGGTCGACGGCCGCGCCCAGCAACTCGAACGGGTTCATGCCGCTGGCGCCCGCGCCGTCGGGACCGACGTCGCCCTGCGCGTCTTCCGACACCACGAAGGCCGTGCGAAACAGCCCCGGCTGCGCCTGCGCAAAACGCAGATAAGCGGTGCCGATGGCGCGCACCTGGGCGCGTGCGAAGTCGGCGGGCGGCTGATCGCAGGGCAACACGGCGAGCTCACTTTCCATCGCCTTGGCCGCCTCCGACAGCGCCGCGGCGCGCACCGCCAGCAGCAGGTCGTGCCGGCTCGCGAAGTGGCGGTAGGCCGCATTCGGCACCACGCCCACGCGGCGCGTGGCCTCGCGCAACACCACGGCACTGGGGCCGCCGTCCCGCGCCAGTTCGATGCCGGCATCCAGCAGCGCGCGGCGCAAGTCGCCGTGGCGGTAGGTGCTGCGCGCGGGCGGCAGGCTTTCGGGAACGTTGTTGAGCTTCATCGCGACTCCATGTGGACACTGTCCATTATCTCTGCTATTCTTTGTGGACGGTGTACACAAAGTAATTCCATTGTTTTCGCCCAGACCCGTTGTGCCCGTAACCCATCCAAAAGGAAACGCCATGAAAGTCCAGTCTTACCTGTCCTTCGAAGGTCGTTGCGACGAAGCGATTGCCTTCTACAAAAAGGCGCTCGGCGCCGAAGTCGTGCAGCTCATGCGCTACAGCGAGGCGCCGGCCGGCGGCGGCCCCGAGGGCAACTCCGAAGCCGGTTGCGCCGGCGGCATGCCCAGCCCTGACAAAGTGATGCATTCGGTCTTGCGCGTCGGCCAAACCGAACTCATGCTGTCCGACGGCAGCTGCTCGGGCCACGCGGAGTTCAAGGGAATCATGCTGTCGCTGTCAGCCAGCAACGACGCCGACGTCCGCAAGTGGTTCGACGCGCTGGCCGACGGCGGCCAGGTGATCCAGCCGCTGACGCCGACCTTCTTCACGACCAGCTTCGGCATGCTCAGCGACCGCTTCGGCGTGGGCTGGCTGCTGGTGGCAGACCCGGCCGTTGCGTGACGCGCGAGCCTGCTTTTTTTGTTGACTCACCCTCTCACATCCAAGGAACTCTCATGTCCCCCATCAACGCTTACCTCACGTTCGACGGCAACGCCGCCGAGGCCATGCGCTTCTACGAGAAGACGCTGCGCGGCACGATGCAGATGATGATGACCGTCGGCGAAGCGCCCGGCACCGAGCAGATGCCGGCCGACGCCAAGAAGCGGATCATGCATGCGTCGCTGGCCTACGGCGAGGGCCTGCTCATGGCCTCCGACAGCATGCCCGGCCAGTCCTATGAAGGCATGAAGGGCTTCGGCGTGGCGCTCACGCTCGACACCGTGGCCGAGGCGCGGCGCGTCTTCGACGCCTTCGCCGACGGCGGCAAGGTCGGCATGCCCTTCGAGAAGACCTTCTGGGTCGAAGGCTTCGGCATGGTGACCGACCGCTTCGGCACGCCGTGGCTCATCAACGGCGGCAAGGCGCTGGTCTGAGCGGAGCCGCCCCCTCTCCTACTTTCATTTCTTCGCAGGAAGCACCTTCCATGACCGAACCCCTCGACAACCGAAAGCGCTGGCTCGCCCTGATGGTGCTGTGCCTGGGCGTGCTGATGATCGTGCTGGACACCACGATCGTGAACGTGGCGCTGCCTTCGATCCGCACCGACCTCGGTTTTTCCGAGACGTCATTGGTCTGGGTGGTGAACGCCTACATGCTGACCTTCGGCGGCTTCCTGCTGCTGGGCGGTCGGCTGGGCGACCTGTACGGCCACCGCCGCGTGTTCCTCGCGGGCCTGGTGCTGTTCACGCTAGCTTCGCTCGCTTGCGGGGTCTCGACCTCGCAGGGCCTGCTGGTGGCGGCGCGCGCGGTGCAGGGCCTGGGCGGCGCGGTGGTGTCGGCCGTGGCGCTCTCGCTGATCATGAACCTGTTCACCGAGCCGGCCGACCGCGCCAAGGCAATGGGCGTGTACGGCTTCGTGTGCGCAGGCGGCGGCAGCATCGGCGTGCTGCTGGGCGGCCTGCTCACGAGCACGCTGAGCTGGCACTGGATCTTCCTGGTCAACCTGCCGATCGGCGTGGCGGTGTATGCGCTGTGCGTGGCGCTGCTGCCGAACGCGCGCGGCCATGCGCATGGAGAAAAGCTCGACGTGGCCGGTGCCATCACCGTCACCGCGTCGCTGATGCTCGCGGTGTACGGCGTGGTCAACGGCAACGAGGCGGGCTGGGGCTCCACGCAAACAATCAGTTTGCTCGGCGCGGCCGTGGTGCTGCTGGCGGCTTTCATCGCCATCGAGTCGCGCGTGAAGCATCCGCTGATGCCGCTGGGCCTGTTCAAGCTGCGCAGCGTGTCGGTGGCCAACGTGGTGGGCGTGCTGTGGGCCGCGGCCATGTTCGCGTGGTTCTTCATCTCGGCGCTGTACATGCAGCTGGTGCTGCAGTACACGCCGATGCAGATCGGGCTGGCCTTCCTGCCGGCCAACGTGATCATGGCGGTGTTCTCGCTCGGCCTGTCGGCCAAGATCGTGATGCGCTTCGGCATCCGCAAGCCGCTGGCGGCCGGGCTCTGGCTCGCGGCCATCGGCCTGGCGCTGTTTGCGCGCGCACCGGTCAACGGCAGCTTCGTGCTCGACGTGCTGCCCGGCATGGTGCTGCTCGGCCTGGGCGCGGGCATGGCCTTCAACCCGGTGCTGCTGGCGGCCATGAGCGAGGTCGACCCGTCCGACTCGGGCCTGGCCTCGGGCGTGGTCAACACCGCCTTCATGATGGGCGGCGCCCTGGGCCTGGCCGTGCTGGCCAGCGCCGCGGCGGCACGCACCACCGCCATGGCGACCGCGGGCGCGGCGATGCCGCTGGCGCTCAACGGTGGCTACAACCTGGCATTCCTTGTCGGCGCCGTGTTCGCGGCGGCGGCGGGTCTGATCGGGGTCCTGTTGCTTCGCCCGGCCTCGCCGGGACACACCCACAACAACAACAACAACGAAGCAGCGTCGGCCTCGGGCGCGGCGGGCAAGACGGCGTCGTCGTGACGACGGCGCCATGCAGCCCCCGCTTTTTCTTTTTCAACGTTTCTACCCCTTGTTCAGGAGATCACTCATGGCTCGCTATGTAGACGGATTCATCGTTGCCATTCCCACCAAGAACGTCGAGGCCTACCGCAAGCTGGCACGCAAGGCCGGCAAGGTCTGGATGGAGTACGGCGCGCTCGAGTACGTGGAGTGCATCGCCGACGACGTGAAGCCCGGCAAGCTCACGTCGTTCCCGCAAAGCGTGAAGCTCAAGGCCGACGAGACCGTGGCCTTCTCGTGGATCACCTACAAGTCGCGCAAGCAACGTGACGCGATCAACGCCAAGGTCATGGCCGACCCGCGCCTGGAGGCCATGATGGACATGAAGAACCTGCCGTTCGACGGCAAACGCATGATCTTCGGCGGCTTCAAGTCGATCGTGGAACTTTGATGCTTTCTCAGGCCAGAAAGCCGTCGTAGACGAGCTTGAGGCCTGTCAAAAGCATGCCCAGATACACGAAGCGATAGAACCACGTCGCATCGATGCGGCGTGCAATGCGGATGCCGATCCACACGCCCAGCGGTGCGATCGGCATCAGCACGAGCGAGGTGGCCATCGTGCGAAAGTCGAGCAGACCGAGCCACGCGTAGGGAACCCACTTGCTGAGATTCACCACGAAGAAGAAGTAGGCCATCGTCGCCGTGAACACCACGGGCTTGAGCCGCAGCGGGATCACGTAGGCATTGATCGGCGGCCCGCCCGCATGCGCGATGAAGCTGGTGAAGCCCGACACGGCGGTGAGCACCGCGCCCACCGCGCGCGACGGCAGCGGGTCGTTGGGCTTGGGCGGGAACGCCAGGCGCTGCGCGAGAAACACCAGCGTGAACACGCCCACGATGCCCGCCACCGTGTGGGCCGACAGCACGCGAAACAGCAGCGTGCCGATCACCGTACCGACCAGCCCGAACGGAATCAGGAACTTGAGCAGCGAACGGTCGAAGTCGCGCCGGAACGCGGCCAGACCGAGCAGGTCCATGAGCAGCAGCAGCGGCATCAGGATGGCCGCCGCCTGCGGCACGGTGACGGCCAGCGCCATCATCGGCACGGCCAGCGATCCGAATCCGGCGCCGAAGCCGCTCTTGCTGATGCCGAGCAGCAGCACGGCGGGAACGGCGACCGCGTAGAACGACGGGTCGGTGATGACGGGAAAAACCATGGGGAAAGTGCGAGCGCAGAAAAAAGCCCGCCAGGGGCAGGCGGGCCGTCCGGGAGCGTAGCAGGAAGCCCCATTTCCTGCCGACGGCCCGCCCGGAATGGGCCGCGCGGGACAACCCGCTTGACAGCGTTTTCCATATTTATGACATTTATGATAATAAATACCCGAAACGCAGATGCCCCCATCCCAACCCAAGCCCTCGCTCACGCGCGACAAGCGCGTGAAGCGTTCCGACCAGGTGGTCGACAACATCAAGCGCTGGGTCGTCCAGACCCAGCAGCAGGTCGGCAACAAGCTGCCGCAGGAGAAAGAGCTGATCGAGCAGCTCGGCGTGTCGCGCGGCACGGTGCGCGAGGCGCTGGCCGCGCTGCAGGTGCAGGGGCTGGTCGCGATCAGCACCGGCCCCAATGGCGGCGCGACGCTCACGCAGGCCTCGTACGACCAGTGCCTGCAGGCGGTGTCGAACTTCCTGTACTTCCAGCCGGTCGACATCACGATGCTGTACGCGCTGCGGCGCGTGGTCGAGCCTGAGCTGGCCGCCAACGTGGCCACGCGCCTGAGCGAGGCCGATCTGGCCGCGCTCGAGGCGCTGATCGGCCACAGCCACCCGGCGCACGGCGGCAGCGACGACTGGAACGAGCGCCGCGAGGCCGACCTGCTCTTTCACGACCGCCTCACCGAAGCCTGCAGCAGCCCCTTTCTGGCGCTGGTCTGCCGCCTGCTCAACGACGTGATCCGCCGCGTGATCATCGTGCGCAACGCGCTCACGGAGTTCGACCAGTTCGACGAGGAAATGGTGCACAGCCACACCGACCTGCTCGACGCGCTGCGCGCCCGCGACCCCGCGCGTGCGCGCGAGGTCATGCGCGTGCACATGGAACACGCCGAAGCCCTGGCCCTGGAGGCCGAATCCCGCGTCGACCGCGGCAGCCTGCTCATGAAGAAACCGACCGGCTGAGGCCTGCGCGGCGTGGGCTGACCCGCCGCCGCCTTTTTCCCCTGCTCTCTCTTGCCTTCACCCCGGTTGCGCCGGGGTGCGGGATTTCCTTTGCCTGAACTTTCCCTGCAACAGACCATGACCTCATCCCCCGCCCTCTGGCAGCGCAGCGCCGCCCACATCGCCGACGCCGTGCGCCGCCGTGAGGTGTCCTGCCGCGAAGTGACGACCAGCGTGCTCGCGCGCATCGCCGAACTCAACCCGCGCCTCAATGCCCTGGCCGAGGTGCTCGCCGACGAGGCCCTGGCCAGCGCCGACGCCGCCGACCAACGCACCTTGCGCGGTGAAGTGCTCGGCCCGCTGCACGGCGTGCCGGTCAGCATCAAGGTCAACGTGGACCAGGCCGGCCACGCCACCACCAACGGCGTGATCCCGCTGAAGGACCACATCGCCCGCGAAGACGCGCCGGTGGTCGCGCACTGGCGCAGCGCGGGCGCCGTCATCGTGGGGCGCAGCAACACCGCGACCTACTCGTCGCGCTGGTTCACCGACAACGGCGTGCACGGCCGCACGCTGAACCCGTGGGACGCGGCCGTCACGCCCGGCGGCTCCAGCGGCGGTGCGGCATCGGCGGTGGCCAGCGGCATGGGCGCGCTGGCGCACGGCAACGACATCGGCGGCTCGATCCGCTACCCCGCGTACGCCTGCGGCGTGGCCGGTCTGCGCCCAACTGCCGGCCGCGTGCCGGCCTTCAACCCGAGCGCGACGAGCGAGCGCGGCATCACGCCGCAGCTCATGTCGGTGCAGGGGCCGCTGGCGCGCAGCATCGCCGACCTGCGCCTGGGCTACGAAGCCATGGCACGCCCCGACGCGCGCGACCCGAACTGGGTCCCGATGCCGCACGACCTGCCGCGCCCCGCCGGCCCGATCCGCGTGGCGCTGTTCAAGCGCACGCCGGGCATTCCGGTCGACCCGGCCGTCACGCAGGCCCTGGACGATGCCGCGCGCTGGCTGCAGCAGGCGGGCTACGAGGTCGACGAAGCGGAGCTGCCCTTCTTCCACGAGGCCGCGGCCCTGTGGCGCACGCTGACCGTGGACGACAGCCGCCGCAACATCATTGCGGGCGTCGAGCAGCACGGCGACGACATCATGCGGCGCAGCCAGCGCTACATGCTCGAAGGCATGGCCGAGACCGACCGCGACGGTTTTCTCGACGCACTCGCGCGGCGCCAGGCGTTGCTGCGCAGCTGGTCGGTGTTCATGCAGACCCATCCGCTCGTGCTGATGCCCGTGTCGTGGCAGCGCCCCTGCCCGCAGGACGAAGACATCGCGAGCCTCGAACGCGCCCGCGCCCTCATCGACGCCCAGAGCCCGCTGCTCGCGACCGCCGCGCTGGGCATGCCCGGCCTCGCGGTGCCCACCGGCATGGCCGGCGGTGCCCCCATCGGCGTGCAGTTGCTCGCCTGGCGCTTCCGCGAAGACCTGCTGCTGGAGGCCGGCCAGGTGCTCGAAGACGCGGCCCGCTTCACGCCGCTGGTCGCGCAGGCCTGAGCTTTCTTTCGGTTCCCCTACTTATTCCAACCACCCGGAGACTTTCGATGAACCCCTTCTCTTTCCACACCGGCCCGGCGCTCTCACGGCGCGGCCTCATCTGCGCGGCAGCGGCCACGGGCCTGGGCGGCCTGCTGCCGTACGGCGCGAACGCGCAGCCGGCCGTCAACCGCCTCATCGTGCCCTTTCCCCCCGGCGGCCCGGCCGACTTCATGGGCCGGCTGCTGTCAGAAAAGCTCAAGGACGAACTCGGCCGCCCCGTCATGGTCGACAACCGCCCCGGCGCCGGCACGCGCCTGGCCGCCGAGGTGCTGAAGAACGCGCCCGCCGACGGCACCACCATGCTGCTGGCGCCGGTCGACCCGATGTTCATCGGCCCCGCCATCTACGCCAACATGCGCTTCAATCCGGCCACCGACTTCAAGCCCGTGAGCGACGTGAGCGGCATCCAGTTCGGGCTGGCCGTGAGCGCCGCCTCGCCGGTGAAGACGCTGGCCCAGTTCGTCCAGGCCGCCAAGGCGAACCCCGACCAGGGCTCGATCGGCATCACCACCGTGGGCTCGCTGCTGCACTTCCTGGCGATGGACTTCGTGGCCCTGTCGCGCAGCGGCGCCACCCTGGTGCCCTACCGCGGCGGCGCGGCCATGGTCACCGAGCTGATCGGCGGCCAGGTGGCCTCGGGCATGGACGCCACCACCACGCTCACCGAGTACCACCGCGCGGGCAAGCTGCGCGTGCTGGCCGTGGCCGGCGACAAGCGCGCCGACGGCCTGCCCGACGTGCCGACCTTCGCCGAGTCGGGCTACCCGACGCTGGTGGCCTCGTCGCGCTACGTGCTCTACGCCCACGCGAACACGGCCCCCGCCACGCTGGCGCAGTGGAACCGGGCCGTGCGCAAGGTGCTGGCGATGCCCGATGTGCGCGAAAAGCTCGGCCGCGTGGGCTACGACCTGCTGCCCGGCGCGTCGAGCGAAGAGGTCGTGCGCTACACCGACGCGCTGGCCGCACGCTGGCTGCCGGTGATCAAGGCCTCGGGCTACAAGGGCGACTGACGCCGGGCGGCGGCGAACCCAACCGCCAAAAAGTGTGCGTAAACGCACCGACCGGCGGCGACCGGGTCGCCACACTGGCATGGCAACCGCCGCAGTCCGTGGCGGCCTTCCTTTCTTTCCTTTCAAGGATTCGCCATGAACACCCGGGCTGCCCCCATCGCCTCCGCCGCTTCGGCGTCTTCTTCCTCGTCGTCGTTCCTTGCCACGCCCGCTGCCCGCGACGACGCCGGCAAGCTGGTGCTGCGCGTGTCGGTCGGCGTGCTGATGCTGCTGCACGGCATCTTCAAGCTCTCGGCCGGCGTCGGCTTCATCAGCGGCATGCTGGCCAAGGCCGGCCTGCCGGGCGGGCTGGCCTACCTCGTGTTCGTGGGCGAGATCGTCGCGCCGCTGCTGATGATCGCGGGCGTCTGGACGCGCGCCGCGGCTGCCGTGGTCGTCATCAACATGCTCGTGGCCTTCGGCCTCGTGCACATGGCCGACCTGTTCGCGCTGACCAAGCAGGGCGGCTGGGCGCTGGAACTGCAGGGCCTGTACCTGTTCGGCGCGCTGAGCGTGGCGCTGATGGGCGCCGGCCGCCTGAGCGTCGCCGGACCCAACGGCCGCTGGAACTGATCTAGTCGCCGCGCACCTGCGACACCATCTGCGCGAGGCGCTCGGCATCGGCCACCACCAGCGCCTTGGCGTCCTTGCGCAGCACGCCGCTGCGCACCAGCGTGTTGAGCTCGCGGGTCACCTGCTCGCGGTTGGTGCTGATCTGGCTGGCCAGCGCCGCGTGCTTGGGCGCGGGCTCGAGCCGGGCCTCGTTGCCGTCGATGCCCGCCTCGCGCGCCAGGCGCAGCAGCTCGGCATGCAGGCGGTTCTGCACGCCGAGCGTGCTCAGGTCGATCACCCGTTCCGACAGCTGCCGCACCAACGCGGCCAGCCGCTGCATCACGCGCTCGGCCACCAGCGGCTCTTCACGCAGCAACGCCAGGAAGGCCGCGCGGTCCAGGCTGGCGACCACGCAGGGTTCGAGCGTGACCACGTCGGCCGAACGCGGCCCGCCGTCCAAAGCGGCGATGTCGCCGAAATGCGCGCCGGCTTCCGAATCGCGGAAGGTCACCTGCCGGCCGTTGGCTGCGTAGGTCGTCACCCGCACCCGGCCCGACACCAGCAGGAACACCTCGCCCTGCAGGTCGGCGCGCAGCATCAGCGGCTTGCCGGCTGCCACGCTGTGCCACAGGCACTGGCGCGCCAGATGGTCGAAGCGGTCGTCGGACAGGCCTTCGAGCAGCGCGATGCGGCGCAGCGCGAGGCTGGAGCGGGGGGTGGGTTCGGGTAGGGCCATGCCGGTGGTCATTGAGGCGCGCGCATTATGCTCGGGTGCCGCTTCGAACCCGTTCATGGACAGACGTTCCCCACCTCCCGCTTTTTCACTGAGGACGCCGACACGGCGCAACCTTCGCTGGGCGAGCGGGCTGGTGCTGATGGCCTACATCACGGCGCACCTGCTGAACCATTCGCTGGGCATCGTCTCCTTCACCGCGGCCGAGACCGTGCTGCGCGGCGTGCAGAAGTTCTGGCACAGCCTGCCCGGCACGCTGCTGCTGTACGGTGCCGCCGTCACCCACCTCGCGCTCGCCGTGGCCGCGCTGTGGGAGCGCCGCACCCTGCGCATGCCGCCGCTCGAAGCCCTGCGCGTGCTGCTCGGCTTTGCGCTGCCGCTGCTGCTGGCCACCCACCTCACCGCCATGCGCGGCGCCTACCTGGCCTACGGCATCGAGGGCTCGTATGTGCGCGTGGTCTGGGGCCTGTGGGACCTGGCCGGCGCGGGCGCGCAGCTGGGCATGATGCTCGCCGCCTGGGCCCACGGCTGCCTCGGCCTGCACTTCGCGCTGCGCGTGCGTCCGCTCTACCGGCGCCTGTTCGCGCCGCTGCTCGCCATCGCCGTGCTGCTGCCGGTGACCGCCGCGATGGGCTTCGTCTCGATGGGCCGCGAGTTCCAGTGGACCGGCGTGCCGCCCGTCACCTTGCCGACGCCCGAACAGGGCCGCGCGCTCAATGCCGCCGAGACCAACCTCAAGCTCTATTACGCCTTGGCGCTGCTGGCCCTGCTCGCGGCCTACGCAGCGCGCAGCAGGCTTGCCCGACGCGCCAGCGGTGCCACCGTCGCGCTGCGCTACCCCGACCGCACCGTGCACGTACCGCCCGGGTGGAGCGTGCTCGAAGCCAGCCGCTCGCACGGCATCGCCCACGTGTCGATCTGCGGCGGGCGCGCGCGCTGCTCCACCTGCCGCGTGCGTGTGAGCGGCGCGCCCGAACACATCGGCACACCGGGCCGCGACGAGCAGCGCACGCTCGAACGCGTGCGCGCGCCGCACGACGTGCGGCTGGCCTGCCAGCTGCGCCCGCGCGGCAGCATCGAGGTGACGCCGCTGTTCGCACCGCTGCCGCGCGAAGGCCGGCCCGCGCCGGTCGGACGCTTCGGGCACGAGCGCGACGTGGCCATCTTGTTTGTCGACCTGCGGCGCTGGTCGGGCCTCTCGGAACGGCAATGGCCCTTCGACCTCGCCTACGTGCTCGACCGCTACTTCGCCATCGTGGGTGCCGCCGTGCGCGAGAGCGGCGGCGTGCCCAACCAGTTCATCGGCGACAGCGTGATGGCCATCTTCGGCCTCGAATGCGACCTGCCCACCGCCTGCCGGCAGGCACTGCGCGCCACCCAACTCATCGGCGAGCGCATGGAGGCATGGAACGTCGACTTCCAGGCCCAGTTCGGCCAGCAGCTGGACTTCGGCATGGGCCTGCACGCCGGGCGCGCGGCCGTGGGCGAGGTCGGCTACCTCGAGACCACCACCTTCACCGCCATCGGCGAAGTGGTCAACACCGCGAGCCGCCTGCAGGACCATTCCAAGACCGCCTCGGCGCGGCTCGTGGTCTCGCAGTTCGCGGCGCAACAGGCCGGCGCCGAAGACGCGCTGGGGCCGGTCGACACGCTGGACGTGCGCGGACGCTCCGAGCCGTTGGCCGTGATGTATTCGCGCGCTGCAAAAACGCCCTGAGCGTCATCACCTGCCGGATTCGGTGCGCAAACGCACAGCGCCTTCCGCGATGCGGTTTCACACTGCAGCCTGTGGCAACGACGACTGTCCGCCGCCCACAGACTCAAAGGGAAAAAGCATCATGAACAGCAAGCAACTCCTCGCCATTTCCGCCGCCGCTTTCGCCCTGCTGGGCACCGTCGGTGCGGCCCACGCCGAAACGTATGAAGGCGTGCACGCCATCACCTCGGCCGCCAGCCGTGCCGACGTGCGCACCGAAGCCGTCGCCTCTGCGCGCAACGGCAACGAATACTCGGACGCCGCTGCCGAAGGCACCGTCGCCGTGACCTCCACCGTCGACCGTCAGGCCGTGCGCGCCGAAGCCGTTGCCACCGCACGCAGCGGCAACATCTACTCGGACGCCGCCGACGTGAAGCGGACTGCCGTGAGCGTCACGCGTCAGGCCGGCCTGTAATCACGATGCCACCTGCACCAGCGCCGCGCGTGGGCCTGCAGCTTCTTCGGTGATCGTGAAGCGCACCGGCAGGAAGCGCTCGATCACCTCGCAGTTCGTGCGCGTGTGCGGCGTCACTTCGCTGCAGGTGAACGCGCCCGACTGCCCCGGTTGCCGGAACACCGCGAGCGCCAGCAGCAGCGCGAGCTGATCGGCCAGGTGCGGCCCCACGGCCGCGTCCTCGTGCTTCTGGAACGCGCGCACCTCTTTCACGAGGCCGTGCGCCACCTGCTCCGCGCTCAGCGTCTTCTCGCCGAAGGCCGTGAACACCTCGGTGAGGTGCGCGTAGGCCAGCGTCACCAGCAGCGCATTGCCCGGGCCCTCGTTCTGGCGCGTCGGCACCGTGCGCAGCTGCTCGGCCTGCGCCGACCAGCCCATCGCCGCCCCCACCGTCTCGAGTTCGCGCGCCGCCACATGGCGCGGCAGGCCGGGCGCCAGGCACTCGGCATGGCCCGCGCGCAGCTCACCACGCGACAGCAGGTCGAAGGCCTGCAGCCGCGCGCCTTCCGCCGCCGGCACGATCGTCGCGTCCACCTCGCCGCCGCCGGCCGGATAGAAGCCGCAGCGGCGCAGCACCAGCTGCAGGTCGCCGCCGAGGCGACGCACCAGCGGCGCGAACGCGCGCTCCAGAAAGTGGAACGGCGGCGCCATCGGGTTGTGCGTGCCACCGCTCAGCCGCAGCCGGCTCACCTGGCCCGCGGGTTGCAGCAGCAGCGGCGGCAGCACGGTCTGCAGCACCAGCATGCAGCTGCCCGCGCCGGCGATCGCAAAGCGGTAATCGCCCGCGCGCACCAGTCCCGGCACGAAGCGCAGCGACTGCGAGCCCAGCTCGGCGCCGTCGACCTGCGCGCCACTGATCTCCGCGGCCGCATGCACGCACGCCAGGTGCTGGCGCATCAGGCCCGGCTTGGCGCGGCCCGCGCGGATCTTCGCGATGGTGAGCGGCCGGCCCGTGACCATCGACAGCGCGAGGCCGGTGCGCAGGATCTGGCCGCCGCCTTCGCCTTGGGAGCCGTCGAGTTCGACGGCATCGAGTGCTCGTTGTTCTTCTTGTGCTTCCGTCATCGGGACACGTCTTTCTTTCTTGTTCAGTCGTTTGTCGTTGTTCTTGTTCGCGGCGTTCCGAGCCGGCATGCGCGACAGCGCACCGCCGTGCTGTGGATGCTGCCGAGCGCCACCTCGTACCACCACTTCTGCTGCTTGGCCGTCCACACCTCCTGCGCGCCGCAATCGCGGCAGGTGAACGCCTTGTCGACGTAGAAGGTGGGCAGCGGGCCGTAGGTGTTGTTGTGCGCGGCCAGCAGGGCCGTGTCGGCAGCGACCATGCCTTCGGCGCGCAGCAGGCGTGCATCGGCCTGGCGCTGCTGCAGTGCCACGGCGCGCGCGGCGCGTTCGAGGCGATGTGCCTTGATCTCGGCACGCCGTTGCTTGTTGCTTTTCATTTTTCTCTGAACCTCCGTCATACGTCGCTACGAAGGCAGGTCGGTCTTCCGATCCCCTCCTATAGCTCTTCCACTGTCACGATACCTTCGCCCGCAGCGAGTTGAACGATGCTGCCCAACACCTGTCGCGCAAAGTTGGTGTTCGCAAGCAGGCAGACCACAAAGCCATCGGCGTCGATGCTGACCACGGCTTGCGCCCATTCCGAAGGCGTCGACGGCGGCGCCGGATAGAAATCCGCACGCTCGCCCTCGACGTTCAGATGACCACCGATGCCCGCCTTCCTGCAGATGCCTTGCGCGACTTCGCGCGACGGCAATGCGACCTTGACGCGGTACTCGATACCCATGGTCAGCCCTTCACGCAGACCACCTGCTTGAGCGTGTAAACCACCTCCACCAGGTCCTTCTGCGCATCCATCACCGCGTCGATGTCCTTGTAGGCCATCGGGATCTCGTCGATCACGTCGGCGTCCTTGCGGCATTCGACGCCTTCGGTCGCGGCGATCTGGTCGGCGACGGTGAAGAGCTTCTTGGCCTTCGTTCGGCTCATCTTTCGGCCCGCGCCGTGGCTGCAGCTCATGAAACTCTCTGGGTTGCCCTTGCCGCGCACGATGTAGCTCTTGGCGCCCATGCTGCCGGGGATGATCCCCAGCTCGCCGAGCTTGGCGCTCACCGCGCCCTTGCGGGTCACGAGCACGTCTTGCCCGAAGTGCGTCTCGCGGCTCACGTAGTTGTGGTGGCAGTTCACCGCTTCCACGTGCGCCTCGAAAGGCTTGGTGATGACCTTGCGCGCGGCCGCGACCACGCGCTGCATCATCACTTCGCGGTTCGCCCGTGCGAACTTCTGGGCCCAGCCCACCGCGCGCACGTAGTCGCCGAAGTACTGGGCGCCTTCCTCGAAGTACGCCAGGTCCTGATCGGGCAGGTTGCGCTGGTGCAGTTCGGCATCCTTCTTCGCGAGTTCGATGAAGTGCGTACCGATGGCATTGCCCACGCCACGCGAACCCGAGTGCAGCATGAACCACACGGCGCCCGCTTCATCGAGGCACACCTCGATGAAGTGGTTGCCGGTACCCAGCGTTCCCAGGTGCTTGTGGTTGTTCGTGTTCTTGATGCGCGGGTAGTCCTCGCAGATCAGGTCGAACT
Source organism: Variovorax sp. 38R (assembly GCF_014843395.1). Lineage (NCBI taxonomy): Bacteria > Pseudomonadati > Pseudomonadota > Betaproteobacteria > Burkholderiales > Comamonadaceae > Variovorax > Variovorax sp. 38R. The sequence goes on from NZ_CP062121.1 coordinate 5,564,150, forward strand.
CATCCACCAGCTTCGCCCAGGCGGCGTCGGTTTCGTCGGGCGGCGTTTCCCACGACCCCTTGTCGCGGCCCATGCGCTTGGGATTGCTTCCGTGCGGCACGGCCTTCTCGATCGCCGAACGCAGCGGGCCCAGGTTGTCGGGCAGGTCGCGCGCGTTGAGCGTCGTCTTGCAGGCCATCATTCCGCAGCCGATGTCCACGCCGACGGCGGCGGGGATGATGGCCTTGAAGGTCGGGATCACCGAGCCCACGGTCGCACCGATGCCGTAGTGCACGTCGGGCATGGCCGCGATGTGCTTGAACACGATGGGCAGGCGCGCAGCGTTCTCGAGCTGCTTCTGCGCCTCGTCTTCCACGGGCACGCCGTTGGTCCACATCTTCACGGGGACGCCGTTGGCGACTTCATGTACTTTGTAGTTCGTCATTTTTCTTTTCTCTCTCTTTGTCTGTCTATTCTTCACAACCTGTTGGTGGACACGGCGGGATTCGAACCCGCATCAATACGGCGACCATGGTGTTTGAGTCCGATGGCCCAGTCGACGATTGGAAACGCGCGCCAGTGACAGACCCGTCATCGGAGCCAGCACCTGCATCCTCAACCTTGCTCGTCAACCGACTTGCCCGCCGTACCTGGTCTTACCCAGGCTGCCGGCAATTTCAAACATTTTTGGCAGTGGCGCTCCCTTCTGTGCCTGCATGCCCGTGTCTCTTTCTTTTCTCTATCGCTCAGGAACCGTTCGGCCGCAGCGTCACGAGTCCGTTGAGCACCTGGTCCAGGCCGCCGATCACCGAGATCTTGTCGATGCGCTCGGCCACGCGTTCCAGCGTCTCGAGTTCCTTCATGCGCAAGGCGACGGGGTTGCCCTCCATCACCTTCGCGGTGTTCAACAGCGAGCGCGTGGCCGCGGTTTCTTCGCGGCGGCGGATCACGTTGGCCTGGGCCGACTTCTCGGCCTCCACCACCTGCGCGAGGATGGTCTTCATCTCGCCCGGCAGGATGATGTCTTTCACGCCCACGCTCTCCAGCACCAGGCCCGAACCCTCGAGCCGCTCACGCACCTGCGCCAGCACGGTCTGGTCGATGGCGGACTTGTTCTCCAGCAGGGCGTCGAGCGTCTGCTCGCCCACCGCCGCGCGCAGACCGAACTGCAGCTCGCGGTACACATGCTCGGCCGGCTTGGGCATCTGCGCCAGGGCTTGGCGCACATCGGCAAATCGCCACACCGCCGACAGGTTCAGCCGCAGCCCCACCTTGTCGCGGGTGAGTATTTCCTGGCCGCTCACTTCGGCGATCTGCGAACGCAGGTCCACGCTGGTCACGGCCACCTGCCGGTTGAAGCGCCAGAAGCCGTGGTTGCCCGGCGGCAGCAGCGCCTGCATCTGGCCTTCGAGGGTCAGCACGCCGGCGTGGAACTCGGGCACCTGCACCAGCAGCACGCCTTCGAGCCCCTGCACCGCACGCGGACGCAGCGCCACGCTCTGCAGCTTGGCCAGCAGCTCGGCCGGCAGGCGTGCATCGGCGGCCACGTCGATCACGTCGACGCGCTGCTCGCGCAGGCCGCGCCAGTAGAGCTTGCGGGTGGCGGGCGGCAGGATCTGCACCAGCACGCCGTCTTCATGGCGCAGGCCGACCTCGGTCTCGCCCAGCGACACCTGCACGAACTCGCGCTGCACCAGCTGCGGCTCGCGCGCCAGGAAGTAGTCGGCCAGCTCGTGCTCGAAGGCCGGTTCGACCAGCGAGAAGCGCTCGAGCTGCACGGTGTCGAAACCCGTGAACACGCGGTACTTGCCAGCGGCATACAGGCCATCGAAGTCGCCATTGCGCAGCAGCAGCACGCGTTCGTTCTTCTTCACGGTGAATGGGGTGAATCCCAGCATTTTTTCTTCCTCTCTCTTCTTCTTCGTTGCGGTTGTCGTTTGTTGTTCGTCTACGTTTCAATATCAGGCATAGGGGCCCACGAAGGGCAGGCGGCGGGCACCGTGGCTTGCGAGGTCAGCAACGCAGCGCTCGACGGGTCGGTGCGGTGGCTGCGCCATCGCCTCCTTCTGCGTCGATGGCTGCATGCGGTTCCTTGCAGAACGCGCGATGCGCAAGCCGCCTGCACTGGCACGGTGTCGCTCGGCCGGGCCCTGCCCTGCGCCTCGCTCCGGTGTGCCGGGGCGGTGGGGCTTTCGCCCCCATCAAAGCGGCGGTGCGAACACCGCCGAAGGTTGTTTGCGGGAATCGAACCCGCCACGCCGCGTGGTTAGCGCAGTGCTCCGCCATGAGCAGACTGGAACAAGTCCAGTGACCAACGCAGTTCAACAGCGGCATACCGCGGACCCAAGAACAGGTCTGGCCTGCGGCACCGGGCCGCTGTGATGCGGCACCTGGGAGCGGATGAACTGCATCCGGACCCGTTCTCTATTGCAGCGAGCGTGCCAACTTGCTCACGGCGCGGCAGAAAACCGGGCGACGGCGACGCAAGTCATTGATCTGCAAGGGAAACCTCTTCTTCGCTCTGTGTGACACGGCGCCCATCTCTTGCTAGCATTCAGGAACTTCCTAGAAATTGAGCTAGTCTTTTATCCATGAAACCCATCGTCGTCATCGGATTCCTCGGCACCCAGCTCGATGCCGGCCAGGGCGCGGGCCGCTGGAACAAGTGGCGCCCCACGGTCTCGCTCGCGCAGCACGACGACATGGTGGTCGCGCGCCTCGAGCTGCTGCACACGCGCAAGCACACGGCGCTGGCCGAGGTGGTGAAGGCCGACATCGCCGCCGTGTCGCCCGAGACCACGGTCAACCTCGTGCCCTTCGACCTCGAAGACCCGTGGGACTTCGGCGAGGTCTACACGCGCCTGTACGACTGGGCGCGCGCCTACCCCTTCCAGCCCGAGCGCGAGCAGTACTGGACGCACATCACCACGGGCACGCACGTGGCGCAGATCTGCATGTTCCTGCTGTCCGAATCGCGCGTGGTGCCGGGCGTGCTGGCGCAGACCTCGCCGCCGCGCAAGCAGCGCCAGGGTGATGCGGGCAAGGTCGCGCTGATCGACCTCGACCTGTCGCGCTACGACCCGATTGCACGCCGCTTCGACGCCGACCAGCGCGACGCGGTCGCCTTTTTGAAGAGCGGCATCGCAACGCGCAATGCGCGCTTCAACGCGCTCATCGACGAGATCGAGCGCGTGGCCGTGCGCTCGCGCGCGCCGATCCTGCTGGTGGGGCCGACGGGCGCGGGCAAGTCGTTCCTGGCGCGCCGCATGTTCGAGCTGAAGCAGGCGCGCCACCAGGTGACGGGGCCGTTCGTCGAGGTGAACTGCGCCACGCTGCGCGGCGACGGCGCGGCGTCCACGCTGTTCGGGCACAAGAAGGGTTCGTTCACCGGCGCGGCGAGCGACCGCGCGGGGCTGCTGCGCACCGCGCACCAGGGCGCGCTGTTTCTCGACGAGATCGGCGAGTTGGGCCTCGACGAACAGGCGATGCTGCTCAAGGCCATCGAGGAAAAGCGTTTCTTCCCCGTGGGCGCCGACAAGGAAGTGGAGAGTGACTTCCAGCTCATCGCCGGCACCCACCGCGACCTGCGCCGCGACGTGGCGCAGGGGCGCTTTCGCGAAGACCTGTTCGCGCGCATCAACCTGTGGACCTACGACCTGCCCGGCCTCGCGCAACGGCCCGAAGACATCGAGCCCAACCTCGACCACCTGCTGGCCCTGCACGCGGCCGAGAACCACCGCGTGGTGCGCTTCAACGCCGAGGCACGCACGGCCTACCTGCGCTTTGCGCAAAGCAGCGAGGCGCTCTGGCGCGGCAACTTCCGCGACCTGTCGGCGAGCGTGACGCGGCTCGCGACGCTGGCTGACGGCGGGCGCATCGCGGTCGCGCTGGTCGAGGCGGAGATCGCGCGGCTGCGCTGGCTGTGGAAGCACGAAGGCACGGGCGCGTCGGTGGCGGTGGACGATGAGGTCGACCTGGAAGCCCTGCGCGGCGAAGAGAAGTTCGCCGCGCTCGACCTGTTCGATCGCCTGCAGCTCGAAGCGGTGGTGCGCGTGTGTCGCCAGTCCCGCAGCCTTTCGGACGCAGGGCGACGCCTGTTCCAGGCCACACGCGAGCGGCGCAGCGTGGTCAACGATGCAGATCGATTGCGAAAATATCTGGCGAAATTCAAACTCGAATGGAGCCAGACCATGAACGCTCAGGAAACTACATGACCAAGATCAGGGCGTTTCTTACTTGGACCGTGAAGAACAGGCATATCGTCGCCTTCATTCTCCTGGCACTCGCTGGCGGCGCATTCAAGTACCGTGCAGATATCCGATCCCCCGAAGCTCGTGATCTCAGTCATCAGACCTCCACGATTTCCTATTTGGGCAAGCTCACCGAAACCCGAAGTCGTGACGGCCGCTACGCGGGGAGCACCAACTTCGACGGCGGATACGGCATCGGAATGGCCAACGACCAAGAGAAAAATCCACTGATACAGCGGCTTCGACCAGAGATCTATATGCAGTTCGCCGAGCCACTGCATGTCACCGAGCAGGACATCTCCAACATCCGCAGTGCCGGCGACACTTTCACTCTCAGTACTTGGCGTGGACAGATCGTCGCGGTCACAGGGCCACAAGGCCCCATCATTTCCTACGAGCGCTATGCAACGCAGATCGAACGCTCAAAGCAAATTTCACTGATCGTTTCGATTTGCCTGGCGATGGGGGCTGTGCTCTCCTGGATTGCATGCAGCGTCGCGGCGCGCCGTGCATCCCCAGCCGCGCCCCTCCTCTAAGCACAGGGCCACCAAGTTCATCCGATTCTTAACCCCATGACCGAGATCTACATCAGCACCGACGTCGAAACCGACGGCCCCATTCCCGGCCCGCACTCGATGCTCAGCTTCGGCTCGGCCGCCTACACGGCCGACAAGCAGCTGGTGTCCACCTTCAGCGCCAACCTGCACACGCTGCCCGGCGCCGAGGCCGATCCGAAGACCGCTGCCTGGTGGCAGACCCAGCCCGAGGCCTGGGCCGCGTGCCGCACCGACCTGCAAGACCCGACGCATGCCATGAAGAACTACGTGGCGTGGCTCAAGGGCCTGAAGGCGCGACCGGTGTTCGTGGCGTACCCGGCGGGCTTCGACTTCCTGTTCGTCTACTGGTACCTGATGCGCTTTGCGGGCGAGAGCCCGTTCAGTCATTCGGCGCTCGACATGAAGAGCTTCGCGATGGCGCTGCTGAAGATCGGCTACCGCGACAGCACCAAGCGCGCGATGCCGCGCCGCTGGTTCGATGCCGGGCTGCCGCACACGCACGTGGCGCTGGACGACGCCATCGAGCAAGGCGCGCTCTTCTGCAACATGCTCGCCGAAAGCCGGCAGGCATGACCACGACCTCGCCTGCGCGCCGCTGGTGGCAGCTGCCGCTCGCCGCCCTGCCGCTCTTCCTGCTCGGCGGCTGCGTGCAGTCGATGTTCTATTACCCCGACCGCGTGCGCTACGAAACGCCCGACGCGCTGGGCTTGCGCTACGAGAACGTGCGCTTCACCAGCGCCGACGGCACGCGCCTGAGCGGCTGGTTCATTCCCGCCGCGGGCCGGCCGGACCCGAAGGCGGCCAAGGGCACCGTGGTGCATTTCCACGGCAACGCGCAGAACATGAGCAGCCACTGGCGCTTCGTGGCGTGGCTGCCCGCGCAGGACTACAACGTCTTCGTGTTCGACTACCGCGGCTATGGCGAGTCGGACGGCGCGCCCGAACCCCGGGGCGTGTTCGAAGATTCGAACGCCGCGCTCGACCACGTGCGCGCTCGCGCGGATGTCGATGCGTCACGGCTGTTCGTCTTCGGGCAGAGCCTGGGCGGCACGAACGCGATCGCGGCCGTGGGGTCGGGCAACCGGGCCGGCGTGAAGGCGGTGGCGATCGAGTCGACCTTCTATTCGTACCGCTCCATCGCCAACGACAAGCTGCCGGGCGCCGGCCTGCTGGTGCGCGACGACTACGGCGCCTCGAAGTTCGTCGCGGCCATCGCACCGATTCCACTGCTGCTGATCCACGGCACGGCCGACATGGTGATTCCGCACAGCCACTCGCAGCGCCTGCTGGCCGATGCGAAAGAACCCAAGCAGCTGATCGAGGTGCCGGGCGCCGGCCACCTCGAACCGATGGCGGCGCCGCGCTTCGCCGCGACGTACCGGCAAGCCCTCACCACCTTCTTCGACAGCGCTCCGGCGCTGCCTTCCCGCCCATGAAACATTTCGACGAAGCCGCCACCGGCGCACCCCTGAGCTTCGAGCGGCTCGTGCCCGCGCTGCGCGCCGCCTTTGCGGCCGAGGCGCAGGTGCCGCCGCGCCACGTGCACAGCATCGAGACCGGCGGCGATGCGGCCACGCGCGGCACGGTGCTGATCATGCCGGCGTGGAGCGACGCGGGCTTTCTGGGCATCAAGACGATCAACATCTTTCCGGGCAACGGCGCGCGCGGCCTGCCCGGGCTGCACGCGACCTACGTGCTGTACGACGCGCGCACCGGCGTGCCGCTGGCGATGATGGATGGCAACGAGATCACGGCGCGGCGCACGGCGGCCGCGTCGGCGTTGGGTGCTTCGTTCCTGGCCCGCGCCGATGCGCGCAAGCTGCTGGTGCTGGGCACCGGCCGCATCGCGCGCATGCTGCCCGCGGCCCACGCGAGCGTGCGCGCCATCGACGAGGTGCGGGTGTGGAACCACCGGCCCGAAGGCGCCGAAGCGCTGGCCGAGCAATGGCGTGCCGAAGGCTGGAACGCGCAGGCAGTCGGCACCGACCTCGAAGCGGCCGTGCGCCGCGCCGACATCGTGAGCTGCGCGACGCTGGCGACCACGCCGCTGGTGCGCGGCGAATGGCTCGCACCGGGCGCGCACCTCGACCTGATCGGCAGCTTCACGCCCGCGATGCGCGAAGCCGACGCGCAATGCTTCGTCAACACACGCACCTTCATCGACACGCCCGAGGCACTGCAGAAGGCCGGCGATCTGCTCGACGCGATCGCGGCCGGCACGTTGCGCGCCGACGCGGTGCAGGGCACGCTCGCCGAGCTGTGCCGCGGCGCGCGGCCCGGGCGCACCGGCGATGCCGAGCGCACGGTGTTCAAGGCCGTGGGCAGCGCGCTCGAAGACCTGAGCGCAGCCACGCTGGTGTGGCAGGCGCGCACGGACCCCTGAGGCCCGCGCCGCCCGCCACGGCCATCGTCAATCTCAGAACGTCACGTTCGCCGACAGCCAGATCGTGCGTCCGGCCGGCGTGGTGCCCGCCACCGACGCGCCCCCCTGGAAGTACTCGTTGACCCAGGCCGAGGTGCCGCTCAGGTTGACCTGCTGGAACTTGCGGAAGTCCTTGTTGAACAGGTTGTTGATGTTGGCGTTCAGGCGCACGTTCTTCGACACCTGATAAGAGCCGCCGAGGTGGAACAGGTGGTACGCCTTGATGTCACCCACCGCGCGGTAGATCGCCAGGTTGTTGCCCGTCAGCCGCGCAGGGTCGCCGGTGAAGCGCGGGCTCTTGCCGCGGTATTCGCCGCGCAGCCAGAAGCGCCACTTGGCGTCGGGGTTCCAATCGACCTGCGCATGCAGCAGGTGGCGCGCGGTGTCGGCCAGCTTGCCGTTCTTCACGCCGCCTTCGATCACTTCGCTGTCGGTCCAGGTGTAGCCCGCCTTCAGGCCCCAGGCCTTGGTCAGCTGCACGCGGCTGCTCAGTTCCATGCCCCAGGTCTTGGCCTGGTCGACGTTGACCGCGTAGTTGGCGGTCGGGTCAACCACGCAGCTGGAGATGCGCGCCACGCTGCAGTCGCCGCCGCTGGCGATCTTGTCCTTCACCTTGTTGTGGAACAGGGTCGCCGAGGCGGTCAGCCCCTTCTGGTTGTTGAACAGCGCCGCCAGCTCGGTGCTGGTGCTGGTCTCGGGCTTGAGGTTCGGGTTGCCGATGTTGAGCGTGGCGCCCTGGCCGCTCACGCCGCTGATGCCGTCGATCAGCTGGTTCAGGCGCGGCGCGCGGAAGCCCTTGCTGACGCCGCCCTTGAAGGTCCACTGCGGCGTGGCGTCCCAGACCAGGTAGCCGCGCGGGCTCACGTGGCCGCCGAAGGCGCTGTGGTGGTCGTAGCGTCCGCCCAGCGTGGCGGTGAGGCCGGGTGCGAGGCGCCATTCGTCTTCAGCGAACAGCGCCCACATGGTCTGGCTCTGCGAGGTGGGCAGCAGGCCGTCGACCAGCTTGGCGTCCCACCACTGGCCGCCGACGGTCAGCACGTGGGCGTCGCCCACCGGCGCGACGAGCTTGCTGTCGAGCACGAGGTTGGTGGTCTTGAGTTCGCGTTCGCGGCCACGGTCGGCTTCGCTCAGCCAGTACACGGTGCGGCGGGCCGCGGCATTGCGCGGAATGGCGCCGCCGGGAATCGTGCGGCCGACGGTTTCGGTGGTGGTGTGCATCAGGCTGCTTTCCACCGTGCCGAAGCCCAGGCGCCCGGTGTGGCCGATGGCGACCTGGTCGCGGTTGAAGCGCAGCGCGTCCTGGTAGCCCGGCGGGTTGTTGCCGGTGCGGTTGGGCGCGGCCGCGTCGCGCGTGCCGAGCCGGCCGTCTTCGTTGTCGTACCAGCTGCGACCCGATTCGACGTCGAGCCAGATGTCGTGCTGGCGGTTGGGCGTGAGCATCAGGCGGCCGCCCACGCTGTGCTGGCGGCTCTCGGCGGGCGCGGGGTTGCGGGCCGTCGCGGGCTGTGCCTGGCCGGGTGCCAGCACCCAGTCGGCGGCTTCGCGGCGGTAGATGTTGCCGCGCAGGGTCAGGCCCAGCAGGTCGGTGGCCACGGGGCCGCTCAGGTACACGCTGGAGCGCGTCTGCGAACCCCAGTCGCTGTCCTGCGGAATGCCGGTTTCCATCGTGACCTGGCCGCCCCATTCGCGCGCCACCTTGCGCGTGATGATGTTGACCACGCCGCCCATGGCGTCGGAGCCGTACAGCGTCGACATCGGGCCGCGGATGACCTCGATGCGCTCGATGGCCGCCAGCGGCGGCATGAAGCTGGTGTGCGCGGCGCCGAAGCCGTTGGGCGTGACGTCGCCGGCCACGTTCTGGCGGCGGCCGTCGATGAGGATCAGCGTGTAGTCGCTGGGCATGCCGCGGATCGAGATGTCCAGGCCCCCCGTCTTGCCGGTGGAGCCACCGACGTCGATGCCTTCGACGTTCTGCAGCGCCTCGGCCAAGTCGCGGAACTGGCGCGTTTCCAGCTCCTGGCGCGTGATGACCGAAATGGAAGCGGGCGCGTCCTTCAGCTCCTGCTCGAAGCCGGTCGCGCTGACGACGACCTCGCGCAGTTGTTGGTCAGCGGGCGTCTGGGCGAACAGGGCGGGAGAAAAAAGAGATGCGGCGGCCAGCGCCAGCAAGGACGGACGCGGCCGACGGCCGCAACGCGAGAACAACATGCAAAAACTCCACGGAAAACGGCAGGAAAAACAGGGCCGCTCTCGGATGCGTTGTTGTTGTTGCGTACCAACTGATCAGCATCAATTGTATTGAGAATGCAAACAAATATTATTTGCATCCAGAACGAACGAAGGGACATTGCGCAAGGCCGATGGCGCTTTGTGCAGGCCCTGCTTTCGGCTGCCCGGGCAAACCCTATGCGGCCAAAAGTTCACCTTGAATTCAGGGGCGGATACGTCATCTGGCGAATAGCGATCCGCGAAGGACGCCGTTACTCTGGAACAAGAAAAAAGAGAGGTCCGTCCATGCTCACCATCCTTCAGAAAGCCGTGATCCTCGGGAAGGCCGGCGTCGAGGTACCGTCCCATCCGGTCGACGACCTGTCGACGCCGATGGCCACCGGGTCGCCGGTCAAGGCGGAAGGCGTGTCGCAGAAGGCGCACGAGTGGGCACGGGCCGTCGAGACCCTGTACGTCACTTACGTCGCGGCGCGCGCCGCGAAGAGCCTGCGCGACGCTGAAGAAGCACGGCAGTCGGTGATGCTGCGGCAGCTGTCGGCTGCGGTGTAGGCCTGATCACAAGCACTCCCCGTCTTCGCGACGTGCGCGTTCTGCGCTAGCCTGCGGCCTCCTCCATCCACAAGAGAAAGGCCAAGACGCACCATGGGACTGTTCGATTTCCTGAAGAAGAAAAAGGAACCGGAAATAGAAATGCCGTCGACGCTCGAAGCCGGCATGGCCTCTCAGGCCGAAGACTTCATCGGCGCCTTCTCGCAGCCCGGCACGCCCATCGACGGCGCGGCGCTCGACTATTCCGAAGCCTCGCTGGTCCTGGTCGACCAGGTGCTCGAAGACTACTTCCAGCAGCAGGCGCCCTTGCCCGACGACCTGCACTTCCTGGCGTCGGCCTATGTTTTCGAAACTGCACGCCGCGAGTTCGGCGGACGCTACCTGCGCGGCGACGACGACAACCCCTTCGTGCTCGTGATCGGCCCTGACAGCGCACAGGTCGGTGTCTGCGCCATGGCCAAGGTGCGCGGGCGCGCCGTCAACGGGCCGGAAGACAGCCTGGCGTTCTTCTACGCCGGCATCGCGCCTGTGGTGCAGCGCGGCGTGAGCGCCACGCTGATCTGACACAGCGGCAGCAGCAGGCGCATCACGGCCCGCTGCCGCCCTCTGCCACCGCCCCTTCAATCGAACTGTGCGGCGACCTGTCGCTGAGTGCCCAACCCTTCGATGCCCAGCGTGACGACATCGCCACCCTTCAGGTAGACCGGCGGCTTGAACCCCATGCCCACGCCCGGTGGGGTTCCCGTGGAAATGATGTCCCCCGGGCGCAGGCTCATGAACTGCGAGAGATAGGCAATCAGGTAACGCACGCCGTAGACCATGGTGGCCGTGGAGCCGCTCTGGCGTCGCACGCCGTTGACCTCCAGCCACATGTCCAGCTGCTGCGGGTCCGGCACTTCATCGGGCGTCACGAGCCAGGGCCCGATCGGGCCGAAGGTGTCGGCCGACTTGCCCTTGGTCCACTGGCCCTGGCGTTCGGTTTGAAAGGCACGCTCCGACACGTCGTTGATCAGGCAATAGCCCGCGACGTGGTCCATCGCGTCCGCTTCGCTGACGTACTTCGCGGTCTTTCCAATCACCACGCCCAGCTCCACCTCCCAATCGGTCTTGGTGGAGCCGCGCGGAATTTCAAGCACGTCGTTCGGTCCACCGATCGCCGAGGTCGCCTTCAGGAAGACGATGGGCTCGGGCGGTACCGTGGCGCCCGTCTCGGCCGCGTGGTCCGAGTAGTTGAGCCCGATGCAGATGAACTTGCCCGAGCCGGCCACGCAGGCGCCGATGCGCGGAGTGCCTTCCACCAGCGGGAGGCTCTGCGGGTCGAGTGCGGCGATGCGCGCCAGGCCGGCGGGCAGCAGCACCTCGTGTGCGATGTCGTTCACGTGCGCAGAGAGGTCGCGCAAGCGCCCGTCCGCGTCGAGCATCGCCGGCTTCTCCTGGCCGACAGGCCCGTAACGCAACAGCTTCATTCGTCATTCCTTGGTTGTTTGTTGTTGGCTATCTGGCGGCACTGCTGCGTGCCTTGCCAAGCTCGGAGAACAGTTCTTTCGTCAGCGCCGGATCGATCTGCTTGACGTGCTTGTCCGTGACCGGCACGAGCTTCTCGCGCAGGCGTTCGCGCTCGGCGGCGGGGAACTCGGTCAGCACCATGCCCTTGCTCTTCAGGAACTCGGCGGCCTTGGCGTTGACGTCGCGGTTGGCGGCGCGCTGGAAGGGCTGCGTCTCCCGGGCCGCATCGAGCAGGATCTTGCGTTCGTCTTCCGACAACTGCTCCCACCGCTTCTTGCTGAACAGCAGCACGACGGGGTTGAACGCGTGCCGCGTGTTGGAGCCGTACTTCTGGATCTCGTAGTACTTCGAGGCTTCCACCAGCGAGTACGGATTTTCCTGGCCGTCGACGGCCTTCTGCTCCAGCGCGGTGTAGACCTCGGGCAGCGGCAGCGGCGACGGGTTGGCACCCAGCGCGCTGAAGGCATCGATCATCACGGGGATCTGCATCACGCGCAGCTTCAGGCCCTGCAGGTCTTCCATGCGCGCGATGGGTCGCCGGCTGTTGGTGACGTTGCGAAAGCCGTGCTCGAAGTACGTGAGGCCGATCAACCCCTTCTCGGGCAGCTTGTCCAGCAGCTTGCGGCCGACCGGGCCATCGAGCACGAAGTCGGCTTCCTTCTCGTTGTTGAACAGGAACGGCAGGTCGAACAGCGAGAACTCCCGGGCCATGCCCGAGAGCAGGCCCGGGATCGCCATCGTCATTTCCACCGTGCCGCCCTGCAGCGAGGCAATGACCGAGGCATCGCCCCCGAGCACGCCCGAAGGAAAGAGCTTCACCTTCATCTTGCCGCCGCTCTTCTTCTCGACGATCTCCGAGAAGCGCTGCGCCCCCATGCCCTGCGGATGCTCCTTCTGGTTGACGAAGGCGAACTTGAAGGTGCGCTCCTGGATGTTCTGCGCAGCGGCGAGGCCTGCCGCCAGGAACGAGGTCAGGACGATGCAGGTGGCGACCAGGCGATGCGGCAGAGCTTTGGGCATGGGTGTCTCGGTGAGAGGGTTGGCGACCCGCGCGCGATCAGATCGCGACGCGTTCGAACTGCACGCTGCGGCAGTCCATCTCGTACTCGAGATCGACCACCGGCGGCCGGTTGTAGTGCCAGGTCAGCCCGTGCCGCGCGGCACCGCGCTTGACGATCTCGTCCGCGATGAAGGGGTGGATGTCGTGCACCGTGTACAGCTGCGAGCCCGTGGTGCTGGCCCAGGTGAAGCCCAGCGATGCCAGGCGGCGCTCCATTTCATCGAGCACCCACTGCGCCTTCTTCAAAATGGCGGGCGGCGAGGTGTCGCCCAGCCGCACGGCATGGTCGCGGTAGTGCCCCTTGCCTTCCGGCGCTTCGGCACTGCCGGCCACCACGAACGAAGCCGCCGCCTCGGCGTCGGGCACGGTGTAGCTGAACGCATGGAACGAGGGCTCCGACGGCGGCGACACCGCGGGGCACACGTTGCTTCGCGCCACCGGGTTCAGGTCGCCGATGAAGATCCCCCAGTCCTTCAACGTTCCCACGTAGAGGTTGTTGAACTCGACGAAGCCCTGTTCGGTGAACGGTGCCGGGGACCGCAGTTCGCACGCGCAGAAGGCGGCCAGCGGACGTGAGGCCTCCTCCAGGATTTCCTTGATGCGCTGAAAGCCCTGCTTCAGGGGCAGGGGCTCCAGGAACCGCACGCGCTCGATGCGAAACCCAGGTTCGGCGGCCACGCCAGCCGAGTACTGCTGGACGCCCGGAATGAACCGATAGCCGCCTGGGAGGGAGAGTTGGAGTTCCGACACGTGATTTCCTTTTTGGAGAGCGAGAGAAAAAGAGAGAAGGCGCAGAAGCGCTCAGGGAATCTGGCTCCAGCGCTGATTGGCCCCGCCATGGCAGGTGTAGGTGGACAGCGCCGTTCCTTGCGTGGTGGTCGAGCCCGGCACATCGAGGCACGCGCCGGAAGACACCCGGTTGCGCAGCGTCGCCCCGACCACGCTCCACTGCGTGGCCGCGCCCGCCGTGCACGCCAGCTGCACCAGCGGGCCGCCGCCGGCGTTGGTATTGCCCTGCGCCAGGCACAGGCCGCTGTGCTTCGCGACGAACTGGGTGTAGCCACCGCTGCTGTTGACGGTGAAGGTCTCGTTGTTGCCGTTGCCGCAGGCCCACTGCACCACCGTCGCACCGCTGGCCGTCGAGCCGCCCGACACGTTGATGCACAGGTTGCTGACCTCCGAGCGGATGCGCGTGTCGACCGCCGGCGCCGTGTCGAGCGACTTCACGAACTCGCCGAGTGCCAGCACATCGGCCGCCGGCAGGCCCGAGGCATTGCCGTGGCCGCCCGTGAGCACGTCCTGCAGCGTGGCCTTCTGGCCGTTGTGGAAGAAGCTCGGGTTGCTCCAGGTGCCGTAGAGCGTCGGGGTGTCGAAGCCCACGCCGGCCAGCGGCTGGTTGCTGCCCTTGCCCGACGAGAGCTGGACCGTGCCCACGTCGTGCCTCAGCCCGTCGCGCAGGCTGCCGGCCGTGTGGCACGTTGCGCACTGCGCCGTGTTGAACACGGTCTGGCCGCGCACCGCGTCCACGCTGAGGTTGCCGTCCGCCGCGCGGGCCGGGCTGCGCATGTACTTGTTCAGCGAGTTCAGGTAGGCCGCGAGATCGTCGAGCTGTGCATTGCGGCCCGCCTTCGGCACGCCGAGCGGGTCGCCCGTGGCCGAGAAGTCGGCGTTGGTCAGGAAGCCAGTGCCGCCGAATTCATTGCGGATGTCGTGCTCGAAGTCCTGCACCTCGTCGAAGTTGGCCGTCCAGTGCAGCTTGCCGTGGCCCGTGCCGCGCCGCCCCTGCAGGCTGATGGTGCGGCGCAGGCCCTCGCCGCGCTGCGTGAAGTCCCACACCATGCCGTCGTCGCTGCCATCGGCGTGGCAGCTCGCGCACGACATGTAGTTGTTCATGCTCATGCGCCGGTCGGACGCGTTGTAGAACACCTGCTTGCCGCGCAAGGCCGCGGCGGCCATCGGCTCCTGCGCCACCGTGGTGACGTTCTGCAGGAAGGCCGGGGCGGCCGACTCCGACGACAGCACCTGCGCCACGTCGTGCACCGACACCGAGCGCGCCAGGAAGTTGTTCACGTACAGGCGCTTGCGCACCGCATCGAGGTACAGGCCGTGCGGCGCGCTGCTGGCGTTGATCTCGCCGCGCACCGAGCGGTTGTAGGCATCGACGATGGCCACGCGGTTGCCTTCCATCTGCGCCACGAAGATGTAGTCGCCGGCCGGCGAGTACAGCGCGGCGCGCGCGGGGGCGCGGTCGTTGAAGTCGAGCTGTTCGCTGAACACTTCCGCGGCCGTCTGCAGGTTCACCTGCGACAGGATGGAGCGCACGGTCTTGTCATGCTCCAGCGGCAGGCCGTCGCGGAAGGTGCCGCGCACGATGTTGTCCTTCTTCGAAGGCAGCAGCGCACGCGCGCCGTCGGGCGAGATCACCACCTGGCTCAGGTAGTTGGGCACGCCGCGCGATGCGGCCTCGGTGTCCACCGTGGTCGTGTCGACCGCCAGCGCGATCGGCGTGGCGCTGCTGAAGCTCTGCAGGTTCACCTTGTGCAGCTGACCGCCCGTCATCTTCGACTTGAAGCGCGTCACGTAGGCCGACTGCGAACTCGCATCGACCGCGATGCCGCGCACGCTGCCTTCCAGGGCGAGCGTGCCTGTGGCGGCGCCGGTCGTCGGGTCGAAGCTGACCAGCGCCGACTTGCTTTCCAGCGTCAGCAGGCCCTTGGTGCCATTGGGCGTGAAGACGACACCGTAAGGGCCGCTGCCGTAGGCGAGCGGCACCGTCGTCGACAGCGTGCCGTCGGCTGCGTTGAGCGCCACCAGCTTGTCCTCGCCCTGCACCGTGACCCAGATGCGGCCGTCGGGGCCCACCGCCAGCGTCTTCGGCTCGTCGCCCACGCGCACTTCCCAGCGCTTGGCGAAGGTCTCGGCATTGATGGCGGCCACCGTGCCGCTGTCGGGATTCACCGAATACACCGAGTTCGCATCGCCCGCGATGTTGGTCGTGTGCGTGGGCGCCGCCGCCGTGACGGGTGCGATCACCGTGAGGTTGTAGGTGTAGAAGGTCTCCTGGCCGTTCGCGGCCTTCACCGTCAGCGTCACGGTGTAGTGGCCGGGGCTGCTGTAGGTGTGCGTGACACCGGGTTGCGAGGCGTACGCGCTCTGCGTGCCATCGCCGAAGTTCCAGCGGAACTGCGCGCCGGTGGCGCCCAGCGTGGCCGGGTTGAAGCTCAGCTGGCCGTTGACGATCTTCGGTGCGCCCACGATGCCGGGATCGCCGATCACGGCCTGCGCCCGCAGCGCGGCCACGTCGCTGTCGCCGAGCACGCGGGCGTACACGCGCACCTCGGCCAGCGTGCCCTTGAAGAGTGCGGCGTTGCCCTGGATCTGCCCCAGCAGCTGGAACTTGGTCGTCAGGCCCTTGGTGCCGGTGGGCCCGGTCGACGTGGTCTTCACGCCATCCACGTACACCGCCTGCGCGCCCGAGGCCGCGTCGCGCGTGAGCACCACGTGGTGCCAGTTGCCGTCGTTCACGGCGCTTTGCGAGCGCGTGCCCGCGTGGTCGCCCACCGACAGCTTGATGTTGCCGGTGCTGTCGAGCCAGCCCCAGAACACGTCGTCGACGCCCGGCGACTGGTCGCGCCCGAAGATGCCGGGCGCGGTCCACGAACTGGCACCGCCCGCCTGCGTGGTCTTCATGTAGAAGCTCAGCGAGGCCGTGCCGCCCAGCGTGGTGGACACGCTGTCGTTCTTCAGCTGCACACCCGTGGTGCGGTTCGCGAAGTTCAGGCCGATGCTCTCGAAGGCGTCGCCGGTGGCGGCGGTGCCGTTGTTGGCGCTGATCTGGTCACCGAGGTTGCCCGTCAGTGCCCAGTGGTGCATCAGGTTGATGTCGTTGGCATTGCCGGTGTTGAAGGTGGAGCGGTAGTCAGCGGCAATGGCGTTGCCCGCATAGTCCTTCAGGCCGTTGGCGGGCAGGAACACCTCGTAGGCGGTGCCCGGCTGCAGCGGCTGCGCGGGGTGGAAGTTGACGATGCCCAATTGCACGCTGTAGGTGCCCGCCAGCGTGTTGCCGCCCACCGCGCGCACGATGAAGGTGTTGGCGTTCACGCTCTCCGGCAGGATGCTGTCGGTCATGCCCAGGCCGATGCGCGACGTGAGCGCCTGCTGCTTCGCACCGTTCACGGGCGAGACCTGCTTCACTTCGGGTTTGGTGAGGTCGGGGTCCACCGCATGCACGATGAAACCGCTGCCCGAGCCGTGGTCGTTGCCGACGTAGATCAAGTTGCCGAACGGCGACACCTGGCCGTGGTCGGAGCTCGAGAAATCGGGGTGCGTCGGCGCGAACAGTCCGCCGCGCCCGACCTCGACATGGTTGAGCGGGTTGCTCACATCGACCTTGTGGATGTAGTTCTGCGCGCCCTGGAAAACGAAGTTGTCCTGCGTGCTGCAGTACAGCTGCTGGTTGATCACCAGCCGGTTGTCTTCTGCCACGAAGCGCGATCGGTCGCTGAGGTCGTAGCCGTACATCTTGCCGCCGCTCTCCTGCGCAGAGGCGTAGACCTTCTTGCCGTCGAAGCAGGTGGAGTAGTAGCTGGCCGTAGAGCCAGCGACGGCGTCGAGCACCTTGGGATTCAGCGGGTCTGAAATGTCCAGGCTGGCGAAGCCGCTGGTGTTGGTCATGGACGTCAGCACCATGTGGTTGCCCATGGTGAAGATCGGCCCCACGCGAAAGCCGCCGAGCTCGCCGGTCGGTATCGGGTTGGGCTTGCCGGCGCCGCGGTTCGCGAGCTGTGCGTTCGCGGGGTCTGCCGCGTCGATGACGAACACGCCCTGCTCCGCCGCCGCCACGTACAGGTAGGGCGCCTGCCACCAGAGCTGCCAGCTCACGTTGTTGTAGTCGCCCTTGTTGACGTTGGGCAGCACCAGCTTCTTGACCTGCTGGATGTTGTTGATGTCGGTGAAGTCCCAGAACTCGATGCCGAAAACGCTGGGAACGGCAACGTACTGCTTGCCGCCGATGGTGGCGATGCCGATGGAATGCGGCTCCCTCAGTTCCTTGGTGCGGCCGTCCGGCTCGTAGATGCGCTTCACGAGCTGGAGGTTGCGCGGATCGGACACGTTGTAGAGCAAGAAGCCCCCCGGGCCCAACCCGCCGTCGGGCGTGAACGTCGTCAGGAAGTAGCCGTTGATCATGAGGCCCACGTTCTGGCCGTAGTGGTACTTGGTGTACCCGGCGGTGGGATGCGTCACGCTGCCACCGGGGATCTTCGGCACATCGGCGCCGGTGCCTGCGCCGACGCCGGTGTCCACCTCTTCCTTGATCATCGAGATGGGCTTGAACAGCTCGGCCTGCGCGTAGGTCAGGTTGCCCAGTCCGGGGCCCTGCAGCGGCAGCGGATCGGCCACCAGTTCAGCGGCCGCGGAGGCCATGCTGGTGGCGGCCTTCCTGATCGTGTCGAGGGGGTTCACCCCGGTGATCGCCGCATGCGTCAGCAACGCACAGCCGAACAGAAAACCTACCACAAGAACTTTCTTGGTGCTCATTTTCATCCTCGCAAATTCGATCGGACGCCATCTTTCGGTGGGAAAAGATTCGACCGGAATCTAGCAGCGGATCGATGCGAGAACGGCATTGAATTTCGAAGGGAGGGTTCGAATATTTAGATCGTTGCTCAGGGTAAATGGTGATGTTTTGGCATGGGTTGTGCTTCAAAGTTCGGGCCTGAAAAAGTGAATTCATTGCCCACCGATCGCCCATGAAGGAACACCCCATGTCTCACGCCGGTCCTGTTGTCCAGCGCCTGCCCCGTCTGTCGAAGCGCAGCCTGCTGGGCGCTTCTTTGCTCGCGATGCTGTGTGCCGCGCTGCCCCACCCGAGTGCACAGGCCCAGACACAAGGCCCGCGCAACTTCGCCACACTGGCGATGGTGGCCGAGCCGCAGACGCTCGACCCGATGGCCTCCACGGCCGACCTGGTCGGAACCATCATGCAGCACGTGTACGAGACGCTCTACACCTTCGACGCCAAGTGGAACGTGGTGCCGATGCTCGCCGAGGGCATGCCCAAGATCTCCGCGGACGGCAAGACCTATGCGATCACGCTGCGCAAGGGCGTGGCGCTGCACAACGGGCGCGAGCTCACGGCCGACGATGTGGTCGCCAGCCTGCAGCGCTGGATGGACCAGTCGCCGCGCGGCAAGGCCGTGGGCAAGGAAATCGAGAGCCTCAAGGCCAAGGGCCCGCTCGGCGTGGAGATCGTGCTGAAGGCGCCGTATGCGCCGCTGCTCTCGCAACTGGCACTGCCCAGCAATGGCACCGCTGCGATGATGGCCAAGGAATCGATGGCCTCGCCGCTGAAGGACTTCGTCGGCACCGGCCCCTACAAGTTCAAGGAGCGCCGCCCCGACCAGTTCGTGCTGCTCACGCGCTTCGACAAGTACAGCGCACGCAAGGAGCCTGCGAGCGGCTATGGCGGCAAGCGCGAAGCGGTCATCGAAGAGCTGCGCTTCGTGCCGGTGCCCAACGCCAGCACGCGCGTCGAAGGCGCACTCGCGGGCCAGTACGACTTTGCCGACCTGCTGCCGGTGGAAGCCCTGCCGCGGCTGGAAAAAGCCAGTGGCAAGACGCTGCCGATCATCACGCCCGCGTTCGGCTTTCCGCTGGTGGTCTTCAACACCAAGGAGGGCGCACTCGCCAACCAGGCCGTGCGCCAGGCCCTGCAGACCGCGATGGGCCAGGGCGAGATGCTCGCAGCAGGCTTCGGCGACACGCGCTTCTTCATCGCCGAAGCCAACCACTTCCCCAAGAGTTCGCCGTTCTACTCGGCGGCCGGTGCCGACCAGTACAACCAGCGCAACGCCACCAAGGCGAAGGATGCTGCGGCCAAGGCCGGCTACAAGGGCGAGCCGATCCGTGTGCTGACCAGCCGCCAGTACGACTTTCACTACAACATGTCGCTCCTGATGGCCGAGCAGCTCAAGCGCGCCGGCTTCAAGGTCGATCTCAACGTCGTCGACTGGGCCACGCTCACCCAGCGCCGCAACGACCCGCGGCTGTGGGAAATCTTCATCACCCATTCGGGGCTGTTCCCCGAGCCGATGCTGTCGCCGCCGCAACTGGGCGACGGTGCACCAGGTTGGTGGGACTCGCCCGCCAAGAAGGCCTCGCTCAGCGCCTTCAACACCGAGAGCGACCCGGCCAAGCGCGGTGCGTTGTGGGGCAAGGTGCAGCAGGTGGTGTACGACGAGGTGCCGTACATCAGCGTCGGCAAGTTCAACGCCCTCTCGGCCAAGAGCCCGGCGCTGGACAACTACCAACCCACGAACTGGCCGTTCTTCTGGAATGTGAAGATCAAGTAGGAGGCGCGTTTGTTCCGTTTCATTGCTTCGCGCTTCGCCGGCATGCTCACCGTGCTGGCCCTGGTCGCCGTGCTGGTCTTCGTGCTCACCCGCGCGGCCTCGGGCGACCCGATCTCCGTGCTGCTGGGCGACCAGGCCACCGCCGCCGACATCGCCCGCGTGCAAAAGGACTACGGGCTCGATAAACCCCTGCCCGTGCAGTTCGGCTACTGGCTGCGCGAAGTGCTGCAGGGCAACCTGGGCACCTCGATCTTTTTGCAGCGCCCGGTCACGCAGGCGCTGTGGGAGCGCGCCGAGCCGACCACCTTGCTGGCGCTTCTGGCGGTGGCCATCGCCGCGCTCATCGGCGTGCCCTGCGGCATCGTCTCGGCCGTGTTCCGTGGCCGCGTGGTCGACCAGTTCTTCACTGGCATCGCGATGCTGGGTGCCAGCATCCCCAGCTTCTGGATGGGCATCGTGCTGATCCAGATCTTCGCGGTGTCCTTCGGGTGGTTCCCGGTGTCGGGCTACGGCGCGCCCGATGCCCCCTTTTCCGAGCGGCTGCATGCGCTGGTGCTGCCGGCCACCGTGCTGGGCCTGCTGAACTCCGCGCTCATCATCCGCTTCACGCGCGCCTCGATGCTCGACGTGCTCGGTGAAGACTACGTGCGCACCGCACGCTCCAAGGGCCTGAGCGAGAGCACCGTGGTGCTCAAGCACGCACTGCGCAACGCCCTGGTGCCCATCGTCACGGTGATCGGCCTGACCGTCGCTCTGATGATCGGCGGTGCCGTCATCACCGAAACGGTGTTCGGCCTGCCGGGCGTGGGCAATTTGGTGGTCAACGCCGTGCTGCGGCGCGACTACCCCGTCATCCAGGGCGCGCTGCTCGTGATTGCCGCGATCTATGTGCTCATCAATTTCTCGATCGACCTGCTGTATGCCGTCGTCGATCCGCGCGTGAAGGTCTGAACGATGCGCATGCCTCGAATGCTCCGCCAGCTGATGCACCGCCGCATCGTGATGGTCTCCGCCCTGGTGCTGCTGGTGATTGCCGTGCTTGCTGTGGGTGCGCCGCTGTTTGCGTCCGCCGACCCGAACGACACGGCAGTGCTGCAGCGCCTGAAGGCGCCCAGCGCCGAACACCTGCTCGGAACCGACGAACTCGGGCGCGACATGTACGCGCGCATCGTGCACGGCGCGCGCTACTCGTTGGCCATCGCAGCGCTCACCGCCTTGGGCTCGGTCATCGCCGGCACCGTACTGGGCCTGATGGCCGGTTTCTTCCGCCGCCTCGACACGCCGCTCATGCGCGTGGTCGACGCCATGATGTCCTTCCCCGACATCCTGCTGGCCATCGCGCTGGTGGCCATCCTCGGCCCCTCGCTGATGAACACCGTGCTCGCGCTGGTGCTGGTCTACACGCCGCGTGTCGCGCGGGTGGTGCGGGCCTCGACCCTGGTGGTGCGCGAGCTGCTCTTCGTCGAAGCCGTGCGGGCCCTGGGTGTGCGCACCTCGCGCATCCTGTGGCGCCATATCCTGCCGAACCTGATGTCGCCGATCCTCGTGCAGGTGTCGTTCATCTTTGCGTACGCCATCCTGGCTGAAGCGGGCCTGTCGTTCCTGGGCGTCGGCGTGCCGCCTGAGATCCCCACCTGGGGCACCATGGTCGCCGGCAGCCAGCAGTACGCGCACCAGGCCTTCTGGGTCGTGCTGTTCCCGGGCCTGGCAATCATCTTCACGGCCCTGTCGCTGCAACTGCTGGGCGACGGTGTGCGCGACCTGCTCGATCCGAAGCTCAAGAAGACCTCGTGATGAACAACGCCACGAATACCCCACGGCTCACGGTCACGAACCTGAGCACCAGCTTTCCCACCGAGGACGGTCTGATTCGTTCGGTCGCCGATGTGAGCTTCTCCATTCAGCCCGGCAAGACCACCGCGTTGGTCGGCGAATCGGGTTCGGGCAAGTCGGTCACCAGCCTCACGCTGATGCGACTGCTGCCCAAGACCGCCAATGCACAGGTCAGCGGATCGGCCTCGTTCGTCACCCGCGAAGGCAAGACACTCGACCTGCTGCAGATCGGTGAGCGCGAGATGCGCTCGCTGCGCGGCAACCAGCTGTCGATGATCTTCCAGGAGCCGATGACGAGCCTGAACCCGGTCTTCACCATCGGCGAGCAGATTGCCGAGAGCGTGCGCCTGCACAAGGGGCTAGACCGCAAGGCGGCATTGGCCCATGCGCTGCGCATGCTGGAGCTGGTCGAGATTCCGGCTGCCGCCCAACGCATCCACGAGTACCCGCACCAGCTCTCGGGCGGCATGCGCCAGCGCGTGATGATCGCGCTGGCCATGGCCTGCGACCCGACGCTGCTGATCGCCGACGAGCCCACCACCGCCCTGGACGTGACCATCCAGGCGCAGATCCTGGAGCTGATGCGCCGGCTGCAGGCCGAGACGGGCATGAGCATCCTGTTCATCACGCACAACCTGGGCGTGGTGGCGCACCATGCCGATGATGTGGTGGTGCTGTACTCGGGTCGCGTGGTCGAGCAAGCGCCCGTGCGGCCTCTCTTTGCGCAGCCCGAGCACCCGTACACGCAGGGCCTGTTGGCCTGTCTGCCGGGCAAGGCGCGGGTTCCTGGGCAACCCAAGCCCAAGCGCTTGTTCGCCATTCGCGGGCAGGTGTCGAGTCCGCTGGCGCCGCCACCCGGTTGCGCCTTCGAGCCGCGCTGCGACCAGGCGCTGCCTGAATGCTGCAGTGCGATGCCGCCGTTGATCGACATCCGCCAGGACCGCCAGGCGCGCTGCGTGCGCGTGCAGCCCGATGCCCAACTCGCGAGGGTCGCATGAGAAGCGCACCACCTGGCGTGTTGCTCCTTCCCCTTCCGGGGGAAGGCTGGGATGGGGGCAAGCGGCGTTCGTTCGGCGCAGTGCTTCATCCCGTGCCGTCGTGCCCCCACCCCAACCCTCCCCCGGAAGGGGAGGGAGCTAAAACCACACGCCCACGATGACTACCGCCGTCCCCCTCATTGAAGTCCGCGGCCTCAAGAAGTACTTCGGCAGCAGCGATCGCCCCGTGCGTGCAGTCGATGACGTCTCGTTTGCGATCCATCCCGGCGAGACGCTGGGCCTGGTCGGCGAATCGGGCTCGGGCAAGAGCACCATCGGGCGCACCGTGCTGCGCCTGGTCGAGCGCACCGAGGGCCAGGTGCTGTACCGCGGCGATGACATTGGCACGCTCTCGGGCGAGCGCATGCGCAAGCTGCGCAGCAAGCTGCAGATCATCTTCCAGGACCCGTACGCCAGCCTGAACCCGAAGATGCGCATCAGCGCCATCCTCGGCGAGGCGCTGTCCACGCACGGGCTGCACAAGGGCGCAGCCGCGCGCGACAAGCGCATCGCCGAGCTGCTGGAGACCGTGGGCCTGCGCCCCGAGCACGCGAGCCGCTTCCCGCACGAGTTCTCGGGTGGTCAGCGCCAGCGCATCGGCGTGGCACGCGCGCTCGCGGTCGAGCCCGAGTTCATCGTGGCGGACGAGCCGCTGTCGGCACTGGACGTTTCGATCCAGTCGCAGGTCATCAACCTGCTGGCCGACCTGCGCGAGCGGCTGGGCCTGACGATGCTCTTCATCTCGCACGACCTAGACGTGGTCGAGTACCTGTGCGACCGCGTGGTGGTGCTGTACCTGGGCAAGGTGATGGAAGTCGCCACCACCGACGAACTGTTCGCACGCCCCTCGCACCCCTACACTCAGGCGCTGCTGGCCGCGAGCCCGAAGCCCGATCCCGAGATGGCCACCGAGCGCATTGCCCTGAAGGGCGACATCCCCAGTCCGATCTCGCCGCCCTCGGGCTGCGTGTTCCGCACGCGCTGTCCGCACGCCTTCGAGGCTTGCGCCCAGACCGTGCCCGCCCTCGAAGAAATCTCGGCGGGCCACTACCGCGCCTGCCTCCGAAAAGATCTGCTCTCCAACATCGCCGCATGACCATGACCGACAACTTCAACGATCCGCTGCTGGGCAGCAACTTCAAGGGCTATCCGCGCACCCAGCCGCCGCGCCGGCGCAGTGAAGTCGGCGCCGCCGGCTGGAACGTGCTGGCCGGTGACCTTCCGCTGCCGCTGGCCGTGCTCAAGCGCGAAGCGCTCGAACACAACCTCCAATGGATGCAGGCGCGCGTGCGCGAATGGGGCATCGATCTGGCGCCGCACGGCAAGACGACGATGTCGCCGCAGCTCTTCCAGCGCCAGTTGGATGCGGGAGCATGGGGCCTGACCTTCGCGACCGTCACCCAGCTCGCCGTGGGCGTGGCCGCGGGCGTGCGTCGCACGCTCATCGCCAACCAGGTCGTGAGCGACGAAGACCTGGCCGGCATCCAGATGCTGCTGCGCGCGCATGCCGGCCTGCGCGTCGTGTTCCTGATCGATTCGATTGCGCAGCTGGCGCTCATCGAAGACTGGTCCAGGCGCAACCCCGCGAGCGTGCCCTTCGAGGTGATGCTCGAGATCGGCATCGACGGCGGGCGCACCGGTTGCCGCACGCACGACGAAGCGATCGCCGTGGCCAGCGCGGTGCGTGCCAGCAGCGCCGCGAAGCTGGTGGGCATCGAGAGCTACGAAGGCCTGAATGCCACCGGGTCCACCGAGCAGGACACGGCCTTTGCCAAGGCACTGATGGACCGGATCGAAGCCGTCGCGCGCCACTGCGACACGCAGCAACTCTTCGAGACCGACGAGGTGCTGGTCTCGGCGGGTGGCTCGGCGATCTTCGACCTCGTGGCCGGGCGGCTCAAGCCTGCGCTGGGCTCGCCGGTGCGCGGCCTGCTGCGTTCGGGTTGCTACGTGACGCACGACCATGGCTTCTACAAGCGCATGGTGAACGTGGCAGATGAGCGCATGGGGTGCGAGTGCGGCGAAGGGCTGACGCCGGCGATGGAGGTCTGGGCCAACGTACAGTCGCGGCCCGAGCCGGGCCTGGCGATCCTGTCAGTCGGCAAGCGCGACATCTCTTTCGACATGTCGATGCCGATCCCCATTGCGCACGCGGCGCGCGGTGCCTTGCAGTCGCATGCGGTGCCCGCCAGCTGGAAGGTCACCGCGTTGAACGACCAGCACGCCTACCTGCGCTGGGACGCGAACGACGAAGCGCAAGCCCCGGTCGTCGGCGACCGTGTGGGCCTGGGCATTTCGCACCCCTGCACCACCTTCGACAAGTGGCACTGGATGCCTGTGGTCGAGAACGACTACCGCGTGAGCGATGCAGTCGTGATTCACTTCTAAGCAAGGCGACGCATCCATCCATGAACACACAGAAGAACGGTGCGACGCTGCTCGAAGGCGGCCTCGTGGTCGACGGCTCTGGCGGCCCTTCGTGGCCCGGCGACGTGCTGCTGCAGGGCGACCGCATCGTGGCACTCGGCGAAGGCCTGCGCACGCGGCTGCCCGAGGGCCTGAACATCGCAGACGTCGACGTGGTCGACTGCCGCGGCAAGGTGATTGCGCCCGGCTTCATCGACGCGCACACGCACGACGATGCCATCGTGCTGCGCGATCCGCTGTGCCTGCCCAAGGTGTCGCAGGGCATCACCACCGTGGTTACGGGCAACTGCGGCATCTCGCTGGCGCCGTACCGCACGCCGCAGTCGAAGCCGCCGCTCACGCTGCTGGGCGCCGACTCGTTCAAGCACGCGACCATGGCCGAGTACCGCGCGGCCGTCGATGCGACGCAGCCTGCGCTCAACGTGGCCGCGCTCGTGGGCCACACCACGTTGCGCTTCGCGGCAATGCAGGCACTCGACCGACCCGCGAACGGAGACGAACTCGCGCACATGGCCGCGCTGCTCGACGACTGCATGGCCGCGGGCGCGCACGGCCTGTCGTCGGGTCTGTTCTACGAAGAAGCATTTGCCGCGCCGGCCGAGGAAGTCACCGCGCTCGCACGCGTCGTGGCACGCCACGGCGGCGTGTACGCCACCCACCTGCGCAGCGAGATGCAGCAGATCATCGAGGCGATGCACGAGGCCGGTGACTCGGCGTTCGAGGCCGGCGTGCCCTTGATCATCTCGCACCATAAATGCGCAAGCCCGGCCAACTGGGGCCGCACCAAAGAGACGCTGCCGTTGATCGACGCGCTGTCGCAGCGCCAGGAAATCGCGATGGACGTCTACCCCTACGTGGCCGGCTCCACCGTGCTGCGCGAGGACATGGTCGATGGCGTGATCGACGTGCTGCTGACCTGGTCCGAGCCCCACCCCGAGATGACCGGCCGCCTCATCGCCGACATCGCGCGCGAGTGGGGCACCACCGAGAAGGAAGCCAGCCTGCGCCTGAAGCCCGGCGGTGCCTGCTATTTCCTGATGCAGGAAGAAGACGTCGAAAGAGTCATCGCACATCCGCGCACCATGATCGGCAGCGACGGCCTTCCGCACGACCGCCATCCGCACCCGCGGCTGTGGGGTGCGTTCCCCCGCGTGTTCGCGCGCTACTGGCGCCAGCGCAAGCTCTTCACGTTGGAGCAGGCGGTGCACAAGATGACGGGCATGACGGCGCGCAACCTGCGCATCGCCGATCGCGGCCTGCTGCGTGTCGGCGCGATGGCCGACGTGGTGGTTTTCGATCCCGAGACCATCACCGACACCGCGACCTACGACCAGCCGCTGGGCGTGAGCGAAGGGATCGAACGCGTGTTCGTGAA
Organism: Variovorax sp. 38R; assembly: GCF_014843395.1. Classification (NCBI taxonomy): domain Bacteria; kingdom Pseudomonadati; phylum Pseudomonadota; class Betaproteobacteria; order Burkholderiales; family Comamonadaceae; genus Variovorax; species Variovorax sp. 38R. Next base: position 5,590,726 of record NZ_CP062121.1, read on the forward strand.
CGGCGTGCTCGCGTACCGCGGTGCGAGCGAGGCGCGGGTGCGCGCGCGCGCGGGGCGCATGCTGACACGGCAGGCGCGCGCCGCGAACTGAGCGGCGCCGCGCCCCGTCCCTGCCATCCCGTAGAGTGCACGCATGATCGAATCCACAACCCTTCGGTACTTCTACGAGGTCGCGGCCTTTGGCTCGGTGCGCGTGGCGGCGGAAAAGCTCTTCGTCGCCCAGAGCGCCGTGAGCCGGCAGATCGCGCTGCTCGAAGACGAACTGGGCGTGCCCGTCTTCGAGCGCCACGCACGCGGCATGGCGCTGACTGCGGCCGGCGAACTGCTGCTGCGCTATGCACAGGACAACAAGACGCAGCTGGCCGACCTGAAGGGCCAGATCCACGAGTACGAGACGCTGGCCAAGGGGCATGTGCGCGTGGGGTGCGTGGAAGGCATCCTGCACGGCCTGCTCACGAGCTTCATGCCGAACTTCATCCGCACGCACCCGGGCATCACCTTCTCGCTCGATCTCATGGGCTCACATGCGGTGGGCGAGTCGGTGGCGGAGCACAAGTACGACCTCGGCATTCTGTTCGGCGCCTCGCCGCGCCCCGACCTCATCGAGCTGCAGAAGATCGAACAGCCCCTGTGCGTGATCGCTTCGACGCAGCACCCGCTCGCACAACAGCGCAGCTGCTCGCTCGCGGAAGTCGCCGACGCGCCCCTGGCGTTGCCCGATCGCTCCTTCGGCCTGCGCCAGCTGGTCGACCGCGTCAGCTCCAAAGGCAAGTTCAAGCTGAACATTGCGGTCGAGACGAATTCGCTGTCCTTTGCGAGCCGGCTGGTCGCGGAGTCGGACCTCATCACCTTCCAGCCGAGCGACGTGGTCGCGCCGCTGATCGAAGCCGGCAAGGTGGTGGCCATTCCGCTCACCGATGCGTCGCTGCGCTCGGCGCGCGCCACGCTGGTGGCGAGCTATTCCCGGCGCCTGTCGCTCGCGGCCAACCACCTGTCGCAGTCGCTGATCGCGTACATGCAAGGGTGGCAGCGGCCCGTGAAGCCGGGGCGCGCCAGGGGAAAGTCGGAATAGTTCCGGCGCGCAGGACCTTCAGCGTCGAGAGGCTCAACCCGGCAGCGTGACCGTGATCATCTTGATCTCGGTCATCGCCTCCAGTGTGTGCATGCCGCCGAGCCGGCCGATGCCGCTTTTCTTGCCGGAGCCGCCGCCGAAGGGCAGGTGGAGTTCCCACCAGGTGGTGCCCGCGTTGATGTTGACGATGCCGGCGGGGATCGCCTTGGCCATGGCGATGCCGCGGCCGATATCTTGCGTGAACACGCCCACCGAGAGTCCGTAGTCGTTCTGCAAGGCCAGGGTCAGGGCCTGCGCTTCGTCCTCGAAGGCAATGACCGGCACGACGGGGCCGAAGGTTTCCTCCCGGCACAGCCGCATGGCCGGGGTGACGTCGCGCACCACGGTCGGCTCGAAGAAGAGGTCGCTGCCCAGGTCCGGCCGCGCCCGGCCGCCGCACAGCACGCGCGCGCCCTGTTCCACGGCATCGTCCACATGCGCGCGCACCTTGGCCGCCACCTTGGCGTTGTTGAGCGGGCCCATGGTCGTGGCGGGATGCAAGGGATCGCCCAGCACCTGCTCGGCGGCCTTGGCAACCAGCTTGTCGCAGAGGCGGTCGACCACGCTGGCATGGGCCAGCACAACGCCTGTGGCCGCACAGACTTGCCCTGCATTGAAGAACGCGCCGCCGGCTGCTGCAGCGGCGGCTGCATCGAGGTCCGCATCTTCACAAACGATCAACGGCCCATTGCCTCCGAGCTCGAGCAGCATCGGCTTTCCGGCGCCGCGTTCGGCGATGCGCTGGCCCGTTGCGGTGCTGCCGGTGAAGGCGATGGCGGCGACGTCCGGGTGCACGACCACTGCATCGCCCACGGTCGCGCCTTCGCCAATCACCAGATTGACGACGCCGGCAGGCAGGCCGGCCCTTTGGATTGCTGCCATCAGCGCGCAGGCCACAAGCGCAGTGGACGGCGCAGGCACCCAGACGATGGTGTTTCCGGTGGCGATGCCGGGGGCGAGGTATTCCACGGGGATGTTGACCGGGAAGTTCCAGGGCGTGATGACGCCATACACGCCGCGCGGCTGCCGCAGGGTGAGGACGAGCTTGCGCGGGTCTTCCGCCGGCAGCGTCTTCCCGCCCATCTGCTTGACGAGTTCGGCAGCGAGCCGGAAGCCGTCGGCGGCCTTGGCGACTTCGCCTTGCGCCTCGGCCAGGACCTTGCCCTGCTCGCACGACAGTGTGTGCGCGATGGCCTCGCGCGCGGCATCGATCTCGGCCGCGATCGCCACGCACATCGCAGCGCGTTCGAACACCGGCGTGGAGGCCCAACCGACGGCTGCGGCCTTGGCAGCGGCGACGGCCGCGTCCGCCGTCTCGCGGCCCGATCGGGGCACGGTGGCGATGGTGTCGCCATTGGCCGGGTTGACCACCGGCATCGTGTCGACGGTGGTCGACCAGCGCCCGCCGATGTGGTTGCCCGTTTCGACTTCAGGCATGCGGTTGCTGCTCATCGCCTAGCCGTACGAATACGCGATCGACGCGGCATGGCGCTGGCCCTCGCTGCCGCGGGCACGCGAGTCCACGCTGGACACGGACGGCCTGTGCCCGGCCGGCGCGGGGGCAGCGACGCCCACATGGCGCTCTGTCTGCGCATCGAAGCAATGGGTCGATGCGGCATCGCGGACCTGCAGGTGCACCACATCGCCCGCCTTGAGCGCCACGCGGTCGTGCACGGAGACGCACCAGGGCGTCTCGCTGCCGGCCACGGTGCCGTAGATCTGCGTCTTGTCGCCCGTCGACTCCGTGAGGATCACACGCAGCGCCAATCCCTCCGGGGCCAACTGCAGATGCTCGGGCCGCAGCCCCAGCAGGATGTGCTGTCCATCGGCCAACAGCGGCGTGCACCCGGAAGTGGGCAGATGCCAGGTCTGCCCGTCGGCCAGCGCGAGCCAGGTGCGGCCGTGTTCGCGATGCACCCGCCCCTGCGTGAAGTTCATCGCAGGCGAACCGATGAAGCCCGCCACGAAGCGGTTGACCGGGCGGTCGTAGAGTTCCAGCGGCGCACCGACCTGTTCCACCCGACCCGCGCGCATCACGACGATGCGGTCGGCCATGGTCATGGCTTCCACCTGGTCGTGCGTGACGTAGACCATGGTGTTGCCCAGGCGCTGGTGCAGGGCCTTGATCTCGGCGCGCATCTGCACGCGCAGCTGCGCATCGAGGTTCGACAGCGGCTCGTCGAAGAGGAACAGTGCGGGCTCGCGCACCACGGCGCGGCCCATGGCGACGCGTTGGCGCTGTCCGCCCGAGAGCGCGCGCGGCAGGCGGTCCAGGTACGGCGTGAGGTTGAGCAGGCCCGCGGCTTTTTCGATGCGCGGGCGGAAGTCGCTTTCGGCCTCGCCGCGCGTGCGCGGGCCAAAGGCGATGTTCTCGTAGACCGACAGATGCGGGTAGAGCGCGTAGCTCTGGAACACCATCGAGATGTTGCGCTTTTGCGGCGACAGGTCGTTGGCCCGTGCGCCGCCGATGCGCAGCTCGCCGCCGCTGATGGGCTCCAGCCCCGCGATCATGCGCAGCAGCGTCGATTTGCCGCAGCCCGAGGGGCCGACGAGCACGACGAACTCGCCGTGGGCAATGTCCAGGTCGATGCCGTGCACGACGGGCACGCCCGCGAAATCCTTGCGCAGTTGCTTGAGTTGAACCTGAGCCATGGGGTCTCCTTGTAGTTGTGGAAAGAGGTCGCTGGCTCAGTAGTCTTCGACCGTGATCTCACGGGCCATGGGAAGGACGCCCGACATGAGCCCCGCATCCACCGGCAACGCCACGCCTGTGATGACGCGCGCGGCGGGCGACGCCAGAAAAAGCACGGCATCGGCGACGTCGTCGGGTGTCGCGAAGTCGCCCAGCGGGTACCACTTCTTCAGCTGCTCGAACACCTGCGGGTTTTTGTCGGCGCGCGCCTGCCAGGCGGGTGTCTTGACGGTGCCCGGCAGCACGATGTTGGCGCGGATGCCATAGCCGCCCAGCTCCATGGCGAGCGAGCGGGTGTAGCTGACGAGCGCCGCCTTGGCCGCGCTGTAGGCCGGGTGGCCGAGCGTCGTGAGCGCGTTGACCGAGCCGATGAGCACCAGCTGCCCGCTGCGGCGCTCGACCATGGCCTCGCGCACCGCCTCCACGCAATGGAACGCGCCATTGAGGTTGAGCTGGATGTCGGCCTGCCAGTCCTGCGGCGTGGTCTTGCGCACCGTCGGCCCGCGCGCGGCGCCCACGTTCGACACCAGCACATCCACCGGCCCGACCGTGGCGACGACTGCGGCCACCTTCTCGCACAAGCCTGCGTAGTCGGTGACGTCCGCCACCAAGGGATGCAGCCGCGCCAGATCGTCGGCGCTCACGCCCTGCTCGGCCAGCACGGCCGCCAGACCTGCCAGTGCGCCCTCATCGTGGTCCAGCGCGATCAGCCGGTCGCCCGCCTGCAGCACGCGGCGGCACAGGGCCTGGCCGATACCGCCCGCGGCGCCCGTGACCAGCGTCACGCGCCGGGGCGACGCGTGGGAATGAACCGAAGACGGGGTCGAAATTAATTTGTCCACGCAATGCGCCCTGTGAATTGCCAATACCTCGCCCGACCGGGCGGCAATGAATTACCGCGCGCAATTCGAGCTCGAATTTTGGAGCGTACAGGACGCCATCGGCATTGGGCCTTCAATATTTCGCACGCAGGGTTCTAGTTTTTAGAAATCGAGGGTTAGCTCTATCTATGGCACGCTTCGGCCGGCTCGTAAGATAAAAACGCGCAAGCATTGATCGCAGCAGAAGCAGACGTGGATTTAATTCATTTTCAATAATCTTACGAGGAATTAAATATGAAAAAACGAAATACAACTCTATTGGCCAGTGCAATTCTTCTGGGCCTTTCCTCCCTCACGGCCCACGCGGGAAATATCCGCATCGCCATGTCCAGCTACAGCGACAACACGCGCCCCTGGCTGGAGGCTTTAGCTCGGGAATATGAGAAGGCCAACCCCGGAGACAAGGTCAAGGTCGAGGTGGGAAGCTGGGAGAACATGCAGCAGAAACTGCAGGCGGAAATCGCCAGCAACAACCCGCCCGACCTGGCCCATGTCGCGACCCGCTGGGTGGGCGATTTCGTGAACGACGACCTGGTGGAACCGGTCGACAATTACGCCAATGCGGCCTTCAAGGAGCGCTTTATTCCGGCCTTCCTGAATGCCGGAAATATCAAAGGCAAGCCTTATGCGCTGCCCATTGCGGCCAGCGTGCGCGCCATGTTCTATAACAAGGACATGCTGAGCAAGGCAGGCTTTCCCAATGGCCCCAAGACCTGGGACGACGTGATTGCCGCCTCGAAAAAGATCAAGGCCACGGGCGCCTACGGCTACGGCATTCAGGGCAAGGACCTGGATACCGACACTTATTTCTACTATGCGCTGTGGAGCATGGGGGGCGATGTGCTGGATGCGGGCAACAAGGCCGCCTTCAATTCGCCGACCGGGGTGAAAGCCGCCACGCTCTACAAAAGCATGATCGACCAGGGCCTGACCGAGCCCGGCGTGGCAGGCAACACGCGCTATGACCTGCACAACCTGTTCAAGCAGGGCAGGTTGGGCATGGTCATTTCGCTGCCGCCGCTGGCCAAGGAAATCGCCAAGGACGCGCCGCAACTGAAATACGGCATCACCGGCGTGCCCAACGGCGGCAAGGACATCACCTTCGGCGTGACCGACTCGATCATGATGTTCAAGACCTCGAAGAACAAGGAAACCGCCCAGAAATTCCTGAGCTTCATGTTCTCCAAGAACGCACGGCTGAAGTTCGATCAGGGCGAAGGCTTCATGCCGGTGACGCGCGAGGTGGCCAACGACCCCGTGTTCAAGGACGACCCGGTGCTGTCCGAGTTCGTGACCCTGCTGCCCAACGCGCGCTTCGCCCCGCTGGTCGCCGGCTGGGAAGACTCGGCACAGGCCGTCACCAATGCGCTGCAGGCCATCTACCAGGGCAAGGCGGAACCGAAGGCGGCGCTGGACAAGGCCGCGGCCGAAGCCAACACCAAGCTCAACAAGAAGTAAGCCAGCAAGCCCCGGGCGCAGCCCTGGGGCTGCGCCAGCTTTCCGCGTGTCGCACCACGCCCATTCCGATCGAATTGCCCTATGCAGAATCCTGTTCGAGGTCCGACCCTGGCTTGGGGGCTGATTGCGCCGAGCCTGTTGCTGACGATCTTCATCTTGGCCTACCCGCTGTCCACGCTGGTGTTCCAGTCGGTGCACGACATCTCGCGCTTCGGCCTGCTGCGGGCCTTCAATGGCCTGGACAACTTTCGCACCGTGTTCACCGATCCGGTGTTCGCCCATGTCGTGTGGCGCACGGTGCAATGGACGGTGTGCGTGGTCGGCGGTGCCGTGCTGTGCGCCGTGCCGATCGCGCTCATCCTGCAGCAGGACTTCTATGGCCGGGGCGTGGCGCGCACCATCGTGATGTTGCCCTGGGCGGTGTCGCTGACGATGACCGCCATCGTCTGGACCTGGTCCTTCAACGGCCAGTACGGCATGGTCAACGCGAGCCTCGCGATGGTCGGGGTCATCCAGGAGCCGATCAACTGGCTGGCCGACGGGCAGCTCGCGTTCTGGGTCGAAGTGGGCGTGGGCATCCTGGTGTCCATCCCCTTCACCGTCACCATCTTTTTGGGCGGCCTGTCGTCGGTGTCGCAGGACATCTACGAGGCGGCCGACATCGAGGGCGCGTCGCGCTGGCAGCAGTTCCGCCGGCTCACGCTGCCGCTGCTCAAGCCCTTCATTCACATGGCCATCGTGCTGAACGTGATCTACGTCTTCAACTCGTTTCCCATCATCTGGATCATGACGCAGGGCGGGCCGGACAACGCCACGCACATCCTCGTCACCTGGCTCTACCAGCTGGGCTTCCGCATGGGTCGGCCCGGTGAGGCGGCCGCCATCTCGCTCGTGATGCTGGCCTTGCTGCTGGCCTTCACCGTGTTCTACCTGCGCCTGCAAAAACGACAGTCCGCGAAGGCCGCCACATGATCCGCCCCGACAAACTCGTGCGCAGCCTCTGGTGCTGGCTGCTGCTCCTGCCGCTGGTGGTCGTGGTCATCTTTCCGCTCGCGGTGATGTTCTTCACGGCGCTCAAGCCGGCCTCGGAGATCTACGTCTATCCGGCGCGGTGGTTGCCGCAGCAGTGGCAGTGGAGCAACTTCTCCGCCATGTGGACCCAGACCGGCTTCGGGCGCGCGCTGCTGAACAGCCTGCTGGTGTCGCTCTCCGCGACGGTGCTGACGATTGCTGTCAGCGTGCCTTCCGCCTACGCGCTGGCGCGCCTGAAATTTCGCGGCCAGGGCGGCTACCGGCAGTTCTTGCTCATCACGCAGATGATCTCGCCCGTGCTGCTGGTGGTGGGCCTCTTCAAGATGGCGGCCAGCCTGCCCTGGTTCGACGGCGGCAACATGACCGACTCGCGCCTGTCCGTGGTGATCGCTTATGGCGCCTTCGGCATTGCCTTTGCCGTCTGGATGATGACCTCGTACTTCGAGACCATTCCGCGCGACCTGGAAGAGTCGGCCTGGCTCGAGGGATCGGGCCCGGTGCGCACGGTCTGCAAGGTGTTCCTGCCGCTGGCGTTGCCGGCCATGGCGGTCACGGCACTCGTCACGTTCGTCAATGCCTGGAACGAGTTCGCGGTGGTCTACACCCTGATCCGCTCGACCGAAAAGCAGACGCTGACGGTGCTCGTCACCAACATGGTCGCGGGCCAGTACGTGGTGCAGTGGGAGCTGGTGATGGCCGCGGCCATCTGCGCCGTGGTCCCGGTCGCCATCTTGTTTGCGTGGATGCAGCGCTACATGGTGCAAGGCCTAACCGCGGGCTCGGTCAAGTAGCAAGCGGCAAGCGGCAAGCGGCAAGCAGGGGCCGCAGCGGCATCACAGCCCGCTGCTACCCGCTGCGCCCTCCCCCTTCGAATAATGCGGCGACGGCCGGCGCGCACCCTGCGCCGGCCGGTTTCGCTACACCTCATCCGAAGGAGACAAACCCGATGGCTCGCAAGATCCTGATGCTCTGCGGCGACTACGCCGAAGACTACGAAACCATGGTGCCGTTCCAGACCCTGCTGGCGGTCGGCCACACCGTGCATGCGGTGGCGCCCGACAAGAAGGCCGGCGACTGGGTGCACACCGCCATCCACGATTTCGAGGGCGCGCAGACCTACAGCGAGAAGCCGGGCCACCGCTTCACGCTGAACGCGACCTTCGACGAGGTGCGTCCCGAGGCCTACGACGCGCTCGTGATCCCCGGCGGCCGTGCGCCCGAGTACCTGCGCATGCACCCCCGCGTGGTCGAGATCGCGCGCCACTTTCTCGCGACCGACAAGCCGGTGGCCGCCGTCTGCCACGGCGCGCAGCTGCTCGCGGCCACGGACCTCATCAAGGGCCGCAAGGTGTCGGCCTACCCGGCCTGCCAGGTCGAGGTGGAACTGGCCGGCGCCGAGTACATGGGCATTCCGGTCGACCAGGCCGTGACCGACCGCAACCTTGTCACCGCACCGGCCTGGCCGGCGCACCCGGCGTGGCTGTCGCAGTTCCTGGTGGTGCTCGGCACCCGCATCGAACACTGAGCTGACGAAAGTGCGTGGGCGGCGCTACAGTGCCGCGTCGCCCCGACATCACCCACTCTCGCAAAGGAGATGGCCCATGTGCGAAGTCTTCATCAGCGCCGATCCGCAAAGCTACGACGCGCGCACGCGCTCGGTGCGGCTGCACGGCGTGGTCACCAGCATCCGGCTCGAGAACCTGTTCTGGCAGGTGCTCGAAGAGATCGCGCAGCGCGACGGCATGGCCGTGGTGCAGCTCATCGAGCGGCTGTACGACGAGCTGGTGGCGGCGCGCGGCGAGGTCGGCAACTTCGCCTCGTTCCTGCGCGTGTGCGCGTTGCGCTACGAGGCGATGGTGGCGCAGGGACGGATTCCGGCCGACACCTCGGTGGCGATCCGCTCGCTCGATGCGAACGCCGTGCTGCATGAGCTGCCGCAGGGGTGGGGACGGCCGTCGCCTGCGCAGCCGTCGAGCGAGACGCACGTGCGCACGCTCCACGCTGTCGTGCGGCGGCACGCGTAGCCGCCGCCCGGCGCACGGGATCACCAGCGCATCTTCACGCCGACGCTCGCATTGACCCCGCTCTTGACGCGCGCGTCGCCGCCGGAGCCCGCCCACAGCTTGCCCAGCTCCACATACACGCTCGTGTTCTCGGCCACCTGCAGCGTGGCCCCTGCCGCCAGCTCGGTGCTGCTGCCGCCGGTGCGCGTCGCGATGTCCGTGACACCGGCCGGGCCGACAAAGCGGGTGACGTCGGTGCCGCTGCTGCTGCGGTAGAAGTTCACCCGCGCATAGGGCTGCAGCAGCCCGGCGCTGGTGACGAACTCGCCCTTCACGCGCACGCCGGCGCGTGCCCGCCAGCCGTTGTCGCTCTTCTGCTGCACGAGGGCGCCGGAGATGCCCGTGTCACCCAAGCTCACCCGCTGGTGCACCAGCTGCACCTGCGGCTCGACGGTCCAGTTGGGCGCAATGGGAATCGGCTTCCCCACCTCGATGGACGCCAGCAGGCTGTTGCCCTTGCCGCCCCGGGAGAAGCCCAGTGCGGGCGAGGCCGTGTAGCGGTGGCGGCCGGCCTGCAGCACGCCGTCGACGTACACGCCGCTGGCGTGCTTCCAGGTGGCATAGGCGCCCAGGTACTCGCTCTTCTGGTTGTTGCTGCCCACGCCGCGGTTCGCCAGGCCGCTGGCAAAGCCGTTCACGCGCATGTCGCCGTCGAGCTGGCCGACGTACACGCCCGTGCGCCAGTCGGGGTTGGCCCACAGGTCGGTGCCGGCCTGGAAGCCCGTGAGGCGCCCCTTGCTCGTGGGGTTCACGGTGCCGCCCTGCGCGATGGTGCGTTCCGTGCTGATGATGCGGCCCCAGGCCTGGCGGTGGCCCTGCGCGGGCGTGACCAGGTTGTCGCCCATGCGCTGGTGCAGGTTGCCGAGCATCGCGAGGCTGGACTGGCGCAGCTGCTCGGGCAGCGCGGCGTAGAGCGGCACTTCGGCGCGGTAGGTGGGCACGACGAACACGGGCACGCTGCCTGCGCTGCCGGTGCTGGTGCCGCCACCGCTGGCAGGCGGCGTGCCGGGCGTCACCGGCGTGACGGGGGTGACGGGCGCGGTGGTCGAGCGCAGGTACCAGTTCTCGCCCGCGCCGGTGGCGTCGGCCGCATGCAGCCGGTACTCATAGGCGCCCGCATCGACGTGCGTGCCGGCCAGCAGGAACGCGCTCTTGGTCGTCTGCGCGGTGGTGGTCGCGCCGTTGAGGGCGCTGATCACCTCGATGCCGTTGCCGGTGGTGAGTGCGCCCAGGCCACCCAGGTTGGTGATCTGCACATTCGTCGTGCCGCTGGCGACGGCGGTGACGCCGCTCAGGATGAGCCGGTCGCTCGCGCTCGCACTGGTGCCCAGCGCGGTACCCAGTCGCAGCGTGCCGCCGTTGCCTGCCCAGGGACCGTTGACGGTGAGCGTGGTGCCCGGCACCGCGCCCACCAGCGAGACGGTGCCGCTGTGGGCCATCGACGCGAGGGTCTGGCTGTTGCCGGCCAGGTCGAGCGTCGCGCCGGCGGCCACGGTGAAGGGGCTCACGCTGCTGAGCACGTTGGCCGCGCCGGCACGCAGGGTGCCCGCCGCCACGTTGGTCGCGCCCGCATGCGTGTCGGCGCCGCTCAGCGTCAGCACGCCCGCGCCGATCTTCACGAGATCGCTGGCGCCGGAGATCGCGCCGGTCCACGCCAAGTCGTTCCCGTTGGTGTTGATGGTTCCGGTGCCGCCCAGCAGCAATGCGTTGCTGACGCTGAGGCCACCGGCGCCCGCGACGACGCTGGCGGTCGCGCCCGCGCCGATCGAAATCGCGCCCGTCATCGACGAGCCGGTGTTCAGCGTGAGGCTGTTGGCGCCGCCCGTGAACGCGACCGCCGCGGCGCGCGTGACGCCGTCGCCGCCCAGGCCACCCGAGATCGTTCCGCCATTGGTCAGCGTGAGGTTGGCGCCCGTCACGCCCGCGCCGCCCACGCCGTTGGCACCGCTCGGGCCACCGCTGCTGTTGGCCCCGCCGACGCCGCCCGCCCCACCGGCGATGGTGCCGGTGTTGGTGATGCTTGCGCCCGCGCCGATCGATGCGAGGCCCGCCCCGCCGTCGCCGCCAGCGCCCGGTGAACCGGTACCGCCCGCACCGCCGCCGGCTGCACCGCCAGCGCCCCCGGCGCCGCCCGTGATCGCGCCGCTGTTGCCGACGGTGACGGCGACGCCCGCGAGCGTCGCGCCGATGCCCCCTGCGCCGCCGCCACCGCCCGAGGCGTTGGAACGGGCGGGCAGCAATTCGGCCCCGCCGGCGCCGCCCGCCCCGCCCGTGAGGGGGCCGGTGTTGTTGAAGCTGAGCCCCGGGTTGGTCGCGTTCAGGTAGAACCCGCCGCCCCCGCTGCCGCCGCCGCCGCCCTGCGAGAAGGCGTCGCCGCCCTTGCCGCCTGCGCCGCCCGTGGAAGACCCCGTGGCCGTGTAGCTGCCGAGCGGACCGTTGAGGATCGAGCCGTAGCCGCCGGCACCGCCGCCGCCGGCCGCCCAGTACCCGTTGCCGCCTGCGCCACCGATGCCGCCCGTGTAGCTGTCGGACGAGTTGGCCACGTTGTTGGCGATCGACATCCCCTGGAAGCCACCGCCGCCACCGCCGCCATAGCCGTTGCCGTTGGCCGCGTCACCGGTCTGCGACTGGCCCGCGCCACCGGCGTCGCCCTGGAACGCACCGGGACCCGCGGGCGCGCTGGTGGTGCCGGCCGCGCCGCCGGTGCCCGGCGTGGCACCGGCGAAGCCACCGATGCTGGCGTTGGCCCCCGCCGTGACGCCGCCCGGCGTCGACGATCCGCCCGCGCCGCCGAATGCATTGACCGTGGTGTCGTTGAGCCCACCGCTGCCGCCCGTGCCGTCGCTGCCGCCAGTGCCCCCGTGCAGCGACAGGTCGCCGACCGGCTGGCCGCCCGCGCCGCCCGCCGCGAGCACCGGTACGACGCAGACCCACAGCGCCGCCGCTGCCGCCGCAGCCGCCACCGCGCGCACGCCGCCCCCGCTGCACGATCGCGCGTGGCCGCGCGCGATTTCCGGCGCGGCCACCCAGGTGCCGGCGGTGGGACTCCACAGGGTTCGGAAGAACTTGTTCATGACTTCAACTCCCTCTTCGTTCACTGACTGAGCAGGTTGGAATCCGTGTGCAGCGGCAATGGCTTGCTCCTCCACACGGCGACGATTTCGGATTTGCAAGTCAAAAATGTAAGAACGCGTGCCGGTTACGCGTATCCCTGCAAGGGGGTACCCTGAAATGGGAGCGACCTACCGGAGGCGGGGCCGTGTCGCCTCTGTCGGGGCGTGCGGTAGACGGTCTACCCAGGCGTGTATCCGTGCGTAACATGTGACTTTGGGACAGCACAATCTTTCGGGCCTGACGCGGCGCCGGCGCACCCCCAAAAAAAAGGCACCCTCGCGGGTGCCTTGTTCGTTGCAGGTGCCGCGCTGAGCGCGGTCACTCAGTCCAGCGACACGTTCGCCTTGCGGATCACGTCTGTGAAGCGCTTCGTCTCCGTCGCCACGAACTGGTCGAACTGCGGACGCGTGGTCGGGAACGGCTCGTAGCCGAAGCTCTTGAACTTCTCCAGCACGTCGGGTTCGGCCAGGCCCTTCTCGATGTCGCGCTTGATCTTCTCCGTCACCGAAGCGGGCAGGCCCTTCGGCACGGCGATGGCGTTCCAGCCGATGACCTCGAAGCCCTTCGGGCCGCCCGATTCGCCCACGGTCGGCACGTCGGGGAACGCAGCGTTGCGCTGGGGCGCGGCCACGGCCAGGAAGCGCAGCTTGTTGGCGCGCTGCAGCGGGCCGGCGGTGGCGCTGCTGCCCAACGCAAAGGCCAGCTCGCCGGTGGCGACCGAGGTGTACAGCTGCGTGGTTTCCTTGTAGATGATGTGCTCCATCTGCGTGCCGGTGGCCGACTCGAAAAGCTCCGAGCCCAGGTGCACCGGGTTGCCGACCGACCACGAGCCGTAGTCGAGCTTGCCGGGGTTGGCCTTGGCGTCGGCGATGAGGTCGCCCACGGTCTTGTACTTGCTGTTGGTCGCGACGGTGAAGAAGAAATACGTCTTGAACAGCGGCAGCAGCGCGTCGAAGTCCTTCGAGGCGTCGTAGGGCAGCTTCTTGAACAGCGCCGGGTACGCGGCCAGGTGCACGTTGTCGAGCACGACGATGTCGTGGCCGTCCTTGGCGCCGCGCTTGAAGGCGTCGATGGCGATGAAGCCGTTGCCGCCCGGGCGGTTCTCGACCACCACGGGCTGGCCCCAGGCGCGCGAGAGCTTGTCGGCCACGAGGCGGGCCACGCCGTCCGGACCACCACCGACCGGGAACGGCGTGATGATCCGCACGGGCTTGGTCGGGAAGGCCGCAGGCTGCTGTTGTGCCGAGGCGGTCAGCGGCAGCAGGCCGCCGGCGGTCAGGGCCAGTGCGGCCGCGGCAATGGCGCGACGCGAGAGCGACGAACGGAAGAAGGACATGAAGGAAGTCTCCGGTTTAAAAATCGTTGATTGGGTTGGCGCTGTGCCGAGCCGCTCGGTCAGTCGACCGACGCGCCCGAGGCCTTGACGATGCCGGCCCACAGCGTGCTTTCCTTCGCGATGAGCGCGGCGTAGTCGGCCGGCCCGCCGAGCAGCGGCACGGCGCCTTCCACGTCGAGCCGCGACTGGAACTCGGTACCGCCCGCCACCTGCAGCATCTGCGCCGACAGCGTCTTCACGAACGCATCGGGCGTGCCGCGCGGCGCGAGGATGCCGTAAGTGAGCGTGCTCTCGAAACCCGCGAGTTCGCGCAGGCCCGACTCGGCCACGGTGGGCACGTCGGGCAGCGACGGCAGGCGCTTGGCGCCCGTGACGGCAATGGCGCGCAGCCGTCCGCCCTTGACCAGCGCAAGCGCGGGCGGGATGACGCTGAACATCATCTGCACCTGGCCGCCCGCCAGGTCGGTGAGCGCGGGGTTGGTGCCCTTGTAGGGGATGTGATTGATCTTCGTGCCGGTGCGCTGCGCGAAGAGTTCACCCGTGAGGTGACCGCCGGTGCCGCTGCCACTCGACGCGTAGTCGAGCAGGCCCGGGCGCGACTTCGCCTCGTTGACGAGGTCGGCCACGGTGCGCACCTTGGAGGCGGCGGGCACCACGAGCACGAGCGCGGACGACGCGAACATGGCCACGGGCAGCAGGTCTTTGCGCGCGTCGAACTTCAGGCCCTTGTACAGCGCCGGGTTGATCGACACGGTGCCCGTGTGGCCCAGCAGCAGCGTGCTGCCGTCGGGCGTGCTGCGCACCACCTGCTCGGTGCCGAGGTTGCCGCCCGCGCCGGGCTTGTTGTCGACGATGACGCCCGACTTGCGCACCTCGCCCAGGCCCTTGGCCATCTGGCGCGCGAACACGTCGTTGCCGCCGCCGGCCGCGAACGGCACGACGATGCGGATCGGCTTGCCGTCGGCCTGCTGCGCGTGCGCAGACAAACCTGCCGCCGCCAGCAGACCCAGCAGCAGCTCGCGTCGGGCGAGAGCCATCAGACGCGTTCCAGGATCACGGCAATGCCCTGCCCCACGCCGATGCACATCGTGCACAGCGCGTAGCGGCCGCCGCCCTTGTGCAGCTGGTTCACCGCGGTGGTGGCCAGGCGTGCGCCGCTGGCGCCGAGCGGGTGGCCCAGTGCGATGGCGCCGCCGTTGATGTTCACGCGCGCGTCGTCGTCCTTCAGGCCCAAGAGGCGCAGCACGGCAAGGCCTTGTGCGGCGAAGGCTTCGTTGAGTTCGATGACGTCGATCTGGTCGAGCGTGAGGCCGGTGAGCGCCAGCACCTTCTGCGTGGCGGGCGCCGGGCCGATGCCCATGATGCGCGGCGCGACGCCGGCGGTGGCCATGCCGACCACGCGGGCGCGCGGCGTGAGGCCGTGCCTGGCGGCGCTGGCTTCGTCGGCTAGCAGCAGCGCGCAGGCGCCGTCGTTCACGCCGCTGGCATTGCCCGCGGTGACGGTGCCGTCGGGACGCACGATGGGCTTGAGCTTGGCCAGCGCCTCCAGCGTGGTGTCGCGCGGATGCTCGTCCTTGTTGACGATGAGGGCGTCGCCCTTTTTCTGGGGCACGCTCACGGGCACGATCTCGGCGTCGAAGAAGCCGGACTTCTGCGAAGCCACGGCGCGCAGCTGCGAGTTGAGCGCCATCAGGTCTTGCGCTTCGCGCTCGATCTTGTAGTCGGTGGCCACGTTCTCGGCCGTCTCGGGCATCGAGTCGACGCCGTACTGCGCCTTCATGAGCTTGTTGACGAAGCGCCAGCCGATGGTGGTGTCGTACACCGCGTTGTTGCGGCTGAAGGCGCTCTCGGCCTTCGGCATGACGAAGGGCGCGCGGCTCATGCTTTCAACGCCGCCGGCGATCATCAGACCGGCCTCACCGGCGCGGATGGCGCGGGCAGCAGTGCCCAGCGCATCGAGGCCCGAACCGCACAGGCGGTTGATGGTGCCGCCGCCCACTTCGATCGGCAGGCCCGCCAGCAGTGCCGACATGCGTGCGACGTTGCGGTTGTCTTCGCCGGCCTGGTTGGCGCAGCCGTAGAGCACGTCGCTCACGGCTTGCCAGTCGACGTTCTTGTTGCGCTCGATGAGCGCGCGCAGGGGCACGGCGCCGAGGTCGTCGGTGCGCACGCTGCTGAGCGAACCGCCGTAACGGCCGAAGGGGGTGCGAACGGCGTCGCAAATGAAGGCTTGGGTGGTCATGTGAGTTGTCTCTTTGAATAGGTTGAACGGATCAGGCGGCGATCGGCAGGCCGACGAGCTTCTCGAGTTCTTCGCGGCTCAGGCCTTCGACGGTGTCGACGAGCTTCAGGCCCTGCGGCGTGCATTCGAGCGTGGCGAGGTCGGAGTACACGCGCTTGACGCAGCCGATGCCGGTGAGCGGATAGGTGCATGCCTGCACCAGCTTGCTCGCGCCCTGCTTGGTGAGCAGATCCATCATGACCCACGTCTGCTTGGCGCCGATGGCCAGGTCCATCGCACCGCCGACCGCGGGAATGGCGTCTTTCTCGCCGGTGTGCCAGTTGGCGAGGTCGCCCGTCGCCGACACCTGGAACGCGCCAAGCACGCAGATGTCGAGGTGGCCGCCGCGCATCATCGCGAAGCTGTCGGCGTGGTGGAAGAACGAGCCGCCCGGCAGCAGCGTGACGGGCTGCTTGCCGGCGTTGATGAGGTCGTAGTCTTCTTCGCCGGCCTCGGGCGCGGGGCCCATGCCGAGGATGCCGTTCTCGCTTTGCAGGATGACCTCACGGCCCTTCGGCAGGTGGTTGGCCACGAGCGTGGGCTGGCCGATGCCGAGGTTGACGACGGCGCCGTCGAAGATGTCTTGTGCCACTCGCGCGGCGAGCTGGTCCTTGGTGCGACGTGTGTATGCCATGGTCATGCTGCCTTCTTGAAGCCGCCGGCTTGGGTCGCCACGCGTTCGATGCGCACCACCTGGTGCACGAAGATGCCCGGGGTCACGATGGTCTCGGGGTCGAGGGTGCCGAGCTCGGCGATGTCGTGCACGGTGGCGATGGTCTTCTTCGACGCCATGGCCATCACCGGGCCGAAGTTGCGCGCGGCCTTTCGGTAGACCAGGTTGCCCCAGCGGTCGCCGCGCTCGGCCTTGATGAGCGCCACGTCGCCGTGGATGGGGTACTCGAGCACGTATTGCTTGCCGTCGATCTCGCGCGTCTCGCGGTTGCCTGCGAGCTGCGTGCCGTAGCCCGTGGGGCAGAAGAAGGCGCCGATGCCGGCACCCGCCGCGCGGATGCGCTCGGCGAGGTTGCCCTGGGGCACGAGTTCGAGCTCGAGCTTGCCGCTGCGGTACAGGCCGTCGAACACCTGGCTGTCGGCCTGGCGCGGAAAGCTGCAGATGATCTTGCGCACGCGGCCGGCCTTGAGCAGCGCCGCGAGGCCCGTCTCTCCGTTGCCTGCGTTGTTGTTGACGACCGTGAGGTCCTTGGCGCCCTGCTCGACGAGACCGTCGATGAGTTCGCCTGGAATGCCGGCGGTGCCGAAACCGCCGATGAGCACCGTGGCGCCGTCTTGGATGCCTGCCAGGGCATCGGCGACCGAGCGCGCGATCTTGTTGATCATGAAGCCTGTCTCCGGGAGTGAAGAAAGAAACCGAACGGTCCGAACAGCCTGCCGAATTCACGAATCCTCGCGAACTGCAATTTGTTCGTCTAAAGAACTTTTGTTCGTATAATGAATTTTAGAGAGGATCGCTCGCCATGGCAACCCGCCCCGTTTCTGCTACGTCCACCACCGACACGCCCGCCCCCGGCGACAGCTACGTGCAGTCTTTTGCGCGCGGCCTGCAGGTGATCCGCTCGTTCAGCGCGAATGCGCCGCACCAGACCCTGAGCGAGGTGGCCGCCGGCAGCGGCCTCACGCGTGCGGGGGCGCGGCGCATTCTTCTCACGCTGCAGACGCTGGGCTATGTAGTGACCGACGGCAAGCTCTTCACGCTCACGCCGCGCATCCTCGACCTGGGCTTTGCCTACCTGTCGTCGATGCCGATCTGGAACCGCGCCGAGCCCGTGATGGAAGCGCTGGTGCAGCAGGTGCAGGAGTCGTGCTCGGCCGCCGTGCTCGACGCGACCGACATCGTCTATGTGCTGCGCGTGCCGACGCAGAAGATCATGCGCATCAGCCTGGGCGTGGGCTCGCGGCTGCCGGCGTACTGCACGTCGCTGGGCCGGCTGCTGCTGGCCGACTTGAGCGACGACGAGGTGCGCGCGCGCCTCGAGGCGTCGAACCTCGAGTTGCTGACCAAGCACACCGTGACCGACATCGAGGCGCTCATGGCCAAGGTGGCCCAGGCGCGCAAGCAGCAGTGGTGCCTGGTGAACCAGGAGTTGGAAGAAGGACTGATCTCCGTGGCCGCGCCCATCGTGAACCGACAGGGCCGCATGGTGGCCGCGCTGAACATCAGCGGGCAGGCGAACCGCACAAGCGCGAAGGTGATGCAGGAGACGATGCTGCCGGCGCTGATCGATGCGGCCCGGCAGGTGTCGGCGCTGCTGTAGCAACAGCAGCGCCCTCGCTCGGGCGCTGGCTCAGGCCTCCGAACGGATGCCCTTCATGATGATCACGCCGCCCAGTCGCGTGGTGTCGGCGCGCATGCGCTTGGCCAGCGTGTCGGGCGAACCGGGCTGCGCCTGCCAGCCGGTCTTCAGCAGGGCCTCGCTCACCTCAGGCGAACTGATCACCTCGACCAGCGCGGCGTTCAGCTTGGCCACGGCCGCCGGCTTCATGCTGGCGGGCGCGGCCAGCGCGGTCCAGATCTCGAGGTCGGCGCCGCGCACGTCGGCGTCGCGGATCGTCGGCAGGTCGTTGACCAGCGGGCTGCGCTCGGGCGAGGTCACGCCGATGGCCTTGAGCTTGCCCGACTTCACGTGCGGCATCGCTAGGCCCGGCGGCAGCAGCGCCAGCTGGATCTCGCCCGCGAGGATGCCGGCGATCACCTGCGGGTTGCCGGTGTAGGGCTTGTGCTGCGCGGTGATGGCCGCGCGGCTCTTGAGCAGTTCCATGCCCAGGTGGCCCACGGTGCCCACGCCCGGCGTGCCGTACTTGCCGCCGCTGCCCAGGTTGCGCACCCACAGCAACAGGTCGGCCGCAGACTTGCCCGTGGCGTTGCCCGACACCACCAGCACCAGCGGCGCGGTGCCGATCAGGCCGATCGGCGCGAAGTCTTTTTCGGGGTCGAAGTCCAGCGACGGGTTCAGCAGCTTGGCGATCGTGAGGTTGCCGTTGATCAGCGCGCCGATCGTGTGGTCGTCCGTGGCCTTGGCCACTTCGGCGGCCACGAGGTTGCCGCTGGCGCCGGGCTTGTTCTCCACCGTCACCGGCTGGCGCAGGATCTTCGAGAGCGGCTCCGCAATGGCGCGCGCCGCCAGGTCGGGCGAGGCACCGGCCGGAAAGCCCACGAGGATGCGCACGGGCTTGGTCGGCCAGGCGGCATCGCCGCCCGCGGCGCGCTGGGCCCACGAGGCCGGAGTGAACAGCGCACTGGCAATGGCTGCGGCGCCGCCTTCGAGCAGGCGGCGTTTGGTGATCTTCAAGACGGACTCCAGAGGGATAGAAAAATCAGGGTAAATACGTGTACTTTGCTTACATGACGTTACAGGATGATGCTGCACTGCGCAAGTTCGGCATAACTGTGAATAGGGCCATCGAATGCCCTGTCAGCTTGGTATCCAGAGGTGACGAGCCCCATTTACAATGCCTGCCGCATTCCCTTTCCCCTACCACGAGGTCTTGTCCGCAATGCCCAAGAGCCCCAGGCCTCGCGCCCGCTTCAGCTTCTCCCCCACCGTGCGCGCCCTGCTCCTGGCCGTTGCGGCCTGCGGCACCGCGCTCCCCGCGCTGGCCGCAACCGAACACGAGGACGTCGACCGCCTGATGCAGGCCGGCAAGCTCGACGAAGCCATGACCAAGGCCGAGGCCTTCCTCAAGGACAAGCCGCGCGATCCGCAGATGCGCTTCCTGAAGGGCGTGATCCAGCTCGACACCGGCAAGCGCGCCGAGGCCATCGCCGCCTTCACGCAGCTCACGCAAGACGCGCCCGAGCTGCCCGAACCGTTCAACAACCTCGCCGTCATCTACGCGAGCCAGAACCAGTTCGACAAGGCCCGCAACGCCCTCGAAAGCGCCATTCGCACCAACCCCAGCTACGCCACCGCCCAGGAAAACCTCGGCGACGTGTACGCGCGGCTGGCGAGCCAGGCCTACAGCAAGGCGCTGCAGCTCGACCAGAACAACACCGCCGTGCAGCCCAAGCTGGCCGTGATCCGCTCGCTCTTCACGACCACGCCGACGGCCGGCTCGAAGGGCGGCTCGACCCTCGTGGCATCGGCCACGACGACGCCTGCACCCGCTCCAGCTGCGAAGGCCCCCACGCCGGCGCCTGCGCCCGCACCGGTCGCCAAGGCGCCGGCTCCCGTGCCCACACCCGCGCCCGTTGCCAAGGCGCCCCCGCCTGCACCGGCGCCGGCCCCCGCCGCCGCGCCTGTCGCACCGCCCGTCAAGGTGGCTGCAGCGCCCGCACCGGTAGCCAAGACGCCTGAGCCGACCCCTGCCCCCGCACCGGCACCTGCCGCTGTGCCGGCTTCCACCGCAGAGATCGAATCCGTCGTGCGCGGCTGGGCCTCGGCCTGGGCCAGCCAGGACATGGACCGCTACCTCGCCGCCTACGGCAGCGACTTCTCGCCCGCCGGCGGACAAAGCCGCAAGGCCTGGGAAGAAGACCGCCGGGCGCGCATCGTCGGCAAGTCCAGCATCAGCGTGAACCTCGAGAACCTCGCGATCAAGGTCGACGGACAGACCGCCACCGCCAAGTTCCGCCAGGTCTACCGCGCCGACAACCTCAACATCGCGAGCCGTAAGACGCTCGAGCTCCAACGCTCTGGCAACCAGTGGCACATTCGCAAGGAAAGCGTCGGCGGGTAGTGGCAGACATCGTCCGGCAAGGCCGGCTTCAGACCCTCCCGTTCCCGCTGCGGAGCGGGAAACTGCTCGCGGCCTTGATGGCCGCCTCTGCGCTCCTGCTGGCCACGCCCGGCGCCGCGCTCGCAGCCAACAACCACAGCAGCGGCAGCAGCAAGACAGCCAAGGCCGGCGGCAGTCGCGCGTCCGTCAAGGAAGCCCGGGCCAGCAAAGCCGGCAGCGGCGCCAGCAAGACGCAGCTGCAAGCCAAGGGCAAACGGGCGGCCGCGGCGGACAGCCAAGGCGCCGCACGCCCGGCCCGCAAGTCCGCAAGAACAGCCGCGCCACTCCAGGAAGCCAGCGGCGCCGAGGCCCGCCTGATCGCCGTCTACGAACTGTTCGGCCGTGGCAAGAGCCGCGAGGCGCTGGCCAAGGCCCAGACCCTCGTGCGCGACCATCCGAACTTCCAGCTCGCGCAGTTGGTGTACGGCGACCTGCTCGCGGCGCAGGTGCCGCCCTCGAACGCCATGCCCGACACCGCCGGCATCGCGCGACTGCGCGGCAACCCGGCCATGGTCGAGTTGCACGAGGAATCGCGCCGCCGCCTGCAGGCCCTGCGCGAACGCCCGCCCGCCGGCACCGTGCCCTCGCAGTTCCTCACCCTCTCGACCCGCAGCCGCTTCGCCATTGCCGTCGACGCCTCGCGCTCGCGGCTGTACCTGTTCGAGAACTCCGACAAGGGCATGAAGCTCGTCGCCGACTACTACATCTCGGTCGGCAAGTCGGGCACCGACAAGACCGTCGAAGGTGACGCGCGCACCCCGCTGGGCGTGTACTACATCACCAGCAGCCTCGACCCGCGCTCGCTGAAAGACTTCTACGGCGCCGGCGCCCTGCCCATCAACTACCCCAACCCGTACGACGTGCGGCGCGGCAAGACCGGCAGCGGCATCTGGCTGCACGGCACCCCGCCCCAGCAGTTTGCGCGGGCGCCGCTCGCCAGCGACGGCTGCGTCGTCATGGCCAACCCCGACTTGAAGCAGCTGCTGCGCAAGGTGCAGATCGGCGCCACCCCCGTCGTCACCGCGCGCAGCCTGCAATGGATTTCGCAGCCGCAGGCCGAAAAAGAAGAAAAGAAATTCGCCGAATCAATTACCGCCTGGAAAGATGCACGAGCCAGCGGCAATGAAGCGCAATTGAAGAAATTCTATTTGCCGGATTTCCAGCGCGCCAGCCGGAAGCCCGTCGATGCCAATTCGGTACTCCGCGACGAATTGACCTACGCACAAGGTAAACGAGTGCAAATCAAGGATACGTCGTACCTGCACTGGCGCGACACCGAGGACACCATGGTCGCCACCTTCGGCGAGGTGTTCGAGGGCGAGAAGAACGGCCGCACCCGCCGCCAGTACTGGCTGCGCCAGGGCGGCGAGTGGAAGCTCTTCCACGAAGAAATCCTGGGCTGAGCCCACTTCACCGGAGGGGTCTCCACCCCGAAAGCGTGACTTATTACCCAAACGAGGCCATCTCGTTGAGTGTTACAAATTGCACTCCAGGGTACCGTGCTACGTAACACGTAACGGGTGTGTTCCCGTAACGCTCAACTTCCGGACGTTCCCGCGCCCGTAACGTGTTCCCCTCGTCCATGCCAGTGTGCATGCGGTTTACAGAGGGAAACCGTCCTTTCCAGACTGTGAATAAGTGACCTTTTCTGCCCCGTTGCGGGGGAGGATCGGGGCTGGCCGCCATCCTGCTTTACCCCTCCGGGTAGCACATCCGGGACTCGATCCCATGTGTTTTTGCCCTTGATACACGGAGTTACGCTGTATAACATCCACCGTGCCAGCCTTTGTTAACACTTCCTTTCAGGAGATCACCATGCTTAGCTCTATTACTCGGTTTCTGCGCGATGAAGAGGGTGCTACCGCAATTGAATATGGAATTATTGCGGGGCTGATTTCGGTTGTCATGATCACGGCGATCACCACTCCTACCGGTATCGGTGCAAAAGTCAAATCCATCTGGGACGGCATCAAGACCGCCATCACTGCCGCCTAAAGGCTTTGACTCAAGCAGTGGCATCGGTTTTTTTGGTGTGGTTGCTTTTCATCATCGTCTATGACTGCAGGCAACGTCGCGCCCCCAACTGGCTTGTGCTTGCGGGGGCCGCCGCGGCTCTCGGAGCACTCGCCTTCGGGATGCAGCCGTTCGAGACTGACTGGACCTCTGCTCTCCTCGGCGGCGGTGCCGGATTCGGCTTCTTGCTTCTTTTTTATGCGTTTGGCCTTATGGGAGCAGGCGACGTGAAATTCGCTGGCGCCCTGGGACTGTGGGTCGGCCTGTCGGCTCTGCTGCCGATCTGGATCGGCGCCAGCCTGATGGCCGGCGCCCACAGCGTCCTCTGGTTGGCCCTCAAGCGCTGGCCTTTTTTCCCGCGGCTCGCCTTGATGCTGACCGGCCCCTCGCAAACACCCGAATCCGGTGCGTCCATTCGCCGGCTTCGCATCATTCCCTATGCGGCCTATCTCGCGTTGGCCACCGCGGCGTGGATGGTTTGGGGGCGACAGAGCTAGCCACAACTAGCTCTGACCCGACTCGCAGGCCCTTCATCTCTTTCATCATGAACGCTTGCTCCCTTCCTTCAGTTCGCCGCCCATGATCAACCTCACCAAAATCGTCGCTGCCATCCTCGTGCTTCTGGCCCTCGCGCTCGGGGGCTATGCATGGGTTCTCAGCCGCAAGGCGCCGCCTCCGCCGCCTGCAACCGCAACCTCCGGTGCAACGCCTGCCAAGGTGTCACAGGCCCAGACCTTCCCCGTGGTGGTCGCGGCAAAGCCGCTACCGGCCGGCCAGGCGATCCCGGCCGATGCGCTGCGCGTAGAACAACTGACGATCAATCCGACAGGGGCCTTCAAGGAGACCGCGCCGCTCGCCGGCCGCGTCCCGGTGATCGACCTCGGCGAAGGCTCGCCCCTGCTTGAAGGCCAACTGGTCTCCGGCTTGGCCTTGCGCATTGCCGAAGGCGAGCGCGCCGTAGCAGTCAAGGCCGACGAGGTCATGGGCGTGGGCAACAAGGTCCAGCCCGGCGACTTCGTCGACGTATTCCTGATGCTGAAGTTCGACGGCAAGGATATCGACCGCAGCCAAGCGCGCCTGCTGCTGTCGCGCAAGCGCGTGCTGGCCTTCGGCAGCGCATCGGTCGACGGCCTGCCTTCCAAGACCGACAAGAACGGCAACCCGCAGGCGCAGCAACAACGCGCCGAAGCCGCACGCACAGCCGTGCTCGCAGTGCCGGTGGACGACGTCAACCGCCTGACGCTCGCGGAGAACAGTGGCCGCCTGCTGCTAGCGCTACGCAATCCCACCGACCTGTCGGAGCCAGATCCCAAGCTGTTCGCCGAACTGCCCACGGCCCTGCTGCCCGCTCCACCGAAGCGCGGTGAAGCGCCACGCGCGCCGCTCGAAGGCTTGGACCGCGCCCAGGCCGGCCTGACCGCCGCCGATTTCGTGACCGGCGGCAAGCCCGGCGCCTTGCACCAGTCCACCGCCGCGGCACGGTCCACCGCAGCAGCCACCGGCAGCGGCGGCAACCGCGGCGGGCTCCAGGTCGAGGTCATTCGCGGCGACCGCAGCGAAACCATCCGTTATTGATTGATCGGCGCCACGTCCATGCATGCCCCGCACGAAAAGAACACCATGACGCACCCTCCTCGCGCGAAACCCAAGGCTCCAGTCCGTGCCCTGCGCCCCACCCTCGTGGCGCTGTGCCTGCTGGCGCCGGGCGCCGGGCTTGTCGCGTCCTCTGCGGCCCAGGCGCAAGCGGTCGCCCCAGGCTCGCCGATCCCGTTCCGCGTCGATGCCGGCACGCAGAAAGAACTGCTCATTCCCAAGGGCATCGAACGCATGGCCATTGCCGATGAAGCGGTAGCCGGCGTGGCGCTCACCCGCCAGACGCCGAACCTGCCAGCCGCGCGCCTGATCGTCACCGGCAAGGCCGCAGGACGGACCACGCTGATGGTCTGGGAAAAGGGCCAGTCGACCGCTACGGTGTACGCGCTCGAAGTGCGGCGTCGTGCATCCACCGTCACCGGTTCGCTCAGCAGCATGGATGCCCATCAAGAGGCGCGCGATGTTGCCTTGGCGAGCGGTGGAGAAAAATCGGCCCTGATTGATCGTTCCGTCGTGAACGTACGAAGCAACACCGTGCAGGTCGAGGTCAAGATCGTCGAGTTCAACCGCAGCGTGCTCAAGCAGGCTGGTCTCAACATCTTCAGCACCCGGGCCAACTCCAACGGCTTCAGCTTCGGCGTGTTCACGCCCGCGTCTCTGAAGTCGGTGTCGTTTGCACCCACGGGCGGGCTCAGCGGGGAATACAACAACCCACTCGCCCAGGCTTTCAGCCTCCTGTTCAACTTCGGGAAAGCGGGCATCGGCCTCAACGTCGGCTTTCTCGAAGGCAACGGCATGGCTCGCGTCCTCGCAGAACCCACACTCGTGGCGCTGTCGGGCCAAAGCGCGAGTTTCCTCGCGGGCGGCGAATTGCCGGTGCCGGCGCCTCAAGGCCTGGGCACCACGAGCATCGAATACAAGCCCTTCGGCATCGGATTGACGCTCACCCCCACCGTGCTGTCCAACGACCGCATCGTGCTCAAGGTCGCGCCCGAGGCAAGCGACCTCGACTACACCAACTCACTCAGCATCGGCGGTGTCGCTGTTCCCGCCATCAGCACGCGCCGCGCCGACACGACCGTCGAGCTCGGCGACGGCGAGAGTTTCATCATCGGCGGCCTGGTCAGCCGCACGACCACCTCGAATGCAGACAAAGTCCCGCTGCTCGGCGACATCCCCGTCCTGGGCACGTTCTTCAAGCAGACCAAATACCAGATGAGCGAAAAGGAACTGGTCATTCTGGTCACGCCGCACCTCGTGAAACCCATCGCGCGTGGCGCCGACCTTGGCCCCTACCTGCCCGGTGGCGCGGAGCAACGCGACGGCCCTGTCTGGCGCGCTCACCTGCTGGGACCGGCGTCGGGAACGGCTATCCCTGGCTTCTCGCGCTGATACGCCTCCGGTGAACGACACCATGAATGCCCCTCGCGACAGCCTTCCCGAGATCGGGGCCGAGACCTATCTTTTCGCCTCGCCGCACGGCAAGCACATCACGTGGCTGACCGATGCGCTCGGGCGGCAGGGAACGGTGGTGATGCTGTCCCCCGACGCCAATTCGCTTGATGAGCGAATTGCGCTGCTGGGGCCATCGGCAATCTTCATCGATTTTTCCGGCGACCACGCCGGCACAGCGAGCGAACTCCATCAGCGGCTGAAGCGCGACTGGCCCGCCCTGCCGGTGTTGGCCGCCGGCGTATCCGCCGAACCTGCGTCGATGCTTGCCGCGCTTCGCGCTGGCGTGGACGATTTCATCGACATGAGCGCTCCGCCGACGGATGCGGTCACCACGCTTCGCAAGTTGCTTGATCGCCGTAGCAGTGGCCCACAGGACGGCACCCGCGGATACACGCTCGCACTGCTTGGCGCGCGCGCCGGCATCGGCGTGACGACCCTCGCCACCAGCCTCTCGCTGCTGCTGAACGACCAGCTGTCCCAAGCAGCCAAGCAGGCTGCCCCTCGCAACTCGCGCCAGGGAGTTGCACTGCTCGATCTCGGCCTGCCGTCTCGCGACGGCTTGCTCTATCTCGATACCCAGAGCAGCTTCAGTTTTGTCGATGGCGTTCGCAACCTGCGTCGCCTCGACCAGACGCTGCTGCAGACCGCATTGGCTCATCACGCGAGTGGTGTGGCGGTACTCCCTCTGCCGACCAGCCTTGCGCAGGTGCGCGAAATCTCGCACGCGGACTCTGTGGCATTGATCAAGCGGCTCTGCGATTTCTTTGACTTCCAGGTGGCCGACCTGGGCGGATTTTCAACCATCGACTTCGTTGCCCAGACGGTGAAGGCCGCCCAGCGAAGCTTGGTCGTGTGCGATCAAAGCATCGGCGCCATCGTCTCCACGGCAAACATGTTGAAAGAGTTGCGCGCGAAAGGTGTGGAGACCGAACGGCTGTCGCTCGTGGTCAACAAGTTCGACAACCAGGTTGGATTGCCCGCCAAAGACATTGCCGACCGGCTCGAACTTCCACTGCACCATGTGCTGCCCGCTCGTGGCACCCAACTGATGGCCGCTGCCAGCCGCGGCGAAATGCTGGTTCGCACGGCACGCAATGACGCGTACTCGCAGGCCGTCGCCGGCTTGGCCCGCGGCCTGAAACAGGAATACATGCCCGATCCAGGCCACACCCCGACGAGGGAGTCTGGTTGGGCAACGCGGATATCGCAGCTCGTCGGGCTCCGGAAGAGCTCTAGTGAAGGTTGAATCTCTCATGTCCACCGACCTCGAATTTGCCGACGACGACCAGACGTTCATCAACTCCCAACAGTTCCAGGACATCAAGAGTTGGACGCACGACCATCTCCTGAGTCGCATCGAAGAACTCGGGGCGGAGTTCGGTCGCTGGTCGCGGGCCTCCATCCAACAGTTCGTCGAACTCGAGGTCGACAGCTTCGTGCGCCTGCGCCGTGTGCCGATCAACGACCGCGAGATGCAGCTCATCTCCGACGCACTGACCAAGGAACTCGCGGGCTTCGGGCCGCTGGAAGACCTGCTCAACGACCCGGCCGTTGAAGACATCCTGATCAACGGCTACCAGAACGTGTACGTGTCGCGCCACGGCATGCTGGAGCGCGAAACCGTTCGCTTTGCCGACTCGGAGCATGTGATGCGCATCGTGCGTCGCATCCTTGCCCCGCTCGGCCGTCGGCTGGACGAATCCAACCCGATGGTCGATGCGCGCCTTCCGGACGGTGGTCGCATCAATGTGATCATCGAGCCTCTGGCGATCGACGGCCTGTCAGTGTCGATCCGGAAATTCAGGAAAGAACCGCTCACGCCGGCCGACCTCGTGAAGCTCGGCACCTTCGATGCCGGCATGGCGCAACTCCTGGAAATTGCCGTCCGTGCCCGTTGCAACATCCTCGTGAGCGGTGGTACCAGCTCCGGCAAGACCTCGCTGCTCAATGCGCTCGCGAGTTTCATACCGGCTAGAGAGCGCGTCATCACCATCGAAGACACTGCCGAGCTCTCGCTTGGAACGAGCCATGTCGTGCGCCTGGAAAGCCGTCCGGGTGGTTTCGACGGTGCAGGCGTGGTGTCCATCCGCGATCTGCTGCGCAACAGCCTGCGCATGCGTCCCGACCGGATCATCGTGGGTGAGGTGCGCGGCGCCGAAGTGATCGAGATGATGCAGGCGATGAACACGGGCCACGAAGGCTCGATGGGCACGATCCACGCCAGCTCGCCGCGCGAGTGCCTGTACCGCCTCGAGATGCTGGCGGGCTTCGCTGGCTATCAGGGCAGTGAGGTCAGCTTGCGGCGACAAATCGCCAATGCCATAGATTTCATCGTCCAGATTGGTCGACTGTCGAACGGCCAGCGGCGCATCATCTCCCTGAGCGAAGTCACCGGCGTCAATGACAACGTTGTGGCGATGCAGGAGCTCTACCGCTACGAGCCGATTGCGTCGCCCGATGGCGAGGAGCGCGATCGTTGGGTTTCGCTGGGCATTGCACCGCACTCTCCAAAAATCGCACGGTTCCGGCAGTCGCTTGCGCGAGCACAGCAAGGGGACCAGCGTGCGTGAAGGCCTGCTGATCCTCGCCTGCATCGCGCTGCTCTTCGCAGCCGCGGGGCTGCTGCTGTGGCAATGGGCGAAAAGGCGGCAGGTACGGCAAGCAGCAGAGCGCCATCTGAACCAACAGATCCAGGCCAGCGCCGCGGCCGCCACGCCGGTCGCCGCGCCATTGCGGGACTCAGCCGTTGCAGGACTCACAACGGGTGTCATGACTGACCCCTGGCTGGAGGCGGAGGCCAACGCCGCAACTGCTGCAACGCCCTCGGGACTGATCGAGAAAGCCTTGCCAGGATGGTTGGTGGGTGTGATCTCCCCCCGGATGGTCGCCTTGGGCTTGGCAGCCATCGCTCTTCTTGCCAGCGCGGCAGGCCTCTTCGGCGGCTGGATCGCGGGGCTGAGCGCACTCGGCATGCTGGTGCTTTTGGCAATCTTTGCAGTCTGGCTGCTGCTGCAAAAATCTCGCCGGAAGCTGATCGGCCAGATGCCTGCCTACATCGACGCGATGGTTCGGTTGATCACCATCGGCAACTCCACACAAGCGGCTTTTCAACTGGCCATCGCCACCACCGAGGCCCCGCTGCGAGGTCATCTGGAACGCTCTGCGTCACTGGTACGGGCGGGCATGGACCTCGACCGCGCCCTGCATCAGACGGCGAGCAACGTCCGCATCGAGGAGATGTACCTGCTGGCGTCCATCCTCGGCTTGGGTGTGCGCTACGGAGGCCGCTCCGACCTTCTGCTCGAGCGCGTGGCGAACTTCATGCGAGACCGTGAACAAGCGGAGGACGAGCTCTCCGCCATGTCGTCGGAAACCCGGCTTTCCGCCTGGATTCTCGGCCTGCTCCCGGTGGGCGTGGCGACCTTCTTCATTCTGACCAATCCCAGCTATTTCATGGACATGTGGAACGACGACACGGGCCGCAACACGATCCTCCTCGCAGCAGGCTTCCAATTGTTTGGAGCAGCGTTGCTGTACCGTTTGGCGAGGCTGTCATGACATTCACATTCGACCAGCTAGCGATCTTGAGTCTTGCATTGCTGGCCTTGGGGCTGATGGCGGGAGCTGGCGCGCTGATTGCGGCCGAGCTTCGACGCGCACGCAGCGGGCACGTCATCGGGAGAGCGATCGACCAAGCAGGAAAGACGCCTGGCCCTTCAATAACTTCCGCCGAGACAGACGAGTTGTTCAGTGCGCCCAAGCCTGAGATCGACCTCCCGTTTCACTGGCTCGACTCGCGCTTCGGCCGGGCACTCGTGGCTGACGAAGACCGGAATCTCATCGATCAATGCGGCCTTTCTTCCAAACGAGCCCAGTTGATCTTTCTGGTGACACGGGTTGTGCTCGCATTCGTCTTTCCCGTCCTCGTGCACGTGCTCTGGAGCGTAGGGCATACACAGCGCACGGTCATCATTGGTCTCGCTGTGGCCTTCGTCCTCGGCTTCATGACACCCAAATGGGTGCTCGGGCGTTTTGCGGCCATGCGGCGCGAGCGCGTGAACCAGGAATTGCCCCTGTTCATTGACCTGCTTCGACTCCTCCAAGGTGTCGGCCTGAGCCTCGACCAGAGCCTTCAAATCATGGCCAGCGATTTCTCGCATGTGCTGCGCGTCCTCGGCTATGAGCTGAACCTGGCCAATAACCAATACAGCCGGGGCCGCAGCCGTGAACACTCTCTGCATCGTCTTGCGACCCTGCACAAGAACGAGAACCTTCGCGGACTCGTATCCCTGCTGGTGCAGGTGGACAAGCACGGCGGTGCCGTGCAGGAACCCCTGCGAATCTTCAGCGATCGGCTCCGCGAACACCGGCGCTCGGAGATGAAAGAGCGCATTGGGAAGATCACGGTCAAGATGACCGCGGTCATGGTGACCACGCTTTTGCCGGCGCTGATGATCGTCACGGGGGGGCCGGCCTTCCTCGCGATCTATCGTTCATTGGGAGACGCTGCCAAATGAAAAATCTCGACCGCCCCGTCTCCCCGCGACGTCTGCGCCACACGCTGCCGCTCTCTGTTGCGATAGCCGTCATGGCTCTTGCCTCCTCAGGTTGCGCGGGGCTGAAGGACCAATATGCCGCCAGCACGGACGCTCAACAACGCGCTGCGGCCGAAGTCGCTTCCGACACCAAGGCCGGCGCGACCGTCGATACGCAAGCCACGTACCTGAAGCTCGTCGATCAGATGCAGAAGGAAGACCTGTGGTTTGCATCGCTCGCACACATCGACGCGCTCGAGCAACGCTGGGGGATATCGCCAGAATCCACACGTGTGCGCGCTGATGCCCTGCGCCAAACAGGTCAGGCCATCCCTGCGGAAACCGCCTACAAGCGCTTGCTTGGAACGTCACTGGAAAGCGCCGGCTACCGCGGCCTGGGACTTCTCGCGGGCTCGCGCGGAAACTATGCAGAGGCAGTCCAGTTGCTCACGCAAGCGCAACGTCGCACCCCGACCGATGCGCTTCTGTTGAGCGACCTGGGCTATGCGAACCTGCGCGCCGGCCAGCTCGAAGACGCACGCCTTCCACTCATGCAAGCCCTGCAATTGCGCCCCGACAGCACGCAGGCGCAGGCCAACCTTGCGCTCTATTTCGAAGCGACCAACCAGCAAGATCAGGCACGCGCCCTAATGGATGCGAACCGCATGTCTGAAGCAACGCGGCGTGCCGTGCGCGAAGCGGCGCTGCAGATCCGCACACCGGGTGGATCTGTCGAGCCTGCGGCTCTCCTTGGTTCAGCCTCAATGCCAGTCGCAATATCGGCAGCTGCCCGCACTGAAACCGCAGCCGCACCCTTGGCTCTCAAACGAGCGCGCTGGTCCGGCGCGAACACCCCTCATGAAGGCGCTAGCCGCTTGAATACGGCAGCCACCACAACCACCGAGACGCCTCTTTCACTGAACTCGACCTCACGAGGTACGCCATGAACTTCCCATCTGCTGACCGCGACGCCTCCCGTTCCATCAGGGCGATGACCGCCGCAGCTCTCTTCTTCGTGAGCATGTCTGCCTTTGCACAAGGAAGCGCGGCGGACTCGAAGGCGACGACAGCCGCTACCTCGAACGCGCCGAAGGCTTCTAGCGCTTCACCTGTTGGCATGCAGTCCACACAAGATCAGCCCTCGCCACAGCCTCAGGTGGCCGAGCCAGAAGAATTCGATCCGTCATCCATGCAGATCGGTGAGGCGACACAAAGCCTGCTTGCATGGCAGCGCGGCGGGGAAATTGCATCCCCCACACCTCGCACCATCGCAGGCAATGTCGCCAGCCGCAGCTATGACCGCTACATCAAGAGCTTCGAGCACCCGATCCCCGAGCGCCTCGGCTCGACAGTGACGAGTGGCGCGGGTGGCGCGAGCGGCGCGACCTCAAAGGCTCAATAGACCCCACCCGTTCTCTCGCCACGCAGAGCATCACGATGAAAAAACGCAAACTCACTCAGTCCCGACATGCCCAGAACGGCGTGTACGCGATCGAGTTCGCGTTCGTGTTTCTGATCGTCTTCGCGATGCTCTACGCCGTGTTCTGCTATGGCCTCCTTCTGACGATGCGAATGAGCTTGCAAAACGCTGCAGAAGATGGCGCTCGGGCCGGGTTGCGATATCAAACCAATCTCGACAACCGGAAGACGGAAGCCAGCACCGTTGCGACGCAGCGCAGCAACTGGTTGCCTCCAGCGTTGAAAGCGAATCGAGCTGTAGCTGCAACCATCTGCGTCGCTGGAGGAGACGATTGCCCACCAGCATTGCCTGCTTGTGGTCCCACCTGGAGCAACCGCTGCCAGATGGTCGTGACTGTGTCAGTCACCGGTATCGACACTTTGTTTCCCGCATTCCCCAGCTTTGCAATGCCCAGTCAGATCGCAGGCAAAGCCAGCATGTTGCTCGACGGAAGGCCGCTATGAAATTCGTCCTGCAGAAATCGAAGCAAATGCCCATCCATATGCAGCGAGGCGTCGCTGCGATCGAGTTTGCGCTCGTCTTCAGCGTCCTGTTTTTTAGCATCTATGGCCTCGTGACGTTCTGCGGCGTGCTCTACGTCCAGCAGGTGGTCTCTCGTGCGGCGGAGGATGGGGCAAGAGCGGCGCAATTGGTTGGCAAGAACATAACCTCTGCCGATTTGCAGGCGAATATCAGAACAGCCATCTATCGGTCTTTGGCCCTTTCCATGATCACTCCCGTCGCTGCAGGCAGCACACCGGCGTCCAAAGAGACATGGCTTCGAACAGCGATGGTCGACACCCCGCCTGTCGTCGATCTTCCACCCGGAGAGGTCGAAGTGAAGATTTCTTATCCCTATCGCGCCAATCCGCTCGTGCCGCCGCTCCCACTTACCGGAAGCTGGATGCCTGATCGCCTCTTCGGCAAAGCCAGAGCAACCAGATAGGTCCTCTTCTTAGGGGTACAGCAATGCAGCCATTCAATCAAGGCGCAGCCCGACGGCAAACTGGGTCGGTGGTCATCAACGCGGCCATCGCCCTCAGCCTGTTCGTCATCATTCTCGTGGGCGTTGAACTCGGCTATCTGTTTTTCATGAAGCGTGAGCTTCAAAAAACAGCAGACCTCGCCGCCATCGCCGGCGCTGAAGCACTGAAACCAAACGACTGCGGCGCCGCTCAGAATGCCGCAGCCATCAACGGAAATCAGAACATCCCGACACGGCTTTCAGCAGTATTGGTATCCGAAGTGACGTGTGGAAACTGGAGCACCGGTCGCCCAGGACCTCGGCATTTCGGCAGCCCCGACGTTGGACAGAAGCTCAATGCCGTCCTCGTCACGTTGACTCGAACACCGGCGCTTTTGCTCCCGATGCTTCCCGGAAATTCCGAACGCCTCATCACCGTGGAGGCGCTTGCCGTCCAGAGCCAACCACTGGCCTCGCTCACCATCCGGAACACGCTCGTTGCCGTTGATGACGAGAAATCTGTGCTGCTCAACGCGATCTTCGGCGGCCTCTTGGGCGGCAGCCTAAATATCTCAGCCGTTGGATGGAACGGCCTTGTCAACACCGATATCAGGTTGCTGGACTTTTTGGATCAACTCAAGATTGCCCTGAGCATCACTGCCGGCGGGTACGACGAAGTCCTCAACACACAAGCCGACGTTGGAACCCTGTTGGGAGCGATGATCGTCGCACTCGAGAGAAGTGGGCAAACTGCGGACTTCGTAATCACGGCGCTGGAAAAACTCCAAGCACAAGCACAAATTCCCGGTGCCCACCCTCTGCTCAAGGTCGCAGACCTGCTCAATATCGCGACCGGAACAGATGCCGGCGGCCTAAAGACCGATCTACAACTCTTCCAGTTAGTCAGCGGCATTGTCCAGTTGGCAAGTGGTCAGAACGCTGCCGCAGTCACTCTGAATGTCCCCTCTCTGGCGGGGATCACTGCCAGTGTGAAAATCAAGATTGTCGAGCCACCGCAGGTCTCTGCAGTAGGAAATCCGAATCTCATCACCCCTGGTACGGGGTCCGGTACCGGCATCGATGATCCTCACCGAATTTATGTGCGGACCTCTCAGATTCGAACCTTGATATCTGTGAATCTGAGCAACTTGGGCAATGCCATCAGTCAGCTCGGCTCAACTGCGACGGCTGCGGTCTCTCCGCTCATCGGATTTCTGGATTCGGTGGTCAGTCTCAATCTCGGAAATATCGTGACCTCCCTGGTTGGTGGCATCGTCTGCGCCGGCGACTTCTGCCCCATTTCCAAGGTGATCTACACGAGTGCGCTTTCCTCTCCGATTGATATCAGCATCAGTTCCGGCAATGGTGAGGCATTCGTGTCGAGCCATACCTGCGCCACAGACACCAGTAAGACGCTCAGCGTGCAAGCAAGCACAAATATTGCACGGATCAACCTTGGGAAAGTGTCCGACACCGTCTTTTCTTCTTCCGCTCCCGTCATTACTGCTGAACCGGTTCCCATCATCGAGATCGGCTTCCAAGAAGCTCGTTACGATCTCTGCTTGATCCCCATCCTCCTCGGACCACTCCTCTGTTCGCAACCAAAATGGAGAAATGCAAGCGGGAATTTTGTCGCCGGACAAACCAACGGAGTGAAGCACGTCATCTCCGGATTCGGTCTGAAGATCAATTCGGCAATCGGGGGGACTAGCACGAGCAACCCGCTCGTTTACATCGCTCCTGCACCAGAAAATCTTCCCGAGATCGACGCACCCCCATTCGATGGAACGGTTGATCCTTCGTACAAGGCCATCAGTTCGCAATCCCTTGTCGGTGGACTAGGTGACACTCTTGACGGAATTCAAATCGATCCGTATGCAAGCAGCGGCGGTGGGATTCTTGGCCTTCTGCTGAATGGGGCACTCGACCTTATCGACAATCTTCTCGACGGTTTAAAAGGCATTATCAAAACCGCACTGGGGCCACTTCTGGACCCCGTACTTAACAAGATCCTGGATTTGCTGGGCATCGATTTGTCAAAGACGGAAGTCTCCGGCCGACTTTCATGCAATCGAGGTGCCGTTTTAGTCTATTGACGTATTGGGCCTGTCGTGACGATCTTTCATCGCGAGCTCGCTCCTTCACTGTTTCGCGCCCCCTACTAGCATGAGTTCCCCCTCCAACTTCGACGAACTCGACCTCTTTGTCTGGGAAGGCAAAGCCGACATCCTCGACCGCATTGCGCGGTGCATGGCGAGCTTCGACGTGGAAGTCATCCGGGCCGATGGCCTGCCGCCGCCTTCGCAGGACCGTGGTGTCGCGTTGCGCCCATCCGTCGCGATCATCAGCGTCACTGTCATCGACGGTGGCGGCTTGCCGCACGCGACCGAGTTGCTGCAAGGCATGCCCGTGATCTGGGTCGCTGCCGCATCGCGCGAGCGCGATGCGCGCACGTATCCGCCCGAGTACCTGCACGTTCTGCCCTACGACTTCACCTGCGCCGAGCTGCGCACGATGGTGGCCAAGCTGGTGCGCCAGCTGCGTGCGCGCGATGTCGCGCCGCAGGCGCCCGACATGCTGGTGGCGCATTCCGATGCGATGAAGGGGCTGCTCGCCGAAGTGGGCGCCTTTGCCGACTGCAACCATCCGGTGCTGGTGCGCGGCGAGACCGGGGTCGGCAAGGAACGTATCGCGCAGCAGCTTCACATCGGCCACCAGCAGTACGGCAAGGGCGCGTTCGTGGCAGTGAACTGCGGCGCGATTCCCGATGGGCTGTTCGAGTCGCTGTTCTTCGGCCACACAAAAGGTTCGTTCACCGGCGCCGTGCATGCGCACCGCGGGTACTTCGAGCAGGCGACGGGCGGTACGTTGTTCCTCGACGAGATCGGTGACTTACCGCGCTATCAGCAGGTGAAGTTGCTGCGCGTGCTCGAAGACAGTGCGGTCACGCGGCTGGGGGCGACGTCGCCGATTCGCGTCGACTTCCGCCTCGTGGCGGCGACGAACCGCAACCTGCGCGAGATGGTGGCGAGCGGTGAGTTTCGTGCCGATCTGTTCTACCGGCTCGCGGTCATCGAGCTGCATGTGCCGAGCCTCGAAGAGCGCGGCGAGATCGACAAGATCGCGATCTTCAAGGCGCTGCTGACGAACGTGTTGGGCGACGAGCTCGAAGCCTTGGGCGAGACGCCGCACTGGCTCAGCGATGCGGTGGCCGAAACCTACTTCCCCGGCAACGTGCGGCAGCTGCGTAACCTCGCGGAGCGCGTGGGCGTGATCGCGCGGCAGTTGCACGCCTGGGACCAGAACCTGATCCAGCGTGCGATCGCGCTCACGCGTGGCACGCCGGCGCCGGCTGCGCTGGCCACCGACCGCAACGGCAACGGTGTGGCACTCGATGCAAACGGTGATCGCAAGGGCTGGAACAGCGGCGAGCGCAACCGCATCATCGCGGCGCTCGAGATCAACGACTGGAAGCGCCAGGACACGGCGCAGCATCTCGGCATCAGCCGCAAGGTGCTGTGGGAAAAGATGCGCAAGTACCAGATCCTCGACGGCGAACCCGGCATTCCCGAAGAGACCTGATTGGCTCGCCCTCGAGCTGCGCGGCACTTCGTGTCCGCTTCTTCTTTCCCCAACAGAGGCAACACCTGAGGCCCGGCGAAGCCGGTTCCTCGGTGTTTCACGAAAGGGCTTCGCTCTCGCTTGCCTCGTGGGTCAGTTGATTCCGAGGCGCGTCGACCTGCGCAGCGGCGGGTTCGCCATCGCCGCGCCCGGCGCGCGGTCAACCAGCGGTTCGCTCGCGCAGGCCGTGTTGCTCGAGATGCACAGCGCGCCCAGCAGGCCGTCTTCGGTCAAGACGTTGCGGCTGGGGGGGCCGAAGATGCGGTCGATCCAGTTGTTGACGCCGATGGGGTCGATGCGCAGTTCGCCGGTGGTGCGCGCCAGGCGCAGCTCCGAAATGCGCAGGTCGAACACGCCGTCGATGTAGTCGAACAACAGGGTGTAGTAGTCGAGCTGCGCATCGAGCACCTGGGGCAGGGTCTCGCGGCCGAACTCCATGAGGCGGCGGCGGCCGCGGAAGGCCTGGCCCGAGGTGCTGACGGCTTCCATCAACTGGCGCTCGCGTTCGCGGCCGGCCACGGTGCGGGACCACGACGACGCAGTGAGCTCCATCAGGTTGAGCTTCACGCCCTCCATCTTGGCTTCCTGGTTCGCAACTTCGGCCAGCGCGCCCTTGAGTTTGAGCTGGCGGTCGAAGCCGTTGCCGAAGTTCCAGTTCAATTCAAACGCGGCGCGTGTCGGGTCTTGCGGCGACACGCCGCGCGGGTCTTTGCTCTTCACGACGACGGCGTCGAGCGTGGGGTACAGGCCGGCTTCCGTCTGGTCGACCAGCGCACGCGCACGCGCCACGCGGCCTTGGGCTTCGGCCAGTTCGGTGCTGCGCGCTTCGGCGCGGCGCAGCGCTTCTTCCTGCGAACCGATGCGCCAATGCGACGGCGCAGCTAGCACGGGCAGCGATTCGGGGGCGGGTGAAAACTTGAAGTAGTTGCGAAACTTGGCCAGGGCCTCGTCGCGCTGGGCCTCGAAGTCGGACTCGCGCGCGGCGACGAGAGCACGGCGCGAGGCGGCCATGTTGAGGTCGTTGTCGCCGCTCACGCCGAGCGCCACGCGGCGTGCTTCGGCCTTCGACAGGTCGGCCACGACTTCGGTGGCGCGGTGCGCGATCTGCTTTTTCAGGTCGAAGCGCTGCACCTGCAGGTAGGCAGTGAGTGCATCGAGCACCACTTTCTGCGAGGTGGTGACCACGGCTTCGTCGTCGGCCTGGTTGCCGAGTTCGGCGGCGCGCTGTGCGGCGCTCATGGCACCGCCATCGATGAGGCTCACGCGCGCTTCGGCGGTGAGCACGGTGTAGTTCTCGCTCTTCGCATCCTTGGCGCCGCTGCTGTAGGTGCCCGACGAGGTGCCGACCTTGAAGCGCGGGTAGCGCGCCATGCGGGCCGCGTCGACGCCGAAGCTGCTGGTGTTGGCCGCGGCCTGCGCAGTCAGCACTTCGGGGTATTCCTGCGACAGCGCAATGAGCGCCTGCTTCACGCGCTGTGCGTAGCTCGCAGCGCCGAGGGACGGTGGCGACAGGCGGCGCGACAGCGCGAGCGAGGCGGGCGGTCCGTCCGGCTCGGAGGCTTGGGCGTAGGCGGTGGGCGGCAGCGCCATGCTGACGCACAAGGTCGCGCAGAGCACACCCGAGGCGATGCGCGCGCGCCGGCCCGGCAACACGGGCTTGCTCATGGTTCGCGGAAGGCTTCGCGCCGCAGTTTGAGCACAGGCCGCAGGATGTACCAGATGAACGGATCGGTTCCCACGCGCAGATCGACTTCGGCCTCCATACCGGCGGTGACGCGGTTTTCTGGCCGCCCCACGTGCGACTGCGACATGCTGATGAGCAGCCGGTAGTACGGCGTGCCGTTGGCAATGGCGGCGTCGCGGTCGGCGTCGGCCGCCACGAGCTTGACCTTGCCGTCGACGGCGCCGTAGCGCAGGTAGTCGTAGGCGGTGATCTTCACGCGCGCCAGCTGGTCCACTTCGACAAAGCCGCGGTCGTTCGGGTTGAGGCGCGCCTCGACCATGATCTCGTCCTCGTCGGGCACCACTTCCAGGATGGCTTCGCCGGGCTTCACGACCCAACCGGCGCTGGAGCTGCGCAGGCCCTTCACGATGCCGTCGGCCGGCGCCTTGACGACGGTGCGCGAGCGCTGGGTGCGGGCGCGCGCGAGGTCTTCGCTCAGGCTGGCGAACTGGCGTTCGACGGTGGCGAGTTCGTCCGATGCGCGGCGGCGGTAGCGGCCTTCGGCCTCGGCCATCTTGGCCTGCGCTTCGGTGATGGCGGCCTGCGCCGAGATGATGCCCTGGCGCGCGACGGCAAGTTCGCTGCGCACGCCTTCGGCCTGGCGGCGCTTCTCGAGCACCTCGACCTGGCCGACGAGTTTTTCGCTGAGCAGCTGTTCGGAAATTTCTTGCTCTTTCTGCATCAGCGCGAGCCGGTCGGCCAGGCCCTTGGCCTTGGCCTGCTGCTCGAGCTGCTTGCTGCGCGCCTGTTCCAGGGCGGACACGGCGCCGGCCATGACGCCGCGCTGTTCGAGCGCGCGCGCCTGGTAGGCACCGACCTCGCCTTCGAGCACGGCTTCGTCGATCTCTGCATCGAACGAATCGCGCTTGAGCGGCTGGCCGCGGCTCTCGGCGATGAGGCGCACGCGGGTGGCCTGCGTGGCGGCATAACGCGCGGTGAGCTCTTCGAAGTTCAGGCCGCTGCCGCCCAGGTCGATCTCGACGAGCGATTGGCCCTGCTTGACCTTGTCGCCGTCTTTCACGAGCACGTTGCTGACGATGCCGCCTTCCAAGTGCTGGATCGACTTGACGCGGTCGGAGGGGATCACGCGGCCCGGCGCGACGACCACGGTTTCCATCGGAAAGCCGAGCCCCACCGCCGCCAGCACCGCGACCGCGCCGCCGATGATCCACTGGCGCCGCCGGCCTTGCGGCGTGGTCTGCGCCGCCTGTTTCTCGCTCTCGCCCTGAAGCACCTGCGGCAAGTCTGGTTTCAAAATCCCGTACCCCTGTCTCTGTCTGTCAGTCGGTCGATCGATCAAGCACGCAAGTCGCTCACGCCATCGAGCGCGACGCGGTGGGGACGCCGGCATTGCTGCTGCCGTCCTCGCTGTCGCCCAGCGCCACCAGCGGCTTCTTCACGCCAAAGAGCTTGGGCACCATGACGGCGGCCGAGCCGATTTCCACGTTGCCCTGGCCGGTGACGTGATAGACGGTGGTGGCCGCCGACACGATGCGCAGCGAGTGCGTGACCACAACCACGGTGCGCACCTTGGCGACCGCGAGCATGGTCGCGAGCAGGTTGCGCTCGCTCTGAAAGTCGAGGTCGTTGCTGGGCTCGTCGAGCACCAACACCGAGGGCTTGCGCAGGAAGCTCATGGCGAGCGCGAGCTTGCGCCGCTCGCCCACCGAGAAGCCGGTACCGCCCTCGCCCACCACGGTGCGGTAGCCGTCGGGCAGGCGCGAGATGAAGTCGTGCGCACCCGAGAGCTTGCAGGCCGCGACGATCTGCTCGTCGCTCTGGCCCGGCGCGCCGCGGCGCATGGTGTCGACCAGCGGGCCGCCGAACCAGTAGACCTCTTGCGAGAGGTAGCTGATCCAGCGCGACAGCTCTTCGCGGCCGAACTGCGAGAGGTCGTACTCGCCGATGCTCACCACGCCGTGCGTGGGCGTGTACAGGCCAGACAGCAGCTTCACGAGCGTCGACTTGCCCGCGCCGTTGCGCCCGACGATCACATGCAGGCCGCCAGGGCCGATGTCGAGGTCGACGTTTTCGAGCACGGGCTGCGGCGCGTCTTCGGTGAAGCTGAAGCTCACGTCCTTCAGCGTGACGCGGCCCAGCGGCTGCGGCAGCGCCATGCCGGTGGGCGCCTTCTCGACCGGCTCGCCGAGCACGGTTTCCAGGCGCTTGGCGGCTTCCTTGGCGGTGGCCAGTGCGCGCCAGTTCGATACGAGTCCGGCCACCGGCTGCAGCGCCTTCAGCGCGAGCATGTTGGAGGCGACGAGGCCGCCCACCGTCATCCACTGCTGCATGACGGCGATGGCGCCGACGGTGACGACGATCACCGAGAACACGGTGAGCAGCACGGTGGTGCCGTCGCGCGCGGTTTCGATCTGGCCGTTCTTGCCGAAGCTCTCACTGAGCCAGGCGTTGTAGGTCTGCTGCCAGACCTCGATGGTCGGGCCGTCGTTCGACTGCGCCTTGAGCGTCTCGCGCGCATGGCAGATCTCGGAGGTGATACGGTCCAGGCCGCGCCCGCGCAGCACTTCTTCGACGCGGCCGGCGCGCACTTCGTCGGCCCACCACCAGGCCAAGAACGACATGATGGCCAAGAAGGCCACCACCACAGGCAGCACCGGCAGCGCGACGATGCCGATCACGATCAGCGCAAAGATCGCCATCGGC
The DNA here is from genome assembly GCF_014843395.1 of Variovorax sp. 38R. NCBI lineage: Bacteria > Pseudomonadati > Pseudomonadota > Betaproteobacteria > Burkholderiales > Comamonadaceae > Variovorax > Variovorax sp. 38R. The sequence goes on from NZ_CP062121.1 coordinate 5,631,455, forward strand.
AAATCGAAGATCGACTGCGCGAGCCCGCCGGTGACGGTGCCGCGCACCGAGCCCACATCGCGAAAGAACAGCTGCCAGGACGACGCCGGCCGCGCCTCGAGCGCGCGCAGCGGGCGCCCGAGCATGGAGTGCAGCAGCGCGCCCGACACGCCGTGGTCGACGGTGGCGCCCGCGTTGCGCAGCAGGCGCGAACGCCGCGTGCGCAGCCAGAACTCGATGCACAGGAAAAACAGGATGCCGCACACCAGCGCAGCGAGCGTGGAGACGCCGCTGCGCGAGAGCACGCGGTCATACACCTGGAGCAGGAAGATGGAAGGCAGCAGCCCGAACAGGCTGATGGGCAGCGACAGCCACGCCGCGCTCTTGACGAGGGGGTAGGCCGCGCGAAACGCATCGTTCAGCGCACCGGCATACGGACTGGCGCCGGGAACGTCCGGCCTGTCGGCAACCAGCTGGCTGGGCAAGAGGAACTTGATCATGGGAAAAGACCGATCCGTCGGGCAACGACGCCGACCCCATTATCAACTGTTACCCGATCGTTACAAGGCAGAAATTCGCCTCTGACGCCTCTCAGCATCGGTGTGCGCGAACCTGCGCCGGACCGGTCGCTTGCGCGCCGTGCGTTCCTTGCGGCGCGGTGTTTTCCCTGAGCGTGCAATTCATTGTTTTCTGGGTAGACGAATGGGTAGCGCTGCGGCTGGATGTAGACGGCAGGTTGTCGGCAAACGCCAGTGCGATGTTGGCGCACAGCAGCATCAGCAGCACCCAGGCGCACAGCAGCTGGAGCCAGCCCAGCCACCAGCGCCGCGGCGGCACCTCGGGTTCGGAGTCATAGGGAATGTGGACCAACGCGTTCCATCTCATGGCAGTGCTTTCAGGACCCGGGCGAGCCGGGAAAGACCGACACCGGCGGAGCTTTTGGCCAGCACCCAGTCGCCTGGTTGCAGCAGCCCGCCAAGTGCGGTGGAGAGGTCGGACACATCGACAAACCAATGGGAGCGGACCTTGGTGCGGATGCGCGTGTGAAGCGCCCGCATCAAGGGTCCGCACAGGAGCACGCGGTCAGGTTGCGACGCCAGCAACTCGGCCTCCAAGTCGAGGTGATGGCGTTGCGCCGCGGGCCCCAGCTCCTGCATGTCGCCCAGAATGGCCACCCGGCGCGCAGGCTCGCAGGGGGCTTGTGACAGCAACTCAAGCGCCGCCCGCATCGAACTCGGGTTGGCGTCGTAGGTTTCATCGATCAGCTTGAAGCTCCCGCCGCCGATGTGAATGGTGTGCAGCGCACCGCGTCCGCCCGGCGGCTCGAAGTGCGCAAAGGGTTCGACCGCGGCGGCCAGCGGCAAGCGCAGCGCCTGCAGTGCGGCCAGCGCGGCCACGGCGCTCGCGCCCATGTGGCGGCCCGGCGCATTCAGGCGCAGCTGAAAGGGCTCGCCCGCCACCTCGGCCTGCACCTCGCCGTGGTCGAAGGCGAGCAGGCGCACGTCGGCGTCCTTGTGCTCGCCGTAGGTCACGATCTGCAGTTGGTGCGCCATGGCCGCCTCGGCGAAGGTGGCGAACTCGGGCATGTCGCGGTTGAGCACCACGCGGTCGCCCGCGGCCATGGCCTGGAACATGCGGCAGTCGAGCCGCGCGGCGGCTTCCGAGGGGCCGCGATGCTTCTGCGACGCGGCCGAGATGCCCGTCACCACGATGAGCGACGGCCGCATGAGCTGCGCCGATGCGGGCATGTGCGAGGTGCCCATCTCGAGCACCCAGTAGGCGGCATGGCGCGGCATGCAGGTGAGGTTCCACGCAATGCCCGACGGCAGGCTGATGCTGCCTTCGGGCTGCGCCACCTCGCCCCACACGGTGAGCGCACCGGCCAGCATGGCGGCCACGGTGCTGCTGCCCGCGCCGCTGCCGAGCACGCCGCACACGCGGCCGGTGAACTCGGTGCGCGCGTGGTCGCCCAGCTCGAGCACGGCCTGCAGCACGTTGGCCACCTTCAGCACGGGCACGCGCTTGTCCAGGTGCGGCTTGGGGTCGGTGCACAGCACGGCCGCGGCCGGCTGCAGCACGCCCTTGAGCGTGACGGCGGCCAGCGGCGTCTTCGAGGGCCGGGCCTGGTGTTCGAACACGACGCGGCCCTTGCGCATGAAGGTGCGCTGGGTCACGCCGGTGGCGCGCCAGCCGTCTTCGGGCTTGACGACCCATTCGCCGCCGGTGACGCGCGCCATCTCGCTCGCGGTCCAGACGGCGCCGTCGTCGCGCACGCCGCCACCGCCCCCACCACCGCTTCCGGGGCCGGGGCCGCCCGGCTGGCTGCGCCGGTCCAGCAGATAGCGGTGGTAGGCCGCGAAGCCCGTCACGTACTGCTCGACGTCGTCGATGCGCACGCGGAACGAGTGGTGCCGCACGAAGAAGGCGCCGACGACCGTGGACGGCCGGCGGAAGTACATCGCCATCTCGGGCCAGAAGAAGCCGTTGAGCAGGTAGTGCGCGCGGTAGTCGAGCGCGCGGTAGAACTTCTCGGTGTCCAGCTCGTCGAGCAGGTGCCGCATCGCAGGCATGCTCTCCAGCCGCTGCAGCATCTGCTGCGCAGCCAGCATGAGGCTGAGCAGCGTGGGAAAGGTGGTCTTGCGGTCGAGCACGAAGTCCAGGTAGCCCGCCACGTTCTGCAGCCCGAAGCGGAAGTAGCGCTCCTGCGGGCTCCACTGCGTGAGCTCGTTCACGCAGCCGCTGAGCCAGTGGTCGTGCGACTGCCAGTGCTGGCTCGCAATGAAATGGTCGAAGGCTTTCTCGACCGAGGCCAGCCAGCGCGGATCGCGCGTGAGGCCGTACAGGCGCATGAGCCCGAAGGCCGCCTCGCCGTCGTAGAAGATGACGCGCGAGGCCTGCTTGAGCGTCAGGTCGGCCGCGTGCAGCACGTGGTCGAAGCGCCCGCTGGCCGGGTCTTGCAGCGCCACGATGCCCAGCGCGAGCTTCTCGAGCAGCGGCAGCCAGTGGCGCGTTTCCATCAGCTCGCAGTAGCGCACGAGCATGCGCACGCAGGCCGCGTTGCCTCCCAGGCGGATCTCGCCGCCGGTGTCGACGAGGTACGCCACTTCGCGGCCGTCGGGCAGCGTGTAGTCGCGGATCAGCGCGTCGGTGAGGTGGTCGATGGCGCGGTCGATGGCCGCGCGCAGCGTGTCGTCGCGCGTGAGCTCCCAGGCCTCGAGCATGGCGTGCACGGTGCCCGCGTGGCGCATCGCGTCGTAGGTCGGGATGCGGCGGTCGAAGCACGGAAAGTAGCCGTACACGAACAGGCCGTCGCTCTGCATCTGGCGCGCCAGGTACGACGAGCCGCTGCGCACCAGCTCGAGCACCGACTGCGGGTTGAGCGCCGGCAGTTGGCGCCGGCCCGCGTCGAGCCCCGTGCCCACGAGCTTGTGCACCACGCCGTCGGGCTGGCAGAACACGCCGACCGTGGCCAGCAGGTACACCGTGCGCTCCGACGATTCTTCCAGCGGCAGCGTGCGCTCGAAGCGGGCCTGCGCATAGACGTCGAAGTTGCGCAGGTTCACCACCGAATGCGCGATGGTCGAATCGCCGCACAGCATGGCGTTGGCGTTGAGCTCCTGCTCGGTGAAGGCGAAGCCGAAGTCCTGGTCGAAGGCCAGGCCAAGCCGGAAGTAGTTGCGCTTGACCGCGGTGAGCTGGGTCTTGAACTGCGTCCAGTCCATGGGACTGGCGCCTTCGACCCAGTCGATGCGCAACCAGGGTGAGACGATGCCGCGCTCGCGCACCCATCGCTCGACGAGGTCGGCGCCTTCGCGCCAGGCGGTTTCGAAATCGTCGGCCCGTGCATGCACCACGTGTGCACGCTGGGCGCCGTCGCTCACCGAGAAGAAGAGCGTGAAGGCCGGGTACGGTGCGGGCAGTGCCGCGCACACGGACACCAGGCGCTCGTGGCAGGCGTGGAGCTGGTCTGAGAAGGACATCATTCGGCTCCGGTCGAATGCGAGCGGCGACCGGTCGCGTCCGTCATCTGCTCTCGCTTGGACGACGTGATCGCGAACCGGGCACTGCCCTCGGAATCATCGCGTGGACCCGGTTCAGCGGTAGCTGAATTCGGCGCGGCGATTGAGCTGATGGCCCTCCTCGGTGGTGGCAAGCGATGCGGGCTTTTCAATGCCCCAGCTGACGGCTTCGATGCGTTCGCCCGGCACACCCATCTGCGTGAGCATGCGTTGCACGGCCTCAGCACGGCGCTGGCCGAGCGCAAGGTTGTACTCGCGGCCGCCGCGCAGGTCGGTGTTGCCTTCGATGACCACGCGGCTCGCCGGCCGGTTGCGCATGTAGCCCGCGTGCGCCTCGACGATGCTGCGGTCGCCCGCCCTGACGTCGTATTTGTCGAAGTCGAAGTAGACGATCTTGGCCGGTGTGTTCTGCGGCGGCGGCGGGGGCGCCGGCTCCGGCTTGGGCACTTCGCGCACGCTCTTGTTGGAGTAGTAGTAGGTCGCGTCGTCGCGACCACCTTTGGGGGGCACAACGCACCCAACGAGGCTTGCGCTCATTGCCACGAGGGCCAGTATCCGGAAATTCTTGTTCATGACGGTCCTTTCGCGGGACAGGCCGCTGGCGGCCTGTCCCTGTCTGCTTGCTATCGAGGTTTCCCTTCCTCCTTCTTCGTATCCCTTGGATCAGCCCAGCAGGCCGTGCAGGATGTTGGTCACGGGGGCCAGGACACCGCCGGTCGGGCTCTGGTCGACCAGGCTGGAGATCGGGGCGAGCACGTTGTCGAGCACCGGGGCCACCGTGTGTTCGACGGTGTCCAGCAGACCGGTCACCACCGTGCCCACCGGAGCCGCCGGCGTGCCGGCCAGGATGTCGGTCACCGGTTCGACCGCGGTCGTCACGGTGTCGACCACCGTCGAGACCACCGAGCCGGCCGAGCCGTCGAGCAGGCTCGTCACCGGTTCCAGGATGCCGGCCACCGGTTCGGCACCACCCGTGAGGCCGCCGAGCAGGCCGCCCACGAGACCGTCCGCACCGAGCAGGCTGCCGACCAGACCGTCGTCACCGAGGACGCCGCCGAGCAGACCGCCTTCGCTGCCGCCGAGGACGCCGCCCAGGAGGCCGCCGTCACCGCCGAGGACACCACCGAGCAGGCCGTCGTCACCCAGCACGCCGTCGAGCAGGCCGCCCGCGTCGCCGCCGGTCACACCACCGAGGACACCACCCAGCAGGCCGTCGTCGCCGAGCACGCCATCGAGCAGGCCGCCAGCGTCGCCACCGGTCACGCCACCGAGGACGCCACCCAGCAGGCCGTCGTCGCCGAGGATGCCGTCGAGCAGGCCGCCAGCGTCACCGCCGGTCACGCCACCGAGGACACCACCCAGCAGGCCGTCGTCGCCGAGGATGCCGTCGAGCAGGCCGCCAGCGTCACCGCCGGTCACGCCACCGAGGACACCACCCAGCAGGCCGTCGTCGCCGAGCACGCCGCCGAGCAATCCACCGTCGCCGCCGAGGACACCGCCCAGAAGGCCGTCGTCACCCAGCACACCGCCGAGCAGACCGCCGTCGCCACCGAGGACGCCGCCCAGCAGGCCGTCGTCGCCCAACACGCCGCCGAGCAAACCACCGTCGCCGCCGAGGACGCCACCCAGGAGGCCGTCGTCACCCAACACGCCGCCGAGCAAACCACCGTCGCCGCCGAGGACGCCACCCAGGAGGCCGTCGTCACCCAACACGCCGCCGAGCAGGCCACCGTCGCCGCCGAGGACGCCGCCCAGCAGGCCGTCGTCACCCAACACGCCGCCGAGCAAGCCGCCGTCGCCGCCGAGGACACCGCCCAGAAGGCCGTCGTCACCCAACACGCCGCCGAGCAGACCGCCGTCGCCGCCGAGGACGCCGCCCAACAGGCCGCCGTCACCGCCGAGGACACCACCCAGCAGGCCATCGCCACCGATCAGGTTGGCCACGCCGTCGGTCACGAAGTCGACTTGCGTGTCCACCCCGTTCAGCAGGCCACTCGTCGCGCCGGCGCCGAGCAGCTGGTCGACCACCGGGCTGGCCAGGTCGGCCACGCCGTCCGTGACGTCATCGACGAGGCTGTCGGCCGGGTCGAGCACGTTCGGGTTGTTCGGCGTGAAGCTCTCGCCGAGCACCGGGGCCAGCAGGCCGTCGACGGTGTCGGTCACGCTGTCGGTCAGCGGCGAGACCGGGGCCAGCAGGTCGCCCAGGCCGAGGTCGCCGAGCACGCCGTTGTTGAGGCCAGCCGCCAGGCCGGCGACCACGCCGTCGGCCGGGTCGAGCAGTGCCGCGCCGGTGCCGGGGGTGCCGCCACCGCCGATGCCGCCGACCACACCACCCAGCAGACCGCCGAGGAGGCCTTCGTTGCCGAGCAGGCCGCCCACCGGGCCGTCTTCACCAAGCAGGCCGCCGACCACGCCATCCGGTCCGAGCAGGCCGCCGGCGCCGTCGCCGCCGAGCAGGCCACCCAGCGGGCCGTTGTCGCCCAGCAGGCCGCCGAGCAGGCCGTCGTCACCGAGCAGGCCACCGATGGGGCCGGTGCCGCCGAGCAGACCGCCGACCAGGCCGTTGTCGCCGAGCACGCCGCCCAGCACGCCGTCGCCGCCGAGCAGGCCGCCGATGGGGCCGGCATCGCCGAGCAGGCCACCGACCAGACCGTCGTCACCCAGCAGGCCGCCCAGCGGGCCGTCGCTGCCGAGCACACCGCCCAGCAGGCCGTCGTCGCTCAGCAAGCCGCCGACCAGGCCGTCGTTGCCGAGCAGGCCGCCGATGGGGCCGCCTTCGCCGATGACACCGCCGAGCACGCCGCCCAGCAGACCGTCGTCGCCGCCGAGCAGACCACCCAGCGGGCTGTCTGCGAGCAGGCCGGAGATCGCGCCGTCCTGGCCGAGCAGGTTGTCGACAAGGCCGCCCTGGCCGAGCAGTTCGCCGGTGAGGCCTTCCGAACCGGCCAGGCCGGCCAGTGCGCCGTCGCCGCCGAGCAGGCCGCCCACGAGGCCGTCGTCACCCAGCAGGCCGCCGACCGCACCTTCGTCGCCGAGCAAGCCGCCCAGCAGGCCTTCCGCGCCGAGCAGGCCGCCGGTCAGGTTGCCGACAGCGCCGTCGCCGAGCAGACCGCCGACCAGGCCGTCGTCGCCGAGCACGGTGTCGAGCAGGCCGCCGACGGCGGTGTCTTCACCCAGCAGGCCGCCGACCAGGCCGTCCGGTGCCAGCAGGCCACCGACCAGACCGTCTTCGGCCAGCACGCCTTCCACGAGGCTGCCTTCGCCGAGCACGTTCTCGAGCAGGCCGCCGAGCGCGCCGTCGTCGCCCAGCAGTTCGTCGGTGACGCCGCCGAGGCCGAGGGCGTCGGTGAGGCCGCTGACGATGCCGTTGTCGCCGACGAGGTTCTCGAGCCCGTTGTTGAGCGCGTCGGTCACGTAGTCGACCTGGTTGAGCAGGCCGTCCGTGATGGCACCGGCGGCGCCGGCACCGAGCAGCGGATCGAGCACCGGGCTCAGCACGCCGCCGAGCGGGTCGGTGATGCTGCCGACGGTGTCGTCGATCGGGTCGAGCTGGTTCGGGTTGTTGGCCTGGAACTCTTCGCCGAGCAGCGGAGCGAGCACGTCGTCGACGACGTCGGTCAGGTTGTCGACCGTCTCGGACACCGGGGTGAGCGAACCGCCGAGGCCGAGCGCGCCATCCAGGCCTCCGACAGCGCCACCCAGGATGCCGTCAGTGGGGTCGAGGAGGCTGTCGCCGTCTGCGTCTGCGTCGGCGTCGGCGTCCGAATCGCTGTCGGAGTCGCTGTCCGAGTCCGAATCGGAGTCACTGTCCGAGTCCGAATCGGAGTCCGAATCAGAGTCGCTGTCGCTGTCGGAGTCGGAGTCACTGTCCGAGTCGGAATCAGAGTCGCTGTCCGAGTCACTATCCGAGTCGCTGTCGCTGTCGGAGTCACTGTCGGAATCGGAGTCCGAATCCGAATCGCTGTCCGAGTCCGAATCGGAATCCGAGTCGCTGTCCGAATCCGAATCCGAATCCGAATCCGAATCCGAGTCCGAGTCCGAGTCCGAGTCCGAGTCCGAGTCCGAGTCAGAGTCAGAGTCAGAGTCAGAGTCAGAGTCAGAGTCAGAGTCAGAGTCAGAGTCAGAGTCAGAGTCAGAGTCAGAGTCAGAGTCCGAGTCGGAATCCGAATCAGCGTCCGCATCGGACTCACCGCCCGGGCCGCCCACGAACAGCGGGAAGCCGGTGGTGCCACCGTCGCTGCCACCGCCGCTGAGCGCAGCACCCAGCGCCGCGGCGCCCAGGGCGCCCAGCGCGAATTCACCGAGGCCGATGCCGCTGCCGGCTGCGGTCTTCTTGGTCACTGCCAGAGCGGCCGCGTCGGCGTCGCTGTCCGGCGGGGTCACTTGCAGGTCGCCCGAGGCGACGTCCACGTTCACTTGTTCGAGGCCACCGGGCAGCTTGGTCGAGCCGATGGTTGCATCGGTGCCGCTGGTGAAGACGCCGGCCAGCGGCGCCTTGTTGGAGGCCGATCCGGGGAACAGCACGTTGGCCTGGCCGCCGTCCGGCACGATCACGCGGTCGCCGGCCATCAGGGTCTGATTGCCGTCCACCGGAATGCGGACACCCTCGCGCATCACTGCAACGCCGGGCGTAGCATTGGACAATGTGCCCACGCTGGAAGACGCCACAGCCGCAGGCGCGGCGGAGGCGCCGGCGCTGATGCCCGGCGCGCCCAACGGCGTGACGGTGGCTTGGGCGAGAAGCACGGGCGCAGCGCCAGCGGCGGAGAGCCCTTCGGTCGAAACGGTCGATGCTTGTGGAGCGGTCATGGCAGCCTCTGTGACAAAAGATGCATCTACAGGGGCAACTTGCGTGCCGCTTTTTTTCCGCCGTGCCAATGCCACGCCATCCGCACTTCAAGTGATTGATTTGTATGAGAATTTTTCTGAAAACCGCTTCGCACGCCGAACGCCGAAACAGCCCACAAAGACCTCATTTCGCGATTCGTTACGTAACGATGTAACGCCACGCACCCGGAACGCCGGACACGTCTCTCGCACTTTCCACAGGCCCGCCGCGCAGACCGCGCCGCCCGTTTTTTCTCCCTTTCTTCTCTCCTCTATCTAGATATGTTCAATCCCTCCCAGGAAGACGTGCGCCGCTTCTTCTGCGACGTGTACGCCAAGCACCGGCAGGGCCTGCCGATGGAGCCGCTGGAGACCATCGCGGCCGGCTGGATCGACGAGCACCCCGAGTACCACGAGGACCTGATCGACGCCGACGCGGCGGTGGCGCGGGTGTATGACGGATCGAACGGCCGCGAGAACCCGTTCCTGCATCTGTCGATGCACCTGTCGATCAGCGAGCAATGTTCCATCGACCAGCCGCGCGGCATCCGCCAGGCCGTCGAACTGCTGGCCGCGCGCCGCGGCTCGCTGCTGCATGCGCACCACGAGGCGATGGATTGCCTGGGCCAGATGATGTGGGAGAGCCAGCGCGCCGGGCGCCCGCCGGATGGCGATGGCTACGTGGCCTGCGTGCAGCGCCGCGCCACGAAGGACTGACGAACCGTCAGCTGATCGCGCGCGGGGTTGTTCCTTTTCGCGACGGCAACGCGCCCTGCGCTTTCGCGGCTTCGCGCAGCAGCCCCGCCATCGCGGCACGCAACGGTGACGGCTCGGCCTCGCTGCGCTGCAGCAGGCCGACCGGCTCCTCGGTGCCAGTGGTGTCGATCGGCAGGCGCACCAGGCGGCCGTCGGCCAGCTCGCTGCGCGCGGCGCCCAGCGGCGTGATCCACACCGCGTCCGACACCGCCACCAGCGCACGCGCCACCGCCACGTCGAGCGTCTGCAAGGCATTGGGCGGCAGCGCCAGGCCGCGCGCCGACAAAAAGCTCTCGGTGTTGTGGCGCGGGGCCGTGCCCTCGCCGTACACGACCAACGGATAGTCGAGCACCGCCTGCACGGGCGCCGGCTTGCGCGCGAGCGGATGGCCGGCGCGCACGGCGAACACCAGCGGCTCGGTGTGCAGCAGCTCGAAGCTCAGACCGCCCATGAGGCGCGGATCGCTCATGCGGCCGACCACGAGGTCGAGCTCGCCGGCGCGCAGCTCGTCGAGCAGCACGGCGTTGGCCGCGCTCTTCACCAATACCTGCACCGCCGGCCAGCCCTCGCGCAGCCGCGCCAGCGCCACCGGCAGCAGCGCGGGCGCCACGCTCGGCAAGGCGCCGATGCGCAGGCGCTCGATGCGCCCGCCCGCCGCGGGCGCCACGGCCTGCGCGCTGGTGTCCATCGCCTCGAGCACGCGCAGGGCATGGGCCAGCAGCTGCTCGCCGGCCGGCGTGAGGCCCTGCACGCCGCGGCGGCCGGCCTGGCTGCGTTCGACCAGCCGGGTGCCGACCACGGCCTCGAGCTCCGACAGCGTCTTCGACACCGCCGGCTGGCTCAGTGCCAGCCGCTCGGCCGCGCGCGCCAGGTGGCGCTCCTGCGCGACCGCGACAAAGGCGCGCAGGTGCCTCAACTGCACGTTGCGCACGAAATCCTGGCGAAGCTCGGCGGGAGACTTTTTCAATGCCTTCTGGTTATTGAAACTGGAACAATCTTCAATTTACATCATTGATTGCGACTTCTACAGTGCGGGCTTCGGATTCGTCCCACGACAGGAGACAACGTACATGACCAAGACCCCCGGTGCCCAGCCCGTCCTCACCCCGCGCGACTGGGACGCCCATCCCAGCTACATCTACCCCGGCTACAAGTCGACCGGCAAGCGCGGCCCGCAGAAGCCGCTGATTCCACTGAAGGCCTCGCTCGGCGAGCTGCAGCAGCCCGTGTACGGCCACGACAGCATCGGCGCCTTCGACCACGACCTCACGCGCAACGCGCGCGTCAACGGCGAGCCGCTGGGCGAACGCATGATCCTCACGGGCCAGGTGCTCGACGAGCGTCGCCGCCCGGTCGCCAACACGCTGGTCGAGCTCTGGCAGGCGAATGCCTCGGGCCGCTACGTGCACAAGGTCGACCAGCACGACGCCCCGCTGGACCCCAACTTCCTGGGCGCGGGCCGCTGCCTGACCGACAGCGAAGGCCGCTACCGCTTCCTCACCATCAAGCCCGGCGCCTATCCCTGGGGCAACCACCCCAACGCCTGGCGCCCGCAGCACATCCACCTGTCGCTGTTCGGCCAGAGCTTTGCCAGCCGCCTCGTGACGCAGATGTACTTCCCCGGCGACCCGCTGCTGCAGTACGACCCGATGGTCACCGGCACGCCCGAGCGTTACCGCAACCGCCTCATTGCCGACTTCAGCCTCGACATCACCGAGGAAGGCTACGCCCTGGGCTACCAGTTCGACATGGTGCTGCGCGGCGCCGACGAAACGCCGTTCGAGAACCGCTGAAAGGATTCCTCATGCCATTGATGACCGCCCAGGCAGCCGACTTCGGCCAGACCCCCTCCCAGACCGTCGGCCCCTACTTCGCCTACGGCCTCACCGCCACGCAGTACGGCTACAACTTCAACCAGCCCTTCGACGCCGTGCTGGCGCTGGACACCGCCAGCGGCCAGCGCATCCGCCTCGAAGGCCGCGTGATCGACGGTGACGGCAACCCGATCCATGACGCGCTGATCGAGATCAGCCAGCCCGACGGCGAAGGCCGCTACCCGCAGACGCCCGACGAGGCGCGCGCCCTGGGCTTTCGCGCCTTCGGCCGTGTCGGCACGGGCACCGACGCGCAGCACCGCTTCGTGTTCCACACCGTCAAGCCCGGCGCCGAAACGCCCGGCGAAGCACCGCACATCAACGTGATCGTGCTGATGCGCGGCCTGCTGCTGCATGCCTTCACGCGCGTGTACTTCAGCGACGAAGCCGAAGCCAACGCGAAGGACGCCGTGCTGCAGAGCGTGCCGGCCGAGCGCCGCCACACGCTGATCGCCGAGCGCGTGGAGCAAGGCGGCGCGGTGACGTATCGCTTCGACATCCGCATGCAGGGCGCGGACGAGACGGCCTTCTTCGACGTCTGACCCCCGGGAAAATCCGGACGAAAAAAAGCCCGCATCCGCGGGCTTTTTCTTTGGGGCAGCGGGTCTCAGTGCCCGTCTTGCTTACTGAGGCGCGTGATGCAGGCGCGACTCCGGCACGATCTTCAGTTCGCCAGGCAGCGTGCTGATGTAGGTGGCCAGGGTCTTCAGTTCGGCGTTGGTGAACTTCTTGGGTTCGACCTGCGCGGCCATCACGGCGTTCGAACGGCCGAGGTGGGGGTTGTTCTTCACGCGGTACGACTTCAGCGCCACGAACAGGTAGTCGGCGTGCTGGCCGGCCAGCTTGGGCACGGTGCCGTCGTTCGGCGTGTTGAAGTTGGCGCCGTGGCACTTGGTGCAGCTGTTGTCCTTGTCGCGCGCGATGAGCGCCTGGACGTTTTCGGACGCGGCCTTGGCCGGTGCGGCAGGGGGCGCATCGCCTTCCTTCACACCGAGCTGGCTGTAGTAGGCCGAGAGGTCGGCGATGTCCTGTTCGGTGAGGCTGTCGGCGATGGCGCGCATCGTCGGGTGCTTGCGGTCACCGCCCTTGTACGCGGTGAGCGCGGCCGAGATGTACGTGGCGCTCTGGCCCGCGATCATCGGGACCTTGTGGATCTCGGGGAAGCTCGCCTGGTAGCCGATGATGCCGTGGCAACCCACACACATCTGGACCTTCTTGGCGCCGTCCTGGGGCTTGCCAGTGACTTGCTGGGCTTGTGCCGAGAGCGTCACGCAAGCGACAGCAAGGGCAAACATCGTGGTCAACAACTTGTTCATTTTGCGCGCACAATCTCGTGGAGATACAGTTTTTCGAATCAACATTCGATTATATGCAAGGGTCCCACGGGAACCTCGCGCGAGCTGCACAAGAGGCTGCGCAATGCAGTTCGAGTGTGTTCTTTTCTCCACCCTGCCTCCGCTCCACTCATGAAATTCAAGGGCTCAGACAACTACGTCGCCACTCAGGACCTGATGCTGGCGGTCAATGCGGCCATCACACTCCAGCGCCCTCTGCTCGTCAAGGGCGAGCCCGGCACCGGCAAGACCATGCTGGCCGAGGAAGTGGCGCAAGCGCTCGACATGCCGCTGCTGCAGTGGCACATCAAGTCGACCACCAAGGCGCAACAGGGCCTGTATGAATACGACGCCGTGAGCCGCCTGCGCGACTCGCAACTGGCCGACGTGGACGGCGGCCAGCGCGTGAAGGACATCCAGAACTACATCATCAAGGGCGTGCTCTGGCAGGCCTTCACGGCCGACCAGCCGGTCGCGCTGCTGATCGACGAGATCGACAAGGCCGACATCGAATTCCCGAACGACCTGCTGCGCGAAATCGACCGCATGGAGTTCTATTGCTACGAGACGCGCGAACTCATTCGTGCCAAGCACCGTCCGCTGGTGTTCATCACCTCGAACAACGAGAAGGAACTGCCCGACGCCTTCCTGCGCCGCTGCTTCTTCCACTACATCAAGTTCCCCGATGCCGAGACGATGAAGCACATCATCGCCGTGCACTTCCCGAACCTGAAGCAGGAGCTGCTCACGTCGGCAATGAAGACCTTCTACGACGTGCGCAACCTGCCCGGCCTGAAGAAGAAGCCCTCGACCTCCGAGCTGCTCGACTGGCTCAAGCTGCTCGTGGCCGAAGACATTCCGCTCGAAGCCCTGCAGAGCAAGGACGACAAGGTCGCCGTGCCGCCGCTGGTGGGCGCGCTGCTCAAGAACGAGCAAGACGTGACCTTGTTCGAGAAGCTCGTCTTCATGCAACGCAACAACCGCTGAGCCCATGAGCCAGCAACAGCCACCGCCGCATTCCACCGGCCAGTTGATGAAGCTGGGCGTTGCCCAGGCGGTGTTGTTCGTGGCGGGCGCCCTGCTCGGCCGCGGCATCGGCCTGCTGCTAGGCCTCGACGCCTTCGGCGCCGGCGGCTACGGCAACAAGGAAATCTTCGGCATCCTGCTGATCGGCCTGGGCGGCGGTGCCGGCGTGCAGCTGGCACGCGCCTGGTACACGCGCAAGTACGGCAACCCGCGCGGCTGAGAAGCCGCAGCAACAAGCCGAGCCCCTGCCCCACTGCTCACGAGAGAGTCTCCTGATATGGCGTTCGTCGAACCTGTCACCCTGAAGGCCCGCGGCATCGCGCTGGTGCCGCTTGCACTCCCCCACGAAGACGGCCTGCGCGCCGCGGCCGCCGACGGCGAGCTGTGGAAGCTGCGCGTCACCTCCGTGCCCGAGCTGCAGGACACGCGCGCCTACATCGAGACGGCACTCAAAACCGCCGACCGCTTCGCCTTCGCCGTGACCGACGAGGCCACCGGCACGGTGCTGGGCAGCACGAGCTTTCACGACATCCTGCCGGGCGTGAAGCGCGTCGAGATCGGCTACACCTGGTACGCCGCGCGCTGCCACCGGACCCACGTCAACACCACCTGCAAGCTGCTGATGCTCACGCACGCGTTCGACACGCTCGGCTGCAACGTGGTGGGCTGGCGCACCGACAACTTCAACTTCGCCTCGCAGCGCGCCATCGAGCGCCTGGGCGCGAAGAAAGACGGCGTGATCCGCGGCCACGTGATGCGCCGCGACGGCACCATCCGCGACACCGTCATGTACAGCCTGCGCGCGGGCGAATGGCCCGAGGTGAAGGCCCAGCTGCAGTACCTGCTCGACCGGCCGCGCGACTGACGCCGGCGACGACACACAAGGAGCGCACCCCATGCTCATCGACTTCTTCTACACGCTGCGTTCGGCCAAGCTGCCGGTGTCGGTCAAGGAATACCTCACGCTGCTCGAGGCGCTCAAGGCCGACGTGGTGGGCCCGAACTCCGACGGCGCCTACGGCATCGACGACTTCTACTACCTCTCGCGCACCGCGCTCGTGAAGGACGAGAAGCACTACGACAAGTTCGACCGTGCCTTCGCCGCCTACTTCAAGGGCGTCGAGATGCTCACCGACTTCACCAAGGAAGTGCCGCTCGACTGGCTCAAGAAGACGCTGGAGCGCGAGTTCACCGCCGAAGAGAAAGCCAAGATCGAGAAGATGGGCTGGGACGAGCTCATGGAAACGCTCAAGAAGCGCTTCGAAGAGCAGAAAGAGCGCCACGAAGGCGGCAGCAAGTGGATCGGCACCGGCGGCACCTCGCCCTTCGGCAACGGCGGCTACAACCCGCAGGGCATCCGCATCGGCGGCGCGGGCAAGAACAAGAGCGCCGTGAAGGTGTGGGACCAGCGCGCCTACAAGGACTACGACGACACGCAGGAACTGGGCACGCGCAACATCAAGGTCGCGCTGCGGCGCCTGCGCAAGTTCGCGCGCGAAGGCAACGTGGAAGAGCTGGACCTGGACAACACCATCCACTCGACCGCCGCCAACGCGGGCTACCTCGACATCAAGATGCGGCCCGAGCGCCACAACAACGTCAAGGTGCTGCTGCTGATGGACGTGGGCGGCACGATGGACGAGCACATCCAGCGCGTCGAAGAGCTGTTCTCGGCCGTGAAGACCGAGTTCAAGCATCTGGAGTTCTACTACTTCCACAACTGCGTCTACGACTTCATGTGGAAGAACAACAAGCGCCGCTTCTCCGAGAAGTTCGCGACCTGGGACATCCTGCGCAAGTACAACAAAGACTACAAGTTGATCTTCGTGGGCGACGCCACGATGAGTCCTTACGAAATTTTGCAACCTGGCGGCAGCGTCGAATACAACAACGAAGAGGCCGGCGCCGAGTGGATCCAGCGCCTCACGCACACCTTCCCCAAGTTCGCCTGGATCAACCCCGAGCCCCAGGGCGTGTGGCAGTACCGCCAGAGCATCGCGGTGATGCAGCAGCTCATGTCCAACCGCATGTACCCGCTCACCTTGCGCGGCCTCGAAGAGGCGATGCGCATGCTGTCCAAGTAACCCACGCCCCCGCACAAGTGGGGGGCACGCCTCACACGTGTGCTGTCAGAATGCCCCCATGGTCAGGGTGGCATCCGTTCTTTCGCCGGCGTTGTGGCCGGCTTTGCTTTTTTCCGGCGTCCTGCTCTTGCAAGGCTGCAGCCTGCTGCCTAAAAAAGAGGCGGCAGACACGGGCGCGCCCACCGTCGGCGTGGTGCGCAGCGCCGATGCCGACAGCAACAAGGACGACGACAAGGCCAAGGCCGACGGCCGGCGCCGCGCCTTCACCGTCGACGTGCGCGGCCCCGAGACCGAGCGCGACTACCTCACGCGCCACCTCGAGATCCAGCGCTACCGCGAGCTCGACGACCTGGGCGTGACCGAGGTCTCGCGCCTCATGGTCGCGGCCGAAGCCAATGCGCGCGAGCTGCTGGGCACGCTGGGCTACTTCACGCCCACGCTCACGCTCGAACTCAAGGAAACGCCCGACAGCACCGAGGCCCCGCGCGAGGTCGTCATCACCGTCGCGCCCGGCGAGCGGACCCGGGTGTCGACCGTGCAGATCCGCTACGCCGGCCAGATCGCCGACGACCCCACCGCCGAAGCACAGCGCGACGCCATCCGCACCGGCTGGGCGCTGCGTGCCGGCGAGCCTTTCACCCAGGGGGCGTGGGACGACGCCAAGACCACCGCGCTGCGCAGCCTCACGGCCAGGCGCTTTCCCACCGGCAGCGTGGAAGTCAGCCGCGCCGAGGTCGATGCCGACCGCCACGAAGCCCGCCTCGGCGTGACCTACCAGTCGGGCCCGGCCTACAAGTTCGGCCCGCTGGTGCTGCGCGGCGTGGAGCGCTACGACGCCGACGCCGCGCGCCGCATCGCGCGCCTGCCCACCGGCACCGACTACGACCAGCAGAAGCTGCTCGACGCGCAGCAGCGCCTGGCCAGCAGCGGCTACTACGACTCGGTGTTCCTCACGCTCGACACCGACAACAACACGCCGCTGGCCGCGCCCGTGACCGCCCAGCTGCGCGAGGCGCCGCTGCAGAAGGTCGTGATGGGTGTCGGCTTCACCACCGACAACGGCCCGCGCCTGTCGATCGACCACACCCACAACCGCATGCCGCTGCTCGGCTGGCGCGCGGTGTCGCGGCTCTCGCTGGACAACGACATCCAGTCGCTGGGCACCGAGTGGAACGCCGTGCCCAACGACCGCGGCTGGCGCTGGTTCGCCGGCGGCGAACTCAAGAGCGAGCAGTCGGGCAGCTACGTGGTCGACAGCGGCCGCCTGCGCGGCGGGCAAAGCAAGTCGAGCGACCACATCGACCGCAGCCTGTTCCTGCAATACGACTACGCCCACAACCGCGGCACCGACGCGCCGCCCTCAGCCTCGGCGGTCACCGCCAACTGGGGCTGGACCGGGCGCTACTTCGACGACAACTCGGCGCCCTCGCGCGGCTACGGCCTGGCGCTCGAAATGGCCGCGGGCTACACGCTCACCGGCCAGCAACTGCCCTTCACCCGCACCTACGCGCGCTTTCTCGGCGTGCTGCCACTGGGCGCGGCCGACGACAAGAACGCCCGTGCGCGCCGCAGCCGGCTGCAGATGCGCCTGGAGGCCGGCGCCGTCGCCGCCAAGGAGAGCGCGCAGATCCCGTCCACGCTGATGTTCCTCACCGGCGGCGACACCACCGTGCGCGGCTACAGCTACAAGCAGATCGGCACCGTGCGCGCCGACGGCAAGACCGTGTCGGGCCGCTACCTCGGCGTGGCCAGCCTCGAATGGCAGCGCCCCTTCGTCTACAAGGACAAGCTCACCGAATGGGAGAGCGTGGTGTTCGTCGATGCCGGCGCCGTGGCCGACAAGCCCGGCGAGCTCAAGCCCAAGGTCGGCGTGGGCGTCGGCGCGCGCTGGCGCAGCCCCATCGGCCCCGTGCAGGCCGACCTGGCCTACGGCGTCGACTCGAAGAAATTCCGCCTGCACTTCCGTCTCGGCTTCACCTTCTGACCCGCTCCATGCCGACCACGCCCGCCACAGCCACGCCCCGTCCCCGCTCGCGCACCCGCCGCGTGCTGCGCGCGCTGGGCTGGACCCTGGTGGGCCTGTTGCTGGTCGTGCTGCTGCTCGCCGCAGGCACCTGGTGGTGGCTCGGCTCGAACAAGTCGTTGGCCTTCGCGCTCGCGCAGGCCGCACAGCGCCTGCCTGCGGGCCAGACGCTCGAAAGCCGCGACGTGACCGGCTCGCTGCGCACCGGCGGACGCATCGGCTGGCTCAAGTGGCAAAGCGAAACCCTCGCCGTCGAGGTGAACGACGCCACGCTCGGCTGGCAGCTCGCACCGCTGTTCCAGCGCAAGGTGCAGCTCGGCGACA
Organism: Variovorax sp. 38R; assembly: GCF_014843395.1. NCBI lineage: Bacteria > Pseudomonadati > Pseudomonadota > Betaproteobacteria > Burkholderiales > Comamonadaceae > Variovorax > Variovorax sp. 38R. The sequence goes on from NZ_CP062121.1 coordinate 5,649,701, forward strand.
TCCACGCGGCGAGCCTGTCGATCGAACGCCGCGGCCCGCCCAGCGACACGCCGACCGAGCCGCTGACGCAAGTCGCACTGCCCGTCGAGGTGGCCGAGGTACCCTTCCGCATCGACGAGCTGCGCTGGGCCGGCCCACCCCCGCTGAAGGCCACCGGCCTCGCCGGCCGCTACAGCTACCTCGGCGCGCAGCACGCGCTGGACATCGAGGGCGTCGACATCGCCGACGGCCACTACAGCGCCCGCGTGCGGCTGCAGGGCCCGGCGCCGATGGCGCTCGACGCCACGCTCGACGGCCGCGTGAAAGCCCCGCTCGCCGAAGATCGCCACCTCGAGGTGCAGGCCAAGGCCTCGGTGAAGGGCACGCTGGCTGGCCCCGAGGCGCGCCTGCAGGTCGCCGCCGACCTGCAACCCACCGAGCCCAACGCCGAAGCGCCGATGGAAGCCAGGTTGCGCGCGCAGATCGCGCCCTGGCTGCCGCAGCCCGTGGTCGATGCCAAGGCCGACCTGCGCAACGTCGACGCCGCCAGCCTCTGGCCCGGCGCGCCGCAGACCCGGCTCACCGGCAGCGTCGAACTCGCGCCCGACGCCGCCACCGGCCCCGCCGCATGGAAGGCCTCGGCCGACATCCGCAACGCCGTCGCCGGCCCGTGGGACCAACAGAAGCTGCCGGTCGAGCAGGTCGAGGCGCAGGTCGGCTTCGACGGCACGACCTGGACCGTGCCCGAAGCCACCGTGCGCGCCGGCGGCGGCCGCATCGACGCCGAAGGCAGCTGGAGCCCCGCGCCCTCGCCCTGGCAGGTGCGTGCCACCGTGCGCGGCGTGCGGCCCGGCGCGCTGTACAGCGAGCTGTCGGGCGCGCCCGTCGGCGGGCAGATCAGTGCACGGCAGGCCGAAGACTCCGACACCCTCGTCTTCGACGTGGCCCTCCGCGCCGAAGGCAACGGCGGCGCCGGCAGCAAGGCGCTGCCCGGCTTCGGCCTCGACCGCGCATTGGCGCAGGGCCAGTGGAAAGACCAGGTGCTCGACCTGCGCACCCTGCGCGTCGAAGCCATGCGCGCCCGCATCGACGGCAAGCTGCAGGTGCGCGTGGCCGACCAGGCCGCCAGCGGCAAGCTCGACCTCTCGCTGCCGGGCGGCAGCGCGCAACTCGACGGCCGCATCGCGCCCGCCACTGGCGGCGGCGACCTCAAGGCGCGCATCGACGACGCCGAGGCGATGCAGCGCTGGGTGCAAAGCCTGCCGGGCCTGTCGGGCGTGTTCGCAAGCGCCAGCGCCAAGGGCAGCGCCCGCCTCGACGCCAGCTGGCAAGGCGGCTGGCAGACCGTGCAACGCCGCATCGAGAACCCTGGCACCCCCACCGCACGCGGCAGCGCCGAGCCCAGCCTCAAGGCCGCGCTCGCCGTGCCGCGTCTCGACCTGAACCTGCCCGCCGCACAGCCTGGCGGCACGGCCACCAACGTGCAACTGCGCGAGCTGCAGGCCGACCTTGCCGGCAGCATTGCCCAGGCCACGCTGACGCTCAAAGGCGAAGCCACCACCGGCACGCAGAAGCTCGCGCTCGACACCCGCGCCAGCGGCGGCCTCGCCAGCGCCAACCAGTGGCGCGCCACCCTCGCCAGCCTGCGCCTGCAGGCACAGGACACCGCCACCGCGCGCCCCGGCCAAGGCCCCTGGGTGCTGGAGCTGGGTCGTGAAGTCACGGCCACCGTGCGCGCCGCCGACAACCGCCTCGACGTCGAAGCCTCCGCCGCCGAGGCCACTCTGCGCGGCCCGCTGCCCGGCACCGTGCGCATCGACTGGCAGCCGCTGCGCTTCAACCAGAGCGGCGCCGCACCGAACCGCGTGTTCCGCCTGCAGTCCAAGGGCCAGATGCAGGGCCTGCCGATGGCCTGGGCCGGCGCGTTCGGTGCCAACGCCACGCTGAGCGAACTCGGCATCAGCGGCGACCTCTTGTTCAACGGCGACTGGGACATCGACGCCGGCGACACCCTGCGCGCCAAGGCCCGCCTTGCGCGCCAGAGCGGCGACATCCGCGTGCAGGCCGGCGAGGCCGCACTCGTCACCCGCATCACCAGCACGGGAACCGGCACCGCGAGCGAACGCACCATGAGTTCGGCCAGCGGCAAGAACGACGTCAACGGCGTCGATCTCACCGCCACCCCGGCCGGCCTGCGCCGCGCCGAACTGCAGCTCGACGCGCAAGGCGACGCCGTGCGCGCCACCCTGGCCTGGGACAGCGAACGCGCCGGCCGCCTCGACGCCGAACTCGGCACCCGCATGCAGCAGCGCAGCGGTGGCTGGCAGTGGGCACCCGATGCGCCGCTCAACGGCACCCTGCGCGCCGCGCTGCCCAACCTGGGTGTGTGGTCGATGCTCGCGCCGCCCGGCTGGCGCATCGCCGGCACGCTCGACGCCAACGCCACCCTGTCGGGCAACCGCACCGCACCGCGCTGGAACGGCACCCTCGGCGCCGACCAGCTCGCGCTGCGCGCCCCGGTCGAAGGCCTCGACCTGCGCGACGGCCGCCTGCGCGCCTCGCTCACCGGCGACCGCCTCGAAATTGCCGAGTTCACGCTCAAGGGCGGCGCCGGCAGCACCGCGCGCATCGGCGGCCAGAGCGGTAACCGCAGCACCGCCGCCAGCGAAGCGCGCACCGACGGCGGCTCACTCACCGCGCGCGGCGACCTCAGCTGGGGCAGCAACAACAGCGCGACCAGCACCGGCATCCGCATGGCCCTGCAGGCCGAACTGCGCGCCCTGCGTGTGCTGGTGCGCACCGACCGCCAGGTGTCGCTGTCGGGCAACCTGCAGGCGCGGCTGGACAACGGCCAGTTCAACGTGCGCGGCAAGCTCAAGACCGACCGCGCCGTCATCATCCTGCCCGACGAAACCGCGCCCAGCCTGGGCAGCGACGTCGTCGTGCGCTCGGCCGCCAAGGACAAGGCCGCCGCCGAGGCCGCGCAGCGCGAAGCCGCCAAAGCCGACGCCCAGGCGGCCAAGGCCGCCAACAAGCCCCAGACCGCCAAGCCGCCCGACATCGTCGTCACCTTCGACCTCGGCGACGACTTCGCCGTGCAGGGCCGCGGCATCACCACGCGGCTCGAAGGCGAACTCGAAATCCGCAGCACCCGCCTGGACGCCCCGCCGCGCATCACCGGCGAAGTGAAGACCGTGAAGGGCCAGTACCGCGCCTACGGCCAGCAGCTCGATGTCGAGACCGGCATCGCGCGCTTCAACGGCCCGTTCGACAACCCCGCGCTCGACATCCTGGCCATCCGCCCGAACATCTCGCAGCGCGCCGGCGTGCAGATCACCGGCTCCGCGCAGTCGCCCCGCGTGAAGCTCTACGCCGAGCCCGCGCTGTCCGACGCCGAAACGCTGTCATGGGTCATCCTGGGCCGCGCCTCGGCCACCAGCGGCGGCGAATCGGCTCTCTTGCAACAGGCCGCCCTGTCGCTGCTCGGCAAGATCGGCGGCACCACCACCGGCGGCAGCCTGGCCAGCCGCTTCGGCCTGGACGAACTCGGCTTCAAGGGCCCCGGCAACGGCGGCGACCTGCGCGAGTCGGCCGTCACGCTGGGCAAGCGGCTGTCGAAAGACTTCTACATCACCTACGAACGCAGCCTGGGCGGCACCTTCGGCACCCTCTTCATCTTCTACGACCTGACCAAACGCCTCACGCTGCGGGGGCAGGCGGGGCAGACGAGCGGGGTGGACCTGATCTATACGGTGAAGTACGACTGAGGGTGCAGACACCCCAAACTGGTAAAGTGCGGGCCGCGCAGCAGCAGCAACAGCGCGCACCGTCTTCGTAGTTCAATGGATAGAACGGGGTCCTCCTAAGACTCAGATACAGGTTCGATTCCTGTCGAAGGCACCACCGACCGAACACGCTGCAAGTACTTCCGATACGCAACGTAGCCGGAAAGGTAGTGCTCCACGTCATCGATCCGGACCCGGAAGCTGTGGTGCCGGATAAAAAAGCTCCCCACGACCCGCCCCGGGTTCTTGAAGAACATCGCCAGCTCAGGGAAGAAATGCCCCGTCATCAGGTACCTGGCCCGTTGTTCCAAAGCCAGGCGGAACTTGTCGAGGTCGAAGCCTTCCAGCAGATGCGACAACTCGGGCGTGGATTGCAGGCGCACGATCATCTTTTCGGCCGCCATCATCAGTTCCAGCAAGGTGGGGAAGGTGGTGATGCGTTCGAGCACGAAGTCCAGGTGGTCACGCACGTTGTCCAGACCAAAGCGGTAGTACCGCGCCTCGGGCTTGTACAGCGTGATTTCGTTGACGCAGTAGCCCAGCCAATGGTCGTGAGCTCGCCAATGCTCGGCCTCGATGAAGTAGTTGAAGGCCAGTTCGGCACTGCGTAGCCATCGCGCGTCGCGGGTCAGGCCGTAAAGACGCATCAGACCGAAGGCGGCCTCGCCGTCGTAATAGATGATGCGGCTCTCCTGCTTCACGGCCAAGTCGGGGTGGTGGAGCACGTGCACGAAACGCCCCGTCGAAGCGTCCTGCATATGGACGATGCCAAGCGCCAGCGCCTCGAGCAATGGAAGGTATTGCGAGTCGCCGGTCAGCTCGGTGTATGTCGACAGCGCCAGCAGGCAGACGGCATTGCCGCCGAGCTTGATCTCGTCGCCTTCGTCCACGAGGAACGCGGCCTGCGCACCCGACGGCAACGTCGCGTGGTGGATGAAGTTGCCGATCAGGTGAGCGAGCGCCTTGTCGATCGCCACCTTGTGCCGCGAATCGCCCGTGAGCTCCCAGCCTTCCAGCAACGCATAGGTGGAGCTGGCATGCCGCAAGGTGTTGTAGGTGGGAATGGGGCGGTCGAAGCACGGGAACCAGCCGTACTGGTACTTGCCCGAAGGGGTGACCTGCCGCGCGAGATAGTTTGTGCCCGTGGCAATCACTTCTTGAACGTACGCCGGGTTCCAGCCTGGCAAGACCCGATGGCCCCGGTTGCGGCCCTGGTGCTCCACGCGGTGCAGCGCCTTGCCGTCGGTGAAGACGGCGCGCGTCTCGAACAACCACACCCGGTCCGTCGGCTCGGACGGCCACGTCAATTCACGGCCAAAGCGGCGTTGTCCATAGCGCCTGAGGTTGGCCTGGTTCGGCGTTGCTTTGTCGAAGTTGCTGTCGTAGAGCACCGCATTCGCGGCGATCTCGGGCTCGAGCATGGCCACTGTGAATTCTTCGTCGAAGGCAATGCCGAAGCGGAAGTAATTGCGCTTGGTGACTGTCAGGCCCTGGGTCAAGGTCGCCCAGTTCATTGCATGCACCGTGTGGACCACGTCGATGCGCACCCAGAGGATCTGCAGGGCGGCCTGCTTGCGTTGCCATGCGCTCAGCAGTTGCGCGCCACGCTGCCACGTGGCACCGAAGTCCTTGCCACGCGCCACGACGACGTGCGCGCGCTCCTGGCCGGTGCAGGCAGACATGAAGAGCACGCCGGGTTTTCCGGCGGGGCCCGACGATGCCGCGCGGCACTCATCCCACAGTTCGGAGCCCGCAGGGCGTGCCTTGGCCAACAATTCACTCAGGCTCATGTATCGGATCTTTTTGCAATGAGGGGGTCAACGCCAGAAATGCCTCGAGTTCGGGCGAGTTCGCCAGACCCGCGCGGCGGGCCTCGAGGCGGACCACGCTCTGCATCCGTCCGAAGATGTCCGCGTCAAATTGAGCGGAGCGCTGGTCAGCCTCTTTCCATTGGTAGGCAGGCCAGCCTTGTCGCGCTCCGATGTCGCGGTCGAGCGACGCCAGCGATTCGAATACCGCCTTCACGAAGGCAGCGCCGTGCAGCTCATCGTCATGGACCACCCGACCGCCGTCGACGTAAGCCAGGTGTGCCACCGCAGCCGGCAGTCTCATGCGGCCCACCGGGTCCAGCAGCAGGGCAAGGCGATTCCAGAAATTGCTTGCCGCGTATGTCGTGCCGAAGACCTGCTCCTGCAAAGACACCGACGACAGCGGCAACGGTTTCTGCGGGCCGCTGCCGAGCCGCAGTGCGTACTCGGCCCATCGCGCCGTGCCTTCGAGAAACCAGCGTGGCTTGAACATGGTGTACCCGTACTGGTACAGGTGAAAGAGTTCGTGGACCGGCGTCACGTTCTGGTTGGCGTGGCTGTTGAGCAGATCGATGCGCAATGCGCATTGGCCGGTGGCGCCGTCGAATCCGAGACGGTAGTTCCTGACCTCGTCGTAGGCCAGGCCGTTGCCTCTTTCCATCTTCAGCATGAACACGTCGATAGACGTCGCTTGCGCGTAGCGCGGTTGCTTCAGTGGCGCCACGAAGCCCATCAGGTCGCTGAACAGGTGGCGGCCTGCCACCAACTGCGTTGCGACGTCCTCCACCTTGTCGGGGATGCCGTTGCCGTTCAGGTCGCGCTGGTCCTTCAGTGCGTGAGGACCTGCCAAGGCATACACGATGCGGAACTCATCGCGGACATGGATTCGTTCCAGCATCGGGAATGCCTGGCTGGTGCCCGGCCGGCACGGTCCCGAGGGAGGCTGCTGCGCCTGTGCCGCCGATCCTGCACAAGCCAGACACAGCAACACCGCGATGCGAAGTGCAAGCCCTGGCCTCCGATGCCGTTCGCTCCCGCCCTGTAGCGCGTGCACGCTCAGTTCGCCATCGAATGCGCAAAGAGGCTCAGGTCGGCAGCCTGCTCTTCCTGGTGCAAGGGGCTCCGCTCGCGTGCGACGGGCAGCCAAGGCTCGGCGAGTTTCTCGAAAGGCGGGTTCACGCTCAGCCCCATCAGCAGATGCACCCGATGGGAGGGCGCGTTGCTGCGATTGACTGCACGATGATTCACGTCGACCCGCACCATCCAGGCGGAACCGTCCGCCGGCAGATGAACGCTCTCGATGCTTCCATCGTCACGCTGCCATTCGAAGAAGCAGTTGGGATTGGTAATGAGGGGGATGTGCAGCCGCCATGTTTCCACTTTGGCGTCTGTGTGCAGCGGCATCTCTGCACCCTCGCTCTCCAGTTGCATGATCCGAGCCCGGTAAGGCTTCAAGCCTGTGCGGCCCAAGTCGTCGATGACCTGGGCCAGGCTGCCACTGCAGGCGTCGGTGGGATTCACACCCCGCGTGTTGGATCCGCCAGGTGCAATGCGGCGAATGCCATCGTCCAGCGTTCCATCGCGGCTGGTGACCGCCCAACCGACGTAATCCACCCTGTTGTCTCTGTAGGGGGTCGACGGCATTTTCTGGACATGATCGAGAAAATGCGCGCGCAGCGCTTCGGGGTCTGTCTTGAAGTCTTTCAAGCGTGCGAACAGGACGTCTTTGGACTGGTTCATGGGTCTTCCTCACAGCGGCGTTGCGACTTCGAGCGCACTTGGCAATCGAAAGAGGCAGGACTTGCCGCGGAAATAATTGGGGGAGATGAAGGCCTTCGTCGGCCGGCTCGAGCACTGCGCCGGTCAGACGCGAGGCCGCCTTCAGAAGTGACTGCCGGACTCGGTCCAGCGTCGCCGTCAACTTGGGTCTACACGAGGAGGGCCGTCGGGCACGGGGGCCGCATCGGGCACTCAGGCCATCGGAACGGAAGATTCAGGAAACTGCCGGTGTCATGGCGCGCGGCCGCCTGTGCGGCCGTTGAAAGGACATCGAGTCGCCCCACAACAAGGGGGAAGTCGTCGAGCTCCGTCTGTCCGGACGCGCTGTCGTGTTGTTGTCCGGAGCCGTTGCTGCCTTGGGCGACCGATGATGTCATCTCATCCGGTTCCCCTGCGGCGCTGTCGGTCATGCCTGCTTGCGCAAACAAAACGTCCTGCATCACCGCAGCACAGCCGTGACAACACAGCAGAATTGCGAGGAATAACAGTGAAATGGATATTCGACTCATGACGGTCATCTGGTGACAATTCACCGGTCGAATCAGTCTATTTCCTTGCCAGCCTGCTGTCACTCGGCCAAGCTTATTTCTACGGAAACCAGTAGGCGTCGGAAATCAACTCCTCAATTGAAAACCGACGACGCACCTTGCAGAAATTATTTTCGGGAGCGCAAGCTCGCTTCGGCGTTCGGCAGCCATTTGCATATACAAAAGTACTGCAACGCAATTCACCTGAACCTATTGCTCGGTACTAATGATGGACTCAGCCAATAGCTGAACGCCAAAATCAATACGAGCTCAAGAAGATGTCAATTCATCTTGCGAGAGTGAGGGCTCGCGATGGCGTGCGATCTCTCGAACCTCCGCCCACCATGTGGACCATCGCTGCGCGATCTTGTCCGCCGTGAAGCGCTCTGCGGACGCCAATGCGCCGAAGCGAAGGTCATACGCTTTCTGGGGGTCTTCCAGCAACGTGACGATCGCATCGGCCATCGCGCCGATCTCTCCGGGGGGAACCAGGATGCCGGCATGCCGGCCCTCCAGCAGATCCTTCGGACCGTACTTCACCGAGAACGCCACCAGCGGACGCGCGTGGGCCAGGCACTCCAATCCGAACTGCGAGAAGCCCTCCTCTCTGGACGCCATCACGCCCAGGCTCGATTCCCTGAAGAGCGTCGCGACATCGCTTGCATAGCCGTGGATGTGGATGCTTCCTGCCAGGCCGGTGGCGTTGACGCGCGCCTGGAGCGCCGCCTGCAAGGGGCCGACGCCGTGGGTGTGCAACTGCGCGTCGGGGATCTTTTTCAGGACCCGTTCGAACGCCTGGAACAGCAGCTCATGCTGCTTCTCCGGTGTGTAGCGCGCCAGATAGATCACCCGTTTCTCCGGGGATGACGCGGTTTCGACGGTCTCCGGCACACGGGCCAACGCGTGCGGAATCACTTTCAGTTTCGCCGCCGGCACACCGGCTTCGAGCAGGTCCTGATGCTGCTCTTCAGTGGCAACGATGAGGCCGTCGCAAGCGTCTGGATCTTCGAACAGGTGCCGATAGCTGCTCTTCAGTTGTCCGTTGGGCAGCCGATGGGCGCTGTGCAAGAAAGCACTGACCGTGCAGTGAAGCCGCTGGCTCACCGCACTCTGCCGCAGCTTGCGGTACATCTTGTTCTTGTCGACGAGAAAGTGCCAGGTGACGTCTGGCTCCAGATTGGCACTCATCATCGCGCAGACAAAATCGCTCTCGGTCGCGTAAGTGATCGCGGCGCCCTGCGCATCGCGCAACTCGATGGCCTGCAGATCCGCGCCGCCCAGGCCCGATGCGAATGTCTTGCGCATCACGACCTGGCCGTTCGCCAGCTCGAATTCTTCGCAACCGGTCTGCGTTGAATCCCACGCGGCCGGGTGGCTGATCTTTTGCAGCGAAGGCTTGGCCGCATTCGGCTTGCCCCTTGCCAGCGGCGAGCCGGGCGCCGAAGGCAATGAAGCAAGCGGGGTGAGCAAGCCTTCGCCACTCATGTCGACCAGCCAGTCGTAGACATTGAGCACCTTCGTCTGCGGCGGCAGCATCCCAGAGTCCTTCAGGACCGCTTCAGTCTTGCGCAGCTGGGGAGCGAAGTTGCTGGTCAGGATCCACGGGGTGATGCCGAGTTGGCCCTGGAAGAGATGGGCTCTGCGGAGGCCGGCGATTTCGATGCCATTGCCGACCTGGCGCAGGTTTTCGTGCAGGAACAACAAGCGCTCCGCCCGGGAAGCCGCCGCGACGCCCGCCGCTTTTGGAAGGGTCGATGCAGGGTCGGCCTGGCGCGGCGATGTCCCAATGTCGTTCGTCAAACCCAACTCCTCGAGGTGCGTGCCGGCAGGATGCGTGGCGTCGAATTGTCAATGATGATCACACTGCGCGTCGCGCTTCGCTGCGTTGACGGTGCGTGTCGCTTCGGTGTGCGTGCCGCCTCGCGCGGTGACGCGCCTTCCCTCGACGGCCCGACGGCGCGACGGACTACTTTTGGATGCACGGCGTAACGGCATGCTGTCCCCACAGCCAGACACGGCAGACACAACACAGCAGGGGGCAAGCGATGAACAAGACCGAGGCCTTGGCGGCCATGGTGGAAGTGGCTCGGATCGGGCGCGGCATGACGCCCGCCGACGCACTCACTCACTTGGGCGAACTGATCGCGCAAGAGGCGCCGGACGATCCGGCGCATGACGCCAATGTCGAAAGACTGCTGCGCCTCGGCGCCTGCATCTGGTCACTGCGGCGCGGGCTGTTCTTGCCCGAGCCATCGGGGCGCGGCGATGCGCCGGAAGCCTCGCAGCAACCCCACGAGATCGCGCCCATCGGCACGCTGCCCGCGCGGGCATCGCACCCCGCTTCGCAACACCCGGTGATTCCGGCGCTGAGCACGTCGGTGCACTACGGGCTCGCGACGGCCTTCACACCACCCGATATTCCTCCACCACAAAGGCAGTGATCTCGGCCAGGAAGGTCTTGGCGTGCGCCATCGTGCGCTGGCCTTCGGGCGAGGCAAACGCGGCGTTCAGCGTGTCGGTGTTCTCGAACCACAGCTCCACGATGCCGTCGATCGGCAGCTCGGCGTAGCCGCAGGGAGTGCCCTTCTCGAACTCGCGCGCGACCACCACGTTCTGTCGGTAGCCGGCCACGCCGGGCATGCGGCGCACATGGCCGGCGTGCACCTTCCATTCGCGGCGGAAGTCGGCCTCTGACTGCGCGGCCGGGCGGCGCAGGGTCGAGATGCGCTTGAGCATCACCGGCCCCGCCGACGATGCGGGCGACGGCGGCGCGATGACCTCGGTCTGCTCGACGGTCACGATGTGCAGCCCGCCCAGAAAGTGCTGCTCGTCGGCACGAATCTCTGCAGCGAGCTCGCCGATGTTGAAGGCCGCATCGGCCTGCGCCGCCGCATCGAACTGCAGCTGCGAGAAGCCATCGAAGTCCCACGGGCCGCGCGCGAAGTCGATGCCGCGCTGCAGGCGATCGGTCACGCGGTTCTGGCGGTAGCCGCGCAGCGTGGGCAGGCGCGCGACGAGCGGGCCGTGGCGTTCGCGCCAGTGGCGGCTGAAGGCCTCGTCGGTCCAGCCGGGCTGCTTGCGGATCAGGCCCATGCGCAGGGTCGTGGTGGTCGGTTCGGTCATCGGTCGGTCTCCTTGTTGGATGGCATCTCTGCTTCGGCGCGTGCACGCGCCAGGCCGGGTGCGCGCTTGGCGAGCCACACGCCGTGGCGCACGGGCCAGCATTGGTACTGCGGGTCGGCGCCGAGCGTGGCGGCTGCGTGGTGCGGCCAGTAGGGGTCGAACAGGGCTTCGCGGCCGAGTGCGACGAGGTCGGCCTGACCCGCGGCGAGCACGGCCTCGGCCTGCTGCGCGTCGACGATCATTCCGACGGCCTGCGTGACCACGCCGGCATCGCGCCGGATGCGTTCCGAGAACGGCACCTGGAAGCCCAGGCCGCGCGGCACGGGCAGTGCGCGTGTCTCTTCGGTGAGGCCGCCCGACGAACAGTCGATCACGTCCACGCCGCAACGCTTCAGCTCGCGCGCGAGCACCACCGAGTCGTCGAGGTTCCAGCCGTCGAGCGTGCCGTCCACGGCCGAGAGGCGGCAGAACAGCGGCTTGCCGGCGGGCCATGCGGCACGCACGCGCTGCGCGATTTCCAAGGCGAGCGACATGCGGTTCTCGCGGCTGCCGCCGAGCGCGTCGTCGCGGTGGTTGGCGTTGGGCGACAGGAAGCTCGCCACCAGGTAGCCATGGCCAAAGTGCAGCTCGACCACGTCGAAGCCCGCCTTGTCGGCGCGCACGGTGGCATCGACAAAACGCTGCACGACCTCGGCCATGTCCGCCGCATCGAGCGCGCGCGGCGCCGACCAGCCGGGGCCGGCCGCGAGCGCGCTGGGGCCCAGGCGCTCCCACGGCTCGTCGTCGGCCGCCATGCGCGCCGGGTCGATGGCGGCACCGCCCTCCCACAGCGGCTCGCTGCCAGCCTTGCGGCCCGCGTGCGCGAGCTGCACGCCGATGGCGCTGCCCTGCGCGTGAACGAAATCGACCACGGCCTTCAGCGGCGCGATCTGGCTGTCGTTCCACAGGCCGAGGTCGGCGGTGCCGATGCGCCCGCGCGGATCGACGGCGGTGCTCTCGGTGAGGATCAGGCCCGCGCCGCCGAGCGCGAACTTGCCCAGGTGCACCAGGTGCCACGGCGTGGCATGGCCGCGCTCGGCGGCGTGCTGGCACATGGGCGAGATGACGACGCGGTTGGCGAGCGTGAGTTCGCGCAGCTGCAAAGGCTGGAACAGCAGGGGAAGAGATGAATCAGGCATGTGTGCAAGAAATTAGGAGGCCGGTGCAGCCACGGGCCGCGTGCCGAGCCAGGTGCCGGTCATCACCGCGGCAAAGCCGAACAGGTGCCACCACGTGAGCACTTCGCCCAGCAGCAGCGCCGCGAACAGCACGCCGAACACCGGCACCCAGTAGAGAAAGACGGCCGTGCGCGCCACGCCGATGACGGAGATCGCACGGTTCCAGATGAGGTTGCCCGCGGCGGTGGCCGCGATGCCCGAGAACAGCACCAGCGCCCACGGCCACATGCCGGGAAAGAGTTGCGCTGTGCCCAGCCGCGACGGCCCGAGCACGGTGTGCACTACGAGCATGAGCGTGCCGATGAGGTAGATGACCCAGCTGATCGACAGCGGATCGATCTGCCGCGCCAGCCGCTGCACGCCCACGCCGCCGATCGCGAAGCTCACCACCGACAGCGCGAGCATCAGGTCGCCGATGCCGGCGCTCGACAGCCCCGCGCCGGGGTGGCTCAGCACCACCGCGGCCACGCCCGCGAAGCCCAGCGCCACGCCCGCCATGCGGCGCGGCGTGAAGCGCTCGCCGAAGACCAGCGCGGCCATCAGCGCCGACACCAGCGGGCTCAGGGCCATGATGAGCGCGCCGTTGGTGGCGGTGGAACGCAGCAGCCCCTGCGCGAACAGGATCTGGTTGCCGTAGACCATGAGGAACGCGCAGCCCGCCATGATCGCGAGCTGCCGCGCCGTGAGCTTGGGGATGCCGCCGCGCCGCCACAGCACGATGGCGCTGAGCGCGCAGCACGCCACACCCATGCGCAGTGCCGAGAGCGGCAGCGTCTCGAAAGACGTGGTGAGCGCCTTCACGACCGACACGTTCACGCCCCACACCAGCATCGCGAGCAGCATCCAGCCCTGCACGGACACGGGCGTGGCGCCGTGCGAGGGCGCGGGTTGGCTCACCTCAGCTTTCGAGGGCGTTCCACATTTCGATGTCGCGCTCTGCGGTCCAGATGCGCGGGTGCACGTGGCCGGTGGCCTCGTCGTAAGCACGGGTCACGTCGAAGGGCATGCAGTGGTCGAAGATGACCCAGTGGCCGTAGGTCGGGCGCAGTGCGGCCACGGTTTCCTTGTAGATGACGTTGAGCGACTTGCCCTCGGCCACGCCGTTGTTCACCAGCGTGTAGACGTCGGAGATGAAGGCGCGCGTGGAGGCGATGGCCTTGCGCACATCCGCCGCGTTTTCCAGTGCGGCACCGCGGCCGGGCACCAGCTTCTCGAAGCCGAAGCCGGCCAGGCGGTCGAGCGTGGTGGGCCAGTCGCGGAAGTAACAGTCGCCCGCATAGGCGGTGCTCTGGTACTCGACGAGGTCGCCGGCGAAGCAGATCTTCTGGTCTTCGAGGTAGGCGATGGTGTCGCCCTTGGTGTGGCCGCGGCCGACCTGCGCGATCTTCACTTCGAGCTTCTTGCCGAGCCACACGCTCATCGTGCCGTCGAAGGTCATGGTGGGCCAGGTGAGACCGGCCGGCACCGACTCGACATTGCGGAACAGGCGTGGAAAGCGGCCGATCTCGCTGGCCTTGTCCTGCTCGCCGCGCTCGACGATCAGGTCGTAGGTGTCGCGGCTGGCCAGGATCTGCTCGGCGCCTTCCTTGAAGTACGCCGACGCGCCCAGCACGCGCACCGCGTGGTAGTGGCTCAGCAGCACGTACTTGATGGGCAGCGGCGTGACTTCGCGGATGCGGCGGATCACGTCCTGCGCCATCGCGGGCGTGGCCTGGGTGTCGACCACCATCACGGCCTCGTCGCCGATGAAGACGCCGGTGTTGGGGTCGCCCTCGGCGGTGTAGGCGTAGGCGTTCTCCGAGAGGCGGGTGAAGGAGACCTTCTTTTCTTCGAGGTCGGCCTGGCTGGCGAATTTCTTGGTGGTCATTGGGGTTCCTTTGATGTGAGCAGTAAGAGTCAATGCGTGCCGAGGTACGCGGACTTCACCTTGGGGTTGTCGAGCAGCTCGCGGCCGGAGCCTTCGAGCGTGATGCAGCCGGTTTCGAGCACGTAGGCGCGGTCGGCCACGCCGAGCGCCTGCTTGGCCATCTGTTCCACCAGCAGGATCGTGAGACCCGAGCTGCGCAGCTGGCGGATGGCGTCGAAGATGTCCTTGATGATGAGCGGCGCCAGGCCCAGCGAGGGCTCGTCGAGCAGCAGCAGGCGCGGCTCGCTCATGAGCGCGCGGGCAATCGCGAGCATCTGCTGCTCGCCGCCCGACAGCGTGCCGGACAGTTGATGCTCGCGCTCCTTCAGACGCGGAAAGCGCGCGAACTCACGCTCGATGGCGCGCTCCACGAAGGCCTTGTCGTTGCGGCGCGAATACGCGCCGAGCATCAGGTTCTCGCGCACGCTCTGGTCGGGGAACACGCCGCGCCCTTCGGGCGACAGCGCCACGCCCAGGCCCACGCGCTGGTGCGCGGGCACCTGCGTGCAGTCCTTGCCGTCGATGAACACGCGGCCTTCGGCCACGGGCTCCAGCCCGACGATGCTCTTGAGCAGCGTGCTCTTGCCGGCGCCGTTGGCGCCGATGATGGTGACGACCTCGCCCGCGCGCACTTCCAGGCTCACGCCCTTGACGGCCTCGATGGCGCCGTACGAGACCTTCACCGATTCGATTTTCAACATGATGGTTTCGGTCCTCTGGCTCAGGCGGGCACGGCGGCCATGTCTTCTTCGTCGTCGACGCCCAGGTAGGCCTCGACCACGCGCGGATTCGACTGCACCTCGGCGGGCTTGCCTTCGGCGATCTTCACGCCGTAGTCGAGCACGATCACGTGGTCGGAGATCGACATCACGAGGTCCATGTGGTGCTCCACCATCAGGATCGACACGCCGCATTTGCCGATGCGCACCAGCAGTTCGCCGAGCTCGGCGGTCTCCTGCGGATTGAGGCCGGCGGCGGGCTCGTCGAGCAGCAGCAGCTGCGGCTCGGTGGCCAGCGCGCGCGCCAGTTCCACGCGGCGCTGCAGGCCGTAGGGCAGGCTGCCGGCGGGCCAGTGCGCCAGGTGGCCCAGGCCCACGAGGTCGAGCAGCTGCAGCGCGCGGTCGCGCGTGGCGCGCTCCTGCTTGCCGGCCGTGGGCCAGGCCACGAGCGACGACAGGAAGCCGTTGCTCATGCGGCTGTGCCGCCCGAGCATCACGTTGTCGAGCACCGAGAGATCGGCGAACAAACGCAGGTTCTGGAAGGTGCGGCCCATGCCCAGGCAGCAGATGGTGTGCGCCGGCTGGCCCACGATGTTGCGGCCCAGGAAGCGGATCACGCCCGCGTCGGGTTCGACCACGCCGGTGAGCATGTTGATCATGGTGCTCTTGCCGGCACCGTTCGGGCCGATGAGCGCGTGGATGTGGCCGCGCTGCAGGCGGAACGACACGTCCTGCGCGGGCTTCACGCCGCCGTACGACTTGGTCACGCCCTGCACCACCAGCAGCTCGCCTTCGCCGCCGGGACCGATCTGGCCCGGCACGCCGTTGCCGCCCGGCCCTTCGCCGCGATGGCGCGACTTCAGGAACCACTTGTTGAACAGGCCCACCACGCCGCCCGGCATGACGTACAGCGCGAACAGCAGCAAAAAGCCGTACAGGAAGTGCTGCGCCGAAGGCCAGCGCGCGAGCAGCGCGTCGGTCGCAGTGAGCAGCACCGCGCCCACGATGGGGCCGTACATCGAGCCCGCGCCGCCGAACAGCACCAGCAGCAGGATGAAGATCGACAGGTGGAAGGTGATGAAGTCGGAGTTGATGTACTGGTTCTGCTGCGCCACGAGCGCGCCCGCGATGCCGCAGGTGACGGCCGCGACCACGAAGGCCATGACCTTGGCGCGGTACACGCGCACGCCCACCGACGACGAGGCGATCTCGTCCGCCTGCAGCGACAGCAGCGCACGGCCGAAGCGGCCCTGCAGCAGGTTGCGCAGCAGCAGGTGCAGCGCGGCGCTGAGCACGATGCCCAGGATCACCCATTGCACGCTGCTCAGCGGCTGGCCGTTCCAGGTCAGCGGGCGGATGCCGTAGATGCCCTGCGCGCCGCCGAACACGTCGGTCCATTCGCCCACGAGCTTCTCGACCACGATGCCGAAGGCCAGCGTGACCATCGCAAGGTACGGGCCCTTCACGCGCAACGAGGGCAGTGCAATGAGCACGCCGCACACGCCCGAGACCACGGCCGCGATCACCAGCGCGAGCCACGGGCTCAGCTCGGTGCGCGAGGTGATGAGCGCGACCGCGTAGGCACCGGCCGCGAACAGGCCGGCCTGGCCCAGCGATTTCTGCCCCGCGTAGCCGACCAGCACGTTCATGCCGGCGGCGCACAGGTAGTAGACGCACATCATGAAGGCGATGCGCAGGTAGTAGTCGTTGCCGGACAGCGAGACGAGCCCGCACAGCACGGCCGCCACGAGCACCACGGCGGCGGGATGCATCAGGCGCTTCATACCTTCTCCACCGTCGAGCGGCCGAACAGGCCCGTGGGCCGGAAGGCCAGCACCAGAATGACGAGCGCGAACACCGCGACCTCGCGCCACTGCGCCTGCCAGAGGTTCACCATCGACTCGAGCACGCCGAGCAGAAAGCCGCCGATGACGCAGCCGCGCGGGTTGCTCAGCCCGCCGATCATGGCGCCCGAAAAACCCTTGAGCCCCACGGTCAGCCCCATGAAGAGCGAGGCCTGCGCGATGGGCGCAAGCAGAAAGCCCGACAGCCCCGCCAGCGCCGAGCTGACGACGAAGGCGCCGATCATCATGGCGTTGGTGTTGATGCCCATGAGGCTGGCGACGTTGCCGTTCTGCGCCACGGCGCGCATGGCCTTGCCGATCATGGTGCGGTTCATCACGCGGTCGAAGCCGATCATCACGACCACGGCCACGCCCAGCGTGAGCAGTTCCTGCGGGCGCACGCCCACGCCGAGCATGCGGATCACGGTGTCGCCCACGGGCGCGGGCACCACCACGGGCTTCGGGCCCCAGATGGCCAACCCCACGCTCTGCAGGATGACGCCGAAGCCCAGCGTGCTCATGACCCAGGCCATGCCGGGGCGGCCCGCGAAGGGCCGCACGCCCAGCACATAGAGCAGCCAGCCCAGGAAGCCCATCACGCCGAGCGCGGCGAGCAGCGCAAAGAGCTGCGCGCCCGCGCCGGGCACGGCGTCGCCGAAGGTGGTGGAACTGAGCGGCTTGCCCAGCACGAGGAACAGTGCGCTCATGCCGATGAACGCGCCGGCCGAGACGAACTCGCCGTGCGAGAAGTTCAGCGTCTTGGTCGTCGTGAACGTGATGCTGAATCCCAGCGCCACCAGCGCATAGGCACCGCCGACGGCGAGCCCGCTGATGAGCGCCTGCAGGAGCGCTTCAACCATGGTGTGTATCTCCGTTGCGGAACGAGGCGGTGCCCCGTTCCTTTTGTCTCAGACGTTTATTGCTTGAAGTCGGCCGGCTTGAGCGCACCGATCAGCGCGTCGCTGTAGGGCAGCAGCTTGCCGTCCTTCCAGCGGATCCAGACCAGGTCTTTCGCCGTCAGGGCTTCGTGGTTGGTCTTGCTGAAGGGCTTCTCGTAGGTCTTGAGCACGCCCTGCACCGGCGTCTTCAGGTCTTCGAGCGCGACACGCACGGCGGCGCCATCGGTGCTGTTGGCCTGCTTCATGGCCTGGGCCAGCAGCAGCACCGAGTCATAGCCGTGCAGCGCGAACGAGAACGAGCCCGGCGCCTTCAGCTTGCTGCCGATGCGGTCGAACAGCTTCTGCTGCGCGGGCGTGCGCGTTTCGCTCACGGTGCGCATGAAGATCGGCTTCTCGGCCAGCGCCTTGCCGGCCGCGTCGTAGAAGGTGATGTTGTCGGCCGCCCACGAGGTGAGCGTCAGCGGGAAGTAGTTGATCTTCTCCATGCTGCGCACCAGCTGCGCGATGGGCGTGCCCTGCGCCCACACCACGACGGTGTCGACATTGGCGGCCTTCATCTTGCTGAGCTGCGAGGTCATGTCGGTGTCGCCGACGCCGAAGCGCTCGGTGGCCGCGATCTTGATGTCCTGCAGCTTGGCGATTTCTTCCATGTCCTTCAGGCCGCCTTGACCGTAGCCGGTGGTCTCGGCCATGAGGCCCACGACCTTGGAGCCGGCCGTGTTGCGCTTCACGTAGGCCATGAGCGCGGCGACCTGTTCGCGGTCGACCATCGAGACGCGGAACATGTAGTTGTCGGCGCCGGGGCTCATCGGCTTGGTGATGTCGGTGCCCGAACCCACGTTGCCCAGCACGGGGATCTTCTTCTGGTTGGCGATGTGCTTCCAGGCCATGGCGTTGCCCGAGTTGGTGGGGCCGAACACCGCCACCACCTTTTCGTTGTCGACCAGGTCGCTCATGTTCTGGATCGACTTCGGCGGCGCCGAGACGTCGTCGCGCGTGACCAGCGTGAACTTCCGTCCGAGCGCGCCGCCGGCGGCGTTCAGGTCGGCAATGGCCGCCTCCATGCCCAGCACCGCGGCCTGGCCGCTCTGTGCCGAAGGCGAGGCCGAGAGGTCGCCGTTGTAGCCGAGCTTGATTTCTTGCGCGTAAGCACCGGCACTGAACGCAGCGAAGGCGGCGGTCGCGAGCAGGGTCTTGTACAGACGGATCGTTTTCATTCTTTGTCTCCTAAGGATTGACGGACGGGGAACGGGAAATCGAAAAGGAAAGGCAGAGGTTCAGACCGCGAGGAAGCCGCCATCCACCGGCAGCGTGATGCCGGTGACGTAGCGCGACATGTCGCTCGCCAGGAAGATCACCGGGCCCACGAGGTCTTCGGTCTGGCCGACGCGGCCCAGCGGGATGCGCGTCATGAACGACTCGAGGCGCTGCGGGTTCTCGCGCGTGGCGGCGGTCATGGGCGTTTCGATCACGCCGGGTGCGAGTGCGTTGACGCGCACGCCGGCCGGCGCGAGTTCCTGCGCCAGCGACTGCGTGAGCATCTTGATGGCGCCCTTCGAGGGCGCGTAGCCCAGGCTCGCGGCCTGCCCTGCATAGGCGGCGATGGAGGCGATGTTGATGATCGAGCCCTTCGTCTGCTTGAGCACGGGGATGAAGGCCAGCGTGGTGTTGAAGGTGCCGTGCACGTTCACGTCGATGGTCTTCTTCCAGTTGGCCGCGGCGTTCGGGCTGCTGGTGGTCTCGCGGATGATGATGCCGGCGTTGTTCACCAGCAGGTCGACGTTGCCGACCTCTTGCGCCACGCGCGCGGCCAGTGCATGGCAGGCCTCGGGCGCAGTGACGTCGAGCACGAACGACCAGGCCTCGCCGCCTTCGTTGCGCACCAGCTGCGCGGTCTCGGCCACGGTGGCTTCGTTCATGTCGGTGACGACGACGCGCGCGCCCGCCTGGGCAAGGCCGAGTGCGAGCGCACGGCCGTTGCCCTGGCCGGCGCCGGTGATCAGCGCGAGGCGACCTTCGAGCAGGCGTGGTGCGACGTGAGGAGGAAAGGGCATGGTCGGCTCCTTGAATGAATGAATGAATGAATGAATGCGTGCGTGCGTTGAATCGAGACGGGGTCAGGCGCCGCGCGGCACGGCCACGGCTTCGCGCTGTTCGACGTGCAAGGGCACGGCCACTTCGGCCTGCGCGACCTGCAGGCCCGCGACGTAGCCGAAGGTGAGCGCCGGGCCGAGCGTGATGCCCGCGCCGGGGTAGTTGCCGCCCATCACGCTGGCCGCGTCGTTGCCGACGGCGTACAGGCCCTTGATCGGCTGGCGGTCGGCGTCGAGCACGCGCGTCTTCTCGTCGGTGACGAGGCCGGCGAAGGTGCCGATGTCGCCGACGACGAGCTTGATCGCGTAGTACGGGCCGTGCTCGAGCGGTGCGACGCAGGGGTTCGGCGTGACGTTGGCATCGCCCTGGTAGCGGTTGTAGGCCTTGCTGCCCTTGCCGAACGCGGGGTCGTCGCCGGTGCGTGCGCCTTCGTTGAAGGCTTGCACGGTGGCTTCGAGCGCGGCGGGGGCGATGCCGATTTCTTTCGCCAGCTCGCCGATGCTCGCGCCGCGCTTCAGGTAGCCGGTCTTCAGGTGGCGGCCGATGGGCAGCGGTGCGGGCGCGACGCAGCCCAAGCCGTAGTCGCGCAGCGCCTTGTGGTCGCACAGCAGCCAGGCCGAGACCTCGGGCTCGCCGTCGCTTTCGCAGGCCTTGACCATCGCCTGCACGAAGTCGTGGTACGAGTTGCCTTCGTTCGCGAAGCGCTTGCCCTTGGGCGTGACCGCGATCACGCCGGGCTTGGCGCGGTCGATGAAGTGCGGCATCACGCCCTTGCTGCCGTCGGGCCGCGTCGTCACCGACGCCGGCACCCAAGCCGCGGCGTGGGGGATGGTGCCGTCGACACGGCCACCCACCGCTTCCGCCAGGCGCAGGCCGTCGCCGGTGTTCGTGGAGGGCGATGGCGAGTAGTGCTCCTTGCCGGTCGGTGCGTGCGGGAACAGTTGCTTGCGGCGCTCCACGTCGTACGGAAAACCGCCGCAGGCCAGCACCACGCCGCGCCTGGCGGTGATGCGCACCGACTGGCCTTCGTGCTGCACCACGGCGCCCGAAACGCCGTCGTACTCGACCACGAGCTTCTTCACCGGCGACGAGAGCCACACGGGAATGTCCAGGTCCATCGCGGCCTTGGCCAGGCGGCCGGCCAGCGCGTTGCCGTTGGTCAGCGTCATGCCGCGGCCGTGGCGCACCACGTCCAGGAAGTGCCGGCTCAGTCGCTTGGTCACGTACCAGAACGAGATCGGCGACTTGAAGGCCCGCATGAAGTGTTTGATCTCGGGGCCCGAGCCCAACATCATTCCGAACACCGTGAGTTCGGGCAGCGGCGGTGCCAGGTGCTTGATGCGCGCGCCGAGTTCGCGGCCGTCGAACGGGCGCGTGACCATCGAACGCCCGCCGGGCTGGCCGCCGGGCGCTTCGGCGTGGTAGTCGGGAAAGACGGCCGGCATGTCGAACTGCACGCAGGTGTTGCGCGTGAAGAAGTCGATGGCCTTGGGGCCCATGTCGAGGAAGGCGCCGACGCGCGCGGCGTCGAAGTGCGTCGTGGTCTCGTGCTGCATGTAGGCGAGCGCGGCGCCAGGCGGCTCATGGATGCCCTGCTCGGTGGCCAGGCGCGTGCCCGGAATCCACAGCCAGCCGCCCGAGCGCGCGGTGGTGCCGCCGAAGCGCGGCTCTTTCTCGACCACCAGCACCTTCAAACCCTGCGACGCCGCCGTGACGGCGGTGGCCATGCCCGATGCGCCGCTGCCGACGACGAGGACATCGCATTCCCACGTGTTCTGTTCCATCTCTCTGTTCGCTCTCGTGTTGTGTACGACTTAAGTGCGACGGAGTTTATGGAGCGATGTTGATATGGTCAAGTCGTTTAGTTACTATCAGATGATCAGTCATCGTCGATTGAACACGACAATATCAGTAAAAACCCTGATGGCTATACTCTCTCCCTCCCTCAACCCCCACGCCGGGCGCCCCATGGAAAAGCCAAGACGTGGCATTCAATCCGTCGAAATCGGAACGCAATTGCTGGTCGCGCTCGGGCGGCACGTGGCGCCCATGGCGCTGCGCGATCTCGGCAAGGCCGCCGGCATTCCGGTCGGCAAGGCGCACCCCTACCTCGTCAGTTTTCTGAAGGTCGGGTTCGTGGTGCAGGACGGCGCCGGCCGCTACGAGCTGGGCCCGCTGGCCCTGCAGTTGGGCCTGGCCAAGCTGCAGCGGCTCGATCCGATCAAGGAAGCGTCGCCGCTCATCGAGGCGCTGGCGTCCGAAACCGAACAGAGCATTGCGGTCGCGGTCTGGGGCAACTTCGGGCCGACCGTGGTGCGGCTGGAAGAACCGATCCACCCGCTGCACGTGAACCTGCGCACCGGCACCGTGATGTCGCTGGCCTACACGGCCACGGGACGTCTGTTTGCGGCCTACCTGCCGCCGAAGGTGGTGGAAAAGATGATGGTGGACGACCTCGCGCGTCTGCGCGGGCCGGCCGGCGGCCGCGGTGCCGAAGAGCTGTCGACCTCGCAGATCGAGGCGCTGCTGGTCGAGACGCGGCTGCACGGCATGTCGCGCACGCTGGGCCAGCCGATTCCGGGCATCGACGCCTTCTGCGCGCCGGTGTTCGACTCGACCAACAACCTGGTGCTGGGCATCACGGCCATGGGCCCCGAGGCCACCTTCGACAGCGACTGGAACGGCCGCGTAGCCGTGCCGCTGAAGGCCTGCGCGCTGGAAATCTCGCGGCGCCTGGGCTTCGTGGCGACCGACGCGCCGGCTTGATTTGTAGGCAGGCGCTCACGCGCTTGGTTTGACTTATCCCGCACGCGCGGGCCGGCGGCGCGGCCACTGTAGAGGCCTACCTACCTCACGGAGACCGGTCATGAAAAGCATCATCCTTTGGCTCTGCGGCGTGCCGCTGATCGTGATCATCGGGCTGAAGGTGTTCGGCATTCTCTGACCAGTCCGGCTCCGGCCTCGAGACGAACGATCCCGTTTCCTCCTCACGGCGCATTCTTGCGTCGTTACAGCGCCCCTCCCGGGGCGCTTTTTTTGCGGATCGATCCGGTCAGTGCCGCTCAGTGGGTATTGCGGCGCAGCTGCTGCACGTCTTCATGCAGCGAATGCGCCCAGCTGCGGCGTTCGCGGCTGTACGACGGCTGCGACTCGCCGAAGCGCACGATGGCCAGCAGCGGCGGCGCGCGCAACGTGTTCCACACCGAGGTCAACAGGCTGTCGTCGTCGATGTAACGCGGCGCCTGGCTGGTCTCGCCGGTGGCGGCATCGGCAAAGCGCAGCGCGGCCGGGATCACGGGCGCGCCCGAGGAAATCGCGGCCTGCAGCAGGTTGGCGTGGAACGGCAGCAGCCCGCGCCCGTCGCTCGTGGTGCCTTCGGGGAACACGCCGATGAGGTCGCCGCCGCGCAGCGCCTCGGTCATGTGGTGCACGACGCGCATGGCGTCGCGGCGCCGTTCACGCTCGATGTAGAGCGTGCCCGCGCCGGTGGAAAGCGTGCCGATCACCGGCCACTGCTTGACGTCCGACTTCGACACGAAGCGCACATGGCGCGCCGCGTGGATGGCGGTGATGTCGAGCCACGAGAGGTGGTTGCAGATGAGCAGCGCCGGCCCGTGCGCGGGCGGCTCGCCCTGCACGCGCAGCGTGACGCCCATGATCTGCAGCATGCGCGCCGACCAGGCCTGCACGCGCGCGCTGCGCTCGTCGGGCGACAGGTTCGGAAAGGCGAAACGGATCGTCCACCAGCCGGACAGCGCATGCGACGCCGCATGCAGCAATCGCCAGCCGGCCTTCAACGAGTGCAGCATCTGGACGCGGACCCTCTTCTTCTTTTTCTGCGTGCTTGTGACGGTGAGCGTCGGCTGTCGCTCAGCCGTGCACGACGCGGCCAGCCACCAGCGTGTGGCGCACGCGCCCCTGCATCGGGTAGCTGGAAAACGGCGTGTGCTTGCCCTGGCTGCGCAGCGCCTCGGGCACCACCTGCCATTCGAGCGACGGATCGGCAATGCACAGGTCGGCCACGCCGCCCTGCACGATGCGCCCGATGCCGCTGGCTGCGTCGACCGCGTTCAGCAGCCGTGCCGGCGCCGAGGTGATGACCTCGATGGCGCGCGCCACGCCCGCGCCGCTGCGCTCGCCCCATTGCAGCGCGAGCGGCAGCAGCAGTTCGAGGCCGGTGGCGCCGGGTTCGGCTTCGGCAAAAGGCAGGGTCTTGGCGTCGGCCTCGACCGGCGTGTGGTCGGACACCAGCGCGTCGATGGTGCCGTCGGCCAGTGCGGCCGAGAGCGCGTCGCGATCGCCCTGCTGGCGCAGCGGCGGGTTCAGGCGTGCGCGGCTGTCGAAGAAGCCGATGTCGGTGTCGGCCAGGTGCAGCGAGTTGATGCTGACGTCGCAGGTGAGCGGCAGGCCCTGCGCCTTGGCGTCGCGCACCAGCGCCACGCCGCGGGCACTCGACACGCGGCACAGGTGCACGCGCGCGCCGGTGCTCTTCATCAGTTCGATGATGGTGAAGATGGCGATCGTCTCGGCCGCCACCGGCACGCCGCCCAGACCCAGGCGCGTGGCGAGCGCGCCGCTGGCCGCGACGCCCTTGCCGAGGTCGCGGTCTTGGGGGCGCAGCCACACGGTGTAGCCGAAGGTGCTGGCGTACGACAGCGCGCGCTGCAGCACCTGCGTGTCGGCCAACGGCACGTCGGCCTGGCTGAAGCCGATGCAGCCGGCTTCGGTGAGCTCGGCCATTTCGGTGAGCACGCCGCCGGCCAGGTTGCGCGTGAGCGCACCGAGCGGGAACAGGCGCGCGCACTGCAGTTTTTCGGCGCGGAACTTGAGCATCTCGACCAGGCCGGGCTCGTCGAGCACGGGGTCGGTGTCGGGCGGGCACACGAGGCTGGTCACGCCGCCCGCGATGGCCGCGGCCATTTCGCTTTCGAGCATGCCTTCGTGCTCATAGCCCGGCTCGCGCAGCCGCGCGGCGAGGTCGACGAGGCCGGGGGTGACGAGGCAGCCCGTGGCGTCGAGGGTGCGCTCGGGCTTGAAGCCCGCTGGTGCCTGTCCGATGCCTGCGATCTTGCCGTCGGCGATGGCGATGTCGGTCTGTTTGTCGGTGCCCGAGGCGGGGTCGATGACGCGGCCGTTGGTGATGAGGATGTTCATGCTTCGTTACCGGCGACGATGCTCATGACGGCCATGCGCACGGCGATGCCGAAAGTGACTTGCGGAAGGATCACGCTCTGCTTGCCGTCGACCACGGCGGAGTCGATCTCGACGCCGCGGTTGATCGGGCCCGGGTGCATCACGATGGCGTCGGGCTTGGCCAGTTGCAGCTTCTCTTGTGTGAGGCCGAAGGTCTTGAAGAACTCTTGCGACGACGGCAGCAGCGCGCCGCTCATGCGTTCGTTCTGCAGGCGCAGCATGATGACGACGTCGCAGTCCTTGATGCCTTCTTCGAGCGTGTGGCACACGCGCACGCCCATGCCGGCCATGTCGGCGGGCACCAGCGTCTTCGGGCCGACCACGCGCACTTCGGCGCAGCCGAGCGTGGTGAGTGCATGAATGTCCGAGCGCGCCACGCGCGAGTGCAGCACGTCGCCGACGATCGCAACCGTGAGGTTGGAAAAATCTTTCTTGTAGTGGCGGATCGTGTACATGTCGAGCAGCCCCTGCGTCGGGTGCGCGTGGCGGCCGTCGCCGGCATTCACCACGTGCACGTGCGGTGCGACGTGCTGTGCGATCAGGTACGGTGCGCCCGACTCGCTGTGGCGCACCACGAACAGGTCGGCGGCCATGGCGCTCAGGTTGGCGATGGTGTCCAGCAGCGACTCGCCCTTGGTGGCCGAAGAGCGCGCGATGTCCAGGTTGATAACGTCGGCCGACAGGCGCTTGGCCGCGATCTCGAAGGTGGTGCGCGTGCGCGTGCTGTTCTCGAAGAACAGGTTGAACACGCTCTTGCCACGCAGCAGCGGCACCTTCTTCACCTCGCGGTCGCTCACGCTCGTGAAGTTGGCGGCCGTGTCGAGGATGTGTGTGACGATGTCCTTGGGCAGGCCCTCGATCGACAGCAGGTGGATCAGCTCACCGTTCTTGTTGAGCTGCGGGTTTCGCTTGTAGAGCATTACGTGTTGTCCTCTACCTTGAGGCTGAAGGCGCCGTCGTCGGCGCGCGCGAGGGCGAGCAGTTGCGTGTCGGGCAGCGTGAGCGTGGTGGCAGCGAAGTCGGCGGCCACGGGCAGTTCGCGCCCGCCGCGATCGACCAGCACGGCGAGGCGCACGCAGGCGGGGCGGCCGAAGTCGAACAGCTCGTTGAGCACCGCGCGGATCGTGCGGCCCGTGTAGAGCACGTCATCGAGCAGCAGCACGTCGGCGCCGTTCACGTCGAAGGGCAGCGCGGTCTGCGCGCTGGCCGAGAGGCCGCGGCGCGCGAAGTCGTCGCGGTGCATCGCCGACGAGATGACACCGGGAGCGCCGGCCAGGCCGAGGTCCTTCTGCAGGCGCTCGACCAGCCAGGCGCCGCCGGAGGTGATGCCCACCAGTTTCGTCTCGGGGCGCATCAGCGCCTTCACGCCAGAGAGCAGCGTCGTGTAGAGCGCTTCGGCATCGGGGATTGAACTCACGGGAGACTCCTCAAAAATTGCTCCAGGATGATGCAGGCCGACGCGGCGTCAGCATCGCGGGCGCCGGACGACAGCGCCTCGGTGGTGCTGTAGCGCTCGTCGACTTCGTACACCTGGAGATTGAAACGGCCGCGCAGCTGGCGCGCGAACTTCTGGGCGCGGCGGGTGTTCTCGTGCGGGGCGCCGTCGGGGTGGTAGGGCACGCCGACCACGAGCGCGTCGGGCTGCCATTCCTTGATGCGGGCCTCGACCTGCGCAAAGCGGGCGTCGGCGCCCTCGGCCTTGATGGTGGTCTGCGGGGTCGCCGTGCGCAGCAGCCGGTTGCCGCTGGCCACGCCGGTGCGCTTGGCGCCGAAGTCGAAGCCCAGGAAACTCTGGAAATGCGCGGGAACGGGAACGGAAGCAGGAGCGGATGCGGGCGCGTCGGACATGACGTCGCTCATGCGTGGCCCGCTTCGGGAGACAGCGTCCACGCTTCGAGCCCCAAGAGCATCAGCGCCTTGTCGTAGCGCTTTTCCACCGGCGTATCGAAGATCACAGCGGGGTCGGCCAGCACGGTGAGCCAGCTGTTCTCGGCCAGTTCGGACTCCAGCTGACCCTCGCCCCAGGCCGAATAGCCCAGCGAGACCAGCACCTTGCGCGGGCCGGCGCCGGTGGCCAGGGCCTCCAGCACGTCTTTCGAGGTGGTCATTTCGAGCCCGCCGGGGATGGTCATGGTCGAGGCGTAGACCGATTCCTCGGGCTTCTCGGCCTGGGTGAACACCGGCTCGTGCAGCACGAAGCCGCGCTCGGTCTGCACCGGGCCACCCTGGAAAACGGGGGCGTCGCCCAGCTCGGGGCGGGTCAGGTGAAGCTCGATTTTTTCGAACAGCACCTTGAGGTTGATGTCGCTGGGTTTGTTGATGACCAGCCCGAGCGCGCCGCGCTCGCTGTGTTCGCAGAGGTAAACGACGCTGCGGTTGAAAGTTTTGTCTTCCATCCCCGGCATCGCGATCAGAAAGTGATGCGTCAGGTTCATCGGGGCAGAATCGGCAGCCATATGCCCCCGATTTTACTGGCCGTCGATAAGACCTATCCCAAAGGGCTCATGTGGTTCCGCCGGGACCTCCGGGTGGACGACAACGCAGCGCTGTACCGGGCGCTGCGGGCCTGTCGGCAGGTGGTGTGCGTTTTCGTGTTCGACCGGGCCATCCTGGACGCCCTGCCCCGCGCGGACCGGCGGGTCGAATTCATCCGCGAATCGCTGGTGGAGCTCGAAGCCGAGCTGCGCGGGCTGGGCAGCGGGCTGATCGTGCGACACGCGGTGGCCGCCGAAGAGATTCCGGCGCTGGCCCACACACTCGACGTGCAGGCCGTGTTCGCCAACCGCGACGACGAACCCGACGCCCTGGCGCGCGACGCCCGCGTGCTCGGCGCGCTGGCCAATACGGGCATCAGCTTCCACACCTTCAAGGACAGCACGGTCTTCGACCGCGACGAGGTCATGACCAAGGCCGGCCTGCCCTATACCGTGTTCACGCCGTACAAGCGGGCCTGGCTGGCGAAGGTGGATTCGTTCTTCCTGAAGTCGTACCCCGTGCGCAGCCACGCCGACGCGCTCGCGCCGCCGCCCCCGGCCCTGAATGCGCCGGTGCCCACGCTGGGCGAGATCGGCTTTGAAAGCACCAACCTCCAGACGCTGGAGATTCCCACCGGCACGCGCGGCGCGGGCGCGCTGTTCGAAGATTTCTTCGAGCGCATCGACCGCTACGACGAGGCCCGCAACTTCCCGGCCGTGCGCGGTCCGAGCTACATGGGCGTGCACCTGCGCTTCGGCACGGTGTCGATCCGCCAGCTGGCCAGCGTGGCGCACCAGCTGGCGCTGCAGGGCAACACCGGGGCCGCGACCTGGCTCAGCGAGTTGGTCTGGCGCGACTTCTACTTCCAGATCCTGGCGCACTTTCCGCACGTGCACGCCAACGGCGAATCGAAGAGCTTTCGCCCCGAGTACGACAAGATCCAGTGGCTCCACGGCAAGCACGCCGACCAGCTGTTCGACGCCTGGTGCGAAGGCCGCACCGGCTACCCGCTGGTCGATGCGGCGATGCTGCAGATCCGGCAGAGCGGCTACATGCACAACCGGCTGCGCAT
Source organism: Variovorax sp. 38R (assembly GCF_014843395.1). Classification (NCBI taxonomy): domain Bacteria; kingdom Pseudomonadati; phylum Pseudomonadota; class Betaproteobacteria; order Burkholderiales; family Comamonadaceae; genus Variovorax; species Variovorax sp. 38R. Next base: position 5,678,121 of record NZ_CP062121.1, read on the forward strand.
GGTGGTGGCGAGCTTCCTGTGCAAGGACCTGGGGCTGGACTGGCGGCGCGGCGAACGCTACTTTGCAGAGCACCTCAACGACTTCGAGCTGGCCTCGAACAACGGCGGCTGGCAATGGGCCAGCTCGACCGGCTGCGACGCCCAGCCCTACTTCCGCATCTTCAACCCGGTGACGCAGAGCGAACGCTTCGACCCCGAAGGCAAGTTCATCCGCCGCTACCTGCCGCAGCTCGCAGGGCTGTCGAACGTGGCGATTCATGCGCCATGGACGGCGTCGCCGGTCGAGCTGGAGGCGGCGGGTGTCAAGTTGGGCGACAACTACCCGACGCCGGTGGTGGACCACGCCGAGGCGCGCGAAAAGACGATGCAGCGCTATGCGACGGCGCGGAGCAAGGCCATGCAGAAGCCGTAGCCAAAGAGAAAGGGCCCCGAAGGGCCCTTCTCTTTTGCGCGTCGATCGCCGACGCTGCCGAGGCTGATCAGGCCACGGCCAGCGCGGCCGGCTCGCTCGTGTACGCACGCACCAGGCGCAGCAGTTCCTCTTCCGAGTACGGCTTGCCGAGGTAGTGGTTCACGCCCAGCTCGCGTGCGTACTCGCGGTGCTTTTCGGCGATGCGCGAGGTGATCATGATGATCGGCAGCTCGGCCAGCGCCGTGTCGGCGCGGATGTTGCGGGCCAGGTCGAAGCCGTCCATGCGCGGCATCTCGATGTCCGACAGCACCACGGCCGGGCGCTCCTGTTGCAGCCGTTCGAGCGCCTGCAGGCCGTCGGCCGCGAGCGACACGCGATAGCCTTCGCGCTGCAGCAGACGCTGCGTGACGCGGCGCACGGTGATGGAGTCGTCCACCACCAGCACGAGCGGAATCTGCGGCACCACCGGCGCGAAGGCCGCCGGGGTTTGCGGTGCACCGGCGTCTGCCGACGTTGCATGCGTCGGCGCGGCCAGCGCGGCGGTCTGGCGCGCACGCGCCTGGTCGCCGTGCACTGCCGCCAGCGCCACCGGGTTGTAGATGAGTGCCACCGCGCCCGACGCCAGCACCGAGATGCCGGCCAGGCCGGGCAGCCGTGCGAGCTGCGGGCCGAGGTTCTTGACCACGACTTCCTGGTTGCCCAGCACTTCGTCCACGTGCAGGGCGACGCGCTGTGCCGCGCTTCGCACGATGACCAGCGTGTTGTTTTTGGTGGCGGCGTGCTCGCTGCGGATGGAATGCTGCAGCAGCGCGCCGGACCAGTAGAACGGCACCTGCTCGCTGCCGAAGGCGAAGCTGTGGTTCAGGTAGGCGGCCTCGAGGTCGGCACCGCTCACGCGCTGCACGAGTTCCACGAGGTTCGACGGCACGCCGATCGACACCTCGCCGGCACGCAGCATCACCACGTGCGTCACGGCGGTGGTCAGCGGCAGCACCAGCTTGAAGGTGGTGCCCTGGCCCGGCGTGCTGTGCGTTTCGATGCGGCCGCCGAGCGCGGCGATCTGCGCGCGCACCACGTCCATGCCGATGCCGCGGCCGGCCAGTTCGGACACCTGTCCGGCCGTCGAGAAGCCGGGCTTGAAGATCAGCTCGGTGGCTTCTTCGGGCGACAGGTCCTGGTCGTGGCCGAGCAGGCCGAGCGCGCGGGCGCGTTCGGCGATGCGCTTCTGGTCGAGGCCTGCGCCGTCGTCGCGGAAGCTCACCGACACGTCGTTGCCTTCGTGGTGCAGGTCGATGACGATGAGGCCGCTGGCGTCCTTGCCGGACGCTTCGCGCGCTGCCGCGTCTTCGATGCCGTGCGCCACGCAGTTGCGCAGCAGGTGTTCGAAGGCGGGCGTCATCCGGTCGAGCACGCCGCGGTCCATTTCGATGGAGCCGCCGACGATGTCCAGGCGCACCTGCTTGCCGGTGTCCTTCGAGGCCTGGCGCACCACCCGGTACAGGCGGTCGGAGATGCCTTCGAACTCCACCATGCGCGTGCGCAACAGACCGCGCTGCAGTTCGCGCGTCTGGCGTGCCTGCACGCTCAGGTCGTCTTCCGTGGCTTGCACGGTCTTCTGCAAGGTGCGCTGCACGGTGGCCACGTCGTTCACCGACTCGGCCATCATGCGCGTGAGTTCCTGCACGCGGGTGAAGCGGTCGAACTCGAGCGGGTCGAAGCTCTGCTGCGAGTCCTTGGCTTGCGCCAGGCGCGACTGCATCTGGCTTTCAGCCTGCACTTCGATGTCGCGCAGCTGTTGGCGCAGGCGGTCGAGGTTGCCCGTGAGGTCGGCGAGCGAGCCGCGCAGCTGGCCGAGTTCGGCTTCGAGGCGCGAGCGCGTGATGATGACCTCGCCGGTCTGCGCGACCAGGCGGTCGAGCAGCTGGGTGCGGATGCGCACGGCCTGGCCCGATGCCGCACGCAGCGGCGCGAGCAGGGCGGGTGCGGGACGCGGCAGCAAGGACGACGGGGCTGCAGCGGGAGCCGTATCCGCGGCCTCGCCGGCTTCGGCCTGGTCATCGTTCGCCGACACGCGAATCTCCGGCGCCGATTGCACGCGCTGCATGGCGGGTGCGGTCGGGCTGGCGGTCGCGATCAGTTGGGCCACTTCGACCTGGGCGGCGTCGTCGGCCGCGCGCAGGGCGTCGAAGGTGTGTTGCAGCGTGTCGAGGCGGGCCAGCAGCTTTTCGATGTCGGCCCGCTCGGCCCCCTGGGAGCCCAGGAGTTCGATCTCGGACTCCATGCGGTGTGCGCGCTCGCCCAGGCGCATGGCGCCGGCCAGCCGTGCACTGCCCTTGAGCGTGTGCAGCGTGCGCAGCACCGAGGCGCGCGGCGCGCTGTCGTCGGGGTGGTGCGACCACTGGCGCAGCGCCTCGCCCAGCTGCGGCATCAGTTCGGCCGCCTCTTCCTCGAAGATCGGGAACAGGTCGACGTCGACCGCATCGGCCAGGTCGATGGCGTCTTCGTTGTCGTCCAGTACCACGTCGGCAAAGGCGTCGTTGGCGACGATCTGCTTCGGCAGCAGCGTCTCGAAACGGGCCGCGGCGATTTCAGGCGGCATCGGCGCGGCAGCAATTTCGCGCAGCGCCTGCAGCGTGGCTTCGGACGGATCACGCAGGAAGCCGACGGCGAACTGGTGCAGCAGGCGACGCAGTTCGTCGGCTGCGGCGACCAGCACGATGCCCTGCTCGCGCGTACCACTGCCTTGCATCTGCAAGTGCTGCAGCGCGGATTCGAGCAGACGGGCCATGCCCGAGAGGCTGTGGAAGCCGACGGTGGCCGAGCTGCCGGCCAGCGAGTGGGCCAGTGCGATGGTCGAATCGGGCAGGCGCTCGTGGGTTTCGAGCGCCCATTCGCCGACATCGGTCGCCAGCTGGCGGGACCATTCGTCGGCTTCGTTGAGGTAGACGTTGTAGAGCGCGATGCCGATGCGCAGCGGGCCGATCACCTTGACCTGGTCTTCGGCGCTTGGTGCGGTGGAAGACTCGGGTTCGGTAACTGCTTCGCCCAACGCGGGCTCGGGTTCCGACACGGGTTCCGGTTCGGCCACGGCGGCAGCCGTCAGTTCTTCGATGACGACAGGGGCCTCGGCCTCGGGTGCGACGTCGACTGTCGCTGCCACGGGTTCCGGCTCCGGCTGCAGTTCAGGCAGCGCTTCGAGTGCCGGCAGTTCTTCGGCGACTTCGATGACCTCGACAGCGGCCACCACCTCGGCGACAGGCTCTGCGGCAGCCAGCGGCAGCGGCTCGGGCGTCCACTCGAGATCGGGCAGGCCCGACGCGGTCGGCATCGTCGCTTCGATCTCTGCAGCGGGCTCGGGCTCGACGTACGACACGACAGGCTCGGCGGGTGCGTGCGTCTTCGGCGGTGCGAGGAAATCGAACTCGTCGCCGCTGGGCAGCGCTTCGAGCGGTGCGGGCGCTGTGCTTTGTTTGGTCTCGAAGTCGATGAAATCGGTGGAGGCGAAATCGTCGTCGGGCTCGGGTGTGACAGGCTTGGTGGATGCGTGTTGTGCGTCTTGCGCGTCTTGCGCCTGCTGCCAGTCGGAGAAGTCCAACGTGGCGTCAGGGGCCGCGACGTCTTGCGGCGTCAGCGACAGATCGGGCAGGTCAGGCAGTTCCGGCAGCGCGAGCGATGCCGATTCGGCGGCGATGTGGCGCGCGGCCACTGCCAGCGCTTCGGTGTCGGCCACGCGCACCGGTGCGGGCACGGGCTCGCCTGCCAGCAGGGCGTTGGCCACGCGGCTGAACGGCGCCGAATGCCAGGTGCCTGCATCGCCGGCGGCAATGGCTTCGACCCACTGGCTGAAATCGCGCAGCATGCGCTCGGTACTCGACAGCAGCTCGGGCGTGGCGTCGCGCTGGTCGGCCAGCCAGGTGTTGACCACCTGTTCGAGCGACCAGGCGGCATCGCCGAAGTCGGTGAGGCCAACCATGCGCGAGCTGCCCTTGAGCGTGTGGAACGCGCGGCGCAGGATGGTGAGTTCTTCGGTGTCGCCGGGACGGCTGCCGAGCGCGGTGATGGCGGCCAGGCCGTTGCCCACCACTTCGCGGGCTTCGTCCAGGAAGATGTTCTGCAGGTCGTCTTCTTCGAGCTCGGTGACTTCGGTGTCGGGCAGCGCCGACGGACCGGAGATCTTGGTGGTCCAGCTCTCGGCCTTACGGCTGAATTCCTCCAGCGGCGACGGCTTGGTCTTGCGGTTGGGCGTGGCCAACGCGGCGAGCTTGGAGGCGATCTGCGCGTCGACTTCCTCGATGCTGAGCACGGGCTCGGCGACCGGTGCGGCAGCGCCTTCGGCCGGGGCCGCGGCATCGGTGGCGTGGCGGCCCATCAAGGGCTTGAGTTCGCCGGCTTCGGCGTCGAACACGAACAGGCGCTTGGCCAGTGCGGGCTGGTAACCCAGCATGTCGATGAGGAAACCGAGCGCGCCCAGGTTGTTGCCGAGCGCGTCGAAGGTGGCCATTTCCTCGACGGGCGAGCGATTGGCCTGCAGCATCTGGTCGACGTCGTCGCGCATGCGCTGCACGGTGAGTGCGGCCTGCTCGAGCCCCAGCACCGAGAACACACCGCGCATCTGCATGAGCTGGGTGGGCACGGTGCGCAGCAACGGCTTTTCGGCCGGGCGGCGGAAATACTGGTCGAGCGACTTCTCGAGTTCGCTCAGGTGGCTGCGCAGCTCGTCGACCACGGTGCCCATGGTCTGGCGGTCGCTGACGCGGCGGTACAGGTCCTCCATCCACGGCTCGAGCGGCTCGGAACGGCCACCGTCGCGCACGCGCTCGATGCGGCCGGCCAGCTGCAGCGTGCGGGCCGTGAGTTGCGGATCGCTGGGGTCGAGGTCTTCGAGCGCGGCTTCGAGGTACAGCACCGAGGTGGCGACTTCCATCGCCAGTTCGGTGTCGGGCGGCTGGCCGGAACGCACCGAGGCGTCCACGGCATGGGTCAGCGCCTCCACCATCGGCTGGCTCGGCGGGTGCAGCTTGTGCAGCGATTCGCCGAGTTGCGCGAAGGTGTCGGCCACCTGGCGCGTGCGTGTGATGTCGCCACCCGAGAGCGCCGACCACATTTCCTTGGCGGTTTCGATGCGCTTGCGTGCCTGCGAGAGCACCAGCGGATCGAAGCGACCGAACTGCACCACGGTGTAGTCGACGCGCGGCTCTTGCGCCACGCCCCAGGCGCTGCGCACGGTGCGCAGCGTGGCGGCGTCGTCATCTGGTGCGCCAGGCCCGGCCTGGGCGCAGAAGAACAGCAGGTCCTGGCCGAGGCGGTCGGACACCACGCTGTCGCCGCGCGCCAGCGTAGCGTACTGCAGCAGCACGCGCGAGGCGGCGCGCTTGACGTAGGTGTCGAAAGGAATCAGGCCCAGCGCGAGGGCTTCGAAGAAGCCCGCAGCCAGTGTCCAGAAGCTGGCGACGCGCGGCAGCAGCGCGCCGCGACCGAGCCCCAGGCACAACGCATGCAGCCGGCGCGCGGCCTGCGGATCGCTGCTCTTGACCAGCTGCAGCACCTCGCGATCAAGCCGCGAGCGCACGGCCGGGTCGTAGGCCAGTGCCGCCTGCGTGAGCGCTGGCTTGACCTCGACCCAGCGCCACGCGGTGCTCCAGAGGTCCGCCGGGTGGACGCGCTCATTGCCGACGAGCTCCAGCACATCACGGTACTGCGGGAACAGCGCCACCGACGACACGGCCTTGCCGGCCAGCAGTGCGCTGAGGAAATCGGTGACGGCAAAACCGGCACGCTCGATCTTGTGCACGGCACTCTCGGTGCAGCGCTGCGGTTCGGCGATGAAGCCCTGCACCGCGAATTCGATGGTGCCGAGCACCAAGGCGGGCGAGCTGTGGCCGACCATCTGCAGCGCGCCGACGGCCTGGTGCAGTTGCTGGCGGGCCATCTGCAGCGGGCCGCTCTCAGGCTCCGTGGCACTGCCCACGTCGCGCACGAAACGCCGCAGCGACTTGCCGACACCGTCGAGGGATTTCTGGATTTCTCCCAGCACCCAGGCCAACGGCCCGAGGTCTTCGGTGGCCGGCATGTTGCCGGCGAGGGGGGCCGTGGCAGGGGTTTGAATCGACACGTGGTTGCTCGCCGTTCTTATCTATCTGTTGTCAGGCAATCTTGAACCGAGCGACCGAGCGACGCAGTTCTTCAGCCATCTGCGAGAGCTCGCGCACCTGCTGGGCCGTGGTCCGCGTGCCTTCTCCGGTCTGTTCCGTCACCGCAAAAATGTGCTGGATGTTGGCGGCCACCACGTTGGCCGAATCGGCCTCGCGGGAGGCGGACTGCGAAATCTGCTCGATGAGGTCAGCAAGGCGGCGCGACACGCGGTCAATCTCGGTCAGCGCGGTACCTGCGTTGTCGGACAGCTTCGCCCCCTCGACCACACCCTGCGTGGAACGCTCCATGGCGCCCACCGCATCCTGGGTGTCGGTCTGAATCGCCTTCACCAGCGCCGAAATCTGGCGCGTGGCGTCCGCGGAGCGTTCAGCCAGTCGCTGCACTTCTTCCGCCACCACCGAGAAGCCTCGACCGGCTTCACCGGCCGATGCGGCCTGGATGGCGGCGTTCAGGGCCAGCACGTTCGTCTGTTCGGTAATGTCCGAGATCAGCTCGGTGATTTCGCCAATCTCTTGCGACGATTCGCCCAGGCGCTTGATCCGCTTGGAGGTTTCCTGGATCTGGTCGCGGATGGAGTTCATACCGCCGATGGCGTTCTGCACGGCCTGCAGACCCGACGATGCAGCTTGCAGCGACTGGCGCGCCACCGTGGCGGACTCTTGCGCTTGCGTGGACACGCCGTTGATTCGCTCGGCCATGGTCAGCACCGACTGGCCGGTTTCGCGAATTTCGCGCAGCTGTTCGGTCGAGGCGGCGAGCAGTTCGGTCGAGGTGTTTTCCACCTGCGACGTCGTCTGCGCCACGCGGGTTGCCGTGTTCTGCACGTTGCCCACCAGCAAGCGCAGTTCTTCCACCGTGTAGTTCACCGAGTCGGCGATGGCGCCGGTGATGTCCTCGGTCACGGTCGCTTCCTGCGTCAGGTCGCCTTCGGCCACTGTCTGCAGTTCGTTCATCAGCCGAAGAATGGCGGCCTGGTTGGCGTTGTTGACGCGGCCGGCTTCTTCCGAAGTTTGCTCGGCTGCCAGACGTTCGCGTTCGGCGGTTGCGGCACGTTCGCGGCCTTCGCGCACCTGCACGAAACCGATGGCGCCGGCCAGAGCCAGGGCGGCCAGCGACAGCACGAACAGCAGCACGATCGTTCCGGCGCCCAGGCCGGTACGGGCAGAGAGCTTGTCCTGCAGGTCGCCGAGCGACTTACGCAGCGGCTCGCTGTCGGTCAGGATGGAAGCCTGCGCTTCGCGCGCTGCGACCAGACCCTGCAGGTTGCCCAGAATGGCGGACGCCTGCGTGCGCATCTGCTCGTAGGTCTTCAGGATGGCTTCGAGCTGCTGACGCGTTTGCGGGTCTTTCGAGCCGGGGAAGCGCTGCTGCGCATTGCCGTCAAGCAGGCCGCGGGTGGTTTCCTGGAAGGTGTTCAGGTCCTTGCCCAGCAGGAACACGGCGTCGGGGTTCACACCCTCGACCGTGAAGAACTCGTTGGTCGACTTGCCGATGCGCTGCGTCAGCATCACGAGCTGGCCGGCGGCCGAAATTTCGGGCAGCGTGGCGTTCTGCTGCATCTTCAGCGACGCGACGGTTTCCGTCATTTCGAGCAGCGTGGACGACTGCTGGTTGATGTCGCGCAAGGCGGCACCCACCTGCGTCAGGATTTGACGCTGGGCCAACACGGCCTTGGCGCTGGTGTCGGCGCGGGTGACCAAGGGGTTGATCTTGTTCATCTCCTCGTCGTACTGGTTGCCGACGGCTTCCAGGCGCAAGGCGTCGTCGCCGTTGGTCAGGCCCTGCACGCGGCGCGTGAGGTCGTCGGCGCTGTCCTTCACTTCGACGAACGCCGAGGCGCTGCCGACGAGGGCCTGCGAGATCGACTTGGCCAGGCGCTGCGACTGCATCAGCGACTGACCAGTGGCCGCCACCTGCTGTGCGAGGCGTTCCGCGCGAAGAATGGCGGAGCCGGCCACCAGCAACAGCGCCAGCACCACGATGGCCAGCAAGATGGCCAGCACGCGCTGCTGCTTGGCGGGGTTGGCGCCCATGCTGCCGCCCATGGTGGCAGCCAGCGGGGCCGCTTCGAGCGTGGCTGCGTTGGCGGCCTCGATGGACGCGGGGTCGCCCAGCGCATCGATACCGCCGAAGCCGGTGTCGGTCACGGCGGCAGACGCCGAAACGCCGTCGCCTTTTTTGGCGAGGCGGATCGTTTTTTCGTCCGGAACCTGAACCGTGTCGACATCGTCGAGCGATATCGAACCGGAGCCGTCGACGCGGGCCTTGTCGTTCCCGTTGTTCGCGGGGAGTAATTTCTTGAACTTGTCGGCGATCGAGCTCACGGTCGGTCCTTCAGGTGGTTGCCAGTGCCATGTGCCGAAGCACTACGCACCAATACTCAAAAACTGGGGTTGCTGCGAAAGCGCCTGCAGGTTGACTTCCTGCCAGCGCTCTCCTGCTGCGTCGGTGTACAGATGCCCGTGCCAGGCAGGTGCTTCTGCGCCCGGGGCCTCGGCGGCCGTGAAGGCCTCGACACCCCGCAACCCCGCCAGTCGATCGACCAGCAATGCGCAGTTGACTTCGAGCAGCTCGTTGAATGCCACGAGCCGCGATTGCATGCGTGCCGCTTCGGAGGCCGCGGGCGCGCCCGGCGCACCGGACGCAAACGCCGACAGCTGCACGACGCCGTACAGGCCGCCGCGCAGGTTGGCGACGCCGAGAAACCAGGGCTCCGTGTAGGGCACGGGCTGGGGCGGCGTCCAGGGAAAGATTTCGCCGGCGTGCGCGAGCGGAAAGAGGTACTTGCCCTCGCCCGCCTCGACCGCCAGCCAGCTCGCGGCCACGCCGGTGGTGCGCGCAGCCTGGAGGCGGCTCGCAAGACGGGACTGGAAGGCGCGGAGCGCGTCGCGATTCGCCATGGATTGCGCAGGTTCCCGGTCAGGCGAGCGCGCTGATCTTGGACATCAGGTCGGCCGCGTTGACGGGCTTCACGATGTAGTCGCGCGCGCCCTGGCGCATGCCCCAGACACGATCGGTTTCCTGGTTCTTGCTGGTGCACAGGATGATCGGGATGGCGGCGTACTTCGGGTCACGGGCGATGGCGCGCGTGAGCTGGAAGCCGTTCTGGCCGGGCATGACCACGTCCATGAGGATCAGGTCGGGGTGGTCTTCCTCGAGGCGGCGCATCGCGTCGTCGGCGTTTTCGGCCGTCTTCACGGAGAAACCGTTCTTCTGGAGGAGGTCGGTCAGGAACATCAGTTCCGTCTTGGAGTCGTCAACGACGAGGATTTTTCGAATCGGCATTACTGCACTTCCTGTTGAACAATGCCAAACTGCTGCACGGCCTGCAGCAGCTGGTCTTTGGTGAACGGCTTGGTGAGATAGTCCTGGGACCCGACCATGCGGCCGCGGGCCTTGTCGAATACGCCGTCTTTCGAAGACAGCATGACGACCGGGACATTGGAGAAATGCGCGTTGCGCTTGATGATGGCGCAGGTCTGATAGCCGTCGAGACGAGGCATCAGGATGTCGCAGAAAATCAGGTGAGGCTTGTGGTCGTTAACCTTGGAGAGCGCGTCGAAGCCGTCTTCCGCGAGAAGAACCTCGTGCCCACCCTGCTTCAAAAAAATCTCGGCACTGCGCCGGATGGTGTTGCTGTCGTCGATGACCAGCACCTTGTAACCAGATCCATTCGGGCTCATTGCAAACGCTCCTGCTCATCAGAGACTTGGATGCCCGCCGCGCCGAACATCGACGCAGATCGCGTAGCCCTATGCCATGCTTGTCAGATCTCAACCATTTCGAAGTCTTCCTTGCGCGCACCGCACTCAGGACAGGTCCAGTTCATCGGCACCTCGGCCCAGGCCGTGCCTGCCGCGATGCCGTCTTCCGGTACACCAACCGCTTCGTCATAGATCCACCCACAAATCAGGCACATCCAAGTTTTCGTGTTCATCGGAGCTTAAAGTCCTTGTTCATTAAATGCAACGAGTGTATCTATGCGTATCTCACTGGCAGACCGTAAACGTCGCGCCTATGCCACCATCCAGGGGATTTCGCCAGGCGTATGACCATCTACTTACATCCAGACGAGAACGCCCGCACACCGGGCAATCTTAACGACCCCTCGCAGGAGGACGATGAGGCGCTGAGCGAACGCGACCTGAATCCCCCCTGCGTGCTGGTGTTCAATGCCAGCGACCCGAGCGGCGCGGGCGGCCTGGGCGCCGACGCACTGGCCATGGGATCGGTGGGCGCTCACATCCTGCCGGTGGTGACCGGCGCCTACGCCCGCGACACGGCCGAGATCTTCGACCACTTCGCCTTCGAGGAAGAGGCCGTGGCCGAGCAGGCGCGCGCCATCCTCGAAGACGTCGAGGTCCAGCTGATCAAGGTCGGCTTTGCCGGCACCCCCGAGGCGCTGAGCACCATCGCCGAGACCGCCGCCGACTATCCCGACGTGCCCGTGGTGGCCTACATGCCCAACCTGTCGTGGTGGGACGAGAACCTGATCGAGGCCTATCACGACGCTTTTCGCGATCTCGTGCTGCCCCAGACCACGGTGTTGGTTGGAAACCACAGCACCCTGTGGCGCTGGCTGCTGCCCGACTGGAGCGGCGAGCGCCCGCCCGGCGCGCGCGACATCGCCAAGGCCGCCGGCGAGTTCGGCGTGCCCTACACCCTGGTCACCGGCATGGTGCTGCCCGACCAGTTCATCGACAACGTGCTGGCCTCGCCGCAGTCGGTGCTGGCCAGCGAGAAGTACGAACGGCTCGAAGCCGTCTTTGCCGGGGCCGGCGACACGCTTTCGGCCGCGCTCGCGGCCCTGCTGGCCAGCGGCACCGACCTCGTCGCCGCTACGAGCGAAGCGCTCGCTTACATGGACCGCTGCCTCGACGCGGGCTTCCGCCCCGGCATGGGCCACGTGCTGCCCGACCGCCTGTTCTGGGCCGAGCCCGAGGACGACGAAGACGATGACGACGAACCCGACACCCCTCCCGATTTCGCTTTACCCCCGCACGACACCCGACACTGATGACTGACCAGAACGACATTCTTTTCGAGCGCGCCCGCGCCGTGATCCCCGGCGGCGTGAACTCGCCCGTGCGCGCCTTCAAGGCCGTCGGCGGCACGCCCCGTTTCATCCAGCGCGCGCAAGGCGCCTATTTCTGGGACGCCAACGACAAGCGCTACATCGACTACATCGGCTCCTGGGGTCCGATGATCCTGGGCCATGGCCACCCGGCCGTGGTCGAGGCGGTGCAGAAGGCCGTGCTCGAAGGCTTCTCGTACGGCGCGCCGACCGAGCGCGAGATCGAACTGGCCGAAGCCATCCTGGCCCTGGTGCCGTCGATGGAAATGGTGCGCCTCGTGAGCTCGGGCACCGAAGCCGCCATGAGCGCGCTGCGCCTGGCGCGCGGCGCCACCGGCCGCAAGACCATCGTCAAGTTCGAAGGCTGCTACCACGGCCATGCCGATGCGCTGCTCGTGAAGGCCGGTTCCGGCCTCGCCACCTTCGGCAACCCGACCTCCGCCGGCGTGCCGCCCGAGGTGGTGCAGCACACGCTGGTGCTCGAGTACAACAACCTGCAGCAGCTCGACGAAGCCTTCGCGCTGCACGGCCAGGACATCGCCTGCCTGATGATCGAAGCGATCGCCGGCAACATGAACTTCGTGCGCGCCACGCCCGAATTCGCGAAGCGCTGCCGCGAGCTGTGCACGCAGCACGGCGCGCTGCTGATCTTCGACGAGGTGATGACGGGCTTCCGCGTCGGCCTGCACGGCGCGCAAGGCGTGCTGGGCGTCACGCCCGACCTCACGGTGCTCGGCAAGGTGATCGGCGGCGGCATGCCGCTGGCGGCCTTCGGCGGCCCGCGCGCCATCATGGAACAGCTCGCGCCGCTGGGCCCGGTCTACCAGGCCGGCACGCTGTCGGGCAACCCGGTGGCCACCGCCTGCGGCCTGGCCACGCTGAAGGAAATCTCGAAGCCCGGCTTCTACGAAGCGCTGGCCAAGAAGACCCGCACGCTGGTCGACGGCCTCAAGGCCGCCGCGGCCGCCGAGGGCCGGCCCTTCAACGCCGACAGCGAAGGCGGCATGTTCGGCTTCTTCCTCATGAACGAGCTGCCGCAGAACTACGCGACGGTGATGACCACCGACAACGCGCAGTTCAATGCGCTGTTCCACGGCCTGCTCGACCGCGGCGTGTACATCGCGCCGGCACTCTACGAAGCCGGCTTCGTGAGCGCCGCGCACAGCGAGGACGACATCGCGGCCACCATTGCGGCGGCACGCGAGATCTTCAGCAAGCGCTGACGCGCGCCCTCCCCGCTCAGGCGGGGTCGACCACGGCCACCGGCCCGGCCTCGGCTTCGAGCACCTCGGCCGCGGCCAGGCACAGGTCTTCCCGGAAGCGGTCGCTCACGAGTTGCACGCCCGTGGGCAGCCCCCCACGCAAGCCCATGGGCACCGACAGCCCCGGCAATCCCAGGATCGCGGTGGACAGCAGCGGGCTCTGCGCATCCAGGATCTCCCGCATCGCGGCGCTGCCGCGCTGGTCGGCGTCGACCGGGAACGGATGGCGCCATGACACGGGCATCAGCAGCAGCGGATGGCGCTGCAGGAACAGCGCCCATTCACGCATCAGGCCCGTGCGCGCAGCCAGGGCACGCATGTAGCTCACCGTATCGAACTGCGGCGCGTGCGCATCCATGGCGCGGTAGGCCTGGCGGATGGTGTCGTCGCCATCGCGCAGGAGCGCCTCTTCCACCAGCAGCCGGCTGTCGGCCATCGTCAATGACAGCCAGAGGTCGGACGCCTCGCGCAGACGCGGCGGCTGCGCGGGCTCGACGCGGTAGCCGGCGCTCTCCAGACGGCGCGCGGCGCGCTGCAATGCGTCGGCCACCTCGGGGTCGCAAGCGTAGCCGGGCAACTCGGTGCACAGCGCCACGCTGATCGGGCCGCTCGACGTTGCCGGTTCCAACGGCGCGGGCGCCCACCACGGGTCGCGCACATCGCGCTGCGCCATCGCGGCGAAGGCCAGCCGCAGGTCGCGCACGCTGCGCGCCAGCGGCCCCTGCACCGACGTGAGCTGGACCACCATCGGCCGCTCGCCCGCACCCGAAGGGTTGAAGGCCGGCACGCGCCCGAAGCTCGGCCGCAGGCCGTACACGCCGCAGGCGTAGGCCGGGTAGCGGATCGATCCGCCCTGGTCGTTGCCATGCGCGATGGCGCCGATGCCGACAGCAACCGCCGCCGCCGCGCCACCGCTGGAACCACCCGGCGTGACGTCGGCGTTGTACGGATTCAGCGTGCGCCCGTGCGCTGCGTTGTCGGTGAACCAGCGCATCGAGAACGCGGGCGTGTTGGTGCGGCCGACCACGATCGCGCCGGCGCGCTGCAGGTTCGCCACCACGGGGCTGTCGTCCTTCGCCACGACGCTGCGGTAAGCCTCCACGCCGTTGGTGGTGGCGTGGCCGCGCTGGTCGACGTTGACCTTGATGGTGACCGGCACGCCGTGCAGCGGTCCGGTCGCCTCGCCCTTCGCGAGCACGGCATCGGCCTGCGCCGCCGCGCCGAGGGCCTCATCCGCGCAGCCGTCGACCACGGCGTTCAGCTGCGGGTTCACCGCGTCGAGCCGCGCCAGGCTGCTGCGCACCGCGTCGACGCACGAGACCTCGCGCGCCTTGATGCGCTGCGCCAGGTCGACGGCTTCCAGTTGCCAGAGTTGCATGCGTTGTCTCCTAGAGAAAAATGAAATCGGTGGCGAGGCCGCGCGTCAGTCGCCCTTGACGCCCGCGCGTCGCACGGCGTCGGCCCAGCGCGGCTTCTCGCGCTTCATCAGCGCGCTGAGTTCCTCGGGGCTCGAAGGCAGCGCCTCGATCGACAGCGCGGCGTTGGCCAGGACCACGGCCGGGTCGGCCAGTGCGGCGCGCAGCGCGGTGTTGAGCCGGTCGACCGTCTTGCGCGGCGTGCCGGCCGGCGCCATGAGCGCGCCCCAGGCCACCACCTCGAAACCGGGCACGCCGCTTTCGGCCACCGTCGCCACCTCGGGCAGCACGCCGGCGCGCTTGGCGCTGGTCACGGCAATCGCCTTGACCCGACCTTGCTGGATGAACGGCAGCACCGCCGAGATGTTCTCGATGGTCACGTCGAGCTGGCCGTTGACCATGTCGCCGACCGCCTGCGTGCCGGTCTTGTAAGGCACCTGCACCATCGTCAGCCCGGTCTCGGCTTTCAACAGTTCGCCGGTGAGGTGACCCGCGCTACCGATGCCGGGCGAGCCGACCGAGAGCTTGCCCGGGTGCTCGCGGCCGTAGGCGACCAGCTCCTGCAGCGTGCGCACCGGCAGGTCCTTGCGCACGATCAGCACGTAGGCGTTGCTCGAGATCAGGCCGACCGGCACCAGGTCTTTCTCGGGCGCGTACGGCAGCTTCGAGAAGAACGCCGGGTTGATGCTCAGCGTGACGAGATTGCCGTAGCCGACCGTGTAGCCGTCGGGCGCCGAGGTCGCCAGCGCTTGCGTGCCGACGATGCCGCCGGCGCTGGGGCGGTTGTCCACCGCCATGGCCTGGCCCAGTTCGCGGCCCATCGCGTCGGCCACCGGCCGCACCGCCACGTCCACGCCCGAGCCGGCGGCGTACGGCACGATGAACTTCAGCGGGCGCTCGGGGTACTGGGCCGAGGCGCCGAAGGCGACGGCGGCAAGCCCGGCAACGAGGGTGCGGCGGGTCCACGCGAATGACAGCAGTGCAGGCACGAAGGTATCTCCTGTGAGAAGCCCGCCGCTCACGATGAGACGACCGGTGCGCAAAGTCTAGGAATCGACTGCCCGCCGGAAAAGACAATCGCTTGTCGCGATGACAACCTGTGTTTGTCTGGGGATCACCCGGTGGCGGCGCCCGGCAGAATGCGCCGCATGAAGGACCACCAGCTCAAGGCCTGGCTGCGGCTGGCCGACACCGGCAGCATCCGCGCCGCCGCGCGCAGCCTGCACCTGAGCCAGGCGGCCGTGACCAAGGCGATCCGCGAGCTCGAAGCCGAGGTCGATGCGCAGCTGGTGCTGCGCAGTTCGCGCGGCATCGAGTTCACCGAATGCGGCCGCCAGCTCACCGTGCGCGCGCGGCTGGCGCACCAGCAGCTCGAACTCGCGCGCCAGGACATCCGCATCCTGCAAGGCAGCCAGCACGGCCGCGTGGCCATCGCGGTGACGCCGATGGTGTTCCTGGGCGTGCTGCCCGAGGTCGTGCGCGCCTTTCGCAAGGCGATGCCGCATGCGCAGCTCAAGCTCTTCGACGGCCTGATTCCCCAGGTGCTGCCGCTGCTGCGCGAGGGCATGATCGATTTCGCGGTGGCCGGCCCGGTGGCTGCGGCGCTCGATGCCGACTTCGCGTTCGAGCGGCTCGACATGATCGAGATGGCGGTGCTCTGCCGCCGCGGCCATCCGCTGAACCGCGCCACCCGCTGGGAAGAGGTGGCGGGCGCCGAATGGCTCATGCACCTGGCGCCGGGCAGCCAGCACACCTTTCTGCTGGAGCAGTACGCCGAGCAGGGCTTGCCGCTGCCGGAGCACCGCATCGAGGTGGCGTCGTTCGGCGTGAGCTGGGGCCTGCTGACCCGCAGCGACGCGCTGATGGTCGGGCCGGCCGGCATGCTCACGATGCCGCCCTATGCCGACATGGTGGAGCGCGTGCCGCTCGCGATGCCAGTGCCGCCGCTGGAGCTGGGCATCGTCTCGCCGCGCGGCAAGCCGCTGTCGCTGGCGGCGCTGCGGCTGGCCGAGCTGTTCCGCAAGTACCTGGCGCGACCCGCCTGAGGATGTCATCGTTTTTGTGATCGCCGCGTGTATATTGCGCCGGCGTTCGCAGGTCCCCATCCCACGCACGCAGACCCAAGGGAAGCAGTCATCACGGCCACCATCGAAGCCGCGAGACAGACCAAATTTCAGGACGCCCCGCCCATGACCCCCTTGCGCATGCTGCCGCTGCTGAGTGCCCTTCTTCTGCCGGGCCTCGCGCTGGCGCAGTCCTTCGAGCCGAAGAACATCTGGATCAACCCCGGCTTCTACTCGGCCCACTTCGACAGCGGCAAGGGCCTGGAAAACGCCAACCCGGGCCTGGGCTTCGAGTACCCGCTGAACGACACCTACCGCGTCACGGCCGGCACCTTCCACAACAGCAACCGGCGGCAGTCGCACTACGTCGGCCTGTACATCCTGCCCTTTGAGTTCTACGGCGTGAAGTTCGGCGCGGTGGTGGGCGGCTTCGACGGCTACCCCGACTACCGCAACGGCAACTGGTTTCCCGCCATCATTCCGACGGCCGCCATCGAGGGCAAGAACTGGGGCCTGAACATCGCCTACGTGCCGACGATCAGGAACCGGTTGTACGGCGCGATCAGCTTCCAGCTCAAGTACCGCTTCGGCACGCACGAGTAACGACGGCGGCAACAAAAAAGGCCAAGGCCGCGTGAGTGACCCTGGCCTTGTTCGGGCAGGCCCCGCAGGGCCGCAAGCTCAGTGCCGGAAGTGGCGCACGCCCGAGAACACCATCACCACGCCGCGCTCGTCGGCTGCGTCGATCACTTCCTGGTCGCGCATCGAGCCGCCCGGCTGAATGACGCAGCCTGCGCCCGCATCCACCACCACGTCGAGGCCGTCGCGGAACGGGAAGAAAGCGTCGCTGGCCACGGCCGTGTCCTTGAGCGACAGGCCCGCGTGCTCGGCCTTGATGCTGGCGATGCGCGCGGAGTCGAGGCGGCTCATCTGGCCCGCGCCCACGCCCATCGTCATGCCGTCGGCGCAGAACACGATCGCGTTGCTCTTGACGTACTTCGCGACCTTCCAGGCGAACAGCAGGTCTTGCAGCTGCTGCGGCGTGGGCTGCTTCTTGCTGACCACCTTGAGATCGGCCAGTGCCAGCTCGTGGTTGTCGGCGGTCTGGATCAGCAGGCCCGAGCCGACGCGCTTGACGTCCATCGCGTTGCGGCCGTTGTCCCAGTCGGTGGTGCCGCCCTTGGGCAGTGCGATCTCGAGCACGCGCACGTTGAGCTTGGCCTTGGTCGCCTGGAACACTTCCAGCGCCTCGGGCGTGTAGCCCGGCGCCATCAGCACTTCAACGAACTGCTTGTTGACGGCCTGCGCGGTGGCCAGGTCCACCGTTCGGTTGAAGGCGATGATGCCGCCGAAGGCCGAGGTCGGGTCGGTCTTGAAGGCCTTGCTGTAGGCCTCGAGCGCGTCGGTGCCCACGGCCACACCGCAGGGGTTGGCGTGCTTGACGATCACGCAGGCGGGCTCGTCGAAGCTCTTCACGCATTCCCACGCCGCATCGGCGTCGGCGATGTTGTTGTAGCTGAGCTCCTTGCCCTGCAGCTGCCTGGCCGACACGAGCGAACCGGGCGCCGGGTACAGGTCGCGATAGAACGCGGCCTGCTGGTGCGGGTTCTCGCCGTAGCGCAGGTCTTGCACCTTCACGAAGCGGCCGTTGCTCTGCGCCGGGAACAGCGAGCGCGTGGGCGCGGGCTGGCCGATGCTGGCGTCGAAGTCGATGGCCGAGAGGTAGTCGCTGATGGCGCCGTCGTAGTCGGCGATGCGGTTGAACGCAGCCACCGAGAACGCGAACTTGGTCTTGTCGCTGAGCTTGCCGTCGGCCTTGAGCTCGGCCAGTGCCACAGCGTACTGCGACGCGTCGGTGAGCACGCCCACGTCCTTCCAGTTCTTGGCCGCGCTGCGCACCATGGCCGGGCCGCCGATGTCGATGTTCTCGATCGCGTCTTCGAGCGTGCAGCCGGGCTTGGCCACGGTGGCTTCGAACGGGTACAGGTTGACCACCAGCAGGTCGATGGTGTCGATGCCGTGTTCCTTGATGGCCGCCACGTGCGCGGGCAGGTCGCGGCGTGCCAGCAGGCCGCCGTGGATCTTCGGGTGCAGCGTCTTCACACGGCCGTCGAGCATTTCGGGAAAGCCGGTGTGGTCGGCGACTTCGGTCACCGGCAGGCCGGCGTCGGCCAGGAGCTTGGCGGTGCCGCCGGTGGACAGCAGCTTGACGCCCAAGCCATGCAGGGCTTGCGCGAATTCGAGGATGCCGGTCTTGTCGGAAACGGAAAGGAGTGCGGTCTGAGCCATGGATGTGCCGTGGAGTTATTTCAAAAGTTTGTGCTCGACCAATTTCTTGCGGAGCGTGTTGCGGTTCAGGCCCAGCCATTGGGCGGCCCGGGACTGGTTGCCTTCGGCGCGCGTCATGACGACGTCGAGCAGGGGTTTCTCGACCACGCGCACGAGCATCTCGTACATGCCGTCGGGTTCGGTGCCCCGCAGATCGCGAAAGTAGCTGTCCAGACTGCTGCGAACGCAGTCCTCGATGTGTTTCTTGCTCATTGCTTGCTTCTTCTCTTTTTCTCTTCTTCTCTCAATCGACGGCGCAGGCCGTCTCCTCTTCCCCCGACGGCTCCTCGTCTGCCGTCGGAGCGGGCATGCGGTCCATGCGGTCCGCAAGCCCCTGGAAATAGTCGTCCACCGCGCGCAGCTGTCCGGCGCAGTCTTCGATGGCGTTCATCCGTGCGCGGAACGCCTCGCCATCGGGCAGCGCACGCACATACCAGCCGATGTGCTTGCGCGCCGTGCGCACGCCGCTGAACTCGCCGTACAGCGCGTAGTGCTCCACCAGGTGATCGAGCAGCAGCCGGCGCACCTCGGCCACCAGCGGCGGCGCAAGGTGGGTGCCGGTGTCCAGGAAATGCGTGATCTCGCGGAAGATCCACGGCCGGCCCTGCGCGGCGCGGCCGATCATCACGGCATCGGCGCCCGTGGCCGCGAGCACGTCGCGCGCCTTCTCGGGCGAGCGGATGTCGCCGTTGGCCACCACCGGCACGCGCACCGCAGCCTTCACGGCGGCGATGGTGTCGTACTCGGCATGGCCCTTGTAGCCCTGCTCGCGCGTGCGTCCGTGCACGGTGAGCATCTGCACGCCGGCCGATTCGAAGTCGCGTGCGAGCTTCACCGCATTGCGGTTGTCTTCGCTCCAGCCGGTGCGCATCTTGAGCGTGACCGGCACGTTGTACGGTTGCGCCGCATCGACCACGGCCTGCACAATCTCGAGCGCCAGCGGCTCGTCGCGCATCAGCGCCGAGCCGGCCCACTTGTTGCAGACCTTCTTGGCCGGGCAGCCCATGTTGATGTCGATGATCTGCGCGCCGCGCTCGATGTTGTAGACCGCGGCCTCGGCCATCATGGCCGCGTCGGTGCCGGCAATCTGCACCGCAATGGGGCCCGGCTCGCCGTCGTGGTTGGCGCGCCGCGAGGTCTTCAGCGTGTTCCAGAGTTCCTTGCGCGAGGTGACCATCTCGCTGACCGCATAGCCCGCGCCGAGTTCGCGGCACAGCATGCGGAAGGGCCGGTCCGTCACGCCGGCCATGGGCGCGACGAACAACCGGTTTTCCAGCGTGTGGGTGCCGATCTGCAAGGTCATGGGAAGGGGTGCTGTGCGGGTCGGCTGCTGAAAAATGAGGCACGATTGTAGCCACGTGGCATTTCAGCGACTGAAACGATTTACGCCTTTTTGCGCCTGAGACACAGGCGTAAACACCAGTAGTTCGCGGGGCCTTCTCCCACGCCGCCGCGACGTGAGCGCTGCCTATACTTCGCCGACCTTATGCAAGCTTGGCTCGACGCACTCCTGGCGCTCCTCGCGCTCCCCCAGTACGGACTTTCGACGCTGTTCATCGCAGCCTTCGTGTCCGCCACGTTGCTGCCGGTGGGCTCCGAACCGATCTTGTTCGGCCTGCTGAAACTCAATCCCGAGATGTTCTGGCAGGCCATCGCCGTGGCGACCATCGGCAACACGCTGGGCGGTGCGGTCGACTGGTGGATGGGCTACGGCGCGCACAAGGTCGCCGACAAATACTCGCACTCGAAACACCACCTGCGCGTGCTCGGCTGGCTCGAGCGGCTGGGCCCGAAGGCCTGCCTGCTGAGCTGGCTGCCGATCGTGGGCGACCCGCTGTGCGCGGTCGCCGGTTGGCTCAAGCTGCCGTTCTGGCCCTGCGTGGGCTACATGGCGATCGGCAAGTTCCTGCGCTACGTGACGATGACGTACGCGCTTCTATACGCCTTCCCGTCATGAAGCGCGCGTTCGACACAACTCAGCTCAGTAGTTCGTAGGGACCGCCGCGCTGCAGCGCGCGCTGGTAGGCCGGTCGCGCATGGATGCGCTCCAGGTAGGCCATGAGCTTGGGCCGCCTCGCATCGAGGCCGCCGCGCGCCTGCGAGGCTTCGACCACGAAACTCATCTGGATATCGGCGCCCGTGAACTCATGGCCCGCGAACCACTCGCTCCGGCCGAGTTCGGCCTCCATGAAATTCAGATGGCCCGTGATGTTCGGATGAATGAAGGCCGACTTCGCCTTGCTTGCGATGGCCTTGGCGATCGGCTTCGCGAAGAAGGGCATCTTGCTCGTCTCGATCCGGTCGAACACCAGCTTGAGCAGCAGCGGCGACATCGCCGTGCCTTCGGCGAAGTGCAGCCAGTAGCGGTAGCGCAGCGCTTCGGGCGAACCCGCCGCGGGAGCAAGCCGGCCCTGGCCGTAGCGTTCGATGAGCGACTCGATGATCGCGCCCGATTCCGCCAATGTCGCGCCGTCGTCGGTCGTCACCACGGGCGACTTGCCCAGCGGATGCACGGCCTTCAGCGAAGCGGGCGCCAACATGGTCTTGGGGTCGCGCTGGTAGTGGACGATCTCGTACGGCAGCTCGAGTTCTTCGAGCAGCCAGAGCACGCGTTGCGAGCGCGAGTTGTTCAGGTGATGGACAGTGAGCATGGCGAATGGAAGCCTTCCGGCAGAGGATGCAGCGGGCGCGCAGTCTAACCACAACGCACGCAGCTTTCAGGCGCCCGCTGCGACAGCGTCACCGCCTACGGAAAACCGTGGACCTGCTTCCTACACTGACCGAATGCCCCACCTCTTCACGCGGCGCCGCCGCACCTCGCTCATCGGACTCTGGCTCGGCCTTGCGGCCTGCCATGCCTGGGCATTGACGCCCGAGGAGGTGTTCCGCAAGGTCTCGCCCGCTGTCTGGACCGTCAAGGGCGAGCGAGGCAACAACCAGACCGCCATCGGCAGCGCGGTGGCCGTGACCTCGGGCGCGCTGGCCACGGCCTGCCACGTGGTCGATGGCGCCGTCTCCGTCACCGTGACGCAGGGCCCGACCACGCTGCGCATCGCCCGCATCGTGCGTGACCCCGACCCGTCGCGCGACCTGTGCGTGCTCACGAGCGAAACGCCGCTGCAATTGCCCGCCGTGCAGATCGTGCCCGCCGGTGAGCTGCGTGTCGGCCAGCGCGTGTTCGCCGTCGGCAGCCCACACGGCCTCGAACGCACGCTGAGCGAAGGCCTGATCTCCGCGCTGCGTCCGCGCGCGCCCGGGCAACTGCCGATCGTGCAGACGTCGGCGCCCGTGTCCTCGGGCTCCAGCGGCGGCGGGTTGTTCGACACCGAGGGCCGGCTCGTCGGCGTGACCGACAGCGTGGCGCCCGGCGGTGCGAACCTCGGCTTTGCCTATCCGGCGCAATGGGTGATGGAGCTGCCGCAGCGCGTGACCACGGAGCTGGCGACATGGCGCGATCTGCTGAAGAGCACCGGCGTGGTGTTCGGCCCCAACGGGGAGCCTGCGCCTTCCGGCCACGCCGAGTTGGCGGACCTGCAGGGCCTACCTCCCATCGGCGCCGACCCGACGCCGGTGCGCAATGCGTACCGCCAGTTCCTGCTGCAGGCGCGGCCTCGCATCTTCCTGATCACAAGCGATCAGAAGTTCGGCACCGCAACCAACTCGGCCGCGCTGACCGCGCATCTGAAAGGTTGCACCGAACGCAAGGTGACGTGCGCCGCCTATGCGGTGGATGACACCGTGGTGTGGGGCAAGCAGCAGGTCGCGAAGTAGCCTGGGCTTACTTAACGCCGGCCTTGCGAAGCTTTTCCGCATCGATGCGGAAAAGCTTCTGATCGCGCTGCACAACGATGCCGGTGTTGGTGCGCACGGCAAGCTCGCGTGCCATCTGCGCGGCGCGCCGCATCGCAATCAGCGAAGCCGGTAAGTCCCTGTCTTTCGCTTGGCTGAGTTGGTCGCGAGTCATGGCGCTTTTCGTGAAACACCGAGGAACCGGCTTCGCCGGGCCTCAGGTGTTGCCCCCGGCAGGGGGTTGGCGCAGCGGACACGAAGTGCCGCGCAGCCTGGGGGCGAGCGAAATCAGGAGCTGAACAGGAAGTTCATCACGTCGCCATCCTTCACGACGTATTCCTTGCCTTCCGAACGCATCTTCCCCGCATCCTTCGCGCCCTGCTCGCCCTTGAAGGCGATGTAGTCGTCGAACGCAATGGTCTGGGCGCGGATGTAGCCCTTTTCGAAGTCGCCGTGGATCACGCCGGCGGCTTGCGGGCCGGTGTCGCCGATGTGGATGGTCCAGGCGCGCACTTCCTTCACGCCGGCGGTGAAGTACGTCTGCAGGCCCAGCAGCTTGTAGGCCGCACGGATCAGGCGGTTCAGGCCTGGCTCTTCCTGGCCGATTTCGGCGAGGAACATCTTCTTGTCTTCGTCGTCCATCTCGGACAGGTCGGCTTCGATCTTGGCGCAGATGGCGACCACGGGCGCGCCCTGCTTGGCGGCGTATTCGCGCAGGCGGTCGAGGTAGGGGTTGTTCTCGAAACCGTCTTCAGCCACGTTGCCCACGAACATCGCGGGCTTGGCGGTGATGAGCGTGAAGCTCTTCACCAGCGGCACTTCTTCCTTCGTGAACTCGAGCGCGCGCACCGGCGTGTTCTCGTTCAGCGCAGCCTGGCAGCGTTCGAGCAGGCCGACGAGCTTCTGCGCGTCCTTGTCGCCCGAACGGGCCACCTTGGTGTGGCGGTGCAGCGCCTTCTCGACCGTGGCCAGGTCGGCCAGGCAGAGTTCGGTCTGGATCACTTCGATGTCGGAGATCGGGTCGACCTTGCCAGCCACGTGGATCACGTTCTCGTCGTCGAAGCAGCGCACCACGTTGACGGTGGCGTCGGTCTCGCGGATGTGCGCCAGGAACTTGTTGCCCAGGCCTTCACCGGTGCTGGCACCGGCCACCAGGCCGGCGATGTCGACGAACTCGACGATGGCGGGCACCACGCGCTCGGGCTTGACGATCTCGCTGAGCTGGTCGAGCCGCGGATCGGGCACTTCCACCACGCCCACGTTGGGCTCGATGGTGCAGAACGGATAGTTTTCCGCTGCGATGCCGGCCTTGGTCAACGCATTGAAAAGGGTGGATTTACCGACGTTGGGCAGGCCGACGATGCCGCATTGCAAACTCATGGGAGGTCCTCTTGGGTAACCCCCGATTTTAGGCTGACCGGGTTCTCCCCCGGGTTGAGCCCACTTCCGGCCACTGCCACGCACCTTTTCCCAGACGCTCAGAGGCGCACGAAAGCCCTCCGGCAGCGGCTTTTCGACCCGAAAAGCTCAGGGTTAGACCCGACTCGCAAACGTTTGCGCAAACGTTTCCCTCGATTAATATCGGGGCCCCCGGCCCAGACCGGCGTTCCGCTCTGACCCCTCATTTCAGGAGACATCCACCATGAAGTTCACCCGCCGTACCCTGCAAAGCGCTGCCGCATTGACCTTGCTGGGCGCCATCGCCGGAACGCCCGCCTTCGCGCAGGACAAGCCGAAGGTCGCGCTGGTCATGAAGTCGCTGGCCAACGAGTTCTTCCGCACCATGGAAGACGGCGCCAAGGCGCACCAGAAGGCCAACGCCGCGCAGTACACGCTGGTGGCCAACGGCATCAAGGACGAAACCGACACCGCCGCCCAGATCAAGATGGTCGAGCAGATGGTGGCGCAGAAGATCAATGCGCTGGTCATTGCACCGGCCGATTCGAAGGCGCTGGTGCCGGTGATCAAGGCGGCCATCGACAAGGGCATCCTGGTCGTGAACATCGACAACCAGCTCGACGGCGCCGCCCTGAAGGAAAAGGGCATCCAGGTGCCCTTCGTCGGCCCCGACAACCGCGCCGGCGCCAAGCTGGTGGGCGACGCGCTCGCCAAGGAGCTGAAGTCGGGCGACAAGGTCGGCATCATCGAAGGCGTGTCGACCACCTTCAATGCGCAGCAGCGCACGCTGGGCTACCAGGACGCCATGAAGGCCGGCGGCATGACCGTGGTCGGCGTGCAGTCGGGCCAGTGGGAAATCGACAAGGGCAACACCGTGGCCGCCGGCATGATGCGCGAGCACCCCGACCTGAAGGCCCTGCTGGCCGGCAACGACAGCATGGCGCTGGGCGCCGTGGCCGCCGTCAAGGCCGCCGGCAAGACCGGCAAGGTGCTGGTGGTGGGCTACGACAACATCGGCGCCATCAAGCCGATGCTGAAGGACGGCCGCGTACTCGCCACCGCCGACCAGTTCGCCGCCAAGCAGGCCGTGTTCGGCATCGAGACCGCGCTGAAGGCCATCGCCGACAAGAAGAAGCAATCGGAAATGCCGGCCGAAGTGAAGACCGACGTGGTGCTGGTCACGAAGTCGTCCAAATAAGCCCCCCGTTCCCCCTCAACAAGAAGAAGACTCCGTTTTGACTGCCGCACCCGACGCCGCCATGAATCCACCCTTACCCACCGCGGTGCTCTCGTTGAGCACTGTGGGCAAGGACTACGCGGCGCCGGTGCTCGACGACGTTTCTCTCGAGCTGCGAGCCGGCGAAGTGCTGGCGCTCACGGGCGAGAACGGCGCGGGCAAGAGCACGCTGTCGAAGATCGTCTGCGGGCTGGTGCAGCCCACGCGCGGCGGCATGTTGCTGAACGGGCAGCCTTTCGCGCCGGCCTCGCGCCGCGACGCCGAGCGCCTGGGCGTGCGCATGGTCATGCAGGAACTCGGCCTCGTCACCACGCTGTCGGTGGCCGAGAACCTGCTGCTCGACCGCCTGCCGCACAAGAGCGGCTGGATCCGCCGCGCCACGCTGCACGAGCTGGCCGAGCGCCAGCTCGCGAAGATCGGCCTGGACGGCATCGACCCGGCCACGCCGGTGGCGCGGCTGGGCATCGGCCAGCAGCAGATGGTGGAAATTGCGCGCAACCTGCAGGACGACACGCGCGTGCTGGTGCTCGACGAGCCCACCGCCATGCTCACGCCGCGCGAAACCGCGCACCTGTTCGAGCAGATCGAACTGCTGAAGCTGCGCGGCGTGGCGATCGTCTACGTGTCGCACCGCCTCGAAGAACTGCAACGCATCGCCGACCGCGTGGCGGTGCTGCGCGACGGCAAGCTGGTCGACGTGCGCGCCATGGCCGGCGTGCGCGAATCCGAACTCGTGCAGCGCATGGTCGGCCGCGCGGTGCACGAGCACGAAGGCCGCGCGCGCCGCGTGGCGGGCCCGGTGCTGCTGAGCGCGCGCGGCATCGGCCGGGCGCAGGTGGTGCGCGATGTCGACCTCGAACTGCGCGCCGGTGAAATCATGGGCCTGGCCGGCCTGGTCGGCTCGGGCCGCACCGAGCTCGTGCGGCTGCTGTTCGGCGCCGACCGCGCCGACCGCGGCGAGGTCGTGCTGCACGACGGCACGCCGGCCGCGCAGCCCGTGCAGCATGCGCGCAAGGGCTGGCGCTCGCCGATGCAGGCGATTCGCGCGGGCATCGGCCTCGTCACCGAAGACCGCAAGTCGCAAGGCCTGCTGCTGTCGCAGCCGATCCGCGTCAACGCCACGCTGAGCGACCTCGGCGCGATCTCGCATGCGGGCTGGCTGCGCCGCGCCAAGGAGCGCCAGATTGCGCGCCGGCTGGTGGAGCTGCTGCGCATCCGCTCGCGCAGCATCGAACAGCCCGTGTCGACACTCAGCGGCGGCAACCAGCAGAAGGTGGTGTTCGCGCGCTGGCTGCACCGCGAATGCAAGGTGCTGCTGCTGGACGAACCCACGCGCGGCGTGGACGTGGGCGCGCGCGCCGACCTGTACACCGAGCTCGACCGCATGACCGACGCCGGCAAGGCGCTCCTGATGGTGTCGAGCGACCTGCGCGAACTGATGGCCATGTGCGACCGCATCGGCGTGATGAGCGCCGGCCGGCTGGTCGCGGTGTTCGAGCGCGGCGAGTGGACCGAACAGTCGCTGCTCGCCGCCGCCTTCAGCGATGCCACGGGCCGCGTGCCCGGCTCCCCGGCGGATTCCACCGCCCCTGCCCCGACTTCCGCCGACGCTTGACGACCATGAACGCCGCCTCTCCTTCTTCTTCCGCTGCCACCCGCAAGCCGCCGTCCGCACTCAAGGGCCAGCTCGGCACCTACCTGGGCCTCACGGTCGTGCTGCTGGGCATGATTGCGCTGTTCGGCTCGATGAGCGAATACTTCCTCACGCGCGACACCTTCATCTCCATCGCCAACGAAATCCCGGCGCTGGCCGTGATGGCCGTGGGCATGACCTTCGTGCTGATCATCGCGGGCATCGACCTGTCGGTCGGCTCGGTGCTCGCACTCAGTGCGGCCGTCACGGCCGCCGCCATCCTCGAATGGAAGCTCTCGGTGCCGCTGGCCGCCATGCTCGGGCTGGCCACGGGGCTGGTCTGCGGCACGGTGACGGGCGCGGTGTCGGTCGCGTGGCGGCTGCCGAGCTTCATCGTCTCGCTGGGCATGCTCGAAGCCGTGCGCGGCGGCGCCTACCTGGTCACCGATTCGCGCACGCAGTACGTGGGCGACGCCATCTCGGGCCTGGCCGCGCCATGGATCGGTGGCATCTCGGCCGCCTTCGTGCTTGCGGTGGTGCTGGTGGCCGTGGGGCAGCTGGTGCTCACGCGCTCCGTGTTCGGCCGCCATGTCGTGGGCATCGGCACCAACGAAGAAGCCATGCGCCTGGCGGGCATCGACCCGCGCCCCATCCGCATCATCGTGTTCGCTGTCACCGGCCTGCTGGCGGGGCTCGCGGGCCTGATGCAGTCGGCCCGCCTCGAAGCGGCCGACCCGAACGCGGGCGTCGGCATCGAGCTGCAGGTGATCGCGGCCGTGGTCATCGGCGGCACCAGCCTCATGGGCGGGCGCGGCTCAGTGGTCAACACCTTCTTCGGCGTGCTGATCATCGCCGTGCTCGAGGCCGGCCTGGCACAGGTCGGCGCGAGCGAGCCGAGCAAGCGCATCATCACGGGCGCGGTGATCGTGGTGGCCGTCATCATCGACACCCTGCGCCAGCGCCGGGCCGATCGTCGGCTGGCCTGAGCTTCCACAGGAACAAGGACAACCATGGCCACCATCAAGGACGTTGCACTCCAGGCGGGCGTTTCCGTCACCACCGTGTCGCACGTCGTCAACGACACACGCCACGTGAGCGCCAAGGTGCGCGAGCGCGTGGAGCTGGCGATTCGCGAGCTGGGCTACGTGCCCAACGCGATGGCGCGCAGCCTCAAGAGCAACACCACCTCGACGCTGGGCATGCTCATTCCCAACAGCTCGAACCCCTATTTCGCCGAGATCGTGCGCATCGTGGAAGACCGCTGCTTCGGCGCCGGCTACACGCTGGTGCTGTGCAACACCGACGACGAGCCCCGGCGCCAGAGCGTGTACCTGCAGGTGCTGGCCGAGCGCCGCATCGACGGGCTCATCGTGGTGTCGACCGGCGCCGACGAAGACGACTCGCTCGCCACGCAGTTGCGCGGCCTGCGCATTCCCACCGTGCTGGTCGACCGCGAGATCGCCGACCCGGCCTGCGACCTGGTGGAAACCGCCCACATGCAGGGCGGCCTGCTCGCCGTGCGGCACCTGCTGTCGCTGGGCCACAAGCGCATCGCCTGCATCGGCGGGCCGGTGGGCGTGACGTCGAGCGAGCAGCGCATCGAAGGCTGGCGCATGGCGCTGGCGGAGACCGGCTCGGCACCCAACGCCGACGCGCTGCTGTGGCGCGGCGGCTTCACCAGCCAGGGCGGCTACGAGGCGATGCACGCCATCCTGCGCACCGAGCAGAAGCCCTCGGCCGTGTTCGTGTGCAACGACCTGATGGCCATCGGCGCGCTGCGTGCCGCACACGAAAGCGGCGTGCGCGTGCCCGACGAACTGTCGATCGTGGGCTTCGACGACATCGAACTGTCGGCCTACACCAGCCCGCCGCTCACCACCGTGGCCCAGCCCAAGGAGCGCATCGGCGCGCTGGCGGTCGACATGCTGCTGGAGCGCATGGGCGGCAAGCGCCGCGACGCACGCAAGGTCGTGCTGCAACCCGAGCTGCGCGTGCGCGCCTCGACCGCGCGCCACGCGGGCTTTCGCGAAGCGGGCGTGACGCCCACCGCATCGGCCACTACCGCCACCACCACATCTTCCAAGTCCCGCACCTCGTGAGCCTTCAGCCTCTCTCTTCCTCCACGCCGCCGCGCATCGTGGTGCTCGGCAGCCTGAACATGGACATCGTTCTGCGCGTGCCGCACGCGCCGGCCGCGGGCGAAACCCTGCTGGGCCGCTCGATCGACGCCATCCCCGGCGGCAAGGGCGCCAATCAGGCCGTGAGCTGCGCGCGCGAAGGTGCGCAGGTGCACATGATCGGCTGCGTGGGCGACGACGCCCACGGCCAGGCGCTGCGCGATGCGCTCGCGCGCGACGGCATCGACACCTCGGCGCTGCGCACCGACACCGCCGAGCCCACCGGCACGGCGCTGATCTTGGTGGAAGACAGTGGGCAGAACCGCATCGTGATGATCCCCGGCGCCAACGCGCGCGTCGCCCTCGACGACGCCGCGTTGCGCACGCAACTGCAGGGCGCGGCTTTCCTTGTCGCGCAGTTCGAAACCCCGATGGACCAGGTGGCGCGCGCCATCGCCGCCGCGCACGACGCGGGCTGCGCGGTGATGCTCAACCCCTCGCCGGTGCAAACCATCGCCGAGGCGCTCTGGCCCCGCATCGACACGCTCGTGGTCAACGAAATTGAAGCGCAGACGCTGTCGGGCCAGAACGCCGACAGCCCCGAAGAAGCCGCGCAGGCCGGCCAGGCGCTGCGCGCGCGCGGCATCGCCCGCGTGGTCGTGACGCTGGGCTCGCGCGGCGCGGTGGCAGTCGACGCCGACGGCGCGCGCCACCATCCCGCGCCGAAGGTGCAGGCGGTCGACACCACCGCCGCTGGCGACACCTTTCTGGGTGCGCTCGCCGTGGCACTGGGCGAAGGCCAATCGTTCGACGAGGCCGTGCGCCTGGGCGTCCGCGCCGCCGCGCTGTGCATCCAACAGCCCGGCGCCCAACCCTCCATTCCGCTGCGCGACGCCGTGCTGCGCAGCCCCCTGCCCCCCGACTGGATCACGCTGTGAAACGCTCTCCCCTGCTGCACGCCGAACTCTCCCACGTGATCGCCTCCATGGGCCACGGCGACATGCTGGTGATCGGCGACGCCGGCCTGCCCATTCCCGACGGCCCGCGCCGCATCGACCTGGCCGTGGCGCGCGGTGTGCCGGGGATCAGCGATGTGCTGAAGGCGGTGCTGTCCGAGATGCAGGTGGAAAGCGCACTGATCGCGCGCGAGGCACTGGAGCCCTTGCCTGCCGGCACGCTGCCCGCGTGGTGCGAAGGCCAGCTGGGCGTGGTGCCGCAGGTCATCTCGCACGAAGAGCTGAAGCGCGTGAGCGCGCGCGCCAAGGCCGTGGTGCGCACGGGCGAATGCACGCCTTACGCGAACATCATCCTGGTCGCCGGCGTGGCGTTCTGATCGACCGTTACTCGAAGCGGTAGTTCGCGCCCACCACCTGCCCCACCTTCAGCAGGTGCTCCACGCCCTGCACCACGATGCAGTTCATGCCGAAGGTGATGCCGCCGTCCACGCGCGCGTCGGCGCGGTAGGTGCGCAGCATGTCGCCGACCTCGGGGCTGCTGAGCGCGGTGGCCGGGTCGATGTCGGGAATGGGGCAGCGCGTGCAGGGCTTGACCGGGCGCAGCTCGGCCTCGGCCTCGCCCTCGCCGGTGGTGACGTGCAGCGCGTCGACCCGGTCTTCGTCGTGCGACTCGATGCCGGCCAGCACGATGTTCGGGCGGAAGCGCTCGATGCCGACCGGGCCGTGACCGGCCGCCGCAAGGCGCTCGTTGAGTTCGGCGAGCGAGCCTTCGCTGGCCACCAGCAGCGGGAAGCCGTCGGCAAACTGGTTCAGCGCTTCGACGCCGTCGGTCCACTTCAGGCTCGACAGGCGCTGGTGCTCGGGGTCGAAGCGCACCAGGCGCAGCGTCTGCGGCTTGCCGGGCTCCGAAAGAAAGTCGCTGAACCATTGGGCGGCGATGTCGCCCATGTCGTAGGCCGCCACGTCGTCCTTCCACACGCGCACGCGCACCGGCTGCTCGACGCGGTCGAAGGCCAGGTGCAGCGCCAGCATGCCGGGCGCGCGCAGCACGACCTCGGTGTACTTCATCTGCGGCTGGATGAGCGCCATGCGCGGCAGTTGCCGCTGGGTGACGAACTCGCCCTGCGCATCGACCACCATCCAGGCCCGGTCGAACTCGAGGCCGGTTTCGGTGAGCAGCATCTCGTCGAGCTCGACGCCCGCGCACGACTTGACGGGGTACACGAACAGGCGCGAGATGGTGGCCTGGAGATCGAAAGCGGACGGCTGCGACACGGTGGGGGTTCCTTTGAAATCGCTGGCCATTCTCCTGCATGAACGGGTATCGGCGCCCGTGCGCGAGGCAACTCCTACAATCATCTGATGGCCCTTTCCCCCGAAGTTTGTATCCGCGGCGCCGGCATCGTCGGCCGCACGCTGGCGCTGCTGCTGGCGCGCGAACGCGTGCGTGTCGCACTCGTGGTGCCGCCCGCCCCGCCGGCCAAGGAAGACATCCGGGCGTACGCGCTCAACGTGGCGTCCCGCACGCTGCTCGAATCGCTGCGCGGCTGGCCCGACACGGCCCATGCCACGCCGGTGCACGAGATGCAGGTGCACGGCGACGATGGTGGCCGCGTGCAGTTCAGCGCCGCGCGCCAGAAGGTCGAGGCGCTGGCCTGGATCGTCGATGTGCCCGCGCTCGAACAGCAACTGGCCGACGCGGTGCGCTTCCAGCCCCTGATCGACGTGGTGACCGAGCCCGTGGCCGCGCCGCTCACCGTGGTGTGCGAAGGCAAGGCCAGCGCCTCGCGCGCGGCGCTGGGCGTGAGCTACGAGGTCACGCGCTACCCGCAGCACGCCATTGCCGCACGGCTCGAGGCCGCGCACACGCACGACGGCATCGCGCGCCAGTGGTTCAACGACCGCGGCGAGGTGTTCGCCCTGCTGCCGCTGGGCGGCGTGCACGGCAAGACGCTGGCGCTGGTGTGGTCGGTCGACCAGTTGCGTGTGCCCGAGCTGGTCGCGCAAAGCGCCGAAGAATTCAGCGCCGCCGTGAGCGAAGCCAGCCACAGTGAGCTGGGCTCGCTGCGGCTCACGAGCGAACGCGCCGTGTGGCCGCTGTCGCGCGCCATCGCCGACCGCTGGTCCGGCACGATGCCCGGCCAGCCCACCCAATCGTGGGTGCTCGCGGGCGACGCCGCCCACACGGTGCATCCGCTGGCGGGCCAGGGCCTGAACCTCGGCCTGTCCGATGCCGCCGCGCTGGCCGAGGTGATCCGCACCCGCGATTACTGGCGCAGTGTGGGCGACGCCCGCCTGCTGCGCCGCTACGAACGCGCCCGCCGCGCCGACGTGCTGCAGATGAGCCTGGCCACCGACGGATTGCAGCAACTTTTCTCGCACAACCTGGGTCCACTCCCTGCGTTGCGCAACTGGGGCATGCGCGGTTTCGACCGCACGCGCTTCGTGAAGCACTGGATCACCGCCCAGGCCATGGGCCTCAAAGCCTGATCGCCTGACGCCACCCGCCAGCCCTCCACCTTTTCCCCGAAACCTTTCCGATGACCTTCGTCCGCCACCTTCTCGTCGCCGCCTGCGCGCTGCTCACGCTCTCCACCGCCGGCGCCGGCGAGGCCGAGATCCGCAAGAACCTGCCGACGCACATCCCGCAGCTCCCGCCCATCGAGGAAGTCACCAAGACGCCCGTGCCGGGCCTGTACGAAGTGCGCGTTGGCGGCAGCCAGCTGCTCTACACCGACGAGCAAGGCAACTACCTGCTGCAGGGCAACCTGATCGACGCCAAGACCCGCCGCAACCTCACCGAGGAACGTGTCGAGAAGCTCACCGCCGTCGCCTTCGACAAGCTGCCGCTGAAAGACGCGATCAAGATCGTGCGCGGCAACGGCAAGCGCAAGGTCGCGGTCTTCGAAGACCCGAACTGCGGCTACTGCAAGCGCTTCGAGAAGGACATGAAGAAGGTCGACAACGTGACCGTCTACATGTTCCTGTACCCCGTGCTCGGCGCCGACTCGACCGCCAAGTCGCGCGACATCTGGTGCAGCAAGGACCCGGGCAAGGCCTGGGGCGACTGGATGGAGAACAACGTCAAGCCCACGGCCGCAGCCACCAGCTGCAACGTGACGGCGCTGGAACGCAACGTGGAGTTCGGCCGCAAGTACAACATCACGGGCACGCCCACGCTGATCTTCACCGACGGCAGCCGCGTCCCGGGCGCGATCCCCGCCGAACAGGTCGAGAAGCAACTCGCCGCCGCCAACTGATCCAATGGCGACGACCTCGACGACCTCCGCTTCCCGGCGCGCGGCCGCTGCTGCAACCGCCGCGCCCGCTGTGCATTGCCGCGTCGAGTGCGCGGACCTTCATGCCCGCCTGTTCGCCGTCACGCTGACCATCGCCGCGCCCGCCGCGCAGCAGCGCGTGGCGCTGCCGGTGTGGATTCCGGGCAGCTACCTCGTGCGCGAGTTCGCCAAGAACCTGCAGGGCCTGCGCGCCACGCAGGGCCGCCGCAAGCCGGTGCTGACGCAGCTCGACAAGTGCAGCTGGCAGATCGATTGCGTGCCGGGCCAGCCGCTGGTGCTGCACTACCAGGTGTGCGCCTACGACAACTCGGTGCGCACCGCCTGGCTCGACGCCACGCGCGGCTTCTTCAACGGCACCAGCGTCTGCCTGCGCGTCGAGGGCCAGACCGAGGCGCCGCATGCGCTGGAGATCGTGCCGCCCACGCTGCCGACAGACGCCGCGCGCTGGTCATGCGCCACCGCGCTCGTGCCGACGAAGGCCGACAAGCACGGCTTCGGCAGCTACCGCGCCGCCGGCTACGACGAACTCGCCGACAGCCCGGTCGAGATGGGCGCCTTCTGGAGCGCCGAGTTCGAAGCCTGCGGCGTGCCGCACCGCTTCGTGATCGCGGGCGCCACGGCCTCGTTCGACGGCGAGCGCCTCATCGCCGACACGCAGGCCATCTGCGAGGCCGAGATCCGCTTCTGGCACGGCGACAAGGCCGGCAAGCGCGGCGGGCCCAAGCTGCCGATCGACCGCTACGTGTTCATGCTCAATGCCGTGGACGACGGCTACGGCGGGCTCGAGCACCGCCACTCCACCGCGCTCATCTGCAACCGCCGCGACCTGCCGCAGCGCGGCGAAAAGAAGAAGCAGCCCGAGGGCTACACCACGCTGATGGGCCTCATCAGCCACGAGTACTTCCACACCTGGAACGTCAAGCGCATGCGCCCGGCGGAGTTCGCGCGCTACGACTACAGCCAGGAAAACTACACGCAGCTGCTGTGGTTCTTCGAGGGCTTCACGAGCTACTACGACGACCTGCTGCTGCGCCGCGCGGGCCGCATCGACGACGCCGCCTACCTGCGGCTGCTCAACAAGACCATCAACCAGGTGCTGCAGACGCCCGGCCGGCTCGTGCAGCCGGTGGCCGACGCGAGCTTCGACGCCTGGGTCAAGTACTACCGCCAGGACGAGCAGACGCCCAACAGCACCGTCAGCTACTACACCAAGGGCGCGCTGGTGGCGCTGTGCTTCGACCTCACGCTGCGCCACGAAGGCAAGGGCACGCTCGACGACGTGATGCGCCACCTCTGGACGCACAGCAACGGCGGCCCGATCAGCGAGGCCGACATTGCCGTCGCGCTCGAAGCCGTGGGCGGACGCTCGTACGCGCCGGAACTCGCACGCTGGGTGCATTCGACCGACGAACTCCCTCTGGCCGATTTGCTGCGCGCACACGGCGTGGCCACGCTCGACGACCCCTCGCAGCCGGCGCAAGCGCTCGGCCTGCGCGTGGCCGAAACCGGCGGCAGTGTGCAGATCAAGGTGGTGCTGCGCGGCGGCGCCGCCGAGAAGGCCGGCTTCTCGGCCAACGACGAATGGCTCGGCATCGAACTGCCGGCCGTCGGTGGTCGCGGCAAGGGCGCATCGCAGCCTGCGCAGGCCTGGCGCCTCACGAAGCTCGACGACCTGGCGCTGTATCTCGGCAATGCCGCGAAGTGCACCGCCCTCGTCTCGCGCGACCGCCGACTGCTGCGTCTGGCGCTCACGCTGCCGACGGGCTCGACCACGTGGCGGCTGTTCTCGCACGATGCGGCCAAGGTCTCGGCCTGGCTCGCAGCCAAGCCGTAGTTTCTTCCGTTCAGCCCGCGTGATCGACGGCCGCCGCCAGCGGCGGCCGCACGAACAGCATCGGCTGCGGCTCGCCCACCAGCACGCAGGGCTTGCCGGTGCGGCGGCAGTGGTCCTGCACGCGCCAGTAGGCGCCGTGGCTCACGCAACCGGTCTGGCAGATCACAAGGTCGGCAGCGCGCAGGCCGGCTTCGAGCGCTGCGGGGTCGTCGGCCTCGTCGCCGCCGTCGTGGTGCAGGTAATGACCGCCGGCAATCTCGACCAGTTGGCGCGCCAGCGAAGGCGCCTCGGGCGTCGCTTCCGAACGGCCGACGCACAGCACCGACTTGGCACGCAGATCGGCCGGCACCTCGGGCCCCGGTGGCAGCGCATGGTGGCGCCGGCCGCCCGGCGCCAGCAGCGCATGCAGGCGCTGGGGCAAGGCGGTGCCCACGGCCGCGCGCGCCGCCAGCTCTTCGCGCACGATGGCAATCGCCGAGTCGCGCGCCACCAGTGCGCCGCGCAACCGCACGATCTGCGCCTCGAGCCGCTCGACCCGAGCGGCCTGCTCGATCAGCAGGCGCGAGCAACGCTCCTGCGCCCGGGCGTAAGCCCGCAGCAACACGGCATGTTCTTGCATCGGGAAGTCCATGGCGGCCATTCTAGATGAGAACAATTCTCAAATGAAACACCCGCGCGTCAGCGGGCCCGAGGCCATGCTCGGTATAGTGGAACGCGTTTTTTCCCCCACCTCCCCCGGAGACAGAGACACCATGAGCTACGAAAACATCGAAGTGCGGACCGAAGCAGGCAAGGTCGGCATCGTCACCCTCAACCGCCCCAAGGCCCTCAATGCGCTCAACGACGCGCTGATGACCGAGCTGGGCCAGGCGCTCAAGGCCTTCGACGCCGACGACGCCATCGGCTGCATCATCCTCACGGGCAGCGAGCGCGCCTTCGCGGCCGGCGCCGACATCGCGGCCATGGCCAAGTACAGCTTCATCGACACCTACAAGGGCGACTACATCACGCGCAACTGGGAAACCATCCGCTCGATCCGCAAGCCGGTGATCGCAGCCGTGAGCGGTTTCGCACTGGGCGGCGGCTGCGAGCTGGCGATGATGTGCGACTTCATCATCGCGGCCGACAACGCCAAGTTCGGCCAACCCGAGATCAAGATTGGCGTGATCCCCGGTGCCGGCGGCACGCAGCGCCTGCCGCGCGCGGTGGGCAAGAGCAAGGCCATGGACATGGCGCTCACCGCCCGCATGATGGACGCCACCGAAGCCGAGCGCGCGGGCCTCGTGAGCCGCGTGGTGCCCTTCGAGAAGCTGGCCGACGAAGCGCTGGGTGCCGCGCTGATCATCGCGGGCTACTCGCAGATCGCCGTGATGGCGGCCAAGGAATCGGTCAACCGCGCCTTCGAGAGCGGCCTGAGCGACGGCGTGATGTTCGAACGCCGCCTGTTCCACGCGCTGTTCGCCACGCAGGACCAGAAGGAAGGCATGGACGCTTTCCTGAACAAACGGGCCCCGGACTTCAAGAACGCCTGATGCGCTGATCCGCTAAATAGCGGACCCGGCGACCGTTGCGGTCGCCGTCAGCGGGTCCGCGGCAGCGCCGTGCGCAGCGCGTCGATCGCCTGCGCCGGCGGCGTGCCGATGAAGGCGGGGCCACTCGGCTGTGGTGTCCACCGCACCTGATCGCCCACGATCTCGAGCACGGCCAGCAACGCGCCGTCGCGCCGCAGTTCGATGCGCGCCTCGACCGGCGTACTCAATTCCCCGCCCGCCACGGTGGCCGCGCGTGCCACGGTGTTCACCAGTGCCGCGAGGCCTTCGGTGTCGCCGCGCGCCTGGCGCGCGGTGGTGCCTGCGCGCGTGATGTCGAGGGTAGTCCAGCGGTCCAGTGCCGAGAAGACGCCGGCTGTGGTGGCCTCGGTGGCCACGCGTGGTGCGGCGGCCTTGGCTGCAGCCGGTGCGGACGCGGGCGCCGCCCGCCGCTGCATGCCCGCGACATTCGCGCTGACGCCGCCTTGTGCGGCGAACGATGGGGCCGTGTCCGCCGACTCGCGCGGCATCGGCGCTGCAGGCGCAGCAGGCGCCACGGCCGGAGCTGGCGATGCAGCAGCATAAGGTGCGGGACTCTGGCCGACATCGGCCATGGGAGGCGCCGGCATGGGCGCCGACGCGATGGCGGGTGCGGCGGGCGCAGGCGTGGGCACGGGCACTGGCGCCGCCTTCTCCAGCATCCGTTCTTCGTCCTTCTGGATCGACGCCGCAGCAGGGGCATCGCGCCGGCGCGATGCGTCACGCGCTTCCCGCGTCTCGCGCTGCTTCGAGGTCTCTTTCGCATCGCGCGACGCTTCGCTGCGCTGAACGGCGGGCGGTTTCATGTCGGCCGTTGCGGCCGGCTCAGCAGCAGGAGGCGCAGCTTGCACCGGTGCCGGCGCTTCGGTGGACTGCGCAGGCGGTGCCGACGCGGGCTCGGGCGCCCCAGCCACTTGCGCTTCGCCATCGAGCCCTGCCTCGGGTACCGGCTCGCGGTGCCACAGCACCGTGACGAAGGTCGCCACGAGCACGGTCGCGAAGGCCGCGTTCCACGGCATGCGCGAACGGGGGCTGCCGCCACCGAACAGGCGTCGCCACCACGGCGCGGCCTCAGCCACATGGCCGGTCGCCGGTGCGGAAGCCGCGGCGAGGTTGTGCGCCATCTTGAGGATCGCCTCGCGCGTGTGGGCCGCAGGCATCGCGTCGCGGTCGGGCGCGTGGTCCAGCGCGCGACGCAGCCGCGGGTCGCGCAGGTCGTCGTCCATGTCGGTGCTCATGCCCGCTGCTCCAGAACCGACAGGTAGCGCTCCATGCAGCCGCGCAGCTTCTGCAGTCCGTAGCGCAGGCGGCTGCGCACGGTCTCGAAGCCGATCTCCAGCCTGGCCGCGAGCGCGTCGACGGTCAGGCCGTCTTCATGGTGCAAGAGAAAAGCCGCGCGCTGCTCGGCCGGCAGTTCGTCGAGGCAAACCAGCAGCCGGCGACCGGCGGCGCGCCAGAACGCCAGTTCTTCGGCCGACGGATGCGCCGACAGGTCGGTGGCACCGTGCACGCCGCGATCGAGCGCGGGCACCGCGTCGCCGTCGTCGTCGGTTGCATGGGCGTCGAGCGTCACCTCGCGCCCGCTCACGCGCAGGCGGTCCATCGCGAGGTTGTGCGCGATGGTGAAGGCCCAGGTACGCCACGTGGCGCCCTGCGGCGAAAAGCTGTCGCGCGCCGAGATGATCCGCACCCAGGTGTCCTGGAACACCTCGTCGGCTTGCGCCACCAGCCGCGCGCCCAGCAGGCGCTTGACGAAGCGGAACAGGCCGCCTTCGTGGCGCGCATAGAGCACGTCGAAGGCAGCGGCGTCGCCATGGGCGTAGGCCAGCATCAACTTATCGTCGGGCATGGCGTCGCGCGCAAGGGCGGCGGAGGCAGCAGAGGAAGGGGCGCGGGGCAGCGCAGACATCGAAGGATTGTCACCCGAGCTTGTACGGGCCAGCGGCGCGATCGGGGTTAAGTCGAGGGTGCGATCCGATGCATTCGGACGCAGAAAAATCGACCTGAAAACGCCGGGTGTTGAACTCGGCCCAAAGCCTGGGCTATAATTTTGGGCTTCGGTGCAGTTTTGTACTGAACGGCTCTTTAGCTCAGTCGGTTAGAGCGATGGAATCATAATCCACAGGTCCGCGGTTCGAATCCGTGAAGAGCCACCAACACCACTTCCCCGCTTCGGCGAAGAAGTCAAAAAAGCCCTAAGTTATCAACGACTTAGGGCTTTTTTCTTGCCCGACCCCTGCTCAAAGAACGGGCACCCGGTCGAGCCGGAACGCCTCCGGCTCGCAATGCGCCAGCTGCCAGCCGTGGGCACCGCGCAGTTCCAGTTCGTCCGACACGTCCGTCAGCGTGCCGATCAGTTCGCTGCCCTAGAAACGGCGCGCGCCGCGCGCGGGGTTCATCATCTGCCGCAGCCTCGGGATCGACAGCCTGCGCTCGGCATTGAAGAAAAACTCCAGCGCCAGGTCGAAGGTCACCGGGTCGACGCGCTTCGTGCGGCCTGCAATGGTCACGCTGCGCACCACCGGATCGAAGCTGTAGGCGCCCCACACGAGCGGCATCGGCATGGCGCAACCCAGGCCGCGGCTGTTGAGCGACTGCAGGATGGTGCGGTAGAAGTCGTCGAAGGCCGGGGCCACCTCGGGCGGCCGCCCGCGCAGGTGCCGCGTCGGCGCCGGACCAGATTCCACCTGCGCCACCAGCAGCACCTTCGCGCCCATCAACGACAGCACGGCCGACGGAAATGAAGGAACCCCGTCTCGGTCGGTCTCGGGCACGTCGCCCAGAAACAGCAGGTTCATGCGGGCCACGTCGTCGCCAATCGCGACCAGTTCGTCGACATGGGTGAACACCAGTGGCGCGACCCCCAGCGCGCGCAACACGCGCCGCGCGTACTCGCGCTCGCGCAGCGAATGGCCAAGCACGCCGATGCGGCGGGCGGGGCGCACCACGGGCGCCTGCGGTTGTGTTGTGCAGCGAGGAACCGGTTCATCCGCGCGCGGCCTCGTGGCAGGCTGGGAAAACAGCGCTTCCGAGACAGCGCCCTTGAAGGCTCGGGCCGCGGTTTGCGACCTCGGTGATCAGAAGCGGCATGGATGCTCGAAATTCTCTAAAGAATGAATGAAGCCGAGTTCCATGCACCCTCTTTCTCGTGCCGCGCACATGCATACGGACACAACGAAACAGGCCATCCGAAGCAACCCGGCGCGATACCCATCCTAGTCAGCGAGTCAGACCAATCTGCATATAGCCGGCAACAGGGCCGGCGCGTGCACCCACC
Organism: Variovorax sp. 38R; assembly: GCF_014843395.1. NCBI lineage: Bacteria > Pseudomonadati > Pseudomonadota > Betaproteobacteria > Burkholderiales > Comamonadaceae > Variovorax > Variovorax sp. 38R. Next base: position 5,717,936 of record NZ_CP062121.1, read on the forward strand.
ACAACCGAGAGCGTACTGTCTTGGGTTCCGAAGTAGTGTTCAGCACTTGGGCCGGTAAAGGCCCTTAGATTCGAGATCGATGCACTTGGCGAGCTTAGATTGGCCGTGAAGCCGGAAACTGTTGCATCACTGCGGGCAACCACAGTCGAATACGTCGTGGCATCAAAGTCCAGCGTTCCCCAACTGCCGCTGGTATCGCCGCCGCTGGACTTGCTCACGGGGCAGGTTGCGGATTCAGCGAGGCCAATGCGGAACACGTCGTCGTTCGGCGACTTGAGGGTGGTGCCAGCGGAGAGGTAGACGTTCTTTCCGGCTACGCGGGCGATGTAGATGTTGCCTGCGTCGAGCGGATCGTTCACGTTGGTGATGGCCCACGCATCCGGTGTTGCGCCTAGCGCCGCTTCGGCCACTGCATCTCGTCGACTCTGCAACTGATCAATGGGTACTTGTCCACGATGAACAAGCTGGGTCAGTTCAGAATTGAAGTGGACTCGAGGCTCCTATGCTCCGAGCCTGCTTTCAATATGATCGGACTGGACGCTCACGGTGATGGCGCAGATGGGCGCGGCCTTTGAGCACTTCAACGAGATGCACCCGCACTCGGCATTGACGATGAAATCACCCTGGGAGTTCCGGCAGCTTCGCGCTGCCCAACATCAACGCTTTTGAGAGCACGTCTCCTGCCCTCAACACCGCACAAGGATTTCGCGTTCGGCGTGCCGAATTCGACCCGCACGGCAGCACGACGCCAGCGCCTCCAACAACGCAAGCGAGCATTGGTCGGGGCCAAGCCCTGTGTCCAACCTCACTCGCGCAGCGTGAACACCACCGAGAGATACGCGACCGGCTGGACCTGGATCGCCTCGATCCCGTGCAGCGCCGTGGCATCGAACAGCAGTGAGTCCCCGGCCCTCACCACGACCACCTTGCCACCGTAGCGGTAACTGACCTCCCCAGACAGGAAATACAGGAACTTCAGGCCCGGATGCTGGAAAGTCACGTACGGATTAGCGCCGGGCAGCAGTGTGACCAGATAGGGTTCGACGAACAGGTTGCCTGACAGCAGGTGACCGAGTAGTTCGTAGCGGTAGTCCGCCACGACGCCGATGCGGTCGACAAGGACGCCACGTCCAGAGCGCACATGGCAGAAGTCCGTGCGACGCGCCTGATCGCCAAAGAAGCGCGACGTCGGCACGTGCAGGCCCTGCGCGAGGCGCTCCAGGGTCTCCACCGAAGGCGAAACCAGACCGCGCTCGATGCGCGAGAGCATCGAGGAAGAAATCCCCGAAGCCTGCGCGAGCGCACCGGCAGTCACATCGGCCGCCATGCGAAGCGCCCTCACCTGTGCGCCGATACGCGCCGCGGACAGGCTGCGCACGACAGGTGCGGGCTGCCGCGGACGGACACGCGTCACCGAAACCGGCAACCGCAGAGGCCGAGCCGTTGGCAGAGGCGAAGCGATCTGTCGACGCGTCATTTGGATCTCATGGAAGAGGAGTCCCGAGAAAGGCCAAACCAGCATTTCTCCCTGCCATCCATGATAACTAAAAAAGGTCGAAATGGCCTTTCTCGAATTGCCTTCGAGCATCGGAGAGTGCCACCATCTATTCACCATCGCCGATACGAGGTGCTTAGAAAGCATCTTCGCTCCCTTCGGCGTTCTGCTGGCTTGACGCAGGCAGAGCTCGGAGTGCGGCTCAAAGTAGATCAGTCCCATGTATCCAAGGTCGAGCGCGGCGAACGGTATATGGACGTGCTGTTTTACCTGGACTGGTGTCGCGCTTGCAAACAGCATCCCGAGACCGCAATCACGATTCTGGTCAAGACTGGAGCCTAGGAGCGTGCGCGGCAGAAGGCGTGACGAGTGCGCGAAGGCTTGATAGATTTGGCGCATGCCCGTGAGCTACCTGCCCTATGAACCGCAGCAGCAAAGACTGCTTCCCGACGCCCTTCAAGACTGGCTGCCCGAAGGGCATCTGGCGTACTTCATCAGCGACAGCGTGGACAGCCTGGATCTGAGCGCCTTCCACGCCCGGTATGCCAAGGGCGGGCCGCGCAACCAGCCGTTCCACCCGGCCATGATGGTCAAGGTGCTGATCTACGGTTACGCCACCGGCACCTTCAGCTCGCGCAAGCTGGCGGCCAAGCTGCACGAAGATGTGGCCCTGCGGGTGCTGGCGGCAGAGAACTACCCGGCGCACCGCACGCTCTCGGACTTCCGGGCGCTGCACCTGCAGGAGCTGGCGGCGCTGTTCGTGCAGGTGGTGCGCCTGGCGCGCGAGTGCGGCCTGGTCAAGCTGGGCACGGTGGCGGTGGACGGCACCAAGCTCAAGGCGAATGCGAGCCGCCACAAGGCCATGAGCTATGACCGCATGGTCAAGGCCGAGGGCGAGCTCAAGGCGCAGATCGACGGCCTGCTCAACCGAGCGCGTGCCGCCGACGATCTGGAGAAGAACGAACCCGACCTGGACGTTCCCGGGGAGATCAAGCGCCGCGAGGACCGGCTCAAGGCGATCACCGAGGCCAAGCTGCGCCTGGAGCAGCGCCAGCGCGAGGCCGATGCGGCCCGCGGGCGCAGCGCCGACGACGAACGCAAACCCCGCGACAAGGACGGCAAGCCCAAGGGCGGGCGCTACAAGCGCGACTTCGGGGTTCCCAAGGACAGCGCCCAGGAGAGCTTCACCGACACGGACAGTCGGATCATGAAGCGCTCAGGCGGGGGCTACGACTACGGCTACGGCTACAACGCTCACACGGCGGTGGATGAAGCGGCACAGATCGTGGTGGCCGCAGAGCTTGGCAACAACGCGGCCGACAGCGACCGCCTGCCGGTGCTGTTGGCCGCGGTGAAGGCCAACCTGGGCGAGGATGCACTACAGGTGCTGGCGGATGCGGGCTTCCGCTCGCAGGCCGTGTTCGAGCAGCTCAAGGACAGCCCGAGCGAGCTGATCGTGGCGCTGGGCCGAGAGGGCAAGCAGGCGCTGGACATCGACGCCGAACAATACCCGCGCACCGCAGCGATGGATGCCAGGCTGAAGACGCCCCAAGGCCAGGCGGCCTACCGCAAGAGGAAGTGGATCGTGGAGGCGCCCAACGGGTGGATCAAGAGCGTGCTGGGCTTCAGGCAGTTCAGCCTGCGGGGATTGAAGAAGGTCCAGGCCGAGTTCAAGCTCGTGTGTCTGGCGCTGAACCTGCGGCGCATGAGCGCATTGATGGCCAGATGAGGCCCGTGGCCGGGGGTGAATCCGCGCGCCGCTCGCCTGCGGCAGGCCGAGTAGGCGCCCTTGTGGTCGTTCGAGAACAGCCAACGCGCCGCGCGAGTGCTTGCGAGGCGCGCACAACTCAACGTGGGGTCACAGCGGCGCAGAAAAACTTCTGCCGCGCGGACTCCTAGCTGCGGCCGACTCGAAAGCGGCACTTCCCCGGAGCCTCTTCACATTCTTGATGGCGGCGAGCTGTCCTAGGAAAGCGCGCCCCGGCGTACATAGGACTCCTCCTAAAAATGCGGCTTTTCGCCGCCGTTACAGCACCTTTGCGCCGCGCAGCCAGTCGAGCAGCATCGCCGAGTCGGCACCTCGGGGGCGAAGCCGTCGTCGCCCTTGAGCAGGTACTTCGCGCCCTTCTGAACCTTGATCTTGAGCGGCGCCTTGCCGATCGCTGCGGCGTCGATCGTGTGATCGATGTTCTTGCCGTTGCTGTTGACCACGACCTTTGTCTTCGACTTCATCTTCTTGGTTGCCATGAGATTTCCTAGTGCTTGCGGAATAAAAAACGGGACCGGAACGGCACGCGCCCGCGCACGCGCCACGCCAACTCGAACGGTTTGTTGACTGATGACCTTAGGAAGACGGTCCGGATACGGCCATCGGACGAGTCCGAAATGGCCTACGCAGGACATAGGCGCAGGGCGAAACTGTGAACAAAGCCCCCGGAAGTACCTACAAAGCACAAAGGCCCCTGCAAGTCGACGACTCGCAGGGGCCTTGGAAAAAGGAACGCGGTGGGTAAATAGTGCCGGGCGAAATCCCGGCCTGCTCAATCAACAGGCAACGTGGTGCGAACCCGCGTCAATGCTCGTTCTGCTGGTCAGCCTCCTCAGGCAACCCACAGAGTTATGCACAGAAAGAACGAACAACTGTCATCAAGTTGACTTGGCCGCGACGTAGCCCTTGAACTGCTCGCGCAGCTTGGTCTTCAGGAGCTTGCCGGTGGCTGTATGCGGCAGGCTGTCGACGAAAGCCACGTCGTCGGGCAGCCACCACTTGGCCACGCGCTGCGAAAGAAAAGTGAGCAGTTCCTCGCCCGTGACCTCCGCGCCCGCGCGCTTCACCACGATGAGCAGCGGCCGCTCCTGCCACTTCGGATGCGCGATGCCGATCACCGCGGCCTCGGCCACGGCAGGGTGCGCGCTGGCGGCGTTCTCCAGGTCGATCGACGAGATCCACTCGCCGCCCGACTTGATGACGTCCTTGGCGCGGTCGACCAGCTGCACATAACCGTCGGCGTCGATATTGGCCACGTCGCCGGTCGGGAAGAAGCCCTCGGCGTCGAGCACGTCGCCGCCTTCGCTGCGGAAGTAACCGCTCGCAATCCACGGGCCGCGCACATGCAGGTGGCCGAAGGCCACGCCGTCGTGCGGCAGGCGCTGGCCGTTCTCGTCGACGATCTTGAGCTCCACGCCCCACACGCCGCGGCCCTGGCGCATCTTGACGGTGGTCTGCTCTTCTTTCGGGAGCACGAGGTGCTTGGGCAGCAGGTTGCCGATCACGCCGATGGGGCTGGTCTCGGTCATGCCCCAGCCTTGCACGAAGTCGGCGTTGAAGTCGCGCTCGAAGCGCTCGATCATGGCGCGCGGCGTGGCGGCGCCGCCCACGCCGATGCGCTTCAGGCCGATGGCGCGGGTGTCGATCTCGGGGTGGGCATCGAAGTACTGGAACAGCATCAGCCACACGGTGGGCACCGCCTGCGAGAAGCTCACCTTCTCGTCGCGCATGAGTTCGTACAGGCTCTGGCCGTCCATGTGCGGGCCGGGCATGACGAGCTTGGCGCCCACCATCGCCGCCGAGTACGGCATGCCCCAGGCGTTGGCGTGAAACATGGGCACGGCGAGCATCAGCGTCATCTGCGAGCACACGCCGAAGGTGTCGGGCGCGCATTCCATCAGCGAATGCAGCACGGTGGAGCGGTGCGAATACAGCACGCCCTTGGGGTTGCCCGTGGTGCCCGACGTGTAGCACAGCGACGAGGCGGTGCGCTCGTCGAACTCGGGCCAGGTGTAGTCCTCGCTCTGCGCGCCGATGAGCTCGTCGTAGCACAGCAGGTTGGGCACGTCGATGGCCGGCATGTGCGCGCGGTCGGTCATGGCGACGAAGGCGCGCACGCTCGTGAGCTTGGGCGCGAGCTTCTCGACCAGCGGCGCGAAGCTGGTGTCGAAGAACAGCACCTTGTCTTCGGCGTGGTTGACGATGTAGTCGATCTGCTCCGGAAAGAGCCGCGGGTTCACCGTGTGCAGCACCGCGCCCGAACCCGACACGCCGTAGTACAGCGCCAGGTGCCGGTGCGTGTTCCACGCCAGCGTGCCCACGCGGTCGCCGGGCGCCACGCCCAGCACCTTCATCGCGTTGGCCACCTGCTTGGAACGCAGCTGCACCTCGCGGTAGTTGGTGCGATGCACCGGGCCTTCGACGGTGCGACCGACGATCTCGACGTGGGGGTGGAAGGTGGCCGCGTGGTCGATCAGCGACGAGATCAGCAGCGGGCGGTCCTGCATCAGTCCGAACATGGTGTGTGTCTCCTTTGGATTTTTTTCGTGCTTCACAAGGCTACTTCACGGCGATCGAATCACCCATGGGCTCGAACTCCTTGCCGTTGAACTGCACCAGCTGCAGCGTGTTGAACGGGAAGTAGTCGGTGGCCGAGGTGTTCAGCGCAATGCCCGGCAGCAGCATGCCGGTGCGCATGTTCTTCAGCGTGGTGGCCTGCTTGAGCACGTTCTCGCGCGTGAGGTTGTCGCCCGAGGCCTTGAGCACGGTCTCCATGGCTTGCGCCACGCCGTAGCCGTACACGCCGGCGGCGTTGTTCACGTCTTCGTTCGGTGCGTACTTCTTCATGAAGGCCAGGAACTCCTGCGTGGCCGGGTCGTTGGCCCAGCGCGGCTGCGCGGCGTCCTTGAAGAAGGCCATGGCCATGATGCCCTTCGACTTCTCCAGGCCCGCGGGCTCCAGCGTCATCTTCACGTAGGCCGACACGTAGGTGAGGTACTGCTGCCTGGGCTTCCAGTTGATGTCCCACGCTTTGCGGATGGCCTGCGCCGCAAAGCGCGCGGTGGCGAAGTTGACGAACACGTCGGCACCCGACGACTGCAGCTTGATGATCTGCGAATCGACCGTCGGGTCGGCCACTTCGAACGAGGCCTCGGCCACCACCATCGAGGCCTTGTCGCCCAGGCCCTTCTTCAGGCCCTTGAGCAGGTCCTTGCCGAAGTCGTCGTTCTGGTAGAGCACGGCGATCTTCGCGTTCGGCATCGTCTTCAGGATGTTCTTCGCGTAGAGGCTGCCCTCGCCCTCGTAGCTGGGCATGTAGGGCGTGGTCCAGGGGTAGGTCTTGGGGTCGTTGAAGCGGTCGGCGCCCACGCCCAGGAACAGGTGCGGCACCTTCTTGGCGTTCATGTAGCGCTGGATCGCGGCATTGGAGGCCGAGCCCAGGTTGCCGTACACGGCGAGCACTTCGTCCTGCTCGACCAGCTTGCGCACCACCTCGGTGGTGCGCGGCGGCGTGTACTGGTCGTCGTAGCTGATGAGCGTGACCTTGCGGCCATTGATGCCGCCCTTGTCGTTCACCATCTTGAAGTACGCCTCGTTGACCTTGCCGACGATGCCGTACGACGACACGGGGCCGCTGTAGGGCATGGCCATGCCGAGCTTGATCTCGGTGTCGGATGCGCCGGTGTCATACTTCTTCTGCGCAAGGGCCGCGCCGGCGGTGAACAGGAGGGCCGCGCCACCCAGGGCGGCGGCCAGTCGAACGATGGAGGTCATGGAAGCTTCAGTGGAAAAACGAAAAGGGAGAAGACATCAAGAACGAGGCAGTCAGTCGCCCAGCACCTTGCCGAAGGGCTCGTAGCGCGTGCCGTTGAACCGCACCAGCTGCATGCGCTCGATCGGGTAGAAGTCCGTCGGCGAAGTTTTCACGTCGATGCCCGGGTAGAGCATCGGCGGGCTGTACTGCAGGTTGGCCGCCACCTTCATGATGTTGGCGCGCGTGAGGTCGTCGCCCGCCTTGCGCAGCACCTGCTCCAGCGTCTGCGCCGACGAGTAGCCCAGCACGTTGAGCGAATCGCTCAGGTCGCCCGAGGGGTAGTACTTGCTGAACCAGGTCTTGTAGTCCTCGTACTCCTTGGAGCCCTTCCACATGTCGTCGGCCGGGTCGCGCAGGTAGGTGGCCGAGATCACGCCCACCGCGTTCTCGGGGCCCGCCGGCTTGATCACCGCCGACACCGACACCGACACGCTCGACAAATACTGCGTGGGCTTCCAGCCGATGTCGGCCGCCTTGCGGATCGCCTGCGCCGCGAACTTGGGCGTGGTGATGCTGAAGAAGGTGTCGGCGCCCGAGGCCTTCAGGTTGACCATCTGGCTGTCGATGGTCGGGTCGGTCACCTCGTAGGTCGACTGCGCGACGATCATCGTCTTGGCCTTGTCGCCGAGCGCTTCGAGAAAGCCCTTCAGAAAGTCCTTGCCGAAGTCGTCGTTCTGCATGAGCACGGCGATCTTCGCGTTGGGCTTCGTGCTCAGGATGTGCTGCGCGTAGATCTTGCCTTCGGTCTGGTACGTGGGCTGCCAGCCCATGGTCCAGGGGAAGGCCTTCGGGTCGCCGAAGCGCGTGGCGCCCGTGGCCACGAACAGCTGCGGCACCTTCTTGGCGTTCATGTAGCGCTGGATCGCCAGGTTGTGCGCCGTGCCCAGCGGGCCGAAGAGCACCAGCACCTCGTCTTGCTCGACCAGCTTGCGCGCCTGCTCCACCGTCTTCGACGGGTTGTAGGCGTCGTCCAGCGAGATGAACGTGACCTTGCGGCCGTTGATGCCGCCTTCGGCATTGAGCTTGGCGAAGTAGCCCGCGGCTGCCTTGCCGATGGTGCCGTAGGCCGAGACCGGGCCCGAGTACGGAACGATGTGGCCGATCTTGATTTCGGTGTCGCTCGCGCCCGGGTCGTAGCGCTTCTGGGCCTGCGCCGTGAAGGCGACAGTCAAGCCGAGCGTGGCCGCGAGGCCGGCGCCGAGCAGGCGGCGGCGCGCGCCGGGGCGGGCGGAAAAGAGGGAACGTGTCATGGTGTTGTCTCCGTCGTTCTTGTGAAAAAGAAGCTGCCGGCCGCGGGCCTCTCACCGGCCCCGTATCGGCCTCTGTCGGACCTCGTGCGGCGTTCGGGCTGGATGGTAGGCAGCGCCTTCTGCGCGTCACATCGTCGGAACGGACGATTGAGAGCGCCTGAGGGTTGCCCCTAGCATGAGCCTCGACACGGAGACAACACGCACCGCCGCGCAACGCGGCGGGTACCGAAGGCAAGCACCGCATGGACCTCACGCTCAATCCCCGCTACGAAGCCTTTCGCGACGCGTTGCGCGCGTTCCTCGCCACGCACGGCCACCGCTCGGCCTTTGCGCGCACGGCCGAACGCCCCGACGCCGACGCGCTCGCGTGGCAGCGCCTGCTGCTGGACCACGGCTACGCGGGCCGCACCGTGCCGCGTGACTACGGCGGCCACGGCGCCGCGCCCGACGTGATGGAATCGCACCTCATCACCGAAGAGTTCGCGCGCGCCGGCGCCGCGCCGCCGCTGGGCAACCAGGGCATCTCGATGCTGGTGCCCACCCTGCTCGAGCTGGGCACCGAGGCGCAGCGGCGCGAATGGATCGGCCCCACGCTGCGCGGCGAGGTGGTCTGGTGCCAGGGCTACTCCGAGCCCGGCGCGGGCTCCGACCTGGCCTCGCTGCAGACGCGCGCCACGGAAGACGGTGGCGACTTCGTCATCAACGGCCAGAAGATCTGGACCTCGACCGCGCACGTGGCCGACATGATCTTCTGCCTCGTGCGCACCGAGCCCGGCGCCGCAAAGCATGCGGGCATCAGCTACCTGCTGTTCTCGATGAAGACGCCCGGCATCGAGGTGCGCCCGCTGAAGACCATGACGGGCCACGCCGAGTTCAACGAGGTCTTCTTCACCGACGTGCGCGTGCCGCAGCACCAGAGCGTGGGCCAGCGCGGCGAGGGCTGGAAGGTGGCCAACGCCACGCTCAAACACGAGCGCGGCTCGCTCGGCAACCCCAACCTCACGACCCAGCGCTACCAGGAACTCGCCACGCTGATGCAGACCGAAACCGTCGACGGCTCGCGCCTCATCGACCAGCCCGTGCTGCGCGACCGCCTGATGCGGCTGCAGGGCCAGGTGCTGGCGCAGAAGTGCCACGGCCTGCGGCTGCTCACGGCCGCGGCCAACGGCGAAGACCCGGGCCTGGCCGCGCTGGTCGTGAAGCTGCAGGGCTGCGAGCTGCGCCACCAGCTGGCCGCGCTCGCCATCGACGCGCTGGGCGAACTCGGCCTGCTGATGCCCGGCAGCGCCCACCTGCGCGCGCAGGCGCTCTGGCAGGAGCGCTACATGTTCGACCTGGGTTTGATCATCGGCGGCGGCACGGCGCAGATCCAGAAAAACATCATCGCGGAACGCGGGCTCGACATGCCGCGCGAACCGCGTCTTGCCTGATCGACTGGAAGGAACTGCTCCATGGAATTCGCCCTCTCCGCCGACCAGAAGCTGCTGCAGGACAGCCTGCGCCGCGCCCTCGAACGCGCCTGCCCGCTCGATCGCGTGCGCCGCGTCGCGGCCGACGACCTGCCGCTGGACCGCGAGGTCTGGCGCACGCTGTGCGAGGTCGGCGTGCCGGCTTTGCTTGTGCCCGAGGCCTTCGGCGGGCTCGGCCTCTCGCTGCTCGACGCCGCGCTGGCCGCCGAAGAACTGGGTCGCCATGTCGCGCCCACGCCGTTTCTCGGCACCGCCGTGCTCGCACCGCTGGCGCTGCGCGAAGCCGGCAGCGCTGCACAGCAAGATGAATGGCTGCCGCGCCTGGCCGCCGGCGAATGCATCGCCGGCGTGGCCATCGCCGAGGCCGTGGCCGGCGCGCGCGATGGTGCGGGCGTGACGGCCCACGCCGACGGCACGCTCGACGGCAGCGCGCTCTTCGTGCTCGACGCGGGCGCGGCCGATGTGTTCATCGTCGCCGACCGCGCGGGCGGCTTGCACCTCGTGCGCGCCGATGCACAAGGCCTCACGCGCGGCGCGCTGCGCAGCATCGACGCCACGCGCCCGCTCGGCGAACTGCACTTCGCACAGGTGAAGGCCGAGCGACTGCCCAACGCCAGCCCCGTCACGCTCGCGCGCCTGCGCAGCGCAGGCTGGGCACTGCTCGCCGCCGACACGCTTGGCGCGGGCGAAGCCATGATCGGCCAGGCCGTGGCCTACGCCAAGGAGCGCCGCCAGTTCGGCCGCGTGATCGGTTCCTTCCAGGCCGTGAAGCACCTGTGCGCCGAGATGGCCGCCGGGCTGGAACCCGGCCGCGCGCTCGTCTGGTACGCGGCCCACGCCTTCGACGCACTGCCCGACGAAGCCGCGCTGCTCGCCGCGCACGCCAAGTCGCACCTGAGCGAAACCGGCACCTTCGTCGCCCGCACCGCCACCGAGGTGCACGGCGGCATGGGCATCACCGACCTGCTGGGCCTGCACTACTGGTTCAAGCGCATCGGCTTCAACCGCCAGCTGCTCGGCGGACCCGAGCGCGTGCGCCACCTCGCCGCCGAAATGCAGGGCCTTGTCGCCGCATGACCTCCCAACCCATGACCAAGACCACTGCCCCCGCTCCCCGCATGCTCGAAGGCCTGCGCATCGTCGACCTCACCACGGTGATCTTCGGCCCCTACTGCACGCAGATCCTTGCGGACCTCGGCGCCGAGGTGGTCAAGGTCGAGCCGCCCGAGGGCGACAGCATCCGCATCATCGGCACGCCGCCCGTCACGCCGCTGATGAGCCCCGTGCACTTGCGCCTGAACCGCGGCAAGCGCTCGGTCGTCTGGGACCTGAAAAGCGAGGACGGCCGCGCCGCGATGCACCGCCTCATCGAGACCAGCGACATCTTCATCCACAACGTGCGCAGCGACGCCATCACGCGCGCCGGCCTGTCGTACGAGGAAGTGCGCGGCATCCGCCCCGACATCGTCTACGTGCACTGCACCGGCTTCGACCAGCGCGGGCCGTATGCCGCGCTGCAGGCCTACGACGACATCATCCAGGCCGCCTCGGGCATCGCCTCGCTGCCGCCCAAGGTCGACGGCAACCCGCAGCCGCGCTACGTGCCGATGACCATGGCCGACAAGGTCTCGGGCCTGCATGCGGCGTATGCCGTGCTCGCCGCCGTGGTGCACCGGCTGCGCACCGGCGAAGGCCAGCAGGTGGAGGTGCCGATGTTCGAGTCGCTCGCCAGCTTCAACCTCGTGGAGCACCTGTGCGACAAGACCTTCGTGCCGCCCACCGGCCCCGCGCTGTACCCGCGCCAGATCGACCCCATGCGCCAGCCCATGCGCACACGCGACGGCTACATCGCCATTGCGCCCTACCTGGACGACCGCTGGCTGCGCTTCTTCGAGGCTACCGGTCACCCCGAAGTGCTCGAGGCGCCCGAGCTGGCCGACAAGGCCCTGCGCCGCAAGCACATGAGCCGCATGTACGAGGCCGCCGCCGCGATCCTGCCCGAGCGCACCACCGCCGAATGGCTCGACATTCTGAAGAAGGCCAACGTGCCCGCGATGCGCGTGAACGACATCGCCGACCTGCCCGACGACCCGCAACTGCAGGCCGCCGGCCTTTTCCGACAGCGCACGCATCCGACCGAAGGCGCGTATCTTGAGGTGCGCCCGCCGGTGCGCTTCTCGGGCTATGCCTACGCCGATCTGTCGCACGCCGCGACACCCGGCCAGCACAGCGCTGAAGTCGCACGCGAGCTGGGCGTGACCCTGACGACCTCTCTTCCCCGGAGCACCACCTCACCATGAGCATGACTGTCTACGACGCCGTCGCGAGCCGCCGCTCGGTGCGCGAATTTCTCGACCGCCCCGTGCCGCCCGACGCCATCCGCCGCGTGCTGCAGGCCGCACTGCGCGCGCCCTCGGGCGGCAACCTGCAACCGTGGCACCTGCACGTGGTGGGCGGTGAACGGCTCGACGACCTCAATGCCCTCATGCGAACCCGCGTGCAGGAAACGCCCGGCGGCGAAGGCAGCGAGTACGACATCTACCCGCGCGAGCTGGTCGCGCCCTACCGCGACCGCCGCTTCGCCGTCGGCGAGGCGATGTACGCGCGCCTGGGCATTCCACGCGAGGACAAGGCTGCGCGCCTGAAATGGTTTGCGCGCAACTTCCAGTTCTTCGGTGCGCCACTCGCGCTCTTCTGCACCGTCGACCGCCGCATGGGCCCGCCGCAGTGGTCCGACCTCGGAATGATGTTGCAGAACGTGATGCTGCTGCTGCGCGCCGAGGGCCTGGACAGCTGCCCGCAGGAATGCTGGGCCATCTACCCGCAGACCATCGGCCGCTTCATCGACCTGCCGCCGGAACGCATGCTGTTCACCGGCATGGCCATCGGCTACGCCAACCGCCACAAGCCCATCGACGCCCTCGAGACCGAGCGCGCGCCGCTCGCCGACGTGGCCGAATTCATCGGCATCTAAGAAGGCACTCGCAGATGGACGATTGGGAAAGCGCCTGGGCGCCGATGGTGGCGCGCGTGGGCGAAGACTTTGCGAACGGCGTGATCCGCTGGGGCGCCGACGTGATCGAGGCCGGCGCCGTGCGCCGCTATGTCGAGGTGCTGGAGTTCGACTGCCCGCTGCACCAGGGGCCCGACGCGGTCGCACCATCGACCAGCCTCGCCAGCCTCACCCTGCCGGCGATGTGGGCCCCGGGCCAGCCGCCCGTGTTCACCAGCGATGCACGCAATGCCGAACCCGAGCGCAGCCCGCTCAAGGGCACGCGCCCCGAAGGCATGCCGTCCACCACCGCCTACATGGCGACCGACTACGAAGTCGACTACCTGCAACCCGCGCGCCTGGGCGACCGCCTGGGCCGGCGCGGCAACCGGCTCGTGCGCTGCGAACCCAAGGCCACGAAGGTGGGGCGCGGCGCGTTCACGACGTGGGAGTACGACATCGTGAACCAGCGCGAAGAAGTCGTCGCCCGCTGCCGCTTCGGCATGTACCACTACGTGCCGCACTGATGCCCCGCTGTCTTGTGCTCTGGCGCACTCACGCCGACGGGGCACCTTGCTCCGCGAATGTCCCCCGCCCTTCGGGCTCCTCCTTAATTTCGCTGCGCAAGGCACCCCATCGACGTGAGCGTTGTCAGCGGCGGTCGTTGATCAGCCGCACACCAGCGCTGCCTCCCGTGCGCAGGGCACTGGGTGCTTCCCGCAGCGAAATCAAGGAGGAGGCCGCAGGCCGGGGGACATTCGCGGAGGGAAGTACCCGGTGGCCTGTGCACACGCCCTGAACAAAGACCGCAACCAACGCAGAGCAACAAGATGAACTGGCAAGAACAACGCCGTTGGGAAGACGTCAACGAGGGTGACACGCTGACCCCCGTGCCCTTCCCCCTCACCGTCTACCGCCTCGTGATGGCCGCCGGCGCCAACCGCGACTTCAACGCGATTCACCACAACACCGAGCACGCGCAATCGACCGGCGCCCCCGAGATGTACGCCAACGTCATGCTGCTGCAGGGCATGTGGGAGCGTGCGATTCGCGAGTACATCGGCACGGCCGGCGTGCTGCATGCCATCCGCGGCTTTCGCATGAAGTCGTTCAACACGGCGGGCGACACCGTCACGGTGCGCGGCCAGGTCGAACGCAAGTGGATCGACGACAGCGCCGATGCCGCACACCGCCACCGCCTCGACCTGCGCCTGTGGAGCGAGAACCGCCACGGCGTGTCGGTCGGCCCCGGCCTCGCCGTCGTGAGCCTGCCGCTCTGACATCGCGCCAAGACAGAAAAACCATCGGAGACAAGACAGACATGCACCGCAGCAGACTCACCCGCCACCACGCCCTCGCGCTGGCAGCCGCCCTGGCCACCGGCAGCGCCTTCGCGCAACAACAAGCGACCACCTGGCCCGACAAGCCCATCCGCATGATCGTCCCCTACGCGGCCGGCGGCGGCACCGACGTGTTCGCGCGCATCGTTGCCGAAGGCCTGGGCAAGCGGCTCGGCCAGAGCGTCATCGTCGACAACCGCCCCGGCGGCAACGGGCAGATCGGCATCACCGCCGTGCAGCGCGCACCGGCCGACGGCTACACCGTGCTGTTCTCGCTGACCTCGATCATCCAGAACCCGCTGCTGTACCCCAACGCGGGCTTCGATCCGTTCAAGGACTTCGTGCCCGTTTCGGAGGCGGGGCGGCTGCCCATCGTCTTCACCGTGAGCAACAAGCTCGGCGTCGACACGCTCGACGGCTTCGTCAAGCTCGCGCGCGCCGCGCCCGGCAAGTATTCGTACGGCTCCTACGGCAACGGATCGAGCGCCCACCTCTACGCCGAAGTGCTGCAGGACGCCGCGGGCATCCAGCTTCTGCACGTGCCCTACAAGGGCGAAGCGCCGGCCATCACCGACCTGCTCGGCGGCACCGTCGATGCGGTGTTCGTCTCGGCCAAGGGCGTGGGCCCGCACGTCGCGGCCGGCAAGGTGAAGTCGATCGCCGTGGTCGGCACCGCGCGCGCCCCGCTCGCGGCCGGCGTGCCCACCTTCAAGGAACAGGGCTTCGCCGGCATGGAGTCGGTCGGCTGGTTCGGCATCTACCTGCCCGCGGGCACGCCGCAGCCCATCGCGCAGCGCCTCTCGACCGAAGTGGCACAGGTGGTGCAAAGCCCCGAGCAGGCCGCGCGCATCGAAGGCCTCGGTGTGATCCCGGTCGGCAGCACGCCCGCGCAGCTCACCGCCACCATGCGCGCGGACCATGCGCGGTGGAAGCAGGTGATTCAGGCCAAGAACATCAAGCTCGATTGAGACCGCACGCCATGACACGTCTTTCTTCCACCCTCAGCCTCGCACTCGCGACCTTGTTCGCCCTGCCCGCCGCCGCGCAACAGCCACCGGCCGACTACCCCTCGCAACCCGTCACGCTCGTCGTGCCCTTCCCTGCCGGCGGCATCACCGACAACATCGCGCGGCTGGTCGCGCAGGAACTCGGCACCGCCTGGGGCAAGCCCGTCGTCGTCGACAACCGCGTGGGCGCCAGCGGCACCATCGGCGCCGCCGCCGTCGCGCGCGCCCCGAAAGACGGCCACACCGCCCTCTTCACCATCACCACGCACGTGCAGATGCCCGCGCTGCAGCGCAAGCTCTCGTACGACGCGGTGAAAGACTTCGCGGCCGTCTCGCAGATCGGCATCTCGACCTCGGCCCTGGTCGTGACACCCGACGTGCCCGCAAAAACGCTGGCCGAACTCGTCACCCTGCTCAAGGCCGAGCCCGGCAAGTACTCCTACGGCTCGACCGGCGTGGCGACCACCTCGCACATCTACGGCGAGCTGTTCAAGAAAGAAGCCGGCGTCGACATGCCGCACGTGCCCTACAAGGGCGCCGCCCCCATGGTGACCGACCTGCTCGGCGGCCACATCCGCGTGGCCGTTCTCGACACCGGCACCGCCCTGCCCTACCTGCAAAGCGGCAAGCTGCGCGCGCTGGCGGCACTGGGCACGCAGCGCTCGGCCACACTGCCGCAGGTGCCGACCTTCCAGCAGGCGGGCTACGCGGGCTTCGAGCCCTATGCGTGGATTGCGCTCTTCCTGCCGGCCGGCACGCCGCAGCCGCGCGTGGACAAGATGTCGAAGGCCGTCGCCGCCATCGTCGCCAAGCCCGAGGTGCAAAAGAAGATGCGCGACATGAACATCGAACCCGTGGGCAGCACGGCCGCCGAATTTTCCGTGGTGCTGCGCCAGGACGCCGACACCTGGAAGCGCGTGATCGACAAGACCGGCATCCGCCTGGAGGACTGACCGATGACGCCCCCTCCGCTTTTTCGCGGCGCCCTCGAAGGCGTCAAGGTGCTCGACCTCTCGTCGGTGGTGCTCGGCCCGCTGGCCAGCCAGATGCTGGCCGACATGGGCGCCGACGTCATCAAGGTCGAGGCGCCGCAAGGCGACCTGGCCCGCTCGGTCGGGCCAGCGCGCCACAAGGGCATGTCGTCGCTGTACCTGTCGTGCAACCGGAACAAGCGCAGCCTCGTGCTCGACCTGAAGCAACCCGCCGCGCGCGAGGTACTCGACACGCTGGTGCGCGGCAGCGACGTGCTCGTGCATTCGGTGCGCACCGACGCAGCGGCGCGCATCGGCATCGATGCGGCGCGGCTGCATGCACTCAACCCGCGCCTCGTGAGCGCGCACGTCAAGGGCTTCTCGGACGAGGGACCGTATGCGGGCCTGCCGGCCTTCGACGACATCATCCAGGCCGCGTCGGGCCTGGCGCAGCTGCAGTCGATCTACACCGGCGAGCCGCGCTACATGCCCGCGCTCGTGGCCGACAAGACCACGGCGCTGTACGCGGCCTATGCCATCGTCACCGCGCTGTTCCACCGCGAACGCAGCGGCCAGGGGCAGGCGGTCGACGTTCCGATGTTCGAGACCATGACCGCCTTCAACATGGTGGAGCACCTGTGGGGCCACACCTTCCAGCCGCCCATCGACGACATGGTCTACGGCTCGATCCGCTCCGGCGTGCGCAAGCCCTTTCGCACGGCCGACGGCTACATCGCGCTGGTGCCCTACACCGACGCGCAGTGGCTGCGCTTCTTCGAGGTGGTGGACCGGCCCGAACTGCGCGAGGACGAACGCTTTGCCACGCTGGCCGCGCGCGTGCGCAACCACACGGTGGTGTTCGGCGAGCTGGAGCGCGCCACCGGCGCGCGCATGACAGCCGAGTGGGTCGCAGCGTTCCGCCAGGCCGACATTCCGGCGATGCCGATCCAGACGCTGCAGCAGCTGCCCAACGATCCGCAGCTGAAAGCCAGCGGCCTGTGGCACGACGCCGAGCACCCCACCGAAGGCACGCTGCGTTTTCCCGGCGTGCCGTTCACGCTGTCGGCCACGCCGGGCGGCGTGCAGCGGCTCGCGCCGGCGCTGGGGGAGCACACGGACGAGGTGCTGGGGGAGTTCGGGTTTGAGCGGGCGGCGGTGGATGCGTTGGTGACCGCCGGCGTGGTGGCGCGGGCCTGAGGTCTATTCGGGCTTCAGGTTCATGTCCTTGATCAGCCGCGACCACAGCAGGTTCTCCCGCCGCACTGCCGCCATCAACTCACCCGGCCCTTCGCCCGAAGGCTCGAGCCCCAGCCCGATCATGCGTTCCTGAAGATCAGGCTGCGCCACGGCCTTTCGCACCGCGCCGGCCAGCTTGTCGATGGCCGGCTGCGGCGTGCCCGTGGGCGCGAAGAAGCCCCAGAAGCCGCCGTGCTCGTAGCCCTTGAAGCCCTGCTCGGTGAAGGTGGGGATCTGCGGCGCGAGCGGCATGCGGCGCGTGCCGAACACGCCGAGCAATTTCGCGCGGCCCGACTTCGCGTGCGGCAGCGCTTCGCCCATGGTGACGAAGCCGCCCTGCACCTGGCCGCCGAGGATGTCGATCATCAGCGGCGCGCCGCCCTTGTAGGGCACGTGCGTCATCTGCAGACCTTCGTCGCGCATCAGCTTCTCGCCGTAGAGGTGGCCCGACGAGCCCTGCCCCGCCGAGCCGAAGCTCAGCTTGCCGGGCTGCGCCTTGGCCATGGCGACGAACTCGCGCATGCTCTTGGCCGGCACGCCCTCGCCCACCGCGAACACGAGCAGGCCGTAGTTCGACAGCGACACGGGCGCGAAGTCCTTGAACACGTCGTAGCCGGGCTTGGCCATCAGCAGCGGCGCAAGCACGAAGGAGTTGACCGCGAACAGCAGCGTGTGGCCGTCGGCCGGCGCCTTGGCCACGAAGGACGCGGCAATGGCGCCGTTGGCACCGGGCTTCGGATCGATGAGCACCGGCTGGCCCAGCGGCTTGGCGATGCGTTCGCCGATGGTGCGTGCGATGCCATCGACCAGCCCGCCGGCGGCCGACGACACGATGATCTTGATCGGCTGGCTCGGGTAGGCGTCGGCCGCTTGCGCCTTCGGCAGGGCCTCGAGCGCGGGGGCCAGCAGCCCGCTCGCGCCCCATTGCGCGAATCGACGTCGTTGCAGCATGAAGATGTCTCCTGTTGATTCTTTTGAAGATGAAGTTCTGCTCAGCCGGCGGCGCCCCACACGGCCAGCGCATCGAGCGCCTCGACCGTGCGGCCGTCCACCCGCAGCGGGTTGACTTCGAGCGAGACCAGCTCGTGCCCGAGTGCGAGCGCAGCGTTGCCGATGGCAGCCACGGCTTCGGCGATGGCGTCGCGGTCGGCTGCGGGCGCGCCGCGCCAGCCGTCGAGCAGGCGCGCACCGCGCAGCTCGGCCAGCATGTCCTTCACCTCGGCGGGCGTCACGGGCAGCAGGCGCAGGCTGGTGTCGCGCAGTGCCTCGACCCAGATACCACCGAGCCCCACGGCGAGCGCCGGGCCCCACTGCGGATCGCGCACGGTGCCGACGAACAGCTCGAGCCCGCCTTGGCGCATCGGCGCGACGAGGATGCCGTCGATCTCGGCCTCGGGCCGCGCCGCGCGCACGCGCGCATCCATCGCCAGCCAGGCCGCGCGCACCGCGTCGGCGCTCTGCAGGTTGAGCGCCACGCCGCCGACCTCGGTCTTGTGCGCGATCTGCGCCGAGGCGATCTTCAGCACCACCGGGCCGCCCAGCTCGTCGGCGAAGCGCGCGGCCTCGTCGGCACTGCGCGACAGCCGCACGGGCACGACCGGCACGCCGCGCTGCGAGAGCCACTCGAGCGTTTCGCGCTCCGAGCGCAAGGGCTGCGTGGGTGGCGCGGCCAGCACCGCAGCGGCAGTGCTCTTTGCTTGTTGACGCCGACGCAGCGTTTCAGACCAGCGGTGCACCGCACCCGCCGCGCTCATCGCGTGGTGGATGCCGCAGGCGATGTGGCGGATGCCGGTCTCGGCGATGAGCTCGCGCGATCGCTCGCTCACCTGCATCACGTAGTGGCTGCAGACGATCGCGGGCACCGGGCTAGCCGACAGCCCGCGTGCCACCTGCGCGAGCACGGCGCGGTTGAGCGGCGTGTCGTTGGCCGGTGCGTTGGGCACGTCGGCCACGACGATGGCGGCGCCCAGCGCGGGGTCGCGCACCAGTGCTTCGAGCGCGTTGCCGAACAGCTCGGGCTGCAGCATGGCGGCGCCGGTCACGTCCAGCGGGTTCTGCGGCGTGCCGTAGCCCGGCAGCACCTCGCGCAGCGCGGCCTCGGTGGTGGGCGCGAGCGGCGTGAGCACCAGGCCTTCTTCTTCGGCGCGCTCGGCAAAGATCTCGCACATGCCGCCCGACATCGACACGGCCGCGAGCCCGCCAGCCGCGAAGGGTCCGGTCATGCTGGCGAAGGCGGCGGTGAACACCAGGTCTTCGATGGAGCGCACGCGCATCAGGCCCAGGCGCTGGCACATGGCGTCGAACACGCGGTCGTCGCCCACCAGCGAGCCGGTGTGGGCCTGCGCGGCCTGCGCCGTGATCTCGCTGCTGCCCATCTTCAGCACCACGATGGGCTTGGCCACGGCCAGCGCGCGTTCGGCCGCGGCGGCAAAGCGCTGCGGGTCGCGCACGGTCTCGGCGAACACGGCAATGGAACGCGTGTGCTCGTCGTCCACCAGGTAGTCGATGACCTCGGCGATGTCGATGTCCGACTCGTTGCCGGTCGACACCATGCGGCTCAGGCCGATGCCGTGCACCTGCGCCATGAACGACAGCTGCCCCGCGAGCGCGCCGCTTTGCGACACGATGCCCAGCGTGCCCGCCGGCAGCGGCTCGCGCAGCGAGGCGGTCCACACGGCCGAGCGGTCGACGTAGTTGACGAAGCCCAGGCAGTTGGGCCCGAGGATGCGCAGGCCGCGCGATCGCGCCTTGGCCGTGAGCTGGTGCTGGCGCTCGCGGCCTTCCTCGCCGGCTTCGGCGAAGCCCGAGCTCAGCAGCACCGCGTTGCCGATGCCCGCGCGCTGCAGGTCGGCCAGCGCGTCGTCGAGCGCATCAGCCGGCACCATGAGCAATGCGGTGTCGACCGGCTCGCCGATGGCCTCGACCGAGGTGGCCGCCGCGATGCCGTGGAAGCTGCCGCCGCGCCGGTTGACCGGGTAGAGCTTGCCCGCGTAGCCGAGCGTGCGCAGGCTGGCGAGCGCCGCGTTGGACCACACCGAGCGCTCGGTGGCGCCGACGAAGGCGATGGCCTTCGGGTGGAGAAAGCAGTGAAGAGAGGAAGAAGAAGTCATGGCAGGAAAGAAGGGAGGTCTCGTTGGCATGTAAGGTTTCGTCGACTTCAGTCGTCGAGCTTGATGCGCAGGTCGCTCACGAAGCGCTTCTCGTCGGCATAGGTCTTGTGCGCCCAGGCTGTGTAGGCGGGGCTGTCCATGTAGAACTTGACGTAGTCGTTCAGGTCGAGCGTGCGAATGAACTCGGGGTCGTCGACCGCCTTGCGGAAGGCCTCCTGCAGCGCCTGCACCACCTTCGGGTCCATGCCGCGCGGGCCGGCGATGCCCCACGAGCCGTTGGCCACCACGTCGTAGCCCAGCTCCTTCACGGTCGGTACGTTCAGCCGCGTGGGCGAGCGCGCCTCGTTGAAGGTGGCCAGCAGGCGCACGCGCCCGCCCGCCACGGCGGCGCCGAAGCCGGCCTCGGAGACCGCGTCCACATGGCCGCCCATGAGCGCGTTGTACAGCTCGGCCGCGCCCTTGAAGGGAATGAAGTTGAACTTCACGCCGGCCAGCGCCGCCAGCCGCTCCATCGACACATGCGAGGTGCCGCCGCGCCCCGTGGTGCCGTACGACACCTCGCCCGGCTTGGCCTTGGCCGCGGCCAGCAGCGCGTTCAGGTCTTTCCACGGCGCGTCCTGGCGCACCGTGATGCCCAGCGTGGCGGCCGTCACGTTGGCCACGTAGGTGAAGTCGGTGGCCGGGTCGTAGCTCACCTTCTGCAGGTGCGGCAGGCGGTAGAGCGAGCTCAGCATGAGCGACAGCGTGTAGCCGTCGGGCGCGGCCTTGCGCGCCATGGTGGTCGGCGCCAGCGTGGCGGCCACGCCGGGCTGGTTGAGGATCACGATCTGTTGCTTCAGCTCGCGCGAGGCCGCCAGGGCCAGCGCACGCGCCTGCACGTCGGTGGCGCCGCCCGCGGGGTAGGGCACCAGCAGCGTGATCGGCTGCTTGCCGAACAGGCCCTGGGCGCGCGCCGGCAAGGGCAGCGTGGCGCCTGCGGCGGCCAGCGCGGCGCCGCCGAGCAGGCGGCGGCGGGTGGGGTCGGTGAAGAAAGAAGTCATGGCGCGTCTCCGGTCGGTCGTTCGGTCGAATCTGTCGTTCTTCGGCGATGGTCGCGCGCAGCCCGGCGACGGTCACCGTCGCTTCCGACGACTTTGGCCGCCACAGCGCTTTCGATCCCGTCGCTTCCGACGATGCCGGCGCGGCGCGGCCCTTCCATACTCGGCGCACAACAACGAATCGACCGACGGAGACCGCAGTCCATGGACCTCACCCAGCCCCTGCACAAAGCCCTGCAGGAACGCCCCGGCGCCACCGCCCTCGTGTGCGGCGAGCGCCGCAGCACCTTTGCCCAGTTCGTCGACCGCGTGGCGCGGCTCGCGGCCGTGCTGCAGTCGCTCGGCCTGCAACCCGGCGACCGCGTGGGCCTGCTGGCGCTGAACTCCGACCGCTACGTGGAGTACCTCTACGCCACCTGGTGGGCGGGCGGCGTGATCAACCCCGTCAACATTCGCTGGAGCGCGCGCGAGGTCGCGTATTCGCTGGACGACTGCGACACGCGCATCCTTCTGTCTGATGCGCACTTCGGCGCCGTGGCGCAGCAGCAGCGCGAACTCTCGCGCTCGCTGAAGACACTGGTGCA
Source organism: Variovorax sp. 38R (assembly GCF_014843395.1). Lineage (NCBI taxonomy): Bacteria > Pseudomonadati > Pseudomonadota > Betaproteobacteria > Burkholderiales > Comamonadaceae > Variovorax > Variovorax sp. 38R. The sequence goes on from NZ_CP062121.1 coordinate 5,740,009, forward strand.
CTTCGGCGACGGCCCCGCGCCCGAGGGCATGGCCGATGCCGAAGCGCTCATGGCGCAGGCGCAGCCCGTGCCCGACGCGCGGCGCGGCGGCGCCGACCTGGCCGCCGTGATGTACACCGGCGGCACCACCGGCCTGCCCAAGGGCGTGATGCTCACGCACGGCAACCTCTACAGCGGCCAGCTCTCGGCCAACATGGCGGCCACGCGCCCCGCCGAGGCCGTGGGCCTGAACATGGCGCCCATGTTTCATGTTGGCGGCGCCGGCCTCACGCTGCAGCTGATGATGCGGCTGTGCACGCAGGTCATCATTCCGGCCTTCGACGAAGTGAAGGTGCTGGAGGCGATCCAGAACGAGCGCGCCAGCGAGACCTTCATGGTGCCCACCATGCTCAAGCGCCTCATCGAGCATCCGCGCTTTGCCGAGTTCGACACCACGCCGCTGCAGCTGGTGCTGTACGGCGCCGCGCCCATCGACGATGCGCTGCTGCTGCAGGCCATCGACAAGCTGCCGCGCGCGGGCTTCTGCCAGCTCTACGGCATGACCGAGCTGTCGCCCGTGGTCACCGTGCTGCCCACGTGGTGCCACCACCCCGACCAGCCGGCCGCGCGCCGCCGCTCGGCCGGGCGGCCCGTGCCCATCGCCGAAGTGCGCATCGTCGACACCGAAGGCCGGCCCGTTCCCAACGGCACCGTCGGCGAGATCGCCGCGCGCGGCCCGATGGTGATGGCCGGCTACTGGAACAAGCCCGAGCAGACTGCCGAGGTGCTGCGCGACGGCTGGATGCACACCGGCGACGGCGGCGTGATGGACGCCGACGGTTTCGTCTACGTGGTCGACCGGCTCAAGGACATGATCGTGAGCGGCGGCGAGAACATCTACTCGGCCGAGGTCGAGAACGCCATCACCCAACTGCCGCAGGTTTCGATGTGCGCCGTGGTCGGCGTGCCCGACGACCAGTGGGGCGAGCGCGTGCATGCCGTGGTCGTGCTGCGCGCCGGCGAAGCCCTGGGCGCCGATGCGCTGGTGGCGCACTGCAAGACGCTGATCGCCGGCTACAAGTGCCCCCGCAGCGTGGAGTTTCGCGCCGAGATTCCGCTGTCGCCGGCGGGGAAGATGCTCAAGTACAAGCTGCGCGAGCCGCACTGGGAAGGGCGCGCGCGCAAGGTGGGGTGACGCGCCGGCGGGTGCGTCTGGGTGTGTGCGGGTGTGTTTCACCTGCTTGGGGTATGGTGGCGAGCCGCCACCTGCACCCACTGCGACATGCACCGCCGCCTCCTCGCTCTCGCCCTGCCCTGCTTTCTGCTCCTTGGCCTGTCGCCCGCCTTTGCGAACGGCAGCCTGCAATGCGATGGCCGGCCCTACGCGGTCGAGATCCAGTTCAGCCTGTCGACCGGCCAGCTGACCGAACTCATCGTCGCGCGCACCAGCCCCGGCACCGAGGGCAGCGAGCGCTTCACCCTGCAGCAGCGCTTCGTCGACCACCGCCAGCAGCTCATGCGCGTGCGCGGCACCGGCCTCGAACGGCCGCAGGTGGCTGTGGCGCTGCGCGTGGCCGGCGCGACGGGCACGCTCAGTTACCGCGGCGCGCAGTACGAGCTGCGCTGCAGCTGGACCGCGCTGGGCTGATCGGCCCTTCACTCTTTCCATGCCTCAGGACCGCACCCTTCTCTATGCCGGGCGCGGGTTCGAGGTGGCGCATGTGCGCCTGCACGCGCCGCAGGGGCCGGCATGGAGCGACCTGTACACCGTGGCCTCGCCGCGCGTCGTCTTCCCCATCGGTCGCACGCGGCTCGACGTGCGCTCGGGCGACCACACCTGGCTGACCGACGCGCTCACCGCCATCCGCTTCGGTGATGCCACCGCCTACCGGCTGCGGCCCGAGACCGCGACCGTGCGGCACAGCCTCGTGGTCAGCGGCCACGCATCGGTGAGCCCGGCCCACGGTGCCAGCGCGGCGGGCGTGAGCATCTGCTTGCTGACGCCGCAGGCGCTGTACCGCATGCACGCGGCACGGCGCCAACTGCCGGACACCGACAGCGCACAGGCCGCCGCCCTGGTCGCCGCGCTCGTCGCCGAACTGGGCAGCGCGCCGCACCAGGCGCCCTGGCACGGCGCCGTCGCGCGTGCACGGCAACTGCTGCTGTCCGAAGGCAGCGGTGCGGGCGCGCGGCATCTCTCGCTGGACGAGCTGGCCGAGGCCGTGTCGCGCTCGCCCTTTCACCTGGCGCGCCGCTTCCGCCAGCAGACCGGCCTGAGCCTGCACCAGTACCGCCAGCACCTGCGGCTGGCGTCGGCGATGGAGCGGCTGGCCGACGGCGAGCGCGACCTCGCCGGCCTCGCGCACGACCTGGGCTACTGCAGCCAGAGCCACCTGGGCGCCGTGTTCCGGCGCGCCGTCGGCGTCACGCTCGGCGACGCCCGTCGCGTGCTCGGGCCGGCCGGCGCACCCGCACGAATCTGATAGCTTTCGCGCCGCCCGGGCCACAGACTGGCCCGATGACGACATCGCCTCGCACCCTCTGGATCGGCGCGCTCGCCGCGCTGGCCGCCGCCCTCATCGGCAGCGCCTGGCAGCTGCTGTCGCGCCACGGTGTGACCGCCACTGCACTCGGGCCGATGGACCTCGCCCTGCTGCGCTACGGCATTCCCGCGCTGCTGCTCAGCCCGCTGTGGCTGCGCGGCAGGCTCGTGCCGCCGGGTGCGTCGCGCGGCGCGCTCGTGCTGCTCGTCGTCGGCAGCGGCCTGCCCTTCGGCCTGCTGGTGCTGGCCGGCGCGCAGTGGGCGCCCGCCAGCCACATGGGCATCTTCATGGCCGGCAGCCTGCCGCTCTTCACCGCGCTGGGCGCGTGGGTCTACCGGGGCGAGCGCGTGCAGGGCCTGCGCCTGCTCGGCTTGGCCGGCATCGCCGTCGGCATGGCCGTGTTCGCGGCGGGCAGCTTCGGCGAAGGCCTGCGGCAACAGCACTGGCGCGGCGACCTGCTCTTTCTGCTCGCGGCCCTGCTGTGGACCGTCTACTCCCTGGCCTTCGGCCGCTGCGGCATGAGCGCATGGCAGGGCGCGGCCTTCGTCAACGGCGCGTCGACCCTGCTGCTGTTGCCGCTGCTCTGGCTCGCCGGCCCGCCGCAACTGTTCGCCGCGCCGTGGACCGACATCGCGATGCAGGCCGCGGGCCAAGGCGTGGTCGCCGGTCTGCTCGGGCTGGTGGTCTACGGCGTCGCGATCACGCGGCTGGGTGCCGCACGCGCCGCGCTGTCGTCCGCGCTCGTGCCCGTGCTGACCACGCTCGGCGCGGCATGGTGGATGAACGAGCCCGTCACGCGCCCCGCGCTGCTGGCGCTGTCGTTCGTCGTGCCCGGCGTTGTGCTGGCGAGCGGTGCGTTGCGGTGGCGGGTGCCGGTGACGCGCGACGGCGAACGGCAGGCCCCGGGGCAGAATGCGGCGGCGTCTTTGCCCACTGCCGAAAGCCCTCGCCCATGAAGAGAAAGATGAATCGCCTTCGCATCGCCGCGCTCGTTGCCGCCTCGTTCGCGTCGCTCTTCGCCTTCTGTGGCGCGGGCTGGGCGCAGCGACCGGAGCCGCAGCAACAGCCGCAAGTACAGCAGCAGCAACAACAACCGCTGCAACGCAGCGTCGTGCGCGTGCCCACGCCTTTTGTCGAGAACGGCGCCCCCGTCACGCTCGAGATGGTCATCTACAAGCCCGACGGCGCCGGCCCGTTCCCCACGGTCGTGTTCAACCATGGCTCCACCGGCATCGGCAACGACCCGGCCTTGTTCAAGCAGACCTGGGCGCCCGAGCGAACCGCGCGCTGGTTCACGCAGCGCGGCTGGCTCATCGCCTATCCACAGCGGCGCGGACGTGGCCAATCGGACGGGCTGTACGACGAAGGCTTTACCGCCAAGCGCGAGCACTACAGCTGCGAGCCCGCCATCGCCCTGGCCGGCTTCGACCGCGCCGTGGCCGACCTCGACGCCGCCGTCGCATGGCTGCAGCGCAACCCCGACGTCGACACCCGCCGCATGGAAATCGCAGGCCAGTCGCGCGGCGGCATCCTCGCCGTGGCGTATGCGGGCCTGCGCCCCGACGTGTTCGAGGGCGCCATCAACTTCGTCGGCGGCTGGATGGGCGACAAGTGCCCCGGCAACACCGCCGACGCCATCAACCCCGTCACCTTCCGCCGCGGCGCAGCCTTCGCCAAGCCCACGCTGTGGCTCTACGGCGAGAACGACCCGTTCTACGCGATGTCGCACAGCCGCAAGAACTTCGAAGCCTTTCGCGACGCGGGCGGCAAGGGGCGCTTCGAGAGCTTCACGCTGGAGGCCGGTATGAACGGGCACGGGCTGATCGGGCAGCAGGGGCTGTGGGGGAAGGCGGTGGAGGCGTATCTGGCGGCGCCGTGAGGTGGTGGCGTGCAGCGCCTCAGTGCGCTAATGGCACAGGTCGGCTGCCGCAGCATTCAGTTGCGCGATGAAGTCGGGCAGCGGAATGCGTGAGCCCATGCTTCCGTCCTTCGCGGGGAACGCAACACAGAGTTGATCTCGGCCTTCCTCGCGGTCGAGCAGCAACAAGAACTGGCCATCAAAACTCAGTTCCGCGACGAGGTGCTCGTGCGCTGTGTCGCTCAGGATGGTGGTTTTCCATTTCTCGTTGTTCATGTCTGCTCTGCGGATGAAAGATGACGACGCCGTGCGCTGTGGGTTGAGGCTCGACAGGGCCGGATGGTAGGTCGGCAGGTCTGCGACTTCGCTCTCGCACGACCAGCGATGTCCGTGGCTATACTGCGCCCGTCACGTCAACACAGGGCGTGACCAGGAGATCAAAAGAGCCCCCGTCGCTCGTTCTGTGCCAAGCCACACGTTGTCCTCGACGGGCAAAGTGGGTCGCTGCCTGCAGTTCCAAGGCCAGACCGTGCATGTTCCCGGGACTGCTGAAGGCGTTTCGGACCCGTTTGACGAATGCTTTGGCCTGCTTGGGGGTGCTCCTTTCCATGACTCCGAGTACCTGTACCGCGAAGCCCATAGACGGAAAAATGCTTGGGTCGTTGCAGACATCGTGTGGCACCGTGCCAAACGCCGCGACCAGTTTTCGCAGCCGATCCAACTGGTATGCGATGGCGTACTCCGAATGTAGGTAGTCGCGGAGAAAGTGGTTAGACCAAATAGCCTCTTCCTGCCGTGCAACGGCACCTTGCCAGTGTGCCGCACCAATTGCGCTCGCGATGCGCCGGTACACCCCGGGCACCTCCGCTGTCGTCATCTCAATAGCTGGCACGATATCGCCTCTTTCTTGCTATTCGGTCAAAAGCTGGGACTACCAAACTGGCGAGCTCGAAAGCTGACCGTCACAACAGTCAGCTCATGGCCGATCGCGCCACCCCGAATCCTCGCACGGACCACTCAACCCGATAAGCGCAGTTTTTTCAAACGGCGCGGCAAGCATCCATCGGCACAGGAAATTCGGAATTCAACGAAGAAATTCGTAGCTCATTGAGGCTCCAACACCTGTTGCCCCGCAAACGACGGCATCCGCCTACAGTACGCACCCTCCATTTGTGTCCCCAAATTGAGCACAATCCCCCCATGCCAAACATCGCCTCCATCCTCAAAGCCGAAATCTCCCGTGTCGCTCGCAAGGAAGTGCGAGCGGAGATCGAAACCCTCAAGAAGGCCTCCGTCGCGCACCGGGCATCGATTGCCGACTTGCGCCGTCAGGTGAGCGCGCTTGAAAAAGAATTGCGCAAGGTCGCCAAGGGCTCCGCGCGTCAGGCGCCGGCCTCAGCCGGTGCTGCGGGCGACGACGCCGACGCAGGCGGCCCCAAGCGCCGCTTCAGCGCCAACCGGCTGGCCGCGCACCGCGCCAGGCTCGGGTTGTCCGCGGCGATCTATGGGCAGCTGGTCGGCGTGTCGGGCCAGACGATCTATCACTGGGAGCAAGGCAAGGCACGCCCGCGTGCGGCGCAGCTGGAGCGACTGGCCACGGTGCGGGAACTCGGGGCGCGCGAGATTGCAGAGCGGCTGGAAGCGCAGTAAGTAACGCGCCCGCCTCCTCTTCTCCCATGAAACTCGGCTACACCATCGTCTACGTTCCCGACGTCGCCCAATCGCTGAAGTTTTTTGAACAAGCCTTCGGCCTGCCCACCCGCTTCCTGCACGAGTCGGGCACTTATGGCGAGGTTGAAACCGGCGAGACCACGCTGTCCTTTGCCGCGCACGCGCTCGCCGACTCCAACTTTCCGGGCGGGCATGTCGCCGCCTCGGATTCCGCGCAACCGCTGGGCATGGAGCTGGGCCTCGTGACGCCCGACGTGCCCGCCGCGCACAGCCGTGCGCTCGCAGCCGGCGCCACGCAGCTGTCGGCGCCGGTGACCAAGCCTTGGGGACAAGTCGTCTCGTACGTGCGCTGCCCGGACGGCACGCTGGTCGAGCTGTGCTCGCCCATCGGCGGCTGACGGGCGCCCTGCCCCGCTAGCTGGCTGGCCGGCGCCTACCGGGCATAGGTGCCGATCCACGTACCGGCCTTCGTGATGTAGCCACGGACGCCATCGCGCACGACCTCGAGCACCTGCGGATCGAACGACAGATCGATGTCGTCGTACACCGGATCGATGACCACCTCGCCCGTGGCATCGATGCACCCCCACTTATGGTTCGTGTGGAGAAAGACGGCGAACCCTGCGTAGCAGAAGCTCGACAGGTCGTCGAAGACGGGGTCGATTGCCACATTCCCGGCCGTGTCGATGAAGCCCCATTTCTCCCCGATGCGGACTTTGGCCAATCCGTTCTTGGCGAAGCCGGCAGCCTCCACATAGCGGGCCGGAATTCGAGGTTCACCGCTCGCGTCCATGTAACCATGGCGATGGTTGCCTCCCTTGAAGGTCGCCAGCCCGCACGCATCGAACTCACCGAATGTCTTGAATGCCGGGCGCAGCACTTCCTTGCCGGCAACGTCGATGAATCCTTTGAATTCAGCACGCCAGGCCTTGGCAAGGCCATTGACGGCGAATCCGCCGATCTCGTCGTAGAGGGTCGGAATCACCAGCTCCCCTCGGATGTCGATGCATCCGCAGGTGCCTTCCGGGGTGCGGATCGTCGCGAGGCCCGAGTCGTCGAACGAGCGGGCGTATTCGAAAGCCGCTGTGAAGACCTTGTGGCCCTTGGCATCCACGAAGCCGTGCTGAAACAGCTGTTCCCGGTCGAGGATCACCTTGGAGACGCCTTGGCTGGAAAAATCTTCGGCCTGATGGAACGACGGGCCGACCACGGTGCGACCCATTCGATCGATGAACCCGATGCCGGTTTCGCTTTCGCGATCCAGTCGCGCAACCGCAAGGCCGTTCGTGGCAAAAGGCCCGACGTCGTGGTATTGCGGAGGAACAACCGTCTCCCCTCCGACATCGATAAAGCCGAAGAGGCCGCTCGTGGCGGATCTGATGAGAAGCATGGACTCTTTCGCTGTGCCGAAGGACAGCCGAAATGATACGGAGGCTTCTTAGGCGCAGCTTGCTAATCGATCAACGCCACCGCCCGCCGCGCAAACCCCGCGGCCTGCGCGCCCACCTGCACCGCATCTGCCGCCGCCGCACTGCCGCTCTTCGCACGCGCCGCGATGCCTTCGAGGATCACAGCGAAGCGGAACAGCGAGAACGCCAGGTGGAAGTTCGTCACCGGCTCCGCGCAGCCGCCGGCCTGCTGGTAGTGGGCGACGTACTCAGCCTGCGTAGGAATGCCTTCGGCCGCGAGGTCGATGCCCTGCATGCCTTCGAACTCGTCGGCGCCGGTGTGCCAGGCCATGCAGTTGTAGGCCACGTCGGCCAGCGGGTGGCCCAGGGTGGACAGCTCCCAGTCGAGCACAGCGATCACGCGTGGCTCGGTGGGGTGGAACATGAGGTTGCCGAAACGGAAGTCGCCGTGCGCAATGGTGGTCTGGTCACCCTGTGGCAAGTTGGCCGGCAGCCAGGCGATGAGGCGATCGATGTTGGCGTCTTCGCGGGTGCGTGAAGCCTCCCACTGCCGGGTCCAGCGCGCGATCTGGCGCTGGAAGAAGTTGCCGGGGCGGCCGTAGTCGGTGAGGCCGACGGCGGCCAGGTCGACAGCGTGCAGGCGCGCCAGGGTCTCGGCCATCGCAAAGTAGTACGCGCGGCGCTCGGCGGGCGCGATGCCGGGCAGCGCGTAGTTCGACAGCACGCGGCCTTCGAGCTTGTCCATGACGTAGAAGGGCGTGCCCACCACGGCGCGGTCGTCGCAGTACAGCACGGTGCGCGGCACGGGCACGTCGGTGCCGGCCAGTGCTCGCAGCACGCGGTACTCGCGGTCGACGGCGTGGGCCGAGGGCAGCAGCTCGCCGGGCGGCTGCTTGCGCAGCACCAGCGCGCGGTTGTCGAAGTCGACGAAGAAGGTGGGGTTCGACTGCCCGCCGCCGATGCGCGCCAGGCGCATCGGGCCTTCAACGTCGGGCAGCGCCTCCCGCAAATAACGCTGCAGGCGGTCGGCGTCGAACTCGATGCCCGCGGGGGACGTGGAATCAGCAGCCCCGCTCATGGCCGACGGAACACGGGCTCGCGTTTCTCCATGAAAGCCTTCACGCCTTCGGCGAAGTCGGGCCGGTCGATCAGCTCGCGCTGGCGCTCGGCCTCGTGGCGCATCTGGCCGACGAGCGACTGGCTCGCGGCCGATTCGTACACGGCGCGGATCTCGTGCGCTGCGTGCGCGGGCAGGCGCGCGAGCCGCTGCGCGACGGCCACGGCCTGTGCGCGCAGTTTGGCGTCGTCCACGCAGGCCCACACGAGGCCCCATTGCGCGGCCTGCTCGCCCGACAGGCGCTCGCCGAGCAGCGACATGCCAATGGCTCTTGCGCGGCCCACGAGCCGTTCGAGGAACCAGGTGGTGCCCAGGTCGGGCACGATGCCCAGGCGCGGCATGAAGGGCAGGTAGAAGTACGCGGAGCGCGCCACCAGCACGACATCGGCGGCCAGCGCCACGCCCACGCCGGCACCCGCGGCGGGGCCGTTGATGGCGCTCACTACCGGGAAGGGCATGCTGCGCAGGTCTTCGATGAGGCGGTTCGACATCGCCTCCATCGCGTCGGCCGTGCGCTGGCCCAGGCTGCCGGGCGCGCTGGCGTCCATGCTGCCGAGGTCGGCGCCCACGCAGAACGATTTGCCGACGCCGGTGAGTACCACGGCGCGCACCTCGCCTTCGTCGCGCAGCTGCGCGAGCCGCTGGCGCAAGGCCTGCTGCAGCGGCACGGTGAGCGGGTTGAGCCGCTTGGGAATGTTGAAACTGAGGATGGCGACGTCGCCGTCGCGTTCGTACAGAAGGGGGTCCTGGTCGTCAGGCTGGCTCATGGGTGGGCTCCGGAGGGCGTGAGTAGATAAAAAGGGGTTTCACTTCATGTTCAGCGCGGGCCCGACCGGGTCGAGGTCCACGCCGTTGAAGCGCACGGGCTGCATGGAGGCGTAGGCGTGCAGGTCGGCGGCCGAATTGGCCATGGCCACGCCGGGCAGCAGCATCGAGATGCGCGGGCTCTTGAGGGTGCTGGCGGCGACGCGCACGCTCTCGCGCGTGGGGTTGGCGCCGGCCTCGCGCAGCACGTGCGCCATGAGCTGCGCGACGATGTAGCCCGACACGCCGCTGCCGTTGCTCGGGTCGACGCCGCTGGCGTGGGTCTTGAGCAGCTCGAGGTACTCGAGCACCTCGGGGTCGCGGCTCCAGCGCGGGCTCATGGGCTCCTTGTAGACGGCGAGCGCGACCACGCCCTTGGCCTTGTCGGCGCCCGCGGGCTCGAAGGCCATCTTCACGGAGGCGGCGGCAAAGTTGAGATAACGGTCGGGCGTCCAGCCCACATCGGCGACCTTGCGGATGGCCTGCGCGGCGGTGCGTGCGGTGGCGGCCATCACGAGCACGTCGGCACCCGACGACTTGAGCTGCACCACCTGCGAATCGACGGTGGGGTCGGTCACCTCGAAGGTGGCCTGCGCCACGATCTTCGCCTTGCCCTGCTTCGACAGGCCTTCCTGCAGGCCCTTGAGCACTTCGCGGCCGAGGTCGTCGTTCTGCATGAGCACGGCGATCTTGGCGTCGGGCCGGTTCTCGATGATGTGGCGCGCGAACACGCGGCCCTCGCCCTGGTAGCTGCCAAGGAAGGGCACGGTCCACGGGTACCTGGCGGCGTCGTCGAACTGCGCGGCGCCCGACTGCACGAAGAGCTGCGGCACTTTCTTGGCGTTCATGTAGCGCTGGATCGCCATGTTGGGCGCGGTGCCCAGGTTGCCGAAGATGGCGAGCACCTGGTCTTCCTCGACAAGGCGGCGCGCCACCTCGACGGTCTTGGGCGGCGAGTACTGGTCGTCGTAGATCAACAGGCGCACCTTGCGCCCGTGGATGCCGCCCTGCTCGTTGAGCTTCTTGAAGTAGGCCTCGGCCACCTTGCCGACCACCGAGTAGCCCGACACGGGCCCCGACAGCGGCATGGGCATGCCCAGCACGATCTCGGCGTCGCTCACGCCGGCTTCGGACTTCTTCTGGGCCAGGGCCGGGAGGCTGATGCAGAGCGCGGCAAGGCCCACGACCAGGCCGGAAACCAGGGCCGTGCGGCGGGAAAGCGGATGAACCATGTCGCGTGTCTCCTTCTGTGTTGCTGAGTGGCTTGCGTCGTCAGTCGTCGTCGGAAAGCGGTTCAGGCCGTGGTGGCCCGGTTCGGCCCCATGTAGCCGAAGAGGTGGCCCGCCACCTTGCGCATCTGGATCTCTTCGGAGCCCTCGGTGATGCGGTAGCGGCGGTGGTGGCGGTAGATGTGTTCGAAGGGCTTGTGGCGCGAATAGCCGATGCCGCCGTGCACCTGCATCGCGCGGTCGGCGGCCTCGCACACGAGGCGGTTGGCCCAGTAGTTGCACATCGAGACCTTGTCGGACAGCTGCTTCTCGACCTGCGGCTTGGGCATCTGGTCCATCTGCCACGCGGTCTTGCGGATCAACAGGCGCAGCATCTCGACCTGCGTGGCCAGTTCGACCAGCGGAAACTGGATGCCCTGGTTGCGCGCCAGCGCTTCGCCGAAGGGCTTGCGCTCGCGTGCGTACTTCACGCTCTCGCGCACGCAGTAGTCGGCGGCGCCCAGGCTCGACGCGGCCTGGCGGATGCGGTTCTCGTGCACGAAGTGCTGGGCAATGGCCAGGCCGCCGTCGAGCGGGCCGAGCACGGCGTCTTCAGGCACCCACACGTTCGTGAAGCTCACGCGCGGGTGGTCGGTGGGCATGTTGAAGGTCCAGAGGTACTCCTCGATCCTCACGCCCTCGGCCTTCGCGGGCACGAGCAACGCGCTGATGCCGCGCGCATCGCCGTCGCGCCCGCTGGTGCGTGCGAACAGCACGCAGTGGGTCGCCGTGTGCATGCCGGTGGTCCACATCTTTTCGCCGTCGATGCGAAAGCCGGCGCTGCCGTGGCGTGCCTCGGGCACGGCGCGGGTTTCCATGTGCGTGGCGTCGGAGCCGTGCTGTGGTTCGGTGAGACCGAAGGTGAGGCGCACGCGCTCGTCGAGCATGCCCTGGATGAGTTCGTCGCACTGCGCGGGCGAGCCGAAGTCGCGAATGGCCAGCACGAAGGGGTTGTTGGCGACGATCGAATGCTCGTTCTGCAAGTCGTTGTGCAGGCCCAGGCCGCGCGCGGCAAAGTGCTCGCGGATCACGGCCATCCAGAGGTTGCTGCCGTCGCGTCCGCCGAAGGCGGCGGGCAGCCCGAAGCGCAGATGGCCCGCGCGGTCGGCGCGGCGGCGCGCCTCGGCCAGCAACGCTTCCCACTCGGGGCGCGGCAGGCCACCGTTCTCGAAGTCGGTGCGGGCCCATTCGCGGCGGTGGTCGAAGAAGCGTTCGTTGTCGTCCTGCGCCTGCAGCGGCGCGATCTCGCGGTCGATGAAGGCGTCGAGTTGGGCGAGGTAATCGACGAGGTCGCGGGGCAGGTCGAAGTCCATGGCTCAGTCCTCTCTCTTCTTCGTGCCGGCGGCGTAGCCGGGCTGGTCGATGGCGAGCTTGTCGCGTGTGGTCTGGCGCAGGTGGTCGATCAGGCCGGGCGTAGCGGCGTCGAGTTCGCCGGTGCCGATGCGGGTACAGAGCAGGCGGTTGGCCTCTGCCAGATCGGTGGGTGCGCCGGGGCCCAGCAGTGCGTGCAGCCGCGCCCGTTCACTCGCCTGCGCGAGCGGGCCGAGCTGCACTTCGCGCCGCACGATGTCGAGCGTGTTCGCGGCCACGCGCGCATGGAAGGCGACCGGCCCCTCGGTGGCCGGCACCACCTGCTCGCGCAGGAAGGCGGCGACGGCCTCGAGCAGTTCGGCGATGTCGGGGCGGTCTTGCATCAGGCGAGCTCTTCCTCGGGCGCGAGCAGGGCCAGCAGGTCCGACTCGGCCTCCGACGCGCGGCGGCCGATGGCGGCCTTCTCGACGTCGCGCTCGCGGCCGCTGAGCCAGGCATGCACCATGGCTTCGCAGACGATGCCCCACTTGAGCGTGCCCAGCACTTCCCACCAGCGCACGCGCTCGGCATCGACCTGCCCGCCTTCGGCCGTGTAGCCCTCGAACAGTTGCTCGCGCGTGCCGAAGCCGCCCACGGGCAACGCGCCGTGGCCGAAGCGCCAGGAGCGCACGCACATCCAGCCGAGGTCTTCCATGGGGTCGCCGAAGTGCGCGAGTTCCCAGTCGAGCACGGCGCGCAGGCCCTCCTCGCCGACCATCAGGTTGCCGTTGCGGAAGTCGCCGTGCACGAGCACCGGCGCAGGCACGTCGGCCGGCGCGTGCGCGCGCAGCCAGCGGAACGCGAGTTCGAACACGGGGCGCGCGGTGCCGTGGCTGCGGTGCAGGTCGATCTGGAAGTCGAGCTCCGCGCGTGCGGCGGCCGTGCGCAGCGGTGGCGGGTTGTGTGCGGGCAGGCGGTGAATGCGCGCCATGGCGGCGCCGCACTGGCGCGCGAGCACGCGGCGCGCGCCGGCCAGGTGTTCGTCGCGCACGATGCGGCGGCCCAGGGTTTCGCCCTCGATGCGGTCCATGACGAAGCCTTCGCCGATCCCGTCGGCCGGCTGCAGCACATGGCGCACGCCCGGCACGGGCACGCCGCCTACGCGTGCGGCTTCGATGAGCTGCGCTTCCGCAGCGAGGCCTGCGGTGCCCAGGGCGCGCGCGCCGCTGGCATCGGCCGCGCGGCGCAGCACCAGCGGCTGCGTGTGCGTAAGGCCCGCGCCGGTGGTCGTCACATCGAAAGCCCAAGTCTGCTGGCTGGCGCCGCCCGAGAGCCGGCGCACGGCCTGCACTGCGTGGCCGTCGGGCACGAGGCGCCCGGCCAGCCGCTGCAGTGCGTTCGCGATCAGCGTCGCGTCATCGTGCACGGGCGACGCGTGCCTGGAGCTTGCGCAGCAACCCGACCACGCCGCCGGGCATCGCGAACATGAAGGCGATCAGCACCACGCCGTACACCGCCCATGGCGCGGCCTTGGAGACCTTCTCGGCCAGCGAGGGCACGAACATGATGAAGAGGGCGCCGAAGATCGCGCCGTACAGCGTGCCCACGCCGCCCACCACGATGCCCACCAGCAGCGAGATCGACAGGAACAGCGTGAACGAATCGGGCGCCACGAACTGCACCGCAATGGCCGACAGCGCGCCGCCCACGCCGGTGTACGCGGCCGAGACGCCGAAGGTCATGGCCTTGTAGTGGCTGTTGTCCACGCCCATCGCCTCCGAAGCCATGGCGTGGTCGCGGATGGCGCGCATGGCCCGGCCGCTGCCGCTTTGCAGCAGGTTGTGGGCAATGAAGAACATCACGACCGCGACGAACAGCGAGAACAGGTAGAGCCACTGGTCTTCGTTGAGCGGCAGGCCGAAGGGCGCGGCGGGCTTCATGAGCACGATGCCCTGCACGCCGCCGGTCCAGGCCTCGAGGTGCTTGTACTTGAGCAGCTGCGGCATCGCCACGCCGAGCGCGAAGGTGGCCAGCGCCAGGTACAGCCCTTCGAGCTTGAGGGCGGGCCGCCCGAACAGGTAGCCGACGATCAGGCACACCACGGCCGCTGCCGGCACCGTGAGCCAGTACGGCACGCCCGCGTGCTCCATGAGGATGCCGGTGGTGTAGGCCCCAATGGCATAGAAGGCGCCGTGGCCGAGCGAGATCTGCCCGTTGTAGCCCGTGAGGATGTTCAGGCCCAAGAGCGCGATCGCGTACGAGATCACCATGGTCGCCTGGAACAGCTGGTAGCCGCGCGCCACGAAGGTGATGCCGATGGCCAACGCGATCAGCAGGCCGACCCACATGAGCGGGGAGCGCGAAGGCTTGGCGGTGCGTGCGTGGGCCGACGCACCGAGCGGTGCCATGGCGGTCGGCAAGGAGGAGGCTTGAGGGGAGTTCATGCGATCAGACTCTCGTGACCAGTTTGCGGCCCATGAGGCCGGAGGGCTTGACGATGAGCACGCCGACGATCAACACCAGCGCCACCGACAGCTTGAGTTCGGTGCCCACCACGTAGGTGCCGATGAGGTTCTCGAGCACGCCGACGATGAAGCCGCCGAGCACCGCGCCCACGGGGCTGTCGATGCCGCCGATGAGTGCGCCGGCAAAGGCGTAGAGCAGCACGCCGGTCATCATGTGCGGATCGAGAAAGACCACAGGCGCGACCATCATCCCGGCCACCGCGCCGATGGCACCGGCCAGGCCCCAGCCCAGCATCAGCATGCGTCCGACGTTGATGCCCACGAGCCGCGACGAGGCCGCGTTCTGCGCCGCGGCACGCATCGCCAGGCCCAGCGGTGTGAAGCGGAAGAACGCGAACAGCACCACCACCACCAGCAGCGTGACGCCGATGGCGCCCATCTCGTGCGCCGACATCATGGCGCTGCCGAACCACGCGTCCGACGGGAACGGGCTCGGGAACTGCTTGATGGTGTAGCCGAAGAGCCAGCCCGCCAGGCTGTGGAAGATCACCAGCAGGCCGATGAACACCACCACCACCGACAGCGCCGGCTTGTCGTGCATGGGCCGGATGACGGTGAACTCCACCACGGCCGCGAGCACGAAGGACAAGGCCACCGTCGCGACGAAGGCGGCCCAGTACGGCAGGCCGGCCTGCATGAGGCTCCAGGCGATGAAGGTCGAGAACATCGCCATCTCGCCCTGCGCGAAGTTGATGTGGTGCGTGGCCTGGTAGATCATCACCAGCGCCAGCGCAACGCTGGCGTAGATGCCGCCGGTGGCCAGGCCCGCCAGCAGTTGGTGCAGGAATGCGTTCATCGGTGTGAGGCCCTTATTCGCCCAGGTACGCTTTGCGCACGGCGTCGTTGCGGCGGATCTCGGCGGCCGTGCCCGAGAGCACGATGCGGCCGGTTTCCAGGAGGTAGGCCGAGTCGGCCAGGTCGAGCGCGAGCTTGGCGTTCTGCTCCACCAGAAGAATCGACACGCGCTCTTCCTTGTTGATGCGCCGCATGATCGAGAAGATGTCCTTCACGATGAGCGGCGCGAGTCCGAAGGACGGCTCGTCGAGCAGCAGCAGGCGCGGCTTGCCCATGAGCGCGCGGCCGATGGCGAGCATCTGCTGCTCTCCGCCCGACAGCGTGCCGGCCTGTTGGGCGCGGCGCTCTCGCAGGCGCGGGAAGTAGCCGAACACGCGCTCCATGTCGGCGTCGATGCCGTCCCTGCTCGCGCGGGCGTAGGCGCCCAGCCGCAGGTTCTCTTCGGTCGTGAGGCCCAGGAAGGTGCCGCGCCCGTCGGGCACATGGCCCACGCCGGCCTTGGCGATCTGCTCGGTCGAGCGGCCGTCGATGCGCTGGCCGGCCAGCATGATGCGGCCCTCGGTGCTCACCATCATCTGGCACAGCGCGCGCAGCGTCGTGGTCTTGCCGGCGCCGTTGGCGCCCAGCAGCGCCACGACCTGGCCCGTGGGAATGTCGAGGTCGATGCCTTGCAGCACGCGCGTCGGTCCGTAGGCGGCGTGCAGTCCGCGCACTTCGAGAATGTTCGTCGTCATGCCATCGCCTCCGCTTCTTCTTCCTCTTCACCCAGGTAGGCGCGGATCACCTCGGGGTGCGCGCGCACCTCGGCCGGCGTGCCCTCGGCGATCTTCTTGCCGAAGTTGAGCGCCACCACCTGGTCCGACACGCCCATCACAAGGCTCATGTGGTGCTCGACCAGCAGCACCGTCACGTTCAGGCGGTCGCGGATGTCGCGGATCAGCGTGCCCAGGCTTTCGAGCTCTTCGTGGTTCAGGCCGCAGGCTGGCTCGTCGAGCAGCAGCAACTGCGGCTCGGCCGCCAGCGCGCGTGCCAGCTCGACGCGCTTCTGCGTGCCGAAAGGCAGGTCGGCCACTTCGCGCTCGGCCACGGCCTCGAGGTCGAGAAAGTGGATCAGCTGGTCGGCCCGTGCCCGCGCCTGCGACTCGATGGCCGCCACGCCGGGCAGCCGGAAGGCGTTGCGCAGAAAGCCCGCGTGGTGCTTGCTGTGGCAACCCACCAGCACGTTGTCGCGCACGGTCATCGTGCGAAACAGCGCCAGGTTCTGGAAGGTGCGCCCGATGCCCAGGCCCGCCATGCGGTGGCGCGGCAGGCGCGTGAGCGGATGGCCGTCGAACTCGATGCGGCCGGCGCTGCACTCGTACAGGCGCGAGAGACAGTTGAACAGCGTGCTCTTGCCCGCCCCGTTCGGTCCGATGAGGCCGCAGATCTGGCCCCGCCGCACGTCGAACGAGACGCCGTCGAGCGCCACGATGCCGCCGAAGCGCACCGACACCGCGTCGATGCGCAACAGGGGGGTGTTCTTCTTGTCTCCGCGATCGTTGTCATGAATCATGCGTCGATCTCTTTTTGTGAGGGAACGGAAAAGGTCAGCGCCGCCCCCGCGGGCGCTGCCAGGTGGCGGCGCAAGGGCCGCCCGGCTTCGTCAGAGCCGCTCTACGATGGTCACGTTGGCCATGCCGCCGCCTTCACACATCGTCTGCAGGCCGTAGCGCTTGCCGCGCTGACCCAGGGCGTTCACCAGCGTGGTCATCAGCTTGGTGCCCGAGGCGCCGAGCGGGTGGCCCAGCGCAATGGCGCCGCCGTTCACGTTGATGCGGGCCGGGTCGGCGCCCAGTGCCTTCAGCCAGGCGATGGGCACGGGCGCGAAGGCTTCGTTGACTTCGTACAGGTCGATGTCCTCGATCTTCATGCCGGCCTTTTGCAGCGCGCGCTGCGTGGCGGGCAGCGGGGCCTCGAGCATGATGACCGGGTCGTGGCCCAGCACGCTCATGTGGTGGATGCGCGCCAGCGGCTTCACGCCCAGCGTCTTCAGGCCGCGCTCGTTCACGACCATGAGGCCGCTGGCGCCGTCGCAGATCTGGCTGGCGGTGGCCGCGGTGCAGCGCCCGCCTTCTGCGATGAGCTTGACGCCGGCGATGCTCTCCAGCGTGGCGTCGTAGCGGATGCCTTCGTCGGTGGTGTGCAGCTCGCCGGTCTCGGTGCCGTCGGCCATGCGCACGGCCACGGGCACGATCTCGCGCTCGAAGTGGCCGGCCTTCGTGGCGGCGATGGCGCGGTGGTGGCTTTCGAGTGCGTAGCGGTCGAGCGCATCTTTCTCGATGCCGTAGTTGCGGGCGATCATCTCGGCGCCCGTGAACTGGCTGAACTGGATGCCGGGGTAGCGCTTTTCCATGCCGGGGCTCACGTAGAAGCCCAGGTTGTTCTTCAGCGGCAGCGTGGTGGGCAGGCCCATGGGCACGCGGCTCATGCTCTCGACGCCGGCGGCGATCACGATGTCCATCGTGCCCGACATGACGGCCTGCGCCGCGAAATGCAGCGCCTGCTGCGACGAACCGCACTGGCGGTCGACCGAGGTGGCGGGCACCGACTCGGGCAGGCGCGAGGCCAGCACCGCGTTGCGCGCAATGTTCGAGGCCTGCTCGCCGGCCTGGCCGACGCAGCCCATGATGACGTCTTCGATCAGCGCGGGGTCGGCGTCGGTGCGCGCCACGAGCGCGTTGAGCACCTGGGCGGCCAGGTCGGCCGGGTGCCATCCGGCGAGGCGGCCGTTGCGGCGGCCTCCGGCGGTGCGCGCGGCGGCGACGATATAGGCTTCGGGCATGTGAAATCTCCGGTGATGGGTTCGGTTCGACAGTCCAGCGCATTGTTGGCGCCGCGCCGCCGCACAGCGTCGTCGGAACCGACGATTTTGGGCGGCGGCGCCTTGCGCCCCTTAGCTCTCAGGCCTTCGCGAGGCGCTTGGCCATGCTCCAGCGGTGCACTTCCGATGGGCCGTCGTAGATCCTGAAGGCCCGCATGTCGCGGAAGATGCGCGCGGCCACGGTTTCGTCCGACACGCCGCTCGCGCCGAGGATCTGCACCGAGCGGTCGACCACGCGCCACTCGGCCTCCGAGCACAGCACCTTGGCCACGCTCGACTCGTGCCGGCCCTTGCCGCCCTGGTCGAGCACCCACGCGCAATGCCAGATCGTCAGGCGCGAGACATGCAGGTCCATGTCGTTGTCGGCCAGCATGAAACCCACGCCCTCGTGCTCCACCAGCGCATGGCCGAAGGCCTGGCGGCGGCGGGCGTAGTCGGTGGCGAGTTCGTGCACGCGGCGTGCGGCGCCGAGCCAGCGCATGCAGTGCGTGAGGCGCGCGGGCGCCAGCCGCACCTGCGCGTAGCGAAAGCCCTCGCCAATGGCGCCCAGCACGTCGGCGGCGGGCACGCGCAGGCCGTCGAAGCGCACCACGCCGTGGCCGCCGGTGAAGCAGCTGTCGAGCGCGTCGATCTGCCGCTCGATCACGATCTCGGGCTGGTTCATGTCGGCCAGGAACATGGTCGACGACCCGTCTTCCATTCGCGCCATGATGATCGCGAAGCCCGCGCCGGTGGCGCCGGTGATGAACCACTTGCGCCCGGTGATCACGTAGTGGTCGCCGTCGCGCACGGCCACGGTCTGCATCATCGACGGATCGGAGCCGGCGCCGGGCGGCGGCTCGGTCATGCAGAAGCAGGAGCGCACATGGCCGTCGATGAGCGGCTGCAGCCAGCGTGCCTTCTGCGCCGGCGTGGCCACCACTTCCATCAGGTGCACGTTGCCTTCGTCGGGCGCGTGGATGTTGAGCGCCACCGGGCCGAGCGGCGAGTAGCCCGCCTCCTCGAACACGATGGCCTTGTCGATGTGCGACAGGCCCAGCCCGCCGTGCTCCTTCGACGCATGTGGCGTGAGCAGGCCGGCGCGGCGTGCGCGCGCCACGAGTTCGTCGCGCAGCGCCTCGGCGGGGCCGTGCGAATCCTGCCGGGGGTCGGATTCGAGCGGCATCACTTCCTCGGCGATGAAGCGGCGCGTTCGTTCCTGCAGGTCGAGCTGGGCCGGGGTGAGGCTGAAGTCCATGGGGGACGCTCCTTCTTTCTCTCAGTGGATTCAAGGACGGTGGATTGAAGACAATGCGGCGCATGGTGCCGATGCGGGCGCGGGTTTCGAGTCGTGAGCGGGACAAGGCCGCCGGATTCGTCCGTTCCGACGATGCCGCGGCACGGCCTGCGCCCAACACTGACACGCCATGAACACACCTGCAACCGACGACGACACCATCCTCCTGCTCACGCGCCCGCAGGACGGCTGCGCCTGCCTCACGCTGAACCGCCCGCAAGCGATGAACGCCCTGTCGCTCGCGCTGCGGCGCGCGCTGGTGCGTGCGCTCGACACGCTCGCGCAGGACGACAGCGTGCGCGTGCTCATCGTCACCGGCGCGGGCCGCGCCTTCTGCGCCGGCCTCGACCTGCGCGAGATCGACCCGGGCGCCATCACCGGCGACGCCGGCACCGACGTCGCCACCGCGCTCGCGAACTTTCCGCGCCCGGTGATCGGCGCCGTGAACGGCGCGGCCCTCACGGGTGGCCTCGAGGTCGCGCTGGCCTGCGACCTGCTGATCGCGTCGAGCGAGGCGCGCTTTGCCGACACCCACGCGCGCATCGGCGTGATCCCGGGCTGGGGGCTGTCGCAGCGGCTGTCGCGGCTCATCGGCATTGCGCGTGCAAAAGAGATGGCCTTCAGCGGCAACTTCGTCGGTGCCGAGCAGGCCGAGCGCTGGGGGCTGGTCAACCGCGTGACGACGCCCGAACAACTGATGCCCGAAGCGCTCGCGCTGGCCGCCGACATCGCGAGCGCGCTGCCCGAGATGCTGCCGGTCTACAAGCGCCTGATCGACGACGGCCATGCGCGCAGCTTTGCCGAAGGCATGGCGCTGGAGCAGGCCGCCACGCGCGAGTGGGCCGCGTCGCTCACGCCCGAGGTGCTGCGCGCGCGGCGCGAGGCGGTGCAGGCGCGGGGGCGTGCGCAGAAGGGCTGACGATGGCCCTTCTGCGCCCTGGCGTCAGCGCGGCGCCATCCGGATCGCGCCGTCCAGCCGCACGCTCTCGCCATTGAAGTAGCCGTTGGTGATCATCAGCTCGGCCAGCGTCGCGTACTCGGCCGGGTTGCCCAGGCGCTTGGGGAACGGCACCGACGCAGCCAATGCGGCCTTCACGTTGTCGGGCGCCCCCTGCAGCAGCGGCGTGTTGAAGATGCCCGGCAGGATGGTGTTCACGCGGATACCCTCGCCCATGAGGTCGCGCGCAATGGGCAGCGTCATGCCGACGATACCGGCCTTCGAGGCCGTGTAGGCGGCCTGGCCCATCTGGCCGTCTTGCGCCGCGACCGAGGCCGTGTTGACGATCGCGCCGCGCTCGCCGTCTTCCAGTGCGTCGAGCGTGAGCATGCCGGCCGCCGACTTGGCGATGCAGCGGAAGGTGCCCACGAGGTTGATCTGGATGATGCGGTCGAAGTTGGCGAGCGGAAAGTGCTTGATCTCGCCCGAGGCCTTGTCGCGGCTCGCGGTCTTCACCGCGTTGCCGGTGCCGGCGCAGTTGACCAGCACGCGCTCCTGGCCGTGCGCGGCACGCGCCTTGGCGAAGGCCGCGTCGACCTGCTCCTCGGAGGTCACGTCGACCTTGCAGAACACGCCGCCCAGTTCCTTGGCGAGGGCCTCGCCCTGCTCCACGTTGAGGTCGAACAGCGCGACCTTCACGCCGTGGCTGGCCAAGCGACGTGCGGTGGCGGCCCCGAGGCCCGAGGCGCCGCCCGTGACGACGGCGGCAATGCTGGAATCGAGTTGCATCTCTTGTTGTCCTTGGATAGTGAGAGAGAGAAAGAGAAAAATGAAAAACGAAACGCCTGCCGTTCAGACCGGGTAGTAGCGCAGCTTCTGCGCTGCCATCTCGCGCATGCGCGCCGTCGGCACATACGGCGCGCCGAGCGCCGCATGTTTGTCGCACAGCGCCACGACGCGGTCCAGCCCGAGCCAGTCGGCGTACTTGAGCGCGCCGCCGGCATAGGCGGGGAAGCCCACGCCGAGCAGCAGCGCCATGTCGAGCTCGGCCGGCGTGGCGACCACGCCGTCTTCGAGCGCGTGCGCAGCCTCGACGACCATCGGCAGCATCATGCGTTCGACGATCTCCGCATCGGCGAAGTCGCGCCGGCCCTGCGGCTGCAGCGTGGCGACCAGCGCATGCGCCTCGGGCGCGGCGGACTTGCGCGGGCGGCCCGTGGGGTCGTTCTCGTAGCGGTAGAAGCCGGCGCCGCTCTTCTGGCCGTAGCGCTTGTTCGCCACCATCAGCTTCACGGCATTGCGCGCCAGGGCCGGCATGCGCTGCGGGTAGCCCGCGGCAATCACGTCGCCCACGTGCGCGCCCACGTCCATGCCCACCACGTCCTGCAGATAGGCCGGGCCCATGGGCCAGCCGAAGGCTTCCATCGCGCGGTCGACGGCCTCGAAGTCGGCGCCATCGGCCACCAGCTGCACGAAGGCGTTGATGTACGGCGTGAGGATGCGGTTGACGAGAAAGCCCGGGCAGTCCTTCACCACGATGGGCGTCTTGCCCATCGCCACGGCATAGCCCACGGCGGTGGACACGGCCGCGTTGCTCGTCTTCGCGCCCTGAATCACTTCCACCAGCTGCATCACCGGCACGGGGTTGAAGAAGTGCATGCCGACAAAGTCTTCAGGGCGCGCGAGCGGCTGGGCGATGTCGTCGATGCGCAGGCTCGAGGTGTTCGAGGCGATCACGGTGCCGGGCTTGACGCTGCCTTCCAGCGCGGCCAGCACCTTGCGCTTGACCTCGAGGTTCTCGACCACGGCCTCGACCACGCAGTCCACCGTGTCGAAGCCGGCCTCGTCGAGCTGCGGCACGATCGACGCCTGGATGGCATCGGCTTTTTCCTGCGCGAGCCGGCCGTTCTTCACCTGCTTGGCAAGCTGCTTGCCGGCCTCGGCCATGCCCAGGTCGAGCTGCGGCTGCGCGATGTCCTTCATGCGCACCGGCGTGCCGCGCAGTGCGCTGGTGTAGGCGATGCCGCCGCCCATGATGCCGGCGCCGAGCACGGCCGCCTGCTTCACCGGACGGCCTTCGCGCGCATGGCGCTTGAAGAGCTTCTTGAGCGCCTGGTCGTTGAGGAAGGCCTGCACCAGCGAGGCGGCGGCCTGCGTCTTCGCGACGCGGCCGAAGGCGGCCGACTCGAGGTCGAGCGCGCCCGCGCGGTCGCGGCCTGCGGCCTCGGCCATCATTTCGAGCGCGATGACGGCCGCGGGCTGGTGCTTGCCGCTGCGCGCCGCCACCTGCGTGCGCGCAGTCTCGACCAACGCACCCGCCTCTTGCGCCGACAGCGCCAGCGGCGCGCGCTTGCGTTGCTGCGCGGCCTGCCAGTCGATCTCGCCGCGCACCGCACGTTGCAGCAACGCGAGCGCGCGGTCGCGCAGGGCGTCGGGCGCCGCGACCTCGTCGGTCACGCCCGCGGCCAGCGCAGCCGGCGCCTTGGCCGGCTTGCCGCTCGCCACCCAGTCGATGGCCGTGGCCAGGCCTGCCAGGCGCGACAGCCGCACCGTGCCGCCGAAGCCGGGGAACAGGCCCAGTTTCACTTCGGGCACGCCGACCTGGGCCGTGTCGGCCATCACGCGCAGCGGCGCGAGCATCGCCAGCTCCAGCCCGCCGCCGAGCGCGAAGCCGTTGATGGCGACCACGCTGGGCACGGCCAGGTCCTCGAAGGCGTTGAACAGCTCGTTGCTGGCGCGCACGCCGCGCGCGATGTCGGCCTCGGCCTGCTGGAAGGTGGCGCCGAACTCGGTGATGTCGGCGCCGACGATGAACACGTCTTTCGCGCTCGTCACCAGCACGCCGCGCACATCCGGCGAGGCAGCGATGCGTTCGGTGGCCTGGCGGAACTCGTCGACCGTGCGTGCGTCGAGCTTGTTGATGGCCTCGCCGCGCCGGTCGAAGCGCAGCTCCACCAGCCCGTCCTGCAACGGCAGGACTTCGATACTTTCGCCTTGGAACAAAGGGGGTCTCCTCGCGGCCGGCGACGCGCCAGCCTGTGGGAAAAAGTTTAGGGACGCGCCCTGCGCGCAGGCATCGTCCGAAGCGACGATTACAGGCGGCCGCGCGCCTGCAGGTAGTCGCGCACCGCCTCGGCGGCAGGGTCGCCGACCACGGCGAACTCGTCGGTGAAGAAGATCGGCGAGGCGGCCAGGTCGATGAAGCGACGCTCGTCCGCGAGCAGCTCGGCGCTCGCGCGGCGGGCTTCTTCGCGCCGCGCACCGGTGCGCGCTTCGAGGCTGTCCCACCACAGCTCGGCCACGCCGTCGAAGGGCGCCGGGCTGCCGCGCGGCACGGCCAGCGGCTGCACCAACTCATCGTCGAGCGTGTGCGACTGCACGTAGCGCCGCAGGCCGAGCACCTCGGCACGTTCAGCCACGAGTGGTGCATGCACGTTGCGCCAGTGGTGCTGGAACTGCGCGCGGTCCAGGTGCGGCAACCGCCGCAGGCAGAAGACGAGCTTGATCATCGGCGCACTCGGATCAGGCCTTCCTGCGCGACCGAAGCCACGAGCCGGCCGGCGCGGTCGAACAGCGCACCGCGGCAGAAGCCGCGCGCATGCTCGGCCGAGGGCGAATCGGCGTCGTACAGCAGCCAGTCGTCGCAGCGGAAATCGCGGTGGAACCACATCGCGTGGTCCAGGCTCACGCCCTGCACGCCCGGTTGCTGAAACGCCAGGCCGTGCGGCTGCATCGCCACGCCCATGAAGCTGTAGTCGGAGGCATAGGCCAGCATCGCCTGGTGCAGCAGCGGGTCGTCGGGCAGCACGTCGGCGGTGCGCAGCCAGAGCTGGCTCTGCGGCGGGCGCGGGCCGGCCGTGACCGGATCGCGCGGATCGACGTAGCGGAACTCGATCGGCCCTTCGACGCGCACGCGCGAACCGGCGCGCGGCGTGAGCGCATCAGGCGGCGGCGCCTCAGGCATGGCGCACTGGTGCGACACGCCCTCCTCGCGCCGATGGAACGAGGCCGACATGTGGAAGATCGGCTCACCATGCTGGATGGCGACCACGCGCCGCGTGGTGAAGCTCGCGCCGTCGCGGATGCGGTCGACGTCGTAGACGATCGGCGCGGCCTTGTCGCCGGCGCGCAAAAAGTAGCCGTGCAGCGAATGCGCCGCGTGCCCGTCGACCGTGCGCGCCGCCGCCATCAGCGCCTGCCCAAGCACCTGGCCGCCGAAGACGGCGGGCGCGCCGATGTCGGTGCTGGTGCCGCGGAACAGGTTTTTCTCGAGCTGTTCGAGCTGCAGCTGCGCGACCAGCGACTGCAACGCTTCCGCGCGGCCTGTGGTCACGCGGCCTGCTCCACGGGATAGAAGAGCCCGTTCGATTGCGCGCGCTCGCGCAACGCAGCCGCGGGCTTGAATCGCTCGCCGTGGCGCTCTGCGAGTGCATCGCAGCGCGCGACGAACGCGGCGAGGCCGACGGTTTCGATGTACGAGAGCGTGCCGCCGGTCCAGTCGGGGTAGCCCAATGCGAGCACCGCGCCGAGGTCGGCTTCGACCGGCTGCTTCAGCACGCCTTCTTCGAGGCAACGTGCCGCTTCGAGCGCGAGCAGCGACAGCAGGCGTTCGCCCACGGCGCGTGCGTCGGGCTGCGATGCGGCGGCTTGTGTCACTGTGGCTTCAGCGGTCAGCGGGCTTTCGCCCAGCCCGGCTTGGCACGCGGCATTCACGATCAACGCGGGCGACACGCCTTCGCTCAACAGCGCTTGCCCTTCACTGCGGTACAGCTGCCGCAGCCGTTCGACATACGCGGTGTTGACCGCGCTCAAGTCACCCTTGCGCCGCAGCGCTGCGCCCCGGTTCACGAACAGCGTGCGCATCAGGTTCCGTGCCACCGGTCCGGCCAGCAAGGGACCGAAGCACTGCGCTTCGACCGCCAGGCCCGCGTCCATCGGCAGCTGCGTGCCTTCGTACACGGCCGACAGGATGGCCAGCGGCGCCGGCAGGTTGTCGTGCGTGTCGCGCCGCACCTGCGCCAGCGTGGCGCCGAAGCTCGCGCCTGCGTGCGGCGCCAGTGCGCCCGCGCCGCCCGGCACCTTGAAGCCTTTCACGTCCCATGGCTGCTGGCCGGCGTCGGGGTGGTCGAGCACCCAGCGGCGCGCGACTTGCACGAGCTGGTCGGCCGGCGCGAGCGCATCGACCATGCCCAGCGCCAGCGCCTCGGCCGGTGCCACGTGCTGGCCCGACAGCAGCAGCGGCAGCGCGCGCGCAATGCCGACGAGGCGCGGCAGCCGCTGCGTGCCGCCGCCCACAGGCAGCAGGCCGACCGTGACCTCGGGCAGACCGACCACCGCGCGCGGTTCGTCGAGCAGCACGCGGTAATGGCAGGCCAGCGCGAGTTCGAAACCGCCGCCCAGCGCCACGCCGTTGATCGCCACCGCCACGGGCTTGCCGCAGCGCTCCAGCTCGCGCAGCACGCGACCGCCGGGCGCGATGGCCTCGGCGGCATCGGCCGCGCTGCCACCTGTCGCATGAAAGCCCACGAGGTCCTTGAGATCGGCCCCGGCCATGAAGCCGCTGGCCTTGCCCGAGGTGATGACCGCACCGCGCACGTCGGCGCGCTGCGCGATCTGCGCCACGGCCGCGCGCAGGTCGGCCGTGAAGCCGGGCGTGAACACGGTCATCGGCCGGTCGGGCACGTCGAGGGTGAGGAGCGCGACGCCGTCGGCATCGACCTCGAATCGGATGTTGGAATGCATGAGAAAAAAACTTGAGAGAAGACGCGCTCAGACGCGCTCGATCACCAGCGCGGTCGACTGCCCCGCCGCAGCGCACAGCGTGACCAGGCCCAGGCCCGCATCGCGCCGCTCCAGTTCGTCGAGCAGCGTGCCCGTGAGGATCGCGCCGGTTGCGCCCAGCGGGTGGCCCAGCGCGATGGCGCCGCCGTTCACGTTGATGCGCGCGGGGTCGATGTCGAAGTGCCGCGCATAGCGCATCGGCACCACCGAGAAGGCCTCGTTGACCTCGAACAGGTCGATGTCGCCGATGCGCAGGCCGCAGCGCGCCAGCAGGCGCTCGGTGGCCGGCATCGGGCCGCCCAGGCTCAGCAGCGGTTCGTCGGCGCACGAGGCGCTGCCGACGATGCGCGCGCGCGGCACGAGGCCGTTGCGCGTGCCGTAGTCGCGGTTGCCCAACAGCACCGCACAGGCGCCGTCGACGATGCCGCTCGAGTTGCCGCCCGTGTGGATCGGCGCGATGTGCGACAGCTGCGGGTAGCGCTGCAGCAGGATGGCTTCGTAGCCCTGCGCGGCCGCGCCGGCGAAGGCGGGCTTGAGCTTGGCGAGGTCGGCCATCGTGGTGCCGGGGCGGTTGGCCTCGTCTTTCGCGAGCACAGTGCGGCCGAGCCGGTCGCGCACGGGCACGAGCGAGCGGTCGAAGCGGCCCTCGGCCTGCGCCACGGCGGCGCGGCGCTGGCTTTCCATGGCGTAGGCATCGACCGCCTCGCGGTCCACGCCGTCGAGCATGGCCATGAGGTCGGCCGCCACGCCGTTGGGAATGTAGGGGTAGCGCTGGCCCACGGCGGGGTCGGTGTAGACCGCACCGCCGTCGCTGCCGATGGCAACGCGCGACATCGACTCCACGCCGCCGCCGATCACCGCGTCGGCCTGGCCCGAGGCGACGAGGCCGAAGCCCATCTTGAGCGTGTCGAGCGCCGAGGTGCAGAAGCGGTTGAGCTGAAAGCCCACCACGCTGTCGCCGTAGCCCGCCGACAGCAGCGCAACACGCGCGATGTCGGCGCCCTGCTCGCCCACGGGCATCACCACGCCCAGGCCCACGTCCTCGATCTGCGTGGGGTCGAGCGCATGGCGTTCGCGCAGCGCCTGCAGCACCTGCGTGGCCAGCTGCACCGGCGTGATGGGGTGCAGCGCACCGTCGGCGCGGCCCTTGCCGCGCGGGGCTCGCACGTGGTCGTAGATGAAAACGTCGTGGGTCATGGGCAAGGCGCTGCCCGGGTGCGCAGGGCCACCGGATGCAGGGGAATTCAGTTTGTCTGCGGCCAGTTTAGGAAGCAGAATCGGTTGCCGGAATCGTCGGAAGCGACGGAATTTCCAGGCATTCACTCCCCCTTCGCGATGCCTGCACCAGCCCCTGTTCCCCCTTCCTCGCTCCGGATTCTCGAGACCAAGCTCAACCCGCCGGCCTTCGTGGCCACGCAGGTGCCGCGCACCGCCATCAGCGAAGAAATCGCGGCCGCGACCGTCAAGCTCGTTCTGGTGCGCGCACCCGCCGGCTTCGGCAAGACCACCGCCATGGCACAGATCCGCGAGCGCATGGACGCGCAGGGCATCGCCACCGCCTGGCTCACGCTCGACCGCGCCGACAACGACGTCTCGCGCTTTCTCAACTGCCTGGCCGAAGCCGTGCAACGCATCGGCGTGGACGAGCCCGCCAGCCACGCGCCCTTCGACGCCGTGGCCGCGCTGGCCGCGCACGACTCGCCCTTCACGCTCTTTCTCGACGACTTCGAGGTGGTGCAGGAACCCGCCGTGCTCGGCCTCGTGCGCGAGCTGGTCGAGCACCTGCCGCGGCGCGGCCAGATCGTGATCGGCTCGCGCAGCCTGCCCGACCTGGGCCTGGGCCGGTTGCGCGCGCGCGGCCAGCTCATCGAGATCGACACCGACCGCCTGCGCTTCACGCTGGAAGAAACCAGCGCCTTCATCGGCCTGCGCCAGGCGCATGCGCCGCACGCCGCCGCACAGCCGCCGCAGGCGCTGCCGGCCGACATGCTTTCGCAGCTGCACCGCAAGACCGAAGGCTGGGTCGCGGCCATCTGGCTGGCGTCGATGGCGCTGGAGCGGCACGGCATCGAGACCGGCTTCATCGAACGCTTCTCGGGCTCCGACCGCGCCGTGGCCGACTACCTTGCCGAAGACGTGCTCGCGCACCAGCCGCCCGAGATTCGCGACTTTCTGTTGCGCACCAGCATCCTGCGTCAGCTCGACGCGTCGGTGTGCCAGGCGCTCAGCCCGCGCGGCGACAGCGCCGTCATCCTCGAACAGCTCGCCGCCGCCAACCTGTTCCTCACGCCCGTGAGCGGCGACGCGGGCGGCGAGGTGCGCGCGTGGCGCTATCACAGCCTGTTCGCCGACTTCCTGCGCGCGCAGCTGGCGCGCGAGCGGCCCGACGAGCTCGCGCGGCTGCACCTCGCGGCCTCGGGCTGGTACGAATCGCACGGCCGGCCCGTGCCCGCCATCGACCACGCCATCGAAGGCGGCGACCATCCGCACGCGCTCACGCTGCTCGACAGCTACGCCGAGCAGTTCCTCGAACAGGGCCGCATGCGCATGCTGGCGCGCTGGTTTTCGGCGATTCCCGAGCACCAGCTGCGCGAGCATCCGTTCCTGCAGCTCATCGCGCTGTGGGCCACCTGCTTCACGCACGGGCCGTGGGACGCGATGCGGCTGCTCGAACAATCGGGCTGCCTCGACAGCCCCATTCCCGAGGTGCGCGCCAACGCCCACACGCTCATTCCGCTGCTGCTGGCCATGGAAGACCAGCACGACGCCGCGTATGAAGCCGGCCGCGAAAGCCTTGCGCGCATGCCCACCGGGCTGGCCTTTGCCGAGGGTGTGCTGCTCAACGCCATGGCCCACATCCTCGCGGTGCGCGGCGACCAGCGCGAGGCGCAGCGCCTGCTCGAGGCCGCGCGGCGCGAGCAGGGCAACAGCACCTTCAACCGCATGTACACCGAGTCGCTCGCGGGCCTGTTCGACCTCACCGAAGGCCGGCTGCGCCAGGCCACCGCGCGGCTGCGCATGGCGGTCGATTCGACGCATGCCGTGTCGTACAACCACAGCCACGGCAACGCCTGGGCCGGCGTGCTGTATGCGGGCGCCGTGTACGAGACCAACCAGCTGGTGCAGGCCGAGCACCTGCTGAACGTGTACCTGCCGCTGGCGCGCGACGTCGGCCTGCCCGACCACATGATCCTGAGCCACGTCATGCGCTCGCGCATCGCCTTCCACGCGGGCGACATCGACGCCGCGTTCCAGGCGCTCACCGAACTCGAATACCTGGGCCACCACCGCCAGCTGCCGCGCGTGGTCGCGGGCGCCAAGCTGGAGCGTGCGCACATGCTGCTGCTGCAGGGCAACGGCCCCGCCTCGCGCGACGAGCTGCAGCGCGCCGACGACCCCGAGCTGTGGGAACGCGAGCGCCGCCAGCGCCTGCCCGCGCACGACCTCGACTACCTCGCCCTCGCCAAGGCGCGCTGGGACATCGCCTTCGGCGACGCGCGCGCGGCCCTCACCGTGCTCGACGCCGAACTGCACGCCGCCGTCGCCGCCAACCGCAACCGCCGCGCGCTCAAGCTGCGCGTGCTGCGCGCGCTGGCGCTGCAACGCGCAGGCGACCTCGCCACCGCCATCGAAGAAATCGGCGCCGTGCTGCAGACCGCGAGCCAGGAAGGTTTCGTGCGGCTGATCCTCGACGAGGGCCCGTCCGTGGGCACGCTGGTGCACCGCTATGCGGCAGCGATGCAGCAGGAGGCCGGCGCCGTGGCACCTGTGCTGCGCAGCGACCCGATATTGGCCGACTACCTGCAACGGCTGCTGCAGGTGCTCGGCCCGCCGCCCTCACCGATCGACGCCGAGGCGCCCTCGGGCGATGCGACCAAGGAGCCGCTCACGCGCAAGGAAATCCGCGTGCTGCAGCTGCTGGCCGAGGGCTACTCGAACAATGCGATGGGCGAGAAGCTGTTCGTGTCGGAGAGCACGGTGCGCACGCACTTGCGCAACATCAACATGAAGCTGGGGGCCAAACGCCGTACCGAGGCGGTGGCGATTGCGCGGAAGCTGGGGGTGATTCGCTGACCAGCCAGCCAGTCAAGCCGCCAGCCGCTGCCGCTTGTCCTGCGCATCCCGCCCCGCGATGTTCTCGCGGGCACGCTGCCAGTCATCGTCCTTCCACTCCGACATGCGCGAAAAATTCCCGCCCGTGGCCTGGAACTGCGCGCCGTCGATGGCGATGGTCTGGCCGTTGACGTACTCCGAGCCCGGGCCGAGCAGGTAGGCCGCGAGATTGGCCAACTCGGGCATGCGGCCGTTGCGTTCCATCGGGTTGCGCTCGGCCTTGTGCTCGCCGCCGCCGGGGTTCAGGCGCGCGCTCATGCCCTCGGTGGGGAACAGGCCCGGTGCGATGGCGTTGAAGCGGATGCCGCGGCCGGCCCACTCGACCGCGAGCGATTGCGTCATCGCGTGCAGCCCGGCTTTCGACATGGCCGAGGGCACGGTGAAGGGCGAGCCGTTCCACACCCAGGTCGTGAGGATCGACAGCACCGACGCGGCCTTGCCCTCCGCCAGCCAGCGCTTGCCGCATTCGAGCGTCATGCAGAAGCTGCCGCGAAAGACGATGCTCGAGATGGCGTCGAAGGCGCGCGGCGACAGGTCTTCGGTGCGGCTCACGAAGTTGCCCGCGGCGTTGTTGACGAGGCCGTCGAGTGCTCCGCCGTCGGCCCAGATCTCGTCGAGCATCTCGGTGATCTGCGTGTCGTGGCGGATGTCACAGGTCTTGGGGATCACGCGCCCGCCATGCAGGTGCATCAGCTCAGCCGCAGTTTCTTCGAGCACGGGCGCGCGGCGCCCGCAGATGTACACGTCGGCGCCGAGCAGCAGCAGCGCCTCGCTCATCACGCGGCCCAGGCCGCTGCCGCCGCCGGTCACGAGGTAGCGGCGGCCGGCGAGCAGGCCGGGCTTGAACATCAGGTCGTCGAGAGTCATGGGAATCCTTGCTTGCTTGCATGCACGCGAACACGTGCGGGATGAAGACGAAGCTCAGCGCCCCGTGTAGACGGGCGCGCGCTTCTCGAGGAAGGCGGTCATGCCTTCGCGGAAATCGCGGGTCTGGGTGCACAGCACCTGGTTGCGGTCTTCCATGGCGACGACCGCTTCCATGCTGCCGGCGTCCACGGCAAGGCCCAGCGCCTCCTTGGTGAGGCGCAGCGCCACGGGCGTCGCGTTGCGCATGTCGTCGGCCAGCGCCTGCGCCTCGGCCTGCAGCGCGGGCAGCGCATCGACGCGGCTCACGAGGCCCAGCGCGTAGGCGCGCTGCGCGTCCATGAAGCGGCCGGTGAGCATGTATTCGGCCGCGACCGAGCTGCCGACCATGCGCGGCAGGAAGTAGCTCACGCCGACGTCGCAGGCCGACAGGCCGATGCGGATGAAGGCCGCGTTCATGCGCGCGTCGGGCGTGGCCAGGCGCACGTCCGACGCCAGCGCGAGCGCAAAGCCGCCGCCGCTGGCCGCGCCCTGCACCACGCACACGATGGGCTGCGGGCAGCGCCGCATGGCGAGCATGATGTCGCGGATGCCCTTCTGCTGTTCGAGCATGTCGGCCACGCCGAGGTCTTCGCCGCCCGCCTGCTCCTTCAGGTCGAGCCCGGCGCAGAAGGCGCGGCCCGCGCCCTGCAGCACGACCACGCGCTCGGGGCTGCGCGCGTTCAGGCCTTCGAAGTACTCGCGCAGCGCGCGCACCAGCACCGGGTCGAGCGCGTTCAGGCGCTCGGGGCGGTTCAGCGTGAGCCAGGCGACGCCGTCGCGCCGCTCGATCTGCAATACGTCGCTCATGACGCGGATCGCATTCAAAGCGCGCGCGAGATCACTTCTTTCATGATCTCGTTGGTGCCGCCGTAGATGCGCTGCACGCGCCCGTCGGCGTACATGCGCGCGACCATGTACTCGGTCATGAAACCGTAGCCGCCGAAGAGCTGCAGGCATTCGTCGACCACGCGGCCCTGCGTCTCGGAGGCCCAGAGCTTGGCCATGGAAGCGGTGGCGGTGTCGAGCCGGCCGGCCACGAGGTCTTCCACGCAGCGGTCGATGAAGGCGCGGCCGACCTTGATCTGCGTGGCGATCTCGGCCAGCTTGAACTTGGTGTTCTGGAACTCGGCGATCGGCTTGCCGAAGGCCTTGCGGTCGCGCACGTAGTCGAGCGTGGCCTGGTAGGCGCCTTCCATGGTGGCCAGCGCGTTCACGCCGATGATGGTGCGCTCGTACGGCAGGTCGCTCATGAGCTGGAAGAAGCCCTGCCCTTCCTGGCCGCCGAGCAGCGCATCGGCCGACACGTGCACGTCGTCGAAGAACAGCTCGGACGTGTCCTGCGCCTTCATGCCGATCTTGTCGAGCACGCGGCCCACGCGGTAGCCCTCGCAGCCCTCGGTCTCGACGATGAGGATCGAGGTGCCCTTGGCGCCCTGCGTCGGGTCGGTCTTGGCCACGACCAGCACCACGCCCGCGAGAAAGCCGTTGGTGATGAAGGTCTTGGAGCCGCGGATGCGGTAGCTGCCGTCGGGCTGCTTCTCGGCGCGCGTGCGCACGCCTTGCAGATCGGAGCCGGCGCCGGGCTCGGTCATGGCGATGGCGCCGACCAGCTCGCCGCGCGCCATGCGCGGCAGGTAATTGAGCTTCTGCGCCTCGGTGCCGTGGTTCAAGAAGTAGTGCGCGACGATGGTGTGCACCGAGCTGGCCATGCCGCTCAGTGCGCGGCGCGCCTTCTCTTCATAGAACACGGCCTCGTGGCGGAAGTCGCCGCCGGCGCCGCCGTAGGCCTCGGGAATGTCGGAACACAGCAGGCCGAGGGCGCCGGCCTTGCGCCACACCTCGTGGCCGACGTGGCCGCGCTTGCGCGCCTCTTCGTCGTGCGGAACGATCTCGGTTTCGACGAAACGCACCACGTTGTCGCGGTACAGCTCCAGTTCTTCGTCACTCCAGGAGCGGCGGAAATCGATGGGCATGGGGTGGTCCTTCAGTGTCTTGAAATGAGGGGATGGGGTCAGCCGACGCGGCGCTCTTTACCGACCCAGAATGGTTCTCTCAGCTGGAACTTCTGCAGCTTACCGGCGGCCGACAGCGGCAGCGCCTCGCGAAACTCCACGCTGCGCGGGCACTTGTAGTTGGCAATCTGGTCGCGGCAATGCGCAATGACCTCGTCGGCCGTGAGCGGCAGGCCTTCGCGCAACACGATCACCGCATGCACGCGCTCGCCCCACTTGTCGTCGGGCACGCCGATGACGGCGGACATCAGCACCTGCGGCATCTGGGCGATGGCGTTCTCGACCTCGGCCGAGTACACGTTTTCGCCGCCGCTCACGATCATGTCCTTCATGCGGTCGACCACGAACAGCAGGCCATGCTCGTCCATGTAGCCGCCGTCGCCGGTGTGCATCCAGCCGCCGCGCAGTGCGGCCTCGGTTTCGGCGGGCTTGTTCCAGTAGCCCTTCATGACCATCGGGCCGCGCGCGACGATCTCGCCGACCTGGCCGGGAGGCACCTCGTTGTCTTCGCCGTCGACGATGCGGATCTCGGCCACGGGCACCGGCGTGCCGGCTGCACGCAGCAGGCGGTTGCGGTCGGGTCCGGGCAGGTGGAAGTGCGGCATCAGCACGGCCACGGTGGGCGACAGCTCGGTCATGCCGTAGGCCTGCGAGAAGCTCGTGGCGGGCAGCGCGGCCATGGCCTGCTCGAGCAGCGCCACGTCGATGGGCGCGGCGCCGTACAGCAGCATCTGCAGGCTCGACAGGTCGAACTCGGCAAAGCGCGGGTGCTCGATCACGCGCTTGATCATGGTGGGCACCAGGAACATCTCGGTGGCGCGCGCGGCCTGGATGGCCTGCAGGATCGCCACCTCGTCGAACATCGGCACCACGT
Organism: Variovorax sp. 38R; assembly: GCF_014843395.1. Taxonomy (NCBI): domain Bacteria; kingdom Pseudomonadati; phylum Pseudomonadota; class Betaproteobacteria; order Burkholderiales; family Comamonadaceae; genus Variovorax; species Variovorax sp. 38R. Next base: position 5,774,027 of record NZ_CP062121.1, read on the forward strand.
GCTGCGGCACCAGCCGCAGGATGCTCTGCAGCGACAGCCCGCAGCCGGCCACGTGGAACATGGGCACGGCGATGACGACGGCGGCGTTGCGCGTCTCGCGCGGCACCGCCGCCACCGAGCTCAGCGCGTTGATGTAGAGGCTGCCGTGCGTGAGCATCACGCCCTTGGGCCGGCCGGTGGTGCCGCCGGTGTACATGATGGCGGCCAGTTCGTCGGCGCTGTGCGGTGCGTCGTCGATGGGCTGTGCCTCGGCCAGCAGTGTCTCGTAGCCGACCATGCCTTCGGGCACGGGGCCGTCGCCGCAATACACCACGGTACGCAGCGAACTCGAGAGCTTGCGCAGCTCGCCGGCCATGGGCGCGAACAGATCGTCGACCAGCAGGATGCGCGTGTCGCAGTCGTCCAGCGAGTAGGCGACCTCCTTCGGGTTCCAGCGGATGTTCACCGGGTTGATGACGCCGCCGCCCCACCAGGTGCCGAAGAAGAACTCGACGAAGCGGTGCGAGTTGAGGCTCATCATGCCGACGCGGTCGTCGCGCGCCATGCCGAGCTGCTGCAGCACGGCGCCCAGGCGCGCCACGCGGTCGGTGAGCGTTGCGAAGTCGAGGCGATGGGCCCCGCAGACCACGGCGGTTTCGCGGGCCTTCTCGCGGCGGCCTTTGTGCAGGGGCTGGGTGAGGAACATGGGTGTCGTCTCCTTGGTGGTTGTGCGTTCTGGCTTCAGGCAACCTTGCGCGCGCGGCCGGCCCAGTGCGGCTCGCGCAGGCGGTACTTCATGACCTTGCCGGCGCCCGAGATCGGCAGCGCGTCGACGAACGCCACGCTGCGCGGGCACTTGTAGCCGGCGATCAAATCGCGGCAGTGGGCAATGAGCGCCTCGGCATCGGCCTCGGTGCCGGGCTTGCACACCACCACCGCATGCACGGCCTCGCCCCAACGCTCGTCGGGCACGCCGATGACGGCGGCGGCGGCCACGCCGGGGTGGCGTGCGAGCGCGCCCTCGACCTCGGCGCAGTAGATGTTCTCGCCGCCGCTCACGATCATGTCCTTGTAGCGGTCGACGATGAAGACGAAGCCGTCGTCGTCCATGCGCGCGGCGTCGCCGGTGTGCATCCAGCCGTCGCGCAGCGCGGCGGCCGTCTGCTCAGGCAGGTTCCAGTAGCCCTGCATCACGCACGGGCTGCGCACCGTGAGCTCGCCGACGGTGCCGCGCGGCACCTCGCGACCGTCGCTGTCGCACACGCGCAGGTCGATGCCCGAGAGCGCCTGCCCGGCCGAGGCCAGCTTGCCGAGCTTGCGACCTTCGGGCGAGTGGTAGTGGCGCGTGAGGTAGCTCACGCCGGCCGACAGCTCGGTCATGCCGTAGCCCTGCGCGAACTCGGCCTGCGGAAAGGTCGCGAAGGCGCGCTCCAGCAGCGCCTCGGTGATCGGCGAGGCGCCGTAGCCGACGAAGCGCACGCTCGACAGGTCGGCCTGCGCGGTGCGCGGGTCGTCGACCAGCATCTGCAACATTGCGGGCACGGCCATGAGGTTGGTGGCGCGGTCGCGCTCGATGGCCGCGAGCATGCCGTCCACCGAGAAGCCCGGCAGGATGATCTGCGCGCAGCCCATGAGCACGCCGCGCAGCAAGAACGACAGCCCCGCCAGGTGAAAGAGCGGCGCCACCTGCAACAGCCGCGCACTGTCGTCGAAGAACGCGCCGAGCATCGAGACCTGCGCATTGATCACCAGCGCCGCCTGGCTGAGCATCACGCCCTTGGGCCGGCCGGTGGTGCCGCCGGTGTAGAACACGCCGGCCAGATCGTCGCCGCCGCGCAGCGCGTCGGGCACGGGCGCGCTCTCGCGGATCAGCGCCTCGCAATCGACCATGTCGGTCAGGCCGGTGGGCGCCTGGCGCTCGCCCATGTAGACCCAGGTGGTGACGGCGCGCGCGGCGGCGCGCAGCTCGGCGGCCACGGGCAGGAACTGGTCGTCGACGAACAGGATGCCGGTGGCGCAGTCGTCGAGCGAGTGCGCCATCTCGGCCACGCTCCAGCGCGTGTTGACCGGGTTGACCACGCCGCCCGCCCACCACACGGCCAGGTAGTACTCCAGCGTGCGGTCGGCGTTGAGCGCGAGCACGCCCACGCGGTCACCGGGCCGCACGCCCAGCCGGCGCAGCGCGCCCGCGAGGCGCGCGACGCGATCGCCGAGTTCGCCGTAGGTGCGCGTGCGCCCCTGGAACACGGTGGCGACAGCGCGCGGGCTGCACTGCACGGCGCGGTGCAGGGCCTGCGTGAGGTGCAGCTGCGGTTGCATGGATTGCATGGACAAGGCTCCTGTCGGTGTGGAAATGCCATGCATGCGCCAACGCGCATGCTCAGGGAAGACAGAAGACGTCAGCGCGCTTCGGCCACAGGCGCAGCGGCGCCCCAGCGCTGCAGCAGCGCCTGCCCATCGTCGGGCGACACGGCCGGCGGCACGACCGGCGCGGTGCGGCTGAAGCGCGGCGCGGGCGCGGGCTGCACCACGCCACCCACGGTGGCGAAGGTGCCGCGTGCCACGTTGTGCGGGTGCTGCGGGGCCTCGTCCCAGTCGAGCACGGGGGCAAAGCAGGCGTCGCTGCCTTCGAGCAGCACGCACCATTCGTCGCGCGTGCGGGTGCGGAACACGTCGGCCAGGCGCAGCTTGAGCAGCGGCCAGCGGTCGGCGTCCATCTGGGCGTCGAAGGCGGGGTCGTCGACCAGGCCGCAGCGCTCGCGCAGCAGCGCGTAGAACTGCGGCTCGATGGAACCGATGGCCACGTACTTGCCGTCGGCGCAGGCGTAGGTGTCGTAGAAGTGGGCGCCGCCGTCGAGCATGTTCTCGCCGCGCTGGTTGCTCCACTGGCCGGCCGACTTGAAGCCGTACATCATGGCCGACAGCAGTGCGGCGCCGTCGGTCATGGCGGCGTCGACCACCTGGCCCTGGCCCGAGCTTTTCACCTCGTGCAGCGCGGCCAGCAAACCGAAGGCCAGCAGCATGGCGCCGCCACCGAAGTCGCCCACGTAGTTCAGCGGCGGCACGGGCGCCTCGCCCGAGCGGCCGATGGCGTGCAGCGCGCCGCTGATGGCGATGTAGTTGATGTCGTGGCCGGCCGCGTGCGCCAGCGGGCCGTGCTGGCCCCAGCCGGTCATGCGGCCGTAGACCAGGCGCGGGTTACGCGCATGGCATTCGGCCGGGCCCAGGCCCAGGCGCTCCATCACGCCGGGGCGAAAGCCCTCGATGAGGATGTCGGCGTGCGCGATGGCGTCGAGCACCGGGGCAGCGGCGCCGGGGGCGCGCAGGTCGATCTCCCAGGTGCTGCGCCCGCGCGCCAGGATGTCGTGGGGGTCGCGCCGCGTGCCGGGGCGCGTGATGCGAAGCACCTCCGCGCCCATGTCGGCGAACAGCATCGCGCAAAAGGGGCCAGGGCCGATGCCGGCCATCTCGACGACCCGAAGTCCTTTCAGGGGTCCTGCCATGTGTGTCTTATATGGACGCCTCCCGTGTGGCAAGCGAGTTCTTGAAGTTCCGGCTGGCGGTAATGACTGCGGTCTTATATCCGGCCTGTTTGTGCAGATCGGACCGAAGTCCGCCCGCTGGCCTTGATGGTCATGCGCGGGGTCGGTGCTCATCTCCATCGCGGGCTTCGCGCGAGGGCTTGCCCGAGACAACATTCAGCTTTACCCGACCCGCGGTCCGACCGCTTCACCATCACTTCATCGACTCGACTCACGCACTCTTTGCGGCTTCCACTCCTGTGGTTGTTGTCTCAGGTTGTTGCTAAGCCGCCTGCGCTCGCGCGCCGCAGCCACTTGGTGGAGTGCTTTTCCACTCCGATTGGTACGCCCGCCCGTGCGCCACCAGCGCCCAGGCCGTGCGAGCCATCTTGTTGGCCAACGCCACCACCGCCACATTCAGCGGCCGGCGTCGCAGCAGTTCCTCCAGCCACGTGGGCATGTCCTTGGCGTGCGTGATCACCGCACGCGCACCGTGGATGAGCAATGTCCGCAGGTAGGGGTCGCCGCGCTTGCTCAGGTGCCCGATGCGGGTCTTGCCGCCCGTGCCGCTGTGCGCAGGCACCAGCCCCAGGCTGGCTGCGAACTCCCGTCCCGAGCGCCAGCCGCTGGCGTCACCCAGCGTTGCGGCCAGCGCCGTTGCACCGAGCACGCCGATGCCCGGCACCTCGCGCAGCGTGCGCGCCTTGTCCAACTGGCGCTGCTGCCCGGCGATCTCGGTTTCGAGCTGATCGATGCTGCGCTCGACTCCTTTGAGCGCTTCGAGCTGCAGGTCGACCAGCCCACGCATCAACGGCGGCAGCTTGTCGTCAATATCGGCGCGCTTGACTGCGATCGTCTTTAGTCCGGCCTTCTTGCCGCCTGGCAGCACCACGCCAAATTCGTACAGCAAGCCTCGCAGCATGTTGAGCGTGGCCGTGCGCACGCTCACCCAGTGCGAGCGCACTCGATGCAGCGACATCACCGCCTGCTGCTCCTTGCTCTTGACCGGTGCGCGGCGAATGTCCGAGTGCTGCGCGGCCAGCCAGATCGCTCGGGCATCGGCTGCGTCGTCTTTGTTGCCGCGCACAAATGCACGTACCTGGCGTGCCGGCAACAACTCCACCTGATGTCCCAGAGCACCCAACTCGCACGCCCAGTGGTGCGCGCTGCCGCACGCCTCCATCGCCACGCGTGCCGGCTGCAACTGGGCGAAGAACTCGCTCAGCTTGGCCCGACCGAGCTTCCTGCGCCCGATCTCGCCCGTCTCGCTATTGACCCAATGAAGCTGCATCACGTTCTTTGCAATGTCCAAGCCATACGTCGTACGATCCATTTCGGGGCCTCCGTCTGTAAGTGGGTAGATCGAACTTCCACTTTGGCACTCGATGCCGTTGACTGCGAGGCCCCCCTTCCTTGCCCACATCCCCAGCGCTCGCAATCGCTCAGTTAGGGGGAGGCGTCCATACCATCTCCTCTGGCGCGCACCCGGCGGCCTGTTGTGTAGAGGCATCTTGGCGCGCGGGCGCCGGCGTCGCATCGTCCGAAGCGACGAAAGCGACGAAACCGAGGCGGACCCGTTCAACGGCCCGTGAAGACGGGCGCGCGCTTGGCCGCGAAGGCGGCAGCGGCCTCGCGGAAATCCTCGGTCTTCAGCGCCAGCACCTGGGCGCGGTTCTCCACCTCGAGCGCGGCGTCGAGGCTCGGCGCTTCGAGGTTGGCCCACATGAGCTGCTTGGTGTGGCGCGTGGCGTAGGGGCTGTTGCGCAGCAGGTCGGCGGCCATGGCGAGCGCGCGCGGCAATAGGGCCTCGTCGTCGACCAGCGCGGCGACCAGGCCGATGCGCTCGGCCTCGTCGGCCGGCACGGGTCGGCCCGTGAGCATGAGCTCGAAGGCGCGCGAGGCACCCACCAGCCGCGGCAGGTGGTAGCTGATGCCGCACTCACCGGCCGTGAGGCCGATGCGCACCGCGCCCACGTGGAACGACGCCGAGCGCGCGGCCACGCGGATGTCGGCACCCAGCGTGAGCGCAAAGCCCGCGCCCACGGCCACGCCGTTGACGGCGGCAATCACCACCTTGTCGAGCGCGCGCAGCCGCCGCACCATGCCGGCGAACAGCTCCTGCCCCGCCATCAGGTCGGCCACCGAGGGCTCGCCTGCGAGCGGCTGGTCGTCGCGGCGCGTGAGCGGCGTGGTGAGGTCCCAGCCGGCGCAGAAGCCGCGACCGGCGCCGGTGAGCACCAGCACGCGCACGCTGTCGTCCTGCGCCAGCGCGTCGAGCGCGGCGCACAGGCGCCGCACGGTGGGCTGGCTCAGCGCGTTGAGGCGCGCCGGGCGGTTCAGCGTGAGCAGCGCGATGCCTTCGCGGCTGCGGTCGATGAGGATGTCATCGGTGTCGGACATGGGGGGCTCTTTCCTTTGGGGATTCAGCGACCGCTCCAATGCGGCGCGCGCTTTTCGATGAAGGCGCGTGGGCCTTCCTTGAAGTCTTCGCTCGCGGCCACGCGCTCGAAGGCGTCGCGCGTGAGGGCGCGCAGCGCGGCCTCGTCGAGCCCGCTGTTCGCCTCGCGCGCCACGCGCAGGCTCTGGCGCACCGCCACCGGGGCGTTGCGCGCGATCTCGGCGGCCAGCGCCAGCGCGGCTTCGCGCAGCGCGTCGACGTCAGCCACGAGGCGGTTCACCAGGCCGAAGCCGTGCGCGCGCTCGGCATCGAGCTGGCCCGCCGTGAGGATCAGTTCGAGCGCGATGTTCGGCGGAATGGCGCGCGGCAGCCGGTACAGCCCGCCCGCCGCGGCGATCAGCCCGCGCAGCACTTCGGGCAGGCCGAAGGCGGCCTGCCGCACGGCCACGACGAGGTCGCAGGCCAGCACGAGCTCGGTGCCGCCGGCGAGCGCCTTGCCGTTGACGGCGGCGATCCACGGCTTGCTGCGCTCGCGATACACGAAGCCCGCGAAGCCGCCACGCTCGGTGCGCAGCGCGCTGCCGCGGCCGGCCGACACTTCCTTCAGATCGGCGCCCGCGCAGAAGGCTTCGCGGCCGGCGCCGGTGAGCACCACGGCGCGGATGTCGTCGTCGGCCTCGGTGGCATCGACGGCAGCTTCGAGCCCCGTCGCCACGTCGCCGTTGACGGCATTGCGCGCCTCGGGGCGGTCGATGGTGACGAGGGCGACATGGCCCGGCAGACGTTCGACGGTGACTGCGCTCATGACACGCTCCAGTTCAAGAGTTCATCGGTACCCGCCGCCACCGTGCCGCCGCAACCGACGGGGCTGCGGTCGAGGTTGGTCAACACCTTCAGCGAGGCTGCATCCGTCGCCTCGACACGCGCCATGAGCCGTTCACCGGCCGGCGTGCGCGCGATCACGATGCCCTGCGAGGGCTGGCCATCGCGGCCGTAGACCACGGTGAAGGTCTCCAGCGTGGCGGCGCCCGCGTACTGCAGCATCAGCGGCGGCACCGGCCCGCGCCGCGCGTCGGCGGCGGCCTGCACGCTGTAGTCGGGCTTGGGCAGACCCTGCGGCGGCGGGCTGGAGCCGAGCACCAGCGCATGGTGCTTGGTGACGTACTCGCCCTGCCCGTAGAGCAGCGCGGCCTTGCCCTTTGGCGCATCGCGCAGCGCGCGCACCAGGCCGGCAGCGGCGTGCGTCATGTAGTCGTTGAGCGGCGCGCCGAAGAAGCTCAGGCCGCCGGTGGAGGTCATGCGCGCCTCGGGCGCGAGGCCCAGCGTGCGGCGTGCCATCTTGGGCACGATGGGGAAGCAGCTGTACAGCTCCAGCATCTCGAAGGCCGAGGCGTCGCCGCCGACCTGCGCGAGCACGGTTTCCATCACCAGGTCCTGCGCGTGCGAGCGGTGGTACTGGTCGCGCTGCAGGTAGTCGCGCGGCTCGCGCGCGGCGGCGCCGTCCCACACGTAGACCCAGCGGTCTTCGGGAATGCCGAGTGCGCGCGCATGGCCCACGCTGGTGAGCAACACGGCCGCGCCCATGTTGACCAGCGGGTTCGCCACCATGTGCTTGGTGTAGGGCCAGGCGATGAGGCGGTTGGCCGCATCGATGCGCGCGATGTCTTCGGGCGTGAAGGGCTTGCGCAGCCAGGCGTAGGGGTTGGCGGCGGCCACCTCGGAATAGCGCGCCCACAGGCGCGACGACTCGTCCTGCGCCTGGCGCGGCGTCTGGCCCCAGTGCGCGAGCGCGGCGTTCTCGTAGAAGGGGTAGATGGTGGTCGGCATGGCCGCGCCAAGCTTGATCGCCACCGGGTGGCAGATGTCGGTGCCGCGCACCAGCTTCACGCTGTCGTCGCGCGGCGTCCAGGCCAGCGGCGTGCCGAGCTTGGCGGCGGCATCGACCGTGTAGCGCGCCTCGGCGCCGGTCACGGCCGCCACGGTGCTCTCGCCGCGCGCGATGCGCAGGGCGGCCTCGTGGATGTAGCGCACCGGCGATTCACCGCCGGTCTCGCCGTAGACGCTGCGCGTGGGGCGGCACCCGAGGCGCGCGTTGAGCAGCGCGGGCGCGTCGGTGTAGGGCCACGAGTACTCGCAGACGATGTCGAGCGAGTCGAGGCCGGCCAGCAGCGCGGCGGCGCCGCTGTCCTGTTCGGCCGCGCGCATGGCGCGTGCCATCAGCTCGATGGGTTCGAGGCCTTCGGCGGCCTCCTTCGTGCGGTGGGTGATTTCGCCGACGCCGACGATGACCGGCGTGCGGTCGTCCAGTGCTGTCATGGGTTTACTGCTGCTCTGAGAGTTGTTGCTGTTGTTGAAGCTGCGCCACGCGGCGCAGGTGCCATGCGGGCGGGCCGAACTGGCCTTCGATGAGGGTGGCGCGGCGCACGTAGTGGCCGACGGCGAGTTCTTCGGTCATGCCCATGCCGCCGTGCAGTTGCACCGCACCCTGCCCCACGGCGCGGCAGGCCTTGGCGACCGCGACCTTGGCGGACGACACGGCGCGGGCGCGCGACGCCGCATCGGCGCCCGCGGCCAATGCCTCGCCCACGCTGGCGGTGAGCGCGTCGGCCTGTTCGAGCGCCATGTGCATGTCGGCCAGCCGGTGCTGCAGCACCTGGAAGCTGGAGATCGGCACGCCGAACTGCTTGCGCTGGCGCACGTAGTCGAGCGTGTCGCGCATCAGCCGGCGCAGGATGCCGATGGCCTCGGCGCAGACCGCGAGCGTGGCCTCGTCGAGCGCCTGCTCGATCTGCGGCAGCGCGCCGCCTTCGGTGCCGAGCAGCGCGTCGGCATTCAGGCGTACCGCGTCGAAGGCGATGTCGGCGGCGCGGCCGCCGTCGCGTGTGCGGTAGGCGCGCAGCTGCACGCCGGGCGCGTCCTTGGGTACGACGAGCAACGACAAGCCGCTGTCGCTGCGCGCGGTGACGATGAAGTGGCTGGCCCACGGCGCGGCCTGCACCACGGCCTTGCGACCGTCGAGCCGCAGCCGCCCGTCGGCCTCGCGCACGAGCTTCGTACGCACGTCGTCGCGCGCATGGCGGCTGTGCGGCTCGTCGTGCGCGAAGGCCAGCACGGCCTGCCCCGCGACGACGCGCGCGAGCAGCGCATCGGCCATCACGCCCGGATGGCGCTGCAGCAGGCCGGCACCGATCACCAGCGTGGACAGGTAAGGCTCGGCTGCGAGCGCCCCGCTCAGCGTGGGCATCAATGCGAGGTGTGCGGCCAGGCCGAGGCCCAGCCCGCCCTGTGCTTCGGGCAGGGCCGCGCCGAGCAGGCCGAGGTCACGCGCCAGGCCTTGCCAGAACGGCGGCGGTGCGTCGTCGGCCGCGGCCAGCGCCTGCAGTCGCTGCTCGAAGCCGTGCTGGTCGTCGAGGTAGCGCGCGAGGCTGTCGCGCAGCATCGCGAGGGTGTCGTCTTGTTCGGTGAGGGTGGTCATGGAGAACGGGGCCTCAGCGTGATTGCAGCAACTGCGCCGCGATGATGTTGCGCTGCACTTCGTTGGAGCCAGCGTAGATCGACGCGGCGCGGTCGTTCAGGTAGGCGGACATCGAGAACACCGCCTCCTCGGGCACGGCGAGTGCGCCTTGCAGGCTGTCGTCCAGCGGCAGGTCGGCCGCCGCGTAGTGGGCGGCGATCTCCACGCCGAGTTCGGTCAGGCGCTGGCGCAGTTCGGAGCCCATCACCTTGCCCATCGAGGGTCGGATGCCATGCGGCTCGCCGCGCGCCTGGGCCCGCAGCGACTGCAGCTCGGTGGCTTCGACGGCATCGATGGCGCAGTCCATCTCGGCCAGGCGCAGCGCCATCTCGCGCGCCTCGTCGGCGGCGGGCTCGCCTGCAGCCGCGAAGGCACTGTCGGCGGCGGTGCGCAGCCGGCGCAGGCGCGCACGCAGCATCGGCGCCCAGGCCCCGCCGCGCTCGTGCTGCAGCAGGTACTTGGCCACCGTCCAGCCCTGGTTCTCCTCGCCGATGAGGCCGCTGGCAGGCACGCGCACGTCGTCGAAGAACACCTGGTTGAGCTCGTGGTCGCCCGAGATGCTGATGATCGGGCGGATCGTGAGGCCGGCCTGGGGGATGTCGAAGCACAGGAAGCTGATGCCCTGCTGCGCCTTGCCGCCCGAGGCCGTGCGCACGAGGCAGAACATGCGGTTGGCGTACTGCGCGTGGGTGGTCCAGATCTTGGTGCCGTTGATGACGTAGTCGTCGCCGTCACGCACCGCCTTGCATTGCAGCGAGGCCAGGTCGGAGCCCGACTGCGGCTCGGAGTAGCCCTGGCACCAGTAGTCCTCGCCCGAGCGGATGCCGGGCAGCCAGGCCTGCTTCTGCGCCTCGGTGCCGAAGGCGATGATCACCGGCGCGACCATGCCGGGGCCCATGGGCGCGCGCGGCGGCGCGTCGGCCGCGGCCAGCTCGCTCGCGAAGAGGTAGTGCTGCATCGGCGTCCAGCCGGTGCCGCCGTGTTCCACCGGCCAGTGCGGCACGCTCCAGCCGCGCTGTGCCAGCACGCGATGCCAGCGATTGCCATCCACGTAGTCGGTGAAGATGCCGGAGCAGCGGCGCCCCGCGGCGCGCAGATCAGGCGTCAGCTCGCGCGCGAGAAAGTCGCGAACCTCGTCGCGAAACGCGGTCTCTGCCGCGCTGAGTGTCCAGGCCATGGTGTTGTCTCACAGGGTTCACACCTGGCAAGTGTGCGGCGCGCGCGCCGGCGCGGCATCGTCGGATCGGACGAACGTGCGCGCCCCACGGCGGCGGTGAGCGCTTTTTGCTTCAGTCGAGGCCCGTGCAGGGCCGAACGTTCAGGCCGCGACCGCTTCGCGCGCCGGCACCGCTTGCGTCCCCACCGGCATGTGCTGCGCCCAGTCGATGATCTCCAGCGTCCCATCGGCATGCTCGGCCAGCGCGGTAAGGCTTTCCACCCAGTCGCCGTCGTTGCAGTACAGGATGCCGTCGATGTCGCGCATCTCGGCGTGGTGGATGTGGCCGCAGACCACGCCTTGCGCGCCGCGGTTGCGGGCCTCGCGGGCGACGGCGTTCTCGAAGTCGCCCACGTAGCTCACGGCGCGCTTGACCTTGCCCTTGAGGTACTTCGAGAGCGACCAGTACGGCAGCCCCATGCGCGCGCGCAGCGAATTGAGGTGGCGGTTGAGCTTGAGCGTGAACTCATAAAGCGAGTCGCCCACGTAGGCCAGCCACTTGGCGCACTGGATCACGCCGTCGAACAAATCGCCGTGGATGATCCACAGCTTGCGACCGTCGGCGGTTTCGTGGATCCATTCGTCGGCCACGTCGATGCCGCCGAAGTTGTGGTTGAGGTACTTGCGGGCGAACTCGTCGTGGTTGCCCGGAATGAAGATCACGCGCGTGCCCTTGCGCGCCTTGCGCAACAGCTTCTGGATCACGTCGTTGTGCGCCTGCGGCCAGTACCAGTGGCGCTTGAGCTGCCAGCCGTCGATGATGTCGCCGACCAGAAACAGGGTCTCGCACTCGGTGTACTTCAGGAAGTCGAGCAGTGCCCGCGCCTGGCAACCGGGCGTGCCCAGGTGCAGGTCGGAGATCCAGAGGGTGCGATAGCGCAGCGCCGGACGCGCCGAATCGTCGTCCTCCGGCTCGGGAGGCTGGATCGCGGTGTCGCGCCAGGCGCGAAGGAAAGCGTCGTCGCGTTGCATGGTCCGGTAGGTTCGCAGCCGCGCGTGACCGCACGATGGCGACTCCGTGACATCCCGGTGACGCGTGGCCGCAGGGCAACGCCACAATCGGACGATGCGCCCTGGCCAGATCATCGTTCTCGCGTCCCCCGTGTTCTTTTTGCTCATCGCGATCGAGTTCGCGGTCGGCCGCGCGCGCGCCCGCCGCGGCACCGGGCAGGACACCTACCGCCTGGCCGACGCCGTGAACAGCATCGGGCTGGGCATGCTGAGCCAGATCAGCGCGGTGCTCACGGGACTGCTGCGCATCGGCATCTACACCGCCGTGTATTCGGCAGTGGCGCTCTTTCCGCAAGACGCGGCCCGCGAGTTCTGGACCACCTGGTACGGCTGGCTGCTGGCGCTGGTGTTCTACGACTTCTGCTACTACTGGCTGCACCGCATGGGCCACGAGTCGGCCGTGCTGTGGGCGGCGCACGTGGTGCATCACCAGAGCCAGCACTACAACCTGTCGACCGCACTGCGCCAGACCTCGAGCGGCGCGCTGCTGGGCTGGGTCTTCTACCTGCCGATGGCCGTGGCCGGTGTGCCGCCGCTGGTGTTCGGCGTGGTGGCGCTCATCGACCTGCTCTACCAGTTCTGGGTGCACACCGAGCAGGTCGGCAAGCTGGGCTGGTTCGACCGCTGGTTCTGCTCGCCCTCGAACCATCGCGTGCACCACGCGGTGAACGACACCTACCTCGACCGCAACTACGGCGGCGTGCTGATCGTGTGGGACCGCCTCTTCGGCACCTTCCGTGAGGAGGACGAACGCTGTGTCTACGGCACGCGCGGCGAACTGAAAAGCTGGGACCCGCTGTGGGCCAACGCCGAGGTGTACTGGGCGCTGGCGCGCGATTCGTGGCGCGCGCGCCGCTGGTCCGACAAGCTGCGCGTGTGGTTCAAGCCGCCCGGCTGGCGCCCGGACGACGTGGCGGCGCGCTACCCGAAGCCCGCCTTCGACATCGCGCAGGTGACGCGCTACGAGCCCGCGGTGAGCCGCGGCGTGCAGTGGTTCGCCGGCCTGCAGTTCCTCGGGCTGCTGGCTGCGGTGACGATGTTCCTCTGGTACTCCGACGCCCTGCCGTTGCCGCAGGCTGCCGTCTGGCTGGCCGCACTGACAGCCGGACTGTGGGCGGTCGGCGCGGTGCTGCAGGGTCGGCTCTCGGTCACCGAGGTGTTGCTGGTCGAGGCGGCCGCGCTGGCCACGGCGAGCGCGGCACTGGGCATCGGCTGGCTGCACCTCGTCTGCAAGCCGCTGGCCTTGGCGATCGCGATCGTCTTCGCAGCCCGGCGCGCGCAACAGCAGGCCGGCGGCGTGACGCGCTTCGATGCATTGCTGCTCACCGGCCTGGTCGCCTCGCTCGTGGGAGACGTGCTGCTGATGGGGCCGGCGAACCTGTTCGTGCCCGGGCTCGTGTGCTTCCTGCTCGCGCACCTGGCGTACATCGCGCTGTTCCGCATCGGCGTCGGTTTGTTCCCGCGTCCCCGCGCACTGGCGGCCACGCTGCTGATCGGCGTGGGCATGTACGCCTTTCTCTGGCAGGGCGGCCTGCCAGTGGCACTGCGCATCCCGGTCGGGTTCTATGTGGTGGTGATCGCCTGCATGGCGGCGCAGGCCATCGGCCGCGCGGCGGTGCTGCGTTCAAGCGACCCGGCCGCGCTGTGGGTGGCGGTGGGCGCCTGCTTCTTCATGCTGAGCGATGCGCTGCTGGCGATCAACCGGTTCGTGTCGCCGCTGCCGCTGGCGTCGCTGTGGGTGCTGTCTACGTACTACACGGCGCAGATGTTGATCGTGCGGCACATCCGCCGGCCGGGGGCCTGACTTCTGTCTTTCTCCCTCCCCTTCCGGGGGAGGGGGAGGGTGGGGGTGGGGGCAAGCGGCGTGTCCATCGAGCGCTCTGCCTGCCCCCATCCCAGCCTTCCCCCAGAGGGGGAAGGAGCAAGACCTCGACTCAGTCAGCGCAGCGCTGAATCTCCACCGTCGAGTGCCGAATCTCCTCGTGCATCGAGAAGCACGCCCGCACCTGGTCGGCCGTGAGCGACGGCGAGTGCGTCACCACCGTGAGCGCGCACGCATACGCATCGCGGCCGACGCGCCAGACGTGCAGGTCGGCCACGCGGGTTTCGGAATCGGCCAGCATCGTCTCGACGCCTTCGCGGATTTCTTCGGTAACGGGGTGGTCCATCTCGCGGTCGAGCAGGACCTTGCCGGTTTCCTTCAGCAGGCCCTTGGCCCAGACGGCGACGAGCACGGCGCCGACGATGCCCATGGCCGGGTCGAGCCAGGACCAGCCGTAGAACCAGCCGCCCAGCAGCGCCGCAATGGCGAGCACCGAGGTGGCGGCGTCGGCCACCACGTGCAGGTAGGCGGAGCGCAGGTTGAGGTCGTGGCCATGTGCGTGGTCGTGACCGTGGTGGTCATGACCGTGCCCGTGGTCATGGCCGTGGTGATCGTGCGAATGCCCCAGGAGCCGCGCGCAGACCAGGTTCACCACCAGGCCCAGCACCGCGATCGAAATGGCTTCGGGGTAGTGGATGGCCACGGGCGACCACAGCCGCTCCAGCGAACCGACCACCATGAGCGCGGCGACGCCGAGCAACAGCAGCGCGCTCGCGAAGCCGCCGAGCACTTCGATCTTCCAGGTGCCGAAGGCAAAGCGCGGATCGCGGGCGTAGCGCCGCGCGGCGGCATAGGCAAAGGCGCTCAGGCCGATGGCCAGCGCGTGCGAGCTCATGTGCCAGCCGTCGGCCAGCAATGCCATGGAGTTGAACCACCAGCCGGCGCCGATCTCGACCACCATCATGGCTGCGGTGATCCACATCACGAGGCGGGTGCTGCGTTCGGCAGCGGCATTGCCGGCGCCGAAATGGTGGTCGTGCTGCCAGGCGCTCAGGTCATGGGTGTGCATGGAATTCTCTTCAGGCTCCGAAAAGGTCTTGTCCGTCCGAGCGGCTCGACGGCGGCGTCACGCCCAGGTGGCGGTAGGCCGCGAGCGTGGCGATGCGCCCGCGCGGTGTGCGTTGCAGATAACCCTGCTGGATGAGGTAGGGCTCGATCACGTCTTCGATGGTGTCGCGCTCTTCGCCGATGCTGGCGGCCACGTTGTCCAGGCCGACCGGGCCGCCGTCGAAGCGGTGGATCACGGCCTCGAGCAGCTTGCGGTCCATGAGGTCGAAGCCCTGCGGATCGACGTCGAGCATGGCGAGTGCCTTGTGGGCGATGTCTTCGGTGATGCGGCCGTCGCCCTTCACCTCGGCGTAGTCGCGCACGCGGCGCAGCAGGCGGTTGGCGATGCGGGGCGTGCCGCGCGAACGGCGCGCGATTTCGAAGCCGCCGGCCGCGTCGGTCTCGACCTTGAGCAGGCGGGCGCTGCGGGTCACGATGAGCGCGAGCTCTTCGGGCGTGTAGAACTCCAGCCGCGCGACGATGCCGAAGCGGTCGCGCAGCGGGTTGGTCAGCATGCCGGCGCGGGTGGTGGCGCCCACCAGCGTGAAGGGCTGCAGGTCGAGCTTGATGCTGCGCGCCGCGGGGCCCTCGCCGATCATGATGTCGATCTGGTAGTCCTCCAGCGCGGGGTACAGAATTTCTTCGACGACCGGGCTCAGGCGGTGGATTTCGTCGATGAAGAGCACGTCGTTGGGCTCGAGGTTGGTCAGCAGCGCCGCCAGGTCCTTGGGCTTCTCGAGCACCGGGCCCGAGGTCTGGCGCAGGTTGACGCCCAGTTCGGCCGCAATGATGTGCGACAGCGTGGTCTTGCCCAGGCCCGGCGGGCCGAACAGCAGCACGTGGTCGAGCGCCTCTTTGCGCTTGCGTGCCGCACCGATGAAGATCTCGAGCTGCTCGCGCACCTTGGCCTGGCCGACGTACTCGTCGAGCAGCTTGGGCCGCAGGGCCCGCTCGATCGCCTCCTCGTTGGGCGAGGCCGGGGCGGCGGACACCACGCGTTGCGGGGCGGGGGCGAAATCGTCGGTCTGGATGGTCATTTGGGGTGGGTGTTCACAGACGAGTTTAGTCCGCGCGCTGCGCCGGGCCGCCCCAAGCAAGCGAGCGCCCCCTCGGGGGGCAGCGAGGACACGAAGTGCCGAGCGTGGGGGCCATTTTTCACGCTGGCAGAATGCCTGTAGAACATAACAAGAGAGGGAAGTCAGAACGTGTCCATCTACGAACTGAAACCGCGTTTCCAGGCGCTGCTGCGACCGCTCGTGGTCCGGCTGCACGCGATGGGCGTGACGGCCAACCAGGTGACGCTGGCGGCCTGCGCGGTGTCGGTCGTGCTCGGGCTCTGGCTGTTCTTCGCCGCACCCTCGCTGGCCGCCTTCGGCCTGATCCCCGCCTGGATGTTCCTGCGCATGGCCTTCAACGCCATCGACGGCATGCTGGCGCGCGAACACCACCAGCAAAGCAAGCTGGGCGCCTTCCTCAACGAACTCACCGACGTGGTCTCCGACGCCGCGCTCTACCTGCCCTTCGTGCTCGTGGTGCCGTTTGCGCCGTTCTGGGTCGGCACGGTCATCGTGCTGGCCGGGCTGAGCGAATTCGCCGGCGCGCTGGGCCCGACGGTGGGCGCCTCGCGCCGCTACGACGGGCCGATGGGCAAGAGCGACCGGGCCTTCGTGTTCGGCGCGCTCGGGTTGTATGTGGCCCTTGGCGGGCCGCTGCCGGGCTGGACGGCGCTGCTGATGCCGCTGCTGGCTGCATTGGTGGCCTGGACGGTCGTCAACCGCATCCGCCGCGCACTGGCCGAGGCTGAGGCGCCCGTCGCCTGAAACACCCCCACACAAATAAATAGAAAAGAACCCGCTTCATGACCCTTTCCGCACCCCGCGTCGCCGCCGAACACCACTTCCGCACGCACGACGGCGAATCGCTGTTCTATCGCCACTGGCCGGCCACGGGCGCCGTGCGGCGCGGTGCCGTGCTGCTGTTCCACCGCGGCCATGAGCACGGCGCGCGCATGGCGCACCTGGTCGATGAGCTGAACCTGCCCGACTTCGACTTCTTCGCCTGGGACGCGCGCGGCCACGGCCGCTCGCCGGGCCAGCGCGGCTACAGCCCCAGCTTCGGCACCTCGGTGCGCGACGTGCAGACCTTCGTGCAGCACATCGCCGCCGCGCACGGCGTGCCCGAGCACGACATCCACGTGGTGGCGCAGAGCGTGGGCGCGGTGCTGATCGCCACCTGGGCGCACGACTACGCGCCCAAGGTGCGCGGCCTCACGCTGGCCTCGCCGGCCTTCAAGGTCAAGCTCTATGTGCCGTTCGCGCGGCCGGGGCTGGCGCTCATGCACAAGCTGCGCGGGCTGTTCTTCGTGAACAGCTACGTGAAGCCGAAGTTCCTCACGCACGACCCCGAGCGCATCGCGAGCTACACCAACGACCCGCTGATCTCGCGCCCCATTGCCGTCAACATCCTGCTGGGCCTGTACGAAGCGGCCGACCGCGTGGTGGCCGACGCCAACGCGATCACGCTGCCGGTGCAGCTGCTCATCTCCGGCGCCGACTGGGTGGTGCACCACAAGCCGCAGCACCAGTTCTTCGACCGGCTGGGCAGCGCCGTGAAGACGAAGACGGTGCTGCCGGGCTTCTTCCACGACACGCTGGGCGAGAAAGACCGGGCGCCCGCGGTGGCGTCGATCCGCGAGTTCATCCTGCAGCGCTTCGACGAGCCGGCCGTGCCGGTCGACCTGCGCGAGGCGCACCTGAGCGGCCACACGGCCGACGAATCGCGTGCGCTGGCCGAGCCGCTGTCGCCGCTGTCGCCGCGCGGCGCCTACTGGGCCATGACGCGCGGCGGGCTGCGCGTGGGCGGCGCGCTGTCCAGCGGCGTGGCGCTGGGCCACGCCACCGGCTTCGACTCGGGCAGCACGCTCGACTACGTCTACCGCAACCAGCCGCAGGGCAAGGGCGCGCTGGGCCGCTCGGTCGACCGCACCTACCTCGACTCCATCGGCTGGCGCGGCATCCGCCAGCGCAAGGTCCACGTCGAAGAGCTGCTGCGCATCGCGATGGAACGGCTGGTCGAGATGCACCGCGAGGTGCGGCTCATGGACATCGCGGCCGGCCACGGTCGCTACGTGCTCGACGCGGTGCTGGCCAGCCCGGTCAAGGCCAGCTCGGTTTTGCTGCGCGACTACAGCGACATCAACGTGCGCGACGGCACGGCGCTGATCGCCGAGAAGGGCCTGGAAGACGTCGCCCAGTTCGTGCAGGCCGACGCCTTCGACCGCGTGAGCCTTGCCAGCGTGACGCCGCGGCCCACGCTGGCCGTGGTGTCGGGGCTGTACGAGCTGTTCCCCGACAACGAGATGGTGCGCCGCTCGCTCGCGGGCGTGGGCGACGCGGTGGAAGACCGCGGCTACCTGGTCTACACCGGCCAGCCCTGGCACCCGCAGCTCGAAATGATCGCCCGCGCCCTCACCAGCCACCGCCAGGGCGAAGCCTGGGTGATGCGCCGGCGCACGCAGGCCGAGATGGACCAGCTGGTCGAAGAGGCGGGCTTCCGCAAGATCGACCAGCGCGTGGATGAGTGGGGGATCTTCACGGTGTCGCTGGCAGTGCGCGTCGCGCAATGACCGCCCGGCTGGCGCCCCGGCCGTGGAAACGCGCCGCCGCGTGGCTGGTGCTGCTGGGGCCGCTGTTCTACGCCACGTACGGCTTCGCGAACTGGTGGGCCACCACGCGCGCCAGCGTGCCGTCGATGGCCTTCGACTGGGAGCGGCAGGTGCCCTTCTGGGCCTGGACGATCTTTCCGTACTGGACCATCAACGTCTTCTACGCGCTGTCGCTGTTCCTGGCGCGCGACCGCCACACGCTCGACCGGCATGCACTGCGGCTCGTGAGCGCCACGCTCATCGCCTGCACCTGCTTCATCCTCTGGCCGCTGCACTTCAGCTTCGGCCAGCCGCCGGTGGAAGGTGCGCCCGCTTTCCTGTTCAACGCGCTGCGCGGCTTCGACCAGCCGTACAACCAGGCACCCTCGCTGCACATCGCGCTGGCCGTGATCCTGTGGGACTGGTACCGGCGCTTCATCCGGCCGCCGTGGGCGCGGCTCGTGCTGCATGTGTGGGCCTTCGCGATCTGCGCCTCGGTGCTCACGACCTGGCAGCACCACTTCATCGACATCCCGACCGGCGCACTGCTCGGCATCTTCTGCGTCTGGCTGTGGCCGATGGCGCGCCGGGTGTCGATGCTGCGCGCGTGGCGCCTCGCGCGCGATCCGCAGCGGCTGAAGCTCGCGGGCTTCTATGCCGTGGGCGCGGCGCTGTGCCTGGGCGCAGGGCTGGCAACGGGCGGCGTGGCGCTGTGGCTGGCGTGGCCTGCGGCGGCGCTCGCGCTGGTGGCGCTCAATTACCTCGGCTTCGGCGCGCGCGGCTTCCAGATGGACGGCCACGGCCGCATGGGCTGGGCGGCGCGCTGGCTGTTGGCGCCCTACCGCCTGGGCGCGGCCTTCAACGTGTGGCTCTGGACGCGCAAGCTGCCCGCCTCGGTCGAGGTGGTGCCGGGCCTGCGCCTGGGCCGGCGCCCCACGCCCGCCGAATGGCTTGCGGCCGGCCAACCGCGGCTCGTGAGCCTGTGCGCCGAACTGCAACTGCCGGCCGGCGTGCCGCCCACCCATGCGCGCTGCGTGCCGCTGCTCGACCTCGTGGTGCCGCCGCCCGTGCGCCTGCGCCGCGCCGCAGCCATCATCGAAGGCCAACGCCGCGCCGCGGCGGTCGATGGTTCAGCGGTCTGGGTCTGCTGCGCACTGGGCTTCTCGCGCAGCGCCGCCGCCGTGATCGCCTGGCTGGGCCGCGACCACGGCCTGGCGAGCGCCGAAGACACCGTGCGCCGCGCACGCCCGCAGATCGTGCTGCGCGCCGCCTGGCGTGCCGCACTCGACCCCCTTGGAGGACCTTCGCGCCATGACTGACAACGAACGCGCCACCTGCACCTCCCTGGCCGGCCTGTTGCGCGCAGCGGCCGCGCTCGCCCTCTGGGGCTTCGCGCTCACCTGCATCGCGGCGCTGGTGCTGGCGCTCACGCTGCGCGCGCTGTCGAACACCGCCATCCTGGCGTTTGCCGCGGTGATGGTGCTGGGCGTGCTCGAACGCTACTTCGCCTTCCGGCTGCGACTGGACCAGGCGCTGTTCGAAGGCCTGGCCAACGGACAGATCGCCACCTTGGGTGCGCTGGACAACGCGCTCTCCGTGCTCGGGCTGCGCGACCCGCCGCCGCACCCCAGCGCCCGCGCGCTCGCCGACCGCGTGCAGGGAACCCGCCAACTCATGCAGCGCCACGCCATCGTGATCGCCTGCCAGAACGCGCTGTTCCTCCTCGCCCTCATGACACAGGAACTCGCTTGAACAACAACGACAACGGCACCAACAAGAACGACAGCATCAGCAGCAGCGACGACAGCGCCCGGCCCGGTGCCATCGTGCGCCGCGGGCTCGCGGTGGTGGCGGGCCAGCTCATCATCGGCGCGGCCGGCCTGCTGACCGGCGTGCGCGCCATCTGGTCGGGCACCACGCCCAAGGCCGAGCAGACGCTGTACTTCGCCAACCACACGAGCCACGGCGACTTCGTGCTGCTGTGGGCCACGCTGCCCTCCGACCTGCGCGCGCTCACGCGGCCCGTGGCCGGGCAGGACTACTGGGAAGCCTCGAAGCTGCGCAACTTCATCGGCAAGGACGTGTTCAACGCGCTCATGATCCGCCGCGACGGCTCGGGCCAGGGCGGCAATCCGGTCGACCAGATGAAGGAAGCGCTGGAAGGCGGCGACTCGCTCATCATGTTTCCCGAGGGCACGCGCAACACGGGCGACGACATCCTGCTGCCGCTCAAGAGCGGCCTCTTCCACCTGGCGCGCGCCTGCCCCAATGTGCGGCTGGTGCCGGTGTGGATCGAGAACCTGAAGCGCGTGCTGCCCAAGGGCACGCTGGTGCCGATTCCGCTGGCCTGCACGGTGCGCTTCGGCGCGCCGATCCAGCTCGAAGAAGGCGAAGACAAGGTCGCCTTTCTCGCCCGCGCCCGCACCGCCATGCTCGACCTGCGCCCCGAGTACGACCGCATCGAACCCAACGGAGGGACCGCCTCGTGATCGAACTGTCTCCCTTCGCCTGGACCACCTTCAAGCTCTTTGGCGGCGTCTTCGGCGTGCTCGTGCTCGCCTCTTCGATCGGTGCGTTGCTCAAGTGGCGTGTGGCGCACGGCCAGCCGCACTCGGTGATCGACAACCTCAACTCGCGCGTCAATGCGTGGTGGGTGATGGTGGCGGTGATCGGCCTGGCCTTTGCCTTCGGCAAGGGCGGCGTGATCGTGCTGTTCTACCTGATCTCGTTCTATGCGCTGCGCGAGTTCATCAGCCTGGCCTACACGCGGCGCGGCGACCACGGCGCGATCGCGCTGGCCTTCTTCGTCGCGCTGCCGGGCCAGTACTTCCTGATCTGGATCGACTGGTACGGGCTGTACTCGATCTACATCCCCGTCTACGCCTTCCTGCTGCTGCCCATCCTCGCGGCCGTGGGCGGCGACACGCAGCGCTTCCTGGAGCGCACCTCAAAGATCCAGTGGGGCCTGATGGTGTGCGTGTTCTGTATCAGCCACGTGCCCGCGCTGCTCACGCTGCAGATTCCCGGCTTCGAGGGCCGCAACCTGCTGCTGATCGCCTTCCTCGTCATCGTGGTGCAGGGCAGCGACGTGCTGCAGTACGTGTGGGGCAAGCTCTTCGGCAAGCGCAAGGTGGCGCCCGAACTGTCGCCCTCGAAGACCTGGGAAGGCCTCATCGGCGGCGTGGCCAGCGCCACCGCCATGGGCGCCGCGCTCTACTGGGCCACGCCCTTCAACCCGTGGCAGGCCGCGCTCATGGCCTTCATGATCTGCCTGCTGGGCTTCTTCGGCGGGCTCGTGATGTCGGCCATCAAGCGCGACCGCGGCGTGAAAGACTGGGGCTCCATGATCGAAGGCCACGGCGGCATGCTCGACCGGCTCGACTCGGTGATCTTCGCGGCGCCGATCTACTTCCACGCGCTGCGCTACTGGTGGGTGCCGTGAGTCCGGCGGCGAAGAAGACAGCGGTCAAGACCGACCGCATCGTCGACGACACGCCGCTGGAATGCGCCGACGCCGCCGCGCTGCTGCGTTGGTACAAGAAGCACCACGCCACGCACGCCGGCGTCTGGCTGCGCATCGCGAAGAAGGCCAGCGGCATCGCCTCCGTCGACCACCCCGAAGCGCTGGAGATCGCGCTGTGCTTCGGCTGGATCGACGGCCAGCGTAAGAGCCAGGACGCGCAGTTCTTTCTGCAGCGCTTCACGCCGCGCACCGCGCGCAGCATCTGGTCGAAGATCAACCGCGACAAGGCACTGAAGCTCATCGATGAGGGCCGCATGCAGCCCGGCGGCCTGGCCGAGGTGGAGCGCGCCCGCGCCGACGGCCGCTGGGACGCGGCCTACGACGCCGCGAGCGTGGCGACCGTGCCGCCCGACCTGCAGGCCGCGCTCGATGCCAACCGCACCGCCAAGGCCTTCTTCGCCACGCTCGATGCGCGCAACCGCTATGCGGTGCTGTTCCGCACGCAGGGTGCGAAGAAGCCCGAGACGCGCGCCCGACGCATCGCGCAGTTCGTCGAGATGCTCGCCAAGGGCGAGAAGATCCACCCCTGAGCTGACGCAACGCCGCTCATTGCGGCTCGGCGCCGGTCGCGATGAGCGTGAGCTTGTCGGGGTCCACGATGCGGATGCGCTTGTAGCTCATGTCGATCACGCCTTCGGCGACCAGCCGGCCCAGCTCCTTGTTGATGGTCTGGCGCGACAGACCGAGCATCGCCGCGAGGTCGTGCTGCGACAGGCGCACGGGCAGGCTCGCGGCGGCCTTCACCTGCATGCCGTAGAAGTGGATCACGCTCATCAGCGTGGCGGCCACCCGCGCACGCACGGAGTTCAGCATCTGGCTCTGCAGCAGCATCACGCTCAGCCGCTGACGCTGCAGGGCCAGCTTGGCCACGTCGCGCCACAGCACGGGCTCGGCGTCGAGCAACGCGATCACGGCATCGCTGGGCAGGTGGACGATCACCGAGTCTTCGTGCGCGTGGTAGTCGTAGGGCAGCGGCACATCGGCCAGCAGGCGCACCAGCGGCGCCACCTGGCCCGGACCGAGCAGCGCGTTGACGTACTTGCGCCCCTGCGGGTTCATGTTGCTGATTTCCAGACAGCCTGACACCACCGCCAGCAGCTCGCGCTTGCGGCGGTCGCTCGCCAGGACCTGCGTGCGGCGGCGGTAGCGCACCAGGCGCGCCGACTTCATGAGTTCGGCGCGCAGCGCGTCGGGCCAGTGCGAGAACACCTCGTTCCAGCGCAGCGCGCGGTCGAGCAGCTCGGCGCACGACTCGGCGTCTGGCGCGTCTTTGGGGGTGGAAACAGTCGATCGGGCCAGCGGGTTCTCCCTGCCTTGATGTTCACGAATCTGTCAAAGCGTTGACAGATTCGGCGGGTCTTCATTTCTATCGTAAGCCCCGGACATCGACAAGCACACAAGCGGCACGCCGCACCCGGAGACAACACCCAATGAAGAAGACAGCCACCGCCGGCCTCGCGCTCGCGGTCTCCACCCTTGCGTTCGCGCAAAGCACCGTCACCGTCTACGGCACGGTCGACCTGTACGTGGCGCACGCCAAGTCGGGCCCGGCCTCCTCGACGCGGCTCGAGGACGGCGGCCAGACCGCCTCGCGCCTGGGCTTTCGCGGCACCGAAGACCTCGGCGGCGGCATGGGCGCGCACTTCACGCTGGAGAGCGGCTTTGCGCCCGACACCGGCAACGGCACGCTGCCCGGCCCTGCGATGTCGTTCAGCCGGCAGTCCTTCGTCGGCTTCTCGGCACCGTGGGGGCAGATCGACGCGGGCCGCATGTACACGCCGATGTTCTATGCGCTGTTCAAGGCCGACCCCTACGGCCTGAACTCGGTGTTCTCGCCGATCAACCTCGTGGCCGCCACCGATGCGCAGACGGGCCTCACGCCCTTTGCGGCGCGCGCCAGCAACATGGTTCGCTACCGCACGCCAGCGAGCATGGAGTTCTTTGCCGACCTGGCTTACGCACCTGGCGAATCGAGCGCGCCGAGCCACCAGAGCGGCAACGTCTACGGCGGCAACGTCGGCTGGGCGCGCAAGCCGTACTACATCGCCTATGCCTTCCAGCGCGCGCGCTCTGGCTCGGCCGCGGCGCCCGTGGCCTCGCCCGCCACCACGACCTACCAGGCGCTGACCGGGTCGTACGAGCTGCCGTCGATCGGCCTGCAGCTGTACGCCAGCTACGTGCGCAACGCGTCGAGCCTGCCGAACGTGCCGACCGCGAAGCTCGTGAACCTGGGCGCCACCTACAACGTGACGCCGGCCTCGAACCTGATCTTCGGCGCCACGCAGCGCAAGGTGGCCGAGAGCGAACGCTCGCAGCTGGCGTGGACGCTGGGCTACGACTACTACCTGAGCAAGCGCACCGTGGTCTACGCGCGCTGGCTGCGCCTGCTGAACCGCCACGGCGCCTCGGCCTCGCTCGGGACCATCCCGGTGATCGCCAACAGCGGCAACGACGTGCGCGTGCTCGCCACCGGCATCCGCCACAACTTCTGACATCTGCAATGCCCATGGACTTTTTCTCTTCGCAAACCGAATCCCTGTCGGCCCTGTTCGCGCCGCGTTCCATCGCGGTGGTCGGCGCCTCGTCCAACGCGCAGAAGATCGGCGGCATCCCCGTCGACTACCAACGCCGCTTCGGCTTCGAGGGCGCGCTCTACCCGGTCAACCCGAACGCCGACCGCATCCAGGAGCTGCCAGCCTTTCCCAGCCTGCGCGCCATCGGCCAGCCGGTGGACCTGGCGATCCTCGCGGTGCCGTCGGCACTGGTCGACGGTGCGCTCGACGACGCCATCGCGGCAGGCGTGAAGGGCGTGGTGCTGTTCTCTTCGGGCTTCGCGGAAGTGGGCGCCGAGGGCGCAGCAGCGCAGGCGCGGCTCGGCGACAAGGCGCGTGCCGCGGGCGTGCGGCTGGTCGGTCCCAACTGCCTGGGCTTCATGAACGTGGCGCGCCATGTGTACGCGACCTTCTCGCCGGCGCCCGGCGTGGGCCGCGTGATGCCGGGGCGCATCGGGCTGGTGAGCCAGTCGGGCGCGTTCGGCGCCTATGCGTACGCGATGGCGCGGGCGCGCGGCGTCGGCCTGTCGCTGTGGGCCACCACCGGCAACGAGGCCGACGTGCAGGTCGCCGACTGCCTGGCCTGGCTCGCACAGGACCCCGACACCGACGTGATCATGGCCTACATGGAAGGCTGCCGCGACGGCCCCCGCCTGCGTGCGGCGCTGGCCCTGGCACAGGCCAACGGCAAGCCGGTGGTGATGGTCAAGGTCGGGCGCACCGCGCTGGGTGCCGAAGCCGCGGCCTCGCACACCGCCGCGCTGGCGGGCGACGACGCGGTGTACGACGCCGTGTTCCGCCAGTACGGCGTGCTGCGCGCGCGCAACCTCACGGAGTTCTTCGACCTGGCCCACAGCGCGGCCGTGGCGGGCCGCCCGCGCGACCGCTCGATCGGCCTGTTCACGCTCTCGGGCGGCGTCGGCGCGCTGATGGCCGACGAGGCTTCGGCGCAAGGCCTCGATGCCCAGCCGCTGAGCGATGCCGCGCAGGACACGCTGCGCAGCTGGGTGCCCTTCGCGGCGCCGCGCAACCCGGTCGACATCACGGGGCAGGTGACCAACGACATGACGCTCATCGAGCGCACGGCGCGCGTGATGCTGGACGACCGCGGCTTCGCCTCGTGGATGGGCTTTCTCGCCGCCGCCGGTGCGTCGGACGCGTTCTGGCCGGTGCTGCGCTCGCTGGTGACCTCGCTGCGCGAGGCTTATCCCGACACGCTGCTGGCGGTGAGCACGCTGCTCTCGCCGGAGCGCCGCGCCGAGCTCGAGGCGATGCGCTGCCTGGTGTTCGCCGATCCGTCGGACGGCATCCGCACAATCGCTGCGCTCGCGGGGCTGAAGCCTGCGGCGGCGGTGGCTGCGGCGCCCGCATCCATCGCGCCGTCGTTGACGCTCGCCCCCGGCACGATGTCCGAGCCCGACGCCCTCGCGCTGCTCGCCGACGCCGGCGTGCCCGTGGTCGCGCACCGCGTAGTGCGCAGCGCCGACGAGGCTGCGGCCGCCGCCGAGGCACTCGGCGAGGCGGTGGTGGTGAAGATCGTCAGCGCCGACATCCCGCACAAGTCGGACGTCGGCGGCGTGGCGCTCGGGCTGCGCGGTGCGGCGCAGGCGCGCGCAGCCTTCGAGCGCACGCGCGACCACGCGCTCACGGCACGGCCCGAGGCGCAGCTCGACGGCGCGCTGGTGGCACGCATGCTGACCGGCGGCGTCGAGTGCATTGCCGGCGTGCACCGCGACCCGGTGTTCGGGCCGGTGCTGATGTTCGGCCTGGGCGGCATCCACGTCGAGACGCTGCGCGACGTGTCGCTGCGCGCATTGCCGATCACGCGCGACGACGCACTGGCGATGGTGCGCGAGCTGCGCGCCTTCGCGATCCTGAACGGCGCGCGCGGCCGGCCACCGGCGGACCTCGATTCGATCGCCGACGCGCTGTGCGCGCTCGCCGACTTTGCACAGCGCGCGGGCGACTCGCTCGACAGCGCCGAGATCAACCCGCTGATCGCACGCCCGCAGGCCGAGGGCGGCTGCGTGGCGGTCGACGCGCTGGTCGTCGGCCGCGCGCCCTGACGAACCACCACAACAACCACCGGAGACATCGCATGACGACGACATCGAAGAACGGCCTTTCGCGCGCACTCGGCCTGAGCGCGGCGCTGGCCCTCGCGGCAGGCGCGGCGGCGGCCGCCACGGAGGCGCCCTTCCCCTCCAAGCCCGTGCGCATCATCGTGCAGTACCAGGCGGGCGGCTCGACCGACATCCTCGCGCGGCTCGTGGCCGAAGGCCTGTCGAAGCGGCTCGGCCAGCCGGTGGTGGTCGAGAACCGCAGCGGCGCGGGCGGGATCATCGGCACCGACTACGTCGCCAAGAGCCCGCCCGACGGCTACACGCTGCTGCTCACGGTGCCGGGGCCCGTCACCGCAAACCTGGTGCTCTACAGCAAGCTGCCCTACGACCCGCGCACCGACTTGCGCATGGTGTCGGACATTGCCACCACGCGCACCGTGCTGGCGGTGCACCCCTCCGTTCAGGCCACCGACTTCAAGAGCCTCGTCGCCACCGTGAAGGCCACGCCCGGCAAATATTCGATGGGCTCGTGGGGCCCGGGCACGCAGCCGCACCAGGTGCAGGTCTACATGGACAAGGCCTACGGCCTGCAGACGATGCATGTGCCCTACAAGGGCGAGAGCCCGATGGCGATCGACCTGATCGGCGGCGTGATCCAGATGACCGTGGGCTCCATCACCACGCTGCAGCCGTACATCAAGGCCGGCAAGCTGCGCCCGCTGGCCGTGGCCGGCACCCGGCGCGCCCGCGCGCTGCCCGACGTGCCGACCTTCGCCGAGCAGGGCTACGCCGACGAGGTCTACGCGATGACCGGCCCGACCTCGCTGATGGCGCCGGCCAAGACGCCCGATGCCGTCATCGAGCGCCTGGGCCGCGAGGTCAGCGCGGTGGTGCGCCAGCCCGAGGTGAGCCGGCGCATCGAGGAGCTCGGCGCCGAGCCCGTGGGCAACCTGCCGCCCGAAGCCACCGCGGCCTACAAGGCCTTCCTGCCCGTGACGCTGAAGCTCACGCAGGCCACGGGCGTGAAGCTCGATTGAACCGTCTCTGCACACCCTCTTTTCCGAACCCCAGCTCCGAGGTCTTTCTCATGAACGCTCCCGTCTCCGCTCCCGACATCGCCGTCGCCCGCAAGGCGCTCGCCCGCTCCATCGGCCTGGCCGCCTTCGTCTACGGCTATCCGCTCACCGAGACCTACCGCACCTGCGCCATGCAGACTGCGCCGCGCGCCGAACGCCGCAGCGGCGCCTCGGCCGGCTCCGACGTGCGCGCGCCGATGAACACGCTGCACCACGCGCCGCGCCCGTCCACCGACCAGGACCGCGACGTGGTCACGCCCGCCAACGACCTGCTCTACACCATGGCCTGGCTGCACCTGGCCGACGGGCCGATGCTGCTCACGGTGCCGGCGGCGTCGCGCCATCCGGGGCGCTACTTCGTGCTGCCGCTGTACGACGCCTACACCGAGAACTTCGAGAACCTGGGCCCGCGCAACTGCAACCCCGAAGGCGAAACCGTGGTGCTCGTGGGCCCCGGCGGCACCGTGCCCGAATCGCTCGCCGCCCACCGCGTGGTGCGCTGCCCGACCAACCTGGTCTGGCTCATCGGCCGCATCCTCGTGGGTGATGAAAGCGACTGGCCGGCAGCGCGCGCGCTGCAGTCGGAGATCCTGCTCGCGCCCGCACCCGGCACCGTGCTGCAGGGCCGCCCGGCTGCCATCGCGCAGTGGGCCGGCCCGCACGAAGACGCCATGGCCGCCGCCTTCGAGCACGGCGAGTCGGCCGCAGAAGTGGCGCCGCGCTTCTTCACCAACGTCTGTCATGCGCTGGCCGAGGCGCCGGGCCGCGTGGAAGACCGCGGCCTCGTCGCGTGGTTCGGCCAGGGCGGGCTGCTGGCGAACGCCGCGTTCTCGTGGGACGCGCTCGAAGCACCGCTGCGCGAAGGCCTCATCGAAGGCTTCGCCGAGGGCGTGCAGCTGGTCGGCGCGGTGGGCCGCAACCGCCGGCCCAAGCCCTGGTCGATGACGCCGGCCACCGGCCGCTACGGCAACGAGTTCCTCGGCCGCGCGCGCACCGCCTACCTGGGCCTGGGCGCGCTGGCCACCAGCGAGGCGGTGTACGCCGCCGCGCACCACGACGCGAAGCAGGAGCCGCTGGACGGCCTGCACCGCTATGCGATGCGCTTCGAGGCCGGCGACCTGCCGCCCGCGGACGCCTTCTGGTCCGTCACGCTGTACGACACCGACCGCTTCCTCTACCCCAACGAGATCCGCCGCCACGCCATCGGCGACCGCACGCCCGGCCTGAAGCGCGCCGCCGACGGCAGCCTCGAGCTGGTGGTGAGCCACGCGCGCCCCGCCGATGCCGCCAACTGGCTGCCCGCGCCGGCCGGGCGCTTCTACCTGATCCTGCGCATGTACTACCCGCGCGAAGGCGTGCAGAGCTGGCGCATCCCGGCCTTGCAGGCACAGCAGGGCTGAGCACGATGCAGCCGCACACCGACACCCTTCAAGCCGTGGCCGAAGAGGCCGTGGTCTACGCCTACCCGCTCTACGAGATGTGCCGCATGCGCGCGGCCACCTCGCCGCAGCGCACCGATGCCGCCGGCGAGGCGCCGCGACCGCAGCGCTGGTGCAACGTGTTCACGCATGCGCGCCAGCTGCTGCGCGCGGGCAAGAGCCGCGTCGTCACGCCGAACAACGACACGCTCTACACCAACGCCTGGCTCGACCTGGGCGACGGCCCGCTCGTGATCGACGTGCCCGACACCGCCGGCCGCTACTACGTGCTGGGCCTGCTCGACTTCTTCACCAACCCCTTTGCCCACCTCGGGCAGCGCCTCACGGGCACGGCGGCGCGCTCCTTCGTGGTCACGCCGCCGGGATGGCGCGGCACGCTGCCCGCCGCCTTCGACGCACCGGGCGCGCGCATCGAGGCGCCCACGCGCTGGCTGTGGATCATCGGGCGCCTGCTGGTCGACGGCCCGCAGGACGTGCCCGCCGTCAACGCGCTGCAGGACGGCTTTCTCGTGCGCACGCTGGCCGACTGGCAGGCCGGCCGCGCCTCGGCGCCGCGCGCCTTCGATCCGGCCTGCGATCCGAAGGCACCGCTCACCGCCGATCACTTCGCCGCGCAGGTGAACGCGGCGCTGCGCGACAACGCGCCGCCGGCCGGCGATGCGGCGCGGCTCGCGCGTTATGCCGCGCTCGGAATCGGCGCCGGCGCAGGCGCGCTCGACGAAGGCCAGCGCGCCGCGCTGCAGGCCGCGCTCGACACCGTGCTGCCGCGGCTGCGCGAGGCGCAGTCGGGCCGCACCACGGCCTCGGGCTGGGTGCAGATGCCGCTGGTGGAAGGTTCCTTCGGCGACGACCACCTGGCGCGCGCGCTGGTCGCGCTCAAGTACATCGGCATGCTCGAAAGCCGCGAGGCCACCTACCCCATGGCCTGGCACGACGCCGCAGGCGAGCCGCTCACCGGCCAGCGCCGCTACACACTGCGCTTCGCGCCCGACGCGCTGCCGCCGGTCGACGCCTTCTGGTCGCTCACGATGTACGACACGCGCGACTACATGCTGGTCGACAACCCGATCGACCGCTACGCCATCGGCGACCGCACGCCGGGCCTGCGGCGCGATGCGGACGGCGGGCTCACGCTGCACATCCAGCACGCGCGTCCCGAAGGCGACGCCGCACTCGCCAACTGGCTGCCGGCGCCCGAAGGCAGCTTCTACCTCTGCCTGCGCGCCTACGTGCCGCGCGCCGAACTGCTCGACGGCCGCTACCTGCTGCCGCCCCTCACCGTCACCAAGGATTCCGCATGACCACCACCGTTGAAAAACCCAAAGCAGCAGCAGAAGAAGAAGAAGAAGAAAAGCCCTTCCTCATCGTCGGCTCCGGCACCGAGACCGTCGCGCCGGGCCTGCACATCCTGCGCGGACAGGGGCAGTCGTTCGTGGCCGAGACCGACGCGGGCCTGGTCGTGATCGACGCCGGCCCGGGCGGCTCGGTGACGCAGGGCATGATCGATGCGCTGCGCCAGCTCAGCGACGCGCCGGTGCATGCGCTGTGCTTCAGCCACGGCCACATCGGCTACAACGCCGGCGTGCCGATGTGGCTGGCCCATGCCGCCGCGCGCGGCGATGCACCGCCGCGGATCATTGCGCACCGCCACGTGCCGCGCCGCCTGGCGCGCTACGGCGAAACACTGGCCCTGCAGCACCGCATGGCCGAGATCCAGTTCAACCGCCCCCCGGGCTTCTTCGACCACCGGCTGGTGACGCACCCGCCCACCGAGACCTTCGACGACGTGCTGCAGATCGGCAGCGGCGAGCGTCGCATCGAGCTGCGCTGGGCGCCTTCGGAAACCGACGACGCGATCGCGCTGTGGAGCCCGGCGCAGCGCGTGCTGTACGGCGGCGCGGCGCTGATCGATTCGATTCCCAACATCGGCACGCCCTTTCGCACCATGCGCGACACGGTGCGCTGGGCCGACACGCTGGAGGCGCTGGCGGCATTGAAGCCGCGCAAGGCAGTGCGCGAATTCGGCGCCACGCTCGAAGGCGAAGACCAGGTGCAGCGCGTGCTCGGGCACACGGCCCGTGCGCTGCGCTGGCTGCGCGCCGAGGTGGTGCGGCTCATGAACGAAGGGCTCAACGAGCGCGACATCCTGGCGCGCATCCGCTTTCCCGACGAGCTGTTCGCGGTCGACTGGATGAAGCCCACCTACGGCGACCCCGGCTACATCGTGCGCGACATCTACCGCTCGGAGAACGGCTGGTGGGACCGCAACCCGACCTCGCTGCACCCGGCGGCGCCCGAGGCCATCGGCCGCGCGGTGGCCGACGCCATCACCGACAAGCGCGGCGTGATCGACCAGGCACGCAAGCTGGCCGCAGCCAAGCAGTGGCAGCTCGCGCTGCATGTGATCGACCTGCTCGCCACCGCCGAGGGCGACGCGCTGGAGATCGCCGAGGCGCGTTCGCTCAAGGCCGAATGGCTGCGCGAGCGTGCGCGCGAAGTGCCCAGTTACGTCTCGCGCAACCTGTACCGCGTGGGCGCGGACATGATCGAACAAGGCACGCAGGCGCGCTTCGGCATCCGCTGAAGCCTTTCCATCGGAGACACGGACCATGACAACCACACAACAACACTTTCGCTTCGGCCTGCGCACGCTGGTCGCCTGTTCCCTGGCTGCTCTGGCCGTTGCCAGCCATGCACAAGCCGACAGCAACTACCCCGACAAGCCCGTGACGCTGGTGGTGCCCACCGCACCGGCCGGCGGCACCGACACCATGGCGCGGATCATCGGCGACGGCCTGGGCAAGATCCTGAAGCAGCCCTTCGTGGTCGACAACCGCCCGGGCGCCAACGGCATCCTCGGCAGCGAGGTGGTCGCGCGTTCCACGCCCGACGGCTACCGGCTGCTGTTCACCTACGCCGCGACGATGGTGGTGAACCCCAGCCTCTACAAGAAGCTGCCCTACGACCCGCTGAAAGACTTCGTGCCGATCGCGCAGGTCGGGCGCGGCGGCAACCTGCTGCTGGTGCGCAAGGACCTGCCGGTGAAGACGATCCAGGAGTTCGTCGCCTACGCCAAGGCGCGGCCCGACAAGCTCAGCTACTGCTCGTGGGGCAACGGCTCGGGCGGCCACCTGGCGATGGAAAGCCTCAAGAAGCAGGCCGGCCTCGTGATGACGCATGTGCCCTACAAGGGCAGCGGCCCCTGCGTGCAGGACCTCGTGGGCGGCCAGGTGGATGCGGCGTTCGCCGACATCTCCTCGACCGTGGAGATCGTGCGCGCCGGCCGCATCCGGGCGCTGGCCAACAGCGGCCCCTCACGCATCCCGATGCTGCCCGACGTGCCGACCATGACCGAGAGCGGCTACCCCTTCACCACCTACGCCTGGTACGGCCTGATGGCGCCGGCCAAGACGCCGCCGGCGATCGTGAAGAAGCTCAACGAGGCCGTGAACCAGGTGCTGCGCGACCCCGCGGTGGTGCGCCGCATGTACGAGCTGAACTTCAACGACCTGCCGCAGAACACGCCCGACCAGTTCGCCACCACCATCCGGAACGACCTGCGGGACTGGGGCGCGCTGGTGAAGGACATCGGCCTGACGCTCGAGTGAACACTTGAGCGGGCCTGAGCCGGCCTGACCAAGGGTAAGCAACGTGGTCGGCCGGCGGCGCTTCCCACACACTGCGCGCTGACAGGCACGGTTTCTGCTCATCGGCTGGGCGATGGCAACTGCGCCAGCGCGCACCATGACCGAGCTTCTTCATTTCAGCCGACAACTCACCGCCGAAGCCCAGGCCCAAGCCTCGGGCGTGGGCAGCTGGAAGCAGCACTACGAGCAGCTGTCGAACGGCCGCTTCGAGGGGCTGTCCGAAGACCTGCACCTGGATTTCGTGCAGGTGTTCCATGAACACGCCAACCAGACGGTGCTGCAGCACGGCCACGGCCGCCCGGGCGCCCTGTGCCTGGCCGTGATCGACGTGACCGCCCCGGGCAGCTGGTACTGCGGCCATGACCTCGACGGGCGGCGGCTGATTGCGCTGTCGCCGCAGCGCGAGTTCGAGCTGCTGGCCGGTGCCGGCATGGACCTGATGGCCGTGTGCGTCGACACCGAGCCGCTGGCCGACCTGGCCGCCACGCTGTTCGGCCCCGACTTCGCGCTGCGCATGCCGGTGCCCGCGCCGGTGCAGCACCCCGGTTTCGACGAAACCGCCTTCACCCGCTTGCTGGGCGCCGCCCTGTCGCTGGCGCGCGACAACCTCGCGCAGCTGGAGCAGCCGGCCGCGCGCCACATGCTGTCGCTGTCGCTGGCCGACGCGGTGCTGCAGTGCATGGGCTCGGAGGCCTTCGAGGCCCGGCTGCCCGCCAGTTCGGCGGCGCGCCGCCACATCGTGGCGAAGGCGCGCGAGTACATGCAGGCGCACGCCGACGAGCCCATCAGCGTGCCCGACCTGTGCGCGGCCACGGGCGTGTCGCGCCGCTCGCTGCAGTACGCCTTCGAGGACGTGCTGCACCTGAGCCCCGTCACCTACCTGCGCGTGATGCGCCTGAACCGCGTGCGCTGCGAAATGCAGGCCTGCCGTGACGACACCATCGGCGACATCGCCGCGCGCTGGGGCTTTTGGCACCTGTCGCGCTTTGCCATCGACTACGCGCGCCTGTTCGGCGAACTGCCATCGGCCACGCGCGCGCGATGGTTTGCCAAATCTTGATAACGCCTGCGTCGGCGGCGCTCTTAACTTCGCGGTTGTCCACCACAACACGCGAAGAAGGATGCAGCCATGCGCAGCAGTTTCCACCGAACGCCGGTCCGCGGGGCCGCGCGGCGTCTCCTGGGCACCGCCCTGGCCACCGCGTTGGCGCTCGCCCTCGGCACCCTGAGCACTGAGCCGGCCCGGGCCCACGGCGGCGCGGCCCACATGGTGCCGCTGAAAAAAACGGTGGAAGACTTCGGCGGCACGCTGCGCTGGGACAGCTTTGCCAACGTGTTCACCGTGGCGCGCAACGGCACGCTGGTGCGCCTGAAACCCGGCTCGAAGACGGCGCTGGTCAACGGCCAGCCGATGCAACTCGACGTGCCCGTGACCCTGCGCAAGGGCGCGGCCTACGTGCCGCACGACTTCGTGAACCAGGTGTTCCAGTCCAGCCTGGACACCACCTTCGTGGTCGAGCGCGTGCCCAACCCGCTGAACCCGCTCACCGAGGCCGAGATCAAGACCGCGCTCGAGGTGTTGAAGGCCTCCGGGCGCTACAAGGCCGGCCTGCGCTTCACCGAGATCAGCGTGAAGCGCCCGCCCAAGGACGAGGTCTGGAACTTCGCGCTCACCGGCCAGCCCGTGCGCGCGCCACGCCAGGCGGCCTTCGTGGCGCTCGACGGCAAGAAGGTCATCGAGGGCTCGGTCGATCTGGCGGCGCGCACGCTCACCGCGTGGAAGCCCATCGAGGGCGCGCACGGCATGGTGCTGCTGGACGACTTCGCCACCGTGCAGACCGCCATCGAGGCCAGCGCCGACTACGCCAAGGCGCTCGCCACGCGCGGCATCGCCGACGTGAAGAAGGTGGTCGCCACGCCGCTCACCGTGGGCTACTTCGGCGGCAAGGATTCGCTGCGCCAGGAAGACCGCCTGCTGAAGGTGGTGAGCTACCTGGACGTGGGCGACGGCAACTACTGGGCGCACCCCATCGAGGGCCTGGTGGCGGTGGTCGACCTGGAGCAGAAGAAGGTCATCAAGATCGAGGACGGCGGCCTGGTGCCCGTGCCGCTCAAGCCCACGCCCTACGACGGGCGCGACCGCGCGGCCACGCCCGCGCCCAAGCCGCTGGAGATCACCGAGCCCGAGGGCAAGAACTACACGATCACCGGCCACACGATGCACTGGCGCAACTGGGACTTCCACGTGCGGCTCGACTCGCGCGTGGGCCTGGTGCTGTCCACCGTCACGTACAACGACAAGGGCACGAAGCGCAAGGTGATGTACGAAGGCTCGCTGGGCGGCATGATCGTGCCCTACGGCGACCCCGACACCGGCTGGTACTTCAAGGCCTACCTCGACTCGGGCGAGTACGGCATGGGCACGCTCACCTCGCCCATCGAACCGAACAAGGACGCGCCGCAGAACGCCGTGCTGCTGGACGCCACGCTGGCCGACTACACCGGCGCCCCCACCAAGGTGCCGCGCGCCATCGCGGTCTTCGAGCGCTATGCCGATCCCGAGTTCAAGCACCAGGAGATGGGCAAGCCCAACATCAGCACCGAGCGGCGCGAGCTGGTGGTGCGCTGGATCAGCACGGTGGGCAACTACGACTACCTGTTCGACTGGGTGTTCGCCGAGAACGGCACCATCGGCATCCACGCGGGCGCCACCGGCATCGAGGCCGTGAAGGGCGTGAAGGCGCGCACCATGCAGGACCCCACGGCCGCCGAAGACACGCGCTACGGCACGCTGCTGGACCACCACATCGTCGGCACCACGCACCAGCACATCTACAACTTCCGCCTCGACCTCGATGTGGACGGCGAGCAGAACACGCTCACCGAGGTCGACCCCGTGGTGCTGCCCAACACGCGCGGCGGCCCGCGCACCAGCACCATGCAGACGGTGCAGCGCACGGTGCGCACCGAGCAGCAGGCGGCGCAGAAGTTCGACCCCTCGACCATCCGCCTGCTGAGCAACCCGGCGAAGAACAACAAGGTCGGCAACCCGGTGTCGTACCAGCTCGTGCCGTACGCGGGCGGCACGCACCCGATTGCCAAGGGCGCGAACTTCGCGAAGGACGAGTGGATCAACCACCGCCTGAGCTTCATGGACCGCCAGCTCTGGGTGACGCGCTACGACCCCGAAGAGCTGTTCCCCGAAGGCAAGTACCCGAACCGCTCCAACAAGGACACCGGCCTGGGCCAGTTCACGGCCGACAACCAGGAGATCGTGAACACCGACAACGTGGTGTGGCTCACCACCGGCACCACGCACGTCGCGCGCGCCGAGGAGTGGCCGATCATGCCGACCGAGTGGGTGCATGCGCTGCTCAAGCCCTGGAACTTTTTCGACGAGACGCCGACGCTGGGGCTGAACCGGCCGGCTGCGAAATGAGCGCCGCGAACGACGCGGCCATCGGCCGCTACGAAGACCTGATGACGCTGCCGCCCGCGCTGCAGGCGCCGACCTACCGCCACATGGACCGGCTCTACGCGACGCGCGCGATCCGGCGCGGCACGCACGTGCATCCGCTGCCCGAAGGCACGCCGATCGATGCGCAGCGCTTCGGCATCGACGGCTTCATGGCGCGCAACCACACGGCCGGGCTGCTGGTGCTCAAGGACGGCGACGTCGTGCTCGAGCGCTACGCCATGGGCAACGACGCGGCGACGAAGTGGCTGTCGTTCTCGGTCGCGAAATCGCTGACCTCCACGCTGGTCGGCGCGGCTGTGAAAGACGGCCACATCGCCAGCCTCGACGACCCGGTCGTGCGCTACCTGCCCGCGCTGCGCGGCTCGGCGTATGACGAAGTCACGGTGAAGCAGGTGCTGCAAATGAGCTCGGGCGTGGCCTGGAACGAGGACTACCTCGACGCCGACTCCGACCGGCGCCAGCTGATGCGCGTGCAGCTCACGCGCGAAACGGGCGCGGTGCTGACGTTCATGGCGCAGCGCCCGCGCGTGGCGCCGGCGGGCACGCGCTTCAACTACAGCACCGGCGAGACCTGCCTCGTCGGCGAGATTTTAGCCAGCGCGATCCGCCGGCCGATCAGCGACTACCTCTCGCAAAAGATCTGGGCGCCCTTCGGCATGGAGGCCGACGCCTACTGGCAGCT
Organism: Variovorax sp. 38R; assembly: GCF_014843395.1. Classification (NCBI taxonomy): domain Bacteria; kingdom Pseudomonadati; phylum Pseudomonadota; class Betaproteobacteria; order Burkholderiales; family Comamonadaceae; genus Variovorax; species Variovorax sp. 38R. Next base: position 5,810,698 of record NZ_CP062121.1, read on the forward strand.
CGATGCGGTCGATGGCCAGGAGTTCACCGGCAGCGGCGTGAACGCGACGCTGCGCGACTTCGGGCGCTTCGGCCTGTTCGTGCTCGGCGGCGGCGTGGCCGGCGGCCAGCAGGTGCTGCCCGACGGCTGGATGGCCGACGCCACGCGCGTCGACGCGGCCAGCCACCTCGCGCCCGGCACGCTCGCGGGCTTCGAACCGATGGGGTACGGCTACCAGTGGTGGACCTTCCCGACCGGCGCGAAGGCGCTGCCAGAGCTCGACGGCGGCCTGTTCGCCGCGCTCGGCATCTTCGGCCAGCAGATCTACATCCACCCCAAGGAACGGCTCGTGGTCGCGATCCACAGCACGTGGCCAGCGCCGATCCATCCGCCGAGCCTGGTCGAGACCGATGCGCTGCTCGGCGCATTGACCGCCGCGCTGCGCAACTAACCAGAGCGTGGCGGGTGCCACGCTCTGGACTTTCCTCAGGAGAAGATCACCTGCGCGTCGGTGTACTCCTTCAGCCCTTCTTCCGCGAACTCCACGCCGAGCCCCGAGGCCTTCACGCCGCCGAAGGGCGCGTTGGGCTGGATGGCGCCGTGCTTGTTGATCCACACCGAGCCGCACTCCAGGCGTGACGCGATGCGCTTGGCGTGTTCGATGTCCTTCGACCACACGGAACCGCCGAGGCCGTTCTCGCTGTCGTTGGCGGCACGGATGGCGTCTTCGACATCGGTGTAGCGGATGATGGGCAGCGCGGGACCGAACTGTTCTTCGTCGACCAGCGCATCGCCGTTCTTCAGGCCTGCAACGATCGTCGCGGGGAAGAACAAGCCCTCGCCGGGCTCGCCGCCGGTGAGCAGCTGGCCCTTGGTCTTCGCGTCGGCCACGAGCCGCGCGACCTTGTCGAACTGCATGCGGTTCTGCACCGGGCCGAGCACGTTCTTCTCGTCCATGCCGTCGCCCATCGGCACCTGCTTGGCAAAGGCCGCGAGGTGCTCGCACACGTCGTCGTGGATGCTGGCGTGCACGTACAGCCGCTTCATGGCCGCGCAGGTCTGGCCGTTGTTGAGGAACGCGCCCCAGAACAGGCCTTCGGCGATGGCCTTGGGGTCGGCGTCGGGCAGCACGATGCCGGCGTCGTTGCCGCCGAGTTCGAGCGTGAGCCGCTTCATCGTGCTGGCGGCCGACTGCATCACCTTCTTGCCGGTGGCGCAGGAGCCGGTGAACACGATCTTGCGGATGACCGGGTCGCTCGCCATGTCGGCGCCGAGGTTGGAGGTGCGGTCGTCGCAGCTCACGCTGTTGACCACGCCTTCGGGCAGCACCTCGTTGAGCAGCTCCACGAAGCGCAGCGTGGCCAGCGGCGTGTACGGCGAGGGCTTGATGACGACCGTGTTGCCCGTGCGCAGCGCCGGCAGCACGTGCCAGACGGCAATCAGCACGGGGAAGTTCCACGGCGTGATCGAGCCGACCACGCCCACGGGCTTGCGGAAGATCTGGACGTGGCCCTGCGCGTTGTCCTGCAGCACACGCGGCGGCAGCGACAGCGCCGCGGTGGCGCCGGCCCAGGCCGCGGCGCCGCCCAGCTCCCAGCGCGAACCCAGGCCGTTGAGCGGCTTGCCCTGCTCCAGCGTGAGCAGGCGCGCCAACTCCTCGGCGTGCGCGCCGATCTTCTCGCTCACGGCGCGGCAGGCCGCGGCCAGTTCGTCGTCGGATTGGCGCGACCAGCTCGTGAAGGCTTTTTGCGCGGCGGCCACGGCGGCGGCGAGGTCGTCGCGCGAACCGTTCGGCGCGGTGCCGATCACCTGGCCATTGGCGGGGTTGCGCACTTCGAAGGAAGCCGTGCCTGGCACTGCGCGACCGCCGATCGTCATTCTTGTCTCTTGCATTGCTTTGTCCTTGTAGGTTGACGCTGGAACGCGCCGCCGCAGGGCGGGCGCGCAGGTCAATGTAGGAAAAGCAGAGGCCGGCGTCTTGGAGCCAGACGTCAGTGAATGGACTCAGGCGTCAGTCAATCGATCAATGCGTCAGCGGACCGAGCGCGAGGCGTCCCGGCGGCACGCCGTAGCGTTTGCGGAACTCGCGGTAGAAGAACGACAGGTCGTTGAAGCCGCAGTCGTAGGCAACCTCCGCGATGGCCGGCGCGGGCCCGCCGCGGCGTGCTGCGGCATCGAGCGCGGCACGCGCCGCCGCCAGCCGCGTGTCGAGGATGTGGCGGCTCGGCGAAACACCCAGCGCCTCGAAGGCCCGCTGCAGCAGCCGCGGCGACACGCCCAGGTGCCGCGCCAGCTCGCCCGCGTGGAAGGCCGGATCGTGGAACTGCAGCGCCACGTGGTCCATCGCGCGGCGCAGCACGCCCTCTCCGGCATTGCGCGACAGCAGCGCGGGCGCCTGCCGCGCGCGCTCGACCAGCACCGAACCGAACACGCCGAGAAAGGCTTCCACGAGGTGGTCGTCGTCGGACTGCCCGCTGTCGAGCATGCGCGCGAGGATGGCGCGCATCGCAAAGCCCAGTGCGTCGCCGCGCCGCACGCACACGCCGCCCTGCAGCGTGGGGCCGAAGCGCGCGAGCATGTCGGCGCGCGGCAGGTGCACCGACACCTGCTGCGAGCTGGCGCCGTCGTAGACGAACTCCGAGGGCCGCGCCGAATCGATCAGCACGATGTCGCCGGCCTGCACCGCGATCTGCTGCGCACCGTGGCACATGAGCGCGCCGCCGTGGTCCTGGAACACGAGGAAGAAATGTTCGCGGTCGTCGCGCCGGATGGCCTGCGCATCGCGGTGCACACGCTGCAGGTTCTGGCCGATGAGCGCCACGTCGACCCCGCCGGCGCGCCGCACCTCGATGCCGCCCGACACGGTCTGCTGGCGCGGCATGGGCACGGGCGTGAAGTTGCCGCACACGGCCTGCAGGCGCGGGCCGACGAGCTCGAACGGCATCTCGGCGCGCATCAGCGGCGTGAGGGGGCCGCCGGTCATGCTTGAAGACAGCGGGGCGAAAGAGGAAGCGCTCACGGGGTGTCTCCTTGCAACGCATGTTCGCCGGGCTTCCAGGGGCCCAGAGCCATCCCGGTCTTCCACAGCTTGAGTGCGCCCGGCAGTATGGCGCGGCTGCCGATCTTTGCCACGCCCTGCTTGCGGATCTCGCGGTTCAGGCGCGACGAGAAGGCGGTGATCTTGCCGAAGTCCCAGGCGCCGACGTCGCCCATCTCGCTCACCGTGCCCGACCAGGCCTGGGCACGCTTCAGTGTGTTGTGGTTGGTGTGGGAGTCCTCGAGCCGCGCGTCGCCCTCGGACAGCGCGCCCAGGTACAGCTGCACCAGGCCCCAGCCGTCGGCGCTGTAGCGGAAGGTGGCGCCATCGCAGGCCTTCGGGTCGAGCGCGACGCGGCGAGGCTCGAAAGGCGGCCCTGCCCCGCGCACGTAGAGCTGCAGGTGCACCGCGCGCCACTTCCTGCCATTGGGATAGCGCCGCTCGAACTGCGCCAGCACCTCGGCGGCCGAATGGAAGCGTTTCAGGGGTTGGCCGAAGTCGGAGCCCAGTTCATGGACCTCGCAGCTGCCTTCGGCCAGCAGCCACGTGAGCAGGCCCTCGTGGTCTTCGGGCGTGGCGTAGAAGTCGCAGTTCGGCATGTCGTGCCTGCCTTCGATGGCCCGCGGTTACTTCGCCAGGGCTTTCAGTGCCATCTTGATGCCGTCGCTCACGCTCGCATCTTTCGGCAGCGCCTTCAGCGCGAGCGCGGCTTCCTTGTCGCTGTAGCCCAGCGCCACCAGCGCCTGCAGGATGTCGGCCTGCGCGTCGGACGCGGCATGCGCCGGCAGGCCGATGTCGGCGCCCAGCTTGCCCTTGAGCTCCAGCAGCAGCCGCTCGGCGGTCTTCTTGCCGATGCCCGGGATCTTCACGAGCCGGCCCAGCTCCTGCGTGGTGATGGCCTGCGCCAGCTCGCCCACGCTCATGCCCGAGAGCAGGCCCAGCGCGGTGCGCGGGCCCACGCCGGTGATCTTGATGAGCTGGCGGAAGGCCGCCCGCTCCTCGGCGGTGCCGAAGCCGTAGAGAATCTGCGCATCCTCGCGCACGACGAAGTGCGTGAGCAGCGACACCTTCGCGCCGACGTTCGGCAGGTTGTAGAACGTGCTCATCGGCACGTCGACCTCGTAGCCGACGCCGTTGCAGTCCACCACCACCTGCGGGGGATTCCGCTCTGCCAGCGTGCCGGTCAGTTTGCCTATCATGGGTGCCCTTTTTCCTTGAAATGTCCGGCGTGATTCTGCGACACACCTTTACCCCCCTGAACAATTCGCGCCTCGGCCACCTGTGCGGCCCGCTGGATGCGCACCTGCGCCGCATCGAGGACGCCCTGGGCGTGAAGATCGCGCACCGCCACGAGCAGTTCAAGGTCGACGGCCCCAAGGCCACCGCGCAGCGGGCCATGGAGGTGCTGCAAGCGCTCTACGAGATCGCCCAGCGCGCCATCGACCCGGCCGTGGTGCAGCTCACGCTGGCCGGCGACGGCTCGATGAGCGACGAGGACGCAGCCATGCTGGTCACGCGCCGCGCCGACCTGCGCGCGCGCACGCCCACGCAGGCGCTGTACCTGGACAACATCGCCAAGCACGACATCACCTTCGGCATCGGCCCGGCCGGCACCGGCAAGACCTACCTGGCCGTGGCCTGCGCGGTCGATGCGCTGGAGCGCGCGGCGGTGCAGCGCATCGTGCTCACGCGCCCGGCCGTCGAAGCGGGCGAGCGCCTGGGCTTTCTGCCAGGCGACCTGACGCAGAAGGTCGACCCCTACCTGCGCCCGCTGTACGACGCGCTGTACGACCTCATGGGCTACGAGAAGGTGCAGAAAGCCTTCGAGCGCAACGTGCTCGAGATTGCGCCGCTGGCCTTCATGCGCGGACGCACGCTGAACAACGCCTTCGTGATCCTCGATGAGGCGCAGAACACCTCGGTGGAGCAGATGAAGATGTTCCTCACGCGCATCGGCTTCGGCGCCAAGGCGGTGGTGACGGGCGACGTGAGTCAGATCGACCTGCCCAAGCACCAGCTCAGCGGCCTGATCGACGCCGAGCGCGTGCTCAAGCGCGTGGCCGGCATCGCCATCACGCACTTCACGAGCGCGGACGTGGTGCGCCACCCGCTGGTGGCGAAGATCGTCGATGCCTACGACGGCCAGCGCAAGCGCGCGGGAGGCCACTGAGATGGCGGCCTCGTTGCTTCCCGCCCTGTCGCTGTCGCTGCAGTTCGGCCGCTTCAAAGGCGTGGAGCGCCACCGCGCCGCGCTCCCGCGCCACAGCGTGAACCGCTGGATTCGCCACGCGCTGGACATCGACGGCGAGATCACCGTGCGCATCGTCGATGCCGAAGAAGGCCAGCGCCTGAACCGCGAGTTCCGCGGCAAGGACTACGCCACCAACGTGCTCACCTTCGACTATGCGCAGGGCCCGGTCGTGATGGCCGACTTGGTGCTGTGCGCGCCCGTGGTGGCGCGCGAGGCGAAGGAAAACCGCAAGACGCTCGCCGCGCACTACGCGCACCTGCTGGTGCACGGCACGCTGCACGCGCAAGGGTGGGACCACGAGACGAGCGACGCCGACGCAGACGAGATGGAAGCGTACGAAATCGAGATCCTCGCGGGCCTGGGCATTCGCAGCCCGTACGGGCGCTGACAGGGGCCGCGGCAGTGCAGGACACCGATCCCTGGTTGGTGCGCTGGCTGCCGCTGCTGCGCGAATGCGCTGGCGACAGGCCGGTGCTCGAGCTGGGGTGCGCAGCCGGTCGCGACACCGCCACGCTGGTCGAAGCCGGCTTGGACGTGGTGGCGATCGAGCTGTCGTCCGACGCCTTGGCGCAGGCGCGGCAACGCGTGCCGGTGGGCGCCGAGTTCCACTGCGGCGATTTCCGCGAGGCGTGGCCGCTCGCGGAGGGCGCCACGGTCGGCGCCGTGCTCGCCAGCCTGTCGCCGCACTACTTCGCGTGGGACGAGACGCTGGCGCTGGTGCGACGCATCCACCGCGTGCTGCAGCCGGGCGGCGTGCTGTTGTGCCGCCTCAACTCGGTCAACGACCTGCACCACGGCGCGCGCGGCCCGTTGGACAGCGCCCGGGACGAAGACTTCTTCTACACGGTGGACGGCATCCCCAAGCGCTTCTTCGACCGCGCCGCGGTCGAGCGGCTGTTTGCCGACGGCTGGCAGCTGCAGCACCTCGAAGAGGTGCGCGTGCTGCGCTACGACGAGCCGAAGGTGGCGTGGGAGGCCGTGCTCCGGCCTACGCCGTCATCTGCAGCGGGATCGTGACCGGCCCGTCGTTCAGCAGGTGCACCTGCATGTCGGCACCGAACTCGCCGGTCGCCACCACGGGATGCGCGCCGCGCGCCTGCGTCACGAAGTATTCGTAGAGCCGCCGGCCTTCGTCGGGCGGCGCCGCGAGCGTGAAGCTGGGGCGGTTGCCGCCGCTCACGTCGGCGGCCAGCGTGAACTGGCTCACGACCAGCAGGCCGCCGCCGATGTCCTGCACGCTGCGGTTCATCTTGCCGGCCTCGTCCGAGAAGATGCGCAGCTTGAGGATCTTGGCGAGCAGGCGGTCGGCCACGCTGTCGACGTCGCCGCGTTCGGCGCACAGCAGCACCAGCAAGCCGGCCTCGATGGCGCCGACGGTCTGGCCTGCGATGTCGACGCGCGCGTGCGCCACGCGCTGGAGCACGGCTTTCATGAATGGTGGTTCTCGAGTCGGGTGGCGCGCGCTTCCATGGTGAGCGGCAGCAGTTGGATGGTCACGCGCAGGCCGGGCACGGCATCCATGAGCGACTGTTCCAGCTCGTCGCGCAGGTTGGCGGCGCGCTGCAGGGTCCAGTCGCCGGGCACGTGCATGTGCAGGTCGGCAAAGCGGCGCTGGCCGGCACCGCGCGTCACCATGTCGTCGAAGCGCAGCCGGTCGCCCTCGGCATGGTTTGCGGCGAAGGCGTCGAGCGTGGCGCGCACGGTGGCGATCGTCTCGGCATCGAGTGCCTCGTCCATGAGGCCCTGCGAGGAGCGCCACACGAGCTTGAAGCCCTCGCGCACGATGTTGAGCGCCACGCCGATGGCGATCAGCGGGTCGAGCCAGAGCCAGCCGCTGAAATGCACGGCCACGATGCCGACCAGCACGCCGACCGAGGTCCAGACGTCGGTCATCAGGTGGCGCCCGTCGGCCTCCAGCGCAATGGAGCGGTGCGCCCGCGCCGCGCGGAACAGCACGAACGCCAGCGCCGCGTTGAAGCCCGAGCTGATCACCGACAGCGCCAGGCCCCAGCCCAGCTGCTCGAGCGGTTGCGGCGCCATCAGCCGCAGCACCGACACCCACAGGATGGCGATGGCCGCGGCCACGATCAGCAGGCCCTCGAAGCCGGACGAGAAGTACTCGGCCTTGTGGTGGCCGTAGGGATGGTCCTCGTCGGCCGGGCGCTCGGCGATGGTCACCATGGCCAGCGCGAACATGGCGCTCGCGAGGTTGACGCACGACTCCATGGCGTCCGAAATGAGGCCCATCGAATTCGTCAGGTAGCCGGCCCAGCCCTTCAGGAGGATGGTGAGCAGGGCCACCGCGACAGAGACGCGAAGCAGCGTTTTAGGGGTCAACGTCATGCAGAAAGAACAAGATCAGGTAAAAAGGGCCTGTGCGGGCGGGCATTACGTCGCAGGAATCGGCTGAATTATCAGCCGCGTGACCATATGTAACGCCTTCGCCTTAATATTTGCGCTCATTGCGAAGCAATCAGTCACAGAGAGGCAAATGATGAAGAACTTTTTGACCGCAGCCCTCGGGCTCGCCATCGTCGGCGCAGCCACCCTGGCCCAGGCCCAGGCCCAGGCACCCGCTGCGGCGCCCGCAGCCGCAGCAACGCCCCAGCAGGCCGGGTTCGTGAAGTCGGTGCGCGGCAGCGTCCAGCTGCTCGACGGCGCCGGCGCCACGCGCAACGCAGCCCCCGGCGACGCGCTGGGCGCGGTCGATCGCATCGTGACCGGCCCGGATTCGTCGGCGGCCGTCGTGCTGCGCGACAACACCACGCTGATGGTCGGCCCGTCCTCGCGCATGGACCTGAAGGAATTCCACTTCGACGGCACCACCCGCGACGGCGGCATGCTCGTGTCGCTGCTGCGCGGCTCGATGCGCATGATCACCGGCCTCATCGGCAAGACCAACCCCGACGCCGTGCGCGTCGAAACCCAGACCGCCACCATCGGCATTCGGGGCACGGACTTCATCGTGCAGACCGACGGCCAACCCTGAAAAGATGCAGACACTGTTACGCCGCTCCTCCCTTCTTCTTGCGACCACGGTCGCCCTGTTTCTAGCCGCCTGCTCCACGCCGGGCACGCGCGTGGTGCTGCTGCCCCAGGCTGACGGCACGCCCTCCGCCGTGGTGGTGCGCGCCAAGGACGGCGAAGAAGTGCTTTCCAAGCCCTACCAGCGCGCCACGGCCGCCGTGGGCAAGAGCGGCGCACCGGTGGTCGACCAGGCCGATGCAGCCAAGGTCCAGGCCGAGAACAAGCCCCTGTTCGACATGCGCCCGCCGCCTCCGCAGCGCTACACGGTGTTCTTCGAGGTGGGCACGGCCACGCTGACGGCGGCGTCGCAGCAGATCATGACCGAGGCGTTGACCGCCGCGCTGGCCCGCAGCGGCGGCGACATCGTCGTGACCGGCCACACCGACACCAAGGGTGCCGGCGAGCAGAACGACCAGCTGTCGCGCCGCCGCGCGCAGGAAGTGGTGCAGCTGTTCGTGGAGCGCCAGTTCCCGGCCGCCCGCATCGAGGCCGTGGGCCGCGGCGAACGCGACCTGGCCGTGCCGACCGCCGACGACGTGGACGAGCCGCGCAACCGGCGCGTGACCATCGAGGTCCGCTGACCCCACGCTGCTGACCCCCATTGAAAAAGGCCCCGAGGGGCCTTTTTTGTCGATCAGCTCAGGGTCACCCGCGCAAACTTGCGCTTGCCGACCTGCACCACGTAACTGCCCGCGGGCAGTTTCAGGCCCTTGTCGGACACCACGACCGAATCGACCCGCACGCCGCCGCCGTCGATCAGGCGATTGCCCTCGCCCGACGACGCCGCCAGGTTGGCCTGCTTGAGCAGCTGGCCGATGCCCAGCGGGGCACCGCTCAGCGCCACCTCGGGAATCTCGTCGGGCACGCCGCCCTTGCTGCGGTTGATGAAGTCCTGCTCCGCCGCATCGGCCGCCGCGGCGCTGTGGAAGCGCGCGGTGATTTCCTTGGCCAGCGCGACCTTGGCGTCCTTTGGGTTGCGGCCACCGGCGATCTCGGCCTTCAGCGCCTCGATCTGCGCCACCGACTGGAAGCTCAGCAGCGTGTACCAGCGCCACATCAGCGTGTCGGAGATCGACAGCACCTTGGCGAACATGCTGTTGGCGTCTTCGCTGATGCCGATGTAGTTGCCCTTGCTCTTGGACATCTTCTCGACGCCGTCGAGCCCTTCGAGCAGCGGCATAGTGAGTATGCACTGCGGCTCCTGGCCGTATTCCTGCTGGAGATGACGGCCGACGAGCAGGTTGAACTTCTGGTCCGTGCCGCCCAGCTCGAGGTCGCTTTCGAGCGCCACCGAGTCGTAGCCCTGCATCAGCGGGTACAGGAACTCGTGCACCGAGATCGACTGGCCGGCCTTGAAGCGCTTGTTGAAGTCGTCACGCTCCATCATGCGCGCCACCGTGTACTTGGCCGCCAGCTGGATCATGCCGCGCGCGCCCAGCGGATCGCTCCACTCGGAGTTGTAGCGGATCTCGGTCTTCGACTCGTCCAGCACCAGCTTGGCCTGGGCGAAGTAGGTTTCGGCGTTGGCGCGGATCTGCTCGGCCGTGAGCGGCGGGCGGGTGCTGTTGCGGCCCGAGGGGTCGCCGATCAGGGAGGTGAAGTCGCCGATCAGGAAGATCACGCGGTGCCCCAGGTCCTGGAGCTGGCGCATCTTGTTGAGCACCACCGTGTGTCCGATATGAATATCCGGTGCGGTCGGGTCCAGGCCCAGCTTGATGCGCAGCGGCTTGCCGGAGGCTTCCGCCTTCTGGAGCTTCTTCACCCACTCGTCCTGCGGCAGCAGCTCGTCAGCGCCACGGAGGGATATTTCGAGGGCTTGTCTTACACCATCCGAGAGGCTGGTGGATGTAACAGATTCGGCGTTCATGGGCTTTTTTGGCGGTTTTTCCGGTGGCCGAAGCTATACTCAGCCCGACTTTCAAGCGCCGGATTCTAAGCGGCGCTTTTTTCCGCACCGTCTCCTGCCGCCCTGAACGCACTGGGCCTTGCAGCACGGACCTGCAGAACCTGAGTTGGAATCCACAGTTTGATCAACGGCATTCTTGCCGCCGAGGAGCTTCTCGCTTCTCGCGTGGCCTATACATTCCGGACGTACCCCAAGCAGATCACCGCGGCGATCGCTGCGATGCTGCTCAGCGCCGGCACCCTCGCGGTCGCCTCGCTCGGTCCCGACGCGTCCGACCTCCCCATCCAGCAAGTGCTCGAAGCCACCGCGCCGGTGTCTTTCGCCGACCAGTCGGCGTCGCTCGAGAACTTCAGCTTCACGCTGTTCCGCACCGACGTCTCGCGTTCGAGCGACACGGCCGAGGGGCTGATGAAGCGCCTGGGCATTTCCGACCCCGCCGCCACCGCCTTCGTGCGCGGCAACGCCGAAGCGCGCATGGCGCTGTTCGCGCGCGTGGGCCGCACCGTGACGGCCGAAGCCACGCAGGAAAACCAGCTCGAGAAGCTCAGCGCCCGCTGGATTCCTGATGCTGACGGCGGCTTCAAGCGTTTTGTCGTCGAGCGCACGCCCACCGGTTTTGTCGCCCGCACCGAGCGCGACATGCTGACGCCGGGCACGCGCCTGGCCAGCGGCATCATCCGCAGCTCGCTGTTCGCCGCCACCGACGACTCGCGCATTCCCGACGCCGTGGCGAGCCAGCTGGCCGACATCTTCGCGGGCGACGTCGACGTGCGCTCGCTGCGCAAGGGCGACCGCTTCGCCGTGGTCTACGAGACCTTCGAAGCCGACGGCCAGGCGCTGCGCAGCGGCCGCGTGCTCTCGGCCGAGTTCGAGAACAACGGCAAGATTCATCAGGCGGTCTGGTTCCAGCCCCCGGGCGCGGGCCAGAAGGGCAGCTACTACCGTCCGAACGGCGACAGCCTGCGCAAGGCCTACTTGGCCACGCCGGTCGAGTTCTCGCGCGTGTCCAGCGGCTTCGCGATGCGCATGCACCCGATCTTGAACAGCTGGCGCCAGCACAACGGCATCGACTACGCGGCGCCCACGGGCACCGCGGTGCGCACGGTCGGCGATGGCACGGTCGATTTCGCCGGCACGCAAAGCGGCTACGGCAACATCGTCATCATCAACCACCGCAACAACCAGCAGACGGCCTACGCCCACCTGAGCCGCATCAACGTAAAAGCCGGCGAGAGCGTGAGCCAGGGCCAGACCATCGGCGCCGTCGGCTCGACCGGCTGGGCCACGGGCCCGCACCTGCACTTCGAATACCGCGTCGGCGGGGCCTACCAGGACCCGACCACGATCGCGCAAGAAGGCGGCGCGCCGATCACCACCGCCCTGCGTCCGGCCTTCGAACGCATCGCCGTGGGCGCCCGCACCGAGCTGGCAGCCGCCTTCTCGGTGATCCAGGCCAGCGCCGACTGAGCCTCGCTCCCCAGGGCATGGCCGCCGCACCGCAGCAGCCGCAGCAACGCTTCATCGGCCTGATGTCGGGCACCTCGCTCGACGGGGTCGACGGCGTCATTGCCGATTTTTCCGACGACGGCCACCTCGCGGTGATCGGCCATGCCAGCGCCGACTTTCCCGCCCCGCTGCGCGCCGAGCTAATGGCGCTCAACACCCCCGGCGACAACGAACTGCACCGCGCCGCCCTGGCCGGCAACGGCCTGGCGCGGGTGTATGCCGACGTGGTCGCGCAGCTGCTGGCCAGCACCGGCACCGCCCCGAAAGCCGTCACCGCCATCGGCGCCCACGGCCAGACCGTGCGCCACCGGCCGCTCGACTTCGACGGCACCGGCTACACGCTGCAGATCAACAACCCCTCGCTGCTGGCCGAACTGAGCGGCATCGACGTGGTCGCCGACTTCCGCAGCCGCGACCTCGCGGCCGGCGGCCAGGGCGCCCCGCTGGTGCCGGCCTTTCACCAGGCGCTGTTCGCCCGGCCCGACGCGCCCGTCGCGGTGCTGAACCTCGGCGGCATCTCCAACCTGAGCCTGCTGCCCGCCACGAACGCGCCGGCGGGCACTGCGCCCCTGCTGGGCTTCGATTGCGGCCCCGCCAACGCGCTGATGGACCACTGGTGCCAGCGCCACCTCGGCCAGCCCTTCGACCGGGGCGGCCAGTGGGCGGCCAGCGGGCGCGTGCTGCCCGAGCTGCTCGCCCGGCTGCAGGCCGAACCGTATTTCGCCAAGGCACCGCCGAAGAGCACGGGGCGCGATTTATTCCATCCGGACTGGCTGGCCGGCCATCTGGGCACGGCCGCGTGGGCGCCTGCCGACGTGCAAGCCACGCTGGCCGAGCTGACCGCGAGCACCTGCGCGGTGGCCCTGAACAGCTATCAAAAAGAGAGCGCCTTGCTGATCGTCTGCGGCGGCGGCGCACTCAACGACCACCTCATGGCTCGCCTGCGCGCCCTGCTGCCCGGCGTGCAGGTGCAGGCGTCGTCCGAACACGGCCTGCCGCCCCAGCAGGTCGAGGCGGCCGCCTTCGCGTGGCTGGCCCGGCGCACCGTCCGGCGCGAACCCGGCAACCTCGCGAGCGTGACCGGCGCGCGCGGGGCGCGGGTGCTCGGCGCGATCTACCCCGCCTGAATTGCGTCAGCCCTGGCCGGAAACTTCCGGCTGCGCAGGCTGCGCCGCCCGCACTTCCGCGGGCAAATGCCAGAAGATCAACGCCGAAGCCACCGTGATGAGCCCCATCGTCGCGAACGTGGCCTGGAACGCATCGAGCGTCTGCACCGGCGTCGTGGTGCCGAACACGCCGTTGTAGCCCGCCAGCACCGCGCCGGCCGCGGCCACACCCAGGCTCATCGCCAGCATCTGCACCATCGACAGCAGGCTGTTGCCGCTGCTGGCCATGCCGCCGTCGAGGTCCTTCAGGGTGATCGTGTTCATGGCCGTGAACTGCAGCGAGTTGACCGCGCCGAACACCAGCAGCTGCAGCAGGTGCAGCGCCACCGGCTGCCCCGGCGCCGTGAGGCCGAAGCTGGCCATGGTGCAGCCGACCAGCACCGTGTTGGCCACCAGCACGCGGCGGTAGCCATGGCGCGTGATCAGCGGCGTGGCAAAGCGCTTCATCGCCATGCCGGCCAGCGCGACCGGCAGCATCATCAGCCCGGCGCGCACCGGCGAGTAGCCCATCGACACCTGCAGCAGCAGCGGCACCAGGAAGGGCATGCAGCTGCTGCCCAGGCGCGAGAACAGGTTGCCGAGCAGGCCGATGCTCAGCGTCGGAATGCCGAACAGGGCGGGCGAGAACAGCGGTTCGGGCGTGCGCGCCGCGCGCAGCCAGTAGGCGACCACGGCGGCGAAGCCGAAGATCAGCACGGCCATCACCCCGCCCTGGCGCAGCCCGAGCCCCGACACGCCGTCGACCGCCAGCGAGATCGCCACCATGCCGAAGGCCAGCAGCGCGTAGCCCACGCTGTCGAAGCGCTTCTGGATGGCGCCGCGCAGGTCGGGCATGTAGCGCAGTGTGGCGATGCAGCCCGCCAGCCCCACCGGCACGTTGATCAGGAAGATCCAGTGCCAGGAGGCGTACTGCACCAGCCAGCCGCCCAGCGTGGGGCCCAGCAGCGGCCCGATGAGCCCCGGAATCGCCACGAAGCTCATCGCCTGCAGGAACTCGCCGCGCGGCACCGTGCGCAGCAGCGCCAGGCGCCCCACAGGCAGCAGCAACGCCCCGCCCAGGCCCTGCACCACCCGCGCCGCCACGAGCTGCCCCAGCCCCTGCGAGAGCGCGCACAGCACCGAACCGGCCGCGAACAGCACGATGGCGCAGAAGAAGATGCGCCGCGTGCCGAAGCGGTCGGCGATCCAGCCCGAGGCCGGGATCAGCATCGCCATCGTGAGCGCGTAGGCCACCACCACCGACTGCATGCGCAGCGGGCTCTCGCCCAGGCTGGCGGCCATCGCGGGCAGCGCGGTGTTGATGATGGTGGCGTCGAGCGTCTGCATGAAAAAGCCGACGGCCACGAGCCACAGCAGGCTCTTGCGGGACGGGTCGACGGGGACGGCAGTTTCAGAGCTCATCGTGAAGGCGCGGATTCAGATGGAAAAGCGACAGGCAGCAAAAAGCCGCCCGGAGGCGGCTTTTTCGAGGGGGCTGGTCAGCAGCATCCAGGCATCAGGCCGAGAAGCTGGAGCCGCAGCCGCAGGTGCTGGTGGCGTTCGGGTTCTTGATGACGAACTGGGCGCCCTGCAGGTCTTCCTTGTAGTCGATCTCGGCGCCGAGCAGGTACTGGTAGCTCATGGCGTCGATCAGCAGCGACACACCGTTCTTGGTCATGGTGGTGTCGTCTTCGTTGGTGATCTCGTCGAAGGTGAAACCGTACTGGAAGCCCGAGCACCCGCCACCCTGCACGAACACGCGCAGCTTCAGGTCGGGATTGCCTTCTTCGGCGATCAGATCGGCGACCTTGGCGGCCGCGCTGTCCGTGAAGACGATCGGCTCGGGCATCTGGGTCTGGATGTTTTCGGCAACAGCGCTCATGGGGTGAAACTCCTTGGGGGGCCGCTGTGGCGGCCAATGGGACGAATGCTACTGCAATGCCGCATTTTCGGCAGGCCGACTGTGGCGAGCACCCATCGAAAGTGGGGTCGAACGCCGCATCCGCCAAGGGCACCTGGGGAACGCGGCCACGAAAAAGCCGCCCGAGGGCGGCTTCTTGTCTCGCAACGAGCAGGGGATCAGCGCTTGCTGAACTGCTTGCGGCGACGGGCGGAGTGCAGACCGACCTTCTTACGCTCGACTTCACGCGCGTCACGCGTCACGAAGCCGGCTTGGCTCAGGACGGGCTTGAGCGTTGCGTCGTAGTCGATCAGGGCACGGGTGATGCCGTGGCGCGTGGCGCCGGCTTGACCCGATTCGCCGCCGCCATTCACGTTGACCATCACATCGAAAGCTTCGAGGTTGTTGGTCAGCGCCAGGGGCTGCTTGGCGATCATGATCGAGGTTTCACGGCCGAAGAACGCTTGGATGTCCTTGCCGTTGACCGTGATCTTGCCGGTGCCTTTTTTCAGAAACACACGGGCGACGCTGGATTTGCGACGGCCGGTGCCATTGTTCCATTCACCAATCATTCTCAAGGCTCCTTACAGTTCCAGCACTTTGGGCTGTTGGGCGGTATGCGGGTGCTCAGCGCCACCGTACACCTTGAGTTTCTTGATCATCGCGTAACCAAGCGGGCCCTTGGGCAGCATGCCCTTGACAGCCTTTTCCAGGGCACGGCCCGGGAACTTGTTCTGCATGTCGCGGAAGTTCGTCGCCGTGATACCGCCCGGGTAGCCCGAGTGACGGTAGTACACCTTGTCGATCGACTTGGCGCCGGTGACGCGCAGTTGCGCGGCGTTGATGATGACGATGTAGTCACCGGTATCGACGTGAGGCGTGTAAATGGCCTTGTGTTTGCCGCGCAAACGGAGAGCAACTTCGCTGGCTACTCGTCCGAGGACCTTGTCGGTCGCGTCAATCACAAACCACTCGTGCGTCACGTCAGCGGGCTTGGCGCTGAACGTTTTGGTCATGAGTTTTTCTCTTCAAAAGAGGGTTTGGCGAGCCCTTTTCCACGGTCGGCGTTCCTCTGATGGGAATCTCTTAGGTGGGTTTGCACGCCTGCCCGCCCAGTGATGAGCAGGTAAACATGCCTTCGCCGCGGGGCTACAAAAACGCTGCGAAGCCCGCGATTATATGAAGAAATGGGCAAACGGCCAATTTCCGGGCTTCGGGAGGCCTCAACGCTGGATGCGGACGAGTTCCAGGGTCTCGCTGGTCACGGCGGCATAACCGCGTCGGTACATGGCCTCGAAGTTGACGATCCGCCTCAGGTCGGGGCTATACAAGACGGTTGCCTTGAACGGCGTGCCCACGGGTGAAGCGCCGGTGCCATAAGAGACGTAGATCCAGCCGTCATAGCTGATACGTACCACATTGAGCTCCACACCATCCACGCGCGCCGTGTGTTCGGCGCCCACCGAGGCGTTGAGTTCATGCCGCAGCCGATCGTCTGTGGTGGCCACATAGTCCAGGTGCCAGCGCATCCCCGGCTGGAGGTCATCCTTCGGCGCCCAGCCGCCCGGCGGTGATGCGCTGTCGAACAAACCGCCGGCCGCCGACGTGAGGGTCACCACCTGCCCATTGGCCTTCTCGACCCGGCTGCCGGCGTTGAACGACACCTCGTCGCCCTGGACCCGGTCCACCCGGTAGATCACCGGCGTGCGATTGCCCGTCAGCCGGTCGGTGCGCACGTATTCGAGCGCGTCACCGGCGCGCAGCGGCTCCGCCAGCGCCACGCCGACGCGGCGGCGGGCAGCGCCTTCGGGTTCGTTGGCCCGTGCCGCCAGCTGCGCCTGGGCGCGGGCCGGCAGTTCCGCCAGGAACTCGGCCGGCATCGCGAAATTCAGGTTGCCGCCGTCGCGGGCGGCAAAAGTGGTGATGCCCAGCAGGCGACCTTCACTGTCGAACAGCCCGCCGCCGCTCGACCCGGGGGCGATGGCGGCCGTGGTCTGCAGCAGCCGGGCCTCGCCGTCGCCGCCGCGCAAGCCCGACAACAGGCCTTCGCTCAGCGTGTTTTCCAGCCCGCGCGGGTTGCCGATGGCGTACACGCGCTGGCCGACGCGCGCACCGCCCGCTGGCGCCATCGCCACCGGCGGGGCCGTGAAGTTGGCGACCTTGATCTGGCACAGGTCGCGCCCCGGGTCCGGGTACTCGAGCGTGGCGCCGTAGGTGACGTTGTCGCGCTTGACCACGAAATTGCTGGCCTTGGCCAGCACGTGGCAGTTGGTGACGAGGCGACCGGGTGCGATCACCACGGCGCTGCCGGCGCGCAGCGGGCGCTCCTGCGCGTCGAAGGTGCGCACGGCCCAGACGCTGCCCGACAGCTTGGCGAACAGGGCGTCGGGCTCCAGCGCGGCGGCGTGGCCGGCGGCCAGCAAGGCACCCGCGGCACACAGCCACGGCGCGGGGTTCGTCCAGATCGGCTTCACGGCTTGGCAGGCAGCAGGCCGCGCAGGTCGTCCATCGAGACCCGGGCGTCGGGCGCAGCGGACGGCGCGGCTGGCGCGGGACGCGCTGGAGCGGCCGGTGCGACCGCCACGGGAGGAGGAGGCGGAGGCGCCACCGCGGCCGGCGCGGGAGCGGGCCCGGGCACAGGCGCCGCGGCCGTCTTCGGCGCCGGCGCGGCCGCCAGCTCAGTCGTGCCGATCTTCATGCCGACCGTCGCCTCGTCGCCGGTCTGCGCGGTGCGGTCGAAACTGCGCACCTCGCCGAAGATCAGCCGGATCCAGCTCGGGTAGTTGAAGCCCGCCCCGGTGCCGGTGTCGATCGCCACGCCGATCAGGCCGCCGATCATCACGTTGCCGACCAGGCCCACGTTGACGCGCGAAATCGCCTGGCCGCGGGCCGGCGGCAGGCCGGCCTGGGTGCATTCGATGCTCAGGTTCTCGCCCGAGCGCCGCACCGGCAGGGTCTGGCCGGAGCGCACCACGGCATCATTGCGGTCGTTGGAGACCTGGCAGCGGGCGCCGTCGACGACCTTGCCCTCGGGCGACAGGGTCTCGAACTTCACGTTCTGGGTCGTCCCGTGCGTGACCGAGGCGCAGCCCGTCAAAATAGACAAAACGCCCGCGCCGACGCACAGGCCCCAAAATCGCCATCCGGCTCCTCGCATTTGCTGCCCCTCGTTGTGTTTTGTAAATCAATGTAGCGCCGCGCGAGTCTAGCGCTCCCCTTTTCACTTTTTCAGGCCTCATTCCATGTTCAGTTACCGCCACGCGTTCCATGCCGGCAACCACGCCGACGTGCTCAAGCACACGGTCCTGATTGCCACCCTCGACCACCTGCTTGAAAAAGACGCCGCGCTGACCGTCGTCGACACCCACGCCGGCGCCGGCCTGTACCGGCTCGACGGCGACTACGCCGGCACCAGCGGCGAAGCGGCCGACGGCGTGCTGCGCTTCTTCCCCGAGGCGACCAAAGCGGCCGCCACGCCTGCGCCAGGCGCTCCGGCCGCGAAATCGGCTGGCAAGAAAGCGGCAGCGCCCGCTGAAGAAAAGCCGGTCGCCGAAGCCATCGCGCGCTACCTCAGCGTGATCCACGACTTCAACCCCAAGGGCGGCGCCCGCGTCTACCCCGGCTCGCCGTTCATCGTGCAGCACCTGCTGCGCGACCACGACAAGCTCAAGCTGTTCGAGCTGCACCCGACCGATTCGCGCACGCTCGGCGCCAACATCGCGCAGCTCGAAGCCGGCCGGCAGATCGCCGTGTTGACCGAAGACGGCTTCGGCAGCGCCACCAAGTTCCTGCCGCCGCCTTCGCGCCGCGCGCTGGTGCTGATGGACCCGAGCTACGAAATGAAGACCGACTACGGCCGCGTGCTCGACTTCGCGGCCGAGGCGCTCAAGCGCTTCGCCACGGGCACCTATGCCGTCTGGTACCCGATCATTCCGCGCCCCGAGGCGCACGACCTGCCGCGCCGCCTCAAGACGATGGCAACCAAGGCCGGCAAGCCGTGGCTGCACGCCACGCTGACCGTCAAGTCGAGCAAGATCACGAAGGACGCCGCCTCGGGCGAAACACAGCGCCCAGGTCTGCCGGCGAGCGGGATGTTCCTGATCAACCCGCCCTACACGCTGAAGCCGCTGCTGGCCGAGGCGCTGCCGCAGCTGGCCGAACGCCTGGCCCAAGACCGCAACGCCGCCTACTCGCTCGAGAGCGGCGGCTAAGGCAGGCCGCTCAGCGGCGCTTGCGCGGCGGCACGACCGCCCGCTTGCGCGCAGGTGCCGGCGCACGAACGCGTGCGGTCGGCGCCTCCGGTGCAGCCTGCAGGTCGTCGGCCGCCACGGCTTCGCCACCGCAGCGCATGCCTTCGCGGTCGATGACCGACAGCGCCACCTGCTTGATGCCCATGCTCGTGAGGCCGATGCGGTCGGCCGCGGCGCGGCTCAGGTCGATGATGCGGCCCGGCGTGAAGGGCCCGCGGTCGTTGACGCGCACCAGCACCTCGCTGCCGTTGACCAGGCTGCGCACGCACACGCGCGTGTTGAAGGGCAGCGTCTTGTGGGCCGCTGTCATGGCGCCCATGTCGAAGCGCTCGCCGTTGGCGGTCTTGCGCTGATGAAACTGGATCCCGTACCACGAGGCGCCGCCGCGCTCGAAGATCTCGCGCGGCTCATCGCCGGGCACGCCATCGTCGAGCGACTCGCCGGTGCCCGACACCGCGAGGTCGTAGCGCACCGACGGCACGGCCGAGCGCGGGGCGGCACCGGGCGGCACGGCCAGGCCGCGTCCGAGCGGCTGCAGCCGCTTGCCGGACGCCGCCGGTGTGACGGCGGTGTCCGCATCCTTGTCCTGCGTGGCAGGCGGCATGGTGCAACCTGCGAGCACGCAGGAGACCGCGACGGCGACCGCGCGCAGCCCTCTCAATCCAGGCGCTCCAGGATGGCCAGCGTGGCCGCCGACTGGTTCATCGTGTAGAAGTGGATCGCGGGTGCGCCACCCTCTTGCAGGCGCGCGCACAGGTCGGTCACCACGTCCAGGCCGAAGGCCTTGATCGAGGCCGTGTCGTCGCCGAAGCCCTGCAGCCGCAGGCGAATCCAGCGCGGAATCTCGGCGCCGCAGGCGTCCGAGAAACGCATGAGCTGCGTCGAACTCGTGATGGGCATGATGCCCGGCACGATCGGCGTGTCGAGCCCCAGCTTGCGCGCGTCGTCGACGAAGCGGAAGTAGGCCTCGGGGCTGAAGAAATACTGCGTGATGGCCGAGTCGGCCCCCGCCTTCATCTTGGTGGCGAAGGCCTGCAGGTCGGCTTCGGGCGAGCGCGCCTGCGGATGAATCTCGGGGTAGCAGGCCACCTCGATGTGGAAGTCGCGGCCGGTCTCTTCGCGGATGAAGGCGACCAGGTCGCTCGCGTACTGGAACTCGCCACCGATGCCGTAGCCGCTGGGCAGGTCGCCGCGCAGTGCGACGAGGCGCTTCACGCCCATGGCCTTCAGCTCGGCCAGCTGCTCGCGCACCGTGGCGCGCGTGGCGCCGATGCACGAGAAGTGGCTGGCGGCATCCACGCCCTCGGCCAGGATCTCCTGCACCGCACCGAAGGTGCCCTGGTGCGTGGAGCCGCCCGCGCCGTAGGTGACCGAGCAGAACTGCGGCTTGCGCACATAGAGCTGCTGGCGCACGGCGCGCAGCTTGACCGCGCCTTCGGGCGTCTTGGTCGGGAAGAATTCGAAACTCAGCGGAAGGCGCACCTGCGTCTCCTTAGGAACCGTCGCCGGCCTTGGCAGCACGAACGGCGTGAATGAAAAACTCGCGGTTGCCGTCGCCCCCGGCGATCGGGCTCTCGAACCAGCGCAGCACCTTCAGATCGAGCGCCGCGCAGGCGTCGTGCAGGCGCTTCTCGACCACCGCGTACATCGCTTCGTCGCGCACGATGCCGCCCTTGCCAACCTGGCCGGGCTGCAGTTCGAACTGCGGCTTGACCAGCATCAGCAACTGGCCGTCGTCGGACAGGAACTGCACCACGGCCGGCAGCACCAGCGTGAGCGAGATGAACGACAGGTCGCCGACGATGAGGTCGAAGCGCGGCTCGGGCGGGGCTTCGACCACTTCGGCGACCTCGCCCACTTCGGCGTCTTCGTCATCGCCCTCGTCCACCTGCAGATCGGCCGGCGACAACGCCCGCGCATTGACGCCTTCGATGGCGACCACGCGTTCGTCTTCGCGCATGCGCGGATGCAGCTGCCCGTGGCCCACATCGATGCCCACCACCTTGGCGGCACCGTGCTGCAACAGGCAGTCGGTGAAGCCGCCGGTCGACTGGCCCACGTCCAGGCACAGCTTGCCCGTCGGGTCCACGCCGCTGACCGCCAGCGCACCTTCGAGCTTGAGGCCGCCGCGCGACACGTAGCGTGCCTCGGCGGCGTCGGCGAGCTCGAGCTCGGCCGACTCGGGCACTTCGTCCTTGTTCTTGACGACATTTCGCCACGCGTCGCTCGTGCCCGCATCACGCCAGCGCATGCCGCCGGCGATGAGCCGGACGGCTTGCGAACGCGACGCGGCCATGCCGCGTTCTACCAACAGTTGATCAGCGCGCATGGACGCTTAATAGCGGTACGTGTCGGGCTTGTACGGGCCGTTCTTGCTCACGCCGATGTAGGCGGCTTGCGCGTCGGTCAGCTCGGTGAGCATGGCGCCGACCTTCTTCAGGTGCAGGCGCGCGACCTTCTCGTCCAGGTGCTTGGGCAGCACGTAGACCTTGCCCACCTGGTACGCGTCGGGCTTGGTGAACAGCTCGATCTGGGCGATGGTCTGGTTGGCGAACGACGACGACATCACGAAGCTCGGGTGGCCCGTGCCGCAGCCCAGGTTCACGAGGCGGCCCTTGGCCAGCAGGATGATCTTCTTGCCGTCCGGAAAGGTGATGTGGTCGACCTGCGGCTTGATTTCTTCCCACTCGTACTTCTCGATCGACGCGACATCGATCTCGTTGTCGAAGTGGCCGATGTTGCAGACGATGGCCTGGTCCTTCATCTTCGCCATCGTGTCGTGCGTGATGACGTCCTTGTTGCCGGTGGTGGTCACGAAGATGTCGGCCTTGTCGGCGGCGTACTCCATGGTCACGACCTTGTAGCCTTCCATCGCGGCCTGCAGGGCGTTGATCGGGTCGATTTCAGTCACCCACACCTGGGCGCTCAGGGCGCGCAGGGCCTGGGCCGAGCCCTTGCCCACGTCGCCGTAGCCGGCCACGCAGGCCACCTTGCCGGCGATCATCACGTCGGTCGCGCGCTTGATGCCGTCGACCAGCGATTCGCGGCAACCGTACAGGTTGTCGAACTTGCTCTTGGTGACCGAGTCGTTCACGTTGATGGCGCGGAACAGCAGCGTGCCCTTGGCGCTCATCTCGTTCAGGCGGTGCACGCCGGTGGTCGTCTCTTCGGTCACGCCGATGATTTCAGCGGACTTGCGGGTGTACCAGGTGTCGTCCACGGCCAGCTTGGCCTTGATGGCGGCGTAAAGAATGCGTTCTTCTTCGCTGGTCGGATTGGCGAGCACGCCCAGATCCTTCTCGGCGCGCTGGCCCAGGTGCATGAGCAACGTGGCGTCGCCGCCGTCGTCCAGGATCATGTTCGGGCCTTCGCCCTTCGAACCCTTGGGGCCGAAGTCGAAGATGGCGTGGGTGTAGTCCCAGTAGTCGGTCAGCGACTCGCCCTTGATGGCGAACACCGGCGTGCCGGCGGCGGCAATGGCGGCGGCGGCGTGGTCCTGCGTCGAGAAGATGTTGCACGAGGCCCAGCGCACTTCGGCGCCCAGGGCTTGCAGCGTCTCGATGAGCACGGCCGTCTGGATGGTCATGTGCAGCGAGCCCGTGATGCGCGCGCCCTTGAGCGCCTGGCCCTTCGAGAACTCTTCACGGATGGCCATGAGGCCGGGCATCTCGGTTTCGGCGATGCGGATTTCCTTGCGGCCCCAGGCGGCAAGGGACAGGTCGGCAATCGCCTGGTCGGCGGTCGAGACGGGGGTGGGCTTGAGTACAGCGCTCATGAGAACTCCAAAACTGGTTTGAAAGATGCCACTGCGTACGGGGAAGAAAAACTCACCGCGAGAACAGCGGATGAGCGTGGTTGCGATGTGGTCCGAGCCTCACGCCTGACGGCGCTGCAACGCTCCTCGGAGCGCCGGATTGTAGTCGCGGCCGTTCCGCCCGCCAATCGACCGGGGCATCCCACATCACGGAAAGCGCGGGCGGCTTCAGCGTCGCATGGGCCACCTCGGGAAACTCCGCAGGCAAATCCGCGCTTCGACCGCCCTCGGCCGCGCCGGCCCGGCGTATCGTGGCGGCGGGCCCCGGCCGCCCGGCCGCTGCCTGCATCCACCCGTTCGATTGTTTTCATCACCCGACACAGGAGATTCCGCACCATGGCCACTGCCAAGAAAGCCGCCGCGAACAAAACCACCGCCAGCAGCGCCGGCGCAAAGCAGGCGGCGCCGTCCGCCGCGGACATGCTCGATCCGATGAAGAACCTCAAGGGCATGGCCGAGCGCCTGCAGAACCTGAACCTCACCGGCGGCGCCGGCAAGCTGCTCGACAGCGGCCGCAAGGACCTGCAGGCGCTGATGCAGGCCAACGAGAAGTCCTACCAGGGCCTGCAGACCGTGGTGCAGCGACAGACCGAGATGATCAAGACGGCCATCGGCGAATGGCAGACCGCCGCCAAGGCGATGCCGGGCAAGGACCCGAAGGAAAACCTGGCCAAGCTCGACGAGCTGGGCCGCCAGTCGTTCCAGCGCGCCGTCGACGACATCAAGGAACTGGCCACCCTGGCCGCCAAGTCGCAGGCCGATGCCTTCGACGTGGTGCGCCAGCGCATCCAGGCCAACGTGGACGAGGTCACGAAGCTGCTGCAGCGCAAGTAACGCAACGAAAACCGCGGGCCACATGACCGCCGTCCCACCCCGCACCGAACGGCGCACCCGCGCCAACGGCATCGACCTGGCCTGGGACAGCTTCGGCGACCCCGAGGCGCCGCCGCTGCTGCTGGTCATGGGCCTCGGCGCCCAGATGGTCGCCTGGGACGACGCGTTCTGCGCCGGCCTGGCGCAGGCCGGCGGCCACCACGTGATCCGCTTCGACAACCGCGACATCGGCCACTCCACGCACCTGCCGCACGCCGGCGTGCCCGACATCCAGGCGCTGATGCTGCAGGCCATGGCGGGCCGGCCGCTGCAGGTGCCCTACACGCTGCGCGACATGGCCGACGACTGCGCCGGGCTGCTCGACGCGCTGGGCATCGCGCGCGCCCACATCGTGGGTGCGTCGATGGGCGGCGCCATCGGGCAGGAGATGGCCATCCACCACCCGGAGCGGATGCGTTCGCTCACCAGCATCATGTCGAGCACCGGCGACCCGGCCCTGCCGCCGCCCACGCCCGAGGCGCTGGCGGTGCTGTTCGCGCCCACGCCCACCAGCTTCGAGGCCTACCTGCCGCACCACGCCAAGGTGTGGCGCGTGCTGCGCGGGCCCGACGCTTTTCCGCTCGACGAGGCACGCGATGCCGGGCGTGCGCAGCTCGCCTTTCTGCGCGGCCTCAACCCGGGCGGCGTGGCGCGGCAGTTGGCGGCGGTGTTCGCGTCGGGCAACCGCAAGCCGGCGCTGCGCGCGGTGCAGGTGCCCACGCTGGTGATCCACGGCGACGTCGATCCGCTGGTGCCCGTGGCCTGCGGCATCGACGTGGCCGAGGCCATTCCCGGCGCGAAGCTGCTGCGCATTCCGCGCATGGGGCACGCGCTGCCGATGTCGATGTGGCCGCAGATCACCGAGGCCATCGTGGCGCACACCGCGCAGGCGGCGCGACGCGACGATCACTGAAGAAAAAGAGACAACGACAAACCCAGACGGAGGTGTTTTTCATGAGCCAATTTCCGTCCCTCGATCCCATGGCGATGTGGCGCGAGCTCACGGCGCAGTGGGAAAAAAGCACCAACGAATTCGCCAACGAAACCATGGCGTCGGACCCGTTCCGACAGGGCATGCACGGCGGCATGAACGCCTCGCTCACCGCGCAGAAGGCGCTGGGCGACCTGATGGCGCGCTACCTGACGCTGCTGAACCTGCCGACGCGCGGCGACCTGCAGGCATTGGGCGAGCAGCTGCACCGCATCGACGACCACCTGGCGGGCATCCGCCGCGCGCTGGAAGGCGGGGCCGGCCCCGCAGCGCGGACCGCCGATGCCGCCACTGCACCGCCCCGGCCACGTCGCACCAAGCAGCCGCCCGCGGCGGCGCCGGTCACACCTGTTAAAGCTGCCGCCCCGAAAAAACGCCCCGCCGGAAAGCGCCGCCCATGAGCGCGCTGCCCGACATCCGCGGCGAGATCGAGCGCACGATCCAGCGCAACATCAAGGGGCTGGACTTCCTCACCTCGACCGCGCCCGCCGTCGGCCTCACGCCCAAGGACGAGATCCACCGGCGCGGCACGCTGAGCCTGTACCACTACCGCCCGATGGTCGACGAGATCTACCGCGTGCCGGTGCTGATGGTGATGGCCACCACCAACCGCGCCTACATCTTCGACCTCGCGCCGGGCCAGAGCATGGTCGAGTACCTGCTGCTCAAGGGCTACGACGTCTACGTGATGGACTGGAACGCGCCGCGCCCCGACGAGAAGCGCCTGCGCATCGAAGACTACGTGCTCGACTTCATTCCCGACTCGATCCGCCGCGTGCAGGAAGACTCGGGCGAAGAAGACGTCACCCTCGCCGGCTACTGCATGGGCGGCGTGCTTTCCACGCTGTACGCGGCGCTGCATCCCGATGGTCCGATGAAGAACCTGGCGCTCTTCACCACGCCGATCGACTTCAGCCGCATGACGCTGTTCCATGCGTGGTCCGATCGGCGGTACTTCGACGTCGACCGCCTCATCGACACCGTCGGCAACGTGCCGCCCGAGATGCTGTTCGCCTCCTTCGACATGCTGCGCCCCGCCGGGCGCGGCGCCGGGCTGGTGCAGCTGTGGGACAACATGGCCAACGACGAGTTCGTCAAGTCGTACCGCATGTTCGACCGCTGGGGCGCCGAGATGCTGCCGCTGGCCGGCGAGTACTTCCGCCAGACCGTGAAAGAGCTCATGTGGGACAACAAGCTGCACAAGGGCGAGCTGGTGCTCGGCGGGCGCAAGGTGCTGCTGAAGAACATCACCGTGCCGGTGCTGCACGCGCTGGCGCAGCACGACCACATCGTGCCCTACGAGGCGGGGCAGCCGCTGATCGCCGGCATCGGCTCCACCGACAAGGAAGAGGTGGTGCTCAAGGGCGGCCACGTCAGCCTGGCGGCCGGCACCAACGCCGTGCGGCGGCTGTGGCCCAAGCTCGACGAGTGGCTGGGCGTGCGCTCCATCTGACGAACACAACCCTCACCTCATGCCCATGACCGCCTCTTCTTCCCGCACCTACCCGCGCACCGTCGCCCACGCGGACGGCGACATCGCCCTGCGCCTCATGACCGGCGCCGACGCGCCCGCCGTGCTGGCCTTCGCGCAGGCGCTGCCGGCGCACGACCTGCTCTTTCTGCCGCGCGACATCACCGAGCCCAAGGTGATGGCCGCCTGGGTCCGCGCCATCGAGCGCGGCGACATCGACAGCGTGCTCGCCGTGCGCGACGGCGCCGTGCTGGGCTGCGCCGCCGTCATCCGCGACCCGCACTCGTGGTCGGGCCACGTCGCCGAGCTGCGCGTGCTGGCCTCACCCACGCTGCGCGGCGGCGGCCTGGGCCAGCAGCTGGCGCAGGAAGGCTGCGCGCTGGCCTTTGCGCACGGACACGAAAAGATCGTCGCCCAGATGACCGTCGACCAGCGCGGCGCCATCGCCGTCTTCCAGGCCCTGGGCTTCCGGCCCGAGGCCCTGCTGACGCGGCACGTGAAAGATCGCGAGGGCAAGGCGCACGACCTCGTGGTGCTGAGCCAGGACGCGGCGCAGGTCGAGGCGCAGATGCGGGCGTACGGGGTGACGGAGGCGTTTTAGGCCCATCGGCGGGGGATTGAGGGGGTTGGCGGGGCGGCCTCCTAAAATCGGGGGATTCCCCTGCAGATTGCCCACCTTGTCTTTTCTTGCCGAAACCCGCCGCCGTCGCACCTTCGCGATCATTTCCCACCCTGACGCCGGCAAGACCACGCTGACCGAAAAACTGCTGCTGTTCTCGGGCGCGATCCAGATCGCCGGCTCGGTGAAGGCCCGCAAGGCCTCGCGCCACGCCACCTCCGACTGGATGGAAATCGAGAAGCAGCGCGGCATCTCGGTGGCCTCGTCGGTGATGCAGATGGTGTACCGCGAGCACGTGATCAACCTGCTCGACACCCCTGGCCACAAGGACTTCTCGGAAGACACCTACCGCGTGCTCACCGCCGTCGACTCGGCGCTGATGGTGATCGACGCGGCCAACGGCGTGGAAGCGCAGACGCGCCGGCTGATCGAGGTCTGCCGCCAGCGCGACACGCCCATCATCACCTTCGTCAACAAGATGGACCGGGAAGTGCGCGAGCCGCTGGACATCCTGGACGAGGTGGAGCGCGAACTCGGCATGCCCTGCGTGCCCATGACCTGGCCCGTGGGCCAGGGCAAGAGCTTCCGCGGCATCATGAACCTGCGCACGCAGGCGATGACGGTGTTCGAGTCGGGCAGCGAGCGGCTGCCGCACGACTTCGAGACCATCCCGCTGAGCGAGCGCGACACGCTGACGAAGCGCTTCGGCGCCGACTTCGAGCACGCCATGGAAAGCATGGAGCTCGCCACCGGCGCCTCCCCCACCTGGGACCGCGAGGCCTTCCTGGCGGGCAAGCAGACGCCCGTGTTCTTCGGCTCGGGCGTGAACAACTTTGGCGTGATGGAAGTGCTCGACGCGCTGGTCGACCTGGCGCCGCAACCGCAGTCGCGCACCAGCACCACGCTGGTCAACCGCCAGCCGGTGGTGAAAGAGATCCAGCCCGAGGACAAGGACTTCGCAGGCGTGGTCTTCAAGGTGCAGGCCAACATGGACGCCAACCACCGCGACCGCATCGCCTTCGTGCGCATGGCCTCGGGCAAGTACACGCCGGGCATGAAGCTCAAGGTGCAGCGCACGTCGAAGGAGCTGCGCCCCACCAGCGTCGTGACCTTCATGAGCCAGCGCCGCGAAGCGGTCGAAGAGGCCTACGCCGGCGACATCGTGGGCTTCACCACGCACGGCGGCGTGCAGCTGGGCGACACCATCACCGACGGTGCGAACCTGCAATTCACCGGGCTGCCCTTCTTCGCGCCCGAGCTGTTCATGACCGTGATCCTGAAGAACCCGCTGCGCACCAAGCAGCTGCAGCAGGGCCTGGCCCAGCTCGGCGAAGAAGGCGCGATCCAGGTCTTCCGCCCCGAGGTCGGCGGCCCGATGCTGCTGGGCGCGGTCGGCCAGCTGCAGTTCGAAGTGGTGCAGCACCGCCTGAAGGCCGAGTACGACGCCGATGTGCGGCTCGAAGGTTGCCAGTACACGGGCGCGCGCTGGATCACGGCCGACACCCCGGCCGAGCTGCGCGAGTTCGTCCACGCGTACCCGGTGCGCATGGCCAAGGACGCGGCCGACACGCTGGCCTTCCTGTGCACCTCGCCCTACGACGTGCGGCTGGCGCAGGAGCGTTTTCCGAAGATCCACTTCCATCCGCTGCGCGAGCACGCGGGGCTGGCGCTGCAGAGCGCGGGCTGATCGATTGATCGGATCGATCGTCGGGCGCGTCAGCTGCCCGACGAGGTGTAGTGGCGCAGCCCGATGCGCCACGCACCGAACGCCGCCGCGAGGAACACGAAGCCCGCGAGCGGCGACACCCACCCCACCCAGGCCGGCGCGCCCAGCGGGTCGGGTTTGCCCAGGATCGCCAGCACCGGGTAGTACGCCACGCAGGCCAGCGGCACGATGAAAGTCAGCACACGGCGGAACCACTGCGCATAGAGCGCCAGCGGGTACTGCGCCGCCTGCACGCCGCCGTAGGTGAGCACGTTGGCAATCTCCAGGCTCTCGACGGTCCAGAACGACAGCGTGCCCTGCAACACCAGGATGCCGAGGAACAGCGCGATGCCGCCGGCCATCGCGAACAGCGCGACGGCCACGGCACTTGGGGTCCACGCGATGTCGGCCTGCACGGTCGCGAAGGCCAGCACGAGCACGCCCTGCAGCAGGCGGCCGAGGCGGCTGATGCGCACGTCGTGGCCCATGAGCTGCAATGCGAGCGGGCGTGGGCGCAGCAGCAACCGGTCGAAGGTGCCGGTGCGCAGGAACTCGGTGCCCAGCACGTCGAAGCCACGACCCAGCGCGTCGGCGAGGGCGAACATGCAGTTCACGAGGCCATAGAACAGCGCGACCTCGCCGATGCCCCAGCCTTGCACTTCGCCGAAGCGATGGAACAGCGCCCAGACGGCGACCACCTCGATGCCGGTGCCGAGGAACTGGCCGATGGTGAGCAGCAAAGCCGATGCGGGGTATCTGGCCTGGCCGCTGATGGAGGCGGCCATGAGGCGGAAGAAAAGGGGAAGTGCGCCCATCTTCAGTTGCCTTCGCCGCTGTTCAGGGCGCGTGCACAGGCCACCGGGTACTTCCCTCCGCGAATGTCCCCCGGGCTTCGCCCTCCTCCTTGATTTCGCTGCGGGAAGCACCCAGTGTCCTGCGCACACTGAGTGCGGTCGTGGTGCCGGTCGATCCACCGCTGTGCGGATTGCGTCATGCCACTCATTGCTCGTAGCAGATGTCCAGCCGGATCAATGCGCCGCGGGCATCGATGCGATCGGCTCGGAAGTAGAAGCGGCCGCAGTAGCTGTCGAGGTGAAGAGGCACGGTGACCGGGTCGCCCCAGCTCGTCACCGAGAAGCCCTGCGCGCGCAGCCATCGCAGCAAGGTGTCCAGGCGCTGCGGGTCGGCGTCGACGCGGATGTCGGCGTCTGCGGGCGGCGGGCCTTGCGGGTCCTGCTGCCAGCGCGCGAAGCTGCCGAACAGCGTGAAGGCGTGGCCTTCTGCGCGCATGGCATCGAGCAGCGCGGCGGTGGCTGGCAGGTCGATGCGCTCGCGCTGCTTGCGAAAGACCAGCGCGTGTTCGTGGCGCCGGTCGGTGCGGGCATCGGCGTCGTTGTCTTCCGTGTCGTGCGGATAGACCAGCACGCGCTCTTCTTCCATCGCGAAGAGCGAACCCAGGATGCGCGCGAGATCGAAGGCCAGCGGCAGCACGCGATCGCCGATCCGGAGGTTCTCCACCATCGCGATGCAGGCGCCGCCCTCGCGCAATCCGGCGCGGACGCGGTGGAAGACGTTGCGCAGGCCATCGAGGTGCTGCGCATAGCTCGGGCTGCCGTAGAGCTGGGACGCTGCCTGCGCGCCGGTCCAGCGGCAACCGAAGTAGGGCACGTTCGTCAGGCACAGGTCGAAGAGCGGGAGCGCGGCGTCTTCGAGCGCATCGCACGAGGCGTGCAGGAGCGTCGTGCCGTGTGCGACGCCGTGGCGTGCCAGCCGCTCGCGGACGAGGTCGATGCGGCCGGCATCGACTTCGCAACCCAGGGCCTGTCGGTCTTCGAGGCGCGCCGCGAGCAGCGTCGTGCCGAAGCCGGCGAAGGGGTCGAACACCGTGTCGCCCGGCTGCGAGAACCGGCGCACGAAGGGCAGCATCTGCTCGACCCACCCGCAATCGCGCCCGCCCATCGGGTCGCGCGCGCGCAGGTCGTCCGGCAGCCGGTAGTGCAGCGATTCATGGTCGAGCTTCAGCCAGCTGTGACTGGTCATGGGCCAGCCTGTGCGGTGCGCGTGTCGAGCAACACGTCGTGCCCCGGCTCCCAGCCGGCGCAGAGCTGGCCGTCGGCAAAGTAGACGAGCTTGTAGACGTCGCCGGTCGCGTGGCGCGCGTGCATGGCCCCGTAGTCGGCGCTTTCGAAGACGACCGTCAGGCCGTTGTCGGTGCGCAGGCGCAGGTTCCAGAAGTAGTAGCCCTCGGTGAGGCTTTCGAGGGCCCACCCGCGCGAGATGTCGGGGTCGTCGAGGCAGGCCGTCAGCAGCGCGTCCATCGAGACCCGCTGCGCGCGCAGATAGCGCGCGGTGGCGTTGTCGCGATAGCCGTCGTCGAGCCGCGAGAACTCGCGGAAGACGACGGTGCCGGCGCCGCATTGCCGTGCCCACGCGAGGTACGCAGCCACGTCCGGCGGCTGCGCGACACCGCCGCGCTGGAGGATGCACACGAACCGCAGCGCCACCGCATCGGCGAGCTGGCGCGCGGTGCGTTCGAACACCGTCTGGTCGCCGATGGCCACCTCGGGCCTGAATCGCATGATGGCCTGGTTGACCGCGCCCTCGTGGTGATGGCGGGACAGCTCCAGCCAGCTCATGCCGAAGCGTGTCAGCGCGCGCCGCAGCACGTCGCCCTGCGGTCCGGCGAAGCCGGCGCCGTTGGTATAGAGCACGCGGTCTTCGACCACCGGGCCCTCGCCTTCGCTCGCGGCCAGCGTGTGGAACAGCCGAAGCATCCAGTCGGCGTCGTCGCTCGTTTCCAGGCCCGAGAGCGACCACGACAGCGGCACGCCGCGCAGCGCACGCAGCGCGCGCGAGAGGCCGTCGAAGTAATCGGGCGCCGGACGCAGTCGGGACGCCGACGTTCCGCCCTCGTTCTTGCGCAGGTTTTCCGAGCAGAAGCCGCAGCGTGCCGAACAAGGCTTCACGGATGCATACGGCGTGAACGTAATGGGCAACGCAAAGCGTCGCTCAATGCCGCCGATCGTGTGTGTGTGCCAGCGCGCGGCCTCGTTCGACGGCGGCGTGCGAAGGGTCACCCCGCGCACGGACCGGCGAAGGCGCTCGAAGAGCGGGGAGCTCGCGCTGCGCGGCAGGTCGGCGACGGCGATCTGGTCGATCGCGCAGGTCACGGTCCGCGTAACGAGGGACGTTTGCGCGTCGGCTTCAACGGGAATGACGGGGCGCATGGCAGGAGCGGGGTTGTCGCAGCCGCCACCATACGACAGCGCTGCCTCTGCTGGTTGAAGCGGTCCCCTGCGCACGCCCGTCACCCTAGCCACCTTGCACCTGCAGACTGCGCATCGTGCGCCCCATCGTCAGCCGCCCGAACGCGACCAGCGCGACGATCCAGAAGCACTGCAGCCCCAGGCCGACCAGCGCATGCCAGCCGCTCAGCTGCCCGAAGTACAGCCGCGCCGGAATGTCGATCAGCCCGGCCAGCGGCTGCACCAGCAGCGCGGTCTGCCAGGCGTCGGGCAGCAGCGCCAGCGGCAGCAGGTTGCCCGAGAACACGATGACCACGGGCGTCGCCACCGCCTGGATGCCGCGCTCGTTGAGCGCTGCCGTGGTCGCCACGTTGAGCAGCATCACCATCGCGGTCGAGAGCAACAGGCCGAGCACCACCGACAGCAGGAACGCCGCGCCGGCCAACGCGCTCGCAGGCAGCTGCCAGGCCCAGTCGCCCAGCCCCATCAGCGGCAGCGCGACCGCCGCGAAGGCCGCCATCAGCGCCACGCGCGGCAGCAGGCGCGCAGCGATCCATCCTGCGGTGCGCGCGAACCACAGCGCGTAGGCGTCCACCGGGCGCAGCCGGTCGTAGGCCACCGCGCCGGTGCGCGCAGCCTGCGCCACTTCGGGGTCGCCGAGCCACGGCATCAGCACGAGCAGGCCTTGCGCGAGCCAGGTGTAGGTGATGGCCTGGGCCAGCGACATCGACGAGGCCGCGCCCGCGATGGCGCTGCCGCTGTAGAACGCGGCGAACACCATCACCTTGATGCCGCCCCACCAGCACTGCGTGGCGAAGCCCGCAAGCGCCGCCGTGCGGTACTGCAGCATCTGCAAGAAGCGCGAGACGAACGCCGCGACATACGGCCGGGCGAGGTCGCGCGGGCCCATGGCCGGCCTCACGCCTCGGCCGCTCCGTGCATGGCGTAGAAGCGCGCGATGACGGCTTCGATCGCGAGGCCTTCGAGGCGGATGTCTTCCACGGCGTGCGCGCCGGCGATGCGGGCGATGAGCGCGGGCGCGGGGGTCTGCTTGGGGTCGAAGTCGAGCACCAGCGTCTGGCCGTCGCGCGAGTGCACGGTGGCGCCGTCGACGTGCGCGGGCAGCGTGGCGTCTTGTGCGAAATCGACCACCAGCCGGCGCTCGGCCAGCACCTGCGCGCGCAGCGCCTCGACGGGGCTGTCGGCCAGCACGCGGCCGTGGCCGATGACGATCACGCGCTGGGCCAGGGCCTCGATGTCGTGCATGTCGTGCGTGGTCAGCAGCACGGTGGTGCCGCGCTCGCGGTTGGCGCGCCGCACGAAGTCGCGCACGGCGAGCTTCGAGGGCGCATCGAGGCCGATGGTCGGTTCATCGAGAAACAGGATGTCGGGCTCGTGCAGCAGCGCCGCCGCAATCTCGGCGCGCATGCGCTGGCCCAGCGAAAGCTGGCGCACCGGCTGGTCGAGCACGCGCTCCAGGTGCAGCAGCGCGACCAGCTCGTCGCGTGTGCGGCGGTAGCGCTGCGGATCGACGCGGTAGATGTCGCGCAGCAGGTCGAAACCGTCGCCCACGGGCAGGTCCCACCACAGCTGCGTGCGCTGGCCGAAGACCACGCCGATGCGCGCCACGTGCCGCTCGCGGTCGGCAAAGGGGTCGCGGCCGTCGACTTCCACGCGCCCGCCGTCGGGCCGCAGGATGCCCGAGAGGATCTTGATGGTGGTCGACTTGCCCGCACCGTTCGGCCCGATGAAGCCCAGCAGCTCGCCGCGCTCCAGCGCGAACGACACGTCCGACAGCGCCTCCACCGTGCGATGGCGGCGCTGCAGCAGACCGCGCAGCGCCCCGCGCAGACCGGGGTCGCGCTCGGACACCTTGTAGGTCTTGCGGAGGTGGTCGACGAGGATGTGAGGCATGGTGAGAGAAAGAAGCGGAGCGCCGCGCCGGCCCTGAAAGCGCGGCGGGGGCGGGATGCTACACGAAAGCGCCGGTACGATCACGGGCCCTCCCGAGAATCCAGCCCCATGTCTTCGATGTCTTCGCCTCCCCTGCCCGCCTCGCCCCACCACCTGCTGCCGCTCGCACGCTGGCCCGCCGACGCGCGCGCGGCGCTGACCGGCGTGTTCACCGACATCGACGACACGCTCACCACCGACGGCGCGATCACGCCCGACGCGCTGAAGGCGCTGGCCGACCTGAAGGCCGCGGGCCTCGCGGTGGTGGCCATCACCGGCCGGCCCGTGGGCTGGAGCCTGCCTTTCGTGAACAGCTGGCCGGTCGATGCCATCGTGGCCGAGAACGGTGCGGTGGCGCTGCGGCCTGCGGCCGACGGCGGCGTCGAGAAGCGCTACCAGCAGGACGCCGCCACGCGCGCCGCCAACTTCGCGCGCATGCAGGCCGTGCTGGCGCGCATCGAGCGCGAGATTCCCGGCGCCGGCCGCGCCACCGACTCGCCCGGGCGCGAGACCGACATCGCGATCGACCACAGCGAGTTCGTGACGCTCGACGACGACACCATCGCGCGCGTGGTCGCGCTGATGCGCGGCGAAGGCATGCACGCCACCGTGAGCAGCATCCACATCAACGGCTGGTACGGCGACAACGACAAGCTCGAAGGCGCGCGCTGGATCGTGCGCGAGCTCTGGGGCCGCACGCTCGACGACGAAATGGACCGCTGGGCCTACGTGGGCGACTCCACCAACGACCAGCTGATGTTCCGCAGCTTCGCGCACAGCATCGGGGTGGCGAACGTCGCGCGCTTCGTGCCGCAGCTGGAGCACCTGCCGCGCTATGTGACGCAGGGCGAGCGCGGCGCGGGGTTCGCCGAGGCTGCGCACGCGGTGCTGTCGGCGCGCTGAGCAGCGCCTTCTTCCAAGGTCGCAGACGAAAAAAAGGCCCGCACAGGGCGGGCCGAATGGACCGGTTGAACGACCCTTGGAGAAACTTGCAGGGGTGCGGTCGCGCAGCACGCGACCGCTCAAACAATCAAACCATCAGAACGTGTGGCGGATGCCGAACTCGTAGCCCATCGAGCTCTTGGCCTGCAACGCCGTGCGGTTGAACGTGGTGGCGAACGAGGGGCCTGCACCCACCGTGAGGCCTGCGCCGTTCTTGTTGCTGACGCGCGCGACCGTGCCGTACAGCGCGGTGCGCTTGGACAGGTTGTGCACGTAGCCCAGCGCGAGCTTGCTGGCCTTCGGGTCGGCGTTGTTCACGCCGAAGACCGGCACGCGGTTGAAGTCGTACTTGACCTGCGAGTACGACGCGCGGATCACGCCCGGGCCGACCGGCACGGTCACGCCCAGCAGGTAGCCCGTGAGGTCCACGTCCTGGCCGGTCGAGAAGATGTTCAGCGCGTTGCGCTCGTCCTTCGAACGCGAAACTTCGCCGAACAGCTTGGCCACGCCGAAGTCGTAGGTCGCGCCGAGGTTGAAGGTCTTGATCTTGCCCGGGCGCGCCACGGCGGCGGCACCGCTGCCGGACGTGAAGCTGGTGTCGTTCTGCGCGTAGCTGGCGGCGATGTCGAACGGACCCGTCGTGTAGCCCAGGCGCCCGCCGATGTGGCGGCCGGTGCTGGTGCTGGCGGCGGTGTCGGGCGACAGGCGCGTCTGCTCGGCCAGGCCATAGGCCACATTGCCGTAGAAGCCACCCAGGCGCGGCAGGAAGTACTGCACCATGTTGCTGGCGCGCTTGTAGGTGCTGTTGCTGCCGTAGCCGCTGCCCGACACGCTCGCTTCGTTGGCGTCGATGATCAGCGAGCCGCCGATGCCGGTGTCGCCGAACGGATCGAACTGCTCTTCGTTCATCACCGTCGCGGTCTTGTCGCGGCCCAGGCGCAGTTCGCCGAAGCTGCCTGCCAGGCTCACCGTCGAACGGCGGGTGAAGCTCGACACGCCGGTGGCGCCGTCGTCGTTGGTGATCGGGGCTTCGAGCCAGAAGCTGGCCGACAGGCCGCCGCCCAGGTCCTCCACGCCGCGAAAGCCGAGGCGGCTCGAGCTCAGGCCCGAATTCGCCAGCTCCGTGCGGCTGGCCTTCACGCTGTAGGCGGGGCCGAAGGGGTTGGTCGAAACGCTCTTGTTCGCTACGTTGCGGTAGGCGGCATCGACCACGCCGAACAGGGTCACGGTCGATTGCGCCGACGCGGCGCCGCAGGCTGCGAGGGCAGCCAGAACAAGCAGGGATTTTTTCATTCGTGTCACTCCAGGATGGGAAAGTCGCTGCGCCGACATCGGGCGCGACAGTGGGACGTCCGGGCGATGCCGCCGCGAGACTGGGTCCGAGTTTTCCTTCACTGGAAGACAAAGGGATTACATAGGGTTAACGCCTAAATTACTGAGGGTTTTAGGGGGTGAGTTTGGGACACCGATCGGGGATCGGGGTAGGCGCTGCATGGCGCAGGCCGAAACGTGCATAGAAAAATCGAATTTCTATGCACGTCGTCGACGACATGCATAGAAATGAGAAATGGACGGAATCCATGTTCAGCAGCGACCGTGGCCGCTGCCGTGTTCCCCCGCCTCACTTCTCCTTCGCCAACCCCAGCTTGTCGATGATCACCTTCTCGCGCACCACCGTGTCCTGCGCGAACTTGGTGTACGTGGCCGAGCTCATGTAGTTGGGCAGCATGTCGTAGCGGCCGAGCGAGGCCACGTAGCTCGGTTCTTCCATCGCCTGCTTGAAGGCGTCGTGCAGCTTCCTCACGACTTCGGGCGAGGTGCCCTTGGGCGCGCCGATGCCGAAGGGGGAGTTCTGCACCACGTCGTAGCCCAGCTCCTTCAGCGTGGGCGCGTCGGGGAACTTGGCCAGGCGCTTGTCGCCCCAGGTGTTGAGCACACGCAGCTTGCCGGCCTCGACCTGCGGCGCGAAGCCGGTGCTGTCGGCCGCGGCCATGAGCTGGCCGCTGACCACGGCCAGCATCAGGTCGGCGCTGCCTTTGTAGGGCACGTGCTGCAGCGTGATGCCGGCCTTCTGCGCAATGATCTCGGTCGTGAGATGCGGGCTGGTCAGGTTGCCGGTCGAGCCGTAGGTGAGCTTGCCGGGGTTGGCCTTGGCGTAGGCGACGAAGTCGGCCCAGGTCTTGAACGGGCTGTCGGCCGGCACGACGATGCCGAAGGCATAGCCGGTGACGTTCAGCACGTACGTGATGTCCTTGAGCGGGTCCCAGTTGATCTTGGTGGTGTAGCCCAGGCGGAACACGCCCAGCGGAATCTGCGCGACGGTGTAGCCGTCGGGCTGTGCGGTCTGCAGCGCCTGCGCGGGCAGCGTGCCGCCGGCGCCGGGCTTGTTGTCGATGATCACGGGCTGGCCCAGGATCTTGCTGGCGTTGTCGGCCAGCTGGCGCATGGTGATGTCGGTCGGGCCACCGGCGGGGAATGCGATGACCAGCTTGATGGGCTTGGAGGGAAAGGCCTGCTGCGCAAAGGCCGCCAGCGGGGAGACGAGGCCGCACGCGGCAAGCGTGGCGGCACAGAGGAGCGAAGAGCGGCGGAGCATGGCTGACAGGTTCCTGAAACTTGGGAAAGCGCCGATTGGGCCCGGCCCGGTGGTCGAAGGCAATCGGGGCTCCCCTGATTTCCCGGGGAAACCAGGGCCTATTCAGGCAGCGCAGTCGCCTGCGCGTCAGCAGCGGCGCCTGACTGCGCTCCCGCAGCTTCGCTTACTTATTTCTGCGCGAAGCCTTCGAGAACGTTGACGGCGTTCACACCCACCTCGGCGACCGCGTAGCCGCCCTCGAACACGAACACGGTGGGCAGGCCCGCACGCGCAAGGTCTTCGCCCATGCGCAGGTAGTCGTCGCTCTTCAGCTTGAAGCCCGAGATCGGGTCGCCCTCGAAGGTGTCGACGCCGAGCGAGACCACGAGCGCGCCGGCCTTGACCTTCGCGATGCCGTCGAGCGCGGTCTTCAGCGCCGCGCGCCAGGCCGTGAAATCGGTGCCGCGCGGCAGCGGCAGGTTGTGGTTGAAGCCCTCGCCCCTGCCGGCGCCGCGCTCGTCGGCATGACCGAGGTAGTACGGGTAGTCGGTGAGCGGGTCGCCGTGCAGGCTGGCGAAGTGCACGTCGCTGCGCTCGTAGAAGATGGCCTGCGTGCCGTTGCCGTGGTGGTAGTCGACATCGAGCACGGCCACGCGTTCGACGCCCGCATCGCGCAGCGCCTGCGCGGCGACGGCGGCGTTGTTGACGAAGCAGTAGCCGCCGAAGAAATCTGCGCCCGCATGGTGGCCCGGTGGGCGCGTGAGTGCGAAGGCGCTGCGCTGGCCGCCGGCGATGACGCGTTGCGCCGCGGTCCACGCACAGGCGGCGCCGTGGCGTGCGGCGGTCCAGCTGCCCGCCATGAGCGGCGTGCCGGCGTCGAACGAGAAGAGGCCCAGGCGCGCGGGAAAGCTCTTCGGCAGCACGTCGGTGCGCATGCCGCGCGTGGGCCAGTACGAGGGCAGCGCGTCGCGCGTGGCGTTGGCGGCGTCGAGCGCCACCCACTCGTCCCAGGCATGGGCGATGAAGTCGAGGTAACGCGGTGCGTGCACCTTTGCCAGCAGTGCTTCATCGAACGCGTCGGGTGCCTGCAGCGGGCCAAGGCCACGCCGTTCCAGCTCGTGCCTCACATGGTCGACGCGGGCGGGCACCTCGAAGCAGGGCACCAGCTCGCCCCGGAACATTTCGACTTTGCCTTGGTGCAGTGCGTGCTGGTCGTTGTAGATGGTGAGCATGAAGCAGCGAGAAGCGTGACGACAGGGCCTGCCATCATGCCGCACGCCGCAGCACCGCCCGGCGCCGTCCCGAGGCGGTGAGGCCGAACAGGTCCTTCGGATCGTCGAGCTCGGGCACCAGCGCGATCTGCCGGCCCACACCGCGCTCCAGCGCCAGCTGCTGGATGCAGCGCAGCGCCGTGTAGTCCTCCAGCGCGAAGCCGACCGAGTCGAACACCGTCACCTGATCCGGCCGCTCGCGCCCGGGCACTTCGCCCACCAGCACGCGCCACAGCTCGTGCACCGGGAAGTCGGGCGGCAGCTGCTGGATCTCGCCCTCGATGCGGGTCTGCGGCTCGTACTCGACGAACACGCGCGCGCCGCGCAACACGTCGGGGTGCAGCTCGGTCTTGCCGGGCGAATCGCCACCCACGGCATTGATGTGCATGCCGGGCTCGATCATCTCGGGCGTGAGCACGGTCGCGTGGCCCTGGTAGGCGGTGATGGTGGTCACGATGTCGGCGCCGCGCACCGCCTCGGCGGTGGAGCCGGCGCGCACGATCTCCATCGGCGTGCAGGCCGCGAGGTGGCGCACCAGCTTGTCGGTGGCGTGCGGGTCGGTGTCGAACACGCGCACCTGCTCGATGCCCAGCAGCGCATGGAAGGCCAGCGCCTGGAACTCGCTCTGCGAGCCGTTGCCGATGATGGCGAGGCTGCGCGCGTCGGGCCGCGCCAGGGCCTTGGCGGCCATGGCCGAGGTGGCGGCCGTGCGCAGCGCGGTGGTGAGCGTGAGTTCGGACAGCAGCACGGGGTAGCCCGTGTCGACCTCGGCCAGCACGCCGAAAGCCATGACCGTGGGCAGGCCGACCTGCGTGTTGTGCGGATGGCCGTTGACGTACTTGAAGGCGTAGGCGCCGTCGTCGGCCACGGGCATGAGTTCGATCACGCCCAGGTGCGAATGGCTGGCCACGCGCGCCTTCTTGTCGAACTCGCGCCAGCGCAGGAAGTCGTCGCGCAGCGCGTCGGCCAGGGTGATGAGGAATTCCGGGACGCCGGTCTCATCCACCAGGCGAACCAGGCTGTGAACATCGATGAAGCGGGTCATGGCGCGGCTCCTTGCGTAGCCCTGACACGGCGCTTCATCCGTTCACACGGTCTCCACCATGGCTGATTCAGGATGCGCCTGCGCCAAGGGTTCAAGCCATTGTGCGCCTGCGCGCGTCAACGTGCCAACACGGCCTTAAGAGCTACGCCAGTGTGCGTACCCAATCGCACCACCTCCTCCGGCGGCGCCGCCGCGACGATGCGTCCGCCGGCGTTTCCGCCCTCGGGGCCGAGGTCGATGATCCAGTCGGCTTCGGCGATCACGTCGAGGTCGTGCTCGATCACCACCACGCTGTGGCCGCCGTTCACCAGCCGGTGCAGCACATGGATCAGCTTCTCGACGTCGGCCATGTGCAGGCCCACGGTCGGCTCGTCGAGCACGTACAGCGTGTGCGGCGGTTTCTGGCCGCGGCGGGTGATGTCGTCGCGCACCTTGCTCAGTTCGGTCACCAGCTTGATGCGCTGCGCCTCGCCGCCCGACAGCGTGGGCGACGGTTGCCCCAGCGTGAGGTAGCCCAGGCCCACGTCCTTCAGCAGCTGCAGCGGATGCGCGATGTTGGGCATGCTGGCGAAGAATTCCACCGCTTCGTCGACCTCCATCTTCAGCACGTCGCCGATGCTCTTGCCAC
Organism: Variovorax sp. 38R; assembly: GCF_014843395.1. Taxonomy (NCBI): domain Bacteria; kingdom Pseudomonadati; phylum Pseudomonadota; class Betaproteobacteria; order Burkholderiales; family Comamonadaceae; genus Variovorax; species Variovorax sp. 38R. The sequence continues at coordinate 5,850,831 of NZ_CP062121.1, forward strand.
GCCAGCTCACGGCCAGCGTCTCGGGGTTGAAGCGCGCGCCGTGGCAGACCTCGCACGGCACCTTCACGTCGGGCAAAAAGCTCATCTCGATGGTGCGCACGCCCGCGCCGTCGCAGCCCGGGCAGCGGCCTTCGCCGGTGTTGAAGCTGAAGCGCGCCGGGCCGTAGCCGCGCGCCTTGGCTTCGAGCGTGTCGGCAAAGAGCTTGCGGATGGTGTCCCAGAAGCCGATGTAGGTGGCGGGGCAGCTGCGCGGCGTCTTGCCGATGGGCGTCTGGTCGACCTCGAGCACGCGGTCGATGACCGCGTAGCCGTCGACGCCGCGGCAACCGACCCACGCCGGTCGCTTACCCGCGGCATCGGCGTCGCGGCCGGCCTTGGTCATGCGCTGCACGACGATGCCCTGCACGCTGGCCAGCAGCACGTCGCGCGCGAGCGTCGACTTGCCCGAGCCGCTGACGCCCGTGACCACCACGAGGCGGTGCAGCGGCAGCGTGGCGGTCACGTCCTGCAGGTTGTGCAGGTCGGCGCCGTGCACGGTGAGCCAGTTGCCGCTGTCTTCCGCCTTCGGATCGGGCGAGGGAATCAGGCGGCGCGCCTGCAGCGGGTGCTTGATGGAATCGCGCAGGTAGCGGCCGGTCTGCGAATCGCTCGCCTTCTGGATGTCGGCCACCGTGCCCTCGGCCACGAGGCGGCCGCCGCGCTTGCCGGCGCTGGGGCCGATGTCGATGATGTGGTCGGCGCGGCGGATGGTGTCTTCGTCGTGCTCCACCACCACCAGCGTGTTGCCCTTTTCGCCGAGCTTGTGCAGCGCGTTCAGCAAAATCTGGTTGTCGCGCGCATGCAGGCCGATGGTCGGCTCGTCGAGCACATAGCACACGCCCTGCAGGTTGCTGCCCAGCTGCGCCGCCAAGCGGATGCGCTGCGCCTCGCCGCCCGAGAGCGTGGGCGCGCCACGGTCGAGCGTGAGGTAGCCCAGGCCCACTTCTTCGAGGAATTCGAGGCGGCTCTTGATCTCGGGCACGAGGTCGCGCGCAATCTCGGCTTCGCGGCCGGTGAGCACCAGCCCTTCGAACCACTGGCGCACCTCGGTCACGCTCATGCGCGCGAGCTGCGTGATGCCGATGCCGCCCGAGCCGTCGGCCGCGGTGCCGAAGCCCACGGCGCGCGCGGTGGCGTTCAGGCGCGTGCCTTCGCAGGTCGGGCACGCCACGTCGGCGAGGTCTTCCACCTCGGGTTCGGCGAAGGTCTGTTCGCGGCCCTTGCTGTCGTCGTCGCGGATCGAATCGTCGAAGACCTTGCGCTGGTCCTTGCTGAGCTTGACGCCCGTGCCCACGCAGTCGGGGCACCAGCCGTGCTTGCTGTTGTAGCTGAACAGGCGCGGATCGAGCTCGGCATAGCTGGTGCTGCACACCGGGCAGGCGCGCAGCGTGGAGAACACCTGCACGCGGCCGATGCCCACGGCGGACACGCCGGCCATCATCGCGGCGCGCAGGCCGTCGAGTTCGCTCAGCACATGCACCACGCCCTTGCCATGCTCGAGTGCCTTGGTGAGCGCCGCGCGCAGTTCGTTCTCCTGCGAGGGCAGCACGTCGAGGCTGGCCACGGGCAGCTCGATGCTGTGTTCCTTGAAGCGGTCGATGCGCGGGAAGCCCGTGGTCGGCAGAAAGTCGCCGTCCACGCGCAGGTGCGTGAAGCCGCGCGGGCGCGCCCAGTCGGCCAGCTCGGTGTACACGCCCTTGCGGTTGCTCACCAGCGGCGCGAGCAGGCCGATGTGCTGGCCCTTGAAGTTGCGCATGAGCTGCGCGGCGATGCTGTCGGGCGTCTGCGGCTGCACGGCCGCGCCGTCGTGCACGCAGTGCTGGATGCCCAGCTTCACGTACAGCAGGCGCAGGAAGTGCCAGACCTCGGTGGTGGTGCCCACCGTGCTCTTGCGGCCGCCGCGCGACAGGCGCTGCTCGATGGCCACGGTCGGCGGAATGCCGTACACCGCGTCCACCTCGGGCCGGCCCGCGGGCTGCACGATGCTGCGCGCGTAGGCGTTGAGCGATTCGAGGTAGCGACGCTGGCCTTCGTTGAACAGAATGTCGAACGCGAGCGTCGACTTGCCGGAGCCGCTCACGCCCGTCACCACGCTGAACTTGCCGCGCGGAATGTCGACGCTGAGGTTCTTCAGGTTGTGCTCGCGCGCGTTGACGATCTCGATGGCGTTGCTGCCCGGCGCCGTCTTCGCGTTGGCGATGTAGCGCCGCGCGGCGCGTTCGGCCACCTTGTAGGCGCCGGGGCCGATGGCCAGTTCGTAGTCGGCCAGCGCCGCGCCGGTGAGCGAGGCGCGGTTTTCGCGTAGCTGCTCGGGCGTGCCCTCGGCCACCACCTCGCCGCCGCCCTCGCCGCCTTCGGGGCCGAGGTCGATGAGCCAGTCGCTGGCGCGGATCACGTCCAGGTTGTGCTCGATGATGATCAGCGAATGGCCGGCGTCGAGCAGCTTGCGCAGCGCGCGCATGAGCCGCGCGATGTCGTCGAAGTGCAGGCCGGTGGTCGGCTCGTCGAACAAAAACAGCGTGCCCTTGCGCGCCACCATCTGGCGGCTCGCGGTCGCGCTCTTGGCCGCTTCGGCCAGGAAGCCCGCGAGCTTCAGGCGCTGGGCCTCGCCGCCCGACAGCGTGGGCACGGGCTGGCCGAGCTTCACGTAGTCCAGGCCCACATCGACGATGGGTTGCAGCACGCGCAGCACGTCGCGGTCGGTGTCGAACAGCGCCGCGGCCTCGGCCACGGTGAGCTCCAGAATATCGGCCACGTTGTAGCCCTTGCCCTTGCGCTCGATCTTCACTTCGAGAATCTCGGGCCGGTAGCGCTTGCCGTCGCAGTCGGGGCAGCGCAGGTACACGTCCGACAGGAACTGCATCTCGACGTGCTCGAAGCCCGAGCCGCCGCAGGTCGGGCAACGCCCGTCGCCGGAGTTGAAGCTGAACTTGCTCGCGGTGTAGCCGCGCTGGCGCGACAGCGCCGCGGTGGCGAAGATTTCGCGGATGGCGTCCCACGCGCCCACGTAGCTCGCGGGGTTGGAACGCGCGGTCTTGCCGATGGGCGACTGGTCGACGAACACCACGTCGCCCAGGTGATCGGCGCCGAGCATGCGGTCGTGCGCGCCCGGCGTTTCGGTGGCCTTGCCGAAGTGGCGCATGAGCGCGGGTGCCAGCACGTCCTGGATCAGCGTCGACTTGCCCGAGCCGCTCACGCCGGTGACACACACCAGCCGCGCGAGCGGAAAGTCGACCGTGATGTTCTTCAGGTTGTGCTCGCGCACGCCTTCGAGAATGAGCCGGTGCGTGTTCTCGCTCACGATCCGCTTGAAGCCCATGCCGATCTTCTTGCGCCCGCCCAGGTACTGGCCGGTGAGCGTGTCGGCGTCGCGCAGCATGTCGGTGGTGCCGTCGAACACGATCTGTCCGCCGCGCACACCGGGGCCGGGGCCCATGTCGATCACGCGGTCGGCGGCGAGCATCACGGCCGGGTCGTGCTCGACCACCACCAGCGTGTTGCCCGCATCGCGCAGGCGCAGCATGGCCTCGGTGATGCGGTTCATGTCGCGCGGGTGCAGGCCGATGCTGGGCTCGTCGAGCACGAAGAGCGTGTTCACCAGCGAGGTGCCCAGTGCGGTGGTGAGGTTGATGCGCTGCACCTCGCCGCCGCTGAGCGTGCGGCTCTGGCGGTCGAGCGTGAGGTAGCCGATGCCGACGTCGTGCAGGTAACGCAGGCGCGTGGTGATTTCCTCGAACAGCAGCTTCAGCGCTTGCGCCTCGCCTTCGCTCGCGGGGCTGCCGTTGCCATGGTGCTCCACGCGGTCGAAAAACCTGCGCAGCCGCTCGATGGGCAACAGCATCAGGTCGTGCAGGCACAGGCCGGGCAGCGCCTCGAGCTGGGCGCGGCTCCACTTCGCGCCGGTGGGCAGGAAGCGCTTTTCAGGCGGCAGCACCGCGTCGGCGTCGTCCTTGCTGCCGATGCGCCACAGCAGCGGATCGAGCTTCAGGCGCGCGCCGCTGCAGACGGGGCACGGCGTGTAGCTGCGGTACTTCGACAAGAGCACGCGGATGTGCATCTTGTAGGCCTTGCTCTCCAGGTAGCCGAAGAAACGGCGCACGCCGTACCACTGCTTGTTCCAGTTGCCGTCCTTGTAGTTGGGCGTGCCCTCGATCACCCAGTGCTTCTGCTCCTCGGTGAGCTTGTTCCACGGCGTGTCGCGCGGAATGCCGGCCGCCTCGGCGTGGCGCATGAGGTCGTCCTGCGCTTCTTTCCACGCGGGCGTCTGGATGGTCTTGATGGCGCCGGCGCGCAGCGTGAGCTTGTCGTTCGGGATCACGAGCCCCAGGTCGACACCGATCACCCGGCCGAAGCCGCGGCAGGTGTCGCAGGCGCCCACCGCCGAGTTGAACGAGAACATCGACGGGATCGGGTCGGTGTAGCGGATGTCGCTTTCGGGGCAATGCAGGCCGGTCGAGAACTTCCACACGTCGGTGGGTGCGTTCTCTTCCGCGCCAGTCGCATGCACGGTGACGCGCCCGCTGCCGCGCTTGAGTGCCACCTCGATGGCTTCGACCACACGCGCCCGCTCGGCGCTCGAGATGCGGAAACGGTCGGCCACCACGTCGAGCACCTTGCGCGGGCCCGTGGGCGTGGCCACCTCGCGCTCGGCCTGCACGCGCGTGAAGCCGCTGGCCGACAGCCATTGCGTCACTTCTTCAGCCGACGTACCGGCGGGCAGCTCGACCGGAAAGGTGATGACGATGCGCGGGTCGCCCGCCGCAGCCGCCCGCTCGGCGATCTGCGCATAGATGCTGTCGGGCGAGTCGTGGCGCACCGGCAGCGCGGTCTCGCGGTCGAACAGCTGGGCCGCGCGCGCGTAGAGCAGCTTCAGGTGGTCGTTCAGCTCGGTCATCGTGCCGACCGTGGAGCGCGAGGAGCGCACCGGGTTGGTCTGGTCGATGGCAATGGCGGGCGGCACGCCCTCCACCTTGTCGACGGCGGGCTTGTCCATGCGGTCCAGGAACTGGCGCGCATAGGCGGAAAAGGTCTCCACGTAGCGGCGCTGGCCTTCGGCGTAGAGGGTGTCGAACACCAGGCTCGACTTGCCCGAGCCGCTGGGCCCGGTCACCACGGTCATCTCGCCGGTGCGGATGTCGAGGTCGAGGTTCTGGAGGTTGTGCTGGCGCGCGCCGCGAATCCGGATGGAGCCCTGTGTCATGAGTGCCTTGAGGGGTGGGGCAAACATTCTAGGGAGAGCTTCGTGACGCTCCGGCCCACGCCGGCGCATGGGCGGCGCCCGCGCAGGGGTTTGTCCGGATTCGCCCCAAGACACTTTATGAAACAAATGCGACATTTGTTTTCACAATTGTTCAGCGAGTCTCCCGAAGGCTCCGAAAGGCTTTCATGACGAAGAAGAAAGTGGCAGGTTCACGGCACGCGCTCAGCGTGGCCGCCCTGCTCGCGCTGTGCGCGATGGGTGCCTCCGCCCAGATCGTGATCGGCCAGACCGCCGGCATGACCGGCTCGGTGGCCGCCAGCGTGAACGAGACCATCGGCGGCGCGCAGCTGGTGATCGACGCGGCCAATGCCCAGGGCGGCATCCACGGCGAGAAGATCGAGGTGATCCGCATGGACGACGCCTTCGACGTCAAGCGCGCCGGCGAGAACGCACGCGCACTCATCGAAGACAAGAAGGTGCTCGCGCTCTTCATGAGCCGCGGCACGCCGCACTCGCAGGCCATCATTCCGTACCTGGACAAGAACGAGGTGGCGCTCATCGGCCCTTCGACCGGCGCGATGGTGCTGCACAAGCCGCTGCAAAAGCACGTGTTCAACGTGCGCGCCACCTACCAGCGCGAGGCCGAGAAGGCGGTGCAGCACCTGCTGACCATCGGCCTCACGCGCATCGCCGTGGTCCACGTGACCGACTCGTTCGGCGCCGACGCGCTCCAGGGCGCGATGAACGGCTTCACCAAGGGCAAGGCCCAGCCGATCTCCACCGTGCCGGCCGACCGCGAGAAGCCCGACTACAAGGTCATCGTGCCGGCCATCATGAAGGCCGACGCGCAGGCGGTGGTGTGGATCGGCTCGGGCGTGGCGGTGGTCGACGGCATCAAGGCGCTGCGCGCCGCGGGCTCGGCGGCGCAGGTGGTCACGCTGTCGAACAACGCCTCGTCGGGCTTCATCAAGCAACTGGGCGACGCCAGCCGCGGCGTGATCGTGACGCAGGTGTTCCCCAACGAACGCTCGATGGGCCAGCCGATGGTGAAGGAGGCGCTGACGCTCGCCCGCGCCAAGGGCCAGGGCGAGCTGTCACCGGCCGCGCTCGAAGGCTTCGCCTCGGCCAAGGTGCTGGTGGAGGCCTTGCGCCGCGCAGGCCCCAAGCCCACGCGCGCCAAGGTGCTCGCGGCGCTCGAAACCCTCAAGGGCTACGACCTGGGCGGCGGGCTCGAGGTGAGCTACTCGCCGCAGGACCACAGCGGCATCGACTTCGCGGACCTCGCGATCATCAGCGAGGGGCGCTTCAAGCGCTGACGGGGCTCGTTACTTCGCGGCGGAAGCCGCGGCAGCCGGTGCCGAGGCGCCAGGCGCTGGCGTGGTCGCGTGCGTCGCGTCGCCGCCGTGCTTCTCGCCGGACATGTCGATCTTGTCGCCACCCATCGAAATCACATACAGGGCAATGGCGGCGAAGATGACGAAGCCGACAACGATTTTCCACATGGGTACTGTCTCCTGAAAGGGTGAGGAAGAGGCTAAGAAGGGTTCAAGAAAAAGGCCTCATGCCGTGGGCATGAAGCCTCTTTGTTGAACGGAGGGCGGCCGCCGCGCGGCCCCCTCCCGCTGCATTGCAGATCAGTCGTTGGCGTAGATGTCCACGTCCTTGGTCTCGCGGATGAACAGCGTGCCGATCACCAGCGTGATGCCCGCGATGATGATCGGGTACCACAGGCCGTTGTACATGTTGCCGGTCGAGGCCACGATGGCGAAGGCGGTGGTCGGCAGCAGGCCGCCGAACCAGCCGTTGCCGATGTGGTACGGCAGGCTCATCGAGGTGTAGCGGATGCGCGTGGGGAACATCTCGACCAGCATCGCGGCGATCGGACCGTAGACCATGGTCACCAGCAGCACCAGCCAGAACAGCAACACGATGGTCAGCACCTTGTTGATCTTGGCGGGGTCGGCCTTGGCCGGGTAGCCGGCGATCTTCAGGTCTTCGGCCACGCCCTTCTTGAAGGCGGCAATGGCCTTGACGCTGCCTTCGTCGAACTTGGAGTTCGCGACCACGCCGGTGGGTGCCTCGACGGTCTTGTCGCCGATCTTCACGACGGCGGCAGAGCCGGGCGCGCCGGCCACGTTTTCGTAGCTCACCGAGTTCTGCACGAGGTAGCGCTTGGCGATGTCGCACGAGCTCTTGAAGTCGATCTCGCGGGCCACCGGGTTGCCCTGGAACGAGCAGGTCTTCGGGTCGGCCGTCACGGTGACGCCGGCCGTGGCTTGCGCGCGGGCCAGGTCAGGGTTGGCGGCTTCGGTCAGCATCTTGAAGACCGGGAAGTAGGTGACCACGGCCAGCAGGCAGCCGGCCATGATGATCGGCTTGCGGCCGATCTTGTCGGACAGCGTGCCGAACACCACGAAGAAGGGCGTGCCCAGCAGCAGTGCGGCGGCGATCATCAGGTTGGCCGTGGTCGCATCGACCTTGAGCTGCTGCGTCAGGAAGAACAGCGCATAGAACTGGCCCGAGTACCAGACCACGGCCTGACCGGCCGTGAGGCCCACCAGCGCCAGGATCACGATCTTCAGGTTCTTCCACTCACCGAACGATTCGGACAGCGGCGCCTTCGAGGTCTTGCCCTCGGCCTTCATTTTCTGGAAGGCCGGCGATTCACTCAGCGACAGGCGGATCCACACCGAGACGCCCAGCAGCAGGATCGACACCAGGAACGGAATGCGCCAGCCCCAGTCGCCGAATGCCTGCTCACCGAGCCAGGTGCGCACGCCCAGAATGACGATCAGGCTCAGGAACAGGCCGAGCGTGGCCGTCGTCTGAATCCACGAGGTGTAGGCACCGCGCTTGCCGTGCGGCGAGTGCTCGGCCACATAGGTGGCAGCACCGCCGTACTCGCCGCCGAGCGCCAGGCCTTGCAGCATGCGCAGCGCGATCAGGATCACCGGCGCCGCGACGCCGATGGTCGCGTAGCTGGGCAACAGGCCGACGATGAACGTCGACAGGCCCATGATCAGAATCGTCACCAGGAAGGTGTACTTGCGGCCGATCATGTCGCCCAGGCGGCCGAACACGATGGCGCCGAACGGACGCACCAGGAAGCCGGCGGCAAACGCCAGCAGCGCGAAGATGAAGGCCGCGCCCGCATCCAGGCCGCTGAAGAACTGCTTCGCGATGATCGCGGCGAGCGAACCGTACAGATAGAAGTCGTACCACTCGAACACGGTGCCGAGCGAGGAGGCGAAGATGACCTTCTTCTCCTCCGCGGACATGGGCCGGGGGGCCGGATGCGGCATTCCCCTTGAATCTAGCGTGGCTGCCATCGTCGTCTCCTGGTGTGTATGTATGCGTTCATCGGTGCCCGGCATTCGGGACCGTGAGGCATTCTTGGAGGCGCGACTGACCCGAGGCTTTCGCGAAACTGAACCGGCGCTTACGGTTTAGGGTGAAACCCGCGCTGCACGTTTCAGCTTGTAAGAAACAAAGACCCTGCGCGGGTTTGTCCTCATCCGGGCTTTTCAGCCCTTGCTGCTGCGCAGCAAGGAGGGCCGCTGGTCGGCGCCGGTCCATTGCGGACCGTCGAACCAGGCGTCGCCCTGCAGGTAGGCGCGCAGCATCGCGAGGCCGTCGAAGCCCCAGAACAGGCGACCGTCGACCACGTAGCACGGCACGCCGAACACACCCTGCGCCACGGCCTCGTCGGTGTTGCGCTTGAGCAAGGCCTTGTTCTCGTCGCCGTTCACATCGCGCTTCGGTTGCAGCTGCGCGGTGAGCGCGGCCAGCCGCGTGGCGTCGCCCGCTTCTTCACCGCCGCGCCACACGTGGCGAAAGAGGGTCTCGGCCGCCAGGCGGTTGATGCTGCCGTCGTCGCCCGTGGCCACGGCCAGGCGCAGGTGCGGCAGCGGGTTGTAAGGATGCGAGGCCGGCATCTCGATGGGGATGCCGTGCGCCTGGCCCAGCCACAGCACGTGGCGGTAGGTCCAGCTGCGCTTGGAAGGAATCTCGGCCGGGCCGAGCTGGCCGTGGTGCTTGAGCAGCGCGCCCAGCAGCACGGGCTTGTAGGCCACGCTCACGCTCAGGCCTTCGAGCGCCTCGGGCAGGTGCTCGAACGCGAGGTGCGCGTAGGGCGAAATGAAGTCGAGATAAAAGTCGATGTGCTTCATGCGTCGGTGTCTCCGGGGGTGGTTTCGGGCACGCGCCAGATGCCCGCCTGGGCGCGCAGTTCGATCGCGCGCCACACCTGGCGCCGCGTGTCGTCTTCCATCTTGCTCCAGCCGGCGATCTCGGGAATGGTGCGCAGGCACCCTTCGCAGAAGCCGCTCAGGCGGTCCATGCGGCACACCGACGAGCACGGCGACGGCACCTCGCCCTCCATGCGCTGCACGGCGGTGGCGCGGTCGGCGAGCGCGTGCGCTTCGTCGAAGTTCACACCACGTCGGCCACCGGCGCGCCGGTGAGCTTCTCTAAATCGTTCGGGTGCAGCTGGAACACGGCATGCGGGTGGCCCGCAGCGGCCCAGATTTCCTCGAAGCGGAACAGCTCGCGGTCGATCAGCACCACGGGTTTCGTCACATGGCCCACCGGCGACACGCCGCCGATGGTGAAGCCGGTGCGCGCCTTCACGAAGTCGGCGTCGGCGCGGCCGGTCTTGCCGACGATGGCATCGACCTTTTTCTCGTCGACGCGCTTGTCGCCCGAGGTGATGACCAGCACCGCCGCTTCGTCGCTCTTGCGGCGGAAGATGATGCTCTTGGCGATCTGCCCGACCGAGATGCCGAGCGCGTCGGCAGCCTGCTGCGCGGTGCGGCAGGCGTCGTCGAGCATGCGGGGCGCATGGGGGTGGCCGGCGTCCTGCAGCACGCGGGAGACGCGCTGGACACCTTCAGGGAGGGAATGGAGTTCGGAGCCGCACATGGCAAGAGTTCTTCGAGGTTCGTGGGGGCGTTCGCCCTGCGTTGCAAGGCCCCGAGCATACGGAAAAGCCCCGCGCACCGACGCCACCGCCTCCGCTCACCCTTCAAGCCCGGCGCACCAATGCGGAGAGCGCCGGCGCACGACGCCCGTGCGTTCCGCGCCGCGCCCGGTCCGCTTTCGGTGCGCCATCGGCCGATGAGGCCCGCCACACGGGCTTTCGAGCGCGGCACGCTTATTGCTGAACACGGTTGCGACCCACCGGCCTCTGCGGCGGGTTCGCAGTGCCTCCGCTAACGACGGCGGGGTTCAAGCGCACCGATGGCCGCCCGCCGCCGGTTCGTCTGCTCCAACCCATTTCGCATCCGTTCCGTCGCGGGGGCCCCAACGACGCTGTCTGTTCGACAGCGGCTGAGGGGGCGCCTTCCAGGGCCGGTTGCGTGCAGGACCCCCAATGAAGATCGCAGTCATCGGCCACGGCATGGTCGGCCACAAATTCCTCGAGCAACTCCACACGCTCGGCCTTCCCGGCGCACAGGTCACCGTGCTGTGCGAAGAGCCGCGCCCGGCTTACGACCGGGTGCACCTGTCCGAATATTTCTCCGGCAAGACGGCCGACGACCTGTCGCTGGTCGAGTCCGGCTTCTTCGAGCGCAGCGGCTTCACGCTGCGCCTGGCGGCCCGCGCGGCGGCCATCGAGCGGCGCAACAACACCGTCACCACGGCCGACGGCGAGGTGATCGCCTACGACAAGCTGGTGCTGGCCACCGGCTCCAACCCCTTCGTGCCGGCCGTGCCGGGCCGCGACCGGCCGAACTGCTTTGTCTACCGCACCATCGAGGACCTGGACGCCATGAAGGCCTGCGGCGCCAAGTCGCGCAGCGGCGTGGTGGTGGGCGGCGGCCTGCTGGGCCTGGAATGCGCCAAGGCGCTGCGCGACATGGGCCTGGAAACACACGTGGTCGAGTTCGCGCCGCGCCTCATGGCCGTGCAGGTCGACGAAGGCGGCGGCCGTGCATTGCGCGGCAGCATCGAAGCGCTGGGCCTTCATGTGCACACCGGCCGCAACACGGTGGAGATCGTCGACGGCGCGAGCGCACGGCACCGCATGGTGTTCGCCGACGGCACGCACCTGGAGACCGACATGATCGTGTTCTCCGCCGGCATCCGCCCGCGCGACGAACTGGCGCGCCAGAGCCTGCTGGCCGTGGGCCCGCGCGGCGGCGTGGCGATCGACAGCCACTGCCGCACCAGCGACCGCAACGTCTACGCCATCGGCGAATGCGCCTCGTGGAACGAACAGACCTTCGGCCTCGTCGCGCCGGGCTACGACATGGCCCGCGTGGCCGCCCGCCACATCGCCGGCCAGGACGACGCCGCCTTCACCGGCGCCGACCTGAGCACCAAGCTCAAGCTGATGGGCGTCGACGTCGCCAGCATCGGCGACGCGCACGGCAAGACACCGAAGTCGCGCGCCTACCAATACATCGACGAGCGCAAGCAGGTCTACAAGAAGATCGTCGTCAGCGAAGACGGCAAGCAGCTCTTGGGCGCGGTGCTGGTCGGCGACGCCAGCGAGTACGGCACGCTGCTGCAGCTGGCGCTCAACGGCATCGCGCTGCCCGACGAGCCCGAGTTCCTCATCCTGCCGTCCAGCGACGGCAAGGCCAAGCCGGGCCTGGGCGTCGAGGCCCTGCCCGACAGCGCGCAGATCTGCTCGTGCAACAGCGTCACCAAAGGCCAGATCTGCGAGGCCGTGGGCCAGGGCGCGTGCACGCCCGCCGAGATGAAGGCCTGCACCCAGGCCGGCGCCACCTGCGGCGGCTGCGTGCCGCTGGTCACGCAGGTCATGAAGATGGAAATGGCCAAGCGCGGCATGGCCGTGAACAACCACCTGTGCGAGCACTTCCCCTACTCGCGCCAGGAGCTGTACCACCTCATCCGCGTGGGCGAGATCCGCAGCTTCGCCGACCTGCTCACGAAGCACGGCAAGGGCCTGGGCTGCGACATCTGCAAGCCGACCGCCGCGAGCATCTTCGCCTCGTGCTGGAACGAGTTCGTGCTCAAGAAAGACCTGGCCGGCCTGCAGGACAGCAACGACTACTTCCTGGGCAACATCCAGAAGGACGGCACCTACTCCGTGGTGCCGCGCATGCCCGGCGGCGAGGTCACGCCCGACGGGCTGATCGCCGTGGGCCAGGTGGCCAAGAAGTACGGCCTGTACACCAAGATCACCGGCGGTGCGCGCGTGGACATGTTCGGCGCGCGCGTCGAGCAGTTGCCGTCCATCTGGGAAGAACTCATCGCCGCCGGCTTCGAGTCGGGCCATGCCTACGGCAAGTCGCTGCGCACGGTGAAGAGCTGCGTGGGCTCCACCTGGTGCCGCTACGGCGTGGACGACAGCGTCGGCCTGGCCGTCGAACTGGAGAACCGCTACAAAGGCCTGCGCGCGCCGCACAAGATCAAGTTCGGCGTGTCGGGCTGCACCCGCGAATGCGCCGAGGCGCAGGGCAAGGACGTCGGCATCATCGCCACCGACAAGGGCTGGAACCTCTACGTGTGTGGCAACGGCGGCATGAAGCCGCGCCACGCCGAGCTGCTGGCGAGCGACCTCACCAAGGCCGACCTGATCCGCATGATCGACCGCTTCCTGATGTTCTACGTGCGCACGGCCGACCGCCTGCAGCGCACCAGCACCTGGCGCGAGAACCTCGAAGGCGGCCTCGACTACCTCAAGGGCGTGCTGCTGCAGGACACGCTGGGCCTGGGCGCCGAACTCGAGACGCAGATGCAGCACGTGGTCGACACCTACCAGTGCGAATGGAAGACCGCCGTGACCGACCCCGCCACGCGCCAGCGCTTCCGCTCCTTCGTGAACAGCGAGAAGCCCGACGAGCACATCGTCTTCGTGCAGGAGCGCGGCCAGAACCGCCCCGCACGCCCCGAAGAGCGCCGCGAAACCAGCGCCGCCTGAGCGACCGACAACGAAGGAAACCCCATGACCACAGACACCCTGACCTGGACCGCCGTGTGCGCCGCCGGCGACATCCTCCCCGACACCGGCGTGTGCGCGCTGGTCGACGGCGTGCACGTGGCGATCTTCCGCGTCGGCCAGGAGCCCTCGCTCTTCGCCATCGACAACGTCGACCCCAAGGCCGGCGCCAGCGTGCTCTCGCGCGGGCTGGTCGGCAGCCTGGGCGACCGCATCGTCGTGGCCTCGCCGCTCTACAAGAACCACTTCGACCTGCGCAGCGGCGAATGCCTCGAGGCGCCCGAGCACTCGGTGCGCGCGCATGCAGTGCGCGTCGAAGACGGCCGCGTGCTGGTCGCGCTCGCCTGACGACCGTCCCCTCTTCCTTTTTTTCAGCCTCTCTCCAAGGACTCCGAATGGCCTACCTCGCTCCTGCCGAATTCGTGACCAAGATGGTCGATGCCGGTGAATCCAAGCTGCTGATGTCCACGCGCGACACGCTGATCCGCTCGTACATGGCCGGTGCCATCCTCGCGCTGGCCGCGGCCTTCGCCGTGAGCATCACCGTGAACACCGGCAATGCGCTGGTGGGCGCGATGCTGTTCCCGGTCGGTTTCATCATGCTGTACCTGATGGGCTTCGACCTGCTCACCGGCGTGTTCACGCTGGCGCCGCTGGCCGTGCTCGACAAGCGCCCCGGCGCCACCTGGGGCGGCGTGATGCGCAACTGGAGCCTGGTGTTCGTCGGCAACTTCGCCGGCGCGCTGACGGTCGCGGTGTTCATGGCGATCATCTTCACCTTCGGCTTCAGCGAAGCGCCCAACGCCATCGGCGAGAAGCTCGGCCACATCGGCGAAGGCCGCACGCTGGGCTACTCCGCGCACGGCGCCGCCGGCATGCTCACGCTGTTCATTCGCGGCGTGATGTGCAACTGGATGGTCTCGACCGGCGTGGTCGCGGCCATGATGTCGACCACCGTGTCGGGCAAGGCCATCGGCATGTGGATGCCCGTGATGATCTTCTTCTACATGGGCTTCGAACACTCGATCGTCAACATGTTCCTGTTCCCCGCCGGCCTGATGCTGGGCGGCAAGTTCACCTTCATGGACTACCTGATCTGGAACGAACTGCCCACCGTGGTCGGCAACCTCGTCGGCGGCCTGACCTTCGTGGGCCTCACGCTGTACGCCACGCACTACAAGACGGCCGCCAAGCGCGTGATCGGCTGAACCGCAGCAGCAGCAACATCATCGTTCGCATGCCCGCGCCGCCGCGCAAGCAGCTGCGCGTGACGCTCGGCCAGCACTCGCTGGCGGGGAGCCACGCGCCGGTCAACCAGGACTTCCACGGCGCCATGCTGCCCGAGGGCACGCTGCGCGCGTCCAAGGGCATCGCCGTGGCGCTGGCCGACGGCATCGGCTCCAGCCGCGTGAGCCAGGTGGCGAGCGCGGCGGCCGTGCGCGGCTTTCTCGACGACTACTACGCGACCTCCGACACGTGGTCGGTGCAGCGCGCCGCACAGCGCGTGCTCGGCGCCACCAACGCCTGGCTGCATGCGCAGACCCAGCGCAGCGACGCGCGCTTCGACAAGGACAGCGGCTACGTCTGCACCTTCAGCGCGCTGATCCTCAAGGGCCGCGACGCGCACCTGCTGCATGTGGGCGATGCGCGCATCCACCGGCTGCACGCCGGCGCGCTCGAACAGCTCACCGAGGACCACCGCGTGCGCGTGTCGTCGGTCGAGTCGTACCTCGGGCGCGCGCTGGGCGCGGGCGCGCATGTCGAGATCGACCATCGATGCTGGGAAGCGGAGGTGGGCGAGGTCTACCTGCTGGCCACCGACGGCGCCTACACGCACCTGGACGCCGCCGCCGTGCACGAGGCGCTGGCGCTGCACGCGGACGACTTCGACGACGCAGCGCGCTGGCTCACGGAGGCTGCGCGCACCCGGGGCAGCACCGATGACATCACGGTGCAGCTGCTGCGCATCGACGAGCTGCCCGACGCCGCCGCGCCGCCCGCGCAATTGCAGCGCGAAGGCCTGGCGATGCCGCCGGCGCTCGCGCCGCGCGCCCGCTTCGAGGGCTTCAGCCTCGTGCGCGAAATCCACATGAGTTCGCGCAGCCACGTCTACCTGGCCACCGACGACGCCACCGGCCAGCCCACCGTGCTGAAGCTGCCCTCGGTCGACCTGCGCGACGACCCCGACTACCTCGACCGCTTCGTGCTCGAGGAGTGGGTGGCGCGGCGCATCGACAGCCCGCACGTGCTCAAGGCCAGCGCCGTCGAGCGCCCGCGCGCGCACCTGTACGTGGCCATGGAGTACGTCGACGGCCACACGCTTGCGCAGTGGATGGTCGACCACCCCCGGCCCGACCTGGACAGCGTGCGCGGCATCGTCGCGCAGCTCGCGCGCGGGCTGCAGGCGCTGCACGGCAAGGAGATGCTGCACCAGGACCTGCGGCCCGAGAACGTGATGATCGACCGCACCGGCACCGTGAAGATCATCGACCTGGCCTCGACCCACGTAGCGGGCCTGGCCGACGGCAGCGGCGAAGCCCGCGCGCTCGCCATCGAAGGCACGCTGCAGTACACCGCGCCCGAATACTTCACCGGCCACGGCGGCAGCGCGCGCTCCGACCTGTTCTCGCTGGCCGCGATCGTCTACCAGATGCTGTGCGGCCAGCTGCCCTACGGCCTGCAGGTGTCACGCATCCGCACGCCGGCCGATGTGGGGCGCCTGCGCTACGTGCCGGTGCGCCACCTGCGGCCCGAGCTGCCCGCGTGGGTCGATGCCGTATTGCAGAAGGCGCTGCATCCGCAGGCCGCGAAGCGGCAGCAGGCGGTGTCGGAGTTCGTGCACGACCTGCGCACGCCGGGCCCGGAATTCCTCAGCGCGCGCATGCCACCGCTGATCGAGCGCCGCCCCGTGCTCTTCTGGCAGTGCACCACCGTGCTGCTGGCCGCGGCGGTGGTCGTGCTGCTGGGGCTGCGCGCCTTCGGACGCTGAGACGAAAGAGGGCTCAGCCCGCGCGCTTGGTGCGGATGGCCTTCGAGGCGCGCGAGTTCGGTTCGCGGCCCAGTGCTTCGCTGATGTACACGCCCGCGTCGATCAGCTTGTCCAGGTCGATGCCGGTCGCGATGCCCATGCCGTGCAGCATGTAGACCACGTCTTCCGTCGCGACGTTGCCCGTCGCGCCCTTGGCATAGGGACAGCCACCCAGGCCGGCCGACGACGACTGGAAGTTCCACACGCCCAGTTCGAGCGCCGCCAGCGTGTTGACCAGCGCCTGCCCATAGGTGTCGTGGAAGTGGCCGGAGATGGCGTCGACATCGAAGTGCGCCAGCGTGGCCTCCATGGCCGCCTGCACCTTGCGCGGCGTGCCCACGCCGATGGTGTCGGCCACGTCCACGCGCTGCACGCCGATGCCCTTCATCAGTTGCGCGAGGTAGCCGACCTTGGACGGATCGATCTCGCCTTCGTAGGGGCAGCCCACCGTGCACGACATCGCGCCGCGCACGGCGATGCCCTTCGCGCGTGCCGCCTCGACCACGGGCGCGAAGCGCTCGATGCTCTCGGCGATCGAGCAGTTGATGTTCTTCTGGCTGAAGGCCTCGCTCGCGGCGCCGAACACCACGATCTCGTCGGGCCATTCTTCGCGCGGCGCGGCAATGGCGGCCTCGAAGCCCTTCAAGTTGGGCGTGAGCACCGAGTAGAGAACGCCCGGCTTGCGCGTGATGCCGTGCATCACCTCGGCGTTGTCGGCCATCTGCGGCACCCACTTGGGCGAGACGAAGCTGGTGACCTCGATCTCCTTCAGGCCGGCGTCCTGCAGGCGGTGCACGAGGCCGATCTTGACCTCGGCGGACACGGGTTGCTTTTCGTTCTGGAGGCCGTCGCGCGGACCGACGTCGACGAGCTTGACCTGGGCGGGGAGTTTCATGGGATGTCTCTTGTGTCGCTGTCGCGGGAGGATGCTGAAAAACCGGCTTCGATTGTCTGACACATGGGCTTGCGCTGCTTGGTACACAAGTCGCAGAAGGTAGCAATGCGCGCCTGTGGGGTTGCAAATGGTGCCAACCGGTGGCTCCGCAGGAAAACCGCCGCTAGACGGTTTCGCGCTGCCCGAAACCGTCGGGCAGATCGTCCGTAGCGTCGGCCTCGTTCACATCGACCGCATCCACGCGCGCACCGGCAGGCCCCTGGCGCGCCCAGTGCACCAGCGCTTCGACCGCATCGGCTTCGCCGGCCACCAGCGCTTCCACGTTGCCGTCGCGCCGGTTGCGCACCCAGCCGCGCACGCCGAGCCGCTGCGCGGCCTGCACCATCGACCAGCGATAGCCCACGCCCTGCACGAGGCCGTGGACGACGAGGTGGCGGGTGACGGTGGCGTGTGGGTTCATGAGCAGTGGTCAGTACGACTTCGGCAGCCCCAGTGCCTTCTCGGCGATGAAGTTCAGGATCATCTGCGGGCTCACAGGTGCAATGCGCGGAATGTAGCTCTCGCGCAGCAAACGCTCAACGTGGTATTCCTTCGCGTACCCCATGCCACCGAGCGTGAGCACGGCGTTCTGGCAGGCGTCGTGCGCCGCTTCGGCCGCGAGGTACTTGGCGGCGTTGGCCTCGATGCCGCAGGGCTCGCCCGTGTCGTACAGCGTGGCGGCCTTGAAGACCATCAGGTCGGCCGCTTCCAGGTTGGCCCAGGCACGCGCGAGCGGATGCGCCACGCCCTGGTTCTGGCCGATGGGCCGGCCGAAAACGACGCGCTCCTGTGCGTACTGCGCCGCGATGCGCAGCGCGGCGCGGCCGATGCCGATGGCTTCGGCCGCGATCAGGATGCGCTCGGGGTTCAGGCCGTGCAGGATGTACTCGAAGCCGCGGCCTTCCTCGCCGATGCGGTCTTCTTCGGGCACCTCGAGGCCGTCGATGAAGAGCATGTTGGAGTCGACCGCCGCGCGCCCCAGCTTGTGGATCTCGCGCACCTCGACCTTGCTGCGGTCCAGCGCCGTGTAGAACAGCGTGAGGCCCTGCGTGGGCTTCTTCACCTGATCGAGCGGCGTGGTGCGCGTGAGGATCAGCATGCGATCGGCCACCTGCGCGGTCGAAATCCAGATCTTGCGTCCGTGCAGCAGGTAACTGCCGTTCGGCTGGCGCACCGCCTGCGTCTTGAGGCTGGTGGTGTCGAGCCCCGCATCGGGCTCGGTCACGGCGAAGCAGGCTTTCTCGGTGCCCGCGATGAGCGGAGGCAAAAAGCGCTGGCGCTGCGCCTCGGTGCCGAACACCACCACCGGGTTGAGGCCGAAGATGTTCATGTGCACCGACGACGCGCCCGACATGCCCGCGCCCGAGGCGCTGACGGCACGCATCATCAGCGCCGCCTCGGTGATGCCGAGCCCCGCACCGCCCTGCGCCTCGGGCATGGCGATGCCGAGCCAGCCGCTGTCGGCGACGGCGCGGTGGAACTCGTGCGGGAACACGGCGCGGTCGTCGTGGTCACGCCAGTAGTCGATGGGGAAGTCTTCGCACAGGCGCTCGATGGCCGCGACGAGCGAGCGCTGGTCTTCGTTCAGGGAGAAATTCATTCGCTGTTGTCTTTCATGGGGCCCGGCTGCAGCGTGACGCCGCGCGCGAGCATCCGGTCGATGGCTTCGTCCGCGTAGCCCGCTTCGCGCAGCAGCTCGACGCTCTGCTCACCGATGCGCGGCGCAGGCCGGCGGATGGCCGCAGGCGTGGCGCTGTAGCGGCCGACGGGCGCGAGCGTGCGGATGCGGCCTTCGGTCGGGTGGTCGAACTCGGGGAAGAAATCGACGGCGCGCAGGTGCGGGTCGTCGAGCAGGCTCTCGGTCGTGTGCAGGCGTGCGACGGGAATGTCGGCCGCCTCCAGCAGCGCCATCCATTCGTCGCTGCCGCGCTTGGCCATCACCTCGGCGACGAACGCATAGACCGCGCCGATGTTCGCGGCGCGCGCCGTGTGCGTGCCGAACATCGGCGAGGCGCGCAGCTCGGGCCGGCCGATCACGTCGAAGAAGGCCTGCCAGTGCTTGTCGTTGTAGATGAGCACGCCGAGATAACCGTCGGCCGTGGCGTAGGGCTTGCGGTGCTCCGCGAGCAGGCGCGCGTAGCCGGTGGGCCCGAGCGGCGGCTCGAAGCTGTGGCCGCCGAGGTGGTCGCCCATGACGAACTGCGAGAGCGCCTCGAACATCGGCACCTCCACCGACTGGCCCTGGCCGGTGCGCTGCGCGCTGAGCACGGCGGCGAGCAGCGCGATGGCGGCCTGCAGGCCCACGGCGCGGTCGGCCAGCGTGACGGGCGCGTAGCGCGGCGCACCGCCGCTTTGCTGCGCAAAGAGCGAAGCAACGCCGGCCGCGCCCTGGATCAGGTCGTCGTACGCGGGCTTGCCGGCATACGGGCCTTCTTCGCCGTAGCCGAAGGCGCCGAGGTAGACGATCTTCGGATTGACCGCGGCGACGGCGTCGTAGCCGAGCCCCAGCCGCGCCATCGCCTGCGGGCGCGTGTTGTAGATGAGCGCATCGCAACCCGCCGCGAGCCGGAGGCACGCCTCGCGGCCTTCGGGCTGCTTGAGGTCGAGCACGATGGAGCGCTTGTTGCGGTTCAGGTGCATCGCCATCGCGCCCATGCCCGCATGGCGCATCGGGCCGACGGCGCGCAGGTTGTCGCCGGAGGGCGGCTCGACCTTGATGATGTCGGCGCCGAGGTCGCCGAGGGTCTGCGTGGCGTACGGGCCCATCACCACGGCCGTGAGGTCGAGGATGCGGATGCCCTGAAGAGGTCCGAAGGTGTTCATGTCTTTGCTCCTTCCCCTTCCGGGGGAAGGCTGGGATGGGGGCGGGCAGAGCGCCCGCAATGAGCGCCGCTTGCCCCCACCCCGGCCCTCCCCCGGGAGGGGAGGGAGAAATTCAAGTTCGACGATGCGAAGCTCATTCCGGTTGAATGCCCGCAGCCTGAATCAGCTTCTTCCACTTCGCCAGCTCGGACACAGTGAACGCCCCGAGTTCTTCCGGCGTGCTGCCGAACGCATCGAAGCCCAGCCTGCTCACGCGCTCGCGAAACACCGCACCGTTCGCCATCTCCGACAGCGCCTTGTTGAGCTTCAGCACGACGTCGCGCGGCGTGCCGGCCGGGGCGAACACGCCGTTCCACGAGGTGATGTCGAAGCCCTTGAGCTCGGGTGTGTCGGCCAGCGGCGGCAGTTCGGGAAAGAGCTTGGTGCGCTCCTGCGTGGTGACCGCAATCGCACGCATCTTGCCGGCCTTGACCGTGGCAAGCCCCGCGGCGAGGTCGACCACCATCATCGACACCTGTCCGCCGATGAGGTCGGCGATGGCCGGCGGCGTGCTCTTGTAGGGTACGTGCAGCATCGGGATGCCGCTCATGCGCGACAGCGTGGCGCCGCTCACGATGCCGGTGCTGTTGCCACTGGCGTAGGTCAGCTTGCCGGGATGCGCACGACCCCAGGCCAGCAGCTCGGCCACGCTCTTCACGGGCAGGTCATTGTTCACCACCAGCATGAACGGCAGGTTGCCCATGCGGCTCACGGGCGCGAAGTCTTTCACCGGGTCGTAGGGCAGCGACTTCATCAGGCTCGGGTTGGCCGAGTGCGTGGTGTTGGTCGTCATGAAGAGCGTGTAGCCGTCGGGCGGTGCCTTGGCCACCAGCTCGGCCGCGATCACGCCGCTGGCGCCGGCGCGGTTGTCGACGATCACCGAGCCTTTGAGCGCCTCGCCCAGCATCTGCGCGGTGATGCGCGCCACCGCGTCGGTGCCGCTGCCGGCGGCGAAAGGAACGATCAGCTTGATCGGCTGCTTCGGGTAACCGCCGTCCTGCGCAAAGGCCCAGGGCGCGGTGCCCGCGAGGCCCGCGGCGGCACCGAGGGCAATGAAGCGGCGGCGGCTTTCCACCGCGACTGTTTCTGTCGCGTTCTTCGTCTGCATGGTTGTGTCTCCGGGGGTTGTCGTTCAGGGCCGGATCACGCGCTCCGGCGATTCCTCGTACGGCGGGCTGTAGATCACCAGCACGCGCACCGGCTCGTCGCTCACCACCGTGAAGGTGTGCATCGCGTCGGCCGGAAAAAAACAGCTGTCGCCAGGATGCAGCTCCTGCCGCTGGCCGCCCACCTCGGCGACCGCGCGGCCTTCGAGCATGTAGCAGACCTGTTCGATGCCCGGGTGCGCATGCGGCAGCGCGCCCTTGCCCTTCTGGATGTGGCCCACCAGCACCTCGAGCTGCTTAGCACCCACGGTCTCGGGGCCGATGAGGCGCTTGTTCAGCGTGCCGGTGTGGTTGGCCGGGTGGTAGCCCGTGATCTCGTCCTCGCGGACGAAGTAGCGCGCAGCAGCGGTGGCGGTTGCAGTCATCGGGGGTTCTCCGTCTTGGGTTCGATGGCGAGGCAGGCCGCGCGCAGCATCGCGGCGATGTCGTCGATGCGCGATTCCATGCGGTAGCGCGGGCCGGCCACCGAGATCGCGTAGGCCTCGCCGCCGATGCGCAGCGGCCAGGCCAGGCCTATCAGGTCGGGAATGCTTTCGCCGAGGTTGCCGTACCAGCCGCGCGCGGCGCCGCGCTGCAGCTCGGCCTCGATGGCGTCGGCGGTGGTGAGCGTGGCGTCGGTCAGGGGCGTGAGCGTCATGCCGTCGAGCCGCTTGCGACGCGCTTCGGGCGTGAGCGTGGACAGCAGCGCGCGGCCCATCGAATTGGCATACGCGGGCCGCGTTTCGCCCGACTCGGCCGTGTAGCGGATGCGCTGCGGCGCGCTCAGCACGTCGAGATAGACGACGTTTTCCGCATCGCGGAACTTGCCGAACACCACGGTCTCGCCCGCGGCGTCGCGCAGTTCTTCGAGCGTGGCCTTCACCCGGTCGAGCACCGGGTCGTGCGCGGCGATGACCTGTGCCATCGCCAGCAGCCGGCCCGTCGGGTAGTAGCCCTGGCGGCGGCCGGTCTCGTACATGTAGCCCTGCTCTTCGAGCGTGCGGATCAGGCCCAGGCAGCTGGACACCGGCATCTCGAGCAGCCGCGCCATCTCGGACAGGGCCAGCGGCTGCTTCTCCCGGGCAAAGAGCTCGACGATCTCGATCACGCGAAACGCAGTTTTCACAACCATGAAGAAATTTTCTCGTATGTGAAAAACAAATGCGTCGGGGTTTTCCCCCGCCGGCCGCGTTTCAGCCGGTTCGTCGTCGGCGCAGGGGCGTCAGTAGCCCCGGACGGGATCGACGATGCCGGCGATCGGCAGGCCCTGCTCCATCGCGCGGATCTTTCCGGCGATCTGGGCAATGGACTCCTCGCGCAGCGTGCGCGCCGAGCCGTGCGGCGTCACGGTGATCTTCGGGTGGCGCCAGAAGGCGTGGTCGGCCGGCAGCGGCTCGACCTGGAACACGTCGAGCGTCGCGCCCGCGAGCTGGCCGGCGTCGAGCATCGGGATCAGGTCGTCTTCGACCAGGTGGCCGCCGCGCGCGATGCTGATGAGGTAGCCCTCGGGCTTGAGCTTGCCCAGCGTCGTGCGGTTGAGGATGCCGCGCGTGGACTCGGTCAGCGGCAGCAGGTTGACCAGCACGCGCGTGGAGGCCAGGAACTCGTCGAACTGCTCGTCGCCGCTGAACACCTGCACGCCGTCGAGCGCCTTGGGCGAACGGCTCCAGCCGAGCACCGGAAATTCAAACTGCGCCACGGCCTTGGCCACGCGCTCGCCGAGCACGCCCAGGCCCATGATGCCAACCGGAAAATCGCGCCGCAGCTTCGGCTTGCGGTAGCTCCACTTGCCTTCGCGCGCATCGGCCTCGTACACGTCGAACTCGCGAAAGTGGCGAATGAGCGTGTGGCACACGTACTCGGCCATCTGCACCGACATGCCCGCGTCGTCGAGCCGCACGATGCGCGTGTGCGCCGGCACCTTGAGCTTGAGCAGCGCATCGACGCCCGCGCCGATGTTGAACAGGCCGCGCAGGTCGGGCTGCTCGTCGAGAAACTGCTGGGGCGGTGCCCACACCACGCCGTGGTCGGCCTGCGGCGCGCCGGGCGCCCAGGCTTCGATGGTGGCTTCGGGGAGTTCGGCCTTGAGGCCATCGATCCAGGGATCGGGACGGTTGTCGGTGAGGTAGACGGAGATTCGCATGGCCGCCATCTTAGAAGGCACCGGCTTGTTGCGTCGGGCCCCATCTCCTATGCTCGACCGCATTCAGCCACCCAGGAGACACCTCAAATGATCAAAGTCAGCGTGATGTACCCCCACACCCCCGGCGCGCGGTTCGACCACGACTACTACCGCGACCAGCACATGCCGATGCTCAAGGCCCGCATGGGCGACGCCTGCCTCTCGTACACCATCGACAAGGGCCTGGGCGGCGGCGCACCGGGCACGCCGCCCACGTATGTCGGCATGTCCCACGTGTTCGCCGAATCGGTCGAGTCCTTCCAGAAGGCCTTCGGCCCGCACATGAAGGAGATCCAGGGCGACATCAAGAACTACACCGACATCGTGCCGGTGATGCAGATCAGTGAAGTGGTGGTGGGCTGACGCCCCACTTCGCTTCTGAGCGGACTCAGGCCTTGCCGGTCCGGCGGCGACGCCACAGCACCCGCACCAGCCATCCCACGGGCAGCACCACCAGCAGCAGCCACGGCAGCGCCGCGGCCACGAAGGTGATGAGCGCGCCCACGCTTTCGGCCAGCACGTCGCCTGCGTTGCGCAGCGCGTGCGCCATCGGGCTGTAGCTGTCGCCGCCCTGCACCAGCGCGCGCTTGGGCGTGAACTGGATCTGGATGTGCTGCTTGCTGGTCTGCTGCGCGAGCACCTTGCGCTGGGTGGCGATGGCGTCGAGCTCGGCTTGCGTGTCCGACAGCGTGCGCTGGATCGCCAGCAGGTCGGCCATGGTGCGCTTGGTGACGGTGTCGCGCAGCATCACGCGCAGGCTGTCGCGAAACTCGGTGCGGTTCTTGATGCGGGCCTCGACGTCGATCACCTCGGAGGTCTTGTCCTCGCTGGTGGTGGTGTGCGAGACCACATTCGCCACACCGGCCAGGCCGCCGAGCAGCTTGTCGACGTCGGCAGGTTCCACGCGCATTTCAAGCAGCGCGTTGCCCGGCTGCTGCGGCGTCTCGCGCAGCAGCGACGACGACAGCAGTTCGCACTTCAGCGTGCCGCACAGGTCGCGCACCTTGCCCCAGGCATCGGCGAGCTGTTCGGCCGGCACCTCGACGTTCAGGTCCTGCCGCACGGCCAGGAAGCGCTGCAGCGCGGTCTCGCCGCTGCCCTGCCGCGCCTCATCGGACTGCGACGCGGCGATCTCGGCCTGCGGCGCGCGCGCCCTCTGTTCTTTCATGGCCATGCCGCCGCCATAGCCCATCGGCGGTGCCGGCATGGGCGCGGAGGCCGGCGCGGCCGACTCGGCACTGCGCTGGCGGTCGCAGCCGGCCAGCGACAGGGCGGCCGCCAGGGCCAGCAGGACAGCGCCCGCGCGATGGCGCACGGCGGCGCGAGGTGTCGACACGGAAAGGGTGCGGCGGATCATCAGGACTCCTTGAAAAGAATGACTACCACCGCTGATACGGGCGAGCGCCCGGATCGGGGTTAAGCGGCTGCCGCAGCCATTCGCAACAATTCGTCGCCTTCCGCCACCTGCTCGCCCGGCGAGAACATCAGTTCTTCCACCGTGCCGTCGGCCGGCGCGGCGATGGTGTGTTCCATCTTCATGGCTTCCATCACGGCCAGCGGCTGGCCTCGGCTGACCTTGTCGCCGGCCTTGACCGCGAAGGACACGACCTTGCCGGGCATCGGCGCCGTGAGGCGGCCACCTTCGGCGTGGGTGTCGCCCGCGTGGGCGAGGCGGTCGATGGCCGTGAGGCGCGTGGCGCCCTTCGACGCGAACACGTGGGCGGTGGCGCCGTCCAGGTGCACGTCGAGGGTCTGGCGCGTGCCCGCGAATTCGAGCTCGAACTCGCCCGTGGGAAAGCGGCCGACCGTCAGCGGGCCATTCACGCCGCCCACTTCCAGGTTCAGGCCGCCGTCGCGGCGGTAGGTCAGCAGCGCGCTGTGCTCGGCGCCGCGGAACTCGAAGTCGAAGCGGCGCTTGTACTCGCCGTGCGCACGCCAGCCGTCGCGGCGCTCGAAGGGGTCGGGCACGCCGACCGGTGCTTCGGTGACCAACGTGCGCGTGATGGCGGCGGCCGCGGCCAGCGGCAGGCCCAGCGGCTCGCGGTCGAACAGCACGGCGCGTTCGCGCTCGATGAGCGCGGTGTCGAGGTTGGCCTTCGAGAACGACTCGGTCGCCAGGATGCCGCGCAGGAACTGCACGTTGGTCGACACGCCCACGATCTGCACCTGGGCCAGCGCGGCGTCGAGCCGGGCCAGCGCTTCGGCGCGCGTGCTGCCGTGCACGATGAGCTTGGCGATCATCGAGTCGTAGAAGGGCGAGATCTCGCCACCCTCGCGCACACCGTCGTCGATGCGCACGCGGCTGCGCTGGAACGCCGTGGCTTGCGGCTTGCGGTACACGCGCAGCGTGCCGGTGGCAGGCAGGAAGTTGTTGTCGGGGTTCTCGGCGCAGATGCGCGCCTCGATGGCGTGGCCGTGAATCTGCAGTTCCGATTGCTTGGCAGGCAACGGCTCGCCCGAGGCCACGCGCAGCTGCCATTCGACGAGGTCGAGGCCGGTGATCGCTTCCGTCACCGGATGCTCCACCTGCAGGCGCGTGTTCATCTCCATGAAGAAGAAGTTCATCTCGCCGCCTTCGCGCTGCTCGACGATGAACTCGACGGTGCCCGCACCCACGTAGTTCACGGCGCGTGCCGCGGCCACGGCCGCATCGCCCATTTCCTTGCGCATCGCCTCGGTCATGCCGGGCGCGGGCGCCTCTTCGAGCACCTTCTGGTGGCGGCGCTGCACCGAGCAGTCGCGCTCGAACAGGTAGACGTAGTTGCCTTGCGTGTCGCCGAACACCTGGATCTCGATGTGGCGCGGGCGCTGCACGTACTTCTCGATCAGCACCGCGTCGTCGCCGAAGCTGTTGATGGCTTCGCGCTTGCACGAGGCCAGCGCGGCCTCGAAGTCGGCGGCCTTGTCGACCGCACGCATGCCCTTGCCACCGCCGCCGGCGCTGGCCTTGATGAGCACCGGGTAGCCGATGCGGTCGGCTTCGCGCTGCAGCAGCGCCGGGTCCTGGTCGCTGCCGTGGTAGCCGGGCACCAGCGGCACGCCGGCCTTTTCCATCAGTTGCTTCGACTCGGCCTTCAGGCCCATGGCCTTGATCGCCGAGGGCGGCGGGCCGATGAAGGCCAGGCCGGCGTCGGCGCAGGCCTGTGCGAACTCTTCGTTCTCGCTCAGGAAGCCGTAGCCCGGGTGCACGGCTTCGGCGCCCGTGGCCTTGGCGGCTTCGAGGATCTTTTCCCAGCGCAGGTAGCTGTCCTTCGGGGCGCTGCCGCCGAGGTACACCGACTCGTCGCAGGCGCGCACGTGGTTGGCATGCGCGTCGGCATCGGAGTACACGGCGACCGTGCGGATGGCCATGCGGCGCGCAGTGGCCGCGACGCGGCAGGCAATCTCGCCACGATTGGCAATCAGGATCTTCTTAAACATTCGGAGTGTCTCCCGGAGGATTCTTTTTCAGTTGAAAAGCGGACGTGACGCCCGGATCGGGCCGGCCGCTGAAGATGCGTGCCACGCGGCTGAACAGCGCGCGCAGAAAGCGCCAGCTCTTGCGGATCAGCCACACGCTGAGCACGAGCACGAAGACGAACAGCACCAGAAAGACCAACGGATGCGCCACCGCGAGCCACAGCCCGGCCGGCACCATCGAGTCTTCGACCAGCGACGCACCGACGTTCGAGAACGGTTCGGGCGAGGTGTTGATGGCCGCGCGCGTGGTGGCCTTGGCCGCATGCGCCGTGGCCGCGAAGCCGCCGCCCAGCAGCGCCGCCACGACGGCCATGGCGCCATGGTCAGCACCGAACACACTGGCCGCGAGCGCCGCACCGGCGGGGATGCGGATCGCCGTGTGCACCACGTCCCACAGCGAGTCGAGGCCGGGGATCTTGTCGGCGAAGAACTCGACCAACACCATGAAGCCGCTGACCGCGAGCACGATTGGATGCGCGAGCATCTGCAGCCCCGAGGGCAGCGGCACCCAGCCGAAGTAGCCGACCAGGCCGGTCAGCAGCACGACGAGGTACAAACGCACGCCGCTGGCCCAGCCGATGGCGGCGGCCAGTGCGAGCAGTTGCGGCATGTCGAGTGCGTTCATGGCGGTCCTTGCTTGGCTGTCAGCCGGCGAGCCAGGACGGCTTGCGCTTCTGCAGGAAAGCCTGCACGCCCTCGCGGCCTTCGTCGCTCGAACGGATGTCGGCGATGCCTTCGACGGTCTTGGCGATGAGCGCGCCGTCGATCTCGCGGCCGGCCACGTCGGCGATCAGCTGCTTGCAGGCACGCACGGCGGCGGGGCTGGCGCCGGTGAGCGCCTTCAGCAGCTCGTCGACCTTGGCGTCGAGCGCGTCGGCGGCCACCACTTCATGCACGAAGCCGATGCGGTGCGCCTCGGCGGCGGTGAAGCGTTCGGCCGTGAGGAAGTAGCGCTGCGACGCGCGCGGGCCCATGGCGCGCAGCACGTACGGGCTGATGGTCGCGGGCACGAGGCCGATCTTCACTTCGCTGAGGCAGTACCACGCGGTGTCGACGCTCACGGCCATGTCGCACGCGGCCACGAGCCCCATGCCGCCCGCATACACATCGCCCTGCACGCGCGCGATGGTGGGCTTGGGGCACTCGGCGATGGTGCGCAGCATGTCGGCCAGCTTGCCCGCGTCGGCGAGGTTCTCGTCGCGGGTGTAGTCGGCCATGCGGCGCATCCAGTTGAGGTTGGCGCCCGCGCAGAAGGCCGGGCCGTTCGCGCCGAGCACGACGGCCTTGACCTGCGGCGCGCCGCCGGCTTCAAGGAACGCCTGCGTCAGCTCGGCGATCACGACGTCGTCGAAGGCGTTGCGCGCGTCGGGCTGGTCGAGCCAGATGCGTGCCACCGCGCCGTCGATGGCGAGGTTCAGCTTGGTGAAGGTGCTGCTCATGCGGTGGCCCTCGTCACATGCGGAAGATGCCGAACTTCGGCTCTGGAATGGGCGCGTTGCGCGATGCGGCCAGGCCCAGTGCCAGCACGCGGCGCGTGTCGGCCGGATCGATGATGCCGTCGTCCCACAGGCGCGCGGTGGCGTAGTAGGGGTGGCCCTGGTCTTCATACTGCTGGCGGATCGGCGCCTTGAAGGCTTCTTCTTCGTCGGCGCTCCAGCTGCCGCCCTTCAGTTCGATGCCGTCGCGCTTCACGGTGGCCAGCACGCTCGCGGCCTGCTCGCCGCCCATCACGCTGATGCGCGCGTTGGGCCACATCCAGAGGAAGCGCGGGCTGTACGCGCGGCCGCACATGCCGTAGTTGCCGGCGCCGAAGCTGCCGCCGATGATGATCGTGAACTTGGGCACGTTGGCCGTGGCCACGGCCGTCACCATCTTGGCGCCGTGGCGCGCGATGCCTTCGTTCTCGTACTTGCGGCCCACCATGAAGCCGGTGATGTTCTGCAAGAACACCAGCGGGATCTTGCGCTGGCAGCACAGCTCGATGAAGTGCGCGCCCTTCTGCGCCGACTCGCTGAACAAAATGCCGTTGTTCGCGATGATGCCGACCGGCATGCCCTCGATCTCGGCAAAGCCGCAGACCAGCGTGGCGCCGAAGCGGGCCTTGAACTCGTGGAACTCGCTGCCGTCGACGATGCGCGCAATGATCTCGCGCACGTCGAAGGGCTTGCGCGTGTCGGTGGGAATCACGCCGTACAGCTCTTCGCGCGGGAACTCGGGCGCACGCACCGCGGCACCGTCCGGCTTCTCTGCCGACTTCGCATTCAGGTTGGCGACCGCCGAGCGCGCGAGCGCCAGCGCGTGCAGGTCGTTCTGCGCCAGGTGATCGACCACGCCCGACAGGCGCGTGTGCACGTCGCCGCCGCCCAGGTCTTCGGCCGACACGACCTCGCCGGTGGCGGCCTTCACGAGCGGCGGGCCGCCCAGGAAGATGGTGCCCTGGTTCTTCACGATGATCGATTCGTCGCTCATCGCCGGCACGTACGCGCCGCCGGCCGTGCACGAGCCCATGACCACCGCGATCTGCGGAATGCCCTGGGCGCTCATGTTGGCCTGGTTGTAGAAGATGCGGCCGAAGTGATCGCGGTCCGGAAACACCTCGTCCTGGTTCGGCAGGTTGGCACCGCCCGAGTCGACCAGGTAGATGCAGGGCAGGCGGTTCTGCTCGGCGATCTCCTGCGCGCGCAGGTGCTTCTTGACGGTCAGCGGGTAGTAGGTGCCGCCCTTCACGGTGGCGTCGTTGCACACGATCATGCAGTCGACCCCGTTCACGCGGCCGATGCCGGTGATGATGCCGGCGCCCGGTGCCGACTCGGCGCCCTTGCCGTCGAGGTACATCGCATGCGCGGCCAGCGGCGCGATTTCGAGGAAGGGCGTGCCCGGGTCGAGCAGCTCGGCCACGCGATCGCGCGGCAGCAGCTTGCCGCGCGCCGTGTGCTTGGCGCGCGCGGCTTCGCCGCCGCCCTGCTCCACTTTCGCGAACTGCTTTTGCAGGTCGTCGACCAGCGCACGCATCGCGGCCGCATTGGCCTGGAAGTCGGCCGAACGCGCATTCAGTTTGGTTTCGAGTTTGCTCATGCTGTCTTTTCTTGCGTGAGACCGAGCTGTTCGGTCATGGCATCGCGGATCTTGAATTTCTGGATCTTGCCGGTCACCGTCATCGGGAACTCGGAGACGAACTGGATGTACTTCGGCACCTTGTAGTGCGCGATCTGCCCTTTGCAGAAATCGCGGATCTCGGTGTCCGTGGCCGTCTGGCCGGGCTTGACGATGATCCAGGCGCACAGCTCTTCGCCGTACTTCTTGTCGGGCAGGCCGACCACCTGCACGTCCTGCACCTTCGGATGGCGGTACAAGAACTCTTCGATCTCGCGCGGGTAGATGTTTTCGCCGCCGCGGATCACCAGGTCCTTGATGCGGCCGACGATGTTCACGTAGCCCTCGGCGTCCATCGTGGCGAGGTCGCCGGTGTGCATCCAGTGCTCGGCATCGATGGCTTCGCGCGTTCGGGGTTCGTCTTCCCAGTAGCCGTGCATCACCGAGTAGCCGCGCGTGCACAGCTCGCCCGACTTGCCGATGGGCATGACCGCACCGGTCTCGGGGTCGATGATCTTCACTTCGAGGTGCGGTTGCACCGTGCCCACGGTCGACACGCGCTTGTCCAGCGGCGTGTCGGTGCTGCTCTGGCAGCTCACGGGGCTGGTCTCGGTCATGCCGTAGGCGATGGTGATCTCGTTCAGATGCATCTGGTCGACCACGCGCTTCATCACCTCGGTCGGGCACGGCGAGCCGGCCATGATGCCGGTGCGCAAGGTCGACAAGTCGAACTCCTTGAAGCGCGGATGGTCCAGCTCGGCGATGAACATCGTGGGCACGCCGTGCAGGCCCGTGCACTTCTCGGCCTGTACCGTTTCGAGCACCGTGAGCGGATCGAAGCCGTCGTTCGGGTACACGATGGCCGAGCCGTGCGTGAGGCAGGCCAGGTTGCCCAGCACCATGCCGAAGCAGTGGTACAGCGGCACCGGAATGCACAGGCGGTCGTCCGGCGTGAGCTTCATGCACTCGCCGATGAAGAAGCCGTTGTTCAGGATGTTGCGGTGCGTGAGCGTCGCGCCCTTGGGGAAGCCCGTGGTGCCGCTGGTGAACTGGATGTTGATCGGGTCGGTGGCCTTCAACGTCTTCTGCGTGGCGGCCACGCGCGCATCGGCCGCATCGCCGCTGGCCAGCAGCTCGCTGAAGCGGCGCATGCCGGGCTGTTCGTCGCCCTGGCCAGGCTTGGCGTCGATCCAGAAGGTGTGCAGCAGCTGCGGCAGCTTCGCCGGGCCCAGCTCGCGCAGCATGCCCAGGTAGTCGCTGGTCTTGAACTGCGCCATCGTCACCAGCGCCTTGCAGCCGACCTTGTTGAGCGCGTACTCGAGCTCCGAGGTGCGGTAGGCGGGGTTGATGTTCACGAGGATCAGGCCGACCTTGGCGGTCGCGATCTGCATCAGCACCCAGGGCACGTTGTTGTGCGACCAGATGCCCACGCGGTCGCCGGGCACGAGCCCCAGGTTCAGCAGCGCGCTCGCGAGGCGGTTCGATGCGGTCTGCAGCTCACGGTAGGTGAAGCGCCGGCCTTCGTGGCGGCTGACGAGGGCTTCGCGCTCGGGCTGCTTGTCGACCATGTCGTCGAAGAAGTCGCCGATGGGGTGTTCGATGAGGGGGACGTTGGTGGCGCCCTTGCCGTAGCTCTCGGTCAACGCAGCAGTCATGCTCATGTTCCTTGTCTCCTTGACTTGCTCCTTCCCCTTCCGGGGGAAGGTTGGGATGGGGGCAAGCGGCGATTGTTCGGCGCT
Source organism: Variovorax sp. 38R (assembly GCF_014843395.1). Lineage (NCBI taxonomy): Bacteria > Pseudomonadati > Pseudomonadota > Betaproteobacteria > Burkholderiales > Comamonadaceae > Variovorax > Variovorax sp. 38R. Next base: position 5,882,421 of record NZ_CP062121.1, read on the forward strand.
GTGCTTCATCGAACGCCGCTTGCCCCCACCCCTGCCCTCCCCCGGAAGGGGAGGGAGAAAAACAGCTTAGGCCGTTTCAGCGAACAGCTCGCGGCCAATCAGCATGCGGCGCACTTCGCTCGTGCCCGCGCCGATCTCGTACAGCTTGGCGTCGCGCCACAGCCGCTCGACCGGGAAGTCCTTGGTGTAGCCCACGCCGCCCAGCGTCTGGACCGCCTCGCCGGCCATCCAGGTTGCCTTCTCGGCCGAGTACAGGATGGCGCCGGCCGCGTCCTTGCGGAAGGTGCGCGCGTGGTCGTTGCGGTCGCAGGCCTTGCCCACGGCGTACACGTAGGCGCGGGTGGCCTGCCAGGTCGAGTACATGTCGGCGATCTTGCCCTGCATCAGCTGGAACTCGCCGATGCTCTGGCCGAACTGCTGGCGCTCGTGGATGTACGGAATCACGGCGTCCATGCAGGCGGCCATGATGCCCAGCGGGCCGCCCGAGAGCACGGCGCGCTCGTAGTCGAGGCCGCTCATCAGCACCTTGGCGCCCATGCCTTCGCCGCCGAGCACGTTCTCTTCGGGCACTTCGCAGTTGTCGAAGAACAGCGGGTAGGTGTTGGAGCCGCGCATGCCGAGCTTGTCGAGCTTGGTGCCCGCCGAGAAGCCCTTGAAGTTCTTTTCGACGATGAAGGCGGTCATGCCGCGCGCGCCCATTTCGGGTTCGGTCTTGGCGTAGATGACCAGCGTGTCGGCGTCGCCGCCGTTGGTGATCCACATCTTGCCGCCGTTGAGCACGTAGTAGCCGTCTTTCTTGTCGGCCTTGAGCTTCATGCTCACCACGTCGGAGCCGGCGTTGGGCTCGCTCATGGCCAGCGCGCCCACGTGCTCGCCGCTCACCAGCTTGGGCAGGTACTTCTTCTTCTGCGCGTCGCTGCCGTTGCGGTGGATCTGGTTCACGCACAGGTTGGAGTGCGCACCGTACGACAGGCCCACCGAGGCCGAGGCGCGCGAGACTTCTTCCATGGCCACGATGTGGGCCAGGTAACCCAGCTCGGTGCCGCCGAATTCTTCCTTCACCGTCATGCCGTGCAGGCCCAGCTCGCCGAGCTTTTGCCACAGGTCGTGCGGGAACAGGTTGTCGCGGTCGATCTCGGCGGCGCGGGGCGCGATTTCGTTGGCGGCGAAGTCCTGGATCGCGCTGCGCAGCGCGTCGATGTCCTCGCCCAGGTCGAAGTTGAGGCCGAAATCGTGCATGAGTCTTGTCTCCTCTGAGGGGGTCGGCGCGCAGGGCTGCCCGCGCGGAATGGCGCTTGAAAGGTCGCAGCTTACGCCTCGTCGCGCCGCAATTGGCGCCACAATGGTTGCAAATTGCGCCACGACCGATGCACTCAACCTTGTCGTCTCCCGCCTTCCTGCAACCCGCCCGCGCCGTCACGCCGATGGCCTTCGTGCGAGCCATCGTGCAAGGGTATGCCCGCTACGGCAAGGACCCGGCGCAGGCCCTGCAGGCGGCACAGATCGCGCCGCGCGAACTGAGCCGCCCCGGCGCGCGGGTAACGGCCGCGCAGTTCGAGGCGCTGTCGGGCCACGCGATGCAGGAGCTGGACGACGAGGCCCTGGGCTGGTTCTCGCGACGCCTGCCCTGGGGCAGCTACGGCATGCTGTGCCGCGCCTCGCTCACCTCGCCCGACCTGGGCGTGGCCATCAAGCGCTGGTGCCGTCACCACCGCCTGCTGACCGAAGACATCACGCTCGCGCTCGAAGTGACCGGCGGCGTGGCCACGCTGCGCATCACCGAGAACCGCCCGCTCGACCCCGCGTTCCGCGAGTTCTGCCTCGTGACGAGCCTGCGCTTCATGCACGGCTACGTGTGCTGGGCCATCGACTCACGCATCTCGCTGCGCCAGGCCACCTTTCCGTTCGCGGCACCGCCGCACCACGACGCCTACCCGCTGATGTTCACGCCCGACGTGCACTTCGACGCGCCGCAGGCCAGCATCAGCTTCGACGAGCGCTACCTCGCGCTGCCGCTGCTGCGCGACGAGCGCGCGCTGCGCACCATGCTCAAGCGCGCCCTGCCGCTCACGGTGCTGCAGTACCGCCGCGACCGCCTGCTGGGCCAGCGCGTGCGCGAGCTGCTGCGCGCGCGCGCCGGCGAGGCCACCACGGCGGAGGCACTGGCTGGGCTGCTGAACGTGTCGGGGCGCACGCTGCATCGGCAGCTGCATGAAGAGGGCACCTCGCTGCAGGTGCTGAAGAACGAGGTGCGGCACGAACTCGCGGTGGAGCAACTGCGCCGGACCACGCGGCCGATCAAGCAGGTGGCGCTGGCGGTGGGCTTTCGCAACGAGAAGAGTTTTTCGCGTGCGTTCCTGCAGTGGACGGGGCACGCGCCTCGGGATTTTCGGCAGCTGGGGTTGTAGCGACCCCGTTCAGGGCGCGTGCCCCGCCACCCGTAACTCAGGCCGGCGAATCGATCAACGCCAGCGCATCGACGATCGACTGGCTGTCTTCCGGCCGCACGATTTTCGCGACCTGTTGCCCGTCGCGCATGAACACCAGCGTGGGCCACAGCCGCACATTGAACGAGCGGCCCAGCGGGCGGCCGCTGCCGTCTTCCACCTTGATGCGGCGCACGTTCGGGTACTTGGCAAAGGCCTCGGCAATGTTCGGCTGCGCGGCCTTGCAGATGCCGCACCAGTTGGTGCCGAACTCCACCACGGCCGGGCCCTGGAGCGCGTCGATCTCGCTGCGGTCGGGTTGCTCGGTCTGGTATTCGGAGGTCATGGGCGAAGTCCTTGCGAAACGTGAGAAAGCGTGAAGAGGAACGCGTGTGCGCGGCGGGCGCGCGACACGCTGACGACGGGCGTCATTGCACCAGAAACTCAGGCCGCCTGCAGGCCGTAGCTGGCCAGCAATGCAGGCAGCTCGGTCATGTCGCTGAACACGGCCACGGCACCTGCGGCGCGCAACGCGCCGGGGCCGCTGTGGCCCGATTCGCCGGTGCTGTAGCCGAACACCGTGGCACCCGCGGCCACGCCGGCCGTGGCGCCGGTGACCGTGTCTTCGACCACCGCGCAGCGCTTCGGATCGACACCGAGCGCTTCCGCTGCGGCCAGGTACACGTCGGGATACGGCTTGGAACGCGGCATTTCGTGGCCGCTGAAGATGCGGCCCTCGAAGCAGTCGAGCAGGCCGACCTTGGCCAGCTGCAGCTCGACCTTGTGGCGATCGGCGCCCGAGGCGCAGGCGATGCGGCCCTTGAGCCGCGTGTGAATCTCGCGGATGGCGGCGGGCGCATGGGGAATGGCGACGAGGTCGCGGTCGAGCGCCTCGTTGCGGCGGGCGCGGAAGCCGCGCAGCCAGTCGTCGGTGATCCGCACGCCGGTCTTCGCCTCGATGAGCGCCGTCTCGTCCTTCACGGCCTTGCCGGTGAAGATGTTCATCGATTCCTCGGCCGTGAGCTGCCAGCCGAGCTCGCCGAGCATGTCGGCGAGCACGCGGTTGGTGATGGGCTCGGAATCGACGAGCACGCCGTCGCAATCGAAGAGAACGGCGGAAAAAGGGAAAGGGGTCATTGCGAGGCAGGAGTTCAGGGGTCTGGCCCCATGGTAGCAACGCCCCCTTTCCGCACGGGGAGACTCAGGCTATCGGGCCCTCTCAGGCCATCTCAAGCGACGGGGCGGATCGGGATGTAGAACTCGCCGCCGCCGGCCATGAATTCTTTCGACTTCTCTTCCATGCCCTCGGCCATGGCCTCGCGCTCTGCCACGCCCTTCTTGGCCGCGTACTCGCGCACTTCCTGCGTGATCTTCATCGAGCAGAACTTGGGGCCGCACATCGAGCAGAAGTGCGCCACCTTGCTCGAGTCTTTGGGCAGCGTCTCGTCGTGGAATTCGCGCGCCGTGTCGGGGTCCAGGCCCAGGTTGAACTGGTCTTGCCAGCGGAACTCGAAGCGTGCCTTGCTCAGCGCGTCGTCGCGCGAGCGCGCACCCGGGTGGCCCTTGGCCACGTCGGCCGCGTGCGCGGCGATCTTGTAGGCAATGATCCCCTGCTTCACGTCGTCGCGGTCGGGCAGGCCCAGGTGCTCCTTGGGCGTCACGTAGCAGAGCATCGCCGTGCCGGCCCAGCCGATCATCGCGGCGCCGATGGCGCTGGAGATGTGGTCGTAGCCCGGCGCGATGTCGATGGTCAGCGGACCGAGCGTGTAGAACGGCGCCTCGTGGCAGTGCTTGATCTGCTCGTCCATGTTGGCCTGGATCATGTGCATCGGCACGTGGCCCGGGCCTTCGATCATGGTCTGCACGTCGTGCTTCCAGGCGATCTGCGTGAGCTCGCCCAGCGTGCGCAGCTCTGCAAACTGCGCCTCGTCGTTCGCATCAGCACCGCTGCCGGGGCGCAGGCCGTCGCCGAGCGAGAAGCTCACGTCGTAGGCCTTCATGATGTCGCAGATGTCCTCGAAGTGCGTGTAGAGAAAGCTCTCCTTGTGGTGTGCGATGCACCACTTGGCCATGATCGAGCCGCCGCGCGACACGATGCCCGTCATGCGGTCGGCCGTGAGGTGAATGAACGGCAGGCGCAGGCCCGCGTGGATGGTGAAGTAGTCGACGCCCTGCTCCGCCTGCTCGATGAGCGTGTCGCGGTAGATTTCCCAGGTGAGGTCTTCGGCCACGCCGCCCACCTTTTCGAGCGCCTGGTAGATCGGCACCGTGCCGATGGGCACCGGCGAGTTGCGCACGATCCAGTCGCGCGTCGTGTGAATGTTCTTGCCGGTCGACAGGTCCATCACGTTGTCGGCGCCCCAGCGAATGGCCCACACCAGCTTTTCGACCTCTTCCTCGATGCTCGAGGTGACGGCCGAGTTGCCGATGTTGGCGTTGATCTTCACCTTGAAGTTGCGCCCGATCGCCATCGGCTCGACCTCGGGGTGGTTGATGTTCGCGGGAATGATCGCGCGGCCACGGGCCACTTCGTCGCGCACGAACTCGGGCGTGATGATGCGCGGAATGCTCGCGCCCATCGGGTTGCCCGCCACGCGCTTGGCGCGCTCCTCGTTGGCCAGGTACTCGGCCATCCACTCGCGCTTGCCGTTCTCGCGCAGGGCCACGTATTCCATTTCGGGCGTGACGATGCCGCGGCGCGCGTAATGCATTTGGGTGACGTTGGCGCCCGACTTGGCGCGGCGCGGCGTGCGCTGCAGTGCCGAGGCACCGGCGCGCAGCTCGGCCAGGCGCTGCGCGTCGCGGTCTTCGTTCTTGGCGCCGTCGTCCAGCGCGTGGTGCGTGCGGCCTTCATAACTTTCGGTGTCGCCGCGCTCGATGACCCAGGCGCTGCGCACGTCGGGCAGGCCGCGGCGCACATCGATCTCGACCTTCGGGTCGGTGTAGGGGCCCGAGGTGTCGTACAGGGAAACGGTTTCGCCGTTGGTCAGCGCCACGTCGCGCACGGGCACGAACAGGTCGGGCCGGCTGCCCGGAATGACGCACTTGTGCGACGCGGGAAAGGGTTCGCGCGTCAGCGACAGCAGCGAGGTGAATTTATCGGGGGCATTCATCGGGAGGCACTCCTTGTTGAGGGAAAGGGTGCTCCGCAATCGCTCAGTGGACCTCGGGAGGCCCGCCACCAGAAAAGGGAGTGACGGACCGAAGTCAGGGAGTGCAGCTCTTCTTACGCCGGTATGACCCGGATCAAGTTCGCGGGTCGGCAGCTTTGCCATCTCAGCACACCACGTGTGTGCACCCCGGAGCGGGGCCGATTGTGCGGGCCGAAGCCCGGTGCCGTCAACCCGTCAGGCCGGCGGCGGCTGGTGCAGATCGCCGTCGACGTAATACCAGCGCTCGTCTTCGCGCACGAAGCGGCTGCGCTCGTGCAGGCGGAACGCCACGCCCGTCGCGCTGCGCTGGCGGGCGACGAACTCGACCTCGGCATGGTCGGCGTCGAGCACCGAGCGCGAGCGGATGTCCAGCCCCAGCCATTTGACGCCCGGCTCGAACTCGACCGAAGCCGGCCGCTTCGACGCATGCCAGGTGGCGAGCAGGTAGTCGGCGCGGGCCAGCACGAAGGCCGAGTAACGCGAACGCATCAGCGATTCGGCGTCGGGCGCGGGCGTGTTCTCGAAATCGTCGAGGTAGCGCCCACAGCACAGGGCGTAGCCGATGGGCTTGTCGCGACGGTCGGTGCGGCCGCAGGGGCAGGGGCCGGGAGTGGGGTCGGTGGCGCTCATGAAGGGCTCTATTGGAACACTTGGCGCGGCGGGGGCTGAAGGTGGGGTGTGGGGTGGCTTTGAGGCATGTCCGCCTGGCGTGGATCTGCCGGGGCTGGCTGCAGATTCGTGCGCTGGTGCTTGGCGCGGGCCGGGGTTAAAGGCGCCGGGGCCTCTTGCGCCAATGGCTCGTGCAGCTACAGTCGTCCGGCGTTTCGTTTCCACAAGCCGAACACCAAAGCATGCTTTTGCGATTCCTCAAGCTGTTCTTCATGCTCGCCGCGACCCTGTCCTTGGGAGCCTTCACCTTTCTGCACGGATTCAATGCATGGCGTGCCGGACAAATCGTTGTCACGCGAAGGGGACGCGAACCCTTTGTCGCAAGCGCCGATGGGGCATTTCCCATCACGTTCAGTATGGGAGTTTGGGGATTGATGATCATCGGGGGCGCTGTTGCTCTTTGCGGCATTGCAGGCATCGTCAGGTTCCTCATCAAAACGACGGAACAGCGACGCGCGATGCTGACCAGTCTGGATGGCGTATCGCGTCGCGGCCACAGTGACACGGACATTCCGTGGTCGATTGGGCTGGCCATCGTCGGCGCGGTTGTGGCGCTTTTTCTCTACTTGGGATTTAGAGTCCACGCGCAATAGCTCTTTCTGCCCGCAGCCAGCCAGGAGTAGCCTTTCATCATGAGCACGCGATCACGCATTGGAAGCACGTTGCTGCTGACGGCTGCATTCATCTCCGCTGGCCTTTGGCTGGGCCGTGAGCTGTCGATCGATAGCTGCTTGGATCGCGGAGGCAGTTGGAATCATGAGCACTCGGCGTGCTTCATGTCGAAGCCGTGAGACTGGGAGCAGCCAACTGCAGACTTTCAACTGGACCCTCTTCCATCTAACTCGATGCGTATTTATTTCAGTGGCGATTCGGACCCAATGGTGACGGGCACTGCGTCCGAGCACAGGGCGACGGCTGCCAAAGTTCAAGAGTTCCTTGCTGGCAGTGGCGAGAGTCTTGTCTTGCCGGCGGATATTCACGGCAGCCCAACGCCCTACACATCCCTCTTGAAGGGCATCAGGATATCGAGGTCAGGCGGTGCGGTCTCAATGCAGTTGAGCCACGAAGGAGAGATATGTGTCGCCGGCTCTGCACAAAACCTTTCCCGTTGGGCCGAGCGCTTTGTGTTTCCGTTCGAGGGCGAGGCCGGACATCACCACATCGACAGTCGATTCGACTGGGTCGCGTCGGACAGCGCGGGCCTCATCATCGAGATCGACGACCACGAGGCTTGAGCGCCAAGATCCGGCCTTCGCTGTTGCGGGCAGACCCAGACGCTGGCTGTGCTCCGGACTTCGCGCGACGCAATCAGTCATGACAGACCAGGGAGATGAAGCATGCCGAAAAAGTTCTTCAACTTGCGCTTTGACAGCGCGCCTTCGCAAGACTCTGTGGGTGGGGCGTATCTGGCGCCGGAGGGTCAAGGCCTGCCGTGCTGCACCCAATGCGACCAGCAGATGATTCCCTTCCTGCAGTTCACGCTCCCCGTTGCGGCCCAACTCCCCTTTGCCGAAGGCAGCAGGCTGTCGGTGCTCATGTGCCCCGAGCACAACGAGATTCCAAGCTTCGAATCGTTCGATGCGCGCCCGCTCCCGCCAGCCTATTGGGAACAAGGTGAAGGCCACTGGTACGCGTCGCTGGAAAAGTCGCAGGCGATGCATCGCGTGACGGGCACGCCCACCCTCCAGCCGGCGGAGCTCGTGCTTGCCGATGCGCCCGCCGACGAGGACTACCGGATCGCGGTCGGCGGTGCGCCCGACTGGGTGCAGGACGACGAGAGCTTCACCTGCGCTTGCGGCTCGGCGATGGCATTCGTGTGCCAGGTCAGCGACGGCTTCGAGTTTCCCAAGCTGCCCGACGCACCGGAGCAGCCGGACAGTTCCTCGGCAAAGAGCTACGTGCTTTTTCTGGGCAATGAGGTCTATGTATTTGCGTGCGCGCAGCAGTGCGATCCGCGGGCGGTGTGGATCACGGTTCAGAACTAGCAAGACCGCAGTCGGTCGCAAGCGGTTGTCGAGAAGGAGTGCACCACCATGACGAACGAAACCGGAACCCACCAGATTCAATCCGCAGCGCGAGAGCTGTTCGACCGCTATGAGCGCGAGTTCAATACGGGACTGACGGGCGAAGCCCACGTGGAGGCTGTCGCGGCGCTGTACGCGGAGGCTTTCATTGCCGCCTCACCCGCCGGTGTCTTCGCAGGCAAGAACGACGACGAACTCAGGAAGGTGTCCGTGCGGGGTTTCAAGCACTACCGCGAGACTGGGGTGCAACGGATGAACGTGCGCAGCCTCGATGTCTCGGTGATCGACGAACTCCACGGGCTCGCGCGCGTGGAATGGCGAGCGATCTACGAAGTCAACGGCTCGCAGAAAGTGATCGACTTCACCAATGTCTATCTGGTGCGGCTTGAAGGTTCCAGCGCGAAGGTGTTCGGGTGGATCACTGGCGATGAAGCTGAGGTGCTAAGGCAGCATGGCATTGGGTGAAGGGCTGCCGAGGGAGCGCCTGCGGCCCGAAGCGGGCCTTGGACTTTGAAACTCCCCCAAGCGCTCGTGCTGCGCCCCCCGTCTGCTACTTTGGGGTGTACGTCATCTTGACCGGGTAATCCTGCCACGAGAAGCCGCCCAGGGATTGCCTGCCTACTGCTTGGCCGCGAAGTGGGCCTTCCGCTGGAATCTCGAACTTGAGCCGCCGGTCGTAAGACTTGCCCGGCGTCGTGGTCTTCGTATTTTCGTAGAGCATGCAGGTCTCGTAGGCGCCGAGCAAAGTCGAGAGCGTATGCCTTCCGCCGTAGGTAAATTCTGTCGTCAGATCGTAGATCTGCTCGGGGTCTGGCGTAGCGGGTACACCACCTTTCGGCGTGAAGACGGAAACCCCCTTCATCCGGTATTTCCGAGTAACTACCTCATCCTTCTTCATGTTCAAGGGACGCGTGAGGGGCGGGTCGTAAACGATGGTGTCGGTCCGGGAGCCGGAAGAGTCGCTGTAGGTGAAGCGGCGGCCGTAGTGCACGACGTTCCCATCGATCAAGTCCGTGAACTCGGTATCGCTGAACGCAACCCGCTCAACGATGAGTCCATCTGATTTGGACGTGATGGCGATTGGAGTCACACCAGCGAATGGCTGACGTCCCTCAAGCTTGTAGTAAACCTTGTCGGCACCAAGCGCTGGCTCAAGGATAAGGTTCCGATTGAACTCCGCTTCCAGAACGGTTCCCTCATGGAAATCTGCTTCGTTGGTGCACGCGGCGGCAGTGGGCGCCTCCGGAGCGGGCGGGGAGACGGGTGGACCAGGAGGCGGCGCTGGTGGATTGCCCCCGCTTGAGGGCGGAGGTGCCACTGGCAGCAAAGGCAGCCCCCCGCCGCCTCCTCCCCCGCCTCCCCCTCCACCGCATGCGGCAAGCATCACGACCACGCCGAGCATGACTGCTGTAAGACTTTTAACTCCACTCATCAAACTCTCTCCTCACTTGTTGTGTAGTCCAAATCTTACGAGGGAAAAGTTACGCTCACGATCGTTCCGATCGCTCGGTTCATGCCAGTTCGGCAACCGTTGTTTGATGCCCAGAGTTGCGCAGGACGCAAGCCCCTGCGAAGTGTTCCTACTCGTCCAACGCTTCGCACTGCGCTTCAATCCGCGCATGCAGAAGCCCCAGCGAGACCGCAAGAAACCGCTGCAGCGAACTGCGCTGACATGCATCGAAAAGCGGAGCGGCGTCTGCCTCAGAAGAAGCGGCGTCACACCGATCTTCGTCCCAGTCGAGCAACTGCACCAACGTCTGAGCGCCCTGCACCACGTCGCGCGCATCGTTGAGGAAAGCAGCGTGGCTTTGCAGTGAAGGAGGTAACCGTTCGCCTTGCACCCATTCGAAGGGTTTGAACTGGGCGGTGGAACGGGAAGACGCACAGGAACAACTGGCGTCGGTGACTGCGCTTGAAGCATTGGCCATAGGCCTCCAAGGATTGCTGCGCAGGATGTCAGCGGGCTGCTAAACCCGGCCCTGCACATCACAAGGCGACGGCAATTTAAGCGGTCTCGAAGAGGCCCGTCAAGCTCCAGCGATTGGCACCACCCTACCGAAACATCACCCACTCAGGCCGCATGTTGAACCGCACCGGCAGGATGCTCACGCCGAGCCCGCTGGTCACGTACATCCGCTTGTTGTCCTTGTGCGCGATCCAGCCATAGGCCCACTCCCGCGGCGCACGCCCGGGCACCACGAGCGCACCGTAGCCCGGCACGCTGATCTGCCCGCCGTGCGTGTGCCCCGCCACCACGAGGCCTCGCGTGCGCGGCATGCCGGCGAAGCTGAAGGGGTCGTGCATCATGACCAGCGTGGCGGCGCCGGGTGGCACGCCGGCCAGGGCCTTGTCGGGTTGTGAATGGCCGGTGGAGTCGTCGCCGATGCCGACCACCCAGAGGTCGTGCCCGGGCAGGCGCACCGAGGCGTTCTCCAGCACGCGGATGCCCTGCGCGGACAAGGCCTTGGCGGTGCGTTCGCCGTCGTGCCACCAGTCGTGGTTGCCGAGCACCGCGTACACGCCCTGCGGCGCCTTCAGGCGGCCGAGCACGGCGGCCATGGCTTCGATGGAAAAGTCTTCGTCGTCGCCGGAGCCCGCAAGAAAGTCGCCGGGCAGCAGGATCACGTCGGGCTGCGCTGCGTTGATCTGGTCGACGATGGTCGCGGCGCGGTCGGCGCTGGTCACGCGCCACAGCGAGCGCGTGCTGAGGTGCCAGTCGCTCGCCACGGCGACCTTCAGGCCGGCCGGCGGTTGCCACTGCGCCGAGCCCAAGGGCTCGACACGCGCGGCCACCCAGCGCGGCTCGATGACGAAGCTCCAGGCGGCCAGCGCCGCGAGCACGAGTGCCGCGGCGATCGAGCCCCAGGGTCGGCCGCGGCGCCGGCTCACGTGATCAGGCAATCACGCCAGCGCGCGTTGAATCAGCAGCTTCTGGATGTCCGACGTGCCTTCGTAGATCTGGCACACGCGCACGTCGCGGTAGATGCGCTCCAGCGGAAAGTCGTTCACGTAGCCGTAGCCGCCCAGGGTCTGGATGGCGGCGCTGCACACGCGCTCGGCCATCTCGCTGGCGAAGAGCTTGGCCATGGCGGCTTCTTTCAGGCAGGGCCGGCCGGCGTCGCGCAGGCTGGCGGCGTGCCAGATGAGCTGGCGCGCGGCTTCGATCTGCGTGGCGCAGTCGGCGAGACGAAAGCCCACGGCCTGCTGGTCGAAGATGGCGCCGCCGAAGGCCTGGCGTTCCTTGGCGTAGGCCACGGCCACGTCGAACGCGCTGCGGGCCATGCCCACGCTTTGCGCGGCGATGCCGATGCGGCCGCCTTCGAGTGCGCCGAGCGCGATCTTGTAGCCCTCGCCTTCGGCGCCGATGAGGTTCTCGGCCGGGATGCGGCAGCTGTCGAAGTTGATCTGCGCGGTGTCGCTGCTGTGCTGGCCGAGCTTGTCTTCGAGGCGCGCGACGTTGTAGCCCGGCGCGTCGGTGGGCACGATGAACGCGCTCATGCCGCGCTTGCCCGCGCCCTTGTCGGTCACCGCGATGACGATGGCGACCTGGCCGTTCTTGCCGCTGGTGATGAACTGCTTGACGCCGTCGATCACGTAGCCGTCGCCGTCCTTGCGCGCGGTGGTGCGCAGGCTCGAGGCATCGCTGCCGGCCTGCGGCTCGGTGAGGCAGAAGGCGCCGAGCATCTGGCCCTGGGCCAGCGGCTCGAGCCACTTCTTTTTCTGCTGCGCGTTGCCGTAACGCATGAGGATGGCGTTGACAGGGCAGTTGGTGACGCTGATGGCGGTGCTGGTGCCGCCGTCGCCGGCGGCGATTTCTTCGAGCACGAGCGCGAGCGTGAGGTAGTCGAGGCCGGCTCCGCCATGCTCCTCGGGCACGCAGATGCCGTAGGCGCCCAGCGCGGCCAGGCCCTGGTGCACTTCCTTCGGAAAGCTGTGGTCGCGGTCCCACTTCGGGGCGTGGGGCCAGATCTCGGCCTGCGAAAAATCGCGCACGGCGTCGCGGATGGCTTCCTGGTCTGCGCTGAGCAGCATGGCGTTGTCTCCGGTTCTTTGTTGTCGGTGGGTGCGCGGCTTACTTGCCGGCGCCCAGGTCCATGATCAAGCGCGCGGCCATGTACAGGCGGCGCGGAATGGCGCTGATGTCGACGTACTCGGCCTTGTCGCTGTGGTAGCCGAAGCCGGGCAGGCCCAGGCTTTCGATCACGGGCTTGCCCGAGAGCGCTGCGTAGGCTGCGTCGGTGCCACCGCCGGTGCGCTCTTCGACGCCCACGCTGCCGCCGGCTTCCTTGTAGAAGACCACGGCCTTGTCGACCAGCTTCTTGCCGCCCTCGCCCGCGTTGAAGGCCGGACGGCCGCGCGTGACGAGCACCTTGACGTCGGCCTCGGGCAGCTTTTTCTGCTGCGCCTTTTCTTCGAGGGTCTTCATGGCGGCATCGAAGTCTTCGTTGCGTGCGTAGCGCACGTCGGCGTTCAGCGTGGCGCTGGCCGGAATGATGTTCGACACGTTGCCGGCCTTGGCGATGGTCCAGTTGAAGCGCAGGTTCTTCGACTTGTCGTCGATGCTCATGGTGCGCAGCACGAGGTCGGATGCTTCGACCAATGCGTTCACGCCCAGCTCGGGGGCGGCGCCCGCATGCGAGGCCTTGCCGGTGATGTTGACCTGCACGTAGGCGATGCCCGAGGTGCCGAGCGACATCTTTTCGTCGCCAGCGCTGGTGGGCTCGAACGAGAGCACGTAGTCGGCCAGCTTGGCTTCTTCCTGGATCAGGTCGCGCGAGCCGAAGGAGCCTTTTTCTTCGTCGGTGTTGAACAGCACGGTGAGGGTGCCGTAGTCGCGCACGCCGTAGTCTTTCAGCAGCTTGAGCGTGTGCAGGATGACGGCGTTGCCGCCCTTGTCGTCGGCGATGCCGGGGCCGTAGGCCTTGTCGCCTTCGACACGGAACGGCGCCTTGGCGAGCGTGCCCTTGGTGTACACGGTGTCCATGTGCGACATGAGCAGCAGGTTCTTGCCGCCGCGGCCCTTGAGCTTGCCGACGATGTTGTCGCCGACCACGAGGCCGGCCGACTTGCTGCGCGTGACGGTGAAGCCGAGGTTCTTCAGCTCGCCTTCGAGGTACGCGCCGGCGGCGGCCATGCCTTCGGCGTCACCGGTGCCGGTCTCGATGTTGACGAGCTTCTCGAGCGTCTTGATCACCGCCGGCTGCTCATCGGTGGCGGCCTGGAACAGCACGTTGTCGCGCTTCTGGGCCCAGGCGCCACCCGCCACGAAGGCGGTAGCGAGCACGGCGGCAACGGCGGTACGGTGAAGGGATGGGCGCATGAAATCTCCTGCTCTACGCATGGTTCTGTTTGAAATGTCCGGGGTGGAAACCGGCCGGCGCCCTCTCCCGGGCGCCGGCGGCTCCTGGCGTTATAGCAATTCGAGCGCGACCGCGGTGCCTTCGCCGCCGCCGATGCACAGCGTGGCGACGCCGCGCTTCTTGCCGCGCGCCTTCAGCGCGTGCAGCAGCGTGACCATGATGCGCGCGCCGCTGGCGCCGATGGGGTGGCCCAGCGCGCAGGCGCCGCCGTTCACGTTGACGATGTCGTGCGACACGTCGAGCTCGTGCATGAGGGCCATGGGCACGACGGCGAAGGCTTCGTTCACTTCCCACAGGTCGACGTCCTTCACGGTCCAACCGGTCTTGGCGAACAGCTTCTGCACGGCACCGACCGGCGCGGTGGCGAACCACTCGGGCTGCTGCGCGTGCGTGGCGTGGCCGACGATGCGCGCCAGCGGCTTGGCGCCGATCTTCTTGGCGTGCGACTCGGTCATCATGACCAACGCGGCCGCGCCGTCGTTGATCGACGAGCTCGATGCGGCGGTGATGGTGCCGTTTTCTTTCTTGAACGCGGGCTTGAGCGTGGGGATCTTGTCGAGCTTGACCTTGCCCGGGCCTTCGTCGATGGAGATGACGGTGTCGCCGCCGCGGCCCTTCACGGTGACGGGCGTGATCTCGTCCTTGAAGGCGCCCGATTCGGTGGCGGCCTTGGCGCGCTGCACGCTGGCGATGGCGAAGGCGTCTTGCTGCTCGCGCGTGAAGTTGTACTTGGCGGCGCAGTCTTCGCCGAAGGTGCCCATGGAGCGGCCCGGCTGGTAGGCGTCTTCGAGGCCGTCGAGCATCATGTGGTCATAGATCTTGTCGTGGCCCATGCGGTAGCCGCCGCGGCCCTTGAGCATGAGGTAGGGCGCATTGGTCATGCTTTCCATGCCGCCCGCCACGATGACGTCGTGCGTGCCGGCCAGCAGCAGGTCATGCGCGAGCATCGCGGCCTTCATGGCCGAGCCGCACATCTTGCTGAGCGTGACGGCGCCCGCGCTGTCGGGCAGCCCGCCCTTGTAGGCCGCCTGGCGCGCCGGAGCCTGGCCCTGGCCGGCCATGAGGCAGTTGCCGAACAGCACTTCACCCACGCTCTCGGGCGCGATGCCCGCGCGCTCGACGGCGGCCTTGATGGCGGCGCCGCCCAGGTCGTGCGCGGAGAGGGACGAAAAGTCGCCCTGGAAGCCGCCCATGGGGGTGCGTGCGGCGCCGACGATGACGATGGATTCGGACATGGAGGTCTCCTTCAGGAATGTGAAAGTGAAGTCAAAAACAAAACGAAAACGGAATCGGGGAACGGGCGGTCAGAAATGCGTCGCGTGGCCTTCGTGCTGGAAGCGTTGCGACTCTTCGTAAGGGAACACATCGAGCATCTGGCCGGCCTGGATGCGTTCCTTGTGGTGCTGCCAGAAGGCGGCGTCGAGCAGGTCGGCGTGGTGCGCCATGAAGGCGGCGCGCACGTCGCTGTTGCCGAGCAGAAAGGGCTCGAAGGTTTCGGGGAACACGTCTTTCGGGCCGACCGAGTACCAGACCTCGCCGCTCATCTCTTCTTCTTCGTTGCGCGGCGTGGGCACCTTGCGAAACTTGCAGTCGGTGACGTATTCGATTTCGTCGTAGTCGTAGAACACGACCTTGCCGCCGCGCGTGACGCCGAAGTTCTTCCACAGCATGTCGCCCGGGAAGATGTTGGCGGCGACCATGTCCTTGATCGCGTTGCCGTACTCGATGACCGCGTGCTCCAGCTGGTCTTTGGCGCGCTTGGCATGGGCCGGGCTCTCGGGGTGGGCCAGCGTGTCGAAGGCTTCCTGCAGGTAGATGTTCAGCGGGATCATGCGGCGCTCGATGTAGACGTGCTTGAGCACGACCTCCATCTCCCCGTTGCCGTCGCGGTCGCCGATCTCGAGCTGGCTGGGCGCGAACTTGCGAATCTCTTCGATGAGCTCGGGCTCGAAGCGGTCGAGCGGAAAACCCACATTGCTGTACTCGAGCGTGTCGGCCATGCGGCCCACGCGGTCGTGCTGCTTCACAAGCATGTACTTGCCCTTGATCTGCTCGCGCGTGGTGTCCTTCTGCGGCGGATAAAAGTCTTTGATGACCTTGAACACGAACGGGAACGACGGCAGGTCGAACACCAGCATGACCATGCCCTTGATGCCGGGCGCGATGCGGAAGCGGTCGCTCGAGTAGTTCAGGTGCGAAAGGAAGTCGCGGTAGAACAGCGTCTTGCCCTGCTTGGCCAGGCCGAGCGCGTTGTAGATTTCGGCGCGCGGCTTGCGCGGCATGAGCGAGCGCAAAAATTGCACCCAGGCCGAGGGCACTTCCATGTCGACCATGAAGTAGGCGCGCGCAAAGCTGAACAACATCTGCAGGTCGTCTTCGCCGAACAGCGCCGCATCGATGTAGAACTTGCCGTGGGCGTCGTGCAGGAGGGGCAGCGAGAACGGAATCTCGGTGAAGCCGTTCATGATCTTGCCGACCACGTACGCGCCCTTGTTCCGGTAGAACAGCCCCGACAGCACCTGCAGCTGGAAGTTGGCGCGCAGCTTGACCTGGTGAAAGCGGTTCAGGATGACGTGCGCCACGCGCTCGGCATCGCGCCGCTTGTTGGCGTAGCTGCCCTGCAGCGCGAAGTCGTCGAGCATCTGCTCGATGATGTCGGGCAGCGTGGCCTGCGACGGGTAGTACGGCCGGTAGGTCGGTGCGCCGCGCGGCTCGATGTACTCGGTGCTGATGGCCGGGCGCACGAAGATGAAGTCGTTCTGGAAGTACGCGCGGTGCAGGATCTTCGTGGTGACCGAGTTGAAGAAACTCTCGGCCAGCTCGGGCTGGTGGTGGTTCACCAGCAAGCCGATGAAGTGCAGCTTGACCTGGTGCCAGACCTCCATGGGCTGGTCGCCGGCCTTGAACTCTTTTTCGAGCCGGGCCACGGCCTCGTTCACGCGCAGGTCGTAGAACTCGATGCGCTCGCGCTGCGCGCGCTGCTGGCCGTGCCAGTCAGCCGTTTCAAAGCGGTGCTTGGCGCGCGCCGATTCGGCGCGGAACAGCCGGTAGTGCCGGTTGAACCCGTCGATCATCGCCTTCGCGATGTCGTAGGCCAGCGGCGAATCGAGGCGCTGCGGGAACATGGCGACGGTACCGACGGTGGTGGCGGCGGTAAGTTCGCTCAGGCGACGGGCGGGGTCTCTGCGCTCTTTACGCTTTCGGTGCCATCGGCACCGGCCAGCGCCGACGGCGAGGCGCCTGCCGGCTTGCTCCACTTGTAGCGAATGCGCTGCACGGCGGCCTTGTAGATGGCGTCGAGCGGCTTGTCGCCCTCGACACTCAGGCCGAGGTCTTGCAAGAGGCCGTCATGCACGCCGAAGGTCCAGCCGTGGATGCGCACCTTCTGGCCGCGCGCCCAGGCATCGACCATGACGGTGCTGACGGCCACGTTGACCACCTGCTCGGCCACGTTCAGTTCGCACAGCGCATCGACGCGCACGTCTTCGGGCAGGCTGTCGAGCATGACGCTGTGGCGGTCGCGCACGTCCTGGATGTGGCGGATCCAGTTGTCGGCCAGGCCGATGCGCTTGCCGCTGAGCGCAGCCTTGACGCCGGCGCAGCCGTAGTGGCCCACGACCATGATGTGCTCGACCTTCAGGTGCTCGACCGCGAACTGGATCGCCGAGAGCGCGTTGAGGTCGGAGTGCACCACGATGTTGGCGACGTTGCGGTGCACGAACACTTCACCCGGCTCCAGGCCGGTGATCTGGTTGGCGGGCACGCGGCTGTCGGAACAGCCGATCCACATGTAGCGCGGCGTCTGCTGCTTGACGAGGCCGGTGAAGAAGCCGGGCCGGTCACGCTCCATCTGGGCGGACCAGGCACGGTTGTGGGCAAAGAGGTCGTCGAGGTTGTCTGAGGACATGGTGGGCTATTTTGTCAGTGAGTCGTTGTGTCGGGCGTGCATTCGCCGCCGGGGGCGTCCTTGCTGGCCTTGACGGCCTTCTGCGCCTTGACCAGCGTGGCGCGGCCCTTTTTTTCGTGCTCTCGCACTTCGGCGAGGTTGGCCTGCAGCTCGGCCAGCTGCGCCTCGAGCTGTGCGCGGTGCGAGCCGAGCACGCCGAGAAATTTTTCCAGCTGCGGCACGGTGTCGCGCGGGCTGTCGTACATGTCCAGGATGTCTTTCGCCTCGACCAGCGTCAGGCCCAGGCGCTTGGCGCGCAGGGTGAGCGTGAGCCGTGCCCGGTCGCGCGCGCTGTACACGCGCTGCAGGCCGGCCCGCTCCGGCGACAGCAGGCCCATGTCTTCATAGAAGCGGATGGCGCGCGTCGTGAGGTCGAACTCCTTGGCGAGCTGGCTGATGGTGAAGGTCTGCGCGGGCATGGGCGGCAAGGGTTGCGGGGGCGACAGCAGGTTGGTGGCGCATTCTTTACAATGAAGCCTCAACCCATGACGTTTACGTAAACGTCAATCATACATGAACCTCCTCGAACGCGAACTCCACTACCCCCTGGGCGACACCCTGCCCGCCGCCGGCGAAGCACTGGAAGTGGCGCCCGGCGTGCGCTGGATCCGCATGCGGCTGCCCTTTGCGCTGGACCACATCAACCTCTGGCTGCTGCGCGACACGATCGACGGCGTCGAGGGCTGGACGGTGGTCGACTGCTGCATTGCGCACGACGAGGCCCGCGCGCAGTGGGAGCAGATCTTCGAGACCCAGCTGCAGGGCCTGCCAATCCTGCGCGTGATCGTGACCCACATGCACCCCGACCACATCGGCCTGGCCGACTGGCTGTGCAAGCGCTGGAACGTGCCGCTGTGGATCAGCGCCACCGACTACCACGTGGCACGCGTGCTGTGCAGCGCCGGCGACACGCTCGCGGGCGGCGATGCGGCGGCCGACTTCTTCGTCTCGCACGGGCTGAGCAATCCCGAGTCGATCGCCAAGATCCGCGCGCGCAGCAGCTACTACACGAACATGGTGCCCGCTGTGCCCGACCGCTACGTGCGCATGATGGACGGCGACATCGTCACCATCGGCGGGCGCGAGTGGCGCTGCATCAGCGGCTACGGCCACGCGCCCGAGCACATCGCGCTGTACTGCGCCGAGCCGAAGCTGCTGCTGGGCGGGGACATGATGCTGCCGCGCATCTCGACCAACGTGAGCGTGCACGCGGGCGAGCCCGAGGCCAATTCGCTGCGCCTGTTCCTGGACAGCATCGACAAGTTCAAGGCCCTGCCGGCCGACACGCTGGGCCTGCCCTCGCACGGCAAGCCCTTCACCGGCATCCACCGCCGCGTCGACCAGCTGCAGGAGCACCACCGCGACCGCCTGGCCGAGCTGCTCGAAGCCTGCCTCGCGCGCCCGATCACGGCGTCGGAGGGCCTGCCGATCCTGTTCAAGCGCGAGCTCGACCTGCACCAGATCACCTTCGCCATGGGCGAGACCGTGGCCCACCTGCACCTGCTGTGGTTCTCGGGGCAGGTGAAGCGCACGCTCGATGCCGACGGCATCTACCGCTTCGGCGCCAGGTAGCTTCGGCTGGGTAGACTTCCCGCATGGACACGCTGGCTGAGCTGCGCGCCGGCCGGCTGGCTGGCGCACGACGACTGGACCTCTCGTGCGGACTCACCGAGTTCCCGCGCGAGATTTTTGCGCTCGCCGATACCCTCGAAACGCTGAACCTCACGGGCAATGCGCTCAGCACATTGCCCGATGACCTCGGCCGCCTGCACAAGCTGCGCGTGCTGTTCTGCTCCGACAACCGCTTCACCGAACTGCCGGCCTCCCTCGGCCAGTGCCGCCAGCTCGACATCGTGGGCTTCAAGGCCAACCGCATCGCCCATGTGCCGGCCGAGGCGCTGCCGCCCTCGCTGCGCTGGCTGATCCTGACCGACAACGCCATCGAGGCATTGCCCGACACGCTCGGCGACTGCACCCGCATGCAGAAGCTGATGCTGGCCGGCAACCGCCTGCGCGCGCTGCCGCCATCGGTGGCCCGCTGCCGGCAGATCGAGCTGCTGCGCCTGTCGGCCAACCGCTTCGAGGCGCTGCCCGAGTGGCTGCACACGTTGCCGCGCCTGGCCTGGCTGGCCTGCGCGGGCAACCCGTTCGACGCACCGACCGAAGACGCGGCCATCGACGCGCCCACCGTGCCGCACGTCGACTGGCGCGACCTCACGCTCGGCCCGAAGCTCGGTGAAGGCGCCTCGGGCGTGATCCACCGCGCCACGCTGGCCACACCGGACGACACCGCCCTGCCCGTGGCGGTGAAGCTGTTCAAGGGCGCCGTCACCAGCGATGGCTGGCCGCACAGCGAGATGGCGGCCAGCATCGCGGCCGGCGCACACCCGACGCTGATCGCCGCGCAAGGCCGCATCGACGGCCACCCCGACGGCACCGAAGGTCTGGTGATGGCACTGGTGCCGCCGTCGTTCATCACCCTGGCCGGGCCGCCGAGCCTGGCCTCGTGCACCCGCGACGTCTATGCCGACGATGCGCACTGGTCCGCCGGCACCGCACTGCGCATCGCGCGCGACATCGCGGCGGCCATGGCGCACCTGCACGCGCGCGGCCTGCTGCATGGCGACCTGTACGCCCACAACATCCTGTGGCACGCGGAGGACGGCGGGCGGCTCGGCGACTTCGGCGCAGCCTGGATGACCGGCGCGCTCGACCCTGCGCATGCGAAGGCGCTGCAAGGCGTGGAGATGCGCGCCTTCGGCTGCTTGCTCGAAGAGCTGGCCGAGCGCTGTGACGATGCGGCTTCTTCTTCGCCCTTGACCACGCTCGCGGCGCGCTGCCTGCAGCCGGAGGTGGCGGCACGGCCGTCGTTCGCCGAGCTGCTGTCGGTGCTGGACGCCGCCGCACCATGACGCGCCCCCGCTTCGTCGTCCCGATGCCCACGCGCGACGGCGTGAGCCCGAGTTGTGTCTCGCTGCCGTACGGCCCCTGGCCCACCATCGCCGACTTTCTCGCCGAGCGCTTTCCCGCCATCTCGCGCGAGGCCTGGCTCTCGCGCATTGAGGCGAACGACGTGTGCGACGAGCACGGTGTGCCCGTCACCGCCACGCGCCGTTATGAATCGCCGCTGCGCGTGTACTACTACCGCGCGCTCGACGCCGAGACGCCCATCCCTTTTGAAGAGCAGGTGCTGCACCAGGACGACGACCTCGTGGTGGTCGACAAGCCGCCCTTCGTGCCCGTCACGCCCACCGGCAAGTACGTGCAGCAGAGCCTGCTGGTGCGCCTGAAGCGCAAGCTCGGCCTGGACGACCTCGTGCCGCTGCACCGCATCGACCGCAACACCTCGGGGCTGGTGCTGTTCTCGGTGCGCCCCGAGACGCGCGGCATCTACCAGGCGATGTTCCCCGAGCGGCGCATCGACAAGCACTACGAGGCGGTCGTGCCGTGGCACGAGGGCGTGTCGTCGGTGCCCGCCGTGTACCGCAGCCGGCTGGTGGACGACGACCATTTCATGCGCATGCGCGAAGCGCCCGGCGAGCCGAACTCCGAGACCCGCATCGTGCTGCGCGAGGCCCGCGACGGCCATGCGCTGCTGGAGCTTTCACCCGTCACCGGCCGCAAGCACCAGCTGCGCGTGCATTGCCAGGCGCTGGGCCTGCCGATCGTGAACGACCCGTTCTATCCCACGCTGCAGCCCGCGGGGAACGACGACTTCGACAAGCCGCTGCAGCTGCTGGCCCGGTCGCTGGCCTTCATCGACCCGCTGAGCGGCGCCTTGCGCACCTTCGAGAGCCCTCGCCGGCTGGCGCTGCCTGCCGCCTAGGTGACGCAGCGCGGGCGGATCGCGCACTAAGCTTTCTCCTGACGGGAATTGAACTTCCTCTCTTCCACCACTCAGGAGACAAACGCACATGGACACCACCCAACTCTTCTCGTTGAAGGGCCGCAGCGCCTTGATCACCGGCGGCTCGCGCGGCATCGGTCGCATGATTGCGGAGGGCTTTCTGGCGCAGGGCGCTCGCGTGTACATCTCGGCGCGCAAGGCTGCGGCTTGCGATCAGACGGCGAAGGAGCTGTCGGCGTTTGGGCATTGCGTTTCGTTGCCGGCGGATGTGTCTACGCTCGAGGGGGCGCAGGCGTTGGTCGATGCTTATGCGAAGCATGAAGGGTCGCTGGATATTCTGGTCAACAACGCTGGGGCTGCTTGGGGGGCGCCGTATGAGGAGTTTCCTGAGAGTGGGTGGGACAAGGTGGTTGATCTGAACCTGAAGACGCCGTTCTTCCTGACGAAGGCGTTGACGCCGATGCTCAAGAAGGCTGCTACGGATCATTTGTCTAAGGTGATCAACATTGCTTCTATTGACGGGATTTCTGTGAATCCGCAGGAGACTTATTCGTATGCGGCTAGCAAGGCGGGGTTGATCCAGCTGACGCGCCGCATGGCGCTGCGCCTCGCGCAGGATCGCATCGTGGTCAGCGCAATTGCGCCGGGGGCGTTTGCTTCGGACATGAACAAGGATGCGCGCGACCACGGCGATGAGGTCAAAGGCCGCATTCCCGCTGGCCGCATTGGTACGCCTGAGGACATGGCTGGGGCGGCTATTTTTCTGGCATCGCGGGCTGGGGACTATGTGATGGGCTCGACGCTGGTGGTGGACGGCGGCGTCACGCACGCTCGCTGATCTTCTTGAGTTCCGAGGCCGGGTCTCGGCCCGGCGGCCGACCTACTTTTCTTTGCTTCGCCAAAGAAACGTAGACAAAAGAAAGGCGACCCTGCTGTCTGCGTCCCTTCGCTTCGCTACGGGCAACCTGCGGTGCTCACGTTTCGCGGGGTCTCGCCCAAACTCGCTTCGCTCAAACAAGGGCGAGCCCTGATCCGCGAAACGCTGCGCTCCTCGGCGCATACAGAAGGGGTTGGGATACCGACGGGCCATCACTTCGCTCGGCCACCAAGCCGCCGCAGGCGCTTCGCGCCTGCGGCGGCTTGGCATTGGGAGTGGCATTGGCCTGGGCATGAGCACAAGCACGGACAGAAGTGCAGGTGCAGGTGCAGGTGCAGGTGCGAGAGCGAGAGCGAGAGCGAGAGCTCGCGGTGGCCTCCTGCTATTAGAAGTTCCCAGGCCGAGCGAAGCAAAGGCCCGCTCGGTATCGAAGCCCCTCTGTATGCGCCGAGGAGCGCAGCGTTTCGCGGATCAGGGCTCGCAGCTGTTTGAGCGAAGCGAGTTCTGCGAGACCCCGCGAAACGCGAGCACCGCAGGTTGCCCGTAGCGAAGCGAAGGGTCGCAGACAGTGGGGTCGCCTTTTCTTTGCTTACTTTCTTTTGGCGAAGCAAAAGAAAGTAAGTCCGCCGCCGGGCGGAACTCCCGGCCTCGGGAAGCAAACAAGAAAGATCAGCCCCACCGAGGCACAGCCTCATCCTTCAACTGCTGCCGCAGCACCCCATAGTCAGGCACAACACTCTCCACGGTCTCCCAAAACCGATGCGAGTGATCCATCACCCGCAGATGCGCCAGCTCATGCGCCACAACGTAGTCGATCACAGGCAGGCGGAAGTGAATCAATCGCCAGTTCAACCGAATCGACCCATCCGCACTCGCACTCCCCCACCGCGTAGCAGCATTGGACAGCGACAGCTTCTGCCATGACACCCCAAGCAGCGGCGCAAAGTGATCCAGCCGTTCAATGAACAGCTTCCTTGCCTGCCGCATCAACCAGGCCTGCGCCGCATCCCGAATCTGCGAAGGCGCCGCGTTCTGCGCCACAGCCAACCGCAAAGTGCGCGGCCCACCGCCTTCGACAGCGGGGTCGAGCGTGCCGCCAACGCTCGCGAAACCGTGCTTCGGATCGAGCCGGATCACCACCAGCTCGCCAAGAAAAGGAAACTCCGCCCCGTCTTCCCAAGCGATCCGCGTCGCCTCGACACGCGCATTGCGCTGCTGCGTCTCCGCCAGCTTGCGCAGAATCCAGTCGGCCTTCTCCCGCACTGCCGCATCGACATCGCGCAGCGTGACCCACCGCGGCGCACGCACCGACAAGCCTTCGGCGCCCACAAGAAAACCGATGGTCTTGCGCTGCCCCCGCTTGAACTCGTAGGCCACACGCGCCGACCCCAGCACCACTTCACGCGTCGCTTGTGGATGCGCGAAATTCGCCAGCGTCAACGTGTCGGCCAACGGCACCGCAGGACGCGAATCAACGGGCTCGATGGACAAAGGCGTGGCAGCCACCACCGACACGGGAGCAGCAGGCGGCACAGGCGCTGGTGCCTTCTTCCGCGACCGCCGCGGCGGAGCAGCAGCAGCAGGCGCCGGCGTGCTCCCCAGCCCCTCGAAGAGGTCCATCGTGAATTGCAGCATCCCCTGCATGTCGGGCTCGCTCTGAGGCAGGCGTGTCAGCCCGCCTCGCTCGGCAACGTCTGCTGCGGCTGCACCGCGCCGTCGCTGTACGCCTCAGGATCGAGACGACGCATCTCGGCCTCGATCCAGGCTTCGACTTCGCGCATCAACTCGTCGGGCTTGCGACCCACGCTCGAGATCGCCGGCCCGATCGACACGTCGACCACGCCGGGGCACTTCACGAAGGCCTTGCGTGGCCAGACCTTGGCCGAGGTCACCGCGATCGGGATCACGGGCACGCCGGTTTCGCAGGCCAGGCGCGTGCCGCCGCTCTTGTAGGTGCCCTTCTGGCCGCGCGGAATGCGCGTGCCTTCTGGGAACATGATGATCCAGATGCCCTGCGCGAGCAGCTTGCGGCCCTGGTTCACCACCTTGTTGAACGCCTGCGCGCGCTGGCTGCGGTCGATGTGGATCATGTCCAGCCGCGCCATCGCCCAGCCGAAGAACGGCACGTAGATGAGCTCCTTCTTGAAAACGAAGGCCAGCGGGTGAGGCATCAGCGTGGGCATGAGGAAAGTCTCGAGCGTGGACTGGTGCTTCACCAGCAGCACCGCGCCGGCGAGTTGGTCGGTCGGCAGGTTTTCCATGCCGGTCACGCGGGTCTTGATGCCCAGCAGCACGCGCGCACCACCGATGGCCCAGCTGAGCCATCGCTCGGCCATCCAGTACAGCGGAATGCCACGCTTCCAGAGCGAACAGACGCACATGATGATGCCCCAAGGCACCACGGTGACAAGCATCCACAGGGCGTGGAGAACGGAACGGATAAACGCCATCAGACAGCCACCTGCAGTGCAGCCCGCGCTTCGCGCGCAAGCAAGAAATCGACAAAGGCGGCGAGGTCGTCATGCACCCTCGTGTCCGCCGGATATTCGGGAGGCAGCGGGTGAACCCCGCGGCAGGCCGCGCCCATGCCCGTGAGCAGCAGGTGCGGTTCGCAGCCGGCGGACGCGCCGGCCTGCAGGTCGCGCAGGCTGTCGCCCGCGGTCGGCACGCCCTTCAGGTCGATGCCGAAGCGGTCGCCGATCTGAAGGAACAGCCCGTCCTTGGGCTTGCGGCAGTCGCAACCCTCGTCGGGGCTGTGCGGGCAATAGAACACCGCATCCACCTTGCCGCCCACGGCCGCGAGCATCTTGTGCATCTTGGCGTGCATGGCGTTGAGCGAAGCCATGTCGAACAGCCCGCGGCCCAGGCCCGACTGGTTCGACGCGACCACCACGTGCCAGCCCGCATGGTTGAGCCGCGCCACGGCCTCGAGCGCACCGGGCAGCGGCGTCCACTCGATGTCGCTCTTGACGAAATCTTCGCGGTGCACGTTGATCGTGCCGTTGCGGTCGAGGATGACGAGCTTCATGGGGTCGGCCTTTCAGACTCGAGCTTGCGCCGCTCCACCCATGCGACCAGCGTGGGCAGCGGGTACTTCGAGGCATCGAGCATGGCGATGCGTTCTGCCAGCGTCGTCGCCGACACCAGCTGGTGCTTCAGCAGTTCGCGCACGAAGTCGGCGTCTTTCTCACGGCCCGCCACGCACTTCGAGACGACGAGGTCGTGCAGGTCCGGGCAGATGGCCGTGACGTCGCCGATGTAGTGCAGGCTGGCGCGGGTCATCCAGTCGGCCGGCATCACGGCGGTTTCGGGACCGACACCGTCGGCGAAGTAGCCGAAGGTCTCGTGAAAGCTCGAATGCATGCCGATGGCGCCGTCGATCAGGTCGGCACGCTCCGGATGAAGCGCCGGGTAGAGATCGATCTCGCGGGACACGAGCAAGGCTTCAGGCGGCTGCTCCAGCAGCAGCAGCACCGCCTGGCTGCCCACGACCACGAAGGAGTTCTCCTCGGCAATCGCCGCCGAAGCGCGCAGCACGTGCTGCAGTTCTTCCAGCTTCATGGGACGGCGACCTCTTCGCGCGCCTGCTGCAGCAAGGTCATCCGCTCGGCCTGCGAAACGAGCACGCCGAGCGGCGACACGCTGCGCATCAGCTGGCCGTGCTCGGAGTCGTCGAGCGCGGCGCGCGTCAGCACCTCGAGGTCTGAGGCCAGCAACTGCTCCCATTCGTTCCACAGAACATCAGAGCGCGTCTCGCCCGACTGCTGGCGCCAACGCGCCAACGTCTGACGGGCGCGCTCGCGCTGCGCCGGGTCCAGGTGCAACGCCGCCATCGCGCGCCGATGCAGGGCGAGCGAAAACTGGTCGAGTTGCTGCTGGCGGTTCATGGCTGATTATCGAATGGCCCTGCTCAGACAGCCAGCCGCTCGAGCTGCGCGACGCGGTTCATCGCGGCGTGCAGTGACATCAGCAGGCCCAGGCGGTTCAGCCGCAGGTCGGCCTGCTCGGCATTCACCATCACGTCCGTGAAGAACGCATCGACCGGTTCGCGCAGCGCGGCCAGCGTCTGCAGCGAGCCGGTGTAGTCGCCCGCGTCGAACTGGGCGTTGGCAGCGGGCACGACCTGCGCCATGGCAGCGTGCAGCGCCTTCTCGGCGGGCTCCTGCAGCAGCAGCTCGCTGACGTGGGCGTCGGCTTCGGGCGCCTTCTTCAGGATGTTGCCGATGCGCTTGTTGGCGGCGGCCAGCGCGGCGGCTGCGGGCAGTGCGGCGAAGGCGCGCACGGCCGCCAGCAGCTTGGGCACTTCGCCCAGGCGCTGCGGCAGCGGGGCCAGCACGGCATCGACTTCCTGGGCGCTGGCGCCCTGCTCGCGCAGGCTGCCGGCAAGGCGGTCGAGGATGAAGTCGCGCAGCTCGACCGTGGCCTTGCTGCTGTCGAAACCGTCGATGGCGCTGAACTGCGCGGCGGCGTCCTGCAGCAGGGCGTCGAGCCCCAGCGCGAGGTCTTTCTCGATCAGCATGCGGATCACGCCCAGCGCGTGGCGGCGCAGCGCGAACGGGTCGCGGTCGCCGGTGGGCAGGTTGCCGATGCCGAACATGCCGACCAGCGTCTCGAGCTTGTCGGCCAGCGCGACCGCGAGGCCCACGCTGTTGCGCGGCAGCTCGTCGCCGGCGAAGCGCGGCTTGTAGTGGTCTTCGATGGCATCGGCCACCGCGGCGTCGAGCCCGTCGTGCAGCGCGTAGTAGCGGCCCATGGTGCCCTGCAGCTCGGGGAACTCGCCGACCATGTCGGTCACGAGGTCGGCCTTGGCCAACTGAGCGGCCTGGGTTGCTTGCGCGGCCAACGTGGCGTCGCCGAGCTTTTCGGCAATGCCGCGCGCGATGTGCATCACGCGCTGCACGCGTTCGCCCTGCGTGCCAAGCTTGTTGTGATAGACCACCTTGCCAAGCGACTCGACGCGCGAGGCCAGCGATTTCTTGCGGTCCTGGTCGAAGAAGAACTTGGCGTCGGCCAGGCGCGGGCGCACGACGCGCTCGTTGCCCTGGATGACCGCGCTCGCATCGTCGGGCGTGATGTTGCTGACGACGAGGAACTTGTTCGTGAGTTTGCTCGACGCGTCGAGCAGCGGAAAGTACTTCTGGTTGGCCTTCATCGTGAGGATGAGGCACTCCTGCGGCACTTCGAGAAACTCCGGCTCGAAGCTGCAGACCAGCACGTTGGGGCGTTCGACCAGCGCCGTGACTTCGTCGAGCAGCGCGTCGTCGTGGATCGGCACCGAGCCGCCGCCGACCTTGACCGCAGCCGCTGCGAGCTGGCGTGCGATTTCGGCGCGGCGCGCTTCAAAACTCGCGATGACGGCGCCGTCGTCCTGCAGTTGCAGCGCGTAGCTGTTGGCATCGCGCAGCACCACGGGGTCGATCGCTGCTTCAAAGCGGTGGCCGTGCGTTTCGCGGCCGGCCTTCAGGCCCAGCGCCTCGATGGGCACCACGGTGTCGGCATGCAGCGCCACGAGGCCGTGCGCGGGGCGCACGAAGCTCACGCTGCTCCAGCCCGGCATTTCGCAGCCGCTTTCGAGCTGGTAGCTCATGACCTTCGGGATCGGCAGCTTGGCGATGGCTTCGGCCAGCGCCTTCTGCAGGCCTTCGGCCAGCGTCGCGCCCTTGGCGGTGCTTTCGTAGAACAGGGCTTCGGCCTTGCCGTCCATGGCGCGCTTGAGGCCCGGCACGGCCGAGGCGTCGGCGCCGAGGGCGGCCAGGCGCTTGAGCAGCGCGGGCGTGGGCTGGCCCGAGGCATCGAGCCCCACGGCCACGGGCATGAGCTTTTGCGACACGGCCTTGTCGGCGGCGCGCTCGGCCACGTGCGTGAGGTGCGCAGCCAGGCGGCGCGGTGACGCGTAGGGCGTGAGCACCGAGCCGGCTTCGGCCAGGCCTTGCGCCACGAGCTGGTCGCGCAGCACGCCGGCAAAGGCTTCGCCGAGCTTCTTCAGCGCCTTGGGCGGCAGCTCTTCGACAAACAGTTCGACCAGGAGGGAGTTCTTGTTCATGGGGGTCGTCATCGCTCAGGCGGCTTTCTTCGGGGGCATCTGCGCAACCCATTCGCGCGGGGCCATCGGGAAGCCCAGGCGCTCGCGGCTGTCGTAGTAGCTCTGCGCCACGCTGCGCGCGAGGTTGCGGATGCGGCCGATGTAGGCCGCGCGCTCGGTCACGCTGATGGCACCGCGCGCGTCGAGCAGGTTGAAACTGTGGGCAGCCTTGAGCACCTGCTCGTAGGCCGGCAGCGCGAGCTGCTCGGTCATGAGGTGCTTGGCCTGCTTTTCGTGCGCGGCGAAGGCGGTGAAGAGGAACTCGGCGTCGCTGTGCTCGAAGTTGTAGGTCGACTGCTCGACCTCGTTCTGCTTGTAGACGTCGCCGTAGCTCAGGCCGTCGGTCCAGGTGAGGTTGTAGACGTTGTCCACGCCCTGCAGGTACATGGCCAGGCGCTCCAGGCCGTAGGTGATCTCGCCGGTGATGGGCTTGCAGTCGATGCCGCCGACCTGCTGGAAGTAGGTGAACTGGGTCACCTCCATGCCGTTGAGCCACACCTCCCAACCCAGGCCCCAGGCGCCGAGCGTGGGGTTCTCCCAGTCGTCCTCGACGAAGCGGATGTCGTTCTTCTTCAGGTCGAAGCCCAGGGCCTCGAGGCTGCCGAGGTAGAGCTCGAGGATGTTGCTGGGCGCGGGCTTGAGCACGACCTGGTACTGGTAGTAGTGCTGCAGGCGGTTGGGGTTCTCGCCGTAGCGGCCGTCCTTGGGGCGGCGGCTGGGCTGCACGTAGGCGGCCTTCCAGGGCTCGGGGCCGAGCGCGCGCAGGAAGGTGGCGGTGTGCGAGGTGCCTGCGCCCACTTCCATGTCGTACGGTTGCAGGAGCGCACAGCCCTTGTCGGCCCAGTACGACTGCAGTTTGAGAATGATTTGCTGGAAGGTCAACATGAAGCTGGCCGGCGTCGGGGGCCGGACATTGGACGGGACGGTGGCGCGGCACAGGCCGCGAAAGCGGACGATTTTACGTTCGTGGGAGGGCAACTCTCCCACAGCCGCTCGGGATGCCGGCTGCCGCAACAGCCCGCGCGGGCGTGGGACAAAGCCCGGCTCCGCGCGCTTTTTTGCGTTTCCCGCCGCTTTCGGCACTTTCCTGCGCTTTCCCCCTCTCTCACTGCATGGCACCGCCCCACATCGGCCCCGACACTCCTTTTTTCATCGTGCTCAACGCCGGCTCCGGCAGCGAGAGCGCCGCGCAGGCCCGGCAGGTCATCGACGAGGCCTTTGCCGCCGACGGCCGCCGGCACCGCGTGTTCCTCGTGGACGGCCCCGGCCGCGTGCAGGCGCTGGCGCGCGAAGCGGTCGAGCGCGCCCGGGCCGTGGGCGGCGTGGTGGTGGCCGCGGGCGGCGACGGCACCATCAACGCGGTGGCCCAGGCCACGCTCGGCAGCGGCTGCCCCTTCGGCGTGCTGCCGCAGGGCACCTTCAACTATTTCAGCCGCACCCACGGCATCCCGCGCGACACGGCGCAGGCGCTGCAGGTATTGCTGACACAACAGCCGCGGCCCGTGCAGGTGGGGCTGGTGAACGACCGCGTGTTCCTGGTCAACGCCAGCATGGGCCTGTATGCCGACCTGCTGGAGGAGCGCGAAACCCACAAGGCACGCTTCGGCCGCCACCGCTGGATCGCCTTCTACTCGGGCCTGCTGACCGTGCTGCGCGGGCGCCATCGCCACTGGCAGTTGCGCATCGCCTCGCATGGCCACGAGCGCGACATCCGCACGCCCACGCTGTTCGTGGGCAACAACCCGCTGCAGCTGATGCAGGCGGGCGTCGACCACGCCGAGGCGCCCGAGCAGGGCCAGCTGACCGCGGTGGCGCTCAAGCCGGTCGGCCTGCTGGCGATGCCGGGGCTGCTGGTGCGCGGCGCGCTCGGGCGGCTGGGCGACGCCGACGAGGTGCTGAGCTTCCCCTTCGAGTCGATGACGGTGAAGGCCGGCCGGCTGCGCACGCCGCGCCGCGCGAAGATCGCCACCGACGGCGAGATCGACTGGGTCGACATGCCCTTGCTGTTCCGCGTGGCGCCCGACCCGCTGTGGCTGGTGCGGCCCGACAGCGCGCCCGAGCTGGAGGCGGCGCGGCCATGAGCTGCCTGCTGCAAGTGTCCGACCCGCACTTCGGCACCGAGCAGCCCGAGGTGCTGCAGGCGCTCGAGCGCCTCGCGCACGCGCTGGCACCGCAGGCGGTGCTGTTGTCGGGCGACATCACGCAGCGCGCCACGCGCCGCCAGTTCGCGGCGGCGCGCGCTTTTGCCGACCGGCTCGCGGCGCCGGTGGTCGCCATTCCGGGCAACCACGACATCCCGCTGTTCCAGCTGGCGGCACGCGTCTTCTCGCCCTACGGCCGCTACACAGAAGCCTTCGGCACCGACCTGGAACCGGTGTTCGCCTGCGACGACTGGCTGGTGGTCACGGTCAACACGACGCGCTGGTACCGGCACGAGGACGGCGAGGTGTCGCTCGCGCAGGTCGAGCGCGTCGTGGCCCGGCTGGCGAGCGCCACGCCCCGGCAGGTGCGCGTGGTCGTGACGCACCAGCCGGTGCTGGTGACGCGGCCTGAAGACCGGCAGAACCGGCTGCACGGGCGCGAGGCGGCGGTCGCGCGCTGGACGGTAGCGGGCGCCGACCTGATCGTCGGCGGCCACATCCACCTGCCTTTCGTGCGCCCGCTGGACGAGCACTTTCAGGGCTGCCCGCCGACGGCCTGGGCGGTGCAGGCCGGCACCGCGGTGTCGACGCGCGTGCGCTGGGACGCGCCGAATTCGGTGAACGTGCTGCGCACGGAAGCGTCCGGCGACGGCGCACAGCGCGTCTGCGTGGTCGAACGCTGGGACCACTCGGCGGTCGACAAGGCCTTCATGCCCGTTGACCTGTTACGGCTTCCGCTTGCCAGCCGCGCGGCGGGCCCTTAGGGTTGCGCCGCATGCCTCCTGCGGACACTCTTCTTCTTTCTTCTTCCCCCTTGGTTCTTCTCGCACAACAGCTGGGCGAACACGCCCTGGCCTGGTTCGCGCTTGCACTGGCCGTGTCGGTGCTCGGCGCCGGCCTCACGTGCCGGATGCTGCAGCGGCGCCATCCTTTGCCTGACACCGGCGAGCCCGATGAATCGCGCCTGGCGCTCGGTTTGGGCCTGGGCTTCGTGCTGATCCTCGCGGCGGCGGTGCTGGTCGCCTGGATCGCCTCGCACCTCGGCGACGGCCGCACCATGGGCCGCGCCGACCAGGCGCTCGCCGACGCCATCGGCACCCACGTGCCCTGGGGTGCGCTCGTGAGCTTCAGCTGGCTCACGCACCTGGGCGATGCGCAACTGCTCGCGCCCGTGTGCGGGGTGGTCGCGCTGCTGCTGTGGCGCAACGCGCACCGCGGGCTGGCACTGGGCTGGGTGATCGCGCTCGGCGGCATCGTGGTGCTGAACCCCGCGCTCAAGCACATCTTTGCGCGGGCCCGGCCGGTGCATGACCACGGGCTGGCGCTGGAGACGAGCTTCAGCTTTCCGAGCGGCCACAGCGCGGGCGCGATCGTGAGCTACGGGATGCTGCTGTATCTGGCGCTGCGGCTGCTGCCGGCGCGCTGGCATGTGCCGGCCTCCATGGCCGCGGTGGCGGCCATCGTCACCATCGCCTGCAGCCGGATCTTCCTGCAGGTGCACTTCGCGAGCGATGTCGCGGCCGGCCTGCTGACCGGCCTGGGCTGGCTGCTCGTGTGCGTGAGCAGCCTGGAGTACGCGCGGCACCGCAAACGCCGCACCGCGCGCTGACCGTCGATCAGTATTCCCAGAAGATGCGCTGAAGCTCTTTGGTGTTGTTGGTCTTGGTCAGAGCGACCATCGCCAGGATGCGCGCCTTCTGCGGGCGCAGGTCGTGCGCCACCACCCAGTCGTACTTGTCGTCGGGCTGCTCGGCATTGCGGATCACGAAGCCGTCGGGCACGCGCGAGCTGCGAATGACGATCACGCCGTCGGTGCGCGCCTTCTGCAGGTTCGGCACGATGCGGTCGGCCACCGAGCCATTGCCCGTGCCGCCGTGGATCAGCGCCTTGGCGCCGCTCTTGGCGATCGCGTCGATGGCCACCGACGACACGCCTTCGTAGCCCATGGCGATCTCGACCGGCGGCAGCGCGGTGATGGTGTCGATGTTGAACTCCGAGTTCGTGGTGTGGCGCTTCACAGGCGCGCGGAACCAGTAGTTCTTGCCCTCGACGATCATGCCCAGCGGGCCCCACTGGCTGGAGAACGCGCTGGTCTTGATGTTGACGTTCTTGCTCACGTCGCGGCCGGTGTCGATGTTGTCGCCCATCGTCACGAGCACGCCCTTGCCCATCGCGTCCTTGCTGCCCGCCACGTTCACCGCGTCGTACAGGTTGAGTGCACCGTCGGCCGACAGGGCCGTACCCGGACGCATCGAACCGACCACCACGATCGGCTTGTTGGTGTGCACGGTGAGCGTCAGGAAGTAGGCGGTTTCTTCCAGCGTGTCGGTGCCGTGGGTGATGACGATGCCATCGACGTCCGACTGCTTGGACAGCGCCGAGACGCGCTTGGCCAGCGTCATCAGGTTGTCGTTGGTGAGGCTTTCCGAGGCCACCTGGAACACCTGCTCGCCGCGCACGTTCGCGACCTTGGCCAGCTCGGGCAGGCCGGCGATCAGCTTCTCGACGCCGACCTTGGCGGCCGCGTAGGTTGCGCTGTTGACGGCCGATGCGCCGGCACCGGCGATGGTGCCGCCGGTCGCCAGGATCACCACGTTGGGCAGTGCCTGCTGGGCCTGCGCGAGCGCGCTGGCCGCGAGCAACGCGGCACCGGCCGCGAAGGCACGGAAATGGGTAGAAAAGTACATACGGACTCCTTGGTTTGAGGATGATTTCTCGAGGCGGCGAGGAAGATACATGAACCATGCCCGCATGCCATGCCGCTGCATGCCGGCATGGCATGCGGTCATGCGCCGCCCTTAGAGGGCCAGCAGCCAGCCGGCGAACGCCGCCAGCCCGACGACCCACACCGGCGACAAGCGCGCGTAGACCAGCAAGCCAAATGCGGCCAGCGCCAGCCCGAAATCGGCCTTGAAGTGGATCGCGCTCGTCCACACCGGGTCGTAGAGCGCAGCGAGCAGCACGCCGACGACCGCCGCGTTCACGCCCGCCATCGCGCGCTGGACGCCGTCGCGCTGGCGCAGCGTCTCCCAGAACGGCAGCGCACCGGCCACCAGCAGGAAGGCCGGCAGGAAGATGGCCAGCAGCAGCGCCACGCCGCCCACCCAGCCACCGAACGGCCCCGGCATGGCAGCGCCGAGGAAAGCCGCGAACGTGAACAAGGGCCCCGGCACGGCCTGGGCTGCGCCGTAGCCGGCCAGGAACACGTCGTTCGAGACCAGTCCCGTCGGCACCACGCCCGCCTGCAGCAACGGCAGCACGACGTGCCCGCCGCCGAACACCAGCGCGCCCGACCGGTAGAAGGACGCGATGACGGACAGCGCCGGCCACTCCGTCGCCGCGGCCAGCATCGGCAGTGCGACGAGCAGGACGGCGAACAAGCCCAGCAGCGCGGCACCCGTCGACTTGCTCACGCCGTGGTCACGGTGCTGCGCCGCGGGAAGGGGTCCCAGCTGCAGCGCCCACCGGCCGACGACGCCCCCGGCGACGATGGCGACGATCTGCCCGATGGCCGAGGGCACCGCGAGCACCAACAGCGCCGCGACGATGGCCACGCCCGCGCGCAACCGGTCGGGGCACAGCGACTTCGCCATGCCCCACACCGCCTGCGCGACGACGGCCACTGCGACGACCTTCAATCCGTGCACCGCGCCCGATTGCGCCAAGGCCGCCCAATGCGTGACACCGGCCGCGAAAAGGATGAGCGCCACGGCAGAAGGCAGCGTGAACCCGAGCCACGCCGCCAGCGCCCCGCCCCAGCCCGCGCGGCCGAGCCCCAGCGCGATGCCGACCTGGCTGCTCGCGGGCCCGGGCAAGAACTGGCACAGCGCCACGAGGTCGGAATAGCTCTTGTCGTCGAGCCACTTGCGGCGCTCCACGAACTCCGCGCGGAAGTAGCCGAGGTGCGCCACCGGTCCGCCGAAGGAGGTCAGGCCGAGCGCGAGGAAGGCGAGGAAGACTTCGAGCACCGGGCCTCTGGCACGGAGGGCGCCGGCGCCCTCAACAGCGGGTGGTGCGGCAGGCTTGAGGCGGTGGTGGTGCTTCATGGACGACGACTCCGAACGCGCATCCGCCGGTGCGACTCAGCGCCGACCAGGCCGGAAGAAGACCGCGCCCAGCGCGACGATCGCGAGCGCTGCGATCCACAGCGGCCACAGGCCGAACGGCGCCACCCAGCGCGCGAAGGGCGTGAGCCCGCGACGGCCTTCGACTGGCGCCTCGAGCACGCCGCGCGTGAGGCGCGGCAGCTGGTGCGTGACGCGGCCTGCGGCGTCGATCACCACGGTCGCGCCGGTGTTGGTCGAGCGCACCATCGGCCGCGCGAACTCGAGCGCGCGCATGCGCGAGATGGCCAGGTGCTGGTCGATGGCGATCGAATCCCCGAACCAGGCGATGTTGCTGACGTTGAGCAGGATGGTCGGCGCCGTGGCCTCGTCGCGGAAGTTCGCGCCGATCTCGTCGCCGAACAAGTCTTCGTAGCAGATGTTGGGCGCGATGCGCTGGCCCAGCCAGACGAAAGGCGCCTGCGCGAGCCCGCCGCGCTCGAAGTCGCCGAGCGGGATGCTCATCATGCGGATGAACCAGCGAAAGCCCGGCGGAATGAACTCGCCGAAGGGCACGAGGTGGTGCTTGCTGTAGGTGAAGGGCTGCGTCGCGCCGGGCTGGAAACCCAGCACGGCATTGCGGTACGTGCCCGGCCCGTCGCCGAGCGGCAGGCCGACGATGGCGGCTTGCTGCGTGCCCGGCTGCCCGTAGCGTTCCTGGATCGCGTCGAGGTAGCCGGCGGGCAGCTGGCGCGGCAGCAGCGGCAGCGCCGTTTCGGGCGTGACCACGAGCTGGGCCTTGGCATCACGCAGCTGTTCGGCGTACCAGCGCAGCGCGGTTTCGATGCCGCCGCCCGGAATGAATTTTTCGTCCTGCGGGATGTTGCCCTGCAGCAGCGCGACCTGCAGCGTGCCGGCGCTACCCTGCGCACCGCGCGCGTCGGCGGGGAGCGGCGAGACCAGGTTGGGCAGCACAAAGACCGCGGCGAGCAGCACCGCTGCCAGCGCCGTCGGCACCACGCCACGCAGCGGCAGGCGCCGCGCGACCAGCGCCACGGCCAGTGCCGCCGCCGCGCCGATGCCGTACACGCCAACCCACGGCGCCAGCGCGGCCAGCGGGCCATCGACATGGGCATAGCCGCCCGCGCCCCAGGGAAAGCCGGTGAACCAGCTGCCGCGCACGAGCTCGGCCAGCGTCCACAGCGCCGCGAACACGAAAGCGCCCGCGATGCGCCCCGCCGGCCCGCGCACCACGAACCAGGCACAGGCCACGGCGTAATAGAGCGCCAGCGCCGCGGCCAGCGCGAGCACGGCGATCACCGCCAGCGGCGCCGGCAGCCCGCCGTAGGTGTGCATCGAGATGAAGAGCCACCAGAAGCTGCCGGTGAGCCACGCGGTCGCGAACACCCAGCCGTGCAGGCCGGCGCGGCGCCAGCCCGCGCCCTGCGCACGCAGGCCGTCGAGCAACCAGACCAGCCCGGCCAGCGACAGCAGCTGCAGCCACCACAGCGGGCGGCCGTCGCCCGGCCATGCGATGGACAGGGCCTGCGCGACGCCCGCCAAGCCGAAGCCGAGCAGGCGCAAGAAACCGCTGGCGGCGGAGGAAGGGGAAGAAGAAGGCGAGACGCGGGCCGGGGCCGCTGCTGCGGGCGCCGGCATCAGTCGGCCGCGTCGCCGCCGCGCGCCGGCGACACCCGGAACCAGCGCACCGCGCCGCCCTTGGTGTGCAGCACGACGAAGTCGAAGCCGCCGATGGCGTGGTGCTCGCCGCGCTTGGGCACGTGGCCCATCTCGTGCGCGATGAGCCCGCCGATGGTGTCGAAGTCTTCGCTCAGCTGTTCTTCGTTGAAGACGATGCCGAAGGCCTCGGCCACGCGCTCGATGGGCGTGTCGCCCGAGACGCGGTAGGTGTGGTCGGCCAGGCCGAAGATGTCGCCCTCGTCTTCGGCGATGTCGAACTCGTCTTCGATCTCGCCGACGATCTGCTCGAGCACGTCTTCGATGGTGATGAGGCCCGCCACGCGGCCGAACTCGTCGATGACGATGGCCAGGTGGTTGCGGTTGCCGCGGAACTCGCGCAGCAGGTCGTTCAGGCCCTTGCTCTCGGGCACGAAGGTGGCCGGACGCAGCAAGGCGCGAATGTTCAGGCCCGGCGCGCGCTGCAGCTTGAGCAGGTCTTTCGCGAGCAGGATGCCGATGATGTTTTCTTTTTCACCCTCGTAGACCGGAAAGCGCGAGTGCGCGGTCTGGATCACCGAGTGCAGCAACGCGTCGAAGGGCGCGTCGATGTTCACGAGGTCCATGCGCGGGGCGGCGACCATCACGTCACCGGCGGTCATGTCGGCCATGCGCAGCACGCCTTCGAGCATCACGCGCGATTCGGCGCCGATCACCTCGTTGTCCTCGGCATCGGCGAGGGTTTCGATCAGCTCGTCGCGTGAATCGGGGCCGGGGTGGATGAATTCGGCGAGCTTCTGGAGAAAGCCACGCTTGTCTTCCCGTTCAACGGGAGCGCGTTCAGGGTGAGGGTCGGCCACTGCGGGAGGGCGAAGTTGAAGAAAGGCAAGGATAACGGATTGCGCATGACAGGCTCTACCTTGACGTTTGCCAAGGCAAGAACACCGCCCAGGCGGCCGCCGCCGGGCCGCCCCAAGGCGAGCCGCGCCTCCCCCTCGGGGGGTGGCGAATTACACGCAGCGAAGCGAAGTGAAAAGCCGGGGGGCCAACAGTTATGGTGCAGATTTGCTGCGCGCGTCGCGCATGCCGCTGCGCACTTCCTGCACGCTCGCGAGGAAGGCCCAGAACTGCTTGGCGCGGCTCTTGAGTGCGAAATCGACGGCGGCGTAGTGCTCCAGCGCGATCTCGCTCATGCGGCTGTCGAAGGTGGCGGTGGGCAGCTGCAGATGCGCTTCCGACTCCGAGCCGCTGCGCACCACGGTGGCGCCGGCGTTGCGGGCGATCTTGAGCATGGCCGCGTTTTCGCTCAGCGCATGAATGAAGAGCATGCCCACGCCTTCGTTGCGCGCGGCCACCACGGCACGCTCGAACAGGCGCGCCCCGTAGCCACGGCCGCGGGCGTGCGCCGACACGGACACGCCGAACTCGGCGCAGTCGCTGTGCTGGTCGTCGGGCGCGTAGGCCACGT
The DNA here is from genome assembly GCF_014843395.1 of Variovorax sp. 38R. NCBI lineage: Bacteria > Pseudomonadati > Pseudomonadota > Betaproteobacteria > Burkholderiales > Comamonadaceae > Variovorax > Variovorax sp. 38R. The sequence goes on from NZ_CP062121.1 coordinate 5,920,133, forward strand.
GCGCCATCGCGATCAGGTCGAGGCGGCGGTTGTAGATGCCGAACAGTTCGTCGCGGTCGAAGTCCAGCCCTTCGACATAGCGCAGGACCTGCTCGTCGGCCGCGGCGTAGCCGAAGCGCAGGTAGCGGTCGTGCGGGGTCAGGTCGAGCAGGTGGCGCGCGATGCGTTCGCGTTCGCGCGGGCCGATCGAGCGGATCGGCACCATGACGGGCGGTGGCGCGCTGACGGCGCGCGGCTGCGCTTCAACCATCGGCGCCTTCAGGAAAGAGCCGAGGCCGAGAGACGCTTTGAGGAGGGTCTTGGCGGTAAGCATGGTTCGAATGTAAGGGTTTTCCCTTAATTACCAAGCCCGTCAGGACACTTTCTGGACGCATTCGTGACTCGATACCAGAGTCCGTGGTCTTTACGCAACCAAATTGTGGTTAAACGGGCACAGATGTTGTGGCTTTGACACGATCGAGCACAAAGCTGGTCTTGCAGTCTTGGACGCTGGGGTGCTTCAGCAGGGTGTCCATGATGAAGCGGCTGTAGTGCGCCATGTCGGCCACCACGACGCGCAGCAGGTAGTCCATGTCGCCGGTGAGCGCGGCGCACTCGACCACCTCGGGCCAGGTCTGTACGCTGGCGCGGAACAGGTCCATGGGGTTGCGCTTGTGGCTTTCGGTGTGCTTTTCGAGCCGCACGTTCAGGTAGGCGGTAAGGCCCAGGCCGACCGCCTCAGGCTGGACCAGGGCCACGTAGCGGTCGATGACCTTGTGCTCTTCGAGCCGCTTGACCCGCCGCAGCACGGCGCTGGGCGACAGGCTGACCTGCTCGGCGATCTGGTCGTAGGTGGCGCGGCCGTCTGCTTGCAGCATGCGCAAAATGAGTCGATCAATCTTGTCGAGTGCTTCCATTTCGCCATTTTTGCAGTTTTACTGCGCCATGGCCATCAAAGGCGCCCAGAAACGCAGAAAACCTGAAAGCCTTCCGACCTACAGTGCAGCACGCCCCGAATCCGGGCCTTTGTTTTCCTTTCAGCACAACTTTCCCCACTTTTCGGAGACAGCACCCATGAGCCACACCGACGCCCCCGCCTTCACGCCCTGGGAGAACCCGATGGGCACCGACGGTTTCGAATTCATCGAATACGCGGCACCCGATCCGGTCGCGATGGGCCAGGTGTTCGAGCGCATGGGCTTCGTGGCCATCGCCAAGCACCGCCACAAGAACGTGCTGTTGTACCGCCAGGGCACGATCAACTTCATCCTGAACGCCGAGCCCGATTCGTTCGCCCAGCGTTTCGCGCGTGAGCACGGCCCGAGCGTGTGCGCCATCGCCTTCCGCGTGCAGGACGCCAAGCAGGCCTACGAGCGCGCCACCGCGCTGGGCGCCTGGGGCTTTGCCGACAAGGCCGGCCCGGGCGAGCTGAACATTCCCGCCATCAAGGGCATCGGCGACAGCCTGATCTACCTGGTGGACCGCTGGCCCGGCAAGAACGGCGCGCAGCCGGGCGACATCGGCAACATCGGCTTCTACGACGTGGACTTCGAGGCGCTGCCGGGCGTGTCGTCGCAGGACGCACTCACGCGCAAGGGCAACGGCCTGACCTACATCGACCACCTGACGCACAACGTGTACCGCGGCCGCATGGACGTGTGGGCCAACTTCTACGAGAAGCTCTTCAACTTCCGCGAAGTGAAGTACTTCGACATCGAAGGCCAGGTCACGGGCGTGAAGAGCAAGGCGATGACCAGCCCCTGCGGCAAGATCCGCATCCCGATCAACGAAGAAGGCAAGGAACAGGCCGGCCAGATCCAGGAGTACCTGGACATGTACAAGGGCGAGGGCATCCAGCACATCGCCATGGGCTCGGACAATCTGTACGAGAGCGTCGACGCGCTGCGCGCCAACGGCGTGACGCTGCTGGACACCATCGACACGTACTACGAGCTGATCGACAAGCGCATTCCCGAGCACGGCGAAAGCGTGGCCGAGCTGAAGAAACGCAAGATCCTGATCGACGGCAAGAAGGACGCACTGCTGCTGCAGATCTTCAGTGAGAACCAGCTGGGCCCGATCTTCTTCGAGTTCATCCAGCGCAAGGGCGACGACGGCTTCGGCAACGGCAACTTCAAGGCGCTGTTCGAGAGCATCGAGCTCGACCAGATGCGCCGCGGCGTGCTGAGCGCCGCAAAATAAGGCGCTTCACCACTGCCCTGGAGCCCGGCATGCGCCACGCGTCTTCTTCGACTGTCGTCACTTCCTTTGTCGCGGCAGCCGCCGCTGCGGTCGTGCTCTCGGGCTGCGCCTCGGCGCCGCCCGCGGCCGGCCCGGGCGCCTCGCACCTGGACACGGTGCAAAAGGCGGCGGTGCTGCGCATCTGCACGCCGGGCGACTACCGGCCCTTCAGCTTCCAGAAGGCTGACGCCTCGTTCGAAGGCATCGACGTCGACCTGATGGCGGGCTTCAGCGCCAGCCTCGGCGCCAAGCCCGAGTGGGTCAAGACGACCTGGGCCAACCTGCTGCCCGACCTGGCCGCGGGCAAATGCGACATCGCCGTGGGCGGCGTGTCGGTGACCACCGACCGCCAGAAGCGTGCCTTCTTCAGCGCGCCGTACATGGTCAATGGCAAGACGCCCATCGCGCGCTGCGCCGACGTGGCCAAGTACCAGAGCGTGGCGGCCATCGACCAGCCGTCGACCCGCGTGATCTTCAACCCGGGCGGCAGCAATGAACGCTTCGCCCGCACCAATTTCAAGCAAGCCAAGCTCACGCTGCACGGCGAGAACGTCACGATCTTCGACGAGATCCTGGCCAACCGCGCCGACGTGTTCGTCACCGAATCGGCCGAGGCCATCACGCAGCAGAAGCTCAAGCCCGGGCTGTGCGCGGTGAACCCCGACAAGCCGCTGCAGTACGGCGAGATGGCCTGGATGCTGCCGCGCGACGACGTGGCTTTCAAATCGTATGTCGACCAATGGCTGCACCTGCAGCAAGCCGGCGGCGACTTCCAGCGCGTGATGGACCGCTGGCTCAAATAACCCGAGAAACCGAACGCCCCATGGATACCCCCGCCGCCGTTGTCACTCCCGCCGTCTATGGCGCATCCGATCGCCCGCCGCGCGGCGACTACTCGCGCGGCGGTTCGGTGCAAGCCGACTACACCTGCCCGCAGGACTGGGCCAGCTACACGGCGGCCGACCACGACACCTACAAGCGGCTGTACGAACGCCAGGCCGCGCAGCTGCCGGGCCTGGCCTGCGACGCCTTCATCCAGGCGCTGCCGCTGCTCGGCGTGAAGGACCGCATCCCGCGCTTCGACGAACTCAACGAGCGCCTGCACCGCGCCACCGGCTGGGAGATCGTCGCGGTGCCGGGGCTGATACCTGAACTGCCCTTCTTCACGCTGCTGGCGAACCGCAAGTTCCCGGTGACCGACTGGATCCGCAAGCCCGAAGAGTTCGACTACATCGTCGAGCCCGACGTGTTCCACGACCTGTTCGGCCACGTGCCGATGCTGTTCGACCCGACCTTCGCCGACTATGTGCAGCGCTACGGTCAAGGCGGCATGAAGGCGCACGAGCTGGGCGCCGGCGAGAAGCTGGCGCGGCTGTACTGGTACACGGTCGAGTTCGGCCTGATCCGCCAGCCCGAGGGCCTGCGCGCGTACGGCGCCGGCATCCTGAGTTCGGTCGGCGAGCTGCAGCACGCGGTGCGCAGCCCCGAGCCGCACCGCCTCCCGCTCGACCTGCTGCGCACCATGCGCACGCAATACAAGATCGACACGTACCAGGCCAACTACTTCGTGATCGAGAACTTCGCGCAGCTCTTCGATCTCACGGCACCCGACTTCACGCCGCTGTACCGCGCACTCGAAGTGGAGCCCGACATCCCGGCCGGCGTGCTGCTGCCGGGCGAATCGGGCAACGCCTGATCGCATCTGCGTGACCCGGGCGCGCACGGCGGCTATCGCCTGCGCGACACCCGGCATGCGCCCCTAGGACAAGCCCGCTGGCGGGTGGGAGGCATTGGCTCCCACAATCCGCGCCAAAGGAGCTTGCATGCAGACATCCGCGCAACAGAACTATCCGGCCGGCGTGCCGCACGAGATTCACCCGGAGCAGTACCGCTCCCTGCCTCACATGTTCGACGAGGCTTTCGGCCGCTACAAAGACCGGCCGTTCTCCGTCTGCATGGAGCGGTGGATGTCGTACGGCGAACTCGACACGCTCTCGAAAGCGATGGGCGCCTGGCTGCAGTCGCGGGGCCTCGAGCCAGGTGCACGGGTGGCGATCATGCTGCCCAACGTGCCGCAGTTCGCGGTCACGATGTGTGCCGTGCTGCGCGCGGGCTACACCTGCGTCAACGTCAATCCGCTGTACACGGCGCGCGAACTAGAGCATCAGCTCAAGGACTCCGGCGCCACGGCCATCGTCATCCTCGAAAACTTTGCTGCCACGCTCGAGCAGGTGATCGAGCGCACACCGATCAAGCACGTGGTGATGACCGCGATGGGCGATCTGCTCGGCGGGCTGTACGGCACGTGGATCACGGTGGCCGTGCGCCACCTGGCCAAGATGGTGCCGCCTTACAAGCTGCCCTTGAGCGAAGGCCGCACGGTCACGCCGTTCAAGCAGGCGATTGCCGAAGGCCGCGGACGCACGCTCGGGCCCGACCAGAGCACGCTCGATTCCATCGCCTTCCTGCAGTACACGGGCGGCACCACCGGGCTGTCGAAGGGCGCGGTGCTGACCCATCGCAACATCGTGGCCGCCACGCTGCAGGCCGAAGCCTGGTTCACACCGGCGCTGTCGCGGGCAGGCGACCTGGCGAAGGTCAACAGCATCGCGGCGCTGCCGCTGTATCACATCTTCGCGCTGACGCTGTGCCTGCTGGTGATCCGCCAGGGCTCGCACATGACGCTGATTCCGAACCCGCGCGACTTCAACAAGTTCGTCGCGGTGCTGAAGAAGCGGCCCTTCCACATGCTGCCGGCGGTGAACACCTTGTTCAATGCGCTGCTGATGCACCCGGAGTTCAAGACGGTCGACTTCTCCACGCTGTTCGTGTCGCAGGCTGGCGGCATGGCCGCGTCCGAAGGCACGGCGCGCAAGTGGTTCGAAGCCACAGGCTGCCCGATGATCGAAGGCTGGGGCATGAGCGAGACCTGCGCGATCGGCACCAACAACCCGGTGTCGAATACGAAGTTCACGGGCACCATCGGCCTGCCGTTGCCGAGCATTGAGATCGCGATCAAGGACGATGAAGGCCAATCGCTGCCGATCGGTCAGGCGGGCGAGCTCTGCATCAAGGGGCCGAACGTGATGACCGGCTACTACAACCAGCCCGCCGAGACGGCCGCCGCCTTCACGGCCGACGGCTTCATGCGTACCGGCGACATCGCCGTGATGCAGGAAGACGGCTACAGCCGCATCGTCGATCGCAAGAAGGACATGATCCTCGTGAGCGGTTTCAACGTGTTCCCCAACGAGCTGGAGAACGTGATCTCGCTGTGCCCGGGGGTGGTCGAATGCGCGGCCGTCGGCGTGCCGGACGAAAAGCAAGGCGAAGCCATCAAGGTCTTCGTGGTCCGCAGGGACCCGACGCTGACGGAAGATGCCGTGCTCCAGTACTGCAACGGGCAGCTCACCGGCTACAAGCGGCCGAAGCACATCGAGTTCCGCGAGTCGCTGCCCAAGACCAACGTGGGGAAGATCCTGCGGCGCGAGTTGCGCACCAGCGCCGGTGCCTGACCGGGTGGGACAGCACGGGGAAGCCAGCGCCGGACTGCCGGCGAATGTCGTCGTGTTCGAGCGGGGCTGGCTGTCGTCGAACAACATCCTGTTCACCGGAGCGGAGGAAACGGCGCTGGTCGACACGGGGTATGCCACGCATGCCGACCAGACGCTGGCGCTGGTGGAGTCTGCGTTGGGAGAGCGTCCGCTCGATCGGGTGCTGAACACGCATCTGCACAGCGACCACTGCGGGGGGAACGCGGCATTGCAGGAGCGCTACCCATCGATGCAGACGGACATTCCCCCTGGAGAGGCGGCGCTGGTCGAGCGATGGGATGCGCAAGGTCTGAGTTTTCTTGCGACGGGGCAGAGTTGCCCGCGTTTTGGCTTCACCGGGTTGCTCGAGCCAGGCACTGAATGCCTGTTGGGAGACAGCGCGTGGCAAGTGCACGGGGCTCCGGGCCACGATCCGCACTCGGTGATCCTGTTCGAACCGGTGTCGCGGACGCTGATTTCAGCGGATGCGCTCTGGGAAAACGGGTTTGGCATCGCCTTTCCTGAACTGATGGGCGAGCCTTCGTTCGGAGATATCGCGGCAACGCTCGATCTGATCGAGAAGTTATCGCCGCGTCAGGTGATTCCTGGTCATGGAGGAATCTTTGTCGACGTCGACCGAGCCTTGCATACGGCACGCAAGCGTTTAACTGGCTTGCAGCGAGACCCGGTGAAGCACGCGCGTCATGCGATGAAGGTGCTGATGAAGTTCAAGCTGCTGGAGCTGCATGCGGTGTCGCACGCTGAGTGGGGGGCGTGGCTTGGCGGGACACCGTATTTCGAGCGGATCCGGGCTCGATTCTTTGCGGATGAGACGTTGGCAGCTCTAACTGGGGAGTTGCTGTCGGAGCTGATTGCGGTTGGTGCAGCGCAATCCGATGCTTTGGGGGTTCGCAACGCTTGATCAGCGGTTGTTTTGTCCCAATAAAAAAGCGCAATCTCTTTCGAGTTGGCGCTTTTTCTTTGTCTGTCCATTCGCTTACTCGTGCTTTGCAAGTTCTTTTTTCTTTTCGCAGCGCGCAAAGCAAAAAACCCCAGTCATTGCTGACTGGGGTTTTCTGGGCTGTAAGAGCCTGACGATGACCTACTTTCACACGGGAACCCGCACTATCATCGGCGCTGAGTCGTTTCACTGTCCTGTTCGGGATGGGAAGGAGTGGTACCAACTCGCTATGGTCATCAGGCATAAAGGGTTGTCTGACTGATCACACGATCAATCAAACGAATTCATAGAGTTTGGAATCAGCTTTTGGCGAATTATTTTGAATGCGTCAACTTGGCATAACACCTTGATCAGATTGATCAAAGTTATAGGGTCAAGCCGCACGAGCAATTAGTATCAGTTAGCTTAACGCATTACTGCGCTTCCACACCTGACCTATCAACGTCCTGGTCTTGAACGACTCTTTAGGGGGCTCAAGGCCCCGGCAGATCTCATCTTGAAACGAGTTTCCCGCTTAGATGCTTTCAGCGGTTATCTCTTCCACACTTAGCTACTCGGCAATGCCACTGGCGTGACAACCGATACACCAGAGGTGTGTCCACTCCGGTCCTCTCGTACTAGGAGCAGGCTTCCTCAAATCTGCAGCGCCCACGGAAGATAGGGACCAAACTGTCTCACGACGTTTTAAACCCAGCTCACGTACCTCTTTAAATGGCGAACAGCCATACCCTTGGGACCGGCTACAGCCCCAGGATGAGATGAGCCGACATCGAGGTGCCAAACACCGCCGTCGATATGAACTCTTGGGCGGTATCAGCCTGTTATCCCCAGAGTACCTTTTATCCGTTGAGCGATGGCCCTTCCATACAGAACCACCGGATCACTATGTCCTGCTTTCGCATCTGCTCGACTTGTCAGTCTCGCAGTTAAGCACGCTTATGCCATTGCACTATCGTCACGATGTCCGACCGTAACTAGCGTACCTTCGAACTCCTCCGTTACGCTTTGGGAGGAGACCGCCCCAGTCAAACTGCCTACCATGCACTGTCCCCGATCCAGATAATGGACCTAGGTTAGAACCTCAAACACACCAGGGTGGTATTTCAACGTTGGCTCCACAAGATCTAGCGACCCTGCTTCAAAGCCTCCCACCTATCCTACACAGATCTGTTCAAAGTCCAATACAAAGCTACAGTAAAGGTTCATGGGGTCTTTCCGTCTTTCCGCGGGGAGATTGCATCATCACAAACATTTCAACTTCGCTGAGTCTCAGGAGGAGACAGTGTGGCCATCGTTACGCCATTCGTGCAGGTCGGAACTTACCCGACAAGGAATTTCGCTACCTTAGGACCGTTATAGTTACGGCCGCCGTTTACTGGGACTTCAATCAAGAGCTTGCACCCCATCATTTAATCTTCCAGCACCGGGCAGGCGTCACACCCTATACGTCCACTTTCGTGTTTGCAGAGTGCTGTGTTTTTAATAAACAGTCGCAGCCACCGATTTTTTGCAACCCATTCATGCTTCGTTGTTCACTACACACTAATAGGGCACACCTTCTTCCGAAGTTACGGTGTCAATTTGCCGAGTTCCTTCTCCTGAGTTCTCTCAAGCGCCTTAGAATACTCATCTCGCGCACCAGTGTCGGTTTGCGGTACGGTCGTTGTTAGCTGAAGCTTAGTGGCTTTTCCTGGAACCTCGTTCAGTCACTTCACGGACAAGTCCGCTCGATCGTTGGCCTCGGTATATGTGCACCGGATTTGCCTAATGCACGCCTACATCCAACTAAACCAGAATAATCCAATAACTGGATGACCTATTAAGATCCGTCCCCACATCGCACTAACAATCGGTACAGGAATATTGACCTGTTTCCCATCAGCTACGCATCTCTGCCTCGCCTTAGGGGCCGACTCACTCTACGCCGATGAACGTTGCGTAGAAAACCTTGCGCTTACGGCGAGGGGGCTTTTCACCCCCTTTAACGCTACTCATGTCAGCATTCGCACTTCTGATACCTCCAGCACGCTTTACAACGCACCTTCACAGGCTTACAGAACGCTCTCCTACCACTTGCAATAAATTGCAAATCCGCAGCTTCGGTAACTGGCTTAGCCCCGTTACATCTTCCGCGCAGGACGACTCGATCAGTGAGCTATTACGCTTTCTTTAAATGATGGCTGCTTCTAAGCCAACATCCTGACTGTTTTAGCCTTCCCACTTCGTTTCCCACTTAGCCAATTTTAGGGACCTTAGCTGGCGGTCTGGGTTGTTTCCCTCTTGAGTCCGGACGTTAGCACCCGGTGCTCTGTCTCCCAAGCTGTACTCATCGGTATTCGGAGTTTGCCTTGGTTTGGTAAGTCGCCATGACCCCCTAGCCAAAACAGTGCTCTACCCCCGATGGTAATACTTGAGGCACTACCTAAATAGTTTTCGGAGAGAACCAGCTATTTCCAAGTTTGTTTAGCCTTTCACCCCTATCCACAGCTCATCCGCTAGTTTTGCAACACTAGTCGGTTCGGACCTCCAGTACCTGTTACGGCACCTTCATCCTGGCCATGGATAGATCACTTGGTTTCGGGTCTACACCCAGCGACTGATCGCCCTATTCGGACTCGATTTCTCTACGGCTTCCCTATTCGGTTAACCTTGCCACTGAATGTAAGTCGCTGACCCATTATACAAAAGGTACGCAGTCACCCCTTACGAGGCTCCTACTTTTTGTAAGCACGCGGTTTCAGGATCTATTTCACTCCCCTCCCGGGGTTCTTTTCGCCTTTCCCTCACGGTACTAGTTCACTATCGGTCAATGATGAGTATTTAGCCTTGGAGGATGGTCCCCCCATATTCAGACAGGATTTCTCGTGTCCCGCCCTACTTGTCGTTAGCTCAGTACCACACAGGTCATTTCACGTACGGGGCTATCACCCGCTATGGCCAGCCTTTCCAAGCTGTTCCGTTATGTCTTGTGCTATCACTAACAGGCTCTTCCGATTTCGCTCGCCACTACTTTCGGAATCTCGGTTGATGTCTTTTCCTCGAGCTACTGAGATGTTTCAGTTCACCCGGTTCGCCTCGCATGACTATGTATTCATCATGCGATACCTTTGCAGGTGGGTTTCCCCATTCGGAAATCTCCGGATCAAAGCTAATT